>CBDDEL010000017.1:0-895738 GCA_965226885.1 Opitutales bacterium | reverse complement strand
GTATGAGCGGATGCGAGAGAGATTAGTCAAGGAGGCCAAAAAGGAAGGGATCGCTTTGCGCCAAGGTTATAATCGGGTAGCGAAGAAACACCTTCACCGCCAGAGTGGATACGCACGGGCCAAGCAGATGAAACGAGCTCGTAAAGAAACCAAAAAACTGAAGGGGATATTGGGCCGAGTGGTGCGGGATATCCAGCGTAAGGGGTCCAGCATAAGTGAAAAGATGAAGGGGTTGCTGGAGTTGGCCGAACGCTTGCTGGTCCAACAGCGCCACGACAAAAATAAACTCTACAGTATCCACCAACCGCTGGTAGAATGCATTGCCAAGGGCAAGCCGCATAAACCTTACGAGTTTGGGTGTAAGGTAAGTTTGGCCACGACAGCCAAGGGCAACTGGGTCATCGGTTCGCTGGCATTGCATCAGAATCCCTGGGATGGGCACACCCTGGGGAAGACCCTTGATCAAGTCGAGCGCCTGAAGCGGGATAAGCCCGCTTCAGGCCACCGTGGACTTGGGCTATCGTGGAAACGATTACGGCGGCCCGTGCCAGATTGTGGTGGCCAACCGCTATCGCAAGAAAATCCCCAAAGCGTTGCGTTACTGGATGAAACGTCGCAGTGCGATTGAACCGATAATCGGTCACGCAAAGAAAGAGCATCGCATGGGATGCAATTACCTCAAAGGAATAGAAGGCGACAAGTTCAATGCAATATTGGCAGCGGCTGGCATGAATCTGAGCAAAATCCTCACATTGCTCATTTTTTTGCGCTGTTTATGGAGCTCTATGGTATTGGCCAACAGGGCCAACAGGGCCGAATGGCGTTCAAAGGGTCTTAATATGCGTAAACGGCTTTGCCAAACATCAAGCAACGGTTTACTCTTTCAATTTAATTGCCTCCAATTATCTTGAATTGAGCCGAAAACCCACTTTTTCAAGATCGACTACATTAGAGGCTGTCCCAAAAACCCGAATTTTGCGAATTGAGATATTCGACTCCGAACTGTAAGGGAACGTAAGTCATTCAATTCCGTCAAAAACGCTGTATAAGGCCTCTATTCGTTATAAATATAATCGCGTCAGACAGAGGTCTATGGTAGAATTGTATTTGAATATGCAAAACAAGAGAAAGGCTGACGGTGTTATAGACATCGAAATTGCCCAAAATCCCCTAAAAACGGTCTTTATGACAGCTTTATAAACAAGTTAACTTACTTTAAAACAAATGGTTATAACTTTGGGACAGCCTCTACATTACCATCCTGCCACCCGACCGCGCACCACAAAGGCGAGCGATCAGACAGATTGTTGCAATTTCCAGACATTGTCACCGGAACTGAACGACAGCCTCAAAAAGCCTACTGCCCGTCCCGGCGCGCCGGGACTGCGGGGAATCTACGGCTTTTCGCCCTTCAGGATCGCCTGTCGTCCTACGAGGTGTTTTTTCGAAACCCTGTCCCTGCCTGCCGGGACAGGGGATGAACCAGTGCAATTGTAAGAAAACCCAAAAAATCCCGTCGGCAGTTAAGCGTGTCTTCAAGTTTGAGAGAGCTATGCTCTACTACCGCGTGTTATTACATGTTTCCTAAATTCACTTGGCCGTATATCAAATTCCTTCTTGAATCTTTGGCTCAGGTGCGCCGCACTTGAGAAACCTGATTCGTAAGCGATGGTCTTGATAGAACAATGAGGGTCCTCTGTGATCAGCTTTTTAACCATCTTGAGCCGATGTTGGAGAATAAATCTGTGAATAGGTATATCTTCTAACTCTCTAAAAATTCTATTCAGTTGTCTCTCACCAACATGTACGTGTTTTGATAGATCACTGACGCTCAAATTCTTAGATATATTATCATTGATGAAATTCTTCGCTTCCTCAATAATGCTGAAATGCCTTGATTTGCTCGGGTCATAAGGAGCATCTTCATTTCTGAATACCTTGATACCGGGAACACTGACGATCATTCCCCACATTATCATGTAAAGCATATGGGGAATGACTTCACTATTGATATACTTGCCCGGCATCATTCCGTCAAACAAAAACTGAATGATGTCATTGTAGTAGCTCAGCTTTATTTTAAGATAACCTCCGTCAACATTTGCCCTCAAATGGTCTAGGAATTTCGTCCTGTCTTCGCCTCCGACGAAGATTTTTCCACCCAATAGACGTCCTTTCTCTAAACAGCACCAGGAGTGCTCTACATGCGGAGCAGTTATGAATACTTCATGTGGCTGCAGTATGTTTTTCTGGTTGGCCGTGTTAAACTCGAATTTTCCGTTTAGTATGATTTGATACTGCGTTTCCCTATGTGAATGCGTTCTTTGTCTTTCACCTCTTCTAAATAATTGCGGATGGATATTAAACGTATCCAAGATTAACCGGACGTTTTTCAGTTGTATCGCATCAACTTGCGGTATCACACGCGCGATTTGATTATTGAATGCAATAGCAGTCCTTGTCGTTATTTCATTCATGGATTTTCCTGCCCATAGAGCTCACCATACGATACTGCGGCGGTCCGCCTCGACGGCGGCGAACCAGTTCTCCAGCTCGCGCTCCATGCGAGCGCGACGCTCGGGATGCTGCTCGGAAAGGTCGATCTCCTCGCAGGGATCATTGGCCAGGTTGAAGAGCTCCGGCCGGTCGGGAGTCGGCACCTCGCGCTGGAGCATGGTCTGCTCGATCTCCATGGTGAAATGGGGTTCGTCGAACATCCGTTGATGCCACCAGGTGTCCTCGTCAGTTTTGTAGCGCGCCTCCGGCAGGTAGGGCCACGCCAGCTTCCAGTCGCCGTCTCGCATCGCTGCATTGCAGTTACGTACCGGCTGGTTGCGGTTGTGCTGCCAGAACAGCTTCGTGTGCAGGTCGCCCTTGGTGTCGCCCCTAAGGGCCGGCAGGAGGTCGAGCCCGTCCAAGGGCAGCTCGGGCCGCTCCGCCACACCGCATGCTGCCAGCAGCGTGGGCAGCCAGTCGGTGAAGTGTGCCATCCCGCCGAACTCCCGGCCGCCGGGAAGTCCGGCGGGCCAGCGGACCATCGCGGGTACCCGGATGCCCCCCTCGAGCACCAAGTTCTTCATGCCGCGAAACGGCCCGTTATAGCGCCGGAAGTCTCCGTTGAGCAGCGGCCCGTTGTCGCTGGTGAACACGAGAATCGTGTTCTCTGCCAGCCCCAGCGCGTCGAGTGTCTCCGTGATGCGCCCGACGCCGGCGTCCATCTTCCGAATCATGCCGTAGAGGATGCTCACAGTCTCGGTGAACGTCCCTTTTTCCGCGAAGGGGCGGACGTCCTCCTGCGGAGCCTCGAGCGGGAGGTGCGGTGCGTTATATGCCAAGTAGAGAAAGAACGGCTCCTGAGCGGTGGCGTCTCAAGAAGGCGACGGCCTCGTCGGTGAACACGTCGGTGAGATACCTGCCGTCAGAACGCCACGGCGTCCCGCCTCGGTCGAGGATCCAATTCCAGTAGTACATACCGCCGTTAAGGAAGCCGACGAACTCGTCAAACCCGCGTGCCCGTGGGTGGTAACGCAGGTCGAAGAGCCCATTGTGCCACTTGCCAACCATGCCGGTCGCGTACCCGGCGGCCTTGAAAAGATCTGCGATGGTTGTCTCCCGCAAGGCAATTCGGTCCATGCCGCGATTCGGTTCCACGCTGAGTGCACCCGTGCGGTGGTGATATCGGCCGGTGAGGAGCGCCGCCCTGGCGGGCGCGCACAGAGGTGCCCCAGAGTAGTGCTGGTCCAAACGGATACCCAGCCGGGCGATTTCGTCCAGATGCGGCGTGTCGATGTCGGGGTTGCCGTATACCCCCAGATCACCGTAACCCTGATCGTCGGAAAGGATGAAAACGATGTTCGGTCTATTAGCCATGTGATGGATCCTATTTATGGGTTGGGGGCTTCAGGAAGCGTCAGCGTTCCTGTCTGTTCATATTCCTTTATCTTAAAGAGTCTGCTCGTATTACCGTGGTCCAAGAGATGCAGGATTTCCAATCCAAGATGATAGGGTGTCCGATGCCCCATGAGCCGACCCGCCTCCAGCGTGCCCGCTTCCTGAAAAAGCATCTTCGCCTTCGCCCGCGCCACGTTGAACTCGGTAAGATGTTGGTTCTTTACCCATCCCCGAATCTTGCGCTTTTGATCCTCGGCCCCATGGGAAAGAACGAGGGATTTCAGGTTGTCCATGAAGGCGTCGAAATCGATCTGGCCATCGATGTAGAGGGGAAGTGTTTGCTCGAAATAAAGGCTGACTGATCCGGAGCTGGTGCTAAGTACTGGGTAGCCGGTGACCCCTTCGACCCGCGGGCGAAAGACCTCAAGTCCAGGTGCGCGTTTGGCGTACTCGACAGCGGGATACCATCCCAGACTCTTGCAAAACCACTCGTTGTGTTCCACGGAGGTGCAGAATCTCATAAAATCTAGCGCTTCCACCTGGTTTCTTGAGGTGCGGGTGAGCCCGAAAGTAAAAGTGGCAAGCAGACTATCCGCCACCGGACCGTCGTAGTATTCCCCGTATTCAGGATCGTCATAGTCCACCTCCGGAAATTCCATGACGCCCACCTCAAATCCGGCATAGGCATCGTAAACCCCCTGGTCCCGCGTATTTCCGATAACCATCACGGCCTTTCCCTGGAAGAAGAGGAAACGAATCTGTGCCCCCTGGTCGATGATAAAACTCGGCTGGAAAAACTGTGCGAGGGTCTTTAAGAGCTCGAATCCCTTGCGAATTCCTGGCTCTTTGTAGTCGAATTTCCCGCCAAACGTTTCGTAGAGCGGATTGGCAGGGGTTCCCCACATCAACGAGCTGAACCTGTCCATCATGTTTCGCATTCAACGTCGGAAAATACCGATCATACAAGGTCCTTACATCGGTTTGGGATACGGCGATAGGGTACAGGGTTTCCTCCCTTCCTTCTGCGTAGGCCTCGATTTGGCGAAACATGCGGATCATTTCTCGAAAGTTTTCCGGAGGTTGGTCGCTTCCCGTAAATGGATTTGAGCAAATCCTTATTATAAAATACACGGGCGCTATCCAGGGTAAGCGGTATGCCGTAAAACTCCATGAGGTGCAAAAAGTAGCCCCCTTCCATGTTATCCACAAAGGTCTCCCTCCACCGCGTTCCCTTATGCGGGTTATCCCGGTTGTAAGGGTTGGGCGCAAGGACGTACGGGCTGAGTGCCACCAGGTGCTCCTGGGCCAGGTTGGACCAGGTTCCGCTCCGATCGAGGAGCAGGATGAGATCCGGGGCGGTGTCCCCCATCAGTTGAGTCGTCACCCACTGTTCGTAGGCTCGCAGGGGAATGGATTGTATATAGACGGCAACTTCGGGGTGGAGCTCGTGATAGCGGGCGGCTAATTCGCGAAAGGCCCGATTGACGTTCTTTTCGCTGAGGTTATGGGCTACACGAACCACTGTGGAAGCCGTAGAACCGATACCTTTTTCCCGGAGGTCGTGGCGGCCGACATGGAAGACACTTATGAGATAGAGACCGAGCACAATGCAAACGGCCAGATCTCGTTTAAAAAGGGTTTCCCACCGGAATCGGACCTTCTTTTGCGAATTGGTGTTTTCTGCCATGTCGATGTGGGTTTTCCTGGCGATGATTGACGATCTCGGAGCGCGCGCGTTAATGATCCGGTGACGAGGCGTGTTCCTGCTTCAGCTGTTGCACCATCTGTTTCGCGGCGAAGACATGGGGGGACTCTGGGGTTTCTTCGATAATCGACTGATACCAGGGGATGGCTTTTTCCGGTTGTTTAAGGCGGAGATGGTAGATGGATGCGACGTGCCAGTAGTGTCGGCTCCACCGGAAGGGATCGCTCATCTTCTGTTCTGCCAGGGCAAGGGCGTGGGGAAGCGCTTTTTCGTAATCCAAGAGAATGTCCGACCATGTGTAGTCGGCTCGAAAATGCCTTACGGTATTCAGAGGGTTATTGGGATAGGCCTTCAGGTGCGCTTCCAGAATATCCATTGCCTTCCGGACGGAGGCTTGCGTCGTCTCATACAGATAGGTGTTTACGATACTTAACACCGCCTCATGGATCGCCAGGCTTTCCGGATATTCATCGACGACCCTTTGAAAATAGCGGCGAGCCTCTTCCTCGCCTCCGGACACACGCTGATGTTCCAGGCTTCCGAGCTCCATCAGCGCCCATGGAGCGAGGGGGTGGGTTGGGTAATTCTGGCGCAGCTTTTGGAATACGGATCGGGCCTCGCCCTTTTGAGGGACAGGGCGGTCAAAACGATAGGAAAGGCCCAATCCAAAAAGTGCTTGGGTTCGATCCTTTTCCGTAGCATCCGGCTGCTCGAGGATTTGCTTGAAGGCCTCTATAGCCCGGTCGATCTGGCTCTGTTTGAAAAATACCCAACCCTGCTGAAGCTCTTCTTTGTAACGCTCGCCTTCGTGCTGTTCGGCGAGGAGGGCAGAAGGCTGCGAAGGTTCGTTGCTACCGATGAGAGGCGCTGCGAGCAGGCCCCCGATGCAAAGAATAAGAGCTTGAGGCATCCGCTGGTATTTCAGGATTAACGGCGAAGCCGATTTGTAATTTCCTGGTGACGAGTGAATTATGTTTGTGGGAGGGTAGATTCGCGAGAGATCATTTCGACAGGCTGGTAACTATTAAACTGCGATAAGAATAAGTTTCCTATCGTTCAATTTCATGAATATGACCAAATTACAACCCTTATTTCCCATTTCATCATAAGAAAATTGGCTTGAAATAAGCGCTATGTGTTTAATAATAAGTTACTTAAATATACTTATAGCGAGCAAATTCTTAAAATCCAATGGGTGACGCAAAAAAGAGCAGTTTTCGGGTTCAATTTAACCGCCGAATCAAGTTGGAGTTCCACGGTGCGAAGGTTACCAGTGATGCAGGATTGTTACTCTACCGGGAACTCGATGAAGTTTTGGGACTGACGGCGATTGGAAGCGAAAATGTGGTGGAGGAGCGCACGGGCAAAAATATCCAGCACGGCAGAGCCGCTCTGCTTCGCCAGTCTATCTTTAGCCGCCTGGCGGGTTACAAGCAACTGTGTCTTCATGCAAGGGAAATTTGATAGTTTTTGATGAGTATATGTAAATGTATGAGTAGTTTTCTCATGGCAGCTACCATCGCGCATTTGTAAGGTTTTCCTCGATCAATCAGCCCTTGGACATATTCCTTGATAACCGGGTTATGCCGGGCAGCACTTTGAGCTGCCATATAGAGGCTGTCCCAAAGTTATAACCATTTGTTTTACAGTGAGTTAACTTGTTTATAAAGCTGTTATAAAGACCGTTTTTAGAGGATTTTGGGCAATTTCGATGTCTATAACACCGTCAGCCTTTCTCTTGTTTTGCATATTCAAATACAATTCTACCATAGACCTCTGTCTGACGCGATTATATTTATAACGAAAAGAGGCCTTATACAGCGTTTTTGACGGAATTGAATGACTTACGTTCCCATACAGTTCGGAGTCGAATATTTCAATTCGCAAAATTCGGGTTTTTGGGACAGCCTCCATATAGAGACATTTTCTGAGCTTAGCGCGGCCTCCTTCGATAGATCGTTTTCCCTTCATTGAACCAGTATCTTTGTTGAAAGGCGCGATGCCAGCCAAAGCTACAATCTGGTTGCGTTTGAGATGTCCAAGTTCACTGAGGTAGGACAATATCGACCATGTGGTCACCTCTCCGATACCTTGGACTGATTGCAAGATGTTGGCCTGATCTTTAAGTTGTGGCTCCGATTCGATGATCTCACGAATTTGAGTTTCAATGCGAGCGAGTTCTTTTTGGATTGCGGCGATCATGCGTTGGATTGATTTTGCAATGCATTTGGAACTGTTTTGAGCTCGGTTTTTCTCTCGAGTGAGCTGCTCCGTGAGATGACTTCTGCGATCCATAAAAGCTGCCATTTGCTGGCGCTTAGGAGGTGGAGGAGGTGTGGACTTGAGGTTCTTTTCCTGGGCAAAGAGAAGAATCATTTTGGAATCAATAGGGTCCGTTTTGGCTTTGACCCCTTCACTTTTAGCAAAGGCTCGAATACGAGAGGGATTAACCAAGGCTACTGAAATATCTTTTTGATAAAGATAATCCATCAGGTTGCGTTCGTATCCACCTGTAGCTTCACAAACTACAAATGGATGATTGAGTTTGCTCGTGCGTTTAAGTAATTGAGCAAATCCTTGAACATTGTTGGATACTTTGAAGCGTTCAAAATCCGTGCGCACTTCCAGATCCTGTTTTGCGATGTCAATGGCAATAATGTTGTTGTTTTTTTGGTTCATGGCTTATATCGATCTTGTAGAGGTGAGCTCAACATGCTTGCATGAGGCTCTGTCAACTGTTTGATATTAAGCCAGGAAGCTTCGGAGGATCGCTGCTTTGTAATGAACTCGATACCTATCGGTTCAAGACACGAATTGATCTCATCTGAAGCATATCTGAGTTGGCCATCACCAACCCGGATACTCCTGGCATTTTTAACGCTGTCACAGATCAACAGCTTTTTCGAGTCCTTCCTCCGACGAGTTATATGGACCCATTCTCGGAAGGACTCAAAAAGCTGGGCAATCATACTGGGGCAACCTACAAGATACGAACGATGCGGAGCGACTGCGATTTGATCCCGTCATGAGGCAGATTGTGGGGGGTCGTGCCGATTGGCAACCGGCCGCTTCGCCCAGTGAAATGAGCCGCTTTGAAACACAGATGTTAACCAAGCCTGAGAATCTGAACGTACTGACGGACATGAACGGTCAGTGGATTGACCAGGTGAATAGGCGAGTGGGGATGAAGAAACTGATTCTCGATATGGATAGTTCGGAAAGCCCGACTTACGGAAAGCAGGAAGGCTCGGCCTTCAACGGTCATTTCGGCTGCACCTGCTACCATCCCCTGTTCTGCTTCAACCAATTTGGTGATCTGGAACGGGCCAACCTGCGTAAAGGCAACGTGCACAGTGCCGACGATTGGTGGTCGGTGCTCCAACCGGTCGTTACCCGCTATCGTGACTGTCCCCTGAAACAATTTTTCCGAGGTGACGCCGCCTTCGCCAATTCGGACCTCTACAGTTACCTTGAGCAAGAGAACTTTTCCTACGCCATCAGGCTGCAGAGCAACGCGATTTTACAAAAACATTGAAATGGACGGGGAAAACTGGACAGTGGAATAAGGTGGTCTTGAACCACTAAATCCGCTAACCTATGAATGTTATTAAATCACGAAAGAGAAGACAATACAGTGCTGAGTTTAAAGCCCGGGTGGCCCTGGAAGCCATCAGGGGCGCTCATACCATCAACGAGATCGCCGGTCGTTTTGAGGTGCATCCCAACCAGGTGACCCAATGGAAGAAGCAGCTTTTGCAGGGAGCAACGGAGCTGTTTTCGCGCCAGCGGCAGACTCTCAGCAAGGACAACGAGACGGAAAAAGATCACCTTTACCAGGAGATTGGAAAGCTGAAAGTAGAATGCGATTGGCTAAAAAAAAAGTCTGAACAACTCGGTTGGTGAGAGGCGCAAGATGGTGCAACCACTTCAAGGAAAAATCAGTATCGGCAGGCAATGTCAGTTGCTGGGGCTGGCCCGCGGCAGCTATTACTATCGGGCCCGTGCCCAGTGCGAGCAGAACGTTCTCTACATGCATCGCATGGATGAGCTCTACACCCAATATCCGTTTTTTGGTTCTCGCCGGATGACCCAGTGGCTGCGTCGAGAGGGCCATGCAGTGGGACGAGGCCGCATCCAGCGGCTCATGCGCCAAATGGGCCTGGAGGCTATTTATCCGCGTCGAAACTTGAGCCAGGGGCACCGGCAGCACCGCATTTTCCCTTATCTGCTGCGGGGTTTGGCGGTCGAGCGGCCCGACCAGGTATGGTGCAGCGACATCACTTACCTGCGGCTGAGCCGAGGATTCCTTTTCTTGACCGTGGTGTTGGACTGGTTCAGCCGCTACGTGTTGGACTGGTTCAGCCGCTACGTGTTGAGCTGGCAGCTTTCCAACACCCTGGAGAGCCGCTTCTGTGTGCTCGCCCTGGAGGAAGCTCTGAGGCGGGCCCAACCTCAAATCTTCAACACCGATCAAGGCAGCCAGTTTACCGGCAGCGAGTTCACCTCGGTGCTGGGGCAAGCCGGGGTGCGCATCAGCATGGACGGGCGTGGCCGCTACCTGGACAACATATTTGTTGAACGCTTTTGGAGAACCCTCAAGTATGAAGACATTTACCTGCGCGAATACGCCACGGCAAAGGAAGCCAGCGAAGGGATAGCCCGCTACCTGGACTTCTACAACCACCTGCGCCCCCACCAAGCCCTGGGCTACCGGACCCCGGCCGAAGTCCATGCAATCGGAGCAAAACCAACCTCCCCGCCAATACAGCTTGCGGGCACCTGCGTGCCCGTCTTTGGCTAAGGACAAAATATATTTTTAAAAAATAATATGAACACGATTTCCACCTTAATCCCACGTCAAAATTGTCCAAACAACCCCGTCCACTTCACATATCGCCCCTTTACTCACTCGGCCAGTGGGGCGACCCTCGCGGGCACCCAAGGTGTTTTATGCCAGTTTTCCGTATCAAGCCGCCAGTTGGCAAAGACCTCGCCGGGTGGTGGCCAAGGTCGAGTGGCAGGCCGGAGAGTTATTTGCACGAGTCGGTTTCATCGTGACAAATCTGAACTGGCCACCCAGGAAGGTAGTGAAATTTTACAACCACCGGGGCACCGCAGAGCAGTGGATCAAAGAGGGCAAACACGCCATTCACTGGACCCGCTTGTCCTGCCATGACTTTGAGGACAACGCCGTTCGGCTTCAACTCTTCGGCTTAGCCTACAATCTGGGTAACTTCATGCGCCGGTTGATCCTTCCCCCAAAGGTGAAGCACTGGATGCTGAGCTCTTTGCGGAAGATACTCATCAAAATCGGAGCAAAGGTGGTCCACCATGCCAAGTATATCACTTTCCAGATGGCTGAGGTGGCCATCCCAAGAGAAATGTTTCGAACCATGCTGAAGCGAGTAGAGCGACTGCGACTCGCACCTGATACGGGGTGAGTAAGAAGATTTTTCGATACAAAAGGAACCAGTGCTGTGGAAACCTCCAACAGAAGGAAAGACCTTTCCCATGTTTGACCGAACAAAAGGAAAATCAGCAATAATTGTTAAATACTACCGATTTGATCATCAAATAACCAAGGAAAGGATTGCCAAATCACAATGAAAGTAGATAATTGGATCGAAATATTAGAAAGTAGTTATTTTCAATGATTATGAATGTTCATATGGGAAATCTCGGATGAAAGACCTTCAGTTATTCATCAACAACCAATTCTGTAATTCGAGCAGTGGTGCGACTTTTGAAACCGTCAATCCGGCTACGAAGGAGCTAGTCGCCAAGGTTGCCGAAGCAACGGCCGATGACGTGAACCGGGCGGTTGCTGCGGCCCAGGCCGCCTTTGAATCGGGTGTCTGGTCCGAAATCGAGCCGGATGAGCGGGCCGGGTACCTGTTGAGGGCAGCAGAAATTCTCAGACGCCGCGCCGATGAATTCGCCGAATGGGAATGTCTCGACAGCGGCAAGCCAATCCGGGAAACCAAGCTCATCGATATTCCGTATTCAGCCCGGGCCCTCGAATATTTCGGCAATATCTCCCGCGAGATTAAAGGTGAAGTGATTCCCGTGCCCGGTAAACAGGTCTTCGATTTTCAGACCTACGAACCGCACGGAGTCGTTGCGGTGATCACACCCTGGAATTTTCCGTTGCATCTGTTTACGCGATCAACCTGTCCGGCACTTGCGGCCGGCAATTCTGTTGTGGCGAAAACATCACCGATGACTCCCATGACGTCTGGATTGATGGGTGAGATATTCTCTGAGGCAGGCTTCCCGCCGGGCGTGATCAATATCGTTCATGGGGGTGCCGAACCGGGTTCGGCGCTCGTATCTCATCCTGACGTGCACATGATCGCATTTACCGGCAGCGAAGCGGTGGGACGACGGATCATGGAAGCCTCGGCACGTTCTCCAATCATCAAAAAGATGATCCTCGAGCTCGGCGGCAAAGGTCCCTTGATCGCTGAACCGGACTGTGACCTCGATGGGGCTGTGAATTCGGTCCTGGTCGGTTTCTGTCTGGCCCAGGGACAGGTCTGTTGTGCATCGAGCCGTCTATACTTGCATAACGATATCTATGACGATTTTATTAAGCTGATATTGGATCGCGTCGAGAAAATCAGGATTGGCGATCCGATGGATCCCGATACGCAGTTTGGTGCGATGATGAATCCCGAGCAGCTCGAACGAGTTGATCGCTACGTGAAGCAGGCAACCGATGACGGCGCCTAGCTACTGATCGGCGGCGAGAAAATTACCGAACCGCCCTGTGACCGTGGCTGGTTCTATCGACCGACTGTCCTCGAGGTAAACGACAATAAAATGACTTGTGTCCAGGAAGAGATATTCGGCCCGGTATTATCGGTGCTCAGGTATCGGGATCTTGATGAAGCTCTTCTCATGGCCAACGATTCTCCTTTCGGGCTCGGTGCAGCCATCTGGAGCAATAATCCGAAGACGCTGTTCAAGGCCGCTCGCAAACTCGACGCTGGCACAGTTTGGATGAATACCAACATCATGTCTACCATGGAAGCGCCGTTCGGTGGCAACAAAAACAGTGGTATGGGACGCGAGTACGGCACGATGGGGATCCGCGAATATATGAAGGTGAAAAACCAGATCCTGCATATCGCGCCGGAGTATCCGAATTTTTATGGGTCGTAAGGTTGTCTCCCCGAAAAGCCTCGTCCGAGCAGGAGCCCCGAATCTCGGATCTCCCGGGGAATCCATTCGATTAGAACCTTAGCCTGTCGAGGCCGGAGAGGGCCGGGCTATCGGGTCGGAAGCGTCGGCACGGGGTAGAATGGTCGCGACGTTGAGAACAGCCTGGCTTGAGGTCTGAGATCCTACGCGGCTAACCGCTCGTACCGATGGTGCAGACCACCACAAACGGGGAATGAACCCAGCTTGGTTTGGCTGGTCGGAGTCTCTCGGTGTGGCAGAGGAACCGGTTTAAGACAATTCAATGCGCAATCTCACGAAAACTCCCTATAGGGTAACACCATGAGTGATATCAAATTAAAGCTCGGTTCACCTGAAGTCATGATCTTATAGCAGTTTGCAATGTCTTTGAGTCGCTGCAACCCTCGCCATAATGTCTGCGGTCCCGGTTCTCCATCGCACTTTCGCCCCAGGAAGCCTCCCAGTTGCGCCACCATCCGTACCGCCTCCCGTAAGGGTGGAGCCTTTTGGGGTACTTGCGGTGTGCGATGGACGAAAAAATACAGCGCCTTCCATTCATGCTCTTCGAAGTTTACGCTACAGGGTTGGTGCGGCTCGTGGCGGCTGCGATGCGTCAGATAGTAGATGCGCCACGCCACCACCATGTCGATCGCCAGGCACGCTTTCAGTTGGGCGCGGCTTTTGAGTTGTCGATCTTCCGTGCGACAGCCGCTTTTGAGCACTTTGTGATAGACTTCGATTTTCCACCGGATGGTATACCAGCGCATGCGCCCTGCTTTCGATGCGCGCAAACTCTTTGAGGCGGTCCTTGGGCAGCAGTTTCTTATGTCCCAGACTGATCAAACGGTTTGAGACATTATCGGGGTTCAAGCCCAAGTCTTCCGGCTTGAGCTTTTTCGTGGCCCGCCAGTAGCGAACCGAGACGTTAAGAAGCACACCCTCACGGGTGAGCACATCGAGTATATTGTCAAGGGCGGTTTAAAAGTGATCCACTTTGGGCGGAACAAAAATGACCCACTTGAGGGAAAAAAAGGCATCAGTCAGGAATGGGTTAAGGTTTGGGGGTTGATGGTGGTGGAGAGTCCGGCCAGGCGTTTTTCTTTGAGCCTGTAGGAATCTCCTCGGATGTTGATAATGGTTGATTTGTGCAGGAGCCGGTCCAGAGCGGCAGAGGCCATGACCGGATCGCCGGCGAAGACGCTGGCCCAGTCGCCGAAGGCCTTGTTGGAAGTCAGGACGATGGGCAAATGGGCTTCGTAGCGAAGGGAGATAATCTGAAAGAGCAGATTGACCTGTGCTTTGGATAGTTCGAGGTAACCGATTTCATCGAGGATGAGCAGACGAATCTTGGTCAGGTTTCGGATCAGTCTGGGCAGGTGGTTTCGCTCGGTCGCTTCGGCCAGTTTGCGGGCAATGTCCATGGCGTTGATAAAGTAGACGCGGTTGCCAGCCTCGATGACCTTGACGGCCAGAGCGATGGCCAGGTGCGTTTTGCCCACCCCTGGCGGTCCCAGCAGGACCACGTTGCGCCCTTCGGCGAGGAAGCGCAGGGTGGAGAGTTCCTCGATAAGTTTGGGATCGACCGAGGGTTGGGCCTTAAAATCAAAGTCTTCCAGGCGCTTGCGATAGGGGAAGTGGGCAAAGCGCGTGTTCATGACCATAGTGCGTTGCTGGCGGCTGGACAGTTCGCCCGAGAGCAGGTAGCCCAGGAAGTGCGAATAGGACCACTTTGAGGCGGCGGCTTGCTGGGCGATGCTGTCGAGTTGATCGGCGGCGGTGGCGAGCCCCAGTTCGCCCAGCGCTTCGGCCGCCTTGGCTTCGTAGAGGATGCTCATGGAGCCACCTCCTCGTATTGGGTCAGGGGGCGGGTCTGCACCGAGGGCGCTGCCCGGCCGATGTACCAGGTGGGAGATGCCGTGCGGGCCTGGGCCGCCTCGGTTAAGACACTGTCCCAGCGCTCGCGGGTGTGGGCTTCGAGTTCGATGCGCTGACCTTGCTTTTCGGCCCTGCGGTGTTCGGCGATGATGGTATCTGCCAAACGGATGGCAATACGCTGCCCCTGGGCCTCGACCACCACCTTCTGCCCGACGGCAATGGCTGGAACCGAGTAGTGGCTCTTGTGATACAAGACCATGGCCTCGGAAATGACCACGCGCGGCTCCCGATCTATCCACTGGTAGGGACGGATCAAATCGAGCCCGCTCAACTGTTCGTGCTTGAGCAGATCACAGGGGCGCTGGCCGGTGGTTTGATGCACCCGGCAGTTGGCGGTTTACTCCAGCCAGGTGCGCGTTTGCCTGTTGAGATCTTCGAGATCGGCGAAGGAGCGCCCGTTGAGCCAATTATCCTTCACGTAATGGACCATCCGCTCGACCTTGCCCTTGGTCCGGGGCCGATACGGTCGGTGGGTCTTGGAGATGAAACCGTAATAGTCGGCAAAATCCATGAACTGAGGGTTCCAGCTATGCCAGTCCAGGCGCACCTGCTTCATGTTGTCATAGAGGATCGAACGGGTCCATCCACCGCAATAGGCAAAAGCCTGCTGATGACAGCGCACCAGCGTTTTCAAGTGCATCCGGGTGGTAAAACACACATACATGAAGCGCGAGTAAGCGAGCACCAGAATAAAGGCATAGATGCTGTGGCGGCGACCCCCGGTATCCTCGTAACGGCCGCAGTGGCTCCAGTCACACTGGGACTGCTCCCCGGGCGGGGTCTCGAAGCGCACGGTCAGCTTCCCGCTATGGCGAGGCCGCAACGTGCGCGCGAAGTCCTTGACGATGGTGTAGCTTCCGTCGAAACCCATGGCGCTAATCTCATCGAAAAGCCGTCTCCCGGACAGATTGCATTGCTCGATCCGGCCCCGCAGATAGTCCTTGAAGGGATCGAGTTTGCTTTTGCGCTTGGACGTTTGGAAGACCGGCGGCCCCTTTGCCGCCAGAACCTTGCGCACGGTGTTTCGAGAATGGCCCGTCATCCGCGCAATGGCGCGAATCGAGTGACCTTGTTTATGTAACAGACGAATATCCATGTGTTGATCCAGATTGAGCATCGCGGCGATCCTTTGAAAAAGTTCAAAAGACCACCGCATAGCTGGTTTGAGAAGATTATCCAACCCGCCGGTTGCTGGCTGCTGGCTGCTCCGCTTCGGCCTCCGGCCTCCGCTCCACAGCCAGCAGCCAAACAGCCCCTCAAGTGGGTCAAATCTAAACCGCCCATAGTGGATCACTTTTAACCCGCCCCTTTCAATATGACTATCATTCATGTTATTTTCTTTGGTTGGTGATTAATTTTTTAGACAAAAAAAACGCGTTCCTTGATGTGACCGCCGAAAACACTACTATTGCCAGTGAGAGTCTTTCTGGGAAAATTACCGGAAAGACATATGAAGCAAAAAAGATACACACCAGAACAAATCATAACGATACTGCGCGAAGTAGACCCCATTGTTTCATAAATTCAATCAGATTCAAGACTGTGATCCGCATAAACAAAGGGACTAACGTGCAAAAAAGGTATATTGCTGAACTTCACAAAAAGTGAAGATACAAAAATGGATTGATAGAGCGTTATTATGGTTGTTTATGCCGCATTCAGAAGGTTTTTACTCAATATTTATGAAACAATGGGGTAGACTCAGGCAAAGGCATCCAGGATGTTTGTCGGTCTCACAATATCAGCCCACAAAGCTACCATCGCTGGCGTAAAAAGTATGGCCGCATGAAATTACGTGACGCCAAGCGGCTAAAGGAGCTGGAGCGGGAGAACACGCAGCTTAAGAAGATAGTAGCCGAGCAGATGCTGGAAAACCGTGTGCTCAAGGAGGTGAACGAAAAAAAATGGTAGGCCCGAAGCAGAAAAAGGAAGCGGTGAAGCATGTATTGGCCCAAGGGTCGTGCTCGCTGCGTCGGGCCTGTAAGTATTTTGGGTTGCACCGCTCAACCTACCAGTATGAACCCAAAGAAGCTACTAAGTATAGGCATAAGCTGGTGGCACGCATCATTGCCTTTTCGAAGAAGCATCCTCGCTATGGCTATCGGCGAATCCGCGCTTTGTTGGTCCATGAGTCGCAAATTTATCCAGAAAGTGCGGCGTGTCGAAGTACTGGGTGTGCGGTCGCCTGGCAAGCGCCGTCGCCGGCAGGGCCACTCTACGGCTTTCCCTACACGGGCCGTGCAGCCCAACCATGTGTGGAGTTGGGACTTCGTGGCCGATCGCACTGACCGGGGTGGTCCGCTCAGGCTCTTGACATTGATCGACGAACATACCCGACAATGCCTGGCCATTAAGATTGCGCGTTCACTGAAAAGTGCCGATGTGGTGGAGGTATTGAATGAAGCCATACAGGAAAACGGTAAACCCCAGTGCATCCGCTCGGACAACGGATCAGAGTTTATAGCCCACCAGGTTAAAGAAGAACTGCAGCGACAGAAGATCGATATCGTATACATTGATCCGGGAAGCCCATGGCAAAATGGCCACATCGAATCCTTTCATAACCGCCTGCGCGATGAATGCCTCAATCAGAAACTGTTCCTGAGCGTGACCGAAGCGCGTGTAGTGATTGAACGATGGCGACACAAATACAACGCGTAACACCCCCACAGCCGATTAGGCTTTCTCTCCCCAAATACATTTGCCAGACTCTGGCGAACAATCAACAAAGCAGCGGCTGGCTCCATTCGGCCTACGGCCTAATTCCGCCACCCGCTGCATAGCCTACAATACAAAACCTACGGAAATACTCTCACTTAAAGTGGTAGCAAAGATGGGTTCCGATCACCTCCCCGTTATTCTCGAAGCGAAGCGACGAATCTTAGCAATAGAATCCGTGCCTCCTGAATAAATCCCGCTGGTGTTCGAGTTCGACAACGATCATCAGAGCGACAACGATAGCGATAGCGACTTGGAGAGGAGATGTCATTATGGCGACGAAGAAAGCACAACCGAGAGGGGCCATGGGGCCGAGCAAGAAAAACGAGGCGGAAGCGCAGAAGCGGCTCAAATGGTGGAGGGAAGCCCGATTCGGGATGTTTATTCACTGGGGGCTCTATGCCATCCCGGCGGGACGCTGGAAAGGGAAATATTATTCCCGGATCGGCGAGTGGATCATGCACTCGGCGAGGATACCGGCCAAGGAGTACGCAAAACTCGCCGGGCAGTTCAACCCGGTGAAGTTCAATGCCGACCAATGGGTAGGCCTGGCCAGGCGCGCGGGCATGAAGTACCTCACAATCACCGCTAAACACCACGACGGCTTTGCCATGTTCGACTCGCCGTGCACGGAGTTCGACATCGTCGACGTCACCCCCTTCGGCAAGGATCCCATGACGACCCTGGCCAAGGCATGCAGGAAGTTCCGCATCAAGCTCTGTTTCTATTACAGCCAGACGCAGGATTGGTACGAGCGGGATGCAGCCGGGAACACGTGGGACTACACGCCGCCCACGCGCCGCGAATTCGGCCGCTACCTTCGGAGGAAAGTGAAGCCGCAGCTCAAGGAGTTGCTTACCCAGTACGGACCCATCGGCATCATCTGGTTCGACACGCCGCAGGATATGACCCTCCGGGAGAGTCGTGACCTCCAGAGGTTCGTGCATTCCATACAACCCAAGTGCATCGTCAGCGGGAGGATTGGTAACGATATCGGTGATTACGGAAGCCTGGGAGACAACCAGATACCGCGCGGACCGGTTCCCTCAGGTGAAGCGTGGGAAACTCCGGCCACCCTCAACGATACCTGGGCCTTCAAAACAGACGACAGAGAGTGGAAATCCGATAGAATACTGCTTAGGTTGCTGGTCGATCTTGCGAGCAAAGGGATCAACTATATGCTCAATGTCGGGCCGACGGCGGAGGGCATCATACCCAAACCCAGCGTCACGCGCCTCGAGGCGATCGGTCAGTGGCTGTCGACTAACGGAGCCGCGATCTATGGTTCCGAGGCGAGCCCGTTTCCCTATGAATTCTCATGGGGACGCATGACCCGCAAAGGATCCCGACTGTACCTCCACTTCTTCGATTGGCCGCGCGGACGGTTTCGACTGGTCGGGTTGCGCAACAAGGTGCGCAAGGCGCGGCTGCTGGCCAATCCCGATGCTGATGTCGCGATGTCGCAGTCGCACGATGCTGCTCTCGATACTCACGAACTGGTCCTGAAACTGCCCACTAAACGCCCGGACAAGCATGTAACGGTGATTGAACTAACGCTCAGCGGAAAGTCGGACGCGGTGCAGACTCCCCTACAGCAACCGGGTGGAACCGTTGAACTACCGGCGCACTTGGCAGAAATTCATAACGCCTCCAGGAACGCACCGGCAATTTTGGGACAAAGCGGGGCGATCGAGCACTGGACCAACAAGCAGAACTGGGTGAGCTGGAAATTCCGGACGATTACCCCAGGTCGGTTCCGAGTGCAGGTGATCCTGGGAACCTCTCGTGGATCACGAACGCTGGTTTCGGGCCATCGGGTGCAAGCGACGGTCGGTAAGAGCAAGTTCACCGGAACGCTGACCAAAAGCAACCTGGTGGAGAGTGTGCGCACGCGATACTTCAAGGAGTCGGTTACCGATCTTGGTGTGGTTGCGCTCGACTCCACCGGTGAACATGAGCTGAAGGTGCGGGCGCTGAAGATCAATCCCAAGGCACCGGTGGGGATCGTGCTGGCAGGGGCAAGCCTGGTCCCGGCCAGGTAGTCCCAATATCGTAGGAACCACGGATCGCACGGATCAACACGGATGGGTGTTGACCGTAAATAGAGGCTGTCCCAAAAGGGTGATTTTTGCGAGGGGATTTTGAAGAGTGTTCATTTTAGTGGTATTTTCTTTTGGGAGGGGGTGACTTTGCTCTCCTATGACGTTAGGATTCTGGTTTTGGGGTCCGTTTGCCTGATTTTCTTTGTATGGGCCGACAGTACGCCTGTGAAAAAGTATTGTCCTTGCTTTTCCGCTCTTTATTTAGGCCGCCGCTTTGGTTTTTAGTTCATCTTGCTGGGCCAGCATCTTGGCCACTTTCCATAGATTGTGCGAGAGGACCGACCAGGCTACGCTGATCGAGCGGTTGGCAAAGCCTTTGCTGCGCAATCGCCCGGCCTGCCAGCGATTCTTCAATACCCCGATCCGCCCTTCGGTGCTGGCCCGGCGCTTTTGCAATTGCCTGAAGTGTGGTTCCCCCATCCGTTTTTTCAACTGCTTCGGATCGCGTGGACAGAGCGCATCGTAGATGCCCTCCTGGGCTAACTGCCGGCGGGCCCGCTGGGAGGCGAATCCCCGGTCCGCGCACATGGCCGCTATGGGTTCGGCTAGGTTGAAGCGGTTCTGTCTTTGCAAACTCTCTTGCATTTGTTCATTTTCGCTTGGCGTCCGGCTGCCGTAGAGTTTCCAGTCCAGCAGGTATCCTTCAACGCTTTCACCCAAAAACAGGGTGTTGCCAAACTCAACCTCTTGGCCCGCTTTGCCTCGCACAATCACCTGCGCATCGGGTTCGTAAACACTCAAAACTTTCTCTGCGTTTTTCACCTGGCGGCCGCCAATGATTCGCTCGTGCGCTTGCTTGATGACCACCGGGATTAGCTCGCTCATGCGCTCCATCCGGGTAAGGATCTGTTGGACCTGTTTTTCGCTGTAATCGCTTTGCTCCCAGCAGGCTTGCAATAATTCCCGGTGACTGCGGGCATGCTCCCCGATCCGTTTGAGCAGCTTTTTCATCTGCCTCAAGATACCCTTGCGTTGCCGCGCGCTGTCCTTTCGCCGCCGGCTGTGGGTCATCTGTATGCACAGCCGATTCATCTGCCGAGCCAAGGGCTCCGGTTCGATCGGCATGCGATGGCGCAAACCGGCCTTCTCACGGATCAGCCGGATCGCTTTGAGCAGCGTGCCCGCTACATCCTTGAGCAGCACCCAGTCCGTCGGCCAATGAATGTTGACCTCCAAACAGGTGCCGTCGATCAGGCAAATGGTGGTGTCTATCGGCTTGTCCAATCCCACCACCTGCCGGGCCAGATCGGCATCGCCCACAACCTCAGTCAAGGTCCGGTGCAAGGCCCTCAACTGCTCTTCGCTGAAAAACTTCGAGGCCCGTTCCAGGGTGCTCTTGGAGATGCCCCTTATGCCGTCGATATGGCGGACACGACAAAAGTCAGCCAACAGATCGCTGCTGCCCAGAGCCCTCGACAAATGCCGAAACGAAATCCCACCGAGCAGATAACGCAGCGTTTCCATACGCAACGCCTTGAGGGCAAAATTAGCCCGCTTTTGCCGGGCCTTTACACTCATTGGCTGGCCTCTTTCCAAGGCCAGATCAACGCCCTGCGATTCCACCTCCGAATCGATCAGCAGCCGGTCGATACGCTCGATGGTGGCGCGAAAGTTATCGTAATCGAGGCAACGGTCGACCACAGTTAAAGCTGGACGCAGGAGGCATTGGATGGCTATATTTTTCATAGAAAGGGCTATATTGATTTTCGCTAACGCAATTATAGAACCCTTTTTTAGCCGGATCGAGCAAAAAAATGCTCTTTCCGGCTATTTTTATAAACGTCATCCAGTTGACTACAAAATCTTTATATTTTTGGGAATTGAGATATTCGACTCCGAACTGTCAGGGAACGTAAGTCATTCAATTCCGTCAAAAACGCTGTATAAGGCCTCTATTCGTTATAAATATAATCGCGTCAGACAGAGGTCTATGGTAGAATTGTATTTGAATATGCAAAACAAGAGAAAGGCTGACGGTGTTATAGACATCGAATTTGCCCAAAATCCCCTAAAAACGGTCTTTATGACAGCTTTATTAACAAGTTAACTTACTGTAAAACAAATGGTTATAACTTTGGGACAGCCTCTAAATATCAGGATTTCAGGGATATCCGTGTGATCTTCTTGAGTCTCTGTAGGAGAACTCTTTCTGAACGGAGTTCTCCTGCGCATTCTCCGCCGGAAAGTGCCTTCTGTTGTGGACGAACATGCGGGGAGAGGAGGAGGTGGAGGAAGACGGAGAGGAATGAGACGACGGCTGGGTTGTGGATGCGACTTCGTATCTCGCGAACCATGATGCGGACCTCATGATTCTGGGTATGGAACGGCAGGTAGAATGATATGCCCGGTCACCTGAGTTTTTTCTTGCCACTTTCTTGCCAAAAAAGGGGTGTAGGGCCAAAAAAATCAGCCCATCCAAATAAGGCATTGAGTATGTGCAAGTTAAGCTAATGGTTAGTCTAGCTTATGAATCTACCATTTCACTTCATGGTAAATCTGGTCGCGGGCTGGGTGAACCGGCATCAACAGGCTGTTATTGAGTATCTGACTGAGGAAAGGCATATCTTGATCGAGCAACTCGGTGGAAAACCCAAAGCCTTCAATAATTCCCAGAGAATAAGGCTTGCTCAGAAAGCGAAAAAGCTGGGACGAAGAAAGTCCACCTGCATCGCCTTGGAAATGGCGATATCCAGTTCACAGTCCTTTCCATAGTTCACAGTCCTTTCCATGACCGCTGGTATCAAACTATATTGTTCTTGATTTTCGGGAAATAAGTGGAAATGGCCTTTCAGTATCAAAGTTTATTGTTTTCAGTCTCTATATGCTCCACTTTACATGCGTTGATCATCAACGAATTATGAATCTGTCCGGTATCAAACTTTATTGTTCGAGTACAGTAGTTTTGTTGTAGACGGACAATAAGGTAATATCCTGGACAATATAAATGTAACCTGGACAATAAACTTGGAAACTGGCCGCTCTGCGCCGGACAATAAAGTCTGCCCCCGTCCTCGCCAAATCGCGGAATGAACGCAACTTGTTGAATCATAAAGGATTCCGATGATCTCCCAGGATACGTTCAACCTCTGAGGAATCCCCGACTCGGTAGTCAACGGCCAAGTTTGCAACCGCCGTCTGCCATTCCATCCCGAAGACAAGGGCCATCGCCGCATCGCGGAGAGATTCCTGCGATCCGATGTCTAGTCGCTTCAAATACTTCCTGCTGCGCAGCTTCGGTTCCAAACAAGCCAGCAATACGATATCGAAATCGAACGATTTCGCCACGATGACACCCAACCGACGGATTGCCTCGGGCTGCGGTTTCCTCAATTTGACGTTTTTTGGAAGTTCTCCTTTCGGTGCATCCGGAACGTAATCTGGCTGAAGCTGAAATGACCCCTTCTCCACGTCATCGATGGTAATCTCTGGGCGAATCGGGCGCAACTTACGCCCTAGTTCTCTGGCTGCCTCGCTGATCTCGGACTCATCTCTGAACCCGGCTTCCACTTCTGCCCACTCCAATCGCACCATAACCTTTTCCGTTAGCTGGCGATCGCCTCTGTTTACCAACATAAGTAAGGATGTGCTGACCCTCAGTTTCCTCGCCATTTGAGGCCATGTTAGTTCTTCCGTTTTCTTAAGTCGCCTCAATCGCTCGGAATGGTTGGAGGGATTTTTTTTCCGTATTTCCATCTTTTTATTTGACAATAGCTATAATATATAGTTTTATACAGCTTATAACGGGTAAATTTATACTAATTTATATATATTCTGTAGCTATTATAGGACTTTTACGAGCTTAATTTTTAATCATCCAAATTTTAAACCCCATGCCCAAACGCAAAAGAGAGACCACCGCTACGACTATAGAGAAACGGATTTCCGAGGGGCGCGGGCAAGGTCGGGGAGCCGCTTACACGCCGTGGCTCAATATCCACGATGTCGGCTCCAATGGAGTGTCTAGTCGAATCAACGGCTGGACGACGTCCCGGATCCACCATCTCCTCAGTCGGGGGGAAACTGCAAACTTTTATGTTTTCGACTACGCGAAGCAAGTTGTCGACATTCGGGAGCAATTTCCCCTTTTACCAATTGAAAAAACGATTGCCATCGCTGAACGATTGGGGGTTCGACACCCATCCGACCCAAAAACTCGAAGCCCGGTGGTGATGACTACGGATTTTCTGCTAACGATCAGGAATGGACTAAATGAGACTGAAGTGGCGCGCACCGTGAAACCTTCCAATGAGCTCGCGTCCTCTCGGGGCATTGAAAAGTTTGCCATCGAACTGGAGTATTGGAAGGCCAGAAAGACCAATTGGGGCATCATTTGTGAAGATCGGGTAACCAAGACGGTCGCCCGGAATATTGAATGGGTGCACAATTTTCGCGATCTTCCAGAAGGCCTGTCTCTGGCTGAAAAAGGGCTCGAGCAAATCGAAACCTTCCTCATTCCATTGATATCTTCTAAAACGGCACCTTCACGAGCTACTTCAGAATGCGACGACAGACTCGGTTTGGAGCCGGGAACGGCCCTCTCATTAGTCAGGCATTTCATCGCGACGCGTCGCTGGGCTGTGAAGATGACCCGGCGCATCGATCCGACCTCTCCACTGATTTTCACCAAAACGCCCGCGTCGACGGCCCAAACCGTGGACGCAGCGTAATCAGCCCATGAATCTCACTGTAAACATGACACTCGAATGGTCCGATTTAGGGAGCGAGAAACGTATCGATCGGATACTCGCGATGACGCCCGATTGTGTTGTTCTATTCACAATCTCTGATCCAAACGCTCTCCCGATATCTCATCCAAAATCCGAGATTCTTGATGCACTTGAGCGTAAGGATTGCACGCTTCTACCCCCCGTTTCGTCTCCCCAATTACACCGGCAAGAGAAATCTATCCCGGAATATCACCGAAAACGTCGCGATTGCGCATGGGCAGTAATTAAATCGATCATAGAGGTTCCCGACCACGGTGCGTTCGACTCCAAAATTCGTGGAAAGCTGATTCTGGAAACAATGGTGCGCACCGGTAAAAAGAAGAAATATATTTACAACTACCTTAGGAAATACTGGCGCTACGGTTGCGCGAAAACGCTTTGCTTCCATGTTTCCACAAATGTGGAGGCAAAGGGAAATTACGGGCTCCCGGTGCAAAAAAACGGGGGCGGCCGAACCAAACGCGAAGGGTCATGGGAGTTCAGGATGGGATTAATATTGGCCCAGAAGAAAAGGACAAAATTCGTCAAGGCATCAAACGGTTCCATGACAATCCCAGATTAAGAGGGAAATACACGTTGGAAGAAGCTTACGATCGGACATTGGAAGACTTTTTCATATTCGTTACGATTTAATCGATGATCGAATGGTCCCAGTATTACCACCTGTCCATGAGCTTCCCTCGTTCCGGCAGTTTAAGTATGTCTATTACAAGGACAGGGACCTTTCGAATACTTTGAAAGCGCGAAAAGGCCAACGACACTTCCATCTACGTAATCGAGCCGTCATTGGCGATTCCTCTAAGACTGTGTTCGGTCCCGGTTGCGTTTACCAAATCGATGCCACCACTGCGGATATTTACCTCGTCAGTTCCCTGAACCGAAGCCGAATTATTGGTCGCCCGACTCTTTACTTTCTCGTGGATGTTTTTTCTAGGATGATTGTCGGATTCAATGTTACCACTGAGAATGCAAGCTACCAGGCGGCGGCTTTGGCCATCGAAAATGCAGCTTCGGACAAAGTCGAATTTTGTGAACATTACGGCATCACGATTTCGCGGGAGGATTGGCCCTGTCGGCACATCCCGGAGTGCATCGTTGCCGACCGGGGCGAATTAGAGGGTCCCAAGGCCGATACTCTGATAAACAGTCTGAATATAAAATTGGATAATACACCCCCTTACAGAGCCGATCTTAAAGGTTTGGTTGAGAGAAGCTTTCGAACCGTTAATGATTGCGTCATTCATTGGCTTCCCGGTCACGTAAAGAAAGACCGTGAGCGAGGAGACCGGGATTACCGCCTCGATGCTGTTCTTGACCTTCACCAATTTACTAAACTCATCATCCACTTTATCTTGGAACACAATCAGTCGCTATTAACAAACTATCGATTGGACGAATCAATGATGGCGGACCAATTGGAACCACGGCCGATCAACCTCTGGGAGTGGGGCATCAATAACCTTTCCGGGCATCTGCGTCAAATGGATCCAAGCCTTCTGCGGATGAACCTGTTACCCCCGGCAAAAGCCACCGTCACATCAAAGGGTATTTGCTTCAAAAAAGTTTTCTACGCCTGCGAAAGGGCTATTAAAGAACGGTGGTTCGTTCGCGCTCGTACCACTGGTACATGGAAAATCGACATCGCCTATGATCCTAGGAGCGTGGATTTTATCTATCTTCGCCCGGACGGCAACACACCTCCCGAAGCATGCAAACTTGTGGATCCTGACCAGCGCTTCCATGGACGCGCCTGGGTCGAACTCCATGCGCAAGCTCAGGTGCAAAAAATGCAAAAGGAACTCGCAGCAACGAGCGACCGCCAATCCAAAACCGATTTTCGAGCAAAGGCCGACGCCATCGTCTCTTCGGCCGCAGAACAGACAAAAACCGCGCAAACAGGACAGAGCAATAGGGCTCGTGTCACTGGAATTCGCGCCAATCGGAAACTTGAGCGTGAACATGAACGCCGACTCGCTGTTTTAACAAAACCGTTAGAGGAAGAGAAACTGATGGAAGATATTGACCCAGGAAAGTCGCATGAGCCTGACGTCGAATCTTATACCCCGCCTCCGTCGCAACTGAAACTGCTGGTAACTCATCAGGAACAACAGTGGAAAAATTCATGAATATGCCGAAAGATCCTCCGCCTTTTGAAGTATTTGCTGGTAGGCGCGAACTGGCCTCCTACTGTGATCCTATTCTCACTATGTATAGAGATAATCCGCTGATTGAAGCGCTACCACCAATCCTCAGTCCGGACGAGATCTGCCGCGCTCTGGCAAGTTATCCTGAGTATTCGGATGCAGATCGAAGTTATCCGGGACATTTGCGTCTACACATGATTTCAAATACGCTCCAATTCTTCGCTCCGATGTCCATCCATATTGAGCTGGAACAGAGATTCTCGCGCATGATCCGTTCTGGTTATCTGGCCCGTAATCCATTGGCAAGGAATCATTGGAAGGAGTTGGAGGGTCGTGTTCAGGCAACTCGCCAGTCCTCGATCACAAAACCTGTCTATCGATCTACTGCCAATGGTTTTACAATAATCGGAATATCAGGCGGGGGCAAAACGACCGCCGCGGAGGAAACCTTAGATCTTTATCCTCAGGTCATCGACCACAGCCTTTACCGTGGAATCCCCTTCAATCGCACCCAAGTTGTGTGGCTGAAACTAGCGTGTCCATTCGATGGTTCGATAAAAGGTCTTTGCCTGAATTTCTTTCAATCTTTGGACCACGTTCTCGGAACCGACTATTATCACGAATATTCTAGTAGCCGTAGGAAAACCGTAGATGAGCTTCTTCCCGCCATGTCACGAATTGCCTCAATTCATTCGATTGGAGTGCTCGTGATCGACGAAATACAACATTTGTGCGTAAGCAAGTCTGGCGGTGCGGAGAAGATGCTGAATTTCTTCGTCCAGCTGATCAACACCATCGGATTGCCCGTCGTTCTTATCGGCACATATAAGGCCGAGCCCATGCTGTCCGCTAAATTTCGTCAGATCCGACGCGGTTCGGGCCAGGGAGAAATGCGCTGGGATAGGATGCGTAATGACGAGGAGTGGCGGTATTTTCTAAAGGCCTTATGGCGGTACCAGTACACTCAAGATGTAGTTCCATTAACCGATGATTTCAACCGCACTCTTTATGACGAGTCCCAAGGTGTTTTGGATTTCGCGGTTAAAATGTTTATGCTGGCACAGGTCCGAGCCATAACTACTGGCAAAAAATCAATACCATCCCATAGGGGCGAGGCAAGCTTCGTAACACATTGATAATCAATGTGAGTTTTTGACTTTTGGGGGAATCGAATTTTTGAAATTTTATCACATGTTTCTCTTTTATTGCTTTTGCCACCTTGTGCTGTCCCATAGGTTTTCAACCAAACCCAGGGAAATAAGCCTGCTGGGGAGTCGCTCGCATTCTAAAGCGTCCACCGGCTGTCCCATAGAAATCGAGCAAGTCCCGCAGGTTAAAGCGATCCCAAAGCACGCCTCTGACAAGTGTGAACAGGCGGACAAAACTATGCTCCCAGCGGCTCAACCAGGCCTGGAAGCGGAGCAGCACATAGAGCAGCAAAGCGCTCCAAATCTGCCAGCGCACGGCATTGGCGCTATGGCCGAGGAAATCGCACAAGTTGAGCGTTTGTTTGATTTGGCGGAAGAAGGTTTCAATGGACCAGCGGCAGCGATACAGTTCGCTGATCGTATGGGGCGACCATTGCAAATTATTAGTCAAAAATTCCATCACTCGCCACTGGCCATCAATCTCCACCCATGCCGTTACCCGGCGCATCGGCTGGGGATAATCCTGACGGGATTTTTTGTTCTTAAGGACCACCAGATCATCGCGCAAAATATTGCCCTTGGGCTTCTTGAGCAGCCTCTTGACACAGCGCAAGGCCATGTTCTTTTTGGCCCGGGTGACAAAGTAAATGCCCCTCGATGACAAGTCAAAGAGGTGGGTCAAATCGATGTAGGCCTTGTCAAACAATACGATTTCACCGGCTTTGAGGGCGGCGCACATTTCACGGGCTCGTTTGGCGTCATTGTCCCTGGCCGTGTCGATGATGGCAAACCGGGGCAGAAAACTTTTCAAATCCAGGCGCAAGTGACATTTGGCGGCCGCCTTTCGTCGACGATGTTTAGCCCAATCCATGCAGTTGGCGACCAAACCGATAGTGGACGAATCGACGATGTTGATAACACGTTTGAAACGTCGGGGAAACCCCTTGAAATTACCACCCGCAAACCCCGGAGACAACGACTGCAAGTGCTTGAGCACCGACCAAAACAGTTCTCCCGACATCGCGGCATCGCGATGCTTGTTGGCGTAGGAAAGCCCGTTGCGACTGGGAGCGCTGGCCCCCCGGATACTGGCCAGCAACCCTCTGTGATGAGCGAGTCCGTCACAGACATCATTAAGCCCAATAGCATGAGTGATCTGAGCATAGAGCAAACTAACGATATGGCTCCATGGACTGAAACTGCGAGCTTTCTTATCGACACCATACTGGCGGGCCAACTTGGCCACCAGATGTCCCGGAATAAAATTGCAAAGCTGTCGCAGAACGCACACCTTGCATTTGGCTGGATTTGCTTTTTGTTTTTTCATAGTAACCTGCTTCTAGTGAAACAGGCGAACAAGAGCAATTCCAGCCGTTTTGCGTTATTTCCTATGGGATGCTATTGGCAAAAAATGTATTACGCCCGGAATAATCCGCTCGGTAGCGGTCGACTCATTTAAAATGGCTCAACCGGTTTTGAGAGCCCTCAGAACCGGAGACACCATGGCCCTGCGCTCTTTGAATGATGTTTACCCGGTTGAAATCGACCGTGAAATTCAAAGGGAACAACGGAATGTAGCGGCCGGTAGAGTAATAGCATCAGCCAGTCCAAACGGTCCGCATGCAGCCAGAAACCGGGTTCAAACCGAAACCTCAAGTGCTCGCCCCGAATCATCGGTCAAACGTTCTCCCAAAAAGCCTCGACGCATTTCCAAACGTGCCAAGCGAAAAAAGGGAACCTTCCCGCCTGATAGTCTGATGGAAGTTGTCGCTCATGGTGAGGCGGAAGGGCTTTCTCCATTCGATGCCTTGAAGGCAAAAGGTTTTATCAAATCAGCGGCAGAATTCCTCGACGATGTGGCATGATCGGGCATTTACCAACATCCTATCAGGACGAGCTTTTCTACAGCATCTGCGTCCGCTTCAGCAATCGGATGCGATATCCCACCACAGGCGGGGTAATGCGTGCGCTGTTCGGCCGCCGCCATGCTATCGCTGTGGTAGACCTGCCCAATCACCTAGAGAGAATCGTCAGCGCCTTACCCCCTGGAAACGCCTACACCGTGGATGGCATAATCTCCGATCATACCCTCTTTCCGTATTACGCGCCATTCATCGATTCGAACGCGAGGGAGTCCATTCGAGGGTTCATGCGAACAAGTGATGATGCCTCCGTACGCACACGGTGCGGTATCTGTACCAACCGCGTAAAACCGCCCCGATATTTTCGGTTTTGTCCCATATGCAATACCGAAAACCTGGAAAAATACGATGAAACGTATTGGCACCGACACTTTCAATTGACTGGTGTCGAGATCTGTCCGAGACACGAGATCATTCTCAATACCTCCGACATCCGCTTTCATCCCCAAACCACTCGGCACCGGTTCTTTTCGGCGGAAACCGCTGGACTGATAACCGCGACGAAGCCGATCGACCGCCACAATTTAACCGACAATATCTTTCTGCAGTTAGCCAAAGACATCGAATGGATTTTGTCTCATCCCGATTTGGGTTCCGACCTGGAATCCATTCGTAATCGCTACGTCGAACTGTTGCAACAGCGATCACTGGCGACAAAGAGTGGATACGTCCGCCTCCGTGAGTTGATTTCACAATTCCGGGAGCATTTTTCCGCCGAAATCCTAAATGTGTTCCAATCACCCGTTCACGAGGACAAATCAAATGTCTGGCTCGCCCGCATGCTGAGACCTTCGAGAAACATGATGGCCCCATTACGCCATTTGCTATTAATGAATTTTCTGCAGGTCTCCCCAGAACATTTCTTTTACCACGACCGCGCCCGTTCATTGGGAACGGCGAGGCGAGAAAAAAAGGGTCCATGGCTATGCTTGAATCCCGTCTGTCCGCATTTCAAGCAACCGGCCATCACGAAATATGAGCTCCAATACGATCGCAAACGGCGCATTGACATCGGCATTTTCACATGTCCTGAATGCGCATACACTTATGGCCTGCACCATTGGGAGAAACCGGCAGTCAAACCAGATTTTGTCCGCACTCGCGGGAAAAAGTGGGAATTACGGTTGAAGAAATTATGGCTCGACGAGCGCCTCACGCTGCGTCAGATCGCCGCCACCCTCGGCGTTGACCCGAAAACAGTAAAACAGCACGCGCACTTCCAAGAATTGTCCTTTCCACGCCCGGGGGTTCGCCCGACCAAGAGAGAGGGAATCTATACGCCTCGGGCGCGAAAGAAAACTTATACGGTAAAATTCCAGCGGGCCGCTTGGTTAAACCTACGCAAAGCATATCCGGACAAGGGTACGAAACAACTTCGAACCATCGACCGCGGGATCTACTCTTGGTTATACCAGCATGACCGCTCGTGGCTGAAAAACCACCTGCCCCCGCACGCTCAGACCTTCTCTCCTCGGTCCATGGTCGACTGGGCCGTGCGCGACGAAAAACTCGTCATTCAGGTTGAAGAAATTGCCCGTCAACTAAGCATTTGCCCCGGCAAACTCTGCCGTATCACCCGTAACGTCATTGGGCGAGAAATGGGAGATTGCGCCATCCTCTCAAATGCCCTGCACAAAATGCCGCTCACCAAAACGATGATTGAAATAGTCACCGAAACCTCGGAGACATTCGCCCTCAGGCGGATTCATCGCGCCGTTCAGCAATTCAACGGGACAAACGGCAAATTCGCGCGCTGGGAACTCATCCGCGCCGCAGGTCTGCGCAAGATGATCGAACTCCTGCCCGCGGTGCAAGCGGCGCTGGATGATGCATTGGCAGGTGGAGCAAGTTAATGAGCCGTTTCCCTATGCTTCGGTTATACCGATATGAATTTATTTTTCAACTTCTGCTTATAAACGAACAAGGTTTTTAATACCGAAACTCAATGAATAATGAAGTGGCCGGGAAAATCATCTTGTAAACGGCTTGCCGGAGACCAGTCGGCAATAAAGAGGCGGCAACAAAGAATAGACAGAAACAACGCTTTCCCTCCGCCCAGGGGAAAAGTTTTTCCAATGCAATCAATCGAACCCAAAAAATAATGATAGTGAAAAAACATATAAAAGGTAAAATTGAGTTTGGCTCCCATACTGGTGAGAATGGAAGTTCATACTTCACTATAATAGAGGCTGTCCCAAAAGGGTGATTTTTGCGAGGGGATTTTGAAGAGTGTTCATTTTAGTGGTATTTTCTTTTGGGAGGGGGTGACTTTGCTCTCCTATGACGTTAGGATTCTGGTTTTGGGGTCCGTTTGCCTGGTTTTCTTTGTATGGGCCGACAGTAGGCCTGTGAAAAAGTATTGTCCTTGCTTTTCCGCTCTTTATTTAGGCCGCCGCTTTGGTTTTTAGTTCATCTTGCTGGGCCAGCATCTTGGCCACTTTCCATAGATTGTGCGAGAGGACCGACCAGGCTACGCTGATCGAGCGGTTGGCAAAGCCTTTGCTGCGCAATCGCCCGGCCTGCCAGCGATTCTTCAATACCCCGATCCGCCCTTCGGTGCTGGCTCGGCGCTTTTGCAATTGCCTGAAGTGTGGTTCCTCCATCCGTTTTTTCAACTGCTTCGGATCGCGTGGACAGAGCGCATCGTAGATGCCCTCCTGGGCTAACTGCCGGCGGGCCCGCTGGGAGGCGAATCCCCGGTCCGCGCACATGGCCGCTATGGGTTCGGCTAGGTTGAAGCGGTTCTGTCTTTGCAAACTCTCTTGCATTTGTTCATTTTCGCTTGGCGTCCGGCTGCCGTAGAGTTTCCAGTCCAGCAGGTATCCTTCAACGCTTTCACCCAAAAACAGGGTGTTGCCAAACTCAACCTCTTGGCCCGCTTTGCCTCGCACAATCACCTGCGCATCGGGTTCGTAAACACTCAAAACTTTCTCTGCGTTTTTCACCTGGCGGCCGCCAATGATTCGCTCGTGCGCTTGCTTGATGACCACCGGGATTAGCTCGCTCATGCGCTCCATCCGGGTAAGGATCTGTTGGACCTGTTTTTCGCTGTAATCGCTTTGCTCCCAGCAGGCTTGCAATAATTCCCGGTGACTGCGGGCATGCTCCCCGATCCGTTTGAGCAGCTTTTTCATCTGCCTCAAGATACCCTTGCGTTGCCGCGCGCTGTCCTTTCGCCGCCGGCTGTGGGTCATCTGTATGCACAGCCGATTCATCTGCCGAGCCAAGGGCTCCGGTTCGATCGGCATGCGATGGCGCAAACCGGCCTTCTCACGGATCAGCCGGATCGCTTTGAGCAGCGTGCCCGCTACATCCTTGAGCAGCACCCAGTCCGTCGGCCAATGAATGTTGACCTCCAAACAGGTGCCGTCGATCAGGCAAATGGTGGTGTCTATCGGCTTGTCCAATCCCACCACCTGCCGGGCCAGATCGGCATCGCCCACAACCTCAGTCAAGGTCCGGTGCAAGGCCCTCAACTGCTCTTCGCTGAAAAACTTCGAGGCCCGTTCCAGGGTGCTCTTGGAGATGCCCCTTATGCCGTCGATATGGCGGACACGACAAAAGTCAGCCAACAGATCGCTGCTGCCCAGAGCCCTCGACAAATGCCGAAACGAAATCCCACCGAGCAGATAACGCAGCGTTTCCATACGCAACGCCTTGAGGGCAAAATTAGCCCGCTTTTGCCGGGCCTTTACACTCATTGGCTGGCCTCTTTCCAAGGCCAGATCAACGCCCTGCGATTCCACCTCCGAATCGATCAGCAGCCGGTCGATACGCTCGATGATGGCGCGAAAGTTATCGTAATCGAGGCAACGGTCGACCACAGTTAAAGCTGGACGCAGGAGGCATTGGATGGCTATATTTTTCATAGAAAGGGCTATATTGATTTTCGCTAACGCAATTATAGAACCCTTTTTTAGCCGGATCGAGCAAAAAAATGCTCTTTCCGGCTATTTTTATAAACGTCATCCAGTTGACTACAAAATCTTTATATTTTTGGGACAGCCTCTAGTTAGAGGCTGTCCCAAAAACCCGAATTTTGCGAATTGAGATATTCGACTCCGAACTGTAAGGGAACGTAAGTCATTCAATTCCGTCAAAAACGCTGTATAAGGCCTCTATTCGTTATAAATATAATCGCGTCAGACAGAGGTCTATGGTAGAATTGTATTTGAATATGCAAAACAAGAGAAAGGCTGACGGTGTTATAGACATCGAAATTGCCCAAAATCCCCTAAAAACGGTCTTTATGACAGCTTTATAAACAAGTTAACTTACTGTAAAACAAATGGTTATAACTTTGGGACAGCCTCTAATTAAAAGGGGCAGTCATTTTGATCTGATCGAAGTGAAATCGAAATCCGGGGACTCCAGTGCCTACCAAAATGGGCATTTGTTCCGTGGTAAAAGAGGGGGTATTGAAACGGGATGGCGGGAGTATATTGAAGACGTGGCGTTTCAAACATATGTTTTGAAAACAGCCTATCCGAATTCGTCTGTGGACTCCTACCTCTTGTTGCCGGACAAAGCGAAGACGACGGATATCGAGGGCCTCCTGACCCAATTCAAGGTCCGAAGGGCCCCAGAAAATGATAGAATCGTAGAGGTTGATTTCTTGGAGGATGAAAGCTTGGTCCGGGATGACGAATTTTTAATCCTGTTCAAGGTAAACAATGAAGTAGCCGAGCTTTGGGATGAGGTAGTTGTTTTTGCCGATAGGCTGTTGCAATATGTGGGTGAGAAGCTGACCAAACCATCTGTCAAGTTAGGTTATAAATGCCGGGATTGCGAGTATTCTAAAATCAGCATGGATGGGCGATGTGGGTATCGCGACTGTTGGGGGAAGTTGGCGGATGTGCACCCGAGGCTTCTCGATCTCTATCAGGCGGGGCGGTTGAAGCAGGACGGAGAACGGCTTGTCGATCAAAGAATCGCTGATGGATTTGTATCCTTCGACGATCTGCCGAAAAACTATTTCATGGGAACAATGGGGGCTCGCAGAGCAATCCAGGTCGAATACACAGGGCTGAATCAAGAGTGGATTAATCCAGCGCTGAGGGAAGTGATGATGGATATTGAATATCCACTCCACTTCATTGACTTCGAAACGTTCCGGACGGCCGTTCCCTATCATAGGGGGATGCGACCGTTCGAGTTGATGGCATTTCAGTGGAGCTGTCATACCGTGCCAAGACCGGGAGAGGAACCGATTCATGAGGGAGTGGCTCAATTTGGAAAAAAAGGTTCCCAACCTCGAATTTGCGGAATCATTACGCAACTTTGTTGGAGATAACGGCACGCTACTTATTTGGTCTGACTATGAGACCACAACATTGAAGCAAATTCTTGAGCAGTGTATCCAAAATGCCGTTGGAGGGCATGATCTGCGCAACTGGCTTCAAATGCAGGTGAACGGGCAACGTCCCGTGCTCGAACTTTGCAAATTAACCTTGGGCAATTATTTTCATCCAATAATGAAGGGTTCCACATCACTTAAAATGGTGTTGCCGGCCATTTGGAAGAATAACCCGGAGCTATACGAAATTCCCTGGTTTCGTCGTTATCACCGCGAGGAGAATGGCCAAGTGCTAGACCCATACGCGACTCTTGAAAGCATCGACATTTTTGAGGAGGCCGAAGTCGTAAAAGAGGGCACAGAAGCAATGACCGCATACGCCGAGATGCTTTATGGAGAGAGTAGCCACGATGAAAAAATCAAAAAGGTATGGGAGCAACTTTTGTTACAATATTGTGAACTCGATACAATGGCCATGGTGATAGTGTGGGAACACTGGAAGAGGAGATTGGGGTTGAGTTCCTCCAGGTCCCGAACCTGCGGCACCGGTACCAGGAAGTTGGCTCGGGCATAGCGCACGATCCCCTCGACCACGCCGTTTTCGTTGGGCCGGGCGGGCAGACAGAAGTGTTCCTCGAACAGGTAGTGGCTCTGTAACTGGAGGCTGTCCCAAAAGGGTGATTTTTGCGAGGGGATTTTGAAGAGTGTTCATTTTAGTGGTATTTTCTTTTGGGAGGGGGTGACTTTGCTCTCCTATGACGTTAGGATTCTGGTTTTGGGGTCCGTTTGCCTGGTTTTCTTTGTATGGGCCGACAGTAGGCCTGTGAAAAAGTATTGTCCTTGCTTTTCCGCTCTTTATTTAGGCCGCCGCTTTGGTTTTTAGTTCATCTTGCTGGGCCAGCATCTTGGCCACTTTCCATAGATTGTGCGAGAGGACCGACCAGGCTACGCTGATCGAGCGGTTGGCAAAGCCTTTGCTGCGCAATCGCCCGGCCTGCCAGCGATTCTTCAATACCCCGATCCGCCCTTCGGTGCTGGCCCGGCGCTTTTGCAATTGCCTGAAGTGTGGTTCCTCCATCCGTTTTTTCAACTGCTTCGGATCGCGTGGACAGAGCGCATCGTAGATGCCCTCCTGGGCTAACTGCCGGCGGGCCCGCTGGGAGGCGAATCCCCGGTCCGCGCACATGGCCGCTATGGGTTCGGCTAGGTTGAAGCGGTTCTGTCTTTGCAAACTCTCTTGCATTTGTTCATTTTCGCTTGGCGTCCGGCTGCCGTAGAGTTTCCAGTCCAGCAGGTATCCTTCAACGCTTTCACCCAAAAACAGGGTGTTGCCAAACTCAACCTCTTGGCCCGCTTTGCCTCGCACAATCACCTGCGCATCGGGTTCGTAAACACTCAAAACTTTCTCTGCGTTTTTCACCTGGCGCCCGCCAATGATTCGCTCGTGCGCTTGCTTGATGACCACCGGGATTAGCTCGCTCATGCGCTCCATCCGGGTAAGGATCTGTTGGACCTGTTTTTCGCTGTAATCGCTTTGCTCCCAGCAGGCTTGCAATAATTCCCGGTGACTGCGGGCATGCTCCCCGATCCGTTTGAGCAGCTTTTTCATCTGCCTCAAGATACCCTTGCGTTGCCGCGCGCTGTCCTTTCGCCGCCGGCTGTGGGTCATCTGTATGCACAGCCGATTCATCTGCCGAGCCAAGGGCTCCGGTTCGATCGGCATGCGATGGCGCAAACCGGCCTTCTCACGGATCAGCCGGATCGCTTTGAGCAGCGTGCCCGCTACATCCTTGAGCAGCACCCAGTCCGTCGGCCAATGAATGTTGACCTCCAAACAGGTGCCGTCGAGCAGGCAAATGGTAGTGTCTATCGGCTTGTCCAATCCCACCACCTGCCGGGCCAGATCGGCATCGCCCACAACCTCAGTCAAGGTCCGGTGCAAGGCCCTCAACTGCTCTTCGCTGAAAAACTTCGAGGCCCGTTCCAGGGTGCTCTTGGAGATGCCCCTTATGCCGTCGATATGGCGGACACGACAAAAGTCAGCCAACAGATCGCTGCTGCCCAGAGCCCTCGACAAATGCCGAAACGAAATCCCACCGAGCAGATAACGCAGCGTTTCCATACGCAACGCCTTGAGGGCAAAATTAGCCCGCTTTTGCCGGGCCTTTACACTCATTGGCTGGCCTCTTTCCAAGGCCAGATCAACGCCCTGCGATTCCACCTCCGAATCGATCAGCAGCCGGTCGATACGCTCGATGGTGGCGCGAAAGTTATCGTAATCGAGGCAACGGTCGACCACAGTTAAAGCTGGACGCAGGAGGCATTGGATGGCTATATTTTTCATAGAAAGGGCTATATTGATTTTCGCTAACGCAATTATAGAACCCTTTTTTAGCCGGAGCGAGCAAAAAAATGCTCTTTCCGGCTATTTTTATAAACGTCATCCAGTTGACTACAAAATCTTTATATTTTTGGGACAGCCTCTAGTTTAGATGCGAGTTTTACGTCGGCTAACTTTAACTCATTCACGCTTCTTATTTCTCCCCCGGTGTTCACGTAGAAACTGCTCTAATTCCCATAAAAATCATTTACTTACTTAAATTCCTTTCGCAGTCAAACTGTTGTCTAAATCCGGATATTATGTGAAATTTTCAGATACTGATTCAATAACCGAATATGGGATTAAAACCAGTAATTGCACTCTATTGATCATACGCCATATGTGGGGACTTTTAAGCCTTATATCGGCCGAATAATTTCTCTTTGATCTCACTCAGGGAAAGCGTTCTTTCTGGCGGATCGCCTAATTCCTCGACGACTAGATCGGCTTCGGAAAAATCTTCCTTGGCGGTGTAGGCGCTGGTGGTTATGAGGCAACGTAAGCCGGCGCCTTTGACCGCGAGGAGGCCATTGCGACTGTCCTCCACAACCAGGCATTCCTCTCCGCGCAATCCCAGGCGCTCTTTGGCCAGATTGTAAATTTCAGGATCGGGTTTTTTTCGGGAGACAACGTCCCCGGCCAGAATATGGTCAAATCTTTCATAACGGGCGCGGCCCAGCATCTTTTGGGCAATTAAATTAACAGAACGCTCATTCGAGGTTGAACAGATGGCCAGCTTGAGACCTGCCTCAATCGCTTCGTCGATCAATCGGGCAATACCGCTCCGCAAGGGAAGTTCCCCCGATTCTATGATTTGCATAAAAAGATCCGTTTTCACATTATGGAGATCTTTGACGTAAGGATCATGGTCGGTCGCATTTTCCGGCCAGCCATTTTCCTGGAAAAAATAGCGCATGCGCTCCTTTCCACCGGATATTTTCAAGAGTTCGCCATATAGATCGACGCTCCATTCAATATTGAGGCCGAAATGAAAAAAGGCACGGTTGAAAGCGATGCGATGGCCATCGCGCTCGGTATCGACCAATACACCATCACAATCGAAAATGAGCGCTTTCATTGGGCGGAGATTTTGACATCCGCAGCCTTGCCGACACCGCCGAATTGTTTAATTTTTGCTTTCAACAGATCTTTCATGGCATCGTATTGGCCCTTGAGGACGCGCAGCGGCTCATAATCGTTGGGATTGTCCCGGTGATAATCGCAGAATCCGTCGATGAATGCGTGCTTCAGGTTGGTCGATATGTTTACCTTTGCGCATCCAAGCTTTATGCAACGCTGAATGGTTTCATCCGGCAGGCCAGTGCCGCCATGGAGGGCCAGCGGAGTCTGCGTACGCCGGAATATTTCTTCGATGAGGTCGAACCTTACATCGGGTTCGCCCTTGTAATAGCCGTGAGCGGTCCCGATGGCAGGGGCAAAAACACCCAGGTCGAGTTCCCGGCAGAACCGTTCCGCTTTATCCGGGTCGGCCAGATGGGAGTCCTCCTCGGCCACGACTATATCCTCCTCCACTCCGACGATCTCCCCCAGTTCGGCCTCCACCCCGACACCGACGGCCGCCGCCCATTCAATCACCTGCCGGGAACGGGCCAGGTTTTCCTCAAAAGGAAGATTGGAGGCGTCGATCATGACCGAGGTCCATCCGGTTTTGATGCATTTTTTGATCATTTCAAGGTCCTTGCCATGATCCAGATGCAGGGCGACGGGGACAGGTGAACTTTCTGCCAGTTCACGCATCCATCCGACCAGCGTTTCGTGGCTGTAATAAACGATCGTTTTGGCGGATGTCTGGACGATGACGGGGGCGTCGAGTTCTTCAGCGGCCTCCACCATTGCCTTCATGGAGGCATAATCGACGGGGTTGAAGGCACCCACAGCGTAACCGCCGCGCCTCGCTTCCAACAGCATGGGTGTTAAACTTAAAAGTGGCATTTCTTTAATCTCCAGTTGGGTTGAATTATTTTTAAAAGGCGAGATTTTATGTAAAACAATTGTTTACGAATTACTATTTGGGTAGCTATAAAATAATACGGAATCGGATCTTCGTAAAGAGCGCTTTCAATATAAACAATTGACCCTATTTTGCGGAATGGTTTTCAACTTGCGAAATAACCGACTCCGCGTAATAGAGGAAATGGCGAAAAGGGAATCAGTGGCTACTTCGCAGGGATTCGCGCTATCCGCCGAGAAGAGGGTCTTGCTTGGCCTCTTCTCGCCATTCTTATTGTAGGAAATATCCCGGATCAGATCGACGCGGACAACGCGGTCTTTATCAAGAACGTAATTCAAGCGGAAACCAGCGGGAGTTTCCCCCTTTGGTACTAGAAAGGTGTCAATAACATCCTTAAACCGATCCCTCCCTCCAAGATAATTTGAGTGATCGCGCAGCTTTCGGCAGGAATCGATTTTTAGTGTCAGGTTCAACACATGGTCAAGGTATCTTGCATCATTTTCGATTGCTTGAATGCTTCCCTCGTCCGTTCCAATGAACGCTTGCAAACTACCCGTCATTTCGAGAGTTTCCCGTTCCATGCTTGTTGCCGCTAAATGACTCATGGCGTTTATTGATACCAAATTTTTAATTAATTTAAATATGCGAAATTCGAAATCATACCGCATTTCAGTTATCTAGGACACCAATGGACGACCATTCCTGCACGACGATGAGATCGCTCAACGGCACTTCATACAAAGTCCCTCCAATGGGCACCTCCGCACCTTCTCCGGAAGATATTATGAGCTTGTCGCCATCAAAGCATACGGTCTCATTCTGACCGTATGGCATTCTTTCTCCCGGAACCCAAGTATCGATAGGAAGCCATGAAATCTTTCCCTCGAAGTAGTTGTCCTTGCCCGGCTCGACCTCGAACAGCCAAATTGCCGTGTACGTGGTAATCACCACCTTTGTTCCATCCGGCGTGGTATCGGCCGCGGTGGTTCTTCCACCGACATCAAACGAGTCCAGATAAGTCAGCGTGTTCACCTCAAAAGGCTTTTCCGAGTCCAGGCGATACAGGCTCGTCAATGAGTCGCTCCGATTCTTTGTTACGACATAGACTTTTCCATTCGCCCACCAGATTCCCTCACTGTCGTAATTCCTCATTTTCGCCGGGAGTTCTGAAGGGACGGGATAATCCGGATAGGTGAAGAAAACCTTCTTCAAAAAGTTGATCCGCGTAGTTACCGGATTCGGCTCCAGCACCCAATAAAGCGTAAAATCGCGGCGGGCCTGTGAATTGTTACCAATATCGCCGACGATGATGTGCCCGTAATTATCAATCGTCATATCTTCCCAATCGACATTGTAGGCGCCATATATAGGCACCCCTTCGGTTCTCTCATTATAGAGCTTTCCATTACGGTCATGCGGAAAAATGCGGGCTCCGTCGCCCGAATCGTTCAGTGTCCAATAGAGATTGGGATGCGTCCGGCTCTTGACCATGCCCGAAGGCTCGAGATGCGCATTCTCTTCCAATTGCCCGTAGGCCTTAAGCTTCACCGGTTTCATATCTGGCAATTCCACGCTTTTTACTTTTTTATTATTAGCAGCATCAACAACAGCCATGGCCGTAAGGCTCAGACTGAGCACCAAACTTATTAAAAATAACTTCATCACGTAAGCTCCATAATAATTGAATTTCTTTCTCGGCGGACGGTTTGCCTCCATTTAGTTTCCCGAATCAGATTCGATCCAACGCGTCCGACCGACGGGCTGGGTCCACGCGCGTTTATACGGAAATTCCTTGCTTGGGACAGCGGGTTCAGCATCTGAAGTAATGATTGCGCGCACATAGAGCTCGTCCCCTTCCATGCGATAGGTCGCCAGATTTCCAGTCACCTCGGAGAATACCTCTCCTATCTGCGTCCCTTCGCTGCTGGTGTAATCAAGGGTTGTGAGTATAATGTTTCCCTCGTCATCTCTCCTGGAAACACCCTCCACATTAACGCCCCGGCGAGACCCGACAAAACGAGTTGTATACGTCTCGCCCTCGACCGATTCAATTTCGATTGCCAGCCGCTCCCCATCGAAATCGATGTTTTTCAGCACTACACCCGTGGAGGAGTAAAAATCACCGCGATGAAAAGCCTTGATGAGGGATTCCGGCGTGAGGTGGCGGGCGCGCACCATGACCCAGCCGCGGCCGGATTTCGCTCGCTCCTTGTGTCCGTGATAATCATGTGAATCATCCGTGGCCAGCCCATAAAGGGGTGGCGCACTGAATGTTACCATGCGCAAGGTATTGGCGATATCCCAGATTTCTTCGGATGAGGGATGTTCGTCATCGCCCGGATCATGATCACCATCCACTCCGTTCCAGACTTCGAAAAAACGGTTGTCGATAATGCCGGCCAAGTCCTCGGCCGTGACGCCCCATTTGTAGTTCAGGTGATTGACATGGATAAGTATGGGCCGGCCAAGGCGATGACTCTGTTCCCGAACCAGACGCAAACTGTTTGCGATGACTTCTTTGACCGTTTTGCCGCCGGGCGGAGGGATCAGCTCACTGAGATGGGTTGCGTTCATATGAATCGACATTCCATTATCGGCTCCATCCGTGATCTCCTCGCCCTGAATCATGATAAAACGGTTACGCTGCTCGACCAGAGCCCGGTATTCACTTAACGGCTTCAGTCGAATTTCAAGATTGCCTTCTTCCCTCGAACCGCGGGTTTCCACCCAATGATGACCAAAGCGTTTCAGATACTTTGGATAGGCGTCTCCGTTTGAACTTTGATCCGCCTTTTCCAGAGAAACCCACTTCTGTCCCTGGCTGAGTATATTGTGATCGGATAAGGCCAGAAAATTATATCCATGGTCAAGATACCACTCAGCCACCATTTCAGGAAAATCATTACCGTCGGACCAGAAAGTGTGGGTGTGAAGATTACCCTTCCACCACTGCGGTTGAGGATCGGAAGAGATTTCCCTCCCCGCTCCGATCACGAGCATCGGGAAAATATACCACAGGATAAGGAGCGTGGTCCTCCCAATGAAATGTGCGTTCATAATTTAAATATAACTATGCTTCATATAATTAGTTTAAGGATTCCAGGGGCCAGGGAATCCAACCATCCTTCGTTGACCAGGCCCAGGAGGGAACTGCTCGGTCGACATAGAGAAATGCGCCACTTGCCCACTCGAAGAACCAGAAGTCATCCGCAGGGGCCGTTTCCAAAAAAAGAAAGAGCCAGCCGGAACCAGGGCTCCATACCCAGGGCCAGAAATCTGAATCTACGAATATCCAGGATAAACGTTCACTAAAATACCATCCCAAATCCCCATACGCGGCGTCTTCGAGGGCTTCCAAAACGCGGGCGTCCGCAGGCGCTGCCTTGACTGGATAGCCCGCCTCCAATGAAATCCAAGCCCAGGCAAATGGAACGTCAATCGTCTCGCCATTTATCTCGAATGTTAATTCCCAAACCCCTTCATCCGATGAATATAATTTAAAAAGGGGCGCCTCGCCTCCAGCGGTAGCGCCAGGAGTAATCTGGAGCACACCGCGCGGCCCGTTTTCCAATGGCACCGTGAACCGATAGGATCCGGTACCCGTCTTTTCCCAAGGGGAGCCTTGGCCGGCGGAATCGGCGGGGTCAAACCAACCGGATCGAACTCCTGGGACATCTTTAGGAAGGAAGACAAAGGCAAAAGGCACTCTGCCGGAAGACGGTTGCTGGTCTGTCTCGTGGATGGTCACTTCCCATCCGCTTTCGACAGGTTGAACAGTCATCCGGGTATTTTGCTCGGAGGACTGGCCGAGCAGCGTCAAGGGGTTCCAGGCTTCCGGCGGAGTGAGACGATATCTTCCCCCTCCAAGCCTGCTTACTGCGACTTCTTCGATCACATCTTCCTGTCCATAGAGATATTGAGCTGACTCGTTGATGTAACCGCCTTTCCGATCACTGGCAAAAGGGAAGAACGTTGAATTCAGCTTCACGAACGACCCATTATTTGGAAAAGGTAAGGGAACGTTCAGGACGCTCATTTGCGTCGTCGCATAACTGCTTCCGAAATACTTTCCCTCGATTCGGTTGCTTGTTTTCAATTGTACCGGGGGAGGCGCTACGCCAGGATTGGAGGAATCGGAGACCTGAGGCGTGGTCAGCAAAATGCCCTCACTGTATTCCAGAGTTCGCGGCATACGCAAATAGCGACTATGGGGATCGCGCGATGCGCCTGGTTCGTCCTGTATTCGATAAATGCTCGTTTCCGCGGTGCCAAATAAGATTTCGCCACCAGTTTCCGAGCGCAATGCAAAACCAGGATAGCCATCCTGTTGAACCTCTATCAAAGGCACAGGGTTCAACCCTTCATTAAGGATTACTTCACCGGAAATCGTCTGGCAGAAAGCGCTACGCCATAGCCATTCGATATCCGAGGTCGAAAGTGCCCGTGCATGGTAGGAGAAATCCACCATATTCCACTCGGCATCCGTTTCAACCGAGTCATCAGCGAAATCTCCAAGAGTAAAACTACTGACTTCGGCAACTGGAAAATCGATGGTGGACAGGACTTCACCGTCGAGGATTGGCATCAATTGTCCTTCTTCATATTTGAGGGCGAGGTGATGCCACTGAGAAGGCTCCATCTTCACCGTCAATCGATTAGAGCTTTCCTCGAATTCTGACTGCGAATAGCTGGTATCCAAAGGGATAAGCATGAACGGGCTGGTGTCGGCCAGAACTGACAAGGTCTCCCCGGATTCCCCGCCAATGCGCAGAAGCGGAATCATTTCTTCCGCACTATCTGAACGAAACCAAAAGAGCGCAGTCCAGGCATCTGTGGTTGTTTGACTGCTTTGATAATGGATGCGACTGTCAGATTGAAAGTGGGAGGCATCATCGGCGGCGAAGCCCTCTGTCTGTGCCAATTCCCATGTTGGGAATTGGCTGATCAAAGGTCGGCGCGCATCCTCTCCCAGTAGTCTGAATGCGGCCACCGGATTGAGTTCCTGCAAAGCCTCGCGGTAGTGGGTCTTGAGCGGCCGGGTGGATAGAGAAAAGATAAAGGCAAATTCCAGATCCGGCCCTTTGAGAATTTCACCGGAAAACGGTGAAAAACTTTTTACCTGAACCATATCGCTGGCCGGATTGAACTCCATCAGGCGCATCCTGCCATTTCCATCACCACTCCAGTGCTGAAAATTGACCAGATGTTGTTGCACAAAATGCCGGTCATCATTGATCGATACCCGCCTGCCGTGCCCACTGCGGCTGACGTGTCCATTGAGCACCAGTTTTACGTTGCTATGATCTCGAATCAGTTTGTTCCATATCAACTGCCCATCGTTAGCGCCATCCGGGTCTCCATTCAGCGCTTCGTAACCGATCGGGTTACCCCTTTGCCTGTCTTCCCTATCATGAGAGCCCAGTAAATCCCAGTCAAATCGGCTGCTATCTCGAAATAAATAAGCATGCGTGGTCAAAATGGCGTAATCATCGGGAAACCGGTTCAATACATCGTCTGCCCAGGCAATCACCTCATCCCGGGGACCCCATTCGAAGCAAATGATGAGCCAGAATCGCCCTTCGATTTCTATACGATGGACACTGTTTTCCCACTTGTCGGGCTCCATTGTTTCGATCAATGTCGGCTGATTTGCATAGACGCTGCCTGTGCCAAAATACTCGGGATTCGAAAAGAGCGATGTCCGGCTGTTATCTAGGCCGTCGTGGTTTCCCGTGACAAGAGACATCGGTACTTTGTCCATGATTCCGTTGGCAGCGCTAGTGGCCCTTCCCCATTGCGTCAAATGCGTTGATGAATGATCGGCTTGATCGGTGATATCACCGAGGTGCAAGACATATTTTAGGTTATGCGACTCGGCGTGATCACGGATCCAATTCATCTGCGCGAGCCATTTGCCAAAATTTCCGGGGCCCTGATCGCCGTAGTAATATTGTGTGTCAGGCAATATAACAAAGTGATAACTTCCATCGGAAGCGCCGGGCACAAGGTCTGCATCTTGCCCGTGCAGCAGAATTTGGGTTCCTGCGGCAAAGTAGAGGAATACGAATAAATGAAAGAGAGTGGTTTTCTTAAATATAATAATTCTACACAGTTGTATTTAATGCAGAAGAGAAGGCGGGCACGCCATGTAGCGTGCCCACCTTTTCAGTGCATACCTATATGCTAACCCAAGACTTAATTTAATTTGTTGGCAGTCCAGCAGGGACGCTGAACAGACTGCCATCGTCGAGCCTTTGGAAAAAACGACTGCCGGGCGTGTTGTCGCTGAAGGTAAAGATCCAGCCTATTTCGGGCCCGAAAAGGTATATCCACCGATAAGCGGCCTCATTTACAAATATCCAGTTGTTTAAGCCCAGATCAAATAAGAATATCACATCCACAGTACTGCCTGAATCGAGAAACTGCCAGCTGTGCTCGTCGTGGAAAATCCAGGGCAGGAAATCCACATTGTAGTTCAGATACCAGGAGGAGGCCTTCCATCCCGGGAACCCGGTAATATCGACGCCGCCGAACACGTCCAGTGCGATGGCTCCATTGCCCGGGAAGGCTGTGCCATCGAGCCTGCGTCCAGGAGAAAAGAACTCGAATGCAGTAGAAACATCAAAATGCAAAGCGCCGAAATCACCCGTAATATCCGGATCGCGCGTTATACTCATGCTTTGATCGGCAATATCAATATTGTAGGATACAGTGTCCTCTTCGAAGCCAAACGGCGTTTTCAAGGCAATGATTCCTCCGTCACCGGTGGGAAGGTTGACACCATTTCCTCCACGGTTGGCGAGTTGAATGAGCGCGTTCCCAAAAATCTCAGGGGGGGCTGCGTTCATCGCGGCGACATCTCCGTCGCCAAAAATAACAATCGATCCATTGGGCGCAAGCACAGTGGGATTGGGGAAGACGTGCACGAGTTCAGCGCCTCTAAGATTTACATCATAATAGGCGTCCAATTGCCAGTCGCCCAAGTTGACCTGGCTATCGGACGCATTGACGATTTCGATGAATAAATCCGCGACCGGTTCTTCAATGATACCATTGTTATTGGGGTCCGCGCCGGTTCCGACCACAGAGGAGAGAGCCTCATTGATCACTAGGTCGAAAGTGTCCTCGCTCACATCGGTAACGGTCAGACGCGCCACATCCGGGAATATCCCTGAGGCGCCGGCAAACAGACGCACTAGGCGATCGCCGTCGAGAACACCATCATTGACTGGCGTAATGGTGATCGTCGCTCCCGCTTCTGTTACCGTAAGGGATGATGGTTCGATAGTCACTTCATCAGCATTTTTCCCACTGACAAAGATGTTGATCAGCTCGCTACCAGCACTTTCCAAGGTCAACGTCGCGGTGATGGCGTCGCCATCTTCAGTGACGGTAACTTCGAGGACATTGAGGATTACTTTATTCGTGAAGTCTTCCCAGGTCGATCCATCGTTGCGAACCCCCGGGGTGAAGATCGCGCCTCCTTCACCGGTAATGGTTTGGATATCCACGACGGCGCCGTCTACCTCGTTGGCGAGGACCCCGGAGCGTTCACTCGTCCCGACTTCACCCTCGTAAGTAAAGCTGGTAACGGGAGCGCCGCCAACTCCGCCGGCCACCAGAGTCATCGTATCTCCCTCAGTACTCGGGCCGATATTGCCGGTGGAGGCAGTCAACACAATGGCGCCTCCGAAAACACCCGTGGGGTCACCGCCGCCAAAGACGACAACCGCCTGTCCTGGGTTCAGGACCGTGCCCTCGGGCATAATGTGACGGGGGCCCAGATTGTCCGTCACGGGCCATCCCGAGACATCGACCGCGAAATCCTCCAGGTTAACAATTTCAACAAACTCGTCATTGGTGTTATGCGCAACGCCGTCCTGGTTGGAATCGGTTTCCGGAAAATCCCGATTCGGCGTGGGATAAACCTCGGTCATAACAAGGTTGGGCTTGTTCCCAAAATTGAGTATGGTTACCTGCGGCGCTTCGCGGGCAAAGCCGGGGGCAGCAACAAAGATGAAAACCAGTTCGTCGCCATCGAATCGTCCATCATTTATAACATCGACAGGAAGGCTGAAACTGGTCTGCCCTTCAGGTATAACGATTTCGGAAGGGATATCCAACTCGCTGTCATCGGCATCCGAATCGGATAAGCTCACGGTTAATCCCCCGGCGGGGGCCGCCTGGTCCAAGTTGAAATCGATCGTAAATCCGCCGGCTCCGGAAGTCTCCAGCAAGGTAGGCGAACTGGTCGAAAGACCGAGGGAGGCCAAACCGGATTGGCCGGTGATAACGATATTATCGATAGCATAATTTTCAGTACTTCCGTTGGCATTGACGAAGATGCGGAACTGCATCGTATCGCCGATGGCAAAGATATCCCACGAGTACTCGACGAATGTCCGCGTCACGCGAGGGTTTGTGTTCGGAGGCAAGGTGCGCAAATCCCCGACAAAAAACCGTCCCGGGGAGTTCGTGTAAGTCCCGCGAAAACCTCCCATCGTCAGCCATTCTCCTCCATCTACTCTATACTGCAGCGCTATTACGTTATCAAACTCGACTTCATTGGCCATCTGACCGAAGGCCGCTGTGAGCACAAAATTTGCAACACCGGAAATACTGAATGGCTCCCAGGTGACCCGTCCTTCGTCCGCTTGCAGGTCACCAACGGCGGTGCCGTCGCCATCCATATCCCTGGCGCCCCAGAACCAATCTCCGTCGATGGCGCCTCCGCGGACAAGGTTCCCGATGGAAGTTTCCTCGCGGCGATTAAAATAGTCGTTTTCTCCATCGTCACTTGGGTTTTCAACCGTGTAGCGGCCATCGCCGGTGGCCGCGCTTCCGTCGGTTTCAAAGCTTTCCGAGAAGACTACTACTTGTGCAATTAGATTCGGATTGAATCCAAGACTGATCAGCATGGCGGCGAGACCAAGCAGATGATTAATTTTTAACTTTTTTTGCTTCATGATGATTTTGGGTTTAGATTAAGTTTAGGCTAGAGAGAAAATTTTACTCCGATAAAGTACAAGGGCTCGGTGAATTGGATGGAAGCAAGCCGCGAAGGAACGCCATGGAATTTTTCCAAAGGCTCGTTCAAAATATTGGCACCCTCAAGAAACAGTACCATCCAGTCGAAGGGGCGGTATTCCACCAGGAGGTCCAAACGCGAGAAATCGTTAACCCAGGTATCCAGGCTGTTGGCCGGAAGTTTCAGTTTGTTTTCAAGATCCACTATTAAATCACCGGCCACAATCGAATCATCCAGGTATTTTCCGCGGAAGACCCAGCTTAATCTGACAAAAAACTTATACTTCTCATAGGACAGGGAGACGTTGGCTATTTTATCGGACTGGAGGAAGAGAGGGACTTTTTCTCCCTCTCTTTGCTCCGCCAACAGTTCAACCTCGGAATCAATAAAGGTGGCGTTTGCTTGCAGCCCCAGCCCATCGAAGGGGGAGGGTAGTTTGGTGAAACGTTTTTCGAAGCTGATCTCCATCCCCGTAAGCGTGCCGGAACCTGCATTGGTCTTGCGCTCGGTATTCCATTCAGGCGACTCCAACGGGTTTGAGAAATAGCGTGCGGTCAACTCCTGGGCAAGAGGATCAGCCGGACCCAGAGTCCGGATCTCATCGTAGACGGGGCCGTCGAGTTTCTTATGAAAAACGGCCACGCTGACCAGGCCGAAACTCTTGAAATAGTAACTGACCGAAGCATCAAAATTAACCGATGTCATCGGTTTCAATTCAAAGGCGGGAAGCTCCGCGTTGTCTGTGAACCGGGCGCCCGAAATATCGACGATTTCCCGCGGAACCAGATCCGTGTATTTGGGGCGCGCAATCGTCTTCGTAATAGCTGCCCGGGCTACCCAGTTGTCTCCAATTCGACGGTTAACGTGAAAGGCATACAGCGCATTATCATAGGTGCGCTCGCTCTTAATGCTTCGGATTACGGATTCCTCTCCAAAATTATTGAATAAACTACTCCAGAATCTCGGTTGGATAAACTGGAATGAAGCCGGCAAAACCGCTTGAACATCCTCGGGGAGTTCATCCCGCTGCGTATTGACTCTATTCGTGGTGAATGTGTTTTTCGTTTGTTCCCAGCGAAAGCCGACGATGAATTCCCAGTCTTTCCAGTTCAGCGTCTGCATCAGATAGGCGGCCGTAATATTTTCTTCGGCTTCAAAATTTTTCAGGATCGCATCGGTTATAGCCAGGGTCAGGTCATCGTCGGTTTGAACAAACTTAATATCACCGGAGTCGCCAATAAAGGCCTGTGTTGCCGCCGCATCGAACTGGGGGCCGAACGGGTAATCCTCAGCATCGCCATAATCAGGAAGAAATCCGGAAAGCTCCCCCCCGAAAAAAGGCTCATCGGCAAGCGTGAGAACGCCCTGGCCACCTGTATCCACCCGGCTGAATTGATTGAAGTCTCTAATGAATGCCTTGTCGCGAATATCGACCGCCCAACCCGCTTTCGTTTTCCATTGCAGCCCGAACCAGTTACTTTCCAGTTCGACATTGATTTTCGCCCCCGACCGTTTATCGTCGCTCATGAAGAAGTTGTTCTCAATTGAGCCCAGATTCGAATTGAAGCCCTCATTATCCGAAATGCGGTATATTTCAGTTTTGCTCAGTTTATCACCTTTATCTCTTATGACCGGCCGCCCGTCCACAACCATCATTCTTAAATCAAAATCTTCTGCTTCAAGTTGAAGCTGGCGCTCATTCCAGTTCTTATCAGCCTCCGATCGATAAACCATATAATCGATCGATAGAGCGTCCGAAAGCTGATGCTCGCCTCCAGCCTGGTAGGTCAGGATACTGTCTTCGGTCACCGTCGTTTGCAGGGTCTTCTGGGCATCGCTCTCCTGGTCAATTGAAGTGTAAGTCTGGGATTCTTCATCGTAGGCAATCGTCCCCAGTTGAATGGCTTCATCAAGGGACAGTCGGCGCTCTTCAAGACTGCCCCCCTCTACCCGGGCCTTGATTTCAGGATCGTTCAAGTCATAGCCCAGGGCCAGCGCGCGCTCCTCCGTCAGAGTGGCCGCTCCGGTGTAGGCTTCCCCTGAGTTGGTCGGGTTGAGGTGGGTTTCCTGTAATACCTCGTCATCATCAAACTGATTATACGAAACCGAGGCAAACCAGCGGTGGTTTTCATTGAGTTCAAATTCAAATTTGGAACTGATTCCTATCCGCTCTCGTTTGATAAGGAAGTCTTCAAGTTGCATCCCCTCGAGCACAAATCCCTGTTTCGGCGATTTCAATTCCGGGTTGGCATCAGGATTCCAGCCATCCACATTGAGAGTGTCCGAACCTCGATTATCTTCGCTCCAGTCAAACGAAAGCGAAAGACCGATTCTCTTCTTCTCCCCCCACGAATTGCTATAGGTGGCGCTCAACCGGCGGCTGCTCTCTTCAGAAGCCTCATATTGCCCCCCCGCGTATTCAAACCCGATGTATGATCCCTCCCGGTCTAGGGCGCTCCGGGTGACCAGATTGACCGAACCGCCTATAAAATGCGCCCAATTATCGGGCAGCCAGGTTTTCTGAACTACGATTTTTTCCAACTGATCGATTGATATGATATTCAATCCGGTGGATCGTCCATCTTCTTCAGGTGTCGCCGAGACCACACCGTCCACAGCGATTGTATTGAGGGACGGATCGGCTCCACGCATAATGATAAATTTGCCCTCTCCCTGGTCCTCCTGCACCGAAATACCAACGACTCGTTGAAGAGCTTCTGCCGGGTTGCGGTCGACGAATTGGCCGAATGCATCCGAAGCAATAATCTCTGTTAAATTGGAAGCGGACTTCCTCTGATTGAAGGCTTTCGCTTGGCCAGTCCTTGTTCCTGTTACCTCAAACCCTTCCAATTCAAGTATCTGCTCCTTCGGCATAGTCACGAAAACCGACAATTTCTCTTCTTCAGCGCTGATCTCCACCCATTGGGTGTGGTTCGAATATCCTATGTATTTCACTACCAGTAGGTATTTCCCCGGATCTATACCTCTAAAAACAAAACTACCCCCTCTCTGAGTTTGTACGGTTCTCCCAATCTCCCCCAATCTTACTTCCGCTCCCTGCAGGTAGCTCTTCCCGTCAGGATCCATCACCCGTCCGCGTATCTCTGCGGCACCGGAAACACTCCACATCCCCAATATTCCTGCGATAAATACAAATAAAAATTTAATATACATATTTAATATACATATCTAGATATCACATTAGGTAATAAATAATTATAATTATTCAGTAGTGTCCGGTTAAAAGTAGTTGAAGGTCAACTGGTTAGAGTGATCGCTGCTCGCACTGCTGTGATCCGGTTTTGTAAGTAGTTCATAGAGAGGGACTTTTTCAAAAACGCTCAAGCTCAATACCTGTGATATTCGGTGAAGACTCAATTCCAATTGCCACTGTTTTTTTAGGATCGCCATCAACACGTAAGCACTGATGGCAATCCATACTTGCGTCTTTACTGCGTTGGGCGAAGTGCCAAAGAATTTTTTGATCCGTAAGTGCTGCTTAATCCACTTGAAAAACAATTCGATTTTCCAACGCCCTTTATACATCTGGCAGATAATCAAGGCTGGAAGGGTAAAATTATTGGTCAAATAGATGAAATGCCTACCGTTATCTGCATCGTAAAAGCGTATACGCCTGAGCTTCTGGGGATAATCTTTGGAGGCATAGAATCCTCTAAAGTGAATTACTTGGTCACTGCAAACACCACTGCCGTGGACTACTTTGAGGGAACGCAAACGTATATAATTCAAATGGCTTTTGGCGCGGATGACAAAGTAGGCCATCGCTTCGCTAAAGAGAAACAAGCGGGCAAAATCGACATAGCCGTGATCAAGCACATAATAGGCTCCAGGCTCAAGAACAAGGGCATCAAGCATGTTTACGTCGTGAACTTTTCCCGGAGTGATCTCGATAAAGGTCGGAATCGAACCGCGCAAATCGATCTGCGTGTGCAGCTTTACCGCCGCTTTGGTTGTACGAAAATGGGCCCATGGAAAGAGGCTCAAACACAAGTCAATGGTCGTGGCGTCTAAAGCATAAACGGTCTCTTCGAGTTCAAAGTCCAACGCTTCATCGGCATAGAGCCTGCGAGCCTTTTTAATGAGCACGTATGCCAAGTCCGCATAGATGCGCCAGTTGCGTTGTTCATTGGCATCGGCCAAAGTACTCTTGGCGATATTACTGCGAATGCCCATAGAAAAGAGTTTGTCACTATGGGCACACAAACAGGTAACGATATCGTTGAGACTTTCACGTCGAGTCAATTGAGCGAAGGCCATGCACAAGAATTGATCCCGGCAGGAAAAGGAACGGACACGCTTGTCCCCACTATAGCGTTTGACGCATCGTTGAAACTGTTCACGATGCAAAAGGTCAAAAATTTGGGAGAAAACCATACGTTGTTGATTCATGATCAACAAGATACAGAATTTATACCCCAAAATATAGTGAAATTGATGGAAGTTCAAATGCGTCACACTAAAAATAACTCACAAGTTTATAAAAATTAACGATTTACAAAGTTTTAAATTCAGGTTAACCGGACAACTGCGATAATTATTATATACGTTGGTTTCGCATCACGCTATGTCAACATTAAATTATTATTTATTGCTGTTCTAATTATATACATGCGCAGCATAAGTATTTCTTATGCAACTCTGTGTCTGGGCAAATGGATAATTGTTCGCGGCTTCACCATTTTCTCAGGCCAGGATTTGATCCCATTGACGAATTCGTTCGCCCGGACCACGAAAGGTGTGTAGGGTCAAAAAAATCAGCCCACATCTGTAAACCATTGTTTTTAAGCGGCTTGACGATAATAGTACGTTAACCCATCTTCGACAGTTCAAAAAGTTAAAGGGCTTATCTATGCGGATTCGGGATTAATTTTTGCCGTTAGTCTGCACTACATTCTAGATGATTCTTGGGCGGGTGGGCAGTTTTAGGCCCATTTTCTTGAGGAGGTCGGCACAGAGTTTTTCCGGTTTGCCTACCAGCCGTAAACGCGCTTCGCGTCCCCCTCGCAGCGGCGCCACCACGTCCATTGAGCGTAGATTTTCCAGTTCGTGCAACACTTGCCGCGCACAGGTGCCGAGGTGATGTGACCGCCAAAAACACGGCCATTGCCAGTGAGAGTCTTTCTGTGAAAATTACCGGAAAGACATATGAAACAAAAAAGATACACACCTGAACAAATCATAACGATACTGCGCGAAGTGGACGCAGGTAAAGGCATCCAGGATGTCTGTCGGTCCCACAATATCAGTCCTCAAAGCTACCATCGTTGGCGAAAAAAGTATGGTCGCATGGAGTTGCGTGATGCTAAGCGACTGAAGGAGCTGGAGCGCGAGAACACGCAGTTAAAAAAGATAGTAGCCGAGCAGATGCTGGAAAATCGGGTGCTCAAGGAGGTGAACGCAAAAAAATGGTAGGCCCGAGGCAGAAGAAGGAAGCGGTGAAGCATGTATGGGCCCGAGGGCTGTGCTCGCTGCGTCGGGCCTGTAAATATTTCGAGTTGCACCGCTCAACCTACCAGTATGAACCCAAGGAAGCTACTGAGTATAGGCATCAACTGGTGGCACGCATCATTGCCTTTTCGAAGAAACATCCTCGCTATGGCTATCGTCGAATCCGCGCTTTGTTGAGCCATGAAGGTTGGAAAGTGAGTCGCAAATTTGTCCAGAAAATGCGTCGTGTCGAAGGATTAGGTGTGCGCCCGCCACGCAAGCGCCGCCGTAGGCAGGGTCAATCTACGGCTTCCCCGACACGGGCTGTGCGGCCCAACCATGTATGGAGTTGGGACTTCGTGGCGGATCGCACCGATCGGGGTGGTCCGCTCAGGCTCATGACATTGATCGACGAGCATACCCGTCAATGCCTGGCCATTAAGGTTGCGCGCTCACTGAAAAGTGCCGACGTGGTGGAGGTCTTGAACGAAGCCATAAAGGACAACGGCAAACCCCAGTGCATCCGCTCGGACAACGGATCGGAGTTTATAGCCCCAAAAGTCAAAGGGAAACTGCAGCGCCAGAAGATTGACATCGTATACATTGACCCAGGAAGCCCTTGGCAAAATGGACATATAGAGTCCTTTCACAATCGTCTGCGCGATGAATGCCTCAACCAGGAACTGTTCCTGAGCGTGACCGAAGCGCGTGTGGTGATCGAACAATGGCGACAGCGATATAACGCGGGACATCCCCACAGCCGATTAGGCTTTCTATCCCCCGATACATTTGCCAGACTCTGGCGAACAATCAACAAAGCAGCGGCTGGCTCCATTCGGCCTACGGCCTCATTCCGCCACCCCCTACAAAACCTACGATATCAAACCTACGGAAATACTCTCACTTAAAGTGGTAGCAAAGATGGGGTCCGATCAAAGGGATAGCCCGCTACCTGGACTTCTACAACCACCTGCGCCCCCACCAAGCCCTGGGCTACCGGACCCCGGCCGAAGTCCATGCAATCGGAGCAAAACCAACCTCCCCGCCAATACAGCTTGCGGGCACCTGCGTGCCCGTCTTTGGCTAAGGACAAAATATATTTTTAAAAAATAATATGAACACGATTTCCACCTTAATCCCACGTCAAAATTGTCCAAACAACCCCGTCCACTTCAATTGTCCATAATCGAGAAGGCAAAACGGTCGCTGTTAGTGGTCGTCCTCTCATTAGCAGGTTGTTGAAAAACACACCACCTTCGGCCCATAACGGCCTGTTGACGACTCAATAGTGCGTTTTACAACAACCTGTTAGGCTAGAGGCTGTCCCAAAAGGGTGATTTTTGCGAGGGGATTTTGAAGAGTGTTCATTTTAGAGGTATTTTCTTTTGGGAGGGGGTGACTTTGCTCTCCTATGACGTTAGGATTCTGGTTTTGGGGTCCGTTTGCCTGGTTTTCTTTGTATGGGCCGACAGTAGGCCTGTGAAAAAGTATTGTCCTTGCTTTTCCGCTCTTTATTTAGGCCGCCGCTTTGGTTTTTAGTTCATCTTGCTGGGCCAGCATCTTGGCCACTTTCCATAGATTGTGCGAGAGGACCGACCAGGCTACGCTGATCGAGCGGTTGGCAAAGCCTTTGCTGCGCAATCGCCCGGCCTGCCAGCGATTCTTCAATACCCCGATCCGCCCTTCGGTGCTGGCCCGGCGCTTTTGCAATTGCCTGAAGTGTGGTTCCTCCATCCGTTTTTTCAACTGCTTCGGATCGCGTGGACAGAGCGCATCGTAGATGCCCTCCTGGGCTAACTGCCGGCGGGCCCGCTGGGAGGCGAATCCCCGGTCCGCGCACATGGCCGCTATGGGTTCGGCTAGGTTGAAGCGGTTCTGTCTTTGCAAACTCTCTTGCATTTGTTCATTTTCGCTTGGCGTCCGGCTGCCGTAGAGTTTCCAGTCCAGCAGGTATCCTTCAACGCTTTCACCCAAAAACAGGGTGTTGCCAAACTCAACCTCTTGGCCCGCTTTGCCTCGCACAATCACCTGCGCATCGGGTTCGTAAACACTCAAAACTTTCTCTGCGTTTTTCACCTGGCGGCCGCCAATGATTCGCTCGTGCGCTTGCTTGATGACCACCGGGATTAGCTCGCTCATGCGCTCCATCCGGGTAAGGATCTGTTGGACCTGTTTTTCGCTGTAATCGCTTTGCTCCCAGCAGGCTTGCAATAATTCCCGGTGACTGCGGGCATGCTCCCCGATCCGTTTGAGCAGCTTTTTCATCTGCCTCAAGATACCCTTGCGTTGCCGCGCGCTGTCCTTTCGCCGCCGGCTGTGGGTCATCTGTATGCACAGCCGATTCATCTGCCGAGCCAAGGGCTCCGGTTCGATCGGCATGCGATGGCGCAAACCGGCCTTCTCACGGATCAGCCGGATCGCTTTGAGCAGCGTGCCCGCTACATCCTTGAGCAGCACCCAGTCCGTCGGCCAATGAATGTTGACCTCCAAACAGGTGCCGTCGATCAGGCAAATGGTGGTGTCTATCGGCTTGTCCAATCCCACCACCTGCCGGGCCAGATCGGCATCGCCCACAACCTCAGTCAAGGTCCGGTGCAAGGCCCTCAACTGCTCTTCGCTGAAAAACTTCGAGGCCCGTTCCAGGGTGCTCTTGGAGATGCCCCTTATGCCGTCGATATGGCGGACACGACAAAAGTCAGCCAACAGATCGCTGCTGCCCAGAGCCCTCGACAAATGCCGAAACGAAATCCCACCGAGCAGATAACGCAGCGTTTCCATACGCAACGCCTTGAGGGCAAAATTAGCCCGCTTTTGCCGGGCCTTTACACTCATTGGCTGGCCTCTTTCCAAGGCCAGATCAACGCCCTGCGATTCCACCTCCGAATCGATCAGCAGCCGGTCGATACGCTCGATGGTGGCGCGAAAGTTATCGTAATCGAGGCAACGGTCGACCACAGTTAAAGCTGGACGCAGGAGGCATTGGATGGCTATATTTTTCATAGAAAGGGCTATATTGATTTTCGCTAACGCAATTATAGAACCCTTTTTTAGCCGGAGCGAGCAAAAAAATGCTCTTTCTGGCTATTTTTATAAACGTCATCCAGTTGACTACAAAATCTTTATATTTTTGGGACAGCCTCTAGGCTACCTTGAAGGTGTTACGCACGGATATATCCGACATGGTAAGCTCACATTGTTTGCCGCTCTGGAGGTAGCTTCAGGAAGGGTTATCAGTCGCCGTACCCTCCGTCATCGCCATCAAGCGTTCTTTCGATTTTTACAGACCATTAAGGAAAATGTGCCTGTCGACTTAGACGGCCTTGAAAAACACCTTAAACCTTTGGATATTAATGAATTAAGTTGAATTAATGGTTGACATATTTGCAAGATAACGCTATGAATGTAGCCGAAACCTTGCAAATTATGAAACCTATTAGACCCTCCAATGAATATCCTCAGGGAGATCTCTTTAAAGTAGATCTCGATCGTATCGTGGATGCCAAACATCCACTGGTCAAGTTGTCGGCGGTGATTGACTGGGAACAGTTTGATCACACTTTTGAACCGTTGTTCGACCCCCGGATGGGTCGGCCCGCTATTGCAACCCGCTTGATGGTGGGGTTGCATTACCTCAAATACACCTATGATTTAAGCGATGAACAGATCGTTAGGGGCTACACCGAGAATCCTTATTGGCAGTATTTTTGTGGAGGAAGGTATTTTGAGCATGAGCTTCCCTTCGATCCCTCTTCAATGAGTTACTGGCGCAAGCGGGTGAAGGAGGCCGGAGCCGAACGGATGCTCAGTGAGAGTATCAAAAGCGGGATGAGGTTGAAGATGATTGGGGCCCATCAATTGAAACGGGTCAATGTGGACACTACGGTGCAGCCCAAGAACATCCGCTTTCCGACCGATGCGCGTTTGTATGAGCGGATGCGAGAGAGATTAGTCAAGGAGGCCAAAAAGGAAGGGATCGCTTTGCGCCAAGGTTATAATCGGGTAGCGAAGAAACACCTTCACCGCCAGAGTGGATACGCACGGGCCAAGCAGATGAAACGAGCTCGTAAAGAAACCAAAAAACTGAAGGGGATATTGGGCCGAGTGGTGCGGGATATCCAGCGTAAGGGGTCCAGCATAAGTGAAAAGATGAAGGGGTTGCTGGAGTTGGCCGAACGCTTGCTGGTCCAACAGCGCCACGACAAAAATAAACTCTACAGTATCCACCAACCGCTGGTAGAATGCATTGCCAAGGGCAAGCCGCATAAACCTTACGAGTTTGGGTGTAAGGTAAGTTTGGCCACGACAGCCAAGGGCAACTGGGTCATCGGTTCGCTGGCATTGCATCAGAATCCCTGGGATGGGCACACCCTGGGGAAGACCCTTGATCAAGTCGAGCGCCTGAAGCGGGATAAGCCCGCTTCAGGCCACCGTGGACTTGGGCTATCGTGGAAACGATTACGGCGGCCCGTGCCAGATTGTGGTGGCCAACCGCTATCGCAAGAAAATCCCCAAAGCGTTGCGTTACTGGATGAAACGTCGCAGTGCGATTGAACCGATAATCGGTCACGCAAAGAAAGAGCATCGCATGGGATGCAATTACCTCAAAGGAATAGAAGGCGACAAGTTCAATGCAATATTGGCAGCGGCTGGCATGAATCTGAGCAAAATCCTCACATTGCTCATTTTTTTGCGCTGTTTATGGAGCTCTATGGTATTGGCCAACAGGGCCAACAGGGCCAACAGGGCCGAATGGCGTTCAAAGGGTCTTAATATGCGTAAACGGCTTTGCCAAACATCAAGCAACGGTTTACTCTTTCAATTTAATTGCCTCCAATTACCTTGAATTGAGCCGAAAACCCACTTTTTCAAGATCGACTAATTATTATCCGTGTTCATCTGTGTAATCCGTGGTTGAATTATTGTAGAATCATTAACCACATTTTCAGTGGCTGTTCTAAAAATTAATAAACCATGGAAAACTCACAACCAGTTTTAATCGCGGGGAAATGGCGGCCATCTGCCGGGGCGGATTACTTTCAATCGGCCAATCCGCAAACCGGGGTAACGCAGCCGGAAAATTATCCGGTCAGCCCCTGGCCGGAAATCGAGGAGGCGATTGAGGCCGCCGCGGATGCCTTCCAGCAACTACGCCAGGTTTCGCCCGATGCTATCGCGGCGTTCCTGGATAAATTGGCCGTCCGGATCGAGAACCGCCGGGAAGAATTTGTGCAAAGGGCCAACCAGGAGACCGCCCTCCCCGCCGAGCCTCGCCTCAACTCGGTGGAACTTCCCCGCACCACCAACCAATTACGCCTGGCGGCAAAAGCGGCCCGCGAGCGATCCTGGAGCCAGCCGGTGATCGATTCTGGTAACAATATCCGTTCCTTTTACAAGGCCATCGGGCCGGTTTGCGTGTTCGGTCCCAACAACTTTCCCTTCGCATTCAACAGCGCCGCCGGGGGAGATTTCGCCGCCGCCATCGCAGCCGGAAACCCGGTCATCGCCAAAGCCAACACGTCCCATCCCGGAACCACCCGGCTTTTTGCCGAGGAGGCCCTGGAAGCGGCCAAGGAGACGGGTTTGCCCACGGCCATGGTGCAATTGCTCTACCGCGCCAGCCATGCCGATGGTGCCCGCCTGGTCGCGCACCCACTCATCGGAGCCACCGGCTACACCGGCTCGCGGCGCGCGGGACTTGCCCTCAAGGAGGCGGCGGACAAGGCGGGAAAACCCATTTACCTGGAACTCAGCAGTATCAATCCGGTGGTTATTTTGCCCGGCGCGCTGGAGGAACGGACAGAAGCCCTGGCGGAAGAATTTGTGGGTTCCGTTCTCATGGGAACGGGCCAGTTCTGCACAAATCCCGGTCTTATCCTTTTACTTGAGAACGAGCAAACAAGCGCCTTATTGGAGGATTTGCGTTCCCGGTTTTCGACCGCGCCCGCTGGCACCCTGCTGGGCAGCGGGGTGGAGAAATCTTTGCTCGGGGGCATCGAGGCTTTGAAAAACGCGGGGGCCGAGGTAGTCGTGGGGGGAAACTCAAAGGGAGAGGCTCGATGCAGTGTTGAAAACACCTTGCTCAAGGTGGATGGCGACCGTTTTCTGGCCAATCCCGAAGCGCTTCAGGAAGAAGCCTTCGGCAATGCCAGCCTCATCGTGACAGCCGCTGACACCGAAAAAATGATCCACATTCTCAATTGCCTGGAAGGAAATTTGACCGGCTGCATCTACAGCCATTCCGATGGCCGGGACGATGTCCTTTACGGACAAGTAGAACCGGTTTTGAGAGGAAAAGTGGGTCGCCTCCTGAACGACAAAATGCCAACCGGCGTCCTTGTTTCACCGGCCATGAACCACGGTGGGCCCTATCCGGCCACGGGGCATCCGGGATTTACCGCCGTCGGCATCCCCGCCTCATTGATTCGTTTCGCGGTCCTCCATTGCTACGACAATGTGCGGCCAGACCGCCTTCCCCCGGAACTGCAAAACGCCAACCCCACCGGCCAAACCTGGCGCTCCATCGACGGCCAATGGACCTGCCGCGACGTTTCGGAAAAACAGCTATCGTGAGCTTGCCCAAGGTATTGACGACTTTTTTGCCCCAGGACGAAGGGGTCGCCCCGCTGCAGGGATTGGCGGAAATCGTGCCCGGCCCCGGTGGCGGGTTTCAGATGGCCAGAGAGGAGGCGCTGGAGAAAATTACCGATTGTGTGGGTGTCGTCAGCCAAAGTGAATTGCGCATCGACGCTGAATTGCTCGACCGGGCTCCAAAGCTGAAAATTGCCGCCAACGTGGCCATCGGCACGGACAACTTCGACCTGGATTTTATGGCCTCGCGCGGCGTTTGGGCGACCAATGCGCACGAGCCGCTGGTCGATCCCACCGCCGATTGCGCCTTGGGGCTCATCATCAGCCTGGCCCGCAGGCTGGGCGAAGCCGAGCGATTCGTGCGGGCGGACCAGTGGAAACGCACCCAGCACGGCCGCTGGAATGGAGTCCTCCTTTCGGGTAAAACCCTGGGGTTGATAGGCTACGGCAAAATCGGCCATGCCGTTGCCAAACGGGCCCGGGCATTCGGTATGAGTGTGGTTCACCACCGGCAGAAAACCACCGATGACAGCGAGAGCCGAGACCTCGAAGCGCTCCTGTCGGAAGCCGACTTCATCTCATTGCACACGCCATTGACCACGAAAACGCATCATTTAATTGACGCCGAACGCCTTGGGCAGATGAAAAAGGGCGCTTTTCTCATCAACACCGGACGCGGCCCCGTGGTGGACGAGGAGGCTCTCGTGGTGGCGCTCGAAAGTGGCCACTTGGGAGGCGCGGTCCTGGATGTGTTTGAGCGCGAGCCAGCCATCAACCCCGGATTATTCGGGCGGGAGAACGTCATACTTCTCCCCCACCTGGGAGGAAGCGCGACGGAAAGCCGCCTCGAAGCCCTGAAAATGTGCGCCCAAAACATAGCCGCCATCCTCAAAGGAGAAAACCCGCCCAACGCCGTCAATCGGCCGGTTTAGAGGTTTGGGTTATTAATACATTTGAATAAGCTTGACTTGTGTATCAAAAATGATACATTTGCATTAGGAATTCAGGATCGCCGCTTGGGGTCGTGTTTTTTCGTTCCGGAGGCGGTAATGAGCCGGTCAGAGAATGGTTAAGGTGTTTGCCGAAATTAGATAGAAAGTGCATTGGGGAAGACATAAAAACGGTTCAGTATGGTTGGCCATTGGGGATGCCATTAATTCGCAAAGTGGAAACGGGGCTTTGGGAAGTGCGATCGACATTAAAGAATCGAATCGCGCGTGTGATTTTCACAACATCGAAGGATCAGATCGTTCTATTGCACGGTTTCATAAAGAAGACGCCAAGAATACCGAAGAAAGATCTGATTTTAGCAAGGCAACGCATGAAACAGTTGGAACAAGGTTATGAAGAATAAGCATATAGGAAGTGGGTTCGACGAATTTCTGGAAGAAGAAGGGATTCTGGAAGAAGCCGAAGCGGTGGCCGTAAAGAGAGCGGTAGCCTATCAAATTCAGGAATTGATGCGCGAACAAAACCTTAGCAAATCCGCCATGGCCGAGAGGATGCACACCAGCCGGGCAGCGTTAAATCGTTTGATGGACCCCGAGAATGCATCCATTACTCTGCATACCCTGCACGGGGCGGCCAAAGCGTTGGGAAAGCGTATAAAGATAGAACTGCAACCGCTTCAGGCCACGGCAAAAGCTCGCCATGCGTGAGTTGACTCGTTGTTCAGAGAATGATTGAAACCATTCGAGACTTTACTGCGCGGTCCAGCCGCCGTCGATGGAGAAGGCGCCGCCGGTGACGTAGCTGGAGGCATTGCTGGCTAAAAAGATGGCGATTCCGCCGATCTCGCGCAGTTCCCCCCAGCGTCCCATAGGAATTTTGGAGATAAATGCCTGATATTTTTCAGGATCATTCATAAGCGGGAGATTCATCTCGGTGGCGAAGGGGCCGGGCAAAATGGCGTTGACGGTGATGCCGGTGGCGGCCCATTCCAGGGCCAACGCCCGCGTCAATTGCAAAACCGCGCCCTTGCTGGTGGAATAAGGGGTGCGTTCGGGAATGGAGGTCACCCCGATCATGGAGCTGATGTTGATTACCCGGCCGTAGTTGTTGGCTTTCATGATGGGCGCCACGGCCCGGCAAGCCAGCCAGGAACCGGTCACATTGACCTCCTGCACTCGCCGAAAATCATCCACCGAAAGGTCTTCGATGGCGCCCCGTATATTGATGCCGGCGCTGTTGATTAAAATATCGATTTCCCCAAATTCCCCGACCGTTCTTTTTTTTTTTTAACAATTGCGGCTTGCACCTGCTCCTCGCTAACCACATCGCCTTTGAGTCCGATGCATTTTTGGCCGGTGCGCTGTTGAATTTTTTCAGCGGCGTCCAGGGTGCGTCCTTCATCACGGCTCAAAAGGGCCACCGAGGCCCCCGCATCGGCCAGGGCCGAGGCCATTTCAAAACCGAGCCCGCGGTTCCCGCCAGTGACGAGTGCCACGCGCCCATCCAGTTTAAAAAGATCGAGGGTATTCATAATAACAGAAATAATAACGAGCTTACTCGGCCTATGTCTAGGGTGGAACGCTGATTTTCGACGCTTAAATCGAATTCAGCCTCAGCCATCTCATTCCATCGGCAAATCCGCTGGAACGCTGAAAAGGCTTTCATCGTCGCCCCGCTGAAAAAACCGGCGGCCAGGACGGTTGTCATTGAAAGTAAAAATCCAGCCGGGAGCCTCTCCGAATATATATATCCAGCGGTAGGTATTTTCATTGAGGAAAATAATTTCCCCAAGGCCGAGATCGAAGAGAAATATGGCATTGCTGGCGCTCTTCTCGAGGACAAACTGCCAGCCGTGTTCGTCGTGGTAAATTCAGGGCCAAAAGCCGGTGTAATAGTTGAGGTACCAGGGAGAAGCCTTCCAGCCGGGAAAGCCCTCAATAGCGGTCCCGAAGAAAATATCCACGGTTAAGGCGCGTATGTTATCGATGCCAACCGTGGCCAGAACATGGGGCGGATGGGCGCCGGGGAGCGCAGGCTCAATGGCATCATTGCGGATGAGCAGGGTGGTGACGTTGGATAATGTTAGCTGCAGGTCGTTGACTGCTCCATCTACGAACAAAAGATCATTGGCGAAAAGAGGGAAAACATAGTGTTCCCAAAGATTTACGGCCAACGGCGGGGTTTGTGCTTTTGTCGCAAATGTTCCGCCCGGACCAAATATCAGCAGCCTGATGCGGGAATTATTGTTGCGGAGATCGAATCGATTTAAATCCATTTCAATGGCAGTTACGTTATTGGCCAGGTAATTGCCGGCCCAACGGGAGGTGTTTCTAGTCCCTATATGAAATGGAATGACATCGAGCCGGATTTCCAGATAACCGTCCGTCGGACCATCGGGGCCCCCTTCAGTGCGAACCGTGTGAATATTCCTGCTGTCCCAGCCGTTGGCGCCGCCCGTGTTAAAATCATCAATTTGGTCGGTTTCAATGGCCAAGACGTATAGATTGGTCAGCAGCAGACAGGCGGTAAACGCTCTGAAAGTTAGGTAGTTAGGCATCAGTCGATTTATCATCCTAGTTAAAAATGGTCTAGTATGAATAAGTTTGCGATTTTAGTCAATTCGCACAAATCCGGCGATCTTTCAGGATAATCCTCAACAACATAGACCGCCTCCCCGGCATTTTTCACTTTCAGCAGCCGCAAATCGGCTCCCATTTGCAGGCTTTTGTCCTGCAGTATTTGGGATTGCTTAAAAAGTATATCCTCTTCACCGGTGATCAAAAGGACGGGCGGGGAAGATTTGCCGATAAAATTCACCGGGCTGGCATCGATGTAGTTTTGAGGAACTTCCTCCACCGTCCCGCCGAGGCCGTATTTCAGTTGGGTGCGAATTTTTTTATCATCTTTTTCCTCGCTGTCGGCCACCGACAGGGCGATTTTGCACAAATCGGTGACCGGGCCAAAGGCGATGATAAAAGAAATCGCTCCGTCATCGAGACCGGTCATGAGAGCGAGATGCCCACCGCTGGTATTGCCTAATAATCCCACTTTGGAGGCATCGATGCCGTATTCGCCCGCATTCTCTTTCAACCAGACGACGGCGCTCCGGCAATCATCGAACAATGCGCTGAGGGGCGATTTCTTGCTGCCTTTGCTGAAATCGATAGAGGCGAGGATAACTTTTTTGTCCGCCACAAGTTCGAGAAGTGAATTCCGGAAAAAAGGAATATCCAGGATTTCGGAACGTTTCCCCCTGCGGTAGCCGCCGCCGTGGATGTAAACGACCAGGGGCAAGGCTTCCGATACTTCCACCTCAGGCCGATAGATATCCAGTTTCAACGGTTTGGATGCCACCTCTCGATAAACAAGATCGGAAACCGCCACGACCCCTTTGGGCAATGAAGATGGCGGCGGGGCTTCCGGTTTTTCAATAACCATCTCTCCCCGCATGGACGGGAAGTTGATGAAAAAAAATAGTAGAATAAGAAAGCGCGCTTTCATTTTTACGGTAACTCATCTAACATCCGGGGATGCTCTTCAAGTTCAATATTAGAAATAAGACTAACCACAAAATGCGATTTTCGATTTTGGGATGCGCGATTTTTCTGGCCATTGTGCCCTTTGCAAAGACCCACGGGTTTTCCTTGAGTTCCCTCCAGAACCTGCCCGGTTTCGCCGTCAATGTCCTCAGGCTGACACCCGATGCCGAAAAATTAGGGGTCACCCAGGAAAAACTGCGTGAGGTCTTGGTCAAGCATTTGCGGGAGGCGGGTCTGCCGCTTGTTTCCGAGGAAAAATTGACCACCCTGCCGGGTCATCCGATTCTGGAACTGACCGTTCTTCTGCGTAAAGTGAGGGATGGCAGCGGTTATATTTTTTCCATCAACCTGTCCCTGCAGGAAATGGTTTCGCTGGAACGGCCGACCGAAAACCTGGCGGGAATCTATGCGCCCACCTGGGAAAAAACAATTTTGGGAATGACCAACAAAAAATACTACATCGAAGTGGGCGCCCGGCAGTTGCTCGACCGCTTTGCCCAGGAATACAAGGCGGAAAACCTTTGATTCCGCCTCCCAATTAATGTTAGAAGAACCCACATGCCAAAAATAAAAGCAGCCGTTTGTTATGAATTTGGGAAACCCCTCGAAATCGAGGAAATCGAAATCGATCCGCCCCAGCAGGGAGAAATAAAAGTGCGGGTGGCCGCAACGGGCATCTGCCATAGCGATATTCATTTGATCAAAGGGGAATGGGGCGGCCCGGTTCCCCTCGTTCCGGGGCATGAAGTGGCCGGAGTGGTTGAAGAAATTGGCCCTGATGTAACCACAGCCAAGGTGGGAGATCCGGCAGTGGTTTGTCTGGTGCGCAATTGCGGACGCTGTTATTATTGCACCAAGGGAATGCCCCAAATGTGCTCCGGGGATTTTGCCCTCGCCCGGGAAAGCCGTTTGAGGAACCTGCGGGGGGAAACTTTAGCGCCGGGCCTGTTTACGGCCGGTTTTGCCGAATGCGTGGTCGTGGACCAATCCCAGGTGGTCCCGGTGCCGGTGGATTTTTCGCTGGAGAGGGCCGCTTTGCTGGCCTGTGGAGTGGTCACGGGCGTGGGGGCGGTGGTCAATACGGCCGAAGTTGAAACCGGTTCCAGCGTTGCCGTAATCGGCGCCGGGGGCGTCGGTCTCAATTCCCTCCAGGGGGCGGCATTGGCGGGGGCTTATCCCGTAATCGCCATTGATTTATTGGACAGCAAGCTTGTGACGGCAAAAGAGTTTGGAGCCACCCATTGCCTGAATGCGGCCGAGGGAAATGTGGCGGAGGAGATTCGCAAAATCACCTCGGGCCGTGGGGCCGATTATGCCTTTGTCACGGTGGGGAGCGTCAAGGCCATCGAGCAGGCCGTGGAACTGGTGGGCAAACGAGGAACCGTTGTCATAGTGGGCCTTCCGCCGGTGGACACGCTCGCTTCCATTTCAGCCCTGTCTTTCGTGCGCGCCGAGAAGCGCCTCATCGGCAGCCGCATGGGCTCGACCCGGTTGGCGGTGGACGTGCCCCGCCTCATCGAACTCCACCAAGGAGGCCGCCTGAAACTCGAGGAGTTGATCAGCGGAAGGTATCGCCTGGAAGAGATCAACCAAGCCATCGAGTCAATGGAACAAGGCCAAGTGCTGCGAAATCTGATCGTTTTTGACTGAAATTAACCACGGACTATCCATTTTAATAAAAAACGAAATTTTCGTTCCTTACAATGGCCAGATGAGGGGAATCAGGATTACGCTGAGGGTGAAGTAGAGAAAATTAAGGGGAAGCCCGATTTTGACAAAATCCCTGAATTTATAGCCTCCCACGCCATAGACGTAGGTATTTGTCTGGTAGCCGATGGGTGTTGAGAAGCTGGCCGAGGCGGCGATCATGGTGGCGACCAGCAAGGGCCGGGGGTCGATCCCCATATCGGTTGCCACCCACAGAGTAATGGGGGCCATTAACACAATGGTGGCGTTGTTGGAGAGCAATTCGGTGAGTATGGCCGTGCACAGATAAATACCGGCCAATATGGCGTAAGGCTTGAGCGGGTCGGAAAAAACGTTTTCCACCACCGAAACCATGCCTCCGGCAATCAGGTGGGCCGCGCCCGTATCCTGCATGGCCAGGCCGATACCGAGCATTCCGTAAATGAGGAAAAGGATGCTCCAGTCGATGGATTGGTAGGCCTCCTTCGTTTTGAGGCAGCCGGTCAGGAAGAGAAAACCGCATCCAATCAGGGAGACCGCCACGATGGGAGCCAGATTCAATGAAACCAGCAGGATGATGGCTGCCAGAGTCACCACCACCAGAGGCATCTTTTTTCGCCCGCTCTGGGCCGGGGTGGCCGGCCGGTCGAGTAATAAAATATCGTCGCTCTTGCGCAATTCCTCGATCGCCCGATCCGTTCCCATCAACAGCAAGATGTCGCCGAAATCAAATTCCATTTGACCGATTTTTTCGCGCACATTGATGCCTCTGCGGTGCATGGCCAATATGATCATGTTGAACCTCTGGCGGAAATTGACGGCTTTGACCTTTTTTCCGGTTAAGGTGGAGCGTGGGCCGATGACCGCTTCCACGATAGAACCCTCGTGCGCGGCAATGGCTTCCAGGCCAAGATTCATCTCCGCGAACAGTTCCAGGCCCACTAGGCTGCGCGCGTGGGCAAAACCGGAAGGCCGGCAGGAAAGCACCAGGCGGTCCCCCTCCTCCAATGGTATGGTTTTGGGGTTGACCCGGAGAACCACCTCGCTGCGCACAAGTTCCAGAACCCTCAGGCTTTTCCCTTTTAAAATGCCGGACTCCTCCACCGTTTTACCGGCCAGTTCGGACCCCTTTTTCACGTATGCTTCGGTCAGAAATTCCTTTCTCTCCTCATCGCTCAAGATCGAAGTGATGGTCTCTCTTTTCGGCAGCAAACGGTTGCTGAACAAAGTCAGGTAAACGGTTGCCACCAGCAGGAGGGGAATGCCCACCCAGGCCAGCTCGAACATGGCCAGCGGGGGTTGGCCGGCCTCTTCCATAAATTCGCTGGCCAGGATATTGGTGCTTGTTCCCACCAGGGTGCAGGTTCCGCCGAAGATGGAAGCGTAGGATAAGGGAATCAACAATTTAGAGGCCGGCACGTCCATGGTCCGGGCCAGGCTCAGCACCACCGGCATAAAAACCACCACCACCGGAGTATTGTTGGTGAATGCCGATATGAAGGCGACGGACAAGATCATCAGGGGCAGGAATCTCCTCATGCCCATGCTGGCCACGCGGGTGAGAAAACCCGCCAGAATATCGATGGCCCCGCATTTTTGCAACGCCGCGCTCACCACAAACATGGCCGCAATAGTGATCGGGGCGGGATTTGCGAAAACCTTTATCAACCTCTCCGGACCGGGCAGTTTTTCCGCCCACGGCAGCAAACCGGCCAGCATGACAGCCCCGAAAAGGGTGATAGCGGTCAGGTCCGTAGACAGTTTTTCCAGCGTAAAACTGACTACCGCAAACGCCAAAAGGAGGAAGATAAAGGCAATTTCCCAGGTCATGGTGATTTATTCATTCATTGGAAAGGTGGCCGTTCTTTGAGATTGCTTGCCAAATTTGTGTTTTGTAATATCCTGTTTATGTTAGATAAAAACATGAAATTAACAATCACCATGGACAATAGAATTGAAAAAACACACCAACGGAACAACGCGCAATACATCTACGTTTTTTTAAAAATGGGACTTTTGGCCGCCGTTCTTCCCCTGCTGAATACTCCCCCGCTGGCCGCCGATGAAACGATGCCGAATCCCGATGGGGTTATCGAAATCACCGGCAATGACCAGATGAAATACAATGTTTCCAACTTTGAAGGTACGGCCGGTCAGGAGGTGACCATCGTTCTGAAAAATATCGGAAAACTGCCCAAAGTGGCCATGTCGCATAATGTGGTTGTGGTGAAAATGGGTACCGATGTGATGCAATTTGCCATGGCCGGAATCGCCGCCAAAGGCAACGACTACGTATCGCCGGGCATGCAGGACAAAGTCATTGCCCAAACCGGACTGGCTGGGCCGGGAGAGACCGTCAAAATCACCTTCACTGCGCCATCGGAACCCGGTAAATATCCCTATTTATGCACCTTTCCCGGTCACCTTATGGCTGGAATGAAGGGCCTGATGACCGTCAAAGCCGGCTCCTGAAACCTGACACCTCTTACCCACTCACCCGGTAGTGGCGGGGAACCACTGGTAGAGGAAGAAATACACCAGCACCCCTGTCAGAGAGACGTAATACCAGAGGGGAAACGTAATCCTGGCCCAGCGGCGGTGTTTTACGAAATTTCCTTTCACCGCGAGGTAAAGAGTCCTCAGAACCAACGGCACTATGGCCATTGCCAGGATAATGTGCGAAATCAGCATTGGGTAATAAATCAGGGGCCAGATTCCCGTGCCCGCGAATTCTGTATGCATACCTTTAACCAGGATTCGGTTCGTCACATATCCGATTAAAAAGAGGCAGGAAATGAGAAAGGCGCACGACATGGCTATGCGGTGGGCGTCCTTTTTACCCGACCGGATGAGCAGATAGCCAATCGTCAAAAGAACCACTGCGGCGGCGTTTAAACTAGCGTTCAGGGCCGGAAAGCTGAAGTTTTCCATTATCCAAAAATATAGATTAAAATGGAAACACCGGGGTGAGGTTTTCTACAAAGTTTCCCCAAGCCAGAGCAGCGTTGCCGCGATCACCCTCTCGTCATACGCGCTCTGTGGATCGAAGGTGTGAAAGATATGGTTGGCGCCGCCGAGAATTATGAATTCTTCCCGCCATCCGGAAGCGGCCTCGAGAAACTCGTCCTCGTAGCGTTTCAGGAAATCATCACTCCCGCGGATCGAAAGGAGGGCTCCCTCGTAGGCCTTCAACGGACCCATAAGATCATAGCCGATAAAACCGATGAGATGCTCCCGCGTAAGGGTCATTTCCGCCCAATCCTGAATCGTTGATTGACCCTTTTCGATCGCTTCCCGGTGGCCCGCGATCCTTTCTGGGTCTCCGAAAAAATCGACCGCCAGATTACCCGCGCTTGACCAGAGCACCAGACTTCTAACCGCTTCGGGGTGTCTTCCCGTGAGGGCCATGGCAGTAGCCCCGCCGAGGCTGAATCCGACCACCCCGATTTTTGCATCCGGAAATTTATCCTCGATCATCGCCAAGGCGGCCTCCGCATCGGCGATACGCGTAGCAAAGGTCGAGGTCAACCGGTGCCCGTTTCTCTCCCCCTCACCCCGAAAGTTAATGCGCAGAGAAGCGATTCCAGCGTCGCCCAGTTCTCCCGCCAACCGTTTGTACATATCGCCCACTTCATCCATCTTTCCGGTCCAGCCGTGAAACAATAGGACCGCCCTCGCCGGCACGCTCCCACCCTTCGCAGGGGTTATCATCTTATCCGCCACTCCCTCGGCTACGGTAACGTCGATCTCAGTGAATTCGGCCCGCGCGGACGCACTTAATCCGATAGCCGTCAGAAGAAGAGAAAGAATCTTAATACGCATGATACGTTGATAACTGATACCCGATTCCTGGCAATGTCGAATTTTCCACTCCTTGACCTGCGGCCGGAGGTTTACGAACTCAGATGGCGTTTCAGGAAGACTGACGGTTGTGGATAAAAACCGGCACGGGTTCCTTATTGTATCTGGAAATCCTTTTCCTCAACCGTATCTGGATCAGACAAGCCTGACGCTTCGTATTGTTTGATCAAGGCTTTGAGCCTTTTGGCCTGGTGGATTTTGGGGTTCAACTGGAGCGCTTTTTTCATGTGCTCAACACCTTTCTTTTTTTGTCCCATTTCATTGAAAAGAATAAGGCCCAAATCTTTTTGAGCGATGTCCCAATTTTCATCGGCCCGGACAGCTTTGAGGTGCTGTTCCGCCGCTTCTTCGTGGAACCCGAATTCCGCAGCCAGGCGGCCATGATAATAATGAAAGGATCGATTGCCGGGCGATGACGATGTAGCCAGACGGTATTCTTCCAAAGCCTCCTTTTTTTTGCCCGTCGTCATCAGAATCCGCCCCAGTATGCGGTGCACCCAGCCTTCGTAAGGCACAATTTCAGCGGCGTGAGAAAGGGTGGCGATGGCTTTGTCGTATTCCTTTAAATATTCATAGCATTGCCCCAGGTAGAACAATGCCGAGGAGGAGTGCGGGTGATAGCGTGTATAACGCTCCAGGATTTCTTTGGCCTCCTCATATTTATGGGACTTGAGGAGGGCTGCGCCGCTTGAATTGAGGGTATCCGCCCGGTAGGGATTGTACTTTCTGACTTTATTTCCGAAACTTATGACATTCTTCCAGTCCTGCTGATCAATGGAAAACCGTTGGTATTCATAAAAACCATCCGCCTTTTTCCAGCGGTATTGCAGGGAGCCCCAGAATATCGCCAAAAGAATCGAAACGGCCGCTCCCCCGACAGCCAGAAGGGTATGACCGGGTGCCCAAAGAGTCTTAACGCGTTGGACAATGTTTGGCATCTTTACGGGCCGGGGAGTCAATCGCACCAATAAGGCTATATGCAACGCCATTAAATAGGGTGGAGTGGCCCGATAAAATGGGGAGCTGAAACAAGCCACCAAGCCTATTCCCAACAGGGCCGCCAGATGATTGATCGCCATCAAGCGGCTGGTTTTTCCCTCCTCCAGAAAAAACACCCGCCAACTCAGCTTGAATAAAAGAAAAATAAACCACAGCAGAACCAAAAAGCCCGGTATGCCCAGTTCCGCTGCCAATTGAATAAAATCGTTATGGGCATACCGGGGCGATTTAAACAGATTCAGTTCATTATCTTTCCTTTGCGCTTCATGATAGTAAGGATATTGCGCCCGGAAATTTTGCGCGCCGATCCCGGTTAGAGGATGATCCTTAATCATCTTCAGTGTATTTTCCCAATAGATGAGGCGATACCGCATTGACGAAGTGCTGGTCAACTTGGCGAATTTCCCGACTTTATGAGCGACTGGGTTTTTTCGGATTGTCCCGGCCTCCGCCCTTTTTCGCTTTGCCCCCTCATTATTCAATTGCGTCAGGTAGGCCACGCAGATGGTCGCTGCCAAGGCGGCCGAAAAGGCGGCGATTTTTTTATAATCAAGCCGGTGAACAGGATTGCGCCTCAAGCGATCCCAAAGAAAATACGCTCCGAGGAAGAAAAATTGACAACTAACGGCCAACCATGCGGCGCGCGTAATCGTATAATAAACAAAAATCAGCATGGCGGCCAGAACCACCGCGCTGAACCAGGTAAAAATTTTGGTTCGGCTGGCCCCGAGTATTAGCATAACCGCCGGAAGCGTGCCCACCACATAATGCGTGGCCATATTCCGGTTGGCGAATGTCGCCGCCGGCGCTGCGTTCTGGTGAACCCAGTCGAGGCCGATCAAATGCTGCGCAATGCCCATCACGGAAACGAGAAACCCCGCGAGTAAAAGGCAGCCCATCAATTGGATATTGCGTTTCGGCCGATGAAGCAACTGGACGGCCAGAAAAAAAACCAGACCGCAGGCGAACCAATGAATCCACTGCACTAAACTAAGATAAGCATAGCCGGCCAGGAGTATGTTCAGCCCGCCCCAGGCAAAACCAATGCCCAGGGGAAGATACAATGGGCACTTCAATACGGCAAAAGATTTTTCCCGGCGGCAATGGAGCAGCCAGACCGCCAGCAGGACCAGGACCCCTAATTGCAGAAAAATGGTTTTCGGGTAATTGGCATAATCGAAAGTAGTTCGAAAAATGGGAAAAGGAAGCAGCAGGGCGATGGCTAAAAAGAGCAGCCAGCAAAGTTTTTCCAGCGCCGGTTCCCTTTCCCGGACCGGCCGCCCCGTTATTTTTTCGATCTCCCTCACAACCAGTCCCAGGGGCAGCTTTAAATCGCCCGCAATAGTCTCCGCCGGTTTGCGCGTTGCGAACCGTTCAATGTATTTCCGTTTTTTGTTGGACAGTTCCATTAACCGATATGAATACAGAGATTAATAAACTAACTTGGGCTTATTGGGAGGTCTTTTCAAATTCGGCAATGATTTTTCGAAGGCTTTTTGCATCTCTCTGTTTCGGATTAGCCTCCAGGGAAGCTTTTAGGCGCCGAATGCCTTCCTTTTTCTTTTTCAATCCATAATAAAGCGAATAGCCCAAATATTTGAGTGCCAGATCGAAAGTATCGTCCAGTTTGACGGATTCCCGCAGGGCCCGGACTGCTTCTGCATACATTTTTTCTTTGTAAGCGTAATAACCGAAATTGTAATGGTAGAGGTATTTCCGGGGAGTGTATTGGGCCGCCCTACGAAAGCTTTCCAGCGCCTCACGGTCTTTCCCTTGCGCTCCCAGGATCTGAACCAACAGGTAGTGGATGCCACCGTCCCGCAATGAGTATGCGGCTGCCTTGCGGGCAGATTCGAGGGCTTTGTCCAATTTCCCCATCTTGTAATAAATAGTGGCCTGATGATAGAAGTTTCCGGCGTCATGAGGAGAAAGACGACCCACTTTTGTCAGAAATTCGATGGCTGTATCCAACTCCCCAAGGGCCAGGTGCGCCCTTCCGGTGTAGTTCAGGGTGTCTTTGCGGTAGGGATTGAAAGAGCGCACCTTCTCTCCATAAACAATCGCGTATTCCCACCTTTGCTTGCTGATCGACCTCCTTTGCAGGCTGATGTAATGATCCGCCCACAACCACCGGAATTGCAGGTATCCGAACCACCCCAAGGCAATCAGGGCAATCGCCAATCCCATATATAAGCGGGGTGCCGTGAGATACATGCGCGGCGGGCTGGCGCCGGCGCTGCAAATCCGTGCCAGCATGGCGGCGTAAAGAGCGAATATGAGCGGCGGGATGGCGCTATAGAGAGGAAAACTGAAGAGGGCATTGACCGACATCCCGGCCACTGCCGCCAACCCCGCCGCAGCTAGAAACCGGTCATCCTCCCGGCTGCCGGAACCGAGAAGCCGTATTGCCATACGGAGAAATTCCCAGGCCATCCAGAGCATTAATAGCAATCCCGCCAGTCCCAATTCTGCCGTCAGCTGAAGGTAATCGTTATGAGCCTGGTAGCGGTGCCGGTAGATGACCAATCTGTTTTCGCTTGTGACTTCATTCAAAGTGGCGGGAAAAAATAATCGATAATTTTGCACCCCGACCCCGATCCAGGGATGATCCCTGATCATGCGCAGGGAATTGCTCCAGACAAAAAATCGGTCCTGGATCGATTTATGGGATCTTCGCAGTTGCTTATGCCCATCGGTTCCTTCTTCGACCACGGCGCCGGATTCCCACATGCCGGCGATGCGGTAGTAGATTTCTTTCTCCCGAAATTCCCAGCCTTTGGGACCGAGATGAGTCAATATTGCCAGGAGGGCCAATGCCCCCGCCAAGGCGCAGGGCCCCCGCCAAGGCGCAGGATTTGCTTCGATTTAGAGACCGTTTGTTTGCCCTCACAAAACGATCGTGCAGCCAATAGAGCGCGAAAAGGCCAATCTCCAGCGCCATGCAGACCCAGGCGGCTCTCGTGAATGTGTAAAAGGCGTAGGCCGCCATTGCCGTGCCCGCCATGGCCCACACCCAGGCGGCGGCCGGAAAAGCCATCACGATAAAGTGCCCGGCCATGTTGCGATTGGCAAAGGTGGCGGCGGGCTTGGCCGTTTGCATCACCCAGTCAACGGCCAGCAAATGCTGCAAGATTCCTAAAAGGGAAATGAGCATTGCGGACAGGGCCAGGACTTTCAAAAAATTCTCCCATCGGTCTTTGTTGCGAAACTCTTGCCCCGCCAAAAAGAAAATCACGGCGCAGGCGGCCCAATTAGCCCATTGGGAAAATGCCAGAAACCGGTAGGTGGTCCAGGTTTGTGAAATGAGCGACCAACCGATAAAAAAGGCCAGAGGCATGAACAGTCGGCATGAATAAATTTCCACCGCGCGGCTGCGGTTGATGGCTAACCAGATCGACAGGAGGAGGAGCGCGCCCACTCCAATGAATGCCTTTTTGGGCAAATCGCTGTAATCGGTGATTCCGTTGATGAGGATGAAAGGGGCCAGAAACATGAGGGCCAGGATGAGCCGGAAAACCAGGCTTTCACGCAGTGGTTGGCCGGAGGCCGAGGCCAGGGCCGTGTCCATGTTTCCTCCCGCCGCCGGATGCAGTTCCGCTTTGACCTCTTCCGGCGATAGGCCCAGGTCACGGGCAATCTCCGCCACTGGTTTTCGCCCCGCGTGGCGCTTGATGTATTTACGTTTTTTATTGGAAATCGCCATATCCGGCCGGTATAAAGCCTTAACTCTCGGAACTGGATTCGTGTGCGGCTATGATCTGCCTGAGCTGCCCGGCGTCTTTGATCCGGGGATTCAACCGAAGGGCTATATTCAGGTGGATGATGCCGGGATCCTGTTCATCAAGTTCGTAAAAGAGGATCAGGCCGAGCAGCAAATGCCCTTTATCGAAGGTGGGTTTTAAATCGATCGTTTTGCGGAAAGCGCCGGCGGCTTCCTCGAATCGTTTCATTTCTCTGGCCTTGATCCCCAGATTGTATTGGTAGTTGAAGTTGTCCGGTTTCAGTTCCGCGGCCCTGCGAAATTCCTTCAGAGCCTCTTCGTGCTTGCCCAAGGAAGATTTTACGCTGGCCAGCAAATCGTGCATTCTCTCTACATGGGGGTCGATTTCGATGCCCCTTTGGAGTGCTTTTTCTGCCTCCTGGTATTCTTTCAGCAACTGGTGGCTTCTCCCCAGAAGCATCAGGCCCTGGGCGTAATAGGGGTTGTATTTCTGGTAAGCAGTCAGCAAATCCCTCGCTTTTTTCACTTTTCCGAGTTTCAGATAGATCTGGCCTTTCATCTTCATGGTTTCTTTGGGCAGCGGGTTGTAATGTTTTGCCAATTCTATCTGGGCCAGCGCTTCCTCATATTTTTCCAACCTGATGGCCACATGCATGGAATGATAATGCTCATCCGATTTAATGACTCGGTATTGCGCCATCGACCAGAGGATCAATCCGGCCAGAGAGAGAATGAAACACACTTTGCTCCATTGGGTTCCGGCCACTGACCAGGTATCTCCGCGATTCTGGTTTTTAACCGCAAACCCTCGGTATGCGGTGAAGAATATGGCAGAGTAAACGGCCAGTAAAAACGGTGCTACGGCCCGGTAGAAGGGAAAGCTAAAGTTCGCATTGAGCGCTATCCCGGCCAGGGCAATCAACGCCGCCGCGCCCATTTGGCGGTCTTCGGGCGGACATGCTTTTCTTCCCAATTTGCCAATTCCCTGGATAAACAGGACGCAGGCCCAAATGAAAATTATGGCGAATGGCAGGCCCAGTTCCGACAGCAGTTGCAGGAAGTCGTTGTGGCCATGCACCGCTTGTTTCAGTATGAGGCTCTTATTATCTCTGGGCCGTTTGATGGAGGCCGTCGGGTAGTGGATGCTGAAATTGCCCGCCCCAACTCCCAATAGTGGTTTTTTGGCGAACAGCTCGAGGGTGTTCTGATATAATATCAGGCGCGATTCGACGCTTATGGAGGAATACTTACGCAGCTTTTGCAATTTCTCATCGGCTACGCGGGCTTCCGCATCCCACATCCCCGCTATGTAATTATAAGTCTCTGGGCCTCGCCAGCGCAAGCCATCCGGCGTCAGGAAGGACATCGCAATAGTCAGGGCAATGGCCACCCCGAAAGCGGCCGCTTTATGTTTACCAAAATCGGTTTTTGTTTTGAACCGAATCTTTTCGAAAACGAAAACGGAAATGAAAAGCAGGAACTCGAAGGTAACGCAAACCCATGCCGCTTTGGTGTGAGTGTAGAATACATAGGTATTTAAACAGGCCAGGAAGAAGGCGTAGAGCCAGATCGCCCGTTTATTTTTAGCGCTCAGCAACAGATAAAGGCCGGCCGGGAAGACCAGCACGAAAAAGTGCGCGGCCATATTTTTATTGGCAAAGGTAATGGCCGGACGAGCCGTTTGCGGAAACCAATCCACCCTCAGCAAATATTGAAAAAATCCCAAAAACGACAGCACCACAGCCGAGGACACGATCATAATAAAAATGAAACGCGCCTGTTGCCTGTTCTTTATGATTTGCGCGGCCAGGAAAAAGATGAGCCCGCAGGCCGCCCAATGCGTCCATTTCGATAATACGGAGTAGGTGTTTAAGGACCAGGTTATGGACAACAACACCCATAAAAGAAAAGCGGCCAATGGCAGGTAAAGGCGGCATTTGACAATGGTCAGGGTATTGGCGCGAAACTGCTCGAACAACCACACCGTCAGCAGTAGCAGGGAACCTATCTGGATGAGCGCGGCCTTGGGCAGATAGGAACTGGCGTAGATTTCCCCGAAGTTTGGGAACGGGACCAGAAAAACCAAAATCGCCAGGATGTAAAAACTGGTAAAATAAGCGGATTTTTTTGGTTTTGGCCTTACCTTTGAGCCGGAAAGTTTTTCAATTTCCAATTGCACTTTGGCCACCGGCAGGCGCAGTTTTTTGGCCATCTCCTGGGGCGATTGCTTGCCCGCAAAGCGGTGGATGTATTTCAGTTTTTTATTGGAAAGACTCATCTTGAAATCGCTGCGGCAAAACCGGATTTTTATCCATCATGGAGGGTAGGGGAGACAAATAATAAATGGAATTATAAGTTTGATGGTTCCGGCTGGTCGAACTTTTCCAGGAGTTTCCGCAACATTTTCGCATCTTTGCCGGTGGGCTTGAGGGACAGAGCCTTTTTGAGGTGGACGAGGCCTTCCTCCGTCCGTCCCAGATGCGAGACCAGGGTCAACCCCAAAAATTTGCGGGCTAAAAAGTAATCGCTTTTTAATTCCACCGATTTTCCCAATGCCTCGGCGGCTTCCTCATATTTACCCATCAAGAACGCCGTTACGCCCTGGTTGTAGTGGTAATTGCTTTTTTTAGGCATCAAATTGGCCGCCAGACGAAATTCCTCGATGCTCTTCTCCGGCTGCTTGAGGCTGCTGTAAACCCAGCCCATGAGGTCGCGCAGCCTGCCGTCATCGGGCAGGATTTCGATGGCTCTTTCCACCAGCGGTCTGGCCTTTTCGAATTGATTGAGTTCCTTATAGCAAAGCGCCATGTAGTAAAGGTTGTAGGTGGCGTCGGGATAGGATTCATGGAATCGCTTAAAATGCTCTATGGCCCTCTCGCGGTCTTCCATTTTTAGCAGCGCCCGGGCCAGATAATTGTGCACGTCTTTGCGCCATGGGTTCATTTCATGAGCCTTTAATCCCCAATGGACGGACGCTTTGTAGTACCTGTCGCGCAGACCGATGCTTTGCAGGTTGTAATTAAATTCTGAACGCAAAAAACGATATTGCCAATAGATCCAGAAGCACAAAATCATAGCCGTCAGGATGACGCCGAGGAAAGCCATTTTGCCGTTGGAAAATACCCATTTGGCATTTTTCCCATCTTCCCTTTTATCGGTGATGAGGAAAAAAATGGCCGTATAAATCCCCAGCATAAACGGAGGCATGGCCAAGTAGAGGGGAAAACTGACCACCGCGTTGGAGCAAAGCCCCAGAATGCCGATCAGGAAGGCGCAGCCCGTGTCCCGCTCTTCCTGAGATAGCCGTCTGCTAAAAAAAACCGGTAATCTGCCGGCCAGGGCAGCTAGAAAACAAAGGAGGGCGGCTACGGCCGGAATGCCCAATTCCGATGTTATTTGCAGGTAATCGTTGTGTGTGTTGGCCTGTTGTTTGTTAATTTTGATTTCCCGGTCCGGCCATCCGGTGAGAGTGCTTTTCGGGTAATAGACCACGAAATTATTCAGCCCCACGCCCTTCCAGGGATATTCACGTATAATTTCCAAGGTATTCCGGTAGAGAGTCTTGCGGGTTGAGACACTGTTCAATCTATAGCGCTTATAGGGAGATTTCTCTTTGGCGGATTGCATCTCTTTGGCATCGTTTTTCCATAAACTGGATAACCGTGCGAAGGCGCCACGGTTTCCCCACCCCAAACCTTCTTCCGATAGGTTGGCCAATAGCACGAAGACCAAAAAGGCGGCCCCCACTGCGGCCAGCTTTTGCCCGCCGCAATATAACGCCTGTTTGAGTCTGAATCGGCAATAGCCCAGATAAATCAGGAAAAGAGTTATTTGGCCGCTGACCGCCAGCCAACCCGCCCGGGTAAAGGTATGAAACAGGTAGGACGCTATTATTGCCAGGGACAGGGCGATGGCCCAGATCAAGACTCTCCTCCTGGCCGTCGATAATAATATCAATCCCAGGGGGAAAGTTAATACGACATACTGGGAAGCGGCGTTTCGGTTGGCGAATGTGGATGCCGGGATGGCAATCTGCCGAACCCATTCGACTCCGAAGATTTGCTGGGCCAGGCCGAGGAGGGCTACCAGGATGGCGGTGATGAAGATGATTCTTAAAATGAGGTTCTGCTTGCGGGCGCTATCGAGGATTTGTGTGGCAAGGAAAAAAACTAATCCGCAGGCCGCCCAGTGAATTGCGATTGTATACGCCCTATAATGGTCGCTGGCCCAACTGTTGGAGATAAGCGCCCATAGGAGAAAAATACCTAATGGTAAATACAAAAAACATTTGCGAATCTCAACAACGGTCGACCGGGAAAGGTTGTGCAGCCAGAGCCCGAATAAAATCAAGGAAGCCAGTTGGATGAATGCTTTTTTTGGAGTATCGGAAAAGTCGTATAATTCTTGCAGGATTATGAATGGCGCCAGAAAGATAATTCCGCCCAGCACCCGGACCAAATATTTATCCGAATTGTGAGCGGCAGTGTTGCTCTCTGCCGCCTTGTCTGGAAGCGAACCCAGGTGGGCCATGACCTCCTTTAGCGGCACATTCAGCTCGCGCGCAAGTTCAGCCGGGCTCTTGCGCACGGCGTGCCGTTGCAGGAATTTTAACTTCTTTTTGGAGAGCGCCATGGTTTGTCGTCCAACCAACCCGGTAAATTATCTACCGAAACTCTTCTTCCAGTAATGGATTTCATAGATTAATTTTGGCGGCCGGAATGTTTTTTGAATTTCGAGATAATTTTGCGGTATTTTTGGGCATTTTCGATATTTGGGTCCAATTCCAACGCTCTTTCCAGGTGTGTGATAGCTTCCGGCTTGCGTTTGGGTATGTTGATCAGCAATTCCCCCATGCCTTTATGGGCGCGGGGCGAATTTTCCTTCAAGGCTAAGGATTTGGAGAAAGCCGATTCCGCGTCCTCGATTTTCCCCAGAGTTGCGGACGCGCTTCCCAGCAAGGAATAATAAAAACTGTTTTTGGGCAATAATTCGGTCGCCAGACGGTATTGCCGCAAAGCCTCCTCATGGCGGTCTTTAATTTGGTAAACCTGGCCCAGCCCACCTTGCAAAAATCCATCGTGCGGCAAAATTTTCGTTGCGTGTTCGAGAACCATTGTTGCCTTGTCGTACTCTTGCAGGTCGCCGTATGCCTGGGCCAGGTAAAAGAGGTTGAAGCCATCATGGGGATAATACCGATCAAATGACTCCAGGTATTTGCGGGCTTCCTGCGGCCTGCCGGTTACTGCGTAGGCCCTGCCGATAAGGTGTTTGGCATCTTTGCGCAAGGGGTTGTATTTGAGGACCTTTTCCCCCAGGTTGATGACGATTTGCCAGTCTTTTTTCAAGGTCATGGCGTGCCGTTGGGAGCGAAAGAAACGGTCGGCTTTCATCCAGCGGTATTGCAGCGATGACCAAACCACGATAAGGATCAGCCCCGCCGCCACTCCACCCAGGGCCCAACCCTTTTTTTCCAACCGCCAGGAAGATGTCCCCTCTTTATGGTTGACCGGATCCACCGAAAAAAGTCCCGCCCCATATAACGCCAAAGCAAAGGGCGGCATGGCCCGGTAAAAAGGGAAACTGAAAAGCGCGTCCACCCCTAGTCCGCAGATTCCCGCCAAACAGGCGGCCGCCGCCAATCGGTCTTTGCCCGAACCGGGAACCCCGGCCACCTTCCACGCTTGTCGAGCCATTAAAGTTAGCGACCAGAATAGAAAAACCACGAATGGGATCCCCAATTCTGCCGTTGCCTGCAGGTAATCGTTATGGGCTTCGGCCGGCCTCCGGATCATGGTCAATCCCCTTTGCGAACCTCCTTTACTGGCTGCCAGTGGATAATAAACGATAAAATTATACAGACCGACGCCCTTTACCGGATGATCCTTCACCATCTCCAGAATATTGCTCCAGAGGGCCAAACGCTCCCGGCTGCTACCGCCGTGGTCTTTAACCCGGACGTCAACGTCGCTTTCACTATTTTTGACCACTTTTTCTTTATCCTGGAGGGCCGAGCTCAAACCCTTTAATTCGCGGACCGCTTTTCCCCACTGCCAGGCCATGCCGTCGCGAGTGTAATTTGTGGTCAGCGCGAGAAGGATCAATGAAATTGCGCCGGGAATAAATAACCGGCGCTTTAGAGAAGGCCGTTTTCCCTTTTTCTTTAACATAAATAGGGCGAAAATGAGGAGGGCCAGAATGATCTCCGCCATGACGGACAGCCAGGCCGCCCTCGTAAATGTGTAAAACAGATAGGTCGCCATAACGAGTGCCGATAGTGAGCCGAACCAGATGGCGAGGGCCCTGCGGGCCGATAGAAACACCGCTGCCGCGGCCGGCAGGGTTATGATCATCATTTGCGCCCCCATGTTTTTATTGGCAAAAGTTGAGGCAGGTTTGGCGGTTTGTTTTACCAGATCAACGCCGTATAAATATTGGGCGCACCCCAGCAGGGCGACCAACGTTCCGGAAATAGCGATGGCTACAAACAGGCGATTGATTTGGCCGGGCCTGCCCAGGGATTGCAGGGCGAGGAAAAATACCACCCCGCAGGCGCACCAGCGAGTCCACACGATAAAACCTCCAAACGGCTCCCGGGCCCAGAACAACGACATCAGCGCCCACCCCACAAATCCAGCCAGAGGAAAATACAGTGGGCATTTTAATATTTCCAAACGACCTTTGCGAAATGCCTGAACAAACCAAAAAGTTAGCCAGAACATAGTTCCGAATTGGATAAAAACCGCTTTCGGCATATTGGTGTAATCCCAATTGCGCTCAATAACGAGAAGCGGAGCAACGACTATAATAACGGGCAGAATCAGGTCTCCGCAGGTTTCCCAGACATCCCTCTCCTGAATGGCTTTGGCTGCGGAGTCGCTTCCCATAACGGCCAATACCTGCTCCACCGGGATTTTCAAATCGCGGGCCATTTGCGAGGCTGCTTTTTTGCCCGAAAACCGCTGGATGTATTTTATCTTTTTATTGGAGAGCGTCATGGTTGCTCATTGGCCGGAGTTTCAGCCGGTCCGGGCGGGTTTAACGTCCTTGGCCAAATAGGATGACGTATATGGTTTTCAGGCAGATGGACAAATCGAGCAAAAGCGAATAGTGGCGGACATAATAGAGGTCGTATTTTAATTTTTCCACGGCGTCGCGGTCGCTTTCGCCATAGGGATAGTTGACCTGCGCCCAGCCCGTTATGCCGGGTTTTACAAGATGGCGAAAATGATAATAAGGAATTTTTTTTTCGTATTCCTCAACGATTTTTATCCATTCGGCCCTCGGTCCGATGACGCTCATTTCGCCCCGCAGAACATTCCACATTTGAAGCAGTTCGTCCAAGCGGGTAACTCTCAGGAATGAACCGGCACGGGTGATGCGCTTATCTTCGGGCCGCGTGTAAAGATCTTTATCTTCCGATCCTACGACCATGGTGCGAAATTTATACAGGGTGAATGGTTTTTCATCGCGGCCCACCCGGATTTGTTTGAATACGGCCGGGCCGGGGCTGCTCAGCCTGACCATCATGGCTACAATCAGTAGTATCGGCCATAGAATAAAGATTCCTGTCAGCGCGAAAATGATATCGAAAATTCGTTTGGCTCTTTCATAGGTCAAACTGCTGTTGAGCCGAAAGCCTTCTTCAAAAGCCCAATAAGGCGATACCTGGGAAACAGGCACCATTTTCCAATGGGTGGCAAAAAAAGTGTAGAGTGTCTGCACCTGGGCTTTCATGAAATGAATGGACACCAATTTTTCCATCAATGATTGCGGCAAATTCTCCGCTTTTTCAGCGATGACAATGGAATCCACTTCAGATCCCTCAGTGTCCAGTGCTTCGACAATGTCCCCTTGAATTATGGGTGACGATGAATCCCCGGCAACCAGGTGATCCCCTTTTCTTTTCAGGGTGGGATCGAAAAAGACCAGATTTTGGGGCCATTTGTTGGTTTTGAGAACATGAAAAAAGTCCACTGCCTGTTCTCCCGCGCCCACTATGTAAAGGGACCGTTTGACCAGTGTTTTGCGCGTCAAGGTTGCCAGTATGTAGCGCACCGCCAGCGACCAGAGAGGGAAGACAATCAAAACTATAGCCACGTTGGCCCGCGCCGCAATGACGCCCGTTAGAAAATAGATGAGAAACAAAACGAGGAAAAAATTGATGACCGATGCGATGACATGTTCACTGGCAAAGCGTAAACCGATCAAATCGTTGGAACGGTTGTAGCCTCCGATAACAACCATCGTCAGGATAGTCGATGGGAGCAAAATAGAGAACACGTAGGGATCGAAATAGGAGGCGAAATTTTCCGAAAACCTCACCCGCAGAGACAACACGTAAAACCCGGTCAGACAAAAAACGTCCAGCAAAAGGAGGAATAGTTTGAAAAAAATTCTGCTCATGGCCAATAACCGTTTACTCAGTGCGGCTCTCTTTAAACGGCTTCCTATTGATGATCTTGGCCGGGTTGCCCGCCACAACCGCCCCATCCGGCACATCCTTGACAACCACTGCCCGAGCTCCCACCACGGTCCCCCGGCCGACGGATATGCCGGGGCCGATAAAGGCCTCGCTGCACACCCAACTGCCATCACCGATGGATATGGGCGGCGTTAGCAGCGGCAGGTTGGATTTGCTTATATCATGCGTGCCCGCGCACAGGTGCGCCCGGTGCGAAATCAACACATTGGCCCCGATGGAAATTTTGCCCAGGCTGTAAATATCCACCCCCCAGCCAATGGAGGACCAATCACCGATTTTGAATTGCCAGGGATAAAAAATATTGGCCGACGGGTAAATCCGCACCTTCCGCCCGACTTTGGCCCCGAATAAGCGTAGTAGCATATTTCGCCATCCGTAAAAATGGCGCGGGCTTAACCTGAACAACGGCCTTGCCAACGCCCAGGCCACGCGGATCAGCAATACCCTCTTGTTATAATTGAGGTTCTTCCGGTGGTCGGAAACATCTATCTGTGGTACGTCGCTCATTTGGCAAAACCCATTAAGGACAAAAACCGCCCACTATTCAATCATTCAAAATAAAACACACTCCGGCCTCGACCCATTACCTGGCGCCCATTGGTAAACCTCGATCATTGGTTGAACGGCCTTGACGTTGGAAAATCGCTCCTCAATTAATTTCCTCCCTCCGATGCTCATCGCCGCTCGATCCGCATCGTTCAGTAAAATGGCCTCTATCAGAGCCCCAGCCAGAGGGTCGATGCCGGTTTCGATCCACCAGCCGCAACGATGAGTTAACAAACTACCCCATGGGGCCCCCTTGGTCGTGATTACCGGCGTTCCGTAAGCAAAAGCTTCCGCCGCGACCAATCCGAAATTCTCGCTATAAGTCGGTAGCACAAACAGATCGGCCTTCCCTTAAAGGGACCATTTTGACTCGTCCTCGACCTTCCCCGGGAACATAAAATGCTCTTCCAAATGCAATGTTATGATCGCTTCTTCGAATTAATTAGTAAAACGGATTCCTCTTAAACGATTAATTATTCTCCAATATCTATAATGGCGCATAAAAAATAAGGATCTTTTTAAGTTTGGATTATTCGTATCCTGAATGGCTAGTTTCACAAAACGTGACAATTCCCCTTTCGATTCAATATCTTTTAATAATTGCAGTAAAATATCTCCTTCCTTTTTAAAACCAAAATTAATTAATTTAGTCCATTCACGCCAAATTCTCTCTGAAAGCGCTGTAAGATAAGAACCATTTTTATATGAAGAAAAAAATGAAAATAATTTATGACTTAAGTATGTGCAGCTTTCTAGATCTCTTTTCCCCGTAGCACCGACCGACATTCGAGATGCATGTATTCGATAATGAGAATGCAATTTTCGAGTACAACCCAATTTATTTCCGGTAACCAGGAAACGAATCAAATATTCAAAATCTTGACCATGAGTAATATTTTCATCCCATGGTCCAATTAGAATTGTAGCTGATCGCCTCCATAACGGGGATTCTGTGTGAAATAGAATCACCCAAGGTCTTAATGCAAATTCAAGTTTATCTTTTGGATCATGATATATTCGCGCGCCAAGGCGTTTTCGGTTGTCATCATTAAAACTGCGGGAATAACTGTAAACAGCTTCTGAATCTGGATTATTACTTAAAAAATCAACCTGTGACTGGATTTTACTCGGCAAGAGCAAATCATCTGAATCAAGGTATTGAATATATTCTCCGCTAGATTGGGTTAGACCCTTATTGCGGGCTGAAGGAGCACCTTCATTTTTAGTATAATAATATTTTAAATTTTGATTAGCATACTTAGATTTAATAGTGTTGACCACTTCTTCAGTATTATCCGTTGATCCATCATCAATGATAATTATCTCAAATTTCCGGTATGTTTGTTCAAATACCGATTGGATACACTCCTTTAAGAAATGAGCCCTATTGTAGGTCGGTATAATTACACTAACCAAACCGGGTTCAAACGAAGAATCTATGAAAATTGACATAATTCCTTATTTTCTGTCATTTATATCCCTTGTTGTAAGCATTTTTACCACTCAAAATATTTTCCTACTAGTTCGTAGAGGGCCTGATTATGAGACAAAAAATAATTGTCTAGATACTTATAGACTTTAGGATCGACTTCGCTTCTGTTGTTTGCAACATTGCGGGGTCTCAAATCTTTGGCCTTGAATCCTGTATCTACTCCAACAAATTCAAATACCTGTTTAAGTGTCTTGTCTGGTTCACAAAATAACTCCTCACTGCTTAGGACGAGAATTTGCTTCCAAGGAAAGTATTTGAGAAACCTTTCTATCTGTTGCCTGTAGAGGCCACGGCTCTTGTATGAGTGATGTATGAAATGGTCGCTCTTATAGTCTTTATTTTCAATTACAGGCTCCAATCGTATTTCCTCTTTCTGTAGAGCTTCCATAATGGGTAACGACTCGCGACCTCTCCGCTTTTCATGGAAATAATGAGATATAGCCCGTTCTGTTGGATTTCTCAATACCGCAATCAGCTTTACTTCAGGGACAAGATCGAAAATCCGTCTCGGTGTGAGTGGATTAAAAATAGTGATAGACGATGCTTCAAACGTCCTGGAATGAGCACCCACATTTTTACTGAACGGGAAGTGAGCACGATACCAGGCTGGTCCTTCTGCAAAGTTGTCTATTTTTGGGTTTAATCCTCCATCGAAAAAATGAACTTCTTTCTTGAAGGGGTAGTGTATTAAGTAGGAATGGTGGCTAATTCTTGATTATATTGATGAATGAAAAGTCTCAGACAGGTTTCATGCATACTCTTAAGCTTGGAAAAGGAGAGGGTTTTGCGTGTGAAACGACCCAGTCGTTGGCGCAGGGTATTGTTCCATCGTTCCACATGGGCCGTTTCACCGGTTTCTTTTCCCACGGATCGGTTATGAGGAAAGACTTCATCATAAGTGGACCAAAAGTCGCTGTAGGTGGCACATCTTTTGTAGGCCCGTGGCAGGCGCTCGTAAAGTTCCCGGCAACGATACCAATCCCGAGGCCCAATGGCATAGGAGAGGATTTGACGGGTGCGTCGGCAAAGAGCGATCCAAACCCATTGGGCATCGCTCTTGCGCCCCACAAAAGACCACAGTTCGTCCAGTTCAATGACATCATGACGGCGGGCCGCAAGAATCGTGCTTTTGAGCGATCGCAGCGATTGTCGTTTTTTTTAACCAACTCAAAACGGTGTTGGGACTCACCCCGAAGGCGCGCTGTAAACCGCGTAGACTGCTGCGTTCCTGATAGACTCGAAGGATCATTTCTTTTTGCTCTTCGGTGTATTTCACTGTGGGGTTTTCGCGGCTTTGTTTACCACAATCATGGCAGCGGTAGCGCTGTTTATGGTTGGGCGTCTTGCCAAATTTAATGATATTTTCACTTCCACAGTGCCGACAATTAATAATTTTAGTAACCATGCACTAAGAATAAACTGCCTAACGCTATTTGTACAGCTAAAAATACAAAATAACATTCTTTTTTTATACACTACCGTATTCCTTTTATTCTTTATTCGTAGCTTTAATGCATCATCGACGAGACGGGGAGACCCAACAAAAAGTAATCCCGCCAGAGTTCGGATATTAGTCTCTTGATAACCCGATAGTCCGCCTCCTGTTCATTGGCAGAAATCCTCCGCAGTGGTAATGCAATTCTATATGCGAACTCCCACACGGTAAGCGCCTGATGCAATCGCGTAATTAAAAGATTCATTAATCGTATCGAGGTCAAATGCATCATGAACGAGACCTTCAAAAGGAAAGTTTGTGTAATATTTTTCCATAAAGGCAACCGCAGTCACCAGATCTTCTTCATTATAATTATGAAGGCCTCGTATGGTATGCAAATTGCGTACAAATTTTTCCGCGTTGATATGCAGGTCACGCTGTGGAAACGTTGCTCCTACCCATACGGCGGTTCCACCAATGCCGAGGAGCGATAGGGACGATTCCATCGTTTCCGGTACTCCACTGAAATCGAGGGCCGCCTGAATCTGTTCTCCTTCCGCCATAGGCCCGAGCCGCTCCTTCAGGGAACTCCCTTCCGCCTCCATTTTCAAAGTGACGTCGACGCCGAATTTGCGGGCTTTGTCGAGTCGCTCAACGTCGATGTCCAATGCGATGATTTTCCTCGCTTTGCCTGTCCTGCACATGGCACAGGCAATTATTCCCAGCATTCCCACTCCGCTGACAAGCACTGTCCGATCCTCAACGGAGCCCGCCAGACGAAGGGCTCCGGCAACCGTGGCGACAGAACAGTTGATGAGCGCAATGACGGGGAGCGGAAGAGGCTTTTCAATTTTGATGACCGGAGTGTATTTACGCAGAATGCAGTATTCACTGAGCCCGCCGTGGAGATGATTGTCCTTCCTGATTTCCTCATGCCCGTATTTGAACAGCCCATCCCCTTTCTGCGGAATGCCGATCTGCGATAGGTAGCTGTCCGGGTTGGAAGCATAAATCCCCCACGTAACCCGATCGCCTACTCGCAATGTTCCGCCCCGGCAATCTGTCGTCCGGGCACCCGGACCAAACTCTTCGATACGTCCAACGATTTCATGCCCGAGAATCGTAGGCGTTTTCTCCGTGCGCTTTCCCGTAAACGTGTTTAAATCGCTTCGGCACAGAGTCGTGTATTCGTTTCTGACCAGAATTTCACCATCTCGAAGATCCGGCACCTCAACCTCATCCATCGTAAAGGGTTGATTCTGGGCATGGAATATCGCTACTTTGCTTGTTTTTACGGTTGGTTCTAATTTGCTTGTTTTCATGACCGGTCTATTGATGTGATTCAGACTTGCAGGATCCACTGGTCAACGGTCACCATCTAGATCCCATTTTCATTAAATCATTACATATATAGATATCTATATGATTTTTCAGAAGAATAGCAACCAATAATTGATTTTTCAGAAGTTCAGAAGAATAGCAACCAATAATTGTTTAGCCGTATTGATAAATCGAAAAAAGAGTTGTTTTCGGGATTCATGGCGAAAAGGCACAGGCAGAACTCTGCAAGAAGGCTTCCACGGTTTCGGCGATCTGCGAACCGAGCAGGCCGTAGAGGCCGATAAGATCTTCGTAGGGACCGTTACTGGCGAAACAATCGTTGATGCCGATCCTTTTCATGGGCGAGAGCCACTTCGGCCATAGTTTAGAGGCTGTCCCAAAAGGGTGATTTTTGCGAGGGGATTTTGAAGAGTGTTCATTTTAGTGGTATTTTCTTTTGGGAGGGGGTGACTTTGCTCTCCTATGACGTTAGGATTCTGGTTTTGGGGTCCGTTTGCCTGGTTTTCTTTGTATGGGCCGACAGTAGGCCTGTGAAAAAGTATTGTCCTTGCTTTTCCGCTCTTTATTTAGGCCGCCGCTTTGGTTTTTAGTTCATCTTGCTGGGCCAGCATCTTGGCCACTTTCCATAGATTGTGCGAGAGGACCGACCAGGCTACGCTGATCGAGCGGTTGGCAAAGCCTTTGCTGCGCAATCGCCCGGCCTGCCAGCGATTCTTCAATACCCCGATCCGCCCTTCGGTGCTGGCCCGGCGCTTTTGCAATTGCCTGAAGTGTGGTTCCTCCATCCGTTTTTTCAACTGCTTCGGATCGCGTGGACAGAGCGCATCGTAGATGCCCTCCTGGGCTAACTGCCGGCGGGCCCGCTGGGAGGCGAATCCCCGGTCCGCGCACATGGCCGCTATGGGTTCGGCTAGGTTGAAGCGGTTCTGTCTTTGCAAACTCTCTTGCATTTGTTCATTTTCGCTTGGCGTCCGGCTGCCGTAGAGTTTCCAGTCCAGCAGGTATCCTTCAACGCTTTCACCCAAAAACAGGGTGTTGCCAAACTCAACCTCTTGGCCCGCTTTGCCTCGCACAATCACCTGCGCATCGGGTTCGTAAACACTCAAAACTTTCTCTGCGTTTTTCACCTGGCGGCCGCCAATGATTCGCTCGTGCGCTTGCTTGATGACCACCGGGATTAGCTCGCTCATGCGCTCCATCCGGGTAAGGATCTGTTGGACCTGTTTTTCGCTGTAATCGCTTTGCTCCCAGCAGGCTTGCAATAATTCCCGGTGACTGCGGGCATGCTCCCCGATCCGTTTGAGCAGCTTTTTCATCTGCCTCAAGATACCCTTGCGTTGCCGCGCGCTGTCCTTTCGCCGCCGGCTGTGGGTCATCTGTATGCACAGCCGATTCATCTGCCGAGCCAAGGGCTCCGGTTCGATCGGCATGCGATGGCGCAAACCGGCCTTCTCACGGATCAGCCGGATCGCTTTGAGCAGCGTGCCCGCTACATCCTTGAGCAGCACCCAGTCCGTCGGCCAATGAATGTTGACCTCCAAACAGGTGCCGTCGATCAGGCAAATGGTGGTGTCTATCGGCTTGTCCAATCCCACCACCTGCCGGGCCAGATCGGCATCGCCCACAACCTCAGTCAAGGTCCGGTGCAAGGCCCTCAACTGCTCTTCGCTGAAAAACTTCGAGGCCCGTTCCAGGGTGCTCTTGGAGATGCCCCTTATGCCGTCGATATGGCGGACACGACAAAAGTCAGCCAACAGATCGCTGCTGCCCAGAGCCCTCGACAAATGCCGAAACGAAATCCCACCGAGCAGATAACGCAGCGTTTCCATACGCAACGCCTTGAGGGCAAAATTAGCCCGCTTTTGCCGGGCCTTTACACTCATTGGCTGGCCTCTTTCCAAGGCCAGATCAACGCCCTGCGATTCCACCTCCGAATCGATCAGCAGCCGGTCGATACGCTCGATGGTGGCGCGAAAGTTATCGTAATCGAGGCAACGGTCGACCACAGTTAAAGCTGGACGCAGGAGGCATTGGATGGCTATATTTTTCATAGAAAGGGCTATATTGATTTTCGCTAACGCAATTATAGAACCCTTTTTTAGCCGGAGCGAGCAAAAAAATGCTCTTTCCGGCTATTTTTATAAACGTCATCCAGTTGACTACAAAATCTTTATATTTTTGGGACAGCCTCTAACTGCAAAAACCCGTCAGTCAGCTTGCGTTCGCGCGAACCGATGATCTTGCCCACCGCCACCTTCGAGTTGTCGTAGCTGATGCGCCGGGGCACCGTCCCGAAAAACTCAAAAGCTCGCAGGTGCCCCTCCCAGAAGCTCTCCGTGCATTCCCGTTGGAAAACCTGCACGAAGAAGGCATCGCTGTAGGGCAGGCTCATGGCAAAAAATGGCCGCATGCGCAATTGCCCCGCCTCCTTTACCAGGGCATGACCGAAGTCCACCTGCCCCTGCCCGGGGCGGTGCTCCAGCGGCACAAACACTTCCCGCCGCCTCGCTCGCAATTCGGCCACCACCTCCTTGACCGCCGTGTAGCCCCCTTGGTAGCCCTTCTCTTGAGCCAAGCGCTGGAGTAGATTCGCTTGGCCGTGTGGCGCTGCTTCCTGGGCACGTTCCGGTCGGCTTTGAGCACCTCCTCGATCCAGCCCACATTCGGGTCGATCTTGCGCCGGTATCCCGGCGGCTGTGATTAGGCCAGCATTTTCCCCAGGGTCTCCTTCCCCAGGGTCTCCCAGTGCAGTCCCTCTTCTCGCATCACAGAGCGCTTGCTCTGCTTGTCCCGCAGCACTTTGTGCCGCACACTTGTCCATTGCTTCATGTCTCGATACACTCCTCCTTTCTAGGGTGAGCCTACCGGTTTTAAAGCGCCCTCTTTACCTTACCGGTTTTTCCCCGGCGTTTACATCTTGAGCAGGGACGGGGACATATCCTCAAAGAAACGCGTGGGTGGTATGTTAACTTACTATTATCGACAAGCCGCTTTAAAACAATGACTTACAGATGTGGACTGATTTTTTTTAACCCTACTGGTTTTTCTGCGTGTACTACCAAATCAAAAAAAAATTTCGACCGATGTATTTAGTATACTATGAAAACCCCAAAAGCAAAGAAGGAGCAACTTTTAACCCGTACAGAAATGGCCCATTCATCAGACTGAATAACACACCATAAATTATGAAGAAATCAATGTTAGGAAAAATGAATCCAGATTCAAATCCATTCCCGATCCACTCTCTACCACCAGTTTTGAGGGACATGGCCATTGCGATTGCCAAAAGCAAAAGAGTTCCAAGGGCATTGCCTGGGGTCTGTGTTTTGGGCGTTGCAAGTGCTTCCCTTGGAAGCGAATTGCAAATACAATCCGCATCCGGACGCGTCACACGAGGAAATTTATTTCTCGCAAGTTCTGCGAAATCAGGGGTTGGTAAATCAGAAGTACTTCGGGAAGCACTGGAGCCGTTTTATCAATTTGAGCAATCGATAATTGAAAAATGGAAAACCAAAGAATTACCAAAAATGCAGGCTCGGAAAATAGAGCTCGAAATCAGCATTCATCGAAAAAAAATGACGCTGAACCGCGCGAAGGATACACCGAAAGGCAAGGAGTTTGAAGAGCTTCAAAAAGATATCGCGGAATTCAACGCATTGGAAAAAGTCATGTGTGCACCGGTACTCGCGGTCGAAGATATTCTTTCCGAGTCCCTCGGCGTTTTGCTTGCTGCTAACAAAGAAACATTAGCGAGTTTTTCTTCTGATTCGCGAGATATCATCAAAAACATTTGCGGTCGATACCGGAGAAGCAACGAAGAAACTGATGAAGCCATATATTTGAAAGCTTTTAGCGGTGATCCACTTCGCGTGAATCGGCTTGGACGCAATCCGATTTATCTTCAATCTCCTTGTCTATCAGTACTCTGGTTATTGCAACCCGATATGATGAACTTGATGTTTACGAAGAATGGCCTGATCGCCAGCGGGCTAATGCCGAGATTTCTCATTGCCGATTCGCGGGCCCAGGCCACAAAAATCACCGGACACGAATCAATGTCCATCCCGTCTGATGTGAAGCTGGCTTACCGCGACCTTGTCTTTGATCTTCTGAGGACCTACCGGTTTGCAAATGCTACTTTCACTATTCAAACAGAGTCAGAAGCCTCCCGGAAGCTTGTTGACTTCTTCAACCTAACTGTCGATATTCGGAACGAAAAATATAACCTTTTTGAAAGTTTTATAGCCCGTTGGGCGGAGCAGGCGTGGCGAATCGCAGTAGTACTCCACGCCGCTGAGAATGGTGGTTGCGCCCACCAAGTACCGCTTTCAGTGGAAACCGCAAGTGCAGCTATTGAGCTTGTTAAATGGTTTAATAAAGAGCAAATTGATATAATGGAAGCGGTTGGACATCAGACCAAAAAAACCAAGAGAAGTAGAATATTAAGAGCGATATTTCGAAAAGATGGAGAAAAAGACATTACTGCGAGGGAGGTTCAAAGGCTTGGCATTACTTCAACCGCAGCTGAGGCCCACGAAATCCTTGAGCGGATGGTGAAAGAACACGACCTGAAGTCAGAAATGAGAAAGCCGAAAAAGGGACGTGTTTTCCGGGTCTATTCAATGCCTAATCCTGTTTAGCGTCTATCTGTCTATTAGGCAATCTGAGTTAGTGGCTTTGGGTTCTCTTTATTAACATAAACTCGATAATTGATTCGACACATAGACACATAGACATAAAGAACCATTTTGAATATAATACAAAGTAATGATGCCCCTGGGCAGAACATTTACATTAGAGGCTGTCCCAAAAGGGTGATTTTTGCGAGGGGATTTTGAAGAGCGTTTATTTTAGTGGTATTTCCATTTGGGATGGGGCGACCTTGCTCTTCAATGACGTTAGGGTACTGGTTTTGAGGTCCGGTTACCTGGTTTTCTTTGTATGTGCCGACAGTACGCCTCCGACAGTACGCCTGTGAAAAAGTATTGTCCTTGCTTTTCCGCTCTCTAGGCCGCCGCTTTGGTTTTTTGCCCATCTTGCTGGGCCAGCATCTTGGCTACTTTCCATAGGTTGTGCGAGAGTACCGACCAGGCTACGTTGATCGAGCGGTTCTCATAGCCTTTGCTGCGCAATCGCCCTGCATGCCAGCGATTCTTCAATACCCCGATCCGCCCTTCGGTGCTGGCCCGGCGCTTTTGCAATTACCTGAACAGTGATTCCTCCCTCCGTTTTTTCAACTGCTTCGGATCGCGGTAGTGTATTAAGTAGGAATGGTGGCTAATTCTTGATTATATTGATGAATGAAAAGTCTCAGACAGGTTTCATGCATACTCTTAAGCTTGAAAAAGGAGAGGGTTTTGCGTGTGAAACGACCCAGTCGTTGGCGCAGGGTATTGTTCCATCGTTCCACATGGGCCGTTTCACCGGTTTCTTTTTCCACGGATCGGTTATGAGGAAAGACTTCATCATAAGTGGACCAAAAGTCGCTGTAGGTGGCACATCTTTTGTAGGCCCGTGGCAGGCGCTCGTAAAGTTCCCGGCAACGATACCAATCCCGAGGCCCAATGGCATAGGAGAGGATTTGACGGGTGCGTCGGCAAAGAGCGATCCAAACCCATTGGGCATCGCTCTTGCGCCCCACAAAAGACCACAGTTCGTCCAGTTCAATGACATCATGACGGCGGGCCGCAAGAATCGTGCTTTTGAGCGATCGCAGCGATTGTCGTTTTTTTTAACCAACTCAAAACGGTGTTGGGACTCACCCCGAAGGCGCGCTGTAAACCGCGTAGACTGCTGCGTTCCTGATAGACTCGAAGGATCATTTCTTTTTGCTCTTCGGTGTATTTCACTGTGGGGTTTTCGCGGCTTTGTTTACCACAATCATGGCAGCGGTAGCGCTGTTTATGGTTGGGCGTCTTGCCAAATTTAATGATATTTTCACTTCCACAGTGCCGACAATTAATAATTTTAGTAACCATGCACTAAGAATAAACTGCCTAACGCTATTTGTACAGCTAAAAATACAAAATAATATTCTTTTTTTATACACTACCCGGATCGCGTGGACAGAGCGCATCGTAGATGCCTTCCTGGGCTAACTGGAGGCTGACCCGCTGGGAGGCAAATCCTCGGTCCGCGCACATGGCCGCTATGGACTCTGCCACGGCAAAGCGGTTCTGTCTTTGCAAACTCTCTTGCATTTGTTCATTTTCGCTTGGGGTTCGGCTGCCGTAGAGTTTCCAGTCCAGCAGGTATCCTTCAACGCTTTCACACAAAAAGAGAGTGTTGCCGAACTCTACCTCTTGGCCCGCTTTGCCTCGCACAATCACTTGCACATCGGGTTCGTAAACACTCAAGACTTTCTCGGCGTTTTTCACCTGGCGGCCTCCGATGATTCGCTCGTGCGCTTGTTTGATGACCACCGGGATTAGCTCGCTCATACGCTCCATCCGGGCAAGGATCTGTTGGACCTGTTTTTTGCTATAATCGCTTTGCTCCCAGCAGGCTTGCAATAATTCCCGGTGCCTGCGGGCATGCTCCCCGATCCGTTTGAGGAGCTTTTTCATCTGCCTCAAGATACCCTTGCGCTGCCGCGCACTGTCCTTTCGCTGCCGGCTGTGGGTCATCTGCATACACAACCGATTTATCTGCCGAGCCGATTGCTCCGGTTCGACCGCCATGCGATGGCGCAAACCCGCCTTCTGGCGGATCAGCCGGATCGCTTTGAGCAGCGTGCCCGCTACATCCTTGAGCAGCACCCAGTCCGTCGGCCAATGAATGTTGGCCTCCAAACAGGTGCCGTCGATCAGGCAAATGGTGGTCTCTATCGGCTTGTCCAATCCCACCTTCCGGGCCAAAAAGGCATCGCCCACAACCTCAGTCAAGGTCCGGTGCAAGGCCCTCAACTGCTCTTCGCTGAAAAACTTCGAGGCCCGTTCCAGGGTGCTCTTGGAGATGCCCCTTATGCCGTCGATATGGCGGACACGACAAAAGTCAGCCAACAGATCGCTGCTGCCCAGAGCCCTCGACAAATGCCGAAACGAAATCCCACCGAGCAGATAACGCAGCGTTTCCATACGCAACGCCTTGAGGGCAAAACTGGCCCGCTGCTGCCGGCCCTTTAGACCCATTGGCTGCCACCCCTCCAAGGCCAGCTCGATGGCCTGCGATTCCACCTCCGAGTCGATCAGCAGCCGATCGATTCGCTCAATGGTGGCGCGGAAGTTATCGTAATCGAGGCAACGGTCGACCACAGTTAAAGCTGGACGCAGGAGGCATTGGATGGCTATATTTTTCATAGAAAGGGCTCGGTTTGTTATTGCTAACGCCACTATAGAACCCTTTTTTGGCCGGATCGAGCAAAAACATGCTCTTTCCGGCTCTTTTTATCAACGTCATCCCTTTGACTATAAAATCTTTATATTTTTGGGACAGCCTCTCATTAGTAATCAAGAAATAGCTCTAACAGTTCTATCATAGAGGCTGTCCCAAAAACCCGAATTTTGCGAATTGAGATATTCGACTCCGAACTGTAAGGGAACGTAAGTCATTCAATTCCGTCAAAAACGCTGTATAAGGCCTCTATTCGTTATAAATATAATCGCGTCAGACAGAGGTCTATGGTAGAATTGTATTTGAATATGCAAAACAAGAGAAAGGCTGACGGTGTTATAGACATCGAATTTGCCCAAAATCCCCTAAAAACGGTCTTTATGACAGCTTTATTAACAAGTTAACTTACTGTAAAACAAATGGTTATAACTTTGGGACAGCCTCTATCATAGATATCGTTAATATGGTCCTCTTTTATTTTTCCATTAATCGCTTGCCGTAGAAATACAAAAATATCCTTGTCTCTTAATAGAAGTAAAATTGCCCCTTCATGTTGAATCGAAATTCTTTTCAGATGTGAGTAATACCCGCTCTTAATCTTATCCCCACGAAATACAATGATACCAAAGCTACCACTTACCTTAGAGGCTGTCCCAAAGTTATAACCATTTGTTTTAAAGTAAGTTAACTTGTTTATAAAGCTGTCATAAAGACCGTTTTTAGGGGATTTTGGGCAATTTCGATGTCTATAACACCGTCAGCCTTTCTCTTGTTTTGCATATTCAAATACAATTCTACCATAGACCTCTGTCTGACGCGATTATATTTATAACGAATAGAGGCCTTATACAGCGTTTTTGACGGAATTGAATGACTTACGTGCCCTTACAGTTCTGGGTCGAATATCTCAATTCGCAAAATTCGGGTTTTTGGGACAGCCTCTACCTTATTGAGATAATAACTGCATTGGTGAAAATCATCAGCTTTAAGTTCTCTATAATTCTTGCATTCCCAAACGATTTGTGTTGCTTTATGACGTTGTCGAACCATTTCCCAAAATCCACTTTCCGCACGATTAGAAGCAATCCAATCACGAATTATTATTCCCTCGCTATTTCTTTCTTTTGGTTTTACATTTGTCAGGGTGCGAAAAAAACAAAGCTTTATAATCTCGCCAATCAGTTCTTCATATTTTTTCCATTGTATTTTTCCAACCGAAATTACTTTTAGTTTTTCAAGGGAAGAACACAAATTCTCCTGATACCTTTCAAAGGTAAAATCCTCCGGAAGATCGTCAAGGATACCCTCGTCCTTTAATATGAAATCATCACTTATTTCAGTGAGTATCGCTTCACGCAGATTAAGAGCATCATAATAAGAGGGGTGAATTACGAAAGTCGTATTTTGAAGAATTTTTTGGACTCGGAGTATCTTCTTCTCCTGTGCCTCGGTAAAATATTTTGTTTCCTTTTCGAAATCCTAAAAATCCAATATTAAATAATAGTCCAACAAAAAGGTGCGGAGTAGTGTAGAGGCTGTCCCAAAGTTATAACCATTTGTTTTACAGTAAGTTAACTTGTTTATAAAGCTGTCATAAAGACCGTTTTTAGGGAATTTTGGGCAATTTCGATGTCTATAACACCGTCAGCCTTTCTCTTGTTTTGCATATTCAAATACAATTCTACCATAGACCTCTGTCTGACGCGATTATATTTATAACGAATAGAGGCCTTATACAGCGTTTTTGACGGAATTGAATGACTTACGTTCCCTTACAGTTCGGAGTCGAATATCTCAATTCGCAAAATTCGGGTTTTTGGGACAGCCTCTAGTGTAGTTAAAAAACCATTTATTACAATATCTTGCAATTTTCGCATCAACTATCAAACGTTGAATAAAATTATCTATTGCGCTTAAGGTAAGTTCGGCGCCTAAGCCATAAAAATAATTCAAAACTATTCAATAGCATCCCATAGGAAATAACGCAAAACGGCTGGAATTGCTCTTGTTCGCCTGTTTCACTAGAAGCAGGTTACTATGAAAAAACAAAAAGCAAATCCAGCCAAATGCAAGGTGTGCGTTCTGCGACAGCTTTGCAATTTTATTCCGGGACATCTGGTGGCCAAGTTGGCCCGCCAGTAGGGTGTCGATAAGAAAGCTCGCAGTTTCAGTTCATGGAGCCATATCGTTAGTTTGCTCTATGCTCAGATCACTCATGCTATTGGGCTTAATGATGTCTGTGACGGACTCGCTCATCACAGAGGGTTGCTGGCCAGTATCCGGGGGGCCAGCGCTCCCAGTCGCAACGGGCTTTCCTACGCCAACAAGCATCGCGATGCCGCGATGTCGGGAGAACTGTTTTGGTCGGTGCTCAAGCACTTGCAGTCGTTGTCTCCGGGGTTTGCGGGTGGTAAATTCAAGGGGTTTCCCCGACGTTTCAAACGCGTTATCAACATCGTCGATTCGTCCACTATCGGTTTGGTCGCCAACTGCATGGATTGGGCTAAACATCGTCGGCGAAAGGCGGCTGCCAAATGTCACTTGCGCCTGGATTTGCAAAGTTTTCTGCCCCGGTTTGCCATCATCGACACGGCCAGGGACAATGACGCCAAACGAGCCCGTGAAATGTGCGCCGCCCTCAAAGCCGGTGAAATCGTATTGTTTGACAAGGCCTACATCGATTTGGCCCACCTCTTTGACTTGTCCTTGAGGGGCATTTACTTTGTCACCCGGGCCAAAAAGAACATGGCCTTGCGCTGTGTCAAGAGGCTGCTCAAGAAGCCCAAGGGCAATATTTTGCGCGATGATCTGGTGGTCCTTAAGAACAAAAAATCCCGTCAGGATTATCCCCAGCCGATGCGCCGGGTAACGGCATGGGTGGAGATTGATGGCCAGTGGCGAGTGATGGAATTTTTGACTAATAATTTGCAGTGGTCGCCCCATACGATCAGCGAACTGTATCGCTGCCGCTGGTCCATTGAAACCTTCTTCCGCCAAATCAAACAAACGCTCAACTTGTGCGATTTCCTCGGCCATAGCGCCAATGCCGTGCGCTGGCAGATTTGGAGCGCTTTGCTGCTCTATGTGCTGCTCCGGTTCCAGGCCTGGTTGAGCCGCTGGGAGCATAGTTTTGTCCGCCTGTTCACACTTGTCAGAGGCGTGCTTTGGGATCGCTTTAACCTGCGGGACTTGCTCGATTTCTATGGGACAGCCGGTGAACGCTTTAGAATGCGAGCGACTCCCCAGCAGGCTTATTTCCCTGGGTTTGGTTGAAAACCTATGGGACAGCACAAGGTGGCAAAAGCAATAAAAGAGAAACATGTGATAAAATTTCAAAAATTCGATTCCCCCAAAAGTCAAAAACTCACATTGATTATCAATGGGTTACGAAGCTTGCCTCGCCCCTATGGGATGGTATTGTAATTAAATTATTTTTCAAAAGCTCCCAAGTGTTATCTGATGTGTCATAGGAATCATCATTGGACGTCCGATTCCAACCATGAATAACAACTATAGCTTTTCTGGAGTCTCTGCCTATTTGCTGTCCGTCTATTTCATTTTGCAATTTATTCCTGAAATGAAAATATCTGTAGAGTTCAAATAAAATGCTTGGGTTCAACAAAGCTCTCCCCCTCACATTCTTGATTACCAGTTTATTGCTTGACCATTCTGTAGTTACATCGAACAGTAAATTGAAATAACTGCCAATTCGTAAAACGAACAAATCGTTTTTAAATGAAGAAAAAGGATCAAGCTGACGGCTACCTCTTGTAAACCAATCATGGTAATCTGAATCCGAACGGAAGTGAATTCCTGTCAGATTGTTAAAAGACAAGTCTGCATCTTCTTCAAATGTTAGGTACGCTACATTAGAGGCTGTCCCAAAAATATAAAGATTTTGTAGTCAACTGGATGACGTTTATAAAAATAGCCGGAAAGAGCATTTTTTTGCTCGCTCCGGCTAAAAAAGGGTTCTATAATTGCGTTAGCGAAAATCAATATAGCCCTTTCTATGAAAAATATAGCCATCCAATGCCTCCTGCGTCCAGCTTTAACTGTGGTCGACCGTTGCCTCGATTACGATAACTTTCGCGCCACCATCGAGCGTATCGACCGGCTGCTGATCGATTCGGAGGTGGAATCGCAGGGCGTTGATCTGGCCTTGGAAAGAGGCCAGCCAATGAGCGTAAAGGCCCGGCAAAAGCGGGCTAATTTTGCCCTCAAGGCGTTGCGTATGGAAACGCTGCGTTATCTGCTCGGTGGGATTTCGTTTCGGCATTTGTCGAGGGCTCTGGGCAGCAGCGATCTGTTGGCTGACTTTTGTCGTGTCCGCCATATCGACGGCATAAGGGGCATCTCCAAGAGCACCCTGGAACGGGCCTCGAAGTTTTTCAGCGAAGAGCAGTTGAGGGCCTTGCACCGGACCTTGACTGAGGTTGTGGGCGATGCCGATCTGGCCCGGCAGGTGGTGGGATTGGACAAGCCGATAGACACCACCATTTGCCTGATCGACGGCACCTGTTTGGAGGTCAACATTCATTGGCCGACGGACTGGGTGCTGCTCAAGGATGTAGCGGGCACGCTGCTCAAAGCGATCCGGCTGATCCGTGAGAAGGCCGGTTTGCGCCATCGCATGCCGATCGAACCGGAGCCCTTGGCTCGGCAGATGAATCGGCTGTGCATACAGATGACCCACAGCCGGCGGCGAAAGGACAGCGCGCGGCAACGCAAGGGTATCTTGAGGCAGATGAAAAAGCTGCTCAAACGGATCGGGGAGCATGCCCGCAGTCACCGGGAATTATTGCAAGCCTGCTGGGAGCAAAGCGATTACAGCGAAAAACAGGTCCAACAGATCCTTACCCGGATGGAGCGCATGAGCGAGCTAATCCCGGTGGTCATCAAGCAAGCGCACGAGCGAATCATTGGCGGCCGCCAGGTGAAAAACGCAGAGAAAGTTTTGAGTGTTTACGAACCCGATGCGCAGGTGATTGTGCGAGGCAAAGCGGGCCAAGAGGTTGAGTTTGGCAACACCCTGTTTTTGGGTGAAAGCGTTGAAGGATACCTGCTGGACTGGAAACTCTACGGCAGCCGGACGCCAAGCGAAAATGAACAAATGCAAGAGAGTTTGCAAAGACAGAACCGCTTCAACCTAGCCGAACCCATAGCGGCCATGTGCGCGGACCGGGGATTCGCCTCCCAGCGGGCCCGCCGGCAGTTAGCCCAGGAGGGCATCTACGATGCGCTCTGTCCACGCGATCCGAAGCAGTTGAAAAAACGGATGGAGGAACCACACTTCAGGCAATTGCAAAAGCGCCGGGCCAGCACCGAAGGGCGGATCGGGGTATTGAAGAATCGCTGGCAGGCCGGGCGATTGCGCAGCAAAGGCTTTGCCAACCGCTCGATCAGCGTAGCCTGGTCGGTCCTCTCGCACAATCTATGGAAAGTGGCCAAGATGCTGGCCCAGCAAGATGAACTAAAAACCAAAGCGGCGGCCTAAATAAAGAGCGGAAAAGCAAGGACAATACTTTTTCACAGGCCTACTGTCGGCCGGAAAAGCAAGGACAATACTTTTTCACAGGCCTACTGTCGGCCCATACAAAGAAAACCAGGCAAACGGACCCCAAAACCAGAATCCTAACGTCATAGGAGAGCAAAGTCACCCCCTCCCAAAAGAAAATACCACTAAAATGAACACTCTTCAAAATCCCCTCGCAAAAATCACCCTTTTGGGACAGCCTCTACATTAGAGGCTGTCCCAAAGTTATAACCATTTGTTTTACAGTAAGTTAACTTGTTTATAAAGCTGTCATAAAGACCGTTTTTGGGGGATTTTGGGCAAATTCGATGTCTATAACACCGTCAGCCTTTCTCTTGTTTTGCATATTCAAATACAATTCTACCATAGACCTCTGTCTGACGCGATTATATTTATAACGAAAAGAGGCCTTATACAGCGTTTTTGACGGAATTGAATGACTTACGTTCCCTTACAGTTCGGAGTCGAATATCTCAATTCGCAAAATTCGGGTTTTTGGGACAGCCTCTACATTATCAAACGATAAAAAATTTCCATACCTTGTGTCGGCGAATTCGGTTCCGACTGCTCTAATATCATCAAGATCGTTCAGGCTATAGGTAATATTTTCTCCCTCACCCAATGGCCGATGGTCAGGCAACCCCGGATAGATTGCTAGGGCTGATAGACAGGATAATAGAAAATAGCCCGTAAATCCTGTTAAGATGTGGTATTTGAATGAAAGAACTTTCATGATGGGCTAAAAAAGTTTTTGGCGTTGCCATAATACATAAAGGGCATTCGCCACATTTCTTTTCTGGTCATAGTCCAAAGCCTGACAATCTTCAAGGTAGTTAAAAAGGCGGTCAAATAAAACGGGATCTGGTGTTTTATTAGGATCATATTTCAATTGTTCAGCGTAATATACAGTCATTGAATACTTTCTGTAGGTCCCATAATCCTCGTTATCTAAGACATTATTTAGTTGATTCTGAAGATCTGAAAATTCCTCGTAGTGAAATGGACGGGGAAAACTGGACAGTGGAATAAGGTGGTCTTGAACCACTAAATCCGCTAACCTATGAATGTTATTAAATCACGAAAGAGAAGACAATACGGTGCTGAGTTTAAAGCCCGGGTGGCCCTGGAAGCCATCAGGGGCGCTCATACCATCAACGAGATCGCCGGTCGTTTTGAGGTGCATCCCAACCAGGTGACCCAATGGAAGAAGCAGCTTTTGCAGGGAGCAACGGAGCTGTTTTCGCGCCAGCGGCAGACTCTCAGCAAGGACAACGAGACGGAAAAAGATCACCTTTACCAGGAGATTGGAAAGCTGAAAGTAGAATGCGATTGGCTAAAAAAAAGTCTGAACAACTCGGTTGGTGAGAGGCGCAAGATGGTGCAACCACTTCAAGGAAAAATCAGTATCGGCAGGCAATGTCAGTTGCTGGGGCTGGCCCGCGGCAGCTATTACTATCGGGCCCGTGCCCAGTGCGAGCAGAACGTTCTCTACATGCATCGCATGGATGAGCTCTACACCCAATATCCGTTTTTTGGTTCTCGCCGGATGACCCAGTGGCTGCGTCGAGAGGGCCATGCAGTGGGACGAGGCCGCATCCAGCGGCTCATGCGCCAAATGGGCCTGGAGGCTATTTATCCGCGTCGAAACTTGAGCCAGGGGCACCGGCAGCACCGCATTTTCCCTTATCTGCTGCGGGGTTTGGCGGTCGAGCGGCCCGACCAGGTATGGTGCAGCGACATCACTTACCTGCGGCTGAGCCGAGGATTCCTTTTCTTGACCGTGGTGTTGGACTGGTTCAGCCGCTACGTGTTGAGCTGGCAGCTTTCCAACACCCTGGAGAGCCGCTTCTGTGTGCTCGCCCTGGAGGAAGCTCTGAGGCGGGCCCAACCTCAAATCTTCAACACCGATCAAGGCAGCCAGTTTACCGGCAGCGAGTTCACCTCGGTGCTGGGGCAAGCCGGGGTGCGCATCAGCATGGACGGGCGTGGCCGCTACCTGGACAACATATTTGTTGAACGCTTTTGGAGAACCCTCAAGTATGAAGACATTTACCTGCGCGAATACGCCACGGCAAAGGAAGCCAGCGAAGGGATAGCCCGCTACCTGGACTTCTACAACCACCTGCGCCCCCACCAAGCCCTGGGCTACCGGACCCCGGCCGAAGTCCATGCAATCGGAGCAAAACCAACCTCCCCGCCAATACAGCTTGCGGGCACCTGCGTGCCCGTCTTTGGCTAAGGACAAAATATATTTTTAAAAAATAATATGAACACGATTTCCACCTTAATCCCACGTCAAAATTGTCCAAACAACCCCGTCCACTTCATAGCTTTTATCTATATTACTCTTAATTTTTTTATCAACATCGGTAATTGTTTTGGAAACAACCATATTACCTTGCATGTTAATGGGTACTTTTTCTAAAGCCTGAAAATCTTCCGTACTGAACGATTTAGCCCCGTAGTAAACCAAACCGCTTCGATAAATTGTTGTGTCTAATATTTCAGAATCTATGATTTCTTTTAAAAATAGATCATAACCCTGAGGATTTGCCTCGTGAACTATTTCCAGTAATGAGTATCGCCTTTCCAGCGGAATTGATTCATCCAAAATTTCCCGGGAAACCAGTTCAAAAAATGATAGTGTATAAAAAAAGAATGTTATTTTGTATTTTTAGCTGTACAAATAGCGTTAGGCAGTTTATTCTTAGTGCATGGTTACTAAAATTATTAATTGTCGGCACTGTGGAAGTGAAAATATCATTAAATTTGGCAAGACGCCCAACCATAAACAGCGCTACCGCTGCCATGATTGTGGTAAACAAAGCCGAGAAAACCCCACAGTGAAATACACCGAAGAGCAAAAAGAAATGATCCTTCGAGTCTATCAGGAACGCAGCAGTCTACGCGGTTTACAGCGCGCCTTCGGGGTGAGTCCCAACACCGTTTTGAGTTGGTTAAAAAAAACGACAATCGCTGCGATCGCTCAAAAGCACGATTCTTGCGGCCCGCCGTCATGATGTCATTGAACTGGACGAACTGTGGTCTTTTGTGGGGCGCAAGAGCGATGCCCAATGGGTTTGGATCGCTCTTTGCCGACGCACCCGTCAAATCCTCTCCTATGCCATTGGGCCTCGGGATTGATATCGTTGCCGGGAACTTTACGAGCGCCTGCCACGGGCCTACAAAAGATGTGCCACCTACAGCGACTTTTGGTCCACTTATGATGAAGTCTTTCCTCATAACCGATTCGTGGGAAAAGAAACCGGTGAAACGGCCCATGTGGAACGATGGAACAATACCCTGCGCCAACGACTGGGTCGTTTCACACGCAAAACCCTCTCCTTTTCCAAGCTTAAGAGTATGCATGAAACCTGTCTGAGACTTTTCATTCATCAATATAATCAAGAATTAGCCACCATTCCTACTTAATACACTACCCAAAAAATTTACTGTTTTTGGAAATCATGCCTCGCGTATAAATTTCAAGAGGATTTGTTAGCCCCAGATGTGTTAATCCAGGTGGAATTGATTCCATCCTTGGAGGATTTTTATCAAAGGACTCAAATAGTTTCTGGATTTGATAATTTGATAGGGACTCACCCATTTGTTCTGAAAACTTCTCCCATTCATCAAAACGGTGGTTGAGAAATAGCCAGAGACTTGGTTGTGCCTGGACAAAAGGGGATGGGTCTTCAGAAACGATCTCTTTTATTTCGTCAGTGTATCCACCCACTTCCAAAGCCAAAAAAATGCCCAAAATACGTTCAGATTCGTAATCTGAAACTAACAAACCCTCGATCATTGGCCATGCTTTATCCCCAAGGGATAGCAACTCGGCGAGATATTCAAATGTATTTTTTGGCGTTAAACTGTTAGCTGAAGTTATCAAAATGAAATTCACCAATTCTGACGATCTTATCGCAGCCTCTTGATCTATCTCGGGTGACGGATCGGCCTGAACTGCTGAATATTTTAAATTCTCATCGAGGGCTGGAAGTTCTTCAGATATCGGCTCATCTGTAATCGTTTCCGGTTTGGGTTTTTCTTTGGCGATCCACCAGAAGGCAAAAACAGCGGCAATCCCGAGGCTGACCATCACTGCGTAGCGCAATTTCATTTTATTCTAATCTGGGCCAATAAGGTTTCGGTAACAAGTTACGGAATAAAGAATAGGAGGTGATTGCGCCAAAAACAATCAAAAAAAGACAAAAAGCAAACTCGCTCTTTTTAGCCCACATAAACAGGCCAGGGAGCTATTTCAAACCGGAATGGCAGAATACGGCAACTTGACGCCGTTAACTGAATATTTCCCGGAAGCGTTCCAGGGCCTCATCGCTGTCTCCAGACGGAAAGGCTTCCAGGCCGACGTCCCCGCCAGGGCCGCGATTTCGGTCAAAGTTTTGTGAGCGGTGATCCACCGGGTAATGGGATTAGGTTCCGTTCGATAAATGACTTCGCCTCGGGGCCCAAGTTCACCCGCCAGAAGGATCATGCTGCGGCAGTCGATTTGCCGGGCCACCGGAAAGAATTCCTTCGTTTCCGCAATAAATTCCCCGCTTGTTTCGGCATCCACCATGCTGCCCGCGCCGGAACCGACGAAGCTGCTGACGTGAATACTTTCATCACTAAAAATGTCCAGCTTATGCTCTCTCCATTTCCAGAATTCCACTCGAAAACCGGCTTCGGCAATTTTTGCCACCTTCTCTGCAAAGGGTAATTCCGGATATACCGCCTCCGCGCATATCGACAGTTGATAACCCATCAATATTTACTGGACGTTTTGCAATTGCTCGCGGATGCGCTCGATTTCATTTTTTGCATCGAGGACGTTTTTGCTTATTTCGACAGCGATTGATTTCGATCCGATGGTATTGCATTCGCGAAGGATTTCCTGTAGCAGAAACTCCAGTTTGCGCCCGACGGAACCTTCTTGCGGCAGGGTTTCGCCAAACTGTTGCAAATGGCTGCCCAAACGAACGAGCTCTTCGGAGATATCGCAACGGTCCGCAAACAGGGCTATTTCCTTGAGGACCCTTTCATCATCAAGATCGAGTTCGAGCCCCGCCTGGCGCAGCCTTTTAAAGAGGTTTTCCCGGTAACGGGAAACTTCGCCCCCGGATTTTTCCTGAATGTCGTCCAAAATTTTTTGCAGTTCCTTGTGGCGTTCGGCTAGGTCGGCCAGCAGGGAAGCGCCCTCCCGCAGGCGCATGGAAAGTAGCTCTTGCAGGGCTTCACCCAGAGCCGTTTGGACCAGGGGCATGGCTGCCTCAGCTTCCCACAGATTGGAATTTTTGCGACTGAGCAAAGCCAGATTAGAGAGCAGCGCCGCATCGGGTTCAAAAGCGATTTCCTCGTCCCGGGCAAATTCGGTTAGGCTCTTCAAGAGCGATGCCGCCCCCTCCCGATCCCAGGCAAAGCCGCTATCGGAACCCGATTCACGGGATTGCACGCTTACTTGAACTCGACCGCGTTTGACGACGGCCCCGATCTCCCCGCTAATCATCCGTTCGAGGGACTGCCATTCTTTGGGCATGGAGACATGCGTTTCCAGATTCCGGCGATTGACGGAGGTGATTTCCACGACCATATCCATGCCGTCGCTGGAGACGCTGCCCCGCCCATATCCCGTCATGCTATTCATTTCTTGATCCTGGAAGTTAAAATTTTTTCCGCCTGCTCGACATCCTTGTCACCCCGTCCGCTTAAATTAAGGCACATGATATGATCGGAAGACATTTGCGGAGCGCGTTTCATGGCGTAGGCCAACGCGTGGGAGGATTCCAGCGCCGGAATAATCCCCTCCGTGGAGGAGAGCATCTGAAAAGCTTCGAGGGCTTCTTCATCGGTGGCGCTGCAGAATTTGATGCGGCCCCGATCGTAATAAAAAGCATGTTCGGGGCCGACTGCGGCATAATCCAGCCCCGCCGAAACGGAATGAGTGGGTTCTATCTGGCCGTCGGGATTCTGCAATATCCAGGTTTTGCAACCGTGCAAAATGCCGATTCGCCCCCCCGCAAACCGGGCCGCATGGCGGCCGGTGCCGGTGCCGCGCCCACCGGCTTCAACCCCCACCAGTTGAACGGTTTCGTCTTCCAGAAAATCCCAGAAAAAACCGATGGCGTTGCTGCCACCGCCCACGCAGGCGACCATTTCATGGGGCAGTGAATCCTCGTATTCGAGTATCTGACGGCGCGTTTCCTGCCCGATAACGCGGTGAAAATTGCGCACCATCATGGGATACGGGTGACAGCCAAGCGCGGAGCCGAGGATGTAATGGGTGTGGCGGATATTTGTGACCCAGTCCCGCATGGCTTCGTTGATGGCCTCTTTGAGAGTTTTTTGCCCCGCATCGACGGCCCGCACTTCGGCCCCGCAAAGACGCATACGGAATACATTGAGGGACTGCCGCTCCATATCCACGGAGCCCATATAGATGACGCATTGGAGGCCGAATTTGGCGCAGACCGCCGCCGTTGCCACTCCATGCTGGCCAGCCCCCGTTTCCGCGATGATGCGTGTTTTACCCATCCTCCGGGCGAGCAGCGCCTGGCCCAGGCAATTGTTTATCTTGTGCGCCCCGGTATGAAGCAGGTCTTCGCGTTTGAGGTAAATTTTGGCCCCACCCAAGCGCTCGCTGAGATGGCGGGCATGGAAAAGTTCGGTGGGCCGTCCGGCGTATTCCTTTAAATGTTTTTGCAATTCCTGGGCGAAGGCGGGATCCGAGCGGGCTTCCTCATAGGCTTCCTGCAATTCATACAACGCCGTCATCAAGGTTTCCGGCACGTACATGCCGCCGTAAGGGCCGAAATGACCTCGATCGTCGGGCAGTGAGAACCGGTCGATGGTGGATTTTTCCGAAATTATGGGCATTTTTTTTATTTTTGGCCCCTCAGCAGTTTTTATGGGGAACGATGAATTAAATGATGCAGGATACGTGATGCACGATGGATTTGTCGAGACCTAACAACTGGTGACAAAGGATAGGAGACAGAATCCTGCATCCAGTATCATGTATCATGTATTTCGCATCCGGCCGCAAGAATTGCCGGAAGGGCTCCATTTTTAAGGCGCCGGGAGCCATCTTCAACTATGTTTCACGGTAACTAGTGTGATATCGTCGGTTTGCCCATTGGAACCGGAAAACCGGGCCACGCTGTCCAATATGCCTTGATTCAAATCCGAAGCAGTTAGGGCGCGCAACTCTTTAATGCGGTCGGCCAGTCTTTCGGCGCTGAATTCGGTCCCGTCAAAATTAGATGCCTCGGTCACTCCATCGGTATATAAAACAAATATATCGCCTTTTTGAAACGTTATTATTTTGTCCTCGATGACTTCTTCGAAGAGCTTCGCCGGAACCATGCCCAGGGCCATGCCCTCGGAACCGACGGTGTGGGTGCGAAATAGATTCGTTTTCTCGTCTTTATGCCCCAATAGAGGCAATTCATGACCGCCGCGGGCGATGATTATTTCATCCTTTTTGGGATCGACGATGGCATATACCAGGGTGACGAACATATCCTTGCTCATTTCTTCGTTGAGCACGGCGTTGAGCCGCGAAAGGACCAGGGCGGGTGAAGAACAATTTTTAGCGAAATGGCGCAGATTACTCTGGCAGATGGCCATGAGCAGGGAGGCGGGGATGCCCTTGCCGGATACATCCGCGATGGCGACGCCTATTTTATCGCGCCCAACGCTAAAAACATCATACAGATCGCCCCCCACCTTTTGGGCCGGCAGGTAGCGGGCATCGACTTCGAGACCCGGCTTTTGGGGAAAATTTTTCGGCAGCAGCATCCTCTGAATGTTGCTCGCCAACGCCAGATCGAGGTCGAGTTTGTTTTTCTCGATCTGCAGATTCATGATGTCCGCGTTGTGGATGGCCAGTCCGGCCTGCTCCGCCAGCGAGTCGACGAGAGAAAAATCGGTTTCGTTGAAGGACAGCCCATCAGCGGGATTGGCCACCGCCAAAACTCCAAGATTTTTCTCTTTGAAGCGGATCGGCACCAGCACAATGGACCAAACGGTGAGCGAGGGGTCGTCGTGACGGATGATGCGCGGGTCTTTACCAGCGTCCGCGATGAGCATGCCTTGCCCCGTTTTGGCCACTTCACCGACCAGCCCTTCACCCATCTCAAGCACTTCGGAGCGCAGCACTTGTTCGATAAATTTGGTGCGCGTGGTAATTTTCATGGCCGTGCTCATGGGTAGTGGTTTTTGGGGCGGGAAAAGCCCCTCGACAACGACTCCACGCAGGCGCCCATCGACATTTTTCTCGAAGACGCAGGCGCTCAAGGCCCCCGTGCTGAGTATTGCGGTATGCACCACCCGTTTAAAAAGTTCTGTCCGATCCACCCCCTCGCCAATGGCTTCCACCATGTTGTGCATGAATTCGAGGACGATCTGTTGCTCCTGGTGCAATAGCTGCCGTTGCTCATCCAGGCGGCTTATCTCACGGCGGGTGGAAAGGTAGAATATCCCTCCCACGAACGCTCCCAGAGCCAGGCCCAGTAAAAACAACCACATGATTTGATCCTTTATTCTAGTGTGATGCTATTTAGAGGCTGTCCCAAAGTTATAACCATTTGTTTTACAGTAAGTTAACTTGTTTATAAAGCTGTCATAAAGACCGTTTTTAGGGGATTTTGTGCAATTTCGATGTCTATAACACCGTCAGCCTTTCTCTTGTTTTGCATATTCAAATACAATTCTACCATAGACCTCTGTCTGACGCGATTATATTTATAACGAATAGAGGCCTTATACAGCGTTTTTGCCGGAATTGAATGACTTACGTTCCCTTACAGTTCGGAGTCGAATATCTCAATTTGCAAAATTCGGGTTTTTGGGACAGCCTCTATTTACCCCATTGTTTCATAAATATTGAGTAAAAACCTTCTGAATGCGGCATAAACAACCATAATAACGCTCTATCAATCCATTTTTGTATCTTCACTTTTTGTGAAGTTCAGCAATATACCTTTTTTGCACGTTAGTCCCTTTGTTTATGCGGATCACAGTCTTGAATCTGATTGAATTTATGAAACAATGGGGTTTAGGTTACAGCACACTTGGATTATCCCGAATCGATCTGATTTTTTAAGAAATCAACCACGTCCTGAAATTTGGATTTGTTGCTCTCCTCAATATCGATCAGGTTTTCATGGGCCTGGAGGATGAGTTTGGCATTTTCGATCTCTTTGTGGTTCACCGGATTGAGCTTTTCCTCCGGACTCCCGAAATCCATCGGGAATTCCCCCGAATCGACATTGACGATCCGGTGCAAACCGAGATTGCGCACCAGTTCGAGGTTTCGCCTCGACAATCGGCATAGAGAGACGCTGCCGGCCGGCCGCATTTTGCCAACATCGAGCGCCACTCCCGCGATAATGCCCATAAATGTGCTGTCCATGGTTTGGCAATCTTTAAAATCGACGACAAAGCTTTTCTTCCCGCCCTTGATCATGCGAGCAAAAAAATCGCTCACCGGAGCGGAATTGAGGTAGCTGGCCCGTCCATTGATTTTTACCACAATGGGCTCGACATAGGTCTTTACGAGAAAGACCGATTCCTTGTTCAGGGGCATGAGCAGAGCATTAACCTACAGAACCTAAGATACTCCTTAAAACATAGGGAAGAATGCCTCCATGTCGATAATATTCGATCTCAATCGGAGTATCCAGACAGGCGGTCATGAAAACGGACTCGGTTTCCCCCGTCCCGCGAGTGATTTCCAGGACAACCTCCTGCCGTGGCCGCGGGTCCGCCCCCAGCCCTCGCAGGGAGAAAGTTTCCGACCCGTCGAGGCCCAGGCTTTGATGGGTCTGCCCTTCCTCAAACTGCAAGGGGAGAACGCCCATCCCGATCAGGTTGCTGCGGTGGATGCGCTCGAAGGAACTGGCCGCCACGGCGCGAACTCCCAGCAAGGCCGACCCTTTGGCCGCCCAATCGCGGGAGCTGCCCATCCCGTAATCATGGCCCGTAAACACGATCAAGGGCACCTTCCTCTGCGCATATATCTGGCAGGCGTCGTAAATATGAACCAAATATCCCTCCGGCATCAGCTTGGTCCAACCGCCCACCCGTCCGTCGGCCATAAGGTTCTTGAACCGCACATTGGCGAAAGTGCCCCGGGTCATAACCCGGTCATTGCCCCGCCGGGAACCGAAGGAATTAAAATTTTTCCGCTCGATACCGGCCGCCACCAGGTATTTCCCGGCCGGCCCGTCGGCCGGAATGGCCCCCGCCGGCGAAATATGGTCGGTAGTGACGGAATCGCCCACCAGGGCCAGAGCCCTCATCCCTTCCATTTTCCCAATGGCGCCGGGCTGCATGGAAAATTCATCGAAAAAAGGTGGAATTTGAATGTAGGTGCTCTTTTCGTCCCAGGAGTAGAGCGCCCCCGTGGATGACTCGATGGCAGCCCAACTCGGATTGGCCTCCAGAATGTCGGCATACTGGCGAACATACATCTCCGGCGTGAGGCCGGAGGCTATCTTTTCCTGCACTTCGGCCTGCGAGGGCCATAAGTCTCTCAAATAAACCGGATTTCCCACTTCGTCCTCGCCTAGAGGTTCGTTCTCAAGATTGATGTCCACCCTCCCCGCCAGGGCGAAAGCTACCACCAGAGGGGGAGACATGAGGTAATTAGCCCGTATCGAGGAGTGCACACGGGCCTCAAAATTGCGATTGCCGGAGAGCACGCTGGCCGCCACCAGGTTGCCGGTTTTCAAGGCCCTTTCGATCTCTTCGTCGAGGGGGCCGCTGTTGCCGATACAAGTAGTGCACCCATAGCCGACGAGGTTGAACCCCAGTTGGTCCAGATAGGGTTGCAGGCCCGTTTTGGCCAGGTAATCGGTGACCACCCGCGAACCGGGGGCCAGGCTGGTTTTGACCGATGGGTTGACCCGCAGGCCCCGCTCGACCGCTTTTTTGGCCAGCAGCCCGGCGGCCATCATGACACTGGGATTGCTCGTGTTGGTGCAGCTGGTAATGGCCGCGATGAGCACGGAGCCGTGCCCGATGGCGGGGTTGTGGCCATTTCCGCCATTGCCGTTGTCGCCGAGGTTGATTTTCCGGCTCAACTGGTCCGCCGCCAGCCCGAAACCTCCGGCGCTTTCCTCTTTCCCCAATTGGCTCAAAAAAGTGTTTTTAAGCTCCGGCATGTCGATCCTGTCCTGCGGTCTGCGGGGACCGGCCACACTGGGCACGATGGAGGCCAGGTCGAGTTCCAGGCTCTTGCTGTAATCCACTTCCCCTTGACGCGGAATGCCAAACATTTTCTGGGCTTCAAAATAATCGCGGATCAAATCCAGCCGCTCCTCGGAACGACCGGTCATGCGCAAATAATCGAGGGTTTTCTCGTCCACCGGGAAAAACCCCATGGTGGCCCCGTATTCAGGCGCCATATTGGCCATGGTGGCCCGGTCGGCCAGGGTCAGGTTGGCCGCTCCTTCCCCGTAAAACTCGACGAATTTGCCGACCACTTTTTCTTCCCGCAGCATCTGGGTGGCCCGCAAAGCCAGGTCGGTGGCGGTGACTCCTTCGCGCAGTTCTCCCGTCAGGTGCACCCCGATCACCTCAGGGGTGAGGAAATAAACGGGTTGGCCTAGCATACCGGCTTCCGCCTCGATGCCGCCAACGCCCCAGCCGACCACCCCCAGGCCGTTGATCATGGTGGTGTGCGAATCCGTCCCCACCAGGGTGTCCGGGTAAAAAATGCTGCTCGAACCAGCCGCTTTTTCAAAAACCACCTTGGCCAGGTATTCGAGGTTGATCTGGTGCACGATGCCGATGGCCGGAGGCACTATGCTGACCGTTTTAAAGGCTTGCTGCCCCCATTTGAGGAATTGGTAGCGCTCCCGGTTGCGCTCGAACTCGATTTCCAGGTTTTGCTCAAAAGCGGCCGCCGTCCCCGAGCGATCGACCTGCACCGAGTGGTCCACCACCAGATCGACCGGCACCAGGGGCTCGATCAACAAAGGATCGCCGCCGATTTTCTGGACCGCGTCCCGCATGGCCGCCAGATCGACGAGGAGGGGCACCCCCGTAAAATCCTGCAAGACGATACGGGAGACGACAAAGGGTATTTCCGCCGGGGAGGGTTCAACCGCCCGCCAGCCGGCCAGCGTCTTGATGTCCTCTTCCCGAATCGTCCGCCCGTCGCAATTACGCAGAACGGATTCCAGCACAATACGCAAACTGACGGGCATTCGCGAGATGGCCCCCAGACCGGCTTCTTCCAAAGCGGGCAAAGAGTAGAGGAAGCCGTTCTTGAATTCCCGCAGGCTGTTAAAGGGATTGTTCAAATTGAGATCGCTCATCAATTAATATTCGTTTTTCAACTCCTGGTTTAATTTAATAATAGGAGAGATTTGATTGCATGAATATTGCAACCTGAAACCGATTGCGCCTCCAGCCGATCAGGAGCCGCCCAGGGCCGCTTTTATTTCGTCAAAGGTTGGCAGGTTGTGAGGGTCATCGGAGGACCAGCTATAAACGATGCCGCCCTCCTTGTTGATGACGAAAGCCGAGCGTTTGGCGACGCCTTTGAGCCCGATCAGGTCCTCGTAAAGAACATCGTAGGCGGTCGCCGCCTCTTTGTTGAAATCGCTCAACAGGGTGACCGATATGTTGTTGGCCTGGGCCCAGCCCTCCTGCGCAAATGGGCTATCCACGCTGATGCCGTAAACGGCCGCCTCGAGCGCCGCATAATCGTCCAGGGCCCCGCTCACGCTGCACATCTCGTCGGTGCAAACCTCGGTGAATGCGAGGGGAAAGAAGAGCAGAACGGTCTGCTTCGAGCCAAAGTTGGCGCTCAGGGTGACGTCCTCCAAACCATCGGCCGTTTTCGTTTTAAGAGTGAAATCAGGTGCTTTTTGTCCAGTTTCCAGTGCCATAGTAGTTCCTTGTTATTGAATTAGTGTAAACCCCATAAAATGAGCGCCATCGCCCTCCACGGCAATCGAAATCGGTCGTCCAGAGAACGAATTTTCCGGCATTGAAATTTTTTGATCTGGAGCCGCAATCGATTATCCTTTACTCAAACAGCGCAATGGCCTCTATGAAAGTTCAATGCCATCCAGCATCCAGCAACCAGCATCCAGCAACCAGCATCCAGCATCCTGAAACCTGACACCTGAAACCTCCTCCTTCCCCATGACGCCCCTCGAAACCATCCAAAGCAACACCGTGGACATCATCAGCCTGCTAGACCTGCAAGAGCGGCTCGGCCAGGATCGCCCGCTGAAGGTCAAACTGGGGATCGATCCCACCCGGCCCGATCTCACTCTCGGGCACATGGTGGTTTTTAACAAACTGCGGCAATTCCAGGACCTGGGGCACGAGGCCATTCTCATCATCGGCGATTTCACCACCTGGATCGGCGACCCCTCGGGGCGCTCCGCCATCCGCCCCGTTCTGACCAAGGAGGAAATCGCGGAAAACTCCCGCACCTACCTCGATCAGGCTTTCAAAATTCTCGATAAAGACAAAACCACCGTTCGCCATAACAGCGAGTGGTTCACGAAAATGACCTTCCAGGACGCCCTCGCCCTCTCCCGCAGGATGACGGTCGCGCGCATGCTCGAGCGGGACGATTTCGCCAAACGCTACAAGGACAACACCCCCATCTCGATCATCGAATTTCTCTACCCGCTGGTGCAAGGCTACGACTCACTCGCCATCGAGGCCGATATCGAACTGGGCGGCACGGACCAGCTCTTCAACATGCTGGTGGGCCGCAACCTGCAAAAAACCGAAGGCAAACCAGGGCAAATCGTCCTCACCATGCCCCTCCTCGTCGGCCTCGACGGAGTCAAAAAAATGTCCAAAAGCATGGAAAACTACATCGCCTTCAACGACAGCCCCAAAGACATCTTCGGCAAAATCATGTCCGTCAGCGACGAGGCCATGGGCGAATACCACCGCCTCCTCCTTCTCGCTTCCAAGGAACAATTTAAAAGCCTCGCCACCGGGCACCCCATGGTAGCCAAAAAAAACCTCGCCCAGGAAATGACGGCCAAACTCTACGACGAAGCGACCGGCCGCCACGAAAGGGAGCAATTCGAAAAAGTCTTCACCCGCCGCCAAACCCGCGACGACATGCCCGCCTTTCGATGGAGCGACCTAACCGATAAAGAAGAGGACACCCTCCTCAACCTCATGGCCGCCACCAACCTCTTCCCCAGCAAAAAAGAAGCCCGCCGCCTCATCCAGCAAGGAGCCGTAAAAGTTGACACCCAACGCACCGAAGACCCCCAACAAACCCTATCACGCCCCCAACCCAACCAAAAAACCACCCTCCAAGCCGGCAAAAGAACCTTCTTCAAAATATTGCCCGATTAAATCCAATTTAATCAAGAACCCTGTGGCAGAGACCACAGGGTATGTGAGGTCAGAAAAGCCACATGCCCCATGAAAACCTACGGTTTTCAAACTTTCCCTTCAGTCACCTCCCTGCGGTAGAGACCGCAGGAAATAACAAGTTTAAAAAAAATAACGATAAAAATCAAAAAGACCGACATGTCCTTTTTGAAATCAGTTCTTATCTATTGACAACCAATATTAAATAAAGCAAGGTTATCTAAACCTAAACTGGAATCTTGGGAATATTTAAAGTGCTAATATATGACATATACACCACGACCGAAGCCATGTTACTTGGACAACTTGGTGTCGGTGAAGGTAGTGAAAAATAAAAAAGTATGGAGAAGTAATGATGGAAAGAGATTCTATACATGGGACGGATTACATGGTGAAATAGAAGTATATGATGAGAGAGGTCATCATCTTGGTGCAGCAGATCCAGTTAATGGAACTTTTATAAAACTGGCATCAAAGGGAAGGAGATTGTATTTAAAATGGGTAGTGTATTAAGTAGGAATGGTGGCTAATTCTTGATTATATTGATGAATGAAAAGTCTCAGACAGGTTTCATGCATACTCTTAAGCTTGGAAAAGGAGAGGGTTTTGCGTGTGAAACGACCCAGTCGTTGGCGCAGGGTATTGTTCCATCGTTCCACATGGGCCGTTTCACCGGTTTCTTTTCCCACGGATCGGTTATGAGGAAAGACTTCATCATAAGTGGACCAAAAGTCGCTGTAGGTGGCACATCTTTTGTAGGCCCGTGGCAGGCGCTCGTAAAGTTCCCGACAACGATACCAATCCCGAGGCCCAATGGCATAGGAGAGGATTTGACGGGTGCGTCGGCAAAGAGCGATCCAAACCCATTGGGCATCGCTCTTGCGCCCCACAAAAGACCACAGTTCGTCCAGTTCAATGACATCATGACGGCGGGCCGCAAGAATCGTGCTTTTGAGCGATCGCAGCGATTGTCGTTTTTTTTAACCAACTCAAAACGGTGTTGGGACTCACCCCGAAGGCGCGCTGTAAACCGCGTAGACTGCTGCGTTCCTGATAGACTCGAAGGATCATTTCTTTTTGCTCTTCGGTGTATTTCACTGTGGGGTTTTCGCGGCTTTGTTTACCACAATCATGGCAGCGGTAGCGCTGTTTATGGTTGGGCGTCTTGCCAAATTTAATGATATTTTCACTTCCACAGTGCCGACAATTAATAATTTTAGTAACCATGCACTAAGAATAAACTGCCTAACGCTATTTGTACAGCTAAAAATACAAAATAACATTCTTTTTTTATACACTACCTTAAAATGAAAACGAATTTCATAGAAAAAGTTCTTCAAGGTTTAGAATTTGAAGATGCTATTTCACAGTACGTTGAAATTTGGCATCAATCTGATTCAGATCTTGAACTTCATGATTATCTTGGACTGACTTTTGATGAATATGCTTTATGGGTCGAAAATCCCAATGCACTAGGATCAATCCTTTATCACAAGAAAACAGGCGAGAATGTAAATGATGCTGATTGGCCTGAAATACATTTACTCGCCGCTAGATCTCAATCTCAGCAAGATTCGGAAAATCTTAAAGAATGGTTACGAAGTAAAGCCTATCTTTAAGATTTATGAAATCTGAAGAAAATTTAGCGAATGCGTGGCTTAATCGCCTACATTTAAAACCTCCTTTTAATATTGAGGAGGTTATTCGAGAGTTTGCTGATGTTGTATATGACCAAATTCCTTTCAATTTAGATGCAATTCTAATTGCACATCAAAATAATAAAAATAAGCCATTAATAATCCTTGATGATCAACTACCGGATACCCGAAAAACATTTACTTTGGGACACGAATTAGGGCATATTTTAGAGGCTGTCCCAAAAACCCGAATTTTGCGAATTGAGATATTCGACTCCGAACTGTAAGGGAACGTAAGTCATTCAATTCCGTCAAAAACGCTGTATAAGGCCTCTATTCGTTATAAATATAATCGCGTCAGACAGAGGTCTATGGTAGAATTGTATTTGAATATGCAAAACAAGAGAAAGGCTGACGGTGTTATAGACATCGAAATTGCGGTAGTGTATTAAGTAGGAATGGTGGCTAATTCTTGATTATATTGATGAATGAAAAGTCTCAGACAGGTTTCATGCATACTCTTAAGCTTGGAAAAGGAGAGGGTTTTGCGTGTGAAACGACCCAGTCGTTGGCGCAGGGTATTGTTCCATCGTTCCACATGGGCCGTTTCACCGGTTTCTTTTCCCACGGATCGGTTATGAGGAAAGACTTCATCATAAGTGGACCAAAAGTCGCTGTAGGTGGCACATCTTTTGTAGGCCCGTGGCAGACGCTCGTAAAGTTCCCGGCAACGATACCAATCCCGAGGCCCAATGGCATATGAGAGGATTTGACGGGTGCGTCGGCAAAGAGCGATCCAAACCCATTGGGCATCGCTCTTGCGTCCCACAAAAGACCACAGTTCGTCCAGTTCAATGACATCATGGCGGCGGGCCGCAAGAATCGTGCTTTTGAGCGGTCGCAGCGATTGTCGTTTTTTTTAACCAACTCAAAACGGTGTTGGGACTCACCCCGAAGGCGCGCTGTAAACCGCGTAGACTGCTGCGTTCCTGATAGACTCGAAGGATCATTTCTTTTTGCTCTTCGGTGTATTTCACTGTGGGGTTTTCGCGGCTTTGTTTACCACAATCATGGCAGCGGTAGCGCTGTTTATGGTTGGGCGTCTTGCCAAATTTAATGATATTTTCACTTCCACAGTGCCGACAATTAATAATTTTAGTAACCATGCACTAAGAATAAACTGCCTAACGCTATTTGTAAAGCTAAAAATACAAAATAACATTCTTTTTTTATACACTACCGAAATTGCCCAAAATCCCCTAAAAACGGTCTTTATGACAGCTTTATAAACAAGTTAACTTACTGTAAAACAAATGGTTATAACTTTGGGACAGCCTCTATTTTAATCCCTTGGCATGTAGGAAATTTTGCTTGTAAACCGAGCGAATATTCAGGTGAGTGGGACTCTTATTTTGCTGACTTAACTTATCATCAACTTGAATCTGAAGCAAATCGTTTTTCTGCTCAATTTTTACTGCCTGATGAAATTGTAATAAATATAATAAAAGACGGCGGTATTGAAGGTGTCTACAAATTTTCTGAACTGTGTAACATATCAAGGTTATCTACAAGTTTTAATATTTTAAAACTTATATCTTCTGGGTATATATTTGTTAAAATATCTGATTTTGGAATTGTCGAATATACGGGGAAGAGTCGAGAAACAATGCTTGAAGCCCCTCTAAAGGGAAGTTCGTTAGACTTAAATTAGAGGCTGTCCCAAAGTTATAACCATTTGTTTTACAGTGAGTTAACTTGTTTATAAAGCTGTTATAAAGACCGTTTTTAGAGGATTTTGGGCAATTTCGATGTCTATAACACCGTCAGCCTTTCTCTTGTTTTGCATATTCAAATACAATTCTACCATAGACCTCTGTCTGACGCGATTATATTTATAACGAAAAGAGGCCTTATACAGCGTTTTTGACGGAATTGAATGACTTACGTTCCCATACAGTTCGGAGTCGAATATTTCAATTCGCAAAATTCGGGTTTTTGGGACAGCCTCTAAATTATTATTTGAATCTCAACGCTGAAATCATAGATATTGATGTTTATGATGGAAAAATATATTGGATAAATACAGCGAATATTTGCGAAACTAAGAAATCATCCCAAGATAAGAGAAAATCGAGTATCATTCTCATAGATATATATGATGAAATAGGAATTGATATAAAAGACCGTAAATTTCTTTCACAAAGTATTAGTGGAGTTATTGGTGCCGCGAATTCCCATGCAAAAAAATTTCCCGGAACCGATCTTTATACGATATTTAAAATTAGGTTAGAAAATAAGAAACATTTAAAAGAGATTACTTGCCATCATAAATTTGATGATTTCTTGCAAAGGCGCTCAATTGAAATTGAAAGCAGATCATAATTGACGAAAAATTTTTTGTATTATGCAAAACCAATGTTGCTACCTGAAATACATATTTGTTGCCTGACGGGAAATATTATTTCTCACGGAGGCACGGATTTACTAAACCCTAGCGCATTTCCTGGCCGGTTACGGCGTCGAGGATGGTGAAATTTTCGACGTGGTGGGAGGGGTCGGCGCGGAAGGCGAGGCGGACATTGTAGAGGTCTTCGAGCTCGATCAGGTGGGGTTCGTCTTCCAGGCGCATTCTTTCCAGTATGCTGGGGTGGCACAGCACCCGCAGGTTGAGCGGTTGATCTTCTTGCTTATCGCTGCCGCCGCGCAAGCGCCGCAGCACACTGACCAGCCTGCGCTGCACCTCGACGCTCATGCTGCGGGGTGATTTAACGATGCCGCGGGCCGTGCAATAGGGGCAGCCGGTGTAGATGCCGGAGAAAAAACTCTCTTTGTGGCGCTGGCGCGTCATTTGCATGATGCCGAGTTGGGATATGGGCAATATGTGGCACTTGGCTTTGTCTTTGGACATTTTGTCGCGCATTACCTTGAGAACGCTATTGCGGTCCCGGCGCTGTTTCATGTCAATGAAATCGATGATGATCAAACCTCCGATATTGCGCAGGTGAATTTGGCGGGCGATTTCCCGGGCCGCTTCCAGGTTTACCTGAAGGATGAAATTTCCGCCGTTACCGTTCTTGTTTTTATGGGCCCCGGTATTGACGTCGATGGCGACCAGGGCCTCCGTTTCCTCGACCACAATCTCCCCCCCCGAGGGCAGCGGCACGGTGCGCTGGAAGGTTTGCTCGATCTGGCGCTCGATATTGAAACGTTCGAAGATCGGGATGCTTTCGTTGAAGTGGTTGATCTTGCCCTTGGATCGTGGTGAAATGCCAGCCACCAATTCGGACATATGCTCATAGTCTTCCGGGTTGTCGATGAGCACCCGGTCGATCTCCTCGGTTAGAAAGTCGCACACCGTACGCTCGATAATATCGGGTTCCTGGTAAAGGCGGGCTGGTTGTTTGGCCTCCTCCAGGCGGCTCTGGATTTCCTCCCATTCGCGCAGCATAATATGCAAATCGCGGATGAAATAGCGGATTTTTTTGGCCTCCCCTGCGGTGCGGATGATGACTCCCATGCCTTCCGGTATGGTCAGCTTGCGTAGAATTCTCTTTAACCGCTGCCGCTCTTTGTAATTTTCAATTTTACGGGATATTCCGCACTGTCCGGAAAATGGCATGAGCACCAGATAGCGGCCCGGCAAGGCAATGTTGGTGGTGGTGCGCGGGCCCTTGGTGCCGATCTGGGCCTTGGTCACCTGGATAACGATCTCTTTGCCCACCGGATAGAGGCCGGGGATATCCTTGAGGCTGATTTTGTCTCGCTTGTTCTTTTGCTCCGCCGAGCGCGTGTCGCGGACAAATTCGATGGACGAATCGTTGGCCGCCGGCAATATGTCCCAATAGTGCAGGAAGGCATTTTTGGGCTGCCCGATATCGACAAAAGCCGCTTTCAACCCAGGCTCCAGGTTTTGAATTTTCCCCTTGAAAATACTCCCCACCATGCGGTCTTCGCCGATCCGCTCGATCTCGAACTTTTCCAGGATGCCCTCCACCAGCAATGCCACCCGCTGCTCCAGAGGCTCTGAATTGATGATGATTTCCCGAAATGGCGCCGTATCCTTTTTCAGCGCTTTGACCATCCGCTGGACAATGGGCTGCTTCTTGGCCCGTTCGCGGGCATCTCGGTGCAATTGCTCCGGGTTGACATCGACTTGCGGTTGTTCCTTGGGTGGGGCGTTTAGTTTTTTTTCTAGTTTGCTGGAAATATTAGGGTTATTCGTCTTGGGCGAATGAGATTGGTTCATAATGAATCCTGTGATAAGGGTTAATCGGGCCCTTTATCTTCTTTAGTTGCCATGTTTCGCCCCTGCCTGCGCCTGTGGCCGCATCAAGAATCGATCGCGGTCGCGGATGCTGATGTGGGTGGGGAATACAATTCGAACTCGAATTCATGAAAATTCCTTCCGACAGCGATAAACGCTCTGGACCAAACCCTGCAAAAGACAACAACTTAAAATAAAGGACCCGCCGTAACTAAGAAATGGTAAAGGCAGGCCGGTTATCGGCATCAAGTTGATAGTCATGCCGATATTGATATAAATGTGAACAATGAAAATTACACTCACCCCGATGCTCAACAACATGCCAAAGCGGTCGCGCGCCACCCCCGCAATGCGCACGCCATTAAAAACAATCAAGGCAAAAAGGAAAACCACGGCCATACTCCCCAAATAACCCTTCTCCTCGGCCAGCACGGCGAAAATAAAGTCATTGTGCGCTACGGACTGCGGCAAATAACCCAGCTTGGCCTGGGTCCCCTCACTCCAACCCTTGCCGAGCAACCCCCCCGAGCCGACCGAAAGCAAAGACTGCCGCTGGTTCCAACTGACGCCGATCCCCCTTGGATCGATCGCCTCCGGCACAAATTGTGTAAGTATGCGGTTTCGTTGATAATCTTTAAGCGGAATCCACGAATGTTTTTCGTATTCCCCCCGGTTGTCGTAAGCCGAAAGCTCGTTAACCTGCAAAAAATTCAAATACCGGTACATATCCACGGCCAGCGCCGCCGACAACAGCGCAAACAACGCGAAAACCGCCATGAAAAATCGCTTGGAAAGCTTCGAAACGTATAATAAAGAAAAGACCATTGGTGGAATTACCAAGGCAGAGCCTAGGTCCGGTTGCCAAAAAATCAACAAAATAGGTACCCCCACCACAATTCCCACTTTCACCAACACCGAAACCGACTCCCGCACCGACCCCACCTCCGACCTCGCCAGCAAACTCGACACCATCACCAGCACCCCGATCTTGGCCGCCTCCGACGGCTGAAACGAGGCCACCCCGAAATCCAGCCAGCGCAGCGCGTTAAACCGCTCATCCCCCAAAGGACTCCACAGTAGCAGTAACAGCCCCACCGACCCAAAGTAAATCAAGTGCGCCTTCTCCAGTAAAATCTTGTAATCCAACAAAGAAATCCCAATATAGACACCCGCCCCCAAAACAATCCACACCACCTGCCGAATCCACAGCGACTGCCCGCTATACACCTGCGCCGAATAAATAAAAAAAACACCCATGACGCACAAAACCCCCATGCAAACCGGCTGTATCCAATCCGTCCGCCCCCGCCCCGCCTGGTGAATCAGAGCCCGATACCGATTTCCCCCCCCTCTAAAAGCCGCCTCCTGCATGATTTCAAAAGTTAAAATTATTCCAATCCGTGGTTAAAAAATATTTCCATTCCTGTCTGAAGTCTTTTGCAACATGAGCGCACATTATACAGCAAAACGAAAAAAATGTCAATGGATAGGTTGGCTACGTTTGATGCGTTTGAACAAAGATTGAAAAAAACCATAAATGCGCCAAAATATCCCACCAAAACAGAATTTCCCCCTCCCTCAACCACATTTGCGTTCATCCGTATTAATAAAATTCAATCTCCATCCCCATCTGAAATTTCATCAAACCGCACTCTACCACAAAACCCAAAAACAAGCAACCGATAGGTTGGCTCCCTTTGATAGGTTTGAATAAATTAATTAATTTTTCAGATTACAGTGAATACGGCATCAACACTTGGAAACAGATCTGACACCTTACTGAAACCCGGAATGAAAGAATATTTGAGGAAACGTCTCCACCCAAATCAGATAAGGATATTTAAAAAAATTCTCCTGCCTTTTAAACGCCTGGAGCTTTACAGAAATCTTTCACGTAATTTGAAGTCGAAATTTAAGCTCCCTCATAAAATACTGATTGGCACACACCACAAAACAGGCACTATTTGGCTTGGCTCCATATTTAACGAAATCTGCTTTATCCACTCCTTGATTTTCCACCATCGCATAAGAGTTCACAATGGCAAAAAAGAAAACTTGCCCACACATTATGATATTTATTTTGAAAACCACAGTGCGTTTGATCTCGATTCCATTGGAACGCCGTTTCGAGGCCTCCACATGATTCGTGACCCACGGGACGTAATCATATCCGGATGTTTCTATCATCAAAAAGCAGTCGAAAAATGGCTTCACTTGCCTAGGAAAGAATTTCAAGGGCTCACCTACCAACAAAAAATCAACAGCTATAACAATATTGATGATCAAATTCTCTTTGAAATGAAAAATTACGGTAGAAAAACAATCGAAGATATGCTGCTATGGGATTATACTTACTCATCATTCTATGAAATTAAATACGAAAACTTGATATTGGATACGGATTTAAACTTATTTCATAAAATCTTTATCTTTCTTGGTTTCCCTGGAAAAACGATTCCCTATTTACTATTAATCGCTCACAAAAACAGCTTATTTTCTGGAAAAATTAACCATTCTACCCACATAAGATCGGGAAAATCTGGTCAATGGAAAAAGTATTTCAAACCCATACACCAAACCAGATTCTTCGATCTATTCGGTGATGCACTCATTAAACTAGAGGCTGTCCCAAAGTTATAACCATTTGTTTTACAGTGAGTTAACTTGTTTATAAAGCTGTTATAAAGACCGTTTTTAGGGGATTTTGGGCAATTTCGATGTCTATAACACCGTCAGCCTTTCTCTTGTTTTGCATATTCAAATACAATTCTACCATAGACCTCTGTCTGACGCGATTATATTTATAACGAAAAGAGGCCTTATACAGCGTTTTTGACGGAATTGAATGACTTACGTTCCCATACAGTTCGGAGTCGAATATTTCAATTCGCAAAATTCGGGTTTTTGGGACAGCCTCTAAACTAGGCTATTAGAGAACATTTTTTCGAGAATGAAGTTAAAGCAGCTCAAATTGATGGCACAAAAACCATACAGGTTTGCGACCGCGAAACAACGGGCGCTTCCAGATTTTCTCATAATCGGAGCTGCAAAGTGTGGGACCACCTCAATGTATGCCTACATCAGTGAACACCCCCAAGTCCTTCCTGCAATGCGGAAAGAAGTACGTTTTTTCAATCGTAATTACAACAAGGGAGAGGATTGGTATCGTTCAAACTTTCCTCTGCTTAAAACTATGAATCACGACAGCATAACCGGAGAAGCCTCTCCGGGCTACCTCGATAATCCTTTAGTGTGTGAACGCATTAAAAAGATGTTGCCGAATGTAAAAATGCTGTGTCTTTTGCGCAACCCAACAGAGAGTGTTATATCACGCTACTTTATGAAATTATGGGCGCACTACGAAAGCATGCCGATCCTGGAGGCCATGCAGGCTGACAAGGATTACGCTTTCTCCAAACGAAAACAGAGGCTTAGGGATCGCATTCTGGGCCGAGACCGGCGTTATCAATTTACCTATTTGGAAGTGGGGAAGTATATGAGAAATCTGGAACGTTACTGGCGGCTTTTTGACCGGGATCAATTGCTGATACTGTGCAGTGAGAAATTTTTCGCCGATCCGCAGGCTACTTTAAGAAGAGTATTCGAATTTCTGGAAATCGATCCGGATTACACTGTGAAGGACCTGAGTGTGCGCTGGCGCGGGCGCCACAAGAAGAAAGTCGATGGTGAACCCCATTGTTTCATAAATATTGAGTAAAAACCTTCTGAATGCGGCATAAACAACCATAATAACGCTCTATCAATCCATTTTTGTATCTTCACTTTTTGTGAAGTTCAGCAATATACCTTTTTTGCACGTTAGTCCCTTTGTTTATGCGGATCACAGTCTTGAATCTGATTGAATTTATGAAACAATGGGGTGAAGTCTACGAATATCTGGATAATTTTTACCGGCCAGGCCATATAACGAGGAACTTTATGAGAAGCTGGGACAGAATTTCGGTTGGTGAGGGAGGAGAAACTATGTCCACAAGAAATCATGTAATAATAACAGGCACAGGGAGAAGTGGAACTACTTTCTTGATCGAGCTTTTTACACATCTAGGCCTTGAAACCGGATTTAGTGCTGAAGACATTGAGTTTGAGTCTAAGAAATTTAAAAAGTCTCGCGCCGGATTAGAACATGACATAAGACATATAGACTGTCCCTATATTGTAAAGCACCCAAAGTTTTGTCATTATGCAGAAGAAGTTTTATGCCGTGACGATATAATCATCGAGCATGTTTTCATTCCCATCCGAGATTTGTATTCGGCTGCGGAAAGCAGACGGTATGTTAGAGGCTGTCCCAAAAATATAAAGATTTTGTAGTCAACTGGATGACGTTTATAAAAATAGCCGGAAAGAGCATTTTTTTGCTCGATCCGGCTAAAAAAGGGTTCTATAATTGCGTTAGCGAAAATCAATATAGCCCTTTCTATGAAAAATATAGCCATCCAATGCCTCCTGCGTCCAGCTTTAACTGTGGTCGACCGTTGCCTCGATTACGATAACTTTCGCGCCACCATCGAGCGTATCGACCGGCTGCTGATCGATTCGGAGGTGGAATCGCAGGGCGTTGATCTGGCCTTGGAAAGAGGCCAGCCAATGAGTGTAAAGGCCCGGCAAAAGCGGGCTAATTTTGCCCTCAAGGCGTTGCGTATGGAAACGCTGCGTTATCTGCTCGGTGGGATTTCGTTTCGGCATTTGTCGAGGGCTCTGGGCAGCAGCGATCTGTTGGCTGACTTTTGTCGTGTCCGCCATATCGACGGCATAAGGGGCATCTCCAAGAGCACCCTGGAACGGGCCTCGAAGTTTTTCAGCGAAGAGCAGTTGAGGGCCTTGCACCGGACCTTGACTAAGGTTGTGGGCGATGCCGATCTGGCCCGGCAGGTGGTGGGATTGGACAAGCCGATAGACACCACCATTTGCCTGATCGACGGCACCTGTTTGGAGGTCAACATTCATTGGCCGACGGACTGGGTGCTGCTCAAAGCGATCCGGCTGATCCGTGAGAAGGCCGGTTTGCGCCATCGCATGCCGATCGAACCGGAGCCCTTGGCTCGGCAGATGAATCGGCTGTGCATACAGATGACCCACAGCCGGCGGCGAAAGGACAGCGCGCGGCAACGCAAGGGTATCTTGAGGCAGATGAAAAAGCTGCTCAAACGGATCGGGGAGCATGCCCGCAGTCACCGGGAATTATTGCAAGCCTGCTGGGAGCAAAGCGATTACAGCGAAAAACAGGTCCAACAGATCCTTACCCGGATGGAGCGCATGAGCGAGCTAATCCCGGTGGTCATCAAGCAAGCGCACGAGCGAATCATTGGCGGCCGCCAGGTGAAAAACGCAGAGAAAGTTTTGAGTGTTTACGAACCCGATACGCAGGTGATTGTGCGAGGCAAAGCGGGCCAAGAGGTTGAGTTTGGCAACACCCTGTTTTTGGGTGAAAGCGTTGAAGGATACCTGCTGGACTGGAAACTCTACGGCAGCCGGACGCCAAGCGAAAATGAACAAATGCAAGAGAGTTTGCAAAGACAGAACCGCTTCAACCTAGCCGAACCCATAGCGGCCATGTGCGCGGACCGGGGATTCGCCTCCCAGCGGGCCCGCCGGCAGTTAGCCCAGGAGGGCATCTACGATGCGCTCTGTCCACGCGATCCGAAGCAGTTGAAAAAACGGATGGAGGAACCACACTTCAGGCAATTGCAAAAGCGCCGGGCCAGCACCGAAGGGCGGATCGGGGTATTGAAGAATCGCTGGCAGGCCGGGCGATTGCGCACCAAAGGCTTTGCCAACCGCTCGATCAGCGTAGCCTGGTCGGTCCTCTCGCACAATCTATGGAAAGTGGCCAAGATGCTGGCCCAGCAAGATGAACTAAAAACCAAAGCGGCGGCCTAAATAAAGAGCGGAAAAGCAAGGACAATACTTTTTCACAGGCGTACTGTCGGCCCATACAAAGAAAACCAGGCAAACGGACCCCAAAACCAGAATCCTAACGTCATAGGAGAGCAAAGTCACCCCCTCCCAAAAGAAAATACCTCTAAAATGAACACTCTTCAAAATCCCCTCGCAAAAATCACCCTTTTGGGACAGCCTCTATCTTAGCGATATCTGATACTGCATTACCATTGACTTTCATGCGGTATCCCAGAATCGTCAAAGATTGTCAATATCTATTCGAAAAGCTCAAGCCGATATTAGGAGATATTTCTTATGAGCATTTTTGTGCAGTGTATAACAAGACAGTTCGTCCAGAACTGGTCCATAGCTTCAACAAAAATGATTGCTAACAAGGCGTTCCACCTGACCGCTATAGGATAAGCATCAAATAGAAAATTGGAACCAGCTAAATGATTTCATACAAGCACAATTGTATTTTCATTCACATTCCAAAAACGAGGGGCGCCAGTATTGAGAATATAATTTGGCCATTAAATAAATATAACCGAGTAGAAAACAATCTATGGATGGGGTTCATAGACCCTTATCATAATAAGTACCAAACCGGGGGATTGCAGCACCTATTGGCAAGTCAGATCCAAAAAGAAGTGGGTGATGACATTTTTAAAATATTTTTCAAGTTCACTATCGTGTGCAATCCATGGGACAAAATAGTGTCTCAATTTATCTACATGAAAAAAAGAAAAAATTTAAGAGAGTTCGTTGGAATGAGGGAAGATGATGACTTAAAAAAGTACTTATCTTTAATAAAAAAAAGGAAACACGTACAATGGGAGCATCAGTATAGATTTTTTCTCGACGATAATGGCGAACAATTAGTTGATTATATAGAGGCTGTCCCAAAAACCCGAATTTTGCGAATTGAGATATTCGACTCCGAACTGTAAGGGAACGTAAGTCATTCAATTCCGTCAAAAACGCTGTATAAGGCCTCTATTCGTTATAAATATAATCGCGTCAGACAGAGGTCTATGGTAGAATTGTATTTGAATATGCAAAACAAGAGAAAGGCTGACGGTGTTATAGACATCGAAATTGCCCAAAATCCCCTAAAAACGGTCTTTATGACAGCTTTATAAACAAGTTAACTTACTTTAAAACAAATGGTTATAACTTTGGGACAGCCTCTATATAGCACGATTTGAAAACTTCAACGATAGCGTTAAACCAATCCTTAAAAAACTAAACCTTGATAGAGTAATGTTTGGCTGAAAACGCGAAATATTCCCCACATAAATAAAGGCCTAAGAAAGCACTATAAACCACAGTTGTCCGGTTAACCTGAATTTAAAACTTTGTAAATCGTTAATTTTTATAAACTTGTGAGTTATTTTTAGTGTGACGCATTTGAACTTCCAACAATTTCACTATATTTTGGGGTATAAATTCTGGGTAGTGTATTAAGTAGGAATGGTGGCTAATTCTTGATTATATTGATGAATGAAAAGTCTCAGACAGGTTTCATGCATACTCTTAAGCTTGGAAAAGGAGAGGGTTTTGCGTGTGAAACGACCCAGTCGTTGGCGCAGGGACGACCCAGTCGTTGGCGCAGGGTATTGTTCCATCGTTCCACATGGGCCGTTTCACCGGTTTCTTTTCCCACGGATCGGTTATGAGGAAAGACTTCATCATAAGTGGACCAAAAGTCGCTGTAGGTGGCACATCTTTTGTAGGCCCGTGGCAGGCGCTCGTAAAGTTCCCGGCAACGATACCAATCCCGAGGCCCAATGGCATAGGAGAGGATTTGACGGGTGCGTCGGCAAAGAGCGATCCAAACCCATTGGGCATCGCTCTTGCGCCCCACAAAAGACCACAGTTCGTCCAGTTCAATGACATCATGACGGCGGGCCGCAAGAATCGTGCTTTTGAGCGGTCGCAGCGATTGTCGTTTTTTTTAACCAACTCAAAACGGTGTTGGGACTCACCCCGAAGGCGCGCTGTAAACCGCGTAGACTGCTGCGTTCCTGATAGACTCGAAGGATCATTTCTTTTTGCTCTTCGGTGTATTTCACTGTGGGGTTTTCGCGGCTTTGTTTACCACAATCATGGCAGCGGTAGCGCTGTTTATGGTTGGGCGTCTTGCCAAATTTAATGATATTTTCACTTCCACAGTGCCGACAATTAATAATTTTAGTAACCATGCACTAAGAATAAACTGCCTAACGCTATTTGTACAGATAAAAATACAAAATAACATTCTTTTTTTATACACTACCAAATTCTGTATCTTGTTGATCATGAATCAACAACGTATGGTTTTCTCCCAAATTTTTGACCTTTTGCATCGTGAACAGTTTCAACGATGCGTCAAACGCTATAGTGGGGACAAGCGTGTCCGTTCCTTTTCCTGCCGGGATCAATTCTTGTGCATGGCCTTCGCTCAATTGACTCGACGTGAAAGTCTCAATGATATCGTTACCTGTTTGTGTGCCCATAGTGACAAACTCTTTTCTATGGGCATTCGCAGTAATATCGCCAAGAGTACTTTGGCCGATGCCAATGAACAACGCAACTGGCGCATCTATGCGGACTTGGCATACGTGCTCATTAAAAAGGCTCGCAGGCTCTATGCCGATGAAGCGTTGGACTTTGAACTCGAAGAGACCGTTTATGCTTTAGACGCCACGACCATTGACTTGTGTTTGAGCCTCTTTCCATGGGCCCATTTTCGTACAACCAAAGCGGCGGTAAAGCTGCACACGCAGATCGATTTGCGCGGTTCGATTCCGACCTTTATCGAGATCACTCCGGGAAAAGTTCACGACGTAAACATGCTTGATGCCCTTGTTCTTGAGCCTGGAGCCTATTATGTGCTTGATCGCGGCTATGTCGATTTTGCCCGCTTGTTCCTCTTTAGCGAAGCGATGGCCTACTTTGTCATCCGCGCCAAAAGCCATTTGAATTATATACGTTTGCGTTCCCTCAAAGTAGTCCACGGCAGTGGTGTTTGCAGTGACCAAGTAATTCACTTTAGAGGATTCTATGCCTCCAAAGATTATCCCCAGAAGCTCAGGCGTATACGCTTTTACGATGCAGATAACGGTAGGCATTTCATCTATTTGACCAATAATTTTACCCTTCCAGCCTTGATTATCTGCCAGATGTATAAAGGGCGTTGGAAAATCGAATTGTTTTTCAAGTGGATTAAGCAGCACTTACGGATCAAAAAATTCTTTGGCACTTCGCCCAACGCAGTAAAGACGCAAGTATGGATTGCCATCAGTGCTTACGTGTTGATGGCGATCCTAAAAAAACAGTGGCAATTGGAATTGAGTCTTCACCGAATATCACAGGTATTGAGCTTGAGCGTTTTTGAAAAAGTCCCTCTCTATGAACTACTTACAAAACCGGATCACAGCAGTGCGAGCAGCGATCACTCTAACCAGTTGACCTTCAACTACTTTTAACCGGACACTACTGACTATAAACATTACTTCGATAAGGAATCATCTGAAATAGTCCAGGAAATGTATAGGAAAGATATAGAGTTGCTAGACTAAAAATTCTAAATTAGTTAGAGGCTGTCCCAAAGTTATAACCATTTGTTTTACAGTGAGTTAACTTGTTTATAAAGCTGTTATAAAGACCGTTTTTAGAGGATTTTGGGCAATTTCGATGTCTATAACACCGTCAGCCTTTCTCTTGTTTTGCATATTCAAATACAATTCTACCATAGACCTCTGTCTGACGCGATTATATTTATAACGAAAAGAGGCCTTATACAGCGTTTTTGACGGAATTGAATGACTTACGTTCCCATACAGTTCGGAGTCGAATATTTCAATTCGCAAAATTCGGGGTTTTTGGGACAGCCTCTAGTTAGAGGCTGTCCCAAAGTTATAACCATTTGTTTTACAGTAAGTTAACTTGTTTATAAAGCTGTCATAAAGACCGTTTTTAGGGGGATTTTGGGCAATTTCGATGTCTATAACACCGTCAGCCTTTCTCTTGTTTTGCATATTCAAATACAATTCTACCATAGACCTCTGTCTGACGCGATTATATTTATAACGAATAGAGGCCTTATACAGCGTTTTTGACGGAATTGAATGACTTACGTTCCCTTACAGTTCGGAGTCGAATATCTCAATTCGCAAAATTCGGGTTTTTGGGACAGCCTCTAGTTATGAATGACTAAAAGTCGCTTCACTGGCCGGCTATTCCGCTTTGCTCCATAGCACCGGGTGAGCTTTAACGTTATCAAAAAATCTAGAACCACAGGTAATGGACATTTCCGTGACAATAGTGAATTACAACACCGCTCACTGCATTGAAAAATGTCTCGAATCGGTTCTGAAGCAAATCGGAGTGGTTTATGAAGTCATCGTTGTGGATAACGCCAGCGAGGATCGAAGTGTCGAGGTAATTCGGGCATTTCCATCTGTAAAATTGATCGTTAACTCTATAAATGTTGGGTTCGGTGTGGCTCACAATCAGGCCTTTCTTTCATGCAACGGAAGATTTGTGCATATCCTGAATCCCGATGTCTTCCTCCGAGAGGAATTTATGGTCTCCATGGTATCGTACATGGATGAACACTCCAATATAGGAATCTCTGGCCCACAAATAATCCATGGTCGGAAGAAAATTGATTTACGACCACATCATACCTATCGTGGGCAGCAATCCGCAAATGTCCATTTTGGTCATCTACCCGGCAAGATTGCGTGGCTGTCGGGTTCATGTCTTTTTACCCGACGTTCGCTGCTGAAACAGTTGGGGGGATTCGATCCCGATTTTTTCCTTTACTGTGAAGAGGTCTATCTCTGCCTGCGGGTTCGTAAAGCAGGTTTTTCATTAGGATTTAATCCTGACTGTACAGTCAGGCATTTGAAGGGAGAAAGTTTTCAAGGTTCGGGTCGCCCGAAACCGCTAGGATACCAAATCAAAAGCCAGATTATTTTCTGGACAAAACATTATCCACCAAAATCAATCAGGCGTTTGGTAATGCATATGTATCTGGTTTTCGCTATCCGATATGAAAGTTTGCGTATGCTGCGGTGGATGACTAGAAATCAAAAATACCGAAGTTCCGACATTCTGAAATTTGAGGCTGCCTATATGGGCAGCCGCGATTGGCTTCAAAAGAATCCTGAAAATTTCATTCGAAATATGATTTGTTTTGTGTCCAGTGTATTTTATCTTTTGCGTAATGTAATTTTTAAAATCAATCGGTATATAAGAAAACAAGAATCTACAAATCTTGAGGATTTTGAAAATAATCTTCCTTCATTAAAGCGATTTAACTGAAATGAAACCTAATTTCTTTATTGTTGATGCGGCTAAATGTGGTACCACTTCGATGTGGGCCTATTTAAGGCAACATCCGGATATATTCATGCCGGACATGAAAGAACCTCATTTTTTCAGCACTGATGTAAACTTTCCAATTATCTTAAATGAACGAACAAGGAGTAATAAAGAATATTTTAGATTATTTCATAAGGTTAAGCAAGAAAAGGTGATTGGCGAAACATCTCCATCATACCTTTATTCGAAAGTTGCCGCTAAAAATATTAATCAATTCAATCCCGAATCACGTATTATCATCATGCTGAGGAACCCGGTAGATGCTATTTGCTCTATGTTCCTTATGCGAGTAAGAAATGGTAGAGAACACTATTTTGATCTTGAGACCGCGCTGTCTAACGAAACTAAACTTGATATTTCAAATTCGACTGATCAAATTTCTTATTATAGGGATCGCGTACAGTATTCACAACAAATAACCAGATTTACTAATGTTTTCAACAAAGAAAAAATACATTTTATAATATTCGATGATCTTAAGGAAAATCCTAATATAGTTATTCAGAAGGTATTTGAATTCCTTCAAGTTGATTCTAGTTTTTTACCCGATCTTAAAATACGTAATGCTGCCCATCCAGTCAGAAATCTTTATCTCAGGCGAATTTTCAAATTTCACCCATATTTAGATAAACTAAATTTTTATACCAGGAAATCGCGGGTCAGGCAATTTATCGGCGATTTTATTGCTAGTAATATTGAAGGGAAAAATAAGCTTGAACCTGTCATAAGAGAAGAAACCAGAAATCGATTAAAAATTGAGCTTAAACCTGAGGTTGAAAAATTAAGCAAGCTGCTAAATCGTGACTTATCCCACTGGAGTAATCTTGATAATTCGTGATACATTACCGCGAATACATTCAAATTATTTTCAGATACACCTCCAATTCCTTGAATAAAAAAGAAACATCAGAAAAATCGCTCCATATTCTCGCCTTACCGCTGAACACCGTAGGTAATCCCTACTGTAATCTCTTGTACTCTGAGGTAATTAAACAGGGAACCAGTGTTCGGCCTTATTCTTTTTTCAAAGCTTGCTTTGGGAATTATAAAATCTGGCATATACACTGGCCCGATCACTACATTAATCGACGACTGCTGGGCATTTCTTTATCGCCTTTATGTTTAATGGTATTTATCCTGAATCTTTTAATTTGCCGTTTAAAAAAAATTAGAATAATTTGGACCGTTCATAATTTGACTCCTCATGAAAGGATAAATTCCTGGATATCCGGCCTTTTTTATCGATTGTTCACCCAAAACGTTGCCGGATGCATTTACATGACGAAATCAAGCAAAAGCAAAGCATTGCAAGCATATCCCATCCTTGAACAAAAAAAATGGCGCATCATACCGCACGGCCATTATAGAGACATTTACCCCAACACTGTATCAAAAAAAGAAGCCCGGGAGTTTCTCAATATCCCCCAAGAGGTTTCGGTAGTAGGATTTATAGGCCAAATCAGGCCGTATAAAAATCTGCCGTCACTGATTCATGCTTTCAAGAAAATCGAGTCTCCGCCTGCGCGATTAATTATTGCCGGAAATGCCTACTGCGCTCAAACCAGGAATAAAATTTTAAATTTAATCAAAAATGATCAACGCATAGCATTTCACGACAAATTCATACCAGTGGAAAAACTTCAATATTACCTAAATTCATTCGATTTGGTGGCGCTCCCTTTTACAGAAATTCTTAACTCGGGCAGCGCTATTTTGGCGGTTTCATTCAATAAACCAGTATTGGTACCCAACAAAGAAGTCTTTTTAGATTTTAAATCGTTAATTGGATCCGATTGGATATACACATTTGAGGACGAACTTGACTCAAAACAATTAAATTTCGCATTAGAATCAGTTAGATACAGAGAAGAAAACCGAAAGCCAAATCTTGATTCCCTTAGCTGGCCCAAATTAAGCAAAATGACAATTGATTTTTACAACCATGTGGTTTTTGGATAAATTTCGCCATACCTTCTACCCATGTCGGCAGAAATGAAATTCCTGGTTGCTCAACTGGGGGCACGCAGGCATTATGCCGTTCCTCGTATCCTGAATGAGGCTGGAATGTTGGATTATTTTTATACCGATATATGTGCCGTAAAGAGTTGGCCAAGATTACTTAAATTTTGGCCAAAGAGCATGCAACCAAGTGGTTTGAAAAGGTTATCAAATCGCGTACCGATTGGTATTCCCGCTGAATTGATCACAGCGTTTACCGGTTTTGGATTAAATTATGCCTTGCAACGGCACAGGGCGGTATCGAAAGAGCAAGCTTCTATGATTCAATATAAAGCGCGAAAGCGTTTTTGTTTAAAAATAATGGAAAGGGGTTTAGGAAATGCAGAAGGACTATTTGTTTTCAGTAATGAATGCCTAGAGCTGCTTAAATATGCCAAAGAAAATGGTCTTAAAACTGTGGTCGAGCAAGTTATTGCGCCTCAACCGATCTATGACAAACTTCTGAAAGCAGAGTATGAAAATTTTCCAGAATGGGAACCTCCATTATTTGAGAGTAAATACCAGCAAGAGAGTATTTCTCGTGAACAATCTGAGTGGGATCATGCTGATGTTATTATATGCGGTTCGGAATTTGTAAAAAATGGAATCAAGGAGTGCGGTGGACCGGTCGAACGCTGCAAAGTCGTTCCATACGGTAGATCTATTCCTTCCCAAATATCAAAACGGTCTCGCAAAGGAGGACCACTCCGAATATTAACAGTTGGCGCCGTGGGCTTGAGAAAAGGTTCCCAATATGTCCTCGAAGCAGCTCGGCAAATGAAAGGCAAAGCAGTCTTTCGCATGGTGGGCGCCGTCAATGTTCTGCCCAAGGCCATCAAGCAATTACGCGAGAATGTCCAATTGACAGGGATTGTGCCACGATCTGAAGTTAAAAATCATTATGAATGGGCGGATGTATTTTTACTCCCATCTAATTGTGAGGGATCGGCCTTGGTTACCTACGAAGCATTGGCATACGGGCTTCCCGTTATTGCTACACCCAACACGGGAAGCATTGTCAAAGACGGTATCGAAGGTTTCATTGTTCCCATGCGAAATCCGGATATTATTGCAGAAAAAATCGAATATTTAGCTGATAATTCTGACTTACTTTTAAATATGTCTAAGATGGCGCAAGCCAGATCGAAGGATATTAGTATAGAAGCTTACGGAAAACGACTTTTATCGGCAATTTAAAATCTATCCTCATCAATATAAATTGACCCATATTTTTCATTTCATCATAAAATAGAGGCTGTCCCAAAAATATAAAGATTTTGTAGTCAACTGGATGACGTTTATAAAAATAGCCAGAAAGAGCATTTTTTTGCTCGATCCGGCTAAAAAAGGGTTCTATAATTGCGTTAGCGAAAATCAATATAGCCCTTTCTATGAAAAATATAGCCATCCAATGCCTCCTGCGTCCAGCTTTAACTGTGGTCGACCGTTGCCTCGATTACGATAACTTTCGCGCCACCATCGAGCGTATCGACCGGCTGCTGATCGATTCGGAGGTGGAATCGCAGGGCGTTGATCTGGCCTTGGAAAGAGGCCAGCCAATGAGTGTAAAGGCCCGGCAAAAGCGGGCTAATTTTGCCCTCAAGGCGTTGCGTATGGAAACGCTGCGTTATCTGCTCGGTGGGATTTCGTTTCGGCATTTGTCGAGGGCTCTGGGCAGCAGCGATCTGTTGGCTGACTTTTGTCGTGTCCGCCATATCGACGGCATAAGGGGCATCTCCAAGAGCACCCTGGAACGGGCCTCGAAGTTTTTCAGCGAAGAGCAGTTGAGGGCCTTGCACCGGACCTTGACTGAGATTGTGGGCGATGCCGATCTGGCCCGGCAGGTGGTGGGATTGGACAAGCCGATAGACACCACCATTTGCCTGATCGACGGCACCTGTTTGGAGGTCAACATTCATTGGCCGACGGACTGGGTGCTGCTCAAGGATGTAGCGGGCACGCTGCTCAAAGCGATCCGGCTGATCCGTGAGAAGGCCGGTTTGCGCCATCGCATGCCGATCGAACCGGAGCCCTTGGCTCGGCAGATGAATCGGCTGTGCATACAGATGACCCACAGCCGGCGGCGAAAGGACAGCGCGCGGCAACGCAAGGGTATCTTGAGGCAGATGAAAAAGCTGCTCAAACGGATCGGGGAGCATGCCCGCAGTCACCGGGAATTATTGCAAGCCTGCTGGGAGCAAAGCGATTACAGCGAAAAACAGGTCCAACAGATCCTTACCCGGATGGAGCGCATGAGCGAGCTAATCCCGGTGGTCATCAAGCAAGCGCACGAGCGAATCATTGGCGGCCGCCAGGTGAAAAACGCAGAGAAAGTTTTGAGTGTTTACGAACCCGATGCGCAGGTGATTGTGCGAGGCAAAGCGGGCCAAGAGGTTGAGTTTGGCAACACCCTGTTTTTGGGTGAAAGCGTTGAAGGATACCTGCTGGACTGGAAACTCTACGGCAGCCGGACGCCAAGCGAAAATGAACAAATGCAAGAGAGTTTGCAAAGACAAAACCGCTTCAACCTAGCCGAACCCATAGCGGCCATGTGCGCGGACCGGGGATTCGCCTCCCAGCGGGCCCGCCGGCAGTTAGCCCAGGAGGGCATCTACGATGCGCTCTGTCCACGCGATCCGAAGCAGTTGAAAAAACGGATGGAGGAACCACACTTCAGGCAATTGCAAAAGCGCCGGGCCAGCACCGAAGGGCGGATCGGGGTATTGAAGAATCGCTGGCAGGTCGGGCGATTGCGCAGCAAAGGCTTTGCCAACCGCTCGATCAGCGTAGCCTGGTCGGTCCTCTCGCACAATCTATGGAAAGTGGCCAAGATGCTGGCCCAGCAAGATGAACTAAAAACCAAAGCGGCGGCCTAAATAAAGAGCGGAAAAGCAAGGACAATACTTTTTCACAGGCCTACTGTCGGGCCATACAAAGAAAACCAGGCAAACGGACCCCAAAACCAGAATCCTAACGTCATAGGAGAGCAAAGTCACCCCCTCCCAAAAGAAAATACCACTAAAATGAACACTCTTCAAAATCCCCTCGCAAAAATCACCCTTTTGGGACAGCCTCTAAAATAATATGCTTGAAAAGATCGCCATATTTAAATTTTTAATGGATGAAGCAAAAGATTTGATTGCCAAATCATTGATTGCCAAATCACATTGATTGCAAGAAAATGAATCGAAATGAATCCCCTGATTGAATTAAGCATTGTCGTGGAATGGGAAAACGTTTTACTCTCCGAGGACGAGCGCTGTTTCCATATGTTGCGCAAATTGAGCAAGCAACTGGGCGAGATCAACCGTAGAGCCGAAGTGCTCGTACTCTTCAACCCCAATCAAATTGATCGTGCCAGCATTGCCCAATCAAATTGATCGTGCCAGCATTGAAATAGTATTGCAAAAACACCTCGGACAGGGAGACTCCGACGTTTCGGTAGACCTACGGCTGGAAGAGGCGCTGGGCCGTCATTATTTCGAACTGAAGAATGAAGGCGCCGCTCGCGCCCGGGGACAGATCGTGGTTTTCGTCGATAGCGACGTGGTGCCTGAAGACAATTGGCTAAAAGAGATTTCCCAACCTTTATTTGACCATCCTGAAATCTGCGTTGTCGCTGGACACACTTACCTTTCTCACGAATCCCTTTACGAAAAAGCCTTTGCCTTGGGGTGGTTTTTTCCTTTGCGCAATCCAAAGAACGCAATTCACTCGAACAGTAAGGGTTTCTTAGCCAACAGCGTCGCGTTCCGACGCGATTTGTTCCTGAAATACCCATTTCCGGATCTGCCGGCTGGTCATTGCCGCGGGGCCTGCAGCCAACTGGCACAGACACTGACCTCATCCGGTATTTCCATCTGGACCAACACCGCAGCCCGTGCCCACCATCCACCTCCCTCGGATCTGCGGCAGTACGTCATTCGAGCCCTTGCCGAAGGTCGGGACAATTTGCTTCTTCATACTGGAGCAGGCCGGAATCTATACCTATCGCTCGGCAGAAGCTTTCTATGGTTCATGAAACGGGTCGTATCAGTAGGACGCCGCATGAAAAACGAACGCCAGCGCGTTAATCTGCCATTCTGGCAAACTCCGGCTGCTTTCAGCATTATGTTATGCTTTTATTGCCTCGCTTGTTGTGGTAGTAGCGCGACTGTGCTGTTCCCCCGCTACGCGAGGAAGCACTGGCAGATTTGATTTAGAGGGAATTTGGGAATCGTCCATAGCTGTAAGAATAAAGAGCAGAACGCCCATTACCGAACAAATGCCGAATTCTCAACAAACAGTAATTACTGCCTATTCAATTACTAAATAGAGGCTGTCCCAAAAATATAAAGATTTTGTAGTCAACTGGATGACGTTTATAAAAATAGCCGGAAAGAGCATTTTTTTGCTCGCTCCGGCTAAAAAAGGGTTCTATAATTGCGTTAGCGAAAATCAATATAGCCCTTTCTATGAAAAATATAGCCATCCAATGCCTCCTGCGTCCAGCTTTAACTGTGGTCGACCGTTGCCTCGATTACGATAACTTTCGCGCCACCATCGAGCGTATCGACCGGCTGCTGATCGATTCGGAGGTGGAATCGCAGGGCGTTGATCTGGCCTTGGAAAGAGGCCAGCCAATGAGTGTAAAGGCCCGGCAAAAGCGGGCTAATTTTGCCCTCAAGGCGTTGCGTATGGAAACGCTGCGTTATCTGCTCGGTGGGATTTCGTTTCGGCATTTGTCGAGGGCTCTGGGCAGCAGCGATCTGTTGGCTGACTTTTGTCGTGTCCGCCATATCGACGGCATAAGGGGCATCTCCAAGAGCACCCTGGAACGGGCCTCGAAGTTTTTCAGCGAAGAGCAGTTGAGGGCCTTGCACCGGACCTTGACTGAGGTTGTGGGCGATGCCGATCTGGCCCGGCAGGTGGTGGGATTGGACAAGCCGATAGACACCACCATTTGCCTGATCGACGGCACCTGTTTGGAGGTCAACATTCATTGGCCGACGGACTGGGTGCTGCTCAAGGATGTAGCGGGCACGCTGCTCAAAGCGATCCGGCTGATCCGTGAGAAGGCCGGTTTGCGCCATCGCATGCCGATCGAACCGGAGCCCTTGGCTCGGCAGATGAATCGGCTGTGCATACAGATGACCCACAGCCGGCGGCGAAAGGACAGCGCGCGGCAACGCAAGGGTATCTTGAGGCAGATGAAAAAGCTGCTCAAACGGATCGGGGAGCATGCCCGCAGTCACCGGGAATTATTGCAAGCCTGCTGGGAGCAAAGCGATTACAGCGAAAAACAGGTCCAACAGATCCTTACCCGGATGGAGCGCATGAGCGAGCTAATCCCGGTGGTCATCAAGCAAGCGCACGAGCGAATCATTGGCGGCCGCCAGGTGAAAAACGCAGAGAAAGTTTTGAGTGTTTACGAACCCGATGCGCAGGTGATTGTGCGAGGCAAAGCGGGCCAAGAGGTTGAGTTTGGCAACACCCTGTTTTTGGGTGAAAGCGTTGAAGGATACCTGCTGGACTGGAAACTCTACGGCAGCCGGACGCCAAGCGAAAATGAACAAATGCAAGAGAGTTTGCAAAGACAGAACCGCTTCAACCTAGCCGAACCCATAGCGGCCATGTGCGCGGACCGGGGATTCGCCTCCCAGCGGGCCCGCCGGCAGTTAGCCCAGGAGGGCATCTACGATGCGCTCTGTCCACGCGATCCGAAGCAGTTGAAAAAACGGATGGAGGAACCACACTTCAGGCAATTGCAAAAGCGCCGGGCCAGCACCGAAGGGCGGATCGGGGTATTGAAGAATCGCTGGCAGGCCGGGCGATTGCGCAGCAAAGGCTTTGCCAACCGCTCGATCAGCGTAGCCTGGTCGGTCCTCTCGCACAATCTATGGAAAGTGGCCAAGATGCTGGCCCAGCAAGATGAACTAAAAACCAAAGCGGCGGCCTAAATAAAGAGCGGAAAAGCAAGGACAATACTTTTTCACAGGCCTACTGTCGGCCCATACAAAGAAAACCAGGCAAACGGACCCCAAAACCAGAATCCTAACGTCATAGGAGAGCAAAGTCACCCCCTCGCAAAAATCACCCTTTTGGGACAGCCTCTAAACTATGGCCGAAGTGGCTCTCGCCCATGAAAAGGATCGGCATCAACGATTGTTTCGCCAGTAACGGTCCCTACGAAGATCTTATCGGCCTCTACGGCCTGCTCGGTTCGCAGATCGCCGAAACCGTGGAAGCCTTCTTGCAGAGTTCTGCCTGTGCCTTTTCGCCATGAATCCCGAAAACAACTCTTTTTTCGATTTATCAATACGGCTAAACAATTATTGGTTGCTATTCTTCTGAAAAATCATATAGATATCTATATATGTAATGATTTAATGAAAATGGGATCTAGATGGTGACCGTTGACCAGTGGATCCTGCAAGTCTGAATCACATCAATAGACCGGTCATGAAAACAAGCAAATTAGAACCAACCGTAAAAACAAGCAAAGTAGCGATATTCCATGCCCAGAATCAACCCTTTACGATGGATGAGGTTGAGGTGCCGGATCTTCGAGATGGTGAAATTCTGGTCAGAAACGAATACACGACTCTGTGCCGAAGCGATTTAAACACGTTTACGGGAAAGCGCACGGAGAAGACGCCTACGATTCTCGGGCATGAAATCGTTGGACGTATCGAAGAGTTTGGTCCGGGTGCCCGGACGACAGATTGCCGGGGCGGAACATTGCGAGTAGGCGATCGGGTTACGTGGGGGATTTATGCTTCCAACCCGGACAGCTACCTATCGCAGATCGGCATTCCGCAGAAAGGGGATGGGCTGTTCAAATACGGGCATGAGGAAATCAGGAAGGACAATCATCTCCACGGCGGGCTCAGTGAATACTGCATTCTGCGTAAATACACTCCGGTCATCAAAATTGAAAAGCCTCTTCCGCTCCCCGTCATTGCGCTCATCAACTGTTCTGTCGCCACGGTTGCCGGAGCCCTTCGTCTGGCGGGCTCCGTTGAGGATCGGACAGTGCTTGTCAGCGGAGTGGGAATGCTGGGAATAATTGCCTGTGCCATGTGCAGGACAGGCAAAGCGAGGAAAATCATCGCATTGGACATCGACGTTGAGCGACTCGACAAAGCCCGCAAATTCGGCGTCGACGTCACTTTGAAAATGGAGGCGGAAGGGAGTTCCCTGAAGGAGCGGCTCGGGCCTATGGCGGAAGGAGAACAGATTCAGGCGGCCCTCGATTTCAGTGGAGTACCGGAAACGATGGAATCGTCCCTATCGCTCCTCGGCATTGGTGGAACCGCCGTATGGGTAGGAGCAACGTTTCCACAGCGTGACCTGCATATCAACGCGGAAAAATTTGTACGCAATTTGCATACCATACGAGGCCTTCATAATTATAATGAAGAAGATCTGGTGACTGCGGTTGCCTTTATGGAAAAATATTACACAAACTTTCCTTTTGAAGGTCTCGTTCATGATGCATTTGACCTCGATACGATTAATGAATCTTTTAATTACGCGATTGCATCAGGCGCTTACCGTGTGGGAGTTCGCATATAGAATTGCATTACCACTGCGGAGGATTTCTGCCAATGAACAGGAGGCGGACTATCGGGTTATCAAGAGACTAATATCCGAACTCTGGCGGGATTACTTTTTGTTGGGTCTCCCCGTCTCGTCGATGATGCATTAAAGCTACGAATAAAGAATAAAAGGAATACGGTAGTGTATAAAAAAAGAATGTTATTTTGTATTTTTAGCTGTACAAATAGCGTTAGGCAGTTTATTCTTAGTGCATGGTTACTAAAATTATTAATTGTCGGCACTGTGGAAGTGAAAATATCATTAAATTTGGCAAGACGCCCAACCATAAACAGCGCTACCGCTGCCATGATTGTGGTAAACAAAGCCGCGAAAACCCCACAGTGAAATACACCGAAGAGCAAAAAGAAATGATCCTTCGAGTCTATCAGGAACGCAGCAGTCTACGCGGTTTACAGCGCGCCTTCGGGGTGAGTCCCAACACCGTTTTGAGTTGGTTAAAAAAAACGACAATCGCTGCGATCGCTCAAAAGCACGATTCTTGCGGCCCGCCGCCATGATGTCATTGAACTGGACGAACTGTGGTCTTTTGTGGGACGCAAGAGCGATGCCCAATGGGTTTGGATCGCTCTTTGCCGACGCACCCGTCAAATCCTCTCCTATGCCATTGGGCCTCGGGATTGGTATCGTTGCCGGGAACTTTACGAGCGTCTGCCACGGGCCTACAAAAGATGTGCCACCTACAGCGACTTTTGGTCCACTTATGATGAAGTCTTTCCTCATAACCGATCCGTGGGAAAAGAAACCGGTGAAACGGCCCATGTGGAACGATGGAACAATACCCTGCGCCAACGACTGGGTCGTTTCACACGCAAAACCCTCTCCTTTTCCAAGCTTAAGAGTATGCATGAAACCTGTCTGAGACTTTTCATTCATCAATATAATCAAGAATTAGCCACCATTCCTACTTAATACACTACCCGAAAAGGATATCAGTGATGGCGATTTCAGAAAAAGAAGGTTCAGCATTATCGGTGGGCGCCCGCCAGGGCAAGCGCGACATACGCTTTGAGCGGTGGCGTTATATAACTTTTGGAGTTACCTGGTTGGCCTACGTTGGGTTTTATTTTACGAGGAAATCTTTCCCCGTGGCCAAGATCGGCATCCTTGAGGATCCGACCATCGAGATCACGAAGGCATCGCTCGGTTTGATCGATGGGCTCTATGGCATAGCTTATGCTCTCGGGCAATTCATCTGGGGAATGTGCGGAGACAAGTTCGGTCCCCGCAAAGTGGTGCTGGCCGGGATGTTTTTTTCTGTGGTCATAGCCGTGGCCATGGGGATGTCTTCCACTGTGATTCTTTTTGGAGCGCTCTTTTTTTGCCAGGGCCTTTGTCAATCCACCGGGTGGGCGCCCCTGACCAAGAATGTCAGCTATTGGTTTTCCCGTAAAGAGCGGGGCCGGACTTACGGTTTTTGGGCCACCAATTACCCCATCGGGGGAATGCTGGCCAGCGCCTTCGCCGGTTATATGGCCCTGGTTTTTTTGAATTGGCGCTTCGCCTTTTTCATGCCGGCTGCCGTTCTGGCCATTATTTGGTTGCTGTTCCTGCTTTTGCAGAAAAACCGGCCTGAGGATGTCGGTCTGCTCTCCATAGAAGAGTATCACGGAGAGACAGTCGACGTTCTAGACCAGGATGAAACGCCCGAGGAGGAACGAGAAGGATCCTGGAAGGTGATCGGTGAAGTTTTCCGCAATCCGGTCATTCTTACCCTCGGCGCAGTCTATTTTTTTATCAAGCCCACACGCTATGCTATTCTCTTCTGGGGGCCGCTTATGATTAACGATAAGTTGGGAACAAATATCGGCGAATCGGCCATTATCAGCGCAGCTTTCGAAGCCGCCGGACCATTAGGGGTTATATTTGCGGGTTACGCCTCGGACAAATGGTTTCATTCGCGCCGCATTCCCATAATAATTCTGGGATTTCTTATTCTCGCCGTAATCCTCTTTCTCTTTAACGGCCTGACGGAGGCTGGAGGAAAGGGAACCATGGTTTTGCTGCTGTTTGCCATGGGGTTTTTCCTATTTGGTCCGGATGCCATGATCAGTTCGGTATCGGCGGTGGATTTCGGGACAAAAAAGGGCGCCGGATCATCGGCCGGGTTGATTAATGGCATGGGTTCGACAGGGCAAATTCTTGGTATGTCTTTACCCGGTATCATCTGGGCTCATTACGGCTGGGGAGTTCTCTTTAATTGCCTGGGAGCGTTTGTTATTATAGCGGTGCTGCTCCTTCTGCCCAGATGGAATGCCTTGCCTGCAACCGTGAAAAAAGAAGCAAATTCCGGCTGACTTCATTTAATTTAACCAACTTAACATAGCACAAATAAAGGAAGAAAAAAATTATGAGTAAAATCAGTATGATCATGTTCGATCTCTCAGGGACCACTGTTTATGACGACACGGGTGTTCGGGACTGCCTCCACCAAGCGGCCACGGAATTCGACCTGCAAACGACGCCTGAGGAGATACTCCTGCATATGGGCACCAACAAGATCCACCTCTATCAATTCCTCATCGCCCGGTCTCAAGGGAAGAAGGTTGAGATTGAAAATTTCGAAAAAACCATCTACCCGGAGACTCTCGATGAAGCGATGAAGGTATTTCACCGTTACTCGGAGATCATGATCGACCATTACCGTAATGAAGTTCGTGAAATAGAGGGAGCCGAAGACACCTTTCGGTGGTGTCATGAGAACGGCATCAAAGTAGCCACCGACACGGGTTTTCATCGCGATATTACCGAGGCCATCATGGACGGTTTGGGCTGGGTGCGGGACGGATTGGTCGATCTCTCGGTCGATGTCGAGCATGTTCCCGGTGAGCATGGCCGACCGGCCCCTTTTATGATCTACTATGCCATGACGCAATTGAATGTGCAGAGCGTCCATGAAGTGCTCAAAATTGGCGATACGCCGGCCGATATGCTGGAAGGTTACAATGCCGGGTGTCGCGGTATAGTCGGAGTCCTCAGTGGCCCACGGCCGGTGGAAGCGTGGGGAAAGTATCGGCACACCCATGTCATACCGAGTGTGAAAGACCTCCCCTCCCTCATCGAAACCGAGTTTTCCTGAACTCTGCCGCCCTTTCGTTTCTCCTCCAGACAAGGAACTTTTGACAAATGACGACCACTCCTGTTAAAGTGCTGTTATGCTCTGCTGATGACGGGATTATGGTGAATACTGTTGACACCTTGCTTAGGGCAAACGGGTTTGTGCCGAACCTTGTGGTCGTTGCCGATAAGGACGATGTCGAGACTATCGGACGGGAAATCGTAGATGCCGATATTGTTTATCCCAACAAGGCCTCGTTAATCCGGGAAATGATTCAGGGCGCTTCCCGCCTTCGGTTGATTCACTGTGGCACGGGTTGCGATACCGTCGATTTGGCAGCCTCTAAAGAACGGGGAATCTACGTCTGTAGCACCGCCCACATTATGGCTCAGTCTACTGCTGAACACGCCATTTTTCTTCTCATGGCTTTGGCCAAAAACGGCGATCATTACCTCCGGGAGATGAACACAGGCAGTTGGAGCCGCCGTATCGGCACGGAGTTGGCGGGCAAGGTCTTCGGGGTCTTGGGTTTTGGCCATATCGGCAAAATTACGGCAAAGATTGCCCATTCCCTCGGTATGAAGGTCATGGCCACACGGAGGAACCCACAAAAAGGGAACGAGGGACAGGATTTTGTAACCATGGTCGATCTGAATACCCTCTTGACGAAGGCGGATATCATTTCCTTGCATCTCCCTTTATTAAGAGACGGGCCCGATAAGACGGAAATGTTGATCGGGAAAGAGGAATTGAAGAAAATCGGTGAAAAAGGGTTGGGTTGGCTCATTAACACCTCACGCGGAGCCATTATCGACGAGAGTGAGTTGGTTGAGGCTCTTAAAAAGGGAACCATCCGCAAGGCGGGTCTCGATGTGTTTGCAACGGAACCGTTACCACCGGGCCACTCTCTGAGATCCTTGCCCAATGTGATACTCACTCCTCACGTGGCCGGTGAAACTGAAGAAGCGCTGAAAATGAGGTATTCCCAGATGGCCAATAATGCCGTCCGGGTGTTGCGCGGGAAAAGACCTGAGTATATCGTTAATTGACCACGGCCACTTTTCATTGAGAAGAACTTAAATGAATACACGTAACATTCTTTTTTTAATAATGCTAATTGCAATAAGGGTCGATGACCTTTATTCCGATGATCCAATCGGTTATCCTCGCTTCATGCAGGGGCCTATGGTGGGGGCCGTTGGTCCGAATGAAATCACCATCTGGGCAAGGCTCAGTGGATCTCACACCGGGGAGATCGAATACGATACTTCAAAAGATTTCACCCGGTCGAATAAGCAGGCGCTTTCCGCCACCAAGGAAGAGGATTACGTTTTGAAATGGAAGCTACGTGATTTAAAACCTGATACTCGTTATTATTATCGGTTCCGGGTCGAGGGTGGAACCCCCAGATACCAACGCGACCTGCCGCCATTTTATACAAAAACCGCCCCGCCCGAGGGGAAGAAGGGACGTTTTAGTATCGCGTTCGGTTCCTGTCCTCGCTACCAACTCGACCGCAAACAGGACGTTTGGACAACGGTCCTCCGATTTCAACCGGACCTATTTTTTTGGGTAGGTGATAATATTTATGGTGATACGCAGGATCCGGAAATTTTAGCCGAAGAATGGCGCCGCCAGCGTGATGTCGCTACTCTCCAACCGGTCATTCATACCATTCCTCAATTGGCGGTATGGGACGATCATGATTTTGGTCTCAATGATTATGACCGGCGCCACCCGCGCAAGGCTGATGCCCTTAAAGTATTTAAACACTACTGGGCCAATCCAGCCTACGGATTGCCGGGAACTCCGGGGGTATTCTTCCAATATCGCTATGGCGGCATTGATTTCTTTTTCATCGACTGCCGCTACTATCGCGATCCCAACAAAGAATCGGACCATCCCGGCAAAACCTTTCTGGGAAAAGAACAGCGTGAGTGGTTGCAGCAGTCGCTAAAAGATAGTGAATCGCCCTTCAAAGTAATCATTTCGGGCGGCGGTTGGTCAGCGACCAAAGGGTTTGGGGGAGATTCCTGGGCTTCTTATCAGCACGAACGCAACGCCCTCTTCGATTTCATTCGAGACCACGAAATAAACGGTGTCATCCTGCTTTCCGGGGATACCCACAAGGGCGAACTCAATGCCATTCCCTGGTCGGAAAAGGGCGGTTACGATTTCTATGACCTGGTCAGTTCGCCCCTCGGCCAGACACCGAATGAGGTTAATCCTAATCGCAAACCGGAAAAACGCATTCGACCGGTTTTTTCCCGCGAGGATAATTTCGGTCTGCTGGAGTTTGATTTAACCGGTGAACCGGTGCTTCGTTTTAATCTCATCGGGACCAGCGGGAGGGAAGCTTGGAAGCCGTTCGTCATCCGAGCCAACGAACTGGTCAATGGAGTCACCTCCTGGAAGAATAAATAAGCGCCGCCGGAAGGCGCCTGCATGTGAGTCAACAAGGGATCGTACGAATGCCCTGGCGAGTGAGAGTGGGGAATCGCCTCTCCCCTCTGATCGCGAGGGGCGGCGTCAACTGGGTTGGTGCAGTCTTCTCCATGTCGTCAATGACGGATATATTGCCAGCCTCTCCCTGCTGCTTCCCTTCATGGCGACGGAACTGGGGCTGTCCTACACCCAGTCCGGTCTTCTGAAAACGGCCAGTCACGCCGCCATCAGCGCCGCCCAGATTCCCGCCGGGCTGCTTGTGGAAAAAGCAGGAGAAATACTCCTACTGGGGCTTGGCACGGCGTGGTTCAGCGCGGGTTATATCGCTTTGTTGCTGGCCTTCGGTTTTCCGGTCACGCTTGTGTTGATCCTATTTTCGGGAATCGGAGGCGGAGTCTATCATCCGGTTGGCACAGCCTTGGTGGCTAATGTTTCCAGACTTGAAAAAGCGGGCTCCGCGATCGGCATCCTCAATTTCTTTGGCGATATTGGAAAGGTTCTTTTTCCCGCTTTGGCGGGTGTCCTGGTGATTCAGGTAGGTTGGCGGGGGACCTTTGCGGTGCTGGGAAGTATTGGTCTGATCGCTTCGATTTCGTATCTCTTCGCCTATCGGAGGCAGGTATGGCAAAGGCTGCAACGCCGGCCAAAGCCGAAAGCAGCTGGCAATAGGGAGCTGTCAAACGGGATTTCGGGTGCAGAGGCAGTGAAACCCTCCTTCCGGGGAATCCGCAAGCGGCGGCAATTCATGCTCTTTTCGATTGTCGGTATGGTCGATACCGCAATCCGAAGCGCAGTAATGGCCTTTCTCGGCTTCTACCTGATTCAATCCGGCCTTCGAGAGGATTCTATTGGCTGGTTCGTGTCTCTGACTTTTTTCGGCGGGGCCTTCGGGAAGCTGCTTTGCGGAATGCCGATTGCTCTATTAGTCTGAGTTCGACAGTTGGGGGGGGTAAATCGATTATTTTTAGGGTTTTTCGTGCTGTAGGGCGTATGGTTGTCAGGGTTGGGGTGTGAAAATGCCGTGTAGTGCAGACCACTCTATTGCCTTTTCGGAGAAGTAGTGCAGGGTCGGTGTTGATGTATTTGCGTCGCCATCGTCGTCGTAAGAAGGGCCAGGATTATGATTACTGGACGCTGGTGGAGTCGGTGCGCACAGCCAAGGGGCCGCGCCAGCGCATCGTGGCCCACATTGGCAAGGAGCCGGGGCTCGATGAGGATGAGCGGTTGGGTTGGGAGCAGATCGGTCGGCTCCTCGATGGCGATGATGAGGCTGCGGGGGCCGAGCAGTTGGATTTATTTGCCGAGGATAAACCGGAGGCTCTGTTGTGGGCGCAGGTGAATCTGGGTCGGATACGGGTGGAGCGGGTGCGTCAATTTGGCAAAGTGTATGTGGCTCTGGCGCTGTGGCGGCGGCTGGGGCTGCATCGTTTCTTCGAGGAGCATTTGCCGCCGGGCCGGGAGTCGGTGGGCTGGGCCCAGGTGGCCTCGATTCTGGCGCTGGGGCGTTTTTGCGAACAGGCCTCGGAGCTGGCTCTGGCCGAGCGCTGGTATGGCTCGACGGCGCTGGAGGATTTGATGGCGGTGGATGTGGATGAGGTCTATGACAACCGTTTGTATCGCGGACTGGATCGTGTCTTGCCCTTGCGCCGGGAACTGTTCAGTCATCTTAAAGGACGCTATGAAAGCTGGTTTGGGACGCGTTTCGAGTTTCTTTTATACGACATAACGAGCACCTATTTTGAGGGCCGGTGCGAGGGCAATGCCCAGGCCCAGCGGCCGGATTGCAAGCAGGTATGTCTTGGACTGGTGGTGACACCCGAAGGGCTGCCCCTGGCCTATGAGGTTTTCGACGGCAACCGCGCCGATGTGACCACGGTGCAGGAGAGGGTCGAGTTGATGGAATCGCATTACGGGGTGGCCGATCGCATCTGGGTGCTGGACCGCGGCATGGTGAGCGAGGCCAACCTCGAATACCTGCGCGGCAAAGGGGCCCGTTACATCGTGGGCACGCCCAAGAGCCATCTTAAAAACTTTGCCCTCGATCTGCTCGAGCAAGGCGATTTTTGCGAGGTGCGGGCGGGGGTGGAGGTCAAACTGGTGAAACATCCCGACTGCCCCCAGATCGAGCAATATGTGCTTTGCCGCAGCCAGGGGCGGGGTCAAAAAGAAGCCGCCATGCTGAGCAAGCAAAAAGAGCGTTTGCGCAAAAAGCTCGACCAGATCGACCTGAGTTTGCGTCGGCGAGGGCAGAAACTCGATCCGGTTGAACGCCGTATCGGCCGCTGGCTGGGCCGCCACACCCTGGCCGAAAAAATATTCACCGTAGAAGTGCAAATCGACGCCGCCGGACGGGCCTGCGCATTGCAAATCACCGAAGACGAGAGCAAAGCCGATTGGTCCCAACTGGCCCACGGGACCTATCTGCTGCGAACCAACTGCCAGGAGGAAGACCCACAAAAGCTGTGGCGGTGGTATATACAACTGACACAGGCCGAGGCAGCCTTTCGTTGCGCCAAAAGCGACTTGGGGCTGCGGCCGGTCTATCACCACAAAGAAAAGCGTGTGCAAGCGCACATTCTGATCTGTTTTCTGGCTCTGGCGATGTGGCGCGCCCTGAAAAGCTGGCTGCAGGCCAAAGGCCTCGGCACCTGTGCGCGGCAAGTGTTGCACGAACTGGAAAATCTACGCTCAATGGACGTGGTGGCACCGCTGCGAGGGGGACGCGAAGCGCGTTTACGGCTGGTAGGCAAACCGGAAAAACTCTGTACCGACCTCCTCAAGAAAATGGGCCTAAAACTGCCCACCCGCCCCAAAATCATCCAAAATGTAGTGCAGACTAACGGCAAAAATTAATCCCGAATCCGCATAGATAAGCCCTTTAACTTTTTGAACTGTCGAAGATGGGTTAGGGGGCGCGACTGTGGTAAACCGAAAAGGAAAAGTGTGTAAAGTTCCTCTCTTTTAGCTACCGCCTAGCCTCAAATTCAACCACTTTGCCAGCTTCCTTGGCAGGGCGGATGGCCCAAAACCGCCCGGCCTCGGCTTTCGATTTCAGGTCCAGGTAGTGCTTACGGATCACAGATTCAGAATTTCCGGCCTGCAAAGCAGCCTCTGACACAGAGCGATCCCTGCCGACCAGCATACTAACATAGGTATGGCGAGCAACATCATGGCCCAGGTTGAATCTTTTTCGGATTTCCAAGCGCATCTTACTGCATCCCGGCGGTATGATCGGATACCTCTCTAAAGGATACCGGGTCAGCCAAGCCGCCAAGTTGGGCTGTATCTGAATATTGCGCTTTTCATTGATTTTGGATACCTCCGGCTCGATATGAATTACTCCGGTCGCCGCGTTAATGTGCTCCGGTTTCAATCTCTTTATCTCGCCATCGGTCCAGTCAGGCCGAATCCCTGCAAGTAAAACCAGGGCAAAGAAATTGACCATTATCCCAGGATACCGGTTTTTGGTCACTTCACACCCCGAATAGGTTTCAAGGAACGCCATCAATCGCTCGCAATCCTCGGCCGTCAAGGTTTCCGCCGTCCCGCGCCGATGCTTGATCCTGTGGTGGAGGATTCGCTCAACAGGATTTGAGGCGATCCAGCCCTTTATTAGACCATGCTTAAAAAAGGTGCTTAAATATCCTCTTTTATTATTCCAAGTTTTCAACGTGAAATTGCCCTTCTCAAGGTAGGCTGTGAGAGCGTCTGTTGTAATATCCACCAATAGACTGCCCGGAAAGGCGGCCTCGATCCTGAGAAGCTCTCCCCTGATACCATTATACTGCCTTCTCGATATGATCTTAGGCACATGGGCCTCTTTGGTTGCCAGATAGTTGCCAATGGCCTCAGAGAGCTTTTTCTCTGTCTCTGGGTCTTTGTATGTGTCCAGAAAGTAATCAACGACAAAGGACAGCGATTTGTCTTGGGCCAGGTCCTTGAGCTTTCCGTGAAACACCTTCTCGGCCTCGCGCAACTGGCCAGGCGTCAAGGTAGTCCGCACATGCCGGGAGTTGGCATCGACGTTAAGACGCTCTATCTCATAGAGTTCCCGCACGGCAAGGGCATCCGCCCGGCTCTGGAAATTCTTGCGGATACGCACTCCGTTGACCGTCCCGGATACCCGCCAGGAAATGGCCCCATTACGGTTACGAAACTTAGCTATTTTGATCTTCCTGGAAGGCACGGTTGCCAATTCTATAAAATTATTTTGGCAACACGGTCAAGGCAAATTGCCTAAATCGTTGATAGTCAACAGAAAAATTGGCGGGATAGACGGGACTTGAACCCGCGGCCTCCGGCGTGACAGGCCGGCGCTCTAAACCAACTGAGCTACTACCCCTTTCGGTTCGGTGTGGAAGGATTAAAACCTATGAGTTCACTGTGCCCTGTCAAGTGGCGTTTCTGAATATATTTTGGAAAACTGCCGAAATATATTAAATCGGGCCGCCGGGGGGGAATCGGCCTTTAATCTTGTCTTGGCAGTTGTCTGGAGCAAGATTGCAGGTCGTTTTAGGCCGGACTATGCGCGCTTCAATTTTTGGTGAAAAAATAAGGGACAGGGTTTTTGATTCCTGGAGGTTTAAATCGGGCCCTTTGTTCCTGGCCCTGATTTTGCAGGCATTGCTTTTGGCCGGCACGGGGTTTGTGGTGGTCCTCGTTCCGCGGCTTAGTCCTGAACCTGAATTTGTGGCCAAAAAGACCATTTACCTTCCTCAGCGGGAGCTGGAGCATCGCGCCACTTTGGCTGAATTGCGGAAGCTTTCGACCCCGCCAGCTTTGTTGAGCAGGCTGACTGCGGATAAGCTGCTGCCCGATTCCTTGCCCTCCCTGCCGCAATTGCCATATATGGAAACCAACGCCTTGAGGAGCGATTTAAGCCCGCAATTAGGGGAATCTTTATTGGGCCGGAGCGGGTTGCTGAGCGGGTTGGAGGGTTTCAACATGGAGGTTTCCCAATTTTCCATACTGGGCATTTCGGATGAAGCCAAACGCCTCGTGATTACTTTTGATATTTCTAGTTCCGTGGTCGATAACATGGCCAGGAGCGATATGGATATCCAGCGGGTTCGCGATGAAACGGGCAGGGCCGTGGACAGCCTCAATGCCAATAGTCTCTTTGCTCTTATCCAATTCAGCCGCCGCTACGATCTTTTTGCCGAATACCTGGTTGCGGCCACCAAAAGCAACAAAATGGCGGCCCGCGAATGGCTCCGCACCGAGTTCAAAACCACCGGCAGCAGCGGGCGTAACTGGACTTTGAAGGACCCGAACGGGATTCAATCGGTTTTGGCGGCGGCTTTTTAGTTCAATCCCGATGTCATCCTCATTATTTCGGATGGTTCTTTTCAGCGCGACAATCCAGGAAAACGCTATCAGAATGTGCCTTGGAGCGAACTTACCCAGGATTTGGAAAATCTACAACGAACCTTGGAGAAGAAGGCGCGCATTCATTTTATCGGTTTTGGGATGAAAGAAAATAATGCCGGGGAAATGCGGGAACTGGTTCAACGCTACAAGGGCAGATTCAAAAGCTTCTGAAATGAAACAAACTATGCCAGCGCGCGGCCCCGGCTTGTTCAGCTATTTTGCGTTGACGGTCAATTGACTACCCACGACCGCCTGCCAAATTTCCAGTTCACCAGCGATGCCGTGGGTTTTCAGGCCCGTTATGATGCCGCTTTTTTCCGGTTCTTCGATGAGGTGCCCGCGGTCCGCTTCGAAGTCCGGCCTGGATTGCCTGACAATATGCCAGCAGGCCCACGCCCGCCAGGATAGTCGTTGCTGCCTCCGGCCCCGAATGCGGCCCGCCTGGTGCTGGTAACTGATTCGCGGATTGCCCAAAAATCCGTAATCCTCCCGGTGGTTTAGAAGAAACCACTGCAAGGCGCGGTAGGGCAGCGGCCATCGGGCCAATGTCCCCTCGCATCCATTGAGATCCGCATAGAGTCCACGGGTCAAGGCCAGGATCGCCCGGCCCGCAAGGCCATCGAGCCAAAGATATTGCGCGTAACGCAAGGCCATCAGGTAAAATTCAATATCGCGGACTTTGCCGAAAGCGTGCAGGCGCCTCCAATCCATATCGGGCAAGGCCGGCGGAAGGTGGGGACATGGTTGTGGCGATTCGGGCATGATGGGCGCGCCGCCTTCGATACCTAAGGGTTTGCTTTTGACCAAAAGGCGGCTAAATCCTGTAATGGTTAATGTAAATTGAAATGTAGATTTTTTGAATGGAGCCTGAGCCAGTACATCAAATTTCCGGTTGGCGCAAGCTGGCATTATGGCCTTTGAGCATCCTGGCGCGTCTCTGGGGCGCCACCATCCGGCTTCGCATCAGCCCTCCCGAGCTGGAAATATTAACGCGCGAGGATTCCCCAACGGTCATTATTCTATGGCATAACCGGCTTTTTCTGGCGGCCAGTGTTTTCCGCCGCTTTCGCAAGCACCGGGGGGTCTGCGGATTGGTCAGCGCCAGCCGGGACGGGGCCTGGCTAGCCGCTTTTTTTTCATTGATGGGTCTAGGCTCGGTCCGTGGATCGAGTAGCCAGCGCACCTTGGAATCTTCTCGTGAGTTGATAAAAACACTCCAATCGGGCAAAGACATCGGCTTGACCCCTGATGGACCGAGGGGGCCCCGTTACGATTTTAAAAAAGGCGCAGTGCGTGTGGCCAAGCAAGCGGGCGCCCCCATCATGCTCATTTCCGGCCGGTTGGAGCGAGCTTGGCGATTGCGTAGCTGGGATCGCTTCTACTTGCCCGTTCCCTTCTCCAGGGTCGAGATGAAGGTGCGCTACTTTCCCCATTACGAATCCCTCGGCGTGGAATCCGTGGAGGAAGGGGCGGCCTTTTTAAAAAAGGAGATGATGAAAATTTCCCCCGATCCGGACGAATGACAGAACCATTGAGCCAGAGATGAAACGCGTTCAGGAAAATTTCGGCTCGACCACCAATTGCTTTCCGGCCTTGAGGGTAAGGTTCTCCCCGGCCGACCAAATGCGGTCGTTGATGAGAAACTTGCACTCGAAGTCATCCCGGATTTCGCTTGAGCTAAGCTTCCACTCATCGTTGGTGATATTGTCCATGGCAATGCCGCGGTCCCAAGTCAGATGGGCCCCATTGCCCCGGATGAAAAGCTGATTGCCGAAACCGACATCGATTTTCGCGATGACGGTGGTGATGGGCGCTTGGGCCTTTTTCGGAGCCGTTTTCCGGTTGATGCGCGGGGTTTGCGGGGGGCCGGTTTCCTGGCAACCGTCTTTTTTACGGTCGCGGTTTTCTTCAACGCTTTTTTCGGTGCGGTGGTTAATTTATTCTTTAAAGATTTGTTGCTCATGATGTTATGTATTCTATTCGAAAATCATTTCTCCGTTCTGCAATTAATTGTCGATTAATGTAATTCTTGTTTTCTTCAAACAAAGCCAGCGTGAGTAGCGGTTTTTGCCATCGAATCAAGCTTTAAAAACAAAATTTATGAAAAATAAATTTTTATTTGCCGTTGCTTGCCCAAACATCGGATTGACTCGGGAGAGGCGGTCCTCTACTGGATATAACGATCCAATAACACCCATGACATGGGGCCGTAGCTCAGTCGGAAGAGCGCGTCGTTCGCAATGACGAGGTCGTCGGTTCGATCCCGATCGGCTCCACCAATTTATTTTATACGCAATGGTATTTGCAGCGCCTTTGAAGGGTCTGATAAAAGAGTTTCATCCATGAACCGGGAAGATTTTTTGGTAAAATCAGCCATCGAGGCCATCGGTTGCACGCCTTTGGTCGAGTTGAGCCGGTTGACCGGCGGGTTGGGGCTGGAGGGACGGATTTTGGCCAAACTCGATTATTTGAATCCGGGTTTTTCCAAAAAGGACAGGATTGCCCGGCAGATCATTGAGGATGCGGAAAAAAGCGGCGCCCTGCGGCCGGGACAAACCGTTGTCGAGCTGACCAGCGGCAATACGGGGACCGGTCTGGCCATTATTTGCGGGGTCAAAGGCTATCCTTTTGTCGCTGTTATGTCCAAGGGTAATTCTAGGGAAAGGGCCCGCATGATGGCGGCCTTGGGAGCGGAGGTTGTCCTGGTGGACCAGTTGCCGGGATCGATTGCGGGCAAAGTGTCCGGCGGCGATCTGGAACTGGTCGAAAATAAAGCGGTCGAATTAACCAAAGAGAGAAACGCCTTTCGGGCCGATCAATTTGTGCTCGAAGGCAATTTCAACGCCCATTACCTCTACACCGGCCCGGAGTTTATCCGCCAGTCGGGGGGAGCTATTGACGGGTTTTGCGATTTTGTGGGGTCGGGAGGCTCTTTTGCCGGTTGCGCAGCCGCTTTGAAGGAGCACGATCCGGCCATCCAGTGTTTCGTGGTGGAGCCCGAAAAGGCCGCCGTTCTGGCCGGAAAACCACTCGTCGGATCCGGCCGCCACCGGATACAGGGCGGGGGTTATTCCCTGACCGACCTGCAATACCTGAACCGTAAACATATTGACGGATTTTTAACGGTTTCGGATGAAGAAGCCATCCAGTGGGCCCGCCAATTGGCCAAAAAAGAAGGGATATTCGCCGGATTTTCGTCCGGGGCCAACATCGCGGCGGCCCTACAATTACTCGATGGACCGCTAATAGGAAAAACCGTCGCCACCCTCATCAACGATTCTGGTCTCAAGTATTTAAGCACAGATTTATGGGAGTAATTGAAATGAATTCAAAAAATATTAATAATAATAAAAACAAGAGCAGGCGGGATTTTTTGAGGACTATGGGTAAGGCCGGTTTGGCGCTTCCTTTGGCCGGAACTTTGCGGGCCGCGGAGGGTTGGGGTGAAGGGACGGAGAGGCCCAATATCCTTTTGATCATGCTCGATGATGTCGGGAGGGAGGCGATCGGCTGCTATGGAGGCGAATCCTACAAAACTCCCCGTATCGACCAACTGGCGGCGGCGGGCATGCGTTTCGAGCACGTTTATTCGGCGCCCGTGTGCCATCCAACGCGCATTTGCCTTATGACCGGGCAATACCCTTTTCGGCTGGGCAACCCCGATTGGGGGACCTTTCCGGCCCGCGCGGAAATGCAGACTATTGCCCACGAGTTGAAAAAGGCGGGTTACGCCACCGCCATCGCGGGCAAATGGCAGATCGCACTTTTGAAGGATGAACCGGATCATCCGCATCGTTTGGGTTTCGACGAATACTGCCTCTTTGGCTGGCATGAAGGCCCCCGCTACCATCAACCCCGCATCTGGCAAAACGGGCGTCTCAGAGAGGATGTCAAAGACCGTTACGGTCCGTTTTTTGCCTATCACTCGATGGCTTTGTGCCATGACGTCTCGGACGACTTCCTGCCGTTTCCGCCCTACGGACCCAAGGGGCGTTATGATAATTTCGGCGAGATGATGGAACAGACGGACCGCCTCGTGGGCAAAGTCGTGGATGCGGTCGATCATCTCGGTTTGAAGAATGAAACCGTTATCCTTTTCACCAGCGACAACGGCACCGCGGACACAACCTTCATCCGCCATGAAAACGGGCGATTAATCGAGGAGTCTAATTTTTCAATTATGAATGGGGTTAAAATTCCAGGCGGAAAAAAAAGTTTCACCGACTGGGGAACGCGGGTTCCCACCATTGCCCGCTGGCCGGGTAAAATTCCAGCCGGTTCCGTTTCCTCAGACCTTATTGATTTCAGTGATATTCTGCCCACACTGAATGAACTGGCGGACCGTTCGAGGCCGGATTTTAAGATCGATGGGCATAGTTTTGCCGGGCTGATGACCGGTGGCGCCTATACGCCGCGCGAGTGGGTTTATACCGAACATGAGGGGACTTACTGGATTCGTTCCAAAAATTGGAAACTATATAACGACAGCCGCTTTTACGACCTCACCGCCGATCCGGAGGAACAAAATCCTCTGGACTCTAATAAAGCTATTCCGCAAGCTGCTAAAGCACGGAAAAAGCTTTCCAATGCCCTAAAAAATTTGAGAAAGTCTTGAACCTGTGCCCAAACCAATGATTTAAGTAAGATAATTATAATGCAGACACCGCAGATTGAAAAATGAAATTCACAAACCTACTAATAATCATCACTGTATTGTTCGGGTCGAGTCCATTCGCTGTGGCGGAAAAATCAGCTGAACTTGATGCTGGCCCCAGAGAAACCAAATCTTCGAGTCTGGATGCCGCCCAAGCGCTGGAATTGTTATCGGCTGAAAAAGATGTGATCGTTTTGGATGTGAGGACGCCGCAGGAATATTCCACCGGCCACATAGAGGGCGCCGTGAATATCAATATTGCTGACGATGCTTTCGAGGAAAAAATCAGTCAGCTTGATAAAGGAAAATCCTATTTGCTGCACTGCGCGGCAGGTTTGCCCATAGGCCGCAGCCGCCGCGCTGAAACCTTAATGACAAAATTGGGATTTAAGCAGCTATACCATCTGGATGGAGGCTTTATCGCCTGGCAGCAGTCCGGAAACCCATTCCAGTCGAAGGAGGACGAAGCTAAAGACCATCCTCCGATGGCTCCGCATCATTGAACTTGATCATCCCCCTCGCGGCGGGGAGTAGCAGTTTTAAGAGTATCGGGTTCATTTTTGCCTGGGGCGTACAGGACAATATCTCGTTTATGGATGGCAAGGTGATATTTGTGGGCGGTCTGCGTTTCGACTGGCAGAGCAGTGAATCCAGCGCCGGCACTTTCGATAAAAATACAGGTGAGCAAACTGGTTCCGGGTTTGCAGAAAGTGGAAACGGCAAAGATTCGGATATTGTTCCCAAGTAGAGGCTGTCCCAAAAATATAAAGATTTTGTAGTCAACTGGATGACGTTTATAAAAATAGCCGGAAAGAGCATTTTTTTGCTCGATCCGGCTAAAAAAGGGTTCTATAATTGCGTTAGCGAAAATCAATATAGCCCTTTCTATGAAAAATATAGCCATCCAATGCCTCCTGCGTCCAGCTTTAACTGTGGTCGACCGTTGCCTCGATTACGATAACTTTCGCGCCACCATCGAGCGTATCGACCGGCTGCTGATCGATTCGGAGGTGGAATCGCAGGGCGTTGATCTGGCCTTGGAAAGAGGCCAGCCAATGAGTGTAAAGGCCCGGCAAAAGCGGGCTAATTTTGCCCTCAAGGCGTTGCGTATGGAAACGCTGCGTTATCTGCTCGGTGGGATTTCGTTTCGGCATTTGTCGAGGGCTCTGGGCAGCAGCGATCTGTTGGCTGACTTTTGTCGTGTCCGCCATATCGACGGCATAAGGGGCATCTCCAAGAGCACCCTGGAACGGGCCTCGAAGTTTTTCAGCGAAGAGCAGTTGAGGGCCTTGCACCGGACCTTGACTGAGGTTGTGGGCGATGCCGATCTGGCCCGGCAGGTGGTGGGATTGGACAAGCCGATAGACACCACCATTTGCCTGATCGACGGCACCTGTTTGGAGGTCAACATTCATTGGCCGACGGACTGGGTGCTGCTCAAGGATGTAGCGGGCACGCTGCTCAAAGCGATCCGGCTGATCCGTGAGAAGGCCGGTTTGCGCCATCGCATGCCGATCGAACCGGAGCCCTTGGCTCGGCAGATGAATCGGCTGTGCATACAGATGACCCACAGCCGGCGGCGAAAGGACAGCGCGCGGCAACGCAAGGGTATCTTGAGGCAGATGAAAAAGCTGCTCAAACGGATCGGGGAGCATGCCCGCAGTCACCGGGAATTATTGCAAGCCTGCTGGGAGCAAAGCGATTACAGCGAAAAACAGGTCCAACAGATCCTTACCCGGATGGAGCGCATGAGCGAGCTAATCCCGGTGGTCATCAAGCAAGCGCACGAGCGAATCATTGGCGGCCGCCAGGTGAAAAACGCAGAGAAAGTTTTGAGTGTTTACGAACCCGATGCGCAGGTGATTGTGCGCGGCAAAGCGGGCCAAGAGGTTGAGTTTGGCAACACCCTGTTTTTGGGTGAAAGCGTTGAAGGATACCTGCTGGACTGGAAACTCTACGGCAGCCGGACGCCAAGCGAAAATGAACAAATGCAAGAGAGTTTGCAAAGACAGAACCGCTTCAACCTAGCCGAACCCATAGCGGCCATGTGCGCGGACCGGGGATTCGCCTCCCAGCGGGCCCGCCGGCAGTTAGCCCAGGAGGGCATCTACGATGCGCTCTGTCCACGCGATCCGAAGCAGTTGAAAAAACGGATGAAGGAACCACACTTCAGGCAATTGCAAAAGCGTCGGGCCAGCACCGAAGGGCGGATCGGGGTATTGAAGAATCGCTGGCAGGCCGGGCGCTCGATCAGCGTAGCCTGGTCGGTCCTCTCGCACAATCTATGGAAAGTGGCCAAGATGCTGGCCCAGCAAGATGAACTAAAAACCAAAGCGGCGGCCTAAATAAAGAGCGGAAAAGCAAGGACAATACTTTTTCACAGGCCTACTGTCGGCCCATACAAAGAAAACCAGGCAAACGGACCCCAAAACCAGAATCCTAACGTCATAGGAGAGCAAAGTCACCCCCTCCCAAAAGAAAATACCACTAAAATGAACACTCTTCAAAATCCCCTCGCAAAAATCACCCTTTTGGGACAGCCTCTAGGTGTGCATCGATCAAGCGATGTCATTGAAGACATCGATCAAGCCATAACCGGAGCCACCCTCATCAAGAGTCAGGACGGTTCTGTGGCTGCATTCATCAATGAAGAATCGCGATACATACTCTTCGATGATACCAACGCGCCCTTGAAGGTTGAATTGGGTGAAACCTTCAAACGGTTCAAGAAATTGAAGGATGGAGGATCATTTGCCATTGAAGCACAGGTCGCATTTGATGGATTGGAAGCCGGTCAAACCATCATTGACCTCAGAAACGAAAAAGGCCAAGGCGTCTGGATTGGTCTTGGGAACGAAGGTAAAGTAGAGGCTGTACCAAAGTTATAACCATTTGTTTTACAGTAAGTTAACTTGTTTATAAAGCTGTCATAAAGACCGTTTTTAGGGGATTTTGGGCAAATTCGATGTCTATAACACCGTCAGCCTTTCTCTTGTTTTGCATATTCAAATACAATTCTACCATAGACCTCTGTCTGACGCGATTATATTTATAACGAAAAGAGGCCTTATACAGCGTTTTTGACGGAATTGAATGACTTACGTTCCCTTACAGTTCGGAGTCAAATATCTCAATTCGCAAAATTCGGGTTTTTGGGACAGCCTCTAAAGTAGAAGCACAGTTAATTGATGAAACCGATAGATGTATATTCGTCTCCAGCGCTCCCTTGAGTTTTGAGCCGAAAGATTGGGTTCATTTCGTGGTCAATGTGGATGGCCTGAGCTTTTTGAGCCAAACTGATCGGAAATTGCTTTTTGGCGGCGGAGCCGACCGGGAAGGTGGTTATAATTATCCTTTCATCGAGTCTTCCGTTTTTGGGCAACAACAAAGCGCACATCCAGGCAAGGAACGGGACCAGGGATATGCAACATAACCTTGTCAGCGGTGACTTCCGCTGTAAGTGAACGTTCGGAGCCGTCAGCTTTGATTTCACAAAACGCCGAGGTTGCAAATTCCGGCCCCAGTTGTAAGGGAACATCCTCGTAGGGCCCAGTGCTGTAATTGATAACAGTAATCAAAGCAGCGTTTTTGTCGGGAAGTCGACATATCTGAACAGCAACTCGGGCCCGCTGTTCAACTTGGACGGGAAGCGGCTTCCCACTCACCCAGCTAATCAGGTCACTCAATAACGGCGGAAACCAAGGGTGCAGCCAGGAATAGATCGGCCACAACCGGTAGGAAAAATTGATAAAGGCAAAACGCCCTCCGTTCGGGGATGTCCATTTTAACGACAAAGGCACCAGTGGTTTGCCGGAAACCCCGTGAATCCAGTTTCGAATCTCAGCGTTAGAGATTTCAATGGAAACAGGACAGCCGGATACCGGAAGGGCACGGATAAAATAATACAGGTCCCAAACCTTTTGCCCGAGTTGATCCATGCGATCAAAATGAATACCGCCAAGGTCGTATAGATTGCACGCAGGACCCATTTCACAACCCAGCGATGAAAGGAGATTTCTTTCCTCCAGTATTCGCAGCGAGTCCACATCAAACACGCCGCCTCGGTCTACCACTTGGTGTACCTGTTCATCGGAGCACCCCGAAAGCGCATTGCCGAAATGAATCACCGCATCCTGCACATTTCGTGTCGCATCGAAAGGCAAACCCAGTAATTCCAGATTTATGTTTTGCCTGGACCAGACTCCAATGCCGGCAGGTTGCGTCGTGCCATCCAGCAGTCGAGCGATCTGTTGGATCTGATTTTTTCTTTGAGCCACATAGTGCACTATTCGTCGGGATTCCCCCGCGGGAATTTCCCCGTAATTATTACTATTCAGACTGGTTGCCGGAGCACTTTCTCCTCGCGCGAAAATGGTCGCCAGATGTGCATATACGGCCGGCCCTGACTTGCTGCAATCATTATAGGGGCAGTTCTCACATTCCGGATAAAACTCAAAGTCTTCCCCCAGCCTTGCTTTCCACTTGGTCACCGACCAAAAGGCCGCAGGGTAATCATACAAGGCCTTTTCCTCCCGATATAACGTAACCTGCGGGCGAACGAAGGGCTGATGCGGACCCGCCAGGGCCCGTGCTACCCGCCCCACGTCAATGACCACACTATCAGGAAACATCAATCCAAGCCGCGTCCGCGGTGCAACGGCATGCACCGCTTCCTGTATGACCTTTGCGAAATCCTCCAGGTCCCGTGTTGCCAGGTCCAGCATGATCTGACAGGCTCGATTAGATTTTTCCGGATCACTGCTTTGAACCAAACTCACCACCGCTTCGCGTGTCGGCGCACAGCCCAACTGCTGGGCAGCTTCCTCCACCCGACCAGAATGAAACGCAGTTTCAAGCTTCACATGAAAATCGTCATCCAAGAACATCAGCCTCGGCTGTAGTGAGGCATAACGGGCATAGACCCGTCTCAGGTGCCGGCGCAATTTGGAACAACGTGGGTCCAGCACCGGATGCACGGCCCATTTGCCATCCATGGTAATCTGTCGCTCAAATCCAAACCTCTCTACGATTTCTTGCGGCACACGCACATGCCCCAAGGTGTGAAAAACGTTTAGAGTGAAGATCAATCCCGCAGCGCGGATGGCTTCTGCGCAGGACTGAAGATGGGGCATCAATTGCCTTTCGAATTGAGTTTCTTCAAGATACCAGGCGTTATAAAGTGTCGTAAAGAGCGACACTTCCTTAAATCCACAGGCTTTGCAGGTGGCCATACATTCTGCAAGGTGCTCCTCACGCGTTTCAGGGGGAACATAATACCGCAGAATGGGCCCTCGTTCCGGCATTTGCTTATCCAGCTCCCAAGCTTTACTATTTTGTTGGTTATCTTTCTTCGGGGTCCTCACTCCTTAGCCTAAGGCTCAGAAGGGTGCATGTCGGAAAGAAACGCCTCGCTGATTCGCTTCCCAAGAATGAAGTGCTTTCGATCAGGATACCACAGAACAGCTTCGCCGTTGATCTCCGTGAATCCGCAGTAGTCAATCGCCTCGTAGCGGGGAACGGAAAAGCCGACATCAATAGGCACGTCGTCGATGTCGATAAAAAGTTTCGGCTTACTCCACCAAATCGGTTGATGCGCTTCGGGGCGAAACGCGCCCACCGACACGTAGCATGGTCGCCTGTTTCGGGTGTCGTGGACATCTATCGTATTGAAGGCATTCCCATCGTTATCATGGTAAAACAAAAGATATCTTCCATCGGATAGCCTGTATAGAGGTGCGTTATCGGAGGGGTTTAGAATAGGAGCCCCTCCATCTTGGTCGCGCATCACTTCTGGTTGCCTGAAAGTTGCTCCATCATCATCGCTAACACTATACCACACTTGCCCAAGGCGTGTGCGGAGAGAGATAAATATACGACCGTCTGGAAGCGGAATCGGATTCGACTCGTTCGCCCATTTCAACCCGGGCATATTGGAAGGTACAGTCAGAGCCTCGCCTTTACCTTCGGGAAGCCAAGTTATCTGCAAGTCTGACGGATCAGGGCCTTCGGCGATATTCTCAAATCGGATAACCTCGCTCTGGCACCATTCTTTAGGCCTTTCCTCGGAAGCTAGTTTGCTGTCGAACCGGGTAAAGGGAAAGAGTGCCCGCCCTTGGGCGTCCCATTCGACCTGCCGCCAGCCAAGCCAGGCGACCGGTATATTGGGATCGGGATGGTCTATCGATCGTCGTTTCATCGGTAGTAGCACTTCGGAGCCCCAGCTGCGTCCGTCGTCGTCTGAAACCCGGCAGGCCAAGTGGGCCATGCGGGTACTGGGCGCCGGTACATATTTACAGTAAAAAAGGTAAATGCGACCCGACGGGATGATTACGGGCACTTGCCATCCCGCTCTGTCTCCCTTGCTGCCAGCAATTAGCATAGGTTGGGTCCAGCTTTTGCCACCGTCATTGCTTCGGCTGGAAAATAGTCTAAGAATCCATGACTTGAATGGCCCGTGTCCGGTCCACGTAGCAAGCAGATCCCCGTTTTTTGTAGCGACAATAATTGTCTGTTCGTTGAGAACCGTGAAATCCTCATCGTCCCATCGTGGATTTCCGTCCGGAGCCGGATGATACACCACATAGTCCGGGCATGTTCTGCGCCACTCCTCCGCGTAGGGGAGCGGGCCTTCTTGGGTACTGGCTCGAAATGTAGACATTAGTTAGAGGCTGTCCCAAAAGGGTGATTTTTGCGAGTGTTTTTTGAAGAGTGTTCATTTTAGTGGTATTTTCTTTTGGGAGGGGGTGACTTTGCTCTCCTATGACGTTAGGATTCTGGTTTTGGGGTCCGTTTGCCTGGTTTTCTTTGTATGGGCCGACAGTAGGCCTGTGAAAAAGTATTGTCCTTGCTTTTCCGCTCTTTATTTAGGCCGCCGCTTTGGTTTTTAGTTCATCTTGCTGGGCCAGCATCTTGGCCACTTTCCATAGATTGTGCGAGAGGACCGACCAGGCTACGCTGATCGAGCGGTTGGCAAAGCCTTTGCTGCGCAATCGCCCGGCCTGCCAGCGATTCTTCAATACCCCGATCCGCCCTTCGGTGCTGGCCCGGCGCTTTTGCAATTGCCTGAAGTGTGGTTCCTCCATCCGTTTTTTCAACTGCTTCGGATCGCGTGGACAGAGCGCATCGTAGATGCCCTCCTGGGCTAACTGCCGGCGGGCCCGCTGGGAGGCGAATCCCCGGTCCGCGCACATGGCCGCTATGGGTTCGGCTAGGTTGAAGCGGTTCTGTCTTTGCAAACTCTCTTGCATTTGTTCATTTTCGCTTGGCGTCCGGCTGCCGTAGAGTTTCCAGTCCAGCAGGTATCCTTCAACGCTTTCACCCAAAAACAGGGTGTTGCCAAACTCAACCTCTTGGCCCGCTTTGCCTCGCACAATCACCTGCGCATCGGGTTCGTAAACACTCAAAACTTTCTCTGCGTTTTTCACCTGGCGGCCGCCAATGATTCGCTCGTGCGCTTGCTTGATGACCACCGGGATTAGCTCGCTCATGCGCTCCATCCGGGTAAGGATCTGTTGGACCTGTTTTTCGCTGTAATCGCTTTGCTCCCAGCAGGCTTGCAATAATTCCCGGTGACTGCGGGCATGCTCCCCGATCCGTTTGAGCAGCTTTTTCATCTGCCTCAAGATACCCTTGCGTTGCCGCGCGCTGTCCTTTCGCCGCCGGCTGTGGGTCATCTGTATGCACAGCCGATTCATCTGCCGAGCCAAGGGCTCCGGTTCGATCGGCATGCGATGGCGCAAACCGGCCTTCTCACGGATCAGCCGGATCGCTTTGAGCAGCGTGCCCGCTACATCCTTGAGCAGCACCCAGTCCGTCGGCCAATGAATGTTGACCTCCAAACAGGTGCCGTCGATCAGGCAAATGGTGGTGTCTATCGGCTTGTCCAATCCCACCACCTGCCGGGCCAGATCGGCATCGCCCACAACCTCAGTCAAGGTCCGGTGCAAGGCCCTCAACTGCTTTTCGCTGAAAAACTTCGAGGCCCGTTCCAGGGTGCTCTTGGAGATGCCCCTTATGCCGTCGATATGGCGGACACGACAAAAGTCAGCCAACAGATCGCTGCTGCCCAGAGCCCTCGACAAATGCCGAAACGAAATCCCACCGAGCAGATAACGCAGCGTTTCCATACGCAACGCCTTGAGGGCAAAATTAGCCCGCTTTTGCCGGGCCTTTACACTCATTGGCTGGCCTCTTTCCAAGGCCAGATCAACGCCCTGCGATTCCACCTCCGAATCGATCAGCAGCCGGTCGATACGCTCGATGGTGGCGCGAAAGTTATCGTAATCGAGGCAACGGTCGACCACAGTTAAAGCTGGACGCAGGAGGCATTGGATGGCTATATTTTTCATAGAAAGGGCTATATTGATTTTCGCTAACGCAATTATAGAACCCTTTTTTAGCCGGATCGAGCAAAAAAATGCTCTTTCTGGCTATTTTTATAAACGTCATCCAGTTGACTACAAAATCTTTATATTTTTGGGACAGCCTCTAGTTAGAGGCTGTCCCAAAAACCCGAATTTTGCGAATTGAGATATTCGACTCCGAACTGTAAGGGAACGTAAGTCATTCAATTCCGTCAAAAACGCTGTATAAGGCCTCTATTCGTTATAAATATAATCGCGTCAGACAGAGGTCTATGGTAGAATTGTATTTGAATATGCAAAACAAGAGAAAGGCTGACGGTGTTATAGACATCGAAATTGCCCAAAATCCCCTAAAAACGGTCTTTATGACAGCTTTACTAACAAGTTAACTTACTGTAAAACAAATGGTTATAACTTTGGGACAGCCTCTAGTTATGATCTCCTTGTTGTCGGAGATGAACGTTTGGTAGAAACTGTCATAGTTATTGAAGGTACCTCCAATTAGATTAAAGAAAAGGCTAAAGCCGTTCAGAATCCAGACAGACAGTTGCAAATTTCAGACATCCTCATCGGTTGACGTTGAAATTGCTAACTGCCTCGGCGGTGCGTAGGGCGCGGGTATAGATGCGTAATGAGTGAATCGCGCCTTTCACATTTTCGCCGATGCGTAACGTATCACCACCGTTGGCCTCTCTCAGATGCGGGCTGAATCGACCCCATCCGAACTGTCGGTATTCACCACCATCACAGAACTTGCCGTCTACGACAAAGGAGATGATCTTCGGACCACCGTCAACGATGACTGTTAGGTGATGGCTTTTTTCCGCCTCCAAACAATCGGGATCGCAGTCCCATCGGTTTTCGGTTCGCCCATCGTTGAGGACGATCTCGATGGTACCATTATTTGTCGTCTGCAGGCAGAGGCCTTTGCCGTCGTCGCGGTGGTTTTCGATCAGGACTTGCCCGGGATCAAGGAATTCCAACGCGAACGACACGTCGAGTGTGAATCCCTGACGCAGGTCGCGCGTCCCGTAACCGTGGCCAGTGTTATCGCGCTCATTGAAATGTGGGAGTTCCGGGGCAGGTATCCCAGCCGTTTTTATTCCGGACTCCTCGGACAGATTCAGGATAAGGCCTTCTTCGGCGATTCCTTTGGCCTCGAATGAATTCCACATCCCTTGAAGAAGCACAGGATCGACCTCGTGCACCCGGGCGATAAACTTTTGCGTTTCGCTGAGATAATAGCAGCCCTTCTCCTCGATGAGGTCGGGATAGCTGATTCGGATGTAGGGGTCATCCTCATAGAGGACGATTTCCGGTTGCGACCACTGGATCCGTTTCCCTTCCGGAGTGGCGGTTTCAGTGCCACCGCTGAGCCATACCGGATTGCGATCCTGGTAGGAGATGGTCCTCCGTTGTGGATGTTCGCGAATCTGCCGCCCGCCGTGATTATGAAACCAGTATAGGAACTTACCGTTCTGGCACCGCCAGGCGAAATTAGCGGCGCGGGGATGCTTCATCCGCCGGCCGTCGGCATAGGTTGTGTACTCAGGCTCGGTCCAGGTATGGCCCCCATCGTAACTGTAGGTGCAGACGGAATACCCCTCGATGGTACGGTAGACGCAATATAGGGTTCCATCGCTTAGAACCGTGAAACTCTGTTCTTCGGCAATGGGCCCGCCTCCCGGTGGCGCCTGCAGACCGACCTCGCCATCGGGCAGGGTCTCCCACTCGATCTTGTCGGGATCGTCGGCGAGAAGAAGGTTTTGGCTCGCCAGAAGAGCGCCTTCGGACGCTGTGAACCACCCCTCTCCAAAGCCTCCTACTTTATGAATGGGAAGAAACGCTGTTCCCTCAAAAGTGAATGGCCGACCCACGTTCCAGAAAAACCGGATTTTGCCCTGGTATACATTTTTGCGATCGATCTCAAATTCACGGACCGGAATGGTATAGCGCTTGTCGGACCAACTGCGGCCATGATCGTCACTGTATTTGAGAACATAATACCCAAATGAATCCATACGTTGGGTGTAACCGCTCGAATAGGGCGGGTTATCCGCCTTCAATTCGCGTCTGTTATCTGTGTTGTGGATATAGAAGGCATAGATGCGGCCGGAAGGCGCGGTGAGAGCAACGGCCCAGGAGGCTTCTGGCCCGCCGGGCGGCTCCATGGGTACGGGATCTTCCCAGGTCTTCCCGCAGTCCATGCTTCGCAAAGAGATCACGTGTTGGCCTTGCTCTCCTTCTTTTCCCGATCCCGTGGTCATGACGCATAGCCAAGCACCGTCATTTGTCTTCACAATGTAGGGTTGATCTGCGTAGTGGAGGCTGGGAATCTCGCTTCCGTAGCTGATATGTCGCTTATCCGGCAGAGTTTCCGTCTGCCGCTTGCCTTCGGCGAGTCGCTGGTCGGCTAAGGACGTGCTGTTGGAATCCCTATTCTGTTGTTTCATACTAGAAATCGACTTGTACTCTTTGCACCCGCTGCTCTTCTTTGGCGTGTGTGTACTGGTGCAGGCGGATGCGGTCGGCGAGGAGCTTTTCCATCAGTTCGGCAGTGATGCGTTCGTATCCCGCGACACCGGTGAGGTTACTCAACTCGTGGGGATCATTGACGAGGTTGTAGAGGTGCTGCACGCCACCCGCCTGGGGGTCGTAGACAAGCTTCCAGTTGCCGGTGCGGATCATGACCGCGGTGCCGAGTTCCGAGATTATCTCACGATGGATTCCCGTGGACGAATCACTTCCCATCGCCGCGAGGATGTTGCGTCCCGAACGGATGCGGGACTTCGGCATATCGCATCTGGCCAGGTGGAGAAGGGTAGGATAGAGATCAAGGTGGGAAAGGAGGCACTTGCTCACGCGTGGGCCGTTCATGCGTTCTTCTTTTGCGATACCCGGACCCGCCATGATGAAGGGCACGCCCACACTTTGTTCGTAAAAGAATCGTTTTTCCCAGATGCCGAAATCTCCCAGGTTTTCCCCGTGATCGGAGGTGAATATAACAACTGTGTTCTCAGCCAGGTTACGGTCTTTGAGCACCTGAATCAGGGTCCCCATATAACTATCAATCAAGGAACATTTATCCATGTAGTGTGCTCGCCGAATACGTTCTTCTTCCGTGTCTTCGCGGCCCAGCGGTGCCGGCATATCCTTCGGTTTGTGTTTTAACTCTCCGGGATGCCAAAAGGGAGGATGCGGACCGATAAAGGATAGGTTCAGGTAAAATGGTTTATCACCGTTGTAATGCTCGACGAAGTCGATGCCGTGGCGCCCGATAAACCCTTCCGCGGTTTCGTCAGGATCATCAAAGGGATGCCGGTAGCCGCCTTTTTTCAGCGCTTCTCGGAATTCCTTCAGCTTTCCCTTCCCCTTCAGGTAATGTGTGTATTCGTCGTCGTTGTGCCCGTTCTCGGCATCGTCCTGAACCTGGAAGACGTGATCAAACCCGTAATCCGCGATCAGGCCGTTATTTTCGCACGTGTCGACGCCCAGGCCGTAAGAATCGATGTAATGATGCTTGCCGATCATCGCCGTGTAGTAACCGGTCCTTTGTAGGTGATGCATGAAGGTATCGTGGCGAAGGAATTCATCCAGTGGTTCCGTCTGGTTGCCACAGATGCCAGTCTGCGAATTGTGCAATCCGCTCATGATGCAATTGCGCGAAGGCATGCACAACGGCGAGGCGCAATAGGCATTTGTGAAGCGGATCCCCTCCTCTGCCAACTTCATCAGATTCGGCGTGCTGGACCCCAGCGCGCTGCGCCGGAAGTGATCGGTTAGGATTAAGATGATGTTCGGATGATTCATACTTGTAAATGAAGGGAATAAGAGCTTTAAAATATATGATATATCAAAAATGTTGACTGGGAAAAACTTTCTTTGTCTTTAGCGGGATGGCGAAGGAGACCGGAGATTTCGAAGGACGAATTAGATTCTGGCTACGAAATACCAAAATGACCGAATACAACGTCTCCAAGGCCATGGTAAAAATGTTCATTGCAGAAGCGGGCGAGCTCGAGGTCGGAAGAGTAATAGGGTCGGAGGGTACGTTATGAATTGGGGTTGGAGATCAAGGAACGTCTTTACCGCACAGATTTTCATTTTAATATTTGCTATATCAAATCACTAGTGTCCAGTTAAGCGGCCAGTCTAAAGTCGTATTTCGTTGATGATGTGTTTGTTGAGTAGCCACATGGATGTGACGCATTTGAAGTTAGCTGGCGCTTTCCGCACCCTTTTTGAGACTGGGCAGCATGAACGAAGGCCGCCTTGTATTCACGCAGGCGATGGATTTGCTCCATCGCGAACAGTTCGAACGCTGCGTTAGTCTTTATCCCATGCCAAGAACCAGTCGTAGTTTCAGTGCCCGTGATCAGTTCTTGAGCATGGCCTTTGCGCAAATGACATTCCGTGAGAGTTTGCGTGACATCGAGGCGTGTCTGCGGGAAAGTCCTCACTTGTATGCGATGGGAATCCGGGGCAATGTGACACGCACGAACTTGGCCTACGCCAACGAGCATCGCAACTGGCGCCTTTACGAAGCATTGGCTCAAGTGCTCATCGCCAAGGCGCGCCGTTTGTATGCCCAAGACGCGATTGGAATGAATGTAGACGAGATGGTTTATGCCCTGGATGCCTCGACCATAGACCTGTGCCTGTCGTTGTTTTCGTGGGCAACATTTCGCCGCACCAAGGCGGCCATCAAACTGCATACGATGATGGACTTGCGTGGCTCCATCCCTATATTCATCAGTATTACAGACGCAAGCGTGCATGACGTGAACATCCTTGATGAACTGGCTTTTGAACCCGCAAGCATTTACGTAATGGATCGTGGTTACGTCGATTTTCAGCGGCTCTTTCGCATCCATTTGGCTGCTGCCTTCTTCGTCACCCGCGCCAAAAGCAATATGAGTTTTTACGTTAGTGCTTCCCAACCCGTGGACCGATCCAGCGGAATCAGTTGCGACCAGATCATCGGATTGAAAGTCGCCAAAAGCAAAAACCAATACCCCGGCAAGCTCCGGCGCATTCGCTACCGCGATGGCGCAACTGGCCAGAGGCTGGTCTTCCTCACCAACAACTTCACCTTGCCCGCCTTGACTATCGCGGCCATTTACAAAAGCCGCTGGCGCATTGAGCTGTTCTTTAAGTGGATCAAGCAAAACCTCCGCATCAAGGCTTTCTACGGCACCACCGAAAACGCCGTGAAGACCCAAATTTGGGTAGCCATATGCGTTTATCTCATGGTCGCCTGTTTGAAAAAAGTGCATGGACTCACTGAAAGTCTGAGTCGGATTCTGCAAGTTTTGAGTGTGAACGTCTTTCAAAAAGATCCTGTATATCAACTACTTGCAAAGTTCGAAACAAGAAAGCCAAACTTAGCATTACACAACCAGTTGATGCTCAAGGGCTTTTAACTGGACACTAGTGATATTAAATATATCTGGCAGGATAAATGCAACCATATTCACCTCTTTGAAAGTTTCAATTCTATCTTGAAGCCATTGTGTTTCTTATTCAAGCCCATATTTTCCATTTCATCATAAGAGAATTTGCTTGATAAAATCGCTATGTGTTTAATAATAAGTTAATTAAAGAACCTATAGCGAGCAAATTCTTAAAATCCAATGGGTGACGCAGAAAAGGGCTGTTTTCGGGTTCAATTTAACCGCCGAATCAAGTTGGAGTTCCACGGTGCGAAGGTTACCAGTGATGCAGGATTGTTACTCTACCGGAACTCGATGAGGCTTTCGGGCTGACTGCAATAGGAAGCAAAAATGTGGTGGAGGAGCGCACGGGCAAAAATATCCAGCATGGTATAGCGGCTCTGCTTCGGCAGTTTGTCTTCAGTCGCCTGGCAGGCTACAAGACACGAACGATGCGGAGCGCCTGCGTTTTGATCCGGTCATGAGGCAGATTGTCGGGGATCGTACCGATTGGCAACCAGCGGCTTCGACCAGTGAAATGAGCCGCTTTGAAACACAGATGTTAACCAAGCCTGAGAATCTGAACGCACTGACGGACATGAGCGGCCAATGGATTGACTAGGTGAATAGGCGAGTGGGGATGAAGAAACTGATTCTCGATATGGATAGTTCGGAAAGCCCTACTTAGAGGCTGTCCCAAAAGGGTGATTTTTGCGAGGGGATTTTGAAGAGTGTTCATTTTAGTGGTATTTTCTTTTGGGAGGGGGTGACTTTGCTCTCCTATAACGTTAGGATTCTGGTTTTGGGGTCCGTTTGCCTGGTTTTCTTTGTATGGGCCGACAGTAGGCCTGTGAAAAAGTATTGTCCTTGCTTTTCCGCTCTTTATTTAGGCCGCCGCTTTGGTTTTTAGTTCATCTTGCTGGGCCAGCATCTTGGCCACTTTCCATAGATTGTGCGAGAGGACCGACCAGGCTACGCTGATCGAGCGGTTGGCAAAGCCTTTGCTGCGCAATCGCCCGGCCTGCCAGCGATTCTTCAATACCCCGATCCGCCCTTCGGTGCTGGCCCGGCGCTTTTGCAATTGCCTGAAGTGTGGTTCCTCCATCCGTTTTTTCAACTGCTTCGGATCGCGTGGACAGAGCGCATCGTAGATGCCCTCCTGGGCTAACTGCCGGCGGGCCCGCTGGGAGGCGAATCCCCGGTCCGCGCACATGGCCGCTATGGGTTCGGCTAGGTTGAAGCGGTTCTGTCTTTGCAAACTCTCTTGCATTTGTTCATTTTCGCTTGGCGTCCGGCTGCCGTAGAGTTTCCAGTCCAGCAGGTATCCTTCAACGCTTTCACCCAAAAACAGGGTGTTGCCAAACTCAACCTCTTGGCCCGCTTTGCCTCGCACAATCACCTGCGCATCGGGTTCGTAAACACTCAAAACTTTCTCTGCGTTTTTCACCTGGCGGCCGCCAATGATTCGCTCGTGCGCTTGCTTGATGACCACCGGGATTAGCTCGCTCATGCGCTCCATCCGGGTAAGGATCTGTTGGACCTGTTTTTCGCTGTAATCGCTTTGCTCCCAGCAGGCTTGCAATAATTCCCGGTGACTGCGGGCATGCTCCCCGATCCGTTTGAGCAGCTTTTTCATCTGCCTCAAGATACCCTTGCGTTGCCGCGCGCTGTCCTTTCGCCGCCGGCTGTGGGTCATCTGTATGCACAGCCGATTCATCTGCCGAGCCAAGGGCTCCGGTTCGATCGGCATGCGATGGCGCAAACCGGCCTTCTCACGGATCAGCCGGATCGCTTTGAGCAGCGTGCCCGCTACATCCTTGAGCAGCACCCAGTCCGTCGGCCAATGAATGTTGACCTCCAAACAGGTGCCGTCGATCAGGCAAATGGTGGTGTCTATCGGCTTGTCCAATCCCACCACCTGCCGGGCCAGATCGGCATCGCCCACAACCTCAGTCAAGGTCCGGTGCAAGGCCCTCAACTGCTCTTCGCTGAAAAACTTCGAGGCCCGTTCCAGGGTGCTCTTGGAGATGCCCCTTATGCCGTCGATATGGCGGACACGACAAAAGTCAGCCAACAGATCGCTGCTGCCCAGAGCCCTCGACAAATGCCGAAACGAAATCCCACCGAGCAGATAACGCAGCGTTTCCATACGCAACGCCTTGAGGGCAAAATTAGCCCGCTTTTGCCGGGCCTTTACCCTCATTGGCTGGCCTCTTTCCAAGGCCAGATCAACGCCCTGCGATTCCACCTCCGAATCGATCAGCAGCCGGTCGATACGCTCGATGGTGGCGCGAAAGTTATCGTAATCGAGGCAACGGTCGACCACAGTTAAAGCTGGACGCAGGAGGCATTGGATGGCTATATTTTTCATAGAAAGGGCTATATTGATTTTCGCTAACGCAATTATAGAACCCTTTTTTAGCCGGATCGAGCAAAAAAATGCTCTTTCCGGCTATTTTTATAAACGTCATCCAGTTGACTACAAAATCTTTATATTTTTGGGACAGCCTCTACTTACGGGAAGCAGGAAGGCTCGGCCTTTAACGGTTATTTCGGCTGCACCTGCTTTCCATCCCCTGTTCTGCTTCAACCAGTTTGGTGATTTGGAACGGGCCAACCTGCGTAAAGGCTACGTGCACAGTGCCGACGATTGGTGGTCGGTGCTCCAACCGGTCGTTGCCCGCTATCGTGAGCGTCCCCTGAAACGATTTTTCCGAGGTGACGCCGCCTTCGCCAATCCGGACCTCTACGGTTACCTTGAGCAAGAGAACTTCTCCTATGCCATTCGGCTGCAGAGCAACACGATTTTACAAAAACATATCGCCCCTTTACTCACTCGCCCGGTGGGGTGACCCTCGCGGGCACCCAAGGTGTTTTATGCGAGTTTTCCATATCAAGCCGCCAGTTGGCAGAGAGCTTGCCGGGTGGTGGCCAAGGTCGAGTGGCACGCCGGAGAGTTATTTGCGCGGGTCGGTTTCATCGTGACAAATCTGAACTGGCCACCCAAGAAGGTAGTGAAATTTTACAACCACCGGGGCACCGCAGAGCAGTGGATCAAAGAGGGCAAACATGCCATTCACTGGACCCGCTTGTCCTGCCATGACTTTGAGGACAACGCCGTTCGGCTTCAGCTCTTCGGCTTAGCCTACAATCTGAGTAACTTCATGCGCCGGTTGATTCTTCCCGGCAAGGTGAAGCACTGGATGCTGAGCTCTCTACGGGAGAAACTCATCAAAATCGGAGCAAAGGTGATCCACCATGCCAAGTATATCACTTTCCAGATGGCTGAGGTGGCCATCCCAAGAGAAATGTTTCGAACCATGCTGAAGCGAGTAGAGCGACTGCGACTCGCACCTGATACGGGGTGAGTAAGAAGATTTTTCGATACAAAAGGAACCAGTGCTGTGGAAACCTCCAACAGAAGGAAAGACCTTTCCCATGTTTGACCGAACAAAAGGAAAATCAGCAATAATTGTTAAATACTACCGATTTGATCATCAAATAACGAAGGAATGGATTGCCAAATCACAATGAAAGTAGATAATTGGATCGAAATATTAGAAAGTAGTTATTTTCAACGATTACGAATGTTCATATGGGAAATCTCGGCTATAACCATTACAATTATGATTGAATCGAAAACTATTCCATCCCTGCGTCAACGCCTGCGCGAGGGTGAGACCATAATCGGCAGTTGGATCAATAGCGGAAGCCCTATAATTGCTGAAATTATGGCTACATGCGGTTTTGACTTCCTTTGCGTCGATGTCGAGCACTCGGCAGTTGATTTGCCGCAGACGCAGCAGCTTTTTCAGGCCATCCGCTCTGGCCGCCAGGATTGCGCGGCTATGGTGCGCCTGCATGGGGTAGATTACGCCTTTGCCAAACGCTACCTCGATGCCGGCGCAAACGGAGTGGTGGCCCCGATGGTGCGGACCCGGGAGGAGGCAATGTTGCTGGTGCAAGCCACCAAGTATCCCCCACAGGGACTGCGTGGGGTGGGTTTTGCCGGGCAAACGCTTACGGCTTGCGCCTGGCTGACGAATGCTCGCGGGCCAACGATGAAATTCTACTTGTGGTGCAGATCGAGCATATCGAGGCGGTGCGCAATATCGAAGCCATCCTTAGCGTGCCGGGCATCGATGCCGCCTTCATCGGCCCCTACGACCTCACCGCCTCGATGGGGGTCACCGGGCAGTTCGACCACCCGGACTACCTCGCTGCACGCGATGCCATCCTTGGCGCATGCCAGAGGCACAACGTAACGCCCGGTATCCACATCGTCCCGCCCATCCCGGCGCAGGCTAAGGCCCGCATGGCCGAGGGTTATCGGTTACTCGCTTACAGCCTCGACATCACTATGCTCACCACCGCCTGCACCGAAGGACTGGCGGCGCTGCGGGAAGATTCGACTTGAAGGCAGTTTAAAAAAAACCGCCAATACACCGGAAGCTGTCGCTGAGGACAAAGAATCATTCTACATGATCCCAAACTTACGAAAGGCATCTGCGGCGGACATCCCGGATTCAATCGCCTTCCTGACTATTTTTTCGCCGCGTGCTTTTTCTAGTGCTTTATTAAAAACCTCCTCTACTTCTGCACTCGGAACAACGCAGACCCCATCGATATCGCCAAAGAGGATATCTCCCGTACATCGCGGACCTTGGAACGTTGTTCAATCCCTATGCTGAATTATTAACCCCATAGGGAAACCGAAAAGGGGTAATTCTAATACTTTTGCGGTCTCCGATACCCATGCCTCCGACGTCAACTCTAAAAACGACCAACTTCAAGAAGTTGAAAACAGAAGGTAGAATATTTTCTCATCGAGTTTGTTGGCGTTAAGGGTATTTTGCCCCAAAATGGGGTTGTTTTTAATTTAGGGGGGTGGGTAAGGTTGTGCAGGTTGTTGAGGTTGTCATGGAATCGGTTTCGCTTAGTAGCCCGCTTATTTTCCGAAATAAGCGGGCTACTAAGCGGGTTTGGATTCTTGAGCAAGAGCAATGCACGTCCCGAAAACGCTACCGGAGGATTGAAGAATTTCGGGTCTTTAAATCTCCGGTAGACTTGGCTAAAGAAAGAGCGCGAGGCCAGCTTTCATGCTTCTTCGAGTTTTGTGTCGGCACGGACAAGAAGTCGGTATTACGGCATATACTAAATTTTATCACTTACCAGTCAACTGTAAATGCTAACTGGTAGGCTCTGGGTGTTCCCGCTGACATAAAGACGTCACCGAGCGAATCCTCCCACCAGTCATTGTCAGTGATATTTTTCACATTCAACGATATTCTATAGCGGTCATTGAAGCGGTAGCCCAACCGCAATTCACCAACATTGGTCGCAGGAACGTGGTAACTACCCTCGCGATCTCCAACCATTTCTCCATTGAAAATCCAGCCACCTCCAATAGACAAACCCTCAAGCGGCCCTTCTGTTACATCGTAAACGGTCCACAAGGAGACACGATAATCCATCGTCCCCCGAAGCGCCTTGGTTGTGGCCGTGCTTTTGTCATTCGTATCCGCTGTTCCCGCCGAAAGAAGAAATTGCCAGTTGTCGGTAATCAAGCCGTTTAGCTCGAATTCGATTCCTTCAGATGTCTGTTCCCCTGCATGCTCCAATAGTTGTGTGCCGTCAGGCTGAAGGACGCCTAGGATAAGATTTTCGCGGACAATAATATAGTAGGCGAAGCTCGCCGACATTTTGCCTTCGAACAGTTCCGCTTTGATGCCGGCTTCGTGCTGGGAACCTTTAATGGGTTTGTCAAGAACAACTCCGTCTTCAGGCCGTACCCGGCGTTGCGCCCGTTCACTGTCGGCAAACGAATAATAAAGAGAGAGGTTTGGTTTTGGCTGAAAGACGACCCCATACCTGGGGGCACTTGTAGTCCCCTCCTGGCCCTGAATCTTGTCAAACCGAACGCCGGCCACACCATGAATGCGGCCTTCCCAGAAGCTGAACTGGTCCTGAACGGTCCAGGACCAGCGCTCGTTGTCTTCGTGCGGATTATTGGATCGTCTATCGGGAAAATTGTCTGGGCCGAGTTCATTCCGATTTGGCTGGGGAATGACGAAGAATGTGCTGGGATCATCAAAAACCACGTTGGGAACATCGAAATTCCTGCCTGCACTGCTTTTCGATTCGAGGTTTCTCCAGTTATAATTGAAGAGAAAGGTGTTTACGATCCCTCCGACACTGAGTTCCGCCACCAGATCGCCCTGCAATTCGACAAACCGGTTCCAACTGTCGGTAAAACGAACAAACCGCGACAATTCTTCCGGGATACCATCACCGTCAACGTCCTGCAACCTTCTCGCCTGGTCGAACATTTCAAAGTATTCATATCGTCCATGAGCAAAGCGTTGGCGGAAGTTCAATTTATCAAGTAATTGAATGTCGAGCGAGGCAAAAACGTCGTACGATTCCCCCTCCTTAAACGCCCACGGTTGGGCGAAATTCTGCTCGTTGTCGCCAATAAAGACAATGCTGCCGTCACCAGGACGATAGCCAATGGTTCTTATCTCTTTGAAGCGGTCTTGATCTTCATATTCAAAGTCCAGTAACAAGCTCATCTTACTATTAATCTTCCACTGAAACGAAGGAGCCACAAAGAACCTACGTAAAGGTAATGCATCCGTTCCATTGGGACCCTTATGCTTCTGGAAGTGATCCCACTCTGTGAATGCTACATTTAGCCGATAAGCTAGTGATTCGGCTTCGTTTAAGGGGCCGCCGGCATCAGCATGAAAACGAAACAGATTATCACTTCCGACCGTGAAAGTGGTCTTTAATAATCTATCGTCAAACAAGGGTTTTTTCGTAATCCGGTTCACAGAGCCGCCTGGATCCGCATTTTGCAGCATAACGGCATTGGTGCCTTTGATGATCTCAACACGCGAAATACTGGCGCTATCCTTGGTGTTGGCTCCGACCAGTATGCCGGCCTGGTCTTCAAACCCGTTGCGAAACCGTTGAAGCACCCGGAAGCCACGTATCCTGAAGCCGTCATCCGAGTTCAACCGCCGATTAATGTTGGAAGAATAATACAAAGCGTCACCAATCGAATAGGCCTGAAGGTCTTCAAAGAGTTCTTCGGTAATAATATTAACGGTTTGGGGGACTTTCAGCAACGGGGTAGCAGTTCTCATGACACCGGTGGCACCGGTTAGCGCGGTAACCTCGGTTTTTTTGAGCTACTACCTCAAAGGGTGAAAGCGTAATCAAACTGACGTCACTATCTTCGTCGGTATCTTCCGACTGAGCAATTAGGGAATAGTGGCCGCCAAGACCAAACATTATGGCAAATGCACACAGGCATGCAGGGTGCGCGTGCATAAATACGTTTCGTGAATATAAGTTTTTCATTGTTCCATTGTTCATTTATTTACGATTCAGATTTACATTAGGAAAAAATCTCAGTGCGGGTCCTGTCGTCTATTTTTTCTAAATAGGGGCTTCTCTTTCAGTGCTAAGTTAACCGGAAGACAAAGAAAGCTTTTAATTATTCTGATATATCAAATAACCTAAAAAACACTCTCGTTCTCCTTTGAGGTGGATTAAGTGTCAGCAAATGTCGGTTTACTTTCAACCACAAAAACGATCACAAATTCGACATTAATTTATATAATTCAGACATTCTGTAAACGCCGGGATGAAACCGGTACGGGGGTCGGGGTAAAACCGGTACGCTTGGAATAAGGTTTAGGTTAGTAATTGCAGGTACGTCAAGGTTTAGGGTTTGGGAGTTGGTTTTGGGGATTGGCTTGGGGTCGGTGAGGAGGCCGGAGGCCGACGAGCCGGGCCCAAGGCGTTTATTGTTTTGTGCCACGGCGACGGCGTCGAGCATCGCGCAAGCGGTAGCTTTGCCCGTTGGCTTCGAGGATATGCACCCGATGGGTGAGTCGGTCCAGCAGAGCTCCGGTGAGCCGTTCGGAACCGAGCACTTCGATCCAGTTCTCAAAGGGCAGGTTGGTGGTGACGATGAGACTGGTGCGCTCGTAAGCGCGGCTGACCACGTCGAAGAGCAGTTCGGAACCGGTCTTGGAAAAAGGGACGTAACCGAGTTCGTCGAGGATGAGTAGGTCGAGCCTTTCGAGTTGCTTCATGAAGCGCTGCAGGTCGTGGTTGTCGCGTTGCTCGAGCATATGGGTAACCAGGGCGGTGACCCCGAAGAAACGGATCCGCCGGCCCTGGGCACAGGCGGCAAAGCCCAGGGCGGTGGCCAGGTGCGTTTTACCGGTACCGGCGTTACCGAGGAGCAGCACGTTTTCGCGCTGGTCGACATACTCCCCGCGCATGAGCTCTCGGATGAGCGCTTCGTTGATCGAGGGCTGCGCTTCAAAGGCGAAGCTCTCGAGGGTCTTGAGCACGGGGAAACGGGCGTTTTTGATCCGCCGCTGGGCGGCCCGCTGTTCGCGTTCAATGAGCTCCCGTTCGACCAGATGCAACAAAAAGGCGGCGTAATCGAGCCGGTCCCGGGAACAAGCCGCGGCCACCGCCGGCCATTCGCGCAGGATGGTGGGCAACTTCAGTTTCTTGAGGTGATGGTGTAACAGCAGCTGGTTTTTTTCTTCCTTCATAAAGCCCCTCCTGGAATCTTGAGCAGTTCGCTGTAGGCACCGAGGTCAGGGGCGGCCACACGGACGTGACGCAGGTGTGGATGGCCGTCCAGCCGGAAGGTTCTGCTCCCGTAGTCTTCCTGAGGATAGAGATACTGGGCGATGGCCTCACGAGTCAGTCCCCCCACCCGCAGGGCCGAGACGACGGCCTGCTGCAAGGCCGCCATGGGGTGTTTCTCCAACAGCCGCAGCACCCGGATATACTCCCGGGTGCCTTCGCCCCCGCATTGGCTTTCGAGCCGGCGTCTGAGGACCTGCAGGCACTGCGGCAACTGCCAGCCCGAGAGTGGGCGGGCGAAGTCCAAAGCGCCCGGTTTTTTCTCCAGCAAAGCCAGGTAGTGCACCGGCTCGAAAGAGACTTGCTCTTTATCCCAAATGCGGCGGTGCCGGGCCACCTCTTGGCCCCCACAGAAGATCACCACCTGCCGACAGGACCCTTCCACCACCACCGGATGGTGGGCGCAGCGCACCGGCACCGAATAGTCGTTGCACTCGAAGCGCACCAGCGAGAGGCTGCTGACGCAGGTCGAGCGTTTGCGGCTCGCTTCAAAGGGTATGGGCGGCAACGCCAGCATGACGGCGCGCTCCTCGGCCAGCAGTTCCTTTTTCACCGCCCTTTTCCCGCGTAATTTACGCTCCATGTCCCGCTCACATGCCTCCAACAGCTTTGCGTTGAGTTCCTCCAGGTCCCGAACCTGCGGTACCGGTACCAGGAAGTTGGCCCGGGCATAACGCACGATCCCCTCGACCACGCCCTTCTCGTTGGGCCGGGCGGGCAGACAGAAGTGTTCCTCGAACAGGTAATGGCTCTGTAGCTGCAGAAACCCGTCGGTCAGCTTGCGTTCACGCGAACCGATAATCTTACCCACCGCCACCTTCGAGTTGTCATAGCTGATGCGCCGGGGCACCGCCCCGAAAAACTCAAAAGCTCGCAGGTGCCCCTCCCAGAAGCTCTCCGTGCACTCCCGTTCGAACACCTGCACGAAAAAGGCATCGCTGTAGGGCAGGCTCATGGCAAAAAATGGCCGCCTACGCAATTGCCCCGCCTCCTTCACCAGGGCATGACCGAAGTCCACCTGTCCCTCCCCGGGGCGGTGCTCCAGCGGCACGAACACTTCCCGCCGCCTCGCTCGCAGCTCGGCCACCACCTCCTTGACCGCCGTGTAGCCCCCTTGGTAGCCCTTCTCCCGACCCAAACGCTGGTAGATCCGTTTGGCCGTATGGCGCTGCTTCTTGGGCACGTTCCGGTCCGCTTTGAGCACCTCCTCGATCCAGCCCACATACGGATCGATCTTGCGCTCTCGCCTCTTCTTGCGCCGGTATCCCGGCGGCTGGGAATAGGCCAGCATCTTTCCCAGGGTCTCCCAGTGCAGTCCCTCTTCTCGCATTACAGAGCGCTTGCTCTGCTTGTCCCGCAGCACTTTGTGCCGCACTCTTGTCCATTGCTTCATATCTCGATACACTCCTCCTTTCTAGGATAAGCGTACCGGTTTTAAAGCGCCCTCTTTACCGTACCGGTTTTTCCCCGGCGTTTACAGTTCGGATCTTTCGGTAACCGTCACCGGGCCGGTGGCGCTTGGATATTGGTGGAAAGTATCCTCGGAGCCAACTTATGATAATTTGGATTTTTTCGTCAATGATGAAGAAGGACCACGCAGGAGCATTTCAGGGGAAGTGGATTGGGAACATATTCCCGTTCAACTTGGTTCGGGAGAACATAACCTGCAATGGATTTACTCAAAGGACTTCATTTCGGATGAGGGAGATGATGCCGGGTGGGTCGATCTATTGGAGTTATTCCCGGTAGGCGAGTTTGAGGAGGGCGCCGATCATGTAAACCCCACCTGGATATCAGATGGCTATGCCCGGTGGTATAATCAGAATACTTTCAGTTCTCCCGACGATGGAGTCGATGCTTTGCAAAGCGGAGCCATCCTGACGTGTACTGGATTTGTTGGACACGGGATTCTCTTATATTCATTGTTTATTGATTAGTGTGTCAGGCGGCTTGTTTTGGTAAAGGGTTTTGTTTTCTCGTTGCCCCCCATGGGGGGCAAATATTTTCCTCGAATTGGACTGGGCTTTGGTAACTCAGAGAGGAATGTTTGCGATATCGGTTGTAGAAGATTTCCACGTATTCGAAGACAGTTGATCGCAGTTCGCGCTCGTCGGCAAAGTGGCGGCCTCGAATCGTGCTGGTCTTGAAGCGGCCGTAGAACGATTCCATGGCCGCGTTGTCGTAGCAGTTGCCTTGGGCGCTCATGCTCGGCTTCATGCCTAGTTCAGAGACCAGCCTCTGATAGTCGTCGCTGGCGTAGGGGCTGCCCCGATCGCTGTGATGAATAATCCCGGTGCGCAGTGTGCCGCGGGTCATGGCCGCGGCTTTGAGGGCCTTGCCAACCAGCTTCGCGTCGTTGTGGTTGGAAACGCTCCAGCCCAGCAGGCGTCGGCTGAACAGGTCCATCACCGTGGCCAAGTACATCCAACCGGCCAGGGTCCGTAGGTAGGTCGTGCCCGCCACCCAGACCTCGTCGATATGGGTCGGCTGGCCATGCTTTTTAAGCACATTGGGGCTGTAACCATAGGGATGGTTACTGTTGGTTTTTAATGGCTTAAAGCGTTTACTCTGGGTGCTTTTGATTCCCATTTCACGCATCAGACGCAGAGCCCGGTCACGGCCGCAATCGATGCCCTCATCATCCTTCAGATGGCGGTGCATTGGCCGATGCCCATAGCGGCCCTTGGCCTCTTTGTGTACCTTCAGGATCGCCCCCTTGATTCCCTCGTCCTCGATCCGCCGGGCCGAGGGCGCTCGGTGCCTCCAGCAGTAATAGTCACTGCGACAAATCCCCATCGCCGAGCATATTTCCTCGATCTTGAAGCGCCCCTCGTTGTCTTTGACAAACTGGTACTTCATTGTTCGTCCTTGGCAAAGTAGCCCACCGTTTTTTTTAGTATCTGGTTGATCCGCTCCGAGCGGCGCAGCTCTTTGCGAAGACGATCTATCTCGGCCGCCATCTCCTTCGGACTGCTCTGTCGCTTTGAGGTGGCTTCGCCCTGCTGATCGTCCAGATAGAGCCTCTTCCACCTATACAATTGGTTGGTGTTGACCCCAAGTTTGGTCGATACCTCGGTGGCGCTCAGACCATCGAGTATCATCAGTTGAACTGCCTCATTTTTGAACTCTATACTAAAGCGTCTTCTTCCCATGCTTCGATTCTCCATTTAGGAGAATCTCGTGTCCACTTTTTCCAGTGCACATCACTCATAATGAGTTCTCCGATCTTTCCGTCATTGTGGAGGGCCCAGCCACTGTCAGTTTCTATTGGAAGGTTTCTTCGGAGCCGACCTGGGATGATTTAGGATTTTCTGTCGATGGCGTGCATCAACTGGAAATATCCGGTGAGGTGGACTGGACACTGGTTGAACATTCGATCCCATCCGGAGAACACACACTTCGGTGGGTTTATGGTAAAGACCCATCCGATACTTTTGGAGCGGATGCCGGGTGGGTTGATTTTTTGAGTGGCGGCACACTTAGCACCAATACGCCGCCAATGGCCAATGATGATTCGGCGGCGGTAACGGTGGGTGGCAGTACATCCACACTGGATAGTGGCGCGACCAGCGTCTTGGCCAATGATGTGGACGCCAATCACGACTCCCTCAATGTCAACATTACCCCGGTAAGCGGACCGAGCTTTGGAACCTTAACCCTGGCACCGGATGGATCCTTCACCTATGTGCACGGTGGCAGCGGGGATACTCACGACAGTTTTGTTTACGAAATTTACGATATAAATGAAGGGGTAGATACCGCTACAGTAGAGATAAGAAACCTCTCATCGCTCTAATTGTTTACATCCCGGATCCTGCCCTTGAGCAGGCCATCCGCGATACTTTGGAAATTCCTTCTCTCGACCTGACAGAGGAGGATATGGCCAACCTGTTTAACCTGGATGCTACGGATTTAGGTATTACTGATCTGACGGGATTGGAGACCGCGGTCAACCTGACGGGCCTCAATTTAGCTGATAATCAAGTTGTCGACTTGAGCCCCTTGAGCGGGTTGACGGCTCTAACCGGCCTTGAGTTGAGGGGTAGTTCGGTCAGCGATCTTAGCCCATTGGCAAATCTAACTGGATTAGATTTTCTTGCCTTAGGAGGCAACCAAATTTCCGACATAGGGCCACTAAGCGGGCTGACATCTCTAACATTTCTGCATCTTTGGGATAACCAGCTTATCGATATAAGCCCATTGAGTGGATTAGCCGCCTTGAATGAATTAAACGTCGATGGGAACCAGGTCAGCGATATTGGTCCCTTGAGCGGGTTGATCAACCTTGATCAACCTGAATTTTCTAATCCTTGCTAACAACCAGATCAGCAATATTGGGCCCCTGAGTGGATTGACGAACCTTATTGAGCTTAATCTCAGTAATAACCAGGTCAGCGACATCGGCCCACTCAGCAATCTGACGGCGTTAAATAATCTGGTTCTTTTCATCAATCAGGTCAGCGATCTGAGTCCTTTGACACTATTGACGTCACTGCTCGATCTGGATCTTGGCGCAAACCAGATTAGTGATATAACTCCATTAGGCGGATTAACAAACCTGACTGGCCTATTCCTCGATTTCAACCAATTAAGTGATATCGGCCCTCTCAGCAATCTGGCCGTGCTTGATTTTATTTTGCTCAACAATAACCAAATCGACGACCTCAGCCCCTTGAGTGGACTGGATGCTCTGACATTTCTAAACCTTGATAACAATTTAATCAGCGATCTGACTCCACTGAATGGGTTGACGGCATTAGTCAGTCTCCATCTTGGGGCAAACCAGATTAGCAATTTAATCCCATTAGGCGGGTTAGAAAGCTTGGATACCTTAATCCTCTACAATAACCAAATCGGCGACATCAGCCCCTTGAGCGGGTTGTCAAACCTGTTTCGGTTGGAGTTGCAAAACAATCAGATACGCGATATCGGCCCACTGTCTGGCCTTACCGGGTTGGGAGTGATCTTTCTCAGCGACAATCTGTTGTTTAACATCGACGCCCTGGCTGGGCTGACCAGCCCGTTTGAAGTGGAAGTCAATAATAACTTCCTCATCGTGAGCGATGGATCCAGCGCCCGTGCGGTCATCGACGCTCTTGACGATATCTCGTTCAACCCGGTCATTTTCGAACCGCAAAACGACCTCTTTGCCGGATTGCCTTTGGTGGACGATCTGAAGGATGCCCTGGAGCCGATCTGGTCCCCACTCGAAAATGACAACCCTGGTGTCATCGACCTGGTGGAAACTTCAGTTGGTTACAGTTTTACCCAAAATGATCCAAATACCAATCTGGGGGTGAATCTTCCTTTCAAAGGCTACGTCCCGGTGGATCGCGACTGGCAGGCGGAGGTGCGTTCGCATATCGACGACTTGGCTTTGCCGAGCCGAGCAGTGCCGGAAACTCCTGATAGTGAGTATTTAAGAATCGGAATTAAATTATTCAATAATAGCGACCCAACCGATTTTCTTTTTAACTATGGTGAGGTCTCGTGAGGTCTCCTACATGACCGATGGTTTTGACGTCTCAGTGGACGAGCCTTCGGTATTTATGGGTGGATTTACCAACAATGCCTCTGATGCGACTATAGGGGGACGTGACTTACATACTTCGATCGAAGTTGTCCTGCGGTTGTTTTGGGATTCCATTGCCCAGACGCTGACCAGTGTCTATGTTCTGGAGGACGGCTCCGTGTGGGAATTGGCCCGCGTTGAATTAGGTGACCGTTGGGATTTGCAGCCTGGGGGCACTTTTCAACTGGACCTGCAAGGTTTCACCAACACCGATCTGGCAATCGCCGCTGAAACGGCCTATTTGATGGACTTCAAGGCCGATGGGTTTGTCCCGTTGCAGGACACACAGTTTCTCGACGATCTCAAGGATGCGTTGGAGCCGTTTTGGTCGGGGGTGGGTAGCACAGATATTGATGCCATCGATCTGGAGGAGGGAACTGATGGGCTGAGCGTGGTCCACTTTGACGTCCTCGATGACGGATTGAATGCAGTATCCCGGACTCTTCAGGCCGTTGCCTCGGTTATAGACGACTGGCAGGTGGAGGTAAATGTCAGTGTCCCAAATTCAGACGTGGGTTTGACCAGTATCATTGAGGATGACCGTTTAGAAGCCATTAGGTTCAGTATTATCGTTAACTACAGCCAGCGGCCAAACAATCTCGCTTTCATTGAATACGGACATCTTGGCTTTAGCTTTAACAGTGGAGATAATTTTCTCAGCCGCTCAATTATCAGTGGCGATGTGAATGAAAATCCCGATCTGCCGGACATTTTGGAAGAACGTGGTCTCTTTGTGCCGGAGGTATTGTTGCGGATAACCTGGGACTCTGCGGCTCATTTACTACGATTTTCATACGAAGTGGACGGAGTAATTTTTGATTTCGACAGCATAGATCCGTTGGAGCGCTGGGGCATGCAGGATGGCAGCACCTTCGAAATTACTATTGGCGGGGTCTCATTCCAGACCCAATTGGAACTTTCGGCCGGTGAGGTTATCGGCACGGATTTTGCCGCTGGCGGGGTATCTTTCTTTGATGATCCCGTTGACATTCCTGACCAGAATCTGGAAGCCGCGATCCGCGATGAATTGGGCATACCCGGTGAGCAACCCCAACTCACGGTCGGAGATTTGAATTCCCTGACCTTTTTGGATGCTTCAGAAAGGGGTATTGGGGACCTGACCGGCCTGGAGGCAGCCCATAACCTGGAATTCCTTAATTTGGCCGGGAACCAAATTATGGACCTGAGTCCATTGAGTGGGCTTACAATTTTGAACAATCTTGATCTCCCCGGCAACCAAATCATCGATTTGAACCCATTGAGCGAGTTATTCTCCATGGTTAATTTATTTCTCGAAGATAATCGCATTGTTGATATTAAACCTCTGGAAAATCTTACGGCACTGGAGGGTATTTTTCTGCACAGAAACAATATTTTCTCCATCAACACCCTGGCCGGTTTAGTAAACCTACTTGATATAAATGTTGAAGATAATTTCCTCGATCTTCGGTCTGGATCGGAAGCTCTTGATGTCTTCAATCAACTCCTTATCATCGACGACGGGCGTGTGATTGTATATGAGCAACAAAAAGACCCGTTTGCCCAACTCGGCTTTCTTGACGACCTGATTGATGAACTGGATCCAGGGCTTTGGGAATTTGGCACCAACAGCGAAAATCCCGGCCTCTTGAATTTGCTGGAAACCCCGAGCGGTTTCTCATTTATTCAAAGTGGTCCCCGGGACGATCCCTCGGAGCGTTTGGTCACCAAGCAACTGAACAGCTTCCCTCCCTTCGACAGCGATTGGAGTGCGGCCGTGGATGTCAGTTTGGGCCATGTCGAATTTGCCGAAATTGGCGAGCGGATCGCGATGGAGTTTACTCTGTTTAACAGCGCCAACGGGGCCAGTCTTTTCCATTCGGTGAACGTCCTGGCGACGGATGACGGATTTGGCAATCCCGTCCTCGAGCAGCGGATTGATGTCGGGAATTTCAGCATATTCGGATTTCAGGGATTTAACGGTGTTGGCGGATTGCGCCGGACGGTTTCCGGAGATTATTACACGCTCTTTCTATTCTGGATTGCTGAAAGCCAAACCTTGGTGACCGCTTATGAGGTTAACGGAGTCTTTTCCGAGGCGATTTCCTCTAATCTGGGATCGTCGTGGCTCATGGAACCGGGAGATACGTTCACCCTGAACCTGGCCGGATTTACCGAGGCGGAAACCGCAGTCGATCCGGAAATCCTCTTTTTCAATAATTTCGCGGCCGGCGGAGTTAATATCAACCCCACCGGTTCCGTGACGGTTAATTTTGACCCAGGCAGCAGCGATTTCAATGATGGGATGCAATGGCGTGTCAACGGGCAGGATTGGCAGCCCAACGGGGCCACGGTTTTTGGAATAAATGCCGGTGAGGCTTTGATAGAATACCGGCCCGTTCTCGGTTTCGACCCATTGCCCGCGGATCTTATTTATGTCGATGAAAATGCGGATAATGTAGTCGATCGGTCTATTAATGCCCTGGCCGGAACCTTCGGAGCTTTAGACCCGAATTTTAACCTCCCCGAATTCAAGCAGGAGACAGGTCCCGTTCGGGTAAATTCCGACAGAAATGGAGGACTATTGATAAGCTGGGCCGATTTTCACAATGTGAACAACGAGAAAACCGGAGCCTTAATTCGAGTGCATGATTCGGACGGTTCACTGGATGAAAATTTCAATTTCGGACCCCCACTATTCTCTACCCTGGCCACCACGGTGCTGGACGATGGAATGATACTGGTTTCAGGCAACAACGGAGTTCCCTTGGCGGACGGCTCTACCAGAAACCGCATCTTGCGTGTATTTCCGGATGGTTCTCAAGATTTCTCCTTTGAATCGCCGGTATTTAATGACGGCATTCGCATGCTGACAGCCCAGCCGAATGGCAAAGTACTGGCGGGTGGAACCTTTACCGATGTTGACGGATTGCTGGTGAGCGGGCTTGTTCGCCTGAACGTCGACGGGAGCCTGGACCAGGATTTTCAGATTCCCGAATTAATCCAGCACCAGACAACCGGGTTCCAGAATGGCATCTGGGCGCGCATAATTCTGGATGGTGATGGCAATATCTACATCGGGGGTTCTTTTGGGACGGTCAATGGCGAGGTCAGAGAAGGATTTGCCCGCTTGTTTCCAGACGGCAGCCTGGACCTCGACTATGGCGTCGGCGGTTATGTAATGGTCGGGCGGCCACCAAGAGGAATAGGTTTTCAATCGGATGGCAGCTTGGTTATCGGCGGCAGGTTCGAGGACGATTCCGGAACTGAAGCCGTGCTGATTCGGCTGGATCCAAATGGAGATTTTGATTCAAGTTTCGTTTTGGTTTCAAGAAATGAAGTAGCCGATACCGTTGCTCCATTTTTTCTACAGGTCCGCAATCTCAGAATAGCCTCTAATGATAAAATAGTAATTGCGGGCACTACCATCGCCCGTTTCAACAGCGATGGAAGCCTGGACACTAGCTTTGCCCGGGCAATACTAGGAGATGCAGGAGAATACAATGAGAGTTTCTCTCTGGAACTTCTCCCGGATGATTCGGTGGTATTCCCAAGCGGGGACGGTGATATACCAGAGGTTAATGGGGTGCCATTGTTGGGATTGGGTCGATTAGCGGTAAATGACGGCACTTTTGATCCCACTTTCACCCCCGGAAGTTTCCAATCGGAGTGGTATCCGGAAGATTTCGCCGTACTAAGCGATGGCCGAGTTGTGGTGTGGGATGACTATGATTATGTTGGGGCCGAAAGGCGCGATGGATTGGCCGGGTTTGAGACCGATGGCACCCTAGACGGAACTTACGATCTTTCTGTGATACATTCTGATCTGGTTAACGTGGTCGATGCCGGCATTCTTTCGGACGACCGGCTTCAATATATTGCGGACACCGATTCGGGGAGGGTTTATGGGCGGCTCAACGCGGATGGCACGCCCGATGACGGGACACTCGATGACAGCACGACCAGTAATATCGATTTTATCTCGGATGAGGGGATTAGCCCGGATATTTCGTAAAAAAAGTATCGTTGATATGCTTAACTGCTGATATACAGCAGGATAGATCAATAATTAAAGCAATATCAGCGATGACAAAAGGTAAACAATTAAAGCTACAGTTGACAAGGGTAAAAGGCCGCCGTGTGCGGGTTGATTTCAAGGGCGGAGAGGTTACTTCGGATGCCGGACTGCTTTTGATCCGGGAAGTGGATCGGCAGTTGGGCTTGACCGAACGAGCGGCCCGACAGTTAGTGGACAAACGGCAGAAGGGCAAAGTACGCCATGAGGTATTGGGGATGCTGCGGCAGCGCGTTTACGGGCTGGTGGCGGGCTATGAGGATTTGAACGACTTTGATACCCTGCGCCACGATCCATTGTTGCAAACGGTAACGGGGCGCATTGAAACGTTGGCCAGCGCGCCGACTTTGTGTCGTTTTGAAAACGGGCAGGATCGGCGGGCGGCCTTTGCGGTAAACGAGCTGTTGGTCGAACAGTTCATGGGCTCCTTTGCCGAGGAACCCGAAGAGATCATCCTGGACTTTGACACCACCGACAATCCGGTGCACGGGCTCCAGGAGGGACGTTTTTTCCACGGTTATTATGATCATTACTGTTTTCTGCCGCTATATGTTTTTTGCGGTGATCAGCTGCTGGTGGCCTACCTGCGGCCGAGCAAGATCGATGCCAGCAAGCATGCCGGGGCCATCCTCAAATTGCTGGTTAAACGGATTCGCCAAAGCTGGCCCCGTACGCGGATTATTTGGCGCGCCGACAGTGGATTTTGTCGAGACCGGATACTCTCTTGGTGCGACCGCAACGAAGTTAGTTACATCGTGGGGATGGCTCGCAATGCACGCTTGCAGCAAGACGCCCAGCAGTTGCAAAAGCAGGCCAAAGAATGGTTCGAACTAAGGGGTAAAAAACAACGGTTATTCCAGGACTTCGTCTATGCTGCCGATTCGTGGCGATGGCTGCGGTTGGTCATCCATAAAGCCGAACACACCGCACAGGGGTCCAACCCGCGCTTCGTGGTGACGAACCTGCCGGGCGATCCCCAGGAGCTTTACGACAAGGTATACTGTGGCCGCGGTGAAATGGAGAACCGAATCAAGGAACAGATGCAATTGTTCAGCGAGCGCACCAGCGCCCATCAATGGTGGGCCAATCAGTGGCGATTGCTCTTGTCGGCGCTGGCCTACACCTTGATGGAAGCCATGCGCCGGTTAGCCTTAAAAGGGACGAAGTGGGCGCGGGCCCAATGCCACACCCTGCGGCTCAAATTAATCAAGATCGGAGCGGTCATCGTGCGCAACACCCGAACGATTCACTTTCACCTAAGTGAGAGTTATCCTTGGGCCAGTCTTTTCAACCATGCGCCCCGCCGATTGGTGCCAACCTAACCCGGATATTTCGTAAAAAAAGTATCGTTGATATGCTTAACTGCTGATATACAGCAGGATAGATCAATAATTAAAGCAATATCAGCGATGACAAAAGGTAAACAATTAAAGCTACAGTTGACAAGGGTAAAAGGCCGCCGTGTGCGGGTTGATTTCAAGGGCGGAGAGGTTACTTCGGATGCCGGACTGCTTTTGATCCGGGAAGTGGATCGGCAGTTGGGCTTGACCGAACGAGCGGCCCGACAGTTAGTGGACAAACGGCAGAAGGGCAAAGTACGCCATGAGGTCTTGGGGATGCTGCGGCAGCGCGTTTACGGGCTGGTGGCGGGCTATGAGGATTTGAACGACTTTGATACCCTGCGCCACGATCCATTGTTGCAAACGGTAACGGGGCGCATTGAAACGTTGGCCAGCGCGCCGACTTTGTGTCGTTCTGAAAACGGGCAGGATCGGCGGGCGGCCTTTGCGGTAAACGAGCTGTTGGTCGAACAGTTCATGGGCTCCTTTGCCGAGGAACCCGAAGAGATCATCCTGGACTTTGACGCCACCGACACTCCGGTGCACGGGCTCCAGGAGGGACGTTTTTTCCACGGTTATTATGATCATTACTGTTTTCTGCCGCTATATGTTTTTTGCGGTGATCAGCTGCTGGTGGCCTACCTGCGGCCGAGCAAGATCGATGCCAGCAAGCATGCCGGGGCCATCCTCAAATTGCTGGTTAAACGGATTCGCCAAAGCTGGCCCCGTACGCGGATTATTTGGCGCGCCGACAGTGGATTTTGTCGAGACCGGATACTCTCTTGGTGCGACCGCAACGAAGTTAGTTACATCGTGGGGATGGCTCGCAATGCACGCTTGCAGCAAGACGCCCAGCAGTTGCAAAAGCAGGCCAAAGAATGGTTCGAACTAAGGGGTAAAAAACAACGGTTATTCCAGGACTTCGTCTATGCTGCCGATTCGTGGCGATGGCTGCGGTTGGTCATCCATAAAGCCGAACACACCGCACAGGGGTCCAACCCGCGCTTCGTGGTGACGAACCTGCCGGGCGATCCCCAGGAGCTTTACGACAAGGTATACTGTGGCCGCGGTGAAATGGAGAACCGAATCAAGGAACAGATGCAATTGTTCAGCGAGCGCACCAGCGCCCATCAATGGTGGGCCAATCAGTGGCGATTGCTCTTGTCGGCGCTGGCCTACACCTTGATGGAAGCCATGCGCCGGTTAGCCTTAAAAGGGACGAAGTGGGCGCGGGCCCAATGCCACACCCTGCGGCTCAAATTAATCAAGATCGGAGCGGTCATCGTGCGCAACACCCGAACGATTCACTTTCACCTAAGTGAGAGTTATCCTTGGGCCAGTCTTTTCAACCATGCGGCCCGCCGATTGGTGCCAACCTAAAGGGTGCATTGGTGCTGCCCCCGGCACTACCGAACCAATGGGGGAAAGGGGGCAGTGTCTCTACACCCTGAAAAACACCTAAAAATCAAGACCTAAAAATCAAGACGATCTGCTCAAAATACAAAGAAATCCATCTCCAATAGCAATAACGAGCCAAACTTTACCCTTCATGAAATATCCGGGTTAGTGGGCCGGATATTTTTGTATTAGCGGATGATCGATCCATCATTTACACCAGCGACGATCCTCAATCAGTCCTAGATGGTGCCCTGGGGAGTTTCCAGCGCGTTAATCTGGGCGGAACCTTGGACTTCAGCTTTGCCGGACCCGTTCTGAATATCGGAACAGTAGACAGGGCGGAGCCAAGCCAGGCAGACATAGACGCCGAAATTTCGGGACCGATAAACTCGATTACAACAGCCCCCGTGAAAGTGCTTGCAGAACTTTCCGGCGGAAAGCTGCTGCTGATGGTTGGAAACGAATTTGGAGGAATGCAATTGGTGCGTTTGGACTCGGATGGCTCTTTGGATGATACCTTTGTATCGGGTAATGTTGATGGCGGAGAACTCAATTTGAACTTTCCAACTTTGGTAGACCCCGAACGCAAGTAGACCCCGAACGCAACAATGAGTTATTACAAGTAGCCGCCCTCAGTCCCGCGCTGGCCGGATTTACCGATGCGGTGGAATTGATTGGTGGTTCGATTCTGGTATCGGGCGATTTTGACTTCTACGAGGGCCACTACTCTCCGGGACTGGTCAAGCTGTTTGACGATGGAAACATCGATTTCGACTTTAACATAGGAGAAGGCGCCCAGCGTCTTAACCAGCCTGGAAGAGTGCCAATCGTAAATGGACTCACCGTGGACGGCGACGGCAAGATTTGGCTGACAGGCGTCTTTGATGAGTTTAACGATACATTCGTTCCGGGAATCGTCCGGCTTCATTCAGATGGCTCCGTTGACACCAGTTTTTCACCTGAAATCAATTCTCGCGATTTTGTTACTGCCCAGTTGCGGACAGGGCTGAAAGAGGATGGCGCCGGTGGAGTTTATGTGCTCGGGCAATACCTGCATGAGGGCGATCCCTGGCCCTTTGCCCTGAACCACCTTGTGGGAACAGGATTGGTCTCGGTGAATTTTGATGCCGGACCCGATGATGTACCGAATGCCTTCCAGTGGCGGGTGAATGGCGGCCCCTGGCAGAGAAATGGCGATGTAGTCCTGGATGTGCCGGAAGGGGAGGCGCTCATCGAATATCGACCGGTGCTGGGTTATGCAGTTCTGCCGTCCCAAGTTGTCCAGATAGATTTTGGAGACGAGGTATTTTTTAGTCCCGTAATTCAAGCACTAGGCGGGATCTTTGGAGCCTTCGATCAGAATTTTAACCTTCCCGAATTCAAGCGGGAGGATTTCCCCATACGGGTAATTTCCGACGGAAGTGGTGGGCTTTTGGTCACCTGGCCTAATTTCCACAATGTAAACAATGTGAAAACCGGAGCCATGATCCGTATTAATGAATCGGACGGTTCACTGGACGAAAGTTTCAATTTCGGACCCAAGTTCAGGTTCACCTTGGCCAGCGCGGTGCAAGACGATGGCATGATTTTGGTATCGGGAGGCTCCGGCAGTCCCCTTGCCGACGGGACAACGGTAAATCGGATCTTTCGGGTTTTCCCGGATGGGAGAAGAGATTTCTCTTTTATTTCTCCGTTTTTTAATGGCGGCATACGTTTTTTGAAAGCCCAGCCTGATGGCAAAGTGCTGGCGGGAGGCCTATTTACCGAAGTAGGCGGTTTGCCGGTGAGTGGGCTTGTTCGTCTGAACGAAAATGGAAGGCTTGACCAAGATTTCCAAATTCCTGAACTGATTCAACACCCTTCCTCATTTTTCGATAATGGCATCTGGGCTCCGATCGTCCTGGATGATGATGGAGGAATTTATATTGGCGGTTCGTTCGGGACGGTTAATGGCGAGCCTCGCGAGGGTTTTGCGCGGCTCCATGCGGACGGCAGCCTGGACCTCGACTATGGCGTCGGCGGTTATGCAATAATCGGGCGCCCCGTTAGGGTAATCGGTTTTCAATCCGATGGCAGCCTGATTATTGGAGGCAGGTTCGTGGACGATTCCGAGAATGAGGCCGTTTTGGTGCGATTAGATCCAGATGGCGTATTTGACCCGAACTTTAATCTGGTTTCACGCGATGAGTCAGGGATGTTCAGACAGGTGCGCATACTCGAAGTAATGGACGATGATCGCATCGTCGCCGGGGGCGGCACCATAGCTCGATTCAACAGCGACGGGAGCCTGGATGGCAGTTTCCTTAGGCCGGTATTCCAATCGGGTGTAGGGGAAATCTTCTGGTTGGCCGTTCTCCCGGATGGTTCGGTGGTCTTCACCGGGGATGGTGGACCGACCGAAGTTAATGGGGAAGAATTGGAAGGTATTGGTCGATTGTTGAGTAATGGCATTTTCGATAGCTCATTCACCCCCGGAAGTTTTCAGACCGAGTGGTATCCTCAAGGATTGGCCGTGCAGAGCGATGGCCGGACTGTGGTATGGTCCGGGTCTGAAGGCGTTAAAGGTTTTGACCGGGTTGGGAGCGAGTTTCGTATTGGTCTGGCCCGGTTCGATACCGATGGTCTGCTGGATCCCAACTACGACCTGGCTTTGGTAAATTCGGACCTTCATTGGCTGGTGGATGCCGGAGCGCTTTCGGACGACCGGCTTTACTACATTGCCCAAAGCGATGCGGGGCTGGTCTATGGGCGTCTCAGCGATGACGGCACAGTGGATGGCAGCTTTATCCCGGCCCCTGAAATGAAGGGTTCCGATGTATTCGTGCTGGCGGATGATCGTGCCATTATCTACCAAAGCGATGATCCACAAGGGGTGGTGGATGGAAATCTGGGGAGTTTCCAGCGTGTAAACCTCAATGGGACCTTGGACGGTACTTTTACCGGTCCGGTCTTAGATATAGGATCTGTTGACCGGGCGGAACCGAGCCAGGAAGACATTGAAAACGAAATTGCCGGCCCCATAATTTCGATAACTACTGCACCGGTGAGAGTGTTGGCGGAACTGGCTGGCGGCAAACTGCTCGTAATGGTTCCGAACGATGGAGGCGGCATGAAGCTGGTGCGTTTGAATGTGGATGGTTCACTGGATAATACATTTGTTTCCGGAAACATTGACGGCGGAGCGCTCAATGTGAATTTCCCGTTTATCTCTGACCCGCTACGTGGCGGTGAGATACTTCAACAAGCGGTCTTCAGCCCAGCGTTGGCCGGTTTTATGGATGCCGTGGAACTGGGAGATGATTCGATTTTGGTCTCTGGCCAGTTCGATTTTTACGATGGCCATTATTCACCCGGATTGGTCAAACTTTCGGCGAACGGAAGCATCGACTTCGGTTTTAATATAGGTGATGGCGCTGAGCGCTTCGGATTGGAAGGAGCCGTAGGCAGTGTCAACGGAATTACCGTGGATGGTGGCGGCATTATTTGGCTGACGGGGGCTTTTAATGTTTTCAATAGCGCATTTGCTCCTGGCATTGTTACTCTTTTCCAAGATGGAAGCGTGGATACACAATTGCTGCCGGAAATCCGCTTCCGCGATTTTGTTGGAGGCCAGTTGCAGACATCCGTCCAGTCTGACGGCTTGGGCGGCGGCGGCCTCTATGTGCTTGGCCAATACCGTCACCCTGGCGATCCTTGGCCTTTCGGGTTAAACCGCATTATTGCGACCGGAACGGTATCCGTCGATTTCGATGCCGGTGAAGATGACGTTCCGGGAGCTTTCCAATGGCGCGTGGACGGCGGTCCCTGGCAGGAAAACGGGGCCACGGTCATTGGAGTGCCCGTGGGTGAAGCCCATATCGAGTTCAGGCCCGTGTTAGCCCGGATATTTCATGAAGGGTAAAGTTTGGCTCGTTATTGCTATTGGAGATGGATTTCTTTGTATTTTGAGCAGATCGTCTTGATTTTTAGGTGTTTTTCAGGGTGTAGAGACACTGCCCCCTTTCCCCCATTGGTTCGGTAGTGCCGGGGGCAGCACCAATGCACCCTTTAGGTTGGCACCAATCGGCGGGCCGCATGGTTGAAAAGACTGGCCCAAGGATAACTCTCACTTAGGTGAAAGTGAATCGTTCGGGTGTTGCGCACGATGACCGCTCCGATCTTGATTAATTTGAGCCGCAGGGTGTGCCATTGGGCCCGCGCCCACTTCGTCCCTTTTAAGGCTAACCGGCGCATGGCTTCCATCAAGGTGTAGGCCAGCGCCGACAAGAGCAATCGCCACTGATTGGCCCACCATTGATGGGCGCTGGTGCGCTCGCTGAACAATTGCATCTGTTCCTTGATTCGGTTCTCCATTTCACCGCGGCCACAGTATACCTTGTCGTAAAGCTCCTGGGGATCGCCCGGCAGGTTCGTCACCACGAAGCGCGGGTTGGACCCCTGTGCGGTGTGTTCGGCTTTATGGATGACCAACCGCAGCCAGCGCCACGAATCGGCAGCATAGACGAAGTCCTGGAATAACCGTTGTTTTTTACCCCTTAGTTCGAACCATTCTTTGGCCTGCTTTTGCAACTGCTGGGCGTCTTGCTGCAAGCGTGCATTGCGAGCCATCCCCACGATGTAACTAACTTCGTTGCGGTCGCACCAAGAGAGTATCCGGTCTCGACAAAATCCACTGTCGGCGCGCCAAATAATCCGCGTACGGGGCCAGCTTTGGCGAATCCGTTTAACCAGCAATTTGAGGATGGCCCCGGCATGCTTGCTGGCATCGATCTTGCTCGGCCGCAGGTAGGCCACCAGCAGCTGATCACCGCAAAAAACATATAGCGGCAGAAAACAGTAATGATCATAATAACCGTGGAAAAAACGTCCCTCCTGGAGCCCGTGCACCGGATTGTCGGTGCCGTCAAAGTCCAGGATGATCTCTTCGGGTTCCTCGGCAAAGGAGCCCATGAACTGTTCGACCAACAGCTCGTTTACCGCAAAGGCCGCCCGCCGATCCTGCCCGTTTTCAAAACGACACAAAGTCGGCGCGCTGGCCAACGTTTCAATGCGCCCCGTTACCGTTTGCAACAATGGATCGTGGCGCAGGGTATCAAAGTCGTTCAAATCCTCATAGCCCGCCACCAGCCCGTAAACGCGCTGCCGCAGCATCCCCAATACCTCATGGCGTACTTTGCCCTTCTGCCGTTTGTCCACTAACTGTCGGGCCGCTCGTTCGGTCAAGCCCAACTGCCGATCCACTTCCCGGATCAAAAGCAGTCCGGCATCCGAAGTAACCTCTCCGCCCTTGAAATCAACCCGCACACGGCGGCCTTTTACCCTTGTCAACTGTAGCTTTAATTGTTTACCTTTTGTCATCGCTGATATTGCTTTAATTATTGATCTATCCTGCTGTATATCAGCAGTTAAGCATATCAACGATACTTTTTTTACGAAATATCCGGGTTAGGTTACGAGGTCATTCCTTCAGAGGATGTAGAGGTGAGCGCTGGTGAGGAGGCTGCTTTGGCTCCAGCGGTGCAAGCGCTTCCGGCTATTTTTGGAGATTTCGACCCGAACTTTATTCAACCCGAGTTCAAACGCAAAGGAGAAGCCGTGCGTATTACTGCGGACGGCATAGGAGGGGTGATGGTTTCCGGCTTTTCTAACCACAATGCTGACGGTGTTCGCACTGGCGCCTTGGTTCGCCTGGATGAAGTGACTGGTTTGCTAGATGATTCCTTCGAATTTGGGCCGCAATTGCATTCCACATTCCCAAGTACAGTTCAGGCTGACGGTAACATTCTGGTTGCGGGAAGAATCGGCGGATCTCTTGATTCCGGAATCGTCGCCCCCGCTCAAGTATTGCGGGTATTGCCCGATGGCAGCCCTGATCCCTCCTTTATCTCCCCATTGTTTACTGGTCCCCTCAATACCGGAATTCGCATGCTTCATGTGCAGCCGGATGGCAAGGTGCTGGTGGGCGGTTTGTTTACCGAGGTTGATGGAATGCCTGTTAGCGGATTGGTCCGGCTCAATAGCGACGGCAGCCTGGATGAGGGCTTCCATATTCCCCACTTGGGTGATCATCCGAGTCAATTTATTTTCCCCACAGGAATTTGGGCGCCTTTTGAATTGGATAGCGATGGCAAGATACTCATCGGGGGAATATTTGGAACAGTGGATGGTTTTCCACGGGAGGGCTTCGCCCGGCTCAACGAGGATGGGACATTGGATACCTCCTATGCGGCTGATGGGTTCTGGATTGCCAACGACCGGCCGGTCAGGGGCATCGGCATACAGTCCGATGGCAGGGTGGTCATCGGCGGCCGGCTTGATACCGATGATTTAGGCCAAGTAATGTTGGTCCGATTAGACCTCGATGGTCATAGAGACTTATCCTTCAACCTGGTGGATCGATTCTCTGAGGACATCAACACGCAATTTTTTACCCAAGTAAGAAAACTGGTAATACTCGGGGACGATAAGATCGTGGTAGTGGATATGACGGTGATTCGATTCAACGCAGACGGCGGTGTGGACAATACCTTTTTTCAACCGGAATCTGACAGCGACTTTTTCGAACTCGAAGACCGACCCCTTGGCCAGGCTTTTTGGATCGAACCGCTCTCCAACGGCCGCATGGCCGTGGCCAGTGGCGAGCGCTTGACCCTGGTCAATACAGTGCCGGTGTCGGGTATTGCCGTTTTGAATTCCGATGGAACCCTGGATGCTAATTTTATGCCACCCTCCTTCGAGAAAGAGTTGTATCCTGAAAACTATACCCTGCGGAGCGACGGGAAGGTTTACGTCAATGGCGAATTTACCAGCGTAAACAATGAACCGCGCACCGGGCTGGCTCGGCTTGAAGTGGATGGTTCGTTGGATCTATCGGTCGATCTATCGGCCATCGTTTCCGATTTGCAAAGAGTCACGGGTATTGGCCTGATGAGCGACGATCGACTCTATGTGATCGCGGCCAGCGGTTTCAATCTGAACAATAACAGCCCGGTTTACCTGCGGCTGGAGTCGGATGGTTCGGTGGATCTCAATTTCAATCCGGATGCTTCGCTGATAGGACGCGAACTCTTTGTCCAATTCGATGACAAAGCCATCATTGTAAACTATGAACCAGGAAATTCAGAGTTGAATGGACTGGAGGGAGTCTTCACCCGAATCCATGTGGATGGAAGCATTGATGATAGTTTCTTCGGCCTGTCCGGGTTTGATGAGCTTGCGGTAGAGCGGGAAGAATCCACCGACCAATTTGCGGTTGGCCCGGTTACGGCTATTTGGACCGTGGAACCGGAAATATTGACTCAAATGAGCGATGGCAAACTGCTCGCCATGCTGCCCGGCCCGAGGCCCTTCATCCAGCTTGCCCGGTTGAACTCCGACGGCACAGTGGATGACACATTCGCCATTGGTGAAGTATATGCCGGTGAAGGCGATGAAAATTTTCCCTCACTCGAAGACCCCTTACGTGGTGGAGAGAATTTTTTCGCGCCTGTAATTGAACCTGATCTGGCCGGGTTTACCGATGCCGTGGAATTGCCCGACGGCTCCATTCTGGTGAGCGGACAATTCGACTTTTAAAATGGCCATTATTCGCCTGGACTGGTCAGGCTGTTTGCCGATGGTTCCATAGATTTCGATTTTTATATTGGAAATGGAGCGGAGTCTATCTTCGGTAGTGACCGGCCCGGACGGGTGGACAGTGTGACCGTTGACGATGGCGGGGCGATATACCTGACGGGTAGTTTTCATATATTCAACGATGCTTTTGCCGCTGGATTGGTGAAGCTTCATCCATTTGGAGAAGTGGATACGCGATTTGGCCCTGGAATTGGGTTGGTGGATTTTGTCTTCGATGCATTTAAAAACAATTTGATATTGAACCCCGATGGGAGCGCTCTGGTCACCGGGCAATATAGCCACGATGGGGATCCTTGGCCCTTTGCCCTGAGTCGCCTGGGTACGGCTGTTATCAGTTGGGAATTGGATCTGGCAGCTGCTCCGGAATCCGGCGGATTTGTCGAAGGCGGCGGATTTTACGACGATCAGGTATTTGCCGAAATCAGCGCATTCACGGAGGAAGGCTATAGTTTCACAGGCTGGACCGGAGCAGGGGTGGAGGATCCGGGTTCTGCCACCACCACGGTCCTGATGACGGAAGATCGCAATGTAACGGCAACCTTCGAGTTCAATGCGGACTTTGTCTCCCGGACGCTGCCGGGCGGTTATATCCCCGATCAGCCATTTACCGTTATTATCGACGCTAACCCGGATTCCGGAGTCAATGCTTATGCGGTCGAAGATTCAGTTCCAAATGGTTGGATAGTTTCCAATATCAATGAAGGCGGCGTATTCGATTCCTTCCAAAGCAAGGTAAAATTCGGTCCGTTTACCGATAACAACACGAGATCGTTCTCCTATGATATTACTCCGCCAGCGGGGAGTTCACCTTTTCCGGTCTTGGTTCCGCCGATGGGGCTAACAGTCTTATTTCCGGCGATAGCGTCATTTCAACAGGCGGAACTGGCGGAACTCATCCGGCTGACCTCTCACCCGAAAATTTCATTATGGTGATCGCTGAAGTGACTGCTTACGCGGAAGCCTGGATAGTGGGTGATGACTGGCCACGCGATCCGATCGAAATTACCCCCGATTACCTCACCCGAGCGGGCTTCCTTTGGAAAAACGGTGAAAACTACCAGTTCGATCCGAATGTTGGCAGCCCACCCTTATGGTGGGTCAATAGCGAAACTCCCAGTAGTTTGGATAAAACCATTGGGGCTTTGGTCGGCAATACCGCTACCAGTAGCCTTCCGGTTTCCACTGTGACCGACCAGCCATTTACTGTGACTGTCGAGGTAAGCCCGTCGCCGGAAATTGCTGTTTACGCAGTCGAAGATGCCCCGCCGGACGGTTGGTCGGTGGGAGACATCAGCGATGGCGGAAACTATGTTTCGTCGCAACATCTGGTTAAATGGTATTTTCTGGACAAACAAGCGAGAACATTGACCTATGTGGCCATTCCACCCACCAACGCTTCTGAGGCGGTCTCCTTTACGGGCACTTATTCCTACGACGGTTTCAATGATGACGTGATTGGTGAACGGTCACTGCAGGCAAAGCCCGACCCGCAAACCTTCAATGACTGGGCCTTAGATCATGATCCAAATCTGGGTGGCGTAGAAGGCGATTTCAGTAACGATGGCATAAGCAACTTGCTGGCCTACGCCCTTGGCCTGGATCCGACCGCAAAGAATAACGGCAATTTGCCCGTTTCCGGTATCGAGAGCGATGGGCAGGGCAATGATCTCCTTACCTTAACCTACACTCGCAATAAAAAGGCAAGCGGTGTGGACTATATCGTGGAGTCTTCCACCGATCTGGGAACATGGGATCCCGAGACCCAAGATGCCCAAGCCAGTATTGTGGGTGAAGATGCGAGCGCCTGGATCGTTAAAGTGAGCATCCCTCTGACTGAAGCCGAGGAACTATTCCTAAGGCTCAGGGTTCAAACCGCGGCAGGTCCCTGATTTCGAACTCTTTTGGCAGGCGATACTGCAATTTCTTTCAGCTAAATGAAGCTCCTCGACGCAAGCGCAGGGGAGCTTCATTGGCGAATGGAATAGACCTCGTCATTAAGCACATTTACATGCCGTCCCAGGTGTTCATGAACTGCGTTTCGCTGACCGACTCGGAGGTTTACGAATTCGACACAACTGAGTGCGTCCGGATATCCAGAGCGGTTCTTTAGGAAATACCGGTGATCGGTGTTTTAACCATAAAGGTGGAGGAAACACCATGTCACAGTCAACGAATACCGACGAGGGAAGAGTCAGAGGAGCAATATCATCTCTATCCCAAAGTCGTGAACAAAGCGCGGAGGTATTGCCGCCGCAAAGGAATATCGCTGGGAGCATTGATCGAAAAGCTGCTCTGGTTGAGGATCGACCGAAAGGCCTATCTGGACGAGGAGAAACGCAACCGGAAGGGAAACGGAGCCCCAACCAACCCCATTCACGGTATCCATCAAGTTGCTTGGGATCATTGCCATGGCCACAGAGCAGGCGTGTAAGGACAAGGGCGAAACAATGGACGAACTGGCGATCCGCTTGCTGAAGGATGATCTCAACCGGCTAATTCCTCGAAGAAGACACCAAACTCTTCCAAAAACCCCAATAAAAAATCTAAAATTAACACCCAAGCCCGTGTGATAAGCCGTGTTATAAGTGTGGATTGCGACTCATAAACAACAGCTTACGCATTAAATATATTGATTTGTAATCATCAGGTCGTCGATCCGAATCCGACAGCCGGCTCCAGTTTTTAAATGCTGGAGATGCTTTTTTTCAGTGATTTCAGGGTTGTTTGGAAATCTCATCGAAAACTCGGGAAATATCTTGTCCCAGCTCTGCCAGAGTATCGCTTAAGGAGCGCACGAGTGCCGCATAATCCTGCCCATCCCAAGAGCGGTTGGCGGTGATGATTCCTGCTTCAATAGTTTCCCCGGTTTCGGCATATACTATATTCCAGCGGGCTTCCAAAACTGCGGCATTTTTGTTGATGCCTTCGAACTGCGAAATGCTCAGTGAGATCTGGAAATCGCTTTCCGCCTGGTTGGATGGGGATAGGGTAACCTCTCTTATCCGGGGATGGGCCAGTAGAGTTTCAACCAGTATTCGCCCAATGGCCTTGTCCAGGTCTTCACCCCATCGGTTGAACTCGGAGTATATGATTTCGAAACCTCCTTGGCGGGTCGCTATTTTCGGGCTGTCCAGGTAGGATGGCAGCTCAATTTGTTTAAATCTTATCGCAAATCCCTCTTTTGCCGCGGCCGGAACTGTTGGGGAGTTTCCGCTTAGCACGAAGATACGGGTGGGATCGTGCTGCGACTCCAGGTTAATGCACCCGTACGCTATGAATAAAAAGAGCATTAGCGGGAGAGATGCGGGGATCAGTATTCGGTTGGAAAGTTGTTGATTCATTTTTTCTTTTTCTTCTTCCGGTTGGATTCGGATAGGGGCAACTCTTTTCCGGTCAGGAGCGCCCTGGGGTTGCGTTCCAGGAATTCAGCCAGCAGGCGAATGGATTCGGCCAGTTCGGCCAGTTCGGAGAGTGTGTTCTCCAACTCGTAGCGCAGGGAAGATTCAGGTGAAAGGGCGAGTTCTATCTGGGCGGACGCATCGCGTACTTTTTGCAATGTTTTCTGGATTTCAACATTGGTTAGGTCCGCTTTGGCCAACACGGGGTCGATCTTGCCGCGCACGTCGGAGGCCAGTTTCTCATATTCCTTGAGGGCTTGGTTGAGGTTGTCGAGCGTGGCCGTAATTTTCTCCGATTGTATCAGTTTGGTGGCCGCATCGGCGGCCCCGATGAGCGAATCGTTGATGCGGGCGAACTCTATTTCGTCGAGCCCCTGGTTGGCTTTTGAGAGGACTCCCACCAATTCGTTGTTAATAGTCTGAATATCGAGCGGCCCAATCATGGCAAAAACCTCCTGGGCCGTCTGCCCGAGAGCGGCGGTCAAGGAGGGTTTGGAGGGAAACTCTTTGTAGATGGCTTCTTCCTGAATCCATTTCGGGCGGCCGGCATCCTCGTCGATATCGATCTCGATGTAGAGCAAGCCGGTAATAAAGCTCTCCATGACCAATTGGGCCCGGTAACCCTGGTTAATGATCGCGAAAAATACCTCTTCATCCCGAATGTCGACATCCACCCCGAGGGAGCTGTTGAGGAGGGTTAGGTCCAGTTTAATAATGACGGGAATGTGGTCTGACTCCTCATCCTGGTTATAGCGTATAAAAATTTCTTTCACGCTTCCGATGGGAACCCCACGAAATTTAACCGCTGCGCCCACATCCAGACCGCTGACCGCCTCATCGAAATAAACGATAAAGTCTTCGCTTTCGGTGAAGAACTTCATGGAGCTGAAAAAGACAATGGCGGCAATCGCCAGGATGATCGAACCCAGCACAAAGATTCCAATCAGGGCGGGATTGGCTTTTCGGCTCATATTAAAACAAACAAATTTTTGGTTATGAGTATAGTCGCAGTCGACGCTTGCGGTAGATTATGGGCAGGATTGGGGCATGGCGGGATAAAAAAGTCAAAGTCAAAGGGGAGCGCTGTCACGGGTTAGAAAACGCCGCACATTGTCGTTGGGCGGATTGTTAAGCATCTCGTTGGGATTCCCCAGAGCGGTCATGGTGCGTTTTTCAACATCGAGGAAAACCGCCTTGTCGGCAATTGCGAAGATGCTTTGCAGTTCGTGGGTCACGACTACCACGGTGGAGCCCAAACTGTCCCGCAATTGCAGGATGAGATCGTCCAGGCGGCTGGAGCTGATGGGGTCCAACCCGGCCGAGGGCTCGTCGAAAAACAGAATTTCTGGGTCCAGGGCCATAGCCCTGGCCAGTCCCGCTCTTTTGCGCATGCCGCCGCTGATTTCCGATGGGTAAAATTCCTCGAAACCGGCCAGCCCCACGAGGGAGAGTTTGTAGGAGACCACTTCGCCAATTTCGGAAGGTGACAGGTTGGTGTATTCTTCCAGGGGCAGAGTGATATTTTCGGCCAGAGTCATGGAACTCCATAAGGCGCCTCCTTGGTAGAGCACGCCGAACGAGCGCAGTTTTTTCTTCCGTTCCATTTCCGAGGACTGCACAAAACTTTCGCCATCGTAAAGAATATCGCCTTGGGCGGGGATTTTCAACCCGATGAGGTGGCGCAGCAAGGTGCTCTTGCCGCAGCCGCTCCCCCCCATGATGACCATCACCTCGCTGCGCCGAACCTTGAAATTGAGGTCGCGCATGACCACGAAATCACCGTAAGCCATCTTAAGTTGGCTGACTTCGATATGGGCAGCGGCGGTTCCGTTCGGCTGTTTATTCATAATAGTGACTCAAATTCCGTAAATGGCGGCCATCCAGTCAATGAGGGCGTTGGCCACAATGATGAAAGTGATGCCCGTCACCACGGCCGAAGTGGTGGCCATGCCCACGGCGTCGGCGCTGTTGCCGCACCGCATACCTTTGAGGCACCCCGACACCGCCACGATCACTCCAAAAACCGTTCCCTTGACGACGCCGAGAAAAAAGTCGCGCAGGTCGACAGCCTCCAGCATACCGTTCAAAAAAATGGGATAGGCGATATCGAGCATGCCTTTGGAAATCAGCATACCGCTGAAAATACCGATAATGTCGGCATAGATGGTCAGAAGAGGCATCATGATAAACAATGCCAGCATGCGCGGCAGAACAATAAAATCGATGGGGGAGATGCCCAGGGTCTTGAGGGCGTCGATCTCCTCGGACACTTTCATGCTCCCGATCTGGGCGGCAAAAGCGGCCCCTGTTCGCCCCGCTATGATAATGCCGGTCATCAAGGCGCCCATTTCCCTGAGCATGCCATAGGCCACCAGGTAAGAGACATAGACATCGGCCCCAAACCGCTGCAGAACCACGGCGCCGAGAAAAGAAATGATCACGCCGACCAAAAAACTGATAAGGGCGACTATGGGCAGGGCATCGGCCCCCACCTCTTGCAAAACGAGAAAAAAATCCCGCCAGCGAAACGGCCTGCGGCCCCTTAAGAGACCTATTACGCTCTGGAAGCATTCCCCCACAAAAGATATGCTGGCCACCAATTCTTCGTAACTGCGAAGGCTCTTTTGGCCAAACCGGTAGAGGAAACTTCTTTGCCTGGCGTGGCCGCCAATATCTTCTTGTTCCGGAACGGCCTGCGATAGAGTTAGCAGGCGGCTTAAATCATCCGGCAGCGAATCCTGGTCGAATCGATAGCCGTTGGCCTGGCAAAAACGCAGGACTTTTATCAAAAACGTCATCAAACCGGAATCCCAGCCAGCCACCTTCGAGGTGTCGAAGGAGACGCTTTTGCAGCCGGTTTCCGCTTTTGCGGATTTTTCAATCTCTTCGATATCGGGAATGCCGCAGCCTAGTTTCCAAATCCCGGAAAGATGCAGGACGAGACGTTCGCCTGCCAACTCGGAGGTGAACATGGCTTTTTGCGCTTGAGAATCCATCAACCTTGCCTCTTATCTTCCCTTAACCATTACCGTGGGTCAAGCCCGTCCCGCCACCCCAAAACCGCTTGCACAAACCGTGTCCTCGACCGCAAAAATAAACCTGAAACCGGGCGAAGAGGTCCTCCGCGGTGTCCTTGAGCGAATTCTTTTTTACAATGATGAAAATCATTATTGCGTTGGAGAATTCCGCGGACGGGAAGGAGGCCAAGCGGCTACCATCGCTGGCGCGCTACCCGGTGTGCAATGCGGGGAAACCTTGCACCTGGCAGGCCAATGGATCGATCATAACCGGTTCGGTCGGCAGTTTAAAATCCGGGAATTCCGTTCCACTCTGCCTTCGAATGTTTATGGAATTCGCAAATACCTGGGTAGCGGCCTGGTTCCAGGCCTGGGCAAGGTTTTTGCCGATAATATCGTGGACTACTTCGGGGCGGAGACATTGAAAATCATTTCGGAAGAATCGGCCCGCCTGAGGGAGGTTCCCGGGATCGGACGAAAGAGGGCCAGGGCCATCAAAAAAGCCTGGGAAGAGCAGCGCTCCGTGCGGGAAGTGATGATGTTTTTGCAAACCTACGGGGTGACCGTGGCCCAATGCGTTAAAATAGTGGCCAAATACGGCCATGACGCAGCCCGCGTTTTACGGTCGGAACCGTATCAGGTAGTTCGAGAGATTCCCGGCATCGGTTTCAAGACGGCCGACAAAATCGCCATCAATCTGGGTTTTGCCAACGACAGTGCGCCGAGAATCGAAGCGGGCATCCTACATGCCCTGCAAACACTTGAGGATGAGGGGCATACCGCCTATGCAAAGGAAGATTTGCGGTCCTACGCGGCGGAATTGCTGCAAACCGATCCGGCCAACATCAATCGTGGCTTGGAGAGCCTGCTGGGAGAAGGCAGTCTTCATCTCGATAAACGGGATAACCTTTTACAACTACCCCTAACGGCGCAGGCGGAAACAAAAATCGCCCAGGGCGTGGCCAGGCTGCTGAAGCACCCGTCCGGGTTTCCCCCCATTAAAATCGAAGCCGCTGTCAACTGGGCGCAGCAGAGAGGCGGCATCGCATTCGGCCCCGAGCAGGCTGAGGCCATCAGGACTGCTTTGGGCAATAAGATTTCTGTCATCACCGGTGGACCCGGCACCGGCAAAACAACGATTCTGCGCGCCATAGTGGAGATTTTGGGCGCAAAAAAAGTAAAAATCATATTAGCCGCTCCCACCGGACGGGCGGCCCAAAGAATGAGCGAAGCGGCCGGCATCAGCTCCCGTACGATCCATCGGCTGCTCAATTTCGATCCCGCCGAAAGGCGATTCACGGTCAACGAAAGCAACCCGTTAATGGCAGGCGCCGTTATTCTGGATGAGGCCAGCATGCTCGACAATCGCCTGGCGGCCTCTCTTTTCCGGGCATTACCAGCGGATTTGCACCTGGTTCTGGTGGGCGATGTGGACCAATTGCCCTCTGTCGGACCGGGCAATGTCCTCAAAGACCTCATGGAATGCGGCTCTATTGCGGTGACCCGTTTAAAGACCATCTACCGGCAGGAAGCTCGCAGCCCCATTGTAACGGTTGCCTACGAGGTGTTGGAAGGTAACCCAGCGACTCCGCCCAGGCACCCTGCAGCCGAGATTGACTCCATCGACCCACAGGATGATTTGCGGTTCATCACCGCACCCGAGCCGGAGCAATGCCTGCAAGCGGTACTCGATCTTTGCAGCCGATTTTTGCCCCAAAAACTCGGCCTCGACCCGGTTTGGGAAGCGCAGGTCATTGCGCCGATGCATAAAGGCGTTGTCGGCATCGCCAATCTGAACAAACAACTGCAAGCCATCATTAATCCCCGAAATTCGGGCATTCGGATTGGGGAATGCCGGTTTTCAATTGGCGACAAAATAATCCAGACCCGAAACAATTATGAAAAACAGATTTTTAATGGGGATTTGGGGAAAATTACCGCAGTAAACCTTGAGTCAGGCACCTTGGCGGCAGAATTCGATGGCAAGATAATCGATTTTGACCGATCCGAGCTGGCCGACTTGCAATTGGCCTATGCCACAACCGTGCATAAAGCCCAGGGAAGCGAGTTTCCGGTCGTAATCTTGCCCCTGCTCAAGCAGCAATACATGCTATTGCAGCGCAACCTGCTTTACACCGCGCTGACTCGCGCCCGCAAAAAAGTGTTTCTGGTGGGCGATCCGGCTGCCTATGCCATGGCCGTAAAAAACAAGGAAAGCTCTTATCGCTGCACCGGTCTGCGCCAAAAAATCCTCAATGAATAAAAAAAGGGTCCCCTCAAAAGGGGTCGACTCTGAATGGCTGGATTATACCTAAATACCAATGCAACTTGACCCATTGGGTTTTCGGTTTACGTTTCAATCGTTTCTATCAATGAGGCTATTTGCAAACGAGACTGGAGACTGTGAGGCATTTTCTTATCTTTTTCTATATATGAAGCTGAACCGAATTTGGATGTTTCGATTCGCATTGCTGGTCATCTGCTTGCTGGGTGCTTGTAAAAAAAATGAGGTTGTTTATTATGAAATTCCCAAAGAAACCCCCAATCTAGCGAGATCTGACGGCCTGCCCCCGGGCCATCCGCCTACTGCAGGCCATCCTCCCGGCATCTCCTGGAAAACCCCTCAAGGCTGGGTGGAAGGCGAAGCCCAGCGTTCTGTCAGGGGCAATTTCCACATCCACCCAAATGACTTGCCTCATGCCGATGTTGTGGTTTTGGACTTTCCGCCCCAGGCCGTTCAGGTCGAGGATTTTGCCCATCTCCTGGCTGACGAGCTTAAACTGGAAAAAGAGGATGCGCGTTCCAACCAGGATATTTTTGAAAAATTTTCAGCCGGTGACAATGAATTCACCCTCATTCGATTGACGAGCGATAAACCCCTTGGGGAGGAGGAGAATATTATATCCGTCCTGGCGGCAGTCTTGAAAGAGCCCAGCCGCACATGGTTCTTCAAGCTAAAGGGCGCGGAAGCGACCATAATGGCCGAGACCGATCGTTTTCTGGAATTTTTAAGTTCGGTTGAAATCGACCGGGATCCCCATGCCGGGATCGCTGGTGGAATGGCCATGCAAAACCTGCCCCAGAATGCTTCTTCCCAGCAGGGCAACCCCCAATGGACCATTCCAGAAGTTTGGCAACCCGGTAGGCCTTCGCAGATGAGGCGCGGCAGTTATCAGGTGATGGGAGACGACAACAAAATGGTGGATATCGCCGTGACCACCTTTCCGGGCGATGTCGGGGGCATGCTGGCCAACATCAACCGCTGGCGAAACCAAATCGGGCTCGGTCCGGTTACGGCCGGGATGGTGGATACGGTCGTAGAGAAACTGGACATCGACGGCAAAGAATGCCAATATGTGGACCTCTCTGGATTGACCCCTCCCGCTGGAAAATTTCATCCACAGCGCAGCTTGGTAGGCACCTTTACCCATAAAGGAAATTCCTGGTTTTTTAAAATGTCGGGCGATGCATCCCTGGTCGAAATACAGCAAAAACCATTTATGGAATTTCTAAATTCGGTAAAATTTTAAACGCTTCAAATGAACGTCATAAGGCAAATTTTAAACGTTATCACTTCGGTGCGGCTTACCGTGGCGCTGTTGGCCTGTTCCTTGGCGCTGATTTTTTTCGGTACACTGGACCAGGTTAACATGGGCATTCGAGGTGCCCAAAAGGAATATTTTGAAAGTTTTTTTGGTATCTGGAAATACCCACCGCAATGGTGGTTGGGAAGCTGGTTCTCCCGGCTCGGCCTGCCCGTGCCCGGTGGTTACCTGATCGGTCCGCTACTGGTGGTGAATCTTACATCGGCCCATTTTCGCTATTTCCGGCCCAGTTGGAAAAAAGCCGGCATCGTCATGATCCACACCGGTGTGGTGCTTCTCTTAATCAGCCAGTTGTTAACCAACATCCTGCAGGAAGAGAGCACCCTCTGGATTAACGAAGGCGGCACAGCCAATTATATGGAAAGCTATTTTGACACCGAATTGGTCATTATCGATAAAAGCGATCCGGAGACGGACGGCGTGGTCAGTATTCCGACCAAGCTTTTTGCCAGGAATAGATCCTTTCAACACCCCAAACTACCTTTTCGGATTCGCATCGACCATTTTTATCCCAACTCGGCCCTTTTTCGAAATCGAGAAGAGGGTGGAGGAGGCTCCACCGCCCAGCTTCCCGCCAACAAGGGCTTGGGCGTTGAAATGGGTTTAACTGCCAAAGAAAGACCGAAAACCTCCAGGCAGAATGAAAAGGATGTCCCCGCGGCCGTGGTGGAATTAATCGGGACCGAAGGCTCCCTGGGGACCTGGCTGGTTTCGGCCTGGCTGGGTGATGATTTTCCGGCTCAAACTGTTCTACATGCAGGTAAGGTCTTTGAAATCGCCTTGCGGCTGAAACGCGAATACCTGCCTTATACCATCGAGTTGATCGATTTCACTCACGATCGTTATCCCGGCACGGAAATACCGAAAAATTTTTCCAGCAAAATACGCCTCAAAAATTCCCAGACCGGTGAAGACAGACAGGTGTTGATCTACATGAACCATCCCCTGCGCTATGCCGGACTCACCTTTTTCCAGGCATCCTTCACCCCCGACGACAAAGCATCCATGCTGCAGGTGGTGAGAAATCCGGGATGGCTGATTCCCTATATATCGTGCATCCTGGTTTCCTTGGGGCTCCTTTTTCAATTCGGCTATCACCTAATCCGCTTTACCCAAAAGCAAAAATCATGAAAAAAGCCGTCGGCATAATCATTCTGGCGCTGGGCATAGTCATCGTTATCGGCGGTTTGCGCCCCGCCCGCTATAGCGGCGATTTTAATGTCAAGGATTTTGCCACCCTGCCCACGCTGGAGGGAGGCCGTCTCAAGCCGCTGGACAGCGCAGCCCGCAATGCATTGCTCCTGTTGAGCAGAAAGCAGACCTATCGCAATGAGGCACGGGGAAAAGTATCCGCCATTGAGTGGCTCATGGAACTTACCTTTAATCCTCAAAAAGCCGACCATAGGAATGTTTTCTACATCACCAATCCGGAATTATTGGGGATGATCGGCCTGGGCATCGAGGAGGCGGAAAAAATCCGCTTTCTGTTTTCCTTTGATGATTTACGCCCCTATATCGAGGATATCCAAAGGCAGGGTCAATTGGTCAACGAGGAGGCACAATTAAGGTCCGCCTACGAGCGGGCCACTATCAATCTCTTGAATGCCCTCAATGTTTATTACCGCTTGGCCCACAGCATTTCCCCGCCCGACGCAATCACTGGCATCGAGCACGAATACCACGTCTATCAAACCGCCATAGAAGAAGGCAGCGAAGAGCTGGATAAACAGCAAGCGGGAGAAGAACACGATAAAGTCAAGCTCGACCGCTTCCTGTATTTTGTCAGCCGTTATCGTTCCATATCGGAAACGGCATCTTTAAAAATCATTCCCCCGCCCGCTCCACAGGACGGCCCGGAAAGCTGGGAAAACATCGGTGAAAGCCTGGTCCAGGTCATTAGGACCGGACAGATTGATCCGTCCGTGATTTATTATGCCCGGCTGTCGGATGCTTATAAGGCGGACGATGCAACCACTTTCAATACCGTCCTCACATCGCTTAAAGATGAGCTGAAAAGGCGGTCGAAAAACCATTATCGCTATGGTAGATCCGAATATTTCCTGAACCAGTTTGAACCTTTCTACCTCAGCAGCGTTCTCTATGTGATGGTTTTCCTTGTGGCGGCCATATCCTGGCTGTGCTGGCCCGGGACCTTGAACCGGGCCGCTTATAGGCTGCTCCTGCTGGCATTTTCCGTGCAGACAATCGGGCTCTTGGCCCGGATGATCATACAGGGCCGTCCCCCAGTCACCAATCTGTATTCGTCCGCCGTTTTTGTCGGCCTCGTGGCAGTTCTTTTAAGCATCATCCTGGAGCGCATTTACAAAAACGGGATCGGTTCCGCGGTGGCCGGGATGATCGGGTTTTCCACCCTCGTCATAGCCCATAACCTGTCCCGAAGCGGAGACACCATGGAAATGATGCGCGCTGTGCTGGACTCCAATTTCTGGCTGGCTACACATGTCGTCACCGTCACTATGGGCTATTCGGCGACTTTCCTGGCCGGCGCTCTGGCTATCATTTACATTCTTCGTGGCCTGCTCACGCGTGGCCTCGACAAAACCACGGCCCAAGGGCTCAATGGTATGGTTTACGGCATCGTATGCTTTGCCCTTCTCTTTAGTTTTGTGGGAACCGTCCTGGGAGGAATCTGGGCCGATCAGTCCTGGGGCCGGTTTTGGGGCTGGGACCCCAAGGAAAACGGCGCCCTCATGATCGTCGTCTGGAACGCCTTGGTGCTGCATTGCCGTTGGGGAAAGATAACAGGGCCACGCGGCATCATGTGCCTGGCCGTTTTCGGCAATGTCGTCACATGCTGGTCCTGGTTCGGCACCAACATGCTGGGGGTGGGCCTCCACGCATACGGATTTATAGACAAGGCCACCTTTTGGCTTTTAATGTTTGTGTGCAGCCAAATGATAATTATCGGCGCTGGTCTTCTGCCCATTCGCCTATGGCGCAGCCCGATCCCGCTACGCTGAACGGATTTTTGATTTCCACTTTCAGCCGGAGAAGGCTTGTTCCGCCAGCCAGCGCTCGGCTTCGATGGCAGCCTGGCAGCCCATTCCCGCGGCGGTGATGGCCTGACGGTATACGTGGTCCACGCAATCGCCAGCGGCATAGACTCCGGGAATGGAAGTGCGCACCATGCTGTTGGGCTGGGGAACCAGGTAACCATTTCCGTCCAAATCCAGAACGCCGTCCAATGGCTGTGTGTTGGGCGTGTGTCCGATGGCCAAAAATACACCTTTGGCCGGTATCTCGGCGGTTTCTCCCGTCACCACATTGCGGACAGCTACCCCGCGGGCTTTCCCATCTTCATCGGCCAGTACCTCTTCCACCACGGTATTCCAGACAGGAATAATCTTTTCCTGCTGCAAGGTTCGTTCCGCCATTATTTTGGAGGCCCTTAATTCGTCCCTCCGGTGGATAAGGCTGATTTTGGAACAAAAGCGGGTTAAAAAAAGAGCTTCCTCGCAGGCCGAATCGCCACCGCCCACGACCACAACATCCATATCCCGGTAAAAAGCCCCATCGCAGGTGGCGCATGTGGTCACGCCCTTGCCGCCAAACATTTCCTGTTCACCGGGAACTCCGATTAAGCGTGGAGAAGCCCCCGTGGAAATAATCACGGCCTTCGTTTCATAGGTTTTGCTGGAGGAATAAAATTTTTTTACCGGTCCGCTGAAATCCACTCTCACAATCGAATCGAACTGTGTGCGGGCACCGAACCGGGCCGCCTGTTTTCGCAGATTGTCCATCAGGTTATAACCGTCGATACCCTCTGGGAATCCGGGAAAATTCTCCACCTCGGAAGTAGTCGTCAACTGACCGCCCGGTTGGCCACCCTCCAGCACCAGCGGGTTCAGATTGGCCCGGGCGGTATAAATGGCGGCGGTTAATCCCGCACAGCCGGTTCCAAGAATAATCACATTTTCCATCGCAATAAATTTTATTTAGCACAGGCAATCTTGCCACGAGCCAGGATTCAAACTAAATATACGTGAAAATTTCTACCATGCTGATCGATAGTCATTGCCACCTGGCAAATTTTTACCGCAAAGGATGCCTTGAGGAAATTCTCGAACATGCCGCCGAGGCTGGTGTCGGACGGATAGTCACCATTGGCACCAGTGAAAAGGATTGGGAAATCAACCGCCAATTGGCCGCCCAATACCCCTCCATAATCTCCTATACCATAGGGCTTCACCCCACCGATATCGGCGAAGATTGGGAAGAGCAGCTTGCCTGCCTGCCGTCTTTTTTGAATGGCGATCCCGCTCATGTGGGGATTGGCGAAATTGGCCTCGACCACTTTCATTTGCCCAAGACCGCGCAAGATGCGGAGGCAGTAAAATCGCGCCAGGTTCTCGTGTTTAAGCAACAACTGAAATTGGCTTCCAGCATGAATTGCCCTGTGGTTGTGCATTCTCGAAATTCCTTTCACGAATGTGTGAAGGTCATTGATGAAGCGGACGCCGACTGGTCTCGAATCGTCTTTCACTGTTTCGCAGACGGGCCTGAGGAAATACGCCTTCTTAATGAACGAGGCGGTCGCGGTTCATTCACAGGAATCGTTACTTATAAAAATGCCGGCGATATTCGCGAGGCCCTACTAGCCCAGGGCCTGGATGCCCTCATGGTGGAAACAGACGCTCCCTACCTGGCGCCCGTTCCCATGCGGGGAAAACGCAACGAGCCGGCATTCGTTCGCCATACGGCGGAATTTTGCGCTAATCTATTTAACCTGGACAAAGAAGAATTCGCCCGCCGGACAACAGCCAATTCCCGACAGTTTTTTAACCTTGGCTGAGTCCATTAAGCCCCAATTCGGGCAAAGCATTGTCATGGTTTTCCCATAATGAAATTGGAAGGAAAAAAATTACCGGCTCTGGCCAGCGCAGCCCTCGCTTTTTGCATTTTCTTGCTACTCTATTTTCAAAGCAAATCAGGCGACAACGAAGTCCTCTTTGCCTATCGGTCGGAAATTTTTAATGACGCCGTTCGTCAATACCTGATCGAGCGCAGGAGTTTCCTCGAAGAAGAAGGACACTCTCCCCATGACGATTATTATTTCGACGAAATTCTGAAATTGCTGAAACCCGGATTGAAGGAACTCAAAGGCGATGAAAATGGCATCATTGCTGCCCGCATAACGGTCCTGGAAGGCCTCAAACCCTTGGTGGTCGATTACGAAAAAAAACTGCGAACCAATGCCGGGAACGATTTTACCAAACTCGGCCACACGTTGGATTCAGGCGATCTTGCGCAAAAAAGAAAGTCCCTCGGGAATCTTTTGCAAAGCCATCTGGAGTTGGAGGAATTTGAAAAGAACCTCAATTGTGTAAACGCCGGGATGAAACCGGTACGGGGGTCGGGGTAAAACCGGTACGCTTGGAATAAGGTTTAGGTTAGTAATTGCAGGTACGTCAAGGTTTAGGGTTTGGGAGTTGGTTTTGGGGATTGGCTTGGGGTCGGTGAGGAGGCCGGAGGCCGACGAGCCGGGCCCAAGGCGTTTATTGTTTTGTGCCACGGCGACGGCGTCGAGCATCGCGCAAGCGGTAGCTTTGCCCGTTGGCTTCGAGGATATGCACCCGATGGGTGAGTCGGTCCAGCAGAGCTCCGGTGAGCCGTTCGGAACCGAGCACTTCGATCCAGTTCTCAAAGGGCAGGTTGGTGGTGACGATGAGACTGGTGCGCTCGTAAGCGCGGCTGACCACGTCGAAGAGCAGTTCGGAACCGGTCTTGGAAAAAGGGACGTAACCGAGTTCGTCGAGGATGAGTAGGTCGAGCCTTTCGAGTTGCTTCATGAAGCGCTGCAGGTCGTGGTTGTCGCGTTGCTCGAGCATATGGGTAACCAGGGCGGTGACCCCGAAGAAACGGATCCGCCGGCCCTGGGCACAGGCGGCAAAGCCCAGGGCGGTGGCCAGGTGCGTTTTACCGGTACCGGCGTTACCGAGGAGCAGCACGTTTTCGCGCTGGTCGACATACTCCCCGCGCATGAGCTCTCGGATGAGCGCTTCGTTGATCGAGGGCTGCGCTTCAAAGGCGAAGCTCTCGAGGGTCTTGAGCACGGGGAAACGGGCGTTTTTGATCCGCCGCTGGGCGGCCCGCTGTTCGCGTTCAATGAGCTCCCGTTCGACCAGATGCAACAAAAAGGCGGCGTAATCGAGCCGGTCCCGGGAACAAGCCGCGGCCACCGCCGGCCATTCGCGCAGGATGGTGGGCAACTTCAGTTTCTTGAGGTGATGGTGTAACAGCAGCTGGTTTTTTTCTTCCTTCATAAAGCCCCTCCTGGAATCTTGAGCAGTTCGCTGTAGGCACCGAGGTCAGGGGCGGCCACACGGACGTGACGCAGGTGTGGATGGCCGTCCAGCCGGAAGGTTCTGCTCCCGTAGTCTTCCTGAGGATAGAGATACTGGGCGATGGCCTCACGAGTCAGTCCCCCCACCCGCAGGGCCGAGACGACGGCCTGCTGCAAGGCCGCCATGGGGTGTTTCTCCAACAGCCGCAGCACCCGGATATACTCCCGGGTGCCTTCGCCCCCGCATTGGCTTTCGAGCCGGCGTCTGAGGACCTGCAGGCACTGCGGCAACTGCCAGCCCGAGAGTGGGCGGGCGAAGTCCAAAGCGCCCGGTTTTTTCTCCAGCAAAGCCAGGTAGTGCACCGGCTCGAAAGAGACTTGCTCTTTATCCCAAATGCGGCGGTGCCGGGCCACCTCTTGGCCCCCACAGAAGATCACCACCTGCCGACAGGACCCTTCCACCACCACCGGATGGTGGGCGCAGCGCACCGGCACCGAATAGTCGTTGCACTCGAAGCGCACCAGCGAGAGGCTGCTGACGCAGGTCGAGCGTTTGCGGCTCGCTTCAAAGGGTATGGGCGGCAACGCCAGCATGACGGCGCGCTCCTCGGCCAGCAGTTCCTTTTTCACCGCCCTTTTCCCGCGTAATTTACGCTCCATGTCCCGCTCACATGCCTCCAACAGCTTTGCGTTGAGTTCCTCCAGGTCCCGAACCTGCGGTACCGGTACCAGGAAGTTGGCCCGGGCATAACGCACGATCCCCTCGACCACGCCCTTCTCGTTGGGCCGGGCGGGCAGACAGAAGTGTTCCTCGAACAGGTAATGGCTCTGTAGCTGCAGAAACCCGTCGGTCAGCTTGCGTTCACGCGAACCGATAATCTTACCCACCGCCACCTTCGAGTTGTCATAGCTGATGCGCCGGGGCACCGCCCCGAAAAACTCAAAAGCTCGCAGGTGCCCCTCCCAGAAGCTCTCCGTGCACTCCCGTTCGAACACCTGCACGAAAAAGGCATCGCTGTAGGGCAGGCTCATGGCAAAAAATGGCCGCCTACGCAATTGCCCCGCCTCCTTCACCAGGGCATGACCGAAGTCCACCTGTCCCTCCCCGGGGCGGTGCTCCAGCGGCACGAACACTTCCCGCCGCCTCGCTCGCAGCTCGGCCACCACCTCCTTGACCGCCGTGTAGCCCCCTTGGTAGCCCTTCTCCCGACCCAAACGCTGGTAGATCCGTTTGGCCGTATGGCGCTGCTTCTTGGGCACGTTCCGGTCCGCTTTGAGCACCTCCTCGATCCAGCCCACATACGGATCGATCTTGCGCTCTCGCCTCTTCTTGCGCCGGTATCCCGGCGGCTGGGAATAGGCCAGCATCTTTCCCAGGGTCTCCCAGTGCAGTCCCTCTTCTCGCATTACAGAGCGCTTGCTCTGCTTGTCCCGCAGCACTTTGTGCCGCACTCTTGTCCATTGCTTCATATCTCGATACACTCCTCCTTTCTAGGATAAGCGTACCGGTTTTAAAGCGCCCTCTTTACCGTACCGGTTTTTCCCCGGCGTTTACACAATTGGCTCTATGCCGGGGAAATGGATGAAAAAGAAGTGGAAGGTTGGAAAATCGAGCGTGAACTGGTTTATGGCGGGCTCTCCTTTCTGGGCGAACTGAGGATCCATTGGCGAAAAATCATGCTGGCCAAACGTCAAAACTTTAATGTCCAGTTGGCCATGCTTTCCATTCTGGAGGAAGATTGGGGTCTATGGAATCTCGATCCGAAAACTGAGGAAATGGTATTCCAAAAAGAAACCGCCCATTCGCGGGAATTCACAAAACTGAAAAATCATTGGATCGACTTGCAAAAAAAGGAAAAAGCCCTTTTTGCCGAACTCAGGTTTTATTTTTAGCGTCGTTCGAAGCGGGTCAGAGCCGCCCCTCTTCGATGTCTTATACCAAATCTCATTAGGTATGATAATAAGTTATTTGGCAGAAGCGTTTGCTTGAATGTGCTGCCAGCCTCCGCCAACTAAAGAGAGGACTTTTTCAGTGTCCTCCCACCAGTCTTTGAGATGGGTTGCGACGACTTCTTCGAGTCGCTCAATGCTCGGCCACAGTTTGTTGGCCGTTTGATCCTGTATCATATCCCAAAGTCTTTCAATCGGGTTGAGTTCAGGACTATACGGCGGCAAATTCACGATATGTATGCCCGGGGGGACGTTGGGGTGCTCCGAGTCGTGCGGATGGAAGCCTGCCCCGTCCCATACAACCACATGTTCCTCCTCAGGATATTGCTTTTTGATCTGTTGGAGGAAAGCCTCCGTCCACTGTAGATTCGTGCTAGGGGTTTGGATGCATACCATCTCGCCGTTGACCACGTCGAGGGCTCCGTAACAGTAGCTCCACTGGTATCTTGTCTGATATTTTTTGTGCGGCCGAAGCCCTCTTTGCGTCCAGCACCGGCGGTACACCGGAAGCAAACCAAAACGGCTTTCATCGGCAAACCACACCCGAACCCGATTGCCTCGGGTGAGGGAAAGCTCCTGGAGGATCTTAAAAAAGTCTCGCTTGAACGCTTCCGCTTTTGTCGAGTCCCGTTTCTCATGCACGGGCCGAGGGACTCGAAGCACCCCGGCGCATTTTTTTAGCCATCGCCACACCGTCTTGTAGGCGAAGGAGCGCCCGAAATGTCGCTCCAGCTCTTGCCCCGCCTGAACGGCTGTGTTCCAGCGCGCGACCTTCAAACCATTGAGCAAGAAGGCCTCCACCTCTTTGTCGCAACGGCTTTTGATCCCGCCTTTGTAGGCGCGTGTAAGCACCGCCCCGAGCCCTGCAGCACGATATTTGTCAAACCAACGCTGGATCGTCGCTTTGCCTCGGCCCACGATGGCTCCAATTTCATCAATGCTGTGGTGCGGCTGGAAGCCCATTTTTAATGCCACCAAACGCTCTTTACGCCAGCCGACAGCCTCTTTGTTGAGCAATTTCTTGATACGTTCACGGTCTTCATCGGTTCCCATATATCTTCTCATTCCGCCTTTATAGCTGTTTTTTAATCTTTATCAATCCTTTTGCGATTTGGTATTAGACATCGAACCAGACACGGATAACCTTACCCTTGGGAATGAATTCAGGAATATAGGTCTCGAGAAATTCCTGCAGTTCGATCGGCATCTCGCTGAGACGTTTATCCCGCATGGTATTGTTCCATTGGATGATTTCCTGCTGCTGACGCTCCTTGGCATGTTCCTTAATCCAGTCGGCGACCTCTTCATCCGTCGCCCCGGTGGCGACATAAGCCTTGAAATCTTCGACTTTGATCTCGGCGAAAGACAAAAAAAAGTTATCCAGCGGACAATCGAAATGATAATCATCGTTGGTCCCGGCAATAACGGCGCGGCATTTGTCCAGGGTGCGTCCGGCGATGACGTAGCCACCCAGCAGTTCCCGTGGGCTGCGAGGATATTCCTTCGATAAATCGAGCGCGTCTAATTTTATTGGCATGAATGTTCGTCTATCTTAAATCGGACCAGAATTAAAGTTTAATGTAACAACTTCAACCAATTGCATATTAACCCTTCCAGCGCCGGGGGAGCGCGACCTGCAGGAAGAGGCCGAAGATGATGACTCCGGCCAGGCCGATGAGGTTGTACCAGAGGTAGCCGATGTCGGTGTTGTAAAAGAGGAACAGGACCAGGGATTCAGATATGAGGGCGGCGAAAAAGACGGCGTTGCCTTTGATGAATCGCACAAAAAAAGCGACCAGGAAAATGCCCAGGATGGTCCCGTAAAAGATGGATCCCAGGATGTTGACGGCCTCGATGAGGTTTTCCACCAGATAGGCGGTCATGGCGAAAAATATGGCCACACCGCCCCAGAATGCGGTCAATATTTTGGAAACCAGCACATAATGGCGCTCGCTGCCGTTTTTATGGATAATCCTCTTGTAAAAATCGACCGTTGAGGTCGAGGCCAGGGCGTTAAGTTCAGAAGCGGTCGAGGACATGGCGGCGCAAAAAATGACCGCCAGGAGCAGGCCGATGACTCCGTGGGGCAAGTAGTTGAGGATAAAGGTGAGGAAAACGTAATCGGAATCCTTGGTCTCCAGGGTTGGATCGGTCTTGACCAGGAGCGCTTTCACCTCATTACGAATTTGTCCGGCTTTGCCATCGATGACCATAAGCTCGCTGCTGGCCATCTCTATATCTGCTTCCCGGCCCGTTTTCATGGCCTCAATCAAGGTGTTTATGCTCTCCTTTTTTTCGGCGAAGACTTCCGTATAGGAGTCGTCCAAGACCCTCAACTCATTCCCGATGGACGACTCATAAGCGGACTCCATGGCCGTTTGCTTGAAAAACACTGGTGGTTTCTCGAATTGATAAAAAATAAAAACCATCACCCCGACAAAGAGGATGAAAAACTGCATGGGGACTTTCAAAACGGCATTGAACATCAGCCCCATGCGGCTTTCCGTAATATTTTTGCCGGTCAAGTAGCGCTGCACCTGCGATTGATCCGTGCCGAAATAGGAAAGGGCCAGAATAAAACCGCCAAACATCCCCGACCAGAAGGTGTAACGCTTGTTGATATCGAAAGAAAAATCGACCACCTCCAGCTTACCCATTTTTCCCGCCACCGCCACCGCCTCGCCGAAACTGATGCCTTCAGGAAATTTTAATATTACCATGAAAAAAGCCACCATCATTCCCACCATGATGACTCCCATCTGGTATTTCTGGGTCAGGCTGACCGCCCTCGATCCCCCCGTAACGGTATAAATGATAACCACAATCCCCACCATCAGGATGGTGAGGTTGAGGTCCCAGCCCAGGATGGTGGAAACAATAATGGCCGGAGCGTAAACGGTTATGCCAGCAGCCAATCCGCGCTGGACGAGAAACAAAAAAGCCCCCAGTTGCCTTGTCTTCAGGTCGAAACGCGATTCCAGGAATTCGTAGGCGGTATAAACCTTTAGGCGGTAATAGATGGGAATGAAAACGACTGAAATGATAATCAGGGCCAGGGGCAGTCCGAAGTAATTTTGAACGAAAGCCATGCCGCTCTCATAAGCCAGCCCTGGCGTTGAGAGAAAGGTGATGGCGCTGGCCTGGGTAGCCATCACGGAAAGGCCGATGGCGCCCCATTTCATACTGTTGCCGCCCTTCAGGTAGCCTTTCAGGCTCTTGCTTCCGCGTGTTTTCCAGACCCCGTAGGCGGCGATAAAAAAAAGTGTGCCGACCAGGACGATGAAATCCAGGCTGCTCATCGATAAATTACGGTAAACAAATGAAACAGGGCTATGAGAGTCGCCAGAATACCCAGAACAACACCGTAAACGGCCGCCCAACTCGGAAGGAAGGGCGGTTTCCCATTGGGATCGCCATTGTCATTATCGGATGATTCTCGCCACATAATGCTGTTCCCGGTGATTCAGAGTGTTTGAACTCTCAGATTATTTCCCACCTGCACAATTTTGGGACACTTGAAGCATGATCCAGCATCCAGAAATCATTTCCCGGCCGAAATCAGGTTGGCGAAAATGCGGAAAGCCCCGGGCACTCCGGCCGGCAGTTCCCGAAACCATGAATATCCGGTGTAAATGTAAATACCATTGCCATAAGCCGCCACCAGCAAACCTCCGTCCCTGGGCGGCTCGGCCGGATCGTTGCTGGAAAGCAGGGCCTCGAACCGGTCATCCCATTCGCTGGGGAAATAGAGCCCGCGCTCCTGCACCCAACCCTCGAAATCCTCAGCCGTAATTTTGTTGGGAACATTGAGAATAGGATGGTCCGGTTTGAGGATTCTCACCTCGGCCTCTTCCACCGTCACCCGGTCGCGGGAAAGTTTTAAGGGGTAAGGGGCAACCTCATCCACCTTCAATCGGTGGTTGGTATTGTACTGGACGATCATCACACCGCCCTCTTCCACATACTTAAAAAGATTCGGTTGGTGGAAACGGATATTATCGAGGGTGTTGTAAGCCCGCACACCCATTATGACCGCATCGAACCGCTTCAGGTTTTGCAGGTCCATCTCATCTTCCATCAATTCTTCAACCTGGTAGCCAATTTGCCGAAGGGCCCCCGGAATTTCGTCTCCCGCGCCTTGAATATAACCGATCAGGTTGCCCCTTTTTTCGATATGCAAACGAACCAAGCGGGCGGAAGCCTCCGGGAATAGCGTTTGCACCGGAATATGATCGTATTCGATCCGCACCAGCCCTCGTGTAAATTCCAGCTCTCCTGCGCGAGCGACCGCTTTCATTTGGCCGACAGACTGACCGGTGGGCGCGGTGGGCGGATAGATATCGAAAGCAACCGTCACCCGCTCCCCTTTCTCGGTCAAACGGAAGGAGGCAGCCTCTGGTTCGCTCCGCCAACCCTCCGGCATTCTCAGGCGCACGTCGCCCTCCATGCCCGCTTTCCCTGCCAGGACATTCGCTTCGATGCGCCTTGGTTGGCCATTGGCAAAAAGCAGAATCTTTTCCGAAAAATTAACGGAAACCTCCGGCACGACCTCGAAGGGCCGGTATTGCTCGCCTTTCACCGGATCGTTCCACCGGTAAACCACTGGACGGATGAATTCCACCGTCTGCCCGGCGATATCGAGGGAAAATGTGGCCGATGCTGCCGGCGGATTCTCAGGCAAGCCAATCCTTTCCTGGTTTTTCACCTCAAACATGCCCAATGTGCCCTCTTCCGCCAGCCAGTAAGGTTGGGACAAAGACATTTCCACCGGAAGGTTTGTTTCCAGCGTATGGCTGTAACCGATGTTGTTTTCCAGCCATTGATCGATTTCGACGGATTCCCCGGAAAATGAAAGTTGCAGGCTGTTCAAGGTCACGGTAGTTCCGGAACGGTTGACGGCCTCAAACGTTAACTCAAGGGAACCTCCGGGAACTGACGAGTAGTCGCTCGCCTTTACCTCCAGGTAGAGACCCAGGCAAGCAGCCAACACTTTGTCCAGCGCTTCCAGCTTGACCTTTTGCCAATAGCTCTTACCCAAAGCGAGGATAGAACTACGAGCCTTTAAGAGCAGTGGAACGATTGCGGCGGGGTTTTCCGGCTCGAACTCTCCGTAAGCGCTTTCCAGAAGGGCTCCAACGGCGGTTCCCCCTGGAAGCCGGCCCCAACTGGTGTCAATTCCATCAAAAAGCGATTTTTCCGCTTTATCGCCCAGGGTATGTTTCAGGTAAGAGATCAGTTCTCCCCTTCGCGAGGAGGAGCCGAAGCCCTGGCTCTTGTGCATGCTGCGGCTTTCCGCGGCAATTTCGGAATACGATTTGCCCAAAAGCGAGTTGTAGGCACCGATATCCACCGTGACCAATCCGGCCTCCTCGAATTCACTGCCGTTGCGGTAAAAGAAACGCGATGTGTTCCAGAGCAAGCGCTTTGGCTGCCAAGGTTGCACATATTCCAATTGCTCTGGAAAACGCTCCGCATCGCCTGCCGCCGCAAAAGCCTCCTCCGCAATGATGCTGGAGGCGGTGTGCTGCCCATGCGTCTTGCCGGGCCAAACGGGGAACCGGGTGATGAGGATATCGGGCCGAAATTTACGGATCACCCACACGGCATCGGCCAGGACGGCTTCTTTGTCCCAGATGTTGAACGTCTCATCGGGGTGCTTGGAGTAACCGAAATCGTTGGCCCGGCTGAAGAACTGCCGCCCCCCATCAATCCTTCTGGCTGCCAGTAGTTCCTGGGTCCGGGTGATGCCCAGAAGCTCCCTGATTTCCGGGCCGATCCGGTTCTGGCCCCCGTCTCCCCTCGTCAATGAGAGATAAGCCGTATGGGAGAGAGCCCCATGGGAGAGGTAAGCTATCAATCCGGTATTTTCATCATCTGGATGGGCTCCGATATAGAGAGCCCCGGAGAGCACATTCAACTTCTTGAGAGCGAGCTGAATTTCCGCTGCGTTGGGTTTGTGCGGGACTTGCGCCTCAGTCCTGGTAACGGTCAGCAGCATCGCGCAAAGAATGAAAATTTGGAAAAAGAATCGGAAAAATATAAAGTAACGGGGCATTTTTGGTTTTTGGTTTAAAGTATTCATGAGTTTCTCTGGATTGCCAAGAGCCAGCAACAGCAAAAATTGAGCCTACCGGAAAGGTCCTACCGGAAAGGTATTTCCGATGAATGGTGACATAAGCTGCGCAAGGCGTTTGCAGCAACGCCTGAAATGTAGCGCACTAATTGGATGAGGCTACCTCTGTATCCTGGCTAATAGCTCCTCGTTTTTCATAACCCAGCCAGTGGCGTTGAATTTCCGCGATTTGGCGAGGGACTTCCGGGCAAACTCGGCGGCTTCTTCGGAGTCTCCCATGGCCGCCAAAATACCGGCTTTGTAGTGGAGGACGACAAGGGATTCGGGGTTTATTTCGAGAGCTTTGTCAGCCCACCCCAATGCCTGGTCGAGATTTTTGCCGTTTTCCAGATAGTAACCGGCCGCCCTGGCATAACTGCCAAAGAGCGAAGCTTGTGGGTTTTTCGCGAATTTTTCGATCTGGGCAATAATCTGCGCATCGGTATCCGTCTCCAGATGGATGGGAACCAGGGTTCTCTCCCAGGCAAGATGGATGACGGCTGATTTGGAGGTCACATCGGCAAGCTCAATGGTGAAACTTTTCACCAATTCGGAGGTTCTTTCCGGTTTGGCCGTAAAACGAACCAGGTCATTCGCTTCATCGTAACCGCCGGTGCCGCCGAATGAGGTGTCCTTGTGGATGATGATCGTCCATTCTTCCTTTCCCGGTATGGTAAACAAGGCGTAATCCCCGGCCGGAACCGCATGGCCATCCAAGGTTACGTCCTGGCTGAACGAGATTTTGGTCGAGGAATTAGCGCCGGTTCTCCAGAGTTCGCCAAACGGCACCAGTTGGCCATAAATCGTGCGGCCCCTGATGTGCGGGCGGGAATATTCGATTTTGACCGTTCCAAAACCCACTTCCTGAGTAAGGGATGCCGTAAGGCTGGGCCGAGGCGTTTCCACCTGTCCTGCCGCCGATTGAAATCCTGAAATGGAGAGGGTCCACAACAGGATAAGTTTTAGAATAATGGCTTTCTTCATCGAATCAATCCTCCAACTTGCTTTAATATTTATATTCGCTGTCAATTAATCGCGCCGTTGCAGCTTAAATTTTCACATTGGCAAGTATCAGATTATTCTTCCTCTTCCAGTTTTGCGAGGATGTTTTTGTAAAAGGATTTTTGCTGTTCGGTGGCGCCCTCGATGGCCACCTTCCAGTGCTCAATGGCTTTCTCTTTTTCTCCCAGGGCCTGGTAGCTGCGGGCCAATCCCACCCAAACGGTAAATGTGTCGTCAGGATGTTTGTCTTTGTTGTATTTGAACACTTCAAGCGCCTCGTCGAATTTTTCCGCGGTGATGAGGGAACGTCCATAAAAATGAACTTCTCCAACTTTCCCTAGGGGCAGGGCCTCTTCCATCAGCGCCGTTGACTCTTCCATTTTCCCCATCTTGGCCAGTAGGTCGGCTTTGGTTCTTAAAGTGGTGAAATTCCTGTCGCCAGCGAATTGATTGGTCAAGGCCTGTTCCGCCCATTTCAAGCCCTGTTCCAGATCGTAATCGTTGGTCAGGGAATATTGAGCGGCCTGGTTCCATCCCTGCCAACTGAATCCGGGGACGGACCTAACCCGGATATTTCGTAAAAAAAGTATCGTTGATATGCTTAACTGCTGATATACAGCAGGATAGATCAATAATTAAAGCAATATCAGCGATGACAAAAGGTAAACAATTAAAGCTACAGTTGACAAGGGTAAAAGGCCGCCGTGTGCGGGTTGATTTCAAGGGCGGAGAGGTTACTTCGGATGCCGGACTGCTTTTGATCCGGGAAGTGGATCGGCAGTTGGGCTTGACCGAACGAGCGGCCCGACAGTTAGTGGACAAACGGCAGAAGGGCAAAGTACGCCATGAGGTATTGGGGATGCTGCGGCAGCGCGTTTACGGGCTGGTGGCGGGCTATGAGGATTTGAACGACTTTGATACCCTGCGCCACGATCCATTGTTGCAAACGGTAACGGGGCGCATTGAAACGTTGGCCAGCGCGCCGACTTTGTGTCGTTTTGAAAACGGGCAGGATCGGCGGGCGGCCTTTGCGGTAAACGAGCTGTTGGTCGAACAGTTCATGGGCTCCTTTGCCGAGGAACCCGAAGAGATCATCCTGGACTTTGACGCCACCGACAATCCGGTGCACGGGCTCCAGGAGGGACGTTTTTTCCACGGTTATTATGATCATTACTGTTTTCTGCCGCTATATGTTTTTTGCGGTGATCAGCTGCTGGTGGCCTACCTGCGGCCGAGCAAGATCGATGCCAGCAAGCATGCCGGGGCCATCCTCAAATTGCTGGTTAAACGGATTCGCCAAAGCTGGCCCCGTACGCGGATTATTTGGCGCGCCGACAGTGGATTTTGTCGAGACCGGATACTCTCTTGGTGCGACCGCAACGAAGTTAGTTACATCGTGGGGATGGCTCGCAATGCACGCTTGCAGCAAGACGCCCAGCAGTTGCAAAAGCAGGCCAAAGAATGGTTCGAACTAAGGGGTAAAAAACAACGGTTATTCCAGGACTTCGTCTATGCTGCCGATTCGTGGCGATGGCTGCGGTTGGTCATCCATAAAGCCGAACACACCGCACAGGGGTCCAACCCGCGCTTCGTGGTGACGAACCTGCCGGGCGATCCCCAGGAGCTTTACGACAAGGTATACTGTGGCCGCGGTGAAATGGAGAACCGAATCAAGGAACAGATGCAATTGTTCAGCGAGCGCACCAGCGCCCATCAATGGTGGGCCAATCAGTGGCGATTGCTCTTGTCGGCGCTGGCCTACACCTTGATGGAAGCCATGCGCCGGTTAGCCTTAAAAGGGACGAAGTGGGCGCGGGCCCAATGCCACACCCTGCGGCTCAAATTAATCAAGATCGGAGCGGTCATCGTGCGCAACACCCGAACGATTCACTTTCACCTAAGTGAGAGTTATCCTTGGGCCAGTCTTTTCAACCATGCGGCCCGCCGATTGGTGCCAACCTAAAGGGTGCATTGGTGCTGCCCCCGGCACTACCGAACCAATGGGGGAAAGGGGGCAGTGTCTCTACACCCTGAAAAACACCTAAAAATCAAGACGATCTGCTCAAAATACAAAGAAATCCATCTCCAATAGCAATAACGAGCCAAACTTTACCCTTCATGAAATATCCGGGCTAAGTTCGTTACTGAAACTTTCAGCCAAGATAGGGTGGACATCGACCTCGATATTGAACGAAATCTTCAACTTTTCCCAACTTATGGAAGCGACCGTCGATGCGGTTTTAACTTCATCGAACGAGAAAGTCAGGAGTTCCGTCATGTGCGTTTCCTCCGGTTTTACTTTTACCCGCAAGGCGTCTTCATACTGTTTATAGGAAAAACTTCCCCATGAAGTGGAATTTTTGGATAAAATGATGGTCCATTCGTCCTCCGCCGGGATCATATGTAAACCGTAAGCTCCCGCCTCCAGGTCATGCCCTTCAATTTTCACACCGTGGGTAATGTGAATGACCGTATTTTCATTGGCGCCGACCCGCCATGGGAAAGGTTTCCCTTCGTTATAAGGAACCAGGTTTCCCCAAATCTCACGGTCATTAACCGAGGGGCGGTGGTATTTTATAGTGATGTCGGTTATGCCGACACGCTGGCTTACCTTGCCTTTTTGGCTCACGCGCGGCGCCTCCAGGGCTTGCCCGTAAGCTTGGTTCAAACCGGTCCCGGCCAATAGCAGGCACAGGCTGGTTCCGAAAACAGTGGTTTTAATCAGTTTATTCATATTGTTATTATTTGTTAAGGGTAAGGGTTTTATTTATTTGAGGTTTTCTATTCGATTTTGCCACAGACTCGGCAAATAACGATCCCCTCCGCGAATGAATTTCTGCGGATATGTGAATCGGAATGGGGCTAATGGGGATCTATGGACTGCTGACGCAAGGAATCTAATCATTTGCTCAAACAATTTCCGTGCCAATGCCAATATAGGTAACGAGTAATACAAGTCTTTGCATATCAAAATATTACAAATTTCATTAAATTCCTCAAATAACTTCCCGAAAATAAACGTCCCATTTTCGGGACAGCTAAAATCCCAAAATCGGGCGGTGTTAATAATTTAATTTGATACCTGACGAGGATACCTTGATGGAAATTATTCAATGACGAGGTCTTGCAGCACAGCCTTTCCGCTCTTGGTTAGAGAGACCTTGGCCGACAGGCTTCTGTTGATAATGGCCTCTTCATATTTTCGCCCCTCTCCCTCCTGCACATAAAAGGATTCTATGCCAAAATCTATTTGGTTCCTTCCAGAAAACTTTCCGCGGATATATTTACCACTGTCGGGAAGGTTAAAACTCACCTTTTCCTGTTTCCAATGCTCGCCGTCGTCATCCAGAATTAGTGAAACATAAACCGGTTGGCCTTGCCTCTTTCCCCCGAACCCCGGTTGCGGAGTCCCCTCGATTTCTTCTCTGGGCGTCCGGCTGAAATCGTAGCTGAGTATCACGTAGTCGCCCCGGAAAAAATCGCGCGGATCGACAGGCGCTACACGCAGTAAAATCGTTTCACCGGTCAGCAATGGCAGGAGGCGTAGGAAAATCATGGCCAGCAGCACTACAAACTGGAATCCGGCAAAGACCACCAGGAAGGTTCGATCCCGCTCTTTCAACCATTTGATGCACTTCATGATGCGGGTATTTCCAGCGATTAGAGGCTGGTTTTGGCCTACGGTTGGATCAGTCATGAGATTTCACCTTTCGATGGCGCCAAAAATAGGCCAACCCAAATAATAGGGCGCCGCAGTAGAAAAAGATAAGCGCCCCACCAAGCATTCCTCCAAAGTCGCCGAACAGATCGACATAACGCACCACGGACCATAGCAAAAAATAGAGGACACCGGCCGCAAAAGTTCGACCATTGTCTGCCAACAGGCCTGTCCGCATTAACCAGATGGCAAGAAAAATCATACCGAAATTGGCTAAAATAGTTGGAAGCAATGGTTCTTCCATGCTTTGATTCCAAAGCAATGTGAAAACCATCAGAAAGACCAAACCAACGGGCAGCCACTGCCGTTGAACAACATCCCTCACATTTATAACAAGAAGCTTTGAATCGCTCGATCCAGCATGTTTGAACAGCGCGCAAATTAAAATAATCGCCCCAGAGAATATTAAGATGAAAAGCAATTGCGCGGAACCAGCGGAATCCGACCAGTTCCCAAGAATCTCTTCATTGAAATCGTAGAAACTCAGGAACAATAGGACACCTGCCGATAGGAGAACTCCGTTAATACGATAGGGTTCAGCGTATCGGCTTCCTGGGCCATGACTCTGCGCGATTATCAGCATCAGACCGCCCACGGCGCCGATGAAAAATACCGCGCTCTCACCGAAGTCCCAGGCAAATGACTGCAGAATCACCCACCAGGCGATCAGCATAACATAAAGCCCCAATGTCCGAACCGATTCTTTATGATAAGACCATAAAATGCCCGGCAGGGCCAATAGCGGCAAGGAGTATGCTCCGTTGGGAATAAATGCCCCCTGTCCAAAAAACCATACGCCGCTATTTTGGAATTGAAGGACTTCCGTCCCGCACCAAATGGCCAGCACGGTAACTAATAGGGCATGGAGCAAAAGCGTATCGAGGCAAAGGGCAAACGGTAAAACTCCCAGCGCCCACCACCAAAAAACGTCCGGGTAATGAGCGTTAAGGTGAAATATTTGCGCAATCAGGAAAATGCCGGCTCCGTAAAATAAACTACCGAGGAAAAACGCCACTTCGGATAGTTGTCGTTGTTTTCTATTAAAACGAAGATAAAAACCGCCGGCATAGACAGCCAATAAGACTCCAAAGATAATGAGTAACTTGAGATTGCGGGATATTTCCTGCCAGTTGTAGCCGATCAACAAAAGAGCCGCCAAACCGATCAGAAACGCCGCCAAGCTCATAAGCGTTAAAACGATTCTATTCTGCTTGCGCTGAGATATTTCAATACTCGTTTCGTACTGACCGAGAATGCCAGAAGCCTGCTCCTGGGAAATGATGTCTTGATCGCACCAGGCATTCAATTCCCCCTCCAGCCATACCCGTTGTTTATCAGTTAGGATGCGTTTTGCCATGACTACAACGTTTCTTAATCCAGAATAAGAATTGCCACCTTATTGGCGATCTAATTCAAAAGCAACCGATTATTTGCTTTCGATTTCCCTTCAATGTATCATTATCGCAGCATGATTTTTTATATAATTGCCGCCGGAATTTGCCTGTCGATACCTCCTTCTTTTTCCTTCGCCCAGGAGGGAGAGGTTAATCCGCTATTTGATGTCGGTCTGGGGCATGAATTTCCGCAGGCGGCGGAAACATTCGAGGAGATTAAAACGCTTATCCTGGAAAACTACTACTCCTCTGAAATTTCCGAAGAAGCGCTATACTGGGCAGCTATCAAAGGAATGTTGCGCCATATTTCTCCGCCGGACAATCCCGAACTGGCCGCCATCTGGACGGCTGAAGATTATGAAAAAATATTCAACTCCCTCAGCGGAGTGCAGGTGTCTCTGGGTGTGAAAAGTAATTTTAATGCGGGCGAGGGAAGCCTCACCGTTACGGAAATTCTCCCCGGCTCCCCAGCCGAAGGAATCCTCATGCCCTATGACAGGATTTTGCGAATCGACGAAGAATCCCTTAAAGGCCGATCGATTGGCGAAATAAATGATCTCATGAACGGCGAAGAAGGCGATCCGGTCCTCTTAACCGTCAATCGCGATATTAAAGTATTCGAGATCAGCCTGGTGAGAAAAAAATTTGCCAATAAAAACTTAATCATTACCCCGCTAACCGATAACCTTGTCCTGATCGAAATGAAAACTTTTTCAACCGATATTTCCAACCGGTTGAAGGAACGATTAAAAGAATTATCCGAGCAAGGTTACACGGAAATCATATTGGACCTGAGAAACAATTCGGGAGGAGTTTTCCTCGAATCCGTTCGCACAGCCGAGCATTTTTTGCCCGAAAAAAGCATTTTGCTGCGCACCTATACGCGGGATAAAAAACTGCAAAATTACATATCTTCCAATAAGGAACCTTTTGATTATAAAATTGCCGTCTTAGTCAATGAGGCGACCGCCTCGGCGGCGGAAATCCTCTCCAGCGCCCTCAGGGATCATGCCATTGCCCTCATAATAGGAGTGAAAACTTTTGGCAAAGGCGTATTTGAAAAAACCTATACCTTGAAGAACGATTTCCGTGCAAAGTTTATCACGGGGGCCATGTACACCCCAAAAGGCCTCGCCTGGCAAAGCAAGGGCTTAAAACCGGATTTCCTCATCGAACAATCGCCGGAATTTCTCAAAGCGCTTCTCAAACTCAACCCCAAAGAACGCCTCAAGAAAGATGCGGCCATGATAACCGCGGTTAAGCTTTTAACCAGTTACGAGGGATAATTAATTCACCCTCCGGCAAATCCACAAACCATCGAGATGGCATGGAAAGGGATTCCGAATATCGGCTCAAACGGCTTTTCGTGGGAATCGCCATGCCGGATCACATTCGCTCTTCCTTATTAAACCTGCATAAAACCTTTCCAGGTTTTCGGTGGAATGACTGGAGTCAAATGCACCTCACCCTCAAATTTATAGGTGATGCGGACCGGGAGGTAGAAAATGCGATTGTGCAGGCACTGGAAGGTGTTCAAGTGGAACCTTTTTTTCTCGCTGTGAATGGTTTGGGCTGCTTCCCCAATCGCGGTTGCCCGGCTATTCTGTGGGCAGGATTGGGCAGCGGCCATCCAAGGTTGTTTCAGTTAAAGAAAAAACTCGATGACACCTTGTTTCAAATAGGATTGGAACCGGAAAAACGCGCCTTCCATCCCCATATCACGCTGGCCCGCTGCAAGGAGGCGGCCTCGGGAGCGGTCCATCAATTTGTGAAGAACCATCGGGATTTTGGAACGGCCCCTTTCAAAGTAACGGGAATCAACCTGTATTCCAGCAAACTAAATTCGATAGTGTATTAAGTAGGAATGGTGGCTAATTCTTGATTATATTGATGAATGAAAAGTCTCAGACAGGTTTCATGCATACTCTTAAGCTTGGAAAAGGAGAGGGTTTTGCGTGTGAAACGACCCAGTCGTTGGCGCAGGGTATTGTTCCATCGTTCCACATGGGCCGTTTCACCGGTTTCTTTTCCCACGGATCGGTTATAAGGAAAGACTTCATCATAAGTGCTCCAAAAGTCGCTGTAGGTGGCACATCTTCTGTAGGCCCGTGGCAGACGCTCGTAAAGTTCCCGGCAACGATACAAATCCCGAGGCCCAATGGCATAGGAGAGGATTTGACGGGTGCGTCGGCAAAGAGCGATCCAAACCCATTGGGCATCGCTCTTGCGCCCCACAAAAGACCACAGTTCGTCCAGTTCAATGACATCATGGCGGCGGGCCGCAAGAATCGTGCTTTTGAGCGGTCGCAGCGATTGTCGTTTTTTTTAACCAACTCAAAACGGTGTTGGGACTCACCCCGAAGGCGCGCTGTAAACCGCGTAGACTGCTGCGTTCCTGATAGACTCGAAGGATCATTTCTTTTTGCTCTTCGGTGTATTTCACTGTGGGGTTTTCGCGGCTTTGTTTACCACAATCATGGCAGCGGTAGCGCTGTTTATGGTTGGGCGTCTTGCCAAATTTAATGATATTTTCACCTCCACAGTGCCGACAATTAATAATTTTAGTAACCATGCACTAAGAATAAACTGCCTAACGCTATTTGTACAGCTAAAAATACAAAATAACATTCTTTTTTTATACACTACCCTAAATTCTACCGGCTCTGAATATACCCAGGAAGCCTACTGGTCTTTCGATTAATCCGGGGTTTTATACTTCAACCAATAATGAAAAAAAAAGTTTCATTAGCCAGTCTGCAAGAACACGTTAATGCGCTCATGGATTGCCGGCTTTGCGGCCAAATGCAATCGACACCCGTTTCCGGCGGCCCGATTTTAAGTAAGGTTCTGCTTGTCGGACAAGCCCCCGGGGTGAAGGAACCGCATATAGGAAAACCGTTTGCCTGGACGGCCGGAAAAACTCTTTTTCGATGGTTTGAGGAAAGTTGCGGCCTCAATGAAGAAGTTTTTCGCAATCGGATTTATATGGCTGCGGCCTGTCGGTGTTTTCCCGGCAAAAACCCGTCTGGCGGCGACAGGGTTCCTTCTTCCGATGAGATTGCCAATTGCTCCCGCTGGTTGCAAAGAGAGTTCAAAATATTGAGACCCTCACTCGTTATACCGGTTGGGAAATTAGCCATCGAACAGATTATGGCCTATCATGGTATGAGTAAAATAGTGGGAAAACAATGGGCTTGTGAGTATTTGGGACATCCATTTGACGCGATTCCTCTGCCCCATCCTTCGGGAGCTTCCCCCTGGCCTAAAATGGAACCGGGAAAAACACTTCTGAAAAAGGCCCTGGGGAAAATCGCCCGTCATTCGGCGATGAGGGAGATTAGAGCTTCTCTGGAAAAATGAAATAAATCGTTTGATGGATAGTTGGCGCCCTTAAGATCCGGTCTTCTCTAACCGCTTTATTTTGTCCGGCACCGGTTCCTCAAAATTCCCCCAAACTTCCGTCTCGGGATAGAATGCCTGCCAGGCAAACCAGTAAACCATAACCGTGGGTATTTCCTCGGCCGTTTCGGCATTATTAACTTTAAATTGAAAATCGTCCAGATTGAGAAACAAGGAGATGTTTTGCCCGTTGACCACATCGGTAATCCGTTCATTCACGGGAAAATGTGAGAGTTGATAAGCTTTTGCCCGGCCCTTGACCAGAAGCCCGATCATCAACGTCTTTTTTGGCAACTCTTTTCGTTCGAATGGAACCGGGAACATCAAGGCTTTGCTTTTCACATATCCGGCATAGGGACTGGCTGAATAATCACGATTGAATCCAGTATCGAAAGAAAGAACCTGGCCCATAGGATACTTACGTTTCCAGGCTTCCCAATTCATGATTTCATGGCTCCGCCAGTTCAATGGGATCCCCACCCGCGGCCCAGCCACAGCTTTCATGGCCAACTGAGACCAAAGGCTTTCCGAATCCCGGTCGTAAAATAAAACGTCGCTGTTATATAAAAGTCCAGATACACCGAAACTGAGAATATCGTCTCCAAATTTCCGATCAAAAACCATGGCTGTGCGGCAAAGAGGGCAATAGGTCACGACAAAATAATCATCCCCAATGTGATCGTTGACGATTTCGTGCCAATTGAGGATGCGCAAAGGGTAGGCGCGGGTTTTCCCGCCGCTGGTCACACTTACAACCAATTCCTGGTCGGTGAGAAGGGAAATTTCATCTGAAGCGACAAATTTTGGCAAATCGATCGATGGGATAGCGTCCTTGGGGGGTCCACCGCGTAAAATCTCCTTTTGCGGTATGATGGCATTGCCGACCTCAAAGCCCATGATTTTCTTCTCTTTGCCGGCCACAAACATAACCGGTCCCGCCACAAACAGGAGCAGCCAGAAGAATAGCCAACGATTTTTCGGATAAATCATTTTGTTTCCTCTAGCCCGGATATTTCATGAAGGGTAAAGTCTGGCTCGTGTTATTGCTATTGGAGATGGATTTCTTTGTATTTTGAGCAGATCGTCTTGATTTTTAGGTGTTTTTCAGGGTGTAGAGACACTGCCCCCTTTCCCCCATTGGTTCGGTAGTGCCGGGGGCAGCACCAATGCACCCTTTAGGTTGGCACCAATCGGCGGGCCGCATGGTTGAAAAGACTGGCCCAAGGATAACTCTCACTTAGGTGAAAGTGAATCGTTCGGGTGTTGCGCACGATGACCGCTCCGATCTTGATTAATTTGAGCCGCAGGGTGTGGCATTGGGCCCGCGGCCACTTCGTCCCTTTTAAGGCTAACCGGCGCATGGCTTCCATGGTAGTGTATTAAGTAGGAATGGTGGCTAATTCTTGATTATATTGATGAATGAAAAGTCTCAGACAGGTTTCATGCATACTCTTAAGCTTGGAAAAGGAGAGGGTTTTGCGTGTGAAACGACCCAGTCGTTGGCGCAGGGTATTGTTCCATCGTTCCACATGGGCCGTTTCACCGGTTTCTTTTCCCACGGATTGATGTGCACTGGAAAAAGTGGACACGAGATTCTCCTAAATGGAGAATCGAAGCATGGGAAGAAGACGCTTTAGTATAGAGTTCAAAAATGAGGCAGTTCAACTGATGATACTCGATGGTCTGAGCGCCACCGAGGTATCGACCAAACTTGGGGTCAACACCAACCAATTGTATAGGTGGAAGAGGCTCTATCTGGACGATCAGCAGGGCGAAGCCACCTCAAAGCGACAGAGCAGTCCGAAGGAGATGGCGGCCGAGATAGATCGTCTTCGCAAAGAGCTGCGCCGCTCGGAGCGGATCAACCAGATACTAAAAAAAACGGTGGGCTACTTTGCCAAGGACGAACAATGAAGTACCAGTTTGTCAAAGACAACGAGGGGCGCTTCAAGATCGAGGAAATATGCTCGGCGATGGGGATTTGTCGCAGTGGCTATTACTGCTGGAGGCACCGAGCGCCCTCGGCCCGGCGGATCGAGGACGAGGGAATCAAGGGGGCGATCCTGAAGGTACACAAAGAGGCCAAGGGCCGCTATGGGCATCGGCCAATGCACCGCCATCTGAAGGATGATGAGGGCATCGATTGCGGCCGTGACCGGGCTCTGCGTCTGATGCGTGAAATGGGAATCAAAAGCACCCAGAGTAAACGCTTTAAGCCATTAAAAACCAACAGTAACCATCCCTATGGTTACAGCCCCAATGTGCTTAAAAAGCATGGCCAGCCGACCCATATCGACGAGGTCTGGGTGGCGGACACGACCTACCTACGGACCCTGGCCGGTTGGATGTACTTGGCCACGGTGATGGACCTGTTCAGCCGACGCCTGCTGGGCTGGAGCGTTTCCAACCACAACGACGCGAAGCTGGTTGGCAAGGCCCTCAAAGCCGCGGCCATGACCCGCGGCACACTGCGCACCGGGATTATTCATCACAGCGATCGGGGCAGCCCCTACGCCAGCGACGACTATCAGAGGCTGGTCTCTGAACTAGGCATGAAGCCGAGCATGAGCGCCCAAGGCAACTGCTACGACAACGCGGCCATGGAATCGTTCTACGGCCGCTTCAAGACCAGCACGATTCGAGGCCGCCACTTTGCCGACGAGCGCGAACTGCGATCAACTGTCTTCGAATACGTGGAAATCTTCTACAACCGATATCGCAAACATTCCTCTCTGAGTTACCAAAGCCCAGTCCAATTCGAGGAAAATATTTGCCCCCCATGGGGGGCAACGAGAAAACAAAACCCTTTACCAAAACAAGCCGCCTGACACACTAATCAATAAACAATGAATATAAGAGAATCCCGTGTCCAACAAATCCAGTACACGTCAGATCGGTTATGAGGAAAGACTTCATCATAAGTGCTCCAAAAGTCGCTGTAGGTGGCACTTCTTTTGTAGGCCCGTGGCAGACGCTCGTAAAGTTCCCGGCAACGATACCAATCCCGAGGCCCAATGGCATAGGAGAGGATTTGACGGGTGCGTCGGCAAAGAGCGATCCAAACCCATTGGGCATCGCTCTTGCGCCCCACAAAAGACCACAGTTCGTCCAGTTCAATGACATCATGGCGGCGGGCCGCAAGAATCGTGCTTTTGAGCGGTCGCAGCGATTGTCGTTTTTTTTAACCAACTCAAAACGGTGTTGGGACTCACCCCGAAGGCGCGCTGTAAACCGCGTAGACTGCTGCGTTCCTGATAGACTCGAAGGATCATTTCTTTTTGCTCTTCGGTGTATTTCACTGTGGGGTTTTCGCGGCTTTGTTTACCACAATCATGGCAGCGGTAGCGCTGTTTATGGTTGGGCGTCTTGCCAAATTTAATGATATTTTCACTTCCACAGTGCCGACAATTAATAATTTTAGTAACCATGCACTAAGAATAAACTGCCTAACGCTATTTGTACAGCTAAAAATACAAAATAACATTCTTTTTTTATACACTACCGGCTTCCATCAAGGTGTAGGCCAGCGCCGACGTGTAGGCCAGCGCCGACAAGAGCAATCGCCACTGATTGGCCCACCATTGATGGGCGCTGGTGCGCTCGCTGAACAATTGCATCTGTTCCTTGATTCGGTTCTCCATTTCACCGCGGCCACAGTATACCTTGTCGGGTAGTGTATAAAAAAAGAATGTTATTTTGTATTTTTAGCTGTACAAATAGCGTTAGGCAGTTTATTCTTAGTGCATGGTTACTAAAATTATTAATTGTCGGCACTGTGGAAGTGAAAATATCATTAAATTTGGCAAGACGCCCAACCATAAACAGCGCTACCGCTGCCATGATTGTGGTAAACAAAGCCGCGAAAACCCCACAGTGAAATACACCGAAGAGCAAAAAGAAATGATCCTTCGAGTCTATCAGGAACGCAGCAGTCTACGCGGTTTACAGCGCGCCTTCGGGGTGAGTCCCAACACCGTTTTGAGTTGGTTAAAAAAAACGACAATCGCTGCGACCGCTCAAAAGCACGATTCTTGCGGCCCGCCGCCATGATGTCATTGAACTGGACGAACTGTGGTCTTTTGTGGGGCGCAAGAGCGATGCCCAATGGGTTTGGATCGCTCTTTGCCGACGCACCCGTCAAATCCTCTCCTATGCCATTGGGCCTCGGGATTGGTATCGTTGCCGGGAACTTTACGAGCGTCTGCCACGGGCCTACAAAAGATGTGCCACCTACAGCGACTTTTGGAGCACTTATGATGAAGTCTTTCCTCATAACCGATCCGTGGGAAAAGAAACCGGTGAAACGGCCCATGTGGAACGATGGAACAATACCCTGCGCCAACGACTGGGTCGTTTCACACGCAAAACCCTCTCCTTTTCCAAGCTTAAGAGTATGCATGAAACCTGTCTGAGACTTTTCATTCATCAATATAATCAAGAATTAGCCACCATTCCTACTTAATACACTACCCCTTGTCGTAAAGCTCCTGGGGATCGCCCGGCAGGTTCGTCACCACGAAGCGCGGGTTGGACCCCTGTGCGGTGTGTTCGGCTTTATGGATGACCAACCGCAGCCATCGCCACGAATCGGCAGCATAGACGAAGTCCTGGAATAACCGTTGTTTTTTACCCCTTAGTTCGAACCATTCTTTGGCCTGCTTTTGCAACTGCTGGGCGTCTTGCTGCAAGCGTGCATTGCGAGCCATCCCCACGATGTAACTAACTTCGTTGCGGTCGCACCAAGAGAGTATCCGGTCTCGACAAAATCCACTGTCGGCGCGCCAAATAATCCGCGTACGGGGCCAGCTTTGGCGAATCCGTTTAACCAGCAATTTGAGGATGGCCCCGGCATGCTTGCTGGCATCGATCTTGCTCGGCCGCAGGTAGGCCACCAGCAGCTGATCACCGCAAAAAACATATAGCGGCAGAAAACAGTAATGATCATAATAACCGTGGAAAAAACGTCCCTCCTGGAGCCCGTGCACCGGATTGTCGGTGGCGTCAAAGTCCAGGATGATCTCTTCGGGTTCCTCGGCAAAGGAGCCCATGAACTGTTCGACCAACAGCTCGTTTACCGCAAAGGCCGCCCGCCGATCCTGCCCGTTTTCAAAACGACACAAAGTCGGCGCGCTGGCCAACGTTTCAATGCGCCCCGTTACCGTTTGCAACAATGGATCGTGGCGCAGGGTATCAAAGTCGTTCAAATCCTCATAGCCCGCCACCAGCCCGTAAACGCGCTGCCGCAGCATCCCCAATACCTCATGGCGTACTTTGCCCTTCTGCCGTTTGTCCACTAACTGTCGGGCCGCTCGTTCGGTCAAGCCCAACTGCCGATCCACTTCCCGGATCAAAAGCAGTCCGGCATCCGAAGTAACCTCTCCGCCCTTGAAATCAACCCGCACACGGCGGCCTTTTACCCTTGTCAACTGTAGCTTTAATTGTTTACCTTTTGTCATCGCTGATATTGCTTTAATTATTGATCTATCCTGCTGTATATCAGCAGTTAAGCATATCAACGATACTTTTTTTACGAAATATCCGGGCTAGAAAGAACTGTTTGCCTTGGATATTATTCCGTGCCGGATGTGAATTTTTTCCCTTGGGGAAAGCCGGTGAGGCTAAAAATGGCGATTGAGCTTCGCAGATCAATCGGTGTGAGGTGCAGCACTAGGCGTTTACTTAAACGCATTGCTCAACCGATGTTAAGGCCCCATTTGCTTTTCTGTTGAGGATGCGCTTTCCGGTCGTGGCACCAAGGACAGGTTAGCCATGATCGGTTTGATTTTGCTCTCTTTGATAGTATTTCTTAGCGTATTTATTTCCTCTCCTGAAACAGATCTGAACCGAGATTTCCCAGATGAACATTCATGATCGTAGAAAATTGCTACTTTCCAATATTTCGATCCAATTTTTTGCTTTCATTGTGATTTGGTAATCTTTCCTTCTGTTGGAGGTTTCCACAGCACTGGTTCCTTTTGTATCGAAAAATCTTCCTACTCACCCCGTATCGGGCGCTTGTCGCAGTCGCTCTACTCGCTTGAGCATGGTTCGGAACATTTCTCTGGGAATGGCCAACTCAGCCATCTGGAAAGTGAACTACTTGGCATGGTGGATCACCTTTGCTCCGATTTTGATGAGTTTCTCCCGTAGTATCTTTGTATCCTGCCAGGCGACTGAAGACAGACTGTCGAAGCATAGCCGCTCTGACGTACTGAATTTTTTTGCCTGAGCGTTTTCGTTTTTTTCACGCTTTATTTTCTGGTTTTATAAGCGTTTATTCGTTTTCAGATGCGAGACTATTCCAAAGATACATAGCGGCATAGGCACGCCAGGGGCGCCAGGACTCCGCCCATTTTTCGAGTTGTTTTTCCGTCACGGCGGTTCCTTCAATTTTTTTGATCGCTTGCAGCAATCCTAGGTCGCCGGCCGGAAAAGCATCGGTTTCCCCTAAAGCGCGCATGGCGATGTATTGCGAAGTCCATGGCCCGATGCCGGGCAGGGCGGACAATGCATCGACGGCTTCCTCCAAGGCTGAGGCTGTTTTCAGCGAAACCTCGGCCTCACAAACGGCCGTGGCCAGCCTGTTGATGGCCGCAGCCCTGGTTCGCACGAGACCCAGACCGCTCAGATCGGCCTCAGCCAGAATCTCGGGAGGGGGGAACGAATAACGAATGTCGCTTGTGCCGCGATTTTCGCCATTGGATAAAGGTTCGCCCCATCGGCGCACCAGGCGACCGCACAGCGTTCTGGCCGCTTTAACGCTCACCTGCTGCCCGAGAATGGTGCGGACAGCTATCTCAAATTCATCCCAGGCCCCTGGCACCCTAAGCCCCGGCCTTTTTTCCACAAGTCCGGCCAGAGGCGCGTCTTTTTTGAGAACTGCGCCGATGGTGGCCGTGTCCGCCCGGAGGTCAAAAATCCGACGCACCTTTTCTACGATCTGAATCAAGGATGGTGAAAATACATTGGGAACGGTTAAGCGCAAAAAGTTCTTCTCGGGAAAAAGCGAAACTTCCAAAATTCCCGAGGCCGGGCCGATTTTTATCGACCGCCGATAAGTGTTTGCGGCCACCGATTCCATTGCCGGCACGGCGCGGGCTTTTAAGAAGTCTAAAATGGAGCGGTGGTCGTAGGGCGGCCGGTAATAGAGTTTCAAATTAAGGTTGCTGCCGTTTTTATCCTGTTTAACGGTTTGGGTTGATCCGGTTCGCCGGAGCGATGTCGGCGGCCTGCCATACATTTTACGAAAAGCATCGTTGAAACGCCGGATGCTGCCGAACCCTGAGCTGAAAGCGATTTCCGCCATTGAGAGTCTCGTTTCATCGATCAATTTTCTGGCAAAGGCAATCCGCCGGTTCTGAGCCACCGCCATCGGCGAGGCGCCTATATGCTCGACAAATAGACGCCGCAAATGCCGACTGCCGACATGCAGGCGGCCGGCCAGGCCGTCCACCCCGAATTCATCCAGTGTCCCCTCGGAAATAAGGCGCAGGGCCCGCGACACGATGGAAGAGGAGCCGATCCATTCCGGCGTACCGGGTGAGGACTCGGGCCGGCAGCGCAAACAGGGGCGGAAACCGGCATCCTCAGCGGCGGCTGCGGTGGGGTAAAATCTGACGTTTTGGGATTGTGGAGTAAGGGCGGGACAAATCGGGCGGCAATAGACTCCGGTGGTTATAACGCCGGTAGAAAATCGCGCGTCAAAGCGAACATCCCGGCTTTTTAAAGCGTTATAACACCAATCGTGTTCCAGTTTCATGGATCCTAATATACAGGATTTTCACCACCAATGCTGGCTATTTTCGGACTTTATGATGATTTTTCTAATTTTGACCAAAATTACCCCACTTACTAAATCCTGCCATTAAGAGCTTTTTGGGGTGGATTTTCCCTTTACTAGCTCCGCGACCTGCCCATACTGGCCTCTTTTAAAAATTTTTGAGGTATTGCATTATTTAATTCATATAGACTGAAGCCATTATCCATGAGCAGAAACAAACCCATCATTCCACTGGAAACCCTTGTTAACGAATATGATCGGATGGACAAAGTCCGCCTCTTTCTCGATCAATTTATCGATATCATGCTGAACCACCGGCAGAGCGGCCACCCCGGCGGTCCCCGCTCCAAAGCGCACCAAATGGTCGCCATGATGCTGACCGGGGCCATGCGTTGGGATGTGCGCAACCCGGTGGCGCCGCTGGCCGACCGCTATGTGTTGGTGGCCGGACACTGTATTCCTCTGGTTTATGGCTCCCTGGCAGTCGTCAACTATGCCATGAAATTGCGCCATGAGTGGACCGGGGATGATCGATTTCTTATTCAAGGCGGCCCGGACCGCATTTTGCTGCCGGAGGATCTTTTGACCCTGCGGTACAATAAAGGATTGCCAGGACACGCCGAATTCGAGGGCAAATCACTCTTCGTCAAATTCAACACTGGCCCCTCCGGGCATGGAGCGCCCGCCGCTGCCGGGGAAGCCGTGGCCCTTAAACTTGCCGGGTGCGAGGAGGTCAATGTATTCGCAATCGAAGGGGAGGGCGGCCACAGCGCGGGAACCCATCATGAAACCAAAAATTCCGCCTACGGCCTGGGATTGTCCAACCTCATTTATATTTTCGACTGGAACGATTACGGTATCGATGTCAATCGTCACTCCTCGGTGGTTCACGGCAACCCCGAAAGCTGGTTCAAACCCTACGGTTTCAAGGTCGATGGAACCGAAAATGGAAGTGAATTTTCCGAAGTTGTGCCCGCTCTTTATGAAAACCTGTTTGGAGAAAATCCTCAAAACGCACCCCGCTGCACCTGGTTCAAGACCATTAAAGGCCGCGGTTACGGAGTGACCGGCTACGCATCGCACGGGGCGGCCCACAAACGCAACAGTGAGCTTTTCTGGAAAACCAAGGCGGAATTTCAAGAAGCCTACGGGGTGACTTTCGAAGGGTTCGGGGAGGGTGATCCGGGTGCCGATAAAGCCACCGAGCAGGCCCGCAGCCATCTCGAAACCGTTTGCCAGGCCATGGCCGGCGACCGCCAACTGGTCGAATGGATGACTGATCGATTGGTTCAAATTGGTCAAGCTGTCCCGGAAAAAATTGAAAGCATGCATGTGGATATGGGCAAGGACCTGCTGGCCGAAGATAAAACTTTTACCGATGTGGAAAACTATCCTCAAGCAATGTTCGCCCAACCGGGAGCAAAGGTTCCCAACCGCCTAGGGTTTGAAAAATTCGGCGCCTGGTTCAATTCCTACGCCCTCAAAGAATATGGGCGGCCCCTGGTCATTGCCATGTCGGCCGATCTGGCCGAATCGACCAATATCGCTGGTTTTATGAAAGATTTTGGCGAAAACAAAGGCACCGGGTGGTATCATCGCGACAACAATCCGACCGGTGCACTCCTGCCTCAGCAAATAACCGAGTTTTCCAACTCCGGCATTTGCGCCGGTTTGGCAGCCGTCAATTTCGCTTCGGATGGTGAGAACAAATACGCGGGTTTTATCAGTTCCTGTTCCACCTATGGGTCTTTTTCCTACCTCAAATACGGCCTCATGCGGCTCTTTTCCCAATTGGCGCAGGATTGTAATTTAAAAACCGGCCGCGTCATCTGGGTGGCTGGTCACTCCGGGCCGGAAACGGCGGAGGATTCGAGAACTCATTTCGGCATCTTTTCCCCGGGCGTAACTCAACTGTTTCCCGATGGGCACATCATCAACCTGCATCCTTGGGAACATAACGAAGTCGCGCCCGCCCTGGGGGCCGCTTTGGCCACCGATGTGCCTATCGTCGCCCTGCACCTGACGCGCCCGCCGGTGGAAATACCGGACCGGGAAGCTCTTGGCATGGATTCCTACATGATGGCCGCCAAGGGCGCCTATGTGCTGCGCCCGTTCGACGATCGGCCTAGAGCGGGCGTTATGCTTGTGCAGGGTACCAGCGTTGTTGCCAACACGGTAAAAATCATTCCCTGGCTGGCCGAGGAAGGCCCCAACATAAAAATAGTCTGCTGCGTATCCTTTGAGCTTTTTTCCCGTCAAAACGAGGAATACCGCAACAGGGTTCTTCCCCTTAGTGAATGGAACAATTCATTCATTGCCGCCACCCAGGCCCGGCGCAACGTGCGGGACTGGATTTTAAATCGGGAACTTGAGGGTTATGCCATTACGCCGGATTACGACAACCGTTGGCGCACCGGGGGGAGCCTGGATGAAATCGTGGCGGAATCGCACCTCGATCCGGAGAGTCTGAAAGAGGGCATCCTGCGTTTTGCCAATCGATAAATCCGAATTGGCGTGGCCTGATTGGCTTTAAACCCAGTCTCTCGGCTGGAGAAAGTCTTTGTGCAATCGCTCTTCCTGGCTGCCTTCATCCGGTTTCCAATCGTATATCCAATGTACGACAGGCGGTAGCGACATGAGTATGGATTCCGTGCGCCCACCCGACTGTAAACCGAACAGAGTCCCCCGGTCGTAAACCAGGTTGAACTCCACATAACGTCCTCGCCGGTATAATTGAAAATTGCGCTCCTGTCCGGTGAATGGGGTGTCTTTGCGGCGCTCTACAATGGGTAGATAGGCGGGCAGGAAATGATCGGCCACACTCTTCATGAAGCCGAATGATTTATCGAAACCGAACTCGTTAAAATCATCGAAAAACAAGCCGCCGATTCCCCGGCATTCCTGACGGTGCTTGAGATAAAAATAACGGTCACACCATTTTTTGAACCTCGGATAGAGTTCGCTCCCGAACGGTTGGCAGGCCCGGCGCGCGGTCGTGTGCCAATGAACGGCATCTTCTGCCGACGGGTAATAGGGAGTCAGGTCAAACCCCCCGCCAAACCACCAAATATTTTTATTTTCGCTTTTCTCACCCGTGGCGGCAAAAAACCGCACATTCATATGAGTTGTGGGAACGTAAGGATTTAAAGGATGAAAGACCACCGATACTCCCAAAGCCCGAAATCCTGCTCCGGCCAGTTCCGGCTGGCCCGCCGTGGCCGAAGGAGGAAGTTGGCTGCCGCAGACATCGGAAAAATTCACGCCTCCCTTTTCAAATAACTTTCCTCCTTCAAAGGCTATCGTGCGGCCCCCTCCTCCCTCGGGACGTTCCCAGCGATCTTTTTTCACGACGACTCCGCTATCCATATGGCTTACCGCAGAGAGGATCTTTTCCTGCAGTTGTATTAAGTAGTCCGATACCTCGGCGATATTAACGGGGTCTGCTGTCATGGTTTTTCAAAACTTTTAAATGAACACAAATTTCGTTCTGTTAATTTTCGATAATGATAAGGTTGAGAAATCGTTTTTTTTCCGAGCGTCGGTTATATTTTTTGGAATATAGTTTATTCAAACGATATTTGCAAAGCATTCGCTTGTGGGCGCCGGACGGGTATTTGAGGGATCCAGAGAATCGCCCGATCCTGTTTTTTTGCGGCCCGCATTCCTGGTGGGATCGGATTTTAGAAGTTCCGGTCATCGAGCGGTACCGCCTGGACCCGATATTTTCTCTTAAATCGAGAAGAATGCTCAATACTATTTTGTTGGACCCTAAAAGAGATTACGGGAAGGGCTTGGGAGCTTGCCAGCCTACTATTTTCATTAATTGCAGTAACTTTTCCAACTCCAACCGAAACGTAGAACACGATTTTGGACTTAGCTCAGAAATGGCTGTTTTTCTTGAAAATTCCCAATACACCGCCCTGCCAATGGCTAAGAAAATCGTCTTTGGCAAATGGACCCGGCCCGAGGTATTCATCGAAATCGGACCTCCTGTGGCCGTCTGCCAGGAAGAAGGAAAATCAGGAAAAATTGATCCCGCCGCATTGGAGTCGGCCTATCGGCGTGTTCACAGGAAACTGTTGAACCGAATTGCCAAACGCGATTTTTCAGACGCCATTTTACATCTTGCTCCCAGGCGAATTGCCGGTTCAATCCTATCCTCATGACACCTTCCTTTGAAAAACTGCAAAAAGTACTCAAGAAACTGCCGGGGCTTGGTTACCGGTCGGCGGAAAAGATAGCCCTGCACCTCACAGTGGAAAAACCATCCCTGCTGCCGGAGTTGGCAAATGCTCTGGAAGAAGCGGCCGGAAAAATCCAAAGTTGCGAACAGTGCGGAAACCTTTGCGAAGAAGAACTTTGCCCCATCTGCATTCACCCAAAGCGATTGCAGGATGTAATCTGTGTCGTCGAGCAAGTGCCTGACCTGGCCGCCATCGAACGGTCGGGAGCCTACCACGGCCTCTATCATGTTTTACATGGAAAGTTGGCTCCCCTTCAAAAAATCGGGCCGGACGACCTCAATCTGGAAAAACTCGGTCGGCGATTGGCCCAAGGAGAGGTTGCCGAAATCATCCTGGCACTCTCCAACGATATCGAGGGTGAGGCTACCTGTCATTACATTCAGGAAACCATTATTGGGGACCACCCCGTCAAAGTATCTCGCATCGGGTTCGGCCTGCCCAGTGGAGGCGGCATCGTCTATGCCGATTCGGTCACCCTGAAAAGCGCCCTCGACGGGCGCCGGGACTTTCATTGAGAATATTATTAACATTGTAAAGAGAAGACGAGGGCCAAAGCATTTTGTAGTTGCCAAACTGCAGCCAAATTTTTTTTGATTATAAATGCGAATATTCGACCGGAGCTTTTTCGCATCAACCAACGCGGGCGTGGTTTAGTGGTAGAACGTGAGCTTCCCAAGCTTGAAGTGGGGGTTCGATTCCCCCCGCCCGCACCAATTTTATAAATAATTGATTATAAGTAATATAGTTAATTTTTCTACTTTGCAAATCCTTCAAAGTTACAACATACTTACATCAACAGTCCGTTAAGTTCATGTAGTTCTTGTTGGTCTATAAGGTTCAAAAGGCTAATAAAAGAAACCCACTATTAATCCGGCAAATAAATAGTGACATATCAATAACTTATGCTAAAGTAGGTTCATGAATAGGAATGATGCGCGTTCACTAAGCGAAGAGACTATATATGAGCTGAGGTGTCGGGCGGTGGATCTGAAAAGAGAGGGTTGCACTTATGAAGAGGTTTCCGTGGTTTTAAAGGTATCGATCAGCGCTGTGCGCAAATGGTGGGCCCTTTACCGAAATGGAGGGCCAAAAGCCCTGCGGCTTGGACAACGGGGCCGTCGGCAGGGCCAATGTCGAAGATTGAGCTCCCAACAAGAGCGCATGGTGTGCCGAATGATTACCGATAAGAGACCCGACCAGCTTAAGATGCCCTTTGCCCTGTGGACGCGCCAAGCGGTGCAAGAGTTGATTGAAAGGCAGTTTGCTTTGAAGATGCCGATCCGCACGGTGGGCGAGTATCTTCGCCGTTGGGGTTTCACTCCACAAAAACCTCGAAGACAAGCCTATGAGCAGCAGCCTGAGGCGATTAAGAAGTGGCTTGATCAAACTTACCCGGCCATCGAAGCCAGAGCCAAAGCGCAACAGGCCCAAATCCACTGGGGAGATGAAACCGGCATCAGTAGCGAAGATCATCGGGGAAGAGGTTATGCTCCGCGCGGTAAAACGCCAGTTGCCAAACGCAGTGCGCGTCGTTTTAGCACGAGCATGATCTCGACTATAACCAACCGTGGAAAGCTGCGTTTCATGGTTTACAAGGGAGCCTTGAATGTGGAACTGTTTATCAAATTTCTGCGCCAGTTAATCAAAGGAGCCAAACGGAAAATCTTTCTCATTGTGGACAATCTGAGAGTGCATCATGCTAAAAAAGTAACCGGTTGGATTGAAGCCCACCGCGATAGGATCGAGATTTTTTATCTACCATCTTACAGTCCCGAATTGAACCCCGATGAGTATTTGAATAACACGGTCAAAGCGAACTTGAAGAACCTGCCGGCCCCGCGCAGCCAAATTGAGTTGCAGGGAAGTCTGCGAACCCACCTGCGCAGCAGGCAACGAAAACCAATTTTGATTAAAAAACTCTTCCATCATCGGGATGTTCAATACGCCGCTTCGCCGCTTAACTGTTACTATTCAATTGCCGGATTAATAACTTGGCTAATCCCCGAAACGCCGCCGTGGTTGGCAGAGTCCACCCTATTTAGTTGGAACCAGTATTAGCTATAAATTAAGGTCAGCATTTTTGATTGCTCTTGGACTTTTGGGTGGTATGGGTATTAGTAAAGAAAGCGGGAGTAGCTCAGTCAGATAGAGCATCGGTTTTCTAAAACGTAACGGTCTCCATTTCAGAATAAATCATTATTTGTCGCGAGCGGTCAACTCTTTGGAGAAGAAGAACTTCGGTCAAATTTAAGTCTTCAAAAGAAGTCAAGACATGTCCCAATATATCCATGCCGGGTTATACTTTTGGGGTAATATTACTGTTTTTCCAAAGTGACGCGTTCAATTTCCGCCTTGGCAGGGAGTTGGCCAAGCATTGATGCCTCAAATGGGTGGTGTTGGGGAACTTTGCTTGTATAAAATGATGCGTGTACGCATCTAAATAAATTAATAGGCGCCGTAATTGTTTTCAATTAGGCGGCAAAAATGACGCATATCATTTTGCTCCTTTTCAGGCATAACCTTGTGAACCTGTTGTTTATCAAAGAATTACGAATATTATTGAATAAATCGGTCGAAAGGATAATGTACATAATTGTCCCGGCGTATTTGCCGCCTACATATAGTTCGCTGAAGAAAGATGGCCGATAACCAAGCCAAATACTCGTTCGAGGAGTTCAAGCTATTCTAGAGGCTGTCCCAAAAATATAAAGATTTTATAGTCAACTGGATGACGTTGATAAAAAGAGCCGGAAAGAGCAAGTTTTTGCTCGATCCGGCCAAAAAAGGGTTCTATAATTGAGTTAGCGAAAATCAATATAGCCCTTTCTATGAAAAATATAGCCATCCAATGCCTCCTGCGTCCAGCTTTAACTGTGGTCGACCGGTGCCTCGATTACGATAACTTCCGCGCCACCATTGATCGAATCGATCGGCTGCTGATCGACTCGGAGGTGGAATCGCAGGCCATTGAGCTGGCCTTGGAGGGGTGGCCGCCAATGGGTCTAAAGGCCCGGCGGCAGCGGGCCAGTTTTGCCATCAAGGCACTGCGCATGGATACGCTGGGCCGTCTGCTCGGAGGGATTTCGTTTCGGCATTTGTCGCGGGCTCTGGGCAGCAGCGATCTGTTGGCCGACTTTTGCCGTGTCCGGCAGATCGATGGCATCAGGGGCATCTCCAAAAGCACCCTGGAGCGGGCCTCGAAGTTTTTCAGCGAAGAGCAGTTGAGGGCCTTGCACCGGACCTTGACTGAGGTGGTGGGCGATGCCCTTCTGGCCCGGCAGGTGGGATTGGACAAGCCGATTGACATCACCATTTGCCTGATCGACGGCACCTGTTTGGAGGCTAACATTCATTGTGGAGGCTAACATTCATTGGCCGACGGACTGGGTATTACTCAAGGATGTAGCCGGCACGTTGCTCAAAGCGATCCGGCTGATCCGCGAGAAGGCCGGTTTGCGCCATCGCATGCCGATCGAACCGGAGCCCTTGGCTCGGCAGATGAATCGGCTGTGCATACAGATGACCCACAGCCGGCGGCGAAAGGACAGCGCGCGGCAGCGCAAGGGTATCTTGAGGCAGATGAAAAAGCTGCTCAAACGGATCGGGGAGCATGCCCGCAGTCACCGGGAATTATTGCAAGCCTGCTGGGAGCAAAGCGATTACAGCGAAAAACAGGTCCAACAGATCCTCGCCCGGATGGAGCGCATGAGCGAGCAAATCCCGGTGGTCATCAAACAGGCGCACGAGCGGATCATTGGCGGCCGCCAGGTGAGAAACGCAGAGAAAGTCTTGAGTGTTTACGAACTCGATGGGCAGGTGATTGTGCGAGGTAAAGCGGGCCAAGAGGTCGAGTTCGGCAACACCCTGTTTTTGGGAGAAAGCGTTGAAGGGTACCTGCTGGACTGGAAACTCTACGGCAGCCGAACTCCAAGCGAAAATGAACAAATGCAAGAGAGTTTGCAAAGACAGAACCGCTTCAACCTGGAAGAACCCATAGCGGCCATGTGCGCGGACCGGGGATTTGCCTCCCAGCGGGCCCGCCGGCAGTTAGCCCAGGAGGGAATCTACGACGCGCTCTGTCCACGCGATCCGAAGCAGTTGAAAAAACGGATGGAGGAACCACTGTTCAGACAATTGCAAAAGCGCCGGGCCAGCACCGAAGGGCGGATCGGGGTATTGAAGAATCGCTGGCAGGCCGGGCGGTTGCGCAGCAAAGGCTTTGCCAACCGCTCGAGCAGCGTAGCCTGGTCGGTACTCTCGCACAACCTATGGAAAGTAGCCAAGATGCTGGCCCAGCAAGACGAACTAAAAACCAAAGCGGCGGCCTAGCCCGGATATTTCGTAAAAAAAGTATCGTTGATATGCTTAACTGCTGATATACAGCAGGATAGATCAATAATTAAAGCAATATCAGCGATGACAAAAGGTAAACAATTAAAGCTACAGTTGACAAGGGTAAAAGGCCGCCGTGTGCGGGTTGATTTCAAGGGCGGAGAGGTTACTTCGGATGCCGGACTGCTTTTGATCCGGGAAGTGGATCGGCAGTTGGGCTTGACCGAACGAGCGGCCCGACAGTTAGTGGACAAACGGCAGAAGGGCAAAGTACGCCATGAGGTATTGGGGATGCTGCGGCAGCGCGTTTACGGGCTGGTGGCGGGCTATGAGGATTTGAACGACTTTGATACCCTGCGCCACGATCCATTGTTGCAAACGGTAACGGGGCGCATTGAAACGTTGGCCAGCGCGCCGACTTTGTGTCGTTTTGAAAACGGGCAGGATCGGCGGGCGGCCTTTGCGGTAAACGAGCTGTTGGTCGAACAGTTCATGGGCTCCTTTGCCGAGGAACCCGAAGAGATCATCCTGGACTTTGACGCCACCGACAATCCGGTGCACGGGCTCCAGGAGGGACGTTTTTTCCACGGTTATTATGATCATTACTGTTTTCTGCCGCTATATGTTTTTTGCGGTGATCAGCTGCTGGTGGCCTACCTGCGGCCGAGCAAGATCGATGCCAGCAAGCATGCCGGGGCCATCCTCAAATTGCTGGTTAAACGGATTCGCCAAAGCTGGCCCCGTACGCGGATTATTTGGCGCGCCGACAGTGGATTTTGTCGAGACCGGATACTCTCTTGGTGCGACCGCAACGAAGTTAGTTACATCGTGGGGATGGCTCGCAATGCACGCTTGCAGCAAGACGCCCAGCAGTTGCAAAAGCAGGCCAAAGAATGGTTCGAACTAAGGGGTAAAAAACAACGGTTATTCCAGGACTTCGTCTATACTGCCGATTCGTGGCGATGGCTGCGGTTGGTCATCCATAAAGCCGAACACACCGCACAGGGGTCCAACCCGCGCTTCGTGGTGACGAACCTGCCGGGCGATCCCCAGGAGCTTTACGACAAGGTATACTGTGGCCGCGGTGAAATGGAGAACCGAATCAAGGAACAGATGCAATTGTTCAGCGAGCGCACCAGCGCCCATCAATGGTGGGCCAATCAGTGGCGATTGCTCTTGTCGGCGCTGGCCTACACCTTGATGGAAGCCATGCGCCGGTTAGCCTTAAAAGGGACGAAGTGGGCGCGGGCCCAATGCCACACCCTGCGGCTCAAATTAATCAAGATCGGAGCGGTCATCGTGCGCAACACCCGAACGATTCACTTTCACCTAAGTGAGAGTTATCCTTGGGCCAGTCTTTTCAACCATGCGGCCCGCCGATTGGTGCCAACCTAAAGGGTGCATTGGTGCTGCCCCCGGCACTACCGAACCAATGGGGGAAAGGGGGCAGTGTCTCTACACCCTGAAAAACACCTAAAAATCAAGACGATCTGCTCAAAATACAAAGAAATCCATCTCCAATAGCAATAACGAGCCAAACTTTACCCTTCATGAAATATCCGGGCTAGAGAGCGGAAAAGCAAGGACAATACTTTTTCACAGCCTTACTGTCGGCTCATACAAAGAATACCAGGCAACCGGACCCCAAAACCAGTATCCTAACGTCATAGGCGAGCAAAGTTGATACTCTCCCAAATGCAAATACCTCTAAAATGAGCGCCTATCAAAAGCCCTCGCAAAAATCACCCTTTTGGGTAGTGTATAAAAAAAGAATGTTATTTTGTATTTTTAGCTGTACAAATAGCGTTAGGCAGTTTATTCTTAGTGCATGGTTACTAAAATTATTAATTGTCGGCACTGTGGAAGTGAAAATATCATTAAATTTGGCAAGACGCCCAACCATAAACAGCGCTACCGCTGCCATGATTGTGGTAAACAAAGCCGCGAAAACCCCACAGTGAAATACACCGAAGAGCAAAAAGAAATGATCCTTCGAGTCTATCAGGAACGCAGCAGTCTACGCGGTTTACAGCGCGCCTTCGGGGTGAGTCCCAACACCGTTTTGAGTTGGTTAAAAAAAACGACAATCGCTGCGACCGCTCAAAAGCACGATTCTTGCGGCCCGCCGCCATGATGTCATTGAACTGGACGAACTGTGGTCTTTTGTGGGGCGCAAGAGCGATGCCCAATGGGTTTGGATCGCTCTTTGCCGACGCACCCGTCAAATCCTCTCCTATGCCATTGGGCCTCGGGATTGGTATCGTTGCCGGGAACTTTACGAGCGTCTGCCACGGGCCTACAAAAGATGTGCCACCTACAGCGACTTTTGGAGCACTTATGATGAAGTCTTTCCTCATAACCGATCCGTGGGAAAAGAAACCGGTGAAACGGCCCATGTGGAACGATGGAACAATACCCTGCGCCAACGACTGGGTCGTTTCACACGCAAAACCCTCTCCTTTTCCAAGCTTAAGAGTATGCATGAAACCTGTCTGAGACTTTTCATTCATCAATATAATCAAGAATTAGCCACCATTCCTACTTAATACACTACCATATTTTTATGGCCAGCGAACCCTTGGCCGGTCGGCGGCTGACCAAAGTCACTGAAAGAAGAACCAAACGGGACTGGGCTTTATTCATAGAAGAACTCGCCGCCGAGTATGCCAGCGCCCGGCGGATCACCTTGGTGATGGACAACCTCAACACCCATCAAGCCGGCTCGCTCTATGAAACCTTTGAGCCAAAGAAAGCCAAAGCGTTGTGGGATCGTTTCGAATTCGTCTACACACCCAAACATGGAAGCTGGCTGAACATGGCGGAAATAGAATTGAATGTGCTGACGGGGCAATGCCTGAATCGAAGGATAGCGCAAATATCGCTGATTAAGAAGGAGGTTCAATCCTGGCAGCACCATCGCAATAACCAGCAAGCCAAAGTCAACTGGCAGTTTCGCACCGAAGATGCCCGCATAAAACTGAAAAGGCTTTACCCGACATTAGAAACTTGACGTGACACTAGATAGAGGCTGACGTGTACTGGATTTGTTGGACACGGGATTCTCTTATATTCATTGTTTATTGATTAGTGTGTCAGGCGGCTTGTTTTGGTAAAGGGTTTTGTTTTCTCGTTGCCCCCCATGGGGGGCAAATATTTTCCTCGAATTGGACTGGGCTTTGGTAACTCAGAGAGGAATGTTTGCGATATCGGTTGTAGAAGATTTCCACGTATTCGAAGACAGTTGATCGCAGTTCGCGCTCGTCGGCAAAGTGGCGGCCTCGAATCGTGCTGGTCTTGAAGCGGCCGTAGAACGATTCCATGGCCGCGTTGTCGTAGCAGTTGCCTTGGGCGCTCATGCTCGGCTTCATGCCTAGTTCAGAGACCAGCCTCTGATAGTCGTCGCTGGCGTAGGGGCTGCCCCGATCGCTGTGATGAATAATCCCGGTGCGCAGTGTGCCGCGGGTCATGGCCGCGGCTTTGAGGGCCTTGCCAACCAGCTTCGCGTCGTTGTGGTTGGAAACGCTCCAGCCCAGCAGGCGTCGGCTGAACAGGTCCATCACCGTGGCCAAGTACATCCAACCGGCCAGGGTCCGTAGGTAGGTCGTGTCCGCCACCCAGACCTCGTCGATATGGGTCGGCTGGCCATGCTTTTTAAGCACATTGGGGCTGTAACCATAGGGATGGTTACTGTTGGTTTTTAATGGCTTAAAGCGTTTACTCTGGGTGCTTTTGATTCCCATTTCACGCATCAGACGCAGAGCCCGGTCACGGCCGCAATCGATGCCCTCATCATCCTTCAGATGGCGGTGCATTGGCCGATGCCCATAGCGGCCCTTGGCCTCTTTGTGTACCTTCAGGATCGCCCCCTTGATTCCCTCGTCCTCGATCCGCCGGGCCGAGGGCGCTCGGTGCCTCCAGCAGTAATAGCCACTGCGACAAATCCCCATCGCCGAGCATATTTCCTCGATCTTGAAGCGCCCCTCGTTGTCTTTGACAAACTGGTACTTCATTGTTCGTCCTTGGCAAAGTAGCCCACCGTTTTTTTTAGTATCTGGTTGATCCGCTCCGAGCGGCGCAGCTCTTTGCGAAGACGATCTATCTCGGCCGCCATCTCCTTCGGACTGCTCTGTCGCTTTGAGGTGGCTTCGCCCTGCTGATCGTCCAGATAGAGCCTCTTCCACCTATACAATTGGTTGGTGTTGACCCCAAGTTTGGTCGATACCTCGGTGGCGCTCAGACCATCGAGTATCATCAGTTGAACTGCCTCATTTTTGAACTCTATACTAAAGCGTCTTCTTCCCATGCTTCGATTCTCCATTTAGGAGAATCTCGTGTCCACTTTTTCCAGTGCACATCAAACTGCAGCGGCAGGAAATTGCCATTGCATACATTGATCCAGGAAGCCCTTGGCAGAATGGACATATAGAATCCTTTCATAATCGTTTGCGCGATGAATGCCCTTAATCAGGAACTGTTCCTGAGCGTGACCGAAGCGCGTGTGGTGGTCGAACAATGGCGACACAAATACAACGCGAAACACCCCCACAGCCGATTAGGCTTTCTCTCCCCAAATACATTTGCCAGACTCTGGCGAACAATCAACAAAGCAGCGGCTGGCTCCATTCGGCCTACGGCCTCATTCCGCCACCCGCTGCAAAACCTACAATACCAAACCTACGGAAAGACTCTCACTTAAAGTGGTAGCAAAGATGGGGTCCGATCAACCATGATCCATCGCTTCTGGAATCCCGTTGCGCGTATATGCGTCTGTTTGTTAAGCTGTTCGATATTATCAACATCGCTCACCGCGGAAGCGGCTATTGTCTTTTCTGAAAATTTTGAAAGCTACACTGCGGGAACGGATATCACCGGTCAGGGCGGGTGGTTTCATCCGGACACGCTCACCGAACCGATAAATGTGCGCAACGGCACGGGACTACCTACCCAGGTCCTCGATGGTACCTTTGATGCCAGAGGAATCCCAATCGAGCCCGCCTCTTTGGGCCGGGTTTCCAATAACCTGCCGGCCACGCTCAGCGACACAGAAAAGAGCGTCCTGACATTCGATGCATACGCTCAGTCCGGCGGACCTACGGCTCACAATACCTCGGTTGGACTGCACAGCGCGGGACTTACTACTGGGGTGAATTGGCAAATCGAAAGCCCCCCTCAATGGATCTTCACAACCCCCGGAGGCAATGAGGAGTTTGCTATGGCCACGATTGGTGGCTTTAATGAGATTGTCGCCGCTGAAATCTGGATCGATCCGGTTACAGAGAAAACTTGGGGTGTCTTAACAACTGGCTCGGGAACATTTACGACCAGCAAGTTTTCCATCTCCGCTGCACAGATAGCGAGCCTTACCTTCGTGACGGCGTTGGTCGACTATCGCAACTTTTCGGGGCTAATTGGTGCCGAATTCGATAATATTCTCATCCAAACCATACCGACCGAAGAAATCCCCACCTTGACCGAATGGGGAATCATCCTGCTGATCCTGGTCTTGGCCGTAGCCGCCTTTTTCCAGGTTAAAAAAAGGCAGCGATTGATAGGACAAGGTGTTTGATTGCTCCTGATGATTGAGGAGAATTGGGGAGAATATCACACGTTAGGATTACGATTTTACGGTTCCGTTTTTAACAAATTTCGTGATAAACAACCCGACCAGGAGTATGGCAATCGTTCCAAATACCGTTATTAAAAAACTATGGAAAGGACTTCGCAAATATTCCAGGGATCCACTCAAGCGACGAGAAAATGTCATCCAGGCGATGACCAGAACCCCGCAGATAACGCCGGCGCAAGCGGCCGGATTGCCCGCTTTTCGGGAAATCATGCCGAGAAGAAACAGGCCTAGCATGCCACCGCTAAAAATACCTGAGAGCATCCAACAGGCGTCGAGGGCGCTCTGAACGTGGATCATGGCCAATGCCAGGGCGGTTCCCAACCCTCCCCAAACCACCGTTGCCACCAGGAGCACCCTCATGGATTCACTTTCAGAAGCGTTTTTGCGGAAAAATCTTTTGTAAAAATCACTTAGTATAAGTGTGGCTGAAGAGTTTAAACTGGTGGAGAGAGAACTCATGGCGGCGGCAAAAATAGCGGCAATCAATAACCCGCTAAGACCGTTGGGCAGTTCAGTGACGATAAAATGGGGAAAAACGGAGTCGGCTTTGGCTGCATCGTGCAGTGGCTCGGGAAGCAATTCCGGTTGGCTCTGGTAAAAAGCGAAGAGGCCAGTCCCGATAAAGAAAAAACCGGCAGAGAGAGGCAGGTAGAGCAGCCCGCCCAACCAAAGGCCCTTGCGGGCCTGATTGACGGAACTGGAGGCAACGTATCGCTGTACATAACTTTGGTCGATTCCGAAATTTTGCAAATTGATGATCATCCCGTAAAAAAGCACGACCCAAAAAGTAGGTTCCGCCAGGCTCGAGCCGAAACTGCCCAAACTGAATTTATGATTCGCACTAGCGATGGAAAATAATTGGCCGGGGCCGTCCGGCATGCTGAAAAAGACAAGAACAGCACACAGAAATGCTCCAGCCATGAGAATAAGGCATTGGATCGCATCGGTCCAAATCACCGCGATTATGCCGCCCATGAAAGTGTAAACAATAACGGCTGCGCCCGTAATCAGAATGATCCACCGGATATCCCAACCGAGCAGCAAACTCATGGGCAGCGCCATGAGGTAGAGAACCGCTCCCATTCTGGCAAACTGGGTTAGCAAATAACAAATTCCGGCATAGACCCTGGCCCAGGTTCCAAACCGACGCTCTAGATGGCTATAAGCGGAAATATCACCGCTTTCCTTATAATAAGGAACAAAGTATTTTACGGCGATCCAGGTTGCCAGGGGCAAAGATAGGCTGAATGCAAACGGATTCCAGTTTGAAGCGTAGGCCTTGCCCGGCAAGGCGAGAAAACTGATACTGCTGACATAAGTGGCCAAAATAGACAAACCACATACCCAACCCGGCAAAGAACGACCGGCGGCCGTGAAAGTGTCAACCGTCCGGGACCTACGCCAAAAATAAATCCCGGTGGCCAATATAGCAGAAAAATAAACCACCAGCACCGCCAGGTCCAAACCATGCATTGATTGTGCCATTAATTAAAGGATGCCGGATTCATATTGGTCAAAAATATTTTTTGTTTAGATTAAAATTCTTTTGCCGGTTTCCGCTCTATACCGATCTCCAGATTGTATCGTAAGATTGAACAACTGGACCGCTGCGATCCGCATCAAGCATTGACCCCTTTTGTGTCCTACGGCAACCGTGCGCATGCGCAAACTGTCATCGCGAACTCCGACGAATAAGAAAGGCGGGCATGCAAAGGCACATCGGAGGCCACGTCGGGGCGGGGAGACCAGAGACCGTCTTCTTCTTGAAGATCGACCAGCACATCCGCGATTTCGCGGGCTCGCCTCAATAGGTCGGTATCGGCGGTGTCGTCGTATAAATTGAGCATCGCCCAACCGAATTTGGTAGTCCGTCCGAAATGGGCGGGATTCCGGTCATGCGAGTAAACGAAGTCCACGTACCTCCGGGCGGACTCGACATAGCGAGGGTTTCCAGTGCGGCGCCCTATCCAGACAAGCGCATTGACGACCGTGGCGTAGCCCGCGGGCCCGGCTTCATACTCGCTCAAATCGTAAATTTGATTCCATGGACCGGAAGTGGATGAGATGATAACGGATCCGTCTTTACGGTAGCGATTGTAAAATCGACGTGGATCGGGCTGCCCGGAAAGTTGAAGTATGAATCGGTTCGCCAACGCGGCCCCGGCGGCGATTCGACCGGTTGCGGCAAACGCCATGGCTAAGCTGCTGGAGCAGCTGATATCGGAAACGGCCCCGGCCCCTGCATCCTCTTCCAAAAATACGCCTCCGGCTTCTAGGTCGGTCGCGCCTTGCAGATGAGTAGTCAATGCCTCGGCCAGGTCAAAACGTTCCACCGCGCAAGCGCCGAGAGCAAGCCACCCCATCCCGTAGTTTAGCATCCACGGGCTCTCCTCATATTTGGGAACGACGGAACCATCCGGCTGCAGAAATCGGCGCATCACCTGGCGGGCGACCCTCCCGCCAAGGGTGGGTAAACCGGTCATGGCACACAAATAAGAAAGCTTGTAATAATAACGAAGGTCGTCCGGATCGATCGTCGAACTGCCGTCGGGAAGGTAATGGCCAATGAGCCAGTTGCGAATCTTGCGAACGGCCTGTCGGTAACGACCGGTTGAGTTTTGACCTAGATTTCCCAAATGAACATTCATAAACATCGAATATAGCCATTATATCAAGCATATAGTCTTATGATGAAATGGATAATATGGGATAAAATTTAAATGCCCCATTAAAGCAAATGAAAGCCAACAATGGAATTCGGTAGTGTATTAAGTAGGAATGGTGGCTAATTCTTGATTATATTGATGAATGAAAAGTCTCAGACAGGTTTCATGCATACTCTTAAGCTTGGAAAAGGAGAGGGTTTTGCGTGTGAAACGACCCAGTCGTTGGCGCAGGGTATTGTTCCATCGTTCCACATGGGCCGTTTCACCGGTTTCTTTTCCCACGGATCGGTTATGAGGAAAGACTTCATCATAAGTGCTCCAAAAGTCGCTGTAGGTGGCACATCTTTTGTAGGCCCGTGGCAGACGCTCGTAAAGTTCCCGGCAACGATACCAATCCCGAGGCCCAATGGCATAGGAGAGGATTTGACGGGTGCGTCGGCAAAGAGCGATCCAAACCCATTGGGCATCGCTCTTGCGCCCCACAAAAGACCACAGTTCGTCCAGTTCAATGACATCATGGCGGCGGGCCGCAAGAATCGTGCTTTTGAGCGGTCGCAGCGATTGTCGTTTTTTTTAACCAACTCAAAACGGTGTTGGGACTCACCCCGAAGGCGCGCTGTAAACCGCGTAGACTGCTGCGTTCCTGATAGACTCGAAGGATCATTTCTTTTTGCTCTTCGGTGCATTTCACTGTGGGGTTTTCGCGGCTTTGTTTACCACAATCATGGCAGCGGTAGCGCTGTTTATGGTTGGGCGTCTTGCCAAATTTAATGATATTTTCACTTCCACAGTGCCGACAATTAATAATTTTAGTAACCATGCACTAAGAATAAACTGCCTAACGCTATTTGTACAGCTAAAAATACAAAATAACATTCTTTTTTTATACACTACCTGGAATTCCAACAGGTTCGGGGGTTAGGTTGCGAAGTCTGCCTTGTCAAACAAGTGATAAAAGGATAACTCATTAAAAAAAATCAACGAATCAGGAAATTGATTATGGATTATTTCATAGGAATAGATGTTGGCACCGGAAGCGCTCGGGCCGGCATCTTCGACAGCAATGGCAAATGCCTGGCCACCGCGGTTAAAGCTATCAAAATGTGGACTCCGCAGGCTGATTATGCGGAGCAGTCCTCCGACGATATTTGGGCGGTCGTATGCCAATGCGTCCGGAGCATTTTGCAGGATTCAGGTGTCGAAAAAAATCGAGTCAAAGGGATCGGATTCGACGCCACCTGCTCCCTCGTGGCCGTTGATGAAAATGACGGCCCAGTGACTATTAGCCCTTCCGGCAAAGACGGCCAGAATATCATCGTTTGGATGGATCATCGGGCCATTGAACAGGCCGAAAGAATCAACACGACCAAGCACCCGGTGCTGGATTATGTGGGCGGAACTATTTCTCCCGAAATGGAAACTCCGAAACTTCTTTGGCTGAAGGAAAGCATGCCCGAATCGTGGCAAAGGACAGCCCAATTTTTCGATTTGCCCGATTACCTCACTTATCGGGCGACCGGCGACAATACCCGTTCGCTCTGTTCAACCGTTTGCAAATGGACCTATTTGAAACGCGATTCATCGGGTAAGGCTCTTACCGGGTGGGACGACTCTTATTTTCAACTCATCGGCCTGGGCGATTTAGTCGAAGAGGGGTACGCCCGGATCGGCAATAAGGTGCGGGCCATGGGAGAACCGGTCGGCGATGGTTTGACTAAACAGGCGGCGATCGACCTGGGCCTGAACCCCGGCACACCGGTGGGAGTTTCCATTATCGACGCGCATGCCGGCGGTATAGGAATGCTGGGCGCCGCCCTGAACGAAGAACCGGTTGATTATAACAAACGCCTGGCCCTGATTGGCGGCACCTCTTCCTGCCATATGGCGGTGTCTGGCCAATCGCGCCTCATACCCGGAGTCTGGGGCCCCTATTATTCGGCCATGATCCCCGATTACTGGCTGGCGGAAGGAGGCCAATCGGCCACAGGGGCTTTGATTGATCACATCATCCAAAATCATGGGGCCAGCGGTGAATTGGAACGTTTGTCCAAGGAAAAAAATTTAACTTCTTACGAATTTCTAAATAGGCGGTTGGAGGAGCTGTCGGCGGACAAACCGCACCCGGCAGCTCTCACCGAAGAATTGCACGTTTGTCCTTATTTCCACGGAAACCGCTCCCCCAGAGCGAATCCCTCCTTGCGCGGAATGGTGTCGGGATTGCGGCTAACGGCCAGCCTGGATGATCTCGCGTTGCTGTATCTGGCCACCATTCAGGCCATCGCCTACGGTACGCGCCACATTCTGTCGGAGATGAATGCCAAGGGCTATGCCATCGACTCTATTTTTGCCTGCGGGGGTGGCACCAAGAATCCGGTATTTCTGCGAGAACATGCCGACATAACGGGTTGCCGGATCATATTAACCGCCGAGCCGGAGGCCGTCCTCATAGGGTCGGCCATTCTAGGGTCGGTGGCATCGGGTAATTTTGAAAGCGTATCGGAAGCCATGACTGCGATGACATCTGCCCGTCAAATCATAAAGCCAACCCCCGGTCCGACAAAGGAATATCACGACAAAAAATACTCCGTATTTCATAAAATGTACGAACATCAAATAGATTACAAAAGCTTGATGGCTTCAGAATAGAGACGAAATTTCCCGATATATTAAAACGAAACAAAAATTGAATGATGTTATGAGAAAAAATAAAACAATCCTTTTAGTATCCAGTGGCGACTTGCGGTTGAGCGCCAACCAACAATGCTGGCCGGAACAGGCAAAAATGGAAAAGCGTTTGGGCGAGGCGATCAAAGGAATGGGCTACCGACTTAAACGCGCCCATCCCTATAAGGAGAGTGAAAAGCACGGCTTTATCGGCAGCCAGAAGGAGGGCATGGAAATTTTTGCCAAAATTAACCGTAAAACACCTTTGATTGTGGCAGAGGCAGTCTGGCAATACAGCCATCATGTTTTAGCCGGTTTGATTTCCCACCAAGGGCCCATCCTAACCCTGGCCAACTGGTCGGGTACCTGGCCGGGATTGGTGGGAATGTTAAACCTGAATGGCTCTCTGACTAAAGCAGGCGTCAAATACACCACCACCTGGAGCGAGGATTTTAACGACGATCTGTTTAAAAAATGCCTCCAAGGCTGGCTCGCCCGGGGGAGTTTCAGGCATAAAACCGATCACGTAAAACCCTTGTCTCGATGCAAGGTACCGGCCTCCGCCAAACGGACGGCCCAATCGCTGGCCAGGGAATTGCAAAAGCATAAAGCGATAATGGGAGTATTCGACGAGGGTTGCATGGGCATGTTTAACGCGATCATTCCCGATGAATTGCTTTTTTCGACCGGAGTTTACAAGGAGCGCTTCAGCCAGAGCGCGCTTTATTCGGAAATGAATAAAGTCACCCAAAAAGAAGCCAACGAGGTTTACAATTGGCTGGTAAAAAAGGGGTTCAATTTTCACTTCGGAAAGAGCGAGAAAACCAGCCTGACCAAACAACAGGTGCTCGCCCAGTGCAAAATGTATATCGCAGCCTGCCGCATCGGGGATGAATTCGGTTGCGACGCGGTCGGTATTCAATACCAGCAAGGACTAAAAGACCTTACTCCGGCTTCTGACCTGGCCGAGGGATTGCTTAACAATTCACAAAGGCCCCCAGTCCGCAATGCAAAGGGAGATGTAATCAAACGCGGGAAGCCTTTCACCCATTTTAACGAGGTCGATGAATGCGCCGGGCTCGACGGCATCCTGACCCAGCGCGTCCACACCGTCCTGAAGCAACCGCCGGAAAACACCTTGCACGATTTGCGTTGGGGCGATTGGGACCAAAGCGGTTCAACGGATGAATATGTGTGGGTTTTATTGATCAGCGGGGCGGCCCCCGCCGCTCACCATATCGGCGGCTACAAGGGCAGTCATGGCTACCGCCAGCCTCCCATGTATTTCCGTTTGGGCGGCTCCACCCTGCAGGGTGTGGCCAAGCCCGGAGAAATCGTTTGGAGCCGCATTTTCGTGGAGTCGGGCAAACTGAAAATGGACCTCGGACGGGCCAAGGTGGTACGGCTGCCGAAAAAGGAACCGGAGCGCCGTTTGCAAAGCACCACCCCCCAATGGCCCATCATGCATGCCGTCACCTACGGGGTCAGTCGCGATCAAATGATGGCCCGCCACAAAGCCAATCACCTCCAGGTCGCCTATGCCAAAAGCGAGGCTGAAGCGGACCTCTGCCTCTATACAAAAGCCTCCCTGGCCACAGAGTTGGGACTCGAAGTATCTCTTTGCGGAACAAAAAAGAATGGCGTCGGTTTTTAATTAAGGTTAAAGATGAACTTAAAAGATTGTAATGCATTCAAAACGTTAGCTATTTTTACGCTCACGTTCGGGCTATGCCCGGAATCATCGCTCACCGCAGGAACAGACAAGGAGGCCGTCTTTCGATCCATTGACGAGCGTTATGTAGAATATTCCAGTCTGGCTAAAGAGATCTGGCAATTGGCGGAAATGGGTTACCAGGAAGAGAAAAGCTCTCAATTGCTAAAAAATCATCTTACGCGGGCCGGGTTTACCATAGAATCTGGAGTGGCCGGAATTCCCACCGCGTTTGTGGCCGGTTACGGCAGCGGCAAACCGGTTATCGGCATTTTAGCCGAATACGATGCTTTGCCCGGCTTGTCCCAGGACAGCGTCCCGGTGCGAAAACCGTTGCTCGAAGACGGCGCTGGGCATGCCTGCGGCCATCACCTATTTGGCAGCGGTTCCACCGCCGCAGCCATCGCCATCCGGGAATGGTTAGAGCAATCCGGCGCCGAGGGCTCCATTCGGCTCTATGGAACTCCCGCCGAGGAGGGCGGTTCGGGAAAAGTCTATATGGTGCGGGCAGGACTTTTCGACGATGTGGATGTGGTCCTGCACTGGCATCCGGGAGATCGTAATTTCGCCGGCCCTGCCTCCACCAACGCCAACAAATCGGCCAAATTTCGTTTTTACGGCAAACCGTCCCATGCGGCAGCCGCGCCGCATAAAGGACGTTCCGCCCTGGATGGGGTTGAGGCCATGAACTACATGGCCAACCTTCTGCGGGAGCATGTTCCGGAGGAAACCCGCATCCACTATGTGATCACAAAAGGAGGCCAGGCGCCCAATATCGTCCCGGAACTGGCGGAGGTTTTTTATTACCTGCGCCACCCGCAAACCCGCATGGTAGAGCAGCTCTGGCATCGCCTGGTGGCCGCCGCCGAGGGGGCCGCCCTGGGAACCGGCACGAAAATGGATTACGAAGTCATTCATGGCAATTACAACGTTTTACCCAATGAAACTTTGGCTAAAGTGGTGGATAAAAACCTCCGCCTGGCGGGAGGCCTCAAGTATGATGAAAGGGAGCTGCAATTCGCCCTGGAAATTCGAAAAACTCTTACCGGCATGGACCTCGATTTAGGTTCACAGGAAGAAGTCCATCCCTTTGTTTTGGAGGCCAAACGGGGATCGACCGATGTCGTCGATATCAGTTGGGCCGTTCCCACAGCCGGTTTTAGTACGGCCACCTGGCCACCGGGCACCGGGGCTCATACCTGGCAGGCTGTCGCGGCCGGGGGCATGACCATAGGTTAGAGGCTGTCCCAAAAATATAAAGATTTTATAGTCAACTGGATGACGTTGATAAAAAGAGCCGGAAAGAGCAAGTTTTTGCTCGATCCGGCCAAAAAAGGGTTCTATAATTGAGTTAGCGAAAATCAATATAGCCCTTTCTATGAAAAATATAGCCATCCATTGCCTCCTGCGTCCAGCTTTAACTGTGGTCGACCGGTGCCTCGATGACGATAACTTCCGCGCCACCATTGATCGAATCGATCGGCTGCTGATCGACTCGGAGGTGGAATCGCAGGCCATTGAGCTGGCCTTGGAGGGGTGGCAGCCAATGGGTCTAAAGGCCCGGCGGCAGCGGGCCAGTTTTGCCATCAAGGCACTGCGCATGGATACGCTGGGCCGTCTGCTCGGAGGGATTTCGTTTCGGCATTTGTCGCGGGCTCTGGGCAGCAGCGATCTGTTGGCCGACTTTTGCCGTGTCCGGCAGATCGATGGCATCAGGGGCATCTCCAAAAGCACCCTGGAGCGGGCCTCGAAGTTTTTCAGCGAAGAGCAGTTGAGGGCCTTGCACCGGACCTTGACTGAGGTGGTGGCCGATGCCCTTCTGGCCCGGCAGGTGGGATTGGACAAGCCGATTGACACCACCATTTGCCTGATCGACGGCACCTGTTTGGAGGCTAACATTCATTGGCCGACGGACTGGGTATTACTCAAGGATGTAGCCGGCACGTTGCTCAAAGCGATCCGGCTGATCCGCGAGAAGGCCGGTGTGCGCCATCGCATGCCGATCGAACCGGAGCCCTTGGCTCGGCAGATGAATCGGCTGTGCATACAGATGACCCACAGCCGGCGGCGAAAGGACAGCGCGCGGCAGCGCAAGGGTATCTTGAGGCAGATGAAAAAGCTGCTCAAACGGATCGGGGAGCATGCCCGCAGTCACCGGGAATTATTGCAAGCCTGCTGGGAGCAAAGCGATTACAGCGAAAAACAGGTCCAACAGATCCTCGCCCGGATGGAGCGCATGAGCGAGCAAATCCCGGTGGTCATCAAACAGGCGCACGAGCGGATCATTGGCGGCCGCCAGGTGAAAAACGCAGAGAAAGTCTTGAGTGTTTACGAACTCGATGGGCAGGTGATTGTGCGAGGTAAAGCGGGCCAAGAGGTCGAGTTCGGCAACACCCTGTTTTTGGGAGAAAGCGTTGAAGGGTACCTGCTGGACTGGAAACTCTACGGCAGCCGAACTCCAAGCGAAAATGAACAAATGCAAGAGAGTTTGCAAAGACAGAACCGCTTCAACCTGGAAGAACCCATAGCGGCCATGTGCGCGGACCGGGGATTTGCCTCCCAGCGGGCCCGCCGGCAGTTAGCCCAGGAGGGAATCTACGACGCGCTCTGTCCACGCGATCCGAAGCAGTTGAAAAAACGGATGGAGGAACCACTGTTCAGACAATTGCAAAAGCGCCGGGCCAGCACCGAAGGGCGGATCGGGGTATTGAAGAATCGCTGGCAGGCCGGGCGGTTGCGCAGCAAAGGCTTTGCCAACCGCTCGATCAGCGTAGCCTGGTCGGTACTCTCGCACAACCTATGGAAAGTAGCCAAGATGCTGGCCCAGCAAGACGAACTAAAAACCAAAGCGGCGGCCTAGAGAGCGGAAAAGCAAGGACAATACTTTTTCACAGCCTTACTGTCGGCTCATGCAAAGAAAACCAGGCAACCGGACCCCAAAACCAGTATCCTAACGTCATAGGAGAGCAAAGTTGATACTCTCCCAAATGCAAATACCTCTAAAATGAGCGCCTATCAAAAGCCCTCGCAAAAATCACCCTTTTGGGACAGCCTCTAGGTTACAAAGGAATGATGCAAGCGGCCAAAACTTTAACCTCTACGGCAATCGATTTATATGAAAATCCCTCCATAATTGAATCGGCGGAAAAAGAATTGGAATCGAAGCGAGGCATGGACTTCCAATACAGTCCGCTCCTCGGAAATCGCGCTCCGCCTCTGGATTACCGGCGATAAACGGGACTTTATTGCAATCTCATTCTTTTACCGTCAGGCCGTTGCATCCGAATTCGTAAATTACCTCGCTGGCCTGGTGGAGTTCGTCCAGAGAAAGCCATTCATCTTTGGTGTGGGCCTGATCGATGGATCCAGGTCCGAAGACCACGCAGGGAACATTAGATTTAATAATCGCTCCAGCGTTGGTTCCATAGGGAGTCCCAACAATATCGCTGTTCGGCTTAATTTTTCTCGCACAGCCATTGAGACTTTCTGCCAGCGCCCCGTTTGATTCGTCCGACAGGGGCGGCATTTTGGAGAAAGGAGGCTCGTGCGCTACCTCGAAATCGATTCCAGGGAAGTTCTTTATGTGATTGATGACCTGTTGATAAACCGCGTTCAAGTCTTCGCCGGGAAGAACTCGCCGGTCGATGGCGACGGAGCATTCGTCGGCCACGGTGTTGATTCCGCGGCCTCCCTTGATTATCCCGACACTAAGGGTTGGCTGACCGCAAAGAGGATGACCGGGCAGGTTCGGGCAAACCTCATTAGCATAGTTTTCCAAAGCACTGAGGACATGCCTCATCCTGAAAATAGCGCTTATTCCCGAATCGGGTTGCGAACTGTGAGCGGCCACTCCAGGAGTCCGGCACCACCACCGAACGGTGCCTTTGTGAGCCACCACAACGTCGAGACTGGTCGGCTCCGCGATTATGGCGACGTCGGGTTTACGGGGAAAAATGGATTGAGAACCTGAATTCCAGAATTTTTCAAACATTCCCGCGCCGGAAGCGCCGAATTCTTCGTTCATGGAACAAGCCATGATAATCGTCGGCATATGGGGTGGACGCTCCTCCGCAAGACGAACAAAGGCCCCCAGCATAGCGGCCATTCCGCCTTTAATGTCGCATGAGCCGCGGCCATAAATGCGCCCATCCCGAATCGTCGGCGTCCAGGGCGGAATCGTCATTCCATCGACCTGCACGGTATCCTGGTGGGCGTCGAAAAGTATCACCTGTCCTCCCTCCGAAGGGGAAACCGAACCGTCAATACGGGCAAAAATGTTATCGCGTTGAGGTTCTACCGATTGACGCTCCGAGGGCAATCCATGACGTTTAAAAAAGTCCTCCAGGTAATTCGTCATCTCAGTTTCGTAATACATGGACCCGGAGACGGATTGCCCCATGGGGTTCACGCTCGGAATCGAGATTAAATCGGATAAGGTTTCTTGCAGATTGATCATATCTTTGTTTCAGGTTACTTGAAATTACGTGGTGTAAGGGTCAACATAATCTTCCGAAATATCAATCCAGACCGCTTTTGTCTGCGTGAATAAATCGAGTACTTCCTGGCCGTTTTCCCTTCCGTATCCGCTCATTTTGAATCCGCCAAAAGGAACCGCCCAGTTGATTTTTCGATAGCAGTTTATCCAAACCGAACCCGCCTTCAAACGGCGCGATATGCGCAAAGCCCGTTTGATATCACGAGTCCACAATCCGGCCGCCAAACCATATTTAACGTCGTTTGCCTTTTCAATAACCTCTTCCTCTTCCGAAAACCGAAAGACAGACACAACGGGGCCAAAAATTTCTTCCCTGGCAATACGCATATCCATCTTCATCTCCGAAAAAACGGTGGGGAGAAAAAAGTAACCAGAAGCAAGCTCCGCATTTTCGGGCGGTTTTCCACCGGTCATCAGGCTGGCCCCCTGATCGATGCCGCTTTGCACCAACTCCTTGATTTTATCCAGTTGGGTTTGACACGTTTGGGCCCCCATCTGGGTCGCCGGGTCCATTGGGTTGCCAACCCGGATATTGCGAGCCCGCGCGACTAGTAAATCCAGAAATTCATCGTAAATTTTTTCATGGACGAACAAACGCGAACCGGCCACGCAAGTCTGCCCAGCAGCCACAAATATACCGGACATGGCGCCCGCCACCGCTTCCTCCACATCGTAGTCGTCGAATATGATGTTGGGCGATTTTCCTCCCAGTTCGAGAGAAACCCTCTTGGCTCCATCAGCGGCGTAATGGGCGATCTGTTTTCCCGTATCGGTTCCTCCCGTAAAAGCGATTTTATCGACCAGCGGGTGTTGGGCCAGGGCTTTGCCGGCCTCGGATCCGAATCCGGGCACAATATTCACCACGCCCGGCGGGATTCCCGCTTCCTGGATGAGGTCGGCAAATTCGAGAATCGAAACGGGTGTATTTTCAGAAGGTTTGATGACAACCGTGTTTCCCGCCGCCAGGGCCAGTTTAAAAGCAGCCATCAGAAGAGGTGAATTCCAGGGTAGGATGCAGCCGCAAACCCCCACCGGCTCCCTCACCGTGTGGACGTGCAAATCGTTATTTACGGGAATCGTTGTTCCCTCGATGGTTTCCGCCAGACCGGCAAAATAATAATACCATTTGGCGATGGCGGGCATTTCGACCCCGCCGGTTTCACGAATTGCTTTTCCATTATCGGTCGTTTCCAGTTTTGCCAGCCGGTCGGAGTGTTTGAGCACCAAATCACCCAAGCGCCGCAGAATTTCACTTCGTTGCGAAGCCGCCATGGAAGACCAGGGCCCATTTTCAAAAGCATTTCGGGCAGCCTTGACAGCGCGATCGATGTCCTCAGCCCTCCCCTCCGCGACCGATGCCCAAGGCTGGCCCGTAGCCGGATTGGGGGTTTCAAAACGGTTGCCGCTGGACGGCTCAACCCATTCGCCACCGATAAAAAATCGATCGTAAATTTTCATGTTAACAAGAGACTTTACTTAGTTCAGCTATGATAAAAAGAGAGATTTAAAAATTCAGATTAAAGCCAAGCCGGAACCTATCCATTCCAAATGCTGCTTTCGAGCCAATCCGTAATTATAAAAGGCCAACCCATCGCAATATTCACTGGATTGGCAAACCTTAATCATGGCAGCCGTTTCGGATTCACTTTTGAGGTGATCCGGCTGGATCTGGGGGAAAAATTCCATACCCTGCGGCAGAATGTCTTTTTTATCCCGGATAAAACGGTCCCATTGACTCACCTCAAAAGGCGGAGAATCGAAAGTGCGATCAAGGGTGGAATAAATCTCGCCTGCGGGCAGCCCCGTTTCATTAGAGGAGCAGAATTGTGTCATCCCCATCTGTATTTTAATGTCCCCATAGGAGCGAATAACGGTCACAATCTCCTTAAAAAGGGTTAAGGTAATCTTTGACCTGGCCTCAAGATATTTTCTCAATTCGCCGCCCAAGAATCCATCCAGCAATTCATCCGAAAGGGGTCCCCTCTCATCCGGACGCGGATCGCGCGGCAAGCTTTCCTCCAGGTAATCGGCAATCCATCGCTTGAATTGAGCGCCATCCATTCCCGTCTCATTGGCCGCTTGCAAACAATGGGGGCAAAAACACAAACCCATTAAAAATTTCTGCAAAGGCGTCATCTCGACCAGAATTTTGGAATTGAGAAAACCGTAATCGAAATGTTTATAACTCAAGGATTCCAGATTAACGGCCTGGGGCCGGAAGTTAGACACAATGTCATGGGTCAAAGCCACTGCATAGGCTCGCACATCGGGATTGGCGGGGCACAGGAGGGAAAGGTAAGGATTGCCAAAAACATCCACTTTGGCACACCCCGGAAACGTTCGCGCCAGGTGATGGTTAAAGAAATAAACGATCCAGGCACAAAACTCGATCTGGCGTTCCGAAGTCCCCTGTCGGATCTTTTCCATGTAATCATCTCCTCCAACCACTGGGCTGACTTGCGGGTTGAGAGCGGTATTGGCAAAAAGCTCCGTTTGAGGCTGAAAATAAAGCGCCCCATGATCGCCATAGTAAATTTTTCGCCGTGGATTATGTGGTAGAAAGTAAGTCGCGATATGATAGCTCAAAGCGAGACATATGCTGTTGAAGCCTGCTTTTTCGGTAATAAAGTCCAGAGCCCGATCCACGCCTTCATCGTGCAAATCCCAGGGATAAGTAAAAAGAGACACAGTTTTCATCGATCTATTTTTCCACCTTGGACGCTATTCCCGATTCTGATGATCGTTACCCTCTTTTTCCATTTCATGCCCAGAAGCACATGCCATCAGCGGTAAACGGCTTGAATCAAGGCCCACATGAAACCGACCGCAAAGGCCCGACCTTCCCTGTCCAGCCTGTCATTGGGAATTTGCGGCGTGTGATCCATCATAAAGGGCCCTTTAAAACCAATATCACGATAGGCGCGCATGGCTTCAAACATATCCACATTTCCTTCATCCACAAATACTTCCTGGAAATCATGGGGGGTTCCACGGACATTGCGAAAATGAACGCAGACAATTTTATTTTGCCGTCCCATCCGGCGTATGGTTTCGTAAACATCGCCACCCATTTCGGTTACACAACCCTGACAGAAAAGCATGCCGTGGGCGGGACTGGGCGCCAGTTGAAAAATCTTTTCGTAGTTCTCAATCGAAGAAACAATGCGCGGGTAGCCGCCAAAAGGTTCCGCTATCGGCGGATCGTCGGGATGTAGGGCCAAACGTACACCGGCTTGTTCCGCCGCCGGAACAATATGGCGCAGCAAATATTGCAAATTTTCCCACAATTGTTCCTCCGGGATTTTCAACGGCTGGTCTTTTTCCGATGGATCCCGTGCGTATTCATTATAGGAAAAACTGCTGTAGAGCGCGCCTCCGCGACCCTTTTGGGGAGTTGTGCGAATGATGGTAATCGGTTTGAAGTTATAACTGAAAATCGGAATCCCAACCATCCCCATGGCTTTAATAAGGTTGCACCACTGTTCGATTTTTTTATCTCTCTCGGGTAAACCGAGGGAAATGGCGTGGGGACACCTTTTGGCCAACGTTTGCAACTTCAGGCCGTGGGCTTCGGTCTTTTTTTTCATATCCTCACAGTAAACGACCATTTCATCGAAGTTGTCCATGGGCGGGGGCGGATAGACGGACAGCGAATCCACCCCGATGGCGCGGAAAAAATCCAGATTCTCAGCGGACACGAGGTCCCCCCGCAATTGTTCCTGTATAATAGCCTGGCTGTTCAAAATGTTTGCCAAATTAAGAAAGATTATCAAAACAATGGGCAATTGCGGATTCGTCAATACATCGCGAATTTTCATAACATAAACCCATTTTCATGATGAGGACATTAACCCGGATATTTCGTAAAAAAAGTATCGTTGATATGCTTAACTGCTGATATACAGCAGGATAGATCAATAATTAAAGCAATATCAGCGATGACAAAAGGTAAACAATTAAAGCTACAGTTGACAAGGGTAAAAGGCCGCCGTGTGCGGGTTGATTTCAAGGGCGGAGAGGTTACTTCGGATGCCGGACTGCTTTTGATCCGGGAAGTGGATCGGCAGTTGGGCTTGACCGAACGAGCGGCCCGACAGTTAGTGGACAAACGGCAGAAGGGCAAAGTACGCCATGAGGTATTGGGGATGCTGCGGCAGCGCGTTTACGGGCTGGTGGCGGGCTATGAGGATTTGAACGACTTTGATACCCTGCGCCACGATCCATTGTTGCAAACGGTAACGGGGCGCATTGAAACGTTGGCCAGCGCGCCGACTTTGTGTCGTTTTGAAAACGGGCAGGATCGGCGGGCGGCCTTTGCGGTAAACGAGCTGTTGGTCGAACAGTTCATGGGCTCTTTTGCCGAGGAACCCGAAGAGATCATCCTGGACTTTGACGCCACCGACAATCCGGTGCACGGGCTCCAGGAGGGACGTTTTTTCCACGGTTATTATGATCATTACTGTTTTCTGCCGCTATATGTTTTTTGCGGTGATCAGCTGCTGGTGGCCTACCTGCGGCCGAGCAAGATCGATGCCAGCAAGCATGCCGGGGCCATCCTCAAATTGCTGGTTAAACGGATTCGCCAAAGCTGGCCCCGTACGCGGATTATTTGGCGCGCCGACAGTGGATTTTGTCGAGACCGGATACTCTCTTGGTGCGACCGCAACGAAGTTAGTTACATCGTGGGGATGGCTCGCAATGCACGCTTGCAGCAAGACGCCCAGCAGTTGCAAAAGCAGGCCAAAGAATGGTTCGAACTAAGGGGTAAAAAACAACGGTTATTCCAGGACTTCGTCTATGCTGCCGATTCGTGGCGATGGCTGCGGTTGGTCATCCATAAAGCCGAACACACCGCACAGGGGTCCAACCCGCGCTTCGTGGTGACGAACCTGCCGGGCGATCCCCAGGAGCTTTACGACAAGGTATACTGTGGCCGCGGTGAAATGGAGAACCGAATCAAGGAACAGATGCAATTGTTCAGCGAGCGCACCAGCGCCCATCAATGGTGGGCCAATCAGTGGCGATTGCTCTTGTCGGCGCTGGCCTACACCTTGATGGAAGCCATGCGCCGGTTAGCCTTAAAAGGGACGAAGTGGGCGCGGGCCCAATGCCACACCCTGCGGCTCAAATTAATCAAGATCGGAGCGGTCATCGTGCGCAACACCCGAACGATTCACTTTCACCTAAGTGAGAGTTATCCTTGGGCCAGTCTTTTCAACCATGCGGCCCGCCGATTGGTGCCAACCTAAAGGGTGCATTGGTGCTGCCCCCGGCACTACCGAACCAATGGGGGAAAGGGGGCAGTGTCTCTACACCCTGAAAAACACCTAAAAATCAAGACGATCTGCTCAAAATACAAAGAAATCCATCTCCAATAGCAATAACGAGCCAAACACGAGCCAAACTTTACCCTTCATGAAATATCCGGGCTAACTTCGTTGCGGTCGCACCAAGAGAGTATCCGGTCTCGACAAAATCCACTGTCGGCGCGCCAAATAATCCGCGTACGGGGCCAGCTTTGGCGAATCCGTTTAACCAGCAATTTGAGGATGGCCCCGGCATGCTTGCTGGCATCGATCTTGCTCGGCCGCAGGTAGGCCACCAGCAGCTGATCACCGCAAAAAACATATAGCGGCAGAAAACAGTAATGATCATAATAACCGTGGAAAAAACGTCCCTCCTGGAGCCCGTGCACCGGATTGTCGGTGGCGTCAAAGTCCAGGATGATCTCTTCGGGTTCCTCGGCAAAGGAGCCCATGAACTGTTCGACCAACAGCTCGTTTACCGCAAAGGCCGCCCGCCGATCCTGCCCGTTTTCAAAACGACACAAAGTCGGCGCGCTGGCCAACGTTTCAATGCGCCCCGTTACCGTTTGCAACAATGGATCGTGGCGCAGGGTATCAAAGTCGTTCAAATCCTCATAGCCCGCCACCAGCCCGTAAACGCGCTGCCGCAGCATCCCCAATACCTCATGGCGTACTTTGCCCTTCTGCCGTTTGTCCACTAACTGTCGGGCCGCTCGTTCGGTCAAGCCCAACTGCCGATCCACTTCCCGGATCAAAAGCAGTCCGGCATCCGAAGTAACCTCTCCGCCCTTGAAATCAACCCGCACACGGCGGCCTTTTACCCTTGTCAACTGTAGCTTTAATTGTTTACCCTTTGTCATCGCTGATATTGCTTTAATTATTGATCTATCCTGCTGTATATCAGCAGTTAAGCATATCAACGATACTTTTTTTACGAAATATCCGGGTTAGAGCGCTCATTAACAAGTTATCTGTGTTTATCTACATCATCCGTGGTTGAATATACAATTTGCCGGTAGGGCCAAACTCTACCCATTGAGAAATTATTGAAATGAAAATCAAAGTTTACGGCTCTAAGGAAGCAATGGTTAAAGAAGCGGCTGATCTCGCCGCGTTGACCATAATTGAAGCTTTAAAAAAAGAGGGAGAGGCAACCATCATTCTTGCCACAGGCATAAGCCAGGTAGAGTTGCTGGAATCGCTGGTGGCCCGGGATATTGATTGGCCGCGGGTGACGGTTTTCCACCTCGATGAGTATATCGGTCTGCCAATTTCGCATCCGGGCAGTTTTCGCAAATACCTCAAGGAGAGATTCGAGGAGCGTGTTGGCGAATTGCAGAAGTTTCATTATATTGATGGCGAAAATCCTGATCCGTTGGCAGAATGCCGCCGCTTGAACGGGCTTATAGCCGATCACAATATCGCTTTGGCCTGCGTGGGCATTGGCGAAAACGGGCATTTGGCATTTAACGATCCACCGGCTGATTTCGAGACGGAAACTCCTTATTTGGTGGTGGAACTTGATGAAGCCTGCCGACGGCAGCAATTGGGTGAGGGTTGGTTTCCCACCCTTGAGGCAGTGCCTCAAAAGGCGATTTCTATGAGCATCCAACAGATTCTCAAAAGCAAAACAATCATTTGTTCAGTTCCGGACCAGAGAAAGGCCGAGGCAGTTCGCAACGTGGTCAATGGCGCTATTAGCCCAGAGGTTCCCGCTTCCATTTTGCGCAATCACTCTAACTGTCATTTTCTGCTGGATGAGCCCGCCGCCTCACTGTTGAACAGAGTATAAATATAAAATTTTATGCATCACTCGCCATTGCCCATTCCCGGTTTTGTCGATCTCCAGGTCAATGGATTCCTGGGGATTAATTTTTCGGACTTTAACCTGACGGAAGAAAAATTAGCGGAGGCCTCCCGAGCGCTTTTCTCACGCGGCACGGCTGCTTTTTTGCCGACTGTGATCACGGGATCTGAGGAAATGTACGAGCGCAACCTGCCCCTGATAGCCCGGGTTATTAAAAGTGGCGAATTTCAGGGACAGCTTCTGGGCATCCATATTGAAGGACCCTTCATTTCATCCAAACCCGGCGCTGTCGGCGCACACCGGCCGGAATTTGCGCGCCCGCCGAGCCTCGATTTATTCGAGAAGATGCTGAATTGGGGAGATGGATGTATAAAACTCTTAACTTTGGCGGCTGAACTTCCGGAAGCCGATGAAGTGGCAAAGCTGGCCAAAGCTTCGGGAGTCGCTGTTTCCATTGGACATTCCCTGGCCGCTCCGGAAGACCTCGACCGATTGGCCAAGGCTGGCGCCAATGCCGTTACCCACTTGGGCAATGGTTTGCCCAACCTGCTTCCCCGACACGCAACTTTTATCTGGGCCGCATTGGCCGACGATCATTACACCGCTATGATTATAGCAGACGGGAATCATTTGCCGGAACCGATATTAAAGTCAATTATACAGGCTAAAACGGCCGAACGCATCATCGTGGTGAGCGATGCCTCTCCCATTGCCGGGCTGCCGCCAGGAAAATACGAGACCCTCGGCAATGATGTAGTGCTGGAGAAATCCGGGCGCATTTTTAATTTCGAAAAACAATGCCTGGTCGGTTCCTCGGCTACCATGCTTCACTGCATGAATTATCTGTCTCATCTAAACTTGTTATCGCTCGACCAACTGATAGCAGTCGGGTTCGAAAAACCGCTTGAGCTTATCGGTCTGACGAGTAGTGATGTAGGCGGGCATGCCAAACTGTATTTCAATAACGATCAAATGCGGTTTCAATTTGAAAAATGAATCGTTATGCCTATAAGGGTATTCTTCTCCCACCAGATTTGAAAAGGGAGCATTTGCGCAATATCATCTCCGATTACGAGGCGATGCTTCTTTCGGTCATGAGCCTTATAGTCGATCGTTATGAAAAGGATCCACGCCATCCGTTTATCGACACAAAGATCAATATTTTGATGGGCCTGGATTTCCCCGAAAACGATCCGGTTCGAGGGAAGAAAACGATCTACGGCTGGATTCAGGGTCGCGGGTTGGAAGCCTTGGCCGGTCACTGTTTCTGGATAAAGCAAAGGGGCCTGGACGAGGTTCTACTATCGCGCCTGGAGGCTCTACTGGTTGAGGTTCTGTGGGCCCAGCGAAAATTCCGGCGGCAAAACAATGGTCGTTCCAGTTTTTTCATGTCGCCCGAAGGAGAACCGTTTGCCTTAGATGATGACTCGAATCGCGTCCCCTTCTCAATAGAGAAACACCAACCCTATGGCACATCCGATTTATTTCTATCTAAAGGGATGTTTAAAGGGGATGTTTAAAGCCGCGGTTTACCTGGGCGATGAAAAAGCCGTTGCAGAGGCCAGAGCCTACATCAAAGAGGTGGACGCCGCCTTGTGGAGCGGAAATATTGTCCGCGACCAGAAACAGCTCGATCCGAAAAATCCGGTGGAACCGAGGGCCGGGCATTTTCCCCACGGCCACTTTATGATGCAAATAAACGCCGCAACTTTGCTGGTAGAAGATGGCGACCCAGCGGGCGTTGCGATGGGGCTCCGGTTGATCGTGCATGAATTGGAATTTTATGTAAACCATAACAATCGGTTTCCCGAATTGAAGGATTGCGATATGTGGGAGGCCGTGGGAGCGGATAAGCTGCCTTATCTAGAGGACGGAAAAATTTTGTCCGATCCCGGCCACGCTCTGGAACTTGCCGGTCTGGCTTTGAAGTTCATGCGGACGGCGAGCGAAAAAGCTTTGCTCGATGCCGTTCAGTTAAAGGAATGCAAAAGATTCCAATCGATATTGATAAATACGCTCTTAAGGAATTTTGAAAACGGTTATCAATCCCAGGCGGGTGGCATCTGCAAATCCTTTGATTTGGTTTCACGGCAGGCGAACAATTCGGATATGCCCTGGTGGAACCTTCCTGAAACAATGAGAGCCGCCTTGTTGGCCAGCGCGATTGCGGAGGACGAGAGGGACAGGGCCCGCTGTTTGAACATTTTTGCCAAGTGCCATATGCCATAACGATTTTACTCGTTATTACGTCCGCCCGGACCGCTTTCTGATGGCCGTCCAGTCCCGCGATGCCAAAGGCCAATCTATCGCCACGATTCCGGCTACGCCCGACGCCGATCCGGGTTATCATACCGGATTAAGCATCATCGATGTGCTGAACTTAATTGATCCCTGAATGCAACGAGGGTTGCTTGACAATGTTTGGGGCGATTAAATATTTTTTTGCGCTATGCCGGTTATCGCCATCATTGGAGCCCTGGACACGAAGGGAGCGGAATTTGCGTTTTTAAAAGATCAAATCGAACAGCGGGGCCATAAAACGTTGGTCATCGATGTCGGGATCAAGGGATCAACCCATTTGAGGCCCGATGTCACGGCCGATGAGGTGGCCTCCGCGGGCGGCGAGAGTCTGGCGGAGCTGGCCGCCGCCCACGACCGCGGTCGGGCCGTCGCCGCCATGGCCGGTGGGATTTGCGAAATCGTGGCCGGTCTGTGGCACGAGAAAAAATGCGACGCACTCATCAGCATGGGCGGCAGCGCGGGCACTTCGGTGGGGACGGCGGCCATGCGGGCCCTGCCTCTAGGCGTCCCCAAAGTGATGGTTTCGACCGTGGCGGGCACTGATGTCTCCGATTATGTAGGGGTCAAGGACATCGTCATGGTTCCCTCCATTGTCGATGTGAGCGGGATCAACCGGATTTCGCGGCAGGTGATTTCACAGGCCGCCGGTTGCGTTTGTGGAATGGCCGAAACGGTTGTGCCCGCAGGCGAAGACCGTCCGCTCATTGCCGCCTCCATGTTCGGCAACACAACCGATTGTGTGCAGGCGGCGAGCAAAGCGCTGGAGCAAGCCGGTTACGAAGTCCTCATATTTCACGCCACCGGGACGGGTGGCAAAACCATGGAAAGTCTGGTCGAAGACGGCTTCATATCCGGTGTGCTCGACGTAACCACGACCGAGTGGGCGGATGAATTGGTGGGTGGTGTTTTAAAGGCCGGCCCGAAACGTATGGAGGCGGCGGCCAGAGGCGGCGTTCCGACGGTGGCGGCTCCCGGCTGCCTGGACATGGTCAACTTCTGGGCGCCCGGCACCATCCCGCCCAAATTCGAGGGGCGTCTCTTTTACGAGCACAACCCGAACATCACCCTGATGCGCACGACCCCGGAGGAATGCGCCGAACTGGGGCGTATCTTTTCTCGAAAGATCAACCTTTCAACCGGACCGGCGGCGGTTTTCCTGCCCCTCAAGGGAATATCGGTCATCGCCATGGAGGGCCAGCCCTTCCATTGGCCCGAGGCCGACGAAGCCCTTTTTTCAGCCATCAAGGATAACCTCCGGCCCGATATCCCAGTCCATGAATTGAACGTGGACATCAACCACCCATCCTTTGCCGAGGCGGTCTGGAAGGAATTACTTCAACTAATGAAAAAGGATTAATAACTGCAAAATGAGCAATTCATCCATCGCAAAATCACGATCAAAAATTCTGGCCGGACTGCGCGCCCAGGTGGAAGCGGGAAGGCCCATTATCGGGGCGGGCGCGGGCACCGGTCTGTCCGGCAAATGCGCCCAAGCGGGCGGGGCCGACTTGATCGTCATTTACAACTCCGGGCGTTTTCGCATGGCCGGGCACGGTTCCCTCTCCGGCTGCATGCCCTATGGCGACGCCAATGCCATCGTGGTGGAAATGGCGGCTGAAGTCCTCCCCGTGGTTCGGGAAACACCGGTCCTGGCGGGCGTTTGCGGGACCGATCCGTTTCGCCTCATGCCGGTCTTTTTGCGGCAAATCAAGGAGATCGGGTTTTCCGGTGTGCAAAATTTTCCCACGGTCGGGCTGTGCGACGGCATTTTTCGCCAGAATCTGGAGGAAACCGGCATGGGATTCGGCAAGGAAGTCGATATGATTGCCGAGGCACACAAACTCGATTTGCTGACCACACCCTACGTTTTTACGATTGAGGAGGCCTTGGCCATGGTGCGGGCAGGAGCGGATGTACTGGTGGCGCATATGGGGCTGACAACCAAGGGGACCATCGGCGCCCATACGGCCAAGACCCTCGAGCAAAGCGCGGCAGAAATTCAGGCCATCCACGATGCCGCCAAGTCGAAACGGGCAGACATTCTCGTGATCTGCCACGGGGGACCGATCAGCGAGCCGCCCGATGCCCAGTACATTCTTGACCACACGGAGGGAGTGGCCGGGTTTTTCGGGGCCAGCAGTATTGAACGCCTGCCCACCGAGCGAGCCATCACCGAGCAAGTTGAGGCTTTCAAGTCGATGAAATGGACCTGATCATCCAGAACGCGTTTCTGCGCGATGGGTCCGTTGCCGATATCGGTATTGAGGGAAACCGGATTGTTCATATCAGTCCAAATTTAACTGCTGAAAACGCTCGGATAATTGATGCCTCCGGCAAGCTGGCGCTACCATCATTTGTCAACGGCCACCTGCATGTGGCCAAGTCTTTCTGGCGGCGAGCCCTCGCCCTGCAGCCGGATAACGTGAAAAAACTATCCCGTTTCGAGGCGGCGGCCCATGTCAAACGTGCCTACACCGTGGAGGAGGTCTTCGAGCGGGTGGAAGAAACAATCAAGCTGGCCATTTTAAATGGCACCGGTGCAATCCGGCTTTTTGTCGATGTGGATGAAGCGGCGGGAACCCGCGCATTGGAAGCCGTTTTGCAAGTTAAGAAAAAATACTGCGGCACCATACAAACTCAGGTGGCGGCCTTTCCCCAGGATGGCGTTTACAATGGCCGGGGCACCGAGGATATCATGCTGCGGGCCATGGAAATGGGCGCAGACCTGGTGGGCGGAATCCCCTGGATTGAGCGCACCGAACCATTCCGGAAAGACCATGTGGAAATGTGCTTTCGGTTGGCTCAGCAATGCGACTGCGACCTCCATTTCGTTTGCGACGACACCGAAGACCCCACTTCCCGCACCCTAGAATATGTCGCCGCACGAACCATTCAGTTGAATATGGAGGGCCGCGTTTGCGCCACCCAGTGCAACGCCCTGGGCTTCTATGACGATGCTCATGCGGCCCGTGTTATCGCTCTGGTCAAGGAGGCTGGGATAACGGTTTTTCACAATGCTCACGTCTCGCTCGTAACGACCCACATTGCCAGCCAGCCGGCCCCGCGGGGCTGCACCCGCATTAAGGAACTACTGGCTGCCGGGGTGCCCGTGGCGACCGCCCAGGACGACATCGACGACTGGTATTACCCGTTCGGACGCAACGACATGCTGGAAGTGGCCCACTACCTGGCCACCGTCGGCCAACTTGCCTGGCCGGAAGAGACCGGCCAGGTTCTTTCCATGGTAACGGACGTCCCGGCCCGGGCCATCGGTTTAAGCGATTATGGACTGGAAGTCGGGAAACGGGCCGACGTTATAATCCTGGAGGCCGAAAATTGGCATCAGGCATTGCAGTTTCAGTCGGCCAAAACGCATGTCATCCACGGCGGCAAACTGGTTGCCACCACCGAGGTGAGCAGAAAGTTGCTCTAATTCCCGGCCCATAGGGCTGAATAGTGTGCCGGTCTCTCCCATTTTCCGGGAGGTTGGTGAAATTTATTGGAATTTCACAAAAATCACTAGAAGGACCGACGGCAAAGCCGATAAAACAAGAAAATATCTGGATTTAAACGAGGAATTAGAAAGGCAGAACCATAAAAATCGTTCAAAGATTCAAACTTAATGCAGCCATTATTACCGGGCTGATTTTCGTCAATATAGTTGTCGTCAGCTACATGGTTATGCTTATGGCTGGGAATGTAAAAAAATTGGTTGAAGTCAATGAGCCGCTTGAACGGGCTATCCTTGAGATGGAGGTCAACGCCGGGGAAACCGCACGGGAGGTATTTGATTACATTTTGAACGATAAAGAGAACCACATCCTCAAAATGCATGACTCCGAACGCGTCTTCGAGCATTTCGCAAAGAAGTTCGAGCCACTGGCCGAGACGGAGGAGGAAGTCACCAGGATTTATAAAGAATTCAAAGTGCTGGGTGATGAGATTACGACGCTGGAAAAGCAGCGATTTGGCAATCTGGCGCAATTACATGAATACGTCGATACCATCGATGTATTAATCGACGATAAACTACAGCCTGCCATCGACAAATCCAGCCCCGACGGAATGACCAAGCTTGAAGCCACCCGTGCTATGGAAATCAACATCGATGAGACGATTGCCGCCATCAAGAGTTATATCCTGGAACCAAGCCTTAAATTCAGAGTGAAGATAGACGATTCGGTAGAGGACTTCAATGAGGCCTTAGTCCAATATAACGGTACCCGCATGTCGGCCAACGAGAATCAATGGGTCAATGAGGTTGAAAAAATCTTTAGCGAAGCAAAGAAGTACGGAAACGAGATCGTAATGCTCACCGATGGGTTGCATGAGAAGTTAAATACATATGAAGATTACCTGGAAAATATCGACACTATCCTGGACAACCAAATTAAACCCTTAATCTTACAGGACACCAAACGCGCCGCGGAAGAAGCGCAATTGTCGGGCAGGGTAACTAGAGGCTGTCCCAAAAATATAAAGATTTTATAGTCAACTGGATGACGTTGATAAAAAGAGCCGGAAAGAGCAAGTTTTTGCTCGATCCGGCCAAAAAAGGGTTCTATAATTGAGTTAGCGAAAATCAATATAGCCCTTTCTATGAAAAATATAGCCATCCAATGCCTCCTGCGTCCAGCTTTAACTGTGGTCGACCGGTGCCTCGATTACGATAACTTCCGCGCCACCATTGATCGAATCGATCGGCTGCTGATCGACTCGGAGGTGGAATCGCAGGCCATTGAGCTGGCCTTGGAGGGGTGGCAGCCAATGGGTCTAAAGGCCCGGCGGCAGCGGGCCAGTTTTGCCATCAAGGCACTGCGCATGGATACGCTGGGCCGTCTGCTCGGAGGGATCTCGTTTCGGCATTTGTCGCGGGCTCTGGGCAGCAGCGATCTGTTGGCCGACTTTTGCCGTGTCCGGCAGATCGATGGCATCAGGGGCATCTCCAAAAGCACCCTGGAGCGGGCCTCGAAGTTTTTCAGCGAAGAGCAGTTGAGGGCCTTGCACCGGACCTTGACTGAGGTGGTGGGCGATGCCCTTCTGGCCCGGCAGGTGGGATTGGACAAGCCGATTGACCCCACCATTTGCCTGATCGACGGCACCTGTTTGGAGGCTAACATTCATTGGCCGACGGACTGGGTATTACTCAAGGATGTAGCCGGCACGTTGCTCAAAGCGATCCGGCTGATCCGCGAGAAGGCCGGTTTGCGCCATCGCATGCCGATCGAACCGGAGCCCTTGGCTCGGCAGATGAATCGGCTGTGCATACAGATGACCCACAGCCGGCGGCGAAAGGACAGCGCGCGGCAGCGCAAGGGTATCTTGAGGCAGATGAAAAAGCTGCTCAAACGGATCGGGGAGCATGCCCGCAGTCACCGGGAATTATTGCAAGCCTGCTGGGAGCAAAGCGATTACAGCGAAAAACAGGTCCAACAGATCCTCGCCCGGATGGAGCGCATGAGCGAGCAAATCCCGGTGGTCATCAAACAGGCGCACGAGCGGATCATTGGCCGCCGCCAGGTGAAAAACGCAGAGAAAGTCTTGAGTGTTTACGAACTCGATGGGCAGGTGATTGTGCGAGGTAAAGCGGGCCAAGAGGTCGAGTTCGGCAACACCCTGTTTTTGGGAGAAAGCGTTGAAGGGTACCTGCTGGACTGGAAACTCTACGGCAGCCGAACTCCAAGCGAAAATGAACAAATGCAAGAGAGTTTGCAAAGACAGAACCGCTTCAACCTGGAAGAACCCATAGCGGCCATGTGCGCGGACCGGGGATTTGCCTCCCAGCGGGCCCGCCGGCAGTTAGCCCAGGAGGGAATCTACGACGCGCTCTGTCCACGCGATCCGAAGCAGTTGAAAAAACGGATGGAGGAACCACTGTTCAGACAATTGCAAAAGCGCCGGGCCAGCACCGAAGGGCGGATCGGGGTATTGAAGAATCGCTGGCAGGCCGGGCGGTTGCGCAGCAAAGGCTTTGCCAACCGCTCGATCAGCGTAGCCTGGTCGGTACTCTCGCACAACCTATGGAAAGTAGCCAAGATGCTGGCCCAGCAAGACGAACTAAAAACCAAAGCGGCGGCCTAGAGAGCGGAAAAGCAAGGACAATACTTTTTCACAGCCTTACTGTCGGCTCATACAAAGAAAACCAGGCAACCGGACCCCAAAACCAGTATCCTAACGTCATAGGAGAGCAAAGTTGATACTCTCCCAAATGCAAATACCTCTGAAATGAGCGCCTATCAAAAGCCCTCGCAAAAATCACCCTTTTGGGACAGCCTCTAAATATGGTCGTCATTATGGTTATAGGACTTCTGACCGTGGCGATCTCGTTCTGATGTGCACTGGAAAAAGTGGACACGAGATTCTCCTAAATGGAGAATCGAAGCATGGGAAGAAGACGCTTTAGTATAGAGTTCAAAAATGAGGCAGTTCAACTGATGATACTCGATGGTCTGAGCGCCACCGAGGTATCGACCAAACTTGGGGTCAACACCAACCAATTGTATAGGTGGAAGAGGCTCTATCTGGACGATCAGCAGGGCGAAGCCACCTCAAAGCGACAGAGCAGTCCGAAGGAGATGGCGGCCGAGATAGATCGTCTTCGCAAAGAGCTGCGCCGCTCGGAGCGGATCAACCAGATACTAAAAAAAACGGTGGGCTACTGTGCCAAGGACGAACAATGAAGTACCAGTTTGTCAAAGACAACGAGGGGCGCTTCAAGATCGAGGAAATATGCTCGGCGATGGGGATTTGTCGCAGTGGCTATTACTGCTGGAGGCACCGAGCGCCCTCGGCCCGGCGGATCGAGGACGAGGGAATCAAGGGGGCGATCCTGAAGGTACACAAAGAGGCCAAGGGCCGCTATGGGCATCGGCCAATGCACCGCCATCTGAAGGATGATGAGGGCATCGATTGCGGCCGTGACCGGGCTCTGCGTCTGATGCGTGAAATGGGAATCAAAAGCACCCAGAGTAAACGCTTTAAGCCATTAAAAACCAACAGTAACCATCCCTATGGTTACAGCCCCAATGTGCTTAAAAAGCATGGCCAGCCGACCCATATCGACGAGGTCTGGGTGGCGGACACGACCTACCTACGGACCCTGGCCGGTTGGATGTACTTGGCCACGGTGATGGACCTGTTCAGCCGACGCCTGCTGGGCTGGAGCGTTTCCAACCACAACGACGCGAAGCTGGTTGGCAAGGCCCTCAAAGCCGCGGCCATGACCCGCGGCACACTGCGCACCGGGATTATTCATCACAGCGATCGGGGCAGCCCCTACGCCAGCGACGACTATCAGAGGCTGGTCTCTGAACTAGGCATGAAGCCGAGCATGAGCGCCCAAGGCAACTGCTACGACAACGCGGCCATGGAATCGTTCTACGGCCGCTTCAAGACCAGCACGATTCGAGGCCGCCACTTTGCCGACGAGCGCGAACTGCGATCAACTGTCTTCGAATACGTGGAAATCTTCTACAACCGATATCGCAAACATTCCTCTCTGAGTTACCAAAGCCCAGTCCAATTCGAGGAAAATATTTGCCCCCCATGGGGGGCAACGAGAAAACAAAACCCTTTACCAAAACAAGCCGCCTGACACACTAATCAATAAACAATGAATATAAGAGAATCCCGTGTCCAACAAATCCAGTACACGTCAGTTCATGTTCAGCCGCAGGATGCGAAAGGTAATTACAAGCGGCATCGATTCTCTAATCGTAGGAACAGAGGAGTTCGCACAGGGCAATCTGGAGCACTGCATTGATGTCCGATCAAAGGATGAACTGGGCGACCTGGCACATGCCTTTAACAAGATGACCTTCGATCTCAATCAGGCCAACATCAGGCTGCATAATGCTAGCCCGGATATTTCATGAAGGGTAAAGTTTGGCTCGTGTTTGGCTCGTTATTGCTATTGGAGATGGATTTCTTTGTATTTTGAGCAGATCGTCTTGATTTTTAGGTGTTTTTCAGGGTGTAGAGACACTGCCCCCTTTCCCCCATTGGTTCGGTAGTGCCGGGGGCAGCACCAATGCACCCTTTAGGTTGGCACCAATCGGCGGGCCGCATGGTTGAAAAGACTGGCCCAAGGATAACTCTCACTTAGGTGAAAGTGAATCGTTCGGGTGTTGCGCACGATGACCGCTCCGATCTTGATTAATTTGAGCCGCAGGGTGTGGCATTGGGCCCGCGCCCACTTCGTCCCTTTTAAGGCTAACCGGCGCATGGCTTCCATCAAGGTGTAGGCCAGCGCCGACAAGAGCAATCGCCACTGATTGGCCCACCATTGATGGGCGCTGGTGCGCTCGCTGAACAATTGCATCTGTTCCTTGATTCGGTTCTCCATTTCACCGCGGCCACAGTATACCTTGTCGTAAAGCTCCTGGGGATCGCCCGGCAGGTTCGTCACCACGAAGCGCGGGTTGGACCCCTGTGCGGTGTGTTCGGCTTTATGGATGACCAACCGCAGCCATCGCCACGAATCGGCAGCATAGACGAAGTCCTGGAATAACCGTTGTTTTTCACCCCTTAGTTCGAACCATTCTTTGGCCTGCTTTTGCAACTGCTGGGCGTCTTGCTGCAAGCGTGCATTGCGAGCCATCCCCACGATGTAACTAACTTCGTTGCGGTCGCACCAAGAGAGTATCCGGTCTCGACAAAATCCACTGTCGGCGCGCCAAATAATCCGCGTACGGGGCCAGCTTTGGCGAATCCGTTTAACCAGCAATTTGAGGATGGCCCCGGCATGCTTGCTGGCATCGATCTTGCTCGGCCGCAGGTAGGCCACCAGCAGCTGATCACCGCAAAAAACATATAGCGGCAGAAAACAGTAATGATCATAATAACCGTGGAAAAAACGTCCCTCCTGGAGCCCGTGCACCGGATTGTCGGTGGCGTCAAAGTCCAGGATGATCTCTTCGGGTTCCTCGGCAAAGGAGCCCATGAACTGTTCGACCAACAGCTCGTTTACCGCAAAGGCCGCCCGCCGATCCTGCCCGTTTTCAAAACGACACAAAGTCGGCGCGCTGGCCAACGTTTCAATGCGCCCCGTTACCGTTTGCAACAATGGATCGTGGCGCAGGGTATCAAAGTCGTTCAAATCCTCATAGCCCGCCACCAGCCCGTAAACGCGCTGCCGCAGCATCCCCAATACCTCATGGCGTACTTTGCCCTTCTGCCGTTTGTCCACTAACTGTCGGGCCGCTCGTTCGGTCAAGCCCAACTGCCGATCCACTTCCCGGATCAAAAGCAGTCCGGCATCCGAAGTAACCTCTCCGCCCTTGAAATCAACCCGCACACGGCGGCCTTTTACCCTTGTCAACTGTAGCTTTAATTGTTTACCTTTTGTCATCGCTGATATTGCTTTAATTATTGATCTATCCTGCTGTATATCAGCAGTTAAGCATATCAACGATACTTTTTTTACGAAATATCCGGGCTAGAGACGATGCGGAAAAATCGAATAGAGCTAAAAGTGATTTTTTAGCCACCATGAGCCACGAAATTCGAACTCCCATGAACGGGATCATTGGCATGACCGGGCTCCTTCTCGACCTGGACTTGAAACCCAAGCAGCGTGAGTATGCCGAAATCGTCAGAAACAGCGCGGACACCCTGCTAAACATAATCAATGATATCCTTGATTATTCCAAGATTAAAGCAGGCAAAATTGAACTGGAAAAAATTGATTTCGATTTGAGCGCCATGATCGAGGAAATATGCCAACCACTAGCTTTAAAGGCCCAGGAAAAAGGTCTTGAATTTATATACCAGATCACTAGTGTCCAGTTAAGCGGCCAGTCTAAAGTCGTATTTCGTTGATGATGTGTTTGTTGAGTAGCCACATGGATGTGACGCATTTGAAGTTGGCTGGCGCTTTCCGCACCCTTTTTGAGACTGGGCAGCATGAACGAAGGCCGCCTTGCATTCACGCAGGCGATGGATTTGCTCCATCGCGAACAGTTCGAACGCTGCGTTAGTCTTTATCCCATGCCAAGAACCAGTCGTAGTTTCAGTGCCCGTGATCAGTTCTTGAGCATGGCCTTTGCGCAAATGACATTCCGTGAGAGTTTGCGTGACATCGAGGCGTGTCTGCGGGGAAGTCCTCACTTGTATGCGATGGGAATCCGGGGCAATGTGACACGCACGAACTTGGCCTACGCCAACGAGCATCGCAACTGGCGCCTTTACGAAGCATTGGCTCAAGTGCTCATCGCCAAGGCGCGCCGTTTGTATGCCCAAGACGCGATTGGATTGAATGTAGACGAGATGGTTTATGCCCTGGATGCCTCGACCATAGACCTGTGCCTGTCGTTGTTTTCGTGGGCAACATTTCGCCGCACCAAGGCGGCCATCAAACTGCATACGATGATGGACTTGCGTGGCTCCATCCCTATATTCATCAGTATTACAGACGCAAGCGTGCATGACGTGAACATCCTTGATGAACTGGCTTTTGAACCCGCAAGCATTTACGTAATGGATCGTGGTTACGTCGATTTTCAGCGGCTCTTTCGCATCCATTTGGCTGCTGCCTTCTTCGTCACCCGCGCCAAAAGCAATATGAGTTTTTACGTTAGTGCTTCCCAACCCGTGGACCGATCCAGCGGAATCAGTTGCGACCAGATCATCGGATTGAAAGTCGCCAAAAGCAAAAGCCAATACCCCGGCAAGCTCCGGCGCATTCGCTACCGCGATGGCGCAACTGGCCAGAGGCTGGTCTTCCTCACCAACAACTTCACCTTGCCCGCCTTGACTATCGCGGCCATTTACAAAAGCCGCTGGCGCATTGAGCTGTTCTTTAAGTGGATCAAGCAAAACCTCCGCATCAAGGCTTTCTACGGCACCACCGAAAACGCCGTGAAGACCCAAATTTGGGTAGCCATATGCGTTTATCTCATGGTCGCCTGTTTGAAAAAAGTGCATGGAGTCACTGAAAGTCTGAGTCGGATTCTGCAAGTTTTGAGTGTGAACGTCTTTCAAAAAGATCCTGTATATCAACTACTTGCAAAGTTCGAAACAAGAAAGCCAAACTTAGCATTACACAACCAGTTGATGCTCAAGGGCTTTTAACTGGACACTAGTGATACCAGATAAAAAATAAAGTTCCTGTTTATTTGCAAGGAGACCCGGGAAGACTTTTGCAGATTCTCAACAATCTAATTTCCAATGCCGTTAAATTTACCTCCACCGGTGAAGTGGTGGTCATTGTTGAGGTGAAAGAAGAAACCGAAACCACGGCAAATCTTCGCTTTACAGTAGAGGACACCGGCATTGGCATTCCCGGCGCCCGACTGAAGGACCTCTTTGCCAAGTTCAGCCAACTGGATGCCTCCACAACCCGTAAATACGGCGGGACCGGACTGGGTCTGGCCATCTCCAAAAGAATTTGCGCATTGATGGGAGGGGAGATCGGGGTGGAAAGCGAATTGAATAAAGGCTCCCATTTCTGGTTTACAGTGGTTTTCCAAAAGCAAGCCTGCCAAACCCCCGTTAAAGTTCAAACCGAGACTGATATACGAGGAAAGAAAATCCTTATAGTTGATGACAACACAACCAATCGCATGGTGCTGCGCGAACAGATTCGCTCCTGGGATTGCCATTTCGGAGAAGCTCCCGATGGACAAACCGCACTGCAGATGCTACGCGATGCGACAGCCCGGGGCGAACCTTACGATATGGGTATTATAGACATGATGATGCCCGAAATGAATGGAAAAATTCTTGGACAGCATATTAAGGAGGATCCGGCATTATGCCAGATCATCCTTGTAATGCTCACTTCCATTGGGGACCACCTCGAGTGGGGCGATTATAAAAAAATCGGTTTTGCCAATTGTTTGAGTAAACCGGCAAAACGCTCTGTATTGTATAACGCACTCATAACGGCCATTAATTCCGATCCAAAAAGCCTGGCCCTCTCGCGCTCCAAAAAAAGGAAAACTGATCAGAAAACCAATGATTTGCACCGCAATACCCGCATATTGGTAGTGGAAGACAATATCGTAAATCAAAAAGTGGCTTTGGGCATATTGGAAAACCTGGGCTTCAAAGCCGATACCGTGGCCAACGGCCTGGAAGCGATAAATGTCCTCCAAATGATTCCTTACGACCTCGTTCTAATGGACCTGCAAATGCCCGAAATGGACGGTTACGGGGCGACGAGGATACTGCGCGACAAAAATTCCGAAATTTACAGGCCCGATTTGCCCATCATCGCTATGACCGCCCACGCCATGCCCAAGGAAAAGAAAGAGTGCCTGAAAGTGGGAATGAATGACTTTGTCCCCAAGCCAGTGCGCCCCGATGACCTTTTGGAGGCCATTGAAAGGCAACTCTCAAAACAAAAAAAACATTCGACCGGCAAGCCGGATGAGCAGAAGAACTCTGGCCAGGAGGTGATCATTGACGAGGAAAAATTATTAGACCGGTTTGGAGGCAATATTGAACTAATTGGCGAGATACAGAAATATTTTCTCAGCGATACGCTAAAACATTTGTCGGAAATGAAGGCAGCTATAGAAAATAAAGACGCCAAGGCTTTGGCTGGCTACACCCACACTGTGAAGGGTTCCGCCGCCAATTTGGAGGCCGTCAAACTGCGTGAGTGTATGAAAACACTTGAAAATTTGGCCAACGAAGAAAATTTTGCAGAAGCGACTTCGGTACTGTCCGAAGCCGAAAAGGCTTATGAGGAATATAGCCAAGTTGTAGAATTCACGCCGCTGCAAGAGTCACCTAAACGATAGTGTGGAAGAATCGGGAGCGTCAAACCAGCGCCCTCGATACCGCTGTGGACATCTCCTCTGCGGGGATTTTGCGTCCCGTCCATATTTCCAGGGAACGGGCGCCTTGCCAAACAAGCATGGAAAGGCCATTGGCCGCGGCCATGCCTCTTTTCCCGGCATCCCGCAGCAATTGGGTTTCGGGTGGATTGTAAACCATATCCAGGACTTTGAGTCTTTGGGAAAATTTAGGCAGCGAAATGGGCGGAGGATCCCCTTTTTTCAAGCCCAGAGAAGTTGCGTTGATGAGAATGCCGGTTTCCGGCAAATCGGTGGGCGGATCCGACAGATCGAACCCTTTTACTACAGCCTCTGTTTTGGTCTGGCTTAAAATGGCGAGCAGGTCTTGCAGATTTTTCCAACTGCGGTTCCCAATCCAGAGTTCGAGGCAACCATTCCGCAAGCAGTGGACGGCGGCCGCCCGGGCCGCGCCCCCAGCCCCCAGGATTATTATGGTTTGTCCGGAGATTGTTGCCCCCAATTCGCGCAGAAGAGCCTGTTCCAGACCAAACCCATCGGTATTGTATCCTTTATAGCCCCGATCCTGCCGCAAGAGGGTATTGACAGCGCCCATTTGCCGGGCCACCGGGTCGATGTCTGCAACCAGTTCAACCGCTTCCACTTTGTGCGGAATAGTGAGATTCAGCCCTTGAAATCCACGGGAGTGCATGAGGTTGAGGGCGGTTTCAAGATTTTCGGGCAGTATATCGAATCGAAAATATTCCCACTCTTTAAACCTGGCATCATCCGCAGCCATCGCCTTGAGGGCGGCATTATGCATGGGCGGGCTGATGGAATGGCCGATGGGGTGGCCGATGACGGCCAAGGACACTTTCTGCGCCGGCCAATTATCCAGATCGACAAGGGTATGGATGGAAGGCAGGCCGGTTCCGGCAGGTGCGGGCATGGTCTGCTTTAAGAATTTGCGTGGCGCCGGTAGTTAGCCTCAAATTCCTGGACAAAGCCGGCGAACAACCGGGCTCGAATCTGATTCCCTGAAATCGAATATATTCGCGACAGGTTCTGGCAACAGTGGTAAAGCACCTCGGCCACGGGTGAAGGAGCCAAAAAATTCTCACCGCCCCGGGAGTTGGTGTAAGAAAATATTTTCCTTGCTTCCCGGGGGGAACGAAAAGCGCCCCTGACAGAGGTATCGATGTAAAATGTTTCATTTTCATTGAAACATCCGGCCAGGAAATGATCGGAAAGTATGACCGGTTCCAATTGCAGGCCACACCTTTGAGCGACGAGTATATAAATGATGGATAGAGTGATGGAGTTGCCGATGCGGTTTTCCAGCACCTGGCTGAGGTAGTTGTTTTGCGGATCGTCAATATTCTCTTTATTGGGCCGAAAACCGTATTCATGAAAGATTACCCGATTGATTACCTTGCATTTCTCCAACGAACTGCCGGGCAAAACAAAGAGTTCCCGGCAACGGGCGCCGATGGCGTCGAGCAGAAAACAACAGTCGGCGCTGTCGATTTCCGGATATACCGTGCGGTTGAGCAAAAGGCATCCCGTTTCCAGCTCGTAGTTGAGGGACTCGATGAATCGAATGAACTCCTTAACCGTGTCGGGCCCCTGTAATTCCTCTAAAAAAATACGGGCCTGTTCTTCCAGAATGCGGTTGCCGCTGCGCAGCACTTTTTTCAACAAACCGGCCCCCGCTTCCTCCAGCCGTTCCAATTCCTGCAAAAGGGCTTTCTGGACCACGGGAGAATCGTCATCCATTAAATAGATCAACGCTTCTTCTCTTTCTTTGCTAAGCCTTTGCCCGATCACAATTTTCTTTCTAACGAAAATTCTATTTCAGGCAATAAAATTCAGCATAAATCTCAATAATAACGGATATATATCCAAAATGCGATTATGGCGGACAACTTTAAGTCAGCCCCTTTCCGCCCATCATCGCGGGCCGTAGAGGGCGCTGCCGATTCTCAAGCATGTGCTGCCGGCCTTTATTGCTTCCTCCAGGTCGCCGCTCATGCCCATGGATAGCTCCGGCAATGGTATGGCATAAGACGCGCACAATTCGTCCCGTAGCGTCCGCAGCCGGGTAAAGGCCGATAGGGCCACGGAGCGGTCCTCATCCAGCGGAGCAATAGTCATCAATCCCTCCACCCGCAGATGCCGGCACTGTAATGCCGCCTCCAGAAGACAGGCCGCACCCGAAGAGGCGGCACCAAATTTACGGGGGTCTTCCCCCGTGTTCACTTGCAATAGCACGGGCAGCGTTTTATCCATTTCTGCGGCGTGCCGTTCGAGGGCATTGAGCAATTTAACCCGGTCCACCGATTGGATGCGATCGAAAAGAGAGACGGCCAGCCTGGCTTTGTTGGACTGCAAATGGCCGATTAACTCCCAGCGAACTTCTGCCCCCACCAAAGGTTTTTTGCCAGCCGCTTCCTGGACCCGGTTTTCACCAATGGCGGCCAGACCGTAACGGGCGGCGAAATCGACCGCTTCAGGTGGATTGGCCTTAGTCACGGCAAGCAATTGAACCTCGGATGGTTGTCGCCCGCAACTGCGGCAAACCCGGTCAATATTTTTCCGGACCGAATGGGCATTTTTTTCAAATTGTTGGTAACTCAGCATTTTTTGGATGAATCGAATAAAATTGACTCTTTTGAATATTAGACAAACTGATATAGCTTGTAGCATAAGGTATATTTATAGACAGCGCTCATGCATATTGAAAATTTCAAGGTATTCTCTGACCTGGTGGAAAGCGAAAGCTTTTCCCGGGCCGCCAAATTGAATGGCATCACACAATCAGCCGTCAGCCAGCAATTGCGTGCCATGGAAAAGCATTTTAATGTGATCATTGTCGATCGCAGTCAAAAACATTTTAAACTGACCCGCGAAGGCCAAAAGCTTTGCGGAAGCGGGCGGGATATCCTGCATCGCTATGAAATACTGCACAGCGAGTTGCTGGAAATGAAAAAAATCATCAGCGGCACTATCCATATCTCCACCATTTACAGCATCGGCCTGCATGAATTGCCCCCTTACTTGAAAAAATTTCTGCAGGTGTTTCCATCCGTCAATGTCCGCGTCGAGTACCGGCGTTCCAATTTGGTCTATGAGGACATACTGCACAATTCGGTCGATCTTGGATTGGTGGCCTATCCCAGCAACATGCGGAAACTGGAGGTTATTCCCTTTTTGGAAGACAATCTGATGCTCATTTGCAACACGGATCACCCGGCGGCGGGCAAAAAGGAAATTGAACTCGAGGAACTCTCCAAGTTCAAGTTTATCAGTTTCGATCCCGACATTCCCACGCGAAAAGCCCTCGATCAGATTTTCCGCGCAGCCAAGCTGTCCATCGAGCCGGTCATGGAGTTCGATAATATTGAAACCGTGAAACGGGCTGTGGAAATCGGAGCAGGGGTTTCCATACTACCGGAAATTACGGTTCGGCAGGAAGTCAAGCAAGGCCTTATCAAGGCGGTTCCCATAAGGGGAAAACAGTTCACCCGCCCGCTGGCCATCATTTATCGAAAAGGCCGGGTGCTGACCCCGGCCATAAAAAAATTCATCGCCACACTGACGGAACATTCATTTTCCACCGTGGAATCGGTGAGTGAAAAAAAAGGCGTCGATATTCCGGGAGACCCCCTACCGGTTTAATCAAAAGTGGATTTTCGTTTGCAATTATTCCGATTTTTCTCATATTAGATTGTTTTATAGCTACACATTCATAGATTGTTTTATAGCTACACATTCATAGATTGTTTTATAGCTACACATTCATGAACTTTCGTTCCCCCATCACGACCCTGCTGGCGGCAATGGTGATATATCCCAATTGCTGCTGCCTGATGGGCGCCCACGACGCAACGGCCATGAGCGGCGGCGATGCCATGGGCATGCCCGCATGCTGCCCGCAGGGCGATTCTCCCGCTCCGCAGAAGGAAGACGAAAAATCTTGTCCGCACCGAGAGGGCAAACCCCTGCTCAAACAAGCCGCCAACTCCAGGGATATTTTAAAAACAGCGAGTCAAGATCCACTTGTTTCGCCCTATTTGCGATTAACTTGCAATGACTTACGGCCGGGCCTCGCCTCCTTTGCAGCCCTCGAAAGATTGCGGTTTCTACGAGGCCCGACCATGCCCTTGCATCGAAAGATGCACTGTTCCTATCTGCTTTGATCCAAGCCTGAGATCGTCCGGGAGCACGGCTTGAAACATCATAATCATAACCAAGATTTCGATTAAAGCCTGGCATTCGCCATCCACTAAGTGAGACCAGTATTATTGCCGTGTACGCGTACCAAAAGCACGGCTTGAGATACATAAACAAGGGCCTTTTCAAAAACCCGAACAATGGAACATTTTATCATGAACAATAAAATAAATACAAATTTAGCGCGCTGGATCGTCTGCATGGTGGGCCTATGCGGCCTGCTGTTCGACGGTGTGCCGGTCTGGAGCGAAGAGGCGGAAATATCCAAAAAACTTCCTGAACTCCACGGGAAATCGACTCTGTCGGATTATCTGGCCTACGCGGCTTTGCAGAATCCCGGCCTGGAAGCCGCCTTCAACCGATGGCAGGCTGCTCTGCAAAGAGTGACCCAGGCCAAATCGCTGCCCAACCCAAAGTTGAGCTATGCGGTATTCGTGCGCGAGGTGGAAACGCGGGTCGGGCCTCAGGAGCAGAAGTTGGGCCTATCGCAGCAATTTCCCTGGTTCGGCAAATTGCGCCTGCGCGGGGATGTGGCGACGGCAGCGGCCAATGCCGCTTACCAGCAATATCAAGCAAGGAAACTGCGGCTCTTTTTTGAGGTCAAGAATACCTATTACGAGTATTATTATCTCGACCGGGCGATCGCCATTACCGATGACAACATTAGACTTCTCAAATATCTGGAAAGCGTGGCCCAGGCCAAAGCCAAAGCCGGCGCGCCCCTCTCCGGCGTCATCCAGGCACAGGTGGAACTGGGCAAACTCGATGACCGGTCTCGCACCCTCAACGACTTGCGCGGGCCGATCACGGCTAGGCTCAATGCCGTTCTCAACCGGCCCTTTGACGCGCCCCTGCCCTGGCCCAGAACAGCGCCCTTTTACGATATGAATTTATCTGAAGGACAGTTGTTTACCTGGCTGCGGGAACTCAGCCCCGAATTGAAGTCCCTCGATCATGACATAGCGAAAGAGGAGAAAGCCATCGAGTTGGCCAGGAAAGACTTTTATCCCGATTTTACCCTGGGTGTCAATTATATCGATACCGGAGGAGTCTTGAACCCGATGACTCCCGGCAATGGCAAAGATCCTATTACGGCCGTCTTCGCCGTCAACCTGCCGATTTGGAGGGGCAAATACAAGGCCGAACTGGAAGAGGCGGAGTTGCGCCGCCAGGCAGCTTTAAATTCGAGGGAAAATCGGGAAAATCTACTCGAAACGGACTTGAAATGGGCGCTCTACGGCTACAATGACGCCAGGCGCAAGATCGACTTGTTTCGGGATACATTGACGCCCGAAGCGGAACAATCGCTGAACATAACGGAGGAGGCTTACCGGGCCGGGGAGGTGGATTTCCTCAACCTAATCGATGCGCAGCGTTTGCTGCTTGAATTTCAACTTTCCTTTGAACGGGCGCTAACAAACCGCGAGCAGCGGCTGGCCGAGATCGAAATGCTAACCGGCCACGCAATGACCCGCTGACAGGGCAAAAGGGCATCCAAAAATTTTAATTACCAGAGGAAGAAAACCTATGAAAGAACAACTCATCCAGGTATTGAAAAACCTGAAAATTCTCCCGATTGCCGGGATCGCCATTCTGGCCTTTGGGGCTGGTTATTTATTGAAGTCCGGTCAGGAGCCCGCCCCGGCAGCGCATGAAGGCGACGGCCAAGCCAACCGGGAGGCGACCGCGGCCGAGTTCTGGACCTGTTCCATGCATCCGCACATCCACCTTGAGGAACTGGGCAAATGCCCGATTTGCGGAATGGACCTCATTCCGGTTTATGAGGATAAAGAGGAGGAGGCACTGGGGCCGAGGGAGTTGAAAATGACGGCGGCGGCACAAAAGCTGGCCGCGGTGGAAGTGGCGGCGGTCGAACGCAAGTTTGTCGAAAATGAAATCCGCATGGTGGGCAAGGTGGAATTTGACGAGACCCGCCTGGCCTATATCACGGCCAGGGTGCCGGGCCGTTTGGACCGCCTCTTTGTGGACTTCACGGGAGTTTCCGTAAAAAAAGGCGACCACCTGGTCTCTTTATACAGTCCGGAACTGCTGGCTGCCCAGGAGGAGCTGATTCAGGCCCTGGTCACGGTAAAAAATCTCGAGAACAGCGATATTACCCTGATCAAGGACCGGGCGCTCGTCACGGTCGAGACCACTCGCGAGAAGCTCCGCTTATGGGGCCTGTCGCCGAAACAGATCAGCGCCATAGAACAAAATGAAAAACCGGATGACCACCTGACCATTAATTCGCCCATGAGCGGAATCGTCATCCACAAGAACGCCCTCGAAGGCATGTATGTCGATTTTGGCACCCGGATTTACACCATCGCGGATTTGTCGAAGGTGTGGGTAAAACTCGACGCCTACGAATCCGACCTCTCCTGGATACGCTACGGTCAGGATGTCGAATTCGAGACAGAGGCCTATCGGGGAGAGAGATTTCACGGCACGATCGCTTTTATAGATCCCATTTTAAATGAAAAGACCCGAACGGTGAAAGTCCGGGTTAACGTGCCTAACCCGGATCGCCGGCTGAAACCCGGCATGTTCATACGCGCCATCGTGCGATCGAGGACGACAGCGAAAGGAAAGGTTATCGACGCCAATTTGGCCGGAAAATGGATCGGGCGCATGCACCCTAGCATCGTCAAGGATAAACCTGGAAATTGCGATATTTGCGGCATGCCATTGGTCAGCACGGAGTCGCTTGGTTATAAAAGCCCGGAAGAAGCTGCCGAGGAGGCACCCCTGGTGATTCCGGCTTCGGCCCCCTTGAAAACCGGCAAACGGGCCGTGGTTTATGTGCGAGTACCAGCCAAGGAAGGGCGCTTCGAGGGGCGTGAAATTGTTCTCGGGCCACGCACTGGCGATTATTATATTGTCAAGGAAGGGCTTGAAGAGGGCGAAATGGTGGTCGTTCAGGGCAACTTCAAGATCGACAGCGCCATCCAGATCCTGGCCAAACCTAGCATGATGAACCCCACCGGAGGAGGGACCGTAGGCGGAATGATGGGAATGGATATGGGTGGTGAATCCCCCAAAAAGAAAAGCGCCCCAAAACCGTCCAGCCAACTGAATAAGAAAGAACCGTTGAAAATGGACATGCCCTTGAAAATTCCCTCCGGGTTCAAAAAACAGCTCACCCGGTTTTACGAATCCTACCTGGACATTCCCACGGCGCTGGCCAACGACGATCTGGAGGCCGCCAGAGTGGCCGTAAGTGAGACCATGACAGCTCTCGGGGCAGTCGATATGAAACTCCTCGAAGGGCATGCCCACATGGAATGGATGAGGCGCCGGGGGCAATTCATAGAGGCGGGCAAGTTGTTTGAGGGAGGCGATCTGGAAGGCTTGCGCAAGGGACTTGTCGAATTCTCCGCCCAGCTTCCCGAAACGATCAAGCAATTCGGACTGGGCGGCAGTGAAAACCTCTATGTCTTGCGCTGTCCGATGGCCGACGATGGCAAGGGCGCCATCTGGCTTCAGCGGACCGAAACGACCCGAAATCCTTTTTACGGTTTAAAAATGCCCACCTGTGGCAGCGTTGTAGAGACGCTGGCGGGTCAATCAAAACCGCTCGGAGGGCATGACCATTGAATAACGAAAGCAAGGAACCCTCTTCTTCCGGAGGGAGACACGGGCGCATTGCCGCCATCGACTGGCTCATCAAGGTCTGCCTGAACAATAAATTCATCGTAGCCCTGCTGGTCTTGATGGGGTCTGTATGGGGAGCGATGGTGGCGCCTTTCGATTGGGAGTTGGGGAGCATTACCCGCGTTCCGGTGGACGCCATTCCCGATATCGGGGAAAACCAGCAGATCGTCTTCACCGAGTGGATGGGCCGTTCGCCCCAGGATGTGGAGGACCAGATCGGCTACCCACTGACCGTTTCGCTGCTCGGGGTGCCGGGAGTGAAAACGATCCGCAGTTATTCGTTTTTCGGATTTTCCTCCATTTACATCATCTTCGAGGAAGACATCGAATTCTACTGGTCCCGCTCCCGTGTTCTGGAAAAACTCAACAGCCTCAAGGCGGGAACACTGCCCGAGGGCGTCCAGCCTGCCCTGGGGCCGGACGCGACCTCTTTGGGGCAAGTTTTCTGGTACACCCTGGAGGGGCATGATGAAAACGGGGAGCCGACCGGAGGCTGGGACCTGGACGAGTTACGCGCGACTCAGGATTGGTATGTGCGCTACAACCTGCTCTCGGCGGGGGGCATCAGCGAGGTAGGCTCCATCGGCGGCTTTGTTCGCGAGTATCAGATCGATGTCGATCCCGATGCCATGCGGGCCCACCGGGTGAAACTGGAGGAGGTGCTGGCGGCCGTGAAAAATTCCAATATCGATGTGGGGGCCCGCAGTATCGAAGTCAACAAGGTCGAGTATTTCATTCGCGGGCTCGGTTTCATCGAGAGTGTCCGCGATGTCGAGTTGAGCGTGATCAAGGTCAACGACAATATCCCCATCTACGTCAAGGATGTGGCCAATGTCTCGCTGGGGCCGGCCCTACGGCGCGGCGCTCTGGACAAGGAAGGCACCGAGGCGGTGGGAGGGGTGGTCGTCGTGCGTTATGGGGAGAACCCGCTGGCGGCCATCAAGAACGTCAAAAAGCAAATCGAGGGTATCATCACGCCCGGCCTGCCGGAGAAAGCCGTTATCGATTTCACCCAGGTAACTCCCGAAGATATTGGACTCTTTGCCGCCTCCCAGGGATTCGACGCCTACAACGGAAGCGAACTCAACCAAGTGGGCTGGATTGAATGGCTAAAAAAGACCTCCATCAAGGATCGTCCGGGTTGGGTGAAATACAGCAAAATAGCCATCGTGCCTTTTTACGACCGGTCGGGCTTGATTTACGAGACGCTAGGGACTCTGAGCAATGCCTTGAGCGATGAAATAATGGTCACCGTAATCGTCGTTCTGATCAGCGTAATGCACTTTGCCAGTTCGATGCTGATATCGGCGGTGCTACCGTTGGCCGTTTTGATCTGCTTTGTTGCCATGAAACAGTTCGGGATCGATGCCAATGTGGTGGCATTGTCTGGCATCGCCATCGCCATCGGGACGATGGTCGACATGGGCATTGTGGTCTGCGAAAACATCCTCCGCCATCTGGATGAGTGGCACAAGGAGAAGACGACGAACAGCGCCTTGAAAAATCGATCTTCGCTCGAAGTTATCTACCAAGCCTCGACCGAAGTTGGGGGCGCTGTCGTGACAGCGGTGGCAACGACCCTGGTTGGTTTTCTCCCAGTATTTGCCATGGTGGGAGCAGAGGGCAAATTATTCAAACCTCTGGCTTTCACCAAGAGCTTTGCTCTTCTGGCATCCGTTCTTCTGGCGCTAACCTTAATCCCGGTTCTGGCCCAACTGTTTTTTGTGCCAGGCGCCAGACCGGAAAAAGCGAAAAAGTATTTGAATGGCGGCATCGTTTTGGCCGGCATAGTGGTTGCGTTTCTTTTTCAGTGGTGGGTGGGCGCCATAATTGTGGCTCTTGGCATTTATCATTTTCTCAAAGACCGCATTCCAAAGGTTCTTGTTAAAGCAAATTCCCAAATTGCCATTTGGGCGGTATCCGCGGTGGTAATTGTTTTCTTAACGGAACACTGGATGCCACTGGGGCCGCAAAAGGGCATGTTGCGGAACGTTGTTTTCGTGGCTGTTTTGATGGGCGGACTGCTTGGTTTTTTCACTTTCTTTCGGATTATTTATCCTAACTTGCTCAGGTGGTGTCTCAAACATAAGTTCCCCGTTATCTGCATTCCGGCTGCCCTGATCCTGACCGGGGGATTGGTCTGGACAGGATTCGACTCCTTCACGGGGTGGATGCCGGAGCGCATAAAAAATTCGTCGATTGCCACCTCTTTGTCCAATCGTTTTCCTGGCCTGGGCAAGGAGTTCATGCCGGCCCTGGACGAAGGTTCCTATCTCTTCATGCCCACCACCATGCCTCATGCCTCCATTGGCGAAGCCATGGATGTTTTGCAAAAGCAGGACATGGCCATCCGCTCCATTCCCGAAATCGACTCCGTGGTGGGCAAACTGGGGCGGGTGGAAAGTCCGCTCGACCCGGCCCCCATTTCGATGTTCGAGACGATCATTAATTACAAGCCGGAGTATCTTGTCGACCGGGACGGCGGCCGGGTGCGCTTCAAGCACGACGACAAGGCGATCGATCTCTTCCGCAACGAATCGGGCAATCCGGTATTGGCGCCGGATGGCAAACCCTACCTGGTAGAAGGCAAATACGAGCGCGATGCCAGCGGAAGGCTGATCCCGGACAGCGGCGGTGTGCCCTTTCGTTATTGGCGGCCGCCCCTGGATGCGCAAATCAATCCTGATCGAAAGGCTTGGGCGGGCATCAAAAACCCGGGCGATATCTGGGACCGGATTGTAATCGTTACGAAAATTCCCGGAACCACCTCGGCTCCCAAGCTTCAGCCCATCGCGGCCCGCATCGTTATGCTGCAAAGCGGCATGAGGGCGCCCATGGGGGTCAAGGTTAAAGGACCGGACCAGGAAACGATCGAAAAAGTAGGGCTGCAAATTGAGAGATTTCTAAAGGAAGTGCCGTCGGTCAAGGCAGAGGCTGTAGTGGCCGATCGGATCGTGGCCAAACCCTACCTGGAAATCAAGATCGACCGCGAGGCCATCGCCCGCTACGGGGTGCCCATTCGCCGGGTGCAGGATGTGATCGAGGTGGCCATTGGCGGGAAACCGCTTACCACTACAGTCGAAGGCCGCGAGCGCTATCCGGTGCGGGTGCGTTATCTGCGTGAGCTTCGCGACCAGATCGAATCCCTTGACCGCATCCTCGTGCCAGCCCCGGATGGGGCGCAAATCCCTTTAACCCAATTGGCGGAGATTGTGTATCTGTCTGGCCCTCAAGTCATCAAGAGCGAAGATACCTTCCTGGTCGGTTATGTGGTTTTTGACATGAAAGAGGGTCATGCCGAAGTAAACGTGGTCGAAGAGGCCCAGGCCTATCTCAAAGAAAAGATTAAGAGCGGTGAATTCATTAAGCCAGCTGGAGTCACCTACGACTTTGCCGGAAGCTACTTAAACCAGCAAAGGGCGACCAAAACGCTTATGGTAGTAGTCCCGGTGGCCCTGTTTGTAATTTTCATTATTCTCTACATGCAGTTCCAATCCTTTTTTACCACCCTGCTGGTATTTTCCGGAATATTCGTGGCGTGGGCGGGTGGATTTATTATGGTTTGGCTCTATGGGCAGCCCTGGTTCCTAAACTTCTCCGTATTCGATACCGATATGCGGGAGCTTTTCCAGATTCACCCCATCAATCTGAGTGTGGCGGTTTGGGTGGGCTTCCTGGCCCTATTCGGAATTGCGGCTGACAATGGCGTGGTCATGGTAGTATTTCTCGACCAAATATTTTCCAAGCGGAAAATCCGAGGCATTGCGGACATTCATAAAGCCACCGTTGAGGCCGCGACAAAGCGAATCCGCCCCGCCCTGATGACCTCCGCCACCACCATCCTGGCCCTCATCCCCGTTCTCACCTCGACCGGCCGCGGGGCCGACATCATGGTGCCCATGGCCATCCCCTCCTTCGGGGGCATGTTTGTGGCCCTCATAACGGTCCTGATGGTCCCGGTAATTTACTGTCTGATCGAAGAATTACGATTTCGTTTTAACCCCAACAAATAATAAAAGTTATGAATAAACATCCTAAAACTCGCATTAACCTATTATTGCTTGCCCTCGTTTGATAAATACCGTTCCGGTCATCGGATTCCCTTGAGGGTGTGTCGATGATGTGCACTGGAAAAAGTGGACACGAGATTCTCCTAAATGGAGAATCGAAGCATGGGAAGAAGACGCAGTATAGAGTTCAAAAATGAGGCAGTTCAACTGATGATACTCGATGGTCTGAGCGCCACCGAGGTATCGACCAAACTTGGGGTCAACACCAACCAATTGTATAGGTGGAAGAGGCTCTATCTGGACGATCAGCAGGGCGAAGCCACCTCAAAGCGACAGAGCAGTCCGAAGGAGATGGCGGCCGAGATAGATCGTCTTCGCAAAGAGCTGCGCCGCTCGGAGCGGATCAACCAGATACTAAAAAAAACGGTGGGCTACTTTGCCAAGGACGAACAATGAAGTACCAGTTTGTCAAAGACAACGAGGGGCGCTTCAAGATCGAGGAAATATGCTCGGCGATGGGGATTTGTCGCAGTGGCTATTACTGCTGGAGGCCCCGAGCGCCCTCGGCCCGGCGGATCGAGGACGAGGGAATCAAGGGGGCGATCCTGAAGGTACACAAAGAGGCCAAGGGCCGCTATGGGCATCGGCCAATGCACCGCCATCTGAAGGATGATGAGGGCATCGATTGCGGCCGTGACCGGGCTCTGCGTCTGATGCGTGAAATGGGAATCAAAAGCACCCAGAGTAAACGCTTTAAGCCATTAAAAACCAACAGTAACCATCCCTATGGTTACAGCCCCAATGTGCTTAAAAAGCATGGCCAGCCGACCCATATCGACGAGGTCTGGGTGGCGGACACGACCTACCTACGGACCCTGGCCGGTTGGATGTACTTGGCCACGGTGATGGACCTGTTCAGCCGACGCCTGCTGGGCTGGAGCGTTTCCAACCACAACGACGCGAAGCTGGTTGGCAAGGCCCTCAAAGCCGCGGCCATGACCCGCGGCACACTGCGCACCGGGATTATTCATCACAGCGATCGGGGCAGCCCCTACGCCAGCGACGACTATCAGAGGCTGGTCTCTGAACTAGGCATGAAGCCGAGCATGAGCGCCCAAGGCAACTGCTACGACAACGCGGCCATGGAATCGTTCTACGGCCGCTTCAAGACCAGCACGATTCGAGGCCGCCACTTTGCCGACGAGCGCGAACTGCGATCAACTGTCTTCGAATACGTGGAAATCTTCTACAACCGATATCGCAAACATTCCTCTCTGAGTTACCAAAGCCCAGTCCAATTCGAGGAAAATATTTGCCCCCCATGGGGGGCAACGAGAAAACAAAACCCTTTACCAAAACAAGCCGCCTGACACACTAATCAATAAACAATGAATATAAGAGAATCCCGTGTCCAACAAATCCAGTACACGTCATCGATGACCGCAATGAAATTGGCCAATATGGCGCAGGAAGGTCTGCCCGTTGTCGTTAAAAATGCCGCAGCTTTGACTTAGGCGGAAACCCTCGAACAGGCCGGTGAAGCATTCGCGTCTCCCGGCAAATCTTAGTTCGACTCGATAAAAGCAGGTAAAGTTGATGGTAAGGGATTCAATAACGCCTATTGTCCCATGGCTGCCGCTCTCTGGATTCAAGCCGAGGTGGACTTGCAAAATCCTTATTACGAAGTTTCTATGTCCAATGCGTAATCTGGATCTGTTTTTAAAATGCCACCTGGCAACAAAAAAGAACCTTCAAGCCAGTTTCATTAAACTTAAAGTAATTTTCAGATTTGCCAAATAAGACTACAAACCAATCGCAACTGGACTCCAAGCCGTTGCTATCCCCTCCACCACGGGAATTAAAAAAAATTCCCGGCCAATTGACCCTGCCGGAGCGAATTTCCATCGGTGTGGACAAAGAATTTTCCTCCACATTGAAGCCAGGTCTGGAGGAATTTAAAAATGAATTTAATCTACGGACCGAAAATGAATTTACTTCTGAAAACGATAGTTTTGCGCTAATCAATTTAGTCAAGCAAGCAACCGGGTATTCACCCCAGGGATACCGTTTGAAAATTCACCCCAGTGGAATAGAGATCGCCGCGGGGGATGAGGCTGGCGCTTATTACGGATTGCAAACCTTGCGGCAAATCTTCATCCAATATCCTGCCACCCTGCCCATGCTGGAAGTTGTGGATTGGCCGCAAATTGCCGACAGGGGCTTCATGCTAGATATAAGCCGATGCAAGGTGCCTCGAATGGAAACTTTGAGGGAACTGATTTGCCTACTGGCCTCTTTCAAGATCAACCAGCTTCAACTCTATACCGAGCATACGTTTGCCTTTACCAACCACGAGGTTGTCTGGGGGGACGCCTCTCCCTTGACGGCAGATGATGTGCGTGAACTGGACGAATATTGCCAGCAGCGTTTTATCGAGCTGGTGCCCAATTTGAACTCATTTGGGCATTTTGAACGCTGGCTGCGGCATCCGGAGTATAAACACCTGGCCGAATGTCCCGACGGGTTCACCCTGCCCAACGGGAGAAGTTTTCCCTGGGGCCGGACCCTGCACCCGAGCCCGGAATCGTTGAGGTTTTTGGAAAAACTCTATGAAGAATTTCTACCTAATTTCAGCAGCCCCAGGTTCAATATCGGCTGCGATGAAACCTGGGAAATCGGCCAGGGCAAAAGCCGATCTCTCGTTGAAAAAGTAGGCGTCGGCGAGGTTTATTACGGTTTTCTACTAAAAATCGCCAATCTGGCCCGCAAAAACGGAAAGCAAATTCAATTTTGGGCCGATTTGGTGCTGCACAATCCTGAAAACATCAAACGGCTGGAAGAGGATATTACCGGCATCATCTGGGGTTATGAGGCCGATCATCCATTCGATGAGCAATGCGAAGTGTTTGCCCAAGCGGGCAGAGATTTCTATGTGGCTCCGGGGACTTCGAGCTGGAGTTCGATCTGCGGGCGGCTGGACAATGCCGTGGGGAACCTCTCATCGGCAGCCGATTCGGCGGCAAAATTTGGGGCTCGCGGTTACTTGATCACGGATTGGGGGGACGACGGACATCACCAATGCCTGCCGGTCAACTATGCCCCCATTGTTTTTGGAGCGAGCCAGGCCTGGAATCACGAAAAATCCACTGCGGACAATCTGGCCGAAATTTTAAGCAAATTCGTATTTCAGGACGCCAGCGGCATCACCGGGAAACTTTGGGTCGGAGTCGGCCGAACCTCAGGCAAGCTGAAAAAATCTCCCCCAAATTCAAATTCGTTCAAAAAGTTGCTATTCAGCGATGGCTCGGATCTGGACGAAATCCTGGACGGCATCGAGTTGGAAGAACTGACGGCGGCATGCAGCTATCTATTGCAATTGGAGGCGGAAATTCCCTCCGCCCGTCCCACCTGTGGAGACCGGGAACAAGTCCTCGCCGAGCTTCGTCTAACAGTTACCACAATGCTCCATGCGGCACGGCGCGGTATTGCCCGCCTAAGCCGGAGCACGGTCGATATCACCCAGCGAAGACGCGAAATGATCCTGCTCATTCATCAATACGAGGAATGCTGGTTGGCCCGCAATCGGCACGGTGGGCTACACGAAAGCTCGCATCGATTGAGGCAGGCGTTAAAATCCTACCTGTGAAAATAAACCTGACTTGTATTTTTCAGGAGGCAGGCATCTTGGGTTTTGGATATTAGGCAAAAAAAACCCGCAGAATTATCTGCGGGGTTTTTTTCGAATCAAAAAATGATTACGCCATGGCCTTAAGACCGGCTCCTGCTTTAAACTTTACGCCCTTGGATGCCTTGATTTTGATCTTTTCACCAGTCTGGGGATTCACGCCTTGGCGTGCCGCCCGCTTGACTACTGAAAATGTGCCAAAGCCGATAACCTGGACGTTTTTATCTTTTTTCACTCCAGTTTTAATGCCGTCGAGGACAGCCGACAAAGCCGCCTCGGCTGCGGCTTTGGAAGTATCACCGCCTAGATTTTTTTGCACTTGTGCGACTAATTCAGCCTTATTCATAGAGATTCCTTTTGTGGTATGATTTTCAATTAAGAAGCTTACGTTGAAAAAAGAATTGGGTTGGATTATTCCCGTCAATACAAAACGGAAATTCTTTCGATTTCTTTACAAATTCTTGGCCATTCTGTTAAATTAAAGGCAAATAACGGCCTATTTCGCGCCGATTGCCTGAATTTCGAGATCAGAAGTGCCTCCCGGCGACAGGCTAAATCGAGTTGTTTCATCAATTTGCGCCGTTTTCAATAAAGCCAGACCGCTCAATCCACTCTCAGAAGTGGCGACGCTCCTGAGCTGACCGGCAGAAACAGCGCCGATGTAGAGTTCGCAAGGGAGCGAGGGAAGCTCCAACCATCCGATTGAGCGCACTTGATAAAGCCGGCGGCGGGACGTACCGCCATATTGCAGCCTCGCCATGACTTCCTGTCCCAGAAAACAACCTTTTTGAAAACAAACGGCGTCTTTTTCCAAGCCGCCTTCCTGAGGAAGATCCGCGGGGCCTATATCACCGGGCACGGACGGAATTTCAGACAATATGCGCTCAAGCTGCAACTCCTCCGCCCCTACCCATTGGATGGATCGCTCCCGGCCAAAATCGTTGATTTTCTCCCGCACTTCGCCGGATTTCTCTTTTGCTATGATTAAATCAAAATTTTTATGAGCCGATCGACGACCCGAAATCACATATCCGGATGAAATAGACAGAAATTTTTCCGCTGGGGGCTGATCCAGGTTTAGATATTCAAGGAATTCACCCGCTCCGTCTCCCCACCATGAGATGCTGGCAACCGAGTCGGTCTCATCCTGCAAATCCACATCGTCGGCCACGATGTTTGAGTTCAGCCTTTCCAAAATCGTTTCAGCGGTCGAAAAATAACTGAACAAGTAGAAAGTTTCCTTTGCCGCCTGATGGACAAAACTGTCTCCCTGTACCTTGCCCTTGCGGTCGAGCCAGAGCCCATAAACGACGGCTTGCTCGAGATTTTTTCCCAAATCGTTGCTGAACTGGCTTTGCAAAAAACCCGGGGCATCCTCGCCCTCTGTCCGAATCCATGCCGACGGGCTCGTTTGGCAGAATTTCAAGGCGCTCATTTTTTTTCCAAGGTAACGTGTAAACATGCGCCGAATAATTTCGTCATGGGGAAATTCCGGCGCGCGCAATCCCCGTCCTTTTTAAACTTGCTCCAAAATCGGAAAGAACCAACTTTGAAATTTTGAACCCGCATTAGTATTTTCCGCATCATGTCTCAGGTTTCCGACATTAACATAGTTGAAACGGCTGTTTTACCGTCGCCGGAATATCTCTGTCGAGAGCTTCCCTGCTCTCATAAGCAAGGGAATTTCGTGGCCGAGGCAAGAATGGAAATTGGCAATATCCTTTCCGGTAAAGACTCCCGATTGTTAATCATCGTCGGCCCCTGCTCCATCCACGACGTTGCGGGGGGCAGGGAATACGCTCGAAAACTAGCCGTATTGGCCCGGGAAGTTGCCGGTAAAATGATGATTGTCATGCGGGTCTATTTTGAAAAACCGCGCACTACGGTGGGTTGGAAGGGGTTGATAATGGACCCGCACCTGGACGGCAGTTGCGATATTCCTAATGGTTTGAAATCGGCCCGTAATTTTCTTCGCGAAGTCCTCGACCTCGGACTGCCCACGGCGACTGAGCTGCTCGACCCCATAACACCGCAGTATATCGCCGATTTGATTTGCTGGAGCGCCATCGGCGCGCGTACCGCGGAATCGCAGGTCCATCGTCAGATGGCATCGGGTTTGTCCATGCCGCTGGGGATAAAGAATGGCACCTCGGGTGAAATACTTCCGGCCATAAATGCCATTAAGGCCGCCCGTGAACCCCAGACATTTCTCGGCGTCAGCCACCAGGGGCTGGCTTCGGCGGTCACCACGAGGGGTAATCCTTACTCCCACATTATTCTGCGCGGGGGCGATCAAGGCCCCAATTACAGTCCTAAGGATGTGGAAAAAACGAGAGATCATTTGCTCAAAGCCGGTCTGCCGCCAACAATTATGATTGATTGCAGCCACGGCAACAGCGGCAAGGATGCAGCCAGGCAACCGGAGGTTTTTCACCAGGTTCTCGAACAGCAATCCGGCCCTGTTTTTGGATTAATGCTGGAAAGCAACCTGGTGGCGGGAAATCAAACTTTTCCCCAACCAATGGAAAATTTGCGCTATGGCCAATCGATTACGGATGCCTGCATGGGGTGGGACCAGACTCGTGAATCGATCCTGGGCGAATACAAAAATCTTTGAAGTTGATTACCAAATTTGTTTACACCTGTATAATAAATTATGAAAAATCCTATTCGAGTTGCTGTCACCGGCGCCGCCGGGCAAATTGGTTACGCCCTTGTTTTCAGAATTGCCTCGGGCGCTCTATTCGGTTCGGACCAGCCGGTCAGCCTCAACCTGATCGAGATTCCGCCAGCTCTGGATGCCCTTGGCGGCGTGGTCATGGAATTGAACGACGGCGCTTTCCCCCTGCTGCGGGAAGTAGTTCCAACGGCGGATTTGGATGAAGGTTTCCGTGGCGCCAACTGGTGCCTGCTGGTGGGAAGCGTGTCCCGCAAGGCCGGCATGGAACGCGGCGACTTGCTGGGAATCAACGGCAAAATTTTTGTCGGACAAGGGAAGGCCATCGCCAAATACGCGGCCTCCAATGTGCGAACCCTGGTTGTCGGAAATCCCTGCAACACCAATTGCCTGATCGCCATGAACAATGCCCGCGAGGTTCCGCGCGATCGCTGGTTTGCCATGACCAGACTGGACGAAAATCGGGCCAAGTATCAACTCGCCGGGAAAGCGGGCCAAGAGATCACGGCGGTCAGCAATATGACCATTTGGGGTAATCATTCCGCCACCCAGTATCCGGATTTTTTTAATGCCAGGATAGACGGCAATCCCGCCCATGAAGTCATTGCCGACAAGCAATGGCTCAAGGAGGTGTTTATACCGACGGTGCAAAAGCGCGGCGCCGCCATCATCAAGGCGCGCGGGCTGTCTTCCGCTGCCTCCGCGGCCAATGCCATTGTCGATACCGTGCGTTCCTTGACAAACCCGACCCCGCATGGCGATTGGAACAGTGTGTGCGTCTGTTCGGACGGCAGCTATGGAACCCACGAGGGGCTCATTACATCATTTCCGGTGCGAACGGACGGTCAAAACTGGGAAATTGTCCAAGGGCTCGAAATCAACGATTTCAGCCGGAGCAAGATCGATGCTTCTGTCGCGGAATTGGCCGAGGAACATGCTCTGGTCGAGGAAATGCTTTAATTTGGATTTTCTTTCCCCGGGTTAGAGCCTATTTATTCCGTTTCGGTGAATTATTTTGAATCTAAACAAGCTTCGGACTGCGTTTTAGGAGTAAACCCATCGAATTCCTAAATATCGAGGCTTGTCAATGAACCAAAATCATCACAGAAAAACCGGAAGAATAAATACGATGCTGCCAAGGGCGTTTATATTCACAATCGCAATATTTCTAATGCTCGGATTAACGCCGGGTATGGTGATTGCCCAGCAAGCATCCGGGGAGGCGGCCCAAAATACCGAAGCCCCAACGGCGGATGAAAATTCATCAGAAAATAAGACGACTGAAATTTTCGGCCAGGAATACAATGCCGAAGAAATGGAAATACTCAATAAACTCAGTCCCGAGCAGTTGCATCAGTTATTGATGCAGAAGGAAGAATTGCGGACTGAGCGTTGGAACAGCACGGATTGGGAGTCTATATTGCTTCCACCCGTGATTGTGGGCACTGTGTTTTTTACACCTGTTCTCATAGTTGGCGGCCTGGTGTATTTCTCTTATCGGGAAAAGAAATTGGTCCACGCCTCCATTGCGAAGATGGTGGAAAAAGGCGTGGAAATCCCACCCCACCTCTTGATTCAGCAAAAAAAGGAAAAGGTGAGCGGCCCAAATACGGACCTCAAAAAAGGTTTAATTCTTTTGGCCACCGGTATGGGTGCCGCATTGTTTTTGAATTTCATTCCTGATTGACGTGTACTGGATTTGTTGGACACGGGATTCTCTTATATTCATTGTTTATTGATTAGTGTGTCAGGCGGCTTGTTTTGGTAAAGGGTTTTGTTTTCTCGTTGCCCCCCATGGGGGGCAAATATTTTCCTCGAATTGGACTGGGCTTTGGTAACTCAGAGAGGAATGTTTGCGATATCGGTTGTAGAAGATTTCCACGTATTCGAAGACAGTTGATCGCAGTTCGCGCTCGTCGGCAAAGTGGCGGCCTCGAATCGTGCTGGTCTTGAAGCGGCCGTAGAACGATTCCATGGCCGCGTTGTCGTAGCAGTTGCCTTGGGCGCTCATGCTCGGCTTCATGCCTAGTTCAGAGACCAGCCTCTGATAGTCGTCGCTGGCGTAGGGGCTGCCCCGATCGCTGTGATGAATAATCCCGGTGCGCAGTGTGCCGCGGGTCATGGCCGCGGCTTTGAGGGCCTTGCCAACCAGCTTCGCGTCGTTGTGGTTGGAAACGCTCCAGCCCAGCAGGCGTCGGCTGAACAGGTCCATCACCGTGGCCAAGTACATCCAACCGCCCAGGGTCCGTAGGTAGGTCGTGTCCGCCACCCAGACCTCGCCGATATGGGTCGGCTGGCCATGCTTTTTAAGCACATTGGGGCTGTAACCATAGGGATGGTTACTGTTGGTTTTTAATGGCTTAAAGCGTTTACTCTGGGTGCTTTTGATTCCCATTTCACGCATCAGACGCAGAGCCCGGTCACGGCCGCAATCGATGCCCTCATCATCCTTCAGATGGCGGTGCATTGGCCGATGCCCATAGCGGCCCTTGGCCTCTTTGTGTACCTTCAGGATCGCCCCCTTGATTCCCTCGTCCTCGATCCGCCGGGCCGAGGGCGCTCGGTGCCTCCAGCAGTAATAGCCACTGCGACAAATCCCCATCGCCGAGCATATCTCCTCGATCTTGAAGCGCCCCTCGTTGTCTTTGACAAACTGGTACTTCATTGTTCGTCCTTGGCAAAGTAGCCCACCGTTTTTTTTAGTATCTGGTTGATCCGCTCCGAGCGGCGCAGCTCTTTGCGAAGACGATCTATCTCGGCCGCCATCTCCTTCGGACTGCTCTGTCGCTTTGAGGTGGCTTCGCCCTGCTGATCGTCCAGATAGAGCCTCTTCCACCTATACAATTGGTTGGTGTTGACCCCAAGTTTGGTCGATACCTCGGTGGCGCTCAGACCATCGAGTATCATCAGTTGAACTGCCTCATTTTTGAACTCTATACTAACCCGGATATTTCGTAAAAAAAGTATCGTTGATATGCTTAACTGCTGATATACAGCAGGATAGATCAATAATTAAAGCAATATCAGCGATGACAAAAGGTAAACAATTAAAGCTACAGTTGACAAGGGTAAAAGGCCGCCGTGTGCGGGTTGATTTCAAGGGCGGAGAGGTTACTTCGGATGCCGGACTGCTTTTGATCCGGGAAGTGGATCGGCAGTTGGGCTTGACCGAACGAGCGGCCCGACAGTTAGTGGACAAACGGCAGAAGGGCAAAGTACGCCATGAGGTATTGGGGATGCTGCGGCAGCGCGTTTACGGGCTGGTGGCGGGCTATGAGGATTTGAACGACTTTGATACCCTGCGCCACGATCCATTGTTAGCAAACGGTAACGGGGCGCATTGAAACGTTGGCCAGCGCGCCGACTTTGTGTCGTTTTGAAAACGGGCAGGATCGGCGGGCGGCCTTTGCGGTAAACGAGCTGTTGGTCGAACAGTTCATGGGCTCCTTTGCCGAGGAACCCGAAGAGATCATCCTGGACTTTGACGCCACCGACAATCCGGTGCACGGGCTCCAGGAGGGACGTTTTTTCCACGGTTATTATGATCATTACTGTTTTCTGCCGCTATATGTTTTTTGCGGTGATCAGCTGCTGGTGGCCTACCTGCGGCCGAGCAAGATCGATGCCAGCAAGCATGCCGGGGCCATCCTCAAATTGCTGGTTAAACGGATTCGCCAAAGCTGGCCCCGTACGCGGAGTATTTGGCGCGCCGACAGTGGATTTTGTCGAGACCGGATACTCTCTTGGTGCGACCGCAACGAAGTTAGTTACATCGTGGGGATGGCTCGCAATGCACGCTTGCAGCAAGACGCCCAGCAGTTGCAAAAGCAGGCCAAAGAATGGTTCGAACTAAGGGGTAAAAAACAACGGTTATTCCAGGACTTCGTCTATGCTGCCGATTCGTGGCGATGGCTGCGGTTGGTCATCCATAAAGCCGAACACACCGCACAGGGGTCCAACCCGCGCTTCGTGGTGACGAACCTGCCGGGCGATCCCCAGGAGCTTTACGACAAGGTATACTGTGGCCGCGGTGAAATGGAGAACCGAATCAAGGAACAGATGCAATTGTTCAGCGAGCGCACCAGCGCCCATCAATGGTGGGCCAATCAGTGGCGATTGCTCTTGTCGGCGCTGGCCTACACCTTGATGGAAGCCATGCGCCGGTTAGCCTTAAAAGGGACGAAGTGGGCGCGGGCCCAATGCCACACCCTGCGGCTCAAATTAATCAAGATCGGAGCGGTCATCGTGCGCAACACCCGAACGATTCACTTTCACCTAAGTGAGAGTTATCCTTGGGCCAGTCTTTTCAACCATGCGGCCCGCCGATTGGTGCCAACCTAAAGGGTGCATTGGTGCTGCCCCCGGCACTACCGAACCAATGGGGGAAAGGGGGCAGTGTCTCTACACCCTGAAAAACACCTAAAAATCAAGACGATCTGCTCAAAATACAAAGAAATCCATCTCCAATAGCAATAACGAGCCAAACTTTACCCTTCATGAAATATCCGGGTTAGTTAGAGGCTGTCCCAAAAGGGTGATTTTTGCGAGGGCTTTTGATAGGCGCTCATTTTAGAGGTATTTGCATTTGGGAGAGTATCAACTTTGCTCTCCTATGACGTTAGGATACTGGTTTTGGGGTCCGGTTGCCTGGTTTTCTTTGTATGAGCCGACAGTACGGCTGTGAAAAAGTATTGTCCTTGCTTTTCCGCTCTCTCTAGGCCGCCGCTTTGGTTTTTAGTTCGTCTTGCTGGGCCAGCATCTTGGCTACTTTCCATAGGTTGTGCGAGAGTACCGACCAGGCTACGCTGATCGAGCGGTTGGCAAAGCCTTTGCTGCGCAACCGCCCGGCCTGCCAGCGATTCTTCAATACCCCGATCCGCCCTTCGGTGCTGGCCCGGCGCTTTTGCAATTGTCTGAACAGTGGTTCCTCCCTCCGTTTTTTCAACTGCTTCGGATCGCGTGGACAGAGCGCGTCGTAGATTCCCTCCTGGGCTAACTGCCGGCGGGCCCGCTGGGAGGCAAATCCCCGGTCCGCGCACATGGCCGCTATGGGTTCTTCCAGGTTGAAGCGGTTCTGTCTTTGCAAACTCTCTAGCATTTGTTCATTTTCGCTTGGAGTTCGGCTGCCGTAGAGTTTCCAGTCCAGCAGGTACCCTTCAACGCTTTCTCCCAAAAACAGGGTGTTGCCGAACTCGACCTCTTGGCCCGCTTTACCTCGCACAATCACCTGCCCATCGAGTTCGTAAACACTCAAGACTTTCTCTGCGTTTTTCACCTGCCGGCCGCCAATGATCCGCTCGTGCGCCTGTTTGATGACCACCGGGATTTGCTCGCTCATGCGCTCCATCCGGGCGAGGATCTGTTGGACCTGTTTTTCGCTGTAATCGCTTTGCTCCCAGCAGGCTTGCAATAATTCCCGGTGACTGCGGGCATGCTCCCCGATCCGTTTGAGCAGCTTTTTCATCTGCCTCAAGATACCCTTGCGCTGCCGCGCGCTGTCCTTTCGCCGCCGGCTGTGGGTCATCTGTATGCACAGCCGATTCATCTGCCGAGCCAAGGGCTCCGGTTCGATCGGCATGCGATGGCGCAAACCGGCCTTCTCGCGGATCAGCCGGATCGCTTTGAGCAACGTGCCGGCTACATCCTTGAGTAATACCCAGTCCGTCGGCCAATGAATGTTAGCCTCCAAACAGGTGCCGTCGATCAGGCAAATGGTGGTGTCAATCGGCTTGTCCAATCCCACCTGCCGGGCCAGAAGGGCATCGCCCACCACCTCAGTCAAGGTCCGGTGCAAGGCCCTCAACTGCTCTTCGCTGAAAAACTTCGAGGCCCGCTCCAGGGTGCTTTTGGAGATGCCCCTGATGCCATCGATCTGCCGGACACGGCAAAAGTCGGCCAACAGATCGCTGCTGCCCAGAGCCCGCGACAAATGCCGAAACGAAATCCCTCCGAGCAGACGGCCCAGCGTATCCATGCGCAGTGCCTTGATGGCAAAACTGGCCCGCTGCCGCCGGGCCTTTAGACCCATTGGCGGCCACCCCTCCAAGGCCAGCTCAATGGCCTGCGATTCCACCTCCGAGTCGATCAGCAGCCGATCGATTCGATCAATGGTGGCGCGGAAGTTATCGTCATCGAGGCACCGGTCGACCACAGTTAAAGCTGGACGCAGGAGGCATTGGATGGCTATATTTTTCATAGACATAGAAAGGGCTATATTGATTTTCGCTAACTCAATTATAGAACCCTTTTTTGGCCGGATCGAGCAAAAACTTGCTCTTTCCGGCTCTTTTTATCAACGTCATCCAGTTGACTATAAAATCTTTATATTTTTGGGACAGCCTCTAATTTAGTATTGGCCGTTTTCCACTTAAAAGTAACAATGTTGCCGAAAAACAAAAGCCGTGGCTTTACCTTGCTCGAGATAATGGTTGTCGTCGTTATAACGGGCATTCTCATATCTTTGGCTATTCCGGCGGCCAGCCAACTGATCCTGACAACCCGGAACAATATTATTATTAAAGACCTGAGGGTTTTTGCCGGCGCCTTCCACCAGTATGCCGGCGAAAATGGTATCTGGCCTGACGACCAGGGCTCTTCTGACGCATTTCCTCCCGGCATGGAAGGCTATTTGATGGAGACCGCCTGGACACGCAAAACACCCATCGGCGGAAATTACAACTGGGACAAGAATGCCAACCATGGCGGAACCGTTTATGAGGCGGTAATTTCCATCGCCGATTCGGACGACAACCAGATTATTGTGACGATGGATCAACTGGGTCTCATCGACGAAATGATCGACGATGGAGATCTAAACTCCGGGTTGTTCCAACTGGGCCGCCGCAACCTCCCGATATTCATTGTCTCGAATTAAGCGGGGCATGGCTTCTGGCGTATTGGCTCAACCCTGGCGTATTGGCTCAACCCGCTTTTATCGAGGAAAGCAAAAGATGCCGTTGTTTCGGCATCAGGCATTTGGCTAATAAGTAAAAGTCAGAAAATCAGGGTAATTCGATATAAGCTTCGTCAGAGCGTTCGATTTCGTCCCTGCGGATAAATTTAATCTCAGGAGTTAGTGTGCGGTCAAGGTACTGCATTTCCCCGGCCCCGGTAACGTAGTGCGTGCATTGAACAATGGACTGCATCCAGAGCAATCGGGTATCGCGGGTCGGGCTGATTTGTTGCCGGGCTGGTTTATCAAAGGCCATTGGCAGCTTTTCATAAACCGGTCCGCCCTTGTGCAGAAAGAGCCCCCCATTTCGCATGCGGGCTCTGACCAATTCTCCCCGGTAGGGCAGATCGACAAAATAATCGCCGACCTCGATTGCTTTTTGCCTCAATTGCGGATCGCTCGATTTAACCACTCTGATTCCCTCCAGCAAACCCATTCCACGATACATTTCGAGACAGAATTCCGCCACTGCAGTGGCTTGCACCGATTGAAATATTTCCACCAGCTCAGGCCCCACATAACAAGGCAACCGACGAGCGGTTTTTATTTTCCAATCCTCAGACACTCTTTTGGCATAGAGTGGTGTGAACCGTTTTTGAATTTTATTGGGGGAATCGAAATTAAGGCGTTCAATTTGGCCGGTTTTCAAATTTTTCAGAATGGTGATCGTTTCCCGGCAATCGTGGTCGCTGTCGTGGCAAAAGAATACAATCTCACCCCCGATCTCCTTTTGCAGCCGCCGGGCAGTAGCGATTTTAGCATAGAGAAAACGCCGGGGGAAAAATCCGCAGGGTTGCTGGCCGAAACAAATTACTGGCTGGGGCATCGAGAAGATTTGAGCTTAAAATAGAGACCGTTGGCTACAGGAGCGAATTTGAGAGGAAAATGTTCCTCCGTCCGCATTCATTTACAAAAATTAGTGAATTTGCGCAGCCAAAAAAGTTTTTCCATAAATCTCGCTTGAAGGTCTGATTTTTGCTCCGCATGATGCCCCCCATGAATGTCTCAGACAATCTTAAGGTTTACAGGGACAACGATGCCAACCTGGAATTCCTCGAAGGAAAAAAAATCGCCGTCATCGGCTATGGCAAACAGGGGCGTTCCCAGGCCCTAAACCTGCGCGACAGCGGGGTAGCCGTGCATGTGGCCAGCATACGCGACAGCAGCGCCGAAAAGGCGGAGGAAGACGGATTTGCAGTGATCCCCATCGAAGGTTGCGTCTCCACCGCGGATATTTTCCTCATGCTGATACCGGATGAGGTGCAGCGGGAAGTTTACGAAAAATCTCTCGCCAATGAACTGCGGGCCGGGCAGGCGCTTTGTTTTGCACATGGCTACAATTACCATTTCGGCCTCATCAAACCGGCACCGGAAATCGATGTCTTCATGGTGGCGCCACGGATGATTGGCGCGGTGGTGCGAGAATCCTACAAGAAGGGTATCGGCGCGCCCGCTTATGTTGCCTTGGGGCAGAATGGCTCCGGCCGGGCTCACCAGACCATGCTGGCTGTGGCCAAGGGCATCGGGGCCACCAAGGCCGGCGTCATCGAGACCACTTTCGAAAAGGAAACCGTCCTCGATCTTTTTATGGAACAGGCCTTTTTCCCCTTGTTTTCACAAGCCTTTTTGACTGCTTTCGATGTCTTGACGGAAGCCGGTTCTGACCCCCGCATGCTGGTTATGGAAATGTATGGCTCGGGCGAAGTTGCCGAAATCATGAAAGCGGCCTCGCAAATAGGTTACTTGAAGCAACTGACCAACCTGCACTCGCGCACATCGCAATACGGAACGATCACACGCACGCCAGAAGCCTTTTCTGAATCCGCCAAAGAGCGCATGAAAAATGCCCTTGAGCATATTCGCTCAGGCCAATTCGCCCAGGAATGGAAAAATGAGGAGGAAGCCGGTTACCCAAAATTCAATCAATTGGTGGCAGGCATTCAATCCCACCCACTGACATTGGCAGAAGAGGCTTTGCGCGACCTCATCGACCTGCATCACTAAAATTGTCGAACCCTGACACCTGTTTCCAACATTCGCATCAGTTAATCCTGTTTATGAAAATAATCGACCCACACCACCACCTCTGGAGAGAAGAAGGTGGCAACTATCCCTGGATGCAAGCCGATGATGCGGTTGAGGTTATCTGGGGAAAACCAGTCAACCTGCCGCGAAACTATCTCGCTGCCGATCTTCTCGATGACTTTAAAAACCAGAATGTTGTTAAATCGGTCCATGTGCAATGCGAGCACGATCCTTCCCGCCCGGTTGAGGAAACGAAGTGGCTGCAATCGGTGGCGGACGCTCCGGGTTCGCAGGGATTTCCCCACGGGATCGTCGGCTTTGCCAACTTTGCGGAACCCGATATTGAGGAGGTGCTTGAGGGGCACTGCCAATACCCCAATATCCGGGGGATTCGCCAAATTCTCAACGTGCATGAAATCCCCCGTTTCAACCATGCCGACCGGGATTATTTAAAAGATCCGATTTGGAGGAAAAACTTTAGTCTATTAAAAAAGTATAATCTCTCCTTTGACCTCCAGCTTTATTACCACCAGATGGCGGATGCCGTCTCGCTGGCCAGGGAAAATCCCGAAATTTTGTTCATCCTCAACCACACGGGAATGCCTGCCGACCGCGACGATGAAAGCATCCAGGGCTGGCGTAAAGGCATGCAATCCCTCGGCGATTGCCCCAATATTGTGGCCAAAATCTCCGGCCTTGCCATGTGCGACTGGCATTGGACGGTCGAGAGCATCCGGCCCTTCGTTCTCAAAACCATAGAGGATTTCGGAGTGGAGCGCTGCATGTTTGCCAGCAATTTCCCGGTGGACAAGCTTTTCTCCTCCTACGATGCGGTATGGGAGGCCTTCAAGGAAATAACGGCCGATTTCTCCAGCGACGAAAAAGCGGCCCTCTTTTACGACAACGCCGAGCGGTATTACCGATTATAGTTTAATTTCGGGCATTTCTCATTAAGCAACCCACTCGGTCAAGGCTTTTCAGGTCATGAGTTTTACCCAACGGTTCAGGGACCGCAAACGGGCGCTCATTATCGGGTTGGGCACAAAACTGCTGCGGATTCTGGAAAAAACCATTGCCCGTTATTCCCTGGTCGGCGATCCCACATTTTTCGACCCAAAACTATTCCCCTGGGCGGAGCGGCTTGAGGCTGACTGGAAGGAGATGCGCCGAGAACTCGAAGCCATTCTCGAACACCGCAATAAATTGCCCAATTTTCAGGACATTTCCAAGGACCAATACGCCATCACGAGGGACGACTTGTGGAAAACTTATCTTTTTTTTGCTTCCGGTGTCAAAGCCGAGAATAACTGCCGCCGCTGCCCAAAGACAACGGCATTGATCGAAACCATCCCGAACATGAAAACGGCCTTTTTCTCCATCCTGGCTCCGGGCAAGCATATCCAGGAACATAGGGGCCCATATAAAGGCGTTATTCGTTACCACCTGGGCCTGAAAATCTCCGAGCCGAGGGAAAAATGCCGCATCCGGGTGGGGGACGATATCGGTTATTGGGAAGAGGGCAAAAGCCTCATCTTCGACGACTCCTACCGGCACGAAGCCTGGAACGAAACCGACGGGGTGCGGGTGGTCCTCTTCATCGATTTCGTCCGCCCTGTTCGTTTCCCTTTTTCCATCCTCAACCGCATCACTATTGAGCTAATCGGCCTCTCTCCCTTCATCCAGGACATCAAAGCGAACCAGCGCCATTGGGACAAACGGCTGGAAAAACTATTTGATTGAAAGTTCCACCCAAACCCCGTTGAATCGTTATGTGGCAAAATCGACGGGCATCCTTAGCACGGATCCAGGGCAGCAAAGTTCACGGATATCCTCGGCCCGATCCGGCCATCCGGCGATCAGGGTTTCCGCTGTTTCCGCCTCGAATGCGGCGCTCGTGAAACCGGGCGCCATGGTATTGCCGAAAAGCGAGTAACTCCCTCCTTTAACCATATGACCCGCCTGCCAGGTGCGGGCTGGAATAACGTATTGCACAAGCTGGCCGGCCAGCGGATCGGTGCCCATGATGACGTCTTCGCTGGAGCCATTCGCGTGCAGCAGCACAAGCCGGAGCGGATCGCCCCCATAAAAATGCCAAATTTCATCCCAGGGAAGTCGATGAAAACAGGAAACGCTGCGCGGTTTGTCGCAATACATGGAAATGATCGCCGTTCCGATGGGGCCGCCATCCGGCATCTCCATTTGCGAGCGATAATTAGTCGTAAATAAAGTGTCCTCCACCGGTTGAGGCTCAAACTTGTAATGATCGATCAACGCTTTAACTTCCGGCTGCATAACGATTTCCTGTCGTTGTCTAAATTCAATTTAAATAAATTAATCTTCAATAATAATTTCAATAAACGTTATGCTTTCCCGCGCGATTAATTTTTTGGCTTTTTCTGCCGATTCTCTGGGAGCGTCCTTCGACGCTTCAATTTTCAACGGTTGGGCGTTGTCGTTTTCAGCGAATTTTTTCAATTCGACCCGCAACTGCTTTTCGGTCAATTGCATTCCCTGCCAGATGATTTGGCCCAGCGGGTCTATGCTGATTTTGAACACTTCTCCACTGGCGCCCTCGGGTTTCCCGAAATTCGGGCCGATGAGGAATTTGATAAACTCGGGTGTGGCCCAATCGGCCATGCCCGCATATTTTTCGATGAAAACCTCATCCGCGCCTATGCGTACCCTTTGCGGACTCCACGCGGGGGTCACTATGGAACCAGCCAGCAAAAAATCGGTTGAATCATGAAGCACTATCGCCTTGGCCGTCCCGCCAGGGCTGGGAACGATCAATTGCTGCCCCGCCTGCAAGTCTCTGCCCATGGTAATTTTTTCGGCCCGGCCATCCTCGTAGAACAAGTAATAATCGGCCGGCCCCCCCTCAATCAATACATGGTAATCGTCGGAATACAGCCATTGGAGGAAATTCTGCGAAACTTCCTTGGTCAGCATTAAATAAATAACATTGCTGGCCGGGGACATTCCATCGCCGGTCTTCACTTCGATGTCCGACACGGAAAGCACATTGAAAAGGCCCGACTCCAGATTCAAATGCTTCAGACCCAAGGTCTCTACAAGTTCCCCAGCTCTTTTTAAACCACTTGGTTCAGAGGCACACATTTTTATGGTTAAAGTTTAATGTATCCAAAGATATCAAAAGTTAAGCTTTAATTAATTTATTTTCCCGTAAAGGCCCATAATAAAAATATTCACACATCCGTTGTCGATAACTGCACTAACCCGGATATTTCATGAAGGGTAAAGTTTGGCTCGTTATTGCTATTGGAGATGGATTTCTTTGTATTTTGAGCAGATCGTCTTGATTTTTAGGTGTTTTTCAGGGTGTAGAGACACTGCCCCCTTTCCCCCATTGGTTCGGTAGTGCCGGGGGCAGCACCAATGCACCCTTTAGGTTGGCACCAATCGGCGGGCCGCATGGTTGAAAAGACTGGCCCAAGGATAACTCTCACTTAGGTGAAAGTGAATCGTTCGGGTGTTGCGCACGATGACCGCTCCGATCTTGATTAATTTGAGCCGCAGGGTGTGGCATTGGGCCCGCGCCCACTTCGTCCCTTTTAAGGCTAACCGGCGCATGGCTTCCATCAAGGTGTAGGCCAGCGCCGACAAGAGCAATCGCCACTGATTGGCCCACCATTGATGGGCGCTGGTGCGCTCGCTGAACAATTGCATCTGTTCCTTGATTCGGTTCTCCATTTCACCGCGGCCACAGTATACCTTGTCGTAAAGCTCCTGGGGATCGCCCGGCAGGTTCGTCACCACGAAGCGCGGGTTGGACCCCTGTGCGGTGTGTTCGGCTTTATGGATGACCAACCGCAGCCATCGCCACGAATCGGCAGCATAGACGAAGTCCTGGAATAACCGTTGTTTTTTACCCCTTAGTTCGAACCATTCTTTGGCCTGCTTTTGCAACTGCTGGGCGTCTTGCTGCAAGCGTGCATTGCGAGCCATCCCCACGATGTAACTAACTTCGTTGCGGTCGCACCAAGAGAGTATCCGGTCTCGACAAAATCCACTGTCGGCGCGCCAAATAATCCGCGTACGGGGCCAGCTTTGGCGAATCCGTTTAACCAGCAATTTGAGGATGGCCCCGGCATGCTTGCTGGCATCGATCTTGCTCGGCCGCAGGTAGGCCACCAGCAGCTGATCACCGCAAAAAACATATAGCGGCAGAAAACAGTAATGATCATAATAACCGTGGAAAAAACGTCCCTCCTGGAGCCCGTGCACCGGATTGTCGGTGGCGTCAAAGTCCAGGATGATCTCTTCGGGTTCCTCGGCAAAGGAGCCCATGAACTGTTCGACCAACAGCTCGTTTACCGCAAAGGCCGCCCGCCGATCCTGCCCGTTTTCAAAACGACACAAAGTCGGCGCGCTGGCCAACGTTTCAATGCGCCCCGTTACCGTTTGCAACAATGGATCGTGGCGCAGGGTATCAAAGTCGTTCAAATCCTCATAGCCCGCCACCAGCCCGTAAACGCGCTGCCGCAGCATCCCCAATACCTCATGGCGTACTTTGCCCTTCTGCCGTTTGTCCACTAACTGTCGGGCCGCTCGTTCGGTCAAGCCCAACTGCCGATCCACTTCCCGGATCAAAAGCAGTCCGGCATCCGAAGTAACCTCTCCGCCCTTGAAATCAACCCGCACACGGCGGCCTTTTACCCTTGTCAACTGTAGCTTTAATTGTTTACCTTTTGTCATCGCTGATATTGCTTTAATTATTGATCTATCCTGCTGTATATCAGCAGTTAAGCATATCAACGATACTTTTTTTACGAAATATCCGGGTTAGGTTGGCACCAATCGGCGGGGCGCATCGTTGAAAAGACTGGCCCAAGGATAACTCTCACTTAGGTGAAAGTGAATCGTTCGGGTGTTGCGCACGATGACCGCTCCGATCTTGATTAATTTGAGCCGCAGGGTGTGGCATTGGGCCCGCGCCCACTTCGTCCCTTTTAAGGCTAACCGGCGCATGGCTTCCATCAAGGTGTAGGCCAGCGCCGACAAGAGCAATCGCCACTGATTGGCCCACCATTGATGGGCGCTGGTGCGCTCGCTGAACAATTGCATCTGTTCCTTGATTCGGTTCTCCATTTCACCGCGGCCACAGTATACCTTGTCGTAAAGCTCCTGGGGATCGCCCGGCAGGTTCGTCACCACGAAGCGCGGGTTGGACCCCTGTGCGGTGTGTTCGGCTTTATGGATGACCAACCGCAGCCATCGCCACGAATCGGCAGCATAGACGAAGTCCTGGAATAACCGTTGTTTTTTACCCCTTAGTTCGAACCATTCTTTGGCCTGCTTTTGCAACTGCTGGGCGTCTTGCTGCAAGCGTGCATTGCGAGCCATCCCCACGATGTAACTAACTTCGTTGCGGTCGCACCAAGAGAGTATCCGGTCTCGACAAAATCCACTGTCGGCGCGCCAAATAATCCGCGTACGGGGCCAGCTTTGGCGAATCCGTTTAACCAGCAATTTGAGGATGGCCCCGGCATGCTTGCTGGCATCGATCTTGCTCGGCCGCAGGTAGGCCACCAGCAGCTGATCACCGCAAAAAACATATAGCGGCAGGGTAGTGTTAACATTTTGAATGTTTAAGCTGTACTTTTTAGCGTGATTATGTTGTGAACTGGGAATGGTCCATATCACAGTAAAATGTCCTCAATGCGGAAGCGATCACATCATCAAGCACGGCAAGGATCCGAAAGGGGTTCAGAAGTATCGATGCAAGGGGTGTGGTTATCAGTTTCGGCTTCACCCCAAAAGTCGTGAGCATCCTCCGGCGCTGGTCAAGCAGGTGCTCCGTGCGCACCAAAACCGGATGAGCCTGCGTGCCATTTACCGTACCTTCGGGGTAGCCCCAAAGACGGTCATCGAATGGATTAAAAAAAAGTCCTGAGTTTGCCGAAGCTGGAGTCCACTCTGCTTGCCCGCCAGTGTAGTGATGTGCTGGAACTGGACGAGGTGTGGTCATTCTGGGGCGATAAGCGTTCGGGGCAGGTATGGCTATGGGTAGCCTTGTGTCGACGTACCCGACAGGTCGTCGGGTTTTCTCTGGGTGATCGTAGCGATCAAACGTGCTGGCAGTTGTATCACAACATCGCCCAGCCCTATCGCGACTGTGCCACCGTAAGCGATTACTGGGAAAGCTACGACAAGGTTTTCCCTCACAACAGCGCCAGCGGGAAACAATCCGGCCAAACCGCCCATATCGAACGCTGGAACAATACCTTGCGACAGTCCCTGTCACGCTATGTGCGTAAAACGCTGTCATTCTCGAAGTCTTTGGTCATGCATTTTCGCGTCCTGTGCTTGTTCATCTGGGAATACAACAGCAATATCAAACATTCGTCATGTTAACACTACCAGCGGCAGAAAACAGTAATGATCATAATAACCGTGGAAAAAACGTCCCTCCTGGAGCCCGTGCACCGGATTGTCGGTGGCGTCAAAGTCCAGGATGATCTCTTCGGGTTCCTCGGCAAAGGAGCCCATGAACTGTTCGACCAACAGCTCGTTTACCGCAAAGGCCGCCCGCCGATCCTGCCCGTTTTCAAAACGACACAAAGTCGGCGCGCTGGCCAACGTTTCAATGCGCCCCGTTACCGTTTGCAACAATGGATCGTGGCGCAGGGTATCAAAGTCGTTCAAATCCTCATAGCCCGCCACCAGCCCGTAAACGCGCTGCCGCAGCATCCCCAATACCTCATGGCGTACTTTGCCCTTCTGCCGTTTGTCCACTAACTGTCGGGCCGCTCGTTCGGTCAAGCCCAACTGCCGATCCACTTCCCGGATCAAAAGCAGTCCGGCATCCGAAGTAACCTCTCCGCCCTTGAAATCAACCCGCACACGGCGGCCTTTTACCCTTGTCAACTGTCGCTTTAATTGTTTACCTTTTGTCATCGCTGATATTGCTTTAATTATTGATCTATCCTGCTGTATATCAGCAGTTAAGCATATCAACGATACTTCTTTTACGAAATATCCGGGCTAATGCAACATTAACTGTCGATTGATACGGATTGATGTGCACTGGAAAAAGTGGACACGAGATTCTCCTAAATGGAGAATCGAAGCATGGGAAGAAGACGCTTTAGTATAGAGTTCAAAAATGAGGCAGTTCAACTGATGATACTCGATGGTCTGAGCGCCACCGAGGTATCGACCAAACTTGGGGTCAACACCAACCAATTGTATAGGTGGAAGAGGCTCTATCTGGACGATCAGCAGGGCGAAGCCACCTCAAAGCGACAGAGCAGTCCGAAGGAGATGGCGGCCGAGATAGATCGTCTTCGCAAAGAGCTGCGCCGCTCGGAGCGGATCAACCAGATACTAAAAAAAACGGTGGGCTACTTTGCCAAGGACGAACAATGAAGTACCAGTTTGTCAAAGACAACGAGGGGCGCTTCAAGATCGAGGAAATATGCTCGGCGATGGGGATTTGTCGCAGTGGCTATTACTGCTGGAGGCCCCGAGCGCCCTCGGCCCGGCGGATCGAGGACGAGGGAATCAAGGGGGCGATCCTGAAGGTACACAAAGAGGCCAAGGGCCGCTATGGGCATCGGCCAATGCACCGCCATCTGAAGGATGATGAGGGCATCGATTGCGGCCGTGACCGGGCTCTGCGTCTGATGCGTGAAATGGGAATCAAAAGCACCCAGAGTAAACGCTTTAAGCCATTAAAAACCAACAGTAACCATCCCTATGGTTACAGCCCCAATGTGCTTAAAAAGCATGGCCAGCCGACCCATATCGACGAGGTCTGGGTGGCGGACACGACCTACCTACGGACCCTGGCCGGTTGGATGTACTTGGCCACGGTGATGGACCTGTTCAGCCGACGCCTGCTGGGCTGGAGCGTTTCCAACCACAACGACGCGAAGCTGGTTGGCAAGGCCCTCAAAGCCGCGGCCATGACCCGCGGCACACTGCGCACCGGGATTATTCATCACAGCGATCGGGGCAGCCCCTACGCCAGCGACGACTATCAGAGGCTGGTCTCTGAACTAGGCATGAAGCCGAGCATGAGCGCCCAAGGCAACTGCTACGACAACGCGGCCATGGAATCGTTCTACGGCCGCTTCAAGACCAGCACGATTCGAGGCCGCCACTTTGCCGACGAGCGCGAACTGCGATCAACTGTCTTCGAATACGTGGAAATCTTCTACAACCGATATCGCAAACATTCCTCTCTGAGTTACCAAAGCCCAGTCCAATTCGAGGAAAATATTTGCCCCCCATGGGGGGCAACGAGAAAACAAAACCCTTTACCAAAACAAGCCGCCTGACACACTAATCAATAAACAATGAATATAAGAGAATCCCGTGTCCAACAAATCCAGTACACGTCAGATGGTGGATGCCGGATGGGTGATAAAGATACGATTTCCGGTAGGGGTCTTAATTTTATAATTTTTCGGGTTGCTTTTTTTTGGAGGATATTGGTCTTGCTTTTGCGTGGAAGTTGTTCATAGATAATGTCTTTTAAATTTTATATATTCATTATTTCTGGGTTGTTTGTTGGGGCTTTCATTTTGAGAGTTTCCGGCAGTGGCCCTGATTGGTCTTGATGGCTAAAAATATCGGTTTTGTCTCTACGCGTTTCGCGGGCACTGATGGGGTCTCTTTGGAGAGTGCCAAGTGGGCCCAGATGTTGTGGGATGATAATCATGTCAGTTTTTGGTACAGCGGGCGGAGCGACCGGCATCCCGATGTCAGCTATTGCATTCCGGAGGCCTATTTCGGGCATCTGGAAAATCTTTGGCTGATGGATAAGATCTGGAAGCAAAAGCGCCGCAGCAGTTTGGTAAGCGAGCGTATCCAGGAGATTTCCGCCTATTTGAAAAAGACGCTCTATGATTATGTGGATCATTTCGATATCGATATCCTGGTGCCGGAAAACGCCTTGGCTATACCGATGCATATACCGCTGGCTTTGGCCATAACGGAGTTTTTGGCGGAAACACAGATGCCGGCCATCGCCCACCACCATGATTTCCATTGGGAGCGCACCCGTTATGCGATCAATGCGGTGACGGATTACCTGGAGATGGCTTTTCCTCCGATTTTACCGAATATCCAGCACACCGTTATCAACCGGGCGGCCCAGGAGCAGCTTTCACTGCGCAAGGGGGTGAGTTCGATGCTGATACCCAATGTTTTCGATTTTGCCAATCCTCCGCCCAAGCCGGATGAGTATTCTCGCGATGTGCGGGAGCAGATTGGGCTGCGCCCGGAAGATGTTTTTATCCTGCAGCCTACGCGGATTGTCCCGCGCAAGGGTATCGAACATGCTATAAAGTTGGTTGGCATGTTGGGCGATCCGGACAAATACAAGTTGATTATTTCCCATGACGCGGGGGACGAGGGTTTTGAGTACCGGCACCTTATGGAGGAATTGGCGCGGGAGGAAAATGTGGATTTGCGACTCATTTCGGACCGGATTGGCGATGTTCGTCAATTCGATGCGGAGGGGAAAAAGATTTATACTCTTTGGGACCTTTATCCGCATGCCGATCTGGTCACTTATCCGAGCACCTACGAAGGCTTTGGAAACGCGTTGCTGGAGGCTATCTACTTTAAGGTTCCTTTGGTCGTTAACCGTTATTCGATCTTCATTCAAGACATCGAGCCCAAGGGATTCAAGCTGGTGGTGATGGATGGCATTATAACCAAGGAGACGGTGAGCGATGTGCGGCGTGTTCTCGACGATTCCAAAATATGCCAGAAAATGGTGGACCACAACTACCGGGTGGCGCGACAATATTATAGTTATAGACTTTTGCGGCGGTGCCTGCGCTCTGTTTTGACCAACGTGACTGGTTATCAGCCTTAATTAACTTTGATGTATCATGAAAATATATTCGTAGGAGCTGGATGAGGGAATTTTATGCATGGATTATATGGATGATAATTTACAAACGTGATTGTTATCTTAATTATTTTTTATAGTTAAATTAAAAGTGTGCGGATTATTCATTAATAACGAGAACGGTGCCGAGTTATAAATTCATACGTAGAAACCGGGCGGATCAGATTCACCGCCGGTTGCGAAAACTTTATGGTGGAGAGGCGGAACGCCTTTTTGAGCGTTTGCTCATGTGCCTGGGCCGTTATGGGGTGGGGCTGAGGACCAGAACCAAATCGGCGACCCATCGCTGGAATGAACAAGATACCGTCCTAATTACCTATCCCGATATGCTGACAAGTGAAGGGGTGCGACCGCTCGACACACTCAACCGGTTTCTCTACCGCCGGCTGCGGGGGGCCATCCGCACGGTGCACCTGCTGCCATTTTTTCCCTGGTCCTCGGATGATGGTTTTTCCGTTATCGATTACCGTGAGGTTTCTCCCGATTATGGAAAGTGGAAGGATTTGGAGGCTATGGGGGGGAATTTCCACCTTATGTTCGACCTTGTGCTGAATCATTGTTCGGTGGGGAATAGCTGGTTTAAGGATTTCGTTATCGGGATCGCACCGGCTCGTTATTATTTTCTGCCCATCGACCCCGATACGGATTTAAGCACGGTGGCGCGGCCGCGCACTTCGCCCCTTTTGACGCCGACCATGACGCGTGAGGGGGAAGTTCATTTGTGGACTACTTTCAGCGCCGATCAGGTGGACCTAAATTGGCAGAATCCGGATCTTTTTTTTGAGTTTCTGGATATTCTTTTCCATTTCATATCAAAAGGAGCGCGTTATATCCGGCTTGATGCGGTGGCGTTTTTATGGAAAAACCTAGGCACGGATTGCCTTCACCAGCCCCAGACCCATGAGGTTGTAAAATTGCTCCGGGATATTCTAACGGTGGCAGCCCCGGATGTCATCCTACTGACGGAGACCAATGTGCCTCACGAGGACAACATCAATTATTTCGGAAAGGGTGACGAAGCCCATATGGTTTATCAGTTCGCTTTGCCGCCATTGCTTCTGCATGCATTGTTGAAGGAAGATTCCAGCTACCTTACCCATTGGGCAAAAACCATGGAACCGCCTCCCAGAGGTTGCACTTTTCTCAATTTCACGGCTTCTCATGATGGCATCGGGTTGCGTCCGGTGGAAAATCTCTTGCCGTCCAAGGAAATAAAGTGGCTCATAAAAGAAACCAAAAAACAGGGCGGCCGCCTTTCGGAAAAAAAGAATCCCGACGGCTCCAAGAGTCCTTACGAATTGAACATATCTTATTTCGACGCCCTGCGCATGAAGGAAAAGCCGGATCATGAGGCCGTGGCCGCCCGATTTCTTTGCTCCCAGGCCGTGGCCCTCTCCTTGAAGGGAATCCCAGCCGTCTATTTCAACAGCTTGGTGGGTGCGGAAAATAATCTTGAAGGTGTAGAAGCTACGGGGGAAAATCGAGCTATCAATCGGAAGAAGTGGGACCTGGAGGAATTGAGGGGGTTGCTTAACGACTCTGAATTGACCGCATCTTATGTTTATCGGCATTATCTGAAAATGCTCAACCGGCGCAACCAGCAAACGGCTTTTCATCCCGATGGAGAGCAGGAAATTTTGGAAATAGGCCCAGAACTTTTCGGCTTGATCCGCAAATCTACTAACGGGAATGAATGCATAGTTTGTCTCTACAATTTTACTTCTAAGGCGATCAAGAGGTCTTTGCCTGAAATTTACGCACCGTTTGCCGGTCTGGAATCTTGCCTGTCGGTGATAACGTCAAGAGACCTGAAGTTGAAAAACCAAAATACGATAACTTTCAAGCCTTTCAAATATATCTGGCTGAAAATTTAGAGGGTTGAGGTTCGGTTGATTTAAAATTGCAATTGCTATTGAATGTTAAGATTTATTTGTCCCCCCTTTATTCGACCACGAATTGCACGGATAAATTTATAAAACTACCGATTTGATTAGAACCTATTTTCAAAACTTATACCAAAGAGAGCAAGATGGACAAAATTATTCATTGCCAGGCCAGGCTCAACTGTTCCCCGGATAGAGCTTTTGCCTATTTTACGGATGAAACTTTGCTGGAGAGCTGGTTATGTCTGAAGGCAGAGGTGGATGCGGAGAATGGAGGCCGTTATTTTTTGTTTTGGGATCCGGATGACCGTGAAAACAACAGCACATTGGGTTGCCGCATAACGGCTTTGAAAAAACCGAATCTTCTTTCCTTCGAGTGGCGGGGGCCAAAGCAATTTAAACACTTTGCCAACGATGCCGACCCACTGACTCATGGAATGGTTTTTTTTGTGCCAACTGGTGAAGGCACTGACGTTCATGTATTGCATGTGGGCTGGCGAAGTTCGCCGGAGTGGGAAGAGCATCGTGTGTGGCAGGAAAACGCCTGGAAATATGCCCTTAAAGCTCTTGAGCATAAGGCAGCCCAAATTTGAACTTGAAAATAGTAGCCGAGGGGGGTACCAGGGCAGTTATCAAGATTACTCGAAAATTTTACTCAATGGCGAACTGTTCTGGCTTGCCCTATGGAACGACCCTAACCCGGATATTTCGTAAAAAAAGTATCGTTGATATGCTTAACTGCTGATATACAGCAGGATAGATCAATAATTAAAGCAATATCAGCGATGACAAAAGGTAAACAATTAAAGCTACAGTTGACAAGGGTAAAAGGCCGCCGTGTGCGGGTTGATTTCAAGGGCGGAGAGGTTACTTCGGATGCCGGACTGCTTTTGATCCGGGAAGTGGATCGGCAGTTGGGCTTGACCGAACGAGCGGCCCGACAGTTAGTGGACAAACGGCAGAAGGGCAAAGTACGCCATGAGGTATTGGGGATGCTGCGGCAGCGCGTTTACGGGCTGGTGGCGGGCTATGAGGATTTGAACGACTTTGATACCCTGCGCCACGATCCATTGTTGCAAACGGTAACGGGGCGCATTGAAACGTTGGCCAGCGCGCCGACTTTGTGTCGTTTTGAAAACGGGCAGGATCGGCGGGCGGCCTTTGCGGTAAACGAGCTGTTGGTCGAACAGTTCATGGGCTCCTTTGCCGAGGAACCCGAAGAGATCATCCTGGACTTTGACGCCACCGACAATCCGGTGCACGGGCTCCAGGAGGGACGTTTTTTCCACGGTTATTATGATCATTACTGTTTTCTGCCGCTATATGTTTTTTGCGGTGATCAGCTGCTGGTGGCCTACCTGCGGCCGAGCAAGATCGATGCCAGCAAGCATGCCGGGGCCATCCTCAAATTGCTGGTTAAACGGATTCGCCAAAGCTGGCCCCGTACGCGGATTATTTGGCGCGCCGACAGTGGATTTTGTCGAGACCGGATACTCTCTTGGTGCGACCGCAACGAAGTTAGCCCGGATATTTCGTAAAAAAAGTATCGTTGATATGCTTAACTGCTGATATACAGCAGGATAGATCAATAATTAAAGCAATATCAGCGATGACAAAAGGTAAACAATTAAAGCTACAGTTGACAAGGGTAAAAGGCCGCCGTGTGCGGGTTGATTTCAAGGGCGGAGAGGTTACTTCGGATGCCGGACTGCTTTTGATCCGGGAAGTGGATCGGCAGTTGGGCTTGACCGAACGAGCGGCCCGACAGTTAGTGGACAAACGGCAGAAGGGCAAAGTACGCCATGAGGTATTGGGGATGCTGCGGCAGCGCGTTTACGGGCTGGTGGCGGGCTATGAGGATTTGAACGACTTTGATACCCTGCGCCACGATCCATTGTTGCAAACGGTAACGGGGCGCATTGAAACGTTGGCCAGCGCGCCGACTTTGTGTCGTTTTGAAAACGGGCAGGATCGGCGGGCGGCCTTTGCGGTAAACGAGCTGTTGGTCGAACAGTTCATGGGCTCCTTTGCCGAGGAACCCGAAGAGATCATCCTGGACTTTGACGCCACCGACAATCCGGTGCACGGGCTCCAGGAGGGACGTTTTTTCCACGGTTATTATGATCATTACTGTTTTCTGCCGCTATATGTTTTTTGCGGTGATCAGCTGCTGGTGGCCTACCTGCGGCCGAGCAAGATCGATGCCAGCAAGCATGCCGGGGCCATCCTCAAATTGCTGGTTAAACGGATTCGCCAAAGCTGGCCCCGTACGCGGATTATTTGGCGCGCCGACAGTGGATTTTGTCGAGACCGGATACTCTCTTGGTGCGACCGCAACGAAGTTAGTTACATCGTGGGGATGGCTCGCAATGCACGCTTGCAGCAAGACGCCCAGCAGTTGCAAAAGCAGGCCAAAGAATGGTTCGAACTAAGGGGTAAAAAACAACGGTTATTCCAGGACTTCGTCTATGCTGCCGATTCGTGGCGATGGCTGCGGTTGGTCATCCATAAAGCCGAACACACCGCACAGGGGTCCAACCCGCGCTTCGTGGTGACGAACCTGCCGGGCGATCCCCAGGAGCTTTACGACAAGGTATACTGTGGCCGCGGTGAAATGGAGAACCGAATCAAGGAACAGATGCAATTGTTCAGCGAGCGCACCAGCGCCCATCAATGGTGGGCCAATCAGTGGCGATTGCTCTTGTCGGCGCTGGCCTACACCTTGATGGAAGCCATGCGCCGGTTAGCCTTAAAAGGGACGAAGTGGGCGCGGGCCCAATGCCACACCCTGCGGCTCAAATTAATCAAGATCGGAGCGGTCATCGTGCGCAACACCCGAACGATTCACTTTCACCTAAGTGAGAGTTATCCTTGGGCCAGTCTTTTCAACCATGCGGCCCGCCGATTGGTGCCAACCTAAAGGGTGCATTGGTGCTGCCCCCGGCACTACCGAACCAATGGGGGAAAGGGGGCAGTGTCTCTACACCCTGAAAAACACCTAAAAATCAAGACGATCTGCTCAAAATACAAAGAAATCCATCTCCAATAGCAATAACGAGCCAAACTTTACCCTTCATGAAATATCCGGGTTAGTTACATCGTGGGGATGGCTCGCAATGCACGCTTGCAGCAAGACGCCCAGCAGTTGCAAAAGCAGGCCAAAGAATGGTTCGAACTAAGGGGTAAAAAACAACGGTTATTCCAGGACTTCGTCTATGCTGCCGATTCGTGGCGATGGCTGCGGTTGGTCATCCATAAAGCCGAACACACCGCACAGGGGTCCAACCCGCGCTTCGTGGTGACGAACCTGCCGGGCGATCCCCAGGAGCTTTACGACAAGGTATACTGTGGCCGCGGTGAAATGGAGAACCGAATCAAGGAACAGATGCAATTGTTCAGCGAGCGCACCAGCGCCCATCAATGGTGGGCCAATCAGTGGCGATTGCTCTTGTCGGCGCTGGCCTACACCTTGATGGAAGCCATGCGCCGGTTAGCCTTAAAAGGGACGAAGTGGGCGCGGGCCCAATGCCACACCCTGCGGCTCAAATTAATCAAGATCGGAGCGGTCATCGTGCGCAACACCCGAACGATTCACTTTCACCTAAGTGAGAGTTATCCTTGGGCCAGTCTTTTCAACCATGCGCCCCGCCGATTGGTGCCAACCTAAAGGGTGCATTGGTGCTGCCCCCGGCACTACCGAACCAATGGGGGAAAGGGGGCAGTGTCTCTACACCCTGAAAAACACCTAAAAATCAAGACGATCTGCTCAAAATACAAAGAAATCCATCTCCAATAGCAATAACGAGCCAAACTTTACCCTTCATGAAATATCCGGGCTAATGGTATGGCGAATGCCGAGGTCGTAGTAGCGGCAGGACAAGGGGAATAAGTTTGTGGAGAGTGAGGACTCCTGCGGTGGTGTTCGCGTTGGTATTCGCGTTGGTATAGTGTCCGGGGTAGGTGGTAAGTGTTTTTTATTTACCTATTGAGGTGAAAAATTGGGATTTACGACGAATTGACAGGTTAGAAAACGTTATTGTCCCCGATAAATATGTATTATGAACATTGAGGTCTTTTGATTGTGGTTTGCCGTTTTGGTTTAGTCGAGGGAGTGCGCCGCTTCGCGTTCGAGCACTTCGTCCTGAACTTGATCGCCTTTGGATTGGGGCAAATTGGGCACGAAAACATAGTCGGGATCGGTGATCTGCTGACGATGGATCACGAGAATCTCCTTCCAGGTGGCGAACAAACCGTGAGGCGCGGGGGGGAGGTCGTGGGCAATGGCCTCACGCAGCTTTGGCAGGTTGAAGAAAGGAACCGCGGGGAACATGTGATGTTCGATGTGGTACTGCATGTTCCAGTAGAGGAAGGCCGGGAACCATGAACAGGTGAATGTCCGGCAGCAAAGCCGAAAATCTGGCGTATTGGGAGGGAGACCGATATGTTGGGGCATACCACACATAAAACTAAGCCAATTGCAGTAATGTTTTCCGAAAGTGAACACCACGATCAGGAACCAGTGTCCGGTGGCGATGAAAAGCGTGGCGAGGGCGGCATGGCCGATCAGGGTGAACCGCGCCCAGTCCCGATGTTCATACCGCAGTTTCCGGTTATTTTCGGGTATCAGGAATTCGTACCACTCGTTGTCCATTCGGCCGGTTGCACGTTTGTAGTAGAGTTTCAAGGTGTTCCATGTATCCAATGGATTCCAGGCAAACAGGGTGAGCCAGAACTTCCAGTCCTTTAAACTGAACTTTAATGGGAGGACAACCTCGCCGTCGTAATCGTGATGGACGGTGAGTTGATGGTGTTTGATGTGGCTTGATGTGCACTGGAAAAAGTGGACACGAGATTCTCCTAAATGGAGAATCGAAGCATGGGAAGAAGACGCTTTAGTATAGAGTTCAAAAATGAGGCAGTTCAACTGATGATACTCGATGGTCTGAGCGCCACCGAGGTATCGACCAAACTTGGGGTCAACACCAACCAATTGTATAGGTGGAAGAGGCTCTATCTGGACGATCAGCAGGGCGAAGCCACCTCAAAGCGACAGAGCAGTCCGAAGGAGATGGCGGCCGAGATAGATCGTCTTCGCAAAGAGCTGCGCCGCTCGGAGCGGATCAACCAGATACTAAAAAAAACGGTGGGCTACTTTGCCAAGGACGAACAATGAAGTACCAGTTTGTCAAAGACAACGAGGGGCGCTTCAAGATCGAGGAAATATGCTCGGCGATGGGGATTTGTCGCAGTGGCTATTACTGCTGGAGGCCCCGAGCGCCCTCGGCCCGGCGGATCGAGGACGAGGGAATCAAGGGGGCGATCCTGAAGGTACACAAAGAGGCCAAGGGCCGCTATGGGCATCGGCCAATGCACCGCCATCTGAAGGATGATGAGGGCATCGATTGCGGCCGTGACCGGGCTCTGCGTCTGATGCGTGAAATGGGAATCAAAAGCACCCAGAGTAAACGCTTTAAGCCATTAAAAACCAACAGTAACCATCCCTATGGTTACAGCCCCAATGTGCTTAAAAAGCATGGCCAGCCGACCCATATCGACGAGGTCTGGGTGGCGGACACGACCTACCTACGGACCCTGGCCGGTTGGATGTACTTGGCCACGGTGATGGACCTGTTCAGCCGACGCCTGCTGGGCTGGAGCGTTTCCAACCACAACGACGCGAAGCTGGTTGGCAAGGCCCTCAAAGCCGCGGCCATGACCCGCGGCACACTGCGCACCGGGATTATTCATCACAGCGATCGGGGCAGCCCCTACGCCAGCGACGACTATCAGAGGCTGGTCTCTGAACTAGGCATGAAGCCGAGCATGAGCGCCCAAGGCAACTGCTACGACAACGCGGCCATGGAATCGTTCTACGGCCGCTTCAAGACCAGCACGATTCGAGGCCGCCACTTTGCCGACGAGCGCGAACTGCGATCAACTGTCTTCGAATACGTGGAAATCTTCTACAACCGATATCGCAAACATTCCTCTCTGAGTTACCAAAGCCCAGTCCAATTCGAGGAAAATATTTGCCCCCCATGGGGGGCAACGAGAAAACAAAACCCTTTACCAAAACAAGCCGCCTGACACACTAATCAATAAACAATGAATATAAGAGAATCCCGTGTCCAACAAATCCAGTACACGTCAGGCTGGGACGGAACCAGACGTAGTCCCACCAGCCTATGAAGGCGAAAATCTTTAAAAAGAAGTCGTTCCAGGCCTTGGTTTTGAAAGGTGTCCGATGGCCGAGTTCATGGCAGGTGTGGCCGCCCAGGAAGGTGGTGAATGTTCCGTGAATAAATAATGCCAAGAGTAGCAGGGGCACGGTCCATATCCAGTTGCTCACATGGATCTGGCGGAAGGTAAAGTAAGCCAGCATGCCAGTGGTGAAGAAGAGGGCCAGGTGCCCCAGCGAATGGCGGAATCCTTGAAAGTCGTTTTTCTGCAAGAGCTCGCTCATCAAGGTTGGGTCAACCTTGCTACGGTACCATTTGATTTTGGCGTCACTGCGGAATTTCGGAGCGTCATTCATGCTACAATTTTGATTTGCAGGGAGATGAGGTCGTTGACGAGGTGCATGCCGAGGTTTTGGAAGAATTTTCCGGAGCCGTAGATGATATTCCATTGGGTTCGGTCAAAATCGAAATTGGCTTGGGCAACCCATTGTCCATTTTCATTGATCCGGGCTGTGGCTATGAATTCCAGGCTGTTGGCAATTCCTTTGAGGGTCAGTTGTGCGGTGATTTTGAAGTTGGGCATGCCGTTGGTGGTATTTTCGATGGGTGCGAGTGATTTTAATTGGAGGCTGGCGTGTGGGTATTTCCGCACGTCGAAAAAGTCATCGCTCTTGAGGTGTTCTTCGAGGATTTTTCGCCCTTCTTGTTCTGCCAGGTTTTGATTGGTGATGGAGTTCATGTCGATGACGAGGGAACCGCCGATCGGGTTTCCATCCTGAAAATTCATGAAACCGGATTGAAAATTAAGCGTGCCGTGGTGTTTGCTGGCTAAATTCCTGCCGACCCACTCAATTTTGCTAATGATCAGATCGATGGGACGTTTGCCTTGAAGAGGAGGCGGCGGTTGGCCAGAGGAAGGCGGAGTTTTGATTTTTTCGATGCTTAATCCTTCTTTCTTCCAGGACTCAGGACTCGAGGCCCGCTTGAAGGTCATAGACTGCGGTGTAACCAGCCCGGTGGAGCTTTTCCGCGGCCATTCTGGATTCAAAGCTTTTTGACGTGTACTGGATTTGTTGGACACGGGATTCTCTTATATTCATTGTTTGTTGATTAGTGTGTCAGGCGGCTTGTTTTGGTAAAGGGTTTTGTTTTCTCGTTGCCCCCCATGGGGGGCAAATATTTTCCTCGAATTGGACTGGGCTTTGGTAACTCAGAGAGGAATGTTTGCGATATCGGTTGTAGAAGATTTCCACGTATTCGAAGACAGTTGATCGCAGTTCGCGCTCGTCGGCAAAGTGGCGGCCTCGAATCGTGCTGGTCTTGAAGCGGCCGTAGAACGATTCCATGGCCGCGTTGTCGTAGCAGTTGCCTTGGGCGCTCATGCTCGGCTTCATGCCTAGTTCAGAGACCAGCCTCTGATAGTCGTCGCTGGCGTAGGGGCTGCCCCGATCGCTGTGATGAATAATCCCGGTGCGCAGTGTGCCGCGGGTCATGGCCGCGGCTTTGAGGGCCTTGCCAACCAGCTTCGCGTCGTTGTGGTTGGAAACGCTCCAGCCCAGCAGGCGTCGGCTGAACAGGTCCATCACCGTGGCCAAGTACATCCAACCGGCCAGGGTCCGTAGGTAGGTCGTGTCCGCCACCCAGACCTCGTCGATATGGGTCGGCTGGCCATGCTTTTTAAGCACATTGGGGCTGTAACCATAGGGATGGTTACTGTTGGTTTTTAATGGCTTAAAGCGTTTACTCTGGGTGCTTTTGATTCCCATTTCACGCATCAGACGCAGAGCCCGGTCACGGCCGCAATCGATGCCCTCATCATCCTTCAGATGGCGGTGCATTGGCCGATGCCCATAGCGGCCCTTGGCCTCTTTGTGTACCTTCAGAATCGCCCCCTTGATTCCCTCGTCCTCGATCCGCCGGGCCGAGGGCGCTCGGGGCCTCCAGCAGTAATAGCCACTGCGACAAATCCCCATCGCCGAGCATATTTCCTCGATCTTGAAGCGCCCCTCGTTGTCTTTGACAAACTGGTACTTCATTGTTCGTCCTTGGCAAAGTAGCCCACCGTTTTTTTTAGTATCTGGTTGATCCGCTCCGAGCGGCGCAGCTCTTTGCGAAGACGATCTATCTCGGCCGCCATCTCCTTCGGACTGCTCTGTCGCTTTGAGGTGGCTTCGCCCTGCTGATCGTCCAGATAGAGCCTCTTCCACCTATACAATTGGTTGGTGTTGACCCCAAGTTTGGTCGATACCTCGGTGGCGCTCAGACCATCGAGTATCATCAGTTGAACTGCCTCATTTTTGAACTCTATACTAAAGCGTCTTCTTCCCATGCTTCGATTCTCCATTTAGGAGAATCTCGTGTCCACTTTTTCCAGTGCACATCATTTTGGGCCTGCTCCGTAAACACATAGGGGTCTATTTTTTTCCGGAGCGATTGCCGAAAGGCGTTCGGCAAATGCCATTTCATAAACGCAATTGTTGAGCGCTCCCGGTAAATGGGCATTTTCAAAGTCGGAGGCAAGGCGCACATCGATGATTATTAAATCCGGCGTTGTGGAAAGAAGTCTTTTCAGTTCTTTGGAGTCTATGATTATATTCATAGCGATCTGTGCTATTTTTTTAACAAACCTGGTTTTTCAACCGACCCACTTAGTCTTAGGGAAGGGGATTCACTAGGGCGGCTTTGACCAGGGTTTGTTGCTCTAGTTTGTGGAGGGTGAGGACTCCTACGGCGGTGCTGGCGCTGGCGTCCCGGCCGGCGTAGGTGGGTTTGTGGCCGGTGATTTCTTCGATTTGGGGGGCGATGTAGCTCCAGGCGCCCATGTTTTTGGATTCTTCCTGGCACCAGATGATGTCGGTGTTTGTGTTGGTGTTGGTTTTTGCTTTTCCGGTTTTTTGGCTTTGGTATTTTTGGCAGAGTTCTTGCAATCGTTTTTTGTGCAGGGGGTAGAGTTGTTCCACTCGGAGGATGGCGGCGTCGGTTATTTTGTTTTCTTGGCGGTAGTTGATGAGGTCGTAGTAGACTTTGCCGGAGCAGAGGATGATGCGGGTGGGTTTATTTGTGGGGGGCTGGGGGTCGTCGAGGATTTCGTGGAAGTTGCCGTTGGTAAATTCCTCCAGGGGTGAGAGGGCTTGTTTGTTTCTCAAGAGGCTTTTGGGGGCCATGATGATGAGGGGTTTGCGGAAGTCGCGTTTCATTTGGCGGCGCATGATGTGGAAGTATTGGGCCGGGGTGGTGAGGTTGCAGACTTGCATGTTGTCTTCTGCGCAGAGTTGGAGGTAGCGTTCGAGGCGAGCGGAGGAGTGTTCGGGGCCTTGTCCTTCGTAGCCGTGGGGCAGGAGGAGGACGATGCCGCTGACGAGTTGCCATTTGGATTCGCTGCCGGCGATGAATTGGTCGATGATGACTTGGGCGCCGTTGGCGAAGTCGCCGAATTGGGCTTCCCAGATGCAGAGCATTTGCGAGTAATCGATGGAGTAGCCGAAATCGAATCCGAGGACGGCGGCCTCGGAGAGGAGGGAGTTGTGGACGCAGAAGATTGCCCGGCGGTTTTCCAGCTCCATGAGGGGGGTGTAGGGTTCCCTCGTTTTCATATCATAGAGGACGGAGTGGCGTTGGCTGAAGGTTCCTCTGGCGCAATCCTGGCCGGACAGGCGCACGGGGGTGCCGTTGAGCATGAGGGCGGCCCAGGCGAGGGATTCGGCAAAGGCCCAGTCGATGAGGCCGTCTTTTTGGAATAGTATCCACTTGGTTTGCAATTGGCGTTTGATTTTGGGGTTGGGGGTGAAGTCCGCGGGGAGGGTGGTGAGGGATTGGGCTATTTTGGCTAGGGTGTCGCGGCTGACGCTGGTTTTGACGGGGCGGAAGGAGTAGAGGGGTTGGAATATGGCGCTGGAGCCGATGAAGGCTTCTTTGTTGGCTTTGTTTTGTTGGGCCGATTCTTGTTGCTGCCTTTGGAAGGCTTCTTCGAGGGTTTGGTGAATTTGTTGTTGGAGGCTTTCGGCTTCTTTTTTGGTGAGGTCGCCGTCGGCGATCAAGCGGTTGGCATAGGTTTCGCTGATGAGGGGGTGGGTGGAGATTTGTTTGTAGAGTTTGGGTTGGGTGAAGGAGGGTTCGTCGGCTTCGTTGTGGCCGTGGCGGCGGTAGCAATACATGTCGATGACGACGTCGGCGCCGAATTTTTGGCGGTATTCGAGGGCTAGTTCGGTGATCCAGATCATGGAGATGGGGTCGTCTCCGTTGACGTGGAAGATGGGGGCTTCGACGATTTTGGCGGCGTCGGTGCAATAGAGGCTGGAGCGTGCTTCGGTGGGGATGGTGGTGAAGCCGATTTGGTTGTTGATGACGATGTGGATGGTTCCTCCGGTGGTGTAGCCTGTGAGTTGGGAGAGGTTGAGGACTTCGCTGACGAGGCCTTGGCCGGCAAAGGCGGCATCTCCGTGGATGAGGATGGGGAGGACTTGTTTGCGCGCGGTGTCGCCGAGGATGCGCTGGAGGGCACGGACGCGGCCCTCAACGACGGGGTTGACGGCTTCGAGGTGGCTGGGGTTGGCGGCCAGGTGCATGCCGACGAGCTGCCCGCTGGAGACGCCGATTTCGGCATCGTAGCCGAGGTGGTATTTTACGTCGCCGTCGCCGTGAAGGGAATCGGGTACGTAGTTATCTGAAAATTCGTGAAAGAGAAACTCGTAGGATTTGCCGATTATGTTGGCGAGGACGTTGAGGCGGCCGCGGTGAGCCATGCCCATGACGACTTCCTTGATGCCGGTGGAGGGGCAGTTTTCCATGAGGGCGTCGAGGCAGGGGATGAGTGTTTCACCGCCTTCCAGGCCGAAGCGTTTTTGGCCCACGTAGCGGCGGTGAAGAAATTTCTCGAATATTTCGGCTTCGAGGACTTTTTCGAGGATGCGGATCTTTTTTTTGTGGCTGTAGGCGGGGCGGTTGAGGGTGGGTTCCATTTTGGCCTGCAGCCAGCGGCGCATTTCGGTTTTCTGGATGTGGAGGTATTCCGCCCCGATGGGCCCGCAATAGGTGGCGGATAGTTCGTCCAGCAATTGGCGCAGGGTCATGTTGACGCCGCCCAGGTAGTTGCCCGAATCGTAAACGTTGTCGAGGTCGCTGGGTTCGAAACCGAGGCGCTGGAGGGAGAGCCGTGGATTTTTTTCGACTTTTTTGATGGGGTTGAAATGGGCCTGGGTGTGCCCGATGGAGCGGTAGGCATATATCGCGCCGGTGAAGCGGGCTTGTTTTTTGGGGTCGATGGAGCCGGGGGCTGCGGGCTGGGGCTGGGGCCGGGATTGGATTTCCGTTGCTGTTGCCGTGGAGGCAACTGCGGCGGATTCTCCGTCACCATCGGCATCGTAGTTGCGGAAAAATATTTGCCAGCTTTCCTCGACCGAATCGGGGGCTTGCTGCCAGCGTTCATAATACTGATCAATGAGATCAGCATTTAAAATCGAATCAAATCCGGAATTATTCATAAACCATCCTCCTTAATCTATTTGTCACCCAGCTTTTGCCATTTAGAGGAATCCAAAATAGCTGTTGGGTAAACAAAGACAAGCCGGAAGAGGGATGCTGGATGCAGCGTATTTATATCACGGAAACTCTGGTTAGGCTAGGGTAATTGGTTATGTAATGGGCGGAAGGCGCTTTTTTACTTACGTTTGTGGACGTAATGCCTTTTTTTTTGTGAATTTTGCGGTTTTTTAATAAAAAACAGGTTTTTTTGGAGGGAATTTGGTGTTTTTTGAGAAAAAATACGTGAAATATTGAAGTTTAATCAAACGCATCAAACGGAGCCAACCTATCCATTGCATGTTTTTGGATTTTATGTTATGGTGGCTCCGACATGACTGCTTGGATTACCTTATTACCTGTTGATTTGAATGATTATTTGGCTGCGGCGCAGGTCGATGCCATCCGGACGGAGATTCGGGGCTGCCCGAGCAACCGGGTGAGCGCCACCGAGGGGGCCCTTCCGCCGGAGCTGAAGAGCACGGCTATCGCCCTTATCGTGAAGGCCGCGCAGACGCGACTGCCGGGCTTAAAACTGTCCGAGGGGCAGAAGTGGGCGGCCGATCATGCGCGGAGCTATCTTCAGCGCATCGCCCGTTGCGAGGTGCCGGTGAGCGCGCCGGATAATCCGCAGGAGCCACCCACGGAGCAGAGGGGCGGCGAATCGAGGTGGTGGCCTCACGGAGCAATCCATTGAGTGGGAAAAGTTTGCGAGGGCTTTGACTGGATGCTGGATTGGGAAATTTTTAAACATGAATTTATTGGGATAGTTTCCTGTTTCATAAAACATTGGAATTAATATTTGAAAATCAATTAACGACTCTTTGTAGGTGATATTATGAATTTGTTTTTTACGACTTTACAGGCGGCGGTGGCGGATCGTTTGAATCGCAAGCTTGAGCTGCGGGGGATTCCGCTTTTGCTGAGGCAGGCGAGCGATTTCGAGAGCCGGCTGGAGGAGAATGTGACTACCGGTTTGGGGATTTGCGTGGTTGTTTTGCCGCCGCTGCCTTCGAAGGTGGCGGTGGCCACGCCGGGGTTGTCTTTTTCGGAAATCGAGGTGCCAGTGCGCATTGTGGAGAATGTTCTGGTCAATGAGTCGGGGCAAAGCGCATTGGGTTTGGCGGAGATTGTCTCGCGGCAATTGCACCAGTGGACGCCATTGCTGCCGGAGATAGAGACAGCGCTGGCTTTGGATGCAACGAGCCCGTGGGATGTCGATCAAGATCTGGACGAGGGCAATCGCAACGAGTTCGAGTTAACGTTTATTACTTCGGGCACTTTGCCTGCATTAACCGACCTGGGATGATGGATGCAAGATGCTGGATGGGGGATTTTTTTAAACACTGATTGTATTGATAAAATTTAATTTAACTTACGAATAAATCTTAAAATTGAATTTATTATGACGACACTGGCACGACAGAGAATTCGCATCGCGGGGGACGCCGCCCGTTTTGACGGGCCGCGCGATTTACAGAGTAATGCTACCCCGGTTTTCTGGCGGGGGAACGACTTGCAATTCGAGATAGCGGTTTTTAACAACGGCGTCTTGATGGAGGTATCGAACTTTGCCAGTTTAACGCTGGAGATTAAGGCGGAGGGGGCAAACGGGGCTCCGCCGGACCCGGCCGATACCGCCTTGATGTCGAAAACGATCAGTTCCGGGGCGCTTAATAACGGGCTTGTCCTGGATGACTGGAATGCTGGCAGCGACCAGCATGGGGTTATCGCTTTTACGGGCGCTGAGGCCAATGTGGCAGCGGGTAATTTGTGGTTGGGTTTATGGGCGACGACGAGTGACTCACCCGGCAGGTCAATCAACCTGGCGGCTGGCCCTATCGTGGCGGCCGAGGACGGGGTGGGGTTGTCAACGACGCCTTCACCGCCGCAGGAGGTTTATTATACGGCGGCTGAGAGCGATGCGCGTTATGCCCAGGCAGCCTTAAACCTGTCCGATCTGGGTAGCGCAGCCACGGCTCGGACGAACCTGGGGCTGGGCACGGCGGCAACCCTGAATACGGGGACTTCGGCGGGTGATATTCCCGTGCTGGATGGTAGTGGGGATTTGGATGTGGCCGTCATCCCGGCTTTTGCGCCGAGCGCCCATGCCGCCAGCCATACCGATGGATCGGATGACATTCAGGTAGTGTATTAAGTAGGAATGGTGGCTAATTCTTGATTATATTGATGAATGAGAAGTCTCAGACAGGTTTCATGCATACTCTTAAGCTTGGAAAAGGAGAGGGTTTTGCGTGTGAAACGACCCAGTCGTTGGCGCAGGGTATTGTTCCATCGTTCCACATGGGCCGTTTCACCGGTTTCTTTTCCCACGGATCGGTTATGAGGAAAGACTTCATCATAAGTGCTCCAAAAGTCGCTGTAGGTGGCACATCTTTTGTAGGCCCGTGGCAGACGCTCGTAAAGTTCCCGGCAACGATACCAATCCCGAGGCCCAATGGCATAGGAGAGGATTTGACGGGTGCGTCGGCAAAGAGCGATCCAAACCCATTGGGCATCGCTCTTGCGCCCCACAAAAGACCACAGTTCGTCCAGTTCAATGACATCATGGCGGCGGGCCGCAAGAATCGTGCTTTTGAGCGGTCGCAGCGATTGTCGTTTTTTTTAACCAACTCAAACCGGTGTTGGGACTCACCCCGAAGGCGCGCTGTAAACCGCGTAGACTGCTGCGTTCCTGATAGACTCGAAGGATCATTTCTTTTTGCTCTTCGGTGTATTTCACTGTGGGGTTTTCGCGGCTTTGTTTACCACAATCATGGCAGCGGTAGCGCTGTTTATGGTTGGGCGTCTTGCCAAATTTAATGATATTTTCACTTCCACAGTGCCGCCAATTAATAATTTTAGTAACCATGCACTAAGAATAAACTGCCTAACGCTATTTGTACAGCTAAAAATACAAAATAACATTCTTTTTTTATACACTACCGACATTCAGGACGCGACGGCGGCTCAAAAGGGTTTAGCAACCGCTACGCAGATAACCAAACTGGACGGCATTGCGACGGGCGCGGAGGTAAATCCTGCGGTGGTCTCGCAGGCGGATGCGGAAGCGGGCACGGCCACCGATGAACGGATCTGGACGGCACTGCGGGTGGCGCAGGCGATCACTGCCCAGGGGACGGAATTAACCGCGGCCCAAGGCCGAAAGCTACGGTCTGCTTATCATTTAACACTAACTGGAGCAATATAGAAAAATCATGGCTAAAACTAACGAAGCTGTATTTACACAAAATGCCAACATCGCACGGGCGACGATTGTCAACGCGGATGGCACAACGGCAAAATCACTCATTTCGGCTGGCGCCGACGATACGAAAATAACGGGCATTGCGCTGACTACCGATGACAGCGCAGCCGTCAATGTGCAGGTTATCCTTAACGATGGAAGCAACGATACCGTTATTGGAATCGTCAATGTCCCTATTACATCTGGGTTTGCGGCGAGCATACCCGGAGTGAATGGGATGAACGCAACAGATTTGCCTCACTTGCCTATAGATAGCGCGGGAAATCCGTATATTATGTTGAAAACGGGGCACTCTCTTAAAGTTGCGGCATTGGCGGCGGTTACGGCCGCTAAAACACTTTACGCAGTGGCCCTGGGAGAGGATTTCTAATCATGCTTGGAGGTCTTGCCAGTCGAACGGTTATTCCGGTTTCTTCACCCCATTATGGGATGGGGTTTCTGAGAAGGAAGAAAGCCGTGGAAGAAAGTGTTGGTAATGGGTTGCTTAACAACTTGATTGCCCATTGGAAGCTGGATGAGTCCAGTGGAAACAGGGCTGATAGTCATACCAATGGTTTGACCCTTACGGACAACGACACGGTGCCTAGCGCAACAGGCAAGGTGTATGGTCTGGCGGCGGATATTGAAATTGGCAATACGGAGTGGTTGTCGAGGGTAAGCGAGTCACTGTTGCAGTTTGGCGATATTGATTTTAGTTTCGATGCCTGGGTAAAACGCGAATGATGTGCACTGGATTTGTTGGACACGGGATTCTCTTATATTCATTGTTTATTGATTAGTGTGTCAGGCGGCTTGTTTTGGTAAAGGGTTTTGTTTTCTCGTTGCCCCCCATGGGGGGCAAATATTTTCCTCGAATTGGACTGGGCTTTGGTAACTCAGAGAGGAATGTTTGCGATATCGGTTGTAGAAGATTTCCACGTATTCGAAGACAGTTGATCGCAGTTCGCGCTCGTCGGCAAAGTGGCGGCCTCGAATCGTGCTGGTCTTGAAGCGGCCGTAGAACGATTCCATGGCCGCGTTGTCGTAGCAGTTGCCTTGGCCGCTCATGCTCGGCTTCATGCCTAGTTCAGAGACCAGCCTCTGATAGTCGTCGCTGGCGTAGGGGCTGCCCCGATCGCTGTGATGAATAATCCCGGTGCGCAGTGTGCCGCGGGTCATGGCCGCGGCTTTGAGGGCCTTGCCAACCAGCTTCGCGTCGTTGTGGTTGGAAACGCTCCAGCCCAGCAGGCGTCGGCTGAACAGGTCCATCACCGTGGCCAAGTACATCCAACCGGCCAGGGTCCGTAGGTAGGTCGTGTCCGCCACCCAGACCTCGTCGATATGGGTCGGCTGGCCATGCTTTTTAAGCACATTGGGGCTGTAACCATAGGGATGGTTACTGTTGGTTTTTAATGGCTTAAAGCGTTTACTCTGGGTGCTTTTGATTCCCATTTCACGCATCAGACGCAGAGCCCGGTCACGGCCGCAATCGATGCCCTCATCATCCTTCAGATGGCGGTGCATTGGCCGATGCCCATAGCGGCCCTTGGCCTCTTTGTGTACCTTCAGGATCGCCCCCTTGATTCCCTCGTCCTCGATCCGCCGGGCCGAGGGCGCTCGGTGCCTCCAGCAGTAATAGCCACTGCGACAAATCCCCATCGCCGAGCATATTTCCTCGATCTTGAAGCGCCCCTCGTTGTCTTTGACAAACTGGTACTTCATTGTTCGTCCTTGGCAAAGTAGCCCACCGTTTTTTTTAGTATCTGGTTGATCCGCTCCGAGCGGCGCAGCTCTTTGCGAAGACGATCTATCTCGGCCGCCATCTCCTTCGGACTGCTCTGTCGCTTTGAGGTGGCTTCGCCCTGCTGATCGTCCAGATAGAGCCTCTTCCACCTATACAATTGGTTGGTGTTGACCCCAAGTTTGGTCGATACCTCGGTGGCGCTCAGACCATCGAGTATCATCAGTTGAACTGCCTCATTTTTGAACTCTATACTAAAGCGTCTTCTTCCCATGCTTCGATTCTCCATTTAGGAGAATCTCGTGTCCACTTTTTCCAGTGCACATCACCCTTTAGGTTGGCACCAATCGGCGGGCCGCATGGTTGAAAAGACTGGCCCAAGGATAACTCTCACTTAGGTGAAAGTGAATCGTTCGGGTGTTGCGCACGATGACCGCTCCGATCTTGATTAATTTGAGCCGCAGGGTGTGGCATTGGGCCCGCGCCCACTTCGTCCCTTTTAAGGCTAACCGGCGCATGGCTTCCATCAAGGTGTAGGCCAGCGCCGACAAGAGCAATCGCCACTGATTGGCCCACCATTGATGGGCGCTGGTGCGCTCGCTGAACAATTGCATCTGTTCCTTGATTCGGTTCTCCATTTCACCGCGGCCACAGTATACCTTGTCGTAAAGCTCCTGGGGATCGCCCGGCAGGTTCGTCACCACGAAGCGCGGGTTGGACCCCTGTGCGGTGTGTTCGGCTTTATGGATGACCAACCGCAGCCATCGCCACGAATCGGCAGCATAGACGAAGTCCTGGAATAACCGTTGTTTTTTACCCCTTAGTTCGAACCATTCTTTGGCCTGCTTTTGCAACTGCTGGGCGTCTTGCTGCAAGCGTGCATTGCGAGCCATCCCCACGATGTATTAATCCGGCAATTGAATAGTAACAGTTAAGCGGCGTATTGAACATCCCGATGATGGAAGAGTTTTTTAATCAAAATTGGTTTTCGTTGCCTGCTGCGCAGGTGGGTTCGCAGACTTCCCTGCAACTCAATTTGGCTGCGCGGGGCCGGCAGGTTCTTCAAGTTGGCTTTGACCGTGTTATTCAAATACTCATCGGGGTTCAATTCGGGACTGTAAGATGGTAGATAAAAAATCCCGATCCTATCGCGGTGGGCTTCAATCCAACCGGTTACTTTTTTAGCATGATGCACTCTCAGATTGTCCACAATGAGAAAGATTTTCCGTTTGGCTCCTTTGATTAACTGGCGCAGAAATTTGATAAACAGTTCCACATTCAAGGCTCCCTTGTAAACCATGAAACGCAGCTTTCCACGGTTGGTTATAGTCGAGATCATGCTCGTGCTAAAACGACGCGCACTGCGTTTGGCAACTGGCGTTTTACCGCGCGGAGCATAACCTCTTCCCCGATGATCTTCGCTACTGATGCCGGTTTCATCTCCCCAGTGGATTTGGGCCTGTTGCGCTTTGGCTCTGGCTTCGATGGCCGGGTAAGTTTGATCAAGCCACTTCTTAATCGCCTCAGGCTGCTGCTCATAGGCTTGTCTTCGAGGTTTTTGTGGAGTGAAACCCCAACGGCGAAGATACTCGCCCACCGTGCGGATCGGCATCTTCAAAGCAAACTGCCTTTCAATCAACTCTTGCACCGCTTGGCGCGTCCACAGGGCAAAGGGCATCTTAAGCTGGTCGGGTCTCTTATCGGTAATCATTCGGCACACCATGCGCTCTTGTTGGGAGCTCAATCTTCGACATTGGCCCTGCCGACGACCCCGTTGTCCAAGCCGCAGGGCTTTTGGCCCTCCATTTCGGTAAAGGGCCCACCATTTGCGCACAGCGCTGATCGATACCTTTAAAACCACGGAAACCTCTTCATAAGTGCAACCCTCTCTTTTCAGATCCACCGCCCGACACCTCAGCTCATATATAGTCTCTTCGCTTAGTGAACGCGCATCATTCCTATTCATGAACCTACTTTAGCATAAGTTATTGATATGTCACTATTTATTTGCCGGATTAATAACTAACTTCGTTGCGGTCGCACCAAGAGAGTATCCGGTCTCGACAAAATCCACTGTCGGCGCGCCAAATAATCCGCGTACGGGGCCAGCTTTGGCGAATCCGTTTAACCAGCAATTTGAGGATGGCCCCGGCATGCTTGCTGGCATCGATCTTGCTCGGCCGCAGGTAGGCCACCAGCAGCTGATCACCGCAAAAAACATATAGCGGCAGAAAACAGTAATGATCATAATAACCGTGGAAAAAACGTCCCTCCTGGAGCCCGTGCACCGGATTGTCGGTGGCGTCAAAGTCCAGGATGATCTCTTCGGGTTCCTCGGCAAAGGAGCCCATGAACTGTTCGACCAACAGCTCGTTTACCGCAAAGGCCGCCCGCCGATCCTGCCCGTTTTCAAAACGACACAAAGTCGGCGCGCTGGCCAACGTTTCAATGCGCCCCGTTACCGTTTGCAACAATGGATCGTGGCGCAGGGTATCAAAGTCGTTCAAACAGGGTATCAAAGTCGTTCAAATCCTCATAGCCCGCCACCAGCCCGTAAACGCGCTGCCGCAGCATCCCCAATACCTCATGGCGTACTTTGCCCTTCTGCCGTTTGTCCACTAACTGTCGGGCCGCTCGTTCGGTCAAGCCCAACTGCCGATCCACTTCCCGGATCAAAAGCAGTCCGGCATCCGAAGTAACCTCTCCGCCCTTGAAATCAACCCGCACACGGCGGCCTTTTACCCTTGTCAACTGTAGCTGATGTGCACTGGAAAAAGTGGACACGAGATTCTCCTAAATGGAGAATCGAAGCATGGGAAGAAGACGCTTTAGTATAGAGTTCAAAAATGAGGCAGTTCAACTGATGATACTCGATGGTCTGAGCGCCACCGAGGTATCGACCAAACTTGGGGTCAACACCAACCAATTGTATAGGTGGAAGAGGCTCTATCTGGACGATCAGCAGGGCGAAGCCACCTCAAAGCGACAGAGCAGTCCGAAGGAGATGGCGGCCGAGATAGATCGTCTTCGCAAAGAGCTGCGCCGCTCGGAGCGGATCAACCAGATACTAAAAAAAACGGTGGGCTACTTTGCCAAGGACGAACAATGAAGTACCAGTTTGTCAAAGACAACGAGGGGCGCTTCAAGATCGAGGAAATATGCTCGGCGATGGGGATTTGTCGCAGTGGCTATTACTGCTGGAGGCACCGAGCGCCCTCGGCCCGGCGGATCGAGGACGAGGGAATCAAGGGGGCGATCCTGAAGGTACACAAAGAGGCCAAGGGCCGCTATGGGCATCGGCCAATGCACCGCCATCTGAAGGATGATGAGGGCATCGATTGCGGCCGTGACCGGGCTCTGCGTCTGATGCGTGAAATGGGAATCAAAAGCACCCAGAGTAAACGCTTTAAGCCATTAAAAACCAACAGTAACCATCCCTATGGTTACAGCCCCAATGTGCTTAAAAAGCATGGCCAGCCGACCCATATCGACGAGGTCTGGGTGGCGGACACGACCTACCTACGGACCCTGGCCGGTTGGATGTACTTGGCCACGGTGATGGACCTGTTCAGCCGACGCCTGCTGGGCTGGAGCGTTTCCAACCACAACGACGCGAAGCTGGTTGGCAAGGCCCTCAAAGCCGCGGCCATGACCCGCGGCACACTGCGCACCGGGATTATTCATCACAGCGATCGGGGCAGCCCCTACGGCAGCGACGACTATCAGAGGCTGGTCTCTGAACTAGGCATGAAGCCGAGCATGAGCGCCCAAGGCAACTGCTACGACAACGCGGCCATGGAATCGTTCTACGGCCGCTTCAAGACCAGCACGATTCGAGGCCGCCACTTTGCCGACGAGCGCGAACTGCGATCAACTGTCTTCGAATACGTGGAAATCTTCTACAACCGATATCGCAAACATTCCTCTCTGAGTTACCAAAGCCCAGTCCAATTCGAGGAAAATATTTGCCCCCCATGGGGGGCAACGAGAAAACAAAACCCTTTACCAAAACAAGCCGCCTGACACACTAATCAATAAACAATGAATATAAGAGAATCCCGTGTCCAACAAATCCAGTACACGTCAGACGGGCTTTTCATCAACGAGGAGATGAACATTGGGTTGCGCAAAAATTTCAAGACGGATCATTTCGAGGCCGCCCTTTCGGGCCATGCCGAATTGTTGGATTGGCGGTCATGGTCACTGGGGCCTTTTGATTATGTCTTTCACCGGGGACAGGATGAAATCTTGCGCGGCGAGGTCTCTGAAGCGGCTTTTTCCCACGGGGAATGGCTGCACGGGCGGGCCGGGGCCTTGATGGAATTGGATGTCGGGAGAGAAGATTCCGATGAGGTATCGGTTCAAGTCTCGCTTAATTTGGAGGAGGTGAATTTTCTGGGACACCGGGTTGAACCTTTCGATGTCGAAGTGCTGGGGGCTTTGGATCAATTGGAATTTGCGATACCCTACCTGAAATTATCAGAAGATTCAACGGAGGGGATTGTATTGGAACAGGTTTACGGGGAGATAAGGGGGCCAGCCGCAGGTGGAATGGCCGAGATTGGTCCGGCCCAAAGTGTAATTATCAGCATTTTCAATCTAGGCGATTTACAAATAGAAGATGTGGAGGTCGAGTTTGCAGTTGAACAAAGTGGCATTTTTGAGGTGAGTCGCCTATCGGGAAATATCCTGGGCGGCAGGTTTGAATGCGAACCCTTTGCTTATGTACCGGGAAATCCTGATTTCATCCTGTCCTTGAAATTTTCTGGGCTTCCGTTGCAAGAGGCAGCGCGGGAATTATCTAGATTTGAGGGAGAGGCGGAGGGATTCCTGGAGGGAATTCTGGAGTTTCAAATTGTGAGGGAAGACGTGCATTTGTTGAAAGGATATTTTGAATTGGATGGCGAACAGGTGGCAAGACTCCGATATTCTCCGGGTGACGGGCTGTCAGAGGGCCTAGCCCTGGATTCGGCCGAATTTCTGGAAATGAAACAGGCTCAAGATTACCTGGCGGATATTTTACTACAGTCCCTGGAAATTGAGCTTTCAGATCCGCAAAAAAATCTCAAAACAATAGTAGTGCGGGTGGCGGGAAAACCCGCATCGGGAGATGGCCAAGTCGATTTTGAGCTTGCTTTGCCACAGTCAGAGAATGTGAAAATCCTACGCAGGTGGGTCCATCAAATCGAAGCCCTTTTCCTACCCCAAATTCAAAAATCGACTTTATGATACACTTGTGCTTGCCAAAGCCGCCATTAAATAAAAGAAATTCGGAACGTTTAAATATTGTTTGAGTTATGAAATTACGGAAATTTGCGGTGTGGGCCTTGCTAGGCGCCATTTTGATTTTTACAGGTTGCTTTCCGATTTTGGGAGGTAAAAAGAATAAACAAGCCGATTTATCCGGTTATATAGATGGTTTCCTGGAAGAATTTTTCAACCCGTTGGATGAGGAATCGATTACCCTGCATACGACCAGCGAATTGGAGTAAAACAAGTCATGAAAAAATCTTTTAAAACGGCGGTCTTTTTCCTGGCCGGTTTGATTTTGCTCTCGCTTTCCTTAACGGCAACGGAGGATATAACTGTCCGCAGGCGCATGAGCGAGCGTTTACCGACCCTGGATGCCCTCAAGTTATCGGGACATGTGGGAGAAAACAATATCGGCTACCTGATGGTTAGAAAGGATCTGACCCCCGCACAGGCTGTCCTGGTTGCGGCTGAAAATGGTGACCGAAAAACCATTTATTCAATTATTGCGATCAAAACCTACACCACGGCAGAACTGGTTGGCCAGCATCGGGCTGGCATGTTGGCGGAACGATCCGTAAAGGGAGTCTGGCTGCAAAGCAAAGCAGGCGAATGGACTCAGAAATAAGGACACGGGAATTCGGAAAATCCTTATTGCCGGGTAAAAGTGCTGGGGCCTTCTTTTCCGGCCACTTTGTGATATCTTCCGGTTAATTTATCCCTCTCGTATTTTGTAAACCCAGCCTTTTCAACATTCTTGGTTTCAATGAGACTTTTTGTTTTGCCGGGCGTGTGTTTGGTAGATATGTTTGGGGGCAGATAAACTTTCTTTACGGGCTGTCCGGTTACCGGATGCCGGGTCAGGACAGCTTCTTTCATGCTTTGATCCAACTCGAAAGTTTCCCCTTCGCTGCCGTCTGTGGTGACTACCTGGTAAACATATATGGGCATTTTTTCTTGTTCCTGCTTCCTGCTATAGGTTAAGGTTAAAATAATTAATCATAATTTTCTGTCTAGTGATGTGCACTGGAAAAAGTGGACACGAGATTCTCCTAAATGGAGAATCGAAGCATGGGAAGAAGACGCAGTATAGAGTTCAAAAATGAGGCAGTTCAACTGATGATACTCGATGGTCTGAGCGCCACCGAGGTATCGACCAAACTTGGGGTCAACACCAACCAATTGTATAGGTGGAAGAGGCTCTATCTGGACGATCAGCAGGGCGAAGCCACCTCAAAGCGACAGAGCAGTCCGAAGGAGATGGCGGCCGAGATAGATCGTCTTCGCAAAGAGCTGCGCCGCTCGGAGCGGATCAACCAGATACTAAAAAAAACGGTGGGCTACTTTGCCAAGGACGAACAATGAAGTACCAGTTTGTCAAAGACAACGAGGGGCGCTTCAAGATCGAGGAAATATGCTCGGCGATGGGGATTTGTCGCAGTGGCTATTACTGCTGGAGGCACCGAGCGCCCTCGGCCCGGCGGATCGAGGACGAGGGAATCAAGGGGGCGATCCTGAAGGTACACAAAGAGGCCAAGGGCCGCTATGGGCATCGGCCAATGCACCGCCATCTGAAGGATGATGAGGGCATCGATTGCGGCCGTGACCGGGCTCTGCGTCTGATGCGTGAAATGGGAATCAAAAGCACCCAGAGTAAACGCTTTAAGCCATTAAAAACCAACAGTAACCATCCCTATGGTTACAGCCCCAATGTGCTTAAAAAGCATGGCCAGCCGACCCATATCGACGAGGTCTGGGTGGCGGACACGACCTACCTACGGACCCTGGCCGGTTGGATGTACTTGGCCACGGTGATGGACCTGTTCAGCCGACGCCTGCTAGGCTGGAGCGTTTCCAACCACAACGACGCGAAGCTGGTTGGCAAGGCCCTCAAAGCCGCGGCCATGACCCGCGGCACACTGCGCACCGGGATTATTCATCACAGCGATCGGGGCAGCCCCTACGCCAGCGACGACTATCAGAGGCTGGTCTCTGAACTAGGCATGAAGCCGAGCATGAGCGCCCAAGGCAACTGCTACGACAACGCGGCCATGGAATCGTTCTACGGCCGCTTCAAGACCAGCACGATTCGAGGCCGCCACTTTGCCGACGAGCGCGAACTGCGATCAACTGTCTTCGAATACGTGGAAATCTTCTACAACCGATATCGCAAACATTCCTCTCTGAGTTACCAAAGCCCAGTCCAATTCGAGGAAAATATTTGCCCCCCATGGGGGGCAACGAGAAAACAAAACCCTTTACCAAAACAAGCCGCCTGACACACTAATCAATAAACAATGAATATAAGAGAATCCCGTGTCCAACAAATCCAGTACACGTCACTAGTGAAAGGAAAGCAATTATTAAACCGATGCGATGCGCATCGCGAATGATTATTTTCTTTTGTGGGCGCCTAAAGCAGTTTGGGGCAACTGTTTTCTTGTAAATTTTTATCGAGTGATGAATAATTGTGTTAATCGGTCCGGTTTACTTTTCTAACCAGTCCGTGTGGTTATTATGATCCGAAAAGCAGACCTTTTCAAGTATTTGCCCGGAGATGCCCGAGGATGGGCTCTGAGTATTACAAAACATCTTGGGGTGGTCCTGATATACTGTGGGTCTGCGGGTGGCCTGGGCCTGGAAATGGCTCTATTGGAGAAAACGGCCCCGCTTATGTGGCCCCCATCCGGGTTTGCCATAGCCGTTTTACTATTGTTCGGTTATCGGTATCTGGGCGCCTTTGCCCTAGGCACGGCGATTACCGATTATTGGCAGGGAAGCGGTTTGACCTACTCTCTAATTTCGGCGGCCTCTTTTTCATTAACCATGGCCGGAGCGGTATTCGCTCTTCGCAAGCTGGTAAATTTCAACAACGCGCTTGAGCGGTTGAAGGATGTGCTGGGGTTCATATTCATTGCCGCGCTGCTCAGCACACTGATCCATGCCTCCATCACGACCGTAGCATTTGTCTGGCAGCATCCTGAATTCAAACCTGATTTCAATAACATTTGGTCGATTCGCTGGCTGGGGCAGTTTTTGGGCATGGTCGTTCTGGGCCCGTTTATTTTGGTTTGGTATTCCCAAACCCGCATAAATTTCACCAACCGGCAACTGATTGAGGTATTCCTCTGGTTGTGCACACTCATTTTTTTCGGTTGGATGGCATTCAGCAATTGGGCACCCTCTGATACGCTTCGCTATCCTTTGGAGTTGACCATATTTCCCTTGTTAGCCTGGGCGGGCATTCGCTACGGCCAGCGCGGCGCCACTCTCGGCATATTAATTTTAGCTATCATGGCCGTCTGGGAATTAAAGGAAGTCATAGGACCTGAAGCTACCAAGATACACTCCCAGCCTCCAGCCTACCTCTGGGTGTTTTTAGGGGTTCTCAGCCTGACCGGCCTGAGTCTGGCTTCCATTTTGACCGAGTATAAGATCCGGGAAGAAACCATCAGCAAAAACGAACAGCGTTTAAGGGCCTTTCTCAATGCTATGCCTGATATCGCTTTTATTATTTCGGCCGAAGGGCGTTATCTCGAAGTCTTTGCTTCGGAGAGCAGCAATTACGATCATCTAGTCGAACATGCGTTGGAAATCCGGGGCAAAACCCATTTCGAACTTTACTCCTCTGAAATGGCCGATAAACTCCATCAAGCGGTCACCAAAACCATTGAGACCGGGCAGCTCCAGGTGATTGAATACACGCTTTCCCATGAAGGGAAAAACTATTGGTTCGAGGGACGCCTGGCACCCATGGATCCCGATGTAATTTCCGGCCAACTGAGCGTCATTTTACTGGCTCATGACATCACGCAGAGAAAGGAAACCCTTAGTACCCTGGAAGCAAGAGACAAACTGTTGGGCGGAGTGGCAAAAGCCAAAACGAGTCTCTTAACCATACGGGACTTTGAGCAAGCGATCGGCCATGCTATCGACGATCTCGGAAAATCATCTGGCGTTGACAAGGTTTATGTTTTTGAAAATCGTCAAAGCCCGGATAACAAGATCACGGAGCTGAGTCTCAGATTCCAATGGCCGGAAGGGGTTTCGACCAAAGATCGAGATCACTCTCAATTGCAGAATCTCTCCTACCACAAGCAATTGCCTGAATGGTTCGAAAGGCTGTCCGTAGGCGGCGCCATTCAGGGTCATGGAAGAGAAATTTCTGATGACACCCGCCGTTTGTTTATGTGGCCGGAAGACGTTTCGGCTCTTTTTGTTCCCATTTTCCGGGAAAAGGAATTTTGGGGCATTATCGGATTTGCCGGCTATACCCAGTCACGCACTTGGGAGGAGAGCGAAGTCGCTGTTTTAACCGCTGTTGCCGCCAGCATCGGCGGATTTATTGAAAGCAAGCGTAATGAAATCGAGTTGGTCAAAGCCAAAAATATTGCCGATACGGCGAGTTTGGCCAAGGGTGAATTTCTGGCCGTGATGAGCCATGAAATCCGCACCCCCATGAATGCCATTTTGGGGTTTGCCGACTTGCTGGCGCAAACGGATATCAAACCCGATCAGGAAGAATATGTGAATATCATCAACCGCAGCGGCAAGGCTCTGCTCGAGTTGATTAATAACGTTCTTGATTTTTCCAAAATCGAATCCCGCGCCATTGAGCTGGAAGAGGCGCCATTTAAACTGGAGGACGCTGTCCGGGAAGCGCTGGAACTGGTTAATATCAAAGCGCGGGAGAAGAATATTGGTTTGAAATACAACCTGGATGACGATTCCAGCAGTTATTTCATAGGAGATTTCCATCGCTTGCGGCAGATCCTGTTAAACCTTGTCAACAATGCTGTAAAGTTCACTGCAGAGGGAGATGTGTCGGTTGAAGTTGCCACAAGCAAATTGGAGGATTCCCAATGGAATATCCATTTTGCGGTCAGAGACTCCGGAATCGGGATTCCCGAAGATAAGATAGAGCAACTGTTCTTACCATTTTCCCAAGTTGATTCCTCCACCACCCGGCAGTATGGCGGCACCGGATTGGGCTTGGTCATTTGCAAGCGCTTATGCAAAAAAATGGGAGGCCGGATTTGGGTCGAAAGTCAAATGGGCAAAGGCTCCACCTTTCATTTTACGATCGTAGTTTCTGAAGTGGAGGAAGCGTTGGTGAAAAAACCTATGCCAACTACGGACAACCAGGCGGACATAAGTTTTTCGGTCGAAAAGCCTTTGAATATTCGGTAGTGTATTAAGTAGGAATGGTGGCTAATTCTTGATTATATTGATGAATGAAAAGTCTCAGACAGGTTTCATGCATACTCTTAAGCTTGGAAAAGGAGAGGGTTTTGCGTGTGAAACGACCCAGTCGTTGGCGCAGGGTATTGTTCCATCGTTCCACATGGGCCGTTTCACCGGTTTCTTTTCCCACGGATCGGTTATGAGGAAAGACTTCATCATAAGTGCTCCAAAAGTCGCTGTAGGTGGCACATCTTTTGTAGGCCCGTGGCAGACGCTCGTAAAGTTCCCGGCAACGATACCAATCCCGAGGCCCAATGGCATAGGAGAGGATTTGACGGGTGCGTCGGCAAAGAGCGATCCAAACCCATTGGGCATCGCTCTTGCGCCCCACAAAAGACCACAGTTCGTCCAGTTCAATGACATCATGGCGGCGGGCCGCAAGAATCGTGCTTTTGAGCGGTCGCAGCGATTGTCGTTTTTTTTAACCAACTCAAAACGGTGTTGGGACTCACCCCGAAGGCGCGCTGTAAACCGCGTAGACTGCTGCGTTCCTGATAGACTCGCAGGATCATTTCTTTTTGCTCTTCGGTGTATTTCACTGTGGGGTTTTCGCGGCTTTGTTTACCACAATCATGGCAGCGGTAGCGCTGTTTATGGTTGGGCGTCTTGCCAAATTTAATGATATTTTCACTTCCACAGTGCCGACAATTAATAATTTTAGTAACCATGCACTAAAAATAAACTGCCTAACGCTATTTGTACAGCTAAAAATACAAAATAACATTCTTTTTTTATACACTACCGAATATTCTTGTCGCAGAGGACGATCCGACCAACCAGCGCCTCATGCTCGAAATTCTGGCCAGATTAGGTTACCGGGCAGACCTCGTTGAAAGCAGTCTCGATGTCTTGGAAAAAATTCGGGCCGGCCGGTATGAAGTTCTGCTGTTGGATTTGCAAATGCCGGCCATGAATGGATGGGAAATTACCAGGCGGATTCGTTCCGGGGAAGGGGGTATCGACCGCAGAGACACCTACATTATTGCGGTCACGGCATTTGCGCAGAAAGAAGATCGCGATAAATGCATCGCCGCATCCATGAACGGCCATATTCCAAAACCGGTCGTCCTGGGTGAATTGAAAAATGCCCTGGCCAAGGCGCACGATATTATCAATCGGGTTTAAAATGGTTTTTCAGCTTTTCAATCACTCATTTTGCCGCTGCTTAAAAAATCGCATACTTTGGCCTCATGCCAATATTCGCATTTGCCGCCAAAGGTTATGAATCCGACATGGCCGCCGTGCTGCGGGATTTCCAGGTAAAGGTATCGGCTCTTTTTCGCTTCCTCAACCGGGTAGCATTTAGGGGAAAGAAATGGGTCGTCCCGCGCATTGATGAGCAAGGTCGGTATTTGGATGTTAGGCAGGAATTGGCGGGAGCTGCATTGAGTCCAATAGTCCACCACGTCCCGAAATCCGTGAACGGGGCCCGTATAAAGATCGTCGAACTCCTCGAATGTTTTCATGGGCAGAAAATCCTCCAGGCAGAACGGCGCGCCCGGCATGGCGCATTTAGGTTCCATTTTACGAATCAGTTTTTTGATAAACCTTCGCATATAGAATCTGTTTCCGGTTTGGGCCATTTGCCGGGAGCAGGATTCAAGATCACACGGAACTGAGATGGCGGCGGCGGCAACAATCTGTCGGGATATGTCTGCTCCTCTTTCCCTCTGCTCCTCTTTCCCCAATGTATTTGAGAACCAGATTGCCTCCCAGACTAACCCGGATATTTCATGAAGGGTAAAGTTTGGCTCGTTATTGCTATTGGAGATGGATTTCTTTGTATTTTGAGCAGATCGTCTTGATTTTTAGGTGTTTTTCAGGGTGTAGAGACACTGCCCCCTTTCCCCCATTGGTTCGGTAGTGCCGGGGGCAGCACCAATGCACCCTTTAGGTTGGCACCAATCGGCGGGCCGCATGGTTGAAAAGACTGGCCCAAGGATAACTCTCACTTAGGTGAAAGTGAATCGTTCGGGTGTTGCGCACGATGACCGCTCCGATCTTGATTAATTTGAGCCGCAGGGTGTGGCATTGGGCCCGCGCCCACTTCGTCCCTTTTAAGGCTAACCGGCGCATGGCTTCCATCAAGGTGTAGGCCAGCGCCGACAAGAGCAATCGCCACTGATTGGCCCACCATTGATGGGCGCTGGTGCGCTCGCTGAACAATTGCATCTGTTCCTTGATGCGGTTCTCCATTTCACCGCGGCCACAGTATACCTTGTCGTAAAGCTCCTGGGGATCGCCCGGCAGGTTCGTCACCACGAAGCGCGGGTTGGACCCCTGTGCGGTGTGTTCGGCTTTATGGATGACCAACCGCAGCCATCGCCACGAATCGGCAGCATAGACGAAGTCCTGGAATAACCGTTGTTTTTTACCCCTTAGTTCGAACCATTCTTTGGCCTGCTTTTGCAACTGCTGGGCGTCTTGCTGCAAGCGTGCATTGCGAGCCATCCCCACGATGTAACTAACTTCGTTGCGGTCGCACCAAGAGAGTATCCGGTCTCGACAAAATCCACTGTCGGCGCGCCAAATAATCCGCGTACGGGGCCAGCTTTGGCGAATCCGTCTAACCAGCAATTTGAGGATGGCCCCGGCATGCTTGCTGGCATCGATCTTGCTCGGCCGCAGGTAGGCCACCAGCAGCTGATCACCGCAAAAAACATATAGCGGCAGAAAACAGTAATGATCATAATAACCGTGGAAAAAACGTCCCTCCTGGAGCCCGTGCACCGGATTGTCGGTGCCGTCAAAGTCCAGGATGATCTCTTCGGGTTCCTCGGCAAAGGAGCCCATGAACTGTTCGACCAACAGCTCGTTTACCGCAAAGGCCGCCCGCCGATCCTGCCCGTTTTCAAAACGACACAAAGTCGGCGCGCTGGCCAACGTTTCAATGCGCCCCGTTACCGTTTGCAACAATGGATCGTGGCGCAGGGTATCAAAGTCGTTCAAATCCTCATAGCCCGCCACCAGCCCGTAAACGCGCTGCCGCAGCATCCCCAATACCTCATGGCGTACTTTGCCCTTCTGCCGTTTGTCCACTAACTGTCGGGCCGCTCGTTCGGTCAAGCCCAACTGCCGATCCACTTCCCGGATCAAAAGCAGTCCGGCATCCGAAGTAACCTCTCCGCCCTTGAAATCAACCCGCACACGGCGGCCTTTTACCCTTGTCAACTGTAGCTTTAATTGTTTACCTTTTGTCATCGCTGATATTGCTTTAATTATTGATCTATCCTGCTGTATATCAGCAGTTAAGCATATCAACGATACTTTTTTACGAAATATCCGGGCTAAATCCGATCAGAGAAACCTTTTCATAACGATTACGGCTTTGGATATATTTCAGGACGGACTGCAGATCGTCCGATGCCCCACTGTGATAGGAGCGCATTCGCTTGTTGGGCTCGCCGCTGCAGCCCCGGAAATTCATGGCGGCGGCATCCCAGCCTCTCCGGTTCAAGGCTTTGACCATTCCCATCATGTAGGGCTCCCCGGAGCCGGATTCCAGTCCATGGCATAATATCGTAACCTTCCGCGACCCGATTTTCGACCAATCAAGGTCGATGAAATCCTCATCCGGAGTGGTTATACGCTCTCTCTCATAGCAAATCCCGCGCACCTTTCGGGTCAAGGTAGGTAAAATGGTTTGCAGGTGCTTGTTTTTAAAACCGAAGGGCGGCGAATAGTTGGAATGCTCAATAATTGGCATGCGGCTGTGACATGTTACGGGAGCCTGCCATTTCTACCTGCCCAGACCGGATAGCGTTTTGCTTGCTTCCATGGCAATAAAGTGGGCGTCCACTCCGGCTGCGATGAGGTTGAATCCGCGTTCGATAAATGGTTTAACCGCCTCGGCGTTCATGCCGAAGATGCCGAGCGGGATTTTCTTTTTCCGGCAAGCTTCCTCGATTTTTTCCATGGCGGCAATTACTTCGGGATCGCCCAGCTTACCCATTTTGCCGAGGCTGGCCGAGAGATCGAACGGCCCTATCAAAATCGCATCGACACCTTCGACCTCAGTAATGGCCTCGATATTCCGAACCGCCTCCGCGCTTTCGGCTTGCAGGATAACGGCCGTTTCCTCATTGGCATGATCCATGTAGCGTTGAAACTCAAAACCGTAACGATGCGCCCGCGTCAGCCCGACCCCCCGGTTGCCCATAGGCTCGAATTTACTATAACGAACCACCCTGGCCGCCTCTTCCGCCGTATTTATCTGCGGAACGAGAATGCCTGCGGCTCCCGCATCGAGGGCCTTTTTAATGTCTGCTTCCCGGAAAGAAGGCACTCGCACGATTCCGGGACAAACGGGATCGATGGCCTGCAAAAGGCGTTGTATTTCGGGAGGGCCCATGGACGAGTGTTCGCCATCGATAAAAAGCCAGTCAAAGCCGGCCTCGACCAAAATTTCCACCACCTCCGAACTGGCTATCGATACCACCGTGCCGATGAGCAATTCTCCATCCAGCAATCGTTTTCGAAAATTATTTTTCATAACTAGTTTTCCAGCATCGAGCATCCTGTATCGAATCACATCCCGCCCAAACCGGGCATACGGTTGCGCCCGCCAGTCATGGCCTGCATTTTTCGCATCATTTTTTTCCCACCCGTGCCTTTCATTTTTTTCATCATTTTACGCATCTGGGTGAACTGCTTGAGGAGGGCGTTGACTTCGCGCACCTGCACCCCGGAGCCGTCGGCGATCCGTTTGCGCCGGCTGCCGCTCAGGATACGCGGATTTTGCCGTTCCCCGGGTGTCATGGACAGAATAATGGACTCCGTCCGCTTCATTTGTTTTTCTTCCTTGTCGCCAAATTCGATGTCGCCCGCTCCCGGGATCATCTTCATCAAACTGCCCATTGAACCCATTTTTTTAACCTGTTTCAACTGATTCAGAAAATCCTCCAGGTTAAAATCCGCACTCCGCAGCTTTTTAGCCAGCACCTCGGCTTCTTCCTTATCCACCGTCTCCTGGACCTTCTCCACCAACGAGACAACATCCCCCATGCCAAGAATCCGCGAAGCCATCCGGTCCGGGTGAAATACCTCCAGATCGTCCATTTTCTCACCAGCACCGGCAAATTTTATGGGCACCCCGGTGACGGTTTTCATGGACAGGGCCGCCCCCCCCCGGGCATCCCCGTCCAGTTTGGTCAAAATGATCCCGCTCAGCTCGACCGCCTCATGAAACGACTTTGCCACGTTGACCGCCTCCTGCCCCAAGGCGCTGTCGGCCACCAGCAGAACTTCATGGGGCAACGTCTTTTGGCGCACCTTCTTGATCTCCTCGATCAACTCCTCATCAATCTGCAACCGGCCCGCGGTGTCGAAAATAACCGCGTCGGCATCATTCTTTTTGGCGTATTCGACCGCTTCCCTGGCGATCGCCGGGACATTCTTTGAATCCCGGTTGGCGTAAAATTGAATCGATTCCTGCGCGGCCAGAGTTTCCAACTGGTCGATGGCGGCCGGGCGGTAAACATCGCAAGCCGCCACCAGCGGTCGGTATCCCTGGGAGCGCAGCCGCCGCGCCAGCTTTACCGCGGTGGTCGTTTTTCCCGAACCATGCAAGCCCACCAACAGAATCCGCAGAGGCTTTTTATCGACCAATGCGGCGGTTCCCTCGCCCAGCAGCCGGATCAGCTCCTTATTGATGATATTGACCACCATCTGCCCCGGCGTAACCGACTTGGTCACCTCCTGGCCGATGCACTCCTTTTTCACCCGATCGACAAATTCCCGCGCCACCCGGAAGTGCACATCCGCCCCCAGCAAAGCCGTGCGGACCTCCTTCAGGGCCTCCGCCATATTCTCCTCGGACAATTTGCCCACCCCCCGCAAGTTGCGCAAGGCCTTGCCCAATCGATCTGTTAATGACGTGTACTGGATTTGTTGGACACGGGATTCTCTTATATTCATTGTTTATTGATTAGTGTGTCAGGCGGCTTGTTTTGGTAAAGGGTTTTGTTTTCTCGTTGCCCCCCATGGGGGGCAAATATTTTCCTCGAATTGGACTGGGCTTTGGTAACTCAGAGAGGAATGTTTGCGATATCGGTTGTAGAAGATTTCCACGTATTCGAAGACAGTTGATCGCAGTTCGCGCTCGTCGGCAAAGTGGCGGCCTCGAATCGTGCTGGTCTTGAAGCGGCCGTAGAACGATTCCATGGCCGCGTTGTCGTAGCAGTTGCCTTGGGCGCTCATGCTCGGCTTCATGCCTAGTTCAGAGACCAGCCTCTGATAGTCGTCGCTGCCGTAGGGGCTGCCCCGATCGCTGTGATGAATAATCCCGGTGCGCAGTGTGCCGCGGGTCATGGCCGCGGCTTTGAGGGCCTTGCCAACCAGCTTCGCGTCGTTGTGGTTGGAAACGCTCCAGCCCAGCAGGCGTCGGCTGAACAGGTCCATCACCGTGGCCAAGTACATCCAACCGGCCAGGGTCCGTAGGTAGGTCGTGTCCGCCACCCAGACCTCGTCGATATGGGTCGGCTGGCCATGCTTTTTAAGCACATTGGGGCTGTAACCATAGGGATGGTTACTGTTGGTTTTTAATGGCTTAAAGCGTTTACTCTGGGTGCTTTTGATTCCCATTTCACGCATCAGACGCAGAGCCCGGTCACGGCCGCAATCGATGCCCTCATCATCCTTCAGATGGCGGTGCATTGGCCGATGCCCATAGCGGCCCTTGGCCTCTTTGTGTACCTTCAGGATCGCCCCCTTGATTCCCTCGTCCTCGATCCGCCGGGCCGAGGGCGCTCGGGGCCTCCAGCAGTAATAGCCACTGCGACAAATCCCCATCGCCGAGCATATTTCCTCGATCTTGAAGCGCCCCTCGTTGTCTTTGACAAACTGGTACTTCATTGTTCGTCCTTGGCAAAGTAGCCCACCGTTTTTTTTAGTATCTGGTTGATCCGCTCCGAGCGGCGCAGCTCTTTGCGAAGACGATCTATCTCGGCCGCCATCTCCTTCGGACTGCTCTGTCGCTTTGAGGTGGCTTCGCCCTGCTGATCGTCCAGATAGAGCCTCTTCCACCTATACAATTGGTTGGTGTTGACCCCAAGTTTGGTCGATACCTCGGTGGCGCTCAGACCATCGAGTATCATCAGTTGAACTGCCTCATTTTTGAACTCTATACTAAAGCGTCTTCTTCCCATGCTTCGATTCTCCATTTAGGAGAATCTCGTGTCCACTTTTTCCAGTGCACATCAATCTTTTACGACCAGGTTGACCGGCAAACCGAGCGTTACGGCTCTTCGCACAACGGTGGCGTCTCGAATCGTTGTCTGGTAAATTTTGGCTTTGGGGGAAACCCTTTTTTGGTTTCGAAACTGATTCAGGCGCAGTTGCATCCGCATTTTCGGCACCTCTATATCGACATTGGCCTTGATTGAATTAAATATGATGCCCTTGATCTGGGCCGCCGTACTCATGCCGCTGACCCTAAAACTTGCCGAACGGCGGTGTAAGAGCATCAGTTTTTCCACCAAGAGGGTAAAGCCGATCAGGCTCAAGGCATCCGGATTGGACGGCACGAGGATTTCATTGCTGGTGAAAACGGCGCATTGGGAGGCCCGTAGGATGTTGGGCGGGCAGTCGAACAGGATGTAGTCGTATTCGGATTCGAGTTCCGCTACTTGCTGGTGAAAGAGCAGGTAGGGGGGTGTTTTTGGGTCGCCCTCGTAATCGCTTTCCAGATCGACCAGGTTGAAGGTGGTGGGCACCAGATCCAGACCGGGGAGGAGAATTTCCCCCGTTTTGTTTTTTACCACATCCTTGATGATGAGGTCCTTGACGTGGACTTTTCCGGGATTGAAAATGGAGTAGACGGAGCCTTCTCCTGAGATGTTTATCTTGTTCCACCGGTCCAAACGCATGAGCCAAATGCTGGCATTGGACTGGGTGTCAAAATCAAAGAGAAGAACCCGAAAGCCTTTTTGGGCCAAACAGGCTGCTGTGTTGACAATGAGCGAGGTTTTGCTAACCCCGCCTTTGTAATTTACGAAAGTGATTTTTCGTGCCATTGCAGAATTAGAATCGAGAGACCAAAGATCGGCAAGTAGATAAATGCGTCTCCTGTTTAGCCTAATATATAAGCGAATATCCCGATAAATTCAATGACCATTAAGCGAATCTTAGAAAAAGATTTAATTTACAAACCGCAATGGTGAGAAAACTGCCTTTTGCAGGGTGTTTCATTTGCGACAACATCGGCAGACGTGCGTTCAGGGAGTTGAATTCGTTAGGTCCAAAAGGGCCAGGGCCAGTATTTTGGCGTAAGCGACCATATCGTCGATAGAGCAATATTCATCCGGCTGGTGAGCCAGCTCAAGCTTGCCCGGTCCGAAGGCCACGCATTGGTCGATGCCGCCGCGGAGATAAACATGTTTATGGTCGTAAGTCCCGGGACTGGCCACTTTATCCAGTTTTTGGCCCAAAACCTTGACCGCTGCGTGATCCAAAACCTGGACCAGGCGGCAGTCCTCCGGAGCGCTGACGGGCGGAACCATCATCAAATCTTCCAAATCGAATTTGAGGGATGACTCCTTTTTTTCCGTTGCGGCTAGAATGAGTTTAATTTCGTGGCGCACTTCATCGAAATTTTCTTCTAACAGAAAACGCCGGTCGAAAATAGCTTCGCAGCGGTCGGCCACACAGGGCGTTTGCCCCATCCCCTCGTTTTGACCCCCGGTAATGGAATTAATATTCAAGGTTGGTTTTCGCGCCTCGGGGGGCACAACCGGCATAACCGTTTTTCTTTTGTGGAGGGCGGGCAGGAGGTCGTGGCGCATGGATTCGAGCAGACGCCCCATGCCTTGAATGGCATTTTCTACCAGAAAAGGCATCGAGCCGTGGGCGATTTTCCCCAGGGCAGTTACTTTGAACCAGTAAACTCCCCGGTGGCCCAGGCATACACGATCCTTCCCGAATGGTTCGGGTATGATGACGTAATCGGTGTTTTTTGAACAAATAATGCCGTTTTCAGCCAGCCAGCCGACACCGGCATATCCACCGCTTTCCTCGTCCACGGAGCCGCTGATTTGAAGATTCCCGCCCAGCTCGATGCCCTCGCGCCGGATGGCCTCGGCGGTAAAAATGGCGGCGGCCAGGCCTGCCTTCATATCGGCGCTGCCACGGCCGTAAACGCGTCCGTTTTCGATTTTTCCGGAAAAGGGGTCGAAGGTCCAGCCGTCCCCCGGAGGCACCACGTCGAAATGGCCGTTGAGGTGCAGGGACGGTCTTTCCCGTCTTCCGGGCCGGGTCCCCACAACATTGATAATTGATACGGGGAAAATCGGCGGAGTGTTCGGGCCTGTCACTGGCTGTCAAATAATCCACCGCAAACCCGAACTCCTGAAGGCGCGAGCCGATAATTTCGGCGCACTGGCGATAGTTTTCTCCGGGCGGATTTATGGTCGGAATCTTAATCAGATCGGATGCGAAGCGGGCCATTTCATCCGTCATATCTTCGATTCGGCGAAAGAGGCTGTCTTCTAAAGAAGGCATGAGCGGGCAATGGTTGAGCAGTGTTGACAGGATTTATAACGACCGCAAAAGTGTACCTTTTCCGACTCGCCAGTAAAAGATAAATGTGACCATGAAATATATCCGCTTCATTGCCCTGACATTTTTTTCCGTTGGCTGCTTCCTTTGCCCGATGGAGAAACCGGGATTGCTGGCGGAGAGCCGGGCGCCGCTTACATTGACTGCCGTGGAAGGACTTAAAGTGGGGCATGACACCTTGGCGGAACGCCCTACCGGATGTACGGTTATTCTGGTCGAGGGGGGCGCCGTAGCCGGTGTCGATGTGCGGGGCGGGGCCCCCGGCACACGCGAGACCGACCTGCTCAATCCTGTCAACATGGTGCAAAAAGTGCATGCCATCGTTCTGGCCGGGGGGAGTGCTTTCGGTCTGGACGCGGCCGGCGGGGTGGTCCGTTATCTGGAAGAAAAGGGGATTGGTTTCCCCACTCATGCCGGACCCGTTCCGATCGTGCCGGCGGCCATTTTATTCGACCTGGGGATTGGGGAGGGTACCCCACGTCCCGATGCCGCCAGCGGCTACCGGGCGGCCCAAAGCGCCACTCGTGGTCGCGTGGAAGAAGGCAGCGTGGGGGCCGGAGCCGGGGCGACCGTAGGCAAACTAGGTGACCCGGTTTTGCCCATGAAATCCGGAGTGGGCAGTTTTGCTCTGGTCATGCCGGATGGCTTGGTGGTGGCTGCCCTGGTGGTGGTCAACGCGGTGGGAGACGTGATTGATCCAGCGACCGGGCGGGTTCTGGCCGGTATGCGCAGCCCGGACGGCAAGTCCCTGGCCGATGTTCGCAAGTTGATTCGCTCGGGATTTCAGGCGACCGGAGCCCGCGGCGAAAATACCACCCTGGGGGTCATCGCCACCAATGCAGCCCTGACCCAGGCCGAGGCCACCAAGCTGGCCCAAATGGCCCATGACGGATTGGCCCGAACCATTTACCCGGCCCACACGCCAATAGATGGAGACACTATTTTTGCCCTGAGCACCAGCGGCTATGAGAAAAAAACCAACCTGCTGGTATTAGGCGCATTGGCCGCCGATGTGATGGCGGAGGCCGTTCTGCGAAGCATTCGCCAGGCCGAAGGGCTTCCCGGAATTCCTTCTGCCAACGAATTGAGAAGCGGGCAGGAATGAATATCCACCTCGTTTTCCTGTTGGCCTATTCGGCCTTGCTGACGCTCCTCGGTTTGGGCATCGGGCGGATGGTCAAATCTTCCGGGACCTTTTTTGTGGCGGGTCGAAAACTGGGGCCGGTCCTGATTTTTTCCACCTTGCTGGCGGCCAACATCGGGGCCGGTTCCACGGTGGGTGCGGCCGGTCTCGGTTATGGGGATGGTTTGAGCGCATGGTGGTGGGTTGGATCGGCCGGAATCGGGTCCATCGTGCTCGGATTGTGGGTGGGGCCGAAAATGTGGGAAGCGGCTGCGCGAAATAATTTATACACGGTTGGAGATTATCTGGAACGCCGCTACAATAAAACCGTGCGGGGAATAGTGGCGGCCCTGCTCTGGGTCGGCACGCTGGCCATTTTGGCGGGCCAGTTGATTGCCCTTGCCTGGGTGCTCCATGTGGTGGCCGGTTTGCCCAAATATGCCGGATGCCTGGCCGGCGGAGTGGTCATGACGGTTTATTTTACGGCCGGCGGTTTGCTCGCTTCGGCCTGGATTAACATTCTGCAACTGGCCGTCCTGTTCATCGGATTCGCTCTGGCCATTCCCCTGATTTTGACTGAGGTGGGAGGTTTCGGCGGCTTAATGGCATCGGTCGCCGATCCCAGAGCCCTGAATTTCTGGGGTCATGGAAGCTCTGGCTGGGTTTACCTGCTCCTGCTTGGGCCCGCCTTTATCATCTCACCGGGGCTTCTGCAAAAAATCTATGGGGCACGGGATCGACGGACGGTGCAAATAGCCGTGACCGGCCAGGGAGTGGTTCTTTTGCTTTTCGCCTTCGTGCCGGTTTTTTTCGGCATGGCAGCAAAGATTCTTTATCCGGAACTGGCCGGTCAAGAGCTTGCGCTGCCGACATTGTTGAAGGATTCCCTGCCGGTTTACGTGGGCAGTCTGGCTTTGGCGGCCATATTTTCGGCCGAAATCAGCTCCGCCGACGCCATTCTTTTCATGCTGGCGACCTCGCTTTCAAAGGACCTTTACGGCCGATTTTTCAACCCGGCGGCAACCGACCGTGAGATACTCAAGGCGGCCCGTCTGGCAGCGGTGGCGGGAGGCGTTCTGGGTGTGGCCCTGGCCATTGCGCTGCCCTCCGTCATCGGATCTTTGGGAATCTTTTACGCCCTCTTGAGTGTCAGTCTTTTTGTTCCGGTGATCGCGGGACTTTACCTGCAACGGGCGGGAACGCCGGAGGCCCTGGCCGCTATCGGCGGCGGAATTCTTTTCCTGCTTGGGTCCCATCTTTTGACTGACGGCGGCGGAATCGGCCTGTTGCGGCCATTCATGGTTGGCTTGATCGGGGCCGCAGTTGCTTTTCTGGTGGTTCATTTGTTTATGCGTTGGCGAAACGATGTTGCACCAGAAAATAAAACTTGAAGGAAAATCTGTTTATGAAAAAAACCATTTCCCCAATTTCCCCATTCAGTCTGGAAAATAAAACTGCCGCCATCATCGGGGCCGGAGCCGGAATTGGTAAAGCCGTGGCCAAGGCCTGTTCTTCTCAGGGCGCCTCGGTGACCTGCCTGGATATTAACTTGAAGATGGCTCAAATGACAGTCCAGGAAATCCAGTCCGATGGAGGCAGGGCAGAGGCCGCCGCTCTCGATGTGCGCGATTTTAAGGCGGTCCAAACGGCCCTGGAGGCGAGTCGCGGTTCCGATGGCCGGCTCGACATCGTGATTTCCACTCCGGCGGTTAATTTCCGCAAAACGCTGGCCGCCTATGCAGAGGAGGAGTTTTACAAAGTCATCGACTTGAACCTGAAGGGGGGGTTGCACGTTTTGCAGGCGGCGGGGGCCATTATGACCGCCCAGAGAGGGGGAAGCATCCTATTGTTTTCATCGATCCGGGGGAAGGTGGTTGAGCCCGGACAAGGGGTTTATGCGGCCACCAAGGCGGGAATCGTTCAGATGGTGCGGACAGCCGCGGCTGAATTGGGCCCCAGCGGGGTCCGCGTCAATGCCATTGCTCCCGGGGTGGTGGACACGCCACTGACTCAACAGATTAAAGAAAACAAGGACTGGCACGATGCCTATGCGGCCAAATGCGTTTTCAACCGTTGGGCCGGCCCGAGGAGATTGCCGCCCCGGCCGTCTTTCTCTCATCCGATGCGGCCAGTTATATCACCGCGACGGTCCTTTATGTGGATGGTGGCTGGACGGCGGTGGACGGTCGCTTCGATCCTCCCGGAATGACCTGATGCGGCCCCGTAATGGCTAAATTTCTGGAAAACATATCCATCGTGGCCATCGCCACCGTGCTGTCGCGTATTTTGGGGCTTTTGCGGGATATTCTGCTCTTTGCCTTTTTGGGGGCCGGGTCGATTAATTCGGCCTTTATCTTTGCCTTCACCTTGCCCAACCTGTTTCGGCGATTGCTGGGGGAAGGGGCATTGACATCCGCTCTGGTTCCCATCCTGGCCGACGAGATGGAAAAGGATCGGCGCTCGGCAGCCTTTGAGTTGCTCAACCGGGTATTGTCGAGAACTTTCCTTGTTTTGTTAGGAATTGTAATTGCCGGATCGCTGATCCTTTGGGCATTGCTTTATATCCCCGAATTGGAGGAACGCTGGCATATGGGGGCCGGATTCGGAATCCTTCTGCTGCCTTATATGATATTTGTCTGTCTGGCGGCGGTTATCGGGGCGGGGCTCAATGTATTGAACCGATTTGCCGTGGTTGCCCTCTCCCAGGTTTGGTTGAATTTAGCCATCATATCGGCCCTGCTGCTATCTGGCGGCTGGTTCGCGCATTCGCCGGTGACGCTGGTCGGCTACCTCTGCCTGGGTGTGTTGGGGGGAGGATTGCTGCAAATGGCCGTCCCCGGCTTTGCCTTACGAAAAAAAGGATGGAATCCAAGGTTTTCACTGGACGGATCGTCTCGCCTGAAAGAGTTATGGGCCCTTTTATTGCCGGGTTTGGCCGGGGCAGCCGTCATCCAGGTGAATGTCGCGGTTTCCCGCCTGTTGGCCCTATGGGTGGATGAAACCGCGGTGGCCTTACTGTATTTGGCCAACCGGCTCATCGAGCTGCCCCTGGGGGTATTTGCCATTGCCGTGACAACGGTCACTTTTCCCAGCCTGTCCAGACATGCCGCCGCCGGGCGGGAGGAGGAATTTGCGGATACCTTTGGCCAAGGCATGCGCCTCATATTGGCCATTACGATTCCGGCAGCCGTCGGCCTGATCATTGTGGGCAAGCCAGTCCTGGAGCTATTTTTTGCCTGGGGGGCGTTTGGCCGGGAAGATGTCGAGAGCGCCGATGCCATTCTCAGCATATATGCCTGCGGACTTCCCTTTTACGGTATTGCGACCTATTGCACACGGGGCTTTCACGCCCAAAAGAACACTCGCACCCCGATGCGCCTGGCCCTGCTGAACTTTATTTTGAATATCGGATTCAGCCTTTTTTTGATGCAGTTTTTGGGAATGCTCGGCCTGGCCCTGGCCAACGTGCTGGCCATCGTCATACACAGTATTCTTATGATGTATCTTCTTCCCCTGCACAAAGGTATTTGGCAAAAGGAGCGATTCCACAACCTGCCTCTTTTGAAAATCATCGTGGCCACGGCGGGAATGGGGGGTTTTACCTGGATGCTTTGGAATGGGGCCGGGTCGCTCTTGGCGCCGTCAAAAATAGAAGGGCTCCTGGTTATAGGCATAATCATTCCGCTGGCGGTTGTTGTCTATGTGGTTATATTGCGACTATTGCGTTTTGAGGAAATAGCGGGGGGACGAGAGCTTCTCAATACTCTGTTGCGACGCTTGGGCAGGCGGAATTGAAGGTCTGAGGTTGGATTGGGAATATCGTAATAATGCTATGAGCAAAAAGGTATCCACCCGCGGATTTGCGGCAGGTTTTCTGGTCATTTTGGTCGTAGCCATGATTTTTCCGGAAGCCGGAGCCGCAGGGGGAACGCTCCACCCTGAAGTGACAATCCAACTTGCCGTCATGCTGATGTTCCTGATTCAAGGATTGCAACTGCCGACCGAAAATCTGAGGGCCGAGATTCTGAACTGGAAGCTGCATTTATCTATCCAGACGTTCGGATACGTTCTCATGCCGGCGATGGTAATTTTTCTGGACATGATAGGGGTCCTGATGATGAGCCAGCAACTTCGCCTCGGGTTCATATTCCTGGCCGTCCTTCCATCCACCTTTGCAACGGCCATAATATTTACCGGTTTGTCGGGGGGCAATATGGGAGGGGCCCTTTTCAATACAATCCTTTCTAATGTCCTGGCGGTAATTTTAGTCCCCTTGCTGACGGCATTGCTCATAACCGTGGGAGATGTGCAAAATATTCCCCTGGTCCCCCAATTTTTAAAAATCGCCATGCTTGTGCTGGCGCCATTGGCGGTTGGTCAAATCTTGCGCCCGCATCTGAAAAATTTTGCGTCGAAGCGAAAAATGTTGTTTTTGCGGCTTAACGCGGGACTCGTATATTTTATTTTTTATGCGGTTTCCTGCGATTCCATCAAGAGCGGGGTATGGGAGCAGGGGGGACTGAGTTTCGCTCTTACGGTCATGGGTTATTCGCTGTTGCTTTTGTTATTGGTCAAAGGGGTATTATGGTACGGAGCCCGCTTATGCCGGCTTAACCGGGCGAACCGGATAGCGGCATTTTTTTGCGGTTCCCAAAAGTCCCTGGCGGCCGGAGTGCCCATAGCCGGTTCCATTTTTGTCGCCCAGGCCGGTAACGAGACCGGAACGGTTTCCATCGATTTGGGGATTTTCCTGCTTCCGCTGATCTGTTATCATTTTCTGCAACTCGTTGTAGGCGGCTTGCTTGTCGAATATATTGCCCAGTCCGAGGGGGAGTGAAATGCTGGTCTTTGCTGGCGCGGGAGGGTCATTTCCATGATTTCCATGGAATGGATAAAAAGTCTTTTCATTTACTGCGCTTTACTGCGCATCTGTTAAGTTTATGAGCCTGCCAAAATGGGTTCGGTCAAAACTCCGCGTGGCCCGCGGTTCCGGCCATAGGGTTCAATCCAATAGATAAACGATTTATGAAAAAAATATACCTGGTGGTGGACATGCTCTCTGATCTATACGATATCAAACGGTTTTCCAGCGCCGTTGAGCTGCTCACTTATCTTTATAAACCGGAAATTGAAAAACCGGATATATTTATTCTGGACATCAGTTTGCCGGGAATGGACGGGGTCACCCGGGAATGGACGGGGTCACCCTTATGAATAAAATAAAGGATGAGCAAACTTTCCAGTATGTTCCCATGATTGCCCTCACCGCGCACGCCATGAAGGATGACAAGAGGCGTTTCATTCAATCCGGATTTGATGGCTATGTGAGCAAGCCGATTGTCGATGAAGATGTGCTCAGGGGAGAAATATCAAGAGTAATAGGCGGATAGCAGATTTTGAAGGGGCCGGTTCAATGGATGCCGCGATTAACCCTTTGGGTTCTACCCATGGGGATATTGGTATTTTTGCTCATAATTGTAATCCGTCCTGACCTCATATCGACAGAGATTGTCAGCCAGCAGCAGGCCGTGGGCACCCTCATTATGTCGGCCATGCTTGTAATCGTGGTACAATTCCACCGCACCAACCAGCGGCTGAAGGAGGTCTTGAAGGTAGCCAATGCCATAGGCCGGGGAGATTACACGGTTCAATCGATGGTCAAGGGCAGCGACCACATCGGCCGGCTTGCGCACGCCACCAACCTGATGGCGGCCAAAAGCGGCGCTATCATCATGGAACTGGAAGAATCTCGGGGAAAGCTGGAGGAATCGCAGGCGGACCTGGAAGAACAGAACAGGGAACTGTCCGCCAGTGTGTGGATACGGAAAAAATTAGGCGATTTTTTGTCCCGTATATCCTCGATTGAAATCAATGTCATTGCCAATGCGACCCTCGATTCGGCGATCGAAATTTCCAATTGCCAGGTGGGCATTTTCTACCTTTTCAACAAGCAGAAAGGTGAATTTCATACCATCAGCCAGCGGGGTCTGGACCAATCTTTTCTCAGAAACTTCACCGGCACCGACGCCAATGCCATGGAGGGACTGCCCGGCGAAATTATGCGCCGCAAGAAATGGATCACCCTGGAAGATATTGATGAGGAGGCTTTGCCCGACCTCAATCTCGGTTTCACCAAAGCGAAGATCAGAAATTTCTACGGCATTCCGATACAATTTCAGCAGAAATTATTGGGAGTTATTATACTGGCGGGAATCAGCCGGGTCGATCCCAACACCCGCCAGGTACTTTCCAACCAAATTGAGGCGCTCGGCAACGCCCTCTTCAATGCCGAAACCTACCGGTCGGTGCAAAAACAGTCCATTCTTTTGGAGGAAGCCAACCAGGAATTGTTGGCCGCCCACAAGCACAAGAGCGAATTCGTTGCCAATATGAGCCATGAATTGCGCACACCGCTCAATTCGATTATCGGGTTTTCGGGCATATTGCTGAAAAACCGCAAAGGGATATTGGGTGAGGGCGAACTGAGCCGGGTGGAGAAAATCAATCGCAACGGCAAACATTTGCTCAGTTTGATCAATGATATTCTCGATCTATCCAAAATCGAATCGGGTCGCATGGACATCATCAATGAAGACACCGACCTGATTCCGTTTTTGCGCGATGTGGTGGAAATGCTCCAGCCCCAGGCCGACGCCAAGCAAGTGAATCTGGTTTATGAATGTTCGGAGGATTCCCTGCGGACGCAGACCGATGGTTATAAATTGAAACAGGTGATCATCAATCTGGTGGGCAACGCCATTAAATTCACGAAGGAAGGCTCGGTGCGATTAAAGGCGGCTCTTTTGGATGGAAGGAAGAAAAAAATCCGGTTGCAGGTGATCGATACCGGCGTCGGTATAAGGGCCGACAGCATGGAGCTGATTTTCCGTGCCTTCAGCCAGCAGGATAGCAGCACCTCGCGTGATTTTGGGGGCACCGGTTTGGGCCTGACCATTTCCCGCTCCATTATCGAACTGCTGGGCGGAACTTTGACCGTGACGAGCGAAGGAGTCAACAAAGGGGCGACCTTTACGGTAGAGCTGCCCTTGATTAAAGTTTCCGCCCCGGCGGACGAAAGCAAGCCCGCCCCCTCCGAAAAAACGGAAAAGAAACCAGCGGAAAAACCGGTTGTTAAAGAAAAGCCGTCTGCCCCGGCGGCTCCGGTTGTAACCGCCAAACGGGTGGAAGAGGCAGGCACCGGGGATGATTTGAAGAAAATTTTGCCCATTGCCCCAGGAAAGCGCATCCTGGTGGTGGACGACGATCCCGACGCCAGAGAGTTTATCGTGCAGTATGTAAAAGACCTTGGCGCTGTTGCGATTGAGTGCGGCGAGCCCCTCAAAGTGCCGGCCTTGGTTAAAGAGCACAAACCCGATTTGATCACATTGGACATTATGATGCCCGAAAGCAACGGCTGGGAAGTCCTCGGCGTATTGAAAGCCGACCCGGAAACGGCCGATGTGCCGGTGGTCATCGTCAGCATGGTGGCCGATCGGCAGAAAGCGGTCACCTTCGGGGCGGTCGATGCGCTGCCCAAACCGGTTGTGCAAAAAGATTTCCTGGCCTGCATCCGCCGGACCCTCAATGCGGATAAAATCGCCAACCGGAAAATTCTCATCGTGGACGATTTGGTCGAGTACCAGGAACTGATGAGACTTTGGCTGGATGACAACCTAAATGAAATCCAGACCGCCGGCAACGGCAAGGAAGCCCTCGAGGTTCTAAAAACCTTTACCCCTGATGTGGTGTTTCTGGACCTCATGATGCCGGTCATGGATGGATTAACTTTTCTGCAGGAATTTCGGAGTATGGATAAATTTGCCGAAATCCCGGTCATTGTGATTACGGCCAAGAGCCTGTCCATGGCAGAGCGCAAATGGCTTGAATCGCGGGCGGAAAAAATCATGGTGAAAGGGGAAGAAATGTTTAACGAACCGGTAATCGATTGAAGTTCCGCCATTTCTTCTTTCCTTCGACTACGATTTTTGACATCAAACGCTATAAAGATAATTTCAAGTTCATGAATTGAACTTTGTCAACAGGGGGAAAATGATTGGAAAAAGAGCTACAGGAAAATCTCCATAAAATGAATATCCTCGTGGTGGACGATCATGAGGATAATCTGGATCTGGTCTTGGCTCTGCTCGAAGATCACGGCTACGAGAGCCTGCATACGGCCATGGATGGGAAAAAAGCCATCCCATCCAATTGATCGAAGACCACAGGCATATAGACTTGGTGCTGCTGGACATCAATATGCCGGTTATGAACGGTTATGAAGTCCTCGAATATATGCAGGTCAAAGAGAACCTTCGCATCATACCGGTCATAATGGTTACCGCTTTGGACCAGTTGGACAGCGTCATTCGTTGTATCGAGAGCGGGGCCGAGGATTATCTGACCAAACCGGTGGAGGAAACGCTCCTGCGGGCCCGTGTGGGAGCCAGCCTTGAACGCAAATACCTGCGGGACCAGGAAAGACGCCTCTTTCAGCAGGTAGAGAGAGAAAAAAGAAAATCGGAAACGGTTCTATATAACGTATTGCCCCGGAGCATTGCCGAAAGATTGAAAAAAGGAGAGGACAACATCGCGGAAGATATAGCAGACGCCACCGTCCTTTTCGCCGACCTGGTCGGGTTTACGAAATTATCTTCCCAAATCAGCCCCGATACCCTGCTTTACCTACTCAACCACATATTCAGCGCCTTCGATAAAATGGTGGTCGATTTTCAATTGGAAAAAATCAAGACCATCGGCGACTCCTACATGGTGGTGGTGGGCATTGCGCCAAATGTTGAAAATCATGAGAAAAACTGCCTCGAATTTGCTTATGCCTGCCTCCGCTATATGAACCAGTTCAATGAGGATCATAATATGAGCCTGAAACTACGTATCGGCATGCATTCTGGCCCTGTCGTGGCGGGGGTCATCGGCCAGACCAGATTTGCTTACGATTTATGGGGCGAAACCGTTAATTTGGCAAGCCGCATGGAGTCTCTCGGCCTACCCGGCAACATCCAGGTAGCGGAAGAAACCTTAAAACGTCTACCGGGCCAGAACGGCTTTATGCCCAGAGGGATTATCGAGGTAAAAGGCAAGGGGGTTATGACGACCTATCTTTCGACTCTCGAATCCTTGCAGGAAGCGGACGGCCGCTCCTAGTTTGGTTCAAGGGCCTGTTCCCCCCGTTTCCTGATTGATGGCAGATTCCAGTTCGTCAAAGGCCAAGGTGACGTGTACTGGATTTGTTGGACACGGGATTCTCTTATATTCATTGTTTATTGATTAGTGTGTCAGGCGGCTTGTTTTGGTAAAGGGTTTTGTTTTCTCGTTGCCCCCCATGGGGGGCAAATATTTTCCTCGAATTGGACTGGGCTTTGGTAACTCAGAGAGGAATGTTTGCGATATCGGTTGTAGAAGATTTCCACGTATTCGAAGACAGTTGATCGCAGTTCGCGCTCGTCGGCAAAGTGGCGGCCTCGAATCGTGCTGGTCTTGAAGCGGCCGTAGAACGATTCCATGGCCGCGTTGTCGTAGCAGTTGCCTTGGGCGCTCATGCTCGGCTTCATGCCTAGTTCAGAGACCAGCCTCTGATAGTCGTCGCTGGCGTAGGGGCTGCCCCGATCGCTGTGATGAATAATCCCGGTGCGCAGTGTGCCGCGGGTCATGGCCGCGGCTTTGAGGGCCTTGCCAACCAGCTTCGCGTCGTTGTGGTTGGAAACGCTCCAGCCCAGCAGGCGTCGGCTGAACAGGTCCATCACCGTGGCCAAGTACATCCAACCGGCCAGGGTCCGTAGGTAGGTCGTGTCCGCCACCCAGACCTCGTCGATATGGGTCGGCTGGCCATGCTTTTTAAGCACATTGGGGCTGTAACCATAGGGATGGTTACTGTTGGTTTTTAATGGCTTAAAGCGTTTACTCTGGGTGCTTTTGATTCCCATTTCACGCATCAGACGCAGAGCCCGGTCACGGCCGCAATCGATGCCCTCATCATCCTTCAGATGGCGGTGCATTGGCCGATGCCCATAGCGGCCCTTGGCCTCTTTGTGTACCTTCAGGATCGCCCCCTTGATTCCCTCGTCCTCGATCCGCCGGGCCGAGGGCGCTCGGTGCCTCCAGCAGTAATAGCCACTGCGACAAATCCCCATCGCCGAGCATATTTCCTCGATCTTGAAGCGCCCCTCGTTGTCTTTGACAAACTGGTACTTCATTGTTCGTCCTTGGCAAAGTAGCCCACCGTTTTTTTTAGTATCTGGTTGATCCGCTCCGAGCGGCGCAGCTCTTTGCGAAGACGATCTATCTCGGCCGCCATCTCCTTCGGACTGCTCTGTCGCTTTGAGGTGGCTTCGCCCTGCTGATCGTCCAGATAGAGCCTCTTCCACCTATACAATTGGTTGGTGTTGACCCCAAGTTTGGTCGATACCTCGGTGGCGCTCAGACCATCGAGTATCATCAGTTGAACTGCCTCATTTTTGAACTCTATACTGCGTCTTCTTCCCATGCTTCGATTCTCCATTTAGGAGAATCTCGTGTCCACTTTTTCCAGTGCACATCAAAGGGCCAAGGGACCTCCCGGATCGCTTAATCCCTTGGAAAATATGAAATCCCGGTAAAGAAGCGAAAAAACGGGCCGACTTTTTCATTACGGAGTTGTTTCCGGTTTATCGTGATGAATAAGGTCTATATTGTTGAGGCCGAATCCGTCTTGCGCGATTTGTACAGCGATTATTTTGCTCTGGCTCTACCGGAGTTCGAGCTGGTGGGAATGGCTGAAGATGGCTGCCGGGTCTTGCGGGATTGCCGAGACCTGCAGCCCGATCTTGTTTTGCTGGACATCATGCTGCCCGAAATCAGCGGACTGGAACTGCTCAAAATAATCAAAGAGCAGAACCCGGCTGCCAAAGTCGGGTTCCTGACCGGTTCCGTTTGCCCGGATACCATCAACGAAGCCGTCCGTGGGGGTGCTGACGGATTTATAGAAAAAGCGGGCGGGTTGGAACAATTGAAGACAGCCTTGTGTTCTATTTTTTCGGGAGAAAAGTATTTCAGTCCCAACGTACTCAGGCAGGTGAAGATTTACAATGCTTCCGATTCGCTTGCCGCGGCTCCAGCCTGATGAAGACGACAGGCGATTAAGAGGGCGTGGCAATATGTTCCGTTGACAGCCTGCTGACGGTTGTAAATTATTTTTGAACAGGGATTGATTAATGAAAGTTTACTTTATCGAGGACGAGGTTGTTTTACGGGATCTATGTGTGGAGTTTTTTAAGGCCACCATGCCCGAAATCGAAGTTATCGGTTATAGCGGCAATGGCAAAGAGGCTTTGCGTGAATGCCTCGAATTAAAACCCGAGCTTGCCATCATCGACATTCGGCTGCCCGAAATCAACGGATTGGAGATTCTTCATATATTGAAGAACAAGATCCCCGACATCAAGGTGCTTATATTCACGGCCACGGTTAATCCAGAATCCAACCGCATTGCGCTGCATGGCAAAGCGGATGGGTTTGTTGAAAAATCATGCGGGCTGGACCAATTGAAGAAGGCGGTGGAAACCATCATTGAGGGCGGCACCTATTTCACTCCCGATGTGCAGAGGCAGATGCGGGAATTCAGAATGTAATTTCCCCAACTCTTTTAATCCCAGGGGTCTTCCCAATATCGGATGTCACCTCCGGGGCTCTCCCAAACCAGTGTGCCGGTGTAGTTTTCCCAGGTCTCGATTTCAAAAAAACTCCATCGGTCCTTATCCTTTGGGTCGTGCCGGGTGGAAAGCAGTCGCGGCGGATCATCCTTTGCGGTTGAAACCTCGAATTGATCCAGAGGGAGGGATAGACCCTTGCCATGCGCTTTAATGTAAGCCTCCTTGCGTGTCCAGATGCGGAAAAAGGATTCTTTTTGCAATGAGGCTGGCATTTTTTTCAGGGCCTCGGCCTCATTTTGGGCAAAAAAACGATCGGACAGTCCGAGGTAATCCACATTTCCGCGCATATATTCGACATCGATCCCGACCAACTTGTTTGCCGTAACGGCGGCCAGGGCGAGGTCCTTGGAGTGTGAGAGATTGAAGCGCAAGCTCTCATTGCAGGCCAACTCTGGCTTGCCCTGAGGGTTATAGTGGAACTTGATTCTGGAGGGATGGGTCTGCTCGTAGCGAGAGAGAATATTGCGCAAACCGCCGCGGCCCAGAATAAACCGCTGGCTGTGTATTTCTCTGATAAACCGCCCGGACCTTACTTTTTCATCGGGGGAGAGCCAGGTATAGCAATCGCGCAAATTTTCGCTGTCGGGGAGAAGTGGCAGGCGCCAAACATCGACCGTATTTTCGGTTGCGCAAATATTCTCCGGTGGAGGCAGCCAGTTCACGTCATCCTATGATCGGCAGAGGTTGTCAGAAGCTTTTCAGGCCAGCGGACAGAACGTCGGCGGTTTTTTCGAGGTCGAGATCGGTATGGGCGGTGCTGATGAAGCAGGTTTCGTATGCCGACGGCGGCAGGTAGATCCCGTGTTCCAGCGCGTAGTGAAAGAGTTTCCCGAATTTAGCGGCATCCACCTTGAGGGCTTGCTCGAAATTGGTCACCGGTTCTTCCGAAAATATGGGCGAGAACATAGAGCCGGTTTGTGGAAACTGTAACGCAATGCCCTTTGCCTCGGCCGCATTGAGCAAAGCCCGGCCCAGGCTTTTACCCATCCGGTCCAGCTTTTGATAGGGATTTTCTTTTTTCAACAGCTTTAATGCGGTAATTCCGGCGGTCATGGCCAACGGGTTGCCGCTTAAAGTGCCTGCTTGGTAAACGGGTCCGTCGGGAGCCAGGCAATCCATAATTTCGGCTTTGCCGCCGAACGCTCCCACGGGCAGACCACCGCCAATGATTTTGCCCAGTGCGGTCAAGTCGGGCACGATGCCTTCTTTTTCCTGAACCCCGCCTGGGGCGACCCGAAACCCGGTCATCACCTCATCGAATATGAGCACGCTGCCGTGCCTTGTGCAAACGTCTCTTAGTTTTTGTAAATACCCTTCGTTGGGCAGGATGAGGCAGTTGTTGGCCGGATAGGGTTCCACTATGAGGCTCGCTATTTCACCGCCTCGAGTTTTAAAGGTTTCCTCCAGGGCCGCCTCATCGTTGAATGGCAAAACGATGGTTTCACGAGCAAAACCGGTGGGAATCCCGGCGCTGTCGGGATGCCCGAATGTCAGTGCCCCCGAACCGGCTTTGACCAAAAGGGAATCGACATGCCCGTGGTAACAGCCGGCGAATTTGATGATTTTATCCCGTCCCGTGTATCCCCGGGCCAGCCGTATGCAAGACATGGTGGCCTCGGTCCCGCTGTTGACCATGCGCACTTTTTGCACCGAGGGGACCATCTCGTGGATGCGTTCCGCCATTTCCACTTCGTAGGGGTTGGGGGTGCCGAAACTGGTGCCTTTTTCCAGGGCGTCGGCCAGGGCGGCGCGAATGGCCGGATGGTTGTGCCCATGAATGGCCGGGCCCCAGGTGCAAACGTAATCGATCAATGTCTCGCCGTCGGCGGTAGTTAAAGTGGCCCCGTCCGCCCGTTCCGTAAAAAAAGGAGACCCATTGACGGAACGGAATGCGCGCACCGGGGAATTAACCCCGCCCGGCATCAGTTCCTTCGCCTTAGCAAACAGATTTTCTGAAATCGTGGATTTCATCATAAATTCAATATTGCTCGAATGGATGCTACATCCCATTTAGCCGATGTATTTTTGCACGATGGGAATGCGCCTTCCTACCCCGAAGGCCAAGGGTGTGATTTTCAATCCAGGGGCGGCCTGTTGGCGTTTGTATTCGTTGAGATCGACCTTGCGGATGATGTCCCGGACAACTTCAGGGTCAAAACCGGCTTCGGTGATTTCTTGTGAGGATTTTCCCTCCTCCACATAAAGGGCCAGGATGGCGTCCAGGATATCGTAGGGTGGCAGTGAGTCCTCGTCTTTTTGGTCGGGGCGCAGTTCTGCCGAAGGCGCTTTTTCGATGGTGTTCACGGGGATGATCTCGCCGTTGCGATTCATCCACCGGGCCAGTTCGTAAACTTTGATCTTGGGCAGGTCTGAAATCACGGCCAACCCGCCGCACATGTCCCCGTAGAGCGTGCAGTAGCCTACCGCCAATTCACTTTTGTTGCCGGTGGATAGGAGGAGGGCCCCGAATTTGTTGGAAACCGCCATGAGCAGGAGGCCTCGGCTGCGGGCCTGCACATTCTCCTCCGTTACGTCCGCGGAGCGGCCCTCGAAAATCGACGAGAGGGTTTTATCGGCCGCCGAGACCAGTTCCGCGATGGGGAGCGTTTGGTATTCGATGCCCAGGTTGGCGGCCAGGGCGGCGGCGTCATCCCGGCTGTGCCGGCTGGAAATGGAGGAGGGGAGGCTGATACCGATGACATTCTCTGGACCCAGGGCGTCCGCCGCCAGTGCCGCTGTGACGGCCGAATCGATGCCCCCGCTTAAACCGAGGAGGGCTTTTCGAAATCCACATTTGTGAGCGTAATCCCTCAAGCCGAGGACGAGGGCGTCGTGTATATCGGCCATCGGTTCCTGTTGAAAAGTGGGGGAAATGTACTCCTGGCCGGATTCGGTATCGACTACGAGGTTTTCTTCCTGGAAGCCGGACAGCCCGGCAAACACTTTACCCTCGGCGTTCACGGCCATGCTGTGCCCGTCGAAAATGAGTTCGTCGTTTCCCCCCACCGCGTTGCAGAAAACGACAGGGCAGCGGCAGCGTTCGGCTGCGCTGACGACCAAATTTTGACGGAAAGCATTTTTATCGTATTGCCAGGGGCTGGCCGATAAATTCACCAGCAAGTCGAGCCCCATCCTGGAAAGCGCTTCCACCGGGTCGAAATCATACCTTTGGCGCGTGTCCACAAACTGGGCCGTCCAGATGTCTTCGCAAATGGTGATGCCAATGCGGCATCCTTTAAATTCCATGAAACGCGGATCGGCGGCCTCGTGAAAATGCCGCACTTCGTCAAAAACATCATAGGTGGGCAAAAGGCATTTTTGAAAAGTTTTCACCACGGCACCATCGGCGCACCAGGCGGCGGCGTTGTAGTAGTCTCTGCCTTTGCCGGAGTGATTTTGCTCGACGAATCCTGCCAGGAGGGGCGTCTGCCCGCACTGGGCCGCAATTTCCTGTAACGAGGCTTCGTTGTCGGGGACGAAACGGCTCTTGCTCAGCAGGTCCCTGGGGGGATAGCCGCAGACGGCCAGCTCGGGGAACACAACCAGCTCCGCTCCTTTCTCGCAGAGTTGGCGGTAGGCATCGATTATCTTGCGCCGGTTCCCGGGCAGATCGCCGACGATGGTGTTTATCTGGGCCAGGCCGATTTTCATTGCTCTGCCCTGAATCGAAAGGTTTTTATGGCTAAAATAGCGAACATAATTATGAAACAAATAACTAAAATTTCCAGAGCTTTAAGACCCCAATTTTCCTTTCGAGGCAAGCTCAAGTTTTTATCGGCTTCTCTTTTGGCGATGGTTTTCGGGCCTTTGCTCAATCCTCTTTCGGGCGAAGTGGTCAGCCTTAACCTGGCGGAGACTTTTACCTGGATTGAAAAACAAAACCTCGAAGTGCTCATCCAGAGACAGGCGGTCGAGGAGGCTTTTCAAATTGCCAGGAGGGACCGCTCGGAACTGATTCCCCGGCTTTCCTTCGATGCTGCCCAGATACGCACCAAGATCGCCCCGGTCGGATTTGGATTCGATTTTCCCAACCCGCCGCCGGTCAACCGGTTCGATGGAAAAATGGTCGGTAGCGTGCCTTTGATCAATGTGGTCAATTACGCTACCTGGCGATTGTCGCGCTTCAACCATCAAATTTCCGAGCTGACCCTGGAGAGTGTGCTGCAAGACAGCTTGAACAATGCCGCCAATGCTTTCTACAGCCATTTGCGCAACCTCAAACGCATCGAGGTGCTCGATGCCAATATCGAACGCGATGAAGCCCTCCTCGATCTGGCCATCAACCAGCTCAATGCAGGGGTGGCCACGAGGATCGATGTGACACGGGCCGAAAGCGCCTTGGCCACCGATCAAAAGCAGCGCCTGCAGCAAGATACCGTGGTTATGGAAAGCGCCCTCCGGTTCCAGCTACTGCTCGATCTTGATCTGGATGCGAAACTGGCCCTCCAATCCACGGAACAATTAAAACCGATCCAGTTTCATCGCCAGGAATACAACCTGGCGGCTCTGCTGGAGGCTCGCCCCAACTACCTTATTGCCATTGAGGAGCTGGAGCGAAATCTGGCCGCGCGCAAATGTGCGGGGCTGGAGAGACTGCCTAGCATCAACCTTTTCGGCGAGTGGGGATATGCCACTGAGCAAGCTTTCGACGGAGGCTCAAGGAATACCTGGCTGACCGGTATATCCATGAGTCTGCCCATATTCGAGGGACATCGCATCCGCTCCAACAAACGCCGGGCCGAAGCCATCATACACGCCCAGGAACTGGTCGTTCAAAACATTGAAAACCAGGTGGGGGCCGATTATAAACTGGCCCTGCAAGACGCCCGCTCACGCTACGAGCAAATCGGCATCACCCGAAAAAGGGTGGAACTGAGCGAAGAGGAACTCGACCTGGCACGCACCCGATTTACAGAAGGAGTGGCCGACAACCGGGAAATCATCGACGCCCTGGCGGCCCTGGCCGACGCCAGCGATGAAATGATCGAAATCCGCTACCAATACAAACTCAGCCGCCTCTCCCTGGCCCGAGCCAAAGGAGACGTCCGCCTCCTCCTCAGCGATTGAGGATTGCCAATTTCATTACAAAAAGATCGAAATGATCCGTTTTATTTCCGTTGGATCTTAACATTTTGAAACATTCATTGAATTTATTGGTAATTTCAATTTATCTCCAAGAAATTTATCAAATGATTCTGGTACAAATCGGATATAACCACTTTGAGGTTTAAATGTCAATTCACCAAAATATATCTTATTGTCGACTAAGTATAAATCAACCCGAACATAAAAAAAACTTTCATATAACGTTTCAGCTAATTTTGTCATTTCACTTAATAAATCTGGTTTTGTGGTATTTTTCTTTTTTATTGGTGACGTGTACTGGATTTGTTGGACACGGGATTCTCTTATATTCATTGTTTATTGATTAGTGTGTCAGGCGACTTGTTTTGGTAAAGGGTTTTGTTTTCTCGTTGCCCCCCATGGGGGGCAAATATTTTCCTCGAATTGGACTGGGCTTTGGTAACTCAGAGAGGAATGTTTGCGATATCGGTTGTAGAAGATTTCCACGTATTCGAAGACAGTTGATCGCAGTTCGCGCTCGTCGGCAAAGTGGCGGCCTCGAATCGTGCTGGTCTTGAAGCGGCCGTAGAACGATTCCATGGCCGCGCTGTCGTAGCAGTTGCCTTGGGCGCTCATGCTCGGCTTCATGCCTAGTTCAGAGACCAGCCTCTGATAGTCGTCGCTGGCGTAGGGGCTGCCCCGATCGCTGTGATGAATAATCCCGGTGCGCAGTGTGCCGCGGGTCATGGCCGCGGCTTTGAGGGCCTTGCCAACCAGCTTCGCGTCGTTGTGGTTGGAAACGCTCCAGCCCAGCAGGCGTCGGCTGAACAGGTCCATCACCGTGGCCAAGTACATCCAACCGGCCAGGGTCCGTAGGTAGGTCGTGTCCGCCACCCAGACCTCGTCGATATGGGTCGGCTGGCCATGCTTTTTAAGCACATTGGGGCTGTAACCATAGGGATGGTTACTGTTGGTTTTTAATGGCTTAAAGCGTTTACTCTGGGTGCTTTTGATTCCCATTTCACGCATCAGACGCAGAGCCCGGTCACGGCCGCAATCGATGCCCTCATCATCCTTCAGATGGCGGTGCATTGGCCGATGCCCATAGCGGCCCTTGGCCTCTTTGTGTACCTTCAGGATCGCCCCCTTGATTCCCTCGTCCTCGATCCGCCGGGCCGAGGGCGCTCGGTGCCTCCAGCAGTAATAGCCACTGCGACAAATCCCCATCGCCGAGCATATTTCCTCGATCTTGAAGCGCCCCTCGTTGTCTTTGACAAACTGGTACTTCATTGTTCGTCCTTGGCAAAGTAGCCCACCGTTTTTTTTAGTATCTGGTTGATCCGCTCCGAGCGGCGCAGCTCTTTGCGAAGACGATCTATCTCGGCCGCCATCTCCTTCGGACTGCTCTGTCGCTTTGAGGTGGCTTCGCCCTGCTGATCGTCCAGATAGAGCCTCTTCCACCTATACAATTGGTTGGTGTTGACCCCAAGTTTGGTCGATACCTCGGTGGCGCTCAGACCATCGAGTATCATCAGTTGAACTGCCTCATTTTTGAACTCTATACTAAAGCGTCTTCTTCCCATGCTTCGATTCTCCATTTAGGAGAATCTCGTGTCCACTTTTTCCAGTGCACATCATTGGTGAATCATAATATACATCTAAAGGATTCCCATTTATATCAAACCAATTTTCTTTTAATTGCGTAAGCCTATCATACATTGTATGAAAATATAATGGTTTTCCATTAAAGCAGTGAAATTTATAATCAGTCAAAAAATCATTTCCGCTTTCATCTTTTGGTAGTGTATTAAGTAGGAATGGTGGCTAATTCTTGATTATATTGATGAATGAAAAGTCTCAGACAGGTTTCATGCATACTCTTAAGCTTGGAAAAGGAGAGGGTTCTGCGTGTGAAACGACCCAGTCGTTGGCGCAGGGTATTGTTCCATCGTTCCACATGGGCCGTTTCACCGGTTTCTTTTCCCACGGATCGGTTATGAGGAAAGACTTCATCATAAGTGCTCCAAAAGTCGCTGTAGGTGGCACATCTTTTGGGTAGTGTATTAAGTAGGAATGGTGGCTAATTCTTGATTATATTGATGAATGAAAAGTCTCAGACAGGTTTCATGCATACTCTTAAGCTTGGAAAAGGAGAGGGTTTTGCGTGTGAAACGACCCAGTCGTTGGCGCAGGGTATTGTTCCATCGTTCCACATGGGCCGTTTCACCGGTTTCTTTTCCCACGGATCGGTTATGAGGAAAGACTTCATCATAAGTGCTCCAAAAGTCGCTGTAGGTGGCACATCTTTTGTCGGCCCGTGGCAGACGCTCGTAAAGTTCCCGGCAACGATACCAATCCCGAGGCCCAATGGCATAGGAGAGGATTTGACGGGTGCGTCGGCAAAGAGCGATCCAAACCCATTGGGCATCGCTCTTGCGCCCCACAAAAGACCACAGTTCGTCCAGTTCAATGACATCATGGCGGCGGGCCGCAAGAATCGTGCTTTTGAGCGGTCGCAGCGATTGTCGTTTTTTTTAACCAACTCAAAACGGTGTTGGGACTCACCCCGAAGGCGCGCTGTAAACCGCGTAGACTGCTGCGTTCCTGATAGACTCGAAGGATCATTTCTTTTTGCTCTTCGGTGTATTTCACTGTGGGGTTTTCGCGGCTTTGTTTACCACAATCATGGCAGCGGTAGCGCTGTTTATGGTTGGGCGTCTTGCCAAATTTAATGATATTTTCACTTCCACAGTGCCGACAATTAATAATTTTAGTAACCATGCACTAAGAATAAACTGCCTAACGCTATTTGTACAGCTAAAAATACAAAATAACATTCTTTTTTTATACACTACCCATCTTTTAAATGTTTTACGACGATAATTCTGGGTTTAATATTTTTATACTGCCACTCCTTGCCCCAAATATAATGATTATACTTTAATAATCTCGGGTAGTGTTAACATGACGAATGTTTGATATTGCTGTTGTATTCCCAGATGAACAAGCACAGGACGCGAAAATGCATGACCAAATGACGTGTACTGGATTTGTTGGACACGGGATTCTCTTATATTCATTGTTTATTGATTAGTGTGTCAGGCGGCTTGTTTTGGTAAAGGGTTTTGTTTTCTCGTTGCCCCCCATGGGGGGCAAATATTTTCCTCGAATTGGACTGGGCTTTGGTAACTCAGAGAGGAATGTTTGCGATATCGGTTGTAGAAGATTTCCACGTATTCGAAGACAGTTGATCGCAGTTCGCGCTCGTCGGCAAAGTGGCGGCCTCGAATCGTGCTGGTCTTGAAGCGGCCGTAGAACGATTCCATGGCCGCGTTGTCGTAGCAGTTGCCTTGGGCGCTCATGCTCGGCTTCATGCCTAGCCCGGATATTTCGTAAAAAAAGTATCGTTGATATGCTTAACTGCTGATATACAGCAGGATAGATCAATAATTAAAGCAATATCAGCGATGACAAAAGGTAAACAATTAAAGCTACAGTTGACAAGGGTAAAAGGCCGCCGTGTGCGGGTTGATTTCAAGGGCGGAGAGGTTACTTCGGATGCCGGACTGCTTTTGATCCGGGAAGTGGATCGGCAGTTGGGCTTGACCGAACGAGCGGCCCGACAGTTAGTGGACAAACGGCAGAAGGGCAAAGTACGCCATGAGGTATTGGGGATGCTGCGGCAGCGCGTTTACGGGCTGGTGGCGGGCTATGAGGATTTGAACGACTTTGATACCCTGCGCCACGATCCATTGTTGCAAACGGTAACGGGGCGCATTGAAACGTTGGCCAGCGCGCCGACTGTGTGTCGTTTTGAAAACGGGCAGGATCGGCGGGCGGCCTTTGCGGTAAACGAGCTGTTGGTCGAACAGTTCATGGGCTCCTTTGCCGAGGAACCCGAAGAGATCATCCTGGACTTTGACGCCACCGACAATCCGGTGCACGGGCTCCAGGAGGGACGTTTTTTCCACGGTTATTATGATCATTACTGTTTTCTGCCGCTATATGTTTTTTGCGGTGATCAGCTGCTGGTGGCCTACCTGCGGCCGAGCAAGATCGATGCCAGCAAGCATGCCGGGGCCATCCTCAAATTGCTGGTTAAACGGATTCGCCAAAGCTGGCCCCGTACGCGGATTATTTGGCGCGCCGACAGTGGATTTTGTCGAGACCGGATACTCTCTTGGTGCGACCGCAACGAAGTTAGTTACATCGTGGGGATGGCTCGCAATGCACGCTTGCAGCAAGACGCCCAGCAGTTGCAAAAGCAGGCCAAAGAATGGTTCGAACTAAGGGGTAAAAAACAACGGTTATTCCAGGACTTCGTCTATGCTGCCGATTCGTGGCGATGGCTGCGGTTGGTCATCCATAAAGCCGAACACACCGCACAGGGGTCCAACCCGCGCTTCGTGGTGACGAACCTGCCGGGCGATCCCCAGGAGCTTTACGACAAGGTATACTGTGGCCGCGGTGAAATGGAGAACCGCATCAAGGAACAGATGCAATTGTTCAGCGAGCGCACCAGCGCCCATCAATGGTGGGCCAATCAGTGGCGATTGCTCTTGTCGGCGCTGGCCTACACCTTGATGGAAGCCATGCGCCGGTTAGCCTTAAAAGGGACGAAGTGGGCGCGGGCCCAATGCCACACCCTGCGGCTCAAATTAATCAAGATCGGAGCGGTCATCGTGCGCAACACCCGAACGATTCACTTTCACCTAAGTGAGAGTTATCCTTGGGCCAGTCTTTTCAACCATGCGGCCCGCCGATTGGTGCCAACCTAAAGGGTGCATTGGTGCTGCCCCCGGCACTACCGAACCAATGGGGGAAAGGGGGCAGTGTCTCTACACCCTGAAAAACACCTAAAAATCAAGACGATCTGCTCAAAATACAAAGAAATCCATCTCCAATAGCAATAACGAGCCAAACTTTACCCTTCATGAAATATCCGGGCTAGTTCAGAGACCAGCCTCTGATAGTCGTCGCTGGCGTAGGGGCTGCCCCGATCGCTGTGATGAATAATCCCGGTGCGCAGTGTGCCGCGGGTCATGGCCGCGGCTTTGAGGGCCTTGCCAACCAGCTTCGCGTCGTTGTGGTTGGAAACGCTCCAGCCCAGCAGGCGTCGGCTGAACAGGTCCATCACCGTGGCCAAGTACATCCAACCGGCCAGGGTCCGTAGGTAGGTCGTGTCCGCCACCCAGACCTCGTCGATATGGGTCGGCTGGCCATGCTTTTTAAGCACATTGGGGCTGTAACCATAGGGATGGTTACTGTTGGTTTTTAATGGCTTAAAGCGTTTACTCTGGGTGCTTTTGATTCCCATTTCACGCATCAGACGCAGAGCCCGGTCACGGCCGCAATCGATGCCCTCATCATCCTTCAGATGGCGGTGCATTGGCCGATGCCCATAGCGGCCCTTGGCCTCTTTGTGTACCTTCAGGATCGCCCCCTTGATTCCCTCGTCCTCGATCCGCCGGGCCGAGGGCGCTCGGTGCCTCCAGCAGTAATAGCCACTGCGACAAATCCCCATCGCCGAGCATATTTCCTCGATCTTGAAGCGCCCCTCGTTGTCTTTGACAAACTGGTACTTCATTGTTCGTCCTTGGCAAAGTAGCCCACCGTTTTTTTTAGTATCTGGTTGATCCGCTCCGAGCGGCGCAGCTCTTTGCGAAGACGATCTATCTCGGCCGCCATCTCCTTCGGACTGCTCTGTCGCTTTGAGGTGGCTTCGCCCTGCTGATCGTCCAGATAGAGCCTCTTCCACCTATACAATTGGTTGGTGTTGACCCCAAGTTTGGTCGATACCTCGGTGGCGCTCAGACCATCGAGTATCATCAGTTGAACTGCCTCATTTTTGAACTCTATACTGCGTCTTCTTCCCATGCTTCGATTCTCCATTTAGGAGAATCTCGTGTCCACTTTTTCCAGTGCACATCACAAAGACTTCGAGAATGACAGCGTTTTACGCACATAGCCCGGATATTTCATGAAGGGTAAAGTTTGGCTCGTTATTGCTATTGGAGATGGATTTCTTTGTATTTTGAGCAGATCGTCTTGATTTTTAGGTGTTTTTCAGGGTGTAGAGACACTGCCCCCTTTCCCCCATTGGTTCGGTAGTGCCGGGGGCAGCACCAATGCACCCTTTAGGTTGGCACCAATCGGCGGGCCGCATGGTTGAAAAGACTGGCCCAAGGATAACTCTCACTTAGGTGAAAGTGAATCGTTCGGGTGTTGCGCACGATGACCGCTCCGATCTTGATTAATTTGAGCCGCAGGGTGTGGCATTGGGCCCGCGCCCACTTCGTCCCTTTTAAGGCTAACCGGCGCATGGCTTCCATCAAGGTGTAGGCCAGCGCCGACAAGAGCAATCGCCACTGATTGGCCCACCATTGATGGGCGCTGGTGCGCTCGCTGAACAATTGCATCTGTTCCTTGATTCGGTTCTCCATTTCACCGCGGCCACAGTATACCTTGTCGTAAAGCTCCTGGGGATCGCCCGGCAGGTTCGTCACCACGAAGCGCGGGTTGGACCCCTGTGCGGTGTGTTCGGCTTTATGGATGACCAACCGCAGCCATCGCCACGAATCGGCAGCATAGACGAAGTCCTGGAATAACCGTTGTTTTTTACCCCTTAGTTCGAACCATTCTTTGGCCTGCTTTTGCAACTGCTGGGCGTCTTGCTGCAAGCGTGCATTGCGAGCCATCCCCACGATGTAACTAACTTCGTTGCGGTCGCACCAAGAGAGTATCCGGTCTCGACAAAATCCACTGTCGGCGCGCCAAATAATCCGCGTACGGGGCCAGCTTTGGCGAATCCGTTTAACCAGCAATTTGAGGATGGCCCCGGCATGCTTGCTGGCATCGATCTTGCTCGGCCGCAGGTAGGCCACCAGCAGCTGATCACCGCAAAAAACATATAGCGGCAGAAAACAGTAATGATCATAATAACCGTGGAAAAAACGTCCCTCCTGGAGCCCGTGCACCGGATTGTCGGTGGCGTCAAAGTCCAGGATGATCTCTTCGGGTTCCTCGGCAAAGGAGCCCATGAACTGTTCGACCAACAGCTCGTTTACCGCAAAGGCCGCCCGCCGATCCTGCCCGTTTTCAAAACGACACACAGTCGGCGCGCTGGCCAACGTTTCAATGCGCCCCGTTACCGTTTGCTAACAATGGATCGTGGCGCAGGGTATCAAAGTCGTTCAAATCCTCATAGCCCGCCACCAGCCCGTAAACGCGCTGCCGCAGCATCCCCAAGACCTCATGGCGTACTTTGCCCTTCTGCCGTTTGTCCACTAACTGTCGGGCCGCTCGTTCGGTCAAGCCCAACTGCCGATCCACTTCCCGGATCAAAAGCAGTCCGGCATCCGAAGTAACCTCTCCGCCCTTGAAATCAACCCGCACACGGCGGCCTTTTACCCTTGTCAACTGTAGCTTTAATTGTTTACCTTTTGTCATCGCTGATATTGCTTTAATTATTGATCTATCCTGCTGTATATCAGTAGTTAAGCATATCAACGATACTTTTTTTACGAAATATCCGGGCTAGCGTGACAGGGACTGTCGCAAGGTATTGTTCCAGCGTTCGATATGGGCGGTTTGGCCGGATTGTTTCCCGCTGGCGCTGTTGTGAGGGAAAACCTTGTCGTAGCTTTCCCAGTAATCGCTTACGGTGGCACAGTCGCGATAGGGCTGGGCGATGTTGTGATACAACTGCCAGCACGTTTGATCGCTACGATCACCCAGAGAAACCCGACGACCTGTCGGGTACGTCGACACAAGGCTACCCATAGCCATACCTGCCCCGAACGCTTATCGCCCCAGAATGACCACACCTCGTCCAGTTCCAGCACATCACTACACTGGCGGGCAAGCAGAGTGGACTCCAGCTTCGGCAAACTCAGGACTTTTTTTTAATCCATTCGATGACCGTCTTTGGGCTACCCCGAAGGTACGGTAAATGGCACGCAGGCTCATCCGGTTTTGGTGCGCACGGAGCACCTGCTTGACCAGCGCCGGAGGATGCTCACGACTTTTGGGGTGAAGCCGAAACTGATAACCACACCCCTTGCATCGATACTTCTGAACCCCTTTCGGATCCTTGCCGTGCTTGATGATGTGATCGCTTCCGCATTGAGGACATTTTACTGTGATATGGACCATTCCCAGTTCACAACATAATCACGCTAAAAAGTACAGCTTAAACATTCAAAATGTTAACACTACCAGAAATACATAGCCAATCGAATGAGATAACGACTTACAGACGCACGGCTCTTAATGATAAATTTACACAAAATATTCAACTATAATAACAGGAGCAACTACTCCTATTTTAACCCAAGTTATCTCATATCTACTGAAAAATAATATTCTATCAAAAATTACCACCCAAATTCTTAAAACTGATATTGGGTGTTTTCACAGAGCAATAAATGAGAGAGTTTTTTAAACACTTGTATCACGGTACAACCATTGGCCATATATTAATATTTCCTGCAAAATGGCTATATGATTTTTATCGGTTTCACCTAAATTCCAGATAAAATACTCTTACAGCAATCTTATAGATTAGCTTTAGGTAAGAATTTAATTTTAGAGAATCCCAAAACATTCAATGAAAAACTTCAATGGCTTAACCCGGATATTTCGTAAAAAAAGTATCGTTGATATGCTTAACTGCTGATATACAGCAGGATAGATCAATAATTAAAGCAATATCAGCGATGACAAAAGGTAAACAATTAAAGCTACAGTTGACAAGGGTAAAAGGCCGCCGTGTGCGGGTTGATTTCAAGGGCGGAGAGGTTACTTCGGATGCCGGACTGCTTTTGATCCGGGAAGTGGATCGGCAGTTGGGCTTGACCGAACGAGCGGCCCGACAGTTAGTGGACAAACGGCAGAAGGGCAAAGTACGCCATGAGGTATTGGGGATGCTGCGGCAGCGCGTTTACGGGCTGGTGGCGGGCTATGAGGATTTGAACGACTTTGATACCCTGCGCCACGATCCATTGTTAGCAAACGGTAACGGGGCGCATTGAAACGTTGGCCAGCGCGCCGACTTTGTGTCGTTTTGAAAACGGGCAGGATCGGCGGGCGGCCTTTGCGGTAAACGAGCTGTTGGTCGAACAGTTCATGGGCTCCTTTGCCGAGGAACCCGAAGAGATCATCCTGGACTTTGACGCCACCGACAATCCGGTGCACGGGCTCCAGGAGGGACGTTTTTTCCACGGTTATTATGATCATTACTGTTTTCTGCCGCTATATGTTTTTTGCGGTGATCAGCTGCTGGTGGCCTACCTGCGGCCGAGCAAGATCGATGCCAGCAAGCATGCCGGGGCCATCCTCAAATTGCTGGTTAAACGGATTCGCCAAAGCTGGCCCCGTACGCGGATTATTTGGCGCGCCGACAGTGGATTTTGTCGAGACCGGATACTCTCTTGGTGCGACCGCAACGAAGTTAGTTACATCGTGGGGATGGCTCGCAATGCACGCTTGCAGCAAGACGCCCAGCAGTTGCAAAAGCAGGCCAAAGAATGGTTCGAACTAAGGGGTAAAAAACAACGGTTATTCCAGGACTTCGTCTATGCTGCCGATTCGTGGCGATGGCTGCGGTTGGTCATCCATAAAGCCGAACACACCGCACAGGGGTCCAACCCGCGCTTCGTGGTGACGAACCTGCCGGGCGATCCCCAGGAGCTTTACGACAAGGTATACTGTGGCCGCGGTGAAATGGAGAACCGAATCAAGGAACAGATGCAATTGTTCAGCGAGCGCACCAGCGCCCATCAATGGTGGGCCAATCAGTGGCGATTGCTCTTGTCGGCGCTGGCCTACACCTTGATGGAAGCCATGCGCCGGTTAGCCTTAAAAGGGACGAAGTGGCCGCGGGCCCAATGCCACACCCTGCGGCTCAAATTAATCAAGATCGGAGCGGTCATCGTGCGCAACACCCGAACGATTCACTTTCACCTAAGTGAGAGTTATCCTTGGGCCAGTCTTTTCAACCATGCGGCCCGCCGATTGGTGCCAACCTAAAGGGTGCATTGGTGCTGCCCCCGGCACTACCGAACCAATGGGGGAAAGGGGGCAGTGTCTCTACACCCTGAAAAACACCTAAAAATCAAGACGATCTGCTCAAAATACAAAGAAATCCATCTCCAATAGCAATAACGAGCCAAACACGAGCCAAACTTTACCCTTCATGAAATATCCGGGTTAGCCTTAAAAGGGACGAAGTGGCCGCGGGCCCAATGCCACACCCTGCGGCTCAAATTAATCAAGATCGGAGCGGTCATCGTGCGCAACACCCGAACGATTCACTTTCACCTAAGTGAGAGTTATCCTTGGGCCAGTCTTTTCAACCATGCGGCCCGCCGATTGGTGCCAACCTAAAGGGTGCATTGGTGCTGCCCCCGGCACTACCGAACCAATGGGGGAAAGGGGGCAGTGTCTCTACACCCTGAAAAACACCTAAAAATCAAGACGATCTGCTCAAAATACAAAGAAATCCATCTCCAATAGCAATAACGAGCCAAACACGAGCCAAACTTTACCCTTCATGAAATATCCGGGTTAGCCTTAAAAGGGACGAAGTGGCCGCGGGCCCAATGCCACACCCTGCGGCTCAAATTAATCAAGATCGGAGCGGTCATCGTGCGCAACACCCGAACGATTCACTTTCACCTAAGTGAGAGTTATCCTTGGGCCAGTCTTTTCAACCATGCGGCCCGCCGATTGGTGCCAACCTAAAGGGTGCATTGGTGCTGCCCCCGGCACTACCGAACCAATGGGGGAAAGGGGGCAGTGTCTCTACACCCTGAAAAACACCTAAAAATCAAGACGATCTGCTCAAAATACAAAGAAATCCATCTCCAATAGCAATAACGAGCCACGAGCCAAACTTTACCCTTCATGAAATATCCAGCTTAAGATGCCCTTTGCCCTGTGGACGCGCCAAGCGGTGCAAGAGTTGATTGAAAGGCAGTTTGCTTTGAAGATGCCGATCCGCACGGTGGGCGAGTATCTTCGCCGTTGGGGTTTCACTCCACAAAAACCTCGAAGACAAGCCTATGAGCAGCAGCCTGAGGCGATTAAGAAGTGGCTTGATCAAACTTACCCGGCCATCGAAGCCAGAGCCAAAGCGCAACAGGCCCAAATCCACTGGGGAGATGAAACCGGCATCAGTAGCGAAGATCATCGGGGAAGAGGTTATGCTCCGCGCGGTAAAACGCCAGTTGCCAAACGCAGTGCGCGTCGTTTTAGCACGAGCATGATCTCGACTATAACCAACCGTGGAAAGCTGCGTTTCATGGTTTACAAGGGAGCCTTGAATGTGGAACTGTTTATCAAATTTCTGCGCCAGTTGATCAAAGGAGCCAAACGGAAAATCTTTCTCATTGTGGACAATCTGAGAGTGCATCATGCTAAAAAAGTAACCGGTTGGATTGAAGCCCACCGCGATAGGATCGGGATTTTTTATCTACCATCTTACAGTCCCGAATTGACGTGTACTGGATTTGTTGGACACGGGATTCTCTTATATTCATTGTTTATTGATTAGTGTGTCAGGCGGCTTGTTTTGGTAAAGGGTTTTGTTTTCTCGTTGCCCCCCATGGGGGGCAAATATTTTCCTCGAATTGGACTGGGCTTTGGTAACTCAGAGAGGAATGTTTGCGATATCGGTTGTAGAAGATTTCCACGTATTCGAAGACAGTTGATCGCAGTTCGCGCTCGTCGGCAAAGTGGCGGCCTCGAATCGTGCTGGTCTTGAAGCGGCCGTAGAACGATTCCATGGCCGCGTTGTCGTAGCAGTTGCCTTGGGCGCTCATGCTCGGCTTCATGCCTAGTTCAGAGACCAGCCTCTGATAGTCGTCGCTGGCGTAGGGGCTGCCCCGATCGCTGTGATGAATAATCCCGGTGCGCAGTGTGCCGCGGGTCATGGCCGCGGCTTTGAGGGCCTTGCCAACCAGCTTCGCGTCGTTGTGGTTGGAAACGCTCCAGCCCAGCAGGCGTCGGCTGAACAGGTCCATCACCGTGGCCAAGTACATCCAACCGGCCAGGGTCCGTAGGTAGGTCGTGTCCGCCACCCAGACCTCGTCGATATGGGTCGGCTGGCCATGCTTTTTAAGCACATTGGGGCTGTAACCATAGGGATGGTTACTGTTGGTTTTTAATGGCTTAAAGCGTTTACTCTGGGTGCTTTTGATTCCCATTTCACGCATCAGACGCAGAGCCCGGTCACGGCCGCAATCGATGCCCTCATCATCCTTCAGATGGCGGTGCATTGGCCGATGCCCATAGCGGCCCTTGGCCTCTTTGTGTACCTTCAGGATCGCCCCCTTGATTCCCTCGTCCTCGATCCGCCGGGCCGAGGGCGCTCGGTGCCTCCAGCAGTAATAGCCACTGCGACAAATCCCCATCGCCGAGCATATTTCCTCGATCTTGAAGCGCCCCTCGTTGTCTTTGACAAACTGGTACTTCATTGTTCGTCCTTGGCAAAGTAGCCCACCGTTTTTTTTAGTATCTGGTTGATCCGCTCCGAGCGGCGCAGCTCTTTGCGAAGACGATCTATCTCGGCCGCCATCTCCTTCGGACTGCTCTGTCGCTTTGAGGTGGCTTCGCCCTGCTGATCGTCCAGATAGAGCCTCTTCCACCTATACAATTGGTTGGTGTTGACCCCAAGTTTGGTCGATACCTCGGTGGCGCTCAGACCATCGAGTATCATCAGTTGAACTGCCTCATTTTTGAACTCTATACTAAAGCGTCTTCTTCCCATGCTTCGATTCTCCATTTAGGAGAATCTCGTGTCCACTTTTTCCAGTGCACATCAAATTGAACCCCGATGGGTAGTGTATTAAGTAGGAATGGTGGCTAATTCTTGATTATATTGATGAATGAAAAGTCTCAGACAGATGAATGAAAAGTCTCAGACAGGTTTCATGCATACTCTGGTAGTGTATAAAAAAAGAATGTTATTTTGTATTTTTAGCTGTACAAATAGCGTTAGGCAGTTTATTCTTAGTGCATGGTTACTAAAATTATTAATTGTCGGCACTGTGGAAGTGAAAATATCATTAAATTTGGCAAGACGCCCAACCATAAACAGCGCTACCGCTGCCATGATTGTGGTAAACAAAGCCGCGAAAACCCCACAGTGAAATACACCGAAGAGCAAAAAGAAATGATCCTTCGAGTCTATCAGGAACGCAGCAGTCTACGCGGTTTACAGCGCGCCTTCGGGGTGAGTCCCAACACCGTTTTGAGTTGGTTAAAAGAAACGACAATCGCTGCGACCGCTCAAAAGCACGATTCTTGCGGCCCGCCGCCATGATGTCATTGAACTGGACGAACTGTGGTCTTTTGTGGGGCGCAAGAGCGATGCCCAATGGGTTTGGATCGCTCTTTGCCGACGCACCCGTCAAATCCTCTCCTATGCCATTGGGCCTCGGGATTGGTATCGTTGCCGGGAACTTTACGAGCGTCTGCCACGGGCCTACAAAAGATGTGCCACCTACAGCGACTTTTGGAGCACTTATGATGAAGTCTTTCCTCATAACCGATCCGTGGGAAAAGAAACCGGTGAAACGGCCCATGTGGAACGATGGAACAATACCCTGCGCCAACGACTGGGTCGTTTCACACGCAAAACCCTCTCCTTTTCCAAGCTTTTAAGAGTATGCATGAAACCTGTCTGAGACTTTTCATTCATCAATATAATCAAGAATTAGCCACCATTCCTACTTAATACACTACCCCCAGATGAACAAGCACAGGACGCGAAAATGCATGACCAAAGACTTCGAGAATGACAGCGTTTTACGCACATAGCGTGACAGGGACTGTCGCAAGGTATTGTTCCAGCGTTCGATATGGGCGGTTTGGCCGGATTGTTTCCCGCTGGCGCTGTTGTGAGGGAAAACCTTGTCGTAGCTTTCCCAGTAATCGCTTACGGTGGCACAGTCGCGATAGGGCTGGGCGATGTTGTGATACAACTGCCAGCACGTTTGATCGCTACGATCACCCAGAGAAAACCCGACGACCTGTCGGGTACGTCGACACAAGGCTACCCATAGCCATACCTGCCCCGAACGCTTATCGCCCCAGAATGACCACACCTCGTCCAGTTCCAGCACATCACTACACTGGCGGGCAAGCAGAGTGGACTCCAGCTTCGGCAAACTCAGGACTTTTTTTTAATCCATTCGATGACCGTCTTTGGGGCTACCCCGAAGGTACGGTAAATGGCACGCAGGCTCATCCGGTTTTGGTGCGCACGGAGCACCTGCTTGACCAGCGCCGGAGGATGCTCACGACTTTTGGGGTGAAGCCGAAACTGATAACCACACCCCTTGCATCGATACTTCTGAACCCCTTTCGGATCCTTGCCGTGCTTGATGATGTGATCGCTTCCGCATTGAGGACATTTTACTGTGATATGGACCAGGCCCAGTTCACAACATAATCACGCTAAAAAGTACAGCTTAAACATTCAAAATGTTAACACTACCCTTTTCCAAGCTTAAGAGTATGCATGAAACCTGTCTGAGACTTTTCATTCATCAATATAATCAAGAATTAGCCACCATTCCTACTTAATACACTACCCATACTCTTAAGCTTGGAAAAGGAGAGGGTTTTGCGTGTGAAACGACCCAGTCGTTGGCGCAGGGTATTGTTCCATCGTTCCACATGGGCCGTTTCACCGGTTTCTTTTCCCACGGATCGGTTATGAGGAAAGACTTCATCATAAGTGCTCCAAAAGTCGCTGTAGGTGGCACTTCTTTTGTAGGCCCGTGGCAGACGCTCGTAAAGTTCCCGGCAACGATACCAATCCCGAGGCCCAATGGCATAGGAGAGGATTTGACGGGTGCGTCGGCAAAGAGCGATCCAAACCCATTGGGCATCGCTCTTGCGCCCCACAAAAGACCACAGTTCGTCCAGTTCAATGACATCATGGCGGCGGGCCGCAAGAATCGTGCTTTTGAGCGGTCGCAGCGATTGTCGTTTTTTTTAACCAACTCAAAACGGTGTTGGGACTCACCCCGAAGGCGCGCTGTAAACCGCGTAGACTGCTGCGTTCCTGATAGACTCGAAGGATCATTTCTTTTTGCTCTTCGGTGTATTTCACTGTGGGGTTTTCGCGGCTTTGTTTACCACAATCATGGCAGCGGTAGCGCTGTTTATGGTTGGGCGTCTTGCCAAATTTAATGATATTTTCACTTCCACAGTGCCGACAATTAATAATTTTAGTAACCATGCACTAAGAATAAGAATAAACTGCCTAGCGCTATTTGTACAGCTAAAAATACAAAATAACATTCTTTTTTTATACACTACCAAATTTTGCTCTAACCCGGATATTTCGTAAAAAAAGTATCGTTGATATGCTTAACTGCTGATATACAGCAGGATAGATCAATAATTAAAGCAATATCAGCGATGACAAAAGGTAAACAATTAAAGCTACAGTTGACAAGGGTAAAAGGCCGCCGTGTGCGGGTTGATTTCAAGGGCGGAGAGGTTACTTCGGATGCCGGACTGCTTTTGATCCGGGAAGTGGATCGGCAGTTGGGCTTGACCGAACGAGCGGCCCGACAGTTAGTGGACAAACGGCAGAAGGGCAAAGTACGCCATGAGGTATTGGGGATGCTGCGGCAGCGCGTTTACGGGCTGGTGGCGGGCTATGAGGATTTGAACGACTTTGATACCCTGCGCCACGATCCATTGTTAGCAAACGGTAACGGGGCGCATTGAAACGTTGGCCAGCGCGCCGACTGTGTGTCGTTTTGAAAACGGGCAGGATCGGCGGGCGGCCTTTGCGGTAAACGAGCTGTTGGTCGAACAGTTCATGGGCTCCTTTGCCGAGGAACCCGAAGAGATCATCCTGGACTTTGACGCCACCGACAATCCGGTGCACGGGCTCCAGGAGGGACGTTTTTTCCACGGTTATTATGATCATTACTGTTTTCTGCCGCTATATGTTTTTTGCGGTGATCAGCTGCTGGTGGCCTACCTGCGGCCGAGCAAGATCGATGCCAGCAAGCATGCCGGGGCCATCCTCAAATTGCTGGTTAAACGGATTCGCCAAAGCTGGCCCCGTACGCGGATTATTTGGCGCGCCGACAGTGGATTTTGTCGAGACCGGATACTCTCTTGGTGCGACCGCAACGAAGTTAGTTACATCGTGGGGATGGCTCGCAATGCACGCTTGCAGCAAGACGCCCAGCAGTTGCAAAAGCAGGCCAAAGAATGGTTCGAACTAAGGGGTAAAAAACAACGGTTATTCCAGGACTTCGTCTATGCTGCCGATTCGTGGCGATGGCTGCGGTTGGTCATCCATAAAGCCGAACACACCGCACAGGGGTCCAACCCGCGCTTCGTGGTGACGAACCTGCCGGGCGATCCCCAGGAGCTTTACGACAAGGTATACTGTGGCCGCGGTGAAATGGAGAACCGAATCAAGGAACAGATGCAATTGTTCAGCGAGCGCACCAGCGCCCATCAATGGTGGGCCAATCAGTGGCGATTGCTCTTGTCGGCGCTGGCCTACACCTTGATGGAAGCCATGCGCCGGTTAGCCTTAAAAGGGACGAAGTGGGCGCGGGCCCAATGCCACACCCTGCGGCTCAAATTAATCAAGATCGGAGCGGTCATCGTGCGCAACACCCGAACGATTCACTTTCACCTAAGTGAGAGTTATCCTTGGGCCAGTCTTTTCAACCATGCGGCCCGCCGATTGGTGCCAACCTAAAGGGTGCATTGGTGCTGCCCCCGGCACTACCGAACCAATGGGGGAAAGGGGGCAGTGTCTCTACACCCTGAAAAACACCTAAAAATCAAGACGATCTGCTCAAAATACAAAGAAATCCATCTCCAATAGCAATAACGAGCCAAACTTTACCCTTCATGAAATATCCGGGCTAATCCTTCCTCTTCTTTTACTTTGAAAAGAGCGCGGGTAACGAAGTCATTCCAACCGAATTTCCGTGAGAATTCATTCCAAATTTTTGGTAGTGTATTAAGTAGGAATGGTGGCTAATTCTTGATTATATTGATGAATGAAAAGTCTCAGACAGGTTTCATGCATACTCTTAAGCTTGGAAAAGGAGAGGGTTTTGCGTGTGAAACGACCCAGTCGTTGGCGCAGGGTATTGTTCCATCGTTCCACATGGGCCGTTTCACCGGTTTCTTTTCCCACGGATCGGTTATGAGGAAAGACTTCATCATAAGTGCTCCAAAAGTCGCTGTAGGTGGCACATCTTTTGTAGGCCCGTGGCAGACGCTCGTAAAGTTCCCGGCAACGATACCAATCCCGAGGCCCAATGGCATAGGAGAGGATTTGACGGGTGCGTCGGCAAAGAGCGATCCAAACCCATTGGGCATCGCTCTTGCGCCCCACAAAAGACCACAGTTCGTCCAGTTCAATGACATCATGGCGGCGGGCCGCAAGAATCGTGCTTTTGAGCGGTCGCAGCGATTGTCGTTTTTTTAACCAACTCAAAACGGTGTTGGGACTCACCCCGAAGGCGCGCTGTAAACCGCGTAGACTGCTGCGTTCCTGATAGACTCGAAGGATCATTTCTTTTTGCTCTTCGGTGTATTTCACTGTGGGGTTTTCGCGGCTTTGTTTACCACAATCATGGCAGCGGTAGCGCTGTTTATGGTTGGGCGTCTTGCCAAATTTAATGATATTTTCACTTCCACAGTGCCGACAATTAATAATTTTAGTAACCATGCACTAAGAATAAACTGCCTAACGCTATTTGTACAGCTAAAAATACAAAATAACATTCTTTTTTTATACACTACCAAATTTTTATCTGTATTTTATTCGGTCTTTTGTATTTTGAATAAACCCATTCCAGTATCTCTTCATCCGCTCCGCCTTCAGATACTTTTTCTTTCAATTCTTTAAAACTAACGCCGAGAAACCCGCAACAAAAGCCATCTAATCCAACACTCAAACCTAAATTCGGATGGTATTCTTCCGGTAGTTCGCCATTCTCAAACAACCGGATTTTATCCAGCATCCTTCCAAAATGGTAGATGCCGCCCACTTTTTCCCGTGGGCTTCTCATCGGTAGATTTTTCATACTATCTTCGGTAGTGTATAAAAAAAGAATGTTATTTTGTATTTTTAGCTGTACAAATAGCGTTAGGCAGTTTATTCTTAGTGCATGGTTACTAAAATTATTAATTGGCGGCACTGTGGAAGTGAAAATATCATTAAATTTGGCAAGACGCCCAACCATAAACAGCGCTACCGCTGCCATGATTGTGGTAAACAAAGCCCCGAAAACCCCACAGTGAAATACACCGAAGAGCAAAAAGAAATGATCCTTCGAGTCTATCAGGAACGCAGCAGTCTACGCGGTTTACAGCGCGCCTTCGGGGTGAGTCCCAACACCGTTTTGAGTTGGTTAAAAAAAACGACAATCGCTGCGACCGCTCAAAAGCACGATTCTTGCGGCCCGCCGCCATGATGTCATTGAACTGGACGAACTGTGGTCTTTTGTGGGGCGCAAGAGCGATGCCCAATGGGTTTGGATCGCTCTTTGCCGACGCACCCGTCAAATCCTCTCCTATGCCATTGGGCCTCGGGATTGGTATCGTTGCCGGGAACTTTACGAGCGTCTGCCACGGGCCTACAAAAGATGTGCCACCTACAGCGACTTTTGGAGCACTTATGATGAAGTCTTTCCTCATAACCGATCCGTGGGAAAAGAAACCGGTGAAACGGCCCATGTGGAACGATGGAACAATACCCTGCGCCAACGACTGGGTCGTTTCACACGCAAAACCCTCTCCTTTTCCAAGCTTAAGAGTATGCATGAAACCTGTCTGAGACTTTTCATTCATCAATATAATCAAGAATTAGCCACCATTCCTACTTAATACACTACCCTATCTTCTTTACTTAGTCAAAATGAAGTGAGGGTCTAGGCTGCCCATGATTGGATATTTTGAAATTTTATCTGAATTTTTGCAAGAAAGTTTGTAATTCTTTGGTTGTGAAGAGTATCTATCAAATTACAGTCATTAATAGCCCATTTTTTGGGAATGCTGGATTTGTGTAATGTGAGTCATTTTGGCGCAATTTGGTGGTTTTTGCTGATTTTTTGGAAGTTTATTCAAACGCATCAAACGGAGCCAACGTATCGATTGACAGTTTTTGGTTTTTGTGGTATGGTGGCGCTGGTTGCCTGAGTTGGGGTGGACTCGCCTCGGAATGAGGAGTTTTTGCTTTGACTCCGGGTGGCAAGCTCTTTGGCTGGGGCGCTTTATATATAATCATTTTTAATATTAGCAGATGACGCAAATTTCTAAAGTTTATGATCCTAAAACGGTAGAGTCGAGGTGGTATCAAACCTGGCTCGAGGGGAAGGCTTTTGCCGGGCGGCGCACCGGGAACAAGGAGGAGGCCTACTGCATCATGATTCCTCCGCCCAATGTCACGGGAATGCTTCACATGGGCCATATCCTGGACAATACCTTGCAGGATATCTTCATCCGCCGGGCGCGCCTGGAAGGGAAGGGCGCGCTGTGGTATCCGGGGACCGATCACGCGGGCATCGCCACCCAAACGAGGGTCGAGCAGGAGTTGAAGAAGGAGGGGAAATCCCGGCATGACCTCGGGCGGGAGGCTTTCGTGCAAAGGGTGGGGGAGTTTCGCCATGAAAAAGGGGGGATTATTCTCAACCAGCTCAAGCAACTAGGCGCTTCTTGCGATTGGGACCGCACCTCGTTTACCCTCGATCCCGGTTACGCCCGGTCGGTTATGACCGCTTTTGTGAAACTTTATGAGCGTGGCTACATTTACCGGGGCCATCGCATGATCAACTGGTGCCCGGCCAGCCTGACAGCCCTCAGCGATGAGGAAGTGGAGGTGAGGCCGCAAAATGGCATCCTTTATAAAATGCGTTACGAGATCGTGGAAAAGCCGGGGGAGTTTCTGGAAATCGCCACCACCCGTCCGGAAACCTTGATGGGCGACACTGCATTAGCCGTGCACCCGGAGGATGATCGCTACAAGGACCTCGTCGGCCTGCATTGCTGGCGGCCTTTCCCGAAGGCGAAAATCCCCATCGTGGCGGATGATTATATCGACCGCGAATTTGGCACGGGGGTCCTCAAAGTGACTCCCGCCCATGATAAAGCGGATTTTGAAATCGGGCAACGACACGGGCTGCCCGCCATCGACGTCTTCAACCCAGACGGCACTTTGAATGCCAATGCGGGCGCGGACTTTGATGGAGTCGAGCGTTTTGCGGCCCGCAAACTGGCTGCCAGGAAACTGCGCGAGATGGGTTTGCTGTTGGAGGAAAAGCCTTACGAAAACAGGGTCGGATTTTCCCAAAGGGCCAATGTGCCGGTGGAGCCGCGCCTCTCCGAGCAGTGGTTCATGCGCTACCCGAAGGTGGAAGAAGCCAAGACCGCGGTTTTGAAGGGTTTTATTAAATTTCATCCCAAAAGATGGGAAAACGTTTATTTGCACTGGCTCAACAATATCAACGATTGGTGCATCAGCCGCCAGCTTTGGTGGGGGCACCGCATTCCGGTTTGGTACAAAAAAGGGGCGGATCGCGCCGACGAGGCCAATTGGCATGTTTCAGTGGACGGCCCGCCCGATCCGGAAAATTGGGAGCAGGATGAAGATGTCCTCGATACCTGGGCCTCCTCCAATCTCTGGCCTTTGGCCAATTTCGGCTGGCCGGACCCCGATCCCCGCGAGCAGGAAGACCTTGATTACTTTTACCCGACGAGGGTGCTGGTGACCGGATTCGACATCATATTTTTCTGGGTGGCGCGGATGATCATGGCCGGTCTGGAGTTGCACGGGCCTGAAAAAAAGACATTGACCGAAGAGGAGATCCGGCAGCGCATCCCGTTCCGAAACGTATATATTCACGGGTTGATACGGGACCAAAAGGGCCGAAAAATGTCCAAAACCCTGGGCAATTCGCCGGACCCGCTCGATTTGATCAACAAGTTCGGGGCGGACGGTTTGCGATTCGGGATCGTCAACATAGCGCCCACTGGGCAGGATATCCTCTTCGGTGAAGAACGCGTGCAGATGGGCCGGAATTTTTGCAACAAGCTGTGGAATGCCGCCCGATTTCGCCAAATCTCAGGGTCGATGGCCGATAATTCGAGCCTCGGAGCCATTTGCGCCCGGCTCAAAGGGGATAAATTCGACGAGTACGACCACTGGATTATAAGCCGTCTCCTGGCCGTCACCCAACAGGTTAAGTCGTTCTTCAATGGTTATCTGATCGAGCGATTGCCCGGTGTGATCCATGAATTTTTCTGGGGCGATTTTTGCGATTGGTATGTGGAAATTTCCAAAAGCAAATTGCTGGATGAGCGATTGCGTGGAAATTGCCTGGCCATCCAGGATTTGGTTCTACGGCAGGTACTTTTGTTGCTGGAGCCGATTTGCCCACACATCACAGAGGAGCTTTGGAAAGACCTGGGCTACTCGACCGCCGCTGATGTATTGCTGCAGGACACGGAAAATCCGTGCGTTGGCGATGAAAATGAGCTCAAAAAATGGATTGAGACCGACGGTTTGAAGATTGATGCCGAAGCAGCCGCCAGAATACTCGACCTGCAAACTTTCGTCATGAAAGCACGCTCCTTGAAAGCCGAATACGGGGTGGCCAATTCAAAGGATGCCACCTTTTTTTACACGGTTTCGCAGTCACAGCGGGATTTCGTGGAATCGCACTCCACGCTATTCAAGATTCTGGCCGGAGCCGGGGAGTTGGCTTATACCGAATCAAGGCCGCAGGGATCGCCCGCCGCCGTCACTTCTTTAGGGACTCTTTATCTGGACCTCTCCAGCGCCCTCGATATTTCCGCCGAAAGGGACAGGCTGGAGCGGGAATTGTCTAAACTGGAAAAAGTAGTGGCGATCGGTGAAAACAAGCTTCACAATGAAAAGTTTCTCAATAATGCCCCCGCTCATATTGTCGATGGAGCCCGCAAACAATTGGAAGAAAGCATGGGAAAAAGAGAGAAATTAGCCCGCCTGCTGGCCGAATTGAAATGAATGAATCTCTGTTCGGGATCGGCAAACCCGGGCAACCGCATGCCGCTTGAAATTTAAGTGTTATCCTTTGAATTCTGTTTATTCGGCTCCTTGATGGTCCAGAGGAGATTTCTTTCCGAGTCCGCCAGTTTTTTCGTGGTTTGCTCGAGACGTTCGGCCAGGTCCCGGAGGATATGTTTGGTTAGAGCCGGATTATTCCTCACCGTATCATCGATGCCGTTGACAATGAGTTCCACTATGCTTTTCGTTTTCGCAATAATGTTGCAGGTTCGCGGTTTATTCAGGATATCGCTCATTTCGCCAAAAATCGTGTCGGGATGCTTGATTTCGGCAATGCACACATTATCCTTGTAAACCTCCAGGTGGCCGCTTCTGAGGATATAGAAACCATTGCCAATCACACCTTCTTTGATTAGAACCTGCCCCGGTTTAAAAACGATTTGTTTGCCCATGGTGATTGCCATATCAAAAAAACTGCGCTCCCTACAAGTCAACTTTTTACTTAATTTGCCCGCTTCTCATGAACCGAGCATTATGAAAAGTCGTGAAGGGTCTAATTGAAGCGGAAAGTTCGATCTTCAGCCGCAATACGCAGCGAGATTATTTCCACTTTGGTTTCAACCGGATTGAATCGGCTGCCGCCAGCGTTGCGGAAGTTTGCCAGCTCTACATTTATACTTTCACCAGCGGCCAAGGGCTCGTTAATAGCCAAAGTAAAAGGTCCCTCGGGGGCGTATCGATTTAGTTTTACGAACAGATGCGGCCAATCCCAGTTGCCCGTATTCTCTATTTGTAGGACGGTTCCGCCAGATTTGAAACTAGCGTTGATTTGATTTCGGGCAAATTTTGAGCACCCGCAGACCCCAGTCAATAGTGGGAACCCAAGGATCGACCATAAAAGTATCCTTGGCCATCTATTTACCCCGCCCCGAAACCGGCCTGGAGTTTTGTTTTCCGACATTACTTTAAAAATCTGGTTTATTCTTTTTTCGGTCGGAATCGGTAAAAAACTAATGATTTTTTTCTTATGCGGAAAATTTTATGGCCGGTACTCATGGGATTTTACCCCCTGCTTTAGTTTAATTCTTCAAATTCCTCCACATCCTCGGTGCGATTACGCTTCCGGCTATTGGTTTTTGGAGGTTTGGGTGGTTTTAGAGAAAGCTCGGAAATTTTTCCGCTATTTTTTTTGAGGACGATATCGCCATTGATCGATTCCAGTGAAATGAGGACCCCTCCGCCGTTCAATTTTCCGCTGACGGTTCGCGGTCCGAAATTATAGGCGTGACGGTCCTGTCTTTGGGTGTCGAATTCAATGTTCAGGTTTGTACGGATATCGCTGTTGAGCGATTTCATTTTTAGATTGGCCCGAGTGTCCGCTGGAATGCTCACCACCGTGTCGCCATTGAGGTTAGTTATGGAAGTGGGAGCTTCCTGGGAAACCTCGGAAAAGCTGACCACCAAATCTCCATTCATATTGTGCAAAGTGGCCGGGCCGGTAATATTTCTGATGATGGCGTCGCCCTCTACTACGGATACCTCGATTTCACCCTTGAAATTTTGAATGATGGAATCGCCGTTCCCAATATTGTTTACTTTTAGGGAAAACCGATTGGGAATGCTGATTGCGTAGTCGGATGAAGCGCTATTGGGAATACCGACGATTTTTACACTATCTTTATCTTCCTCAATGGTGAGGCCGATTCCCGTATTGTCCCGGCCAACTGAAAATACAGAAATGAAGTCGTCTCCCTCCTCATCTTCCTCATTCTGCTGTTCGTAATCTAATGCAATAATGGTGATCTCCTCCTCCTCTGTGCCTTCGATTGTAATATCGCCGTAATTTTCAATAAAGGTGAGCCGCACCTCCCGAATGGTTTCCGCGGGAATGAATGAATGCTTCGCCCCTTCTCTGGCCAACCCGACAGTTGGAAACAGGCCTAGCAGCACGAGGCATAATAATTGTTTAATTTGATTCATTTTAATTCCTTATTCTTTATCTTGATTTTGAAATGATGGCCAATTCTTAAAGGAGCTGTCCCAGGCCCTTGAGGGCTTTGTCTTTAACCTCCAACGGGGTGGCAGCGTTGTCCAGCAACAGCTGCAGAGGGCCGCGGGCTCGTTTTTCATCCATGTCCACCATCAGGTTGATCAGCAATATCTGCATCACCGGATGAGTCTGTCCGGGCAGGGAATCGACCAGGGCGGCGCGCACATTTTCCTGCCGGGTAAAACGGGTCAGAGCGTTGAGGGAGGCCAAACGAACATTTACATTCTCGTCCTGGTTGAGTCTTTGCAAGAGCGCCTCGAAGAGTTCCGGCGAGAGTTCCGAAATTTCATCGGTGTAGCTAACGGCCTGGATGCGTTTGCTGGCGGAACGCTGGTCCATCATGTAAACGGCCATCATCTCTTTCATGGATTCGATTTGCCCCTGCAAAGATTCCAGTTCCCGGGCGGCGGCCGTTTCAGTATGTGGGCTCGGCATTCCCGGCGGGTAAGTCTGCTGCCTGCCGATCCAGAAGCCTCCCAGGAGCAGCGCCAGGCCGGCCGCAATGCTTCCCGCCCAGGGCATGTATTTCCAGAAAATAGGTTCAACCAAGGTTTTCCCCAGTATATCGACGCTTTCAAGGTTGGCATCCGCTTTTGCTTCTTCCAGCATGAGGTAAAAGTTTTCCCGCAAGTGATGGCTCGGCGGGACCTTTTCAACGGCCTCTATTTCAGCCAACAAGGCGCCTAAATGTTTCCATTCTTCACGGCAGGTTTTGCAATGATCCAGGTGCCGGCGAACATCCTCCGCCAAGGCAGGTTCCAGACTGTTTTCCCACAATGAAGGCAATTGCACGCTGACATTTTCGCATTTCATTGTATTAGCCCGGATATTTCATGAAGGGTAAAGTTTGGCTCGTTATTGCTATTGGAGATGGATTTCTTTGTATTTTGAGCAGATCGTCTTGATTTTTAGGTGTTTTTCAGGGTGTAGAGACACTGCCCCCTTTCCCCCATTGGTTCGGTAGTGCCGGGGGCAGCACCAATGCACCCTTTAGGTTGGCACCAATCGGCGGGCCGCATGGTTGAAAAGACTGGCCCAAGGATAACTCTCACTTAGGTGAAAGTGAATCGTTCGGGTGTTGCGCACGATGACCGCTCCGATCTTGATTAATTTGAGCCGCAGGGTGTGGCATTGGGCCCGCGCCCACTTCGTCCCTTTTAAGGCTAACCGGCGCATGGCTTCCATCAAGGTGTAGGCCAGCGCCGACAAGAGCAATCGCCACTGATTGGCCCACCATTGATGGGCGCTGGTGCGCTCGCTGAACAATTGCATCTGTTCCTTGATGCGGTTCTCCATTTCACCGCGGCCACAGTATACCTTGTCGTAAAGCTCCTGGGGATCGCCCGGCAGGTTCGTCACCACGAAGCGCGGGTTGGACCCCTGTGCGGTGTGTTCGGCTTTATGGATGACCAACCGCAGCCATCGCCACGAATCGGCAGCATAGACGAAGTCCTGGAATAACCGTTGTTTTTTACCCCTTAGTTCGAACCATTCTTTGGCCTGCTTTTGCAACTGCTGGGCGTCTTGCTGCAAGCGTGCATTGCGAGCCATCCCCACGATGTAACTAACTTCGTTGCGGTCGCACCAAGAGAGTATCCGGTCTCGACAAAATCCACTGTCGGCGCGCCAAATAATCCGCGTACGGGGCCAGCTTTGGCGAATCCGTTTAACCAGCAATTTGAGGATGGCCCCGGCATGCTTGCTGGCATCGATCTTGCTCGGCCGCAGGTAGGCCACCAGCAGCTGATCACCGCAAAAAACATATAGCGGCAGAAAACAGTAATGATCATAATAACCGTGGAAAAAACGTCCCTCCTGGAGCCCGTGCACCGGATTGTCGGTGCCGTCAAAGTCCAGGATGATCTCTTCGGGTTCCTCGGCAAAGGAGCCCATGAACTGTTCGACCAACAGCTCGTTTACCGCAAAGGCCGCCCGCCGATCCTGCCCGTTTTCAAAACGACACAAAGTCGGCGCGCTGGCCAACGTTTCAATGCGCCCCGTTACCGTTTGCAACAATGGATCGTGGCGCAGGGTATCAAAGTCGTTCAAATCCTCATAGCCCGCCACCAGCCCGTAAACGCGCTGCAGCAGCATCCCCAAGACCTCATGGCGTACTTTGCCCTTCTGCCGTTTGTCCACTAACTGTCGGGCCGCTCGTTCGGTCAAGCCCAACTGCCGATCCACTTCCCGGATCAAAAGCAGTCCGGCATCCGAAGTAACCTCTCCGCCCTTGAAATCAACCCGCACACGGCGGCCTTTTACCCTTGTCAACTGTAGCTTTAATTGTTTACCTTTTGTCATCGCTGATATTGCTTTAATTATTGATCTATCCTGCTGTATATCAGCAGTTAAGCATATCAACGATACTTTTTTTACGAAATATCCGGGTTAGCCCTCCATTTTCGGAAGTTTCAAATATACCTCTCTTAACCGTGCAATGGCTCGATGCACCCTCACTTTTATCGCCCCCACCGATATTCCTTTGATTTGGGCAATTTCATCATACTTCAATCCTTCGAAACGGCTCAGCACGAGCAATTCTTTTTGTTTCATCGGCAATCGATTGAGTGCTTCCAGCAAACGCTGTTTGCTTTCCTTTTTCTCCAATTCGTCAACAGCTGGTCCCTCCGAATTTACGGCATGACGGCTTTCTTCGAAAGTTTCCATGCTTCTATTGTGCTTTCGATAGTGGTCCGCATGCAAATTTCGTGCCATGCGATACATCCAGGCCCGAAAGGGATAGTTTTCTTTATAAGTATGTCGAAATTGAAGAATCCTGTGAAATACGCTCTGGGTTAAATCCTCGCTCGTTTCCCGATTTGAGGTTAGTCGGAGAAAGAAATTGAACAGCTTCACATGGTAGCGCTCAAATAGCGGCCCCAGGGAATCCAATGTGCCATTTTTCACAGATTGCATGAGCGTCTCGTCAGTTATCACTTTTTTTGAACCGGGTTTTTGAGCGATTTTTCTTTTGTCTAACAGCAGGCGAGCTGGGCGATTTCCTCTAAATTAGTTCCCAGTGGCCCCGGATTTGTCAAAGGGAATCCCGGCGGTCATACCAACTCATTACGTAATGGAATATCAATCGCCAAAGCGTCAACCAGGCTTATAACCCCTGCCTCCGCGGCCATTACACCGATCAGCAGCAGCAGGCTGGTCAAGGTCCATACCAGAAATTCTCGATAATAATTCGTTTTCATGCCCCTGAATACGAACCGGGATGCATAAGGTTACATATTATCCGATTTCTGTAAATAAATCCACTCCTTGTTCGACTTTTATAGAAAGTAGAAAAGAGGGCAACTATTGTAAAAAATATTTCAAAATATTGATATAATTGTAAACGCCGGGATGAAACCGGTACGGGGGTCGGGGTAAAACCGGTACGCTTGGAATAAGGTTTAGGTTAGTAATTGCAGGTACGTCAAGGTTTAGGGTTTGGGAGTTGGTTTTGGGGATTGGCTTGGGGTCGGTGAGGAGGCCGGAGGCCGACGAGCCGGGCCCAAGGCGTTTATTGTTTTGTGCCACGGCGACGGCGTCGAGCATCGCGCAAGCGGTAGCTTTGCCCGTTGGCTTCGAGGATATGCACCCGATGGGTGAGTCGGTCCAGCAGAGCTCCGGTGAGCCGTTCGGAACCGAGCACTTCGATCCAGTTCTCAAAGGGCAGGTTGGTGGTGACGATGAGACTGGTGCGCTCGTAAGCGCGGCTGACCACGTCGAAGAGCAGTTCGGAACCGGTCTTGGAAAAAGGGACGTAACCGAGTTCGTCGAGGATGAGTAGGTCGAGCCTTTCGAGTTGCTTCATGAAGCGCTGCAGGTCGTGGTTGTCGCGTTGCTCGAGCGCTCGAGCATATGGGTAACCAGGGCGGTGACCCCGAAGAAACGGATCCGCCGGCCCTGGGCACAGGCGGCAAAGCCCAGGGCGGTGGCCAGGTGCGTTTTACCGGTACCGGCGTTACCGAGGAGCAGCACGTTTTCGCGCTGGTCGACATACTCCCCGCGCATGAGCTCTCGGATGAGCGCTTCGTTGATCGAGGGCTGCGCTTCAAAGGCGAAGCTCTCGAGGGTCTTGAGCACGGGGAAACGGGCGTTTTTGATCCGCCGCTGGGCGGCCCGCTGTTCGCGTTCAATGAGCTCCCGTTCGACCAGATGCAACAAAAAGGCGGCGTAATCGAGCCGGTCCCGGGAACAAGCCGCGGCCACCGCCGGCCATTCGCGCAGGATGGTGGGCAACTTCAGTTTCTTGAGGTGATGGTGTAACAGCAGCTGGTTTTTTTCTTCCTTCATAAAGCCCCTCCTGGAATCTTGAGCAGTTCGCTGTAGGCACCGAGGTCAGGGGCGGCCACACGGACGTGACGCAGGTGTGGATGGCCGTCCAGCCGGAAGGTTCTGCTCCCGTAGTCTTCCTGAGGATAGAGATACTGGGCGATGGCCTCACGAGTCAGTCCCCCCACCCGCAGGGCCGAGACGACGGCCTGCTGCAAGGCCGCCATGGGGTGTTTCTCCAACAGCCGCAGCACCCGGATATACTCCCGGGTGCCTTCGCCCCCGCATTGGCTTTCGAGCCGGCGTCTGAGGACCTGCAGGCACTGCGGCAACTGCCAGCCCGAGAGTGGGCGGGCGAAGTCCAAAGCGCCCGGTTTTTTCTCCAGCAAAGCCAGGTAGTGCACCGGCTCGAAAGAGACTTGCTCTTTATCCCAAATGCGGCGGTGCCGGGCCACCTCTTGGCCCCCACAGAAGATCACCACCTGCCGACAGGACCCTTCCACCACCACCGGATGGTGGGCGCAGCGCACCGGCACCGAATAGTCGTTGCACTCGAAGCGCACCAGCGAGAGGCTGCTGACGCAGGTCGAGCGTTTGCGGCTCGCTTCAAAGGGTATGGGCGGCAACGCCAGCATGACGGCGCGCTCCTCGGCCAGCAGTTCCTTTTTCACCGCCCTTTTCCCGCGTAATTTACGCTCCATGTCCCGCTCACATGCCTCCAACAGCTTTGCGTTGAGTTCCTCCAGGTCCCGAACCTGCGGTACCGGTACCAGGAAGTTGGCCCGGGCATAACGCACGATCCCCTCGACCACGCCCTTCTCGTTGGGCCGGGCGGGCAGACAGAAGTGTTCCTCGAACAGGTAATGGCTCTGTAGCTGCAGAAACCCGTCGGTCAGCTTGCGTTCACGCGAACCGATAATCTTACCCACCGCCACCTTCGAGTTGTCATAGCTGATGCGCCGGGGCACCGCCCCGAAAAACTCAAAAGCTCGCAGGTGCCCCTCCCAGAAGCTCTCCGTGCACTCCCGTTCGAACACCTGCACGAAAAAGGCATCGCTGTAGGGCAGGCTCATGGCAAAAAATGGCCGCCTACGCAATTGCCCCGCCTCCTTCACCAGGGCATGACCGAAGTCCACCTGTCCCTCCCCGGGGCGGTGCTCCAGCGGCACGAACACTTCCCGCCGCCTCGCTCGCAGCTCGGCCACCACCTCCTTGACCGCCGTGTAGCCCCCTTGGTAGCCCTTCTCCCGACCCAAACGCTGGTAGATCCGTTTGGCCGTATGGCGCTGCTTCTTGGGCACGTTCCGGTCCGCTTTGAGCACCTCCTCGATCCAGCCCACATACGGATCGATCTTGCGCTCTCGCCTCTTCTTGCGCCGGTATCCCGGCGGCTGGGAATAGGCCAGCATCTTTCCCAGGGTCTCCCAGTGCAGTCCCTCTTCTCGCATTACAGAGCGCTTGCTCTGCTTGTCCCGCAGCACTTTGTGCCGCACTCTTGTCCATTGCTTCATATCTCGATACACTCCTCCTTTCTAGGATAAGCGTACCGGTTTTAAAGCGCCCTCTTTACCGTACCGGTTTTTCCCCGGCGTTTACATATAATCGTCTTTTCATTGAATATGTAAATAGTTGATGTATATTATACTTGTAAAAATATATAAGATATAAAACGATAAATAAATTAGTTAAATTTTAAACTTCATCATTCTTCTTGAACTCATCAAGCGCCAAGGAGAATACGGATAAATGGTAAACGACCAGAGCAGAAACAAGTATTTCGCGCCGCGAAAGCATAGTACGACCAAGGAAATTTGGTCCCTTGGCCATCGCCCGAAATATTATAATCGGCTGAAAATAGTTGCATTTGGAGATCCCAAAGGTCCTTACAGTCTCATTGATATCAGTGGTCAGAGAATACCCTTTGCCGATCGGGCGGTCAATTGGGAATCTGCTTATCTGGATGAATTGCGCCAATTGGCTCTTTCTTACTGGGTCGGTTCCGAGTTTGATATTGCAGTCTTGCGAAAAGAGCCTGGACACGAAAATCAGCGTCCCATCACACGCATCTATCACGAATTTAACGCATTGACAAACAAAGGATTGCAAATGCTGCACGGGTTCAGTTGGGTCGAACGGTTGAACTGCCATATTGCCGCTGGCAACCTCGATTATATCGAGATTATATCCTATCTCTTGTCCTATTATCATGCCGTGTTTTTTGATGATTTGATTTCAGAAAAGAGCCGCATATACTTCCATCGAAAAGTAGCCCTCAGTCTGCCGTCAAAAATCAAGATCAGACGCGGAAACAGCGACCCCATTCGTTACCTGAGGGATGAAGAGCGGTGTCATTTGTTAAATGTGCATCCTCGTTCATGCCTGGTGAACAGCCTTTCCAATTGAAGCGATCTTGACGTGTACTGGATTTGTTGGACACGGGATTCTCTTATATTCATTGTTTATTGATTAGTGTGTCAGGCGGCTTGTTTTGGTAAAGGGTTTTGTTTTCTCGTTGCCCCCCATGGGGGGCAAATATTTTCCTCGAATTGGACTGGGCTTTGGTAACTCAGAGAGGAATGTTTGCGATATCGGTTGTAGAAGATTTCCACGTATTCGAAGACAGTTGATCGCAGTTCGCGCTCGTCGGCAAAGTGGCGGCCTCGAATCGTGCTGGTCTTGAAGCGGCCGTAGAACGATTCCATGGCCGCGTTGTCGTAGCAGTTGCCTTGGGCGCTCATGCTCGGCTTCATGCCTAGTTCAGAGACCAGCCTCTGATAGTCGTCGCTGGCGTAGGGGCTGCCCCGATCGCTGTGATGAATAATCCCGGTGCGCAGTGTGCCGCGGGTCATGGCCGCGGCTTTGAGGGCCTTGCCAACCAGCTTCGCGTCGTTGTGGTTGGAAACGCTCCAGCCCAGCAGGCGTCGGCTGAACAGGTCCATCACCGTGGCCAAGTACATCCAACCGGCCAAGGTCCGTAGGTAGGTCGTGTCCGCCACCCAGACCTCGTCGATATGGGTCGGCTGGCCATGCTTTTTAAGCACATTGGGGCTGTAACCATAGGGATGGTTACTGTTGGTTTTTAATGGCTTAAAGCGTTTACTCTGGGTGCTTTTGATTCCCATTTCACGCATCAGACGCAGAGCCCGGTCACGGCCGCAATCGATGCCCTCATCATCCTTCAGATGGCGGTGCATTGGCCGATGCCCATAGCGGCCCTTGGCCTCTTTGTGTACCTTCAGGATCGCCCCCTTGATTCCCTCGTCCTCGATCCGCCGGGCCGAGGGCGCTCGGTACCTCCAGCAGTAATAGCCACTGCGACAAATCCCCATCGCCGAGCATATTTCCTCGATCTTGAAGCGCCCCTCGTTGTCTTTGACAAACTGGTACTTCATTGTTCGTCCTTGGCAAAGTAGCCCACCGTTTTTTTTAGTATCTGGTTGATCCGCTCCGAGCGGCGCAGCTCTTTGCGAAGACGATCTATCTCGGCCGCCATCTCCTTCGGACTGCTCTGTCGCTTTGAGGTGGCTTCGCCCTGCTGATCGTCCAGATAGAGCCTCTTCCACCTATACAATTGGTTGGTGTTGACCCCAAGTTTGGTCGATACCTCGGTGGCGCTCAGACCATCGAGTATCATCAGTTAAACTGCCTCATTTTTGAACTCTATACTAAAGCGTCTTCTTCCCATGCTTCGATTCTCCATTTAGGAGAATCTCGTGTCCACTTTTTCCAGTGCACATCAATCTTAACTTTGACAGGATGCCGGATTGCCGACGGCGGTTTGTCTACATAAAACAGAGGTCCCGTACGGGTTTTCATGGTATGGCTCAAAAAGTTTTTTTGTGTTGTGCAAAGCCCTAAATCCGTGTAGATTGAATTACAAATCCCCCGCTATTATAGTGCTACAGCACTGCATATTTTTCACATAATTGGCCATGTACCTTCCCCCAGAGGGTCATAATTTAGCAAGCAGATGGGTTTGTTTGGCTGTTGCCGGCTTCCTCACTATACTTTTATGCGGTACCCTGAGCCTTCTGAGCGGGTTCCGCTTTAGTCCCCACACGATTTCCCAAAACAATAATATAATCAACAATTACCCTGTTACTGCGAAAAAAACATTCGCGGATAATGCTTACAGTGGAGGCCCAAGGGACATTCTACCTTTCGTTGAGTTATTTAAACCACCGCTATTTTCGGCCCACGGGTTGCAGGCTAAAGAACAATTTCATAAAACCTTAATTCCGGAATTACTTCCCCCAAATTCTCAAAAAGTATCATCTGAGAAAGAATCAAAAGCGGATTTTGTCTATAAAATCACGGACCTGGACTCTGCCCCCATCCCCATCATACAGGGCAAACCTCATTATCCCCGCAATCTTGTTGCGGAAAGAGTGGAGGGAAAAGTATTCGCTATTTTGTCGGTTGACGAGGATGGTAATGTATTTGATGTCGAGGTGGAAAAAGCGGATTATCTGGAATTTGCCGAAAGCGCCCGGACGGCCATATTCACCTGGAAATTCTTGCCCGGAAGAAAAGACGGCAAAGAGGTAAAATTCCGCATGCGCGTTCCCATCACCTTTCGGCTTATAATTAACCGCAACCGGTCCACTGCCCAGGCAAATAACAGCGCTCCCGCCAAAGAATACATCCGCATGCCCTATTAAGGGTTTACCGGCGTATGGCCTGTTATCTAAGGTAACTGGGACATTAGAGTGCAGCTTTTCATTGCCTTTTTTCAAAATAGGGATGAATTAAACCGCTTCTTCTCGCCTCGTTGCTTGCCATGATTTCTGAACTTCCCAGGCATCGCCGCAGGGTGGGGGTTTCAATTTATCTAGCGGCATGAATTTAAACAATAACGAACGGCATATGCTCTTGCTGACCGGGGTGGCTCATTTCGGCTGTCACCTGGCCATGCTCATTTTTCCAACCGCCGCCATTGCCTTAGCCCTGGAGGAAGGTTTGGCCCTCGAAACCGTTCTCGGCTGGAGTTTCGCCGGTTATTTCATTTTCGGACTGGGCGCCTTTCCCGTCGGTTTGATAACGGACCGCCTGCGCGCCAGATGGGTCGTACGGACCGGTGTTTTGGGCATCGGTCCAGCCATGATGCTGGTTGCCTTGAGCGCTCCGGGGGCCTCCCTGGCCATTGCCTTGGCCGGTGTAGGGGCATTCGCCAGCCTCTACCATCCCGCTGGCATGAGCCTGATTTCAAGAACCGTCCGCCATCGCGGTAAAGCCCTTGGGATCAACGGCATTTGCGGCAATATCGGCATCGCAAGCGCTCCCGTCTTGACGGAATGGCTGTCCCTCAATTGGGGTTGGCGGGGCGCCTATGCAGTTATTGGCGGGATGCTTCTTGTCATGGGGCTACTGGTCACTTTTCACCACATCGAAGAACCCAAACCCGGAGAAGCGATTCGAGACGAACGGCACCACAAACCGAGCGAGCGTCTCAAATTGTTCCTCATCCTCATGGTGGCCATGACCCTTGCGGGCCTCACCTACAGGGCCAGCTCCGTTGCCCAACCGGCTTATTACGCCGAGCGGGTTGATTTTATTGGCTACGGTGCGGCCACCTCCATTGTTTATTTAATGGCAACCTTCGGGCAATACATCTCCGGCCATCTGGCCGACCGCTACGACTTGCGAATTTTGTACATGCTTTTTCACGGCTTGGGTTTTCCATTTGCCATTGCCATGGTGGCCTTGTCGGGAGCCCCTCTGATGGCCTGTGCGGCTACATTCGTGTTTTTCAGTATCGGTATGCAGCCCATTGAAAACAGTCTGGTGGCCCGCTTTACCCCCGATCGTTGGCGCAGTACCGGTTACGGCTTGAAGTTTACCGTCACCTTCGCCATCGGCGCATTTTCCGTCTGGGGTGTCAAAGCCATCATCGGCCACTCCTCCTTGGCCATGGTTTTTCCGGCCATTGGCGGTGTCGGTTTCCTCATATTCCTGACCGCATGTGTCCTTGTCTGGCAAACAAGAGGGCGGCCCGTCCTCAATCACCCTGCCGCCTGATAATTATTACCCTTTTAAGGTCGTAATTGCTTCAACTGCCCGGTTTTTGTGCGGGCAAGGCCCTTAATTCCTCCGGTAGATCGTTTGCAGGGTAAGTGGGAAATCTCAATTCCAGCAAAGCCGTGAAGGGCGCATTGAATAGCGATATTCTTTCGTTTCTGTTTACCATAGCAGCGACTCCCGTCGCCACTCCGCCCTCCTTGCGGATGATTTCGAGGGACTCTTGAACCCTTCCCCCGCGAGTCACCACATCCTCCACCACCAGGATCCGTTCGCCACGAGCGATATTAAAACCGCGCCTCATAACCAGGCGGTCCTCCACCTTTTCGGGAAAAATAAAACGTTTTCCTGCCTGCCGGGCCACTTCCTGCCCGAAAACCAGACCGCCCATGGCGGGTGCCAGAATAGTTTCAAAATCCTCCACATCAATACGCTGCAGAAGTATTTCCGCCAGCCGCGTTATTTTGTCGAGGTGTTCCCCCACCCGGGCGCATTGAAAAAAATGACCGCTGTGCAGCCCCGAACGCAAAACAAAATGCCCCCGCAAAAGAGCCCCTGTCTGCGTGAAAATGTCCAGAATTTCTTTTTTCTCCGAATCCATCAATATATTTCCCCCATAGTTTCAATAAAAGAACCACAGATTACAAGGATAATTGTTAAACAGTTATGAAAACATTTTCAAATAGTTTACAGGAAATTGACGTGTACTGGATTTGTTGGACACGGGATTCTCTTATATTCATTGTTTATTGATTAGTGTGTCAGGCGGCTTGTTTTGGTAAAGGGTTTTGTTTTCTCGTTGCCCCCCATGGGGGGCAAATATTTTCCTCGAATTGGACTGGGCTTTGGTAACTCAGAGAGGAATGTTTGCGATATCGGTTGTAGAAGATTTCCACGTATTCGAAGACAGTTGATCGCAGTTCGCGCTCGTCGGCAAAGTGGCGGCCTCGAATCGTGCTGGTCTTGAAGCGGCCGTAGAACGATTCCATGGCCGCGTTGTCGTAGCAGTTGCCTTGGGCGCTCATGCTCGGCTTCATGCCTAGTTCAGAGACCAGCCTCTGATAGTCGTCGCTGGCGTAGGGGCTGCCCCGATCGCTGTGATGAATAATCCCGGTGCGCAGTGTGCCGCGGGTCATGGCCGCGGCTTTGAGGGCCTTGCCAACCAGCTTCGCGTCGTTGTGGTTGGAAACGCTCCAGCCTAGCAGGCGTCGGCTGAACAGGTCCATCACCGTGGCCAAGTACATCCAACCGGCCAGGGTCCGTAGGTAGGTCGTGTCCGCCACCCAGACCTCGTCGATATGGGTCGGCTGGCCATGCTTTTTAAGCACATTGGGGCTGTAACCATAGGGATGGTTACTGTTGGTTTTTAATGGCTTAAAGCGTTTACTCTGGGTGCTTTTGATTCCCATTTCACGCATCAGACGCAGAGCCCGGTCACGGCCGCAATCGATGCCCTCATCATCCTTCAGATGGCGGTGCATTGGCCGATGCCCATAGCGGCCCTTGGCCTCTTTGTGTACCTTCAGGATCGCCCCCTTGATTCCCTCGTCCTCGATCCGCCGGGCCGAGGGCGCTCGGTGCCTCCAGCAGTAATAGCCACTGCGACAAATCCCCATCGCCGAGCATATTTCCTCGATCTTGAAGCGCCCCTCGTTGTCTTTGACAAACTGGTACTTCATTGTTCGTCCTTGGCAAAGTAGCCCACCGTTTTTTTTAGTATCTGGTTGATCCGCTCCGAGCGGCGCAGCTCTTTGCGAAGACGATCTATCTCGGCCGCCATCTCCTTCGGACTGCTCTGTCGCTTTGAGGTGGCTTCGCCCTGCTGATCGTCCAGATAGAGCCTCTTCCACCTATACAATTGGTTGGTGTTGACCCCAAGTTTGGTCGATACCTCGGTGGCGCTCAGACCATCGAGTATCATCAGTTGAACTGCCTCATTTTTGAACTCTATACTGCGTCTTCTTCCCATGCTTCGATTCTCCATTTAGGAGAATCTCGTGTCCACTTTTTCCAGTGCACATCAAAATTGTAAACATTGTCTTTTAATTTCCTGATCTCGTCGGGGTGAATTTTCAGGTCCTCATTGGTGATGCAGCGATGGTTGAAAATTCTTTGCTCATTCACCTCCATGCCGATTACGGAATTGACGCTTCTGACCGTGGCCGGGCGTGTGGTTGTGACCAGCCAATCCAGAAATTCCTTCAGCATACTTTGAATCAACTCTTTGTATTTCGGTTCGAAAAAAAGGTTGTTCATTTCCCACGGATCATTCTCCAAGTCATACAATTCCCCAAATCCATCTGGATAAGTCTCCACAAACATCTCCTTCGGGTAATAAACAAACCGGTAGTTCCCTTTACGTATGCTTTTGCTCCAGGCCATTTCGGTGACCCCGAGGGTGTGAACTTCCTTCTGTTTCCCTTGCAACAGGGCAGACAAATCCTTGCCGTCGCTCGTTTCCATAAGATCGAGACCGGCCAAAGAGCACAAGGTGTTGGAGAGATCGACCGATTCCACAATTTCCTTTGCCAAATGGCCTTTTCTAAAACGACCCGGAGCCCACCAGATAAAGGGAATCCGAGTTACCGCATCGGAACAATTACCGGGTTTTTTTTCCATCAGGCCGTGCTCGCAATTGTATTCGCCATGATCCGAACTGTAAACGACGATGGTGTTTTCTCCCAATCCATTTTCCCCCAGAAAATCCATCAAAAGGCCGACCCCGTGATCCATTTGGCTAACGGCGCCCAGATAACCATGCAGTTTTCGCAAACGCCCGGCTTGGTAAGTCTTCGGTTCAAACAGGGTCCAGTCCCCAGAGCGCCATTTTTCCGCCTGGGCAATCAAGTGCGGCGCTTTGCCCGTGAGGTCGGAGTCGGCATTTGGGGGCAAAGTCAAACTGGATTCATCGTACATGGACCAGAAGGGCTCGCTGGGATAAGTAATTTGGTGGGGCCGGGGAAAACTGACGATGGTTAGAAACGGCTCAATTTCTTTACACATTTTCCCCATGAAATCAATGGCTCGATTCGTTGAAAATCCCTCCTCGGAATAATCGAAGGGTAGGGGTGAGGGACAGCCCTCCATGGTGGAAGCATTGAGATGCTGAAACTGCGGCAATCCCTTTTTTTTGGCCAATTGCTCCATTCCTCGTTCTTTCAGCATTTCCATATATTCTGGATCGACACCCCGCACACTGCCGCCGGTCGGGTCCTGGAATCGGTCGCAAAATTCTTCAATCCAGCCAGCCGGAAGATGAGATTTTCCAAAATACCCGGTTCTATACCCGCCTTTTTTAAAATGACTGAAAATACTGGGCAGACCATGCGGTTTCGGTCCCGATAATCCATAATAGCCGTGGTTGTGACAGTATTGGCCGGATAGAAATGAGAGGCGGCTGGGTGTGCAGATAGGATTCTGGGCAATGGCGTTATCGAAGCGCACACCTTCCGCCGCCATCCTGTCCAGATGGGGAGTCTTCACGTCCGGGTGGTTTTTATGCCCAAGCACTTTAGCGTTGTGCTGATCTGACAGAATGATGAGGATATTCGGTCGGCTCATATAGTATTTAAAATTTTTTTAGCCAAAGTTCTAATATTATCCATTCGATGATTCATGTTTCAATTGGTTATGCGAATATATATTATCCTTTGCAGCCTCTTTCTCGGCGGTTGTTTAAAACCCGGTTCGGTCGAAGATGCTGCAAAGCCGGAAAATGCTGCACCTGAAGCCGTTGAGTTAAAGCAAAAAACACGGGCTCCGCTGGAAATCGATCCCTCTATTTTAGCCAACCGCTCTTTTCAAGAAGCGCCTTTACTTGCTGAACAAGTTGCCAGGGGCGAATTGCCCTCGGTCTCGGAAAGGTTGCCTGAAAAACCGCTCGTGGTGGTTCCTATCGAAGAAATCGGAGTTTACGGCGGAACCTTGCGACGGGCTCTGATCGACGATACTGTGCAGGAAACCGCCATTACCAAAACCCTGAATGAAAACCTGATGGGATACGAGCGGCCCGTAGCCAGAAGCATTCAGCTCAACATGGCAGAAAGCTATCGGTTCCTAGATGAAGGGAAAACGGCCATTTTTAAAATGAGAAAAGGAATCCGTTGGTCCGATGGCGTTCCCGTGTCGGTCGATGACATCCTGTTCTGGTATTACGATATGGTATTCGATGAAAACGCCAACACTGAACCGCTACCCCCTAACGAGTGGATCGTCGATGGCGAATTGATAAAATTGGAGAAAATTGACGATTTGACCCTGAAAATTTCATCTCCCAAACCTTTGGGGAGAATTCTCAATAATCTGAGTCATGACGATTTATTCCAGCCCAGGCACATTTGGGCTCAATACCATCCCCGATACAACCCGGAGGCAACTTATGTGGATTTTAAAAATCGGACAACCGTCGGCAAGCTAGTTATGCAGCCGGGTATTCCGAGGTTGTCCGCCTGGGTGCCTGTCGAGTGGGTTCGCGGGCAGAAAATTGTTTACCAACGCAATCCCTATTACTGGAAAGTGGATAGCGCCGGAAATCAATTGCCCTATGCCGATCGTCTAGAGTTCAACGTAATCCCCGAACGCCAGATGATACTGCTCAAATTTTTAAATGGAGAATTAGACTTGGTGGGTAGAAATTTCACCATCGATATGGTGTCGGCAGTCAGAGCGGCAGAAAAATTGGGACGCATTCGCCTGATGAAAGCGGGTCCCACACAGGGACCGACTCTTTATTTAAACTGGGATGCTCCCAATCCGGCTTTGAGGGCAGCTTTTCGCGAGAAAAAAGTCAGGATAGCGCTTTCGCACGGCATCAACCGGGATGAAATTAACCGTATATCCTATTCGGACCTTTTGGTTCCCAGCGGATACAGTTTTTTACCGGCCAATCCCTATTATTCTCCTGAAGCAGCTAAATCTTATGCCAGTTACGACCCCGAATTATCGCGCTCCCTGCTGGATGAAGCCGGATTCAAGGATTCCGATGGCAATGGCATCCGGGAGTTCAAAGACGGAACTCCCTTCGAGTTAATTATCGACGTTATCAATACCTCCGGTTTTTTGGATGTGGCCGAATTGGTCGCCGAGCATTGGAAACAGATAGGCGTTAGAGTGCATTTGAATCCGGCTAAGGAAGAGATCATTTTTCCACGTCGCATGAACGGGGAGCATGATATTTATATCTGGTATCAAAAAGGTTCCGATCCTTTGGACACGCCGCATTTATGGGCTATTTGGTCATCCACGACACCTATTTGGCACCGCACTGCTTCGGTTGAAGCTCCTCCTTGGCTTTGGGAATCAACGGAACTTATTAAGCGCGCCCTCTATACCGTTGATCCCGAAGTGCGGCGCGAGGCAATGGTAAAAGTCAGAGATTTGCACTCCGAAGAAGTTCCTCATATCTGCATCGGGTCGATGTATAGAAGCTGGGGCGCCAGTACGCGTCTGGGCAATATTCCCGTGGATTGCAGTTTAGAGAATAACTTCCGCGGCTGGTCCCGGCCGATCTTTCACGAACAGTTATTTATAAAATCGGGCCGCTGATATGACCTTCCCTATTTGCTTCAAGATGGCAGGGTAACGGTGTCTCCCGTGCTTGACTGCCAGGACCGGATTCGCTCGGTTAGGTCATTGATGCGGTTGCGTTGGGAAACGTCATCGAACCGGTTAGTCAACTCGCAGGGATCGGAATTGAGGTCGTAAAGCTCGCATTGGTCATGGGCGCAGAGGTTTAATTTCCAGCCATCGGCGCTGACAATTGTGCGCCATTGCTGCTTTGCATTGTCTGGTTGGTTCCATTCGATAATGACATCGTTGTCTTTCAAATTTTCTTCCCCTTTGAGCACTGGCTGTAGGCTGCGACCTTGCAAATGGTCACCGACCGGCTGCCTCATCAAATCCAGGAGCGTCGGTACCAGGTCTATCTGGCTGACCCTGCCTTCGACCATTTCCCCTTTCTCCGATAACCACGGCACCCGTATGAAGAAAGGGATCCGGGCCGACTCTTCATAAAGCACTCCCTTTCCCATTTGGGCGTGGTCTCCCATCATCTCACCGTGATCGGAAGTGTAAACAATGATCGTATTTTCCATCTGGCCCGATTCTTCGAGTGCGGAAATAATTTTGCCTACGGCCCGATCAACCAGCGTGACCAGTCCACAATAATTGGCCCGTAGTCGCCGCCAGTCCCATTCCGTTTTCAATGGGTAGTTTTTAAACCCTCCATTTACATATTCATCGGAGTCCAGCCGGTTCCGTTCCGAGGCATCCCTGCCGGGCGGCTTTAAAAAGGCCTCTCCCACCGGTAGATCGTTCGGCTCATAAAGATCATTTAACGGACCGAATATCGGCGGATGCGGTTCCAGAAAATTCACATTGAGCAAAAAGGGCTGGTCTCCATTCTGCCGGCGCAAAAAATCGGCCGACACATCCCCGAGGAAAGAAGCTTTGGTGTACGGCTCGGCCAGGGCGGAGGCAAAGTGCCGGGAGAAAATTCCTTCTCCGTTGTTGTCCTTATCGTCTGGAGAAAATCCGTTTTTAACCAGGAAATGATGGTAGGAACTGCGCAGCTCCAGGTATTCCGGTTTAGAGTAATGGGGCCGGTATATGCCATCCTCAATGCTGATCCATTCCTTGCAATTTCTTTGCGCCACAACTTCATCGCCCAGGTGCCATTTGCCGAAATAGGCGCAATTATAATCTTCACTCACCATTTCAGCGATAGTTTTCACCTCGCTATCGAGCGGAATATTGTTTGTTACCGACCCGTGAGTATGAGGCCAAAGCCCGCTCAGGATGCTGGCCCGAGACGGCGTGCAAACTGGCTGGCAGCAATACGCGTTTTCAAATACAAAACTCGTTTCGGCCAGTTTGTTAATATGGGCCGCTTCTATGTAATCATTGCCGTAACAGGCTAAAGTATCGGCCCTTTGTTGATCGGTCCAAATGATTAATAGGTTAGGTTGCTTACTCATTGTAATGGTAATTCCAATTTGCCTTCGATTGATGGCGCTGTCCAGAATATTTTTTTTATGATGAAAGTAATATAAATATATCCGACTCTTTGGATTGACGCTTTATGAACGATTGTGATATTACATTAATTTAGAATAACCAAAATCGGTTGTTAAAATTCTGGTTTACCAGAAACTATTTACCATGGAAAATAATATATTAAAGCAATACAATGAGGACGGCTTCATTCTCATAAGAAACCTATTAAGCATGAAGGAAATTCAGTCTATTCAAGACCTGCGTAAAAGGATTGATACAGAGGCTGAAGATGGTGGATTTCAAAATTTTATCAAAGGAAAAACTCGTTATGAGATTGAAAGAATTGAAACCGATGGAATGCCCGCGCGCTCCACTTTGCGTGCGGTGAAGGACCCGTGGTGGAATGAAGAGGCGTTCCGCAATGTTACCGGAAGCGACAAAATCCTCGATATTGTGGAGAAACTGATTGGTTCTGAAATTTATTATCATTCCAGCAAATTGTTTTTCAAGGCGGCTCGCGGCGGCAGGCGCAAACCCTGGCACCAGGATTGGGCCTATTGGGATAACATGAACCAGCGCCAGGTCACCGTTTGGATGGCCATTGATGAAGCAACCAGGGAAAACGGGTGCATTGAGGTCATTCCCGGTTCCCATAAAAATGGTTTGATCAAGCACCATCACGGTGAGGATTTTATGATCGAAGAAGATGGGATCGATTCAGGTCAAATTATTTACGCCGTTATGAAACCTGGCGATGTCCTGTTTTTCGACGTGTTGACATTGCACGCCTCAGCAGCCAATCACTCCGACAAAGGCCGCCTCTGCTGCATTATTGATTATGACTCCGAGCCGAAACCGGAAAATTCAAAACACGGTACTGAACGTCCACTGCGCAGCCGGGAAGGGGAAGTGGGCAGCCTTGCCATGACGTGATATTCTTAGGAGGACTTCACAGGCGGCGATTTTTTGCCATTATAGTGGCCAGTTTTATAGCCTGAACAAGACTTCTCGGATCAGCCTTAGCTTTCCCTGCATTTTGAAAATCGGTGCCATGCTCCACTGAAGTGCGTATAATCGGTAGGCCGAGAGTTATATTCACGCCTTTCCAAATCCCCAGCATTTTGGCGGCCACATGGCCCTGATCGTGATACATTGCCACGGCTCCGTCAAACTCCCCCTCCATTGTTTGAAAAAATACCGTGTCACCCGGGTGAGGACCGGAGGCGTTGATACCCTTTCGGCAGGCTTCCTCGATTGCCGGAGCAATATATTCGCTTTCCTCATTCCCGAAAAGTCCGCCTTCACCGGCATGGGGATTGAGCCCGGCCACGGCAATTCTCGGATTTGCAATGCCCAGATCGCCGATGCCCTTATTCATCAGCTCGATCACCTGTAAAATTCGATCCGGCCGTACCCGGCCAATGGCCTCGCTCAACGATACATGAGTGCTGACATGGCTGACGCGCAAATTACCCGCCGCCAGCATCATAGTCACCGGAGGGTTGCCGCACAACTCCGCCAGCAAACCGGTATGGCCGTCATAGTGAAACCCGGCTTTGTTTAATGCCTCTTTGTTAATTGCCGAAGTAACGATACCGGCGACTTTTCCTTCCAGGGCAAGCTCGGTCGCAAACTTTATAAATGCAAACGCGGCTGTGGCTGCCATAAGATTAATTTCACCGCGTTTGAGTTTATCCGTGTCGATATTTTCCATATCCAGTACATTGACAAAATTTTCCTCAAATTGAGCCTCCTCCAAATTATGAATTTTTCTCATCACTCCCGGCTTTCCGGTAATCCTGAATGCCTCTTCCATTGTTTTAGCTTCCCCGATAACGACCGGGCGGCACAAGGCGATGACTTCGGGTTTTGCCAGGGCCATCGTGATCAATTCCGGCCCGGTTCCGCTCGCGTCACCCATGGTAATGGCAATTAAAGGTCTATAATTATTTGATATATTCACGATTTAAAAAACACTATCCTTTCCATACATCCTTTGGCCAAGGGTAACTGCCCGGTTTGATCGTCAGGATCGGTTCGTCTTTATTTCCCGTTGTTAATGACACAACGCCTCTCTCCCATTCATGCAACGTTTTTAGAAAATTCCAGTTGTGCCCGCGTATGATACTGGAGGCGGTAGCTCCTCCTTCAATCCACAGGTGTTCGATTTTTTGTTCATGGAGCAGTTTTTTTGTCAGTTCCAATAAATGGTCAATAATTCTCGACGGGGCTAGTGGATCATTCGACCGTGGAAGCCCAATGGCTGCAATGACAAGCTTTCTTTTTCGAAGACAGGCCGAAATTTGCCTTTGCCATCCTTCCAAAAATTCATCGCTGTTGCTTTTTGGCTCCATCAGCTCTTCCGGCATACGGCAAACGGGAATACCTTCTCTTTCCGCTTGATTGATCCTTTCCCGTCCGGCCGAAGACGCCGTGCCTGAAACCAGCAAAGTTTGCCGGGGCCATTTAAATTGATTTGATAATGTTCGGGTAGTCAGCTGAAAACCTCTCTTTTCCAGGATTGCGGCCAGGAAATCGGATCCGCCGGCCGCCAGGATATCGTCCTCCAGTTTCTCCGCCCAGCCAATCAGATCATCAGCCGAGTGCGCGTCTCCAATTACGATTTTCCCATCCGACACGGAATCTCCCGATTTTGCCGAAACAGCTTTATCGGCAATGGCAGGATTCAATAGTTTGACAACATCCGATGTAACTTTTTTAAGTTCAGGTTCAGCCGCAAAATCGGTTTCTTCCAGGAGCCGTTCATGAATATAATAGCGGCCGTCGCGGATGGTTCGGCCCAGCGAAGGATTGGCTGGAATTAAAAGAGTGCTCTTAAATTTCCACACATCGCTTAAAGTTTCCAGCTCGATGGCGATGTTTCCGCGAAATACCGAATCCACTTTTTTATAAATCCAGTCGGGATTTTTCTTCCGAAGTTCTCTGCCAGTTTTACGTAACCTTGCGGCAGCCTCCAATTTTGAAAGAGTTCGCGAATCGGTATCCAAAATGAGCACATCGCTTTGCAAATTTTCTGATTCGGGTTGCAAGCAGACAACGGCTTCAAGCCCGCAACGAAATGTCAACCCGGCCATCTCTGCCGCCCCACTCAAATCGTCGGCGATGATTCCAATCATTTTATTAAACTGGATCGTGTCCAGCTAGTTTGGCGGGATGTGAAAACCCGCATGCGGATTGTTCAGACTATAGCATTGAATTCACCCAATTTTTGGGTAGTGTATAAAAAAAGAATGTTATTTTGTATTTTTAGCTGTACAAATAGCGTTAGGCAGTTTATTCTTAGTGCATGGTTACTAAAATTATTAATTGTCGGCACTGTGGAAGTGAAAATATCATTAAATTTGGCAAGACGCCCAACCATAAACAGCGCTACCGCTGCCATGATTGTGGTAAACAAAGCCGCGAAAACCCCACAGTGAAATACACCGAAGAGCAAAAAGAAATGATCCTTCGAGTCTATCAGGAACGCAGCAGTCTACGCGGTTTACAGCGCGCCTTCGGGGTGAGTCCCAACACCGTTTTGAGTTGGTTAAAAAAAACGACAATCGCTGCGACCGCTCAAAAGCACGATTCTTGCGGCCCGCCGCCATGATGTCATTGAACTGGACGAACTGTGGTCTTTTGTGGGGCGCAAGAGCGATGCCCAATGGGTTTGGATCGCTCTTTGCCGACGCACCCGTCAAATCCTCTCCTATGCCATTGGGCCTCGGGATTGGTATCGTTGCCGGGAACTTTACGAGCGTCTGCCACGGGCCTACAAAAGATGTGCCACCTACAGCGACTTTTGGAGCACTTATGATGAAGTCTTTCCTCATAACCGATCCGTGGGAAAAGAAACCGGTGAAACGGCCCATGTGGAACGATGGAACAATACCCTGCGCCAACGACTGGGTCGTTTCACACGCAAAACCCTCTCCTTTTCCAAGCTTAAGAGTATGCATGAAACCTGTCTGAGACTTTTCATTCATCAATATAATCAAGAATTAGCCACCATTCCTACTTAATACACTACCAATTTTTGAAGGTCATCGACAACGGTGCGGCTGTCCTCTTCGCCGAGGGATTTTAGGGGGGGCAAGACTGTTTTTCCGCACAAGCCTAGCGAATCCAAACCCGTCTTCAATGCGGCTATGGTTTGCGGTAAATTTCTTCCTTTTCTTAAAACTTCGATTACCTGGTTCATTCGGTTTTGTGCCGCCGCCGCCTCTTCCGTATTACCGCAAATGGCGCTTTCATAGAGTTGGCTTGCGCCTTCCGGATCAAAATTTCCGGAACTTGGAACAAGGCCGTCGGAACCTTCGTTGAGGACTCTTAAGGAAAGAGATGTGCAACCTACCAATATGGCGAAGTTCTCTTTTTTCCCAAGACGGTTGTTGAGTTCACTCAAACGTTCGGCATTGAACTCGGAGTCTTTAATGCCTATTATATTGGGGTGCTCATGCAATTTTTGCAATACATCCAACGGCACTGACAAATTTGTCGTTTGCGGAATATTATAAATTAAAAGAGGACTTTCCACCCGGTTGGCCAGCTCTTCGTAGTAGTCGTAAAATACGTCTTCACTGACGGGATAGTAAAAGGGCGGATGGGCCACCACGGCATCGACTCCACAATCATGGGAATGTTGCGCCAACTCCAGCGAATGCTCCAGGCAATTGTCCGCAATACCGGTATAAAAAAGTCCCTTTTCGCCAACTTCTTTTGCCGCCAGGCTGATCAATTGCTTGCGCATTGAAAATGGCATGGAAAGGGCTTCCCCGGTGGTCCCAAGGACAAAGATACCATGACATCCACCGCCCAGGATGTGTTCGATCAAGCGGCAGACGGCTTTCTCATCGAGTTCTCTATTAGCGGTAAAGGGCGTTACCATGGGCACGATTACGCCGCTGTGTTTTTTCTTCTTTTCAGTTAGCATCATAAATTATATTAAATTAAATTTAGGAGTTATCAATAAGCCGCTTTATAAATAGCGCAAGCGGCCTCTTCGGTCATTTCACGGGGATTGTTCTTTAATAACCTCGTCACCGTCATGGCGGAAGCGGCAAGTTTGGGAATGGCTTCTAATGGTACGCCCAGTTCCGCCATGTGTTGCGGGATTCCGCATTGCCGGGAAAGCTCCTTCATCCTGAGTAAACCCCTTTGGGCCGTTTCTTCCGAACTGGAACCCTCTTCCACGCCCATGGCCGCCGCGATATCGGCATAACGTTCAACGGCCGATTCCAGATTGTATTCGATGACATGGGGAAGAAGCATGGAATTGGATACTCCATGGGCGATTTTGAATTCCCCTCCCAAAGGATAGGCGAGGGCATGGACGGCCGCCGTATTGACCGGACCGAGGCACATTCCTCCGTAAAGACTTCCCAATGATAGCTGGGTTCGCGCTTCGATGTCATTGCCGTTATCAACCGCCCGCCGGAGATTTGCCGCTATCAACCGAATGCCCTTGATGGCGTAAATATCGACTGTTGGGTGTGAGAAATTATTGGCGTAGGCCTCAATGCAATGGACCATTGCGTCGAGACCGGTGGATGCGGTTACGGGCGGTGGAACAGTAACCGTTAGAAGAGGATCGACGAAGGAGCCGTCCGGGACCAGAAATGGGCTAACGGCTCCTTTTTTGAGGCCGTCCCTTTCGTCCAGAAGGATCGCATTTGGCGATACCTCGCTACCGGTTCCGGAAGTTGTCGGGATGCAGGCCAAATAGGTATTTCTGCTATTTAATAAACCGATTCCCAAAACGTCTTCAATCTTTTGCTCTGAGCCAAGCAGGGCTGCCAACAGTTTGGCAACATCCAGGGGACTACCGCCCCCCAGGCCGACAATGGCATCGGGCATGACAGTTTTAGCCGCCTGCAATGCATCCGCCAACATGCCGATGGAAGGTTCCGTATTGATTTCGCTGAAAACGGTTGTTTTTGCGCCGCCCTTTTCCAGGGCGCTTAACAGGGGATCGGCAAGTTCCGCAACCGGATTGGCGGTTACCAAAAAAACGGATTTAAGTCTCCTCGACAAAATATCCTCCGCGCACCGGGTTACGCATCCATTACCGAACACCAACAGTCCAGGATTCAAGAAATTAACGATTCGCATTAGCAAAAATACTTAAACATGGTAGAGGATTAAATTTGTCATCCAAACAGCGCTATTTATTAAATTGGGATATGGTGAATGGATAAATGTAAACCAGCCCTTCACGGGGTTACCGTAAAGGGCTGGTCAAATTAAAATCGCCTGTGTTGTGCCGCGCTAAATCAAATTAGTAATTCCAGCGAAGACCAAAACGGTAGGTCGCGCCGAAGTCTTCGCGATCTGCGAGGCGGCTGGGAACATTACCCGTCCATCGGTCGTCGGTCTCGTTGGTAAGGTTCTGTAGATTTGCATAGAATGTCCAGTTGTCATTGAACCGGTAGGCGATCTGTGCGTCCCAGAAGGTCTGTTCGGCGCTCCAGGCATCAAGCAATGCGCTATCTTCTGCTTCATCCCACTGGCTATCCTGGAAGCGTACCGCTATGCGGCCGGACAAGCGGCCCTTCTGGTACCAGAGCGACACGTTGCCAATCCAGTCAGGTTGTCTGAAGAATGGCATGTCTAGACCTTCACGGTCTGGCTGAAACTTTAAGAGGTTGGTGCCAGTTAGATCTATACTCGAGTCGATTAGGGTGACATTGGCGTCAACTCCAAATCCGTCAAACGGTTGGGGAAGGAATGTGAAGGGGATCTGCGCGGTCAGTTCGACGCCCGTTATGGTGCCGCTGGAGGCGTTTTCCTGACCTCTTCTCAATCGCAGCCTTTCAATTCTTTGATCGTCATTAACACCGAGTTTGTTAATCGTAGAGTTAGTCACACGGAGAAAAACCTCCTCCATCTCGGCAACGGTAATAGTCCTGGTTGTTACTCCATCTCCATCGAAATCAAATCCCGTTCTATCCCCCCTAATGTCGAAACTGAACTCGAAGATCGGGTTGTCAACGGCCTTGTGAAAGAAGGCGACGGCGAGCAGACCGCCGGAGGGCAGGTAGTATTCCAGTGAAACGTCGAAGTTGTTGGATTCATACGGTTTGAGGCTGGGATTTCTCAAACGGACGGTGAATCTTTCCCACTCGTCAGGTACGTTGCTAGTATTCCCAACGTCAAAAACCGGATCTTCCGCTTCGAATTGGGAAATGGGGGCCGCGTCCTCGAAGGCCGGCCGGCCGATAGTCGAAGTAAAGGCGGCCCGCAAGATCAGGTTATCGGTGAACTCGTAGCGCATCTGAATGTTGGGCATCCAGTTGTCATAATCGAATTTACTGACAGTCTTTTGAGCGCAGAATTCGCCCTCCAGTGAATCTGTGCAACTGCTCAAATCGATATCGGAGGGATTATTTCCAAGTGCGTTGAACTGGTTGGCAACTAAATCAACATCGGTCTTTTCAAATCGGAAACCGCCCATTATGGTCAATTTTTCTCCGATATCGATACTGCCCATGGCGTATAAAGCCGTGATTTTCTCGCCGATTTTGTAGTCATCTTCGAGACTGTTCTCCACCGATTCCGAGTCATCGACTTCGAAAGGCTCACCGGTTATAGGCGATGTGCGCTGGCGGAGTTCATCCGGGGTGCCCCGTCCGCCAAAATGGCCGTTGAAGAGAGGATCCCAATTGTAATCGAAACCGGTATTGTAGGAGAGGACGTTCTGACCCGGCCCGACAAAGGCTGGATTATCGCTCAAGAGCAGGTCCCCGTCCACCGGACGAAAGGAGTCGTCATCGACAAAACGGTCCCGGTCGAAGTATTTGAAACCGACCTTGAAAAACCCGGTATGACCCGTTCCCAGGAAGTTGTCGCTGTCCCACTGGACGTCGACTCTTGGAATCAAGGTAGTTTCCTCGCTACTGGAACCTTCGACCCGATTACGGCGGTGCTCATAACGTGTCGTGTCAGCGTATATATCAGCCCCGGTCGTCCAGACATACTCTAAGCTGTTTGTATCAAATAAGATGGGAAGATCTCCACCCGGGCCAACAGTTCCGTTATCGCCAATTTCCGGAGGAAAGGCAACCCCGTTGATATCAGAATACGGCGTATCCCCATCCCGAAAAACGAATTGACTCCCCCTGGCCCGCCCCCGGAACTGAGTGTGATGGTTGAAGGGGTCTGTCTCACTGGCGAAGGAGTAAGTAAATTCACCCGATACGGTCAGGTTGTTCCAGGTTTTCTTTCCACCAAAGGTGGCGTTGACCAATTTCTGGTCGGTGCGAAGTGACGTGTACTGGATTTGTTGGACACGGGATTCTCTTATATTCATTGTTTATTGATTAGTGTGTCAGGCGGCTTGTTTTGGTAAAGGGTTTTGTTTTCTCGTTGCCCCCCATGGGGGGCAAATATTTTCCTCGAATTGGACTGGGCTTTGGTAACTCAGAGAGGAATGTTTGCGATATCGGTTGTAGAAGATTTCCACGTATTCGAAGACAGTTGATCGCAGTTCGCGCTCGTCGGCAAAGTGGCGGCCTCGAATCGTGCTGGTCTTGAAGCGGCCGTAGAACGATTCCATGGCCGCGTTGTCGTAGCAGTTGCCTTGGGCGCTCATGCTCGGCTTCATGCCTAGTTCAGAGACCAGCCTCTGATAGTCGTCGCTGGCGTAGGGGCTGCCCCGATCGCTGTGATGAATAATCCCGGTGCGCAGTGTGCCGCGGGTCATGGCCGCGGCTTTGAGGGCCTTGCCAACCAGCTTCGCGTCGTTGTGGTTGGAAACGCTCCAGCCCAGCAGGCGTCGGCTGAACAGGTCCATCACCGTGGCCAAGTACATCCAACCGGCCAGGGTCCGTAGGTAGGTCGTGTCCGCCACCCAGACCTCGTCGATATGGGTCGGCTGGCCATGCTTTTTAAGCACATTGGGGCTGTAACCATAGGGATGGTTACTGTTGGTTTCTAATGGCTTAAAGCGTTTACTCTGGGTGCTTTTGATTCCCATTTCACGCATCAGACGCAGAGCCCGGTCACGGCCGCAATCGATGCCCTCATCATCCTTCAGATGGCGGTGCATTGGCCGATGCCCATAGCGGCCCTTGGCCTCTTTGTGTACCTTCAGGATCGCCCCCTTGATTCCCTCGTCCTCGATCCGCCGGGCCGAGGGCGCTCGGTGCCTCCAGCAGTAATAGCCACTGCGACAAATCCCCATCGCCGAGCATATTTCCTCGATCTTGAAGCGCCCCTCGTTGTCTTTGACAAACTGGTACTTCATTGTTCGTCCTTGGCAAAGTAGCCCACCGTTTTTTTTAGTATCTGGTTGATCCGCTCCGAGCGGCGCAGCTCTTTGCGAAGACGATCTATCTCGGCCGCCATCTCCTTCGGACTGCTCTGTCGCTTTGAGGTGGCTTCGCCCTGCTGATCGTCCAGATAGAGCCTCTTCCACCTATACAATTGGTTGGTGTTGACCCCAAGTTTGGTCGATACCTCGGTGGCGCTCAGACCATCGAGTATCATCAGTTGAACTGCCTCATTTTTGAACTCTATACTAAAGCGTCTTCTTCCCATGCTTCGATTCTCCATTTAGGAGAATCTCGTGTCCACTTTTTCCAGTGCACATCAGCTTCCGGTGCATCCCAAAAACCCTGAGAACAATCAGCATTCACACAAAATAAGTCCCCGTCGGCTTCCAGCTTGCTTTCGATGTGGGTATTCCATTCCACGAAACTATTGTAGACGACGTTTAAATAAATTTCGGTATCAGGGTCGGGCCGGTATTCGAACTTGCCATTGAAACCGTAGCGGCGGCGGTTTCCCTGGTCGGGATTAATTTCCAAAACAGTGGGAACCACAAAATCATTTCCACTTATTTCGTCTTCTGTCTCAGTCCAGCCAAAAATGACGTGCTCGTTTCGATAGGGGCGCCACTCATAGCTGCCCGATACGGCCATGGCGAATTTCTTGTCCGGCCCAAATGTCGTTCCATAGGTTCCTTGAACCGAATACTGTGTATCCTCGACCATATCGTTGTAGCCGCCTTCAATACTTCCATAGAGGAAGGACTTTTCTTTATCGAACCCGCTCGCCGTTACCAGGTTGACAGTTCCACCCAGTCCCTGCGCATCCATACCGGGCGTCACCGATTTAATCACCTCCAGCTGGGAAACCTGGGAAGAGCCGATAACGTCCAGCGGCATGGAACGACCCTGGCGGCCGTTAACGCCGGGATTGGCTACGCTGGCCCCATTGATGGTCACGTTGTTCAGGTTCGGCTCGACGCCGCGAATGGAGACAAAGCGGCCTTCCCCCTGGGACAAGCCGAGGGAAATACCTGGCAGCCGCACGAGAGCTTCGGCCACGTTTTGGTCGGGCAGGTTACCGATGGAGTCGGCCGAAATGATATCGCGGATGCCCGTGGAGGTCCTCTTTTGCTGCAAGGCGCGGGAGCGGCCCTCACGCATGCCTTCTACCGTAAACCCTTCCAGCTCAGCAATTTCTCCTCCAACAGAAATTCTGGTGGAAACCGAACCGGTTGCGGGCACCTGCACTGTATCCCGTGCCGCATCGTAACCGATGTAGCGAATGCTCAGAGTGTAACTGCCTCCGGCAACATTGGTAAAACGGAATTCACCGCTGCGGTCGGTAGCAGTGGTGCGTCCCAATTCTGTTATGCGGACGCTCGCCCCTGGCAAGAACGATCCATTATTGGCATCTACAGCCGTTCCGTTGATATCGCCGGCCCAGACGTTTTGAGGGAGGGCCATAAGGCAAATTAGGGAAAGAAAACAAAAAAAGGCTGAAAATGAGAAGCCTTTTGGCAGTGGGTGGGTAACAGGATTAGTTTCTGACTGGTGTGTATTGTTCATGGCTCTAGCAGTTGATTGAGGTTTACTGGATTGGAGGGGAAGGTAAGGTTGGGTTTGGAAGGGAAAATCTCTCAAGAATTCAATTTCTTACAGGAAAGAGGAAAGCTTCAGTTTTTGATTGAACCTTACAATTGTCAAGCCTATGGTTTGATTTTCTCAATAAAAAACAAATGGCGTCGAGAATAAGATTTGTCTTGGCCTTAACATAAAACCGGCCAGGTTGTCCCTGTTTTGATCGTGAACTATGTTCCCAAATACCAGATAATCTACGACGACTTGCTGCGGAAGGTCGATAAAATGACCCCCGGGGAGCGTCTACCCAGCGTGCGCCAGTTAAGGGCCGACTACAACGTCAGCCAATCCACCATCGAACGCAGCCTCGATAAAATGGAACGCAAAGGGCTGGTCCGGCGCCGGCGCGGCAGCGGTGTATATGTCGAAGGATGGGACTCCAACAACAACGTGATATGCGTTTTTGCCGATATCGAAATATCCGACCCGACCAACAGCCTGTTCTTGAGCGGCGTGCGCAATGTAGCCGAACAGAAAGGCTTTCAGGTGGCCGACTTTGGACCCAAGAACTTTTTTAGAATCCGCAGAGACATCTTACCCACCCTGACCGGTCAAAAATTTGCCGGCATCATCACCCGGCACTCGGGCATGGACACCTTTCTACTCGATAACGACCGCCATTGGATGGAACGATTGAAAGCCGTAAGACTGCCCCTGGTCACCTGCCGGCCCACCCCCGCGGTGCAAGTCGACTCAGTCACCCCCGATTACTTCGCCTCCTTTCAACAAGTGGGAGAACATTTGCGCAAGCAGACCGCAGGGCCCATCTACTTCCTCGGAAACACCACCGTACCCTCCTTTGCCCGCTTACAAGGACTCGAAGTAGGATTAGGGGGAAAAGACCGGCTCATAGTAGATATAACCCATGGCAACAACCGGGATTTTCTGGCCAAACTGAACCAATTCAAAAAACGCAAAATCAGCGGGCACCTGATCATCGGCGTGCCCCTGGAAGATTCCGGATTTTACGATGTCTTTCAAGGAACCACCTGGGGCCGCGACCCCGGCAAGCAATTTGTCATGCTCCTGCACGACAACCAAAGCATACCCCAAGGCGTTACCGTCAATACAATCGTAAAACCCAGCTTCGGCATGGGGGAGGTGGCAGCCCGCCTAATGATCCGCAGAATCCACGGCTACCGAGGAGAAATCATCCACGAAACAGTCAAACACAAGGTTCGGTTAAATTCGACCAAACGAACGATCAACAAAGCAGGGGCTGGCGGAGTGAGGCCGTTGAGTAAATCCGATCAATTTTCGTAATCGTCATATCGGGTCTAGTCAGTGGCCGGAATAAGGTCGGGTTCCACAAACGGGGGTCGCCATGTTTTTGACGTTCCGCCATGGACAATGTCGTATTTGGGATCGGCGTATTTGTCAAAAAAACGCCTCCAGTTGTTTTTTCAGCCCGGCGACAACATCTTGATGCGACGAATCCTCCGCAATATTTTGCAATTCACCTGGATCGTTTTTCAAATCGAAAAGGTCATCCGGCTGTTGGTAACGCCAGACGTATTTCCACCGGTCCGTGCGAATCGCTCTCGTAAACCGGATTCCGTCCTTTGCAAGTTTGTCGATATTAGGAGAATGAATGTCAGAATTGCCATAGGACCCGAGTTGCCATGCTCCGTGGTTATCACTCATTATGAATACCACATTCGGACGCCCTTGGGCGGGGTTTGCCTCCTCTAGCCCAACTAAGTCCGTTTCCGCTTCACCATACGCCATTGGGTAATGGCAGGCTAACGAAAAGGTCCCGGCAGCCATCACAGCGGCCCGCTCCATCGATCCATTTTCTTATCATGGATTCATTAGGTTATTTTTGATTCATTTGCTTCCAATACATCGATTCTTTGACCGCTTTAATCAGTTCCTGAAAATCTACCGGGTCTATATCTCCGATATTTCCAATGCGGAAAGTATCTCCCGTGGTAACTTTTCCCGGGTAGATAACAAACCCCAGGGATTTCAATTCAGTATAAAATCGCTGGAAAGTGAGCGCTTCGTCATGGGGATAAAGAAAGGAGGTGATGAACGGGGATTGCCACTCTCTCGGCAAAAGGCATTCAAACCCCAAAGCGCGCATACCGTCGACAAGCGTTTTTTGATTTTTGCAATAGCGCTCAAGGCGGGCTTCAATACCACATGGCTCATCAGCCGAAAGAGCCGCTCCAGGCTCCTATTCCAGCCCCATCACCGGGGTCGTCGGCCAACAGTTCCCTGTAATTAAACGCCACCTTGCGGTAAGCCTCCACATGCTCGTCTATCTCCTTGGGCCGAAAGTGGACAAAAAGTTCGAACCCGAAAACCCTCGCGTTTATCGATTCACTGACCGGAAGGCTTCCCGCCGGCTGGCGAATCGGGGACTCGGAAAAAGCACAGCGGGTAGGCCGGCCGTGACCGTAAATGTCGGCATCGATAAAAACGGGATGCAAATGGAGCGGCAAGTTACAGCCGGGCATTACGGCACTCCCTTCGGCCCGGACAGCGCGTGAGAATGCGGTCAGGGAAAGACCTCCCAGTTCATTTGATCGAAAATGTGCTTTGGGCGAATACCATCCGGCCATGTTGCTGCCGGAGCCTTCATCCACGCGATGCCCATAAACACCTGGTATGCCTTCCATGCGATTCCAAAAATAATTCATGGCCTTGCGGATTTCGGCGCAGCGTTTATCGTACTGCTTTAGTTGCACACGACCCAGGGCGGCTGACATCTGGTTCAACCGGCCCTTGTTTCCACCCAATGGCAAACCGGCATACTTCCTCAGATAGTCCGTCTCGATATCCGGTTTGAAGAGGTTGTAATGGCCCCAGGCCACCATACGGTCATAGATTTCCTGATCCTCCGTCCAGGCCATTCCGCCCTCCCCGGCAACCAGGGATTTCTGGGCCATCAGCGAGGTAGCGGCAACGTGCCCGAATGAACCCACCCTTTGTTCTTTGTAAAGCCCTCCCTGGGAATGGGAAACATCTTCCAGCACTTTTATATTCCTGCCTGCCGCAATTTCCATAATGGCGTCCACGTCGGCCGGATGCCCACAATAATGGACCACCACGATGGCTTTTGTCCGAGGTGTAATCCAGGCCTCCAGGGTTTTCGGATCGAGGCAGAGGGTTTGCCGGTCGATGTCGGCAAAAACGGGAGTTGCCCCGAGTGAGTAGGACTGCAGGATGCTTCCCCAAAACGTGATGCTGGGACAAATGACCTCGTCGCCCACCCCGATTTTCAACCCGTACATGGCGGCCAATATAGCCGCCGTCCCATTGGGATAGGTAATGGCATGGCGGCAACCCTGCCATTGGGAAAACTCTTCCTCAAATTTCGTGCTGATGTCCCAATCGGAAATCGCTGCTCCTCTTCGGAGAACACCTAAAACCGCCTCCTCATCCTCCGCTGTGATAATCGGCCACTGGCAAAGGTCGGTGGGATTGCCGGCGACCGCCCTGGAACCGCCGTGGATGGCTAACGCACTGCCAGATTTTTTTTTGCCTGTATTCACGTTTTCCATGATTTGTTAGGAAAAACCTCTTTCCCGAATTATTACGACCATACGAATATATCGGGATCGCCTCTTGAGTAACCAAAAAAAGTCGCTTCCACAATACGGACGCGGTTTCCCTTAAAAGCGGGCACTTCGTGCAGGTATTCGGTATTGAAAAAATACATATCGCCGGGGGAAAGGACTACCCGGCAGGAGGGAATGCCGTTTTCCGCTATGAACCGGTTGAAAGGCTCGCGGTTAAAAGAGGTTTTCATGACCTGTTCGCGGCCGGTCCATTCGGTCTGCAATAAACGGCTCAACTCCTCGTTCCAGGTGCACCGGTATTGGATGGCATCGCAACTATGCGCGCTCCGATCCGGTGTTTGCAGGCAAAGTATACCCGCCAACTGACGCTCGAAACGGTGGACGGCATATCCGGTGCGCTTTTCCCTCTGCCGGACCGAATCAATGTGCGGTGGATACCCGGCATGGGGCATATGACATCGGAAAATGGCGGGCCCATACAAACGGCCATCGGGCTCGCGGGCTGTTTTCGCCGTTTTACCCGGAGAAAGGGCGCTGAGTGCATTATAAAGAAGTTCAACGGGATTATCCAATCCCTCAAAAAGGGTTTGAAATAAGGCATGAGTCTCTCGGGCTCTGGTAAAAAATGCTTCCGGCTGCTCTCCTATATTTCCCAAGCTGGTTCCAATATCGACCCGCTTTAATGCCGGTTCTGGTGGAATAGTTTCGCCTGGTAGGGGCAGGTTCTCCACCAAATTGCGCTCGTAAAAACGATCTACCAACTGCGTACACTGGGATTGCCGGTAGGCGCCAAGCAGAATAATGGCAGGTGTTTCGCCATTCGCGAGCGCACCCATGGGATTTTCGTGTCGGCCGACAATTTCTTCCAGCGTCCCTTCAAGGGGGGGCCAATGATTCTCTATCACATTCATTTCAATTGACATTGTCGAAAACTATAACACTTTGAAGTAACCAGTTGGTTACTTTTGTCAATCCCGAATGGTTTCAATATGAAAATTACCGGACTTTCCACAGCCGTCGTAGAGGCCAATCTCGACTATACCTATGTGCGCCTCTACACAGACCAGGATGGCCTCGACGGCACCGGAGAATGTTTCCCCGCACCCGGCCTGACGGCTATCCTGCGGGATATGGAAGGGCTCTTGATCGGGCGCGATCCGCGGGAACTGGAACGCAACATCCGCTACCTGGCGCGGAAAGGAAGCGGCGCTGGATCCAGCGCGGGCATCATCTGGAATGCCATTAGCGGTGTGGACGCGGCCCTGCACGACATTGCCGGCAAATTTTACGGGATCCCCGTTTATCAACTTCTGGGGGGAAAGATTCACGATTCCGTGCGCATATATGCCGACAGCCACGCGGGAGAAAATATATCAAGCATTTCGCCCATGCATGAAAAACGCTTCCCAAAATGGATGAAAGAGGGTGAAGGGGAACGCCCGTCGGAGATTTATATGCCGGAAGCTTACGCCAAGAGGGCTCAGGAGGTTGTGGACAAAGGCTTCGATGCCTTGAAATTCGATCTCGACTATATCGTCGTCTCACCCGGAGACGAGATGCACCGGCCCCTGTCCAATAAAGAATTGGCTAAAATGGAGGCTGTGGTCCAGGCTGTGAGGGAGGCCGTCGGAGACGACGTGGATTTGGCATGGGATTGCCATTTCCGGTTCAAACCGGCCGACGCCATCCGCATCGCCCACGCCATCGAATCGACTAACCCGTATTGGCTGGAAGACCCCTGCCCGCCGGAAGACTGGCGGCATATCGCCGAGGTCAAAAAAGCTTCCCGAGTTCGCATTTTAACGGGTGAAAATCTTTATTTGGTTTACGGAGTTCTTCCCCTGCTGGAGGCTCAGGCCATCGATTTCATTGCCCCGGATGTGCAAAAATGCGGGGGCGTGGCCGAGGCCAAAAAAATCGCCGACATCTCGGACCGCTATGGCGTATCCCTGGCCCCGCATAATATCGCGGGTCCCCTCGGTTTGATGGCGGCGGCTCATGTTTGTGCGGCCTCGGCCAATTTCGCGGTCCTCGAATACCACGGGCAGGACGTGCCTTTCTGGAACGATTTAATCGAGGAGGAACCCATCATTCAAGGAGGACGAGTTGCCATAACGGACAAACCGGGAATCGGCGTGACCTTGAATGAATCGGCGGCCCGTCTCTACGCCAAACCGGGTGAACGCTGGTTTCGAGAGTAATTTTTTAATTCACATCTTATTTTGTTTTCAATCAATATCGAGAAGGAAAAATGTTATGCCATTGCAACTAAACGAAGAACAAGCAGCCCAATACCACCGGGACGGATATCTCCTGGTTCCGGATGTCATCAACAGTGATGAGGTAAATCTCTTGACCGATGCCATCGAAGGCAACGGACGGGTCCAAACCGAGGGCAGCTCAACCGTTGACGGGACGGGGAAATTGGTCCGGCTGGCCATTTGGAACGAGTTGAAGGACGACATTTGGTCGGCCGTCACTACTTTACCTGGCATCGTCAATCGGGTGCGCATTCTGCTCGGCGAGGAAATCTCCTTCTATCATGGCAAGGTTATTTTGAAGGAGCCGAAGACTGGCGGAGCCTGGGAATGGCACCAGGATTACGGTTATTGGTACAACAATGGTTTTGTCTTTCCCCGCATGATAAGCGCCTTCGTCGCTCTCGATGCCGCCACTAGGGAAAATGGCTGCCTTGAAGTCCTCAGAGGTTCACATTTACTGGGTCGGCTGGAGCACTGCAAAATCGGACAACAAACCGCTGTCGATCCAAACCGCATGGCCCAGTTGGAACCGCTGTTCGAGCGTGTTTACTGCGAAATGGAGCCCGGGTCGGTTCTTTATTTCAATTGTAATCTCCTGCACGGCTCCCAAGCCAACACCTCCGGCAAGTCGCGCCGCTCCTTTATCATATGCTTCAATGCCTTGAGCAATAAGCGTATAACCACCGGTATCGGCCGCTTCGATGCCTCCAAGGAAGCCTGCCCAACCGGGCCGGATGACGGGGTTTTGAGTTTCCAACAATGAAAATCGCCGTTATCGGAGCGGGAAGACACAGCCGCTAAAAATCCATGAATAATCACTCATTCAACCAATCAAAAGAACTTTTCGATCGGGCCAAAAATTCCATCGCAGGCGGAGTCAATTCCGGCATTCGGCTGATGGAAACGCCGGTCCCCCTCTACCACACGCATGGCCGGGGTTCCCGCCTGTGGGATGAGGACGGCAACGAGTACATCGACTACCAGATCGGACAGGGGGCGCTCCTTTTGGGGCACGCCCATCCCTCCATCGCCAAGGCGCTCTGCGATCAAGCCGGTAAAGGAACCCATTGGGCCGCGCAGTCCCGGCTCGAAATCGATGTAGCCGAATTTCTGCAAAAACATATCCCGGTTTGTGAAAAGGTGCGTTTCGGCAATTCAGCTACCGAGATACTTATCGCGGTCACACGGTTGGCACGTTTCCATACCGGAAAGTGGAAATTTCTCCGCTTCGAGGGGCACTACCACGGTTGGAACGACGAAGGCCTTTTCGGAGTCGCTCCGCCCCCGGATACCTGGAACGGCGTGGAGGGAGATGGAACCCCGCCCCGGCATTTGAGCCAGGGCATTATACCCGAACTTGCCTCATACCACCTCCTGGCCCAGTGGAACAACCCGGAATCGGTGGACAATCTGTTCGCGCGGCACGGTGGTGAAATTGCCGCCATTATCTGTGAACCGACACTTTGCAACAATGGCTGCATCCAGCCCGAAGCGGGGTTTCTGCAGCACTTGAGGAACCTCTGCGACGAACACGGGACGGTGCTCGTTTTCGATGAAACCATAAGCGGATTCCGTTTCGGACTGGGAGGAGCCGAAAGCTGGAGCGGGGTGCGGCCCGACATCTGCGTCCTGGGCAAAGCTCTCGGCGGAGGCGTGCCCATTGCGGCCCTCGGAGCCCGCGAGGAATTGATGCAGCATATTATCAACGGCGATGTCGTCCATGCCGGCACGCTCAACGGCAACCCCCTCTGCCTGGCCTCGGCCAAAGCCGCCTTGGGCGCTCTGGAGACGGACCAAGGTTATGCCGAACGATTGCAAAGACTGGGCCGGCGGCTTATGGAGGGCTTGACTGAACTTGGTGCGCGCGCGGGTATTCCTTTGTGTGTGAGCGGACCGGGGGCGGTTTTTCAGGTTACCGTGACGGACCAATCCGCTCCACGCAATTACCGCGACTACGTGCTCCACAATGACCGCCAACGCTGGTTCCGGCTGCGGGAAGCCTTGTTGCGCCGGGGAGTCCGCACGACCTGCCGGGGCATATGGTTCATCAGTTGCGCCCACACCGAAGAGGACATCAAAAAGACTTTGGAAATCGTCACCGACGCCCTGAAGGAGAAATCGGTCGCAACCTAGAAACCGTCCGGGCGCCGGGTTCAGTCAATTTCCAGAACAATGACGGATTTATCCGGCGCTTTCAGGTAAACACTCTGCCCTTGGCATCTCGCCTCGCTGAATTCCACCGGCCTTATGCGCTCTGGTTGATCAAATGTGTTGTGGGCGTTCATTGACCCGGAAGTGAGTATCCGCCCTTTGACGGACCGGGGGCGCAGTCCGCGAAATTCCACGGATACCTCCTTGTCTTCATCGGGATGCAAATTGCAAATAGAGAGGTGCACTTTACCATCGTCCTGCCGGGAAGCCGAGGCGGAGAGGGAGGGGATTTCCTTTTTACCGCTTCGGTAGGGACCGCACTCCAATTCGATGGGGAGCCGGGTTGCGTTGTGGTGCACTTTGTACATCTCGAAGACATGATAACTGGGCGTGACCGTCATCTTTTCCTCATCCGTGAGGATCATGGCTTGCAGCACGTTGATCGTCTGGGCAATGCAGGCCAATCGCACGCGCTCACAGTGGTTGTTGAAAATATTGAGCGTCAGCCCGGCCACCAATGCGTCCCGCAGCGTGTTCTGCTGGTAGAGAAAACCGGGGTTGGTGCCCGCTTCCGATTCATACCAGGTACCCCATTCATCCACCACTAACGCGACCTTTTTTTCGGGATCATATTTGTCCATGATGGCGGAATGTTTCTCTACCAGCTCCTCCATAATAAGCGCTCTTTTCATGGTGGCAAACCAGTCCGTGGCGGTGAATTCCGTGGCCGAACCCCTCTTCTCCGCGATGTCCCGCCCTTCGGTATATGGAATAGACAATGCACGCGGGGAACCGGGTATGGTGTAGTAGTGCAGGGCCAGCCCTTGCATCTGCCGGGGCGATATCCGGTCCATGAGCACCTCCGTCCAATTGTAGTCGCGGGATTTTGGACCGCAGGCAATTTTGAACAAGAGGACCTCGCCGCTATCCCGACTGAAGGAAAAATCGTCGTTCGCAAAATCACGGCAATAGGTCGCATAACGCCTATACTCGTCGGCATAATACTCCGCCCGCATATTGCCGCCGCAGGTCCAGTTTTCATTGCCCACGCCAAAGAATTTCACGTTCCAGGGCTCTTTGCGCCCGTTAGCGGCGCGCAGGTTCGCCATCGGGCTGACGCCGCCTAAGTTGAGGTATTCCACCCACTGCTGCATCTCCCGAACGGTCCCGCTGCCCATATTTCCAGCCACGTAGGCTTCACAGCCGAGCTGCTGGCAGAGATCCATGAATTCGTGGGTTCCAAAATGATTGTTCTCGGTCACGCCGCCCCAATGGGTGTTGACCATGACGGGGCGTTTTTCCCTCGGCCCGATCCCGTCCATCCAATTGTACTCATCGGCGAAACAGCCGCCGGGCCAACGTAGATTGGGTATCTTGATTCGTCGCAGCGCCTCGACGATGTCGTCGCGAATACCCCTTGTGTTGGGAATTTTGGAATCTTCGCCCACCCAGAAGCCTCCGTATATGCAACGCCCCAAGTGTTCCGAAAAATGCCCGTAAATGTGCCGGCTTATACGCGCCTGCACCGTTTCTGTATCAATGATTAATTTTTCCATTTAAAAATCGGCCAATTTAGATTTTTCTTCTTCAAATTGCTCCTGAATGGAGTTTTTTTGCAATATCTTTGGCTTGATAACGTGGTGTCCATTGCAAGCGCTTTCGGGTGTAACCCGCATCGCAAAATTCATCGGCTTCAAGGCATCCGTAAACATAGAATACTTCATACTCGAGATTGGGTAATTCCAGCGCAAGCTTTGCAACCGTGCCAATATCCCGGCGGTCGACAAGCACATCTATATGATCGGTTTTCTTTATACCGTATTTATTCGTTCCTTCGTCAGTATCGATAATGCCCCCCACTCTTAGAACTGCTGTCTTGATTCCACAAATTCGGTGGTATTGTTCCGCGATTACTTCCTGACACGCTTTGGTCAGGGTGTACATATCGCGTCCCTTGGGGTAAAGGTTACGTGTCAGATACATACCATCGGGATTTCCGCTAACGGCACCCGTACTGGAGATTAGGCAAACTTTGTTCACTCCAAGTTTATTCGCTGCAAAGAACAGGTTCGCGGTCCCTCTGACATTGGCATCGAAACAAGTGGAAGGGTTTTCATAAGCGCCCGCCTGACGCGAAGCCATATGCGCGATCACGATGGCATCCACACCCTCGACGGAACGCAAAGCGGTATCCAGGTCCGATACATCCCCCATCAGTTTCTCATGGCCGGTTTCGAAATCAGCAATATCGATCAGCCTCAGATCATGATCCCGAGCAAAAGGCTTGACCAGCCCTTGTCCCAGAAATCCGCCCGCGCCTGTAAACAAAATTTTCATTTTAACACCAGGTTTGTGTTAAAGACTTCATCGATCAAATTGCGAATTGCGTTGCGCCCGCAATCAAACAACAGATTTTGTCCATCGATACTGGCTACCTGGCATCTACCGCTACGCCTTTTGTTAATACGTTCCGGTCCACTGCCTACCAATGTCGCTCGAATCGGAATGCCTTTATTACTCATGTGTTTTTTAAATAAGAGAATTTAGACTTGATAAGTAACTGTTTAGTTACTAAATAATCTCATATCAACTATAATCTCGAAGATTGTTCTAAGCATGAATAGTATCCGCAACGATATTTCAGATGATAACACAGAATACGATGCGATTATTCTCGGCGCTGGCCACAACGGGCTCATCACGCAGGCTCATTTGGGAAAAGCCGGGCTGAAGACCCTGAGTCTGGATCGCCGCCCGATTGCCGGCGGAGCCTCTGTCACTGTCGAAGACACCAAACATCCCGGCTTTCTTCATAACACGCACTCATTTTTCCATAGGGGTGTTACGGGTGTTACGCATTTACCCTGGTTTAAAGAGCTGGAACTTGAAAATCACGGTCTGGATTACATCGAACCTGAGTTGAACACAGCCGTTATCCTGAAAAACGGCGACGCGCTCGAATGGTGGACCAGCTTAGAAAAGACGGTAGAATCCTTTGCGCGTTTCAGCCAGGATGACGCTGAGACCCTGGTCATGTGGCACGACCGGTTTGTGCCGATAGTGGAACAGATCCTCATTCCCGAAAGTCAGTCTCCGCCCCTTCCTTGGGCCGAGAGAGAGGCCATGTTGCAAAAGACCTCAGAGGGACGGCTTTTACTGGAAACCAGCAAGCTATCACCCATCGAGTTTGTCACGCGCGAATTTAAGCATCCTACGGTGCAGGCGGGCTTGCTATTCTTCAATGGTCTGCGCGAGGTGGACTTACGATGCAAGGGTTTCGGGTATCATATACCCGCGCTTTTGGCCAGCAAAGGGCGGCCTCAGATGGCGCGTGGCGGTTCCGCTCGTCTTGCCAAAGCGCTTATTGGCGCTGTAGAAGCAACTGGTGGTAAAATAGTTACGAATATTGAGCTAAAACGGATTCAAGTGGAATCCGGCAAGGCTGTGGGCGTGGAGACCGCCGATGGCCGCTACTACAAAGCGAGTAAACTCGTGGCATCCAGTCTCAATCCTCAACAGACTTTTCTCGAACTGCTGGACCGCAAGGCACTGCCTGATGACTGGGCAAAAAAGGCCGAAAATTTTGAGTATAACCTCCTTGCGCCTTTGTTTGGTGTCTACCTTAACCTGAAAGAACCTCCCCGCTACCGCGCGGCAGAAAATCATCCCCACCTCAATGAAGCTTTAATGGTTGTTCTAGGATTGGAGACTTTTGAGCAGTTTCCGGAAATAGTGCGCCATCTAGTGCGCCATCATCAGAAAGGTACTATCCCTAAAACGGTAATGTGGGGTTGTAGTCCCACCGTGTTCGATCCCACTCAAGCACCCAATGGCATGCATACGGCCTTTATGTGGGAAAAGCTGCCCTATGCTCTTCATGGGGATCCTCATAATTGGGATGATTACAAGGATACCCACGGCGACGACATGATTAAACTATGGACCGAATATGCGCCCAACCTCGAAGGCGCCATTCTTTCATCTTTTACGCGCAGTGCGTATGATACCTTCAGGGGTTTCCCCAACATGAGGGAAGGCGATCTTCTGGTAGGCAGTTTTGCCAACGGGCAACTGGGGTATAACCGCCCATTCCCCGGTGCCGGGCATTACAGAACCTGCTTCGATTCGCTTTACCTATGCGGTTCCTCTTCCTATCCTGGCGGAAATGTTACGGGATTGCCCGGATACAACGCGGCTCAGGTTATGCTTCGCGATCTCAAGGATTTTTCCGGCTGATCATGGTTCCTTACCAAGCGGAAAGACCGGACGTTTTAACTTACGATAGGTTCTAATAATCGAATCGCATCCCGTCTTCGCCGACCAGGACTTCGCTGGGACAAAGGTGTCTGATTTTTTCCGCCATTTTTTCTGAGACCTGAGGATCGTCGGAAAAATTCTCGATCACCAGGTGCTTGATTACGACCTGCTTGACGTCTGCCTTGCGGGCCAGACGGCCGACCTCTTCCGGGTTCATGTGCCAGCCTCCCCAACCTTGGGTCTGGAGGAACTCCTGAGTGCCGGAACATTCCACAATCAAAAGATCTGCCCCACGGCTGAATTCGATCAGCCGCTCGTCCGGTTCCGTGTCGCTCGTGATGACGATTCGCTTGTTTCCCGCATCGAGGCGATAATTGATATTGTTCAAGCCTCCATGCTCAGTGGAAAGGGTGCTGATGGCGAATTGGGGGTTCAGGTTCTCTCTTAACAAGCCATCACGGGAAATCTCGGTCGCATCCCACTCGAATCCGTGGGTTAGTTTTCCATGGGAAAGACGACTGGCAATATCATGCGCATAGGCTTTGCGGATGCCTTCTTCCATAAAATCCGCGATTCCCTGCGGCCCATAGACGGGCATTTTATGACTCCTTCCGTTGTTCCAGGAAAGCAGTATCAACTGCGCCAGATCGCAAACGTGATCGAAATGCAGGTGGCTGATGTAAACCTCGTCGATCGACTCGACCGGAAATCCGAACTGCGTCATGTTATGGACCGCCAAACGCCCGCAATCGAAGAGCAAATTACGCCCCCCGACCCTTACCACCTGACAAGTTCCACCCCTCCGTGGATTCACCCGCACCGCGCCGCTGCCGACGAGGACTACCGATAGTTTCTTTTCCTTTATATCAACCATACAACATCGTCTCCTCTTTTTGTCTCCCTCAGGTAGACAGGCGCAAAAGCCTCCCGTCCGAAGCCAGCATGATTGCGCCTGAATCATTATCGACGAGCCAGGGCCCCACGGGTGAACCTGTTTTTCCGCCAGACAGACTCTCTCCCTTTTTGGAAAACACCCAATAGCGGCCATCATTTTCAAAGGCGACGATATGTTCCCCCAGAACCGTCAAGAGCGTCACCCCATTGTCCAGCAACTTAATCCATCGGGTGCCTCCATCGAAATTGAAAGCCGTAATGAATCCTTGGGAAGTACCGGCCACTACCATCTCTTCATCGGGAAACAGACCGACTCCCGTGACCGCGCCGCCCAATTTCTTTTCCAACAAGTGGTGGGGGATTCGTTCATCGGAATCTACGGTAAGATCATATAGATGCAGGTTCCGCCCACGGCTCGCCCCGCAGGCCAGAAGGGAACGTCCCTTTACCTTCGCATAAGCCACAGAAGTCAATTTGCTGGTCCAACCTTCGATGGGCAGTTCATATTTCAGCCGGCCCTCGTGCGTCAGTATGCGGCAAGTCGCCTGATTGCTGATAATCTCGCCCCCAACGACGATCTCCGGGAGGCCGTCGCCATCAACATCATGAGTCCGTATGCGGGCCGGCACACCGTTCTCATAAAGAAAACCCCAGAGGTTTTCGCCCTCTGTATTGAAGCCCCTGACCTGCAAATCCCCGCAACCAACCGCAATCATCGCCGAGCCACCCGCATTAAATGCTTTAACCTGAATTGCGGAGGCATAATTCAACTCCCACCAAGCGCAGGAGGTCGGGTCACGTTCGATTTGGCGAGCCCACACTGTCTCTCCACGTTCATTGAGGGCAGTCAGCCCGGTTTTTCCATGACCGACAAAATACATCTGTTGGCCCTCCACGGCGAGGGCGGCAACATCGTGCACGGGTGCTTCCACCTGTTTTTCCCAATCGATCCGTCCCGATCCGTCGAGCAGGGCGACGACTCCATTTTGCAAACCGCAGACCAGCCGCCCTTCTACGGCCGGAGCCATGCTATTGATAGCTGCGTCAAAACTGACGACCTCTGTTGTCTCCAGATGCACACCCCCCCCGGCGGGCGCGGAATCGCTAGACTTCTTCCTTTCGCCGCGACCGGAAAGAGGCAATTTCCAGGACTGGCCGTTCCCGCTAAGTGTGACGGCGCCTTCTTCGGGAACAATCTCATATTGGGCATCATTTTTCCCGAGCGCCTGGGCGAATTGGGTAAAAGAAACGGACTCCCCCGGTTCCAGGGCCAATGCGATGCGTCCTGAAAAAATCGAAAGGCACGTCTCCTCAATATGATAACGCCGTCGCCAGGCCGTGACACTACAGCTCTCGGGTGGAATTTCCGATAATCCCGGTCTAGTCCGATGCCACAGGCTCAAGTCCTGTTCATCGACCCGGAATGCGGTACCCTCCGAAGACAGGCCCGACAACCGGAATTCGACCGCTCCGGCAGTGGGAGATTGGCGATGGCTGACCAACGTGTTATCCTCCAACGAGGCGTGGCCGGGAACCCGCAAATGGGTCTTGATGGAGTATTGGCCCGGTTTGGTAGCCGTGATTGTGTCGTTTATAACCACGCCCACGCCGGGCCGAAAATGTACCTCCCGTACCCAGTCCGCTCCGGCGAAATCCTCCAGCCTCAGGCTGACGTAGCCATTGCCCTCGGCATCGTATTCGGCCTTTAGGATTTCGGCCCAGCCGGGGATGTCGCCCATCTCCCCGTCTCGGGTGATGGTTACCATGGAATGATTTTCCGGTTCTGGGTATTGTATTCCGTGTTCCGAAACGATGAAACTCAATCCGTAACGGGCGTATAGAATGAGTTCCATGGCATCGGCATAGGAATGCGAAAAATGCCCCAAACCATCGATGAGCAGAAACTCGTCGTCGGGGTCCCAGCCAGTGCGAAATGAGAGTTTATCGAAACATTTCTCAATCGGCGCGTGGGGCGGTTTGTCGGAGCGCCCTTGCTCTTTGATCAGTTTGGGGTTCGTTTCCCAGACGTTGTAAACGAGGGGGTCCATGGGAACGATGGTGAGGCCGGTGCAGTCGTCCGGCCGGACCGGCTCCACATCCGTGCAGAACGTGCGCACGAGAAAAGCCTGCAAATGATGCCGCCGGTAGAGGGGTGCCAATTCATGGGCAAAAAGATAACGACCATCGCCATACCAGGCTGCCGCCACCCGCAGGCTGGGACCGGCGAAAGCCCGCAATATATTGCTGTCCCCCGAACTGGGAAGCCAGCCTTCATTGGTAGTGACGGCTAGGACGCAATCGGCCGCCCGGCGCGCTCCGCCGCTTTCCAGATAACGATGTTCGGGCTCGAAGAGCGCATAATCGAGCATGACCGGCTGTGAAAGCCACCAGCCGTGGGTGATGCCGTCGCACATGGGTTTCCAGCTTCCGTCGTTATAGGGAGAGAAGACACCATCCGCTATTTCCTTCCAGCGGTGGGGTTCTTTCAGCTCGGGATGATGCCGGTTGAAATAGTCCGCCGCCATGATATAGCCAAAAGCGGGATTGAGGCCGTGGTTCTGGCGCGGATAGCCTTCGTTCTGATATGTCGGTCCCTCAAGGAGGCAAATGCCTTGATCGCTCTGCGCCAATTCCCAGATGAGTTGCAGCGCAGGGAGCCGCAATCTTTCCTCCACCATGCCGGCCTGCTCAAGCAATCGATAGAGCGAGACGATGCACGGCGTGCGCAGGTGCATATCCTTGATTTTGTGGTCGCCGGGGGGAACGCCGTAACGCGCCAGCGCCTCCCAGAATTTGGCCGATTCCCGAAGCAGCTCCCGGTCCCCCGAAAGATAACCCAGATAGAGCTTGCCTACGGCGGTTTCGGATTTCGCCATATCGCTGTCAATCAACGGCATCGGTTCTTTGTGTATCCGTTCGACCTCGTTCGGCGGCAAGGGAAAACGCGTGGCCTGCACCTCGCTCAGAAAGGGCAGGGGACTTCCTATTTTGGCCAGAAGAATGGACATTGCGGAGGCCAGTCCTGCGTCATCGGAATAGCCCGCATGGATGATGTTGTGGCCGGTCCCCAACGGATCGAGCAGCGTCCTTACCTCGTAACCTCCGGGGCCTGGATACCAGCGGTCGCTAAGGCATAAAAAGAGCCAGTATAGCTGCTTCACGCACAGGCTGTTGGCCAGATTGCCGATGAGGAAAACGGGGCCGCTGGCCGCCGTAATGGTTTTGGCATCGGGATCGATGAGAAGTTCGACGTTATCGACGACGGATCGCAGCGCATCGGCCAATTTCCGCGCCTCGGCTATCCCGCTTTCCTCGGACGGGGCTGCCACCACGATTTTAGAGGCGCCGGAAAGCACGGTTTCTCGATTTAGGGCCCGGGGCTGTAATTGTGGAAATTCCATAATCTTTTTTTTTGGATGTTATATATTTATCACGCAAAAAGGCGAAAGGAGAATCTCCTTTCGCCTTTTCGTTTCCTAAAGGTTTTAATGGTCTGCTATTTCAATAATATACAAACTCGATTTAAAATTGGGTTCGAGAAATTATTTAACGCTACGAGCGCCGAAATAGCGGGTTACGGAAAACTGCCAGGTTTCTCCCGGAGACACCAGCGTCAGGCTGGGACGAACATAACGCCGGTTATAATTTTCATCAAAGATGTTCTTTCCATTGACCTGGAACTTCCAGTCACCCCAACGATAGCCCAAAAATACATCCATCAACTCGTAGTCGGGGAGTATCCTGGTTCCGCCTCTGGCAAGCATCTCGCTTATCCAGCTATAATTGCCGCCAAAATACAATCCCTTAAGACTGCCTTTGGACGCCTGGTAACGGGCAGCCAGGTTGAAAGTTTTATTGGCAGTACGATCAACCTGGAAACCGGTTGCTATGTCCTTGATATCACCAGAATAATAGCCGCCCATGACGGTTAAATCTTTCATGGCATAAGAGAGATACATTTCCCAGCCCTCGTTATTAATGGGATCCAGGATGATTTTACAACAAACATGGTCGGGATCACCGGTAATGCGGTTGGTCACATTAATATCAAAGAAACTGATGGTTCCCGACAACCCCTTTAAAAAGTCAAACTTGACGCCGTATTCGGTCCCTTCACTGATGGACGGCCCCGGCCTTTCGCCGCTAAAGGTGAGGGTGTTGCTCCCGTTCGAGCGGAACGAATCGCTGAATCCGTAAAAGAAACTGAGCTGCTCAATCGGCTTGACCACGAACCCATAAGGAGTGCTGACATAAGTCGCCTTGGCAAAATGCCGCTGATTCGCGTCGAAATCGAAATTCCCAATTTGTTCACCTGTATCAGGGTCTGTCAGAAAATCGCCTTTCACCCCCGTCGGAGTTCGGATAAACAACCGTGCACCGCCGATATAGTTGTAACGGATGCCAAAGTTGAATTGCAGTTTATTTTGCCAGAAACCCAACCGGTTTTGAGCGTAAAACCCACCTACGATCTCATCGCTCTCACCGGTATCCGACCAGAAGACATCAGGCAAGGGCTGGTCCAGATAAGGCTGGAGGTTAGCGACAGTTATGGGCACCATCGGCACCACGGTCGCTCCACCCCCTACCGCGCGGGTAAATGTACCGTTAATATAGCTGATCTCGGCCCCCATGGTAAAACGGTTTTCAAAGTTTTCACCTTTCTTAACAGTCCACGATAAGTCAATAAGCCCGTTCAGTATCTCTTGATCATCGTCATTTGCCGATAATGAAGCACCGTAAACATCGGCAAGATTGTTGCCGGTTCCGCCGAAAAGGTTGCCGGACTGTTGGCGGTGTTCCCATACAAAATGCGTCCTGAAGGAGAACCCGGCAAAAGGATTGGAAGTGTAATTGATATCCAGAATATCGGCCTGTGTTTGCATGACCGCGGGAAAATCAGTGAACTCTGTCCAAGCCTGACCGGAAACGAAACCACGGAGCGGCACTCCGGAACTGACCGGGTTGGCCCTGCTGGCGTTCGAATCGTCCGGTGCCGTGGAAGGATCGATAATGCCCCGATCCCCCCCCGCAACGTCGCGGTCATTATGCCAATAGCCAATGAGTAGCCGGCTGGTCTTTCCCAGATCGAAGCCGAACTCAACCGAAATTACATGGTGTTTATCATAGGTGTCATCATAGCCGGCTACATTATCCCGTTCCACGATATCGGCGATGATACGGTATTGAACATTGCCATCGAAGCCCTCCCAGTCGATGGGGCCGGTCACGTCAACGCCGATTTCGTAAAGATCGGACGTGCCTATGGTCCCTCTTATGAATCCGCCGAATTCGCGCTGGGGATTCTTGCTTACGCGATTGATGAAGCCTCCCGCTGTGGCAAACGAGCCGTAAAGCATAGATGCCGGGCCTTTCACGACCTCCATTCGTTCAAACAAAATCGATGGATAGTTGTAAACCACCCGTGAAACCACTCCGTCGACTCCGCTCGCCAATGACCGGAAGCCTCTGATGTCCACGTCCAGATTTGCACTGTTCCTGATAAGTACTCCGGGCGTAGCCATTTGAATGACGTCAAGCTCTTCAATGGAACCATTGTCCTCCAGAAACTCGCGGGTGATGATGGTGACCGCCTGCGGAATGTCGATCAGTTTGGATGCAGCAGCGGTGGCCACGGTGCCGCTGGAGGCAACCCAGCCTTGAACGGAGTCCGCGGTGACTTCGAATTCGGAGAGAGTCAGGATATCTTCGTCTTCCTCGATTGATTGGCCCTGGGCGAGCAGTGGAATTGCCCCCAGGAGAGTGAATGTGATTAATAATTGGAGTTTGCGCAGTATTTGATTTTTCATGATAGGATCGAATCTGAGTTGTTTGTTGATTAATATAGTATAGCGTGCCTATTGGTTAAACAGGAAGAGACGAACACAGGCTGTTATGTTGGAAATCAGCTGGTTAAGGAATTTTTCACGCATGAGGTAAATGAATATTTTCCGGTTTCAAGTTAGCGGTAATTCTTATCTCTTGACATAGGTAACGTAACTGGATAGTTATCTTCAGCCAAAGTAACCAACTGGTTACCCCTGTCAAGGATTTTAAAAAAAAAGGTAAAATTTTTTTTGAAATCGTGAAATAAACCCATTTGGCTTAGGACTGATATCTCCACAAGGCAGAGTTTTCTGATGAAATTACATTGAAACACTATCTCCCCGAACTGACACTATCTCCCCGAACTGACTAGAACTCGGATGGAGCGGGATGATTTCCAAAAAGCGATGGAATCCAGGGGAATCATCCTTCCATCACCCGAGGCATTCTCGCACGAGGAGAAATTCCTCACTTTCGGGGAGGGGAATTTCCTGCGCTCTTTCTTATACTGGATCATCGACCGGATGAACCTCAACGGACGTTTCGCGGGCCGGGGCATCGCCGTCCAGCCGGTCGACCCCGGCCTTCTCACCCAGGAGGACTTGTCCCTTGGCCTGGCCCGGCAGGATTGTCTTTACACAAGTATTTTGAGAGGGTTGCGAAACGGCGGCAGGATCGAGGAAAAATACATCGTCTCCTCGATGAGTAGAATCATTCCATTTAAATCCACAACCTACTGGCAAGATATTCTCACCGCGGCGTCCTCCCCGACCCTCGAACTGGTTTTTTCGCAAACGACCGAAGCCGGCATCCGAATCGACCCGGCCGATGCTCCCGATGCCACCCCGCCACATTCCTTTCCCGCCAAACTGACCCTCTTTCTATATAATAGGTACCGCTGCCTGGGCTCAACCGCGGAATCCGGTCTCATCATCGTACCGACGGAATTAAACTACCGCAGCGGCGATCTCCTGCGCGACTGCATCCAGGAACTGATCCGCCGTTTTAAACTGGAAGAGGATTTTCAGAACTGGCTTCAACGGCATGTCATCATTGCCAACTCTATAGTGGATTCGATCATATCGGGAAAACCCAACGCCGTGGAATGCGCCAAGCTTCACCGGGAACTGGGTTATACAGACAACGCCCTTTCCATCGGTGAACCGTTTAAATTATGGGTCATAGAGGATCCGGCGCGCACCGTCCGGGCAAAATTTCCGGCCGAGGACATTCCAGGTTTTCAGATGCGATACGTTGACGATCTGGAATACGAGCACCAAATGAAAATGCGTCTCCTCTGCGGGGCCCACAGCGCCATGATCGCCCCCTCTTTTCTGGTCGGCAATGACACGGTGGGCGAGAGCATGAAAGACCCCCTCATCCTCTCCTATCTGCGCAGAATGCTCTATGAAGAAGCCTGTCCAAGCATGGATATACCCTACCGGCAAGCGGCCGATTATACCGACGCCGTCCTGGAGAGATTCCGCAATCCTTTTATTGAGCACAAGCTGCTTACCCTCTCGCTCAACTACACCTCCAAAATGGCCGAGAGGATCATTCCCTCAATCATTGACTTTTGCCGCCAGAACCCCATCCCTCCAAAGGGCCTGGCCTTTGCCCTGGCCGCATATATAGAGGCTGTCCCAAAAGGGTGATTTTTGCGAGGGCTTTTGATAGGCGCTCATTTTAGAGGTATTTGCATTTGGGAGAGTATCAACTTTGCTCTCCTATGACGTTAGGATACTGGTTTTGGGGTCCGGTTGCCTGGTTTTCTTTGTATGAGCCGACAGTACGGCTGTGAAAAAGTATTGTCCTTGCTTTTCCGCTCTCTAGGCCGCCGCTTTGGTTTTTAGTTCGTCTTGCTGGGCCAGCATCTTGGCTACTTTCCATAGGTTGTGCGAGAGTACCGACCAGGCTACGCTGATCGAGCGGTTGGCAAAGCCTTTGCTGCGCAACCGCCCGGCCTGCCAGCGATTCTTCAATACCCCGATCCGCCCTTCGGTGCTGGCCCGGCGCTTTTGCAATTGTCTGAACAGTGGTTCCTCCATCCGTTTTTTCAACTGCTTCGGATCGCGTGGACAGAGCGCGTCGTAGATTCCCTCCTGGGCTAACTGCCGGCGGGCCCGCTGGGAGGCAAATCCCCGGTCCGCGCACATGGCCGCTATGGGTTCTTCCAGGTTGAAGCGGTTCTGTCTTTGCAAACTCTCTTGCATTTGTTCATTTTCGCTTGGAGTTCGGCTGCCGTAGAGTTTCCAGTCCAGCAGGTACCCTTCAACGCTTTCTCCCAAAAACAGGGTGTTGCCGAACTCGACCTCTTGGCCCGCTTTACCTCGCACAATCACCTGCCCATCGAGTTCGTAAACACTCAAGACTTTCTCTGCGTTTTTCACCTGGCGGCCGCCAATGATCCGCTCGTGCGCCTGTTTGATGACCACCGGGATTTGCTCGCTCATGCGCTCCATCCGGGCGAGGATCTGTTGGACCTGTTTTTCGCTGTAATCGCTTTGCTCCCAGCAGGCTTGCAATAATTCCCGGTGACTGATTCCCGGTGACTGCGGGCATGCTCCCCGATCCGTTTGAGCAGCTTTTTCATCTGCCTCAAGATACCCTTGCGCTGCCGCGCGCTGTCCTTTCGCCGCCGGCTGTGGGTCATCTGTATGCACAGCCGATTCATCTGCCGAGCCAAGGGCTCCGGTTCGATCGGCATGCGATGGCGCAAACCGGCCTTCTCGCGGATCAGCCGGATCGCTTTGAGCAACGTGCCGGCTACATCCTTGAGTAATACCCAGTCCGTCGGCCAATGAATGTTAGCCTCCAAACAGGTGCCGTCGATCAGGCAAATGGTGGTGTCAATCGGCTTGTCCAATCCCACCTGCCGGGCCAGAAGGGCATCGCCCACCACCTCAGTCAAGGTCCGGTGCAAGGCCCTCAACTGCTCTTCGCTGAAAAACTTCGAGGCCCGCTCCAGGGTGCTTTTGGAGATGCCCCTGATGCCATCGATCTGCCGGACACGGCAAAAGTCGGCCAACAGATCGCTGCTGCCCAGAGCCCGCGACAAATGCCGAAACGAAATCCCTCCGAGCAGACGGCCCAGCGTATCCATGCGCAGTGCCTTGATGGCAAAACTGGCCCGCTGCCGCCGGGCCTTTAGACCCATTGGCGGCCACCCCTCCAAGGCCAGCTCAATGGCCTGCGATTCCACCTCCGAGTCGATCAGCAGCCGATCGATTCGATCAATGGTGGCGCGGAAGTTATCGTAATCGAGGCACCGGTCGACCACAGTTAAAGCTGGACGCAGGAGGCATTGGATGGCTATATTTTTCATAGAAAGGGCTATATTGATTTTCGCTAACTCAATTATAGAACCCTTTTTTGGCCGAATCGAGCAAAAACTTGCTCTTTCCGGCTCTTTTTATCAACGTCATCCAGTTGACTATAAAATCTTTATATTTTTGGGACAGCCTCTATATAGTATTCATGAAAGTCGTGGAAATGGATGCGGACGGACATGCTTGCGGTCGCAAAGACCAACCTCGAAATGACAGCGGCCGCTACCCGGTCAACGACCACCTCCATGCGGACTTTTTTTATCGTGCCTACGAGAAAACGGACCTTAGATCAAAAGAGAGCCTGGGCCGGTTGACCGGGGTCGTCCTCAGCCGTTCCGATATTTGGAAGGCCGACCTCAATAGCCTCCTGGATGGCGCCTTCGCCCGCCTCGTAAGGGAGAACCTTTTTTCTATTTTCACCCTTGGAATGCACAAATCTCTCAGTCGGGAATTCAGCGCCTAGTTTTCCTCTACAACCATGAAAAGACAAAAACATAAACAAAAACCGAATGTTCTAATGCTCTGCTTATTACGACAGACCGCTGGGCCGCTTCCCGATTGGGCGTCGCGGGGCATCCGAGCATACTGACACCGACCCTAAATCAATTGGCACGCAATGGGACTCGTTATTTACGGGCTTACTCCGAATAACCGGTCTGCATACCAGCCCGTCGGAGCCTCATGACCGGAACGACCACACGCACCCACGGTGACCGCGGCTTCAACGAATCCCTAGAGATGCCCGCCTTTCCCACTTTGGCGCAGGTATTTAAAGAGGCCGGTTATCAGGCCTTTGCGGCTGGCAAACTGCACGTTTACCCCCAGCGGGACCGCATCGGATTCGACGACGCTATTCTCAACGAAGAAGGCCGGCTGCAATTTGGCACGACCGACGATTACGAAATTTTTCTGGGAGAAAACGGCTACGCAGGGCAGCAATTCGCACATGGTTTGAGCAACAACGACTACCAATGCCGCCCCTGGCATCTGCCCGAACATTGCCATCCCACAACCTGGACGACCCGGCAGATGGCCCGCATGATCCAGCGTCGGGACCCACGGAAACCGGGTTTTTGGTACCTCGGCTACACCCATCCCCATCTACCCTTGACACCGCCCCAATGCTACCTGGACCTCTATCGGGATATCGATCCCGGCTTGCCCAAGGTGGGCTCATGGGCGGAAGATGGGGACGCATTGCCCTATGCGCTGAGACAGCGGGAGCTGGAGTGGGAACAATATTCCGAACAAGAAGTGCGCATGGCCCGGCGGGCATTTTATGCACTCTGCACCCACATCGACCACCAAATACGGGTAGTCATCGGGACCCTGCGCGAGGAACGACTGCTGGACAACACCATTATCCTGTTCACCTCCGATCACGGAGAAATGTTGGGCAAACACCGGCGATTTGCCATGCGGCTGTTTTATGAAGAATCCGCCCACATACCGATGATTCTCGTGGGTACGGCAGGAGATGAGCGCATCGGGCATCACCGGGTTGACGGCCGCCTGGTTGGGCTGCGGGATGTCATGCCCACCCTGCTGGACCTGGCCGGTATACCGATCCCCGATTCGGTCGAGGGCCTCTCCATGGCGGGAGAGCGAAAAAGGGATTTTTTCTACGGAGAATACGGCGAGGACGACACAGCCACGCGCATGATCCACGATGGGCGTTATAAACTTATTTATTACCCCGTCGGCAACCACTTGCAGCTTTTCGATCTGGAGAAGGACCCCGATGAATCCACTGACCTGGCTCAATCCCCCGAAAACAGCCAAATTCTTAAAAAGCTGACCACCCTGCTCATAAATGAATTCTACGGAGCGGATAAAGAATGGGTTCGGGATGGAAAATTAATGGGACTGCCGGACAAACCTTATGAGCCGCAGCCCAACCGGGGATTATGCGGTCAACGCGGCCTCCAATGGCCCACCCCGCCCCAAGGTGGTGAAAGCAACACCCCTCTCCAGCATAATTGACCTCCGGACTGCATGGTGGCGTGAAAACGTTGTCGCTCATTCATAGTGTAGAAATTCAGTTTATCTGCTTTACAAACCGCAAGGTAACCCTTTAGTTACTTTTTGTAAACTTTCAAGCCCATTTGGGCTGGAATTTAGAAGCAATGCTCTTACTTTTTGAGAACATCATGGTTAATACGGATTTTTTAAAATGAACAAACCAACTGGCAAACTAACCTACTCACCCGGTTTCCATTTTGATGACCTTGACGGGAAAAAGATCATCCTTACGGGTGCCAATCGCGGCATTGGGTTGGGCTTGATTCCGGGACTTCTGGCCCAGGGAATCCACCTCATTTTAGTCGCCCGCAAAGAGGCCGCTCTGAAAAGAATCCAGGAGGAATATGAGGGCTGCGGGGGTGGCATCGAATATGCCGTATGCGACCTTGCCGACCGGGAAGCGCGCATCCGGGCCAGCCATGAAATCGCCGCCAGGCACGAGGTCATCGATGGCATCGTGCACAATGCCGCCATCGACCCGCGCCGCCGTTTCGAGGAGCTCGACATGGATTTCTTTCGCCAGGTCATGGCCACCAATGTGGAGCCGGCCATCGATATTACGCGCGAATTGCTTCCGCATTTAAAGAAAAGTAAGGCCCCCCGCATTTTACTGATTGGGTCTGTAACCTTTGACCTGGGCGGGGTTTATATGAGCGCCTATGTGGCTTCAAAAGGCGCTTTGGTAGGCTTGACCCGCTCCCTCGCCCATGAATTGGGACCCAGCGGCATAACCGTCAATTGCATCTCACCAGGAGCCATTGTGGTGGAAAAGGAGGGGCGCGATGAGGAGAAAGACCAGCGTTTGATCAACTGGCAATCGGTGCGCAGGCGAATCGTCCCAACCGACCTGCTGGCCCCGATGTGTTTGTTTCTAAGCGAGGCTGGCGGGGGCATAACCGGGCAAACGTTGAGCGTGGAAGGCGGCGTCACCCATCCCATGGCGAGTGCCCTGTCGCAGCAAAAACGCCTGGCCATCGATGCCCAAAATCCGAACTTCCGGGGATCGCCATCTTCCAAGTAACGGCGATGAAACGGAACATTTTTTTCGCCGGGTTGCGGCATGAAACGCACACCTTCCTAAACTCGTCAACCCCCCTGAAAGTCTTTGAGCAATACCGGGGCGAATCCATTTTCGATTTTCGCGGTTCCCCCTCTCCCGTTGACGGCTTTCTCGAAGTGGCCGAGGCCAACGACTGGCAGGTCTTTCCCGGGGTTCTGTATCAGGCTACGCCCGGCGGGATGGTCGAGGACGAAGTGGTGGAGAGTTTCTGGGCCGATTTTCTCAATTCCCTGCCCAATGGCCGGAACACCACCATCCATGCGGTGTTTCTTTTTCTTCACGGGGCCATGGTCTCGCGTTCATTTCCCGACGTCGAGGGCGAGCTGCTTTCCCGTATAAGAGGGCTGCCTGGTTTGGAAAAGGTCCCCCTCTTCGGCATTCTCGATCTGCATTGCAATTTCACGGAGAAAATGGCCCGTTTCTCCGATTGCCTGGTCACCTATCGGAAAAATCCCCACACGGACGCCCGCGCCACCGCCATACGAGCCGCCCACCTTCTCCATAGCTGTCTTACTTCCGGGCGCCGTCCCAAAACGATCTGGCGGCAGACTTCCATCGTGCTCAATGCCAGCGCCACCGCAACGGCTGAAGAACCGATGAAATCCCTCGAGAAGCGGGCCCGCCAGGCGGAGGCGAAAACAGAAGGAATCGAGGTAGTGAATGTATTCGCGGGCTATGCTTATTCCGATATGGCGGATTGCGGGGTCTCTTTTTCCCTTGTCTCGACCGGCAGTTCAACGGACTGCGCAGGAGTTCTCGACGATCTGGAAAGCCTGGCCTGGGAACGGAAAGACAAAGGCCCCAAACCCGGCCTTCCGCTCAATGATGCGCTAGCGCTGTTAGCGCTGATTGAAAAAAAGAACCGTTTTCCAGCCGTCATAGTCGAGTCCGCCGACAATATAGGCGGGGGCGCTCCCGGCGATCTTACTCTGGTTCTAAAGGAAATGCTCAAATTTTCCTTTCCCTCCATTGGCTCCATAATAAACGATCCTAAGGCCGTGCAAGAGGTGCTGAAGTCGCCTTTGGGAGCAACGGTGGAACTGGCCATAGGCGGAAATAGCGGGGTTATCGGGGCCGAATCGTTAACTTTAAAAGTCCAGCTGGTCTCAACCTCCGATGGCCGTTTTCAACTCGAAGACCCGCACAGCCATCTCGCTGCCATCGCCGGTAAAACCGTTGATATGGGACCATGCGCGGTTGTCCAGCATAAAAATTCGACTATTCTCCTGACGAGCAGAAAAACGCCCCCCTTCGACCTCGGTCAGTGGCGCAGCCAAGGGATCGATCCCGAACGGCTTGGCGTGATCCATGTCAAGGCGGCTGTGGCCCATCGGCAGGCTTACGACAAAATCGCCCGGCTCAATATAGAAGTGGATACGCCGGGACCGTGCGCCAGCAACCTCAAATCCCTGCCCTACAAAAATATTCGCAGACCGGTCTGGCCTCTTGATCATTTTGATTGCAGGCAACAGGATTGAAATATGGGAAACAGGATACAGTTGTCAGGTTTCAGGTTTCAGGTTATCTTCTGTATTTTCGGTTTAATCATTATTCCGGCATTTTCCACAGTGGTCGCCAATTCGACCTCCGTTGCGACTCCTCAATCTAAATCGCGTTCATTGGCAACCGATCTTCTCGAACATGCCAAGAAAGCCATCGGACAACGCGACTACCAACGGGCACTGGAAATTTTGGAAGTCATCATCAAGGATTATGGAGAGGCCCCTCAAATATATTTGTACTCCGGGCAGGCACTCGAGGCGCTGGGAGAAATTGAAGGCGCTTTGCAGAGTTACACTAAGGCGCTCCTCCTCGATCCCGGCTTCCGCGAGGCCGTTTTGCGGCGTGGCTATTTGCTGAAAAAAAACGGCGATTACCAAGGGGCTTTGGAAGACTATGAGACTGCCTACCGGGGCGAATTGCTCACGGTCGAAGCGCTGGAAAAACTGGGGCCCCTCAAACTCAGACTGGAGGATATAGAGGGTGCCATCGCAGGTTATGAGGATTATCTCCTGGTGCGAGGTGAGAACTGGCGAATTCTCCACCTTCGCGCCATCGCCCGGCAAGCCAGGGGCGATTACGAGGCAGCCTTGGCCGATTTTTCACGATCCATAGAAATCCGGCCTCAGGATAATATCGATGCCTATTACCGGCGCGCCCTGCTCTATGTGGAAATGGACTCGCCCCATGCCGCCGAAGCGGACTTCGACAACGTCATTGCAAACGCTCCGAATTTTCCCGACACCTATTGGCACAGAGGCATTCTCCGATTAAGCGAGGGCCGCAGGGAAGATGCCCTGGAAGACTTGAGCAAGACCATCGAACTGAATCCCCAATTGGGGCGACCCTATTTTTTTCGAGGAAATATCTTTCGCAGTCTTGGCCAATGGAACCGGGCGGCGGAGGATTACGGAAAGACCATCGAATTGCTGCCGGAATTCGTCGATGGCTATACTTCCCGTGCTGCCACCCTGGCCGACATGCTGGAATTTGATCGAGCTCGGCAAGACCTCCAAAAAGCTCTCCAACTTGCGCCCCACAATCAGACCGCCTATGTCATCCGCGCCAATATCAAACTGGCGCAAAAGGATTACCAAGGTGCCATTTCGGATTTCACTTTCGCCCTGGAAGAATTTCCCGACGATTGGCTGGTGCGGTTACAGCGTGCCCGCGCCCGTTATCTTTCCGGCCGCACCGAGGGCGCCCTGGCAGATCTCGGAATAATCATTGAGGGCAATCCTGAGGCCGGCCAGGCGATTGCTTTCAGGGCTCACATCAAAGCTGAAACGGGCAACACGGAAGGCGCCATGAAAGATTATTCGAAGCTGGTGGAAAACAACCCCCTCGACATCAAGGCCAGGCTTGGCCGCGCTGAATTTAGCCGACTGGCGGATGACGGGAAAACGGCGGAATTGGATTACGCCAAAATCAACGAAATTGACCCGGAATTTTACCTGAAATCCTACCACCAGGGAAAAGATTTAGTGAAAGCGGGCCATTTCGGAGCCGCCATCGAGTTGTTTGGCCATTCGATTAACTTGAAACCCGAATTTATTCCGGCTTACCGGGAACGCGGCCAAGCATACTCCAAATTGGGGCAACTGGAACAGGCAATCAATGATTTCACCAGCGCGATCGCCCTACAGCCCGATAACGCCGATGGTTATTACCACCGCAGTCGGGCCAAAATATCGGACGGGGACTGGCAAGGGGCCATTGAGGACGCCAATCTGGCCTTGGAACGCGATCCGTCTCTGGCCGGGGCCAAAACGGCCCGCGCCCGGGCCAAGGTAAATTTGCAGGACATTGCAGGATCGAGGCAAGATATCGAAGCGATCCTCGAAAACGATCCGTCTTACCTGGAGAACCTCCTGCAAGGGGCATGGGCAAAAGTCGAAGAGGGCGACTTAGACGAAGCGATAGAAGATTATACCGATGCCCTCATCTTTCGTCCCGATGAATCCAGTATATGGTTCAATCGCGGCCTGGCCATTTATAGAAAAGGTAACCTCACGGGCACATTGGCCGATTTTGACAGAGCGATTCAACTCTCCCCCATCATACCGGAATACTTCTCCGCGCGCGCCTCTCTGCGTAACCTGCGGCAGGATATTGCGGGCGCCATTTCCGATCTGGATTCCCTTCTTCGGCTTTCACCGGATGCGACGTCCGCCTATGAAAAGCGCGGAAAATTGAAAATGCTGGTTCACGATATTCAGGGAGCAGTGGCCGATTTCACCGCGGCATTGGCCAAAAACCCGGACCAAGCATTGTTATACCAGCTTCGCGGCATCGCCCATTTTTACGATGCCCAATACCCACAATCGTTCGATGATTTCAGGCGTCTGCTGGCATTTCCCGCAGTGGAGGTAAATGATACCGATCGTCTTTACCACTACCTGGCACGCGATTTTTTGGGTGAAGGTCTGATCGCGCTGGCCGAATACAAAGCCTACCTGAAAATCAGGCCCGAGAGCGAAAAGAACGATTGGCTCACGAAACTGGCTGGTTATTTTAGCGGCGAAACCACCCGCGAAACGGTATTATCCGCCGCTAATCAGGCTGTGATGGACCTCACAAAGCAGCAACAGCGTTCGACAGCGCTCTTTTTCATGGCTCAAAATAAACTCGTCAACAATCATCGGACGGAAGCCGGGGAATTGCTGGAGGCCGTTATAGAAACCGCATTGGAAGACTCGGCCGAATACCACGGGGCGCAAATCCAACTGTCAAGATTACGGGAATAAGGAAATCTTGCCTGTTGAACATGCTTCGGGATATTTCTGCGCAGTGGAGCCAGGCCGTCATTGCTTACGCCAGGCCGTCATTGCTTACGAATACGATCTGTAGGCAATTCTTTTATTTGCTGCGGATGCCGTCGAGGACGAGGTGGAGGGCTTGCTCGAGGCCGTTTTGGCGTACTTCTTTGTCTCCCAAATCCATTTCCAGCGCTTGGCTCAGGGTGTAGCGGTTGGAGTGGTAGATGAAGCACAGTCCGATGAAGTTGATGAGCAAGTGCTTGACGTTGACTGAACGCTCGAAGATGCCCTTTTCCTTGCCTTCTTCGATGATGGCGCCGAGGTGGGCGATGACCGGGTTTTTGGTCAGCAGGTGGCCGTGTTTTTGGATCGCACGGCCATGGTTGAGGTTTTCCCACAGCAGCAGGTTGACGAATTCGGGGTTGTCGGCCAGGAAGGTGAAGTAGCTGGAGAGAATGTGTTTGAGGGTCTCCTCGGGCGATTGAGGCTTTTCAAAAATTTTCAATTCGAGCCGTTCGAGCCGCTGGTAAACTTCCAGCAGGACGGCATGGTAGAGGTTTTCCTTGCTCCCGAAGTAGTGATAGACCATCCGTTTGTTGACGCCGGCAGCGTTCACGATTTTGTCCACCGAGACCCCGTTGTAGCCGTCTCGGGAAAAAAGCCCGATAGCAGTTTTAAGCAATCGCTCGCGGGTGTTGGGGGGCCGCGTTTTTTTTCTCGAAAAAGACTTGTCTTTATTTTTCATGCACGTAACCATTTAGTTACTATTTATTGAATTTTGTCAAATTTTTAAAGGAACCAATGGGAATCTTGCCTTGCCACACCGCGGAGATCGACTCGTTTATTGCCACACCGACCCCGAACTCAATAGAGGCACTGGCAAATGTCAAAGGAGATGTCATGGTTCTGGGGGCGGGGGGAAAGATGGGGCTGCACCTGTCCCTGGCCCTGCAGGAGGGCTTTCGGCTCCTGGGCCGGGACAACCGTGTGATAGCGGTATCGCGCTTCCAGAGCCTGCGCCCGCGCATCGATTTCGAGAAGTTCCGCATCGAGACCCATCGGTGCGACTTGAGCGTGGCCGAGGAACTGGAGGAACTGCCCGATTGCCCCAACATATTTTACCTGGCGGGGATAAAATTCGGCACCGCCTCCGCCCCGCAGATGCTCCAGCGGATGAACGTGTACACGCCGGAACTGGTGGCCAAAAAGTTCAGCCATTCGCGCCTGGTAGTCTTTTCCACCGGCTGCGTCTACTCCTTTGTGCCGATAAGCTCGGGCGGGTCGCGGGAAGAGGACCAGACCGACCCGGTGGGCACCTATGCGCGCTCCTGCCTGGGCCGGGAGGAAGCATTCATCCACACCTCGCGCCAACAGGGCACACCCTGCACCATCGTGCGGCTCAATTACTCGGTGGAATTCCGCTACGGGATACTCATGGACATAGCGGAAAAAGTTTATCAAGGCAAGCCCATCGATGTCACCACGGGGCATTTCAACGCCATCTGGCAGGGCGATGCCATCGCCTACATCATCCAGACACTATCATACGCGACCTCTCCGCCCTTCATCCTGAACGTGGCCGGATCGCAAACCCTCTCGGTGCGCCAGGTGGCCCAAAGATTCGGAGAAATATTCGACAAAAAGCCGATCATCACGGGACAGGAAGCGAAGACGGGCTGGCTCAACAACGCGCAAAAATCCCGGCACCTGTTCAACGGCAAAGAAGTGGACATAGAGCAAATCATCGCCTGGACGGCGTTCTGGCTGCAAGCCGACGGAGAAACCTGGGGCAAACCGACCCTCTTCGAACAACGCACCGGAAATTTCTAAAACCACCCCAACTCCTACCCCCTTGACCTCCACCGCATCCACCTAATCAAAGATTGAAAAACAGCAGAAGACAGGTTCTAGTCATTCATAACAAATTGAAAACTATTGAGTTAAATTGAAAGGATTGCGCGAACACTTGCTAGAAGGGCAGGTTGTGCCTGCCTGTCCGTTGGCTCTCAATGAAAATGGTATTTGGTCGGAGCAATATCAGAGGGTTTTGGTGCGATACTATATCGATGCAAGAGCGGGTGGGTTGGCAGTCGGGGTGCATTCAACTCAATTTGAAATCCGCGATCCGCAGCATGGCTTGTTCGAGCCGGTTTTGAGGCTCGTTTCGGAGGAGATTGATGCGTACTCAGGAAGGGAAGGGGAGAGATTTGCCCGAATCGCCGGTTTGTGCGGCAAAACCGCTCAGGCATTGCAGGAGGCGCAAACTGCTCTCTCCCTTAATTACGAAGTCGGTTTACTCAGTCTAGGCGCCTGGAGGAGCGAGCCGGAATCCGCCGTGCTGGAGCATTGCCGGAGGGTCGCTCAAGAGATTGCTGTGATCGGGTTTTATTTGCAGCCGTCGGTTGGAGGTCGTCTTTTCAGTTTTGATTTCTGGAGGCAATTTATCGAGATCCCCAATGTCGTGGCGGTCAAGATCGCGCCCTTCAACCGGTATCAGACGCTTGATGTGGTTCGAGCCGTTGTCGAAAGCGGCCGCGAGGACATTGCTCTCTACACTGGTAACGACGACAATATCATCCTCGATCTATTGACGATCTATGAATTTCCGGTGGGAGGGAAACAGGGTTGCCGTTTGTTTAACGGAGGACTGCTGGGGCAATGGGGCGTTTGGACGCAACGGGCGGTCCAACTGCTGGAGGAACTTAAACGAGTCCGGGGGCAAAAGGAAATCCCGGCCAAATGGCTCAAAATGAATATCGCCTTAACCGACGCCAATGCGGCTATTTTTGATGCCGCCAATCAGTTTTCGGGGTGTATACCAGGAATATTGGAGGTGCTGCGCCGACAAGGTCTGGTCCCCTCCCGCCGATGTCTCGATCAAGAATTGACGCTCTCCCCCGGCCAGGAAAAGGAACTCCATCGTGTGCAGCGAGCTTACCCCACTTTCAACGACGACGCCTTCGTGAAGGAAAACATCGATCGCTGGCTGGCTTGAAGAATCGTCTGGAAAAGGCGCCTCTTGGCGAAACCAAAAATGGAAACCATTGGAGAATTGCGAATGGACCGGCTGACAACCGCACAAGCCGGAGCGGCCCTCATGCTATCCAAAGAAGCCAATTGGAACCAAACCATTTGCGATTGGGAATTTTTAATCGCGCGGGGCAATGCTAGGGGACTATTCACCGGTCAAAATGAGTTGATTGCCACAGCAGCCACTCTCCCTTTCGGCGGCTCCTTCGCCTGGATCAGTATGGTGCTGGTGACGAAGAGTTGGAGGAAGCGCGGACTGGCCACGGAATTGGTGAAATCCTGCATAGCGGAATTGGAGGCGCAAGGCGTTGTCTCGATCCTCGATGCGACCGAAGCGGGGCAAAAAGTTTACCAGCGGTTAGGTTTTAGCCAACTCTACCCTTTAAGCCGCTGGCAAGCCTCCGGGGAGGGATATCGAGCAGGCGGCGGCCACGAACCGCAGCAACCAGAAGTTCAATCGATATCCGGCCCTGAACTCGAAGAAATCTGCGCCTGGGATGCAGAACGCTTCGGCGGCGACAGAGGTTTCGTTCTGCGGGAACTGTATGGCCGCAGCGGAGACTTTTGCTGCACCTACCGCGACATAAAAGAAAACGTGCTGGGATACCTCCTGGGCCGGGATGGCAGAACCGCTACGCAAATCGGACCGGTGGTCGCCCAAGACGAGGAAATCGGGCAAAGATTAATCGCATTTGCCCTGGCCCGACTGCAGGGGCCGGTATTTATAGACGCGCCTCTGCTATGCCAGGGACTTTGCCAATGGCTGAGCTCTCGCGGATTCACCCGTCAGCGGGATTTTGTCCGCATGGGCAAAGGACGACGGACACCCTTCGGGCGACCCAATGAAATTTTCGCCGCGGCCGGACCTGAATTAGGCTAGAACTTAATACCTGGATTGTAGTTTACTACGGGCCTGATGCCGGTGTTTTGTCGGAACCGCCCGTTACTGTCTCATTCTTTTTTAGACCAAACTGATTAACAAGAAAGCGAACCATACGTTTGGTGGTGATTGTCCTGTCGGGTTCCTTATTAAACCAGGCATGCGGTTTGCCGTCATAAATCTCCACATCGGAATGACTTACCAAAGACGTGAGCTTTTTGTGAAAGGCAAGGGACTGATTATGTGAGACACATTTGTCTTCCGTGCCGTGGAGGAGCAATATGGGAGGGACGGTTGAATGGATTCGATCTATCGAGCTGAGTTCTGTGTAACGGTCTGGAACTTCTTCCGGTGTTCCTCCCATGAACAGACGCATCGGTTCTGTGAGACTGCCTTTATTGACAAGATCCCACATATCGAACTCACCGTTAAACAGAATACCGAGATTTACATCGCTACCATATCCATCATTCCCACCTGACCCTTCGTATTCAAATACTCCGGCAGTGGTGAGCATCATGGAAGAAACGTGAGCTCCTGCCGAGCCGCCGCAGATGGCAATGCGGTTCGGATCTATATTAAAATCATCACATTTGCTTCTGACCCATCGTACCGCGCACTTCGCATCCTGTAATGCTGCGGGAAATGGTGCTTCCCGGCTCAGACGATAGTCAACACTAACTGAGAAAAAACCATATCGTGAAGCCAGATGGGCGGCCTGAAAATGGAACTGACTTGGACTCCCCTCCCACCAAGCGCCGCCATGAAGAAAAACGATGGCTGGGCGTGGATGAGAAGGCTGGCTCTTAGGCGTAAACAAATCGAGTGTCAGTTGGCGGCCCTCTACTTCTCCGTAGGGCAACCTTAATTCCAAGCGGACATCATCGGGAACATCGGCATTGTCGCGATTCGGATGTTGCTCCGTTCGATTTGCTTCGAGTGTTCCTTCGTCGAGATTCTTCGTATTCATGTCAATTCCTCTAGTGGCACAACGTTACGGTTGAGCGGCGCGCGATTCTTGCGCGTCCGACTCAGACTGTTTGTTCGGCTTCCGTGTCAGTTGATCAGCCAGGCCCAGGGCTTTATCAAATGTCTCAAGTTTCGTGTAAACCATCCAGGCACGGCACACAACGGTCTCACCTTCAGCGACATTGTGACCAATAAGCGAGAAATCATGTGCATTCCATCGCCGGTTAGCCGAAATGCTTGGACACGCATCCCGTTCAATGACGTGAACAACACTCCACCCGGTATCGCGAATTGGAGATATCATGATGGGATGCTCGTAACATTGCTGGTCGATGGGCCGGGCCTGATCTGAAAGCGCCTCCGGATCAGCGTTGATCGTGGCCATGGTGGCGCTCATGAGCCTGCGAGATTCGGAGTCGCGCGGCCAATTGCGATGCTCCTTCTCACCCAACGAAGGCTGTGTCCACCTGCCGTCAATACGCAGGAAAGGCTCGGTGGGTTCGTTAAAGTAGTTGCTGATGAGCACATGAAAATCAGGGTATGCCTGCTCGAAGGCAAAGCTGTACTCCGCCTCGATGGTAGACTCAGGCAGCAGACGATAAGTGATCGTCGAACGTAGACGCCAACTCCCGTAGGGCTCGATGGATACCCGAACCGAATTCTGCGAGATCAACTCGGAATGCACCTCTGCCTTGTAGCGGGGAACGAACGTACCGGGCTTTCCGCGCGCGTAGTAATGCTCCAAGTTCATGCACATGGGTCGCGTCACTGGTTCGGAATCCGCGCCACAAGTGATCTCGACGCCGTGCCCATGGCCGCCCGAAATGTAGCCGGCTGTGCCGTCTTGACTGAATCGCCAAGCAGTTGTCAATGGGCCCTCCATCTCATCTCCTGCAAAAGTTTTTGGCGTCAAGAGCATTGAAGTGTTTATATTCGTTAAAACTTTCCACTACTGCCGGTCTGCCGGTCTGCCGGTCCTCAGCGAAACCGGGTTCAGCAACCGGCAAGGTATCGCATCGAGTGTGCCAAAGCAAATTTTTCCCCTTCCTCGGCACCGTTAAAATTCTCGTCTTCCAATTCGATGCTGGCCATTCCGGTGTAACCGCTCTTGAGCAATAGACGGAATATCTCCGTCCATGGCGCCTCGCCCAGCCCGGGCAGAGTGTAGCGCCAGCTAAATCCTCCATAACGGTGTTTCTTTTTAAAAGTGGCCGGCTGCTCAGTGCCGTATTCATACAGATCGTCCGGCAAGCGGATGGTGTCCTTGGCGTGTAATACCAAATCTCATTAGGTATGATAATAAATTATTTGGCAGAAGCGTTTGCTTGAATGTGCTGCCAGCCTCCGCCAACTAAAGAGAGGACTTTTTCAGTGTCCTCCCACCAGTCTTTGAGATGGGTTGCGACGACTTCTTCGAGTCGCTCAATGCTCGGCCACAGTTTGTTGGCCGTTTGATCCTGTATCATATCCCAAAGTCTTTCAATCGGGTTGAGTTCAGGACTATACGGCGGCAAATTCACGATATGTATGCCCGGGGGGACGTTGGGGTGCTCCGAGTCGTGCGGATGGAAGCCTGCCCCGTCCCATACAACCACATGTTCCTCCTCAGGATATTGCTTTTTGATCTGTTGGAGGAAAGCCTCCGTCCACTGTAGATTCGTGCTAGGGGTTTGGATGCATACCATCTCGCCGTTGACCACGTCGAGGGCTCCGTAACAGTAGCTCCACTGGTATCTTGTCTGATATTTTTTGTGCGGCCGAAGCCCTCTTTGCGTCCAGCACCGGCGGTACACCGGAAGCAAACCAAAACGGCTTTCATCGGCAAACCACACCCGAACCCGATTGCCTCGGGTGAGGGAAAGCTCCTGGAGGATCTTAAAAAAGTCTCGCTTGAACGCTTCCGCTTTTGCCGAGTCCCGTTTCTCATGCACGGGGCGAGGGACTCGAAGCACCCCGGCGCATTTTTTTAGCCATCGCCACACCGTCTTGTAGGCGAAGGAGCGCCCGAAATGTCGCTCCAGCTCTTGCCCCGCCTGAACGGCTGTGTTCCAGCGCGCGACCTTCAAACCATTGAGCAAGAAGGCCTCCACCTCTTTGTCGCAACGGCTTTTGATCCCGCCTTTGTAGGCGCGTGTAAGCACCGCCCCGAGCCCTGCAGCACGATATTTGTCAAACCAACGCTGGATCGTCGCTTTGCCTCGGCCCACGATGGCTCCAATTTCATCAATGCTGTGGTGCGGCTGGAAGCCCATTTTTAATGCCACCAAACGCTCTTTACGCCAGCCGACAGCCTCTTTGTTGAGCAATTTCTTGATACGTTCACGGTCTTCATCGGTTCCCATATATCTTCTCATTCCGCCTTTATAGCTGTTTTTTAATCTTTATCAATCCTTTTGCGATTTGGTATAAGTGAAATACGCGCGGGGCAAATTCACGCAAAAATCGAAGCGGTTCAATACCCATACGGATGAGGTGCAAAGGATCGTAATTGATACCCATACAAGCAAATGGACACTCGGTAAAAAAGGCCCGGCAGCTTTCCGGTGTGCAACAAAGCGCTCCCTGACCAGGCCAGCCTTCTATGACAATACGGCTTTCCGTTTTTTCAAGAACCGGGGCCATAGCGCCATAGCTCTCCACCATGTATTTGAAGTTTTCCGCCCGCTCAAGGGAAGGATCTTCGGGCAGCATGATAGTGAAAAAATTACGCGCCCCGAACGTCGCGCAGGACCTGATATGCGATTCTGCGGCGGCGAATGCTTGGCGGCGCTTGCCAGGATCTGGAGAAAGCAGCGCCTTCCAGCCGACCAAGTCCACAGAGCCTACCTGCAAACCGGTCTCCCGAACACGTTTGGTGTCTTCCGGAGGTCGGCCTACCAGATCGAGCGCCCCAAAGCCTTGCTTCAGAGCCCAGTCGATAGCAGTATTGAGATTTTCTTGCCAGCCGCCCGTGCCGACTCGGAAACCAATGACAAATCCTCCCGTACGCGTTTTCATTTTCAATTCAGTCATGACAGTTGCAATAATTGGTTAAAGTTTAAGCGTTGCGCCACTGGAAAGGCAAATCAAGGAGTGCAGAGGTTTTCCATGCTGGCATACATCAGGGAAGCGGCTTCGGGAACCGGCAGCTTCCACAAATCCTTGTTGAACAATTCGATGGAGTAATCTTCGCCATACCCATGGGCCTCCAGGCGGCCGATCAGCGCCGCCAGATCGAGACAGCCCTCCCCCGGCAGGACGCGACTCGAATTGCAGTTGCTGAATTCCGCCGGGATGTCTTCCATGTCGTCCACATGGACGTGTTTGATGCAAGCGACATTCTCCGGCCCGAGCTGGTCGAATTTCGTCGGTGTGCAGTAATAATGCGCGGGATCGAACAAGACGCCCGCGTTGGCAGCACCCGAACGGCGGACAATTTGCGCTGCCGCATCCAAGGTTTTAATCGAGCCCCAGTTAAATTCGATGAGCAGACTGACTCCCGTCCCGGCGATATCGTCAGCGACCGTTTTGAGGGTTTCCGCAATGACGTTAATATGAGCCATCTCTAGTTGGGCAGAATCTGGGCGGTCTATCCCTATCACCATGTTGCGGGCTCCCAGATTTGCCAGAAGCCCGGCATTTTCCCTCAGCAGAACATGGTTTCGCTCGCGCTGTTCTTCTTTCGCAAAACAGGCCAAAATACATTCAAAACCGCCGATGCAGCGCAGCCCCAGCCGGTCCAGGACGCGACGCAGGTTTTCCGTCGAACCCCCTGCTTTGAAGTACTCTTTTACCTGGCGGAGGGCGAACTCCACTTTAAGGAAACCGCTCTCCCGGATCGCTCCCAAGGCCGCTTCCAGATCGTCTATGGTTAAGGAAACAGTGTTTATGGCGATTTGCTCTTTCTTCATGGCTAGCCCTGCCTGCCTCCTAAAAGTTCGATGTAGGATTTCGCGGTGCGAAGGTCTTTTATGGCTTCTTCGGCAGTGCACAGGCAGGTCTTCTCCCCCCGCAAAGTGCTGACGAAGTGAATCGCTTGCTGTCGCATGGAATGGATCATGGGCAGTGTGGGAGAATACTTTTCAGGTATGGCCCCATCGCCCGCATCCTGGAAAACCGTGACACTCCCAGATCGATTAACGGCCAGTGGCGCGGGCAAAGCTATTTTTATCCAGCCTTTTTCAAACGCTATAAAAGCCTCTTCCTGCCAATCGCGGGTAGTTCGGCAGGCGTTCATCTCAAGAATCCCTGGCACGCCGCTTTGGGACCTTATGGGCATAACGATTCTAGCCGGATCGGCATACGCAACTTCGTAATCTTCCCCCAGTAAATGCCTCAGAAGATTCACCTGATGGATGTAGTAATCGACAAAATATTTGTACTCTTTTGCTAATTCTTCGCTAAAGCCTTCAGGGGGTGGCGGGATTTCCGGTGACGGGCGTACCTCTTCTGTCCTTACGAGTTCGGTAAAAGCTTCCGCCCTCCAATCTCCGGGCGGCATAGATATGCGAATATACCTGAGCGGCCCGTATTGGCCACTCTGTTGCCATTTCCGCATCAACGCCATCGACCAGACCACAGCCGGATCGCTGCGCTTGTTGTAGGCAATATATAGCGGCGTTCCCGTCTTCCGCTGCGCCGCCAGTATTTTATCTCCCGCTTCCACCGAGTGGGCGAGCGGCTTTTCGATGAGCAGGGGCAAACGGGCCTCCAGCAACTTCGGCACAAGTCGATCATGCCGGACAAACGGCTGGATGGCGACCAGGCCGTCCACATCGGCTGAAGCAAGTAGTTCTTCATGATCGCGATAAACCTGCCCGATGCCGTAGCGTTGGGCGACTTTCCTGGCCAGTTGCGGCCTCAATTCCGCCAGCGCGCATACTTCGCAGTCAGGAACTGCAAGATAATTACGCAGGTGGGCCACATGGCCCATGTTGCCTGTGCCAATGAATCCAAGCCGTATTTTTTTTACCATCTGGTTCCCCAAATTGATTGCAGACAATTCGAATCCTATCTCAGACCTGAGTTCCAGAATCTCGTGACGTTTTCATTCGTAGATATCAGGCCCCCGCCGCGAATTCGGATTTTCTACAGCTTGCCATGTCCTTTGTCGCCTAAGTAAAATTTCAAATTACATCCAACGCAAAATAATACGAAACATCACAATAATTTTTTTGCTCTATAAAAAGAACTTTACAAAATTCAATAAATAGTAACTAAACGGTTACATCTATGGAGAATAAAGACAAGTCTTTTTCTTCTGATGAGCCACGCTATTTGTCGATGAAGAACCTACTCGTCATTATGTCCGACCAGCACTCCAAGTCTTGCTTGGGCGCCTACGGAAATCCGATTATTCGAACTCCCAATCTGGATTCGTTAGCGGCTGAGGGGGTTCGTTTTGACGAGGCTTATTGTCCTGCTCCCATTTGTGTACCTAGCCGCATGAGTTTTCTTACTTCCAATTCGCCGAGCCGGAACCGCGTTTGGGACAATAGCCACATGCTTGATCCCAATACCCCAACATGGGTACATTCGCTGGGGGCAGTTGGCTATAGGACGAGCCTTATAGGCCGGATGCACTTCGTGGGAAAGGATCAACTAGGTGGTTTTATGGAACGGCCATTGGGAGAATTTTCGGCCTGCCCTCCCGGTTCCGAGCCGGATCACCAGAATTTATGGAGCCGGATTCCTGTAGAAACTGCCGGTCAAACCAGGGCCTCGGTTGAAATGTCGGGAAAGGGGAGAACTTTTTATCAATGGTTTGATGAACAAGTTACCGAGGCGGCCTGCGCTTATCTCGAAGGGAAAAGAGATTCCCAGCAACCATTCGCCGCGGTTGTCGGGTACGTTCTTCCGCATTGCCCCTTCTTTGCCCCCGACGATCTATTCGATTATTATTATCCATTAGTGGAGGCGCCCACGGTTCCAAGAGACCTCCCGCCCACCATCAAACGATTCCGGAGAATCCGTGATCTGGACGATCCGCCGATTTCCGAACGTCGGATACGCATTGCCCGGGCCGCCTATTTCGGCATGTGTGAATTTCTCGACCAGCAGATCGGCAAGGTGCTGGAGGCACTCGAAGCTAACGGGTTGAAGGAAGATACTACGGTCGTTTATACTTCTGATCATGGGGAGATGGCGGGCACCAAGGGCTGTTGGTGGAAGAGCAGTTTTTACGAGGAAAGTGTATCCATTCCACTGATTATCAGGAATCCCGCGAAATTCGGATCGAGTCGATCGATTTCCCAAGTCTGCAATCTGATGGATCTTGGTCCTACTCTATGTGAATTGGGTGGAGGCGAGCCTCCCCCTATGATCGAGGGGCGCTCACTGCTTCCGCTCTTGAAAAATGAGGATTCCAGCGAATGGGAAAATGAAACTTTCAGCGAATTTGTGGATACCGTTGGGGATAGTGATTATTTTGCGGCCAAGATGATAAGATCGGGTCCCTGGAAGTTGTGGAAATATGTCGATGATGAAAACCTGCCGCCGGCTTTGTTCAATCTCAATGAAGACAGAGCGGAAGAAAATGATCTTTGGGGTCAACCGGAGTATGAGGAAATCGGACAGACACTTTTGGCCAAACTGGAAAAAAATTGGAACCCTAAATGGGTTCGCCCGGAATCTAGGAAAAATGACCGGCGATATCAAGCATTGGAAGCGTGGGGCAAAAGAGTAAAACCAAAATCGGATGAACTGCTGGTTCCGCCGGATATTGATCTGGAAGCGGATTTGGATATGTTGAACGGGGGGAAAGTTTGATTCAAAACCCAACGACCCAGGGACGATGAAAATTTACATTATAACCGATATCGAAGGTGTGGCCGGTGTACTCGATTACGAAAACTGGTGTGTGCGAAATGGAATATTTTATAATCATGGACAAGCTCTCCTGACTAGGGAAGTGAACGCGGCTGTCAAGGGGCTCTATGCGGGCGGCGTCTCCGCCATAACCGTGCTCGATGGTCATGGCGAAGGAGGCATCGATCCGGCCTTGCTCGATCCTCGGGTCGATCTGATTCGAGGTCCAGGAATGGAATACCCGCCAGGGTTGGACAACACTTACGATGGCATTTGCTGGATCGGGCAGCACGCCAAAGCGGGGACTCCTTTTTCCCATCTCACCCACACCCAGAGCTTCTCCTATATCGACGTTAGCCTCAATGGCATTTCAATTGGCGAATTCGGCCAGGTGGCCCTTTGCGCCATGGAACTTGGGGTTCCTTCTTTTTTTGCATCGGGTGAAAAGGCATTGTGCGAAGAGGCGGAGTCATTGACGCCGGGAATCCTAACCGTTTCGGTAAAAGAGGGACTCTTGCCGGATGGAATGGAAAATTTATCCGCCGCTCAATGCGCTCGTGCGAAGCTTGGGGCGCGGCACCTGTCTCCTGAAAGTGCTCGTTTAAAAATGTCCGAAGGCGCCCAGCAAGCGGCCCAGGATTTGAAAAATGATCCCGGCCGATTCAGCTACCCGCATATTTCTCCACCCTACGAGATGCGGTATTTTTTCCGGCGCGACGAGGAACATGCAGAAAGATGGGAGATCAAACGGACACACCCCAGCAGCATTCAGGCTTTGATATACAGTTATTTCAACGAATAACGGACGTTCGTTTCTACAACTCCTTAAGGATTTCATGGGCCGCGTTATGTCCCGGCAGGCCGCTCACTTCTCCGCCGGGGTGTTGCCCGGCCCCACAGAGGTAGAGGCCTTTGAGGGGCGTCCGGTATCGTGAAAGTTCGGGTAGGGGACGGTTCCAAAAAAGTAATTCACCTTCGTGTTGAATGTGCCAGATGCACCCATCGGTGAGGGAGTTATCGCGTTCCAGGTCGAGGGGTGTGCGCAGCTTTTTGTGCACGATCGAAGACCGGAAGTTGGGCGCGTATTCCGTAATCCGGTCGATCAGGTTTTCGGTCACCTTCTCCCTCGCGTCATCCCAGCTTCCTTCCCTTAATTGAGCCGATGCCGGGAAAATCCATACCGATGCGGTGTGAAAACCCTTTTGCGCGAGACTGGCATCTTTGAAGGAAGGGAAATTGACGCTCATTATCGGGCGGGCGGGCGGGCGGCCCGCTTCCAGGTCGTCATAAGCTGCGGAGACTTGCCGGCGGGATACACCCAGGCGGAGGGCCCCCTCATGTATTCTATCCGGGTCACCGTCCCAATGAGTCCATTTCGGCAACTCCTTCACAACGGCGAGTAGTTTGAGGCAGGATACATTGGAACGAATCTCTTGCAGACGTTGCCGGAAGCCCGCCGGGAAATGTTGGCCGGAAACCAGATGGGTAAATGTCTGAATGGGATCGATGTTGGAAAGAACCCGCGGGGCGCGCATTTCCCCGCCATCGGAAAATACCACTCCGGTTACGGCCTTGCCCTCGACGATAAAACGGGAAACCGCCTGATTGCAATGAACGGTCGCCCCCGCCTCTCGGGCGTTGTCGAGAAGGAGGCGGCTCAATTCGCCCATGCCTCCTTTGACATATCCCACGGCCGGCGTTTCTCCTCTTCCCTCTCCCTCCTCCGGCTCCTCAATGGAACTATAAGCCAGGGCCAGGGCCAGCGGGTTTCGGTTAAAAGCTGCGCCCTCCCAGGCATATTGATCGAGTTGCATGGGCGATTGCAAAAACTGTTCCTGTAAATCCCAAAGTTTCGTTTCCAGCGCCCTTTTCAGGATCGTCTCCTCCGGGGTTCCCTCAAGTTTCCTCATTAATTCTTCCAAAGAAGGCGGAGGGCACAAACGGTAGGGGGAGAATATCCGGTTCAGGCTCAATTTAAAGGCGTTGTAATCAATTTCGGCCTTTTGCTCCTTCGCGGTTTGCAGGTTCCCGGCACAGCGATTGCGGAGAGAAACGTGCCCGGGCGGACCGTAATAGGTCCCATCCTCCCGCAGATAGATGGTGGGTGCGGTTTCCACCCATCGCAGACCGCGGTCCTTCAGCTTGAAATCACGCATGATTTTGGGGTGAATGGCATGAATCAAGTGGGCACAGGTGGAAAAATGAAAACCCGGCCAAACTTCCTCCGTTCTGGCGCAGCCACCGACCCAGGGTTTTTTTTCAACAACATGAACCTCCAAACCGGCACGGGCCAGATAGGTCGCCGCGACCAACCCATTGTGGCCGGCTCCGACAACGATGATATCCGTTCTTTTCATAAATCGCGTTTCCAGAATATTCTTCCAGTCAGAAAATGAATTCAACCAATTCAACCTTGACAAGTAACTAAATGGTTACTTTTAGTGCTTGTCAAATGCTATGTCGAGGAGAAGTAATTTCAAAAATTTTTGCTGATTAATGCGTTCACACTTCGATCTATCTCTGTTACCCCCGGCTGAGTGCCAGTTTGTGGTCATTGCCGACACCCACTACATGATGGATCCGGGGGACCGACCAGTGGAGTTCGAATCGCGGCGTAAGCAAACCGCGCGCATCGAATTGGCCTTAAAATTGGTGGCCTCGCTAGAGCCGGAATGGGTCATCCACATGGGGGATTTGACGCAGACTTATCCAGGTTCCGCCGATTTTGCCGAGGCCAGGCGGGAAGCCATGGCGCAGTTAGAGGAGTATTCATTTAACCTTCGCCATGTGGCCGGAAACCAGGATGTCGGGGACAAGCCGGACAAGACAATGCCCACCGATGCCGTCAAACCTGCAGCTCTGGAAGAATACCACCGCCTATTCGGCCCTTCCTGCTACAGTTTCGATCATGGGGATTGCCATTTCATCATTTTGAACTCGCAGATACTCAATTCGGGATTGCCGCAGGAGGAGCGGCAAAGAGAATGGCTGGAAAGCGACCTGGAGGCGAATAAGAATGCCAGAAAACTCCTTTTCTTTCATCTGCCGCCCTACCTTTGGGATGAGAATGAACCTTCTCTGGGCCATTACGACAATATCGGCCAACCGGCCCGTAAGTGGCTGCTCGAACTTGTCCGTCGCTACTCTATTGAGGTTCTCGCCACCGGCCATGTGCATTTTCAATTCTTCGACCGAATCGGCCCGGCCCGGTTTTATACGCTGGTGTCGCCATCTTTTACCCGGCCCGGATTCGGAACTGTTTTTCCCGGCGGTCCGCCCCCGGAACAGGGTCGCGACGACGCCCCGAAACTCGGCTTTTACCTCTTTCGGGTTCGGAAGGAAAAGATCGACCTGCATTTTCTCAGAACGGGAGGGGAAACGGAAGCTTCCATTGCCGATGGCGGCTCTTCACAGCGTCTTGTTACCCGTCTGCCCGGCACTCTCCCCAAATCCCCGCTGGGTATAACCCTGCTCCACCCGTTGGTTACATCTGCCGAGGTCCCGATCGCTTTTCCGTCCACCATCCGGCAAAGGGTTCGCAACGACTACCCTTTTCTCAGTTGTCTCGAACTTGGAGTCAGGGCGGTGAGGGCGCCATGGACGGATTTGATGGATGCGAAACAGTCGGCACGGCTCTCCATGCTGCGGGACGAGGGATTCGAGTTGACGGTTTTCCTGCCCGAAGGGGAGGTTGAAGAGCTTCCAGGCTTGATCGAGAGTTGCGGGAGTTGGGTCGATGCTTGGGAGATTCAACTGGCGGACGCGATTTTTCCATCGCCGCAAAGCTGCGCCCTTTTACAAAAAACACGGGCGCTGGGAGTGGAGGGCATCGCTTTCTGTGCGATCATTCCGGGTCGGAGGACAGAGGGCAAGCAGCACGCCCGCACACGGGTTGGCTATCGATTGAAAGAATTGGTTCAACTCAATGACGCACTGAAGGAAAAGGACTTTTTCGTTGAGCGAGTCCTCTGCCGCTTGGAAACCTCCACAAGCCCTTGGGAAGAGATTAACGGTTTGCTCGATCAAGCCTCTCTCAGCCATATCGGGGGCATCGATTTTCTCCTCGAACTCCCAACGCTGAACGACCATTGGAATACCCTCAAGGCGGTTGAATCGCTTTTTGCCGCCGCACTCCTGCCGGATTGCAGGTTATTTTTCGAACCCCTAATCGATCTGGACCGAACAATGGATATCCGCCACGGCCTCCTCGACACGCTGTGCAACCCGCGGCCGCCTTTCCATGCCCTGCGGTGTTTGAATACGATTCTTTTCAGCAATAGGGCAGTGGAAAAACGGATACCGTCGGAATTTTCCGCCGACGGCTTGCGGGCGTTGCAGTTGGTGGCTCCGGCTGAGACGACAACCCTCTTTTTGCCGAAAGAACCCGCCGCTATGCGGGATTCCTGGGAGAACGTTTACCATGCCGCTCTGGCGGAGCGCCCTTCGGGACGGCTTTACTATTTAGCAAGCGGCACGGTGGAAAATTTTACAGTGGCGTCACTAATGACCCGATTGAAGGAAAACGGCGTTTCCGAACCGCTTCTGACCTGCACCCCTTAACCAAATTTATCATGCGTATTACAAAAGTAGAAAATTTTCCCATCCGTATACCGGGCTATTCCTATATGGGTGGGCACGATGAGCGTCAGAGTGTCAAGGGCGTGGGCGCCTATACGGGGCACGGCCATTACCGCGGCATTTATCCGTTGAATGCGGAAACCTATCTGGTGAAAATAACCACCGATGACGGGATCGTGGGCTGGGGCGAAACCCAGGCGGCAATCGTGCCGCATGTAGTCGGAAAACTGGTGGACGAACTGGTGGCCCCCCGGTTGATCGGGGAGGATCCGTATGATCGGGCCGTATTGCGCGACCGCATCTACGATCAGTTGAGGGATCGCGGCCATGACGCCGGTTTCATGGTGGACGCCATTTCCGCCTGCGACATCGCGCTTTGGGACATCGTGGGCAAAGCGGCCGGGCAGCCGGTCTATAAACTGCTCGGTGGCTCCTATCGCGAAAATATTCCCTGCTACGTTTCAGGCGTTCCCGCCGAATCGGTGGAGGAGCAAATCGACCGAATTAAAGAATGGATCGAAAAAGGATTCACGGCCTTTAAAATATCCCTCGGACTCGGAGTGCGTAAAGATATCCAGCACGTGGAAAAACTGCGACGGGAGTTCGGGGACGCCATCAAGATTCTCATCGATGCCCATTGGGTTTACGATTTAAATGAAGCCATCGAACTGGGCCGTGCGCTGGAGGGGCTGGAGGTGAGTTTCCTGGAGTGCCCCCTTAATTTTGAGGAGGTAGGGAATTACAGTGAATTGTGTCGGGTTCTCGATTTGCCCATCGCTCTGGGGGAAGAATTACGCACCCGCTATCGGTTCCAGGAGCGTTTGGAGCGCAAGGCGGTCGATCTGGCCCAACCGGACATCGGGCGACTGGGAATCACCGAAGGGCAGCGGGTCATTGCCCTTTGCCATTCCTACGGTGTTCCGGTGGCGCCCCATATCGGTTCCGGCATGGCCCAGTACACGGCGGCCGCCTTGCACATCGCGGCGGCTACCGAAAGGCTCTTCCTGCTGGAATACCAACCGACCCAAATCGAGGTTTCGGACAAATATTCTAACCCCTCGCTCTGTCCCAAAAACGGATCCTACGCTCTCCCCCAGGGACCGGGGTTGGGGGTGGCCCCCGATGAAGAACGCATTGCGAAGTATGTTTTCCAGTGAATGAAATAGGGGCGAAGGGTAAACCGGCCCAGCCTTTTATCGAAAGTTGCCCAGACCCATTCGATCGTATTGTTCGGAAGGGCTCTCGCATTCCTCCATCAGGCGGACCATGCTACGGCAAAAATGTTCTTCCAGATCGGGATCGCGTATCGCGTGGTCGGGAGAAGATTCGTTGCGCAGGTCCCAAAGAAGGTGCTGTCCGGGTCCTCCTGTGGTGAATTTTTGAAACCTGTCCGACGGGCAGCGCAGGACAGGGAGCCCTCGCGTAAAGGAAAATTCTTTTGTCAAAACGGCATCCCTTAACATGTGATCCTGGAAAAAAGCTTGGGGTCGCATGGGCATCAAAGTATAGTTGAAAAGAGGTGCGTTGTTCGCCTTAATGGGTGCCCGGATATAGATATAATTCCCGTCCGTTATATGGATATCCTGGCCATGATGGCCGAAAATGGCCTTTTTGCGAACCGGATCGTCCTGAGAAATCACGGGGGCGAGGTTTTGACCGATCATTGTCTCGGGGCGGGGCAGGGAAAAGAAATCGAGGAGGGTCGGCCCCAGATCAATGGCCGGTTGAACGAGGCTGGCGCGGCGTTCGTTGCATTTTCCACATCGCGGATCCCAGAGGAAAAAGGGCGTGTTGGATATTTCACGGTAGAGCGGCATGATGTTTTTGCCCCACAAATCGTGCTCGCCGAGGAGAAAACCGTGATCGGTCCAGACGATGAACATGGTATCCTCCCAAAGGTTGTGCCCATCCATCAAATCCAGAATCCGGCCCAGTGATTGATCGCACTTTCGCAGAAGGGCGGCGTAGGACCTTCTCCCACGGGCGATTTTTTCAGGGCTTTCCGTAACCGGACCATAGTTCGGCCAGTCAAAGAGAGGATCGTCGCTTTCGTCTTCATCGGTGGAGCGGTATTCCTGGTCGGCAAAAAATGGTTCGTGGGGGTCGAAGGACTCGATTTGCAAAAACCAATTGTCGGCCTCATGGTTGCGATCAATGAAATCACAGGCGGCGTCGAAGGTGCGGGTTTGGCAATGCTCGCTGTTCTCCGCCATAAAAGAACGGTTGATCCAATTCTGGCGCCTGTCCTGCGGGTTTTCATGGCTGGGAATGGGAAGTTCACCCAACAGACCCTTCCACAGATCCCCCTCCTGGCCCCGGAAAAATTCGTAAGTGCTGTAGCGGTTATGGTAGGTAGATGCGCCATCTTCCCAATAATGATAATGATCCGTAATGAGATGGGAAGAAATGCCGTTCTCCTTCAATGTTTCGGGAACCGAGACATCGAAGGGTTCCAGCGGGCCCCAACGCCTGTGGAGAAAAGACGGGCGGCCGGTATGCAAATCCCGCCGGGCTGGAATACACGGCATCGAGCAGACAAAAGAGGTATCGAAGGTAAGGGTTTTTTCCGCCAATCTTTGGAAATTCGGTGTGCTCGGCCACTGACAGCCATATCGGGAAAGAAAATGCCGGTTCAGCGAATCGAACATTACCATGACAGCTTTCATAAGGTTTCTCATGGCAAGGCAGAAAAAGATCCTTGTCAAATGAAAAGTAACTCTTTAGTTACTTTAAGGCAGACAAATGATTAATCGACGATTACTGATTGCTTTGACGGAAGAGGAAATGCAGCGGTTTTTTCCACTCGATCTGAGGGAGGAATTATCCCGAATCGGGTATGAAATTCGGGAAACGGCTCCCTTTGACGATCGCTGGGAGAAAGCTCTGCTTGACTTCCAGCCGGAAGTGGTGATGGGGGCCTGGGCTTACCCGTCGCTTCCCGATTCCTGCCTTTTATCCAACGGCGGCAGCGTGAAATACCTTTGCAACATAACGGGTACCGTGCGCCGAAAAGTAACCCGTGAGATGATTGCAGCTGGACTTTCGGTAACTAACTGGGGAAACGTTATAGGAAAATACGTGGCGGAGTGTACGCTGATGCTGATTCTTTGCGGCCTGCGCAGGACGATGCAGTATGGCATCGATTTAAAAATACACGGCAATTGGCGTGAAAGGACGACCGAGAACCGGAGTTTATTCAACCTGCGGGTGGGGCTTCACGGTTTTGGCAACATTGCCCAGGCCCTGGTTCTACTTCTGAAACCTTTCAAGGTCGAAATCAGCGCCCATACCGGTGTCCCCAATGAGGTATTGGATAAATACAGTGTAAAAAGAGTCTCCAGCGAGGAAGTGTTATTTGCGAATTCCGATGTGCTGGTGGAATTAAAGCCTTTAACCGGCAAGACTAAAAAAATCGTTACTGAGAAACTTCTTCGTTTGCTCCCTCAAGGCGCTTGTTTTGTCAATGTGGGGCGAGGTCTGGTGGTTGACGAGGAAGCTCTTTGCCGGGTCGCCCGCGAGGGGCGGATTCAGGTCGCATTGGATGTATATGCGGTGGAACCACTACCAAAGGATTCACCTCTACGAGAGTTGCCCAACGTCACGCTTCTGCCGCATATGGGCGGTGCCACTGTGGAACGTGATCGAGCCTGCGGCGAGTCTGCCCTGGGCAATCTTCAAAACTATTTAAATAATCGACCCTTGATTCATACTGTTGTGGCGGAAAATTATGGCCGGGCGACTTGAGGGAAAAACAACCGTGGAGCGGAGGCGAGGGGGGAACAAAATGAGGTGAATAATTTAAACCATGAAAAATGAAAAGTATAGTGAACGCGCGTTTCAAAACGTGCCCGTGTTAGAGCGAACCAGCAAACCTCGCGAGGAAGGCCTTACGATGCTTATCGATTGGGGCTTGGGCGTTTCCGCCCAGAAAGATTTGCTGGATACGTCCGGCGAATATATTGACCTGGCCAAAATTGCCGTTGGCATTCCCGGCCTGCTACCCCGCCACGTTTTAACCCGCAAACTGGAAATCTACCGCGAAAACCAGGTGGAAGCGTTTCCCGGAGGCCAGTTTCTCGAATACGCCGTTAGCCGCGACTGCGTTAAAGAATACCTTGCCGATGCCCGGGAGGCTGGATTTCGCTTGATCGAGGTTTCGGACAACACAGCCCCATTTACTGCTGCATTCAAAAAGAACCTGATTGAGAGTGCGCGTAATGAATATGGATTCAAAGTGCTGGGTGAGGTGGGATCGAAGGTGAAAATTACGGAGATCGCCTCAGTCCTGACCGATGTCGAAGACTGCCTTGCGGCGGGCGCATGGAAAGTATTTATCGAGGCTGCCGACCTCATTGAAGGCGACACAATGAGAACCGATCTGGTGAAGGCGCTGACAGAGAGATTTCCGCTCGAAAAACTGATTATGGAACTTCCGGGATGGTGGCTTGGCCCCATGGGCATGCAAAAGCCATCGATTACCAATACGCTTTTAAGGCAGTTGGGATCGAATATCAACCTGGGCAACGTCGAGCCACTGGATGTGCTTTATCTAGAAGCAGCCCGCCGGAAAACAGGTGTGAGCGGATTTGCTTGAGACTCTATTTCACCTGGAATGTTTAGAGTAGGGAACCTGTCAATTAATTGAAATGAAATCCTTCAATCACGGCGCTGATATTGGAAGAGCTTCGATAACCCCTCGGCGGGCCGTTATAGCCGGAAGTTACCGTTCGCTTACCTATACCTATACGGCTGGACATCCCATTGATGAAACAGGTTTTGTCAAAGTGGTGTTTCGTTATGCCGGGGATTTCGGCGAACCGCAATTTACGGATCCTCTACGCCCCAACTATTGCAGCATAACGACCAATGGCGATTGCCGCATCGAACCACGCTGGGATCCCAAAGGGCATACCCGCCCCTGGGGCCGTTCCCTCTTCCTCAAGGTGATGGGCGGTTTTCTCAACAAGGGAGAAAAAATAACGGTCGGCTTCGGGGACACCTCCGGCGGTTCTCCGGGGTGGCGCATGCAGACGTTTTGCGAGAGTTCTTTTGAATTCAAGACCCTGGTGGATCCTTTTGCATCCTACCGGTTCAAGGAACTGCAGCGATCCCCCTTCCTGCGCATTATTCCGGGTGAACCAGTGCGCGCAGTTGGTATCGCCCCTTCACAGGTTCATATTAATGAACGATTCGTTAGCTTTCTCAAGTTGCTGGATATATGGGGCAATCCGGTTTCAAAACCAAAAGCCCAACGGCATTCGGGTTTTGCAAGTGAAGGCATTGTCACAGTAAATTTCCATGATAAAAAGACCGGTCTGGAAGCTGAGAGCAATCCCATCCAGGTAATCGCTTCGGACGATCCCTGGAAGAGGTATTGGGGAGACCTGCACGGACAGTCCGAGGAGACCATCGGGACGAACACGATTGAGGATTATTTCACCTTTGCGCGCGATTGCGGGCCGGTCGATTTCGCCGCCCACCAAGGCAATGATTTCCAGATGACGGATGAGTTTTGGGAGCATTTGAATACGGTTACCAAGGCCTTTAATAAAGCTGGATCGTTTGTCACCCTCCCCGGTTATGAATGGAGTGGCAATACGCCGCTGGGCGGCGACCGCAACGTTTGGTTTTCATCCGAGGGGGGCAAGATTACGCGTAGCAGCCGGGATCTGCTGCCGGGATTGAAGTCGTCTTTCGAGGACTCGCCGACGGCGGCCCATCTCTTTAAGCGCCTTCGCCAGCAGAATCGGCCAGAAGCCTTTGTATTCGCTCACGTTGGCGGACGATATGCAGATCTCAGCATACATGATCCGAAACTCGAGTGGGGAGTCGAAGTTCATTCGGCTTGGGGCACATTCGAGTGGCTGGTCGAGGACGCTTTGAAACGGGGTTGCCGGGTTGGTATCTGCGCTAATTCGGACGGGCACAAAGGGCGTCCGGGAGCCTCCTACCCGGGAGCGGGAAAATTCGGGTCGCTGGGTGGACTAACCTGTGTTTTATTGCGCAAACTGGATCGAGCCCACCTGGTTGAGGCTTTGAGAGAGCGCCATTTTTATGGAACCACGGGCAACCGCTGCCTGGTCGACGTTCGCTTGAGAACTGCTGACGGGAGGGAGGCAATAATGGGAGACTGCCTCGAAAATAAGGGGGGCATCCCGCGTTTGCAGGTAAATGTTTGCGGGTCAGCTCCGATCCAGTATGTCGATATTCGAAATGGCCTCGACGAGATTCAACGTGTTTACGGATATTCTAAAAAGGATGCGGGGAAACGTATAAAAGTGACCTGGAGCGGAGCGGAAATCCGCGGGCGGGCGCGCATGGTTGCCTGGGACGGCAGTCTCCAGATAACGGGAAACACGATTCGCTCCTTTCAGCCCATTAACTTTTGGAATGCGGAAAACCCGCTAAAGAAGACGGGCCGATCGCGCTTGCAATGGGAGTCGATCACGACCGGCGGGGTATCGGGAGCGATACTTACCCTGGGAAACAATAATAACGGCGATTTGATATTGGAAACCGTTCAGAGGAAAGTCCGTGTCTCCATTCGTTCCATAGGGCAAAAAGTTCGCGTTTGGAAATGCGGAGGGTTACAAAAAAAGATTGAAATATCACGCTTGCCGGATATCGGCGGCTCCCGCCATCTCTCCTTTGAACTCCCCATAAACAAGCTCCGCAAAGGGGACAACCCTATTTATATTCGGGTTACGCAGGAAGATGGCCACATGGCCTGGAGCAGCCCGATTTACGTTTACGTATTGAAAGCATAAATCTGAAATCGAGAAGAAAAAATATTTTTTGAAATCTATAGCAATGGTGAATGACAATAGGTTAACTGAAAATTTAATTCCAACCGGAACAACAACTTTCCGAGTCACCAGCGAACTGGCCGAACTGCCAGCTCCGTGCGTGCTCGTCGATTGCGAAAAGATGCGGGATAATATCGGCCGCATGCAGCAAGTGTGCGATCGGCATAAGGTCGAGCTTCGACCGCATATTAAAACCCACAAGATGGTTGCGGTGGCTAAAGAGCAGCTTGCCGCCGGAGCGGTCGGTTTAACCTGCGCCAAAATTGGGGAGGCTGAAGCCATGCTACCCTCCGGCGTCGAATCGATTTTCATCGCCAATTCAATTGTCGATCCCCTCCAAGGGCCTCGGCTCAAGGCCATCTCGGGGCAGGTTGGCGAGTTGGTTATGGCTGGCACGAGCGAGGGCCAGGCGGAAGCGCTGGAGCGGGTGCTGGCTGGAGTGGACCTGAAACTTCCAGTTATGATGGCCCTGGACACCGGGGTTGGCCGCGAAGGGGCCAGAGGTCTTGAGGCAGGCATCCGGTTGGCAGAAGTCATCCGGCGGCTGCCACACCTTGAATTGCATGGCATTTACACCCACGAAGGGCATTGTTACTGGGCCCCTCCGGAAAAAAAATCGGAGTGCGCCCGTGAGGTACACGCTCAATTGATGGCATTGAAGGAAAGGGTTGATCCCGATTTGCGCATCTGGCCCGGTTGCAGCGTTACCGCCGCCATCATGGCGACCCTGCCGGAGGTCGATGCGGTTCGCCCGGGGGCTTATGTTTTTGGCGACCTATCCCATACCCACAGGGTTGTGACGATGGAGTGGGAACAAGTTGCACTGACTATTTTGACGACCGTCGTTGACAAACCGGAGCCCGGACTGGCTCTCATCGACGCAGGCACGAAAGTCTTCAGCAGCGATAAGACGCCGGCTGGAGAAACGGCACTGGCAGCTGACGGCAGGCGGATTACCGTTACGAAATTAAGCGAGGAGCACGGCTTCCTCACCGGCGAGGATGTTGATGAGTTGAAAATCGGGCAGAAATTACGCTTCGTAGTGGCCCATGTGTGCCCGGTTCTCAACCTGACCGACGAAGTGCATGTCATCCACGAAAATGGTCGGATTGGCCGCTGGCCGGTGGAGGCGCGCGGTTGCGTACGTTAGAGGCTGTCCCAAAAATATAAAGATTTTATAGTCAACTGGATGACGTTGATAAAAAGAGCCGGAAAGAGCAAGTTTTTGCTCGATCCGGCCAAAAAAGGGTTCTATAATTGAGTTAGCGAAAATCAATATAGCCCTTTCTATGAAAAATATAGCCATCCAATGCCTCCTGCGTCCAGCTTTAACTGTGGTCGACCGGTGCCTCGATTACGATAACTTCCGCGCCACCATTGATCGAATCGATCGGCTGCTGATCGACTCGGAGGTGGAATCGCAGGCCATTGAGCTGGCCTTGGAGGGGTGGCAGCCAATGGGTCTAACCCGGAAATTTCATAAAAAAAGTATCGCTGATATGCTTATCTGCTGATATACAGCAGGATAGATTAAACATTAAAGCAATATCAGCGATGACAAAAAGTAAACAATTAGAACTACAGTTGACAAGGGTAAAAGGCCGCCGTGTGCGGGTTGATTTTAAGGGCGGTGAGGTTACTTCGGATGCCGGGCTGCTTTTGATCCGGGAAGTGGATCGGCGGTTGGGCTTGACCGAGCAAGCGGCCCGGCAATTAGTAGACAAACGGCAGAAGGGCAAAGTGCGCCATGAGATGCTGGCCATGATCCGGCAGCGCGTTTACGGGCTGGTGGCGGGCTATGAGGATTTGAACGACTTTAACACCCTGCGCCGCGATCCTTTGTTGCAAACGGTAACGGGGCGCACTGAAGCGTTGGCCAGCGCGCCGACTTTGTGTCGTTTTGAAAACGGGCAGGATCGGCGGGCAGCCTTTGCCCTGAACGAGTTGCTGGTCGAACAGTTCATCGGATCCTTTGCCGAGGAACCCGAAGAGATCATCCTGGACTTTGACGCCACCGACAATCCGGTGCACGGGCTCCAGGAGGGACGTTTTTTCCACGGTTATTATGATCATTACTGTTTTTTGCCGCTGTATGTTTTTTGCGGCGATCAGCTTCTGGTGGCCTACCTGCGGCCCAGCAAGATCGATGCGAGCAAGCATGCCGGGGCCATCCTCAAATTGCTGGTTAAACGGATTCGCCAAAGCTGGCCCCATACGCGGATTATTTGGCGTGCCGACAGCGGATTCTGCCGGGATCGGATTCTCTCGTGGTGCGAGCGCAACGAGGTTTATTTTATAGTGGGAACGGCCCGCCATGCACGCTTGCAGCAAGCGGCCCGGCAGTTGCAGGAGCAAGCCAAACAATGGTTCGAGGGTAGCGGCAAAAAGCAACGGCTGTTTCAGCACTTCGAGTATGGGGCAAAATCGTGGCGGCGCCAACGCCTTATCATCCACAAAGCCGAACACACCGCACAGGGGTCCAACCCGCGCTTCGTGGTGACGAACCTGCCGGGCGATCCCCAAGAGCTTTACGACAAAGTATACTGTGGCCGCGGTGAGATGGAGAACCGGATCAAGGAACAGATGCAATTGTTCAGCGAACGCACCAGCGCGCATAAATGGTGGGCCAACCAGTGGCGATTGCTCTTGTCGGGGCTGGCCTACACCTTGATGGAAGCCTTGCGCCGGTTCGCATTAAAAGGGACGAAGTGGGCGCGGCTCCAATGCCACAGTCTACGGCTAAAATTAATCAAGATCGGAGCGGTAATCGTGCGCAACACCCGAACGATTCACTTTCATCTAAGTGAAAGTCATCCATGGGCCAGTCTTTTCAACCATGCGGCCCGCCGGTTGGTGCCAACCTAAAGGGCGCATTGGCGCTGCCCCCGGCGCTACCGAACCAATGGGGGAAAGGGGGAAGTGTCTCTACACCCTGAAAAACACCTCAAAATCAAGACGATCCGCCCAAAATACAAAGAAATCCATCTCCAATAGCAATAACGAGCCAAACTTTACCCTTCATGAAATATCCGGGCTAAAGGCCCGGCGGCAGCGGGCCAGTTTTGCCATCAAGGCACTGCGCATGGATACGCTGGGCCGTCTGCTCGGAGGGATTTCGTTTCGGCATTTGTCGCGGGCTCTGGGCAGCAGCGATCTGTTGGCCGACTTTTGCCGTGTCCGGCAGATCGATGGCATCAGGGGCATCTCCAAAAGCACCCTGGAGCGGGCCTCGAAGTTTTTCAGCGAAGAGCAGTTGAGGGCCTTGCACCGGACCTTGACTGAGGTGGTGGGCGATGCCCTTCTGGCCCGGCAGGTGGGATTGGACAAGCCGATTGACACCACCATTTGCCTGATCGACGGCACCTGTTTGGAGGCTAACATTCATTGGCCGACGGACTGGGTATTACTCAAGGATGTAGCCGGCACGTTGCTCAAAGCGATCCGGCTGATCCGCGAGAAGGCCGGTTTGCGCCATCGCATGCCGATCGAACCGGAGCCCTTGGCTCGGCAGATGAATCGGCTGTGCATACAGATGACCCACAGCCGGCGGCGAAAGGACAGCGCGCGGCAGCGCAAGGGTATCTTGAGGCAGATGAAAAAGCTGCTCAAACGGATCGGGGAGCATGCCCGCAGTCACCGGGAATTATTGCAAGCCTGCTGGGAGCAAAGCGATTACAGCGAAAAACAGGTCCAACAGATCCTCGCCCGGATGGAGCGCATGAGCGAGCAAATCCCGGTGGTCATCAAACAGGCGCACGAGCGGATCATTGGCGGCCGCCAGGTGAAAAACGCAGAGAAAGTCTTGAGTGTTTACGAACTCGATGGGCAGGTGATTGTGCGAGGTAAAGCGGGCCAAGAGGTCGAGTTCGGCAACACCCTGTTTTTGGGAGAAAGCGTTGAAGGGTACCTGCTGGACTGGAAACTCTACGGCAGCCGAACTCCAAGCGAAAATGAACAAATGCAAGAGAGTTTGCAAAGACAGAACCGCTTCAACCTGGAAGAACCCATAGCGGCCATGTGCGCGGACCGGGGATTTGCCTCCCAGCGGGCCCGCCGGCAGTTAGCCCAGGAGGGAATCTACGACGCGCTCTGTCCACGCGATCCGAAGCAGTTGAAAAAACGGATGGAGGAACCACTGTTCAGACAATTGCAAAAGCGCCGGGCCAGCACCGAAGGGCGGATCGGGGTATTGAAGAATCGCTGGCAGGCCGGGCGGTTGCGCAGCAAAGGCTTTGCCAACCGCTCGATCAGCGTAGCCTGGTCGGTACTCTCGCACAACCTATGGAAAGTAGCCAAGATGCTGGCCCAGCAAGACGAACTAAAAACCAAAGCGGCGGCCTAGAGAGCGGAAAAGCAAGGACAATACTTTTTCACAGCCGTACTGTCGGCTCATACAAAGAAAACCAGGCAACCGGACCCCAAAACCAGTATCCTAACGTCATAGGAGAGCAAAGTTGATACTCTCCCAAATGCAAATACCTCTAAAATGAGCGCCTATCAAAAGCCCTCGCAAAAATCACCCTTTTGGGACAGCCTCTACGTTAACCGGAGAGGGCGCAATCTTCCTGCAATTTTAGAAATTGCAGGATGTTTTCCACGGTGATTCGGGACAATCCCTGCGGAGGCAGGGCCGATAGGCATTGCACCTCGGTTGCATAGCTGCTTTTGAGGGGAACGGCTATTCTTCCTTCCATTGAAATCCAACTATAAAAAGGAGAATCGCTGCCCCACATCAGTTTTTCCGGATAGGCGGAATAGAGGTCTGCAAGAACTTGAGGTGGATTCGTGTAATCACTCCTGAAGAGGCGATCTCCGCTTGCCACGTTGGGTAAACCCTGCTCAACGCTTCGACAATGAATGACGTGAGCCGAGCAATCGAACCAGGCATTAGGCAATTCGGCCAGACGGTCCAGGCAGAAACGGTCAAACCGGCAGGAATGAGCCAGGCAGAAGCGCACATCTGGATGTTCCTCGGCGATATCGAGGATGTCCACCGCCTGCGACCAGATATCGTCTATGGCCACGCTGCTGTGTATGAGCACGGGGATGTCCCATTCCCTGGCCAGATCGAGAAAACCCCGGCCATCCCGCAAGAGTCCCTTGACCTCTGAACGAATGATGCTGCCCTGGATTTTAAATCCATAAAAGCGATACTCCTGCCGAAGTTGTTTCAGTGCCTTAATCTGTTCCGCTGTCCGCCGATTGGGGTCGATTATCGGCAAGGGAAGAAAGCGGTTCGAAAATTCGGGAAAATAATCGTAAACCTCCCGCATCAAGCGCCGGTTTTCATAGGCGTAGGGGATTTTTTCGATCCCACCGGAAGGAATCACTTTCCCCCCGCGCAAGGCTCCATAATCGCAAGTGAGATTGCTGACAAAGGGAAATACGACCCAGTGGGTAACCCCGTGCGAATCCGCTCTTTCGACCAAGGCTGGAATATCCTGCCCGTAGGGGAAATCGCCGTGCAGGTAGAAAAGCAGTTCCACCCCGATATGATTATGAACATCAATGAGCATAAATAGTAATTGACAGTTGTTTTTCCTCTCCGCAGTAACTACTTGGTTACTTTGTCCGGTGACTTGTAGAAATCAATCTTTTTTTGACCAAAATGAGTATTTGGGAATAGAAGTTCCAGAATGAAAACCATTGTTCAAATCTCTCTCGATCTGACGGATATCAACGAGGCGCTGGAAACGGCCCAGATGGCTCTCCGGGCGGGAGTCGATTGGCTGGAAGCGGGCACTCCGCTGCTCCTGGCCGAGGGCTTGCACGGGGTCAAGGCACTACGGGAGCGGTTTCCAGAGGTTCCCATCGTGGCGGACTTGAAAACGATGGACGGCGGTTACTTGGAAGCCGAGATGATGGCCGGGGCTGGGGCCACCCATGTGGTGGTGATGGCGCGGGCTCATCCGGAAACAATTAAATGCGTGGTTCAGGCGGGGCGGGATTTCGGTGTCGAGGTGATGGGCGACAATCTCGCCTGTAAGGACATGGCGGCGGGCGCCAGGCGGCTTGAAGACCTGGGATGCGATTTTGTCATCCATCATATCGGTTATGACGAGCGTCGCGGGATCGCTGCGGGGGGCGGTCGCATGCCGAGTCCCCTCGACCGGTTGCGCGAAGTGGTTGCGGCGGTGAGCGTTCCGGTTCAGGCGGTGGGCGGTCTGTCCCTCGAGCAAGCCGTGCGAACGCCTGAATACGGGGCTCCGCTGGTCGTCCTGGGAGCGCCCCTGACCATCGACGCCGACGCTTTCCGCACCGCCGGGGGCGATCTGGAATCTTCTTTGCGCCTGATCTGCGACAAGGTGCACGCTTATGGGGATGTGGCCATCGGCGGCGATCAGTAAATCACATGCCTCAGTTAGCCGCATTTCCAAAAGCGTTTTTGGACGACCTGTGCCTTTCCGGCGCCATGAAATTGCGGGAATGGATAGAATTGGCGGCCACACTCGACATCGAAGGATTGGAGTTTTACGCCGGTTTTCTGGAACTAAAGAAAGAAAAAGATGCGACACTCTACCGGCGGATGGCGGAAGATAATGAACTCGAAATCCCCATGCTTTGCTGTTCACCCGATTTTACTCACCCGGATGCGCAATTTCGACAGCGGCAAGTGGACCTTGAAAAACGCTGGATCGATTTGACCTGGGCGCTCGGAGGTCGTTATTGCCGGGTGCTCTCCGGGCAGCGCCGGCCCGAAGTTTCGCGGGAGGAGGGCATTGAATATTCCGTGGAGTGCATTGAGGCCTGCCTCGGACATGCCGCCGAGGCCGGAGTCACTCTCACCATCGAAAATCATTATAAGGATAATTATTGGCGCTATTCGGAATTCGCCCAGCACATGGATGTCTTTTGCCAATTGGTCGATCGTATCGACTCGGCCTGGTTCGGAGTCAACTACGATCCCAGCAACACCCTTTTGGCGGGAGAGGACCCCATCGAAATGCTGGAAAAGGTGAAAAATCGTGTCGTCACCATGCACGCCAGTGATCGTTACCTGGTTTCCGGCAGCCTGGAAGACCTTCGCCGGGAAGAAATGGACAGTTTGGGCTATGCCGAGCGATTGTCCCATGGAACCATCGGCCAGGGACTCAACGATTACGACCGGATTTTCTCCATTTTGGTCAAGGTTGGTTTTAACGGTTGGATAAGCATCGAGGATGGTGTCGATGGGATGGAGCAATTGCACCAGAGCGTAGAATTCCTGCGCAAAAAGATGGCCCGGCATTTCAGCGAAAAATGACAGGCTGACAGTGTATTCAAAATCAAATTGGTTGTGGGCGTAAGAACATTGAAAATCTGGGCCTCCAGCTGCTCCCATGTGGGAACCGATCTGGCAAACGGCAGAAATCGCGAGAGTCTGGCCGAGGCCATTCGGCAATCGGAGGATGGCAGGGAGCCTTTTGACTGGGATGTGGCCCTGATGCTGGGTGATTTTTCCGGCAGCCAGATGCCCCCGCAAGACGACGAAGGGCGCGAGGTGGCGCGACAATTTTCCGCCTCCAGCAAGCACCGGAGGGAGCATTTCTATTGCCTGGTCGGCAATCATGACGCCAGCGGTCCCAATGAAGAATGCCAATGGTGGTTTAAAAAATGGATTGATCCCATGGGCGAAAACTCCGCTGATTCCGGGGTCCACAGGAATAATTACCCCTACCCGGTAGAAGGCTCCTGGGAGCGCTATTCATTCCGGATTGGCAATATACTCTTTCTACTTATGGGAGATCGCAACGATGGAGGACCGCCGGTGGGGCGGGGCGACATTAAGGGTTATCCGGCGGGAGCCGTTACGGGAGAAACCTATGAATGGTGGCGCCGGATCGTCGCCGCTAATGAGAATTCCATTATAATCACGGCGCACCATCACATGCTGAAAAATACGACCGTGGCTTCGGGTCCATGGGAAGGCTTTGACAAAGACGAGGAAGGCAACTGGATCGCGAATTATCACGGCTACTGCCCCGATGGAGGCCCGGAAGGCGCCTCTTACCTCTACTTTGTCGATGGCAAGCCGGACGCACAGGCTTTCGAGAAATACCTGCTAGCTCATCCCGGCACCATCGATCTCTGGCTGGGCGGCCATACCCACACCAACCCGGACGATTGTCATGGCGGCAAATCGCACATCGAGCGAAAATGGGATGTCAATTTCGTCAATGTGGCCGCCTTGACTAAATACCATGTAGGCAAAAAAACTATGCCCATGAGCCGCCTCTTCATCTTCACCGAGGGTAGCAAAACAGTTCGCGTCGAATGTTATCTCCACACCTCCGACCATGCCCCGCAGGGATTTTACAAGCCGGCTGAACGAACCCTGGAACTGAGAATGCCATTCCAATACTGATCCATCACACAAAAATTAGAGATCGTTTAATTGTCGGACGGACTCAGTATATCGACGGAACTAACCCGGATATTTCGTAAAAAAAGTATCGTTGATATGCTTAACTGCTGATATACAGCAGGATAGATCAATAATTAAAGCAATATCAGCGATGACAAAAGGTAAACAATTAAAGCTACAGTTGACAAGGGTAAAAGGCCGCCGTGTGCGGGTTGATTTCAAGGGCGGAGAGGTTACTTCGGATGCCGGACTGCTTTTGATCCGGGAAGTGGATCGGCAGTTGGGCTTGACCGAACGAGCGGCCCGACAGTTAGTGGACAAACGGCAGAAGGGCAAAGTACGCCATGAGGTCTTGGGGATGCTGCGGCAGCGCGTTTACGGGCTGGTGGCGGGCTATGAGGATTTGAACGACTTTGATACCCTGCGCCACGATCCATTGTTGCAAACGGTAACGGGGCGCATTGAAACGTTGGCCAGCGCGCCGACTTTGTGTCGTTTTGAAAACGGGCAGGATCGGCGGGCGGCCTTTGCGGTAAACGAGCTGTTGGTCGAACAGTTCATGGGCTCCTTTGCCGAGGAACCCGAAGAGATCATCCTGGACTTTGACGCCACCGACAATCCGGTGCACGGGCTCCAGGAGGGACGTTTTTTCCACGGTTATTATGATCATTACTGTTTTCTGCCGCTATATGTTTTTGCGGTGATCAGCTGCTGGTGGCCTACCTGCGGCCGAGCAAGATCGATGCCAGCAAGCATGCCGGGGCCATCCTCAAATTGCTGGTTAAACGGATTCGCCAAAGCTGGCCCCGTACGCGGATTATTTGGCGCGCCGACAGTGGATTTTGTCGAGACCGGATACTCTCTTGGTGCGACCGCAACGAAGTTAGTTACATCGTGGGGATGGCTCGCAATGCACGCTTGCAGCAAGACGCCCAGCAGTTGCAAAAGCAGGCCAAAGAATGGTTCGAACTAAGGGGTAAAAAACAACGGTTATTCCAGGACTTCGTCTATGCTGCCGATTCGTGGCGATGGCTGCGGTTGGTCATCCATAAAGCCGAACACACCGCACAGGGGTCCAACCCGCGCTTCGTGGTGACGAACCTGCCGGGCGATCCCCAGGAGCTTTACGACAAGGTATACTGTGGCCGCGGTGAAATGGAGAACCGAATCAAGGAACAGATGCAATTGTTCAGCGAGCGCACCAGCGCCCATCAATGGTGGGCCAATCAGTGGCGATTGCTCTTGTCGGCGCTGGCCTACACCTTGATGGAAGCCATGCGCCGGTTAGCCTTAAAAGGGACGAAGTGGGCGCGGGCCCAATGCCACACCCTGCGGCTCAAATTAATCAAGATCGGAGCGGTCATCGTGCGCAACACCCGAACGATTCACTTTCACCTAAGTGAGAGTTATCCTTGGGCCAGTCTTTTCAACCATGCGGCCCGCCGATTGGTGCCAACCTAAAGGGTGCATTGGTGCTGCCCCCGGCACTACCGAACCAATGGGGGAAAGGGGGCAGTGTCTCTACACCCTGAAAAACACCTAAAAATCAAGACGATCTGCTCAAAATACAAAGAAATCCATCTCCAATAGCAATAACGAGCCAAACTTTACCCTTCATGAAATATCCGGGCTAAAGGAGCCGCTGAGTAATATCTAGAAATTCTATTTATAGATACGGGTTAATTCTTTCATTCTCTCTTACTCGAGATGTAGGCGACGGCGTAGTATTTATCTTCGATTATTTTGACGCCTAACTGGATGCCGACATGAAGGCCTTTCCAATCGTCCGTCAAGTGGAGGCTTTTACTCGGGAAATAGGGAGTTTTAGGAAAATCCTGGGCCTGGGTCGGCAGCCCGAATCTGTTGATGACCAGGTTTCTCAAATATTCCCAATCCAGACGCAGGTATTCATCAAATTCATCGGCTTCCCGATATTCGCTACGGATGCGAATCACCGAGAGGGCTTTGTTCTTGAAATGAGGATAAAGAAAATAACGACGACCGGCGAGGTTTATCAAGGCCACGAAATTCACTCCCGAAGTGTCGATCCTGTCAACGATGTCCAACTTCTTCAACTTTTTGAAAACCTCCTTGGTATTGTCGCCGAACTTTAGAGTTTCAAAAGCCGTGCCGCTGAAAGCGCTGCGGGTTGCGGGTTTGCTCACATTGGCAAGAGTGTCCGCGGGATTGTTGACGGTTTCCTGAAAAGTGTCCCATTCGACGGTCTCCACGCCGCCGTCGTGGTCGAGAATGACGACCACGGAGAGCACTTCGGCGTTTTTTAAAATCCGTCCGTCCGGCAGCCTCAGGATCTCAAAAGAATCGCCTTTTTCCACCCCGATATCCGTTTGTCCGGTCGCCCCTGTGGCAAATACCGTCAAAAGAGCGATAATTAAAAAGTGTGGCTTCATATTTAAGGTTTCAGATTGATTAAACGGTTCTCGGTCATTGGGGCAATCACGCATTTTGCATCGCTGTTCGGCATCAGAATCGATCTTTGATTCGCATTAAGGCATTTTCAACCGCCTCGAGTACCTTTTCCATGTCTTCCATGGAATGAGCCCAGCTGAAACCGTGATGGCAGGGATTGCCGTTATAGTCGTGAAAGTAAACCCCCTGCCGGGCTGTTTCGCGGACAAAATCAAGCATCAGGTCGGAGCGGTGCTTGAGGGTGTCGCGGTAGTCGATGGGTTTTTCTTCCAGGCCCATCAAAAGTCCGAAGCGGGCCCCGTGATGGGGCGCCTGAACGGGCAGGCCCAGGCGGTCGATGATATCCTCCAGTTCCCCGTAAAAACGTTCTCCGAGTTCTTCCAGTTTTGCGTAAAATGTGGGTTTTTCCACTTCCGCGCAAAAGGCGTTTCCGGCCAGAACGCTGGGCAGGGGGCCGTTGAAAGTCCCGCTGTGCTGAACGTCGCCCAGAGGCTTAAATCGATCCATGATTTCGGCCGGACCACAGATCGCCGACAGGGGCAATCCCCCGCCCAGCGATTTACCTATGGTGCAAATATCGGGAATCACTCCGAAGTCCGTCTGCGCGCCGCCGGTACTCTTTTTAAAACAGGATTGGATTTCGTCGAAAAAGAGAAGGACGTCATATTTCTTCGTCAATTCCCGCAGGCCTGCCAGATAACCGGGTTGTGCCAAGATGGCCCCGCTGTTGTAGTCGATCGGTTCCAGAATGACGGTCCCGATTTCATGGGACTGAGATTTCAGTGCGTTCTCTACGGCCGAAAGATCGTTAAAGGGCAGGGCCACGATGAATTGTGTCAACGGCTTGGGAATGCCGGCCGATTCGCGGTAGGAGGAGGCGCGGTCGAGAGCCTCCAGCGGGGGATGGCCGCCGATGTAGGTGTGTTCGTGATAGCCGTGGAAATGGCCCGTGAAACGGATGATTTTGTCCCGCCCGCTGACGGCCCGGCAGAGCCTTATGGCGTGGAGGGTAGCCTCGGATCCCGAATTGGTAAAACGGACTCTCTCCGCGCAAGGAATGAACCGGCAAATCGTTTCCGCCAGTTGAATCACGTGCGGCGTGTCGAAGGCGCAGCAAACCCCCAATCGGGCGGCTTCCTGGAGAGCGGCGCAAACGGCCGGATGCCCATGCCCGAGAAGGGCAGCCCCGTGACCACAGCACATATCTATGTAAGTGCGTCCCTCAACATCGGTAAACCGTGCGCCGTGCGCCTCGGTCACATACATAGGCTTTTCCAGGGCTGCGTTGTAACGGGTGGAGGAACAGACTCCACCTGGCAAAGAGCGGCGAGCCCGTTGGAATAGCTGCGAGGAGTTTATGGCGTCCATTTGTCGTTTTATTGCTTGGTCACGGTCCAGGTCCAGGCGGCTTTATCGAGGTCATCGAAGTCATCCAGTGGAAAGAGCGGCCGCGAAGCCAGATGGAAAGGCAATTCCTTGAGGTTGGCCGAAGCGCATCCGGGCGCTCCGCAGTAGAGAATGGCCGCCGCCATTGGTTCATAGTCATGGCGGAATCCCTCAGGGCTTTTGGCAACCACAATTTTATACTTTTTCGGGTCGATGCCCACGGATTGATACAGTTTCGGGCTGCTGCCATTGCCTTCCCTCTCGGTCAACACAATAGTCGCGAAAGCGTTCTTTACGACGCCCGCCCGCCCCAAGTCAACGGGAAGATTGTGCCCGCCATGACCGGAGAGCAGGAACCTCACTGCGCCGAGGCTAGACACGGTCCCCTCCAGTTCCACCGGTTCGGAAAAAGGATCTCGCCGCCCGCCAACCATTAATTTGACGGGGCGCCCCGAACCCGCTTGGTGGCACCGCTCGACCGCTTCCTTATCGACGCAGAAGGTCAAGGCTCCGCCTTCCGGGATGGGGCGGCTGATGAGCGCCGCCAGGAGACGGGTGCTGTCGCCCGGTGCGCCGGAGTTGGTGGCGTCGTGGCCTTCCGAGATGACGACCGGGCCGCCCTTGGTGGAGAGAGCTTCCTGCACGACCTCTGTGGGAGTGGAAAGGACGGCTTGATTATGCTTTCGCGCCTGCCAGCATTCGCGCACCAATGGCTCCACCTGCAAAGGTGGTTTTTCGGACCTGAATGCCTGGTAGAGTGTCCAGCCGAGATCCGGCACATCGAGCCAGGGCTGCGCCATGTAAAGCCCCGTGGAGATTACCCCATCCTCACATTCCGCCTCGACCAGGCGGCGGTAAATATCCGCCATGACGCCCTTGTCGGTGGTAAAACCCCGTGTGTTGACGACCATGGGAATTTTTGTCGCCGAAACCCGAATGCCGGGTCCTTTTAACAGCAGGTCGGCCAAAACGCGCGCGGCGCGCCTCCCCGTTTGCATGGCGTCAATATGCGGAAAAGTGTGATAACCGACCAGCACGTCGGCCGCATCCACCATCTGGCGGGTGATATTGGCATGGAGATCAAGGGTGGCCACTACGGGGACTTCCGGGCCGACCGTTTCCCGCACTCGTTTCAGGATAGAGCCCTCGGCATCCGGGCATCCGGTCGAAGCCAACGCCCCGTGCAGCGCCAAAAGCACGCCATCCACCGGAACCCGGCGGAGAGGTTCGCAGGCCGCCTCGATGAATTCCTCCAGCAAGGCATCTGAGAGGGGGCCTCCGGCGTGGCCCTTGGCTCTGATCAAGCCGAGCCATTCGACATCCTGCCCAAGGGTTTGGGGAAGAGCGGCGAATCCGCCCAATTCACTGACATCGCCATGGTGGGCCATGATCTCGTCTCCCCGCGCCAGCCCATAAGCTTCAAAATTCTCCCGCTTCGCCAGGATGGGGTTAAGGGTGTTGGTTTCCTGCTGGATCTGACCGACGGCAATTCGTTTCATAAAATAAAGGTTCTTTTTTTATTGCAAACAGCCACCACGAGTAACTGAATAGTTACTTGTGTCAACCTGTAAGGAGTTTTAGAAAACCAATTTCGTTTGCTAAAGATGATGTCAAAAAAAGAGATTCAACACCCGGATAAAAAATTCACTTATGGTTTATTTTCGGCCGGAATTGTTTGCGATGGGTGGCTGTATGTCAGCGGCCAAGGCCCCCTCGATATGAAAACCGGAAAATTGGTAGAGGGAACCATCCAGGAGGAAACCAGGCGAACACTCGACCACATCGAAGCCATTTTAAAAGAAGCGGGCGCTACCCGGGACAATGTCGTGAAATGCACCTGTTATCTCTCCGACATGGAATATTTTGAGGGCTTTAACCAGGCCTACGGGGAATTCTTCAGGGATGTCCGGCCGGCCAGAACGACGATAGGGGCGCAGCTTATGAAAGGCATCAAAGTAGAGATCGACGCAGTTGCCCGGCTCTGATGGTCGCCCTTCAAGCGGATTCGGGAATATTGAATTCGGAAGTCCTGCCGCCATACAACTCTGCCAGCTGTTCTAGCAGGTCCGCATCCAAAGGCGGCGACTGGAGCGTATCGAGATTTTCCATCACCTGTTGTTCGGTTTTTCCACCCAGGATCACAGTGGAGACAGCTTTTGGCCGCAGGGCGAACTGGATGGAAAGATGATTGAGGTTTTCGATCTGCCGGGAGGCGGCGAACTCTTTCAGCTCATTCACACATTGAAGGCAATGATCGAGCCCGCGGCGGCCCCAGCGATTGCGGTGGTCTCCCTCCACGAAAAGATGGCCGGGTTTATATTTGCCGGTCAGGAAACCGCTTTCGAGGATGCCCCGGGCCACTATGCCAACATCGTTTTTGAGGGCTTCGTTCATAATTTCCCGGATTTTTTGCCTAAAGATGCTGTAAATCACCTGCAGAGCATCGACGCAGCCGGTGGCCATGTATTGGCGGCAAAGGTCCACCGTGGCGCTGGTTACATTGGGTCCCTTGATGGATGCGCCGACAGCCCTGATGAACCCCCTTTTTTTGAGCGATTGAAAGACCTCGAGAACCTCGTGGGCGGCATCGGCATCTTCGGGCGGCTCGTGAATGTAATAAAGATCGACATAGTCTGTTTGCAGATGGCGAAGGGTTTCGGCCAGGTCCGTTTCGATGCCCGCAGCGTCCAATGCTTTGGTTTTACTGGCTATAATGAGGTCTTCACGGCGGGCGCATTGGTAAATCGTGCGGCCGATTATTTCTTCGCTCGTGCGGTAAACACGGGCGGTATCAATGAAGTTTCCGCCCGCTTCGACATAGGCGCGGATGGCGGCGCCAGCGTCCTCTGTCGGCACATCGCCATACATGATGCCGCCAATCGGCCAGGCGCCGAAACCAATTTCACTGATTTGCCAATCGGTTTTTCCTAAACGCCGTTTTCTCATACCTTGCCTTTTTGTCCGCAATCGAAGATTTTCCTTGAAATCGTTTTTATCATCTTATACGACAAAAGTAACCAAATAGTTACTCAATGTCGTTGTCAATATTTATCGCCATAATTTCCTCATGTCACACCCGGAGCCGCAAGTCCTAGTTCACCAACAATGCCGATTGGGTGAAAACCCATTATGGGACGAGCGGAGAAAAAGTCTCTTCTGGGTGGATATACTGGGAAAGGTTATTTACCGGTATGAAACAGCTACCAAAGAGACTCGTGTAATTTACCAGGGCGGTCCGGCAGTCGGGGGTTTTACAATACAGGAAGACGGAATCCTTTTGCTTTTTCGGGAGGACGACATAGCCGTGCTGCAAGAGAACGGCGATGTTGATTCCATTATCACTGTTGAAGACGAGGGAATGAGGCGGTTCAACGACGTCATCGCCGATCCCGAAGGAAGGGTATTTGCCGGAACCATCGGCTGTGACGAATCCTCGGGCGGGCTTTACCGACTGGATACCGATGGGCGCATGACGAAGATTTTATGCGAAACCCGGGTGGCTAACGGGATGGGGTTTTCGCCCGACTTGGGAACCTTTTATTGGACTTGTTCAACGCGAAAAAAAGTTTTCCGCTTTTCCTACGATCGGGCCAGCGGGGAAATCTCCAACCGCAAAACGATTATTACGGCCGAAGAAGGGGAGGGGACCCCCGATGGGTTGACCGTTGACGCCGATGGCAATCTCTGGTCAGCCAGGTGGGGCGGTTATGCAGTTTGCAAACACACTCCGGACGGCGTGGTTATTGAAAAAATCCATCTGCCGGTTGAAAAAGTATCCTCAATCGTCTTTGGGGGTGATGAGTTTAACCGCCTTTTCATCACCACGGCGGGTGATCCATCGGACGAAGGGCTGGACGGCGACATATTTCATTTGCCCTGTGAAGTCAAAGGCCGGCCCGAATTTCGATCCAGAATTTATCCTTCAATTTAAGATGATTGAAAAAGGCTTTTTATTCCGTATTCTTTGAAGAAGAGGCCAATTTAATAATAACGGTTTTGGATGAAATACCTTTTCGCCATCATTCTTCTCATACTGCTTGGCGCCACCGCCCTCAATCACCTATCCCGGCCGGAGGTGCGAAGCGGCAAGCCGATCCTCTACTGGGTGACCAGCACCAATGAGGCCCGTCAGCAGCAAGTGAAGCAGTTCCACCAATGGATCGAGGAAAACGGTTATCCGCCAATGGAATTGCGCATCGACAGCTCCAACCGGGATATTTCTAAAAAACTGATCCAGGGCGTCTCGGGCGTGGGCGCAGACATTATCGACATGGTCCGGGACGAGCCCTGGCTGCTTGAGTCTACCGGGATGCTCGAAGACCTCACCGAGCTGGCTGCCCAACACGGGTTCGGGCCCGATAAGACCTGGAAAGCGAAATACCCCTCGGTCATTATAAACGGGGCGCAGTATAGTTTCCCCAGGGGGACGTCTGTCCAGATGTACTTTGTCAACGTGGGTCTTCTGGAGGAGCACGGCATGGCGCCGCCCCTGAAAATATGGGATCATGCCACGTTTGAAAAAATGGGAAAGGAATTCGTGCGCCGGGCCAATCCGCCGGGGGAAAGGCAAACCATTTTTTTCGCCGATATGGTCAACCGCCAGGTGATGCGCCGGAGCATGGGGCTGGCGTTGTTTAACGAAACCCTCACCCGATGCATTCTGGACGATCCACGAAGTGTCGAAACCTACCGCTTGATTTACAAATGGATGTTCGAGGATCGCATTCTACCGAGCCAGGCGGACCTCGATTTTTTTGCCGGTTCCGATACCGTAACCTCCAGAATCCAACTTTTTGCCCGGGGGCGCTACGCCCTCACCACCAACGGCCGTTACGCCCTCATCCAGTTGCGGGAATACAAACATTTGCGTTTGACGCTGCGGGAACCGCCCAACAGCCACTTCCGCAACACCCTTTTCGGTTCGGCCGGTACGGCCATTTACGCCGGTTCCGATAAGAAAGAACTGGCCGCCTACCTGCTGAAGTTTTTTACCAGCGAGCGTTACAATATGCAAATTGTTTACGATGCCGATTCCCTTCCGCCGGTTCCACGTTACACGGAAATCGAGGCCTATCGGCGGCCCCCCGATTATCCCAACGAATGGGAGATTCATGAGCCTTATGCGGAGGCTGCCCGCTCTATTGCCATTAGTGCCATAGTGAGTCCTTTTATTCTTCCCTACGCAGTCAATCGCTTTGCCAAAGACGCATGGCAGAGCCTCATCTCAGGTTCGATGAACCCTCAGGAAGCGGCTCAGGATGTGACCGATCGCATCAACCGGCAGATGGCCCGGAATATCAGCGAGGATCCGAAACTGAAGAAAGAATTCGACCGCCTGCAGCAACTACAGGGGGAGATTGACCGCTTGCGCAGGGAAGGGAAGCCGGTCCCCCTGGAATGGATCGGGAATTCTTTCTACAAAAAATATTACGTGTTCCGGGGATGGTCGGAAGAATCACCATCCCAAGATAAACTTACCCAAACGAAATAACAATGGCACTGGATCGTAAAGATTTGCGAAACCTGAAGACGGGTTTGTTTTTTCTTCTACCCAATATTTCCGGCTTTGCCGCATTTACCATATTGCCGCTTATAGCCAGCCTTTTGATCGCCTTCAGCAATTGGGATATCCGCCATCACAATATGTTTAAGGACGGCATTCCGGAACTGGTGGGCCTGGCCAATTTCACCCTCCTTTTTTCCCACAAAGAATTCTGGCGTTTTTTGGGAAACACGATGTTCCTGATGATAGGAATACCCTTTACCATTGGGGGGAGCCTGCTGGCCGCACTTCTGCTGACCAAGAATCTGCGGGGAAAGAGGGCGAGCACCCGCCGCCGGCTGCTCATCGGTTCCGTCCTAGTGACTGGAGTCCTGATTCTCTTCCTGCTCGGATTTCGGCTCTCGGGGTTATGGCTTCTGCTGGGAGGTTTGGCCGGGCTCGTGCTGATAGGCGGGACGCTGGCCGGTTCCACTTTTTACCGGACCTTGTTTTATACACCCCATTTCACGGCCGGGGTGGCCACTTTTCTTTTGTGGAAGAAAATATACAATGCGGAAACCGGCCCCCTCAACAGCGCATTGCATCCGATGCTTAACGCCCTCGCCAATGTGGTCAATTCGCTACCACCCTTTACCGGTACTCTCGCCGGTTTGATCTGCCTGGGAGGCCTTTGTTTCATTGTATTCCGCCATTTTCGCCGATTGGCGCGGGAATGGCTTGATGGCGACCTGGCTACAAAAGGATTGATTTGGTCGGCGGCCTTTACTCTCTTGCCAGCGGTATGCAGCTGCTATTGGGTTCAATCATTCAATCTGGGCAAATGGCTGCTCGTCCTTGTAGCTGTTCTGCTTGTCGTTTGCGCATATCCCATGTTTGTCAGGAAGCGGCTTATTCCTATGAATAGCGACCGGGGATTTGGGGAAAGCCTGATGTTTTCAATCGGCTTGATGACCTTGCAATTTTGCCTGATTGGTCTCACGTTGGTATTTTTGAACTTGCATTCCATGGCGGCGGACGGCCTGGATGCGCCCGATTGGCTCTCCGATTACTATTGGGCCAAACCGGCCTTGATATTTATGGCTTTTTGGGCGGCTGTGGGTTCCAATAATATGGTCCTTTATATTGCCGGAATCAGTAATATCCCGATCGAGCTCTACGAAGCGGCAGATATCGACGGGGCTACCCCATTGCAGAAATTTTGGCATATTACCTGGCCACAACTGGCTCCTGTTACTTTTTTCATCGTCGTAATGAGTGTGATCGCCGGTCTCCAGGGCGGATTCGAAATGGCACGCACCATGACCGAAGGCGGACCGGCCGGTTCCACCACTACTTTGAGTTATTTCGTCTATATCGAGGGATTCGAAACGGGTCGCCTCGGCTACGCTTCGGCCGTTGTGTGGACACTCTTCCTGCTCGTTTTCACGATCACCGTTTTCAATTTCAAATTCGGGAATCGCTACGTCAATGATTAACCCGCAGAAACAACCCCTGAAGGACCCGCTAATCAACAGCGATTTTCTGTCCGGCGGCTTCCTCCATTTCTTTTTGGCCGGCGTCAGCTTACTCATGATTTTACCGTTTGTGTGGATGGTTCTGACCAGCCTCAAACCGTTGATCGATTTGGGAAGCTCGGAGTGGATACCGAGCGTTTTTCAATGGAAAAATTATGCTGAAGTATTTCGCGTCATTCCATTCGGAAGATTTTACTGGAACAGTATTTTTATCGCTTCCTGGGTTACTTTTTTGCAGGTATTTACCAGTTCTCTGGCGGCTTATTCATTTGCCCGTTTGAAATGGCCGGGCCGCGACAGGGTGTTTCTGCTTTACCTTTCCACCCTCATGCTGCCCGGTTTGGTCATGATCATCTCGAATTACCAGATTATGGTTTACCTGCACCTCGTGGACAGTTTTCTGGGCCTGGTTTTACCGGCCGCCTTCAGTGCCTTCGGGACATTTTTATTGCGTCAGTTCATGCTCACCATCCCAACTTCACTGGACGAGGCGGCGGAGATCGACGGGGCCAGCAAATGGCGCATATATGTGGATATTATTCTACCGCTCAGTCGTCCGGGGTTGATTGCCCTCACCATTTTCACTTTCGTGGGCAACTACCACAGCTTTTTCTGGCCCCTGGTCATGCTCCGTAATGTGGACAATTACACGCTCCCCATCGGTTTGCTCTTTTTCGATTCCGAAATCGGGCAATCGACCCATCTTTTAATGGCCGCAATTACAATGTCCGTTATCCCGATGATCCTCGTCTTTGTGGTTCTGCAGAGGTACTTGATTCGCGGAATTCAGATTGGAGCGGTCAAAGGGTAGGGTATTCGACCCCTATTTCCCTACTCGTTTCAATTCAGTCTCTAACTGCCGCTGGTGTTTCCAGCCGAGGAGTTTTTCCGCTTTGGCCGATGAGATGAGGCTGGTGTGCCCGGCCATTTCACCTCTTGTTTCCACATTCGGGTAATGCTCTGCCAGGAGTTTCCGTGTAGGGGTTTGCGATAAGGTGTGGTCAGCAGTTATATAGAACGTCTCGTGCCCGGTCCAATCGGCCTCAATTGCCAAACGGTTGGCGCGGGCCACTTCTCTAACGTCAGCGTAGGCCCAGAGAATCTTGCGGCGGTGCGGCGCTGATCGGTCGAGAATTTGATAGAGTTCGGGAGTAAAAACCGCCGGGTATCTCATGCTGCAGAGTGTCATCCAGGAAAACCGTAAGCTAAACGCGTCGGCTGCGACTTCACCAACTTGCTTGCTCAGGCCATAAGCCTCATCCGGTTGGCAAGGGTGCCGTTCATCGACCGGAAAGTATCGGAATCGCTGTTCCAGATTGAAACCCATGCCCAGGGCATTGATGCTGGAGGCCAGGCACACCTTTTTGATTCCAAGCACGGAGGCGGCTTCCAGCACATTGAATGTACCCTGTGTGTTGGTGCGGAAAAGCGTATTGTTGGAAGTCCGGCCCGGCGCAACAATTGCTCCCAGGTGGACGATGGCATCGAAACCGTTCAGGCAGCTAACCAAATCCCCGAAATGGGCAACATCTACGATGGTGGTCGGTAGGTTTTCATGGGAGGGCCGCACCGCATCCAGATTGCGCACCTCGTAGCCATGCTCCTGGAATTCTCTGACGGTATAAACGCCGATTTTGCCGCTCCCTCCTGTAATTGCTATACGCATGATTTTGATGAACCTGTTTCAATTTCTACAATTTGCCGATCCATATGCGTTAGAATTTAATTGCATATCCATTTGAAGTTCTTGTAAAAAGGCAAAAATTTCATTTTTCTCTCGCTAAAAGTAACTGAACGTTTACCCTATTTAGCATTGCCCATTTGTCAATATATATACAAATATTGTAACTCCAAACTCTTCCACATTTGCAATGTGTCGCAGCCTTTATATTTTATCCATCTGATGTTAATTGTAAGTGAACCCCAATGTTTTATAATCCGTGGTTAAAAAGGGAAATAACGTATTCTTACTTTCTGTGGCTATTTTTAAATAATTATCTACAGCGTAATGCGTAATCCTGAAAAATGAGCCGGAAACCGAATGTCATCGTATTTTTTACCGATCAGCAGCGCTGGGATACCTCTGGTCTGCATGGCAATCCTCTGAACCTCACTCCCAATTTCGACAGGTTGGCCGGTTCGGGCACGCACATCGACACATGCATCACTTGCCAGCCGCTTTGCGGTCCGGCCAGGTCCTGTCTGCAAACCGGGCTCTATGCCACGCAAACGGGAAGCTGGAGGAACAATATTCCCTTGCACCCGGATCTTAAAACACTGGCCCATCATTATCGAAATGCCGGTTACCAAACGGGGTATATTGGCAAGTGGCACCTGGGTTCCGAGCCGGGCGCCGTCCCTAAAAACGAACGGGGCGGCTATGAATACTGGTTGGCGGCCAATCTCTTCGAATTGTGTTCGGACTCATATGATTGCATCCTTTTCGACGAGGACAATGAAAGAGTAAAACTTCCCGGGTATCGAGTGGACGCCATGACCGATGCTGCCATTCAGTTTGTCGATAAGGCCAATCAAAAGGAGGATCCTTTCTTTCTTTTCCTTTCCTTTCTGGAACCGCACCAGCAGAACCACCTGGACGATTTTCCTCCACCTGACGGTTATCGCGAACGATATACGGGTCAGTGGATTCCGCCCGATCTCCAGCATTTGGGCGGCTCCAGCGGCCAACACCTGGGCGGTTATTTCGGGATGGTGAAGAGGCTTGATGAAGCGCTCGGCCGGCTTCAGGACGCATTGAAGAGCCTTCAAATAGACCGGGAAACCATTATTTTATACACATCCGATCATGGCTGCCACTTCAAAACAAGAAACCGGGAGTTCAAACGTTCCTGCCATGAAGCGTCCGTGCGCGTGCCAGCGGCTTTTTGGGGGCCGGGCTTCGATATGGGCGGCAGGCGGACTGAAATTGTGAGCCTGGTTGACTTGCCTCCAACCCTCCTTGAGGCATCCGGCATCAAGATACCCGACTCGTTTGCGGGGCGTTCGCTGATGCCGCGCCTGCGCGGTGAAAATGCATCATGGAACCAGGAAGTCTTTATCCAGATCAGCGAATCACAAGTCGGTCGAGCCATTCGAACGCAACGTTGGAAATATTGTGTGTCGGCTCCAAACCTGGATGGTAATGAACACGCGGGTTCCGATTTTTATGAGGAAGCTAATCTCTACGATCTTTACTCCGACCCTTACGAGTTGCAGAACCTGATCGAATGCAAATCCCATGCAGCCGTAGCGGCTCATTTAAAGAAAAAACTTCTGGCCGCGATGGAACGAGCTGCCGAACCGCGGCCAGAAATCAAAGAAACCGAAAAAAATCAAGTGTACCCATGGCGACTGGTTCGCCCTGAAGAAATTACACAATAGTATTAGCGCGAAATTGAGATAGGATCTAAGTATTGCTTTCGAATCAATTCGCTCAGTCATTTCAACGAACAAATCAACTCGTTATAATTGATTGTGGTGACATCATGAATGTCTTCTGCCCTTATATTAAGTAAGGGTTACTCGACTTTCGGTATACCGTTGGCAATTTCCCGCCAGGCGATCGTCGGATTGATGGACTATTTCATGTTTCAGGTAGATTGTTTTTCTATGAAAGCATCAACTTCACGTGAAGATGGGAGTGCCGGAATCGCCCCCGTTTTTTGCACCGTAAGCGCGGCCACGGCATTGGCGTAATAACAGGCGGCTTCTAGGGCAGCTTTTTCTAGCCCGGATATTTCATGAAGGGTAAAGTTTGGCTCGTTATTGCTATTGGAGATGGATTTCTTTGTATTTTGAGCAGATCGTCTTGATTTTTAGGTGTTTTTCAGGGTGTAGAGACACTGCCCCCTTTCCCCCATTGGTTCGGTAGTGCCGGGGGCAGCACCAATGCACCCTTTAGGTTGGCACCAATCGGCGGGCCGCATGGTTGAAAAGACTGGCCCAAGGATAACTCTCACTTAGGTGAAAGTGAATCGTTCGGGTGTTGCGCACGATGACCGCTCCGATCTTGATTAATTTGAGCCGCAGGGTGTGGCATTGGGCCCGCGCCCACTTCGTCCCTTTTAAGGCTAACCGGCGCATGGCTTCCATCAAGGTGTAGGCCAGCGCCGACAAGAGCAATCGGCACTGATTGGCCCACCATTGATGGGCGCTGGTGCGCTCGCTGAACAATTGCATCTGTTCCTTGATTCGGTTCTCCATTTCACCGCGGCCACAGTATACCTTGTCGTAAAGCTCCTGGGGATCGCCCGGCAGGTTCGTCACCACGAAGCGCGGGTTGGACCCCTGTGCGGTGTGTTCGGCTTTATGGATGACCAACCGCAGCCATCGCCACGAATCGGCAGCATAGACGAAGTCCTGGAATAACCGTTGTTTTTTACCCCTTAGTTCGAACCATTCTTTGGCCTGCTTTTGCAACTGCTGGGCGTCTTGCTGCAAGCGTGCATTGCGAGCCATCCCCACGATGTAACTAACTTCGTTGCGGTCGCACCAAGAGAGTATCCGGTCTCGACAAAATCCACTGTCGGCGCGCCAAATAATCCGCGTACGGGGCCAGCTTTGGCGAATCCGTTTAACCAGCAATTTGAGGATGGCCCCGGCATGCTTGCTGGCATCGATCTTGCTCGGCCGCAGGTAGGCCACCAGCAGCTGATCACCGCAAAAAACATATAGCGGCAGAAAACAGTAATGATCATAATAACCGTGGAAAAAACGTCCCTCCTGGAGCCCGTGCACCGGATTGTCGGTGGCGTCAAAGTCCAGGATGATCTCTTCGGGTTCCTCGGCAAAGGAGCCCATGAACTGTTCGACCAACAGCTCGTTTACCGCAAAGGCCGCCCGCCGATCCTGCCCGTTTTCAAAACGACACAAAGTCGGCGCGCTGGCCAACGTTTCAATGCGCCCCGTTACCGTTTGCAACAATGGATCGTGGCGCAGGGTATCAAAGTCGTTCAAATCCTCATAGCCCGCCACCAGCCCGTAAACGCGCTGCCGCAGCATCCCCAAGACCTCATGGCGTACTTTGCCCTTCTGCCGTTTGTCCACTAACTGTCGGGCCGCTCGTTCGGTCAAGCCCAACTGCCGATCCACTTCCCGGATCAAAAGCAGTCCGGCATCCGAAGTAACCTCTCCGCCCTTGAAATCAACCCGCACACGGCGGCCTTTTACCCTTGTCAACTGTAGCTTTAATTGTTTACCTTTTGTCATCGCTGATATTGCTTTAATTATTGATCTATCCTGCTGTATATCAGCAGTTAAGCATATCAACGATACTTTTTTTACGAAATATCCGGGCTAGATCCTCAAGACCGGACGATGTGGGCGCATGTTTCAACCAATGCGTCTGCCAACCGGCAATAAAGCTGTCGCCTGCGCCGGTCGTGTCCGTAGCGGCAACCGGAAAACCTGGAACAGTCCCTGTAAATTTATCGTTGTGGTAGATTACTCCATCCTTTCCTCGGGTGAGCAGAACCAGTTTGGGTCCAAGAGACCTCAAGTAATCTGCCGCTTCCTCCAAATCGCTTAAACCGGAGAGAAAAGTTGCTTCATCGGCGCTGACCTTGAGCAAATCCACTTGAGGAATTACGTTCAGAACTTCCAATTTAGCCTGCTCGGGATAGGGCCACAAGTTTGGGCGCAAATTGGGGTCCATGGAGATGATCGCCCGCGCATTTCGAGCCAATTGCACCGCTGTTAAGGTTGCTTCCCTCGCGGGCTCCTGGGTTAGGCTGAGAGAACCGAAGTGCAGGATTTTAGCGGTCGAAATGAGGTCCCGAGGCAAATCATCGACCGATAGCTGGGTATCCGCACCCGGATTTCGATAAAAAACAAAATCCCGTTCACCATCTTCAAAAATAGAAACGAAGGCCAGGGTTGTGCGACATTTGGCGTCTCGGGCAATCGAAGCGGTGGCGATTCCTTCGTCCCGCAGGGTCTGGATGAGGAAATCCCCGAAAGGATCGGCGCCCACTTTGGCCACAAGGGCTGACTTTGCGCCGAGGCGTTTTGCCGCCACAGCCACATTGGCCGGGGCACCGCCCGCGCACTTGTGAAAACTGTTCGTATCGACCAGCGATTGACCCGCAGTGGTAGCGACAAAGTCAATCAGCAGTTCACCCAGACAACAGATTTCGATTGGAGCAGACACAAATTGATACTTTGCTTAAGGGGATGGCCTCATGGCGAGGCGTCAATTTCAACTATGCAAAATTAAAAGCTGGAAGCGATATTTTTAAAATTTCTACATCAAGGGCATGAAAGTCGTCCATCCGATCCAATCGAATCATAACTTTTTCGCCCAGGTTGCGGTTATCACTTTTAATAATCATGAGCATAGAAATAATGAAACCTACTCGTTTATCGGGATGGCAAAATTTTTTCCCCTTCGGCTCGAACCTGCTCCGGATCCCATCCGTTCTCACGCAAGGTTCTGACATTGAGGGAATCGTGCCTTTTCGAAAGGCGAGCCCCCTTTTCATCTCGAATCAGGGGACAGTGATAAAACGCCGGCGGAGGCCATTTCAGCTGCTTGTAAATAAGGAGCTGCCTAGCCGTTGAAGTGAGTAAATCCTCACCGCGCACCACTTCCGTGACGCCCATTTTGCAATCGTCCACCACCACCGCCAATTCATAAGAGGGAAAGCCATCTTTTCGCCATACCAGAAAATCGCCAAAATCCTTACCGGCCTCTTTTGTCACCAACCCGGCATTCCCGTCTTGAAAAGAGATCGATTCTCCTACCGGAACACGGAACCGCCAGTTCATCCGGCCCGGTTCCGGTTCGTCGCGACCAGTCCCTTCCGGCGGCCGCAAATGCAATGGAAAGGGAGGATCGGCCTCTCCTTCATGGGGCGCTCTCAAAGCTCGCTCGACATCTTTTCGGGAATGGGGGGACGGATAAATGGCGCCGCCATCTTTGAGTTCCTGCCATGCCCTCAGGTAGAATTTTATGCGGTCGCTCTGATTATAGGGTCCGGCCGGACCTCCGATATCCGGCCCCTCCTGCCAACGGCAGCCCAGCCAGAGCAAATCTTCAATCATGGCCTCGGTGAAAGCATCTTTACAGCGTTGCCGATCCAGGTCCTCGTTTCTCAAAATAAGGACGCCTTGGTTTTCCCGGCAGCGCCGGTCGGTAGTCCAGAAGGTGCGGGCGTGGCCCAGATGCAAATAACCGGAAGGAGTGGGCGCCAGACGGCCCCGGTAGGGAGCCGTTTTTGAGGTTTGGTCAACGGACATGGGTAAAAAGCAATCCTGTTTGGCTTTCTTTGGGGCTGGCAATTGGAAAAAGACTTTGACAATATTTTTTAAAAACACCGTATGACAACTTGTATATTTTATGAATGATAGAGAAGAAATTTTATTGAATCAGGAGAAGCTGGAGGATTTTTCCAGCCTTGGATTGAGCGAAGCGGTTCTTCAGGCCGTCGCGGACAAGGGCTACGAAAAACCCTCCACGGTGCAGGCCCAGGCCATACCACTGGTATTGAACGGAAGGGATATCATAGGCGCTTCCCATACCGGCACGGGCAAAACGGCAGCCTTCGCCTTGCCCATTCTCTCACTGCTCAAACGGCACGGCGCCTTGCGCTGCCTTATTCTCGAACCAACCCGGGAATTGGCCCAGCAAGTGGAAAAAGCCTTTCAGGCCTACGGAAAAGGAACAGACCTGTTGACAACCCTGCTGCACGGTGGGGTGGGATATGGGAAACAGATCGATAATTTGAAAAAAGGAACGGATATCGTGGTCGCGACCCCGGGCCGCCTGCTCGACCATTTAGGGCGCGGAACGCTTTCGCTGGATAAAATAAGTTTCCTTGTGCTGGACGAGGCCGACCGCATGCTCGACATGGGATTTATGCCCGATGTGCGGCGAATCATCGGGCGGTGCTCCAGCAAACGACGGCAAAGTATGCTCTTTTCCGCCACTTTGGTTCCGGAAATTGAAAATTTGGCGGCATGGGTACTGCGCGACCCGGTTCGGGTTGACATCGGCGGCGGCGTTTCCACCGCCGAAACGGTTACCCACGCGATCTATCCGGTGGACGAGCGCCAAAAATTCGATCTTCTGGTGGCGATTTTAAAAAAGATCGATTATAGCAGTGTTATCATTTTTTGCCGCACTAAAAACGGGGCCGACATCATTGCCCGTTGGCTCGAAAATACCGATCACAAGACGGCCACCCTGCACTCCGATCGCTCCCAAAAAGAGCGGGACAAGGCCATGGAAGGCTTCATATCCGGAAAAGTGGAAATCCTCGTAGCCACGGATATTGTCTCGCGCGGCATCGACATCAAGGATGTGAGCCACGTCATTAATTACGATATACCGCAGCATCGGGAGGATTATGTCCACCGCATTGGACGAACCGGTCGCATGGATAACGAAGGCGATGCGGTGACCCTTTTTACGGCCAGCGACCAGGATTTTCTGAAAAAAATCGAGGATTTCATCGGTCAAAAGATAGAGCGTAAAAAAATCGAGGACTTCGATTATAAATGGACTCCCATTCTGGAGGAGCAAAAACCTCAACCCAAACGCCGCAATAGGGGATTTTCCACAGCCACTAGCATGAACCGGGTCCGGCGCCGCTAAAGCGATTGGCAGAGGCTTTTTTTACTCGATTTCGAATTTGCGCTCGAAGAGGTCTTCCAATTCTTTTAAAAGTTCGGCCCCCTGTTCGCCCACGGCCACAAATTTCAGATGGGTCCCATTGGCGGCGGCCAGCATCATCAGGCCCATGATGCTTTTGCCATTGACCTGTTCGCCATCTTTTTCGACATAAACTTCGGCCTCGTATTTGTTGGCCGTTTTAACAATCATAGCCGCGGGCCTGGCGTGAATGCCTTGTTTGTTTTTAACCACCAGGGTTTTTTCAATTTCCTGGATTTGCGGATTTGTTTGTTCTTCGCCCATTTCAATTATTCCCCTAGATTGTGGCAAGATGACTTTTCGGCAATCTAATTTTACATGTTGCCGCTTTCACAGTGCATGGGGAACGGGTTGATTTCAGTAGCCTGCGATTCTTTCAGGCTGCGGCTCTTGCAGGAGGGTTTCCTGTTCCGGAATAAAGTCGTGCTGGGTATTCCACAGATGGCTGTAATGGCCATTCACTTTCAATAGGCTGGAGTGGGTCCCGATTTCCACCACTTTGCCCTTTTCCAGCACCACAATTTGATCGGCCCGGCTGACAGTCGATAGGCGGTGGGCAATGACCAGCACCGTGCGGTTTTTGACCAGTGTCTCCAGAGCCTCCTGGATGTAACGCTCCGTCACGCTGTCCACGCTCGAAGTGGCTTCGTCCAGGATGATCAGCGGGGGGTTTTTGAGGAGAACCCTGGCAATAGTCAAGCGCTGCTTTTCGCCCATGCTCAGGCGGATGCCGCGCTCGCCGATCATAGTTTTCGTCCCGTCCGGCAACTGAGTCACAAACTCCCAGGCGCGGGCCCCCTCGAGGGCCCTTTGCAAATCCTTGTTGTTGCCGTCTTCACGGGCCAGAAGCAGGTTTTCCTCCACCGTGCCGTCGAAGAGAAACGGGTCCTGGGCCACCAGACCGATGCTGCCTCGCAAATGCCCCAGTTTCATCTCGCGCACATCGACATCGTTAATGGTTATTTTGCCGCTGCCGACATCGTAATAGCGCAGCATGAGATTGGCGATGGTGCTCTTGCCCGCGCCCGTATGCCCGACCAGGGCCGTCACCTTGCCCGGCGGCAATTCCAGATTGAGATCCTTTATAATCTGGTCGCGTTCCGGGTAGGAGAAATTGACTTCCTGAAAACGAACCCTGTGCCTGCCTTGGGGGAAGGGCTTGGGATTTTCGGGGTCTTTTACATCGACCGGGTGATCCATGATTTCGAATACCCGCTCGCCCGAGGCCTTGGCCGCGCTGAACATGTGGTTAAGCATGTTCAATCGGTTCAGCGGCTCATAGAGCATGGCGCAATAAGCGAAAAAAGCCACAAATTTGCCGAAACTGAAAGCTGGATCGCTCATCAGGAAATAACCACCCATGCCGATGACCGCCACCGTGCCCAGACTGGCAATGAAGTTGGATACCGGATTGTAAAGAGACCAGCGAAACATGGCCTTGAGGGTTCGCTCCCTCAACTCCTCGGCGTGCCCCCGGAACCGTCGGCGTTCCCTTTCCTTGAGCGCAAAAGAGTGTATCAGGCGGTTTCCCTGAATATCCTCGATCAGCAGGCTGTTCAATTCGCCGGCTGCTTCGCGCACTTTCCTCCAGTTGATACGGGTGGCCTTGGCGTGGTTCCAGGCGATAAACAGGAGAATGGGAAGGGGCGCCAAAACCAGAACGGCCAGGCTAGGCTCCATCCAGAAAAGCATCGTAGTGATGCCCATAATGGAGAGCAGAGCCACCATCCCCTGTTCCGTCCCGTCCAGCAATGCCCTCTCCAGATCCTGAACATCTTCAATCACTCGGGAGGCTATTTCCCCGCTCTTTCTTCGGTCATAAAAAGAGACCGGCAATTCAAGCAATTTCAGATGCAAATCGTGCCGCAGGTCGATGAGAACCTTTTGCTCCAGAGTATTGTTTACCCTGATGCGCATGCTATTGAGAAATTCGCGGGCAAAATAACAACCGGCCACCATGAGCACTCCCACCCATAGCAAATCCAATTTTTTCTGGGCGATGATATCGTCGAAGACCCATTGAAACAGCCGCGGCACGATGAGCATAAACAGCATGCTGCCGACCGCCAGGGCGAGGGTCAGAAAGAAAAGCCACTTATAGCGGAACAGGTAGCCGGAAACTCTCCAAATTACGTTCATGCAAATTTATTTTCAGGAAATGAGAGAAAATGTCATTAAGGCAAAGCTGTCAAAAGGAAACCGGATGTAGGACCGCTCCGGAGAATGCGGGCGGTGTGAACGAATTGCAGAGATCCATCCCCCCCGAGTTTTCACTCACTGGGCCAGGCGCCGCCAAGCATATCGCTCAGGATGAGTTGTGCCGGGTCAAGCACGACATGTTTAATCCGGCGGCGCTGCCAGGTATAGGTGATGTGAACGAGCTCGTCTGAAGCAACGATGACCGCCGGGTAGGAAAATTCACCGGGTTCATCTTCGAGAACGAGAGCGGCTTTCCACTCCTGCCCATCCACGGAAATCGCCACATTGAGAAAGGAACGGCCGCTGCGTGAAATCTCGTTGCGAATGGTATGATTGTAAACCAGCAGTTGCCGCCCATCGGCCAGGGTGACGCCATCGATCCCGGAATTGGGATTGGGCAGCTTGGTCGGCGTGAGCGGGCTCCAGTTTCTCCCCTCGTCATCCGACCAGGTTTGCAGGACAACCTTCTGCTTGCTGCGGCAAAGGGCTTGCAAACGACCTCCAGGGTATCGAAGCAGGGTGGGTTGAATGGCGCTCAAACGCACCCCGTCGTTTACCGGACCAATGAGGCTCCAGGTCGCTCCGAGATCCGGCGTGCGTTCAAAATGGACGCGCCAGCCATCGTGCTCGCTGCTCGATGGGCATAAAAGATCGCCGCCGGCCAGGGCGATGGGTTTGTTCTTCACCGGCCCCAGAATATCCTCCGGCAACCGCCGCGGCTGTGACCAGGTTTCCCCCTTGTCAGTGGATGTCATGAGCATTCCCCACCAATCCCGCGGAGTGGGGCCAACCTTGTAAAAAAGAAGGAGAGGGCCGCTTTCGGGCTGATAAAGGACCGGATTCCAGCATGGGTAACGCTTGCCGTCATGCTGCACTCCATTAGCCACTTCCACCGGCTCCGACCAACCCCCATTCATTCGGTGGCTCACCCAAATGCCGACATCGGGATTGTTTTCATGCGTTCCTCCGAACCAGGCGGCCACGAATCGGTCTCCCGCCTGCTCAATGGTGGAAGCGTGGCATTCCGCAAAAGGCGCCGATTCGAAAATGAATTCTTCCATTTTAACCCCGGTCATGGATTGGGAGGCAGCTTCGGCAGTTGGAGAATGGACCCCGACAACCCCGAAGGAGAAGACCAAACAAATAATGAAAAGAGCCATATCAATTTTTCGCTTTCTATTTAGAACCTATGGCGACTGGATGGCATTTATTTGGAACAGGCCGATTAATGGTTTCGGGCTGATAACGGCGGCCCTGGAGTTTTCCGGGGCCAGAAGGGTTTTGGCTATGGCGTTCACCTCTTTGATAGTTTCCTCAGTAAATTCATATTTCTTTAATGCTATGGCATCCTGCACCGAATCCGGTTGCTCCTGCGCGCGCTTTAAAACCGTGTCGAGCAGGAAATGGTTGGAGCGCATGGCATGCCGTAGTTTGAATTTGAGCGGCCCAATAAATTCATCGGCCTTACCCTCAGGAATGCCGTCTTTTCCTATTTTTTCTGAAATATTTAGCAAAGCCTTGGCGATGGCCGGGGCCTCCTCGGGGGAGCAATCGATTTTGGCCTCGATAAAGGCGAATTCCGGATACTCGACAAGGTGTTTGAATTCCGCCTGCGGGCTGTAACTGACACCGAGATCCTCCCGCAATCGATCCCAGAGGCGCCGCTCGACCAGATTGCTGAGCACTTCCAGCGCAACTCGGTCGCGAATCGTCAGCCGCTCGAATGTCGGCCAGTACCCCACCACCATGGCCAGGTGTTCTTCACCCACAAATTCCAGTTTATGGTATCCGGGGGGAGCGTCGATTTTTACCGGACTGAGGGAAACCGGGTTGATCTTGACATCCCGTCTCTCGGTCAAAGAACCGAGCGTTCGGGACATGCTCTCGACGACCGTGGATTTGTCTATGTCTCCCACAATGCTCACCTCGATGTAGCCGTGGGCCAGAGAGTCCTGCAACCAATTGCGAACACTGGTCACCCCCAGCGCCCCGTAATCTTTATAAGTCCCCCACGCGAACCTATCATCTCCCTTGTGCAAATAATCCTCAAAGGCCCGGTAACCCTCTCCCATGCCGATGCTTGAGGAGGAGCGCGAAAGCGCCGAAACGATCCGCGCGCTCTGGAAACTGGAGCGGTGTATCCGCGGCCGGTGCAGCAGCTCCGTTACCACGCCGAGGAAGAAATCTAGGTCCTCGCTGCCGAACTGCCCTTTGAAGTTGAAGGCGTCGTGATCCTCCAGGTCGAAGCCGAAGCGGACATTGGGCGATCGTAAAAAAGAGAGAATCTGGGTGGCTTCGTAGCGGCTGGTTCCGCTCTGCAGAAAAGCCTGCAAGGCGAACTCCCGCAATCCGGGTTTGTTTTCGTTCAAATCGAAGAGTCCGCCCCCAACCCGCACCAAAGCAATTGCCTGGCCCGGCTCAGAATGGGATTCAATGAAATTCAACCGGACATTATTGGAGAATTTCATCAATTCGGCACCGAATTCGGGAATTTTTTTGGACTCGACGACCGTTCCCACCGGACCCCACCTGATAGGTGTGAACTCTATCTCGGACTGATAAAGGTACTGGTTGACATAGGCATGCTCGCTACGGCCTTTGGCCACCTCCTTCCTTATCTGGCCGGAGGTTCCATCCTCGGGAATCGCGCCCGATAGGTGAAACGACATCTGATCGAAATCCCAGCACTCCCGAAAAGATCGATGCACCGTTTTTGCGGTCAATTGCTTTAAAAAAGTCTCATTCCATATTAAATCCTGTTCGATGCCCATGTACACCTGGTCCTCATAAATCGACATGGCCAGGTTTTCGCAGATCATCGAAGGATCCATCTTTGGGGCGTAAGTGCGCATTTTACGGATTACGGACAATTCCCGCTCGCGCAGCTTATTGATCTCCTTTTCGGTAAAACCTTTTTCCAGGCTGACCCGAATCGCCCGATCCAAATCTCGGACTCCGTCGGCCCATTGCCCTCCGCCGGTTTCGATGGACGCCATGGCTACGTTATAACCGAAAAATTGCGCATATTCGGCTCCCCCCACCGATCCGCTGCGTATGGTTTTGTGCATGCGCTGCTGCAGCAAATTCATGGCAAAGGAGCGGTTGAAACGCTGTTTGCGAACCTCCTGGGAATCGGCCTGTTTGCGGGCCGCAACCACTGAGGCGGCCTGGATATTGGTCGAATTGACATCCGATACCCGGTAGCTTGCTGCCCGCACTGCCCGCGGGCGTTGCAGCTTACCGATATTTCGTGGTGGCAGCTCTCCGGCCGGCCCCTTCATGTCGCCGAATAATTCCTTCACCCAACCGGCCATCTTTGGCGAACGCACATCGCCTGCCACCACCAGGACCATCAAGTCCGGCCGATACCATTTACCATAGAATTGCAGAAACTGTTCCCGGCTCAAGTTGTTGATTCTCTCCGTCGTGCCGATGGGCAGCCGCTTGGTAAAAGTGAGACCTTTAAAGAACAGTTTGAAGGAATCGACCTTGGCCCGGTAAACCATGCCGTCCCGGCTCCGCATTTCACTCAGGATTACCTTCCGCTCCATGTCGATTTCCCGTTCCGGAAAACGAATTCCATCGCCGATATCGCGCAGGAACAGAAGTCCCTTTTTTAACAACTCTTCATCATTTTCCCAAAACTCCAGGCCGTATAGGGTGTAATCGAAAGTCGTCACAGCATTGAGATCCTTGCCGTATTCCATCCCCGCCTGCTGAAAAAACGAGGCCAGCTCGCCCGGTTCGAAATTGCGCGACCCGTTGAAAGCCATGTGCTCGATAAAGTGGGCCAATCCGAGCTCCTCTTCCCTTTCCTCGACGGACCCCGCCAGCACCAGCAGCTTGATGCTCACCTTGCCCGGCGCTCCCGCATGATCCATCAAGGCATAGCGCAAGCCATTGCTCAATCTGCCCCACAGCACCGCCTCATCCGGCTTCAGACGGCTGCGCTCGTGCGCCCAGGAAAGCTCCCAATCCTGCCCCCAGGCCGCCACCGGCCCCCAAAAAGCAAAAATGAGAAGTGTTAAAAAGAAAAACCTCATAGATACGATTCCATAAATAGACCGCCGATTACACAATTTGCCACGGAAATTTGCCAAAAAATATTCAAGCCGACATTATACCACACCCAATGAAATTTGCCAACCGCTACGTTGGCTCCCTTTGATAGGTTTGATTAAAGTCGAAAAAAACCCAATAGATCGCCCCTCCAGACCTCATAGACACTCAAAAAAGGTGGAACGGGCCATCCCCGGCACGTTTTTTTTCCATTACTTGATCGCCAGCCACACATTAAGGCTCGGCAAATTCATTAGCCACTGCCAGCGCCACTGCCAGCGCCACCTCGACTTCGGCTGTGCCTTCGCCCCGCGTCCTCATTGGCCAGAATACCCTCCAGATCGGTCCCCGAAAACTGTTATTTCATTTTCCCCCGGCCCGCAATCAGCGGAAGTTCGACCCGAGAGGGAAGGGAAGAAGACCCCCTCTTGTCTGCCACTCCCAACTCACGCCAATCAACTCTTTCAAACTCTCTCCATGCTCCGCCGCCACCGATTTTGCCCGTCGCATCAAAGAATCCTCCACATCAACAGTTGTGCGCATAAAAACATAAAAACATCATCCCCAAATCTTATCACCCCATCCTCATTCCACGCTCGCTTTTTTACTGACTGTCTAACTGCTCCGCTTGCTTTTTTTGTTTTGATTATAGCCTTTCATAACAAGGACACCGCAGATGGTTAGAAAGATGATGTCGGTGGCTATGCTCCAATCGGTGAAAGCGGCTCCGCAACCCCAGCCAATGCCAACGGCTATGCGGTAATTGCCAGGGTGGCGCTTATGCCTGGCCCAGGCCCGTCCGAAGACCCTTGCCGCAATTATCCCGCCAATGGTTGGAAATGCTCCCGAGGTTTCGAATAGAAATATGGGACACAGAAGCAGGAATGCCGCCAGGGCCAGTTTGGTCGCATTCTTTGTTTTCAGAAGTTCATCGACAATGGCATAACGGGCATGGGGCTTGGCCGCTGCTGCCTCATCAGTGTTCGCATCATCCTCGTCGGCGGGCGAATAACCGGAACCCAAATAACTTTCCGGGGGCACCCGGTAGAGGCGCAACGGAAACTCAATGTTTTTTAGCTCTTTAACACCCATGTCCTCAAAATCACTTGTCACTTTGTTGCGGACCTGCTGGAAAACTGCTTCCGAAATGCAAATGCCCCCCGGTTCAGCCATCGATTCGAGCCGCGCGGCGATATTCACCCCATCGCCATAAATCTGATATTCCTCTACAATAACGTCCCCAATATGCACTCCGATACGTGTATCGATCCGTTTATTGGCTGGCTGGCCGCTGTTTTTCATCGCCTGAGCGCGTTGAATTTCCTGGGCGCACCGCATGGCATTGACCACACTGTCGAACTCCCCGAAGACTGAATCGCCCGCCGTATCCACCACACGGCCCTCATGCCCTTCCACAATCGACTTGGTACGGGCGTGAAACTCCCGAATCCTCGCCGTCATGCCCACCTCGTCGGCCCCCATCATGCGGCTGAACCCGGAGACATCGGCCATCAAAATGGCGGTAAGCTTGCGCCGTTGTTTCGGAGGTTGTTCCGCCATAATTACGTAAAGAGCAAATTCAGATTATTGGAAAATAATTTTAATAGTCATTCCCCGCACACGACAACTGAAAAGGATTCCGGTTCAGGTTTTAACAATCCAGCAATTTAAAACAAAAACATTGTCTAATGGCGAGGATGCCCTAGAAAGCGGGTTTTCATCTTTTTAAATTTTACCAATGTCCGCCAAAAAACAAAACCCCGCCATTTCTCCCACTCGGGTCGAGGATTACCCGGAGTGGTATCAACAAGTGATTCGGGCCGCCGACCTGGCTGAGAATTCGCCCGTGCGCGGTTGCATGGTGATCAAGCCCTGGGGTTATGAGCTTTGGGAGAACATGCAGCGGGAGCTGGACCGCATGTTCAAGGAGACGGGCCATCGCAACGCCTACTTCCCCATTTTCATTCCCAAGAGTTTCCTCGAAAAGGAGGCCGCGCATGTCGAGGGTTTTGCCAAGGAGTGCGCCGTGGTGACTCATTCGCGGCTTGAAACCGGGCCCGACGGCACACTTGTGCCAGCCTCGCCGCTGGAGGAGCCGCTCATCGTCCGCCCAACCTCGGAGACGATTATCGGGGAGATGTTTTCGCGTTGGGTGCAGAGCTACCGGGATTTACCGCTGCTCATCAACCAGTGGTGCAACGTGGTGCGTTGGGAAATGCGCACCCGCCTCTTTTTGCGGACGACCGAATTTCTCTGGCAGGAGGGCCATACGGTCCATGCCACGGCGGAGGAAGCGCTCGTGGAAACGCGGCAGATGCTGCGCATTTATGCCGAATTTTCGGAAAAATACATGGCCATGCCGGTTATCCAGGGTGAAAAAACCGAAGGCGAAAAATTTCCTGGAGCGGTCACTACTTATTCCATTGAGGCCATGATGCAGGACCGCAAAGCCTTGCAGGCGGGAACGTCTCATTTTCTGGGGCAAAATTTCGCCAAGGGCAGCGATATCAAATATCTCAATGAAAAAGGCGAAAGCGTCCACGCCTGGACAACCTCCTGGGGGGTATCCACACGGCTCATCGGGGGCCTCATTATGACCCACAGCGATGACGACGGCTTCATCGTGCCGCCCCGCCTGGCACCCTCCCAGATCGTTATTCTTCCGATTGCGCCGAAGGAGGAGACACGAGCCGAGGTCTTCGCATATTGTGAAAATTTACGGAAAGAGCTGCATAAAAAACATTGGCACGGCCGACCACTTGAAGTGGAACTAGACGACCGGGACCTGCGTGGCGGGGAAAAATTGTGGCATTGGGTTAAAAACGGCATCCCTTTGCGCCTCGAAATCGGCCGGCGGGATGTGGCCGCCAATTCCGTTTCCCTCGGGCGGCGCGACCGCGACCCTCGTGAGCGGGCTAATTTGGACCGCAATGAAATTGTGGAAACCGTGGGGGATATTCTGGACGAAATCCAGAGCGGACTTTTCGAGCGAGCCCTCAAGTATCGCGATGAGAATACAGTGGAGATCAATTCGAAGGGGGATTTTTACGATTTCTTCACTCCCAAAAATAGAAAAAAACCGGAAATCCACGGCGGCTTCGCGCTGGCCCACTGGGACGGTTCCCCTGAAGTCGAGAAACAGTTAGCCCAAGACCTCAAAGTAACCATCCGCTGCCTTCCCCTGGCCTTGGAAAATGAAGCGGATGAAGGCGGAACTTGTCCCTTTTCCGGCCAGAACAGCCCCCGGCGGGTTCTTTTCGCCAAAGCCTATTGAATTTTCACCGGCTCTTACCAAAGCCCCTCAGCTTCGGGCTGGGAACTCAGGATGGCGAAGAAATCTGTAGATAATTTTTGGCCCGATTTCTGTAAAGCTAAATAAACGGCACCGAGAACTGGCGGCAGCATGGGTTGCCGGAGGATTGCTCGGGGTAAAACCTCGGCCAGGGCGCTTTCCAGGGTGGAAACAAAATAGTTTCCACTTCGGGCCACACCACCAATCGCCGATACGGGAAATTCACCACTTGCCCAACCCAGTTTTTCGGCTGCCGCCGCAGCCATGTGGACAAGTTCGGCGCAACCCTCCCGCACGATTGCCACCGCCGCCGGGTCGCCATCTTCCGCCGCCCTGGTTACCAGGGGGGCGAGGGCCGAGATGCCGGCAGTCCCCAATATATCGGGACCATACAGTTTGTCCGTCAGTTCATCAATTGAAGGCAGCCCCAACGTTTGAAGCACAGCCGGTTCCAGGGCGGTCTTGGGCCCACGCCCATCATGGGCATGCACAATCGCTCTCAATGCCCGCCGGCCCAACCAATACCCGCTACCGGGATCGTCTATCAGCCAGCCCCAGCCACCGGCCTGCCAGGATTGGCCATTCTCAGTTCGTCCATAGGCCGCCGAACCGGTTCCGGCCACGATGACAATTCCAGGAGCGCCGCCAAGTGCTCCCGCCAGGGCAATGCGCAAATCGTGGTCCGCCCACACACAACCGGGGGCCGCCATCCCGGCCTCTATGACGGCCCGGGTTAATAGTTCACGATCTTCCGGCGATCCTGCTCCGGCAAAACCAAGAAACGCGGCAGTCGCCTGTCGTTTGGCAGAACCACAATGATCCCATGCCTGTGTGACAGCTTGATGAAGAGACTCTACAGCATTTTCCGGTCCGACGCTTTTAATATTGGCCGGTCCCGCCGTTCCGGCTCCGAATATCTTGCCCTGCGGCGAAACCAAAGCCGCCCGGCAATGGCTGCCGCCCCCATCAATGCCAAGCGCTACAATTTCATTCACAACCGATAAATATACCGGTCGCCGTGATTAGCTCCACCTTTAACTTCGGTACTTCAGAAACCGGCCGAAAAACTCATGGCCCACCATAAGTTACCGGTGCGCCCACTGCTAATGTCGCTGCTGATTCCCGAAGTTCGAACACCCAGTGAAAATGCGGTATGAGGGGAAAGGGCATAGCTGATATCGGCCGATCCCCCGAAATAAACGCCGTTGGAGCCAAACTTGGGCGCGACGTAGCCAAAATAAGTGCCTACATCCAGGGCCAGCGGACTGTCCGCGCTTTCTCCTAAGGTAAAACTGTGGCCCAAGGCGCCCTGCACCGTGAACGTATCGAGATCAAAATCATAGAAAAAATACACTTCTGGACTTAGCGCAATATCCGCGGCTGCACCTAAGTAGAGTTCACGAGTTTTAGCATCAGATGCCGGCTCCTCCTGAAACCAATAATAAGTGAGCCCCACATCAAGACTCAGTTTCTCGCCCAGGTCGAAACCATATCCTCCGTAAAAATCGACTTCATTTAGGAATTGGGCATCAGGGTCCACGATGGGCGAATTGATCCAGGTGCCGAAATAAAAAGCGCCATAGCCGATTTCAACCGATGGCTGAAAAGAGTTGTCGGCAAACTGGACGCCCCGAGAGACATATTCCGACTCATAGGCGAAGGAAGTATCGACCGATATCGAGGTTTGGGCCGAAGCTGCGTGTCCGGTAATTAAAACAAGAGTGGGTATTAACAGGAATCTTTTTAGCCCGGATATTTCGTAAAAAAAGTATCGTTGATATGCTTAACTGCTGATATACAGCAGGATAGATCAACAATTAAAGCTACAGTTGACAAGGGTAAAAGGCCGCCGTGTGCGGGTTGATTTCAAGGGCGGAGAGGTTACTTCGGATGCCGGACTGCTTTTGATCCGGGAAGTGGATCGGCAGTTGGGCTTGACCGAACGAGCGGCCCGACAGTTAGTGGACAAACGGCAGAAGGGCAAAGTACGCCATGAGGTATTGGGGATGCTGCGGCAGCGCGTTTACGGGCTGGTGGCGGGCTATGAGGATTTGAACGACTTTGATACCCTGCGCCACGATCCATTGTTGCAAACGGTAACGGGGCGCATTGAAACGTTGGCCAGCGCGCCGACTTTGTGTCGTTTTGAAAACGGGCAGGATCGGCGGGCGGCCTTTGCGGTAAACGAGCTGTTGGTCGAACAGTTCATGGGCTCCTTTGCCGAGGAACCCGAAGAGATCATCCTGGACTTTGACGGCACCGACAATCCGGTGCACGGGCTCCAGGAGGGACGTTTTTTCCACGGTTATTATGATCATTACTGTTTTCTGCCGCTATATGTTTTTTGCGGTGATCAGCTGCTGGTGGCCTACCTGCGGCCGAGCAAGATCGATGCCAGCAAGCATGCCGGGGCCATCCTCAAATTGCTGGTTAAACGGATTCGCCAAAGCTGGCCCCGTACGCGGATTATTTGGCGCGCCGACAGTGGATTTTGTCGAGACCGGATACTCTCTTGGTGCGACCGCAACGAAGTTAGTTACATCGTGGGGATGGCTCGCAATGCACGCTTGCAGCAAGACGCCCAGCAGTTGCAAAAGCAGGCCAAAGAATGGTTCGAACTAAGGGGTAAAAAACAACGGTTATTCCAGGACTTCGTCTATGCTGCCGATTCGTGGCGATGGCTGCGGTTGGTCATCCATAAAGCCGAACACACCGCACAGGGGTCCAACCCGCGCTTCGTGGTGACGAACCTGCCGGGCGATCCCCAGGAGCTTTACGACAAGGTATACTGTGGCCGCGGTGAAATGGAGAACCGAATCAAGGAACAGATGCAATTGTTCAGCGAGCGCACCAGCGCCCATCAGTGGCGATTGCTCTTGTCGGCGCTGGCCTACACCTTGATGGAAGCCATGCGCCGGTTAGCCTTAAAAGGGACGAAGTGGGCGCGGGCCCAATGCCACACCCTGCGGCTCAAATTAATCAAGATCGGAGCGGTCATCGTGCGCAATGAAATGGACGGGGAAAACTGGACAGTGGAATAAGGTGGTCTTGAACCACTAAATCCGCTAACCTATGAATGTTATTAAATCACGAAAGAGAAGACAATACAGTGCTGAGTTTAAAGCCCGAGTGGCCCTGGAAGCCATCAGGGGCGCTCATACCATCAACGAGATCGCCGGTCGTTTTGAGGTGCATCCCAACCAGGTGACCCAATGGAAGAAGCAGCTTTTGCAGGGAGCAACGGAGCTGTTTTCGCGCCAGCGGCAGACTCTCAGCAAGGACAACGAGACGGAAAAAGATCACCTTTACCAGGAGATTGGAAAGCTGAAAGTAGAATGCGATTGGCTAAAAAAAAAGTCTGAACAATTCGGTTGGTGAGAGGCGCAAGATGGTGCAACCACTTCAAGGAAAAATCAGTATCGGCAGGCAATGTCAGTTGCTGGGGCTGGCCCGCGGCAGCTATTACTATCGGGCCCGTGCCCAGTGCGAGCAGAACGTTCTCTACATGCATCGCATGGATGAGCTCTACACCCAATATCCGTTTTTTGGTTCTCGCCGGATGACCCAGTGGCTGCGTCGAGAGGGCCATGCAGTGGGACGAGGCCGCATCCAGCGGCTCATGCGCCAAATGGGCCTGGAGGCTATTTATCCGCGTCGAAACTTGAGCCAGGGGCACCGGCAGCACCGCATTTTCCCTTATCTGCTGCGGGGTTTGGCGGTCGAGCGGCCCGACCAGGTATGGTGCAGCGACATCACTTACCTGCGGCTGAGCCGAGGATTCCTTCTCTTGACCGTGGTGTTGGACTGGTTCAGCCGCTACGTGTTGAGCTGGCAGCTTTCCAACACCCTGGAGAGCCGCTTCTGTGTGCTCGCCCTGGAGGAAGCTCTGAGGCGGGCCCAACCTCAGATCTTCAACACCGATCAAGGCAGCCAGTTTACCGGCAGCGAGTTCACCTCGGTGCTGGGGCAAGCCGGGGTGCGCATCAGCATGGACGGGCGTGGCCGCTACCTGGACAACATATTTGTTGAACGCTTTTGGAGAACCCTCAAGTATGAAGACATTTACCTGCGCGAATACGCCACGGCAAAGGAAGCCAGCGAAGGGATAGCCCGCTACCTGGACTTCTACAACCACCTGCGCCCCCACCAAGCCCTGGGCTACCGGACCCCGGCCGAAGTCCATGCAATCGGAGCAAAACCAACCTCCCCGCCAATACAGCTTGCGGGCACCTGCGTGCCCGTCTTTGGCTAAGGACAAAATATATTTTTAAAAAATAATATGAACACGATTTCCACCTTAATCCCACGTCAAAATTGTCCAAACAACCCCGTCCACTTCACAACACCCGAACGATTCACTTTCACCTATGATGTCCACTTTTTCCAGTGCACATCATTGAGGATTGATTAAGATGAAAACTAAATATGCAATTATTACATCAATATTCACACTGATAAGTTTCTCTGTATATGCAGGCGAGAACGATCCGGTTTCCTTAGAAGCGCTTTCAGCCTGGACAAATCAAAGTGGATCAACACTCTATATCGATGCTATTGATAGTAATGGGTTGTTAAAGGGAACCTATATAAATCGGGCGTCAGGCTATGGATGCCAAAACATATCTTACCCCGTTACCGGTTGGGTATATGGCACAACCATCACTTTTAATACCCTATGGGAAAGCACAACGGAGTCCTGTAGTTCAATCACAGCGTGGACAGGATTTTTATATCAAGGCCAAATCAATACATTATGGCAATTGGTTATTAACGGTTCTAACAGTACATCTCAAATGGGTAGTGTTAACATTTTGAATGTTTAAGCTGTACTTTTTAGCGTGATTATGTTGTGAACTGGGAATGGTCCATATCACAGTAAAATGTCCTCAATGCGGAAGCGATCACATCATCAAGCACGGCAAGGATCCGAAAGGGGTTCAGAAGTATCGATGCAAGGGGTGTGGTTATCAGTTTCGGCTTCACCCCAAAAGTCGTGAGCATCCTCCGGCGCTGGTCAAGCAGGTGCTCCGTGCGCACCAAAACCGGATGAGCCTGCGTGCCATTTACCGTACCTTCGGGGTAGCCCCAAAGACGGTCATCGAATGGATTAAAAAAAAGTCCTGAGTTTGCCGAAGCTGGAGTCCACTCTGCTTGCCCGCCAGTGTAGTGATGTGCTGGAACTGGACGAGGTGTGGTCATTCTGGGGCGATAAGCGTTCGGGGCAGGTATGGCTATGGGTAGCCTTGTGTCGACGTACCCGACAGGTCGTCGGGTTTTCTCTGGGTGATCGTAGCGATCAAACGTGCTGGCAGTTGTATCACAACATCGCCCAGCCCTATCGCGACTGTGCCACCGTAAGCGATTACTGGGAAAGCTACGACAAGGTTTTCCCTCACAACAGCGCCAGCGGGAAACAATCCGGCCAAACCGCCCATATCGAACGCTGGAACAATACCTTGCGACAGTCCCTGTCACGCTATGTGCGTAAAACGCTGTCATTCTCGAAGTCTTTGGTCATGCATTTTCGCGTCCTGTGCTTGTTCATCTGGGAATACAACAGCAATATCAAACATTCGTCATGTTAACACTACCCTCAAATCATAGAGGGCAGCGATGTATTCAATCCATCAACTACAGTGCTTCACAAATCGTTAATAATCGAAAAGTAGATCCAGTGGCGGTCAATCAACCCGAAACGCGGCATTGATCGACGAAATACTCCTGGATGGGGGCGATGTGCATTTTCTCGAATCTAAGGGCCGTTATGGCCTCGACGGCGGCCTGGGCGCCGGCCGCGGTGGTGAAATAGGAAATGTTTTTTGCCAGTGCGGTGCGTCGCAGGCTGAAACTGTCGCGGATCGAGTGGGCTCCCTCCGTGGTGTTGAAAACCAGATCAATCTCGTCGTTGAGCATGGCTTTCACGATATGGGGCTGGCCTTCGACCACTTTGTTGATGACCGTTGTGGAGATTCCCTCGGCGTCGAGAAATTTTGCCGTGCCGCGGGTGGCCACGATGCCGAAACCGAGCGCGCTCAATTTTCTGGCTGCATTGACCAGCTTGGGTTTGTCGGCATCGCGCACGGAAATGAAGACCCTGCCGTTGGAGGGTAATGCTGTTCCCGCGGCCAGCATACTCTTGGCAAAAGCCAACGCGAAACTGTAATCGATCCCCATGACCTCGCCCGTCGAACGCATTTCGGGGCCGAGAATGATGTCCACGCCCGGAAAGCGATTGAAGGGGAAAACGGCTTCTTTGACCGCGACGTGCCCGCCCAAAGACTTTTCCGTCCCGATGTCCATGTCGCATAGCCTTTCCCCGATCATCAAACGGGCGGCCATTCCGGCGATTTGCATACCCGTCGCTTTGGCCACAAACGGCGCCGTGCGGCTGGCCCTGGGGTTGACCTCGAGCACGAAAATCTCCTCCCCTTTGACTGCGAATTGAACATTCATGAGGCCGCAAATTTCGAGCGCCCCGGCAAGAGCAGTGGTTTGCCGTTTTATTTCGTTGATCACCTCCACGCAAAGCGAGTGGGGGGGCAGCGAACAGGCGCTGTCTCCCGAATGAATGCCCGCCTCCTCAATGTGTTCCATGACCCCGGCCACAAACACCTGACCCTCCGCATCCCGCAAGGCATCGACATCGACCTCGATGGCATCCTGTAGGTAGGAATCGATTAAAACCGGGTTTTCTCCGGCCGCTTCCACCGCCGGGGCGATGAAATGCAGCAGCGATTCGAGGTCATGCACAATGGCCATGGCCCTGCCACCGAGAACATAGGAGGGCCGTAGAAGCACCGGATAACCCAGCCGCTCCGTCTCCGCTATGGCCTCCTCGATGGAAAAAGCGATTCCGCCGGGCGGTTGTTTCAACCCCAGCGACTCGATGAGGTTTTGAAAACGGTCGCGATCTTCGGCCAGATTGATGGCATCGGGACTGGTTCCCAAAATGGGCAGCCCGTTCTTCTCGAGTGTTTTGACCAGCTTGAGGGGCGTCTGCCCGCCGAATTGAACGATGATCCCTTTCAATGAACCTGCGCTGCTCTCCGCTTCCACGATGGCGAGGACTTCCTCCTCCATCAGGGGTTCAAAATATAGACGGTCGGCGGTGTCGTAATCGGTGGAGACGGTTTCCGGATTGCAGTTCACCATAATGGTTTCGTAACCCGCCGCGCGAAGGGCGTAAACACCTTGCACACAACAATAGTCGAACTCGATTCCCTGCCCGATCCGGTTGGGGCCGCCCCCCAGGATGATCACTTTTTCCCGATTGGAGGGATCGGCTTCGCAGAACGGCTGCCCCGTTCCCGTCCCGTCATAGGCCGAATAAAGATAGGAGGTCTGGGAGGGAAATTCACCCGCGCAGGTATCTACCCGACGGAAAACCGGCCTTACTCCAAGTTTCCGGCGCAGGTCCGCCACACGGTCCAGAGGTTGGCTGGTCAACTCCCCTAAACGGGCGTCCGAAAATCCCATTTTCTTGAGCTGGTGGAGGCCCTCTAAATCCGCCGGCAAACCCTCGGACCGGAGAGTTTCCTCCACTTTTACTATTTCTTCGATGCGTCGCAAAAACCAGGGATCGATTCGGCAGGCCCCATGAATTTCCTCCGTTGTCAGCCCCTGGCGAAAAGTCTCTGCGATGACCCGCAGGCGATCCGCTCCGGGGTGGGCGACGGCTTTCAACAGAGCCTTCTTGGCGCCATCGCCCTCGATGTGGATTTCGTTCAACCCGGTCAGCCCGGTCTCGAGGGAGCGAAAAGCTTTTTGCAGGGATTCGTGAAAATTCCGTCCGATGCTCATAACTTCGCCGACCGACTTCATGGAGGTGGTCAAACCAGTGTCGGCGGCGGGAAATTTTTCAAAAGCAAAACGCGGCATTTTGGCTACCACATAATCGATGGCCGGTTCAAAACTGGCCGGGGTGATCCCCGTAATGTCGTTTTGCAGCTCGTCCAAAGTATAGCCGATGGCCAGCTTGGCGGCTACTTTGGCAATGGGAAAACCGGTTGCCTTCGAGGCCAGGGCGGAGGAGCGGCTGACCCGTGGATTCATCTCGATGACCACCATTTCTCCATTTTCAGGATGAATGCCGAACTGGACGTTGGAGCCCCCCGTATCGACCCCGATTTCACGCAAAACCGCGATGCTGGCGTTGCGCATAATTTGGTATTCTTTGTCAGTCAAAGTGAGGGCCGGAGCCACCGTGATACTGTCCCCCGTGTGGATGCCCATGGGGTCGATATTTTCAATGGCGCAAATGATAATGGTGTTGTCCTTGCTGTCGCGCACCACCTCCATCTCGAACTCTTTCCAACCCAGCGCTGATTCTTCAATGAGGACCTCGCCCACCGGACTGGCCGCCAGGCCGCGCAGAACCGTTTCATCCAATTCGTGGGGCTGGGTGGCTACCCCGCTGCCTTTGCCCCCGAGGGTGAAACTGGGCCGTATGATGACTGGCAGGCCGATTTCGTCCACAAACCGCCGGACCCCGGAGAGCGAGTTGATGAGGGCGTTTTTCGGCGTCCTCAGGCCGATTCGGTTCATGGCCTCCTGAAAAAGCTGCCGGTCCTCCGCCATCTCAATGGCTTCCGCTTTGGCTCCGATCATTTCCACCCCGAACTGCTCGAGAGTGCCGTCCCGGAACAAGGACATGGCGGTATTGAGCCCCGTCTGTCCCCCCACCGTCGGCAAGATGGCATCGGGGCGCTCCTTCTCCACGATAAGGGCGACCATTTCTGGGGTGACCGGTTCAATATAAGTAGCGTCGGCCAGTTCCGGGTCGGTCATGATGGTGGCCGGGTTCGAGTTGACTAGGATGACCCGGAAACCCTCTTCTTTAAGGGCTTTGCAGGCCTGGGTGCCAGAGTAGTCGAACTCACAGGCCTGGCCGATGATGATCGGTCCCGCCCCCACGATGAGGATGCTTTGCAAATCAGTTCTTCGTGGCATATCTGGTTTTTCTAAAAAAATTCATTTTTGACGGTCCTCCATCATGGAAACGAAACGGTCAAAAAGATGCCCGCTGTCCTCGGGTCCCGGGGAGGCTTCGGGATGGTACTGGACGCTGAAAACGGGCCGGTCCTCCACCTTCAAGCCCTCGATTGTGCCATCGAAGAGAGAGACATGGGTTTTTTGCACATTGTTCGGCAGACTCGCATCATCAACCACGAACCCATGGTTTTGGCTGGTCACTTCCACCCTGCCTGTTTGCAGGTCTTTTACCGGATGGTTGGTGCCGCGATGGCCATGATGCATCTTTTTGGTTTTTCCACCCAGGGCAAGGGCTAGGAGTTGGTGCCCCAGGCAAATGCCGAAAATGGGAATCCCGGTTTCCAACATTTTCCGGATGGTTGGAACCGCATAGCCACCCGTGGCCGCCGGATCGCCGGGGCCATTGGAGAGAAAAACCCCGTCCGGGCTCATCTTTTCGATTTCCTCAAACGTTGTCGTGGCCGGAACCACCGTCGTTGTGCAGCCCAGCGACACCAGGGAGCGCAGAATGTTTTGTTTGATTCCGAAATCGAATACGGCGACCTTGAAGCGTTTCCGTGGGCTTACTGAGGTTTCCCGGGTTTGAATTGGCTCTCTATTGTGCAGAAACCGGCGCGGCTCATCCCAGGTGTAGGTTTTACTGGCCGTCACCTCACCTGCCAGGTCCATTCCCTCCAAGCCCGGCCAGGCGTCTGTTTTCGCAAAAAGCTCTTCCAGGTTTACCCGGCTATTCCCGAAATGGGCCAGGGTTGCGTCAATCGCACCGGCCTGGCGGATTTTTATGGTCAATTGCCGGGTGTCGATCCCGCAAATGGCCGGCATGTCATTCTCAATTAAAAAATCCTCCAACGATTGGCCCGAGCGCCAGTTGGAAGGTTCCGTCATATGGGCGGCGAAAATGCAGCCCAGAGCCCTGGGCCGGAGGGCTTCGAGGTCTTCAGGATTGGTGCCCACATTCCCAATATGGGGAAAAGTAAAAGTGATGATTTGCCCGGCGTAGGACGGGTCGGTCAGTATTTCCTGATAACCTGTGACCGAGGTATTGAAGCAGATTTCCCCCGTCCTGATGCCACTGGCCCCAGCGCCGCGACCCCAGAAAACCATGCCGTCGGCCAGCAGCAATACGGCTGTGGCCCACTCCGGCTGTTCGGACGACGCTGCTAATGCTGATGCCGCCCTGGCCATGTGCCAAGCAGGTGGTCAAATATTCTTTCCCCTGGAAAGAGATGATGGGATTTGATGTTCAATCTGTGGGCCAAAGTAGGGCGGGTGAATTAACATCGTCAAGGGATTTTCCGGAACCGGCCTGACTTTCCTCCAATTGTTTAAAAGTGAACAGGGTTGAACCTCAATCCGGGTTGGCATGGCCTCTGCTGGTAGAAGGCAGTCTTATATTTACGAAGAAGAAACAAGAATTGAGATAACGCTTTACAACATAAACAATTGAGATCATCCTATTACAACATGAACCTATCCCAACCCCATTCACGCTGGAAATCCATTTTCCAACTAATAATATCCGGTTTCCTTGTTTCGGCAGCTTCGAGGCTGCAGGCACAGGATTCCGTCGCCGATGCCATAGCCGGGCAGACGCCTCTCCCCCTCGACACCGGTGACACTGCCTGGATGATCGTGGCAACTGTGCTGGTTCTTTTTATGACCCTACCGGGACTGGCCCTGTTTTACGGGGGCCTGGTGAGAACCAAAAATGTGCTCTCCATTCTCGTGCAATGCTTCGCCATGGCCGCGGTCATGACCATCCTCTGGGTCATCTATGGTTATAGTGTGGCCTTTAATACTACCGGCATGGAGGCTGGGGTCATTAATTTCCACTCCTTTTTTGGAGGACTCGGAACCGCTTTTCTCAGCGGCATCGGCGTGGATTCGTATTCCGGGACCATTCCCGAGAGCGTTTTCGTAACTTACCAGATGACATTCGCCATCATTACCCCGGCGTTGATCGTGGGCGCTTTTGCCGAACGCATGAAATTCAGCGCCATGATGCTTTTTTGCGTTGTCTGGTTTACTTTTTCATACCTGCCCATCTGCCATATGGCCTGGTCCGGTGATGGCGCCCTTTTTGCCGAATGGGGCGTGATTGATTTTGCAGGTGGCACCGTTGTGCATATCAATGCCGGAATCGCTGGCCTGGTGGCCTGCCTCCTGGTTGGCAAAAGGCGTGGTTTCGGCCTCGAGCCTCTGGCCCCCCACAATGTACCGCTGACCCTCATTGGCGCTTCCATGTTATGGGTTGGCTGGTTCGGATTCAACGCCGGCAGCGAACTGGCCGCCGATGGCACGGCGGGCATGGCCTTGCTCGTGACACAAGTGGCCACCGCCGCCGCGGCCCTCACCTGGATGGCCATCGAACGGATAAAAAGCGGCGCCTCCACCGCCATCGGCGTAGCTACCGGTGCGGTCGCCGGCCTGGTGGCCATCACCCCCGGTTCCGGTTCGGTCGGCCCCATGGGCGCTTTAGCCATTGGGTTCGCCTCAAGCGCCTGCTGTTATCTCGCTGTTACCCAACTGAAAAGGCGACTCGGCTACGATGACAGCCTGGACGTCTTTGGGGTGCATGGCATCGGCGGGATTGTTGGTGCTCTGCTGGCCGGCTGCTTTTTTATCGGCGAAGGCGGCGTGGAAACCTTCAGCCTGGTGGTGCAAACCTGGATACAACTCAAAAGCATTTTGGTTACCATCGTTTGGAGCGGCCTGGTCTCCCTAATCGCTCTAACTCTCATCAAAAAAACCATCGGCCTTCGCGTGGACGATGAAGATGAAGAACTTGGTCTTGATCTAGCTACCCACGGTGAGGCAGGTTACACACACTAATTTTAATTGTTCCTTAAATAATAAATATATTAATAATAAAACCTATTTTCTATGAATGAAATGGACGGGGAAAACTGGACAGTGGAATAAGGTGGTCTTGAACCACTAAATCCGCTAACCTATGAATGTTATTAAATCACGAAAGAGAAGACAATACAGTGCTGAGTTTAAAGCCCGAGTGGCCCTGGAAGCCATCAGGGGCGCTCATACCATCAACGAGATCGCCGGTCGTTTTGAGGTGCATCCCAACCAGGTGACCCAATGGAAGAAGCAGCTTTTGCAGGGAGCAACGGAGCTGTTTTCGCGCCAGCGGCAGACTCTCAGCAAGGACAACGAGACGGAAAAAGATCACCTTTACCAGGAGATTGGAAAGCTGAAAGTAGAATGCGATTGGCTAAAAAAAAAGTCTGAACAATTCGGTTGGTGAGAGGCGCAAGATGGTGCAACCACTTCAAGGAAAAATCAGTATCGGCAGGCAATGTCAGTTGCTGGGGCTGGCCCGCGGCAGCTATTACTATCGGGCCCGTGCCCAGTGCGAGCAGAACGTTCTCTACATGCATCGCATGGATGAGCTCTACACCCAATATCCGTTTTCTGGTTCTCGCCGGATGACCCAGTGGCTGCGTCGAGAGGGCCATGCAGTGGGACGAGGCCGCATCCAGCGGCTCATGCGCCAAATGGGCCTGGAGGCTATTTATCCGCGTCGAAACTTGAGCCAGGGGCACCGGCAGCACCGCATTTTCCCTTATCTGCTGCGGGGTTTGGCGGTCGAGCGGCCCGACCAGGTATGGTGCAGCGACATCACTTACCTGCGGCTGAGCCGAGGATTCCTTTTCTTGACCGTGGTGTTGGACTGGTTCAGCCGCTACGTGTTGAGCTGGCAGCTTTCCAACACCCTGGAGAGCCGCTTCTGTGTGCTCGCCCTGGAGGAAGCTCTGAGGCGGGCCCAACCTCAAATCTTCAACACCGATCAAGGCAGCCAGTTTACCGGCAGCGAGTTCACCTCGGTGCTGGGGCAAGCCGGGGTGCGCATCAGCATGGACGGGCGTGGCCGCTACCTGGACAACATATTTGTTGAACGCTTTTGGAGAACCCTCAAGTATGAAGACATTTACCTGCGCGAATACGCCACGGCAAAGGAAGCCAGCGAAGGGATAGCCCGCTACCTGGACTTCTACAACCACCTGCGCCCCCACCAAGCCCTGGGCTACCGGACCCCGGCCCGAAGTCCATGCAATCGGAGCAAAACCAACCTCCCCGCCAATACAGCTTGCGGGCACCTGCGTGCCCGTCTTTGGCTAAGGACAAAATATATTTTTAAAAAATAATATGAACACGATTTCCACCTTAATCCCACGTCAAAATTGTCCAAACAACCCCGTCCACTTCAGTTTATTGGCAAGGAGTTGAAGATACTGCAACCGAAGATCCCGCCCTTGCCGCCGAAACGCGGGAGAAAGAGAAGACGTCGATTGAAATTTTCGACCGTCTCAAAGAACATTTTTCCGATAAGGAAGAGGAGTTGAGCATCATCGACGCTTTCGAGAATCAATTTTACAAGCGCAGTGAAGTTTGTGAACTCACCGGTATGAATCCCAAGGTTTTCGACCGAGCCAAGAAACGAATTCAACGCGCAGCTTCTAAATTAATTAAGGAAAAGGAAGCCTTAAAAAATGGCAAATAACGAAAAATTAATGGCAGAAAAAACACGAACGCTCCATGCTCTTTTGACAAGTGAATCTTTGGAAGCATCTGAATCGAAAGAGACGATCGAAGAGCTGAATTCCATGTTAACTGAGATGGGGCTCCACATCGAGGAAGTAAATGCGTCGATTGAGTTTATTCGCAAAAAGTTTGCAGGAAAATGGGCAATGAAACAGGCCTGTATGCGCCGCCGGGGGAGGCAAGACAGGAAGACTACTGATGTTATCCAATTTCCCGATACTCGAAAAGAAATAGAAGCTGAGATTTTCAGTCTACAGGAGGAACTGGGTTCAGAATTTGCAACAGCGGCCCGCAGAACCTGCGAAGCTGATGATCAAGAATTGCGGTTAATATTGAAAGATCTTCGGCAGTTGAAGCAGAAGCGGGACAACAAAGGTGAAACCGAAAATTAATTGGATTAGGATTCAGAAGATCGCTTATAAATTGAGGGAAGATCTAGGAATAGAAGAACCCTCGGATCTCCTTCTAATGGATGTTGCGGAGTATTTGGGTATTGAGGTAGAAATTAGTGACCTGGTCAACTACGAGGCCTACTTGATGCGCTACGGAAATGAGGGTATTATTCGCTTGAAAGCTGGCAGCAATCCTAATCGACAACGTTTCTCTCTGGCCCATGAAATTGGGCACTGGCTACTGCACCCTCGATTGACACAAAAGTTCAGTGTCGCCTCAGACATGGTGGATTTGATGTGCACTGGAAAAAGTGGACACGAGATTCTCCTAAATGGAGAATCGAAGCATGGGAAGAAGACGCAGTATAGAGTTCAAAAATGAGGCAGTTCAACTGATGATACTCGATGGTCTGAGCGCCACCGAGGTATCGACCAAACTTGGGGTCAACACCAACCAATTGTATAGGTGGAAGAGGCTCTATCTGGACGATCAGCAGGGCGAAGCCACCTCAAAGCGACAGAGCAGTCCGAAGGAGATGGCGGCCGAGATAGATCGTCTTCGCAAAGAGCTGCGCCGCTCGGAGCGGATCAACCAGATACTAAAAAAAACGGTGGGCTACTTTGCCAAGGACGAACAATGAAGTACCAGTTTGTCAAAGACAACGAGGGGCGCTTCAAGATCGAGGAAATATGCTCGGCGATGGGGATTTGTCGCAGTGGCTATTACTGCTGGAGGCACCGAGCGCCCTCGGCCCGGCGGATCGAGGACGAGGGAATCAAGGGGGCGATCCTGAAGGTACACAAAGAGGCCAAGGGCCGCTATGGGCATCGGCCAATGCACCGCCATCTGAAGGATGATGAGGGCATCGATTGCGGCCGTGACCGGGCTCTGCGTCTGATGCGTGAAATGGGAATCAAAAGCACCCAGAGTAAACGCTTTAAGCCATTAAAAACCAACAGTAACCATCCCTATGGTTACAGCCCCAATGTGCTTAAAAAGCATGGCCAGCCGACCCATATCGACGAGGTCTGGGTGGCGGACACGACCTACCTACGGACCCTGGCCGGTTGGATGTACTTGGCCACGGTGATGGACCTGTTCAGCCGACGCCTGCTGGGCTGGAGCGTTTCCAACCACAACGACGCGAAGCTGGTTGGCAAGGCCCTCAAAGCCGCGGCCATGACCCGCGGCACACTGCGCACCGGGATTATTCATCACAGCGATCGGGGCAGCCCCTACGCCAGCGACGACTATCAGAGGCTGGTCTCTGAACTAGGCATGAAGCCGAGCATGAGCGCCCAAGGCAACTGCTACGACAACGCGGCCATGGAATCGTTCTACGGCCGCTTCAAGACCAGCACGATTCGAGGCCGCCACTTTGCCGACGAGCGCGAACTGCGATCAACTGTCTTCGAATACGTGGAAATCTTCTACAACCGATATCGCAAACATTCCTCTCTGAGTTACCAAAGCCCAGTCCAATTCGAGGAAAATATTTGCCCCCCATGGGGGGCAACGAGAAAACAAAACCCTTTACCAAAACAAGCCGCCTGACACACTAATCAATAAACAATGAATATAAGAGAATCCCGTGTCCAACAAATCCAGTACACGTCAGATTACCATGAATCAAAAGAAGAAATTGAAGCGAATCTCTTCGCAACCGAGTTGCTTGTGCCAAAAATATGGATTCCAGGACGCATCATTAAAGGAGACCCTAACTTTGCTTTCGCCGAACAAATTGCTAAAATATGTGGTGTGAGCTTAATGTGCGCAGTACGACGATTGGCAGAAATCTCCCATCATCCTGTCATATTGGTCGTATCGTCCATGCGAGACAGGGCAACTCTATGGACCTGCCAAAGCGACGCAAGCAGGAGGTTTTTTATTTACCCTGGCACAAAACTGCCTGAAAATTCTCAAACAGCGGAATGCCTCAATCATGGGATAGCCCTTTGCGACCCGGAAGATATTGAAGGCGAAACATGGTTCCCCAACGAAGACTTGGATGTCGGTTTTGAGCTAACCGAAGAAGTTCGAGTATTAGGCACCTATGAAATCTCCATGACTCTCCTCTGGATGCCTGGACTCATTTAGTCGAACCCAAGAAGTCATTTAATCATCAGGATTTGTCTCAGCTCCGATCACGAAATATAATACACTACGGCAATGGCTTTTTCTTGGCAGGCATCAGTTAAATTGACGGTAATCATTATTCGTTGAGGATTTGGGCGTTTTTCGGCGAAAAGAGGGAAAGTGATTCTGTGCTATTAGAAAATCCCACAGCAATGGATGACACCCAACCCCGTTCTAGCGACAGATTGCCGAAAAGGGATAAAGCCGATAAAACAAGATTCCATCCATTCAAGCACGCTCAGTAGAAACTTGCTCAATTTTGGGCCAAAAATTCGTGTGGGTATTTACGCAAGTTACGCGTTTGGATTCCCCCCGTAGGCCCTCTAAAACATCTATGGATGGCCTCAGACAATCCAGTGTAAAGATTAATTTATGCACCCAAAGTGCACCCAAAGCAATTTTACAGCTTCCTTTATAATTCCATAACCCATTGACTATTAATGGTGGCGAGACCCAGAATCGAACTGGGGACACAAGGATTTTCAGTCCTCTGCTCTACCGACTGAGCTATCTCGCCCTGAAAAAAATCTAACTATCAACGGTTTACAGAATTTTTCCTTAAGAAAGTTGTCAATTTGCTTAATCTGAATTTACCTGAAATCCTGTTGAATCCTGTTGAATCCTGTTGAATCCTGTTGAATCCTGTTGAATCCTGTTGAATCCTGTTGAATCCTGTTGAATCCTGTTGAATCCTGTTGAATCCTGTTGAATCCGCGCATACTGTGGCGGATACGAATCAAGTCAATGGTAATGTATCCGGTAGCCCATTTAAGGTAAGATGAGCCGGGCGGAGACTCGGTGGCGATGCGGAAAAGTCTTTGGTTGGTTGCGTCATGATCCGTTTTTATGAAGTGGACGGGGTTGTTTGGACAATTTTGACGTGGGATTAAGGTGGAAATCGTGTTCATATTATTTTTTAAAAATATATTTTGTCCTTAGCCAAAGACGGGCACGCAGGTGCCCGCAAGCTGTATTGGCGGGGAGGGTGGTTTTGCTCCGATTGCATGGACTTCGGCCGGGGTCCGGTAGCCCAGGGCTTGGTGGGGGCGCAGGTGGTTGTAGAAGTCCAGGTAGCGGGCTATCCCTTCGCTGGCTTCCTTTGCCGTGGCGTATTCGCGCAGGTAAATGTCTTCATACTTGAGGGTTCTCCAAAAGCGTTCAACAAATATGTTGTCCAGGTAGCGGCCACGCCCGTCCATGCTGATGCGCACCCCGGCTTGCCCCAGCACCGAGGTGAACTCGCTGCCGGTAAACTGGCTGCCTTGATCGGTGTTGAAGATTTGAGGTTGGGCCCGCCTCAGAGCTTCCTCCAGGGCGAGCACACAGAAGCGGCTCTCCAGGGTGTTGGAAAGCTGCCAGCTCAACACGTAGCGGCTGAACCAGTCCAACACCACGGTCAAGAAAAGGAATCCTCGGCTCAGCCGCAGGTAAGTGATGTCGCTGCACCATACCTGGTCGGGCCGCTCGACCGCCAAACCCCGCAGCAGATAAGGGAAAATGCGGTGCTGCCGGTGCCCCTGGCTCAAGTTTCGACGCGGATAAATAGCCTCCAGGCCCATTTGGCGCATGAGCCGCTGGATGCGGCCTCGTCCCACTGCATGGCCCTCTCGACGCAGCCACTGGGTCATCCGGCGAGAACCAAAAAACGGATATTGGGTGTAGAGCTCATCCATGCGATGCATGTAGAGAACGTTCTGCTCGCACTGGGCACGGGCCCGATAGTAATAGCTGCCGCGGGCCAGCCCCAGCAACTGACATTGCCTGCCGATACTGATTTTTCCTTGAAGTGGTTGCACCATCTTGCGCCTCTCACCAACCGAATTGTTCAGACTTTTTTTTTAGCCAATCGCATTCTACTTTCAGCTTTCCAATCTCCTGGTAAAGGTGATCTTTTTCCGTCTCGTTGTCCTTGCTGAGAGTCTGCCGCTGGCGCGAAAACAGCTCCGTTGCTCCCTGCAAAAGCTGCTTCTTCCATTGGGTCACCTGGTTGGGATGCACCTCAAAACGACCGGCGATCTCGTTGATGGTATGAGCGCCCCTGATGGCTTCCAGGGCCACTCGGGCTTTAAACTCAGCACTGTATTGTCTTCTCTTTCGTGATTTAATAACATTCATAGGTTAGCGGATTTAGTGGTTCAAGACCACCTTATTCCACTGTCCAGTTTTCCCCGTCCATTTCATTTAATACAAGTCTAACGAGGACATATGGGAGGTTCATCGATATGTTGAAATTTCCATGACCACAACGGCAAGGGTGGTCCATACGTCGTTGATGTGGACTGCATGCCTAGGTGTAGCCGGATTGGCCGCGTAGCCGTCGGCGTGGTGTTCAACTGATGTTGGTCAGGGCTTGCTCGATGTCTTGGAGGAGGTCTTGGACGTCTTCGATTCCTACGCTGAGGCGGATGAGGTTGTCTCCTACGCCGCGCAGTTCGCGGATTTCTTTGGGGATGCTGGCGTGGGTCATGAGGGCGGGGTGGTTGCAGAGGGATTCGACGCCGCCGAGGCTTTCGGCCAGGGAAAAGACTTTCAGGCTGGAGCAGAAGCGTTTGGTTTTCTCGAGGTCACCGTTTAATCGAAAGGAGACGATGCCGCCGAACCCGCTCATTAGCTCTTTTGCCAGGTCGTGCCCGGGGTGGGAGGGCAGTCCGGGGTAGAGGACTTCTTCAATTTGTGGATATTTGAGGAGCTTTTCGGCGATTATTTGGGCGTTTGAGCAGTGTTTTTCCATGCGAAGGGCGAGTGTTTTGATGCCCCTTTGCACGAGGTAGCAGTCAAAGGGGCCGGGGACGGCTCCAGCTGCGAATTGGAGAAAGCGGATGGGCTCCATCTGCCCGGCGGTGCGGGTGATGACGGCCCCGCCGATGATGTCCGAATGACCGCCCAGGTATTTGGTGGTGCTGTGGACCACGATGTCAGCCCCGAGCGCGATCGGCCGTTGCAGGTAGGGCGTGGCGAAGGTGTTGTCCACCGCCACCGCCGTGTCGTGTTTTTTAGCTAGGTTGCATAGTTCCGGCAGGTCGCTGATGTTGAGCAGAGGATTGGTGGGGGTTTCCAGCCACATCATGCGGGGACGGGAAAGCTTCCCGATGGCCTTTTCAAAATCAGCCAGGCTTTCCCCTTCCGCATAGACGACTTGCAGGCCCCAAGGCACAAAATGCTTCTCCAGCAGGCGAAAAGTGCCGCCGTAGAGATCGTGCCCGGCAACGACCCCGTCTCCCGGCCTCAGGGTCTGGAAAACGGCAGTGGTGGCGGCCAGGCCGGAGGAGAATGCGGCACCGGCTTTCCCGCCTTCGAGCGAGGCCAGGCAGGCCTCTAGGTTGTTGCGCGTGGGGTTGATGGCCCGCGAGTAATCGTAGCCCTTGTGCACATTGGGAGCTTCCTGGTTGTAGGTCGAGGTGAGGAAAATGGGCGGGATGGTAGCTCCGGTCACTTCTTCAGCTTCCTGCCCGACATGAATGGCTCTAGTGGAAAATCGCATTTTTATCTGCAGTGTGTGTTTTTAAAAATTGAAAGCCTAAACGGCCAAATACCGATCTATTAGAATCTGTCTGAAAATTTGTAAAGACCGGATTCGCAGAACCCGGTCTTTGTTATTGGACGTGGATGATTCCCCATCCTTGCGATAAATCGCAATAGTTTATTTTTTGCCTGGGAAGGGAAAAATCATCGATGTCCGCTTGCGATAGTCGCGGTAATTTTCACCCAAGTGATTTAGCAGGTCGCGCTCTTCGAAGAATATGCCGATAAATATGTAACCCGTCGTCCCGATGGCGAAAATCAGATGCCCAACAGACATTTGCGGAGTGGCCCAAAACGCGATGAGAAATCCTAACATAATAGGGTGCCTTATGAACTTGTAAAATAATGAGGTCTTGAATTTCACCTCGGTATAATCCTTTCCCTTAAAATAAAGGAAAACCTGTCTAAGACCAAACAGGTCGAAGTGGTTGATGGCAAAGGTGGCCAGCGTGGCCAGCAAGACCAGTAGAAATCCCAAAGCCGAGAGTATCCATAAACAATTGGCTCCGATGGTATTCTCCACATTCCATATCGGCTCAGGCATTGGTCTCCATTGCCAGTAAAGCAGTAACAGTATGAGGCTTGTGAGGAGAACAAAAGTGCTTCTTTCAACCGGTTTAGCCCGGATATTTCATGAAGGGTAAAGTTTGGCTCGTTATTGCTATTGGAGATGGATTTCTTTGTATTTTGAGCAGATCGTCTTGATTTTTAGGTGTTTTTCAGGGTGTAGAGACACTGCCCCCTTTCCCCCATTGGTTCGGTAGTGCCGGGGGCAGCACCAATGCACCCTTTAGGTTGGCACCAATCGGCGGGCCGCATGGTTGAAAAGACTGGCCCAAGGATAACTCTCACTTAGGTGAAAGTGAATCGTTCGGGTGTTGCGCACGATGACCGCTCCGATCTTGATTAATTTGAGCCGCAGGGTGTGCCATTGGGCCCGCGGCCACTTCGTCCCTTTTAAGGCTAACCGGCGCATGGCTTCCATCAAGGTGTAGGCCAGCGCCGACAAGAGCAATCGCCACTGATTGGCCCACCATTGATGGGCGCTGGTGCGCTCGCTGAACAATTGCATCTGTTCCTTGATTCGGTTCTCCATTTCACCGCGGCCACAGTATACCTTGTCGTAAAGCTCCTGGGGATCGCCCGGCAGGTTCGTCACCACGAAGCGCGGGTTGGACCCCTGTGCGGTGTGTTCGGCTTTATGGATGACCAACCGCAGCCATCGCCACGAATCGGCAGCATAGACGAAGTCCTGGAATAACCGTTGTTTTTTACCCCTTAGTTCGAACCATTCTTTGGCCTGCTTTTGCAACTGCTGGGCGTCTTGCTGCAAGCGTGCATTGCGAGCCATCCCCACGATGTAACTAACTTCGTTGCGGTCGCACCAAGAGAGTATCCGGTCTCGACAAAATCCACTGTCGGCGCGCCAAATAATCCGCGTACGGGGCCAGCTTTGGCGAATCCGTTTAACCAGCAATTTGAGGATGGCCCCGGCATGCTTGCTGGCATCGATCTTGCTCGGCCGCAGGTAGGCCACCAGCAGCTGATCACCGCAAAAAACATATAGCGGCAGAAAACAGTAATGATCATAATAACCGTGGAAAAAACGTCCCTCCTGGAGCCCGTGCACCGGATTGTCGGTGCCGTCAAAGTCCAGGATGATCTCTTCGGGTTCCTCGGCAAAGGAGCCCATGAACTGTTCGACCAACAGCTCGTTTACCGCAAAGGCCGCCCGCCGATCCTGCCCGTTTTCAAAACGACACAAAGTCGGCGCGCTGGCCAACGTTTCAATGCGCCCCGTTACCGTTTGCAACAATGGATCGTGGCGCAGGGTATCAAAGTCGTTCAAATCCTCATAGCCCGCCACCAGCCCGTAAACGCGCTGCCGCAGCATCCCCAATACCTAATGGCGTACTTTGCCCTTCTGCCGTTTGTCCACTAACTGTCGGGCCGCTCGTTCGGTCAAGCCCAACTGCCGATCCACTTCCCGGATCAAAAGCAGTCCGGCATCCGAAGTAACCTCTCCGCCCTTGAAATCAACCCGCACACGGCGGCCTTTTACCCTTGTCAACTGTAGCTTTAATTGTTTACCTTTTGTCATCGCTGATATTGCTTTAATTATTGATCTATCCTGCTGTATATCAGCAGTTAAGCATATCAACGATACTTTTTTTACGAAATATCCGGGTTAGGCACTATTTTTGTCCATTTCTCTTTAAAGCCCGGCCTTGCCATGACACTGTGCTGGACGGCGAATAAGCCCAGAATGGCCAGGTTGATCAACAGGGAAATCATAAAAGGTTCCGCTGTGCCGCCATCAATGCCGCCGCCATCAATGCCTTTAGGAATGAGAAAATTCCAAACAAAGCCGATTGCGCCAAGAAACGCTATGAGAAAAATAACGTAAGAAACCAAACCATACACCAACGCCAGCAATCTACCCATTTTTTTATCCTCCAATCGGCTTTGAGTTAGCCCTTAAAAGTAAGGGTTTTTTTTCATATTTATGACAAGGCTCAAATAACGTGTCAATGAGTTTTTAATTGGGTGATTCAATGCTCATGGTGCTCGGTATGGTCGTGCACGGTCGAGTGTTTATGAAAGATGCCCCGCTGGTGCATTTTTTGGTGCAAACGGTTATGGGCTGCCTCTAGGGAGGCCCGCACCCGCCGATAGCGGTCCGCCTCCGGACGGGTGGCGATGGTATCGATATAAGCCATCGCCCCCTCGATCTGGCGGAGTACTTCGTTGGCGTCCTTGGGGGAATAAATCGGTTTTTCGCCAACTAAAACTTGCACCGCGCTGCTGTGGGCGGCGACATCTCCAGGTTTGTTTTGATAGCTTCCCCGCACCCGCAAAGCCACCCAGGTCGATTCCTCGATCTTCAATTCCACGCTGCCGCTTAATTGCAGTCCACCGCTTCCGGTTTGCTGATGGCGCACCAGGCCGCCCTCAATCACCTCCACTTCCTCAAGGGGCAGGCGCACCGACTCGACCAACCAGGATACGTTAATCGTCCCCCCGCTGGGCGGGAGTTTAATACGCTCGCCCGGTGATCTTCCCTCGACCTTTAATTCCACCAGAGGCCCCACGGTGACAAAGGTGTTGCCGGCCCGCACCGCCTCCATCCAGTTTTCGTAGGTAAAAGCGCGCTCACCGAGGTGGGTGTAAGTTCTCACTCCGCCGAGTAGTGAGGCGGCGCTCATTTTGTCGCTCCCTCCCACCACCGGCAGGTGGTAGCCGAGATTGAGGTAGCGGTACCAGTCCGCTATTCCATATGGCCTGATTTGGATATCGTAAGGCGTAAAGGTCATCATCTCAACGGCGTTAACCAACCCCAAAACGATATCGGCGGCGCGTTCGCCCTGGGGGTCGGGAGCGTGGGGCATGACCACGAGTCCTCCCTGGTCGAGGCATTTTTGAGCCCATTCCGCCATGGTCACTTCCTGGGCGTCTCCCAAGGCCGATTCGGTAGGACCGCCACTGCATAATGGATGAATCAACTCACCCGAATAACCGAGGAGCGAGATGTGCCCCAGAACCTGCATCCGGTTCTCCGAGCCCACCCGCACGAGAAATTCCCCGGACGACCCGCTCTCAATCGAACCATAGGTGCTTTTCCCGTCAAAATCCCCTACGTTGGAAAACATCTCGCCCCATTGGCTGGCCAGGAGATTGACCACGTTGACGTCCTCGGCCGAACCTTCCAGTTGCGCTGTTATGGGATTTAGAAAATGCACATGGGTATCGGCCGTCACCCAGCCTTGGTTGTGCCAATCCAGCACGCGCTCCAGCTCGAATTCGACGACTTCGGTTTCCGGTGTTACTTCGAACTTGCTCCGGATAGGGCTCACCTCGTAACCGCGGGTGATTTCGATGTAAACCGTGCCCAGCGGCAGGTCCGTCACGCAGGCGCCGTCTATATAGGCGTATTGGTTATTCTGATTGATGAACTCCGCGAAACGGTCCTGAAACCACCCCGGATTTACTTTGCGGTGATGCCCGCGGGGCGGCAGGTATTCTCCGGCTTGTCCGTGAATATGTAAACGCACGGCAACCGGTTGCCGGGTAGTCTTGTCTATGACTTTAATTTTGACCGGCCGCCAGGCTGGCTCGATCTCCAGAATAGAATCATCATTGAACTGTCCAAGATCGTAAACCTTGGGATTTCCCGCCTCAAGCCCGACATAGAGTTTTGCTTTGGGGTGGGCGGCGTATTCGACCACGATTTTGTTTTCTGCCAGGCTTGGTTGCACGTCCACTTCATGTTCGTTCCATTGATCGTGTGGATAGACAAATTGCCGCCGGGCGGAAATCACGTTCCCCATATCGATACCGATATCGTCGAGTTCGCCAATGGCGTTCAGCTTCAACCCACAGGGAAGATCGAGGACAAGTTTTCGGCGTGGCTCAAAACGCAGGGGATGCTTGAGCAGATGGGCAGCGGAAATGCCAAATATAACGGATCGTTCCTCTCTGGGGACCAGCCTCAGTGATTTTATTTCTTTCTCAGGGTGAGGATTGGGCAAAGCATAAACCCAAAATTTTTCCGGGCTTTTGGTACTCCCCGAAGCGGTGCGGCATTCACCACGGCCCCAGGTTCTTGGAACGAGTCCAAGTTCTATGTCTTCATCGTTTGAGCGGTAAACTTGATTACTTTTGCCGGGCACGGCGGCGAAGGGGTGGGCTCCCCACCGTATTTCGGATTGCTGGATGGCGAAACGACGGCGGATGGGATGGGTGTGCAATTGGTCATCGGCATACTCCAAAATATAATCGGAGATGAGGTCGCCTATGTCATAACCGCCAAGCACATCGTCGGCAAAATTTTTGGCGAAAACCGACACTCGATTCTCGACCAGGTGTAGAAAAACCAGGTAGTGGGCTCGGATTCCGTGCAGAGGCAGCAGGATTTCATTCTTGTCGAGCAGCACGGCATTGGGTTCATCCGGGTTTCCCCAACAGAAGGGAATGCCCCGGAACCCAGCCCGTCCATCCGTTTGCAAAAGATAATCGGGCGCTCTTAGATCACTTGGCAATTGGTCTCGCCGCGCATTGGCCACATCGTTCAGGTCGAGTGGTGTAAAATGTTCGGATGGAGGAACAGGCACACTTTCGTTCATGACAGAAGGAATTTTTTGGAATAATTTGGCATGGCATGGAAAATAATAGCTATTGAACCCTTCGCAACAACAGGTTTTTATCGCGGTCGATTATTTAACCAAGGCTACAGCTTTGTGGTAGCTGGTAAATATTCCCATGAGAACTCTTTTCCCAAAGTTTTTGTTAGCGTTTCTTCTGTTCATCCCGATATCGGGCATGGCGCAGGAGACCGGGATTGAAGATGCCGGCGCTTCGACCGAGGAGGAAACCGAGCCTTCAAACCGGGATGAGTTGTTGGATGAATTTTATGAAAAAATTCGCGACCTTAAATTCGACTTCGGTAAAATGGGTAATGTTTTCTCCGCGGTTGCATTGATCGAGCTGGGGGAGGAGTTCATGAGGCAGGATTTTGAAATATTGAACGGCATCGATTTCCTGGATTTGGACGGAAAAAAGGCCGGGACACTCGACTTGGTGGTTTGGGACAAGAAAAAGAAGGAGGCGGCAAAAGTTTTCCTGGTCAAAGCCAGCGCCAATTTCCCGCGGGCTCTGAAAATTGGTGAAAAGCAGGTGGAACGCTTCAAAACAATGTTGGAGGATCGCGATATTGGAGACATGGATTCGAGGAATTATCCTTACCGGACATTTCGGGTGTATGAATTCCGCAACATCGACCACTTCGGCCTGATTGGTTTGAAGGGCGCCGTCGAAAGGGGCTGGGAGAGGGAAGTCGATCTTACACGGGAAGAGGCCATGACCCTGCAAAAATGGATCGTTCACGGCAGGGAAGAGGAAGAACCGGATAAGGATTCTACCGACTGATTTTCAGGCGGAAGGCTTATTTATAGTAGACGCAAATCTTGCTATTATCCTTGGTCCAGCCAACATGCAGTTGGATGTTTATGCGAAACTGTGGGTCATGGTCTATCAGGTTATCGTGGATTAAAGATGCAGGAATCAGGATTCGATACAGCCGCCTGTGCCCTTATTTTAAAATATTGAAGGGGCGCGGATTTATTATTAGCCTGCCGCTTTTTATTAATTCAATAAAATGAAATTTCCAATTGTCTCGCTTGAATTGCCCGCCTGGGTGAATGGAGTTTTTTCCGGCAGAAACAGTGATTTCCGGACTTCGGAGCAGAAAATGAGTCTGGTTATCCACCTAGCCAAGGAAAACTCGAAAAGAGGAGGGGGGCCATTCGGGGCAGCCATTTTCGAGATGGAGACCGGGCAATTGCTGGCCCCCGGTGTGAATCTGGTGGTGCCCTGTTCCTGTTCAGTGGCGCATGCCGAAATGATGGCCATCATGGTTGCCCAAAAAATGTTGAAGACCTATGATTTTAGTTCCGCAGGCTCTGGTAATTATGAATTGGTTTCCAGTTCCGAGCCCTGCGCCCAATGCTTTGGAGCTATACCCTGGGCCGGATTGCGAAGATTGGTCTGTGGAGCCCCGGCCAGCGCGGCCGAGGAAATTGGTTTTGATGAGGGCCCCAAGCCGGTTAATTGGGTGGAAGAATTGGAGAACCGTAAAATCGAGGTCGTTCAGGGTGTTCTTCTGGATGAGGCTCGGGCCGTCCTGAAAGATTATAAGACAAACAACCAGGCTATGTATTAGCCTTGGCGCCGCGCCCCATGGGACAGCATGACGAGCCCTATTCACAGGGGATGGTTGCGGTGAAGATATTTACAGGTTAATGAGCGATCTCAAGGTTTTAGAGGTTAAACCGAATTATGGGGGGAGTCACTCCAGAGTGACTTTTGGGTTGAAAAAATTAACGAAAAGAAAATATCGGCCCATTGATTCCAAAAACGAAATTAATTTGGGATATGCAATTGGGTTGGATTTTCTTTTTTAGTCAAAATTTTAATATGTTGATTTTAAACAGGTTATATCATTAAAAATTAGTATAAAGGTCTTCTTTGAGAGCAAATTACGGTAGTGTATAAAAAAAGAATGTTATTTTGTATTTTTAGCTGTACAAATAGCGTTAGGCAGTTTATTCTTAGTGCATGGCTACTAAAATTATTAATTGTCGGCACTGTGGAAGTGAAAATATCATTAAATTTGGCAAGACACCCAACCATAAACAGCGCTACCGCTGCCATGATTGTGGTAAACAAAGCCGCGAAAACCCCACAGTGAAATACACCGAAGAGCAAAAAGAAATGATCCTTCGAGTCTATCAGGAACGCAGCAGTCTACGCGGTTTACAGCGCGCCTTCGGGGTGAGTCCCAACACCGTTTTGAGTTGGTTAAAAAAAACGACAATCGCTGCGACCGCTCAAAAGCACGATTCTTGCGGCCCGCCGCCATGATGTCATTGAACTGGACGAACTGTGGTCTTTTGTGGGGCGCAAGAGCGATGCCCAATGGGTTTGGATCGCTCTTTGCCGACGCACCCGTCAAATCCTCTCCTATGCCATTGGGCCTCGGGATTGGTATCGTTGCCGGGAACTTTACGAGCGTCTGCCACGGGCCTACAAAAGATGTGCCACCTACAGCGACTTTTGGAGCACTTATGATGAAGTCTTTCCTCATAACCGATCCGTGGGAAAAGAAACCGGTGAAACGGCCCATGTGGAACGATGGAACAATACCCTGCGCCAACGACTGGGTCGTTTCACACGCAAAACCCTCTCCTTTTCCAAGCTTTTAAGAGTATGCATGAAACCTGTCTGAGACTTTTCATTCATCAATATAATCAAGAATTAGCCACCATTCCTACTTAATACACTACCCAAATTACAAAGAGAAGGGAAGCACCAGAAGGAGAAGGGAAGCACCAGAAGGCATTTTTCGGGGAAAATTGACTTGCACACTGTTTGATTTACCAAAGACTGGCTCCTTTTCGATATTTTATGAGAACAGTAGATTTTGCAATTGGCATTGGCGGAGCCGCCGGGCAGGGAATTGCCACTCCAGGCAGTATTTTAGCGCATATATTTGCCCGGCGTGGTCTTCACCTGAATGCTTACAACGCTTACCAATCCTTGATCCGGGGTGGGCATACATTCCTTACCGTACGGGCCAGTGATGGACCGGTGCATAGCATGGGCGACAGGATCGACCTGCTAATTCCACTTAACCAGGATACGATGGACCGGCACCTTCGGCTTCTTGGGCCGGGCGCTTGCATTCTTTACGATGAAGGTTCCATCAAGCTTGGAGACGCGGCTGAAGGGGTGCAAATTTCTCCACTACCAATGAAAGAGCTTTCCATGGGCAATAAACTAGCCGCCAATACGGTTTCCGTAGCAGCAGCTCTGCAACTGCTCGGCATTGATTTTGAAGATTTGGAGGAAGCCCTGACACGAATTTTTTCCCGAAAGGGTGAGGAGGTTGTGGCTCAAAATGTGAAAATCGCTCGCAACGGCTACTCTTACGCTGCCGAGCATTTCAATTCTTTCTCCTTTAAAGTGCCCAAAGGCGACACGCAATTTGGCGTATGGACGGGCAACCAGGCCACGGCCATGGGGGGAGTCGCCGCCGGGGTGAAATTTTATGCCGGTTATCCGATGGCTCCCTCGACCGGGGTTCTCATATACATGGCCGCCCATGCCCGCAAACTGGGCATCATGGTCCGCCAGGTGGAAGATGAAATAGGGGTTATGAACATGATTATCGGGGCGGCTCATACCGGCTGCCGGGCCATGACGGCCACTTCCGGGGGAGGCTTCGCCTTAATGACGGAGGCTATTGGCATGTCTGGTATGATCGAAACACCCATTGTTTGCGTGGATGTGCAACGAGGGGGACCGGCTACCGGCCTGCCCACCAAAACGGAACAGGGGGACCTCTGGCAGATACTAGCCGCCGGACAAGGTGATTACCCCAAAATCATCGTGGCTCCGTGCGATCAGCTCGATTTGTTTAAAACCATCCCTGAACTGTTTAATTTAACCGATAAATATCAATGTCCCGGCCTCGTCCTTTCTGAATTACTTATTGGTGAGGGCACCGTCAGTGTGGATCCGGCGGATCTCGACTTTCAGGTGGAGATTGATCGCGGTGAAATGATTTTTCCCAATGGGGACACGGAAAACCCCTATGGCGGTTATAATGACAGCGCTTATTTGCGTTATGAGAATACCTTGAGCGGAATTTCGCCGAGGGCGGTGCCGGGAGTTCCCGGCAAAATCTATATCGCCGCGACCGACGAACACGACGAAGACGGCACCATCATCAGCGACGAATACACCAATCCCAAAATACGGCGCATGATGGTCGAGAAACGAGCTCGCAAAATGACGAGCTTGCTGGGCGATGTTGAGGCTCCCAACCTGGAAGGAGCCGAGGACGCCGAAGTTACCCTGGTCGGGTGGGGCTCCACCCGGGGAGTTATTTTGGAAGCCATTGAGCAATTGGAAGGGGAGGGAATTACCGCCAACCAATTACATATCAAGTGGATCGTCCCCTTTCATACCGAGGCGATTACAGAAATCCTCCAGCAATGCAAAAAAACGATCATTGTGGAGATCAACTATTCCGGACAATTCGCCCGTTATCTGCGCTCGGAAACCGGCTTCACGGCATCCGGTTTTATTCGCAAATATGACGGCGAACCTTTTATGCCCCATTATATCGTCGAAGCCGTCAAAGATCAACTCGCCGGGAAAGAAACGCTCTCGGTGCCCGAACACGAAATCTCCGTTTAACATTTGACCCTCTGATACCCATGACAACAGCAGCATTAACGCTTCCCGTTTCCGAGAAAAAGCCCGATAAGACTTCTTACAAGGGCAAAGTCCATCCCGACTGGTGTCCGGGTTGCGGTGATTTTTCCGTTTTAATGGCTCTGCAAAAAGCTCTTCTGGAGCTCGAATTGCAACCCCATCAGGTAATGACCATCAGCGGCATTGGCTGTTCATCCAACCTGCCCGGATATATCAATACCTACGGCATGCATACCCTCCATGGGCGCTCCCTGGCCGTGGCCACCGGGGCCGCCTTGGGTAATCATGAGTTGAAGATAATCGCCACTGGCGGCGATGGCGATGGTTTCGGCATCGGGGGCAATCATTTCATGCACACCATGCGGCGCAATGTCGATTTGACCTATTTGGTCATGGACAACCAGATTTATGGCCTGACGACGGGTCAAACTTCTCCCACCAGCGCAGTCGGCATGGTGACCAAGAGCACACCTCATGGCAACGTGGAGAACCCCATCAACCCCATCCCTCTTGCCTTGGTCGCCGGGGCCACCTATGTGGCGCGCGGTTTCAGCGGGAAGCAAAAGCACCTCGTCGAGATAATCAAAGGCGCCCTCACGCATAAGGGGTTTAGCTTTATCGATGTATTCAGCCCCTGCGTTACTTACAACAAGGACAATACCTACAAGTGGTTTGCGCCTCGAGTCAAATTACTGGAAGACGAAGGGCATGACACCACCGATTTTTACGAGGCCATGAAAAGGGGTTATGAATGGGGAGATGAGATCCCTATCGGCCTATTCTGGAAACGTGACGACCTCGCTTCTCTCGATCAACTGGAGCCCGTTCTCGACGAGGGTGGACCTCTGGCCTATCGCAAGCTCGGCATCAGCAAGGAGCAATCCGATAAATTGATCGCCGAATTGATGTAAGGGCAAGGTGGGATTCGTTTCCCCGTATTTATTGCTCTTATTGACTGCTGTATCCCCGTAGGCCTCCGGAGATTTGCCGGGGGCTTTTCTTTTTTAGGTCTTTACCTACAACCGTAAGGCATTCATCCGGCTATTCATAGTGTCAATGAAGACTTCCGGCAAAACAATCCTCTTTCCTTGTATCGCATCCGAGTTAATGCCGTACCCGGATTGCGTATTGAATGTGGAGATCAGAGGGCCTATCATCTCTTCCGCTCCTATGAGCCAGCCCTCGTAAGCTGTATTGACGATCGCCCCGACAATCAGCGGCCGGTTCCGGAAATATTGTTAGCAAGGTGCCACGGCAACGTCGCAGGAATCCTCTCCTTTATCGTAGAAATTAATAAAATGCGCGGTGTTTTCGCCAACAATTTCAGCCGCCTCGATCTTGTTATTGTAGCTAACCCGGATATTTCGTAAAAAAAGTATCGTTGATATGCTTAACTGCTGATATACAGCAGGATAGATCAATAATTAAAGCAATATCAGCGATGACAAAAGGTAAACAATTAAAGCTACAGTTGACAAGGGTAAAAGGCCGCCGTGTGCGGGTTGATTTCAAGGGCGGAGAGGTTACTTCGGATGCCGGACTGCTTTTGATCCGGGAAGTGGATCGGCAGTTGGGCTTGACCGAACGAGCGGCCCGACAGTTAGTGGACAAACGGCAGAAGGGCAAAGTACGCCATGAGGTCTTGGGGATGCTGCGGCAGCGCGTTTACGGGCTGGTGGCGGGCTATGAGGATTTGAACGACTTTGATACCCTGCGCCACGATCCATTGTTGCAAACGGTAACGGGGCGCATTGAAACGTTGGCCAGCGCGCCGACTTTGTGTCGTTTTGAAAACGGGCAGGATCGGCGGGCGGCCTTTGCGGTAAACGAGCTGTTGGTCGAACAGTTCATGGGCTCCTTTGCCGAGGAACCCGAAGAGATCATCCTGGACTTTGACGCCACCGACAATCCGGTGCACGGGCTCCAGGAGGGACGTTTTTTCCACGGTTATTATGATCATTACTGTTTTCTGCCGCTATATGTTTTTTGCGGTGATCAGCTGCTGGTGGCCTACCTGCGGCCGAGCAAGATCGATGCCAGCAAGCATGCCGGGGCCATCCTCAAATTGCTGGTTAAACGGATTCGCCAAAGCTGGCCCCGTAAGCGGATTATTTGGCGCGCCGACAGTGGATTTTGTCGAGACCGGATACTCTCTTGGTGCGACCGCAACGAAGTTAGTTACATCGTGGGGATGGCTCGCAATGCACGCTTGCAGCAAGACGCCCAGCAGTTGCAAAAGCAGGCCAAAGAATGGTTCGAACTAAGGGGTAAAAAACAACGGTTATTCCAGGACTTCGTCTATGCTGCCGATTCGTGGCGATGGCTGCGGTTGGTCATCCATAAAGCCGAACACACCGCACAGGGGTCCAACCCGCGCTTCGTGGTGACGAACCTGCCGGGCGATCCCCAGGAGCTTTACGACAAGGTATACTGTGGCCGCGGTGAAATGGAGAACCGAATCAAGGAACAGATGCAATTGTTCAGCGAGCGCACCAGCGCCCATCAATGGTGGGCCAATCAGTGGCGATTGCTCTTGTCGGCGCTGGCCTACACCTTGATGGAAGCCATGCGCCGGTTAGCCTTAAAAGGGACGAAGTGGGCGCGGGCCCAATGCCACACCCTGCGGCTCAAATTAATCAAGATCGGAGCGGTCATCGTGCGCAACACCCGAACGATTCACTTTCACCTAAGTGAGAGTTATCCTTGGGCCAGTCTTTTCAGCCATGCGGCCCGCCGATTGGTGCCAACCTAAAGGGTGCATTGGTGCTGCCCCCGGCACTACCGAACCAATGGGGGAAAGGGGGCAGTGTCTCTACACCCTGAAAAACACCTAAAAATCAAGACGATCTGCTCAAAATACAAAGAAATCCATCTCCAATAGCAATAACGAGCCAAACTTTACCCTTCATGAAATATCCGGGCTAGCCCGGATATTTCGTAAAAAAAGTATCGTTGATATGCTTAACTGCTGATATACAGCAGGATAGATCAATAATTAAAGCAATATCAGCGATGACAAAAGGTAAACAATTAGGTAGTGTATTAAGTAGGAATGGTGGCTAATTCTTGATTATATTGATGAATGAAAAGTCTCAGACAGGTTTCATGCATACTCTTAAGCTTGGAAAAGGAGAGGGTTTTGCGTGTGAAACGACCCAGTCGTTGGCGCAGGGTATTGTTCCATCGTTCCACATGGGCCGTTTCACCGGTTTCTCTTTTCCCACGGATCGGTTATGAGGAAAGACTTCATCATAAGTGCTCCAAAAGTCGCTGTAGGTGGCACATCTTTTGTAGGCCCGTGGCAGACGCTCGTAAAGTTCCCGGCAACGATACCAATCCCGAGGCCCAATGGCATAGGAGAGGATTTGACGGGTGCGTCGGCAAAGAGCGATCCAAACCCATTGGGCATCGCTCTTGCGCCCCACAAAAGACCACAGTTCGTCCAGTTCAATGACATCATGGCGGCGGGCCGCAAGAATCGTGCTTTTGAGCGGTCGCAGCGATTGTCGTTTTTTTTAACCAACTCAAAACGGTGTTGGGACTCACCCCGAAGGCGCGCTGTAAACCGCGTAGACTGCTGCGTTCCTGATAGACTCGAAGGATCATTTCTTTTTGCTCTTCGGTGTATTTCACTGTGGGGTTTTCGCGGCTTTGTTTACCACAATCATGGCAGCGGTAGCGCTGTTTATGGTTGGGCGTCTTGCCAAATTTAATGATATTTTCACTTCCACAGTGCCGACAATTAATAATTTTAGTAACCATGCACTAAGAATAGACTGCCTAACGCTAGTTGTACAGCTAAAAATACAAAATAACATTCTTTTTTTATACACTACCCAAATACGCTCCGGCGGCTGACCTGATGGAGCCGTTGGGACCCTGGCGTTCCGACCATATGCGCGAAGCGGAGGCCAATACAGATTATGCACAACTTGGGCTAACGATCGGTCCTGGCCATCGGTTGTACGGATTCGTACATGCGCCACCCACAAAGGAAGGATTACTTGGATCGGTACACCTTCTAACCTACAGCATGGAGAAGGAGGCAATTACCGATCACGGCGAGATCCGAAGCGATGATGATAAGGCAATGATCTATGCAGAGTCGTGTGCAGTTAGCCCGGATATTTCGTAAAAAAAGTATCGTTGATATGCTTAACTGCTGATATACAGCAGGATAGATCAATAATTAAAGCAATATCAGCGATGACAAAAGGTAAACAATTAAAGCTACAGTTGACAAGGGTAAAAGGCCGCCGTGTGCGGGTTGATTTCAAGGGCGGAGAGGTTACTTCGGATACCGGACTGCTTTTGATCCGGGAAGTGGATCGGCAGTTGGGCTTGACCGAACGAGCGGCCCGACAGTTAGTGGACAAACGGCAGAAGGGCAAAGTACGCCATGAGGTATTGGGGATGCTGCGGCAGCGCGTTTACGGGCTGGTGGCGGGCTATGAGGATTTGAACGACTTTGATACCCTGCGCCACGATCCATTGTTGCAAACGGTAACGGGGCGCATTGAAACGTTGGCCAGCGCGCCGACTTTGTGTCGTTTTGAAAACGGGCAGGATCGGCGGGCGGCCTTTGCGGTAAACGAGCTGTTGGTCGAACAGTTCATGGGCTCTTTTGCCGAGGAACCCGAAGAGATCATCCTGGACTTTGACGCCACCGACAATCCGGTGCACGGGCTCCAGGAGGGACGTTTTTTCCACGGTTATTATGATCATTACTGTTTTCTGCCGCTATATGTTTTTTGCGGTGATCAGCTGCTGGTGGCCTACCTGCGGCCGAGCAAGATCGATGCCAGCAAGCATGCCGGGGCCATCCTCAAATTGCTGGTTAGACGGATTCGCCAAAGCTGGCCCCGTACGCGGATTATTTGGCGCGCCGACAGTGGATTTTGTCGAGACCGGATACTCTCTTGGTGCGACCGCAACGAAGTTAGTTACATCGTGGGGATGGCTCGCAATGCACGCTTGCAGCAAGACGCCCAGCAGTTGCAAAAGCAGGCCAAAGAATGGTTCGAACTAAGGGGTGAAAAACAACGGTTATTCCAGGACTTCGTCTATGCTGCCGATTCGTGGCGATGGCTGCGGTTGGTCATCCATAAAGCCGAACACACCGCACAGGGGTCCAACCCGCGCTTCGTGGTGACGAACCTGCCGGGCGATCCCCAGGAGCTTTACGACAAGGTATACTGTGGCCGCGGTGAAATGGAGAACCGAATCAAGGAACAGATGCAATTGTTCAGCGAGCGCACCAGCGCCCATCAATGGTGGGCCAATCAGTGGCGATTGCTCTTGTCGGCGCTGGCCTACACCTTGATGGAAGCCATGCGCCGGTTAGCCTTAAAAGGGACGAAGTGGGCGCGGGCCCAATGCCACACCCTGCGGCTCAAATTAATCAAGATCGGAGCGGTCATCGTGCGCAACACCCGAACGATTCACTTTCACCTAAGTGAGAGTTATCCTTGGGCCAGTCTTTTCAACCATGCGGCCCGCCGATTGGTGCCAACCTAAAGGGTGCATTGGTGCTGCCCCCGGCACTACCGAACCAATGGGGGAAAGGGGGCAGTGTCTCTACACCCTGAAAAACACCTAAAAATCAAGACGATCTGCTCAAAATACAAAGAAATCCATCTCCAATAGCAATAACGAGCCAAACTTTACCCTTCATGAAATATCCGGGTTAGCGCGTCGTGTGCAGTTAGCGCGAGCGGCGATGTTTATACCGTTGGCTGGACTGAGCCGCCGATTGAAATGCAGGCAGATTTGCGGGAGCTTCGGCGCCAAGGCCCGGGCGAGACAATCTATCATCCATACTTGATCTCACTGGTGCAACTTCCAGCCAAAGAGTTGAAGATGAAATAGCTTACAACGCCTTCTTCATTTGTCGGTTCAGTTATCTATTCCACTCTAAGAACCACACGAACAATCGCTTTGTAGATTGAACCGTTCTCCCTCTCTGCGAGGGACTCTGAAGCATTTTCTCCAAATGAACAAACCTTCCCCTAGCTTTTGTAAAACCAGGCAAAAAATCCGGAACATTCCGGATTTTCGTTTTCGTAATTAATTTGCCAATTCTAAGGAAATTAAGACCGAGAATAAAAAAAACAGGACAGGAATCAATACGATACTGCCTATTATGTATGTAATCTCCATAATTTGAATTTAGTGGGTCCAAAGAGTCGGAGTAAGAGGAAATTATTGAAGGTTTCCTTCCTGATAAATACGCAGTGCAATAAAGACTCCCGCCATCGCTATAACTATTACAATGATAAAACCAATGAGGAATTTATTTCCAATAAGATTGGGGATCAGTTCGCCTCCACAATAAGGGCATTTTCCGGTATCGACATCTACAGTCTTCCCGCATTCTTCACAACGATGTCTCATCAATCAACGAATTATTCCAGCAATAAGAGCAATTACGGGATGAGTCAATACTACAAAAGCCAAATACATTCAGGGGATAATATCCGAGATTTCCCATATGGACATTCGGTAGTGTTAACATGACGAATGTTTGATATTGCTGTTGTATTCCCAGATGAACAAGCATAGGACGCGAAAATGCATGACCAAAGACTTCGAGAATGACAGCGTTTTACGCACATAGCGTGACAGGGACTGTCGCAAGGTATTGTTCCAGCGTTCGATATGGGCGGTTTGGCCGGATTGTTTCCCGCTGGCGCTGTTGTGAGGGAAAACCTTGTCGTAGCTTTCCCAGTAATCGCTTACGGTGGCACAGTCGCGATAGGGCTGGGCGATGTTGTGATACAACTGCCAGCACGTTTGATCGCTACGATCACCCAGAGAAAACCCGACGACCTGTCGGGTACGTCGACACAAGGCTACCCATAGCCATACCTGCCCCGAACGCTTATCGCCCCAGAATGACCACACCTCGTCCAGTTCCAGCACATCACTACACTGGCGGGCAAGCAGAGTGGACTCCAGCTTCGGCAAACTCAGGACTTTTTTTTAATCCATTCGATGACCGTCTTTGGGGCTACCCCGAAGGTACGGTAAATGGCACGCAGGCTCATCCGGTTTTGGTGCGCACGGAGCACCTGCTTGACCAGCGCCGGAGGATGCTCACGACTTTTGGGGTGAAGCCGAAACTGATAACCACACCCCTTGCATCGATACTTCTGAACCCCTTTCGGATCCTTGCCGTGCTTGATGATGTGATCGCTTCCGCATTGAGGACATTTTACTGTGATATGGACCATTCCCAGTTCACAACATAATCACGCTAAAAAGTACAGCTTAAACATTCAAAATGTTAACACTACCGGACATTCATAATCGTTGAACGATCCAATTTTCTGTTTTCAAGTCGTTTCAGTAATCGCTTATTGGTATCAGCAGTCAATTATCGCCCTTCCACCCGCTTTGGAAAAGATCAGGCAACAGGAAGCAAAACTTCAAATAGCTGATAACCCAGACGAACCAGGAGATGTAAACGAGGTATATTGGCGTAAGATTCATTCCACCAAGTAAAAAAATTGCCAAATCACAATGAAAGCAGAAAATTGGATCGATAAAGGAGAACGACGAGTATGAAGCCTGGAATGGATCACATAGGGGAAATTACCGAGGGAAAGTTGAAATTCCTCAGGCAGTTGGGTGTGGAAGGGATCATGGCGGATCCGAAAGATGTGGACCTGGATAAGGGCTTCTATACTTTCACTAATCTCCAGGGGCTCAAGACCAGGATCGAGAGCCATGGGATGAGGATGGGTGCTCTCGGCGGCAATGCTCAGTGGATCTGGAACTACAAGTGGATGCTGGGTCTCCCCGGGCGCGATGAGCAGATTGAAAACTGCCAACGGACCCTTCGCAACATGGGGATGGTCGGCATCCCGGTTTACACCTACAACATCCACGCCATGCAGTTTTACCGCACGTCCTCCCACGCACCGGTCAGGGGCAACGCGCGCAGCACAAGCTTCGATGCCGATCTGGTCAAGGACGCGCCTCAGTTCACCTCCGGCACCTCCATCCCCGGCGGGGGTAGTGTGGCACACCTCATTCCAGACAGTCACCGGCGGCCCATAGGAGACAATGAGATGTGGGAGAATCTACATTATTTCCTTAAAGCCGTTATACCGGTTGCGGAAAAAGCAGGCGTCAAATTGGCCATGCACCCCGATGACCCATTGGTTCCCGAGATCGGAGGCGTGGCACGCATCATGCGAAACCCAGAGGCCTTTCGGCGGCTCATCGAGATGGTTCCGAGTGAGAATAACGGACTCCTCTTCTGCGTGGGTTGCTTCACGGAAATGGGAGCGAACGTGACGGAAGAGATTCGCTACTTCGGCGAACGCGGGAAATTGTTCTGGATTCACTTTCGTAACATTCCCGGGACGGCGGAGAAGTTCTATGAGAACTTTCCTGATGAGGGCCAAACAGACATGGTCGCGGTCATGCAAGCTTGTCACGCAGTCGGTTTTGATGGCTACCTAACACCCGATCACTGCATTCGCATCGAGGGTGACTCCAACTGGGGACACCGCTACTGGGCGTATGGTATTGGGTTCATCAAGGCCATGACCATGGCCGTTCGAGCCGACTGATGCATGGTGCTTCGAGGCAGGTTCTAATCCCCCCTTTCAGAAAAAATTTTGATCGACACTTGAATAATATGTATATCGCCACCGGGGAAATTGCCTGACCCCGCCCCCTTGTCTGCGGTTGCTGGAATAACAGCAATTTACTCGCTGCCAATGGGACTTTAAGGAATCTCGCAAGATGGAGGCTCCTTTTTCTTTGTTTGCGTTAGCATCTCTCCAAGGCATTGGCAAACGGTAATAAATTAGTTAAATATTTTAAGTACTACACCCTTTTTCTACACTCAATCAAAAAAATAGGCCAATTTGGACTAAATTCGGGATGTATCAAAAACTCGTAACCGACTGATTACCAACATTAAGTTAAGGTGGGCTAATACAGGATAAACCCCTTGAAAAACTTAAAAGGCCACTGCTCTACCATTGAGCTACCGACCCATTATATGCTGAACAGGACTAAGAAAGCCCACCCCTTTCAATTGTCAAGTTTTAGCCCCAATATTTCAGGGGCTCGCGGCGCGCTCCACCCGGAGGCGCAGGTAGCGGTTTTGGCTATCGTTCAGGTTTCCATTGTCGCGCTCGGTGACGGTCTCCGTACCATCGAAATTGTCAATCCGGGAAATCTCCGTGGTGACATCTTCCTGCCCCGGCGTATTGGATGTCCATGTTTGCAGGTCCTCTGAGACCTCGATGGTATAAATGAGGTCGATGGCGTTGATATTTCTGGTATAACCTAGGGTGAGGTGGAAGTCGCCCTGCTCATCTTCGTCCAGCAACAGTTCGGGCAGTAAGATCGTATCGGGCACCCCAGGACCGAGCAAGAGAGCGTATTCCAGCAGGTTGGAAATGCCGTCATTATCGGGATCGGCCCCGTCCGCCGCTTCCGGGCTGTTGGGATTTAGTAGATTGTGGAACCTCCAATCGTCCGCCGGGAGGTCCTTGAGGATCACGGTCGCGCTGTCCTCGGCACCGAGATTGTAATTGGGGCTCGATTCCAGATTCAATACCACAGACTCATCGCCCTCCGCCTCGGTGTCGGCCATGGGGGTCACGGATACCGTTTGAATTAAGGAATTGATGGGAATATCCACCGAATTTGCAAAGTCCACGAAATCCGTTCCGGCCAGTGCGCTGCTTCCGGAATCATTCATATTCACGGTTAGGGACTGCGTCAAGTCGCTGTCCGGCCTCGTGATGGTGAAACTGCCCTCAATCAAACTAAATTCACTCGCTTCGGGCAGCGTGGTCTCAACTACGACACCCCCGATGTCGGGAATATCGAGCGGGTTTGTCGGGTCGGAGCCGTCCGCAATCTCCTCGAAATTGGAAAACCGGTCGCCGTCGAAATCATCGCCGGGCAGGACATCGTCAACCGTGACGAAGGCGTCCACATTATCCACATCGACAATCCGTAGCTCCTTGATGTCGTTCATGCCGTCGGAGTCCCGGTCGTTCCCGGTGACACCATTATCGAAAACCAAATTAAAAACCCTTAATTCGTCCGCGCCCGGGTTATTCGTAAACAAAGCCATCAAAACGGCATCCCTGTTATCTCCCGCTATAAGCTGCAAGCCGTGGTAGTTTCCAACGGTATTACCCGTCAGTTCGGTTTCCGGGATTTCGACTACTCCGGCAGTATCGGTATAGGCATAGGAAATGGTCGAGGGGCCGCTTCCCGAAATCCAGCTCAAGACAACGACGGTGGGGTCGGTGGCGTCATCAAGCGCCGCGACCTGAATTTCACCGGGTATGGCGGTGGCCGAGGGAGTTCCCAAATCAGACCACACACTGTCGAATTTGGAAAGGCCGATGCCGCCCCCCAGCAGACCGTAAGCGGCGTAAAAAGTATCCGCTTCTCCCGCCGCAATGGCCAGAGTGCCCGTGGCCGAATCGCTCAACAATTCCGTTGTCCCCGCTATGCTCCCGTCCCACTCAATGGCGTAAAGTTCCTGGTCGCCATTGACATAGACGATCTGGGCAACATCGCTCCCGCTCACACCCGCCCCCGCCGCCTCGAATCCGCTCAATGTCGTCGTGGGCAATAGCGGTGTTTCATCGAGAGACCAGTCGTTTCCATCCCAGGTGGCTCCCCGAATGGCGAAATCGCTTGAGGCCGGTCCGCCATCCGTTTCCAGGAAAACCAGGCCCACCAAGCTGGAGCCGATGGTGAAACGAAGGTCTTTGGCCCGGCTATCGGTCAGATCGGCGACCGTGTCGAAATTTTCCACCAGCCAGGAGGCGGCGGTTGCGTCGCTGCTGAGGGCGGTTTTGATGCTCATGGGCCCAAAGGGGTCGAGCAGGTCATCGCCCGCAATCTCAACCCAGCCCGCCATCCACTGCCCACCGGAAAGCTGGGTAATGGTTACTTCGGCCATGCCGGGGGCGTCCGCAATTACGACCGGGGCGCCCCAACTGTTTTCACCCGTGCGCAGGGCGATTTTCAAGGTCATATTGCCAGCGGCGAGATCGGGCTCGACCGCCAGATCGGTGAAAACGAGCGCTTCCACACTGCCCGGGGCCCCGGCGTAGGAACCCACTTCGAGAAAATCAAGCACCGTCTGCGGCGTTTCTCCGGTGTAATCGACCGGGCTGAGGTTTTCCAACTCCACAACCGCATCGGTGATGGTGAGGGGAACCAGTTGAAAGACCGGCGGAGTGGTCGGCAGCGTCGCACTAGCCGTCGGTCCGCCGCCTCCGAAAAGGCCCAGACTCAGGCCCTTGGCCGAGCTGCCAGATTCCTCCACATTGCCGAAATTGTGTTCGAAGGTGATGAGGTCCCAGTCCCAACCCTTTTTCAATTCCGTGATGCCGAGATCCAGCCGGGCCTCAAGGCTGAGGTTGATGGCGCCCTGAATCCTCGTCAGGTAGGGCCAGTCGGCCTCGTCGTTAAAAACGACAGTGGCCACCGGCAGTGGATCCTCGAAGCCGGGAATGACTTTCTCCTCGCCTTGCAGAGCGATCCTGCCGGTGGCCCCGAGGGCGCTCTTGGTCTTGATTTCGATACCGGCCCCGAAATTGAAACCGAGTTCGAAGCGGTTGCTGTTTTGCGGCTGTTCACCGGCGGGGATGGAGATATTTTCATCGCCCCCCATGAAATGCCGCCGGAAACGATGGTCCGTGGTGATCGATTCGGCCTCGAATATGCGGGGCCGCACGGTGCTCCAGGTAGTTTGCGAGTCCAGGCTGATAGCGCCATCAAGCGTGCCCAAAATCTGGAACTTCTTCGCTTTGTCGAGTGACAGCAGAACCGGCCCCACATAGGGTATCTTGGAAGTGATAGGCTGAAGGTTGAACTTCAGGCCCGTCTGCATCGCCCCGATCACTTGATGCCGCAACTGGGCTTCCAGTTTGTTGTTGTCATCCAGAAAGCTGGTGGCCGCCGTCCGCAAAGTGATGGCTGGCTTCAAATGCGTTTCCTCTGGCTGGAAACCAAACAATTTTTTAGGCAAATACTCCTCCAGATCAATGTCTTCTTTGGTCGTGGCCGTGCCCTGCACGGTTAAAGAAACCGATTTCTCATGCCCCGAAACGGCTACCCCGGCGGAGGCCAGCAGGTTGAGCCCCAAAATCCCCGGAGACAGCCCCAGCATCCCGCTGGCAGGCGTCTCCATGCCCTCGTTCACATTGACGGCGATGTTGTAATCATAGAGCAGGAAGCCGTCATTATCCTCGTCCAACCCGATATCCGCGGTGAACTCCGGCAATGGTTTGAAACGGCCTTCCGGAATAAAGCTGGAGAGGTCGAGCGGCTGCCCCACCAGATTTGGATTTTGAATATCGGCAATGGCGTTGTTGGTCCGGATGACACCCGCCACGGTGCCCAAAGTATCGGCCACAAAAGCCAACCAAGGAGGCATCCGGGCGCCTTCCAGCCGGTGCGTTTCGACTGGGTCGGGGTATTGAAAATCGCTCTTGATGGTGATGGCGCCCTGCCTCGTAACGGCGACGAAAATCGGATCGAAGTCGCCCGGCGGCAGTTCCCAGAGGGGAATCGTTGCCACCGCCGTGGCCTCATCTCCGTTCAGGGTAAAGTCGGTCACTTTTTGGAAAAAGACGTTGGGTATGACGCCGCTTTCGATTTCCTGGAGCCACTTCAGGCTGTCCTCCGGGCGGCCGGAAGAGGGTGGGGAAATGGGAACCGGGGTTTCATTGAATGGATTGCCCGTGAGGGGCGGAACCTGTTCCGGATTGACGGGAAATTTCCTCGGGTCGATGATCCAAATTTCGGAAATAGCATCCGGTAGCTCGACCGATTGGGAATCGCCCGCCTCACCGTTGGCGGAATCGAAGGGAAGTAGGTCGTAGGATATGGGTAGATTTTGAGGTGTGGCGATTGCCTCCACCGTCAGGGTGAGCGGGCCGGAAGCGTTAAAACCGTAAAAAGCGTCCTGGTCGCCTGATTTGTTCACACCGGGCAGAAAAAGGCCGAAGCGGTCCAACGTAATCGTCCCGAAGGCTGGCGGGTCGATAGGGATGAGGTTGGCGGAAATCGTCAAGGTGGGCGGATCCCCCGTCAGCACGGCGGGGTTATAGCGCTCCCGCCAAGGCAGGTAGCCCGGCGCCGTAATGTCCACAAAAATTATCTCGGATGCCATGGTCTGGGCGAAAGTCCCATCGGAACCGGTCGTAAATTCCTTTAAAGTGTTGTTGAAACGCCCCTTGATTTCCACCGTCGCCCCCTCAATGGGGAATACGCCGGTTTTCACCGTTCCGGCGATGTCAAAGCTTCGTTTCATTAATATTGTGACCGTAAATTCCGGTCCAGAAAGGTTGGTAAGTCTCGTTTCGCTACTATTGATAATCCAGTTGCTGGGGTGGGTGACGTTGCTGAAGCCGAAGCTTCCTTTAATATTGGACTGGGTGTGGGGAGTGGAGAAAACGGTGGGTGTGCCGTCGATGTCGAGGGTAAAGGCCGTTCCTGTAATTTCCGTTGCTGGGTCGTCAAAATTTATCGATTTATAATGCGCCCTAACGGTGTTAAAGGGCTGCGGATCGGTAAAACTGTTCGATGAGCCCCCATAATGAAGCGAGATAGTCTTCGACCCGTTAGTGCTACCTTCGAACCATGTGACGCTTCCGTCGAAGTCCCGGCCTATCCAGAATGAAAAGGAACCCACTGGCCATATACTTTCAAAAACGAATATTTTGCCGTCGGCGTAGCTCGGCTGGACGGCGATTGTGGTGAATGCGGCGTCCCCGATAACCGAGCTCTCAATATACTCAGGATCTTCCGGACCAGGATTGGGATCTACGTCAAAACGTCTCACCATGATGACGGTGTTGCTGGGTGTATATGTGCCGAAGACATCTGGGTTAATTATTACCGTCGTCAGCGGTTCGACGAAAGAGGAATCGGCAGGATCAAGAGTGGGCAATTCTCCGGGTCCCTTCCAGGCGTGTAGGACGATATCGATTGGAAGTGCGTTTCCGTCGTGCTCGAATGTGAAACGACTATGGGTCAGTGAGAGGCTATGAGTTCCCGCCACGACATTGGAAATCTGGTATGCGATGTCGGGATCCTGGCCGGGGTCATTAAAGATAAAAAGGGCTTCCATCTGTGTGCCATTGGGGGAGACCAATGTGGCCATTCCCCCATTATCCACAAGGTCCTCGAAACCTGAGTGGCCGGAGGTATTGCCACTGGTTCCGAGGTCGTCCACATTGGCCAGCAGGCGTCGGATCGGGTCGTCGATGGGCCGGACCTCTCCCCGTATTTCAACCACCTGTTTGCGCACGAAAATATCCAGTTCGTATTCGTGGTTGGATTGGAGAGCGATCGGGAATGGGGTGGGACTGGTAAATCCGGACGGCCATTCCTGGTGCAACGGCCAGTCCTGCGTGCTTGTGGCCCCCGTCGTCAAATCCCTCAAAATCACATGGCTGCCCCAGTAACCGGAGCCGTCCACACCCTCCACTTCATTGAGTGCAGGTATCCGCAGACCGTATCTTCCGGGTAGAACAGCAATCGAGAAAAGGCCCGATTCATCGGTGTCGACAGAGACGACCCTCTGGTCAGGGGGCAGATAGGGGCCGTCGCCAAGGTCCACGTTGAGATCCACCGGGTCGTCGGCTACCAAGGGTGAAGCCGGGTCGCCGGGGTCGGTAAATTCCGTCAGGTATTCAACCAGGTAGATGCCCTCCGCCTGTTTGGGTTTATAGGCTGGCTTGCGCGATCTGTTCGAGTTGAAGAAGCTATCCTGCAATTCGAACTCGCCCAGGGCATCGGCGGCGAAAAGCCTTCCCCTAACCTTGGCCGGGGCCACCTCAAGGGTTATGGTGGGATCGACTTCGTGGAAACCCCCGTAAATAGGCTCTCCGATGGACAGGTCGAAATATTCCTCCCCGGTATAGTAACGGTCCACAAAGCCAAACCTATCTATGCTGCCTACAGATACCCGATAACGGCCCGGGAGCAAATGAAAAAACGCCCGCGAATCCTCAAGTCCTTGAATGGTATAGGAGAATTGGGTGCGATGAATGCCTTCGGTATTAGTGTCCTTTAACCCATCCAACTGGAAGACCAGACCGGTCAAAAATCAGGATCGCCTCTGGTCACTTGGAAGAACTCGTTGCGCTCAACAAAGATATTGGAGGAGTTGACAAACGCATGCGTCGGGATGATCGTCGCCGGCAGCACGAAAGGGTTTCCATCACTGTTTCCAGGGTCGAAATCGCCGTCATCCACACCCGGTTCGATGATCGCATTCGCGGCCGAATAACCGTGCCGCTTGGCCACTACTTGATACGCGATTGCCGGTAGTTTGGTGAAGTTAATTTTGCCATTTTCATCGGTCACCCCGGTGCGCGGTGAAAGGATTGGAATTTGGCTGAGGTTGCCCTCTCCGTCATTGTTTTCATCGAGCCCCGTCAGTTCGACATAGAAACCTGGCAGGGGTACGGCGGGGTCGCTGGCCGGATCGAGCTGCGAAACCGGATCGAAACCGGTCACCTGGATGGTAAGGCTTTGCAGGATCGGTTCAAGGAGCATATTGGCCATATAGGGACCTTCCAGAAGCATTTTATCCTGCGCCCCGCCACCGGCCGTCTCGGTGGAAAAGGTCATCCATTTGGGCTGATAAATTACATCGATGGCGTCGGCGGAATCATTGATGACGAACCGGTAATAACCGGTTTGCATACCGCGAAAAACCGTGCTCCCGCTCTCGTCGGTTTCCAGAACCCGGGAATCGATGATGTTTTCCACCACCTCGTCGTCGAAAACGATTACCTTGACTGGAACGCCGAAAAGAGGTTTGCCCGAAGTAACATCCGAGACCTAGGCAAAGACATCGAAAAACGAGGAACCCGGCGGCAGTCCGGCCGGGTCGATGTCGAAATTCCGCGTTTCCGGGTCGGTTGAGTTTAACGCAAGTGCCACACTCTGGGACACATAGGCGGGATGACTGACGGTAACGCCGTAAGTCCCCCAGGCGATATCGGCAATGGCGTAGAACCCGAAGGCATCCGTCACTGTGGCAAACTCAATGGGGTCGCCGCCGGGATCGAGATCGAGTTCAACCGCCGCCCCCTCGATGCCGAAACCGGTTGCGCTGTCGGTCACGCGCCCCTGCAGGATGGTCGTGCTCTGGGCGCTGGTCCCATAAGGAACAAGCAGAAATAAACCCAACAAAAAAAAGGCGAAGCGATCGGAAAAGAGAGGATACATGTCTTGAGATGGACCAACAAACCGGAGAATGACTAAACCCCAATACTACCGTTATTAGCAGGGAAAAGCAAAATAAATCCCAACGGGAAAGGCAAAATAGGTGAATAATCCGGATTTCTCGATCCTCAATTAATCCATATTTTTTCGCAATTTGATGTTAGACAGTTATTTGCAACACTTACTCTGACTACGTAAACATTACGTAAGTTAAAATTTGTTATTTTCGCCCTTTCCGCTTGACTTTTAAAAAAAAATTATTAATTTAAAGTGTTCTCGAAACTCGACATTTCTTTATCTTAAGCAAAACAAAATACCCCGGGGTTATGACACCGAACCCATTCAACGACGAAGGAGGGCTATCCCTAGCCGGACGATCTAAAATTTTCCGTCCTCAATGATTTCGACAACTCATTGAGGAATATTCCCAAAATAACACTAACAAGAAAACACCAATGACAAATACCACCCGTAGCCTTGCCACCGCAGTGATGATAGGCTCCTTAGGCTATCTCAATTCAGCCGGTCAAATCCCGGACAACTCGAATCAATCTCCCGACTCTGGCGGCGGAATTCCTGCCAGCGCAATTCCTCCCGGCGAAAATCCTGTCGGCATTGACACGAAAATCTTCGCTTCGGACAAGGAGGCTTATGGTCACCATTTGGCTGATGTCTTGAGTGAAGACTACTATCCCGAGGATGAGGCAAAACTGACGTTGTTCCGAAACAGGACCCACAACAACGGCACCGCCTCCTTCAAATTCACGCAGGAAATCGCCGGTTTGCCGGTAATCTACGGCGATATCGTCTTACATACAAACGATCAAGGGGTAATTTACTACAGTCGAGGGCCGGTCCTCCGCGTCGAAGACGATACAAATGATGTATCGCCTCCGTCGCTGGCGTTGCTGAATACCGTGTCATCTCTGCTTGGCGGAAAAACCCTGGATCAGATTAAGTATGATTCTTCCTGTTATTTCTACCATGAAGATACCGACGAAACGATGCCGGGACATGTTTTCTACATCGATACTCGTGATGGAGTAAATCCAGACTCGAAGCGGATCATTGTTGACGCCAAAAAGGGAACCATCCTGATGCAGAGTCCGTTAATGATCCCGGCGCTTAATCGTGATATCTACGATCTAGATGGGGGAACTACGCGTCCAGCGAATCCTGCTAGAGAGGAGGGAGAGGATGAAACTGATATACCCGAGGTCGACGATTGTTACGATTCGAGTGGGTTGACTTATGACCTGTTCGATGACCGATTTGAGCGCGACTCTTGGAATGGTAGTGGGGCCATCGTGGAAGTAGAAGTGCGATACGGAGACGAATACGAAGATAATGCCTGGTGGATTAGGCCACCAACGAACCCAGCGAATTTTATTAGATTTGGTAATGGTCATGGGAAATTATACGATTCGTAGGATCTCATGGCACATGAATTTTCTCATGGTGTGGCGTTCGATGAGGGGCTTGAATATGATTATCTTGATGAATGGGCCGCCTTGCACGAAAGTTTCGCCGACTGCATGGCGGCTATCTACGATTATGATAACAATGGAGATGTTTGGGCATTTGGAGAGGATGTGGCGAGCGCCGCCAACCCGCCGCTACGGCAGCTCGACGATCCACACAGCGAAGGCGATGCCGACTACCGCGACGACATGAATGGTGCGCCGCATCACGACAGCGGCATACCTTCATTAGCCCGGATATTTCGTAAAAAAAGTATCGTTGATATGCTTAACTGCTGATATACAGCAGGATAGATCAATAATTAAAGCAATATCAGCGATGACAAAAGGTAAACAATTAAAGCTACAGTTGACAAGGGTAAAAGGCCGCCGTGTGCGGGTTGATTTCAAGGGCGGAGAGGTTACTTCGGATGCCGGACTGCTTTTGATCCGGGAAGTGGATCGGCAGTTGGGCTTGACCGAACGAGCGGCCCGACAGTTAGTGGACAAACGGCAGAAGGGCAAAGTACGCCATGAGGTATTGGGGATGCTGCGGCAGCGCGTTTACGGGCTGGTGGCGGGCTATGAGGATTTGAACGACTTTGATACCCTGCGCCACGATCCATTGTTGCAAACGGTAACGGGGCGCATTGAAACGTTGGCCAGCGCGCCGACTTTGTGTCGTTTTGAAAACGGGCAGGATCGGCGGGCGGCCTTTGCGGTAAACGAGCTGTTGGTCGAACAGTTCATGGGCTCCTTTGCCGAGGAACCCGAAGAGATCATCCTGGACTTTGACGCCACCGACACTCCGGTGCACGGGCTCCAGGAGGGACGTTTTTCCACGGTTATTATGATCATTACTGTTTTCTGCCGCTATATGTTTTTTGCGGTGATCAGCTGCTGGTGGCCTACCTGCGGCCGAGCAAGATCGATGCCAGCAAGCATGCCGGGGCCATCCTCAAATTGCTGGTTAAACGGATTCGCCAAAGCTGGCCCCGTACGCGGATTATTTGGCGCGCCGACAGTGGATTTTGTCGAGACCGGATACTCTCTTGGTGCGACCGCAACGAAGTTAGTTAGAGGCTGTCCCAAAAGGGTGATTTTTGCGAGGGCTTTTGATAGGCGCTCATTTTAGAGGTATTTGCATTTGGGAGAGTATCAACTTTGCTCTCCTATAACGTTAGGATACTGGTTTTGGGGTCCGGTTGCCTGGTTTTCTTTGTATGAGCCGACAGTAAGGCTGTGAAAAAGTATTGTCCTTGCTTTTCCGCTCTCTAGCCCGGATATTTCGTAAAAAAAGTATCGTTGATATGCTTAACTGCTGATATACAGCAGGATAGATCAATAATTAAAGCAATATCAGCGATGACAAAAGGTAAACAATTAAAGCTACAGTTGACAAGGGTAAAAGGCCGCCGTGTGCGGGTTGATTTCAAGGGCGGAGAGGTTACTTCGGATGCCGGACTGCTTTTGATCCGGGAAGTGGATCGGCAGTTGGGCTTGACCGAACGAGCGGCCCGACAGTTAGTGGACAAACGGCAGAAGGGCAAAGTACGCCATGAGGTATTGGGGATGCTGCGGCAGCGCGTTTACGGGCTGGTGGCGGGCTATGAGGATTTGAACGACTTTGATACCCTGCGCCAAGATCCATTGTTGCAAACGGTAACGGGGCGCATTGAAACGTTGGCCAGCGCGCCGACTTTGTGTCGTTTTGAAAACGGGCAGGATTGGCGGGCGGCCTTTGCGGTAAACGAGCTGTTGGTCGAACAGTTCATGGGCTCCTTTGCCGAGGAACCCGAAGAGATCATCCTGGACTTTGACGCCACCGACAATCCGGTGCACGGGCTCCAGGAGGGACGTTTTTTCCACGGTTATTATGATCATTACTGTTTTCTGCCGCTATATGTTTTTTGCGGTGATCAGCTGCTGGTGGCCTACCTGCGGCCGAGCAAGATCGATGCCAGCAAGCATGCCGGGGCCATCCTCAAATTGCTGGTTAAACGGATTCGCCAAAGCTGGCCCCGTACGCGGATTATTTGGCGCGCCGACAGTGGATTTTGTCGAGACCGGATACTCTCTTGGTGCGACCGCAACGAAGTTAGTTACATCGTGGGGATGGCTCGCAATGCACGCTTGCAGCAAGACGCCCAGCAGTTGCAAAAGCAGGCCAAAGAATGGTTCGAACTAAGGGGTAAAAAACAACGGTTATTCCAGGACTTCGTCTATGCTGCCGATTCGTGGCGATGGCTGCGGTTGGTCATCCATAAAGCCGAACACACCGCACAGGGGTCCAACCCGCGCTTCGTGGTGACGAACCTGCCGGGCGATCCCCAGGAGCTTTACGACAAGGTATACTGTGGCCGCGGTGAAATGGAGAACCGAATCAAGGAACAGATGCAATTGTTCAGCGAGCGCACCAGCGCCCATCAATGGTGGGCCAATCAGTGGCGATTGCTCTTGTCGGCGCTGGCCTACACCTTGATGGAAGCCATGCGCCGGTTAGCCTTAAAAGGGACGAAGTGGGCGCGGGCCCAATGCCACACCCTGCGGCTCAAATTAATCAAGATCGGAGCGGTCATCGTGCGCAACACCCGAACGATTCACTTTCACCTAAGTGAGAGTTATCCTTGGGCCAGTCTTTTCAACCATGCGGCCCGCCGATTGGTGCCAACCTAAAGGGTGCATTGGTGCTGCCCCCGGCACTACCGAACCAATGGGGGAAAGGGGGCAGTGTCTCTACACCCTGAAAAACACCTAGAAATCAAGACGATCTGCTCAAAATACAAAGAAATCCATCTCCAATAGCAATAACGAGCCAAACTTTACCCTTCATGAAATATCCGGGCTAGGCCGCCGCTTTGGTTTTTAGTTCGTCTTGCTGGGCCAGCATCTTGGCTACTTTCCATAGGTTGTGCGAGAGTACCGACCAGGCTACGCTGATCGAGCGGTTGGCAAAGCCTTTGCTGCGCAACCGCCCGGCCTGCCAGCGATTCTTCAATACCCCGATCCGCCCTTCGGTGCTGGCCCGGCGCTTTTGCAATTGTCTGAACAGTGGTTCCTCCATCCGTTTTTTCAACTGCTTCGGATCGCGTGGACAGAGCGCGTCGTAGATTCCCTCCTGGGCTAACTGCCGGCGGGCCCGCTGGGAGGCAAATCCCCGGTCCGCGCACATGGCCGCTATGGGTTCTTCCAGGTTGAAGCGGTTCTGTCTTTGCAAACTCTCTAGCATTTGTTCATTTTCGCTTGGAGTTCGGCTGCCGTAGAGTTTCCAGTCCAGCAGGTACCCTTCAACGCTTTCTCCCAAAAACAGGGTGTTGCCGAACTCGACCTCTTGGCCCGCTTTACCTCGCACAATCACCTGCCCATCGAGTTCGTAAACACTCAAGACTTTCTCTGCGTTTTTCACCTGGCGGCCGCCAATGATCCGCTCGTGCGCCTGTTTGATGACCACCGGGATTTGCTCGCTCATGCGCTCCATCCGGGCGAGGATCTGTTGGACCTGTTTTTCGCTGTAATCGCTTTGCTCCCAGCAGGCTTGCAATAATTCCCGGTGACTGCGGGCATGCTCCCCGATCCGTTTGAGCAGCTTTTTCATCTGCCTCAAGATACCCTTGCGCTGCCGCGCGCTGTCCTTTCGCCGCCGGCTGTGGGTCATCTGTATGCACAGCCGATTCATCTGCCGAGCCAAGGGCTCCGGTTCGATCGGCATGCGATGGCGCACACCGGCCTTCTCGCGGATCAGCCGGATCGCTTTGAGCAACGTGCCGGCTACATCCTTGAGTAATACCCAGTCCGTCGGCCAATGAATGTTAGCCTCCAAACAGGTGCCGTCGATCAGGCAAATGGTGGTGTCAATCGGCTTGTCCAATCCCACCTGCCGGGCCAGAAGGGCATCGCCCACCACCTCAGTCAAGGTCCGGTGCAAGGCCCTCAACTGCTCTTCGCTGAAAAACTTCGAGGCCCGCTCCAGGGTGCTTTTGGAGATGCCCCTGATGCCATCGATCTGCCGGACACGGCAAAAGTCGGCCAACAGATCGCTGCTGCCCAGAGCCCGCGACAAATGCCGAAACGAAATCCCTCCGAGCAGACGGCCCAGCGTATCCATGCGCAGTGCCTTGATGGCAAAACTGGCCCGCTGCCGCCGGGCCTTTAGACCCATTGGCGGCCACCCCTCCAAGGCCAGCTCAATGGCCTGCGATTCCACCTCCGAGTCGATCAGCAGCCGATCGATTCGATCAATGGTGGCGCGGAAGTTATCGTAATCGAGGCACCGGTCGACCACAGTTAAAGCTGGACGCAGGAGGCATTGGATGGCTATATTTTTCATAGAAAGGGCTATATTGATTTTCGCTAACTCAATTATAGAACCCTTTTTTGGCCGGATCGAGCAAAAACTTGCTCTTTCCGGCTCTTTTTATCAACGTCATCCAGTTGACTATAAAATCTTTATATTCTTTATATTTTTGGGACAGCCTCTAGTTACATCGTGGGGATGGCTCGCAATGCACGCTTGCAGCAAGACGCCCAGCAGTTGCAAAAGCAGGCCAAAGAATGGTTCGAACTAAGGGGTAAAAAACAACGGTTATTCCAGGACTTCGTCTATGCTGCCGATTCGTGGCGATGGCTGCGGTTGGTCATCCATAAAGCCGAACACACCGCACAGGGGTCCAACCCGCGCTTCGTGGTGACGAACCTGCCGGGCGATCCCCAGGAGCTTTACGACAAGGTATACTGTGGCCGCGGTGAAATGGAGAACCGAATCAAGGAACAGATGCAATTGTTCAGCGAGCGCACCAGCGCCCATCAATGGTGGGCCAATCAGTGGCGATTGCTCTTGTCGGCGCTGGCCTACACCTTGATGGAAGCCATGCGCCGGTTAGCCTTAAAAGGGACGAAGTGGGCGCGGGCCCAATGCCACACCCTGCGGCTCAAATTAATCAAGATCGGAGCGGTCATCGTGCGCAACACCCGAACGATTCACTTTCACCTAAGTGAGAGTTATCCTTGGGCCAGTCTTTTCAACCATGCGCCCCGCCGATTGGTGCCAACCTAAAGGGTGCATTGGTGCTGCCCCCGGCACTACCGAACCAATGGGGGAAAGGGGGCAGTGTCTCTACACCCTGAAAAACACCTAAAAATCAAGACGATCTGCTCAAAATACAAAGAAATCCATCTCCAATAGCAATAACGAGCCAAACTTTACCCTTCATGAAATATCCGGGTTAGTTACATCGTGGGGATGGCTCGCAATGCACGCTTGCAGCAAGATGCCCAGCAGTTGCAAAAGCAGGCCAAAGAATGGTTCGAACTAAGGGGTAAAAAACAACGGTTATTCCAGGACTTCGTCTATGCTGCCGATTCGTGGCGATGGCTGCGGTTGGTCATCCATAAAGCCGAACACACCGCACAGGGGTCCAACCCGCGCTTCGTGGTGACGAACCTGCCGGGCGATCCCCAGGAGCTTTACGACAAGGTATACTGTGGCCGCGGTGAAATGGAGAACCGAATCAAGGAACAGATGCAATTGTTCAGCGAGCGCACCAGCGCCCATCAATGGTGGGCCAATCAGTGGCGATTGCTCTTGTCGGCGCTGGCCTACACCTTGATGGAAGCCATGCGCCGGTTAGCCTTAAAAGGGACGAAGTGGGCGCGGGCCCAATGCCACACCCTGCGGCTCAAATTAATCAAGATCGGAGCGGTCATCGTGCGCAACACCCGAACGATTCACTTTCACCTAAGTGAGAGTTATCCTTGGGCCAGTCTTTTCAACCATGCGGCCCGCCGATTGGTGCCAACCTAAAGGGTGCATTGGTGCTGCCCCCGGCACTACCGAACCAATGGGGGAAAGGGGGCAGTGTCTCTACACCCTGAAAAACACCTAAAAATCAAGACGATCTGCTCAAAATACAAAGAAATCCATCTCCAATAGCAATAACGAGCCAAACTTTACCCTTCATGAAATATCCGGGCTAGCTGCCTCTGCGTTCCAGCGTTAATTCGCCAACTGATCTACAAACATGAAAATGAAACACACTATTAAAAAGGTTCCACTTATTCTGTCTGCATTGATTCATTTGGTTTCTTTTGGCGAGGAGTTTACGGTTTTTGGACCAAACGAGTTTTCGGATTCCACTTCTACTATTATCTGGATGTAGCAGTCGCCTAAAGGCATCATTGTCGTAACCAGAGAAGAAAACGAAATGGATATTTCCAGGCGTTTTAAAGAAAATTTCGGCATTCCATCGAATATCGTAGAAGTTGAAGCTCCATCCATCGCTATAAATTGGATTTTAAGTGAGAAATCAGAGAGAGTAATCGACAGAATTCTTTTCGGACCGTTGATTTATGATGCTGTCGGAAGGAGCGACGTACTTTCTAATGTGGATTTTGTTACCTTTGATTTTAATGTTAATGGGGGCTGGGTGTCCGCCATTGGCTTCGGCGATTTGAACATACAGCATTATCCGTGGATTTTTCACTGGGAACTCGGTTGGCTATTTTGCCGTCCGAGCGAAATTATTGAAAAAAGAAATTCCTGGTGGCTCTGGTCCGAAGAATTGGGATGGTTCTGGACCCAAAGAGAGCTATTTCCCCTGGTCTGGACTGCCGAAGCCCAGGATTGGCGAATGCTGAATCTGTAATTCAATTTAGTCGCGTCTTAAATATCTTGTGTCCGGCCCACCAATTCATTGTCAACGATTTGGCTTGGTTCGGGTTTCTAAGGGTTGAAGAAAAATGAAAAAGAAAATAGAAGAATGCCCCGTGTTGCCGAGCGGCCATATAAGCTGGCAGCTTTTTCCTTTAAGTAAATATAAAGCAATGCCGTCCGCCGGAAATTGAATCGACACTCGGGCGGAGTGGGTTTATATGATTAAGGAATCTGTTTTATTTTAGGAAAAACCTTCGCGACACGGGAACATTTTACGTTTTTCAACGCTCCTATCAAAAAGTTGTTATCACATGGCACCGAAAGCTAAAGAAATCGCCCTCGACAAAATGCTTGTGGCACGCTTCAAAGGCGGAGACCAGGCGGCTTTTGACGATATCGTCAGCCGCTACTGGGACCGTATTTTCGCGCGTGTCCTGCAATTGCTGAAAAACCGGCAGGATGCCGAGGAGGTCACTCAGGACGCTTTCGTGCGGGCTCACAAAGGTCTGGAAAATTTCCGGGGGGACTCTTCTTTTTCCACCTGGCTTTTCCAGATCGCAACGAACCTGGCTCACAATAAATACTGGTATTGGTGGCGCCGTAAACGCGACGTTTCCTTCTCGCTTGATCAAAATATCAGCCGGGAAGGCTCTGTCACCCTCGTTGATATACTTCCCGCCGAAGGGGAGGACCCCGGCCAAACTGCCTCCACTCAGGAGTTGGTGGATCGGGTCAGCGAATGCATGCCTCTATTGAACGAGAAGCATTACGAAATCCTGACCCTGCGGATCGTCCAAAACATGACCTACGAGGAAATTGCGCAGCACCTGGATATCAGTATCGGCACCGTAAAAAGCCGCATTGCGAGAGCCCGTGAAAGCTTGAGAGAAAAAATTGGGAGCGACTTTTCATGACGGACAAGAGGTTTGAGGAACTAGTAAATTCATATCTGGACGACGAACTCGACGCTGAGGAATTCGAGACCCTCAAGGAGGAGCTGAATTCCAGTTTTGAGCGGCGTTCGGTGTTTGTCTTTCACCGGCGTTTGCACAATGCATCCTGCGCCGCATTGCGAGGGTGTGGCAAGGGGCAGTCGCGGGAAACCAGAAATCGCCGGGGTCAAACCGGTATGAAAATATATTACCTGGCCCAATTCGGCATGGCCGCGGCCTGTTTTGCCCTGGCCTTCGTGGTATTGGCTCCGTTTTTCCACAGCGGCAATTCCAGCCCCTCCCTGGTGGAATTGGAGCAAACCCCGCCACCGCTGGATCTCCCCCCGCCACCGCTGGATCTCCCTCTGGTTGGTGTCAAAAACCAACCAAATGATACCCAAGGGCAGCCTGCTTCCCGGCAATCCAGAAATCTCGCTCCTGCCCAATTAGCGCATTTCCCCGATTTCCAGAGTTTAGCCCTTCAGCTGGTTGAGGCCAACGACAGTTCCGGTCCGGCCGCGGTCTATATTTTAAATGGGCTCGACCAGCCCGTCATTTTAATCGGAGAGATCGAATTTGGAGAAACTTCTCCCGCCATCCTGGAGATACAAACGATGCTCAGCGATCACGTTTTTCCCCTTTTCGAGGAAGAATCACTATCGGCCTCTGCCCGGGTTGTCCCCCGCAATGCGCAATTGCAGGAAAATCCCTATCGGGCGGAATTGGCCAATTTTTATTTCCAGCGCTAGGCCCTGGCCTACAGATCAGCTCAAGGCGCTTTTAATCAAGTCTTCCGTGGGCGCATCGGCGGGAAGCTTGCTCATTACCCTGCGAATCGCCTTGTCGGCATCGGGCGCTTTGTATCCGAGGGTCATCAACGCAGACACTGCATCCTGCACACGGCTGTCGGCCCCGGCATAAACGGGTGAAGCCCCTGCGCCGGCGGTAGACGGCGATTTTGATTCCACCGCAAATTCTGGCCCGACCTTGTCCTTTAGTTCAATTATTAGCCGTTCGGCCGTCTTTTTACCAATACCCGGGCATTTCGAAAGTAGGGCCACATCGCTCGCCCCGATAGCGCACTTTAACATCGTAACGGAAAGCCGGCTCATGATGCGCAAAGCAATTTTGGGCCCGATACCGGAGACTTTTTCCACTAAAAGACGAAAAAACTCCCGATCCTCCCTCTGGTGAAAACCGTAAAGAGTTTGCGAATCCTCTCGATAGACGGAGTGGATGAACAGTTTCACCGGGCAGCCCAGCGGCGGCAGTTGCTCCATGGTAGAGAGCGGTAAATGCACCTCGTAGCCGAGCCCATGAGTCTCGATTGTGGCCAGCAAGGGAAGGACCTCGGTCAATACGCCTTCAATGGAAACAATCATGACAACTCATTTAAGGCCTAAGGCCTTAGGCCGAGAACATCCTGCATATCGTAAATACTCGGGGGCTGGTTGATGACCCATTGGGCGGCCCGCAAGGCTCCCCTGGCGAAAATTCCCCGGTCGGAAGCGCGGTGAGTAAGTTCGAGGCGTTCCCCCTCTCCGGCGAAATAAATAGTGTGCTCGCCCACGGAATCGCCTCCCCGCAGAGCGTGAATTCCGATCTCATCGTCCGGCCGCTCCCCCGTCATGCCCTCGCGTCCATGCCGCTCGCAATCGGGCTCTAGACCCCTGGCTTGACGGATGATTTCCAGTAGCCGCACCGCCGTGCCGCTAGGTGAATCCACCTTGTGGCGGTGGTGTATTTCCACCACCTCCGGATTATAGCTCGAATCCAAAGTCGACGCCGTTATTTCCAGCAAGTGAAACAACAGGTTGACCCCCACGGAAAAATTGCCCGCCCACACCACGGGAATGGAAACTGCTGCCGATCGGACTTCCCGCCGTTGCTCAGGACTGTGGCCGGTGGTGCCGATGATGGCCGGCTTACGCGCCTCTGCGGCCAGTTTAATAAGCGCCAGGGTAGCCGTCGGCAGGCTGAAATCGATCACTGCGTCGCTATCGCCGATAACGGCGGCGGGATCATCGCCCACATCGATAGGAAAAACTTCCTCGACATCATGTTGGGCAGCGATGGCCATGATCGTCCGGCCCATGCGGCCCTTGCACCCGTTAAGTAATATTTTTAGAGACATGTAAAAAAGAAGGGATATAGATCAATAACCAAGGTTGGACAAGATTGCAAAGAGCCTGTCCCTAGTTTTTGCCGTCAATGGGCTCAGAGGCCGCCGTGTCTCAGCGCTTTGCAGGATTCCTGCCCGCTGCAAGGCCGCCTTGATGGGCACCGGATTGGGTTCCTCAAGGAGAACCTTGGCCAGCGGATACAATTTGAGGTGCCAATCGCTGGCCGTCTTCATATCGCTGTTGAAAACCGCGCGGGTCAGGGCCACCATTTCTTTGACCGCCAGGTTCGACACTACGCTTATGACTCCCTGCGCTCCCGCCGCCATGAAGGGCAGGGTGAGGCTGTCGTCACCGCTTAGGATGGTAAAATCCTCCCCCAGGGCCAGGCGCAAATCGGCCACCCGGTCGCAACTTCCACCCGCTTCTTTCATGACGCTTATGTGGGGGTATTTGGAATGCAGCCGGACAACCGTCTCCACTCCGATATCGATCACGCACCGGCCCGGAATGGAGTAGAGAACGATGGTTTTATCGGTCACCCCGGCCACCGCGCTGAAATGTTCGAAAAGCCCCTCCTGGGTGGGTTTGTTGTAGTAGGGGGCCACTTGCAACATGCCGTCGACGCCCGCCTGGTGGGCTCGGCGGGTCAGGGAAACGGCTTCCCTGGTGGCATTGGAGCCGGTCCCGGCAATGACCGGAACCCTCCCTGCGGCCGTCTCCACCACACAGCGGATAACCTCTGCATGTTCCTCGTGGCTGAGGGTCGGTGATTCCCCCGTAGTGCCCACTGGAACGAGACCGTCGATTCCCTCGTCAATCTGGTATTGGATAAGCTTGATCAAATCCCCCGAACTCACCTTTCCCTCCGCCATAGGGGTGACCAAAGCCGTTAATACACCCGATAATTTTGTTGTATTCATGGTTAAATAAAAATAAATTGCCAACAGTCTCCGAATTGAAAGAAGCGGGTTGAATCTTCCCTCCGGATACTGTATAAACAATACTAGAATAATTCTTCACGTATTATTGCAAACCCATTTATCTTTAAATCAATTCAATTAAAGCAGGGAAAATACTATGAGCGAAAGTGTGGATACCTTTAAGTGTGGATACCTTTAACAGTATGTTGCATCTGGCGGTCGAAAACGGCGCCAGCGACATTCATATAAAAACGGATAGTCCGGCCTGATAGTCCGGCCTATTTGCGATTGCACGGGAACCTTGAGGCCATCGATATGGATCCCTTGCAGGAATCCATGATCGAGGAATTCATCTTTGCCACATGCCCCAAAGCGTTTATCCAACTGTGGCATGACGAATACCAGGTTGACTACGCCTACGCCTTGGAAGAACTGGGCCGGTTTCGCGTCAACGCCTTCCACCAGCGCAGAACCATCAGCATGGTCTTCCGCCACATCAAGGACCAGCCCCCAACCTTCGACCAACTCGGCCATGACGGCTCCAGCTTGACGGCCCTGTGCGGCCACAAAGACGGCATCCTGCTCATTTGCGGTGCCACCGGCTCCGGCAAAAGCTCCACCATGGCCGCCATGCTCAACTGGATCAACCATCACCATGACAAGCACGTAGTCACCCTGGAGGACCCCATTGAGTTCAACTACACCGATGTTAAATCGGTTTTCAACCAGAGAGAAGTCGGCATCGACGCTCCAACCTTTCAATTGGGCATGAAGGCCGTTTTGCGCCAAGACCCCGATATCATCCTGATCGGTGAAATGCGCGATAAAGACACCTTTACGACCGCCCTTTCGGCTGCCGAAACAGGCCACCTGGTGTTCGGCACCCTGCACTCCTCCAACGCCCAGCAAGCTGTCCAGCGCCTTTTCGAATTTTTCCCCCCGGAACAGCAGATCGGCATGAGGCGGCAGATCGCGGGCGCCCTGCGGGCCACCGTCAGCCAGCGTCTGGTGCCGTCCATTGAGGGTAATGGGCGGGTGCCCGTTATCGAGCTTTTCATTGTTGATTCCCTGGCCCGAAAAGTGATTGAGGAAGGAACCTACGAAAAAATCCCCGCCGTCATCGACGCGGGCAAGGATTCCGGCTCGAAATCCTTCAATGCCGATCTTTACCGACTGATCAAAGCCGGTAAAATCTCCAAGCAGGATGGGCTGGCCTTCTCCCCCAATGCGAAGGCTCTGGAAATGAACCTCAAAGGTATCTTTCTCAGCACCGGAGGCCTCGTTTAATGAGAAACGGCTCTTTCCGCCCATTTCTCTAAAATACTTATCATGCCGGATTTCTCAAAGTTCGCCCTAAGCAGGTCGACTCTCCGCTGGGCCATTTTTTTGCTTGGCCTCCACGCTATGTGCGGATTTCTCACGGCCGGGGAAGATGGCGCCGAAGAATTCAAAAACATGGCCCGTGAAGATGTCGGCCGGTTGCAGGAACAGGGCGAAACCGGGGAACTGGAGGAGTCCCTCGAATTGAAACCAAATATCAAGGGTTTCAACCAGCCGCATTATATCGGCGTCGGCCCGGGTCCATCCGCCCGCCTCAAAGAAAAAAAAGACAAGGAGAAAGAGGAGGAAGAGGAAAAAGAACGCAATTGGCTCCTCGACAGCGTTCGTAAACTATCTGGAAAACAGGAACTTACGGACGAGGAAAAAGAAGAACTGAAGAACCTCTCCGGCGATTTGAACCTCGTCGATCGCTATGTGGCGGAACGCCTTCGGGAGCAGATGGAGAATGAAGAAGCGGAAGAAAAAATGAAGATGGCCGAAAAGGAATCCTTCGAAGAAGATGAAGCCTCTGTCGAATTTCGGCAAGAAATCCCGAGCTTGGCAAACTCGGCGCCCACGGATCCCCTCAAGGCGTTGGAAGAAAAATTTATGGCCGATGCCCTGAGAAAAGCCCCGTCCGCACGAAATACTGAAGAAGCGGAGCCGGATGCGGGAAAAATAGCCAAAAACCCTTATTTGGAGCCAATCGGCCCCTCCGATTTTCAATTTAAAGAATTCAGTTTTTTCGAAACATCGCCCGCTCAAAGCGGGAGTTCAATGGCAAAAATCAACGCCCCGGCAAACCCCGGCCCCAGCCCCCGCCTAGGCTCGGTTTTAACCGATGATATATCCTTTTCCCCCATGCAGGCTGGAAACAATCCCTATTTTGCCTCGGCCATCCTGCAAAACCTGGCCGCCGCCCCCTTGCTTCCTAATCTCATAAACAGCCAGGAAAGCCTTCTACCCTCTCTTAATCCCGTGCCCGCGGCGCCCGGCCAGGCAACCCCCGGATTCACCCAGCCCGACCCCCGGAAACCTTATCGCCCTCTGGACGCGGATGAAAAAAAATACTTCCCCCGATTGAACCGGTTTTAAAACAAAACCAGATTCCCTCATCCGCTCCTTTCCAGAAAATGCGTCTTGCCCTCGACCGCGTATTTCGTTGCCGCCGGCATGACGGTATCGAGCCCGAACCGGTTGTTGATCCTGTCAACGGCATAATGCAGGCGGTGCAGCTTCTCATCCTCCCGGAAGAACAATTCAAGCTGGCGGCTTTCATCCAACCCCATGCTGGACAGTCCGAACCCCCGGATTTTATGCCCTTCCTGAAGAAACCTCTTTAGCATGGGAAGAGCCATCTGCAAACACGCCGGCAACACATAATCATCGAGGTTGGTCAGCCCCTTGGTGGCAAAGGCAAAACCGGCCCCGTTCCAATCGACATCCTGAAACCGGATATACCCACTGTATTTGTGGGCCCTCCGGTTGTAGCCTCGGAGCCGATAGCAGAGTTGCCGCACCCCCTTGGCGATTTCCCCCTTTACCCTTTCCAGGCTCACCGTCCAATCGCTGAAAGTGTGCATATAAGTCACTTCCCTGGGAACGTGATGGGAGTTGTCCATGACCCGGGCGCAATCTTTGCCCGTGGCGGTTTCCCACAGCATTCGGCCAAAATAAGCCCCAAAGAGCCTTTGAAACACTCCCGGCCCTTTTTCCACGGCCTCCCGGATGGTGGCTAGGCCCGCTTTTTCCAGCTTGGCAAATCTCTTGCGGCCGATCCCCCAAACTTCATTCAAAGGCAAAGGGTAGATAGCTTCCACTGCTTCTTCGGGAGTGAGAACAAGACTCAATCCGTCCGGTTTTTGCAGGTCGGAGGCGAGCTTGGCATAGGTTTTTGAATAGGAGATGCCCACAGAACACATCAACCGCGTCTTGCCCCAAATCTCGCCTTTGAGCTTCTTTCCAAGAGCGGCCAGTTTCTCCCGGGACTGGCCGAGCAGGTAGCTGATATTCAAAAAGGATTCGTCGGACGAATAAGCTTCCACCTCCGGCGCATACCGGGCAAGGATGCGGGCAACCTCCTTCGAGATGGCCTGATACTTGTCCCAATGAACCTGTAGCGGCACAAGATACGGGCACAACTGCTGCGCTTCCAGATGGCTCATGCCGGTCTTTACCCCAAAGGCTCTGGCCTCATAGCTGGATGTGGCCACGATCCCGCGAGGGATTCCGTTGCCCTTGCGCCAGCCCCCGACAATGACCGGAATACCGTAGAGATTGTAGCACTGCTGTTCCACCTGGGCATAAAAACAATTCATGTCCACATGCAGGTAAAGCCTCGGAGTTTGGTTGCTGGGGTGCTGCTGATCAGACGCTATGGTGTTGTAAAGCGTGATCCTGTGGACATTCCGGGTGAGGTCGTAGGCTTCGGGATCGTAGTCATCGATTATGTTAAAAGAATTTGACATCGCTTTCATAGTAAACGAATGTTCATATAAGGCAGTATCGCTCCATGTTCAACTCGAAAATCAGAAAAATCAATGTGACGGCTGTTTTTGCAGCCTACAAAACCCCCCGCTTTATCAGGAGAATTACCCCACTGTGCTTTGACCTGCCCTCGGGAGAAAGCTACCGGATTGTCGAGATTCGACGAAGCTACACGGACAGGGTAGGCCAGTCCACCAGCGTGCATTTCGTGGTCAGGACAAAAGACGACAGGTATTTCGATATCGTCTATGACTCCAAAGAAATGACTTGGCGCCTCGTCGTGGAAATCGAGGACGCTCTGATCCTCGAATAAAAGGCGTCAGATTTTGTTCCAGGGAATGGGGTGGTTGAAGTTGATTTTGGGCAGTTTTGCCTCGATAGTTTGCGGGTATTTTTGGGCCGCGCCGGTATTGAAGATGACCACTTGCTCGTGCCGCTCGATAGCGCCTTTTTCGACCAGCCGATTGAGAACGCCCAGGCAGACGGCACTCTCCGGACATAGCGTGATGCCTTCCAGGGTCGCCGCCAGACGCATCCATCGTGGAATGTCTTCCTCGGGCGCAGCCATGGCAGTGCCATTGCTTTCCTTCACCGCGTCGATAATCATGAAATCGCCGATGGCCGACGGCACACGCAATCCGGCGGCCATGGTCGAGGCATTCTGAAAATATTCCGCGAAGCGTTTACCCTGCTCAAATGCCTTTACGATTGGAGCGCAGCCGGAGCTCTGGCAGGCAATCATGCGGGGCTTTTTCTTCGATTTCAACCAGCCCATCGCCTCCAGCTCTGCGAAGGCTTTCCACATGCCGATTAATCCCGTGCCTCCGCCGGTGGGATAGAGGATGACGTCCGGAAGATTCCAGTCGAGTTGTTCGGCCAGTTCGAACCCCATCGTCTTTTTGCCCTCAATACGATAGGGTTCCTTGAGGGTGGAGACGTTGAACCAGCCTTTTTCTTTTTCCCCCTGGGCCACGATTTTGCCGCAATCGTCGATCAGGCCGTTGACGATATAGGACTTAGCGCCAGCCAGAATGCATTCCTTCATATTGATGGCGGGGGTATCCTCCGGCATGAACACCCACGATTTCATTCCTGCGCGCGCGGCGTAAGCAGCCAATGCTCCACCAGCGTTTCCGGCCGTCGGAACGGCCATTTTTTTGAGCCCGAACTCCTTGGCCATGGTTACGGCCAAAGCCATCCCACGGGCTTTGAAGCTTCCCGTTGGCAGTCGGCTCTCATCCTTGATGAGCAGGCGTTTCAGCCCGAAATGCCGGCCAAGCCGCGGCGTTGCCAGGATCGGGGTAATGGCCTCGCTTAGCGAAACAATGTTAGCCGGGTCGGTGACGAGCAGAAGCTCGAGGTATCGCCAGAGGGTATGCGGCCGGTTCTTGAGGTCCTTTTTATCGAGATTTTTCCTGACCGCTTCAAGGTCGTAGCGGACCCAAAGCGGCCGCTGGCAGGCCGGGTGTAAACGCCGGGATGAAACCGGTACGGGGGTCGGGGTAAAACCGGTACGCTTGGAATAAGGTTTAGGTTAGTAATTGCAGGTACGTCAAGGTTTAGGGTTTGGGAGTTGGTTTTGGGGATTGGCTTGGGGTCGGTGAGGAGGCCGGAGGCCGACGAGCCGGGCCCAAGGCGTTTATTGTTTTGGGCCACGGCGACGGCGTCGAGCATCGCGCAAGCGGTAGCTTTGCCCGTTGGCTTCGAGGATATGCACCCGATGGGTGAGTCGGTCCAGCAGAGCTCCGGTGAGCCGTTCGGAACCGAGCACTTCGATCCAGTTCTCAAAGGGCAGGTTGGTGGTGACGATGAGACTGGTGCGCTCGTAAGCGCGGCTGACCACGTCGAAGAGCAGTTCGGAACCGGTCTTGGAAAAAGGGACGTAACCGAGTTCGTCGAGGATGAGTAGGTCGAGCCTTTCGAGTTGCTTCATGAAGCGCTGCAGGTCGTGGTTGTCGCGTTGCTCGAGCATATGGGTAACCAGGGCGGTGACCCCGAAGAAACGGATCCGCCGGCCCTGGGCACAGGCGGCAAAGCCCAGGGCGGTGGCCAGGTGCGTTTTACCGGTACCGGCGTTACCGAGGAGCAGCACGTTTTCGCGCTGGTCGACATACTCCCCGCGCATGAGCTCTCGGATGAGCGCTTCGTTGATCGAGGGCTGCGCTTCAAAGGCGAAGCTCTCGAGGGTCTTGAGCACGGGGAAACGGGCGTTTTTGATCCGCCGCTGGGCGGCCCGCTGTTCGCGTTCAATGAGCTCCCGTTCGACCAGATGCAACAAAAAGGCGGCGTAATCGAGCCGGTCCCGGGAACAAGCCGCGGCCACCGCCGGCCATTCGCGCAGGATGGTGGGCAACTTCAGTTTCTTGAGGTGATGGTGTAACAGCAGCTGGTTTTTTTCTTCCTTCATAAAGCCCCTCCTGGAATCTTGAGCAGTTCGCTGTAGGCACCGAGGTCAGGGGCGGCCACACGGACGTGACGCAGGTGTGGATGGCCGTCCAGCCGGAAGGTTCTGCTCCCGTAGTCTTCCTGAGGATAGAGATACTGGGCGATGGCCTCACGAGTCAGTCCCCCCACCCGCAGGGCCGAGACGACGGCCTGCTGCAAGGCCGCCATGGGGTGTTTCTCCAACAGCCGCAGCACCCGGATATACTCCCGGGTGCCTTCGCCCCCGCATTGGCTTTCGAGCCGGCGTCTGAGGACCTGCAGGCACTGCGGCAACTGCCAGCCCGAGAGTGGGCGGGCGAAGTCCAAAGCGCCCGGTTTTTTCTCCAGCAAAGCCAGGTAGTGCACCGGCTCGAAAGAGACTTGCTCTTTATCCCAAATGCGGCGGTGCCGGGCCACCTCTTGGCCCCCACAGAAGATCACCACCTGCCGACAGGACCCTTCCACCACCACCGGATGGTGGGCGCAGCGCACCGGCACCGAATAGTCGTTGCACTCGAAGCGCACCAGCGAGAGGCTGCTGACGCAGGTCGAGCGTTTGCGGCTCGCTTCAAAGGGTATGGGCGGCAACGCCAGCATGACGGCGCGCTCCTCGGCCAGCAGTTCCTTTTTCACCGCCCTTTTCCCGCGTAATTTACGCTCCATGTCCCGCTCACATGCCTCCAACAGCTTTGCGTTGAGTTCCTCCAGGTCCCGAACCTGCGGTACCGGTACCAGGAAGTTGGCCCGGGCATAACGCACGATCCCCTCGACCACGCCCTTCTCGTTGGGCCGGGCGGGCAGACAGAAGTGTTCCTCGAACAGGTAATGGCTCTGTAGCTGCAGAAACCCGTCGGTCAGCTTGCGTTCACGCGAACCGATAATCTTACCCACCGCCACCTTCGAGTTGTCATAGCTGATGCGCCGGGGCACCGCCCCGAAAAACTCAAAAGCTCGCAGGTGCCCCTCCCAGAAGCTCTCCGTGCACTCCCGTTCGAACACCTGCACGAAAAAGGCATCGCTGTAGGGCAGGCTCATGGCAAAAAATGGCCGCCTACGCAATTGCCCCGCCTCCTTCACCAGGGCATGACCGAAGTCCACCTGTCCCTCCCCGGGGCGGTGCTCCAGCGGCACGAACACTTCCCGCCGCCTCGCTCGCAGCTCGGCCACCACCTCCTTGACCGCCGTGTAGCCCCCTTGGTAGCCCTTCTCCCGACCCAAACGCTGGTAGATCCGTTTGGCCGTATGGCGCTGCTTCTTGGGCACGTTCCGGTCCGCTTTGAGCACCTCCTCGATCCAGCCCACATACGGATCGATCTTGCGCTCTCGCCTCTTCTTGCGCCGGTATCCCGGCGGCTGGGAATAGGCCAGCATCTTTCCCAGGGTCTCCCAGTGCAGTCCCTCTTCTCGCATTACAGAGCGCTTGCTCTGCTTGTCCCGCAGCACTTTGTGCCGCACTCTTGTCCATTGCTTCATATCTCGATACACTCCTCCTTTCTAGGATAAGCGTACCGGTTTTAAAGCGCCCTCTTTACCGTACCGGTTTTTCCCCGGCGTTTACAGCCGGGCAGAGATTGTGCACCCTGCCGGCTTCGTATGATTTGCCGCAATGGGCGCATTCCAGTTGGGTGACATAGGACATGGCGCCACGGCTTGTCTCCGCAATTCTTTTTTCTAACGGGACGCTCTGGCTGCCTTAAGGTCCTCCACGGTCAGCGCGTTTGGGCCGAAAATTCGAGTATAGGGCGTTGCGTTTTTTGTGTTCTTGGTCGCTCCATCCATATAACAAACACTGAAGGCGCGCCGGCTTTGGCTGCTGCGGTTGACATCGGAGGCATGCAGCAAATGGTTGTGAAGCAAAGCGACCTCGGCGGCTTCCAGTTCGAGGTAGATACGCTTCTTGTCGGGGCAAAATTCTTCCCCCTGCGCTTTGGTCAAAAAGCCTGAGGCGTGTTCAGGATTGATGAGGCCAAATTTATGGCTGCCCGGTATGATTTGCACACAGCCGTTTTCGATCGTGGCCGGGTCGAGGGCGGTCCAAACGGTGAGAATGGGGTCGCGGTCGAGAACATTCCAGCGGTCCTGATGCCAGGGCAGCCATGTGCCGCGCTTGGCGGGCTTGTTCATAAACATGCAGCGAAAGGTTGTGATGGGAGTATCGGGGCCGTAGAGGCGGGAGCAAAAATCTTTAAAAATAGGGCGCTGCGCGTATGCCAAAAAGACTGGGTCGAACTCGAGATTCTGAATTTTTCGGTAATCCAGAGTGGAGCCCTTGTGCCCGTTGGTTGGCTCGCCAATGTCGCCATAGCTGCCGGTAGAAGTGTCCAACTGCATCATGATCCGATCGTAATCAAGGTCGGCCTTCCCGAGCATGATGGCATCAATTTCGTTCTGCAGGGCCTTGAGGTGTTTTTCGCCCAAACGCTCGTCCAGCTTGAGCCAGCCCTCGTCTTTAAACTGCAGCCATTGTTTTTCCGTTACCGCTTTCAACACAAATATCCGCCGTTAGTTAAATTTGATTATTATATCTTGATTAATAAATTTGGTAGTGTATAAAAAAAGAATGTTATTTTGTATTTTTAGCTGTACAAATAGCGTTAGGCAGTTTATTCTTAGTGCATGGTTACTAAAATTATTAATTGTCGGCACTGTGGAAGTGAAAATATCATTAAATTTGGCAAGACGCCCAACCATAAACAGCGCTACCGCTGCCATGATTGTGGTAAACAAAGCCGCGAAAACCCCACAGTGAAATACACCGAAGAGCAAAAAGAAATGATCCTTCGAGTCTATCAGGAACGCAGCAGTCTACGCGGTTTACAGCGCGCCTTCGGGGTGAGTCCCAACACCGTTTTGAGTTGGTTAAAAAAAACGACAATCGCTGCGACCGCTCAAAAGCACGATTCTTGCGGCCCGCCGCCATGATGTCATTGAACTGGACGAACTGTGGTCTTTTGTGGGGCGCAAGAGCGATGCCCAATGGGTTTGGATCGCTCTTTGCCGACGCACCCGTCAAATCCTCTCCTATGCCATTGGGCCTCGGGATTGGTATCGTTGCCGGGAACTTTACGAGCGTCTGCCACGGGCCTACAAAAGATGTGCCACCTACAGCGACTTTTGGAGCACTTATGATGAAGTCTTTCCTCATAACCGATCCGTGGGAAAAGAAACCGGTGAAACGGCCCATGTGGAACGATGGAACAATACCCTGCGCCAACGACTGGGTCGTTTCACACGCAAAACCCTCTCCTTTTCCAAGCTTAAGAGTATGCATGAAACCTGTCTGAGACTTTTCATTCATCAATATAATCAAGAATTAGCCACCATTCCTACTTAATACACTACCATAAATTTTAGGTTCATTATCTGCACAAATAAAATGCGCCATGTCCATCTTAATTTCACCTCAAAGTTGTTCTAACAACCTTGGCCAACTCATCCATATTAACGGAACTTGAAATAATTGAGGGCGTTATTGTAGCAAACTCTTTCGATTAATTTTCCGGCCATTTCGATATCGTCGGGCAGCAAACGTTTTTCGATTTCATCGCCGATTAAATTGCATAGCAGGCGGCGAAAGTATTCGTGCCGGGGGTAGCTCATAATGCTGCGGGAATCCGTCAACATGCCGACAAAATGACTGAGCAGCCCGGTATTGCTGAGGGCATTTAATTGCCAGGTCATTCCATCCATTTGGTCGAGAAACCACCAGCCACTGCCGAACTGCATTTTTCCCGGAACTCCTTCTTCAAAAAAATTGCCGCACATGGTGGCGAAGAGATAGTTGTCGGACGGGTTCAAATTATAGAGGATAGTTTTGGGGAGCTTGCCCCGTTGGGAGAGTTCGCCCAGGAACGCCGCCAGGGCTTGAGCCTGAGGGTAATCGCCCGTCGAATCGCATCCAGTGTCGGGCCCGAGCGTATTGAGGATGTAGGTATTCACGTTGCGTATTGCGCCCAGGTGAAACTGCATAACCCAGCCTTTTTCGTAATAAATTTCGGCCAGTTGGGTGAGCATAAAACCGGCAAACCCTTCCGCCTGGTCCGGTTGGAAGCAAGAGCATCGAGAAATTCATTCAAAGTTGAACAATTTTGCCCGCTGGCCTGTTCCAGTTTGTCCACCCAGGCATTCCAGTTTTGCGGAATTTCCACTTTCAAGGCATTGTCGGGGCGGAAGGTTGGAACCACCCTGGCAGGGCATTCGCTTTTGCCCAACGCGGCGTGGTGATCAAGAGTATCGGTCGGGTCGTCGGTAGTGCCGATTGCCTCCACTTTAAATTTGTCGAGGATGCCCCAGGTCGATAGTTGAGGTTGTTGCAGAGCCTCGTTAGCCTGATCCCAGATTGCTTCGGCGCTCTCTTCGTTGAGCAAATCATCAATTCCGAAATAACGCTTCAATTAGGTAGTGTATAAAAAAAGAATGTTATTTTGTATTTTTAGCTGTACAAATAGCGTTAGGCAGTTTATTCTTAGTGCATGGTTACTAAAATTATTAATTGTCGGCACTGTGGAAGTGAAAATATCATTAAATTTGGCAAGACGCCCAACCATAAACAGCGCTACCGCTGCCATGATTGTGGTAAACAAAGCCGCGAAAACCCCACAGTGAAATACACCGAAGAGCAAAAAGAAATGATCCTTCGAGTCTATCAGGAACGCAGCAGTCTACGCGGTTTACAGCGCGCCTTCGGGGTGAGTCCCAACACCGTTTTGAGTTGGTTAAAAAAAACGACAATCGCTGCGACCGCTCAAAAGCACGATTCTTGCGGCCCGCCGCCATGATGTCATTGAACTGGACGAACTGTGGTCTTTTGTGGGGCGCAAGAGCGATGCCCAATGGGTTTGGATCGCTCTTTGCCGACGCACCCGTCAAATCCTCTCCTATGCCATTGGGCCTCGGGATTGGTATCGTTGCCGGGAACTTTACGAGCGTCTGCCACGGGCCTACAAAAGATGTGCCACCTACAGCGACTTTTGGAGCACTTATGATGAAGTCATTCCTCATAACCGATCCGTGGGAAAAGAAACCGGTGAAACGGCCCATGTGGAACGATGGAACAATACCCTGCGCCAACGACTGGGTCGTTTCACACGCAAAACCCTCTCCTTTTCCAAGCTTAAGAGTATGCATGAAACCTGTCTGAGACTTTTCATTCATCAATATAATCAAGAATTAGCCACCATTCCTACTTAATACACTACCTTCAATTCCAGGTGCGTCCAATGGTAAAGAGGGTTGCGGTAGGTGTGGGGCGCTGTTCGGGCAAAAGCCATAAATTTTTCCTTCGGATCGGCCTCTCCGGTAATGAATCTCTCCGGTTCGCCATGAGCCCGCATGGCCCGCCATTTATAGTGGTCGCCCTCCAGACAAATTTCCGTCAAATTCCGGTAACGCCGATTATCGGCTAAATCCGCCGGAAGCAAGTGGCAGTGGTAATCGATGATGGGGCGGTCGGCAGCGTGTTGGTGATAAAGTCGCTCCGCCGTCTTATTTTGAAGCAGAAAATTGTCGTGGATAAATGGCATGCCTAATACAGGTTTTTAATTGAGCCCTAATGCTTTATAAATAAAACCACAGATTTCCCAAATAGAGAAAGCGTCATTTAAAAAAAATTATTCGTGCAATCCGTGATTGAAAATTAAAGGATTATTCAGCCTCATTTTCAGTGATTGTAAAAAAAGCACGGACGGATATATTCTCACGCCTCTTTTCTATGACGAGCTTGACCTCAGTGTTGGTATTGCCAATGGGATATAATTTTGAGATGGCCTTTGGCGATCGCTTCTCCGGTTTTCTCAGGCATGCCTTTATAAATCTCATTGTTCCATTGCCAATCTTCTTTTTGGTGAAACCCGGATTTTAGATCAAAGTGACGTGTACTGGATTTGTTGGACACGGGATTCTCTTATATTCATTGTTTATTGATTAGTGTGTCAGGCGGCTTGTTTTGGTAAAGGGTTTTGTTTTCTCGTTGCCCCCCATGGGGGGCAAATATTTTCCTCGAATTGGACTGGGCTTTGGTAACTCAGAGAGGAATGTTTGCGATATCGGTTGTAGAAGATTTCCACGTATTCGAAGACAGTTGATCGCAGTTCGCGCTCGTCGGCAAAGTGGCGGCCTCGAATCGTGCTGGTCTTGAAGCGGCCGTAGAACGATTCCATGGCCGCGTTGTCGTAGCAGTTGCCTTGGGCGCTCATGCTCGGCTTCATGCCTAGTTCAGAGACCAGCCTCTGATAGTCGTCGCTGGCGTAGGGGCTGCCCCGATCGCTGTGATGAATAATCCCGGTGCGCAGTGTGCCGCGGGTCATGGCCGCGGCTTTGAGGGCCTTGCCAACCAGCTTCGCGTCGTTGTGGTTGGAAACGCTCCAGCCCAGCAGGCGTCGGCTGAACAGGTCCATCACCGTGGCCAAGTACATCCAACCGGCCAGGGTCCGTAGGTAGGTCGTGTCCGCCACCCAGACCTCGTCGATATGGGTCGGCTGGCCATGCTTTTTAAGCACATTGGGGCTGTAACCATAGGGATGGTTACTGTTGGTTTTTAATGGCTTAAAGCGTTTACTCTGGGTGCTTTTGATTCCCATTTCACGCATCAGACGCAGAGCCCGGTCACGGCCGCAATCGATGCCCTCATCATCCTTCAGATGGCGGTGCATTGGCCGATGCCCATAGCGGCCCTTGGCCTCTTTGTGTACCTTCAGGATCGCCCCCTTGATTCCCTCGTCCTCGATCCGCCGGGCCGAGGGCGCTCGGTGCCTCCAGCAGTAATAGCCACTGCGACAAATCCCCATCGCCGAGCATATTTCCTCGATCTTGAAGCGCCCCTCGTTGTCTTTGACAAACTGGTACTTCATTGTTCGTCCTTGGCAAAGTAGCCCACCGTTTTTTTTAGTATCTGGTTGATCCGCTCCGAGCGGCGCAGCTCTTTGCGAAGACGATCTATCTCGGCCGCCATCTCCTTCGGACTGCTCTGTCGCTTTGAGGTGGCTTCGCCCTGCTGATCGTCCAGATAGAGCCTCTTCCACCTATACAATTGGTTGGTGTTGACCCCAAGTTTGGTCGATACCTCGGTGGCGCTCAGACCATCGAGTATCATCAGTTGAACTGCCTCATTTTTGAACTCTATACTGCGTCTTCTTCCCATGCTTCGATTCTCCATTTAGGAGAATCTCGTGTCCACTTTTTCCAGTGCACATCAAAAGTAGGTTTGAAGTTTAAGGTAATCACGGTAGGTTTCCTCAGGGGTTCGATTGCTGTTTCTGGAAACAAATTTTCCACCGTCCAATCGGTCGTCTTTAAAATAGTAAATCACGCCTCCAATAATACCCGGGATTTCGGAATTGAAGTATGCCAATTCGTTGCTTCGTTCGTGGTGAAAGGGTGATTTTTCCGCTTTGCGAACATCCGATTTCGAGTCTCCCCAATTGTTGTTTCTAAAATCTCCGCCAAAGCCATATGCGCAAGCAATCAAGCAAATCGAAATTACCAGGAAAATATGCTTATTCATAATACTCAAACAATCCAATTATACGCTTGATAGCTGAAAACGCCCGTTCCGAGCAAGCCGATAAAGGTGTAGATCTTACAGCCTTTGGGTTCGGCATTGAATTTATCGGGATATTCCTGTTTCTAACTCATTGGAAAAATATTCCTCGATTATAACAAGTCTCGGTTGGATGTGTCGTCGAGTTGTCGCTGTTCCCGGATTGCCTCCGTGAGTTCTCCCACTAAAATGGGGTAATCGGCGGAGATATCCTTTTTTTCATAGGGATCGTTTGCGATATTGAAAAGCTCCACCGCAGTTTCGCCTTCATCCTGGATTGAGATCATTTTCCAATCTCCCCGCCTCATGCCCAGTTTTGTGCCGCCTCTGAAACTCCAAAATAATTCCCGTTCCTCGGGTTGCGCCTCCGTTTCCGATAATAACGGCCAGATGTCGATGCCATCCCAACGTGGGTCGTCTTGCGGTTCGGCGCCCGTAAGATGCGAAAAAGTGGGCATCCAGTCCACCATATGCACAGGGTGGTCCATAGTTCCTGAAGGCAGCCGGATTCGCCAGTTGATTATGGTGGGGGTGCGTATTCCGCCTTCGTAGAGTTGTGCTTTAACCCCTCGCAAGGGACCATTCGAGCCCAGTCGCGGGTATTCTTCCTGCCAGCCAGGATACAAATCGGTTTTGTCCAGCGGGCAATCGTTAATGGCGCCGTTATCGGAGCTGAATACGATAATCGTGTTTTCTCTCTGGCAGGTTCGCTCCAGGGATTCCAGCAATTGGCCGATGGCATAATCCATGTGGCTCGCATAGGCGGCATATTTTTTATAGGAGCGGTCTTTTAAAGGATCTTCATCATAGCGCTCTGATTCATACCTATCCAACCAGGCTTGGGCGGGCTTGATCGGCACATGCACGGCCGTAAAGGGCACATAGCAAAACCAGGGCCGGTCGCGACTCTTGATCCATTCCCGGGCTTCTTTCACAATCATGTCGGTAACGTGCCCTGTCTCTTCTACCAGCTCGCCGTTGCGGTGCCAGGTGACGGAAAACTCTCCCTGCTTGTAACGATGATTGTAGGGATCGACCCCCCCGGCGAGACTCCCATAGGAACTGTTGAAACCGAATTGATTGGGGCCGTATTGCGGGGACGAGCCCAGGTGCCATTTGCCGAAGATGCCCGTGTCGTAGCCTTGTTCGCGCAAAACAGTGGCCAGGGTCGCATAACCGTCGGGCAGGACGGGCGGGTTGCAGGGCTTGGTGGCATGCGCCCCGAAACGACCGGGGTGGCGGCCGGTCAACAGGCAGACACGGGTGGGCGTACACATAGGGCAGAAGGGCAGACGTAATTCGATGCCTTCTCCGGCCAGACGGTCAATATTCGGAGTCCTGATGGGGGAGCCGTGAAAACTGACATCGCCCCAGCCGAGGTCATCCGCCAGAATGTACAGGATGTTCGGTTTTTCCACTTTTTCTTTTACTTTCGAGTTCATAAGGATTGCCTAAAAGGTGTAAAACAACCGGATCGGTGACGCCTTTCAATTTGACGGTTTTATAGATAGTTTTGGGTCGAGGTTCGGGCAGTGTTACAAATGCCGCTTCGGTTAACAGGAAGTCGTTATTGAGGGATTTGGTGGCCGCCTCGACACGAGCGGCGAGGTTTACCGGATAGCCGATGACACTGGCGGCACCTCCTACACCGATTCCGAGCTGCCCATAAATGACCTTGCCAGTGTGAATGCCTATGCCAATCCGCAACCGGTGGTCGAAATAGGGCTTCAGGTAAGTTTCATTGAAAGTTTCTATGTTTTTCAATACCGCATGTCCTGCCTGGACGCCATCCGCGACTGCATTGCATAATGGGCATTCCAGGCCGAAAGCGGCGTAGAGCCCGTCACCGGCCACCTCGACCACCGAGCCGTTCTTTTGCTCGATAGTGTTTTGCGCCATGCGGTGAAACCGATTGAGGATATGAATTACATCGAAAGGCAGGCGGGTTTGGGCAAAAGGTGTAAAATCACGAATATCGAGGAAAATCAGAGCCAACTCCTTTTCGCACCCAAGACTTTTGGCCGAGGAAACAGCTTCCTGGCAGCACATCAGGTCGAGATCAAGTTTATCGCGCACGAGGCGATGGACCCGGATGGGGCCGCCCTTAACTTTTACCTGGCAGGCAAGGCGAATTTCCGGGGGAAATTTTTGGCGGGCGGCCAGCGCTTTTTCCGCTTCGGTGGGAGGTGTAAGAAATTCCTCCCCTTTTTGCACCAGGATCCGGCAAGTGGAACATTTTGCCTGGCCGCCGCAAGCATGAAGGTAGTCAATTCCAGCCTTGAGTGACGCCTCCAGCAGGGTTTCGCCAGGTGTAACTTCCAGCTTCCTCTCGTTAATAAGTTCAACATTGAACTTCTCCTGATCGGGAATATTCATCTACAGCTTGTTCTATTAAATAAAAGTCCAAGCCTGTCAATTTTTGCCTGAAAGCCCCCGTCATTTTCAATGGCAGTTGCAGGCCATTTCAAAAATATCGAAGTTTCTAATACCTCCAGTTGAAAAACGTTTTTGTGCAGGTATTTGCAGAGGCTTCGACAATAGGAGTGGGACCATTTCCTCAAATCTGCCCCCATGCGTTCTGAGACCTTCCTTGACATGAGATAGATCATGATCGACAGGTTTTCGGCCCAACACCGTGTTTTTGGCTGCCAGGACTACCAGATCCCCGATCCGATCCGCTGGCAGTTGTAGAGATTCAGCGGCGGCCGGGCGGTCGTAAACTTCCGTTACCCCTTTTATAAGCTGTATGATAAGCTGTATGGCTTTTGCCGCCTTGTGCGCAGAAACCGCGGGTGGTAAATAGACTTCCACATAGGAGCCCAAGGCAGCGTGATGCCGCACATAGGGATCGGTAATGGGACAGATCACTCGAATGCCCTCCCCGAATTTTTCCCGCAAAATGGTTTCCAGATAAATAACGTTGGGTGTGCCATCCGCGTTTTGTTTTGCGTTCATCCCGTGGTCTGCGGTCGCTCCCAACAAAACTCCGAGATCGAGAAGCTTCCCGATTTCGACATCTATCGATTTATAAAAATCAAGAGAGGCTGGATGGGCGGGCTCATATTTGTGCTGCATAAAATCGGTCAGGGAAAGGTAGAGAAAATCTGCTTTGCCCTCTTTCACCAAGGCAACTCCTGCTCGTAAAACATAGAGGCTTGCCTCCGCGCTGTAAATATTGGGAGTGGGGAATCCCACCCTGCGTTCCAGGTCCCCGATTCCGTGGGTAGATTCGGTGGCCTCATGGGCTTTCTCCGCCGAAAAGGCTATTCCTTCGAGATTTTTTCCGAGCAGGGATAATAGTTTTTCTTTGGCCGTAACCATGGCCACTTTGCGTCCGCTGCGGGCGGCTGCGGCAAGAATGGTTTCGCATCGCAGATAAGCGGCCGAATTCATCATTTCTTCCTTACCTGTTTCCGGATTGAGAAAAAAATTACCGCATATGCCGGTCATCGAAGGTGGAACGCCCGTGACGATGCAAGCGTTGTTAACATTCGTAAATGAAGGCAGCGCGCCTCTTGCCAATCGCCGAAAACCCTGAGCAATCATTCTTGCAACATGGGGCATGCAACCGCGTTCGATAGAGACGTTCAGGTAATCATCCGCGCATCCATCGATGCATATAACGGCCAAGGGACAGGCCGGCGGCTGGTAATCCCGCTCGTTTACAGTGAAAGATTGAGTGGACGGAGAATTTACAGTCACAAGCTATATTTATTGGATACGCTCCCAATAAGGTTCCTGCCAAAAGTGAAGGCGAGCCATTTAATATCTTGAGATTTTATCTTTCCAGGAGACAACTCCATTGACCAGTTCGTTGGCCCGGATAACAAACGGTCTCCAAGCTACTCTTCCGCTTGTCCCGATGAGATTGAAACGAAGCACCGGCTCACCGGTTAAATCAAACTCCAACAGACCGAAATTATCCTCCCGGGTAAAAACTGGTCGAATGCGTATTTCCGGTTTGCGGTTAGGATTGGCCTGTCCCGGTGTCTGGCCGAGGGGCGAACTGACCAGATCGTAGAAATCGTAACCACCCTTTTCCGACCAAGGTATGGCATTGAGCTCACCTTTATGGGTATCTCCGGAAAGCAGTATTACCCCGCTTATTTGGCTGTCTCGAATGAAATCGAAGAGGGCGTCGCGTTCATGTAGATAGGAAGACCAGGAATCTCCCCCCGGTCCTTTGGCATTCGACCAGCCGCTGCCCGAAATGATTACTTTGAAAGGAGTTGCACTATTTTTAAGCGATTGTTGAAGCCAGGCACGTTGTTCTTGGCCGAGAAATGTTTTGCCGGGATGGTCCGGTTCTTTATTGGGGTCGCGATAGTAGCGGCAGTCGATAAAAAAGAAGTCTATGCCGCCGTAGGTGTATTTGAAAAAAACGCCCGGTGTTCCCGGCAGGCCATAAGCCGGATTCGCCCAGTAACGTTTGAATACCTTGAGCGCATCGGCCTTGCGGGGATGCCGCCGGTCATAATCGTTGAGACCGAAATCATGGTCGTCCCAGGTTGCCAGTTGTGGGATGGTATGAATGACTGGTTGAAGGGTAGCGACATCGCGCTGGCGGCGCCATTCCTCGGCCAGAATTTCCGGGTCCTGCGAATCGCCATAAATATTATCGCCAATCCAGAAAAACAGATCGGGTTGAAACCGCAGAACCGTTGTCCAAATCTCCTGTGTACGGTCCAGTTGGTAGCGTGGGCACGAACCATACGCGATGCTGAAGTGCCCCTTTTTCCCCACGGGCGGAGCGGTCTTGGTATAAAAAGGCGGCAGGCCGCGTTGGTATCTCGGAGTCCCGCCCTCGACCTTGAATCGATAATAATAACGAGTGTCAGGTTTTAAACCAGTCAGCTTCCACCTTAAAGTATAATCCTCTTCTTTGGTGGCGGCAAGAGCCTGTTTTTTCGATTGGCTGAAATCTTTTGAAGTATCGTATTCAATTTCCCCGCTAAAGGTTCCATTGAGGCGGCCCCAGATGGTAATTTCATTCGGCCCAACGGCCCCCACCATAGGTCCCTGCATGAAACGAGTGTAGCCGATCGAATTCTGAGAGAAAAGCTCGGCTCCAAGTATAACTGGTATCGTTAGTAATATTAGATAACGGATTTTCATTTTATGGTTTCTCAATGAACGAATTAATATTTGCTTTAGGAAAACTCCGAATTGATTAGATCGGGCAGATCCCTTACGCTGGGTATTATATGGGTGTGACGGCATTTTCCAAAAGCTTCCACCGGCCGCGGGCCGCTGAGGACTCCGACTATGCCACGGCATCCGGCGTTGTAACCTTCCAGCATATCGGCCGGAGTATCGCCTATTTTAAGCACTTCATGGACGCTCTGCACATCCAATTGCATCATGGCGTAGTATATCATAAAGGGCGCCGGCCTCCCGCGCTCACCGGGAGCATGCTCGACATCGACCGAGATATCCACCAAACCATCGCGCACCCAGCCGAGTCCGTCCATGATGGCCTCCGTAACATCGCGATGAAAGCCAGTATCGGTGTGAAGTGGACGGGGTTGTTTGGACAATTTTGACGTGGGATTAAGGTGGAAATCGTGTTCATATTATTTTTTAAAAATATATTTTGTCCTTAGCCAAAGACGGGCACGCAGGTGCCCGCAAGCTGTATTGGCGGGGAGGTTGGTTTTGCTCCGATTGCATGGACTTCGGCCGGGGTCCGGTAGCCCAGGGCTTGGTGGGGGCGCAGGTGGTTGTAGAAGTCCAGGTAGCGGGCTATCCCTTCGCTGGCTTCCTTTGCCGTGGCGTATTCGCGCAGGTAAATGTCTTCATACTTGAGGGTTCTCCAAAAGCGTTCAACAAATATGTTGTCCAGGTAGCGGCCACGCCCGTCCATGCTGATGCGCACCCCGGCTTGCCCCAGCACCGAGGTGAACTCGCTGCCGGTAAACTGGCTGCCTTGATCGGTGTTGAAGATTTGAGGTTGGGCCCGCCTCAGAGCTTCCTCCAGGGCGAGCACACAGAAGCGGCTCTCCAGGGTGTTGGAAAGCTGCCAGCTCAACACGTAGCGGCTGAACCAGTCCAACACCACGGTCAAGAAAAGGAATCCTCGGCTCAGCCGCAGGTAAGTGATGTCGCTGCACCATACCTGGTCGGGCCGCTCGACCGCCAAACCCCGCAGCAGATAAGGGAAAATGCGGTGCTGCCGGTGCCCCTGGCTCAAGTTTCGACGCGGATAAATAGCCTCCAGGCCCATTTGGCGCATGAGCCGCTGGATGCGGCCTCGTCCCACTGCATGGCCCTCTCGACGCAGCCACTGGGTCATCCGGCGAGAACCAAAAAACGGATATTGGGTGTAGAGCTCATCCATGCGATGCATGTAGAGAACGTTCTGCTCGCACTGGGCACGGGCCCGATAGTAATAGCTGCCGCGGGCCAGCCCCAGCAACTGACATTGCCTGCCGATACTGATTTTTCCTTGAAGTGGTTGCACCATCTTGCGCCTCTCACCAACCGAATTGTTCAGACTTTTTTTTTAGCCAATCGCATTCTACTTTCAGCTTTCCAATCTCCTGGTAAAGGTGATCTTTTTCCGTCTCGTTGTCCTTGCTGAGAGTCTGCCGCTGGCGCGAAAACAGCTCCGTTGCTCCCTGCAAAAGCTGCTTCTTCCATTGGGTCACCTGGTTGGGATGCACCTCAAAACGACCGGCGATCTCGTTGATGGTATGAGCGCCCCTGATGGCTTCCAGGGCCACTCGGGCTTTAAACTCAGCACTGTATTGTCTTCTCTTTCGTGATTTAATAACATTCATAGGTTAGCGGATTTAGTGGTTCAAGACCACCTTATTCCACTGTCCAGTTTTCCCCGTCCATTTCAGTGGCTACTTTTATGCCGTTATCATGACACCACCGGAAGGTGTCTGCAGATCCCTCTATTTCGCGAACTTCATTGCGGTAATGGTTGACCATGATCTCCGAATAACGGTGGAAGACCTTCATGGCTTCATCCAGGGTTTCCGGGTAGATCGTTTTTTCAAAATCTTCAATTTCGACCTTCTTTCCTTGTGACCGGGCGATGAGAAACTGATAGAGGTGGATTTTGTTGGTGCCCATATGCAGGAGTATCTCATCGGGTGTCGTTTGCAGGTTGAACTCCACGGCCGCTTTGTAGAGGCAGTCCCGAACGCCCGTGTCATCATACACAGTGGTCCCTGAGAGATCGAACATGACCATACTGATTTTACTCATATTTTTTCTTTCCTTAATTTCATGTTATTGTGCTGAATCACCTGGAATCAGTTTCTTTTTTCACAGTTGCAGGCAATGCATTCCACATTGGCAGTAGGAGAAGAATCGCTAGCAGAACAAACGCTCCCAGGCAATTAAAGAGCACTCCCCACCCGTAATGAGCCCAGATGATGCCGGGTAAAGACAAGCCCAGGATCTGCCCCGTTGAACCCATCCCATTAATCAATCCGGCCGAGGATGCGGCGCCCTTTTTCGTTCCAAAGTCCACCGCCGAAGCCGATGAGATCATGGCATCCGGGCCGAATAGGAAAAAACCCATGGCAAAGAGTAGCAAAACCATGGTTCCCTTTCCTCCATCCTCCGTCAGGCCGTTGAAGAGAAAGAGGATGATCGCTAGAATTGATAATCCCATAACGGTTATTGGGATGCGGCGCGAATGAAACCATTTGTCCGTCGCATAACCGGCAAAGATGACACCTAAAGGACCTGCCGCTTCAAATGCTGCGCTGATAATGGCCGATTCACCGATATTGGTTCCCAACTTATCGTTTATGATGAGGGGTCCCCAGAAAAGGATGGCATAACGGGTCGGCTTAAGAAAAAAATATACTGCGCCGAGAGAAAGAATGACCGGGTTCCTGAATACTTCACCAATCACCTTCCAGGAACCTTCAGGTTCATCTTCCGGCGTTTCATCCTTGGCTAAAACGTCAACTGTTTCTCCGTGGTAATCCTCAATGGAGGGGAGGCCGATATCCTCAGGCCGGTTTTTCTGCAAAAGCAGAAACAGCAACCAAATAACGGCCAGAACAATTGCCGGCATGAAAAAAGCGAAGCGCCAATTCAAAAAAACCAGGGCCATAGAACCGGCGAAGGCACTGGCCAGCATTCCCCCAATGGCATAGTTGGTGGCCCAAAACCCATAAGTTCGGCCCCGCTCTTTTCTGGAAAACCAATAGCTGACATTCTTGGTCAGGGGCGCCCACCCGGTGGATTGACAAAGGCCCTGGCAAAAAAAGAGCGCCCCGAACAGAATCACGGTGGAGGACATTCCCATGGCCACTGCAACTATTACGGAAAAAAACATGCCGGTGAGGACCACTGTGCGGGGTCCGAACTTGTCTCCGCACATTCCCCAGATGAATTGCCCGAGAGCATAGGCAACTCCGTAGAGCCCATCAATCCAACCCAACGATGCCTTCGTGATCTCGATTGTAGGATCTTCCAGGATGCCGATCTTGGCCACCGGGAAAGATTTCCGGGTAAAATAAAATCCAACGTAAGCCAACCAGGTAATGCCGAATGTTATAGCCCGCCAGCGCTGGTAGCGCGGGTCTTTGGCGGCCTCTTTCTCCGGGTTCTGCATCATTAACAATTCAATCCAATGCCTGTCATCTTGAGCGAACGGTTGAAATTTGATCTTGGTCGTTTCCGTTAATCAACATTAAATCGGAAAGGCGGACATAGTTTCCCGGAGGATCGCCCAATTCCTCAATCACCTTATCAGCCTCTGAAAAATCTTCTCCCATGCTGTAGGCGCTGGTGGTTACGAGACATTGTATGCCGGCGGCTTTGGCCGCCAGAAGACCATTTCGATTGTCTTCTATGACAACGCATTGATCTGCCTTTATGCCGAGTTTCCGCAGGGCAAGCAGGTAAATCTCCGGGTTTGGTTTCTTTTGGGTAACGACATCTCCGGCCAGAATGGCCTCGAATTTCGCTTGTCTATGCGGACCGAGCAACTTCTCCACAATCAGATTTACGGAGCGCTCATGGGAGGTGGAACATACTGCCATTTTAATGCCGGCCTCTATGGCTTCGTCAATCAATCGGGCAACCCCGCTGCGCAAGGGCAGTTCTCCCGCTTTGATGATTTTCATGAAGAAGTCCGTTTTAAGCGCATGCATCTCCTTTATGAAAGATTCGCGATCCTTTAGCCCCGGCGGCCAACCGGCATGATCGAAGTAATGCCGCATGCGTTCCTTGCCGCCCGCTATGGCCAATAGTTGACCATAAACATCGACACTCCATTTTGCCTCCAGCCCTTTTCGGGCAAATGCGCGATTAAAGGCCCTGCGATGTCCATCCCGCTCGGTATCGACGAGCACACCGTCACAATCAAAGATTAATGCTTTCACATTACAGCGGTTAATTCCCGACCCTTTCCCGATCCGCCGAATTGACGGATTTTTTTCCGCAAAAACTGTTTCATAAATTCAAATTGAGCCTCCAGCACTTTTAACGGTTCGTAGTCATCGGGATTAGCCTTGTGATAATCGGAAAACCCGTCGACAAACGCGTGCTTTAATTGAGTAGAAATATTTACCTTGGCGCAACCTGAACGGATACAGCGCTGAATAATATCGTCGGACAATCCGGTGCCCCCATGGAGGGCAAGGGGAGTGGCTGTGCGGCGGTAGACCTCCTCGATCAAATCGAAAGCGACTTTGGGCGTTCCCTTATAGATCCCATGAGCGGTGCCGATAGCCGGGGCGAAAACACCCAATTCAAGTTCCCGGCAAAAAATCTCCGCCTTGTCCGGGTCGGCCAAATGGGCGTCCTCCTCGTTAACTGAAATTTCTTCTTCGACCCCTACGATTTCTCCCAATTCCGCCTCTACGCCCACACCAGCCGCTGGGGCCATTTCTACAACTTCTCTGGACATGGCAAGATTTTGCTCGAAGGGTAGGTGCGAGGCATCGATCATGACAGAGGTCCACCCGGTTTCAATGCAGCGCCGGATCATCTCCAGTTCCTTCCCGTGGTCAAGATGAAGCACTACCGGGATAGTGGATTTTTCTGCCAATTCCCGCATCCACATGGCCAATGTCTCATGCCCATAATAGCGCACCGTTTTGGCTGATATTTGCACAATGACAGGAGCATTTTCTTCCTCCGCAGCGTGCACGATCGCTTTCATTGAAGCATAGTCAACGGGGTTAAAGGCACCTACCGCATAGCCTTCTTCGGCTGCCTCAGCCAATATCCGATTTATGCTCACTAATGGCATATCCGCCTCCTGGGTTACATTTTTCTAAATCATTAGAGTTACTGAGCGCAGGGCTCCACGATGGGCCGGATTCCCTCTTTTCGGTGCAAAGCGCCCATAGCCTCGGTCACCCCATCCGCGGTGAGAGGAAATCGCGGTCCCGCCAGTTCAAAAAAAGGATGCTTCTGCTGGTTTTTATATACCAGATCGAGAGCCATCCCAAGGTGTCTTGGTTCGTAATTGTGCAATCCAAGCAAGGTCAGGCATTTGGTGATGACATCGTGCGATTGCAGCGTAAAAGAATCATTCGGGTAGACAGCGCCCTGAAGGAGATACCTACCGCCGATGCGCAACATTTTGACCCCTGTTTCCACCACCGGGGCAAACCCGGTGACCTCTATCGCTAAATCCGCGCCCAATCCACCCGTCAGTTCCTTAACGGCTTCAATCAGTTCTTCCTGCGGCATCTTTTCTGCATTGAGAATATGATTCGCCCCAAAGCGCTTGGTCTCCTCCAGTCGTTTGTCCATGATATCGATCATGATAACCTGCCGCGCTCCCAGGGCGGTGGCAAAGGCAGCCGCATACAAACCCAACATGCCAGCACCCTGAATCACCACACTGTCCCCCGGATTCAGGCCGATCCTATCGAGGCCGCCAGCCACTGTGGCCGCCGCGCACATCAGGGGCGAAGCCGTTTCATCCGGTAAATCATTGGGTAGTTTAAAGACTCCGGTTCCCGGTTTCAGGTAGACGTATTGACCGAAGGTTCCCAGGAAATAGGGCGGAACATCACTGACGGAATGCCCGTATTTGAAGAGATGCAGGCATTTTTGCGGCAGCCCGTATTCTCGGCAGAAAACACATTCCCCGCAGACCGCCATAATCGTCCAGGTAATGCGATCGCCTTCTTTAAGAGGACTCCCGGCAGAGTCTCTTTCCTCGCCGTTTCCCATCTGCATGACCGTCCCCACCCCTTCATGCCCCAGGACTGAAGGGGTGGGGAAGGGCCGCCGCCCTTGCCAGCTGTGCATATCGGAGCCGCAAACCGTGGCAATGTTCGTTTTTACCAGGATGGCGCCCGGTTCCAGTTCGTCCGGAAGCGGATATTCCCGGTCTTCGAGCGGTTTCCCCACGCCCATAAAAAAAATTGCATTTCCTGTTTTTTTCGCCATCAAGGTTTTTCTCCAGTGTGTCAAGGAACTATCGAATCTCTATGCTGGATCGCCTTGAGATTGAATATTTTCAAGTTCCTTTGTTTTTCATAAAAAATTAGATTCTTGTAAATACCTCCTACCTTTATTGCGGACTGTCAATCGGCTTAGTGATGTGCACTGGAAAAAGTGGACACGAGATTCTCCTAAATGGAGAATCGAAGCATGGGAAGAAGACGCTTTAGTATAGAGTTCAAAAATGAGGCAGTTCAACTGATGATACTCGATGGTCTGAGCGCCACCGAGGTATCGACCAAACTTGGGGTCAACACCAACCAATTGTATAGGTGGAAGAGGCTCTATCTGGACGATCAGCAGGGCGAAGCCACCTCAAAGCGACAGAGCAGTCCGAAGGAGATGGCGGCCGAGATAGATCGTCTTCGCAAAGAGCTGCGCCGCTCGGAGCGGATCAACCAGATACTAAAAAAAACGGTGGGCTACTTTGCCAAGGACGAACAATGAAGTACCAGTTTGTCAAAGACAACGAGGGGCGCTTCAAGATCGAGGAAATATGCTCGGCGATGGGGATTTGTCGCAGTGGCTATTACTGCTGGAGGCACCGAGCGCCCTCGGCCCGGCGGATCGAGGACGAGGGAATCAAGGGGGCGATCCTGAAGGTACACAAAGAGGCCAAGGGCCGCTATGGGCATCGGCCAATGCACCGCCATCTGAAGGATGATGAGGGCATCGATTGCGGCCGTGACCGGGCTCTGCGTCTGATGCGTGAAATGGGAATCAAAAGCACCCAGAGTAAACGCTTTAAGCCATTAAAAACCAACAGTAACCATCCCTATGGTTACAGCCCCAATGTGCTTAAAAAGCATGGCCAGCCGACCCATATCGACGAGGTCTGGGTGGCGGACACGACCTACCTACGGACCCTGGCCGGTTGGATGTACTTGGCCACGGTGATGGACCTGTTCAGCCGACGCCTGCTGGGCTGGAGCGTTTCCAACCACAACGACGCGAAGCTGGTTGGCAAGGCCCTCAAAGCCGCGGCCATGACCCGCGGCACACTGCGCACCGGGATTATTCATCACAGCGATCGGGGCAGCCCCTACGCCAGCGACGACTATCAGAGGCTGGTCTCTGAACTAGGCATGAAGCCGAGCATGAGCGCCCAAGGCAACTGCTACGACAACGCGGCCATGGAATCGTTCTACGGCCGCTTCAAGACCAGCACGATTCGAGGCCGCCACTTTGCCGACGAGCGCGAACTGCGATCAACTGTCTTCGAATACGTGGAAATCTTCTACAACCGATATCGCAAACATTCCTCTCTGAGTTACCAAAGCCCAGTCCAATTCGAGGAAAATATTTGCCCCCCATGGGGGGCAACGAGAAAACAAAACCCTTTACCAAAACAAGCCGCCTGACACACTAATCAATAAACAATGAATATAAGAGAATCCCGTGTCCAACAAATCCAGTACACGTCATTAGTGCATTTACCCGGCTGGTCATAAGGTTTCTGGTGGCAATGACTTGGATTAAAGCCAACTACTCGAAGAGGAAACTTTGCACTGCTCTGGCCACAACCGGTTTGCCATCCTTTAGGGGCGGTTCAAATTGCCAGTTCACTACCGCCGTGATGGCGGCATCATCAAGCCGGTCATTTGTGCTCATAAGAACCCCGGGAGCCCGAACCTTGCCTTTTTCATCGATGAAAAACTCAATTTTGACCAAGCCTCTCATTTCGGCGGGCTCAATTCCGGTGGGTAAAACCGGAGAATCCTTCGCGAGATATTTCGGAATTCGGTCCAATTCATTCAAATCAAATGTGTGGTAGTATGTGCCAACTGACGAATCCGGTTTTTCCCTGGTCGGGATCCCTCCACCAAGCCTTTTCTCTATGGCCAAACCTACATTCCTGAATTTCACTTCGACAGTATGGCGGGATGGATTAATCCGACTATCGATTATGGCCGGTTCCACCTGCCACCGCTGCAAAGCGCTAATGGCTTCTACACCGAAAAGAGGGTGCGTGGCCTCGATCAAGATGAAATCATAACTTCGGCCAGATGTATCGACCATAAAAACAACTTTTGCAAAGCCTTGGTAATAGTGGCTGTTGCGTAGCGCGGCCGGGAAATCAGGTTTTACCTTGTTCCTTATTCGAAGGGGACGATCCTTTAACTCATCGACGCCGGTTTGAGCCTGTAAATTCCTCTGCAATGCCTGGAAAAGGAGGAGGCAAAGCGCTATACTCCTACAAAAGGAAAGGATATTTACTCCCGGCTGGTTCATACTCATCAGCCATTTGATTTTCTAAATAATCCCGGAATCTATCCTCGGGGTTTGATATTGACGGTAAAACACAATAAAATTATCGCTCCTATAGCGGCCATCAGAATGAGGTTCAAAGAGGCGTCCCAGCCATAATCCTCCGCAACCGTCCCAAGCACTTTTCCCTGCACCGTGCGGCCGATGTAGCCCCATAGCCCGATGAACCCGGCCGCCGTGCCAACCGCTTTCTTGGAGGTTAAATCAAGTCCTGAAACCGCCAGCAGCATGACCGGAGGATAGACAAAAAAACCGATCACCCCCAGCAACGTCATATCCAGCCATAGCATGCCCGGAGGGTTCATTTTTATTCCCAGAAAAGCAAAGAATATAGGGATCATGCACATCAGGCTGACGAGTCCCCGGCGGCCTCCCAATCGGTCTGACAACCAGCCCATCAATAGGGTGCTCGGGATGCCCCCCCATTCAAGGACCAAAATGCTCCACCCCCCGTCTTCCAAATTGGCTCCCTTGACTTCCCGCAGGTAGGTAGGCCCCCAATCCAGCATACTGTAGCGGGTGATATAAACAAAAAAATTGGCCAGGGCGACGATCCACAGGTATTTGTTCTTGAAGATGTAATTGACGAATAAATCCCGCGTGGTCAGCTCAGCCTCATGATCCGTTGAATGGTTTGCGGGATAGTCGTTTCGGTATTCCTCGATAGGCGGCAAACCTACCGATTGCGGTGTGTCCCGCAACCGCAGCAGCAGGTAAAGCGCGCATATCAGGGCAAGAATACCCGGCACAAAAAAAGCAAACTGCCAACCGAGCCAACCAGCGCTGTAAGCGGCAATCACTCCAGCCAGTCCGCCGCCGACATTGGTCGCGACATTCCAGATGGCAAATTTCATGCCTCGCTCATTCTCGCTATACCAATGGCCGATGGACCGTCCGCAGGGAGGCCAGCCCATTCCCTGAAACAACCCATTCATAGCCCATAGAGCGAGGTGCAGATGGTAGTTCTGAACACTGCCAAAAGCAAAATTGACCAGGGCGGTAAGAATCAGGCCGGTGGGCATAAAAAGGCGTGGGTTGCTCCGGTCTGAAACCGAACCCATGATAAATTTGGCCACCCCGTAGGCAATCGCCGTAACGGCCAGAAAATCCCCAATTTGACTCTTGGTGTAGCCAACCGCCTCGCCTATTTCCAGTGATACCGGCGCCAAATTATTGCGAACCAGGTAGAATACGGCATATCCGATAAAGGTGGATTCCATAATTTGCCATCGTAACCGCCCATAAGTACGCGGAATCTCATCGGAAGGAAGACGTTCTACTTCAGGGGCCGGTCTGTAAAATTTTGAAATAAATTTCAGCATAGCGTCTTTGAATTTCTGAAAATTATCCGAATATCGATTTTAAAAATAGTCGTCAGCAATATTTTATAATACCATTGGCGCTCGCCTAAAGTAAAGCCTGCCATGTTTGAGGTATTATAATACCCCTGTCCAGAGTTACCGCAGAGTGGCCCATATTTTACTAACAAGATTTTTCGTCACTAATTTTTTCAGCGCGTTTTGCCAGGACGAGCAAACTGCCCAAATCGCCGGGATCGGTTACCACGATATCGGGCGATGCTGAATCGATTCTGCCTGCCCGCGGGTAGTTTCACCGCAAAGGACCAGAATAGAGGTTATCCCACCTGCATAAGCCATTGCCATGTCCGTATAAAGACGGTCCCCCACCATGGCAATTTGGGATTTTTCCAATCCATGCTTTTGCCGGATCACTTCCAGCATCTGAGGGCTCGGCTTGCCCAGGATGGCGTCGGGCTCCCGCCCTGTAGCTGCTTTCAGGCAACTGATGATTGACCCGCAATCGACCAGCACCGTCGGCTGATCGGTAGGGCAAACGTAATCCGGATGAGTGGCAAAATATTTCTTGCCCTTTTTAATCCAATAAGCGGCGCGACAAAGCCTCTCATAGGTAAGCGAGGTGTCGAAACCGACAATGACGGCGTCGGGTTCGTCATCCGCCCGATGGTCGCAAAGAGCATACCCGGCTTCGCTAAATTCCTCTTGCAAGCCGGGTGTTCCCAGCACGAAAAGACGCTTAATTTGGGGTTGCGCTTCTTTAAGGTAGAGCAGGGTGGCCTGAGTGGATACCAGTATCTTCTCTTCGTTTAATTCCAGCCCCATTCGACACAGCCGTTGGCAATGTTCCCGCCTGCTCTTCGAGGAGTTGTTGGTGATGATGGTAAAGGACATCCCAAGGCCGTGGAGTGTCTCCAGTGACGTGTACTGGATTTGTTGGACACGGGATTCTCTTATATTCATTGTTTATTGATTAGTGATGTGCACTGGATTTGTTGGACACGGGATTCTCTTATATGACGTGTACTGGATTTGTTGGACACGGGATTCTCTTATATTCATTGTTTATTGATTAGTGTGTCAGGCGGCTTGTTTTGGTAAAGGGTTTTGTTTTCTCGTTGCCCCCCATGGGGGGCAAATATTTTCCTCGAATTGGACTGGGCTTTGGTAACTCAGAGAGGAATGTTTGCGATATCGGTTGTAGAAGATTTCCACGTATTCGAAGACAGTTGATCGCAGTTCGCGCTCGTCGGCAAAGTGGCGGCCTCGAATCGTGCTGGTCTTGAAGCGGCCGTAGAACGATTCCATGGCCGCGTTGTCGTAGCAGTTGCCTTGGGCGCTCATGCTCGGCTTCATGCCTAGTTCAGAGACCAGCCTCTGATAGTCGTCGCTGGCGTAGGGGCTGCCCCGATCGCTGTGATGAATAATCCCGGTGCGCAGTGTGCCGCGGGTCATGGCCGCGGCTTTGAGGGCCTTGCCAACCAGCTTCGCGTCGTTGTGGTTGGAAACGCTCCAGCCCAGCAGGCGTCGGCTGAACAGGTCCATCACCGTGGCCAAGTACATCCAACCGGCCAGGGTCCGTAGGTAGGTCGTGTCCGCCACCCAGACCTCGTCGATATGGGTCGGCTGGCCATGCTTTTTAAGCACATTGGGGCTGTAACCATAGGGATGGTTACTGTTGGTTTTTAATGGCTTAAAGCGTTTACTCTGGGTGCTTTTGATTCCCATTTCACGCATCAGACGCAGAGCCCGGTCACGGCCGCAATCGATGCCCTCATCATCCTTCAGATGGCGGTGCATTGGCCGATGCCCATAGCGGGCCCTTGGCCTCTTTGTGTACCTTCAGGATCGCCCCCTTGATTCCCTCGTCCTCGATCCGCCGGGCCGAGGGCGCTCGGTGCCTCCAGCAGTAATAGCCACTGCGACAAATCCCCATCGCCGAGCATATTTCCTCGATCTTGAAGCGCCCCTCGTTGTCTTTGACAAACTGGTACTTCATTGTTCGTCCTTGGCAAAGTAGCCCACCGTTTTTTTTAGTATCTGGTTGATCCGCTCCGAGCGGCGCAGCTCTTTGCGAAGACGATCTATCTCGGCCGCCATCTCCTTCGGACTGCTCTGTCGCTTTGAGGTGGCTTCGCCCTGCTGATCGTCCAGATAGAGCCTCTTCCACCTATACAATTGGTTGGTGTTGACCCCAAGTTTGGTCGATACCTCGGTGGCGCTCAGACCATCGAGTATCATCAGTTGAACTGCCTCATTTTTGAACTCTATACTAAAGCGTCTTCTTCCCATGCTTCGATTCTCCATTTAGGAGAATCTCGTGTCCACTTTTTCCAGTGCACATCACCAGGAAACGGATTGTGGATGGAAAGAGGTTGTCGTCGAGGGCGAGAGTTCCATCCACATCGAGAACGAGATGAAGGAGAGGTTGCAAAAGTTTCCGGGTTCGATCGGTTAAGACCGGGCTCTCCGTCACTCCTCCGCCTCCAATATTTGGGGGTTGAGCGCTCACTTTCCCTCCTCTTGTAATGCCATAAGAATCTCTGCCAGGTCGGTATAGATGCGATCTACGCCTGCCATCAACAATCGCCGCATTTCCTCGCGATCATTTACGGTCCAGGCACCGGCTTCGAGTTTGGCGGCATGAATTTTTTCAACGTCTTCTGCGGTCACATTCCGGTGGTTCATGACGATGCTTTCAAATCCATATTCGAGAGCCCGGGAAACATGAAGATCGGTGTCTTTGCCATCGGTGTCATAAAAACCCGGTAATTCAGGGGCCAGTTCCTTGACCCGTCGAACACGTGAAATGGAGCCCTCGTTGAAACCGATCCAGGATTCAGCTTTCATCTCTCGAATCAATGCGATGGCTTCATCAACGATATCCCTTTTCGGCTGAATGGATAGTCGTGTAAGGCGCTGAGTCATCGTCAGGCGGATCACATCTTCAAGCAGAGGAATTTTTCCTTTGGGACACTCAGCCAGGGTCTTGCCATGCTTTTGACGAAATTCCGTAGCGACATCCACCCGCAGAAGTTCTTCGTAAGTTGAATCGGCGACCAAAAGGTTCCTGTCACCCATGCGTCCGGTCCCGGCATCGTGAATGACAACAATTTTCCCGTCCTTTGTTTTGAAAATATCGCATTCCATCCAATCGACGCCTAAAGCCAGGGCAGAGTCAAAAGCCGGGAGCGTGTTTTCAGGATAGGAACCGGAGTTTCCCCGATGAGCGGTGACGCCACGGTGGGGAATGGCCGTCTCATCGACCAAGCCATTTTCCCTGTCTTGGGCAAGAATTGTTAAACTGCCAAGAGTGGAAAAGGCGAACCAATACCCAATCACCCGGGCCATTGCCGAAATCTGAAATCCCCCCTCCAAGGCATAAAAGCCAATGCGATTGGCCCAATATGATTTCATTGACATAATTTCATTGACATAAATGTTTTCTGGCTCTGGTAGATGTTTTCTGGCTCTGGTCTTTTAAAAATAAAAGCGGCTCCGACTGATTGAGAGCCGCAATGATCTGGAATAAAAAACCTTATCATGTTTCCTTTGCAAGGAGAAGAATTAATCTCATGTCACCTTATTTAGCCGAGTTTACCGGAACGTTGATTCTAATTCTTTTGGGAGATGGCGCTGTTGCCACTGTTCTTCTGAAAAAATCCAAGGGCGAAGGCTCCGGCTGGATAGTCATCACTGTCGGGTGGGGACTAGCGGTAGCCATTGCGGTTTATTCGGTGGGTCGGATCAGCGGCGCGCACATCAATCCGGCAGTCACAATTGGGTTGGCTTCAATCGGGGCCTTTCCCTGGTGTCAGGTTGCCGGGTATGTTGCATCGCAGGTAGCAGGGGCCTTGACCGGAGCCATCCTGGTATGGCTGGCCTACTTCCCCCATTGGAAAGAAACAGAGGGGGCGGATGCAAAATTAAGCGTATTTTGTACCGGGCCCGCCATCCGCAACTACCCAAACAATTTAATTACCGAGATTATTGGAACCGCTATGCTGGTATTCGGGGTTCTGGCCATAGCCGCCAATGCGCAGGAATTGGCCAAACCCGGTGATCTCGATCTCTCGGCAGTTTTCAGCTCTGGGCTGCAACCCCTACTGGTCGGGCTTCTTGTCTTGGCAATAGGAATCTCCTTGGGAGGGCCCACTGGTTACGCTATAAATCCGGCCAGGGACTTCGGCCCACGAATCGCCCACGCTATTTTGCCTATACCCGGAAAGGGAAGTTCCGACTGGAAATACAGTTGGGTTCCAATTCTCGGCCCCATTCTGGGTGGAGTTGGCGGAGCCTGGTTGTTTGTCTTCGTCGGATTGCAGTAGGTAAATCTCGTATTTCAGACAAGCAACCATCGATAAAAGGTATTATTTCATTCCCAATGCCAGGTATTTTTAGTGACGAATAAAATCGCCGCAATTTTTTCATGCGGCTCAGGCAAAGCAGTTGACCTTTAATAACGCCTGGATTTCCTTAGTAATTGCTTTTGAGGGATGTTTAGGAGCTATTTACGATAAATAAGGAAGGATTTGAATTCTGAAAGATGCCAATTATTTTTGTCGTTGATAATGAGTGCGTTGTGCTATCCAATACCATCACCAAGATCATTAAGACCATAAGATCATGCCGTTCAGAAATATTACACTAACTTTGATTTCAGCAATCCTTGCGATGGTAATCGTTAATGGAAAAGAATGCCTTATAATTGCCCACCGCGGCGCATCCTATGACGCGCCTGAAAATACCCTGGCCTCCGTGAACCTGGCTTGGGAAAAAGAGGCCCCGGCGGTAGAAATCGATATCCACTTCTCGAAAGATGGGCAATTGGTCGTCCTCCATGATTTTAATACCCTCAAACTTTATGGACGCGACCGGGATGTGATAGATCAAACAGTCGAGGAGCTGCTGCAACTTGATGCCGGCCAGCATAAAGGCGAAAAATGGAAAGGTGAAAAAATTCCGCTCCTGAATCAAGTTTTGTCTACCGTTCCCGAAGGGCGAAAAATAGTAGTCGAAATAAAAATAGGTCCCGACATAATTCCAGAGCTGAAAAAGGCAATTGCCAGGTCCGGTCTGGACCCTGAGCAAATTGTCATTATCAGTTTCAACTGGGATACAGTGGCTGCCGCCACAAAAGCCTTTCCCCATTACAAAATCTACGGCTTATCCTCCTTTAAGAAAAATAAAGAAACCGATGCCTGGGAGCCTTCAATCGAAGAGCTGATAGAACGGGCGAAAAAGGTGGGGGCAGACGGCATCAACGTAAAAGCCATCGATGCCATCGTCAATGAAGATTCCATCGCCGAGGTCCACCGCAACGGGCTCGAGGTTTATGTCTGGACGGTTGACGATCCCGCCGTGGCCCGCAGGTTAAAACAAGCGGGCGTGGATGGTATCACCACTAATCGCCCACAATGGTTGGCAGCTCAAATCCATTGACAATTTTTACTTCTCGATATGCCAGGAGAAGACCGCTTCAGTCAGTTGGAGAAAAAAAGTTTCGATATGCTCATTGTCGGAGCCGGGATAAACGGGGCCATGCCCCTAACCCGGATATTTCGTAAAAAAAGTATCGTTGATATGCTTAACTGCTGATATACAGCAGGATAGATCAATAATTAAAGCAATATCAGCGATGACAAAAGGTAAACAATTAAAGCTACAGTTGACAAGGGTAAAAGGCCGCCGTGTGCGGGTTGATTTCAAGGGCGGAGAGGTTACTTCGGATGCCGGACTGCTTTTGATCCGGGAAGTGGATCGGCAGTTGGGCTTGACCGAACGAGCGGCCCGACAGTTAGTGGACAAACGGCAGAAGGGCAAAGTACGCCATGAGGTATTGGGGATGCTGCGGCAGCGCGTTTACGGGCTGGTGGCGGGCTATGAGGATTTGAACGACTTTGATACCCTGCGCCACGATCCATTGTTGCAAACGGTAACGGGCGCATTGAAACGTTGGCCAGCGCGCCGACTTTGTGTCGTTTTGAAAACGGGCAGGATCGGCGGGCGGCCTTTGCGGTAAACGAGCTGTTGGTCGAACAGTTCATGGGCTCCTTTGCCGAGGAACCCGAAGAGATCATCCTGGACTTTGACGCCACCGACAATCCGGTGCACGGGCTCCAGGAGGGACGTTTTTTCCACGGTTATTATGATCATTACTGTTTTCTGCCGCTATATGTTTTTTGCGGTGATCAGCTGCTGGTGGCCTACCTGCGGCCGAGCAAGATCGATGCCAGCAAGCATGCCGGGGCCATCCTCAAATTGCTGGTTAAACGGATTCGCTAAAGCTGGCCCCGTACGCGGATTATTTGGCGCGCCGACAGTGGATTTTGTCGAGACCGGATACTCTCTTGGTGCGACCGCAACGAAGTTAGTTACATCGTGGGGATGGCTCGCAATGCACGCTTGCAGCAAGACGCCCAGCAGTTGCAAAAGCAGGCCAAAGAATGGTTCGAACTAAGGGGTAAAAAACAACGGTTATTCCAGGACTTCGTCTATGCTGCCGATTCGTGGCGATGGCTGCGGTTGGTCATCCATAAAGCCGAACACACCGCACAGGGGTCCAACCCGCGCTTCGTGGTGACGAACCTGCCGGGCGATCCCCAGGAGCTTTACGACAAGGTATACTGTGGCCGCGGTGAAATGGAGAACCGAATCAAGGAACAGATGCAATTGTTCAGCGAGCGCACCAGCGCCCATCAATGGTGGGCCAATCAGTGGCGATTGCTCTTGTCGGCGCTGGCCTACACCTTGATGGAAGCCATGCGCCGGTTAGCCTTAAAAGGGACGAAGTGGGCGCGGGCCCAATGCCACACCCTGCGGCTCAAATTAATCAAGATTGGAGCGGTCATCGTGCGCAACACCCGAACGATTCACTTTCACCTAAGTGGTTATCCTTGGGCCAGTCTTTTCAACCATGCGGCCCGCCGATTGGTGCCAACCTAAAGGGTGCATTGGTGCTGCCCCCGGCACTACCGAACCAATGGGGGAAAGGGGGCAGTGTCTCTACACCCTGAAAAACACCTAAAAATCAAGACGATCTGCTCAAAATACAAAGAAATCCATCTCCAATAGCAATAACGAGCCAAACTTTACCCTTCATGAAATATCCGGGTTAGACCCATTGGCGGCCACCCCTCCAAGGCCTGCGATTCCACCTCCGAGTCGATCAGCAGCCGATCGATTCGATCAATGGTGGCGTGGAAGTTATCGTAATCGAGGCACCGGTCGACCACAGTTAAAGCTGGACGCAGGAGGCATTGGATGGCTATATTTTTCATAGAAAGGGCTATATTGATTTTCGCTAACTCAATTATAGAACCCTTTTTTGGCCGGATCGAGCAAAAACTTGCTCTTTCCGGCTCTTTTTATCAACGTCATCCCATCCAGTTGACTATAAAATCTTTATATTTTTGGGACAGCCTCTAGGTAATTATGGTATGCGCCATTAATTTTTTAAACCATGATGAAACTAAAGTACAACCTGTTGGCCATAACACTGCTGATTCTCATTTCCCATTCGGGATTTGGGCAGAAAAATATCACAGAATTTTCGGGTTACTGGAAACACAGGGTTTCTTTATTCCGAAGTTTGCCCAATCCAGAAGGCGAAATATGTTTTCTCGGGGACAGTATCACCGATGGCTGTGAATGGCGCGAATTGACCGGATTGGAGCAGGTAACCAACCGTGGAATCTCCAGCGATACTGCCTGGGGCGTGATGAAACGAATCGAAGAGGTTACCGAGGGCAAACTGGCAATAGTTTTTCTAATGATTGGTACCAACGACCTCGACCGGGAAAAATCCGTCACTGAAGTCCGGGATAAAATAGGGGAAATCCTCGAATTTATTAAGAAAAAGAGTCCTCAGACGAAGGTTTACCTACAGAGCGTGCTACCGGTTTGGGATGATACCTGAAGTGGACGGGGTTGTTTGGACAATTTTGACGTGGGATTAAGGTGGAAATCGTGTTCATATTATTTTTTAAAAATATATTTTGTCCTTAGCCAAAGACGGGCACGCAGGTGCCCGCAAGCTGTATTGGCGGGGAGGTTGGTTTTGCTCCGATTGCATGGACTTCGGCCGGGGTCCGGTAGCCCAGGGCTTGGTGGGGGCGCAGGTGGTTGTAGAAGTCCAGGTAGCGGGCTATCCCTTCGCTGGCTTCCTTTGCCGTGGCGTATTCGCGCAGGTAAATGTCTTCATACTTGAGGGTTCTCCAAAAGCGTTCAACAAATATGTTGTCCAGGTAGCGGCCACGCCCGTCCATGCTGATGCGCACCCCGGCTTGCCCCAGCACCGAGGTGAACTCGCTGCCGGTAAACTGGCTGCCTTGATCGGTGTTGAAGATTTGAGGTTGGGCCCGCCTCAGAGCTTCCTCCAGGGCGAGCACACAGAAGCGGCTCTCCAGGGTGTTGGAAAGCTGCCAGCTCAACACGTAGCGGCTGAACCAGTCCAACACCACGGTCAAGAAAAGGAATCCTCGGCTCAGCCGCAGGTAAGTGATGTCGCTGCACCATACCTGGTCGGGCCGCTCGACCGCCAAACCCCGCAGCAGATAAGGGAAAATGCGGTGCTGCCGGTGCCCCTGGCTCAAGTTTCGACGCGGATAAATAGCCTCCAGGCCCATTTGGCGCATGAGCCGCTGGATGCGGCCTCGTCCCACTGCATGGCCCTCTCGACGCAGCCACTGGGTCATCCGGCGAGAACCAAAAAACGGATATTGGGTGTAGAGCTCATCCATGCGATGCATGTAGAGAACGTTCTGCTCGCACTGGGCACGGGCCCGATAGTAATAGCTGCCGCGGGCCAGCCCCAGCAACTGACATTGCCTGCCGATACTGATTTTTCCTTGAAGTGGTTGCACCATCTTGCGCCTCTCACCAACCGAATTGTTCAGACTTTTTTTTTAGCCAATCGCATTCTACTTTCAGCTTTCCAATCTCCTGGTAAAGGTGATCTTTTTCCGTCTCGTTGTCCTTGCTGAGAGTCTGCCGCTGGCGCGAAAACAGCTCCGTTGCTCCCTGCAAAAGCTGCTTCTTCCATTGGGTCACCTGGTTGGGATGCACCTCAAAACGACCGGCGATCTCGTTGATGGTATGAGCGCCCCTGATGGCTTCCAGGGCCACTCGGGCTTTAAACTCAGCACTGTATTGTCTTCTCTTTCGTGATTTAATAACATTCATAGGTTAGCGGATTTAGTGGTTCAAGACCACCTTATTCCACTGTCCAGTTTTCCCCGTCCATTTCAACCTGGGGTTCTCGAAATAATGGCACCATTGATCAATTAAATACAGAACTGGCGGCTCTTGCTGATACTTCAGGTGTTAACTGGGTCGATTTGGTTCCACATTTTAAAGATGATAGTGGTTCGCTACGTAAGGATCTTACTGCGGAGGGTTTGCACTTAAATGGGATGGGGTATAAGGTATGGTACTCTGTCATCCGAAAATACCTTCCTTGATCAAACTGATTCAATTTGTCATGACTCTATTCTTAAATAAATGTATAAATGCTAATGCTTATACCTATGGTGTGGCGTTTCTTTTCTTAATAATTACCGCCCCATTGGCCCTTTCACAAAAACCCCAAACCGTGATTTTTGAGCCGCCCTTGCGGTTTTGCATCGATGACGAGGATATTGAACTCGAAGCAGAAAGTTTTGATTTCGAAGGGGACGCCATCAGGGTCATGAGTTTCAACATCCATACCGGTATCGGCGGGTATGCCGCCACCACTTCGGGAGGCATTTCCACCCAATACACTGAGCCGGAATTATGGCCGCTTATTATACCTGAAATCGCGGAACGTATTTTTCAACAAAACCTGGATATATTTGGTCTTCAGGAGGTGATCGGCGGGCAAAAAACCGTCAATGACGGGCGCGTTGGCAGAAGGGATTCAGAGCAGTCGGAAATCATAAAAACCACACTCAACAATCTTGAGAGCGAGGATGTCTGGGACTATCAATTCTGGACCCATAATATTGGTTTAACGGGTTCCTCCGGGGGAGACTGGTGGGGGGTGGCCACCTTTTACCGCTCTCCGTGGACTCTGGTGGGCGATCCCTCCATCCATTCCACAAGTCTTGGCAGCGATATCAAGTCGATGATTAAAACGACTTTGACCAACAGTTCTCGAACCATAGATGTTTTTACCGCCCATTTCGATGTCGATCTTCCTGAACCAGCCGATGGGTCTATTCAATACAGTGAACTCAATGCCGCTCCGGCCCTCGCCGCTGCCAACAATCCGGTTATCCTGATTGGCGATCTCAATGTTGAACCGCAGCACAAGATGCCGGATGGCACCCTGCAACTCCAACCGCTCTGGGATATCGGGTTGATGGATTCGGCAGTCAGTTCCGGGGTGGTTCCCAGGCTCGGTTTCGGGCCTGGACCAGATTCACTGCATACCCGCCAAAACGTCTTCGGGGAGTCCTCTAAAAGGATCGACTGGGTCGTCCATGAAAACAGTGAGTTTATCGCCACCGGAGTGGAGGTATATCATGCCCAGGATGACCCATCGACGACCATGCCATCACCGCATCCCAGCATTGCGGCGGGTGCGAATCGATATCCCGAGCAGCAGGCGACATCCTATATTTCCGACCACCATGCCTTTATTGCGGATCTCAAAATGAGGGGAAATCTAACCGGATTGCCCATTACCTACAGTAGTTCAAATCCCGATGTGGCCACCGTATCGGGCTCAACGCTGACGATTGTCGGCACGGGTTCGACTAATCTGCTGGCCGAACAAACGGGTAATGAGGTATTTGCGCCTACCACGTCTAGTTCCCGGCAAATCAGTGTTTCAGGGTTGCCGGTTGTGCTTCTCGAAGAATCTTTCGAGACTGATGGCGATGGAACTCGCTACAACATTATGGGTGCGGCAATCACGCGCTTCAATGCCTATTTTCATCGCTCTTCGGCGGATGGCAATTTTGCCAGCCCTGACGGGGACTGGTATTTTTCGGCCGAAAATATCGACGGACAGGGGGGCTATACCGGATTTGATGATGGAGATGCTTTGCTTGGCTTTTCAGGCATGGGCGCAGTGGTTTTTGACCCGCTCCCGATCACGGGTCTTACCGGCATTGAGGTAACCCTCCTGGTGGCCGCTTCCGATCCCGGCGGCTTCGACAACTCGATGTCAAACGGAGACAAAATGGCAATCCAGGCGAGCATCGACAATGGACCCTTTGAGGAGATCGGGCGTCTTCAATCCAGCGTCGAAAATGGCCCCTTGATTTCTCCTGAGGAAACCCCTATTGGCAATATGTTTAGCAAATTGTCATTCCTGGTCAACGCTACCGGAAATACGCTGCAACTGCGAATCGTCCTGAAAGCAACCTCTGGCGCGGGCAACGAAATTCTTGGATTCGACAAAGTGACGATCATTGGAGGTGAGGCGGTCCTTCGCGAAGATATCATCCCGCTGGGAGGCGCCTGCAATCCCATTTTAGAGCTGGAGGATTGGTTCCAGTCCCCCTGGTTCGGCGATTACAACACCAGCTTCCAACCCTGGATTTATCACCCGCAACATAAGTTCACTTACATCTCGCCGCTATCCGACCGCGAAAATATTTTTTTATACGATCCGGTCATTGGAATCTGGATTTACACCAATCGCTCATTATATCCAATTCTCTACTTTTTTGACGATCAGGGTTGGATGTTCTTTTTTGACAAACCGGCCGAAAGACGAGCTTTCTTTCGCTATTCCGATTCCACCGTTATCTTTTACGATTAACCGCTTCTAATCGGATTCCCATTTTTTCAGATATTGGCCGAACAACTCCTCATCTGTCGGGATGCGTTCGGGAATGGGGATTGATACCCAAGTGTAGTTGAGGAAATGCCTCCAGTCGATATTGTCGGAGGTCATGTTACCGGCCCAGGAACCGCATCCAAGACTATCTGTGGTGGCAATTCCGCTGGCCCATCCACCGCTGTTGCCGGCCGTGTGACCCATGTTGCAAATGACCCGGCCGACATTGACTTGCGTAGCCAGTTCGTCTTGACGCTCTTCCAGTTTGCTGTGCAGCGAAACGGAATGTCCCTCTCCGGAAAACCGGAGGATTTCTTTTACCCGCTCTATTATTTCTTTAAAATCCTGCCATTTCCATACCGTTAAAAGGGGGGAAATCTTTTCGCCGGAGAAACGGTCTTCGGGGCCTGGTTTAATGCCTATGACCATGATAACCCGTGTGCCGTGGGGGATTTCGATACCCACTTTTTCGGCAATAACGGAAGCCGGCTTGGCCACCACCTCCCGGTTAAGATTTTGGCCGTCGGGCCAGTAATACTTTCTCAGCCTTTCACGTTCTTCGTCTGTGCATAGATAACAGCCTTCTTTTTGCAGTGCCTCCATCATTTCATCGTAAACGACCTCTTCAATGGCAACGGCGTTTTCAGAGGAACAGGAGGCTGAATTATTGGCTGCTTTGGATTTAACGATTTTGGCTGCCGTATCTTTGAGATCGACCGTTTTATCAATAATCGAAACGACGTTCCCGGCCCCAACAGTGTGGCAAGGTCTGCCAGCCTCGTAAACGACCCTGACCAGAGCCGCTCCCCCCGTGGCCACCGCAAAATCGCATCGCGCCATCAATTCATGGGTCATTTCGTGGCTGGGTAGCTCAATGCATTGCAACAGATCCTCTGGAGCGCCCACTTTACGTAGCGCTGCTCTCCCGTATTCCACTGTTTGCCAGGTACTTTGCGGCGTCCGGGGATGCGGGGAAACGATCATGGCATTGCGTGTTTTCAAGAGGCTCAGGCCGAGACAGCAAACGGTCGATTCCGGGTTGGTGCAAGGGACGACAACGGCGACCACGCCCATAGGTTTGGCGAAAGTTTTCAGGCCTTTGGTTTTATCCTCATTAACCAAACCGCAAGTTTTTGCGCCCAGCTGGTCTCGCAGGGTCCCGCACACTTTAGTGCGAATCTTGGCTACTTTGTCCTCGTAAATACCGATACCGCGGGATTCCTCCACCGCGAGTTTGGCCAATGTTTTTCGGTTTTCTTCCTTTTGCCATTCCCAACCGGCCGCCGCCACCATTTCATCGACTTTTTCCTGAGGCCAGTATTCGACCTCCCGAAAAGCTTGGCGGGCTCTGGCATACATTTCATCAATATTGCCTCTCATCGTTTCTCTTTAACTCCTTTTTTGGTCGGATCTTCAATTTCTTCCACAATGGAGAATCCACTTCCGGGAAGCTGTTTTCTTTTCTCAAATGATTCCCTCCAGTCCTCCAGTGTGTGAGTCTGGGCAGGTTGGGCCGTTTTGTGGCGATCTGCCAGCGGCGGCACGGGACGGTCCTCGGGACCATCGTAAAACTCCTTGGGAGTGAGTGTTTCACCTAAACGGTTAAAGTCCTCACGCTCGATTTCCTCGATGAAATGAGCCCCAGCTCCAAAAGATCGTGTCACCGCGATAATCGTCCAGGTGGCTTCGGGAGTAAAACCAAGGTCCATCATGGTGGCACCTATGGCCCCGAGTAGGTCCACATCGACGGGCGATTCTCCTTGTTCCCGGGCGGATTTGGCGATTTCACCGAGAAAGGCGATAGACTCTCCGGCCACTCCCAGTTTTTCCGCTCTGGCCAGCAATCGTTGGGCAGCGGGATCTTCCAGCATCAGGTCGGAGACTCCAAGTATTTCACCCGGCAGTCGTTCCCGCACAAGAATTTCTGCCATCTGCGATAGGGACAAATCCTCTTTTCGAGCCCTTGCCAGGTATTCGCCGAGCATGTCGCCGAAAGCCGAATAAGCCCCATAGGCATGACCGAAAGCGAGGATGGCACTGCCGCAAGCCTGAGTCAGGAAGGTTTTCGATTTGGCCACCAGACGTGACATGATGGCGGGCATGGAAAGACCATCTTCGAGGGAAAGAATCATAATGTAGTTTAACATTTTTTCTTCCTCAAGAGTGGGAATCCTGGCCTGGAAATCGACAAAGAGGATGTCCACTACGCCATAGCCTTCCTCGACCAGTTCGGTCGTGTCATATCCTCTTGTAACGATGCGATGAATGTTTTTATAGGCTACTTCCGATACCCATTGAAAGGGTCGGCGGGAGGCGTCCAGCGGAATCGTGCCGTATTCCCGGCCAATGTAAGGATAGGGCAATTTCGGGTCCGAGAGATTGCCGATTTTTTTCTCATTTAAATTACCCATTTTTTATACTCTCCGTCTTCTTTTTGTTTTTTGGCATATTCTTGCCGTTCTTCCTGAGTCGGTACCGGACGATCTGCCGGGCCAATATAATTAATCATGGAAAGGTCCAGCATCTGCACCATGGGCTCATTTCTGGAGGCCGCCCAGGCCCGGCCTTTTTTCAAGGTGTAAACGGCGTGGGCGGCGCAACTATAGCCACGCACCACGCTGCCGATGCACCAAGCCGCGTTGGGGGCAAACCCGATGTCGCAGAGGGCCGTATTGCCCGCTCCCACACAGTTGACCGGCACATAGGAGCGATTTTCTTTTTTTCTCCTGGCGTGAAAGTGTTTTTCAATCGCCCGCTGAAATTCGAGGTAGAGGCCGTCGATCTCCAATTCTTCCTGTTTGAGGTGGGTGGGTTCGGCCCGAGGATCTCCGTCGCGATGCTGCGGCTGGCCCATGCCCATTACGGGCACATTGTTATCCATGTATTCATCGACCAGAATTTTGGCCATTTCATCAAGGGACTTTCCCTCTTTGCGGGCACGCTCCAGGTAGATGTTCATCATGTATCCATGGGCCGCCCCGGGACCGTGGGCGCTGCCGAATGTCATAACGGCGGCAGCTACGGCAGCAGGCAGGTTGGGCCGGCCAGCGGTAACGGCTATGGCCGAAGCCGCCGAGGGCGACATGGAGTGTTCCATGAATTCACCCATCTCGTATTTGAGCATTTTTTCCTCCGGTTCGGTTGGAATCCTGCCTTGGAATAAAACATACATGGCGTCGCAAAAGGAATAACCTTCTTCCGCCAGGTCGCTTAAATTATAACCGCGCAAGACCGTTTTTTCCTCCGTTTTGTAGGAAATCGCGGTCTTCCGTTTTAGAATCGGCTCCCGATTTTTCTTTTTATTATTCTGTTTTATTTCGTTCATAGCATTTGCACTCTCTCCCTTCTCCAATTCTCTTAACGTCTGACAAATAATCCGGTTATTGCGCCGGCCACACAAGCTACGCCCACTATGGGAAAAACGAGGGCGGTATTTTCATTATTCGAGATGATCACCCACCCGATCAGGGGGTTGACCAGGCCGGCAAATAGGTAGGCAAAAAAATTCATTACTCCCACGCCTGTTCCGGCCCGTTTTGAGCCCAGTAAATCCGGTGCCAGGGGCCAGAATCCGGCTTGCGATCCGTAGGCAAAAAACCCACAGAAAAACAGGAACAGGATACCTGCCCAATGGTCACGTGGAATGAAGAACATGGCAAAGGAAGCTACCGCGGCCAGGATCAGGAATGTAGAGTAGAGTTTCCAGCGCACAGAATTAAATACCCGATCGGATACCCATCCCCCGGTAAGGGCACCGAGGGCCATTCCCACGGGCAAGGCTATACTGATCCACTTGGCGTCGGAATTTTTCCAATCGGCCCCTAAAAAATGTACCGGCACCCAATAGATCAATCCATACCGGGCGGAGCTCTGAAACCCGATTCCAATGCTGGCTATCATAAATCGCCAATTGCTCAACACGGCCATGTAGCGTTGGAGGGAAGTCTCGCCGACGGCCACTTTCTCCTCGCCTTGCCCATGGTTTGCATCGTCCTCATCCAACTGGAACCCAAGATCTTCCGGGCGGTCGCGGACGATTAAATAGTAAGCCAGCCCCCCCACCAGAAGGAGGAGAACGGGAAGGCGAAAAATCCATCTCCAGTTGAGGGATAAAACATCAAGGATAATGAGGGAGGATACAAAAGCCAGGACCGAGGACATGCCGGCGGCAAAAACATAAAACCCGAAGGCTTTCCCTCGTTCATGGTGGCCCCACCAGTTTGATAAAACCCTGCTGCCCGGCGCCCATCCCATGGATTGGGAAAAACCATTGGCGACCCAGGGCATTAACAGACCGGTAAAACTTGTTCCAAAGCTGACCATCCAATTAAAACCACAGGAGAGCACGGCACCGAGACTCATCATCCGGCGGCCCCCAAATTTGTCTCCCAGATTACCGTTGACTGCCTGCCCCATGGCATAAGCCCACAATAGCCCCGTTATCATCCAGCCGATCTCTTTTTTACTCAATCCGAGTTCGGCCTCGATGCCCGGGATGGCGAACCCCAAAGTCTGGCGGCCCGTATAATAGAAGAGGTAACAAAACATGGTGGCCAGGAGAACTCTCCATTGGGCCGCCCGGAAACCGGGTTTTGGGTGATTGGATATACTTTTCGCCATGTTTTTGTAAACAATTATTCAAATGCGCCGCGCCGCCCGGAAATCGCTTCGAAAGTTCGCTGTATTGTTTCATGGGCTTGAGGATGGGTTTCACATATTTGAACAAAAAGAAGATCGAGCACAAAATCTCTCGTCACATTGGAGAATACCTCGCAGGAAAAGGGATCGCGGTCGGTGGCCCCAAAGAGGCTGTAATCAGCTAAATCTACCAGCGGCGACTGGATAAAATTAGTTAATGCAATGATTTTTGCGCCCCGTTCTTTCGCGATTTCAACAGAACTGAGCAAATCTTTTGTCGCACCGGAAAAACTAATAGCAAAGAAGATGTCCCACGGTTCCAGGGCGGCTGCCCGGATCGCCATGGTGTAGCCTTCACAATCCACCGTTGAACAGATTCCCACCCGGCTCAGGCGATAGTTTAAGCCGTGGCCCAAAGCAGCGGATCCGGCTACTCCCGAAATGAGAACGAATCGGGTTTGGCTGAGCAAGCGGGCAATCTTTTGCAGGACATTCCGGTCCAGCAACTGAATCGTGTTCAATAAATCAGTTTTAATTTTTTCCCCGTAATCGAAGATCAAATCCGAATCTTTCCCTTTCGATGCTTGCTGGAAAGCAGTCAATTCCTGAGCTAACAGGACCTTGAAATCCTGGAACCCCGTGCACCCGATTTTGCGGCAAAACCGGATGATGCTACCATAGCCCAAGGAACTGTCCTGCGCTACCTCTGTTATGGATAGGTAGGCGGCCTTCGGGTTTTTAAGGAAGTAATCACCCACTTTTCTTTCAGCCTCGGTGAGGGAGTTGCGCAAGATGCTGAAACGAAGCGGAAAGGAATATTCTTGCAGCGGTATTGCCTTATCCTCCAATGCCGTTTCAGGTAGGGGCATCAGAGTGTCCGGGGCGGGAATCCTGTTCATCGCTTTGTTAAGAAATATTTCTCGAATGCAGAATGGATATATTATCCATATTAAGTAACTTTTTAGAATATATTATCCAATTCCTGCCCCTGTCAACCAATATTTTGACTTTTGTAATTTATTAATTACTCGCCAAAATAATCGTGGTCCTCGGCCTGCGTTCTGGCCAACCGGTCGTCCGTAAAAGCAGGCTGTGTCCAGGCAAAAAACTGTTCAAACCCATGGGTTGCACGTCGTGTGTAGGTAACCCGGCAACGGATGTAGGCATTTTCCGGTCGAATACGAAAGGTTCCTTTTGTCCCATGAATGTGTTTGACGACATATCCGGTGGGACCGATGAACTCGATCAAGAATCCACCCGTGGCATCGGGAAGCTTTCGCCCCAGGTTATAGGGAGAATTTAATTCCTCCATAGTGGCACTGCGATCCACCTCGACAGAATAGGTATCTTCCGATGCATCGACTCGACTGAGAATGACACCGCTGGTGGCATAGAAATTTCCGGCTCGTATATCTTTTGTGATACTCTCTGGCGTCAAACTCCTGGATCGAACCATTATCCAGCCTCGACCGGGATTGCTCGCCTCGGTTTCCCATTCCTTTAGCGTATGAGTGTCGTCCGAGGAAACCCCATAGACGACAAGGCCGGAAGTCAGCATATCATCCCACATGTCTTCGGTGGTTACATACCCTTCATCCACTTCATGGGTGTGTCGATAGGTATTGGGGTGCCCATTGTGCAGCTCGAACAAGTGCAAACCCTTGACTTGTTTCATATCTTCGGCAGTGACAGCATAGCGGTAGGTTGGATGATTGAGAATATGCTCCCCACCCAACGCCTTGGTATTATCCAAATGGTTTTGGATAACAGCGGCCACGCTCTCGCTCTGGAATGTCCAATCGATAAGTTTGGGTATATTAATCGCTGTGCTATGGACACGCAGATGCCCGGTAATTTCTTCACCCGGTATGAGGATAAAGTCTTCCCGCGCGTTTTTTGGCGGTTTCACCGTAGATGGATCGATAAAGATATTATGTTCGCTCAGAATAAGAAAATTGTATCCGTGGTCGTGGTACCATTTAGCAACTGCCTCAGGACTCGAATCAGCGTGCCCGCTAAGTGTGGTATGGGCATGAGTATTACCCTTGTGCCACATCTCCTGTCCCTTCGCATAAATGCTTGAGGTTAATAGAATGAAACAAGCGTTTACCAACAATGTGGTCTTAATATTAATTATGATCATTTTTTTGTGAAGTTCTCCTCTGCCGCATTATTTTCTCTTCCCAAATAACCGCCGTTTTATTTGACTGTCAACAGTTACCCCGTTCTCTTCAGCAGGAGCAAACGAAACTGAAATTGGATGGGGGCATGATAGTCTGGAAATTTTTGAAGTTGATCAAGGCTATCCTGGGTTTTTTCGCCATTCCTTCAAAAAGGTGGTAGATTAAAACAATACAATTGACCTGGAGCAGATTCGACGCAAATTAGCTTAATTCAACAGAATTTACGGTTCGTTCAGATTAACAAAACTGACGCCTTTTTAAGGGAAAAATTTGTAAATCGTTGATAATAAGCTATTAATTTCGCACCCGTAGCTCAATTGGATAGAGCGCCTGGCTACGGACCAGGAGGTTGGGGGTTCGAGTCCCTCCGGGTGTGCCAGATTTTTAAAACCTGGTGTCCCTTCGCAGAATAATGTTCTAACAGAGATTATTCCTTAAAAACCTTGAAATCCGTTTAAAATAGCGGGCCGGAAGGCGATTTTTTTACTCTGGACATCGCGGGGTAATCTCTATCGATTGAAGATTAAACCAGCAAGTAGCCGACTTCTCGCAGGGTTTAATCGGTCTTTTTTTTAAATTTCGTCTACTCTACTCTACAATTGAGGAGTAAGTTCTTTCCCTGTGGTACAGCGCCGCTAGCCCGGATATTTCGTAAAAAAAGTATCGTTGATATGCTTAACTGCTGATATACAGCAGGATAGATCAATAATTAAAGCAATATCAGCGATGACAAAAGGTAAACAATTAAAGCTACAGTTGACAAGGGTAAAAGGCCGCCGTGTGGGGGTTGATTTCAAGGGCGGAGAGGTTACTTCGGATGCCGGACTGCTTTTGATCCGGGAAGTGGATCGGCAGTTGGGCTTGACCGAACGAGCGGCCCGACAGTTAGTGGACAAACGGCAGAAGGGCAAAGTACGCCATGAGGTCTTGGGGATGCTGCGGCAGCGCGTTTACGGGCTGGTGGCGGGCTATGAGGATTTGAACGACTTTGATACCCTGCGCCACGATCCATTGTTGCAAACGGTAACGGGGCGCATTGAAACGTTGGCCAGCGCGCCGACTTTGTGTCGTTTTGAAAACGGGCAGGATCGGCGGGCGGCCTTTGCGGTAAACGAGCTGTTGGTCGAACAGTTCATGGGCTCCTTTGCCGAGGAACCCGAAGAGATCATCCTGGACTTTGACGGCACCGACAATCCGGTGCACGGGCTCCAGGAGGGACGTTTTTTCCACGGTTATTATGATCATTACTGTTTTCTGCCGCTATATGTTTTTTGCGGTGATCAGCTGCTGGTGGCCTACCTGCGGCCGAGCAAGATCGATGCCAGCAAGCATGCCGGGGCCATCCTCAAATTGCTGGTTAAACGGATTCGCCAAAGCTGGCCCCGTACGCGGATTATTTGGCGCGCCGACAGTGGATTTTGTCGAGACCGGATACTCTCTTGGTGCGACCGCAACGAAGTTAGTTACATCGTGGGGATGGCTCGCAATGCACGCTTGCAGCAAGACGCCCAGCAGTTGCAAAAGCAGGCCAAAGAATGGTTCGAACTAAGGGGTAAAAAACAACGGTTATTCCAGGACTTCGTCTATGCTGCCGATTCGTGGCGATGGCTGCGGTTGGTCATCCATAAAGCCGAACACACCGCACAGGGGTCCAACCCGCGCTTCGTGGTGACGAACCTGCCGGGCGATCCCCAGGAGCTTTACGACAAGGTATACTGTGGCCGCGGTGAAATGGAGAACCGAATCAAGGAACAGATGCAATTGTTCAGCGAGCGCACCAGCGCCCATCAATGGTGGGCCAATCAGTGCCGATTGCTCTTGTCGGCGCTGGCCTACACCTTGATGGAAGCCATGCGCCGGTTAGCCTTAAAAGGGACGAAGTGGGCGCGGGCCCAATGCCACACCCTGCGGCTCAAATTAATCAAGATCGGAGCGGTCATCGTGCGCAACACCCGAACGATTCACTTTCACCTAAGTGAGAGTTATCCTTGGGCCAGTCTTTTCAACCATGCGGCCCGCCGATTGGTGCCAACCTAAAGGGTGCATTGGTGCTGCCCCCGGCACTACCGAACCAATGGGGGAAAGGGGGCAGTGTCTCTACACCCTGAAAAACACCTAAAAATCAAGACGATCTGCTCAAAATACAAAGAAATCCATCTCCAATAGCAATAACGAGCCAAACTTTACCCTTCATGAAATATCCGGGCTAGCAGATATTCAGAAGAAACGATTGCCAAAGCTTATTGGAAGGAGCAATATAAGTATTATATCAAGTAATTAAATTATTATATCAGCTAGGTTATGGCAAAAAGAAAAAGGAAAAATCCCCAAAACAAGGGAATCAGCCGCATTGATTCGGGTTCAACCCACGGATGGTTTGTGAGAGGTTACAAAAATGGGAAAACCTACTCAAAACTTTTCAGCGACCTAAAGTGCGGGGGAAAAAGAAAGGCGCAAGCGGCAGCGCGAGATTATCGCGATAAGCTTTACGAAAAGCTGGCCCAAATTCCCACCAAGCCTCGGGGCCGAAGGATCGTATACCGCGATGTGCGCAATACTACCGGTGTGTTGGGAGTCAGTCGCATAGCGAAACAATCTCCTAACGGGACAATACACGAAGTTTATTCGGTCAGTTGGAGGCCTGCTCCTGGAGTTCAGAAGGCAACTTCCATCTCGATTCGCAAATATGGGGAGGAAAAAGCATTAAAACTCGCCGTGGCCCTCCGGCGGAAAATGCTTCGTCAAATTCATGGACCAGGTATTTTCCGTAAAATTGCCGCGAGGCAAAAAGGTTCCTGAAACTTCAGACTTGCGAGGGAAAACAGAAGGTTCTGATTGGCCCGGCTTTTCGAGTGAACCGAAGTAGGCTTCAATCATTTAGTCATCTGGATTTCGTCCAACCTGTTTTCAAATTTCAACTGTATCTTGAGGTTGATAACCCACGGTCTTGCGAGCGTGTTCGATATCCACCCAGCCGTAACGGCTGTTAGATATGCTGTAAAAAACATCGAATTTGACCGTATCAGGAGCTTCGATACAGCATTGAAACAATTGTCCGATATCGCGGAAGCTGCACCACACGTCTTTGTTGCGGCCTATAGGTGTGTTGGCCGCGGTTACACTCCCGATCCGTATACACATCGCCGACATCCCGTAAGCTTCCGAACCATATACCGGTGAAATACACCGAAGAGCAAAAAGAAATGATCCTTCGAGTCTATCAGGAACGCAGCAGTCTACGCGGTTTACAGGGCAAGTGCTTCGCCCCAGAGCTTGGTGCTCGCATAGGGCCTCGGGATGGTGTCCGGCCGCGAGGGAGCATCTGCTCTGAGATAAGGAAACGGTCCCGACGCATCACCATAAACGCCTTCCTTGTAGGAACAATACGGCTCCGATTTCCGGTAACCGGACGAAACCATGATCGAACTCGCGAACACAACGCGCTTGACGCCGCATTCCCGCCCCGCCTCTAAAATATTATACACGCCAATGATATTGCTCTTCAAAAGAACCTCCCATGGAGCGTGTGGTCTAGGATCGGCTGCCAAGTGCGCTACAGCATCCATTCCACGCATAACCCGTTTGACCGCTTCAATATCTGAAATATCGGTCCGAAAAAACCGGCCCTCTGGAATTTCCGGCCGCGAGGCATCTATGGTACGGTCCGACTGGTGCTCACTCCGGTCCAGCGCATAAAGATCGTACCTATCGGGAAAACCGGCCATCCAGTTCCAGACTGCCCCGCCAACCAAGCCTGATGTGCCAGTTATCAAAACTTTCTTCTTATGCGTGTCTTTGCTCATATGAAATCAAAAGTGCCATCGAATATTTTTGGAAATCATTTCCGTTTATCGAGATGAGTAGAAAACAACATCTTCCCAGCGGAAATGTTACAATTCTAAACACGGACATTGATAGTTCCATCAGAATCACCAGTCCCCCGTCTTCTTGCAAAGCGCATCTGGTGAGGCATCTGGTGAGGAAAGTAATTTTTAGATAAAATTATATAAATAGTAAATTTCAGGGCTAGATTGAAATTAAAAAAAATACAAAAAATGAATAGCATAACTATTTAATATAGAATGAGTAGAAGTGATTTCCCCATTTCCCTCTTTGATATTAATTTGCAATTTAATTGAAATATTTTTTGTTTGAGTCGATTTCTGGAAAAGATTTTTAAGAGATTTTCGACTAAACAAAACAGGTGTATCCATGCTTGAATCGTTGCTGGTTATTATGCTCGAAGCAATCAGTTTTCCCGATTGATTGAGGACATTCACTTGGATTTCTCCGCAATGGTTTATATAAAGATCATTTCCCGGCAGATTGAAGGGATGCGTCGTCAGCGAACCGTTATCGACCGAGACAAAACCATCTCTCTTTAATCTTGCGCGGAATATTCCTCCGCCCGTCATTCGCACACCGTCAGGGTGATTTTTTCCGTAGGAGGAGTTTCCGTAATAAAAAATCAATTCATTATTAATTATTAATGGAGCGTTTGTAAATTCCGTTAGATATCCTCCATCATTGAGGCCGTTATGGTCACCCTCTTTGCCGTTGGCCAAGAAAATTTCGGCAACCCCATCATCATTTTCAAAGGGTAGTTTATTCCAGTTCAATCCATTTCTGCTACAATGCATTTTCAGAAAGGCGCATCCCGAAGAAGAATATGGATAGTCGCTATTGACGTGAAATACTTTCAGGCCGCCCAGCCAATGAGAACCGTAACGCCAGGCCGTCGAGGCATAGTATTCGTCGTTTGGTTCATCCCCATTATGTTTTTTCTGTGGCGGCACCTGATCGACGCGTTTAAATTTCCGGGGATCAATGAGTGCATCAAGCCGATCGACAAACAAATAGGCACGTGAGCGTAGCAGATGTTCTGTGCCTTTTCCTTTAAAATTCTGGAATTTAAAACTTCCCAAGAACCGGTTTGACTTGGCATCTGCTGAAAAAAGGGAGACATCGCCCGGCCCCATCAGGAATGTCCCGTCCTGCCTCAATTCACGTGTAAATCGTTGCAACACAAGACGTCCTCGTTTCCATTTTTTTCCATCTGTCGACCGCATGTGATAAATTCCCGTTTCCTCCTCGCGCCCGCGCAGAAAGATCCAACCCTGGTAGGGGTATTTTTCGTTAGTCAAATCATAGTGGCAGGAAAAAAGATCTAGGTGAAAAGTTTCTTGCAGAGACTTTCCGTATTGCACTTCTTTTTGCGATATGGGGTAAACAACCTCGCAGGAACCATCGGGATTGGTGTTCCAGCCAAGGCCGTCGTCTGAAGTGTAGCGCAATAATTTTACCCTTTTCCAGCCATCGACAGCTTTTGCATCCCAGGCCAGCGCGAACATAACGTATTTGTTGATTTTCGGATCGTAACCGATGGTGCCGTTAGCCATCAATGTCCCGAGAATATCACCGAAAAAATCAGGCGGTAATTGCAGGATGGGAAAATTGCCGCCGTTATCCTTTTTCGGCTGGTGCAGGGTTCTTTTAAGATTTTCCTGCGATTCAATGAGTAAATCGTCAACGAAGAGCTGAGGTTCTCCCTTTTCTACGGTAATTGTTGAACTCATCTATTTAACGCGATAATTAACACTAACGGAACTAATTCGAGGCGACGAACAGGAGTTAATGGCTCCCAGGGCGAGCCGAAACTGAACGCAGCGTCCCGATAATTCTATTCCGGAATCGCTTCCATCTTTTTCCCACCAGGAATTCGCTCCGTTCTGCCCCAGCCAGGGAAGCCTTTCCAGCTCGCCGGCATCATTTGCCACTCGCAACTGTGCTTTAACCCAGGTTTTTTGTGGAATTTTCGCTTTCCATGTAATGCCTTCGACGAAAGAGTCTGCCGGTAACGAAAAGGGTTCGGAAACATAGTATTCCTCCGCCCCCCGGTCCAGAATGTTGCCGGGATGATTTATCGAAGGGCCTCGAGCGCCTAAGGTTGGCAACTGAGCTGTGCGGGAGACATTGAAGCCGTCCGGGCCGTTCCACCAGATTTCGGAATATCCCTTGTGGTCGCCCAGAACCTTGTGATTCGCCACCGCCAGGTCAACCCAGCCGTTTTCATTGAAATCGGCGGCCAGGCACCCGCCCACGGCATGGGTTTGCAGGCACAAACGATCCAGGAGGGTGAACCCGTGCCCAGGTCGATTCCAGTAGATGTAGCTTTCCAGGTCCCTCTCGCGTCCGTCGGCGTAGGAGCCGGCAAAAATATCGAGACTGCCATCGTTATTAAAATCCGCGACCGCCAGCCCGTTCGTGGATTTCACGGGAAGCATTGTGCGCCGGTCTTCTCGGAGGCCCTCCGGCCCATTCCAATAGACATACAGAAAAGCGTCGTGAGGACCCGTTAGCTGAGGGTTTCTGCCACCGATTATCAAGTCGGGATAACCATTTCCGCTGAGATCTGCGGCAGTGATGGTTCGGGGCATGTAAGTGGCCAGGGCTCGGCTCCTGGCCACCGAAAAACCCTCCGGCCTGCCCCACAAAATGAGAGCCATGTCGGCAACTCCTCCGCCCACGATCATGTCCAACCAGCCGTCGCCCGTCAGATCGACGAGGAAAAGGGAAAATAGGAAACCGTAGGGCTTGCCCCCATGTTCCAGGGGAATGGTTATTTTATCATCAACCTGGAAGCCGTTGAGCCCTCCCGGAAAAATTAACACTTCCGGACTTCGGAAACCGCACATCACGAGGTCGAGATAACCGTTACGATCAAGGTCTGCGCAAACCGCTACGGTGCCGGCGGATGTCGGTAGCACCTGGTCTGGACGGTCTCCGATGCCGTCATTGCTGTTATAATAAAGATAGGAGCCCGGATCTTTAAGGGCTGAAAATTCACTGCCGTTGGCAAAAACCAGATCGGCCAAACCGTCGTCGTTGAGGTCGGCATAAAGCATGCTGAAGGCGCCCCAGCTGGGAATCTCCTTTTTATTTTCAGCCGAGTAACCTTCTTTGGAGCCAAAATAAATGCAGCTTTTTAAGTCATCGGATGCGCTGCGGGCGAAATTGCTGGTCAAGATTACCTGGGGAAGTTCCTCATCGCTAGTTCGGGCGATGAATCCTCTGCGGGCATCGTGAGAGACGAGGCGAACCGGTTTGAAACTTAACCCATTCATGTTTCCTGGATAAATCAGTGACTCTGTGGTGAAAGATTCCGCATCGCGATTCTGGACAATTAAAATATCTGAGAAACCATTGCCGTTGAGATCGGCCACGGCAACATCGGCTGCTCTGCTGCTGGGCAAATGCTCCCTTCTCAACTCCGAATAACCCTCTTCGCCACACCAATAAATCCAGGAGCATTCCGTCCCATCGCATTTGTCCCGAGAGGCGAAGACGAGATCGGTAAAACCGTTGCCGTTAACATCGCCTGCCGCCACCGAATATGCCTTTCTCACTCGAAATTCCAACGGTGTTCCGAAGCTCCTTTCAGCATCTACCGGGATTAATAAAACGGTTTGCGCAAATGGACAGAAAACATGCGGTTTTCCCGCCAAGCCTATCACTTTTAGGAGAGGATCCGCATCGGCCACGAACTCTTCATCCGATACATCCGCGCCGTCATCCACCGATTCCTCTTCATTAACAAAACTGTTCATTATTGAGGCGGGAATCTCTGTTTTCCGAGATTCCTGAAAGCCATCCGTTCCTCCCCAATAAATCGTTACGGTTCCATCGGTGGATCGGATGAGCAATTCAAAAAATCCATCCTCATCCAGGTCGTAGGCATCCAGTTGCTGTCCTTGGATGTCAAAATCCGTGAATTTTTTCAGTTCAAAACCCAGTTCTGTCTGGTAAAAGATTCTCAGTTTTCCCCTCGTGATGAATGCCAAATCGATCCTGCCATCTCCATTAAAATCACCCGCCGCAACGGCGGTGCAGCCGGGGGCTGGAATTTCGGTGTGGTAATTCTCCGTCAATCCTTGGGGGGAGCCGTAATAGATGAAGGCATTGAGGTCGGTGGCCAATCCGTCTTTGATATGGCCTAGAACGAGATCGTCGTAGCCGTCGCCATTTAAATCGGCCACGGTGGCCGCCCGGCAGCCATGGGTGCGGATACCGCGGCAGTGGCAGTTACCCAAGAGATCGGAATAGACAAGCGAATCTGGTTTTTCAAAATGCGATTGGCTATTGCAGAAGACCAAGTCCACATAGCCGTTTCCGGTCAAATCATATTGGTAAATGCGCTGCAAAATACCGGCTCGTGAAACATAGAGGTTTTGACCGCTGTTGCCAAACGAGCCACGGGCGAAGGCTTCGAATCCTTCAATTTTCCATGACTGTTTTTTGTTTCCCATGCGCGCAATCAAAACAGCCTGTTTTGCTTTGCCATGTTCAACTGATTTTTAGTTCGCGCAAGCGAGCCCGGTTGCCCAGATAGAATCCGTCGTCGATCAGGCGTTCCTGCAAGGAGTGAACGTCCAGATCGCGGGGTGTGCAGTCGTTTTTGGCGCAAAGAGCGGCGGCCGTTCCGCAGGCTTGACCCATGTGCATGACGCCCATGCGATTGCGTAAAAGCGTGTCGGGCACACCGGAAGCGGCCCTGCCGACGGCCAGGAGCCCATCGATTTTTTTCGGCACCATGACGCGGTAAGGCACGTCCGTCCACCGCGGTTCGCCATATTTCATGCGGGTGCGGTGAAAGGCCCTGGTCTCGCCATAAACATAGGTTACGTCGTCGAAACGCTTTCCCTCCATGCAATCTTCCCAGGTCAGGGTGTATTCCCCCTCGATGCAAGGACCGCCCCGCACCGCCAGGTATGGGGAAACCATCATGAGGTAAGAATTTTCATAACCCGGCACGTTAGCCTTCAAGGCGTGGGCGGAATCGAAAAGGTATTTGCGGACCTCGACTTCCATTTTAGCGATATGCTTGGCGTTGCTGGCATCGATCCTCTGGTGTGGGCGCATTACCTGCACTCTGGTTCCCAGCAGTCCTTCATCCCGGTATAATATTTTCCCATAGTAGTTGGGCGGATGGCCGATAATCGCCATTTTGCCGATTCCCGGAACATCGCGTTTTTCCAGTTCATAAGGTGTTTCTACTTTCTCGATGTAGGCGTCGAATCGCTCCGCATCAATGCCCGCGATCACCGCCCAAATCCCCATACCGGCAGGAGAGTGGGAATCCCATTTGTTATAGGTTTCCTTGGGGTAAATTGCTGGGGCTCCGGCCCTCCGGGCCACATCCGCCTCTCCGGTGGCGTCGATGACCACTTTTGCCCGTGCCGCATGACGGCCCCCTTTGCCTTCGTAAAATAGGCCTGCCACGCGATTTCCTTCCATGATGGGATCGGAAACATAAGCCGAAACCAGAATATCCACTCCGGCTTCTTCCAGCATTTCCATGGCGGTGTGGGATGCGATCAACGAGTCGCGCATATAGTGCATCGGCCGGTAGGGAGGCCTGCCGCCGCCGTGATAGCCGTAGTATTCCACAAATTCATGCGGGATGCCCGTAAATCCTCCGCACACGGCTGGATCTTTAACGATTAATTGTTCCTTGCGCGGAGAGCCGTCGGGATTGGGCGTGCGGTCGGGTTCGTTCTTGGAAAAAACATACCCGTCGAGGCTCCCGCCGACGAACATCCCGGGCCCCATGTTTCCCCCGATTGTGCCGAAGCGGTCGATGAGTAAAGTTTTAGCACCCATTCGCCCTGCCGCGATGGCGGCGAAAATGCCAGAAATGCCGCCACCGGCGACAATGACATCGACATCGTAGGATACCGGAATCTCTCGAGCCGGTTCAGTGATTCGCTCCGGACCGGCTTCGTCCACGCGGATTTCATCATCCGACATTTCCCGTCCGTCATGTGATTGTAACTGTTCTTCTTCGTTCATCATAGCTTATTAAATAGTCCCCTTTTTGGTAAAACGAAAAGCGTGAAATCGAACTTCATTTTCCGTCAAATAAAATCTGAAGATAAAATTCGCCCTTTTAATATCGGAAAGCCGGGTTCCGCCATCCCACTCTACCGGAATATCCAAACCGGAGTTAATGGAATGAAAGTCTGAGCGTTCAAAACCGGGAACGGGTTTTCCTGAATCGGCATCGACCACCTCCACTTCGAATTTGCCACGGGGTCCAATTCCATCGACAGGCCGGGTTACCACAATATTTCCCTCTTGGCTGTATACGATCCACAATTGGTTGTTTGGGGCGATTGCGAGGTCTCCCAAACGAGCCTGGGCATCGGTAATTTGCTCAAAACACTGTTGGGCGGAAGTTTTTTTCCAGGCCGCGGGTTGGGAAACTTTTGCATAACCGTTTCTGCCGCTAACATCGCACCAACTGTTGAAAATGCCATCCCTGGTCCCCCATACTGCGTGAAGTTTGTCATCAGCATCGATGCCCATGCTGAATCCTTCCGATGTCCGGGTCCTTCCGATGTCCGGGGCGTCATTTCCAGCAGGGCGCCCAGGTTAATTGCGGTTGAAAAGTGCCTGCCCTCCGATCGGGTATTGGCAGCCGTCGCCAATTGCGGGCCATTTTTGCCGTCGTATCCTACAAACCACGATCCCGCTTTATTGCGAACGATTTGCCGTCCATTGCTTAAAGGAATGGCGGCTCCGGCCTGGGCGCTTCCCGGAATCATATCCTTATCGAATTTGGTTTCTCTCAAGTACTCCGCTATTGACTCGTCGGGCGCTGCATCAACTTTAGACAATAACGTTAGCAAAGCAATACAAAAAATGAAAATTGTACTGCATTGCGCCTGTTTGAAAAGGATCATATTGGATATCACGGTATATTAATAAGCGCTTTGAAAGAAAGTAAAATGTGACAAAAAAATGCCTGCCAAGCCAAAATTGTACTAATACAATTTAAAGATAACGTTTTAAGAAATATGACGGCAGGTTGTAAATGCTGAATGCCTGGCCCAAAATTTCGGCCACTTTGCCTCTCCGGTAAGAAGGGTAGGTGATCCGACGGAAATATTATTTTGCTGTTTTTGGAGGAAAAATCTCTTCCAGGTATAATTCAACCTCGTGCAGGAAAATGGTTAATTCTTTTTCAATTTCCGATATGGCGTTCGGAGTGATGACTTCGCCGGCACCGGATTTTCGGCAAACGGAGGCTACGAGCGTCCAAGTCCTCTCCGCTCCCACCACGGCGCAATTCCCCATTAATTTATGAGCGTGATCGTGCATATTGTCCATATCCTGATTGTGCGCACAATTTTTCAGCTGTTCCAGTAGGGATAGGGATTCCTTTTGAAACAGAAAGATCAGCCGATGGTATAAAGTTTGATCCTGCCAGGGTCGTTCGACGAACTGGCTCGTTATGGACCGATTGAGAATTTTTGGAGGTGTCTTGATGCCGTCTGCTTTCATACTTATGCAAATTCGATCATTTTCAATTTTTACCTAAATTATTAATTATTCAACGCGACAAAGTAAAAATCGAGCCTGGCCGGGTTCCCCTCGCCGCCAGTATCTGCTTACTATGGTATGACCAGTTTCAATTTGACCGCTGTGCGAACCATATCGGTGGCGCTCCTTAATCCCAGTTTGCGCATGATATTGGTTCGATGAGCTTCAATAGTCCGGACGCTGATGCCCAACAGATTGGCAATTTCCTTCGAGCTGTAGCCTTCTCCGACCAACTGCAAAACATCGGTTTCCCTTTTTGAGAGAGTAGGTTTTGACTTGGCATTGGGAGCCTGAATGAGGGATTCCCTCAGTAACCTGCTCGTTTCCGGGCAGTAGTAAACCCCTCCCCCAATGACATGGGTGACGGCTTCTTTCAACTTGGCCAAACTCTCTCCCTTTGAAATAAATCCATTGGCTCCATTTTCCGCCAGAGTCTTGACGATTTCCGGGGTAAAATTGGCAGAAATGGTCAATACTTTTATATTGGGTTGGTGGTGCTTGATTTGACGCAAAACGGTGGTGCCATCCATCCTCGGGAGCATCAAATCCAGAATGACCATATCGGGTTTCTTTTCCAGGGTCATTTCCAGACCGGATACGCCATCGGCGCATTCGGCTACGACCTGTAGCCATAATTCATCGCGCAAAAGGTCTCCGAGCAGTTCGGAAAGCAGCTATTGATCTTCAACTATAACTACAGTTTTCATCTACTGGATAAATACAGAAACCTACAACTCTGCCCATTGATTGAAGCTCATCCTATCCAAAAAGATATCGCCAAACACAGATGTACTACTTCATTTTTATTTACAAATAAACCTGTTTTGAAAATTATCCAAGTCCTATAACCATGAATTTTATAATTGGCTTCTGCGGGTATGGAGAGCAGTAAGCGTTTGCCATATCCGGCATGGCCGCGAAATTGCCCTTGTTTATTAACGCCTTGAAATTAAATCGCATAGCCGCAGGGTAGTGCCCGTATAGATTCGAGAACAAGGGCAATTGAGATGAGTCGATTTCGAGTTAATAATCTAATTTATGGACCTGAGCATATAGGCCCGTTTAGTTTTGTCATTGAAGGCTCTGCCTGTCTCGCTTTGACTGGGCCATCGGGTTCGGGCAAGACCCTGTTGTTGCGGGCGCTGGCCGATCTCGATCCCCATGAGGGCTCGATTTGCCTCGACGACTCGGAATGTTCCAGTGTGCCGGCTCCTTTGTGGAGGCGGCAGGTTGGTATGCTGCCGGCGGAGAGCCGTTGGTGGCATCCCACCGTGGGGGAGCATATTGCCAATTTCGATGAAAATCGTCTTGGCAAAATCGGCTTCGATCCCGATGTTGCCGGTTGGGAAATTAGCCGCCTTTCTTCGGGTGAAAAACAAAGGTTGGCCCTCATCCGCCTGTTGGCCAACAATCCGGGAGTTCTTTTGCTGGATGAGCCGACCAAGAGCCTCGATTCCGAAAATGTTGCCAAAATGGAATCGCTGGTGGCAGAATATAGCGAGGGCACGGGTTGCGCTATACTTTGGGTAACCCATGATGATGAGCAGGCCGCAAGGGTGTCTCATACCCGTTATCATCTTGATAATGGTTCTTTGCTGGAAAAAACGGGGGTCGGCGGCTCATGAATGTGATACCGCTTAGCGCCCTGGATCTTTCCATTGCCGCGATCCTGGTCTTGGCCCTGGCTGGTCTCAGTTTTCGTCTGCGGCTTGGGTTGGGCGGCCAGATTCTGGTGGCGGGGTTGCGAACCACCGTTCAACTGCTGCTCGTCGGCCTGGTATTGAAATTTGTTTTTGCCAGTACCGAGCCGATCTGGATTTGCCTGTTTGGAGCGATTATGATTGTGGCCGCAAGCAGGGAAATCATCGCCCGGCAAAGTAGGCGGCTGAAAGGCTGGAGCGGCTATGGCATCGGGGCCGGATCCATTTTCCTGTCCTCGGTTGCCGTGTTGCTACTTACCTTGATCGTGATAGTTGGCGCCGAACCCTGGTATACGCCTCAATATGCCATACCGCTGTTTGGAATGCTGGCCGGCAACACCATGACCGGAATCGCCCTGAGCATGAATACCCTCACTTTGGCCGTTTCCCAAAACAGCGCCATCATTGAGCAGCGGCTCCTCCTCGGCCAGGATCGCGACCAGGCTATTGCCGACCTGAGGCGTGAAGGCATGAGAGCTGGCATGATTCCCAGCATCAACGCCATGGCTACGGCGGGAATCGTCAGCCTGCCGGGCATGATGACCGGTCAAATCCTGGCCGGCAGCCCGGTAATCGAAGCTGTAAAATATCAGATACTGATCATGTTCACCATTTCAGCCACGACCGGATTCGGCATTCTTCTGGCCTTGCGGATCATCGCCTGGAGATTGTTTGACGAGCGGCATCGCCTGCGTCTGGACAGGCTTACCTGAAATTGCCCCTGTGGCGACATAGCGATTCGCATTTTTTGCCGGAAGAATCTCGCATTTTGAAAATTAACCATCAATCTGGAAAACTATTATGGCAAATGTTTCGATGAAATCCATTATCAACGCCCCTGCTGAAGAGGTTTGGGCAACCATCAGCGACTTTAACGGCTTGCCCAATTATCTTGAGGCGGTAGTGGTAAGCCGTCTGGAGGGCGAGGGCGTTGGCTGCGTACGCATCTTTTCCCTGGCTGACGGCACAGAAATCATTGAGAAATTGTTGAGGTTCGATAGCGAGGCCCGATCGTTGACTTACTCGATTTTGGAATCCTCGCTGCCGATGGACGATTATGTGGCCACCATGGATCTAACTGAAGAGAGCGAATTGAGTTGCCAGTTGCATTGGCATTCCGAATTCGGCTTCAAGGAAGATTCCACTGACGAGGAGGCAGTAAAGACCGTCGAGGGCGTTTATTCGTTGGGTTTTAAAGGTTTGAAGAAACGGCACGAGAACTGATCCGGGTCGAGTTTTCCGCCGTTGTTTTGCCCCGTCAATCCTTAGGGTGGATGAGGATTTCCTTGGCCGATTTGCCTTGCTGAATCATGGGCAGAACGTGTTCCTCGTTAGGGACGATCAGTTCCAATATGTAAGTACCGTCGTATTCCAACATTTCCTTGATGGCCCCGCGCAAGTCCTCGCGCTTGACAATTTGGCGGGCTTTGCAGCCAAAGCTCTCGGCCATGGCAACGAAGTTTGGATAGATGGCCTCCAGGTTATCGGGGGCGCCGATGTTATCTATGTCTCCCAAGATTGTATGGGCACGCACCCCTTCATAAATGAGGTCTTCCCATTGCATGACCATGCCCAGATGCTGGTTGTTCATGAGCATGACTTTGACCGGTATCTTCTCGATGAAAGCAGTGGCCAGTTCCTGTATGTTCATGAGAAATGAACCGTCTCCATCGATATCCACCACCATCCGGTCAGGGCAGGCGACCTTGGCCCCGATGGCAGCGGGCAGCCCGAAACCCATCGTCCCCAGCCCAAGCGAGCTGACATAGCTGCGGGGTTTGTGAAAGGGGTAAAACTGCGCCGCCCACATCTGGTGCTGGCCCACGCCTGTCGTTATAATGGCCTGTCCGCCCGTTTCCTGATAAAGGATTTCGATAGCTTCCTGGGGCAAGATGTGTTGGTTCTTTTGATAGGTGAAAGGATACTCCTTCTGCCATTCTTTCAACTGCTTCATCCATTTGCTTAAATCGGGTTTATTAAAATGATTCGTTTCGGCCAATTCGATCAACCGGCCGAGGGCATATTTAATATCCGAATGGATGGGGTATTTAACCGGCTTGTTTTTCTGATGCTCGGACTTGTCGATATCGATATGGACGATGGTGGCATGGGGAGCAAACTTGCTCACCAGACCGGTAATACGGTCGTCAAACCGTGCACCCGCCACCATTAGGAGGTCGCTTTCGTAAACGGCGAAATTTCCCGCCACCGTTCCGTGCATGCCGAACCACCGCAGGGATTGTGAATGCGATTCGGGGAAAGAACCCACTCCCATCAAGGTGGTCGATACGGGCAGACCGGTTAATTCGGCAAAAGCCAGCAATTCCTCGTGTGCCTGGCCGGAGATGATACCTCCGCCCGCATAGAGGACCGGTTTCTGCGATTTCTCGATTAAATCGAGAATAGGGAGTAGTTCATCATCGTTGGCTTGGGGGGCACATTTGTAACCGACAATATTCACACTACCGGGGAAAACCGGCTCGAAAACTGCCTGTTGGACATCTTTGGGTATGTCGATGACGACCGGACCCGGCCGGCCGCTATTGGCCAGGTGAAAGGCCTCTTTGACAATCGCCGGTATGTCGTCCTTGTTCAGCACTAGGTAACTGTGTTTGACTATCGGCAGGGTCATCCCAAAGAAATCCGTCTCCTGGAAAGCCGCTTTGCCGATGTTCCATTGGTGTACCTGCCCTGTGATGGCGACCAGGGGAATGCTGTCCATGTAGGCATCCGCGATGCAGGTAATGAGGTTGGTGGCGCCGGGACCGCTGGTGGCCATGCAAACGCCTGTTTTGCCGGTGGAGCGGGCATAACCATGGGCCATGAAACCGCCTCCCTGCTCGATCCGGGGAAGGATGGTGCGGATTTTTTTAGATCGAACTAACGCCTGGTGCAACTCCATGGAAGCGCCGCCGGGGTAGGCAAATACAATTTCAACTCCTTCCCGTTCAAGGGCCGCGACGAGCGCTTCGGCTCCCTTCATGGGCGGGCCGGTTTCGTCTTGCGGGAAGTTCACGACATTAGCCGTTTCGTTTTTATCGGTAGAGGTTGCTGGTTTCATTTTTATTTGGGTTTTATGGTGTGTTGAGGTAAAAAATATAGACGGGCATAAGAATTCCTATCGGAAACTTTGAGGTCATCCGGGAGCGCAGGTTAAGTGTTTTAAATAATTAACGCTGCCCGGATCAGGCTACGGCCACAATAATAAGGCCGAGTACACCGCCATCAATCACGCTCACGGCGCGGCCGGAGGCGATTTCGAGAACTTTCGATATTGAGCGGTTTATGATCATTCAGTTTTTTTTAGCTAATTTTATCGGTTTTGTCCACTTTTTATTGAAGAATTTTTTTCAGGCCCTACGGATGGTTGGATACTGTTATGCCGAAACTACTTTTCATAGGAGATATCATGCCGAAACTACTTTTCATAGGAGATATCGTTGGCCGCCCCGGACGGGATGTCGTTTCTCGGGAACTCCCTCGAATACGGGAGGAATTGGCTCTGGACTTTGTCGTTGCCAATGGCGAAAACGCCGCCGGGGGATCGGGTCTGACGGCCAAGAATGCCGAGGAACTGTTGGGGTGCGGCATCGACGCCATTACCCTTGGTGACCATGTCTGGGATCAACGGGGATTTGAGTCCGAAATCGGCCAACTGGAGCAAGTTTGCCGCCCAGCCAACCTTTCCAGCAACTGTCCGGGCCGGGAGTTTCTGGTGGTGGAAAAAGAAGGCTTTCGCCTCGGCCTATTCACCGTATTGGGGCGTCAGTTCATGCGCCTGTTAACGGACAACCCCTTTGATGCGGCAGACCGTTTATTAGAGCAGTTGAAAGCGGACACCGATGCCGTTTTCGTGGAAATCCATGCCGAGGCAACTTCCGAAAAAACCGCCATGGGCTGGTACCTCGACGGGCGTGCCTGCGCCGTGGTGGGAACCCACACCCATATACCCACCGCCGATGCCGCGGTCCTCTCTCGCGGCACGGGTTATTTGACCGATGCCGGCATGACGGGGCCCTACCAATCCGTCATCGGGCGCGAAGTGCAGGCCGTAGTGGCCCGGTTTTTGGACGGCATGCCCCGAAAATTTCCCGTGGCCGAAGAAGATGTCCGCCTCTGCGGCGCCCTCATCCAAATCGACGCCGCCAGCGGCCTTTGCGATTCCATCGAGCAATTCGCCATCAGCTCCTGAGGAAAAGAAACAATCTTCTTTCCTATATCTGCGCTCCCAAAAATTGCGCGCCGAAATTAAATGGGACAGAGTCAACAGGCATCGACCGTTTCGAAGGAGCGGCCTTCGAGCGGGAAGATGGGTCTTTGCAGGCGCTTGGAGCTGATTTTCTCGAATTGCAGGCCGATAAAGCGCAGAAATTCCTTTTTGTGCATGCTGAGCGATTTACAATCTTCGGAGGCTACCACATTGGCGGTGGAAACGCTGTTTTGCAGGAGGCTGATCTCTCCGAAAAAATCGCCGGATTTTAGTTTGGCCAAGGTTTTTCCTCTCTTCGTGACATGAAAAATACCTTCGAAAACAATGTGGAAGAACTGGTTGCTGTGGCCGGTCTTAACGATGATATCGTTTTTATCATAGATGTTCAAAGAGGAGAGGGAGGCGAACTTTTGGAGGGCCTGCGGGTGCCAGTTGCGGCACAGCGGTATGCGGGAAAGAAAGGCTCTTTTTTGGAGAATTTCCTGAATCTTCTCCGCTCCCAGCGAAGGCAGGACCAATTGCTCGAAATTTTCCCTGGTGAGGGAAAGCAAAATCGACTTTTTCAACGCCCGCACGGAACGGGTGCGCGGGACATTCTTAAGCAGGGCAATCTCCCCGAATGAATCTCCACGCTCCAACACAGCGATTCTATCATAACGGCCCGAGGGAAGCTCTTTAATGACTTCCACCTTGCCTGCCAGCAGATGATAGAAAGTATCGTCGTCTTCGTCCCCCTCATTAATGATAAAATTACGCCCTGGCGTCTCCATGACATCGACGGCGTCCGCGATTTTGACTAGGGTTTGGGGTTGGCATTCTTCGAATAGACTGGATTTGGCCAGTTCGTCGATGATGGTCTGCCGGGAAAAATCTTCCACCTCGACGCTCTTGAATCGCTGCCTGCTTTTAACGGTGATGCTCTGCAAAAGCCGGTAGATATTTTTCAGTAAAATCCACAGTCCCAAAAAACCGGAGATCAAAACAAGCCCTCCCACTATACCCAAGAGGACCAGGCTGACGATTTTCAATTTCCCGGCATGATAAAATTCAACCAGCAAAGCGGGGTAGTGTATTAAGTAGGAATGGTGGCTAATTCTTGATTATATTGATGAATGAAAAGTCTCAGACAGGTTTCATGCATACTCTTAAGCTTGGAAAAGGAGAGGGTTTTGCGTGTGAAACGACCCAGTCGTTGGCGCAGGGTATTGTTCCATCGTTCCACATGGGCCGTTTCACCGGTTTCTTTTCCCACGGATCGGTTATGAGGAAAGACTTCATCATAAGTGCTCCAAAAGTCGCTGTAGGTGGCACATCTTTTGTAGGCCCGTGGCAGACGCTCGTAAAGTTCCCGGCAACGATACCAATCCCGAGGCCCAATGGCATAGGAGAGGATTTGACGGGTGCGTCGGCAAAGAGCGATCCAAACCCATTGGGCATCGCTCTTGCGCCCCACAAAAGACCACAGTTCGTCCAGTTCAATGACATCATGGCGGCGGGCCGCAAGAATCGTGCTTTTGAGCGGTCGCAGCGATTGTCGTTTTTTTTAACCAACTCAAAACGGTGTTGGGACTCACCCCGAAGGCGCGCTGTAAACCGCGTAGACTGCTGCGTTCCTGATAGACTCGAAGGATCATTTCTTTTTGCTCTTCGGTGTATTTCACTGTGGGGTTTTCGCGGCTTTGTTTACCACAATCATGGCAGCGGTAGCGCTGTTTATGGTTGGGCGTCTTGCCAAATTTAATGATATTTTCACTTCCACAGTGCCGACAATTAATAATTTTAGTAACCATGCACTAAGAATAAACTGCCTAACGCTATTTGTACAGCTAAAAATACAAAATAACATTCTTTTTTTATACACTACCCAAAGCGGTTCCGTTGATGTCAAAGATGCGCAAATTGATGCCAAAGATGAGTACGAGCCAGGTAATCGTATAAAGGGCGTAAATCAGGAGGTATTTTTTTTCCACGAATTTTACCTTGGAATTGATGACCGCCCACAGGAGCTTGTTCTGGACAAAGAGAAAATCGTGGGAAGTGGACAAGCGAACCTTCCGGAAAAGAGCGGACCAAAAGCCTAGGGCGGGGCTTTCAAAAAAAGGCTGCGTTATGAAAAACATACCGAGCAGTATGACATAAGCCAGGGCCGGGTAATAGAGATTGCAGAGGCCGGAAATGAGGAAAAGCGGGGCCATTCTCATCAGGGTCACCCCCAGTTCGCACTCTTTGCCTCCCATGTGAGAATCTTCTATATCGACCCGAAAATGCGGGACCGGTGTTTTCCAGTGAATATGCGGGCGGTAAACCTCGCAGTCGAGGCCCCGCATAACGCTGGCGGATAGAACATATCCGAGACTTAAGGACGAACTGATGAGCCCGAAACCGATCAGGATTTCCCAGGAATGGCGCGGTAGTTCCATGCTGTTGCCGGTAACGATCAAACTAATGAGGCCAAAGAGGATGAATCCCGCTCCCAGAATACGCGAAAACTCGCCCCCGACCAGCCACCTCCAGTTGACTGCCTTGACGTTTCCCGGGACTGTCTCCTCCTCGACCAGGATTTGCGCTTTGGCGGCCTTGAGAATCAATTCGTATAAGCTGCGCAAGGGTGGGCAATGGCGATTTAGGATGAGACTGGGGATGACGTCCGCCACCGGCGTGGGTTTTTTAAAATGATGCAGCACCCGCCACTGAGCCTTGTCAACCGTCAGGTAAGTCTGGTGGGGAATATTTTTGAGGATCAAAAGGGAGCCGCGCTCTTTTCCCTGTTTGATGTCCTTGGCCAGGAAAAGGGGGGCGGTTGTAAGAATGCGTTTTTGATCTATCCTCATGGAGATAATGAGGGCTGGAAAATGCCCCCGGTCCGGTTGATTCAACAGGAGAGCCTTCAAATAATTCGACCGGTTGGCCGGTCTCTTTAATGGCAATTAGCGGATTTACAGATTTAAAATCCGGGTATTAGGTGCGACCGCCTAATTTTCGATGGACCGTGCAAATTTAAGCTTGTCGGCGGCTTTGAAAAAGGCCGTGCCGGCGACAAAAGTATCGCAGCCGCTATCCCTGCACAAGGGTGCAGTTTGAACATTGATGCCTCCGTCCACTTCGAGCCTGAATGGAAGGGAGCTGTCTCTGCGCCAGCGATTGATGAGGCTGATTTTATCGAGAACATCGTGGCGGAAGCTTTGGCCACCGAAGCTGGGCTGCACGGTCATGACCAGGACCAGGTCCACTTTGTCCAGGAATAACCGTATGGATTCAGCCGGTGTGTCGGGATTCAGAACAATGCCGTTTTGGCAGCCCAATTTCCGGATTTTTTCGAGGGTTTCCACAATCGGGCAGGTGGTTTCCACATGGATGCTGATGAGGTTGGCCCCGGACTTGGCGAAGGCCTCCACATAGCGCTGAGGTTCATCCAACATCAAATGGACATCGAAAAAGAGATCGCTTACTCTACGTAAGTCGGCTACCGTTTGCGGGCCGAACGACAGGTTGGGGACGAAGTGTCCATCCATGATATCCAGGTGCGTCCATCTTAGCCCGGTTTGCGCTACGATATCTATGCTGGCGGCCAGGTTGGCGTGATCGCCGGCCAGGATGGAGGGAGCCAGGATGGGCGCATGGGGACTCATTTTCTTTACGTTGTTTTTGGCGGTGAAGAAGAAGGTGGGGCAAGGAGACAGAAGTCAGGGGGCTGGTGTCTTTATCTGATTATTACCAGGTATTGACTACGCTATCCTTAATTTTGTTGGCAAGGTTTTGGGCCAATCGCGGTATGGCCTGGTATTCCGCCTGGTTAAGCCCGCTGTCCGCGTAGGCAATATCATCGGCAGTAAATATTCGATCTCTGAAATAAGTTTTTCCACTGGCGTTGTCCACCAAGGTGGCAGTGGCTTCCAGGGTCAAGGCGAAGGACCGGCCTAGAGCCGTGTCGGCCTCCTGTGTGGCGGCGAAGCGGCGGTTGAAATGGGATAGGGTCACGCGCAAGGTGGCCTCCGCCCTGTCTATATTTGCGATCGACAGCCTGCCATCGCGCAGGAAGGCCTCGATCAGGTTACGGGTCAAGAGAGCCTGGGCCTGGGGAGCGGTGGATTGGTTTTGCGACAAATCCACGTGCAAGGTGCGAAAAGGAAGGTCTGCCGGAGGGCCGAGCCGGTAACTGGCGCATCCATTTAATAATATTGATAATAAAAAATATATGGATAGGAGCAACCCTCCAGTTTTCGGGATGCGAGGTCTCTCCGGGACTGCCCCGGGAGCAGGTTTTCTACCGGGATTATTCAATTATTCATCCGAAACGGGAGATTCCCTTTTCTGGTCCTTTCTCCAAAATACCATCCTGTTGAAGACGCCGCGGGAGGGATCTTCATCTGCCGGAGCGGTTTCGCTATCGACGGTATTTTCCGTCGATTCACTGGATTGCGATTCGACCGATGCGACTTCGATGACGGAACCTTCCTCCAGGTTCGTCTGGATCTCGCCGGATTGACTATTCCTCCAAAATTGCATACGCCGGATCAATCCTCTCTTGCTGGAATCATCCTGGGCGGCTGCCACGATTACCTCCGTGCCTTCGACGGGGGTAGCCGGTTGGGCGGCTGCCACGATTACCTCCGTGCCTTCGACGGGGGTAGCCGGTTCCGGCATCACAGCCAGGTAATCACGGGCATGCTGGGCGCTATTGGAGTTTGGCGCCACCGTGATGGCTTCGTTGAAGAAAATCCTGGCGGCCTCGTAATTTTTGCGTTTCTTATAATAAAATTCCCCCATTTCCAGTTTACTTTTGGCGAAAGTATCCTCCATTTCCTGGAGGCCTTTTTCTCCCGCCTCCACCAGATTATCGTCTGGAAAGAGAATGAGGTAGTCCTTGTAATTGGCAATGGCTTCGCGGGTGGCCCCTTGATCGTATTTGGGCCCGGCCACGAGGGAGGCAAAGGTATCGGCCAGTTCCCGGTAGGCGTCCGGGGCCAGCATGCTTTTAGGGTAGTTGTTGACAAGACGATCAAATGCGTCGATGGCCCTTATCTCCCGCCCCCTTTTCTTGTGAATGAGGGCTACCTGAAAAAGGGAAAGCGGGGCGAAATCGCTGTAGGGGGCATTGGCGATGAGGACCTCAAAATATTTGATCGAAGCGTCATAGTTGTAAAACGGTATGACGCCAAAGAAGCGGGAGGTTTTTGTTGTAGCAATGGTGTTTGCGATGTCGAATTGTTCCTGCAAAATGGCATTGAATTTCTCATAATGGGGGTAATAGACGACGACCGTATTAAAGGATTCATATGCTTTTTTCCATTTGCCCTGTTGGGCACGTAATTTGGCGCCGCGGTAGAGCGCTTCAGGGCTGTAGTAGGAATTAGCGTATTTTTTAAATATTAACTTGTATTGCTTGATGGCGGATTTTCTTCTGCCGGCCTCTTCGGCTTCCTCCGCTTTATTGAGCAATTTCAAGGCCAGCTCATCCTGTTGGATGATGTCCAGGATCTCTTTTTTCTTTTTTCCCAGCAATGCCCCTTCCACCGCCATGGCGGAGGCAAAGCAGATGATTATTATAGCTAAAATGAAGCGTTGCGTCATGCTTGGAATACTCAATGCCATTTGATTAAAGAAGAGGCCCAGGTCAACCCGGCGCCGAAAGCGATCAGGAGCACGTAATCTCCACTTTTTATCCTGCCCTCCTGGTAAGCTTCATCCAGGGCCAGGGGTATGGATGCGGCCGAGGTGTTGCCATAACGATCGAGGTTGATGGGAAATTTTTCCATGGGCAGGCCCATCCGGGAGGACATCAGTTCGATGATTCGCATATTGGCCTGGTGAGGGATAATGCAATCCACCTCCTCGGGTTTTATGTTATGGCGGACAAGAAGATCCAAGGCGCTTTGTTCCATTACCCGCACGGCAATTTTGAAAACCTCGCGGCCCATCATTTTGAGGTAGTGGCGGCGTTCCAGAACGCTTTTCGTGGTGGCTGGCTCATTGCTGCCCCCGCCCGGCATGTTGAGGATTTTTCCATCCGCTCCGTTGGCTGCCAGACTCGTCCCGAGGATGCCGATCCCGGGTCTGTCCACGGATGTCAAAACCACTGCTCCGGCCCCGTCGCCGAATAAGACGCAGGTGGAGCGGTCCTGCCAATCCAGTATGCTGGAGAGTTTTTCCGCCCCGATGATGAGGGCATTTCGGTAGTCGCCCGATTTCATCATCTGGCAGCCGATTTCCAGAGTATAGAGAAAACCCGAGCAGGCCGCCCCTACATCGAAACAGGGGATGTTCCTTAGCCCCAGCTTCGTCTGGATGATACAGGCGGTTGAGGGAAAAAGCATGTCCGGGGTCATCGTGGCCACGATGAGAAGGTCGATATCCTCCGGTTTTAAATTGGCTTGCGCTATAGCGGCACGGGCGGCGCGGGCTCCCATGTCCGAGCAAGATTCGCCATTTTGGGCGATGCGCCGTTCCCGGATGCCCGTTCTGCTGCGGATCCATTCGTCGGATGTATCGACGATTTTAGCCAGTTCCTGATTGCTGAGAATCTTCTGTGGGGCATAGGAACCGATTCCCCCAAAAATAATGGATGAATCTTTGCCGTTAATCATTATTTGCCGTTGCCTGTTTTGGGGGCGGGTTAAAAAAAACGCATACAAAACGACATGGTGTCAAGGCGCTTTGCTCCATTATTATTCAGACTTTTGGTGGGCGGCCAGTTAGCGCTGCCCTTCCTTGCGTCCCTCTTTTATTATTTCATTGGCCCTCTTGATATCGGTCAGGGCTTTGGAATTGTAGTCATTGGCCACCACTTCCTGAGTCACCCGGATGGCGTTCATGATGGCGAATCGATTGCTTGATCCATGTGATTTACGCACATGGCTATTTAGCCCGAGAAGCGGCGCACCGCCGTAATTATCAGGATTGAACTGGTCCCGCACGTTTTTAAAAGCGCCTTTGGATAAAAGCGCACCGGTCAGTCTAATGGGATTTTTTACGATTTCCTCCTTCAAAAAATCACTCATGGAAAGAACCAGCGATTCACAGGACTTTAACATTACATTTCCCGTAAATCCATCGGTAACGATGACATCCACCTTGTTGTTGAAAACTTCAAAACCTTCGATGGGACCCTCGTAATTGATCAGGGAGCCCAGTTGCTTAAGCAGTTTGTGAGTGTTTTGCACCAATTCGTTTCCCTTAGTTTCCTCAGAGCCATTGCTCAACAAACCGATGCGTGGTTTTGTTTTTCCCATCACAACTTTGCTGTAGTGGTGGCCGAGTATGGCATTGTGCACCAGGTGCTCGGGCTTGGCCATGGGGTTGGCGCCGGCGTCGAGCATGAGAAAAAGTTCCTTTTTGGCCGGCATGATTGCGGCCAGGGCTGGTCTTTCCACCCCCGGCAAGGGCCTTATTTTAAGGGTACTGCCCGCCATCAGGCTGCCCGTGTTTCCACAACTGATGACTGCTTGGCATTTGCCTTCCTTGACCAGTTCTATGGCTCTGACGAGGGAGGAATCCTTTTTCTGCTTGAGGCTTTTAATGGGTTTTTCACCCATCCCGATGACTTGAGTCGCGGGAAAAATGCTCAGTCTCGGCTCGTCCGCCAAACCGGCCACCTGAATCAGCCTTTGCAGGAGCCGCTCCTTGCCCACCAGGACAATCGGTCCAAGGTTTTTTATTTGCTCGAAGGCCAGGACCACGGCGCGCACGACCTCAGCGGTGCCGAGGTCTCCACCCATTGCGTCTATGGCAATTCCTTCATGGACTTTATTTGCAGCCATTTCCACCCGAATGTTTAGGGCATCAAAATCAGGGAAAAGAAAGAGAGGAGATATAGTGCCTCGCCCCTTTCCGGCAATATATGGGGTTGGTAGAAGGGTTAGACTTCGATGTCGAGGATTTGGCGGCCCCGGTACATCCCATTGGCCGGGTTGACCCGATGCGGTCGGAAAAGTGTGCCGTCGGTCGAATCTTTGGAAAGCTGGGGGGCCTGAAAGCGGTTGGCCCCGCGACGCTTGCGGCTTCGTTGTTTGGAATGTTTTCGTTTAGGTGTGGCCATGGATCTTTCCTGCGATTGAAAATAATGAAGTTGGCTTCTGTCGGACCTGCGAGAGCCAGGTTGAATTTAGAAAAGAGGCCGATTCTACGATCGCAGTATCCCTCGTCAAGCTAAGTTTTCACCTCTAAATGAATCGCTTTTTATTGTCCTGCAAGGGTTCATACGGCTGTAAAACCGGGCGATTTCAGATTAAATAAACGAAGATCCATAGGGCCAATGCGATTCTATAGTAACCGAAAATGGAAAGACCGTGCCGGGTCAGATAACTCACCATCCATTTTACGCTCAGGCCGGCCGATACGGTTGCCGCCAGGCAGCCGACAACGAGGGGCCCAAAGCCTAATACATCCATCATTTCCGGACCTGCCTTGAGTCCTTTGTAAAAAGCGGCCCCGGTCAAGGTCGGCAAGCCCAGCAAAAAACTGAATTCGGCCGCCCGCCAGGGTTTCAGCCCGACCACACAGCCACCGACAATGGCCATAAGGGAGCGACTTGCTCCCGGCCACAGGGCCACGCATTGAAAAAGCCCCACCAGAACGGATTGCCGCAAGGTGAGTTCATAAATTTGCACATCCTCTTCGGGCGATGAGCGGCTTTTGCGCTTTTGCCACCAGTCCATATAAAAAATAAGCAAGCCACCGGCCATCAAAGCGGCGGCCACGGTGAAGTTGTGGAACAGGTAGGCACTGATAATATCTTCGAGCAGCAATCCTATGACCACCGCGGGCACAAAAGCCGCCAGAAGGTTTCTCCCCAATAGCAGGCCGTTCCTGCTTTTGCCGGCCAAACCAAGAAAGATAGAGACGATTCTGCTCCAGTAAACCAGGGTGACTGCGGCTATGGCCCCGAATTGAATGACGATGCTGTAAGCGTCAACGGCTGCTTTGACCGCGTTGGAGCTGCCCTCGGGCTCCCCCTCCTTCAACCCCAGGAGGTCGCCGGCCAGTATTAGATGGCCAGTCGATGAGACGGGCAGAAATTCCGTCAGGCCCTCAACCAGGCCCAAGACCAAGGCTTCCCGGTAGGATAGAACCGCTTGGGGGTCGCCAGATTCGGTTTCCAGGGCGGTTTCTGTCATTTCCTGGCCAATCGCAGCCGTTCCCAGCAAAAGAAAGAATGAGACAATATAACAAGAACACCTGAAGCTATAATACACGGTCTGAAATTTTTTGGGGTAAGGAAAACAACTATTGCCGGTTTTGGACAGGAATATTTTTATCGGCTCCGGGGGCCAGTTTTGCAGAATTTGTCTTGAGCAAGAGGTGTCCCGTGAGTAGAGCCTGTTGAGAATGAAACACGATGACAATGGGACAACTCTGACTGCTAAATAAATTGGAAACACTAATTGCCACCCTCTCCGAAGGCGTTTCATTGACTGATGAGCAGGCCGAAGATGCTGCCCGGCAGCTTGCTTCCACCGAAGTTCCGGCTAAGTTGAAGAAGGATTTCCTGCTCGAACTTTCCAAAAAAGGCGAATCCGCGTCCGAGGTGGCTTCATTTGCCAAGGTATTCAGGGAATTGGCGCGCGATCCCGGTCTTCAAGATTATTCCGGGGAGGCCATTGATGTTGTCGGCACGGGGGGAGACCACTCCGGCAGTTTCAATATTTCCACGGTGGTTTCTTTCATCCTGGCGGCCGCCGATATTCCCGTAATCAAGCATGGCAATCGCTCCATCACCTCGAAAAGCGGCGCCGCCGATTTTTTGGTCGCACTGGGCCTGAATATCGAAGCCGATACCCGGAAATTACGGGAATCCATGGAGGCCCTCAATTATGGTTTTCTTTTTGCTCCCGCCTATCATCCTGCTTTTAAGGAAATAATGCCGGTCCGGCGGGAATTGGCGGAGAAGGGCGAGCGAACCATTTTCAATCTCCTGGGACCACTCATCAACCCGGCCGCTCCGGCTTATATCATGATGGGCGTTTACTCCCAGAAATGGGTTTATCCGGTGGCTCGTTCCCTCGATTCCCTGGGCGTCAAGCGCGGCCTCGTCGTTTTTGGGCACATGCCGGATGGGGGAGGCATGGATGAGTTGACCTGCGTTTGTGAAAACCGCGTCGCCGGGGTGGGGCAGTTGGCTGATGTGGATGCCATGTGGAGGCCCGAAGTGTCCGGTTTCGAGCAATGCCAAAAGTCCGATCTGTCTGGCGGATCGGCCGAAGAAAACCTCGAAATTCTTTACCGCCTCCTTGATGGAAAGAGCAAAAAGGGACTCCTCGACACCATTCTTTACAATGCCGGGACGGCCTTCTGGATTTACGGCAAGAATGAAGGCTTCACCCTGGCCAGGGAAATCGTCCTGGGTGGAACTCTCAAGGCCTGGCTGCAAAAGGCTCGAGATTTCTACGCGTCATGAGCGAAAACATCTTTGGAACGGACGGATTGCGCGGTGAATTCGGCAGCGAATTCATCAATCCTGAGTATTTTACGAAATTGGGTTATGTGGTTGGTATATACTTATGCGACAAAGATGTAGGGGGTATCGAAAAACCAAAGGTGGTCATCGGCAGGGACACCCGTGCCTCGGGCGAGGAACTATCTAAAGCATTAATTACAGGCTTAAATGCATCAGGTGTTTACGATGTCAAAAATATCGGTATTATACCTACTCCTGCCTTGGCTATGGAAGTTTTTAACAATGGTGCGGATTTTGGTGCCGTCATCACAGCGTCTCATAATTCAGCTTCCGATAACGGCATAAAGTTTCTTTCCAAGGAGGGGAGAAAATTGGATGTTGAGGCTGAAAGGGAAATTACAAAATCCCTCTCCGAGTGTAGTGTAGTTTCTTTTGATAAGAGCGAACCACCGCAACCTGTCACCATTAGAGATGGCTATCTCGAATCAGTGGGTTCCTTGTTTTCAAAGGGAGATTTCAAGGGATGGAAAATCGTTATCGATATGGCCAATGGGGCCGCTTGCCAGTCCGCGCCGATAGCTTTTGGCCGTCTCGGAGCCGACATCATTACTTTGGGTGATGAGCCGAATGGCGGTAATATCAACGACGGTTGCGGTTCTGAGCATCCCCAAATACTAGCTCGGCGGGTGCTGGACGAAGGCGCTCGCCTTGGGATTGCCTTTGATGGCGATGGCGACCGCTTGGTCCTGTGCGATGAAGAGGGATCCGTGCTTGATGGCGATGAGGCGCTGACATTATTGGCATTGCACGCCCTAAAACAAGGAAAGCTGTGTGGAGAAGTTGTAGTGGTAACGATCATGAGCAACCTTGGTTTGAATAAAGCGCTCAACAGGGCCGGAATCCGGGTGGAACGCGTGGCTGTGGGAGACCGCAACGTGGTGCATAAAATGATGGAAGAGAAATGTTCCCTGGGCGGAGAATCCTCCGGTCATATTATTTTTCCCGATCATTTCCCGACCGCTGACGGGCTTTATGCTGCTCTCAAAGTTCTGGAAGTGATGAAAGAGACAGGCCGCCCACTATCCCAATTGCGACGCTGTGTGCAATTACAGGTGCAAATTAAAAAAAATATCAAAGTGGCCCGAAAAATTCCATTCGACGGGGTTCCTGAGTTTACCGACATAGTAGAGGAACTGGAAAAAGAAATGGTAGGAACAGGCAGGTTATTGATGCGCTACTCGGGCACTGAATCCTTGCTCCGGCTCCTGGTCGAAGGCGAAAACAGGGAACAGATACTAAACTGGATGGCCAGGCTGGAAAAATCCGTTGCCGAACACTTGCCCTGTGGTTAGATTTAGTTAAGTTGAACTTGATAATATAAAATACCGACCGTGGCAGTGAACACCTCAATAAAGGAAATCGATTTTTTGGGATTGGAGCCTCGCCTTCAATTGCAGGTTAAAAAGGCCAGCCTGGCGATTGACAGCGGTCAACCATGGTATGCCGTCGATATTTGCAGGCATGTCATTCGCCGTCAACCGGGCTGTCTTGCGGTGCGAAAAATATTACGCAAGGCGCAGAAAGAAAATTGCTTATCCGGCACCTATAGATTGGCAGTTATAATAAAATTCGTTTTTTCGTGGGCCGATTTTCTTTTGGGAAAGTATTTATTAAGCAAATATCCTTATTTGGTCTTAAATAGTGCGGAAAAAATATTATGCCGCCAGCCGGACAGCATTAGAGCCAACCAATTGCTGGCTTCCACTGCGCAGTCCCTTGGATTTGCCGAAACGGCGCTTTTCGCCCGGCAAGAAATTCTCCTGAGCCAACCCCGCAGTGTAGCCAATCTACTCGCTTTGGGTAATGCGAGTCTCGCCTTGGGCCGTTTATCAGAAGCCGAAAAAATGGGCGACAGGATTCTGGAAATAGATCCCATGAACGAAGCCGCGCGCAAATTGATTAAACGTTCCACGGTTTCGCAAACCGTCAACGTGGGTTAATCGTAAATCGGCTTCCAGCCCTTTATTTATCGGACATCCCGCTTATTTACTGGCTTACAGGCCATCCACCGTTTGAGCATTGAAAGGAACTAAACGGCAAGGAACGGCCATAAATTTGATAGGAATGGCTGTTTTTTGATAGGAAAATGTCAGGACTGCCGAAGGGGGCGGGGGGGGGTCGATACATTTCTCAGATGGCGATCTACGTATTGGTCAATCTGTCTATCCCAGAAATTTTACAAAAGGGACTTTCAGGAAGCATAAACGTATTATTCAAATGCCGATCAAAATTTTTTCTGAAAGGGGGGGAAGAACCTGCCTAGATGTTTCACCTGATATGCAGGAAATCCCGTAAGGGCATTTTTTGTTGACTTATTATTTCATCTAAACTATATGATAATTCAGTCTAATTGACACCCCAGAATGTACAAGTCTGTCTGTTCACCCCAAAAATCTCCTACATGATGAAGAAAAAGCCAGCAGTTAAGAAAATCAGTGATTTAAAGGACAAACTGGATGCCTACCAGGCATCGGCTCTTGCGGCGGGGAAAGGCCCGGCCAGGACCGGAAATCTCGCCTTGGCTAGTGCCGCCGCCGGTGGCGCTGCCCTGGCCATCGCACCTGCGGCAGAAGCTACCATACAGTACAACGGCCTGCGGAATATTTTGGTGACGGACAGAACTGAGAACATCGATTTAGACGATGATGGCGTTACTGACTTGGATATAATCCAAAGCTTTTACACGATTTTTTATAACAGCAACATTTACAGCGTCGATAAAGCTTTTATCTCACCACAGAAATTTGGCACCGCCAATATTGATGCGGAGGCCATTGCCTCTCCTGGCGGCACTAATTATGTCAAGGCCTTGAGCGGCAACTACAATATTGTCAACGACACCACCACCTTCCTTGCCGGGCCTGGAACCTGGAGAGCAAGCCAGAAAATACTTGGCACCAAATATGGTGATGGCAATTTCCCCGATGCGGGAAACAAGTACATCGGCGTCCGGTTTACGAATGCCACGGGCGAACACTTCGGCTGGGTCCAGGTCAGTGTTGCGGCAGACAGCAGTTCGGTAGAAATCATCGACTGGGCCTGGGAAAAAGTGCCGGGAGAACCCATCCTGGCAGGGGCGACAACCGGCGGTGCTGCGAATCAGGTCATCCCCACACTAAACGAATGGGGCATCATCGTCTTGATGACCCTGCTGGCTGGCGCTGCCGCCTGGAAAATGAACAAGCCTGAGCTTCTGCAAGCCTGAGCCTGAGAAATTCGATTCTTGGCACGAATTAGGCGCAACTCGAACTTGCTTGCAGTCCGGCCTGAATTGCCGCCTTCGCTTCTGTATTTCCCGTTATTGAATTGAAAGTATTGTCAGGCCAACGGAAAAGTTAGAGGCGTGGAATATACCTACAGTGGCTATCGAATCTTGTGCGTTTACGGCCAGGTCGATTCTGAACTCGCTCAAGAATTGGTTGACTTTTGGATGGGCATCCAGGGCTTGATGAATCTTCGAGAGGCGAGAGCGCGGGTTTCCCAGGTTGCCTCAATTGCCAGAAATAAGGCTGGGCGGCTTGCCGGTGTGTCAACGGTTTACCCATTCATGCTAAATCCCGGCCAGCAATACTATACCTACAGAATGTTTGTCCAGCCGGCCGATCGCGTGTCAGGTATGGCGCGGTTTATGGAAAGGAAAACTCGCGAACATTTTCGCGGTCTGAAGATCAAAGACAAGCCGGAAGGCATAGCAATCGAAACGCAGAATATCAAGCTCATGCGCCCGGGGATGCTCCGTGAGTTCAAGAGAGCCGGATACACCTGCATTGAAAAGACCCCTAGAGGATGCGACCTCTGGATACACGATTTTTAAAAGCTATCGTTAGATAGGCGTTTGGGCATCAACCATAGGGGTGAGGATAAAGGGCCAGTTGCCCATTGACCCGATGTTTTTTTGCCTGAAAGGCTGGGTTGACGATTGCCAAAGCATTTTGTAAGGGGTACAATAAATAATTAGGCATCTGATCATTAAATCAGCTAGCCCGGATATTTCATGAAGGGTAAAGTTTGGCTCGTTATTGCTATTGGAGATGGAGATGGATTTCTTTGTATTTTGGGCGGATCGTCTTGATTTTGAGGTGTTTTTCAGGGTGTAGAGACACTTCCCCCTTTCCCCCATTGGTTCGGTAGCGCCGGGGGCAGCGCCAATGCGCCCTTTAGGTTGGCACCAACCGGCGGGCCGCATGGTTGAAAAGACTGGCCCATGGATAACTTTCACTTAGATGAAAGTGAATCGTTCGGGTGTTGCGCACGATGACCGCTCCGATCTTGATTAATTTTAGCCGTAGACTGTGGCATTGGAGCCGCGCCCACTTCGTCCCTTTTAATGCGAACCGGCGCAAGGCTTCCATCAAGGTGTAGGCCAGCCCCGACAAGAGCAATCGCCACTGGTTGGCCCACCATTTATGCGCGCTGGTGCGTTCGCTGAACAATTGCATCTGTTCCTTGATCCGGTTCTCCATCTCACCGCGGCCACAGTATACTTTGTCGTAAAGCTCTTGGGGATCGCCCGGCAGGTTCGTCACCACGAAGCGCGGGTTGGACCCCTGTGCGGTGTGTTCGGCTTTGTGGATGATAAGGCGTTGGCGCCGCCACGATTTTGCCCCATACTCGAAGTGCTGAAACAGCCGTTGCTTTTTGCCGCTACCCTCAAACCATTGTTTGGCTTGCTCCTGCAACTGCCGGGCCGCTTGCTGCAAGCGTGCATGGCGGGCCGTTCCCACTATAAAATAAACCTCGTTGCGCTCGCACCACGAGAGAATCCGATCCCGGCAGAATCCGCTGTCGGCACGCCAAATAATCCGCGTATGGGGCCAGCTTTGGCGAATCCGTTTAACCAGCAATTTGAGGATGGCCCCGGCATGCTTGCTCGCATCGATCTTGCTGGGCCGCAGGTAGGCCACCAGAAGCTGATCGCCGCAAAAAACATACAGCGGCAAAAAACAGTAATGATCATAATAACCGTGGAAAAAACGTCCCTCCTGGAGCCCGTGCACCGGATTGTCGGTGGCGTCAAAGTCCAGGATGATCTCTTCGGGTTCCTCGGCAAAGGATCCGATGAACTGTTCGACCAGCAACTCGTTCAGGGCAAAGGCTGCCCGCCGATCCTGCCCGTTTTCAAAACGACACAAAGTCGGCGCGCTGGCCAACGCTTCAGTGCGCCCCGTTACCGTTTGCAACAAAGGATCGCGGCGCAGGGTGTCAAAGTCGTTCAAATCCTCATAGCCCGCCACCAGCCCGTAAACGCGCTGCCGGATCATGGCCAGCATCTCATGGCGCACTTTGCCCTTCTGCCGTTTGTCTACTAATTGCCGGGCCGCTTGCTCGGTCAAGCCCAACCGCCGATCCACTTCCCGGATCAAAAGCAGCCCGGCATCCGAAGTAACCTCACCGCCCTTAAAATCAACCCGCACACGGCGGCCTTTTACCCTTGTCAACTGTAGTTCTAATTGTTTACTTTTTGTCATCGCTGATATTGCTTTAATGTTTAATCTATCCTGCTGTATATCAGCAGATAAGCATATCAGCGATACTTTTTTTATGAAATTTCCGGGCTAGGTCATGGCTAAAGGAAAAAGAAAAAACCCAAGAAATAAAGGAATCACCCGCGTTGATTCGGGTTCAAATCACAGATGGGATGTGAATGGGTATAAAAACGGTAAAATCTATTCCAAATCTTTCAGCGACCTGAAGTGCAGGGGCAAAAGAAAGGCGCAGAAAGAAGCCCGTCAGTATCGGGATGAACTCCACGAAAAGCTAGCGCAAATTCCCACCAAGCGCACCAAGTCTCAGGGGCGGTGGATCATTTCTCGTAATACCCGAAATACTACCGGAGTTTTGGGAGTCAGCCGCTTAGCTTTACGAACTCGTCACGGTACCATTAATGAATGTTACACGGTGACTTGGAGCCCTTCCCCCGGAGTACAGAAAACATCTTCAATCTCCGTCCGCAAATACGGGGAGGAAAAAGCCTTTAAAATGGCTGTGGCCCTTCGTCGGAAAATGCTTAGGGAAATTCATGGACCAGGTATCTTCCTTAAAATGGCAGCAAGACAAAAAGGCTCCTGAATTTTCAGGGGGTGCAAGGGTAGTATGTCCAGTAGTCTGGATTATCAGCTTTTTGAAGTTCTGCTTTCTGTTGCCTGATCTTGTCCAAAGAAGGCCGAAGACACACTAATCGACCTGGCAGATACCAAGAAAAAACGATTGCCAATACGTATTTAAAGGAGCAAAAATCACTCGAAAGCTCCAAAGGTCAGAGGTCAATAATTTTAACGATTCATACTCATCATATTGGAAATACCGATTATATTATGAATTACCGAAATTTTGGACGCACTGGCGTGAAAGTATGCCCGTTATGCCTCGGGTGCATGATGTTTGGCAGGAAAACCGATCCGGAGGATTCCTACCGTATCATCGACCGCGCACTCGACGCGGGGCTTAATTTTCTGGATACGGCCAATGTTTACGGCCGGGGCCGGAGTGAGGAAATCACGGGCGAGGCGCTCAAGCGCAACGGACAGCGCAACCGTGTTTTCCTGGCCACCAAGGTGCATGGAGTGATGGCGGACGATGATCCCAACATGCAGGGGAACTCGCGCCGGCATATCATCGAGCAATGCGATGCCAGCTTGAAGCGTTTGCAGACGGACTGGATCGACCTTTATCAGATTCACCGCCCTCAGTCGAATATCCCCATAGATGAGACATTGCGTGCGCTGGACGACCTGATCCGCGCGGGTAAGGTGCGTTACATTGGAACAAGCACCCATGCGGCGTGGCAAGTTATGGAGTCGCTATGGGTGGCCAAGGAGCTGGGGTTAAACCGGTTTGTGTGCGAGCAGCCTCCTTATAATTTACTTGACCGCCGCATTGAGCGAGAACTCCTGCCTATGGCGCGGACCTATAGCATGGCGATAATTCCCTGGAGCCCTCTTGCTGGAGGGATTCTCACGGGCAAGTACGCTAAAGGCCGGCCACCGCCGGGAGGCTCCCGCTTTGACAACCCGAATAAAGGTAAAAATCTACGTTGTAACGATGCGGCTTTGGATACGGCCGCGGCCATTAAGTCCATGGCGGAAGCAAAAGGCGTGTCTTCGTCGCAATATGCCTTGGCTTGGGTTATGGCGCAGCCGGGTGTGACCAGTCCGATCATCGGGCCGCGCACCCTGGAGCAGCTGGAGGACAATCTCAAGGCGCTGGAGGTGGATATTACGGATGAGGACCGAATGGGGATCGATTCGGTCACCACGCCCGGGGGTAGTGTTTCTCCTTATTATGAGGCCGATTTTGGGCCACACATTTACCGTTAGGACTTCCATGTTCATGGAGCTTCCGCCTTACCCTCATACCGTTCCTTAAAAAGGGGAACTACCGGGCGCGGCTGGCTTGTTCCAAGGGAATTTTGGCGGTTTAGGGGGTGAATGCCCAGAATGAAACATCGGGGGCAACCACCATTCATTTTGTGTCAAATTTAATTTGATAAATATATGAAGCTCAGGATCGGTAGAAGTCCTCTCTCTCCGCGGCAACTTAAAAGGGTATATGAAAAGTGGGGTATAATCCGTATTTTATAAGCGATTACGGGCCTTTTATGCTTAAAAGGCTACCATATACCCTATTTCGGTTTACACCCATGCTAGCGGCTGTCCTAAGTGGTCTCAGGCCCTACGGGTCGATCATGCGTTGCTGCCTTTGAGCGGGATAAAAGAAAGGGCCGCCCTGCTTGGTAGGCGGCCCAGGGACAGCCAGTCAATCTTTGGCATTAGTCGGTGTCCCCGTTTGGCAATCTGACTTCAATCGGAATCCACGGCAAGGGGATTCACAGAAAGCTGCGAAATAAGCCCCCTGTCCCAGAGGGTATGAGTCTGCAAGAATTATAGCCTCATTCATTGACAGGCTCAAAAAGTGATGAAATCCAATCAATGGGGGCTTTTACGATTTTGCGTGGACCATGGTGTCCTTTGTAACTCAGATTGCCGCTATGACGTGTACTGGATTTGTTGGACACGGGATTCTCTTATATTCATTGTTTATTGATTAGTGTGTCAGGCGGCTTGTTTTGGTAAAGGGTTTTGTTTTCTCGTTGCCCCCCATGGGGGGCAAATATTTTCCTCGAATTGGACTGGGCTTTGGTAACTCAGAGAGGAATGTTTGCGATATCGGTTGTAGAAGATTTCCACGTATTCGAAGACAGTTGATCGCAGTTCGCGCTCGTCGGCAAAGTGGCGGCCTCGAATCGTGCTGGTCTTGAAGCGGCCGTAGAACGATTCCATGGCCGCGTTGTCGTAGCAGTTGCCTTGGGCGCTCATGCTCGGCTTCATGCCTAGTTCAGAGACCAGCCTCTGATAGTCGTCGCTGGCGTAGGGGCTGCCCCGATCGCTGTGATGAATAATCCCGGTGCGCAGTGTGCCGCGGGTCATGGCCGCGGCTTTGAGGGCCTTGCCAACCAGCTTCGCGTCGTTGTGGTTGGAAACGCTCCAGCCCAGCAGGCGTCGGCTGAACAGGTCCATCACCGTGGCCAAGTACATCCAACCGGCCAGGGTCCGTAGGTAGGTCGTGTCCGCCACCCAGACCTCGTCGATATGGGTCGGCTGGCCATGCTTTTTAAGCACATTGGGGCTGTAACCATAGGGATGGTTACTGTTGGTTTTTAATGGCTTAAAGCGTTTACTCTGGGTGCTTTTGATTCCCATTTCACGCATCAGACGCAGAGCCCGGTCACGGCCGCAATCGATGCCCTCATCATCCTTCAGATGGCGGTGCATTGGCCGATGCCCATAGCGGCCCTTGGCCTCTTTGTGTACCTTCAGGATCGCCCCCTTGATTCCCTCGTCCTCGATCCGCCGGGCCGAGGGCGCTCGGTGCCTCCAGCAGTAATAGCCACTGCGACAAATCCCCATCGCCGAGCATATTTCCTCGATCTTGAAGCGCCCCTCGTTGTCTTTGACAAACTGGTACTTCATTGTTCGTCCTTGGCAAAGTAGCCCACCGTTTTTTTTAGTATCTGGTTGATCCGCTCCGAGCGGCGCAGCTCTTTGCGAAGACGATCTATCTCGGCCGCCATCTCCTTCGGACTGCTCTGTCGCTTTGAGGTGGCTTCGCCCTGCTGATCGTCCAGATAGAGCCTCTTCCACCTATACAATTGGTTGGTGTTGACCCCAAGTTTGGTCGATACCTCGGTGGCGCTCAGACCATCGAGTATCATCAGTTGAACTGCCTCATTTTTGAACTCTATACTAAAGCGTCTTCTTCCCATGCTTCGATTCTCCATTTAGGAGAATCTCGTGTCCACTTTTTCCAGTGCACATCACTATCAATATGCAATTCGCATATGCAATTCGCTTGAGTACTCAATAAATGTTAAACCTGTGCCTGATAGAGGCACTGCACACCAATTTTCTCCAACTGCATCAGGAATGAGTCTAAAATCTTTGGACCTATCACGAAAACAATGGTTACTCACATGAATAGTATTATCATAGGGGCCAGTTAAATTACCACTGAAGTAAATCTGGCGAATAATATAATCACTGGCATTGTCAATGGAGAGCATAATAGCAAATTCTGTCCCTTTGTTCGGCAATTCGAGGTCATAATATTCTAGAACTGAAGAGGAAACGATTTTGCTAGATTGTACGCCATATGCTTCAATCTCCTCAACCGGAAGATCGCGAATGTAATACCCATCATAAATAAACCACCCACTACCTATAAACGGGGAAAGCAGGATCAGCAGTACGAAGCAACCGCAGCAGCCTTCTTCTTCCATAAAAATTCCTTTTGGGGGTTATTGAGCCTGTCGGCCCTTTGAGTGAAATGTGAGGATAGACGGGCAAACGGGGTAAGGGCAATCGGAAATATTGAAAAAGGAAGCCTACAAGGGCCTTCAAGTAGTGATTCAGGATGGAGTCGGTTTCTTCCTTCCCGGCACATCAAAAGGGATATTGTGATAATGGGTTATCCCTATTTTATAGGCGAGTATTGGGATTTGTTTTCAAGCAATTTGGCCAGCCTCAGAAACTGACATCCAAGGTTGTAGTTTGGCATTGAAGTCCCTCTCCACAGGTAGAAATGTAGTGCGCTGTGGGACATTCCGAGCCTCTTGGCCGCTTCGCATTTTGCGATGGGGGCATCTGGGGCGTCTAGGATCGCCTCAAGCCGTTTTTTGACTATCTGCCAGTCGCTCATGTTTTCTTTGATTTGCTCATAAATGGCAACATTCCCTTTCCTCCATGTGTAAACGCCGGGATGAAACCGGTACGGGGGTCGTGGTAAAACCGGTACGCTTGGAATAAGGTTTAGGTTAGAGGCTGTCCCAAAAGGGTGATTTTTGCGAGGGCTTTTGATAGGCGCTCATTTTAGAGGTATTTGCATTTGGGAGAGTATCAACTTTGCTCTCCTATGACGTTAGGATACTGGTTTTGGGGTCCGGTTGCCTGGTTTTCTTTGTATGAGCCGACAGTAAGGCTGTGAAAAAGTATTGTCCTTGCTTTTCCGCTCTCTAGGCCGCCGCTTTGGTTTTTAGTTCGTCTTGCTGGGCCAGCATCTTGGCTACTTTCCATAGGTTGTGCGAGAGTACCGACCAGGCTACGCTGATCGAGCGGTTGGCAAAGCCTTTGCTGCGCAACCGCCCGGCCTGCCAGCGATTCTTCAATACCCCGATCCGCCCTTCGGTGCTGGCCCGGCGCTTTTGCAATTGTCTGAACAGTGGTTCCTCCATCCGTTTTTTCAACTGCTTCGGATCGCGTGGACAGAGCGCGTCGTAGATTCCCTCCTGGGCTAACTGCCGGCGGGCCCGCTGGGAGGCAAATCCCCGGTCCGCGCACATGGCCGCTATGGGTTCTTCCAGGTTGAAGCGGTTCTGTCTTTGCAAACTCTCTTGCATTTGTTCATTTTCGCTTGGAGTTCGGCTGCCGTAGAGTTTCCAGTCCAGCAGGTACCCTTCAACGCTTTCTCCCAAAAACAGGGTGTTGCCGAACTCGACCTCTTGGCCCGCTTTACCTCGCACAATCACCTGCCCATCGAGTTCGTAAACACTCAAGACTTTCTCTGCGTTTTTCACCTGGCGGCCGCCAATGATCCGCTCGTGCGCCTGTTTGATGACCACCGGGATTTGCTCGCTCATGCGCTCCATCCGGGCGAGGATCTGTTGGACCTGTTTTTCGCTGTAATCGCCTTGCTCCCAGCAGGCTTGCAATAATTCCCGGTGACTGCGGGCATGCTCCCCGATCCGTTTGAGCAGCTTTTTCATCTGCCTCAAGATACCCTTGCGCTGCCGCGCGCTGTCCTTTCGCCGCCGGCTGTGGGTCATCTGTATGCACAGCCGATTCATCTGCCGAGCCAAGGGCTCCGGTTCGATCGGCATGCGATGGCGCAAACCGGCCTTCTCGCGGATCAGCCGGATCGCTTTGAGCAACGTGCCGGCTACATCCTTGAGTAATACCCAGTCCGTCGGCCAATGAATGTTAGCCTCCAAACAGGTGCCGTCGATCAGGCAAATGGTGGTGTCAATCGGCTTGTCCAATCCCACCTGCCGGGCCAGAAGGGCATCGCCCACCACCTCAGTCAAGGTCCGGTGCAAGGCCCTCAACTGCTCTTCGCTGAAAAACTTCGAGGCCCGCTCCAGGGTGCTTTTGGAGATGCCCCTGATGCCATCGATCTGCCGGACACGGCAAAAGTCGGCCAACAGATCGCTGCTGCCCAGAGCCCGCGACAAATGCCGAAACGAAATCCCTCCGAGCAGACGGCCCAGCGTATCCATGCGCAGTGCCTTGATGGCAAAACTGGCCCGCTGCCGCCGGGCCTTTAGACCCATTGGCTGCCACCCCTCCAAGGCCAGCTCAATGGCCTGCGATTCCACCTCCGAGTCGATCAGCAGCCGATCGATTCGATCAATGGTGGCGCGGAAGTTATCGTCATCGAGGCACCGGTCGACCACAGTTAAAGCTGGACGCAGGAGGCATTGGATGGCTATATTTTTCATAGAAAGGGCTATATTGATTTTCGCTAACTCAATTATAGAACCCTTTTTTGGCCGGATCGAGCAAAAACTTGCTCTTTCCGGCTCTTTTTATCAACGTCATCCAGTTGACTATAAAATCTTTATATTTTTGGGACAGCCTCTAGGTTAGTAATTGCAGGTACGTCAAGGTTTAGGGTTTGGGAGTTGGTTTTGGGGATTGGCTTGGGGTCGGTGAGGAGGCCGGAGGCCGACGAGCCGGGCCCAAGGCGTTTATTGTTTTGTGCCACGGCGACGGCGTCGAGCATCGCGCAAGCGGTAGCTTTGCCCGTTGGCTTCGAGGATATGCACCCGATGGGTGAGTCGGTCCAGCAGAGCTCCGGTGAGCCGTTCGGAACCGAGCACTTCGATCCAGTTCTCAAAGGGCAGGTTGGTGGTGACGATGAGACTGGTGCGCTCGTAAGCGCGGCTGACCACGTCGAAGAGCAGTTCGGAACCGGTCTTGGAAAAAGGGACGTAACCGAGTTCGTCGAGGATGAGTAGGTCGAGCCTTTCGAGTTGCTTCATGAAGCGCTGCAGGTCGTGGTTGTCGCGTTGCTCGAGCATATGGGTAACCAGGGCGGTGACCCCGAAGAAACGGATCCGCCGGCCCTGGGCACAGGCGGCAAAGCCCAGGGCGGTGGCCAGGTGCGTTTTACCGGTACCGGCGTTACCGAGGAGCAGCACGTTTTCGCGCTGGTCGACATACTCCCCGCGCATGAGCTCTCGGATGAGCGCTTCGTTGATCGAGGGCTGCGCTTCAAAGGCGAAGCTCTCGAGGGTCTTGAGCACGGGGAAACGGGCGTTTTTGATCCGCCGCTGGGCGGCCCGCTGTTCGCGTTCAATGAGCTCCCGTTCGACCAGATGCAACAAAAAGGCGGCGTAATCGAGCCGGTCCCGGGAACAAGCCGCGGCCACCGCCGGCCATTCGCGCAGGATGGTGGGCAACTTCAGTTTCTTGAGGTGATGGTGTAACAGCAGCTGGTTTTTTTCTTCCTTCATAAAGCCCCTCCTGGAATCTTGAGCAGTTCGCTGTAGGCACCGAGGTCAGGGGCGGCCACACGGACGTGACGCAGGTGTGGATGGCCGTCCAGCCGGAAGGTTCTGCTCCCGTAGTCTTCCTGAGGATAGAGATACTGGGCGATGGCCTCACGAGTCAGTCCCCCCACCCGCAGGGCCGAGACGACGGCCTGCTGCAAGGCCGCCATGGGGTGTTTCTCCAACAGCCGCAGCACCCGGATATACTCCCGGGTGCCTTCGCCCCCGCATTGGCTTTCGAGCCGGCGTCTGAGGACCTGCAGGCACTGCGGCAACTGCCAGCCCGAGAGTGGGCGGGCGAAGTCCAAAGCGCCCGGTTTTTTCTCCAGCAAAGCCAGGTAGTGCACCGGCTCGAAAGAGACTTGCTCTTTATCCCAAATGCGGCGGTGCCGGGCCACCTCTTGGCCCCCACAGAAGGGTGCCGGGCCACCTCTTGGCCCCCACAGAAGATCACCACCTGCCGACAGGACCCTTCCACCACCACCGGATGGTGGGCGCAGCGCACCGGCACCGAATAGTCGTTGCACTCGAAGCGCACCAGCGAGAGGCTGCTGACGCAGGTCGAGCGTTTGCGGCTCGCTTCAAAGGGTATGGGCGGCAACGCCAGCATGACGGCGCGCTCCTCGGCCAGCAGTTCCTTTTTCACCGCCCTTTTCCCGCGTAATTTACGCTCCATGTCCCGCTCACATGCCTCCAACAGCTTTGCGTTGAGTTCCTCCAGGTCCCGAACCTGCGGTACCGGTACCAGGAAGTTGGCCCGGGCATAACGCACGATCCCCTCGACCACGCCCTTCTCGTTGGGCCGGGCGGGCAGACAGAAGTGTTCCTCGAACAGGTAATGGCTCTGTAGCTGCAGAAACCCGTCGGTCAGCTTGCGTTCACGCGAACCGATAATCTTACCCACCGCCACCTTCGAGTTGTCATAGCTGATGCGCCGGGGCACCGCCCCGAAAAACTCAAAAGCTCGCAGGTGCCCCTCCCAGAAGCTCTCCGTGCACTCCCGTTCGAACACCTGCACGAAAAAGGCATCGCTGTAGGGCAGGCTCATGGCAAAAAATGGCCGCCTACGCAATTGCCCCGCCTCCTTCACCAGGGCATGACCGAAGTCCACCTGTCCCTCCCCGGGGCGGTGCTCCAGCGGCACGAACACTTCCCGCCGCCTCGCTCGCAGCTCGGCCACCACCTCCTTGACCGCCGTGTAGCCCCCTTGGTAGCCCTTCTCCCGACCCAAACGCTGGTAGATCCGTTTGGCCGTATGGCGCTGCTTCTTGGGCACGTTCCGGTCCGCTTTGAGCACCTCCTCGATCCAGCCCACATACGGATCGATCTTGCGCTCTCGCCTCTTCTTGCGCCGGTATCCCGGCGGCTGGGAATAGGCCAGCATCTTTCCCAGGGTCTCCCAGTGCAGTCCCTCTTCTCGCATTACAGAGCGCTTGCTCTGCTTGTCCCGCAGCACTTTGTGCCGCACTCTTGTCCATTGCTTCATATCTCGATACACTCCTCCTTTCTAGGATAAGCGTACCGGTTTTAAAGCGGCCTCTTTACCGTACCGGTTTTTCCCCGGCGTTTACACTCCATGTCTGAGTCAGGGTGAAACCTTGTTTGCGGATTACCTTTGCCAGTGGAACGATCCCCCCGGTCTGCGTCGCTTTTTCTAATGCCTGATTGTTCATTGTTTTACCTTATTGCCGCGATGTAGTGCTCAACCAGGCGGCGGGTATGAACCACGCCGTCATCGGTTCTGATATTTAACGAATATTCGGGGATATTTCCTATTTTGGTGTATCCCAGCCATTGCTGGCTGAGAATTGTTCCTTGGGCAAATTTCGCGCCCGGTGGCGCTAGACAACCCACGATTTCGCCAGAGAGCAGAAAGGACACGTTTTCGCCGACGAATTTGTATGGGTAGCGTTCTTTCCCAGAAATGATATCAGAACATTCGTCGGCATCCAGGGGTTGACCGGGCCCCCCGTCCCGTAGTGCTGAGATGACTTCCGATTTGTGGCTTCGTAGTTCGTCAATAAGATGATCGGACAATGGGCCCCCCGTCCTTTCGATAATAATATCAGGCCCGTCGATCACCAAACGCGCCCCGGCGGAATAGATTTCTTCAATCAATATTTGCGCTTTCATACCCGCAGCCTATGGATTTCCCTGTTTTCATCCGTCACACCGTCACAACCCGCATCAATACTGGCCTGGGGCTGATTTTTATCCGTCACAATTGGGTTGTGTGTGACGTTTCCAATTGGGCTGGAACCCGCATCAACAGTGGTTTGTGACGTTGTGACGGCACAGTTGAGGGTATATCTGCGAAAAGCATCTAAAAAGCTTTCTTTTTTGTATCCTTTTGCGGTTTCTCCCCCAATCTGACGTGTACTGGATTTGTTGGACACGGGATTCTCTTATATTCATTGTTTATTGATTAGTGTGTCAGGCGGCTTGTTTTGGTAAAGGGTTTTGTTTTCTCGTTGCCCCCCATGGGGGGCAAATATTTTCCTCGAATTGGACTGGGCTTTGGTAACTCAGAGAGGAATGTTTGCGATATCGGTTGTAGAAGATTTCCACGTATTCGAAGACAGTTGATCGCAGTTCGCGCTCGTCGGCAAAGTGGCGGCCTCGAATCGTGCTGGTCTTGAAGCGGCCGTAGAACGATTCCATGGCCGCGTTGTCGTAGCAGTTGCCTTGGGCGCTCATGCTCGGCTTCATGCCTAGTTCAGAGACCAGCCTCTGATAGTCGTCGCTGGCGTAGGGGCTGCCCCGATCGCTGTGATGAATAATCCCGGTGCGCAGTGTGCCGCGGGTCATGGCCGCGGCTTTGAGGGCCTTGCCAACCAGCTTCGCGTCGTTGTGGTTGGAAACGCTCCAGCCCAGCAGGCGTCGGCTGAACAGGTCCATCACCGTGGCCAAGTACATCCAACCGGCCAGGGTCCGTAGGTAGGTCGTGTCCGCCACCCAGACCTCGTCGATATGGGTCGGCTGGCCATGCTTTTTAAGCACATTGGGGCTGTAACCATAGGGATGGTTACTGTTGGTTTTTAATGGCTTAAAGCGTTTACTCTGGGTGCTTTTGATTCCCATTTCACGCATCAGACGCAGAGCCCGGTCACGGCCGCAATCGATGCCCTCATCATCCTTCAGATGGCGGTGCATTGGCCGATGCCCATAGCGGCCCTTGGCCTCTTTGTGTACCTTCAGGATCGCCCCCTTGATTCCCTCGTCCTCGATCCGCCGGGCCGAGGGCGCTCGGTGCCTCCAGCAGTAATAGCCACTGCGACAAATCCCCATCGCCGAGCATATTTCCTCGATCTTGAAGCGCCCCTCGTTGTCTTTGACAAACTGGTACTTCATTGTTCGTCCTTGGCAAAGTAGCCCACCGTTTTTTTTAGTATCTGGTTGATCCGCTCCGAGCGGCGCAGCTCTTTGCGAAGACGATCTATCTCGGCCGCCATCTCCTTCGGACTGCTCTGTCGCTTTGAGGTGGCTTCGCCCTGCTGATCGTCCAGATAGAGCCTCTTCCACCTATACAATTGGTTGGTGTTGACCCCAAGTTTGGTCGATACCTCGGTGGCGCTCAGACCATCGAGTATCATCAGTTGAACTGCCTCATTTTTGAACTCTATACTGCGTCTTCTTCCCATGCTTCGATTCTCCATTTAGGAGAATCTCGTGTCCACTTTTTCCAGTGCACATCAAATCCGAATTGTCCCCGCCGCAGATATTTTATATATTTTTAATAATTTTGCCAACTGGGGGGCAGAAATTGGTTTGCTATTACGAAATTCGGGCCAGCGTCGTTCGTCCATTTTAGCAAGGGTATCAAGCAGGTCTTTGGTGAAAATCCGGTCTGTTCCCCTTTTTTCAAAAATATCTTTGATGTCCTTTAGTAGCATTGCGCCCAATGAATCGTCATCTACTTCATTTTTGGTTAAAACCTGGATTGCTTCCTTGGCCTTATTCGGCCATTCGCCCCCCGCTTCCTCTGCAATCGCAAGTAGCGGTTCCCAATTATCGGCAGCGCGGTCGTTCAACCCTTCGGGAATGTCCGGTTCAATGGTCTTGAGTATCTCAATATTGTCTGCGCCCCACCGGGTAAGTTTTCGTCTAAATTCCAGAAATTCTTCTTTGTATTTGGGTCGAAACTTTGTTGTCAGTTCACCCGTTAATTTTCGGCGCATGTGAACAACGATTGATCTATCCAACAGCGTTGGCGGCAATTTGCCAATCATCCCGATTGCCTTTGGTGCCCAGGTATTAAATTCCAGTACTTCGTTATCGTCGGCCCCGACCCTGATAATTGTTGCGGATTCCTTTAGGTGGCCTGAGTTGAGAATACCAATGATCTCAGGATTTTTTTTGAGAAATGTGTCCGCTTCGTCAATTATTAGAGTCGGCGAATATTTTTCCGTGAACCGGAATATAGCAGCCGGACTGATATTTGAAGCCAACCTGCCTTTATGGGCCAGGCGTTGAAGGTGATTTAGATAAGTTGTCTTACCGCATCGCTTATCGGGTGAAAGGGCCGCCAGAATTGGTGAAACATAAAAAGCGTCATGAACGTAGGTAAACACCGTAAATAAAGCCCCTACCTCTCTGCAACCAGGCTGAAGAAAAACATACCGTGAAAATGAATCAGCAAGTTCATCTAATAATGCTTCGCCATCCACTGAATCAGGCCACGGCTCAATTTCTTCAAACTTAATTTCTGTGCCGCCTACCTCTTTGGAATTATCGCTCTTTGGCTTGAGCTTTTTTACTTCAGTATCCAAAGTTGAAACCTGGATTCCCATCCGTGTTGCTTCCGCCTTCCGGCATTGGTCATATTTTATTGGTGAGAGGGCCGCCAGCCTGCCTAGAACCACCGGAATGGGTTCTACGGGCTCAGATGCTTCCTCAAGCAATTTCTCCACCTTTTCGGCACCCTCAAGCTGACACAGATCGTTAAAATCAGTTGGCTTGCTGGATACGTCATTGAACACCGGCACCGCGATTTTTCCGCCGACCGCGGTTGCCGCTTCCTTCGCTTTGGTCAGGCCAGGGTTTCCGTCTGTAAATGCGTCGTTATCGGCGGCAATTACAATGGAAATATCCCCATATTTGCGCCGTAGAATCTCAGCTACGTTTTGGAGATTTCCCGCGTTGAATGCCACTACCACCGCCTCGCCGGTAGCATCGTGAACAGTGGCCCCGGTGGAATAACCTTCGGTAATATAAAGGATTTCATCGGGCGTTCCAATCAGGTGATAGCAGCCCTTAATCTTCCCACCCGGCAGGAACCGCTTGGTTCCATTAGGGCTAATGGATTGAAGGCTGTTGAGGGTGTCCTGAGCGTCTTTTAACGGGACAATGAGGGTGCCGTTGTGGTCGCGGACTCCAAAGGGTTTAACGCCTTTATTTCTTAGATATTCATGGCCCTGGACCGCTTTGGATTCATTCCATATACGGTTGGCTTCCTCCCGCGCCTCAGCGTGTATTTTTACCTGTTCTTGTTTCCATAGAATCTTTGTTTCACGGTGCCGTTTTTTTATCCGATCTTGCTCTTTTGGGGAAAGCCCCAACCGAATGCCAGCTTTTCGAAATATACGAACACCAATTTTCCTTAATTCCCCGTCGCCAGCAACCGAATGCCCCAGCCGGTAGTTCGCCGTCGAAACTATACGTACCATCCATTTCTTGATCCAATGCCCGATGGCCTATCATCGCCTACATCAAAACGGTGAATATCTCTGCCAGCAATGATTGGGACGCTGGTAACAATCCCGGCAGCGGCCATTGCCCGCCGAAACGATTCTTCTGGGGCAATCATGATATGTCCCCCCGGTCCAATAATTCTTGGAGAATAAGTTCTTTTTTTCTGGCCAACCGGATTCCGGTTCTTAAGAGGGTTTCGCTATCGGATGTTAAAAACTGGTAGAACTCTTGGTCCACATCCTCAGTGGATCGATTGATCCCCTCACCAGGCGGATTTTTTGATGATTCGCTCATTAATTCGACCCCTCACTGGTTTCTAATTTTTCCAATGCCCGATCTAGTGACGTCTTTCGCAGCAACCGCTTCCGGCCAACGCGAATTTCCCTGAAGATTCCCTGCTCAAGGTACCGTCTTATACCAAATCTCAAATCTCATTAGGTATGATAATAAGTTATTTGGCAGAAGCGTTTGCTTGAATGTGCTGCCAGCCTCCGCCAACTAAAGAGAGGACTTTTTCAGTGTCCTCCCACCAGTCTTTGAGATGGGTTGCGACGACTTCTTCGAGTCGCTCAATGCTCGGCCACAGTTTGTTGGCCGTTTGATCCTGTATCATATCCCAAAGTCTTTCAATCGGGTTGAGTTCAGGACTATACGGCGGCAAATTCACGATATGTATGCCCGGGGGGACGTTGGGGTGCTCCGAGTCGTGCGGATGGAAGCCTGCCCCGTCCCATACAACCACATGTTCCTCCTCAGGATATTGCTTTTTGATCTGTTGGAGGAAAGCCTCCGTCCACTGTAGATTCGTGCTAGGGGTTTGGATGCATACCATCTCGCCGTTGACCACGTCGAGGGCTCCGTAACAGTAGCTCCACTGGTATCTTGTCTGATATTTTTTGTGCGGCCGAAGCCCTCTTTGCGTCCAGCACCGGCGGTACACCGGAAGCAAACCAAAACGGCTTTCATCGGCAAACCACACCCGAACCCGATTGCCTCGGGTGAGGGAAAGCTCCTGGAGGATCTTAAAAAAGTCTCGCTTGAACGCTTCCGCTTTTGCCGAGTCCCGTTTCTCATGCACGGGCCGAGGGACTCGAAGCACCCCGGCGCATTTTTTTAGCCATCGCCACACCGTCTTGTAGGCGAAGGAGCGCCCGAAATGTCGCTCCAGCTCTTGCCCCGCCTGAACGGCTGTGTTCCAGCGCGCGACCTTCAAACCATTGAGCAAGAAGGCCTCCACCTCTTTGTCGCAACGGCTTTTGATCCCGCCTTTGTAGGCGCGTGTAAGCACCGCCCCGAGCCCTGCAGCACGATATTTGTCAAACCAACGCTGGATCGTCGCTTTGCCTCGGCCCACGATGGCTCCAATTTCATCAATGCTGTGGTGCGGCTGGAAGCCCATTTTTAATGCCACCAAACGCTCTTTACGCCAGCTGACAGCCTCTTTGTTGAGCAATTTCTTGATACGTTCACGGTCTTCATCGGTTCCCATATATCTTCTCATTCCGCCTTTATAGCTGTTTTTTAATCTTTATCAATCCTTTTGCGATTTGGTATTAGTCCCCGTTCGCTCATTCTGAGATATTGGGCTGCCTCACGGCGGGTAAGGATCTCCGGCATATTTGTGTTGCTATTGTCGTTTGGCATTTGGTCTCCTGTTTTTAGATTTCGTGTTCGTCGCGGGCTGCTGCCTCGCGTATCTGCTGTGAAAGAAGCGTCCTAGAAAGGACTGCTTCTACCCTATGGGCTGTTGGAACGCAGGGGTTCCAAAAAAAACAGGAAGTGCTGAATGCAACTCCCTGTTTACTAATGTTTTGTAAAGTTTTGTAAAATATGAAATAATTTTAGCGTTCCAGACTTTGGAACTAAAGAGGCGCAAATACTCTTTTTTTATTTCTTTTATGGACCTTGTAGGCGGCATCTGGATCAACTCCTTTAGCCCGGATATTTCATGAAGGGTAAAGTTTGGCTCGTTATTGCTATTGGAGATGGATTTCTTTGTATTTTGGGCGGATCGTCTTGATTTTGAGGTGTTTTTCAGGGTGTAGAGACACTTCCCCCTTTCCCCCATTGGTTCGGTAGCGCCGGGGGCAGCGCCAATGCGCCCTTTAGGTTGGCACCAACCGGCGGGCCGCATGGTTGAAAAGACTGGCCCATGGATAACTTTCACTTAGGTGAAAGTGAATCGTTCGGGTGTTGCGCACGATTACCGCTCCGATCTTGATTAATTTTAGCCGTAGACTGTGGCATTGGAGACGCGCCCACTTCGTCCCTTTTAATGCGAACCGGCGCAAGGCTTCCATCAAGGTGTAGGCCAGCCCCGACAAGAGCAATCGCCACTGGTTGGCCCACCATTTATGCGCGCTGGTGCGTTCGCTGAACAATTGCATCTGTTCCTTGATCCGGTTCTCCATCTCACCGCGGCCACAGTATACTTTGTCGTAAAGCTCTTGGGGATCGCCCTGCAGGTTCGTCACCACGAAGCGCGGGTTGGACCCCTGTGCGGTGTGTTCGGCTTTGTGGATGATAAGGCGTTGGCGCCGCCACGATTTTGCCCCATACTCGAAGTGCTGAAACAGCCGTTGCTTTTTGCCGCTACCCTCGAACCATTGTTTGGCTTGCTCCTGCAACTGCCGGGCCGCTTGCTGCAAGCGTGCATGGCGGGCCGTTCCCACTATAAAATAAACCTCGTTGCGCTCGCACCACGAGAGAATCCGATCCCGGCAGAATCCGCTGTCGGCACGCCAAATAATCCGCGTATGGGGCCAGCTTTGGCGAATCCGTTTAACCAGCAATTTGAGGATGGCCCCGGCATGCTTGCTCGCATCGATCTTGCTGGGCCGCAGGTAGGCCACCAGAAGCTGATCGCCGCAAAAAACATACAGCGGCAAAAAACAGTAATGATCATAATAACCGTGGAAAAAACGTCCCTCCTGGAGCCCGTGCACCGGATTGTCGGTGGCGTCAAAGTCCAGGATGATCTCTTCGGGTTCCTCGGCAAAGGATCCGATGAACTGTTCGACCAGCAACTCGTTCAGGGCAAAGGCTGCCCGCCGATCCTGCCCGTTTTCAAAACGACACAAAGTCGGCGCGCTGGCCAACGCTTCAGTGCGCCCCGTTACCGTTTGCAACAAAGGATCGCGGCGCAGGGTGTCAAAGTCGTTCAAATCCTCATAGCCCGCCACCAGCCCGTAAACGCGCTGCCGGATCATGGCCAGCATCTCATGGCGCACTTTGCCCTTCTGCCGTTTGTCTACTAATTGCCGGGCCGCTTGCTCGGTCAAGCCCAACCGCCGATCCACTTCCCGGATCAAAAGCAGCCCGGCATCCGAAGTAACCTCACCGCCCTTAAAATCGGTAGTGTATAAAAAAAGAATGTTATTTTGTATTTTTAGCTGTACAAATAGCGTTAGGCAGTTTATTTTTAGTGCATGGTTACTAAGATTATTAATTGTCGGCACTGTGGAAGTGAAAATATCATTAAATTTGGCAAGACGCCCAACCATAAACAGCGCTACCGCTGCCATGATTGTGGTAAACAAAGCCGCAAAACCCCACAGTGAAATACACCGAAGAGCAAAAAGAAATGATCCTTCGAGTCTATCAGGAACGCAGCAGTCTACGCGGTTTACAGCGCGCCTTCGGGGTGAGTCCCAACACCGTTTTGAGTTGGTTAAAAAAAACGACAATCGCTGCGACCGCTCAAAAGCACGATTCTTGCGGCCCGCCGCCATGATGTCATTGAACTGGACGAACTGTGGTCTTTTGTGGGGCGCAAGAGCGATGCCCAATGGGTTTGGATCGCTCTTTGCCGACGCACCCGTCAAATCCTCTCCTATGCCATTGGGCCTCGGGATTGGTATCGTTGCCGGGAACTTTACGAGCGTCTGCCACGGGCCTACAAAAGATGTGCCACCTACAGCGACTTTTGGAGCACTTATGATGAAGTCTTTCCTCATAACCGATCCGTGGGAAAAGAGAAACCGGTGAAACGGCCCATGTGGAACGATGGAACAATACCCTGCGCCAACGACTGGGTCGTTTCACACGCAAAACCCTCTCCTTTTCCAAGCTTAAGAGTATGCATGAAACCTGTCTGAGACTTTTCATTCATCAATATAATCAAGAATTAGCCACCATTCCTACTTAATACACTACCTAAAATCAACCCGCACACGGCGGCCTTTTACCCTTGTCAACTGTAGTTCTAATTGTTTACTTTTTGTCATCGCTGATATTGCTTTAATGTTTAATCTATCCTGCTGTATATCAGCAGATAAGCATATCAGCGATACTTTTTTCATGAAATATCCGGGCTATGTGCGTAAAACGCTGTCATTCTCGAAGTCTTTGGTCATGCATTTTCGCGTCCTGTGCTTGTTCATCTGGGAATACAACAGCAATATCAAACATTCGTCATGTTAACACTACCAAACTCTGGTGGTGGTATAAGTTCCCTGCGGTTCTCTCGAAGTTTCACGTCTTTGACGAAGGCCCAGACCCCAACATGTTTTTTGATCCAACTAAATAAAGCGTATCTCTCCCTTGTCATCTCCTCCAAATCGATGCCCGTTTCTTTTGCCCACTGCTCTTCAAGGTAGTCATCCCGGATTGCTTTGCCCTGGATTCCTTCCACACGACCCTGTTTCACCATTTCGAGTGTTACATTGAGTAGGCCACCAACTTCCACTCCGGCAACTATCCTATGAGGATCATTGTAATGAATTTCGAGCAGTTTAAGCTGATACTTCTTTTCGGCTAGGTTGTTTAAATGCAACTTTTCGAGTGTAGATTCATTACGGTATTTTTTCTCCTCTTCATATTTCTTTCTCCACAATTTCTTCCAAGCATTTAGCCGATCCCGAAGCGGATCATCGTCTTCAGGATTAAGGCTCAGATATTGATTGTGTGTGCGAATGTAAACAACCTCCCACAAATCTGATTCTTTGTAGATTCGCTGCCTCCCATCAACGGGTTTCTCTCTGAATGGAGGTGGAAGGAGCAAACAGGGCATGATCTCTAAAGGGACGCCCGGCGGAAACGGATGACCTCTGAAAACCGCTCTTTCTGGGCAGGCGGGATGTAGAGGGTAGTGTATAAAAAAAGAATGTTATTTTGTATTTTTAGCTGTACAAATAGCGTTAGGCAGTTTATTCTTAGTGCATGGTTACTAAAATTATTAATTGTCGGCACTGTGGAAGTGAAAATATCATTAAATTTGGCAAGACGCCCAACCATAAACAGCGCTACCGCTGCCATGATTGTGGTAGACAAAGCCGCGAAAACCCCACAGTGAAATACACCGAAGAGCAAAAAGAAATGATCCTTCGAGTCTATCAGGAACGCAGCAGTCTACGCGGTTTACAGCGCGCCTTCGGGGTGAGTCCCAACACCGTTTTGAGTTGGTTAAAAAAAACGACAATCGCTGCGACCGCTCAAAAGCACGATTCTTGCGGCCCGCCGCCATGATGTCATTGAACTGGACGAACTGTGGTCTTTTGTGGGGCGCAAGAGCGATGCCCAATGGGTTTGGATCGCTCTTTGCCGACGCACCCGTCAAATCCTCTCCTATGCCATTGGGCCTCGGGATTGGTATCGTTGCCGGGAACTTTACGAGCGTCTGCCACGGGCCTACAAAAGATGTGCCACCTACAGCGACTTTTGGAGCACTTATGATGAAGTCTTTCCTCATAACCGATCCGTGGGAAAAGAAACCGGTGAAACGGCCCATGTGGAACGATGGAACAATACCCTGCGCCAACGACTGGGTCGCTTCACACGCAAAACCCTCTCCTTTTCCAAGCTTAAGAGTATGCATGAAACCTGTCTGAGACTTTTCATTCATCAATATAATTAAGAATTAGCCACCATTCCTACTTAATACACTACCCGTTCCTGATAGACTCGAAGGATCATTTCTTTTTGCTCTTCGGTGTATTTCACTGTGGGGTTTTCGCGGCTTTGTTTACCACAATCATGGCAGCGGTAGCGCTGTTTATGGTTGGGCGTCTTGCCAAATTTAATGATATTTTCACTTCCACAGTGCCGACAATTAATAATTTTAGTAACCATGCACTAAGAATAAACTGCCTAACGCTATTTGTACAGCTAAAAATACAAAATAACATTCTTTTTTTATACACTACCCATTTTCGCGTCCTGTGCTTGTTCATCTGGGAATACAACAGCAATATCAAACATTCGTCATGTTAACACTACCTAAACCTAAAATTGGTCACAATTAAAAGTGAAATTTATTTAATATTTGTACTTGATTATTTTTTAAAGCGATGAAATAAGAGAAAACCTATGAACATAAAAAAGAAAATTAAAGACCTCGAAAAAGAAGAAGCAAAACTGGCCCGGGAAAGAAAAGCATTATCCGACCAGTTAAAAAATGCGGAAGTTTTGGAAGGGAAACTTGACACGCTGGTTAAAAACAGCGGTTACAAAAACGCGAGAGTTTTAGTGGATGCTCTTATTGCCAAATACTCGTTGCGCATGGGCAAGAGAAAAGCGGCAGCGGTAGCTGCACCCGCAGCCGCCAAAGCGCCCCGGAAAAAAGCTGGTAAGGCCAAGCGTAAAGTTGCCGTTAAAGCCGTCCGCAAGAAAATCGCTAAAAAAGCGGCCAAGGCTTCTGCTGCTCCCGCCAAAGGGCGGCGTAAACGCACGAAGATTACGGCTGGGCTGCGCGATACCGTTTTAAAAGCGCTCAAGGGCGGTCTGTCCAAAAATGCGGCTTCTAAAAAATTCGCCCTCAGTTACGCGGTGGTAACTAAAATGGAAAAGGGCGTTTACAGCAGTTTAAAGTAAATTTTTTATAACACCCGCTGCGGGTTTCATTGCAAATATTGACTGTTGATAAATCTCTTCGTTTTTCCCCTTAGTTGGTTAAAGCGAAGAGATTTTTCTCATTTTGTGGAAAAGTTTGGTTCATTGGTGAGAGGTCAATGATGGTGTATGACGAAAGAGGCATGATATTGCTTGCAGCATTTCGTTTTCTGGACACCTTTTTGTTTCGTAAATGCGAATATTGGTAACAGGCGGCGCCGGTTTTTTGGGCAGTCATCTTTGCGGGCGACTTTTAAAAGAGGAGCACGAAGTTATCTGTTTGGATAATTTGTTCACCGGATCCAAGGAAAACCTTTCCCATTTGTTATCCGACCCGGGGTTCGAGTTATTGCGCCATGATATTGTTGACCCCATTAAACTGGAAGTCGATCGCATCTACAATCTAGCCTGTCCGGCCTCCCCCATTCATTACCAGTATAACCCGATCAAGACGGTCAAGACATCCGTCATGGGGGCCATCAATTGCCTGGGATTGGCCAAGCGGGTAAAAGCGCGCATACTGCAAGCTTCCACCTCTGAGGTTTATGGCGATCCCGACCAGCACCCCCAGTCGGAAACCTATTGGGGAAACGTCAACCCCATCGGGTTGCGGGCCTGTTATGATGAGGGCAAGCGGTGCGCCGAAACGCTGTTTTTCGATTATCACCGGGAAAACCGGGTCGATATACGGGTAGTACGCATTTTCAATACTTATGGGCCCCGCATGCATCCGCAGGACGGCCGCGTGGTGTCCAATTTTATTGTACAAGCCCTTCGTGGCGAAGATATCACCATTTACGGCGAGGGGCGGCAGACGCGTTCTTTTTGTTATGTCGATGACCTTATCGATGGATTTGTGCGGATGATGGAGCAGGAGAAGACGGTGGGGCCGGTTAATCTGGGAAATCCCGGCGAATTCACCATTCTGGAATTGGCCGAGAAGGTTCTGGAACTTTGCAAAAGCCATTCGCGAATAACTTATAGGGAATTACCGGGGGACGACCCCCAACAACGCCAGCCCGATATTACCCTGGCCAGAAAATATCTCGACTGGGAGCCAGTTTGCGATTTGCAGTCCGGGTTGCAGAAAACGATTGCCTATTTCAGAAAAAAACTGAAAGCCTCCTGATACCGGCGGGCGGACTGTTTTTTTATGAAGAAACACAGTCGACAACAGGGGTGCCTAATCCCGCTGTTGAACAAATTAACGAATTAATATGATCAGTGGATTTTTCAAGAAACTCCAAGGCAGGCATTATCGAAAATACCTGAACCAGCTCGGGCCTCAGATTGAGAAAATCAACCGTCTGGAGGAGGGTTATCAAGAGCTGTCCGACGACCAGCTTCGCGCCAAGACGGATGAGTTGAAGCAGAGTTACCAGGATCGGATGGAGGAAGCGTTGTCGAAACTGCCGTCCAATGGGGAGGAGAAAAGCAAGGTATTGGCGCGGAAAAAAGCCAATACGGAAATACTGGCCGAACTCCTGCCGGAAGCTTTTGCGGTAGTGAAAAATGCTGCCCGCCGGTTATTTGGGCAGACTTTCACGGTCTGCGAACATGACCTTGTCTGGGACATGATCCATTTCGATGTGCAGCTTATTGGCGGTATATCCCTGCACGACAATAAAATTTCCGAAATGGCGACGGGGGAGGGGAAAACCCTGGTTGCCACACTGCCGCTTTACCTCAATGCCCTGACCGGGCGCAATTGTCAGTTGGTCACTGTCAACGATTACCTGGCACGGCGCGATTCCGAGTGGATGGGCTGCATTTTCAAGTTCCTGGGGCTGACCGTGGGCTGTATTCAGAACTCCATGGATCCGGCCGGCCGCCGGGAAATGTACAAACGGGACATCACCTACGGCACGGCCAGTGAATACGGTTTCGATTACTTGCGGGATAACGGCATGGGCACGCGCAAGGAGTCCCAGGTGCAGCGCGATCATTATTACTGCATCATCGACGAGGTGGACCAGGTTCTGGTCGATGAGGCGCGTACCCCGCTCATTATTTCCGGTCCCGCCCAGATCGATCGGGAAATGCCGTTACCCAAAATGAAACCGCTCATCGAGCGTCTGGTGCGCCAGCAAAGCACCCTTTGCAATCGCCTGGTGGCGGAGGCCCGCAAAGAACTCAACGGGGCGGAAAAGGGAGATGAAGGAGACGAGGAAGAGGATGATTTAATGGATGCTTATAGCAAACTCCTCCAGGTCAAACAGGGGTCGCCCAAAAACAGACAGTTTTTGCGCCTGATGGAGGTTGGCCGCATCCGCAAGGCTTTCGACAAGTTCGACCTGGAAATGGGCAGCGACAGTAACAAGAGACAGTTTTACGCCCTCAAAGAGGAGCTGTTTTACGTCATCGATGAAAAGGGGCACCAGGCCGACTTGACGGAAAAGGGCCGCCAGTTCATTCGCCCAGACGATGATGATGCCTTCGTTTTACCGGATCTTCCCTCCATTTACATCGAGGTGGATGGTAACCCCGACCTGGATGATGAGGAGAAGAAGAAAGCCAAGGCGGCCGCCCAGGATCATTTCGAGCAAACCAGCGAAGACATCCATTGCATCAGCCAACTGCTGCGCGCCTATTCCATTTATTTGAAAGACGACCAGTATATCGTCAAGGACGGCAAGGTAATCATTGTCGATGAGAATACGGGCCGGGTCATGCCGGGGCGTCGGTGGAGCGATGGCCTTCACCAGGCGGTTGAAGCCAAGGAGGGCGTCGCCATCGAGCGCGAATCGAAGACCTACGCCACCATTACCATACAGAATTATTTCCGCATGTATGAGAAGCTGGCCGGAATGACCGGCACGGCGGAGACCGAGGCCAATGAATTCCGGGATATTTACGACCTCACCGTGATGGTTATCCCGCCCAATCGGACTTTTGTCCGGGAAGACCTGCACGATACCATTTACAAGACCCGCCGGGAAAAATACAATGCCGTCATCGAGGAAATCAAGGAAGCCCACGGGCGGGGGCAGCCAGTGCTGGTGGGCACCGTTTCGGTGGAAGCCTCGGAGGTGCTCAGCCGCATGCTCAGACGGACCAATATCACCCATAATGTGCTCAACGCCAAGTTTCACGCCCAGGAGGCCGATATCATAGTGCGGGCCGGACAGCGCGGGGCCGTTACCATTGCCACCAATATGGCCGGGAGGGGAACCGATATCAAGCTGGGCGAGGGCATCGCCGAGAATGGCGGTCTCTATGTCATCGGCACCGAGCGCCACACGGCCCGGCGCATCGACCGGCAGTTGCGCGGGCGCAGCGGGCGCCAGGGGGATCCTGGGTTGTCGCGTTTTTACATCTCTCTGGAGGATGATTTGCTGCGCCTCTTCGGCAACACCGGGATGGTCGGCAAGCTACTCGAAAAATCGGTTGGCGAGGGTGAAGTTCCGTTGCCCAGCTGGGTCATTGAGAATGCCCAGAAAAGGGTGGAGGAGCAGAATTACTCCATTCGCAAACGGCTTATCCAATACGACGATGTTTTCAACAAGCAGCGTGAAATTATTTACAATTTGCGCAACGATGCGCTGCACTCGGACGTCCCCAGGGAAATAATATTCGACCTGGTGGAAGAAGAGCTTGCCTACCGCCTGGAGGAAAGCGGGCTGGCCGATGAAAAAGAGCCGTCCTCCGAATCCGTGGAGGTCTTTCTTTCCTGGCTAAACAACCACTTTCCCGTGGTTGTGAAAAAAGAGGAACTGGCCGGCAAGGATGTCGATGAACTTCTCTCCTACGGTCTCGATAAAGTCCGTGCCGCCTACCGGGCCAAGGAGTCGGTGGAAACGCCGGAGGCCCTGGAAGCTCTCGAACGGTATGTCATTATCTCAAACATGGACCGCCACTGGCAGGACCACCTGACGGAAATGGACGACCTGCGCCAGAGCGTGGGCTTGCGCGGTTATGGGCAGAAGGATCCCTTAAGTGAATTCAAGAGCGAAGCCTATGTTTACTTCGAGCAGATGATGAACAACATCCGCTTCGATATCTGCAAGGGGCTCTTTCGATCGGCCACCAACGTGAAAGCCTTTGAATCCATGATAGCAATGCTTTCACGCGATATCCGCACTCAGGGACCGGACTCCGCTCCCGTCCTGACTGCTGGCGGTTCCGTCGCGCAATCCGGCAAAAAACCGGTTAAACTTCCTTCCGTGACGGTGCGGCGGCAAGCTCCGAAAGTCGGCCGCAATGATCCCTGTCCCTGTGGAAGCGGTAAAAAATATAAAAAATGCCACGGAAGAAACGCTTGAGGCTCCCGGCGGCGTTTTTTAAAAATTAGTCCTCATTTTGTCATTCCGTATATCAAAATTACGGCCCCGCGGCGCCGCCCGGCAGGAGTATCATTTAAAAAAGGACGCTCCGCGGAAGGCTACCGTTTCCATAATATTTAAAAAATGGATTTGGCCTCCTGCGGTCGTTGTTTTGACGGTTGCACTTTATACGGCCGCCTTTCCCAATATCAATATTGCGGAATCCGCCTATCTGTTTACCCTGCCTTTTCTCCTGTGGGCGTTCAACCGGCCACCACTGAAAATTTACTCGATATGCGCGCTGCTGGCCGGATTTCTTTCCTGGCTGGTACTGCTCTGGTGGTTGCGCCATGTAACTATTGTGGGAACCATCGCCCTGTCCTTCTACACGGGATTGTATTTTTTTCTGTGGCTGGTGGTCGCCTGGTGGGCGGCGCCTCGACTGGAGGGCAAACCGTTTTTGTCGGTTCGGCTGCCGGGACTGCTCGGCCTGGCCGGATGGTGGGTTCTTCTGGAACACCTGCGAGGGCTTCTTTTCACGGGATTTCCCTGGCTTCCCCTGGCTGCCAGCCAATGGGACCGCCCGGCCCTCCTGCAAATCCTCGCCTTAACTGGTTCGGCCGGCCTCTCCTTCATATTGATATTTTTCAACCTAGGGCTGGCTTTTTATGTGCGGCGCATCATTGGGGGAAAATCCTACCGTTCCTGGCACGAACGCATCTGCCCCGAGTTTTATGTCGCTTTAACCCTTCTGCTGTGTGCAGTGGCCGGTTTGCTCTGGTCGGAAGTTTTCGGCATCCAAAGCCAGAAACTTTTTACTGCCTCCACCATCCAGCCCTATATCCGGCAATCGCTTAAATGGGACCCCGCGGCTGCCCGGGAAAATCTCGACACCATTGAAAAATACACGCTCTACGGTGCGGCGGTGGGAGGGGATGTGGTTCTATGGCCGGAATCGGTTACTCCCTGGCCCATTAAGGGGGACGAAGGGGCGCGCGCCTGGACCGAGGACTTGGCCCGCCGCATCGACAAGACCATCCTCATGGGCAACATGGCTATCGAGGGGGAAACCTGGTACAACATCGTCTGCGCCGTTACTCCGGAAAACGGATTCACGGAACCCTATTACGCTAAACGGAGGTTGGTCCCTTTCGGTGAATACGTGCCCATGCGGCGGTTTCTTCCCTTCGTGGACAAGATAGTGCCGGTAGGGGATTCCTTTGGCAAAGGACATTTGGCCCAAGTTTTTCCTCTCAAGGTATCCCATAACAACTTTCGGGTGGGTGCCCTTATTTGCTATGAGGATGTCTTTCCGCGGCTCGCCCGGCAGTCAGTGCAGGCAGGGGTCGATTTCCTCTTTGTGGCCACCAACAACGCCTGGTATGGTGAAGAGGCAGGGGCCTACCAGCACGCCGCCCATTCCGTACTCCGTGCGGTGGAGACCCGCCGGCCTGTCGTTCGATGCGGAAACGGCGGCTGGAGCGGCTGGATCGACGAGTTTGGCAATGTCCGGCATGTCCTGCGCAGTCCGGATAAAGGTATTTATTTTCGCGGCACCGACCTCATGGAAATCAAAAGGGACGCCCGCTGGGCCAGCCGCCTCTCTTTTTATGTCCGTTTCGGCGACTGGTTTGTCATCCTTTGCAGCATCTTCGTTTTGTGCGGATATTTTGCTCTTTTCTTTTCATCGAAGGAAAAGGATGCCTATCGACTGGGCGACCTTCTGCGTCCCCGCAATTCCGCTGAAAATTAAATTATAACAAATCTTATCTCATATAAAAAGGCTTGGTATAAATCATTTAGTAGTCCTGAAACCGATTTTCGGGAATGGGTTTACTTGGCTGCTGATAATGTTTTGCAGGTGCGAATTAATGCGTTTGAGCCATCTAATATACAACCCCAGAGAAACGGCTATGCCGGATGGAATGTCCGGGTCCTTTTCATCCACCAGTTCCATGAGCAATTTATCGGATTGGGTGTTGATCCAGGAATATTTATCAAGGAGTTTCCGAGACGCCTCCACATTGGGTTCTGCAAAGCCTTTCAGGGTTTTAGCATAAAGGCGTTTGACGGCTTGCTCTATGGCATGGAGTTCTTTTTCAAATTTTTTTGCATCCAAAAGACGAGGGTGGTGGACGGCTAGATCGACGATGTTTTTAGTATAGTCGCCCAATCGTTCAATATCGATTACTATACTGATCAGGACCATTCCTTCGGGAAGTTCGTGGGGGGACTGCGAGGCCAAGTGGGTCAAGACCATTTTTCGCACGTCCCACACATACGCATTGACAATTTTGTCTTTGGCCCGGACTTCTTCTCGCACGCCGGTTGAGTCGTCTTCCCTGAGTACGCGGACAGCTTCGAGGAACATGTCATGGGTGATTTTGAGCATTTCAAAAGAACGCTTCCAGGCTTGCTCCTGGAGGTTGTCTTTGTTCCATAAACTTAAAATTTCATTCCACATTTTTTATAAACCGGTTTTCTTGTTTAGTATGCAAAAGATAATTGCCGATTTTGGCAACTCTGCCCTGCATGCTTCTTTTTTAACATCATTTCCTGCAACATCAATTCTCCCATCACCAAATTATATGAAGTCCCAGCCAATGCTCCAGCCAATGCTATCACCAAAAAAAGATGAGAGCCAGAGGTAGAAGGTATAAAATCAGGTAGGATAACACAAATAAAATCAAATTTTGGCGGGAAAGACTTGCCTTGAGGCCGATAAACTTGGCCAGGCCGATCGGGATGAAACGCAATGGGTAGAATATAAAAATCCCGAATGCATTGAAAGTGAGGTGGGCGAATGCCACCGTTATGGCAATTTCATTCTGGGTGGCCAGGGCAGCCAGTATGGCCGTACCGGTGGTGCCGAGGTTGGCTCCCAGTGTATATGGAAAAACCTGCCGCAGGGCAACCACTCCGGCCCCCGCCAGCGGGATGATGATGGATGTTGTAACGGAACTGCTTTGCACCACCAGAGTCATTAAAATCCCCATCGTCAAAGCCAGTAAATCATTTCGAAAAAGGTATTGGTTGATGATGATTTCCACCTTGTCCAGAACCAGGGAGCGAATGGATTTGATGAGAAACCCGAGAGCCGTGAAGAGCATTACGATGGACACCGCAGCCATGATAAAACCCTTGTAGGGGAAATATGAAAAAATGCCGTCGAGAAGGCCGATGACGGGATCCAGCGCTAATTTTAAAGGATTAAACAGGCTGAGGCTTCCCGTTCCGGCCAATACCTTTATCATGCCGGTGGCGGTTTTTTCGATGAGGTGAAACTTTAATTCGAGCGGAAAGATCACAATGACCGCGCAGATGTTGTATAGATCATGCACGATGCTGGCGGAAAAGGCTCTGCGGAATTCGAGCCGCCGGTTTACGTGGGCCATCGAAACGAGGGTATTGGTTATGGTAGTTCCAATATTGGCCCCCATAATAACTGGAATCGCGCCGGTCAGGGTGAGAATATCTCCCGCCACCATGCCCACCACTATGGAGGTGGTGGTGGAGGAACTTTGAATCAAACTGGTTGCGGCAATGCCGATGAGCAAACCCGTGAAAGGATTTGAAGTCATTTCGATGAGGGACTCGGCAAATCCTTCACCAAACAGCTTAAAGGAATGCCCCAGCAGTTTGATGCTCAGAAGAAAGAAATAAACGGCCAGTATGATGATAATGACCTTAACAATCTTTGATTTTGTTTTTTCGCTCATCCGAGTTTTCGTCTATGCTCTCAAAAAAAAGGTAGATATAACGCCCTTTGGCAACCGGCTGTTTGTCAAGATTTGAGATATATTCAAAGTAAATCCGTTTCGGAATAATTTTGAAGAAGGAATAATGGCGTCCAATGCAGAAATTTGGTTCATTTATGAATAGCTTAACGGCTGCTGTGCAGGTAGCGCACTCGCACGTGTTTTGCCTCCAGATACTCCATTAAACCTTCCGGTCCGTGCTCATGACCGCGGCCGCTTTCTTTCCAGCCCCCGTATGGTGCGTTCATGGCGCCGGCATCGACATTGTTGATGGCCACATTGCCCGCATTCAGTTCCCGCGCCAGCTTGTCGGCTTCATCGAGGTTGTCTGTGTATCCATAGGCTGCCAAGCCGTAGGGCGTGTCGTTGGCCAGGGCGATGGCTTCGTCCAGATCATCGAAGGGCATCACGCCGACAACCGGGCCGAAGGTTTCTTCCCGTATGACTTTCATATCGTGGGTTGCGCCGGTCAGAATGGTCGGTTCGAAGAAATAGCCTTGGGCGAATTCCCTGCCTGACGGTTTCTTCCCCCCACAGGCCAGGATGGCTCCTTTGGCGAGGGCGTTGGCGATGTGTTCCCTGGTTTTGGCCAAACCTTCCGCATTGGCCATGCAGCCCAAATCGCAGGGGACTGTCAGGAGGCCATTGCCGATTATCAGTTTATTGGCGGCGGCGGAAAATTTTTCCACAAACCGGTCGTGGATTTCGCGGTCCACATAAATCCGGTTAATGGAGATGCAGATTTGCCCCATATTGCGGAACGACCGGCGGGTGGCCCCCTCCACTGCGGCTTCCAGATCGCAATTCTTGCTGATAATCATCGGGCAGTGTCCCCCCAGTTCGAGGGAAACTTTTTTCAGCAGCGGCCCGCAGTCTGTCGAAATCAAACGGCCCACTTCGGTGGAACCGGTGAAGGCGACTTTTTTGATGATGGGGTTTTCAATCAGTTGAGGCCCCACTTTTGAGCCCGCGCCGTTGATCCCGTTGATGACTCCGGGCGGTATGCCCGCATCCACCAGGCATTCCATAAAAGCGAAGGGAGAGAGCGGGGTGAGGGATGGAGGTTTGGCCACCATGGTGCAGCCAGCGGCCAGGGCCCCGCAGATTTTCCAGGCCAATAGTTCGACCGGATAATTCCAGGGGGTGATGGCCGCCGTCGGCCCGATGGGTTGATAAACTACGCGGCTTTCGGCATTCCTTTCGGGGTTGGCGATTATGCGGCCGTAAACTCTTTCGCCTTCTTCCGCGTAATAACGCAAGGCGAGTGCGGCTTTCTCCACTTCGCCCTGGGCTTCCAGCAACGGTTTGCCCTGTTCTTCGGTCATAAGGGCGCCTATTTCCTTACGCCGTTCCATCACCTTGTCACTGGCTGCACGCAGGTGGGTTCCTCTTTCCGCAGGGGAGAGCCTCGCCCACCCTGGAAACGCACGCCCGGCTGCCACAATGGCTTTTTCGACATCCTTCCGTGAAGCCACCGAGGGCCGCGCGATTTTTTCGCCGGTGGCCGGGTTTTTAACCTCGCTGGTGGCGCCATTGGAAGCCTCCACCCATTGACCGTCGATCAATAATCGCTGCATTCTCATTTTTGAAAATTAAAAGAGGAGCCTAAGCCCAATGGGAAAACATCGTTTTTTCATCGCATGCAAGCTAACTTTGTCCAATCTGCAAGAAACATTGAAAATCTCCGGTTCGGGCATATGAAAAACCTGATCGAAAATATTGCCACAGCTACTAATTGGATAGCGCCCCATAGCAAGTATAAACCCGAAATCGGCCTCATTCTGGGTTCCGGGCTGGGCACCGTGGGTGAAGAAATCGAAGAGGCCGACATTTTTCCTTACGCGGAAATTCCCGGATTTTTGCAATCCACGGTGGAAGGTCATGCGGGGCGATTAATGATCGGCAGGCTGCAGGGCAGGGCGGTCTTAGTACTGCAAGGGCGTTTTCATCGTTTCGAGGGGTATTCGATGCAGCAGTTGACGCTGCCCGTTCGCGTTATCAGGGGATTGGGCATTGAGACCCTCATCATTACCAATGCCTCCGGCGCGATCAATGAAAATTACCGGCCCGGCGAAATTTTGCTCATGACCGACCACCTCAACCTGATGGCGGACAATCCGCTCATGGGTTCGAATTGCGATGCATGGGGAACCCGTTTCCCGGACATGAGCGATGCCTTTTCGGGGCGTTTGCGGGACAAGGTAAAAAGCATTGCGGCGGCGGAAGGGATTGAGCTGCAGGAGGGGGTTTATGCCGGTTTGGCGGGTCCTTCTTTTGAAACTCCGGCCGAAATACGAGCTCTCAGGGTGTTGGGCGCCGACACGGTTGGCTTTTCCGCTGTGCTGGAGGTTATTACGGCGGTTCACTGTGGTCTCCAGGTTTTGGGCCTTTCCTGTTTGACCAACATGGGCGCGGGAATGCAGGACTATCCCCTAACACACCAGGAAACCCTCGATACGGCTGCCGGAGCTTGTCAAAAATTGATTTATTTGTTGAAGGCAATAATATCCTGACGTGTACTGGATTTGTTGGACACGGGATTCTCTTATATTCATTGTTTATTGATTAGTGTGTCAGGCGGCTTGTTTTGGTAAAGGGTTTTGTTTTCTCGTTGCCCCCCATGGGGGGCAAATATTTTCCTCGAATTGGACTGGGCTTTGGTAACTCAGAGAGGAATGTTTGCGATATCGGTTGTAGAAGATTTCCACGTATTCGAAGACAGTTGATCGCAGTTCGCGCTCGTCGGCAAAGTGGCGGCCTCGAATCGTGCTGGTCTTGAAGCGGCCGTAGAACGATTCCATGGCCGCGTTGTCGTAGCAGTTGCCTTGGGCGCTCATGCTCGGCTTCATGCCTAGCCCGGATATTTCGTAAAAAAAGTATCGTTGATATGCTTAACTGCTGATATACAGCAGGATAGATCAATAATTAAAGCAATATCAGCGATGACAAAAGGTAAACAATTAAAGCTACAGTTGACAAGGGTAAAAGGCCGCCGTGTGCGGGTTGATTTCAAGGGCGGAGAGGTTACTTCGGATGCCGGACTGCTTTTGATCCGGGAAGTGGATCGGCAGTTGGGCTTGACCGAACGAGCGGCCCGACAGTTAGTGGACAAACGGCAGAAGGGCAAAGTACGCCATGAGGTCTTGGGGATGCTGCGGCAGCGCGTTTACGGGCTGGTGGCGGGCTATGAGGATTTGAACGACTTTGATACCCTGCGCCACGATCCATTGTTGCAAACGGTAACGGGGCGCATTGAAACGTTGGCCAGCGCGCCGACTTTGTGTCGTTTTGAAAACGGGCAGGATCGGCGGGCGGCCTTTGCGGTAAACGAGCTGTTGGTCGAACAGTTCATGGGCTCCTTTGCCGAGGAACCCGAAGAGATCATCCTGGACTTTGACGGCACCGACAATCCGGTGCACGGGCTCCAGGAGGGACGTTTTTTCCACGGTTATTATGATCATTACTGTTTTCTGCCGCTATATGTTTTTTGCGGTGATCAGCTGCTGGTGGCCTACCTGCGGCCGAGCAAGATCGATGCCAGCAAGCATGCCGGGGCCATCCTCAAATTGCTGGTTAAACGGATTCGCCAAAGCTGGCCCCGTACGCGGATTATTTGGCGCGCCGACAGTGGATTTTGTCGAGACCGGATACTCTCTTGGTGCGACCGCAACGAAGTTAGTTACATCGTGGGGATGGCTCGCAATGCACGCTTGCAGCAAGACGCCCAGCAGTTGCAAAAGCAGGCCAAAGAATGGTTCGAACTAAGGGGTAAAAAACAACGGTTATTCCAGGACTTCGTCTATGCTGCCGATTCGTGGCGATGGCTGCGGTTGGTCATCCATAAAGCCGAACACACCGCACAGGGGTCCAACCCGCGCTTCGTGGTGACGAACCTGCCGGGCGATCCCCAGGAGCTTTACGACAAGGTATACTGTGGCCGCGGTGAAATGGAGAACCGAATCAAGGAACAGATGCAATTGTTCAGCGAGCGCACCAGCGCCCATCAATGGTGGGCCAATCAGTGGCGATTGCTCTTGTCGGCGCTGGCCTACACCTTGATGGAAGCCATGCGCCGGTTAGCCTTAAAAGGGACGAAGTGGGCGCGGGCCCAATGCCACACCCTGCGGCTCAAATTAATCAAGATCGGAGCGGTCATCGTGCGCAACACCCGAACGATTCACTTTCACCTAAGTGAGAGTTATCCTTGGGCCAGTCTTTTCAACCATGCGGCCCGCCGATTGGTGCCAACCTAAAGGGTGCATTGGTGCTGCCCCCGGCACTACCGAACCAATGGGGGAAAGGGGGCAGTGTCTCTACACCCTGAAAAACACCTAAAAATCAAGACGATCTGCTCAAAATACAAAGAAATCCATCTCCAATAGCAATAACGAGCCAAACTTTACCCTTCATGAAATATCCGGGCTAGTCATGGCCCGCAAACCAAAAGGCGCCCAGGTATGGCAACCCAGCCATTCGCTACTCGATTCATTTAAATTCACAGCCGGTAATCCAGTGCTTTTTCAAGATCCGAATACCGGTCACATTTCCCTCCTTTTTGTGCTTATTAACCGAAATTATTGGAATGATGCGGAAATGTATATTTCCTCCTCCGAGGACGACGGCCACACTTGGAGGCCATCAGAAAAAATTGGACATACCCGCGGGATAATGATCCGGCACCATCCGGTTTTTTGCGCCGATTCCACTCCGCTGCTGCCTGCCCACGATGAAGAGGGGAAGCGCAGTGTCCTTTTGAGAAAAAGTTCCAGGCATTGGGAGCAGGTTTACAAGTTCGACCATCCGGTTCCGGAGCTAATTCAACCTTCTCTGATTCGAGATTCGAACAACCGTCTAGCGCTCTTTTTCAGGCCCACGGAGGACCCCCGGCGCATATGGCGAAGCCACTCCATAGATGAGGGGAATACCTGGACCATACCGATGCGCACTCCACTGCCTTGCCCCTTGAGCGGGATATCCGCTTTCAGCATTGGGAACCTCATAGGCATGGTTTATAACCACACCGATGAGTACTGCCACTACCCGTTGAGCATCTCCTTTTCCGAAAATGGCGGCGTCACCTGGAGCGAGCCACGGCACATTGATCAGGTCGAAAAAGAAGTCTCCTACCCGGTCTTCCTGGCTGGCACGGTTGGGTTGATACATGGCATTTACACTTACATGCGCCGAATGGTGAAATATGTTGCCTTTCATTCCGAAGAGGTCTTCCCAATCCAATGAGCAACGTTGCGGACTTCAAAAATATCCACCGGGGGAAGCGGATGTTCATTCTCGCCTCAGGACCTACTCTGGGGGACCTCGATTTGAGCCTATTGAAGCGGAGGCTGACAATGGGGTTGAACCGCTCTTTTCTGGTCTTTCCCGATACCCATTACCATTGCATGATGGATCACCGGCTTTTTGATTTGTATGAGGACCTTTACCTGAAGACCCGATACCTCTTTACTCTGCAAGATCGTCCCTGGGGCATCCCCCATGACGCTGCTTGGCTCGCAAGGATTCAGTTTTGACCTGGAGGAAGGCGTATATTCCGGTTATACAATCTCCTATGTGGCCCTCCAATTGGCCGTTTATATGGGATTCAAGGAGATTGTTTTTTTAGGATTGGATCTCAAGCACCGGGATTCCGATACTCATTTTTTCGGCCAAGATTTTCACTCCCGGAGGCATGAGGAAACCGAATTTCCCCGTATGGCCCGTATGCTTTCCCACGGAGTCCGCCTCCTCAAGGAGAAAAAGGTAACCGTTTACAATTGCAGCCCTGTTTGCACACTGGACTGTTTTGTCCGAATCTCCTACGATTACGCGATCTCTCTTTAATAGAGGAGGCGAGGTTATTTACAGGAGCCGTTAGGTAATTCGGTTATCTTGAAATCGTACAAATAAATGTAATGGACAATGGCGGCCTGAATCCGAAAATCAATTTTATGATTTTGACCCAAACATCCAGAATAAGTATCTTCCAGGCCACCATCATGACTATACTCTCAACTCTTGGCGGGAATCTTTTGGGCTCGCCCAATGGCACCATTGTCTTTCAATCCGATTTCGGAGTCACCGACAGCTACGCTGCGATCATGAAAGGGGTCGCGCACAGTGTCAGCCGGGACATTAAAATCTTCGATATCCGGCATAATATTCGGCATTTCGACATTCGCGAGGGCGCTCGCAGTCTGGCTCAGAATGTGCAGTATTGGCCCAAGGGAACCGTCTTTGTCTCGGTCGTCGATCCGGGAGTGGGGACGCCCCGGAGATCGGTTGTTCTGAGGACAAAAAGCGGTCACTATATCGTCAGCCCGGATAATGGCAGCCTCATGCTGGTGGCGGAGAAACTGGGCATCGAGACAGTTAGGGAAATCGACGAAAAGGTCAACCGCAGGGCCGGTTCGGAAAGATCGTTCACCTTTCACGGCAGGGATGTATATTCATACACGGGAGCGCGTCTGGCCGCGGGAATTATCAGCTATGAGCAGGTAGGCCCTTTGAGAGAACCTCAAGTTGTGGCGCTTCCCCCAATCTCCGAACCGGAGTTTCACCATAACGCGATCTTTGCAAAATTAACCGGCATCGATACTTTCGGCAATGTAAGCTCCAATGTGGATTTGAAGTTTTTTTCAAAACTCGGAATCGGTGAATATTCAGGGATGGTTGATGTAGTTATTAAAGAGGGTGCAGAAATAAAATACCAAGGTGTTCTACCCTTCGTCCGCACCTTTGGTGACGTGGCCGTCGGAGCGCCCATGGTAATTCATACTTCGGCGCCCCCGCACCTGATCTGACGTGTACTGGATTTGTTGGACACGGGATTCTCTTATATTCATTGTTTATTGATTAGTGTGTCAGGCGGCTTGTTTTGGTAAAGGGTTTTGTTTTCTCGTTGCCCCCCATGGGGGGCAAATATTTTCCTCGAATTGGACTGGGCTTTGGTAACTCAGAGAGGAATGTTTGCGATATCGGTTGTAGAAGATTTCCACGTATTCGAAGACAGTTGATCGCAGTTCGCGCTCGTCGGCAAAGTGGCGGCCTCGAATCGTGCTGGTCTTGAAGCGGCCGTAGAACGATTCCATGGCCGCGTTGTCGTAGCAGTTGCCTTGGGCGCTCATGCTCGGCTTCATGCCTAGTTCAGAGACCAGCCTCTGATAGTCGTCGCTGGCGTAGGGGCTGCCCCGATCGCTGTGATGAATAATCCCGGTGCGCAGTGTGCCGCGGGTCATGGCCGCGGCTTTGAGGGCCTTGCCAACCAGCTTCGCGTCGTTGTGGTTGGAAACGCTCCAGCCCAGCAGGCGTCGGCTGAACAGGTCCATCACCGTGGCCAAGTACATCCAACCGGCCAGGGTCCGTAGGTAGGTCGTGTCCGCCACCCAGACCTCGTCGATATGGGTCGGCTGGCCATGCTTTTTAAGCACATTGGGGCTGTAACCATAGGGATGGTTACTGTTGGTTTTTAATGGCTTAAAGCGTTTACTCTGGGTGCTTTTGATTCCCATTTCACGCATCAGACGCAGAGCCCGGTCACGGCCGCAATCGATGCCCTCATCATCCTTCAGATGGCGGTGCATTGGCCGATGCCCATAGCGGCCCTTGGCCTCTTTGTGTACCTTCAGGATCGCCCCCTTGATTCCCTCGTCCTCGATCCGCCGGGCCGAGGGCGCTCGGGGCCTCCAGCAGTAATAGCCACTGCGACAAATCCCCATCGCCGAGCATATTTCCTCGATCTTGAAGCGCCCCTCGTTGTCTTTGACAAACTGGTACTTCATTGTTCGTCCTTGGCAAAGTAGCCCACCGTTTTTTTTAGTATCTGGTTGATCCGCTCCGAGCGGCGCAGCTCTTTGCGAAGACGATCTATCTCGGCCGCCATCTCCTTCGGACTGCTCTGTCGCTTTGAGGTGGCTTCGCCCTGCTGATCGTCCAGATAGAGCCTCTTCCACCTATACAATTGGTTGGTGTTGACCCCAAGTTTGGTCGATACCTCGGTGGCGCTCAGACCATCGAGTATCATCAGTTGAACTGCCTCATTTTTGAACTCTATACTGCGTCTTCTTCCCATGCTTCGATTCTCCATTTAGGAGAATCTCGTGTCCACTTTTTCCAGTGCACATCAATCGACTTAGCTATTAATCAGGCCAGTTTTGCTAAAAAGTATAATATCGAGACAGGAGAAGACTGGACAGTCGAATTCAGAAAGAGCGAAAAGGAATAGAAGCTTATGAATAAATATGAAAATCCAAGCACCATTTCATACCAGGCAGCCAGTTCTCGCTGGAGCCAAGCACTGATTCAGAAAACGTTTTTCACGGTCGGCGGCTTAATTTGTTTACTCCTGCCGGTATCGGCCAGGAATGCCCTCATTCTACAGGCGGATTTCGGAGGGTTATCGATGGCGGGAGTTGCCTATAGTGTGAGCAAGGAGATCGATATTTTTCAGGTCAGGCCGCTTATTCCTTTGTATAATATCAATGCGGCAAGCTCCAGCCTGGAGTTTTCTTCATCGAATTGGCCTCCCGGAACGGTATTCGTATCCGTCGTCGATCCCGGTGTGGGCACGGCTCGTAAATCGGTGGATCGGTGGTATTGAAAACCAAAAGCGGGCATTATTTTGTCAGCCCGGATAACGGTACGCTTTCAGGGCCAGCCAAGCGGCTTGGGATTGAGGCGGTACGGGAAATCGACGAATCCGTCAATCGGATCAAAGGCAGCGAGTGGTCGCACACATTTCATGGCCGTGATGTTTACTCTTATACCGGTGCTCGACTGGCTGCCGGAGTGATTTCATTTGAAGAAGTGGGGCCGCTCATGGAACCCAAAGTGATCACGTTGGAACGCCCCGTAGCTTCCTTCAAAGAGGGCGTCATTCATGGAGTGGTGATCGGGGGCACGGGACGATTGGGCAATATCTCTTTCAATATCGACAGGCATCTATTTGCTCAATTAGAGGCAGCTTATGGAGACAAGATTAAGATTGGCTTTCGCCATGGGGGAGAACTTGTCTGGGAGGGTAAACTTCCTTATGTAGAGGCTGTCCCAAAAATATAAAGATTTTATAGTCAACTGGATGACGTTGATAAAAAGAGCCGGAAAGAGCAAGTTTTTGCTCGATCCGGCCAAAAAAGGGTTCTATAATTGAGTTAGCGAAAATCAATATAGCCCTTTCTATGAAAAATATAGCCATCCAATGCCTCCTGCGTCCAGCTTTAACTGTGGTCGACCGGTGCCTCGATTACGATAACTTCCGCGCCACCATTGATCGAATCGATCGGCTGCTGATCGACTCGGAGGTGGAATCGCAGGCCATTGAGCTGGCCTTGGAGGGGTGGCAGCCAATGGGTCTAAAGGCCCGGCGGCAGCGGGCCAGTTTTGCCATCAAGGCACTGCGCATGGATACGCTGGGCCGTCTGCTCGGAGGGATTTCGTTTCGGCATTTGTCGCGGGCTCTGGGCAGCAGCGATCTGTTGGCCGACTTTTGCCGTGTCCGGCAGATCGATGGCATCAGGGGCATCTCCAAAAGCACCCTGGAGCGGGCCTCGAAGTTTTTCAGCGAAGAGCAGTTGAGGGCCTTGCACCGGACCTTGACTGAGGTGGTGGGCGATGCCCTTCTGGCCCGGCAGGTGGGATTGGACAAGCCGATTGACACCACCATTTGCCTGATCGACGGCACCTGTTTGGAGGCTAACATTCATTGGCCGACGGACTGGGTATTACTCAAGGATGTAGCCGGCACGTTGCTCAAAGCGATCCGGCTGATCCGCGAGAAGGCCGGTTTGCGCCATCGCATGCCGATCGAACCGGAGCCCTTGGCTCGGCAGATGAATCGGCTGTGCATACAGATGACCCACAGCCGGCGGCGAAAGGACAGCGCGCGGCAGCGCAAGGGTATCTTGAGGCAGATGAAAAAGCTGCTCAAACGGATCGGGGAGCATGCCCGCAGTCACCGGGAATTATTGCAAGCCTGCTGGGAGCAAAGCGATTACAGCGAAAAACAGGTCCAACAGATCCTCGCCCGGATGGAGCGCATGAGCGAGCAAATCCCGGTGGTCATCAAACAGGCGCACGAGCGGATCATTGGCGGCCGCCAGGTGAAAAACGCAGAGAAAGTCTTGAGTGTTTACGAACTCGATGGGCAGGTGATTGTGCGAGGTAAAGCGGGCCAAGAGGTCGAGTTCGGCAACACCCTGTTTTTGGGAGAAAGCGTTGAAGGGTACCTGCTGGACTGGAAACTCTACGGCAGCCGAACTCCAAGCGAAAATGAACAAATGCAAGAGAGTTTGCAAAGACAGAACCGCTTCAACCTGGAAGAACCCATAGCGGCCATGTGCGCGGACCGGGGATTTGCCTCCCAGCGGGCCCGCCGGCAGTTAGCCCAGGAGGGAATCTACGACGCGCTCTGTCCACGCGATCCGAAGCAGTTGAAAAAACGGATGGAGGAGCCACTGTTCAGACAATTGCAAAAGCGCCGGGCCAGCACCGAAGGGCGGATCGGGGTATTGAAGAATCGCTGGCAGGCCGGGCGGTTGCGCAGCAAAGGCTTTGCCAACCGCTCGATCAGCGTAGCCTGGTCGGTACTCTCGCACAACCTATGGAAAGTAGCCAAGATGCTGGCCCAGCAAGACGAACTAAAAACCAAAGCGGCGGCCTACCTAGAGAGCGGAAAAGCAAGGACAATACTTTTTCACAGCCTTACTGTCGGCTCATACAAAGAAAACCAGGCAACCGGACCCCAAAACCAGTATCCTAACGTCATAGGAGAGCAAAGTTGATACTCTCCCAAATGCAAATACCTCTAAAATGAGCGCCTATCAAAAGCCCTCGCAAAAATCACCCTTTTGGGACAGCCTCTATGTAAGATCGTTTGGCGATGTGCCGTTGGGTGAACCACTCCTCTTCGTCAATGCAGGAGGCAACATGAGCGCCGCAATCAAACAGGGGCATTTTGCCATCGCCTCCAAGATTAAAGCCGGGACCGACTGGACGGTTGAGATGAGCAAATGAATGTGGAAATTGGTACGTTACCCTGATTAAGCGACAAAACTTCGCCCTTCCTTTTCCACCACGTCTTTAAGTGAGTAGCGATAGAATTTTACGGTAGTGTTATTTTCAAATGTAATATAGACGGGATAGCAAAACGGCCCCTGGTCTTGTTGCCCGGTTATAATTTCTTTGTGCTGTTCTTTAAATTTCTCAAATGTTTTTCCAATAACAACGCCTATATGTTCCATCCCCATCGGATAATGCCGTTGATGAACCGGTGGAATAAGTTCGATCAGAGAAACTTCAAATCCGCCTTTGAGGACTAAGGGTTCTCGAAGCAGCAACTTTGATATTGGGCGGCCATTCCATACATTTTCAACATTTCCGATACAATACGCTGCGATTTGATCTCGCAGCACTTCGTATTCTTCAATGGTTTCCGTGCGGTAGGCGATATGGCTGAGTTCCATGCTGCTGATATTTATGCCAACGGTATATAGTTTCTGCGATAAACCGGAAACAAAAGTTCCGTAATCACCAATAATAGCTTCAATTGGCATAATATCTACTCTTCATTTGGATTTTAAAAACACGACCTAAGCGTCCTTTTTCAGAATTTCCTTTATCCATCGGCGGTGCGGCCCGGAGAGGGTAATCGTATCCAAGGCGTCCAATGAAATCCATTTCAAGTCGGAATTTTTCCCGATTTTACCCGGCAAATTCCGGTCTGGATCTATGCTGTATATGCGTTCCGTTATCCTTTGATTGCCGATGGAACGCTTGGCCTGTTTGATTAATGTTTTTTCACATCCATTGAGCAGTAGATTCTCGACCGGTGGCAGTTCAAAGAGGTTTGCCAGCCGGGGACCGTTGGGGGGAATTCGGTGCAAAAGCAGGGCATCGCCCATCCGCGCCCATAGCCGGGTGACATTGACGGCGGAAGTTTTACGGGAGCGAAAATGCGGCAATGATTCCTCTGTTCCCGCCTGTCTAGCCTGGCAATAAGAGGCGACAGGGCATTGCGAGCATCTGGGACGGGTTTTCAGGCAAACGATGGCGCCCAACTCCATCATTGCCTGGTTGTGCCGTCCGGGGTTTTGGCCATCGAGAAGCCGTTCCGCTTTTTCCCGAAAATATCCGGCCGCCTCAGAACTATTTTTAAACTCCTTTTGCACATTGTAAATTCGTGCCAGGAGGCGGACCACATTGCCATCCACGCAGGCGGCGGCGGTTCCGAAACTTATGCTCGTGATGGCCGCTGCGGTATATTGGCCCACGCCGGGAAACTTTTCCCATTGGGCGGCCGAAGTGGGCATTTTTTCCAGTTTCACCAACGAAATGGCCAAACCTTGGAGGTTGCGCGCGCGTCGGTAATAACCCAACCCCTCCCAGAGCTTGAGAACTTTTTCCTCATTCGCATCGGCCAGGGTATTGAAATCCGGAAACGCCTCCATCCAGCGATGAAAATAGGGAATCGCAGTGTCGATGCGCGTTTGCTGGCACATGAACTCGGAGACCACGGCGCGATAAAGGCTCACTTGCTGCCGCCAGGGCAGCTTCCTGGCGTGGGCATCATACCAAGTTCCCAGTTTTCTACGAAAAGCGGCCAGGTTTTTCACAAGATTTCAGGCATTGCCGGTTACTTGATTGAATCGTCGCATGGAATCTGCATTAATGCGCTGCAATGGCCAAAAAAGCAAAGTATTCCGACGACGAAGGTCCCAAAAAAATCACTCTTTACACCATCGCACTGGACGATGACCAGATGGAAAAATTGAAAGCTTATTGCGATTTTCGTTTGTGGGAATTTTACGCCGTCGATTACGCCCGCTATGCCTTCAAAAACAAAATGTTGAAGGTCAATGTGGTCGGTTATAAGAGTGGAAAGCTTGTCATCTCGGGTAAAGGCACGGAGGATTTCGTGCGTGATGTGCTGGAAACGGAAATTACCGGCGATCCCCGCCTGGGCTATGACGAGGTGCATCATCCCGAGTGGTTCGAAGCTCATGCCGGTCTCGACGAAGCGGGCAAGGGCGATCTTTTTGGGCCGGTCGTTTGCGCTACTGTCATCGTGGATGGTGATATCGTCGGCAAATGGATGGAAGAGGGTGTCCGGGACAGCAAAAGGTTATCCGATTCACAGATATTGCGACTCGATAAAATAATCCGGCGAACCAGGGGCGTTGTCGTCAAAACGGCATTCTGCGGCATGACCAAATACAACCAACTGATGTCCCGACCACAGGCCAACCTAAACAAGTTGATGGCCTGGCTGCACGCCCGGGCTCTGGAGGAAGCTCTGCAAAAAAAGGAGGTTCCCTGGGGTATGCTGGACCAGTTCAGCAAGCAGCCCCTGGTGCAAAAGGTCCTGAAGGAAAATGGCGTGAAATTCGACCTGCAAATGCGGACCCACGCGGAGTCCGACCCGGTGGTGGCGGCGGCTTCCATCGTGGCCCGGGCCGAGTTCGTCCGGCAAATGCAGAAATTGTCCAAAAACTTTGGGGAAGAATTGAAAAAAGGGGCCGGCGCACTGGTCAAAGCCCAGGCGGGCAAGTTGATCGGGCAGCTCGGTCCCGATGCTTTGGGAGATTTTGCCAAGCTCCATTTCAAAATCTCCTACGAAGTTCTCGGTTTACCGGTCCCGGTAAAAAAGACCTGGGTTAAATATTAAATCGTGTTTTCCGGCCCCCCTCAAAATGAATTCCCTGCGCCGATTCGACCTTGAGCATATTGCCGGTTGTGAGCGGCTGGTGGGGGTCGATGAAGCCGGGCGCGGCTGCCTGGCGGGGCCGGTGGTGGCGGGCGCGGTGTGTTTGCAACATCAATTCCTACAAAGCTCATGGTGTGAAATGCGGGCTGATGCCGTCGACGACTCGAAAAAACTCGATGAGCCGCAACGGGAATTTATTTTCGAGGAAATTCAAAACCTGAAAAAATCCGGCAAATTGCACGCCGAAACCGGTTTGGCCAGCGTAGCCGAGATCAACGCTTACAACATTCTCGGGGCCACTCGACTGGCCATGCGCCGAGCCCTTGAAGCGATTATCAAAACGGCCCAAACTGACCTGTCTTTGCCTTTGAAAAGCGCCAACAATCCCCTGTTCGAGAAAACAAGCCGGGAAGATAGAATTTTCAGCCTGATCTTGATCGATGGCAAGCCTCTGAGACCGTTTCCCTATGCACACAAGGCGATCGTCAAAGGCGACGGTAAATCGCTGGCCATTGCCCTGGCCTCCATTCTGGCCAAGGTGACGAGGGATGAAATCATGCGGGAAATGGAACTCACCTATCCCGGCTACGGGTTCGCCCGCAACAAAGGCTACGGCACTTCTGAACATCGCTCGGCTATTTTACGGGTTGGACGGACGGCGGAACACAGGCCTTTTTTTTTACGAAATATTTTTGCCCACGAGTCCACTCCAGAGCAAACCGGCCTTCCTCTGGAAGCCGTTAATTTGGATTAGACAAACGGAACGGGATCAGCTAGCCCGGATATTTCATGAAGGGTAAAGTTTGGCTCGTTATTGCTATTGGAGATGGATTTCTTTGTATTTTGGGCGGATCGTCTTGATTTTGAGGTGTTTTTCAGGGTGTAGAGACACTTCCCCCTTTCCCCCATTGGTTCGGTAGCGCCGGGGGCAGCGCCAATGCGCCCTTTAGGTTGGCACCAACCGGCGGGCCGCATGGTTGAAAAGACTGGCCCATGGATAACTTTCACTTAGATGAAAGTGAATCGTTCGGGTGTTGCGCACGATTACCGCTCCGATCTTGATTAATTTTAGCCGTAGACTGTGGCATTGGAGCCGCGCCCACTTCGTCCCTTTTAATGCGAACCGGCGCAAGGCTTCCATCAAGGTGTAGGCCAGCCCCGACAAGAGCAATCGCCACTGGTTGGCCCACCATTTATGCGCGCTGGTGCGTTCGCTGAACAATTGCATCTGTTCCTTGATCCGGTTCTCCATCTCACCGCGGCCACAGTATACTTTGTCGTAAAGCTCTTGGGGATCGCCCTGCAGGTTCGTCACCACGAAGCGCGGGTTGGACCCCTGTGCGGTGTGTTCGGCTTTGTGGATGATAAGGCGTTGGCGCCGCCACGATTTTGCCCCATACTCGAAGTGCTGAAACAGCCGTTGCTTTTTGCCGCTACCCTCGAACCATTGTTTGGCTTGCTCCTGCAACTGCCGGGCCGCTTGCTGCAAGCGTGCATGGCGGGCCGTTCCCACTATAAAATAGACCTCGTTGCGCTCGCACCACGAGAGAATCCGATCCCGGCAGAATCCGCTGTCGGCACGCCAAATAATCCGCGTATGGGGCCAGCTTTGGCGAATCCGTTTAACCAGCAATTTGAGGATGGCCCCGGCATGCTTGCTCGCATCGATCTTGCTGGGCCGCAGGTAGGCCACCAGAAGCTGATCGCCGCAAAAAACATACAGCGGCAAAAAACACATACAGCGGCAAAAAACAGTAATGATCATAATAACCGTGGAAAAAACGTCCCTCCTGGAGCCCGTGCACCGGATTGTCGGTGGCGTCAAAGTCCAGGATGATCTCTTCGGGTTCCTCGGCAAAGGATCCCATGAACTGTTCGACCAGCAACTCGTTCAGGGCAAAGGCTGCCCGCCGATCCTGCCCGTTTTCAAAACGACACAAAGTCGGCGCGCTGGCCAACGCTTCAGTGCGCCCCGTTACCGTTTGCAACAAAGGATCGCGGCGCAGGGTGTCAAAGTCGTTCAAATCCTCATAGCCCGCCCCCAGCCCGTAAACGCGCTGCCGGATCATGGCCAGCATCTCATGGCGCACTTTGCCCTTCTGCCGTTTGTCTACTAATTGCCGGGCCGCTTGCTCGGTCAAGCCCAACCGCCGATCCACTTCCCGGATCAAAAGCAGCCCGGCATCCGAAGTAACCTCACCGCCCTTAAAATCAACCCGCACACGGCGGCCTTTTACCCTTGTCAACTGTAGTTCTAATTGTTTACTTTTTGTCATCGCTGATATTGCTTTAATGTTTAATCTATCCTGCTGTATATCAGCAGATAAGCATATCAGCGATACTTTTTTTATGAAATTTCCGGGCTAGGCATTCTTCACTTGTCATGTCTTCAAATACAATATTGCTGGGGCTTAATATCGACCATTGCGCAACTCTGCGCCAGGCCCGCTACCGGGACGCCGGGCGGGATTGCGGGCAGATGGTCGAGCCCGACTCCGTTGCTCTGGCCTTGTCCGCTGAACGCGCCGGGGTGGACGGAATAACCGTTCACCTGCGCGAGGATCGCCGTCATATTCAGGAAAGCGATGTGCGGCGGCTGCGCGAGTGCATACAAACCCGACTCAATCTTGAAATGGCCTGCACCGATGATATGGTACGGTTCGCGCTCAATGTGAAACCCGAATTCGTTTGCCTGGTGCCGGAAGGCCGGGAAGAGGTGAGCACCGAAGGCGGGCTGGACGTCAACGGGCAGCGCGAGCGGGTGGGCAATATCGTCGAAACATTTAACGCCAACGGCATCGCCACCAGTTTGTTCATCGATCCCGAGCCGGAACAAATCAAGGCTGCGGCGGAGATGAAAAGCCCCTTCATTGAGCTGCACACGGGGGCTTACGCCAACGCCTATTATGACTTGGAAGCTCGCCGCAGTGAATTGCAAAAATTGCGCTTAGGTGCCGAGCAGGCCCACGATTTGGGCATCACGGTGAATGCCGGGCATGGCATCAATTACATAAATATCGCCGAAATCCGGCAATTGCCCCAGCTGTATGAACTCAACATCGGCCATAGCATAATGAGCCGGGCCTTATATTACGGAATCAAGGAAGCCGTGCGGGAAATGAAACAGCGCATGAATTTAACCGCGGAATGAGAGTTTCATTCTTCGGTCATCCAGGTGAAATTTAGATGATTCACGCCCACCCCATCCTCTCCTGCCAGCAAGCCATGGATTTCGAGCGCCGCCTTCTGGGCGGGGTGGAAGAGAAGGAATGGGATGCCATGAACCGCGCCGGGCATTCGTTGGGAAGGGCCATTTTGCACGATTATGGGGAAATCGGGCCCATCCCTGCGCCCCTCCGCGTCCTCGCCTTGCTGGGCAAGGGGCACAATGCCGGAGACGCTCTCATCGCCTGTCAGGAAATTCTCCAGGAGCATCCCACCGCCCGTCTCAAATTGCTTTTCGTTTATGGCTCGAAGGATTTGAAAACCCTGACCCATCGCTGCCTGGACAACCTTCTACGGGTGGGCGGAGAACGGGTTGAAACCATTTCCTGGTCTCAAAAACCGTTTATAGGAGCCGAAGAAGCGGCCTTTCACATTTGCCTCGACGGCATCTTCGGGATGCAATTCAAGCCGCCATTTCGACCGCCCGGCGACGCCATCGTGGCCTGGATCAATCACTTACCATCGGTCCGGATGCGGGCGGCCGTAGATCTGCCCAGCGGAGTGGGGGATGTCTCCGCCAAGGAATGTTTCCGGGCCGATTTCACTTATGCTACGGGAATCGCCAAAGAACCGCTTTTTGCCCCCGAAAATGCTTCCCATGCGGGCCGTGTGAGGTATCTCGACATCGGGTTTTTCGAAAGCGGCCAAGCGGAGGAGAGAAAAAATTTCATTCTTCTACCCTCGGTTCTGCATCCGCTGGGGGGGCTCAGGCCTGCGCAGACGGACAAACGTTCCTACGGGCACCTCTTTGTTTTGGCCGGTTCCCGTTCCATGCCCGGAGCGGTTCTCATGGCTGTGCGGGCGGCATTGAAAAGCGGCGTTGGTTTGCTCACGGCCTTTGTGCCCGAATCCGTTGCCGCGCAATTTGCCGCCGCCGCCCCGGAGGCCATGTGGGTTCCCTGGCCGGAAACTCCCGAAGGCGGCCTCGCCCTGGAGGGATTTCACCTATTGGAAAAAAACATAGGCCGGGCCACCGCTCTTCTGACAGGCCCCGGAATGGGCCGGGAAAAAGAGACCCATGCCTTGATACAGCGAGTTGTGCGGGAAATTCCCCTGCCATTGGCGCTGGATGCCGATGCCCTGCAACCCGAGGTGGTGGCTTCGGCGGCGCTCAGGCCCCCCTCCGCCGGAAGTGTGCTCCTGACTCCCCACAGGGGCGAATTAAGGCGGATTTCTGGAAAAGAAAAAAATTCTGATTTCGACGAATTGGAACTATTAAACTTCTGCCGGGATAACCGTGTTATTGTTATTTTGAAAGGCCCCCTGAGCCGCATTTGCGACGGCTCCCGGATCATGGTGAGCCCATTCGGGGGGCCCATTCTGGCCAGGGGCGGCAGCGGAGACATACTCAGCGGTCTGGCCGGAAGCCGTCTGGCTTTTCCCGGGGCGAACCCATTCGAAGCGGCCTGCCGGGCAGTTGTCTGGCACGGTTTGGCCGCCGACGCCCTAGCTCGCTGCAAAGGCCCCACAGCCGTTGCCACTACAGACATGATCGATTATCTGAGCGCGGTGCTGCGGAATGAGTAAAATTTTGAACGAACGGCAGGCACTCATGATTCTTAGCGGGCTGCCTGGAATCGGGCCGGTTTCCACAACCCGGTTGCTCAAACGATTTGGGGGCGGGGCCCTGGCAATATTCAAAGCCGGCCAAAAATCCCTCCTCGAAGTTGAAGGAATCGGTCAGAAATCTTCCCGCGCGATTCTCGACTGGCCCCTGCATTTCGACCTCTCGCGGGAAGAAAACTTGCTGCAAAAACATGGCGCCCGTTTCATAACCATTAATGACGAGGAGTATCCGGCCCTGCTGCGGGAAATTTATGACCCTCCAATCGGGCTTTATTGCAAGGGCGACACCCTTTTAAATACCACTTTTGCAGCCATTGTGGGAACCAGGCGGCCCACACTCTACGGCCGTTCGGTGGCCGCACGACTGGCAGGTGATTTAATCCGGTTGGGATTTTGCGTGGTCAGCGGGTTTGCCCGCGGAATAGATAGCGAAGCCCACCAAGGCGCCCTTGATGCCGGGGGCAAAAAGGTGGCCATTATGGGCTGCGGCCTGGATATCATTTACCCTCCGGAAAATCTTGAACTTTATAGGAGCATTGCTCAACCGGGAGCCGGGGCCGTTATTTCCGAGTTTTCCTTCGGACGACGCGCCGACCGGCAAACCTTTCCCATGCGCAACCGCCTCATTTCCGGCATGTGCCAGGCGGTCATCGTGGGGGAAAGCGACCTCAAAGGCGGCAGCATGATCACGGCCAGATTTGCCGGAGAGCACGGGCGCTTCCTTTTCGCCGTGCCCGGGCGCATCGACCAGGCGGCCAGCCGGGGCTGCAATCGCCTGATCAGGGATGGCGCAACTACTGCTCTCCTCGGTGGACGATCTGGTCGAGGAACTGCGCTACACCGGTCAAATGCACTTCGACCTCGAATCCTCCGCCAGCGGGGTTAAAGAACCTTCTCCGAAAAAATACCTACCCGACAATCTAGGCGAAACTGAAATGACCGTTGCCCAATGTTTCGCCGACGGCTCCATTCTTTACCCTGATGTCGTCAATGAAATCACTGGCCTGCCCCTGAACGAAGTCACCGCCGCCCTCATGATGCTCGAACTAAAAAAACTTCTAATCAAAAGAGCCGATGGTTCCTATGAACAAACAACCTGACCACATCCCAGGCGCCTGCCCAAGACCCCTGTAATGGAGATTTAACCATTGGCAGGGCTATGTGTGAGGGGTTTACTCGAAGGTCCCTTGGCCGGGTGCAAAGAGAGGCTGGGTCCAGGCGTTTCGGCCGTTGCTGGATACTACCTTGGCACGGACATAGAGGTCTTCGGGTTGGAGCCGGTAAACGGGTTCCATGGATTCGTCAATTTTGAGAACCTTTCCTCCCTGACCGATAAAACAGGTGCGGTAGCAGTTGGCATTCTGGCTTTTTTTCGGTTCGTCGAATACCTCGGGCATTATTTTTATCCGCAAGGTATTTTCTGTCATGGAGACATCTTCCAGTTCGACACCTGTGGAGGCGTAAAAATCTCCTCCCCGTATTGCTTCGATCACGGATTGGCGAGTCAGTTCAGCCGCTCTGACGACAATCCAACCGCGGCCGGGGTTGGCAACATGAGGCCCCCAATCCTGGAAATGATGGCCATCGTCCGTGGCCAGACCGTAGTAGATACGGCCCCGGCTAAGGAGGTCGTCCCACATTTCATCGACGCTGAGATGCCCTCCGCCGCCAGAAACGTGAACTTTCTGGTGGCCATTAAAGATTTCGAAATGACGCAGGCGTTTCATGGAATAGAGGTCGTCCGCGCTGATGGACCAATAAAAATTGGGATGGTTGACGTGGGGGAATCCGCCCGCGCCGTGTATCTCGTCAATGGCTTTCTGCATAATTTCACGACCGGTATCTCCTTCCTGATTGCCGATAACCCTTGCGGTATTGATGCCATTCACGTGGATGACTTGACGCTTACCATCAATGGTTATATCGCTGGATGTTTCCTCTCCCGGTATGAGCAAAAACGGTTTGTATTCAAATTGCTTGCGCTTGCGCTGGTGATCGAGCTGATGCTGTAGCTCATCAATCTTTGTGAGGTAATTGTGGTCGCTCAAGACGAGAAAATCGTAATCGTGATCGCGATACCATTGGGCCACTTCTCCGGGAGGGCTATCGCCGTCCGAATTGAGGGTATGGGTATGGGTATTGCCTTTAAACCATTTGAGTTCGTTGCCGTTGCTATTGTTATTCATAGTTTTCGTTTCGCCTGAGTTAAGTTCTATAGTTCATTCTGGAGTATTTGGTTGAGAGTCTGGCGTTGGCGGATGAGGAGGGGTTCCCCGTTTTCGGTAATTAAGACCTCGGGCGATTGGGGAAAGGAATTGTAATTGATGGCCGCCAAGGAAGAGCAATAAGCGCCAGTTCCCCCGATAACACAGAGGTCGCCCAACGTGGCTGTTGCCATTTCCCGCGGGGCCAGCAACTCCGGTTGGGCGGGCTGCGGGGTGAGCAAATCGCCTGATTCGCAGCAATGCCCGACGATGACATAGGTTTCCGTTTGTTCGCTTTCTTGTTTCTTAACAAGCGCAATCGGGTGTTGCGCCCCATAGAGGGAAGGGCGCAGGATGTCGTTCATGCCGATGTCCAGTTTGAGGAATTTATAACCCTTTTGGCCCGTATCGACAATGTCGCGCACAGTCGTCAGGATTGTCCCGGCATTGGCAATCAGGAAGGTGCCTGGTTCCAGCTCAAGATGAATTTTGCGACCGGTTTCCTCATGCAATTTAATAAAGGCCGACTTTACCGGTTGCCCGATAATGGAAAGATCGCTGGTCGGCTCGCCGGGCATACGCCCGACCTTGAAGCCGCCCCCCAGATTGAGAGTTCTCACACCCGGGAATTGCCGCACCAAGTCAAGGCTAAGGTCTGCGGCGCGTTGCCACAGGATGGGGTCGCTACCGGAACCGATGTGGGTATGGATAAGGCCGACCGTCAAGTCGTATTTGCAAGCCAGTTTCCGGACTTTTTCGAGATGCTCATGCCAGATGCCGAAACTGGCCGCGGGCCCCCCTGTATTGGTGCGATTGGTGCTGCCGGAGCCGAGCCCCGGGTTGAAACGAAGCCCTATTTCACGGCCCGGAAACATTTGCCCGAAGCGCTCAACTTGCAAAAGCGAGCAGGCGTTGAAATGGATGCCTTTTTCAAAAAGATGGTCAAAATCGTGCGGAAATTCCTGGCTGCTGAGACTGATATTTTTTGGGTCGATACCGGCTTTGATGGCTCGTTCGCACTCAAACCCACTACTGGCGTCGAACTGCAAGCCTAGGCGGTCGAAAATTTTCAATATGGCTGCATTGGAGCAGGCCTTCATGGCGAAACGGGCGGTAAAACCATAGGCATGGGGAAAGCCGAGCAACGACTCCGCGGCCAGGCGCAAAGCGTGTTCGTCATAGACATAGACTGGCGTTCCGAAACGGTTACGGATCTCTTCAGCCTGTTGAGGGGTCATGAAATTCATTGTTTCCATTCAGAGTCATTCAAAGTGTCAAAACTGATTGGATTTATAGAAGAGCACGGCACAATTCCAGAAAAAACGACTTGCGGCTACCGTATCTAATTGCGGTTCCGGCTTAAATGGATATCAATATCTTCAAATAAAAATGCTCGATCCCACCGCCAGATTTTCCAGCCGCGTCGATGATTACCGCAAATACAGACCTTCTTATCCACCCCAGGCAATCGACTTTCTGGAAGAAAAATGCGGTTTGTCTCGGGATTCGGTTATTGCCGACATCGGTTGCGGCACCGGCCTCTTTGCCAAACAACTGCTGGAGCGAAATTACTCTGTATTGGGGGTAGGGGGGTAGAACCCAATCGCGAAATGCGCGAGGCGGGGGAAGCATTTTTAGCTCGATTCGATCCATTTCAGGCGATCGACGGACAGGCCGAAAAGACCAATCTTCCCAAGTCGTCCGTGGATTTGGTTGCGGCGGCCCAGGCTTTTCATTGGTTCGAGCCGTTGGCGACTCGCCGGGAATTTGAAAGGATTTTGAAACCGGATGGTTATTTGGCCGTGGTGTGGAATGCCCGCTGGCATCTCTCAACGCCATTTTTAAGCGATTATGAAGAAATGCTCTTAAAATACGGTATCGAATTCGGTACGGTATCGAATTCGGAAAGGTTCTTCATCGCGGTTTGGGCCTTGAGAAGATACAAGATTTTTTTGGGCATTCCGAAGTATGTTGGGACGCTTTTGATTATAAACAGCCTTTAACTCGCGATGGTTTTTCCGGCCGTTTGTTTTCTTCCTCCTATACCCCAACCCCCGATCATCCCAATTACGTGCCAATGCTGAAACGTATGAATGAAATATTCGACCGGCACGAGGTGGACGGACTGGTCCATTTCGAATACGATACTCAAGTCTATTGCGGCCGATTGTCGTAAATGAGAATCGACTTTGGATGAAACCGGATATTATTTTCAGGACATGGAATATCGAACATTAGGGCGGACGGGGTTGCGGATTTCCCGGCTTGGTATTGGGACGGGCGGTCCGAGCCAGTTCGGGCAGCGTAGCGGCGTTTCCGAAAATGATATCGGCAATCTCGTGAAGCTGGCTTTGGACCGCGGAATCAATTATTTCGATACCGCTGCCAGCTACCGGGAAAGCGAAGCGATGTTGGGCCGGGCCCTGCGCGGCGTTGCGCGGGAATCTTATATTCTGTCGACAAAATTTCAAGTTGGGAGCTTGGAGGAGCCGACCACGCCGAAGAAACTCGTTCAATCGGTCGAGTGCAGCTTGGGGCGATTGCGGGTGGAGACAATTGATATCCTTCAATATCATGGGCTGCGTCCGCAACTCTATACGCAGTCGGTCGAAAACCTGATGCCGGCATTGTTGAAGCTCAAGGATGAGGGGAAAATCGGGTTTATCGGGGTGTCGGAGACTTTTAGCCTGGACGGGCCTCACGAGATGCTGGGGATGGCTCTGCGGGATGATTGTTTCGACACCATAATGGTCGGTTATAATCTCCTCAGCCCATCACCGGAAAAGACTTTGCTGCCGCTTTGCGGGGACAAGACTGCCGGTGTCATCTGCATGGTCCCGGTCCGGCGCTCCCTTGCCCAACCGGAGTATTTGCGCAAGCGCCTCAATGAAGCTATCGATCAAGGGTGGCTTGATCCAAATGCACTGTCCGGAGATAGGCCGCTTGATTGGCTGGTGAAGGGATCCGTAACCTCGCTTCCCGCCGCCGGTTATAAATATGTGGCCGCTCATCCCGCGGTCCACACGATCCTTACCGGCACGTCGAATATTGAACATCTAGAAGAAAATATCAAAGCGGTTGAAGGGCCGCCGTTGGCGGAGGAGGACATGGCCCGGCTGAGGTCGATTTTCGTTAATGTCTGCTCTCCGCTGGCCAATTAGGGGGCGGCAGAAGGCAAGGGTAGGACTGCCAGAGTGAGACCGTCGCCCACCGGCAGCAAGCTTATGCGCACCCGGTTGTCATCTTTCAGCCGACGGTTGAATTCACGGATAGCCACAGTGCTTTCATCCTGGGCGGACTCATCGACTACCTGGCCGCCCCAGAGCACGTTATCGACTAAGATGAGGCCGCCCGGCCTGACCAGTTTGAGACAGTATTCAAAGTAAGCCTGATAATTTTCCTTGTCGGCATCGATGAAAGCCATGTCGTAGGAGGCTTCCGCACCATTTTCAAGGAGCGCAGCAAGGGTGTCGGCGGCGGGACCGAGACGAAGATCGATTTTTTCCTCAAGGCCGGCTTCTTTCCAATAGCGACGGGCAATGGGAGTCCATTCCGGGCTGATGTCGCAGGCCGTTATTTTCCCGTTCGGGGGCAAAGCCATAGCCAAGGACAGGGCGCTATAACCGGTAAAGACGCCGATCTCCAGATAGTGGCGGGCATTTAAAAGACGTGCCAGCAAGGCCATAAATTGTCCCTGGTCGGGGGAGATTTGCATCATGGCCAAGGGATCACGGGCGGTTTCCTCCCGCAGCCGCCGGAGGATGTCCGGCTCTCGCAGGGAAACATTTTGCAGGTATTCGTAGAGGGAATCGGTTAAGGTAATATATTTTTTATCCATCTGTGGTGAGTGGATAAAATTTCCTGCCGACTGGATCAAGTTTTTCCCGATCAACCTTCGGCCGATTCCACTACCCAAAGAATAGTCCAGCCGGAGTCCTGATCGACATAGACGAGGGTACCGGCGCCGGGAATATCGGTTTCCATAAATTCAACTTCGGTCGTTTCGGCGTAGGCGGGCGCATTTTCCTTTGAGGATGGAAAAACAAAATAAAGCCCCAGCGATAACGCAAGGAGGGCGGCAATGGCGGTGGGCGCGCGCCAAAACCAGGGAGACGCGGTTGCGGTTTTTTCCGGAATTTCATCGGATTGGGGCGATTCCTCTGACTGGATTCCCCGCCTGATTTCCCGCCAGGCCGCTTCCACCGGTGGGGGCGTGGAAATCTCGTCCTGGCGCATGAATTGGGCGAAATTTCTCCATGTCTGGGCACGGTTTCGACAAGCGGGGCATGACTCCAGATGTTCTTGGAGTAAAGATTGGCTGGCCGGAGAATCCAGCTCCCCGTCCAGCGACTGGCTAATAAGCAACTCGGCTTCTTGGCAGTTCATGACAGGGCCAATACAAATGTTATTTTCGCCATTATGGCAACGGAATGATTTTCAGCGAATTATCTCAATTACCGCCCGTGGCGGCTGGATCGCTTGTTATATGTGTGATGTTGAGAATAATAGCCGCCATGTCGGCCGTAATCCCTCACCCAAACTTTTTCTTTGTGGTAAATATAACGCCCTTCCACCCAAACTTTGATGGGGGTGTCGCAAAAGCGGTCCCGGTATTCCCAATAGCCGGGCACCCAACGTTTGATGGTGCGGTATTCATAATGCCCTTTGTTGTGGTGGCCGGAGCCATAATTACGACCGTAGCTAATTTCCACACTGCCGCGATTTCCATGATGACTGCCGTGGCGATTTTTCCTGATGTCATGGCCGATGCTGCTTACAATGACGCCGCCGAGAAAACCTCCTAGCCCGGATATTTCATGAAGGGTAAAGTTTGGCTCGTTATTGCTATTGGAGATGGATTTCTTTGTATTTTGGGCGGATCGTCTTGATTTTGAGGTGTTTTTCAGGGTGTAGAGACACTTCCCCCTTTCCCCCATTGGTTCGGTAGCGCCGGGGGCAGCGCCAATGCGCCCTTTAGGTTGGCACCAACCGGCGGGCCGCATGGTTGAAAAGACTGGCCCATGGATAACTTTCACTTAGATGAAAGTGAATCGTTCGGGTGTTGCGCACGATTACCGCTCCGATCTTGATTAATTTTAGCCGTAGACTGTGGCATTGGAGCCGCGCCCACTTCGTCCCTTTTAATGCGAACCGGCGCAAGGCTTCCATCAAGGTGTAGGCCAGCCCCGACAAGAGCAATCGCCACTGGTTGGCCCACCATTTATGCGCGCTGGTGCGTTCGCTGAACAATTGCATCTGTTCCTTGATCCGGTTCTCCATCTCACCGCGGCCACAGTATACTTTGTCGTAAAGCTCTTGGGGATCGCCCTGCAGGTTCGTCACCACGAAGCGCGGGTTGGACCCCTGTGCGGTGTGTTCGGCTTTGTGGATGATAAGGCGTTGGCGCCGCCACGATTTTGCCCCATACTCGAAGTGCTGAAACAGCCGTTGCTTTTTGCCGCTACCCTCGAACCATTGTTTGGCTTGCTCCTGCAACTGCCGGGCCGCTTGCTGCAAGCGTGCATGGCGGGCCGTTCCCACTATAAAATAGACCTCGTTGCGCTCGCACCACGAGAGAATCCGATCCCGGCAGAATCCGCTGTCGGCACGCCAAATAATCCGCGTATGGGGCCAGCTTTGGCGAATCCGTTTAACCAGCAATTTGAGGATGGCCCCGGCATGCTTGCTCGCATCGATCTTGCTGGGCCGCAGGTAGGCCACCAGAAGCTGATCGCCGCAAAAAACATACAGCGGCAAAAAACAGTAATGATCATAATAACCGTGGAAAAAACGTCCCTCCTGGAGCCCGTGCACCGGATTGTCGGTGGCGTCAAAGTCCAGGATGATCTCTTCGGGTTCCTCGGCAAAGGATCCGATGAACTGTTCGACCAGCAACTCGTTCAGGGCAAAGGCTGCCCGCCGATCCTGCCCGTTTTCAAAACGACACAAAGTCGGCGCGCTGGCCAACGCTTCAGTGCGCCCCGTTACCGTTTGCAACAAAGGATCGCGGCGCAGGGTGTCAAAGTCGTTCAAATCCTCATAGCCCGCCCCCAGCCCGTAAACGCGCTGCCGGATCATGGCCAGCATCTCATGGCGCACTTTGCCCTTCTGCCGTTTGTCTACTAATTGCCGGGCCGCTTGCTCGGTCAAGCCCAACCGCCGATCCACTTCCCGGATCAAAAGCAGCCCGGCATCCGAAGTAACCTCACCGCCCTTAAAATCAACCCGCACACGGCGGCCTTTTACCCTTGTCAACTGTAGTTCTAATTGTTTACTTTTTGTCATCGCTGATATTGCTTTAATGTTTAATCTATCCTGCTGTATATCAGCAGATAAGCATATCAGCGATACTTTTTTTATGAAATTTCCGGGCTAGCCCGGATATTTCATGAAGGGTAAAGTTTGGCTCGTTATTGCTATTGGAGATGGATTTCTTTGTATTTTGAGCAGATCGTCTTGATTTTTAGGTGTTTTTCAGGGTGTAGAGACACTGCCCCCTTTCCCCCATTGGTTCGGTAGTGCCGGGGGCAGCACCAATGCACCCTTTAGGTTGGCACCAATCGGCGGGCCGCATGGTTGAAAAGACTGGCCCAAGGATAACTCTCACTTAGGTGAAAGTGAATCGTTCGGGTGTTGCGCACGATGACCGCTCCGATCTTGATTAATTTGAGCCGCAGGGTGTGGCATTGGGCCCGCGCCCACTTCGTCCCTTTTAAGGCTAACCGGCGCATGGCTTCCATCAAGGTGTAGGCCAGCGCCGACAAGAGCAATCGCCACTGATTGGCCCACCATTGATGGGCGCTGGTGCGCTCGCTGAACAATTGCATCTGTTCCTTGATTCGGTTCTCCATTTCACCGCGGCCACAGTATACCTTGTCGTAAAGCTCCTGGGGATCGCCCGGCAGGTTCGTCACCACGAAGCGCGGGTTGGACCCCTGTGCGGTGTGTTCGGCTTTATGGATGACCAACCGCAGCCATCGCCACGAATCGGCAGCATAGACGAAGTCCTGGAATAACCGTTGTTTTTTACCCCTTAGTTCGAACCATTCTTTGGCCTGCTTTTGCAACTGCTGGGCGTCTTGCTGCAAGCGTGCATTGCGAGCCATCCCCACGATGTAACTAACTTCGTTGCGGTCGCACCAAGAGAGTATCCGGTCTCGACAAAATCCACTGTCGGCGCGCCAAATAATCCGCGTACGGGGCCAGCTTTGGCGCATCCGTTTAACCAGCAATTTGAGGATGGCCCCGGCATGCTTGCTGGCATCGATCTTGCTCGGCCGCAGGTAGGCCACCAGCAGCTGATCACCGCAAAAAACATATAGCGGCAGAAAACAGTAATGATCATAATAACCGTGGAAAAAACGTCCCTCCTGGAGCCCGTGCACCGGATTGTCGGTGGCGTCAAAGTCCAGGATGATCTCTTCGGGTTCCTCGGCAAAGGAGCCCATGAACTGTTCGACCAACAGCTCGTTTACCGCAAAGGCCGCCCGCCGATCCTGCCCGTTTTCAAAACGACACAAAGTCGGCGCGCTGGCCAACGTTTCAATGCGCCCCGTTACCGTTTGCAACAATGGATCGTGGCGCAGGGTATCAAAGTCGTTCAAATCCTCATAGCCCGCCACCAGCCCGTAAACGCGCTGCCGCAGCATCCCCAATACCTCATGGCGTACTTTGCCCTTCTGCCGTTTGTCCACTAACTGTCGGGCCGCTCGTTCGGTCAAGCCCAACTGCCGATCCACTTCCCGGATCAGAAGCAGTCCGGCATCCGAAGTAACCTCTCCGCCCTTGAAATCAACCCGCACACGGCGGCCTTTTACCCTTGTCAACTGTAGCTTTAATTGTTTACCTTTTGTCATCGCTGATATTGCTTTAATTATTGATCTATCCTGCTGTATATCAGCAGTTAAGCATATCAACGATACTTTTTTTACGAAATATCCGGGCTAGAGCCGCCCAGCCATCATCGCCCGCCTGGGTTTTGGGAGTGTAGGCCAGCAGGATAACTGCGGCCACTAAAATTATGCTGATTGTTTTTTTCATGGTAATCCTTTCTTCCTTACATTGATTGGTTTGTCGATTGGACGGCGGAATTCGGGGTTTATTCATTTTTTGTAAAAAAAATTTAATTCTCCCCATCGCGTTTCCCAATGCCCGCCTTGCGCTGACCGTCAATTGCGCTCAATACACATAATTGCTCTCTACATCGTTGTTATCGAATTGGAGATAGTTTCTAGAGCGTTTAGATAAATTGGTCTAATAAATGAGGCTCACAAATCACCTTTAAGCAGGGTGCAATAGGGATCCCCTTGTCGCCTTTCGACGGGGCGGTTAACTTTCAGCCATTTGGTAATCCGGTTGTCTAGTTCGAGCCTGGTGTAAGTGGTTTCCAGGATGTTGAATCCTGTCGTGGCCCGTTGGGGTTCACCGCTTTCAAATTCATACCAGGGGAAATCCTCCTTGAGCATATTCCAGCGGAAAAAATCTTCTGCCACTCCTTTCATTGTGGCTCCGCCCAATGTGGGACGCTCCCACCAGTCAAATTGGTGGCCGAAATTTCTAGCCATTTCAAGAAGCTGGGTAATGGCGGAAAAGGAATATGCGGTATAAGTGATGCCTGAGCGACCATCGTTGCGAATGACCTCGTGGCGGAAATGATGCCCTCGTGCGTCCTTTCGCAATTTCCAGTCGCCCAGAAAATAATCGTCCAACCTCCGCAGCGCCCGGTCGGCTAGCCCGGATATTTCGTAAAAAAAGTATCGTTGATATGCTTAACTGCTGATATACAGCAGGATAGATCAATAATTAAAGCAATATCAGCGATGACAAAAGGTAAACAATTAAAGCTACAGTTGACAAGGGTAAAAGGCCGCCGTGTGCGGGTTGATTTCAAGGGCGGAGAGGTTACTTCGGATGCCGGACTGCTTTTGATCCGGGAAGTGGATCGGCAGTTGGGCTTGACCGAACGAGCGGCCCGACAGTTAGTGGACAAACGGCAGAAGGGCAAAGTACGCCATGAGGTCTTGGGGATGCTGCGGCAGCGCGTTTACGGGCTGGTGGCGGGCTATGAGGATTTGAACGACTTTGATACCCTGCGCCACGATCCATTGTTGCAAACGGTAACGGGGCGCATTGAAACGTTGGCCAGCGCGCCGACTTTGTGTCGTTTTGAAAACGGGCAGGATCGGCGGGCGGCCTTTGCGGTAAACGAGCTGTTGGTCGAACAGTTCATGGGCTCCTTTGCCGAGGAACCCGAAGAGATCATCCTGGACTTTGACGCCACCGACACTCCGGTGCACGGGCTCCAGGAGGGACGTTTTTTCCACGGTTATTATGATCATTACTGTTTTCTGCCGCTATATGTTTTTTGCGGTGATCAGCTGCTGGTGGCCTACCTGCGGCCGAGCAAGATCGATGCCAGCAAGCATGCCGGGGCCATCCTCAAATTGCTGGTTAAACGGATTCGCCAAAGCTGGCCCCGTACGCGGATTATTTGGCGCGCCGACAGTGGATTTTGTCGAGACCGGATACTCTCTTGGTGCGACCGCAACGAAGTTAGTTACATCGTGGGGATGGCTCGCAATGCACGCTTGCAGCAAGACGCCCAGCAGTTGCAAAAGCAGGCCAAAGAATGGTTCGAACTAAGGGGTAAAAAACAACGGTTATTCCAGGACTTCGTCTATGCTGCCGATTCGTGGCGATGGCTGCGGTTGGTCATCCATAAAGCCGAACACACCGCACAGGGGTCCAACCCGCGCTTCGTGGTGACGAACCTGCCGGGCGATCCCCAGGAGCTTTACGACAAGGTATACTGTGGCCGCGGTGAAATGGAGAACCGAATCAAGGAACAGATGCAATTGTTCAGCGAGCGCACCAGCGCCCATCAATGGTGGGCCAATCAGTGGCGATTGCTCTTGTCGGCGCTGGCCTACACCTTGATGGAAGCCATGCGCCGGTTAGCCTTAAAAGGGACGAAGTGGGCGCGGGCCCAATGCCACACCCTGCGGCTCAAATTAATCAAGATCGGAGCGGTCATCGTGCGCAACACCCGAACGATTCACTTTCACCTAAGTGAGAGTTATCCTTGGGCCAGTCTTTTCAACCATGCGCCCCGCCGATTGGTGCCAACCTAAAGGGTGCATTGGTGCTGCCCCCGGCACTACCGAACCAATGGGGGAAAGGGGGCAGTGTCTCTACACCCTGAAAAACACCTAAAAATCAAGACGATCTGCTCAAAATACAAAGAAATCCATCTCCAATAGCAATAACGAGCCAAACTTTACCCTTCATGAAATATCCGGGCTAGATGGTCGCTGCAACCCGCTTCTTTTTGTAGCTCATAGGCATCGGCGCCAGTGCTGGCCGTTAGCGCAATAATCGGCACTTGGGCAATATCCGGTATGGCCCGGATGCGGCGAGTTGCCTCCAATCCATCCATGACTGGCATTCGCATATCCATGAATATGAGGTCGGGACGGATTTTTTTGGCCGACTCAACTGCTTCTTGTCCATTTTCGGCCAAGGTGATTTGATGATCATGCTGGTTGAGCATATCCATGAGCATCGTTCGAATGATCAAACTGTCTTCCGCCAGTAAAATTCGACAACCTGTTGGAGTGGAACCTTCAACATATCCATCGGATTCGATTTTCTCGGATAATTTCTCTAAAATTGAAATTTGGGGCAGGGTAAACCAAAATGTGCTGCCGGCATCCGGCTGGCTATCGACTCCAATCTCACCGCCTTGAAGCTCCACCAGGCGACGGGTTAAGGCCAGCCCGATACCCGTTCCTTCGGCGGAGCTTAAACTGGCTTTGCTGATCTGGTAAAATTCGGAAAAAATATTGCCGGTTTCCCCCGGTTCGATGCCCTTTCCTGTGTCGGAAACCTCTACCTTGATTCCCTTTTCCAGATCCTCGATGATGTTAATTCCAATACGCCCTCCCTCCGGTGTGAATTTGTATGCGTTGGAAAGGAGATTCAGCATTATTTGCAGGCATTTTCGTCTATCTGCGGTAATTTCGGTCAGGTTGGGATCTATAAAGGTTTCCACCTGCAGGTTCTTTTCCTGGAATTTCGCGCTCATCATATTCAGAATTTCTTCAACAAATTTTCCCGGAGGAAATATATCCAGTTCGACTTCCATTTTTCCCGAATCGATCTTGGCCAGGTCGAGAATGTCGTTGATCAGATTGAGCAAATGTTTGCCGGCGATTAATATATTCTCGAAATAGAGGTTTTGTTTTTCATCGGCAGTTGGGCCGTAATTTTTTTTGTAAAGATCGGCATACCCCAGAATGGCGCTCAAGGGAGTGCGCAGCTCATGGCTCATTGATGAAATGAAACGGCTGCGGTGACTGTGGGCCTCCTTTAATTGCAAGTTAGCGTCCATCAGTTTTTCCATCGACATTCGTAATTCAGCCGTTCTGGATTCCACCGTGTATTCGAGGCTTTGGCGATGGTTTTCCAATTCCCTCTCAATGCTTTTTCTCTCGGTAATGTCTCTTACAACCGCGATGATTGTAAGGCCTTTCTCCATTTTTGCTGTACTTACGACAAACTCCATGGGGAAAAGAGAGCCGTCTTTACGCAATCCGGTTACCTCTTGAGGTAATCCATGGAGTTGTCGCTCACCTGTTTTCAAAAAAGCCTTTAAAGTTTCACTATATGGTAGTGTATTAAGTAGGAATGGTGGCTAATTCTTGATTATATTGATGAATGAAAAGTCTCAGACAGGTTTCATGCATACTCTTAAGCTTGGAAAAGGAGAGGGTTTTGCGTGTGAAACGACCCAGTCGTTGGCGCAGGGTATTGTTCCATCGTTCCACATGGGCCGTTTCACCGGTTTCTTTTCCCACGGATCGGTTATGAGGAAAGACTTCATCATAAGTGCTCCAAAAGTCGCTGTAGGTGGCACATCTTTTGTAGGCCCGTGGCAGACGCTCGTAAAGTTCCCGGCAACGATACCACTCCCGAGGCCCAATGGCATAGGAGAGGATTTGACGGGTGCGTCGGCAAAGAGCGATCCAAACCCATTGGGCATCGCTCTTGCGCCCCACAAAAGACCACAGTTCGTCCAGTTCAATGACATCATGGCGGCGGGCCGCAAGAATCGTGCTTTTGAGCGGTCGCAGCGATTGTCGTTTTTTTTAACCAACTCAAAACGGTGTTGGGACTCACCCCGAAGGCGCGCTGTAAACCGCGTAGACTGCTGCGTTCCTGATAGACTCGAAGGATCATTTCTTTTTGCTCTTCGGTGTATTTCACTGTGGGGTTTTCGCGGCTTTGTTTACCACAATCATGGCAGCGGTAGCGCTGTTTATGGTTGGGTGTCTTGCCAAATTTAATGATATTTTCACTTCCACAGTGCCGACAATTAATAATTTTAGTAACCATGCACTAAGAATAAACTGCCTAACGCTATTTGTACAGCTAAAAATACAAAATAACATTCTTTTTTTATACACTACCAAAAAACTCTTCCATCATCGGGATGTTCAATACGCCGCTTAACTGTTACTATTCAATTGCCGGATTAATAAGATATAGAAAATTGTACGAATCGTAATAATTAATGAAATAAATAACGCAATCATACAATAAATTTTGAACGTTTTAGATAGATCAAATCCCCACGTTAACAAGAATCCGATAGCAATTAACGTATATGTATATGCAAATTGTATGCTAAAGTATAACCATGGTTTCGAATAACCACACAGCTTTTTACAGCTTGGACATCTCAGGAATGGTCTAGGTTCTTGATGACCGCACTTCTCACAAAGGTATGATTCAGTACTCATTGGTCACATTTATATTATTCATTCACCTAAACAATCTTTTGCTGCCAGTGGGTATTTATTCAACGCCACTTGGGCTTTTGACGTGTACTGGATTTGTTGGACACGGGATTCTCTTATATTCATTGTTTATTGATTAGTGTGTCAGGCGGCTTGTTTTGGTAAAGGGTTTTGTTTTCTCGTTGCCCCCCATGGGGGGCAAATATTTTCCTCGAATTGGACTGGGCTTTGGTAACTCAGAGAGGAATGTTTGCGATATCGGTTGTAGAAGATTTCCACGTATTCGAAGACAGTTGATCGCAGTTCGCGCTCGTCGGCAAAGTGGCGGCCTCGAATCGTGCTGGTCTTGAAGCGGCCGTAGAACGATTCCATGGCCGCGTTGTCGTAGCAGTTGCCTTGGGCGCTCATGCTCGGCTTCATGCCTAGTTCAGAGACCAGCCTCTGATAGTCGTCGCTGGCGTAGGGGCTGCCCCGATCGCTGTGATGAATAATCCCGGTGCGCAGTGTGCCGCGGGTCATGGCCGCGGCTTTGAGGGCCTTGCCAACCAGCTTCGCGTCGTTGTGGTTGGAAACGCTCCAGCCCAGCAGGCGTCGGCTGAACAGGTCCATCACCGTGGCCAAGTACATCCAACCGGCCAGGGTCCGTAGGTAGGTCGTGTCCGCCACCCAGACCTCGTCGATATGGGTCGGCTGGCCATGCTTTTTAAGCACATTGGGGCTGTAACCATAGGGATGGTTACTGTTGGTTTTTAATGGCTTAAAGCGCTTACTCTGGGTGCTTTTGATTCCCATTTCACGCATCAGACGCAGAGCCCGGTCACGGCCGCAATCGATGCCCTCATCATCCTTCAGATGGCGGTGCATTGGCCTCTTTGTGTACCTTCAGGATCGCCCCCTTGATTCCCTCGTCCTCGATCCGCCGGGCCGAGGGCGCTCGGTGCCTCCAGCAGTAATAGCCACTGCGACAAATCCCCATCGCCGAGCATATTTCCTCGATCTTGAAGCGCCCCTCGTTGTCTTTGACAAACTGGTACTTCATTGTTCGTCCTTGGCAAAGTAGCCCACCGTTTTTTTTAGTATCTGGTTGATCCGCTCCGAGCGGCGCAGCTCTTTGCGAAGACGATCTATCTCGGCCGCCATCTCCTTCGGACTGCTCTGTCGCTTTGAGGTGACTTCGCCCTGCTGATCGTCCAGATAGAGCCTCTTCCACCTATACAATTGGTTGGTGTTGACCCCAAGTTTGGTCGATGCCTCGGTGGCGCTCAGACCATCGAGTATCATCAGTTGAACTGCCTCATTTTTGAACTCTATACTAAAGCGTCTTCTTCCCATGCTTCGATTCTCCATTTAGGAGAATCTCGTGTCCACTTTTTCCAGTGCACATCACTTTGGCATCTTCGTTACTACGGTGTGCCTTCTATCCTAATGATCAGCCGGGGGGCCAGGTCATGTGGCGGCCGGCGAGGAGGTGGACGTGGAGGTGCGGAACGCTTTCGCCTCCGTGGGGGCCGTTGTTGATGACGATGCGGAAGCCTTTGCTGAGTTCTCTTTTTTTGGCAATATCACGGGCGATGAGCAGGAGGTGGCCGAGCAGGGCTTCGTCCGCATCCTCAGCCTCACCGACACGGGGGATCAGTTTTTTGGGGATGACCAGCAGGTGCAGTGGCGCTTGCGGGTTGAGGTCGTGAATGGCGATGCAGCGGTCGTCCTCGAACTCGATCTGAGCCGGTATTTCACGGTCGATGATTTTTTCAAAAATGGTTTTTTCGTCGGTCATTGGTCTGGGGTCAGTGTTTTGCCGTAAGGCTTGCTTGTTTGATAGAGTGATTAAATTTTTGGTAGTGTATAAAAAAAGAATGTTATTTGGTATTTTTAGCTGTACAAATAGCGTTAGGCAGTTTATTCTTAGTGCATGGTTACTAAAATTATTAATTGTCGGCACTGTGGAAGTGAAAATATCATTAAATTTGGCAAGACGCCCAACCATAAACAGCGCTACCGCTGCCATGATTGTGGTAAACAAAGCCGCGAAAACCCCACAGTGAAATACACCGAAGAGCAAAAAGAAATGATCCTTCGAGTCTATCAGGAACGCAGCAGTCTACGCGGTTTACAGCGCGCCTTCGGGGTGAGTCCCAACACCGTTTTGAGTTGGTTAAAAAAAACGACAATCGCTGCGACCGCTCAAAAGCACGATTCTTGCGGCCCGCCGCCATGATGTCATTGAACTGGACGAACTGTGGTCTTTTGTGGGGCGCAAGAGCGATGCCCAATGGGTTTGGATCGCTCTTTGCCGACGCACCCGTCAAATCCTCTCCTATGCCATTGGGCCTCGGGATTGGTATCGTTGCCGGGAACTTTACGAGCGTCTGCCACGGGCCTACAAAAGATGTGCCACCTACAGCGACTTTTGGAGCACTTATGATGAAGTCTTTCCTCATAACCGATCCGTGGGAAAAGAAACCGGTGAAACGGCCCATGTGGAACGATGGAACAATACCCTGCGCCAACGACTGGGTCGTTTCACACGCAAAACCCTCTCCTTTTCCAAGCTTAAGAGTATGCATGAAACCTGTCTGAGACTTTTCATTCATCAATATAATCAAGAATTAGCCACCATTCCTACTTAATACACTACCAAATTTTTTATAAGCAAAGAACGGTCAGGGCGGTGTTGGGGGTGGTCCATTTGGCAGCCAAATCGTCGATATAGCCCAAGGCGTCCCGGTAGCGTTTTCGCGTACGGCGAGTCCAATACTTGCCCGGCGGGCAGAGAGATTGCCGCAACCCGCTAATGACAAGGAGATTTTCGTTGTAACCGGCCAGGCGTTTCAGGCTTTTAATAAATTCCGTGCGCACCCAGAGGGGGTCGAATGGTTTTTGGCCCAGGTCCATGTGGGCAAACCCCCACGATGGCGGCAACGGGTGCTGCTTTTTAAAAAGCTCGAGGGCGGCTTCGGTGAATGTGTTGAGGGGCGCTTTGCGGTCGATGGAACCGGTTAGGGAAAACTCGATGGCATTTTTGATCTGACCGGTGAGGTAAGGATCGCGGCCGGTGACCCTACCGAAAAGGGAATGCAGGCAATGCGCTTTGGCCAGTTCGTTATGGGTTTTCATGGATTCTTTTTGAGTTCGGAAATTTCTTTGGCCATCTCCGAAATATCGCCGAAATCTTTGTAAACACTGGCAAATCGAACATAGGCGATCTGGTCAATATTTTTCAGTTTGTCCATGACCAGCTGACCGATTTTGCGGCCTGGAATTTCGGAGTCGTGCTCCTCCTCGAGGGCCAGCATGACGTCGGAAATGAGCATGTTGATTTGTTCCAGGTCGATGGGCCGTTTTTCGCAGGCGCGCCTGATACCGTTGAGGATTTTGTTGCGGTCGAAATCTTCCCTGCGCCCGTCCCGTTTGATAATCATGAGGTTTTCGCGCATGACTTCCTCGATGGTGTTAAAGCGGAATTGGCACTGGGTGCATTGGCGGCGGCGGCGGATGGTGCGGCCGTTTTTTCCGACTCGGGAATCGATCACCCTGGTGTCCTGCTCGTTGCATTTAGGGCATTGCATAATTTTAAAAAAATTACAGTCGCAAAAAATTCTTCAAAATATCCATGCCGCACTTGGTGGCGTAGGATTCGGGATGAAACTGGACGCCCCACAGCGGCAGTTCGCGGTGTTTGATTCCCATAATCTCGTTTTCCGCCGCTTCCGCCGTTATCTCGAAACAATCGGGCAGGGTTGGGCGGTCGAGGATGAGGGAATGATAACGGGTGGCTGTAAATTGAGCATCCAACCCCTCGAACAGTGGTCCCCCGTTATGCTTGATGGTGGATGTTTTTCCGTGCATGAGCCGTTCGGCCCTAACCACGCGGCCACCGAAATACTGCCCGATGCATTGATGCCCGAGGCAGACCCCTAAAACTGGTGTATTTCCGGCAAAGGCGCCCACCATTTCGAGGCTGCTTCCGGCCTCGTCGGGGGTGCAGGGCCCCGGTGAAATGACCACCCGATCAGGATTCAGGGCGAGCGCTTGGGTAGCGGAAAGGTCATTGTTGCGAACAACCTTTTGGGAGACTCCCAGAGCGCCGAAATATTGCACTAGGTTGTAGGTAAACGAATCGTAGTTGTCGATCACGAGCATCATGACAATTGCCTATGATGCCGTCGCAGGCCGCAGGGTCAAGCCCATCGGCGGGGGTAAAACCAGGTAAATAAGACACCTGCAAAGCCGCCTGCGTTGGTTGAAAATGCCGGTTCCGGCAATTAAGTTTTGATTTCCACCGGCGGCCAAGGCAGGGTGGGGTAGCAAAGAAGGTTTACGATTGTTAAACGGATATGAGTGGTTTTTTTCAAACATTTCCCTGCCAGACAAAAACGGCGGCCCGGCTCGGGTTGATGCACACCGCCCATGGAAAAATCGAGACACCGATTTTCATGCCGGTGGGAACCCAGGCCACGGTAAAGGCGACAACGCCGGCCCAACTGCGGGATATCGGTTGCCAGGTTCTTCTCGCCAACACCTACCACCTGCATTTGCGGCCCGCCTCCGATCTCGTCCGCGACCTTGGCGGATTGCATAGTTTTATGAGCTGGGACGGGCCCATTTTGACAGACAGCGGCGGTTTTCAGGTTTTCAGCCTGGCCAAACTTCGAAAAATCACCCCGGAGGGCATCCATTTTCGGTCCCACCTTAGTGGAGACAAATTTTTTCTGGGACCTGCCGAATCGATCAATATTCAGCGAAATCTGGGCTCGGACATCGCCATGGTTCTCGATGAATGCCCGGCCTATCCCTGTCAGGAAGAGGCTTGCCGTGAGGCTAATGAACGCACCGTCCGTTGGGCGGCTCAAAGCCTTCAAACCGCGCGGGAAAATGGTTTCTTTGAGGCCGGGCGTCATCTCTTCGGTATTGTGCAAGGTTCCGTTTTTGAGCATTTAAGAAAAGAATGCGCCGAGGCCATTGCCGCCATGGATTTTTGCGGTTTCGCGGTGGGCGGGGTGGCTGTGGGGGAACCGGAACCGATGATGCTGGAACAGGTTTCCTGGACAGCTCCGCTTTTGCCCGATGACAAACCGCGCTACGTTATGGGCCTGGGGACGCCGCCCCAATTGCTTAAAATGATCGCTTTGGGAGTGGATATGTTCGATTGCGTTATACCTACCCGGGCCGCCCGCCACGGCACGGCTTACACTCCTTGGGGAAAAATCAACCTTCGTAACCAACGATTCCGCGATGACCGCCGTCCATTGGTCGAAGGTATGGACAATTACACATGTCTAAACTTCACCCGCGCCTACTTGCGGCATCTTCTTGTGGCGGAAGAAATCCTGGCCAGCGTCCTGCTGACTATACACAACGTCCATTTTTACCTCGATTTAATGGAACAAGCCCGCCAGCGCCTGCAAAGAGGAGATTTCGACTCTTGGCATCTTCAATGGATAGAAAAATATGAAAAAGGAGATGCGGACAACTCCCACTAAAAATCCCAATACTAACAAAAAAATGTATTTATGGGCGGATTTGCCGGTTGAATGATAGGGTAGAGGCTGTCCCAAAAATATAAAGATTTTATAGTCAACTGGATGACGTTGATAAAAAGAGCCGGAAAGAGCAAGTTTTTGCTCGATCCGGCCAAAAAAGGGTTCTATAATTGAGTTAGCCCGGATATTTCATGAAGGGTAAAGTTTGGCTCGTTATTGCTATTGGAGATGGATTTCTTTGTATTTTGAGCAGATCGTCTTGATTTTTAGGTGTTTTTCAGGGTGTAGAGACACTGCCCCCTTTCCCCCATTGGTTCGGTAGTGCCGGGGGCAGCACCAATGCACCCTTTAGGTTGGCACCAATCGGCGGGCCGCATGGTTGAAAAGACTGGCCCAAGGATAACTCTCACTTAGGTGAAAGTGAATCGTTCGGGTGTTGCGCACGATGACCGCTCCGATCTTGATTAATTTGAGCCGCAGGGTGTGGCATTGGGCCCGCGCCCACTTCGTCCCTTTTAAGGCTAACCGGCGCATGGCTTCCATCAAGGTGTAGGCCAGCGCCGACAAGAGCAATCGCCACTGATTGGCCCACCATTGATGGGCGCTGGTGCGCTCGCTGAACAATTGCATCTGTTCCTTGATCCGGTTCTCCATTTCACCGCGGCCACAGTATACCTTGTCGTAAAGCTCCTGGGGATCGCCCGGCAGGTTCGTCACCACGAAGCGCGGGTTGGACCCCTGTGCGGTGTGTTCGGCTTTATGGATGACCAACCGCAGCCATCGCCACGAATCGGCAGCATAGACGAAGTCCTGGAATAACCGTTGTTTTTTACCCCTTAGTTCGAACCATTCTTTGGCCTGCTTTTGCAACTGCTGGGCGTCTTGCTGCAAGCGTGCATTGCGAGCCATCCCCACGATGTAACTAACTTCGTTGCGGTCGCACCAAGAGAGTATCCGGTCTCGACAAAATCCACTGTCGGCGCGCCAAATAATCCGCGTACGGGGCCAGCTTTGGCGAATCCGTTTAACCAGCAATTTGAGGATGGCCCCGGCATGCTTGCTGGCATCGATCTTGCTCGGCCGCAGGTAGGCCACCAGCAGCTGATCACCGCAAAAAACATATAGCGGCAGAAAACAGTAATGATCATAATAACCGTGGAAAAAACGTCCCTCCTGGAGCCCGTGCACCGGATTGTCGGTGCCGTCAAAGTCCAGGATGATCTCTTCGGGTTCCTCGGCAAAGGAGCCCATGAACTGTTCGACCAACAGCTCGTTTACCGCAAAGGCCGCCCGCCGATCCTGCCCGTTTTCAAAACGACACAAAGTCGGCGCGCTGGCCAACGTTTCAATGCGCCCCGTTACCGTTTGCAACAATGGCTCGTGGCGCAGGGTATCAAAGTCGTTCAAATCCTCATAGCCCGCCACCAGCCCGTAAACGCGCTGCCGCAGCATCCCCAATACCTCATGGCGTACTTTGCCCTTCTGCCGTTTGTCCACTAACTGTCGGGCCGCTCGTTCGGTCAAGCCCAACTGCCGATCCACTTCCCGGATCAAAAGCAGTCCGGCATCCGAAGTAACCTCTCCGCCCTTGAAATCAACCCGCACACGGCGGCCTTTTACCCTTGTCAACTGTAGCTTTAATTGTTTACCTTTTGTCATCGCTGATATTGCTTTAATTATTGATCTATCCTGCTGTATATCAGCAGTTAAGCATATCAACGATACTTTTTTTACGAAATATCCGGGCTAAGAGCTCTTTCTGGTTTGTGTTGTATTCTTCTTCCTTAACTCCAAAAACGGTGGCAATCCATTCTTCGGTTACAAAAGGTGGAGGAAAGTCCAATAGGTCTCGTGTGATGACATGAGTATCAGGAAGTTCTTTCAGCCATTTTTGAAGATAGGCTGCGGATAATTTTCGGGTTAGCGAACGTGTTTTACGAGCGCTGCATTGTATTTCGAGTATTGTTTTCATTACTTATTTGTATTTGCAGAACATATTGTACGCAGCGTTTACGCAGTCAATGATTAGATACGATAGAATTATTACCTTATTACCGAAATTTGCCTACTTTGTACTGTATGAGAGGGATTGGAAGCGGAGCGATTATATTGATTATTGCCTGGTTCCTCCTAGCCCGGATATTTCATGAAGGGTAAAGTTTGGCTCGTTATTGCTATTGGAGATGGATTTCTTTGTATTTTGAGCAGATCGTCTTGATTTTTAGGTGTTTTTCAGGGTGTAGAGACACTGCCCCCTTTCCCCCATTGGTTCGGTAGTGCCGGGGGCAGCACCAATGCACCCTTTAGGTTGGCACCAATCGGCGGGCCGCATGGTTGAAAAGACTGGCCCAAGGATAACTCTCACTTAGGTGAAAGTGAATCGTTCGGGTGTTGCGCACGATGACCGCTCCGATCTTGATTAATTTGAGCCGCAGGGTGTGGCATTGGGCCCGCGCCCACTTCGTCCCTTTTAAGGCTAACCGGCGCATGGCTTCCATCAAGGTGTAGGCCAGCGCCGACAAGAGCAATCGCCACTGATTGGCCCACCATTGATGGGCGCTGGTGCGCTCGCTGAACAATTGCATCTGTTCCTTGATTCGGTTCTCCATTTCACCGCGGCCACAGTATACCTTGTCGTAAAGCTCCTGGGGATCGCCCGGCAGGTTCGTCACCACGAAGCGCGGGTTGGACCCCTGTGCGGTGTGTTCGGCTTTATGGATGACCAACCGCAGCCATCGCCACGAATCGGCAGCATAGACGAAGTCCTGGAATAACCGTTGTTTTTTACCCCTTAGTTCGAACCATTCTTTGGCCTGCTTTTGCAACTGCTGGGCGTCTTGCTGCAAGCGTGCATTGCGAGCCATCCCCACGATGTAACTAACTTCGTTGCGGTCGCACCAAGAGAGTATCCGGTCTCGACAAAATCCACTGTCGGCGCGCCAAATAATCCGCGTACGGGGCCAGCTTTGGCGAATCCGTTTAACCAGCAATTTGAGGATGGCCCCGGCATGCTTGCTGGCATCGATCTTGCTCGGCCGCAGGTAGGCCACCAGCAGCTGATCACCGCAAAAAACATATAGCGGCAGAAAACAGTAATGATCATAATAACCGTGGAAAAAACGTCCCTCCTGGAGCCCGTGCACCGGAGTGTCGGTGGCGTCAAAGTCCAGGATGATCTCTTCGGGTTCCTCGGCAAAGGAGCCCATGAACTGTTCGACCAACAGCTCGTTTACCGCAAAGGCCGCCCGCCGATCCTGCCCGTTTTCAGAACGACACAAAGTCGGCGCGCTGGCCAACGTTTCAATGCGCCCCGTTACCGTTTGCAACAATGGATCGTGGCGCAGGGTATCAAAGTCGTTCAAATCCTCATAGCCCGCCACCAGCCCGTAAACGCGCTGCCGCAGCATCCCCAATACCTCATGGCGTACTTTGCCCTTCTGCCGTTTGTCCACTAACTGTCGGGCCGCTCGTTCGGTCAAGCCCAACTGCCGATCCACTTCCCGGATCAAAAGCAGTCCGGCATCCGAAGTAACCTCTCCGCCCTTGAAATCAACCCGCACACGGCGGCCTGGCGGCCTTTTACCCTTGTCAACTGTAGCTTTAATTGTTTACCTTTTGTCATCGCTGATATTGCTTTAATTATTGATCTATCCTGCTGTATATCAGCAGTTAAGCATATCAACGATACTTTTTTTACGAAATATCCGGGCTAGCCAGTTGATACCTACCTGACTTGCTTCCCCCCAAGAGTGATGGGGGGAAGCATCAATCTTACTCTCTCAGGCGTGCAGGTGAAAGACCTTGTTCATGATCTTCCACTGCCCGTCGACTTTCAGCAGTGTGAACAAGTCGGTGAACCGGTGACCAGTCCAGTTTTCGAGTTCAAGCCGCACGGTGGCGACCGTGCCAATGAGGTCGATGCTGGCGATCCAGGCTTGGAGCCCCGTCGCTGGTCCGTTCTCGTCATTCCAGTCAAAGAGCTGCTGGATGGGGCCCGCGAACAGGTCGGCGCCGACATAACCGAAGATTGTCGCGTCCTTGTGGAAAGCGGGTTTCATATCGTCGCCTCTGCCCGACTTGGCGCCATCGATGTAGTGCTGGACGACCTTGGCGATTACGTTATACTCACTCACGTTGTTAGATGTATTTGTATTACTCATTTATATCACTCCTTATTTTGTTTAATTGATTATTTTTAGTCCCGTTAATGGACAAAGTAGATTGCGAATCGATATTTTGAACTACTAAGTTACCGGCGCTCCATTATACTTCTGACAGACCACCATCGACAACGTATTCGCTGCCGGTGACGTAAGAAGCTTCGTCCGACAGAAGGAATGTTGCTACTGCAGCGACCTCCTTCGGTTCTCCGAATCGACCCATCGGCACAGCGGAGAGAATTTGTTCGCCAAATTGCTGAACTTGCTCCTGCGGCAGGCCCGTGCGAACAAAAAAGTCCGAACCGATTGGCCCGGGACTGACTGCATTTACTCGAATCTTTCGCCCTGCCAGTTCTTGAGCCAAAACACGGGTTACGGTTCTTAATGCCCCCTTCGTTGAATTGTAGATGATGCCGCCAGGCAGCGCGAGATCGCGGGCAACCGAAGCATTAAAGACGATCGAACCGCCTTCTCGTAATAGCGACGAAATAGCTTTTACGTGGAGGATCGGCCCGCGGACGTTTACCGCGTATTGGCGATCGAAGTTGTCAGCGGTCACCTCGGTGTGGGGAACAAATGTTCCATGACCGGCATTGAGGAATGCCGCATCGAGCTCACCAAATACCGACTTCACAACCTCACCGAGTCGCTCTGCGGCGGCCGGGTCGCCGGCGTCATTCAAGAGCGTGACAACATTGGGTAACTCCGCTTTCACGGCATTGAGCTTCTTGACATTTGTTCCAGTAATCAGAACGCGTCCACCTTCGGCAACAATTCGCTCTACTGTCGCTTTTCCGATCCCACCAGATCCACCCGTAACGAGAACATTCTTGCCCTCAAAGCGTTTGGTTTGTGTTAATGTTAATGTATTAGACATAATTTTTATTCCTTTCGTTTTTATAATTATTTTTATTTAGTATTATAAAACATGAATTGGGCTATATACTACTCACCGTTTTCACCTTTTCTTTCCGGTTAAAAAGCCGATTATAGCCTAACGCTGTCATAGATTCTATTTTCTCTATCTCCATTGTATTCTGATTATTCATAATGAATGTTCTTTCTGTTTAAATTGAATAAGTTACTTACTAGTAGGTATGTTCGGTGCTTAAAAAAAACTTATTCTCTGGGTTTCAGGTTTTTTCTGATCTGACGAATCACTCTGTCGAATTGACTTTTCCCCTGTGCGCGGCCGATTTGCAGTGCGCCTTGCACGGCGGTGAATATGTAGATCGCCTGGTCTTTGGATTTACCCGGAAAGTCCATCGTGCCTTGCTTCCGTCCGGTTTCAATTACTTCCGCGATCCACGAAATTATAAAGCGTATTAAGACCGCCATTTCGTCCCGAACGCTCGCCGGAACATCTTTGTAATCCGCTTGAATTGACCCTGCAGCGCAGATTCGCTCTTCGGTTTCTATTACCCCGTCCACCAACTCCAAGTATCCTTCTAGCTGCTTCCAGGGATCGTCGCTTTGGTTAGTGGATCGCACCAACCTCGACTTGATCTGCTCATGATATCGTTCAGCGGCAGCGACCCCGAGGGATTCCTTCGAGGGGAAATGATGATGAATCGCCGCCTTGCTGATACCAAGACGTTCTGACAAGTCCCGATAGCTAAATGCGCTAAAACTCCGGTACTGTATCAGCGTCAAAGCGAGGTCCAAAATCTCTGATTTCCTATCTTGCATAATCCCATATTTACCTACTAGTAAGTCAGTGTCAAGCGTTTTTTTTCATTTTTTTAAAAATTTTCCATTTCTCGGCGAAAATTCGTCTCAGGATGATGATATTGAGATGATTTTCCACTAGTCCACTATCAACCAATGGTTCCGGATTAAAATCCAATGGGTGACGCAAAAAGAGCAGTTTTCGGGTTCAATTTCCCTTTTTGTAAAAAATTGAATGAATGGATTGAATAATATGTGTTTCGCCACTGGCTCAGGTTTTCGAACTCTCCTACCCTAGAGGCTGTCCCAAAAGGGTGATTTTTGCGAGGGCTTTTGATAGGCGCTCATTTTAGAGGTATTTGCATTTGGGAGAGTATCAACTTTGCTCTCCTATGACGTTAGGATACTGGTTTTGGGGTCCGGTTGCCTGGTTTTCTTTGTATGAGCCGACAGTAAGGCTGTGAAAAAGTATTGTCCTTGCTTTTCCGCTCTCTAGGCCGCCGCTTTGGTTTTTAGTTCGTCTTGCTGGGCCAGCATCTTGGCTACTTTCCATAGGTTGTGCGAGAGTACCGACCAGGCTACGCTGATCGAGCGGTTGGCAAAGCCTTTGCTGCGCAACCGCCCGGCCTGCCAGCGATTCTTCAATACCCCGATCCGCCCTTCGGTGCTGGCCCGGCGCTTTTGCAATTGCCTGAACAGTGGTTCCTCCATCCGTTTTTTCAACTGCTTCGGATCGCGTGGACAGAGCGCGTCGTAGATTCCCTCCTGGGCTAACTGCCGGCGGGCCCGCTGGGAGGCAAATCCCCGGTCCGCGCACATGGCCGCTATGGGTTCTTCCAGGTTGAAGCGGTTCTGTCTTTGCAAACTCTCTTGCATTTGTTCATTTTCGCTTGGAGTTCGGCTGCCGTAGAGTTTCCAGTCCAGCAGGTACCCTTCAACGCTTTCTCCCAAAAACAGGGTGTTGCCGAACTCGACCTCTTGGCCCGCTTTACCTCGCACAATCACCTGCCCATCGAGGGTAGTGTATTAAGTAGGAATGGTGGCTAATTCTTGATTATATTGATGAATGAAAAGTCTCAGACAGGTTTCATGCATACTCTTAAGCTTGGAAAAGGAGAGGGTTTTGCGTGTGAAACGACCCAGTCGTTGGCGCAGGGTATTGTTCCATCGTTCCACATGGGCCGTTTCACCGGTTTCTTTTCCCACGGATCGGTTATGAGGAAAGACTTCATCATAAGTGCTCCAAAAGTCGCTGTAGGTGGCACATCTTTTGTAGGCCCGTGGCAGACGCTCGTAAAGTTCCCGGCAACGATACCAATCCCGAGGCCCAATGGCATAGGAGAGGATTTGACGGGTGCGTCGGCAAAGAGCGATCCAAACCCATTGGGCATCGCTCTTGCGCCCCACAAAAGACCACAGTTCGTCCAGTTCAATGACATCATGGCGGCGGGCCGCAAGAATCGTGCTTTTGAGCGGTCGCAGCGATTGTCGTTTTTTTTAACCAACTCAAAACGGTGTTGGGACTCACCCCGAAGGCGCGCTGTAAACCGCGTAGACTGCTGCGTTCCTGATAGACTCGAAGGATCATTTCTTTTTGCTCTTCGGTGTATTTCACTGTGGGGTTTTCGCGGCTTTGTTTACCACAATCATGGCAGCGGTAGCGCTGTTTATGGTTGGGCGTCTTGCCAAATTTAATGATATTTTCACTTCCACAGTGCCGACAATTAATAATTTTAGTAACCATGCACTAAGAATAAACTGCCTAACGCTATTTGTACAGCTAAAAATACAAAATAACATTCTTTTTTTATACACTACCCCATCGAGTTCGTAAACACTCAAGACTTTCTCTGCGTTTTTCACCTGCCGGCCGCCAATGATCCGCTCGTGCGCCTGTTTGATGACCACCGGGATTTGCTCGCTCATGCGCTCCATCCGGGCGAGGATCTGTTGGACCTGTTTTTCGCTGTAATCGCTTTGCTCCCAGCAGGCTTGCAATAATTCCCGGTGACTGCGGGCATGCTCCCCGATCCGTTTGAGCAGCTTTTTCATCTGCCTCAAGATACCCTTGCGCTGCCGCGCGCTGTCCTTTCGCCGCCGGCTGTGGGTCATCTGTATGCACAGCCGATTCATCTGCCGAGCCAAGGGCTCCGGTTCGATCGGCATGCGATGGCGCACACCGGCCTTCTCGCGGATCAGCCGGATCGCTTTGAGCAACGTGCCGGCTACATCCTTGAGTAATACCCAGTCCGTCGGCCAATGAATGTTAGCCTCCAAACAGGTGCCGTCGATCAGGCAAATGGTGGTGTCAATCGGCTTGTCCAATCCCACCTGCCGGGCCAGAAGGGCATCGCCCACCACCTCAGTCAAGGTCCGGTGCAAGGCCCTCAACTGCTCTTCGCTGAAAAACTTCGAGGCCCGCTCCAGGGTGCTTTTGGAGATGCCCCTGATGCCATCGATCTGCCGGACACGGCAAAAGTCGGCCAACAGATCGCTGCTGCCCAGAGCCCGCGACAAATGCCGAAACGAAATCCCTCCGAGCAGACGGCCCAGCGTATCCATGCGCAGTGCCTTGATGGCAAAACTGGCCCGCTGCCGCCGGGCCTTTAGACCCATTGGCGGCCACCCCTCCAAGGCCAGCTCAATGGCCTGCGATTCCACCTCCGAGTCGATCAGCAGCCGATCGATTCGATCAATGGTGGCGCGGAAGTTATCGTAATCGAGGCACCGTGTAAACGCCGGGATGAAACCGGTACGGGGGTCGGAGTAAAACCGGTACGCTTGGAATAAGGTTTAGGTTAGTAATTGCAGGTACGTCAAGGTTTAGGGTTTGGGAGTTGGTTTTGGGGATTGGCTTGGGGTCGGTGAGGAGGCCGGAGGCCGACGAGCCGGGCCCAAGGCGTTTATTGTTTTGTGCCACGGCGACGGCGTCGAGCATCGCGCAAGCGGTAGCTTTGCCCGTTGGCTTCGAGGATATGCACCCGATGGGTGAGTCGGTCCAGCAGAGCTCCGGTGAGCCGTTCGGAACCGAGCACTTCGATCCAGTTCTCAAAGGGCAGGTTGGTGGTGACGATGAGACTGGTGCGCTCGTAAGCGCGGCTGACCACGTCGAAGAGCAGTTCGGAACCGGTCTTGGAAAAAGGGACGTAACCGAGTTCGTCGAGGATGAGTAGGTCGAGCCTTTCGAGTTGCTTCATGAAGCGCTGCAGGTCGTGGTTGTCGCGTTGCTCGAGCATATGGGTAACCAGGGCGGTGACCCCGAAGAAACGGATCCGCCGGCCCTGGGCACAGGCGGCAAAGCCCAGGGCGGTGGCCAGGTGCGTTTTACCGGTACCGGCGTTACCGAGGAGCAGCACGTTTTCGCGCTGGTCGACATACTCCCCGCGCATGAGCTCTCGGATGAGCGCTTCGTTGATCGAGGGCTGCGCTTCAAAGGCGAAGCTCTCGAGGGTCTTGAGCACGGGGAAACGGGCGTTTTTGATCCGCCGCTGGGCGGCCCGCTGTTCGCGTTCAATGAGCTCCCGTTCGACCAGATGCAACAAAAAGGCGGCGTAATCGAGCCGGTCCCGGGAACAAGCCGCGGCCACCGCCGGCCATTCGCGCAGGATGGTGGGCAACTTCAGTTTCTTGAGGTGATGGTGTAACAGCAGCTGGTTTTTTTCTTCCTTCATAAAGCCCCTCCTGGAATCTTGAGCAGTTCGCTGTAGGCACCGAGGTCAGGGGCGGCCACACGGACGTGACGCAGGTGTGGATGGCCGTCCAGCCGGAAGGTTCTGCTCCCGTAGTCTTCCTGAGGATAGAGATACTGGGCGATGGCCTCACGAGTCAGTCCCCCCACCCGCAGGGCCGAGACGACGGCCTGCTGCAAGGCCGCCATGGGGTGTTTCTCCAACAGCCGCAGCACCCGGATATACTCCCGGGTGCCTTCGCCCCCGCATTGGCTTTCGAGCCGGCGTCTGAGGACCTGCAGGCACTGCGGCAACTGCCAGCCCGAGAGTGGGCAGGCGAAGTCCAAAGCGCCCGGTTTTTTCTCCAGCAAAGCCAGGTAGTGCACCGGCTCGAAAGAGACTTGCTCTTTATCCCAAATGCGGCGGTGCCGGGCCACCTCTTGGCCCCCACAGAAGATCACCACCTGCCGACAGGACCCTTCCACCACCACCGGATGGTGGGCGCAGCGCACCGGCACCGAATAGTCGTTGCACTCGAAGCGCACCAGCGAGAGGCTGCTGACGCAGGTCGAGCGTTTGCGGCTCGCTTTAAAGGGTATGGGCGGCAACGCCAGCATGACGGCGCGCTCCTCGGCCAGCAGTTCCTTTTTCACCGCCCTTTTCCCGCGTAATTTACGCTCCATGTCCCGCTCACATGCCTCCAACAGCTCTGCGTTGAGTTCCTCCAGGTCCCGAACCTGCGGTACCGGTACCAGGAAGTTGGCCCGGGCATAACGCACGATCCCCTCGACCACGCCCTTCTCGTTGGGCCGGGCGGGCAGACAGAAGTGTTCCTCGAACAGGTAATGGCTCTGTAGCTGCAGAAACCCGTCGGTCAGCTTGCGTTCACGCGAACCGATAATCTTACCCACCGCCACCTTCGAGTTGTCATAGCTGATGCGCCGGGGCACCGCCCCGAAAAACTCAAAAGCTCGCAGGTGCCCCTCCCAGAAGCTCTCCGTGCACTCCCGTTCGAACACCTGCACGAAAAAGGCATCGCTGTAGGGCAGGCTCATGGCAAAAAATGGCCGCCTACGCAATTGCCCCGCCTCCTTCACCAGGGCATGACCGAAGTCCACCTGTCCCTCCCCGGGGCGGTGCTCCAGCGGCACGAACACTTCCCGCCGCCTCGCTCGCAGCTCGGCCACCACCTCCTTGACCGCCGTGTAGCCCCCTTGGTAGCCCTTCTCCCGACCCAAACGCTGGTAGATCCGCTTGGCCGTATGGCGCTGCTTCTTGGGCACGTTCCGGTCCGCTTTGAGCACCTCCTCGATCCAGCCCACATACGGATCGATCTTGCGCTCTCGCCTCTTCTTGCGCCGGTATCCCGGCGGCTGGGAATAGGCCAGCATCTTTCCCAGGGTCTCCCAGTGCAGTCCCTCTTCTCGCATTACAGAGCGCTTGCTCTGCTTGTCCCGCAGCACTTTGTGCCGCACTCTTGTCCATTGCTTCATATCTCGATACACTCCTCCTTTCTAGGATAAGCGTACCGGTTTTAAAGCGCCCTCTTTACCGTACCGGTTTTTCCCCGGCGTTTACAGCACCGGTCGACCACAGTTAAAGCTGGACGCAGGAGGCATTGGATGGCTATATTTTTCATAGAAAGGGCTATATTGATTTTCGCTAACTCAATTATAGAACCCTTTTTTGGCCGGATCGAGCAAAAACTTGCTCTTTCCGGCTCTTTTTATCAACGTCATCCAGTTGACTATAAAATCTTTATATTTTTGGGACAGCCTCTAAAATAGGAAAAACACTTGTTATTCTGAGTTCACGAGGTGAAGGTGACTTCGGCCCAGTAGGTGTAGATTTATCTATGAACCACCTCGAGACTCACATTTCAACATGCAAGCATTACCTTGGTGTTGAATCAGAACCTCACCTCATTTGCATTGACTATCAGGAATTTGGTGACAACCGGTTTGAAATCTCAAAGGAGAAAGCATTTCGTGAAGTCGAGGAGCTTGTTTTGCGGCTTGTTAATTCCGTATCTTCTTGATGGTTAAGGAGGGTTATTAGAAAATATTAATATGCTTTTTTTTGAAAAAAAAGCTTGTGGTTTATTGGTTTATGTGTTTATATGTTCACTATTATGAATTACCGACCAAAATACCAATGCTTCGTAGATTCACAGATTTCATGGCTAATCGCGTATGAACGCCAATATGCGCGAATAAATCTTGAAGGACGGCGAAATTTATAAAACCAAGCTTTAGGGCCGGGGCCAGGGCCTGCTGGTTGAAAACCTTGCTATGGATTTTCGGCTGGTTTGGGTGAAAATCGGTTGAAAAACAGCCTTCGGAAGAGTTCTTGGTCTTGGCTTGGGCCTAACTGGTCAAAACGGGATCGGGTATCCTGGGAACCATTGTGAGTTGCTTGACCCTTGGGTTTGGTCGAATATTTTATTAATTTCACTTAATTTTATAAATTTAAACATACAATCGTAACATTTAGTTAACCGAGACCATTCATGCTCGCTTTCTGGAAACAAGTTCAGGGTCATCTGCAAAAGGGCGAAAAAACCTTTATTGCCTTAGTGGCGGAAAATACGAAGGGATCGCCGGGGACTCCGGGGGCCAAATTCCTGGTGGCCGAGGGTGGAGCTTTATGGGGAACCATGGGCGGCGGGGCGATGGAGTACCATCTGGTGGAGAGGGCACGTAGTATTCTGGATGGTAATGGTTTCGTTCCTGAAGTGCAGACGCTTTTGCATCGCCGGGCGGGTGAGGGTGACAAATCCGGCATGATCTGCGCGGGAAGCCAGACCAATGTCTATGGGCTTTGTTTGCCGGAGCGGGATGGGCCGGTCATTGACCGCATGGTGGAATTGGCGGAGCGGGATGGCAACGCCACTTTAATAATCGATAAAAAGGGCCTCAAGGTCGATGAGACCGAGGCCGACCCGGAGGAGCCCAAAATCAGGCTGCGGCAGCAGGATGACGAGTGGCGCTACGAAGAGCAACTTCTCAACCGCAAGCGCATGGCAATAATCGGGGGCGGGCATTGTTCCACCGCCCTTTGTCAAATCATGGCCCCACTTGGCTATGAGGTGTTCATTTTCGATACGCGGGAGGATGTTTTCACTTTGCAAAATGTCAAAGGGGCCCGGGAAATCCGAATTGTGAGCGATTATAGGGAGGCGGGCGGGCTCATTCCATTTCCGCAATTCACCTGCGTGGTAATAATGACCACCGATTTAATGTCGGATGTGAGAGGGCTGCTCGGGACCATCCTGCTGCCATTTCCCTTCATCGGCATTATGGGCAGCATGACGAAAATTAAAAAAATTTATGAAACTGTGGCCGAGGAAGGCGTGGAAAAGGAGAGGTTCGAAAAAATCTATGCGCCCATTGGCCTTTCTCTTGATAGCGACACGCCGGAAGAAATCGCCGTCAGCGTGGCGGCACAAATCCTACAGGAACGCAATATTGAGGGAAAATTACCCCGAAATTAGATGATAGAACAAGGCTGGAAAAATATTTGACGAATTAGACTGGTTAAAATTACAATTTTGATGCAAAACAGGTATGTTGGTGGTTAATTTCTGTAGGTCTGCTGCAATAGGCCAAAGATTTTTACCCGATTTGAAATGACGCATTTAACAAACTTCATCCTCAACGAACATTTAATCGAAACCGATTATCCCACAGGTATGCTGGTACTCGATTTTCTTCGCCGGCAATTGTGGCAAACGGGCACCAAGGAAGGTTGTAAGGAGGGGGATTGCGGCGCCTGTGTGGTGCTCGTGGGGAGCCTGCTGGAGGACGATACGGTGCAATATAAACCGGTTACCTCCTGCCTGCTGCCTCTGGGGGAATTGGAGGGAATGCATCTTGTCACGATCGAGGGGCTGAACATGAACGAGCTTTCCCCGGTGCAACAGGCCGTGGTGGAAGAAGGGGGGACCCAATGCGGCTTCTGCACTCCTGGAATTGTCGTTTCCATGAATGCCTTGCTCATGGATTCGAGCAAAACGGTCGATCTGGAGGGAATCAAATATGCCCTCAGCGGGCATCTCTGCCGATGCACCGGCTACCATTCGCTGAAAAACACGGCGGCTTTGCTGAGCGAGCGCCTGGGGCCGCATCTTAGCGCAGACGACAGGTTGTCCAGTCTGGTTGCGGTGGGAGCCCTGCCCAATTATTTTTTGGAAATTCCGAGCATGCTGCGGGATTTAGCGCCGGAACCGGTTGAGGCCTCGAACGAAAATGGCTTCGATGGAACGGATTTATTAATTGCCGGGGGAACCGATCTCTACGTGCAGGTGGGCGAAAAGATTCCTGATACCAATGTCAAGATTCTCAACCGATTGCCCGGAATGAAGGGAATCCGACGGGTCAATGGTCATTACGAGGTGGGCGCATTGACCACTTTCGAGGAATTTAGAGACAATCCAGAGATGCAGGAATTGATGCCCGATTTGGGACATTTCATGTATCTGATAGCCTCCTGGCAGGTGCGCAATCGGGCCACCTTGTCCGGAAATATTATCAACGCGTCGCCCATCGGCGATATGACCGCTCTTTTGCTGGTCCTGGAGAGCGAGTTGGTTCTGCGAGATGGAAAAAAGGAGAGGGTCGTGCCACTGAAGGAATTTTACAAGGGCTACAAACAAATGGATCGGAAAAAATCGGAAATCCTGACCACGATCTGGTTTCCGGCGCCTGTCTCGGGCACAAAGATCAATTTCGAAAAAGTCTCCAAAAGGACCTGCCTGGATATTGCCAGCGTCAACAGCGGCATGCTGCTGCAAGTGGAAGACGGGGTGGTCAAGAATATACAGTTCAGCCTCGGAGGCGTGGCCCCCATTCCCTTATTTTTGGGGCAGACCTGCCAATTCCTGGAAGGCAGGGCGATCAATATGGAAAACGCCCGCAGAGCGATTGAGATGACTCAGGAGGAGATTGCCCCCATTGACGACGTGCGGGGCAAAGCCGATTATAAGCGACGGCTGGCCAAGCAGTTGTTTATCGGCCATTTAACCAAACTGTGCCCACAAAAATTTAAAGTGAAGGATTTCTACGAACTATGAAGCACATTGATTCGCATCTTCATGTGCGGGGGGAATCCCAGTATGTGGACGACGTGCCGCCGCCGGCGGAAATGCTACATGCGGCCGTTTACGGCTCCCCCTGCGCGCATGGCACAATTGAAAACCTGAACCTGGAAAAAGCCCGCGCGGTCGAGGGAGTGGTGGCGGTCTTCACGGCTGAGGATATTCCGGGAACCAATTGTTTTGGACCCATTTTCCAGGATGAGGAGCTTTTAGCCGTTTCCAAGGTCCGCTTTATCGGGCAGCCGGTGGCTATAATCGTGGCGGAGACTCCCGAAATTGCCCGCCAGGCGCGCGAGGATGTCTCGGTTGCTATTGCGCCCTTGCCAGTGGTCATCGACCCACGGGAGGCCTTCCGCAATGGAGAATTTGTGGACGAGCCGCGCATCAATTCGTCGGGTGATGTGGAAGCGACCTGGAAGGATTGCGATATCGTTGTGGAAGGCCGTTGCGATATGGCCGGACAGGAGCATGTTTACCTGGAAACGCAGCGCGCCAGGGCTATACCCAAAGAGGATCGATGCCTGCAAATTTTCGCCTCCACGCAAAGCCCGGCCGCGTTGCAGTCGGCGGCGGCCATTTTGTTGGGGCTGCCCATTCATAAACTTGAGGTGGATGTGAAAAGACTGGGCGGGGGTTTCGGCGGCAAGGAAGACCAGGCCACCCATTGGGGATGCATGGCGGGCCTTTGCGCCTTACACCTGCAAAAACCGGTGGAGCTTGTTCTCAACCGGCTGGACGACATCAAAATGACGGGCAAAAGACATCCCTATTCCAGCGATTTCAAAATGGGGCTGACCAAGGATGGCCGCATCCTCGCCTACGATGTCAGCCATTACCAGAATTCGGGTGCTTTCGCCGATCTATCCACACCGGTATTGGAACGGACCATTGTGCACAGCACCAACTCCTATTATATACCCAACGTCCGCGTGTTTGCTGCTCCCTGCCGGACAAATTTGCCATCCAACACGGCATTTCGGGGATTCGGTGGGCCCCAGGGTATGTTCGTCATCGAATCGGCCATTAACAAAGCGGCTGAGGTAATGGGTATGCGGGCGGAGGAAATTCAGGCCAAAAACCTCATTTCCGAGGGCCAGTATTTATTTTACGGCCAGCCGGTTAAAAACTGCACCATGGGCAGAGCCTGGGATCAGGCTTGCAGCGATTTCGACCTGGAAGGGGTTGGCCGGAGAGTCGAGTCCTTTAACCAGGAACATTTTGAGTTTAAAAAAGGCTATGCCCTCATGCCGATTTGCTTCGGCATCTCCTTCACCAAGTATTTTCTCAACCAGGGCAATGCGCTCGTTCATGTCTATCTCGACGGCAGCGTGGGCGTGACCACCGGCGGCATTGAAATGGGGCAGGGGATCAGCACCAATATGGCGTCCATCGCGGCCAAAACCTTCGGGATTGGGGAAGAGCGGGTAAAAGTGGAAAGCACCAACACGACCCGAGTGGCCAACATGTCGCCCAGCGCAGCCAGCGCCACGACCGACCTCAACGGTAATGCCACCATCCGAGCGGTCGAACAAATCCTCGACGGGATGAAAGAAGTCGCCCTGGAGGAACTCGGCGTAGAGGATAAAAACAAGATCCAGATCGTGGACGAAATTGTCTGCTACGACGGTTCCGAATCGGTTCTCACCTGGGAGGAATTGGTCAGCAAAACCTATATGAAACGCAAAAAGCTCTCCGCCCATGGCTTTTATGCCACGCCGGGAGTTTATTTTAACCCTCAAAAGGGAAAGGGTAATCCCTTTGCCTATCATGTTTATGGCACCTCTTTGATCGAAGTCACGGTGGATTGCCTGAGGGGGACCTATACCATTGATTCAGCCAAAATCGTGCACGACATCGGCCGCAGCATTAACAAAACTGTGGATTTGGGCCAAGTTGAAGGGGGGCTGGCCCAGGGGCTTGGCTGGATGACCCTGGAAGACTTGCAATTCGATAAGGATGGGCGCTGCATTTCCCACGCCTTGTCCACCTACAAGGCGCCCGACGTCTATTTCATGCCCGATGATATGGAAGTGAAATTTCTGGAGGATTCGGACAACAAATTTGGGCCGTTCGGCACCAAGGCCGTTGGGGAGCCGCCCTTAATGTATGGGATCGGCGTATTTTTCGCTCTTCGCAACGCCATGAAAGCCTTTTCCCCGAAAACCGATTTTGGGTTTATATCTCCCTTGACGCCGGAGCGGGTGTTGATGGAATTGCATAAGGACATTCCGCTGATTGCGAAGCCCAAAGGCAAAGGCGTGTTGGTCGATTCCTGATTACGAAACCGCCTTGCATTTGCCCTTGATTTTGAAACTCTGATTCTATGCTCGATCAGTATGCATTAATCGATGCCCAATTCCCCTGGTTCTACCCGTTCTTTGCCTTTTTGTTCGGAGCTGTCGTGGGGAGTTTTCTCAATGTCTGCATTTACCGTATCCCGAAAGAAGTTTCCATTGTTACGCCGCCCTCTCGGTGTGCCTGCGGCCAACGCATCGCCTGGTATGACAATCTTCCCATCCTGAGCTGGATTTTGCTGAGAGGAAAAGCTCGCTGCTGCGGGCGATCCTTCAGCGTTCGTTATCCGATTATCGAGGCGCTGACAGGCCTGGCTTTTCTGCTGTGCTGGATATTGTTTCTCCCCGGAAAAGCCGTCGGCGGGATGTTTTTTTGCAGCCTGTTGATTTGCGCCTCCTTCATTGATCTGGACGAGATGTATATTCCCGACCGTTTTACGATCGGCGGATTTGTCAGCGGGCTTCTCATATCCCTGGCATTTCCCTCCCTGCATGGATTTGGAGAGAGCATTTATTTGCTGGATGCCCTGCGGTCCCTGGTGGCGGCATTGACGGGGGCTTTAATCGGATCGGCCCTGGTGCTGTGGATCGGGTTGCTGGCCGAGATAGTCCTGCGGAAAGAAGCGATGGGATTTGGAGATGTCAAGTTGATGGGCGCTATCGGCGCTTTTTGCGGCTGGAAAGGGGCAATTTTCTCATTCTTTGGCGGGGCTATGCTTGGGACTGCCGGGGTGGTTTGTTACCTCATTTTCCGATTGGTTTTTGGGAGCAAAAACTCTGAGTCGAAGGAGGGCGATGGGGATGAATCCAAAGCTCTGATGGGAAAACAGGTGCCGTTCGGGCCCATGCTGGCCGCAGCGGGATTGCTATATTTTTTCTTTTTTCATTCACAGGTCGATCGATATTTTACCGATATATCGAAATTGCTTTCTCTTTGATTCGGGAAATTCGTGAAAAGGCTTTTTTACAGAATTTTGCTCAATTTCATATTTGCGATCGCAGCATTGACTGCCAATTCCGCACCGGGGGCATCGACGAAGCTGGTTTGGCCGACGCCTAATAACGCCTTTCTGGAGGGCCGCGGGATCGAGCGTTTTCTTCAACCCACTCAATCCGGTGATGCGGAGTCCGGGGGATTTGGGTGTATCCGCAACAAGGGCTCCCGTTTTCATGAGGGAGTGGATTTGAAGGCCCTGCGCCGCGATTCGAGAGGGGAGGCTGTCGATCCGGTTTTCGCCGCCATGGACGGAAAAGTGGCCTACCTAAACCGGAGGCCGGGAAAAAGTAGCTATGGCCGTTATATTGTTCTTGTGCACAACGTTAAAACACCCGCTTTGTATTCGCTCTATGCGCATTTGCGGATCATCGAACCGCATTTACAATCCGGTAGTGTGGTAGCGGCGGGGGAAAATTTGGGCATCATGGGCCGCAGCGCCATTTATGCCATACCGAAAGAGCGCGCCCACCTGCATTTCGAAATAGGCCTGCAACTGTCCGAATCTTTTTCGAGATGGTATGATTTGAAAAATTTTGAAGATGCCAATGATCACGGGAACTTGAATGGCATGAACCTGGTTGGTTTCGATCCCTTGGCTTTTTTTTCATATTACCAAGATAAGGGTGGAGAAAATATCAGCGATTATATTCTAAACCTGGACACCGTCTTCACTTTGCGGGTAAACACAAAAAAAATACCGGACTTTATTCGTCGTTATCCAAGTCTTAGGGAAGGTGAAATCCCCGGAGAATCGTTTGCCGGTTGGGATATAGATTTTACCGGGTTCGGGCTTCCCATTAGGTGGAAACCTCTTTCGACAGAGGACCTGCTTGAACCTTGGAAGGAAAACCGGGTTATTTTGCTCGATTCGAAGCCGAGAAGCAAAAATCCGTTTCCTTGCCGCAGCACAATTTCCACCCACGATTCAATGGGGGCCCATTTGCGGCAAACCCTGGAGTTATTGTTCGAGTTTCGCCCACGATAGAGATCAACCTATTCTTAATTTTTGGGAAGTTCAGGTTGGCAAGTTTCTGCTCCGGGCATCCACTAAAACACGGGCGGGTATAAAAATTATGATGCTGATTCCCACCAGTGCGGCGGCCGTCCAGCCGACAATTCCCGGCCCCGCCGCCCCCGTCCAGCCGACAATTCCCGGCCCCGCCGCCCCGCCCATTGCAGCAAAGTATAGCCGAGGAAGGGGGCGAGCAAGCCGCGAACTCCCGTAAAAGCGCTGTGCACACTCATATAGTCAGCGGTTTTTTTGGGGGGAGAAATCTTGGTTACCCAAAGCTGCCACATAATTTGTAAACGCCGGGATGAAACCGGTACGGGGGTCGGGGTAAAACCGGTACGCTTGGAATAAGGTTTAGGTTAGTAATTGCAGGTACGTCAAGGTTTAGGGTTTGGGAGTTGGTTTTGGGGATTGGCTTGGGGTCGGTGAGGAGGCCGGAGGCCGACGAGCCGGGCCCAAGGCGTTTATTGTTTTGGGCCACGGCGACGGCGTCGAGCATCGCGCAAGCGGTAGCTTTGCCCGTTGGCTTCGAGGATATGCACCCGATGGGTGAGTCGGTCCAGCAGAGCTCCGGTGAGCCGTTCGGAACCGAGCACTTCGATCCAGTTCTCAAAGGGCAGGTTGGTGGTGACGATGAGACTGGTGCGCTCGTAAGCGCGGCTGACCACGTCGAAGAGCAGTTCGGAACCGGTCTTGGAAAAAGGGACGTAACCGAGTTCGTCGAGGATGAGTAGGTCGAGCCTTTCGAGTTGCTTCATGAAGCGCTGCAGGTCGTGGTTGTCGCGTTGCTCGAGCATATGGGTAACCAGGGCGGTGACCCCCGAAGAAACGGATCCGCCGGCCCTGGGCACAGGCGGCAAAGCCCAGGGCGGTGGCCAGGTGCGTTTTACCGGTACCGGCGTTACCGAGGAGCAGCACGTTTTCGCGCTGGTCGACATACTCCCCGCGCATGAGCTCTCGGATGAGCGCTTCGTTGATCGAGGGCTGCGCTTCAAAGGCGAAGCTCTCGAGGGTCTTGAGCACGGGGAAACGGGCGTTTTTGATCCGCCGCTGGGCGGCCCGCTGTTCGCGTTCAATGAGCTCCCGTTCGACCAGATGCAACAAAAAGGCGGCGTAATCGAGCCGGTCCCGGGAACAAGCCGCGGCCACCGCCGGCCATTCGCGCAGGATGGTGGGCAACTTCAGTTTCTTGAGGTGATGGTGTAACAGCAGCTGGTTTTTTTCTTCCTTCATAAAGCCCCTCCTGGAATCTTGAGCAGTTCGCTGTAGGCACCGAGGTCAGGGGCGGCCACACGGACGTGACGCAGGTGTGGATGGCCGTCCAGCCGGAAGGTTCTGCTCCCGTAGTCTTCCTGAGGATAGAGATACTGGGCGATGGCCTCACGAGTCAGTCCCCCCACCCGCAGGGCCGAGACGACGGCCTGCTGCAAGGCCGCCATGGGGTGTTTCTCCAACAGCCGCAGCACCCGGATATACTCCCGGGTGCCTTCGCCCCCGCATTGGCTTTCGAGCCGGCGTCTGAGGACCTGCAGGCACTGCGGCAACTGCCAGCCCGAGAGTGGGCGGGCGAAGTCCAAAGCGCCCGGTTTTTTCTCCAGCAAAGCCAGGTAGTGCACCGGCTCGAAAGAGACTTGCTCTTTATCCCAAATGCGGCGGTGCCGGGCCACCTCTTGGCCCCCACAGAAGATCACCACCTGCCGACAGGACCCTTCCACCACCACCGGATGGTGGGCGCAGCGCACCGGCACCGAATAGTCGTTGCACTCGAAGCGCACCAGCGAGAGGCTGCTGACGCAGGTCGAGCGTTTGCGGCTCGCTTCAAAGGGTATGGGCGGCAACGCCAGCATGACGGCGCGCTCCTCGGCCAGCAGTTCCTTTTTCACCGCCCTTTTCCCGCGTAATTTACGCTCCATGTCCCGCTCACATGCCTCCAACAGCTTTGCGTTGAGTTCCTCCAGGTCCCGAACCTGCGGTACCGGTACCAGGAAGTTGGCCCGGGCATAACGCACGATCCCCTCGACCACGCCCTTCTCGTTGGGCCGGGCGGGCAGACAGAAGTGTTCCTCGAACAGGTAATGGCTCTGTAGCTGCAGAAACCCGTCGGTCAGCTTGCGTTCACGCGAACCGATAATCTTACCCACCGCCACCTTCGAGTTGTCATAGCTGATGCGCCGGGGCACCGCCCCGAAAAACTCAAAAGCTCGCAGGTGCCCCTCCCAGAAGCTCTCCGTGCACTCCCGTTCGAACACCTGCACGAAAAAGGCATCGCTGTAGGGCAGGCTCATGGCAAAAAATGGCCGCCTACGCAATTGCCCCGCCTCCTTCACCAGGGCATGACCGAAGTCCACCTGTCCCTCCCCGGGGCGGTGCTCCAGCGGCACGAACACTTCCCGCCGCCTCGCTCGCAGCTCGGCCACCACCTCCTTGACCGCCGTGTAGCCCCCTTGGTAGCCCTTCTCCCGACCCAAACGCTGGTAGATCCGTTTGGCCGTATGGCGCTGCTTCTTGGGCACGTTCCGGTCCGCTTTGAGCACCTCCTCGATCCAGCCCACATACGGATCGATCTTGCGCTCTCGCCTCTTCTTGCGCCGGTATCCCGGCGGCTGGGAATAGGCCAGCATCTTTCCCAGGGTCTCCCAGTGCAGTCCCTCTTCTCGCATTACAGAGCGCTTGCTCTGCTTGTCCCGCAGCACTTTGTGCCGCACTCTTGTCCATTGCTTCATATCTCGATACACTCCTCCTTTCTAGGATAAGCGTACCGGTTTTAAAGCGCCCTCTTTACCGTACCGGTTTTTCCCCGGCGTTTACAATAATTCTCCCGCCGCCAAACGAGAGGCCGAATATTCCGGCTGCAATGCCCATCAGCCATGGGTTGGTAGTCATGAAGAACAAGAGGTGGGAAACCATCATAAGAAAGTTCAGGATGATTCGCAGCGTGATTAAATTTAAACGATCAAACAAATATCCCCAAAATTTGGTCGAGAGGAGCCTGTAGATCATGGGCACGGCTCCGAGAATCAAACCGATTTGCTCGTTTGTGGCATTGACTCCGTAAGCCGGATTGGCCATGTATTCCATGCGTATTGGAAAGGTCATGAAGGTCCCCAGGCCCATTATCATCCAGCCTCCCAGCAGCCAGGCGAACAATTTATCCTGTTTCAGCAAAACGACGCTTTGCCAGGGATTTCCTTTGGCGATTTTTTTGAGGGCATCGGTCGGCATTCTTAGAAAAGCCAGCGCCACCACCAGCGAAGCCAGCGATCCGCACACGAAAATCCCGATATAATAAGAAAGGTCGTAATCGAGGAGTTTCCCGCCGGTGTAGGAGACCACTGCCGCCATCGATGCGGATATTAGAAAAGTAGTCGAAAAACGACTGCCCAATTCTTTGGGTGAATAGTTTCTGGTATAAATCTGCGTCACCAAGGGAACTATTTGTGATAAAATGATTTGCGCTGCCAGAATGTAGGCTACATAAACCCAGAGTGCATCTGCGCCCACCGCCAAGGCCAGGACGATGGCGCCGCATACCGGCATACCGCATAGCTTGCGCATATGACTCCCACTCGGCGTTGCAACCTGGCGGCCACATAAACCGTCATTGGGGCCAGCAGAAAACCCATCGGAAAGGCGGCCGGCAGAGTGGCTTTGACGAAGGTTGGGGCCTCGAAAACCCGAATGGCTACCAAGAGGGCGAATGTTTGAAAGGTGGCTTCCAAAAAGCCTCCCGCGCAACCGCGTATGCGATCCCAAAAATAAGTTATGCGGGTCCGCTCATCTAACGGCAGGGGCTTCACTTACGGCTCCAATCGAGCATTCGCTTGATTGGCTTACCTGCGGCAATCCGCAAATCTTCCGGCAGTTCTATACGGGGTTGCAAATTAATCAATGCATCCCGCGTTTTTTCAACCGTGTTCAATTTCATAAACCGGCATTCGTTGCAGGCGCAGGTATCGGTGGGACCGGCGATGAAAGTTTTTTCGGGGACTTCCCTCTGTAATCGATGAAGCATGCCGGTCTCCGTCACCACAATAATGGTATCGGCAGGGTGTTCTTTGGCGAAGCCGATCATTTTTTCGGTGCTGCATACTTCATCTGCCATATCACGAACGATTTCGATGCACTCGGGGTGAGCGACAATGGGTGCCTTTGGGTATTGTTCCCGAATCCTCTCCAGGGAACGCACCGTGAACAGTACATGGACATAACAACTGCCGGGCCACAGACGCATCGGACGCCCTGTTTTTTTGGCCACCCATTGGCCCAGGTTTTGATCGGGGACGAACAAAATTTCTCTCTCTGGCGGTATATTTTGCACGATTTGCATGGCGTTGCCGCTGGTGCAAATGACATCGCTGAGGGCTTTAACGGCCGCCGAGCAATTGATGTAAGCCACCACATAAAGGTCCGGATTGGCCTCTTTATAGGCGGCCAGCTTATCGGCCGGACAGGAATCTGATAACGAACAGCCGGCCTCCAGGTCGGGCAGGATGACGATTTTTTCCGGATTCACAATTTTAGCCGTCTCAGCCATAAAATGAACCCCGCAGAAAAGAATAACATCGGCATCGGTCTCGGCCGCTTTGTAGGCCAGCCCGAGGGAGTCGCCCACATAGTCCGCCACCCGCTGGATGGGTTCTATTTGATAATTGTGCGCGAGCAGGACTGCATTTTTCTCTCTTTTTAAAGCGAGAATCTCTTCTTCGACAGCCGAAAAAGGCGCCGTTTCCGGGGGGCCGAAAACGAGAGGTTCATAATCGAAAAATTGCACTGGCATTGTTAACTCCTTAAAATCAGCAGTCCACATTGTAAAGTATAATGCTTGCGGACAATATTTTCCAAAATTATTTTAGATGGTGTCGGGATACTGGAAAGAGGCGTCAGGTTAATTACATTCTGGCTTCTTCCTTTTATTTATATGCGTTTGATTCTTTGTTTGGGCAGTTTCCGTCCTTTTTTAAATGGGTGCATCCGGCGTGAACCTGCAACCGCTGGCTGATCGGTTCCAGGCCGACTTTTTGGGCCACCGAGCGCGCATACCATTCCATGAATGGTGCTTCGATTTCAAATATTTTTTCACAATCCTGGCAAATAACCTGGGCCTGTTCAGTTTTTTGGCCCCTGTTGGCCAGGTAGAACTTGTAGTCCCGCCCGACATCGATTTCCTTCACCAGGCCGCCTTCGGTCAAAATGGGAAGGGTTCGGTAAACCGTGGCGCGAGATACCGAGCGGTCGAGCCCCCGCGAAAAATCGAGCAGGTCTTCCGCCGTAAAATGTTCCTTTTGATTGAACACGGCGTCAAAGATGGCCGTTCGCTGGTTAGTCATCCGCAAACCCTTTTGAGTGAGGAATTCTTTGAAGGTCTCTCTGGACTTTCTACGGTCTTCGGCTTTCATGGTATGCAAGATTCTTTCTTCACTTATTTTTAATGAGACTAAATTGAGAATAGCTCAGCTTTCCATTCAAAGCAAGTAATATTGGACTTTTATTTTCTAATTCTTTCCGGCTCCGGACCATGAGCAAATACCAGCCACTCACTCAAAATTCAGGGCGGGACGATAAAGAGGCAGCTCATTCAGAGATCGTTTCGGTGGTTTCGTTAACCGGTCTCGATAAGCTGCTGGGTTACAGGGTTCCAAAAGAATTAAAGGATAAAATCAAGGTTGGCTGTCTGGTTCGGGTGCCTCTTTTGCGGCGCAATGAATTGGCTGTGGTGCGGCAATTCGGGCTGCGGGAAGCTTTCCCCATCTCGAAATTGAAATACATTTACGAAATTGTGCAGCCCTATCCGGTCATAACGCCGGACCTTCTTCAACTGGCCGAATGGATGCAGAGTTATTACCTCTCAACGGCGGAGAGCATAGTTGAGGCCATGGTGCCGGCAGCGGTGCGCAGGGGTATGGGTGGAAAACACCGCATTCTCATCCGGGTGAGCAAAAAAATCCCGCCAAAGGAGATTGCCGCAATCCGCAAAAAAGCACCCCGGCAAGCCGATCTTTATGAATTCCTGCGCGGGCAGTTCAAGCCCCTGCCCAGGCAAATGGTCCTCAAACGTTTGGGTCTGTCCGCAGCCAGTCTGAAAGCTTTGGTCAAAAAAGGCCTGGTGGAGGAATTCCAAGAGCGTTTTGAACGGTTGGCTTATGACGACCCTCTGGGCCATGCGGAGATCGTGCCGGGCAAGGATTTCAAGCTCAATCCGGATCAGGAAGCCGCCATCAACTCCATTGTAGAAAGCCTTCATGCGGGAAAATACCGCACCCATCTGCTCCACGGGGTGACCGGATCGGGCAAAACGGAAGTCTATATACACTCCATGAAGCGGGCTTTGCAGATGGGCGGTTCCGTCATCTACCTGGTGCCGGAGGTGGCCCTGACTCCCCAGACAGTCGGGCGGCTCAGGTCGAGATTCGAGGCCGAGGGCGTCAAAACCGTAGTCTGGCACAGCCACCTTTCGGATGGCGAACGGCTTGATGCCTGGCATTCGTTGGCTAGCGGGGAGGCACATGTGGTGGTGGGTGCCCGGTCGGCTGTTTTCGCGCCGGTGCAAAACTTGCGCCTGGTGGTGGTGGATGAGGAGCATGAGCCAGCCTATAAGCAGGATGAATCGCCGCGTTATCATGGTCGGGATGTGGCCGTTTACCGGGCCAGTTTATGCCGGGCAGTATGCGTTCTGGGCTCGGCCACCCCTTCTCTGGAATCTCTCTACAATACCAAAGCCGGCAAGTATGTCCGCAATACGCTCCCGCAAAGAGTGGACGATAAGCGTCTCCCCCACATCCACATCGTCGATATGAAGCGTGAAATTCGCAAGGGAAGAGGCCCCGCTTTGTTTTCCCGCCATTTAATCGAGAAAATGGCGGATAGATTCGACCGCAAGGAGCAGACCATTCTTTTTATCAATCGTCGCGGATACTCGACCAGCATCCTCTGCCCCAATTGTGGTTACGTTGCCGCCTGCCCCCATTGCAGCATTACCCTGACCTACCACCGCTTCGATGAAACCCTCCGCTGCCATCTTTGCGCCACGGAAGAAAAACCGCCGCGCTATTGCCCCTCCTGCCGATCCGATCAAATCCAGTGGCGGGGTTACGGGACCCAGCGCATCGAGGAAATCGTGAAAAAATTTCTTCCCCGGGCAAGGGTGGTTCGCATGGACACCGATGCCATGAGCAAGAAAAACCTTTTCCGCAAAATTTTCAGCGACTTCAGGGCGGGAAAAATCGATGTGCTGGTCGGAACCCAGATGATCGCCAAGGGGCTGGATTTTCCCAACGTCACCTTGGTGGGGTTGGTCGATGCCGATATGGCCCTTCGCATTCCGGATTTTCGAGCCGCCGAAAGATCTTTTCAGTTGATGGTGCAAGTATCCGGCAGGGCGGGCCGGGGCGACCGCGAGGGGGAGGTCGTGGTGCAAACCTTTCTTCCCCACAGTCCCGCTATTCAGTTCGCCAAACAAGGTGATTTCGACGGATTTTTAGCGGAAGAACTGGCCCATCGAAAGGAATACCACTATCCGCCTTTTCGGCATTTGATCCACCACCGGTTTCGGGGCCTGAACCCGGAAAAAGTATTCTTTTTCGCCGAGCATTGGACCCGCCACCTCGAAGCCAATCTGACCGGTAATATTGAAATTCGCGGCCCGGCCCCGGCACCCCTGGAAAAAATCCGCGATCAGTATCGCTTTCAAATCTGGTATTTTGTCACCAATGTGACCAAGGCCGCGGCCGAGCTATCGCATCTCCGCCAGCAATTCAAAATGGACAAAGATGTCATCGACACCTTCGACGTCGATCCAGTGAACCTGGTTTGAAGCGGTGGAGATAGTAGATAGGAGACAGAATTTAAGACACCTGACACCTCTTTTTCTCCTTCTTGTTAATGCAGCCTGAGCTCCATCCATTCGATGAGGGCGATGAGGAAACGGGTGTCTCCTTCCAGTTTTCGGCAGTCCTGCAATGCCTCGGCGGTTGTTTCAGCAGCCTTTTGCCTGGATTTTTCCAGGCCGTGCAGTTTTACATAGGTGTTTTTCTGGTTAACGGAGTCTTGACCGGCAGTTTTGCCCAGTTTCTCGGATGTGCTGGTGGCGTCCAGAATATCGTCGATAATCTGGAAGGCCAGCCCCAGGTTTTGCCCCAACCGCCGCGCTGTAGGCAAATTTTTCCCATCCACTGGGGAGATGGCCACCCCCATGGATAATGCCGCCGATATCAGGGCAGCCGTTTTGTTGAGGTGAATATAGTCGAGCTGCTCGGCCGTGCAATCGGTCTTTTCATGGATAATGTCTTCCATTTGGCCCCCGATCAGTTTGCGGCTGCCGCCCGCGTGGGAGAGTTCCCGGATAAGGGCGACGGCCAGCGAGGGGTGGTCGGCATAGGCATCGGCCAGGAGCCAGAATACGTGCGTGAGAAGGGCGTCGCCGGCCAGAACGGCGGTGGCTTCGTCGAACTGCACATGGCAGGAAGGGCGGCCACGGCGCAGATCGCTGTCGTCCATTGCTGGCAAATCGTCGTGGATGAGCGAGTAGGTGTGCAGGCATTCGACCGCCACGGCGGCCGGGATAGGGTCAACCGTCGAGGCGCCAAGATGGCATCCGGCCAGAAGGAGGACCGGGCGGATCCTCTTGCCACCGGCCTCCAGACTGTAGCGCATGGCCTGATGCAAGAGGGCTGGGCGTTCATCCGTCGGCGGCATCCATTTTTCCATACCCGCTTCCACCTGCAGGCGGTAAGTTTCATAAGTTTCCTCAAAATTCATATCGCAAAAGAAATTTGTTCCAGTTTCGGAGTCCCGTTTATGATTTGCTTTTTCATGTATTGGCGATTTGCTTGAATCTCGTTTTGGATTCTACTGCTGAAAGACATGCCGAATTTTGAGGAGATTAGCCAGCGGATAATGGCTGACAAGCGGTTTGCCAGCAAATTGCTCGTTGGCGGATTGATCAGTTTTGTGCCCATATTGAATATTGTCATTCTTGGGTATTTGCAGGAATACACTCTTCAAATCCGAAAATCGGGAAACCTGGTTTTGCCGAGCCTGGAGCGTTGGTGGTTGAGGCTGGGCAAGTTATTTGTCGAGGGTCTGCTTCTTTTTGTCCTTTTGATGGCCTTTTCCCTGGTGGCGGGAGCGATCGGCTGGAGTCTGTATAACCTGGCAAGTTTCATCCTTTTCGGCCTGTTGAGTTCTTTTTTGCAAGGCTGGCTGGACGCCTTTTTCCGCCTGCTACCCGTGGGGCTGCCTCTTTTGCTGGCCCCGCCTTGCAGCGCGGCGGCTCTCTATCTCTATCAATCGCGAAACAATATCCAGGATTTGCTCCGGCTGGACGCCATATTGCGAATGCTACTGGCGGGATGGAAATCCATAATATTCCCCTCACTTTTTTTTGTCGGTCTGATGATTGTGGGCGCTCCTCTTTATGGGTTTGCCTTTTTCCTTGGCTTTTCCATCCTTCTGGCCTATTTCACGATCCTCTTTGGTCTTTTGGAAAAGCAGAGAGATGCGTCAGCGGATTGATTTTTTCAGTAGATATATAGAGCTATGCCAACCTACGATTATCATTGCAAATCCTGTGAGGAGGAATTCGAGATATTCCACTCGATTACGGCAGAACGGCTTACCCGGTGCCCCTCCTGTGAATTGGATACGCTGGAACGCCGCATCGGAGTCGGTGCCGGAATCATTTTCAAAGGCAGCGGTTTTTACCAGACCGATTACAAAAACAGTTCCGACAAGAAATCGGAATCTGCCCACAAAGAGGTTAAAAAGAAAGAATCCGGCGCAACGGAATCTAAAGCGGCCACTTCAGGCAGTTCAGAATCCAAATCGAAATCCAAAAACGAGACCAGCTCCTCGGGAGTAGGCGCTAAATCTTGACTTGATTGGAGGCAATATACCATGGCTAAAAAAGAAGAAGCATCGGGTCCCGGTTTGGGCGCGCCCATTGTGGCAGCGATATTAAGCATCATTATCGGTGGAGTGTTGGCTGCGGCCAATCTCATCATTTTACCGGTTTCAGTGGTCAAGGAGATCCCGCCGGAAGAGGAGCGCGTTCCCAAGACTGTTTATTTCATCAGCGGAGGGGACAAAGCTGGCAATACCTGGAAGCAAAAGAAAACTTTTCTGGCAAGCGGGCAGAGCGGCACCAGGACGTTGAACGAAGGTGAATTAAACCGCTGGGCCAAATCGACCTTCAAACCGAATCCCCAAACAGACGGGGAGGGCGGCCTACTCTCGAAAATTTCCATGGTTCCCGAAACCCCCAATTTCCGATTCGCAGACGATCAATTGCAGGTTTCTGCCCGACTGGGCATACCCATTCTGGGCGAGGGCAAAAAGTTCCTTTACCAGGCCAAAGGGAATTTTGTGAACGAATCCGGGGTCAATAAATTTAAGGCCGAGTCCGGGTACATCGGCACATGTCTCATTCCGAAATTTGCCGGTTTGCCCGACATTGTATTCAATCTTTTGGCGTCCAAATTCTTGCAGAGTGAAGAATACGACGCGCTCAACCCCAATTGGTCCCAATTAAGCCAGGTTGTTATCGAAAACAACCAGATGAAGCTCGTCCGATAACGATTAGTTTGCATTACGCTCAGGCAGGTAAACTCAGTTTATCCGTCAGCTTCACCCTCGGGCGCTGGCCGCGGGGCCGGGGGCGGTTCAACCAATACGGCTCCTCCCAATCCAGGCATGTAACCGGAAAAATCGGCGTCTTCGGGAGCTTCCCGGAGGGCTTGTTGGACCATCCCCATTTTTGCGTCGAGATTATCCAGCATGGAGACGAAAACCGCCTCGGGAGTGGCGGCTAAAACGGCGGCTCCCCATTCCAACTGGCCCTGGTGGCTGAGAATGATGTGCTCCAACCTGTCCCGAAGTTCGGGTTCTAGCTTGTTTTGCAGGGCCGCTTTACGGGCCATCCGATAGCCCAGCACGACATGACCTTGCAATATCCCCTGGCGGCTTTTCCTGGTCACCCTTTCGCCCTCGTATTCCAGCATTTTGCCCACATCGTGTAAAATCAGGCCGCTCAGGGCCAGGTCCGGGTCAACATCGGGATAGTGGGGCAGGAGGGCCTGGCAGGCCCGGCAAAGATGGACGGTGTGCTCTAAAAGCCCACCCCGGTAGGCATGATGCATGGCTATGGCAGCGGCGCAGGTTTTAAACCTGCCTTCCATTTCAGAGATGGCCTGGATAACTGCGGCCCTCAGCGCTTCATGTTTTATTACCTGGCAGAAATCAAGCAATTCGGCCCACATTTCCTCCCGGTCTTCGCTACTGGAAGCAATCAGGTGATTGAGGAGACTTTGCGATTCAACTTCTTCCTCCGAAACCACTTCGGCGAACTGGACGCGGGGTGAGAAGCGATTCTGGTAGTACTCGGTCATACCCTGAACCCGGACGATTGATTCCACCGGAGCATCATGAAAGAAAAGAAACACGGCAGTGTCGCTAAAGCAGACGAAGTGGAAAGTGCCGGTTTTGTCGCCCAAATCCACGGAGAGAAATTCGGAACCGTTGCGGGCCGTTTTCAAAGCAGCCTCGCGCAAAAGGAAAACACCTTCAAAAGGAACATTCTGGTCTTCCCCGAGGCCCTTGAGGTCGGCCACGGTGGTGTAATTTTTATGCGATGGGTTCATGGGCCAGGGGCCTTGGGCCGGATTGCCGGTGTGCCGGTGTAAAAAGTATCAGGACAAATTTTTCTAAAGCAAAAGAAAAGAGCCCAGGCTGAGAAAAACAAAAAAGCCGGCCACATCGGTTACGGTGGTTAAAAATATGGATGAACTTTGCGCCGGATCGAGTTTCATTTTTTTCAGGAAAAGGGGAATAAATGCGCCGGCCAGCCCGGCCAATCCCATGTTCAGGACCATTGCGACAATTACGACAATGGCGATCATTTCCTCTCCCGTGACCCAATAGGCCACTGCGGCTGCTATCACTCCAGTGAGCAAACCATTGAGCAGCCCCATGACCAGTTCCTTGGAGCAGATGCGCAGCCCATCGTGTTCCTGCACTTGGGCCAGAGCGATGCTGCGAATGGCCACGGCCAAAGTTTGCGCTCCTGCATTGCCGCCCATGCTGGCCATTACCGGCATGAAGACCGCCAGGATAGTAAGTTGCTCAATCTGTTTCTGATAAAAATAGACCACTCCCGCGGCCATGAAGGCGGTGAAAAGGTTGACTTGAAGCCAAGGGTGCCTACGGCGAACACTGTAGCCAATGTCATCATGGATATCCTCATCTGCCCCGGCCCCGACGAGCTTTTGCATGTCCTCGGTGGCCTCGTCCTGAACCACGTCCATGGCGTCGTCGATAGTGACAATGCCCAACAGGGTTCCGGCTTCATCGACTACCGGAAGGGAAAGGAGATTGAATTCGGCGATGGTTAGGGAAACCTCTTCCCGGTCCATATCAGGATGGCAGATGCCTTTGACATGAGTGTTCATGATGTAGCCAATTTTTCGCTCTGGAGGGGCCAATATCAAATCCCGCATGGAGACGATTCCCAGCAGTTTCATTGCTTCGTCAACGGCGTAGATGTAGTAGATGTCCTCGAATTCCTCTTGCAGCATACGAATTCTTTCAATGGCCTCGTTCACCGTCATGGTGGGGAGAATGGTGGCAAATTCCGGCGTCATGATACCTCCGGCCGTGTCCGGATCGTAAGCCATCAAAGCTTTCAGTTTCTCGGCGCTCTCCGGCTCCATTCGGTCCAGCAAGCGGTCGCGGTCTTCCTTGTCCAGCTCCGCCACTATGTCGGCGGCATCGTCCGGGTCGAATTCCTGCAAAATCTTGACCGCGCGATCCTCGTTCATGGCGCCGACCACCTCGGCGGAATCTTCGGCATCCATTTCCGATAGAATATCGGTGGCCTCCCCCTCTTGCAATTTCCGCAAAACAAGGCGGCGGTCGTCCACATCCATGCGTTCCAGGAAATGAGCCACCACGACCGGCGAGCTGGCCGCCAGCCGCCTGCCGTCGAGTTTCGCATAATCATCTCTGGGCCAGTCGTGCAATTCCTCCTGAGAATATTCAGGGGGAAAATCGGCCTGCGATGGTGTTGAATGAGTCATGTCCAAAAAGCGCAATATTTAGCTGTACTTCTTGACCAAACCCGTATAGGCGCGGAAAGCGGGCGCCTTGGCATCGCCCAAGAGATTGTAAAAGACGGCTTCGGAAGGGAGTGGATGGCAGGATTTTTCCCGACTTAAAAGATCAATCACCGCCCTGCCGTCATCTTCCCGGCGGCACCCCAGGCAATCGGTCAGCAGCGTGACCTGGTAACCGGCCCTGAGGGCATCGACAACGGTTTGGTAAATACAGACCGGCGTTTCCAGTCCCCCCACGAGAAGGTGTTGTATATTTTGCTCTTGCAGGGAAAGGTGGAGACCCTCCGCCTTGAGGGCGGAAAATGCCGTTTTGGTGTATATTTTCGCCTCGGGGGCGGCTTCCACCAGCTCGGGTTGGGTCGCTCCCAGTTTTTCCGGAACCTGTTCTGAGATAAAAACCGGCAATTGCAACAATGTCGCCGCCTCCAGCGCGAACCGGCACCGCCGGACAAGCTCATCATACCCGTGCAACACACGGGAGAATACGGTTTGCACATCGACCAGAAGAAAGGCGGTCGATTCTTTTATACTGGCATTTGTCGTTGTCATTGGTCTGGATTAAAACTGAAATTTTAACGATGGCAGGAAAATTTTAAGATTTGAGCCCGATTGGTCTTTACTACCCTGCCACGAACATTGAAATGTAGACAAATATGGATTGGAGAGTAAAGACCCTTTCAAAGCATTCTCATGCTTCCGGCAAACCGTTGGAACCGGACCAAAAGGTTGTCAGTTACCTCTACAAAAATGAGGAAGGCGAATTGCTGAGAGCCGATGTTCTGGCCGAAGAAGCGGAAAACTTCAATCCTTCCGGCTCTGTTGTCGGTTGGTGGGGGCACCTGATCAAACCCTCCGAATCGGAAGCGCAAGCCCGCCAGGCGGCTCTTAAAACGACCGAGGAACTTTTTCTATCCTTGTATGAAGCTGAGGACGAAACCGGCCAAACCGAGGATAGCGCCATCCTTAAATACCTGCTCGCCCTGATACTGGAAAGAAAAAGAATCCTCAAACCCATCGCTCGACAAGGAGGAGCAGACTCCCGAACCTACATCTTGCGTAATACCGAAACGGAATTTGAAGTGCCCAACATGGAAATCTCCCCCGAAACACTCCTCAAAGCAAAGGAGCAATTAAAACTGATTATTTGAAAAGCGAAACCCAACTTTTAAAAGATTATTGATTATCGAGTGTATCGGCCGCATTCCATAGAGATAGGAAGAGGAAATGAATCAGAGTTATTTTGACGTTGGGAAAATAAATTACGAGGGGTTTGTTTCCAGAAATCCGCTTTCCTTCAAGCATTATGACGCCGGGGAATTGGTTGCAGAACAACCAATGAAGGACCACTTGCGTTTTGCCGTAGCCTCGTAGCCTATTGGCATACGATGCGAAACCCATTGTCGGATCCTTTTGGGGCCGGGACCGCCCAAACGCCTTGGGACGATGGTTCCGAGTCGGTTGACAACGCTCGTCAGCGAGTTCACGTATTTTTCGAGTTTTTGGAAAAACTGGGGGTAGATTATTACTGTTTTCACGACCGCGATGTGGCGCCCGAGGGCGATTCCCTGGCCGAGACCAACAGGAATCTCGATCTTGTGGTGGAAACTTTAAAGGAGGAACAGGAGCGAACCGGCAAGAAATTGCTGTGGGGAACGGCCAGTCTCTTCACGCACCCCAGATATGTGCACGGAGCCGCCACCAGTTGCAATGCGGATGTCTTCGCCTATGCCGCCGCCCAGGTGAAAAAAGCAATGGAGGTCACCCATGAACTGGGCGGGCTTGGTTATACCTTTTGGGGCGGTCGCGAAGGCTACGGCTCTTTGCTCAACACCGACATGAAGCGCGAACGCGACCACTTGGCAAAATTTCTGCACATGGCCGTGGACTGGAAAAAACAAATCGGCTTTGAGGGGCAATTTTATATCGAACCTAAACCGATGGAGCCAACCACCCATCAATATGACTCCGACGCGGCGGCATGTTTGAATTTTTTGCGAGAATACGACCTTTTAGACCACTTTAAATTGAACATTGAAACCAACCATGCGACCCTTGCCGGGCACACCATGGAGCACGACCTGACGGTGGCGGCCAATGCCGGCGCTCTCGGCAGCGTTGACGCCAACACGGGCAACCTTTTTCTCGGCTGGGACACCGATCAATTTCCGACCGATATTTACCTGACCACGCAGATTATGCTGATCGTGCTGGGGATGGGCGGCCTTACCTCGGGCGGATTGAACTTTGACGCCAAACGGCGACGGGAGTCTTTCGAACCGGTGGATCTTTTTCATGCTCATATCGGGGGCATGGACGCCTTTGCCCGCGGACTCAAAATCGCCCACGCCATACGTGAGGACGGCCGTTTGGCCGAATTTGTCAAAGAGCGTTATCAAACCTGGGATGCAGGGATTGGAGCCTCCATTGAGGCGGGAGAAGCGAATTTTGAGGAACTGGAAAAATATGCCCTCGAAAAAGACGAACCGGTCAATGTTTCAGGCCGTCAGGAAATGCTCGAAAACTTGATTAATGAGTTTATTTGAGCGTATGGGCTAAATTTTTGCCAAAAACTCATTCATCAAAAAATGGCTTATCTGCTTGGACTCGATATAGGAACCTCCTCCGTCAAGGCGTTGCTTCTGCATGAATCCGGGGAGGTGGCGGCGGTCGCTTCGCCGGTTCATGAATTTGTTACCCCCAAACCGCTCTGGGCTGAGTCCAATCCGGAGGACTGGTGGCAGGCGGCCATTACCGGAATCAAAAGCGTTATCGAAACCGCAGGAATCTCCGGGAGCGAGATCGTAGGAATTGGTTTAACCGGGCAGATGCATGGGCTCGTGCTGCTCGACCGCAGCGGAAAGGTATTGCGCCCGTGCATCATGTGGAACGATCAGCGAACGGGGGCCCAATGCCGGGCGATTACTAATGCGGTGGGCCCCGAGCGAGTCATTCAATTGACGGGAAACCCAATATTGCCCGGTTTCACGGCCCCGAAAATCGTTTGGGTGCGGGAGAATGAACCGGAAGTTTTTACCCAAACCGCCAAGGCGCTCCTGCCCAAGGATTATATCCGTTATCGTCTGTCGGGAGAATTTTTCACCGATGTTTCCGACGCTTCCGGGATGTCCTTACTGGAAGTGGGGCGCCGCGATTGGTCGGAGGAAATGCTGGAGGCCTGCGGCATCCCCCGCCACTGGATGGCGGAGGTGACCGAATCGCCGGTGGTCTCGACCAAGGTCAGCCGGGAAGCGGCGGCCTTAACCGGATTGGCCGAAGGCGCTCCCATCGTGGCGGGCGGGGGCGATCAGGCAGCCCAGGCGATCGGGTGCGGAATTGTAAGGGAAGGAAAGGTATCCGTTACGGTGGGAACTTCCGGGGTCGTTTTTGCCCATTCCGATGAGTATCGGGCCGATCCGCAAGGACGCCTTCATACTTTTTGCCATGCGGTTCCGGGGAAGTATCATATGATGGGGGTTATGCTGTCGGCGGCGGGCAGTTTCCAATGGTATCGCAATACGCTGTGCGGTTCCGAGATGGAGAAAGAAGCGCAAACCAGCACGGATGTCTATGATTTGTTAACGCAGGAGGCTGCCCAGATCACTCCCGGGAGCGAAGGCTTGATATTCCTCCCCTATTTAAGCGGGGAGCGCACCCCTCATCCCGATCATTACGCCAGAGGAGTATTTTTTGGATTAACCCTCCGGCACACTCGGGCTCATTTGACACGCGCGGTTCTGGAAGGCATAACCTTTGGATTACGGGACTCCCTTGAGCTGATGCGCGATCTGGGCAGCCGTTCCAAACAGATCGTGGCTTCGGGGGGAGGCGCCAAAAGCATGTTTTGGCGTCAATTGATGGCCGATATATTTGAAACTCCGATCCAGGTGATCAACACGGTGGAGGGAGCCGCCTACGGGGCGGCCTTGCTGGCCGGAGTGGGAATCGAAGTTTTTTCTTCCGTGGAAGATGCTTGCGATAAAGCGATTCGCGTGACGGATGAAGTCAATCCGGGAGAAAACGCCGGTCGTTACAATGAAAATTATTCTCTCTATGGCAGCTTGTATGCCACCCTCAAAGAATCCTTTGCAGCGGCTTCCCGGATTGGGGAATCCTGAGAACATCTCACCGTTCGACCTATGTTTACAGGGGAGGAGAATCGCTCTTTTTATCTTCCGGCCCGGTGAAATAAAATAGATTCAAAATGATGTAGAGGACGACCCCAACGGTTATGGCGCTGTCGGCAATATTGAAGGCGGGCCAGCGGTAGCCGGGGAGATGAAAATCGAGAAAATCCACTACAAAGCCCCATCGTAACCGGTCGCAGAGGTTTCCCAGGATGCCTCCGCAAAGTAAACCGAAGGCGATTTGACTGGATTTTTTATACAGGAGCAAACTATTCCTAAAATAGTAAATACCCCCTAGGGCCATAAAGGCCAGAACGATAAATCCGTAATGAAATCCCTTCAAAATACCCCAGGCCGCGCCTTCGTTGACCACATGAACCAAATAAAAAAATCCGGGCACGATTTCGATTCCTCCATACGGCCAATAACTTCCCAACGGGAGATCGGGGTGCCCCTGCACCCAGTATTTTGTGCTTTGATCAAGGACCAGAATTGCCAAGACTAAAGCAAAGAGCAGCCCATAACGAGCAATTTTTGGCCACCAGCCAGCGGTATCTGTTTTATTAGTTTTCAGCGTCCTGGGTAGTAAAATCAGCGGCTGCCGCAGAGGAATCTATAAAAGCGCCACCGCGCGAGGCTTTCCGTCCCGGCTCACTCTCCTTTTGCGCCTGGCCTTCAATCGAGTAGCGGGTGAAAGGCACGGCCGAGAGCCGTTCTTTGCTGATAGCCTTTGCGGTGATTTGGCAAACGCCGTAGGTGCCTTTATAAATACGCTGAATGGCCTGCTCGATTTCATGAAGCGCTTCCTGTTCGCTGGAAAGCAGATTGAGGGCGAAATCCCTCTCTATATTTTCCGTTCCGGCATCTCCTATGTGCTGGCTGAAATTGGATAAATTTCCGGAATCCTCCCGCCTGGATCGTTTGAGGGTTTCCTTGGAATGCAGATTCAGCCCGGAGAGCACATGCTCGCGCAAATCAACCAGTTTTCGATAATACTTGAGGTGTTTTTTGGGAATATTCTTGGTATCGTTATCAGGGGATGATTGCTTTTGTTTGGGATTGAAACCCAATATATCGGCTACGGAAGCCGCTCCTAGTACTCGACGTTTTTCGGCTGGTGGTTCCAGCTTGACTGTTTTCTTTTTGGCCGAGAGTGGTTGGGCAGGTTTTTTTGCCTTGGCTGGCGCAACATCGGCGGTCGTTACCGATTTTTTCTCCAAGGTTTTTTCCTCCTGATTTTTTTTCAGAACCTCGCGCACATCCTCGAGGGAGAAAACAATAGGTGTTTGTTTTTTGGACGGCAGTTTGAAGACGGCCGGCGTATGTTTTGGGGACCGCGAGAGCATCTTTATGGTTTCCTCTGACCATTTCACTTTTGCCTTATCTTCTGCGGATTTCTTTTTGGCAACTTTGACTTGCGCCTTAGACTTGGCCTGGGGTTTAACGGTTTTGGTAGCCGTTGGTTTAACGACCTTTTTCTTGGGCTCTGTAGGGGTTTTCTTTCCTGCCTTTTTAACCACAGCGGTTTTTTTGGTAGGTTTGGCCTTCTGGATTTTCCCTGTAGTTTTGACAACAGCGGATTTTTTCTGAGGTGTTGATTGAGTGGATTTATTTCTGCCGGTCATAATTATTCTCGTATTATGGTAGGTTCTCTAGGGCCGTTTGACAGCGTTCACAAATAGTATTTTCGTCCGCTTCCGCGCTAATTTCCCCAACCCAGCGCCAGCACCGAGGGCATCGATTTCCCTCGCTTTTCATTGCTTCAACCTTAAGCGGCAGCGGGCATTGCGGGTCGGTTTTCAAGGTGACTTCCGAAACGATAAAAAGTTCCGCCAGATCTTCCTGGCAACACTTAAGTTTGCCCAACAGGCCTTCCTCCTCATGGCCTGTCAGGACAACTACCGCCTCCAGCGATTGGCCGATGACTTTTTCCTTGCGCAGGGTTTCGAGCCGGTTGTTTACCTCCACGCGAACTGGCAGCAATTCCTCCATCAACCGGGCCTCCGCATTCTCAAACCATTCTTGAGGAACCACGGGCCAGGGTTGCTGGTGGATGGATTCATCGCAAAATTCTTCATTACACTGGGCAAAGGCATGGACCTCATCGGTGGTGAAGGCCAGGATGGGCGCCAGGGCACGGTTCAAAATGTTAAAAATCTGTCGGATGGCCGTCTGGGCAGAGCGTCGTTTATGGGAATTCGTTCCCAGCGTGTAGAGGCGGTCTTTGAGAATATCGTGGTAGGTGGCGGACAGGGTCACAGCCACGAACCGGTTAACGGATTGGTAAACCCGTTGAAATTCATGCTTTTGGTAGGACCCCGTGACATCGGCGAGAAATTCCGCCGTTTTATGCAAAGCCCATTTGTCCAACATGGTCAGCTGGGCGAAGGGCACGGTGTGTTCCTCGGGCTGGAAATCGAACAAATTAGAGATCTGAAAACGCAATGTATTGCGAATGGAACGATAAGCCTGGGTGACGTGGCTGTAAATTTCCTCCGAAACGGGTATGTCGTTGCGATAATCTTGCGAGCTGACCCACAACCGCAGTATATCGGCGCCGAATCGGCTGACGAAATAATCCGACGTATTGGGTTTGGTTTTGCCGGATTTCTTTTTGCCCTCCTCCTCGCTTTTGCTGATTTTAGCCCCGTCCTGGTTGACGATGAAACCGTGGGTGACGATTTGTTTGTAGGGCGCCCTGCCTTTCACCACCATGCTCGTCCAGAGGGAGGACTGGAACCAGCCCCGGTGCTGGTCGCTGCCCTCCAGATACAAATCGGCGGGCCAATGAAGGTCTTCATTATGGTTGAGCACGGCCAGATGGCTGGAGCCGGAATCGATCCACACATCCAGGGTATCCTTGCCCGGCAGCAGGTTCTTGCCTTTCCAGGAATCGGGCAAATCGATTCCCGAGAGCAATTCATCGGTATCATTTTCGAACCAGTAGTTGGTGCCTTGTTTTTCGATTTTATTCGCTAGGGCGCGCACCACCGAAGCGTCGATATAGGATTCGCCGTTCTCATCGAAAAAGGCCGGAATGGGCACGCCCCATGAACGCTGCCGGCTGATGCACCAGTCCGGACGCGTTTCGACAGCTCCCCGGATGCGGTTTAGGCCCCAGCTTGGCACCCAATCGACGTTTTCAATTTCGGCCAAAGCTTTTTGCCTCATGTCGTTGTGGTCCAGAGAGACGAACCATTGATCCATGGCGCGAAAGACGACCGGTGTTTTCGACCGCCAGCAATGCGGGTATTGGTGTTCGATTTCTTTCTCCTGCAGGAGGGCGCCACATTGCCGCAAGATTTTGAGCACTCCTTCATTGGCCGGACAATGCCCTTTGGTCTCCAGTACGGTCATTCCCACCAAATCTGGCGGGATGCGTCCATCATCGACATATCCACCCTCATCATCAAGGGGGCAGTAGATTTCCAGTTGGTATTTAACTCCGGTCAGGTAATCCTCCAGCCCGTGTCCCGGAGCCGTGTGGACGCAGCCTGTTCCCGAATCCGTGGTGACGTAGTCAGCCAGGACGATGGGGCTTGCACGGTCGATGAAAGGATGCCTGGTTTCAATCCCCTCAAGGTCTTCCCCCCTATGCATTTTCCCTAAGGAGGCCCCTTGCAGGTCGCAATCCTCGATAAATTGCTTGGCCAGCGCTTCGGCCACGAGGTAATTGCGGCCCTCGTGACGCACCTCGGCGTAGAGAAGCCGGGGATGCAGGGCAATGGCCAGGTTGGCTGGAAGAGTCCAGGGTGTGGTCGTCCAAATGACCACGGAAACCGGTCCCTCAAATGGTAAATCATTTTTCCCGGTCGCAGCTACCTGAAATTTAACCCAGACGGATGGGCTTATATGGTCCTTGTATTCGATTTCCGCCTCTGCCAGGGCTGTTTTACAGGGAATGGACCAGTAAACCGGTTTTTTGCTGCGGTAAACCATGCCTTTATCCAGAAAACCGGCAAAAGTGCGCAGAATCTCGGCCTCGTAGGCAGGGTTCATGGTTTTGTATTCCCGCGCCCAATCGGCCGCCACGCCGAGCCGTTTAAACTGTGCGCGCTGCACATCGATGAAGTGGTTGGAAAACTCCGCGCAGGCCTGCCGGATTTCAGCCGGGGTGCGGTATTGCCCGCTCTTTTGCAACTGCTGGCTTACCTTGTGTTCAATAGGCAGACCGTGGCAGTCCCAGCCCGGCACATAAGGCGTACGCCAGCCGTTCATGGCCTTGTAGCGCAAAATGATGTCTTTTAGGATCTTGTTTAAAGCCGTCCCTATGTGTACGTCCCCATTGGTAAAAGGGGGACCGTCGTGCAGGACAAATGATTTTCCATGGCTGTTTTGCTCCTGGATTCTTTCGTACAGCCGCAGCTTTTCCCAGTGCGAAATCCTGGCTGGTTCTCTCTTGGCCAGGTTTCCCCTCATGGGAAATTCCGTCTGCGGTAAATTAAGGGTATCTTTGTAATTATAAGCCATAATTTTACCCATTGGGTTGCCCCCTGCAAAGTAACCGGCGAAACAATGCTAGGTTCTCCGGGCAAGTCAAGCTAAGAGAAAAATAAAGAACTGCTATCGACAATTCGCGCATTTTCTTTCCTTTTATTGTGAGATTATTCGGCTGGGGTTGCCCTATACTTTTTCTTTATAAATTATCCTGAGTCCGATTTTTCAAACTGATCCCGCTCAATTTTCAATAGTATCCATGGAAGAGATTCTCAGCCAGTTTATGCAAGGCCAATCCTTGCCCATTCTTTTTCTGATTATTGCCGCATTTATTATTACCCTATGTAAAGGGGCCGATATTCTGGTGGACGAAGCCGTTGCGCTCTCCCTGCGATGGGGAATCCCCACCGTCCTCATCGGGGCCACCATAGTCAGCCTCGGAACTACCTTGCCGGAAGCGGCCGTATCGGTGCTGGCGGCCGTGGCGGGCAAACCGAGCCTCGCCCTGGGCAATGCCGTGGGCTCGATTATTTGCGACACCGGGCTGATCCTCGGCATAGCCGCCGTGATGGCGCCTTTGCCATTGAACCGCGCCATTGTCAACCGGCAGGGCTGGATTCAGCTGGGCGCCGGGTTTCTCCTCGTCATTGCTTGTCTGCCGTGGTCCAACCTCGGGGAGGTATTCACTCGGGGCGGGCGGCTTCCCCAGGCAATGGGTATGCTGTTTTTATTCCTCCTGGCAGCCTATCTCTACCTCTCCGTGCGCTGGGTCAAAACCGGCGGTTCCGGTGATGATTCCGTCATCCTTCATGCTAAAAAAGAGAAGGGCGCCGCTTATCTGGTTTTATTAAAACTGCTATTTGCCATCGCCCTTGTGGTGCTGTCCTCTCAAGTCCTCATCCCCGCAGTGGAAGAGACCGCCCACCGGCTGAGCATCCCCAACAGCATCATAGCGGCCACCCTGGTGGCATTCGGCACCTCTTTGCCGGAACTTGTCACCGCCATAACAGCGGTCAGGAAAGGTCATGGAGAGCTGGCCGTGGGCAATGTTATCGGGGCGGACATTCTCAATGTCCTCTTTGTGGCAGGTGCTGCCGCCGCCGTCACCGGTGATGGTCTGATGGCGACGCCTCATTTTTTCCGCTTTCTTTTTCCCGCCATGATCTCGGTGCTTATAATTTTCAGGCTTGGTATTTTTCTCTCCAAGGATAACCTGGGCCGGCCTTTTGGGCTGCTCCTTTTGTTTGTTTATCTTTCGGTCACGGTCACCATAATCAGCTTAACCATCGGTTCGGCCTGAACCATCCTTTTTAACAATGAAAGACATCAAACCGGTTGTATTAATCATTCGCGATGGCTGGGGGGTGAACCCCCATCAGGCGCACGACGCTTTTAATGCCGTTAAGCTGGCTGAAACCCCGGTTTCGGATGCCATTGCCAAAACCTGTCCCAGCACAGAGATCTGCGCTAGCGGGCTCAATGTCGGTTTGCCCGCCGGGATTTTCGGCAATAGCGAAGTAGGCCACCAGAATATTGGGGCTGGGCGGATTGCCCCGCAAGAGATCGTTCGTATCGACAAAGCCTTTGCCGCCGGGGAAGTGTTGCTCAAGCCGGTGATCGGAGTCGGGCTGACCCGCCTGCGGGTCAATGGTGGAAAACTGCACCTCATGGGACTTGTTTCGGATGCCGGAGTCCACTCGACCCTGGAACATCTTTACAAATTACTGGAAGTCGCCCGCGATAAATTGGTGCCCGATCTCGATGTCTGCATCCACGCCTTGACCGATGGCCGCGATTCCCCGCCGCAAAGCGGTCTTGGCTACATTAATCAGATCGAGAACAAGTGCAAAGAAATCGGGATCGGCCGAATTGCTTCTGTTTGTGGGCGTTATTGGGCGATGGATCGTGACCGGCGTTGGGATCGTGTCGAGAAAGCCTACAACTGTCTGGTCGGCAAAGAAGGGCAGTGCGCCCGTAGCGCCGAGGAAGCCGTGCAGCGTTATTATGACAATCCCTCTGGCGATTCCCTCAAAGGCGATGAATTTATTACGCCCACCTGGATTGCCGATGAAAATGGAGAACCCTCCGGCCCCATAAGTGACGGCGATACGGTCATATTTTTCAACTTCAGGGGTGACCGCCCCAGAGAAATTACGCGAGTCTTTATCGATGATGACTTCAGCGAGTTTCCACGGGAGAAAAAACTCGACCTGTTTTTCGTCACCATGACCGAGTATGAAAAAGGTCTCTGTAAAAATATGCTTTTCCCCAAGCCCACGAAAATGAAAAACACCCTGGGCGAATACGTCAGTCAATCGGGCATTGCCCAGTTTCGTTGCGCCGAAACGGAGAAATATCCCCACGTTACCTTCTTTTTCAACGACTACCGCGAAGAACCTTTTCCGGGCGAGGAGCGCGCCCTCATTCCCAGTCCCCGGGATGTACCCACCTACGACCACAAGCCCGAGATGTCTGCCCGCGGAATTTGCGAGGCCACCAAAGAAGCCATCCTGAGCCGCAAATATGGTTTGATTGTGGTCAACTTCGCCAACCCCGACATGGTCGGCCACACCGGTTCGCTGGAGGCCGCCATCAAAGCCTGTGAAACGGTCGATGCCTGCCTCGGGGAATTGCTCGAAGCCCTTGAGCAAGCAGGCGGGGCAGCCCTCGTGACCGCTGACCACGGAAATGCCGACCAAATGTGGGACCCTCAAAACGAGGTTCCCCATACCGCCCATACATTGAACCCGGTGGAAGTTGTCCTGGCGGGGGCCGGGGAAGGTTGCCGGGGGCTTCGCCTCAAGGAAGGCGGCAGGCTGGCCGATATAGCCCCAACCCTCCTCCACCTGATGGGACTTGAAAAACCGCCGGAAATGACCGGGGAATGCCTCATTGTTTGAATGAAGGAAACTCTACTTCAATACCTGCGTTCAACCGTGTAATTGGTGGTATAAGAAACCAATGGGCAAACATCAGATTGAGTTCCGGGAAGTCAAACCAGAAATGGCACGGGAGGAGGGGCTCGAACCCCCGACCCTCGGTTTAGAAAACCGATGCTCTATCCAGCTGAGCTACTCCCGATTATGTTGATAATCAATGTTTTACAACTATTTTTAGATATTTTAATTATTGACTTGCCCCCATAATGCAACCTATATTTTTTTGGTATGCAGGGAAAAGATAAGGAGCCGTCAAAAAAGCCCTCTGGAAAACCTTTTCGGAAAGTTGCTGAAAATCTCTACCGTCATAAATCATCGTCGAATTACTATGTTTGGGTAAAGCGGGGCGGCAAGCAATATCGGCGTTCACTCAAGACGACGGATCGGAAACTTGCCGAGCGGCGAATGATTGTATTCCGGGATAAAGTGAGCCGGTTGAACCGGAGAAAACTGAATAGCCGGATCACTTTTTGGGAAATCGCCTCGATGTGGCATGAGAGCATTAAAACTCATCTGAAAAAATCCTCGGCTCTGCGGAGGGAAACCAGCCTGAACAAATTGCGGCCTTACTTTGGGAATCTCCCGGTTGTAAACGCCGGGGAAAAACCGGTACGGTAAAGAGGGCGCTTTAAAACCGGTACGCTTATCCTAGAAAGGAGGAGTGTATCGAGATATGAAGCAATGGACAAGAGTGCGGCACAAAGTGCTGCGGGACAAGCAGAGCAAGCGCTCTGTAATGCGAGAAGAGGGACTGCACTGGGAGACCCTGGGAAAGATGCTGGCCTATTCCCAGCCGCCGGGAGACCGGCGCAAGAAGAGGCGAGAGCGCAAGATCGATCCGTATGTGGGCTGGATCGAGGAGGTGCTCAAAGCGGACCGGAACGTGCCCAAGAAGCAGCGCCATACGGCCAAACGGATCTACCAGCGTTTGGGTCGGGAGAAGGGCTACCAAGGGGGCTACACGGCGGTCAAGGAGGTGGTGGCCGAGCTGCGAGCGAGGCGGCGGGAAGTGTTCGTGCCGCTGGAGCACCGCCCCGGGGAGGGACAGGTGGACTTCGGTCATGCCCTGGTGAAGGAGGCGGGGCAATTGCGTAGGCGGCCATTTTTTGCCATGAGCCTGCCCTACAGCGATGCCTTTTTCGTGCAGGTGTTCGAACGGGAGTGCACGGAGAGCTTCTGGGAGGGGCACCTGCGAGCTTTTGAGTTTTTCGGGGCGGTGCCCCGGCGCATCAGCTATGACAACTCGAAGGTGGCGGTGGGTAAGATTATCGGTTCGCGTGAACGCAAGCTGACCGACGGGTTTCTGCAGCTACAGAGCCATTACCTGTTCGAGGAACACTTCTGTCTGCCCGCCCGGCCCAACGAGAAGGGCGTGGTCGAGGGGATCGTGCGTTATGCCCGGGCCAACTTCCTGGTACCGGTACCGCAGGTTCGGGACCTGGAGGAACTCAACGCAAAGCTGTTGGAGGCATGTGAGCGGGACATGGAGCGTAAATTACGCGGGAAAAGGGCGGTGAAAAAGGAACTGCTGGCCGAGGAGCGCGCCGTCATGCTGGCGTTGCCGCCCATACCCTTTGAAGCGAGCCGCAAACGCTCGACCTGCGTCAGCAGCCTCTCGCTGGTGCGCTTCGAGTGCAACGACTATTCGGTGCCGGTGCGCTGCGCCCACCATCCGGTGGTGGTGGAAGGGTCCTGTCGGCAGGTGGTGATCTTCTGTGGGGGCCAAGAGGTGGCCCGGCACCGCCGCATTTGGGATAAAGAGCAAGTCTCTTTCGAGCCGGTGCACTACCTGGCTTTGCTGGAGAAAAAACCGGGCGCTTTGGACTTCGCCCGCCCACTCTCGGGCTGGCAGTTGCCGCAGTGCCTGCAGGTCCTCAGACGCCGGCTCGAAAGCCAATGCGGGGGCGAAGGCACCCGGGAGTATATCCGGGTGCTGCGGCTGTTGGAGAAACACCCCATGGCGGCCTTGCAGCAGGCCGTCGTCTCGGCCCTGCGGGAGGGGGGACTGACTCGTGAGGCCATCGCCCAGTATCTCTATCCTCAGGAAGACTACGGGAGCAGAACCTTCCGGCTGGACGGCCATCCACACCTGCGTCACGTCCGTGTGGCCGCCCCTGACCTCGGTGCCTACAGCGAACTGCTCAAGATTCCAGGAGGGGCTTTATGAAGGAAGAAAAAAACCAGCTGCTGTTACACCATCACCTCAAGAAACTGAAGTTGCCCACCATCCTGCGCGAATGGCCGGCGGTGGCCGCGGCTTGTTCCCGGGACCGGCTCGATTACGCCGCCTTTTTGTTGCATCTGGTCGAACGGGAGCTCATTGAACGCGAACAGCGGGCCGCCCAGCGGCGGATCAAAAACGCCCGTTTCCCCGTGCTCAAGACCCTCGAGAGCTTCGCCTTTGAAGCGCAGCCCTCGATCAACGAAGCGCTCATCCGAGAGCTCATGCGCGGGGAGTATGTCGACCAGCGCGAAAACGTGCTGCTCCTCGGTAACGCCGGTACCGGTAAAACGCACCTGGCCACCGCCCTGGGCTTTGCCGCCTGTGCCCAGGGCCGGCGGATCCGTTTCTTCGGGGTCACCGCCCTGGTTACCCATATGCTCGAGCAACGCGACAACCACGACCTGCAGCGCTTCATGAAGCAACTCGAAAGGCTCGACCTACTCATCCTCGACGAACTCGGTTACGTCCCTTTTTCCAAGACCGGTTCCGAACTGCTCTTCGACGTGGTCAGCCGCGCTTACGAGCGCACCAGTCTCATCGTCACCACCAACCTGCCCTTTGAGAACTGGATCGAAGTGCTCGGTTCCGAACGGCTCACCGGAGCTCTGCTGGACCGACTCACCCATCGGGTGCATATCCTCGAAGCCAACGGGCAAAGCTACCGCTTGCGCGATGCTCGACGCCGTCGCCGTGGCACAAAACAATAAACGCCTTGGGCCCGGCTCGTCGGCCTCCGGCCTCCTCACCGACCCCAAGCCAATCCCCAAAACCAACTCCCAAACCCTAAACCTTGACGTACCTGCAATTACTAACCTAAACCTTATTCCAAGCGTACCGGTTTTACCCCGACCCCCGTACCGGTTTCATCCCGGCGTTTACACCCGGTCGCCAGAATAAACGACAGGGCTTGTCAGGAATGGGTTTTGAGGCGAAGCGGGGAGATTGCCGCCTCCACCTTTAACAATGAGCGGGAAACGTTTGTATTGGTTCTTGAATACGCGATCCGGGAAGGTCTCATGCTGGATAACCCGGTAAAACTGATAAAACGCAGGAAAGCGGAAAAATCAGTCATCGCTATTCCGACCCAGGAGCAATTCCGGGCGCTGGTTTCCACTCTCCGGACGGCGGATGATCGGACGATCCATGCGGCGGATTTAGTCGAGTTGCTGGCTTATTCAGGAATGCGCCTGGGGGAAGCTATTGAGTTGCGCTTGGGAGACATAAATTTTCAACGGAATATCTTCCTGGTCACTGGCGGGAAAACCGGCACAAAAAACCACGAAGTCCGGGCAGTTCCCTTGTTTCCGGCCATGGTACAATTGATTGAGAGAATTCTTGATCGGCAATCCCTTCGAGCGGATGATTTACTAATCCCGATCAGGAGTGCAAAAAAGGCATTAATCACCGCCTGCAAAAAGGCCGGAATCCCTAACTACACACACCACAGTTTCAGACATTACTTTGTCAGCAATGCTATCGAAGCCGGAATTAATTTTGCACCGATAGCCGGTTGGGTAGGGCACAAAGACGGCGGCCTGTTGGTTGCAAATACCTACACCTACGGGCATTTGAGAGACGATCACTCAATGGAAATGGCAAAGAGAATGGTTTTTACAGCCGAAACAGAGAAATAAGACATGGCTGAAAATCCTAATTCACTTCCTGAACCCCTACCTCGCGAGGAGTGGGATTTTGATGGATACAGTAAACCCGCTTTGCAGGGAATATTTTATTATGAATATTGTAGATCAACTCCAGCAATAGTGGAATTGGTCGAGGAGTATCGAAAACATGCTGGTATATCAATTAAAGAGATTCAGGAAAATATTAAGTTTTTTAAAAAACATTTAAGTAAATTGGTGAAAATCATATCCAATAATTACAAATGGGACAAAAATATTATTTTAGAACATTTTGGAAATTTTAAAAGACTATGTGGTTGATGTGACCGCCGAAAACACTACCATTGCCAGTGAGAGTCTTTCTGGAGAAATTACCGGAAAGACCTATGAAGCAAAAAAGATACACCCCTGAACAAATCATAACGATACTGCGCGAAGTAGACGCAGGCAAAGGCATTCAGGATGTCTGTCGGTCCCACAATATCAGTCCTCAAAGCTACCATCGTTGGCGTAAAAAGTATGGCCGCATGGAGCTGCGTGACGCCAAGCGGCTGAAGGAGCTGGAGCGCGAGAACACACAGCTTAAGAAGATTGTAGCCGAGCAGATGCTGGAGAACCGTGTGCTCAAGGAGGTGAACGCAAAAAAATGGTAGGCCCGAAGCAGAAAAAGGAAGCGGTGAAGCATGTATTGGCCCAAGGGTCGTGCTCGCTGCGTCGGGCCTGTCAGTATTTTGGGTTGCACCGCTCAACCTACCTGTATGAACCCAAGAAAGCTACTGAGTATAGGCATAAACTGGTGGCACGCATCATTGCCTTTTCGAAGAAGCATCCGCGCTATGGCTATCGTCGGATCCGCGCTTTGTTGACCCATGAAGGTTGGCCCGTGAGTCGCAAATTCGTCCAAAAAGTGCGTCGTTTCGAAGGACTGGGTGTGCGGCCGTCTCGCAAGCGCCGTCGCCGGCAGGGCCAATCCACGGCTACCCCGACCTGAGCAGTGCAGCCCAACCATGTGTGGAGTTGGGACTTCGTGGCGGATCGCACCGACCGGGGCGGTCCGCTCAGGCTCTTGACACTGATCGATGAACATACCCGTCAATGCCTGGCCATTAAGGTTGCGCGCTCACTGAAAAGTGCCGATGTGGTAGAGGTATTGAACGATGCCATAAGAGAGAACGGCAAACCTCAGTGCATCCGCTCGGACAACGGATCGGAGTTTATAGCCCACCAAGTCAAAGAAGAACTGCAGCGACAGGAAATTGCCATCGCATACATTGATCCAGGAAGCCCTTGGCAGAATGGACATATAGAATCCTTTCATAATCGTTTGCGCGATGAATGCCTTAATCAGGAACTGTTCCTGAGCGTGACCGAAGCGCGTGTGGTGGTCGAACAATGGCGACACAAATACAACGCGAAACACCCCCACAGCCGATTAGGCTTTCTCTCCCCAAATACATTTGCCAGACTCTGGCGAACAATCAACAAAGCAGCGGCTGGCTCCATTCGGCCTACGGCCTCATTGCGCCACCCGCTGCAAAACCTACAATACCAAACCTACGGAAATACTCTCACTTAAAGTGGTAGCAAAGATGGGGTCCGATCAAGATCGTCTTCGCAAAGAGCTGCGCCGCTCGGAGCGGATCAACCAGATACTAAAAAAAACGGTGGGCTACTTTGCCAAGGACGAACAATGAAGTACCAGTTTGTCAAAGACAACGAGGGGCGCTTCAAGATCGAGGAAATATGCTCGGCGATGGGGATTTGTCGCAGTGGCTATTACTGCTGGAGGCCCCGAGCGCCCTCGGCCCGGCGGATCGAGGACGAGGGAATCAAGGGGGCGATCCTGAAGGTACACAAAGAGGCCAAGGGCCGCTATGGGCATCGGCCAATGCACCGCCATCTGAAGGATGATGAGGGCATCGATTGCGGCCGTGACCGGGCTCTGCGTCTGATGCGTGAAATGGGAATCAAAAGCACCCAGAGTAAACGCTTTAAGCCATTAAGAACCAACAGTAACCATCCCTATGGTTACAGCCCCAATGTGCTTAAAAAGCATGGCCAGCCGACCCATATCGACGAGGTCTGGGTGGCGGACACGACCTACCTACGGACCCTGGCCGGTTGGATGTACTTGGCCACGGTGATGGACCTGTTCAGCCGACGCCTGCTGGGCTGGAGCGTTTCCAACCACAACGACGCGAAGCTGGTTGGCAAGGCCCTCAAAGCCGCGGCCATGACCCGCGGCACACTGCGCACCGGGATTATTCATCACAGCGATCGGGGCAGCCCCTACGCCAGCGACGACTATCAGAGGCTGGTCTCTGAACTAGGCATGAAGCCGAGCATGAGCGCCCAAGGCAACTGCTACGACAACGCGGCCATGGAATCGTTCTACGGCCGCTTCAAGACCAGCACGATTCGAGGCCGCCACTTTGCCGACGAGCGCGAACTGCGATCAACTGTCTTCGAATACGTGGAAATCTTCTACAACCGATATCGCAAACATTCCTCTCTGAGTTACCAAAGCCCAGTCCAATTCGAGGAAAATATTTGCCCCCCATGGGGGGCAACGAGAAAACAAAACCCTTTACCAAAACAAGCCGCCTGACACACTAATCAATAAACAATGAATATAAGAGAATCCCGTGTCCAACAAATCCAGTACACGTCAGCATGACTACAGTAAGCAAAGACAAAGAGGAGAGAATCGAAAAACACTCGTTCCAGGCGGAGGTTTCCCAGCTTCTGGATATAGTGGTCCATTCCCTTTATACGAATAAGGAGATTTTTGTGCGTGAGTTGGTTTCCAATGCCTCTGATGCGCTGGAAAAGCTCCGGCATGTGCAATTGGTCGAAAAGGAGATATTTGACGACAAGCTGGAGATGGAAATCAACCTGACGACCGATGAAACGGCGGGAACGATTACCATTCAGGATTTCGGCTTGGGTATGAGCCGTGCGGAATTGGTGGAAAACCTCGGCACCATTGCCCATTCCGGCTCGAAGGCATTTTTGCAGGCGTTGAAGGAGGGACCGGAATCTACGGGCGATCTAATCGGCCAATTCGGAGTCGGTTTTTACAGCGCCTTCATGGTGGCCGATGAGGTGAAGGTTTATACCCGTTCATGGCAAAAAGAGGGCGAGCATCTGGTCTGGACCAGCGATGGCGTTGGAAATTATCAAATTGAGACGGTCGAGGGGCAGCGCCGGGGCTGCAAGGTAGTCATGCTGCTCAAAGAGGAGGAAAAGGAATTCTCCAAAGAGGCCACGGTTAAGGATATTTTGACCCGCTACTCGAGTTTTGTGCAGTTCCCCATCAATCTGAACGGAGAGCGGGTGAACAAGATCCAGGCTTTATGGCTGCGCAATAAAAACGAAATCAAGGAAGAGGAATATACCGAGTTTTATAAATTTCAGGCCAATGCATTCGACGAGCCGAGCACGCGGCTGCATTTCAGTGCGGATGCCCCCCTGGCCATCAACGCCCTGCTTTTCGTTCCCAAAACGAACATGGAAAAGATGGGATCTATGCGGCTGGAATCGAGTGTGAGCCTTTATTGCCGCAAGGTTCTTATAGATTCCAAGCCGGAAGGGCTGCTGCCCGAATGGCTCCGCTTTTTGAGGGGGGTGGTCGATAGCGCCGATTTGCCTCTCAATATTTCCCGCGAAACCATGCAGGACAGCGCTCTGGTTAAAAAATTAAACAAATTGCTGACGCGCCGCTTTCTCAAGCACCTCGAGGGCATCGCCAAGAAAAACCCCGATCATTACCTGGAGATTTACAAAAATCACGGGATATTTTTGAAAGAGGGGATTACTTCGGACTTCAGCCACCGCGAACAATTGGGAAAATTGCTGCGGTATGAATCTTCCCATCGGGAGGAGAATGAATTTACCAGTCTGGCGGATTATGTCGAGGGCATGAAAGAGGGCCAAAAGGAGATTTATTATTATTTTGCCCCCAACCGTGAAACGATCGAAGCGGGGCCTTATCTGGAAGCGTTCAAGGCGAGTAGCCTGGAGGTCCTTTTTCTCTATGAGCCTATCGATGAGTTCGTCATGAGCCATCTGAATGAGTTCGATGGCAAATCACTGGTGTCGGCGGATCAGGCCGAGGTGCAAATTGAGAATTTAGGCCAAGACCAAAGCGAAGCGGAATCGTTGACCAGGGATGAGGAAACCCGGTTGTGCGAATGGATTAAAAAACAACTTGAAGATCGCGTTGACAAAGTGACCGGGAGCAAGCGATTGGTGGACAGCCCGGCGATCGTTCTGAATGCCGATAAAATGATCTCGCCCACCATGCGCCGCATGATGAAAGCCATGCAGCAGGATGTCGCCGCTCAACCCAAGGTAAATCTGGAGATCCATCTAGGTCATCCATTGGTTAAAAACCTCTTCTCCATTTATGAGAAGGAAGAGGAACTGGCCGGGCAGGTTGTGGAACAGATTTACGATACCGCCTTGGTGGCGGCGGGCTACAATGAAGACCCTCGCGGGATGGTGGACCGAATCTACCGTCTTCTGGAACAGGTGACCCGGAGAGAATAAGACCTGTCCCGCTGGGTTTTGAGGACTTATTTACCCTTTACGGAAAAAAGTGAAATGGCGAACCGGGTGTCAATACTGCGCAGCCTCATGCTGATTTCCCTAGCCAGATTCATGAGGATCAAGGTGTAAATTTTCGGGTGGTTGTGCCAAATCCGGGAGAGGCTTTTCTGCGAAAGAATGAGGACAATTGAATCTTCCAGGGCTCGCACGGTGGCAGAACGGGTGTGCAAATCGATGATGGCCATTTCTCCGAACGTTTCACCCTTTCCCAATGTGGCAATTTGTTCGCCATCGTCATGACCCGCACCGGGAACGGTTTTGAGTATCTCAACAGAGCCCTCAGCAATTAAAAAGAGGCAATTCCCCGGGTCCCCTTCGATGACGATTTTTTTCCCTTTGGGGTATTCTTCCTGCTCCATGAAGGTGAGGAATTTTATCAATTCTTCATCTTCGATGCCTCCAAAGAGGGCATGGGATTGAAGAAATTTCAAAGTGACTGTATTGGCGAATTTTTTTGGCATTGAGTTAAAAAGATTATTGAAATGATGTCCCCCCCCAACGCTCCAGGCATCAAGGCACCTTTCCCCCTAAATGATTTAAGTCTCTTTAATATATAGAAAAAATCTGAATTTGTCCAGATTTTGCTCACCTGCCTGAAAATCCGGTCTGAAGGAATTTACCCCAGGGCCACATCCAGCACCATCATTACCGTAAATCCAAGCAATGTTCCCATAGTGGCGATATCGGTGTTTTTCGCCTAATTGGGATTCGGGTATCAACTCTTCCACCACGACAAATATCATCGCTCCGGCCGTAAAAGAAAGGGCGTAAGGCAGAATGGGTTTCATCAAGCTCACTGCCGCGGCTGGGAGCCAGGGTGAGAATCCCGCTTCCCCGGCATTTTTAATGGATGGATGCAGGAAACTGCGTTGTGCCCCGACACCCGAATCCATAAGCCTGTAAATCTAATTAGAGGCTGTCCCAAAAGGGTGATTTTTGCGAGGGCTTTTGATAGGCGCTCATTTTAGAGGTATTTGCATTTGGGAGAGTATCAACTTTGCTCTCCTATGACGTTAGGATACTGGTTTTGGGGTCCGGTTGCCTGGTTTTCTTTGTATGAGCCGACAGTAAGGCTGTGAAAAAGTATTGTCCTTGCTTTTCCGCTCTCTAGGCCGCCGCTTTGGCTTTTAGTTCGTCTTGCTGGGCCAGCATCTTGGCTACTTTCCATAGGTTGTGCGAGAGTACCGACCAGGCTACGCTGATCGAGCGGTTGGCAAAGCCTTTGCTGCGCAACCGCCCGGCCTGCCAGCGATTCTTCAATACCCCGATCCGCCCTTCGGTGCTGGCCCGGCGCTTTTGCAATTGCCTGAACAGTGGTTCCTCCATCCGTTTTTTCAACTGCTTCGGATCGCGTGGACAGAGCGCGTCGTAGATTCCCTCCTGGGCTAACTGCCGGCGGGCCCGCTGGGAGGCAAATCCCCGGTCCGCGCACATGGCCGCTATGGGTTCTTCCAGGTTGAAGCGGTTCTGTCTTTGCAAACTCTCTTGCATTTGTTCATTTTCGCTTGGAGTTCGGCTGCCGTAGAGTTTCCAGTCCAGCAGGTACCCTTCAACGCTTTCTCCCAAAAACAGGGTGTTGCCGAACTCGACCTCTTGGCCCGCTTTACCTCGCACAATCACCTGCCCATCGAGTTCGTAAACACTCAAGACTTTCTCTGCGTTTTTCACCTGGCGGCCGCCAATGATCCGCTCGTGCGCCTGTTTGATGACCACCGGGATTTGCTCGCTCATGCGCTCCATCCGGGCGAGGATCTGTTGGACCTGTTTTTCGCTGTAATCGCTTTGCTCCCAGCAGGCTTGCAATAATTCCCGGTGACTGCGGGCATGCTCCCCGATCCGTTTGAGCAGCTTTTTCATCTGCCTCAAGATACCCTTGCGCTGCCGCGCGCTGTCCTTTCGCCGCCGGCTGTGGGTCATCTGTATGCACAGCCGATTCATCTGCCGAGCCAAGGGCTCCGGTTCGATCGGCATGCGATGGCGCACACCGGCCTTCTCGCGGATCAGCCGGATCGCTTTGAGCAACGTGCCGGCTACATCCTTGAGTAATACCCAGTCCGTCGGCCAATGAATGTTAGCCTCCAAACAGGTGCCGTCGATCAGGCAAATGGTGGTGTCAATCGGCTTGTCCAATCCCACCTGCCGGGCCAGAAGGGCATCGCCCACCACCTCAGTCAAGGTCCGGTGCAAGGCCCTCAACTGCTCTTCGCTGAAAAACTTCGAGGCCCGCTCCAGGGTGCTTTTGGAGATGCCCCTGATGCCATCGATCTGCCGGACACGGCAAAAGTCGGCCAACAGATCGCTGCTGCCCAGAGCCCGCGACAAATGCCGAAACGAAATCCCTCCGAGCAGACGGCCCAGCGTATCCATGCGCAGTGCCTTGATGGCAAAACTGGCCCGCTGCCGCCGGGCCTTTAGACCCATTGGCGGCCACCCCTCCAAGGCCAGCTCAATGGCCTGCGATTCCACCTCCGAGTCGATCAGCAGCCGATCGATTCGATCAATGGTGGCGCGGAAGTTATCGTAATCGAGGCACCGGTCGACCACAGTTAAAGCTGGACGCAGGAGGCATTGGATGGCTATATTTTTCATAGAAAGGGCTATATTGATTTTCGCTAACTCAATTATAGAACCCTTTTTTGGCCGGATCGAGCAAAAACTTGCTCTTTCCGGCTCTTTTTATCAACGTCATCCAGTTGACTATAAAATCTTTATATTTTTGGGACAGCCTCTAATTAAGGTAATATGCAATTTCTACTTATCAAGCAACAGACTTATAAATCTGGTTCTATTCTCAAAGAACCTCGGCGAATTCCAGCTTAAAAGTCATTGGCAGGACAAATTCCGTAATAACCGGCTCGCCATCTTTGAGGGGCGGTTCAAATTTCCACAATGAAATGGCCGCCACGGCTGCATATCCGAACAATGGGTCGCTAGCCTCTTCTACTCTGGGCAACCGGACTTTTCCCTTTTTATCAACTATAAACCGAATCTTTACCTTTCCCTCAGCAGCCTTGTGGGCGAGCGCCGGTGGGTAAACCGGCATTTTCCTTAAAATTGGCCTCGGGTTTTTATCCAGTTCCTTGGGCTTAGTGATAAAATCAACTTTGGAATTCTTGAGTTGCCGGACCCAATTGCGAATTGTAGGTTCCAGATAACTTCGGTTGAAGGAAAACTCCTGCTGGAGAGAAAAAGGAATTATTTGGCCATCCTTTTTCACGGGCTTGAATTTCCAATGCATCAAGGCAGCCGCGGCGGCATGGCCAAATTCCGGATGGGATTGCTCCTCTATTTCAACGCTTGAAACAGAACCATCCTCACTCACGGCAAAGTTTAACTTGGCGTTTCCATCAATGCTTTTTGAGAGCAACTCAAACGGATAGGCCGGCTGATGGTGATCGAGTATCTCAGCGGAAACCACGTTTTGATTTTTCCGAGACTTTGAAATTCGGGACAAATTTACGGATTTTGCTGGATACTTTCGGCCCGAATAGGAAAAAAAGATGGGCAGGACGCGCCGCACGGCTATCGCTTTTCCGTCTTTCATAGCTGGCTTGAATTTCCATCGGCGAACCGCACCGAGGGCGGCATTTCCAAAAGAAACATGCGGGCCGCTCAACACGCTGACTTCCTCGACCTCTCCATTTTCGTTTATCTCGACGAGCATTTCCACCATGGTTTCCACCTTTGTTTGGTGAAACTCAAACGGGTAAACAGGGTCCACAATCTTTATGGGCACCGGTTCTTTTAACAAAGAATCTTTGATGCCATTCGCAAACAAAGGATTGAATACTGTGGCAAGAGATAAGATCAACGGCACAAGCCAACGTACTTGAACTTTATGCCTTAATAAGGATCGCCGGTTAAATCGCATTTGGGAATTATATACTGTCGGTTAGGCAATATTGATGCTTCTAATAAAAGTATGGCTTTAATTTAACATAGTTTACTTGTCCATAAAATTCTAACGGAACCGAGAAATTTAACCATATCGGAATTACTGGGCGTTGTCTCACTTGAACTTGCCAACTTCAATCAATCCGTACACTCTCCATTAATTAGGTCTATGCATCATTACAAAATGCCAACAAACAGATTCGTCAATCGATTCAAGAGCGGTTGCAGATGGCTGCTCATCGTTTTCACCACTCTGAACTTGGGAAGCAACGGCCTCCGGGGGGTGGAGGGAGACACCATCTCCTACCGCGGAAATCTCGTTGTAGATGGGCAATCTTTTAACGGAACCGGCCAGTTCAAATTCGTCCTCCTGAGTCAAAAAGGGGAGCTTCTATGGAGCAGTTCAGCAGCGGATGCTTCCGGCATTCCCCACCAAGCCAACGAACTTCCCGTGGTCGATGGCGTTTACACGGTTTACCTCGGTTCTGTCGAACAAAATATGCCTGCATTGACCGACTCCGTAATAAACACATTCCCCAATCTGAATCTGCGCATCTGGTTTAACGACGGAAAAAACGGTTTTCAAAAACTGGAACCCGATCAGAACCTCGCCCAGGCCCCCAAAAAAATGGTAGTAGGGGAAAGCCGCAAAGCTGCCGCCAAAACCGCTCCGAAAACAAAAGCTCAGGAGTCTGAAGCTTCGACCCGAAATAGACAAAATATTGGCGGGTCGGGAAAAATATTTCGGTTCCCGGAACCGCTTCGATTTGGGGTCGGCAGTACCGAAGCCAAAATTGTCATCATCGAATACTCCGACTATGAATGCGGGCACTGCCGCATGTTTCATGAGATAACATTCCCAAAAATAAAGGAAGAATATGTCGATACCGGTCTGGTTTATTTTTTGAGCGGAAATTTTCCCTTGAACAACAACCGACACTCGCAAAAAGCGGCCGAAGCTTCCTATTGCGCTGGTGATCAGGGGCGGTATTGGGCCATGCGTGATTTGCTTTTCGAAAACAATCTAAATCTGGGACCCGATACCTTCCAGTCTTTGGCCGCTGAATTGGGGCTTGATCTGGAACTATTCCAGGCTTGTCTGGAAAGCAACTTATACACTGGGGAAATACAGAAAGAAAAATTGAGAGCGAAAAGCCTCGGCATTCGCCAGACCCCAAGCTTCATCCTCGGACATCCCATGGAAACGGGCGATGTCGAAGGCGAACTCGTGGCCGGGTCTCGCTATTGGACGGATTTCAAGCGCCAGATTAACCTATTATTGGAAGAGCATTAATTAATAAAATATTTCATTCATTTTGGCATCGTAAACAACAGCAGGAAATTTCAAACCAATGCGTAAAGAGATGAATCTTCTGACTCGATTAACACTACGGGCCATCGCATTGATTGGCGTATCGCTGCTCATGGGAATTGCCTTCAATTCTGTAAATCCCAACGGCATCCCTTTGATTACCAAAAAAGCCCGTCATGAGGCGCCATCCGAACCGCACCCGGCAGCTTCTCACGATTCGGAATCAAAATCCATTATAGAAAACAAAACCGAAGCGGTGACCCTAATTCGCGGCGGTTCGGAGAAAAAAAATGAACCTGCCCGGTAAATACGCCATAACGCTTGGGTTACGGTGGCTGCTTGGCATTGTCTTCATCTGGGCCGCTTTGGGGAAAATGGTCGATCCGCAGAATTTTTTGGTCAATCTCTTCGATTACCGGCTCCCCCTGCCTGAATTTTTTCTGCGTTTCGCAGCCGTCACATTGCCTTGGCTCGAACTGGTCTGTGGACTTTCCTTGCTGACGGGTTTCTGGCCGGAATCCACCCTAGGGGTCATCCTCATGTTGATGGCGGTTTTTCTTATTGCGACGGGGCAAGCCTGGGTGCGGGGTCTTGAAATTGATTGCGGATGTTTCGGCACCGCTATGGAAAAAAATACCATTTTCGGCACCGTGCAGTTCGCATTTTTCAGGAACCTGGCACTGGTCGCAATCAGCGCCTATCTCTTTTTTGAATCCATAACGGATAATAAAGAGAATAAGCCAAATACATGAGTCCTTGCCTTCCTTAATTTCTATAACATTAAGAAGACGAATGAATGATTCGTAGACTCAGGTTTTTATGACTAGTTTCCTTCGGCGGTAAAAATCGCCGCCCGCTGCCAGAACCAGCAAGCTGATGGAAAAAACGGTTGAGGCTTCCGGCACGACAACGCCAGGAATGTATTCAAATTCGGTTCCCGACTTCAAAACCGCCGAATAGAGTCCAGGATCAAACCCAACAGGGTCCTGAAAGATAAGCTGGCTAACCCGGATATTTCATGAAGGGTAAAGTTTGGCTCGTTATTGCTATTGGAGATGGATTTCTTTGTATTTTGAGCAGATCGTCTTGATTTTTAGGTGTTTTTCAGGGTGTAGAGACACTGCCCCCTTTCCCCCATTGGTTCGGTAGTGCCGGGGGCAGCACCAATGCACCCTTTAGGTTGGCACCAATCGGCGGGGCGCATGGTTGAAAAGACTGGCCCAAGGATAACTCTCACTTAGGTGAAAGTGAATCGTTCGGGTGTTGCGCACGATGACCGCTCCGATCTTGATTAATTTGAGCCGCAGGGTGTGGCATTGGGCCCGCGCCCACTTCGTCCCTTTTAAGGCTAACCGGCGCATGGCTTCCATCAAGGTGTAGGCCAGCGCCGACAAGAGCAATCGCCACTGATTGGCCCACCATTGATGGGCGCTGGTGCGCTCGCTGAACAATTGCATCTGTTCCTTGATTCGGTTCTCCATTTCACCGCGGCCACAGTATACCTTGTCGTAAAGCTCCTGGGGATCGCCCGGCAGGTTCGTCACCACGAAGCGCGGGTTGGACCCCTGTGCGGTGTGTTCGGCTTTATGGATGACCAACCGCAGCCATCGCCACGAATCGGCAGCATAGACGAAGTCCTGGAATAACCGTTGTTTTTTACCCCTTAGTTCGAACCATTCTTTGGCCTGCTTTTGCAACTGCTGGGCGTCTTGCTGCAAGCGTGCATTGCGAGCCATCCCCACGATGTAACTAACTTCGTTGCGGTCGCACCAAGAGAGTATCCGGTCTCGACAAAATCCACTGTCGGCGCGCCAAATAATCCGCGTACGGGGCCAGCTTTGGCGAATCCGTTTAACCAGCAATTTGAGGATGGCCCCGGCATGCTTGCTGGCATCGATCTTGCTCGGCCGCAGGTAGGCCACCAGCAGCTGATCACCGCAGAAAACATATAGCGGCAGAAAACAGTAATGATCATAATAACCGTGGAAAAAACGTCCCTCCTGGAGCCCGTGCACCGGAGTGTCGGTGGCGTCAAAGTCCAGGATGATCTCTTCGGGTTCCTCGGCAAAGGAGCCCATGAACTGTTCGACCAACAGCTCGTTTACCGCAAAGGCCGCCCGCCGATCCTGCCCGTTTTCAAAACGACACAAAGTCGGCGCGCTGGCCAACGTTTCAATGCGCCCCGTTACCGTTTGCAACAATGGATCGTGGCGCAGGGTATCAAAGTCGTTCAAATCCTCATAGCCCGCCACCAGCCCGTAACCGCGCTGCCGCAGCATCCCCAATACCTCATGGCGTACTTTGCCCTTCTGCCGTTTGTCCACTAACTGTCGGGCCGCTCGTTCGGTCAAGCCCAACTGCCGATCCACTTCCCGGATCAAAAGCAGTCCGGCATCCGAAGTAACCTCTCCGCCCTTGAAATCAACCCGCACACGGCGGCCTTTTACCCTTGTCAACTGTAGCTTTAATTGTTTACCTTTTGTCATCGCTGATATTGCTTTAATTATTGATCTATCCTGCTGTATATCAGCAGTTAAGCATATCAACGATACTTTTTTTACGAAATATCCGGGCTAAGGACACCCTCCCCTCCCGTATCCAGATTTACATTGAAGATAACATGGTCTCCTGTGGATACGGGGTCAGGGGAATGAAAATTCCAGTTCAGGATGGTGAGCGTTTTTGTGGGATCGCTCCAGTCCACATCGTCAATCGTAAGGGTGCTGCTAGTGTTGCCGGTGTCCAAATCGATAAAGGAGTTGTCGCTAAGAGTCAGGGTATCGATGTTGAAATCAATATCGCTGGTGCTTAAGGTACCCCCGGAGAGAGTCATATCGATGCCATCGATCACATTGCTGTTAGGATTGATGATCAAAGTTCCAGCTTGCAGGATAATCTCTCCATTAATCCCTACGTTGATGTCGCCGTTTACCGTTGTGGTCCCCGTCCCGATTATCGTAACAGTGCCGCTGTTGGTGTTTGTGCTGATATCGCCGTTTAAAGTGATATCTCCAGAGCTGGTGACATTGAAATTACCCGAATTGGTGGAAACATTGCCTTCGAATACAAGATTACCTCCGGTAACATTGATGTCTCCTTGATTTGACGTTATGGTACCGTTGAAGGTGGCGTCCCCGACCCGGTTCAAAGTAAAGGTCCCATGCTGCACATCGACAACGCCCAGAGTGGTTTCGCCTGTGCCCAAGATGGTCACCGTTCCACTATTGATTCCCAAGGTTGTGGTCAGAGTGCCTGTAATGTCGAGATCCCCCGTGCGATTGAAGGTAAAAGCCCCGCCGTTGGTATCCACTCCGCCGGTAATTGTTGTTGTGGAAGTTACTCCACTGGGATCGGTGATGCTGACATCGCCGCCGTTGCCGGTCTCTAAATCACCGGAAATAGTAAGGTTTCCCCTCCGGTCAAAGGTGAATAGTGAAATGGACGGGGAAAACTGGACAGTGGAATAAGGTGGTCTTGAACCACTAAATCCGCTAACCTATGAATGTTATTAAATCACGAAAGAGAAGACAATACAGTGCTGAGTTTAAAGCCCGAGTGGCCCTGGAAGCCATCAGGGGCGCTCATACCATCAACGAGATCGCCGGTCGTTTTGAGGTGCATCCCAACCAGGTGACCCAATGGAAGAAGCAGCTTTTGCAGGGAGCAACGGAGCTGTTTTCGCGCCAGCGGCAGACTCTCAGCAAGGACAACGAGACGGAAAAAGATCACCTTTACCAGGAGATTGGAAAGCTGAAAGTAGAATGCGATTGGCTAAAAAAAAAGTCTGAACAATTCGGTTGGTGAGAGGCGCAAGATGGTGCAACCACTTCAAGGAAAAATCAGTATCGGCAGGCAATGTCAGTTGCTGGGGCTGGCCCGCGGCAGCTATTACTATCGGGCCCGTGCCCAGTGCGAGCAGAACGTTCTCTACATGCATCGCATGGATGAGCTCTACACCCAATATCCGTTTTTTGGTTCTCGCCGGATGACCCAGTGGCTGCGTCGAGAGGGCCATGCAGTGGGACGAGGCCGCATCCAGCGGCTCATGCGCCAAATGGGCCTGGAGGCTATTTATCCGCGTCGAAACTTGAGCCAGGGGCACCGGCAGCACCGCATTTTCCCTTATCTGCTGCGGGGTTTGGCGGTCGAGCGGCCCGACCAGGTATGGTGCAGCGACATCACTTACCTGCGGCTGAGCCGAGGATTCCTTTTCTTGACCGTGGTGTTGGACTGGTTCAGCCGCTACGTGTTGAGCTGGCAGCTTTCCAACACCCTGGAGAGCCGCTTCTGTGTGCTCGCCCTGGAGGAAGCTCTGAGGCGGGCCCAACCTCAAATCTTCAACACCGATCAAGGCAGCCAGTTTACCGGCAGCGAGTTCACCTCGGTGCTGGGGCAAGCCGGGGTGCGCATCAGCATGGACGGGCGTGGCCGCTACCTGGACAACATATTTGTTGAACGCTTTTGGAGAACCCTCAAGTATGAAGACATTTACCTGCGCGAATACGCCACGGCAAAGGAAGCCAGCGAAGGGATAGCCCGCTACCTGGACTTCTACAACCACCTGCGCCCCCACCAAGCCCTGGGCTACCGGACCCCGGCCGAAGTCCATGCAATCGGAGCAAAACCAACCTCCCCGCCAATACAGCTTGCGGGCACCTGCGTGCCCGTCTTTGGCTAAGGACAAAATATATTTTTAAAAAATAATATGAACACGATTTCCACCTTAATCCCACGTCAAAATTGTCCAAACAACCCCGTCCACTTCATAGGCCACCATCGGTCACTACAGTGCAGTGCCAGAAAAGGAAACGGAATTGCCGTCGTCCCAATTATCGCCCGTATCGGTCAAACTAATATCTGATCCATTGGTGTCGTGGGCTGGAAAGGTTAGGTCATCGCCCGTGTTGTCTGTGATTGGATTTGGAGTAGGCGCAGCAGTGAAAAGAATCGCGGGAAACAGGAAAATACACACAAGTACAGCGGGAAATGCCGAAAGGAGCCTCCTGGCTCGCAATCCTTTAGCACTTTGGTTGTGGAAATACAGTTTCAAGATTTACCTGCCTGTTCTTGCTCTAATATCGTCTGATTCTCGAAAAAGTGTTGTCGGCCATCAAATATTTGAATTTATTTTACGAAAAAATATAGGGAATTCGTTCGGTTTTTCGGTCAATTGGGCTATTTTTTTCTATCTCTTTAATTGTTAAAACTTTGTGAAAATTCGTTTTGTTTTTTCTGGACCTTGTTTTTTAACCCTCTCCGGCGAAAAGTGTATCCTGTTCTTGAGAAATGTTGAAAGCGACATTTTCGGGTCGGCAAAATTATTTCTCTAATTCCTATTTATTTGATTCTCAATTAGTTATCTAATAATGTCTTCTATTGAAGATTAAATTTACCCTCATTGAAACGATCGCAGAATGACGTGTACTGGATTTGTTGGACACGGGATTCTCTTATATTCATTGTTTATTGATTAGTGTGTCAGGCGGCTTGTTTTGGTAAAGGGTTTTGTTTTCTCGTTGCCCCCCATGGGGGGCAAATATTTTCCTCGAATTGGACTGGGCTTTGGTAACTCAGAGAGGAATGTTTGCGATATCGGTTGTAGAAGATTTCCACGTATTCGAAGACAGTTGATCGCAGTTCGCGCTCGTCGGCAAAGTGGCGGCCTCGAATCGTGCTGGTCTTGAAGCGGCCGTAGAACGATTCCATGGCCGCGTTGTCGTAGCAGTTGCCTTGGGCGCTCATGCTCGGCTTCATGCCTAGTTCAGAGACCAGCCTCTGATAGTCGTCGCTGGCGTAGGGGCTGCCCCGATCGCTGTGATGAATAATCCCGGTGCGCAGTGTGCCGCGGGTCATGGCCGCGGCTTTGAGGGCCTTGCCAACCAGCTTCGCGTCGTTGTGGTTGGAAACGCTCCAGCCCAGCAGGCGTCGGCTGAACAGGTCCATCACCGTGGCCAAGTACATCCAACCGGCCAGGGTCCGTAGGTAGGTCGTGTCCGCCACCCAGACCTCGTCGATATGGGTCGGCTGGCCATGCTTTTTAAGCACATTGGGGCTGTAACCATAGGGATGGTTACTGTTGGTTTTTAATGGCTTAAAGCGTTTACTCTGGGTGCTTTTGATTCCCATTTCACGCATCAGACGCAGAGCCCGGTCACGGCCGCAATCGATGCCCTCATCATCCTTCAGATGGCGGTGCATTGGCCGATGCCCATAGCGGCCCTTGGCCTCTTTGTGTACCTTCAGGATCGCCCCCTTGATTCCCTCGTCCTCGATCCGCCGGGCCGAGGGCGCTCGGTGCCTCCAGCAGTAATAGCCACTGCGACAAATCCCCATCGCCGAGCATATTTCCTCGATCTTGAAGCGCCCCTCGTTGTCTTTGACAAACTGGTACTTCATTGTTCGTCCTTGGCAAAGTAGCCCACCGTTTTTTTTAGTATCTGGTTGATCCGCTCCGAGCGGCGCAGCTCTTTGCGAAGACGATCTATCTCGGCCGCCATCTCCTTCGGACTGCTCTGTCGCTTTGAGGTGGCTTCGCCCTGCTGATCGTCCAGATAGAGCCTCTTCCACCTATACAATTGGTTGGTGTTGACCCCAAGTTTGGTCGATACCTCGGTGGCGCTCAGACCATCGAGTATCATCAGTTGAACTGCCTCATTTTTGAACTCTATACTAAAGCGTCTTCTTCCCATGCTTCGATTCTCCATTTAGGAGAATCTCGTGTCCGCTTTTTCCAGTGCACATCATAGGTAGGTCGTGTCCGCCACCCAGACCTCGTCGATATGGGTCGGCTGGCCATGCTTTTTAAGCACATTGGGGCTGTAACCATAGGGATGGTTACTGTTGGTTTTTAATGGCTTAAAGCGTTTACTCTGGGTGCTTTTGATTCCCATTTCACGCATCAGACGCAGAGCCCGGTCACGGCCGCAATCGATGCCCTCATCATCCTTCAGATGGGGCGGTGCATTGGCCGATGCCCATAGCGGCCCTTGGCCTCTTTGTGTACCTTCAGGATCGCCCCCTTGATTCCCTCGTCCTCGATCCGCCGGGCCGAGGGCGCTCGGTGCCTCCAGCAGTAATAGCCACTGCGACAAATCCCCATCGCCGAGCATATTTCCTCGATCTTGAAGCGCCCCTCGTTGTCTTTGACAAACTGGTACTTCATTGTTCGTCCTTGGCAAAGTAGCCCACCGTTTTTTTTAGTATCTGGTTGATCCGCTCCGAGCGGCGCAGCTCTTTGCGAAGACGATCTATCTCGGCCGCCATCTCCTTCGGACTGCTCTGTCGCTTTGAGGTGGCTTCGCCCTGCTGATCGTCCAGATAGAGCCTCTTCCACCTATACAATTGGTTGGTGTTGACCCCAAGTTTGGTCGATACCTCGGTGGCGCTCAGACCATCGAGTATCATCAGTTGAACTGCCTCATTTTTGAACTCTATACTAAAGCGTCTTCTTCCCATGCTTCGATTCTCCATTTAGGAGAATCTCGTGTCCACTTTTTCCAGTGCACATCACCAATCGGCAAAAGTCCAAGAATGGTCGTAACGGTTGTCAGTAAAACGGGGCGGAGCCTTTGCGAAGCAGTTCGCAAAACGGCGTCGAAAGTGGAGGCTCCATTGTGAATATGGTAATCGAAAGTATCGATCAGCACGATGTTGTTATTGACCACGATGCCGGCTAGGGAAATCACCCCGATTCCGGCCATGACAATTCCAAAAGGCTGCCCCGTGATAAGCAGTCCGAGAAGTACCCCCACAGTGGAAAAAACCACCGCCGTGAGGATGAGAAAGGCCTGGTAAAAACTGTTAAACTGGGTCACCATGAAGGCTTTCACCAAAAAATCCTGCGATTGCTTTTGCTCCTCATCCTCCCCCCGGAAGGTCCAACTGACGTCCTCAGGAAAATGGGCTTCCTCTTCCAGCCATTGGCGGATTTCGCGCACTTTGGTATCCGGCAGCACACCGGGCTCAACCTCGGCCGAGACTTCAAGTACGCGGTGCGAATCGGTGCGTTCGATTTTACCCACTTTGGGCGCGGCCTTGCGCTCGATAAAGTTTTTTATCGGGACCAGTCCGGCGGCTGTACCCACCCGCAGCCTTTCGATCTGATCCAGATGCCGGTTGCTGCTCGGATAACGCACATTGATGTCGATTTCGTCGTCGGCTCCGTCTGGCCGGTAGGTAGCCACATTGAGCCCATTGGTGACAAACTGGATCGCGTTTCCGACCAGGGTTATGTCCGCCCCGAAACGCCTGGCCTCGGCCCGATCGACGGCGATCTGCCACTCAATTCCTGGCACAGGGCGGGAATCCTCGATATCCATGAGTCCGGCCATGGATTCCAGTTGGCGGCGGGTCTGCACGAGAGCTGGTTCCAGTAATTCGGGGTAGGAAGAGCTGAATTCGATTTGAATGGCTTTGCCGGTGGGGGGTCCGGCCTCCATTTTTCGTTCCGTAATGATGATTCCGGCCAGGCAGCTGGTCCTTTCTCTGATTTCGGCTAAAATTTCATTGGCTTTTCTTCTTTTTTTCCAGTCTTCGAATTCTAATTGGAGAATGCCGTGTACATCGTCCGCCAAATCTCCGCCCCGAAAAGAGGCTCCACTGCGGGCGTAAACGGTTTTGATGCCATCGACCTGTATTACCTCCTCCTCCACTTCCCGCACCAGGTCGTCGATCTCCCGGACGGAGAGGTTCCCCCTCATGCGCACATATAGGCTGGCGAAAGTTGGCTCCACATCGGGGAAAAATTCCAACCCTTTGCCGAATTTGCCATAGGCGAAAATAACGGAAATCAGAGAGACCACCGCAACCACCACCACAATGAATGGTCGCCGCAAAATGCGCCGCAAAGTATTGACATACCAGCCGGTGAATCCTCTTAAGTCTTCCAGGTTTCCGCCTTCGGCGGCGTCCAGGCTGCGCATCGTTTCCGGGCTGGCCGGACCGGGTTTGCCAAAAATGCCCCCCAGTGTTGGAACAAATATCAGGGCCATAAATAATGAGGCCGATAAGGTGGCGATCAAGGTTATGGGCAGATACTTCATGAATTCGCCCATGATCCCCGGCCAGAAAAGGAGCGCCATGAACGCGGCCAGGGTAGTCACGGTCGAGGCGATGATGGGCAGGGCCATGCGGTGGGAGGCCTGCAAATGGGCGCTTGTTCGGGGGATTCCTTCGGACATCTTGCGGTCGGCAAATTCCGTCACCACAATGGCCCCGTCTACGAGCATACCCACGGCCAGGATAAGGCTGAACAGAACCACGATATTAACCGTCAAGCCGAGAGCTGATAAAACCAGTATCCCGGCCAGGAAAGACCCCGGAATGGAAATGCCGACAAGCAGCCCGGTACGCCACCCGAGCGCCGCCACGATTACAATCATGACTAATATTATGGCGCTGATTACATTGTTTTGCAGGTCCGTCAGCATCTCCTTGATGTCCTTGGACTGGTCGTTGGAGTAGGAGACTTTTAATCCTTCCGGCCAGTTCCGCCGCTCTTCCTCGACCAGCGCAATGGCCTTGTCCACGGCGTCGATTACGTTTTCGCCTACCCGTTTTTTTACTTCCAGGGTAACCGCCGGGCGCCCATTTACGCGGGCAAACCCATTGGGATCCTTGAAGGATTTCCTCACCACTCCGATATCGCGCAGAGTCACTATGCTGTCGCCAACCGCCTTAACAGGCAATCCCAGAACGTCTTCGGCCGTTTCGAAAAGACCGGGCACCTTGATGGGTATGCGGCCCGATCCGGAGTCGAGGGTTCCCGCCGCCACCAGCTTGTTGTTGCGCCTGGCCGTGGCAAACAGTTCCTCCTGCTTGAGGTCATAGGTGTCGATTATCACGGGATCGACCAGGATTTCGACCACTTCTTCGCGATCCCCCCCGATATCGACTTCGAGGATTTCACCGATTCCCTCCAGTTCATCCTTGAGGTCCCGTGCCAGGCGGACGAGCTGCCGCTCCGGCACGTCCCCATAAAGGCTGATCGTAATGACGGGTTCCAGGGCCAGGTTTATTTCATTAACAATCGGCTCCTCGGTTTCATCGGGAAGTTCGGGTCTGGCCAAATCGACTGCTTCACGCACATCGTTAAGGGCCTCGTCAAGATCGGAACCAGCCTCGAACTCAAGGGTCACGCTGGCGCTGCCTTCGGAGGCCAGGGCAGTCATTTCCTTGACTCCTTCGATGCTGCGCAGCTCCTTTTCCATAGGCCGGACGAGGAGCCGCTCGCCATCCTCGGGCGATATTCCTTCGTGCACCATGGCCACATAAATCCAGGGCACGGTGATATCGGGATTGGCCTCTTTGGGGATGGTCACATAGGAGTAAACTCCCGAAACCAAAATCAAGGCCAGGAACATGAGCCCCGTTCGGGAGTGGGCCAGGCAAATGGTAATAAAGCTTTTAATCACTGGCTATTCCTGCAACTGGCCAACATGGCTCCGGTCTTCAACATCGACGGGCACAACTTCCTCTTTGTCCGGTTGGGTCAGGACGCGGTCCCCGGCTCTGGCAAAACCCTGGCCGACGGTGATAATCCTGGCAACATCCGGCAATCCCGAAAGCCAGACCCCATTGGCATCTGCCTTTACCAGTTTCGATGGGACAAATAAAACAGTGTCCTGTTCATCGACGATTTTGATGCCGAGCACGCCCTGGTCGTTGAGGGACAGCATTGCGGAAGATAGGTAGTGAGCCTTGATCGTTTCCACCGGGATATACATCTGGCCGGTTAATCCTGCGGGTATGCGGGAACCAGCGTTGGAAACCTCGATTTCAACGCTATAGGTACGGCTTTCCTCATCTGAATAGGGCGCTATGTAACGAAGGCGACCCTGCACAATGTCTCCTGAGGCCAATTCAGCCTTGCCCGTCATGCCCATTTTCAACGCGTCGATTTCGCGCTCGGTGACTTTTCCTTTGATAATCAAGGGATCCAGTTCCAGGAGGAGCCCCACCGGATCGCCATCCTTCAAATAATCGCCCTCTTCAATGTAACGTTCTCCTAAAACGCCTTCAAATGGGGCCGCGATGCGAGTTTTTTCGATATCGATAGAAATGGTTTCAACCTGTAGCAGGGCAGCGAAAGATTCGGCCACCTTGGTCTCTGCCTGGTAGCCTTTTTCCGCCAGCTCCCGGGAAGCCTCGTATTCGAGCCGCCGCTGTTTTAACAAGGCCTTCGATTGAGCCAGCCGGTTGTCACGATCGCGCATTTCTATTCTGGCGATTAATTCTCCTTTTTCCACCAAGGCACCCCTTTCCGACCCCACCAGGATGACGCGCCCGGCCGTTTCCGCCTTCATTTCAACTTTGCGGGCGGCATCCGTTTTCCCATGGATGATGACCTCACGGACCACCGACTGGGCTCGCTGCCGCCGCACTCGCACACTCTGGAGCGGGCTTTCGCCCTCATCCATGGCGGTCGGTTCCGTGGAGCCGTTTTCAATATTTCCCCCGTTACCTATAATAAGGCCGGATGCCAGCCAAAGTAAAAGAGCTACGAAAAGGCTTAACGCAATGATGATCGATTTGTTCATTCCTTGAAAATTATTTACTATTTTTGCTTATACATTGAATACCCGAAAGGAAATTCTGTTCAGGCGACATTATTCGATTCCGCAACAGCTTGCTAAATTCTATTTGGGACGCGCCAGTCAACGAAAAAGATTCAACAACAAATACTTTTGGAAATAATATTCAAGTTCGGAAACCAAATAAATTTCGCTGTCCGCATGGATTGAATTGGAAAAACCGGATTCGGATTTACAATGAAGGTCTTGTCCGGCCCGGCCGTTAATGGTCCCACGGCTGCTTGGCTAACATGAATCCGGCGGCCATACCGGCCAGGAGGCAAAGAATTACCAATGCCAGCTTAGGCATTTCAAGATTCCAGAGAAAAAATCTCAAAGCCACGCTCTCGGTATTTTGCAAAATCAGTATTAAAATCAGGACCAGTACTAGGCCCAAGACTATCCACTTGATTCGTTTTACGAGATTGCCTGCCATAGTGGGGAAGAATTTTTCGGGAAAAGCTTAAAGTCCGTAGGCCGCTTTATATGCAAGGAATAGAGCGTAAAATCCCGGTCGCCGTCTGGCATCCGGCAATCAGTGATTTGATTTATATTAATTAAATCCGAGATTTCCCATATGAACATTCATAATCGTTGAAAATAGTTACTTTCTAATAATTCGATCCAATTTATTGCTTTCAAGGTGATTTGGCAAATGATTTTGGTATCTGCTGTCAATTAGTACTGATGTGCACTGGAAAAAGTGGACACGAGATTCTCCTAAATGGAGAATCGAAGCATGGGAAGAAGACGCAGTATAGAGTTCAAAAATGAGGCAGTTCAATAAACAATGAATATAAGAGAATCCCGTGTCCAACAAATCCAGTACACGTCACCCAAAAATCATTTCTTCCGGGGTTGACAGCGGAGAATTGGTTTTCCAATTTCGGGTTCACTATCCTTTTTAATGCAAAATTCTTCTAATAATAGTTATTAAATTTTAAATTAATTCGATAAATTACAAAAATATGTTGAAGAATTGAACTGAATTCTTCTATTGGCTGGGGCTGGGCATGGTTGAAAATATTTACCTGATCCCGGGCCTCAATAGTTGAATTGCGAACATTATTTCTCCTTTTGTATTTCCTGTGACAGGTTCATTTTTGAACTGAACTGAATTGAAACCCCTAAATAACTCTGGATGTCGATTGTCAGTATAGAGCGAAAAAACTTTCTTAAATGGATGGTGGGACTGGGCGCCGGATTATTCGGCCTGACCAAAGCGGGTCTTTCCGGGTGGAGAGACCCAAAAATCAGTCCTTCGGTTGACAAACCGCTAGCCGTAAAGAGGGACCCACGGGCTGTAGCCCGTAAAAATCCCTTTGCCTAAGAAGCTGTTGAAACATCGTAAAAACGAGGCACGGTTAGAATTCTTTTTTGAGTAATGGCGAATATTTTCCCTAAATGGTCCAATCAGGTACCGATCAATGTGATCATCGCCTTGTTTCTTTTGAGCGGAGTCGGAACCGCCGGAGTGACCTACTTTTTTTCGCCCAAATACACCCGCGTCGGCTATCAACCTACCCAACCAGTGGCTTATGACCATAGCCTGCATGTCGGTCAACTTGGCCTGGATTGCCGCTATTGTCATACCTATGTGGACCGCTCGGAGCACGCCAATGTGCCGGATGCGGCCACTTGCATGAATTGTCACAACCAGATTCTGCCGGAAAGCCCCAAGCTGGCGCCCATCCGCGAAAGCTACCAATCGGGGGAACCCGTTCCCTGGATTCGCGTACACAAATTGCCGGATTACGTTTATTTTGACCACTCAGCGCACGTCAATCGGGGTGTCAGCTGTGTGGAGTGCCACGGGCAGATCAATAAAATGAAAGTAGTCGAGCACGCAGAATCACTGAGCATGGATTTTTGTCTTACCTGCCACCGCAATCCCGAAGAAAAAGTACGCCCCCTCGACAAAGTTTACGATTTGGACTGGAAAGCCCCCAACCACCGGGAACAACTCGAAATGGGTCAAAAAATTGTCGAAGCATGGAAAATCGACCCACCTTTGAGCTGTTCCAGATGCCATCGATGATTCTCCCAACCCAACAAAAACAGCCATCGGAAACCGCGGAAAAACACCGCAGTGGTCCTCATTATTGGAAAAGCCTCGACGAGCTGGCGGAATCGGCTGAATTCCGCGACTGGGTGGAACGCGAATTCCCGGCCGGGGCCTCCGAAATAGAGGGCTTCAACCGTAGGCATTTCCTCAAGATCATGGCTGCCTCCTTTGCTTTCGCCGGGGCCGGCATGGCAGGTTGCCGCAGGCCCGAACAGCATATTTTACCCTACTCCAAACAGCCTGAAAATGGAGTTCCGGGGGTTCCGGTTTATTTTTCCACCTCCCTGCCGTCAGCCAAGGACAACATCCCATTGGTGGTCAAGACGCATCAGAATCGCCCCACCAAGATTGAGGGCAATCCTGCCTACAGTCCCTATGGCGGATCGACCAATCTTCAGGCCCAGGCCTCTATTCTCGATCTGTATGATCCGGACAGGTCGGCAACGAGCAAAAAGAGATCGCGGGAACTGAACCGCGCAGAGGTAGAAGCATGGCTTGATGCGATCGGTGAAAAATACCGCCCCACACAAGGGCAGGGACTGGCCATTCTGGCCGAGGGAAGCACCTCACCAACCCGTGAACGCCTCGTCAAAGCCCTTCGGGAAAGATTTCCGCGGAGCATATGGGCGGAATACGATGCGACCGAGCAGAATAATGCCGAGTCGGCTTTGGCCCGGATTTTGGGGAAAAGACTGCGGCCCCGTTACAATTTCAAGAATGCGCGTCGAATATTATCCCTTGATGCGGACTTTTTAAATAGCGGGCCGGGCCTTTTGCAACAAGCTCGGGATTTTTCAGACCGTCGAAGGGTACACGAGCCTGCCGCAGCCGAAAAAATGAGCCGCCTTTATATGGCCGAGAGCCATTACAGCATCACAGGAACCATGGCCGATCACCGCCTCCGTTTACCGGCCAGTCATATTCCTGCTCTGGCCGCTCTGACAGTTGCCGAATTGCTCGAAAAGATGGACCAAAATGCATCCTTGGCGGCTCTTCTGCGACGAAAAGCGGCCGGTCTGGAAGTGGATTCCGCCTGGATCAGGGAATGTGTGGCCGATCTCCTCGAACACCGGGGGGAAGCCGTCATCGTGGCAGGGGAGGACCAGCCGGTGGAAGTTCATCAACTGGCCTATTTTGCCAACGATCTTTTATCCGCCAACGGGAAAACTGTGGATTACCTGGAAATTCCGGAAAAGGAGGGCGTGACCATTCAAGACCTGGCCGAGGCTATTCAAGCCGGCCGGGTGGAAACTCTTTTTATCCTCGGCGGAAATCCAGCCTACAATGCCCCCGGCGACCTTCATTGGGCCGATTTGCAAGGAGCGGTGGATGAAGTCATCCGCTTCGGTTATTATGAGGATGAGACTTCCGCACTTTCACAAGGGCATATCGCCGCCGCCCATTATCTGGAATCCTGGGGTGACGGGCGCGCCTGGGACGGCGTTATACTGCCGGTGCAGCCGATGATCCTTCCCCTCTTCGACGGTTTTCAGGAAATTGCCATACTGGCTCGCCTGGCCGGTTTGGAGGAAACCGATCCCTACATTTTGGTGCGCGAAACGATTGCCGCCATCACTGGCAAACTCGATAATGATCGAGCTTTTGAACGATTCCTGAGCGATGGTCTACTCGAAAATTCAGGCTATGCCCGGAAAAAGGTTGCCCTGGATGTGGGCGCTTTGCAAAAAGATGTTGCCAGGATGATCCCGCCCTCCAGGCCTTTTTCCGCAGACGACCTGGAAGTTCGCATTACGGCCGACCCCAAAGTGCTGGATGGGCGTTACAGCAACAATGGCTGGCTGCAGGAATGTCCCGATCCCATGACCAAGATCACCTGGGATAATGTCATTTCGATCAGTCCGCAACTGGCCCGGGATTTGGGCTGGGAGCCCAACACCCCGCGCTCCCCGGTTTCCCGGTTTCTCAAACTGGCGCAAGTTTCAGCCAAAAGGTTTAACGATTTTAAAATGGGCCGGCAAGTCGCCCCGGTGGGCACGCTTTCCATCAACGGAACGACCATAACAGGCCCCATCAATGTCCAGCCCGGCCTGGCCGATTATACCGTCGCCCTGACAACCGGCTATGGGCGCACAAAATCCGGACGGGTAGGGGACAACGTCGGTTTCAGCGCCTATCCGTTATTTTCCTCGCAATCGGGCGGAATCATCCGGGGCGCTCGGCTGGAACTGGCCGGGACTACTCATAATCTGGCCAATACCCAGGAACACTGGTCCATGGAAGGGCGGGCCATCATCAGGGAAGCAAATGTGGGGGATTTCCAAAAGGAACCCCATTTTGTGGAAAAACTGGGCATGGAATCCCATTCGCCCCCCATTCTGGGCAGCGCCAAAGATAAATCGCTGCAAGAGCAGGTCGTAACCCAACCCCGCGGCAACTCTCTTTATTTTACTCCCAAATTCGGCGGCGCGCAGCAATGGGGCATGTCCATCGACCTCAATGTCTGCACCGGGTGCAGCGCCTGCGTGGTCGCCTGCCAGAGCGAGAACAATATCCCCATCGTTGGCCAGGACCAGGTGGCCCGCGGGCGGGAAATGCACTGGATTCGCCTCGACCGCTATTATTCCAGCGGCGATGTCGAGGTAAATAAACAGCATGTGCCGGACAATCCGCAGGTTTCCGTGGCCCCGATACCCTGCATGCATTGCGAGATGGCGCCATGCGAACAGGTCTGCCCGGTCAATGCCACCGTGCATGACTCTCAGGGCCTCAACGTAATGGCCTACAACCGTTGCGTGGGTACCCGCTATTGCGCCAACAATTGCCCCTACAAAGTTCGCCGTTTCAACTTTTTCGACTGGAACAAGCGCGAAATCGACCATTTTTACGAAGGACCGCTGGGGCCGGCCGGAAAACCCGAAATCAAGAGCCTGCAAAAAAATCCCGAAGTCACCATTCGCATGCGCGGGGTGATGGAGAAATGCACCTACTGCCAGCAGCGCATTGATGTCGAGGTGATCAAAGCCAAGGTGGCGGCGCGGGATTCCGACGACGTAAAAGTCCGGGAAGGCGCCATCAAGACTGCCTGCCAGCAAGTATGTCCCACCGGGGCCATTGTTTTCGGCGATGTCGCCGATGCCGATTCGGAGGTCTCGAAAATCAAAAATTCCGATTTGAATTACGGCATGTTAGGCTATTTGAACACCCGCCCGCGGACGACTTACCTGGCCCGGCTGCGCAACCCCAACCCGCTCATGCCGGATTATGAGTCTATGCCCCTGAGCCGTATGGAGTATGAAAAACTCAACCCGCACGGTGCCGCACACGGCGAGGACACGGAACATGGAAACGGCAGTCATCATTAAATTTTAACGTCTGGAACGTAGAAGAATATGGCATATACAGAAGAAATTCCCATTGTCAGGCCGGTTGTTCTGGACGAGGTCAGGCAAACCCATATGCCGCGTCGGCCGCTGGTCGAAAACAACCGCGATTTCCATTGGATCACGGAAAAAGTCTGCCGGATCGTGGAGGAAAAAACGCCCAATTGGTGGTGGGTTTGCTTTTTGGTGGCTGGATTCGTGGCTTCATTTACGGGCCTTGGGCTATTATACTTGGTTGCCACGGGGGTCGGCGTATGGGGTTTGGGAGGGCCGGTTTATTGGGGTTGGGCCATTGTTAATTTCGTCTTTTGGATCGGCATCGGCCATGCCGGCACCCTTATCTCGGCCATTCTTTGCCTGTTGAAACAGAAGTGGCGCACCTCCATCAACCGCACAGCTGAAGCCATGACGATTTTCGCGGTTATGTGCGCGGGCATCTTCCCTCTCTTCCACATGGGTCGAATCTGGTTTTCCTGGTGGCTCTTTCCCCTGCCCAATTCGCAATCTATCTGGCCTAACTTCCGCAGCCCACTGGAGTGGGACGTTTTTGCCGTCTCAACCTATTTTACGGTTTCGATATTATTCTGGTATATGGGCATGGTACCCGATTTGGCCACTTTGCGGGACCGGGCCACAAAGACCTGGCGCAAATACTTTTACGGTATTCTAGCCATGGGTTGGCGCGGGTCCTGCCGCCACTGGACCAATTACGAGATGGCATATCTATTACTGGCGGGATTGAGCACTCCCTTGGTACTTTCGGTCCACACCATCATCTCCTTCGACTTCGCGGTGGCCAACCTGCCGGGCTGGCATACCACCATATTTCCCCCTTACTTTGTCGCTGGCGCCATTTTTTCCGGTTTCGGAATGGTTTTGACGCTTATACTACCCTTGAGGGCGATTTACGGTTTGCACGACCTCGTTACGCAATACCATATCGACTGCATGTGTAAAGTCACCTTGGCCACCGGCAGCATGGTCGGCTACGGCTACGCCATGGAGTTTTTCATCTCTTGGTACGGGGCCAACCCCTATGAAGGATTCGCCTTCATCAACCGCGCCTTCGGTCCCTATTGGTGGGCCTACCTGATTATGATTTCATGCAATGTCATCACGCCTCAACTATTCTGGTTCCGCTGGATTCGGGAAAACACGGCGCTGGTCTGGATCGTTTCCATTTTTGTCAATATCGGCATGTGGTTCGAGCGCTTTGTCATCGTCGTGACCACCTTGGCCAATGAATATATGCCGGCCAACTGGGATTACTTCTCCCCCACCGTGGTGGACATTTTTACCTTCATCGGGACTTTTGGTTTCTTCTCCTTTTTATTCCTGCTCTTCATCCGCTTTCTGCCCCTCATGGCCATTGCCGAAATTAAACACGTGACCCCCCAGGCCGATCCCTACGGGAATCATCACGAACCGGAACTCACTCAATGAGCAAAACTTTCGGATTGATCGCCACTTTCGGCAACACCCACAACCTCTACAAGGCGGCGGAGGAAATTTGCGAGGCCGGCTTCCGCCATTGGGATGTCTATTCTCCATTTCCCGTGCACGGACTGGAAGGGGCCATGGGCCTGGAACGCTCCAAAGTGCCTCTATTTTCTTTGATAGGAGGCGTCACCGGGTTTATTACCGGAATGTTTATCGCCTGGTATATGGGTGAGTTCGACTTTCCCCTGGTGGTCGGGGGGAAACCCTTATTTAGCCCCATTTTTCCCTTTCCTGTGGCTTATGAAATGACTATTCTGCTGGCCTCCTTCGGGGCCTTCTTCGGGATGTTTATCACCAACCGGCTCCCTCGCCACCACCACCCGGTGATGGACTTTAAAAAATGGCCCGGCATTACCGACGACCAGTTTCTCATCCTCCTCGAAGCCCAGGATGAAAAATTCGACCTGGAGGAAACACGCAAATTTCTGGAAGGCCTGAAGAGCCTCGAAGTAGTAGAATTGAAGGAATAATTAATATGCGTTACTTTATTGCCTTCTTGATATTTCTGGTCGTCACGACCCTCTCCTTTACAGGGTTTAGGGGATCGCGTTCGAGCAAGCCTCCACTGGAAGTGTTTCCAGACATGGACCGGCAGGAAAAATACAAACCCCAGGCGGAGAGCGATATGTTTGCCGACGGGCGCGCAGACCGCCCTGCGGTGCCCGGAACAGTCTCATTCAGCTCCTTTCACGAAAACGAATACTACGTCACCGGAAAGATCGACGAGGATTTCGGACGAGGATTCCCCCTGTCCATCGATGCCGGTTTAATGAAACTGGGGCAGGAAAAATTTACTATTTTTTGCGCCGTATGCCACGGTGCCAGCGGAGATGGCAACGGCATCACCAAAAAATACGGCATGGTGGCCACCCCGACCTACCACAACCAGCGATTTCGCGACATGCCCGAAGGGGAGATTTTTAATACCATAACCAAGGGCAAAAATAATATGGGACCTTATGGGGCAAAGCTGAGGCCCGCCGAGCGTTGGGCTGTTATCGCCTACTTGAGAGCATTGCAGCGCGCGCAAAATTCGAGACTCGCCGATGTGCCGGCCGAACATAGGGGGGATTTAGGACTATGAGCGCTGAAGCGGCCAACCCAACCCTGGAAGCGGTGGCTTCCTCCGGTAAAAATAACGATCTGGCGACAAAAGCCTTGATCCTCGGTTTAGTCAGCCTCGCCGGTGCCTTCATCCTCTTGATGATGGGTTGGCGAACCGGTGATTCACGTCCCTTCCTGGGCTGGATGATCGGGCTCTCCTACTGGCTTTCCATGGGCGTCGGAATGCTCTTCCTGCTCATGATATTATACGTTTTCGACGCCGGCTGGTCGATCATCGTCAGGCGGCAGATCGAGCACGCCCTGTCCGGTTTCAAATGGATTGCCTTAATCTTTCTACCGGTGGCGGCACTGAGTTTTTTCCACCCCGAAAACAATGCCGTGCCCTGGGTCTGGATGGATCCGGGTAATTTACTTCCCAGTGGCGAACCGGTCAGCGGCGATGTTTTACTTCAAAAAAAATCCAGCTTTCTCAATGTGGGCTTTTTCACCTTCCGGACCATTTTTTATTTTGCCGCCTGGATCGGGTTGGCAGGTATATTGCGGCGTTGTTCTTTTTCTATGGAAAAGGATGGCGATCCCAAATGGGCGCGCCTGGCCCACAATGTTTCCGCCGTCGGCATTTACCTGTGCGCCTTCTGCGCCACCTTCGCAGCCGTCGATTGGTTCAAGTCCCTCGAGTACCACTGGTTCTCGACCATGTACGGAGTTTGGTTTTTTGCCGAGAGCATGAGAGCCGGCCTGGCCGGGACCATGGTAATCTGCTGGATACTGGGAACCCGCGGCTACCTCAAAGGCATCTACAACCGCTACCATTCCTACTTGTTGGCCTGCCTCATGCTGGCTTTCACGGTATTCTGGGCCTACATCAGCTTTTGCCAGTATTTCCTCATTTATAACACCAATATCCCCGAGGAGACTTTTTGGTACAACATTCGGGAAATGAATTTCGACGGTACCAAAAACAGTTGGTGGTGGGTCAGTATGGGATTGGTTTTCGCCCACTTCCTTTTCCCCTTCATCTACCTGTTGTGGTACCACAATAAATTCGGCCTCCGGGTACTTTTTATCGCCATCTGGATACTCGCTTTTCACGGCCTCGACATGTATTGGAATATTTTGCCGGGCCAGATTCCCAGCGATGAAAATATTCTCGGTTTCGTCGTCAGGCCCTTCATTCCTAACTGGGTTGACTTTTTAACCTGGCTCGGTGTGGGGAGCATCTGTGTTTGGTCTTTTATCATCAGTTCCCGCAAGGTGAAACCCATTCCCATCCGGGATCCGCGTATCCTCGAATCCATCAACGCCCATGAGTGAACACCCTCCAACTTCGGAACCGGGCGGGCTCTCCTTGAGCCTATCCGCCCTCAGCATTTTCGGGCTGATTCTCTCCTTTTTGCTGGTGGTCATCATTATGGTTGCCGTCAACCGCCCCGCGCCGGTCGGCGATCGGGTCTCGCAAAAGAGAGACAACACTTTGATGGAAGTCCGCAGTTGGCACGAAGAAATCCGCACCACCTATGGGTGGATTGATCAGTCCGCCGGGATTGTTCGCATCCCCATCAAGCGCGCCATGGAACTGACCCTAAAAGATCTGTCCAAGGAACCACCTGTAGACGGCAGCCCGTAATCGCCCATTCATTTTTAAATTCAAGCAATTTCGTGAACACACCATCCACAGAGCCAGTGACGGCACAATCCAGGTTGAACGAGATCGACCGCTCGTTGAGATGGCCCGTATTGCTACTCTTGCTTTCAGCCATTCTCTGGCTCTTGACGGCCACAACTTTCGCTCTCATGGCCTCCGTAAAATCGACCCATCCCGGATTCTTGGCCGGTTGCGAATGGCTCACCTACGGGCGTGTCTGGGCGGCCTACCTCAACTCCATGATTTATGGCTGGGGCGGCAACGCCTTTTTTGGGGTTGGATTATGGATTTTGGCCCGACTTTGCCGGCGGCCTGTTCCCCAAGCCGGGATGCTTTTGATCGGGGCCATGTTCTGGAACGTGGCCGTCACCATCGGGATCGGCGGGATTATTATCGGGGATATGACCTCGATTGAATGGCTCGAAATGCCCGCCTACGCGGTCCCTCTGCTGGCCTTTTCCAGCATTATCATGGGAATATGGGGAACACTCGTAGTCTTCTATGGCCGGCCCGGACCCGTTTTTATTTCCCAGTTGTATGTGCTGGGCGCCCTGTTCTGGTTTCCCTGGATTTATGTAACGGCGCAAATCTTTCTCGTCTATGCTCCGGCCCGGGGAGTGGTCCAGGCTATGGCCAATTGGTGGTACATGCACAACCTTTTGGGTCTCTGGCTGATTCCCGCCGGGCTGGGCGCCGCCTATTACCTCATACCCAAAATTCTGGGCCGGCCCATCCACAGTTACTACCTGGCTTCCCTCGGATTTTGGTCCCTGGCCCTCATAGTAGGGTGGGGCGGAATACGCCACCTGGCTGGTGGGCCCGTGCCCTCATGGCTGGTCACGGTCGGGATCGTGGCATCCATGGCTATGGTTCTCCCCATCGCCATCGCCGCCGTTAACCACCACCTCACCGTTTCCGGCCGATGGAATCAGGTTGCGGCCAGCCCCGCCTTGCGGTTCGTGGTCTTCGGAACGATTTCCTACACCTTGGCTAGTCTGATCGGCTGCGCCATGTCCCTGCGATCGGTCAGTGAAGTTGCCCAATTCACCCTCATGGTGCAGGGGCAGACCCATCATATGATTTATGCCTTTTTCACCATGACCATGTTCGGGGCGATTTATTTCATGATGCCACGCCTTCTCAATTGCCCCTGGCCTTCGGCAAAGTTGATCCAATGCCATTTTTGGTGCGCCGCTGGCGGAATAACCCTCATGCTCGTTGCCCTCTACGTGGGCGGCTGGATTCAAGGCTCGCAGATGAATTTGGCCACACTGGATAGCTATGGAAACCCGGTTCAATTGGATTTCCTGCAAATTGTGCGCAATACACTGCCCTGGCTTCATGCCCGCACGGTATCGATCTTGTTAATAGGCGTTGGGCATCTGGCGTTTGCGGCCAACATTCTCTGGATGTTTGCACTGGCGGCCCTTTCTTGTAAAAAAGCCTTCTTCACGGCCGACAACAACCTGCTTCCCGAAACCGCCGCTTCATGATTGAGATAGAATGAAAAGCCTGCCTTTAATATTTTGCGGATTATTCGCCACCCTGGCTCTTTCCTGGGCTGGAATTCTCTGGCAGGGCCAAAAGCAATTGGGCGAGCTTCAACCCATGTCGGAATATTACGCCATCGACCCGGTTTCCAATACCGCGAGAATCGAGACGCCTCAAAAAGACGAGCCTCGATACCCCGAGGAATCCGTCGGTCTGGCCCAACAGGGGAAAGCCCAATACGTTGGCCTGGGCTGCGTCTATTGCCACACCCAGCAGGTTCGCCGAAAAGGCTTCGGAACCGATTTCGAGCGCGGCTGGGGAAACCGCCAATCAGTGCCCCGCGATTACATACAGCAAAAGAGGGTGTTGCTGGGATCTTCGCGCAACGGGCCGGATTTGGCCGACTTCGGCCAACGCAGCGGCTCGGTGAACCGCCTACACGCCCATTTGTATAACCCGCAATCCGAAAAGTCCGGTTCCAACATGCCTCCCTATGCTTTTTTATACCAAAAACGCAAAATCGCCTCAAATGGGGAAGCTTCGCCCAACGCCATTGAATTTCAGGAGGGCTTTGGCCCCGCCGAAGGATACGAAATTGTGCCCACCCGCCGGGCAAAGGCTCTGGTTGCCTATTTGCAGAGCCTGAAACTCGATTACAGCCTGCCCGAAGCCCGTTTACAGGAAGAACCGCAGAATTAATCGATCCATTAATGAGCCACTCAAAATCTAACGATTCCGACCCATCCATGAATCTGGCTGAAAAAAGCCGGATGCCGGACGACGCTCTTCTGGAAACCCATGCCCGGACATTCTCGAAATCCGAGAGTAATGGCAACGGTGTCCTTTCCATGCCTATTTTGGGGACAGCTTTGTTCACATTCATCTTTGTCTTCGGGAGCATATACCTCAGTAAATACGCCGGCGGCTACCATCCTTTTGTTTTCGATCCCGAGGGTAAGCCACCCTCGTTTGATGTAGGTTCCGGGGATTTGCAGCCAGTGGCAATTGATGGGGAAAAGCTTTACAAACGCAATTGCATCGCCTGCCACCAAGCCGACGGCACGGGGCTACCCGGAGCCTTTCCGCCGCTTGTCGGTTCGCGCTGGGTGCGTGGGGAACCGGACCGCATGGTGGCCATTATGTTGAACGGCATGTCTGGCCAAATTGAAGTTGTCGGAAATGCCTATAACAGCATTATGACGCCTTTTTCCTCTTTGTTGGACGATGAGCAGATAGCCGCCATTGCCACCTATGTTCGTACCAATCCCGACTGGGGTAATAATTCCGACCAGGTATCCGCCGAGCAGGTGACCGCAATCAGGGCCAGCCACGAGCGGCCCAATTCGTGGAAAGTGGAAGAGATTCTGGAACTTTTCCCGCTCGAATAATACCTTATCCCTCGCGTTTAAAAGGGAAGGGGGGCCCTCAGGCGCCCAGGGTTTTATGGTCGAGGAGATAGTTTTTCACATAGTCGGTGACGGCTTCCGCCAGTGACATGACTGAATCTCCATAACCGCTATGACGAAGTTTTGAGGTATCGGCCTCCGTGAAATATTGGTATTGAGACCGGATGGCCTCTGGCATGTCGATAAATTCGATATTTACCGGCTTATTCATGGCATGGAAAATCGGTTCGACCAATTCAATCCAGGTGTGCGCCTGTCCGCTGCCGATGTTGTAGAGGCCGGACGCTTTTTCATTTTCAGCCAGAAAAAGGGTCATCTCCACGGTGTCTTTGACATAGAGAAAATCCCGCTTTTGTTCGCCGTCAGGGTAGTCGGGATGATAGCTTTTGAATAATTTAACGGCCCCGTAATCACGAATTTGTTCAAAAGCTTTGTGGACCAGACTGCGCATATTTCCCTTATGGTTTTCATTGGGACCGAAGACATTGAAATATTTAAGCCCTACAATTTGCTCCAATAGATTGTGCCTTTGAGCGTAGAGGTCGAACATGTGTTTGGAATATCCATACATATTGAGCGGTCTCAGGCGGGCGAGGTCCTTATCTTTGTCATCCATACCTTGGCCGCCATCACCGTAAGTGGCGGCTGAGGAAGCATAAATAAAACGGATTCCTCTGGAAAGCGCCCATTCAGCCAGAAACCGGGTATATTCGTAATTGTTATTCGCCAGATAGGAAGCGTCCGTTTCTGTCGTGCTGGAACAGGCCCCAAGGTGAAAAACGGTGCTCAAATCTCCCAAGAAAGAATTTTCTTTTCTTTTCAGGTTCTCAAGCAACTCGTCTGCTTCCAGATAATGTTCGAAGCGCAAAGGAACCAGATTTTTCCATTTTTCATCGCTCCCCAAATAATCGGCAATAATAATGTCCTCAATTCCCCGCTTATTGAGAGCCCAAACCAATGCGCTCCCGATAAAACCGGCCCCGCCCGTAACCAGAATTTTTCCTTCATTCCGCAAATTCATGATTTCAACATGAGAAATTCAGTATACTGAGGAAAGCCAAAAAATTCAGGTCGAAAAGTTAAAAGGGCAATATGGTCTTAAAACACGAAGATAATAATTAGACATAATATATATTGTGCGTTTTATGCTATTTTCCTAAATCTTTGATATTTAGACATTTAACCTCATAAAGTTAACTCGATGGTCTTGGAATTAATTTTTTCTATTAACTCATCGAACGTGCCGTTTCTGAGGATATCGTCGAACTGAGTCCGGTAAATCTTCACCATGCTGGTCCCTTCGATCACGATATCTATGATTTCCCAATTGGATTCGTCGGAATTCGATTTCATGCGATAAAAAATGGGAGTTACCAAATGATCCTTGGTAACCAATATAATTTTCACCAGGGCATAGCTGCCTACAGTGGTCTCATCCTGATAGACGATCTCCTTTAAATCTCCAAAATTATCAAGAATCTGATTGGTGTATTTAATTTTCACGAATCGGGTCAGGGTGGATATAAAAAGTTTTTTTTCTTCGGCTGTCCGTTCTCTCCAATGCCTCCCCAGGCATCTCTGGCAAAGACCGTACCAATCGACTCGTTCGTCCGCTACTTTTCCAATTTGAACCTTTTTTTGAGGAAGCTTTTCCGCATCCGTGAGGTCCGGATCCTCAAGAATAGCCACTAATTTCTTATTCGTTTCCCTTATCAGGTCCGTGGGCAGTCCCGCCATCGCCAAAGTTGCTGACAATAACCCCATCACAAGAGTTACAGAAAAAATCCCTTTTAAACGCCAGCGGACGCTTGTTGGAAACGGTATCGGGTGCATTGAGGGCCAAAAGTTAGAATTTCCCGTGTACGAATTTAGATATGAGTCCTTCAAAATCCATGGCCGGTTCCGTTTCCAAAATCAAGCCCCCCGGTTGAATGACCTCCTCTACCCCGCCGGGGACGATTTCCACGAATTTTTCCCCGAACAAACCCTTGGTCTTGATCGAAGCAATGACGTCTTCCTGCAATTCCACACCCTCATCCATAATCATGAGGACATTGGCGTCATAATTGTCGAGGGTGATGGCTTTCACGCGCCCGATTTGGACACCGGCAATTTCCACTGGGGCGCCAGCGGTGAGCCCTCCCACATTGGAGAATAAAGCGTGCACCTGGTAACCGCCGGTATCGAAAAAATCCTTTTTAGCGAGTTTGACGCTTAGGTATCCTATCGCCGCCAAGCCAAGGATCATGAAAAGCCCGACGGAAAATTCCAAATAATGCTCTCTCGTTTTCATAGTTTAGTTATGCTGCCTTTGCGGATTTTTTTAATGGGTTCTTCAGTAAATATTCCAGGTTATTCATAACGCACGGGCCCTTCGGTGGTTCCCTCGACAAATTGCTTTAAAATCCGATTTTCTGTGATTATGGAACCATTTTCGCAAGGTGCGCTGATGATTTTTCCCTCGTGCAGCATGGCTACCTTCTGGGAGATGGTAAAAATTTTCGGGATTAAATGGGAAACGATGATGCCGGTTAAATTTAACTGTTGATGACATCTCTCGAACAGCTTGAGCATAGAATCGGCAATGATGGGGTCCAGTCCCGTGGTCGGTTCATCGAAGAATATGATTTCGGGATCCATTATGAGGGCTCTGGCCAAAGCGGTTCTTTTAACCATGCCTCCGCTTAACTGTGCAGGGTACTTCGATTCGACTCCGTCCAGTTCGACCTGTTCCAGCTCTTGCGCGATTTTTTTCCTGATTTCTGTTTCGCTTAGGCGGGTTTTTTCCCGCAGGGGAAAGGCCAGGTTTTCGTAAACGGTCATGGAGTCGAACAGAGCGCCGTTTTGAAATACGAACCCGTACCTGCGGCGCATCTGTTCCAATCTGCTTCCGCGCAGCGATCCCAGATCCTTGCCATCAATCCAAATGCGACCCGAGTCCGGCTGCATGAGGCCGACGATATGCTTCAGCAAAACGCTCTTCCCGCTCCCGCTCCCGCCTATTAAAGCCAGGAATTCGCCCTTCTCGACGCAGAGGGAAACATCCCGCAATACCTCCGCTCCGGCCAATGATTTTCTTAAATTCTCAACGCGAATCATTTCGATGGATTCCTAAAAAATAACGGTAGTAACAAAAAAGTCCCATATCAGGATAAAGACCGATGTGGTGACCACCGCCTGCGTGGTGGCCCGCCCGGCGCCTTCGGCTCCCAGTCCGGTAAAATAACCCTTGTAACAACAGATCCAGGTCATGATGAGGCCGAAACTCAAGGATTTGTAAATGCCGCCCACAATATCGTCCATAACCAGGTAGCGGCTGATTTCCCCAAAATAAGTTCCCGAAGGCAGCCCTAACAGTTTTACGCCAATTAAATAGCCTCCAAAAATTCCAGTAACATCGAATATCCAGGTTAAAATAGTGAGCGCAATGACACCCGCCACCATGACGGGAAGAACGAGGTAGCGCAACGGATTCAGCCCCATCAGCTGCATGGCGTCAATCTGCTCGTTATTGCGCATGATGGAAATTTCCGCCGTCAAGGCCGAGCCGGCCCGGCCCGTAACTAGCAAAGCGGCCAGAACAGGCCCTAGTTCGCGAATCAAGGAGAGCGCCACAAGCGGACCCAAAAGAGCTTCCGAGCCAACTCTTTTCAATGTGTTATGGCCCTGCAAGGCCAGGACCATGCCGGTAAATACTCCCGTCAGGCAGATCAATCCGGTTGATTGCCAGCCGATAAATTGTATGCGCCTGACAATCCGCCCCCATTTGATGGGCGGCGACAACAAACAGGCCAGGCTCTCGATCAGAAAAATCCCCGAGCGTCCCAATCGCTTCACATGGAAGGTCCCGATTCCTCCCAGCCAAAGGGCCAATCTAGCAAACATTTTTATTCACTTTCCAGTCTGTCATTGGGTTGCTGCCAGTTCTAAACAGGAGGCGTCAACAGTCCCCTTTATTCACACAAGTAATGGATTTAAGATATTCGATTTCCTTGAATTTCGCAAATCATTAAAAATCAATGGCAATCCCAGAATTATATTGCGCCGATGGAATGTTTCAAATAGCTGATTAACTTAGTCTTGGAAACTGTTTTCCACCCTACGGATGATAAAAAGAGTTGTTATAATTGAAGATCAAACTGCGGTTCGGGAGATGATTGCTGAAATTATCTCCTCACAGCCCGATTTTGATGTCGTCGCCGAATCGGGTGACGGACAGGCCGCTTACAATCTCTGCATCGAATTGAAGCCGGACTTTGTCATTCTCGATGTCATGCTGCCCGGCCTTAACGGTACGGAAGTTTTGCGCAGGTTTTCCAAGTCTCTTAAAAAAACCAGGGTGCTGGTATTTTCTGGATACCAGAACACCTCTTTGATTCGAGAGCTGCTGCAAGCCGGAGCCCACGGTTTTGTGGAAAAATCTGCGCCTCTGTCTGAGCTTAAAAATGGAATCCAGGCGGTCGCCAATGGAGGTAGTTATTTTGGCCCGGATGTGGCCCGCCACTTGCGTGAAGCGGTGGCCAACCCTTCTTCGCAAAATCCGGTTCTGGAATTGTTGACCACCCGCGAGCGGGAAATTCTACAGCTCATTGCCGAAAGCCACAGCACAAAAGAAGTCGCCAGCAAGCTCAACATCAGTGTGAAAACAGCCGAAAACCATCGCACCAACCTGATGAAGAAACTTGATTTGCACGATGTCGCCGGGCTCACCCGGTTTGCCATTGAGCAAGGATTGATCGACACGCCGGGGCGTCCATAAAAATTTACGTTCCCATCAATAAAAAGTTCCAATTCAAACTGAAAAACACATACTACTTATGCTTATGAAAGGCCGAAAATATCTTTTACTGGCTCTGATTCCTCTAATACTGGCGCTGGCACTGGCTGGGTGCGGCAAAAAAAACCCCGACCCCACACCTCAGGACACCATTTTAGGGCCCGGCGGTGAAAGAATCGATTATACGATTGTGACCGATGCCTATACCGGAGAATCGGGATTATTGAATGTCAGGGCACCGGATTCCGACTTTATGTCGGTGGACAATCAATTGCCGGATTTACTGTCCCCGGTATTTTTTGATTATGACCTAGTCTCCATTTTACCCGGCCAGCGTGAAATACTTCAGGGCGCCGCAGCCCACTTGCTCGACAATCCCAACGACAAACTTCTCATCGAGGGCCATTGCGACTGGCGGGGAACCACCGAATACAATCTGGCCCTGGGCGATCGCAGAGCGAACAATGTAAAACAGTACTTGGCAGCCCTAGGCGTGGCAGAAGATCGTATGGAAACCAATTCAAAAGGCGACTTCGATGCGATAGAGGAAGGTTCGTCCGACCAAATGGCCAACGATCGCCGCTGCGATCTGATAGTCGTCAGGTAGAGCCCTTTTGGACAGATCAACAATAGCTCACTGGCTGACTTCAATGGCAAAGCAGCCGACCTATTCTGTTTCTCCGGCCAAATTGGATATGACGGCCTCAAGGCCGTGCACAATCCGGGCCATGGAGGCATAGTCAATGGTCTCGATGGTGTCTGTTGCGAGATGATAATGGGGATTTCGAAACGGGGCCGTATCGGTGACCATTAATGCCTTGTAGCCGAATTTCCAAAACGGCCAGTGGTCCGACCAGCCGATGCCCGGTATTATTTCCAAAGCTGCGAGCCCCTCTGATGGGAAAATGCAGTTGTTGCGGAAAATATCCAAGGATCGGCGAACGAGGCCGCGGGACCCTAGGTTGCCCACAAAACCTATAAAATTACCCTTGTCCGGATAAAGAAGGCTGAAAGGGAACGGATAATTCTGCGAATCGGCCTGGCCGGAAAAATACCCGATGGACTCAAGGGAGAACATCGCCACTACATTATTTCCCCGCTCGTGAAGCTCATTGGCGTAAACCAGACTACCCATAGTCGGCGTTTGAAAATGGGGATCTTCCTCGTTGACAAAGAGGACAAAGCGAATGGTTTTTTGCAGCCTTTTTTGAGCAAAGATTCGAGCCAGCTCAATCACTGCGGCTGAGCCGGTGGCATTATCGTCCGCCCCCGGGGAGCCGACAACAGAATCGTAGTGCCCGCCGATAACGATAATTTCTTCGGGCCGCGCCTTGCCGGGAAGTTCGACCTCGAGGTTCCTCACCACGCCCGCGGGAATGTCGAAGGTTTGTGACCGAACTTTATACCCCAATTCCCCCAGGGTCTTTTCCAGGTATTCGGCGGCGGCTAGCAAACCTGCGTAAGCAACGTAATTCCGCTCTCCAATTTCGTGAGCCAGCTTGCCAACATGGCGTTGGAGATTTCGGGCCGTTTCCGCCTCCTCCCCGTCCAGCTTAGGCAAAGTACCGGAGTAGGTTTTCCCCGGCATGGACACCATCCGGAAAAAGAAAAACCCAAGGACCAGCAAGATGACACCGATGGAAATGCCCATTTGCATCCACCCCTTGGTTACCTGAGGCAGAATTTCAAATACCATTGCGCCTGAAAATAATTAATAAAATCAATCGGGGGTCAACCCTGCCGGGATGCTGAATAAGCTTCCATCGTCGAATCTCTGAAAGAATCGGCTTTGCGGGGTATTAGTTTCAAAGGTAAAAAGTAAAAATCCAACCCGGATTATCCCCGAAGATATAAATCCAGCGATAGGTGGATTCGTTCAGGAAAATCCATTCGTTGAGGCCAAAATCCCAAATAAATATTTCGTTTTCGGCGCTATTTGCGTCAACATATTGCCACCCGTGCTCGTCATGATAAATCCAGGGCCAGAACTCCGCGTTATAGTTCTTGTACCAGGATGAACTGCGCCATCCAGAGAATCCAATAATCGCAACCCCACCAAAAACGTCGGGTGATTCAGTGCCGTAAATCATCTCGGCAAAATCCGGGAAATCGATGAATGGGTTACGATTATGCTGAAATTGGTCGAAAATTTTCTGGTTTCGGAGGCGTTCCGCATCGGTCACGGGAAACTGCCGGTGCCAGGTAAGCAGGGTGTCCAGGGCGCCCAATTCCGTACTGGATAATTGCGAATCGTTGGTCAAAACCAGGTCGGTGGTAGCGGAATCGCTCCCATCGTAACGAACGGCCATATAAAACATCGACCGGGCGATGGCCCCTTTCACGCTGTTGGGCGGCTCCCACGAATCCGAATCGCGGGATACCTCGGGCGCCAATGAAAAAGATCCCGGCGGTCGATAACCGGAGTCATTTACATCGCTTTCATCGAAAATCAAATTGCCCCGGTCGCTGTTGGTGGAAACATGACTTGGGCGAAGGTTGAACAGGTCCGAATTATCCGGTCCGGAACTGCCGATGCCCCTCGAACGTGGCCAGAGATGTTCCCGATTATAAATTCCGGTAAGAGTGGTGAAGGGTACCGAGTCTCTCGAATAAATTAAGATCGTATTGTTGGGATTCGAAGGATCCATGTCCGTAATTGGTAATGCCTCACGTGTCGGAGTATATCCAATGCTGAAGTGATCGTCGATGATGTCATGGAGGGCATCGGCCAACTCCGTCCCTGTTTTGCCCTCTGCTGTACTATAGTAACCATCGGGTATTGGATCAATGACAGTTTGAGCGTTGGCCAAGGCGGCCCACAGAAATGACAGGTAGATACTGAAAAAAAGTGATTTCATGCGGACTGTTCGATTGCTTCCAGAGCCGATACCCCGGGGAGCGGTTTGCCTTCGAGAAATTCCAGGCTGGCCCCGCCCCCGGTGCTGATGAAACTGATGCCATCGTCAAAACCACCCATTTTGATCGCCTTGACGGAGTCCCCTCCCCCCAGAATGGAAGTTGCCTGGGTATTTCCGGCAATCGCTTCGGCCACCGCAAAAGTCCCTTTGCGACAGGACTCAATCTCGAAAATTCCCATCGGTCCATTCCAGAGGATGGTTCGCGCATGAGCAATTTCATGCAAATAAAACTCAATCGTTTTCGAACCGATATCGACTCCCGACCAGCCCTCCGGAAAACTACCTTCGACTACGCGCAACTCTCCCGTAGCGAATGTTTTGAAATCCAGTTTTTCAGCAATCAAATGATCGACCGGGAGCAGGAATTTGACGCCCTTTTTCCGGGCCGCTTCGAGGATGTTTTTGGCTAATTCAATTTTGTCTGGTTCGCAGAGACTGGAACCGACCTCGAAGCCTTGTGCCAGGCTGAATGTATAAGCCATCGCTCCGCCGATTAAAATGGAATCCGCTTTTTCCAGCAGAGCGTCGATGACCCCGATTTTATCGCTCACTTTGGCTCCGCCCAGTATGACCACGAAGGGACGCTCCGGATTTTCAGTCTTTTCGCCCAGATAAGCCAGTTCCCTTTGGAGAAGGAATCCGCCCGCTTTTTCCTCTATCAAGGCCGGCAAACCCGCAGTCGAGGCGTGGGCCCGGTGGGCCACACCAAAGGCATCGTTAACATAAATTTCGGTCAGCCGGGCCAATCCTCTGCTAAATTCAGCGTCATTTTTTTCCTCACCTGGATGAAAGCGGAGATTTTCCAGCAGGACAACCGAACCGTCGTAGATTCCGCCCACTGCCGATTCCACTTCCGGGCCCACGCAATCTTCCAAGAATATAACCGGCTGCCCCAGTTTTCTGGCAAGTTCCGCCGCTACCGGCTGGAGACTGAATTGAGGATTCCGCTCCCCTTTGGGGCGGCCCAGATGACTGGCCAGGATGACTTTTGCGCCCTCGCCCTGCAAATGCTTGATGGTGGGAAGAGCTGCCTCAATCCTCGTGCTGTCGGATATTTCGCCCCCCGAATCGAAGGGCACGTTAAAATCCACTCTGACAAATACGCGTTTGCCCTTGGGGGAAATATCACGAAGGGTTTTCATTTATAAAACCAGCTTGATCGTCAATCGCCGATCAATGCAACACTGGATGGATAAAACGGGATTTGAAAGATGTTCAAAGCAATCCGGAGACGATTTTAAGCAAATCGACGCAGCGGTTGCTATAGCCCCATTCATTATCGTACCAGCTGATCAACTTGAAAAAATAACTATTCAGGCCCATGCCCGAATCGGCGTCAAAAATGGATGAAGCCGGATCGTGTATGAAATCGGTCGAAACCACCTGGTCTTCCGTGTAGGCAAGAATGCCCTTCAACGGCCCTTCGGCAGCTTCCTTCATTTTTTTACAGATTTCCTCGTAGGAAGTAGCCTGTTGGGTTTTCACTGTCAAATCGACCACCGAGACATTGGCGGTAGGAACCCGCAAGGACATGCCGGTTAACTTGCCATTGAGTTCCGGTAAAACGATTCCCACCGCTTTGGCCGCCCCGGTAGTCGAGGGAATAATGTTGATCGAAGCTGCCCGTCCGCCCTTCCAGTCTTTCTGGGAAGGACCGTCGTTGGTTTTTTGCGTGGCCGTATAACTGTGCACGGTCGTCATGAGCCCCTCCTCAATGCCAAAATTATCGACCAGAACCTTGGCCACCGGGGCCAGGCAGTTGGTCGTGCAGGAGGCATTCGAGATGATGTCGTCTTCCGTCGTGATGGAATCCTCGTTGACTCCAATGACCACCGTTTTCAGGTCCCCTTTGCCGGGGGCTGAAATAATCACTTTTTTGGCCCCCGCCTTGAGGTGGCCCCGGGCTTTTTCATCCTCCGTGAATAGCCCGGTAGACTCGATAACAATCTGCACGCCTAGTTCGGCCCAAGGCATCGCGGCGGGTCCTTCCCGCACCGCCAGGCATTGAATTTCGGAGCCATTGACGATAAGTAGGTCATCGTGTTCCAGGTATGAATTCGATTTGCCGGCTTCAACCGTTCCGTTGAATCGACCGTGCACCGAATCGTACTTCAGTAAATAGGCCAGGTTATCGGCTGGAACCAGATCGTTAATGGCGACAACCTCGAACTCACTGCCAAGCAGTTTTTGTTCAACCAGAGCGCGAAAGACAAGACGGCCGATGCGACCGAATCCGTTAATGGCAATTTTAGTGGTCATGATATAATAAGTGTAATGGCAAAGCCAATTGCGGTTTATGGAGACTTCCCATTTTCCTGGCATGGGGAGCCTCAAAATCAAGAAAAGGTTATGAAAACGACCCCAATCCCATTTGCAAGTGTTATGTGTCCAATAAATTTAAATTGATTTTCACTCCACCCAGAGACCGCAGCTCATGGCGGGCAGGTGAAGGATTTTTCCTTCGCAACGTAAAAGAGCGGCATCCAGACCGGTTTCCGCAAACCGTTCATGATCCGCAACCTGTGTCCACTCTTTAAGCGCAATGTCGTTTAATTTTAGGGCAACCTCCTCATTGTGGGGGTTGACAGCGAAAAGAATGCGCTCCAGTACCACGCTGCCATCGGCATTATACAATACCGCCAGGGCACTGGATCCGGCGGTGTCAAAAAAACGCAAATACTCTTTGCCAGGATGCGAAGATAGGCGAAACGCCCTGCCCTTTGCCGAAAGCCGAAAACGAATCCAGTTGCGGAAATACTCATGAGTGCCAGAAAAACGCAGCATCCGATCATAGTCCAGAGCGTTCAAATCGCCCCGTAAGTAGGTATTGTGCACGCCTCCCTTCGAGCGAAGCATATCCTGGCCGGCTGATATCATGGGGATGCCAAGCGAACTCATGAGAATCGCCACCATCAAATGTGTTCTCCTGCGATCCAAAAAGGTCGGGTCCGACCCGTTGTGGCCGGGGTATTCGGTAATATTATCGAGCCAGCAGCGGTCATCGTGGGATTCCACATAATTGATCGTTTGGGCGGGAAACGAAGTCAGGTGACCGGGCGAACCGGCAAGGTAAAATTGAATCCCCTCCAGGTCGCCGTGACCCATCAGGTATTGGCGCATGAAATTACGGAATCCGTCATTCCAGGAAGAATATCCGGTGGCTTTGAGGTTTTTGGCGATATGCCCCCGAAAACTCCACGGCTCGGCAATTAATATCACCGAGGGACGAACTTTTTTCAGGGCTTTTTCAATCTCACGAAGGGTTTCCACACCGATCAACTCGGCCAAATCGAATCTAAATCCGTCCACATCGTATATTTCCATCAAATGAATGAGACTTTCGATGATGAGCCTGCGAGCCATCGGGCTGTTGCCTCGAAGGGTGTTGCCGGTCCCGCTCCAGTTGAAAAATTCGCCCTTATTATCCAGTTCAAAAAAGTATCGTTTGTCGATACGGCCCAGATGATTGGGCTCGCCCGTGTGGTTGTAAACGACATCCAGGATAACGGCCAAACCCCGGCTGTGGCAGGCCGTCACCAGGTCTTGAAAATCTCGAATCTGTGAACCTCGATTCGGAAAACTTGCATACCCCGCATGGGGCGAGAAATAATTTACCGGCATATAGCCCCATTGGTAAAACGCCGCCTCCCCCACATCGTATTGCTGCACCGGCTGCAATTCCAGGGCATTGACTCCGAGAGATGTCGCATAAAATTCCTCGCTTTCGATCCATTTCCGAAGTCCGCTGAATCCCAATCGCTCGCGCTCGTCCAGATCGATCGGCGCCCGTGCCGTAAGGTCCCGCACATGCGCCTCCATGATGACCAGGTCCACCCGCGCTGGCGGAACAAAATTTTTCGCCGGTTTATCGATCAGGAACCGGTCCCAAACGATTCCGGGTCCGCCCGGACCTACCGCCACAATTGCGTAAGGGTCGAGAATATCGTGACCGGGAACGATCCCGGTATGCTTCTGGTTATGGCTGTCCTCCAGATTGAAATGATAATAATAGCCGTGCAGGTTGAGGGTAAAAACAGCCTCCCATGTAGTGGCGTCCACCCGTTCCATCTCCAGGACCTCCTTGCTGTTTGTATTCTGCAAATCCTTGAAAATGGATACAGTCGCGCCCGTAGCCCTCGGTGCAAATAAGCGGAAAACGGTCCGGTTCTTTTCAACGATGGCTCCCAGCGCCAAATCGGTTCCGGCTTTCAGGAAATAGTCGCCCTGGACCAACCCTGCCACTTCCTCATAATCGCCCTCTTTCCACAGCACACCCCCTCCCCCGTCGAATCCTTCCAGTTGCGACCTGGTAAAGGTAAAAATATGCCGTCCCGTCTGGTGCGGATGGATGCGAAAATTTCGGTGACCCCGGCGGTCGTAACCAGCGTTGGGGGCGTCGGCAGGCGCCTCCAGCCATTGGCCGTCATCGGTAACGAATTTAAACTGCGACCATTTTCGATCATAACAACTCTTTTGAGGCGCTTTTAACTCCAGGCGCCTTTGCCCATCCGCCTCAATGGGTTGCAATATCCATCTATTCTCACACTCGGCATTTCCCCAATCATTGAAATCTCCGACCACATACAAGACCCGATTTTCCAGTTCGATATTTGGATAATGATCGGGGAAAATCACGAACGTAACCAATTCCCCCTCGACAAAATACCCACTTTTCTCGGCAAAAAGTAGCGGTGAAGCCCGTTGCAATTCACTCAAAGGCCTCTTGTCCAAAGTGGAAAACAGCGGCGGAAGATCGGCGAACTTCCAATCCCGGCACAATTCGACAAGGCCGCCATGCTCGGAAATCCATCGGGCGCTCGCAATTTTCTTGATCGGCTTAGTCATGATCATCTACCTTCACAATATCCGGTTATTCGATCTTTAACCGTTGTTGGATCATTGCCCTGCGCGGCCCAATATCGGGTTTCACTTTAACTATTAGTCACTTGCAACATAAGCCGACATTATACAGCAAAATGCAAAAAACGTCAATGGATAGGTTGGCTCCGTTTGATGCGTTTGATTAAACACCGATTTTCGGGGAATTTTTCACCAAAAAAACCCAATTTCATCCAAAAAACACCCATCCAACAGATAAAAACCGCCAAATTCCAAAAAATTCTACTAGAACCTATCTCAAATTCGCAAATGGTGATGCAGAGAGCAATTATACGCTTGGAGCAAGGCGCGACGGAGCTCGCCGGGCTGGTAGCCCTGTGGCCCCGGCGGAACGCCGCTCAAACGCATAATTGCCTCTGTCCAAAGGATTTGTGCGGCACGGTAGCACCTGCGGCGTTGGTTTGCGCTCAAGGGGCTTACCAGCCCATCTGGGCGCAAAGCCGCCTGGCATCTGCCACCGTGGCGCTACAAACATCATTCATCTGCGAATTTGAGATAGGTTCTAATCATGGGCGGACAAGCTGTGCCCCCAAGACCGGCACACCCTCTTCGCCGAGCCCGCCAAAACACCCCCGCTGCCCCAACGTATTCAAAATACTGCGGGCTTCACACTTTGCCGCGACCCAATGCTGACAGCAAAAAATCGCACCAAAAATATACTAACCCGGATATTTCATGAAGGGTAAAGTTTGGCTCGTTATTGCTATTGGAGATGGATTTCTTTGTATTTTGAGCAGATCGTCTTGATTTTTAGGTGTTTTTCAGGGTGTAGAGACACTGCCCCCTTTCCCCCATTGGTTCGGTAGTGCCGGGGGCAGCACCAATGCACCCTTTAGGTTGGCACCAATCGGCGGGCCGCATGGTTGAAAAGACTGGCCCAAGGATAACTCTCACTTAGGTGAAAGTGAATCGTTCGGGTGTTGCGCACGATGACCGCTCCGATCTTGATTAATTTGAGCCGCAGGGTGTGCCATTGGGCCCGCGCCCACTTCGTCCCTTTTAAGGCTAACCGGCGCATGGCTTCCATCAAGGTGTAGGCCAGCGCCGACAAGAGCAATCGCCACTGATTGGCCCACCATTGATGGGCGCTGGTGCGCTCGCTGAACAATTGCATCTGTTCCTTGATTCGGTTCTCCATTTCACCGCGGCCACAGTATACCTTGTCGTAAAGCTCCTGGGGATCGCCCGGCAGGTTCGTCACCACGAAGCGCGGGTTGGACCCCTGTGCGGTGTGTTCGGCTTTATGGATGACCAACCGCAGCCATCGCCACGAATCGACAGCATAGACGAAGTCCTGGAATAACCGTTGTTTTTTACCCCTTAGTTCGAACCATTCTTTGGCCTGCTTTTGCAACTGCTGGGCGTCTTGCTGCAAGCGTGCATTGCGAGCCATCCCCACGATGTAACTAACTTCGTTGCGGTCGCACCAAGAGAGTATCCGGTCTCGACAAAATCCACTGTCGGCGCGCCAAATAATCCGCGTACGGGGCCAGCTTTGGCGCATCCGTTTAACCAGCAATTTGAGGATGGCCCCGGCATGCTTGCTGGCATCGATCTTGCTCGGCCGCAGGTAGGCCACCAGCAGCTGATCACCGCAAAAAACATATAGCGGCAGAAAACAGTAATGATCATAATAACCGTGGAAAAAACGTCCCTCCTGGAGCCCGTGCACCGGATTGTCGGTGGCGTCAAAGTCCAGGATGATCTCTTCGGGTTCCTCGGCAAAGGAGCCCATGAACTGTTCGACCAACAGCTCGTTTACCGCAAAGGCCGCCCGCCGATCCTGCCCGTTTTCAAAACGACACACAGTCGGCGCGCTGGCCAACGTTTCAATGCGCCCCGTTACCGTTTGCAACAATGGATCGTGGCGCAGGGTATCAAAGACGTTCAAATCCTCATAGCCCGCCACCAGCCCGTAAACGCGCTGCCGCAGCATCCCCAATACCTCATGGCGTACTTTGCCCTTCTGCCGTTTGTCCACTAACTGTCGGGCCGCTCGTTCGGTCAAGCCCAACTGCCGATCCACTTCCCGGATCAAAAGCAGTCCGGCATCCGAAGTAACCTCTCCGCCCTTGAAATCAACCCGCACACGGCGGCCTTTTACCCTTGTCAACTGTAGCTTTAATTGTTTACCTTTTGTCATCGCTGATATTGCTTTAATTATTGATCTATCCTGCTGTATATCAGCAGTTAAGCATATCAACGATACTTTTTTTACGAAATATCCGGGCTAACCCGGATATTTCATGAAGGGTAAAGTTTGGCTCGTTATTGCTATTGGAGATGGATTTCTTTGTATTTTGAGCAGATCGTCTTGATTTTTAGGTGTTTTTCAGGGTGTAGAGACACTGCCCCCTTTCCCCCATTGGTTCGGTAGTGCCGGGGGCAGCACCAATGCACCCTTTAGGTTGGCACCAATCGGCGGGCCGCATGGTTGAAAAGACTGGCCCAAGGATAACTCTCACTTAGGTGAAAGTGAATCGTTCGGGTGTTGCGCACGATGACCGCTCCGATCTTGATTAATTTGAGCCGCAGGGTGTGGCATTGGGCCCGCGCCCACTTCGTCCCTTTTAAGGCTAACCGGCGCATGGCTTCCATCAAGGTGTAGGCCAGCGCCGACAAGAGCAATCGGCACTGATTGGCCCACCATTGATGGGCGCTGGTGCGCTCGCTGAACAATTGCATCTGTTCCTTGATTCGGTTCTCCATTTCACCGCGGCCACAGTATACCTTGTCGTAAAGCTCCTGGGGATCGCCCGGCAGGTTCGTCACCACGAAGCGCGGGTTGGACCCCTGTGCGGTGTGTTCGGCTTTATGGATGACCAACCGCAGCCATCGCCACGAATCGGCAGCATAGACGAAGTCCTGGAATAACCGTTGTTTTTTACCCCTTAGTTCGAACCATTCTTTGGCCTGCTTTTGCAACTGCTGGGCGTCTTGCTGCAAGCGTGCATTGCGAGCCATCCCCACGATGTAACTAACTTCGTTGCGGTCGCACCAAGAGAGTATCCGGTCTCGACAAGATCCACTGTCGGCGCGCCAAATAATCCGCGTACGGGGCCAGCTTTGGCGCATCCGTTTAACCAGCAATTTGAGGATGGCCCCGGCATGCTTGCTGGCATCGATCTTGCTCGGCCGCAGGTAGGCCACCAGCAGCTGATCACCGCAAAAAACATATAGCGGCAGAAAACAGTAATGATCATAATAACCGTGGAAAAAACGTCCCTCCTGGAGCCCGTGCACCGGATTGTCGGTGGCGTCAAAGTCCAGGATGATCTCTTCGGGTTCCTCGGCAAAGGAGCCCATGAACTGTTCGACCAACAGCTCGTTTACCGCAAAGGCCGCCCGCCGATCCTGCCCGTTTTCAAAACGACACAAAGTCGGCGCGCTGGCCAACGTTTCAATGCGCCCCGTTACCGTTTGCAACAATGGATCGTGGCGCAGGGTATCAAAGTTCGTTCAAATCCTCATAGCCCGCCACCAGCCCGTAAACGCGCTGCCGCAGCATCCCCAATACCTCATGGCGTACTTTGCCCTTCTGCCGTTTGTCCACTAACTGTCGGGCCGCTCGTTCGGTCAAGCCCAACTGCCGATCCACTTCCCGGATCAAAAGCAGTCCGGCATCCGAAGTAACCTCTCCGCCCTTGAAATCAACCCGCACACGGCGGCCTTTTACCCTTGTCAACTGTAGCTTTAATTGTTTACCTTTTGTCATCGCTGATATTGCTTTAATTATTGATCTATCCTGCTGTATATCAGCAGTTAAGCATATCAACGATACTTTTTTTACGAAATATCCGGGCTAACCATTTAATTCTACAAATACCTCAGTATGAAAAGATTATCTTCAAGTAGCAAGTATAACGTGGTAAATTTATGTTTTTTTTCACTTTTTTCTTTCCAAAGTAACGACGTTGTGCTTTTATAGCTCGAATACCGATCCCCAAATGCACCGAACATGAGCCAAACCCGACAGGAACTCGTTCAAGGCTAACGCCTAACGAATTTAGAGACTTCTATTGCAAACACCCAATGATACGACATTACACGGATACCTAGCATGGTCCCGGCAACCAAAGCATTTACCCCGGCCAAAGATTTACTGATTAGGAATCTTTCTTTAATTTTTCAACGTTTCAGGTGAATCGTTGTTACATCAACCCCAATATGTAAAATAGAAAAAAATGAATAAAACTCTCAAAATCCTACCTTTTATTTTATTAGCATACATTCCTTACGTTTCTCATGGCGAGGAGTTTATTGTCTTCGGACCAAGCGAATATTCGGATTCCACGACCAGTATTATCTGGATGGAGCAATCGCCTAAAGGCATCATAGTTGTAACCAGGGAAGAAAATGAAGTAGCACCCTCCGATGAATTGTTCGGCATCCCTTCGAACATTGTTCAGGTTGAGGCTCCTTCAATTGCCATAACCTGGATTCTAAGCGAAAGAACAGAGAGCTTAATCGACAGGAATCTTATTGGCCTAACCCGGATATTTCATGAAGGGTAAAGTTTGGCTCGTTATTGCTATTGGAGATGGATTTCTTTGTATTTTGAGCAGATCGTCTTGATTTTTAGGTGTTTTTCAGGGTGTAGAGACACTGCCCCCTTTCCCCCATTGGTTCGGTAGTGCCGGGGGCAGCACCAATGCACCCTTTAGGTTGGCACCAATCGGCGGGCCGCATGGTTGAAAAGACTGGCCCAAGGATAACTCTCACTTAGGTGAAAGTGAATCGTTCGGGTGTTGCGCACGATGACCGCTCCGATCTTGATTAATTTGAGCCGCAGGGTGTGGCATTGGGCCCGCGCCCACTTCGTCCCTTTTAAGGCTAACCGGCGCATGGCTTCCATCAAGGTGTAGGCCAGCGCCGACAAGAGCAATCGCCACTGATTGGCCCACCATTGATGGGCGCTGGTGCGCTCGCTGAACAATTGCATCTGTTCCTTGATTCGGTTCTCCATTTCACCGCGGCCACAGTATACCTTGTCGTAAAGCTCCTGGGGATCGCCCGGCAGGTTCGTCACCACGAAGCGCGGGTTGGACCCCTGTGCGGTGTGTTCGGCTTTATGGATGACCAACCGCAGCCATCGCCACGAATCGGCAGCATAGACGAAGTCCTGGAATAACCGTTGTTTTTTACCCCTTAGTTCGAACCATTCTTTGGCCTGCTTTTGCAACTGCTGGGCGTCTTGCTGCAAGCGTGCATTGCGAGCCATCCCCACGATGTAACTAACTTCGTTGCGGTCGCACCAAGAGAGTATCCGGTCTCGACAAAATCCACTGTCGGCGCGCCAAATAATCCGCGTACGGGGCCAGCTTTGGCGAATCCGTTTAACCAGCAATTTGAGGATGGCCCCGGCATGCTTGCTGGCATCGATCTTGCTCGGCCGCAGGTAGGCCACCAGCAGCTGATCACCGCAAAAAACATATAGCGGCAGAAAACAGTAATGATCATAATAACCGTGGAAAAAACGTCCCTCCTGGAGCCCGTGCACCGGATTGTCGGTGGCGTCAAAGTCCAGGATGATCTCTTCGGGTTCCTCGGCAAAGGAGCCCATGAACTGTTCGACCAACAGCTCGTTTACCGCAAAGGCCGCCCGCCGATCCTGCCCGTTTTCAAAACGACACAAAGTCGGCGCGCTGGCCAACGTTTCAATGCGCCCCGTTACCGTTTGCTAACAATGGATCGTGGCGCAGGGTATCAAAGTCGTTCAAATCCTCATAGCCCGCCACCAGCCCGTAAACGCGCTGCCGCAGCATCCCCAATACCTCATGGCGTACTTTGCCCTTCTGCCGTTTGTCCACTAACTGTCGGGCCGCTCGTTCGGTCAAGCCCAACTGCCGATCCACTTCCCGGATCAAAAGCAGTCCGGCATCCGAAGTAACCTCTCCGCCCTTGAAATCAACCCGCACACGGCGGCCTTTTACCCTTGTCAACTGTAGCTTTAATTGTTTACCTTTTGTCATCGCTGATATTGCTTTAATTATTGATCTATCCTGCTGTATATCAGCAGTTAAGCATATCAACGATACTTTTTTTACGAAATATCCGGGCTAAGGATATTCAATGTTGAGGGAACGGAGGTTGTTACCTTTGATTTTAATGTTAATGGGGGCTGGGTGTCCGCCATTGGCTTCGGCGATTTGAACATACAGCATTATCCGTGGATTTTTCACCGCGAACTCGGTTGGCTATTTTGCCGTCCGAGCGAAATTGTTGAAAAAAGAAATTCTTACTGGCTGATGTGCACTGGAAAAAGTGGACACGAGATTCTCCTAAATGGAGAATCGAAGCATGGGAAGAAGACGCTTTAGTATAGAGTTCAAAAATGAGGCAGTTCAACTGATGATACTCGATGGTCTGAGCGCCACCGAGGTATCGACCAAGCCACCGAGGTATCGACCAAACTTGGGGTCAACACCAACCAATTGTATAGGTGGAAGAGGCTCTATCTGGACGATCAGCAGGGCGAAGCCACCTCAAAGCGACAGAGCAGTCCGAAGGAGATGGCGGCCGAGATAGATCGTCTTCGCAAAGAGCTGCGCCGCTCGGAGCGGATCAACCAGATACTAAAAAAAACGGTGGGCTACTTTGCCAAGGACGAACAATGAAGTACCAGTTTGTCAAAGACAACGAGGGGCGCTTCAAGATCGAGGAAATATGCTCGGCGATGGGGATTTGTCGCAGTGGCTATTACTGCTGGAGGCACCGAGCGCCCTCGGCCCGGCGGATCGAGGACGAGGGAATCAAGGGGGCGATCCTGAAGGTACACAAAGAGGCCAAGGGCCGCTTATGGGCATCGGCCAATGCACCGCCATCTGAAGGATGATGAGGGCATCGATTGCGGCCGTGACCGGGCTCTGCGTCTGATGCGTGAAATGGGAATCAAAAGCACCCAGAGTAAACGCTTTAAGCCATTAAAAACCAACAGTAACCATCCCTATGGTTACAGCCCCAATGTGCTTAAAAAGCATGGCCAGCCGACCCATATCGACGAGGTCTGGGTGGCGGACACGACCTACCTACGGACCCTGGCCGGTTGGATGTACTTGGCCACGGTGATGGACCTGTTCAGCCGACGCCTGCTGGGCTGGAGCGTTTCCAACCACAACGACGCGAAGCTGGTTGGCAAGGCCCTCAAAGCCGCGGCCATGACCCGCGGCACACTGCGCACCGGGATTATTCATCACAGCGATCGGGGCAGCCCCTACGCCAGCGACGACTATCAGAGGCTGATCTCTGAACTAGGCATGAAGCCGAGCATGAGCGCCCAAGGCAACTGCTACGACAACGCGGCCATGGAATCGTTCTACGGCCGCTTCAAGACCAGCACGATTCGAGGCCGCCACTTTGCCGACGAGCGCGAACTGCGATCAACTGTCTTCGAATACGTGGAAATCTTCTACAACCGATATCGCAAACATTCCTCTCTGAGTTACCAAAGCCCAGTCCAATTCGAGGAAAATATTTGCCCCCCATGGGGGGCAACGAGAAAACAAAACCCTTTACCAAAACAAGCCGCCTGACACACTAATCAATAAACAATGAATATAAGAGAATCCCGTGTCCAACAAATCCAGTACACGTCAGGCTTTGGTCCGAAGATTTAGGATGGTTTTGGACTCAAAGAGAATTATTTCCCTTGGTATGGACAACAGAAGCAGAGGATTGGCGCATGTTATTTCCCAATTTGCTGTTTGCACCGTAAGGAGCAGGTGTTTCAGGCACTACCTTTTCTGCTCGCCTTCACCCTATCGATTTCTACCTATTTGAGAATTTCATCCACCGGTGCGGTAATGTGAGTTTATATTACCGACAATAGCTGCCAGGTGTTGGCGGGGTTTTCCAGTGGATTGAAAACGCGACTTAATTGCTAAAACGGCCAGAAAACGGGCAGCAGGAGGCAAGCTAAAATGCCGATGCCAATATTAAGAGGCAGGCCGAATCTGAGGAAATCTTTATAGTTATAACCGCCCGGCCCGTAAACCAGCAGGTTGGTCTGGTAACCCATTGGGGTGGCCATGGCGGTGGAGGCGGCAAAGGCCACTGCCATGATGAAGGTCATCGGCGATACTCCCAGGCGCTGGGCCAGTATCATCCCCAGGGGAGCCATCAAGACGGCCGCCGGTTTGTTCAAAATGAGCAGGCTCAGAGCAGCCGTCATAAAATAAAATATCCACAAAGTGAAATGGGCTCCCAGGTCGCCCACCCAGGAAAGGAGGATATTGGCCAAAAGATCGAGCGCCCCCGTTTTCCCCATCGCTTCGCCCAGAGAGATCATGCCCGCGATGAGCACCAGAACCGTCCAGTCAATGGACCTGTAAACCTGCCCGGGTGTCAGCAGCCGGGTCATGATTATGAGGGCAACACCGGCCAGAGACAGGACGCTGATGGGAAAAACACTGAACGCAGCCAGAGCCACGATAGCCAGAATAATGCCCACCGCTAACGGCGCTTTATGCCTCTCAACCACTTCCTCGTGCACACCCTCCAAAAGTATAAAAGCATCGCTATGGCGAAGCTGATTGAGGGACTCCATCTGCCCGCGCACCAGCAGGATGTCGCCCATGCGCAACTCCAGATCTCCAATTTCCCTCTGGTGGTGGCGGCCCCTGCGTTGCAGGGCAAATACGGAAACCCCAAACTGGGCCCGTAGCCCGGCATTCTTGCAGGTGCGGCCGATGAGGCGCGACTCCGGCGCGATCATCAATTCGAAGAGCGACATTTCGACACGCTTGATGGTCCCCTCCATCTGAGCCAATTCCGGGGTGATGCTGATTTCGTGCTGCCGGTCAAGCTCCAGGATCTTATTAACGTCGCCCTTTAGCAGTAAAACGTCGCCGACCTCTAAAAAGGTTTTCTTGTCCAAACGCCGGATTCTCTCCCCACGAATCAATTCGACAATAGAGATTCCGCTTGATCCTAGGAAGGTCTCCTGGGGCATTTTGCCCACCAAATGCGATTCCTTACCCACGCTTACCTGGGTTACGTACTCTTTGGTCGCATCGATGGGTGCGCTCGTGGCCAGAGTTACCCTTTCCGGTAAGAATCGCCGGGAGAACAGAAGCAAATAGGCCATTCCCGCAAGAACCACCAGTAAGCCCATTTTGCTAAACTCGAACATCCCCAGCGGCCCATGCCCAGCCCCTTCAGAAAGCGATGAAACCAGAATATTGGAAGATGTCCCGATCAATGTGCAGCTTCCTCCCAGCATTGAGGCGAAAGATATGGGCATGAGAAATTTGGAAGGACTCTGCCCCATTTTCGTGCATACCGTCAGCACCGCCGGTATAAAAACCACCACCACTGGCGTGTTGTTGATAAAAGCCGACAAAATACACACGGCACAGAGTGACAAAAAGAGAAAGCGCGCCGGGCTGCCTCGCGAAAGACTGGTTAACTTCGCTCCCAATGCCGCCACCATGCCCGATCGCATGAGCGCTGCACTCAAGACAAACATGGCCCCGATCGTGACCACAGCCTGGTTGCTGAATCCCCCCAGCAACTCCTTGGGTTTTAATATTCCGCAAAGCCCCAAAGCCACTATGACCATCAAACCTATAACATCATGCCGCACCTTGTCGGTGGCAAAGAGCGCCACTGAAACCAGGAGAACCGCAAAGACAATGGCGATGTCGAAACTCACGATACCTAAATCTTCATTGCTGGCGCTTGACGCCGAAAACAGTTCCCCTACTCAATCAGGCAAAAACCGTTCGGACAACGATAAAATCAATGCCCGCATGGGGCGAAGTCAGCCCTGGGGCGCAATACTGTCGAAATTGATGAACTTGGTTTGGGTGAATTCGAGCAACCCATCAAGACCGGCCATACGCCCGATACCGCTCTGCTTGTAGCCGCCCACTTCGACCTCCGGGTAAAACCGGTTATAGGTGTTCACCCAAACGGTTCCCGCTTTGATGGCGCGGGCGATGCGCCAGGCCCTGTGCACATTCTCCGTAAAAACGGCCGAAGCCAATCCGAATTCGGTGTCGTTGGCCAGGGCAATGGCTTCTTCGTCTCCCTCAAATGCCTTGATCACCAGCACGGGCCCGAATATTTCCTCCCGATTGAGGGGTGAATCATCCGCCACGTCAGTAAAAATGGCTGGGGCCACAAAATTGCCTTTGGCCAAGCTTTCATCCTGCAAGGTTTCCCCGCCCGCCACCAAGCGGCATTCCTGACGGCCCATTTCCATGAATTTGAGAACTTTTCTATATTGATCCCCGGTGGTCAGCGGGCCCATTTGGGAGGCCAGGTCCAGGCCGTCTCCTACGCGGATGGTTGATATCGCTTCTTTCAGCCGCCCGCAAAGTTCATCCTCAATGGCGCGCTCCACCAGCAGTCGGGACGGGGCCGTGCAGATCTGCCCGGAAGTGGTTGTGAAAACCGCGCTCACCAGCGTCGGCACAGACCACCATGGGCGATTTACCACCCAGTTCGAGCGCCGTTTTTTTCAAAGTTGGCGAGGCGTCCCGCATAATGTTGCGGCCGGTTGAGCTGTCCCCCGTAAAGGCGATCATGTCGATCCCCGGATGCACTACCATAGCCTGTCCGGCAGACCGCCCGGACCCAGTAATGGCATGAACAATGCCCGAAGGCAAATCCGTCTCTTCAATTAGCAGACGCAAAACGTCCAGGCTCACTCCCGCCGGTTGCGAGGCTGGTTTGACCAAAATGGCATTCCCGGCCGCCAGGGCCGGCGCAAGGTCGCGGATCATCAGGGTAACGGGCCAGTTCCAGGGCGAAATGACGGCTACCACTCCTATCGGTTCCCGCGCCACCACCGCAAAGGAATCGCGCACGAGCGAGTGGGACCGCCCACTCACCGTGCGGGCCAGTCCGGCGTTATAGCGTATAACTCCCACCTGGCTGCTAACTTCGTAAGTCGCCTCGCCGATCAGTTTTCCGTTTTCCAGCGTCAGTTGTCGGGCAATGGACTTTATATTTCCCTCCAGCCGGTCGGCCCATTGCAGCATGACTTTGGCCCGCAGGACGCCATCATGGGCCCAATCGGTTTCGTCCATGGCCCCGGTGGCGGCGGAAACGGCCCGGTCCACATCGGTGGCCGTCATTTTCGGGATGCGGGAGACGATCTCGCCATTGGCGGGATTCGTTATATCAAAATAGCTCTCGGTGACGACCCGTTCACTCCCCCCACAGACGGGAATTTGGTAAATTTTCATAACAAAATAAAAGCCCTGGGCCCATTTTTTTTCCGCTCAGGAATCCTCTTTTTCCCGAATGGCACTGGCCTCCTCCGCGGAAGAGGCGATGATCATGAGGGGATCGCCGACAGCGGCCACCTCTCCGTCCTCGACCAGGATTTTAGCCACCACGCCGGAACAGGGCGAGGGCAGCTCGATATTGGCTTTCTCGGCTTCCACTTCGGCAATTATCTCCCCTTTTTCAACACTTTCATCCTCCTCCACCAGCCATTCGACAATGGTGGCCTCCTCCATGGTAAGGCCCCATTTGGGTAATTTTACCGTCTCCGCCATAATAGAATCAATCTCCCGGTTTTTTAAATTTAGTTATTAAAAATTTTGCGCACCGCCTCCATAATGTCTTCCACCTGGGGAACGACCCGGTTTTCCATTTCCGGAGCATAGGGCATGGGGGTGTTGGCTCCGCCCAACCGGCAAACCGGCGCCTTCAGGTGCTGGAAATATTCCTCCGCCGCGATGGCTGCGATTTCCGCCCCGAATCCACTGCGCTGGGGCGCTTCATGGACAATCAGGAGACGGCCGGTTTTGCATATCGCCCGCCCCAGGCCCTCGCGGTCAAACGGCACCAGGCTGCGCGGATTCCAGACCTCCACCGAAATCCCTTCACGGTCGAGCTTTTTGGCTGCCTGGAGGACTTTGGGTAGCATGTTGAGGTAGGTCACAACGGTGACATCGCATCCCTCACGCATGACGGCTCCCTCTCCCAGCGGCAAGGTGTATTCCTCTTCCGGGACTTTGCCCTTGCTATTGTAGAGCAGCTTGTGCTCAAAAAACAGGACCGGATCGGGGTCGCGGATGGAGCTTTTGAGCAAACCTTTGGCCTCATAAGGAGTGGAAGCTGTGACCACCTTGAGACCCGGTGTATGGGTAAACCAGGCTTCCAGGCTTTGGGAATGTTGGGCCGCAGCGGCCCCAGCGGTGCCTGTAACCATGCGGATCAACATGGGTACGCTGGTGCGCCCGCCCGTCATGTAATGAAATTTAGCCGCTTGGTTGACCAACTGGTCCATGGCCAGTGTGACGAAGTCGCTGAACATGATTTCCGTGATGGTAGGAACACCCAGAAGCGAAGCGCCCAGTGCCGCGCCGACCATGGCCTCTTCGGAAATGGGCGTGTCGAGCACTCGCGAAGTCCCAAACTTCTTGTAAAGCCCTTTCGTCACGCCGAAAACGCCTCCGGGTTCAGCGACATCCTCCCCCAGCATCAGGATCGAAGGGTCGCGCTCCATTTCCTCACTCAACGCCTCGTTGATGGCCTGCGAATAACTGATTCTACGGGTCTTTGTTTTGCTCATAACAAGGCCCTCCCGTTATAGCTTTCCACAAATACATGGTCGAGCGCTTCCTCAGCATCGGGATGAGGTGAGTTGCCGGCAAATTCCGCCGCTTCATCCAGTTGTTTGCCGATTTCGCTTTCCAATTCTTTCAACTTCTCTTCCGTCGCTACGGATTCCTCCAGGAGACGTTTGCCGAAATTGTTAATGGGATCTTTGGCCATCCAGAATGCCACTTCCTCCTCGGGCCGGTAACGGCCCATATCACCCTCGTAATGACCTCGGTGCCGGTAGGTCTTGCACTCCAGCAAGGTGGGCCCCTTCCCTTTTCGGGCATTGTCAACCGCTGTCGTCATGACGTGGAAAGTATCGAGCACATCATTGCCGTCGGCGATGAGGCCCGGCATGTTGTAAGAGGAAGATCGCGAGGCAATATCTTTGATCGTCTGATGTTTTTCCTGCGAAGTAAACTCCCCGTAAAGGTTGTTTTCGCAAACAAAAATTACCGGCAATTTCCACAGAGCGGCCAGATTGAGGGATTCGTGAAAAGAGCCCTCGTTGGAGGCGCCGTCACCGAAAAACACCACAGAGACACCTCCCTTGCATTTTTCCGAACCGGGGTAATCGGCCTCGTTGGCCCGCTTGATGGCCAGGGCCGCGCCCACCGCCAGCGGTAGGCCACCGCCCACGATGCCGTTGGCCCCGATGATACCAAGCCCGATATTGGCGAGGTGCAGAGACCCCCCCTTGGCCCTGTTATAACCGTCCTGCCGGGCATAAAGTTCGGCATACATGTATTTCGGCTCGCCGCCCTGCGCCAAAATATGCCCATGCCCGCGATGGGTGCTGGCAATGAAATCATTTTCGCCCAGGACCGCGCAAATCCCCACCGCGACCGCCTCCTGTCCGATATAAGGATGCAGGAAACCAGGAATATGCCCGGCATTGCGAAGCTCCGAGGCACGTTCCTCGAAACGCCGGATAAGAACCATTTCACGGTAAAGCCGGACCAGAAAATCGGGATTATATTTTTGGAGATTGTTTTTTGGCATAATTAAAAAATTTTTAGCATATAAGAGCGATGATCTACTGTATATACGTTCATGTTTCTGATTTATTAGAAAAAAACAAAAATAAATAAATCAGGTGTTATATAGACCGCCGTTTAAGTGCAGGGACTGGCCGGTGACGTAGTCGGCATCTTCACTGCAAAGATAAGAGGCCATTTTGGCGATGTCCTCGGGCTGCCCCAGCCGCCCCAACGGTATGTCGTTGGACCGCTCCCGGATAAACTGACCCGGCTCCATGCCATCGCGCAGTTCAACCAGCCGCCCCGTTTCCTCCAGCATGGGCGTCATGATATTTCCGGGGCAAATGGCGTTGACCAGCACATTGTGTTTGGCCAGTTCGGCCGCCAGGGAACGGGTCAAGCCCAGCAGTCCCGTCTTCGTCGTGCAATAACCTACATCGCGCCCATAAGCTACGAAACTCATCAGCGAAGCCATGTTAATGATGCGCCCCCAACGCTGCTCAATCATGCCTGGCCCGACTGCTCTGGCGCAAAGCAGGGGCCCCGTCAGCATAACCGCGAGATTGAAATTCCACTCATCCAAAGAGACCTCCAGGGCCGGGGTGTCGCGAAAAATCCCCGCATTGTTGACCAAAATCGAAACCGGCCCAACCTCGGCCACAACTTTTTCCACTGCTTCGTTGACACTCGATTCTTTGGCCACATCCATAACCACGGCAAGCGCCTTGCCTCCGCTGGCTACAATATCGGAAGCAGCCTCGGCGGCCGTTTCCCCGTTCAAATCGGCAATGGCGACGGTGGCCCCGTCTTTGGCCAGGCGCTCGGCAATTCCACGCCCGATGCCCTGCCCTCCCCCGGTTACTAAGGCGACTCTTCCTTCAATGCTCATATTTTGAATTAAATTAATTTCTGTTTAACTATTCGAGTTTTGCCTAAGGGAGGGTCGTAGTTACCTGATGGGACAATCCTAGACAAACAAAAAATTAACTCTGGTCAGACAGTCGAAAATTTCCTTGGCTGGAAGGGAACCCACTATGAATCAATTAATCGTCCAGCGTCAGATGAAGGCCATGACCGAGGCGGGCTTTGACGCCTTGATCGCCATTTCTCCGGAAAATTTCGCTTACACGACCGGGTTCACGATTCCCTCCCAGCCCATCCTGCGCTGGCGGCACGCCCTGGCCATCGTTAAGGCTGACGGACAATCCGCCCTTGTGGTCGTCGATATGGAGGAAAGCACCGTCCGAAACCGGGCCGCAAAAGGTGCTGAAATTCGCGTATGGGGGGAATTTACGGATGATCCCATGGAAACACTGGCCGCCCTCCTCAACGACCTCGGCCTGGCCAAGGGCCGCCTCGGCGTCGAAATGGATTACCTCCCAGCGGGAGATTTTGCGCGACTCAGCAAACTCTTGCCCAATGCGAAATTCGCCCCCGCCGAGAGCCTCTACAACCGGCTCCGGCAAATAAAAACGCCCCAGGAAATCGATCTTCTGCGCCGCCTCTCTCGCATATCCGATCAATCCATTACCGATGCCTACCGGGCGGTCGGCGTGGGTAGCACGGAGATGGACATCGCCTCAGCTCTCACCCGGGGGGTTTACACCGCCGGAGCGGAGCATTTCAAGCTCATGATCGTGGCCACGGGGGAGCGCAGCGTTTTTCCCAACGTGGGCCCGACCCAACGCATTCTAAAAAATGGCGACATCTGCCGGGTGGAAATTTTCTCCATCATCGGCGGTTACCATGCGGGTGTCTGCCGAACCGCCGTTGTCGGCCAACCGCCCCAACACGCCGAACGCATCTGGGCACATTTGGTGGAGTGCAAATACCGCATCCTGGAAATGATCAAACCGGGCCAAAGCACCCGCGCCATTTACGAGGACTTTATCGCCAAACTTTCCGCCCTTAACCTCCCGCCGATATCTTTCGTTGGGCACGGCATCGGTTTGCACCTTCACGAGGAGCCCTATCTGGGCAAATATGCCGACACCCCGCTCGAAGCGGGCATGGTCCTGGGCATCGAGCCCCTCGTCTATAAAACCGGCCACGGCTTCGGCCTCCAAAACAAAGATATGGTTCTCGTCACGGAAACCGGTTCCGAACTCCTGTCAAACTACGCCAACACCGACCAGCTGCTACCCATTTCTTAAAGCATCCAGAATCCAGCATCCAACCCCCCCCATGCGCACCTTAATCGAAAACCTCAGCTTCGCCTTCACCGTGGACGCCCGCGACACCGTCTTTTCCCCCGCCGCAATGGTCGTCAACAACGACCGCATCGAGGATATCGGCCCCGCTCATGATGTCCTCGGCCGCCACAGCCGCGAGTCCTTCGATGAGATCATTGACGGCTCCGGCAAGGGCCTCTGCCCCGGTTTTGTCGATACCCACGTGCACCTTTCGGAAACGCTTTCGCGCGGGGTTTTTCCCGACAACCTCAACACCCGAGCCTGGGTATTTCATTGGGCCAAACCCTTCTACGCCCACGTGACCGATGAGGACGAATATGTCAGCGTCCTTCTCGGGGTCGGTGAAATGCTGCGCTGCGGCACCACCTGCCTGCTCGACATGGGCGCGCAAAACGATCCAGGGGTCACCGTGCGGGCCATGCAGAAGACGGGCATCCGGGGCATCACCGGGCGTCATGCGGCCGACAATCCGCCCGAAAAAATTCCCCCCGGCTGGTCCGACGAGATGGTGCAGCATCATTTTTTTCCCGATACCGAAACTGCCCTGCGGACCCTCGGAGATTGCGTCGAGCAATGGAATAATTCAGCCGACGGCAGAATCCGCTGCTGGGTCAACATCGAAGGCAAGGAACCCTGCACCCTCGACCTCCATGTGGGCGCGCGGGCCTTGGCCGAAAAGCTCGGCGTGGGCACCACCTACCACCTCGCCACCAGCATCGAGGAGGCCCATGCCTGCCAAAAAAAGCATAACCTCTGGCCCATTTCCCGCATCGAGAAAAACAACGGCCTGGGGGACAACCTCGTCATCGCCCACGGGTTGGCCGTGGCCGACCACGAAATCGCCCTCCTCGCCAAACACGGCACCAAGATCGCTTTTTGCCCCTCCTCCTCCTTGAAATTGGGCAAAGGGGCCGCCAAAATCGGCAAATACCCGGAATTGATGGATGCCGGCGTCAGCGTCGGCCTCGGCACCGACGGCGTTTCCGCCTCCGGCAACCTCAACCTCATGCGCCAGATGTTCGTCGTCGCCGGCCTCTTCAAAGACGCCCGCATCGACTCCACTCAAGTCGGCGCCCGCCGCGCCCTCCGCATGGCCACCATCGAAGGCGCCCGCGTCCTCAACTGGGACGACCAAATCGGCTCCCTCGAAAAAGGCAAAAAAGCCGACTTCATACTATTCGACCTAAACCACTACGAATGGACGCCCTACCTCGACCCCCTCCAGGCCCTCGTCTGGTCCGCCTCCCCCGCCTCCATCGCCCAAACCTGGGTTGACGGAAAAACCCTCTACAAAAACGGCAAAATCCTCACTCTCGACGAACCAAAACTATTCCAGGAAGCCCGCCAAAGAGCCATCCAAATATCCAATCGAGCAGGCCTAATAAAAGAAAACATCCCCACCACCACAACCCTCTACGATTAAATTATTAAAATATAGGTAGTAATAATAATAAACTTAATTCTATCAGCGTATATTCTGCCTATATCTAGAGGCTGTCCCAAAAGGGTGATTTTTGCGAGGGCTTTTGATAGGCGCTCATTTTAGAGGTATTTGCATTTGGGAGAGTATCAACTTTGCTCTCCTATGACGTTAGGATACTGGTTTTGGGGTCCGGTTGCCTGGTTTTCTTTGTATGAGCCGACAGTAAGGCTGTGAAAAAGTATTGTCCTTGCTTTTCCGCTCTCTAGGCCGCCGCTTTGGTTTTTAGTTCGTCTTGCTGGGCCAGCATCTTGGCTACTTTCCATAGGTTGTGCGAGAGTACCGACCAGGCTACGCTGATCGAGCGGTTGGCAAAGCCTTTGCTGCGCAACCGCCCGGCCTGCCAGCGATTCTTCAATACCCCGATCCGCCCTTCGGTGCTGGCCCGGCGCTTTTGCAATTGTCTGAACAGTGGTTCCTCCATCCGTTTTTTCAACTGCTTCGGATCGCGTGGACAGAGCGCGTCGTAGATTCCCTCCTGGGCTAACTGCCGGCGGGCCCGCTGGGAGGCAAATCCCCGGTCCGCGCACATGGCCGCTATGGGTTCTTCCAGGTTGAAGCGGTTCTGTCTTTGCAAACTCTCTAGCATTTGTTCATTTTCGCTTGGAGTTCGGCTGCCGTAGAGTTTCCAGTCCAGCAGGTACCCTTCAACGCTTTCTCCCAAAAACAGGGTGTTGCCGAACTCGACCTCTTGGCCCGCTTTACCTCGCACAATCACCTGCACATCGAGTTCGTAAACACTCAAGACTTTCTCTGCGTTTTTCACCTGGCGGCCGCCAATGATCCGCTCGTGCGCCTGTTTGATGACCACCGGGATTTGCTCGCTCATGCGCTCCATCCGGGCGAGGATCTGTTGGACCTGTTTTTCGCTGTAATCGCTTTGCTCCCAGCAGGCTTGCAATAATTCCCGGTGACTGCGGGCATGCTCCCCGATCCGTTTGAGCAGCTTTTTCATCTGCCTCAAGAATCTGCCTCAAGATACCCTTGCGCTGCCGCGCGCTGTCCTTTCGCCGCCGGCTGTGGGTCATCTGTATGCACAGCCGATTCATCTGCCGAGCCAAGGGCTCCGGTTCGATCGGCATGCGATGGCGCAAACCGGCCTTCTCGCGGATCAGCCGGATCGCTTTGAGCAACGTGCCGGCTACATCCTTGAGTAATACCCAGTCCGTCGGCCAATGAATGTTAGCCTCCAAACAGGTGCCGTCGATCAGGCAAATGGTGGTGTCAATCGGCTTGTCCAATCCCACCTGCCGGGCCAGAAGGGCATCGCCCACCACCTCAGTCAAGGTCCGGTGCAAGGCCCTCAACTGCTCTTCGCTGAAAAACTTCGAGGCCCGCTCCAGGGTGCTTTTGGAGATGCCCCTGATGCCATCGATCTGCCGGACACGGCAAAAGTCGGCCAACAGATCGCTGCTGCCCAGAGCCCGCGACAAATGCCGAAACGAAATCCCTCCGAGCAGACGGCCCAGCGTATCCATGCGCAGTGCCTTGATGGCAAAACTGGCCCGCTGCCGCCGGGCCTTTAGACCCATTGGCGGCCACCCCTCCAAGGCCAGCTCAATGGCCTGCGATTCCACCTCCGAGTCGATCAGCAGCCGATCGATTCGATCAATGGTGGCGCGGAAGTTATCGTAATCGAGGCACCGGTCGACCACAGTTAAAGCTGGACGCAGGAGGCATTGGATGGCTATATTTTTCATAGAAAGGGCTATATTGATTTTCGCTAACTCAATTATAGAACCCTTTTTTGGCCGGATCGAGCAAAAACTTGCTCTTTCCGGCTCTTTTTATCAACGTCATCCAGTTGACTATAAAATCTTTATATTTTTGGGACAGCCTCTATCTAGTTGGGCACCACATGGACGAACGGCATGAGCAGTTGTTTTCTTCAAGGTCATGGTAAATGCGGAGGAAAAATCTCCGGCGAGCACTACATTTCCGCTACTGTGCTAAATGCTATTAGTGGCACTGGGAACGTCCAAATCAGCGGGCTTCCGCTTCAACCAAAACAAACTCTTCAGTGCTTCGGTATCAAATCTCTTATCTCGAATATTCTCTGCGAGACGCACAACTCCGCTCTCAGCGAACTCGACAATATGGCTGGTGAATTTTTTCAAGTAATCGATGCAGCAGATAAACGACCAGAAACCTTGCCAGCCGTCACAACGGTTGACGGTATGTTGGTCGAACGATGGTTTCTGAAAATTATGTGTGGCTTGGCGGTGGGAATGGACTTCAACAATGGGACCGTCCCGACCAAGTGGTGTCAATTATTGTCGGGTGGGACATGGCCTGATGGTTGGGGTCTGTATGTCCCAACGCCCTCAGGAAATCAAGTTCTGGCCACGGAATTTTTTCTCGAAATGCTCACCAACACCGACACAAGGGAAGTTAAGGCAGTTAAGTTTCGCGTTGCCGGTGTGCATTTTAGCCTCCTCCTCGGAAAACCCGACAACTCAGTTTTTTGGGGTACACAACGTCCCAGGGGATTGATTTTTCGTAACAAGCAGCGCGAAAAGCGTATCGAATGTGCGTGGCCATTCAAAACTAATCACGCCGTTATCTATAGCAGGGTAGGAATCAGCAAAGCACGCGCACCTCAATGGGAAGACTGGAAGGAGTGAATACAGTAGCCTGAGTGTTGTGTCCAATACTGCTTTCCGAGAATCGCGCGGACAAGCTGCGCGAGTGAACTCGACATTGTAGCACTAATCTTTGATTATATCTTCCGGTGTCATCGGTTTCGTAAGAACGAATTTTGCCATTATCAGAGTCTCAAATTAAGTCGGGAGGATGAGGGAGAGGAAGGCGAAGAGGAAGATGTTGAGGACGGGGAAAATCATTACTTTTCGGGGACGTTGACGCACAATCCGTGGCCGTAGGCATCTTCATCCACTTCACCGTTTTCGTAAATGATGCGGCCCCTTGAGACGGTCAGGACGGGCCAGCCTTTGAGGTTCATTCCTTCGTAGATACAGGTTCCGTTGCCGGTGTGGACGACTTCCCGCTCCTCGTCCAAATCAACCAGAACGAGGTCGGCGTCGGTTCCGGCCAGGAGGGAGCCTTTTTGCGGGTAAAAACCGAAATGCTGGGCCGGCCCAGCGGAATTGAGGTAGGCCAGCCGGGACAGCGGCAAACCCCGCCGGTGAACGCCCTCCGAAAGCATCAGCGGCAGTTCCCAGGGAAAGGAGACGATACCCGGTTTTTCCGTCCACAAATCCTCTCCTTTTTTTGGGAAAAACGGCACATGGTCGCTACCGAGACTGCGCACCGAACCATTCAAAACCCCCTCCCAAAGCATTTCCTTTTCCTTCTCATCGCGCAAAGGCGGGGAAATCTTGGCCCGCATATCGAGGTCCTCATCATAAGCCGTCCGCGTAAGATAGTGCGGGCAGGTCTCGATCGTCACATCGACGCCCCGGGCCCGCGCCTCGGCTCCCATAATGGGACCTACGCCAATCGTCGTGTGGACAATATAAAGAGGGCAGCCGGTCAACTCCGCCAGAAAAATCATGCGCCCAATGGTTTCCTCCTCGCAAAATGCCGGGCGCGATTCCGTAAAAGCCCCCAGGTCCTGGCGTCCCGTGGCCATCAGCTCTTTTTTCAACCAGGTGGCGATGGCCGTGTTTTCGCAATGCACGGATACCTTGCCCCGAGGCAGCTTGGCCGCCCTCTGCATGGCCCCATAAACCCAGCCATCCGTGGCGGGCACGATACCGATGGGATTGTCCGCCTCGTAGCCAAAATAAAGTTTAAAAGACTGCACCCCCGTTTCCTCCGCGATACGTGGGATTTCATGGATATGTTCCTCCCGCTGAATACCGAAATGAAAACCAAAATCGAGGCAGGAGTTCGCCTCCCCCACCGACCGCCGGTCATGATAAAATGGAATATAGGAAGGCTCCTTATTACGGATATAGAGGAAAAAAGTGGTCAACCCCCCGCGGGCCGCCTGGGCGCTTTCGGAGCGCATGTCCTCATCATAAGGGTAATTGACCCCCAGATGACAGTGCGGGTCGATCACGCCCGGCATCAGGCAACGCCCCTCGGCATCGATCTCCCTTCGCCCCTCGGGAAGGGCATCGTTTGTGCCGGTCAAAAGGATTTTTTCTCCCAACACGGCGATACCACTAAAAAACTCGCCTTTGTGGTCCACCACCCTGGCATTACGGATTACAAGATCGGCTTTCATTCGATAAGATTTTGCACCGGATTAAAGTCATTGACTAGACAAAAATAGTGCTGGCATATTTCCAACCTCTGGCGCCTCCCATTACAGTAAACGTTTCCCGCAAACATAAACCTAACCCATAATTTTAATTAGGTCGGAATTTGAAAATGGAATACATCGCCATGGTCGAATCTATCGCCGGGATGCCCCAATACCAGTTCCTCTGGAATGAACTGCCCGTCGAGGAACGCATCCCCGCCGCCGCCCAGGCCGGTTTCAACGGTGTCGATTTCTGGGACTGGATCGACAAGGATATCAACCATCTGGCCCAGGTGGCCCAGGACAACGGAATTTTCGTCAATTCGGTTTTCGGTTCACGCAAAGGTTCCCTCTGCGACGCCGCAGACCACGAAAAGGTCCTCGAACAATTCAAGGAGTCCCTCGATATGGCCGCGCGAACGGGTGTCAAAGCCCTCTTTTTGCAGACCGACGAGGTGGGCCACGGGGGAATCGTGGTTCCCCATTCCCGCCCGTTAACCGATGAAGAACGTTGGGCAAACCTCGACCAAGGCGTCAAAAAAGTGACCAAACTGGCCGCCAACTCCGGGGTCGATGTCGATCTGCTCATCGAGCCTCTTTCCCAGGACGACGTCCAGGGCTACCTCTTGCGCAGCGCCGTCGATACCTACGAACTGGTCAAACGCATCGATTATCCGCGCCTGAAATTCGTTTTCGATCTCTACCACCAGCAGATCAACGAAGGGAACATCATCAAAAACCTGCGGCGCACCATCGACAAGGCGGGAGCCATTCACATCGCCAATGTTCCAGGGCGTGGCATGCCCGGTTCGGGTGAAATCGACATCCACGCCATCTGGCGGGAAATGCAGGCCCTCGGCTGGGACGGACCAGTCGGGTTTGAATGCGTTCCCGGCGACCACACAACCGAGGAAACCCTGGCCGGAATAAAAACGGTTTTTCCGTTTCCCCCACCCTCAATCTGACACCCTAAAATCCCGTTTTAACGAGGATTTTTCTCAAAAATTTCGATGATGTTGCCATCGGGATCTTTTACGTAAATGGTCAAGCCGTAGGCGCCGGGGCCAAGATCGCGGAAGATGGGAACTCCGGCCTCTTTAACGCGTTGGGCAAACTCCGCCACCCCACGCACTTCAAAGGCGATATGATCCACCTGGCCCTGGCCATCGCCGCCAATGGTAAGGCCTAGACCCTGCTCCATCACCACGAGGGGACGCCCGTCGGGCAGCGGCGAGGCATCGGGACGCACCTTAAAGCCGAGCATTTCGACATAAAACCGTCGCGATCTTTCGAGGTTGCTCACTTTCAACAATAGATGGGCCAGACCCAAGTTGCGCGCGCCGCCCGCGTTTTCAATCCATTCCAGAACGGCTGAGGAATCGGCCAATATACCCAAATAATGCGCCCAGACTTCCTGGGCCGGTTTTTCCCATTCGGCTGATACCCCGGCGATGCAATCGGTCACCGCGACCACATCGTAATCGCGCAAATAGGCCTCGCGCAGCGTCGTCTCGACGCAGGCATTGGCAGTGGCTCCGGTCACTAAAAGCGCCTCCACCCCCAGCATTTCGAGGACGATTTGCAAACGCGTTTCATAAAATCCACCGAAGCGGTGTTTGCGAATGATGAGCGAAGGATCGTCTGCCAACGGAGCCAGTTCGTCCAGTAGTTGGGCGTCCCAGCTTCTGGCCAGGGCGGAAACCGTTTTGCGCTTCGAAGTGTGCGAGGGAAGCCTTTTTTTTCCGCGCCGGTGGTCCTTTTCAGCGGGAAAATGTTCCTGTAAGGTCCACAGAACCGGCACACCCGCTTTTTGGCAGCCTTTGACCAATCGGGAAATCGGTTCGACGGCCTCACGGGCCGGCTCGATGTTTACCCCGGAAATGCCCAGAGTCCCCTTTTCGTGGGCAAAGGCATTCTGCATGTCGATGACAATGAGCGCGGTTTTACCCGGATCGAGTAAATCAAGACTCATCGACGCCCTGCCCTTCTACCTCTCCCTCCTTTTTATCCTTTTTCAAATCCACTCGATCGACGCCGAGCACACCGGCCCGTCCCCAGTTTTCCAGGGGCACTTCCTGTAAGACCACATGCAAGGCATCCGGTCTGGCATTGGCGTGTTCGACCATGGCATCGGTGATGGCTTTGACGAGGGCCCGTTTTTGCTCGGTTGTCCGGCCCGGCCACATTTGAACAGTTACTACTGGCATTTTATTTAATTCACTCCTTTTTCGCTGAAAACAACCTTTGCCGGATTCCTGGCAAGGGTATGGGCGATGATTATGTTTTTACGCCTCCTCTGCTGGCAATCAGATTTTAATTGAGATAAAAACGATTTTCGATCAGTGAGGTACTATGAAAATCGTCGATTGCACCGTAACAATTGTGGCCATCCCCAACCGCCGCCACCACACCTGGGCCAGTAAAATGGTCGCTCCCATAGGGCGGCATGCCATCGTACGGGTCGACACCGACGAGGGCCTCAGCGGCTGGGGCGAAGCGCCCGCCGGAATGACTTGGGGCGGGGCCGCCATGCGTTATTACGGCGAATCCCCGGAAACGGTCAAACACCTCATCATGGATCACCTGCTTCCCGCCATCAAAGGTATGGATCCCAGGCAGATGGGTGTCCTGCATGCCCAAATGGACCGGGCGGCCAAAGGCCATCCCTATGCCAAGGCGGCCATCGACATGGCCTGTTACGATATCGCCGGAAAGGCCTTTGGAGTGCCCGTTTCCACTCTCCTTGGGGGCCGCCACCGCGATGGTATCGAAATCGCCCACTCCCTCGGCATCATGGACAACGACCGCTGCGTGACCGAAGCGGAACAAGCCGTGGCCGAAGGGGCACGCACCCTCAAATGCAAAACCGGCCTCGATCCCGCCAGAGATGTGGAATTGGTCCAAAAATTAAGGGAAAAACTGGGAGACGAGGTACGCATCCGGGTTGATGGCAACGAGGGCTACGCCACCATTCAGGAGGCCGTCGAGGTGACCCGCCGACAGGAGGAATATGGCATCTTTCTGTGCGAACAGCCGGTGGCGGGTATCGAGGGTCTGGCCAAGGTGGCCGCGCGCATCGACACCCCGGTCATGGCCGACGAGTCGGCCTGGACGGTCGGGGATATTCTGGAATTGCATGAAAATGAAGCCGCCGCCTGTTTTTCCTGCTACGTGACCAAGCCGGGCGGCCTTTACCGGGCCAAACAGCAGGCCGATTTCGCCGACACCCTGGGGATTTATTGCGATATCGGAGGCTCCATCGAATTGGGAATTGGCAACGCGGCCAACCTCCACCTGGGAACGGCCCTCAAAAATGCCATCCTGCCCAGCGTATGCCCGGTTACCAAACCGGAGGGCGCGCCAGGGCCGGATATCGCCGGTATTTACTACTTGGACGATATTGTGACGGAGCCATTCAGGTTCCAGGACGGCCAAGTCATGGCCCCAGACGGCCCAGGGCTGGGCGTCGAGGTGGACCTTGCCAAGCTGGAAAAATACGCCGAAAAATGAGCGCCGTAGCCATATTGGGCGCCGGGGCGGGCGGCCTTTCGGCGGTGGCCGAACAGATTTCCCGCGGCCGTGAGGTACGCCTCTGGAACCGTTCGCAGTGCCCCCTTGATGCCTTGCGGGAAACCGGCGGGGTCGAGTACGAGGGCATCCTGGGAGAAGGCTTGGCCAAACCCGAACTCATTTCCACCGATTTGCCGGCCGTTCTGCAAGGAGCCGAAGTTTTTCTGGTTTGCCTGCCGACCTTTGCCCATTCGGCGATGGCCCACGCCATTGCCGATGCCGGATTCACCTCCACGCCGATTGTCCTCAATCCCGGACACACAGGCGGCGCGCTGGAGTTCGAGAATGTTTTCAGGGAACGCGGAATGCGTCCGCCCCCCCTGGCTGAATTTTCCACCCTCACCTATGTGGCCAGAAAATACCGGGAGAACCGGGTGATCATCACCAGCGCGGCCAAAAGCATTCGGCTGGCTGCCCTCCCGGGGGGCGGGGAAGCGCTTCGCTGGGGCGCAGAGCTTTACCCGGCGGCCAACATTGTAGGGGACATCCTGGCCACCGGCCTGGCCAATGTAAATCTGGTCCTGCATCCGCCCTGCGCCGTGCTGGGATCGGCCTGGATCGAGGCCACCGGCGGCGATTTCACTTTTTATGTCGAGGGAATGACCCCCGGTGTGGCCCGTGTCATGAAAAACCTCGATGACGAGAGGCTGGCCACGGCAAATGCTTTCGGGCATAATTTACCCCAATTAATCGATGAAATGACGGCCCTCGGAACGGTGGAAAAGTCGCATTCGGAGGGAGGCGATCTGGTCCGGGCCATCACCGGGGGCAAAGCCAACCGCAAAATCAAAGCGCCCGATTCGCTCGGACATCGCTATTATAGGGAGGATTTCGGGCACGGCCTGGTCCCGTTCCTGGCCCTGGCGCAAATCGCCGGAGTGAAAACTCCCGCTGCCGAATCCCTCCTGAAACTGGGCGAAATACTGACCGGAAAGGATTTCCAATCGACGGGAAGGAACGCCCAAAAAATGGGCATAGCGGGGCTCGACAAAGAGGGCTTGTTGGAAAAAATCAGGGGTTAAATGATAAAAGGTAGTAAAATCCAGGATTCCGTCGATTGGAGTCGCCTGCGGATCGCCGTAGTGGGCGGAGATGAGAGGGAGCGCGAAATTGCCCGCCTGGCCGCTGCTGCCGGGGCAAAGGTGCTGGCTTTCGGATTTCCCTGGCCGGACGGCGGAATCGAAGGGGTGGAAAAATCGGACAGCGCCCGGGATGCCCTCAAAGGAGCCCATTTTGCCCTTTTCCCGATTCCCGGTATGAGTGTGGATGGTTCTCTTTTCGCCACCGAATCGATTCTGCTGGATGGCGATCTTTTAAGTGTCATGGACACCGGCGCCCATATAATTTTGGGGACCCCCGACGAAGCGCTCAAACAAACCGCTGAATCGCTCGGCATCGGGCTGCATGAATACGAATCGGACAAGGAGCTGATGCTCCTGCGGATGCACGCCATTATTGAGGGAGCCCTTCAATTGGCCATCGAAAACACCGACAGGACCCTGCACCGGTCAAAAGTCTGCGTTGTCGGCTACGGCAATATCGGCGCCATGCTCACGCGGACTCTGGTCCTGCTGGGGGCAAACGTCACCCTGGCGGCCAGAAAAGCGGAAGCCAGAGCGGACGCCCTCAATGCCGGAGCCGATGCAGCCCACACCGATGACCTGGAATCGTTGGCCCCTCAATTAGACATCCTCTTTTCCACCGTACCGGCACGCATTGTAACACCCTCTGTTCTCGATAAACTCCCGCCGCATGCGCTCGTCATGGACCTCTCCGCTCCACCCGGCGGGGTAGACCTGGATTATGCCAAACAGATCGGATTAAAAACTGTTTGGGCACGTGGTCTGGGCAGACGGGCCCCCGTGACCGTCGGAGCCAGCCAATGGAAAGGCATTTCCGAGCGCATCGCTACCATTTTGAAAAACACCTGAAACTATTATTCAGGAAAAACCATGGACACGCGACTTTTCAGCGAGTGCGATAGAAATGCTTTGCGAAAAATCTACCTCCACTCCCGGAAGCACGCCTTCGATTGGATGGATAGCTCTTTGTATAAAGAGGACGATTTTGACCGGGACACCGAGGGGGAAAAAATCTGGGTGGCTACCAATGGGTCTAAGCCAGTCGGATTTATTTCGGTTTGGGAGCCGGATAACTTCATTCATCACTTATACTGATGTGCACTGGAAAAAGTGGACACGAGATTCTCCTAAATGGAGAATCGAAGCATGGGAAGAAGACGCTTTAGTATAGAGTTCAAAAATGAGGCAGTTCAACTGATGATACTCGATGGTCTGAGCGCCACCGAGGTATCGACCAAACTTGGGGTCAACACCAACCAATTGTATAGGTGGAAGAGGCTCTATCTGGACGATCAGCAGGGCGAAGCCACCTCAAAGCGACAGAGCAGTCCGAAGGAGATGGCGGCCGAGATAGATCGTCTTCGCAAAGAGCTGCGCCGCTCGGAGCGGATCAACCAGATACTAAAAAAAACGGTGGGCTACTTTGCCAAGGACGAACAATGAAGTACCAGTTTGTCAAAGACAACGAGGGGCGCTTCAAGATCGAGGAAATATGCTCGGCGATGGGGATTTGTCGCAGTGGCTATTACTGCTGGAGGCACCGAGCGCCCTCGGCCCGGCGGATCGAGGACGAGGGAATCAAGGGGGCGATCCTGAAGGTACACAAAGAGGCCAAGGGCCGCTATGGGCATCAGCCAATGCACCGCCATCTGAAGGATGATGAGGGCATCGATTGCGGCCGTGACCGGGCTCTGCGTCTGATGCGTGAAATGGGAATCAAAAGCACCCAGAGTAAACGCTTTAAGCCATTAAAAACCAACAGTAACCATCCCTATGGTTACAGCCCCAATGTGCTTAAAAAGCATGGCCAGCCGACCCATATCGACGAGGTCTGGGTGGCGGACACGACCTACCTACGGACCCTGGCCGGTTGGATGTACTTGGCCACGGTGATGGACCTGTTCAGCCGACGCCTGCTGGGCTGGAGCGTTTCCAACCACAACGACGCGAAGCTGGTTGGCAAGGCCCTCAAAGCCGCGGCCATGACCCGCGGCACACTGCGCACCGGGATTATTCATCACAGCGATCGGGGCAGCCCCTACGCCAGCGACGACTATCAGAGGCTGGTCTCTGAACTAGGCATGAAGCCGAGCATGAGCGCCCAAGGCAACTGCTACGACAACGCGGCCATGGAATCGTTCTACGGCCGCTTCAAGACCAGCACGATTCGAGGCCGCCACTTTGCCGACGAGCGCGAACTGCGATCAACTGTCTTCGAATACGTGGAAATCTTCTACAACCGATATCGCAAACATTCCTCTCTGAGTTACCAAAGCCCAGTCCAATTCGAGGAAAATATTTGCCCCCCATGGGGGGCAACGAGAAAACAAAACCCTTTACCAAAACAAGCCGCCTGACACACTAATCAATAAACAATGAATATAAGAGAATCCCGTGTCCAACAAATCCAGTACACGTCAAAGTCATAGGTCAGGGCATCGGCTCGGCATTGCTCAACGAAAGTCTCAATAATATTGGACGGCCCGCAGCTCTGAAATGCGTGCAACAGAATATTAAAGCTATAGATTTTTATCTGTCGAAAGGATGGAAGAAAGTCTCGGATGGGAACGGGCCATATGGAAAATACCTACTCATGCACTTCGATGATAATACCTATAAAGCGGTTCCAGGAATTGTTTGCGAAATGGTATTCGCTGTTATTAGTTGTCAATTACAATGCGATATTTTAGCTATAAATTTATAAAAACATTAATGTTAATCAGCTCCCGACTGAATTCATGAACAATTTGCTCAAACTCCTGCTCGAAGGAGAAAACCTTTCCACCGGCCAGATGTCCGAAATTCTGGGCATAGACACGGCTGAAGTGGAGGCCGAGCTGGAAAAACTTAAGGCGGAAAATATCCTGCTCGGTTGGCGCCCAGTGCTGCATCCCAACGTTGATGCCGGCGACTGCGTTCGCGCCCTCATCGAAGTCAAAATATCGCCGGAGCGCGAGGGTGGGTTCGATCGTATGGGTGAAAGAATCAGTCGTTTCGACGAAGTGGAGACCTGCTACCTCATGTCTGGAGGTTACGATTTACTCTGCGTTGTAAGTGGGACCAACCTGCATGATGTGGCCGCTTTCGTCTCGGAGAAACTGGCCACTATCGAGGGAGTCCTCTCAACCGTCACGCATTTCCTGCTGCGCGCTTACAAGGAACAGGGCTATTATCTGGGAGGGGAACGCGGCGACCCCGATAAACCGCCTGTCAGCCCCTGAGAAACATGAGCGAAGACACCTCCCGCTTTGTGGCCAGGCATATCCAAAGCCTGCCCCGCTCGGGCATTCGGGAATTTTTCTCCATCGTCTCGAAAATGCCGGAAGCGATCTCCCTGGGAATCGGGGAGCCTGATTTCCATACTCCCTGGCGAATCCGCGAGGCGGCCATTTTTGCCCTTGAGCGCGGTAAAACAAGCTATACGGACAACCTCGGCTTGATCCAGTTGAGGCGGGCCATTTCCACCTATGTGGAGGAACATTTCGGCCTCAGTTATCATCCGGAAAATGAAATCGTCGTCACCACGGGAGTGTCCGAGGGGCTCGACGCGGCCCTGCGGGCTATTATTGATCCGGGGGACAAAGTGCTTTACCACGAGCCCTGCTATGTGGCCTACCTCCCCTGCGTACAGCTCGCCCACGGCGAAGGCGTTCCCATTCCCACTTCGGCTGAGGATAATTTTTCTCTCAACCCCAAAAAACTGGCCGAGGCCTGGCAACCGGGTTGCAAGGCGCTGGTCCTCAACTTCCCCACCAATCCCACGGGAGGCGTTCTCGACCCTGAATCCATGCAAGGCATCGGCCGGTTTGCCGTGGAAAAGGATTTATTGGTCATTACCGATGAAATCTACGCCGAACTAACCTATGGTGAAAAACACCGGAGCATCGCCGCCCTGCCGGGAATGAAAGAGCGCACCCTCTTTTTGCACGGGGTCTCGAAGGCTTTCGCCATGACGGGATTTCGCATCGGATTCGCCTGCGGACCCGCGGCCCTTATCGAAGCCGTCACGAAAGTCCATCAATACGGGATGCTCTGCGCGCCCATCGTCAGCCAGGAGGCGGCTCTGGAGGCCCTGCGGCACGGCGAAGAAGCGGTCGCGGGAATGCGCGCCCAATACCTCCGCCGGCGCGATTACGTTGTCCGTCGGTTTAATGAGCTGGGTTTGCCTTGCCATTTGCCAAAAGGAACTTTTTATGCTTTTCCCGATATCCGCTCCTCCGGTTTGACCGACGATCAATTCTGCCGTCGGTTGCTGGAAGAGCAAAAAGTGGCGGTGGTGCCAGGCACAGCCTTCGGACCGAGCGGCCATGGATTCGTCAGGGCCAGTTTCGCCACCGCTTATGAACGGCTCATTGAGGCCCTTAATCGAATCGAAAAGTTTTTAGAGAATTTAAAATCAAGCAATGAATAATAATCGCAGTGTAGCCCTGGTGGGCCGCCCCAATGTGGGCAAAAGCCGACTCTTTAATCGCCTCGCTGGGCGGCGCATCGCCATCGTACACGACCAACCGGGAGTCACCCGGGACGTCAACACGACCGAGGTGGACGGCGATTTCATCCTCATGGACACGGGGGGCATCGGGCTCGACGCGGGCGAGGGCAAGGAGGTAATCACCCAGGCGGTGGAGGATCAGGTGATCTTTGCCATCCAGGCGGCCACTATCATTCTTTTCATGGTGGATGGCCGGGAGGGCTGCACCCCGATGGATGAAATGGTGGCGGAAAAATTGCGCCGTTATGGCAAAGATCCCGTTCTGGTCATCAATAAAATCGACACCGACCGCCAGGAGACCCTCGGTGCGGATTTTGACAAACTCGGCTTTGCCCGATCGCACCTGGTTTCGGCTGAGCATGGCCGCGGCGCTTATGATTTGCGCGCAACCATCGATGAGATGCTCGGGCCGAAACCGCCGGAGCCGGAAGAGTCGGAGGAAAATCGCACTAAAATTTGCTTCGCGGGCCGCCCCAATGTGGGAAAATCGTCCATTTGCAATCGGCTCTTTAAATCCAACCGGCTGGTGGTGACGGAAGTACCGGGGACCACCCGCGATTCGGTTTCCCTGGATATGGATTATAAATCTAAGGACGGCGACCTCTGGCAATTTCGCCTCATGGATACGGCGGGAGTGCGCAAACGCGGAAAAATGAGTTCATCGGTGGAATTTTTCTCCGCCTTGCGCTCCGAGGGTGCCATTGATCGGGCGGATGTCGTTTTTCTCGTGCTCGACGCCCTGAGCGGAGTGACCAAGCAGGACAAGTCGCTCGCCGGGCACATCGTCAAGTCGGGGAAAACACTCGCCGTGGTGGTCAACAAATGGGACCTGGCACTGGATTCGTTTCGACGCGAATCGATCAAAGGCTACGAAAACGAAAAAGATTTTCGCCAACAATACGTCGAGGCCATTTACAAAGAATTATTCTTTTTGCCGGACAGTCCAATAATTTTCGTCTCCGCCTTGAAAGGCTTTTCCATCAGCAAAATCCTCCATTGTGGCAAGGAACTGGACGGAATTCAATCGACCCAACTTTCCACTCCCAAAGTCAACCGCCTCATAGCCAGGCTGATCGAACGGCAAAGCCCGCCCCTCACCAAAGGCAAGCGTTTCAAAATCTATTACGCCGTGCAAACCGGTTCGCGCCCTTTTCATATCCGGCTTTTCTGCAATCAGGCGGCCAAGCTTGACGACCGCTACCGCCGCTACCTGGAAAAAGGGTTCCATACCGAATTCAACCTTAAAGGCTGTCCGGTGCGTTTCCAGTTGGCTGAAAAACCGAAACGTTCCAAGGACTTTTACCAGCCCCAGGTTATCAAAAAAGAATTTGACCGCAAGAGGTAGCATTCTTTACGCATGGAACCGGCCAAAACAGTCTTTATGGGCTCCGAGTCCATCGCCCTTCCCCTTTTAGAGGACCTCCTTTACCGCCAAAGTGAAAAAGTGCGCCTGACTGGCATTTTCACGGGGACGGACAAACCTTCGGGGCGCGGATTAAAGCTGAAACCGAACCCCATAAAACTTTGGGCTCAAAAACAGGGAATTACCATCCGGCAACCCGGCAGAATTGACTCTACCGACCTCCAATGGCTGAAAAATACCGGCTGTGATCTTCTGCTGGTGATGTCTTATGGGCACATTCTCAAGCAGGAAGTTCTCGATTTGCCGCCATTGGGCGCATTAAACCTGCACACCTCGATCCTGCCCGCCTACCGGGGCCCCGCTCCCATTGAGGCCGCCATTGCCAATGGCGAAAAAGAAACCGGCGTCACCCTCATGCAAATGGCGTCCAAGGTGGATGCCGGGCCCACCCTGGACTGCAAAAAAGTCCCCATCAATCCCCACGATACCTCCGCCCACTTGCGGGAAAAACTGGGCCTGGCCTGTGTTCCCTTAATCCACCAATGCCTGCCCGCCATTCTGGAAAGAAAGGCCGTATTTAATAAACAGGATTCCAACCGGGCATCCTACACAAGGTTATTGGGGAAAAGCGACGGACACCTCGATTTCCGGAAATCGGCGGATGAATTGGTTGACCGCATAAGGGCTTTGCAGCCTTGGCCCGGCTGCTACTTTGAATACGAAAGGATGCGAATTAAAATAGGCCAGGCAGATTTACTAGAGGGAGCTACAGGTGGCAAACCGGGCGAAGTCGTTGATGGAGGGGACAAAACCCTCGCAGTCGCCACCGGAAAGGGCGTTTTGCGTATTTTGACATTACAGCGGCCGGGGGGAAGAACGCTTCCGGCAGAAGAATTCCTCAGAGGTTTCCCCATTTCTGCTGGAACTATGCTCGCAAACGGAGAGATGCTGCCTCTGAGTTCTTCAAAACCTTTCCTCATGCGTAAAAAATAGGCCCCAATCGGACGAATCATTTGACATTCTTGGATGGAGAAAGTTTACCTTTAAAAGCATCTCAAGGGCAGGCAAATGTTCAGTGCAAAAAGAAAAAATTTAACTTTCATCCTGTCTCTGGCGGGGATGCTTTTTTTAATTCATCCGGCGTATCCGGCATTGCTGAAAAGTTCATCCAAAAACATAAATAACGACAGGATTGAACTGGCCAACATGAAGGAGGATGTGGCCCACCTAGGCCAACAAGTGGCCAGGTTAAATCTGCAATTGGAAAGGCTTTCGAGGGAAAACAGGGAATTGCGAACTCTCCTCCGGACGAGACTGGAGGAGCAGAATAAAAGCCTCTCCCAATTTGCCACCGCGGTCGAGTTGAATAGCCGTTTGGCCGCCGTCAGCCAGGAATTGAGCACCCGCCTGGATGCGGAAAAATCCCATATTATCCGCGAAGTGAGCAGCCAGATGGAGCGGCTGGCCATGCAAACTCAGGAAGCCATGAAAGCTCTGGCCGAATCGGTGGCGGCAAAACCACAAATCAACCTGGCCCAGTCTTTTTCCCAAGATTATCCGAAAGAAGGGGTTGCCTATACGGTGGAAAGCGGAGACACCTTATCGGCCATCGCAAAAAAATTCCATTCCACCGTGGCGGATATCCAGAATGCCAACAAAATCGCCGATCCCAAAGACCTGAAAGCAGGCCAGACCATTTTCGTTCCCCAATCGCGCAATTAACCTAATGTTTCATAAAACCACATCCTCCATCCAACATCCAGCAAATCTCCCACCTAACACCTGACACCACTCTCCCCTATCCAGCATCCAAATTTTCTTTTCTATGGCAAAGACAAAAAAACGTTTGGGCAGAGGATTGGTCGGCCTGATATCCGCAGGCGTTTCAAAATCCGGAAAGGGCGCCGATTCTGTCGGCAATATTTCACCCATAAATAAAAAAACCCCACCCGCAAGCGGTGAGGATTTTTCGGCCACGGGGGAATTCAGGGAAATTCCCGTTAATCGAATCACCCCCAATCCCTATCAACCGAGGAGTGAAATCGATCCAGGACAGGTAAGCGAACTGGCCGAAAGCATTCGCTCCGAAGGCCTCCTGCAACCGATCGTGGTGCGGGAAGTTGGCGGCGAGTTTCAGATTATTGCCGGAGAGCGCCGTTTCCGGGCCTGTCAGGAACTGAAACTGAAAAAAATCCACGCCCGCATAGTGGTGGCCAGCGACGCCTCCAGCGCCGCCATGTCCCTGATTGAGAATTTGCAGCGCGAGGGACTCAACCCGATTGAGGAGGCCCGCGGTTATGCCAGCCTCATTCGAGACTTCGACCTGACCCAGGAAGGCGTCTCCGAACGCGTCGGCAAAGGCCGGGCAACGATCGCCAATTCCCTGCGTCTTTTACAACTGGAAAGAGAAATCCTGGGCTACTTGAGCAAGAATCTCTTATCCGTTGGCCACGCCAAGGTGCTGCTAGGCATCGAAGACGACGCCCAACGATTGCTCATCGCGCGCCGCATAATAGAAGCCGGACTCAGCGTGCGCGAACTGGAACGCGTAACCCGCCGTTATCGCGAGGGTAAAAAGCTTTCCGGCCCCAAGCAAAGACCGGCATCGGAATCCACGGCTCTGAAGGCAGTGGAAAATCAACTGGAACTTCAATTCAGCACCAAGGTCAGAGTTCACCACACGCCTAAAAAAGGCCGCATCGTGATCGAGTATTACGGCAACGACGACTTGCAGCGGATTCTGGAAAAACTGGGAATCAACGCCTGATATTAAATTTCAGCAGTGCCGATATCAAAAATCCATTCATTAATTTCTTGATTCTTGCCATCATATTTGCATTTTCGCCTCTCATTCATAGTTAATCTACCCACCTAAACCCGAACGAAAATATGGGCAGCATCATTTCAGCATTTTTTACTCTCATCTTAATATTGGTCAGCGTGTTCCTGATTTTTATGGTCCTTTTACAAAGAGCCAGCACCAACGCCGGGCTGGGCACGGCCTTTGGCGGAGGCATTGCCGAGTCCACCTTCGGTGCCGATGCCGGTGGCATGCTCAAAAAATGGACCTACTTCGCAGCGGTGGCCTTTTTCCTCATCAGTTTCGGATTGTATCTGGGATACATTTCAAATGCGGGCGGGCCGCAGGTCGAAGATGGCAGATTACCATCCAGCATCTCCGAGACAACGCCAGCCACTTCCCTGCCAGTCGAAAATTCAGGCGATGAATTGAGTGTGCCCGCTTTTACTCAAAGCCTCGAACTGGAAGAAGAAAACGCCGAATCAGGGGAATCCGAAACGGATGGTCCCGACCAGAACTGATTCAGGTTCCCCCCAGAAAGGTGGGTTAATTCCCAAGCGTGTGGGGCGTAGGCTCCTGCTGGTTCTCATGCTCATGCAAATGCAGACCTGCGGGCTTTGGGGGGCAGATCAAAAATTGCCGCCACAGCCACATATTTCCCAGGATGGCCAATTAGATCTTCTTGCGGCGGAGAAAGTCCTGGATGATTTTCGCGAGCAGAGACTGGGCGGCGATTACAGCTTCAAATTCGAATTGCGGCACATGCCCCGGAGAGGAACCACTACAACCTACAAAGGACAACTGTGGGGAACCTGGAATGCCTCCGGGGCGCAGACCAAGATCATCCTACCCGGAAATGGAAATGAAAACGGGGATTCCCTGGCCCTGCTGGTGCATAACGGCAACCAACCGAAAATCTGGCGACTGGCAAATAATACGCCCGCATCGGCCCGGGAGTTGTCAGGTGAAGAATTGTTTGAGCCGCTATTGCCCGGGCTAATCGTCACCCCTTTCGATTTGCAAATGCCATTCATATACTGGACTGATTATGCATTCGAAGGGAAAACCAAAAAACTGGGACGAACTTTATTCGTTTTTCTCATGTATCCACCTCAAAACACTGCCAGACATAATCCGGCCTTGGGCGCTGTGCGCATTTTTCTGGAAGAGAAAAGCCGGCAATGGCTGAAGGCTGAACTGGTGGACAAGGAAGGCCAAACCCTGAAATCTTTCAAAATCATCAGCGTAAAAAGGATAGGAAATGAGGGCTTTCCCAGGACCATCGATTTTTTTGACGAGCGATCGCGTTCCAAAACCCGGTTCAGGGTAACGGCCGCCGCTCTCAGCCAGAAGTTTACAAAGAATCATTTCTTGCCGGAATACCTGGCGGAGGCCACTCCCGCCGTATCGCCGGATGCTTTCACCGGTTTAAAATAAAACGTCGTCAGGAAACTTTATTGATGACTTCTCCGGATGCGGGATCGAATAGATGGCCGCGGCCCACATTAAATTCAACCGCCACCGTATCGTTTATTTTATAGTGCCTGCCGACATTAATCCTGGCTATAAAAGCATGTTCCCCGGTGTGCAGGTGCAGGTGCGTCTCCGCACCCATCGTTTCGGCAACCTCCAGTTTGGCTTTTACCGGCGAATGCCTGTCGTTGGCGTCGCCATTGATAGTTTCTTTAATATCTTCGGGACGAATTCCAAAAACGACCTCTTTTATTGAGTAACTGGTGGCCGCCCGCGCCAATTCATCCGTCAGTCTTATGCGAACAGGGGAACCCGCCGCATTGTTTTCAGAAAAATACAAATACTCGCCCTCCTGCTCCAAAATTCCAGGCAGAAAATTCATGGGCGGGCTGCCGATAAAACCGGCCACGAACATATTTACGGGATGATTGTATAAAGTCAGCGGGTCCGCCGTCTGCATGATTTTACCCTCATCCATGACGGTGATGCGATCGCCCATGGTCATGGCTTCCACCTGGTCATGGGTGACATAGATCATGGTCGAATCGAGCCGTTGGTGCAATTTGGATAACTCCTTCCTCATGGAGCCCCTCATTTTCGCGTCCAAATTGGAAAGCGGCTCGTCAAACAGAAATACTTTGGGTTTGCGAACGATGGCACGCCCCACGGCAACCCTCTGTTGCTGGCCGCCGGAGAGAGCTTTGGGTTTTCGATCCATCAATTCTTCGATATTGAGAATCTGGGCCGCTTCCCCCACTCGCCGCTGAATTTCCACTTTGCCAAGCTTCATCAACTTTAACCCAAAAGCCATGTTGTCATAAACGCTCATGTGCGGATACAAAGCGTAGTTTTGAAAAACCATGGCAATATCGCGGTCCTTGGGCAATACATCGTTGACCACCCGATCATTGATGTAGATGGCTCCCGAAGTTACTTCCTCAAGACCGGCTATCATGCGCAAACTGGTGGATTTTCCACAACCCGAAGGCCCCACCAAAACCATGAATTCGCGATCCACGATTTCCAGATTGATTTCATTGACGGCGCGAACGGTTTTACTTTTAGCGCCGGTATAATCTTTAACCAAATTCTCTAAAACGACTCTTGCCATGAATAAACGATGTTGTGAAAGAAACAATATTTCCTGATCCCGCCCAGCTGATCCCGCCCAGCCGCCCAGCAAAAGAACTAAGCCCTGCGATGTAAAGATTTATCGTCTGACAATACGGAAAGAATCACTTATGTCATCCGGCAAAAACAAACACCACCCATCTTGCAAGGGAGTAAAGTTTTTGCCAGAATCAAAAGCTATCCATCTCCCTTCAAAACAATTAAATATTGTTTTTGGGAATGTTTGCATGGCGAAAGTATTCTCTGAAGGAAAATTTCAATTCGGGATAATATTGAGAAGTCATAACCGGAAAACAGTAACGCTAGATAAGCGTTAAATAACCTTCCGTATCAAAAAGTCAAAAGTGTGAAAATTTATGTTGAATTTTTCTCATATACCGTTAAGTTCCATCATAATTTTTCAGAAACGGTGGATGCCGGTGGATGCGAATGAAAATGGAATTCAATAAAAACGTAAACTGCAATCGTATAGCCGACGTTTTTAATTTTTACGACTTTTCCAACCAGCCTAACCTCGCAATAGCGTATAAGAAAAAGGTATAAAAGGTATGCGGATTTTAATTTTTCTTTCGGAGTCATTTCCTGACTAAAACCTAACACATAATGGTAAGTTAATCATGGCAAAAAAGAAATCACCAACTAAAAAATCAGCCAAGAAAAAAGCCCCAGCGAAAAAGGCGGCGGCCCGTAAAAAGGCCCCAGCCAAAAAGGCTGTAAAAAAGAAAGCCCCGGCCAAGAAAAAGGCAGCTAAAAAGAAGGTAGCCAAAAAGAAGGCTCCCGCTAAAAAAGCCGCCCGTAAAAAGGCCCCAGCCAAGAAGGCTGCAAAAAAGAAAGCCCCGGCCAAGAAAAAGGCAGCTAAAAAGAAGGTAGCCAAAAAGAAGGCTCCCGCTAAAAAAGCCGCCCGTAAAAAGGCCCCAGCTAAGAAGGCTGCAAAAAAGAAAGCCCCGGCCAAGAAAAAGGCAGCTAAAAAGAAGGTAGCCAAAAAGAAGGCTCCCGCTAAAAAAGCCGCCCGTAAAAAGGCCCCAGCTAAGAAGGCTGCAAAAAAGAAAGCCCCGGCCAAGAAAAAGGCAGCTAAAAAGAAGGTAGCCAAAAAGAAGGCTCCCGCCAGAAAGGCTGCTAAAAAGAAAGCTCCCGCCAAGAAAAAAGCTGCTAAGAAAAAGACCGGCCGGAAGAAATAATCTTCAATCCGGCTTTTCGCCCTCTTTTCGCCCTCTTGGAAATACTTCGGTTTCACAAGATCCGGACAATTTATCATTTACCATTGCCAATTGCTTTTCAGTTGCCAATGGTGCGTGGCTTTTCATTTTTCCTCACCTTCAACCTACCTAAGGAATTTCAATTAAATGGGATCCAATAATATCAAATTGTCTGTTTGGGCAAAAAATATCACTCCTTCTCCGACTTTGGCCGTTACCGCGCGGGCCAAAGAGTTAAAAGCGGAAGGCAAAGATATTTGCGGTTTCGGAGCGGGTGAACCCGATTTCGATACTCCCGACTTCATCAAGGAAGCCTGCCTGAAAGCTCTTCGGGATGGCCATACCAAATACCTCCCCGCGCCGGGGTTACCCAAACTGAGGGAAGCCCTGGCTGAGAAATACCGCACGGTGAACGGCATTGAGGGTTTGAAGGCAGAAAACATCGTTACCAGCCCCGGCGGGAAGTATTCCTGTCACTTGGCTATAAATGCCGTTTGCGGACCCGGTGACGAAGTCCTCATCGCGGCCCCATACTGGGTGAGTTATCCGGAAATGATAAAACTGGTGGGAGCCGAGCCTAAAGTAATTTCCGCTAATGATTCCTCCGGTTTCAAGGTTACACCGGAACAACTGGATGCTGCCATCACCGACCGCACCCGGCTATTCATCCTCAACAGTCCTTCCAACCCGACCGGCGCCGTTTACAGCCGAGAGGAACTGGAGGGGATCATGGAAGTTATTCTGCGCCGGAATATATACTTGATGTCCGACGAAATTTACGAATACCTGCTCTACGACGGAGTCACACACCACAGCCCGGCCAGCTTCAGCAAGGAAGCCGCGGATCACACCATAACGGTTGGCGGATTCAGCAAGACATATTCCATGACCGGGTGGCGCCTGGGCACTCTGGTAGCGAGGACGGAGATCGCCAAAGCCGTATCCAGCATCCAAAGCCACACTACCTCCAATGCAACCACTTTTGCCCAATTCGGTGCGCTAGCGGCAATGGAAAACGAGGAATTGGCAACCCAGGAAGTAAACAAAATGCTGGTCGCCTTCGACCGGCGAAGACTTTTCATGCTGGAGCGGCTCGGCAAAATCCCGGGCATTACCTGCCAACGAGCGCAAGGAGCTTTTTATTTGTTTCCCAACATCTCCTCATTCAAGCTTGAATCGAACGAATTCTCTGCCCGTTTACTGGAAGAAGAGATGGTTGCGGTGGTTCCCGGCATTGCCTTTGGCGACGACGATTATATGCGCCTGAGCTACGCCACCTCCGATGACATTATTGAAAGAGGCCTTGATCGCCTCGACAAATTTTGCCAGCAGCTGGCTTGAAAATTCCAAAACGAAAATAAGTAAAATTCCATGAACCACATGCAGCAGACCCAAACAACCGGTGAAAAGATAGCGATTGAAAATGGGAAACTCCAGGTTCCCGATCGGCCGGTCATCCCATTTATAGAGGGAGATGGCATCGGCCCGGATATTTGGGCTGCGGCGCAACGGGTTTTCAATGCCGCGGTGGAAAAAGCCTACGCGGGCGACCGGTCAATCGACTGGCTGGAAGTGCAGGCCGGTGAAAAGTCATTCAAGGCCTCCGGGGAGTGGCTTCCCACGCAGACACTGGACACATTTCGGGAATACCTGGTCGGCATCAAGGGTCCACTAACGACTCCCGTGGGCGTGGGCATTCGCTCCTTGAATGTGGCTCTCCGCCAGGAGCTGGACTTGTTCGTCTGCCTGCGGCCGGTCACTTATTTTCGAGGAGTGCAAAGCCCGGTCAAAAAACCGGAAAACGTGGACATGGTTATTTTTCGTGAGAATACGGAGGATATTTATGCCGGAATCGAATTCCGTGAAGGCACCGAAGACGCGGAAAAATTTAAAGCTCTGCTGAAAGAAAATTTTGGTGAACTTTTCAAAAAAGTAAGGTTCCCCGATACGGCCGGTTTCGGAATCAAGCCCGTTTCCCGGGAGGGAACTACCCGGCTCGTGCGGGCTGCCATAAATTACGCTATCAAAAAAAATCGCAAAAGCGTTACCTTCGTCCACAAGGGCAACATCATGAAGTTTACCGAGGGCGCTTTTCGCGATTGGGGCTATGAATTGGCCAAGACCGAATTTGGAGCAGAGGAAATCGACGGCGGACCCTGGTGTCGCTTGCCCAACGGAATCATCATCAAGGATGTTATCGCCGATGCATTTCTACAGCAAATCCTGACCCGCCCGGCGGAATACGATGTGGTCGCCACGCTCAACCTCAACGGCGATTACATTTCGGACGCCCTGGCGGCGGAAGTGGGCGGAATCGGCATCGCCCCCGGAGGCAACATCAATTACGAAACCGGCCACGCCATTTTTGAAGCCACCCACGGAACCGCCCCCAAATACACCGGCCTGGACAAAGTAAATCCCGGTTCCGTCATTCTTTCGGGCGAATTAATGCTGCGCTACCTCGGCTGGGACGAGGCCGCTGACCTCATCATCACGGCAATAGAAACCACTATCAGCTCCAAAGTCGTAACCTACGATTTAGCCCGATTGATGGACGACCCAACCGAAGTGAAATGCTCGGCCTTCGCCACCGCCATTATCGAGAATATGTGAGTGAACAAGCGGAGAATTTTCGTTCAAGCCGGTTGCTGAGTTTGAGCCGGAGTCAAATATTTTCGCTTCAGCAAACGCCAGGCAATAATAAAAAAAGCGGTTAATGGGATGGCCAGCACCATTCCCAGCAGCCCCTTCAATGCCGTTCCCCAGAAAAATATCGATATGATGACGGCCAGGGGGTGAAGCCCCGTTTGTCTGCCCATGATTTTCGGTGTTAAGAGGTAGCCCTCAATTACCTGCACGGCAAAAAACACCGCCAGGGCTAAACCTACCAGCGCCCATCCTCCCTGCGGTTGAAAAAAAGCGACAGGCAAGACAGTGGCCAATCCAAGAATTGTTCCCAAATAAGGAATGATATTGAGAATACCGATCACCAAACCGAGCAGGAGACCGAATTTTAATCCGCAAAGAGTAAATCCAAAGGCCAGCAAAACCCCCATGATCACACCGATCAACAATTGGCCGCGGAAAAAAGCCACCAGAATTGAGGCAAACTCTCGCATTAGAAAGAGCAAATCTTGACGTATTTTTTGGCCTAGAAAATCCATTTCATTTTCCAGGTCCCAGGTAATATCCCGGTCGGTCAATAAAAAATAAAAAAGGTAAATCGGCACGATGGCTACAGCTGCGGCAACGCCGAAAAGTCCGAAAACCCAGACCCCTGCCTCCCGAATGACCGGCAGCGATACAGCCGCCATCTGGCGAAGTCTCTCCAGGACAGTTTCAAAATATTCCTTGAGCCACTCGAAACGAAAATTCTCCAGCAAATCGGGAAATCTGTTCTCCAAAAACACCTTGGCATTGTCCAAAAGAACGGGCGTCAAGGCCACAAAATCCATCAATTGCGAAATCACCGCTGGCGCCGCCAAGGCCAAAAGACCGCTCCCGGTCAGCACAACCAGCGCATAAAGCACAATTATGGAAACGACCCGGCTCAGCTTGCAAACCCTTTCCAGCCATTTCACCAAAGGCTGAAGAATGAGGGCCAGTATTCCCGCCACCGCCAAAGGCCAGATAACGCCGGAAAAAAACGATACCACTCGCTGCAAAATGAAGAACACCAACAGCGACAAGGAAACAATCAGGATGGCGGCCAAAAAAGACAGCGCCGCCGCCACAACCTTGCGCTGAACCGGACCCAATAAAAAACCTTCCCCATGATCGGACATTACACCGTGAGGTTTGCAGTTTATTCAATGCAGGTCAATTCCTTTGCTTTCCCGATGCCAACTCCACCGCCATAGAAGGAAGAGTTGGCTCCATTGATGCCAAGTGGAGGATGTTAGAAGCAAAGAATTGTTCTTCGCCCCTGACAGCTTATTCGTCGTCGACGCCCAGGCCCCACTCTTTTTTTACTTCGGGCATCTGCTCCAATTCATCATGCAATTCGTCGAGACTGAAGTCGGCCACCACGAATTCGCCGAACTCGAGCGTGGGGGTGAGGGATTGCCCGCTCACCTCGATCATGCGCTGCATGTTTTGCGGGCGCATCCCGACATCGCGCACGTCTATTTCGATGCCGTGCTGGGAAAAGAAGCCGAGGGCTTCCCGGCACCAGGAACAGCCTCTTTTCACATAAAGTATGGGCTTTGCGTTGAGCTTCATGGAAAACTTAAATCGGACAAAATGCTTTTTTCTGTTAAAAATATAAAGGAAATCATTTCAGATTCAACTCGAATCGATCATTGCCCGGATTTTTACCGGTTAATTTCGTTGGTCAAAGCTCGCTTCTTTAAGTTGAAACATTTTATTTATCAATGAGGGCCATAGGGACCTTTTCTCCATCAATGAAAAAAAGCAGGCGCAAAGCTGATTTTATCCACATCAAGGGTGGACGCGAACACAACTTGAAAAATATCGAGTTGCGCATCCCGCGCGAGCAGTTGGTCGTCATTACCGGGGTCAGCGGGTCCGGTAAGTCCTCCCTCGCTTTCGATACCCTTTACGCTGAGGGTTATCGAAAATATATGGACAGCCTTTCACCCCGTGCCCGGCAGCTGCTCGACCAGGTAAAAAGGCCGGAGGTGGATTTTATCCACGGGCTTTCTCCTGTTATCGCAATAGAGCAACGCACGGGAGGGGCGGCCAATCCGCGCAGCACGGTGGCCACGGTGACGGAAATTGCCGACTATGCCAGGCTGCTTTGGTCTGTGCAGGGGCAGGCCCTCTGCCCGATCGACGGCGGGGTCATTGAGCGAAGGTCGCTGGACGATTGCATCGACCGGATTTTCCGCGAGCCGAAGGCCGCCCGCCTCGTTATCCTCGCCCCCGCCCTGCAAGCAAAAACCGCACTTTTACGGGAAGAACTGCCACGCATGCGAATGAGAGGATATCAACGGGTGCGCATCGATGGGGTCATCAAAAGCCTGGATGACGCTCAAATGCTTGAACCCAAATCCGGTCAACGGATGGTGGATATTGTCATTGATCGCGTCGTCTTGGGGCCGGATCAGCGCAGCCGTATTGCCGACTCCCTGGAACTGGCTTTCCGCGAGGGGAAAGACCGGGCCGTCATCTTGGCTCAGGACGACAAGGAGTGCCCCTGGCGTGAATTCTCCGTCAGCCAGCACCTGGCCTGCTCTAATTGCGGGTTGGTTTACGAACCGGTGACGCCCAAATTTTTCTCCTACAACCATCCATCCGGGGCTTGTTCAAAATGCGGAGGAATCGGCCGGACGTTGCAGTTCGACGCCAGCCTGGTCGTGCCCAACCCCGATCTTGCAGTCAAAAAAGGAGCCGTTAAGCCGTGGAGGATCGGTTCCCGGCGAATGATCATCAAGCGAAACGCCATCCTTAAACAGCTCGCCGCCCAATTGCCTTTCGATCCCACCATTCCCTGGAAAGACCTTGATGATGAGGTGCGTCGAACTCTCCTCCACGGGGCCGGAGAGCGGCTCTTCAGCTTCAAGCTAACCGGTGGTAACAAAAAACCTGAGCTAATGCCCTTTACCGGGATTCTGGCTGAACTCGAGGAGACCCGCCGCACAACTTCCAGCGACGGACTGAAAGCGCGCCTGATGGCCTACCAAATCAGCCAAGGCTGCCCGGACTGCAAGGGTAGCCGGCTCAATCCGGAAAGTTTAGCCGTACGCCTCAAAGGCCACCATTTTCCAGGATTTATGGCCATGACAATCGAGGAGGCGGGAAAGTTTGCCCATCGTCTCGAAAAAAATAACCGCAATACGGGCCAGGCCCATGAAGCGCTCAGCGGGCTTCGGGAGCGGCTTTATTTTCTGCATGAAATGGGCCTGGGCTACCTCACCCTGGATCGGCAATACACCACCTTGAGCGGGGGCGAGGCGCAAAGAGCCCGCCTGGCCACTCAGTTGGGCATGGGCCTGACGGGCGTTGCCTACGTCCTCGACGAACCTACCATAGGCCTGCATCCGGCCGACAATGACCGACTGCTGCGCTCCCTCGCCGACCTGCGGGATCGCGGCAACGCGGTCATTGTGGTGGAGCACGACGAGGAAACCATCAGGGCGGCCGATCACCTCATTGAGCTTGGTCCGGGAGCAGGCCAGAAGGGAGGCGAAATTATTTACGAGGGGCCCCCCACTAAGGCCGGTAATTGCCCTCGATCGCTTGTTGGACCTTACCTTGAAGGGACAGAGGCTGTCGATAAAAACGCCCTCACCCTTTCGCCCAAAGGCCGGTGGCTGACCATTCGGGGCGCCCGCTGCCACAACCTCAAGGATATCGACGTGGAATTTCCGGTCGGCCTCCTCAGTTGCGTGACGGGAGTTTCCGGTTCCGGCAAGAGCACTTTGGTCAATGAAATACTGGCCAAAACGGCGGCCTTGAAATTGCACCGGGCCAAGATGGTGCCGGGCGCTCACCGGTCCCTGGAAGGGCTCGATCAATTCACAAAAATGATCCTCGTGGACCAGAGCCCGATCGGCCGCAGCCCGCGCTCCAATCCGGCCACCTACGTCAAACTTTTCGATCCTTTGCGAAAGCTCTTCGCCCAAAGCCCCTTGGCTAAAGTGCGCGGTTACAAAGCCAGCCGCTTCAGCTTCAACGTGCGTGGAGGCCGCTGCGAACGGTGCAAGGGGGATGGGCTCATTAAACTCGACATGCTCTTTTTGACCGATGTCTATTCGGAGTGCCCGAGCTGCCGCGGGAAGCGTTACAACCGGGAAACCCTGGAGGTGCGCTTTAAAGGTTACAATATAGCGGAAGCGCTCGAAATGACGGTGGACGAAGCCTGCAAACTGTTCCGGCATCAACCGAAAATCATTTCCATACTATCGACCTTGCAGGCCGTCGGGCTTGGGTACCTGCGGCTGGGGCAGCCTTCCAACACCTTGTCCGGGGGAGAGGCCCAACGCATCAAGCTCTCTCTGGAACTGAGCAAGCGTTCCGACGGCGGCGCTTTATACCTACTTGATGAGCCCACTACCGGTCTGCACTGGGCCGATATCCAGAACCTGCTCGACCTGCTCTTCCGATTGCGGGACAGCGGCCACACCATCATAATAATCGAGCACCATCTCGATATTATCCGACTGGCAGACTGGGTGATCGACCTCGGCCCCGGAGGCGGGGAAGCGGGGGGCCACATTCTCTACGCGGGTCCGGCCAAAAACCTGGCTGAGGCGGAAAACTCCCTCACCTCCCAATGCCTTATCAAATATAAGGAGCGGCAAAAGCAACACTCCTGAACGATTGACAGCGGCCTGGCCTGGATATTAGTTACAGGTTGTGTCGAAAGAGTTGAAAGTATTGAGGAAGAGACGCTGCGGACCGGCCGCGGTGGCGGCCCGGGAATACGGGATCGACCTGTCGCTTGCGGAGAGCAACCTGCTGCTCTCTCCGGTTGAACGAATGCGACGGCACAATAAAGCACTTCAGTTGGCTTTGACATTGTCAAAGGCGGTCAAAGATCGTGGTGCCAGACCTTGAGATTCTTCTCAATCGCCTTATCGGCGAGAAGGTTGATTTTGTTTTGATAGGCGGCTTTGCGGCAGTGGCGCACGGGTCTTCGATGCTCACCCAGGATATCGATATTTGCTGCCGGTTCTCGGTGCGGAATTTAGAAAAAATTTGTAGCGCTATGTCTGATCTTCATCCGGTGCACCGCATGTCGCTGGACCGCAGACCGTTCCGGCAAAGTGATAAAAATCTGGAAACTTACAAAAATCTCTATCTCGACACAGATGCGGGCCAACTGGATTGTTTGAGCGTCGTTACAGGAATTGGGACCTATGATGAAGTCGAGCAGTTGAGCATTCGGATTTCCCTCCCGGCAGGTAGCTGCCGCATCCTCTCACTTGAAGGGATCATCCGGTCGAAAAACGCGCTCAATAGACCTAAAGATGCCCTCACGGTAGCGGAACTTCGAGCCATTCAAGAAAAGCTGTCAAAGCGACAAAATTCTGGTCCCGTTGAGGATTTGGAGGCAGAAAGGGATTAGGAAAATGCGGCCTTACTCGACCCGGATTACCTGATAGCCGAAGGAACCGCGATCATAGGTCCAGAGTTTGTTGGAGCCCGATCTCAAGGCGGTGGCAACGGCGGAAGGATCCCGCACAGCATAATCGTTAATCTCAATGATTATCATTCCCTCCCGCAGGGATTTGGAATGGGGCGAGCGGCTTTTAACATCGGTCACAACCAGCCCTTCAACGCGATTGGGTATGTTGTAATCCTCCCGGTAACGTGAACTGAGCGGTTCCAGAACAACACCTTTTAAAAGTTCCGCGGCTGTCCCCGAAGCAAAGCTGTAGGGGTTTTCCATATCGCTCAGAACAACTTCGAATGCTCGCTTTTCCCCTTCTCTTACCACCGTTACGGTGACAGAGGTTCCGGGTAGCATGGAGGCCACCGTGAGGCGAAGTTCATTGGCGGTTTCGATTTTTTTTCCGCCTATATCCACGATAATGTCACCCCGTTCGATGCCAGCATTGGAGGCCGGTAATCCATCTTGGACCGATTCGACGAGAGCGCCGCCGACACCATCGTAACTGAACGCTTCGGCCATTTCCCGGGTCATGTCATTGATGCGCACTCCGAGGAGGCCTCGCTGCACGGCGCCGGAATCGATGAGGCTCAGCATGATGTTGCGCCCCAGCGTTATGGGAATGGCAAACCCTATCCCGATATTGCCCCCGCTGCGCGATATGATGGCTGTATTGATGCCGATCAGCCGACCTTCGGCATCGACCAGGGCGCCGCCGGAATTTCCGGGATTGATGGAAGCGTCAGTTTGGATAAAATTCTCGTATCCTCCCTGACCGAGGAGGCGCAGCCCCGAACGGCCGGTGGCCGAAACAATACCCATCGTTACGGTTAAACCGACGCTGAGGGGGTTGCCCACGGCAAAAACGATATCCCCCACCTGCAAATTATCACTGTCGGCCATGGCCAGGGAGGGCAAATCTTCCGCATCGACCTTGAGCACTGCAATATCGGTCCGTTCGTCCTTACCCACAATTTCCGCGATAAACCGGTTTCCGTCATTCAACTGCACCTCGATTTCGTCGGCCACATTGCCACGATCATCGGTAATGACATGGTGGTTGGTTAAAATATAACCGTCGGGCGAAATAATGACGCCGGACCCCATTCCCTGTGGCAGCTTGCGCTCTTCCGGCTCTACATCATCGTCCTGTTGAGGAATCGGCAGTCCGTAGTAACGCCGAAGCATTTCCTCCAGGGGATTGGAGGAGCGGCGGCCTTCACGAACTTTGATGATCCGGGAAGGATAAACACCCACCACGGCGGGCGTAACATCCTGCAAAACATCGGAAAAGCTGACAATCCGTTCCTTGTTGGAACGGTTGACCGGCGCTTCCTCTAGAGGGAAATCCGCAGAAATCTGCAGAAAATGACCGCCATTTGCAACATTGGCAGTTTGCCGCTCCTTAACGGTTAACGAGCTCACCGCATAAAGGCCAAGAGCCAAGAGCAAGAACAGGGATAGTATCGATTTACGCATTGTGAAAGGCGGAGACATGACAATTGGCGGGAGGGTTCCCCGATTCTTTGGCAACACCTTGCTGAACGTCAATAAACGCTTCTGCCATCATCATTTGATTTATAAAAACACTACCCATCAAAAGCCTTTGATGGTAAAAAGGCTGGTAATGCTTTCATGGCTGTTGATACGCAGTATCGCCTGCCCCAGCAGATCGGCCACGCTCAGCACGGTGATGGGAAGCCCGCGGGTTTCCACGGGGATCGTGTTCGTGGTGATCAACTCGTCCAGCGGGCCTTCTTTGAGACGCTCGTAGGCCAAATCGCTGAGAATGCTGTGGGTGACCGCAGCTCTGACAACGGATGCCCCATGTTCCCGCAATAACTTGGCTGCCGCTACCAGGGTTCCAGCAGTTCCCGTAATATCATCCAGGATGAGCACTTCTTTGCCCTCCACATCTCCAACAAGATTAGAGGCTTCCACCGTGGTGGCGCTGGTCCTTTTTTTAGCTACAAAGCCCAGCCCGCAATTCAGCATATTAGCATATGCGGCAGCCATTTTCATGCCGCCCACATCTGGGGAGATGACCACCAGGTCTTCATGCCGGAATTGCTGCAAATAATTGTAAAAAACGGGAGATGCGTAGAGGTGATCAACCGGTATGTCGAAAAATCCCTGTATCTGCTGGGCATGCAGGTCCATGGTCAGAACCCGGTTGGCTCCCGCCGTGACCAGGAGATTGGCTACCAGTTTCGCCGTGATGGGTACCCGCGGCTGGTCCTTGCGGTCCTGTCGGGAATAGCCGTAAAAAGGCAGCACTGCAGTGATTCTTTGGGCCGAAGCCCGCCGGGCGGCATCGATCATGATGAGCAATTCCATCAAATAATCGTTGGCCGGTGGACCAGTCGATTGCAGGATAAAGACATCCTTGCCCCGGATATTTTCATCGATTTTGACAAAGGTTTCCCCATCGGGAAAATCGGTCACGGTGGCTGCTCCCAGGTGGGTTCCTATATAGTCGCAAATGGATTTGGCGAGGGCCGGATTGGACCGGCCGGTAAAAATTTTAAGTTCCCCTACCTGCATAATCGCTTAAAGACAGTCATCAAACATGGACGTGTGTCAGGCATTTATCATTTCATCTAGCTTGGCAACCCTTTTAAACAACTCGGGCAGTCGTCTTTTCAGAATTTCTATTTTTCTAGATTGCAAATGGGCATAGGCTGGAGTGTCGGTGACAAAACTATCGGGATCGAGGTCACAATTGACTCCCGCCTGGGCGCCGATGCGGCAACCGCTGCCAATGCGGATGTGCCCCACCAATCCGGCCTGCCCTCCAATAATAGCATGATCACCCAATCTCGTACTGCCCGAAATGCCCGCCTGGGAAACGATCAGGCAGTGTCGCCCAATAATCACATTATGGGCGATTTGCACCAAATTATCAATTTTTGTGCCCTCGCCTATTCTGGTTTCAGAAAACCGGGCGCGATCGACACAAGAATTGGCTCCGATTTCGACATCGTTTTCAATAACAACCCGCCCCACCTGGGGTTGTTTGCGATGTTTCCCCTCCACGGTCGAGTAACCATAACCATCTGACCCGACGACAACGCCGCAGTGCAGCCGAACCCTGTCGCCGACAAGGCAGCCCGAGGCCACCGAAACCTGCGGTTTTAACCAGCAATCGCGACCCAACTGGGCCTCTCTCCCGATAAAGACATGGCTCTCCAGGATCGTGTCGGCGGCAATCACCGCCCCCGCTTCTATAACGCAGAGCGGGCCGATGCTGGCGGTCGGGTCGATAACGGCGGCCGGGTCGATAACGGCGGTGGGATGGATGCCCAAAACCGGCCTGATCAAATTATCTTTTTCTATCCGATGGCAAATCCGGGCCAGTGAGCTGGAAGGATCGGAAACCCGCAAATAAACCTGGCTGGCCCTGGGCGCTCCCTGATAATCCTCCGGTAAAAGAATAACCGAGGCGCGGCTGTCGGGAACCTCCTTGCGGTATTTTCTGTTGCCCAGAAAAGAAAGGTCGCCAGTTTCGGCCTGCTCCAGTGAAGCGATACCGGCGATATTACCTTCGATCTGTCCTTCGGTCTGCCCTTCCCCGAGAATTTCGAGGATTTCCTCAAGAGTAAAAACAAACTGCATGAGAGAGGGGCCTTAAATTAGAGTCAGGTTGCAGATCCCTCAACATGAATCCCGCATCCGCTGCATTCACTCTTCAACCGGGGCGTCCGCGTTAATGCGTTCAAGCACCAGATCGGTGACATCCCAGGAGGGATCCGAATAAATAACTCCGGGAATTCCAATGGCGGTAATACCGGAAGAGTCCAATATGAGGTCGCCTTTGCGCTCCCGGGATACTTCCAGCACAACTCCCTTGATTTCATCGAGAAAGAGATCGCGATAGGTTTGCTGGCGCTGCTGCACGGAACGTTGCGTGTTTTGACGAAATTGCTGAATTTCACGCTCCTTGTCCTTGAGCTGCTGGGCCATGGACTCGGCGTCGGTCTGGGCCTTCAGGCGCGCTTCTTCAGTCAGGGCGTCATTTTGCGTCATTTCGATAATCGATTTGTAATCTTCGAGCAGAGTTTGCCCTTCATTGACCATACCCTCGACCTGCTCCTGAGCCTTTTCAAAGCTTCCTTTAATTCTCTCGTTGGCCTCAAGAGTTTTGTAATATTCATTGTAGAGCCGGGTCATATCGACGGTCACAATATTTAAATTTTGCCCCTGCAGGCCAAGGCCAGCCGTCATAAAACCGAGGGCCAGAGTGATTAAGAGTGTTCGTTTCATAGTGTAATTAGATAAAATAAAATGAAATTATCGTCAGGGTTGAAAGGTTAACGGTCCGATTGCAATAAATTGCGGATTAAAACCGGGTTCCAAAGGAAAAATTAAACTGGTTGCCTTCATCGTTGAATTCGTCCGACTTGATGGGGATGCCAAAGTCCAGGCGCAAGGGATTGTTGAGCACCATCAGGCGCACACCAAACCCCCAGTTGGAATTAGCATTCCCGAAATCGAAGTCGCTGGAGCCCTTGTTGACGAACCCCCAATCGTAGAAGGCGGCCACGCGCAGGGGCCCGGCGATTTTGATGGTATATTCGACACTCAGAAATCCCATCGTGTTCCCACCGGTCGGTTCCGGATCGCTGATAGGATTGCCATTTTCGTCGGTTTCCTGCTTGGGCCCCACTTCGCGAAACTCGAAACCGCGCAGGTCATTGGGGCCTCCCATGAAAAATCGGTCGAAAAAAGGCACCTCGTCATCCCCGGTCTCAACCAGGATGCCCACCGAGCCTATTATGGAAACGGTCTGCTCGCCCAATTCGAAAGTGGGAATGAATTTGGCGGCCCTGGCTTGCACTCGGATATATTCGGTATCCCCGCCCAATCCGGCAAACTGACTTGAGATGGAAATGCGGCTTCCCTTGGAAGTGAATATGAGGTCGTTGCGGGTATCCCTGGTTACGTTGAAGCCAATTTTGGAAACCGTGCGTTCCCCCGCCTCTTGGCGAATAAAAAGAGGGGCAAATGAGCTGAGATCGAAAATATCGACCAACTCGAAGCGGTAGGACAGCCGGGCCACCCAGAGGCCGATCAGCCGTTTGCGCATATAAACTTCGAAACCGGAGCGCTTCTCATTGAATAATGTGCTCACGAAGTCCGTTGAAGAACGAAAAAGCTCAAAGCCAAGGGCCAAGCGCTGTTCAAACAGCCACGGTTCCTCAAAAGCCAGCAGGAAACTATTCGAACGGGAGCCAATCTGGAATCGCAGGCGGAACTTTTGCCCGTCGCCCTGAAAAAAGGATTTAAAGTTAAAAATGTCGAAATTGCTCTGGCTTAATTCGGCGAAAAAGGTTCCGTTTTCCAGAGAGTTGAAACCGGCGCCGAATTGAAACTGCCCGGTGCGCCCTTCCCTCACCGTAATTTTAAGGTTGCGCCGCCCGGGAATGTTGGTCGCTTCCGGGGTCATGTCAACGGCTTCAAAAAATCGCGTGTTATCCAGCCGGGCCTTGCTGTTTTTCATCCTCACCACGTTGAAGACCTGCCCCGGTGCCAGGGCCAGCTCCCGCAGTATGACGACGCTCTTGGTCTTGGTGTTGCCCTCGATGAGGATCGATTCGAGGTAAATGCGGTCGCCTTCACGAATGCGGTAAATAAGGTCGATACGGCCGGTGGTGATATTGGGGCTGCGGTCCACCATCACACGCGTGTCCAGATAGCCGACCAGTCCATAGAAATCGGTCAGGGCTTCGCGATCCTCATACAGTTTCTCGGGTGAAAACACATCGTCTGTTCGGAGGCGTAATCCCCGCATCAGCCGCTCACTGATAAAAAGGGTGTTTCCCTCGACGGAGATATCGCCGACGAGGTATTGTTTACCTTCATCGACATTGATATTAATGGCAATGCTCTTGGAGGTGGGATAATCCAGGGTAACGTCGGAGTCGGAAATATTGATATCCAGATAACCCTGCGTTTTATAGTATTCACGCAGTTTATCTAGATCTTCCTGAAAGGTAACATCGTTAAAACGGCCCGTGCTCAATAGCCACGATAAGGGCCCCCATTTTTTTGTTTTTACGGTTTTGCGCAATTTCTTGGAACCGACGGCCTCGTTTCCGGTAAAGGATACCGCTTTGATTTTCAGCTTGGCCCCTTCGTCGATGATAAAGGTCACCACCCCGAAACCAGTCAGTTCATCCCGCACGATGCGGTAGTCTACATCTATATTAGTATAACCCTTATCAAGATAATATTTTTCGATTTCTTCCTTGTCTTCGGTAATCTGCCGTTCGTCCAGGATCCCGCTGTTGCGGCTTTTTATTTTGTCTTCCAGGCGGCGGGTTTTTACTTTCCGGTTGCCCCGGATGCGAATCTCGGAAACCCGGAATTTCGGCTGTATGAGAAAGATCACACGTACTTGATCCTTCCCCATTTCCTCAATGCTGGCCTCAATGAACTCGAATAGCCGGGTATTGTAAAGCGAACGTATGGAGCGGTCCACCAGAGTCTGGTCGTATTCCATGCCTTCACGAATTTGCAAATGCACCAGGACGGCATCATCGCTGACATTTTTAACGCCCTTGAATTCCAGCTTGATTTCCCCCACGGTGGGAAGCTCCGGCGAGTCGCCTTGCCCTACTAACAGGCTGGACGCGGCCAGGGTAATGGCCAGAATCAAAGATAAGGTCGGCAGAGGTCGAAACATAAGCTTAACGGGCTGATCGTGAGTGGTTTTCAAATCGGGTCAGCTCAGGAATAAAAGTTAACGGGACATCTCCTACCGGCCCATTGCGCTGTTTGGCAATAATTAAATCTACAACGCTGCCAGCACGCGTATCCCCCGTGGCCTCCTCATTATCCCTTTCCCTGCGGGCAGAAAGGAGCATAACGACATCGGCATCCTGCTCAATGGAGCCAGACTCCCGCAGGTCGGAAAGGCGGGGGCGTCGCTTTTCCCGCTCAGATTCGCGGTTCAGCTGGCTCAACACGAGTATGGGCACCTTCAATTCCTTGGCCATAGCCTTGATCCCTCGCGAGATTTCCGAAATCTGTTGCTCGCGCGGGGTACGGTTGTCCGTCCCGCTGACCAACTGCAAATAGTCGATCACGATGAGCCCGAGATTCTTTTGCTTGGAGGCCATCCTCCGGGCCTTGGCCCGCAGTTCCAGGATGGTCAGGTGGCCGGACTCATCAATCCACAGGGGTGCCTCTTTGATCTCATTGGCGCAGCGGGCCAGTTTCTTCATATCCTCTTTTCCGGCAAAACCATCTTTTATTTTTTGCATGCTGACCCGCGAAAAACTGCACAAAAGACGAAAAGCGAGCTGCTCGGCGCTCATTTCGAGGCTGAAAAAAAGTGTCGGCACCGGATTGAGGCCGCTGTTCGGCCGGGGCAAGGTGACCGATTCGGCAATGTTCAGGGCGAGGGAAGTTTTGCCCATCGACGGGCGGGCCGCCAACACCACCATCTCCTGCGGGTGCAACCCGAAGGTCATGCGGTCGAGGTCGATAAATCCGGTGGAAACTCCGGAAATTTCACCTTTGCCCTGGAGCAGCCGGTGTACCAGGTTGACCGCCAATTCCATCGATTCCTTAACCAGGCTAGCGGTTTCGGAAACCCTTTCCTGGCAAATGCGGAATATCGACTGCTCCACATTTTCCAACAATTCCTCGGACCGCAGCCCGCCTTGATAGCACAGATCGATACTTTCGGTGGAAACCTTGATCAACCGCCGGTAAATGCATTTTTCCTGCACGATTTCGAGCCAATGACGGGAGTGCGCCGTGGTCTCAATCCGGTTGGTCAGGCGGACAATGGCTGGATACCCGCCGATCTCCTCCAATTTACCCATCCTCTGCAATTCATCGCTGAGGATGATTTCATCCGCCGGAGTCCCTTTTTCGTAAAGGGTACAAAGAGCTTCAAAAATTACCTGGTGGGCCGGTTTAAAAAAATAATCGGGTTTCACCTTTGCTTCCAGGCAGATAGCCATGATATCCTGACCGCCGTCTAGCAGGCAGCAACCCAGCAGGCCCTCCTCCGCATCGATATTGCACGGGGCGCTGCGCTCCAGAGGCGGAACGGAACCTCCCATACTGGCGGCGGGCCGCTTGGGGGCGCCCCCTGTGGGCATTAGCTGGGCGGATTTGGATCCTTGTGGGGCGGGCATCTGGCCGTTGCTCTCGTTTATCTATCCAAGGATAAAGCAGCCTATCCAAGGATAAAGCAGCCTCAGGAATCTTCTTCTTCGATGGGATTTTCGGATACCACTTCAAACTCAAGGTCTACCGAAACATCGGCATGAAGTTTGATTCGTGTGGTATGTTTTCCCAAAGCTTTTACCGGGTTATAAAGATGGATATGTTTGCGTTCGATTTCTATACCGTCTTCCGCCAGTCTTTTTTGCAGATCCATGCTGGTAACCGAACCGAATAGTTTGCCGCCAGGACCGGTTTTTACAGGGATGGCGATATGAGCCTTGCCGATTAGTGCCGCCGTCTCCTCCGCCCCCGATATTTCCTTGGCCAAGCGCACTTCACGGGCCTTCTGCAAGGCTTCCATTTGTTTGCGGTTGGCCAACGTCATGGGAATGGCCAATTTGCGCGGCAAAAGGTAATTGCGGCCATAGCCGGCCTTCACCTTGACTTCCTCCCCTTCGTGGCCCAGCCCTTCAATGGGTTTGAGTAGTAAAATGTTCTTGGTTGTCATAAATATTTAAAACACTCTTCGAGTGTATTGAGTTTCAGTTTCGATTCAATCAAACAAATTTTTAAAACGGCACATCGTCATCCAGGCCATCGTCCTGGCCTTGACTGGCCGGAGCCTCCCGGCGCGGGGCCCGGCGCGCGGGCGGGGCCGTATCTTCATAGCTGCGCGACGCTCCGCCTCCATCGGCATCTCCGCCCCGGCTCATGAATTGAAAATTTTCCAGAACCACGTTGAGCTTGCTCCGTTTCTCTCCCGTGTTCGACTCCCACGTATCAAAACGTAAACGCCCTTCCACAAAAATGGGATCACCTCTTTTCAAGTATTGGGAAATGAGCTCCGCCTGTTTACCAAACGAGTCGATATCAATATAGGTGGCCTCCTCCACTTTGGTGCCATCCTGTTTGGTATATTTCCGGTTTACGGCCAAGCCCAGCTTGCAGATGGACAACCCTGAAGGGGTGACTCGGTGCTCCGGGTCGCGCGTCAGATTTCCCATAAGGATTACTTTATTATATGAAGACATGACTTGGGGGTTATTCGATGTAATTAATTAACTGACTGCCGCTCAGGAGCATTTTTCCGTAAATATCCGTTTGACGGTTTTGTCCAGCCGCAGGTTTTCATTCAACTGGGCAATGGCATTGGGGGGACCTTCAAAATATACCTGCACATAAAAATCGCCGGTATGGCCCTTTTCCGTGATCCGCACGAATTCCTGCCGTCCAAGATTTTCCACCCGATCGGTTTTCCCGCCAACGGCAGTGATAGCCTCGGCCAATCCCTCAATTAACGTTTCCACCGGGCTCTCCGTAGAGCGGCTGTCCAAAATGAAGGTCGCCCGGTAATTAGTTTGTTTTGTCTGCGTGGCAGTCATTTGTTGCATTTTCTTTTTGATTTACTTGATTCATGGCCAGGAGCGGCCCTCTGTCAACAAGGAGCTTCAACCCATTCACAAAATCGGGCATTTTTTTACTGACAAGGTCTTGTTGGCAATTTGTGAATTTCCCCAGGACGAAATCTTTCAAGTCCATCTGCTGCGGCGTTTTCGGGCCGATGCCGATGCGGTAGCGGACAAAATCCTCCTCAAAATACTCTAATACGTCCTCCAGGCCATTATGGCCTCCTGCCCCGCCGCCCACGGAAATTTTTACCCTCCCCAGATCGATCTGGATTTCGTCGTAAGCCACCGCCAAATCCAACTGGCAAATTTTATAGTACCGGCTAACCGCTCCCAAGGCGCTGCCGCTGTCGTTCATATAGGTTGTGGGAATTACCAGGAGGACGGCTCTACCCTCAATCTCACAACGAGCGACCCGGGCTTTCCAGCGCGATTCCTCCTTGAACTCCACCCCCAGCCGGCCACCCAAAGCCTCCACCGCCGCCCGGCCAATATTGTGACGAGTGTTGCGGTATTTCAAGCCAGGATTTCCCAAACCCGCGATGAGTGATATCGGCATGATAAATTTTAAAATTTTTTAAGCAAGAAAACGCCTATGGCCAACAGCAACCGGTAGTCTCAAATATGGATAATGAAATGGCGGAGCCGCTTAATATTCCGAAATACAGAAATGAATCACCTTCCCCCGCATCGCAATTCCCGGAAACCCGGTTCAAGAAAAAAATATATAAATTGGCGAGGAACGCCTCTCCCCTCAGCTCTCCGTCTCTTCCGTTTTTTCCTCTTCGCCCTCGGCCACTTCTTCTTCTGCTGCTTCTTCTTCCTCTTCTTCCTCTGCATCTGCTAAGGCGGGCAGGATACAGGCAACGATCGCCCGATTGGTATCATCCGTAAATACCACATTCTCAATCGGCGCTAAATCCCGCACATAAAACGAGTCGCCCGCATGCAGGTCGGTCACATCCACCTCAACATAACGCGGCAGATGGCGCGGCAAGCAGCGCACCCCCACTTCGTGATGATGGGTGTCCAACAAAGCCTGTTCGTTCTTCACCCCTATGGACTCGCCCACAATGTGAATCCTCACTTGGGCCTGCAATTCCACACCGGCCAGAATTTCCTTGAAATCGAGATGCTCGAACTTATCCGTTATCGGGTTGCGCTGATAATCCTGAATCAAGGTGCGCACCTCTTCACCGCCCTCCTCAACCAATTGTATCAGTGTGGTCGAACCTTTCACATCCTTCCACAAATCATGGAATTCAGCCTGATCCAGAGAAAGGCTCTTCACTCCCGATGGCCCATACAAAATGGCCGGAATTCTACCGCTCATGCGCAAACGCCGGGCCGGGCCTCGGCCCACCTGCTCGCGCAAAGTCACTTTTAAAGAATATTCTTTCATATTAATAAAATAATGCCCCTAAAAAACTAAAATAATTCAAACAATTGGGAAATCAGATAAATGGAAAATCTCAAGTGTTTTTCACTCTAGATCCTCCATAAAGCCATAAAAGTCTATAAAAACACCCAAGTCTATAAAAACACCCTTTAGATAGGCTCGAAAAGGCAAATAGCAACAAAAAGTTCTAAAAATCCCACCTTCTGAGCAAAAAGAAAACTTATCAAATATACGAGTCCTCCGAAATAAGAACCTGCTTGAAAAACCCAGCAAAGGATTGACAACCCGCTCCAAACCTCTCTTTTCATACCACAATCAAACCAAATACTGGGAGGGCAGAGACCCGACTCGACGCTAAATCGTCCTCCAACTCAACCCGGCTAACAAAATGCTCGGTAGCTCAGCGGTAGAGCAGGTGGCTGTTAACCACTTTGTCGCAGGTTCGAATCCTGCCCGAGCAGCCAATTGGGTCAAAATACGAACTTATTTTACCGCTTTCAAAAAGTCCTGACAGTAAGGACGTTGTGTAAAATGAGATGTTAACCAGATAACAGGAAGTTCGTATTTTACCCACAAATGCGGGCTTTCCGTCGGGCAAGGTATCCTTTTCAGGATCGAAGTGGTTAACACGGATGCCCTTGATGAGGAGCTGTAAAAGCTCCTTCTGCTCATGGCGTGGAATGAAAGTGGTAGCATAGATGGGGTCCGATCAGGTTCAAAAATGACAAACGGTCACATTTCCCGCCCCGTTATTACGTCAGTTCGGACTCGTTCTGGATGGAGATCAACTCGTCCTGAGCGAGACTGCGCCGGTAGAGCCGAACGTCGGACATTCGACCGCGGAAGCTGTCGGTTTCGCCCGAGCCGAGTTTCAGCGACCGATCAGTGCTCAAGAGGTAGTCAGCTGGATCATAGGCCGCTGAGGTCGCCACTCGCACTCCATTGATGTAAAGGTGGAGTCGGCCGCCGGACTTCACTGCCGCAATATGCTTCCAACCGGAACTGTAAACGCCGGGGAAAAACCGGTACGGTAAAGAGGGCGCTTTAAAACCGGTACGCTTATCCTAGAAAGGAGGAGTGTATCGAGATATGAAGCAATGGACAAGAGTGCGGCACAAAGTGCTGCGGGACAAGCAGAGCAAGCGCTCTGTAATGCGAGAAGAGGGACTGCACTGGGAGACCCTGGGAAAGATGCTGGCCTATTCCCAGCCGCCGGGATACCGGCGCAAGAAGAGGCGAGAGCGCAAGATCGATCCGTATGTGGGCTGGATCGAGGAGGTGCTCAAAGCGGACCGGAACGTGCCCAAGAAGCAGCGCCATACGGCCAAACGGATCTACCAGCGTTTGGGTCGGGAGAAGGGCTACCAAGGGGGCTACACGGCGGTCAAGGAGGTGGTGGCCGAGCTGCGAGCGAGGCGGCGGGAAGTGTTCGTGCCGCTGGAGCACCGCCCCGGGGAGGGACAGGTGGACTTCGGTCATGCCCTGGTGAAGGAGGCGGGGCAATTGCGTAGGCGGCCATTTTTTGCCATGAGCCTGCCCTACAGCGATGCCTTTTTCGTGCAGGTGTTCGAACGGGAGTGCACGGAGAGCTTCTGGGAGGGGCACCTGCGAGCTTTTGAGTTTTTCGGGGCGGTGCCCCGGCGCATCAGCTATGACAACTCGAAGGTGGCGGTGGGTAAGATTATCGGTTCGCGTGAACGCAAGCTGACCGACGGGTTTCTGCAGCTACAGAGCCATTACCTGTTCGAGGAACACTTCTGTCTGCCCGCCCGGCCCAACGAGAAGGGCGTGGTCGAGGGGATCGTGCGTTATGCCCGGGCCAACTTCCTGGTACCGGTACCGCAGGTTCGGGACCTGGAGGAACTCAACGCAAAGCTGTTGGAGGCATGTGAGCGGGACATGGAGCGTAAATTACGCGGGAAAAGGGCGGTGAAAAAGGAACTGCTGGCCGAGGAGCGCGCCGTCATGCTGGCGTTGCCGCCCATACCCTTTGAAGCGAGCCGCAAACGCTCGACCTGCGTCAGCAGCCTCTCGCTGGTGCGCTGCGCCCACCATCCGGTGGTGGTGGAAGGGTCCTGTCGGCAGGTGGTGATCTTCTGTGGGGGCCAAGAGGTGGCCCGGCACCGCCGCATTTGGGATAAAGAGCAAGTCTCTTTCGAGCCGGTGCACTACCTGGCTTTGCTGGAGAAAAAACCGGGCGCTTTGGACTTCGCCCGCCCACTCTCGGGCTGGCAGTTGCCGCAGTGCCTGCAGGTCCTCAGACGCCGGCTCGAAAGCCAATGCGGGGGCGAAGGCACCCGGGAGTATATCCGGGTGCTGCGGCTGTTGGAGAAACACCCCATGGCGGCCTTGCAGCAGGCCGTCGTCTCGGCCCTGCGGGTGGGGGGACTGACTCGTGAGGCCATCGCCCAGTATCTCTATCCTCAGGAAGACTACGGGAGCAGAACCTTCCGGCTGGACGGCCATCCACACCTGCGTCACGTCCGTGTGGCCGCCCCTGACCTCGGTGCCTACAGCGAACTGCTCAAGATTCCAGGAGGGGCTTTATGAAGGAAGAAAAAAACCAGCTGCTGTTACACCATCACCTCAAGAAACTGAAGTTGCCCACCATCCTGCGCGAATGGCCGGCGGTGGCCGCGGCTTGTTCCCGGGACCGGCTCGATTACGCCGCCTTTTTGTTGCATCTGGTCGAACGGGAGCTCATTGAACGCGAACAGCGGGCCGCCCAGCGGCGGATCAAAAACGCCCGTTTCCCCGTGCTCAAGACCCTCGAGAGCTTCGCCTTTGAAGCGCAGCCCTCGATCAACGAAGCGCTCATCCGAGAGCTCATGCGCGGGGAGTATGTCGACCAGCGCGAAAACGTGCTGCTCCTCGGTAACGCCGGTACCGGTAAAACGCACCTGGCCACCGCCCTGGGCTTTGCCGCCTGTGCCCAGGGCCGGCGGATCCGTTTCTTCGGGGTCACCGCCCTGGTTACCCATATGCTCGAGCAACGCGACAACCACGACCTGCAGCGCTTCATGAAGCAACTCGAAAGGCTCGACCTACTCATCCTCGACGAACTCGGTTACGTCCCTTTTTCCAAGACCGGTTCCGAACTGCTCTTCGACGTGGTCAGCCGCGCTTACGAGCGCACCAGTCTCATCGTCACCACCAACCTGCCCTTTGAGAACTGGATCGAAGTGCTCGGTTCCGAACGGCTCACCGGAGCTCTGCTGGACCGACTCACCCATCGGGTGCATATCCTCGAAGCCAACGGGCAAAGCTACCGCTTGCGCGATGCTCGACGCCGTCGCCGTGGCACAAAACAATAAACGCCTTGGGCCCGGCTCGTCGGCCTCCGGCCTCCTCACCGACCCCAAGCCAATCCCCAAAACCAACTCCCAAACCCTAAACCTTGACGTACCTGCAATTACTAACCTAAACCTTATTCCAAGCGTACCGGTTTTACCCCGACCCCCGTACCGGTTTCATCCCGGCGTTTACAATCGACCCGTGACTAAACACCACCACCGGTCCCGAACCCCTTTCGATATATAAATCCCGAGTCATTGTTCTAGCCCGGATATTTCATGAAGGGTAAAGTTTGGCTCGTTATTGCTATTGGAGATGGATTTCTTTGTATTTTGAGCAGATCGTCTTGATTTTTAGGTGTTTTTCAGGGTGTAGAGACACTGCCCCCTTTCCCCCATTGGTTCGGTAGTGCCGGGGGCAGCACCAATGCACCCTTTAGGTTGGCACCAATCGGCGGGCCGCATGGTTGAAAAGACTGGCCCAAGGATAACTCTCACTTAGGTGAAAGTGAATCGTTCGGGTGTTGCGCACGATGACCGCTCCGATCTTGATTAATTTGAGCCGCAGGGTGTGGCATTGGGCCCGCGCCCACTTCGTCCCTTTTAAGGCTAACCGGCGCATGGCTTCCATCAAGGTGTAGGCCAGCGCCGACAAGAGCAATCGCCACTGATTGGCCCACCATTGATGGGCGCTGGTGCGCTCGCTGAACAATTGCATCTGTTCCTTGATTCGGTTCTCCATTTCACCGCGGCCACAGTATACCTTGTCGTAAAGCTCCTGGGGATCGCCTGGCAGGTTCGTCACCACGAAGCGCGGGTTGGACCCCTGTGCGGTGTGTTCGGCTTTATGGATGACCAACCGCAGCCATCGCCACGAATCGGCAGCATAGACGAAGTCCTGGAATAACCGTTGTTTTTTACCCCTTAGTTCGAACCATTCTTTGGCCTGCTTTTGCAACTGCTGGGCGTCTTGCTGCAAGCGTGCATTGCGAGCCATCCCCACGATGTAACTAACTTCGTTGCGGTCGCACCAAGAGAGTATCCGGTCTCGACAAAATCCACTGTCGGCGCGCCAAATAATCCGCGTACGGGGCCAGCTTTGGCGAATCCGTTTAACCAGCAATTTGAGGATGGCCCCGGCATGCTTGCTGGCATCGATCTTGCTCGGCCGCAGGTAGGCCACCAGCAGCTGATCACCGCAGAAAACATATAGCGGCAGAAAACAGTAATGATCATAATAACCGTGGAAAAAACGTCCCTCCTGGAGCCCGTGCACCGGATTGTCGGTGGCGTCAAAGTCCAGGATGATCTCTTCGGGTTCCTCGGCAAAGGAGCCCATGAACTGTTCGACCAACAGCTCGTTTACCGCAAAGGCCGCCCGCCGATCCTGCCCGTTTTCAAAACGACACAAAGTCGGCGCGCTGGCCAACGTTTCAATGCGCCCCGTTACCGTTTGCAACAATGGATCATGGCGCAGGGTATCAAAGTCGTTCAAATCCTCATAGCCCGCCACCAGCCCGTAAACGCGCTGCCGCAGCATCCCCAATACCTCATGGCGTACTTTGCCCTTCTGCCGTTTGTCCACTAACTGTCGGGTCGCTCGTTCGGTCAAGCCCAACTGCCGATCCACTTGATCGGACCCCATCTTTGCTACCACTTTAAGTGAGAGTATTTCCGTAGGTTTGGTATTGTAGGTTTTGCAGCGGGTGGCGCAATGAGGCCGTAGGCCGAATGGAGCCAGCCGCTGCTTTGTTGATTGTTCGCCAGAGTCTGGCAAATGTATTTGGGGAGAGAAAGCCTAATCGGCTGTGGGGGTGTTTCGCGTTGTATTTGTGTCGCCATTGTTCGACCACCACACGCGCTTCGGTCACGCTCAGGAACAGTTCCTGGTTAAGGCATTCATCGCGCAAACGATTATGAAAGGATTCTATATGTCCATTCTGCCAAGGGCTTCCTGGATCAATGTATGCGATGGCAATTTCCTGTCGCTGCAGTTCTTCTTTGACTTGGTGGGCTATAAACTCCGATCCGTTGTCCGAGCGGATGCACTGAGGTTTGCCGTTCTCTCTTATGGCATCGTTCAATACCTCTACCACATCGGCACTTTTCAGTGAGCGCGCAACCTTAATGGCCAGGCATTGACGGGTATGTTCATCGATCAGTGTCAAGAGCCTGAGCGGACCGCCCCGGTCGGTGCGATCCGCCACGAAGTCCCAACTCCACACATGGTTGGGCTGCACTGCTCGGGTCGGGGTAGCCGTGGATTGGCCCTGCCGGCGACGGCGCTTGCCAGACGGGCGCACACCCAGTCCTTCGAAACGACGCACTTTTTGGACGAATTTGCGACTCACGGGCCAACCTTCATGGGCCAACAAAGCGCGGATCCGACGATAGCCATAGCGCGGATGCTTCTTCGAAAAGGCAATGATGCGTGCCACCAGTTTATGCCTATACTCAGTAGCTTTCTTGGGTTCATACAGGTAGGTTGAGCGGTGCAACCCAAAATACTGACAGGCCCGACGCAGCGAGCACGACCCTTGGGCCAATACATGCTTCACCGCTTCCTTTTTCTGCTTCGGGCCTACCATTTTTTTGCGTTCACCTCCTTGAGCACACGGTTCTCCAGCATCTGCTCGGCTACTATCTTCTTAAGCTGCGTGTTTTCGCGCTCCAGCTCCTTCAGCCGCTTGGCGCCACGCAGCTCCATGCGGCCATACTTTTTACGCCAACGATGGTAGCTTTGAGGACTGATATTGTGGGACCGACAGACATCCTGAATGCCTTTGCCTGCGTCTACTTCGCGCAGTATCGTTATGATTTGTTCAGGGGTGTATCTTTTTTGCTTCATAGGTCTTTCCGGTAATTTCTCCAGAAAGACTCTCACTGGCAATGGTAGTGTTTTCGGCGGTCACATCACACTTCCCGGATCAAAAGCAGTCCGGCATCCGAAGTAACCTCTCCGCCCTTGAAATCAACCCGCACACGGCGGCCTTTTACCCTTGTCAACTGTAGCTTTAATTGTTTACCTTTTGTCATCGCTGATATTGCTTTAATTATTGATCTATCCTGCTGTATATCAGCAGTTAAGCATATCAACGATACTTTTTTTACGAAATATCCGGGCTAGGGGAGTCATTGTTCTAGGGTAGATTAATGGTGGATAGGTCAGATCATTCTCAGCAGTTTTCCTGTCACCGGAAGTGATCGGACCCCATCTTTGCTACCTCATTAAGTGAGATCCTTCCCGTTGGGTAGGTATTTATTAATACTTATCGTTTTCAATTTTTCTACTGTGTTTCGATAGAACGTATTATCTTTTCTATTACCGCATTGGTTCTTGCCGCTGATTCTCCGGTACTGGGGCATGTCCCTGTGCCACTCAGCTCAGCCACAATGGATTCTATAATAGGTTTTTGAATCGGATCTGGCCATGGGATATCAAATAATTCCGAAGTATCGCCAATGAGCAATTCAATCGGATCCGGTTTAAACACGGAAAATGAGATCTCTCCATTAGTGCCATATATATGGATACGATCTTTGTTCGTATTTGTTGAAGCAACATAGCAATGCATACTGGAACCGATAATACCCGATTTAAATGTGTAATCAGCGCATATAAGATCCTCAACAGGATAATGTTTTTTCAATGGGCCTGTACGTCCTCGCGCATCGGATACGGCACCGAATAAAAAATCGAGGAAATCAAACTGATGTGAGGCAAGGTCATAAAAATTTCCTCCTCCCGATTCGATTAACCGATTCTGCCACCCACTTTGATCTGCTCCATTATCAAAATCCTTTTTGATTCTCGAAAAAAACAGCTCAATATGTACCGATAATATTTCTCCTATACTTCCGCACTCAACAAGCTCTTTAACTTTAAGAAAGTACGGTAGGCATCGCCGATAAAAGGCAACAAAAAGCGGTACCCCGGCATTTTGACATGCAGCAATCATATCGGCACACTCTTTTTCGTTACGTGCCATGGGCTTTTCTACATAAACTGGCCGACCGGTCTTTGCTGCCCGAATAGTATATTCTGCATGTGTATCTGGTTTGGTAGCCACATAGATTGCATTAATTTCCTGATCGTCAAGAAGAGCTTGAGCATCAGTATACCATTTTGTGATACCATGTCGTCGGGCATAATCCTCAGCTTTACTCCCCGTACGACGCATGACTGCTGCTATCCGTGAGCCTGGAATCATATTAAATGCAGGTCCACTTTTTCTTTCGCATACACTACCACACCCAATAAATCCCCAGTTTATTTCATTCAGTTTTTTCATCCGAAATTTCCCATATGAACATTCATAATCATTGAAAATAGCTACTTTCTAATATTTAAAAGCGTATCAATAATATAGGTACCATCCTCGATCAATATCTCATCAAACAGGAGGATAGATTTTTTGAGTTGAAGTTCAATTTCACTTTTAACCGGTTTTATCCCGGCCTTTAAATCGCGCGAGAGGAGGTTGTTTGTGGGTATGCCTCTTTCTAGCCCGGATATTTCGTAAAAAAAGTATCGTTGATATGCTTAACTGCTGATATACAGCAGGATAGATCAATAATTAAAGCAATATCAGCGATGACAAAAGGTAAACAATTAAAGCTACAGTTGACAAGGGTAAAAGGCCGCCGTGTGCGGGTTGATTTCAAGGGCGGAGAGGTTACTTCGGATGCCGGACTGCTTTTGATCCGGGAAGTGGATCGGCAGTTGGGCTTGACCGAACGAGCGGCCCGACAGTTAGTGGACAAACGGCAGAAGGGCAAAGTACGCCATGAGGTATTGGGGGCGGCAGCGCGTTTACGGGCTGGTGGCGGGCTATGAGGATTTGAACGACTTTGATACCCTGCGCCACGATCCATTGTTGCAAACGGTAACGGGGCGCATTGAAACGTTGGCCAGCGCGCCGACTTTGTGTCGTTTTGAAAACGGGCAGGATCGGCGGGCGGCCTTTGCGGTAGACGAGCTGTTGGTCGAACAGTTCATGGGCTCCTTTGCCGAGGAACCCGAAGAGATCATCCTGGACTTTGACGCCACCGACAATCCGGTGCACGGGCTCCAGGAGGGACGTTTTTTCCACGGTTATTATGATCATTACTGTTTTCTGCCGCTATATGTTTTTTGCGGTGATCAGCTGCTGGTGGCCTACCTGCGGCCGAGCAAGATCGATGCCAGCAAGCATGCCGGGGCCATCCTCAAATTGCTGGTTAAACGGATTCGCCAAAGCTGGCCCCGTACGCGGATTATTTGGCGCGCCGACAGTGGATTTTGTCGAGACCGGATACTCTCTTGGTGCGACCGCAACGAAGTTAGCCCGGATATTTCATGAAGGGTAAAGTTTGGCTCGTTATTGCTATTGGAGATGGATTTCTTTGTATTTTGAGCAGATCGTCTTGATTTTTAGGTGTTTTTCAGGGTGTAGAGACACTGCCCCCTTTCCCCCATTGGTTCGGTAGTGCCGGGGGCAGCACCAATGCACCCTTTAGGTTGGCACCAATCGGCGGGCCGCATGGTTGAAAAGACTGGCCCAAGGATAACTCTCACTTAGGTGAAAGTGAATCGTTCGGGTGTTGCGCACGATGACCGCTCCGATCTTGATTAATTTGAGCCGCAGGGTGTGGCATTGGGCCCGCGCCCACTTCGTCCCTTTTAAGGCTAACCGGCGCATGGCTTCCATCAAGGTGTAGGCCAGCGCCGACAAGAGCAATCGCCACTGATTGGCCCACCATTGATGGGCGCTGGTGCGCTCGCTGAACAATTGCATCTGTTCCTTGATTCGGTTCTCCATTTCACCGCGGCCACAGTATACCTTGTCGTAAAGCTCCTGGGGATCGCCCGGCAGGTTCGTCACCACGAAGCGCGGGTTGGACCCCTGTGCGGTGTGTTCGGCTTTATGGATGACCAACCGCAGCCATCGCCACGAATCGGCAGCATAGACGAAGTCCTGGAATAACCGTTGTTTTTTACCCCTTAGTTCGAACCATTCTTTGGCCTGCTTTTGCAACTGCTGGGCGTCTTGCTGCAAGCGTGCATTGCGAGCCATCCCCACGATGTAACTAACTTCGTAGCGGTCGCACCAAGAGAGTATCCGGTCTCGACAAAATCCACTGTCGGCGCGCCAAATAATCCGCGTACGGGGCCAGCTTTGGCGAATCCGTTTAACCAGCAATTTGAGGATGGCCCCGGCATGCTTGCTGGCATCGATCTTGCTCGGCCGCAGGTAGGCCACCAGCAGCTGATCACCGCAAAAAACATATAGCGGCAGAAAACAGTAATGATCATAATAACCGTGGAAAAAACGTCCCTCCTGGAGCCCGTGCACCGGATTGTCGGTGCCGTCAAAGTCCAGGATGATCTCTTCGGGTTCCTCGGCAAAGGAGCCCATGAACTGTTCGACCAACAGCTCGTTTACCGCAAAGGCCGCCCGCCGATCCTGCCCGTTTTCAAAACGACACAAAGTCGGCGCGCTGGCCAACGTTTCAATGCGCCCCGTTACCGTTTGCAACAATGGATCGTGGCGCAGGGTATCAAAGTCGTTCAAATCCTCATAGCCCGCCACCAGCCCGTAAACGCGCTGCCGCAGCATCCCCAATACCTCATGGCGTACTTTGCCCTTCTGCCGTTTGTCCACTAACTGTCGGGCCGCTCGTTCGGTCAAGCCCAACTGCCGATCCACTTCCCGGATCAAAAGCAGTCCGGCATCCGAAGTAACCTCTCCGCCCTTGAAATCAACCCGCACACGGCGGCCTTTTACCCTTGTCAACTGTAGCTTTAATTGTTTACCTTTTGTCATCGCTGATATTGCTTTAATTATTGATCTATCCTGCTGTATATCAGCAGTTAAGCATATCAACGATACTTTTTTTACGAAATATCCGGGTTAGTTACATCGTGGGGATGGCTCGCAATGCACGCTTGCAGCAAGACGCCCAGCAGTTGCAAAAGCAGGCCAAAGAATGGTTCGAACTAAGGGGTAAAAAACAACGGTTATTCCAGGACTTCGTCTATGCTGCCGATTCGTGGCGATGGCTGCGGTTGGTCATCCATAAAGCCGAACACACCGCACAGGGGTCCAACCCGCGCTTCGTGGTGACGAACCTGCCGGGCGATCCCCAGGAGCTTTACGACAAGGTATACTGTGGCCGCGGTGAAATGGAGAACCGAATCAAGGAACAGATGCAATTGTTCAGCGAGCGCACCAGCGCCCATCAATGGTGGGCCAATCAGTGGCGATTGCTCTTGTCGGCGCTGGCCTACACCTTGATGGAAGCCATGCGCCGGTTAGCCTTAAAAGGGACGAAGTGGCCGCGGGCCCAATGCCACACCCTGCGGCTCAAATTAATCAAGATCGGAGCGGTCATCGTGCGCAACACCCGAACGATTCACTTTCACCTAAGTGAGAGTTATCCTTGGGCCAGTCTTTTCAACCATGCGGCCCGCCGATTGGTGCCAACCTAAAGGGTGCATTGGTGCTGCCCCCGGCACTACCGAACCAATGGGGGAAAGGGGGCAGTGTCTCTACACCCTGAAAAACACCTAAAAATCAAGACGTGAAGTGGACGGGGTTGTTTGGACAATTTTGACGTGGGATTAAGGTGGAAATCGTGTTCATATTATTTTTTAAAAATATATTTTGTCCTTAGCCAAAGACGGGCACGCAGGTGCCCGCAAGCTGTATTGGCGGGGAGGTTGGTTTTGCTCCGATTGCATGGACTTCGGGCCGGGGTCCGGTAGCCCAGGGCTTGGTGGGGGCGCAGGTGGTTGTAGAAGTCCAGGTAGCGGGCTATCCCTTCGCTGGCTTCCTTTGCCGTGGCGTATTCGCGCAGGTAAATGTCTTCATACTTGAGGGTTCTCCAAAAGCGTTCAACAAATATGTTGTCCAGGTAGCGGCCACGCCCGTCCATGCTGATGCGCACCCCGGCTTGCCCCAGCACCGAGGTGAACTCGCTGCCGGTAAACTGGCTGCCTTGATCGGTGTTGAAGATTTGAGGTTGGGCCCGCCTCAGAGCTTCCTCCAGGGCGAGCACACAGAAGCGGCTCTCCAGGGTGTTGGAAAGCTGCCAGCTCAACACGTAGCGGCTGAACCAGTCCAACACCACGGTCAAGAAAAGGAATCCTCGGCTCAGCCGCAGGTAAGTGATGTCGCTGCACCATACCTGGTCGGGCCGCTCGACCGCCAAACCCCGCAGCAGATAAGGGAAAATGCGGTGCTGCCGGTGCCCCTGGCTCAAGTTTCGACGCGGATAAATAGCCTCCAGGCCCATTTGGCGCATGAGCCGCTGGATGCGGCCTCGTCCCACTGCATGGCCCTCTCGACGCAGCCACTGGGTCATCCGGCGAGAACCAAAAAACGGATATTGGGTGTAGAGCTCATCCATGCGATGCATGTAGAGAACGTTCTGCTCGCACTGGGCACGGGCCCGATAGTAATAGCTGCCGCGGGCCAGCCCCAGCAACTGACATTGCCTGCCGATACTGATTTTTCCTTGAAGTGGTTGCACCATCTTGCGCCTCTCACCAACCGAATTGTTCAGACTTTTTTTTTAGCCAATCGCATTCTACTTTCAGCTTTCCAATCTCCTGGTAAAGGTGATCTTTTTCCGTCTCGTTGTCCTTGCTGAGAGTCTGCCGCTGGCGCGAAAACAGCTCCGTTGCTCCCTGCAAAAGCTGCTTCTTCCATTGGGTCACCTGGTTGGGATGCACCTCAAAACGACCGGCGATCTCGTTGATGGTATGAGCGCCCCTGATGGCTTCCAGGGCCACTCGGGCTTTAAACTCAGCACTGTATTGTCTTCTCTTTCGTGATTTAATAACATTCATAGGTTAGCGGATTTAGTGGTTCAAGACCACCTTATTCCACTGTCCAGTTTTCCCCGTCCATTTCAACGATCTGCTCAAAATACAAAGAAATCCATCTCCAATAGCAATAACGAGCCAAACTTTACCCTTCATGAAATATCCGGGTTAAGAGCGAGTTGAAAGCAATTCGGTTTTCGTGAAGCTATGCTTTAATACGCTTCAGTTTTTGGGTAGTGTATAAAAAAAGAATGTTATTTTGTATTTTTAGCTGTACAAATAGCGTTAGGCAGTTTATTCTTAGTGCATGGTTACTAAAATTATTAATTGTCGGCACTGTGGAAGTGAAAATATCATTAAATTTGGCAAGACGCCCAACCATAAACAGCGCTACCGCTGCCATGATTGTGGTAAACAAAGCCGCGAAAACCCCACAGTGAAATACACCGAAGAGCAAAAAGAAATGATCCTTCGAGTCTATCAGGAACGCAGCAGTCTACGCGGTTTACAGCGCGCCTTCGGGGTGAGTCCCAACACCGTTTTGAGTTGGTTAAAAAAAACGACAATCGCTGCGACCGCTCAAAAGCACGATTCTTGCGGCCCGCCGCCATGATGTCATTGAACTGGACGAACTGTGGTCTTTTGTGGGGCGCAAGAGCGATGCCCAATGGGTTTGGATCGCTCTTTGCCGACGCACCCGTCAAATCCTCTCCTATGCCATTGGGCCTCGGGATTGGTATCGTTGCCGGGAACTTTACGAGCGTCTGCCACGGGCCTACAAAAGATGTGCCACCTACAGCGACTTTTGGAGCACTTATGATGAAGTCTTTCCTCATAACCGATCCGTGGGAAAAGAAACCGGTGAAACGGCCCATGTGGAACGATGGAACAATACCCTGCGCCAACGACTGGGTCGTTTCACACGCAAAACCCTCTCCTTTTCCAAGCTTAAGAGTATGCATGAAACCTGTCTGAGACTTTTCATTCATCAATATAATCAAGAATTAGCCACCATTCCTACTTAATACACTACCGAAACCTCTTCATAAGTGCAACCCTCTCTTTTCAGATCCACCGCCCGACACCTCAGCTCATATATAGTCTCTTCGCTTAG
>CBDDEL010000016.1:262500-951194 GCA_965226885.1 Opitutales bacterium | reverse complement strand
TTATAACCGAGGCTCAGTTCACCCTCCCGCACTCCGGTCGACAGAACGACGTCGATGCCGCGGGTTTCCGTGTCAAAGTCATTGATGAAAAAGACGTACTCCACCAGATTGTAGGCGTCGGTGATGCCCGTAGCGAACAATTGATCGCGCTCTGCATCCGTAAACTCGAAGTCCTGTGAGAGCGACATGCGGTTCTTCACGTCGATGCCGAAATAATCGACCGTGATTACCGTATTGCCCATATCGACAACGAAGCCGATACTGAAGTTGGTCGATTTTTCAGGCGTGAGCGCCTCGCCGCCCCTCCCCATCGCAACGGGATTGGTGGGAGGAATCACGGCCCTGGTGATTAGTTCCATTCGGTCCGCTTGAAATTCAGTGGTTACGTTGAAAGCGTTTTGCTGACCGGGAGTGGGGGCCCGGAAACCGGTGTTGAAGCTCCCGCGCACCTTCAGATTCTCGTTGATGCCGTAGGTGGTCGCCAGCTTATAGTTGATTGTGCCTCCGAAATCATTGAATTCTTCATAGCGCAAAGCGGCGGCAACCAACCAGTCGTCGGTCAGCTCGTATTCCGCGTCCACGTAGACGGCATAGTTGGAGCGGTCCCATATACCGGCGGCGCTATCACCGAAACCCGAGAAACCGTTGGAAGCACCCCTGAATCCCTGCTGATGCAGAGCCTGGCCGATCGCATATGACTCGGGTTGCCCCCTCACGATTTCAAACTCCTCGACACGGTATTCGAAGCCACTGGCGAGGAACAACTGCTCGCTTAGCGGATAGGTCACGCCAAAGTTGAGGTTGATTTCGGTCTGAATATAATCACCGGGATCGAAATAAGTCGGAGTATCGGGGCCGAGAGAGGCGTTGACGGTATTAAAGATAAAGAAATCAGTGTGATGACGCCCGTAAGCAGCGCTGAAATCCAAGCCGAGTTTCGATCCGGTTGTTCTCACCCCGGCGACAATGGATTGGTCCTTCGCGTACCCGCCAAAGCGGGGCGTGAAACCGCCGGGGAAGAGTTCCTGAAAGGTGAACAGATTGGGATCGTCGAACACCTGTTGCAAAGCGACGGGGTCCGGCACATGGTTAGTTATCGTTACCACAGGGACCTTGGACTCATCGCCATCCAAAGCGCCCACCAGCAACGTTTTTCCGGCGTCATTACTGAATACGCCGCGTCGCGTATTGGGATTGCGGTAATAGAACCCGCCCTCCACTTCCTTGCTCGCGTAGTTGGCATGACCGTAGAACTCGAGGTTCCCGCCTATGGCGGCGCCGTAATTGGCAAACAATTTGAGATCGTCCCGAACGAAGGGTTGACCCCAGATTTGAGCGGGATTCGCCACCTCGCTGTTTCCCACCGCGATCAGAGCAGCGGCGTCATCTCGCTGCACGGAGCGGATGGTCTCGCCAGAGTTGCCGTACTCCCCGCTGAGATTGATCCAGGCCTTTTCGCTGCCCAAGCCGATATTGCCGGCGATGGAAACTGCTTCGCCGCCACCGTCCTGGTAAATCCCCGTTCGAACGATGAGAGACCCTCCTTCGTAACTGTCGTTGAGCTCGAAGTTCAACACCCCCGCAATGGCATCGGAACCGTACTGCGCCGAAGCTCCGTCGCGCAGCACTTCAATCCGTTTCAGAGCGAGCGCGGGAATGGGGGCTACATCGGGCCCCTGTGCGCCATCGGCGACGCCGTTGCCCAACCAGTGAATCACGGACGCGCGGTGGCGGCGCTTGCCGTTGATGAGCACCAGCGTATGGTCCGGCGGCAGCCCGCGTATATTGAGCGGCCGAACGATCGTCGAGGAGTCGCTGATCGGCTGGGTATTGACGTTGTAAGAGGGGATGACGTTCCTCAATAGATCCTGTAAATCAGTGAAGCCTTGCATGGTGAGGGATTCGCCGGCGAATGTATCGACGGGCACCGCTGAATCAACCACCGAACGCGGCTCCGCCCGCGAACCGATGATGACCAGTTCTTCGAGGACCTGCAGATTCTCGGAGTCGTCCCGGGGCTCGGACGGGGCTGGGGTCGAGTGAACGCTTTCGGGCTGCAGCACCTCCTGCGCGAAGGCATTTAAAGGAAGCAATGCAAGTATGGTAAGAGTAATTGTAGAAAGTCTCATTGGTATCTGAATATGACCATTACACCACTCAACCAACTCGAGGTCAAGTCCGGATTCTACTGCCAGGGTAGAAAGATTCTAGGTTCCTCGACGTTTTCAGTGGTACATTGCGGAGGGGATGTTGAGTTTACCGACGGCGAAGTGGAGCATGGTGATTAGCTTCTTTAGTGGTGTGATGGCCTCTGGCTTTGCGTTTGGTTGCGCTAAAGACACTGTTGAGTTCTTCAATGCAGGTATTGGTGAAGTGCGATTCCCAGTGGGCGAGGGTTTCCTCTTGGTGATTTTCGATTATGTTGGCCCATGGGTTTAAGGAAGCCTCGCCATGATGCTTACACATTGCGGTAATAACGTTCGAAATAGGTACTCAGGTTGCGTCTTCTCAGTAAAGGATATTGTGCCAGTACCACTGAAAACGTCGAGGAACCAGATTCTAAGACGCAACTAGCTGATAAGCAAAAAGATAAAAAAAGAGCTAGACAATCCCGAATAAATCAGTCATGTTAAGATGGTATGAAAGCCGAGATTTCCCATATGAACATTCGTAATCGTTGAAAATAGCTACTTTCTAATATTTCGATCCAATTTTCTGCTTTCAATGTGATTTTGCAATCCTTTCCTTGGTTATTTGATGATCAAATCGGCAGTATTTAACAATTATTGCTGATTTTCCCTTTGCTTGGTCAAATCAGGGAAAGATATTTCCTTCTGTTGGAGGTTTCCACAGCACTGATTCCCACAGCACTGATTCCTTTTGTATCGAAAAATCTTCTTACTCACCCCGTATCAGGTGCGAGTCGCAGTCGCTCTACTCGCTTGAGCATGGTTCGAAACATTTCTCTTGGGATGGCCACCTCAGCCATCTGGAAAGTGATATACTTGGCATGGTGGATCACCTTTGCTCCGATTTTGATGAGTTTCTCCCGCAAAGAGCTCAGCATCTAGTGCTTCACCTTGCCAGGAAGAATCAACCGGCGCATGAAGTTGCCCAGATTGTAGGCTAAGCCGAACGGCATTGTCCTCAAAGTCATGGCAGGACAAGCGGGTCCAGTGGATGGCATGTTTGCCCTCTTTGATCCACTGCTCTGCGGTGCCCCGGTGGTTGTAAAATTTCACTACCTTCCTGGGTGGCCAGTTCAGATTTGTCACGATGAAACCGACCCGCGCAAATAACTCTCCGGCCTGCCACTCGACCTTGGCCACCACCCGGCGAGGTCTCTGCCAACTAGCGGCTTGATACGGAAAACTGGCATAAAACACCTTGGGTGCCCACGAGGGTCGCCCCACTGGCCGAGTGAGTAAAGGGGCGATATGTTTTTGTAAAATCGTGTTGCTCTGCAGCCGAATGGCATAGGAGAAGTTCTCTTGCTCAAGGTAACCGTAGAGGTCCGGATTGGCGAAGGCTGCGTCACCTCGGAAAAATCGTTTCAGGGGACAGTCACGATAGCGGGCAACGACCGGTTGGAGCACCGACAACCAATCGTCGGCACTGTGCACATTGCCTTTACGCAGGTTGGCCCGTTCCAGATCACCAAACTGGTTGAAGCAGAACAGGGGATGGTAACAGGTGCAGCCGAAATGACCGTTGAAGGCTGAGCCTTCCTGCTTCCCGTAAGTAGGGCTCTCCGAACTATCCATATCGAGAATCAATTTTTTCATCCCCACTCGCCTATTCACCTGGTCGATCCATTGACCACTCATGTCCATCAGTGCGCTCAGATTCGCAGGCTTGGTTAACATCTGTGTTTCAAAGCGGCTCATTTCACTGGGCGAAGCCGCCGGTTGCCAATCGGCACGACCCCCGACAATCTGCCTCATGACCGGATCAAAGCGCAGGCGCTCCGCATCGTTCGTATCTTTGTATCCTGCCAGGCGACTAAAGACAGACTGCCGAAGCAGAGCCGTTCTGCCGTGCTGGATATTTTTGCCCGTGCGCTCCTCCACCACATTTTTGCTTCCTATTGCAGTCAGCCCGAAAGCCTCATCGAGTTCCCGGTAGAGTAACAATCCTGCATCACTGGTAACCTTCGCACCGTGGAACTCCAACTTGATTCGGCGGTTGAATTGAACCCGAAAACTGCTCTTTTTTGCGTCACCCATTGGATTTTAAGAATTTGCTCGTTATAAGTATATTTAAGTAACTTATTATTAAACACATAGCGCTTATTTCAAGCTAATTTTCTTATGATGAAATGGGAAATATGGGCTATATTGATTTTCGCTAACTCAATTATAGAACCCTTTTTTGGCCGGATCGAGCAAAAACTTGCTCTTTCCGGCTCTTTTTATCAACGTCATCCAGTTGACTATAAAATCTTTATATTTTTGGGACAGCCTCTAACTAACTTCGTTGCGGTCGCACCAAGAGAGTATCCGGTCTCGACAAAATCCACTGTCGGCGCGCCAAATAATCCGCGTACGGGGCCAGCTTTGGCGAATCCGTTTAACCAGCAATTTGAGGATGGCCCCGGCATGCTTGCTGGCATCGATCTTGCTCGGCCGCAGGTAGGCCACCAGCAGCTGATCACCGCAAAAAACATATAGCGGCAGAAAACAGTAATGATCATAATAACCGTGGAAAAAACGTCCCTCCTGGAGCCCGTGCACCGGATTGTCGGTGGCGTCAAAGTCCAGGATGATCTCTTCGGGTTCCTCGGCAAAGGAGCCCATGAACTGTTCGACCAACAGCTCGTTTACCGCAAAGGCCGCCCGCCGATCCTGCCCGTTTTCAAAACGACACAAAGTCGGCGCGCTGGCCAACGTTTCAATGCGCCCCGTTACCGTTGGCAACAATGGATCGTGGCGCAGGGTATCAAAGTCGTTCAAATCCTCATAGCCCGCCACCAGCCCGTAAACGCGCTGCCGCAGCATCCCCAATACCTCATGGCGTACTTTGCCCTTCTGCCGTTTGTCCACTAACTGTCGGGCCGCTCGTTCGGTCAAGCCCAACTGCCGATCCACTTCCCGGATCAAAAGCAGTCCGGCATCCGAAGTAACCTCTCCGCCCTTGAAATCAACCCGCACACGGCGGCCTTTTACCCTTGTCAACTGTAGCTTTAATTGTTTACCTTTTGTCATCGCTGATATTGCTTTAATTATTGATCTATCCTGCTGTATATCAGCAGTTAAGCATATCAACGATACTTTTTTTACGAAATATCCGGGCTAACCCGGATGTAAACGCCGGGATGAAACCGGTACGGGGGTCGGGGTAAAACCGGTACGCTTGGAATAAGGTTTAGGTTAGTAATTGCAGGTACGTCAAGGTTTAGGGTTTGGGAGTTGGTTTTGGGGATTGGCTTGGGGTCGGTGAGGAGGCCGGAGGCCGACGAGCCGGGCCCAAGGCGTTTATTGTTTTGTGCCACGGCGACGGCGTCGAGCATCGCGCAAGCGGTAGCTTTGCCCGTTGGCTTCGAGGATATGCACCCGATGGGTGAGTCGGTCCAGCAGAGCTCCGGTGAGCCGTTCGGAACCGAGCACTTCGATCCAGTTCTCAAAGGGCAGGTTGGTGGTGACGATGAGACTGGTGCGCTCGTAAGCGCGGCTGACCACGTCGAAGAGCAGTTCGGAACCGGTCTTGGAAAAAGGGACGTAACCGAGTTCGTCGAGGATGAGTAGGTCGAGCCTTTCGAGTTGCTTCATGAAGCGCTGCAGGTCGTGGTTGTCGCGTTGCTCGAGCATATGGGTAACCAGGGCGGTGACCCCGAAGAAACGGATCCGCCGGCCCTGGGCACAGGCGGCAAAGCCCAGGGCGGTGGCCAGGTGCGTTTTACCGGTACCGGCGTTACCGAGGAGCAGCACGTTTTCGCGCTGGTCGACATACTCCCCGCGCATGAGCTCTCGGATGAGCGCTTCGTTGATCGAGGGCTGCGCTTCAAAGGCGAAGCTCTCGAGGGTCTTGAGCACGGGGAAACGGGCGTTTTTGATCCGCCGCTGGGCGGCCCGCTGTTCGCGTTCAATGAGCTCCCGTTCGACCAGATGCAACAAAAAGGCGGCGTAATCGAGCCGGTCCCGGGAACAAGCCGCGGCCACCGCCGGCCATTCGCGCAGGATGGTGGGCAACTTCAGTTTCTTGAGGTGATGGTGTAACAGCAGCTGGTTTTTTTCTTCCTTCATAAAGCCCCTCCTGGAATCTTGAGCAGTTCGCTGTAGGCACCGAGGTCAGGGGCGGCCACACGGACGTGACGCAGGTGTGGATGGCCGTCCAGCCGGAAGGTTCTGCTCCCGTAGTCTTCCTGAGGATAGAGATACTGGGCGATGGCCTCACGAGTCAGTCCCCCCTCCCGCAGGGCCGAGACGACGGCCTGCTGCAAGGCCGCCATGGGGTGTTTCTCCAACAGCCGCAGCACCCGGATATACTCCCGGGTGCCTTCGCCCCCGCATTGGCTTTCGAGCCGGCGTCTGAGGACCTGCAGGCACTGCGGCAACTGCCAGCCCGAGAGTGGGCGGGCGAAGTCCAAAGCGCCCGGTTTTTTCTCCAGCAAAGCCAGGTAGTGCACCGGCTCGAAAGAGACTTGCTCTTTATCCCAAATGCGGCGGTGCCGGGCCACCTCTTGGCCCCCACAGAAGATCACCACCTGCCGACAGGACCCTTCCACCACCACCGGATGGTGGGCGCAGCGCACCGGCACCGAATAGTCGTTGCACTCGAAGCGCACCAGCGAGAGGCTGCTGACGCAGGTCGAGCGTTTGCGGCTCGCTTCAAAGGGTATGGGCGGCAACGCCAGCATGACGGCGCGCTCCTCGGCCAGCAGTTCCTTTTTCACCGCCCTTTTCCCGCGTAATTTACGCTCCATGTCCCGCTCACATGCCTCCAACAGCTTTGCGTTGAGTTCCTCCAGGTCCCGAACCTGCGGTACCGGTACCAGGAAGTTGGCCCGGGCATAACGCACGATCCCCTCGACCACGCCCTTCTCGTTGGGCCGGGCGGGCAGACAGAAGTGTTCCTCGAACAGGTAATGGCTCTGTAGCTGCAGAAACCCGTCGGTCAGCTTGCGTTCACGCGAACCGATAATCTTACCCACCGCCACCTTCGAGTTGTCATAGCTGATGCGCCGGGGCACCGCCCCGAAAAACTCAAAAGCTCGCAGGTGCCCCTCCCAGAAGCTCTCCGTGCACTCCCGTTCGAACACCTGCACGAAAAAGGCATCGCTGTAGGGCAGGCTCATGGCAAAAAATGGCCGCCTACGCAATTGCCCCGCCTCCTTCACCAGGGCATGACCGAAGTCCACCTGTCCCTCCCCGGGGCGGTGCTCCAGCGGCACGAACACTTCCCGCCGCCTCGCTCGCAGCTCGGCCACCACCTCCTTGACCGCCGTGTAGCCCCCTTGGTAGCCCTTCTCCCGACCCAAACGCTGGTAGATCCGTTTGGCCGTATGGCGCTGCTTCTTGGGCACGTTCCGGTCCGCTTTGAGCACCTCCTCGATCCAGCCCACATACGGATCGATCTTGCGCTCTCGCCTCTTCTTGCGCCGGTCTCCCGGCGGCTGGGAATAGGCCAGCATCTTTCCCAGGGTCTCCCAGTGCAGTCCCTCTTCTCGCATTACAGAGCGCTTGCTCTGCTTGTCCCGCAGCACTTTGTGCCGCACTCTTGTCCATTGCTTCATATCTCGATACACTCCTCCTTTCTAGGATAAGCGTACCGGTTTTAAAGCGCCCTCTTTACCGTACCGGTTTTTCCCCGGCGTTTACAGGCGCGCGATTGCGGCAAACCGATAATCGTTCTCAAGGTGGGCCGCTCCCTTTTATCGCAACGAACGGTTGCCTCCCACACCGGCGCCCTGGCCGGAGCCGACAAGGCCCTGGACGCCCTTTTCCGGCAATGCGGGATTATTCGCGTGCAAAATATCAACGAAATGCTGGAAACCGCTTCCCTTTTTGTGGACTTGGGCGACCGGCGTCCGAGCGGAGATGGAGTGGGCATGTTGGCCGTCTACGGGGGTGAAATCGGTCTCCTGGCCGACCTCTCTGACGATATCGGCCTGCGCCTTCCGCCCTTGTCCGAGGAGACCGTGGCAGAGGTGAAAAAACACCTGCCGCCTTACAGCAATATTGCCAACCCACTGGATGCCTGGGGAAACGGCGACCTGGGGGAAACCTACGCCAACTGCCTGGCCGCCCTGGGACGCGACCCCGCAATCGATTTGGTGGCGGTCAGCCTCGACATACAAGCCGGAACTTGCCCCCAACAGGCCGATTTCTACAAAATGGCCACCGGTTCGATCGTGCGGACAGCCAAATTGCTCGACAAACCGGTCATCGTTTTCAGCAATATTTCCGGGGGATTGCATCCCGGCCTGCGCTCGGATTTGGAAAAAGGAAAAACGCCTATCTTGCAGGGATCGGTCGAGAGCCTCAGGGCCATTGGCCACCTGAGCGACTTTTCCGCCGGGCAGAAAAATCCAACCGCCTTGGGGCATTGCCAAACGGACGCAAAGCGGACGGCCAAGGCTGCCGAAAAGCTCTCGCCCTCACCGCAATCCGAGAGCCGGAGCAAGGAAATTTTGCAATTATACGACATCCCGGTTACGGCCGGAAAACTCGTTGCAACGGTGGAGGAAGCGCAGCAAGCAGCGTTGGAAATGGGTTTCCCCGTGGTCTTGAAGGCAGACTCGGCGCACCTGCCCCATAAAACCGAAGCGGACGTTATCCGCCTCGATATTTCCGACCCGGAAGCTTTGGCAACGGCCTATAACGAAATTATGGCAAACGCAGCCAGAGCCGTCGGTGAAGACCGTATCAACGGCGTCCTCGTGCAGGAAATGCTGGACTTGAACAACGCCGTTGAAGTTATTGCCGGTATAATGATCGACGCCCAATGCGGCCCGGTCATCCTGTTTGGTCTGGGAGGAATTTTCACCGAAGTCCTGACCGATATTTCGCTGCGTGTTGCGCCTTTAAGGGAAAAGGACGCCTGGTCCATGGTAGATGAAATCAAAGGGGCGGAAATTTTGAAGGGCGCGCGCGGAAAACCGCCCGTTGATCGTGCCGCCGTCGTGAAAATCCTGCAAAACCTCTCCCAATTGGCGATGGAACTGGGCGACCAGATTTCGGAACTGGATATCAACCCACTGGTAGTTTTTGCGGAAGGGAAGGGCGCCGTGGCCGCCGACGCTTTTATAGTTGGGAATGAACCTCCCTCCCTCCCAACTCGGCCAGGGTCTTCTTGAAAGGCTTCAAGGCGCTGAAAATAAATAGGGCTGCGGAAAGCTGAATGGCCAGCGTTACGACGGCCAGGGAAATATTGAGCAAGCCCTCATCGGCTAAAATGCGGTCCGTCATAATCGCCACCAAAACCGGTCCGACACCCATGCCGATAATGCTGTTGGCGGAGAGCATGAGAGCGCCCCCAAATCCCCGCATCCTAGAGGGCATCATTTCCTGGACAGCAGCCGCCGCCACTCCGAAAGGCATCGAGGTCGTAAATATGGCCGGAAATATGAGCAGCAACGAAAGTTCGGGCGTCGGCATCAACGGGTAGCTCAAACCAAACGGGATTCCCCCCAAGGCCGCGTAGAACATAATTTTCATGTTGCCGCCGGGGATTTTTTTACGGGCATAATAATTTCCCAATCTACCCCCCAGCATGACCCCGCAGATGCCGGCCACGAGGACCAGAATGCCGTACCAGGGGCCGGTCTCGTAGAGCTTCCAGCCGTAGGTTCTTTCGAAAAAGGCCACATTCCACAGGTCGCGCGAATATGCGGAGGCCGAAATCAGGGCGATTCCCATATTGTGTCCCAGAACCGTTCGCCAGTTCCGGCAAAAATACCTGACAACATTTTTAAAAGGCTCTACTTCAGTCTCAGCCATTCCCTCTTGGGCCGAGATTGAAACCTGATCGTGGCGTCGCCGCGGTTCCCGCACCGTGACGAGCAGAGTCGATAATAGCAGGCCGGGCAGCCCCACCGCGACAAAGACCAACTGCCACGGTTGGACTTCTCCCATCATGGGCAGGACGAGACCGCCCCGTGATGTCAGCCAGTATTCGAAAAATCGATAGAGATAAGCCCCTCCTATAAAGGCCAGGGCGATACCGAGATAAACGCCTGCCGAAAATACACTGAGGGCGGCGGGGCGTTTTTCCGGCGGAAAATAATCCGCAATTATGGAATAGGCGGCGGGAGTCAATGTCGCCTCCCCGAGGCCCACGCCGACACGCAAAACGAGAAGATGCCAAAAACGGGTGGCTGTCCCGCACATTATAGTCAGCAAACTCCAGGCGACCACCCCAAATCCGATCAAATTGCGGCGATTCATGGTATCGGCAAGACGCCCCATAATCAGGCCGAAGAAAGTATAAAAAAGGGCAAAACTGAACCCGTGCAGCAGGCTGATCTGCAGGTCGCTAAGATTCAGATCGGCCTTGATCGGTTCCACCAGCAAACCGACGATAAGACGATCGACAAAGGACATCATGTAAAAACAAGTGAGAAGAATAGCGACATACCAACGATACCGGGAAGATTCGCCCTCAGCTTCAGTCATTTCGTCTCCATTGTTTTGTTTTCCATAGCACCGCCGTTTCGGTAGGCTTTTTCGAGGATTTGCATGGTGTGGAAAACTGAGATATTGGATCCCAGTTTCTCCAATTGGCCGCGGACCTGAATCAGGCAGCCGATATTTCCGGTGGCTACGGCATCGGCCCCGGTGGCGGCCAGGTTTTGGGCTTTACGCCTGCCCAGCAGATCCGCCGTTTCAGGAAATTCCAGATTGTAGGTTCCGGCCGAGCCGCAGCAGATTTCCCATTCCAGCGGTTCCACCAGCGTCAGGTTGGGAATGCTTTGCAAAAGAGCCCGTGGCGCCTCGCGAACACCCTGGGCGTGGGCCAGATGACAGGCATCGTGGTAGGCGATTTTTTGGGGTGTTGGCAGGCCGTCGGGGGTTTTCAGCCCCAAAGTGTGCAAAAACTGGCTGACGTCCTGAACCTGGGCGGAGAGTTTTTCCGCCCGATCTTCTTCCGGTTCGCCGCGAAAAAGGTCACCGTATTCGGAAAGACCGGACCCGCAGCCGGCAGCATTGGTGAGGATGGCGTCCACAGGCCCGGCAAGGGCAAACGCTTGAAGATTTTTTCGGGCCAGGACTTTGGCTCTTTGATCCTCTCCCAAATGCATGGCTAAAGCGCCGCAGCAGCCTTGCGATTTCGGAATTACCACCTCGACCCCATTTTCACTTAAAACCCGCAGAGTGGCCCGGTTGATTTCCGGAGCCATGACCTGTTGGGCGCAACCGGCCAGCAAAGCGACCCTGGCCCGCCGTTCGCCCTGGGCCGGATAGACCTCGGGCGAATCCTCCGCTCTGGGTATGGTTTTTGGAAGAAGACTCAGGGGGGCCCGCAGATTTTTCGGCAGCAATCCCTGAAAAGGTTTGGACAATGCGCCCGCCCGGAGAAGAAACCGAAACCGGGCAGGGTAGGGAATGCTTTCCATCAAGAGCAGGCGAAAGACTTTTTGAAAGAAAGTCCTTTTGCGGTTTTTATGGGCATAGGCCCGATAAGGAGAAATGAGTTGGCCGTAGCGAACACCGGAAGGGCAGGATGTCTCGCAGGCCAGGCAGCCCAGGCATTGGTCCACATAAGGCGCCACCTGATCCGGCTTCATGCGGCCTTCGAGAACCTCCTTCATTAAAAAGATGCGCCCGCGCGGGGAATCCATTTCCTCTCCCATCGTCATGTAGGTTGGGCAGGTGGGCAGGCAGAATCCGCAATGCACGCAGGACTCGATCGCCTTGACCATGCCCTTGCCGCGAGGGCCAAATTTATCCGCTTCAATATTATGCAGCATGATTCAGGATTTCGTCCGTATTTTCTCTAGAAAAGGTAAAAAGCGGTTTTCCGGATCGAGGGCTTTTTTGATTCTTTGCAGAAAGCCGAATCCACTGAATGTGCCCAAAACAGGATAGTCCACTTCGCCGCGAAGGACTAGGCCGGAAAGATCGAGATCGCCTAATTTTGCATCGATGGCTTCCAGACCCTGGCAATCCTTTCCTCCCACCCAAGCCAGGCAGGCGCCCGCACTGTAACGCCGTTCCAGCCCCGCCGATTCCATTGCCTGGTCGAATTTTACCATCCTGGAAAGAGTCATGGGAATCTTGATTAAAAAGCCTTCCGGTGGAGACCAGGAAAATTCCCGCGCTTCCTGCCAGTATTGTGCCTCCTCATTTTCATGAAGGAGTCGGCCCTCCTGCTGAAGGAGTTCCCGCAGTCGCTGGAGGCGTTTCGGGAAGGAGTCGGCAAATCCACCCATTCGGATATAGAGCAGGCCTGCCGGAACCAGATCGAGGGCTTCCAGATCGATGGAGAGGGAATTGAGTTTGTTGATTCCGTTCAAAGCATCCCCCAGGGAACCGCAATCCATCACCAGGGTGGTGTAGGAATGAGGACGAGGGAAGACTTTAAAAGTCGTTTCGATGACGATCCCCAAACGCCCTAGACTGCCCGCCATCAGTTTTGGGAAATCGAAACCGGCGGCGTTCTTGACCACCTTTCCGCCACCCAGAACGAGGTTGCCGAGACCATCGATAAAGCGCACGCCCAAAACAAAGTCGCGGATGCCTCCAAACCTACGGCGACCCGGCCCGGAAAGACCGGCGGCCAAGGTTCCTCCCAAAGTGGCGCCGGCAGAGACCAACGGAGGATCGAAGGGTAAATACTGGTTGTTTTCGGCCAGGGCGTTTTCTATTTCCCGGACGGGGGTTCCGGCCAGAGCGGAAATGGTGAATTCCTGCGGGGAGTATTCCAGGATTCCCGAAATATGGCTTAAATCAACGATTCGCTCCTCAACTCGTGGCGAAGAAAGGGCCGGTTTCGTTCCTCCACCCCGCGGTCGCAAATTGCGGTTGTTGATGACATATTGAGCCGCTTCCTTCGCATCGGCGGGGTAAAATTCAATCGGTTCGGAGCTCATACGGCTATTCCCTTGATAAAATTCCCGCTTTCTCCAAAGGATGCAAACCCTGGAGCCTCAAAGCGGGTGCTTCGCCTCCGGGAATCATCTTACCGGGGTTGGAAATTAAACTGGGATCGATCTGCCCCCGAACGCGCTCCATCGTCCCGATATCGACAGATGAAAACATTTCCTTCAAATAGGCTCGTTTTTCGAGTCCGACTCCATGCTCTCCGGTAATCGAACCGCCCATGCGAATGCACATCCGGATGATTTTTCCGGCCAGCTCTTCGGCTTTTTCGTGGGCTCCTTCCTCTCTTCCGTCAAATAGAATGAGGGGGTGCAGGTTGCCGTCGCCCGCATGGAAGACATTGGCCACGCGCAGTTTGTAAATCTTGCTCAACTGCTCGATTTCCGCCAGGGCTTCACCTAAGCGGGCGCGCGGAACGACTCCGTCCTGAACGATGAAATCAGGCGACAGGCGTCCAACGGCCGAAAATGCGCTTTTCCTGCCTTTCCAGATTTTCAATCGCTCCGCTTCGTCGCGGGCCACAATCACAGTGGTGGCGCCGGTTTCATCAATGAGGGATTTTAATCTTTTGAAATCGCTCTCAATGGCGTCCTTTTCACCATCCAGCTCGACGATGAGGATGGCGGCGGCGTCTTTCGGATAACCAGCGTTGACAGCCGCCTCAGCCGCCTGGATTGCCAGCCGGTCCATGATCTCCAAGCCACCCGGCAGCAAACCGGAGGAAACGATGCGGGCCACGGCATTACCGGCGGCTTCCATGCTATCGTAGGCGGCCATCACCGTGCGGTAAAATTCCGGCTTCGGGAGGAGCCGTAGGATGATTTCCAAAGCCACCCCGAAAAGCCCTTCGTTGCCGCAATAAAATCCAGATAAATCCGGACCCACTGTCTCCAGGCTATCACTGCCGAACCGGACCACCTCGCCGTCCGGCAAAACCGCCTTGATGCCCAGCACGTGATTGGAGGTCATGCCGTATTTAAGGCAGTGGACCCCACCCGAATTGAATGCCAGGTTGCCCCCGATGGTGCAAATCTGTTGGCTGCTGGGATCGGGAGCGTAATATAGATTGTGGGGTGCGGCCGCCTCTGAAACCTTCAGGTTGATGATGCCTGGCTCCACCGTAACGGTCCGTTCCACGGGATCGAGACGAACGATGCGGTTCAGACGGTTGAGAGCTATGACGATGCCGTCCTGCACCGGAACAGAACCTCCTGAGAGACTCGTGCCGCTGCCCCGGGCCATGAATGGAACAGAATGTTGAAAACACCAGCGCACCGTTTGAATAACCTCATCCTGCGTTTCGGGAAGAACAACGGCGCGTGGCCGACTGCGGAAAGAGGTCAGCCCGTCCGATTCATAGGGCGCCAACTGGGCGGGATCCATCAACAACCTGCTGGGGGGGTAAATACGTTTGAGTTCCTCAATCATGCCTGACCCATCTTGCTCGTCATAACCAAAACAGTAAGAACCTCGTGATTAACCCGCGAAAAATTTATCCCCAGGCAAGAGCTTCCATATCGTCATCCGACGGGCATCTGTTTTTGTTGAAATAATATATATGCCGATTTACTCTTTTTTTAGACAATGGCAAAGAGAATTTCGTATATTACATTGGTTCTTATTCTGGGACTGCTCCTGTTGTGGGTCTTCGAGGGCTCCAAAGAGGACCGCATCGAAGAACATCTCACCGGCAGTTTACTGCCCCTGCAAGTGGAGTACCTGCAGGGCTCGGCGGCGGAACAAGGCCGCCCCATGTTGCTAGATTTCTGGGCCACCTGGTGCGCCCCTTGCCGGGCCACCATTCCCCACATGAACCAAATCCACGCCCGCTACAAGGATGAGGGCCTGCAGGTGATCGGAATCACCATGGAGGATGGCGATACCGTATCGCGCTTCACCGCTGATTTTCCAATGCACTATACCTTGGCCAGAGATGCTGCCGGAACTTATTTTCAAAACCTGGATATTAGCGGAATCCCGCATCTTGTGCTGATCGATGCCCAAGGCAAAATTACCTGGCGGGGGCATCCATTGCAACTCTCGGATAAACGCATCGAGGCCGTTTTGAACGAATTCAAAACGACCCCGACCCGGCCTGAAAAGTCCTGATTGGCGTTCGATTACACCTCTTTTGTCTCAAGACCGTCAGACAGCCGCCAGTTCCGCCTGGCTGGTGAATAATGACCGGTGATTCTCGATAAATTTCTCAAGGGACTGCGGGGCCTGGCCGCCGATGCGTTCGACCACATCGGTCCGGGCGCTGAAAATACCGTCCTTATGGTCCTGGGCAACCGCTTTGAGGTGCGAAACGAGAAATTCGGGCAAGCCAGCCTTTTCAAACAAAATCTGGCCCCAGGTTTCGATGGGTAGATCGACATACTCAACGGAACGGCCCAATACCTTGGTGAATACCTCCGCAATTTCGGAGATGGTTCTGTTTCGATCACCGGTCACCACGTACCTTTGACCAACGTGTGAAGCTGGATCGGCCAGAATCCTGACGATAACACGAGCAATATCCTCCGACGCCACTGGAGCATGACGCTCGCTGCCGTAGGGAAGATAGATTTTTCCCTCCTCGGCGATGGTCGGTCCATTAAAGAGATATAGGTTTTCCGCGAAATAGGTTGGCCGTATGTGCACAGCACCGATATCCGCCCAATCCAGAATGTTCTCGGACAACCAATGATGGCGGGTCAATGCGCTTAGGGCATACTGCCGGGCGGGAAGCTGCGACATGTTTACCACCGCCTCGACACCCTCATCTTTGGCCGCAACAGCAAAGTTGGTGGTCGCTTCTACCAACTTGTCACCCTCCGGCGGATAGCAGAAATAGATCCGTTTGACGTCCTTGACGGCGATCCGAATGGATGTCAAATCCAGGAAATCGCCAAGCACAACCTCCGCGCCGAGATTGGCAAGATGCTGCGATCGATCGTCATGGCGACGCGCCATGGCCCGAACGGAATACCCGCGCTCGATCAATTGTTGGACGACATAGGCGCCGGTTTTCCCCGTCGCGCCGGTTATTAGTATTTGTTGTTTTTTCATTTTGTTTTTTCCTTGTTCTATATTATATGTGTATATGCAACTATATGGTTAAAAAAAATTTAAGTTGGAATAAGCTTTCTGGCTCTGTCTGCGGCTTCTTCGAGGGCCTCTAATCCGGGTTCTCCCATGATTTCCTCTGCCATTTTCTGTGCCTTTTCCCAGGCCGGAAAGGCTTTTGTGAGGAGGTCCCGGCCTTGCAGGCTTAATTGAAATTGATGCGCGCGGGCATCTTCGGGATCTTCGAAAATTTCAATCCACTCCCGCGCCCGCATTCTTTCAATATTTCTGCTGAGGGTGGATACTTCGATTTTGAGAACGCCGCAAATCTCAGCCGGGCGAGCCGTTTTCCTGTTTGCGATGACTACCATAATGTTCAATTGACCGATGGTGATGCCCAAGGGCCGCAAAGCGTCGTCGTAAATCCTCGTAATGACCCGGTTGAGCAGGCGAACTCGCGAGCCAATGCAGGCTTCGGCAATAACTTTGGGAGTTGTCATTGGTGTGCTGTTTTTCATTATTTGGGGGTGCTTGTATATGCAAATAAATGCTGCATCAAACATTTCCTTGCGTTTTTTTTAATCTTTTTTTGTGAAGCTCCCCAAATGGTGACCACTCATACATTATGTGCCGTGCGCCATTCATCCGATTGGGAAGAGAGCATCATATTCTCGAATATTGGAAAACCTTGCTGCTTTTCATATTCTATCATGTCCAAAGGTTTCGTAAGTAACGCTTTTAGCATGTTTTTTACGGCGCGTAATTTATTACCCAAAGATTGTTTGGCGGCCGGGATTGCGCCAAGATAGCGCCTGGCAATGGTTTCAAAATCTTCCGCTTCTTTTCCTGTGATCTCTTTTACGACATCGGTGGGTCCTCCCAATGCAAATGTGTCGGTTTGCGCTTCGCTAACATAATGACGTAACTGAGAAACGTCGCTTACCGGATAGTTTCCCGCGGCCTTGAATACCTTTAGCATCATTTTTTCCGGTAAATTCTGCACTTTAATATTTCGACCCAAAATTTTTCCAATAATATCACCCATTTGCTGAGAGGAGAGTACCTCTGGGCCGGTGATGCGATAAGTTTTATTTTCGTGCAACGAAGGGTTTTTAAGAATATGGGCGGCCACACTTCCGATATCTTCATTGGATGGAGGAGCGTTTTTGCCAAATTCCGGCATCATACCGAATTGAGCGGTAGGTTCTATGTTGAAAAAATAGGAGACGGCAAATAATCCGGGATTCAGGATGGTCCATTTGACGGTGGTTGAACGTTTGAAGATATTATCCACCAGCCAATGCTCTTTGGTATATATGGAAGGGTGAACATTGGAAGATAACCATTGGGTGAGTAAGACCACATGTTCTAAAGCCATTTCTTCAGCAGCGGTGGCAAAGGTTGCTCCCTGAAATAGCACGTTCGGATAGGTTGGAACAAAAGAGGCTCGTTTAATATCAGTGAGGGCATTTCGAACATCCCTGATATCTTCTATGTCTCCGGTAAATATTTCAGCTCCTTCCCTTTTTAGTTCCTGTGCTTTTGGATTGTTCGGGTTCCTTACGAAGGCACGAACGAGGAAGCCAAGTTTAAGTAGTTCTTTAGCCCGGATATTTCGTAAAAAAAGTATCGTTGATATGCTTAACTGCTGATATACAGCAGGATAGATCAATAATTAAAGCAATATCAGCGATGACAAAAGGTAAACAATTAAAGCTACAGTTGACAAGGGTAAAAGGCCGCCGTGTGCGGGTTGATTTCAAGGGCGGAGAGGTTACTTCGGATGCCGGACTGCTTTTGATCCGGGAAGTGGATCGGCAGTTGGGCTTGACCGAACGAGCGGCCCGACAGTTAGTGGACAAACGGCAGAAGGGCAAAGTACGCCATGAGGTCTTGGGGATGCTGCGGCAGCGCGTTTACGGGCTGGTGGCGGGCTATCCCGGATATTTCGTAAAAAAAGTATCGTTGATATGCTTAACTGCTGATATACAGCAGGATAGATCAATAATTAAAGCAATATCAGCGATGACAAAAGGTAAACAATTAAAGCTACAGTTGACAAGGGTAAAAGGCCGCCGTGTGCGGGTTGATTTCAAGGGCGGAGAGGTTACTTCGGATGCCGGACTGCTTTTGATCCGGGAAGTGGATCGGCAGTTGGGCTTGACCGAACGAGCGGCCCGACAGTTAGTGGACAAACGGCAGAAGGGCAAAGTACGCCATGAGGTCTTGGGGATGCTGCGGCAGCGCGTTTACGGGCTGGTGGCGGGCTATGAGGATTTGAACGACTTTGATACCCTGCGCCACGATCCATTGTTGCAAACGGTAACGGGGCGCATTGAAACGTTGGCCAGCGCGCCGACTTTGTGTCGTTTTGAAAACGGGCAGGATCGGCGGGCGGCCTTTGCGGTAAACGAGCTGTTGGTCGAACAGTTCATGGGCTCCTTTGCCGAGGAACCCGAAGAGATCATCCTGGACTTTGACGCCACCGACAATCCGGTGCACGGGCTCCAGGAGGGACGTTTTTTCCACGGTTATTATGATCATTACTGTTTTCTGCCGCTATATGTTTTTTGCGGTGATCAGCTGCTGGTGGCCTACCTGCGGCCGAGCAAGATCGATGCCAGCAAGCATGCCGGGGCCATCCTCAAATTGCTGGTTAAACGGATTCGCCAAAGCTGGCCCCGTAAGCGGATTATTTGGCGCGCCGACAGTGGATTTTGTCGAGACCGGATACTCTCTTGGTGCGACCGCAACGAAGTTAGTTACATCGTGGGGATGGCTCGCAATGCACGCTTGCAGCAAGACGCCCAGCAGTTGCAAAAGCAGGCCAAAGAATGGTTCGAACTAAGGGGTAAAAAACAACGGTTATTCCAGGACTTCGTCTATGCTGCCGATTCGTGGCGATGGCTGCGGTTGGTCATCCATAAAGCCGAACACACCGCACAGGGGTCCAACCCGCGCTTCGTGGTGACGAACCGGCCGGGCGATCCCCAGGAGCTTTACGACAAGGTATACTGTGGCCGCGGTGAAATGGAGAACCGAATCAAGGAACAGATGCAATTGTTCAGCGAGCGCACCAGCGCCCATCAATGGTGGGCCAATCAGTGGCGATTGCTCTTGTCGGCGCTGGCCTACACCTTGATGGAAGCCATGCGCCGGTTAGCCTTAAAAGGGACGAAGTGGGCGCGGGCCCAATGCCACACCCTGCGGCTCAAATTAATCAAGATCGGAGCGGTCATCGTGCGCAACACCCGAACGATTCACTTTCACCTAAGTGAGAGTTATCCTTGGGCCAGTCTTTTCAACCATGCGGCCCGCCGATTGGTGCCAACCTAAAAGGTGCATTGGTGCTGCCCCCGGCACTACCGAACCAATGGGGGAAAGGGGGCAGTGTCTCTACACCCTGAAAAACACCTAAAAATCAAGACGATCTGCTCAAAATACAAAGAAATCCATCTCCATCTCCAATAGCAATAACGAGCCAAACTTTACCCTTCATGAAATATCCGGGTTAGCAGCGTTAAAGCCGGTATTGCCGTTTGCTGTGGTAATTAGAATTTTTTCTGTCATAGTTATTTTCCTGTTTAATTTGAATATTGAAATAGATTGTTTATACAAATAGTTGTCTAAATGTGAGAAACCTTTCATGTTTTTTTGATTTTTCTCAGTTGTCTTGCGGATAAAGACCTTTTTAACGAAATCGCTTAATTAAAGTTTCGTATTATGTGATAGCCGGACATTCATCCTTCTTCTGTTGGATGATCGGGCACCATTACCTCATGCCAGGCAGATAAAAAGTGGCCGCCGGTCACATATTAGAGCATGTCGCCAACTTGTACTATGACACACCTTTCAGGCGCGGTTCCGATCAAGGGGCGCGTTCTCGCTATCGAGAAATTCCACGGTTGTGAAGGCAAGGTTGGTCGAACCGATGTTTTCCAGATCATGCATTGACCCTTCGGAAAATGAAAATGCTTGGTGTCGCCAGGGTGGTATTCGGATTCCGATGTTCGACCGTCATGATGGTGTGAGCGGGATTTGCCTTCATTCAATGCGGTCCAAAAGTAGTCGAGCACATGGTGATGCACCGGCAGTCGCTCGCCGGTGATGTGACCGCCGAAAACACTACCATTGCCAGTGAGAGTCTTTCTGGAGAAATTACCGGAAAGACCTATGAAGCAAAAAAGATACACCCCTGAACAAATCATAACGATACTGCGCGAAGTAGACGCAGGCAAAGGCATTCAGGATGTCTGTCGGTCCCACAATATTAGTCCTCAAAGCTACCATCGTTGGCGTAAAAAGTATGGCCGCATGGAGCTGCGTGACGCCAAGCGGCTGAAGGAGCTGGAGCGCGAGAACACACAGCTTAAGAAGATTGTAGCCGAGCAGATGCTGGAGAACCGTGTGCTCAAGGAGGTGAACGCAAAAAAATGGTAGGCCCGAAGCAGAAAAAGGAAGCGGTGAAGCATGTATTGGCCCAAGGGTCGTGCTCGCTGCGTCGGGCCTGTCAGTATTTTGGGTTGCACCGCTCAACCTACCTGTATGAACCCAAGAAAGCTACTGAGTATAGGCATAAACTGGTGGCACGCATCATTGCCTTTTCGAAGAAGCATCCGCGCTATGGCTATCGTCGGATCCGCGCTTTGTTGACCCATGAAGGTTGGCCCGTGAGTCGCAAATTCGTCCAAAAAGTGCGTCGTTTCGAAGGACTGGGTGTGCGGCCGTCTCGCAAGCGCCGTCGCCGGCAGGGCCAATCCACGGCTACCCCGACCCGAGCAGTGCAGCCCAACCATGTGTGGAGTTGGGACTTCGTGGCGGATCGCACCGACCGGGGCGGTCCGCTCAGGCTCTTGACACTGATCGATGAACATACCCGTCAATGCCTGGCCATTAAGGTTGCGCGCTCACTGAAAAGTGCCGATGTGGTAGAGGTATTGAACGATGCCATAAGAGAGAACGGCAAACCTCAGTGCATCCGCTCGGACAACGGATCGGAGTTTATAGCCCACCAAGTCAAAGAAGAACTGCAGCGACAGGAAATTGCCATCGCATACATTGATCCAGGAAGCCCTTGGCAGAATGGACATATAGAATCCTTTCATAATCGTTTGCGCGATGAATGCCTTAATCAGGAACTGTTCCTGAGCGTGACCGAAGCGCGTGTGGTGGTCGAACAATGGCGACACAAATACAACGCGAAACACCCCCACAGCCGATTAGGCTTTCTCTCCCCAAATACATTTGCCAGACTCTGGCGAACAATCAACAAAGCAGCGGCTGGCTCCATTCGGCCTACGGCCTCATTGCGCCACCCGCTGCAAAACCTACAATACCAAACCTACGGAAATACTCTCACTTAAAGTGGTAGCAAAGATGGGGTCCGATCACCGGGTTTGACCAAAATATGCCAAACCCGCACACGATCGGATTCGGATACCAGTTTGCTTCCGACAACCCCTGAATTTATATTTTTCTCGAATTCGGCAACAAGACCCTCTGGCCAGGACGGGTCGAGATTGAATTTCGATATTATCTCTTCCCGATCGAGCATACCAACGCCTGTTTTCTAAGTTATTATCGATTAGCCTTAATCGATCTCTGCGAAAAGTACCACCAGGGTCGCGCAGTTCAAAGGCATTTCGATATTGGAATAAATCATTCGTGAATGCCTTCCGCGTTTGCCAAAAACTTGATTGATAATTTGCGAAGCTCCGTTGAGCGTTTCCGGTTGCTGATTAAATCCGGGCGCACAGCCCATGGTTCCTTCCAGCCGGACTATTTGCTTTACATAGGAAAGCTCGCCCAGGGCCGACTTTAATTGGGCAATGGCATTGAGGGCGCTTAAACGAAAGGCCTCATAACCTTCCTCCAGCGACAAGTCGGAGCCTATTTTGCCCTTGTATTTTATAACCCCATCCATCCAGGGAAGCTGGCCCGAGGTCATGAGCAAATTGCCGGTAATTGCCCAGGCTTCATAATCACCAACCCCCACTTGGGCTGGAGGCAGTTCAATTCCCAATTCTTCAAGGCGCTGTTCGGGAATTTTCAGGTTTTCGTTTTCAGTAGCATCAAAAGTAGTCATGCGTTTTCGATTTAATTCAATTATTCAAATGGAGGATCTATAATGATTCGTATTGGGCTGGCAGTATAAACCGTCCGGTTTCGTCACGGGGCATGTCCGCCACCTCAACCACCGCATCCATATTAAGCGGTCCATAAATATGCGGAAAAGATTCGCCGCGTCCCTGGAATCTCTCATCGGCTGCCTCTTCATCGAGAATATTGCTGTGGACTTTCGCACGTTCGATTCGAGTGAGAACCACGTTTGTAATGGATGCGTAAAACGCGTCGGCTACTTCAACCGTTTGATGCAGTTGCGAGCAATGGACAAAGCCTTCACCGGCGAGACTTTCGGGCTCATAGTCACCGGATCGAACTGCGTCTTCAAAGGCACTTTTTTCCATCAAACAAAACACGTCATCTTTCATGGTATCCTTATTCTTATTTTTGACGCCAGGAATATTGCGGAATAAATCCGATAATTTTCCCGGCTTTCGCGGTAGTAAAAAAACTGCCATGTTCTGCCATGTCATAGCGCACTTCCGTTTCTGGAAAAACGGCTTCAATTACTTCTTTTGACGGCATGTTCATAACGGAGTCCGCCGCCGAGATATTTATAATTTCACAACCATTAATTTCCGCAATCATAGCCAGGCGGCAAGCGTTTGCCATGTCTCGCAAATCCAGATACGACCATAGGTGCCAGCGGCGTGCGTGGGGATCATCCTGGAAGTCCGGGTAGGTTTCATAATCTTTAGGGCTTTGCAGGAAACAGCTTCGCAATCCAACAAAGGGGATTCCGGACCACCGGGAAAAATGCTCCGCCATCACTTCGGCGGTTAATTTCGACAAGGCATAGGTGGTTGCCGGAAGCCGGGGATGATTTTCGTCGATGGGGACATACTTGGGGGATTGGTCATATGGCAGTCCCATAATGGCGTCGCTCGACAGCCAAACCACTTTATTTACTCCCGACTGAACGGCGGCCGAAAACACATTGTAGTTCATGGCCGTGTTTTCCATGAAGGTCCGCGCCGGAGTGAACATTCCGGGGATGGGCATATTGGCCAAATGCACCACCGCGTCGGTCCCATTCAAAACTTCCAATGTTTCTCCAAGATTTGTCAGGTCAGCCTTGATTACCTGAGACTTACCCGTAGCGCTGGATTTGGCAGGAGCCATGGCGTCGACTCCGAGAACCTCATATCCGGCTTCGGCCAAATGCGACATCAATACAGATCCGGCTTTTCCGCTGGAACCTGTAACAACAATTTTCACTATGCTTTCAGTCGTCAATATGGTGAAACTGAGGATTATGCTGCATCGGTCAAAAATATATTGTTTTAAATATTGAAATAAGTATTTTATTATTCAAAATAATGAAATTCAATTTGCAAGAAAAATTGTAGTATAAATTGATCAAACCCTACGGTTTATTTAACTTCGATCGCATATTGGTGAAAACTACTCTTGAATCCTCCACCGGCAGAGTGGCCTCACTGGTCAAGGGCATCGCCATCCTGGAGTATATAATTGCAACCGGTAAAGAGATGCGCTTGCGGGATGTGGCGGCGCATTTTTCAATGGACCGCAGCACCGCCTATCGTTTCCTCACGACCCTGGAAAATCTCGGTCTTTTAAGAAAAAACAGAAAAACGAAAAGATACAGCGTGGGTCCGCGGTTTTTCGTTTGGCAGGGCAACCTGCCTCAGCACGGACGTTTTTTTTCATTTATCAAGCCGGAGATCGAGCGACTGGCCCGGGAAACTGGACAAACGTCACATTTTGCCGCATTGATCGGCCTGGAGATCGAGTTGATAGAAGTTGTTCCGTCGGGCAGGACGATCGCCGTTCAGCAGTCTGTTGGCAACCGCGAGCCGCTTTATTGTTCAGCCGTTGGAAAAGCGATCCTGGCTTTTCTACCTGAGCGGGAACGCCAGGCCATGATGGCCCAATTTACCTTTGAACGCTTTACCAACACCACTTTGACAAGCATTCCGGAACTCGAAAAGGAGTTGGAAAATATCCGCGATTCGAAAATCGCCTTTGACAATGGCGAGGGGAGCCAACAGGTCACTTGTGTGGCGGCGCCTCTGCTCGATGCCGATGGTTATCCGGTCGGAGCCATCGGGTTATCCGGAGTCAAAAGTCTATATACGGGAACCATTTACGAACAGACGGAATGGATCGAATCGGTTGTTGGAGCGGTTAAGAGAATCGTGAGCGGGGTTAAGAGAATCGTGAGCGGGATAGAAAATATATCCAGTTAGGAAAATCGCAAAGATCGAAAAACAATTGAGATGACTTCGCGCATGAAAAAAGCAGCCATGCTCGGCTATCTTCGGGATATGGCCGGGGAAAGTAGTGTGCTATCATTCGCGAATTTCGTTCGGCACGTTCTTTATGCCCCGGAGATCGGCTATTATCAGAAGGAAGCCTTGCGGGTGGGGCGTGGACCGAAGACCGATTTTTACACTTCCACCACACAGGGTCCTGTTTTCGGACGACTGGTGGTGGCGGCGGCGACAAAACTGCTGCACCCTAAGCCACCGGGGGACTACGCTTTTGTGGAGATCGGGGCGGAACCGGGAAAAGCAATTTTGGAAAACGTCGATAACCCTTTTGCGCAAACGAAGGTTTTCCGCCTGGGCGATGCAATACAATTGCCGGAGAAAGCGGTTGTTTTTTCCAATGAGTGGCTCGATGCCCAGCCTTTTATTCGGTTGCGGTTTACCAGTGGAGAGTGGAGGGAAATAGGAGTGCTGGTGGAAGGTGACGTTTTGGCTGAAACTTATTTGCGGGAACCCGGGGCTGAATCACAAAAGATTATTTCTGAACTACCTGTGAATACCGCCGAAGGCTACACTATGGATTTGTCCCTGGAAGCCGAAAGTCTGCTGAGCGACGTTTTAAGAAGTAGCTGGAAGGGGCTTTTTCTCACTTTCGATTACGGAAAATCCTGGGAGGAACTCCTTAATTTGCACCCCAAGGGAACGGCCCGGGCTTATCGTAATCATGAGCAGCAGGCCAACTTGTTGGACCGTCCGGGAGAACAGGACCTGACCTGCCATCTCTGCTGGGACCGGCTCAATACGGTCATGAAGGAAAACGGATTGTCGCGGATCGGGTTGGAATCCCAGGAATCCTTTTTCATGCACTGGGCTGAAGAGGAGCTGGGTAAAATTATCTACCATGCTCCCGGGCGATTCGATGCCTCCCGCAATGCCCTCAGGGAAATCCTCCATCCCAATCAGATGGGAAGGGTCTTTCAGGTTTTGTTTGGAACGAAACGGAAATAGAAGACAGATGACAGGAGACAGAGGCCAAAATGTGCCGGGCTCTGGCACCTGAAAACTCTCATATATAAAAAGCTTGCCAAGGTTTGGGGAAAACGTAAATTCCAGCCCTTTTCCACTTATATAAAGGACACGTCAATGGCCAGAATATGCGCAATAACAGGTAAACGCCCCCATCGGGGCAGCCGTATCCATCGCAAGGGGCAGGCTAAAAAGAGAGGCGGCATCGGCATGCACGTAACCAAGGTGGTTAAGCGGACTTTCAGACCCAATTTACAGCGTGTGCGGGTTCGCCTGGCCAGCGGGCAGGTGAAGAGGTTGTGGGTCTGCACCAAGGCCATCAAGGCCGGCAAAATTAATAAGGCTTAGGCCTGATATTTTAATAAGAACGCTGAAGTTGGCTCTTGAGCCCTAGGCCCTTGTTTCGGCATTCAATCCTGGCAGCGGGAGGCGATGAGCAGTTTCCAGTAAACCTTTGCCATAAAGGAAAGGTAGCGGTATTCCCTCTCGGCCTCGGCAAAAGTGACTCTGCCGTATAAAGCGTGGTATTCCCGCTTGCGCTCGGGGTAGGTTTCAGGGTCGTTTTCCCACAAGCAGCGGGTAATCAATTCCTCATCCTGGTAGTCTTCACCACCGCTGGTGTTATTTTTAAGCAAAGTCTCTACCAAGGGTAACAATTCCTTGGCTTCGGTGGTGCTGAAATTTAGGGCAATGGTAGAAGATTCGTTCATTGTGCGATTCCTGAAAATTGAATGACTCCGCCTGTTCGAAGTTAAAAAAGAAGTCGGTCAAACCAAATAGAAATTTAGGCTCACTTTGTGAAAACCTGTTGGAGGAAAGCTCCAGGCCCATTGCCCGACTAAAAAAAGAGCGCCTCGGCAAGAACTGCTTCCTGTTTGAGGAGATTCAGGGGTGTGTGCAGATCATGCCCGCCTGACCCAAATTCGGCCTCAATGCGGGCCGTATTGTCCTGAGATGAATAACGCCAGGAAAAAAACTTCTTCTCATCCTGATAAACCCAGTTAACTTGCAACTGATTGGGGTCTTCTTCCTCCAGAAGATCGCAGACGAAGGATTTTTCATGGGTGGAGTTTTTCCCCGCCAATTGGAAACCGCAGGCATCCAGGCAGGAACTTTGCCAGCGTAGAACCCCCCCCGCCTCTCCCTCCAAGGCAGGTTTGTGCTGAATGACTACCGCACGGAGCCCATCGACAAGGGTGGCCGGTTCAAACCGGCTCAAAAACTGGCCCATGGATTGACGGAAGGGCAGAGTGCGCACATAGGCCAGATCTTTGGGGTAAACCAGGGCGGGCCAGTTAATACGGTCGTAGCTGTCAAGCTCGATGGAAGTGTCGAAAACCACACGGCGGAAATCTTCGACAAAGGAGAGGTAATATTCATTGATGGCCCGCACTGGAACCCGGTGAAACCACAGATAGGTGGGCAGATCGCTGTCGAGCCAAATCGATACCAGGTCTTCCAGAAAGCCCGATTCGGTGGTAGGATAACCGAGAATGAGCGCATCGCAGCAGGATACATTTCCTTTTCCGGGGCCGAGGAAACATTGACTGAAGAGCTTCCCCTGGAGGATTTCTTCCCCGCGATACGATTCAACGGGGCACAGGACAATAATCCGGGAGGGGTGATTAATGGCAAACCGACAGGCTATGTCGAAAATCCGCAAAGCTTCTTGACCAGAGGTTTCCAGCCCGAAGTGCAGAATTAAATTTACCTTGGAGGCATGGAATGCGACAGGATTTTCTATATCTGCGGGCTGATCCGAGCGCCACATTTGAGCCAAAGTCGGAATGACTTCCGCCACCGGCATTCTCATGCCCGGCATGATGTCGATTAAGGCTTCCATGTTAGTTTTCCATTTTTCCGATCAAATTTGAACAGCGTGAGCAAAAAATCAGAAACCCGAACGCCGCCATTGGTGCCCGTAGTCCCAAAGAAGACGTTCCGCCGCAAGGGGTCCCCAGGAGCCGGCCACGTAGGTTTCCAGTCCTCTTTTACGGCATTCCTGCCAGTATTCCAGAATGGGCGTCATGATCTTCCAGGAGGCTTCTGTTTCATCGCCGCGAATAAAAAGGGTGGCGTCTCCTGTGATGGCATCAAGGAGGAGCCGTTCATAGGCCTCGGGCGTATTTGAGCCGTAAGTGGCGGCATAACGAAAATGCATTTTCACCGGCTGGGTGCGTGTTTCCAGACCGGGTATTTTCGAGTTGAGCAAGAGCATGACCCCTTCATCGGGCTGAATGCGGATAACCATGGTGTTGGCGGCCACATCGAACTTGTCCTCCTCGGTGAACAGAACGCCCGGAGGTCGTTTGAAGTGGACGCTTATTTCGCTCACTTTGCGAGCCATACGCTTGCCCGAACGAAGGTAAAATGGGACGCCCTGCCAGCGCCAGTTGTTGATAAATAGCCGGAGGGCGGCATAGGACTCGGTAAATGAGGTGGGGGGTACACCCGGGGCCTGCCTATAAGCGTTCACCTTGCGCCCGCCGACAATCCCTTCGGTAAATTGGGCCCGCACCGCTTCGCCGCCATCGGCGCTTAATTTGAGGGGTTGAATGGCCTGGAGCACTTTTACCTTTTCGTCCCGGATGGCCTCGGCCTGGAGGGAAACTGGCGGCTCCATGGCGGTGAGAGCAAGCAGTTGCATGGTATGATTTTGTATCATATCGCGGAGGGCCCCGCTTTGATCGTAGTATCCCGCCCGCTCCCCCACGCCAATATCTTCGGCCACCGTTATTTGCACACAATCGACGTAGCGTCGGTTCCAGATGGGCTCGAAGATGGAGTTGGCGAATCGCTGTACTAGTAAATCCTGCACGGTTTCTTTGCCCAGATAGTGATCGATGCGATAGACCTGCTTTTCGGCAAACTCTCTGGTGATGACTTTATTCAATTCCCGGGCGGAAGCCAAATCGCGACCAAAGGGTTTTTCCACGATTACAGCGGCGCTGCGCCCATAGGGGCCGGACTCGCGGGAGAGCCCGCTGCGGCCAAGATTTTCCAGGATCGGTTTGAAAACCGATGGCGGGGTGGAAATGTAAAACAACAAGTGATATCGGCGGGAAGTCTTTTGTTCGAGGGTTTCAATTTTTTGAGCAATGGCCTGGTAGGTTTCCGGGTCGTCGTAGTTGCCGGTCTGATAGTATATTTTTTCGGCCAATGGATTCCAGCTATCCTCGATAAGAGGATTTCTGGCATGTTCGGCCACGGCCTCCCGGGCGAATTGCCGGAACCGGTCGTCGCTCAAAGGCTTGCGCCCGCAGCCGATGAGGAGAAAATCCACCGGGAGCAAATTATCGACGCAAAGGTTGTAGAGGCTGGGCATCAGTTTGCGCCGCATAAGGTCGCCGGAAGCGCCAAAAATGACAATAATTGTGGGTGGGGCGCCGCGATGCCGGCTGAGGCCCTCTAAAAATGGATGCCGCGCTTTTTCTTCAGTCATCAGTTTTTAAATCCGGCTCGATAATGGCGGGAAAAGAGGGGAATATTTGAATAATAGTTGATAGTAAAATCTTCGCTATGGCAAAACCGAACCTCGCCAATGTCGAAACGGAAAACTTTCGGTGGCGTCCTTAACGACTCCAGGTACTCCTTGCAAACCGTATGCAGGGCTCGTTTCTTTTTTCGTCTTACGCTTTGATAGCCTGGAACCAGCGCGCGTTTATGGCGGGTGCGCACTTCGATGAAGACCATTACGGGTCCGTCCCATGCAATTATGTCGATCTCCCCCTTTTTTCCCCTCCAATTGCGGCAAACAATGCGCATCTTCAATTGGGTCTTGATATGCCGGGCAACCCTTTCCTCTCCAAAAGCTCCAATTTGGGGACGGGATTTCAAAAAGAGGTCTTTTTTCTTAAACATACCCGCAAATAAATTAATGATGCTGAAATTTATCAATTTACAAAATTGTAAAAAACCCAGAAGCGGAATCTGGCGCAGTTTTTATGGTTGAAATATGCGTGGATTTATTAGAATGATTTACTTAGTAACTAATTGGCAACTCTTCTCGGAGGAAGAGCCCCGCCAAATTTGATCGGACTGATGAAGGCGATGTAACCATAATTTACCCGCAATTCGAGGACTCAACTATGATCGCAACATAGGGCATTTCAGGAACACTTCGTAGAACCCTTCTACTCAAAGTTATATCAAAACCTCAACCCAGCAGGGAGGACGTAAGCTCGGTCATTGAGCTGACTTCCAGCAAGGTGGTAGAGACGCTTCATGCGCAATCCATGACGCTTTATTTGATCGAGGGAAAAGAGATCGCTTTCAAACACGTTTACTATTCTCCGACCCTCTGGGATGATGCCCCCGAACGGGAGGATGAATTTGAAACCAAAAGGGAGGTATTGTTGGAGTTGAAGATCCCGCTCGGCTCCGGGGTTGTGGGTAAGGTCATTGAGGACGGGGAGGCAGTATTTTTCAGCCTTTCGCAAGATGGCGACGCTATGTTCTCTATGGCCAAAGACACTGGTTTTGAGGTTTCATCCATGCTCACGGTTCCCTTGAATGACGTGTACTGGATTTGTTGGACACGGGATTCTCTTATATTCATTGTTTATTGATTAGTGTGTCAGGCGGCTTGTTTTGGTAAAGGGTTTTGTTTTCTCGTTGCCCCCCATGGGGGGCAAATATTTTCCTCGAATTGGACTGGGCTTTGGTAACTCAGAGAGGAATGTTTGCGATATCGGTTGTAGAAGATTTCCACGTATTCGAAGACAGTTGATCGCAGTTCGCGCTCGTCGGCAAAGTGGCGGCCTCGAATCGTGCTGGTCTTGAAGCGGCCGTAGAACGATTCCATGGCCGCGTTGTCGTAGCAGTTGCCTTGGGCGCTCATGCTCGGCTTCATGCCTAGTTCAGAGACCAGCCTCTGATAGTCGTCGCTGGCGTAGGGGCTGCCCCGATCGCTGTGATGAATAATCCCGGTGCGCAGTGTGCCGCGGGTCATGGCCGCGGCTTTGAGGGCCTTGCCAACCAGCTTCGCGTCGTTGTGGTTGGAAACGCTCCAGCCCAGCAGGCGTCGGCTGAACAGGTCCATCACCGTGGCCAAGTACATCCAACCGGCCAGGGTCCGTAGGTAGGTCGTGTCCGCCACCCAGACCTCGTCGATATGGGTCGGCTGGCCATGCTTTTTAAGCACATTGGGGCTGTAACCATAGGGATGGTTACTGTTGGTTTTTAATGGCTTAAAGCGTTTACTCTGGGTGCTTTTGATTCCCATTTCACGCATCAGACGCAGAGCCCGGTCACGGCCGCAATCGATGCCCTCATCATCCTTCAGATGGCGGTGCATTGGCCGATGCCCATAGCGGCCCTTGGCCTCTTTGTGTACCTTCAGGATCGCCCCCTTGATTCCCTCGTCCTCGATCCGCCGGGCCGAGGGCGCTCGGTGCCTCCAGCAGTAATAGCCACTGCGACAAATCCCCATCGCCGAGCATATTTCCTCGATCTTGAAGCGCCCCTCGTTGTCTTTGACAAACTGGTACTTCATTGTTCGTCCTTGGCAAAGTAGCCCACCGTTTTTTTTAGTATCTGGTTGATCCGCTCCGAGCGGCGCAGCTCTTTGCGAAGACGATCTATCTCGGCCGCCATCTCCTTCGGACTGCTCTGTCGCTTTGAGGTGGCTTCGCCCTGCTGATCGTCCAGATAGAGCCTCTTCCACCTATACAATTGGTTGGTGTTGACCCCAAGTTTGGTCGATACCTCGGTGGCGCTCAGACCATCGAGTATCATCAGTTGAACTGCCTCATTTTTGAACTCTATACTAAAGCGTCTTCTTCCCATGCTTCGATTCTCCATTTAGGAGAATCTCGTGTCCACTTTTTCCAGTGCACATCAAAGTGGTGGGCGATGCCATTATCCGGCGCGAAGGCATTTTCCCCTACAAGCGGATTACACCTACCAGTGTGGCGGTTCTCATGCCCAACCCTCTTGATTACCAGAGACGGGAGAGCTTTTTCGTCGCCACCGATTTGCAGGTCGATGAAATCGCAGTGGCGCCCGCTTCTTTGGTCGAAACCCTGATGAAAAAGTATTTCAAGGAGGATACCTCCGCCCCCGTCGTTGAAGAAGGGGATATGTCGGAACTGGTCGATGTGCTGGGCGCTGAATACGACACCGGAGGTGAGGTCGGGGGAATCAGCGCTGAAGATGCGGATGACGAAGAGTCGGCCCCTATCATTCAAATGGCCAACCGGATTGTCGAGGATGCCTATATCTGCGGCGCCAGTGATATTCACATTGAGCCGCAGGAAAACGATTTGCTCATTCGCTACCGCGTGGACGGCATTTGCGCGGAAAAGCTTAGATTGCCCAAACAGGTGGGCGGAGGTTTGGTGGCGCGTCTCAAAATCATGGCCGATCTGGATATCGCGGAAAAACGGCTGCCCCAGGATGGGCGTATTGTATTTAAGAAATTCACCAAAAAGAATATGAACATCGACCTTCGTGTGGCCACCGGCCCGATGAATTTCGGGGAAAAGGTTGTCATGCGTATTCTTGACAAAGGCAAATCGACCCTGCCCATTACGGCACTGGGATTTTCCGAAGAAAACCTGACCCGCTACCGCAAGCAAATAACCTTGCCCTACGGAATGCTGCTGCACTGTGGCCCGACCGGTTCGGGCAAATCGATGACCTTGTTCGCGGCCTTGGGCGAAGTGGCTCACCCGGGAATCAATGTGCAAACGGCCGAAGACCCGATCGAGTACACCCTTTCCGGCATCAACCAGATGCAAATGAAAAAAGAGATCGGCCTCACCTTTGCGGCCGCCCTGCGTTGTTATCTCCGCATGGACCCGGACGTTATTCTGGTGGGGGAAATTCGTGACCAGGAGACGGCCGAAATCGCTATCGAGGCAGCCCTCACGGGCCACTTGATGCTGAGCACCCTGCATACCAATGATGCCCCCAGCACCATCGCCCGATTCGATGACATGGGCATCGAACCGTTTATGATCTCAGCTTCCCTGCTGGTGGTTTGCGCTCAGCGCCTCATGCGCCGGGTCTGTAAAAACTGCAAAGAGGCTTACACCCCGGTTGACAGTGAAAAAGAAATCATTGAAAAAGCCCTTGAGGGCTGGTGCGGCGAAATATATCGTGTGCCAGAGGGAGGGGGTTGCCCCATGTGCGGAGGCATCGGCTACAAAGGCCGTGTCGGCGTTCATGAGTTGATGACCAACAGCGAGGAATTAACCAAGGGTATCAACCAGAAAGTGGAAACGGCCGTGTTGAAACGCATTGCCATGCAGACCGGCATGAAGTCCCTCCACCAGGACACTTTGCTGAAGGCGAAAGAAGGCCTTTCCACCATAATGGAAGGCCTTTCCACCGTGCCGCCCGATATGATCACGGCCGATAGCACCGTTTAATTGCCCAATCTTCTGACTTGCGGAGGCATCTCAGGCTGAGCCGTCACCCAGATAGGGCTGGACCAGGCTTGCTCCGCATTGTCTTGGGTCACGCGCAAATAGTAGCTGTGTATTTCGGAATCGGTTATCTCGTCCTGCATGGCAAAGTTTAAACGGCTGGTATCCGCCAATGGCAGGAGTTCCCCGCCCGCTGGTTTGGCCGCATCGTAAAGCACAAAGGCTCCTTCCGCGTTATCGGGATTCTGCTCCACACGAACGGCGGCAAAGGTATCGATCAAATCTTTTACGATTTCAATCCGGTCGATGGCATCGGTCCCCTTTACGGTAACTTTTAAGCGCAAACGGTTAACCCCGGCCAATTCCGAACCCATGGGCTGACCGTTGATGGAAAACTCGAGGACGATCTTCTCGCCGCTGGTCGCATAGATGCGGCGGCTGCGCACCGCCTCGAAAATGGATTCCCGATCCAGCTTTTCGGCCAATACTGCGGTTAAGCCTCCCTGACCGGGAATCAGATGGTGGGTGTCGCTGGCGCCCATGACGCCGACCCTGTAACCCCTTCGCAAGGCATCCTGATACTGGTGTCCGGGTACCTGGCGGCGTCCTTGCCAGGGGTTGCTGTAATACTCGAAGCGGCCATGCCAGGAGGCGATCTCGAAATTGGGCTCCACCTCGGGATCGTGATTGTCGGGGTTCCAGCGTCCCCAGCGGGCTTGCCCGGGATGGTGGGTGGACATAATGCCGTCATGCTCGCGGGCTTGATCGTAAAGTTCTTCAATGGTGTCGGCGCCCGGTTCGTTGGTTCCGTAATGCGGGGCTACATCCTGCTTATACAAAATCACCCGGTGACCGTATTTCTGAGTACCGTCGGTCCATTCGAAACCGGTAAAACTTATAAATTTTCCAGGATCCGTAAATACTTTGGCCAGAAGCTGCAATTCTCCATATTGGCCGGTTTGCAAACGGCCCATTTCAGAATGATCCGTAACCACTGCGAAATCCAGGCCATATTTATCCCGGCCCAATGTGAGGATCTGATCGGGCCACCCGATTTTAGCATCGGAAAGAACCGAATGGCTGTGCGGATCGCCGAAATAAATGCCGTACTGACCATCCGAAGTTCTCACCTCCCCGGGCGGCGGGCCGGGAATGGGAGGCTCCAGGGACATGGAGGGATCATTTATTTCGGGTGGAGCGGCCTTCAATGGCGCGTAGAGCCAATCTACGCCAGATGGAGGGCTGGTTAATTTCCCCGCAAACAGGTTGTTGGGGAGGTCTTTTGTGTTGAAAATATCCACATCGCCCTTGCTCGGGCGCGAACTCGGGTCGAGGGGTTCGGCCTGGCCTTCCCAGGCCATCCACAGTGTTTTTTTCCGGTCCAGAACAAAGGCCGGCCACTGGTCTTTTCCCAGATACGGCCTGGTTATATTAAGTTCCTGCGACCAGGATGAATTGTCATAGACACGGGCAAAAAGGTCGAAGTTGTGAGCCCCCGTAGCGTCCGTCCGCCAAATTACCCAGAGCCTTCGCCCTTCATCCAAGACAACGCGCGGGTAGCTTTGAGTTTGCTTCCAATGCCATTTGGGCGGCACGGCGGCATGGGGCGATTTGTTGACGGCGCCAAAACTCGCCTGTCCGGGGAGGGCATCGGGAACCACTTCCGGAGGCGCCAGCCATTGCCCGTTGCGGTAAAGGCGGACAAAAGCATCGCCTAAATGACGATCCGTGCGCACGGTATCGCCTGTATGGGCGCGCATGGAGTTCCAGGCTATCCAGAGATCGCCGGAATCCGCATCGGCTGCCAACGAGGGGGTGTCGTCAAAAGTTGCATGGGCCGTAACCTGCACCAAAGGTTCAAGATGGATTTCCTCTTTGCTGCCGATTCCGGCTCCGGCCACATCGGCCGAACTTAAAAACACATCGTAGTTGCCGGTTCGTGTGCTGTCCCAGGCGATCCAGACGCCTCCGCCGGATTTGGAGGCTAAAACCGGCCGCCGGTCCTGCCCGTCGGGATAAACCGCTATCGGTCTGCTCCAGGAGCGTTTTCCGTTTTCCTCAATCAAGAAACGCAAATAAACGGACATTTGCGAACCGCCGAAGTTTTCCGAAGCGAGCCATACTCGACCATTCCGATCAAGGCACAGTTGCGGGTGCAATTCGTTCCCCTGACTTGGCCCGATCTGTTTTTCCGCCTGCCAATCATTGTCGTTTCCGGTACGGCGGCGCTGGTAGAGGCTCCACTTGCCATCCCGCCGGGCATGCCAGACAAGGAGGAGGTCTCCTTTTGCATCGGCAATCAACGTCGGGGCAGATTCCACGCCTTGACCGGAGGAAAGAATGGCGGATGGCAACCACTCATTGCCATCGAACCGGCGAACGGTTATGCGGTCTTTTTTATGGAGCGTGGAAACTGCCGCCAGCCAGAGCCGGTTTTTTCCATCCATGGCCAAGTCCGCATATTTGTCGGACTCAACCGCGTGTAGGGTGTGCACATCGCTCAGAACCGTTTGCGGCTGAGAGAAAAGAACGGCAGCCGAAGCTAACGAAAAAAAACAAGTCAAGAAAACGATCGGGAAATATTTTTTTCTCATAATTTGGTATGAAATAAATTATGGCTTGGCAGTTTATTTTTCACGCAACTGCTGAAAACCCGGTTTGATAGTGTCATAAATAATTCTCAATCGATCCTTGTGGAAGCAAAAGGCGGATTTCATGGCGTCTATGGTCAGCTTTTCGATTTTATCCAGGTCCAGACCGAAGACCTTCGAGGCAATCAGGTATTCGTTGGTCAAGGTGGTGTCGCTCATCAGCCGGTCGTCCGTATTAAGAAAAACCCTGAATCCGATGCGAAAAAGCTCTCCGAAGGGATGGTTCTCTATTTTATCCACAGCGCCGGTGTGAATATTGCTTAGGAGGCAAATCTCAAGGGGAATCCTTTTGTCCAGAATATATTGCGACAATGGTCCCAGGGAAACGACCCGGCCCTCCTTGTCGTAGCCGAAATCTTCCACCAGGCGGGTGGCGTGGCCGATCCGGTGCGCTCCGCAATACTGGATAGCTTGCCAGATGGATTGCTTGCCAAAAGCTTCCCCGGCGTGAATCGTGATGCTGAAATTTTCCCTTTTGATAAACTGAAAGGCATCCAGGTGTTCCTTGGGTGGATAGCCGCCTTCCTCTCCCGCCAGATCGAAACCGACCACCCCCTGTTTGCGGAAATTGACGGCCAACTCGGCCATTTCGAGCGATCGCCTCATGTTTCTTAAACCGCAAATAATCAACCCGTATTCGACGCCGAAATCTCTTTTTCCCTTTTCCAGCCCTTCAAGAACATAGCCGACCACTTTCTCCGAATAAAGGCCGTGTTCCGTATGCAGGTGCGGGCAGAAGCGAGTCTCAATATAGCAGACCCCGTCCCGGTGCATATCCTCCATCATTTCGTAGGCCACCCGCACAAGGGCATCCTTGGTCTGCATGACCCCGCAGGTATGGACGAAGCCCTCCAGGTATTCGACCAGGTTTCCCTTGTTGGCCCCTTGATGAAACCAGTCCCCCAAAGCCTGGGGATCGGTTGTTGGCAGTTCCTTGTAGTCGATATCTTTGGCCAGGTCGATGACCGTTTGCGGCCTCAAACCACCGTCCAGATGGTCGTGCAATTGGACTTTGGGAGCTCGGCGAATCATGTCTTCCGTAATCATGTTATTGTATTTCCTTTCACTTTCATTTTTATTTTAAAGCTCTTCGATCCAGCACCCTGCGGCCAGGAAATCTTCTTTTCGATTCATGTTCAAGAGGACAAGTTTTTCCTCGACCGGGACATTGCATATGCTTTCAGGGGCCAGGGTTTTTATTTGCCAATCCAAACGGGAATTCGGGTCCGTGATGGGTAATGAGTCTAATTTTTCCATAAAGGAAGAGGTCGCCAAAACCGGATGGCCCCCGCGGTTCTGGCAAAACGGAACGCAGACTTCAATGCCCGGTTCAAGGGCATTGCTTAAGGCCTGAAATACGTTTCCCAGCGGGCAAGGCACATCCACCGGCAAGATATAGGCTGGCGATCCAGGCCGCTTTTTTCGCAATAAATGCCACCCCTCCATGAGGGATGAAAATGGACCTCTCTCAGGTTTTGGATTTACAACCGGATATATGCCAGGCAGGCCGGTTTCCACCGCCTGAATTCTGTCTCCCCACAACCAGGGTAGTTTTTCGGCATATTTTTCCCGGTTATAACCAAGAACAACCACCGCTCTACTCCCCCCGGCCTGGGCAAACCGCCGCAACTGGATCTCGATCCAAGGTCGTGATCGTTTCCCCACGCTGACCAACCCCTTGGGCTCACCCATGCGCGACGACTTACCGGCCGCAAGCATGATGAGAGGGAATTGGATTTCGGTCATTCGTATAAAATAAATAAAAAAAGAAGGGTCTTCAAAAGCGTTCCCAGAGGGCCGCGGAAAGCTCCCGTGCACGGGCCGCTATGCGTTCCTCGTCGATGCCCACAAGTTGGTGGTCCTTCATGAGAACCTGGCCTCCGGCAATGGTGGTGCGCACCGACGAATGGGCCACCCCGAAACACATGTGGCCGACAAAGGAATTTTCATCTAACGGAGTCGGCGGATAGTAATCCATGAGTACTATGTCCGCCAAAGCGCCTACTTCCAGCGTGCCGATGTTTTCATCCCAGTAGCGACTGAGGATTTTTCGATTGTTGACCAGAAGAGCGTTCCAAACCTCCATGAACCCGACGCTGGGATTGGATTTGTTGATATGCTGAGCCCATAGAGCCACACGCGCTTCCTCCAGCATGTTATTGGTCATGGAATCCGTCCCCAAGCCGTAGAGAATTCCTTTTTCGATAAGTTTTACGACATCGGCCACGCCCACCGCGTTATTGAGGTTGGACTGCGGCAAATGCATACCGATGGTATCCGTTTCGGCCAGCAAGTCCATTTCGGCTTCATCGACATGGATGCAGTGGGCGCAAATGGTCTGCGGACCCAGAACGCCAAATTTGTTCAGTCTCTCGACCACCCGCATGTTGTGGTTTTTCAGGCTGTGGTCCTGATCCGCCTGATCCTCGGCGGTGTGAATGTGAAACCCGGCACCAAGCTCGCGAGCCGCCGCAACCGCTTTCTCCATTGTCTGGTCGTTGATCGTGAATGCGGCATGAAGACCGAACAAGGCCTTGATACGGGAGGAATTTCCGCTCCCGTTGGCTTTGATGAATTCCACATTCTCGTCAATCCCGTCCTGGGCCACCTGGGGGCCGTCCCGGTCAGTCAGCTCAAAGCAAAGGGATGCGCGTAAACCGGTCTCCATTACGGCCTTCTCAATTAATTGCAGGGTGCCTCGCACATGGCCTTGGCTGGCGTGGTGGTCGATCAAGGTGGTGGTCCCGTGCTTGACGGCATCAACGCAACTGACCAGGGCGCTGTAGTAGCAATCCTCCGGGGTCAATAATCGATCCAGCCGCCACCAGAGGTTTTCCAGCACTTCCACAAAATTCCTGGAAGGCGGAACCTTGCCCAGGCCGCGGGCAAAAGCACTGTAAAAATGGGTGTGGGCATTGATGAAACCCGGCAGAACAAGTTGTCCCTTGGCATCGATAACCGTATCGGCGGTTTGCCCCCGCATCTCATTCGAGGGAGCGATCCTGGCAATTAGGTCATTTTCCACCAAGAGGGAATGATCGGTTAGGATCCGGTTATTATCCCCCAAAGTGGCCAGGGTTGCGTTTTCGATTAGAAGGGAACTCATATAAAGAAGAATATGTTTTTTTAGAGTGTTATTAAACGGTTCAAATAAATTTTCCACTGTCCCGCAAATGGGTCGTGACGAGTCATTTTCCGTCAACCACTTCCGGCTGTCAATGGAATTTGAACTTGATCATTCCCTCGACGCTTGGAGCCGGGAATAGCATTTTTAAGGGTACCGGTTTATTTAAATACTCTCTTCGCTTGCCGGGGATGCGTAAAATCCTATCTAGGGGAGATGCTTAATGCGCCTTTATTTTCATGGCTTAATACCCGGGGGGCGGGGGTATTGCTGCATCCCACATCTTTGCCCGGCGATTACGGCATAGGGACGCTGGGGCTGGAGGCCTGCCGGTTTGTCGATTTTCTGGCTGCTGCTGGGATGAAATACTGGCAGGTTTGCCCGCTTGGGCCAACCGGTTTCGGCGATTCTCCTTACCAGTGTTTTTCGGCCTTGGCCGGAAATCCCTACCTGATCGACCTCGAGGGGTTGATGACTTTTGACTTGTTAAAGCCGGACCACCTGCGGCCCTTGCTCGACATGCCGGATGATAGGGTTGACTTCGGGGAATTGTATCTAAAAAGCCGACCGGTCCTTCGCCTCGTGCAACGCAATTTTGTCCGCAAAAAACTTTCCTATTTGCCCAATTATGGTCTTTACGAAGATTTCAAGGCCGACAATGCGGACTGGCTGGAAACCTACGCCCTCTTTATGGCTTTGAAGGAACATTTTGGCGGCCGGCCCTGGTTCGAGTGGGAGACGCCGTGGCGATCATATTCCAAAGCACAATCGGCTGCCAAAACGAAAAATCTGCGAGAGGCAATGGAAGTTTGCCGGTTTTCCCAATACCTGTTTTTCGGGCAATGGAAATTGGTTAAGAAATACGCCCACGAGAGGGGCATAGGGATCATCGGCGACATACCGCTGTTCGTCTCGCTCGACAGCGCCGACGTGTGGTCCCACCCGGAAATTTTTCAGCTCAAGAAAAGCGGCCAACCCAAGGCTGTGGCCGGAGTGCCGCCCGACTATTTTTCCGCCACCGGCCAATTGTGGGGCAATCCTCTTTACGATTGGGAAATGTTAAAAAAAAATGATTATAAATGGTGGATGGCCCGTTTGGGCCGCAACTTCGAAATGTTCGACATAGTACGTTTCGACCACTTCCGGGGTTTGGAGACTTACTGGTCGATCCCCGCCGGTGCGAAGGACGCTACGGTCGGCAAGTGGGTGAAAGGGCCCGGCCTGGATTTTTTCTCGACCATCAAAAAGCAATTTCCGGATTTCCGTTTGATGGCAGAGGATTTGGGTGAAATTACTCCAGAGGTTCGCCAATTGCTGGCTCAAACCGGGCTGCCCGGCATGGCCGTGATGCAGTTCGCCTTCGACGGCAATGCATCGAATCCCTACCTGCCCTTTAATCTTATAGCCAACAGCGTGCTCTATCCCGGGACTCACGACAATGATACGACCCACGGCTGGTACGAAGCGGCTTCTGAGGAAACAAGGCACCAGGTGCGCACTTACCTGAGGGCCGACGGGGAAGATATTTCCTGGGATTTGATCCGGGAGGCCTACCGCTCGGTCAGTCGCCTGGCCATTATTCCGATGCAGGACCTGTTGAGCCTAAGCACGGAGGCACGCATGAATGCTCCCGGCACTTCTCAGGGAAATTGGCAATGGCGGTTTACGCGCAAACAACTCGACCGACTGGGCCGGAACAGCGCCACCTACCTCAAGGAAAATGCCGAAATTTATGGCCGGGCCGAAAATTGAATCAAATGGTCTCGCGGTCTTTAATTCCGGCGGGCAAGAACTCTTTGACAAGCTCCAGCGTCTCATCTCCCGCATCTTCGAGCAGGTAGTGTCCGGCCTCGGCAAACCGGTGTGCTTTGGCTGAGGGGAAATGGCGCATCCATTCTGTGAGAAATTTTTCGGTAAAGACAAAGTCCTTCATTCCCCAGCAAATAAGCATCGGTTTGCCGGCCAGTTTTTCCAGGGATCCCTCTATTTCCTTTAACACAGAAAAACTGGGATGCTGTGGATTGATGGGAATATCCTGCACAAATCTCAAGGTCGCAATGCGGTTTTCCCAACTATCGTAAGGGAAAATATAACCCGCCTTCACCTCTTTACTCATAGGCTTGCATACGGCCATGTTGAGGGCAGGGCGGGCGAATAGGTTGCATCCGCGCACAAGGACCGACCCAAGTAGCGGCAAACGACAGATTTTTAGCGGCAGGGGCATCTCAGTGGCAGAAAATGCGGCCGTGTTCAGGACCACTATCGATCCAACTTTTTCCGGCATTCTTGTGGCCAGTCCTAAGCCGATGGGGCCACCCCAATCGTGAACAATGATATGAAAACGGCTCAGATTCAGGTGTTCGACCAAACGCACGGAGTTTTCAATGTGATCGCTCAAACGATAGGCATATCTCTGCGGCTTATCCGATAGGCCGCACCCTATGTGGTCGGGCGCAATGCAGCGGAATCTGTCCCTAAGGCCGAGGATCAGGTTCCTATAATAAAAAGACCAGGTGGGATTGCCGTGAAACATCAAAACCGCCTCCCCCTGGCCTTCATCCAGGTAATGCAAGCGGGTTCCATCGAACTCCAGAAAATGACTTGCGAACGGGTAGATATCCCGGAGGTATTTTGGGAGCGGTTTCATTTCACCGGAAAAACTATATTTGCAGGGCCAGCATCATGCTGCTCAAACCGCTGCCGATGCCGAGCAGTGCCACCTTGTCATCGGCTTTCACGACCCCCTTATCCAGGGCCATAGCCAAGGTGATGGGAAGTGAGACCGAACCGATATTACCCAGCAACTCATAAGTGGAAAAATCCTTTCCGGGATTCAATTTGAGAGCCTCGAAAAGACGCCGCTGGTGCGCCCGGCCCACTTGGTGAGTAATGACGTGGTCGGGAGTTTCTTCATTCCAACCTGTGGTTTCCTTGAATTTTTCCCAGGCCCTTTCGGCTACGCCGATCCCCGCATTGAGCAGTTCTTCCGCATCGGTTTGCATTTGCAGAGCGTTGTTTCCAGAGGAATCACCCTCGCAAAGATCGTTATGGCGCGTGTCGGTCTCGACGACTCCCGCCGTCAGACGCCCAATGCCCCCGCCAACCTTGGAAGCCCGGCAAAGCACTGCCGCCACAGCTCCTGCCCCGATGGTCAAATTGGCGAAAAAGGGTTTAGTGGAATTTCGGGTCAGGGCCGGATTCAATAGCTGCTCAATGGTGTTTTCGACCAGCGGTTTGCCATTTTCGCCCGCCACGATGAGGGCGCTGTCGATTTGTCCGCCATCAATCATGCTCCCGGCCAGAACCAGGGCATTGAGAAAACCGAGGCAGGCGTTGGAAATATCGAAAATCTGGGTCCTTCCGCTCAGTCCCAGACGATGGTGAACATAGGCTGCGGTGGCCGGTTCCAGACGGTCCCGGCAGACCGCCGAATGGGCCAGCAAATCTAGCTCGCCCTTCTCCAGTTTCGTTTTTTTGAGAACTTCGGCGGCAGCCAGCGCGCTTGCTTCGGAAGCCGAAACGGGCCGCTCCCAAAATCGCCGCTCCACAATGCCGGTCATCAGTTCCAACCGCCCGTAAGGCAATTTCAAACGATCATAGAGAGGCGCCAGTTTATTTTCAATATCCTCGGAAGTCCACCGCTCGGGAGGAAGCGAGTAGGCTATGGATTCAATGCAAACGTCCGCAAAAAGCATCCCGGCAGACCCTATTTTTCCGGCCGCATGGCCAGGCGAATGACTTCCTTGTCGAAGTAATTGAGGTCCATCCCTGCATTGACCGTGATTCCCTGGCCATTGATTCCGCTGGAACGTTCACTGAGCAGGTAAACCGCCGTGTTGGCAACTTCGAGGGTGGTTAAGGCTCGTTTGCGAAATGTGAGCTTTTCGGCAAAGATATAATTTTCCAGGTAACCGGGAATTCCGGCCGATGCGCTGGTTTTGAGCGGTCCGGAGTTCACCGCGTTAAAACGCACCTCGGTATCCTGGCTGAATGATTTCGCCAAATTTCGCACACAACCTTCAAGGGCCGATTTCACCGGGGAGAGGTAGCCGTAATTCTCCGCCGTGACCAGTGTCGAGGAAATGCCGATAGTGACAACGGAAGCATTTTTCTCAAGCAAGGGTTTGAAGGCCCTCGCCATCTCCACCAGGGAGAAAGCGGTGATGGAAACGGACTGTAGAAAAGCTTCCCTTTTGGTTTCGTGAAAAGGCTTCAAGCCCTCACTGAAATCGGCGAAAGCGATCGAATGGACCAAGCCTGAAATTGTATCGCATTGCTCGGCAACTTGTTTCGCCAGCCGGTCGATCTGGCCGGGATCTTCCACATCGCAAATGAATACGGTTTTCCCTTCCAGCAAACGCTCCAGAGCCTGCAACCGCTCTTCCGAGCGGACGGAATAGAGAACCCGGGCGCCTTCCTCCTCAAGTATCCGGGCAATGGCGTAGGCGACGCTCTTGCGATTGGCGACGCCGGATACGAGGAATGTTTTATTTTCCAGATTAAGAAAACTCATGCTTTAACAAGAATTGTCAGGAATTCACTTTGGGCAATGAGCCTCTCGTGTAAATCATTATAATTTCCGCGGGATTGATGACTGCCCGCGGTTCGACCCTCGATGTTGAAAATGGATTTTTATAGTTATCGAGTTAATTTCGCAGGTGAAAATTTTGCCACCGCCGCCAGCACGGTCAGGTTCAGGCCAAATCCCCAGACGCCTGCGTAAATACCCAAAGGTTTGGCCGGAATCGGCGCGCCCAGTTTTTGGGCCACCAAAAACACAACCGTAACGACGGTCCCGACTACCATACCCGCAAATACAGCCCGGCCGCTTAATTTTTTGGTATGAACTCCCAGATATATGGCCGGAACCACCTGCAGTAGCAATTCCAGCTTGATCTCAAGCAAACGAAAAATGGTGCTTTCGGACTGTATTGCCAGCAAAGCCATGGCGCCCATTAGAATCCAGGAAAGGATTTTGCCCACCATGGCCAGCTGGGCCTGGGAGGTTTTTGGTTTAATCAATTGATACCAATCTTTGGTCATCGAAGAGGAGAGACTCAAAAGCGCGGAATCGACTGTGGACATGATTGCGGCGATGATTGCCGCCAGGAAGACCACCATGAAAATCTTGAACTGGGGAATTTCCACCGCCAGCAATTGGATCATGTGCAGAGAAATGCGATCAGTGGCAGCCCTGTCGCTCTCCAGTCCGGGCAGCAGGCCGCTACCCATCCAACCTACATAAATAATGAAAAAAGTGGTCACGATGGGCATGAACGCCATCACCTGCAGCGTACTCCGTAATGTCGCTTCGCTGCGGGCGGCGTAAACCCTCTGCACCGCATGGGGATAAACCGATATCCCCAATCCGATCATAATAAGCGTGCTCAACCAACCAAGCTTCTCCCTCCAGTTGGGAGAATCCCAAAAGGTTGGATAATTGGCTTTCACATCGACTGATAAAATTTTGTAGGAGTCGAAATGGAGGTTGAGGAATATAAATATAATCACACAGCCGGATAATAGAAGAATCCCTTGCACCACGTCCGTCCAGGCTACGCTGCGCATGCCGCCCAGTGTTTCGTATAAAACCATGATAATGGACAAGGCGAGAATGCCCTGCCACATGACAAACCGCCCACCTGAGGCGGTCTCGACCAAAAGCCCGATGGCCAGCAGGTTGGTTAAAATGTAGTTGCATAACGCAACCATGCCCAATCCGCTGGCCCATAAAGACAACGGACGGTAATTAAAGCGATCCTGTAGAAAATCGGATGTGGTGACATACCTTTTTTTGGCCGAAAGCCGGTAAAGCTTTGGGGCGTAGAAGAGGTAACCACCGATTACCATCATCATAAACATGGGGGCCATGATAAATTGAAAGCCATCCCGGTAGGCCCGTCCCGCATAGCCTATCAACGTATTTCCACTGTATTGAGTCGCAAAAAGTGTCATCAAAAGGACAAAAGGCCCGAAATTCCTACCGCCCAGGTAGAAATCATCCATGCTCTTCTCCTTACGCGCAAATCGGCCCCAAACGCCAAAACCGATCAGGATGAAAAGGTAACTCCCCACGAACAGGATGCCGCCCCGGTCCAGTATGGCAGCATCACCCGTCATTATTTTCTTTCTCTATTTGCGGATTATCTTCATCTCCTGCCATTAAGGCCCAATATTTTTTCAATGCGTAAGCGATGAAAATTGCGAAAAGAAACATGCTTACAAATCCATGCAAAGCCCAGTTCGGCAATCCCTCATCGGAAACACTGGAAGCCCCGACATAAAACCAGGGCACGGATGCCACGAGGAAAAAACAAATAACCAGTAATAATCGTAAAGGGGTCATTGGATTAAGATTTTTAAAATCCCGAAACTCATGATTATGGCACGTGATCCTTGTTTGGAAAAACAATAAAAAAATAAAAAAAACTTAAACTTTTTTTTGCGATGGTAAGTTTAAAGCGTTATTCACGATAGGGGGTGGGCGATTGTCCTCAATTCTAAATGACTCTGTTTGGGAGGGATGCGCAGTTGTTCGCAAAACGCTCACATGGAAAAGTCGACTTATTCACAACTTGTTCTTTTGCAGTGTTTTAGGACACTTTTTATTTGACAAGTCTTTTTTTCTGTCCAATCTTATGGGCAGTTCTTTGGAAGAAATATGGCAATTCGCCGCCGGGGTTTTCGGACCAAGGCGGTGGAGAGTCTCAAGATACTCCCGGTTGAGAAACCGGGCAAAAGTCGGGCCAGAACTGGTGGGCCTGACTCCTTCGGAACCATCACAGGAACTCTTTCGGGAGATTCGCCGATGGGGAAAGAGGCATATTCCACCCGTTCCGCCGCCGGGGTTCGCGCCCTGACGAAATGCGGAACGCGGCAGTGAGCCGCTGTAATAATGGTTCCAGCGGCGAGCTGAGTGAGTTCGTTTTGAGGATGCTTGCATCATCAGGAAGGACGACAAGGTGACCCGGGCAACGGGCCGTGGATGCTACCATGAAGACCAGTCCGATCAAGGTGAACTGGCGAGGGCAAACTCGCCGCAAGGCCTCCGAAAGCCAAGCGCCGGAGGCACGAAAAAGCCACCTTGAGGCGGGGAGAGCACGAGGATCAGTGCAAGCTGAGCCTGGTGAATTCCGAAAAAGTGCGGGCGGTGTGAAAAACCGCATCGACCGCTCTGCAATGCGAAAAGTATCCTGAGAGCTAAGAGGTCAGACCCGTAACCGGGGGCCAACGCCGCGGAGCCATCTGCGGGCCGACCCTCGGGCAGAAGGAGCAGAAAGCCTATTGCAGGGCGTTTTGCTCCAAGTAGGGCGCACCGGTGTCGGCAGACACGGGTCGAACCCTGCCGAGAGGCCTCACTTGAGAATCGTCCGGAGCAATTGGGGCGACGGTCCTGCTATGAGACCGACAATCGCGTGTTGCCGCGTGGAATAGCGTCGGGGAGCTGGCAGCTTCCGAGCAATCGAAAGCGCCCAATGCCAGCACTTGGAAAGAGCGTGTGGCGAACGACATTCCAAACTTTCAAGGGGCCCGGCCTCCGCAAGGAGACCGGGCCTTTTGTCTGTACACTTTTTATATATCGGCCGGATCGGGGACGCGGAAAAAAAGGTTTCGGGTGTCAGGTGTCGGGTTTCAGGAATCGACCCTGAAAAACCATGCCCTGACTGCACCTCCCTGACTGCACCTCCCTGACTGCACCTCCTTGTACCCAACTAATCAACAAACCTTGTACCCAACTAATCAACAAGCTTGCATCAAGTATCCACTATCTCGCATCGTGCCCAGCACTACAAATTGCGGACGACGGCTTTGGCCACGCCCTGAATGATCAGTTCGGCCACCGGGTGGAGTTTGGGGTAGTCTTTGTTTTCCGCTTTGAGGTAGGGGGCTTTGCCGCGTTTTCGTATAAAACGCTTGAGAGTCGTCTCCCCGTCGATGAGGGCGGCCACCACATCTTCGTTGTAGGGCGGGCGTCTTTCCATGATAACGATGTCGCCATCGAAGATGCCGGCGTCGACCATACTGTCTCCCCGCACTTTGAGGGCGAAGGCGTGGCGCGAGCGGCGGATGCCGGCCGTTTCCGCATCAATCTGTAGGCGGCCGATTTCCCCGCCTGGCTCGACCCCGTCCGGATAACCGGCCGCAATGCTACCGTAGATGGGGATATCGACCACATCGGTGGCCTCGGCGGGTTGGTTTTCCTCATTAAAGTCCATCGTGATGCGGAAGGTGCGGGCCTGCCCCGGCACACGGCTGATATGGCCCTTTTTCTCGAGCGCGCGGAGGTGCCCCATGACGGCGTTGGTGCTGCGAAACCCGAAATGGGCCTGAATCTCCCGAAAGCTCGGCCAAGTCCCGTGCACCCGCATATGCAATTGAAGATAACCCAAAATTTCCTGCTGTCGCAATGTCAATTCATCCATAATGCACAAATGTATAGTTAAACACCCGTTCAGTGTCAAGCCCCCAAATGAAAATATTTTTCTTTCGTTTCGTGTGTGAGTTGGCGGAAAGGATGTACCAATTTTTGCAGCGTCCACGCATCATTAAAAATTGGCTGTTAATTACGGGAAACGGATTCAGCCATTTCTCCACCAATGAATTACAGATTCTCTTGCAAATTTCGGCTAAAAAATTATCTTACCTAATCACGGGTTGCGTAGACGCTGCCTACAATATGTTAAATTCCACGAGGATCAGGCATGGCACAAATTAAGATATATGGATTAAAGTCAAACCTTGATGAGAATAAGGTAGCTATCTCTACTTCCATTCATGAAGCGGTAATGTCTGCTCTAGAGTATCCGCCAGAGAGGAAGTTTCATAGATCTATTTCTTTGAATCCGGATGATTTCGTTTATCCAGGTGATCGGTCCGAGAATTACATCATAATTGAAGTGTCCATGTTTGAAGGGCGGACTACCGAAGCAAAGAAGGCACTCATACGCGGAATTTATTCAAATATTTATGCTCATGCGGGTATTTTATCTCAAGATATTGAGATAACCATATTTGAAACTCCAAAGGAAAACTGGGGTATTCGTGGCATGCCTGGGGACGAATTGACATTGAGTTATAAAGTTGAAGTATAAAAATTTAACAAGGCCAATCATGGAGACAGCTTTTCCGTTGTGGCTTCGCCTCCACTACAAAGCTGCGCATGTTGGCGGCGTTACCACCCCTCGGCCAATTCACGCATGGATACTGTAGAAGTCCCCAAATCCCATTGCGAAGATCAGCTACACGTTGACATCGTGTAGAGGTTAACCGGCTTTTTGGGGTTTGATGCTGGAATCCAGGCCTGCGGCTATGTCTGCGGCGAGGGAGCCGAGGGTTTTGAGGGCCGCTTCCACTTTTTCATCGCAGGGGGCGCCGCAGGTCAGACGCAGGCAATTGCGAAACATGCAGGGTTCATCATGGGGGATGCAGGCGTTTAGACAGCAGGCGGCGAAGAGGGCGCCGGGGGCGAATACGATATTGTGGCGCAAGGCGCGCCGGTAAAGCTCGAGCGTGTCGATGGTTTCAGGCAGCTGCACCCATAAGAGGTTTCCCCCTTCGGGCCTGGTAACGAGTGAACCTTCCGGAAAATAGCGGTAAACGGCTTGCGACATCTGGCATATTTGACGCTGTAAACTGGACCGCAGGTTTCTCAGATGCCGATCATATCCCCCGCTTTTGAGGTATTCGGCCAGCGCCCTTTGGGGCGCTTCGGGGGTGCCCATGGTGTTGAGGTATTTGAGGCGCAGGATGCGGTCCCGATACTTTCCGGCGGCAACCCACCCCAGCCTCAGGCCCGGAGCCAGGGTTTTGGAAAAAGAGCTGCAGAGCATAACCGATCCATTCTCATCATAAGCTTTAAAGGGTTGAGGGCGGTTTCCCCGAAAATTTAAATCGCCATAAATGTCGTCCTCGATGAGGGGAACTCCGTAGTCATCCAGGATATCGAATACTTTTCTTTTGCGTTCGGCGCTCATGCGGAATCCGAGCGGGTTTTGAAAATTGGGCATGAGCACGCAGGCTTTGACATCGTGGTTTTCGAGGGTATCGGAAAGGGATTGCAGGCAGACGCCGTTTTTCGGGTCGGTGCAGATGGAGACCGTCTTCATATTGAGGCTCTCGATGATTTCCAGAATGCCAAAATAGGTGGGCGATTCCACCGCAATGACGTCTCCGGCGCTGGCCACCGCCCGCAAACAGAGGTTAAAAGCCTCGGTGCAGCCAAATGTGGCGATAATTTCATCGGGGTGCAGGTTGCATCCATAATCGTATGAGCGGATGCTGATTTGGCGCGCGAATTCCGGGTCCGCCGCCTGAAACGTGTAACGGCTGAAAAATTCGCTGTGATCCCGGCTGACCCTACTCACCATTTTAGCCAGTTTCTGATTGGAAATCAATTCGGGCATGGTGTAGCTGACTCCAAGAGGAATTATATCGGGCTTACCGCTTGCCTTGAAAAGTTCCATCACGTTATCGGCGACCTCGACCGTTCTCGGCGGGTCCGAAGGGAAAAGCTCCAAAGGCTCGGGAAAACGAAGCAGGGACCCGGTGGAAACATAGTAGCCGCTCTGGGGGCGGGCCTCTATCAGTTTTTCACTCTCAAGGGCAATATAAGCCTGCAAGATGGTTGAAATGCTGACTTTTTTTTGACCGGATAGCTTGCGCACGGAGGGCAGCTTGTCCCCCGGCGAGAGGGTTCCGTTTTCAATAAGGGATCTGATTTCCCCAGCAATTTTATCGTATAAAAAATCGCTGGTGCTGGAGCTATGTTGGTTCATGACTGTTTTTTTATTATAATAATGGATTAAGTTTTGCAGCCATAGGTACAGAAGCCGGGTATTTTAAGCAATACAGTTTAATAAAAAAATACTGTGCTGGTTACAATTTCATTTATTTGTATCTGTTTTGCTTTGTAAAAAGTCTATATACTATTGCTGCAATGAAAAATAGTAGGAAAAGACGCACTCCAGCGTTGCCGAAAGGAACCCGCCCAGATCGTCCCAATTTTGGGATTGGCGATGTCCCGCTAGTGGCACATCGCAACCAACGGGAAGGAACAGAAAGTTAAATTCTATTTTTATCTCATTGATAATAAATAAGTTAAAAATTCTGAATCCGATTGGCACAAAGATAGCGTCTATTAATAAACATGAAAACAGGAGTCACAGGAATGAATAAAAAAATCAGTCAAATCATCTCGTCGGCCTTAACGGTCATAGCTGTGGCCGGGACCCTTATGGGTATTGTAGGACAAGGTCCACTCGACGGAAATCTAATGGGTATATTTTATGCCTTTGCAGCTTTGGGCGTTCTGGAAGTAATACTTCAGGATTACCGGCTTTTTCCCGTCAGCCCGGCAATAAATGTGCCGTCGACCCGCAAATTTTACCACGAGGCCGAAACTATTACGGATAATGATTGCCTAGCGACGTCCCAGCTTTTTGCGCCGGGCATGCCGAAACCTGGCTTTGATTCTGTCAGAGTCAATTTACCTTACCGGCAAATTTGCAAACCGCAGATGGTAGAAGGGGCTTAATCTGAGGGTAGTGTATAAAAAAAGAATGTTATTTTGTATTTTTAGCTGTACAAATAGCGTTAGGCAGTTTATTCTTAGTGCATGGTTACTAAAATTATTAATTGTCGGCACTGTGGAAGTGAAAATATCATTAAATTTGGCAAGACGCCCAACCATAAACAGCGCTACCGCTGCCATGATTGTGGTAAACAAAGCCGCGAAAACCCCACAGTGAAATACACCGAAGAGCAAAAAGAAATGATCCTTCGAGTCTATCAGGAACGCAGCAGTCTACGCGGTTTACAGCGCGCCTTCGGGGTGAGTCCCAACACCGTTTTGAGTTGGTTAAAAAAAACGACAATCGCTGCGACCGCTCAAAAGCACGATTCTTGCGGCCCGCCGCCATGATGTCATTGAACTGGACGAACTGTGGTCTTTTGTGGGGCGCAAGAGCGATGCCCAATGGGTTTGGATCGCTCTTTGCCGACGCACCCGTCAAATCCTCTCCTATGCCATTGGGCCTCGGGATTGGTATCGTTGCCGGGAACTTTACGAGCGTCTGCCACGGGCCTACAAAAGATGTGCCACCTACAGCGACTTTTGGAGCACTTATGATGAAGTCTTTCCTCATAACCGATCCGTGGGAAAAGAAACCGGTGAAACGGCCCATGTGGAACGATGGAACAATACCCTGCGCCAACGACTGGGTCGTTTCACACGCAAAACCCTCTCCTTTTCCAAGCTTAAGAGTATGCATGAAACCTGTCTGAGACTTTTCATTCATCAATATAATCAAGAATTAGCCACCATTCCTACTTAATACACTACCAATCTGAGGTAGAAGGGGCTTAATCTGAACGAGTAAAAAATTAGAATTTCTTAGTAGGCGCTATGGATATAGATGGTTCAGGTCCCGGAGAATTTCTCGCTCCTATAAACAGGATTAACGGTTGGATTTCTCTCCAAGGTTAGATTTCAGATCCGGGGCCTGAACCATTTTATTAATATGATAATTTTCAACAAATGATATCGAATTTTTTTAAATGAATTTCTTGCCAATCCAGGCAAAGGAGGAAATAGTCGGAGCCCGTTATTGGGCTTTGATTTTTTTCCACGGGAGGAGAAGATTAATGTACCAATTGTCAAAAAGGAGGGTCTATTTGCATTGAAAACCCTCGCCATAGATCGTCTAACCTCCAAACCCCTGGCGCCAACAGTGAGCATTGGAAACCATAAGCTGATCGCCCTCGACGGCATCACCAAAATTTACCTGACGGAGGAAATCGAAACCCATGCCCTCAGCGGCATTCACCTGAAAATCCAACCGGGTGAGTTCGTCCTCATATCGGGGCCTTCGGGGTGCGGCAAATCGACCTTGCTCTCCATTATCGGCCTGCTCGACAGCCCGAGCGATGGCAGCTACCGGCTGGGGGGCGAGGAAGTCTCGGGACTGTCCCTTGATCAGCGAGCCCATATTCGCAACCAGGAAATCGGCTTCATTTTTCAAAGTTTCAATCTCATCGGCGATTTGTCGGTTTACGAGAATGTGGAGCTGCCCCTGGCCTACCGCGGCCTGAAACCTTCCGAGCGCAGAACCAAGGTTTTCAAGGCCCTGGAAAAAGTGGACATGATCCACCGTAAAAACCACCTGCCCAACCAGCTTTCCGGCGGTCAGCAGCAACGCGTGGCGGTAGCCCGCGCCCTGGCCGGCAGCCCACAAATACTCCTGGCCGACGAACCGACCGGAAACCTCGATTCCAAAAACGGTAAAATGGTCATGGAAATGCTGAAGAGTCTAAACGAAGCCGGAGCCACCATATGCATGGTCACCCACGATGAAGGCTACGCCAGGTATGCCCGCCGTGTCTTTCATTTATTCGACGGCAAAATCGTGGACGAAACCACCAATACCCATTCCCGCAATTAAAACCTAGCCCGGATATTTCATGAAGGGTAAAGTTTGGCTCGTTATTGCTATTGGAGATGGATTTCTTTGTATTTTGAGCAGATCGTCTTGATTTTTAGGTGTTTTTCAGGGTGTAGAGACACTGCCCCCTTTCCCCCATTGGTTCGGTAGTGCCGGGGGCAGCACCAATGCACCCTTTAGGTTGGCACCAATCGGCGGGCCGCATGGTTGAAAAGACTGGCCCAAGGATAACTCTCACTTAGGTGAAAGTGAATCGTTCGGGTGTTGCGCACGATGACCGCTCCGATCTTGATTAATTTGAGCCGCAGGGTGTGGCATTGGGCCCGCGCCCACTTCGTCCCTTTTAAGGCTAACCGGCGCATGGCTTCCATCAAGGTGTAGGCCAGCGCCGACAAGAGCAATCGCCACTGATTGGCCCACCATTGATGGGCGCTGGTGCGCTCGCTGAACAATTGCATCTGTTCCTTGATTCGGTTCTCCATTTCACCGCGGCCACAGTATACCTTGTCGTAAAGCTCCTGGGGATCGCCCGGCAGGTTCGTCACCACGAAGCGCGGGTTGGACCCCTGTGCGGTGTGTTCGGCTTTATGGATGACCAACCGCAGCCATCGCCACGAATCGGCAGCATAGACGAAGTCCTGGAATAACCGTTGTTTTTTACCCCTTAGTTCGAACCATTCTTTGGCCTGCTTTTGCAACTGCTGGGCGTCTTGCTGCAAGCGTGCATTGCGAGCCATCCCCACGATGTAACTAACTTCGTTGCGGTCGCACCAAGAGAGTATCCGGTCTCGACAAAATCCACTGTCGGCGCGCCAAATAATCCGCGTACGGGGCCAGCTTTGGCGAATCCGTTTAACCAGCAATTTGAGGATGGCCCCGGCATGCTTGCTGGCATCGATCTTGCTCGGCCGCAGGTAGGCCACCAGCAGCTGATCACCGCAAAAAACATATAGCGGCAGAAAACAGTAATGATCATAATAACCGTGGAAAAAACGTCCCTCCTGGAGCCCGTGCACCGGATTGTCGGTGGCGTCAAAGTCCAGGATGATCTCTTCGGGTTCCTCGGCAAAGGAGCCCATGAACTGTTCGACCAACAGCTCGTTTACCGCAAAGGCCGCCCGCCGATCCTGCCCGTTTTCAAAACGACACAAAGTCGGCGCGCTGGCCAACGTTTCAATGCGCTCCGTTACCGTTTGCTAACAATGGATCGTGGCGCAGGGTATCAAAGTCGTTCAAATCCTCATAGCCCGCCACCAGCCCGTAAACGCGCTGCCGCAGCATCCCCAATACCTCATGGCGTACTTTGCCCTTCTGCCGTTTGTCCACTAACTGTCGGGCCGCTCGTTCGGTCAAGCCCAACTGCCGATCCACTTCCCGGATCAAAAGCAGTCCGGCATCCGAAGTAACCTCTCCGCCCTTGAAATCAACCCGCACACGGCGGCCTTTTACCCTTGTCAACTGTAGCTTTAATTGTTTACCTTTTGTCATCGCTGATATTGCTTTAATTATTGATCTATCCTGCTGTATATCAGCAGTTAAGCATATCAACGATACTTTTTTTACGAAATATCCGGGCTAGCCCGAATAATTATGGACCAGTTCTTGAGAGAGATTCGATTCGGCTTTCGCGCATTACAAACCAAGCCTGCCCTGAGCGCCCTGGCAGTCTTGGCCTTGGCTATCGGAATTGGGCTAACCACGAGTATGTTCAGCGTTGCCAACGGCATTTTGTTCAAGGGTGAGAGCTACGAGTATTTTGATCGCCTGATGCACTTGACCCAGGATTTCGAGGTTATGGAGGAGGGGAAATATGGGATACCCTTTACCGATCTGAAGCGTTTGAACGAAGAATCGAAAACTTTCGAAGGATTCAGCGCATGGTACAGCGGCACCGTAAACCTAAGCGGCAATGGATTGCCCCAACGATACGACGGGGCTTTTATCTCTGGAAATTTTCTGGATTTGCTTGGAGTCAAGCCACTTCATGGGCGTTGCTTCAACGAAGCTGACTGCCACTCCGACTCCGGGCGAGTGATCCTTATCGGTTACAATGTCTGGAAACACCGCTATTATGGAGATCCCAAAATAATCGGCAAATCGGTGCGCGTCAATGGCGTCGAGTCCAGTATTGTAGGGGTCATGCCGCGCGATTTCAAATTTCCTATCAATCAGGAGATTTGGCTTCCTCTGGAGCAGGCGCCGACCAATTATAAAGAGAAGAGAGGCATGGCATTTGGCCGCATTAAAAAAGGCGTCAGGCATGAAGAAGCGGAGGCGGAACTGGTTAATTTAAGCAAGAAAATATCGTGGTCGGAAGGGGAGCAGGAGATGGCAGCCGGTTATACCTTGGGCATCAAACCCTTCACCAGGCTTTTTGTGAGCAAAAAACTGACCAAAGAAATTTTGCTATGCATGAGTACCGGCATTTTTGTTCTGCTCATCGCCTGTGCCAATGTAGCCAACCTGCTGCTGGCCCGCTCGACCCTCAGGGCAAAGGAAATGGCCGTTCGCTCGGCCTTGGGGGCAACCCGTTTCAATATCATCCGCCAATTGCTGGTGGAAAGTCTCATCCTGGCTGGTTTCGGAGCCATCGGGGGTCTCATCCTGACCAGTTGGGGAGTGGATTTTCTATGGTCCAGTGCTCAACGGATGGATCCGCCTTACTGGATGAACTTCAGTATCGACGGCAATGTGCTTTTATTTGTCGTTTTCATTACCCTGTTTGCGGGAATCATATCGGGGATCGTGCCGGCTTGGGAAGCTTCCCGCACCAATGTGATGAATATGCTCAAAGACGCTTCAGCCACATCCTCCGGGTTCAGCATTCGGCGCTTCAGCAAATTTCTGGCGGTGGTGCAGATTGCCATTTCCACCGCCCTCCTGATCGGAGCCGGCCTGACTATTAAAACCTTAGTCAACCTTCATTATACTGAAATTGGTTTCAACCCTGAAAAACTTCTGACTGTGCGCATGGGGCTATTCCCGGCCGACTACCCGGATAATGAAAGCAGATTGGCTTTTTACAATAAACTGGTGAGAAATCTGAGTTACCAGACCGGAGTCGAGGCCGCGGCCATGACCAGGTTTATCTTCTTATCAGGAAGGGAATCTGGAGGCTGGAAATCCAATTGCCGAATTGAAGGAAAAGAATACGCCCCGGATGAGGATTTGGATACAGTGGTGCAAACTTCGGTTTCCGCCAGTTTCCTGACAGCACTGAATATTCCATTGGTGGAAGGAAAATTTTTCTGCCTTCTGGATGAAAAGGAGAAGGTGGCCATTGTCAACGAGAGCTTTGCCAAAAAAATGTGGCCCGGACAAAGCGCCATCGGAAAGCGCTTAAAATATGGCGAGAAGCTACATGGCATTGAGCATGACATGAATGACCAATGGCTCAAGATTGTCGGGGTGGTCAAAGATTTCAAAATCACCGGGCACGACAGCCATCTGCGGTCGGGTGTCGATGACATTCTCCTGGAGCCCTTCTGGCAGGAGGAGGAACTGGGCTTTGCAACCTTGATCGTGCGCACCTACGGCGACCCCAAGGCGGCCATTTCCAAAGTGCGCCAGCAAGTGCAGGCCATAGACCCTCACCTGCCGATCTATTTCGCCAAATCGATGAATGAGTATTTTTACGATTCGAGCTATTTCTACCGCCTCATTGCCGGGTTATTCAGCATCTTTGGGATCATGGCCCTTTTCCTGGCCTCGGTCGGCATTTACGGAGTCATGTCCTTCTCCGTCACTCAGAGGACGAGGGAAATCGGTATCCGCATGGCATTGGGAGCAAAGAACAAGAGCATACTCAACCTGATCCTGAAACAGGGGGCGATACAAGTTTTTACCGGGTTGGCGATTGGCATACCGATGGCTTTCGCGTTGGCCAACATGCTGAAATACCTGCTCTACGGGGTAAAACCCAACGACCTGCCGACCTTCGTTGCGGTGATTGTTTGTCTGGCCATTGTAGCTTTGCTGGCCTGTTATCTGCCCGCTTGGCGCGCTACCAAAGTGCAGCCCATGGATGCATTGCGCTACCAGTAAATAATCGGTCAACAGAAGGCTGGAGAATCCCTCCGCGCAGGTCGCTCAATTCTGGGAAATCCTTGCCATGCCTGGCGGTTTTCCTCAACTTGCGGACGAAAAATCTCAATTCCTCTTTTTCGTGAAATATCCTCTTTTTTGTATCTCCGCTCTTATATTGTTTTTTTCAATTCCGCTTTTTGCGGAAACCAGTTCCCAAACGTTTGCCCGTGATTACGAGCGACTCCTGAAAAATCGGGACGAACTCTCCCCCTCGGAACGGCTGCACCGTCTTTTCGAGGTTTCCTGGGAACATGGTTTGTTTGAAAGCCCGGTCTTCGCGACCCAACTGGGGCGCTCCGGCTACAACGACCGCTGGCACGAATTGAGCCTGGAGGCGGAGGAACGTCAACGTGACGCCACCTATCGGCAAAAGGAGATACTCGATGCCATCGAGCCCGGCTCTCTGCCCACGGCCGACCGGCTGAACTACAAACTTTTTGCCTACCTCCTGCAGCAATCGATTGAAGGCTATCGCTTTCCGCCCGAATTCGCTTCCATGCCGGTCAATTACATGCAGAGCGTTACCCAGACTATTCCCAACACCTTCGCCATAATGCCGGCGCGCCAGGAGGAGGATTTTGCCAACATCATAGCCCGCCTCAAAGGAGTCCCGCAATTGCTCGGTGAAGCGCAATCGGTGATGGAGCATTATTCGGCCCTGGGAGTTACCCCGGCCAGAATCACTTTGGTTAATTTTCCGGAAGAAATCCGGGCTACCGCGGCCTTCGACCTGGAAAAAAATCCGCTTTGGCTGCCGTTTAAGGACTTGCCCGAATCCATCGATCCGCAAATTCGCGAAAAGCTCCTGCTAGAGGCCCGAACGGTTATTCTCGAAACCGTCAATCCAGCCTTTCTGGCTTTCGGCGATTATTTGGAAAACACTTATATGCCTCTGTGCCGGGAAGCGATCGGCTGGAGTGCCCTGCCCAACGGACGGGAATGGTACGCCTTTGCGGTTAAAAAACACACCACCAGCAATCGCTCGCCGGAGGAGGTTCACCGGATTGGATTGAGCGAAGTTAAACGCATCCGGGGGAAAATGGAGAAAGTCATCGAAAAGACCGGCTTCGAGGGCACGCGCGAAGAATTTCTGGCCTTTCTGCGCACTGATCCGCAGTTTTACTTTGATGAGGCCGAGGACCTTATGACGGCTTATAGGGCCATTTGCAAGAGGGCCGATCCCGAATTAATCAAAATCTTCGGGGCCCTTCCGCGCCTGCCCTACGGGGTGGTGGAAGTGCCCGAATATATGGCGAAATCGCAGACCACAGCCTATTATCGCCCCGGTTCGCTACTGGCGGGGCGTCCCGGTAATTTTTTCGCCAATACCTACGATTTGAAATCGCGACCGAAATTCGAGATGGAATCGCTCTCCCTGCATGAAGCGGTGCCCGGCCACCACCTGCAAATCGCAATTGCGCAGGAACTGGAAGGTTTGCCCGAATTTCGCAAAAACCTCTGGATCACCGCTTACGGAGAGGGTTGGGGCCTGTATTCGGAATCTCTGGGGGAGGAAATGGGATTTTACCAGGACCCCTATTCCAAGTTCGGGCAGCTCTCCTACGAAATGTGGCGGGCCATCCGGCTGGTGGTCGATACCGGTATGCATGCCCTCGGCTGGAGCCGGCAGGCCGCCATTGATTTTTTCAAGGAAAACTCCGGCCTGACGGAAAAGAATATTACGGTCGAGGTGGACCGCTACATTTCCTGGCCCGGGCAGGCATTGGCCTACAAAACGGGCGAACTCAAGATCAAGGAACTGCGCCGTTACGCCACCGTTGAGCTGGGCAGCGGATTTGACGTGCGGGAGTTTCACGACCAGGTGTTGGGGCATGGCCTGATGCCCCTCGACGTGCTCAATGAGATAATCCGCGAATGGGTCGCAGGTAAGAAATGAAAATTGCGCTGAGGGCAGTCTTGCTGGCAGTTCTGTTGGCAGGTTGCGCCAAAAGGGAAACACCGGTCGAGCACGGCAATAGCCATCAAATCCTGCACCTGGGCAATCAGGTCGAACCGGCCGATCTCGACCCTCAAACGACCACCGGCGTTTCCGAAATCAATATCCACATGGCCTTGTTCGAGGGTTTGGTCAGCCCGCATCCCGAGGATCTCAGCCCGGTTCCCGGTGTGGCCGAAAAGTGGGAAATTTCGGACAATGGACGGATTTACACCTTTTACCTGCGAAAAGAAGCGCGGTGGTCCAACGGCGACTCTCTCACGGCCCGTGACTTTATTTTTTCTTTTAAAAGGATGCTCAGCCCGGCACTGGGCGCGGCCAACGCCGGGTTGCTTTTTGTCCTGGAAAATGCCGAAGCGTTTCATGCCGACGCAATCGAAGATTTTTCGCAGGTGGGCGCGGTTGCCGTTAGCGACGCTATCCTTGAGCTTACATTGGTGGAACCGACGCCCTACTTCCTTTCCCTGCTCATGCATCCGGCCTGGTATCCAGTGCACAAAAAAACATTGCTCAGCCACGGCGCCGCCGATGAACGCGCCACAGGCTGGACGCAGGCTAGATCCCATGTGGGAAACGGGCCCTTTCGTCTCAAGGAATGGAGGGTTAATGAAGTGGTCGGGGTGGAAAGGAATCCTTTTTATTGGGACGCGGCCACGGTTCGATTGGAGGAAATCCGGTTTTACCCCATCGAGAACCTCAATACCGAGGAATTGGCTTTCAAGGTGGGTCAATTGCATGTCACCGAGACCGTGCCATCGACCAAACTGGGCCATTATAGGCGGGAGAATTCTCCCTTCCTTCGTCTCGATCCGTATCTGGGCACGGAATATTACCTGCTCAATACGGAAATCGCGCCGCTGGACGATGTCCGGGTGCGGCGGGCGCTCAGCCTGGCCCTCGATCGCCGCAGCCTGGTTGAACATGTCAAGGCCGGAGGGCAATTGGCGGCGTATCATTTTACTCCCGCCGGAACGGGCGGATACGCCCCGGCCCCTGCAGACCGGATTGTGGAAAATGCCGTAGAGGCTCGTCGTTTACTGGCCGAAGCCGGTTTTCTGCAGGGAAAAGGATTTCCCCATTTAGAGCTATTATTCAACTCTTCGGAAAACAACAAAGCCATGGCCGAAGCGATCCAGCAAATGTGGAAGACCGCCCTCGGCATCCGGGTCGAATTGCGCAACCAGGAATACAAGGTTTACCTCGACTCGCGCAACAACGGGGATTTTCACATCGCCCGCTCCAGTTGGGTGGGCGACTACAACGATCCCAATACCTTTCTCGAAATCTGGACCAGCGGTTCCGGCAATAACCACAGCCGCTGGAAAAACTCCCTTTACGACAATTTAATTAAACAGGCAGCCCAAACCGGCCACGGCCACCCATCCGAACGCCTGCAATTATTTGCCGGTGCCGAAGCGCTCCTCCTCCAGGAATCCCCCATCATCCCCCTCTACTTCTACGTCAACGCCTACCTCATCCGCCCCGAAGTAAAAAACTGGCATCCCAACCTCCTCGACTGGCATCCCTATAAATACATCAGTCTGGAAATAGTAGAGTGATCAAAAAGGCAGGCACATCTTATCACCTGAAGCGTTTATCGGCTGGCGGTTCCGGCTCGATTTGGGGACGCGGGTCGAGGTGGGCCGATTCCAGAATCGGGATAAGCTTTGCAATAATATCAGGATAATCATCCGCCACATTATTGTTTTCAGAGATATCGGTAGAAAGGTCATATAATTCGACCGGGGCATCGGGTTGTATGGGACGAATCGCCTTCCACTTTCCATATCGGATGGCAGCGGCGCCTCTAAATTCCCAATAGAAAACTCGATCCTCCACTTGAACCGGATTTTCCGATCCGAGCAAGAGCGGTAACATAGATTTGCCATCGATGTTTTCAGGAGTGGTTCTACCGGCTATTTCGGTTAAAGTCGGCAAAACATCGGCAAAATGCCAGGGAGTGCGGTTGACTGTTCCAGCCTGGATTTTGCCCGTCCAACGAATGATCGCGGGAACTCTCAGGCCTCCTTCGTAGAGAGTGCGTTTATAACCCCGAAGCGGACCGCTGGCTTCAAAAAAATCAGGATCGGCGGCTCCTTCCACGGGGCCGTTGTCACTTGTGAAGATTACGATTGTCTCTTCATCGAGATTCAATTCGCCCAACAGATCCATGATTTTACCAACACTTCTGTCCATGTGAGAGATGATGGCCGCCGTGGCCGCTTTAGGCATAGGTTGTTTGGCATAATCGCTCGGATAACCCGTCGGCCTGCCCCGGCCTTCGTAAGGCGTTTCCGGGAATTTGCCGGCATATTCCTTGAGGGAACCCTCCGGAACCAACAATTCATAGTGAGGCACGGCAAAAGGCAGATAGAGGAAGAATGGTTCCTCCTGATGGTCTCGAATAAAGCCCATCGCCTTGGCAACAATTTCATCGTGGGTATATTGCCCTCTCTGGCCGTCCAAATTACCCGGCAAAGGGTAACGGCGATCATTGTGCCAAAGGTATTCTGGATAGTAGAAGTGCGCATGATACTGGTGGAGGTATCCGAAAAACTCATCGAATCCCTGCTTCCAGGGAACTCCATCGGTTCCGAATTCCCCCAGCCCCCACTTACCAAACAACCCGGTGGAGTAGCCGGCCTCCTTCAATAGTTCAGCAATCGTGATATCTCCCGGATGCAGAGGAATCCCGCCGCTGTTTCCGCGCACCGGGGTGTGCCCGCCATGCAGACCCGTCATCAATACGCTCCGTGAAGGCGCACAAACGGGAGCTCCGGCATAGACATCGGTAAAGCGAACTCCCTGCGCCGCCAAACGGTCAATATGGGGAGTACGAATCTTTGTTTGCCCATAACACCCGAGATGCCCGTAACCAAGGTCGTCCGCCATGATAAAGACGATGTTTGGTTTTTCAGGTTTTTCCGCCGCAACCGGCGTTATGCCCAAAAAGAGGCTCCAAATTACCCGGTGTGGTTGCAGTTTTAAACGCATCAATGAGTTTAGGCGGGTCAATATCACAGATCGGGCAGAAGATAAGCCATGGTCTGGAAACTGTAATGCTCGTCCCCAATCAGGCACAAGGAAAAATCAGGTAGAAAAGCGCGCAAAAAACGAATAGCGCCTAAAAAAATAAAATTGACGAATGTTGCAAACGTGCTACATTAATAGTCATGAAACAAACTGCCACAGTCCACGCCAGAATTGATAAAAAAACCAAAGAAGCTTCTGAAAAGGTCCTGCAACAAATCGGGATGACTCCCACTGAAGCGGTCCGCCTGTTATACAGACAAATTGCTTTAAGAAAAGAATTTCCGGTTGAGCTGAGAATTCCTAATCAACTCACAATAGAAACGTTGGAAAAGAGTGACCGGGGTGAAGAAATTGAAACTTTCGATTCAATTGATGAAATGGCGGCAAGCTGGAATAAAGAATGAAGCTTTCACAAACTTCTCAATTTAGAAAAGATATCAGAACGCAAATTAGAAAAGGAAAAGATTATTCCAAGATTATAAAAGTAGTTAAAATTTTGTTGTCGAGAAACCATTTGCCAGCTCGCTACAAAGATCATCCACTGAGAGGAAATTGGAAGGGACGAAGGGATTGCCATATCGAACCGGATTGGATTCTGATATATAGAATATCGAATGAGCAGCTTCTTCTAGAACGAACCGGTAGCCATAGCGATTTGTTCTAACTTAGGCAGTAAAGATTTTCAGGATTTCACGGAGGCAAATGCTTGTATTAGTTTTTGACTGTTCAGAAAGGCATCGAAATTTTCTTCGACCCATTCCCTGGCCTCTTTTCTGAGGTTTTCACTGAAATCGTCGTTGCGCTGGATTTTTTGAATGGCGGCCACCCATTTTTCGGGTGAATCCGGCGGTAGGACGAGGCCGGTTTTGCCATTTTCAATAGCTTCCAAAGTGCCGCCCACGGATGTTGTCAGGACGCAAAGACCGGTCGCCATGGCTTCGGGAATTACGTTGGGTAAACCATCTCTGTCTCCGTTTGGCGCAACAATTCCGGTGAAGAGAAAAATGTCGGCACGAGATAGCTCATGCATGGTTTGTTTTTCGCTTAAACCTCCCAGGAAACGCACCCGGTGGGATAGCTTGAGCCGATTCCGCTTGCGCATTAGCTGGCTGCGGAGCGGGCCTTTTCCTATCAGGCAGGCTTCGAAGTCAACTCCGCTGGCAGCCAATGCGGCGTAAATATCCAACTGGCCGGCCCAGCCCTTTTTTTCGATGAGACGGCCAATGCTGACCAATCGCACTTTTGTTCTAGATTTGCGCAATGGCTGCAAAGAGGGCAGGGGTAGCAGACCCCTGCGGATAAGGTGAATTTTGGCGGGTTCCGCCCCATACGAGAGCAAGGTTTTCCTGGTCGCTTCGGTAGTGGTGTGGATGAATTGAGCCTCCCGGAGTTTTTCCTTCAGGATCCAGTCGCCGCCATTTTCAAACACATCGTAGGCGTGGGCGCCCATGGAGTAGGGGATACCCGTTAGGGCCTGCAAAAGCCTGGCCGCGGTTGTCGGCATGGTGGCCCAAACGGCATGGAACAGCAGCGGGCGGCTGACTTTGAAATGTTCCGCGTAGAGGATTGCGAAGGAGAGGCCGATCAGGTTTTCACAAAAGTTTATAATGGAAGGCGGCGGTCGTTGCAGATAGGGGCCCAAAGATTTGGCCAATGCCTTGGGGCGGGTTAACAATAAAAACGGCAGGCGCCAGAGGAGGGCCAAAAGTCGCCATTTGGGGAATTTGCGGATGGGCAGTCCCTCAAAGTTTTCACCCCCTCCCCACAGGGAATACAGTTCCATGGGCAGTCCCAGTTTCTTGCAGGCGCGGACCTCTCTTTGCAAAAATGTTTCGGTGGCCGTGGGAAAAGTTGTAAAAAGCCAGGCAATTTTTCCGGTTGAAGCCATCGGATTCAAGGGGTTGAGGCTCTTTGTATGGCCATATCGACGATTTCCTGGACGAAGGCTGCTGGATTGTCCGATGACCGCAGGCCGGCCATCCGATTTTTTACGGTTTGGTAATCATCTGAAAATTCCATCCAGTTTTTGAGAAGGTTATGAAAATCTTCTGTCGATCGCACGACGGCAGCGGCGCCATGGGTGGAAAAATAGTTCAAGGTTAAACGTTCTTGGGGCATTAAAACTCTCATCGTATCGAATATCAATGGACAACCGAAAAATAGAGCCTCGGTGGCGGTATTTGCGCCGCCGCGTGTAATCATGGCGTCGCAAGATTGAATTAATTGAGGGAAATTTCCACTATAACCCTCCAGATGAAGGGCATAACCGGGATGTTCTTTTTGCCAGGAAATCAGTTCTTGATGGGCGGATCGGTTGCTGCCGCAAACCGCGATAGCCTGAGATTTTTGCGGGTATTTTGCCAAAATATTTAAAAACCGAAGGTGGTGGTTGAACCCTGCCTTGCCGGTGCCCAAAAGGAGTGTAAATTTTTCCGCGGAGAGCCCCAATTGGTTCTCCCTGTAGTTGTGGCGTTCCTCGGGAGACATTGTCGCTGCAATGGTGTCCGGACTTAGGAAATTAGTGAATATTTTGGAAATGCCATCGTTGATGCCAAATTTTTCCGCATATTCAAGAGTCTCCTTGGTGCGGGCGATAAAAAGGTCCGCCTGTGGAGTCACCCAATTGCGGCTGAACCCATAGCCGCCGGAATACTCTCCGCAATAGGTAACGCAGAAGACGCCTTTGATGGCGGGGACCCGCTTGGCCACCCGGAAGTATCCCCGGTTGGTCGAATCGTGCAGGCTGAGAATGAGGTGAGGCCGAAATTGCTGCAGTTTTCTCTTGTAATAAGAAGCGCCCAAGAGAAACAGATGTTCGCTCACAAACCCGAAAAACTCGACGACCCACCAATAAAGGTGGTGAAGCGCGGGGACATTTTTCTGTATCCAGTTATAGATATGCACTCCCAGAAGTGTAATGACGGAGGCATTCTCCAGCAATTGTTCGATTTTTACTTCGACCCTGCCGTCATGCAATTTTTCCACCCAGGAGAGAAAAGCGGATGCCCTGGCATCGTGCCCGCCTCCCGTACTCGAAGTGAGAACGAGTATTCTCGGTTTTTCCGTAACCGTCATAATACCGTCAACTAGAGGGCGCCGAACAACAAAGCGACGTTGGCGCCTCCGAAACCGCTGCTGTTGGAGAGAATTACTTGGGGGGAAGTTTCCCTGCTTTGGCGGATGATGTTTAGTCCTTCGGCCTCAGGATCCAGATTTTCTATATGGGCCGAGCCTGGAATGAACCTTTCTTCGAATGAGAGCATGCAGAAGGCCGCTTCCATAATACTGGAGAGGGACATTCCGTGGCCGGTGAGCGCCTTGGTGCTGCTTATGGCGGGTCCGTTGGAATTGTTTCCGAATACTTTTTTCATGGCTCTGATTTCAGAAAAGTCTCCCGTAATGGTTGAGGGGGCGTGGGCATTGATATAATCAATCCGGGCCGGAGCCAGGCCGGTTACTTTAAGAGCATTTTCAATGGCCAGAATCATACCTTTGCCTTCGGGGTGGGATTGAGCCGTGTGGTGTCCGTCCGAGCCCTGTCCCCATCCTAAAAATTCCGCATAAATTCGGGCGCCTCTCTTTTTGGCCGCGGATGCATTTTCCAGCAGCATGGCGACCGCCCCCCCGGTTCCCACAAAACCATTGCGATTGACATCGAAGGGCTTTGAGGCGGTGTCGGGATCGTCCGAAAGACTCAACGCGCGCATCCCGGCAAAAGGCAGGATGCTCTCGAGGTTGCCGTCCTCGGCCCCCACCACAATCATACCGTCCTGCCTGCCCCGCTGAATTTCTTCAAAGGCGAAACCGAGGGCGTGGCCGGATGAAGCGCAGGCCGATACGAATCCGCAGGATGCGCCCTGAATGCGAAAACGAGAGGCCAGATTGAAGTTCAATGTTCCCGCGATGGAGGAAATGATGCCCATGGGGGAGCTGCGCATGACCCCTTTCGTTTCCATTTTGCCAAGGTGGTAATGCAGGTTACTGGCCGATCCGGAAGAGGCGGCGTAAAGCCCCAATCGGGGATTGGATAAGGCTTCTTCGTCCAGTCCGGCATCTTCAACAGCCTGCGCCACGGCACAATTTGCATAGAGTCCATGAGGTGAAAGCGACCTCAAATGTTCTCTTTTCAGCTTATATTGGGAGGGGTATATCCAGTCTTCACCCTCGTAAGAATTGGTGTCGAATTCTTTGATGGCGCCGACTACCTTGACGGGTATATTCTCCTTCTGAAAAGGCTCGTACCGCTCGAACCCGTGGTTGAGTTCGCGCAAATTTTTGGCTACAACGCCTTTGTTATTCCCGATGCTGGTGATAAAACCCAGCCCAGTAACGACCACTTCCGGCATACCGGCTAATTTCCAGGTTGGTAATTCAGGACCAGCCTGCGGTTCCTTTCGTTCTCAATGGCGAAAGCGAAAAATTATTCCTCATAATCGAATGTGAGGGAGAGAGATTGGACATAGGCGACTTTTTCACCAACCGTGGTTATCCTGCCTTCAAAAGTTGCCAGGGGATAGCGTAATTGTTTCAAACGCACGTCGAGGTCCAGCACATCGCCGGGCTTACAAACCCGGCGGCAGCGAACTCCGTCGCAGGAAGCAAATAATATCTTTCGGGGATCAACTTTACCATCCAGAAAACCGTTGTCGGTTTTCAACAGGTGCAGCATAGCCAATTGGCCCAATGCTTCCAGCATAATGGAAGCGGGAAAAACCGGCTCTTCTTTGAAGTGGCCCTCGAAGAAAAATTCGTCGCCCCGGATTCGATACCAGCCCGTCGCCTGTTCCTCATGGACGGTTGCTTCCTCCATAAAAAGGAAGGGGCGCCGCACAGGAACGATGGATTCGATTTCCTGGAGGGATATCGGCTGCGGCTTGTGGGGGGTGGGCAACCCATGTATCTTCTGTATCTTCCTGTGTATCAATAAATTGACATCACCGAGAGTCCTCAATTCGAGCAGCTCCTCATTTTCTATCGACATGACAAGAACCTCTTCAATGAGGATCACGATTTCGACCATCATGAGAGAATCCACCCCCAGTTCTTCCACCAGGAGGGAATTGTCACGCCCTTCGCGGATTTTTTCCCTGTATTCGATTTCCAGGAACCGCTCAATGATCCCTATTACGATGATTGGGACAAGCTCGGTGTCCTTGGTCTGGCGGTAAGCCAGAGCGGCTTTAATGGTCTCGGGGGAACATCTCTTAAGCGATTCTCGCAACTGAGACTCCACTTCCCCGGTAAGAAGCATATCCTTATCGATATTCATAAAAAACAGCGGTTATGTTGTTATAGAACGAATTATGTCATTAGAACGGCAGGTATGCGACTGAATGAATAGCTAGGGTAAGGCCGGTCCAATGTCAAGGGAACATCAGCCCTTGAAATACCCTGCTTGATCAGGCGGCTTTTCCGGCCCATTGCCTTTCAAACCTGGCATTTTTCCAAAAAGTTGAGTTTCGGGAAAGTACATTTATTCCGGTATTTTAACTTGCTGGCCGATTTGCAGCCGCCGGGGATCCAACCCTGGATTGCTGTTCATGAACGCTTCGATGGTGGTGCCGTATTGTTTGGCCAATTTGTCAAAACTATCCCCCGATTCAATGATGTGGTAGCCATCCGCGGGTTTTTCGGCCGGGGTCGAGGGCGCAGATGGAGCCGCGCTTTGAGTCCTAATTGGGCCGGGACCGCTTTTTTCATTTTCCAGAGAAAAGATTCGCTGACCCATTTCTCCCAGCAATTTGCCATTTTTATTAATTTCTACGCGGTTCGCTTTTACCTCCCGCATGACATCTTCGAAAGCTCTCTGGGTTTGATTTACAATCGTTTCGAGGCGGGAATTGCTTATTGCCAGATCCCGGTCCAAGGCGGCGAGGTTATCCTTGAGGGCGTCCAACTCGACCTGCAATCCCGGCAAAGGATCTGGCCCGGAATCTAACTCGTCCCGAAATTCGCTCAAATCACCCCTTGCCATCAAGGCCAGAATTATTCCGGTGGCGCCGAGGATAAGACCTAAAAACCCCAGCCAGGCGGGTATTTTGGATTTTTGCAACTCCCTTGGATTGTTTTCCTGCGGGTCGGTGCCGGGGTCGGATTCTACTTCAAAATCTAAATCTTCCTCAACCATGAGACAGACAGAATAAGCCCATATTCGTTTTGGGCAAGCCGCATTAATTAGAGATATGTTTTAGATAAAGAAAGAAATAGAGAACTTGACCCGACTGCAAAATTAGGAAAGAAAGATCGCCTTCATTTGAGCCGGACCTGGGGAAACCCGGGTTTGGTCTTCAAGATGGCGGGACGTAGCTCAGCCTGGTAGAGTGCTTGCTTTGGGAGCAAGATGCCGCTGGTTCGAATCCAGTCGTCCCGACCACTTTTAACCACTTGATTATCAGTGGATTTAATTTTCTGATAAAAAAGTTGATGTGTACTGGATAAGTAGACATCTCCGAGTATTTACGGCAACATGGGAACCCCATGCTTATCTCCAAAGGCCGAATATGAATTATGAACATTAACTACTTTGCTTATCGGAGCAGGCGGAAGAGCAGGGCCTTCCAACGCGGAATGTCCAGGCTCCAGCAGATGGTGACGTTGGGGTTGCCTGATCCATTTGGCTGCCAGAGGTCTTGGTTGCGCTCGTCGTGGGCGACGTTGAGCTGGTCCACCACGGTCATGCCGCGTGTGAATTTGCCTTCGGTTTCTATTTCCACCCGATGTTGGCTGCGTTCAGTGCAGAGTGTGGGATCGAGCGCGATGCCCATGGTTGTGGGATCGGGCAGGGGAATGCCGATTTCTCCCGACTGAGTGCGGTTGGCTTCCATGGCGGTGCGATTGCAGTCGATTGCAAAATGGCCGTAGGGGGTGTTGAAACTTCTCACCAGATCTATGTCGTCCGTTCCTAGATTGGCCTCTCCGCGGCAGAGTTGCCAGCCGACCATCTCAATGGGCATTCCGGATCGGAAAACAATCTGGGCCGCCTCTGGATCTACCCAGATATTGAACTCCGCCGCCGGGGTGACGTTTCCCACCGTGCAGGGCGCGCCACCCATGATGCAGCATTTTTTAACCCTCTCGGCGAGCGACGGCCTCTTTTGCAGGGCGAGGGCCAGGTTAGTCAACGGGCCCAGAGTGACCACTTCGACATCCGATTCTTGGGCCAGGATATCGATTATGGCATCGACGGCGTGTTTTGATTCCGGCTGCCGTTTTGGGGGAGGATAAAATTGATCGCCCATGCCGTCCTGGCCGTGGAACCATTCGGCATATTCGGCTTCACGCAACAGAGGTTTGTCCGCGCCCGCATAAACGGGAACATCGGAACCGCATAATTCTGCCGTTACGAGGGCGTTTGCCACGCCCTGGGCCAGCGTGACGTTGCCGCTCACAACCGTAATGGCGACCACCTCCACCTCGGGATGGCGCAAGGCCAGCAACAGAGCTACTGCGTCGTCCGAAGCCGTATCCGTATCAATCAATAATTTGCGCTTCATATAAACTTACTGCTTCCGGTTAACATTCGATGTGAAAATCAAAGAAATTTTTTTCTCAAAAGCGAAGTGAAAATGTGCGCCTAAATTTTTTTTGCAATGGTAAAAGCAGATTTCGGGCTATTGCGTTGTCCAGGGGATATTTTCCAGTTTCGTCAATGAGTTGACCACGTCGACGCGTCGGTTATTGTCTAAAAGTATCGGTTTACCCTTGATGTTGGCATGGACCGCCAGCCAAGCGCCTCGGGCCACGCCTAGTTTTAGAAGCGGCAGGACGTCATCGCTGACATTATCTCCAATCGCCAGGGTTCGCCCCAAATCGATTTTACGGCCCAGTTTTATTTCAAAATCTAGCAAGACCTGGCTGAAAAATCGCTCATCCGGTTTCCCGATGGGATCGCCGACGCTCACGTCCGAGTCTCTCAGGCCGAGTTTTTGGAGAATTTTCATACGATCCAGTTTGCGCCTGACGGCCGTCGGCGGATGATAGAAAAAGGTCTTTTCCTTGTCGTTGAAATCGAGAAAACCATCGCTGGCGGTGGCCAGATGTATGGCGATGCCCGATTGGCGACAGCGCTCGATGGTTTCCACGGCGTCCGGTCTTATCTTGGATTCCTTGGTCAGGGCGGTCCAGTAGGGTTGCAGGCAGTCTTCGATCAATGCTTTTCCGACAGGGATGTCTGATTGCTCCAGAGCGATGGCCAGGAGGACTTCGCGGGACCACAATTTTAATTCCCAGCCATCCCCCAATACGCCTTGTTGCCAGGCTTTGATGCGGCCCAGGAGGGTTGTAAAATTTTTTTCGATGACTCCCGCACCTGCTTTGGCCTGCTCGGCCAGGGTGTTGTAGTGGAAAACGAAGCGATTCTCCACTCGTTTGGCCGAATCCGCGTCCAAGAAATGGGTCAAGGCTTCCCCCAGAGCCCACTGGGCCTTTTCCGCCGCATCGATGGTATCGATGATAACATTATCCACATCGAAGATGGCGAATTCGATATTTGGCAAGTATTTGTTTGAAATTTCCGGAGGCATGGATTAATTTAAGAATTAAGAAAAGGATGATTAGAACGAATGTATAAGAATTATGACAAATCCGACTAAGGGGCGCATTTTAGTTGTTGATGACGATCCTGTCTTTCGGGAGATGCTGCAATGCATGCTCAGCGACGATGGATTCGAGGTTGAAACGGCCATCAACGGTCTGGAAGCCCTCAGCATGTACCGGGAAAATCCGGCCGATTTGGTTATTGCAGACATCATTATGCCTGAAAAAGAAGGCATCGAAACAATCATAGAATTAAAAAGAGATTACCCCGGTGTAAAAATAATTGCCATCTCCGGGGGCGGCAGCCATGGCCCCAAAGCATACCTTGATACAGCTCGTCTTCTCGGGGTGAAGCATACTTTTTTCAAACCTTTCGAGGTCGCTGAACTCATCGCAACGGCCAAGGAATTGGTTGGTTCATAATAGTTTCAGACTGCACTTTTCTATTTCCGGCGGATTGGTTGCTTTATGAGTGTTGGAAGCCTTCCTCCCTTTCGTCCGGATGCAATCCCAAGGGTTCGTCCTGCAGGGATACCCCCAAACCGAGCACGGTGCGGTTGGCATAGGAAAAATAGGCGACAATCTGATTGAGGTCGAGAATGCCCGCATCGTCTAGGCCGGTCTTGCGCAGTTGCTCAATATCCTTCTCCGTCATTTGGGCGGGAGTGCGGGTCAGTTTGGCGGCATAAGAGGTTAGGGCCGTTTCCCGTTCCGTTAATTGAACTTGGGAAGGATTTCCGATGACTGCCTCAGCCAGGGCCAGGGCCAGTGATTCGCTTCCCACGTGACGAGCCAGGCCGGTCCGATGATGTTCTACGCAATACTCGCATCCGTTTAACTGGGACACGCAAACGCCCACCAGTTCCCTCTCCCGCGGAGAAAGCGAATTGGGCCGGCTGTGCATGGCCGCTTTGTAAAGGGTGAGATGGGCTTGCAGGGTGCGTGGCCGCAGGCTGTGCGATTTCAGGATATTGTCGATCTGGCCGTCCGCAGTTTTTACCTGGTCATAGAGCGATTTGAGCTGGCCTGTGGCCTCATCGCTTTCGATTGTCTTAATCCATGTCATAACGATTTTTTTTTGCTGAATTATGTGGGTTTAGCCGCATGTTGTCATTCATCCCTGTAAATTTTAACCGTTATTTTCCCATCCCGCTCGACCCATCCCCGGTACATGCCCTCGGTATTGAAGGGCATTGCCATGTTGCCGTCTTTATCGATGGCCACTACCCCGCCGGTTCCGCCCAGGGCGGTCAGCTTTTCCATAATCACTTGTTGGGCGGCTTCCTGCAAGGAGAGGCCCTTATATTCCATCAAGGCGGAGATGTCGTGGGCCGCCACCAGGCGTATAAAATATTCGCCATGCCCGGTGGAGGAAACGGCGCAGGTTTTATTGTCGGCATAGGAGCCGGCCCCGATGAGTGGTGAATCGCCAATCCGCCCGAAACGTTTGTTGGTCATTCCGCCGGTTGAGGTGCCAGCCGCCAGGTGGCCATTTTTATCGAGAGCGGCCGCTCCAACCGTGCCGTGTTCTTTGGCTTTTTTGAGGGCAGGTTTACGATCCGCTTCCCTGGCCTTGATTTTTAGCAGGGACTGCCACCGTTTTTCCGTGAAAAAATAATCCGGATCCACTAATTGCAGACCTTGGGCCTCGGCAAAGGAAGCGGCGCCTTCTCCCGAAAGAAGTACGTGGGGGGATTTTTCCATCACTTTCCTGGCCAGAAGAATCGGATTTTTGACGGTTTTGACACCCGAGACTGCCCCTGCCTGCAAGGTTTGCCCGTCCATGATGGAGGCGTCCAGCTCATTAATTCCGGAGTTTGTAAAGACGGAACCCTTGCCAGCGTTGAAGAGGGGAGAATCTTCCAGAATAACCAGAGCTGCCGTCACCGCGTCGATGCTGGTGCCGCCTTTTTTAAGTATGCGGTAGCCCTTTTTGAGAGCCTCGGTCAATTTTCCCCGGTATTTCGCATCCAACTCCGGGGTCATGGTGGCCTTGGTAATGGTCCCCGCTCCGCCATGCAGGATGAGCCCAAAATTTTCTTCTCCCCGCATCGTTTCCGGGCTGCCGAATGAAAGGCAGATAAGCGTGATCAGAGGCAAACGAAATGAGCGATTTAAAAGTTTCAGCATTAGTTTCATATACTTGACATCCGATGCTTACGGACAAGGAAAGGGGACTCCGGTTTGCTCGGCTACCTTTTTCAGGTTGGCGATCACTTGCGGCAGCAGGGGAATGCCCTCGGCGGTTCTTTGCTCCTCCGCCCGGCGTTCGGGATCGCCGGGAATAAGGACTCCATCCGAGCCTTCCGAAGCTCTTGTTTTGCGCATGGTCCGGATCCATTGATCGACCTCTCTCTTAAATTGCTCCGCATCCATAAAACCCTCGATCTGGAGGGCTCCGAAAAAGTGGCCGGTTCCCTTGCCCACCTGTTTTTCGGGGGGCGGGTTTTTAGATACGAAGGGCCGCACATAAGGGCCCCAGTTTGCGCCCGAGAGGACGGAGGTCAGCATATCCACCATAACTGCCAGGCAGGTGCCTTTGTGGCCGCTTTGTTCGGGAGTCGAACCCAGAGGGAGGAGGGTGCCGCCATCCGCCACTTCCTGTGGGTTTTGGGTAGGCCGGCCATTTTTATCGGTACCCCAGCCACTGCTGATAGATTTTCCCTCTCGTATGGCGATCTCAATTTTTCCAAAGGCTACCGAGGAGGTTGCCATGTCTATGACGATGGGTGGTTCCTCTTTGCCTGGAAAAGCGATAGCGATGGGATTGGTGCCGATCATCCTCTCGGCCCCTCCAATGGGCGTTACGAGGGCGGAGGCGTTGGTCATGGACCAGCCCGATGATATCCCGCTCCAAGGCTTGCATGGGATAGTAGCCGGCGATCCCGTAATGATTGGAATTGCGCACCGATACCCAACCCGAACCGCAGGCTTCGGCCTTTTCCATGGCCATACGATTGGTATGCGGCCCGACCACCAACCCGAGGCCTTCGTCGCCATCTACCAGGGCGGTTGATGCTGTTTCCCGGATAACCCGAATCTCTGGTTTAGGATTGATTCGGCCGTTGCGAATATTATCCAAATAAAAATGAAGGCGGGCAACTCCATGGGAATCAATGCCCCGCAGATCGCTCGCTATGAGGACCCCGGAGGCTGTTTTGGCATCGGCTTCGGGCACTCCGCAGGCGGTTAATGCGCGAGAGATGAATTCTTTCAATAATTCGTGATGAACAACCATTTGCATTAGGTTCTAATTAGTTCCGACCGCCGCAGGTTGAAAGATAAACTTTCCCAACCCCCCTTTTGTCGAGTGAATTTTACTCTCGAAGAGTTTGCCCATGAAAGCGTTCCATAGATTATATGCTTGGCTCCGAAGGCCATTGGTGGTACCATTAAAAATTTGCAACACACCCGTTTCGCCCGGCCGTGAAGCGAATCGCTAAAATGCTTCCAGTCCGATAAATTTACAATCCCCATCCTATTTTCCAGCGCTTAACAAATGAGAGTTCAAAAGAGGCAAGTGGCCTTGTTAACGGCCTTTTTCGCTCTTGCGATATTGGGGGTGGGCCTGGGGCTGCATTCTTTTTTTTCCGGGAAGGAGGGAAAGCCTCCCCCCATGGTTTCTCCGTCGATCCGGAATGTCCAGCCGGGCAATCCATTTCCGGCCGTAAAATCGTCATCCGTTTCTGGGCTTACGAAGCAGACTGAACCTGAACCGCTGTTGCTGCCCACTGGATGGCCCAGGGCGAAGCTTCTGCTGGCCAATGAAAAGGAGATGCCGGGGAACGGGAAAAAGTATTTGTGGCGGCAGTTTGTGGTGCAGCCCGTCGATCTTCCGTATCCCGTCCTGATTGAGGAAAAGGTCTTGCGGGATGCCGGCCCTGTAGCCGAAAAAACCGTTGCCCGCAGGGAGATGGCGGCCAATCACTTGCTTATTAAAATGAATCCCGACTTCGATGGAGGCAATCTTTCCCGCCTGACCGGCAACCTGGGCGCTTCCCTGAGACCTCACCCAAGCGGTCAAAACCTGTTTTTTATGGAACTGCCCGACATCGATCCCGAGAAATTGCATCTGGCTCTGGATAAGTTGAAGAAAATGCCCGAGGCAGTGGCTTATGCGGAGCCCGATTACGTTGTTCACGCCTACACCACCTTTCCCGACGATGATCCTCGTTTTGACGAACAATGGGGCCTGCACAACATCGGCCAAAGCGGCGGCAAGCCCGATGCCGATATGGATGCCCCGGAAGGCTGGGATATTCGCCACGATGCTTCCAATGTGATTGTCGCAGTGATCGACACGGGCGCTCGCTACACCCACCAGGATTTGCAGGCCAATATGTGGGAAAATACTGTTGAACGGGATGGATTGCAGGGGGTCGACGACGACGGCAACGACTACATTGACGACATTTTCGGGATCAATGCCATCACCGGTTCGGGGGATCCTTTAGACGACGATGTCGTTGGGCACGGCACCCATGTTTCGGGCACCATCGGGGCGGTGGGAAACAATGGCGTGGGGGTGACAGGTGTGGCTTGGGATGTGCAGATCATGGCTCTAAAATTTCTCGACTCTGAGGGCAGTGGATTTGTTTCCGGTGCCATTGAATGCATCAATTATGCCATTGCAATGGAGGCGGACATTCTAAGCAACAGTTGGGGCGGGAGCGGTTTTTCCCAATCCTTGGACGACGCCATAGGCCGGGCCCAGGCGGAAGGTATCATCTTCGTTGCGGCGGCCGGAAACGATGCCGTCCCTGGAACCGATGGCGCCGACAATGACAATATCCCATCCTACCCCACTAGCTACACCCGTGATAATATTGTTTCCGTAACCAGCATGACACGCAATGACGGCCTCTCTACTTTTTCAAATTTTGGCGAAAGCAGCGTAGATATTGCCGCTCCCGGTTCTTCCATCCTCTCCCTGGGGAACGGTAGCGACAGCGCCTATGCCACGCTCAGCGGCACCTCCATGGCTTGCCCCCATGTCAGTGGATTGCTGGCGGTTCTAATGGCTCAGTTTCAGGGGGAAGACTATATCACGCTTATCGACAGGCTTTACGGAGGGGCGGAGGCGGTGAGCGTTTATCAAGGAAAAACTCGCACCGGCCGCCGGGCCAACCTGGCCGGTTCGCTGTCGCTGGGAACCGTATTGCGGTATCCTGAAATTACCCGGGGGATTGGGAACCCCATTGTGGGCGAGGGTTCGCCGGTTACCCTGTCGGTGCAGGCGGAGGGTGGGGGAGTCCTCACCTATCGATGGTTAAAGGATGGAGTTACAATCTCCGGACAGACTGGCAGTTCCCTGGTTTTGAGCAATGTTGGGCCATCGGACGCTGGCCAGTACCAGGTAATTGTGGGTAACGCCGCCGGTGAGACGACCAACACCGGGGATTTGGAAATTGGCATTACCAATCCCGCTTATAGCGCTGCTGTGGATGGCGGGGGGCTATCTTTTATCACTTCCGGCGATGCCAATTGGTTTGTGGACAGCGGCACCGGGCGCGGCCATTTGGATGACGATTCACTGGCGAGCGGCACTATCGGTGACGAAGAACAGAGCCGCTTGCAATCTACCGTCAAGGGTCCCGGAATCATTAATTTTTGGTGGAAGATTTCCTCGGAGGCCAATTTCGATTTCCTCCTCTTTTTTATCGGCGGGCAGCTCATCGACTTCATATCAGGCGAGGAGGACTGGAAGGAGGTTATGGTAGAAATTCCCGCCGGTACACAGACCCTGGAATGGAATTATAGCAAAGACTTTTTGTTATTCGATGAGGAAGACCGGGGTTGGGTGGACGATGTGCAATATGTTTCGGCCAATATTGAGGAGCCTTTTATTTTTAATCACCCGGTATCGGTCAGCTTGCTGGAGGGAGATGCGCTCAACCTTCTTGTGGAATCATTTGGGAATGCCACCTTGCAGTTTCAATGGGAGAAGGACCAGACGCCAATTGACGGAGAGACCGGGGCAACCTTATTTATCGCATCGGTGACCAAAAGCAATGCGGGCCGCTACCGCGTGGTCGTGTCCAATGATTTTGGAATGGACACAAGCCTTGAGGCGGTTGTCGATGTATTCGGCGACGACCCCATCGGCGAAGCCCTCGATTATTCCGAACAAAACTGGAATGAAGCGGGAAGCGCCTTCTGGTTTCCCCAGTCCATTGTGCAGCATGATGGTGTGGACGCCCTGCAAAGCGGGCATCTTGATGACTTGGAATTGTCCGAGTTTTCCTTTTCGGTCACCGGTCCGGTGGACCTGGCTTTTTGGTGGAAATCGTCCACGGAAACTTATTACGATTTTCTGACAATTGCGATCGACAATGATCCCCAGGCGGCCATCGCCGGAAATAGGGACTGGCATCGGCAATTGCTGCGGGTTCCGGGGGGTTCCCACAATGTCCGCTGGATTTATGAGAAAGACTTTTCTGTTTTCGGACATGAAGACGCTGTTTGGGTGGACGAACTGCAAATCGTCGATGTGGATGCCATTTACAATGGCGCTTTGGAAAATGGAAGTATTAATCTCGTGTGGAGCCTTGAGGAAACCTCCTGGTTTGTGCAGTCCACTTTCACTAATGACGGGCAGGACGCCCTGCAATCGGGCCCGACTACGCGGAGTAGCCACTCCGCCATCCAAACAACGGTTTCCGGCCCGGCAACGGTCTCATTCTGGTGGAAGGTGTCTTCCGAAGCCTTTTTCGACTTACTCAAGTTTTACCTCAATGAAGGAGAGCTTGAAAGAGCGCTTCTCTTAACCATAAACGGGGAGCAGGATTGGAGCCAGCGGATCATTAATCTGGACGCGGGAACACATACTTTGAAATGGTCTTATGAAAAGGACTTTTTATACAACATCGGCGAGGATGCGGGTTGGCTAGACCAGTTGGTGATCGTTTATCCGACAACAATTGAGGATTGGCGCGCCCTTGTTTTTAGTTCGACGGATCTGGCCGATGGTGGAAAGGAAGCCACCCTTTGGGGTGACCGGGCCGATCCAGACCATGATTTTCTGCCCAACCTGGTGGAAGCCTTCATGGGGCTGGACCCGAATGTGAGGGATCTGGTAGGCGAAAACACCTTTAATTTATCCGCAGATACCGAATTTTTGCGTTTTGTGTACCAAAGAATGAAAACAGCCCCCGGAATAACTGGAGTGGTCGAATGGTCCGTGGATGGCGTCAACTGGTCGGAAACAGGCGTGATTGAAGAAATCCTGCAAGACCTTCCGGCGATGGAGATCGTCGAGGCCAGGATACCGATCGGGACGAACACCAACCTTATGGCACGTTTGCGGGTTTCGCGCTGAGATGAAGTCAACGAGTGGAGTTGCCATAATCGAGCGGGCTGAAAGATTTTCAGGTCGAATCGCAGTTGTCGATCCAACCGGAGAATATACTTACGGTCAGCTTTTGGAAAATACGGAACGGGCGGCCGTAGCGCTTCTGCGGGGGCGTAAGGACCTGGAGGAAGCTCCCGTTTGTTTTCTCACTCCGGCGGGGTTTGATTATGTCTGGACGCAATGGGCGATTTGGCGCGCCGGCGGAATGGCCGTTCCTCTATGCGACAGGCATCCCCTGCCGGAGCTTGAGCATGTGATTGCCGATTGTGGGGCGCAAAGGATGGTGGTCCATCCTTCATTAGCCGATCGGTTGCTGCCGCTTTGCCGCAAGTTCGATCTCGAAATTCTACTCACCACCGATTTGTTGAAAACCGGGAGCGGTCCCACTCCTGTATTGCCGGAAATTTCCAGGGATGGCAGTGCCATGATCCTCTACACCAGCGGATCGACAGGGAAACCGAGGGGCGTTGTCACCACTCATGCCAATATCGAGGCGCAGGTCGAGTGTCTGGCGGAAGCCTGGCAGTGGCGGCAAAACGACCGCATTCTCAATGTGCTCCCGCTCCATCATGTTCACGGAATCATCAATGTGCTCTGCTGCGCCCTGTGGTCGGGAGCCACCTGCGAATTTCAACCAAAATTCGATGCCGGGACAGTCTGGAAACGGTTTAAAAAAGGCGGGCTGACACTCTTTATGGCGGTGCCGACCATTTACCACCGGTTGATTGAATATGGGGAAGATGACGATGCTTCAATAGACGACCAGAAATTGATGAGCGCTGCATGTCGCGATTTCCGGCTGATGGTTTCCGGTTCGGCCGCCCTGCCCGTGCCGGTTTTTGAAAAATGGCGGCGGATAAGCGGGCAGACTTTGCTGGAGCGTTATGGAATGACGGAGATCGGCATGGCATTGTCCAATCCTTTGGAGGGGGAGCGACGTCCGGGATTCGTGGGCCATCCCTTGCCCGGTGTGCAAGTTCGGTTAACCGATGAAAATGGTGAGGAAGTCGCTGAGGGGCAGCCCGGGCAAATCGAGGTCCGGGGAGCTTCCGTTTTTCTGGAATATTGGAATCTTCCCGAGGCCACTGAAAAAGCGTTTCGCAAAGGGTGGTTTTTAACCGGCGACATTGCACAGCGGGAAGACGGCGGCGGCGCATTCAGGATATTGGGGAGATCCAGTATCGATATCATAAAAACGGGCGGCTACAAAGTTTCCGCTCTGGAGATCGAGAACATCCTGCTGGAGCATCCGGCCATCCGGGAAGCGGCTGTTGTCGGGGTGGAGGATAACCGGTGGGGTGAACAGGTTTGTGCGGCCATTGTGCTTCATCGGGACGCCCGCTTGTCGGGTGATGATTTACGGCACTGGGCGAAAACCCGGCTGGCGCGATACAAGGCGCCGGCGCGGGTTAGGATGGTTCAATCCTTTCCCCGCAATTCCATGGGAAAAGTTCTCAAGACCGATTTACAAAACCTATTCTCAGTTCATGCGGAGAGTTGATATGAAGGAACGCGAGCAGAGGAATTTTTCTGATTGCCGGGAATAATTTATTGAATATACTTCTCTCTATCTACCCCGCTTCCTGACTTTCTTTAACCTGCTACTGCAATATGAAAAATGCCCGCGTTTTATCTGCGGCCCTTCTCGTTCTAGTCGCTTCTGTCGTGGGACTGATGGCCCAACCCCAATTCGACGATCCCGAATTTCTGGCCCCGACCCGGCCCGAGGCCTGGGCCATGAAGTATTTTACATCGCTCACTTTGCTCACCGGCTACGGCCCCATCGCCCAGCGGGAAAAGGGCTGGATCGACTTCGGTCTAGAGATCGTGGAATTTCCGTTTTTGAGCGAAGAGGAGCGCCGGGTAGGATTCGACGGAGCCAAAGTGGAAAACCTGAACAATGCGCCCCTCAGCCTACGGCCCATTATCAGTTATTACCTGAGTGAAAAGATTTCCCTCAGCGCCAGCTATATTCCGCCCATCGAGCTTTGGGATGTGAGGGCGAATATTTTTTCCTTTTCCCTCAATTGGAGAGCTTTTGAAAAGGGTCCCCTGGCTGCGGGATTGCGATTTTATGGACAAATGGGCGCGGCCACCGGCGCCTTCACCTGCACCGAGGATAATGTGCGGGCCGGAAACGATTTCGAGGGCAACCCCTGGGGCTGTGCCGAGGTATCACGAGACCGGGTGCATATGGACTATTACGGGGCGGAGGGTAGCATCTCCTACCGGTTGGAAAAACTGAATGGGCTCACTCCCTATTTCTCTGTCGGCTGGAACCGTATGCGGAACAAGTTCAAACTCGATACCTCCCTCTTCGGCGAACCGGACAAACGTCTGCAAAAAAGTGAAGAAAACACCGTTTCTTACAGCGGAGGCTTCGTTTATCCCCTGTCCGGAAAACTCAGTTTCGGGTTCCAGCTTTTTTACACCCCGCTCGATATCATCCGCTTCCCGGACACCATCAGCGAAAACGACAGCCTCTTCAACGTTCGGACCCAATTCACCTACCATTGGGGCAAATTATCGTTGAAAAAAAAGTGATTCGCTAAAACGTTCTTAATGACTGTTTTAGGCAGCTGACGTGTACTGGATTTGTTGGACACGGGATTCTCTTATATTCATTGTTTATTGATTAGTGTGTCAGGCGGCTTGTTTTGGTAAAGGGTTTTGTTTTCTCGTTGCCCCCCATGGGGGGCAAATATTTTCCTCGAATTGGACTGGGCTTTGGTAACTCAGAGAGGAATGTTTGCGATATCGGTTGTAGAAGATTTCCACGTATTCGAAGACAGTTGATCGCAGTTCGCGCTCGTCGGCAAAGTGGCGGCCTCGAATCGTGCTGGTCTTGAAGCGGCCGTAGAACGATTCCATGGCCGCGTTGTCGTAGCAGTTGCCTTGGGCGCTCATGCTCGGCTTCATGCCTAGTTCAGAGACCAGCCTCTGATAGTCGTCGCTGGCGTAGGGGCTGCCCCGATCGCTGTGATGAATAATCCCGGTGCGCAGTGTGCCGCGGGTCATGGCCGCGGCTTTGAGGGCCTTGCCAACCAGCTTCGCGTCGTTGTGGTTGGAAACGCTCCAGCCCAGCAGGCGTCGGCTGAACAGGTCCATCACCGTGGCCAAGTACATCCAACCGGCCAGGGTCCGTAGGTAGGTCGTGTCCGCCACCCAGACCTCGTCGATATGGGTCGGCTGGCCATGCTTTTTAAGCACATTGGGGCTGTAACCATAGGGATGGTTACTGTTGGTTTTTAATGGCTTAAAGCGTTTACTCTGGGTGCTTTTGATTCCCATTTCACGCATCAGACGCAGAGCCCGGTCACGGCCGCAATCGATGCCCTCATCATCCTTCAGATGGCGGTGCATTGGCCGATGCCCATAGCGGCCCTTGGCCTCTTTGTGTACCTTCAGGATCGCCCCCTTGATTCCCTCGTCCTCGATCCGCCGGGCCGAGGGCGCTCGGTGCCTCCAGCAGTAATAGCCACTGCAACAAATCCCCATCGCCGAGCATATTTCCTCGATCTTGAAGCGCCCCTCGTTGTCTTTGACAAACTGGTACTTCATTGTTCGTCCTTGGCAAAGTAGCCCACCGTTTTTTTTAGTATCTGGTTGATCCGCTCCGAGCGGCGCAGCTCTTTGCGAAGACGATCTATCTCGGCCGCCATCTCCTTCGGACTGCTCTGTCGCTTTGAGGTGGCTTCGCCCTGCTGATCGTCCAGATAGAGCCTCTTCCACCTATACAATTGGTTGGTGTTGACCCCAAGTTTGGTCGATACCTCGGTGGCGCTCAGACCATCGAGTATCATCAGTTGAACTGCCTCATTTTTGAACTCTATACTAAAGCGTCTTCTTCCCATGCTTCGATTCTCCATTTAGGAGAATCTCGTGTCCACTTTTTCCAGTGCACATCAAGCCTCCACGCATCATTAAAAAATGGATGCTAAGGTTACCCATGAAGTGTAGACAGTAGGCTGTAAGACGGGTTAAAAAAGGAAGATCCTATGACTCGTTAAAAGCAAAGATATACTGTTTCGTTCAAGAAGGAAGTGCTGGCCTATTGGCAGAGCACCGATGAAGCGAGCATACTTTCAAGACGGCAGAACAAATGACGGCAGAACAAATAAAGGAAATCATATCAAAATGAGAATTGAGAGGGAAATAAGGGTGCCAATTCAGGGGTTTATTTCCCCTTTTACAGAAAATATTTTGATCGGCAATTAACTAATACCAAATCTCATTAGGTATGATAATAAGTTATTTGGCAGAAGCGTTTGCTTGAATGTGCTGCCAGCCTCCGCCAACTAAAGAGAGGACTTTTTCAGTGTCCTCCCACCAGTCTTTGAGATGGGTTGCGACGACTTCTTCGAGTCGCTCAATGCTCGGCCACAGTTTGTTGGCCGTTTGATCCTGTATCATATCCCAAAGTCTTTCAATCGGGTTGAGTTCAGGACTATACGGCGGCAAATTCACGATATGTATGCCCGGGGGGACGTTGGGGTGCTCCGAGTCGTGCGGATGGAAGCCTGCCCCGTCCCATACAACCACATGTTCCTCCTCAGGATATTGCTTTTTGATCTGTTGGAGGAAAGCCTCCGTCCACTGTAGATTCGTGCTAGGGGTTTGGATGCATACCATCTCGCCGTTGACCACGTCGAGGGCTCCGTAACAGTAGCTCCACTGGTATCTTGTCTGATATTTTTTGTGCGGCCGAAGCCCTCTTTGCGTCCAGCACCGGCGGTACACCGGAAGCAAACCAAAACGGCTTTCATCGGCAAACCACACCCGAACCCGATTGCCTCGGGTGAGGGAAAGCTCCTGGAGGATCTTAAAAAAGTCTCGCTTGAACGCTTCCGCTTTTGCCGAGTCCCGTTTCTCATGCACGGGGCGAGGGACTCGAAGCACCCCGGCGCATTTTTTTAGCCATCGCCACACCGTCTTGTAGGCGAAGGAGCGCCCGAAATGTCGCTCCAGCTCTTGCCCCGCCTGAACGGCTGTGTTCCAGCGCGCGACCTTCAAACCATTGAGCAAGAAGGCCTCCACCTCTTTGTCGCAACGGCTTTTGATCCCGCCTTTGTAGGCGCGTGTAAGCACCGCCCCGAGCCCTGCAGCACGATATTTGTCAAACCAACGCTGGATCGTCGCTTTGCCTCGGCCCACGATGGCTCCAATTTCATCAATGCTGTGGTGCGGCTGGAAGCCCATTTTTAATGCCACCAAACGCTCTTTACGCCAGCCGATAGCCTCTTTGTTGAGCAATTTCTTGATACGTTCACGGTCTTCATCGGTTCCCATATATCTTCTCATTCCGCCTTTATAGCTGTTTTTTAATCTTTATCAATCCTTTTGCGATTTGGTATAATACGTATATCGCCACATGGGAAATCAGGCGGACCCCCTCCCCTGGTCGGGCTTGAGATTAAGAAAAAAACTACAGCCAAGGGTTTTCTGCACACAATTTTGGCAAGAATCAGGTGCAAGTTTAGTATATGAAATGGGTAAAGGTATGAATTTTTACCTTCTACCGTTATCTTAAAAATTACACAAGTTATTGATAATCAATATGGTGCCCAGGGGGGGACTCGAACCCCCACACCTCGCGGCACATGAACCTGAATCATGCGTGTCTACCAATTCCACCACCTGGGCGTAGTTCCGGCTGTTCTTTTTGCTGGTATGGCGGCCAGTTCTATTTGCTAATTAGGATTTTGCTTTGGGGAGTCAAGCGTCATTGTTCATTACCGTCAATGCTGCCTGTGCCGTTTGTTTTACTTTTACCTTTACAGGTATTGGGCGATATCGGGGATGGGTTTGGCCCGGAGACCACTGGGGAGCCTTTTAAAGTAGGGATCGGGTCGAATTTCATGGTCGAATTCCTCCTCGTTTTCTTCGTCTTCCAATTCCCAGTTTCCGGCTGAATCTTCGAAGATTTTGGGGGTGGCAGCGGTGTCTTCGATGTCGTCGAAAATGAGGGTGAGCCTTCTGGTTCGGTCATCGAGAGCTTTGGCGGGGTTTTCCACTTTGCCTTTTTTGACGAGTTGGAATTCGCAGGGATAGCAGTGTTTATGGAAGTGGTCGCGAAATGTTTTGATCCATTTATCCGTGTTATCCGTTCTTTTATTGAGCAGGACCACGTCGGAAAAATGGATGCAGGCCTGGAACCAGGCAAAGAGTGCTTTGTGGGCTTGCCCTAGCCCGGAAATTTCATAAAAAAAGTATCGCTGATATGCTTATCTGCTGATATACAGCAGGATAGATTAAACATTAAAGCAATATCAGCGATGACAAAAAGTAAACAATTAGAACTACAGTTGACAAGGGTAAAAGGCCGCCGTGTGCGGGTTGATTTTAAGGGCGGTGAGGTTACTTCGGATGCCGGGCTGCTTTTGATCCGGGAAGTGGATCGGCGGTTGGGCTTGACCGAGCAAGCGGCCCGGCAATTAGTAGACAAACGGCAGAAGGGCAAAGTGCGCCATGAGATGCTGGCCATGATCCGGCAGCGCGTTTACGGGCTGGTGGCGGGCTATGAGGATTTGAACGACTTTGACACCCTGCGCCGCGATCCTTTGTTGCAAACGGTAACGGGGCGCACTGAAGCGTTGGCCAGCGCGCCGACTTTGTGTCGTTTTGAAAACGGGCAGGATCGGCGGGCAGCCTTTGCCCTGAACGAGTTGCTGGTCGAACAGTTCATCGGATCCTTTGCCGAGGAACCCGAAGAGATCATCCTGGACTTTGACGCCACCGACAATCCGGTGCACGGGCTCCAGGAGGGACGTTTTTTCCACGGTTATTATGATCATTACTGTTTTTTGCCGCTGTATGTTTTTTGCGGCGATCAGCTTCTGGTGGCCTACCTGCGGCCCAGCAAGATCGATGCGAGCAAGCATGCCGGGGCCATCCTCAAATTGCTGGTTAAACGGATTCGCCAAAGCTGGCCCCATACGCGGATTATTTGGCGTGCCGACAGCGGATTCTGCCGGGATCGGATTCTCTCGTGGTGCGAGCGCAACGAGGTTTATTTTATAGTGGGAACGGCCCGCCATGCACGCTTGCAGCAAGCGGCCCGGCAGTTGCAGGAGCAAGCCAAACAATGGTTCGAGGGTAGCGGCAAAAAGCAACGGCTGTTTCAGCACTTCGAGTATGGGGCAAAATCGTGGCGGCGCCAACGCCTTATCATCCACAAAGCCGAACACACCGCACAGGGGTCCAACCCGCGCTTCGTGGTGACGAACCTGCAGGGCGATCCCCAAGAGCTTTACGACAAAGTATACTGTGGCCGCGGTGAGATGGAGAACCGGATCAAGGAACAGATGCAATTGTTCAGCGAACGCACCAGCGCGCATAAATGGTGGGCCAACCAGTGGCGATTGCTCTTGTCGGGGCTGGCCTACACCTTGATGGAAGCCTTGCGCCGGTTCGCATTAAAAGGGACGAAGTGGGCGCGGCTCCAATGCCACAGTCTACGGCTAAAATTAATCAAGATCGGAGCGGTCATCGTGCGCAACACCCGAACGATTCACTTTCATCTAAGTGAAAGTTATCCATGGGCGCCAGTCTTTTCAACCATGCGGCCCGCCGGTTGGTGCCAACCTAAAGGGCGCATTGGCGCTGCCCCCGGCGCTACCGAACCAATGGGGGAAAGGGGGAAGTGTCTCTACACCCTGAAAAACACCTCAAAATCAAGACGATCCGCCCAAAATACAAAGAAATCCATCTCCATCTCCAATAGCAATAACGAGCCAAACTTTACCCTTCATGAAATATCCGGGCTAGGTGGCAGTTAACGATGGTGATTATGCGGACCAGGGCCATATCGCGCGAACGCATCCAGTGTTTCTACGCCTCGATCTGGTCCACCGGATTGGTCCGGCCGTCGGTCATGAAAAAAACCGCGGAAGTGTCCGGAGGCCTATTTTCGGCATTGATTTCGAAGACGTCTTCCAGGCGATAGTTGAGAATGGCGGAGTGGGGGATGGCATAAAGTTCCTCATCCAGGGGGGAAGGGCGTTCGTCCTCGGAGAGGTAAAGGGTTACCGTTCCGAAATGCTCCGGGAGGCCCATTTCAATCAGGTCCAGGAGGACTTCCCGTCGACCTGAGCCTTCCGCTCGCAGAAATATATAAAGAGGAGTCATTTTTGCCTCAATCCAAGATTTATTTAAAGATGCCTTTTTGGGGGAACTATGTCCAGCGTGGTTGAAACTGGATGCATGTTCAAGAGGAAGCGGAAAAAAATTTTTATTTTTTTGAAACCAAAACGGGTCTCAGCCGTATCCTATCATCCTATCATATAAATCAATAAAAAATCTGAAAAAATATATTTAAAATGAACAATTCTCTAAAAACTCTTCTCACTCTTTTTCTCTTAATCGCTGTTCCGGTCGTAATTTCACAATTCGGCCAGGCTTCCGAAGTTGTCTGCGGTTTTTTGCCACGGCTACTCTCCTGTGGACTGGTCTCCTGTGGACTGGAGAGGGTATGCTCAATAAACAATGGACTTACGCTTCTCCTTATCTGACAAAAGTTTCCTGAGATTAAGCGGGAAAAATCGTGGCCGCGGGCGTTACGCTGTCAAAAGTCAGGGTGGAGGAAAACCGCCTCAAGTTTGAACTGCCGGCCCGCAATGGAACGTTGTCGTTTGACGGCAGTTACGACGGCCAAGATCTATTCGGCACCGTTTCCCAAAGCTGGAAAGAGATGACTTTTACGCTGCATAAGACCGGAAAAAACTAATCGTAAATGATCTTTTTACATTCTTGACAGTGGAAGTGGTACTCTGTATCTGGTTATTTGTAATCGGATATTTTGAAACACCACACGTTTATTTTCCGCCTTCCAATTCTTTTTTTGCACCTTTGCTTCTTTGGTTTAGTGTGTGGTGGATCGTCTTTGGAAGAATCGAATTATGTTCAAGGACAAATCCTGGTTGGATTTGAAAAATGGGTAGTGTTAACATTTTGAATGTTTAAGCTGTACTTTTTAGCGTGATTATGTTGTGAACTGGGAATGGTCCATATCACAGTAAAATGTCCTCAATGCGGAAGCGATCACATCATCAAGCACGGCAAGGATCCGAAAGGGGTTCAGAAGTATCGATGCAAGGGGTGTGGTTATCAGTTTCGGCTTCACCCCAAAAGTCGTGAGCATCCTCCGGCGCTGGTCAAGCAGGTGCTCCGTGCGCACCAAAACCGGATGAGCCTGCGTGCCATTTACCGTACCTTCGGGGTAGCCCCAAAGACGGTCATCGAATGGATTAAAAAAAAGTCCTGAGTTTGCCGAAGCTGGAGTCCACTCTGCTTGCCCGCCAGTGTAGTGATGTGCTGGAACTGGACGAGGTGTGGTCATTCTGGGGCGATAAGCGTTCGGGGCAGGTATGGCTATGGGTAGCCTTGTGTCGACGTACCCGACAGGTCGTCGGGTTTTCTCTGGGTGATCGTAGCGATCAAACGTGCTGGCAGTTGTATCACAACATCGCCCAGCCCTATCGCGACTGTGCCACCGTAAGCGATTACTGGGAAAGCTACGACAAGGTTTTCCCTCACAACAGCGCCAGCGGGAAACAATCCAGCCAAACCGCCCATATCGAACGCTGGAACAATACCTTGCGACAGTCCCTGTCACGCTATGTGCGTAAAACGCTGTCATTCTCGAAGTCTTTGGTCATGCATTTTCGCGTCCTGTGCTTGTTCATCTGGGAATACAACAGCAATATCAAACATTCGTCATGTTAACACTACCTAAAAAGGGACGCCAGAGGATTCCAAAAAGAATTTCGAGAAAGATAATGAACTCGAACGGGTTAAAGAATTTAAGCACCTCAATGTTATCCTATACCGTATCAAGTCGGAAAAAACCGTAGAGGAGGTTATAAAGCAGGTAGTTAGGGAAGACTACGTTCGGTTTGCTGAACCGAACTATGAAATGGACGGGGAAAACTGGACAGTGGAATAAGGTGGTCTTGAACCACTAAATCCGCTAACCTATGAATGTTATTAAATCACGAAAGAGAAGACAATACAGTGCTGAGTTTAAAGCCCGAGTGGCCCTGGAAGCCATCAGGGGCGCTCATACCATCAACGAGATCGCCGGTCGTTTTGAGGTGCATCCCAACCAGGTGACCCAATGGAAGAAGCAGCTTTTGCAGGGAGCAACGGAGCTGTTTTCGCGCCAGCGGCAGACTCTCAGCAAGGACAACGAGACGGAAAAAGATCACCTTTACCAGGAGATTGGAAAGCTGAAAGTAGAATGCGATTGGCTAAAAAAAAAGTCTGAACAATTCGGTTGGTGAGAGGCGCAAGATGGTGCAACCACTTCAAGGAAAAATCAGTATCGGCAGGCAATGTCAGTTGCTGGGGCTGGCCCGCGGCAGCTATTACTATCGGGCCCGTGCCCAGTGCGAGCAGAACGTTCTCTACATGCATCGCATGGATGAGCTCTACACCCAATATCCGTTTTTTGGTTCTCGCCGGATGACCCAGTGGCTGCGTCGAGAGGGCCATGCAGTGGGACGAGGCCGCATCCAGCGGCTCATGCGCCAAATGGGCCTGGAGGCTATTTATCCGCGTCGAAACTTGAGCCAGGGGCACCGGCAGCACCGCATTTTCCCTTATCTGCTGCGGGGTTTGGCGGTCGAGCGGCCCGACCAGGTATGGTGCAGCGACATCACTTACCTGCGGCTGAGCCGAGGATTCCTTTTCTTGACCGTGGTGTTGGACTGGTTCAGCCGCTACGTGTTGAGCTGGCAGCTTTCCAACACCCTGGAGAGCCGCTTCTGTGTGCTCGCCCTGGAGGAAGCTCTGAGGCGGGCCCAACCTCAAATCTTCAACACCGATCAAGGCAGCCAGTTTACCGGCAGCGAGTTCACCTCGGTGCTGGGGCAAGCCGGGGTGCGCATCAGCATGGACGGGCGTGGCCGCTACCTGGACAACATATTTGTTGAACGCTTTTGGAGAACCCTCAAGTATGAAGACATTTACCTGCGCGAATACGCCACGGCAAAGGAAGCCAGCGAAGGGATAGCCCGCTACCTGGACTTCTACAACCACCTGCGCCCCCACCAAGCCCTGGGCTACCGGACCCCGGCCGAAGTCCATGCAATCGGAGCAAAACCACCCTCCCCGCCAATACAGCTTGCGGGCACCTGCGTGCCCGTCTTTGGCTAAGGACAAAATATATTTTTAAAAAATAATATGAACACGATTTCCACCTTAATCCCACGTCAAAATTGTCCAAACAACCCCGTCCACTTCACTACAAGCGAAAAATCCAAAGTTCAACTGATCCTGATTTTGGAGAGCAATGGGGGCTGCATAACTCTGGACAACTAATCAATAGAGTTTACGGGACCGAAGGAATCGACATTAATTGGCCTGAAGCGATGGAGCTATACACCCCAAATGAGTTGGTAGTCGTTGCAGTAATTGACTCCGGTGTTGATTTTACACATCCAGAATTCTTGACACTCCAAGACGGGGAGGTTGTAGATGTCAGGTTTTATCCTAACATTGGTGAAGGTAGTCAGGATGATGATATTGACAATGATGAAAACGGATTTACTGATGACCATACTGGTTGGGATTTCATTGATGATGATAATCTCCCCATAGACGAAAATGGTCATGGAACACTAGTTGCCAGTATAATTGCCGCGCTCGGTAATAATGGAGAAGGTGGTGCTGGGATCGCTCCTTTTACCCTTATTTCACCGATTAGAGCCTTTGATGACTTTGGGGGAGGAATAACGGTCGATATCTTTATTGAATCCACGAAATATGTGGCAAATTTAGGGATTAAAATCATAAATGCGAGTTTTGGAGGACCTGAGAAAAGCCAATGCGAACAAGATCAAGTTGGCTGGCTTGAGGATCAGGGGATTTTGTTAGTCGCAGCCGCTGGAAACGGAGGTCAAGATCAGATAGGAGACAACAATGATTTATTACCGCAATACCCAGCATCCTACGCAGGAGAAAATGTCATATCTGTGGCCGCAATAGATCAGAATGGGGAATTGGCTCGTTTTTCCAACTTTGGAGAAAAAAGTGTCGATTTAGCCCGGATATTTCGTAAAAAAAGTATCGTTGATATGCTTAACTGCTGATATACAGCAGGATAGATCAATAATTAAAGCAATATCAGCGATGACAAAAGGTAAACAATTAAAGCTACAGTTGACAAGGGTAAAAGGCCGCCGTGTGGGGGTTGATTTCAAGGGCGGAGAGGTTACTTCGGATGCCGGACTGCTTTTGATCCGGGAAGTGGATCGGCAGTTGGGCTTGACCGAACGAGCGGCCCGACAGTTAGTGGACAAACGGCAGAAGGGCAAAGTACGCCATGAGGTATTGGGGATGCTGCGGCAGCGCGTTTACGGGCTGGTGGCGGGCTATGAGGATTTGAACGACTTTGATACCCTGCGCCACGATCCATTGTTGCAAACGGTAACGGGGCGCATTGAAACGTTGGCCAGCGCGCCGACTTTGTGTCGTTTTGAAAACGGGCAGGATCGGCGGGCGGCCTTTGCGGTAAACGAGCTGTTGGTCGAACAGTTCATGGGCTCCTTTGCCGAGGAACCCGAAGAGATCATCCTGGACTTTGACGCCACCGACAATCCGGTGCACGGGCTCCAGGAGGGACGTTTTTTCCACGGTTATTATGATCATTACTGTTTTCTGCCGCTATATGTTTTTTGCGGTGATCAGCTGCTGGTGGCCTACCTGCGGCCGAGCAAGATCGATGCCAGCAAGCATGCCGGGGCCATCCTCAAATTGCTGGTTAAACGGATGCGCCAAAGCTGGCCCCGTACGCGGATTATTTGGCGCGCCGACAGTGGATTTTGTCGAGACCGGATACTCTCTTGGTGCGACCGCAACGAAGTTAGTTACATCGTGGGGATGGCTCGCAATGCACGCTTGCAGCAAGACGCCCAGCAGTTGCAAAAGCAGGCCAAAGAATGGTTCGAACTAAGGGGTAAAAAACAACGGTTATTCCAGGACTTCGTCTATGCTGCCGATTCGTGGCGATGGCTGCGGTTGGTCATCCATAAAGCCGAACACACCGCACAGGGGTCCAACCCGCGCTTCGTGGTGACGAACCTGCCGGGCGATCCCCAGGAGCTTTACGACAAGGTATACTGTGGCCGCGGTGAAATGGAGAACCGAATCAAGGAACAGATGCAATTGTTCAGCGAGCGCACCAGCGCCCATCAATGGTGGGCCAATCAGTGGCGATTGCTCTTGTCGGCGCTGGCCTACACCTTGATGGAAGCCATGCGCCGGTTAGCCTTAAAAGGGACGAAGTGGGCGCGGGCCCAATGCCACACCCTGCGGCTCAAATTAATCAAGATCGGAGCGGTCATCGTGCGCAACACCCGAACGATTCACTTTCACCTAAGTGAGAGTTATCCTTGGGCCAGTCTTTTCAACCATGCGGCCCGCCGATTGGTGCCAACCTAAAGGGTGCATTGGTGCTGCCCCCGGCACTACCGAACCAATGGGGGAAAGGGGGCAGTGTCTCTACACCCTGAAAAACACCTAAAAATCAAGACGATCTGCTCAAAATACAAAGAAATCCATCTCCAATAGCAATAACGAGCCAAACTTTACCCTTCATGAAATATCCGGGTTAGCCCGGATATTTCGTAAAAAAAGTATCGTTGATATGCTTAACTGCTGATATACAGCAGGATAGATCAATAATTAAAGCAATATCAGCGATGACAAAAGGTAAACAATTAAAGCTACAGTTGACAAGGGTAAAAGGCCGCCGTGTGCGGGTTGATTTCAAGGGCGGAGAGGTTACTTCGGATGCCGGACTGCTTTTGATCCGGGAAGTGGATCGGCAGTTGGGCTTGACCGAACGAGCGGCCCGACAGTTAGTGGACAAACGGCAGAAGGGCAAAGTACGCCATGAGGTATTGGGGATGCTGCGGCAGCGCGTTTACGGGCTGGTGGCGGGCTATGAGGATTTGAACGAACTTTGATACCCTGCGCCACGATCCATTGTTAGCAAACGGTAACGGGGCGCATTGAAACGTTGGCCAGCGCGCCGACTGTGTGTCGTTTTGAAAACGGGCAGGATCGGCGGGCGGCCTTTGCGGTAAACGAGCTGTTGGTCGAACAGTTCATGGGCTCCTTTGCCGAGGAACCCGAAGAGATCATCCTGGACTTTGACGCCACCGACAATCCGGTGCACGGGCTCCAGGAGGGACGTTTTTTCCACGGTTATTATGATCATTACTGTTTTCTGCCGCTATATGTTTTTTGCGGTGATCAGCTGCTGGTGGCCTACCTGCGGCCGAGCAAGATCGATGCCAGCAAGCATGCCGGGGCCATCCTCAAATTGCTGGTTAAACGGATTCGCCAAAGCTGGCCCCGTACGCGGATTATTTGGCGCGCCGACAGTGGATTTTGTCGAGACCGGATACTCTCTTGGTGCGACCGCAACGAAGTTAGTTACATCGTGGGGATGGCTCGCAATGCACGCTTGCAGCAAGACGCCCAGCAGTTGCAAAAGCAGGCCAAAGAATGGTTCGAACTAAGGGGTAAAAAACAACGGTTATTCCAGGACTTCGTCTATGCTGCCGATTCGTGGCGATGGCTGCGGTTGGTCATCCATAAAGCCGAACACACCGCACAGGGGTCCAACCCGCGCTTCGTGGTGACGAACCTGCCGGGCGATCCCCAGGAGCTTTACGACAAGGTATACTGTGGCCGCGGTGAAATGGAGAACCGAATCAAGGAACAGATGCAATTGTTCAGCGAGCGCACCAGCGCCCATCAATGGTGGGCCAATCAGTGGCGATTGCTCTTGTCGGCGCTGGCCTACACCTTGATGGAAGCCATGCGCCGGTTAGCCTTAAAAGGGACGAAGTGGGCGCGGGCCCAATGCCACACCCTGCGGCTCAAATTAATCAAGATCGGAGCGGTCATCGTGCGCAACACCCGAACGATTCACTTTCACCTAAGTGAGAGTTATCCTTGGGCCAGTCTTTTCAACCATGCGGCCCGCCGATTGGTGCCAACCTAAAGGGTGCATTGGTGCTGCCCCCGGCACTACCGAACCAATGGGGGAAAGGGGGCAGTGTCTCTACACCCTGAAAAACACCTAAAAATCAAGACGATCTGCTCAAAATACAAAGAAATCCATCTCCAATATGTAAACGCCGGGATGAAACCGGTACGGGGGTCGGGGTAAAACCGGTACGCTTGGAATAAGGTTTAGGTTAGTAATTGCAGGTACGTCAAGGTTTAGGGTTTGGGAGTTGGTTTTGGGGATTGGCTTGGGGTCGGTGAGGAGGCCGGAGGCCGACGAGCCGGGCCCAAGGCGTTTATTGTTTTGTGCCACGGCGACGGCGTCGAGCATCGCGCAAGCGGTAGCTTTGCCCGTTGGCTTCGAGGATATGCACCCGATGGGTGAGTCGGTCCAGCAGAGCTCCGGTGAGCCGTTCGGAACCGAGCACTTCGATCCAGTTCTCAAAGGGCAGGTTGGTGGTGACGATGAGACTGGTGCGCTCGTAAGCGCGGCTGACCACGTCGAAGAGCAGTTCGGAACCGGTCTTGGAAAAAGGGACGTAACCGAGTTCGTCGAGGATGAGTCGGTCGAGCCTTTCGAGTTGCTTCATGAAGCGCTGCAGGTCGTGGTTGTCGCGTTGCTCGAGCATATGGGTAACCAGGGCGGTGACCCCGAAGAAACGGATCCGCCGGCCCTGGGCACAGGCGGCAAAGCCCAGGGCGGTGGCCAGGTGCGTTTTACCGGTACCGGCGTTACCGAGGAGCAGCACGTTTTCGCGCTGGTCGACATACTCCCCGCGCATGAGCTCTCGGATGAGCGCTTCGTTGATCGAGGGCTGCGCTTCAAAGGCGAAGCTCTCGAGGGTCTTGAGCACGGGGAAACGGGCGTTTTTGATCCGCCGCTGGGCGGCCCGCTGTTCGCGTTCAATGAGCTCCCGTTCGACCAGATGCAACAAAAAGGCGGCGTAATCGAGCCGGTCCCGGGAACAAGCCGCGGCCACCGCCGGCCATTCGCGCAGGATGGTGGGCAACTTCAGTTTCTTGAGGTGATGGTGTAACAGCAGCTGGTTTTTTTCTTCCTTCATAAAGCCCCTCCTGGAATCTTGAGCAGTTCGCTGTAGGCACCGAGGTCAGGGGCGGCCACACGGACGTGACGCAGGTGTGGATGGCCGTCCAGCCGGAAGGTTCTGCTCCCGTAGTCTTCCTGAGGATAGAGATACTGGGCGATGGCCTCACGAGTCAGTCCCCCCACCCGCAGGGCCGAGACGACGGCCTGCTGCAAGGCCGCCATGGGGTGTTTCTCCAACAGCCGCAGCACCCGGATATACTCCCGGGTGCCTTCGCCCCCGCATTGGCTTTCGAGCCGGCGTCTGAGGACCTGCAGGCACTGCGGCAACTGCCAGCCCGAGAGTGGGCGGGCGAAGTCCAAAGCGCCCGGTTTTTTCTCCAGCAAAGCCAGGTAGTGCACCGGCTCGAAAGAGACTTGCTCTTTATCCCAAATGCGGCGGTGCCGGGCCACCTCTTGGCCCCCACAGAAGATCACCACCTGCCGACAGGACCCTTCCACCACCACCGGATGGTGGGCGCAGCGCACCGGCACCGAATAGTCGTTGCACTCGAAGCGCACCAGCGAGAGGCTGCTGACGCAGGTCGAGCGTTTGCGGCTCGCTTCAAAGGGTATGGGCGGCAACGCCAGCATGACGGCGCGCTCCTCGGCCAGCAGTTCCTTTTTCACCGCCCTTTTCCCGCGTAATTTACGCTCCATGTCCCGCTCACATGCCTCCAACAGCTTTGCGTTGAGTTCCTCCAGGTCCCGAACCTGCGGTACCGGTACCAGGAAGTTGGCCCGGGCATAACGCACGATCCCCTCGACCACGCCCTTCTCGTTGGGCCGGGCGGGCAGACAGAAGTGTTCCTCGAACAGGTAATGGCTCTGTAGCTGCAGAAACCCGTCGGTCAGCTTGCGTTCACGCGAACCGATAATCTTACCCACCGCCACCTTCGAGTTGTCATAGCTGATGCGCCGGGGCACCGCCCCGAAAAACTCAAAAGCTCGCAGGGGCCCCTCCCAGAAGCTCTCCGTGCACTCCCGTTCGAACACCTGCACGAAAAAGGCATCGCTGTAGGGCAGGCTCATGGCAAAAAATGGCCGCCTACGCAATTGCCCCGCCTCCTTCACCAGGGCATGACCGAAGTCCACCTGTCCCTCCCCGGGGCGGTGCTCCAGCGGCACGAACACTTCCCGCCGCCTCGCTCGCAGCTCGGCCACCACCTCCTTGACCGCCGTGTAGCCCCCTTGGTAGCCCTTCTTCCGACCCAAACGCTGGTAGATCCGTTTGGCCGTATGGCGCTGCTTCTTGGGCACGTTCCGGTCCGCTTTGAGCACCTCCTCGATCCAGCCCACATACGGATCGATCTTGCGCTCTCGCCTCTTCTTGCGCCGGTATCCCGGCGGCTGGGAATAGGCCAGCATCTTTCCCAGGGTCTCCCAGTGCAGTCCCTCTTCTCGCATTACAGAGCGCTTGCTCTGCTTGTCCCGCAGCACTTTGTGCCGCACTCTTGTCCATTGCTTCATATCTCGATACACTCCTCCTTTCTAGGATAAGCGTACCGGTTTTAAAGCGCCCTCTTTACCGTACCGGTTTTTCCCCGGCGTTTACAGAAGATTTTGAATCTGGAGCTTCTGATTGGACTGTTGGAGGTGGTGTAGACAATCAATCTTCAATTAGTTGGAGTCTGTTTACTGATGTAAATTCAAATACCTGGGCAACAGATAGTGGCGTTTCTAATTAGAGGCTGTCCCAAAAGGGTGATTTCTGCGAGGGCTATTGATAGGCGCTCATTTTAGAGTTATTTGCATTTGGGAGAGTATCAACTTTGCTCTCCTATGACGTTAGGATACTGGTTTTGGGGTCCGGTTGCCTGATTTTCTTTGTATGAGCCGACAGTAAGGCTGTGAAAAAGTATTGTCCTTGCTTTTCCGCTCTCTAGGCCGCCGCTTTGGTTTTTAGTTCGTCTTGCTGGGCCAGCATCTTGGCTACTTTCCATAGGTTGTGCGAGAGTACCGACCAGGCTACGCTGATCGAGCGGTTGGCAAAGCCTTTGCTGCGCAACCGCCCGGCCTGCCAGCGATTCTTCAATACCCCGATCCGCCCTTCGGTGCTGGCCCGGCGCTTTTGCAATTGTCTGAACAGTGGTTCCTCCATCCGTTTTTTCAACTGCTTCGGATCGCGTGGACAGAGCGCGTCGTAGATTCCCTCCTGGGCTAACTGCCGGCGGGCCCGCTGGGAGGCAAATCCCCGGTCCGCGCACATGGCCGCTATGGGTTCTTCCAGGTTGAAGCGGTTCTGTCTTTGCAAACTCTCTTGCATTTGTTCATTTTCGCTTGGAGTTCGGCTGCCGTAGAGTTTCCAGTCCAGCAGGTACCCTTCAACGCTTTCTCCCAAAAACAGGGTGTTGCCGAACTCGACCTCTTGGCCCGCTTTACCTCGCACAATCACCTGCCCATCGAGTTCGTAAACACTCAAGACTTTCTCTGCGTTTTTCACCTGGCGGCCGCCAATGATCCGCTCGTGCGCCTGTTTGATGACCACCGGGATTTGCTCGCTCATGCGCTCCATCCGGGCGAGGATCTGTTGGACCTGTTTTTCGCTGTAATCGCTTTGCTCCCAGCAGGCTTGCAATAATTCCCGGTGACTGCGGGCATGCTCCCCGATCCGTTTGAGCAGCTTTTTCATCTGCCTCAAGATACCCTTGCGCTGCCGCGCGCTGTCCTTTCGCCGCCGGCTGTGGGTCATCTGTATGCACAGCCGATTCATCTGCCGAGCCAAGGGCTCCGGTTCGATCGGCATGCGATGGCGCAAACCGGCCTTCTCGCGGATCAGCCGGATCGCTTTGAGCAACGTGCCGGCTACATCCTTGAGTAATACCCAGTCCGTCGGCCAATGAATGTTAGCCTCCAAACAGGTGCCGTCGATCAGGCAAATGGTGGTGTCAATCGGCTTGTCCAATCCCACCTGCCGGGCCAGAAGGGCATCGCCCACCACCTCAGTCAAGGTCCGGTGCAAGGCCCTCAACTGCTCTTCGCTGAAAAACTTCGAGGCCCGCTCCAGGGTGCTTTTGGAGATGCCCCTGATGCCATCGATCTGCCGGACACGGCAAAAGTCGGCCAACAGATCGCTGCTGCCCAGAGCCCGCGACAAATGCCGAAACGAGATCCCTCCGAGCAGACGGCCCAGCGTATCCATGCGCAGTGCCTTGATGGCAAAACTGGCCCGCTGCCGCCGGGCCTTTAGACCCATTGGCGGCCACCCCTCCAAGGCCAGCTCAATGGCCTGCGATTCCACCTCCGAGTCGATCAGCAGCCGATCGATTCGATCAATGGTGGCGCGGAAGTTATCGTAATCGAGGCACCGGTCGACCACAGTTAAAGCTGGACGCAGGAGGCATTGGATGGCTATATTTTTCATAGAAAGGGCTATATTGATTTTCGCTAACTCAATTATAGAACCCTTTTTATAGAACCCTTTTTTGGCCGGATCGAGCAAAAACTTGCTCTTTCCGGCTCTTTTTATCAACGTCATCCAGTTGACTATAAAATCTTTATATTTTTGGGACAGCCTCTAATTATGAACCATTCACAAATAACTATCTAAAAAGCCCTCGGATTGATCTATCTGGGTACATTGGACCACAACTAAGATTTCAAACTTTCTATCAACTTGAATTAGATTTTGATTTCTTACGCATTGAAGTTTCCACTGACGAAATCGAGTGGAATATTGAGAAGTCTCGCTCTGGTGAAGGAGAAATATTATCCCCACCTACTCCAGAGATCGTTTCTATCGATCTCTCATCATATGAAGGCGAACAAATTTATTTACGATTTAGATTAGAAACAGATGAATCGATAGAGGCAGATGGAGTATACATCGATAATGTTGAAATATCGAGTGTAGAGCTATTTCAGACAGAAGGAGTCCAATTCCGGCTTGGTAACGGGACTTCATTCTCTGCGCCTGCGCCTATGGTTAGCGGAGTTGCCGCGCTTATTTGGTCGCAGAGGCCGGATTTGACGTTGGCACAGGTGCGGCAAATACTTTTGGATTCGGTAACTCCTCTCGATTCTCTTCAAGGCAAAGTGAAAACTGGTGGAATGTTAAATGCGCGAAGAGCATTGGAATTGACTATTGCCGCCCCATTTGGAGGAATCCCCATAGATGGATTCCCTGGATGGCTTGCTTCCCCATGGTATCTCAACTACAATATAGAATTCTGGCCGTGGATTTTCCATGATGAACATGGCTGGCAATTTGTTTCCCAGAATAGCACTGAAGAGGTTATTTTTCTTTGGGATTTGGGCTTGGGCGAATGGATTTTTCTTAACGAAGACGCTTACCGTTGGGTTTTTCTTTTTGGGGGAAATTCCGGCTGGATTTGGACTTTTGGGGACAACAAGCCAGGGAGGCGGTTTTTCCAGCAAATAGAGGACGGGAGTTTATTCAGCATTCCGCCCGGCCTGCCCATCGATTAAATTCTGTTTCTTTAATCGAAGCGGAAGGATTTGTTTTGGGCGTGGTGGCGGAGTGTGTGGTCGATGAGGACTAGGGCGGTCATGGCTTCTACTATGGGGACGGCCCGGGGGACGACGCAGGGGTCGTGGCGGCCGCGGCCGATGAGTTCGGTTTCCTCGCCTTCGGTGGTGACGGTTTTTTGTTTGCTTAGAATAGTGGCGGTGGGTTTGAAGCCGATGCGGAAGTAGAGTTCTTCGCCGTTGGAGATGCCGCCCTGGACGCCGCCGGAGTTGTTGGTGAGGGTGCGGATTTGGCCGTTGCGGGATTCGAAGATGTCGTTGTGATGGGAGCCGGTTTGATGGGTTCCGGCGAAGCCGCTACCGATTTCGAAGCCTTTGACAGCGGGGAGGGAGAGCATGGCTTTGGCCAGGTCGGCCTCTAGGCGGTCGAAGACGGGTTCGCCCAGCCCGGCGGGGAGGTTGCGCACGCGGCAGAGGATGAGGCCGCCTACGGAGTCGCCCTGGGCCCGTATTTCTTTGATGCGGGCGATCATTTTTTCCGCCGTAGGGGGGTGGGGGCAGCGCACGGGGCTGGCGTCGATCTCCTCGCGCGAGGGTAGACCTTCCAACTGTGGCATGGCGATGTCGTGGACGCGTTCGACGTAGGCGGCGATATCTATTTTGTGCGAGATTGCGAGGATTTTGCGGGCGATGGCCCCGGCGGCGACGCGCCCGGCGGTTTCGCGGGCGGAGGAGCGGCCGCCGCCTTGGTGGTCGCGGATGCCGTATTTGGCCTGATAGGTGAAATCGGCGTGGGAGGGGCGAAATTTATCTTTCATCTCCGCGTAGGCTTCTGGGCGGGCATCGCGGTTGGGAATGGTCATGGCGATGGGGGTGCCGAGGGTTTTGCCTGCAAATACTCCCGAGATGATGGTGACGGTGTCGGACTCCTTGCGCTGGGTGGTGATGTCGCTCTGGCCGGGCCGGCGGCGGTCGAGCTCGACCTGGATGTCCTCCTCGTTCAAGGGCAGGCCGGGCGGGCAGCCGTCAATTACCACGCCGATGCCGCCACCGTGGCTTTCCCCCCAGGTGGAGATGGTGAAGAGTTTTCCAAAAGTGTTGCCCATGGTTTTGTTGGATGCAAGATACTAGATGCTGGATGCCGGATGCAAGGTGCAAGATAGGTGGATGCTGAGTGCAATTAGGGCACCGTTCTCTTGACCGTCTTGTTTGGCCTTTTGGATTATTATTTCCCGGTATCCTTTTTTTCCTTATATTTCTCGAACCAGCCAAGAATATTGTCGACCTTGGCTATCAGGTGGGAGGGCCGGGCGACGATGCCGTGCGAAGCTTCCGGAATGCGGACCAAGGCGGTTTCAATTTTGCGAAACTTGAGCGCTTGATAGTATTGCTCGGATTCAGTAATTCGTGTGCGGTGGTCCTGCTCACCTGCCATCAGCATGGTGGGAGTTGATACATTACCTACAAGGGATAAGGGTGAGTATTTCCAATAATACTCCGGCGCTTCCCAAGGGGCTTTGGGGAACCAGTATTTTATGTGAACCATGATGTCGGTTGTTAACATTTCACTGGTCCAATTGATGACCGGCTTGGCGCTGACAGCGGCACGAAAGCGGTCGGTTTTGCCAACGATCCAAGCCGTCAAAACACCACCGCCGGAACCACCCGTTACATACAAATGATCCTCGTCAACATATCCATTGGCGATGACTGCATTCACTCCGGACATCAAGTCGTCGTAATCTTTGCTGGGGTAGTTGTGATGAATTTCATTGGCGAAGTCATAGCCGTAGCTGGTCGAGCCTCTGGGATTGCAATACAAGACCACATACCCTGCCGCGGCATATAGCTGTAATTCCGTAGAGAAGGTGGGACCGTAAGCCGCCAGGGGTCCGCCGTGGATTTCCAGGATTAGCGGATACTGTTTGTTGGGATCGAAATTCGGGGGCTTAATTACCCATCCTTGTATTTCGTAATCCCCTACAGACGAGGTCCAGGACAACTCTTCGACCCGACCCAAGGTTTTGTGGGCGAGGAAATCTTCATTCAGCCGGGTGAGCTTTTGAGGCGCGTTGCCTAGATGCCCCACAGCGACGTCGGATGGCCGATAGAGTGTTGTGCTGGTATATGCGTAGGCGCCGTTGCCCGAGACGGAAAAACTGCCGCCCGATGAATAGTCCCGCCGACATCATCAGCCAGGGTTTCCATTTGGCCTTGCAAGGATAGTGAAGCGAGGCGCTTATTACCTCGTTCGTCGTAGAGGAACATCAATTGGTTCGAACTGCCCGACCAACGAACCACTTCAATGGAACGATCCAATGTATCCGTCAAAACACGTTTGTCACTGCCATCGGCATTCATTAGATAGACTCGGGTGTTTTCATACTCCATTTCGCTGTCGTCGAATCCTAAATACGCGATTTTCGATCCATCGGGCGAATAGGTTGGGGCCCGGTCTGGTCCATTGCGGTCGGTCAAGGCTGAAAGCGCTCCGCTGTCTATATGCAGGGACCATATTTCGGATTCGCGCCAATCATGTTCCCAATCCTCTTTCCGGTTGGCTGAAAAGATGAGAGTCGACCCGTCAGGAGACCAGGATAAGGGACCCTCATGGTTGAAGCCGCCAGTGGTTAATTGTTGGGGCGTTCCTCCATCAGACGGCATGACAAACAGGTGGTCGTAGCCGTCCTCCAAGTATCCTTTGCCATCCGATCGATAGAATAGTCTGTCGATCACCTTGACTGGTGGAGCCCACTGGGCGCCTTCGGATTTCTCAGGAGGTTTAGCCAAAATAGTTTCCTCGGCTAGAACGAGCATTGAAAATGCAATTTGCTTGCCGTTGGGCGACCAGGTAATCGAGCTGGGCACTTTTTGCAAATTACTCAGGAGCGCGGTTTGCCCCGTATCCATCCAACGGACATACAATTGCGGACTCCCTCCCTCAGTACCCGACAGATACGCAATACGATCCCCATTGGGCGACCACCGCGGACTTGAATAGTCGCTCTTGCCCGACAACAAGGGGCGATGGCTTTTGCCATCACTGCTGATGACCCAGATATTCGACCGGACCCGGTCCGTCATAATGTCATTCGATTTGCGAACATATGCGACCTGCGAGCCATCCGGTGAAATCTGCGGATCAGCGGCTAGCTCGATTTCGAAGACATCCAGATTTTTGAAAATAGAAGGATCGGTTTCTTCAGCGGTAAGACTACCGTTAATGAATAATACAAAAACAAGAGGGCTTATAAGGTAGTAGAGTTTTGGGTAGTGTATTAAGTAGGAATGGTGGCTAATTCTTGATTATATTGATGAATGAAAAGTCTCAGACAGGTTTCATGCATACTCTTAAGCTTGGAAAAGGAGAGGGTTTTGCGTGTGAAACGACCCAGTCGTTGGCGCAGGGTATTGTTCCATCGTTCCACATGGGCCGTTTCACCGGTTTCTTTTCCCACGGATCGGTTATGAGGAAAGACTTCATCATAAGTGCTCCAAAAGTCGCTGTAGGTGGCACATCTTTTGTAGGCCCGTGGCAGACGCTCGTAAAGTTCCCGGCAACGATACCAATCCCGAGGCCCAATGGCATAGGAGAGGATTTGACGGGTGCGTCGGCAAAGAGCGATCCAAACCCATTGGGCATCGCTCTTGCGCCCCACAAAAGACCACAGTTCGTCCAGTTCAATGACATCATGGCGGCGGGCCGCAAGAATCGTGCTTTTGAGCGGTCGCAGCGATTGTCGTTTTTTTTAACCAACTCAAAACGGTGTTGGGACTCACCCCGAAGGCGCGCTGTAAACCGCGTAGACTGCTGCGTTCCTGATAGACTCGAAGGATCATTTCTTTTTGCTCTTCGGTGTATTTCACTGTGGGGTTTCGCGGCTTTGTTTACCACAATCATGGCAGCGGTAGCGCTGTTTATGGTTGGGCGTCTTGCCAAATTTAATGATATTTTCACTTCCACAGTGCCGACAATTAATAATTTTAGTAACCATGCACTAAGAATAAACTGCCTAACGCTATTTGTACAGCTAAAAATACAAAATAACATTCTTTTTTTATACACTACCGAGTTTTGTTTTCATTTCATAGAAAAAGGAGGTTCCGTTAATTATTGCCTGATTATTAATCACGGATGACACTGAACGGCACGGATATTTTTTTCTCACGGGGGCACAGTGACATGGGGAGTGAGAGGGAGGCTGGAAAATCCGCCAATCGAATGTGCCCTATAAAAGGCTGATACCTAGAGGCTGTCCCAAAAGGGTGATTTTTGCGAGGGCTTTTGATAGGCGCTCATTTTAGAGGTATTTGCATTTGGGAGAGTATCAACTTTGCTCTCCTATGACGTTAGGATACTGGTTTTGGGGTCCGGTTGCCTGATTTTCTTTGTATGAGCCGACAGTAAGGCTGTGAAAAAGTATTGTCCTTGCTTTTCCGCTCTCTAGGCCGCCGCTTTGGTTTTTAGTTCGTCTTGCTGGGCCAGCATCTTGGCTACTTTCCATAGGTTGTGCGAGAGTACCGACCAGGCTACGCTGATCGAGCGGTTGGCAAAGCCTTTGCTGCGCAACCGCCCGGCCTGCCAGCGATTCTTCAATACCCCGATCCGCCCTTCGGTGCTGGCCCGGCGCTTTTGCAATTGTCTGAACAGTGGTTCCTCCATCCGTTTTTTCAACTGCTTCGGATCGCGTGGACAGAGCGCGTCGTAGATTCCCTCCTGGGCTAACTGCCGGCGGGCCCGCTGGGAGGCAAATCCCCGGTCCGCGCACATGGCCGCTATGGGTTCTTCCAGGTTGAAGCGGTTCTGTCTTTGCAAACTCTCTAGCATTTGTTCATTTTCGCTTGGAGTTCGGCTGCCGTAGAGTTTCCAGTCCAGCAGGTACCCTTCAACGCTTTCTCCCAAAAACAGGGTGTTGCCGAACTCGACCTCTTGGCCCGCTTTACCTCGCACAATCACCTGCCCATCGAGTTCGTAAACACTCAAGACTTTCTCTGCGTTTTTCACCTGCCGGCCGCCAATGATCCGCTCGTGCGCCTGTTTGATGACCACCGGGATTTGCTCGCTCATGCGCTCCATCCGGGCGAGGATCTGTTGGACCTGTTTTTCGCTGTAATCGCTTTGCTCCCAGCAGGCTTGCAATAATTCCCGGTGACTGCGGGCATGCTCCCCGATCCGTTTGAGCAGCTTTTTCATCTGCCTCAAGATACCCTTGCGCTGCCGCGCGCTGTCCTTTCGCCGCCGGCTGTGGGTCATCTCTGTGGGTCATCTGTATGCACAGCCGATTCATCTGCCGAGCCAAGGGCTCCGGTTCGATCGGCATGCGATGGCGCAAACCGGCCTTCTCGCGGATCAGCCGGATCGCTTTGAGCAACGTGCCGGCTACATCCTTGAGTAATACCCAGTCCGTCGGCCAATGAATGTTAGCCTCCAAACAGGTGCCGTCGATCAGGCAAATGGTGGTGTCAATCGGCTTGTCCAATCCCACCTGCCGGGCCAGAAGGGCATCGCCCACCACCTCAGTCAAGGTCCGGTGCAAGGCCCTCAACTGCTCTTCGCTGAAAAACTTCGAGGCCCGCTCCAGGGTGCTTTTGGAGATGCCCCTGATGCCATCGATCTGCCGGACACGGCAAAAGTCGGCCAACAGATCGCTGCTGCCCAGAGCCCGCGACAAATGCCGAAACGAAATCCCTCCGAGCAGACGGCCCAGCGTATCCATGCGCAGTGCCTTGATGGCAAAACTGGCCCGCTGCCGCCGGGCCTTTAGACCCATTGGCGGCCACCCCTCCAAGGCCAGCTCAATGGCCTGCGATTCCACCTCCGAGTCGATCAGCAGCCGATCGATTCGATCAATGGTGGCGCGGAAGTTATCGTAATCGAGGCACCGGTCGACCACAGTTAAAGCTGGACGCAGGAGGCATTGGATGGCTATATTTTTCATAGAAAGGGCTATATTGATTTTCGCTAACTCAATTATAGAACCCTTTTTTGGCCGGATCGAGCAAAAACTTGCTCTTTCCGGCTCTTTTTATCAACGTCATCCAGTTGACTATAAAATCTTTATATTTTTGGGACAGCCTCTACCTAGCCCGGATATTTCATGAAGGGTAAAGTTTGGCTCGTTATTGCTATTGGAGATGGATTTCTTTGTATTTTGAGCAGATCGTCTTGATTTTTAGGTGTTTTTCAGGGTGTAGAGACACTGCCCCCTTTCCCCCATTGGTTCGGTAGTGCCGGGGGCAGCACCAATGCACCCTTTAGCCCGGATATTTCATGAAGGGTAAAGTTTGGCTCGTTATTGCTATTGGAGATGGATTTCTTTGTATTTTGAGCAGATCGTCTTGATTTTTAGGTGTTTTTCAGGGTGTAGAGACACTGCCCCCTTTCCCCCATTGGTTCGGTAGTGCCGGGGGCAGCACCAATGCACCCTTTAGCCCGGATATTTCATGAAGGGTAAAGTTTGGCTCGTTATTGCTATTGGAGATGGATTTCTTTGTATTTTGAGCAGATCGTCTTGATTTTTAGGTGTTTTTCAGGGTGTAGAGACACTGCCCCCTTTCCCCCATTGGTTCGGTAGTGCCGGGGGCAGCACCAATGCACCCTTTAGGTTGGCACCAATCGGCGGGCCGCATGGTTGAAAAGACTGGCCCAAGGATAACTCTCACTTAGGTGAAAGTGAATCGTTCGGGTGTTGCGCACGATGACCGCTCCGATCTTGATTAATTTGAGCCGCAGGGTGTGCCATTGGGCCCGCGCCCACTTCGTCCCTTTTAAGGCTAACCGGCGCATGGCTTCCATCAAGGTGTAGGCCAGCGCCGACAAGAGCAATCGCCACTGATTGGCCCACCATTGATGGGCGCTGGTGCGCTCGCTGAACAATTGCATCTGTTCCTTGATGCGGTTCTCCATTTCACCGCGGCCACAGTATACCTTGTCGTAAAGCTCCTGGGGATCGCCCGGCAGGTTCGTCACCACGAAGCGCGGGTTGGACCCCTGTGCGGTGTGTTCGGCTTTATGGATGACCAACCGCAGCCATCGCCACGAATCGGCAGCATAGACGAAGTCCTGGAATAACCGTTGTTTTTTACCCCTTAGTTCGAACCATTCTTTGGCCTGCTTTTGCAACTGCTGGGCGTCTTGCTGCAAGCGTGCATTGCGAGCCATCCCCACGATGTAACTAACTTCGTTGCGGTCGCACCAAGAGAGTATCCGGTCTCGACAAAATCCACTGTCGGCGCGCCAAATAATCCGCGTACGGGGCCAGCTTTGGCGAATCCGTTTAACCAGCAATTTGAGGATGGCCCCGGCATGCTTGCTGGCATCGATCTTGCTCGGCCGCAGGTAGGCCACCAGCAGCTGATCACCGCAAAAAACATATAGCGGCAGAAAACAGTAATGATCATAATAACCGTGGAAAAAACGTCCCTCCTGGAGCCCGTGCACCGGATTGTCGGTGGCGTCAAAGTCCAGGATGATCTCTTCGGGTTCCTCGGCAAAGGAGCCCATGAACTGTTCGACCAACAGCTCGTTTACCGCAAAGGCCGCCCGCCGATCCTGCCCGTTTTCAAAACGACACAAAGTCGGCGCGCTGGCCAACGTTTCAATGCGCCCCGTTACCGTTTGCAACAATGGATCGTGGCGCAGGGTATCAAAGTCGTTCAAATCCTCATAGCCCGCCACCAGCCCGTAAACGCGCTGCCGCAGCATCCCCAATACCTCATGGCGTACTTTGCCCTTCTGCCGTTTGTCCACTAACTGTCGGGCCGCTCGTTCGGTCAAGCCCAACTGCCGATCCACTTCCCGGATCAAAAGCAGTCCGGCATCCGAAGTAACCTCTCCGCCCTTGAAATCAACCCGCACACGGCGGCCTTTTACCCTTGTCAACTGTAGCTTTAATTGTTTACCTTTTGTCATCGCTGATATTGCTTTAATTATTGATCTATCCTGCTGTATATCAGCAGTTAAGCATATCAACGATACTTTTTTTACGAAATATCCGGGTTAGTTACATCGTGGGGATGGCTCGCAATGCACGCTTGCAGCAAGACGCCCAGCAGTTGCAAAAGCAGGCCAAAGAATGGTTCGAACTAAGGGGTAAAAAACAACGGTTATTCCAGGACTTCGTCTATGCTGCCGATTCGTGGCGATGGCTGCGGTTGGTCATCCATAAAGCCGAACACACCGCACAGGGGTCCAACCCGCGCTTCGTGGTGACGAACCTGCCGGGCGATCCCCAGGAGCTTTACGACAAGGTATACTGTGGCCGCGGTGAAATGGAGAACCGAATCAAGGAACAGATGCAATTGTTCAGCGAGCGCACCAGCGCCCATCAATGGTGGGCCAATCAGTGGCGATTGCTCTTGTCGGCGCTGGCCTACACCTTGATGGAAGCCATGCGCCGGTGACGTGTACTGGATTTGTTGGACACGGGATTCTCTTATATTCATTGTTTATTGATTAGTGTGTCAGGCGGCTTGTTTTGGTAAAGGGTTTTGTTTTCTCGTTGCCCCCCATGGGGGGCAAATATTTTCCTCGAATTGGACTGGGCTTTGGTAACTCAGAGAGGAATGTTTGCGATATCGGTTGTAGAAGATTTCCACGTATTCGAAGACAGTTGATCGCAGTTCGCGCTCGTCGGCAAAGTGGCGGCCTCGAATCGTGCTGGTCTTGAAGCGGCCGTAGAACGATTCCATGGCCGCGTTGTCGTAGCAGTTGCCTTGGGCGCTCATGCTCGGCTTCATGCCTAGTTCAGAGACCAGCCTCTGATAGTCGTCGCTGGCGTAGGGGCTGCCCCGATCGCTGTGATGAATAATCCCGGTGCGCAGTGTGCCGCGGGTCATGGCCGCGGCTTTGAGGGCCTTGCCAACCAGCTTCGCGTCGTTGTGGTTGGAAACGCTCCAGCCTAGCAGGCGTCGGCTGAACAGGTCCATCACCGTGGCCAAGTACATCCACCCGGCCAGGGTCCGTAGGTAGGTCGTGTCCGCCACCCAGACCTCGTCGATATGGGTCGGCTGGCCATGCTTTTTAAGCACATTGGGGCTGTAACCATAGGGATGGTTACTGTTGGTTTTTAATGGCTTAAAGCGTTTACTCTGGGTGCTTTTGATTCCCATTTCACGCATCAGACGCAGAGCCCGGTCACGGCCGCAATCGATGCCCTCATCATCCTTCAGATGGCGGTGCATTGGCCGATGCCCATAGCGGCCCTTGGCCTCTTTGTGTACCTTCAGGATCGCCCCCTTGATTCCCTCGTCCTCGATCCGCCGGGCCGAGGGCGCTCGGTGCCTCCAGCAGTAATAGCCACTGCGACAAATCCCCATCGCCGAGCATATTTCCTCGATCTTGAAGCGCCCCTCGTTGTCTTTGACAGACTGGTACTTCATTGTTCGTCCTTGGCAAAGTAGCCCACCGTTTTTTTTAGTATCTGGTTGATCCGCTCCGAGCGGCGCAGCTCTTTGCGAAGACGATCTATCTCGGCCGCCATCTCCTTCGGACTGCTCTGTCGCTTTGAGGTGGCTTCGCCCTGCTGATCGTCCAGATAGAGCCTCTTCCACCTATACAATTGGTTGGTGTTGACCCCAAGTTTGGTCGATACCTCGGTGGCGCTCAGACCATCGAGTATCATCAGTTGAACTGCCTCATTTTTGAACTCTATACTGCGTCTTCTTCCCATGCTTCGATTCTCCATTTAGGAGAATCTCGTGTCCACTTTTTCCAGTGCACATCACCGGTTAGCCTTAAAAGGGACGAAGTGGGCGCGGGCCCAATGCCACACCCTGCGGCTCAAATTAATCAAGATCGGAGCGGTCATCGTGCGCAACACCCGAACGATTCACTTTCACCTAAGTGAGAGTTATCCTTGGGCCAGTCTTTTCAACCATGCGGCCCGCCGATTGGTGCCAACCTAAAGGGTGCATTGGTGCTGCCCCCGGCACTACCGAACCAATGGGGGAAAGGGGGCAGTGTCTCTACACCCTGAAAAACACCTAAAAATCAAGACGATCTGCTCAAAATACAAAGAAATCCATCTCCAATATGTAAACGCCGGGATGAAACCGGTACGGGGGTCGGGGTAAAACCGGTACGCTTGGAATAAGGTTTAGGTTAGTAATTGCAGGTACGTCAAGGTTTAGGGTTTGGGAGTTGGTTTTGGGGATTGGCTTGGGGTCGGTGAGGAGGCCGGAGGCCGACGAGCCGGGCCCAAGGCGTTTATTGTTTTGTGCCACGGCGACGGCGTCGAGCATCGCGCAAGCGGTAGCTTTGCCCGTTGGCTTCGAGGATATGCACCCGATGGGTGAGTCGGTCCAGCAGAGCTCCGGTGAGCCGTTCGGAACCGAGCACTTCGATCCAGTTCTCAAAGGGCAGGTTGGTGGTGACGATGAGACTGGTGCGCTCGTAAGCGCGGCTGACCACGTCGAAGAGCAGTTCGGAACCGGTCTTGGAAAAAGGGACGTAACCGAGTTCGTCGAGGATGAGTAGGTCGAGCCTTTCGAGTTGCTTCATGAAGCGCTGCAGGTCGTGGTTGTCGCGTTGCTCGAGCATATGGGTAACCAGGGCGGTGACCCCGAAGAAACGGATCCGCCGGCCCTGGGCACAGGCGGCAAAGCCCAGGGCGGTGGCCAGGTGCGTTCTACCGGTACCGGCGTTACCGAGGAGCAGCACGTTTTCGCGCTGGTCGACATACTCCCCGCGCATGAGCTCTCGGATGAGCGCTTCGTTGATCGAGGGCTGCGCTTCAAAGGCGAAGCTCTCGAGGGTCTTGAGCACGGGGAAACGGGCGTTTTTGATCCGCCGCTGGGCGGCCCGCTGTTCGCGTTCAATGAGCTCCCGTTCGACCAGATGCAACAAAAAGGCGGCGTAATCGAGCCGGTCCCGGGAACAAGCCGCGGCCACCGCCGGCCATTCGCGCAGGATGGTGGGCAACTTCAGTTTCTTGAGGTGATGGTGTAACAGCAGCTGGTTTTTTTCTTCCTTCATAAAGCCCCTCCTGGAATCTTGAGCAGTTCGCTGTAGGCACCGAGGTCAGGGGCGGCCACACGGACGTGACGCAGGTGTGGATGGCCGTCCAGCCGGAAGGTTCTGCTCCCGTAGTCTTCCTGAGGATAGAGATACTGGGCGATGGCCTCACGAGTCAGTCCCCCCACCCGCAGGGCCGAGACGACGGCCTGCTGCAAGGCCGCCATGGGGTGTTTCTCCAACAGCCGCAGCACCCGGATATACTCCCGGGTGCCTTCGCCCCCGCATTGGCTTTCGAGCCGGCGTCTGAGGACCTGCAGGCACTGCGGCAACTGCCAGCCCGAGAGTGGGCGGGCGAAGTCCAAAGCGCCCGGTTTTTTCTCCAGCAAAGCCAGGTAGTGCACCGGCTCGAAAGAGACTTGCTCTTTATCCCAAATGCGGCGGTGCCGGGCCACCTCTTGGCCCCCACAGAAGATCACCACCTGCCGACAGGACCCTTCCACCACCACCGGATGGTGGGCGCAGCGCACCGGCACCGAATAGTCGTTGCACTCGAAGCGCACCAGCGAGAGGCTGCTGACGCAGGTCGAGCGTTTGCGGCTCGCTTCAAAGGGTATGGGCGGCAACGCCAGCATGACGGCGCGCTCCTCGGCCAGCAGTTCCTTTTTCACCGCCCTTTTCCCGCGTAATTTACGCTCCATGTCCCGCTCACATGCCTCCAACAGCTTTGCGTTGAGTTCCTCCAGGTCCCGAACCTGCGGTACCGGTACCAGGAAGTTGGCCCGGGCATAACGCACGATCCCCTCGACCACGCCCTTCTCGTTGGGCCGGGCGGGCAGACAGAAGTGTTCCTCGAACAGGTAATGGCTCTGTAGCTGCAGAAACCCGTCGGTCAGCTTGCGTTCACGCGAACCGATAATCTTACCCACCGCCACCTTCGAGTTGTCATAGCTGATGCGCCGGGGCACCGCCCCGAAAAACTCAAAAGCTCGCAGGTGCCCCTCCCAGAAGCTCTCCGTGCACTCCCGTTCGAACACCTGCACGAAAAAGGCATCGCTGTAGGGCAGGCTCATGGCAGAAAATGGCCGCCTACGCAATTGCCCCGCCTCCTTCACCAGGGCATGACCGAAGTCCACCTGTCCCTCCCCGGGGCGGTGCTCCAGCGGCACGAACACTTCCCGCCGCCTCGCTCGCAGCTCGGCCACCACCTCCTTGACCGCCGTGTAGCCCCCTTGGTAGCCCTTCTCCCGACCCAAACGCTGGTAGATCCGTTTGGCCGTATGGCGCTGCTTCTTGGGCACGTTCCGGTCCGCTTTGAGCACCTCCTCGATCCAGCCCACATACGGATCGATCTTGCGCTCTCGCCTCTTCTTGCGCCGGTCTCCCGGCGGCTGGGAATAGGCCAGCATCTTTCCCAGGGTCTCCCAGTGCAGTCCCTCTTCTCGCATTACAGAGCGCTTGCTCTGCTTGTCCCGCAGCACTTTGTGCCGCACTCTTGTCCATTGCTTCATATCTCGATACACTCCTCCTTTCTAGGATAAGCGTACCGGTTTTAAAGCGCCCTCTTTACCGTACCGGTTTTTCCCCGGCGTTTACATCCAATAGCAATAACGAGCCAAACTTTACCCTTCATGAAATATCCGGGTTAGAGGTATTTGCATTTGGGAGAGTATCAACTTTGCTCTCCTATGACGTTAGGATACTGGTTTTGGGGTCCGGTTGCCTGGTTTTCTTTGTATGAGCCGACAGTACGGCTGTGAAAAAGTATTGTCCTTGCTTTTCCGCTCTCTAGGCCGCCGCTTTGGTTTTTAGTTCGTCTTGCTGGGCCAGCATCTTGGCTACTTTCCATAGGTTGTGCGAGAGTACCGACCAGGCTACGCTGATCGAGCGGTTGGCAAAGCCTTTGCTGCGCAACCGCCCGGCCTGCCAGCGATTCTTCAATACCCCGATCCGCCCTTCGGTGCTGGCCCGGCGCTTTTGCAATTGTCTGAACAGTGGTTCCTCCATCCGTTTTTTCAACTGCTTCGGATCGCGTGGACAGAGCGCGTCGTAGATTCCCTCCTGGGCTAACTGCCGGCGGGCCCGCTGGGAGGCAAATCCCCGGTCCGCGCACATGGCCGCTATGGGTTCTTCCAGGTTGAAGCGGTTCTGTCTTTGCAAACTCTCTTGCATTTGTTCATTTTCGCTTGGAGTTCGGCTGCCGTAGAGTTTCCAGTCCAGCAGGTACCCTTCAACGCTTTCTCCCAAAAACAGGGTGTTGCCGAACTCGACCTCTTGGCCCGCTTTACCTCGCACAATCACCTGCCCATCGAGTTCGTAAACACTCAAGACTTTCTCTGCGTTTTTCACCTGGCGGCCGCCAATGATCCGCTCGTGCGCCTGTTTGATGACCACCGGGATTTGCTCGCTCATGCGCTCCATCCGGGCGAGGATCTGTTGGACCTGTTTTTCGCTGTAATCGCTTTGCTCCCAGCAGGCTTGCAATAATTCCCGGTGACTGCGGGCATGCTCCCCGATCCGTTTGAGCAGCTTTTTCATCTGCCTCAAGATACCCTTGCGCTGCCGCGCGCTGTCTTTTCGCCGCCGGCTGTGGGTCATCTGTATGCACAGCCGATTCATCTGCCGAGCCAAGGGCTCCGGTTCGATCGGCATGCGATGGCGCACACCGGCCTTCTCGCGGATCAGCCGGATCGCTTTGAGCAACGTGCCGGCTACATCCTTGAGTAATACCCAGTCCGTCGGCCAATGAATGTTAGCCTCCAAACAGGTGCCGTCGATCAGGCAAATGGTGGTGTCAATCGGCTTGTCCAATCCCACCTGCCGGCCCACCTGCCGGCCCAGAAGGGCATCGCCCACCACCTCAGTCAAGGTCCGGTGCAAGGCCCTCAACTGCTCTTCGCTGAAAAACTTCGAGGCCCGCTCCAGGGTGCTTTTGGAGATGCCCCTGATGCCATCGATCTGCCGGACACGGCAAAAGTCGGCCAACAGATCGCTGCTGCCCAGAGCCCGCGACAAATGCCGAAACGAAATCCCTCCGAGCAGACGGCCCAGCGTATCCATGCGCAGTGCCTTGATGGCAAAACTGGCCCGCTGCCGCCGGGCCTTTAGACCCATTGGCGGCCACCCCTCCAAGGCCAGCTCAATGGCCTGCGATTCCACCTCCGAGTCGATCAGCAGCCGATCGATTCGATCAATGGTGGCGCGGAAGTTATCGTAATCGAGGCACCGGTCGACCACAGTTAAAGCTGGACGCAGGAGGCATTGGATGGCTATATTTTTCATAGAACATAGAAAGGGCTATATTGATTTTCGCTAACTCAATTATAGAACCCTTTTTTGGCCGGATCGAGCAAAAACTTGCTCTTTCCGGCTCTTTTTATCAACGTCATCCAGTTGACTATAAAATCTTTATATTTTTGGGACAGCCTCTACCTAACTCTAACTAATTTGTCGGGTCAAGCTGTAGCTACTACATTGCAGGGGTTGATAATTTTGGTTTCTTTCTATTGAAACCTGTTTGCTGTCGCTTTCGCCAGTTCGCGGGGATTGGCCTGCTTTGCTTTTGTAGTCCAATATTCGAGTGCTTTCTTGAGGTTGCTCATGGTTACTGGTTTGGAAAAATAATCGTTCATTCCGACTTCCATGCAGCGTTCCTGAGCGAGGTTGCTGGCGTTCGCCGATATGGCGATAATGGGCAACCACTGGCTGGACGAACCGGCTTCTCCGTTGCGGATGCGGCTGGCAGCCTCGTAGCCGTCCATGACGGGCATTTGCAGGTCCATAAGGATGAGATCAAATTTTTCACGAGCGAGTACTTGGATGCATTCCCGCCCGTCCTGGGCAAAACTGGAGCTATGTCCCAACTTTTTCAACTGAGCAGCAGTCAGTTTACGATTGAGGGGGTGATCTTCGACCAGTAGGATGGAGAGTGCCTTCGTCGCTTCCTTTCCGGTGGAGCCGTTTATTTTGATATCGCTGTTAAAACTATCTCCTTCCTGGATCCCCGCCGGGAGGGTGAAGTGGAAGGTGGCTCCGGTTTGGCAATCATCATCCAGCCAGATTTTACCGCCCATCAACTCGACCAGTTTTTTTGAAATGGCCAGACCCAGGCCGGTGCCGCCGTGGCGTTCCCAAATCTTTGAATCGACTTGGCTGAAGGGCTTGAAAAGCCGATTTCTTCGATTTGCCGGTATGCCGGGGCCGGTATCGCTTATCGCTGATAGAAAAAAGTAATTCCACCGAGTCGGCTCCCAATTTCTTGGATTTTACAATTAATTGAGCGGTTCCGTTTTCAGTGAACTTGATGCTTGATGCTATTGCTGAGAAGATTGAGGAGGACCTGGGTGAGTCTTCCGGTGTCTGCCTTTACCTTCAAGGGAAGGGGCGAGGCGGCCTTCCAGGAATAGGTCAATCCTTTATCGGAAGCCATCTTTTCAGCCATCCGGGATACTTCTGCAATGCAACCTCGCAGGTCGATGAAGGGTGTATGCAGTTCGATGCGATTGGCTTCCAGTTTGGAGAAATCGAGGATGTCGGAGAGGAGGCGCAATAGCCTGGCGCCGCTTTGCTGTATGATTTTAACGTAATCGAGCTGCAAGGGATCGAGAGAGGATTCCAGCAAAATGTCCGTAAATCCAATAACGGCGTTCATGGGGGTGCGTATTTCGTGGCTCATCATGGCCAGGATTTCCGATTTTTCCTTTGCCGATTCCAAAGCCGCGTCGCTGGTTTCCTTCAAATCAACATGCAAATTATTGATGCGCCGCCGGCCGATCACATGCGAGGTAACATCTTGAATGGTGATGGCGAGTGATCCGCCCGGCTCGTCCTGGGGCACGATATGGCAATCCTGCTGCATCATTTGAAACCCACTGAGGTGATTTTCCCCTAGCTGGATGGGAAGGAAATAAGAGTGCAAAAGCTGTGATAAAATAACCGGCTGGCAGCCGCACCGGCGCGCTTCCTCAATTATGCTAAAGACGGTTTTTTGGCCGGGGTAGAAGGCTTCCAGGCGGCATCCCAGGACGTCCTTTTTGGAGTAGCCGGTGTGCATCTCCATCCAGTGGTTCCACACCATGATGCGGTTTTCCCAGTCGATTTGAAAAAACCCTACGGGGAGCGAATCCATGCTTGCCAATTCGGTATTGCTTTTCATTTGAGGATCAAATGATTCTCCAGAAGGTGGCAAAGGGTGTTGTAACTGTGTTTCTCGAAAAGGAGGATGAAGTTGCCGCTTACCTCTGTTTCCCCTATGCAGAGGGTGGCTCGCACCAGCAGAATATAAGTTATATTGGGATGGATAATGTCCGATACCAGTTCGATAGCGCCATTGGTCCCCTTGACCTGCAAACGAGGCAAATCGTATCGCATAAGCGTGCTGAGCATGTTGCCCAAAGTGCCAACAACGCTCCCGATCATAATATTGCCGGTTTCCAGAAGAGCCATTTGCTCGATCCCTCCAAAAGCTTCCTGTTCCCGTGGTTCCCCCATCAGCAGCACCGCCAGGCGCAGGGCGCCGCTTTTGTTGAGGACGAGCAATCCATGCCCGGATAAATCCCGGCCGGTAAAAGACTGACTGATCCTTATCGAAGTGATGGATTCGAGTTCGCTTACCCGATCGAGTGCGCCGGGACCAAAAACCTCCAGACTGGGGGCCGAAATCTGGACCGGAAGTTCTGTCAAATCCGATAGGGCGGCGGCCGCTTTACCGAGACCGATGTTTACAATCTCAACAAAAACCTCTTTAAGATCTTTATGCAGGACTGGGAGATCTTTATGCAGGACTGGGGCCTTTTTGCTCATAAACCCAGGCCCTGAACCATGTCGGCAATTTTTTCCTGGTTGATGGGTTTTTCCACAAACCCGTAACAGCCCCAGTTCCGGCATTCGGTCTGAATAATTTCCTGAATGTTGGCTGTCAAAATTACAATCGGGGGTTGAAAATCTATTTCCTTCAAACGCTTGAGGAGTTCCAATCCGTCAATGTTCGGCATCACCAGGTCGAGAGTGACAAATTCAAGTTCCTCCCCCGGCAGTTGTTTCAGAGCCTCCACACCATCGGCGCATTCAATGAAAGAGGCGTGCGGAAAGATGCGCTTCAAATAAGTTCTAACCCGACTACGAGAGAAGCCCGAGTCGTCCACAATGGCGATTTTCATTATTAAGGTAGGTTGTCTTCAATAGATCCGTAGATTCAGTGCCGTCCTGTCTTTGCAGGAAATTAATAAAATTGACGTGTACTGGATTTGTTGGACACGGGATTCTCTTATATTCATTGTTTATTGATTAGTGTGTCAGGCGGCTTGTTTTGGTAAAGGGTTTTGTTTTCTCGTTGCCCCCCATGGGGGGCAAATATTTTCCTCGAATTGGACTGGGCTTTGGTAACTCAGAGAGGAATGTTTGCGATATCGGTTGTAGAAGATTTCCACGTATTCGAAGACAGTTGATCGCAGTTCGCGCTCGTCGGCAAAGTGGCGGCCTCGAATCGTGCTGGTCTTGAAGCGGCCGTAGAACGATTCCATGGCCGCGTTGTCGTAGCAGTTGCCTTGGGCGCTCATGCTCGGCTTCATGCCTAGTTCAGAGACCAGCCTCTGATAGTCGTCGCTGGCGTAGGGGCTGCCCCGATCGCTGTGATGAATAATCCCGGTGCGCAGTGTGCCGCGGGTCATGGCCGCGGCTTTGAGGGCCTTGCCAACCAGCTTCGCGTCGTTGTGGTTGGAAACGCTCCAGCCCAGCAGGCGTCGGCTGAACAGGTCCATCACCGTGGCCAAGTACATCCAACCGGCCAGGGTCCGTAGGTAGGTCGTGTCCGCCACCCAGACCTCGTCGATATGGGTCGGCTGGCCATGCTTTTTAAGCACATTGGGGCTGTAACCATAGGGATGGTTACTGTTGGTTTTTAATGGCTTAAAGCGTTTACTCTGGGTGCTTTTGATTCCCATTTCACGCATCAGACGCAGAGCCCGGTCACGGCCGCAATCGATGCCCTCATCATCCTTCAGATGGCGGTGCATTGGCCGATGCCCATAGCGGCCCTTGGCCTCTTTGTGTACCTTCAGGATCGCCCCCTTGATTCCCTCGTCCTCGATCCGCCGGGCCGAGGGCGCTCGGTGCCTCCAGCAGTAATAGCCACTGCGACAAATCCCCATCGCCGAGCATATTTCCTCGATCTTGAAGCGCCCCTCGTTGTCTTTGACAAACTGGTACTTCATTGTTCGTCCTTGGCAAAGTAGCCCACCGTTTTTTTTAGTATCTGGTTGATCCGCTCCGAGCGGCGCAGCTCTTTGCGAAGACGATCTATCTCGGCCGCCATCTCCTTCGGACTGCTCTGTCGCTTTGAGGTGGCTTCGCCCTGCTGATCGTCCAGATAGAGCCTCTTCCACCTATACAATTGGTTGGTGTTGACCCCAAGTTTGGTCGATACCTCGGTGGCGCTCAGACCATCGAGTATCATCAGTTGAACTGCCTCATTTTTGAACTCTATACTAAAGCGTCTTCTTCCCATGCTTCGATTCTCCATTTAGGAGAATCTCGTGTCCACTTTTTCCAGTGCACATCAAATACTGTTATTGATAATTCGATTATTCCCGCTCCGACTTTAGGACGTGTTTATCAAAAAAGCGCTCAATTGACGAAATTGAGGGCCGACTTTCATGGGCGAGTAACGAACCATGATTTTTAATCACCCGTTTAAAACTAATGAGCTGGTCGTTCAAGCGCTCAGCATAAGCCATAAGGATCCATTAAGACACGAGAACAGATTAGTTACGTTAAAGAGAGTTTTCAGAAAGTCGCACCGATTGCCGATACGGTGGCAGATTTGTTTTATACGCGCCTGTTTGAGATCGCCCCTTCTGCTGAGCCTCTTTTCAAGACGGATATAAAGGCCCAGGGGCGCAAATTAATGGCCAGCCTGGCCTTTGTGGTGAAAAACCTGGAAAGCCCGGAAGTCCTAGTGCCGGCGGTGGAAAAACTGGGTCGCCATCACATTGCCCTCGGGGCGGAAGAGGGGCATTACCCAATTGTTGGAGAGGCCCTCATATGGACTTTGGGGCAGGGATTGGGTGAAGATTTTACCCCACCAGTGCGGGAGGCGTGGGAAGCAGCCTATGGTTTACTGGCCGGCGTCATGATTGCGGCTGCGTCCAGTGAGTTGGCGGCTTGACCAGCCCCGGACTTTTAGTGTTATCAGAGTTTCCTGCCTTGATTCCCGATCTAGAATCGGGATCGTTCCGGCATGTCTTTTATTTCGGTAATCGGTTTACCGGCCAGGAATTCAGCCTGAATGCCGGGCATCGAATTACTTGCTTTAGCCATTATACTACCTACTATGCGCTTTTTATGAATGAATAATGGCAGTTTGACCCCGCAAACTTTATCGCTGGCTGCCGGAATGGTAGAACCCCACCCACTGCTGATGAAACCCCTGCTAAAAATTCGGCTAAACCTTAACATTTATCATTATCTGGCCGCCTGCTTATCGCTGGTCCTGGCGTCGTCGGCATTGTTTTTATCCGGCTGCGGAGGCGGCGAGGGCGGTGGGCCTCCGGAAAGCTTTGCTGTCAATGTCGTGGTGGCGCCGGTGGAGCGGCAAAAAGTGATCGAGGTGATCGATTTGGTGGGCTCGCTGACTGCCAATGAACGTGTGGAAATCAAGAGTGAAATCAGCGGAATGATCAGCAAGATCCATTTCGAGGAGGGCAATACCGTGCGAGAGGGCAGGCTGCTGGTCGCCCTCGACGATCAGAAATTAAGCGCCCGCCTGGCGGAGGCGAAGGCTAATTTCACCCTGGCCCGAACCAATCGGGTCCGGAATAAATCCCTGCTGGAGAGCAAAACTATTTCGGAGCAAACCTACGACCAATCGATCGGAGATTTCGACGTTGCCGCGGCAACTCTGGAATTGCGCAAGCGGGAGCTTAAGGATGCCCGAATCGTGGCGCCTTTCGACGGGGTGGTCGGCTACCGCCAGGTCAGTCCGGGCCAGTTCATGCAGGTCGGGCAAACCATGACCGTGCTGGTCAACATGAACCCCATCAAAGCGGATTTCGATGTCCCCGAGCGTTTCATCGGGCAATTGCAGACCGGCCAGCGGATCGATATTACGGTGGCCGCCTATGCGCAGAGCACCTTTACCGGGGAGGTCTACTTCATTTCTCCAGAGGTGGAGGTGACTACCCGCAATGTGCTCGTGCGGGCCTTTATCGACAATGAGTCCGGCCTCCTAAAGCCCGGCATGTTCGGCAATCTTAAACTTGTTTTGCAGGAAAAGGAAGACGCTTTGGTTATCCCGGAGTCCGCCCTGATTATGAGGGTCGACAAATCGATTGTGATGGTCGTAGACGACGATAATATCGCCCAAATGCGCGAGGTTCAGGCCGGCATCCGGATGGAAGGGACGCTGGAAATTCTTGAGGGGCTCAGCGCAGGGGAAAGAGTCATTGTCGAAGGCCATCAAAAAGTCGGACCGGGCACACCGGTCAACCCCCGGCCCAACAATGCCGGGAACGAAGCTTCCTGAGAAAATTATCCCATCTCTAAATTGATTTCGTTCTTAAATAATTTCTACCGAATTTTTTTATGAATCTGCCGGAAATTTGCATCAAACGGCCCGTCTTTGCCTCCATGATGAGCCTGGCTTTGATACTGTTCGGCTTGATTGGCCTGAGTCGGCTGCCGGTGCGGGAACTGCCCGATGTCGATCCTCCCATCGTCAACGTCCTGACGGTTTATCCGGGAGCCAGCGCCGAGGTCGTCGAGACTGAAATAACGGAAAGGCTGGAGGAAGTTATCAACACCGTCGAGGGCATCAAAATCATGTCTTCGCAAAGCCGGGAACAGGTTAGCAGCATTACGATAGAGTTTCACCTATCGCGCGAAATCGAGCTGGCTGCCCAGGATGTGCGCGACCGCGTGGCCCGTATCCGGGGGATACTGCCGGAGGAAGTTCTGGAGCCGGTTGTGGCCAAGCAGGATGGAGATGCCAGGCCCTTCATGTGGGTGGCCATTTACAGCGCAAACCGCACTACGATGGAGCTTTCTCAGTATGCCGAGGACAATATCAAGGACCCCTTGCAGACCGTGCGGGGGGTAAGCAATGTCATTCTTGGCGGGAGCAAACGTTTTGCCATGCGGCTTTGGCTCGATTCGGAGAAAATGGCGGCCCGCGGGGTCACCGTACTGGATGTGCAGGATGCGTTGCGGCGGCAGAACATCGAATTGCCCAGTGGCCGGGTGGAAAACCGGCTGCGGGAATTAGCCATCCAGACCAAGGGCGAACTGAAAACGGAGGAGGAATTCAACCGCCTGGTGATTCGCGAGGAGGGGGCCAACCTCATTCGACTGCACGATATCGGAAGAGCGGAAAAAGGGGTTGAAGACGAGCGCACGGTGGCCCGTTACACTTCCAAACCGGCCATCGGGTTGGGTGTCATCAAGCAGTCGAAATCCAACACCATCCAGGTGGCCAAAGGCATTAAAGAGGAGATGGAGCGTTTATCCGCAACCATGCCGGAGGGTTTCGAGTATTTCATCGCCTATGACGAAAGCATATATGTGGAGCGGGCCATCCGGGAGGTCTGGATAACACTCGGGGTGGCTTTTATTCTGGTCATCATCACCATATTCATCTTTCTGCGCAATGTCCGTTCAACGATCATACCGGTCATCAGTATACCGGTGGCCATCATCGGGACTTTTGCTCTGCTTTCGCTGCTCGGTTTTTCTATCAATATCGTCACCATGATGGCCCTTATATTGACCATCGGGGTGGTGGTGGACGATTCGATTGTGGTGCTGGAAAATATCTACCGCCATATCGAGGAGGGCATGAAACCGATGGAGGCCGCCTTTCAGGGAATGAAAGAGATCGTTTTCGCGGTCATTGCCACAACCCTGGCCCTGGTCGCCGTTTTCCTGCCCATGGCCCTGCAAACCAGTCTGACGGGGAGGCTTTTTATCGAGTTCGCCATCGCTTTGGCCGGGTCGGTGGTGATTTCTTCGTTTATTGCCCTGTCGCTCACCCCCATGATTTCCTCCCGCCTTCTGAGGCCGGTTAGAAAGGAAAAACACGGCCGAATCTTTCTCTTTTTCGAGGACTGCCTCGACTGGATAACGCGCACCTACCTCAAGCTCCTTCGCTTCGCTCTGCGCCATCGTCCAAGTGTGGTCGTATTCAGCTTTTTGACGGTCATTGCGAGTTATTACATTTACACTCAGCTGGAGCGCGATTTTTTGCCCGAGGAGGATAAAGGAAGCCTATTTTGCATGGCCATTGCGCCCGAAGGATCGACCAGCGAATACACCGACCGGATGGTGCGGAAGATGGAGGAAATCATGTCCGAGATACCCGAGGTGGATGGTTATTTCACGGCTGTGGCTTTGCCTTTCAACGGTCCCGGTGAATCCAATTTAGGGGTCATGTTTGCCCGGTTCAAGGATGAGCGCGACCGCTCGGTGCAGGACATCGTGAACGGTCCCAACGGGCTGGGGGCGCGGTTTTTCGCGGAGATCGAGGGGGCCATCGCTTTTCCCAACATTCCCAAGGCTATCAGCGGTGGTTTTGGGCAGCCCTTTCAACTGGTCCTGCAGCATCACGATCTCGATGAATTGAACGAGTTCGCGGGCGAGTTGACCAACCGTTTGAGAGGCGAAGGTTTTCTGGCCAACCTGCGGCCCAATTTTCAGCTCAACAAACCGGAGTTGTTCGTGCAAATCGACCGCGACCGCGCCGCCGTCTTGGGCGTATCCATCGAGGAGCTTTCGCAAACCTTGCAGATACTTTTTGGCGGACTGGATTTGAGCAAAATCAAACGCGGGGGCAAGGAGTACGACGTCATAGTGCAGCTGGAACGCGATTCCCGACTCACCCCCAGCGATATAGAGCGACTTTATGTGCGGAACAATTCGGGCCGGTTGACCCAGTTGAGCAATGTGGTCCAACTCGTGCCCAACGGCGGCCCCAACGCCATTTACCATTACAACCGCTACCGTTCCATCACCCTCGAAGGAACGCCCCTGAACATGCCCCTGGGCACCGCCATGGAGCGGGCGGAAGCCATTCTGGCGGAGGACATGCCGGCCGGGATTCGTTACGAGTGGGGAGGGCAGGGCCGCCAGCTCCGCGATACCGGGAAAGACATTTTCTTTATCATCGGCATAGCCATGTTGGTGGTTTTTATGGTCCTGGCCTCGCAGTTCGAGAGCCTCATCCATCCTTTTACGGTTATGTTGACGATTCCCCTGGCCTCTATAGGAGCCTTTGGCGGTCTCTGGCTGATGGGGCAGGTGGATGTGTTGGGCAATATGCTTTACGGGTGGGCTAATTTCGCGCCCGATGCGCCCGATTGGGTTAAAACCCTCTCTCCCTGGGTTCCGCGCATACCGGCCATGAACATGAATCTTTTCAGCCAGATCGGCTTCGTCCTGCTTATCGCTTTGGCCACCAAAAACGCCATTCTCCTGGTTGAGTTCGCCAACCAGCAGCGAGCCAAGGGCCTGGATACGTATGCCGCCATCGTCGCCGCCGGACGCATTCGCCTGCGGCCTATTCTGATGACCAGCTTTTCCACCATTGCGGGCATCATGCCCATCGCCATCGGTTTCGGAGCGGGGGCAGAGAGCCGCCGTCCGCTCGGCGTGGTAGCCGTGGGGGGGCTCACCACGAGCACTCTTTTAACGCTCTTTGTGATCCCCGTTATCTATACTCTATTAAGCGACCTGCGGGAAAAAATTCTCCACAAACCCGAAACCATTGTAGAACCCCTCGGCGCTCCATCGCCCTCTACGGCAACCCCCAGCCTGCAATCACAACGACTCCCCGATGGTTGAATGGGCACTTGGCCCTTGGCCTTTTAAGCAATAAGAGGGCTCGATTACTCCATTAAAAAACTCATTTATGCGGGTGGTTTTTCGAGGAGGAGGCGGACTCCCATGTCGAGGTATTTTTGGCGGTTTTCCGGTTTGCCGTGGCGGTGGCAGACGACGGCGCCGGTATTTTCCAGTTCTTTGACCACGTGTTGGACGCAGTCGTCCAGGGTTTTCAATTGAGGGTGGGGATTGAAACGCATGTCGTGCGTCAGGTCAGCGGGCCCGAAGGAGAGGCAATCGACACCCTGCCGGGCCAGGGATTGAGCCACCATGACGGCCTGCACGGATTCTACCTGGAGCCAGAGAATCCCGCATTGGTTCCATAAATCCGGATAGGCAAGATTGTCGTTCACGTCCTGGTCCTCATGGCCGAGCCGGGAGCGATAATTGCCACCCATGCTGCGGATTCCGAGGGGAGGGTAGTAAAATTTTTTAACCGCTTCGGCCGCTACATCGGGCGTGTTGACCTGGGGCACTTCGATTCCGACGGCTCCGAGGTCGAGGTATTTGCCGATCAGATAAATTTGCTTCGTGTCCATGATGCGGAAGACCACCGGTATGGATAAATCGGTAGCTGATTGGCATAGAGATACCAAATCCGGCTCGGTAAACTGGCTGTGCTGGCTGTCCGCCATGAAGAAATCATAGGGATTTTTTTCCAGAATCCGCTCCAATTGCATTCGATCTGCACCCTCCAGGCTGACAATGGCGCCGATCAGCGAATCGCCATCGGCCAGACGTTTTTTCAAGTTTATCACGTTTGTTTTTCCTCCGTATTTTATTGGTCGATTAACTCGGTCCTTACCGAATTGGATTTTGCAATATGGCCATCCCGCCGGAGAAAGTGAAGATAATTTTATGGAACGAGTGAAAGGATCAGGAAATTTTATCGAGGAAGCTCAGGTCTTCTTCGCTGAGATCACCGTCGGCCGCGGCGGCGTTCCGGCGGGCCTGGTCCGGGCTTTTCATGCCGGGTAAGGGACTGGTAACGGCCGGGTGATGTGCACTGGAAAAAGTGGACACGAGATTCTCCTAAATGGAGAATCGAAGCATGGGAAGAAGACGCTTTAGTATAGAGTTCAAAAATGAGGCAGTTCAACTGATGATACTCGATGGTCTGAGCGCCACCGAGGTATCGACCAAACTTGGGGTCAACACCAACCAATTGTATAGGTGGAAGAGGCTCTATCTGGACGATCAGCAGGGCGAAGCCACCTCAAAGCGACAGAGCAGTCCGAAGGAGATGGCGGCCGAGATAGATCGTCTTCGCAGAGAGCTGCGCCGCTCGGAGCGGATCAACCAGATACTAAAAAAAACGGTGGGCTACTTTGCCAAGGACGAACAATGAAGTACCAGTTTGTCAAAGACAACGAGGGGCGCTTCAAGATCGAGGAAATATGCTCGGCGATGGGGATTTGTCGCAGTGGCTATTACTGCTGGAGGCACCGAGCGCCCTCGGCCCGGCGGATCGAGGACGAGGGAATCAAGGGGGCGATCCTGAAGGTACACAAAGAGGCCAATGCACCGCCATCTGAAGGATGATGAGGGCATCGATTGCGGCCGTGACCGGGCTCTGCGTCTGATGCGTGAAATGGGAATCAAAAGCACCCAGAGTAAACGCTTTAAGCCATTAAAAACCAACAGTAACCATCCCTATGGTTACAGCCCCAATGTGCTTAAAAAGCATGGCCAGCCGACCCATATCGACGAGGTCTGGGTGGCGGACACGACCTACCTACGGACCCTGGCCGGTTGGATGTACTTGGCCACGGTGATGGACCTGTTCAGCCGACGCCTGCTGGGCTGGAGCGTTTCCAACCACAACGACGCGAAGCTGGTTGGCAAGGCCCTCAAAGCCGCGGCCATGACCCGCGGCACACTGCGCACCGGGATTATTCATCACAGCGATCGGGGCAGCCCCTACGCCAGCGACGACTATCAGAGGCTGGTCTCTGAACTAGGCATGAAGCCGAGCATGAGCGCCCAAGGCAACTGCTACGACAACGCGGCCATGGAATCGTTCTACGGCCGCTTCAAGACCAGCACGATTCGAGGCCGCCACTTTGCCGACGAGCGCGAACTGCGATCAACTGTCTTCGAATACGTGGAAATCTTCTACAACCGATATCGCAAACATTCCTCTCTGAGTTACCAAAGCCCAGTCCAATTCGAGGAAAATATTTGCCCCCCATGGGGGGCAACGAGAAAACAAAACCCTTTACCAAAACAAGCCGCCTGACACACTAATCAATAAACAATGAATATAAGAGAATCCCGTGTCCAACAAATCCAGTACACGTCAATCATGAAAAAGGATAGGAAGCCAAAAGACCTTTGGGGCAAATCCTACACGACAAAGTCATGGTCAGAATTCTCGGAACATAAAAATCATCCGCGAATTAAAGGTAGAAGGATGGCGTCAATCCCCGGCCTCACTCTCTACCTAGCGGCGGTTTTTTCTGCGGCCCTAGCCCGGATATTTCGTAAAAAAAGTATCGTTGATATGCTTAACTGCTGATATACAGCAGGATAGATCAATAATTAAAGCAATATCAGCGATGACAAAAGGTAAACAATTAAAGCTACAGTTGACAAGGGTAAAAGGCCGCCGTGTGCGGGTTGATTTCAAGGGCGGAGAGGTTACTTCGGATGCCGGACTGCTTTTGATCCGGGAAGTGGATCGGCAGTTGGGCTTGACCGAACGAGCGGCCCGACAGTTAGTGGACAAACGGCAGAAGGGCAAAGTACGCCATGAGGTATTGGGGATGCTGCGGCAGCGCGTTTACGGGCTGGTGGCGGGCTATGAGGATTTGAACGACTTTGATACCCTGCGCCACGATCCATTGTTAGCAAACGGTAACGGGGCGCATTGAAACGTTGGCCAGCGCGCCGACTTTGTGTCGTTTTGAAAACGGGCAGGATCGGCGGGCGGCCTTTGCGGTAAACGAGCTGTTGGTCGAACAGTTCATGGGCTCCTTTGCCGAGGAACCCGAAGAGATCATCCTGGACTTTGACGCCACCGACAATCCGGTGCACGGGCTCCAGGAGGGACGTTTTTTCCACGGTTATTATGATCATTACTGTTTTCTGCCGCTATATGTTTTTTGCGGTGATCAGCTGCTGGTGGCCTACCTGCGGCCGAGCAAGATCGATGCCAGCAAGCATGCCGGGGCCATCCTCAAATTGCTGGTTAAACGGATGCGCCAAAGCTGGCCCCGTACGCGGATTATTTGGCGCGCCGACAGTGGATTTTGTCGAGACCGGATACTCTCTTGGTGCGACCGCAACGAAGTTAGTTACATCGTGGGGATGGCTCGCAATGCACGCTTGCAGCAAGACGCCCAGCAGTTGCAAAAGCAGGCCAAAGAATGGTTCGAACTAAGGGGTAAAAAACAACGGTTATTCCAGGACTTCGTCTATGCTGCCGATTCGTGGCGATGGCTGCGGTTGGTCATCCATAAAGCCGAACACACCGCACAGGGGTCCAACCCGCGCTTCGTGGTGACGAACCTGCCGGGCGATCCCCAGGAGCTTTACGACAAGGTATACTGTGGCCGCGGTGAAATGGAGAACCGAATCAAGGAACAGATGCAATTGTTCAGCGAGCGCACCAGCGCCCATCAATGGTGGGCCAATCAGTGGCGATTGCTCTTGTCGGCGCTGGCCTACACCTTGATGGAAGCCATGCGCCGGTTAGCCTTAAAAGGGACGAAGTGGGCGCGGGCCCAATGCCACACCCTGCGGCTCAAATTAATCAAGATCGGAGCGGTCATCGTGCGCAACACCCGAACGATTCACTTTCACCTAAGTGAGAGTTATCCTTGGGCCAGTCTTTTCAACCATGCGGCCCGCCGATTGGTGCCAACCTAAAGGGTGCATTGGTGCTGCCCCCGGCACTACCGAACCAATGGGGGAAAGGGGGCAGTGTCTCTACACCCTGAAAAACACCTAAAAATCAAGACGATCTGCTCAAAATACAAAGAAATCCATCTCCAATAGCAATAACGAGCCAAACTTTACCCTTCATGAAATATCCGGGTTAGCCCGGATATTTCGTAAAAAAAGTATCGTTGATATGCTTAACTGCTGATATACAGCAGGATAGATCAATAATTAAAGCAATATCAGCGATGACAAAAGGTAAACAATTAAAGCTACAGTTGACAAGGGTAAAAGGCCGCCGTGTGCGGGTTGATTTCAAGGGCGGAGAGGTTACTTCGGATGCCGGACTGCTTTTGATCCGGGAAGTGGATCGGCAGTTGGGCTTGACCGAACGAGCGGCCCGACAGTTAGTGGACAAACGGCAGAAGGGCAAAGTACGCCATGAGGTATTGGGGATGCTGCGGCAGCGCGTTTACGGGCTGGTGGCGGGCTATGAGGATTTGAACGACTTTGATACCCTGCGCCACGATCCATTGTTGCAAACGGTAACGGGGCGCATTGAAACGTTGGCCAGCGCGCCGACTTTGTGTCGTTTTGAAAACGGGCAGGATCGGCGGGCGGCCTTTGCGGTAAACGAGCTGTTGGTCGAACAGTTCATGGGCTCCTTTGCCGAGGAACCCGAAGAGATCATCCTGGACTTTGACGCCACCGACAATCCGGTGCACGGGCTCCAGGAGGGACGTTTTTTCCACGGTTATTATGATCATTACTGTTTTCTGCCGCTATATGTTTTTTGCGGTGATCAGCTGCTGGTGGCCTACCTGCGGCCGAGCAAGATCGATGCCAGCAAGCATGCCGGGGCCATCCTCAAATTGCTGGTTAAACGGATTCGCCAAAGCTGGCCCCGTACGCGGATTATTTGGCGCGCCGACAGTGGATTTTGTCGAGACCGGATACTCTCTTGGTGCGACCGCAACGAAGTTAGTTACATCGTGGGGATGGCTCGCAATGCACGCTTGCAGCAAGACGCCCAGCAGTTGCAAAAGCAGGCCAAAGAATGGTTCGAACTAAGGGGTAAAAAACAACGGTTATTCCAGGACTTCGTCTATGCTGCCGATTCGTGGCGATGGCTGCGGTTGGTCATCCATAAAGCCGAACACACCGCACAGGGGTCCAACCCGCGCTTCGTGGTGACGAACCTGCCGGGCGATCCCCAGGAGCTTTACGACAAGGTATACTGTGGCCGCGGTGAAATGGAGAACCGAATCAAGGAACAGATGCAATTGTTCAGCGAGCGCACCAGCGCCCATCAATGGTGGGCCAATCAGTGGCGATTGCTCTTGTCGGCGCTGGCCTACACCTTGATGGAAGCCATGCGCCGGTTAGCCTTAAAAGGGACGAAGTGGGCGCGGGCCCAATGCCACACCCTGCGGCTCAAATTAATCAAGATCGGAGCGGTCATCGTGCGCAACACCCGAACGATTCACTTTCACCTAAGTGAGAGTTATCCTTGGGCCAGTCTTTTCAACCATGCGGCCCGCCGATTGGTGCCAACCTAAAGGGTGCATTGGTGCTGCCCCCGGCACTACCGAACCAATGGGGGAAAGGGGGCAGTGTCTCTACACCCTGAAAAACACCTAAAAATCAAGACGATCTGCTCAAAATACAAAGAAATCCATCTCCAATAGCAATAACGAGCCAAACTTTACCCTTCATGAAATATCCGGGCTAGAGAAGGGTAGATTTGAGGCAGTATTATTGTCTTATGACACTTGGCTTCTTGAAGTAAGAAAAGATTATAATCTTAAACCCGATTCATCTCGTACTTATAAGGATATTTTTGCAGACGCAATTAAGAAATCCATAATTGAAACAGCCATACACAAGGATCCCGAATTAAAGCCATACATAGAGGAGATAATCAAAAAAATGACTCCTGAAATTAATGGGGCCTGACGTGTACTGGATTTGTTGGACACGGGATTCTCTTATATTCATTGTTTATTGATTAGTGTGTCAGGCGGCTTGTTTTGGTAAAGGGTTTTGTTTTCTCGTTGCCCCCCATGGGGGGCAAATATTTTCCTCGAATTGGACTGGGCTTTGGTAACTCAGAGAGGAATGTTTGCGATATCGGTTGTAGAAGATTTCCACGTATTCGAAGACAGTTGATCGCAGTTCGCGCTCGTCGGCAAAGTGGCGGCCTCGAATCGTGCTGGTCTTGAAGCGGCCGTAGAACGATTCCATGGCCGCGTTGTCGTAGCAGTTGCCTTGGGCGCTCATGCTCGGCTTCATGCCTAGCTCAGAGACCAGCCTCTGATAGTCGTCGCTGGCGTAGGGGCTGCCCCGATCGCTGTGATGAATAATCCCGGTGCGCAGTGTGCCGCGGGTCATGGCCGCGGCTTTGAGGGCCTTGCCAACCAGCTTCGCGTCGTTGTGGTTGGAAACGCTCCAGCCCAGCAGGCGTCGGCTGAACAGGTCCATCACCGTGGCCAAGTACATCCAACCGGCCAGGGTCCGTAGGTAGGTCGTGTCCGCCACCCAGACCTCGTCGATATGGGTCGGCTGGCCATGCTTTTTAAGCACATTGGGGCTGTAACCATAGGGATGGTTACTGTTGGTTTTTAATGGCTTAAAGCGTTTACTCTGGGTGCTTTTGATTCCCATTTCACGCATCAGACGCAGAGCCCGGTCACGGCCGCAATCGATGCCCTCATCATCCTTCAGATGGCGGTGCATTGGCCGATGCCCATAGCGGCCCTTGGCCTCTTTGTGTACCTTCAGGATCGCCCCCTTGATTCCCTCGTCCTCGATCCGCCGGGCCGAGGGCGCTCGGTGCCTCCAGCAGTAATAGCCACTGCGACAAATCCCCATCGCCGAGCATATTTCCTCGATCTTGAAGCGCCCCTCGTTGTCTTTGACAAACTGGTACTTCATTGTTCGTCCTTGGCAAAGTAGCCCACCGTTTTTTTTAGTATCTGGTTGATCCGCTCCGAGCGGCGCAGCTCTTTGCGAAGACGATCTATCTCGGCCCCCATCTCCTTCGGACTGCTCTGTCGCTTTGAGGTGGCTTCGCCCTGCTGATCGTCCAGATAGAGCCTCTTCCACCTATACAATTGGTTGGTGTTGACCCCAAGTTTGGTCGATACCTCGGTGGCGCTCAGACCATCGAGTATCATCAGTTGAACTGCCTCATTTTTGAACTCTATACTAAAGCGTCTTCTTCCCATGCTTCGATTCTCCATTTAGGAGAATCTCGTGTCCACTTTTTCCAGTGCACATCAATATTGAATGAGTTACTCAACTGCCTCAACGGCCATCCAAGGACATCATCCGGATCATAATAATTGTCCCAATTGTCCCATTTGAATTGATCATTCGGTTTATTAAAACACTGGCGATCACTTATACCTGAAATGAACAATGGTATATTGCAGCCAGTAGTAACCAAATTAATTAGGGATTTTAATCGAAGGAAATCTAATTCAGGAGAATCATTACCACCAGTATTTTTAAATATATACTTATTATTTTGTGCATCCCAAAGATAATTGGAAATCACTTGGCAACCAAGTGAATGGGCGATAATCACGACAGACTTTGAATTGTCCCGACCCAATTCCGAGTATGCGTTATTTAATGCTTTTTGTATGTTTTCCTGTACCTCAATGTATTTCACCTCGTCATTATGGGCACTGTATTCAAGAGAGCCGGCATCACCAAAACCATAAAGAAAAAACTGCCTTAACTTTGTAGCATCTATATCATTGTCGGGCGTTCTTATTATGTCCCTCCATAATTGATTCTGTGGTTTTTGTAGTATCGGCGCGTATTGTACATTTTGAAAAGAAATCCTTGTCCAGTCCCTGCCGAGTCTATTTTTTAGTCCGTCCTCTAAATCTGAAAAATAATTTAGATCCACTTTTCCCATACCATGTATCGTTATTAATGCAATATCTTTCATTTCGTCCTCCTCTGTTTATCGATTTAATCTTAACATATTGTGCGCATGTCTATAATTGGGTAAGATAACATTTTGGCTGAATTTTGCAATTTAGTTTTAATTTTTTGGCTGATAAGAGGAATTATTTGGGTGCAGGATGTTTGATGGGGGATATGTTTTGGTGGGACATATTGGCGCATTTTTGGATTTTTTCTGGTTTTTTTGAAGTTTATTCAAACGCATCAGCATCAAACGGAGCCAACGTATCTATTGCGGTTTTTTCTGGAATATGGTATAGTCCTGACCTTTGCTGGATTGGCTCTTATTATTCTTATCTTATCATTTTCTTCATTTTGGCTTTTTTTAGAGAGATTTTATTTCGATGAATTCACGTTTACTAGAGAGATTTTATTTCGATGAATTCACGTTTACATTTGCAATTGGTGTTGGCTTCTTCTTCGCCTCGGCGGCGGCATCTTCTCAACGAGATGGGTTTGCGCTTTGCGGTGGTTCCGGCGGCGGTGGAGGAATGGTTTGAGGCGGGGGCCGACCCGCGTTCGCTGGTGCTGCATAATTGTCGTTTGAAGACCGAGTTCGTGGTGGCGGATGGAGCCCATGCCCACTGCCCGGTGCTGGGGGCGGATACCACGGTGGCTTTGGATGGCGTTATTTTGAACAAGCCGGGCGATCTGGAGGATGCCCGGCGTATGTTGGGCCAGCTTTCCGGGCGCACCCATACGGTTTTTACCGGTATTTGCCTGATATTTCGGGAGCGCAATATTGACGAGACTCTGTGCGTGACCAGCGAAGTCACTTTCCGGCAACTGGACGAGGAGGGGATCAGCCGCTATTTGAGCATTGTCGATCCTTTGGATAAGGCGGGGGCCTACGGTATTCAGGAGGGCAGGGAAATCATATTGGAAAATCTAGAAGGGTCGTTCAGTAACGTGATGGGCCTGCCGGTCGAGGAGACTTCGGAATTACTGCAAAAACATGGGCTTTGGGAAGCGCTTAGGTTGCCGGATACTGGATGCAAACTGGATGCTTGATGAGACGGATAGTTTTTAATTTATAGTAATCGAAATTTACTTTATTTTTACTGAATTCATTTTTCATGAGAGCGACGACGGCCAAAGCACCTAAGCAGAAGCGGCGGGAGATTGATATTTCCCGTTATCTGGCTTCCCCTAAACTGGAGGGGGGGGACTTGCGGGGCGTTGGGTGGGCCATGGCGGTAACGCTTTTTCTGCACCTGATGCTTTTCTGGATGATTCCCTGGGAAATAAAGCGCAGCCTGATTGCCGACCACACCCTTAGTCGCGATCGTGAGGTGGAATATGTTTATGAGGACGCTCTGCCGGAGCCTCAGGAACAGCGGTTTGTGGAGACCAATCCGGATGTGCCAACCAATGAACCCGATGAAACGGCCAATATTTCCAATCGCGACCAGCAGGCGGGACAAAAGGAGGAGTCGGATGCGGGCCCGGACGATATGCCTTTCATTGATGGCGAGGAATTAGAATCGTCAAAAATAATCGATGGCACCTACTCGGATGCGCAGCCTTTTCCGGAGGCATTGGCGCAGCAGGAATCGGTCGAGCAGCAGCAGAGTCCATCGATTCCCTACTTGCCCCCGCCTCAGCCAATGGCACCGGACTTCATTGAGCAGGACACGGTGCTGTCGGAGGAAGGGATTGCCAGCATGGCGGATGCGCCGAATAAGGGGGAAGCGGATGTCGAAGATCCTTTGCGGGCCAGCGATATACCGTTAACCGTGACTTCGGTTGAACAGTTTCTCAAACCCAATGTGGAACCGCCCAGCCCAGAGCAGACTTTGGCGGCTCAACCCCAGCAGCCCCGCCCCAGACCGAGGGTAGCCTCATCAGTGCTTCCAGGGCCGATCATGCAATCCTCCGGGCGGGCCCCGGTTATGGACAATATCGCCGTGAGCGCCAAATTCACCGATTTCGGAGATTATCTGGCGCGCATGTTCGACGCCATCGGTTCACAATTTCAGATTCTGGCCTTCCAGAGTCAGGTGGCTCGAGCAGAGGTGAATTCAATGGTGCTGGTGAAATTCAAACTGACGCGGGAGGGGGAAATCAAGAATTTGGTTATCGCTTTCACCACAGCCAGCCGGGTGGCCACGCTGGTCGCGCAGGACTCTATTCAATCACGGGCGCCCTTCGGACCGTGGACGGAAGAAATGGTGGCCATTCTGAGTGTAGAAGAGCCATTCAGTATTACCTTTTATTATAGATGAGCGGACAGGTTGCAGCGGCAAAAAAGCAATTGCTGACCAGAATTTATGGAGTTGTTAAATTTGCAACCTACGCTATAACCGGCCCTTTGTTAAGGTCGCGTTACCATGGGATGCCACAGCTATGATTATTTCCAAAGAAAACAAGCTTACTGAAGATCAATTGCGGGAAGTCGAAGCCATTGTCGGAGAATTCGACTGCTCGATTCAGGTCATCTACGGCGCCCATCGCAATATCTACGCCATTATAGGCGATGAGCGTAGCGAATTGATGGTCAACCGTATCAAGGGGCTCGCCTACATCGACCGGGTGGACCGCATGGAGACCGTTTACAAATTGATGGATGTTCATTCCGAGCTGGCGAAGCACCGCAGCAGCCTGGGTGGCGTCAAGGTGGGGGAAGAGCCTTTATTTATCGCCGGGCTTTGCACCATCGACCCGAAAAACCCGAATTATATGCTGGAGACCGCCGAGGCCATTAAAGAGGCCGGCGCGCATGCCATCAGGGGGGGGTGTGGAAACCGCGAACGACGCCCCACTCCTATCAGGGAGACATCAAAACACTCGATACTTTACTGGAGGCCAGAGCGCGTACGGGACTGCCGATTGTGACCGAAGTTATGGACGAGGAGCAAATCGATATCGCCTTGGAAGCTAAAATCGACATGCTGCAAATCGGTACTCGCAACGCCCTCAATTATTCCTTGCTCAAACAGGTGGGTAGGAAAACTGCGGACACGAACACCGCCGTTCTCCTTAAAAGAGGGCGTCATATGGGCCCGATTGATGAATATATTTCTGCGGGCGAGTACATCGTCTCCAATGGCAATCCGAATTTATTTTTCTGCCCGCGCGGGACCATGCCGGGATTGGATGGTTACAGGAACCATCCCGATGAATCCATAACTCCGCTGCTCAAGCAGAAAACCTGGGCTCCGGTGATAATCGATCCCTCCCATGCGGTGGGCCGAGCTATTTACGTTCCCGCCTGCTGCCTGGCGGGCATGGCTTACGGAGCGGACGGCCTCATCATTGAAACTCATATCGACCCGGCCCGGGGCATCGGGGACGACCCGGTGCAAAGTGTCACACCCGAGGTGCTGCAAAAAATTATCAGGGACACCCGCGCTATCTGGGAATTGCCCTCGCGCTTTACCGGTTTATCCTGATGCCGGTGAATGGGAAATGCTATTCAGCTGTTTGAGGGCAGTTTCTTCCTGGGCCGTTTTGAGCGCCATGGCCAGTTCTTTAATTTTGATCGGTTTGCTCATGAAAGTGTTCATACCGGCTTTGAGGCAATGGTTTTTATCCTTGACGGTAGCGGCGGCGGTTAAAGCGATTATGTAGAGGCTGTCCCAAAAGGGTGATTTTTGCGAGGGCTTTTGATAGGCGCTCATTTTAGAGGTATTTGCATTTGGGAGAGTATCAACTTTGCTCTCCTATGACGTTAGGATACTGGTTTTGGGGTCCGGTTGCCTGGTTTTCTTTGTATGAGCCGACAGTACGGCTGTGAAAAAGTATTGTCCTTGCTTTTCCGCTCTCTAGGCCGCCGCTTTGGTTTTTAGTTCGTCTTGCTGGGCCAGCATCTTGGCTACTTTCCATAGGTTGTGCGAGAGTACCGACCAGGCTACGCTGATCGAGCGGTTGGCAAAGCCTTTGCTGCGCAACCGCCCGGCCTGCCAGCGATTCTTCAATACCCCGATCCGCCCTTCGGTGCTGGCCCGGCGCTTTTGCAATTGCCTGAACAGTGGTTCCTCCATCCGTTTTTTCAACTGCTTCGGATCGCGTGGACAGAGCGCGTCGTAGATTCCCTCCTGGGCTAACTGCCGGCGGGCCCGCTGGGAGGCAAATCCCCGGTCCGCGCACATGGCCGCTATGGGTTCTTCCAGGTTGAAGCGGTTCTGTCTTTGCAAACTCTCTTGCATTTGTTCATTTTCGCTTGGAGTTCGGCTGCCGTAGAGTTTCCAGTCCAGCAGGTACCCCTCAACGCTTTCTCCCAAAAACAGGGTGTTGCCGAACTCGACCTCTTGGCCCGCTTTACCTCGCACAATCACCTGCCCATCGAGTTCGTAAACACTCAAGACTTTCTCTGCGTTTTTCACCTGGCGGCCGCCAATGATCCGCTCGTGCGCCTGTTTGATGACCACCGGGATTTGCTCGCTCATGCGCTCCATCCGGGCGAGGATCTGTTGGACCTGTTTTTCGCTGTAATCGCTTTGCTCCCAGCAGGCTTGCAATAATTCCCGGTGACTGCGGGCATGCTCCCCGATCCGTTTGAGCAGCTTTTTCATCTGCCTCAAGATACCCTTGCGCTGCCGCGCGCTGTCCTTTCGCCGCCGGCTGTGGGTCATCTGTATGCACAGCCGATTCATCTGCCGAGCCAAGGGCTCCGGTTCGATCGGCATGCGATGGCGCAAACCGGCCTTCTCGCGGATCAGCCGGATCGCTTTGAGCAACGTGCCGGCTACATCCTTGAGTAATACCAAATCTCATTAGGTATGATAATAAGTTATTTGGCAGAAGCGTTTGCTTGAATGTGCTGCCAGCCTCCGCCAACTAAAGAGAGGACTTTTTCAGTGTCCTCCCACCAGTCTTTGAGATGGGTTGCGACGACTTCTTCGAGTCGCTCAATGCTCGGCCACAGTTTGTTGGCCGTTTGATCCTGTATCATATCCCAAAGTCTTTCAATCGGGTTGAGTTCAGGACTATACGGCGGCAAATTCACGATATGTATGCCCGGGGGGACGTTGGGGTGCTCCGAGTCGTGCGGATGGAAGCCTGCCCCGTCCCATACAACCACATGTTCCTCCTCAGGATATTGCTTTTTGATCTGTTGGAGGAAAGCCTCCGTCCACTGTAGATTCGTGCTAGGGGTTTGGATGCATACCATCTCGCCGTTGACCACGTCGAGGGCTCCGTAACAGTAGCTCCACTGGTATCTTGTCTGATATTTTTTGTGCGGCCGAAGCCCTCTTTGCGTCCAGCACCGGCGGTACACCGGAAGCAAACCAAAACGGCTTTCATCGGCAAACCACACCCGAACCCGATTGCCTCGGGTGAGGGAAAGCTCCTGGAGGATCTTAAAAAAGTCTCGCTTGAACGCTTCCGCTTTTGCCGATTCCCGTTTCTCATGCACGGGGCGAGGGACTCGAAGCACCCCGGCGCATTTTTTTAGCCATCGCCACACCGTCTTGTAGGCGAAGGAGCGCCCGAAATGTCGCTCCAGCTCTTGCCCCGCCTGAACGGCTGTGTTCCAGCGCGCGACCTTCAAACCATTGAGCAAGAAGGCCTCCACCTCTTTGTCGCAACGGCTTTTGATCCCGCCTTTGTAGGCGCGTGTAAGCACCGCCCCGAGCCCTGCAGCACGATATTTGTCAAACCAACGCTGGATCGTCGCTTTGCCTCGGCCCACGATGGCTCCAATTTCATCAATGCTGTGGTGCGGCTGGAAGCCCATTTTTAATGCCACCAAACGCTCTTTACGCCAGCCGACAGCCTCTTTGTTGAGCAATTTCTTGATACGTTCACGGTCTTCATCGGTTCCCATATATCTTCTCATTCCGCCTTTATAGCTGTTTTTTAATCTTTATCAATCCTTTTGCGATTTGGTATAATACCCAGTCCGTCGGCCAATGAATGTTAGCCTCCAAACAGGTGCCGTCGATCAGGCAAATGGTGGTGTCAATCGGCTTGTCCAATCCCACCTGCCGGGCCAGAAGGGCATCGCCCACCACCTCAGTCAAGGTCCGGTGCAAGGCCCTCAACTGCTCTTCGCTGAAAAACTTCGAGGCCCGCTCCAGGGTGCTTTTGGAGATGCCCCTGATGCCATCGATCTGCCGGACACGGCAAAAGTCGGCCAACAGATCGCTGCTGCCCAGAGCCCGCGACAAATGCCGAAACGAAATCCCTCCGAGCAGACGGCCCAGCGTATCCATGCGCAGTGCCTTGATGGCAAAACTGGCCCGCTGCCGCCGGGCCTTTAGACCCATTGGCGGCCACCCCTCCAAGGCCAGCTCAATGGCCTGCGATTCCACCTCCGAGTCGATCAGCAGCCGATCGATTCGATCAATGGTGGCGCGGAAGTTATCGTAATCGAGGCACCGGTCGACCACAGTTAAAGCTGGACGCAGGAGGCATTGGATGGCTATATTTTTCATAGAAAGGGCTATATTGATTTTCGCTAACTCAATTATAGAACCCTTTTTTGGCCGGATCGAGCAAAAACTTGCTCTTTCCGGCTCTTTTTATCAACGTCATCCAGTTGACTATAAAATCTTTATATTTTTGGGACAGCCTCTATGTAGGGTTGGCGGTCCTGAGAAAAAGTTTGACGAAGGATACGCGTGGTTTCAATGCCATCCTTATTGGGCATTTGCACATCCATAAGGATAACATCGTAGGATACTTTTTGTAATAAGTCCAAAACCTCGTCGCCGTCATTGGCCACATCAGCCCGGTAGCCGAGGCGTTTGAGCAGCAGAAGAGCGACTTTTTGATTGACCGGACTATCCTCGGCTAAAAGCAGGCTGAAATTTTGTTTCGAAGCAGGCAGGTTTTGGAAAGGTGAACCGGCACGACCGTTATAGCTATTTGGAGTCGAAGAATCCTGCAGGGCTTGCCGCAACGCATTCAATAATATGAGGTTTTTAACCGGTTTGGTCAAATAGGCGGAAAAATTCAGTTTCTGGCGTAGTTTTTCCGTATCGGGGTGCGTCATGGAGGTAAGCATAATCAGAGGAAGCTTGCCGTAAGATTTTGATTTGCGAATTTTGGCTGCTAGTTCCATTCCGTCCATGAGAGGCATTTGGCAGTCCAGAATGGCCACATCATAAGACGCGCTTTGATCTAATTTGGCGATCGCTTCGACACCCGATTCGGCTTCTTCGGCGTAGATACCCCATTTGCTCAAGAGGAGAGTAAGGATTTGCCGGTTGGTGGCGTTGTCATCGACGATCAGCGCTCGTTTCCCAAACAGCGAGTCCGCCTGGAAAGTAGGCGAGGGCGGCGATTTGTCGGGGCTCAGTTTCACGGTGAAGAAAAATTCGGTACCTTTGCCTACCTCACTCTTTAAACCAATGTCGCCCCCCATCAAATTGCTGAGCCAATGTCGCCCCCCATCAAATTGCTGAGCCTTTTGCAGATGACCAAACCCAGACCTGATCCGCCGTATTGACGGGTTGTGGAGGCGTCCACCTGGGTGAAGGCTTCGAAGATGATACTTTGCCGCTGCTCGGGAATTCCGATTCCGGTATCGCGTACGGAAAACCGTATAATATAGTCTTCGTTCTGTATTTCTTCCAGTGTAACGGTGGTTACTATTTCTCCATGGGAGGTAAATTTTATGGCATTGCCCAATAAATTGATGAGAATTTGACGCAATCGCGTGGGATCGCCGATGAGGTATTCCGGCGCTTTGTCGTCAATATGGCAGAGCAGTTCCAGTTCTTTCTCGGCGGCCGCCGACCCGAATAGATCGATCGCCTCCTCGACGCAGCAGGTCAGGCTAAAGGCTACGTCCTCCAGGTCCAGTTTGCCGGATTCGATTTTGGAAAAATCCAGAATATCGTTGATTATATTGAGAAGGGACTCGTTGCTGCTTTGGATGGTCTGAGCGAAGTCCAATTGATCCTCGGTCAACTCGGTGTCCATGAGCAGGCTGGTCATGCCCATGACGGCATTCATGGGAGTGCGAATCTCGTGGCTCATATTGGCCAGGAAATCGCTTTTTGCCTGGTTGGCAGACTCCGCTGCCTCAATCGCCTTTTTCATCTCTTCTTCGGCTTTTTTCCGGGAAGTAATATCCGATTCGATGGCGATAAACTGTATAACTTTACCCCTTCTGTCGAAAATGGGAGTGGCGTCTATGTCCACCCAAAAGGTTTGGCCGCTTTTGTGGTAATTGAGAATTTCGGCATGAAACTCTTTTTTCTCCTTTATGCATCGATCTATGTAGGCGATGACTTCGGGATCGCTGCCGGGGCCGTGTAACAGGTTTCCCGCTGTTTTTCCCTCCAAATCGTAAAGATCGTAACCTGACATTTTCTCGAAGGCAAAATTGACCCATTCGGTCTCTCCATCCGCATTTGAAATGACCACGCCGGTATTTGAACGGCTGGCCACCAGGGAGAGACGTTGCATGGACTCTTCCATTTCCTTCCTCATGGTGGTGTCGCGATGGGTTCCCGTCATGCGGAGGGGTTTTCCGCTGTCGTCCCGGCCTACCACTTTGCCCCGGTCCTGAATCCAGACCCAATCGCCGTATTTAGTCTTGAGACGATGTTCCGAGTCGTAACTGGGAGATTTGCCATCCAGATGCCGCTGGAGTTTTTCCCATACCTCCGCCTTGTCATCGGGGTGAATGAATTGATCCAGGCAATGGAATTGCCTGTCCATCTCGTCGTACTCGTAGCCGAGGATTTCGGCATAACGGCGGTTGAAGTATATTTCACCGGTGGCGATATTCCAGTCCCAAATGCCAAGCCCGGTATTTTCAATGGCTAGTTTGTAGCGATTCTTCTTAATGAGCAGTTCTTGCTCAGTCTCCTTACTGCTCGTTATATCGAGGCAAAAACCGGTCAGGCCGATGAACAAACCGTCGGAATCTTGGATGGGTGATGCCGGGATTGAAATCCATCGATAATCGCCTTTAGTATTATGGATACGTATCTCCGCAGCATAGGGAATCTCTTTTTCATGGGCTCTTAGATCGGTCTTGAGCAAGGACACGAGATCATCGGGATGAATCCCATTTACCCATCCGTCGTTTAAATCGCTATCCGCTGTTTGGCCTCGCAGGTCGAGCCATGCCTGATTGAAATAGACCCGGCAGCCATTTTCATCGGACAACCAGGCGGGGAAAGGGCAAAGTTGCAGCATCGGCCAGTAAGCCGCGAACCGGCTCATATCGTCAATACCGGGCAGCGCTTCCACAACCTGAAAATGGGCTTTGCTTAAGGCAATATTTTGTTGAGTGACCGGTTTGCTCATCGGGAATGATCCTCACAGGCTGCCAGCGGCCAAGACGTGCGCCTTGTGCCGGTGCCGAAGATGCTGACACTTGATGTTGCAGGATTGGACATACAATTGCTTTGCCTCAGCAGGAAAATTCCTGACTGGATTAAACTTTAGGGAAGCTCTACGAAAGTCGGCCAGTGGAACCAAAAATTAATTCCGAATCTTCGCCGCCGGGGTGAGATGAGTTTTTCCCCGTAATTCCTCCGATTGCAAAACAGGAAGATGGGCCTTATGAGAACATGGTAAATACAATGGGTAGGCTCGGAAATTTTCGGGGATGTCTGAGAAATAGATGCGGCATCCTTATTATTTTGTCGCTGTTTTTTATAACGGCTCTGATTTTTGTGCGCTGTCGAAGGGCCCCGAAATTTTTGCCGGCAACCCTGGTTTGGCCAGTGGCGAGAGCCGAAGCCCTTCACAACCAGCTCGATCCGCTATTCGTATTTGCCATTTTAAGGGCGGAGAGTTCTCTCAATGCATACGCCGACACCGGTTATGCCCGAGGAATCATGCAGATGAGCAAAGGGGCCTGGAATGTTGTTTCAGATGAGCCGTGGTCCAATGCCTGGGACTGGAAGAAAAATATTTCGGCGGGGACGCTCTATTTAGGTCATTGCCGCCGGTTGTTAGAGGAAGAAAAAAAGTTTTCCTACCCCCTGCTAGCTGCCTGTTATCGTTACGGATTTACAACCATAAAAACGGCCGGATTCGATATGAAGCGTATCGAGTCCCCGCAAAATGAAATCTATCGGGAATTGTTTAAGGGAAAAATACCACCCCCCGGGCGGATTCTCCATAGCTACCCTTGGCGGCGTATTTCTTCGGCCTTCGGGGATTCATCCACATTTCGCAACATAGGGGTTGAATACTCGATTTAATTATCGGAAATTACTACATGAATACTCAAATCTTCTTCCAAAGTCTCTGGGAGGACTACATCGGGATGGCCCCCCGCGCCGCCCGGCTTAAATCTGTTTTTGAAAACAGAGGCGAGCAAGTCCTCAACGATCACGTCGCATTTCGGACCCTCGATCTGGATCTGATTCGCCTGCCAGTGCTGCAAAAGCATATCCTGGCCCTCGGCTACGAGCCCCTGGCGCCCTATGTTTTCAAAGAAAAAAAATTGAATGCCTGGGGTTATTTGCATCCAGACCCTTCCCAGCCCAGGATTTTTCTGAGCGCCCTTGATTGTTCCACCCTCAGCGTGGACGCGCAAAAAATTCTGCAAGGTAATTCTGCAAGGTATTTGCACTCAGATTGACCCCATCCGGGTGGAGGGACCGGAAGTTCTTTGGGCCGGCCGCTTGTGGGATCCGATTTCATGGGATGACTATGGCTTACTGCTTGAAGAAAGTGAATACGCCGCCTGGTTTGCCGCCCACGGGTTGCATGCCAACCATTTTACGATCGCCGTCAACCACCTGAAGAAAACCCCGACAGTTGAAGGTGTGCTGCAAGTGGTGGAGGAGCAGGGTATACCGGTCAATCAATCGGGTGGTCGGGTCAAAGGATCGCCCCAGGTATTACTGGAGCAGGGGTCGTCAATGGCCGACCGCATGCCGGTGGAATTTGCCGGCGGCCAGGTGCATGAGATTCCCACTTGCTACTACGAGTTTGCCCTCCGCTACGCCGATGCCGATGGCCATCTCTATAACGGTTTCGTAGCCGCCAGCGCGGACAAAATTTTTGAGTCAACCGACACGCACACCGCGTCCAGCAAAGGTTAGGTCGCATGCGCAACGTAATCATTCTGGGTTCCGGTAAAATTGGCGGAGCGATTGCCAAACTGTTATTTCATAGCGGCGATTATACAGTCGCAGTGGCCGATTCCGACGAGGCCTCGCTGCAACGCCTGAAGGACGCCCTTCCCGTCGAAACTATACATCTGGATGTGACGGACGAAGGAAAATTGATCAAATGCCTGCAAGGGAGGGAGAGGGTTTTGTCGGCCTGTCCCTATTTTCTCAATCCTTCCATTGCCAGGGCCGCCCTCAACGCCGGAGTCAGCTACTTCGACCTGACTGAAGATGTGGCCACCTCGCATGCCGTCATGGAGCTGGCCGAACAAGCCCACGAAGGTCAGGTCTTCATGCCTCAATGCGGTTTGGCGCCGGGCTTCATCAGCATTCTAGCCAACGATCTATGCGCCGGTTTTGAGAGTTTGCAGGAGGTCAAAATGCGGGTCGGGGCCCTTCCCCAATTTCCCTCCAACATGATGCTCTATAATTTGACTTGGTCAACAGACGGATTGATCAATGAATACTGCAATTCCTGCGAGGCCATTGCAGATGGCAAGCCGGTTCAAATGGTGCCATTGGGTGGATTGGAGCGTTTTTCGCTCGACGGAGTCAATTACGAGGCCTTTAACACATCCGGGGGTTTGGGAACCCTTTGCGATACATTGGATGGCGAGGTAAAGGAACTTAACTATAAAACCGTTCGCTACCAAGGGCACCAGTATCTCATGCGTTTCCTCATTGAAAGCCTCGGGCTGGGAGCGAGAAGGGAAATACTGAAGGACATTCTGGAGAAGGCGATTCCCATTACCTTGCAGGATGTGGTGCTGACCTTTTGCACGGTCAGCGGGCATATCAACGGCCAACTTTTGCAGGTCAGCGACGGCCGCAAAATTTATAACCGCAAGGTGCACGGGGAACATTGGAGCTCCATCCAGATAACGACCGCGGCGGGAATCTGCGCGGTGGTCGATCTGCAGGCCGAAGGGCGACTCGCCTCGACCGGTTTCATCCGGCAGGAGTCCGTTTCCCTGGCTGATTTTCTCAACAATCGATTTGGCCAGTATTTTTACACGGAAGGCGCAAAGCAGGAACCGTCCGCGGCCATAGAACCCCTCAAGGACATCTATTCGGCATGAACAACGATTGGTTTGAAAAGCTTGGGTTCAACGCCCTGGGGACCATTGACAATCTGCCCGGTCACCTGGTGGGGCAGGAGTTCAAGCCGGGAGGAGGGGAAATCGTCGAGGCGATTTCTCCCATCGACGGCGAGGTCCTCGCCAGGGTGGGTTCCTGCACAGCGGATGATGTTAAGGAATCGGTTCTCCGGGCTCAGGTGGCTTTCAGGAAATTCCGTTTAATTCCGGCCCCCCGGAGGGGAGAGTTGGTCCGGCAGATGGGCATGGTTCTTCGAGAGCACAAGGAGGCCCTAGCCGAATTGGTCACCCTGGAAGCCGGAAAAATTGACTCCGAGGCACGCGGCGAAGTGCAGGAAATGATCGATATTTGCGATTTTGCGGTGGGTCTATCCCGGCAGTTGTACGGGTTGACCATCGCCAGTGAGCGGCCCGGCCATCGGCTGATGGAACAATGGCACCCGCTCGGCCCGGTTGGGGTCATCACGGCCTTCAATTGTCCCGTCGCCGTTTGGGCCTGGAACGCCTGCATCGCTCTCGTATGTGGGGATCCGGTGGTCTGGAAACCTTCCAAAAAGACGCCATTGTGCGCCCTGGCCTGCCACTTGCTGGCCAACATAGCGTTGGCGGAGATGCCAGACTTGCCCAGGGATTTACTGTCCGTAACGGTTGGCCGGGCCGATACTGGCAAGGCCATCGCGAGCAATGGCGGGCTGCCTTTGGTTTCGGCTACCGGTTCGGTGCCCATGGGCCGGGGCGTGGGGCAAACCGTGGGTGCCAGGTTGGGCCGCTCCCTGCTCGAACTGGGCGGCAATAATGGCATGATTCTGACGCCCTCGGCAGACCTGGAACTGGCTTTAAGGGCCATCGTTTTCGCCGCCGTGGGAACCTGTGGGCAGAGGTGCACGACCCTCCGCCGGCTCATCGTCCACCGGTCGGTTGCTTCTTCGTTAATCGAAAGGCTGAAAAAAACTTATGATAGCCTTTCCATAGGAAACCCGTCTGATAATGGCGTTTTGGTGGGGCCGCTCATCGACGAGGCCGCATGGAAGCAAATGCAGGCCGCTTTGCAAGCCGCTCGCGACCAGGGCGGAATAGTCTGGGGAGGAACAAGGGTGCTGCAGGAAACCTTCGCCCCAATTTTATACATTCTTCCCTACACAGAGCTGGAAGAGGCGATGGAAATTCACAATGACGTACCCCAGGGATTGGCCTCGGCTATATTCACCGGCCGTGTGGACGAGGCGGAGCTTTTCCTCTCGCCCGGCGGTTCCGATTGCGGAATTTCCAATGTCAACATCGGCACATCAGGGGCCGAGATCGGGGGAGCGTTCGGAGGCGAAAAGGAAACCGGGGGCGGGCGCGAGTCCGGCAGCGACACCTGGAAAGCCTACATGCGCCGGCAGACCGCCACCATCAATTACAGTGGGCAATTGCCGCTTGCCCAGGGTGTCAAATTCGACCTTGATTGACGGGACAATCGTTTTCCATGTTACGTTGCGGTTTTTTATTTCTCGTCTTGTCCGGAATTTCTTTTGCCGGGCCGCTATTCGGGGCAGTCCGCAAAGTGGAAATCGACTCGCGGGAAATTCTACTGGAAGGCCGCAATTTTGGATCGAGCGGCCCTTATGAATTGCTCAAAGGGCGGGTTCAATTCGGTCTCGACCCCGCCCATCCGGCCAATGAGCGTATCGTCGATCTGAAACTCGCTCCCCGCAATGAAGAGGGAGAAATTGAAGCCCGGGCCAATCTGGTTGTTCTCAAGCCGGTCAATCCCGACGTCGGAAACGGCATTGTCTTGGTCGAAATAAGCAACCGTGGGGGCAAGTTTTCCCTCAATTATTTCAACCGCGCCACGGACCGCAGTCTGGCTGCCGACAACCCCGAATCTTTTGGCGACGGATTACTCCTTCGCCGGGGATTCACGGTGGTGTGGATCGGCTGGCAGGCGGATGTTCCCTTGGGCAAAGGGCTTCTACGGCTGGAAGCGGCTGTAGCCAAGGGCGTTAATGGAGAAAGCCTCACCGGTCTGGTTCGTAGCGACTGGACAGTGGACGATGCGGCGAATACGCTGCCATTGAGCCATCGGAAACATATTTATTACAGGGTGGATGATCCCGCGCATCCCGATAATGTACTGACTGTGCGGGATGGCCGCGATGCCGAGCGTATTGTTGTTCCCCGCCCGGAGTGGCAATTTACAAGCGAAGATGCTGCCAACGATTCCATAACGTTGCAAAACGGTTTCCAGGCGGGAAGGATTTACGAACTGGTTTACCAGGCGCGCGACCCGGTTATCATCGGCCTGGGGTTGGCGGTGATCCGCGATATTGTATCCCATGCCAAGTACCATAAAAACAGCCCGTTCCCGGCTCGATATGGCATCTCGGCGGGAATTTCCCAAACCGGCCGTTTTCTCCGCAAATTTCTTTACGATGGATTCAACACCGATGAAGAGGGAAGGATAGCCTACGACGGCATGATGATCATTACGGCTGGGGCCGGGCGCGGTAGTTTTAACCATCGTTTTGCTCAACCATCGCGCGACGGGCATCGTTATTCCGCCTTTTTATACCCAACCGATATTTTTCCTTTTTCCAGCCGGACTCAATTCGATCCGGTCAACTGGCGATCCGACGGCTTGCTCGCCCATATTCCCGACATGGCATTTATCCCCAAGCTATTTTATATCAACACCGGCTATGAATACTGGGGCAGGGCGGCCGCTTTAATTCACACCACTATCGACGGGCAAAAAGATGTGGAACCCCTAGGCACTGAGCGCATTTACCACCTGGCCGGCGGCCAACATTTTGTGGCCCCGTTTCCGCCCGAGGATAAAGGGGGCTTCGAGGACGAGCGTTTTTTCAGGGGGAATCCTCTCGAGTTCAAGGTGAACTACCGCGCTCTTCTCGTTCGCCTGGCGGAATGGGTCTCGAAAGAGATCGAGCCTCCCGCCAACGTCTTTCCGCGATTGTCGAATGCGACCCTGACCCGTTTGGAAAATCTCAAATTCCCCGGCATTCCCGGTGTCGAGGTTCCTTTGCGAATTCACAACGCCTACCGGGTTGATTACGGTCCGCGATGGGGGAGGGGCATCATCGATCATCAGCCGCCGAAAGCTGGTCCGTCATATCCCGTTCTTATTCCGCAAGTGGATTCATTCGGGAATGAGCTTGGAGGTGTCCGCAATGTCGAATTGCGGGTTCCCCTGGCCACTTTTACACCCTGGAGCCTGCGCACCGGTTTCCCCGGCGGGGACGATGAAATGATCGATTTTTGGGGAAATTTTCTTCCCTTTCCCAAAACGGCATCGGAAAAATCGAAATCCGGCGATCCTCGGCCTGCCATAAAGTCTCTTTATCCTAACCGGGAAAAATACCTGAAAAAAGTCCGCCTGGCCACGCAGGAATTATCCGCGCAGGGATTCCTTCTTCCGGAAGACCTCGATTATATTGCAGCCAGGGCGGCAGAATACTGGAACTGGATTTTCAGGAATTCAAACGAACAATGAAACCTATTTACAGCCAACGATACAAGGTCCGCAGCTACGAGTCCGATACAACGGGGGCGCTCAAGGCGGTCAGCCTCTTGAATTATTTTGAAGATGCCGCCGGAGAGCACGCCAATCAATTGGGAGTCGGCGGGCACGACTTGATGGCGAGAAAATTCAGTTGGGTCCTCTCCCGCCTGCATTTAAAGGTATTCCGTTATCCACATTGGGAAGACCGGGTGACGCTGCGAACCTGGCCCTACGGATGGAAAAAGATTTTCGCCATGAGGGAATTCGAGCTGTCCGGCGAAAACGGTGAAATTCTGGCCCTGGCCACCACTACATTCATTATAATTGACCTGGAAAAGAAAAAACCGGTCAACGCTGGCGCCATCCTTCCCGATTTCCCTCTCTATGCCGATCGCGCGCTCCATGATTCGCTCGGCCCAATGCCCAGATTAAAGACCGATCTACCTTACCTTGAGAGGCCGTTCCTGGTTAGGTTAAACGACCTCGACCTTAACCGGCATTTCAACAACGCCGTTTATGTTGAATGGGCCCTGGAAACCTTACCCGATGAATTGGGGAGAAATTCCGGCCCCGCAGAGTTGGAGGTCGCATTTCGGGGCGAGATCGGCTACGGTGACAGGGTCTTGAGCCGCTCCCAGCCTCATGGCGATGGAGAAAACGAAAAAGGGAATTGGTTCCTGCATCAAATCATCAGCGAAAATGATGGGCGGGAGCTAACCCGTTTGAAAACTTGCTGGACTTAAGATTTTTTAACTTCCAGGGCACGCTCAATGGTGAAGAGAACGAGTTCGGTATGGGCGGTGGTTTCTTCGTTTCCAACCGGCCGATTCCGCAGCATCTTTTTAATCGAATTGAGGTTGTGCAAGGCCGCCGATTGCGAAGGATAGTCGTATCTAGAATCTCCGTCCGGCCCCGCTACGGCGATCAGCCGGTTGACGTACTCCAGTTGCAAATTTTGACGGAAGGTATTGACGTCGGCGTGAGCGTCGGCCTGGAAAACCGCATCGGTCAAGTCGCTCATGAATGCAATCAGGCTGTATTCGTTGCCGTAAACCCGCGAATCCGTGATGCGGGCCAGGACTTTGCGGTGAAGCAGGTGGTTGAGAATGTCGTTTTGAATATTCTGAACCCGTTGGTGGACTTTGGGGTCTTCGTTATCGTCGTAAAAATCGAAACCGCGCCTTTGCATGGCCAGGTAGTTGTAGAGTCCTTCCGGGGCGGCAAAAGCCTCCGGCGAGAACACATATTTACTGAGGACTTCCATGGCTTGTTTCTGTTTGGCCAGGCTGACAGGTGTGAAGGGCTGTCCGGCGCCCTCCTGGCCCATCATCGACCGATCCACATATACTCCGCCGATATATCGTGAAACCGTTCTTGCCGAGGTGCTTTGTTCCCGCGTCAAAATAAGGAAGGCATTTCTCATTTCATGATAAGATTGCCCCTGCTTTGAATATTTTTCCTTGATGCCCTGCATGAGCTGGCGTGTGAGGCGCAGCCGGTCTTCCGCGTAGCCGATTGCATCGCTGGAATGGTCGCTGATCATGACTCTGGGGTCGATGTGGCGGCCGGGAGCGCGCATATCGTCGGCGTCGTTGCCGAAGGCCAGCTCCGGTTCGGTGGAACGGCTGAGAATCTTTTCAAGCCTTTGGGCTTCTGCACTTTGGTCGTCGAGAGCTTCGGAGTAGCCGAATTCAATGGCCCAATGGTCGTAGGGGCCGGGTTTGGTGTCGTAATACTGGCCTTGCTCGACACCGGGCGGGGCGATATTGATGCTGTGATAATCCATAACTGACCCGGAGAGGCCGATCCGTCCCGTTATCTTTGGATTATGAACATCCTCAATGGAGTGTAGCTGGGTCGCCTTCATGTTATGGTTGAGCCCGAGGGTATGGCCGATCTCGTGCAGGATAAGTAAATGAAGGGCTTCATCAATCAGCCGTTTCATTTCGATGGCGGAAGCTCCCGCCGTTCTCAGTACTTGTTGGCCGAACAAGTTGTTGTATTGCATGAAATGGCCCATGGAGCAGGTCATTCCGCTGTGCGGCAGATTGTCCTGGCCGGGAAAATCGAGCGCCGCCGTCTCGAAAAGTTTTTCCATGTGCAAGCGATTGGTCATAAAGACGTATTCCAGCATGATGTCCGCCCCGATGATTTGACCGGTCCGCGGGTTGGTAAAGCTGGGCCCGTAACCGCCAAAGGGAGGATTGGGCGAGGAGGTCCACCTTAGAACATTGTAACGGATGTCGCCCGCATCCCACTCGGCGTCATCCGGCTGCACTTTTACCACCATGGCGTTTTTAAAACCGGCCGACTCGAAGGCTTCGTTCCATGCCTCGCCCGCTTTTTTGATTGTATCCCGAAATTCGACCGGTGTGCTGTTTTCGATCCAGAAAATGATGGGCTCAACCGGCTCCGAGAGCTCGGCTCCGGGATTTTTCTTTTTGAGATGCCAACGTGTGATGAGGTCGTGGTAGGGAGTCGCGCTGGTAGAAGTAAGGTCTGTCACGCGGTCCAGGAAATAGCCCACACGGGGGTCGTCGAAGCGCGGTATGTAGTCGTTTTCCGGCATAGGCAGAAAGCTATGCTGGATTTTGATGCTGATATTTCTCGGATTGGTGATATAAGCCTCAACATCCCAATCGGGGGTTGGATTCTCGTAAACGTATTCCACCAGGATATCGGTGTTGAGGGGATAGCTTTTTATGCTGACAAACCTGGTTTTATCCTCGCTGAGGGAACCTAGTTTGAAGGCGTCGTCTGAATCCCCATGTTCCGGATCGGGGGAAGGGGTTATCTGGCTTAGATTTTCCTTGAGAAAAAGGGTGTCGGCCTCAATCAGGTATTCACCTTTTTCTTCATCCTGGGCGACGATCTCGGCCACGGCCAGGATGGAGCGGCTGATGTTGGCTTCGGCCGACCGGTGAAGGGCGTTGTCCTGGTCGAAATAAAACGAGGTGCTCTCTTCGATGAACTCGATTTGGTCGAAATTTTTTCGAACCGTAAAAACGAAATTCCAGAGATAATTTCCCCTGAAATGGCCGGGTTCTACGATGCCATCAACGGTATGTGAAAAATAGATGAATTCCTTGTCGATCTGATCCGCATTGACGAGCATGTGGACATCACCCGTTTTTTTGTCCTGGAAAAAAGTAAAGAGACCGTCGTAGCGTTGGCTCTCTTCAACGATTTCGGCAATGGTTTTTTCTTCGTCTTCTTTATCTTTTTCCTCTTCTTTGGCGGTCGATTTTTCCGGCGATTTGACGCAGGAAAGCTGTGAGAAGAGGATTGCGCCGAGTAGCGCAAATGGAAGTAATGTCCAGTTTTTCATTTAATGAGTGGGGTTTGAGTTGTGTGGGCAGAGTATTTCCGTTGGAAAAAAAAGGCTCAAAAAAGTTCCATTTGGGGCCAGGATTGTTTGGGTTCCTTCACCCCGGAGCGTTTCCCCCCTTTTCGGTCCGCCGCCAGATTGTGGCTGGAATCGTCCGCCTCCAGTTGCTCCAGCAATACTTTGGCCCGATCGATGATTTTCTGGGGGAGACCGGCCAAGCGGGCTACCTGGATGCCGTAGCTGCGGTCGGAGGCGCCCCGCAAGACCTGCCGCACAAAAACGATTTCGTCATTCCATTCCTTCACCGCGACGCAGTAATTGCATACCCTGGGCAGCAATTGCTCGAGCCGAGTCAACTCGTGGTAATGGGTGGCGAACAAGGTGCGGGGACCGCGGATCTTTTCCCCATGCAAGTGCTCGACGACCGCCCAGGCGATGCTCATGCCATCGTAGGTGCTGGTGCCGCGCCCGATTTCGTCGAGAATGACGAGACTTTTATCGGTCACGTTATTGATGATGTTGGCGGTCTCGTTCATTTCCACCATGAAGGTGGAGTTGCCGCGAGACAGTTCGTCGCTGGCCCCGATCCTGGAAAATATGCGATCGACCAGGCCGATGCGGCATTTTCGGGCGGGTGTCCAGGAACCGGTTTGGGCCATTAGGGTAATCAAGGCGACCTGCCGGATGTAGGTGGATTTACCTGCCATGTTGGGCCCCGTGATGATACCTATCTGATCTTTTTCCGCGCTCAAAAAGGCATCGTTGGGAACGAATGCACGCGCCCCGGCCAAGCCATAACGCTCTTTGCGGATGGTTTGCTCGATAACCGGGTGGCGGCCCACCTCGATTTGGAGCAAGCTGCTGTCATCCATTTCAGGCCGGCAATAGTCCCATTCGCGGGCGATTTTCGACCAGCCGATGTAAAGATCGATTTCCGCCAGGGCGCGCGCGGTTTCGGCCAGGGATTCCGCTTCGGCCAAGACATGGGCCACCAGATTGCGAAACAATTCCTCCTCCCTTGCAATGGACCTTTCATCGGAGTGGAGGATTTCTTTCTCCTTTTGTTTCAGGTCCTCGGTGTAGTAGCGTTCAGCGTTAGTGGTCGTCTGCTTGCGGATGTAATGATCGGGGACAAGATCGAGATTAATCTTGGTCACCTCTATAAAATAGCCGAAAGCACGGTTGTATTTTATGCGAAGTTTTTTGATGCCGGTTCGTTCCCGTTCTTCTCTCTCCAAATCGGAAAGCCAGTTTTTATTTTCAAGGGAGGAACCCCGCAGACGGTCGAGAGATTCATCAAAACCATCGCGGATGTAGCCGCCGTCCTTCAATTGATTGGGAAGCTCCTCGGCGAGGGATTTTTCCAGAAGTTCGCGTAACTGCGGATAATCGAGCGCTTTGCCAGCCAATTTCTCCAACCCGGGTTCATCGAATTGCCCAAGAACTTGCAAAATGAGAGGGATCTGGCGCAAGGTGTCGCGGATGCCGCCCAGCTCGCGTGGGTTTCGGATGCGGTTTTGCAGCCGGCCCAGGATTCTGGGAATATCGCGGATACCCTTCATGTATTCCTGGATTTCCGAGGCGAATGCGGGCCCCTGGAGAAAATCTCCGACACAGTTTTGGCGTCGCTTTACCTCCTCAAGGTTCAGGGTTGGCTCGGCCAGGTATTGTTCCAACAGGCGTGCTCCGGCAGCCGTTACGGTGGCGTCCATGGCCTCCAGGAGGCTTCCCTCCCGCCGGTTTTGAGAGGAGCGGAAAATTTCCAGGTTTCTCAAGGTGGCGGGATCCAGGAGAAGGGTTCGGGCGGTCCGGTATTCCTTGATCCCACGCAAATTGCCCGGTTTGGAGCAAAGGCTTTCGGTCGCGTAATGGATCAAGGCGCCGGCCGGCCCTAGGCCGCCGTGTTCCGCAGCGATGCCGAAACCTTGCAGGTTGATGACTCCCAAAGCGTCCATCACACTCTGGGCTCCGCCGGGCTGATCGAAGTGGTAGGCGGGCAGTTCGTTGACAGGACGCCCTTGACAAAACTGAAAAAATGAATCTGCCCAGGATTGCAGGCTTTCATCTTTTTTCCAAACATTGGCGGCCTCCTCCGGGATAATGATTTCCCTCGGGTGGATGCTGGAAAATACGGCCAGTAAATTTTCGGGCGAGGGGTCCGAGGCGATTTGAAAATACCCGGTTGAAAGGTCCAGCCAGGCCGCTTGCAAGGTGGATTTTTCCCATTCGACGGCGAGGAGAAAATTATTGGTGCGCGCATTGCTCTGATGGTCTTCCAAGGTCGTGCCCGGCGAAAGGATACGGGTGAGCGCCCGTTTCACGATTTTGCCGGGCTGGGGAGCTTCCATTTGGTCGCAGATGGCGACTTTTTTCCCTGCCGCCAGTAGTTTCCCGATGTAATTGTCGACGGCATGGTAGGGAATCCCGGCCATGGGCATGCCGTGGCGTTTGGTCAGGGTGATACCCATAATGGGGGCCCCGGTGGCGGCGTCGTCGAGGAACATTTCGTAAAAATCGCCGAGGCGAAAGAGGAGCAGGGTGTTGGGCGGCAGCCCCCGCCGCACCTCTTGATACTGGCGCATCATGGGGGTAAGGGAGCCCTCTTTCTTTTGTTTGCCGGTTTTCGCCATAATCGTTCGTTGCGAATCTATCTTGACCTCCCGTTTTCTCCGAAGGCAACCGGAAACTACGAGATTAAAAAAAAGTGGTGATAATAATTTTCTATTTACCGTTTGTTAAATCCGAAATTTTTTTTAGAAAAAAAGTTAACCGGTTTATCAGTTTTTCTTTTTTATTTGAATTATTTCTGTATATAATTCCTTGCGGGTCTATCAATAATGTTAATTAATTTCATTCATTCTTGACGTGTACTGGATTTGTTGGACACGGGATTCTCTTATATTCATTGTTTATTGATTAGTGTGTCAGGCGGCTTGTTTTGGTAAAGGGTTTTGTTTTCTCGTTGCCCCCCATGGGGGGCAAATATTTTCCTCGAATTGGACTGGGCTTTGGTAACTCAGAGAGGAATGTTTGCGATATCGGTTGTAGAAGATTTCCACGTATTCGAAGACAGTTGATCGCAGTTCGCGCTCGTCGGCAAAGTGGCGGCCTCGAATCGTGCTGGTCTTGAAGCGGCCGTAGAACGATTCCATGGCCGCGTTGTCGTAGCAGTTGCCTTGGGCGCTCATGCTCGGCTTCATGCCTAGTTCAGAGACCAGCCTCTGATAGTCGTCGCTGGCGTAGGGGCTGCCCCGATCGCTGTGATGAATAATCCCGGTGCGCAGTGTGCCGCGGGTCATGGCCGCGGCTTTGAGGGCCTTGCCAACCAGCTTCGCGTCGTTGTGGTTGGAAACGCTCCAGCCCAGCAGGCGTCGGCTGAACAGGTCCATCACCGTGGCCAAGTACATCCAACCGGCCAGGGTCCGTAGGTAGGTCGTGTCCGCCACCCAGACCTCGTCGATATGGGTCGGCTGGCCATGCTTTTTAAGCACATTGGGGCTGTAACCATAGGGATGGTTACTGTTGGTTTTTAATGGCTTAAAGCGTTTACTCTGGGTGCTTTTGATTCCCATTTCACGCATCAGACGCAGAGCCCGGTCACGGCCGCAATCGATGCCCTCATCATCCTTCAGATGGCGGTGCATTGGCCGATGCCCATAGCGGCCCTTGGCCTCTTTGTGTACCTTCAGGATCGCCCCCTTGATTCCCTCGTCCTCGATCCGCCGGGCCGAGGGCGCTCGGTGCCTCCAGCAGTAATAGCCACTGCGACAAATCCCCATCGCCGAGCATATTTCCTCGATCTTGAAGCGCCCCTCGTTGTCTTTGACAAACTGGTACTTCATTGTTCGTCCTTGGCAAAGTAGCCCACCGTTTTTTTAGTATCTGGTTGATCCGCTCCGAGCGGCGCAGCTCTTTGCGAAGACGATCTATCTCGGCCGCCATCTCCTTCGGACTGCTCTGTCGCTTTGAGGTGGCTTCGCCCTGCTGATCGTCCAGATAGAGCCTCTTCCACCTATATAATTGGTTGGTGTTGACCCCAAGTTTGGTCGATACCTCGGTGGCGCTCAGACCATCGAGTATCATCAGTTGAACTGCCTCATTTTTGAACTCTATACTAAAGCGTCTTCTTCCCATGCTTCGATTCTCCATTTAGGAGAATCTCGTGTCCACTTTTTCCAGTGCACATCATTCTATTAACTGACCGATGAAAGGGTCATTTCTAAGCCAATTTCATGTAATTGTTTCCGTCCGAGGGGTTCCTTTCAGGAATATCGCAATTTGAGGAAGCTAGCAGACTCCATATTTTGATTACGGTTATTAAAGTTACCTCCAGGAGCGTGGATAAAGATTTCCTTGCTGCCGGGGATGAGTTCGGGTTGAACGAAATCGGAAACCTCAGCCGGGAGGAGCTGTGTCAGTATATTGAGAGGATGGTGAAGCTGAAGTGTTCTGAAGACATGCAATTCCCACCCTTGGTGGTGGCTAAATCCCGATGGGTGAACTTTACCCTGGAAAGCAGAGAGGGCCAGCTTTATGCCTCGAATCTTGATGTCGCCCACGAGCGCGATGTGGAGGTCACAGTGCAGGAGGCGATTGTTTTCGTGTCGGGAGAGGAATTCGATTATACGCCTCCGGCGGAGATGACCGCCGATGATTACGACAAGGCGCAAAAAAGGGCTTACAACCTGGCCCGGTTCATCCAGACGGCCGTTTATGTCATTTTAGTGGTGGGAGGAACCACCGGTGCCTGGATCTATTTCGGAGAAATCGACAATCGTTTTCCGCCCATTGAAAACGATCTTGTCAGCGCCCAGGCGGAAATTGCCTCCCTCGAAGCCATTTATGCGGGAACTTATATGACGGGGAGCGAGGAGGGAGATTTGGTCATTCACCTGTCCGGAAACGCCGTTGCCAAGCTCTATGAGTACAACTATTCGAGGGAATTGGATCAGGTCGTTCTGAATGTGGAGGATGAAGGAACCTACGCTTACGCAAGAAGCGAAGGCACTCTCCAGGCCATTCTGGACGAGCGGGAAATTATCAACCTGGTAAGCAACGACGAGATCGAGTTTTACAAGGATATTTATTATCGCTTTCCGGGTAGCCTGACGGAACTTTTGCAATAAATAAGATCCGGTTACCGCCCCAACATTAGCCGTCGTGGCCATCTGGAGATCGGCTCACTCCGCAACAATGAAAATAGGCGCGTTTCTTTTACCCAAGCGGAAATAACCCGCATTGAGATCGCCGTCATCAATCAGATCGTCAATTTCCTCCAATTGCTCCAAGCTCACAATGATATCATTGTCTTGGGCCTCATTGATGGTAATGACGGCTTCGTACTTGGTCCCCTGATGCATTGCGTTTTTGTCCCAATCGTAATTTCCGCCGATGGGCGTTACCCGTATCCAGGTCGTTTCCCTCAGGTATCCCTCCATCCCCGTCGGGTAGGAATTTCCCGAGGCTTGGTCGTCGGGATAATTGCCAAATTCTCCGGCGTATTGCTGAAAAGCTGATGAAAAAACTCTTAAGTCGTTGGTAATGACATTGTTTTGGCTTGCGCGAATCACTTTTCGGACCGCCGGGACAGCCATAGTAATGAGGAAACCAATGATAGTAATGGCGATAAAAATTTCAATAAGAGAAAAGCCTTTTATTTCGGTTTTTTTCATCTGATTGCTTCCCATTATCAAGTCGGCTCATCCCAAATATTTCCGAACTAAAAAAGCCGGATTTTTGCTAAATCGCGGTTTGGGGGCAGCCTGAACGGCATTTCATCTATTAAATGTCGCGAAATCTAGAATATTTATTCAAAAATGGCAACAAAAATCGAAAACTGGAGAATGGGCTCAATTTAGCAAATTTCGCACCGCTTTCATCATATCCTCGATTTTAAAGGGTTTTTTAAAGGTATAATTGGCCCCAAATTCCTTGGCCGCGACAAATACGTCCGATGTTCCCACACCTGTGGCGCCCCCGCCGGAAATAACGATTATTTTCAAATTCGAGAACCGGCCCTGCAATTCCAGGATGATTTCGATGCCATCTTTTAAGGGCATGAAAATGTCTGTGATGATGAGGTCGGCTGGCTCTTCGCAATAGTGGGCCACCGCCTCTTCCCCGTTTTGCTTTGCAACCACTTTATGGCCTTCATTTCCGAGGGCCATTTTGAGCATGTCGCACATAGCCAAATCATCGTCGATTATGAGAATTTTGCCCATTTCAGAAAATATTGTCCGAATTTGAGGTAATCATAAATCTCATTGGTGAATCTCTTTCAATTATTTTCCCATCGACGGATGGTGGTTCATATATATTCATTTCCGCCACAAGGTCAAGACTTTACGATTTTGGAAGGTATCTTTACTCTTGGTATTCGGCAACCCCGCGAGCATTTAATTTTATTGTTCCCGCCCGTCCTTTTCTCTTTATTGTGCCCATTGTATTAAGAGAATGAGTGTGTTTCTGGAATCTTTATTGAAACGTTATCCAGCCTTGATGGTCTGCCGGGAGGACCTGTCGGCGGCTCATGAAGCCCTCAGCACCGTTTTTGCCGGCGGTGGCAAGCTGCTTCTTTGCGGCAATGGCGGGAGCGCCGCCGATTGCGCCCACATTTCTGCCGAATTGCTCAAAGGCTTTGCCCATAACCGGCCTCTGGACGAGGAATGGCGCCGCCGTCTTGGTCCGCAATTGGCCTCCAGATTAGAGGGCGCCTTGCCAGTCATTCCCCTGCCCGCATTCGATAGTTTACTGACTGCTTTTGCCAACGACTGCGACGCGCTTCTGGGATTCGCCCAACTGGTCTGGGGGCTAGGGGACGAATGCGATGCGCTTCTTTGCATCAGCACATCCGGAAATTCAATGAATATTCTCAAAGCGGCGGAAGTCGCTCGGGCCAAAGGCTTGACTGTAATCGGATTGACCGGCCAGAGCGGAGGTTCCCTTATGCAAAATGCGGATATTTGCATCCGCGTTCCCGAAACCGAGGTTTACCGGGTGCAGGAATGTCACCTGCCCGTTTATCATTGCCTCGCTTTGATGCTTGAGGAAACTTTTTTCGCCTGAGCGCGTTTGAACCGGTTTCGTCATGCCAATGCCTGAAAAACCGCATCCTCTGCCCGAAGAGCTGGATTTTGTTTGCCGAAAAATCTTTCATTTGGTTGCAGGGGCGGGTGGGCGCGCCCTATTGGTGGGTGGCTGTGTGCGCGATGCCTTCCTGGATGTTCCGGTGGTCGATGCGGATATCGAAGTTTTCGGTTTGTCCGCTCAACGCCTCAAAAAAGCGCTTTCAAGGGAATTTTCCCTGGACTGGGTGGGAAGGGCCTTCGGCGTTTTCAAAATACAGGGCTTTCCGGTGGATGTATCGCTACCTCGCCGGGAAACGAAAATAGCCGAAGGGCATCGGGGGTTCGCTATTGAGGAAGCCCCCGATTTATCCATGCGCGAGGCCGCTTCCCGCCGGGATTTTACCATCAATGCCATTTCCTGGGACCTTCTAAGCAATGAAATCATCGATCCTTTTGGCGGACGGGCCGATCTTGAAAAAGGAAAATTGAAGCATGTCGGAATAAAATTTTCCGAGGATCCCTTGCGCGTTTTACGGGCCATGCAACTGGCCGCCCGCTATGAATTGCGGGTGGCAGCGGAGACGATTGAACTTTGCCGCGGTATCGGCATGGAAGACCTCTCCCCGGAACGGATTTTCGAGGAATGGAAAAAATTAATTTTGAAAGGGAAAAAGCCGTCTGTTGGTCTGAATTTTTTAAAGGAATGCGGATGGCTCGCCTATTTTCCCGAACTGAATGCTCTCGACGGCTGCCCGCAGGACCCGCTTTGGCATCCCGAAGGCGATGTCTGGATACATACCCTGTATTGCCTGGATGCTTTTGCCGCAGATAGAACCGGAGTGGAATGGGAAGACCTGGTGATTGGGCTGGCCATCCTCTGCCACGATCTGGGCAAACCGGCGACATCGGTTGCCGGAGATGACGGCCGCATCCGCTCTCCGGGCCACGATGTGGAAGGCGAGGGCATTACCAGGGGCTTTCTTTCCCGATTGACCCGGCATAAAGACCTGCTTGAGGAAGTAGCTCCGCTGGTGAGGGCGCACATGCGGCCGATGGAACTTTTCAAAGCCGGGGCTGGTGATTCCGCCGTGCGCAGGCTGGCTCGCTCTGTAAAACGAATCGATCGCCTGGCGCGGGTGGTTCGGGCGGACATGCGGGGACGGCCTCCACTGCCGGAACCCGATACAGCTTCTCTGGACTGGTTGCTGGACCGGGCTGAAGCGCTGACGGTCAAAGACGCCGCGCCCAAACCTATTCTCATGGGAAGGCATTTGATTGAAATGGGTATGACCCCCGGTCCTCAATTCAAATCCCTCCTGGAAGCCTGTTATGAAGCGCAACTGGACGGCGTTATCGAAACAACCGAGCAAGGGATGACTTTTTTAAAAAAACTCTTATCTCCGAATTAAGTAATCAATCGCTTGATAATAAACAGAAAACCGAATTAAACGAACAAACCCTTCGGAAGCCCACCTAATATCATAAAGATTGTCATGACCGCTTCAGGATTTTTCGAAATCAATGTCTGAGCCGATGGGCACAAACTGGGTTGGGTTTATATCCTGGTGGGTGATGTAGTAGTGACGTTTGATGTGATCTAAATTAACAGTTTGGGCAATCCCGTCGTGGTGGTAAAGGTTTCGCAGGTAGTTCCAAAGGTTTGGGTAATCCACAATTCGGCGCACATTGCACTTGAAATGCACATAGTAAACAGCGTCGAATCGGATTAAGGTGCAAAAAAGACGCCAGTCCGTTTCTGTTATACGATCTCCCAGGAGGTACCTTTTATTTTCCAGGTGTTTTTCCAATAAATCGAGCGTTGCAAACAGTTTTTGCGCCCACTCCTGGTAAACCTTTTGACTGCCCGCAAATCCCGCCCGATAGACTCCATTGTTCACGTTTTCATAAATTAAATCGGCCAAAGACTTCATTTCATGCTCAAATTCGGCTGGAAACAGGTCCAGATTTCTATCCGTGAAAGCGTTGAATGAATCATTGAACATCTTTGAGATATCGTCCTCCGAGTTGTTGACGATCCGTTTTTCTTTTTTATCCCAGAGCACCGGGACAGTTGCCCGTCCGTTGAAGTTCGGATTCGTCGCCCGGTAAGCCTCCATGAGGAATCGGAAACCATTGACAGTATCCTCTGAAAATCCCGGACCTGTTCCGAATCGCCAGCCACTTTCATCCCGGACCGGATCAACCACCGTCATTCCGATAATATTTTCCAGCCTCTTGAGCTTTCGCACGATGATTGTCCGGTGGGCCCAGGGGCAAGCCAAGGAAACATACAAATGGTAGCGGTCCGCTTCTGGGAGGCAGCCGGACTTCCCGTCGGACGAAACCCAGTCCCGAAATTCATCCTCCTGGCGCTCAAATTCCTCATCTATTTGCTCCCGTGCTATGTCCATCTGTATCTTTCTCCCAATTTTAGTAATTCTCTAGGCCGGGTTTTCATCAAAACGGTTCTCTGAACAAACTGCAACCATCATTGGTTAGCCGGACTGAGTTTCTGCCCAGGCCCACGGGAAGGACAAATGCCATTTAATTTGCCATAATGGTGTCCGATAAAAAGGTGGCGAGGAGTTGTTTGGCTAGCACCGTTAAAAAACAGAAAGATTATGATAGCGCTTAAAAATGCATTGATCGTGGATGATGAGGCTCACATGCGCCTCTACCTGAAGTTGATGTGCACTGGAAAAAGTGGACACGAGATTCTCCTAAATGGAGAATCGAAGCATGGGAAGAAGACGCTTTAGTATAGAGTTCAGAAATGAGGCAGTTCAACTGATGATACTCGATGGTCTGAGCGCCACCGAGGTATCGACCAAACTTGGGGTCAACACCAACCAATTGTATAGGTGGAAGAGGCTCTATCTGGACGATCAGCAGGGCGAAGCCACCTCAAAGCGACAGAGCAGTCCGAAGGAGATGGCGGCCGAGATAGATCGTCTTCGCAAAGAGCTGCGCCGCTCGGAGCGGATCAACCAGATACTAAAAAAAACGGTGGGCTACTTTGCCAAGGACGAACAATGAAGTACCAGTTTGTCAAAGACAACGAGGGGCGCTTCAAGATCGAGGAAATATGCTCGGCGATGGGGATTTGTCGCAGTGGCTATTACTGCTGGAGGCACCGAGCGCCCTCGGCCCGGCGGATCGAGGACGAGGGAATCAAGGGGGCGATCCTGAAGGTACACAAAGAGGCCAAGGGCCGCTATGGGCATCGGCCAATGCACCGCCATCTGAAGGATGATGAGGGCATCGATTGCGGCCGTGACCGGGCTCTGCGTCTGATGCGTGAAATGGGAATCAAAAGCACCCAGAGTAAACGCTTTAAGCCATTAAAAACCAACAGTAACCATCCCTATGGTTACAGCCCCAATGTGCTTAAAAAGCATGGCCAGCCGACCCATATCGACGAGGTCTGGGTGGCGGACACGACCTACCTACGGACCCTGGCCGGTTGGATGTACTTGGCCACGGTGATGGACCTGTTCAGCCGACGCCTGCTGGGCTGGAGCGTTTCCAACCACAACGACGCGAAGCTGGTTGGCAAGGCCCTCAAAGCCGCGGCCATGACCCGCGGCACACTGCGCACCAGGATTATTCATCACAGCGATCGGGGCAGCCCCTACGCCAGCGACGACTATCAGAGGCTGGTCTCTGAACTAGGCATGAAGCCGAGCATGAGCGCCCAAGGCAACTGCTACGACAACGCGGCCATGGAATCGTTCTACGGCCGCTTCAAGACCAGCACGATTCGAGGCCGCCACTTTGCCGACGAGCGCGAACTGCGATCAACTGTCTTCGAATACGTGGAAATCTTCTACAACCGATATCGCAAACATTCCTCTCTGAGTTACCAAAGCCCAGTCCAATTCGAGGAAAATATTTGCCCCCCATGGGGGGCAACGAGAAAACAAAACCCTTTACCAAAACAAGCCGCCTGACACACTAATCAATAAACAATGAATATAAGAGAATCCCGTGTCCAACAAATCCAGTACACGTCAATTTTGACCGAACTTGGGGTGGAGACGGTTTTGGAGGCAGCCAATGGAATTGAAGGTATCGAGTGCTATAAGCAAGAGAGGCCCGAACTGGTGTTGATGGATATCAACATGCCCGGTATGGACGGGCTTGAAGCACTGGGAAAAATTACCGATTTTGATCCCGATGCGGTTGTCATTATGATGACTTCGATCGCTTCCCGGCAATCGGTTGAGCAGAGCGCTGACAATGGGGCGGTGCAATATTTCCGCAAAGATACCCCCAAAGAGGATATATCCCGCCTCATTATCGAGACTTTTGAGGAACTCAATCTGGTTTAAGGGGTAGGGCGGCGGTATTTGAACATTATCTATCATGCCCGAAAATATGCCAGGCACGGAGAAAAAGCCGAAATCTTCACCGGTCATTAACGAGGTCAAGTATTCCCTCCCGGAACTTCTCGCCGAGGTGGAAGAAGAGAGGCAGAACTCCATCCTGGCCCGCGAACTGGTCGATCAGGCTGAAATTCAGGCTGAAATGATTGGAATCTTGAAGAAAAATCGCAGGAGGTCCCGTGGAAACAATAGTCGAGGATAAATTTCTGTCGATTCTGCAGGCGAACAAAATCCAGATTCAACCCGAAGATTACGAGCGCCTGGCCATTCGCTACGATAGCGCGTCGGCTGATTTTGTGGAAGCTCTTATCCGGGAGGATCTGATTTCCCACTCCGCGGGCTGTAAACTATGGGCCGATTCTCTGTCCCTGGCCTACGTGGATCCCATTTCCAGCCTGGTCATGCCTGAGGCCCTGGAAAAAATTCCGCACAATATAGCTTTAAAAACCGGAGTCCTTCCTCTTTACCGAATCGATGCGCATCTCACGGTGGCCATGTCGGACCCTTTCAATGAATCGACCATGCGCCGTTTGGAGGGCATCAGCGGTTTACAGATCAGCCCGGTTTTTGCCCTGCCTTGCCAAATCCGGGATGCCATCGAGGTGCATTATTCGAGCGAGGTCAGCATTCAGGATTCGATTGTCGCTTTGGAAAAAACGGAGGGTTTGCTTGTATCGGAACTGAGCCCCGACGATTTGGCCAACATGGGCGAGTCCAGGTCGATCATAAAAATCTTCAACTCTCTGCTCTACCTGGCCATCAAGGAGCGGACTTCGGATATTCATATGGAGCCGCAAGAGGAAACTACCCGCATCCGGCTGCGCATCGACGGCCGTCTGCGGGAAGTTCTTCATTTTTCCAAAAGTATTTTAAAAGCCCTTACGGTGCGGGCGAAAATCCTCTGCGGGGTGAATATCTCCGAAACCAGGTTTCCTCAGGACGGCCGTTTTACCATCTCCCTGGGAACCAACAAGGTGAGCTTTCGGGTGTCCTTCATTCCCACAATCGACGGCGAAAAAATTGTCATTCGCATCCTCACTCCTTCCGGCAAGAAAGATTTTCTCACCCTGGACCAAATGCTCATTTCGCAAAGTGTCCTCATTCCCTTTAAAAAACTGACCAGAAGCCCCAACGGTATCATCTTCGTTACCGGACCTACGGGATCGGGTAAAACCACTACCTTGTATGCCGCTTTGCAGCATATCAATGGTCCCAATGTCAATATTTGCACCATCGAGGACCCGGTCGAAATGCGTCTGGAAGGGCTTGTCCAGTCACAAGTCAACAGCCATATCGACCTGAATTTCGCCATTTTGCTGCGCTCCCTTCTGAGGCAGGACCCGGACGTTATCCTGATGGGGGAAATCCGTGACCTCGAAACGGCCAAAATCGCCACCGAGGCGGCCCTCACCGGCCATCTCGTAATGTCCACCCTGCATACCAACAACGCCATTCAGGCTATTATCCGGCTGGTGGAAATCGGGATACCCGCCTACATGGTGGCGCCTTGCATTCTGGGCGTGCTGGGCCCGCGCCTGGCGGCCCGCATTTGCGATAAATGCAAGGAGTCCTTTATGCCCTCGGCGGAGTTGTTGGGGCGGTTTTTTTACGATATCGAGGGTTGCGAAGTGCCTCTTTATCAGGGCCGCGGCTGCAAGGACTGCCGGGACACCGGTTACCGCGGGCGTGTCGCCTTTCACGAATTGGTCCTTGTGACCGAGGAAATACGATCTCTCATCTCGGACAATGCCGGGCTCAAAGCTCTGACCGAAGCAGCCCGCAAAGTAGGCTAGAGGCTGTCCCAAAAATATAAAGATTTTATAGTCAACTGGATGACGTTGATAAAAAGAGCCGGAAAGAGCAAGTTTTTGCTCGATCCGGCCAAAAAAGGGTTCTATAATTGAGTTAGCGAAAATCAATATAGCCCTTTCTATGAAAAATATAGCCATCCAATGCCTCCTGCGTCCAGCTTTAACTGTGGTCGACCGGTGCCTCGATTACGATAACTTCCGCGCCACCATTGATCGAATCGATCGGCTGCTGATCGACTCGGAGGTGGAATCGCAGGCCATTGAGCTGGCCTTGGAGGGGTGGCCGCCAATGGGTCTAAAGGCCCGGCGGCAGCGGGCCAGTTTTGCCATCAAGGCACTGCGCATGGATACGCTGGGCCGTCTGCTCGGAGGGATTTCGTTTCGGCATTTGTCGCGGGCTCTGGGCAGCAGCGATCTGTTGGCCGACTTTTGCCGTGTCCGGCAGATCGATGGCATCAGGGGCATCTCCAAAAGCACCCTGGAGCGGGCCTCGAAGTTTTTCAGCGAAGAGCAGTTGAGGGCCTTGCACCGGACCTTGACCGAGGTGGTGGGCGATGCCCTTCTGGCCCGGCAGGTGGGATTGGACAAGCCGATTGACACCACCATTTGCCTGATCGACGGCACCTGTTTGGAGGCTAACATTCATTGGCCGACGGACTGGGTATTACTCAAGGATGTAGCCGGCACGTTGCTCAAAGCGATCCGGCTGATCCGCGAGAAGGCCGGTTTGCGCCATCGCATGCCGATCGAACCGGAGCCCTTGGCTCGGCAGATGAATCGGCTGTGCATACAGATGACCCACAGCCGGCGGCGAAAGGACAGCGCGCGGCAGCGCAAGGGTATCTTGAGGCAGATGAAAAAGCTGCTCAAACGGATCGGGGAGCATGCCCGCAGTCAACGGGAATTATTGCAAGCCTGCTGGGAGCAAGGCGATTACAGCGAGAAACAGGTCCAACAGATCCTCGCCCGGATGGAGCGCATGAGCGAGCAAATCCCGGTGGTCATCAAACAGGCGCACGAGCGGATCATTGGCGGCCGCCAGGTGAAAAACGCAGAGAAAGTCTTGAGTGTTTACGAACTCGATGGGCAGGTGATTGTGCGAGGTAAAGCGGGCCAAGAGGTCGAGTTCGGCAACACCCTGTTTTTGGGAGAAAGCGTTGAAGGGTACCTGCTGGACTGGAAACTCTACGGCAGCCGAACTCCAAGCGAAAATGAACAAATGCAAGAGAGTTTGCAAAGACAGAACCGCTTCAACCTGGAAGAACCCATAGCGGCCATGTGCGCGGACCGGGGATTTGCCTCCCAGCGGGCCCGCCGGCAGTTAGCCCAGGAGGGAATCTACGACGCGCTCTGTCCACGCGATCCGAAGCAGTTGAAAAAACGGATGGAGGAACCACTGTTCAGGCAATTGCAAAAGCGCCGGGCCAGCACCGAAGGGCGGATCGGGGTATTGAAGAATCGCTGGCAGGCCGGGCGGTTGCGCAGCAAAGGCTTTGCCAACCGCTCGATCAGCGTAGCCTGGTCGGTACTCTCGCACAACCTATGGAAAGTAGCCAAGATGCTGGCCCAGCAAGACGAACTAAAAACCAAAGCGGCGGCCTAGAGAGCGGAAAAGCAAGGACAATACTTTTTCACAGCCTTACTGTCGGCTCATACAAAGAAAACCAGGCAACCGGACCCCAAAACCAGTATCCTAACGTCATAGGAGAGCAAAGTTGATACTCTCCCAAATGCAAATACCTCTAAAATGAGCGCCTATCAAAAGCCCTCGCAAAAATCACCCTTTTGGGACAGCCTCTAAATATAGCGGAGTAACGCCATTTGAACGGGCTTTATTCACGTCAGCCCCGGAATCCAGCAACAGCTTGACCGCTTCGCCACAGTCATGCTCCGACGCTATAAATAGTGGAGTAGCGCCATTTATATCGGCTTTATTTACATCGGCCCCGGCATCCACCAGCATCTTGACCACTTCGGCATGGGCTTGATACGTCGCTCTATATAGCGGAGTTTCGCCATTAGTAAGGGCTCTATTTACATCGGCACTGGCCTCCAGCAGCAGCTTGACTACTTCGCCATGGCCTTGATACGTCGCTTTATATAGCGGAGTTTCGCCATTAGTAAGGGCTCTATTCACATCGGCACTGGCCTCCAGCAGCAGCTTGACTACTTCGCCATGGCCTTGAGACGAAGCTATAATTAGCGGAGTAACGCCATTTGAACGCGCTTTATCCACATCGGCGCTGGCTTCCAGCAGTAGCTTGACCACTTCGGCATGGCCAAATTGCGATGCTATAAACAGCGGTATTTCGCCATCTTTATCGGCTATATTTACGTCAGCCCCGGATTCTTACAGCAGCTTGACCTCTTCGCATTATCCACCAGCAGTGATAATGCCATATTGCTTAAAAATATGCTATTTACTAAAGGTCTCATAAGGTCTCATAAGTAGTCAAAAAGAAAAACCCGATCTCAAATATCACTCCCATATTTTTACCAAGTAAACTTTGGGATGAATGCAGTTTCTTTAATTGCTTGCGCAAATGCGAATATTTCTAACGTAAGCGGCCAGCTTTTCCTCGTCCAAATGGCCGTTGGTGCGCACTCCCGAGCAGAGGTCCAGCCCGAAGGGTCGAACCTGTTTGATGGCGGCGGCCACGTTTTCCGGATTCAAGCCTCCCGCCAGATAGATCGGGATTTCCGTTTTTTGACAGATTTCACGGCTCAAATCCCAGTTATGGGTGCGCCCGGTCCCCCCCAGCTCCTTGATCTTCAAAGATTGGTTGCCGGAATCCAGCAGCAGGGCATCGACGTGAGCCGCCGATTCCAGCGCTTCGGCCACCGATTCCTCTCCCCGCACATGGATCACCTGCACGATGGATATTCCCGGCAAAGCCTCACGCAAATCCTCATAACTACCCTCTTCCAGCCGGTCAACCAATTGCAGCGTATTGGTGCGGCAGCGCCTATGCTGGCTGATAATTGAAGACGCATCCTGCAAACTGGTCAGCAGAAAAGAGGCCACTCCCGGTGGCACGATGCCTGCGATTTCCGCAATCAACTCCTCGGAAATTACCCCTGGACCGCTCGGCATGTGTGAGACCAGGCCCAAGGCATCGGCCCCGTAGCGGATTGCCAAACGGGCTTCCTGCACGCTGTTGATACAGCATATTTTAATCCGGGGCGGAAAGGTCATTATTATTTATAAAAAAACAATCAACAACTAACTGTTTATAATTTTTTTGAAAATATCAGGAACGCTCATTGCGGCCAGCGATTCGGGATCGAGCCGGTTCGGGGAAAGTTCCGGCAGCTGCTGCAAGGGTTCGCTCAAAATGAGATTCCGGTTGGCGGACACTTCATCGACGCGGTCGATGGGGGTGAAAAAGGGCGTCTGCTTGAGCGCCTCGGGTTTTTCCCGCACGATTTTCAGGATATGCCTGACGGCCTCCTCGAAACGGTCCAGCTCAGCCTTGGTGTAGCTTTCCGTCGGCTCGATCATAACGCCGAAAGCCTCCGGCCAGGCCACCGTGGGGGCGTGAAACCCAAAATCCAGAAACAGTTTGCCCAATCGTGTAAGGGCCAATGCTTTGGGTATGCTGACCGCCTCCAGAGTCTCAAAATCCTTTTCCGCCAGGGTAAGGATAAATTCGTGCATACGGGGCGCATCTTCGGCATGGGCCGGCAGCGTGGGATAATCCCGCCGCAACTTTTCGTAGAGATACCTCGATGAAAGGACCGCCACAGCAGACATCCGGCGGATCCCTTCATTTCCCAGACGCAGCAAATAGGCATAGCAGCGCACTTTATGGGCAAAATTTCCCCAGTGCCGATGGAAAGAGCCGATGCTTTTGGCAGGTTTTACGGCAACGAACCGGCCATCCCTTTTATCGATCAAATAGCCCGGCAGATAATCCGCCAGCTTGTCGCTGACCGCTACAATGGCGTCCCCGGGGCCGCCCCCGCCGTGGGGAATGGTCCAGGTTTTGTGCAAATTGTTATGCACCGCATCGACACCGAGCGCACCCAGATCGACCCAACCGGCAATGGCATTCATGTTGGCCCCGTCCATATAAACGAGACCGCCCACTGCATGGATGGCATCCGCAATCTCCTTGAAATGGGTTTCAAATATCCCGCTGGTGTTGGGATTGGTAACCATGATCCCGCAAATGCGTCGCCCGCATTGTTTGATTTTTTCCTCCAGGTCCTGACGGTCGATGATGCCACTTTGGTCGGCTTCCAGCAGGGCGATGCCGCCTTTGGTCTCGCTCGCTTTGGCGGAACCGAAGCCCGCCATCACAGCGGTGGCAAAATTAGTCCCGTGTGCCGATTTCGGAATCAGGACGACATCGCGATGGGGTTCGCCCCGGTCCCGGTGGTAAGCCCGAAAAAGCTTGATGCCGGTAAGTTCCCCCTGCGCGCCGGCTACCGGTTGGGTTGTTACCGCGGGCAAACCGGTGATCGCTTTGAACCATTCCTGTATCTCGAACAAAATCTCCAGACAACCCTGCGCATCCTCCAACGGCGCTTGGGGATGGACTCCCGTAAAACCCTTCAAGCCGGCCGCCCAATCGTTTAAATAGGGATTGTATTTCATGGTGCAGGAACCGAGCGGATAACAAGCATCGTCCGGGCTGACGTTCAGCTTGCCCAGGTCTCGGTAGTATTGCTTTACCTCATTGAGGGAAAATTCCGGTAATCCCGCCGGTTTTCCCCTCAACAGATGGCTAGCTATGGACGGCACTGGCGGGGAATCCATTTCCCTCTGGCCGAACTGCTCCTCGAAAAACCGGACGAGCTTTTCTAAATCTTTTTTCTTATCCGAAAATGAGATTTTCAACAGGCTGCGGCTCCCATCGCCGACTCTGGACGAAACGTCTACGCCAATCAGCAAACCCTGCTCCCGCCCCTTATCGATCAGGGTCGAAGCCTTCACCGGCAGGGCCAGGGTGAATTCGTTGAAAAAAGGTTCGCGCGGGAATGCCATACGCACCCCCGGCACGCAGGCGAGCTGGTTGGCGGTGGTTGAGGTCTGTTCACCGGCCATGCGGCAAATCCGGGCCATGCCGCTTTCTCCCCTGGCCAAAAGGGCGGCCCCGGCCAGGGTGGCCAGAAATGCCTGGTTGGAGCAGATATTCGAGGTAGCCTTCTCTTTCCGAATGTGCTGCTCGCGAGTGGAGAGCACCATCACACGGCAATCCCGCCCCTCGGCATCCACCGCCTTGCCCACGAATCGGCCAGGTGTGTGTCGAACATCGTTTTTCCTCTTTTGATTGCAACGAATTCCGAAAACGCCCAACCCCGGCCCCCCGAAATTCGGGCTTATAGCCAGATGCTGCCCTTCGCCCACGATCATATCCACACCTTCCCGGCCAAACTCGGAAGGCGGTTTTAGCCCGCCCGTGCCGAGCAGCATGGGATCGATAACGGCTATGCTTTTAGCCCCCATTTCAAGGCATAAATCGGCCAGACCATCCACTTCCTCAAGGATTCCGAGATTATTGACCTGCGGAAAAACAATGGCCGCCAGCCGTTCACCCAAACGGCGCGCTTCTTTTGCCACCGCCTGGTGGGAAATACGGCCGGTTTCCGGGTTCAGGGGTATTTTCACTATCCGCAATTCGGTATCCCGGGCCAGCGTTTCGAGGACCTCAAAATCTCCCGGATAAAGGGCTTCCGGTATAATGGCGGTGTCAGCCCTGCGCTTCAGCCGAAGGGCCACAAAGAGCGCCTCAAACAAAGCCGTCGAGCGGTCATAAAGGGAGGAATTAATGGCCTCAAACCCGGTTAATTGGGCCATCAGGCATTGGTAGATCCACTGGGTATGCAATGTCCCCTGGCTGCGTTCCGGCTGATAAGGCGTATAGGCAGTGGTCAATCGCCGAATGCCCGAGACATAATCCACAATTTCGTGCTCCTCGAAATCACCCAATCCATCCCCCATATAATTATCTAAAAGGTTGTTGCGCGAGGCGATCTCCTCCAACCGCTCCATGACGCCCTCATAAGAGAGTTCCTCCGGTAAATTCGAGAATTCTTCAAACAATGCCGGTTCCGGAATATGCTTGAACAAGTCGCTCAGCTTTTGCAGCCCGCTTTCCGCCAGCATAGCATCCACATCCGTTTGACTGGCGGAGATATAATGGCGTTTTAGTTCCCTCGGCAGGACAGTCGGATCATAAGGCAGGATTTTACCCTTTAATATCTCTGGCATGGTTCGATTGAAAATGCTATCGGCTATGAAAAAATTCTGGAAATCGCACTCTGAAAGTTAAAAGCTTAATTGCGATCTACAACCAATCTTTTTCAACCTAAAAAAATTTTCGATTATTTTCTATAATGAATAAAAAAGGGCGCGCCGCTTATATTCTCAATCGGTTGGATGAGCTTTATCCCAAACCGGCTATTCCGCTTTCTCACAAGGATTCCTTCACTTTGCTGGTTTCGGTTCTTCTCTCGGCCCAATGCACCGATGTGAGGGTCAACAAAACAACCCCTTCCCTCTTTGCCCTGGCCGATAATCCGCATGATATGTCGCGCCTTTCCGTCGAAAAGATCGAAGACATCATCCGCCCCTGCGGGTTGGCCCCATCCAAAGCCAGGGCCATCGCCGGTTTGTCAAAAATTCTGATCAATACTCACGACGGAGAAGTTCCCACCACCTTTGAGGATTTGGAGGCTCTCCCCGGTGTGGGACATAAAACCGCCTCCGTGGTCATGGCCCAGGCTTTCGGATTTCCCGCCTTCCCGGTCGATACCCACATCCACCGGCTGGCCCAACGCTGGGGTCTGACCAACGGGAAAAATGTCCTGCAAACGGAAAAAGACCTCAAACGGCTCTTTCCCAAGCAAACATGGAACCGGCTGCACCTGCAAATCATCTATTACGGCAGGGAGCATTGCAGTGCCAGGGGCTGCAATGGAACAGTCTGCGAAATTTGCCGCGCCTGCTACCCCAACCGCAAAAAACCGTTTGTGAACCGCAAAGCCTGAAAAAGAAAGCCTGCCGGAAAAAAATTATTTCATTCCCAGCTTCGTCAATTTCGGCGAAATGACCATCCGGCAATAGGGAGCGGCCCTGTTGTTGTCATAATAATCCTGATGGTAAACTTCGGCCTCATAATAATGCTCCGCAGGAGCGATCTCAGTCACAATGGGCGAATTGTGCTGGCCGCTAGCCTCTTCACTGGCCTTCGATTCTTCGGCCATTTTTCTTTGTTCCTCCGAATTATAAAATATAGCTGAACGGTATTGCGTACCGGTGTCGCCCCCTTGCCGGTTCAAGGTCGTGGGATCATGCAATTGCCAAAAAACATCCAGCAATTCCCGGAACGAGATTTTTTCAGGATCGAAAACCACCTGAACAACCTCCGCATGGCCCGTTTGCCCGGTGCAAATATCCTCATAAGTGGGATTCTTCGTATGGCCGCCCATATAACCGGAAGAAAAAGACACAACCCCAAGCAAACGCTTAACAACCGCTTCCACACACCAAAAACATCCAGCCCCGAAAGTGGCCGATTCTAGTTGTTCGTTAGAATCAGGCATCATTGAATCTCAAATGCATAAGAAAATTATCTTGAAATAATCGCTATGTGATTAATAATAAGTTACTTAAGTAGATTTATGGCAAGCAAATTCTAAAAATTCAATCAGTGACGCAAAAAAACTATTTTCAGGTTCAATTTAACCGCCGAATCAAGTTGAAGTTCCACCGTGCGAAGGCTACCAGTGCTGCGGAAACCTCTAACAATGGGAAATGTCTTTCCCTGATACTACCGGGCAAAGATAAAATCATCAATAGCTGCTAGATGCTGCCGATTTGATCATCGAATAACGAAGGATAAGATTTGCAAATCACCATGAAAGTAGAAAATTGGATCGAAAATTCAGAAAGTGGCTATTTTCAACGACTATGAGTGATCATATGGGAAATCTAGGTTGAGAATATGGGAATAACAGGAGACGAGAGAGGTTCCTCGGATGATCGGCAGGTGATGTCGACGTTTCGATACCGCCAGGAACTACAGAGGACGATCCGTTTTCTCGGATCGTTCGCGGTGGCTTTTTCCTTTATATCGATAACGACGGGGATTTCCGTCAACTACCACCTGGTTCTTACTCGCTCGGGGCCAGCGGGGTTCTGGACATGGCCCTTGGTAACCGTGGGGCAGATGCTTGTGGCGCTCGTATTCGCCGAGCTCTCGGCGCGCATGCCGCTGACGGGTTATTCCTACCAATGGGTGAGCAGGCTGGCCGGCCCGGCATGGGGATGGTTCACCGGATGGATTGCGGTCTGCTTCCTGATCATTGTTGTCCCGTCTGTCGATCACGGCATCGCGTCGGTGATCGGATACATGACAGGCATCGAAAACAGTCCAGGCACGCTCAAGCTTATCGTTTGCGGCGTGATGGTTTCCCAAGCGGTCATTCATATCTTCGGCGTGAAGCTGGCAAGCCGCATAAACTCGGGCGCCGTATTCACCGAAGTCGTCGGGATGGTCGGCCTGGTCATCATCTTCGCCATTCTGGCGGCCCGGGAGCGACCGGCCCTGGACATTCTCTTTAACACCGGAAACGCGACCACCTCTGGAGGCTACTGGCAGGCATTTATGATGGCATCGCTCATGGGCGCCTATACCCTGGTCGGTTTCGAATCCGCCGCCAACCTGTCCGAAGAGACCGTCGACGCGAGCAAGACCGTTCCCCGGGCAATGATCCTTTCCGTCGCTTTGAGCGTCGTCGTCGGCACCCTCTTCCTGATATTCACGGTATTGGGCATCAATGATCTGGCGAGCGTTACACAAGCGGAATACCCGCTTCCGCTGATCATCGAGAGGAACCTTGGTTCGTTGTCTGCGTCCCTCTTCTTTCTACTGATAATCGTCTCCGTCTACGCCTGTGGATTGATCATCATGGCCTCCGGCTCACGGTTGATCTACGCGATGTCCCGGGACCGTGTCTTCCCGGGAAGCCGGTTGTTCTGTAAGGTGTCCGCGAACACCTCCGTTCCGATTCCGGCAATCCTCCTGATCCTCGCTCTCGGTATTGCGGTGGAAATGTTCTCGGAGTCACTGGAACAATTGCTCCTCGCCGCGGCCGTCCTTCCGGCTCTCGTCTATCTGCTGACTGTGGCGTCCTACGCTCTGCGCAGACACCGTATGCCGTCCCACTTCGGGACCTTTACGCTCGGTGATGTGCACTGGAAAAAGTGGACACGAGATTCTCCTAAATGGAGAATCGAAGCATGGGAAGAAGACGCTTTAGTATAGAGTTCAAAAATGAGGCAGTTCAACTGATGATACTCGATGGTCTGAGCGCCACCGAGGTATCGACCAAACTTGGGGTCAACACCAACCAATTGTATAGGTGGAAGAGGCTCTATCTGGACGATCAGCAGGGCGAAGCCACCTCAAAGCGACAGAGCAGTCCGAAGGAGATGGCGGCCGAGATAGATCGTCTTCGCAAAGAGCTGCGCCGCTCGGAGCGGATCAACCAGATACTAAAAAAAACGGTGGGCTACTTTGCCAAGGACGAACAATGAAGTACCAGTTTGTCAAAGACAACGAGGGGCGCTTCAAGATCGAGGAAATATGCTCGGCGATGGGGATTTGTCGCAGTGGCTATTACTGCTGGAGGCACCGAGCGCCCTCGGCCCGGCGGATCGAGGACGAGGGAATCAAGGGGGCGATCCTGAAGGTACACAAAGAGGCCAAGGGCCGCTATGGGCATCGGCCAATGCACCGCCATCTGAAGGATGATGAGGGCATCGATTGCGGCCGTGACCGGGCTCTGCGTCTGATGCGTGAAATGGGAATCAAAAGCACCCAGAGTAAACGCTTTAAGCCATTAAAAACCAACAGTAACCATCCCTATGGTTACAGCCCCAATGTGCTTAAAAAGCATGGCCAGCCGACCCATATCGACGAGGTCTGGGTGGCGGACACGACCTACCTACGGACCCTGGCCGGTTGGATGTACTTGGCCACGGTGATGGACCTGTTCAGCCGACGCCTGCTGGGCTGGAGCGTTTCCAACCACAACGACGCGAAGCTGGTTGGCAAGGCCCTCAAAGCCGCGGCCATGACCCGCGGCACACTGCGCACCGGGATTATTCATCACAGCGATCGGGGCAGCCCCTACGCCAGCGACGACTATCAGAGGCTGGTCTCTGAACTAGGCATGAAGCCGAGCATGAGCGCCCAAGGCAACTGCTACGACAACGCGGCCATGGAATCGTTCTACGGCCGCTTTAAGACCAGCACGATTCGAGGCCGCCACTTTGCCGACGAGCGCGAACTGCGATCAACTGTCTTCGAATACGTGGAAATCTTCTACAACCGATATCGCAAACATTCCTCTCTGAGTTACCAAAGCCCAGTCCAATTCGAGGAAAATATTTGCCCCCCATGGGGGGCAACGAGAAAACAAAACCCTTTACCAAAACAAGCCGCCTGACACACTAATCAATAAACAATGAATATAAGAGAATCCCGTGTCCAACAAATCCAGTACACGTCAATCTGAAAAAGGTAAAATTACAGACAAAACACGAAATCATGGAAAAGAGGAGTCGGATAAGCTCTGGCCTTTCTCTACTGTGGACACATTAAAAATGAAAGCCTGCAAGGGGGTTTCCCTTATTGGACATACGTTTTAAAAGCTAAAAAACGCCCTCAGCACATTTGGTCGGACCCCATCTTCACTACCATTTTAAGTGAGAGCATTTCCATAGGTTTGGTATTTAAGGTTTTGCAGGGGAGGCCGGATAAGGCAACATCTTCTAGATCTAGGGTCGGCCAATGTTGTAGTTCGAGGCTCATTCTGTGTTCTCCTTGATCTGTGAGAGAAAAACGCTATATAGATAAATTCCCGGTAAGGAGTATATCCGGAATTGGATATAATACCAAATCGCAAAAGGATTGATAAAGATTAAAAAACAGCTATAAAGGCGGAATGAGAAGATATATGGGAACCGATGAAGACCGTGAACGTATCAAGAAATTGCTCAACAAAGAGGCTGTCGGCTGGCGTAAAGAGCGTTTGGTGGCATTAAAAATGGGCTTCCAGCCGCACCACAGCATTGATGAAATTGGAGCCATCGTGGGCCGAGGCAAAGCGACGATCCAGCGTTGGTTTGACAAATATCGTGCTGCAGGGCTCGGGGCGGTGCTTACACGCGCCTACAAAGGCGGGATCAAAAGCCGTTGCGACAAAGAGGTGGAGGCCTTCTTGCTCAATGGTTTGAAGGTCGCGCGCTGGAACACAGCCGTTCAGGCGGGGCAAGAGCTGGAGCGACATTTCGGGCGCTCCTTCGCCTACAAGACGGTGTGGCGATGGCTAAAAAAATGCGCCGGGGTGCTTCGAGTCCCTCGCCCCGTGCATGAGAAACGGGACTCGGCAAAAGCGGAAGCGTTCAAGCGAGACTTTTTTAAGATCCTCCAGGAGCTTTCCCTCACCCGAGGCAATCGGGTTCGGGTGTGGTTTGCCGATGAAAGCCGTTTTGGTTTGCTTCCGGTGTACCGCCGGTGCTGGACGCAAAGAGGGCTTCGGCCGCACAAAAAATATCAGACAAGATACCAGTGGAGCTACTGTTACGGAGCCCTCGACGTGGTCAACGGCGAGATGGTATGCATCCAAACCCCTAGCACGAATCTACAGTGGACGGAGGCTTTCCTCCAACAGATCAAAAAGCAATATCCTGAGGAGGAACATGTGGTTGTATGGGACGGGGCAGGCTTCCATCCGCACGACTCGGAGCACCCCAACGTCCCCCCGGGCATACATATCGTGAATTTGCCGCCGTATAGTCCTGAACTCAACCCGATTGAAAGACTTTGGGATATGATACAGGATCAAACGGCCAACAAACTGTGGCCGAGCATTGAGCGACTCGAAGAAGTCGTCGCAACCCATCTCAAAGACTGGTGGGAGGACACTGAAAAAGTCCTCTCTTTAGTTGGCGGAGGCTGGCAGCACATTCAAGCAAACGCTTCTGCCAAATAACTTATTATCATACCTAATGAGATTTGGTATAATTACCTTATTCGATCATTTTGAGGATGCCGCCTAGGTATTGGCTGTAGAAGCCCACCATTTTGACGCCCGCGTAGATGGCGATGATGAGAAATATCAATTTCGGGTACCAAGTGCTGGCCACGCTGAGGCTTTGGTCGGCTTTCTCCTGGAATTGCTTTGTCAGCATGAGGAGGTTGGTGTCGAGCTGGCCGGTTTTTTCACCGGTTTTGTAAAGCGTCACAAATTCATCGGGAAAAACTTTGTATTGAGTGATGAAATTTCCCGGAGGCTGCCCGGCCTTGATTTGATTGGTGATTTGCAGGGAGGCATTTTGCAAATTAGGATCCCCCGAAACCATCCCGGAGGCGAACCAGGATTCGGCCATGGGCGCCCCGGCGTTGAGAAAGGATTCCAGGGCAAAGGAAAAATCGGCAATGCCTTTGGCCTTGCTGTAGCCACGCAAACCGGGCAGGGAACGCATGAGGAAAAATACGATCGGGCTGCGCTTCTTTGCCAGGAAAATAATGGCTCCAATAACAGCCCAAAGAGGCAGCAAAAATACCAGGACATTGCCCAAATAAGCTTCCGGATGAAACTGCATGCTGCCGCTATCGGTAAATTCCACAAGGTCCAGCAGTGGAAAAATAAGGACCCCAAGGTGGAGCACTCCAAGCGGATAAAGGGTGGCAAAAACAGCCCGCGAAATATTTTCAGCGGCCAACTTGTGCCGCTCGCTCAATTTTTTCAGGGAATCGGGTATGCGCCCGCTGGTTCCTGCTGCAGAAATCAGCAAACGGTCGGCCTGCGGCAGCCAACCAGGGGCGTTTTTAAAAACTTCGTCGATGGATAGGCCCGCTTGCAATTGCTGGGCCATTGCGGCTACATCTTTGGCCGGAGCGCCGCCCGCGCTCTGCATGGCCTGGCCGAAGGAAATGCCGGCGTCCAGGTTTTGGCCTGTCTGCATATACCAGCGAGATAAATTTTTGTGGGAGACTCCCATATTTTTAGTTCAAAATGACTGAGGGCTAACCTTCTATTGGCTAACCTTCTATTGTTTACATAATAATATTTCTTTGTCATGCTTTTAATAACCGCAGCAATCAGAAACACCCAACATCGATAATCATGAAATTGAAAAAAGTCACAATAAGATTAATTTTAGCCATTCTCGCCCTTTTGGCCGGCTCAAGTCTAAAAGGCGAAACCGTGCTCGTTACCCAAATTAACGGCATCCCATGTGATGCATTGCATATCCTGACGGTTTATCAACAAGGAAGCGATGTGATTGTAACGAAGTATGTGGAGGAACGCCATGTTGTTTGTGCGAACGTGGTTACTAGGCTTGAGGCCACGTTACTAGGCTTGAGGCCACATTTGAAATGAATTTTCCTTCAATCGTACTAAGGGAAGTGGATTTTTCTGATGGTGTTACTGGATTTGAAAAATCGCAGGTTCTCTACAGAAACGGCGTCATGGAGAATTCCTACAATCCCAATTGGGGCGATGGCTGGGTAGGTACACGGGCAGCGGGGTATGTGAACATCAGGCGATATCCCTGGGTTTACCATCCCGCCCTGGGATGGTTGAAAGTCACCGAGGGAGAGATTGCTATGGAAGAACCCTTCCATTTTTCTTCTCCCAAAGCGTTAATTCTCCCAAAGCGTTAAGTTTTTACCTGTATTCAGCAGAGTATGGCTGGCTCTGGACATCGGAATTCACCGAAAAATACTACTCATTCGCCGACCAAAAATTCAAAACGGTCGAGGAGATAATCGGAGGCTGAACTTACGGTGGATTTAGAGAAATAATTTGGGGGTCAGATCGCTCATATTTGAGATGCGCCAGCCAAGACAACTGTCTAAACGTATTCCATTTTTAATGGCATTGCTCATCTTTTGGACAGTCGCCTGTCTTTCGCAGGTTGCCTTGGCCGAAACGCAGCCGCTGGTCATTGATACGGCAAAGACAAAGGTGACCGTGTTCGGGGAAAGTACCCTGCACGATTTCACCAGCGTGGTTACCCACTACGACCTGAACATAGAGATTGAGGAAGAATCTGGCGAGATCGTGGGAGCGAGGTTTACTTTCAACTTTGCCGACCTGGATTCAGGCGAGAAAAAACGAGATAAAACCATGCTGAAGTTGCTGTCCCATAACGATTTTCCCACGGGGTCATTTTCCAGCAGCAAAATCACCCGTGTAAATGGCCAATGGGTGGTCGAAGGCATCCTTTCCTTTCATGGCGTCGAAAAAGTCATCCGGTTCCCCTTCGATTTGAAAAAAGAAAACGGGAAATACCTCATCGATGCCAAAACGGTGATCGATTACCAGAACTGGAACCTCAAGATAATCAAAGTGATGGGTTTTTTAAAAGTCTTTCCCGCCCTCGAAATCACCATCCATGTGGAAGGCCGTTTAACGACATAAACGCAGTACCATTACCGGAAATGGTGCTCCCGCCGGGATTCGAACCCAGATCCCACGCTCCGGAGGCGCATATTCTATCCATTGAACTACGGGAGCCAATACGGCTATTGGAGGCATCTATCGTTTCGCTAGTCAACCGGAAATCTTGCCTTGAAACTCTGCTTGCCTCCCTCCGGGACAATAAGTTTTTACACCTCGCAGCCGAAAAATGATAAACTTCAAGAAAAATTTGCGATAATGATTTGACAACTCATGAGAACGGGTCTCAATTAAATTGTATTTGAGACTTAATATCAATAAGGACTTTTTTGGGTCCACATCTTAAAATTTTATAGATAAAATGAAAAGCTATCAGCGCTCTTTTATTTCAATAATAAGTTTAACCTGCATCTTCGGATTTTCGGCCTCAAGCCTATGGGGACAGGAACAAGAGCTGGGTGAAAATAGTGGCGCGCCTATCGGCCAGGTGCGTTCATTGGCAGAATTTGAGATTATCGGCTCCAAAGAAGCGATATTCACCCTGCCTGGCTCAGGCGCCTACATCAACAGAGAAGATATCGGAAATCTCCAACTCGACGACATCAACAAGATTTTGCGAAAAATTCCCGGTGTTTACGTGCGGGAAGAAGATGGTTATGGCTTGTTTCCCAACATCAGTCTGCGAGGCGTCAACACCGTGCGCAACGACAAGTTGACGGTAATGGAGGATGGGGTTTTAACGGCCCCGGCCACCTACTCGGCCCCGGCCGCCTACTACTCCCCTACTGCCGGGCGCATGTCCGGGGTGGAAGTATTGAAAGGATCCAGCCAAATAAAATACGGTCCGCACACCACCGGAGGGGCCATTAATTACCTTTCCACCCCGATTCCAGATCGGGCGAGAGGAATGCTCAAGCTGAACTACGGCTCCGGCAACGACTTTCGCCTGCACGGCCATGCCGGCCAAAAATACGATTCCAGCGTGGGCCAGATCGGCCTCCTGGGCGAAGTTTACCATCGGCAGACCGACGGATTTAAAACCATCGACGGGGCCGGCGATTATTCCGGTTCGGATAAAACCGGTTTTACGCGCACCGACTACACCTTCAAAGCCAGCTGGGAGCCCAACACGGAACGCTACAATTACTTTGAATTTAGACTAAGCTACATGGACCTGCACGCCGACGAAGCATACCTGGGGCTGACCACCGAGGACCTGGGAGAAAATCCTAACCGCCGTTATGCCGCCACCCGCAACGACCGCATCGACACCAACCATACCAATATCCACCTGCGCCATATTATCGATTTAAACCCCGAATTAAAGCTCACCACGACGGTTTATTACAGCAAATTTCACCGCAACTGGTATAAACTTCACGACATTCGGGATATCGACCTGGACGGAAACGGCATTCCCGAGGACCGGGAAGAAGTTCCCGGTGCCGGTCCCATCAGAGCGTCAGTATCCGCCGCTCTAGCCGGCAGCAACGACGGCATGGCCCTGGAACTGCTCAAGGGCGAACGGGCGGGCGACCTGCGCGTGCGCGCCAACAACCGCGATTACTACATGGCGGGGGTGCAAACCGCCCTCAATTACTTTTTCTCCACCGGTGATGCCAGGCACGATCTGGAAGCCGGATTCCGCTACCACAAGGACAGCATCCGCAGGTTCCAATGGCACGATCTTTATATGCAGGATGGGCAGGGCAATTTCGCCGCGCCTATCCGCAGCGCCAACGGCTCGGACGGCAACCGGCGGCAGGTCACCAGGGCTACCGCTTTTTATCTGGAAGACAAAATCAATATCGGCCGCTGGTCCTTTCAACCGGGTATAAGGTTCGAAAACCTCGATTTCTCCTACACCGATTTTACCACCGACGGGACTAATCTCCCGACCAACAGCGGGACCGGGGTTTTGCAATTGGTCGCCCCGGGCATCTCAACCACTTATCGATACAGCGACAATGTCTTCTTTTTCACCGGATACCACCGGGGAGTAGGTTCACCCGGCCCCAGGGCCAACATCAGGAACGGAGTGACCGAGGAAAAAAGCGATGCCGTGGAAGTGGGCTTTCGTTACGACACGCACCGCGGCCACTATGGCGAAGTAGTCTTTTTTCACACCTCGCTTGACGACTTGATCGTAGCCGACAATATCGGCGGCGCGGGCGCGGGTGAAACGGAAAACGTCGGCCAGGCAAAAACCCGGGGGCTTGAGTTATTGGTCGGCTTCGATCTCGCCGGGGCCAATGACTGGGGTTTCCGCAATCCCAATTCCATCGCCTTTACCTACACCAGAGCCACCCTTGATGGAGACTCCAATTCCCAGGATGTCGAATCCATTTTCGCAGGGGGCCAGGACGGTAACCGGGTGCCCTATATCCCGGAGTTTCAGGTTAATTTCTCAACCGGGCTGGAATACGAGAAATTCAGCGCCTACCTGAACGCTACCTATGTGGGCAGCACATTTTCAACAGCCGCCAATTCAACCGATGAAATCAACCCCAACGCTGGCGGCCCGGACATCCGATTCGGCAAGACCGATAGCCACCTGACGGTTGATCTAAGCTTTAATTACGAAATCCGCTCCGGTCTGGAAATCTTCGGAGTAGTGAGCAATCTTTTCGACCAGCATTACATCGCCTCACGGCATCCCCACGGCCCCCGCCCCGGCCCACCACGCCTGGCCACCTTCGGGATGAAATACTCCTTCTGACCCGGCCCCATGCTAGAAACTTCGTTGGGAAATATTTCCCAATCTGAATCACGGATATTCTGAAATCATTGGGCATTATTTCCCAATTGAGGTAAAATGTGATTTTACAGAATGAGTCAATATTTTGTATGATACTTTATACCAGTATGTTATAATTTCTATATACATTGGCACAAGAGATGCATTTAGGTTGGGCATATTCGATGAATAAATTTTCGGAAAACCATTAAAAAAAGGAAATACCATGAAAAAAACCATAAATCTAAGTTTTATATTACTGTCTGCCCTGTTTTTCTACATCGACAAGGCATACAGTCAAGATGGAGCGCCGCCAGAGGTGTGATCGGACCCCATCTTTGCTACCACTTTAAGTGAGAGTATTTCCGTAGGTTTGGTATTGTAGGTTTTGCAGCGGGTGGCGCAATGAGGCCGTAGGCCGAATGGAGCCAGCCGCTGCTTTGTTGATTGTTCGCCAGAGTCTGGCAAATGTATTTGGGGAGAGAAAGCCTAATCGGCTGTGGGGGTGTTTCGCGTTGTATTTGTGTCGCCATTGTTCGACCACCACACGCGCTTCGGTCACGCTCAGGAACAGTTCCTGATTAAGGCATTCATCGCGCAAACGATTATGAAAGGATTCTATATGTCCATTCTGCCAAGGGCTTCCTGGATCAATGTATGCGATGGCAATTTCCTGTCGCTGCAGTTCTTCTTTGACTTGGTGGGCTATAAACTCCGATCCGTTGTCCGAGCGGATGCACTGAGGTTTGCCGTTCTCTCTTATGGCATCGTTCAATACCTCTACCACATCGGCACTTTTCAGTGAGCGCGCAACCTTAATGGCCAGGCATTGACGGGTATGTTCATCGATCAGTGTCAAGAGCCTGAGCGGACCGCCCCGGTCGGTGCGATCCGCCACGAAGTCCCAACTCCACACATGGTTGGGCTGCACTGCTCGGGTCGGGGTAGCCGTGGATTGGCCCTGCCGGCGACGGCGCTTGCCAGACGGCCGCACACCCAGTCCTTCGAAACGACGCACTTTTTGGACGAATTTGCGACTCACGGGCCAACCTTCATGGGTCAACAAAGCGCGGATCCGACGATAGCCATAGCGCGGATGCTTCTTCGAAAAGGCAATGATGCGTGCCACCAGTTTATGCCTATACTCAGTAGCTTTCTTGGGTTCATACAGGTAGGTTGAGCGGTGCAACCCAAAATACTGACAGGCCCGACGCAGCGAGCACGACCCTTGGGCCAATACATGCTTCACCGCTTCCTTTTTCTGCTTCGGGCCTACCATTTTTTTGCGTTCACCTCCTTGAGCACACGGTTCTCCAGCATCTGCTCGGCTACAATCTTCTTAAGCTGTGTGTTCTCGCGCTCCAGCTCCTTCAGCCGCTTGGCGTCACGCAGCTCCATGCGGCCATACTTTTTACGCCAACGATGGTAGCTTTGAGGACTGATATTGTGGGACCGACAGACATCCTGAATGCCTTTGCCTGCGTCTACTTCGCGCAGTATCGTTATGATTTGTTCAGGGGTGTATCTTTTTTGCTTCATAGGTCTTTCCGGTAATTTCTCCAGAAAGACTCTCACTGGCAATGGTAGTGTTTTCGGCGGTCACATCAGGTGCAACGGCCGGATTTACCCGAACTGACCGATGAATTGAGGGAAAAAATCGATTCCTACCGGGATGAAAAGGGTGCCTTAAGGGAAGAACTGAGAGAGTCGATTGCCGCCCTGGAGGATCCTGACCGCGAGGAAATTCGCGAAACAGTGCAGGCTTTCCGCGAAGAGAATGCCGACCGCATCGCCAGCCAACGTGACTTGGCCACTGAAATCAGGGAAGAACTGAAGGATGTTCGCGGGGATCGGCCGCTGCCGCCACGTCACCGGCCATTGCCTCCGGAATTCCAGTCCAGACGGGATGATTTTCAGGCCGAAAGACAGGCCTTGCGGCAGGATAGGCATGAATTTCTTGAATCAATCAAGGATTTAACGGGCGAAGAACGTGAGGCAGCCATCCAGGCTTTCCGCGAAGAACAAAGGCAGCGTTTACATGAACAGAAAGAGCTTCGCCGGGAATTGCGCGACCAAATCAGGGATCGCGTGACCGACACTGGAGACGGAGACGGCGGTTGAGTAACAATTCATTCCAAAAATAAATCCGGCTAAGGGGTTTGCCGGTAATGGCAGGCGGTTTCAAAGAAGCCGCCTGCTTTCTTTTTACATTTGAAACCTTCTCTGCCGCCCCTTTGTTTATTGGCTAAGAAGCTGTATTAAAATAGTCATTAAACGACCGAAATTATTTCAGCTTAATAATCAGTTGCCGTTGCATGTTTAAAATCGGCCCCATCGTTTTAGCTTTCAGTTTGGTGACTGATTTAACTTTGGGGCAGGCCAATTTTATCAATAATGATTCCGGCGGAAACGCTCAAAACTCGCTCAATGTTACAGCGGCAGCGGCAGCGGTTACTCCGGTCGATTTCAGCGATGCCCAGCTTGATGCCATGATCGCCGGAGCGGAACCGGGTGAAGAAACAAATACCTCTTCCTGGAGTAAGGAATTCACCCTACTGGTGCAAGGCGGCTATAACGATAATGTTTTACAGGGCGCTTTTGCCGAGGAAAGCAGCCCCTTTATAAGCGTTTCGCTGGAGGGGTTTATATGGAAAATATCGAATGAGGGGCGCAAAGACAGTTACTGGTATTTCCTGGGTGAGCAGTATTATTACCCGGATGCGGAAGGGGTCGATAGGGAAAACCTGGTCATCCTGCAAAATCGAGTGGCCTGGAATCCGGGGCATACGCTTTCCGGCGGCTACAAGTTTACCTTCACCTATGCCGACGAGGTGTTCGACATTTCCCGCTCAGACCTCGAAATCGAGTCCACGACGTTGAAATTCAAGCAGTTCGATATGGCCCCTTTTGCCCGCTGGAATCTTTCCGACAACTCCTACCTGCAACTGGAAGGAGGTGCCCAGCGTAATTATTTTCAGGATTCCGGTGACGATTACACCGATCCGTTTGCCCGGCTGTCCTACCAAAAAGGGTTTTCTTTTGGAGGAAAACTGGAACTTGGTTTCAAGACGGGACGCAAAATTTACGATGAGCGCACACAGCGGGACGAGAATGGATTTTCCATTGAGCACACCAACCTGCAATGGCAGTGGCACGAAGCATCGGTCATCTGGAAGCAGGACTGGATGGGGGAAAAATGGTTACAGACAACGACAAAATTTACCCTCAAACTAAATCGGGACAACGGAGTGGGATACAGCGATTACGATCGCTACAAGATCAGCCAGAAAGTGCGCCTGGAAAAAAAATCCTGGAGCCTGGTGGGAGAATTCAATTACTCATTCAACCACTATGGTGTGAAAACGGTGGATTTTTCCGATAACCGCCTCTACCAAAGGAACGACCTTTCCGCTCTGGTCAGGGTTAATAAAAATATCTCGGAAAAATGGAATATCTTTATCCAATGGTCGCATGAGGAAAGCCTGTCCAACCGGATTGAAGACGAATTCAGGCAAAATGTGATAAATTTAGGCTTCGAAAGGACTTTTTAAACATTGGCGCAAAAAGGAAACAGGGGGAAAATTAATACCCGCCGGTGGCGTTTGGCTGTCGGCCCGGTGCCGATTGCGGCGACGCTGGCCACTTTGCTCGTTTTCGCCCTCATTGTGGCGGCGGTCAGCCTGAAGCTGCGCTCACAGGTTCGCAACCAGATCGTGGCCAGGGATGCGGAAGTGCTCTACCCCGTCGCGCTGATGGAAATTTCACGGGCCGAGGATGATTTTTTAAACGATCCGCTCCTGGAAATGGAAACCGATCTGCTCAAGGTTGTGTTGAACACCTCTGAGCTTAAGGGTGTCCTCGCGGTCAGAATCTTCGAACCGGATGGAAAGTTTTCGCAAGCAGTGCCCGGTGATTTCCTGCTCGGTGAGTTGTCAAAGGAAGACCTCCAGAAAATTGGGCGGATGAAACCCATCAGCCGTTATTATCCATCAGGCCGCATCGAGGATTACTTCATCGCTTCGGAAAAAAGTTCCGATCATGCGGGTTATCCTTTGCTGGAGGTGATTGCCCCCCTGCATCGCGCAGATTCCTCCCAATTGCTCGGTATTGCCCAGTACCTGTTGGACGGCCAGGAAATCGCCACACAATTCACCGCTTTGGACGCCAACCTGGGGTGGCAGGCCGGGATTGCCTTGGCGACGGGAAGCTTTTTGATCATGGCGGTATTTTTATGGGCATTTGGCCGGCTTCGAAAAGCTTATGAAGAGGTCGAGGAACGCGGTCAGCGCCTCCTGGCGGCCAATGCGGAGCTGTCCATGATGGCCAAAACCTCGGCCATCGGGGCGGTGGCATCGCACCTCGTGCACGGTTTGAAAAACCCCTTGTCCGGCTTGCAGGATTTTATCAGCGGCAGCAACGCGGAACCAGTCGATAGCAACCGCGAGGAGTGGCAGTTGGCCATCGACTCCACCCGCCGGATGCAGGACATGATAAGGGAAATCGTGGATATTTTACAGGAAGAGGAAAGCGCCTCGGACTATGATTACACGCTTGCCGAGATCAGGGAATTGATCGTCTCGAAAGCGGAACCGGCGGCCAAAAAATCAGGTGTCTTGTTTTCGGCAAACGAGAAAACGCCGGAGGCTCGCCTGGCCAACCGGCGGGGCAACCTGCTCATGCTCATCCTCATGAACCTGGTGCAAAATGCCGTAGAAGCGACTCCGGCGGGCAAAGAGATCCGCTTTACGATGGAAGGCAATGAGGAAAAACTATACCTCCGGGTAACCGACGCCGGACCGGGGATTCCGCGGAACATGCTGGAAAACCTGTTCACACCCTGCAAATCAAGCAAACCCGGAGGTTCCGGGCTTGGCCTGGCCATCAGCCGGCAGTTGGCCGGGCACATCGGCGGGGAGCTTTCCCTGGAGAAAAATGGAACCGGCGGCGCCTGTTTTTTACTCACCCTTGATAAATCGGCGGTCAAAGACGCCTGATCCCGAAGCTTTACCATTTCCATGAAAAATCAGAGACCTTTCCTCAAATTGTTGATCGCCTTTTTTCTCATTATTTTCCGGTTTGCCATTAACTTGGCTGAAGCTCAGGAACAAGGGGAGGAATTGTGGAGATTTTCCACCGCAGGAATCCTCTTTTCATCAGCCGCCGTTTCCAATTCGGAGACCATTTTCATCGGTTCAGAAGACAACAAACTATACGCGGTCAATGCCGATGGGTCGCAAAAATGGGCCTTTACCGGCGCAGACTGGTTCGACTCGTCTCCGGCCCTGGGTTCGGGTGGTGTCCTCTATGTCGGTTCCTGGGATAACAACCTCTACGCCCTCGACGCGGAAACCGGAAATGAACTCTGGAGGTTTGAAACCGATAGCCTGATCATTGCCTCCCCTGCCATTGGCACCGACGGCACCATCTATTTCGGTTCTTCCGATGCCAGTTTTTACGCCCTCAATGCGGACGGTTCCCTCAAATGGGAGTTTTTAGCCCCCGATGAACTGGATTCCTCCCCTGCCCTGGCAGAGGACGGCACCATCTATTTCGGCTGTTACGACGGCAACCTTTACGCCCTGAATCCCGATGGTACGCAAAAATGGACCTTTACGACCGATACGGTGGCCAACCGGGACAATCATATCCTTTCATCGCCAGCCATCGACGCGGATGGGAATATATATTTCGGCTCCGACAATTACTTTTTTTACTCGGTCGATGCGGATGGAAACTTGCGCTGGAAATTTGAAGCGGAAGGGGAAGTGGATAGCTCTCCGGCCATCGATGTGTTCGGGAACCTGTATTTTGCTTCCCGCGACGGTTATTTTTACGCCCTCGACACCGACGGGGTGGAATCCTGGTCGGCTGCGGTGGGCGAGATTGTCTATAGCTCCCCCGCGGTCGATGCCGAAGGGAATGTTTACTTTGCCTCTTTTGTTGGCGACGGCGACAGCCGTTTATTTTCCTACTCCTTTGACGGACAATTCCGGTGGCAGTTGACGCTTCCCGACGTAATAGATTCCTCCCCCACCCTGAGCGCAAACGGCAAAGTTTACATCGGAGTCTTCGATGGAAATTTATACGCGGTCGAAACCGGCCTGGCCCCAGCCCTGGAAACCTGGCCGCAATTTTCCCATGATAGCGAGCATACGGGTCGGCAACTGGCCGATAAAACCCTGCCTCCACTTTGGGCCGATGTGAAATTTCTTTTCGATGACTGGGTCCGCTCGGACTGGTTCGGAGACTTCGCCGTCAACACGCAAAGCTACCCCTGGATTTTCCATGCCGAGCATGGCTGGATATGGAATTCGGGCCAGTCGCAATCCTCGATCTGGTTTTGGGACGACAAACTGGGCTGGTTCTGGACCAGTAATAACGGCCTTTACCGATTTCTCTACAAAGCCGAAGGAGCGGCCTGGCTCTGGTATTACGTGGGCACGGGTTCCTTTGAAACCTTCCGCTGGCTTCACTACTTCAGCCTCAACGAGGATGTGCCCTACGAACCCAGCGGTTTGACTTTGGAATAAGCTGCGGGCCTCTCAGGTGGCCCATTCGAACCCGGCGAGCCTTTCGACTTCTTCAATGGTGGTCAGACCGAGGAGGGCTTTTCTCAGGCCGTCATAGCGCAACGGTTTGTAGCCTAGAGGCTGTCCCAAAAGGGTGATTTTTGCGAGGGCTTTTGATAGGCGCTCATTTTAGAGGTATTTGCATTTGGGAGAGTATCAACTTTGCTCTCCTATGACGTTAGTATACTGGTTTTGGGGTCCGGTTGCCTGGTTTTCTTTGTATGAGCCGACAGTACGGCTGTGAAAAAGTATTGTCCTTGCTTTTCCGCTCTCTAGGCCGCCGCTTTGGTTTTTAGTTCGTCTTGCTGGGCCAGCATCTTGGCTACTTTCCATAGGTTGTGCGAGAGTACCGACCAGGCTACGCTGATCGAGCGGTTGGCAAAGCCTTTGCTGCGCAACCGCCCGGCCTGCCAGCGATTCTTCAATACCCCGATCCGCCCTTCGGTGCTGGCCCGGCGCTTTTGCAATTGTCTGAACAGTGGTTCCTCCATCCGTTTTTTCAACTGCTTCGGATCGCGTGGACAGAGCGCGTCGTAGATTCCCTCCTGGGCTAACTGCCGGCGGGCCCGCTGGGAGGCAAATCCCCGGTCCGCGCACATGGCCGCTATGGGTTCTTCCAGGTTGAAGCGGTTCTGTCTTTGCAAACTCTCTTGCATTTGTTCATTTTCGCTTGGAGTTCGGCTGCCGTAGAGTTTCCAGTCCAGCAGGTACCCTTCAACGCTTTCTCCCAAAAACAGGGTGTTGCCGAACTCGACCTCTTGGCCCGCTTTACCTCGCACAATCACCTGCCCATCGAGTTCGTAAACACTCAAGACTTTCTCTGCGTTTTTCACCTGGCGGCCGCCAATGATCCGCTCGTGCGCCTGTTTGATGACCACCGGGATTTGCTCGCTCATGCGCTCCATCCGGGCGAGGATCTGTTGGACCTGTTTTTCGCTGTAATCGCTTTGCTCCCAGCAGGCTTGCAATAATTCCCGGTGACTGATTCCCGGTGACTGCGGGCATGCTCCCCGATCCGTTTGAGCAGCTTTTTCATCTGCCTCAAGATACCCTTGCGCTGCCGCGCGCTGTCCTTTCGCCGCCGGCTGTGGGTCATCTGTATGCACAGCCGATTCATCTGCCGAGCCAAGGGCTCCGGTTCGATCGGCATGCGATGGCGCAAACCGGCCTTCTCGCGGATCAGCCGGATCGCTTTGAGCAACGTGCCGGCTACATCCTTGAGTAATACCCAGTCCGTCGGCCAATGAATGTTAGCCTCCAAACAGGTGCCGTCGATCAGGCAAATGGTGGTGTCAATCGGCTTGTCCAATCCCACCTGCCGGGCCAGAAGGGCATCGCCCACCACCTCAGTCAAGGTCCGGTGCAAGGCCCTCAACTGCTCTTCGCTGAAAAACTTCGAGGCCCGCTCCAGGGTGCTTTTGGAGATGCCCCTGATGCCATCGATCTGCCGGACACGGCAAAAGTCGGCCAACAGATCGCTGCTGCCCAGAGCCCGCGACAAATGCCGAAACGAAATCCCTCCGAGCAGACGGCCCAGCGTATCCATGCGCAGTGCCTTGATGGCAAAACTGGCCCGCTGCCGCCGGGCCTTTAGACCCATTGGCGGCCACCCCTCCAAGGCCAGCTCAATGGCCTGCGATTCCACCTCCGAGTCGATCAGCAGCCGATCGATTCGATCAATGGTGGCGCGGAAGTTATCGTAATCGAGGCACCGGTCGACCACAGTTAAAGCTGGACGCAGGAGGCATTGGATGGCTATATTTTTCATAGAAAGGGCTATATTGATTTTCGCTAACTCAATTATAGAACCCTTTTTTGGCCGGATCGAGCAAAAACTTGCTCTTTCCGGCTCTTTTTATCAACGTCATCCAGTTGACTATAAAATCTTTATATTTTTGGGACAGCCTCTAACTACGGATGAATATGGATATTGGATTCTGGATGATTTTTTATTGGGCGGGATTGCTTTTTTTATTAACTACTGAATGGATACCTTAGATTGATGAATGCTGAATATTTTCTTTTAAAAATGAATTTTTTGAATTGGGGGGGGGTTAACTGCTTGGTGTTGGTTGCGTTGGGTTTGCTTTTGGGCTCGAATGTTGGTTTGGGGCGGGAGTTTACGTTGCTGGTTTATAATGTGGAGAATCTTTTCGATGCCGATGGGATTGCCAGGTATAGTCAATACGCCGTTGATGAAGATGATGATGAGCCGTCAGACTTTGCCTATACTCCGCGCAAGGTGCTGACAAAAATTCGCAATATCGGGCGCATACTTTCTTTGGTTGATGAGGGAAAGGGGCCGGAGATTATCCTGTTTCAGGAGATTGAACTGGATCGTACTCCCGAATCCGGGGTTGCCGATTATGAGGTATTTTTAGGTGAATATGCCGACACCACGGTCGATGTCCTATTGACGACCGGTTTTGACGATGCCATCGGGGGGCTGCCGGTGGAAGCGCTTTTGCTTAAATATATGGAGGATAATGGACTGGCCGGGTATCATGTGATAAAACCGGTGGCGTCGGTTCCTCTGGAGGAGCGAACGGTGCAGAATAATGTCGTTTTTTCCAGGTTTCCCATCCAATACGCGAAGTTTCATCCATTGGAGAGGGCCAGGGATATTCTCGAAGTTGGGCTATCGGTGGATGGGCATTTGCTGGTGATTTTCGACAATCATTGGAAATCAGGCGCTTCCAACCCCGGCACCGAAGCTTTGCGTATTCAGAACGCGGGTGTTTTGCGTAAGAGGCTGGACGAGTTGTTGGCAGAAAATCCGTCAGCCGACATTATTTTGGGGGGCGATTTCAATTCTTATTACGACCAGAAAGACCGCAACCCGGCGATGAAGCAAACCGCATTGAATGACGTTTTACGTTCGCGTGAGGATGAAAAAGCCCTACTTGAGGATGATGAAGTTGACCTTTACAATCTCTGGCTGGAAGTCCCGGCGGGGAAGAGGGGCAGTGAAGTTTATAGGGGCCGATGGGGGACGCTGATGCTAACTCGTGGATTGTATGACTTCAAGGGCGTCCAATACGTGGATAATTCCTATTTCGTTTTGTCGGTAGCGGGGTTGAATGCGGGAGAGGCGTTTGGCGAGCCCAGAAGGTGGAGCTTTTTTGGACCGGACGGCGGCGGTTATTCGGACCATTTTCCGGTTGGGGCCCGATTTCGCACGGTTGAGGATAATGATGCGGATCGATCTGTCTCCCTGGAAGACCCTGGCGTGCCTGATGGCAACGGTAATAAAAGCGAGCCATTGCTGGTTGACTATAAGGGCCTGGACGCAACAGCGGTAGGGCCGATGGAAGAACTGGCGGAAATACCGGACGCCGGGTTGGGAGAGCGGTTTGGTAAGGTTTACGAGGTTAAAGGGGTCTTGATTGTGGGCGAGAGAGAGACCGGGGTGAGGATTGGGGATCGCTATTTTACGGTCGGCTCATTCATGAAAGAAATTCGCGATGCCCTGCATAACATGGGCAATGGGGCCGAAGTTCATTTTTGGGGCGAATTAGGGGAATACCGGGAAACGCTCAATTTTCTCATCCGGGAAGAAAGCTGGCTGAAAAATTAGGCATTCGCGGACTTGCCGTTTAGCTTCTTTTTCTCCACAACTGCCCGCTGAAGAATATTTACCCCCGTTCCATTCATTACCGATGAAAACTTTTTACATAACCACGGCTATCGACTACGCCAACGGCTCGCCGCACCTGGGCCATGCCTATGAAAAGGTGCTGGCCGATGTAGTGGCGCGATTCCAGCGCTTGCAGGGACTGGATGTGCGTTTTCTGACGGGCCTCGACGAGCATGGGTTGAAGGTGCAGCAAAGCGCTCAGAAAAAGGGTGTCGAGCCTCAGGAGTTTGTGGACGAAATCGCGGCGGAGTTCCTGGATTTGCTTAAACGGCTCAATATATCCAATGACGACTATATCCGCACCACGGAACAGCGTCACAAAAAGGTGGTGCAGAATTTATTGCAAAAACTCTACGAGCAGGGGGATATTTACAAGGATTTTTACCGGGGTTTTTACAGCATCAGGGCCGAGCAATTCATCCTCGAAAAGGAGAAGGTCGACGGGCAATGGCCGGAAATCTACGGCGAAGTGGTTGAAATTACCGAGCCCAACTATTTCTTCCGCCTCGGCAAATATCAGGATTGGCTGATCGAGCATATCAAGTCGCACGAGGGATTTATTTTCCCGCAATTCCGGGCCAATCAGGTTCTCGAATTTCTCAAGGAGCCGGTTAACGACCTCTGTTTGTCACGCCCGAAGGAGAGGCTTTCCTGGGGGATACCATTGCCCTTCGATGAGGATTACGTGACCTATGTGTGGTTCGACGCCGTTCTTAATTACCTATCCGCAATGCCACCGGGCACACCCGATTTCGAGACCTATTGGCCCGCCAACCGCCACGTGATCGGCAAGGATATCCTGGTGCCGCCCCATTCGGTTTATTGGCCGATTATGTTGAAAGCGGGGGGAATCGAGCCTCCGGGTGGCTTTCTGGTGCACGGATTTTGGACAACTTCAGGTAAAAAAATGTCCAAAAGCGAGGGAGAAACCATCGATCCGCTGGATTTGATCGAGGAATTCGGTGCCGATGCCTTTCGTTACTATGTGACGCGGGAAATGAATGTCGGTCAGGACAGCGATTTTACGCTCGAAAAATTCATGTCGCGCTACAACAGCGATCTGGCCAACGACCTGGGCAACTTAGTCAGCCGCCTGCTCAACATGACGCATCGTTATTGCGAAGGAGTCGTGCCGGCGACTCAGGTATCTGAAGAGCCGGAAAATGACCTGCGGGCAGCCTGGGGTACGGTGCAGAAGGAAATCGCCGGGCTGTATGAGGGATTTCGATTGCATACGGCATTGGAGCGGACCTTACAGTTCATCGGTTCCGTGAATCGCTATGCCGAGACGCGGGCTCCCTGGAAACTGGCTAAATCGGAATCTCCCGAGGATCGTCAACGTCTGGAGACGGCTCTCGCTTCAATGGCCGAGAGTCTGCGCCTAGCGGCAACGATACTCATGCCGGTGATTCCGGAAACCAGCGGGAAAATCTACGATCTTCTGGGAAGTCCGGCCATTTCTACCTGGAAGGGCCATTTGGACTGGAGCGAAAGGTTGCAGGGCAATACTTTGGGTAAAGCTGCCATCCTCTTTCCAAAAACCCGCAAATAAACGGATTGAGAAATATCCGAGTGAACTAATTTTACCCCGAGGAAGCGTTTATTGGTGAAAATAATTCCTCCAGATGGGCATTCTTCGAGGGATTTTGAGGCCCTCCGGTTATTTTTGAAAGGCTGCCGTGATGGGGCTCGCAGGGATCAACATCCCAAACTGGCGAGCATTTCCCTGGGGGTAAAACACATCGACCCGCTGGCCGTTCTGGAATCCATCTTCGAGCCGGGGGAACTGCATTTTTACCTGGAGCAGCCATCCCGTGAAATTGCCGTGGCCGGTGCTGAAGCCATCGTTGCAAAAACCTGTTTCGGGCCGGGGCGGTTTGAGGCCGTCCGGCGGTTTGCCCGGGAAACCCTTTCCCATGCCATTGCCGTGGGCGATTTACATTTGCCCTTGAGCGGCCCTCATTTCTATTGCGCCTTTGCTTTTTTTGATGAATCGGGCGAGGAGTCTTATTTCCCTCCGGCCACCGTATTCGTACCCCGCTGGCAGGTGGCTCGCCGGGGCGGCTCCTATTCGGCGGTGGCCAATGCCATGGTTGAACCGGACGGCGATTTGGCGGCCCTGGCTCAAAAAATCTGGGCCGCCCACGCCAAGTTTTCCTCCTTCGATTATAAATCGGTGGAAAACTCGATGGACGGGCCGGAACGCGAACCATTGGAAATAACCGAGGCGCAAGGCGAGGGCGGTTTCGAGGAAGCGGTGCGAACAGGCTTGGCCCGCATTGCAGAGGGGCGCTATGAAAAAATCGTGCTGGCTCGGGCGGTCGATATTTCAACCGGAACGGCCCTGCGTCCGCTCCAATCCCTCAACCGGCTGCGCGAGGTTTATCCGGGTTGTTATTCGTTTTCGGTGGGGAATGGCCGGGGTCAAAGTTTTATTGGGGCCTCCCCCGAACGCCTCCTGCTGGTGGAAAACAACAGGCTGCAAACCGAAGCCCTCGCGGGCACAGCCGGCCGGGGCAAAACCGCCCGGGAGGACGCCCGTCTGGCCCGAAGCCTGCTTGAGAGCCCCAAAGACTTGCATGAGCATCGGGTGGTCCTCGATTCCATTGTTCGCCGCTTGAAAAACCTTGGTCTGGAAGCGAACGCTCCGGATCAACCCAGGCTCTTGCCATTGTCCAATGTGCAACATTTGCGTTCGCCCATTGAAGCTGAAATTCCCCCCGGCATCCATCTTCTCGACATTCTGGCCGAGTTGTTCCCGACACCGGCGGTGGGCGGTTCGCCGCGTGAAAAAGCCCTCCCGGAAATTCCTGAAATCGAAAAATTCGACCGTGGACTCTACGCCGGAGCTTTGGGCTGGTTCAACCATCGGGCCGAAGGTGAAATGGTTGTGGCCATCCGCTCCGCCCTAATCGACGGCCATCGCGCCCGCCTCTACGCCGGAAACGGCATCGTGCAAGGTTCCGACCCCCCCAAAGAGCGCCAGGAAACCAACTTGAAACTGAAGGCCCTGCTGGCTAATCTTCGCTGAAAGGTATGGGAATGAATGAGGTATGGGAATGAATGAACCAGTTTTCGATACTTTAAGCCGCAGCAATGTGAATTCGGTTTGGGGTGCGGTGGCGGCTGAGACGCTTTGGCGATTGGGGTTGCGGTATGTGGTGGTGTCTCCGGGGTCGCGTTCGACGCCTTTGGCTTTCGCCTTCAGCCGCCATGTGGGATTGAAGGCGATATCTGTTCTGGATGAACGTTCGGCTTCTTTTTTTGCTTTGGGGTTGGCTCGTAGAAAGAGAGAACCGGTGGCTTTGGTTTGCACCTCAGGCACGGCAGCGGCCAATTATTATCCGGCTGTTATCGAGGCCAGTATGAGCCGGGTTCCGTTACTGGTTCTGACCGCTGATCGACCGCCGGAAATGCGGGAGTGTTCTTCCGGCCAGACGATCGACCAGGTGAAGATTTATGGGGATTATGGCAACTGGTATAAAGAGCTGTCCATGCCATCGGTGGAACCGTTGCGGCTTCGGTATTTGCGACAGACTTTGGTTCACGGTTTCGAGCGCAGCCTGTTTCCTGCTGCCGGCCCGGTGCATTTGAATATTCCCTTTCGGGACCCGCTGGGGCCGGAGGAAAAGGCCGATGATGCGGCTATTATTGACGAATCTTTTTTGAAGAATTTGGTCGATTCCGTAAAGCCGCCTCCTCCCGTGCAATTGAAGGGAGTGAACCATAAAGAGGATCCCGCTTGGCAAGCATTGATCAAGGCGATAGCAGAAGAGGGAAAGGGCCTTATTTCGGTAGGAGCCGTGCAGCCGGAAAATACCGGCGAGTATGTTGAGGCGGTTTCCCAATTATCGAAAGCCACCGGCTGGCCCGTGTTGACCGATGCCCTCAGCCCTTTGCGCAATTATAAAAAAGAATTTCCGCTGCTCATAACGCAATATGATTTGATTTTGCGGAATGACGCCCTGGCAGGGGAACTCCGGCCCAAGGTTGTCCTTAGCCTGGGGATTCCGCCCACGAGCAAGGTATTGCGGGCGTGGTTGGAATCGAATCCTGGCCCAACCTTTATCATTGATCCGGGGCAGGACAATCTCGACCCCTTACACAGGGAGACCCTTCATTTTCGACTGCCGGTGGAAGCGCTGGTTGCTTCCCTTGAGTTGACGGGCGCTAAAAGTAATTCCTGGACCGAGCGGTGGAAAAAACTTGAAGGCAAATCCTTGCGCGGGATGAGGAGCCGGTTGCGCGATTGCCGGTTTTCATTCGAGGGTAAGGTTTCCTCGATTTTGTCCCGCTCCCTGCCGCGAGGGACTCCCTTATTCGTGGCCAACTCCATGCCGGTGCGCGACATGGAATATTTTTGGGAACCGGCAAACCGGGCCGTGCAAGTTTATTGCAACCGGGGGGCGAACGGTATCGACGGCACATTGTCATCCGCTTTGGGGATGGCCCATGACAATAGAAAAGGTGGCGTTTTGCTGACCGGAGATTTGGCCCTTCTACACGACATCAATGGTTTTCTCATTTCGAAGGATTTTAAGGGCCATTTGACCATCATTCTCATCAATAACAATGGAGGGGGCATCTTTGAAACATTGCCGGTAGCCAAGTTCGATCCGCCTTTCGAGAAATTTTTTGCCACTCCCCAATCGGTCGATTTTAGCAAATTAGCGGGCGCTTATGGGGTTGAATATTTGAAATTGAAAAATTTGGACCCTCCTGCCAGTTTGGTAAAACAATTGCCCAAAACGGGCATCCGCATTATTGAAATTATTACTGACAGGAAAAAGGACACCTGGTGGCGCCGAAAAAACTTTTCTGAAATGGCGGCCCGGCTAGTTTGAAGTTTATCAAATATACAGAAAGATAGAAATGCACTGGGAAACGGCTAAAACTTACGAGGATATTCTCTATGAAAAGATGGATGGTATCGCCAAGGTGACCATTAACCGTCCGGAGAAGCGCAATGCCTTTCGCCCTCGAACGGTAATGGATATGATCGACGCTTTTTCCAACGCCCGTGAGGACCCGCGCATCGGGGTTGTTTTGCTGACCGGCGCCGGGCCGCACATCGATGGCAAATACGCTTTTTGCTCTGGGGGCGACCAAAGCGTTCGCGGCAAGGCCGGCTATAAGGACGAGGAGGGGACTCCGCGGCTCAATGTGCTCGATTTACAAAAGCTTATCCGTTCTATGCCCAAGGTGGTTATTGCCTTGGTGGCCGGTTTTGCCATTGGTGGGGGGCATGTGTTGCATGTGGTTTGCGATCTGACCATCGCGGCAGACAACGCCGTCTTTGGACAAACGGGACCGCGGGTGGGCAGTTTTGACGCCGGGTTTGGCGCGAGTTACCTGGCGCGAATCGTAGGGCAAAAAAAAGCGCGGGAAATCTGGTACCTGTGCCGCCGCTACAACGCACGGGAAGCGCTCGAAATGGGATTGGTCAACAAAGTTGTGCCGGTCGAGGATCTGGAGAGCGAAGGAGTCCAATGGGCCAAAGAGATTTTGGAAAAAAGCCCCTTAGCCATACGCTGTATGAAGTCGGCTTTTAATGCCGATGTGGACGGTCAAGCCGGGTTGCAGGAGCTGGCCGGAAACGCCACTCTTCTCTATTATATGTCGGAGGAGGGGAGCGAGGGCCACCGCGCCTTTCTGGAAAAGCGCGAACCTGATTTCAGGAAATACCCCTGGCTGCCCTGAAGTCCTGAAAATAAACGAAGCGATTAAATTTGGCCGAACAAAGTATGGCCGGTCGATCGCAGGTCGTCACAGCCACGACTGACCCTGGCGGCCATGGCGGCCTCCGCTTTTTTCAGGTAGGAGCGGGTATCGTAGGATTTTTTGGTGCCGATATCTCCGTCAATCATCATGACGCCGTCGTAGTTTTTCAACATGTGATCAGCGATGGGCCGAGTGAAAGCATACTGAGTGTCGGTATCGATGTTCATTTTGATGACACCGTAGGCAAGCGTTTCCCGGATTTGCGATAACTCGCTGCCTGAACCGCCGTGGAAAACCAAATCGAATTCAGCCTCGGGCCCATAACGTGAGATGACGGCTTCCTGGCCTTGTTGGAGAATTTCGGGCCGCAGTTGGACAGCGCCCGGTTTGTAATGACCATGCACATTGCCGAAAGTGGCTGCAAAGGTAAAACGGCCCAGCCCGTGGAGCGCTTCATGAACGGCGACCATATCCTCCGGTGTGGTGTACATTTTTTCCGAAGGGGTGTCCTCGCTGCCCGCTGCGCCGTCCTCCTCGCCCCCGACAACTCCGGCCTCGACTTCGAGAATGATCTCCTGTTCGGCGCAAAGCTTGAGATACTCCTTGCTCAAGGCCATGTTCTCCTCGAGAGGAAGGGCGGAGGCGTCGAGCATGTGGTTTTGAAACAGATTGCTTTCGCCTCGAGCCCGGCGTTTGGCCGTTTCCTCGATCAGGGGTTGCAAAAAGCTTTCCGCTTTTTCGGGTTGGCAATGGTCCGTGTTTAATGCGATGACAACGTCGTATTGTTCGGCCAGACGATGGGCTGCTTCGGCCAAAAGAATGCAGCCGTAAGTGGGATTATTGTTGTTTAGGCCGGAGGCAAATTGCCCCGCCCCGGTGGAAAATTGGATGAGCCCGTCGGATTTGCAATCGGCAAAACCTTTGAGGGCGGCGTTGATGGTAATAATCGAGCTGCAATTGACGGCCGGGTAGGCGTAATCGGCCTGTTGGGCGGCATCCAGCATTTGGGCAAATTGTTTTGGTGTGGCGATGGGCATGGCAGTTTTTTTTCCTTGGAAAATTTAAGTTAAAATCGATCCCGAAAAATGTCAGGTTTTCGCCTTCTTGCTTTTGGCTTTGCTTTTTTTCTTTTTCGAATTGTCGCGCGGGAGAAATTCAAAACCGATACGACCACTCTTGTTGACCGTTAGAAAAGCGGAAAAATGCTTTTTGGTTCGTTTGGAAAGGAATCTTTCGATGAGGCCGGTTTTTCCGTTTTGGAGTAGATTCTTGATTTCTTGCTCGGGCAATTCCTTCCCCAGCATAGTGCGGAAAATCCTGAAATCGCAGGATCGTTTGTCGCCGAAGGTATGCTCGCAGGCAAAGGCTCTGGGAGCGGCCAGCACTTTGCCCCCATCCTTGGGACAGGTGCCGATGTGGGTTAGGCTTGCCAGGTCGATGGGTTCTTCGGGTTCGCCGTTGTCGTTATTATCGAATACAAATTTGACTTTGTTTTCGGGGCTCAGAATGAGCCGGGCGGTAAAGGGTTTTCCGGCCTTGGATCGAAACCCATCCACTGGACCAATTTGTTTTTCTTCGATTAGGGTTTTGATCTCTGCTTCATTAAACTTGCGTCCACCAATCGTTTTGTAGATAACGAGGGCCTCGTCCTGCGATTTGAAAGTGCGAAGCGTTTCCAGGATGGGTTTGTTGTCGGTGGGGGAGATAATAGCGGTTTCTCGCGCCCCAGCATCGGATTCCTGAAAGGATTTTGCCCGGCCCACAATATTTCCCGTCATTTCGGCGATTCCATTCATGAATTCCTTACGGGTTAATTTCCCATTTTCGATTTGCCTCAATTTAAATTCCCAATCGCCGGTCATGGACGGGCTGGTCAGGGAACCTGCTTTGAGGGCGCTGAGAAAATCGATCAGGTTCTCCGCTTTGGCAGTGGGGATGAGGTCGCGCTTATCCCGCTCAATATATTTCTGATTGACCAACTGTTCAATGATGGAGGCGCGTGTGGCAGGTGTGCCCAGGCCTTTTTCCTTCAAGGCATCGGCCAATAGCTCGTCATCGACAAACTTGCCCGCGCCCTCCATGGCTGATAATAGTGTTGCCTCGGTGTAGCGGGGCGGCGGTTTGGTTTCTTCCTCATTTAGCTCTACCGTGCGGAGATGGGCCTGCGCAGGAGAACCGTCCCCGGCGGAGAGGGAAGGCAGGTCGATCCCGCTATTTTTATTTTTTCCATAGACTTCGAGCCAGCCCTTTTTGATCAGTACCTTGCCCTCGGTCTTAAAATTATAGTCCTTTATTTCACTTCTTCTGGTTGTGACGTCATATTCGGCGGGAGGATAAAAGACGGCGATAAAACGCCGGGCAATCATGTCGTAAATTTTGCCTTCATCCGCATTCAGTTGGCTTTCATTGTCACCGGTCGGGATGATGGCGAAGTGGTCGCTGACCTGGGAATTATTAAAGATGCGCCGGTTGGGTTTGACCCAGTTTTGGGAGAGAACTTTCTGCGCGTGTTCTCCCATTTCGCCATCGAAGGCTTCCAGGGATCTTTTACACAAAGTTGGATAATCTTCCGGCAGCGCCCTTGAATCCGTCCTCGGATAGGTTATACGCTTGTGTCTTTCATACAAAGCCTGGGCCAGGTTCAGGGTGCGCCGGGCGGAATACCCGAAGCGGTTATTGGCTTCCCGTTGCAGGGTTGTAAGATCATATAGACGCGGGGCAATCTGGCGCGTCCTCTTTTTAGTATCGCTGACATAGGCGGGGCCGCCGTTTTCGAGACTTTCAATAATGTGGGCGGCTCTATCCCGGTCCCAAATACGATCCGGTTTGTCCGCGGCGTCGTCTGATCTTTTAAAATCATCTTTTTGATACAAGCCTTCGTAATTTCCTTCCTTGACCTCGAAATTTCCGACAATTTTCCAGTAGGGTCTTCTTTGGAAGGCGTTGATTGCCCTTTCTCTCTCCAAAACAATAGCGAGGGTGGGAGTTTGCACCCGGCCGACGGAAGCCACATTGCCGCGGGATTTACTGCCATACATGCGGGTGGTAATCGCCCTGGTGCCGTTGATGCCGATCAGCCAGTCCGCCTCCGAGCGGCAGCGGGCGGCATCTTGCAGGTTTTGCATATCCTCGCCATTGCGCAGATTATCGAAAGCTTCCCGAATGGCCGTGCGCGTCATCGAACTAAGCCAAAGTCGCTTGACCGGCTTTTTGCATTTGCCAAGTTCATAGAGGTAGGTAAAGATGAGCTCGCCCTCGCGCCCAGCGTCGCAGGCGTTGATGACCTCATTGACATCCTCGCGGCGCATGAGTTTTTTCAATTCGCTGAATTTCGATTTTGTTTTCTCGATGGGCTTAAGTTTAAAAGTATCTGGAATAATGGGGAGCGATTCCAGGCGCCAGAATTTGAAGGTTTTGTCGATATCCTCGGGCATGGGCAGCTCGACCAGGTGCCCAATGGCCGAGTTGATGATATAGGAATCGTTTTCGTACCAACCATCCACCTTGCGAAAATTTCCGAGGGCGCGGGTTAAATCACGAGTCACACTAGGTTTCTCCGCTATAATTAGAGTTTTACTCATTTTTATGAAAGATAAAAAGGATTCAGGACATTCAAAATTTAAGAATTACAATGCGGTAAGAATGTTGTCGAGATTGTCCAGCAATTGTCCGATTGTTTTTTCGGTTTCATTTCCCATATTGGAAATGCGGAAGGTCCGGCCCTTGATTTTTCCATACCCGCCATCAATGACGTAATTATGCCGTTCCTTGAGAAGATCGATGAATTTTGGAACGTCGATTTGACGGGTATTTTCGACGCAAGTGAGCGATTTGGAAGCGAATTCCTTTTTCGGGAAGAGGGCGAAACCATTGCGCGCTACCCAATCGTGCACCAAGGCGTTGAGTTTGGCGTGGCGAGCGTAGCGGTTTTCCAGTCCCTCTTCAAAAATTTCCTTCAATTTCGATTCAAGGGCGTGAATAAGAGTGATACTAGGAGTGGTCGGCGTCATGCTCTTGAGGTGATTTTGGTGAAAATTCAAAAAATCGAAATAAGATCCTCGGCCGGGAATTTGGGCGGCTCGATCCAATGCCTTTTTTGAAACCGAGCAAAGAGCCAGGCCGGGGGGGATGGCAAGAGCCTTCTGTGTTCCGGTCAGCAAAATGTCGATGCCCCATTCGTCCTTTGGGATGGGAACCGCGGCAAGAGAGCTGACGGCATCGACAATCGAGATTACCTCGGGAAAATCCCGCACAGCCTCCATCAATTCCGCCAGCGGGTTCATCAGGCCGGTCGAGGTTTCATTATGAACGATGGTTATGGCATCGTATTGACCGGTGGCCAGTTCTGCGGCCACGGCTGACGGATCGACGGAACGGCCCCATGGAAAACGCAGGGCGCCGGCCTCCTTTCCGCAGGCCCGGCTGACATCATGCCATTTGTCGGAGAATGCCCCACACATGCAGTTTAAAACCTTTTTGCCGACGACATTGCGTACGGCCGCCTCCATAGCCCCCCAGGAACTGCTGGTGAATAGGTAAACCGGGTCGCAAGTTCCGAACAATGTTTGCAGGCCCGGCTGGATACGGTTGTAAAGCGAAGCAAATTCGGGTGCGCGGTGGCCGAAAATCGGCGTGGCCATGGCCTCGTAGGTTTTCGCCGAAACTTCCACCGGACCTGGTATGTATAGTTTATAGCTCATCGACTCTGTTTGAAATTGACCTAAAAAAGACCCTGCCGCAAGGCCGTCAACCCTTTATCATTATTTAGAGGCTGTCCCAAAAGGGTGATTTTGCGAGGGCTTTTGATAGGCGCTCATTTTAGAGGTATTTGCATTTGGGAGAGTATCAACTTTGCTCTCCTATGACGTTAGGATACTGGTTTTGGGGTCCGGTTGCCTGGTTTTCTTTGTATGAGCCGACAGTAAGGCTGTGAAAAAGTATTGTCCTTGCTTTTCCGCTCTCTCTAGGCCGCCGCTTTGGTTTTTAGTTCGTCTTGCTGGGCCAGCATCTTGGCTACTTTCCATAGGTTGTGCGAGAGTACCGACCAGGCTACGCTGATCGAGCGGTTGGCAAAGCCTTTGCTGCGCAACCGCCCGGCCTGCCAGCGATTCTTCAATACCCCGATCCGCCCTTCGGTGCTGGCCCGGCGCTTTTGCAATTGTCTGAACAGTGGTTCCTCCATCCGTTTTTTCAACTGCTTCGGATCGCGTGGACAGAGCGCGTCGTAGATTCCCTCCTGGGCTAACTGCCGGCGGGCCCGCTGGGAGGCAAATCCCCGGTCCGCGCACATGGCCGCTATGGGTTCTTCCAGGTTGAAGCGGTTCTGTCTTTGCAAACTCTCTTGCATTTGTTCATTTTCGCTTGGAGTTCGGCTGCCGTAGAGTTTCCAGTCCAGCAGGTACCCTTCAACGCTTTCTCCCAAAAACAGGGTGTTGCCGAACTCGACCTCTTGGCCCGCTTTACCTCGCACAATCACCTGCCCATCGAGTTCGTAAACACTCAAGACTTTCTCTGCGTTTTTCACCTGGCGGCCGCCAATGATCCGCTCGTGCGCCTGTTTGATGACCACCGGGATTTGCTCGCTCATGCGCTCCATCCGGGCGAGGATCTGTTGGACCTGTTTTTCGCTGTAATCGCTTTGCTCCCAGCAGGCTTGCAATAATTCCCGGTGACTGCGGGCATGCTCCCCGATCCGTTTGAGCAGCTTTTTCATCTGCCTCAAGATACCCTTGCGCTGCCGCGCGCTGTCCTTTCGCCGCCGGCTGTGGGTCATCTGTATGCACAGCCGATTCATCTGCCGAGCCAAGGGCTCCGGTTCGATCGGCATGCGATGGCGCAAACCGGCCTTCTCGCGGATCAGCCGGATCGCTTTGAGCAACGTGCCGGCTACATCCTTGAGTAATACCCAGTCCGTCGGCCAATGAATGTTAGCCTCCAAACAGGTGCCGTCGATCAGGCAAATGGTGGGGTCAATCGGCTTGTCCAATCCCACCTGCCGGGCCAGAAGGGCATCGGCCACCACCTCAGTCAAGGTCCGGTGCAAGGCCCTCAACTGCTCTTCGCTGAAAAACTTCGAGGCCCGCTCCAGGGTGCTTTTGGAGATGCCCCTGATGCCATCGATCTGCCGGACACGGCAAAAGTCGGCCAACAGATCGCTGCTGCCCAGAGCCCGCGACAAATGCCGAAACGAAATCCCTCCGAGCAGACGGCCCAGCGTATCCATGCGCAGTGCCTTGATGGCAAAACTGGCCCGCTGCCGCCGGGCCTTTAGACCCATTGGCGGCCACCCCTCCAAGGCCAGCTCAATGGCCTGCGATTCAACCTCCGAGTCGATCAGCAGCCGATCGATTCGATCAATGGTGGCGCGGAAGTTATCGTAATCGAGGCACCGGTCGACCACAGTTAAAGCTGGACGCAGGAGGCATTGGATGGCTATATTTTTCATAGAAAGGGCTATATTGATTTTCGCTAACTCAATTATAGAACCCTTTTTTGGCCGGATCGAGCAAAAACTTGCTCTTTCCGGCTCTTTTTATCAACGTCATCCAGTTGACTATAAAATCTTTATATTTTTGGGACAGCCTCTATTTAGTGGATATTTTTTCCATGAGCGGCAAAATGGGGAAAATTTCAAGTCCGGTTGAGACAGGCGACTTCCTCATAGCGATCAATGGACCTTTTTCTCCCCTCACCATCGATGCAAGTTGATTGAAACGCATGAGAAGCATCAAAATGTGCCATATCGTATGATCAGGAACCTGATAACCGCTGTTGCTGGCAAGTTCGAAGATTTCGAACAATATTCCATCGACGTCGTTTACGGAAGACGGACGGGTCGCCTGGTGACCATTTACCAGTGTTTGCTCTATGTTTTATCCAAGGTCTTCACCGCTATCGTTCAAATCCGGCTCATTCTCTATAAAAACCGAATTTTGCATAATCATTACCTTGGCTGTCTCGTGGTGGTGGTAGGCAACCTGACCGTTGGCGGCACCGGCAAAACCCCTGTGGTCGAAAAATTCGCCCGGTCCCTGGCCGATCGCGGTCGCAATGTGGCCATTCTCAGTCGAGGCTACAAAAGCAAGAAGGAACCGCTATGGAAAGTTTGGTGGCGGATGATCTCCCATGGGGATCCGGTTCCGCCTAAAGTGGTCAGCGACGGGAAAAACATTCTTCTCGATTCCGACCATGCCGGGGACGAGCCGTATATGTTAGCCAAAAATCTGCCCGGAGTGGTTGTGGTGGTAGATAAAAACCGCGTCAAAGCTGGTTTTTTTGCCATTAAAGAATTTGGAGTGGACACCTTGATCCTCGATGACGGTTTTCAATACCTGAGACTCAAGGGCCAACTGAATCTTCTGCTGATCGATAAAACGAACCCTTTCGGCAATGGTAATCTCCTGCCCAGAGGCATATTGAGGGAGCCGATCAAGCACATCCGGCGCGCCTCCTACGTATTCATTACCAAGTCGAATGGGCAGAGAGATTACGAACTGGAGTCGCTCATCCAACGTTACAAGCCCGGCTCAGAAATCATCGATTGCGCCCATCGGCCGCAATACCTGCAAGAGGTTAACGGGACCAGTCGTCTGGAGCTGTCCGCCTTGCATGGGAAGAAAATCGGCGCTTTCAGCGGCATTGCGGCACCTGAGAGTTTCGAGCAATTCCTGCGGGATTTTGGAGCCGAGGTGTATTATAACCAGCGTTTTCTAGATCATCATCGGTTTACGAACGGGGAGCTGAAGCAGCTCTTCGGGAAGGTAAAAGTGGCTGGACTCGATATGGTCGTGACGACGGAAAAAGACGCCGTCCGCATAAGCCCGCAGTTCACTCCCGGGCTGCCTTTTTATTATTTGAGGCTGGAAGTTGACATCCTCAGCGGGGTCGCCGATTTCGAAGAAGCCGTCTCCCGCATTTGTTTTCCCAAGAAAAAGATGCGCTCCACGCGGCCGCCATTTCCAAGTAGGGGTAAGCAAATTTGAGCATGAGGATTATCGTTGCCGACTTCAAGTTATTCACTTTTAAGTATTTATATATTCAAGTATTGAAGAACCATTTATTTTCCGAAAATGTCGAATAAAACTGTCATCGGCGAACAGATTACCGTAAAGAATACCCGCGATCTCGAGATCAAGGACGCCCATCTGATTTTTGAATCCGTGTGGGCGAGTCTGCTGGAAGAAATCGGGGAAGATAACATCCGTTTTCCCAACGAATTATTCTGGCTCAATGGAGCCCCCGGAGCAGGGAAGGGCACACAAACTAAATTTATCATGAATTTTCGGGATATGACGGCACATCCGGTGATCGTCAGCGAATTGCTGAAAAGTCCCGAGGCGGTGCGGATGAAAGATGCCGGCCTCATGGTGGGAGACCGCGAGGTGACGCGCCTGGTTTTTAAAAAATTGCTCGACTCCGAATACAAAAGCGGCGCCGTTATCGATGGCTATCCCCGCACCAAAGTGCAGGTGGAGTGCCTTAAGCTATTGTACAATAAAGTAATACAACTTAGGCGCAACCGTCTTGATAAGGGTATCAAGACAAACCTGAAAAAGTTCACCTTCCATATCGTGGTACTCTTCATCGATGAGGGGGAGAGCATTGACCGGCAGCTTCTGCGGGGACGAATGTGCATGGAGCACAACGAGCAAGTGCGCACCTCGGGAATGGGAGATATCATAGAACTGCGCAAAACGGACCTCAACGAGGAAGCTGCCCGCAACCGTTACCGCACGTTTAAAGAGATAACCTACGAGGCCCTCAAGTCCCTCCGCGAAGTTTTTTACTACCATTTTATCGATGCCCATGAAAGCATTCGGGAAGTTCAGGGCCGCATCGTTAAAGAGCTGCGCTACCAAAGTTCCCTCGAACTGGAGGGCGCTACCTACGAACGCCTGCAGACTATTCCAGTTGCCAGCAATATCGTCATCCACGCCCGCCAGGAGCTCATCCAGCGGTTGGACGAATACGAGCGAAACCACACCGAATTATTCAAGAAGGTGGTAAGGTTGATACAAAGTAAATTTTTGCCCATCGTGGTAACACATGCCATATCGGGAATGGCCTATATTAATTCGGAATCAAAAACCTTTGACCACTCTCTGGCCCTGGCCATGCTCATCGACATTTTTTCCGAACGCGGGTATCACGCTGTGGTGGACATACGCCGGTATGAGATTCCAGACAAAATCGACCGGGAAACTTTCCAGATTATCACCAGGACCAAGCAATGTTACCGCTTCCGCATCAGTTTTGAAGGTTCCGTCATCCGCCGGGGCCGCTAGACCGCATCCGATTATCGTTTGGTTCAGGGGATATTTTCCAGAAAAGCGATTAGTTGGTTCATCATTTCCTCGGGATAAGGATGGGGGCTCATGGCCACGCCTTCAATTAAATCCTGCGGGTCCCGCACCCAGTTGAGAAAATATTGCCGGTTGTATTTTGCCTGTGCGGCGATCGCCTCAAGGTTGCGATTGGAGAGTGTTCCGCCGAACTGGCCGGAGAGGGGCCGGTGGCAGCTAAGGCAGCTTCCCACATAAATTTCCCGCCCCCGGGCGGCCTGTGGGGACAGGTCGGTAAGAGTGCCCCGGTAGAGTTCTTCCAATTTGAATTGGCGGCGGGTGAATTCAAGGCCGGTTACTCCGAAGGGTTTTTTATGTTCCGGGTTAAGTATTCCGTTTTCATTTTTCAGATTCAGGTAATACAAATTACCGCCCATACCCCGGCCTCCTCTTTTAGGCGGAAAACCATCGATTTGCAGGACTAGGAAAGGCTTGTTTTCTATTAATACTTTGGCATCGAAATTGGCCTCATAGCCATCCCGGCAATCGGCCAGAACGAAATCCGTTAACTCCTCAATGCCGAGGGATTCCCGCAGCGTTTCGAGATCGAGGACGGTTGTCTGGCGGTCCTGGCCAAGCCAGACAATGTCGGTGACAATTGTTTCGGTCGGCATTTTTAAAAGATCCTCGTAGCTGATATAAAGGGGTTGATACGGCTCGAAGCCCCGGATTGGCCCTCTGATCCTCAAATCGTCCGGCGAATGCCGCTCGTCGGCCAGGGCAATTGCCGGGGGCGAACCCACTTTCTGCCAATCGCGCAGTTCATCGGGCAGGAATTCGTTGGTAAAAAAAGAATCCAAAGGTAATGCTTTTTTCAGGATGCCGTTCTCAAGCAGCGCGTCCATTTGCTCTTGCATCCGTTTTGCGGTGACCAATCCCAGCCTTTCTCCCTGTTCCTTATAGCCTTGGACCAGCTTGTAATCTTCAATTGTGTCGAGGATGAATTCCATGAACTCCTCGGTCATCTGTGGATTCAATGAGGCGATGTGAGTGTTGGTGCGCGATCGGTTCCCCGCCATGTAGTTTCGCCAACCACGAATGGAGGCCGACACGAAGGCGCGAACCAGATCGGGATGCTCCTGGGCGAATTTGTGATTGGTTAATACCGACCGATAAGGGTTATAGCCGGAATCCGCTAGGAGCAGGGTCTTTGGGTGGGCTCCGCGGAGCCGCGCATAATAAGGCTCGTTGGTCACAAAACACATCTGGATAAAGGATTTGTCGGTCAGGAACCGGCCCATGCCGTAATCGTTCGGAATGGTATCGAATTCGATTCCGTAGCGATTTTTCAAAATCTTGATCCAGGATGCGCCAGGTGTGGCCATGATGGTTTTGCCGTTTAAATCGGAGAAGGTTTCAACAGGGTTTTCTTCGTGCAAAAGAAGAGCCTGGGCGTCTCTCTGCATTGAGGCCATGACGACCCGGACGGGCAAATTCCGGGCCGCGTAGATAATGGCTTCATCGCTGCGAGAGAGAGCGAAATCGGCTTTGCCGGTGGCCACTTTTTCGGGGGCAAGGGCATTGGGGCCACCCTGGCGGATTTCCACATCCAGGCCGGCTTCTTGGTAGTAGCCTTCGACTAAAGCGTAGTAAAATCCGCCATGCTCGGGTTCCGCATACCATTCGGTTTGAAGGATGATCTTCTCCAGCGGCTGTTCCTGCGATTGGCCGGAAGAGTTCTCAATTTTACCGCAACCGGTCCCCCATACGGCCCAAAGTAAGAGTAAAACAGAAAAAATACTACCCGCGGCCTTCTGGTACCGGAATTTCAGTAAAGTCGATAATCGCATCAATCCTGATTTTGCCGGGCGATCGTTTTCAGTTCCTCGGGCAGGTAGTCGATCGACATATAGTCGGAAGCCGGAATGCGATTTTTAATTACACCCAGGTTCAACAGCTCCTCGAACTGCTTTTGCAGGCGAAGGGGAAGGATCAAGCCCGATTGCTCCCCCTTTTCCGCTTTTCCCGCAACAAGTTCGTTTTCCCTCATTGCCTTGATGCCATAGGCCATAAAATCCCTCTTCATCTGGGGGTTGATTTCGGAAATTTTGCGTAGGGTTTCGTCCGGTGCGTTTTCAATGAAATCGCGCCAGCCGTCGATGGTGGCGGCTACGAAAGCTCGCACAGCATCTGGGTTTTCACGGGCAAAGTTCCGATTGGTGTAAACCACCCTGTAAGGGCTGAAACCCGAATCCGCGATGAGCATGGTTTTCACCGCAACGCCCTTTTCCGACATATAATAAGGCTCGTTGGTGATGAAGCATTGCTGGATGAAATCCTTGTCCGTCAAAAAGCGCCCCAGTCCGTAATCCACGGCTATGGTTTGGAACTCAATGTCGAATTGCTTTTGCAGATAGATCGTCCAGGAGACTCCGGGAGTGCTCATGATGATTTTGCCATCGAGGTCTTTCCAGGTCTTGACTGGGTTTTCTGCATGGAGCAAAAGTGCCTGCGGATCGCGCTGCATGTAGGCCGTAACAATGATAAGCGGGATGCCTTGGGAAGCGTAGAGCATTATCTCGACGCTCCGGGTGATTGAAAAATGCGCCTTGCCCGTGGCCACGCGTTCCGGCCCCAGGGAATTAGGTCCGCCCTGGTGAATTTCCACCTCCAGACCGGCCTTTTCATAAAAACCCTTGTAGAGGGCATTGTAGAAACCGCCGTGCTCGGCCTGCGCGTACCAATCGGTTTGCAGAATGATTTTGGTTAGCTCCTTGCCATCTTTCAGGACGGTGGCGTGATGTTTTTTCTTGCAGCCCGCTACAATCATAACGGCCAGTAATAAAACCAGTCCCAAAAGGAATTTCTTTTTTCTTCTAATTACGTTCATTGAAAATGGGATAAAATTTATTCGGTCTCGGCCCGGGCGATGGCTTTTTGCGTCTCCGCTGGAAGAAATTCGTTAGAAAGATAGGCTGCCATCGGGAGCGTTTTTTTGATGACTCCAATTTCCACCATGTCGCGCATATTTCTTTGTATCCGCCTAGGAGATACCCTGGCATGAAATTCTCCCACTTCGGGATTGCCGGAGACTAGTTGGTAGTCCCGCATGGCATTGATGGCAAATTCAACAAATTCTGGAGTATTGGCAGGGTTGAGGCGTAAAAGCTCAGCATTGGTTTCGGCCGGAGCGTTCTCCACATAGTCGAGCCAGCCCTGCATGGAGGCGGCCACGAAAGCGCTCACTAATTCAGGGAATTCGCGGGCAAACTTTTGGTCCGTAAAAACCACCCGGTAGGGATTGAAACCAGAATCGGCGAAGAGCATGGTTTTCGATTTCACTCCTTTTTGTTGAATAAAATAAGGCTCGTTGGTGACAAAACACTGTTGGATGAAATTTTTGTCCATCAAGAATCTGCCCATCCCCATATCGAGGGGGATTATGCCAAACTGAATATCGTATTTATTTTGCAGCAAATAGGTCCATGAAGCGCCCGGCGCCGCCATGATTTCCTTACCATCCAGGTCCTTCCAGGTGTTGACCGGATTGTCCTCATGCAGAAGGATTGCCTGTGGGCTCCGCTGCATATAAGCGTAAACCACTATTAGAGGCAGCCCATGTTCCACGAAAATTCTAATTTGATCGGTCGAGCTGAGGCTGAAGTGGACTTTGCCCGTGGCCACCCTCTCCGTCCCCACCGAGGACGGGCCCCCTTGCCGAATTTCCACATCCAAACCATTTTCTTCATAATATCCCTTAATAAGCGCATTGTAGAAACCGCCGTGCTCTGGCTGAGCATACCAATCGGTTTGCATGATAACCTTATGCAGGATTCGGCCCTCCTGGGTAGAGGTAGCCCGTGGATTTTGCCGGCAGCCTGAAAAATGGAGACTCAGACAGCTAAACAGAATGCAAAAGACCCAAAGTGGGAATCTTCTAATGTTCGGCTTTAAGGGAGGATTCATGCCAGTTGTGGAGCAAGTACCAATGGACGAAATTTACGGCCGACACGAAGATGAACCCGATCAGGCAGCCGACGAAGGCTACCGCGAAAAGCTCCGCCGTCATAATCTGGCTGCGGTAGTTTTGCACCAGATAACCCAAACCGGCATAGGTGGAGGCCGTTCCCGCCAGAAAGTCACCCGTTATGGCGCCAATGGGTGCCAAGGTACCGGCGATCTTTACTCCGGTTAAAAAATAGGGGAGGGCATATGGAGCCCGCAGGAGAAAAAATTCCTGGGTAAAGGAGGCGTTGCTCATCTTGAATAAATCGAGCAAATTCTTATCGGTGGAGACGAGGCCCATCGTCGTATTGGCCACCACCGGGAAAAAACAGATGCCGAACGTAATGGCCGTTATGCTGGGCAGCCCTTCCCCAAACCAGAGGACAAAGATAGGCACGATGACGATCAGCGGCGTCATTTGCATGACCAGCACCCAGGGGTAAAACGACATTTTTACCCAACGCGAGGAGGCCAGGATGAGGCCGATAAGGCTGCCGCCGGCTACTGCAGTGACAAACCCGACGATGGCCGCGAATCCTGTCCTCAGAGCCGCCGGAACCAGCAAATGCCGCTCATTGACGCAGGCCTCCAGGATTTGCCAGGGAGACGGCAGCACGTAGTCCGGCTGGCCGCCAACGACAATGATAAAATACCAAATCCCGATGATGACGGATCCCGTAATGGTCGGCAAAATCCACACTAAATGCTTTTTCATGAAGAAATAAATCGAGGCTCTTTACCGTTCAACCGAGCGCAAGTGATGAGAAACTTCCCCCACCAGGCGTTGAAACTCGGGCGATTCTCTTGTTTCAGCGGTGCGAGGGTAGGGGAAATCGACGGCAATTTTTTTATAAATGGTTCCCGGATTGGCGGTTAAAACGATTATTTCGGTGGACAGGAAGACCGCTTCGGCCACCGAATGGGTGACAAAAAAGGCCGTCCATGACTCCATCGAGCGTATTCTTAAAAGCTCCTCGTTGAGGTGGTCCCGCGTCATTTCATCAAGGGCTCCAAAGGGCTCGTCTAGAAGGAGGATTTGCGGCGACACACTCAAGGCCCGGGCTATGGAGACCCGCATTTGCATCCCCCCCGATAGCTGCCGGGGATAATAATTGACGACCTTTTCCAATCCCACCATGGCCGCCATCTTATCGGCCACGCGGATGCATTCATTCTTGTTGATCCCGTGCAGGCGCATGGTCGTTTGAATGTTTTTATGAACGGTTAGCCAGGGCAGGAGGGTGGCATCCTGGAAGATGTATGACATCCGGTCGCGGGCGGCGGCAGGGCTCCCGCCATTAACTTCCAGCTTTCCACCCGTCACCGGAGTCAATCCCGAAATCAATTTGAGAAGGGTTGATTTTCCGCAGCCGCTGGGACCGATCAGACCGATAAAATCCGTCCCCGATGCCTCCAAATCGATGTTCTCAAGAACGGTGTCGCCCTCGCCGAAGCGCTTATGGAGGTTCTTTAGGCGAACCAGTGGGGTATCGTTTGCATTCTCCATTTCGGTGAACGAAAAAAAGTTTGGTTTTTTGTCGCGCGAGGGCAACCGCTAAGTGTTTCCATTTTCCTCAACCATAACCGGAAGGATCACTTTGGAAGGGTATTCGGCATCGTTGTAAACCACCTGCATGGCCCGTTGAAATTCGGCCGGCGAGGAGACCCTTTCCGGTGAAAGCCCCGTATTCGGGTTGCGGATCATCAATGGAAAAGCTGAACTAGCCACATCGATGCGGATGCGCTCGCCCTTTTGAAATTGGCAGGCCGTGTCGTCCATCTCGATATTCAATTGGGTTACTCCACTATCGTCACATATTCCCCGGCTGAGGCGAATGGCTCCCAGGGTCAGGAAAAGGGCTTTTCCGTCTTGGGTTACGCGGGTCAGCTTGACCACGAAATCGGTTTCCGGAGCCGAACTGCGGACATAAAGACGGCAGGCAGGACGTCCTACCACGACAATGTTTTCCTGTAGGGTCTTCGTTGTATAAACCAGCAGGTTGTTGTATTGCTGGGCCTCTGATTGGTCGAATGGACCCGCTAAAGTCGCCCCGCTTTGATTGCCTCCGGGAGCCAGCACTGGATAATCGGGCTCATAGACGAAAAGATTTTCCACTCCCGTGCCCGGCTCTATCTCCAGGGTTCCATCGCCGAACCGGGAATTGGCGCAGCCTTGTGAATGCAAAAAATAATCCACCGGTTGCGATTCGGGCGGGGGCCAGGTGGGTGAGGAGCGCCATTGGTTTGCCCCCATGATAAAATACCGCGTTCCTTGCAGTTTGTCTTTCGGCTCAATTCCTTTCAGCCAGTAATCGAACCATTGGACGAGGAGGGCGGATACATCGATTTTCCCCTCGGGTCCAAAGTTCTCGTCTCCCAAGGTGTCACCCCACGGCATGTGCGTCCAGGGGCCGGTCAGCATGAATTGGTTTTCGCGGTGGGCGGATTTCCCGGCCGTCATGGCCTTGTATCCATCATAGCTGCCCCGCAGGAAAAAATCGTACCAGCCCGACCCATGAAATATGGGCACATCCAATTCGTCGATCCGGCCAAGGAGGTCGAATTCCTTCCAATAGGCGTCGTAACGGCTGTGTTCCAGCCATTCCCGGCCATAGGTGGGCGCTTCGGGCCGGGTAATCGGGTCGGCCCGCACCAACGGCATTTCATAGCAAAGCCGCCCGAAATGCATCCAGCAATCATCGTAATCCATAAAATCGGGCAATTTTGCGCGCTTGGCGTCATCCCGGAGCATCTGGCTGATCCAGTAAAGGGCGCTGGACGCTTGCAATATACCGTCCCGGTAGAACCACCCCGAATACCAGTCAAAGGCAGTCATCATGGGAGCGATGGCCTGCAACGTGGGAGGCCGGGCCGACGCCGCCAGCAATTGCGTGAAACCCATGTAGGAAAATCCATACATGCCCACCTGGCCGCTCGCTTTTTCCAGTTCCGAAGCCCACATGACGGAGTCGTAGCCATCATTCACTTCCTGACGAAAGGGATCGAACGTCCCTTCCGAATCGCCTCGACCACGCACATCCTGAATGACCACGATATACCCCTGGCGGGCGAAATAAACGGGGTGGGCAAGAGTGGGGGTGGAAGCGACCTCCCGTCCGTAGGGGATGCGCATCAGCAAAACCGGATAGGTTCCATCGGCCGTTGGCTGGTAAATATCCGCTGCCAACCGGGTGCCGTCCCGCATCTCGGCCTTGACCCCCGCTATTAAGTCGACGCCGGTAAATGCATTTTCCAGTCCTTTGCCGATCACAATGCTAAAGTTTTACGGTTTGCGCGGGCATCAATCCACTTTCAGGCCATGGCTTTGGCAAAAGGGTTGTGGGGGTAGGTGGCCATTTTACCCGGATTAAGAATGCCATGCGGGTCCATTTCCTTTTTCAGAGCCCGTTTTTTCTCGATGTCAGGATGCATGCCGCCTTCCTCCAGAATATAAGTGTGTGGGTTCGCCGTAGTTATCCCGATTTCCGTGAAGTAGTTGGCCATTTCTTGCAGACGTTCCTCGGTTGAAAACTTAATGAGGGGAAGGCTGATGAGGAACGGTTCGTCGTCCGCCTTGATCCATTCCAGGTGCATTTGAATTTCGCCGGGAAACTTTTTCCACAGCAGCCGGATCTGTTCCTGAAAATTCGGCCCGAACCTCACTTGGTAATTAGTCATAGTGGGATCCTTTTTCATGGCCCACAGGGTGGTGTGGTTCCATGTGAAATCGCTCAGGTAAGGCGGTCTCATGGGATCCGTATGGGGTATGGTGCGGGTGTGGTCGATGCCGTTCTTTTCGGCGTCCACAATGAGATCGGCGCACTGCTCCTGTTTGGCGGTCAGGAAAACGACGTGATAGCCTTCTGGCAGGTATTTTTTCAGGGACAGGAAATTTACCGGCACAGGCCACTCGAACATCGACACCAGCCGCTTGTGGATGGCCTCGTCGCGGGCGATTCCATCGGTCCAATTGAGAAGGCGCTCCCAATCGCGAGAGACGAAAATCATCTGGTCGTAAATTACTTGAGGGGCCAAGCGCATTTCCGCTTCTACCAGAATGCCGTTGGTGCCGTAGGTGTGCAAAGTGGTCAAAACTTCCTCTTCCTCGAATTTGCGAATTCGCGGTTTCTCCTCCGCCGACATGAAGGTGACGGATTTCATGTTGTCCCCGGTGCGGATCATGCCGTGGGTGATGGAACCGATGCCCCCGGAACCGCCGCAGAGAAATCCGCCCATGGTGCTTTTGACAAATGTGGTTGGCATGCAGCGCATTTCCCAACCCAGTTTGCGGGCCTCGGTTTCAATGGTAAAGAGCCGGGCGCCGGGCTCCACCCTGGCCACGCCTCTGTCCAGGGAAAGAATCCGGTTCATGTTTGTGATATCGATCACCACCCCCCGGTAGAGCGGGATACACTGGCCGTAATTGCCGGTGCCGCCGCCTCGCAGGGTGATGGGGAGGCGATTTTTGGCGCAGATGGAAACAGCCGCCTGCAACTCCTCCAGAGCGCTGATTTTTACGGCGATATCGGCCTGTTTGTCTTTCAGTTGTTTTTTCAGAATAGGGGAATACCAATAAAAATCTTTGGATAATTTCTCCACGCTATCATGATCGGTGAGAACATTTTCCTCCCCCACCACTGATTGAAAACTGGAAATCATCCGATCGTCGATTTCTGGAAGTAAACATTTTGCATTTGCCATAAAGATAGTCCGAATAATGAACAATTTGGCTATGAGCCGGTTGTTAAAAAGGGATTGGTTGGGTAGGATTTCATTTTGCCGGGATTGAGGATGCCCAAGGGGTCGGTGATTTTTTTCAGTTGGCGTTTCTCATCCATATCTTCGTGCCCGCCGCCTTCTTCCAGGAAATAGGAATGCGGATTGGCGCAGGATATGCCAATTTCTTGGCAAAAATCCATCATTTCATGCAGGCGGGTTTCATTCTTGTATTTTACCAGGGGGAGGTCGAAACAGAGGATTTCATAATCGACCGCCCGCATTTTGGTGTAACCTTTGGTGAATTCCAGATGGTGCAAGATTTCGCCGGGATATTTTCTAGTCAGGATTTCCAATTGTTCGGCGAAATTTTCCGCCATACCCAATTGCAGATAGGTGAACGACGAGTCCTTTTTAATGGCCCACAGAGTAGTGTGATTCCAGGTATAATCCGTCAGATAGGGAGGTCGCGGGGGTTCTCGAAACAACAGTTTGTGGGTGTGATCAATGCCCGATTGAGCGGCGTCGTTAATCACTTGTTGCGACTGCGCCTCGTCCACCAGCAGGAACATGCAGTGGCAACCAACGGGAACATATTTACGCAAGGGCAGGAAAAAAGAAGGCATGGGCCACTCGAATTGGGCGATCTCGCGTTTGCGCAAAGTATTGTCGCAGGCCACCTTGAAGGCCCACTCCGTCAGTTGGTTCCAATCCTTGGAAATGAAGATATGCTGCTCGTAGGGCACTTTCTTGCCCAAACGCATCTGCGCCTCCACCAATATGCCGGTGCTTCCGTAAGTGTGCAGCGCTTTGATGCATTCCCGTTCCTCGAAACAGAGCAGCCGGGGCTCCTCTTCAATGGTCAGGAGGGAGACCGACTTGATGTTGTCCTTGTTATCTAGCCCGCCGTAAGTAATGGACCCGATCCCGGCCGACCCGCCGCAAAGGAATCCGCCGAGCGAGCTTTTGACCCAGGTCGAAGGCATGCAACGCAATTCCCAGCCGGTTTTGAGGGCTTCTGTTTCAATCGTGCCCAGCCGCGCACCTGGCTCGGCCCGGACCACCCCATTTTCGACGTCGAGGGAGATCAAGCGGTTTAAGCCCGCAAGATCGAGAACGACCCCGCCGTGTAGAGGAATCAATTGCCCATAGTTTCCCGTGCCGGCTCCCCTCACTTGCAGGGGTATTTTATTTTGGCAGCATAGGGAGATTACTTTTTTCAACGTACCCAGGTCGCTTATGCGGATGCCGAGGTTGGCTCTCTTGTCCTTCAGTTGCCGGTGCAGAATGGGAGAATACCAGTAAAAATCCTTGGAAATCTTTTCTATATCTTCCACCCGGGAGAGGAGATTATTTTCCCCCGCCGCATCACGAAATGCAGTCAATACGTTTTCGTTGATGGAAACAGGCATATTTTTAAACATTCTCAGAAAAATTGGTTTCAGACAGGAGTTGGTTCGAAGGGATTGGTTTGATAGGTCCTCATTTTGCCGGGGTTAAGAATGCCGAGTGGATCCGTTTCCGTTTTGAGCTGCCGCTTGGTTTCAATATCTGGATGGGCGGCGCCGTCTTCCAGATAAAAAGTATGCGGATTGGCCTCGAAAATCCCGATTTCACGGCAGTAACGGGAAATTTCCCGCAGGCGCTCATCGGATCGGAATCGGATCAGGGGCATGCACCCGCAAAAGATGCCGCTATATGTGTTTTGAGACTTGGGGATTCCCTTAATCCATTCCAGGTGCATCATGATCTCTCCCGGAAATCGATTCCACAGGCAACGGATTTTTCCTCGAAAATTTTCCCCCAGATTCAATTGGCTGTAGGTCAGTTTGCTGTCTTTTTTAATGGCCCAGAGGGTGGTGTGGTTCCAGGTGTAGTCCGTCAGATAGGGGGGGCGCAATGGCTCCCTGTATTCGATGGTATGGGTGTGGCGAATGCCCATGTTTTCGGCGCTTTTCTTGACTTCATCGCTTTGCTCCCTGTCGACCAACAGAAAAACGCAATGAAAGCCTTCTTGCAGGAATCGCCGCAGGGGCAGAAAATAGGAAGGGATGGGCCATTCAAACTGCGTCACCAGCCTTTTGCGGATGGCCGGGTTTTGAGCTATGGAATCGGCCCAGTCGAGTAATTTGTCCCAATCGGAATCGATAAAGATGTGCTGGTCGTAAGGCACTTTGGGAGCCAGCCGGATCTCGGCCTCTACCAGAATCCCGGTCGTTCCGTAAGTGTGCAGGGATGTCATGCATTCGCGCTCCCTGAACTTCAGGAGGCGCGGCTTTTCCTCGATCGTCATTAAGGTGATCGATTTTATATTGTCGTCGTTGTTGATCCCTCCCCAGGTGACCGAACCGATTCCGGCGGAGCCGCCGCAGAGAAAACCGGCAACACTGCTTTTGACAAAGGTAGAAGGCATGCAGCGCAGCTCCCAGCCAAGTTTACGCCCCTCGGTTTCGATCGTTACCAGCCGCACCCCCGGTTCTACCCTGGCCACTCCATCCTTTATCGATACAATACGGTCCATGCCCCCCAGATCGAGAACGACACCCCCGTATAGCGGAATACATTGGCCGTAATTGCCGGTCCCGCCGCCCCTTATGGTGACGGGGATTTGCCCGTCGCAACAGATTGAAATTATCTTTTGCAGGCTTTCCCGATGGGCGATTTTCAAAACGACATCCGCCCGCTTGTCATTGAGCTCTCTTTTCAATTTAGGAGAATACCAAAAAAAATCCTTGGACAGCTTTTCCACCGCCTCCGGTTCGGTCAGCACATTGGATTGGCCCACGATTGCCTTGAATTGCGATACCGTCCTTTGTGGAATTTTCATAAAACGGGAAGCCGATTTCATATCTTCTATTGAATCAGATGAGGCTTCGGAATCCAAGAATTAATAAAAAATATCGGGCTCTGCGTCGTCGTTCATTTGAATTGAAAATACAACCTCAGTTGTCCCGGACTGAAAATTCTGGGGTTGCCACTTCGGGAAAAACTCTTTTCTTGATGTAACGCTTTATGACAAAAACCAAGCTGACAGTCCTATACGTTTTTCTAATCGCAGGTTTGATAATTCCCACCTATAGCCAAATGCCAAATAGCCGAAAAACCCCTTATTCCCATTGTATTGCAGCTCGATTGGGTGCCGAATGTCCAGTTTGCAGGAATGTATCAAGCCGTAGAACATGGTTTTTATGCCGATGCAGGCATGGAGGTGGAAATCCGGGCGCTGATCGAGGGACGAACTCCGGTTGACATCGTTCTCAATGAGAAAGCCGACTATATATTCGGTGTGATTGAAAGCTCCTTCCTGCTGCAAGCAGGCGTGACCGAATCCGGTATTAAAGCCATCGCCGCCATGTTCCAGGATTCTCCTCTGGGCTGGATGTCTTTGCATTCTGCTGCAATTCAGTCGCCGGCCGATTTTAAAGGTAAAAAGATTGGCATCCATGCCACCATCGAAGCCGTCGCTCTGGACTTGGTTCTGAATGGAGCCGGCTTGAGTCACGATCATATTGAAACCATTGAAATTGGCTGGGATCCCGCCATTTTAGTCGAGGGTAAAGTCGATCTCATGCAGTGCTATTACATGGACGAGTTCGTCCACCTGCAATTGCTGACGGGTGGAACCAGCAAGATCATTTTGGCCCGCGATTACGGATACCATGCCTATTCCCAGGTCATTTTCACAACCGAAAAAATGATGGCACAGAACCACGATTTGGTTAAGAGATTTTTACGGGCGAGCAGAGAAGGATGGAAATATGCCCTCGTGAAGTGGACGGGGTTGTTTGGACAATTTTGACGTGGGATTAAGGTGGAAATCGTGTTCATATTATTTTTTAAAAATATATTTTGTCCTTAGCCAAAGACGGGCACGCAGGTGCCCGCAAGCTGTATTGGCGGGGAGGTTGGTTTTGCTCCGATTGCATGGACTTCGGCCGGGGTCCGGTAGCCCAGGGCTTGGTGGGGGCGCAGGTGGTTGTAGAAGTCCAGGTAGCGGGCTATCCCTTCGCTGGCTTCCTTTGCCGTGGCGTATTCGCGCAGGTAAATGTCTTCATACTTGAGGGTTCTCCAAAAGCGTTCAACAAATATGTTGTCCAGGTAGCGGCCACGCCCGTCCATGCTGATGCGCACCCCGGCTTGCCCCAGCACCGAGGTGAACTCGCTGCCGGTAAACTGGCTGCCTTGATCGGTGTTGAAGATTTGAGGTTGGGCCCGCCTCAGAGCTTCCTCCAGGGCGAGCACACAGAAGCGGCTCTCCAGGGTGTTGGAAAGCTGCCAGCTCAACACGTAGCGGCTGAACCAGTCCAACACCACGGTCAAGAAAAGGAATCCTCGGCTCAGCCGCAGGTAAGTGATGTCGCTGCACCATACCTGGTCGGGCCGCTCGACCGCCAAACCCCGCAGCAGATAAGGGAAAATGCGGTGCTGCCGGTGCCCCTGGCTCAAGTTTCGACGCGGATAAATAGCCTCCAGGCCCATTTGGCGCATGAGCCGCTGGATGCGGCCTCGTCCCACTGCATGGCCCTCTCGACGCAGCCACTGGGTCATCCGGCGAGAACCAAAAAACGGATATTGGGTGTAGAGCTCATCCATGCGATGCATGTAGAGAACGTTCTGCTCGCACTGGGCACGGGCCCGATAGTAATAGCTGCCGCGGGCCAGCCCCAGCAACTGACATTGCCTGCCGATACTGATTTTTCCTTGAAGTGGTTGCACCATCTTGCGCCTCTCACCAACCGAATTGTTCAGACTTTTTTTTTAGCCAATCGCATTCTACTTTCAGCTTTCCAATCTCCTGGTAAAGGTGATCTTTTTCCGTCTCGTTGTCCTTGCTGAGAGTCTGCCGCTGGCGCGAAAACAGCTCCGTTGCTCCCTGCAAAAGCTGCTTCTTCCATTGGGTCACCTGGTTGGGATGCACCTCAAAACGACCGGCGATCTCGTTGATGGTATGAGCGCCCCTGATGGCTTCCAGGGCCACTCGGGCTTTAAACTCAGCACTGTATTGTCTTCTCTTTCGTGATTTAATAACATTCATAGGTTAGCGGATTTAGTGGTTCAAGACCACCTTATTCCACTGTCCAGTTTTCCCCGTCCATTTCATCGATCATGTGGAGGAAACGGCCGATCTGGTGATTGCGGAATATTCTCCTCATCTGGATCGGGAATACCAGACCGCCTCCTTGCGCCGGATCGCCGAATTGGTCAGTCCCGATGGGCTGCCGCCCCTGGCCATCATGCGCGCCGATAAATGGAAAGCTAGCCAGAACATATTGCTGAAGGCAGGGATTCTCGCCGAGCCGGCAAACCTGGATCAACTTCTGGATTTCAGCGCAAATCCATAATCCGGTATTCAGGATTTTTGCAAACGGTACTATGACAATATACGAGAACGCCAAAGTCCCTGTTTGCCTGCTGCCGGAGACTTTTGCCGATGCCTGCGAGGGCGAAAAACTATGGTTCGACCCTGCCGCTTTGTGCGACATAGCGGTTACCGGAAATACCATCACAGCGGTTGCCCCGCCGGGTCGATTGGTCGGACAATGGAAAAGAATCGATCTTAAAGGCCGTATGGTATTACCCGCTTTTATTGACGTCCACACTCATCTCGACAAAACCTACACCTGGAATCGGGCTCCCAACCGAAGTGGCAATTTCCAGGAGGCGGGTGAATGTTTTCATTCGGACAAGGCAGTCTGGGATGAAGAAGACCTCTATTTACGGGGCGATTTTTCCTTAAAGTGCGCATGGGGGAATGGCACTGCGGCCATGCGTACCCACCTCGATGCCAGTGAACAGGTTTCCGAGATGGTTTTTGCCGTTTACAATCGTTTGCAGACTGAGTGGGCGGGGCGGATTACCCTGCAAGCGGTTGCCTTGACCGGTATCGACTTTTTTACGGCCCAGCAAGGAAGAAAACGGGCGGAGAAACTGGTCGATATGGGGGCGGATTTTCTCGGAACTATGCCGCACATGAATCCTGATTTGGATCGCAGCCTCGACCGTTTAATGGCCCTCGTCGGGGACATCGGGGTGGGGCTGGACCTCCATGTGGACGAAAACAACGACCCCTCCAATGAATGCCTGCGAAAAACGGCCGAGGCCGTTTTTCGCAATAATTTCCCTAATCCCGTTTTCTGCGGGCACTGCTCCAGCCTGGCATTGCAGGAACCGGCCAGGCAGGCCGAAACCCTCAATCTCGTTAAATCGGCGGGAATCAAAATTATTACCCTTCCCATGTGCAACCTGTTCCTGCAGGACCGCAAAACAAAGGCTCCGGGTGCGCAAGGGTCCGCTACCTTTACACCCATGTGGCGTGGCATCACTCTGTACCACGAAATGCTTGACAGCGCCATTCCCATTGCTTGCGCCAGCGATAATGTGCGGGACGGCTATTTTGCCTATGGAGACTACGATATGTTCGAGGTTTTGGTGCAATCCATCCGTATTGGCCAACTGGAGCCGCATCTGGAGCATACACCTCGCCTGGTCACGGCAACTCCGGCTGAATATATGGGATTGCGCCAATATGGTACGATTGAACCGCAGAAAATGGCTGAATTGGTGGTTTTCCCGGCGCGCAGTTTCAATGAACTGCTGTCCCGACCCTATGTTCCCAGGCAATTGATTTCAGGAGAAAATTTCCGGCAGCCGGAGATGCCCGATTTTTCAGAACTGGATTGAGCCATTTCCGATTGTCTGAATCAGGGCTGGGCAGGATTTTCGGCAAGCGGGCGATCCGATTTTCGCATCCTTCTGAGCATCCAGAAAACAAAGGCCGCTACCAATAACAATGGGAGGAAAGTTAAAAGAGCGGTTGTCTGGTAAAATGCGAACCGAGTTTCCTCCCGGGCCGAAAAACAGACGGAGCAGGCCAGAGCGGCTTGCGGAGCCCATACCGCCAGGAGAAGGACAAGGGATGCTATTTTGCGGTTTAAGTTCACTGCTTCGTTGAAAAAATTAATTCAGGTAAACCAGGATATAAAGAATCGGCCAAACCCCAACAACAAAATGCCAGAATATCTGGGTGCACCAAAATTCTACTGTAGAGAGCTGGTTCTTTTTCATCTTCTTGAGCATTAGAACCATAACAATTAAAGCGGTTACCGCGTGGGAAGCATGGGTGCCGATTATGAGGTAGAAAAAGCCCCCGTAGGTGCTTGAGGTCATAGTCAGCCCGAATCCGATTAGACGGATCCATTCAAAACCCTGGAAAAGTACAAAAAAAGTTCCCAGATAAATGGAAAGGCGAAAAAGTCGGTAGGCGGCTTCACCATTCTTATTTTGTCGAAAGGAGCGCTCCGCTTTGAAAAGCAGCCAGCCGCTGGCCAGAAGCACTAAAGAATTAATAGCCGTCGCTGCCACCGGCAAACGCGGCTGATCCGGCGGAGGCCAGAACAACATGCCGGACTTTACAATCATGTAAGCGCTGATGAGGGCGGCGAAAAACATGATTTCCATGGTTATAAAACATACCATGCCGAGCACGCCATTAGGTAAATACGGCCCCTGAGAGCTTTGCTCTTTGACGGATTTGTTCATTATTGCAGTTTCCAAAAATCCAACCCTCGATCTTCAATCCTTATACTTTTTTACCGAGAAGCAATAACGCCCCGGCAACTGCCTGCTGTTTAGTGATGCGAACCGGCATCGCCCGCCTCGACAGATACGGCAGCCGTTGTTTGATTGACCCAGTTGGTGCCGTCGGATTTCATCACATCGGGGGAAACGCCGAAGAAGAATAAGCCCAGAAAAAGCAACGCGGTGAACAACATGTACCATACAAAGCGTTTTTCGATGTTCAAGTGCATGAAATAGGCCCCCACCATGACCGCTTTGACCAACGCGATGCCGAATGCCGTGATGAGGGTCAAAGCCGGGATTCCGATCATGGGCCCGACAATGCTGACAAAAAGCAGAAACGTCAGGATGGCCCATATCTTGATATAATTTGGATGTGCGTGTTCTTCGTTCATGGCAGTTGGATCCTGGATAGAGGTGTGGTTGAACGATTATTTGGCGATATAGAAGAGAGGAAAGAGGAATAGCCAGACGATATCCACGAAGTGCCAGTATATGCCGATATACTCGACCCGGGGAAGGTGCTCCCCTTTTTTCACCCCGATGGAGATGATGGCCATGATAACCATTCCACCAATAACGTGGAGGCCGTGCAGGCCTGTAACGATATAATAAAAGGACCAGAAATTATTGGCGAATATCGTATAGCCGTGTGAAATTTCATTCGTCCATTCGATCGATTTAACAACCAGAAATATTCCTCCTCCGCCAATTGTGCACCATATAAATCGAAAGGCTTTTTTCAGTTCCCCGGCCTCCGCCGCCTGATGGGCCAGGACAATGAACAGGCTGGAGGTGAGCAGAACAAAGGTGTTGAACGCCCCGGCCACGGTGCTGGTGTGGGAAGCATATTCGGCCCATTCCTCGTGGTGCAGGCGAAACATGATATAACAGAGAACCAATCCCCCAAAAATGACGATTTCAGAGACCACCACCCACCAAACGCCAAGTCGTCCGGTGGGTATTTCAGTGGCGCTTCTGGCCGTGGCTGCTGGTGCTGTAAATGCCATTTTTTTCGATTATTTTCTTAAATTAACTGAAATGAATTGAATGAAGTTCGATCTAAACGGGTTCGTCTTGCGGCCAGTAATCCTTTTCCCTCCCCGGCACGCTGTATTCGTAGGGGCCTCGGTAAACCACCGGCGGTTCCTTGAAATTGCCGTGGGGCGGAGGAGAGGGCGCCGTCCACTCCAGGGTGTTGGCTTTCCAGGGGTTTTTGCCGGCTTTTTCCCCCTTGAACATGCTAACCGTGAAATTAATTAAAAAGGGAATTTGAAAGAGCAGCATGACCACTGCCGACCAGGTGGCGAAAATGCGCAGATTTTGCATATCCTGTGAGGCCAGGTCGGGAAAGTTGTTAAAGTTGTAGATGCGCCGGTGCTGGCCCGCCATGCCCAGGACAAAAAGAGGCAGGAAGATGCAGTTGAAGGGTATTATGGTACCCCAGAAATGTATCCTGCCCCAGGTCTCGTTCATCATGCGGCCGAACATCTTCGGAAACCAGTAATAGATGGCCGTGAAGAATCCGATAATGGCAATGGGGAAAAAGGTGTAATGAAAATGGGCCAGCACGAAGTAGGTGTCGTGGAAGTATATATCGACCCCGCTCGACCCCAGATAAATGCCGGTCACTCCGCCGATGAGGAATTCAACTAGGAAAGCCAGCGCGAAAAGCATGGGAGTGCGCAGTTCAATCGATCCCCCGTAGAGCGTGGCGATATAGCAAAACAACATTTCCGCAATGGGAATGGAGATTAGCACCGTGGTGACGGTGAAAATATGGGCCATACGGGGATCAATGCCGGCGATGAATTGATGGTGGGCCCAAACGAAAAAACTCAGGATGCCGGTGGCAAAGGTGGTATAGAGAATGGTTTTGTAAGCGAAGAGCTTCTTGCGGGAAAAGACGCAAATAACCTCCGCCACCGCCCCCAGGGCCGGCAGCAATACCACATAGACCTCGGGATGCCCGAAAAACCAGAAGAGGTGCTGCCAGAGCACCGGGTCGCCGCCGCCTTCGGGGTTATAGAAAGTTGTGCCCAGGATCTGGTCGAAGAGGAGCATGACGGCTCCGGCAATCAAAGGACCGACCGATAACATAAACAGGAGGCTGGCGATGACGATCATCCATACCATGATGGGGATGTCGTACATCTTCATGCCCTTGGCCCGGGCGTTCATGGTCGTGGTGATGAAATTGATCCCTCCCAGCAAGAAGGCCACAAATTCCAGGGCTATGGCCAGCAGCCAGAGCGGCGCCCCGAAAGGCGTTAAACTGTATTGCGACTGGGCTGAGAGGGGTGGGTAGGCCGTCCAGCCACCCCCGAAGCCGCCCCCCGGGGCGAAAAAAGAAGCGAACAAGACGACCACGCTGAGCAGAAATATCTGGTAGGAGAGCCGGTTAACCCGAGGGAATACCATGTCGTCGCACCCGATCATCAGGGGAATCAGAAAATTGCCCAGAGCGGCGATCAATATCGGCATGGCCACCCAGAAAATCATGATGGCGCCGTGATTGGTAATGAGCGCATTATAATTCAGAGGCGTGACCGTGCCGAAGCCAGGCACAGGTTCTCCCGGGAAAGCCAGCTGCATGCGGAAAACATAGGCCATATAGCCCCCGATCAAGGCCATCACGATGCCCGTGAACATATACTGCATGGCGATCATCTTGTGATCGGTGGAAAAGATGTACTTGCTCCAGAAGTCCGGTTTCTCGTGGTGGTCGTGGACTTCGTGGGATAATTCTGTGGCTACGGTGGTCTCAGCCATTGTTTTTATCCTCCCGGTTTAAAATTTCACTTTCGGCCGACATAGCCATTCGCTCGGTTTGAGTCAGTTGCGATTTTTCATTTATCCAAGCCTGGTGATCCTTTGGCGAATCTATGGAGATGCGAGCGGCCATAATGCCATGGCCTATGCCGCATATCTCTGCGCATTGGATATCGTACTCTCCGGTCTTGATCGCGTTGAACCATCCGGTAATAACCCTGCCCGGAATAGCGTCCTGTTTGAGCCGAAATACCGGCACTGAAAAACTATGGAGGACGTCTTTCGATTCCAGTAGAAAGTGGTAAGTGGTGTCTACTTGCACATGCAGGCTGTCCACAGTTTTAATGTCGTCCCCTGTGTCGAGAATTCCGTCCGGACCGGGATGGGTGAATATCCATGACCATTGCCTGCCAGTCACCCGTATGGTGGCGTCGGCGGGGGGCAGCTTTTGTTTAACCTCGTACCAAACCATCACCGCGCCCACGATTATGACGATATCAAAGAGGATGATGAGGTAGTGCGGATAGGCTATCCATTTGTGCTCTTCTCTCTTCTCCCCGGTCACGTATTGGGCTTTCACTCCGTCCTTGCGCCGAAACCGGATGATAAAATAGAAGAGGATTCCCTCAGCCAAAAAGAACCATCCGCCTATTAATAGGGTTACGAGGGTAAATAGATCGTCTATTTTCCCCCCGTAAGTGGAGGCGTTTTCTATTAAACTCTCAATCATCCTGTATCCGTTTTCTTGCTCAATTGTTTGGCTTAAGTATCAGCATCTTCAAAAAACGAATAATATCACACTCAATCCGTAGAGGATGCAGCCTATCAAAGTGATCCTGAAGGCGATCCTGGCCACTTTATCACTGATGTCTTCGTTCATAATTTTGATGGCTGGTGGTATTTTTGGTTCGCTTGAATGATTTTCAATTTTCCCAAAGTGAATTGATATAGGCGATCACATCCAGCATGGCCTGCTCGTTGGGCAAAGTCATGGCCATTGGCCGCATTTGCATGCCGGTTATATCAAGCGGATTGGATCCATGGATGCCGGAGCGAAATTTTTTCAACTGGCTCAAAATGTACCAATCGTTCAAACGTACGAGGGGCGGCGAACCGAGGGCCTGATTTCCCTGTCCCTTGTCTCCATGACAAGCCATACATACCATATAATGGGTTTTTCCGCGATCGGCATTGCCTTGCACCGTAGTTTTTCCCTTGTTGGGCTTGAGATGTTCGATATAGGCGGCCACTTCCCTGACATCTTCTTCCGAGGCAATGGTCTTGGACATCGGGCGCATTTGCATGCCCTCGATATCATCGGGATGGGTTCCCCTAATGCCGGAACGGAACTTGGTTAGCTGGGCCTCCACATACCAGGCATTGAGTCCCGCGATATGAGGCGCTTTGACCGCCCGGTTTCCCAAACCCTGATCGCCGTGGCAGGCAACGCAAATTTGAAAAACCACCTTGCCGCGGGCTATGTCATGGGAGAACGCCGATCCCGCAGAACTCAAGAAAATCACAACAGCAGCCAGCCAGGGCATGATTCCGTCAAAATATAATGTGCCGCTGGTAACCGATCTCATTTTCTTTTTCAACAAAGCTGGATTTTTATAATTGTCTAAACTGTTAAAAATTTCCGCCCATGCCTGGGTTCGGAAATTCCGAAACAACAGTCTTTGGAAGGATTGCCTTGTCAATAAGAAACAGAAAGTTCTGTCGAAAAAATGTCTTGTTGAGCATTCTTATTTTTCAAACCAGTTTTTTGTCAGGCATTCATCCATTCCTTTTTTCGGGAAAAGTTTAAAAATCCTTAAGTGAAATGATTTCCCTTCCCCGGCATAATCGGAGATTTTTCATCGGCAGCCCCATACTTTCCACTATCTAGAGGCTGTCCCAAAAATATAAAGATTTTATAGTCAACTGGATGACGTTGATAAAAAGAGCCGGAAAGAGCAAGTTTTTGCTCGATCCGGCCAAAAAAGGGGGTAGTGTATAAAAAAAGAATGTTATTTTGTATTTTTAGCTGTACAAATAGCGTTAGGCAGTTTATTTTTAGTGCATGGTTGCTAAAATTATTAATTGTCGGCACTGTGGAAGTGAAAATATCATTAAATTTGGCAAGACGCCCAACCATAAACAGCGCTACCGCTGCCATGATTGTGGTAAACAAAGCCGCGAAAACCCCACAGTGAAATACACCGAAGAGCAAAAAGAAATGATCCTTCGAGTCTATCAGGAACGCAGCAGTCTACGCGGTTTACAGCGCGCCTTCGGGGTGAGTCCCAACACCGTTTTGAGTTGGTTAAAAAAAACGACAATCGCTGCGACCGCTCAAAAGCACGATTCTTGCGGCCCGCCGCCATGATGTCATTGAACTGGACGAACTGTGGTCTTTTGTGGGGCGCAAGAGCGATGCCCAATGGGTTTGGATCGCTCTTTGCCGACGCACCCGTCAAATCCTCTCCTATGCCATTGGGCCTCGGGATTGGTATCGTTGCCGGGAACTTTACGAGCGTCTGCCACGGGCCTACAAAAGATGTGCCACCTACAGCGACTTTTGGAGCACTTATGATGAAGTCTTTCCTCATAACCGATCCGTGGGAAAAGAAACCGGTGAAACGGCCCATGTGGAACGATGGAACAATACCCTGCGCCAACGACTGGGTCGTTTCACACGCAAAACCCTCTCCTTTTCCAAGCTTAAGAGTATGCATGAAACCTGTCTGAGACTTTTCATTCATCAATATAATCAAGAATTAGCCACCATTCCTACTTAATACACTACCAAAAAGGGTTCTATAATTGAGTTAGCGAAAATCAATATAGCCCTTTCTATGAAAAATATAGCCATCCAATGCCTCCTGCGTCCAGCTTTAACTGTGGTCGACCGGAGCCTCGATTACGATAACTTCCGCGCCACCATTGATCGAATCGATCGGCCACCATTGATCGAATCGATCGGCTGCTGATCGACTCGGAGGTGGAATCGCAGGCCATTGAGCTGGCCTTGGAGGGGTGGCCGCCAATGGGTCTAAAGGCCCGGCGGCAGCGGGCCAGTTTTGCCATCAAGGCACTGCGCATGGATACGCTGGGCCGTCTGCTCGGAGGGATTTCGTTTCGGCATTTGTCGCGGGCTCTGGGCAGCAGCGATCTGTTGGCCGACTTTTGCCGTGTCCGGCAGATCGATGGCATCAGGGGCATCTCCAAAAGCACCCTGGAGCGGGCCTCGAAGTTTTTCAGCGAAGAGCAGTTGAGGGCCTTGCACCGGACCTTGACTGAGGTGGTGGGCGATGCCCTTCTGGCCCGGCAGGTGGGATTGGACAAGCCGATTGACACCACCATTTGCCTGATCGACGGCACCTGTTTGGAGGCTAACATTCATTGGCCGACGGACTGGGTATTACTCAAGGATGTAGCCGGCACGTTGCTCAAAGCGATCCGGCTGATCCGCGAGAAGGCCGGTTTGCGCCATCGCATGCCGATCGAACCGGAGCCCTTGGCTCGGCAGATGAATCGGCTGTGCATACAGATGACCCACAGCCGGCGGCGAAAGGACAGCGCGCGGCAGCGCAAGGGTATCTTGAGGCAGATGAAAAAGCTGCTCAAACGGATCGGGGAGCATGCCCGCAGTCACCGGGAATTATTGCAAGCCTGCTGGGAGCAAAGCGATTACAGCGAAAAACAGGTCCAACAGATCCTCGCCCGGATGGAGCGCATGAGCGAGCAAATCCCGGTGGTCATCAAACAGGCGCACGAGCGGATCATTGGCGGCCGCCAGGTGAAAAACGCAGAGAAAGTCTTGAGTGTTTACGAACTCGATGGGCAGGTGATTGTGCGAGGTAAAGCGGGCCAAGAGGTCGAGTTCGGCAACACCCTGTTTTTGGGAGAAAGCGTTGAAGGGTACCTGCTGGACTGGAAACTCTACGGCAGCCGAACTCCAAGCGAAAATGAACAAATGCTAGAGAGTTTGCAAAGACAGAACCGCTTCAACCTGGAAGAACCCATAGCGGCCATGTGCGCGGACCGGGGATTTGCCTCCCAGCGGGCCCGCCGGCAGTTAGCCCAGGAGGGAATCTACGACGCGCTCTGTCCACGCGATCCGAAGCAGTTGAAAAAACGGAGGGAGGAACCACTGTTCAGACAATTGCAAAAGCGCCGGGCCAGCACCGAAGGGCGGATCGGGGTATTGAAGAATCGCTGGCAGGCCGGGCGGTTGCGCAGCAAAGGCTTTGCCAACCGCTCGATCAGCGTAGCCTGGTCGGTACTCTCGCACAACCTATGGAAAGTAGCCAAGATGCTGGCCCAGCAAGACGAACTAAAAACCAAAGCGGCGGCCTAGAGAGCGGAAAAGCAAGGACAATACTTTTTCACAGCCGTACTGTCGGCTCATACAAAGAAAACCAGGCAACCGGACCCCAAAACCAGTATCCTAACGTCATAGGAGAGCAAAGTTGATACTCTCCCAAATGCAAATACCTCTAAAATGAGCGCCTATCAAAAGCCCTCGCAAAAATCACCCTTTTGGGACAGCCTCTATCTATCTGAGGTCGAAAATGTAACGGGCCAGGAAAACCGCGGCCAGCACATAGGTCAAAATCGAGATGTTTTTCCAGCGCCCCGTGCCAGCCATTACGGCCACGTAAACGATAAAACCGACCGCAATGCCCTCGCTGATGCTGAAGGCCAGCGGCATGACCAGCAACGTCACCACTGTCGGCGCAAATTCCCTCAAGTCCCCGAAATCCACATGCCGGATGGCTTCCATCATGAAAATACCGACCATAACCAGGGCCGGTGCTGTGGCCACGGCCGGAATGATGGCCAGCACGGGAGTGAAAAAAAGAGCCAACAGAAAACAGATGCCCACCACAACGGCTGTCAGGCCCGTTCGGCCACCCGTTTCCACCCCCGCCGCCGATTCAATATAGGAAGTGACGGTGGATGTGCCCAGGCAGCTTCCCACCACCGTGGCGGCCGCGTCGGCCGTCAGGGCATGGCCCATTTTCGGCAACTGCCCGGTTTTATCCACCAGACCGGCCCGTCGGGAGACCCCGATAAGCGTGCCGATGGTGTCGAACATATTGACGAAAAGCATTGCCAGAATGATGGTCCAGGATTCGCCAATGTTGATAACCGGATACATCAGGTCGAAACGCAAAAAGGTATTTTCCATGCTTTCCGGCAGGCCGACAATCTTTTCCGGCAGACGCGTCACAAAACCGTCCCCGGAGGGCACCGCGAACCCGATCACGGTAACGGCCGCGATAGACAGCAAAATCGCTCCCGGCACTTTCCTGATAACCAGGATGACGGTCAAGGCGATCCCGAACAAGACCAGCAGGGACGATCCCGAAGAAAGGTTGCCCATAGTCACGAAGGTGGCCGGATGGCCGACGATAATGCCGCCGTTGCGCAGCCCTAGAAAAGCGATAAAAAGCCCGATCCCGCATTGGACTCCAATTTTCAGGTTGTGGGGTATGGCGTGGGCAATTTTTGTGCGGACGCCGGTGAGGGAAAGCAGCAGGAAGAGGATGCCGTTCCAGAAAGTCATGCCTAGGGCCGCTTCCCAGGGAACCCCCAAACCCAGGCAGACCGTATAGGCGAAAAACGCGTTTAGCCCCATCCCCGGTGCCAGGGCTACCGGGTAATTGGTCAGCAAGGCCATGATGAAGGTGCCCACCGCGGCGGAAAGGGCCGTCACCGTAATCAATCCCGCAATGGGCATTCCGCCCGCATGCAGAATGCCTGGGTTGACCACCAGCACATAGGACATTGCCGCAAAGGTGGTCAATCCGGCCAAAACTTCGGTCCGAACGTTGGTCTCGTGCTCGCGCAGGTGAAATAATTTTTCCAGCATGACGGTTAGAAAAGGTTTGAGGGCAAATACCAACCGCCGGGTTGGCGAGGTGGTGATTTCCTATCCAGCACCATCGGCAAAGCATTGTCAAGGAGCCGCATAGACAACAAAAGCAATTTGCAAGCGGCGCAAAAGCTTCTTGGCATGACCGCTTTTTCCTGTTTACATTCTCGATTCATGTTGGCCATACGTCTCTGTAAAATTTCCCTGGTGGCGGCCACCGCCTTGTTTCTGGCATTTGTAGTCCTCAACAATCTGACCGATTACAGGTCGAACTACCTCTTCGTCGAGGGTGTTCTCTCCATGTCCACTGCTTTCGAGGACAATCAGCTGATGTGGCGGGCTATCGATTCCCCCCAAATCCACACCCTTTTTTACGGGTCCATCATTTTGTGGGAAACCATCGCCTTGGTATTGTGTGTTTGGGGCACGGTCGTATTGGCCCGATTCCTGAAGGGCAGTGGGGCCGCTTTCAATAGAGCGAAAAAGATTGCCACCATCGGGCTAACTGTAATCTTGCTGCAATGGTATGTGGCCTTCATTACGGTGGGTGGAGAATGGTTTTTAATGTGGCAATCGGAAGATTGGAATGGCCAGGATGCCGCTTTTCGCATGTTTGCAATGATGGGCACTTCCCTTATATTTTTAAGTTTTAAAGATGATGATCTGGAGGATGCAATTAATTGACCTGATTGAATCTATGTATATTCGCAAAAGGATGCCGCTATGATGACCTATATTGCAGATGTTGATAAATCCACCTTTTGGGCCCATCGTTCCTGGACCCGGTTTGCCGAGATCGAGGACAAACACAATTACATCGTGGTGGTCCCCGTTTTCGGTTTCGCCGATTGGGGTTTGGGGCACCCCATGGACCTGGAGGAAACCGTGGGTTTGGCTATATTCAAACAGGCCGTCAAAACCATTAAGGGATTTCTCCCTTTCATTTTGGCGCCACCCCTTCGATTTGTCCTCGGCCCCTACCAAAACTGCGCTTTCAGTCTCGATCCCGATACGGCCTATGATTATGTCGAGGAAGTCGTCCACTCAATCCATATCACAGGGTTCAAGAAAGTCGTTTTTTTCAACACCAGCCCCTGGAACGAGGAAATGATCAACAAAGCATGCGCCCGCGATCTTCGCATCAAGTATGCCATGCAATTGTTCAGTATCAATCTTCACGGCCTGGGGCTTGACTTTCACCCCGTGCGGAGCGATTCGCGAAAGCAATTACAGACCCTGGGCACTTACCTGATGGAACAGGAGCCGGTAATATCCAGCGACACGGTGCCTTCCGATGCCCTCACCCCGGGCGAAGTGGACCATGCCCCGGCCCTGACCGATTTTGTGCCCCTCGAGGAAGGCCGCCGGGAAGGAGCCAGAAGGCTTCGGCAAGCCGGGGAACTACTCGCCGGACTACTCCTTGAAGTGGGGGACCGCCCGCCCTTGCCGCACGACGGAGTCATTTACCAAAAGAAAGGCATATAAAAATGGTGCAACTGCCTAAATACCGCAGCCGCTATCTCCCTGCCATGACCCTGGAGCAAATTGCGGCCATTACCGATAAAGAAACCGTTCCGGTTATCATACCGACCGGGGCCATCGAGCAGCATGGGCCTCATCTGCCCGTCGGCGTCGATGCCATTCTCGGCCAGGCTTACCTTAGCGCCGCCTTGCCACTGGTACCCGATGACGTACCTGTTTTGGTGGCTCCCCCGATTACCATTGGCAAAAGCGACGAGCACCGTGGTTTTCCCGGAACTCTCTTCGTCTCGACCCGTACCCTGGGCCGGCTACTAACCTCCATTGCCCGCCAGTTGCATACCTGGGGATTCCGTACCCTGGTCGTTTTAAATACCCACGGTGGCAACATTTCCGTTTTGCGCTATACCATGCGCCAGATTCAAGATGAACTGGGCATGAGGACCGTTTTTTTAACCTCTAAATTCAAACCGATCCTCTCCCCCCAGGAAGAAGCCTTCGGTTTTCACGCCAATGAGTGGGAAACCTCCATCATGCTGGAAGTTACCGATGGATTGGTGGACATGTCCCAGGCCGGATGCGAATATCCCGCCCGGCTTGGCATGGCCGGAGAATTGCGGCCCGAGGGCGGGTCCGCCACTTATACCTGGATCACAGGAGACATCTCCAAAACCGGCATCGTGGGCGCCGCCGCCGCCGCCACCCAAGAAAAAGGCAGCGAATGGTTCCAGAACCACACCCAAAGTCTGGCCCAGGAAATCACCAAACTTTCCGCCTGGGCCAAAGAACAAGCAGGAAAATAAGGTGGAACGGGCCGTCCCCGGCTCGTTGTCATGCCCCTGCCATGTGGCTTGGCTATCGAAAACGAATTTATTCGATAAACCGGAAATCCGGCTAGGTGTGTTAAATTGCGGAACATGCAAATGAAAATAGAAATTTCAATTCTCTCAACCATCCTTCTGGCTGGATTTTCGGGGCTTTTTGCCGGTTCCCCGGATGATATTCTCATCGCCGATTTTGAAGGGACTGATTTCGGCCCATGGGACATCAGCGGTGAAGCTTTCGGGGTTGCTCCGGCCCGCTCAGGTGAAATTTCTTCCCATAACGTAAAAGGTTTTGAGGGAACGGGATTCGCCACCAGTTATTTTGGAGGACACAAGGCGGAAGGAGAAATAACCTCGGCCCCATTCGAAGTCCAAAGACGGTATATTAATCTCCTTCTCGGCGGTGGCAAAACCAGCGATATTTACATTGGGTTGCTGGTCAATGGCGAGCTCGCAAAAACCGCTCTTCCCATCAATCTTGAAAACCTGGAATGGTTTAGCTGGGATGTTTCCACTCTGGTTGGCCAGGATGCCCGAATCCAGATCGTGGACGACCGTAGCGGCCACCCCCAGGGATACCTTTTTGTTGACAGCATCCATCAGAGCAACAAGCCACGGGCCACACCATTGGCAACCATGACGCTGAACCGTGAAATCCTCAATGCCCATTCCCTTAATCCGGATCCCAGGCGGCTTCCAACTCTGGGGGTCTGGCAGCGGGGCGAGGATTTGCTTGTATCGGCTCGATTTCCAGAATTACCCGGTTTTACATGCGATAGCTGGTGCTATGAGAATCCGGGTGTCGAGTTCATTGGCGCAGGAGCTTTAGAGGGCGGGTTTGTCGAGATGGAACATCGCGTCAGGAGGGATGAGCATGTTTTTCGCTTCAAAACCGAGATTGTCCCCACGCCGGGAGCGATTGTCCCCACGCCGGGAGCAGTTGAATTCATCGTCAAGGCCGTTGCCGATCCCGGCAATGCGGAAAGTCTGCCGGATAAGCTGCCTACCCCTAATATCTGTTTTCAGTTGAGAAGAGCCCCGCATTTCAAAAGCGAAAAACCGGAAACCGATAATTATCCCGAGTTCGTTGAGCGATGCTTTATATTCACGGAAAAAGGGCGCACTTTCCTCAACCAAACTGCCCGGCACAAAATTCCCGCCCGTCCCCCGGACGACCCTAAAAACAATCCGCCCTGGGTCCAGGTGTATGTCGGAGTCTGGAAAAATCCACCCAAACCCCAGCCTGACAGTTGGGCCGACACAAGTTCCGATCGCTATACCATGCCCATCATTGGAACGGTTTCACGGGATCGCAAATACCTCGTGGCATTGGCCGATGGCTCAGCCGATTCGATGTGCCAGGCCTGGCATGACTGCCTCCACACCAGCCCCCAATGGCTGCCCGCGAAAGCATCTCCGGCGGAGCAAACCTGGCGCATGAAAATCGGTAGTGTATTAAGTAGGAATGGTGGCTAATTCTTGATTATATTGATGAATGAAAAGTCTCAGACAGGTTTCATGCATACTCTTAAGCTTGGAAAAGGAGAGGGTTTTGCGTGTGAAACGACCCAGTCGTTGGCGCAGGGTATTGTTCCATCATTCCACATGGGCCGTTTCACCGGTTTCTTTTCCCACGGATCGGTTATGAGGAAAGACTTCATCATAAGTGCTCCAAAAGTCGCTGTAGGTGGCACATCTTTTGTAGGCCCGTGGCAGACGCTCGTAAAGTTCCCGGCAACGATACCAATCCCGAGGCCCAATGGCATAGGAGAGGATTTGACGGGTGCGTCGGCAAAGAGCGATCCAAACCCATTGGGCATCGCTCTTGCGCCCCACAAAAGACCACAGTTCGTCCAGTTCAATGACATCATGGCGGCGGGCCGCAAGAATCGTGCTTTTGAGCGGTCGCAGCGATTGTCGTTTTTTTTAACCAACTCAAAACGGTGTTGGGACTCACCCCGAAGGCGCGCTGTAAACCGCGTAGACTGCTGCGTTCCTGATAGACTCGAAGGATCATTTCTTTCTGCTCTGCGGTGTATTTCACTGTGGGGTTTTCGCGGCTTTGTTTACCACAATCATGGCAGCGGTAGCGCTGCTTATGGTTGGGCGTCTTGCCAAATTTAATGATATTTTCACTTCCACAGTGCCGACAATTAATAATTTTAGTAACCATGCACTAAGAATAAACTGCCTAACGCTATTTGTTCAGCTAAAAATACAAAATAACATTCTTTTTTTATACACTACCTGAAAATCTATCTGAGGGAGAACAAGCCCGAAGCCCTCCTGGCGCGTGTTAAAAAGGATTTCCCAAAAATGGACGAACGCGCCCATCAAATTGTTCCTCTTAAACGTTAGGTTAAAATTAGAGAAGTTACATTTTCTTTTTTCCCCTATCAAAAAGATCGAGATAGGCCCTTTTTTTTACACCTGGCCGGTCAAGGGCGTTTGCCGGAAAGACGATAGCGAATATAGTCGCGCTTGACCCCCAGCAGGCGGGCGGCAGAGGAGACATTGCCCTTGGTTTGTTCGAGGGCCAAGGCGATCAGCCGGTCGATCGCTTCTTCCAGACTGAATCCGCTTGGCGGGAGCGCCCAGCCAGGCTCCAGCCATTCATTCGGCGCTGTTGCTGCATCTGGAGAATTCGGGTTAAGTTCAACCCCGGTCTCCAGTCGTGAAAATTCAAGTTCGCCGCCGTCGCCCAGGACGATGGATCGCTCCAGCTCATGGGCCAGTTCGCGCACATTTCCCGGCCATAGATAATGCCTCAAACGCGCCGCGCCGATTTTCGAAATGGTTGGTTTTTCAATCCGGTAGCGTTCCGCCAGTCTTTTCAGGAGTTGTTCTGAAAGTTTGAGGATATCGCCTCCTCTTTCTCTCAAGGGCGGAATGCCCAGGCGCAATAAATCGAGCCGGTGGTAGAGGTCTTCCCGGAATTCTCCTCGCGCCACCAAATTCCGGAGTTCTTTGTTGGTGGCGGCAATGATACGGATATTGACCGGAATTTCCCGCGTTCCGCCCACCCGTCGAATTTTTCCATCCTCCAGGGCGGTCAGCACTTTGGCCTGGATGGATGCGGAAAGGCTGGGAATTTCGTCCAGAAAAAAGGTGCCCCCGTCAGCCGCTTCAAAGAGCCCTATACGGGTGCTGCGGGCGTCCGTGAAAGCGCCTTTTTCATGGCCAAAAAGTTCCGATTCGGCGAGGGTTTCGGGAAGGGAGGAGCAGTTGATTTCGACCAGCGGCTGGTCTCTCCTGGGCCCTTCCTGATGCAGCCACCGAGCAATGGAAGTCTTCCCGGTGCCGGTCTCGCCTTCAATCAGGACAGGCGGCAGTCCCTCCTTCAAACGCCGGTCCGCCAGCAGGATTTTTTCCATTTGCCCTTTTACCCCGGCCAGGCTTTGGCCGAAGAAAAAGATATCTTTGTTTTTTGATTCCTCTTCCTGCCGATATTCGCGCAGGCGGGCGGATTTTTTAATCTGGCGGCTTCGCTCGAAGGCGATGTGCAGCTCTTCATGATTGAACGGTTTACCCAGGTAATCCCCCGCTCCCAGGCGCATGGCCTCGACGGCGCTTTTGACGCCGTTCTCCGCCGTCATAATAACGACACCGGTATTGGGTGAAAATCGATTTTCGCGCAACAGGTCCAGACCCTGCCCATCTGGCAGGTTGATATCGACCAGGGCAAAATCAAAGGACAAATCTCGCAGAGCCCGCCGGGCATCCTCCAGCGAGCCGACCGCTACGACATCGGCTTGCCAGCTTTCCAAAGTGGCAGCCCCAGGCGTTTGCGCAGCAAAGGCTCGTCTTCAACGAGGAGAATTTCACTTCCAGAAAGATTCATGCCTGTTTTTGCCGGAGAAACGGCCTTACTCGATCAATCGAAATGTTAGCACCATTTGCGCCGGTTCTCCCCAAGGTGGGCTTTCCGCCGCTCCGGCCTGCGAGAAGGCGGCGCGGACCGAAGAATCGAAAATTTCGTTCCCGGATGGTTTTAAAAATTCCTGGAAAAGAATGCCGCCCTCCACCGTTACCATAAAACGGACGGTGGCCGTATATTGGGCCCCGGAAAGGTTTTTAGGTTTTCTCCAGGCCTGGTCGAGCAGCTCGTAGATATTGTTTTGAAAAGCCTTCAGCCGGTTCTGCTCTACAGCGGAGACGGCGCGGTCTTGGGTATTGAAGTTGAGGCCGGTTAGATTTCTGTTCAGGTCTTCGCGGATACTCTTTACATCAATTTTTTGCACAACCGGTGGATTCTTTTTACTGACCGGGGGCCTTGCTCGTTTCCTCGGTTTGGGCTGGTCGTAATTCTTCACAAACTGATCGTGAGACATGGGTTTGGCCGCTGGTTTGGGTGCCGGTTTACTCACCTTTGCAACCGGCTTTTGTCTGGGCGGCGGTTTTGGCAATGGCTGGGCGCTTTCCAGCGAGGGCAGCTCGACCGTGAAGGGCAAGGCCGGTTCGTAATTGGGCGGCATCTCTCGCGAAACATTCGAGGGCGGCGCCTGCAAATGAAAAACGTGCGGTTCGGGGTGCTTCTGGAAGGCGCTTAAAAAAGTTCCCGCCACCAGCAAGAGCAAAACCAGTCCGTGAATGAGGGCCGAATAATAAAGGCCTTTTTTCGAATGAATGTTCATGGCGGGTTGCCCACCTGGGTGTCGAGGCTGATTTCCGACAGATGGTTTTCCTCGATCAGGTCGATGAGTGAAATGACTTTCTGGTAGGGCAATGAGGCATCTGCCCGAATGTTTAAAACCGCCGGTTTGGGCTGCCTCGATAAATTTTCCAGCAAACCCGATAATTCAACAAGCGTAACGGGCCGGGTGTTCCAATAATAGATTCCTTGCCCGTCGATGGATATGGTTTGAAATCGAGGTTGGTCGGATTGATCCTGGGTTTTAGGCGATTCCACCGGAAGTTCCAGGGAGATCGATTGCTCCAGCAGAGGGGTCGTGATCATAAATATTATGAGCAAGGCGAAAGCCAGATCGATCAAGGGCGTGACGTTGATCTCGGACAAAGCGCTCAGGCGCTCTTTTCGTTTGAATGTGCGTGCCATACGATGCCGGATTCCGGTCGGCCTTTCTTCTCAGCGATCCAGGGTTAAGGGTTCCACACCCGGCTCATTTTCCATTTCGATCGCCTCGATTTCGATCCGGTCGGCCAGGGAACTGGCAAAATTCTCCACTTCGGTAATGGCGATTTTGCTTTGGGTGAGCAAAAAATTATAACCGAAAACTGAAGGGATGGCCACAAGCAAAGCCGCCACCGTGGTGAGGAGCGCACCCGACACTCCCGGGGCCAGCATTTGAATACTAGCTGTGTTTTTCAAGGCGATGTTGCCGAAGGCATCCATGACACCCCACACCGTCCCCAAAAGACCCAGAAAAGGCGCCCCAGTGACAATGGAGCCGAGCAGGACCATCTTGCTTTCGTAGGTCATGGCCGCCTGAGCAACCCCGCGCTGGAGGGCATTTTCCACATGGCCGATATGAGCTGCTTGGGAAGCCCCTCTGGAATCCGTGAGATAATAGGCATCCATCGCCGTGCGCATCAATTCCGCATAAGGGCCGCGCACGTCTTGCCAAAAAGGGCGTTTCAGATTGAGGATTGAGTGATCCTCGCCCAGCCTTTTTTCCAGGTTGCGATTCATCTCCCGCAGCCGGGAAAGCTCCAGGTATTTTCCGATCATCACGGTCCAGGCCAGCAAACTGAAAAGTATCAGGGCGATGACGATGCATTTCCCGGCCGTGTTGGAGTGTTGAAAATAAGTCCACACGCCCGTTCCCCCAAGGTCCGCGGCCGCCATACTGTAGTAGATGTTGATTCCGAGGCTCATTGCCATGTGTTATGTTGTGTTGTCTTGGACTATTAACGAAAGGAGGAAGCGTCTTTGGCAAACCTGAATGCTTTATGCGGACATTTTTTTCTCGATTAGAAAAGAAGAAGCGTCTTCTTTTCCGATAATTGGCATCCGTGCTCGTTAAAGGTTGCCCATGGCGAAGTCATTTCACAACATACAGCAATCATTTGCATGATCGTCCTGATTTAATGAACTACAAAACGAAAACTCTTGAGGAACTGGCTCGAAAAAGCGGCCTCGTCTCGGGTAAATCGGCGCTCGTTGGGTTCGATGGATTCGTTGACAGGATAATGTCCGCGGTGGATCGTCGTGTCGGGCGGGGGAAGAACTTCAGCCCCATACTCACCATCGAGAAGTTTGCCCAACGCATCGCGGCGGCGGCGAGCAAGAGCACCAATATCGAACTTTACCGGGAGACGGAAAAATTGGGCGGCAACGGCCCCATTTTGGCCCATGCTCTCTTGCAGGCGGGGATGAACGTGAAATATATCGGTTCTCTGGGGCACCCCGATGTGCATCCTGTTTTTAAAGAACTGGCCGCACGCACCGAGGCCGTTTCACTCTGCCAACCCGGCCTGACCAATGCCGTCGAATTCGAAGATGGCAAGATCATGTTCGCTGAATCCTCCTCTTTGGAGGCCATCAGTTACCGGGAAATTCTCAACGCGGTGGGGGAGGGACCCTTTATTGACGCGATTTCCCGGGCCAACCTAGTGGCTTTGGTAAATTGGACCATGATCCCCCAAATGACGGCTATTTTTACATCCATTGTGGAAAAAATCTTGCCTAATCTCGGACCAAGGGAAGGGGGACGATTTTTTTATTTCGATCTTGCCGATCCCGAAAGTCGCACCGATGGCGATGTGCAAAGCGTATTGGCAACCATCAAGCGCTTTTGCCATCACGGGCACGTCACTCTGGGCCTTAACCTCAAGGAAGCGCAACGTGTTTTTCAGCTATGCGGACACAAACCCCTCGAACCGAATGAGGATGGCCTCAAAACCATGGCCCAACGCCTCTGCCAGAATCTTGATCTTCCCACCGTCGTCATTCATCCCAGAGATTCCGCCGCCTGTGCCGATAAAGGAGACGCCTGGTGGACGCCTGGCCCATTTGTGGAAAAACCGGCCATAGAAACCGGCGCCGGCGATCACTTCAATGCCGGCTATGCGGTCGCCCAGATCATTGGTTTGAGCCCGCCCGCCTGTCTCACGGTGGCGGTGGCCGCATCCGGATTCTACGTTCGCAATGGCAGAAGCCCGTCTCTGTTTGAAATCGAAAACTTTATCCGCAATTTCTAAATTCAAAGTGGAATTCTGTTGATTGATGTTTCCGCTTCTGATTTTTTAAAATAAATTAAACTAACTATGCCACCCAGAAAAAAAGCTGATTCCAAAACAGCCGGTAAATCGGCTTCGGCCCGAGCTCGCCAACTGGCAAAAAAGAATACTGCGGCCGCCGCCAAGGCCAAAGTTAAAAGGACGAAGCCCCGCAGGAAGAAACGCGGCTTGCTCATCTCCTTCGAGGGCTCCGAAGGCAGCGGCAAGACTTCCCAAATCAGCCGTTTATCGTCGCGTTTCGAGGATGCCGGCTACCCGGTCATCTGCACCCGTGAGCCGGGCGGAACCGAGGTTGGGGAGGAAATTCGCCACCTGCTCAAGCACGCCTCGGCCGGCATAAAAATTACCCCCGAGGCCGAGCTGCTCCTTTTTGCCGCCAGCCGGGCCCAATTGGTGCGGGAAGTGATCGTCCCTTCACTGTCGAAAGGAAAGATCATCCTCTGCGACCGCTTTCTCGATTCCACCACCGTCTATCAGGGAGTGGGGCGGCAGATATCCGCCGAGCCGGTTCACATCATCAACACTTTTGCGGTGGGAAATATCATGCCCGATATAACGGTGGTTCTCGATATCCCCGCCGAAACCGGGTTTGCCCGCATCAAGCACCGCACCACCGATCTGCCCGACCGCATGGAGGGCGAAACCATCGATTTCTACCGCAAGGTTCGGGAAGGTTACCTCCTCCTGGCCAAGGCCCTGCCGGAGCGTTTCATCGTGGTCGATGGCAGCAGGTCTCGCAAATGGATCGAAGACAAACTCTGGCATGAACTTACTCAGCGAATTGGATGAGCCGCTGCGCTCCTGCCGGCCGGTAAAAATTCTTCAGAGATCCCTCGATAAAAACCGCCTCGCCCACGGTATTCTCCTGCACGGCAGAAGCCTGGCCACTTTGGAGGAAGTCGCCCTGGCCCTGGCCGGGGTTTTGCTGGGAGCGCCGGGAAAAGCCTCCGGGCATCCCGATTTGTTTACCTTGCGCCCCTCCCGCAAAGCGCGCCGCATCCGCATCGACGTCACTCGCGAGCTGATCCGGGCCATCCATCACACCCCGAGCCAAGGGAGCCGAAAAGTGGCCCTCGTTTATGAGGCCGACCGCATGAACACTGCCTCGGCCAACGCCTTTTTGAAAACCCTCGAGGAACCGCCCGCCGACACCAACATCCTGCTCCTCACCACCCGTCCTTACAACCTCCTCGAAACCATTCGCAGCAGGACCTTCAGCTTCCGACTGCCGGTCGAGGTGGAATCGTTGGCTGGGGCGGAATGGGCGAACTGGCTGCACGATTACAAAAAATGGCTCGACAGCTTGCTGGCCGGACCCTCCGGCAGCAGGGACAAAGCCGATATGGTGCTGGCCATCTACGGTCTCCTGACCCGTTTTCTCAACCTGCAAAAAACTCTCGCCGATGCCGCCTGGAGTGATGAAAAAGAAAGGCTGCCGGTTGGAATAAGCGATGAAGAGATCGATGCCTCCAAAACGGGCCTGGCTAAAGGCGTCCGCCAGCGGCTCTTCCGGGAAATCGAAGTTCACACCCGGGCATTTTTCGCCCAAAAAATGGAAGCGGGCCAAGACCTTCCCTACCCAGCGCTGGCCGGGGCCGTAGCAAGCCTCGAACGTGTCGCCGGGCTGGTTGAAATCAACCTCTCCGACGGCGTAGCCCTCGAATTCTTCCTCCTCGCCTCCCTCCGCCACTGGACTGCCCGGCAGCGGTGATAAGTATATTGATATGCTTTCTAAAAAGGCTCCCCTTCATCTGGCAGGGGCAAGAACAGATCGTCGTAGCAACTTGTTTGTGTAACTTGATGTCCAGTAAACAAATTAGCAGGGGGTGACAACTGCGAGTGGACCACGTTGACTATTTCATCGTTGTGGCTGAGGGATTCGAAACCACCCGTAATTTGGCTGTTGATAATAGTGATGTTCGTCCCGGAGGCGGAAATTAATTCAATCCGAAGTCGTCTCCAAACGCTGTGCCATCCTTAAAAATAACTGAAGAGAGATCATCCAGTCTCAAACCCACACTGGAGAGGGTTCCGCCGATAGCGTTTATATCCACATTGGTGAGTGTTGCGCTGCCGCCTCCGGTGGGAGTGGTAGCGGAATCGTTCATCAAAATCCCGATAGCTTCGGTGTCGCCGCCCCCACCGTTCCCGGCAAACGCAGTGACATCCGAATCCAATATTTTCCCCAGGTTGTCATCAAATTCTATTCCTATGGGTGTCGAGCCATAGGCATAGGCAGTAACCTTGCACAAGGAGGTGCTTACGGAGGTGCCTCCGCCATGTATTTTTATGGCGGTATTATCGGTGCCGGTTCCATTGGTGGATGAGGCATTGACATCGAACACTGTAACATTGGAATTGTTAATCTCGATAGCGACTTTCCCTCCAGTGTTTTCTACTGTGAGGTGCCGCATCTCTATATTAGAGGCTGTCCCAAAAATATAAAGATTTTATAGTCAACTGGATGACGTTGATAAAAAGAGCCGGAAAGAGCAAGTTTTTGCTCGATCCGGCCAAAAAAGGGTTCTATAATTGAGTTAGCGAAAATCAATATAGCCCTTTAGCCCTTTCTATGAAAAATATAGCCATCCAATGCCTCCTGCGTCCAGCTTTAACTGTGGTCGACCGGTGGGTGCCTCGATTACGATAACTTCCGCGCCACCATTGATCGAATCGATCGGCTGCTGATCGACTCGGAGGTGGAATCGCAGGCCATTGAGCTGGCCTTGGAGGGGTGGCCGCCAATGGGTCTAAAGGCCCGGCGGCAGCGGGCCAGTTTTGCCATCAAGGCACTGCGCATGGATACGCTGGGCCGTCTGCTCGGAGGGATTTCGTTTCGGCATTTGTCGCGGGCTCTGGGCAGCAGCGATCTGTTGGCCGACTTTTGCCGTGTCCGGCAGATCGATGGCATCAGGGGCATCTCCAAAAGCACCCTGGAGCGGGCCTCGAAGTTTTTCAGCGAAGAGCAGTTGAGGGCCTTGCACCGGACCTTGACTGAGGTGGTGGGCGATGCCCTTCTGGCCCGGCAGGTGGGATTGGACAAGCCGATTGACACCACCATTTGCCTGATCGACGGCACCTGTTTGGAGGCTAACATTCATTGGCCGACGGACTGGGTATTACTCAAGGATGTAGCCGGCACGTTGCTCAAAGCGATCCGGCTGATCCGCGAGAAGGCCGGTTTGCGCCATCGCATGCCGATCGAACCGGAGCCCTTGGCTCGGCAGATGAATCGGCTGTGCATACAGATGACCCACAGCCGGCGGCGAAAGGACAGCGCGCGGCAGCGCAAGGGTATCTTGAGGCAGATGAAAAAGCTGCTCAAACGGATCGGGGAGCATGCCCGCAGTCACCGGGAATTATTGCAAGCCTGCTGGGAGCAAAGCGATTACAGCGAAAAACAGGTCCAACAGATCCTCGCCCGGATGGAGCGCATGAGCGAGCAAATCCCGGTGGTCATCAAACAGGCGCACGAGCGGATCATTGGCGGCCGGCAGGTGAAAAACGCAGAGAAAGTCTTGAGTGTTTACGAACTCGATGGGCAGGTGATTGTGCGAGGTAAAGCGGGCCAAGAGGTCGAGTTCGGCAACACCCTGTTTTTGGGAGAAAGCGTTGAAGGGTACCTGCTGGACTGGAAACTCTACGGCAGCCGAACTCCAAGCGAAAATGAACAAATGCAAGAGAGTTTGCAAAGACAGAACCGCTTCAACCTGGAAGAACCCATAGCGGCCATGTGCGCGGACCGGGGATTTGCCTCCCAGCGGGCCCGCCGGCAGTTAGCCCAGGAGGGAATCTACGACGCGCTCTGTCCACGCGATCCGAAGCAGTTGAAAAAACGGAGGGAGGAACCACTGTTCAGACAATTGCAAAAGCGCCGGGCCAGCACCGAAGGGCGGATCGGGGTATTGAAGAATCGCTGGCAGGCCGGGCGGTTGCGCAGCAAAGGCTTTGCCAACCGCTCGATCAGCGTAGCCTGGTCGGTACTCTCGCACAACCTATGGAAAGTAGCCAAGATGCTGGCCCAGCAAGACGAACTAAAAACCAAAGCGGCGGCCTAGCCCGGATATTTCGTAAAAAAAGTATCGTTGATATGCTTAACTGCTGATATACAGCAGGATAGATCAATAATTAAAGCAATATCAGCGATGACAAAAGGTAAACAATTAAAGCTACAGTTGACAAGGGTAAAAGGCCGCCGTGTGCGGGTTGATTTCAAGGGCGGAGAGGTTACTTCGGATGCCGGACTGCTTTTGATCCGGGAAGTGGATCGGCAGTTGGGCTTGACCGAACGAGCGGCCCGACAGTTAGTGGACAAACGGCAGAAGGGCAAAGTACGCCATGAGGTATTGGGGATGCTGCGGCAGCGCGTTTACGGGCTGGTGGCGGGCTATGAGGATTTGAACGACTTTGATACCCTGCGCCACGATCCATTGTTGCAAACGGTAACGGGGCGCATTGAAACGTTGGCCAGCGCGCCGACTTTGTGTCGTTTTGAAAACGGGCAGGATCGGCGGGCGGCCTTTGCGGTAAACGAGCTGTTGGTCGAACAGTTCATGGGCTCCTTTGCCGAGGAACCCGAAGAGATCATCCTGGACTTTGACGCCACCGACAATCCGGTGCACGGGCTCCAGGAGGGACGTTTTTTCCACGGTTATTATGATCATTACTGTTTTCTGCCGCTATATGTTTTTTGCGGTGATCAGCTGCTGGTGGCCTACCTGCGGCCGAGCAAGATCGATGCCAGCAAGCATGCCGGGGCCATCCTCAAATTGCTGGTTAAACGGATGCGCCAAAGCTGGCCCCGTACGCGGATTATTTGGCGCGCCGACAGTGGATTTTGTCGAGACCGGATACTCTCTTGGTGCGACCGCAACGAAGTTAGTTACATCGTGGGGATGGCTCGCAATGCACGCTTGCAGCAAGACGCCCAGCAGTTGCAAAAGCAGGCCAAAGAATGGTTCGAACTAAGGGGTGAAAAACAACGGTTATTCCAGGACTTCGTCTATGCTGCCGATTCGTGGCGATGGCTGCGGTTGGTCATCCATAAAGCCGAACACACCGCACAGGGGTCCAACCCGCGCTTCGTGGTGACGAACCTGCCGGGCGATCCCCAGGAGCTTTACGACAAGGTATACTGTGGCCGCGGTGAAATGGAGAACCGCATCAAGGAACAGATGCAATTGTTCAGCGAGCGCACCAGCGCCCATCAATGGTGGGCCAATCAGTGCCGATTGCTCTTGTCGGCGCTGGCCTACACCTTGATGGAAGCCATGCGCCGGTTAGCCTTAAAAGGGACGAAGTGGGCGCGGGCCCAATGCCACACCCTGCGGCTCAAATTAATCAAGATCGGAGCGGTCATCGTGCGCAACACCCGAACGATTCACTTTCACCTAAGTGAGAGTTATCCTTGGGCCAGTCTTTTCAACCATGCGGCCCGCCGATTGGTGCCAACCTAAAGGGTGCATTGGTGCTGCCCCCGGCACTACCGAACCAATGGGGGAAAGGGGGCAGTGTCTCTACACCCTGAAAAACACCTAAAAATCAAGACGATCTGCTCAAAATACAAAGAAATCCATCTCCAATAGCAATAACGAGCCAAACTTTACCCTTCATGAAATATCCGGGCTAGAGAGCGGAAAAGCAAGGACAATACTTTTTCACAGCCGTACTGTCGGCTCATACAAAGAAAACCAGGCAACCGGACCCCAAAACCAGTATCCTAACGTCATAGGAGAGCAAAGTTGATACTCTCCCAAATGCAAATACCTCTAAAATGAGCGCCTATCAAAAGCCCTCGCAAAAATCACCCTTTTGGGACAGCCTCTAACTAGGCTGGTTCCATCTCCGCTGGTACTTGTTGGCCGTGTAAGGTTAAAAGGGTTTGCCCCGTCACCAACTGTCATGGTGCTCGCGCTGAATGTATTGGCTTGGATAAAATCATTGCTTTCATCCAAAAGGGCCACATTGCCGGAGAGGCTGGAATCATCCACCTCACTGTTGGCATCGTTATCATAGGTAGTCTTGTCCAGGAAATCGTTCGCTTCAAGGCCACCGAGGAAATCAGCATTAGTGGCATGATCGGCATTGAAGGCGAAATCAGCCCGGTCAATGATGCCGTTATCGGGGGAAACATCTTCATCGGCGCGAATGAGGAATTCGCTGCTATCCAAGCCATTGAGAGTGCCCGCTTCCGAGGCCGATGCGGCAAAATCAGCCGTGATGGCGTGGTCGGCTTCGAGGGCGAAATCAGCATCCGTTGCAAGGCTGGCGAAATCGGCGCTGAATGCGAACTCGGCCGTATCGATGATCCCATCCGAGGGGGAAGTATCGTGAATGTTTTTGAGGAGGAACTCTGAGCTGTCCAACCCATTGAGAGTGCCCGCTTCCGAGGCCGATGCGGCAAAATCAACCATGATGGCATGGTCGGCTTCGAGGGCGAAATCGGCATTTGCGGCGCTGAAAGCGAACTCGGCCTGGTCGATGAGCCCGGCGGTGGGAGAAGTATCGTGGTCGTTCTTGAGGAGGAACTCTGAGCTGTCCAACCCATCGAGAAAATCGGTACTAGTAGCATTGTCTGCTGTGCCGGTGAGGTCTCCCGTGATACTGCCGGACACCGACAAATCCCCAGTAACATTCGAATCGCCATTGAGGTTGATTAAGCCGTCAACCCCACTGTTGCTCGCCGCTCCTGGATTTAAGTCAATATCTCCCCCATTCAATGGACCTTCCGTGATACCCGCATCCTGCCCTTGTATGATAAAGTTCGTTCCCGGCGAGTTGCTTGCATTAACAGGCCGTTGTAATGTGAAGGCCGGGTCTCCGCCCAGCGTCATGCTGCCCGCACTGAAAGTATTGGCGCTGATGAAGTTGTTGTTGGCGTTTAAAAGAGGCACATTATCAGATAGGTCCACATCGGCATGTGTATGTATGTCCCTTGCAAAATCAGCCCTGGAAAGCCCGTCGAGGGTACCGGCATCTCCGGCTGTTTGCGCGAAGTCGGCCAAGTCAATGATGCCATCGACTGGGGAAGTGTCGTGATCGTTCTTGAGGAGGAACTCCGCGCTATCCAAGCCGTTGAGTGTTCCAGCCTCCGATGCTGATGCCGCAAAATCAGCCATGATGGCATGGTCAGCATCTAGCCCGGATATTTCATGAAGGGTAAAGTTTGGCTCGTTATTGCTATTGGAGATGGAGATGGATTTCTTTGTATTTTGGGCGGATCGTCTTGATTTTGAGGTGTTTTTCAGGGTGTAGAGACACTTCCCCCTTTCCCCCATTGGTTCGGTAGCGCCGGGGGCAGCGCCAATGCGCCCTTTAGGTTGGCACCAACCGGCGGGCCGCATGGTTGAAAAGACTGGCGCCCATGGATAACTTTCACTTAGATGAAAGTGAATCGTTCGGGTGTTGCGCACGATGACCGCTCCGATCTTGATTAATTTTAGCCGTAGACTGTGGCATTGGAGCCGCGCCCACTTCGTCCCTTTTAATGCGAACCGGCGCAAGGCTTCCATCAAGGTGTAGGACAGCCCCGACAAGAGCAATCGCCACTGGTTGGCCCACCATTTATGCGCGCTGGTGCGTTCGCTGAACAATTGCATCTGTTCCTTGATCCGGTTCTCCATCTCACCGCGGCCACAGTATACTTTGTCGTAAAGCTCTTGGGGATCGCCCTGCAGGTTCGTCACCACGAAGCGCGGGTTGGACCCCTGTGCGGTGTGTTCGGCTTTGTGGATGATAAGGCGTTGGCGCCGCCACGATTTTGCCCCATACTCGAAGTGCTGAAACAGCCGTTGCTTTTTGCCGCTACCCTCGAACCATTGTTTGGCTTGCCTCCTGCAACTGCCGGGCCGCTTGCTGCAAGCGTGCATGGCGGGCCGTTCCCACTATAAAATAAACCTCGTTGCGCTCGCACCACGAGAGAATCCGATCCCGGCAGAATCCGCTGTCGGCACGCCAAATAATCCGCGTATGGGGCCAGCTTTGGCGAATCCGTTTAACCAGCAATTTGAGGATGGCCCCGGCATGCTTGCTCGCATCGATCTTGCTGGGCCGCAGGTAGGCCACCAGAAGCTGATCGCCGCAAAAAACATACAGCGGCAAAAAACAGTAATGATCATAATAACCGTGGAAAAAACGTCCCTCCTGGAGCCCGTGCACCGGATTGTCGGTGGCGTCAAAGTCCAGGATGATCTCTTCGGGTTCCTCGGCAAAGGATCCGATGAACTGTTCGACCAGCAACTCGTTCAGGGCAAAGGCTGCCCGCCGATCCTGCCCGTTTTCAAAACGACACAAAGTCGGCGCGCTGGCCAACGCTTCAGTGCGCCCCGTTACCGTTTGCAACAAAGGATCGCGGCGCAGGGTGTCAAAGTCGTTCAAATCCTCATAGCCCGCCACCAGCCCGTAAACGCGCTGCCGGATCATGGCCAGCATCTCATGGCGCACTTTGCCCTTCTGCCGTTTGTCTACTAATTGCCGGGCCGCTTGCTCGGTCAAGCCCAACCGCCGATCCACTTCCCGGATCAAAAGCAGCCCGGCATCCGAAGTAACCTCACCGCCCTTAAAATCAACCCGCACACGGCGGCCTTTTACCCTTGTCAACTGTAGTTCTAATTGTTTACTTTTTGTCATCGCTGATATTGCTTTAATGTTTAATCTATCCTGCTGTATATCAGCAGATAAGCATATCAGCGATACTTTTTTTATGAAATTTCCGGGCTAGGGCGAAATCAGCCTCTATTGCCCTGGCTGCGGCGAAGTCGAAGCCTTCGGAGGCGATCCTTAAATCCGGTAGAAGCTGCTGAAAGGCACTCGTTGTCGGGCTGAACCAAACCCGTAGGAATATATCGTCGTTATCGGCAAAGATATCCGGCGGAATCGACTCGGGCATGCCCGACAGAGATATATCCCCCAGTCCTACGGAAAAATTGCCGTTGGTCACTTCCAGGGATACGAAGGTGGTCGGTTCGTTGCCGTTGGTGCTGGTTCCATCGTTGCTCCAATCGGTAACTGTTTCCCCGCCGTGGACGAGGGCGAATTTAAACTGGCCCGTGCCGTCGAAAATCACACCGTCCTCACTGATTTTCCCTTGATAATTAATAATACCGGGAACTGCTTGAAGGGTGATGGCCGAAAGCCAAAGGACACTTGCGGCGGCAGTAACACCGAGGCCCAGGCGCGAGAATAGTTTGTTAGGGGTTTTCGCTATGATTATTTTCATAATGATTTATTCCAATGTGGATGGGGTTGGAGAATAATTTAAAGTGCTAGAACTTAACCACACGGATGCGGATAAACCGGGCGCTGCTGGCCGAAAATGGGATGTTGTCCCGGTAGGTCACCGTAAACATTCCGTCCTCGTCGGGACCAACGGGAGGCCCTACCAATGTGGTCATCGCTTCCCAGGCGGAAGCCGTCGGTGTGGAGGCTACCTCGACGATATAATCAAGGCCCGCCGAGTCGGGCCGTTTCCGGAAGGTGAGCGCTAAAAACTGCTCGTCACCCACAGTGGTGTTGATTGATGATTTGGGGCTCTGAGACGTCGGTCCCGTATCCGTAAAAATGTCTGGCGGCGGCTGACGGCTCGACCCGCTGTCGGTGGTTATCGGGTTAAAATTGAAGGCATATTCATAAAAATTGCTCAGGCCGTCTCCATCGGCGTCGTCATCCGGGCCGGTATTGTCGTCGAATGGCGAAAAGAACATGATCTGCCAGGCATCCGGTAGCCCATCCCCAGTAAAGCTGCCGTCCTCAACATTTAAAACAGTGATATTAAGCGTGCCGTCGGTTCCCAGGTATGCGGCGGCGATAACGGCAGGCATGCTCACGGATTCGACCGTATCCGCATTGAGCAAGCCAGATTCCAAAATGTATATGATTGGCCCGGATTGCACATTCCAATCGACATCGGAGGGGTCTAATGGGAGTTGGGTGTCATCATCGAAAGCGGCTGCAACTTCCAACTAAACCGAACCTTCCTCATTAACCGTTGCCGGAGTCAGCCCGATGACGAGCCCCGTTAAATCGAAAAGCTGTCCTAAATAGCCATTTTTTGAAGTAAACTGGGCTGGTTCCGGTACACTTCGGCTGAGATCGCCAGCGATCCCGCCAACATTGGAATCGATCCGCAAAAGGCCGCCCCCGCTATTTACGGTTTCCACTGTTATAGCGATTGTTGGATCGCCGCCGCTTTCCCGAATACTTGCCTGCAGGAAGCAACTCCCTGGGAAGAACGCCGCGAATAGCAGATTTCCTAGAAAAACCACTCGAAAATTTAGCATTTTTCCCCTTTCCCTTTTATATCCAAACGTACTAAGCAGTACGTATTTGCCAGATTTAACGCCAGATTTAACCTTTAATAAAGATATTTACCCAAAACTCAATTTAAAAAGCGCGCACCATAAATATTCTCTTTGCAGAAACAGCTATTCTCTCCCGCAAACATCAAAATGTGATTCGGAGAAGAAACCCCTATTGCGGTTTGGCCCGTTTATGAAATCTCTGAAACTTTCCGAAACTGCCGAACTGCGCTCAGGAAACCGGACTTATTGTCCACATGCGGATTGTGACCGGCCCCGGGGATCGTTGTCATGGTGGCCTTGGGGAAATGGCGGGTGATGAGTGGCAGATCGCTCTCCGTCAGAAAAGGGGAATTTTCTCCACGAATGAACAGGACCGGGCCTCCGTATTGGTCATTTTCAGATAATGGATTTCTGGCCAGGGTATCCTGGTTTTTGGCCAGGATTTGGTGGTTGACCTGCCAGTGGAATTTTCCTTCAGCGCCTCGCGCGAGGTTGGTCAAAATAAATTGCTGAAGTCGTTTATGGCCAATTAATGGTTCCAGTAGTTGATCCGCCTCTGTCCGGCTGGATAGTTTCGACGCATTGATCGAGGCCATGGCTTGAAAGATCTTACGATGCAAAATCGGATACTGTTTGGGAGTTACATCTACCACGATGAGGGAGTTAATGGTCGAACTGTGCCGGCAGGCCAGTCTCATGGCCACTTTACCTCCCAGCTATGACCCATCAGAATGATTTGCTCCAATTTCCATTTTCTCAAAGCGAGTCGCACATCGGCCACGAGATCATCAAATGTCATGGACTCGTTATTTGGGGACAATCCGTGATTGCGAAGGTCCAGAGCGAAAACATTAAAATCCCGGGCCAGGCTCTTGCCAATCCATCGCCAATTGCGTGATGAGCCCAGCAGCCCGTGTAAAATCACCAGAGGAGGTTTCCCCTCTCCTTCGAAATGCAGATGGGCTAATTGCAGGGCCGCGATTTCGTTTAACAAAACTTCAGACCGCCGATTACAGGCTGTCCATATACTCGTCGTTGAAAATTTTGCTAATGTAGCGGCTGCCCGAATCGGGCAGCATGGCGACAACGATTTTCCCCGGTCCGGCCTCCTTGGCCACCTGCAGCGCGACCAAAACATTGGCCCCTGAGGAACCACCCGCAAATATGCCTTCTTCGCGGGTCAAACGACGGGCGGTGAGAAATGCATCTTTGTCCGAATGCCGGATAACCTGGTCGAGAACGCTCAGGTCCAGGCAATCGCAGTGCACGTCATTGCCGATCCCTTCCACCTTGTAAGGGTGGGAGTTGATGTTGCCCGTTTTGTAAAAGAGATCGTAAAAAATGCTACCCTCCGGATCCGAGACAATCACTTCGACTTGCCGCCCGCCTTTGGCTGCCTGCTCCTTGAGGTATTTTCCGGTCCCCGTAACCGTGCCCCCCGTGCTTGCCCCGGCCACGAAATAATCGACCAGCCCATCGGTGTCCTTCCATATTTCCGGGCCGGTGGTCAGGTAATGCGCTTCGATATTGGCCGGGTTGTTATACTGGTCGGTGAACAGGGAATTGGGGGTTTCCCTGGCGATACTGATGGCTTTTTGGCAGTAATGGTCGGGATGGTTATGGGCCACATTGGTCGGGGTGACGACTACCTTCGCCCCAAAAGCCATCATCATATCGGCCTTTTCCTGGCTCATTTTGTCTGGCATGGTGAATATGCACTTGTAGCCTTTAACTGCCGCCGCCATAGCCAGACCCTGCCCGGTGTTGCCGGATGTCCCTTCAACCAATGTACCCCCCGGTTTTATTAGTCCCTCCTCCTCCGCTTTTCGCACGATATGCGCGGCCATGCGGTCCTTGATCGAGCCGGCAGGGTTCAGGAATTCGGCTTTCACCAGGATGGTCGCCATGGAATCATCGACCAAGTTGTTCAGCTTGATCAAGGGTGTATGCCCGATGGCTTCGAGAATATTTTCGTGATATTTCATAAACGGCTCATGGCGATGACGGATTCTTCCTCATTTGTCTACCTAATAGACTTAGAAAGGCACGCCCATGCCGAGGACGTGTAGGAGGCAAAATGGTAGGCCGGCTGGGGATCGAACCCAGAACCAATGGCTTAAAAGGCCACTGCTCTACCATTGAGCTACCGACCCATCTTGTTGGTACTCAAAAACTTATGATGGAGTTTTCTTTTCTTTTTGACTTTTTCTAACCCCCTTTTCTACACTCAACCCATGAAACAGAGCAAAAATGAGAGCAATTCAGCTAAAACTGTGTGGAAAAGAACCAAGGTCCAAAACCTCCTCAGAAATTCTGAAAGCGGGAAGTATTACGCCCGGTTCAAGGTAGGTGGCAAGCAAAAATGGCTGACTTTAAAAACCGATGTTTACAGCGTCGCAAAGCTACGCCTCTCCGATGTAATTAAAAGGGAGCGGCAAAGGCTTGAACGGGTAAATGCTCGCGATGTTGGGCGAATGACCGTTGAAGATGCGATAGCCTCCTACAGGGCAATGGTGGAAGTTGACCCCAACCTGCGGCCCGGTTCCATAAAGGCCCGCATCGACGCCATCCAGAAGATAAGGAAGAGCTGGCCTGAACTATCCAGGATGGACGTGCGAAAGGTTACGACTATTCACTGCCGAAAGTGGGCCAGCTGCTACCTGAAAAACGGGACTGGCTTTACTCCCCCTGGATCATTACGGGCAATACCGAAGGGAGCTTCCGCTTCCAGTTTTAACAAAGCCAAGGACACACTGAGAAGACTTTTTGACATCGCCGTTGAGGCCGGCGCCATTTATGAGAACCCGGTTCGAGGCATTAAGCGTGCCCGTGAAAAGCCAAAGGAATTAAGGCTTCCCAGTGGAAAACAGTTTTTCCTTTTCGTTAAAGAGATTGCCGAAAGCGGCGCGCCCCAGGCAAGAGATTGCGCCGATCTGGTAAAATTTCTGGCCTTTAGTGGCTGCCGCATAAGAGAGGCCCGGCTTTTGACATGGCGCGACATCGACTTCGACAGCGGACAAGTGCGGGTTTATGGAGAGAAAACAGACGATTATCGCACCTTTCCGATGGTCGCGGCCCTCCGACAGCTGTTGGAACGAATGCGGGCCGAAAGGGAATTTGATTCCTTGAATTCGAGAGTTCTCAGGATAAGGGAATGTCAGAAGTCAATGACCCGCGCCGCCGGCGTAATCGGGATTGAACGCATAACACACCATGACCTGAGACACCTATTCATTACCAGGTGCATAGAGAGCGGGGTCGATATTCCAACTATAAGCCGCTGGATAGGCCACAAGGATGGCGGTGCGCTGCTTATGCGGCGATATGGACACCTCCGCGATGAACATAGCCTGGCGGCGGCAAGGAAAGTGAGTTTCGATAAGGGAGATTTGAGCGAAAAAGTAGTCGGGTTTCAGGAAAGGAGCGGATAATGCGCAATCACTACATAGGAATTGGACATCCGATTACATACCCTCAACTTCCTATTGTGTAAAATACCACGATGAACATGGAGTCGATTACTATGATCCAAAGTATTGTCATACAATGATTAAGAACATGTGATTCCATGTAAAAGCTGAAAAAAGGGGCAGTAAAAATAAACCCCCAAGTTCTGCTCTCGCTCAAAATCGTATTTGTGCTAATGTGGTGACCAATATAAAGAAACCAGCTAATGACAGAAGCCTTCAGCCGCCACACGTGGAGCGCATGGCCTTTTCGATTAAAGAAACCGCCGCCACCCTCGGCGTCTCTTATCACTCGGTCTTCCGACTTATAAAAAGAGGCGAATTGCGCTGCAACAATACGTTGCGCCACAAGTTGATTCCCCGGCAAGAAATTGAACGCTTTCTAACGATTCAATAACCAGAGAAAAACAGCAATGCAAACATCGACACCGCCGCTCAAACTGGGGCGGCAGCCAACTTTACAGGGGCGCGACTGGACCGAAAATATTCGGCAGGCAATGCGGGATGCGGGGATCGACACCGATGCCCACCTGGTTGCCGATGGCAGATTGCACCGGTTCCACGTAGAGGGCGACAAGACCGAGTCAAGAAACGGGTGGTATGTCCTTTTCGATGGCGAAGTTCCCGCCGGGGCCTTCGGGTGCTGGCGGCGCGGGATCAGCGGGACCTGGAGCCAAAAAAACAGGAATCAGATGAATCCTAGCGAGCGAAAAAAACTCACCTGGCGGCTCAACGAGGCCAAGCAACTTCGCGAGGCAGAGGCGGCCAAGGTTCACGCTGAAGCGCGAGAGCGTGCCAGGGATACATGGGAGAAAGCTTCTGATGTAACGAGCCATCCATACCTCAAAAATAAGGGCGTAGGCGCGCATGGTATTCGCGCAAATGGAGGCTCGCTGGTCATTTCTGTGAAAAATATTGAGGGCGCCTTACAATCCTTGCAATTCATCGGGCCAGATGGCAGCAAGAAATTCCTGTCTGGCGGCCGAGTGAAGGGAGGTCACCACATCATCGGTGAACCGAACGGGAAGATTTTTATTGTGGAAGGGTATGCAACTGCAGCCACAATCTATGAAACGATGGGCGCGGCGGCGGTAGTCGCTTTCAATTCTGGAAACCTTCCGGCGGTAGCGGAGGCAATTCATCAAAAGTTCCCCGACACCGATATAATCATTGCCGCCGACAACGACACCCAAACAGATAGGAATCCCGGCCTGGCCAAGGCCCAGGAAGCAGCCCTGGCCGTTGGGGGAAAAGTGGCCGTTCCTGAGTTCAAGAATACGTCCAGCAACCCAACCGATTTCAACGACCTGAATCAGCTTGAGGGGGCCGAAAAGGTGAGGGAATTACTCGCGGAAGCCAATGAGCCATCCCTACCCCTTAGTGTGGTTCTAGGCAAACTGGCGGCCCTCTCGCCCATTGAGTATGATCAATGCCGGAAGGCGGAAGCTAAACGGTTGGATATCCGGGAGGTTACCCTGGATGCTGAAGTGGAAAAATTGCGCAAAAAAAGCGCGGCCCAAGATGGCGAAAACGGGCAACAGGCAATGTTTGAAAAGGTCGAGCCCTGGCCAGAACCGGTGAATGGAACCGACCTTTTATCCGATTTAACCTCCATTCTCACCCGACATTGCATCCTTCCCGAGGGCGCTGCGGCGGTGGTCGCTCTGTGGATTATGCATTCCTATGTTTACGACGCATTTGACTTCTCGCCCATCCTGGCGATCATGTCGCCCGAAAAGCGGTGCGGGAAAACAACGCTTATGCGCATACTCCTACATCTGGTTTATAAGCCCCTACAAGGGTCGAGTATAAAGACAGCTGTCCTTTTTCGAGCGATAGTGATGTGCACTGGAAAAAGTGGACACGAGATTCTCCTAAATGGAGAATCGAAGCATGGGAAGAAGGCGCGTGGGAAGAAGACGCTTTAGTATAGAGTTCAAAAATGAGGCAGTTCAACTGATGATACTCGATGGTCTGAGCGCCACCGAGGTATCGACCAAACTTGGGGTCAACACCAACCAATTGTATAGGTGGAAGAGGCTCTATCTGGACGATCAGCAGGGCGAAGCCACCTCAAAGCGACAGAGCAGTCCGAAGGAGATGGCGGCCGAGATAGATCGTCTTCGCAAAGAGCTGCGCCGCTCGGAGCGGATCAACCAGATACTAAAAAAAACGGTGGGCTACTTTGCCAAGGACGAACAATGAAGTACCAGTTTGTCAAAGACAACGAGGGGCGCTTCAAGATCGAGGAAATATGCTCGGCGATGGGGATTTGTTGCAGTGGCTATTACTGCTGGAGGCACCGAGCGCCCTCGGCCCGGCGGATCGAGGACGAGGGAATCAAGGGGGCGATCCTGAAGGTACACAAAGAGGCCAAGGGCCGCTATGGGCATCGGCCAATGCACCGCCATCTGAAGGATGATGAGGGCATCGATTGCGGCCGTGACCGGGCTCTGCGTCTGATGCGTGAAATGGGAATCAAAAGCACCCAGAGTAAACGCTTTAAGCCATTAAAAACCAACAGTAACCATCCCTATGGTTACAGCCCCAATGTGCTTAAAAAGCATGGCCAGCCGACCCATATCGACGAGGTCTGGGTGGCGGACACGACCTACCTACGGACCCTGGCCGGTTGGATGTACTTGGCCACGGTGATGGACCTGTTCAGCCGACGCCTGCTGGGCTGGAGCGTTTCCAACCACAACGACGCGAAGCTGGTTGGCAAGGCCCTCAAAGCCGCGGCCATGACCCGCGGCACACTGCGCACCGGGATTATTCATCACAGCGATCGGGGCAGCCCCTACGCCAGCGACGACTATCAGAGGCTGGTCTCTGAACTAGGCATGAAGCCGAGCATGAGCGCCCAAGGCAACTGCTACGACAACGCGGCCATGGAATCGTTCTACGGCCGCTTCAAGACCAGCACGATTCGAGGCCGCCACTTTGCCGACGAGCGCGAACTGCGATCAACTGTCTTCGAATACGTGGAAATCTTCTACAACCGATATCGCAAACATTCCTCTCTGAGTTACCAAAGCCCAGTCCAATTCGAGGAAAATATTTGCCCCCCATGGGGGGCAACGAGAAAACAAAACCCTTTACCAAAACAAGCCGCCTGACACACTAATCAATAAACAATGAATATAAGAGAATCCCGTGTCCAACAAATCCAGTACACGTCAGTCTTTGGGGGCGTCCCAGGCCGAATTTCCGGAGTCGTCTTCCGCTTTTGTCAAAGATTGAACCATCTTCGATTTCGGACTCGGATAATGGCTATTCCTCTAATATTTTGCTTACCAACTTATTTGCGTGAATGAGTGTGGTGTCGAATAATCTGGCGGTTGACGAATCCGGCGGGACCAGTAACGCTATTTCCGTGCAGCCAAGGATAATTCCCTCGGCCCCGTTATCGAGGAGATTTTGCATGATTTCCTGAAAAACTTTTTTCGACTCCTGCTCAATGTTTCCGCGACAGAGCTCATTATAGATGACCCGGTTAATGATTTCCCTTTTTTCCTTTGTCGGAACGAGGATTTTTAATCCGTGGTTTCGAGCCAATCGGCCTTTGTAAAAATCTTCCTCCATGGTGAAGCGGGTGCCTAGCCCGGATATTTCATGAAGGGTAAAGTTTGGCTCGTTATTGCTATTGGAGATGGATTTCTTTGTATTTTGGGCGGATCGTCTTGATTTTGAGGTGTTTTTCAGGGTGTAGAGACACTTCCCCCTTTCCCCCATTGGTTCGGTAGCGCCGGGGGCAGCGCCAATGCGCCCTTTAGGTTGGCACCAACCGGCGGGCCGCATGGTTGAAAAGACTGGCCCATGGATAACTTTCACTTAGGTGAAAGTGAATCGTTCGGGTGTTGCGCACGATTACCGCTCCGATCTTGATTAATTTTAGCCGTAGACTGTGGCATTGGAGACGCGCCCACTTCGTCCCTTTTAATGCGAACCGGCGCAAGGCTTCCATCAAGGTGTAGGCCAGCCCCGACAAGAGCAATCGCCACTGGTTGGCCCACCATTTATGCGCGCTGGTGCGTTCGCTGAACAATTGCATCTGTTCCTTGATCCGGTTCTCCATCTCACCGCGGCCACAGTATACTTTGTCGTAAAGCTCTTGGGGATCGCCCTGCAGGTTCGTCACCACGAAGCGCGGGTTGGACCCCTGTGCGGTGTGTTCGGCTTTGTGGATGATAAGGCGTTGGCGCCGCCACGATTTTGCCCCATACTCGAAGTGCTGAAACAGCCGTTGCTTTTTGCCGCTACCCTCGAACCATTGTTTGGCTTGCTCCTGCAACTGCCGGGCCGCTTGCTGCAAGCGTGCATGGCGGGCCGTTCCCACTATAAAATAAACCTCGTTGCGCTCGCACCACGAGAGAATCCGATCCCGGCAGAATCCGCTGTCGGCACGCCAAATAATCCGCGTATGGGGCCAGCTTTGGCGAATCCGTTTAACCAGCAATTTGAGGATGGCCCCGGCATGCTTGCTCGCATCGATCTTGCTGGGCCGCAGGTAGGCCACCAGAAGCTGATCGCCGCAAAAAACATACAGCGGCAAAAAACAGTAATGATCATAATAACCGTGGAAAAAACGTCCCTCCTGGAGCCCGTGCACCGGATTGTCGGTGGCGTCAAAGTCCAGGATGATCTCTTCGGGTTCCTCGGCAAAGGATCCCATGAACTGTTCGACCAGCAACTCGTTCAGGGCAAAGGCTGCCCGCCGATCCTGCCCGTTTTCAAAACGACACAAAGTCGGCGCGCTGGCCAACGCTTCAGTGCGCCCCGTTACCGTTTGCAACAAAGGATCGCGGCGCAGGGTGTCAAAGTCGTTCAAATCCTCATAGCCCGCCACCAGCCCGTAAACGCGCTGCCGGATCATGGCCAGCATCTCATGGCGCACTTTGCCCTTCTGCCGTTTGTCTACTAATTGCCGGGCCGCTTGCTCGGTCAAGCCCAACCGCCGATCCACTTCCCGGATCAAAAGCAGCCCGGCATCCGAAGTAACCTCACCGCCCTTAAAATCGGTAGTGTATAAAAAAAGAATGTTATTTTGTATTTTTAGCTGTACAAATAGCGTTAGGCAGTTTATTTTTAGTGCATGGTTACTAAAATTATTAATTGTCGGCACTGTGGAAGTGAAAATATCATTAAATTTGGCAAGACGCCCAACCATAAACAGCGCTACCGCTGCCATGATTGTGGTAAACAAAGCCGCAAAACCCCACAGTGAAATACACCGAAGAGCAAAAAGAAATGATCCTTCGAGTCTATCAGGAACGCAGCAGTCTACGCGGTTTACAGCGCGCCTTCGGGGTGAGTCCCAACACCGTTTTGAGTTGGTTAAAAAAAACGACAATCGCTGCGACCGCTCAAAAGCACGATTCTTGCGGCCCGCCGCCATGATGTCATTGAACTGGACGAACTGTGGTCTTTTGTGGGGCGCAAGAGCGATGCCCAATGGGTTTGGATCGCTCTTTGCCGACGCACCCGTCAAATCCTCTCCTATGCCATTGGGCCTCGGGATTGGTATCGTTGCCGGGAACTTTACGAGCGTCTGCCACGGGCCTACAAAAGATGTGCCACCTACAGCGACTTTTGGAGCACTTATGATGAAGTCTTTCCTCATAACCGATCCGTGGGAAAAGAGAAACCGGTGAAACGGCCCATGTGGAACGATGGAACAATACCCTGCGCCAACGACTGGGTCGTTTCACACGCAAAACCCTCTCCTTTTCCAAGCTTAAGAGTATGCATGAAACCTGTCTGAGACTTTTCATTCATCTATATAATCAAGAATTAGCCACCATTCCTACTTAATACACTACCTAAAATCAACCCGCACACGGCGGCCTTTTACCCTTGTCAACTGTAGTTCTAATTGTTTACTTTTTGTCATCGCTGATATTGCTTTAATGTTTAATCTATCCTGCTGTATATCAGCAGATAAGCATATCAGCGATACTTTTTTCATGAAATATCCGGGCTAGAAGGCCGACGGTTTCCATGCCGGCCGATTGGATTGCCTCGGCCGTGGCATCGGCAATGTGAATGAGCGGGATATTGACGGCTGCGGCGACTTCTCCGGTCAGTTTGTGCATTGTGTTGGTGCATAGAGCCAGAAAATCCGCCCCGGCATCTTCGAGGCGTTTTGCGCTGTCGATCAATATTTTTGCCGCCTCCGCCCAACGGCCTTCACTTTGCAAGGGTTCGATTTTTTCGAAATCCAGACTGATCATGAGAATTTGAGCGGAGTGGAGCCCTCCGAGGCGCTTTTGCACGCCTTCATTCATGAGCCGGTAGTAAACGGCGGTGGATTCCCAGCTCATGCCGCCGATCAGGCCAACCGTTTTCATGATTTTAGCAAGTCGCGCCAGCGTCGCGCCAGCCTTTGTTTAGCTTAACTAAAATACTTGCGATTGATTTTCCAGCCCAGGACGATGCCGGCAATAGAACCGACGGAACTGAGGATCAACGCCGTCATGAATCCTTCCAAACGCATACCCAGCCACCAACCCGATAAAGATACATAGCTTATTCATGTAGATTGGTTTCTGCCGGATGGAAACTGTGGGCGAAAAAGGATCGAGGCAAGAGAATGTGAGAGCAGTACTTGAAATGGATAAGTTTTATACCCATTCGGGGCTTGCTCTATTGCTTTAAAGGGAGTTGATTGGGGCCAGTTCTTTAATTTAATATCAATTTTCAACAGGGAAAAACTTTAGGGCCGGTTTTTGGGGAGCGTGCATTCGCCGCGTTGCGTCTCTTTCGGGAAACTGGAGCGTGGAGGAAAGTCCGGACACCGCAGGGCGTGATTCCCCGTGAAAGCGGGGGAGGTTTGGGTGAAAACCCGGATCGACGGATAGTGTCACAGAAAATATACCGCCGGCAAGAGCTTCGGTTTTTGCCGGTAAGGGTGAAATGGCGGGGTAAGAGCCCACCGCCTCGGGGGTGACCGCGAGGGCAGGAAAAACCCAATCTGGTGCAAGGCAAAATAGGGGACCGGGCGGCCCGTCTGTTATGGTCCCGGGTGTGCCGCGCCTTCCGTCGGGGAGGGCCGGGCAATTTGTCCGGCAGATAAATGAATGACCCGGCTGTCTGCGGATTTCGGTCAGCGGGCGGCAGGGAACAGAATCCGGCTTACCCCTCTTTGAAAACCGGCCCGACTATTTTTACTTTTTATGGAAAATGAAGCTAGGTTCCCGCGCTCCATTGTCCTGAGCATGCTCCGAGCATGCTCCATTAGCACAAGGATGACGGAATAGCGCATTTGTTTGTTGACAGCGGGGCTGGAGCCGACCCATTTTCCCTTTTCCATTTTTTAGGCAACCGCCATTTTCCCGCCTATGCAGGCGAGGGAGCCACCTAGTTCAATTAATTAAAACAGTAGCAATACCAACATTTTATGGCCAATTTAAAATCATCGAAGAAAGATACCCGGCGCATCGCCAAGCGCACGGTACACAACCGGCAGGTCCGCACCCGATTGAAAACCTTGCAAAAAAAATGGAATTCGGTCAGCGGCGGAGACGATCCGGCGGCGGCCAAAGAGGCGGCCCGGGTCTATGTGTCCGCTCTGGACAAGGCGGCCAAGAGAAGCATCATCCACCCCAACAAGGCGAGCCGCCAAAAATCCGCCTGCGCTCAACAACTTAAATAAGCCCCGAAGTTTTGAATAAATAAATAAACCGTAGGGTAAATAGATTTACAATCCAAACCATTCGGACCGGAATCTACCTTCCAGCCATCCATTCAATCAGCATACATGGGAAACCTGAGAAAAAAAAGAGCTCGCAAAATCGCCAAGCACAAACGCCGCAAGCGGATGAAATCGAATCGTCACAAGAAGCGGACGTGGAGTTGATGGCGCATTTTTAATGATACCCCAGACGGTCCTTGGGGACCGTCAAGGAGGGTGGAGGGTGGTTTGGAAAGCCCGCAGGGCAAAGCATTTGCCGAAGGGCGGAAGCAAACGGGTTAGGCAGGTCTTGAGGCCAGACTGGTATTCTGAGGCATGAGGCGGTAGAAGAGACCCAAACGCGCGGCCTTTCACCTAAATGCTTGGTCAGAAGTATTTTTTGCTTGTAAAACCCAACCATTGAATTTTTAATAGAGGCAGCATTTATGCTTGTACCGCTACTTGCTGAGATTCAACAGGCTAACTTTAGTACCCACGTTCCAGATTAAATTAATCGTTTCAGCAATCTGCTAATCCAATGCTAGTGACAAAGACTAAGGGGATCTTTATAGAAGTTAGCGATTTTTCTATCCTTGCCGCCGTCACCTCCAACCTGAATGCCCCGTATCACATCGAAAGCCTGCAAGAGTGCCGCGTAGATGTCGAATTGGAGGAAATTCAGGAATTTATACACGGTTTGGCGGAAGTGAAGGCGCGCGGTTTCCTGTCAGGGCACTGCTCAATTTACCCGAAGTCGCGATTTATACGCAGGACTACCCTGGAATCGCCCGCCAAAGCCAAAGATCCCGCATTTCTGATCGAATTGCTGACCAAACAGTTTCGGATCGATCCGACCAAAAACGGAGTGGCCGTGGTCAATGCCGTCGATGGCATGGAGTTCGATCCAGAAAAGAACCTGCAAGCCCAGAAAGAGCTGATTTTTTGCGGTGCGAGCCTGGAAGAGCTGGCCAAAATACAGGAACGCATAGTGGAGTGGGGCGTTTACCCGCTTACTCTGGAAGTCGGCTCCCTGAATGGCCTGGGGGGGGGTGAAAAGCTATTTGGAATGGAAGAAAATCCGGTTTCCGGCCCTGGTATTGGAAATCACCCCGGATAATTCCAACATCCTCATCGTCAGCAGCAACCAGGTGGATATTGCGCGGCCCATCCCCTATGGTCTGGCCAGCATGTTCCCCAGCATTAAGAGCGAGCTAGCCCGGATATTTCATGAAGGGTAAAGTTTGGCTCGTTATTGCTATTGGAGATGGATTTCTTTGTATTTTGGGCGGATCGTCTTGATTTTGAGGTGTTTTTCAGGGTGTAGAGACACTTCCCCCTTTCCCCCATTGGTTCGGTAGCGCCGGGGGCAGCGCCAATGCGCCCTTTAGGTTGGCACCAACCGGCGGGCCGCATGGTTGAAAAGACTGGCCCATGGATAACTTTCACTTAGATGAAAGTGAATCGTTCGGGTGTTGCGCACGATTACCGCTCCGATCTTGATTAATTTTAGCCGTAGACTGTGGCATTGGAGCCGCGCCCACTTCGTCCCTTTTAATGCGAACCGGCGCAAGGCTTCCATCAAGGTGTAGGCCAGCCCCGACAAGAGCAATCGCCACTGGTTGGCCCACCATTTATGCGCGCTGGTGTGTTCGCTGAACAATTGCATCTGTTCCTTGATCCGGTTCTCCATCTCACCGCGGCCACAGTATACTTTGTCGTAAAGCTCTTGGGGATCGCCCTGCAGGTTCGTCACCACGAAGCGCGGGTTGGACCCCTGTGCGGTGTGTTCGGCTTTGTGGATGATAAGGCGTTGGCGCCGCCACGATTTTGGCCCATACTCGAAGTGCTGAAACAGCCGTTGCTTTTTGCCGCTACCCTCGAACCATTGTTTGGCTTGCTCCTGCAACTGCCGGGCCGCTTGCTGCAAGCGTGCATGGCGGGCCGTTCCCACTATAAAATAAACCTCGTTGCGCTCGCACCACGAGAGAATCCGATCCCGGCAGAATCCGCTGTCGGCACGCCAAATAATCCGCGTATGGGGCCAGCTTTGGCGAATCCGTTTAACCAGCAATTTGAGGATGGCCCCGGCATGCTTGCTCGCATCGATCTTGCTGGGCCGCAGGTAGGCCACCAGAAGCTGATCGCCGCAAAAAACATACAGCGGCAAAAAACAGTAATGATCATAATAACCGTGGAAAAAACGTCCCTCCTGGAGCCCGTGCACCGGATTGTCGGTGGCGTCAAAGTCTAGGATGATCTCTTCGGGTTCCTCGGCAAAGGATCCGATGAACTGTTCGACCAGCAACTCGTTCAGGGCAAAGGCTGCCCGCCGATCCTGCCCGTTTTCAAAACGACACAAAGTCGGCGCGCTGGCCAACGCTTCAGTGCGCCCCGTTACCGTTTGCAACAAAGGATCGCGGCGCAGGGTGTCAAAGTCGTTCAAATCCTCATAGCCCGCCACCAGCCCGTAAACGCGCTGCCGGATCATGGCCAGCATCTCATGGCGCACTTTGCCCTTCTGCCGTTTGTCTACTAATTGCCGGGCCGCTTGCTCGGTCAAGCCCAACCGCCGATCCACTTCCCGGATCAAAAGCAGCCCGGCATCCGAAGTAACCTCACCGCCCTTAAAATCAACCCGCACACGGCGGCCTTTTACCCTTGTCAACTGTAGTTCTAATTGTTTACTTTTTGTCATCGCTGATATTGCTTTAATGTTTAATCTATCCTGCTGTATATCAGCAGATAAGCATATCAGCGATACTTTTTTTATGAAATTTCCGGGCTAAACCGTTTACAGGCACCGTGGTGAGGAGCATCCACGAAAGCGCCTTGCACCCTTTGGGGGGATTGTTTTCATGGGCATAGACGGCCCACACTGGCACGCTCTGCCCGCGCCCCTGCACGGGTCCTGCAGGAGGACCTGTTTATAGCGGATCTGCAGGCTGGCCCGTCGCTTTGGCTGTCCGGGTTTTCGAGGTACTTGCACCTGTAGGGTTCCCGCCACCTCCTCCTTCTGCAGGCTCTCCCAGAGCTTTTCCTGCTCTTCTTTGAGAATGCGATTATGGGTCGCGGGCACTAACCCGGATATTTCATGAAGGGTAAAGTTTGGCTCGTTATTGCTATTGGAGATGGATTTCTTTGTATTTTGAGCAGATCGTCTTGATTTTTAGGTGTTTTTCAGGGTGTAGAGACACTGCCCCCTTTCCCCCATTGGTTCGGTAGTGCCGGGGGCAGCACCAATGCACCCTTTAGGTTGGCACCAATCGGCGGGCCGCATGGTTGAAAAGACTGGCCCAAGGATAACTCTCACTTAGGTGAAAGTGAATCGTTCGGGTGTTGCGCACGATGACCGCTCCGATCTTGATTAATTTGAGCCGCAGGGTGTGGCATTGGGCCCGCGGCCACTTCGTCCCTTTTAAGGCTAACCGGCGCATGGCTTCCATCAAGGTGTAGGCCAGCGCCGACAAGAGCAATCGCCACTGATTGGCCCACCATTGATGGGCGCTGGTGCGCTCGCTGAACAATTGCATCTGTTCCTTGATTCGGTTCTCCATTTCACCGCGGCCACAGTATACCTTGTCGTAAAGCTCCTGGGGATCGCCCGGCAGGTTCGTCACCACGAAGCGCGGGTTGGACCCCTGTGCGGTGTGTTCGGCTTTATGGATGACCAACCGCAGCCATCGCCACGAATCGGCAGCATAGACGAAGTCCTGGAATAACCGTTGTTTTTTACCCCTTAGTTCGAACCATTCTTTGGCCTGCTTTTGCAACTGCTGGGCGTCTTGCTGCAAGCGTGCATTGCGAGCCATCCCCACGATGTAACTAACTTCGTTGCGGTCGCACCAAGAGAGTATCCGGTCTCGACAAAATCCACTGTCGGCGCGCCAAATAATCCGCGTACGGGGCCAGCTTTGGCGAATCCGTTTAACCAGCAATTTGAGGATGGCCCCGGCATGCTTGCTGGCATCGATCTTGCTCGGCCGCAGGTAGGCCACCAGCAGCTGATCACCGCAAAAAACATATAGCGGCAGAAAACAGTAATGATCATAATAACCGTGGAAAAAACGTCCCTCCTGGAGCCCGTGCACCGGATTGTCGGTGGCGTCAAAGTCCAGGATGATCTCTTCGGGTTCCTCGGCAAAGGAGCCCATGAACTGTTCGACCAACAGCTCGTTTACCGCAAAGGCCGCCCGCCGATCCTGCCCGTTTTCAAAACGACACAAAGTCGGCGCGCTGGCCAACGTTTCAATGCGCCCCGTTACCGTTTGCAACAATGGATCGTGGCGCAGGGTATCAAAGTCGTTCAAATCCTCATAGCCCGCCACCAGCCCGTAAACGCGCTGCCGCAGCATCCCCAAGACCTCATGGCGTACTTTGCCCTTCTGCCGTTTGTCCACTAACTGTCGGGCCGCTCGTTCGGTCAAGCCCAACTGCCGATCCACTTCCCGGATCAAAAGCAGTCCGGCATCCGAAGTAACCTCTCCGCCCTTGAAATCAACCCGCACACGGCGGCCTTTTACCCTTGTCAACTGTAGCTTTAATTGTTTACCTTTTGTCATCGCTGATATTGCTTTAATTATTGATCTATCCTGCTGTATATCAGCAGTTAAGCATATCAACGATACTTTTTTTACGAAATATCCGGGCTAAGAGCTTCGGTCCCTCTTCTCCCTGTTTTTGGGCATGGGCAAAGAGCTCATAGATATCGGCTTCTCGATCCCCTACGCTCACCCACAACTTCCCCGCATCCTGCTTTTGCGCCTGCACCACCGCATCGTAACTGCGCAGCCATTTGTAACTCTCCTTCTCTTCGAGGGGCTTGTTCTTTCTCTGCGCTTTTTGAGGCTCTTGGAGATCTCTCACCCAGCTTTGCACATCCAACAGCCCCAGGGCCAATCCCTCCGTATCAAAGGCCATCGTATCGTGTACGATCATTCCTTTGGTTTTGCTGCCTCGGTCCCGATCTCCCCCAGATCGCTGGCTTCTTCGTGCCCGCTGTAATTTAGAGGCTGTCCCCAAAGGGTGATTTTTGAGAAATGAGATATTCGACCCAGCATTGGAAGAGAGCGTAAATCATCAACCCCGTCAAAAAGCGCTGTATAAGGCATCTTTTAGTAATAAACATGATCGCGTCAGGAAGCAAAATTTGGTATAATGGCAACAAACATTGCATCTTCTTAGGCGGATGAAGTCGTTATAGAGGTCTTTTTTTCTGAAAATCGTCTAAAAACGGTCAAGTTAACAGTTTTTTATAGACTTTAAGTATCTAAATACCAATTGCTTACAAATCTGGGACAGCCTCTAGTTTAAACTGAGATTACCGGCCCTACGCGCCAATGCATCCTCCAGAGCGGCCTGCACGGTTGGCAGGAGTTCGATCACCTTGCGCAGACCTGCGGCGCGGACGAGTTCCCAGCGCTCGAGTTTGCCGTTTGTCCCGTTACATTGCTGAGCGGCGCGGTGAATCCGTCTGATGGCGAATGTCTCCGAGGTTTCGGTGACTGTTTCAATCATCGCCTTGGTGAGCGGCATTTTGTGCAGGGCATTTGAGAGGAGAGCGCAGTCTCCCATTTCTCGCCCGATTGCATTACGGGTGATACGGCGGAGTTTTCCGGGGCGGATGCTTAGCTGACGGGCAATTTGGGCAATTTTTTCAACCTTGATGACGAGTTTTTCGTCGCGCGCGGCCCAGTCGACCATTGATCGAGGAGAGAAGGTCTGAGCGTGCGGTGGCAAGTGGGTTTTCAGCCAGGTGCGGTCATGCTGGTATAACCAAGAGTAGATCCCGCGGTCGATGGTTCGAAGCTGTTTCGTACCCTTGTCCGGATTTGCTTTGCGCAGGTTTAACCAGGCGGCGCGCTGGGATTTTACCGTATAAGTTTTCTTTCGCGCCCTTTCTTTCGCGCCCGAGGCGTATATTTCTTTCGCGCCCGAGGCGTATAGATTCCCTCTCTCTTGGTCGGGCGAACCCCCGGGCGTGGAAAGGACAATTCTTGAAAATGAGCGTGCTGTTTGACTGTTTTCGGGTCAACGCCGAGGGTGGCGGCGATCTGACGCAGTGTGAGGCGTTTGTCGCGCCATAGCTCCTTCAATCGTACATCCCACCTCTTCCCGCGAGTGCGGACAAAATCTGGTTTGACTGCCGGTTTCTCCCAATGGTGCAGGCCATAAGTGTATGCGCATTCAGGACATGTGAAAATGCCGATGTCAATGCGCCGTTTGCGATCGTATTGGAGCTCATATTTCGTGATGGCCGGTTGCTTGAAATGCCGACAGACGCGATTCAAGCATAGCCATGGACCCTTTTTTTCTCGCCTCGCCGTTCCCAATGAACGGGCGCGGTCGGGGTAAAAGAAATGTTCTGGGGAGACCTGCAGAAAATTCATCAAAAGCAGGTGGCGCAATGGAGCCATCATGTTTCTCGAAGGTCTCAGCATACGGGCGAGCCAGACATTGGACTTGTCCTGGGGTACGGGAGACTGAAGCAAATCCAATATTTCCGGTGAGAAGTGCGCCCGGAATTGGGAAATCAACTCACGGAGGCGGATGTATCCGCTTTTTGTCGCCAGTGATCGCTGTTGCAACAGTTCGACGTAGCGATTACGAATGGAATCCAGGTCGGAAACTAAATCGGGATGGGACAAAATCCATTCGATGTCTTTGGCCAGTTGCAATAAGACTTGTTGGATGGAATCGGTGGGAGCGATCGACTTCGTCGCGGTCATCAGTCCAGCGGTTTCCGCTGAAAAGAATCGGTGCCGAGTGGCTTGGGGATGAAAGCGGATGTCGGAGGTATTGAGAATGATTTCGTGTCTCGGACAAATCTCGACACCGGTTACCTGAAAGAGCCGGTGCCAATACGTTTCATCGTATTTTTCCAGGTTTTCAGCGTCGCAAAGGGGGCAGGATCGGAAATGTCGGGGCGGCTTTACGCGATTGGTGCAGATACCGCACCGTGCGCGTACGGAGGCATCATCACTTGTTCGCATGAACCCTCGAATGGACTCCCTCGCGTTCGAGTTGATGAATGGCGCGTAATACGGGAAGAGGGTGTGATTTGAAATGATACCTTCAACGGTGTAGGGGTTACCCGGAGGAAGCGAGGTTACGATTTGTTTCAGATGGTTAGGCAGATCGACAACGGCCACGGCATGGCGACGTCCGAACAGCGCATGCATTACCCCGCCGGTGGTGGGGAATTGCATCCGATCGCCAAAGCGTGCGCAGACGCTGTAGAATAGCTCGTCGGGGTAAGGGCTTGGGAAGTATCCTATCATGCCACGTCGTCGAGGAATTCAATTGCTGATTTGATGAAGCCGTTTGCTTTCAACGCGTCGAATGGAGATAAACCTTCTGCTTCGCCGTCGGCTACAATCGCCATTAGACTACCTGGCGGAACGGGCTTTTTCTTTCGCTTGGCGCGTTTGGATATGCGTCGAGGCTTCTTGGGAGAACGGTTAACTGGTGATTCGGGGCGAGCACTTGAGGTTTCGGTTTGGACCGGGTTTCTGGCTGTATGGGATCCGTTTGGACTGGCTGATGCTATTGCTCTAGTAGTCGCAACATTTTGTTGTTCCCTCTGAATTTCACGGTCGATTTCAACCGGATAAACATCATTTAATAAGCGCAGGGCCATGGTGTCTCCGGTACGGAGGGCTTTCAAAACGGGTTGAGCCATTTTGAAAGAATCAATGGCCACCGAACGGATTATCCCGGGCGTTACGCGTTCTTTTTCGGTGGTAATTGCCCTAACCTGCGCCAGCATGTACATCTTGACCGCGAGATCCAATATTCCCTGGCATTCCTCATACAATGCGCAACCGAGTTCCTCGGTTAGCGGGACGACTTCTCGCGTGTACTGGTAACGCCATAAGGCTTTCAGAAAATACCGCCACTCCTCGTCATTGCGCATCCGGTCCCAGCGCATTTCTCCCTGGCCAGAACCGCGGCGAATCTGACGAAATTCAGCGGACAGCATGGGCTCGGCCTTATATGTGCCGATAAGAACGACGGGCAATCCGATGGTGTTGATCAGCTGGACGAAGAAATTCAGCATTTTCTCCGCACCGCCGGACTTGCTTACACACAAATGTTGGATTTCGTCAATTACGAGCACGCCGATAGAATGGATCGACGCGATTCGCGACATGGCGGGTAGAAGCTCATCAACTGTCTTTCTCCGGCTACTGGAATATTCGTGATAATAGTCGGTTCCGAGAATGAAATCCAACGATTGAAAAAAATTAAGGCAGAGTCCTTTGATCGAGCCATCAAACGGGCAAGCCAACTTAAGCCATACGACCTGGGTACGGTTAAACGAAATATCGTGATAACTGCTGTGGTCAATAACTTGCGGGTAAAGATTCAGATTTTGCTCCATGGCAATTGTCTTACCCTCACCTGAAATTCCGATGATTGCAAAGCCGGTGGCAGTTGATCGATAAACAGGTTTTGGTATTGATGACTGGCGAATTGCCTGAACTCGACCATCCAGCTCTTTCCAATGATTCCGTGCCAATGGATTTCGGGCCTGGTAACCGGAGCGGATCATTCGCGAAATTCGTTGTTCCAAATCAATATGGATGGACAGTGGAGCGAAGAATTGGAGCGTATTTGAAATCATGTGTAGACGCAAATGTCCCGGATAACTTCGATCTGCATCTGAATACTCAGGATAACTTGCCAGAGCGCGGCAGATCTCGTCCGGACTGAGGATTGGGGGAAGCGCTTCAATCAGGGGATTGCCTTTATAGATGGGAATGAGTGGATCGCGGTAGGAAGCCGGTTCGCGGTGGCCAGAGAAAACTTCGAATGGCGGAGGATCGATCGGCATACTCACTATTTTTTCCATTGTTCTTCCTGATGGGTTACCAGCAGTTTCAGTTGTGACGGAGGCGGGATGTAAGAATCGTCGCCCGGTTCTTGCGACTCCTCTGGGTCAATATCTTCGCTCAGCTCTTCTTTCTCTAACGGTCCTGGTGCAACAGCGAGTCGGCGTTCATGTTCGCGCGCCGCCTTCCGGTTGGCACGAATTCCACCAACACGGGCACGTTTGCTCTGTCCGGTCTGATCGGCTGCGGTTTGCTCTTCAGCCGAAGAGACGATGACATTGACCTTAGCGCGAAATTCAGTTCCCGACTGGCGATCGCTCGTTGCTGCGATTTCCTTTTGTATTTTTTGGACCTGAACCTGCTCGTGGAGTTCGATCCAGGCACGGCCATGGAAACGCTGGTCAGGATCCACAAGTTTGCATGCTTCGGGAGGTGTGTTGCCGTCCGGGCGGAGATAGATAAAGTCCACGCTCCTGGGATCATAGGCAATGTCGACTTTCCATGTACCAGTGGTACGAGCGCGAACAAACCACTGCTTTTTAATGGCCCTTTCGCAGGCGTAGAAAACTTTTTGGAAACGGATACCTTTTGGTGTGACCGTAGCTTTTGCCGAGGGCAGCAGGTTCATTCGCAGCAGGTCTGGATCCATTTGGCGCAGATACCCGGAACGATTTATAATCCCCCACTCCCAAAGCATTGTTGGCCTCGGTTCCAGTTGGTCGGCTATCATGTGCTCGTCTGGACGATAGTTGTTCAACCAAGACCGATTGTAATCGAGGATAAAGTGGATAATGAGTTTGGTAAATTGCTGGAGATCCAAAACGGCATCGAGTCGGTGATCTCGATCCCCTCGCTCGCGGTTTTTCTTTACGTGACCGGGAAGCCAATGAATGATATTATCATTCACTGTTCGGAAGTTTCTCTCCACGAGTCCCTTAAGATCGGCTCGGTAAGGCGGGGTATTATCCAATTTTATATTCAGACTGTTTATCAGAGTATCGGCCTTGGGACCCTCTAATTCACCCCGGTCGGCGACGATGCATTCTGGTAGATGTTGACAGGGCCAATCCTCCCTCGAAATCGTGATACCGTGACGTTCACAGAATCCGACTTTGTCCGAAGCCGCGTTTTCGATGGCCAGTGCCGCCGCTAAATAGCTTGCATTTTCGGTGGTAACATTGAAGCCCACGATCGATCGGGAAAATACATCCACAAGAAAGTAAAGAGTCGGGCGGCCGATTATTCTCTTTCGGTCCAAGGAACCGACAAGGTATATATCCGAATTAGTGGCATCGATTTGGTAAACGCAACCGGGGCCGAATACAGTCTTAGCCCGGATATTTCGTAAAAAAAGTATCGTTGATATGCTTAACTGCTGATATACAGCAGGATAGATCAATAATTAAAGCAATATCAGCGATGACAAAAGGTAAACAATTAAAGCTACAGTTGACAAGGGTAAAAGGCCGCCGTGTGCGGGTTGATTTCAAGGGCGGAGAGGTTACTTCGGATGCCGGACTGCTTTTGATCCGGGAAGTGGATCGGCAGTTGGGCTTGACCGAACGAGCGGCCCGACAGTTAGTGGACAAACGGCAGAAGGGCAAAGTACGCCATGAGGTCTTGGGGATGCTGCGGCAGCGCGTTTACGGGCTGGTGGCGGGCTATGAGGATTTAAACGACTTTGATACCCTGCGCCACGATCCATTGTTGCAAACGGTAACGGGGCGCATTGAAACGTTGGCCAGCGCGCCGACTTTGTGTCGTTTTGAAAACGGGCAGGATCGGCGGGCGGCCTTTGCGGTAAACGAGCTGTTGGTCGAACAGTTCATGGGCTCCTTTGCCGAGGAACCCGAAGAGATCATCCTGGACTTTGACGCCACCGACAATCCGGTGCACGGGCTCCAGGAGGGACGTTTTTTCCACGGTTATTATGATCATTACTGTTTTCTGCCGCTATATGTTTTTTGCGGTGATCAGCTGCTGGTGGCCTACCTGCGGCCGAGCAAGATCGATGCCAGCAAGCATGCCGGGGCCATCCTCAAATTGCTGGTTAAACGGATTCGCCAAAGCTGGCCCCGTAAGCGGATTATTTGGCGCGCCGACAGTGGATTTTGTCGAGACCGGATACTCTCTTGGTGCGACCGCAACGAAGTTAGTTACATCGTGGGGATGGCTCGCAATGCACGCTTGCAGCAAGACGCCCAGCAGTTGCAAAAGCAGGCCAAAGAATGGTTCGAACTAAGGGGTAAAAAACAACGGTTATTCCAGGACTTCGTCTATGCTGCCGATTCGTGGCGATGGCTGCGGTTGGTCATCCATAAAGCCGAACACACCACACAGGGGTCCAACCCGCGCTTCGTGGTGACGAACCTGCCGGGCGATCCCCAGGAGCTTTACGACAAGGTATACTGTGGCCGCGGTGAAATGGAGAACCGAATCAAGGAACAGATGCAATTGTTCAGCGAGCGCACCAGCGCCCATCAATGGTGGGCCAATCAGTGGCGATTGCTCTTGTCGGCGCTGGCCTACACCTTGATGGAAGCCATGCGCCGGTTAGCCTTAAAAGGGACGAAGTGGGCGCGGGCCCAATGCCACACCCTGCGGCTCAAATTAATCAAGATCGGAGCGGTCATCGTGCGCAACACCCGAACGATTCACTTTCACCTAAGTGAGAGTTATCCTTGGGCCAGTCTTTTCAACCATGCGGCCCGCCGATTGGTGCCAACCTAAAGGGTGCATTGGTGCTGCCCCCGGCACTACCGAACCAATGGGGGAAAGGGGGCAGTGTCTCTACACCCTGAAAAACACCTAAAAATCAAGACGATCTGCTCAAAATACAAAGAAATCCATCTCCAATAGCAATAACGAGCCAAACTTTACCCTTCATGAAATATCCGGGTTAGAGGAATCGCCAATGACGGCTCGACGGTTTAGGTTGAAGCGCCTTTGGCCTTTACGAGCTATCAAAGTAATCGAAAGGTCTCTGTCCTTGTAATATACATACTTGAACTGTCGGAACGAAGGAAGCTCATTAACAGGCGGTAATACTGGGACCATTAGATCATCGATTAAATCATAACGAATATGAAAAAAGTCTCCCAACGTCCGATTGTAAGCTTCTTCCAACGTGTATTTCCCTCTTAATCTGGGATTGTCATGGAACCGTTTGATGCCTTGACGAATTTTGTCCTTTTCTTCTGGGCCAATATTAATCCCATCCTGAACTCCCATGGCCCTTCGGGTCTGGTTCTGCCGCCCCCGTTTTTTTTCACCGGGAGTCCGTAATTTCCCTTTTCCTCCACATTTGTGGAAACATGGAAGCAAAGCATTTTTCGCGCAACCGTAGCGCCAGTATTTCCTTAAGTACTTGTAAATTGTCTTCTTCGATTTACCAGTACGCGCCACAGCTTCACGAATTATTTTCCCACGAATTTCGGCATCAAACGTCCCATAGTTTGGAGCTTCGATGATAACTTTGATGATCTCCCAAGCAAGGTCGCGACGCTCGCGATGATGTTTTGGGATTGACTCTTCACGGCGAAGTAATTGTGGAGACGAAACGGGGGGCAGAAGCGTGCAATACTTGCGCTCAATTGCATCAAGAATTTCGGATTTTGGATGAAATCTAGGAAAAGCGTTTGGATCGGAGATTTCGAACAGAACAACTCGGTCGGGCGTGATCTCTAGTACCCGATCGATATGTTTTTCGCCCTCGGAATCGGACCATTCGAGTGTCATGTTAACGATGAGATTCATGGGGCAATCAGGCTGCAGCCGCAGTATTCTTGGCTGGCACGGGCGTTTTAGTGAAAATCAGTGGAGAGGTCGGATCGATGCGCCGGGTCATCTTCACAGCCCAGCGACGAGTCGCGATAAAATGCCGGACGGCTGAGAGGGCCGTTCCCGGCTCCAATCCGAGTCTGTCGTCGCATTCTGAAGTAGCTCGTGAAGGTGCCGTTTTAGAAGATATCAATGGAATGAGGAAGGTTTCGATTTGCTCGAGCCCTTTTTCAGCCAGAGACAGGCCTTCTGGAAGATCGCGAAAATTGTGCACCCATTCAATATTCCGGGCGACCGTCTGGGTTACCCGATCTTCACAAATGATGCCCCAATTGGTCTTTCTGGCCTTCCAATACTCCAGTTCGATGGCAAACTTTTCAATGACCCGAGAGGACGCGAACCCGAGAGGACGCGAGCTCATTGGAAGGTTTCACGGTGCGCGCCACTTCAGTCTCATTTAGTCCATTCCCGATCGTGAGCAAAAAATCCGTCGTCATCACCACCGGACTTCGAGTTTTTGGGTCGGATGGGTGTCGAACTCCCAATCGTTCAGCGATGGCAATCGTTTTTTCAATTGGTAAAAGGGGAAATTGCTCCCGAATGTCGACAACTTGCTTCGCGTAGTCGAAAACATAAAAGTTTGCAGTTTCCCCCCGACTGAGGAGATGGTGGATCCAGGACGTCGTCCAGCCGTTGATTCGACTAGACACTCCATTGGAGCCGACATCGTGGATATTGAGCCACGGCGTGTAAGCGGCTCCCCGACCTTGCCCGCGCCCCTCGGAAATCCGTTTCTCTATAGTCGTAGCGGTGGTCTCTCTTTTGCGTTTGGGCATGGGGTTTAAAGGTTTAAAATTTGGATGATTAAAAATTAAGCTCGCAAAAGTCCTATAATGGAGGCTGTCCAAAAAGGGTGATTTTTGCGAGGGCTTTTGATAGGCGCTCATTTTAGAGGTATTTGCATTTGGGAGAGTATCAACTTTGCTCTCCTATGACGTTAGGATACTGGTTTTGGGGTCCGGTTGCCTGGTTTTCTTTGTATGAGCCGACAGTACGGCTGTGAAAAAGTATTGTCCTTGCTTTTCCGCTCTCTAGGCCGCCGCTTTGGTTTTTAGTTCGTCTTGCTGGGCCAGCATCTTGGCTACTTTCCATAGGTTGTGCGAGAGTACCGACCAGGCTACGCTGATCGAGCGGTTGGCAAAGCCTTTGCTGCGCAACCGCCCGGCCTGCCAGCGATTCTTCAATACCCCGATCCCCCCGATCCGCCCTTCGGTGCTGGCCCGGCGCTTTTGCAATTGTCTGAACAGTGGTTCCTCCATCCGTTTTTTCAACTGCTTCGGATCGCGTGGACAGAGCGCGTCGTAGATTCCCTCCTGGGCTAACTGCCGGCGGGCCCGCTGGGAGGCAAATCCCCGGTCCGCGCACATGGCCGCTATGGGTTCTTCCAGGTTGAAGCGGTTCTGTCTTTGCAAACTCTCTTGCATTTGTTCATTTTCGCTTGGAGTTCGGCTGCCGTAGAGTTTCCAGTCCAGCAGGTACCCTTCAACGCTTTCTCCCAAAAACAGGGTGTTGCCGAACTCGACCTCTTGGCCCGCTTTACCTCGCACAATCACCTGCCCATCGAGTTCGTAAACACTCAAGACTTTCTCTGCGTTTTTCACCTGGCGGCCGCCAATGATCCGCTCGTGCGCCTGTTTGATGACCACCGGGATTTGCTCGCTCATGCGCTCCATCCGGGCGAGGATCTGTTGGACCTGTTTTTCGCTGTAATCGCTTTGCTCCCAGCAGGCTTGCAATAATTCCCGGTGACTGCGGGCATGCTCCCCGATCCGTTTGAGCAGCTTTTTCATCTGCCTCAAGATACCCTTGCGCTGCCGCGCGCTGTCCTTTCGCCGCCGGCTGTGGGTCATCTGCCGAGCCAAGGGCTCCGGTTCGATCGGCATGCGATGGCGCAAACCGGCCTTCTCGCGGATCAGCCGGATCGCTTTGAGCAACGTGCCGGCTACATCCTTGAGTAATACCCAGTCCGTCGGCCAATGAATGTTAGCCTCCAAACAGGTGCCGTCGATCAGGCAAATGGTGGTGTCAATCGGCTTGTCCAATCCCACCTGCCGGCCCAGAAGGGCATCGCCCACCACCTCAGTCAAGGTCCGGTGCAAGGCCCTCAACTGCTCTTCGCTGAAAAACTTCGAGGCCCGCTCCAGGGTGCTTTTGGAGATGCCCCTGATGCCATCGATCTGCCGGACACGGCAAAAGTCGGCCAACAGATCGCTGCTGCCCAGAGCCCGCGACAAATGCCGAAACGAAATCCCTCCGAGCAGACGGCCCAGCGTATCCATGCGCAGTGCCTTGATGGCAAAACTGGCCCGCTGCCGCCGGGCCTTTAGACCCATTGGCGGCCACCCCTCCAAGGCCAGCTCAATGGCCTGCGATTCCACCTCCGAGTCGATCAGCAGCCGATCGATTCGATCAATGGTGGCGCGGAAGTTATCGTAATCGAGGCACCGGTCGACCACAGTTAAAGCTGGACGCAGGAGGCATTGGATGGCTATATTTTTCATAGAAAGGGCTATATTGATTTTCGCTAACTCAATTATAGAACCCTTTTTTGGCCGGATCGAGCAAAAACTTGCTCTTTCCGGCTCTTTTTATCAACGTCATCCAGTTGACTATAAAATCTTTATATTTTTGGGACAGCCTCTATAATAGCTACAGAATATATATAAATTAGTATAAATTTACCCGTTATAAGCTGTATAAAACTATATATTATAGCTATTGTCAAATGTCAAATGTCAAATAAAAAGATGGAAATACGGAAAAAAAATCCCTCCAACCATTCCGAGCGATTGAGGCGACTTAAGAAAACGGAAGAACTAACATGGCCTCAAATGGCGAGGAAACTGAGGGTCAGCACATCCTTACTTATGTTGGTAAACAGAGGCGATCGCCAGCTAACGGAAAAGGTTATGGTGCGATTGGAGTGGGCAGAAGTGGAAGCCGGGTTCAGAGATGAGTCCGAGATCAGCGAGGCAGCCAGAGAACTAGGGCGTAAATTGCGCCCGATTCGCCCAGAGATTACCATCGATGACGTGGAGAAGGGGTCATTTCAGCTTCAGCCAGATTACGTTCCGGATGCACCGAAAGGAGAACTTCCAAAAAACGTCAAATTGAGGAAACCGCAGCCCGAGGCAATCCGTCGGTTGGGTGTCATCGTGGCGAAATCGTTCGATTTCGATATCGTATTGCTGGCTTGTTTGGAACCGAAGCTGCGCAGCAGGAAGTATTTGAAGCGACTAGACATCGGATCGCAGGAATCTCTCCGCGATGCGGCGATGGCCCTTGTCTTCGGGATGGAATGGCAGACGGCGGTTGCAAACTTGGCCGTTGACTACCGAGTCGGGGATTCCTCAGAGGTTGAACGTATCCTGGGAGATCATCGGAATCCTTTATGATTCAACAAGTTGCGTTCATTCCGCGATTTGGCGAGGACGGGGGCAGACTTTATTGTCCGGCGCAGAGTGGCCAGTTTCCAAGTTTATTGTCCAGGTTACATTTATATTGTCCAGGATACTACTTTATTGTCCGTCTACACCAGCACCGGAAGAGTATTTCTTTTATTCCACGGTGACGGATTTGGCCAGGTTGCGGGGTTTATCCACGTCGCAACCTCGGTGGCGGGCGATGTAGTAGGCCAGTAATTGCAGGGGTATTGCGGCCAGAATGGGGGTTACGCATTCATGGCTTTGGGGGATGTATATGATATCGTCGGCCAGATCCTGGGGAAATTCTTCTCGGGCGGATGTGATGGCGATGATGGGTCCTTTGCGGGCTTTGATCTCCTGGATATTGGTCAGGTTTTTCTTAAATATATCACCTTTCGGGGCAATATATACGGTGGGGCATTGGGGGCCGATGAGGGCGATGGGGCCGTGTTTCATTTCCGCCGCCGGGTAGCCTTCGGCGTGGATGTAGGAGATTTCCTTCAGTTTGAGGGCGCCTTCCAGGGCCATCGGAAACATCAGTTGACGTCCCAGAAAGAGGAAATCCCGGCAATCCGCGTATTTTTCCGCGATGGTTTTGATTTTTTCCGTTTGATCGAGTATCTGGCTGACCAGGCCGGGCGTTTTTTTGAGGGCATTGACGATTTCCACCCCGTCGTTGAAGCTGAGATCTCGGAGCCGGCCGAGGTATAGCGCCACCATCGCGGCGAGGAGGATTTGCGAGGTGAATGCCTTGGTGGAGGCGACCCCGATTTCGGGTCCGGCGTGTTGGTAAATGCCACCATCGGTTTCCCGGGCAATGGTCGAGCCGACGACATTGGTGAATGCGAGGGTGCGAAAGCCTTTTCGTTTGGACTCCCGCAGGGCCTCCAGGGTATCGATCGTTTCGCCGCTCTGGCTGATGACGAATATGAGGGTGTTTCTATCCAGAGGGGCGTTGCGGTAGCGAAACTCGGAGGCATATTCGACTTCCACTGGCAGACGGGCGTAGCGTTCGATCAGGTATTCGGCCACCAGGCAGGCATGCCAGGCGGTCCCACAGGCGCAGAAAAGGATGCGGTCGATTTGCCGCAAATCGCGTGCTTCGATGTTCAATCCGCCAAATTTGGCTGTCGAACCGTCATCGGAAAAGCGCCCTCGCATGGTGTTTTCGAGCGATGTGGGCTGCTCGAAAATCTCCTTTTCCATGTAATGGGAAAATGAGCCCAGGACGGATTCTTCGATTTCCCAATCCACCCGGTTGATGATCGGCTGGACGCTTTCGTCCATTATGGTGGTGACCGAAAAGTCGTCCCGCGTAATGGAAACCACCTGTCCATCATCTAGATAAACGACATTCTGGGTTCGCCCGGCAAAAGCGGAGACATCGCTGGAAATCATATTTTCCCCGTTGCCGATGCCTAAGACGAGGGGGGAGCCTTTTCTTGCCCCCACAATTTGATGGGGGCAATCGGCGCAGATCACGGCGATTCCGTAGGTCCCTTCCAGGTGGTGAAGGCTTTTGCGCACACTTTCCAAAAAGCGGTTTTTGCCCTCTTCGCGAGGTTCTTTGGCGTAATGGTAGGCGATCAAGTTGGTCAGCACTTCGGTATCGGTTTCGGATTGGAAACTGTGGTCGCGGCTGAGCAGGAATTTTTTTATTGATTCGTAATTCTCGATCACCCCATTATGAGCCAGAGCGATTTTCGAGTCGTCGCTGAGGTGGGGGTGGGCGTTTACGTCGTTGACATCGCCGTGGGTGGCCCATCGGGTGTGGCTGATGCCCATGACTGCCGTTAAACGCGCCTTGCGGACTTTCGCCGCGACGACTTTTACTCGCCCTTTCTTTTTGATAATCCGCAGTTTATCCTTTTCGGCCACGGCCAGGCCGGCGGAGTCGTAACCCCGATATTCCAATCGCTTGAGGCCTTCCAGAAGGATTCCCCCTGCCTTATGCCTACCCACATAAGCAAATATACCACACATCAGAAAAATTCGTTTTAAGATTAAATGTTGTTTGTAATATTAAATAATTACGGAATAATATAGGTAACTGATGAAATCAAAGGTAATCTGCGTCATCATGGGAGGGGGAAGAGGGTCCCGTTTATACCCTTTGACTGAACAGCGTTGCAAGCCTGCTATTCCCCTCGCAGGAAAATACCGGCTGGTCGATATCCCTATCAGCAATTGTCTCAACTCCAGGCTCAACAGAATTTACTTGCTGACCCAGTTTAACACTGCCTCTTTGCACCGTCATATTCAGGAATCTTACAAATTCGATCCATTCGGGGGTGGTTTTGTCGATATTTTATCAGCCGAGCAAACCCAGTCCGGGGAGCACTGGTACCAGGGAACCTCTGATGCGGTGCGGCAAAACCGTCATCATTTCAATGCCGAGGAAAATGACCTCTTTCTGATTCTATCGGGCGACCAGCTCTACCGCATGGATTTTCGGGATATTATTGAACAGCACCGACGAACTGGAGCCGATGTCACCATCTCCGCCAAACCGATCCCCGATACTGAAGTCAGCGAATTCGGCGTCATGAGGGTCGAAGACGATCTCTCCATAACTGAATTTGTGGAAAAACCAAGTGACCCAAAAGTAATCCAATCGCTGACCCTGAGCGAGAAATTGTCGGCCTCCTTGAATGATTCCCAAAGTGGGAAATATTGCCTCGCATCCATGGGCATCTACGTGTTCAACCAGCGCGTTCTCTTCGACGCCTTGGAAAACACCCAAGCCGACGATTTCGGCAAAGAGGTGATTCCCGACTTGCTCGGAAAAGTGGGATTGTTTAGTTACATATTCGGTGGTTATTGGGAAGACATCGGCACCGTGAAGGCTTTTTTTGAAGCCAATCTCAGGCTTACCAATAAAAACCCTCCCTTTGATTTTTTCGATTCCAGACACATCATCTACACCCATGCCCGCTACCTACCCGCCTCCAAATTGAACCAATGCAACATCGACGAGGCTATCATAGCCGACGGTTGCAACCTCACCGAGGTAACTTTGAAACGCTGTGTGGTCGGGGTGCGTTCCGTTGTTTGCGAAGGCACAACATTGGAATACGTGATCTTGCTGGGACAGGACCAGATTGAATCCGATGACGAAAAAAAGCTCAATAGCGACTACGATATTCCGAATATCGGCATTGGCAAAAACTGCCATATCGAAAATGCCATTATCGATAAAAACGCCCGCATCGGCAACAATGTGCGCCTCTCCCCCCTAGGCAAACCCGACTTATTCGAAAAAGGCGATGTTTATGTGCGGGATAAAGTGCTCATTGTCGGCAAAAATGCCGTAATACCGGATAATACCGTTATATAAAAATTTCTCATCCAAAAACGCAGGATCCTGGAGACAGGTATCAGGCCCTCGTATCGCATAAAATTCGCTGCAGATGCAGGATGGGAAGAAAAAGAGAGCTTACTGATTACTTTGCTTAAAACTGTGCTACATTAGAGGCTGTCCCAAAAGGGTGATTTTTGCGAGGGCTTTTGATAGGCGCTCATTTTAGAGGTATTTGCATTTGGGAGAGTATCAACTTTGCTCTCCTATGACGTTAGGATACTGGTTTTGGGGTCCGGTTGCCTGATTTTCTTTGTATGAGCCGACAGTAAGGCTGTGAAAAAGTATTGTCCTTGCTTTTCCGCTCTCTAGGCCGCCGCTTTGGTTTTTAGTTCGTCTTGCTGGGCCAGCATCTTGGCTACTTTCCATAGGTTGTGCGAGAGTACCGACCAGGGGTTGTGCGAGAGTACCGACCAGGCTACGCTGATCGAGCGGTTGGCAAAGCCTTTGCTGCGCAACCGCCCGGCCTGCCAGCGATTCTTCAATACCCCGATCCGCCCTTCGGTGCTGGCCCGGCGCTTTTGCAATTGTCTGAACAGTGGTTCCTCCATCCGTTTTTTCAACTGCTTCGGATCGCGTGGACAGAGCGCGTCGTAGATTCCCTCCTGGGCTAACTGCCGGCGGGCCCGCTGGGAGGCAAATCCCCGGTCCGCGCACATGGCCGCTATGGGTTCTTCCAGGTTGAAGCGGTTCTGTCTTTGCAAACTCTCTTGCATTTGTTCATTTTCGCTTGGAGTTCGGCTGCCGTAGAGTTTCCAGTCCAGCAGGTACCCTTCAACGCTTTCTCCCAAAAACAGGGTGTTGCCGAACTCGACCTCTTGGCCCGCTTTACCTCGCACAATCACCTGCCCATCGAGTTCGTAAACACTCAAGACTTTCTCTGCGTTTTTCACCTGGCGGCCGCCAATGATCCGCTCGTGCGCCTGTTTGATGACCACCGGGATTTGCTCGCTCATGCGCTCCATCCGGGCGAGGATCTGTTGGACCTGTTTTTCGCTGTAATCGCTTTGCTCCCAGCAGGCTTGCAATAATTCCCGGTGACTGCGGGCATGCTCCCCGATCCGTTTGAGCAGCTTTTTCATCTGCCTCAAGATACCCTTGCGCTGCCGCGCGCTGTCCTTTCGCCGCCGGCTGTGGGTCATCTGTATGCACAGCCGATTCATCTGCCGAGCCAAGGGCTCCGGTTCGATCGGCATGCGATGGCGCAAACCGGCCTTCTCGCGGATCAGCCGGATCGCTTTGAGCAACGTGCCGGCTACATCCTTGAGTAATACCCAGTCCGTCGGCCAATGAATGTTAGCCTCCAAACAGGTGCCGTCGATCAGGCAAATGGTGGTGTCAATCGGCTTGTCCAATCCCACCTGCCGGGCCAGAAGGGCATCGCCCACCACCTCAGTCAAGGTCCGGTGCAAGGCCCTCAACTGCTCTTCGCTGAAAAACTTCGAGGCCCGCTCCAGGGTGCTTTTGGAGATGCCCCTGATGCCATCGATCTGCCGGACACGGCAAAAGTCGGCCAACAGATCGCTGCTGCCCAGAGCCCGCGACAAATGCCGAAACGAAATCCCTCCGAGCAGACGGCCCAGCGTATCCATGCGCAGTGCCTTGATGGCAAAACTGGCCCGCTGCCGCCGGGCCTTTAGACCCATTGGCGGCCACCCCTCCAAGGCCAGCTCAATGGCCTGCGATTCCACCTCCGAGTCGATCAGCAGCCGATCGATTCGATCAATGGTGGCGCGGAAGTTATCGTAATCGAGGCACCGGTCGACCACAGTTAAAGCTGGACGCAGGAGGCATTGGATGGCTATATTTTTCATAGAAAGGGCTATATTGATTTTCGCTAACTCAATTATAGAACCCTTTTTTGGCCGGATCGAGCAAAAACTTGCTCTTTCCGGCTCTTTTTATCAACGTCATCCAGTTGACTATAAAATCTTTATATTTTTGGGACAGCCTCTACATTAGGTCTTGTTTAATTTTTCTGAATAGCTTGCCAAATAGCTTGCCATATAGAGAGCATGGGAAAAGATCTAAAAATGGGCTGGCTATGGGCGGATGAGCAACTCTGACACGGTTTATACTTACGATAGCAAAGTTGAGGGAGACGTGATCGTCTCGCGGCTTGATGCTGTGGTTAACTGGGTGCGCCAGCACTCCGTGTGGCCGATGCCGATGGGTCTGGCCTGTTGCGCGATTGAATTGATGGCCGCCGGGGGGTCGCGTTTTGACATCAGCCGCTTCGGCATGGAGGTCATGCGTTTCTCTCCTCGGCAAAGCGATTGCATGATCGTGGCCGGGACGGTTACCTACAAAATGTCCGAGGTAGTGCGGCGAATTTACGACCAAATGGCGGCTCCCAAATGGGTGGTGGCGATGGGGGCCTGCGCCTCCACGGGAGGTATGTACCGCTCTTATGCCGTATTGCAGGGGGTGGACCGCATCATCCCGGTGGATGTTTATATCAGCGGTTGTCCGCCCCGGCCGGAAGCTCTTCTGGACGGTTTGATGGCTCTGCAGAAAAAAATCGGCCGCGAAAAATCGGCCCGGAGACTGTTTTCCAGCTAAACCCACTCCGGCCTCATGCAGGATGAATTTTTGAATGGGCTCGTGGAGAGTTTCGACTATCTGGAAAACCGGCCCAGTGCGGATTGGCCTGCGGTCAATTGTCTATCTAACCGGTTGCTGGAATTTCTGAAAATGTTGAAGGACCAGCGCGGTTTTGACATGCTCTCGGACCTAACCGCGATCGACAATATGGGCGAAACGCCCCGCTTTACGGTGGTTTATCATTTATACAATACTCAAAAGCACACCTACTTCCGGGTGGCTTCGAAATGCCCCCAGGGTGAGCCCCCGACCATGCCTTCGGCCACCGGATTGTGGGCTGGCGCCGATTGGCATGAACGCGAGGCTTTTGACATGTTTGGGATCGATTTTAGCGGCCACCCCAATCTGAAAAGGATATTGATGTGGGACGGTTACCCCTACCACCCTTTGCGCAAAGATTTCCCGCTGGCCGGCCAAGAGGCCGATTTGCCAGCTGCCGATGTGGCCTTGGCAACGAAGGAAAAAGTGAGACCCGCTCCCATGGAGGGGGGGCCGTTCCATTCCACACCGGGAGGACGCATGAGTGAAAGCGAACCCAGAGGGAACGATGAAAGCTGGTCAGAAAAAAGGAAAAAACCCTCCGGCCAATGAATCACTCTCCAATTTTTCAACCACGGATTACACGGATAAACACAGGTATTTTTTTAATAGGGATGGATACTCTTTTTAATAATCCAAGCTCATCCGTGTAATCCGTTGTCTTATCAGTATTTTTAAACAGACAAGACATTACGCGCAGACCGAAACGACCAATGGCAGATCAGGAAAAAGAAGTTTCCCTAGGGGATGTGGTCAACCGCGCCGTTGCATTTGAAGAGGATCTCAAGGGAGAGATCATGAACATCAATGTGGGGCCGTCCCACCCGAGCACCCACGGAGTATTGCGTCTGAAGGTCAAGCTGGATGGGGAGGTGGTAACGGAGATCGAGCCGGTTATCGGCTACCTGCACCGGGGTGATGAAAAAATCGCCGAAAACATGACCTACAACCAGTTTGTGCCCTATACCGATCGGCTCGATTATATTGCACCGCTGGCCAACAATGTCGCTTATGTGCTGGCGGTTGAAAAACTGGCCGGGCTGGAAGTGCCGCCGCGCTGCCAGGCCATTCGAGTAATTTGCTGCGAACTGGCCAGGATATCGTCGCACCTCCTCGGGGTCGGGGTTTACGGCATGGATACTGGCGCGCTCACTGTGTTTATGTACACTTTTACGGAAAGGGAAAGGCTCTACACCCTTTTTGAGCAGTTGACCGGGGCCCGATTTACCACCAGCTACACCCGCATAGGCGGCCTGGCCCGGGATTTGTCGGAGGGCTGGCTTGGAAATGTCATCCATTTCCTCAACCAGTTCGAGCCAGTCATTGAGGATATCGACAAACTTCTGACCCGCAACCGCATTTTTTACGACCGCACCGTTGGCATTGGCGTCATATCGCCCGAAGATGCCATAAGCTATGGGTTGAGCGGGCCCAACCTGAGGGCCAGCGGGGTGACTATCGACCTGCGTAAAACCAATCCTTACAGCGGATATGAAAATTACGATTTCGATGTGCCGGTAGGCAGCACAGGCGATTGTTATGACCGCTGGCTGGTGCGTATGGAGGAAATACGGCAGAGCGTTGGGATTGTCCGGCAGGCCATCGACCAGATCCCGGACGGCCCCTGGTATGCCGAGGAAGCGAGAAAAATCTACACCCCGCCCAAAGACAGGATTCTCACCAGCATGGAAGAGCTTATCCAGAATTTCATGCTTGTAACGGAAGGACCGCAAATTCCACCCGGCGAAGTCTATTTCGAGGCGGAAAACCCGAAGGGGGCTCTCGGGTTTTACATCGTTTCCAAGGGAGGAGGGGTTCCCTACCGGCTGAAAATCCGGGCGCCCAGTTTCTGTAATTTGAGCATCCTTTCCCGGCTTTTGAAAGGCTGCATGGTGGCGGATATCCCGGTGATTCTGGGCAGTTTCGATTTTGTTCTAGGGGAGTGCGATCGATGATTGAGGGTGTCAGGAATCAGGAGACAGATGACAGAATTCAAAAGTTGACGGTATCCGTCTTTTCTCATTTTGACACCATTGACTTAAAAATTACCAACTGACATGGAACTGAAACCGGAGACACTTGAGCAAATTGAGGCCGTGATACCCAAATATCCGGTCAAGCGAAGCGCGGTATTGCCCTTGCTGCATTATGTCCAGGCTGATCAGGGTTATATTTCGGGAGAATCTATGGAGTGGATTGCGGAAAAACTGGAGATTGAGCCCATCCACGTTTACGAGCTGGTTACTTTTTATCCCTTTTTCAGAGAGAAGCCCGGCGCCCGGCGGCTGGTCAGGGTCTGCCGGACGCTTCCCTGTGCACTGTCCGGCGCCTATAAAATTTGCGAAACGCTGCAAAAGGAGTTGGGCTGCACTCTGGAAAATCCCTCCGGGGACGGCGAGGTGCAGATTGAGTTCGCGGAATGCCTGGCCGGTTGCGGCACAGGGCCGGTGGTCATGGTGGATGAAGTTTTTTATGAAAATGTGGACGAATCCAGAGCAATGGCCATCGCCGAGGAAATTAAAGCTGAAATCGGAGAGTGATAGAAACGACCATGCCTCCCGCCGAAACCAGAGTAATTTTAAAACACGTTGACCAGCCCGGTTACAGTAACGATCTGGATTGCTATGTGCGCAACGGCGGCTACGAGGCGCTGCGCAAGGCATTTGCCATGCAGCCGGAGGATCTGTGCTATGAGGTGGAGCTTTCCGGATTGAGGGGCCGGGGTGGGGCCGGTTTCCCGGCCGGCATGAAGTGGAAGTTTCTGGACCGCAAGTCGGGCAAGCCGATTTACCTGATTTGCAATGCCGATGAGTCCGAACCGGGCACTTTCAAAGATCGGCAAATCATCCACAAGGACCCCCACCAGTTGATCGAGGGCATGATGATTGCCGCCTATGCCACGGGCACAAAGCTGGCCTTCATTTATATCCGGGAGGAATTTCCGGAGGGCGCCCGCATACTCGAAAAGGCGATTGAGGAGGCGCGTTCTTCCCATTTCACCGGCCCCAATATACTAGGTAGCGATTACTCCTGTGAAATCGTGGTCCATCGCGGGGCCGGAGCTTACATCTGCGGGGAAGAAACCGGACTCATTGAATCCCTCGAAGGGAAGCGGCCTTATCCACGGATCAAACCACCCTATTTTCCCGCCGTGCTCGGCCTCTACCAGTGCCCCACCATTGTCAATAACGTGGAAACGTTGTGCAATATCAAGCGCGTCGTGGAAATTGGCGGGGAGGAGTATTCCAGTACGGGAACGCCTGGCGCCACCGGAACCCGTATCTGGTGTGTGAGCGGGCAGGTGAAAAAACCGGGCTATTATGAATTCGAGGGCAGCGCCATTACGCTTGGGGACCTAATTTATGAAGTTTGCGGCGGAATGCTCCCGGGAAGAAAATTAAAAGCAGTTATTCCGGGCGGTTCCTCGGCCAAAATACTGCGGGCCGACGAGCGCTTTGAAGGCCACCTGCGGGATGGAACCGCCTTCGACTGGGGGATCAAGGATATTCCGCTGGATTTTGACAGCTTCATGGCGGTAGGCACCATGTCCGGTTCAGGGGGAGTCATTGTGATGGACGATACGGTCGATATGGTGCAGGCCCTGGCCAACCTGAATGCCTTTTACGCCCATGAAAGCTGCGGGCAGTGCACCCCATGCCGGGAGGGATCGCTCTGGATGAAGAAAGTAACCACACGCATGTGCCAAGGGCAGGCGCGGGCAGAAGATGCGGATTTATTGGTCTCCATAAGCCACCAGATCGAGGGCCGCACAATTTGCGCCTTTGGAGAGGCCTGTTCCTGGCCGACGCAAAGTTTTGTGGCAAAATTCAAGGACGAGTTTGCGGCCAAGTCCACCGAAAATCATTCTCCCAAAAACAAGAACGAAAACCGGCTTATCTGACAGAGCTAAAGAATTTTATGTCGCATTCAAAAACCAGATGAAGGAGAAGGACAATAACTTGATCAGCGTTTTCATCGACGAAGAGGAAATTCATGTTCCCACCGGCACGAACATGATCGAGGCGGCCCGGTTGGCCGGGAAAGAGGTGCCGCACTATTGCTACCATCCCAAACTCAGCGTACCGGGAAACTGCCGCATGTGCCTGATGGAGTACGGCATGCCGCTGAAGGACCGTGCAACAGGGGAACCGATCCTTGACCGGCGGGGTTTGCAGAAAATCGGCTGGCTGCCGCGTCCGGCCATTGCCTGCGCCACCAAAGCGCTGCCCGGTATTCATATTCGAACCGATTCCCAACTCGTACGCGACTGCCGCAATGGAGTGATGGAGTTTCTCCTCATCAATCACCCGCTCGATTGCCCCATTTGCGACCAGGCGGGCGAATGCAGTTTGCAGGAGTATGCCGCCGATTACGGGCGCGGATACAGCCGGTTCATTGAAGACAAAAATGTCAAACCCAAGCGGACCCGCCTGGGGCCCCGGGTCATGCTGGATGACGAGCGATGCATCCTGTGCTCGCGCTGCATACGTTTTTGCAAAGAGGTGGCCGAGGACGACGTTCTCGGGTTTATCGACCGCGGCAGTTATTCAACCTTGACCTGTTTTCCTGGCAAGACCCTGCAAAACAATTACTCCCTCAACACGGTCGATATTTGCCCGGTGGGAGCGCTCACGAGCATCGACTTTCGATTTAAGATGCGGGTTTGGTTTCTCAAGGAGAGGCCAAGCATCTGCACCGAGAGCAGTGTGGGCGTAAATACCGTGGTCGACAGCAGGGAGGGAATAATTTACCGCATCAAACCCCGGCGCAATGATGAGGTGAATGATACCTGGATGCCGGACAGCGGACGCAATCTCTACAAATCGGTCGATTCCGAGGACCGTCTGGTCCACTACACGATCGGAGGAAGACATACCCCGGCGGAGGAGGCGGTGGAGGAAGCGGCGGTTCTATTGGAAAAGGGACCGGTGGCCATTGTGGGATCCGGCCGGGCCAGTGTGGAGGAACAATACCTGCTGAGGAAAACGGCCCAGGCGGTCGATGCGGTTTCCGTTTCGCTGGTCAGCCGGACCGAAGAGGGGGATGGACTTCTCATATCGGCGGATCGAAATCCCAATGTGCGGGGGGCGCTCCTGACGGGATTGATAAAAACTCTGCCTCAGCCAAACCTGACAAACCTGGCCCAGGCCTTGGAAACCGGTGAGGTAAAGACCATCCTGTCTTTTGGAGAGGACCTCACTCGGTGCGGCATAGGGCGGGACCTCCTGGAGAAAACCAACCTGATCTATTTCGGAACCCACTGCAACGAAACTGGGGAAGTTGCCCATGTGGTCTTTCCGACCCTGACCGTTTTCGAAAAGTCCGGCACGTTCATTAACCAGCAGTTTCGCCTCCAGAAATTTCATACCTGTGTGCCGGGACCAGCGGGAGTTTCCGTCGATATTATTCCCTTGAGCGAATTGCTTTGCCGTTTACATCTCGAATCGGATGCGGCCACTTGTCCAAACGATGTTTGGGCGAAAATGAAAAACGAAATTCCACCAATGGCCGGGGTGGATTTTGCAAACATCCCGGAAACAGGTCTTTTAATTGACGGTTCCGAGTGGGAGCATCTGCCGTTTATCGAAGGCCAAAGCCTTCACTACGACCCCCTGAGCGAAAAGAGTAAAACTACGGAGGAGGTGGGATGATTTACCAGCCCGTATTAATAGCTTTGCTCAAGGCGGTCATCATGATTTCCGTTGTCATGGGAATTGCCGCCTACGCGGTGTTGGCAGAGCGCAAAATCGCCGCGTGGATCCAGGGGCGGCCCGGGCCCAACCGCACTAGACTGCCTTTTTTGGGCCATATCCCCATTTTGGGAAATTTCCTCACCCGAATGGGACTTTTTCAACCCTTGGCGGATGGGTTGAAATTCATCTTCAAGGAAGACCCGGTGCCCGGCCATGTGAACCTGTTTTACTATTTTCTGGCTCCTTGCCTGGCTTTTATACCGGCCATGACGATCATGGTGGTGCTGCCTTTCGGGGAGATGGATGGAGCGCCGCTGGTGCTGGCCAACGTCGATATCGGGATGCTTTTTCTCCTGGCAGTGTCCTCTTTGGGCGTTTACGGCATCATCCTCGCGGGATGGTCGGCGAACAGCAAATACCCGTTTCTGGGAGGTATTCGCGCCTCCGCGCAAATGATTTCCTACGAGCTGGCCATGGGGCTTTCCATCCTGCCGGCATTTTTGTGGGCCAACGCGCCGGGAACGGAAACGGGGATGAGCCTTTTCAATGTGGTGCAATCACAGGATCAGGTCTGGCTGGTATTCTGGCAGCCCTTGTCCGCGCTGATATTCCTGGTGGCCTTGTTCGCGGAAACCAATCGTATGCCCTTCGACATGGCGGAAGCGGAAACGGAGTTGGTGTCCGGTTACCATACCGAATACGGGTCGATGAAGTTCGGCCTCTTTTTCGTGGGCGAATATACGAACATTGTCATCGGTTCAGGGGTTTTGGTCATTCTTTATTTCGGTGGATGGAATTTTCTGCCCGGTATTCCTTCCCCCTGGCCGGAGGGCTGGCTGGGCGGACTCCTCTCAACCCTCTGGTTTCTGGGCAAAGTGTTAACCGTCGTGTTTTTCTTCATCTGGATTCGATGGACCCTGCCCCGATTCCGTTACGACCAGATCATGCGGCTGGGTTGGGTGATCCTGCTTCCGCTGGCCCTAGGCAATCTGATTTTGAATGCCATTCTCATCGCTTTATTTGAATATTGGATCGTTTGAACCATAGTGAATCATGAGTCATTTTAAATTTCGTCCGGCATGGCCTATAAAAAATTAGAGCGAAAGCCCCTTAGTTGGGCTGAAAGAACCTATCTTCCACAGATTATCATGGGATTGAAGATTACCCTGTGGAATATGTTCAAAAGAAACGTGACCCTAGAATACCCCGATGTGCGGCCGGTAATACCCAACGGTTATCGCGGAATCCCCACCCTGGTCAAAGACCCGGCGGGACGGGAGAAATGCGTATCCTGCCAATTATGCGAATTTGTCTGTCCGCCCAAAGCCATACGCATAGTGCCGGGAGAGATTCCCGAAGATGCTGAAAATGCTCATGTCGAAAAGGCGCCCAAGGAATTCGATATCGACATGCTGCGGTGCATATATTGTGGGTTTTGCCAGGAAGTTTGCCCGGAGGAGGCTATATTTTTGCAAAATGTGTTCTCACTTTCGGGCTACAGCCGGGAAGAAATGGTCTTTTCCAAATCCAAACTCTACGAACTGGGAGGAACACTGCCCGATCAACATTATAAATGGGAGAAAAAACAACAGGCCGCGCAGGACTAAACCGGCCCGGTTAAAAAGCCTTTTCAGTTCTTAATTATTCATGGAAGACATTCTTTTTTATTTATTTGCTTCCGGGATCCTCGTTTCCGCTTTTTTCGTGGTGGTAAGTCGCAATCCTGTTAATGGAGCGATGTCCCTCATCGTTTCTCTTGTCGGGATAGCGGCCCTGTTCGTATTGTTGGAATCTTATTTTTTGGCAGTTATCCAGACTCTGGTTTACGCCGGCGCCGTGGTCGTACTCTTTCTCTTTATCATCATGCTGCTGGATGTCGAGGGATCGGGCAAAATTCGGCCCAAGGCGATCAGCGTTGTGGCGGCGGGGATGGCCTTTGTCCTGCTGGCGCTGGGAGTTTTGAGCCTCTTTGCATCGGGCCGGGGGGGGCCCGAACCGGATCTTCCCTTGCGAACGGCGGCCTCTCTGTCGCGTCATTTCGGTTATGAATTATTTACCAAATACATGCTCCCATTCCAACTGATCGGGTTTTTGCTGCTGGCCGCCATGGTGGGGGTGATTTACATCAGCAAAAAAGAACCCTCCAATACGGAAACATCATCCGGGGATTAATCGAAAACCAATTGCAAAATTTGATATAATGACGGTAGGACTGAACGCCTTTTTGACCATTTCCGGGTTGCTCTTTGCGATCGGGGTTTTCGGTGTTCTGGCGCGTCGAAACACCTTGATTATTTACATGTCGCTGGAATTGATGCTCAACGCCGTCAATCTGGCTTTGGTCAGTTTTTCCCGCTACAACGCGACGCCCGATCATCCCATGATGGATGGGCATGTTTTCGTGTTTTTTATCATCACGGTGGCAGCCGCCGAGGTGGCCGTTGGACTGGCCATTATCGTGGCCCTCTACCGCAAGCGGGGAACCGTTTTGGTGAGTGAGATGAACGCTTTAAAGAACTGAGAGAAATGAGCCTCGTTCCAATACTCTCGGTCATCTTGCTGGCGCCTCTCGTTTCGGCCATGCTGACCATTCTTTTTTTCCGAAGAAAGGGAAAGATCGCCTCCATCCTATCGGGCGGTGCTGCCGGTGTAGTCATGCTGCTGTCACTCCATGCGGTTTATATTTCAGGCATTGAGGAACTGCATGTATCCCGAGAATGGCTGACCCTGGGCAGTGTTACCATTTCGATGGGTTTTCTCTTCAACCGGCTTTCCGCCCTTATGCTGTTCGTGGTCAGCTTTGTCGGTTTCTGGATACACCTGTTCAGTGTCGGCTACATGCGGGAGGATAAAGCGCAGGGGCGGTATTTTGGCGGGCTCTCGTTTTTCTTCTTTTCTATGCTCGGCATCGTGCTGGCCGACAACCTCTTCATGCTGTTCATTTTCTGGGAGCTGGTGGGATTCAGTTCCTACATGCTGATCGGTCATTATTTTGAGAAAAATTCAGCGGCCGAGGCGGCCAAAAAAGCTTTTTTGGTCAACCGGGTCGGCGATTTCGGGTTCCTCATCGGCATCATCTGGTGCTACTGGCAATACGGGACGGTCGATTTGGCGGAGTTGAAAGAACTTCTCGCTTTGAATCCGAGCCTTTTGGTCACCGGCATGGGCCTTTGCCTGCTCTGCGGGGTGCTTGGAAAATCGGCCCAAATGCCTTTGCACATCTGGCTGCCGGATGCCATGGAAGGCCCTACACCGGTATCCGCCCTCATCCATGCGGCCACCATGGTGGCGGCGGGTGTCTATTTCCTGTGCCGGGTCTTTTTCATGTTCACCCCGGAGGCGCTGGTTGTCATTGCCTGGGTTGGCGCGGTCACTGCCCTGTTTTCCGCCTTTTGCGCGATCGCCCAAAACGACATCAAGCGGATATTGGCTTTTTCCACCCTGTCCCAATTGGGCTTTATGGTGGCGGTATTCGGGGTGGGAACTCTGGCCGGGCTGGAGGAGTCTTCGCATTTCGGCATCCTGGCGGGAGTGGCGGCGGCCATGTTTCACCTCACCACCCACGCTTTTTTCAAGGGCCTTCTCTTTCTCGGTTCCGGCTCCATCATCAATGCCTGTCATCACGAACAGGATATTTTCAAAATGGGCGGCCTCAGCCGGAAAATGCCCCTGACTTTTCTCTTTTTCACCATCGGCGTGATTGCCATTTCCGGCATTCCCTGGATCGGGGCCGGATTCTGGAGCAAGGACCCCATTCTCTACCTGACCCTGAAGAGCAATGGGGCCATCTACGGGATATTAGGATTTTCCGCCGTCCTTACCGCCCTCTACATGGGGCGGCTCTGGTTCATCGTATTTTTCGGGGAGGCTAAATCGGATTCGGCGAAAAATGCCAGAGAAAGCTCCTTTGTCATGCTCCTTCCCCTGGCCGTCCTCGGATTGGGGTCCACTTTTATAGGGGGAATGGTCCAGCTTTACCCGCCAGTCGTCCAGAGCTTGCTGGAACAGTTGCCGAAGGCGCATGGTTTCGATCACACGCTTATGGTAATCCTTTCGGCGAGTTGCTCAATTCTGGGATTGGTGGGGGCAATGCTCTACTATAAACCCGGGGCGGCCCAGGACCGGCTGGCCAAAACTCTCCCACGAGCTTTTGCCTTCTTGCAGGCGCGACTCTATTTCGACGAGATTTACGAGTGGTATATCGATAAAATTCAGCAGCCCGCAGTGGAACTTCTCGGGTTATTCGACCAGTTATTCATTTCCGGCCTGATGGTGCGCGGAACCGCCGCTATAACCGGTTTGGCGGGATTGATGGTGCGGGCAACCCACATTGGCAGTCTTCATGGTTATGTTTACTGGTTCTTTACCGGAATTCTCCTTTTCTGGGCTCTGGCCGCCGGCTGGCTATAGGTATTGGTATTATTTTTATGAATTAAAGAGATAACGTTTTCCCAATGGAAATTCTTCAATATATCGTCAATGCCCTGGACGGCCTCCTCGACCTCGTGATTTTTCGTGGTATGGCCCTCAATGCCTCGCTATTGCTAATTTCCATCAATACGCCCTTGATAATCGCTTTCGTCCTCCTGGCGGCGGGTGGATTGAGCGGCAAATACTACCGGGCTTTGGCGCTGGCCGGATTCATTGTTCCATTCGTCATCTCGGTTTGGCTCTGGTATGTTTATTCGAGCGCCCGGTATATCGGCTTTGCCTTTGTCTCTGACACGGCGACGGGCCTGGAAAACTTCGGCATCAGCCTCAAGCTGGGCCTCAACGGGATTTCCTTGCCGCTCTATCTGTTGGCCGGGATCGTCGGATTGGCGGCCGGAATTTACGCTATTTATTCCAACCTGGAGCGCCTGCGCCATTACCTCATCCTGCTCCTGTTCATACAGGGCGGCCTGATGGGGATTTTCGCCTCCATCGATATTTTCTTCTTCTATTTTTTTCATGAAATCGCCCTCATCCCGACCTTCATAACGATCGCCGTATGGGGGGGCAAAGGCAAACGCCCGGCGGCCATGGAAATGGCCATTTACCTGACTTTGGGGGCACTCATTTCACTCCTCGGATTGCTGGCTCTTTACTACAGCGGCAGCGGTTTAAAGTCCTTCGACATCGTCTCGCTACGGGCCTATTTCCAGGAGCAACCATTTACGGCCATAATCCAGGATAAAATATTTGCCCTCCTGCTATTTGGCTTTGGTATATTGGTGTCGTTGTGGCCCTTTCACAGTTGGGCTCCGCGAGCGTATGGGGCCGCCCCCGCCTCCGTAGCCATGATGCACGCGGGCGTCCTTAAGAAATTCGGGCTTTACGGGCTCATTCAGATCGGCGCACCGCTACTGCCACTTGGGGCGAGCCAGTGGACGGGGCTGCTCATCTGGCTGGCGCTGGGAAATATCATCCTCATCGGCCTGGCCACGGTGGGGCAGCGGGACCTCAAGCAAATGATCGGTTACAGCTCGGTCATGCACATGGGCTACGCGTTTCTGGGCATTGCCTGTTTGTCAGTTATCGGCGTGGGGGGGGCGGTCCTCATGATGTTTGCCCACGGACTTTCGGTGGCCCTTCTTTTCCTCTTGTCGGACTGTATATATCAGCGGAGCGGAACTTGCGAGATGCACGAAATGGGCGGCCTTTGCCGGAAAACGCCCCTCTTGGCCTGCTTCTTTGTCATGGCCGTCATGGCCAATGCGGGGCTGCCCGGTTTTGCCAATTTCTGGGGTGAAATCGGAATTTTCATCGGGATTTGGAATTTTAAAACCTGGCTCATTTTCCCGGCCGTGACGGGAATCTTAATATCGGCTCTCTATGGGTTGAGGGCGGCCCGCAGCATTTTTTTTGGCGAATACTCGGAGGCGGTTAAAGGAAATGACGGTTTCGAACGGATGAGCGACATCCGGCTGTGCGAGCGCCTGCCCGCTTTGATTCTGCTGGTGGCGCTGCTCCTGATAGGATTTTGGCCCCGGGCGATTTCCGACAGTCTTAATGACGCCCTTCACTCGCTCTATGAGGCAAACGCTCCCATGACCGTAACTGAAATTATCTCTTCTGAAAACATGCGCCAACTGACTATGGATTTAAACAATGAATGATCGAATGGCAGTCTATGCGGAGATCGCCCGGGATAATACCTGGTTGTCGATTCTGCCCGAAATAGCTCTCGGGGTATTGGCTTTGCTGCTCCTGGCGATGGAATTGATCCTTCCCCGGGAGCGATGGGCGCTCATTCCCAGGATCGCCCTTTGGGGACAGGCGGGCATCCTCATTTTGGGAGTCGCTTATACCTCGATTTTTAGCGGTTTGGGCGATCAGATTACTTTTAACGGGCTTTTAATACATTCGATACGTGGGGACGCCATGCGGTTCTTTTTTCTCCTGTGCTCGCTGCTGGTCTGCCATTTCGGCAACCAATACGCGGAGCGCAGGGGGCTCCCAAAGGTGGAGCTTTTCCATTTGATTTTGATCGTTACGGCCGGCCTCATGTTACTGGTCCAAAGCCATAACTTTATCCTTCTCTTTGTCGCCCTGGAAACCGTCACGGTCGGTTTTTACATCCTGGTCAGTTATTCGCGGGACAGCCTTTATTCCCTCGAAGCAGGGCTGAAATACCTCATTTTGGGCGCTTTCAGTTCAGCCATTTTACTTTTCGGGATCGTTCTATTATACGGAGCAGGTGGGAATCCCGAGCTACCGGGATCGAGCGGGGATCCCATGAACTTTGCCTCCCTCCAGGGTTTTATCGAGGCCAATCCCAATAATTTGCTGGTTCTGGCCGGTGCCGTCCTCGTTCTGTGCGGAGTTGCCTTCAAGATCGGCGCGGTTCCTTTTCAAATATGGATTCCCGACGTTTACCAAGGCTCTCCCACCCCAATCACTTCATTTCTCGCCGTAGCCTCCAAGGCCGGGGGCTTCGCCGTTTTGATCAACCTCGTGCAAGGCCCGTTCGCGCCCCTGGGCAGCGTCCTTGTTCCTATGCTCGGGGCCATCGCCATATTGACCATTTTGTTCGGTAATCTGGGCGCTCTTTCCGAGAGAAATGTAAAGCGGCTGATAGGATTGTCCGGCATCGCCCACGCCGGTTATCTGCTCATCGGGGTGGTCGCCTCATTCGAAGTTCCCTGGGCTGCCAACGCAGTTATTTTTTACCTCTTTACCTACCTGATGGCCGCTTTCGCCGTCTTCGGCGTGATGAACAATATAGGGCCCCTCGAAGATGCCGAACTGACGCTCGACGACTTCAAGGGCCTCGCCCGCCAGAATCCCTTTAACGGGACGGTTCTCGTTATCGGGCTGGGTTCTCTGGCCGGAGTACCACCTCTGGCCGGTTTCATAGGGAAACTGCTCATTTTTATCGCCGCTTTTCAGGCCGGGCTTTACGGATTGCTGGGTGTGGCCGTAATCGGTGTGGTCATGTCCATTTATTATTATTTCGGCTGGATTATGGAAGCCTACCTCGTGCCGCGTTTGGTAACAGAAACAGGAATGAAAATAGAAGAAGATCAACCCGCCAGTCTGAACCCCGCCAACTCCAGTGACCACCGCATTGTCCTGGGCTGCCTGACCGCAGGAACCCTCCTCCTCGGCTTCTACCAGGGAGCCCTCAGCTACCTGCTTTAAAAAACCTTGTTGTATTTTTTTCCTTCCGGGCAAAGTTTCTCTGTCCATGATTGCGCTTAAAGAGGCTTTTGAAAGCGGAGAAAAAGCAAGCTCGCTGCCCAGGCGGATGGAAGAAATTTTTCGTCCCGACGGCTGGCTTTGCACCGCCCTGGAACTGGAGCACCGGCCGCAGCAGGAACAGATGGCCGTTGCCGCCGCCCAATCCTTTGCCACCGACAACCCGCTCCTCTTTGAAGCGGGCACCGGCGTGGGCAAGAGCCTGGCCTATCTGGTCCCGGCAATTCTGCGGGCCGCCGATGCCGAACGCCAATGCATCGTATCCACCCACACCATTTCCCTGCAGGAACAAATCCAAAATAAAGACCTCCCCCTTTGCCGGGAACTCTTTAGTTGTGTGCCGGAACTGGAAAAATACCGGAATTTTAAATCGGCCTTGCTGGTCGGGCGCGGGAATTATTTGTGCGGCACGCGATTGGCGCAGGCTATCGCCAGCAAGGCGGATTTGTTTCGATCCTTGGCGCAAGAGGAATTGGAAAGGGTTTGTCACTGGGCCGGGCAGACCCAAACGGGGCTTTTACACGAATTGCATCCGGCTCTCTCGCCGGAAGTATGGGAATGGGTAAGCGCCGAATCGGCCGCCTGCAATCCCCGCAATTGCAACCCGCAAACCTGTTTTTTTCAAAAAGCGCGGTCCCGGCTGAGGCAGGCCCAAATCGTCATCGTCAATCACAGTTTGCTATTTTCCCTGCTCAACGCCGGGGCCGGGGCTGGAAATAAAGCCCCAGGCATCCTTTTCCCCGACGACTTTGCCGTGCTTGATGAAGCCCAGACCCTGACCAAGGTGGCTTCGGAACAATTCGGCTGGCACATCAGCGAGATCGCCATAGACAGACTCCTTAAACGCCTCTACAACCCTCGCCGCAGAAAAGGTCTTTTCAGTCTTTATGGACGGGGAGACGACTGCAAAACGGTGGAAAAAACCATTCCCCTGGCAAAAATCTTTTTCGATGATCTGCAGGATAAGTATTTGGGCGATAAAAAAGTGGTGCGGATTCGAGAATATGCCTTGAAAACCAATTCTCTGGCCCCAAACCTGCAGAACTTAGCCCAACGAACGGCAGGGGCGGCCGACAGACTGGATACAGGACCGCAGCGGGACGACTTGCTGGACCTTCGGGACCGCCTCAATTCATGCCGCATGGCTCTGGAGGTTTGTCTCCGGGCAGAAGAGAACGACCATGTTTACTGGATGGAAGACCGGGGTAAACGAAGGCGCAATCTCGCCTTGAGGGCCGCCCCCGTCGACGTGGGCGAGGTACTCCGGGAGCATTTGTTTACCCGTCGGACATCCGTCCTTTTGACCAGCGCCACCTTGGGCGAAGGTGAGGATATGGGCCATTTTATGGAAAAAGTTGGGGCCGACGGGCAGACGGCCGAACGAGTCGCCTCACCCTTCGATTATGAAAAATGCATACGCATATTCGTCGCTGCCGACGCCCCTGCGCCATCGCGGGAAAATGCCCGCCTGGACATCGATTACCTGGCCGACATGATTGCCTTTTGCGCTCTAAAAGTAGAGGGTGGAAGCTTGGTTCTCTTTACTAGCCACAACGACATGCGCCGGGTTGCCCAAAAAGTGGAAGATTCTCTGATGAAACAGAAACGTCCCTTTTTCCTCCATGGCAGGGATGGTTCCAGGGCGGATCTGGCGAAGGGTTTTTACGAGGCCGGAAATGGTGTCCTCTTCGGGACGGACAGTTTCTGGACGGGCGTCGATATTCCCGGACCGGCGCTTTCCCAGGTTATTTTGACCCGGCTTCCCTTTGAAAACCCTTCCCATCCTGTGGTCGAGGCCAAATCCGAATGGGTTCGATCGCGGGGAGGCCATCCTTTCAAAGACATAACCTTGCCGGAAGCCTTGATAAAATTCCGCCAGGGAATCGGCCGTTTGATCCGTAAAAAAACGGACCAGGGAACTGTCACACTGCTTGATTCGCGACTCTTGCAGCGGGAGTATGGGAGGCGGTTTTTAGCCGTCCTACCGCGAAGCAACTACATCACCTTTCGACGGACCGACAAGGAAGCCGTTTTTCGGCCCTTGCAGGTGGATTAGGATCTATCCCAAAACCGATGTTGGCGATGTTGAGTGGGGGTTTGAAAGAGGTGCAAAAGAAATTGCTGTTGAGGCGTAGATTTGAATTGAGATTTAAAAAAAATTTGATAGCATGTGTTATCTTTTTAAAGGCCGATTGTCGAATCCCTCTATGGGGATTGTTTATTATTTTTATTCATTGAAGTTGAAGAAATCGGCACAGGGATTGGGAAGCATTGGCTTTGTCCCAACTCGTCTATTATATGAATATATCCAGTTTCGGGCATTCCGACCAAGGTAAAGTACGGAAACAAAACGAGGACATGTATCTCGTTAACGACCGCTATTGTATTTATGCTGTGGCCGATGGGCTGGGCGGCTTACCGGCGGGGAAAACGGCCAGCAATTTGGCCATCCAATACCTTGAGGAAGCCATTAAGACGAATAATTTCCCCAAAAATATGGATTATCAAAACCTCTTTGACTCCATCAACCAGAAGGTTTGCGAGGAAGGTCTAAAGATAAACAAGGAGATCGGAATTGGAACCACCCTGACGGTTTTGCGATTCAATTCCAAGCATGTCGTCATCGGCCATGTGGGCGATTCGGCGGTGCTTCTTTTTCGCCGCAAATCATGGATTCAATTGACTACCGACCACACCATGGAAGAAGAGATGCGGGCTCGCCTGACCCCCGGGGAAGATGTTTACATACCGGAATATTTTTCGCACACCCTGACCCGCTGTATCGGCCAAATAGGCGAGCTCAAAACCGACGTTTATAAATTCAGCCCCCGGCCCGGGGACCGCTTCCTGATCTGTAGCGACGGCATCACCAAAACGATGACGGAGGAAGAAATACATCAGGAATCCATGCATTCGCCCAACCCCAAAGATTTGGTCATGAAACTGATCGAGATTGCCAATGATCGGGGCGGGCCGGACAACGCCACCGGAATCGCCCTCTTTGTGGAAGCTTAATCCGAAGACGCCCAGAGCGACTTTGGATATTGGCCTGATTTCACCATTTGTGCGATTTTTGCGCGCACATCTTGGAGGTCTTCCCGGTAGGTGAGACCAAGCCATTTTTCATTCGTAGGAAGAACCTTCAATTCGGCTTTTTCATCACGAATGGCGTCCTGCACAATAGACGGGAGAAAAAACTCCGATTGACCGTCAGAATTGACCTTATAGAGAGATAAAAACTTTTCAAATTCAGAACCGATTATCGAAAAAATTTCGCAAGTAAACCCAAAGCAGCTCATGGAAACATAAACATCAGCATCCCCAACAGGGCCAATCTGGGTCTCATCCTTAATATTTTCGATTGAACTAATCTGTCCTTTGGCATCCCGCTTAAGTTTGGAATACTCTCTTAATTCGAGCAAATATCTCTCCTTATCGACTTTACAAACAGCCCGGGAGACAGTCCCATGCTCAGAAAGTGTGTTCTTTAATGGATAACCAATAAGGCACCAGGATGGGACCTTGCCGCCGGTTTTATTTATCAGAAATTCTACCTGTTTCTCATATGCGGACGGCCCGTAAAAATCGTCGGCATTAATAACTCCGAAAGGATCATCAATAAAATCTCTGGCCGCATAAACCGCGTGGGCCGTACCCCAGGGCTTTTTGCGGCCAATAGGCACTTCAAACCCTTCCGGTAGGTCGCCGATTTCCTGAAATACATGCTCGACCTGGACCTTACTGGCAAATTTCGAGCTGATACGTTGCCGAAATTCCGTCTCAAAGTCTTTCCGTATGACAAAGATTATTTTCCCAAAACCGGCTCGCAGGGCGTCGTAAACCGAATATTCAAGGAGGGATCCACCGCATGGGCCGACCCGGTCGAGCTGTTTGAGGCCACCGTAACGATTGCCCAAACCGGCGGCCAATATGACTAAAGCGGGTTTCATGGCCGACAATTTAAGCAGTGACTCGCGGGCACAGGCAACCTTTCATCTAAGAAGCGAGGGAAAATGCGCGTATTGCTCAGTTCACACGGATCGACCGGCGACATCTACCCGGTAATCGCCCTGGGAAGGGCCTTGCGCCGGGCCGGTCATGCGGTGCGGTTTGCCACAATGCCATTGTTCAGAGCGGAAATTGAAAGCGCCGGGCTGGATTACCACTATCTTCCGCCCGATTGGGATCAGGAGGAACTGGCCGGGCAAATGCGCCTCCTCAACCGGGCCCGGCATCCGCTGGCGCAACTCAGGACCATCTACGAGGGCGGCCCCTGCCTTTTGCCGACGAGCTGATTGAGCGTATGGATACCGCCCTGGCTGAATGCGACCTGCTTATAACCTCTTATATTTCCCTTTATTACAAGTTTCTGGCCCAAAGACAGGGGGTTCCGACCGCCATGCTGGCCTTTTGTCATTGCCTTGTGCCCCAACCCCAAGCGCCTCCTTTTCCGATTAAAAAAATCGCCTGGCTGCCTCGCCCGATTCGTGAAACGTGGAACCGTCTGTGGTGGAAAACGGCCAGCGCAACCATCGATTATTCCCTCAAGCGCCATTCCATTCCCCGCATTAAAAATTTTCTCCTCGGTCCCGCCGATCTGGTCCTGGTAACCGTTTCACCGGCCCTCATGAAAATTTCTGTGGGCACCCCGCTCCGATTTCGCTACCCAGGTTATTTGCGTTGGCAGGCCGAGGAAGACGCCCAATTAGAAAGGCGGCTGAACACCTTTTGCCAAGGAGTTGAGACGCCGATTTTGACTTTCGGCAGCGTCACCACCGATCGGGATGCCGAAAATATGCGCCGCTTCATCGACAATTGGCCCAAGGAAAAGAAGATCATTCTGCAAAGCGGCTGGGCCGGTTTTTCCAATCCGCAAAGGCTATCACACATCCTGATCGTTGGTAAAGTTTCCCACGACCAGCTCTTTCGCCATGCCTCCTGTATTGTGCATCACGGGGGAGCCGGTACAACGGCTTCGGCCCTGCATTCGGGCAAACCGGCCATTGTGGTACCGCACATTGCCGACCAGCCCTTCTGGGCCGGGGAGGTTCGACGCATTGGCACTGGAATTATGGTAAATAAAAAACGCTGGCCCGAAACCCTGCCCGAAGCCATTCATCAAATAAAAAAAAATACCGCAATGAGGCAAAGGGCCGAAGAGGTCGCGGATATATTAAAAAAGGAAAACGGACCAGCCAACGCCGTCAGGATGCTGGAGGAGTTTGTGCGTAAAACAGCAATTAGCCCTGAGTCTTATTAAACCCGCTGGGCGCGCTATCGATGCTGATGGCGTTATTTTCCTCCCGATACCTCTGAAGGCCATCCAAACCTTTATTCTGGGCCCATTTGATAAGTGTTTGCCTCTGATTTTTGAATTCCATAACGGGGACGGCGTAGCCGCACGATTTCTGGGCCGACTCGATTTTCATCAAAATGATGGACCTTTTACCCGGCAAATCGGGAAATTGGTGGCTGTAATTATCCCAATCCGGTTCTGCGGGGAAAATAACGGAACCTCGGCCATAAAGACGCAATATGGCCGGCCTCTCGTCAAAACTGCAAAACATGATTGTCATGCGGTCATTTTCTTTAAGGTGAGCGGTTGTCTCGATTCCACTTCCGGTCAAATCCAGATACCCTACGGTTGATTCATCCAGGCAACGAAAAGTATCCATTCCTTTGGGCGAAAGATTAATCCTGCCATCAATCGGGGCAGTAGCGGTGAAAAATACTTTCTGGGCCTTGATAAACTCCACCCATGATTCATTGAGAGTATTAAAAAAATCAGCCATAATCAGGGGCGTTAATAGGTCAGCATACTATAAAGGCCAAATAAATAATTATTCTTGAGAATATTGCATTGAACCGTGAGGTGTTTATTACTCAATATGATTAGGGATGGATAGGCAAAAAAATGATAGCTCGGAAACTCGTTCTCCTGAGGAGTGGAGTCAATTCCTGGAAAAAGAGGCAACCGCGATTCTGGAGGAGCATCACGCGCCCGGTGTGGCGGTTCTGTTGGTTTCGCCAGGGAATCTCATAGGTTTCGAGAAATGTTGGGGTTTGGCCAAGATCAATCCGGCCGTTCAACTTGAATTGGATACTCCGATCAGGGCAGGCTCTATCTCCAAAGTTATAACTGCCATCGCAGTGCAGCAGTTGGTTGAATCGGGCGATTTGACATTGGAAACTAAAATTGGCGATTTATTGGATTGGCCTCTTCCTTATAATTACGGGCAGGCTACACTGGGCGACCTCCTCACTCATCGAGCCGGTATCGGCGAGCGCTTTGCCCGGCAATCAACCCCTCGGGCTGCGGAAATTGCCGACCTTTCCGGTTATTTGAAAAAAAACTTGCCGCCGCCGGTGGCAAAAATCGATGAAACCGTTACTTATTCCAACTTCGGAATTTCCCTGGCCGGACTGGCAGTTGAAAAAATAACCGGACAGTCTTTCGCCGTTTATGCCCGTGAAAAAATCTTTCACCCGTTGGGCATGAATAAAGCGGGAGTGTATAAAAAAAGAATGTTATTTTGTATTTTTAGCTGTACAAATAGCGTTAGGCAGTTTATTCTTAGTGCATGGTTACTAAAATTATTAATTGTCGGCACTGTGGAAGTGAAAATATCATTAAATTTGGCAAGACGCCCAACCATAAACAGCGCTACCGCTGCCATGATTGTGGTAAACAAAGCCGCGAAAACCCCACAGTGAAATACACCGAAGAGCAAAAAGAAATGATCCTTCGAGTCTATCAGGAACGCAGCAGTCTACGCGGTTTACAGCGCGCCTTCGGGGTGAGTCCCAACACCGTTTTGAGTTGGTTAAAAAAAACGACAATCGCTGCGACCGCTCAAAAGCACGATTCTTGCGGCCCGCCGCCATGATGTCATTGAACTGGACGAACTGTGGTCTTTTGTGGGGCGCAAGAGCGATGCCCAATGGGTTTGGATCGCTCTTTGCCGACGCACCCGTCAAATCCTCTCCTATGCCATTGGGCCTCGGGATTGGTATCGTTGCCGGGAACTTTACGAGCGTCTGCCACGGGCCTACAAAAGATGTGCCACCTACAGCGACTTTTGGAGCACTTATGATGAAGTCTTTCCTCATAACCGATCCGTGGGAAAAGAAACCGGTGAAACGGCCCATGTGGAACGATGGAACAATACCCTGCGCCAACGACTGGGTCGTTTCACACGCAAAACCCTCTCCTTTTCCAAGCTTAAGAGTATGCATGAAACCTGTCTGAGACTTTTCATTCATCAATATAATCAAGAATTAGCCACCATTCCTACTTAATACACTACCAATAAAGCCACCTTCATTCCCGATGAAAAGACGGAGTTGGAATTAGCCGCGGGATATAACTGGATATTCGGTCGCCACCGGCAATTACCGCTACGCCACTGGAAACCTTATCCGGCTTCCTCCCTCGTGGCAACGCCTCGAGAATTGAGGCAGTTAATACTGTTATTTCTAAATCCGGAAAAAACATCAATGGTTCTGGCCCGGCCGGAAGCTCTGATGGAGGAACAATTCTCACCCCTGCCCGGCGTGCCCGGCATGGGATTGAGTTTCTGGCTCGATGAAATCCAGGGCGAGAGGGTGGCTTGGCATACCGGCCACATGCCGGGTCATCGCACCGGTTTTTATATATTCCCCGATGCGGGAATCGGAATCGTTCTTTATTATAACACCGATAAAAAAGTTTTTCGCCATTTTCTTGACAACGTCGCCTCCTTTGCCTTTTCGCACTCTTTTGAGCAAAAGCGAACCGGTAAAAAAACGACGCGTCAACCGGCAAACGGTATTGAAAACTATTGCGGAATTTATAGGCACTCCTGGTATCCTCACCACCACTTCGGCAAAAGCTCGGCCATGCTCGGCAAAGAGGGCGAGGAGTTAAAGGTAGCATTCGATGCCGCAAAAAATCGTTTGATGATCTCTGGAGAAAATTATGAGCATGAGGAAAGGGATATATTCACGAGTTGCCAGCGTCGAACACGCATCGGATTTATTCGCAACCAGGCTAACCGCATTAGCGAACTGTATGCGGGAGGCCGCGATCGTTATGAAAAAATCTCCATTCTCGAATCTCGCAAGGCCCATAACGGTTATGCCGTTGCTTGCATAACGCTGTTTTCGGTGGGAGGATTATTCTTTATTATCAATATCTTGAAAGAAACGCTCTTTCTGCCATCCGCCGTCATTTGGGGGCTCTTAATCACCTGTGCGGCCAATTTGGGTTTCATCAGCGCAATGACCATCCTGACCGCCCGAGGAGCCTATAAAGTGACCGAAGACGTGCCGATCTCAGTCGGGCTGACACTCTACCTGCCTATCCTCGGCGCCCTCTCCTGTTTATTGACATTGGGGCGCCTGACATTAATCGGAATATCTCCTGAAACTTTTACCCTCATGGGCTTGATCGCAATAATTCTAACCACTGCAACAGAAGTTCAATTTCTCTGGTTCCTCAACTACTGGAAACTCCTCGGCTGGCGTTATTAAATTTATTTTTGCAAAAATTTCACCCGCTGTATAACAACAAAATCCGACAAAGTATGAATTATGAACATTGATTTCTTTTGATCCCGAAAAATAATGATCAATATGCGTATGAATGTTTTCGTTGTGCATTAGCCCGGATATTTCGTAAAAAAAGTATCGTTGATATGCTTAACTGCTGATATACAGCAGGATAGATCAATAATTAAAGCAATATCAGCGATGACAAAAGGTAAACAATTAAAGCTACAGTTGACAAGGGTAAAAGGCCGCCGTGTGCGGGTTGATTTCAAGGGCGGAGAGGTTACTTCGGATGCCGGACTGCTTTTGATCCGGGAAGTGGATCGGCAGTTGGGCTTGACCGAACGAGCGGCCCGACAGTTAGTGGACAAACGGCAGAAGGGCAAAGTACGCCATGAGGTATTGGGGATGCTGCGGCAGCGCGTTTACGGGCTGGTGGCGGGCTATGAGGATTTGAACGACTTTGATACCCTGCGCCACGATCCATTGTTGCAAACGGTAACGGGGCGCATTGAAACGTTGGCCAGCGCGCCGACTTTGTGTCGTTTTGAAAACGGGCAGGATCGGCGGGCGGCCTTTGCGGTAAACGAGCTGTTGGTCGAACAGTTCATGGGCTCCTTTGCCGAGGAACCCGAAGAGATCATCCTGGACTTTGACGCCACCGACAATCCGGTGCACGGGCTCCAGGAGGGACGTTTTTTCCACGGTTATTATGATCATTACTGTTTTCTGCCGCTATATGTTTTTTGCGGTGATCAGCTGCTGGTGGCCTACCTGCGGCCGAGCAAGATCGATGCCAGCAAGCATGCCGGGGCCATCCTCAAATTGCTGGTTAAACGGATTCGCCAAAGCTGGCCCCGTAAGCGGATTATTTGGCGCGCCGACAGTGGATTTTGTCGAGACCGGATACTCTCTTGGTGCGACCGCAACGAAGTTAGTTACATCGTGGGGATGGCTCGCAATGCACGCTTGCAGCAAGACGCCCAGCAGTTGCAAAAGCAGGCCAAAGAATGGTTCGAACTAAGGGGTAAAAAACAACGGTTATTCCAGGACTTCGTCTATGCTGCCGATTCGTGGCGATGGCTGCGGTTGGTCATCCATAAAGCCGAACACACCGCACAGGGGTCCAACCCGCGCTTCGTGGTGACGAACCTGCCGGGCGATCCCCAGGAGCTTTACGACAAGGTATACTGTGGCCGCGGTGAAATGGAGAACCGAATCAAGGAACAGATGCAATTGTTCAGCGAGCGCACCAGCGCCCATCAATGGTGGGCCAATCAGTGGCGATTGCTCTTGTCGGCGCTGGCCTACACCTTGATGGAAGCCATGCGCCGGTTAGCCTTAAAAGGGACGAAGTGGGCGCGGGCCCAATGCCACACCCTGCGGCTCAAATTAATCAAGATCGGAGCGGTCATCGTGCGCAACACCCGAACGATTCACTTTCACCTAAGTGAGAGTTATCCTTGGGCCAGTCTTTTCAACCATGCGGCCCGCCGATTGGTGCCAACCTAAAGGGTGCATTGGTGCTGCCCCCGGCACTACCGAACCAATGGGGGAAAGGGGGCAGTGTCTCTACACCCTGAAAAACACCTAAAAATCAAGACGATCTGCTCAAAATACAAAGAAATCCATCTCCAATAGCAATAACGAGCCAAACTTTACCCTTCATGAAATATCCGGGCTAAAGCGTCTTCTTCCGATGCTTCGATTCTCCATTTAGGAGAATCTCGTGTCCACTTTTTCCAGTGCACATCAGGGATGCTTGATGCTGGATGGAGATTGAGGGATGTCGCTTCGCTCGGTACAGGTGTCAGGTTGAAGGATGTCGCTTCGCTCGGTACAGATGTTAGGAGTTGAAGTTTTTTTTGTTTTTTGGCTTTTGGTGGATTTTTATCTGTTGGATGGCTGTATTTTGGGTGAAATTTGGGTTTTTGGCGAAAAATACCCCGAAAATCGAAGTTTAATCAAACGCATCAAACGGAGCCAACCTATCCATTGACGTTTTTTGCGTTTTGCTGTATAGTGGCGGCCTATGAAGCATGAAGCAAAAAACGACAGTGGAGCCGTTTTATGGGCGGCGGAAGAATGTTACTCAAACAGTGGAAAGGTATTCTCGCTATGGGGATGGGTTGGTGCGTAGTTGGGTTTATAGGCAGCGCCCAGGCCCAGGCCGCGGACGCAGGAGGGGAAAGCCTTGGCCGGAGCCGGAGCGGGTGGCGCCCCGGGACGTCTCAAATATTTCCCGATTCGTTGAAACTGTAGTAGCCTTTGCCCAGCGGATCGCTTTTGGGCCGGCCGATGATGACGTGGCCGAGCAGGTCGATTTCCACCGTTTTGGCCGCATCCCGAAGGAGGCGTGTAATTTTCAGGTCCGCCAGGCTGGGGGCGGGGTCTCCGCTGGGATGATTGTGGGCGCAGATAATTCCCGAAGCGCTCAGGCGGATGGCTTCGCGGTAAACTTCGCGGGGGTGGGCCAGGCTGGTAGTGGCCGTGCCCGAGGTAACTTCTATGCGTTTGATCAGGCGGTTTTTGCGGTTGAGGCAGAGAACCCAGAATTTTTCCACCTCGAGACCCGCGGTCAATGGAGTAAAATGGCGGTAAACCTCCTCCGGGTTGGTAAAATTGGGTGGATTATCCCGGTCGTCCGTGAGGATGCGGCGGGCCATCTCCATGACGGTAATTAATTGCAAAGCCTTGACCTTCCCGATCCCTTTGAGCTTTTTAAAATCGGAATCCGACCAGGTAAGGAGACCGGCCAGGGAACCCGCTTCGGAAATGATGAGGGAGGAGAGTGAAAGCACATCCATACCTTTGCTTCCGCTGCGCAATAACATGGCGAGTAGTTCCGTATCGCTGAGCGCTGCGGGGCCGTGTTTTTCCAATCTTTCCTGGGGACGTTCGTTGACGGCCAGGTCGCGTAGGCGCAGGGAGGCGGTGTACGGCTTGTTCATAACCGCCGGGAGCGTATGTGCAGGCATTTGCTTTTGGCAAACCAATTCAAGCGCCGGGCTACAGAAGCCTGAAAATTCAGGGAATGCCCGCTATTTTCGTTACCCAGTGGGTATCAGTAATATTTGACAAAAGCGTTCTTGCGGAGGCGTTCTTTCCAGCGTTTTTGGGCCTGACGGGCCAGCTTACCAGCAAGAATGTTTTCAATGCGGTCGCGTACTTCATTCAGCGGCTGGATTCCTTCATCGCGCCGGTCCTCGACATATAAAATATAAAATTGCTGGCCGAGCGGAATGGGCTGGCTGTAGGTTTCCTTTTTCAGCGAGAAGGCCACTTCGCTCAACTCATCGCGTAAATCCGGGCGGTTGATCCAACCCCAATCGCCGCCTTTTTTGCGCCGGGAATCCTGGCTGAAATTCTCCGCCACTTTTGCGAAGGGCTCTTCTGAATCCAGTTCCGCCATTACTTTGTCGGCGGTTTGGCGAAGCAGGTCGCTGCTTTCGTCGGCAAAAGGCTTGAGCATGATCAAGCGCAAGTGAACGCTTTCTTCCTGGTAAAAATGGATTTTATTCTGGTTGTAAAAGTCCTCAATTTTTTCCGGGCTGATCTCGGACTGGGATTTGCGCATTTGTTGACTCATCACGCTGACGATGATCTGTTCCTCCAGGTCCCTACGGAATTCCCGTGGGTTTTTGCCTTCTTTGCGCAGGCTTTCGAGAAATTTGCGCCTGTCGTTGCCGAAATCCTCGATTAATATGCGGTCATATTCGTTTTCGACATAGGAACGAGGAATAACGCGTTCTTCCTCGCTTTGAAAATCTTTGATAACTAATATGTTATCAACAAGACTTTGCAAAACCTCGAGGTAGAGTTCCTCCATATTGCGCTGAAATTCGGCGGCGCTGCGGGAGTCCTGCTGAATGCGCCCGATTAGGGGGGACATTTGGCGGCGAATCTCCTCGTAGGTAATGATACGGTCTTCAACCACCGCGGCGATACCATGCTTGAGGGGGGGTTCCCAAATGTTATGAGCGATTTGCCCGGCCAGCGGAGCAAAAAACGCCAATGTGGAACATAGGCACAGAATCAGGGAACGGTTTGTTGAGAAGTGCATCTTCGATAACTCTTTTTTTAACCTTGTAGCTTAAAAGGAGTGTAGGCAATGAGGTCAAGTAGGTAATACGGGGTGGATGGAGGTTTCAGGTGCCGACAGTTTTTTTAGAAAATCGCGCACTTCCTTCAGGCGGGGGAGTGGGGTTCGCCGGGCCAGGCGGGGAAAACGATTGCCCCGTTTCAGGTAATTGTTGGATAGGCCGCTGGCTTTCAAACACTTGAGCCGATTTCCTTCGCTCGATACCTGGAGAATGTTTTTGGCTTCGGCCAGACACCTGATTTCGGTGACGAGGAGCAGGGCTTCCACTTCGGCTGGGTAGGGGCCGAACCGATCTTTCAACGCAGCCCGGATTGCCTTAACGACTTTAACAGAGTCCGCCAGGGCCAATTGGCGGTGAACATCGATCCGCAACTGGGTTTCGTCGATGTAATCCCGGGGTATGCCTGCGGCTTGCAACCCAATCCGTTCGCGGGCCAATTCCTCCTCTTTGAGGATGGCAAAACCGATGGGTGTCTCTTCGTTTTCCGTTTTGAAACCGCCGCCCAGGGTGACAAAATCGAGGCGTATCGTGGCCCGGATTCTGGCAGCGCCCTTTCCACCTTTCAGACGCGCAATGCTCTGCTTTAATAATTGGCAGTAAAGTTCGAAGCCGATGCCGGCAATATGGCCGCTTTGTCGTGTGCCCAGAAGGTTGCCGGCCCCTCGCAGCTCGAGGTCCCGCATGGCTATCTTGAAGCCCGCGCCCAGCCGATTGTATTGGCGCATGGCGCTGAGCCTCTTGCGGGCCTGCTCAACAAGGCGGGAATGCCTGTGCAAGAGCAGGTAGGCGTATGCCTGGCGTTTGCTGCGGCCCACTCGACCCCGCAACTGGTAAAGCTGGGACAATCCAAAACGGTCCGCTCCCTCGATGATGATGGTATTGCAGTTGGGTATATCCAGCCCCGATTCAATGATGGTGGTGCAAACCAGGATATCGAATTCGCCCGCCACGAACCGGGTCATTATTCTTTCCAGGAAAGTTTCCGACATCTGCCCATGGCCCACCGCGATATTCATTTTGGGAAACATCTCCTGCAGCCGCATGGCCACCGAATCGATGGTCTGGACCCGGTTGTGCAAATAAAATACCTGCCCGCCGCGGGAGACTTCAAACTCAATGGCTTCTTTTACCAATTTCGGATCGTAGTTTTTTACTATCGTGTGGATGGGCAAACGGTCTATGGGGGGCGTTTCGATCAGGCTCATTTTTCTAGCCCCCATGAGGGACAAGTATAAGGTGCGCGGAATGGGGGTGGCGCTCATGGAAAACACATCCACGTTTTCCCGCAGCTGTTTCAGCTTTTCTTTATGTTTGACGCCGAATCGATGTTCCTCGTCCACAATCAGTATGCCCAGATCCTTGAACCGGACATCGCCGCTCAATAAACGGTGCGTGCCGATGAGGATGTCCACTTTGCCGGATTGCAGATGATCGAGGATTTCGATCTGCTGCTTTTTAGTGCGAAAACGGCTGAGCATTTCAATGATGATGGGATAGGCCGCCATTCTTTCCAGAAAGGTGTTCCAGTGCTGCTGCGCCAGGATGGTTGTGGGGACCAGCACGGCCACCTGCTTGCCGTCCATAACGGATTTGAAGGCGGCCCTTAAAGCTACTTCCGTTTTCCCGTAACCGACATCGCCGCAGATGAGCCTGTCCGTTGTCTGCTCTAATTCCATATCGGCCTTGGTTTCGGCGATTGCCATGGCCTGGTCGGGCGTTTCCTGAAAAGGGAACGATTCCTCGAACTCTTGCTGCCATTGACCGTCGGGGGGAAAGGCATGCCCTTTTATGGTTTCACGCCGGGCCTGCAACTGGAGCATTTCGGCAGCATAATCAAGGGTCGCTTTTTCCGCTGCCCGGCGGGTTCTGTTCCAGGCGCCGGCCCCCAACCGGCCCAATCTCGGCCTCGCCTTGGTCAACCCGACGTATCGCGTAAGCAGGTGTGATTCGTGCAAAGGCACATGCAGGATTATCCCGTCTTCAAATTCGAGCGAAATGACCTCCCTGTCTTTTTCTTCTATGTTCAGCTGGGTGAGGCCGCCATACTGGCATATGCCGTGCTGCAGATGGACCAGTAGATCGCCTTGCGCCAAATCGGAAAAATTCAGCATTTGATCGACCTGGGCGCGGTGGGGAAGTCGCCTGCGCCGCAACCCTACGGGACGTTTGCGGAAACGTCCGAATATTTCCGTGTCGCTTAAAAAAACGATGCCTTTGCTAGCGGGTGTCTCCTCGCTTTCGGGTGCAAATGCGTTGTTAGCTTCGGGAAAAAAAAGGAGGAATCCTTCGCTGATTTCACCACGAACATACCGCGGTTTCAACTCGGCCAATTCCGGTTCCGATTCAAGGATAGATTTAAACCGCTTTTCCCGGCCATCGTTTATCGCCGCGTAGAGGATGTTGAACCCCTCCTGCTGCCAATCGAGCGCCTGTTTCAGAAATTGCAAGCGCGCCTCCTGCTCGGCCTCGACTCTTCCCAGCCCGAAATCCGCTTCCGGGATAAAAGTCCGGTAACTGCTTAATGGCTCCGTCTCGCAGGTATTGCGTGGGCAATCGGGCCCGAAAAGTGGATTCGTCGCATCGATTTCCGTCAAGCCAGTCCAACGATCCGGAAATGCCTCGCGCCTTTCCTGCAGTTGAGGGAATCCCGAAATGGCCGCCATGGCCACCTGAGTTTCGGGAAAATAGGCAGGGAATGCTTCTGCCAGGACCGCTGGCTCCCATAGTATCCAGTGGACGGCGTCCCCCAAATAATCGAAAAAATGATTTTCCCTTTCCTGTTGCACCCCTTTGGGCAAGGCCGCCACAACCACCTCCGTAACACTTTCCAGAGAGAGCTGGGTGGTTGGATCGAAAGCCCGGATTTCCTCGATTTCATCGCCGAAAAAATCAATGCGGTAGGGTTGATCGGCATTAACGGGATAAACATCGACCAATCCTCCTCGCACGGCATATTGCCCGGGGGTTTCACAGAGTGCCTCGCAATCGTAGCGCAGACTCGATTCCAGTTTTTTCACCAGCTTTCCAAATGGAAATTCTTGGCCCGACCGAAGGCGAATTTCCAGCGCCGCGAGGTTTTTTCGGTGCGGAAACGGTTGAAACAAGCCGCGCGGAGTGGCCAAAATGACCAGCGGATGCTGTGGCTCCGTTAATAGGCGGCAGTCGTTTAGTCGCGTAAGGGCGGCCAGTCGATCGCATTCCTGGTTAAAATAGTGCGGATCGTCCCTCGACCCACCAGTAAGATCGGGGAGAAGGTGCGTCTCAATGTTAAGCTGTTTTTTGGAAATTCGATCAAAAAAAATCAGATCTTCAATCCAATGCTCGCACTGGCTCTGGTCTTTGGCCAAAATAAATGTGACCGGCGCCAGTTTTTGTTTTAACAAGAGCGAGCAAATGGCCGGGACGGCGGCCTCCGCGACACCCGTTCGCAACTCCGACTGAAGGGAGTTTTTTATGGGACTTGCCCTCATTGAGAGGTGGATTGCTTCCACTTTCGCAAGGCGATCAAGGCGGCCTTTTCCTCAGCCTCTTTTTTAGATGTCCCTTCGCCCGCGCCCATTTTTTCCCCGGCCACCAGTACGATTACCTTGAAATATTTTTTATGGTCGGGCCCGGTTTCTTTGGTCACGTGGTATTTCAGGACGTTGTTGCCAAGGGTGGGCTGCACCGCTTCCTGCAACTGTCCTTTGGGGTTATAGGTCTCGAGCAGGTTTTCCAGATGCGGTTCGATACCGTTATACCAGGACAGGATCACTCGTTTGGCAGTCTCCATCTCGCTGTCCAGAAAAATCGCCCCGGCTAGAGCTTCGAGGGCATCCTCGAGGATAGAAGGACGTTGCCGCCCCCCGTTTTGCTCCTCTCCATCGCTCATGCGCAGGTGCTTGTGCAGACCCAGGTTCAGGGCCAGACCGGTTAATTTCTCTCCTTTGACCAAACTGGACCGGCAGCGGCTGAGGGGGCCTTCCCTATCATCTGGAAGCAGATGGTAGAGCTTCTCCGCCAGCGTAAGGGAAAACACGGCGTCGCCCAGAAACTCCAACCGCTGATTGTGTTCGCCCGCCTGTGGATTGACCTGGATATAAGAGGGATGAGTCAGGCTTTGCTGTAGCAAATCCAGATTCCGGAAGCGATAACCGATGGATTTTTGCAGTTGTTCCAGGTCGGACATTATTCTTCCCATCGCCAATTTAACGGCTAAAGAGTCTCATTTTAAATCGAAACGTTTCAGGACTTCCCCGGCCAGGTTTTTATAAGCGCTGGCAGCTGGGTTGAGAGCATCGTATTGAAAAATGGTCTTCCCAAAGCTGGGAGCTTCCCCCAATCGAATTGTTCTGGGAATCACGGAATTGAAAACAACGTCTCCAAAATGCTTGCCAACTTCGTCCACAACCTGCCGGCTCAGATTGGTGCGCACATCGAACATAGTCATGGCAATACCCCCCAGTTGCAGGTCGGGGTTGGCTCCGGCCTCCCTCAACTTCTCGACTACAGCCAGTATCTGGCCCAGACCCTCCATGGCCAAGTATTCGCATTGCAAGGCGATCAGCAGGTAATCTGCCGCCGCCAGGCTATTCATGGAGAGCCAACCGAGGGCTGGCGGACAGTCTATTAAAATAACCCCGAAATCCTCCGAGTTTCGCAGCGGCAGCAGGCAGTTGCGCAACTGTATCAGGTAGTCCTGCTTTTGACCCAGCTCGATTTCGACCGCCGCCAGGTCAATTTCCGAGGGAATGATGGAAAAATTTTCGATGCCCGTTTCGACAACCTTTTGAGCGGCATAGCCATCACCGTGGAGCGGACCATAGATGCTTCCACCGGTTGATTTTTCCAGGCCGAGTCCACTCGTGGCATTGGCCTGCGGGTCCATATCGAGCAACAAGGTGCGGACGCCTTTTTCGGCCAGAGCGGCCCCCAGGTTGATGGCGGTGGCAGTCTTGCCGACGCCTCCCTTTTGATTGGCAATGGTTAAAATGGTAGCAGGCATAAATGGCGGCAAAGTATGCCGGAAGGTGGCAAGCGGAGTCTAGCCGATTTTCCCGGAAAAAGATTAAAGCTTTTTAGAATTGAAAGGTTCTTCATTCAAATAAGACTAATAAAAAGAAAAACAGCTTGAAACTTGTTTTCAGATGCGGCTTATTTGATATCCAGCCCATTGATTCGGCGCGGTAGCCAAGTGGTAAGGCCGGGGACTGCAAATCCTCTACACGTCGGTTCGATTCCGACCCGCGCCTCCATTGATATACAATAGATTATAGAATTATAACTTTTTTGATAAAATTATGCTTGGCCACTACCTTGGCCGCTTCATCGGTGCTCTGCCAATAGCCCAGCACTTCCTTCTTGAACGAAACAGTATATCTTTGCTTTTGACGAGTCATAGGATCTTCCTTTTCTAACCCGGCTTACAGTCTACTGTCTACACTTCATGGGTAACCTTATATCTCAAGCCATGGTCTCTGATGCTCGCTTGGTTATTGTACCTTGGTCTCGGCGAATTACCTATCAGCGGCCAAGAAACTGATGCCCATACGAGCATCCATATCGAGAATCCATACGCAATCGAAGGCTACCTAAAAAATGGCGAGCGGAAACTTTGGTACCGGGTGGTCAATCCCAAAAACAGAAACACTCCTCTGCTTGTACTGCATGGAGGTCCAGGAGCATCAAGCTCCTACCTAGAGCCGCTGGAGAAGTTGGCGGATGAGCGCCCTGTTATCCTCTATGACCAGTTGGGTGGCGGTTGGTCATCGATACCAGATGAGACCTACGAGTGGACGGTAGACGTGTTTGTCGAAGACTTGGTCGCCCTGCGACGCCATCTGAATCTTTCTCGGATACATCTGCTTGGTCACTCGTGGGGAGCCGCGCTCATGACTGCCTACCCTGAGAAGCAACCAATGGGAATTGAAAGCTTAACAATGGTAGGGCCTCACATCAGTACTCGTCGTTGGATCGCGGATGCAAAAATCCTGCTTGAGGCATTTCCCGAAGAAACCCAAGCCATTCTTTCGGAACATAATGCCACTGGCACATTCGACTCCGAGGAATACCATGATGCCACAATGGTGTTTATGCAGCGGTATTTCTGTCGCTTGGATCCGTGGCCACCGAGGCTCTTAGAAGCGGTCGAGAATATCGGGCCAGTATACGAGGAAATGTTTGGGCCCAACGAGTTCGTAGTGAACGGCGTTCTCAAGGACTTCGATAAGACGGACGTGTTGAAGACTATTTCAGTCCCTACTCTCTTGATCGGTGGAGAGCATGACGAGGCTCCACCCGAAACCGTGAAAGTGGTACGCTCAGATGATTCCAGAGTCGGTGGTGGCGATCATTCCCGATGCCTCCCACATGGTCATGCTCGAACAACCAACGATCTTTAATCACACCGTCAGAGACTTTCTCCGCAACCTGGAAGACGCCCCATAACGGATGCGATTGGAGACTGAAATGGAAAATGCACCGAACCAGACGTCCCAGCGAATGCCGGTTTATCCCGCCGTTCCAAAGCAGGGCCATTGGGCCGGCATCGCTGGACTTGATCGTTCGTGAAATATGAAATGGGTTATTGGCTTTCTAAACCGATGAAAATTAGGGTAGTGTATAAAAAAAGAATGTTATCTGGTATTTTTAGCTGTACAAATAGCGTTAGGCAGTTTATTCTTAGTGCATGGTTACTAAAATTATTAATTGTCGGCACTGTGGAAGTGAAAATATCATTAAATTTGGCAAGACGCCCAACCATAAACAGCGCTACCGCTGCCATGATTGTGGTAAACAAAGCCGCGAAAACCCCACAGTGAAATACACCGAAGAGCAAAAAGAAATGATCCTTCGAGTCTATCAGGAACGCAGCAGTCTACGCGGTTTACAGCGCGCCTTCGGGGTGAGTCCCAACACCGTTTTGAGTTGGTTAAAAAAACGACAATCGCTGCGACCGCTCAAAAGCACGATTCTTGCGGCCCGCCGCCATGATGTCATTGAACTGGACGAACTGTGGTTTTTTGTGGGGCGCAAGAGCGATGCCCAATGGGTTTGGATCGCTCTTTGCCGACGCACCCGTCAAATCCTCTCCTATGCCATTGGGCCTCGGGATTGGTATCGTTGCCGGGAACTTTACGAGCGTCTGCCACGGGCCTACAAAAGATGTGCCACCTACAGCGACTTTTGGAGCACTTATGATGAAGTCTTTCCTCATAACCGCTCCGTGGGAAAAGAAACCGGTGAAACGGCCCATGTGGAACGATGGAACAATACCCTGCGCCAACGACTGGGTCGTTTCACACGCAAAACCCTCTCCTTTTCCAAGCTTAAGAGTATGCATGAAACCTGTCTGAGACTTTTCATTCATCAATATAATCAAGAATTAGCCACCATTCCTACTTAATACACTACCGACAAATGAAGCAGATTGTCTTAGCCCTGATCTTTATTTTCACGACTCAATCGTTGTATTCGGAAATTAGGACGTTTGATGGTGGCACGTTTTCGGTCGAATTTGAGTATGAGCGCGAATTATGGCGGATTGATGGCTTTACCGACCTTAATTCGATCCTCTTTGAAATGGGAGATCCTGAGTCGGGTTATTCACATTTATGGATGACTGTGTTTATGGATCGTTTCAAAGAGCCACCCGGCGGAAATGACATTAAGGATTGGTTTGCGCAATACCTAATCCGCAAAGCCCCAATCATCGAAAGACATTTATACAGAGGGGATCGGCACTTTGAGCACGTCGAGGGAAATCCTGTGACGCGAGGAGAGAAAACACTTTTGCGTTTTAATATGGTTCCTAAACCAACCATGGCGTCCAGAAACGAGATTAGGGGTAAAGAAAAGGGAATGATTTATTTTTTGATACCTCCTCAGTTCGAGAAACACGACTCGTTTTTCGTGTTTGCTGGAAGACAGGTGGTTTCACAGTTGGGGGAGTGGTATCATAATGTGCGACATTCCCGAGTAAAATTAAATGAGATTGTTGATCGAATTATATCCGGACTTGCTCTTAATAATCAAGATTTTCTTCTCCCTGAGGAATTACCGGAGGATAGAATGAAGACGTTTAACGGCGGTGGATTCTCCGTCGACTTTGATGTTGAACCCCACATCTGGAATATTGAAGCCAATCCAAATTTGGTAGTGTATTAAGTAGGAATGGTGGCTAATTCTTGATTATATTGATGAATGAAAAGTCTCAGACAGGTTTCATGCATACTCTTAAGCTTGGAAAAGGAGAGGGTTTTGCGTGTGAAACGACCCAGTCGTTGGCGCAGGGTATTGTTCCATCGTTCCACATGGGCCGTTTCACCGGTTTCTTTTCCCACGGATCGGTTATGAGGAAAGACTTCATCATAAGTGCTCCAAAAGTCGCTGTAGGTGGCACATCTTTTGTAGGCCCGTGGCAGACGCTCGTAAAGTTCCCGGCAACGATACCAATCCCGAGGCCCAATGGCATAGGAGAGGATTTGACGGGTGCGTCGGCAAAGAGCGATCCAAACCCATTGGGCATCGCTCTTGCGCCCCACAAAAGACCACAGTTCGTCCAGTTCAATGACATCATGGCGGCGGGCCGCAAGAATCGTGCTTTTGAGCGGTCGCAGCGATTGTCGTTTTTTTTAACCAACTCAAAACGGTGTTGGGACTCACCCCGAAGGCGCGCTGTAAACCGCGTAGACTGCTGCGTTCCTGATAGACTCGAAGGATCATTTCTTTTTGCTCTTCGGTGTATTTCACTGTGGGGTTTTCGCGGCTTTGTTTACCACAATCATGGCAGCGGTAGCGCTGTTTATGGTTGGGCGTCTTGCCAAATTTAATGATATTTTCACTTCCACAGTGCCGACAATTAATAATTTTAGTAACCATGCACTAAGAATAAACTGCCTAACGCTATTTGTACAGCTAAAAATACAAAATAACATTCTTTTTTTATACACTACCCCAAATTTAAACCTGATATTCTTAGAAAAGACGGGTGGTGTCGGTCAAGGATTTGGTGCCGCGCTTGAGGGATATGTCTTCGTGGATCGTTTCTCCGAGCCGCAAAAGGGAAGTGACATTCAAAATTGGTTTACAGCATACCTGAAGCGAAGAGGTACCTTTATCGAAAAGCATGTGTTTAAAGGTCGGCGGCGTTTTAGGCCTTCTAAATTCAATCCCATAACATTGGAAAACAAGACACTCACACTCCTGCGCTTTGACATGGTTCGTAAGCAATTCACTGGTGTTGACTCTCTTCTCAATATTCAAGAAGAGGGGGTAATCTACTTCCTAATTCTTCCTAAGTTCGAAGAACATCGCACGTTCTTCATATTTACGGGTAAGCAATTGATTTGCAGTTATCTAGGTCATCAATCCGAACTCAGCAGTATTGAGCGGATTATCTCGGGCTTCACTCTTAATTCCAGAAAAGGTGGCTAACTGTTCTACAGACCCACTTGCAAATTTCGGTCAAAATTTTATGGTAATCAATCAAGGGCTGCGTAGACGCCGCAGATCAATCACGGGTCGTTGGGCGAAGCATGACATGAAGAAGAAGCACAAGTTGACTAGATTTGGGGCACTGATTGCGTTTCTTGTCTTGGCCATAGTGCTGGGCTTCTGGCTCAACCGCCCTAAAACGTTCCGTGTCATCTACGACCAATTTGAGCAAGACTACATTAAGAGCGTGGAAATGGTAATCCGTCCCACTGGCGCCGGTGCTGCTGAAATCCTTTTTCTTTTCACAGTTGATAAGGATACTTATTACACGTGGCGGAATTGGCCCATCGGCAAAAGCGACGAACACCCAGGCGGCCTTATCTTTCCAGAGGCTTTCATTCTCAAACTGTATGATGATGATGGATTCGACATTGCCACGCTCAGGATTTCGTCATCATCACTCGAAAATTGGGGTGATGAATTGGTTGGGCCCAGCAACATTGTCCTAGGTGCCACACAGTCGCCAAATTTGACATTCAAAAAGATCCAAAAGACCGAGACGCTTAGGTTCACATTCCGATACGAGGTGAAATGAATGTCACTACAATAGAGATACCCGCCTCGCGGCCAGGCCCGTTCCTAGGGAATTTGCGGCGGGGTAAGGGGTGAATGCCCTTAATGAAACATCGGGGCAAACATCATTCATTTTTGTGGATTTTGGAGGCTTCAGAAAGAGGCCTATTGCAGGATTTGTGGCGGTTTAAGGGGTGAAAACCCATAATGAACAAAAAGGGGGAAAAGCATCCACAAATATCCTTGAAAATAGTGGTCAGTGGTCGTAAGGATAATCTGCCTAATTGGAGGGGGCTGTGTATTTGCCGCCTACATATAGTTAGGAAGCCACAATGGTATTCAAATCAGAATTGCATGAAATGTATATTAAAGCGGTCAAACTGATGTCCCTGTTGTTTGTGTCCGGGTGTAAGGACTCGTCGCGCTCTGATTCTTCGGTTGAAGTGGAGAAAAACGTCGCGGCAGCAAATGAATTCATCGATGCCTTCTATTCGTTCAATTCAGATGAACTCGAATCCACTCTAGCATATGCCGAAGAATCCAAACCTTCTATCTTGTACTACCAAGGATGGGCAGAGGGTGGTAACTATGAAATTATTGAACGACACCCGTGCGTAGCAAGGAATGATTCTTTGGTCCTTTGTCCAGTGACAGTGAAAGATGACCTGATCGGCGCACTTGAAATCGATTTCTACGTCACCGATACATTTCACGTGACCGTAAAAAAGGGGCGAATCCTCTCTGTGACGACTTCTTCAAACGATCCTCCTCTTTTTTATGAAGCGCGTGACTGGGTACGACAGAACCGTCCCGAGCTGATTGAAGAGCCGTGTCGAGGGATTGGGGAAGGTGGCCCTACACCGGGTGAGTGTGTTCGCGCAATGGTGAAGGGCTATACTGAATATGTTGCTATTGAAAAGATTAACTCAAAAAATTAATTAAAAGGTGATACTCCAGGTTCGTGCGCATGATCAGCTCTTTCATCTCCGGGCTGAGTTGCATCATGAGGACCTGGTCTTCCTCGCTCACCGGTTTCGTCGCGATATGCGGGAATTTCCAATGCGAATGAAAGTCGTTGAAACGCGCGCCCATCTTCTCCAACGGCCACGCTTCGATCTTATCGGCCAGCGTCGTCGTTCCGACATATTCGCATCCGATCAGAATAAGCCGCATTGCACTTCAAACCTCCCTTCCAGCATTTCCAAAAACAGAAAACAGATTGTTTACCCCAATGTTTCAAAAAGTCGAGAAGTGATGAAGAGCAAGGCGCAGACCGGAAACCGACGCGGGAGCGTAGTACCCTACGTAACCAAGCGGTTTCCGGGCTGGAACGCAGCTATTGGCGCTTGTCGATTTTAGCCTTCACAAGGGCAGGTTGGCATCGTCACTTTCAGGGCGGTTTTCAAAACACCAGAAAAAATTCATAACACATTGAGCAAAAACAACAAACACTCCGCCCTTGGGAAGGCGATTGAAACAATGGGGTTTAGCTTCGAGCCCTGGGGAGTGGCGCCCGAACTGTCAGGCGCGCTTTGGCCGAATGAAGACTTCAATCTCGTCAATGACGAGATCCTGAGAGAGCTCGCAATCGGCTTCGACCAACGTTACCTCCAGCCAATTGTCCCCATACACGGCCGGGGGAGCCGTGAGTTCGAACCAGGTGGTCAGAATTGGACCGCTGGGAATCTCAGGGACAAGCGTCTCGCCGGCAGCAGTCCGGGAACTTACATCTACCACAGCGGCCATGTCCACCCGCTGTTCGTCGTTTCGTCGCTTTTGCGCTGCGGAAGAGATCGGAGTTCCGTTGAGCCGGATCTCCAGCTTGTCCTTTAACGTCATGGGATGGCCGCGAAATAGCAGCGCCGCTCTCCGCACCTGCTCAAAATCCTCGCAGATGCGAAATCGATAGCTTCCCCCGGCCCCCGAGTCGGCGCGCCTCAGGACGATCCGATCTGCCTTCAGGGCGCCGGTTGAGGTGCGTCCCTCGCCGCCGAAGCCCTTACAGCCCGCCCAGATGGGTTCAAAGACGTAATGGCGATTTCCTCGAGAGACTTGCGGCGGGCTTTTCAGTTCAACGAAATCGTGCAGCATCATCGGATAGAACGGCGCCCATTTCAAGGTGACGAAGTGGTTATAGAATGAGACCCCGTCGGCTCCGGCCCCGTAGAAGTTCTGAGCGATTGCGCGCTGTTGCTCAAGCGAGATAGGCATTCCCCCAAGGCGGCGCCTCATCCTTAGGCTGCTCCAGGGTAGAAGCGCCGGATAGACCAGGCAATCCGAGGCGCGGGCCAGTTGAGTGAATTGCTCATAAGGGGCGTTTAAATCAGAGTACATGACATCACCCGGGGCAAGATAATTCAGCAGGCCTTCGGAAATCCAACCCGAGACATCCAGTCCCTGAATCTGGCATTCTTCCACCGTCTGGTAAACACGCGCTCCAAGTTGCAACTTCTTGTTTCTACTTCGGCCCTTCTGGTCCAGCATTTGACGGATCCGCCTAACCAGTTCGGTCATGAGAGGCTGTCCCTCCCGCCCTTTGTCGGGCGGAAAGTAACGATGGTCCCGGAAGCATAATTCCAGGCCATCAACGTGAAAACGGCTGACCAGTGCCTCCGTGACGGAGAAAAGGTAGTCCCGCACCTCGGGAAAACTAAAGTCCATGGGCGAACTTAGCTGATAATAGGGCCCCGGCGGCGCCTCCTTTAATAACCACTGTGGATTATTTGCCAGAAAGGAGGCTCCGAAACCCACGCCTTGTTTTACCGAGATATGGCCATGATTATCGTTGATTCGGATACCCGCCAGAAATTCCATGCCTCGCTCATGAGCCTGCTCCAGAAGCACCTCCAGCGGTTGTATGCCCTCATCCAATAGAGGAAGAAAGCGGCGATGCTGCGGGCGGGCGTCATACTCAAAACCATCCGTTCGCCAATAGGTGGTCCACCCCTGGGTGTAAGCCTCCTGGATAAAAGTATCGACCTGTGCGTGCGCCAGTTCATCCACCCATCGGCGCAAATCTGCCTCAGAGGCTGGATCGGGTAAATAACCTGAGGCGATACTGGAGGGATCGCTGACATAAATGATCCGCCGGCTTCCACGAGGGGAGATGTATCCCAGCTTGGGTGAAGAAGTCTGATACGTTTTACTATGCTGACCCCTGCTCCGCGGAGCGAAAGCCCCAAGCGTCAGGCCCGCGCCGGCCGCGATCGATGTTCCCAAGAACTTACGACGATTGATTTCCTGTTTCATATCCGGAAGACTGTCGGGCTTTGCCCGCGCCGGCTAGAAAAAAAGGAGTAAGAACCTGCTCTTGAGGTTGCACCTGGGTTGCACCTGATATGCAAGAATCCTCGTAGGTGTAGACGTAGGTGTAGATTTTGTAGACATGTAAGTCATCTAAGGGTATTTCAAAATCCAGTCAGATTTTTAGTACTGGAAGTACAAATCTGTCAGTTCACTCCCAAAATCTCATACATGATGATGAAAAAACCAGCAGTTAAGAAAATCACTGATTTAAAGGACAAGCTGGAGGCCTACCGGGCATCGGCCCTTGCCGCTGGGAAAGGGTCAGCAAGACCTGGAAATCTGGCCCTGGCCAGCGCCGCCGCTGGTGGGGCCGCCCTGGCCGTGGCCCCTGCAGCCGAGGCTGCCATACAGTACAGCGGTGTGAGGGATATTATGCTGATGGCTACGAACACTACGAATCACAAGTATAACATTGATGTAGACGGTGATGGTAATGATGAATTTAGTATAATTAATGCCACCCCGGAACCTGGCGTTGGCCTCGCCTTCATCTATCAATTGAAAGAATCGGCGAGTGTCCTTGGCTCGTATATTTTTGACGGGTTCCCCTATGCCAATGCCAAGGCTTTGACCGCAAACTACAATATTGGCAGCATCAGCTCTCAAACAAGTAGATTTTGGACTAGCAACAGTGACGTGGTAATTGGGTTTGGTACTGTTAGTGATCATTATGGTAATTTTCCCGGTGCGGAAAACAAGTACATCGGGGTCCGGTTTACGAAAGTAGAAAATGGGCCGTTGCATTACGGCTGGATACGGGTCAATCTTGCGGCGAACATCCAGACGATTACCATCGTGGACTGGGCCTGGGAAGACGAGGCTGACAAACCTATTCCGGCAGGAAAGGGCGCTGATGTCATCCCGACACTGAACGAATGGGGCATCATAGTTTTAATGACCCTGTTGGCTGGTGCTGCCGCCTGGAAAATGAACAAGCCAGAACTTTTGCAGGCTTAAAAAGATTGGTAAGGCTTTTGGCTTATGGCTAAAAGAAAAGACCCAAGAAATAAAGGAATCACCCGCATTGATTCGGGAACAGTCCACGGATGGAATGTGAGAGGGTTTAAAAACGGGAAAACCTACCCCAAACTTTTCAGTGATCTGAAATGTGGAGGCAAAAGAAAGGCGCAGAAAGAAGCCCGTCAGTATCGGGATGAACTCCACGAAAAGCTGGCCCAATGTCCGGCTGAAGTGCAAGCCGTGTTGAAGGACCGAAATCAGCGCATCTGGGCCCACGATGCTCCCGACAAACCGGACAAAATGCCGGTCGATGCTCCGGGTATCGACCCGGCGAGATGGGAATTGAAATAGAGGGTTTCTTAGAATCAAAAGTTTCTGCCCGTGATTCTCCTGAAAGGCAGAAACAATTCGTGATTCCGCCGCACCCAATTGTTCAGGCGCGATTGCCTTCACCCCAGGCAGAAGTGAAAAGGGCTCCCTCCTCGAATCGGCTCGGCCGCAGGGCGTGGATGTCGATCTTGGGCCTCTCGCCCACAATGACGCCGGCCAAAGCCTCGCCGATAGGCGGGCCAAGCTTGAAACCGTGCCCGCTGCCCCCGAAACACGCATAGTAGCCCTCAATGCCTGCCTCAGCGCCCACCAACGGGTGCCAGTCACCGGTAATAGTGTAGATGGAAGCCCATCCGCGATCAAACTCCGCGTCTCGCAGCGCGGGGATTCGCTTAAACAGCCCCTGCTCGATCCGTCGGCGGGTGTTGGCGTCCAGGTCGGCGTCATAATGGTTGATATCCAGTGGCTCAATTTCCTTGGGATAGTCCAAGCCGGCTAACAGCTTGTTTTCCCCATGAGGCCGAAAGTAGATGTGGCAGCCTGGGTCGGCAATGATGGGGAAATCACCGAAGTCAGACGGCAGCCTCAGCACGAGGTCGGACTCCCTGCTCCAGCGGATGGAGTAATTTCGGTTGGCCGACGCCCCGACGTGGCTTCCCCAAGGTCCCGCCGCATTCACCACCAGCGGTGTTTGAATGAAGCCCCAGTCGGACTGGACGCCGCTGACGCGACCGCCGTCGATCTGAATGTTGCCGGCACCGACTCCTTCGTAGGCTGACAGCCCCCACTCCTTTGCCCGCTTTACGAGTGTTTGGGTAGTCCGCAACGGATCTGCATAACCCCCTCGCGATTGATAGGTCGCGCAGAAAACTCCGTCCAGATTGAGTTGCGGAGCGAGTTCCTTGATTTCCCCAAGTCCAATTTCCCTGGTTTCCGTGTGATGTTCCCGCTCCGCCTGCAGTACCTTTCTGCCGGCGGCAACTTGATCCTCCCCCAACAGGATCATCATGCCGGTCCGTCGAAAGCCGGTGTCGCCACCCAGCTCTTCGCGATCGTTCTCAAACATTTCGAATGCACGCAGCGCAAGCTGAATCGTCACCGGATTGGAGTAAGCGCAGCGGATATTCGCCGCCGAGTGTCCCGTGCTCACTGCGGCCAGGGTACGTTTCTCCAGTAACACGACCTTGCCCAGTCCCTTCTTGGCCAGGAAGTGGGCGGCACTGGCTCCCATAATGCCGCCACCAATCACCACAGCGTCTGCCGTTTTTTCCATTGCTTAACCCAACCCTTGCCTTCGTCGTTGTAACGCCGCAATTCCTTCTCGATGAACCTTAAACCGAGATTTCCCATATGAACATTCGTAATCGTTGAAAATAGCTACTTTCCATTATTTCGATCCAATTTTCTGCTTTCAATGTGATTTGGCAATTGTTTTTACTTGGCAGTTGCAGATATGGGAACCCTACACCCGGACAGACGACCTTGGCCCCTGGATTGAACTAATTGATGCCACAAGGGGTGCGGCTGGGCTGGTTCCACGGGAATTTGTGGCGGTATATGGGTGAATACCCATAATGAACAAACAGGGAAGATGAACCACTGATTTGGCACCCTTTTCTTCTCTTGCTCAACTACCACCAAGCTTACATGATGTGCACTGGAAAAAGTGGACACGAGATTCTCCTAAATGGAGAATCGAAGCATGGGAAGAAGACGCTTTAGCCCGGATATTTCGTAAAAAAAGTATCGTTGATATGCTTAACTGCTGATATACAGCAGGATAGATCAATAATTAAAGCAATATCAGCGATGACAAAAGGTAAACAATTAAAGCTACAGTTGACAAGGGTAAAAGGCCGCCGTGTGGGGGTTGATTTCAAGGGCGGAGAGGTTACTTCGGATGCCGGACTGCTTTTGATCCGGGAAGTGGATCGGCAGTTGGGCTTGACCGAACGAGCGGCCCGACAGTTAGTGGACAAACGGCAGAAGGGCAAAGTACGCCATGAGGTATTGGGGATGCTGCGGCAGCGCGTTTACGGGCTGGTGGCGGGCTATGAGGATTTGAACGACTTTGATACCCTGCGCCACGATCCATTGTTGCAAACGGTAACGGGGCGCATTGAAACGTTGGCCAGCGCGCCGACTTTGTGTCGTTTTGAAAACGGGCAGGATCGGCGGGCGGCCTTTGCGGTAAACGAGCTGTTGGTCGAACAGTTCATGGGCTCCTTTGCCGAGGAACCCGAAGAGATCATCCTGGACTTTGACGCCACCGACACTCCGGTGCACGGGCTCCAGGAGGGACGTTTTTTCCACGGTTATTATGATCATTACTGTTTTCTGCCGCTATATGTTTTTTGCGGTGATCAGCTGCTGGTGGCCTACCTGCGGCCGAGCAAGATCGATGCCAGCAAGCATGCCGGGGCCATCCTCAAATTGCTGGTTAAACGGATTCGCCAAAGCTGGCCCCGTACGCGGATTATTTGGCGCGCCGACAGTGGATTTTGTCGAGACCGGATACTCTCTTGGTGCGACCGCAACGAAGTTAGCCCGGATATTTCATGAAGGGTAAAGTTTGGCTCGTTATTGCTATTGGAGATGGATTTCTTTGTATTTTGAGCAGATCGTCTTGATTTTTAGGTGTTTTTCAGGGTGTAGAGACACTGCCCCCTTTCCCCCATTGGTTCGGTAGTGCCGGGGGCAGCACCAATGCACCCTTTAGGTTGGCACCATGAAGTGGACGGGGTTGTTTGGACAATTTTGACGTGGGATTAAGGTGGAAATCGTGTTCATATTATTTTTTAAAAATATATTTTGTCCTTAGCCAAAGACGGGCACGCAGGTGCCCGCAAGCTGTATTGGCGGGGAGGTTGGTTTTGCTCCGATTGCATGGACTTCGGCCGGGGTCCGGTAGCCCAGGGCTTGGTGGGGGCGCAGGTGGTTGTAGAAGTCCAGGTAGCGGGCTATCCCTTCGCTGGCTTCCTTTGCCGTGGCGTATTCGCGCAGGTAAATGTCTTCATACTTGAGGGTTCTCCAAAAGCGTTCAACAAATATGTTGTCCAGGTAGCGGCCACGCCCGTCCATGCTGATGCGCACCCCGGCTTGCCCCAGCACCGAGGTGAACTCGCTGCCGGTAAACTGGCTGCCTTGATCGGTGTTGAAGATTTGAGGTTGGGCCCGCCTCAGAGCTTCCTCCAGGGCGAGCACACAGAAGCGGCTCTCCAGGGTGTTGGAAAGCTGCCAGCTCAACACGTAGCGGCTGAACCAGTCCAACACCACGGTCAAGAAAAGGAATCCTCGGCTCAGCCGCAGGTAAGTGATGTCGCTGCACCATACCTGGTCGGGCCGCTCGACCGCCAAACCCCGCAGCAGATAAGGGAAAATGCGGTGCTGCCGGTGCCCCTGGCTCAAGTTTCGACGCGGATAAATAGCCTCCCAGGCCCATTTGGCGCATGAGCCGCTGGATGCGGCCTCGTCCCACTGCATGGCCCTCTCGACGCAGCCACTGGGTCATCCGGCGAGAACCAAAAAACGGATATTGGGTGTAGAGCTCATCCATGCGATGCATGTAGAGAACGTTCTGCTCGCACTGGGCACGGGCCCGATAGTAATAGCTGCCGCGGGCCAGCCCCAGCAACTGACATTGCCTGCCGATACTGATTTTTCCTTGAAGTGGTTGCACCATCTTGCGCCTCTCACCAATCGAATTGTTCAGACTTTTTTTTTAGCCAATCGCATTCTACTTTCAGCTTTCCAATCTCCTGGTAAAGGTGATCTTTTTCCGTCTCGTTGTCCTTGCTGAGAGTCTGCCGCTGGCGCGAAAACAGCTCCGTTGCTCCCTGCAGAAGCTGCTTCTTCCATTGGGTCACCTGGTTGGGATGCACCTCAAAACGACCGGCGATCTCGTTGATGGTATGAGCGCCCCTGATGGCTTCCAGGGCCACTCGGGCTTTAAACTCAGCACTGTATTGTCTTCTCTTTCGTGATTTAATAACATTCATAGGTTAGCGGATTTAGTGGTTCAAGACCACCTTATTCCACTGTCCAGTTTTCCCCGTCCATTTCACTGAGCGCCACCGAGGTATCGACCAAACTTGGGGTCAACACCAACCAATTGTATAGGTGGAAGAGGCTCTATCTGGACGATCAGCAGGGCGAAGCCACCTCAAAGCGACAGAGCAGTCCGAAGGAGATGGCGGCCGAGATAGATCGTCTTCGCAAAGAGCTGCGCCGCTCGGAGCGGATCAACCAGATACTAAAAAAAACGGTGGGCTACTTTGCCAAGGACGAACAATGAAGTACCAGTTTGTCAAAGACAACGAGGGGCGCTTCAAGATCGAGGAAATATGCTCGGCGATGGGGATTTGTCGCAGTGGCTATTACTGCTGGAGGCACCGAGCGCCCTCGGCCCGGCGGATCGAGGACGAGGGAATCAAGGGGGCGATCCTGAAGGTACACAAAGAGGCCAAGGGCCGCTATGGGCATCGGCCAATGCACCGCCATCTGAAGGATGATGAGGGCATCGATTGCGGCCGTGACCGGGCTCTGCGTCTGATGCGTGAAATGGGAATCAAAAGCACCCAGAGTAAACGCTTTAAGCCATTAAAAACCAACAGTAACCATCCCTATGGTTACAGCCCCAATGTGCTTAAAAAGCATGGCCAGCCGACCCATATCGACGAGGTCTGGGTGGCGGACACGACCTACCTACGGACCCTGGCCGGTTGGATGTACTTGGCCACGGTGATGGACCTGTTCAGCCGACGCCTGCTGGGCTGGAGCGTTTCCAACCACAACGACGCGAAGCTGGTTGGCAAGGCCCTCAAAGCCGCGGCCATGACCCGCGGCACACTGCGCACCGGGATTATTCATCACAGCGATCGGGGCAGCCCCTACGCCAGCGACGACTATCAGAGGCTGGTCTCTGAACTAGGCATGAAGCCGAGCATGAGCGCCCAAGGCAACTGCTACGACAACGCGGCCATGGAATCGTTCTACGGCCGCTTCAAGACCAGCACGATTCGAGGCCGCCACTTTGCCGACGAGCGCGAACTGCGATCAACTGTCTTCGAATACGTGGAAATCTTCTACAACCGATATCGCAAACATTCCTCTCTGAGTTACCAAAGCCCAGTCCAATTCGAGGAAAATATTTGCCCCCCATGGGGGGCAACGAGAAAACAAAACCCTTTACCAAAACAAGCCGCCTGACACACTAATCAATAAACAATGAATATAAGAGAATCCCGTGTCCAACAAATCCAGTACACGTCAGGATCGGTCGTGCTCAGTTCAATGTGACAAAAAGGATTGGGCATTTTTACATCTCCTGGTTGAAATTAATTTTTTCGTTAATAAGAAGAAATTGTATAAAGGGAAGATTGACTGTCAACGGCGATAAGGAGCTTTCTCCAATCACCTTGCTGGCATTGTAAAAGCCGCTTAAGACGCCGGCCAGTTCATACAAATAAGGTTTGAGGTGCCGCTGTTGAAGGGATTCGGAATTGTTATCAAATAAATAAATCAATGTAGGGTTTGAAATAGAAAATGCAATTGCGTCGATAACCGGTGATTTCATGGACTATTCCAAGTCGGATAAACTCCCGCAATAACCTGTCAATTGTTGCCGGTGTCAAATTTAGCAGTTTCGCGACAGACCGAATACTTAAACCAGAATACGAGTAAAAAAGTTCCAGCAAACGCGCCCCGTTGGTGGCTCGGCCTCCCATGGAGAATACCAACTGCTGCATATCTTCGTTTAGCTCGACAATTTTCCAAAAGATTTCGACCGCTTCATTCGCAGTGACGTTGAGAAAGAATTTATATATTTTAATCAAATGTAAAAAATTAAAATAAGGATTTCCTTATTTTAATTTCCTTGCCAAAATCGCACCACGACCGGTTCTTGGACTATGGCCATGTAATCGGGGGATATACAGATGTTGGTGGAGTTGGGCTCTGCCGCCCCCCTACATTCTTTCCAAGGTATCCAGGCCAAGCAGATGCAGGCCGGTTTCCAGCAAAAGAAGGGTGCGGGCGCAAAGGATAAGACGGCGCGCCTGTGTTGGCGGATTTTCCCCGATCACCTTGTCGGAATTGTAAAAGCCACTGAAGACACCGGCCAATTCATACAAATAAGCGCACAAAAAATGGGGCCGCCAGTCGTTGAGGGTTTGCTTGAGCACGCTGGCAAACTCGACCAGTTTGCGGGCCAGGGCCATCTCCTCCGCGGTTTCGAAATCGGAGGCCTTTTCCTCGCCCTCCCCCGGCTGTAGATTGGCTTTGCGGAAAATGCTGTGGATGCGGGCCACGGCATAGAGCAAGTAGGGTGCCGTGTTTCCTTCGAAACTGAGCATTTTGGGCCACGAAAAGAGGTAATCGCTCGTTCGGTTTTGCATCAGATCGGCATATTTAACCGCTCCCAGACCGACAATTGCAGCTACTCGGCGGCGTTCGTCCTCACTCAGACCAGGGTTTTTTTCCGAAACAATAGCGTAGGCCCGATCGACTGCCTCATTGAGGAGGTCCTTCAGTTTGACTGGTTCCCCGTCGCGGGTCCTAATAGCCTTGCCGCCCTTGCCCAATATGGTGCCGAAACTTATGTGCTCAAGCCTTGGCTCGGGCACATTTTTTTGTGTAAACCACTTTCGCACGGTCAGGAAAAGCTGCTCGAAATGGTCACTCTGGCGGGAATCGACCACGTACAGGATGTCGGTCGCCTTGTAATGCTCCACCCGGTGCAGGATGGTGGCCAGGTCGGTGGTGCCATAATTGCTGGCCCCATCCGTTTTACGAATAATAAAAGGCTGTTCCCGAAATCGGGGGTGCTCGGGGTGAAAGACCACCAAGGCGCCTCTGCTTTCCTCGGCCACCCCGGTTTCCACCAATTCCCGGTAGATGCGTTCCACCTTGTCCCGGTAAAAGCTTTCCCCCAGGACCTCATCGAAGCGAATGCCCAGTTTTTTGTAAATTTCCTCGAAAGCGCCGAAGCTGACCGCGTTGATATTTTTCCACAAAGCCAGGTTTTTCTTGTCCCCGTTTTGCAGTTTAACCAGTTCCTGTCGCGCTTCCTCCAGAAAGGCCGGTTCTTCATTGGTCAAAGCCACCCCTTTTTTATATAAATCCTCTAGTTCCGCCAGGGGATCGGAGCAAGGACGCAATGGATCGAATCCCTTTCTTTTGATAATCAACAGAAGGATGCCGAACTGCGTCCCCCAGTCGCCGATATGGTTATCGCGCAAAACTAAAGCCCCGCAAAACTCCAGCAAGCGGCATAAGGATTCACCGATGACGGTGGACCGGATGTGTCCCACGTGCATCTGTTTAGCTGTGTTGGGGGAGCTGAAATCTACCACGAATATTCGATCCGCAAAGAGGCCGCCGGCGGCATTTTTGAGCTCTTCCCCGGAGTTATGTTTTATCAGCCACTTCTTCAGAAAAGGCGCCTTGAAGCGAAAATTGATGAATCCCGGCCCGGCCACTGACATGGCCACCAGGTTCTCGTCGAAATTTCCCGATTCATTGAGGGCGTCGATTAGCTGCGAAGCCGTCTGGCGGGGGTTGAGGCCCATTTTCCGCGCCAGGGGCAGCGCCCCATTGGCCTGGTAATCGCCGTGGCGCGGATCCGAGGGGCGGATTTGGGGGTCGAATGAGTCGTCGAAAAGACCGCCACGGGAAGCGGCTTCTCGCAATTGCCGATCGAGATATTCGGAGGGATTAGATAAAATTTCCATGCCTGAAGCTCCTATGGAATGGCCAGAAGAAGTGTTGGGGCAAGCGCCGAATACGGAAAAATTTTCTCTTTGAGGATAAAAAAAACACAAACTCAGCTAGCTTCTGAAATCGTTGCCTCTAGCCTGTTTATCCAACCCTGAAGCGGTACGGAAAGTCCCTCGAAACAGAAAAGTCTCGACAAGTCTGTTCTTAATGGCCTAATAATTAATGGCTTACGGCCTTGCCAAAATGCAATGCCAAAATGCAATGCCAAAGTGCAATGCCAAAGAACCGATTGAGAAAACATGAGGAAAAAACTATTTTCACCGCGAAAGTTCATCAAACCCTCTTTCAAGTATTTAATTGAAAAGAAACGGGATGGTGGCGAATTCACGCACGATGAAATTCGCCATGTTGTCGATTCGATCATGGATTGCAAATTGCCCGATTACCAATTGGCCGCTTTGGCCATGGCCATTTATTTTCAAGGAATGTCAGCCCAGGAAACCGCATCCCTGGCCGAGGAGTTGATGTTGTCGGGGGAAGTGGTCGATTTATCGAAAATCACCAAGCCCAAGATCGATAAATACTCCACCGGAGGAGTGGGAGACAAAACCTCCCTCGTGCTGGCCCCGCTGGCCGCCGCCTGCGGAGTCGTCATGCCAATGATGAATGGCGTCGATGAAGAATTCGTCATCAGCAACCTGGACAAGCTTTCCTCCATTTCCGGCTATAACCCCGATGTCGATCTGGATCGATTCGTCGAACTGCTCTCCACCGTAAATTGCACGATTGTGAAGCAAAGTCCCGAGATTGCTCCGGTCGATGAAGTTTTATACGCCATGAGGCGCAAAACAGCCACCATTCCGAGCCTCCCGCTCATTACCGGTAGTGTCCTCAGCCGAAAATTGGCCCAGGGGGCCGAAGGATTGGTGATTGATGTGAAGTGGGGCAACGGCTCCTTCATCAAAGATGTGGATCAAGCCCGACAATTGGCCCGATCCATTACCAGGGTGGGCCGCTCCATGAAACGCCGTTGCGTGGCCTTGGTCACCGATATGAACCAACCTTTGGGCGATACCGTAGGGACCGGCCTCGAAATACTCGAAGCCATGCAATTGCTTCGCGGCGAAGGCCCTGAGGATTTAAAGGAACTCGTTCTCAAGCTGGGCATGGAAATCGTCCGCCTGGGAGGAGTGGCCGGTTCCACTCTTTCCGCCAAACAAACCGTATTGAGGCACCTCGAAGACGGCTCCGCCCTCATTAAATTCAAAGAAATGGTAGCCGCTCTCGGCGGCAATACCGAATGGCTGGAAGATGAAGACAAATTTCCCAAAGCCAAGTACGTGCGCAAACTACCCGCGCCCAAAAGAGGCTATGTCCACACCATCAACGCCGGCATGATCGCCCGCGGTGTGCAGATGCTGGCCACCGACAAAAAGGGTATCTACGATCCCGCCGTAGGAGTTTCCGAAATTCGCAAAGTAGCCGCTCAAGTCAAACAAGGGGAGCCCCTCATGATGATTCATTACAACGATGAATCGCGCCTCGACACTGCCCTCGATTACCTGCGTTCGGCCTACCGCCTGGCCCCCAAGCGCCCCAATCCGCCCCAACTTATTGTCGAGCGGGTGGCTTGATTTTTTTAAAAAAAAAGCGGACCGGCAAAACGGGCATCAGACCTTAGGCCTTAGGCCTCACACCTCAGGCCCGGCCAAGGTAGGAACTGTCGGCCGTGCTGACCTTGATTATGTCCCCCACATTTATGAAAAGCGGGGTTTGCACCACAAAGCCCGTCGTTACCGTGACCGGCTTGAGGACCGCCCCCGAAGTATCGCCCCGGATGGCCGGCGGCGCTTCCACCACCTCAAGTTCCACGGATGATGGCAGCTGAATCTGGACGGCCTGCTCTTCCACAAATAAAACATCGTAAGTATTGCCCTCGGAAAGAAATTTGCGAGCCTCTGAGACTAGGTTTTCATCCAGAATAACATCCTCGAACGTTTCCGGATGCATAAAATGGCAACCCTCCCGGTCATTGTAGCTATATTCCAGCCGTTGCGTGTCGGTGATGAGAATTTCTATATGGTCGGTGCCGCGAAACTTGGTCGTGGTGGTGGAGTTGGTCTTCATGTTCCTCAAGGTGGTCTGGACGAATCCGGCCTGGCGGCCCTGGGTGCGGTGGATCATTTCCAGCACCACATGGGGAATGCCATTGTAATTGATCACCCTTCCTTTGCGAATATCTTTGGGAGAAGCCATAGCAATTTTATGTGTGGAGAGTATTTATTTAGAAAACCGCTCAATATGTGATTGCCCGCTCTCCTGTCAATAATCCCGGTGCAAATTTCCACTCTTTACAATCGGGAATGGGGGTCTAAGGTGAAGTTTTTTTCAGAACCTATCTCAAATTCCCTGAAATGAAACAGCGTTCCATCCTGCGAGAAGCCTCCATCAAAGGCAAAGGCCTGCATACAGGGGAAGAGGTGCGCATCAGTTTTAAACCGGCTCCGGCCGGCCAGGGTATCGTTTTCAGAAGAATCGATCTCTACGGAAAACCGGAAATCCAGCCCAAAGTGGAACTGGTCACCGACCTCTTTCGCAATACCGGGATGGCCTCCGGTCATGTCAAGTTGTTGACCGTGGAACACGTCCTGAGCGCCTTGAGCGGATTCGGCGTGGACAATGTGACCATCGAACTGGACGGAGTGGAACCTCCCATCCTGGACGGATCGGCCCGCCCATATGTTAAATTATTGCGGGAAGCGGAACCGGTCGAGCAAGACAAAGATCGCTCCTTCCTCCAGGTGGAGGAACCTCTCTCGGTGGGCGATGGAAACCGCTCCCTCATAGCCCTTACCTATGACGGTTTGAGAATCACCTGCACCTCAAGCGACGACCGCGGGTTTCACACCCAGCACCTCTCCATCGATATCGATCCAGACACCTATTTTACCGAGATTGCTCCAGCCCGCACCTTCACCATTTACGAAGACATCGAAGAACTCATCAGCCGGGGCAAGATTCGGGGCGGCAGCCTCGACTCCGCCATCGTCATCAAAGGCGACAAGATTCTCTCCAAAGAGCCGCTACGCTTCAAAGACGAATTTGTGCGGCACAAAATCCTCGATATCATCGGAGATTTGTGCCTCCTGGGCCAACCGCTCAAGGCGCACATCGTGGCAGTCAGGCCGGGCCATGCCCTCAACTCGAAACTGGCTTCCGCTATCCTCGCCCGCTGCAACGGAAAAAAATCCGCTCGCCCCTCCCCCAAAAAAAAGAAACCGGATGCCCCCCAAACCTATGTTTCGGCACACGAGACAGCCCTCGATATTCGCCGGGTTCTGGAAATTCTTCCGCACCGATATCCCTTTCTGCTTATCGACAGGGTCACTGAAATTATCAATGACCGCGAACTGGTGGCTCTCAAAAATGTCACTTTCAACGAACCCTACTTTAAAGGGCATTTCCCCGGCCTGCCCGTTATGCCGGGGGTTTTGCAGATCGAAGCCATGGCCCAGGCGGCCGGTGTGCTCATGCTCCGCCAAGTCGCCAGCGAAGGCAAGGTGGCCTTCTTCATGAGTTGCGACAAAGTCAAATTCCGCCGCGCTGTCAGCCCAGGGGACCAGATCCTCATCCATGTCAAAATCACCAAAACGAGGGGCAATAAAATCGCCGCTGCCTCCTGCTCCTGCCAGGTTGCCGGCAAAGTGGTTTCCTCGGCAGACCTCATGTTCACAATCATGGACGCCCCCGATGAAGGTTAAAACCCCGCCCAACTCCTATCCAGCATCCCGCCTTTGGCTACCGAAATACATCCCACCGCTCTGGTCGAAAAAAGTGCTCAAATTGACGATGGCGTAAAAATCGGCCCCTATGCCTATATCGGGCCCAAAGTACGTATCGGCCCCTCCACGGTAGTCCACCACCATGCCACCGTGGAAGGCAACACCTCCCTCGGGCCGGAATGCGAAATTTTTCCCTACGCTCTGATTGGCGGCAAATCCCAGGATTTGAAATTCGCCGGTGGCCACCCCCCCCTGAAAATTGGTGTCCGCAACATATTCCGTGAATTTTGCACCGTCCACACAGCCACCACCGAGAATGGCTGCACCATCATCGGCAATGACAACTTTTTTCTCGCCTATGCCCATATCGCCCACGAATGCACGATTGGCAGCCATGTCGTAATGAGCAACAACGCAACCCTCGCCGGCCATGTTGACATTGAAGATTTTACCATCATTGGCGGATTGACGGCCATCCATCAATTCTGCCGCATCGGCCGCAATTCCTTTCTCGGCGGATGCGCCAAAGTAGTGCAGGACGTCCCCCCCTTCATGATTGCAGACGGCAACCCGGCCAAAGTGCTCGCCGTCAACAAAATCGGAATGGAGCGCAACGGCTATTCAGCGGAAGACGTCCGGCAGGCCCATACGGTATTTAAATTGCTCTACCGCAGCGGATTAAATAAAACCCAAGCCCTCCAAAAACTGGCCTCGGTGGAAAACGGTGACTCGGCCATAGTAAAAAAAATAACCGAATTCATCCAAACCAGCCAAAGAGGCCTGGCCTGACAGGCACACCTTTACCTCCCTCCGCCGTGCAGAATCTAATTGACAATAGGGAGGGGAAAATAGTCGGCGATTCGGTTAAAATCCCCGTCCTTATGCAATAGGAAGGCCTCGGATTCCATAGCCAGCGCCGCAATCAGGCAGTTGATAATACTGCGTATGGTGTGCCCTTCCCTTCTTACCTGTTGATAGATTTCCGCAGCCAATCGATAACTTGTGCGTTGGGGATGCAGTTCGATTAAAGGTTCAAACTTTGATTCGATTTTTTCTCTGTCCACCGGCCTTTCAATTCCTTGCATTATTTCCAACAAAATCAATCCGGTAAAAGCCAAAGATTCCCGCTCATCTATTTTTTCTTGAGCAACCTGGTGGCTGAATTTTCCGCACCCTCAAGGAAGTCGATCCAAACGCTCGTATCGATCAAAATCATTGTTTGAAGCGATTTTTGCGCAATTCCTCAAGATTTCCAGTCCATCGAAAGCGCCCCTCCAATTCTAACAATCCCTTTTGTTCTTCAATGCGAAGAAGCTCTTGAAGGGCGAAATTTACCAATTCTTTTTTCGTTCGGAAACCAGTAATGCTCAACCCTTTGCGGACTAGCTTATCGTCTAAATCTATATTGGTCCTGCCCATACACCAATTCAGGTGTATCTGTCAGGCAGTTTAATTTTTCTCGCTTTAGAATTGAGGCAAGGCCGTCAGGCTAATACAATTCTTTCACCACATGGGCCATGGCCTCGCCGATCTTTGCCAGGTCTTCCTGGCTGCGGCAGGCCGATATCGAGGTGCGGATGAGATCTTTGCCTGGCGATACCGTAATCACCGTGAAGACTCCTTTTTCCATCAGCGATAGGTGGGCTTTATGCATGGCCAGTATGAAGCATGCTGGTTTAATCTTTCAATTTCATTATCCCCAACTACCATGAATCAAGTCGCAAACCCCCCTATTCAATATCGATTATCTTAGTTAATAGAAAATCTAATTCTACTTAAGCCATTTATAACTAACAAGATAAATAAATGGAGGCGTGGGTCGGAATCGAACCGACAACAATCAAATTACATAACTCATTGATTATCACTTAATTACTTATGCATCAACAATTTAAGAAATGCAGATAAATGAAGTCTGTTGCACGAAATTGCTATGAGATACTGTTATTCTAGCAACCGCTTAGCAACCGCAGTGTGCCGACAATGACAGGACTACTGACAGCGGGCGGCGTGCATCTGAGCCAGTGCCGAATCACATATTATTCAGTTCATTTATCCAATTTCTTGCAAAAAGGAAAAAAGAACCTGCCTTGCGGATGCACTGCCGTAGGTTGAGCCGGTTGACAAATGCTTTCAGTAAAAAGCTGGAAAATTTCAAGGCGGCTGTGGCCCTAAACTTTGCCTATTACAATTACAATTTCGTCAAGATTCACGGTTCCCTCCGTTGCACACCTGCTATGGAAGCGGGTGTCACGGATTCAATCTGGACAGTCAGCGATTTGGTTGAAAAGATTGAGAAGTGAAGGATATTGCAGATTTAGCAGACGCAATCACAGTCATGCACGGCTGTGATTGCCGCTATATAGAGGCTGTCCCAAAAATATAAAGATTTTATAGTCAACTGGATGACGTTGATAAAAAGAGCCGGAAAGAGCAAGTTTTTGCTCGATCCGGCCAAAAAAGGGTTCTATAATTGAGTTAGCGAAAATCAATATAGCCCTTTCTATGATCTATGAAAAATATAGCCATCCAATGCCTCCTGCGTCCAGCTTTAACTGTGGTCGACCGGTGCCTCGATTACGATAACTTCCGCGCCACCATTGATCGAATCGATCGGCTGCTGATCGACTCGGAGGTGGAATCGCAGGCCATTGAGCTGGCCTTGGAGGGGTGGCCGCCAATGGGTCTAAAGGCCCGGCGGCAGCGGGCCAGTTTTGCCATCAAGGCACTGCGCATGGATACGCTGGGCCGTCTGCTCGGAGGGATTTCGTTTCGGCATTTGTCGCGGGCTCTGGGCAGCAGCGATCTGTTGGCCGACTTTTGCCGTGTCCGGCAGATCGATGGCATCAGGGGCATCTCCAAAAGCACCCTGGAGCGGGCCTCGAAGTTTTTCAGCGAAGAGCAGTTGAGGGCCTTGCACCGGACCTTGACTGAGGTGGTGGCCGATGCCCTTCTGGCCCGGCAGGTGGGATTGGACAAGCCGATTGACCCCACCATTTGCCTGATCGACGGCACCTGTTTGGAGGCTAACATTCATTGGCCGACGGACTGGGTATTACTCAAGGATGTAGCCGGCACGTTGCTCAAAGCGATCCGGCTGATCCGCGAGAAGGCCGGTTTGCGCCATCGCATGCCGATCGAACCGGAGCCCTTGGCTCGGCAGATGAATCGGCTGTGCATACAGATGACCCACAGCCGGCGGCGAAAGGACAGCGCGCGGCAGCGCAAGGGTATCTTGAGGCAGATGAAAAAGCTGCTCAAACGGATCGGGGAGCATGCCCGCAGTCACCGGGAATTATTGCAAGCCTGCTGGGAGCAAAGCGATTACAGCGAAAAACAGGTCCAACAGATCCTCGCCCGGATGGAGCGCATGAGCGAGCAAATCCCGGTGGTCATCAAACAGGCGCACGAGCGGATCATTGGCGGCCGCCAGGTGAAAAACGCAGAGAAAGTCTTGAGTGTTTACGAACTCGATGTGCAGGTGATTGTGCGAGGTAAAGCGGGCCAAGAGGTCGAGTTCGGCAACACCCTGTTTTTGGGAGAAAGCGTTGAAGGGTACCTGCTGGACTGGAAACTCTACGGCAGCCGAACTCCAAGCGAAAATGAACAAATGCAAGAGAGTTTGCAAAGACAGAACCGCTTCAACCTGGAAGAACCCATAGCGGCCATGTGCGCGGACCGGGGATTTGCCTCCCAGCGGGCCCGCCGGCAGTTAGCCCAGGAGGGAATCTACGACGCGCTCTGTCCACGCGATCCGAAGCAGTTGAAAAAACGGATGGAGGAACCACTGTTCAGACAATTGCAAAAGCGCCGGGCCAGCACCGAAGGGCGGATCGGGGTATTGAAGAATCGCTGGCAGGCCGGGCGGTTGCGCAGCAAAGGCTTTGCCAACCGCTCGATCAGCGTAGCCTGGTCGGTACTCTCGCACAACCTATGGAAAGTAGCCAAGATGCTGGCCCAGCAAGACGAACTAAAAACCAAAGCGGCGGCCTAGAGAGCGGAAAAGCAAGGACAATACTTTTTCACAGCCTTACTGTCGGCTCATACAAAGAAAACCAGGCAACCGGACCCCAAAACCAGTATCCTAACGTCATAGGAGAGCAAAGTTGATACTCTCCCAAATGCAAATACCTCTAAAATGAGCGCCTATCAAAAGCCCTCGCAAAAATCACCCTTTTGGGACAGCCTCTATATAGGCTCAAAGCTCGTCAAAGAGGTTTTCCAAGGGCAAGTAGCATGGGAGGAAGGGCGAAGTCGAGATATTCGACCTTATAGGCTACCCTAAAGCCAAGAATTGCTTTGCATGGTATTTCACTGACGAAAAAGGCGAGAAGCAATATACGACCATTCTTGGAATCCCCCCAATAGATTCCCCTGAAATGGCTGTGAAAGCTGCGATTGCTGGCAAAGCCCGTACAATACAAAAACATTAACTCTCAAAGGTACAGTAACAAGGTGAGAATGAAACGGATTACACCAGCACGCGCAATTCTCGCATTACTACATCTGAGTGCGTTGCTTGCCTTATCCCAAGGCGCGGGCATTGAATGGGACATCCTCAATCAAGAGGCGCAAACGCTCTATCAGGAGGGCAATTATGACCGCGCTGTCGTTGTCGCCAAGAAGTCTCTGGAGGTGGCCGAGAAAAACGCTGGCCCGGACCATGCCGATGTGGCCTTCAGCCTTGAGAAATTGGCTGGGCTTTATCGAGCCATAGATCGGAAGAAGGAGGCCGGGAAACTTGAACAGCGGGTTGCGCGTATTCGTGCTATTGAGCGATGAAAACGTCGGCTGACAAGACACTGGATCAGAAGGCGGTTAGCGCCGGGACGTTAGCTTGCTTGCTTTTGTTGGTTGGCGTCGGCCATGCTGAAGAAATTGAGGCCGGCGCAGTGCCGCATCCCGAAATCGTTGCCGTGGTATCGATAGGACCGGAGATCGAGATCGATACTGGCGGATTAGCTCCCACCCGAACTCTATGTGACACGGAAGGGGTTGCGCACTTATTGTCCCCGCACAATTACGTAAAGGTGCTTCCCGATGGGAACAGCGAGAGCTACCCGGCAAATGAGTTATTCAATGGCAAAGGATTATTAGCTCCCGATGGCTGGAATTTCGCCGTATCCCACGCATATCTCGACGGCGAAGGAATCTTCCATGTCGTCTGTCCAAAAGGCCATTTTACACACCGGAAAGGGTCCTGGACCTTGGAGGAACAACCGGAGGAAATGGCAGTCCCGTGGAAAACGGTGCTGAGGTCCGACGATCGGATATGGGCGGATACAACAATTGATCGGGGGAGATGGGTTCCAATCTACGATTCGAAACGGGACGAGTTTTTCAGTTTTGCTATTTCGCAGATCAAGGGTGCGGGAACGCCATGGCGATTGATATGGGATGGCGCAGGGCTCGGTGGCGCGGGTTTCTCTCCGGGAATGCCTTTTCCTGACAAGGCAAAAAAGCTTATTATTAAATGGGAGCAAGGAGATCAGACGCGGGGATACTTCCTTGTTGACGCGGACGACCCGTCACAAGTCAATCTGAATGTTCCGTTATACAGCGACCGGGGCCGGGTGTATTTTTTCTACATCGTTGACCGACAACCGTTCGTAAGATTTGTCGTTCTGGATTCGGAGGATCCCGGGTATCATCAACCCATCGCGAGTCACGTTGCGAATGACGGCATTGCCTATACGCTTATCAAAGGTCTGCCGCTGGAAATACCGCACGTCTATTATTTTTCGCTTGGTGGCACAAAAAACTTCGATGGCCTTTTCGATTTAGCGATAGACGGTGAATCAGATACGGTCATGGTCGCTTACCTTATCCGTCCTGAACGCAGAAGTTCGCCGAAGCGGTTTGCGCTGGGGGGGGGAGAGGAGAGCACCGCGAAGCACATCGGCGTACTCCCGCTTGATTTCCGGCAGTGAAGTTGGTGCTGAAATAGAGTTGGCGAGAAATACTCGGCAGCTTCATGTCGCTTCTGGAAGGCATGGAATTTTTCATGCCCTGATTCTGCAGAGCGGAAAAGAGGTTAATACGCCGATCAGCTATTTGCGGTTTGAAAACGGAATCTGGTCCCAACCTCTAATTATCGGAAGAGGGTATGAGGTTATGAAGTTGGTAGCCGGTAAGGATGGATCGGTGTTGGCGATCTGGTATCAACTATTAGAGAGGGGGATAGTCGGTAAATCGCGATTCGTTGCTCAATGGATCCGCCCGGTCGCTGACGTTCTCTCAACTGCTCCAGTCAAGGAACTGCTCCAGTCTGATGTGACCGCCGAAAACACTACCATTGCCAGTGAGAGTCTTTCTGGAGAAATTACCGGAAAGACCTATGAAGCAAAAAAGATACACCCCTGAACAAATCATAACGATACTGCGCGAAGTAGACGCAGGCAAAGGCATTCAGGATGTCTGTCGGTCCCACAATATCAGTCCTCAAAGCTACCATCGTTGGCGTAAAAAGTATGGCCGCATGGAGCTGCGTGGCGCCAAGCGGCTGAAGGAGCTGGAGCGCGAAAACACGCAGCTTAAGAAGATAGTAGCCGAGCAGATGCTGGAGAACCGTGTGCTCAAGGAGGTGAACGCAAAAAAATGGTAGGCCCGAAGCAGAAAAAGGAAGCGGTGAAGCATGTATTGGCCCAAGGGTCGTGCTCGCTGCGTCGGGCCTGTCAGTATTTTGGGTTGCACCGCTCAACCTACCTGTATGAACCCAAGAAAGCTACTGAGTATAGGCATAAACTGGTGGCACGCATCATTGCCTTTTCGAAGAAGCATCCGCGCTATGGCTATCGTCGGATCCGCGCTTTGTTGGCCCATGAAGGTTGGCCCGTGAGTCGCAAATTCGTCCAAAAAGTGCGTCGTTTCGAAGGACTGGGTGTGCGCCCGTCTGGCAAGCGCCGTCGCCGGCAGGGCCAATCCACGGCTACCCCGACCCGAGCAGTGCAGCCCAACCATGTGTGGAGTTGGGACTTCGTGGCGGATCGCACCGACCGGGGCGGTCCGCTCAGGCTCTTGACACTGATCGATGAACATACCCGTCAATGCCTGGCCATTAAGGTTGCGCGCTCACTGAAAAGTGCCGATGTGGTAGAGGTATTGAACGATGCCATAAGAGAGAACGGCAAACCTCAGTGCATCCGCTCGGACAACGGATCGGAGTTTATAGCCCACCAAGTCAAAGAAGAACTGCAGCGACAGGAAATTGCCATCGCATACATTGATCCAGGAAGCCCTTGGCAGAATGGACATATAGAATCCTTTCATAATCGTTTGCGCGATGAATGCCTTAACCAGGAACTGTTCCTGAGCGTGACCGAAGCGCGTGTGGTGGTCGAACAATGGCGACACAAATACAACGCGAAACACCCCCACAGCCGATTAGGCTTTCTCTCCCCAAATACATTTGCCAGACTCTGGCGAACAATCAACAAAGCAGCGGCTGGCTCCATTCGGCCTACGGCCTCATTGCGCCACCCGCTGCAAAACCTACAATACCAAACCTACGGAAATACTCTCACTTAAAGTGGTAGCAAAGATGGGGTCCGATCAAGTCAAGGGAAAAGACTCTGGAAAAGATCCGTGAGTATTGCGCGGTCTCGCGGTTCTTTCATTGAAAGACACCGGGTACTAACGTCGATTAGCTTAAGTTAAAATTCGTTTTGGTGAAAATACACAATGTTGCTGTATCCCTGTCCCTACTACTTACTACTCCTATCCGGGTGCTTGGTTGTGCCCGTTCCCCAGAAAGTGCAGGTAGATCGCGAAACATCATTACACCGAAGCGGGCAAATGAACTGAATCTACGGAATTTGACTTCAAACACTCTCGGTTTACCAACATGCAAGGGAAGGAAATCTGGGTCCCTCTATATGTTAAGGGTTTTGGGATGCCCAAGAAGAAGGAGTATTTGTTATCCGACAAAAAGCGCGTTTGGAAAAACCAGAATAAAACTAATATTTCCTTAAGGGATAATAGTTTTCAATCGAATATAGACGCTGATTGTGAGAGGCGAATGAGATGCCCGAAAATGGATGGAGAACACGGATTTGGTGATTTGGAACGCTTCTTCCGGCTTCCCCGGATTTCTGCGTGTGCGAGCTTGTAATTCAGGATTAGATTGTTATTTGTCCCTCAATGACTTCTTCTCCCAAGTGGTCACGACCTCCGCACTGGTGGTTTACCTTTATTTCAGGTATTCTGCTGCTCGCTTCCACTGTGGGAGCAGAGTCCCCTCCCTCTTTTGAACTCAAATGGGGGACAAGAGGCAGCGGAGATGGGCAGTTTAGTGGTCCAGTCGACGTGGCGGTGGATAGTTCCGGCAATGTTTATGTGGTGGACTCGTTCCTCAACTACCGTATCCAGAAGTTTGACAGCAGCGGCACTTTCCTTGCCAAGTGGGGGACAAACGGCGGCGGCGACGGACAGTTTAGTGGTCCAGCTGACGTGGCGGCGGATTCCTTCAACTACCGTATCCAGAAATTCAACAACAGCGGCACTTTCCTTACCAAGTGGGGCGCTTTCGGCTCAGGGGACGGGCAGTTTAATTTACCATATGGCGTGGCGGTTGGCAGTTTAATTTACCATATGGCGTGGCGGTTGGCAGTTTAATTTACCATATGGCGTGGCGGTTGATAGTTCCGGCAATGTTTATGTGGCGGACGTACGCAACCACCGCATCCAGAAATTCGACAGTAGCGGCACTTACCTTAACAAGTGGGGCGCTTTCGGCTCAGGCGATGGGCAGTTTAATTTTCCAGTCCGCGGGGTGTTGGATACAGTCGGCGTTGCGGTGGATAGTTCCGGCAAAGTTTATGTGGTGGACCAAGAAAACCACCGCATCCAGAAATTCGACAGCAGCGGAAATTTCATTCTCAAGTGGGGCGCACTCGGCACTGGCGACGGAGAGTTTAATTTACCACAAGGCGTGGGCGTGGCAGTTGACAGTTCCGGCAATGTTTATGTGGCGGACGCAGTCAACCACCGCATCCAGAAATTCGACACCATCGGCACTTTCCTTACCAAGTGGGGGGCTATCGGCTCAGGCGACGGGCAGTTTTTTAATCCAAAAGGTGTGGCAGTAGATAGTTCCGGCAACGTTTATGTGGTGGACGCGAACAATGTCCGCATCCAGAAGTTTTCCCAAACTTCCATTGCAGACATCTTCGGTGGCGAATCCATTGTGGGCTTTGCCGGCTGGAAAGCTTCCTCATGGTATATGAACTATAACGTCGATTTCTGGCCGTGGATTTACCATGACGAGCACGGCTGGCAGTTTGTCGACTCCGGGAGCACAGAGGAAGTTATCTTCGTTTGGGACTTCGGCTTGGGCCAATGGATTTTCCTGAACGAAGGCACCTACCGCTGGTTGTTCCTTTTCGGCGATATTTCAGGATGGATTTGGACCTTTGGAGATAACACTCCCAACAAGCGATTTTTCCAAAGGTTTGACGATGGTAGTTTGTTCAGCGTCCCGGCGGGATTGCCTGTTGATTAAGGGAGTAGGGGGAGGTTGTGAGAAGCGAGTTAGGGGTTGAGGGAAATAGCCGCGATAGAACGAAAAGAGCGGGTTTCCCCCTGATTTCTGCGTGTACGAGCCTGTAATTCAGGGAATAACAAACTTTCTTGTAAAATTCGACCAAAATATTATAGTATCCAATCATTGACTGCGAAGAGGCTGTCTACAATATGTTAGCCGTATTTAGTGTCAAAAAAGATTTTTTCAGAATCACATCGAGATTGTAACATTTATCAAGCGAGGAGAAATGGATTACAAAAAGATCATTTTGTGCATCTCGATTCTGTTCATCTGTGCCTACTCTAATGCCAGCACCGATTCACCCGGTTACAAAGTTGTGCACGGCTGGCCGAAGCTGCCGGAAAACTTCGAGCTCGGACAGGTGTCCGGCGTTGAAGTCGATTCACACGATCACGTCTGGCTGTTTCACCGTGCGGGACGTGCTTTTTTGGCCGAGCGGGCTACCGAACCAATCGACTATCAAACCATCCTGTGCCTCAACAGCGAAACCGGTGAGATGGTAACATCTTTTGGCGAGACTATGTTCATGCTCCCGCATGGCCTGACAGTCGATAGCGAGGACAACATCTGGGTAACCGACGCCGAACTGCACCAAGTGTTCAAATTCCGTCACGATGGCGAGCTCTTGATGATGATTGGAGAAAAGGGCGTCCCAGGCGACGACGGCGAACATTTCAATAGTCCAACAGATATTGCTGTTGCGCCAAATGGTGAGTTTTATGTTGCCGACGGCTACGGCAACAACCGCGTAGCCAAATTCGCAGGAGACGGCAGCTTCTTATTCGACTGGGGCAATAAAGGAACGGCAGAGGGCGAATTCGACCTTCCGCATGGTATTGCGCTCGATGCCGAAGGCCGGATTTATGTTGCGGATCGCAGCAACGGGCGGATTCAGGTTTTTGACAGCGAAGGAAAATTTCTAGCGGCATGGAAAAGCGAGGCGCTCGGCAGGCCTTGGGGCTTGGCGGTAAGCGCGGACGACTTTCTATATGTCGTCGATGGAGGCGATATAGGGGCGGCGATCACGCCGCGTAGCCATTTTCTCCAGCTCGACCTCGAAGGTAACATTATTGGCAAATGGAGCAGCTACGGCAAATACGACGGCCAGTTGATCTGGGCGCATGACATCACAGTTGGCAAAAATGGCAGCGTCTACGTTGGCGACGTCTACTGGGGCATGCGCGTGCAGAAGTTTGTGAAGTGATGGTGCCTGTAATAGAAAGAAGCTGCAAACAATGCATGCATGGGACGGCTACCCCCCGATCTTGTCCAAAGAGGGCGGAAGGGCAGTAATTGACCGGCAGATATCAGAAAAAATTGCCAAAGCTTATTGAATTGCCGATAATTTCAGGTAATGGGTGAGTTGAAAGAAATGAATGACAAAACTGCACCTGCGAAAAGACCGTTTTCTCAAATAGCGGTGGTCATATTTGCCTTGGTCTTTCTGGTCCACTTCCTCCGCCTTGTTTTTGGTTGGGAAATCCACCTAAACGGAATGCTTTTCCCCAATTGGGCCAGTATTTTGGCATGCCTGCTGACTGCGGGCCTTTCCTATGGCCTCTGCCGGGAATTGCGGAAATAAAGACAGGAGCCATAGGAAATCTAGACAAGTTCCAAGGGAATTTGTGGCGGTATAAGGGTTGAATCCCCATAATGAACAAAAGGGGGAAATGAACCCCTAAATTGGCACTCTTCATCCAACATTGTTGGATTTTTGAGGGTGCGAGCTTGCAATTTAGGATTAGATAGAGGCTGTCCCAAAAATATAAAGATTTTATAGTCAACTGGATGACGTTGATAAAAAGAGCCGGAAAGAGCAAGTTTTTGCTCGATCCGGCCAAAAAAGGGTTCTATAATTGAGTTAGCGAAAATCAATATAGCCCTTTCTATGAAAAATATAGCCATCCAATGCCTCCTGCGTCCAGCTTTAACTGTGGTCGACCGGTGCCTCGATTACGATAACTTCCGCGCCACCATTGATCGAATCGATCGGCTGCTGATCGACTCGGAGGTGGAATCGCAGGCCATTGAGCTGGCCTTGGAGGGGTGGCCGCCAATGGGTCTAAAGGCCCGGCGGCAGCGGGCCAGTTTTGCCATCAAGGCACTGCGCATGGATACGCTGGGCCGTCTGCTCGGAGGGATTTCGTTTCGGCATTTGTCGCGGGCTCTGGGCAGCAGCGATCTGTTGGCCGACTTTTGCCGTGTCCGGCAGATCGATGGCATCAGGGGCATCTCCAAAAGCACCCTGGAGCGGGCCTCGAAGTTTTTCAGCGAAGAGCAGTTGAGGGCCTTGCACCGGACCTTGACTGAGGTGGTGGGCGATGCCCTTCTGGCCCGGCAGGTGGGATTGGACAAGCCGATTGACACCACCATTTGCCTGATCGACGGCACCTGTTTGGAGGCTAACATTCATTGGCCGACGGACTGGGTATTACTCAAGGATGTAGCCGGCACGTTGCTCAAAGCGATCCGGCTGATCCGCGAGAAGGCCGGTTTGCGCCATCGCATGCCGATCGAACCGGAGCCCTTGGCTCGGCAGATGAATCGGCTGTGCATACAGATGACTCACAGGACTCACAGCCGGCGGCGAAAGGACAGCGCGCGGCAGCGCAAGGGTATCTTGAGGCAGATGAAAAAGCTGCTCAAACGGATCGGGGAGCATGCCCGCAGTCACCGGGAATTATTGCAAGCCTGCTGGGAGCAAAGCGATTACAGCGAAAAACAGGTCCAACAGATCCTCGCCCGGATGGAGCGCATGAGCGAGCAAATCCCGGTGGTCATCAAACAGGCGCACGAGCGGATCATTGGCGGCCGCCAGGTGAAAAACGCAGAGAAAGTCTTGAGTGTTTACGAACTCGATGGGCAGGTGATTGTGCGAGGTAAAGCGGGCCAAGAGGTCGAGTTCGGCAACACCCTGTTTTTGGGAGAAAGCGTTGAAGGGTACCTGCTGGACTGGAAACTCTACGGCAGCCGAACTCCAAGCGAAAATGAACAAATGCAAGAGAGTTTGCAAAGACAGAACCGCTTCAACCTGGAAGAACCCATAGCGGCCATGTGCGCGGACCGGGGATTTGCCTCCCAGCGGGCCCGCCGGCAGTTAGCCCAGGAGGGAATCTACGACGCGCTCTGTCCACGCGATCCGAAGCAGTTGAAAAAACGGATGGAGGAACCACTGTTCAGACAATTGCAAAAGCGCCGGGCCAGCACCGAAGGGCGGATCGGGGTATTGAAGAATCGCTGGCAGGCCGGGCGGTTGCGCAGCAAAGGCTTTGCCAACCGCTCGATCAGCGTAGCCTGGTCGGTACTCTCGCACAACCTATGGAAAGTAGCCAAGATGCTGGCCCAGCAAGACGAACTAAAAACCAAAGCGGCGGCCTAGAGAGCGGAAAAGCAAGGACAATACTTTTTCACAGCCGTACTGTCGGCTCATACAAAGAAAACCAGGCAACCGGACCCCAAAACCAGTATCCTAACGTCATAGGAGAGCAAAGTTGATACTCTCCCAAATGCAAATACCTCTAGAATGAGCGCCTATCAAAAGCCCTCGCAAAAATCACCCTTTTGGGACAGCCTCTACAGTAGGAGTGCGGTGCAAGTGATAATTCGTTGGTTTTTTACGGTGGCGGTGGTTATGGCGGCAATATGTCCCCAGGCTGTCCATGCAGTCATAATCGGCGGAAACGATCTCGTTGATCGAGCCTTCGTTGACGGAGCGGACGGCATCCTGTGGACCGATCTAAATGCGCCCATATCGGTAACCGGGTCGATCGACTCATGGAGCATATGGGCGAAACAAAGCGGCGGGCAGATTCAATTACTGATCTACCGGGATTTTGGAAGCGAATGGCAACACATCGGCTCCAGTGAATTGGAGACGGTCGCGTCCTTGGGGCTAAACACCTTTTCCCTGACAAACGAGATTCCGGTTGAATCGGGCGATTTGATTTCCTGGTGGTATCCCAATAACACGGTGCCTTCGGTGGCCTTTGATTCTCCGGGCGCGGTTTTTGGAACGATTAACAACCATGATTGGCCGTCGGAGCCAATAACCACCCTCGCCCCTTATATGGGGACGATCCCTGATCTCTCGGCCTTGGGAGGGACGCAGTTTCAGAACACTATCTGGGACAATAACCCGCGCACCTACTCTATCGCGGTGCATGGTATACCCGAGCCGGAGACAGTGGGCTTGCTCTCGGCAGGACTCGGTTTGATTTTCGTTCTGGGTCGAGTGCGGAAACCATAATATGTGATAACCCGCAGACGAGGGGCAGGTGCGCTTGTTCCAAGGGAATTTGTGGCGGTTTAAGGATGATTTGAAAGCTGGTAATACCAAATCTCATTAGGTATGATAATAAGTTATTTGGCAGAAGCGTTTGCTTGAATGTGCTGCCAGCCTCCGCCAACTAAAGAGAGGACTTTTTCAGTGTCCTCCCACCAGTCTTTGAGATGGGTTGCGACGACTTCTTCGAGTCGCTCAATGCTCGGCCACAGTCTGTTGGCCGTTTGATCCTGTATCATATCCCAAAGTCTTTCAATCGGGTTGAGTTCAGGACTATACGGCGGCAAATTCACGATATGTATGCCCGGGGGGACGTTGGGGTGCTCCGAGTCGTGCGGATGGAAGCCTGCCCCGTCCCATACAACCACATGTTCCTCCTCAGGATATTGCTTTTTGATCTGTTGGAGGAAAGCCTCCGTCCACTGTAGATTCGTGCTAGGGGTTTGGATGCATACCATCTCGCCGTTGACCACGTCGAGGGCTTCGTAACAGTAGCTCCACTGGTATCTTGTCTGATATTTTTTGTGCGGCCGAAGCCCTCTTTGCGTCCAGCACCGGCGGTACACCGGAAGCAAACCAAAACGGCTTTCATCGGCAAACCACACCCGAACCCGATTGCCTCGGGTGAGGGAAAGCTCCTGGAGGATCTTAAAAAAGTCTCGCTTGAACGCTTCCGCTTTTGCCGAGTCCCGTTTCTCATGCACGGGGCGAGGGACTCGAAGCACCCCGGCGCATTTTTTTAGCCATCGCCACACCGTCTTGTAGGCGAAGGAGCGCCCGAAATGTCGCTCCAGCTCTTGCCCCGCCTGAACGGCTGTGTTCCAGCGCGCGACCTTCAAACCATTGAGCAAGAAGGCCTCCACCTCTTTGTCGCAACGGCTTTTGATCCCGCCTTTGTAGGCGCGTGTAAGCACCGCCCCGAGCCCTGCAGCACGATATTTGTCAAACCAACGCTGGATCGTCGCTTTGCCTCGGCCCACGATGGCTCCAATTTCATCAATGCTGTGGTGCGGCTGGAAGCCCATTTTTAATGCCACCAAACGCTCTTTACGCCAGCCGACAGCCTCTTTGTTGAGCAATTTCTTGATACGTTCACGGTCTTCATCGGTTCCCATATATCTTCTCATTCCGCCTTTATAGCTGTTTTTTAATCTTTATCAATCCTTTTGCGATTTGGTATAAGTTGCTGTGGACACGTGGCTGGCTTCTTCAATCAGTCCCGGGGATCCGATTCAGCGTTTGTTGTTTAAGTCGGGTAACTGAGATAGAGGTCTGCGACGAAAAACGCTTACTTTGTCTCAGGCAGTTTTAGGCGTTTCGGATGCTCAAATTCAAATTGACGGGCGCGAATCATTTCCAGCGTTTGCTCAATCGTTGGCCGGTCTCCCCAGTAGGTCCCGTAATAAGCCAACCGCACTACGCCAACCGGATCCACGATCACTGTGGCGGGTCGATTGATATACTCCGCGTGAACAGCGAATGCCATTGGGTCCACGCCGTAGATCGCGCCTACTGCGCCTGCTCGATCCAACAAATGCGGCCACCAAATCTGCTCAGTATAAGCCTGCTGGAATGACTGCTCTGCAAACCAGTATGTCGGATCCAGTTCTTTTCCCACCATGACCCGCCCTCGATAGCGATCGTGGCACTCAATCGTAAAGACCTGCACCCCCTCTTTCTCGAACTCGGCCCGCATTTTCATCAATTCACGAAACTCACCGTGACAAACCGGACACCAATCCGCGAAAATCCAGATCAATACCACCCACTTCTTCTCCCGAAAATCACTGAGCCTCCACATCTTGCTTTCCGTGTCCTGCAGTTCGAAATCTGGTGCCGCTCTGCCTACTTCCACTGATTCGAAACGCGATGCATCCAAAGCCCGGAATGCAGACAACTGTTCTTTTGTCGTTCCCATTTGTTTTTGAATCTGATCAATCGCTAGCTCGCATTGGTGCTGCACATCCCCGGAGGGATCCTCTTTCAACCGTTCACGCAATAGTGCTAGCCCGGATATTTCATGAAGGGTAAAGTTTGGCTCGTTATTGCTATTGGAGATGGATTTCTTTGTATTTTGAGCAGATCGTCTTGATTTTTAGGTGTTTTTCAGGGTGTAGAGACACTGCCCCCTTTCCCCCATTGGTTCGGTAGTGCCGGGGGCAGCACCAATGCACCCTTTAGGTTGGCACCAATCGGCGGGCCGCATGGTTGAAAAGACTGGCCCAAGGATAACTCTCACTTAGGTGAAAGTGAATCGTTCGGGTGTTGCGCACGATGACCGCTCCGATCTTGATTAATTTGAGCCGCAGGGTGTGGCATTGGGCCCGCGCCCACTTCGTCCCTTTTAAGGCTAACCGGCGCATGGCTTCCATCAAGGTGTAGGCCAGCGCCGACAAGAGCAATCGGCACTGATTGGCCCACCATTGATGGGCGCTGGTGCGCTCGCTGAACAATTGCATCTGTTCCTTGATTCGGTTCTCCATTTCACCGCGGCCACAGTATACCTTGTCGTAAAGCTCCTGGGGATCGCCCGGCAGGTTCGTCACCACGAAGCGCGGGTTGGACCCCTGTGCGGTGTGTTCGGCTTTATGGATGACCAACCGCAGCCATCGCCACGAATCGGCAGCATAGACGAAGTCCTGGAATAACCGTTGTTTTTTACCCCTTAGTTCGAACCATTCTTTGGCCTGCTTTTGCAACTGCTGGGCGTCTTGCTGCAAGCGTGCATTGCGAGCCATCCCCACGATGTAACTAACTTCGTTGCGGTCGCACCAAGAGAGTATCCGGTCTCGACAAAATCCACTGTCGGCGCGCCAAATAATCCGCGTACGGGGCCAGCTTTGGCGAATCCGTTTAACCAGCAATTTGAGGATGGCCCCGGCATGCTTGCTGGCATCGATCTTGCTCGGCCGCAGGTAGGCCACCAGCAGCTGATCACCGCAAAAAACATATAGCGGCAGAAAACAGTAATGATCATAATAACCGTGGAAAAAACGTCCCTCCTGGAGCCCGTGCACCGGATTGTCGGTGGCGTCAAAGTCCAGGATGATCTCTTCGGGTTCCTCGGCAAAGGAGCCCATGAACTGTTCGACCAACAGCTCGTTTACCGCAAAGGCCGCCCGCCGATCCTGCCCGTTTTCAAAACGACACAAAGTCGGCGCGCTGGCCAACGTTTCAATGCGCCCCGTTACCGTTTGCAACAATGGATCGTGGCGCAGGGTATCAAAGTCGTTCAAATCCTCATAGCCCGCCACCAGCCCGTAAACGCGCTGCCGCAGCATCCCCAAGACCTCATGGCGTACTTTGCCCTTCTGCCGTTTGTCCACTAACTGTCGGGCCGCTCGTTCGGTCAAGCCCAACTGCCGATCCACTTCCCGGATCAAAAGCAGTCCGGCATCCGAAGTAACCTCTCCGCCCTTGAAATCAACCCGCACACGGCGGCCTTTTACCCTTGTCAACTGTAGCTTTAATTGTTTACCTTTTGTCATCGCTGATATTGCTTTAATTATTGATCTATCCTGCTGTATATCAGCAGTTAAGCATATCAACGATACTTTTTTTACGAAATATCCGGGCTAGTGAGGCCTTTGACTCAATCTGCCCAAGCGCAATAACTGCTTGTGAGCGCACCATAGCATTCGCGTCATCGCGAACAACACCCTCCAAGTGCCCAATTGCGGTGTGCGCCCTGAGAATCCCAAGCGCCATGGCACACACTTGACGCACGTGTTCATCGTTGTGTGTCAGCCCCTTTACAATCTCGTTAACGTCATCCATCTCACTACGTACCAGATCCATTACCGCCAATAGGCGCTCCCTCCAGTCGCTATCTGTAAGGTCCGCGATCCCGCCCTGTTTTAAGGTTCTGTCATGAGTGAAGGCGTGATCGTCATCAAGCGGATGAAACTCATGCGCTTGAACCCGAGCAAGCACCTCAAGGACGGAGACTTCCCCATCCGTGGCTTGATCCACGCACACGGATGCACCCCGCAAGCAAAAGATCATGCTAACGGTATATCTTAGATTCTTAATCAACCGGGCCAAAGTGTAACCTCGCCGATCATTTCGTTTCATCAATGTGAGCCTTCTTTGCTAGCCGAACATATTTTAGGCAGCGTCGACGCAGCCGTGATTGGTTACCATAAAATCTTTAACGATTTTTGCAAGTAAGTTTGTCGAAGGGTGCCAAATCAGGAGTTCTTTTTCCCTTTTTGTTCATTCTGGGCATTCAACCCTTATACCGCCACAAACTCTTTTGGAACAAGCCAACCAGCGCCCGGCAGCTCCCCTTTTAAGGAACGGCCCTGAGGGCCAGGCGGAAGCCGAGGAGGATGCTGCGAGCGCCTGGCGTGCTGCTGCCGCGGAGAGCCGAACGGCAGCTCCTCGCGTAGTCGTTCCAACTGCCGCCGCGTTCCACGCGGGCCGAGCCGCTTGAAGGTCCTGCCGGGTCCGTCGCTGTCCCCATCGTATAGTTTCCTTTCCAATCATAACACCATTCCCATACGTTTCCATGCATGTCATAAAGGCCCCAATCATTGGAAGCATAACTTCCCACCGGGGCGGTTTTTTTGAGATACGGCCCCTTGCTCGCTCCCCCATAGGGATAATTGCCTTCGAAATTCGCCTGGCGTGAACTCAAACTGCTCCCATAGCTGAAGGCGCTGCGCGTCCCCGCACGGCAGGCATACTCCCACTGCGCCTCCGTCGGTAGGCTGTATTCATACCCGCGCGGCAGTCGCCCGGCACTGCGCTCGCGCTCCGTCAGTTTGCGGCAAAAGGCCATCGCCTCCTCCCAACTCACCCCCTCCACAGGCGCCCGCTTTTCCGCACTCTTAAAAAAGCGACTCGGGTTGTTCCCCATCAATGTCTCCCACTCTCCCTGGGTCACCTCATACTTTCCCAGCCAAAATCCCTTCGTCAGACTCACTTGGTGCTGACGCTCATCATCATCCCGATTCTTCTCGCTGGCCGGACTGCCCATCGTAAAGCTCCCCGGCTCGATCCAGGCCATTTCCAGGCCCAAGTCCGGAACAATCCAGGACTTATTGAACTCAGGAGGTGCACTCGCTGTTGTGGTTGATTTCGGCTTTTCTTCATATTTTTGGGCCTGGGAAGGGTAGATGAAGAAAACAACTATAAAGCCCAACAAGACTGTCGCTAATACTCGCCCGAACTTGGAATCCTTTTTTCTAATCAATTTTGAGTCAAAACTCATCTGGAAAGGAAACTAATCCGCATCCATTTGGAAGGGCAATCCTTTATGATCCCCTGATGTGCACTGGATTTGTTGGACACGGGATTCTCTTATATTCATTGTTTATTGATTAGTGTGTCAGGCGGCTTGTTTTGGTAAAGGGTTTTGTTTTCTCGTTGCCCCCCATGGGGGGCAAATATTTTCCTCGAATTGGACTGGGCTTTGGTAACTCAGAGAGGAATGTTTGCGATATCGGTTGTAGAAGATTTCCACGTATTCGAAGACAGTTGATCGCAGTTCGCGCTCGTCGGCAAAGTGGCGGCCTCGAATCGTGCTGGTCTTGAAGCGGCCGTAGAACGATTCCATGGCCGCGTTGTCGTAGCAGTTGCCTTGGGCGCTCATGCTCGGCTTCATGCCTAGTTCAGAGACCAGCCTCTGATAGTCGTCGCTGGCGTAGGGGCTGCCCCGATCGCTGTGATGAATAATCCCGGTGCGCAGTGTGCCGCGGGTCATGGCCGCGGCTTTGAGGGCCTTGCCAACCAGCTTCGCGTCGTTGTGGTTGGAAACGCTCCAGCCCAGCAGGCGTCGGCTGAACAGGTCCATCACCGTGGCCAAGTACATCCAACCGGCCAGGGTCCGTAGGTAGGTCGTGTCCGCCACCCAGACCTCGTCGATATGGGTCGGCTGGCCATGCTTTTTAAGCACATTGGGGCTGTAACCATAGGGATGGTTACTGTTGGTTTTTAATGGCTTAAAGCGTTTACTCTGGGTGCTTTTGATTCCCATTTCACGCATCAGACGCAGAGCCCGGTCACGGCCGCAATCGATGCCCTCATCATCCTTCAGATGGCGGTGCATTGGCCGATGCCCATAGCGGCCCTTGGCCTCTTTGTGTACCTTCAGGATCGCCCCCTTGATTCCCTCGTCCTCGATCCGCCGGGCCGAGGGCGCTCGGTGCCTCCAGCAGTAATAGCCACTGCGACAAATCCCCATCGCCGAGCATATTTCCTCGATCTTGAAGCGCCCCTCGTTGTCTTTGACAAACTGGTACTTCATTGTTCGTCCTTGGCAAAGTAGCCCACCGTTTTTTTAGTATCTGGTTGATCCGCTCCGAGCGGCGCAGCTCTTTGCGAAGACGATCTATCTCGGCCGCCATCTCCTTCGGACTGCTCTGTCGCTTTGAGGTGGCTTCGCCCTGCTGATCGTCCAGATAGAGCCTCTTCCACCTATACAATTGGTTGGTGTTGACCCCAAGTTTGGTCGATACCTCGGTGGCGCTCAGACCATCGAGTATCATCAGTTGAACTGCCTCATTTTTGAACTCTATACTAAAGCGTCTTCTTCCCATGCTTCGATTCTCCATTTAGGAGAATCTCGTGTCCACTTTTTCCAGTGCACATCACTTTCGCGATGCGGCATTTCTTTCCTCCATTTAGCGCGTAGGCCCCGATAGACGAGGCGAGCTTCTTCTACACTGTCTAAGAGGTTTTCTGCCTGTTCCTGGAGTTGGAAGGTGTCGACTTCAATTTCAACGGCATGTTGAACAGCGGCATGGTCTTGCTTGCGGTAGGCGAACCATGCGGATGGAATGGGTTGCTTGTCGATGCCGTTTGCGCTCCATGAGAGGTTGAGGTAGCTTCGTGGCGGATTTTGATTCATATAAATCAACTCGACTTCGTAAGGAGTATTGGGCTGAAGTTGAATGGGGGCCGATTCTTCTCCCCGAGCCTCTTTTTGAATGATAGCCTGGCCGTCTATGTAAAGGCTTGCCGACCCACTGGAATCCATAAAAAGATTGATGGATTGGGGGGCGCCGGGGGGCAGGGTCAGAATACCTTTCCACTTAGCCGACCAATTCCCGCCACGTTCACTATTTTGAGGCCACGTTTGCCCTGGAAATTTGGGTAGTGTATAAAAAAAGAATGTTATTTTGTATTTTTAGCTGTACAAATAGCGTTAGGCAGTTTATTCTTAGTGCATGGTTACTAAAATTATTAATTGTCGGCACTGTGGAAGTGAAAATATCATTAAATTTGGCAAGACGCCCAACCATAAACAGCGCTACCGCTGCCATGATTGTGGTAAACAAAGCCGCGAAAACCCCACAGTGAAATACACCGAAGAGCAAAAAGAAATGATCCTTCGAGTCTATCAGGAACGCAGCAGTCTACGCGGTTTACAGCGCGCCTTCGGGGTGAGTCCCAACACCGTTTTGAGTTGGTTAAAAAAAACGACAATCGCTGCGACCGCTCAAAAGCACGATTCTTGCGGCCCGCCGCCATGATGTCATTGAACTGGACGAACTGTGGTCTTTTGTGGGGCGCAAGAGCGATGCCCAATGGGTTTGGATCGCTCTTTGCCGACGCACCCGTCAAATCCTCTCCTATGCCATTGGGCCTCGGGATTGGTATCGTTGCCGGGAACTTTACGAGCGTCTGCCACGGGCCTACAAAAGATGTGCCACCTACAGCGACTTTTGGAGCACTTATGATGAAGTCTTTCCTCATAACCGCTCCGTGGGAAAAGAAACCGGTGAAACGGCCCATGTGGAACGATGGAACAATACCCTGCGCCAACGACTGGGTCGTTTCACACGCAAAACCCTCTCCTTTTCCAAGCTTAAGAGTATGCATGAAACCTGTCTGAGACTTTTCATTCATCAATATAATCAAGAATTAGCCACCATTCCTACTTAATACACTACCGAAATTTGAAGGTATCCACTTCCTTGGGGCGCATCAGGTTGGAGTTGCCATACCATAGTCCAATGAGAGATCCGCTTTCTGCATTTAGGGAATCTGCGGAGGGCTTTGATTGGGGCAAAGCCATAACGGAATGGATCTTATCTTCGATTTCCTGCAGGCTGCTCATTTGCCGGTCGATCAGGCTAAGGGCCTGGTCATAATCCCAGAAACGAAAGGGGGGACGGCTTATATAAATGGGAGTTGTATGGGCGGCTGATCCATCATTGGCATAAGCCCGAGCAGCCAACCAGTAACCCATTCCGGGGTCCAGATCGAATTCGAGTCGCAGTTCATGGTGTGATGAGCCGGATTGAGTGGCCGACTTGATGACTTCTCCATGTTTGACGATTTCGAGACGGGTAGGAGTCAGGCGATCGGGATGTCCCCAAGCTCTAGCTTTCACCTTTAGGGTTAGCCCGGATATTTCATGAAGGGTAAAGTTTGGCTCGTTATTGCTATTGGAGATGGATTTCTTTGTATTTTGAGCAGATCGTCTTGATTTTTAGGTGTTTTTCAGGGTGTAGAGACACTGCCCCCTTTCCCCCATTGGTTCGGTAGTGCCGGGGGCAGCACCAATGCACCCTTTAGGTTGGCACCAATCTAGCACGAGATTCTCCTAAATTGAGGCAGTTCAACTGATGATACTCGATGGTCTGAGCACCTTTAGGGTTAGCCCGGATATTTCATGAAGGGTAAAGTTTGGCTCGTTATTGCTATTGGAGATGGATTTCTTTGTATTTTGAGCAGATCGTCTTGATTTTTAGGTGTTTTTCAGGGTGTAGAGACACTGCCCCCTTTCCCCCATTGGTTCGGTAGTGCCGGGGGCAGCACCAATGCACCCTTTAGGTTGGCACCAATCGGCGGGCCGCATGGTTGAAAAGACTTTACCAAAACAAGGCCCAAGGATAACTCTCACTTAGGTGAAAGTGAATCGTTCGGGTGTTGCGCACGATGACCGCTCCGATCTTGATTAATTTGAGCCGCAGGGTGTGGCATTGGGCCCGCGCCCACTTCGTCCCTTTTAAGGCTAACCGGCGCATGGCTTCCATCAAGGTGTAGGCCAGCGCCGACAAGAGCAATCGCCACTGATTGGCCCACCATTGATGGGCGCTGGTGCGCTCGCTGAACAATTGCATCTGTTCCTTGATTCGGTTCTCCATTTCACCGCGGCCACAGTATACCTTGTCGTAAAGCTCCTGGGGATCGCCTGGCAGGTTCGTCACCACGAAGCGCGGGTTGGACCCCTGTGCGGTGTGTTCGGCTTTATGGATGACCAACCGCAGCCATCGCCACGAATCGGCAGCATAGACGAAGTCCTGGAATAACCGTTGTTTTTTACCCCTTAGTTCGAACCATTCTTTGGCCTGCTTTTGCAACTGCTGGGCGTCTTGCTGCAAGCGTGCATTGCGAGCCATCCCCACGATGTAACTAACTTCGTTGCGGTCGCACCAAGAGAGTATCCGGTCTCGACAAAATCCACTGTCGGCGCGCCAAATAATCCGCGTACGGGGCCAGCTTTGGCGAATCCGTTTAACCAGCAATTTGAGGATGGCCCCGGCATGCTTGCTGGCATCGATCTTGCTCGGCCGCAGGTAGGCCACCAGCAGCTGATCACCGCAGAAAACATATAGCGGCAGAAAACAGTAATGATCATAATAACCGTGGAAAAAACGTCCCTCCTGGAGCCCGTGCACCGGATTGTCGGTGGCGTCAAAGTCCAGGATGATCTCTTCGGGTTCCTCGGCAAAGGAGCCCATGAACTGTTCGACCAACAGCTCGTTTACCGCAAAGGCCGCCCGCCGATCCTGCCCGTTTTCAAAACGACACAAAGTCGGCGCGCTGGCCAACGTTTCAATGCGCCCCGTTACCGTTTGCAACAATGGATCGTGGCGCAGGGTATCAAAGTCGTTCAAATCCTCATAGCCCGCCACCAGCCCGTAAACGCGCTGCCGCAGCATCCCCAATACCTCATGGCGTACTTTGCCCTTCTGCCGTTTGTCCACTAACTGTCGGGTCGCTCGTTCGGTCAAGCCCAACTGCCGATCCACTTCCCGGATCAAAAGCAGTCCGGCATCCGAAGTAACCTCTCCGCCCTTGAAATCAACCCGCACACGGCGGCCTTTTACCCTTGTCAACTGTAGCTTTAATTGTTTACCTTTTGTCATCGCTGGTGAAGTCTTTGTCCTGCACGAAAGCATAGACGCGGACCTCTCCCATAGTAGCTCCCCAAGGTACGTCAGACCCAGCAGATGCCGTAACTTTATACCCTAAATTTAGAAAATCGTAATATAGCCTGGTGCCCAGGATGTTAAACTGAAGCAGCTCCACGAAATCTACTTTATTTTTGGGGATATTCAGGCTCATGTCGCGGTGGATGGTGAATTTTTCCCGGTTGACGTGGGCATAACCATATAGTCCTCCCAGCTCATGGACTCGGTCGTAAACCCAGTCGTGGAGGAAATACTTGGTGGTGTCGCGCACAGGCATCGTAATATTTAATGCAATGGTATGCCCCAGGTATCCAATTCGCGGGTCCTCCTGACCTGGAACCAAAATGGTATTGTCTTTATGGATACGTCCTTGCTCTCCAAATGCCCGCTGCTGGAAATAGGTGCGTTCATGGTCGCCCATTTCGAGTAGGTTGACGATCCTGAGATCTTCGGCCATTGCCCATTGCATGAGGTTGTCCGCATCGCTTTGGCTCATTATCTGGGCATGTACGTGGTCGTCACCGGAATACCAGCCCTTTGCAGCCATATTGGTCCAACGTTTGGGTTTATAAGTCTTTTTGACGGTTTCTCCCGAGGAGATCGAGACGGTATCGATTACCTGCAAGTGCTCAAGTCCCCGCAAGATGGAGATTTGCCATTGGCCGGGAGGTATCATCATGTCGATGGGGCCGGGTACGATCCAATAATCGCTTTTGGGAATACCGGGAAGTTGCAAGAATCTGCTTCCTGCGGGCCGGTTGTGGGCCTGTGCCTGCGAATCGAATTGCGGTGCCATATTGAGGGCGTTATGGGGAGATCGAAGGCTGCCGTCGAAGAGCCACTTGAGTTGAATCATGGCCGGGGTGGGGTTGGCGGTGTCGTCCGATAAAACGGTCAGTTGCAAACGGCCTGGCTTGGGGGCGGTTACCTGGAAGGGATAGGAAGTTATGCTGCCGTCCTCCTGCTCCAAGGATGCGTAAAGGAAGGTGAGCCCGTCAGGCACGTTTTCGAGGGTGAGGAGGGTCCAGGTCGTTCCCGATGAGGCAAGCGGGATGGTTAGGTATTTTTCAATATAGGCCAGGTCCGCAGTAGTTGTCTTGAACGCAGTAGTTGTCTTGAAGCTTATTGGGTCTTGACCTTTTGAGAATTGAAATAGAATGCCTCCGCGATCTCCGGGTAAAGACACGGCACCCAGCGAGGCTATGTTGGGTTTGACGCCGTTTTCCCAAATGACCGGAATCGTGGTTTGGACCGATTCGAGAAGTTTGATGAAACGCGCTTGCGGAAAAGCATTTGGCTCTGGCAGGTCAGTTTCCGCCATCAAGGATCTGAGTGAACGGCGACTCTCCGGTTTCAGGAGGTAGGGATGGTTAGTCAGTAAGGCATTGGCCAAGGCTAACCCGGATATTTCGTAAAAAAAGTATCGTTGATATGCTTAACTGCTGATATACAGCAGGATAGATCAATAATTAAAGCAATATCAGCGATGACAAAAGGTAAACAATTAAAGCTACAGTTGACAAGGGTAAAAGGCCGCCGTGTGCGGGTTGATTTCAAGGGCGGAGAGGTTACTTCGGATGCCGGACTGCTTTTGATCCGGGAAGTGGATCGGCAGTTGGGCTTGACCGAACGAGCGGCCCGACAGTTAGTGGACAAACGGCAGAAGGGCAAAGTACGCCATGAGTGGGGATGCTGCGGCAGCGCGTTTACGGGCTGGTGGCGGGCTATGAGGATTTGAACGACTTTGATACCCTGCGCCACGATCCATTGTTGCAAACGGTAACGGGGCGCATTGAAACGTTGGCCAGCGCGCCGACTTTGTGTCGTTTTGAAAACGGGCAGGATCGGCGGGCGGCCTTTGCGGTAAACGAGCTGTTGGTCGAACAGTTCATGGGCTCCTTTGCCGAGGAACCCGAAGAGATCATCCTGGACTTTGACGCCACCGACAATCCGGTGCACGGGCTCCAGGAGGGACGTTTTTTCCACGGTTATTATGATCATTACTGTTTTCTGCCGCTATATGTTTTTTGCGGTGATCAGCTGCTGGTGGCCTACCTGCGGCCGAGCAAGATCGATGCCAGCAAGCATGCCGGGGCCATCCTCAAATTGCTGGTTAAACGGATTCGCCAAAGCTGGCCCCGTACGCGGATTATTTGGCGCGCCGACAGTGGATTTTGTCGAGACCGGATACTCTCTTGGTGCGACCGCAACGAAGTTAGTTAGAGGCTGTCCCAAAAATATAAAGATTTTATAGTCAACTGGATGACGTTGATAGAAAGAGCCGGAAAGAGCAAGTTTTTGCTCGATCCGGCCAAAAAAGGGTTCTATAATTGAGTTAGCGAAAATCAATATAGCCCTTTCTATGAAAAATATAGCCATCCAATGCCTCCTGCGTCCAGCTTTAACTGTGGTCGACCGGTGCCTCGATTACGATAACTTCCGCGCCACCATTGATCGAATCGATCGGCTGCTGATCGACTCGGAGGTGGAATCGCAGGCCATTGAGCTGGCCTTGGAGGGGTGGCCGCCAATGGGTCTAAAGGCCCGGCGGCAGCGGGCCAGTTTTGCCATCAAGGCACTGCGCATGGATACGCTGGGCCGTCTGCTCGGAGGGATTTCGTTTCGGCATTTGTCGCGGGCTCTGGGCAGCAGCGATCTGTTGGCCGACTTTTGCCGTGTCCGGCAGATCGATGGCATCAGGGGCATCTCCAAAAGCACCCTGGAGCGGGCCTCGAAGTTTTTCAGCGAAGAGCAGTTGAGGGCCTTGCACCGGACCTTGACTGAGGTGGTGGGCGATGCCCTTCTGGCCCGGCAGGTGGGATTGGACAAGCCGATTGACACCACCATTTGCCTGATCGACGGCACCTGTTTGGAGGCTAACATTCATTGGCCGACGGACTGGGTATTACTCAAGGATGTAGCCGGCACGTTGCTCAAAGCGATCCGGCTGATCCGCGAGAAGGCCGGTTTGCGCCATCGCATGCCGATCGAACCGGAGCCCTTGGCTCGGCAGATGAATCGGCTGTGCATACAGATGACCCACAGCCGGCGGCGAAAGGACAGCGCGCGGCAGCGCAAGGGTATCTTGAGGCAGATGAAAAAGCTGCTCAAACGGATCGGGGAGCATGCCCGCAGTCACCGGGAATTATTGCAAGCCTGCTGGGAGCAAAGCGATTACAGCGAAAAACAGGTCCAACAGATCCTCGCCCGGATGGAGCGCATGAGCGAGCAAATCCCGGTGGTCATCAAACAGGCGCACGAGCGGATCATTGGCGGCCGCCAGGTGAAAAACGCAGAGAAAGTCTTGAGTGTTTACGAACTCGATGGGCAGGTGATTGTGCGAGGTAAAGCGGGCCAAGAGGTCGAGTTCGGCAACACCCTGTTTTTGGGAGAAAGCGTTGAAGGGTACCTGCTGGACTGGAAACTCTACGGCAGCCGAACTCCAAGCGAAAATGAACAAATGCAAGAGAGTTTGCAAAGACAGAACCGCTTCAACCTGGAAGAACCCATAGCGGCCATGTGCGCGGACCGGGGATTTGCCTCCCAGCGGGCCCGCCGGCAGTTAGCCCAGGAGGGAATCTACGACGCGCTCTGTCCACGCGATCCGAAGCAGTTGAAAAAACGGATGGAGGAACCACTGTTCAGACAATTGCAAAAGCGCCGGGCCAGCACCGAAGGGCGGATCGGGGTATTGAAGAATCGCTGGCAGGCCGGGCGGTTGCGCAGCAAAGGCTTTGCCAACCGCTCGATCAGCGTAGCCTGGTCGGTACTCTCGCACAACCTATGGAAAGTAGCCAAGATGCTGGCCCAGCAAGACGAACTAAAAACCAAAGCGGCGGCCTAGAGAGCGGAAAAGCAAGGACAATACTTTTTCACAGCCGTACTGTCGGCTCATACAAAGAAAACCAGGCAACCGGACCCCAAAACCAGTATCCTAACGTCATAGGAGAGCAAAGTTGATACTCTCCCAAATGCAAATACCTCTAAAATGAGCGCCTATCAAAAGCCCTCGCAAAAATCACCCTTTTGGGACAGCCTCTAGTTACATCGTGGGGATGGCTCGCAATGCACGCTTGCAGCAAGACGCCCAGCAGTTGCAAAAGCAGGCCAAAGAATGGTTCGAGCTAAGGGGTAAAAAACAACGGTTATTCCAGGACTTCGTCTATGCTGCCGATTCGTGGCGATGGCTGCGGTTGGTCATCCATAAAGCCGAACACACCGCACAGGGGTCCAACCCGCGCTTCGTGGTGACGAACCTGCCGGGCGATCCCCAGGAGCTTTACGACAAGGTATACTGTGGCCGCGGTGAAATGGAGAACCGAATCAAGGAACAGATGCAATTGTTCAGCGAGCGCACCAGCGCCCATCAATGGTGGGCCAATCAGTGGCGATTGCTCTTGTCGGCGCTGGCCTACACCTTGATGGAAGCCATGCGCCGGTTAGCCCGGATATTTCGTAAAAAAAGTATCGTTGATATGCTTAACTGCTGATATACAGCAGGATAGATCAATAATTAAAGCAATATCAGCGATGACAAAAGGTAAACAATTAAAGCTACAGTTGACAAGGGTAAAAGGCCGCCGTGTGCGGGTTGATTTCAAGGGCGGAGAGGTTACTTCGGATGCCGGACTGCTTTTGATCCGGGAAGTGGATCGGCAGTTGGGCTTGACCGAACGAGCGGCCCGACAGTTAGTGGACAAACGGCAGAAGGGCAAAGTACGCCATGAGGTATTGGGGATGCTGCGGCAGCGCGTTTACGGGCTGGTGGCGGGCTATGAGGATTTGAACGACTTTGATACCCTGCGCCACGATCCATTGTTGCAAACGGTAACGGGGCGCATTGAAACGTTGGCCAGCGCGCCGACTTTGTGTCGTTTTGAAAACGGGCAGGATCGGCGGGCGGCCTTTGCGGTAAACGAGCTGTTGGTCGAACAGTTCATGGGCTCCTTTGCCGAGGAACCCGAAGAGATCATCCTGGACTTTGACGGCACCGACAATCCGGTGCACGGGCTCCAGGAGGGACGTTTTTTCCACGGTTATTATGATCATTACTGTTTTCTGCCGCTATATGTTTTTTGCGGTGATCAGCTGCTGGTGGCCTACCTGCGGCCGAGCAAGATCGATGCCAGCAAGCATGCCGGGGCCATCCTCAAATTGCTGGTTAAACGGATTCGCCAAAGCTGGCCCCGTACGCGGATTATTTGGCGCGCCGACAGTGGATTTTGTCGAGACCGGATACTCTCTTGGTGCGACCGCAACGAAGTTAGTTACATCGTGGGGATGGCTCGCAATGCACGCTTGCAGCAAGACGCCCAGCAGTTGCAAAAGCAGGCCAAAGAATGGTTCGAACTAAGGGGTAAAAAACAACGGTTATTCCAGGACTTCGTCTATGCTGCCGATTCGTGGCGATGGCTGCGGTTGGTCATCCATAAAGCCGAACACACCGCACAGGGGTCCAACCCGCGCTTCGTGGTGACGAACCTGCCGGGCGATCCCCAGGAGCTTTACGACAAGGTATACTGTGGCCGCGGTGAAATGGAGAACCGAATCAAGGAACAGATGCAATTGTTCAGCGAGCGCACCAGCGCCCATCAATGGTGGGCCAATCAGTGGCGATTGCTCTTGTCGGCGCTGGCCTACACCTTGATGGAAGCCATGCGCCGGTTAGCCTTAAAAGGGACGAAGTGGGCGCGGGCCCAATGCCACACCCTGCGGCTCAAATTAATCAAGATCGGAGCGGTCATCGTGCGCAACACCCGAACGATTCACTTTCACCTAAGTGAGAGTTATCCTTGGGCCAGTCTTTTCAACCATGCGGCCCGCCGATTGGTGCCAACCTAAAGGGTGCATTGGTGCTGCCCCCGGCACTACCGAACCAATGGGGGAAAGGGGGCAGTGTCTCTACACCCTGAAAAACACCTAAAAATCAAGACGATCTGCTCAAAATACAAAGAAATCCATCTCCAATAGCAATAACGAGCCAAACTTTACCCTTCATGAAATATCCGGGCTAAAGGGTGCATTGGTGCTGCCCCCGGCACTACCGAACCAATGGGGGAAAGGGGGCAGTGTCTCTACACCCTGAAAAACACCTAAAAATCAAGACGATCTGCTCAAAATTGATGTGCACTGGAAAAAGTGGACACGAGATTCTCCTAAATGGAGAATCGAAGCATGGGAAGAAGACGCAGTATAGAGTTCAAAAATGAGGCAGTTCAACTGATGATACTCGATGGTCTGAGCGCCACCGAGGTATCGACCAAACTTGGGGTCAACACCAACCAATTGTATAGGTGGAAGAGGCTCTATCTGGACGATCAGCAGGGCGAAGCCACCTCAAAGCGACAGAGCAGTCCGAAGGAGATGGCGGCCGAGATAGATCGTCTTCGCAAAGAGCTGCGCCGCTCGGAGCGGATCAACCAGATACTAAAAAAAACGGTGGGCTACTTTGCCAAGGACGAACAATGAAGTACCAGTTTGTCAAAGACAACGAGGGGCGCTTCAAGATCGAGGAAATATGCTCGGCGATGGGGATTTGTCGCAGTGGCTATTACTGCTGGAGGCCCCGAGCGCCCTCGGCCCGGCGGATCGAGGACGAGGGAATCAAGGGGGCGATCCTGAAGGTACACAAAGAGGCCAAGGGCCGCTATGGGCATCGGCCAATGCACCGCCATCTGAAGGATGATGAGGGCATCGATTGCGGCCGTGACCGGGCTCTGCGTCTGATGCGTGAAATGGGAATCAAAAGCACCCAGAGTAAACGCTTTAAGCCATTAAAAACCAACAGTAACCATCCCTATGGTTACAGCCCCAATGTGCTTAAAAAGCATGGCCAGCCGACCCATATCGACGAGGTCTGGGTGGCGGACACGACCTACCTACGGACCCTGGCCGGTTGGATGTACTTGGCCACGGTGATGGACCTGTTCAGCCGACGCCTGCTGGGCTGGAGCGTTTCCAACCACAACGACGCGAAGCTGGTTGGCAAGGCCCTCAAAGCCGCGGCCATGACCCGCGGCACACTGCGCACCGGGATTATTCATCACAGCGATCGGGGCAGCCCCTACGCCAGCGACGACTATCAGAGGCTGGTCTCTGAACTAGGCATGAAGCCGAGCATGAGCGGCCAAGGCAACTGCTACGACAACGCGGCCATGGAATCGTTCTACGGCCGCTTCAAGACCAGCACGATTCGAGGCCGCCACTTTGCCGACGAGCGCGAACTGCGATCAACTGTCTTCGAATACGTGGAAATCTTCTACAACCGATATCGCAAACATTCCTCTCTGAGTTACCAAAGCCCAGTCCAATTCGAGGAAAATATTTGCCCCCCATGGGGGGCAACGAGAAAACAAAACCCTTTACCAAAACAAGCCGCCTGACACACTAATCAATAAACAATGAATATAAGAGAATCCCGTGTCCAACAAATCCAGTACACGTCAAAATACAAAGAAATCCATCTCCAATAGCAATAACGAGCCAAACTTTACCCTTCATGAAATATCCGGGCTAAGACCCCTGAATGTGGAACAGTGGTTTTTTCAATACCAGGAGGGTGAGCAACACTCCGTGGAATAATGACCAGTATTGCAAACAGGCAGTATGTAATTGAACGCCGAATGGAAAGACGACATCCCAGAAGCAAGGGAGCAGAAAAGAATTTCATTTGAGAGATTTTACAAAATCCTTCGTCTTTGAAAAGGTGTAATAGAAAAATTATTCCGAGGCTTAATTTATAGAATCTATATCACAACCGTAGGATAACGCTATAAAAAAACCTTATTGACGCTTTGAATCATAATGCTTTAGAATGATTTTTCCTTTGAACGCCTTTGAACGCGTTAGTTATATAGACACCGTGGAGGGGAACTTGAAGCCATGATAAATATTGCCATGCAAGAAAGAAGCAAACTCAGTTTTCTGATTAGCATTAGCGTTTGCATAACGGTTATGGGTGCGTCTTATGCCGGCAATGGGAAGGAGCAACCGGCACACCTTTCAGTCCAAATCTCAGACGAATCCACTGGCGAATTAACCGAAGCCCGCGTACGCATAACCCATGCCGACGGCCAGATTGCCAACATTCCCGAGGTCGGCATCGGCGTTATGTATGGGCGCGATGGCAGAGTCGATGGTTACTCGTTTCAGCCCGATGGCGCCTTTTATGTCGATGGAGGCTTCGAAATGGATATGCAACCGGGGTCCTATAAACTTGTAATCAGTAAAGGATTTGAATTTCTGGCCAGTGAATACGACTTTGATCTTTCGCCAGGAGATCGAATAACGAAAAACATCGCATTGAAGCGATGGATCGATATGCCCGCTCGCGGCTGGTATTCGGCCGACGATCACATCCATATCCAACGCTCCCCTCGCGAAAATCCCTACATTCTGAAATGGATCGCGGCTGAAGATGTTCACGTTGGGGCCCTGCTGCGCATGGGTGATTTCTGGACCACCTACTTTGAGCAATACGCGTTCGGCGATGAAGGTGTTTATGAGGATAAAGGCCGTGTTCTGACGCCCGGACAGGAAGAACCAAGGACCCACGAAATTGGGCACACCATTTCACTGATGGCCGACGAGGCCGTTCGCATGGATGAGGAATACTACTATTACGACCGTTTGTTCGACCGTGTTCATGAATTGAACGGGTTGTCCGGCTATGCGCATCAGGGAATGTCCTTTCATGGCTACCGGGGTATGACCATGGACGTTCTGGTGGGCAAAATCGATTTCCTGGAATTATTGCAATTCTGCGTTGAAGAAGGTCCCATGCATACCGATCACTTCTATTTTTTTCTCGATCTCGGATTTAAACTGACAGCCACGGGCGGGTCCGATTTTCCGTGGTGCGGTGTTTGGCCGAACCCGGAAACGGGGGTTTCTGAAAGGATTACGCAAATAGGCAACGCCCGTTTCTATACTTATGTCGGGGATTCCTTTTCCTTCGACAAATGGAAGGATAGTTTTAAGGCCGGACATACTTTCGTGAGCAGTGGACCGATGATCGATTTAAAGGTCAACGGCGCATTGCCCGGCGACGTGGTAAAGGTAAAGAAGGGCCAGACTTTACGGATTTCCGCCAAGGCCTTTGGTCATCCTGACAAAGCCCCATTGCGAGGGCTGGAAATTATGGGCCATGGGCAAGTCCTTAAGTCCGTCTCAGCAGAAGAAGCCAACCAGTCGGGCGCCGAGCTTATCATTGATCTTGAACTACCTGCGGACGTGGGCATCTGGATTGCTGCCCGATGCACCGCGGCTAAATGCCAAACCGCACATACAACACCGGTTTATGTCTCCGTGGATGGCGGTGGCTTTCACAATCCGGCAACCACCCAGGAGAACCTGGATCAAGCTGAAAAATACCTGCGTGAGATCGAAGAAGAAATCGCCGAACGGGCAGATCGAGCTAGGTATCAGGCGTGGCGCTACAAAGAAGGACTGGAGGAACGAATCGCCGAAACGCGTAAAATTATTGCGGAACTGAGGACGAAACTAAAATGATCCTCCGGGAGGATCGAGCGGCCTAGGTAAAAGCTAATCTTCGAACAACCTATATTTTAACTGTAACCGAACAACATAATATTTACCTACAACCACTATTAAAATGCCTCCAAGTATCATTGTGGCCGATATCGTTAGACGAAGAGTGATTGCCTCGGACACAAATATGACACCTCCCAATGCTGCGATTACAGGAACTAACAGTTGTACCACAGCCGCTTGAGTTGCTGAAAGTCCCCTGAGTGCGATATACCAGATCGTGTAACCGATTCCAGATGTAAACGCGGCGGATAGTATAGCTAACACTATACCTTCTGATGAATAGTGCGCGCTGTTGAGTGTTATAATCGCTAAAACCAAGACTAGGGGAACTGTTCGTAAAAAATTATAGGTAGAGGCTGTCCCAAAAGGGTGATTTTTGCGAGGGCTTTTGATAGGCGCTCATTTTAGAGGTATTTGCATTTGGGAGAGTATCAACTTTGCTCTCCTATGACGTTAGGATACTGGTTTTGGGGTCCGGTTGCCTGGTTTTCTTTGTATGAGCCGACAGTAAGGCTGTGAAAAAGTATTGTCCTTGCTTTTCCGCTCTCTAGGCCGCCGCTTTGGTTTTTAGTTCGTCTTGCTGGGCCAGCATCTTGGCTACTTTCCATAGGTTGTGCGAGAGTACCGACCAGGCTACGCTGATCGAGCGGTTGGCAAAGCCTTTGCTGCGCAACCGCCCGGCCTGCCAGCGATTCTTCAATACCCCGATCCGCCCTTCGGTGCTGGCCCGGCGCTTTTGCAATTGTCTGAACAGTGGTTCCTCCATCCGTTTTTTCAACTGCTTCGGATCGCGTGGACAGAGCGCGTCGTAGATTCCCTCCTGGGCTAACTGCCGGCGGGCCCGCTGGGAGGCAAATCCCCGGTCCGCGCACATGGCCGCTATGGGTTCTTCCAGGTTGAAGCGGTTCTGTCTTTGCAAACTCTCTTGCATTTGTTCATTTTCGCTTGGAGTTCGGCTGCCGTAGAGTTTCCAGTCCAGCAGGTACCCTTCAACGCTTTCTCCCAAAAACAGGGTGTTGCCGAACTCGACCTCTTGGCCCGCTTTACCTCGCACAATCACCTGCACATCGAGTTCGTAAACACTCAAGACTTTCTTCTGCGTTTTTCACCTGGCGGCCGCCAATGATCCGCTCGTGCGCCTGTTTGATGACCACCGGGATTTGCTCGCTCATGCGCTCCATCCGGGCGAGGATCTGTTGGACCTGTTTTTCGCTGTAATCGCTTTGCTCCCAGCAGGCTTGCAATAATTCCCGGTGACTGCGGGCATGCTCCCCGATCCGTTTGAGCAGCTTTTTCATCTGCCTCAAGATACCCTTGCGCTGCCGCGCGCTGTCCTTTCGCCGCCGGCTGTGGGTCATCTGTATGCACAGCCGATTCATCTGCCGAGCCAAGGGCTCCGGTTCGATCGGCATGCGATGGCGCACACCGGCCTTCTCGCGGATCAGCCGGATCGCTTTGAGCAACGTGCCGGCTACATCCTTGAGTAATACCAAATCTCATTAGGTATGATAATAAGTTATTTGGCAGAAGCGTTTGCTTGAATGTGCTGCCAGCCTCCGCCAACTAAAGAGAGGACTTTTTCAGTGTCCTCCCACCAGTCTTTGAGATGGGTTGCGACGACTTCTTCGAGTCGCTCAATGCTCGGCCACAGTTTGTTGGCCGTTTGATCCTGTATCATATCCCAAAGTCTTTCAATCGGGTTGAGTTCAGGACTATACGGCGGCAAATTCACGATATGTATGCCCGGGGGGACGTTGGGGTGCTCCGAGTCGTGCGGATGGAAGCCTGCCCCGTCCCATACAACCACATGTTCCTCCTCAGGATATTGCTTTTTGATCTGTTGGAGGAAAGCCTCCGTCCACTGTAGATTCGTGCTAGGGGTTTGGATGCATACCATCTCGCCGTTGACCACGTCGAGGGCTCCGTAACAGTAGCTCCACTGGTATCTTGTCTGATATTTTTTGTGCGGCCGAAGCCCTCTTTGCGTCCAGCACCGGCGGTACACCGGAAGCAAACCAAAACGGCTTTCATCGGCAAACCACACCCGAACCCGATTGCCTCGGGTGAGGGAAAGCTCCTGGAGGATCTTAAAAAAGTCTCGCTTGAACGCTTCCGCTTTTGCCGAGTCCCGTTTCTCATGCACGGGCCGAGGGACTCGAAGCACCCCGGCGCATTTTTTTAGCCATCGCCACACCGTCTTGTAGGCGAAGGAGCGCCCGAAATGTCGCTCCAGCTCTTGCCCCGCCTGAACGGCTGTGTTCCAGCGCGCGACCTTCAAACCATTGAGCAAGAAGGCCTCCACCTCTTTGTCGCAACGGCTTTTGATCCCGCCTTTGTAGGCGCGTGTAAGCACCGCCCCGAGCCCTGCAGCACGATATTTGTCAAACCAACGCTGGATCGTCGCTTTGCCTCGGCCCACGATGGCTCCAATTTCATCAATGCTGTGGTGCGGCTGGAAGCCCATTTTTAATGCCACCAAACGCTCTTTACGCCAGCCGACAGCCTCTTTGTTGAGCAATTTCTTGATACGTTCACGGTCTTCATCGGTTCCCATATATCTTCTCATTCCGCCTTTATAGCTGTTTTTTAATCTTTATCAATCCTTTTGCGATTTGGTATAATACCCAGTCCGTCGGCCAATGAATGTTAGCCTCCAAACAGGTGCCGTCGATCAGGCAAATGGTGGTGTCAATCGGCTTGTCCAATCCCACCTGCCGGGCCAGAAGGGTATCGCCCACCACCTCAGTCAAGGTCCGGTGCAAGGCCCTCAACTGCTCTTCGCTGAAAAACTTCGAGGCCCGCTCCAGGGTGCTTTTGGAGATGCCCCTGATGCCATCGATCTGCCGGACACGGCAAAAGTCGGCCAACAGATCGCTGCTGCCCAGAGCCCGCGACAAATGCCGAAACGAGATCCCTCCGAGCAGACGGCCCAGCGTATCCATGCGCAGTGCCTTGATGGCAAAACTGGCCCGCTGCCGCCGGGCCTTTAGACCCATTGGCGGCCACCCCTCCAAGGCCAGCTCAATGGCCTGCGATTCCACCTCCGAGTCGATCAGCAGCCGATCGATTCGATCAATGGTGGCGCGGAAGTTATCGTAATCGAGGCACCGGTCGACCACAGTTAAAGCTGGACGCAGGAGGCATTGGATGGCTATATTTTTCATAGAAAGGGCTATATTGATTTTCGCTAACTCAATTATAGAACCCTTTTTTGGCCGGATCGAGCAAAAACTTGCTCTTTCCGGCTCTTTTTATCAACGTCATCCAGTTGACTATAAAATCTTTATATTTTTGGGACAGCCTCTAGGGACAGCCTCTAGTATACGGTTATTTGAATTGTAGTAATCATGCTGTCTCTTGTATCACTTGAACAACAGTTTCCCCCAAATATATGCAGAAGAGTCATTTTTTCTTTTATATGGTTTTGACTGGCTTCGGGGCAGTAGAGTATTTTAATATAGTCGCTTTTCCCAAAAAAATTTCCTTTTACGAAATGCCCGAACCAGTAATACGAGTTAAAGAAGTCGATAAAGTTTATGGTATTTGGAGCGATTCCAGGGCACGGCTGACCGTGCCCCTAGCCCAAAAGTTTGGTGGAACTTCTTTTTTGCCGAAATTTATCAGAACACCCCTCCAAAACCATGTCCGCAACTCTTTCAAGGAATTTTACGCCTTGAATGATATCTCGCTGGATGTGTTTCCAGGCGACGCAGTGGGCATCATTGGGAAAAACGGGTCCGGAAAATCGACCTTGCTGCAAATCATTGCCGGAACCCTCCAATCGACGAGGGGAACAGTCGATGTGCGTGGCCGGGTGGCGGCTCTTCTTGAGCTTGGCTCAGGCTTTAACCCAGAATTCACGGGCCGGGAAAACGTTTACCTCAACGCTACTGTTTTGGGCCTTAACCGGAGGGAAATTGACGGCAGGTTCGAACAGATTGCCGATTTCGCCGACATTGGGGAATTCATGGACCAGCCAGTTAAAACCTACAGCAGCGGGATGATGGTGCGGTTAGCCTTTTCGGTGCAAACCTTGGTCGATCCCGATATTCTCATTGTCGATGAAACCCTTTCTGTGGGGGACGTGTTTTTTCAGGCAAAATGCATCCGACGCCTTCACCAATACCTGGAGGGCGGCGGAACCATTTTGTTTGTCTCACATGATGTTTCGACGGTGCAAAGGATCTGCCACCGGGCTGTTTTGCTGCGCCAGGGTAAAATTGCGGCCATCGGCGAACCCAGAGAGATTACGGCGCTGTATCATACCTTGGATCAACCGGCAGATTCCTCCGATGAAACGGTTACCCTTTGCCAGGCGAAAGTATCGAGGAGTGGAAACGATTTCCAGAGTGTCCCTTTGCTCCGCAATACCGTCAGCGGGGACGGTTCGGCAAAAATCCGGGGCATTTGCCTGCGCGATGAGTCCGGCCGCATCTCCACCTGTTTCAACAGCGGGGAAGTCATGGTGGCGCAGGTCATGGTCGATATTCTCAAACCGATGCAGGATTTTGATTTTGGACTCGGGTTGCGCGATAAAACTGGGCAGCTAATGGGTGGCTATCACACCTATTACAATATTTCCGGTCAAAAAATTGCCCGGGCCGAAGCGGGAGACCGTTTTCTCATAACCTTGCGGCTGGAACTCTCCCTGCGGCCGGGTTCCTATTTGATGATTGCCGGGGTGGCCACCAATTTTTCCCGCGCTAAATGGACAGACCACGATACCCTTTGGGATTGCTGTAAAATCGATATCACTGGCCAGGCTGAATTCTGGGGAGCCTTTCCCCTTAAATCCTCCTACAGCCAAATGAAGGTTTAGTTTACATCATCTTAATAATTGGACACAGAATACTTGATAGGACGTGATAAACACTGAACGCTTTTCTATTTACTTTGAACTGTCCTGGCACCCGAAATTGCCGACACACCCGATATGCCCATCCTGATTTGATATATAAATATATGTCTCTGCCAAACAAGCATCCAAGCGAATTTATTCGAGAACGAATCTGGAACACTGGGATTTCCGACGACGTCTTTTTTGGTGATGCCGCAACCATGCTTTCCAAGCCGGAGCAAAAAATGCTACATTGGCTCGCGCACCGTTATTTCACCGGCGCTGGCGCGATTGTCGATGCAGGATGTTACCTCGGTGGCTCCACCTTGGGCTTTGCCACCGGGTTGGCTCGGCGAGAGAATAGTAATACGGCCTTAAAACGTTTGCCTGTTATATATTCCTATGATATTTTTCTCTCTTCGGAACATGATCCCAATCCGCAATTAGAAAACCTCGGCATATTTCCAGGTGATTCCTTTTACAATTTATTTCTCAAAAAAACGGAACCTTATGGGAAATACATCCAATCGTTTCAAGGCGATATATGTCAACAAATTTGGAATAAGCAACCGAGCGAAATTTTATTTATCGACGTTGCGAAATCCTGGAATGTTAATCAGCACCTGGCGTCGGAATTTTTTCCCGCATTAACACCTGGCGATTCAATCGTTGTTCAACAGGATTTCAATCATGAATGGGCTCCTTGGATTACCGTGGCCATGGAATATTATTCCGAGTACTTTACCACACTGTGCAATGAGGAGCCGTCGAAGATTTTTCTTTTACAAAAAGCTATTCCCAAAAAAGTGTTGCAAGTAAATCTTAAAAAAGAATTAACCGCCGACGAAAAAATCCAACTCATGGACTCCTCTATTAATAATAGCCCCGACTCCTCTGTGTATATCCTGCAAGCGGCTAAAGCGGTATTGTTATTTATGGAGATTGGAGCTGATCAAGGGGTCCAGCATGCCACCGTTTGCAAAGCCAAATACGGCCACCGACCATGGTCCGACGAAATTTATTCAAACGTTATTCGAACGATCGAAGATTGGAAAGATGGCAACTTATTTAACACGGCAATGGAAAAAAAATTTGTTGATTAATGAAGCTCCACCCATGGAGTTTATTACTTGGTATTAACTGCCGCGAAACCAATGGCTGAAGAACGCATAGACCCGTTTAACTGTTCGGATTACTGGAGAGTCGATCACCTTAGCCGCTATTTTTTCACTCTGCCAATAATCCGTGGAAAATCGGTTCTGGATGCCGCTTGCGGTTTTGGATATGGAGCGACGTTGATGAGCAACCACGGTGCAGCTAACGTGGCGGGTGTCGATAATTGCCCAACCACCATAGAGTATGCAGCAAAGCATTATAATTCAGATAATGTTTCATTCATGGTGACCGATTTAGAAAAAGAAAACTTTTTGCGAGAGAGTTTTTTCGATATTGTGGTGAGCTTTGAAACATTGGAGCACCTGAAGAATCCCGGTATAGGTTTAAAGAATTTGGTCTCTGTATTAAAAAATACGGGTTATATGATTATATCCGTTCCCGGCGAAACGGACTCGGAGTCAGACAATCAGTACCATAAACAACATTTTACCAAAGATTCTTTTCAATCGCTACTGCAAAAACATTTTTCCCATGTAGCCATATACCGTCAATTCCTGGTCATTGGCTCCACCATCCATGCAAATTTTTCGGCAAATCCAACACATTTTAAAGTAGACACTAAAATCGAGGAAGTTGGCCACAGCAGGGATTGGGCGCTCGATACGGATCCGATACCGGACTCATATGTGGCCGTTTGTGGTAACGGGCCGCTTCCGGAGATTGAAAATACGGGGACCAGTTCCCGTCAATTATGGGTGCAATTAATCGACGAATTAAAACGGTGGAAAGACTTTGGTTTGAACCAGGAAGCCATGACCGAGGATATCCAGCGCGATCTCGATCAAAAAACCGATGATTATCACCGTTGGCAGGCATGGGGCGGCAACATGGAAGTGATGGTCAAAAACCTGAAAAAGTATAGGGATAATCTCTTGCTGCAGATCAATGAATTAACCGCCCGTAATTCCAGGCAGCAAAATGAAATCGAGGAATTAAAGAAAAAACTGAATCAGACTTGAAGCTCGCCTTGGCGTTTTCAAATTGCCATTTCTATGAAAAAGAAAGTTGGCCAGTTTTCTTTTGTACTTTCGATATAGCAATGGGAAACGCAGGAGGTGGTAATAATTATTTTGCAGTTTTTCAAATTCCCGATAAGACATAAAATATGCAGGATCGGGGATCGGCTGGCCTTTGCTTTGCAAGTTCAGTTTGGCATTTAATATTTTGTTGTGCCGATCCATTCCTAGGAAAGTATTGGCCACACTCTTTTCCCATGTACCCAAATTTTTCAGTATCGGTTCCACACTGTTCATATGGGTATGGTAAGCGCTGTCGGAAGATACTTTGTTTTGCGGCGCAATACGTTTATTGAAAAGAAATTTCGGCACAATTTCAAATTTATAATTCCGCAAGCTTAAACGAATAAAAAATTCCCATTCAGGGTTGATATTTTCCGCATCTTGAGTAAAGCCTCCCAGGGATTGAAAAACCTCCCTTTTGATGATAAATACGCTTTCCGCGAAACAGTTGGCAATCAGTCCCAGTTCCCGTGAGTTGCCGTAGAAATAGCGGCTTTGGGCGAAGTCATCTGGTGATTTTCTCCACCTGAAAAAAGAACGATAATAGCAGGCTGCTGCGTCGGCCTCAAGGTTCTCAATGGAATTTTCAAGGGTCTCCACCATGTCCGGTTCGGCCAGACAATTATCTTCGATAAATATTAGGTAATCCGACTCATTTAAGGACAGGCCGAAGTTGCGCTCTACGCCGTTTGTTATAGTGTCGGCGGACAGGCTGCCCTTTTCGCTGTTTTTGCCTATAAAATTCCATGATTGACGGGAGTATTTTTTTTCCAAAATGGTAGTGTCGCTGTTGCTGAAGATAAACAAATCAAAATCCGTGGTGGTTTGTTTGGCCAAAGTATCGAGTGTTTCCTCCAGCCTTCCATTGTCCAGGCCGGGAGTTAAGATCACGCTGGATTTTTTCCTCGAAGAAACGGCGGCGAAGCGAGGACCTCTTTTGAGCGATCTGGATTCGTTTTCCAGATATTCCACATAACGGCTCCAACCCTTTTCCGCTTTTTCCTTGCTGTAGCGATGGGGAGAAAAGTCGCTCAATCCATGTTGGTAAATTTCATCCAGCCTGCATCGTAATCCGTTCGCCGTTGGCGGGAAAAGCCGTTCCGGGCCGCCCATCAACTCGGGTATACCTCCAGAGGCGGCGGCAATTACATTCAATTCCATTTCCAGGCATTCGATAACGGTAAATGGCGAGTTATCGACCGGCGAGGCGATAACGACCAGGGCGTCGGAATGATCCTGTAGATAGGCGGTTGCCTGGAAGTGATCCAGGTCTGTTTTGAATTCCCATGCCTGGTTGGGGGATTTCCCTTTGTGTTGCTTCAGGTAATCAAGAGAGTCTTTCCCGTCGGCTGTGCCCGGTTTACCCATGAAGGTCACTTTAAGTGGCCCGTTTTCCCGGGGTGGCAGATTTTCAAGGGCATTGACGAATATTTCCAGGCCTTTGCGGGTTTCCAAGCGACCGAAAAATATGATATGGTTCTTGTTCAACCGGCGTTTGGGCGCTTTCTCGATGCCATCGATCAGGTAGGGGATGACCCGTGCCTTCTCCCCGACTTTCCAACCTAGTTCCGAGACATAATCGAGCATGTAATGGACCGGCGCCACAACATAGTCGCACTTCTCGGCTGCCAGTTTTTCCATAAAATCCATTGCCAGGTCCCAGCTTCCGGTGTGCGAATAAACACGATTTGCCTCCCGAATCCAGCGGTCCGGAGAGTGCAGAGTGGTCGTGAACAGGGTGTCTCTGAAATGGAGTCCGGCCAGTTTGGCCGCTGTCGGCACGAAGGCATTGGCGTTGTTTTCCTGAAAATGGCAAACGTCGTAAGAACAGTCTTTTAACCGGGCGCAGATATTGAGCGACCAAGTCATGGCGTAGTGAATATTCGTCATGCTGTACTGTTTCGAGAACAGTGGGTAGTCATCCAGGGGCTCAAAATCGACATCGATTTTTTCTTTGAAATAGGATTGCCAGTGGGCGGAATCTTTCTCCTTGAGCGGAGTACCAAGGAGGACTGTTACCTCATGGCCGAGGGACTGGCGCAAAAACTTGGCCAGGTAATAGCAGTGGGTGCCAATGCCTCCAGTCTTGGTCGGCCCCGCGATTTCCATCGTTACAATACAATGTTTCATGCTATTTCAGGTTTGAGTGGCAGGCAGCAATCTTTCCTTTTTTCATTTTCGATTCATTCTTTTAAGCAGAATGGGGAACTTTCAACGTCTTTCGGCAATCTTTTTAGGATTGCTTTTTTTTTGCCGATGTATCATTGAGGAAAACTTTTCCTGTAAAAATCCAAGCACAAAATATGGAATTGATCTTCGAAGTTGTCAAAAACGACAGTGGCATTTATTCGGCCACCTGTCTGAATGAACGCATGATTGATACCGGGGGCGCCAACCTGGCTGAACTTCATGATAATATTACTTCCGCGGTCGAAGCCCGTTTTGCCGGAGGGCCGATTCCTCCCGCCAGTTCCATCCATTTGATGCTTTTCGCCGAATAGGGTTTTTATAAAAATTATGCGGCGACTATGGCGAGTCCTCTACTGGTCGGTCATCGCCGCCGCTTTCATCGGGCCTGGCACCGTAACGACGGCGGCTGCGGCGGGGGCAAAGCACGGACTGACACTTCTCTGGGCGCTTCTCTTTTCGACCCTGGCCTGCCTGGTTTTACAGGAAGCGGCCGCCCGGGTCACCGTGGTTTCCGGCCTCAACCTGGGGCAGGCCATCCGCCGGCAATGCAGCGGATTTTCCCTGGGTCGTTTTTTGCCGGTGGCAGTGGCAGGCACCATCTTTTTGGGTTGTGCCGCTTACGAGGCGGGGAATTTGTTGGGTGGTGTCGCCGGAGCCGCTCTGGGAACCCATTTGCCGGGGGCAGCGCTGACCTTGATGATCGCCCTGGGGGCCGGGCTGCTCCTTTGGTTCGGCAGCATACGCCTGGTGGTCAACGCAATGGGGGCGACGGTGGGGCTGATGGGAATGGTTTTTCTGGTTACCGCCATCCTGGTGCAGCCGCCACCCCAGGAATTTGTCAAGGGTCTCCTCATTCCGCAGATACCGCCGGGGGCCGGGCTACTCGTTCTGGGTCTCGTCGGGACTACCGTGGTGCCCTACAACCTGTTTCTGGGCTCCGGGATTGCGGCTGGCCAAAGTTTGCCCGAATTGCGGTTTGGACTGGTTGTGGCCATCGTTCTGGGGGGCGTAATATCGATGGGTGTGGTTGTGGTTGGTTATACAATCAGCACGGAATTCAGTTTCCAGGCCATTGCCGAGGTGCTGACAACTCGCATTGGCGGATGGGCCGCCCATTTTTTCGCCTTCGGCCGGGTTTACCTCCGCAATCACGGCGCCTCTGGCCGCCGCCATTACCGCCAAAAGCCTTCTGAGTAATCCTGATGAGCCCTCCTGGACCGAAAAATCCTGGCGCTACCGGGCCGTCTGGCTGAGCGTTTTGCTCATTGGAACGACTTTTGGGCTGCTCCAAATCAAACCCATCCCGGTGATCATTTTGGCCCAGGCCCTCAACGGCATTTTCCTTCCCTGCGCGGCTCTCTTTTTATTTTTGGTCGTCAATGACAAAAGTTTAATGGGCCCACAGGGCATCAATCGGCTGCCGGCCAACCTGGCCACTGCCGCGGTTGTCTTTGTTACTCTGGTTTTGGGAGTATCCAGCATGGCCCGAGCCGCGGCTGTCGCCTTGGGAATTCCGTTGCCGCCGGAAGGTATTATTCTGGGCGCTTCGGCCTTGCTCGCGGCAGCCTTGGCTTTTCCCGTGCAAAAATGGATTTGCGCCAGACGCGCCTGACACAGTTTAACCGGAATTGGAACCGGGGATTTCACTTTCAAACCGATCCCAGTTGTCAATTATCTCGTTGATGACTTTGCTTCCCGCCCGCTGTAGGGACCGGAGGCTGGAAAGATAACCGGGAAACATCACCTCATTGCCCGCCCCGTCGCATCGCAAACTTTCCAGAGCGGTTTGTCCATCCGGCGCTTGCATGGTAAAATTACTTCCGGTCCGTAGGAGCATGACCCGGTTCCAATCGATTTTTCCCGCAGTGGCCAGGTTGCTTAAAGCTCTCAATGTGCCGTTGTCTTCCATGGTGGACGTTACCATTTTGCCTTTGCCGCCGGTATAGTGTTGCACCCATTTTTCAGCCCATTCACTGGTTATTTTGCCATGCCAGTAGCGGGTGATTCCAATATTCCCGCCCACCATGACGAAAGGAGGCCGCTGAGCTTCCGGATAGCCAGCATACCTGTTCCGGTAATCGCGCATAGTGGGCGTATCCAGATCGCTCAATTCGATTGATCGTGTTAACTCATAAGCCCAATGCGTCAGATCCTTATTTAAAGCATATACTTCGTCCTCAACGTCCTCCAGAAATAGATAATCGGACCCTTTCACAATGGGAGCCCAAGGAGCAAAAGCGCCTAGGGGGAAAAGACCGGTGTCCCAATCCTCCGGCATTTCTCTTGGGTCGATTTCGTGGGCCAGATCGCCATCCACGCACCAATCGGCCCACACCACGCTGCCGAGGGAACAATGGCGAGGGTTGACCCCGGCGATTCCGGCAATCATGATATAAGCGCGACTGAGGTCGAACCGCGGATCCAGGCCCAGGGCCATAGTTGAAGCGGACGACTTGGCAGCCCCGATGCCGAGCACCAGCCCCAGCAGCCCTCTATCGTTTGTCCACAGGGGAAAGGCCCCGGCAGGGAGCTGGTGAGTCTCCTGCAAGCCCTCAGCCTCGCAAAAATACTGGAACTCGCCGGGGCGATCGTCACCCGCAAATTCGTACATGGTGATGAGGACGAATTTTACCGGCAGGGGAGAAGAATTTTCAGATTCGGCCATTGATTTGATTGGTCGTTAAATTTTTCAGGGAGGCTTCGTATCCATTAGGGAATTGGCTGCCAGAGTCAACTGAGAGTCTCAGTCCATTCTTGTTTGCTCTGTGGACACGAATGTGGTTAAATAGAAATCGGGATGGATTATTCTGAACAACGCAATCGTCTGGTCAATCGGCTTCTACGCTACGAAGTAGGCGAAATTACAAACCGGAATATTGTTCATGCATTGCGAAAAGTGCCCCGCCACTTATTTGTGGGCTCCTCCCTGCGGTCCAAAGCCTACAAGGATTGCGCCTTGCCGATAGCTTGCGGGCAAACCATTTCACAACCCTACATTGTCGGATTGATGACTGAATGGCTGGATTTGAAGCCGGAGCATCGATTACTCGAAATTGGCACCGGCAGCGGTTACCAAACGGCTGTCCTGGCCGAGATAGTGGATTCGGTCTATACGATTGAGTTTCATCCTTTCCTCTATGAAGAGGGGCAAAACTTATTGCAGCTACTAGGTTATGAAAATATCGAATTTCGGTGCGGGGACGGCTATGGCGGATGGCCCGAGGAAGCCCCATTCGACCGGATAATAGTCACCTGCCGGGTGGATTCGGTGCCGCCCCAGCTGGAGGCTCAGGTAAAAACCGGAGGGAGGCTTCTAATACCGGTTGGGCCGGAGCCATGCCAGATACTATATGCCTACAAAAAGGAGAAAACCGGATTTACGGCCCTGGAAAAACTACAAGTTAGGTTCGTTCCATTGTTGCGGCCTTGAAAAATGCTGTTGTAAAGTATTAGTAGGGTAATTGTTTTACTTATGGGAAGTGTTTACCCTATTCCCTTTTTATACTATTTATGCTATTATAGAGGCTGTCCCAAAAGGGTGATTTTTGCGAGGGCTTTTGATAGGCGCTCATTTTAGAGGTATTTGCATTTGGGAGAGTATCAACTTTGCTCTCCTATGACGTTAGGATACTGGTTTTGGGGTCCGGTTGCCTGGTTTTCTTTGTATGAGCCGACAGTAAGGCTGTGAAAAAGTATTGTCCTTGCTTTTCCGCTCTCTAGGCCGCCGCTTTGGTTTTTAGTTCGTCTTGCTGGGCCAGCATCTTGGCTACTTTCCATAGGTTGTGCGAGAGTACCGACCAGGCTACGCTGATCGAGCGGTTGGCAAAGCCTTTGCTGCGCAACCGCCCGGCCTGCCAGCGATTCTTCAATACCCCGATCCGCCCTTCGGTGCTGGCCCGGCGCTTTTGCAATTGCCTGAACAGTGGTTCCTCCATCCGTTTTTTCAACTGCTTCGGATCGCGTGGACAGAGCGCGTCGTAGATTCCCTCCTGGGCTAACTGCCGGCGGGCCCGCTGGGAGGCAAATCCCCGGTCCGCGCACATGGCCGCTATGGGTTCTTCCAGGTTGAAGCGGTTCTGTCTTTGCAAACTCTCTTGCATTTGTTCATTTTCGCTTGGAGTTCGGCTGCCGTAGAGTTTCCAGTCCAGCAGGTACCCTTCAACGCTTTCTCCCAAAAACAGGGTGTTGCCGAACTCGACCTCTTGGCCCGCTTTACCTCGCACAATCACCTGCCCATCGAGTTCGTAAACACTCAAGACTTTCTCTGCGTTTTTCACCTGGCGGCCGCCAATGATCCGCTCGTGCGCCTGTTTGATGACCACCGGGATTTGCTCGCTCATGCGCTCCATCCGGGCGAGGATCTGTTGGACCTGTTTTTCGCTGTAATCGCTTTGCTCCCAGCAGGCTTGCAATAATTCCCGGTGACTGCGGGCATGCTCCCCGATCCGTTTGAGCAGCTTTTTCATCTGCCTCAAGATACCCTTGCGCTGCCGCGCGCTGTCCTTTCGCCGCCGGCTGTGGGTCATCTGTATGCACAGCCGATTCATCTGCCGAGCCAAGGGCTCCGGTTCGATCGGCATGCGATGGCGCAAACCGGCCTTCTCGCGGATCAGCCGGATCGCTTTGAGCAACGTGCCGGCTACATCCTTGAGTAATACCCAGTCCGTCGGCCAATGAATGTTAGCCTCCAAACAGGTGCCGTCGATCAGGCAAATGGTGGTGTCAATCGGCTTGTCCAATCCCACCTGCCGGGCCAGAAGGGCATCGCCCACCACCTCAGTCAAGGTCCGGTGCAAGGCCCTCAACTGCTCTTCGCTGAAAAACTTCGAGGCCCGCTCCAGGGTGCTTTTGGAGATGCCCCTGATGCCATCGATCTGCCGGACACGGCAAAAGTCGGCCAACAGATCGCTGCTGCCCAGAGCCCGCGACAAATGCCGAAACGAAATCCCTCCGAGCAGACGGCCCAGCGTATCCATGCGCAGTGCCTTGATGGCAAAACTGGCCCGCTGCCGCCGGGCCTTTAGACCCATTGGCGGCCACCCCTCCAAGGCCAGCTCAATGGCCTGCGATTCCACCTCCGAGTCGATCAGCAGCCGATCGATTCGATCAATGGTGGCGCGGAAGTTATCGTAATCGAGGCACCGGTCGACCACAGTTAAAGCTGGACGCAGGAGGCATTGGATGGCTATATTTTTCATAGAAAGGGCATAGAAAGGGCTATTCATAGAAAGGGCATAGAAAGGGCTAGCTATATTGATTTTCGCTAACTCAATTATAGAACCCTTTTTTGGCCGGATCGAGCAAAAACTTGCTCTTTCCGGCTCTTTTTATCAACGTCATCCAGTTGACTATAAAATCTTTATATTTTTGGGACAGCCTCTAAAATAGTCACTGAAAATGAGACTGATTGATTCTTCATTTTTTTAACCACGGAGACCATCATGGGTCATGGATAATTTGCTGAATAGCGCGCGAAGGGCGCTTTCTGTATCTGCGTCATCTTCGGTTTTGTGAATTATTGAGGAGAGTTCAACCATCCATTGTTTTTGTTGTTGGCTTATTTTCTTTTACTTTATTTTGAAATTTTCTCAAGGACAGGCGAAAGCCCACGGAGCTGTTCCCAAATACTGGTGTGCGATCATTGCGGTTGGCGGATCGGCATTTCCCGGCCTTGCTGAACCAGCCGCCGCCGCGAATGACTCGCTTGCTGCCCTTCGGCGGTCCTTGGGGATCGAGGGCCGGCCCCTTGGGATATTTGCCGTACCAGTCGTAACACAGTTCGTAAACATTGCCTATCATATCATGAAATCCCCAGCTGTTGGGCTGCTTCATCCCAACTGTATGAGTTCCGGCCTTGCGGTGGTCATGCTGCTTTTCTTTCCATCCGCCGGAGTTATGGCCGCCATCGTAGTCCACGCCGCTGTTGCCGCCATACCAGGCGATGGGATCGAGCTCCGGGCCGTTGCGCTCGCCTTCGACATTTAAGACCCCGGTATAGAGAGCCTTTTCCGTTCCGGCCCGGCAGGCATATTCCCATTGCGCCTCGAGCGGCAAAGTATATTCAAAACCCGGCGGAAGACGTTTTTCGCCGCGTTCTTGTTCCGTCACTTTTTGACTAAATTTCAATACATTATTCCAACTGACTTTTTCTATTGGAGCGTTTTTACCGGCGGCAGAAAAATTGCTCGGGTTTTCCTCCATAACCGCTTCCCATTGTCCTTGGGTAACTTCAAATTTGCCAAGCCAGAAACCGCTCGTCAACTCAACCTGGTGGGGCGTTTCATCGTTTCCTCTTCCCCGTTCATCGTGCGGAGAACCCATCTTGAATTTCCCGGGGTCAACCCAGAGGAGTTCCAGTTTTTCTCCCCCCGGCAGTTCGAGGATGTAATCTTGGCCGATTTGCGGACCTATGGGCGCCACCAATTTTTTCTTGGCCTGCTTCCTTTTTTTACCCCACATTGCAAACCCGGTTTCGGGCTGGCCGAAAGCGAAACACATTGCGAGAAAAAGCAAACCGATACGCGATCCGCTTATCCACGTTCTACTTTTCATCATTTGCTTATATTCGGACATGTAAAAGCTGCAAGGCTAGAAAAATCGGGTGAGCCAGGGCAAACGAAAATGCGTAGGGTATTTTTTTTCAGTTGTAGTTTAACGAAATTGACAGAGTGCCGTTAAAAAAATCAATCACTTATGCTCATTATGGGCGAATTGTTAAAAAACTGTAAAAAAATCACGTAAATCCTTTGAAATCATTCACTTTCGTAATAATTTTCATACTTTTTTTACAATGTTTTTGCTCGACAAATAGGGTAATTCCCCTACATTTATAAATTAACAAATGAAAAGGTTGGATAAATACGGGTTGTCAAAAAGGCGAAACGAATCGCTTTTTACCCAACAAAAACAGGGGTTTTCGCTAGTCGAATTGATGGTCGGCTCGACCGTCCTGGCCCTTGTCCTGGCCGGCAGTTTCAGCGGTTTGGGGCAAGCTATGTTGATTCAGGAGAATGTCCAGAGTGCCAATTTCGCCTCGCAGCTATTGCAAAGTGAAATGGATGATATCCACCTCATGACTTGGAATGAAGTTTCCAGCCTTCCTGGAAAAGACGATTTTGATCCGCTGGATAACTTTTCTACCATTCCTTTGCGAGACCCCACCTGCTTTCGCTTCGTTACCTCTCTGGGAGGCTCTCAAAAGCAAATTCGGCTGCAGGTGGGCTGGACAGATTTGCGGGGAAGGACTCACTCGCAAGATTATGTGACCTTCTACACCAAGGACGGTCTTTACGACTACTCCTACCGGGCGCTTTAAATTCTCCCTTCCTTTCCCAGGACATGGGAGTCTAAACTGAACAGGATTTCGGTTTTTCCATCACGATTTTCCGGCTATTCTGTTAAACCGAAAAAAAGTAGTTGTGCTGATTATCAGTCTGTTTGACATTGTATTGTTTTGTATTCTCAACAGACAACTTTCAAACAGTATATCAGGAGGGCAGGCAACATGAAGATGAATTCTTTACCGACGTGTATGGGTATTTTTCTAACCGGTTTAATGTTTTTAGGCGGATTTTCCCTGGAAGAAGCAGTGGCGGGAGAATCAGAGGCAATGGAGAACGTCATTGTCTATTACGAGCCGGGACGGTTCGGGGGTTGGCCGGCCAATGCCGGCGCCTGGAATTGGGGGGACGAAATCCTGGTTGGTTTTAAAAAGGGCTATTTTGAGGACAAAAAGGACAATCACTCCATCAACAAAAACAAGCCGAGCCACAGCTCGCTGGGGCGAAGCCTCGACGGCGGTGAAACCTGGACCGTTGAAGAACGCGACGATCTCAATGGAAAAGGCGCGATACCTTGTCCCGGCGGGATCGATTTTACCCATCCCGATTTTGCCATGGTGGTCAACCGGGTGTATTTTCAGGTTTCCTATGACCGCGGCCACAATTGGAGCGTACCCTATAGCCTGCCGGATTTTGGCATGGGCCTTGAGTTGACCGCACGCACGGATTACATTGTTGAAGACAAGGACACCTGCCTGGTTTTTTTGTCGTCCAGAGAAAGAAAGGTGCGAACCGAGGAGAGCTTACAGGATCGCGCATTTTGCATCCGTTTACAGGATGGGGGTAAAAATGCCGAGTTCCTTTCCTGGATGACTGGCGAACCGCTCACAGTGCGTTCGGTCATGCCATCGACAGTGCGGGTTTCGGAAACGGAATTGGTATCCGTTCTGAGGCGGCGGATCGATCTCAATACCGAATTCCGCAATGATGTTAATTGGGTGGACGCCTATGGTTCTTCCGACAACGGCGCCTCCTGGGAATTCCTCAGCCGGGTGGCCTATACAGACACCATCCTGCACAACGGCAATCCTCCTGCGATGGTGCGTTTGCCCAATGGCCGTATTGCGGCCACCTATGGATACCGGGGGGTTCCCTTCGGCATACGGGCCCGCCTAAGCGACGACAACGGCAAAAGCTGGGGCAGGGAAGTCATCCTGCGGGACGATGGCCGCAAATACGATCTCGGCTATCCCCGCTCCCTCGTGCGGGCGGATGGCAAAATCGTAACCATTTACTATTTTGCGAACGTAAAAAATTACGAGCAGCACATTGCAGCGACGATATGGGATCCGGCCAAATTTTAAACGCGCAAATTTGGTTCTATCGAGCCAAATAATGGCTGCCCGACAAGGATTCGAACCTTGAAAGACGGAACCAGAATCCGTCAACAGCAGTAGATCGTAGAACAGCTTCCAGCCCTTTATTTATGGGGTATACCGCTTGTTTATGGGGTTTACAGGCCATCCACCGTTTGGGCACTGAATGGAATTAAAAGGTAAGGAACGGCCAGAAACTTGATAGGAATGGCTATAAAATGTCAGGACAGCCGAAGGGGGCGGGGGGGGTCGGTTGATTTCCCTGGTGGCGATATACGTATTGGTCAATCCATCTATCCTAGAAATTTTACAAAAGGGGTTTTCAGGAAGCATACACGTATTAGTAAATTGCCGATCAAAATTTTTTTGAAAGGGGGGGAATGAACCCCTGAATTGGTGTTGCAACTGATCTGCCAGAAACCACCTAGGGGCAGATTTTATTGACATGCAGGTCATCTAAGGGTATATGAAAATCCAGTCTGCTTTCTACCCTAGATTGTACAAGTCTGTCAGTTAATCCATAAATCTCCTACATGATGAAGAAAAAGCCAGCAGTTAAGAAAATCACTGATTTAAAGGACAAGCTCGATGCCTACCGGGCATCGGCCCTTGCGGCAGGGAATGGTCGAAGTAAAGGTCTGGCAAGGCCCGGACCCGGAAATCTCGCCCTAGCCAGCGCCGCCGCCGGTGGCGCCGCCCTAGCCATCGCCCCTGCGGCCGAAGCCACCATAGTTTATAGCGGCGTGAGGGATATTATGCTAACGGCCACGTCGGAAGAAGGCTTTGATTATAGGTATACGCCAATCTATATGGACGAAAACGATGATGTTGACTTTTATAGAACCCATTTATACATACCCGAAGAAGGCTTCGGCGCCATCATCTATCCTGAAGGTGAGTATGCGGGCATAATTAAATACACTACCGGTAAATACACCTATGAGGGCTTTAATCCCATTCCCGTTGCCAAGCCCTTGAGCGCAAACTACAATATTGCCAACATCACCAACTCTGGCGCGAATGGATTCTGGTATTCTCGCGACCCTGCTGCTTTGGGCTTAGATAATTCTGGCCCTTTCCCCGATGGTACCAACAAGTTCATCGGCGTCCGGTTTACGAATGAAGATGGCGAGCACTTCGGCTGGATCCGGGTCAACCTTGCGGCCAACAGCACCTCAATCAAGATCGTGGACTGGGCCTATGAAGATGATGTTGACAAAGCCATTCCGGCAGGAAAAGGCGCAAGCGTCGTCCCAACACTGAATGACGTGTACTGGATTTGTTGGACACGGGATTCTCTTATATTCATTGTTTATTGATTAGTGTGTCAGGCGGCTTGTTTTGGTAAAGGGTTTTGTTTTCTCGTTGCCCCCCATGGGGGGCAAATATTTTCCTCGAATTGGACTGGGCTTTGGTAACTCAGAGAGGAATGTTTGCGATATCGGTTGTAGAAGATTTCCACGTATTCGAAGACAGTTGATCGCAGTTCGCGCTCGTCGGCAAAGTGGCGGCCTCGAATCGTGCTGGTCTTGAAGCGGCCGTAGAACGATTCCATGGCCGCGTTGTCGTAGCAGTTGCCTTGGCCGCTCATGCTCGGCTTCATGTCTAGTTCAGAGACCAGCCTCTGATAGTCGTCGCTGGCGTAGGGGCTGCCCCGATCGCTGTGATGAATAATCCCGGTGCGCAGTGTGCCGCGGGTCATGGCCGCGGCTTTGAGGGCCTTGCCAACCAGCTTCGCGTCGTTGTGGTTGGAAACGCTCCAGCCCAGCAGGCGTCGGCTGAACAGGTCCATCACCGTGGCCAAGTACATCCAACCGGCCAGGGTCCGTAGGTAGGTCGTGTCCGCCACCCAGACCTCGTCGATATGGGTCGGCTGGCCATGCTTTTTAAGCACATTGGGGCTGTAACCATAGGGATGGTTACTGTTGGTTTTTAATGGCTTAAAGCGTTTACTCTGGGTGCTTTTGATTCCCATTTCACGCATCAGACGCAGAGCCCGGTCACGGCCGCAATCGATGCCCTCATCATCCTTCAGATGGCGGTGCATTGGCCGATGCCCATAGCGGCCCTTGGCCTCTTTGTGTACCTTCAGGATCGCCCCCTTGATTCCCTCGTCCTCGATCCGCCGGGCCGAGGGCGCTCGGTGCCTCCAGCAGTAATAGCCACTGCGACAAATCCCCATCGCCGAGCATATTTCCTCGATCTTGAAGCGCCCCTCGTTGTCTTTGACAAACTGGTACTTCATTGTTCGTCCTTGGCAAAGTAGCCCACCGTTTTTTTTAGTATCTGGTTGATCCGCTCCGAGCGGCGCAGCTCTTTGCGAAGACGATCTATCTCGGCCGCCATCTCCTTCGGACTGCTCTGTCGCTTTGAGGTGGCTTCGCCCTGCTGATCGTCCAGATAGAGCCTCTTCCACCTATACAATTGGTTGGTGTTGACCCCAAGTTTGGTCGATACCTCGGTGGCGCTCAGACCATCGAGTATCATCAGTTGAACTGCCTCATTTTTGAACTCTATACTGCGTCTTCTTCCCATGCTTCGATTCTCCATTTAGGAGAATCTCGTGTCCACTTTTTCCAGTGCACATCATGAACGAATGGGGCATCATCGTATTGATGACCCTGTTAGCTGGGGCTGCCGCCTGGAAAATGAACAAGCCTGAGCTTTTGCAGGCTTAAAAAGACTATAAAGCGGCAATGTCTGGCCGCTATTTGCAACGGTTTGCACTGCGCATTTATTTCTTCTTTTCTTTTTTCAATTTTCGTTTTTCCTTTGGACTAAGCATGGCCTTTTTTTGTTTTTCCCTTTTGCCCTTATCTTTTTTCCCTTTGAAACCCATATCTATTTCTCCTTGTTTGAATATGACTTGACCCGGTCCATGACAGCGAAATCCCGTCTTCGGTCGTACAGGCTAGCAGATGAGATCGTTCAGCGTCACCAATAAACGCCTCCAAATGTACGGAACTTCAGCGATTTCGTCAATTGGATTCGAAACAGACTGACACAGCTTTTTTGTCAGACGCATTCCCCGCTGGGCGAAGGAATTGGCAATGAGCATCTGCGGTCAGGTAATGGCAATCTCAGTGATCTTGCTTGGCGGTATGAACCTGACGCCCATATACATTGTTTACGTCTCCTGGTTCGTCTGGATTATCAGCTTTTTGAAGTTCTGTTTCCTGTTGCCTGATCTTGTCCAGGCAGGGCGGAAGGTTCACTAATCGAAAGGCAGATACCAAAAAACGATTGCCAAATCGCAATGAAAGCAAAAAATTGGATCGAAATATTGGAAAGTAGCAATTTTCAACGATTATGAATGTTCATATGGGAAATCTCGGTTCAGAGAAATTTCCAGACACTATTACCTTTGGGGGGCATCGATTATTGAATTGATCGAGGGCACTTGGAAAGAGATGCACAGATGAAATGGACGGGGAAAACTGGACAGTGGAATAAGGTGGTCTTGAACCACTAAATCCGCTAACCTATGAATGTTATTAAATCACGAAAGAGAAGACAATACAGTGCTGAGTTTAAAGCCCGAGTGGCCCTGGAAGCCATCAGGGGCGCTCATACCATCAACGAGATCGCCGGTCGTTTTGAGGTGCATCCCAACCAGGTGACCCAATGGAAGAAGCAGCTTTTGCAGGGAGCAACGGAGCTGTTTTCGCGCCAGCGGCAGACTCTCAGCAAGGACAACGAGACGGAAAAAGATCACCTTTACCAGGAGATTGGAAAGCTGAAAGTAGAATGCGATTGGCTAAAAAAAAAGTCTGAACAATTCGGTTGGTGAGAGGCGCAAGATGGTGCAACCACTTCAAGGAAAAATCAGTATCGGCAGGCAATGTCAGTTGCTGGGGCTGGCCCGCGGCAGCTATTACTATCGGGCCCGTGCCCAGTGCGAGCAGAACGTTCTCTACATGCATCGCATGGATGAGCTCTACACCCAATATCCGTTTTTTGGTTCTCGCCGGATGACCCAGTGGCTGCGTCGAGAGGGCCATGCAGTGGGACGAGGCCGCATCCAGCGGCTCATGCGCCAAATGGGCCTGGAGGCTATTTATCCGCGTCGAAACTTGAGCCAGGGGCACCGGCAGCACCGCATTTTCCCTTATCTGCTGCGGGGTTTGGCGGTCGAGCGGCCCGACCAGGTATGGTGCAGCGACATCACTTACCTGCGGCTGAGCCGAGGATTCCTTTTCTTGACCGTGGTGTTGGACTGGTTCAGCCGCTACGTGTTGAGCTGGCAGCTTTCCAACACCCTGGAGAGCCGCTTCTGTGTGCTCGCCCTGGAGGAAGCTCTGAGGCGGGCCCAACCTCAAATCTTCAACACCGATCAAGGCAGCCAGTTTACCGGCAGCGAGTTCACCTCGGTGCTGGGGCAAGCCGGGGTGCGCATCAGCATGGACGGGCGTGGCCGCTACCTGGACAACATATTTGTTGAACGCTTTTGGAGAACCCTCAAGTATGAAGACATTTACCTGCGCGAATACGCCACGGCAAAGGAAGCCAGCGAAGGGATAGCCCGCTACCTGGACTTCTACAACCACCTGCGCCCCCACCAAGCCCTGGGCTACCGGACCCCGGCCCGAAGTCCATGCAATCGGAGCAAAACCAACCTCCCCGCCAATACAGCTTGCGGGCACCTGCGTGCCCGTCTTTGGCTAAGGACAAAATATATTTTTAAAAAATAATATGAACACGATTTCCACCTTAATCCCACGTCAAAATTGTCCAAACAACCCCGTCCACTTCAAGATATGGTATTAGCTGCGAACAAGCGGCTCGACGATAACGCCGGTTAGCGCCGCCGTCTGTCAGCCTACACGTTAGATGGCCAAACAACACAAGAAGAAATAATGAAAAGAATCTTCACAACCATCATTCAACCACTGATACAGAGGGCTGGATTTGACATCGTTCGATATCCAAGGAAAAACTCGGACAACCCACCTGATTTCAGCAACCTAAATATAGGGATCTATCAAATTGTAAAACCCTATACCATGACAAAGCCAGAAAGAGTGAATGCGCTGATTGATGCGGTTCAATATGTTGTGAAGAACGAAATAGGTGGAGCTATGGTTGAATGTGGGGTGTGGAAGGGTGGCTCATCAATGGCAATGTGACGTGTACTGGATTTGTTGGACACGGGATTCTCTTATATTCATTGTTTATTGATTAGTGTGTCAGGCGGCTTGTTTTGGTAAAGGGTTTTGTTTTCTCGTTGCCCCCCATGGGGGGCAAATATTTTCCTCGAATTGGACTGGGCTTTGGTAACTCAGAGAGGAATGTTTGCGATATCGGTTGTAGAAGATTTCCACGTATTCGAAGACAGTTGATCGCAGTTCGCGCTCGTCGGCAAAGTGGCGGCCTCGAATCGTGCTGGTCTTGAAGCGGCCGTAGAACGATTCCATGGCCGCGTTGTCGTAGCAGTTGCCTTGGGCGCTCATGCTCGGCTTCATGACGTGTACTGGATTTGTTGGACACGGGATTCTCTTATATTCATTGTTTATTGATTAGTGTGTCAGGCGGCTTGTTTTGGTAAAGGGTTTTGTTTTCTCGTTGCCCCCCATGGGGGGCAAATATTTTCCTCGAATTGGACTGGGCTTTGGTAACTCAGAGAGGAATGTTTGCGATATCGGTTGTAGAAGATTTCCACGTATTCGAAGACAGTTGATCGCAGTTCGCGCTCGTCGGCAAAGTGGCGGCCTCGAATCGTGCTGGTCTTGAAGCGGCCGTAGAACGATTCCATGGCCGCGTTGTCGTAGCAGTTGCCTTGGGCGCTCATGCTCGGCTTCATGCCTAGTTCAGAGACCAGCCTCTGATAGTCGTCGCTGGCGTAGGGGCTGCCCCGATCGCTGTGATGAATAATCCCGGTGCGCAGTGTGCCGCGGGTCATGGCCGCGGCTTTGAGGGCCTTGCCAACCAGCTTCGCGTCGTTGTGGTTGGAAACGCTCCAGCCCAGCAGGCGTCGGCTGAACAGGTCCATCACCGTGGCCAAGTACATCCAACCGGCCAGGGTCCGTAGGTAGGTCGTGTCCGCCACCCAGACCTCGTCGATATGGGTCGGCTGGCCATGCTTTTTAAGCACATTGGGGCTGTAACCATAGGGATGGTTACTGTTGGTTTTTAATGGCTTAAAGCGTTTACTCTGGGTGCTTTTGATTCCCATTTCACGCATCAGACGCAGAGCCCGGTCACGGCCGCAATCGATGCCCTCATCATCCTTCAGATGGCGGTGCATTGGCCGATGCCCATAGCGGCCCTTGGCCTCTTTGTGTACCTTCAGGATCGCCCCCTTGATTCCCTCGTCCTCGATCCGCCCTGCTGATCGTCCAGATAGAGCCTCTTCCACCTATACAATTGGTTGGTGTTGACCCCAAGTTTGGTCGATACCTCGGTGGCGCTCAGACCATCGAGTTGAAGTGGACGGGGTTGTTTGGACAATTTTGACGTGGGATTAAGGTGGAAATCGTGTTCATATTATTTTTTAAAAATATATTTTGTCCTTAGCCAAAGACGGGCACGCAGGTGCCCGCAAGCTGTATTGGCGGGGAGGTTGGTTTTGCTCCGATTGCATGGACTTCGGCCGGGGTCCGGTAGCCCAGGGCTTGGTGGGGGCGCAGGTGGTTGTAGAAGTCCAGGTAGCGGGCTATCCCTTCGCTGGCTTCCTTTGCCGTGGCGTATTCGCGCAGGTAAATGTCTTCATACTTGAGGGTTCTCCAAAAGCGTTCAACAAATATGTTGTCCAGGTAGCGGCCACGCCCGTCCATGCTGATGCGCACCCCGGCTTGCCCCAGCACCGAGGTGAACTCGCTGCCGGTAAACTGGCTGCCTTGATCGGTGTTGAAGATTTGAGGTTGGGCCCGCCTCAGAGCTTCCTCCAGGGCGAGCACACAGAAGCGGCTCTCCAGGGTGTTGGAAAGCTGCCAGCTCAACACGTAGCGGCTGAACCAGTCCAACACCACGGTCAAGAAAAGGAATCCTCGGCTCAGCCGCAGGTAAGTGATGTCGCTGCACCATACCTGGTCGGGCCGCTCGACCGCCAAACCCCGCAGCAGATAAGGGAAAATGCGGTGCTGCCGGTGCCCCTGGCTCAAGTTTCGACGCGGATAAATAGCCTCCAGGCCCATTTGGCGCATGAGCCGCTGGATGCGGCCTCGTCCCACTGCATGGCCCTCTCGACGCAGCCACTGGGTCATCCGGCGAGAACCAAAAAACGGATATTGGGTGTAGAGCTCATCCATGCGATGCATGTAGAGAACGTTCTGCTCGCACTGGGCACGGGCCCGATAGTAATAGCTGCCGCGGGCCAGCCCCAGCAACTGACATTGCCTGCCGATACTGATTTTTCCTTGAAGTGGTTGCACCATCTTGCGCCTCTCACCAACCGAATTGTTCAGACTTTTTTTTTAGCCAATCGCATTCTACTTTCAGCTTTCCAATCTCCTGGTAAAGGTGATCTTTTTCCGTCTCGTTGTCCTTGCTGAGAGTCTGCCGCTGGCGCGAAAACAGCTCCGTTGCTCCCTGCAAAAGCTGCTTCTTCCATTGGGTCACCTGGTTGGGATGCACCTCAAAACGACCGGCGATCTCGTTGATGGTATGAGCGCCCCTGATGGCTTCCAGGGCCACTCGGGCTTTAAACTCAGCACTGTATTGTCTTCTCTTTCGTGATTTAATAACATTCATAGGTTAGCGGATTTAGTGGTTCAAGACCACCTTATTCCACTGTCCAGTTTTCCCCGTCCATTTCAAGTATCATCAGTTGAACTGCCTCATTTTTGAACTCTATACTAAAGCGTCTTCTTCCCATGCTTCGATTCTCCATTTAGGAGAATCTCGTGTCCACTTTTTCCAGTGCACATCACCCGGCGGCAGCGGGCCAGTTTTGCCATCAAGGCACTGCGCATGGATACGCTGGGCCGTCTGCTCGGAGGGATTTCGTTTCGGCATTTGTCGCGGGCTCTGGGCAGCAGCGATCTGTTGGCCGACTTTTGCCGTGTCCGGCAGATCGATGGCATCAGGGGCATCTCCAAAAGCACCCTGGAGCGGGCCTCGAAGTTTTTCAGCGAAGAGCAGTTGAGGGCCTTGCACCGGACCTTGGCTGAGGTGGTGGGCGATGCCCTTCTGGCCCGGCAGGTGGGATTGGACAAGCCGATTGACACCACCATTTGCCTGATCGACGGCACCTGTTTGGAGGCTAACATTCATTGGCCGACGGACTGGGTATTACTCAAGGATGTAGCCGGCACGTTGCTCAAAGCGATCCGGCTGATCCGCGAGAAGGCCGGTGTGCGCCATCGCATGCCGATCGAACCGGAGCCCTTGGCTCGGCAGATGAATCGGCTGTGCATACAGATGACCCACAGCCGGCGGCGAAAGGACAGCGCGCGGCAGCGCAAGGGTATCTTGAGGCAGATGAAAAAGCTGCTCAAACGGATCGGGGAGCATGCCCGCAGTCACCGGGAATTATTGCAAGCCTGCTGGGAGCAAAGCGATTATAGCGAAAAACAGGTCCAACAGATCCTCGCCCGGATGGAGCGCATGAGCGAGCAAATCCCGGTGGTCATCAAACAGGCGCACGAGCGGATCATTGGCGGCCGCCAGGTGAAAAACGCAGAGAAAGTCTTGAGTGTTTACGAACTCGATGTGCAGGTGATTGTGCGAGGTAAAGCGGGCCAAGAGGTCGAGTTCGGCAACACCCTGTTTTTGGGAGAAAGCGTTGAAGGGTACCTGCTGGACTGGAAACTCTACGGCAGCCGAACTCCAAGCGAAAATGAACAAATGCAAGAGAGTTTGCAAAGACAGAACCGCTTCAACCTGGAAGAACCCATAGCGGCCATGTGCGCGGACCGGGGATTTGCCTCCCAGCGGGCCCGCCGGCAGTTAGCCCAGGAGGGAATCTACGACGCGCTCTGTGCACGGGCTCCGAAGCAGTTGAAAAAACGGATGGAGGAACCACTGTTCAGACAATTGCAAAAGCGCCGGGCCAGCACCGAAGGGCGGATCGGGGTATTGAAGAATCGCTGGCAGGCCGGGCGGTTGCGCAGCAAAGGCTTTGCCAACCGCTCGATCAGCGTAGCCTGGTCGGTACTCTCGCACAACCTATGGAAAGTAGCCAAGATGCTGGCCCAGCAAGACGAACTAAAAACCAAAGCGGCGGCCTAGAGAGCGGAAAAGCAAGGACAATACTTTTTCACAGCCTTACTGTCGGCTCATACAAAGAAAACCAGGCAACCGGACCCCAAAACCAGTATCCTAACGTCATAGGAGAGCAAAGTTGATACTCTCCCAAATGCAAATACCTCTAAAATGAGCGCCTATCAAAAGCCCTCGCAAAAGCCCTCGCAAAAATCACCCTTTTGGGACAGCCTCCAATTAAAGGAAGAAATGAAAAATTAATCCCGCTTGTCACGCGCCGTTTCGCGGGATTAGGATCTTTCCCATGAAGTATTTTCTGGACCCTCTGTGTTGCTTTTAAAAATTTTAAATCAAGAAGAAAATATAGACGCGAATATTAACTTTTAAGATATAAAGTTCAAGATTTCTATGATAATCCATCCCTATTTCGGAAAAAATTACAGGATTTTTACATAAAACTTAACAAAACCGGGACGGAATTCATTATTTTCCGATATTTGTAGTGGATTTAATTCGATTTCACTATTCCGTGAAACCTGCCATGAGTCCATTAATGCAGACGGATCGTGCGGACATAAACGACAATTTCTTTGGAGTTGTCCAGGCCGATGGCTCCTCCATAAATCAACACTTTTTTCTCCAGATAGTATATTATCGGTTTAGTAACCAGCAGCGATGTAATATCGACATAGGCGATGCGTTTGCCCCGCCCGGTAACCAATTGAAACTTAAACTTCGGCTTTTTCCCGATCCAGCCAGTGGCATTTTCAAGGATGCCTTCAAAATATCGCGGGGGGCTCTCGGCCGATGGGTTAGCGTAAACGGAAGGAACGATTCCGGGAATTGCAATCGGGGCGGAGCCATCGGGCTGTGTCCTGGTTGTTTCATCCCCAAAACTGAGGACGGGCAGGGTTTTCGACGGGTGTTTGAAATATAAGGGTAGAGATTTTGAAAAGCTGATTTCAGCCCAGTCCTCGGCATAGATCAACTCGGCCGCATCCTCCGTCGTAATTACGGTCAGGACAGGGCTGGAGGAAGAGGCTCGCAAGTATACGAGGGCACCGGGTCTGACCGATAAATCTTTGGCCACCTCTTTAAGTTCCACGAAACCTTTGAAATTGCCTTGGTAACCAAGCCAGTACCATCCCTCCGCCCGGTTGTCTTCGTCCATGACCGGGTCGGCCCCAGCCAGGCGTTTATCCTCAGTATTTATATTGGCTAATTTATGCGAACCGGCGTCGGGAGCCAGGTAAAGGGCGATATTTTCCGCGGCATTTGAGATCGCGGGGGCAATCGTCAAGAGGAGAAGGAGGAGGGTTATTTTTCCCATTTAATTATCCGGTGGTTTCTGCTTTTAAAATTGGCACAAGAAAATGGCTTTGTCAGCCTAATAGTAAATTTATTTCTTTTTCGGTGAGAAGACGGCATTGGCCCGAGCCCAGCCCCCGGAGAATCAAGCCGCCAATTTGATATCGCTGCAGGCGGCGGACATAGCATCCGAAATGCTCGAACATGCGGCGGATTTCCCTTTTGCGTCCGTGGTTCAAGAGGACCTCATACTGTTTGCCGGCCTGGGCTCCTTTAGCAATCGGAATAATTTTTTCGGCCTTCAGTTTTTCGCCATCAATGTGGACTCCCCTACAGAGGGCGGCAATGGCTGAGTTGGCGGCCGGTTTGTTCAGCCATACATGGTAACGCTTGATGATCTCATTGCGCGGATGGGTGATGCGCTGGGCGAGGGCGCCGTCGCTGGTCAGGATAAGCAATCCCTCGCTCTCCAGGTCCAGCCTTCCGGCGCAAAATAGCCGGTGTTGGCGGTAGCGGGCGGGCAGCAGATCGAAGACGGTCTGCTTGTGAAAGGGGTCCTTGTTGCTGCAAACCAAACCGGCGGGCTTGTTCAACATGAACGTTACGGGGGAAGCCCGCCTCTGCTTAACGGGAATTCCACTGACAGTAATAATATCTTTACCGGGATCTACTTTCTGGCCAATCTTGGCCGTAACGCCGTTTACCTTGATCTTGCCGTCACCAATCCACCTCTCGGCCTCCCGGCGGGAGCAAAATCCCTCGTTGGCCAGGTATTTATGCAAACGAATCCGTTCTATTTCCACTGTCATAAGTTGTCTTTGGAGATTAGCATGGCACATCTAGCCAAGAAGCAAAGGAAAGAATTGCTTTGGGCCGCTGAATAACTTTAGAAGCTGTCCGAAAAGCGAAAATGACTTTATGAGCACTGTTTCTAAAGAAAAACCTGTCCACGACAAAAATAATCCTTTTTCAGCCCGCCTGACGGAGAACTGGCTGCTGAGCAAGGAGGGCTCCATCAAGGATACACGCCATTTTGTGGTAGATATCGAGGGCAGCGGCCTGGTTTACACTTGCGGGGATTCATTGGGCATTTTTCCGACCAATGAGCCGGAGAATGTGCAAGAGCTGCTCAATGTTCTGGGCGCCACCGGGGATGAAATGGTGCGTCTGCCCAAAAATGAGGAAGACATTTCCTTGCGGGAAGCTCTCAGCCACAGGCTGTCGCTGGCGCAGCCCACTAAAAAGATACTCAAGGCCCTTTTGGAAAGCGGGGTGGATGGGGAGACTAAAAAACAATTGGAGGAGAAACTGGCCCCCGAAAACAATGAGCAAACCAAGGAATACCTGGAAAATCGCGAGTTTGCCGACCTCCTTCTGGATTTTCCGGGAGCCAGGCTGGCGCCGCAGGATTTTATTCTCAATTTGCGAAAACTGATGCCGCGCCTCTACTCGATCGCCTCTTCGCCAACCGTTTATCCCGATGAAATCCATCTTACGGTGGCAGTGGTTCGCTATAACACCAATGGCCGCGACCGCGCCGGAGTCTGCTCGTCATATTTAGCGGATCGGGCTCCTCTGTTGGAGAACTGTGTAGCGGTTTTCGTGGCGAAATCTCATTTTGGCCTGCCCGAGGATGGTTCGGCGGGCCTTATCATGGTTGGGCCCGGCACCGGCATCGCCCCGTTTCGGGCATTTTTACAGGAACGGATTACCCGAGGTGGAAAGGGAAGGAGCTGGATCTTTTTCGGCGATCAGCATCACGATACGGATTATCTTTACGGAGATGAATTTGATAAATACCTGACCGAGGGCCAACTCGACCGCCTCGATTTGGCCTGGTCCCGCGACCAGGATTACAAAATTTACGTTCAGGACAAAATGCTCGAAAATGCCGCCGAGTTATGGAAATGGCTGCAAGAAGGCGCTTATTTCTATGTTTGCGGAGACGCCAAAAGAATGGCCAAAGATGTGAACGCCGCCCTCCATCAAATCGCTAGGGAGCAGGGGAGCATGAGCGAGGAGGAAGCCGTTGCCTGGGTCAAAAATCTGAAAAAGGAAAAACGTTACCAAAGGGATGTCTATTAAACATCTTGGGATCGTCAAAATATTACAATCAACCATTAATTTTTAGCTGATAAGTCCATGTCATTAGAAAATAGAGTTGCCCTGGTCACCGGTGCCGGGCGGGGGATCGGCCGGGCTATTGCCGAACAACTGGCTGCAGGCGGTGCCCACGTGCTCTGCGTCAGCCGCTCGGAAAACAGTTGCGGCGCCACTGCCGAGGCCATCAACCAATCCGGTGGGGCCGCCTCATGGCACGCCGTCGATGTCTCCGATGGCCGGGCTGTAGCGGAATTGGCCAAGTCTTTGCTGGAAATACATGGCACCGTAGATATTCTGGTTAATAACGCCGGAATCACTCGAGATGGTCTCATACTTCGCATGTCGGAGGAAAATTGGCATGATGTCATCGAGACGAATCTCTCCAGTTGCTTTCACTGGGTGAAGAACCTGGCCCACCCCATGGCCCGGGCACGCTGGGGCCGCATTGTCAATATTACCTCAGTCAGCGGTTTGGCGGGAAATGCAGGCCAGGCCAATTATGCTTCCTCCAAGGCCGGTATGATCGGGTTGACCAAAACCCTGGCCAAAGAACTGGCCTCACGCCAAATCACCGTCAACGCGGTGGCGCCAGGTTTTATTGAGACCGATATGACTTCTGGACTTGACGAAAAAACGCGCGACATCATTTTAAAGAACATTCCTTTGAAACGGCTGGGTCAACCTTCAGATATTGCCAACATGGTGGATTATTTGTGCTCCGAGAAGGCAGCATACATCACCGGGCAAATTTTTACAGTTGACGGCGGCATGGTCATGTGATGCGAAATACGTAAAAGTAAACCTAATATCGAATATGGCAGATAAAACTATTGCACAGCGGGTCAGCGAAATCATTGTTAACCAGCTCAATGTCAATGAGGAGCAAGTTACTCCAGAGGCATCTTTTCTCGATGATCTCGGGGCGGACTCGTTGGATACCGTTGAGCTAATCATGGCTTTCGAGGAGGAATTCAAGGACGAGATCGATGGCGAAATTCCCGAGAGCGATGCGGAGCAACTGCAAACGGTTGGCGATGTCGTCAAGTACCTTGAAGATAAAGCCGGCAGCTGATCCTTTTTCAGCCCCTTCCCCTGATTGTCCCTGATTGTTAATCTAGCCGAGGCCGGGCGACCTCCCTCATGGACCAGCATTCCCCCAACCACCGAGTGGTCATCACAGGAATCGGGGTTGTCACCTCTCTTGGTAACAATATCGAATCCTTTTGGACCAGCCTTCTGGCCGGTCGATGCGGCATCGACCGGGTGGGCCGGTTCGACCCTTCGGAATTTACCTGTCAATTAAGCGCCGAAGCGCGGGATTTCGATCCCCTTCAGTATATGGACGCCAAGGAAGTGCGGCGTAACGATCGTTACACCCAACTGGCTTTGGGCGCCGCCAAGGAAGCAATCAAAGACGGCAGCCTGGACGTGACAAGGCTGGATAAAACTCGTTTCGGCGTGCTCATGGGGTCGGGAATCGGCGGGATGGAGACCTTCGAGATACAATACGACCGGCTCACCAAGTTAGGGCCGCGCAAAGTCTCACCCTTTACCATTCCATCGCTCATTGCCAATATCGCTTCCGGGGTGGTGGCCATCGAACTGGGCGCCAAGGGCCCCAATTTCGGGCTCGTAAGCGCTTGCTCCACCTCCGCCCATTCCATCGGCGAAGCCCTTCGCATGATTCGTTATGGCGATGCCGACATCATGTTGGCGGGCGGCAGCGAAGCCTCTATCACCCGGTTGAGCTTCGCCGGTTTTTGCTCCATGAAAGCCATGAGCACGAGCCGCAATGACGACCCCAAACGCGCCAGTCGGCCCTTTGACAAAACACGCGACGGATTTATCATGGGCGAAGGCGCCGGTGCCGTCATTATCGAATCAGAGGAGCATGCCCGGGCTCGCGGCGCTCATATCTATTGCGAGTTGGCTGGATACTCAGCTACCTGCGACGCTTACCACATTACTTCTCCTGATCCTACGGGAGAGGGATTGGCCCTTTGCCTCAATAACTCTTTAAAAGATGCCGGCCTGGCCGCCCACGAGATCGACTATATAAACGCTCACGGCACCTCCACCCAATTGAATGACAAAACCGAAACTAGCGCGGTTAAAGAAGTGTTTGGGGACCATGCCCGCAAGCTGCTCATTAGTTCGACAAAATCCATGACCGGGCACCTTCTGGGAGCGGCCGGGGCCATCGAGGTGGCCGCCTGCATCAAGGTCATTGAAACGGGCGAAGTTCCTCCCACCATCAATTACGAAGTCCCCGACGAGAATTGTGATTTAAATTACGTGCCCAACAAAAAGACATCGGCCAATGTCAGGGTTGCCATGACCAATAGTCTTGGATTCGGCGGCCACAATGCCAGTATAATTTTAAAGGCTTTGTAGAGAACCGACAGGGGGGCAATTTCCTGGCCGGGAAAATTCGGAAACGGCTGATGGCGCAAAAAATCGGTGGAAAAAAACTCTGGCGGCGTCTGGTGCTAGTCGCCGATGATGAAGTCCGTAGAGCACTCCAGGCTTTGCCTGCTAAATTGCGGCAAACAAGCGAGAAAATTCCCTGTGTCTATGAGCCCTATCCAAATCCTGATTTGCAGGCTGAAGGAGTCGAGCGCGACATTCTTGGCCTCTTTGTGGGCGAAGCATTTCCGGATTCAGGATGCGATTTGCTTCCTCTGCCGCCCCAAATATTGCTATTTCTGGATAATATCTGGGACTACTCCGGTCACAATATGCGAAACTACCGCCATGAGGTGACCCAAACCTACCTCCATGAATTAGGGCATTATGTCGGTTTCGATGAGGTGGATCTGGAGAGACGGGGAATGGATTGACTGGCGGTCTTGATTAGCTGACCAAGCCTCACCTAAAGCGAATGAATGGATGCCTTGTCCACTGCGAGGGCGGCCTCTTTAAGGGCTTCCGAGAGTGTGGGGTGGGCGTGGACCGTCCGGGCCAAATCTTCGGCGCTGCCCCCGTATTCCATGTGAGCCACCGCCGCGGCGATTAATTCGGAAGCGTTTTTGGCCAGGATTTGCACCCCGAGGAGCCGATCCGTTTGCGCATCGGCAATCACTTTGACAAATCCATCCTGGGCATCCGTGGCGATGGCCCGGCCATTGGCGGCAAGGGAAAATTTGCCTACTTTGATGGCGGTATTGTTTTCCTTGGCTTCAGTTTCCGTAATTCCCACACCGGCGATTTCCGGCTCGGTGTAGATGACATTGGGGATTGTCTGGTAATTTACCTCGCCGTGCCGTCCCGCAATGATTTCCGCCACCGCCACGCCTTCTTCTTCCGCTTTGTGGGCCAACATGGGTCCCTCAATGGTATCGCCGATGGCAAATATGCCAGGTGCGGAGGTTCGAAAACCGGTATCGGTTTTAATAAAACCTTGGGTCGTGGTCTCGACTCCAGCCTCCTTCAGGCCGAGGCCCTCATGGAATGGTTTTCGGCCCACGCAAATGAGAACCTTGTCCGCTTCGTATTTCGAAATGGCGCCTTTTTTCTCAACCAGAACCAAAGTAATGCCATCTCTCTTTTCGAGTCCGGTGACTTTGGCCGAAGTGTTAATGGACATGCCCTGTTTCTTGAAGAAACGCATGGCTCTTTTGGATATGTCGGGATCGAAAGTGGGGGCGATGTTGGGAAGAAATTCAATTATCGAAACTTCGCTCCCCAGGCGATTCCAGACAGACCCTAGTTCCAGCCCGATGGCTCCTCCGCCCACTACGACGAGTTTTTCGGGGATTTTGTCAAAAGCGATGGCCTGGTCGCTGGAGACAACCGTTTTCCCGTCGAATTTGAGAAAGGGCAATTCGACGATCTTCGACCCGGTTGCCAGGACAATATTTTTAGCCTCGATTTTCTCCGTCCCGCTTTCGGACTGCACCTCGATGGCTCCCTTTCCGGTCAGCCGCCCGAATCCTTTAAAAATTTCAATTTTGCGACCCTTGACGAGCGCTTCCACCCCTTTACGCAGTCGGTTGACCACTCCATCTTTTTTTTCCATCAACTTTTTCAGGTCGATGGAAACCGGACCGGTCTCAATGCCGTGGGATCTGACAGTCTCGACCGTTTGGTGGTAAACCTCCGTCGAGTGCAGCAGGGCCTTGCTGGGGATGCAGCCGACATTCATGCAGGTTCCTCCAAGGTAGGGGTCTTTCTCCACCAAAGCGGTTTTCAAACCAAGTTGGGCGGCCCGTATTGCGCAGACGTATCCCCCGGGGCCCGAACCGATCACGGTTAGATCAAAATTAGATTCCTTCATACTCTAAATTTCGAGGAGAAGCCGGGACGGGTTTTCGATGGCTTCTTTTATTTTGACCAGAAATGTGACCGCTTCGCTCCCGTCCACCAAGCGATGGTCGTAGGAAAGGGCCAGGTACATCATCGGCCTGGCCACTACTTGCCCATCGACAACCACCGGTCTCATCTTGATGGTGTGCATTCCGAGAATACCGCTTTGCGGCTGGTTGAGGATGGGCGTGGAAAGCAGGGAGCCGAAGATGCCCCCATTGGTTATGGTGAAAACACCCCCTTGCAAATCGTCGATCGACATCCTGCCCTCGCGCGCTTTTCTGGCATAGTTGACGATGCTGGTTTCGATCTCCGCATATGAAAGCGCATCGGCATTTCTCACCACCGGCACGAGCAATCCCTTGGGGGTGCTGACCGCCACGCCAATATCGTAATAATGGTTTTGCACAATTTCATCCCCATCGATTTGCGCATTGATGGCGGGCACTTCCTGCAAGGCCTTGACGGTCGCTTTGAGAAAAAAGGACATGAAGCCGAGCTTTACCCCGTGTTTGGCCACGAAGGCTTCCTGATGCGTTTTGCGCAGGGCCATAACCTCACTCATGTCCGCCTCGTTGAAGGTCGAAAGGATGGCCGCGGAATGCTGCGCAGCTACCAGGCGTTCGGCAATCCTCCGGCGCAGCCGGGTCATTTTCTTGCGGGTGACTTTGGGCGAATCGCCTGCCACCGCCGCTGGCTGCATTTGGGGTTGCGCCGGAGTTGGGGCCGGTGCGGGGCTTTTCGGTTTTATCCGTTTGGTTTCCTTTAAAATATCTCCCTTGGTCACGCGGCCGCCCTTGCCGGTTCCTGAGATCGTGGCCAGGTCTATACCTGTTTCCGCCGCCAAATGGCGGACTGCCGGAGATTTAATGGGGCTCTTTTTATGCGGTTCTATTTGTGTTTTAATGGGTTCCGGTGGGGGGGCGGCAATTTCCTTCTCAGCTTCCGGCGATGGTTCGCTTTTGCTGGTTTCCATGGAGGCTTTCACGGAATCGTCGATCAGAGCGATGATTTGCCCAATCTCGACTTCTTCCCCTTCCTTGGCCTGCAAGGAAATCCGCCCGTTGCAATCGGCCAATCCCTCGGAGGTGATTTTATCGGTTTCCAACTCATAAATGGCCTGGTCGGTTTCAACCTGGTCACCATCTTTGACATGCCAAGCCGAGAGAAGACCCGATGTGATGCTTTCCCCGAGGGTTGGAATTTTAACCTCAATTACCATTAAATCGTAGTTTTTAGCAGATATTCATCCCGATGCAAGCCGTTGGTTGCACCCGAATGGCATGGATTAAACTCCGGATTCTTTCTCTATAATAATTTCCCTCTCCGTATTTTGAGCCGGTTTTCGGGACCATTGCAGCTTGGGTCGGCAGAAATACCAGACCAGAAATATGAACATCCCGGCCACCGGATGCCATGCTTGCAGGCCAACTGCCTGGGTGGGTGCCGCCAGCCATGACATGGCCGGTAGACTGCCGATATTGGCGGGCGATGTGGCCAGAAAAATTGTGGCCAGATAAATATACCAACGCATGGCCGGATTTTTCCGGAATACGATACATGAGACCATTGGGATGGCCAGGTATTGCTCGACCAGGGCGCTGGAGGTCACACATACGGCGACCAGATAAATGAGGCAGCTCTCCAGCGGAGATTTATTTTTCAAGAGCAGGCCAAGCGAAGCCAGGGTAATGATCCAGATCAGCTTGAATCCCGAAAAAATTGGAAGAATGGAAAATGCTTTTTCAAAGAACTTCACCGGAAAAAACAAATCAATGAGTTGTGGATAAAAGCCGCTCATGTGGGTGGAGCTATAACCGGTGAAAATGAACTTTACCCTGTCGAAGGCGGCAGGATTTGCTATGACAAAAGGAATAAACGATATTAAAAAAATGAAGGCCGGGACAAAAAATAATATAAGTCTTTCACGTAAATTCAGGCTTTTGTTGAATAAAAACCAAACGGGAATAAGGAAAAAAATATGCTTAACCGAAAGCGACAGCGCAAGGAGTCCCACTCCCGCCCAGAATTTGAACTGCCGGTTTTTGCCTCCGGCAGCAAGCAGCCCGCATGCCATGATTCCGGGAAGAATAGCCAGATTTTCGATTTGTGAATGATAGCCGGTTAATAAAAGGGAAACCGGATTTATGAGGAAGAGGCAACCAGCGGCGAAGGAAAAATAACGCCACAGGGCAAAACCTATAGCGATGTCCGCCAGAGATAAAAACAGGGCGAGCAAAAGATGGAAATTTTGTATGGAAACGTCATTCAAAAGAGATAATTGAAGGAACCGGATCGCGCCCAGCAAATAGGCCCAAACGGGTCCGTAAACATGTCTCGCCGTCTCAGCGTAGAAATTCTTTCCCTCTACTACCAGGTCGGATACTATGTAAAATGACTGCACATCGTAATTGTAGCCCAAAAGGGATATGCCTGCCTTGGCAGCGGTTGCGGCAATTGCAAGCAATGAAAAGACAGTCCACTTATTGGAAAAAATTGAAGGCTCTGGCGTCATTTATGTTTCTATTCGCTTGAACGTTTCCAGTGCGCGCTTGAACGTTTCCAGTGCGGAAACCGCGAATCATCTTAATTTTATATTTTCTGCCAAATGGCAACTATGGTTTTTCCGAATCGATAAAAAAACACTTTGTCAAAAATACGGGATAACGGCACCAAAAATCGATCCCAGATTAGAATTTGCCTGATTGTCGGCAACGACTGTCTCAATAAAAATCGATTCGCGAACGAGGCAAGCATACCGAACATATCCAGATAAAACACTTTTTCACAGAAAACCCCATCAGGTTTCAGGTTAGACAGTGATTTTTGGTTATAGCGCCGAAAATGACCGATTGCCCGGTCAAATTCTGGGTAGTGTATTAAGTAGGAATGGTGGCTAATTCTTGATTATATTGATGAATGAAAAGTCTCAGACAGGTTTCATGCATACTCTTAAGCTTGGAAAAGGAGAGGGTTTTGCGTGTGAAACGACCCAGTCGTTGGCGCAGGGTATTGTTCCATCGTTCCACATGGGCCGTTTCACCGGTTTCTTTTCCCACGGATCGGTTATGAGGAAAGACTTCATCATAAGTGCTCCAAAAGTCGCTGTAGGTGGCACATCTTTTGTAGGCCCGTGGCAGACGCTCGTAAAGTTCCCGGCAACGATACCAATCCCGAGGCCCAATGGCATAGGAGAGGATTTGACGGGTGCGTCGGCAAAGAGCGATCCAAACCCATTGGGCATCGCTCTTGCGCCCCACAAAAGACCACAGTTCGTCCAGTTCAATGACATCATGGCGGCGGGCCGCCAGAATCGTGCTTTTGAGCGGTCGCAGCGATTGTCGTTTTTTTAACCAACTCAAAACGGTGTTGGGACTCACCCCGAAGGCGCGCTGTAAACCGCGTAGACTGCTGCGTTCCTGATAGACTCGAAGGATCATTTCTTTTTGCTCTTCGGTGTATTTCACTGTGGGGTTTTCGCGGCTTTGTTTACCACAATCATGGCAGCGGTAGCGCTGTTTATGGTTGGGCGTCTTGCCAAATTTAATGATATTTTCACTTCCACAGTGCCGACAATTAATAATCTTAGTAACCATGCACTAAGAATAAACTGCCTAACGCTATTTGTACAGCTAAAAATACAAAATAACATTCTTTTTTTATACACTACCCGGGTACTACGCATGGATGCTTCATGCTGGCGCTTATCCTTCTGACGTGTACTGGATTTGTTGGACACGGGATTCTCTTATATTCATTGTTTATTGATTAGTGTGTCAGGCGGCTTGTTTTGGTAAAGGGTTTTGTTTTCTCGTTGCCCCCCATGGGGGGCAAATATTTTCCTCGAATTGGACTGGGCTTTGGTAACTCAGAGAGGAATGTTTGCGATATCGGTTGTAGAAGATTTCCACGTATTCGAAGACAGTTGATCGCAGTTCGCGCTCGTCGGCAAAGTGGCGGCCTCGAATCGTGCTGGTCTTGAAGCGGCCGTAGAACGATTCCATGGCCGCGTTGTCGTAGCAGTTGCCTTGGGCGCTCATGCTCGGCTTCATGCCTAGTTCAGAGACCAGCCTCTGATAGTCGTCGCTGGCGTAGGGGCTGCCCCGATCGCTGTGATGAATAATCCCGGTGCGCAGTGTGCCGCGGGTCATGGCCGCGGCTTTGAGGGCCTTGCCAACCAGCTTCGCGTCGTTGTGGTTGGAAACGCTCCAGCCCAGCAGGCGTCGGCTGAACAGGTCCATCACCGTGGCCAAGTACATCCAACCGGCCAGGGTCCGTAGGTAGGTCGTGTCCGCCACCCAGACCTCGTCGATATGGGTCGGCTGGCCATGCTTTTTAAGCACATTGGGGCTGTAACCATAGGGATGGTTACTGTTGGTTTTTAATGGCTTAAAGCGTTTACTCTGGGTGCTTTTGATTCCCATTTCACGCATCAGACGCAGAGCCCGGTCACGGCCGCAATCGATGCCCTCATCATCCTTCAGATGGCGGTGCATTGGCCGATGCCCATAGCGGCCCTTGGCCTCTTTGTGTACCTTCAGGATCGCCCCCTTGATTCCCTCGTCCTCGATCCGCCGGGCCGAGGGCGCTCGGTGCCTCCAGCAGTAATAGCCACTGCGACAAATCCCCATCGCCGAGCATATTTCCTCGATCTTGAAGCGCCCCTCGTTGTCTTTGACAAACTGGTACTTCATTGTTCGTCCTTGGCAAAGTAGCCCACCGTTTTTTTTAGTATCTGGTTGATCCGCTCCGAGCGGCGCAGCTCTTTGCGAAGACGATCTATCTCGGCCGCCATCTCCTTCGGACTGCTCTGTCGCTTTGAGGTGGCTTCGCCCTGCTGATCGTCCAGATAGAGCCTCTTCCACCTATACAATTGGTTGGTGTTGACCCCAAGTTTGGTCGATACCTCGGTGGCGCTCAGACCATCGAGTATCATCAGTTGAACTGCCTCATTTTTGAACTCTATACTAAAGCGTCTTCTTCCCATGCTTCGATTCTCCATTTAGGAGAATCTCGTGTCCACTTTTTCCAGTGCACATCACACCAACTCCGAAGCCATTGCAATTCCAATTTTTTATGAGTTCATCGGATGGCTTGTTTTGGGTCCAATCGCAATATTAGGTCTCTGGTGGGCACTTCGCAATTATCCCGGTCAAGTTCGAATACCTTATTGGAATCGAAACAGGTTGCTTTGGAGCGGGTTCTGGACGCTTATTTTTGGATGTCTAATCATAGGATGTTTTACTGACCTACCCAATGCTATTAAGTGGGGAAATCCTGTCGAGATACCACACTTGATTTTTTGGATACTCTTATTTGTGTATCTACACACTGTTGTTTCAGCCAAAAAAAAATTAACCGTTTAATTGTAAGCCAGGTCGGATTCGTTAACCACAAGTTCGATGCGGATGGTGCCTTGTTCGTCGATGATTTGGAGGGTTACGGTTCGGTTGCCTCGTTTTCCGGTGAAACGGAGGAGGCCGAAATTGAAGTCTTGGACGAAGGGGGAGGCCCATTGTTTGTTGCTGGGGCCTTGCGCGATTTCGACGGTGTCGCGGGGTATGATTTTGACCGCCAGGTTGGAGCTGAGGAGTTCGTAAAGAGGGTAGGCGTCCTGGGGGCGATGGAGGCGGTTGAGAACGCCAACATGCCAGTCTCCCGCGATGAATAGCACTCCTTCGATTTTCTCGGCGAACATCCACTTGAGAAAATCGTCGCGCTCGGTTCCGAACCGGCTCCAGGTTTCCTTTCCTTGATCGACGGCCAGGGTTCCACCGCTGCCGATTATTTTAAAAGTGGCGGTGCTTTTTTTCAGATTTTTTTTCAACCACTCAAGCTGGATAGAACCCAGCATGGTGCTACGGTCCTCCGCCAGATTCGGGTCGCGGTTGTAACGGTTGTCGAGCATGAAGAATTCGGCATCGGCGACGCGAAAAGAATGAAAGACTCCGGGAGGGTCGGAAATATCGGTCGCCGGGTTGGCCCAATAGCGGCGAAAGGCCTGGAGGCTGATATCCTTGCCCTTGAAAGTTCGGTCGGAGTTTCCCGGACCGTAATCGTGGTCATCCCAAATCCCGTAGCTGGAGGTGGAGGCCATTAATTCGCGAACACCGGCGACATTTTTTAAAGTCCGGTGCGTATCGGAGATGACAAAGCGCAAATCTTCTTCATCGATATCGAGGTTTTCGTGTTTGCTTGGCAAATAATTGTTGTCTCCCAAAAACAAAAAGGCCACCGGACGCCGACGCACAACTTGCGCCCATATAGGCTGGATGGGAATGCGGGCGGGGAAATTGCAGGAGGCGAACCCAACCGAAAAATTTGTCACATCGTCCGGCGCCTGGAGATTAATTACTTCGGGAGGAAAAAGGGAAAAAATCTGGCTGCTGAGAGCGCGCACGATTTTGCCGTTTATAAGGACATTATAATGAATCAGCCGACCGGTATTGAGGTTCGCCAATTCAACCACACCGGTGTGCGGAAAATCGGAGGATGTGCGACCGGAGGCCGTTCCCCGCAAGATGGGCTCAAGCAAAACCGGATCGTAGATGAGGCGCGGTTCCTGCCAGTAATCAATGCGGACATCGGCCGGGGCATCCGTTTCGACCCAAATATTGGCCGAAGTCGTGGTCGTGTGGCCAACCATGGGGCCGGCTATCAACTGTGCCGCCTCCAGTTTTACTGCCAGGCAATTAACATAAGAGAGAGCGACAGCTCCCAGAATTGAGAAAAATATCCTCATTGGTGAAAAAGTAATTTTTTTCATATATTGCATTTATTTAAACAATTACGGCATTTCAGGTAAATATTGTTGACAAAATAGCTTTCAGAATCATTGCATTCAATACAAATATTGTAAGGTTCAATAATAAAGTGTACCTTGACTGTAAAACCATGCGATCCATTTCAACTTGAGAAAAATTTTATGTGTAAAAGAATCTATCACATGGCTGAAAACCCGCCAATTATTATTCTCAAATGGAGTGTTTTCTTTATCATTATTCTGATTCTGGCAGATGAACTTCTGGCTGGTACCCACAAACCGCCGTCTCTAGAAAACTCCAAAGCGGAACCGGTCAAATATGTGGGATCCCAGCAGACAGATAAACGTTTTTACCATGGAAAGGTGCGTTCGGCCGTGGGAGTGCATAAGTATCAGGCCTTTCGGGCTAATCGTTCCCAACCGCCGGAAATAGGCAGCGATGCAGGCTGGACCTATAATCACCAACCTTACCTCGCTTACTGGAACGGTCGTTTTTACCACCAATATTTGAGCAACTTGAAAGAAGAGCATAATCCGCCGGGCCGGACGCTCCTGATGACTTCAGAAGACGGTTTTCACTGGTCTCGACCGGAAGTCATTTTCCCGGTTTATACGCTCCCTGCAATTGAAGACGAGAGGGGCGATGTTCCCGAGGGGATGACATCGGTGATGCACCAGAGGATGGGGTTTTACACCGCCCCCAACGGCAAATTGTTGACCCTCGCCTTTTACAGCTATTGCCAGACGCCGAGAGACAGCCCCAATACGGGCAGAGGCCTCGGACGGGTAGTGAGGGAAATTTATGAGGACGGCAGTTCAGGCCCCATTTATTTCATTCGCTACAATAGCCACGCGGGCTGGAATGAAAGCAATACCGATTATCCATTTTTCAAAGAGAGCGAAGACCGCGAATTCGTGGAAGCATGCGAGGCATTGCTCAAGGATAAACTGAAAACCTTGCAATGGTGGGAAGAAGACCGGGCCAAGGATGGATTTTTTACGATTAAATCTTATGATGAGGAATCTCCGCCCAAGGCCCTGAGCTATTACCACCGGCCGGATGGAGTGGTTGTTGGTTTATGGAAAAGACAGTGGAGTGCACTGAGCGAGGATGAGGGACAGACCTGGACTCCGTTCGCACTCTCCAAAACCTTGATGACCTGTGGAGCCAAGGTATGGGGACAGATGACAGATGACCGTCGCTATGCGTTGGTTTACAACCATTCGGCCAGTCGGCGGAATCGTTACCCAATGGTCATTATGACTGGTGACGATGGTCATGAATTCGACAATATGTTGAGCTTGCAAAGCGAAGTGCCCCCCATGCGCTACCAGGGAATCCATAAAAACCGCGGCCCTCAATACATACGCGGTATTGCTGAGGGCAATGGCAATCCGCCCGGTGAACACATGTGGAACACATTCAGCATGAACAAAGAGGACATCTGGGTAACCCGCACGAGATTGCCTGTTAAAGGAACCGTTAATGAGCCTATCGAGCAGAATTTCGATTCTATGAATCAAGTTTCCGACCTGGAATACTGGAACTTGCATGTGCCCCAATGGGCTCCAATTTCAATCGCATCCTCGGGGGAGGGCGATTCGCGCAGCTACCTTGAGTTCCGGGACGAAGATCCTTACGACTACGCCCTGGCCGAACGCGCCTTTCCGGAAAGTGAAAAAGGTGTTGTCCAGTTTCGCGTTCAAGCGGAAAAAATTGGGCACAACATATTCGAGATAGAATTGCAGGACCGCTACAATGAACGGCCCTTGCGCTTGCGAATCGATCCCGATTGGCTCTCCCTTGATCTGAACAAACAAAACCCTCGCCCATTGCCCATTCGTCCCGGCCAATGGTATGAGATAAAAATCAGATTCGATTGCCAAAAGCAGGCCTATGATTTGTCCCTCGATGGCGAGTGGCTGAGGGAAAATGTGGCATTTGCCTACCCGGTCGAAACTTTGGAGAGGATCGTATTTCGGACCGGTTCCTGGAGGGGCTATGTGCCCAGGCTTTACCTCGATGGAAATCCCGGCAATCCGGGCCTGGATGAAGAGGACATGCCCGGATCGGAAGTTAAGGTTCCCTTGAGCGTGTTTCGGGTCGACGATGTGCAAACCTCAAGTTAGTAATTGAAATAATAAATTATGTGCCTGGAATCTTTAAATGAACGGCAACAGAAAATGACAGACCGCAGAACCTTTTTAAAGGATTTGGGCCTGGGAACGGCGGCTCTCACCTTTTTGGGGATGATTCCTCCGGCAGCCCAATCTCTGAAGGGGGCTCATCACTTAGTTAATCATAGAAAGCCCAACATTGTTTTGATTTTGGCCGATGACCTCGGCTGGCATCAATTAGGGAGTTATGGAAGCACGTATTACGAGTCACCCAACATCGACCGGCTGGCCAGCCGGGGGATGCGGTTTACAGAGGCTTATGCGGCCAGTCCGATCTGTTCTCCGACTCGGGCCAGTATTATGACCGGCCAGTATCCGACCCGGCTCCACATAACCGATTACATTCCCGGCAACGACCTGAGTGAAAAACTGAAAACTCCGGATTGGGCCAAAAGTCTTCCCCTTGATACAACGACCATCCCGGAATCCTTGAAAAAAGCCGGTTATGTATCCGGTCATTTCGGAAAATGGCATCTTAACGTGGACAAGAATTATAGCCCCGGAAGGCCGGGAGATCCACAATCGCATGGGTTCGATGATGTACTGACCACCCATAAACCGGGGGCGGGAAGAGAGAGTAAATACGAAAACGACGCCCATCATGTAAGGGAGATCACCGAACGCTCCCTGCAATTCATCGAGGCCAATAGAGATAAACCTTTTTTCTGTTATATAACCCATAATTCCATCCATCGGCCACAGATTGAGAAAAAGGAATTGATTGATAAATACGCGGCAAAACCCGATGCCGATCTGGAGGAATACGGTCATGACAACCCCGTGCAGGCGGCTATGTTGGAAACCCTGGACAAGAGCGTGGGTGAGGTCATGCAAAAACTGGAGGACCTGGAGTTACTGGACAATACCCTGGTCATTTTTTTCTCGGATAATGGGCACTTGGGACCCAAAGACGAATTTCCTCTGCGGGGCAGCAAGTCCGATCTTTACGAAGGAGGCATCAGGACGCCGCTGATTGCCAGTTGGCCCGGCGTCATTGAGCCCGGAAGCGTTAGCAATGAGATCGTTATCAGCAACGACTTTTTCCCGACCTTCAATGAATTGGTCGGAATCATTGAAAATTACCCCGACATCGACGGTGAAAGTATTCTTCCTGTATTAAAACAAACCGGAAAATTGCAAAGGGAGGCGGTTTATTTTCATTACCCTCACTATCATCACCAAGGCATTGCCCCAGCGGGCGCCATACGGGAGGGCAAGTATAAATTGATCGAATGGTTCGAACAATCGAAAACAGGGGAAGACGGCGCCCTGGAATTATTCGACCTGGAATCGGATCTCGGCGAACGCCACAATCTGGCCGCGGATATGCCCGATCTGGCCAATCGCATGTTTGAAAAGTTGAAAAAATGGCGAAAAGAAGTGGGCGCTCAGGAAATGACGGTAAACAATTGAATTTATTCTCTTAATATCAACATGTTTCGAATCCGAACACCGATGTTTTTTTTTAACCTCAGATGGTACAGATAAACGCAGATAGAAAAAAAGGGGAATTAGACTATTTTACGTCAACCGGGAAGGCTGGAAAGTTGAACACTTTGTGCAAACTGGGCAGGAAAATGATGAAAATTTTTCTAAACTATTGAAGACCAAGGAGTGTTAACAGGAATTATTAATTTCGATATTTGTGAAAAAAAAGCTTGCGATTTACTATTTACTATCACTAGTGTGTCCAGTTAAAAGCCCTTGAGCATCAACTGGTTGTGTAATGCTAAGTTTGGCTTTCTTGTTTCGAACTTTGCAAGTAGTTGATATACAGGATCTTTTTGAAAGACGTTCACACTCAAAACTTGCAGAATCCGACTCAGACTTTCAGTGACTCCATGCACTTTTTTCAAACAGGCGACCATGAGATAAACGCATATGGCTACCCAAATTTGGGTCTTCACGGCGTTTTCGGTGGTGCCGTAGAAAGCCTTGATGCGGAGGTTTTGCTTGATCCACTTAAAGAACAGCTCAATGCGCCAGCGGCTTTTGTAAATGGCCGCGATAGTCAAGGCGGGCAAGGTGAAGTTGTTGGTGAGGAAGACCAGCCTCTGGCCAGTTGCGCCATCGCGGTAGCGAATGCGCCGGAGCTTGCCGGGGTATTGGCTTTTGCTTTTGGCGACTTTCAATCCGATGATCTGGTCGCAACTGATTCCGCTGGATCGGTCCACGGGTTGGGAAGCACTAACGTAAAAACTCATATTGCTTTTGGCGCGGGTGACGAAGAAGGCAGCAGCCAAATGGATGCGAAAGAGCCGCTGAAAATCGACGTAACCACGATCCATTACGTAAATGCTTGCGGGTTCAAAAGCCAGTTCATCAAGGATGTTCACGTCATGCACGCTTGCGTCTGTAATACTGATGAATATAGGGATGGAGCCACGCAAGTCCATCATCGTATGCAGTTTGATGGCCGCCTTGGTGCGGCGAAATGTTGCCCACGAAAACAACGACAGGCACAGGTCTATGGTCGAGGCATCCAGGGCATAAACCATCTCGTCTACATTCAATCCAATCGCGTCTTGGGCATACAAACGGCGCGCCTTGGCGATGAGCACTTGAGCCAATGCTTCGTAAAGGCGCCAGTTGCGATGCTCGTTGGCGTAGGCCAAGTTCGTGCGTGTCACATTGCCCCGGATTCCCATCGCATACAAGTGAGGACTTCCCCGCAGACACGCCTCGATGTCACGCAAACTCTCACGGAATGTCATTTGCGCAAAGGCCATGCTCAAGAACTGATCACGGGCACTGAAACTACGACTGGTTCTTGGCATGGGATAAAGACTAACGCAGCGTTCGAACTGTTCGCGATGGAGCAAATCCATCGCCTGCGTGAATGCAAGGCGGCCTTCGTTCATGCTGCCCAGTCTCAAAAAGGGTGCGGAAAGCGCCAGCTAACTTCAAATGCGTCACATCCATGTGGCTACTCAACAAACACATCATCAACGAAATACGACTTTAGACTGGCCGCTTAACTAGACACTAGTGATTTACTATATATAATGTGTTCTGATGTTCACTATTATGAAAAACCGATTTAAATCCAAATGCTATGTTATATAATTATAGTAGGTAGATAGAATTTATTTAACCGCGAATGAACGCTAATAACCGCGAATAATGAAAAACTGGAACTCCTTGTTAATAATTTCCCTGTCGGTTTGCTGTATGAACTTGGTTTGGGCGGTGGAAAATAGCACCATCGCCCTTTGGCTGTTCGATGAACAGATTGGGATTTATCCAAGCTGTGTCCTTAGCGATGAGTCGGACAATGATTATCCTATGGTGATCGGGCCGGGTGGGCAGATCGTTGAGGGCAAGTTCGGCCATGCCCTGGAACCTGTTGCCCAGCCTTCCATTGAATATCCGGAGGGGGAGGAATGGTTTGGGTTGACCCAGCGGGAAACGCCGGAGGGACGCACCGTCGAGCCGATGTCGTGGATGAACGCCAATTTTTGCGGTTTGATGACGAGTGGGGAAACCCATTTGCGAAAACAGGCGGGATTTGCCCAGGCAACGCGCACCCGGCTCAATCTGGGGGCTTATGACTGGACGGTTGAGTTCTGGTATTGGCCCACTCGAAAGGCTGACGCGGAAGGAGTGGTTTTTGAAATCGGCCAAGGTCCCCGCGGTGAAAATGAAAAAGTCACCCGTCTGGCAACCAATAAAAACCTGGATGGATTTGTATTACACAATGAACCGAGCGGTATCAGCCTGGCCATTCCGTCTGATAGATCGGCCATTCGCCTTGGTTCCCGGAAATGGCGTCATCTGGCTTTTGTTTACGATGCGGAAGAAAACCAGTTGCGGCACTATGTCGATGGCATCTTGCAAACCCTTCCCCGAAAAGCGGCTTTTCAGTCCCTAGATTTTGGCGACGAAGACTACTTTTCGGTCGGTCGCAACGGCACATGGGGCAACCCCTTGCCGGGTCGATTGGATGAGCTGAAATTTTCTCTGGGGCGGGTTTATCAGGGCGACTTCAAGCCACCATCCAGCTTTTCCCCCATCGTCCAAAAAAGCGGCCGGGAAATTTCGTTAGTGGCCGGTCCCCCGCTTCTTTTTCCGAATGGTGAATCAACCCGGAATGTCCTTCCTTTAGGTGGAAGAAAACACCTATTTATCGACGACGCCCTGGTCGAGAAAATGGAAGGTATCCACTTTCAGGTGAACCCCCCGCGCCTGGCCGAAAGAGTCATCGAAGGCATCAAGGGACCTTTTCGTAAGCACCTCACCCTTGTTGAGGATGAGGATGGTCTCTTGCGTCTCTACAATTCCGTGGCGGATGATTATCTGGCCGTGCGAACTTCCCGCGATGGCATCAACTGGACCATCCCGGATATAGGAAATGGCGAATACAAGGGCCACAGGAATATCGTTCTGCATGAAATGGTGGGCGGTTTGGGGAATCCATTTATCGATCCCAACGGGCCACCGGAATCGCGCTGGAAATATATCAGCGGTTATCATCGGCGGGGCATTTTCGTTTATGAATCCCCCGATGGGTATTCCTGGCGGCGGAACCGGACATCCGTTCTGCCTTTTCGCTCGGGCACCCAATCGTGCACTTTTTACGATGACCAACGCCAGCTATATGTCGGGTATCATCGCACTGGAATCAATAAAACCATAGCCGGAGCCACCCAGCGGGAATCCGTTTTGACCGAAACAAAAGACCTCTATACTCCGTGGCCTTTTCAGCCCGTAACTCAGGAAGAAACACGAGAAGCGGCCGAGGCAACTGGTCGTATTCGCGACCCCATGCCGTGGTATCTGGACAATGGCCCGCTGACTCTGGGAGGTATCGGCCTGGAATTTCCGCATGCCTTCGCCCCCGAGGACGGCGTCGATCCCGTGGGTGTCGATATCTATGTCACCAAGGCAACGAAGTATCCCTGGGCGCCCGATACTTATCTGGCGTTCCCCATCGTCTATTTTCATTACGAATTGGATGGACGGAAGGGCCGCCAGGCGCTCATGGACCCGGAGCGTAGTCGTGGTTCCGGTCCCATAGAGACTCAGCTTTCGATCAGTCGCGACGGGGTGAACTGGCAGCGCCACTCGCGGCCGGCTTATGTCGGCATAGGGCTGCACGAAGGACGCGATGTCCACCAAGCCTACACCGCCCACGGTATGGTCAGGCGAGGAGACGAAATCTGGCAGTATTACTATGGCGAGGAGGTTTATCACTCCACCTACCGCAAGGGTCACGAGCAGAGCGCCGTTTATCGTTTGGTGCAGCGTTTGGACGGATTCGTCTCGGCGGATTCCCCTTATGACAAAGAGGCTTACATGACGACGCGGCCATTGACGTTCGAGGGAAACCGGCTCGTTCTCAATATCGACACCGAAGCCGCGGGCTATGCCCAAATCGGTTTTTTGGATAAAAATGGTTTACCGGTGGAAGGATTTTCATTGGACGATTGTCTCTACATCAACGGTGATTTTATCGAAACCGAAGTGGAATGGCTGTCATCAGGAACCGACGTCTCAAGCTTGCAGGGAAAAACGGTACAAATTGTTTTTCGGATGCGCGGATCAAAGCTTTACGCCATGCAATTTGCCGATGTCGATCGATAATCCGAAAATTTTTTATTGAGTTTAAGAAAGGTCCAAACTCGAACGTCCCTAGTCTTCAAACGAACAGACCGTGTTTAAGGAATCAAAACACCATGTATTTCTTTTTTCTTCAACCTGGAATAGGCTTGCCGTATTCGCCCTCTATCTTTTGTAATCCGTTTCCCCTGTTAGTCATATGAGCCAATGATGGAGATCCACGTATTGGCTAGTTGGACCGATTAACATTTCTCAAAAAATAAGGAATCATGATGAGTAAAACCCATTTCCCAATTATATTGCTGTCTTTGCTTGCCTTGGCCTTCTCCGGTTGTTCTCCAAAACCAGCGGTTGAAACAGCACCGGTTTATCCCGAGGGGGATGGTGTTTACATCATCATGCCTACTGAGGGACAAGTCGTGACAAGCCCGTTGACAGTGCGATTTGGATTGAAGGGCATGGGCATTGCGCCGGCCGGCGTGGAAAAACCGGGCACCGGGCACCATCATCTGCTCATCAATGTGGATGGATTGCCGGATGTTAGCCTGCCTATTCCGGCGGATGAAAACCATGTTCATTTTGGGGGAGGGCAAACTGAAACGACCGTTGAGCTGGCTCCCGGCAAACATACCTTGCAACTGCTTTTGGGAAACCACCTGCACATACCCCACGATACTCCCGTGGTATCGAAAAAAATCCGCATTACGGTAGAATAGAGACCGGGGTTGGCGCTAGTGCTTCGAACGATGGTCTGGCGGCAGTGCCAAAGACCGCTTTTGGACCAATGGGCGGCCGGGTGGAATATTCCGTCAATCGGTGTAATATTTGCCGCCGCACTGGTATACCCCACCTGGCTGCAAGCTAAACTGACTTCTCTGGGCCAGCCGCCCCCATGGGCGCAGCTTGAACAATTTCAAAATACCATAACTGCGGAACGGTTTTTAAAATTGCTCGACGAGGTTTATGCTCCGGGAAATTCCTATGAGCCATGGATTCGCCTTGAAAACCATCAGGCGCGAATCCGTCTCCGGGCGGAGGAAGAGGGGGAGGATTTTATTTTGCGGTTTGCCGACTACGCCTCCCAACAGCCGGTTGAGGCGCCACCGCGCTATTGGAGGCCGATGGAGGCCATGCCGCCGGTGGCAAAGGGCAGCCCATTGGCCGGATTGCGCATCGTCCTCGACCCCGGTCATATTGGAGGAGCCTACGGGCCGATGGAGGAGCGGTCTTTTAATTTTGAAGGGAGTGGCCCGATCCAGGAAGGCGATATGACCTTGAAGGTGGCCCTGCATCTGCGACAAAAACTCGTTTCGTTGGGGGCAAAGGTGTGGCTGACCCGTGGTGAGGCGAAACCTGCGACCGAAGAGACCGTTAAAAGCTTGATTCCGGCTGCCTATAAAAAATTAAGCGGAAAGAGACAATACCGGGCTGATGCCGATGCCCAAATACAACCGCGGGAAATCAAGAAACTGAGTGAATTACTCTTCTACCGGGTCAGTGAAATCCGAACTCGGGCGGAAAAAATAAATCGTCAGCTCAAACCCGATCTCGTTCTGGCTTTGCATTTTAATGCCTCTTCCTGGATTAATGGAGAAAAAGGAATCTATACTCGTGAAAATCACTTTCACATTTTGGTCAACGGCGCTTACAGCCGGGAGGAATTATCCTATGACGATGTTCGGTTCGAAATGCTGATAAAGCTCCTTTCCGGTACGGCCCGGGAAGAAATTGCTTTGGGGGAGGCCTTGATATTACCCATGGTGGCGGCCAACGGACTTCCACCTTATACCTACACAACGCCCAATGCGGTGAAGGTTGGAGGGTTGGAGGCAGTCCTTATTTATGGGCTCGCAACCTTATGGCCAATCGCCTATACCAGTGCCCGGTGATCTATCTTGAGCCTTATGTCCTCAACAGCCGGGAAGTTGCCGAGCGAGTGCAGGCCGGAGATTACGAAGGATGGCGGGAAGTGGCCGGAGCGCGGCGCAAAAGCCTTGTCCGCGAATATGCCGACGGAATTGTGGAAGGACTGCTCCAATATTATGATGATGATCGCCCATAAGCTATCTCCGTAGGTGGAATCGCTCAAAGAACAGGTTGATGCCAATGGAGAGACCGTCATTTAAATTAGCACGTGGTCCGGCCTGGGTTCTCGATTTCTCATTCACCTTTCAGGATATTTGGTGATCAACGATCACGTTATCGTGGCGAGCAAGAAATAGCGATCACACTTTTTGAAAAAACCATTCACGATTTGTTGAAAGTGTCTTTCGAGAACGTACGCATTGTGGCCAGCAGCCCGGAGCTGGATCCGGCCCTCTTGAAATCAAGGGAGGGGAGGGCCGGAAGGACTTTCCTCTGCCATACCCTTGACCGTGTTGAAAACATTTATGAAAAACCGGGACGCTTTTGCTTTCGATCCTCTCAATTCGAATTTCGGTTTTCGTTACAACAAACCGCGCGAAATCGTCGTCATGGATTTGATAGGTGATGAGCGGTACGATTTTGTATTGCTTATCCATGATCGTTTGCTGTTTAATTTTCAGGAATTAGCTGTCGAATCCATCAATTTTATTAACCGTTATTTTTCTTAAAACCTTGCTTTATGGCCGGGAACTGTTCATAATAAATTTTTATCGTAATATTCATCGAATCTGCCTTGTGACATCGGAAACACCTCCATTGAAACGATTGAAGGAACTCCTCCATTCTTTGTCGGAAGAACAGGGCACAGGTTTGGTAAATGTGATTCAGTCGATCGATGCTTGGCTGCAGGAGCACCGTAACGGCCTCGAACCCCAATTGGCTCATTTTCTCGCTCGCCGCAGTTACGACAAGGCCATGCAATATTTGCAGGTGTATAAATAAAACTGAGAGCCTTCTCAAACCAGAGATGGATGAAGAGGCGAATTCCAATCACAGTCTGACCGGTATTCCTACCTTGGCTAATCTTCGTTTAGCCTCAATGATTTTATATTCTCCGAAATGGAAAATAGATGCCGCCAAAACGGCGCTCGCCCTGCCTTCTTTCAGAACTTCGGCCAAGTGATCGAGATTGCCCGCCCCTCCAGAGGCGATAACCGGAGCCTCGATCGCATCGCTGATTCTCCTGGTCAGCTCGATATCATAGCCCTTGCAGGTTCCATCCCGATCCATGCTGGTGAGAAGAATTTCCCCCGCCCCAAGACGACAAAGTTTTTGCGCCCATTCCACGGCGTCAATCGTAGTGCGATTGCGGCCGCCGTGAGTATAAACCTGCCAGCTTTTCCCATCGGGGTTTCTTTTAGCATCAATGGCAAGAACAATGCATTGGTTCCCAAATTTTTGGGCCGCTTGTAAAACAAGGTCCGGGTTGTCTACGGCCGCTGTATTGAGACTGACCCTGTCGGCCCCCGAATTTAGCATCTGCCGGATGTCTTCCAGGTTTCGCAAACCTCCTCCCACGGTTAGCGGCATGAAGCATTGGGCAGCGGTCGCCTCGACCACTTTTCGCATGATTTGCCGCCCATCGCTAGAAGCCGTAATATCCAGAAAGACTAGCTCGTCGGCACCTTGTTTTTCATAAGCGGCGGCAATTTCCACAGGATCGCCGGCATCGCGCAACTGTTTAAAGCGGATGCCTTTGACGACCCTACCCGCGGTTACGTCGAGGCATGGAATGATGCGTATGGAAAGCATTTTGAATAGGCTATAAATTTGTGGCCAATCGAGTTCTCTTTCCACTGCCCTAAGGTGAGGCTGCCGGGGCCATTGATTGCCTACTACTCTGCGAATGCGAAAATGATATCAGGCTCGAAAGTGACGGTTAAACGGTATTGCTGTCCGGGACGCATGATGAGCGCGTGGTCGCGGGAAAAAGTTTGCAAGTAGTGGATATTGCCGTAAATAGTTTTAAATTGCGGCTCATTGGTAACAACTTCGGTATTTTCCCAAATGGCCTGAAAATCGTCATTGAGCACTTGGCAGCGCAAACCCTCAGCACCCAAAGTATAGGTTGTGCCAATCCGGTAGTTGGAGTGGGGTGCTCCAATGACCAGAACATAGCGCATCTGGTCCATTTGCACCCTGTTTTTTACCCGGAAAATGAAATCGCTAATCACTTTGTTGCCGGCAAAGGTCCAGGAAACATTAACACTGCCCAAGCCAGGCACTATTTTTCCCTCCTTCGTAATCAACTCGGGCTGCTGGTATCTGAAGTAGAATGAGCGCCTAAGGCCTAGCCCAGTAACGCATTTTTTTCCATAATAGGAGGGCACAATGACTTTGTCGCCGAATGTCAATTCCGGCATCATGACCGGCAGGTAGTGGTTGGAGGGCCAGTCGAACACCCCAGGGCAATGCGGAAAGGACAATGAATTGGACGAAATCTGGGAACCAGCCCCGACCAAAGGCAGTTGGATGTGCAATCCGCTATCGGTATCCTGATAAATAAATAGCCCCTGTTCCTTGCGATTGCTTTTATCGAAAATGACGAACCGTCCACTAGTTCGGGTGAGAGACGCTTCAGAAGTCATGGCGCCGCCGATGGATCGGGCCAGTCTAGCCCATTGGCAGAGGTAGCGGGCGCCGTCAAAATTGGCCATGCGTGTAGTATGCGCATCAGTCGTGTCACGCTCTGCGTCCCTTACCACCATATTTCCGTTTTCCTGGTCCAGATAAGTTAAGAAGAAAAACTGAAATAATCGACGCAGTATGTCACAATACATTGGTTTCTTGTCATCGGTAATCCAACCGTCTCTCATACCCTGGAGTAATAGGCTGATGCAGTGCATTTGACCGTAAGCGCCGATGCCCCGGCCGTAAATCCAGCCCATGCCATCCTGCCGCACGATGTCCGGCATCATGCGGATATATTTTTCCGCGAACGTTCGCAAACTAGGCAGTTTTCTTTCCCTCAGGTGCATGTTGGAGTGCAGTTGTAAGGCCTGGCGGATGAATACGAAGCTCAAAATACCGTAAATATCGAATACGCCGCCCATTCCTTCCTCGGGGCCGTCGTCCGCGTAATTGGCCGAACTATTGGTCTTGATTCGCTCGATAAATCGATCGATCAGGCGGCCTGTTTCATCTTTTTTGGAAAGGCCCATGCTGAACCTTGCAACCGCCTTGGCCACATTAAAGGCTTGCATGTGGTTATCGTAATCGGTGCGGGCCAGTAGGCGATGGTCCAGTTTTTCCCGCGTTGGGTCGAGTAGTCGTTCCCAAACCGGGTTGCGGTCCTTGGAGGGCCCGAAGGAGAGTAGCCCCAGGGCGGTATAGGCCAGACCGTTTTCCTGGCTTTCTTCCGTGAAAACCTGGGCCGTTATGGTGCGGGCGGCCAGATCGACCAGGTCGAAATCCTCCAACTGCGTATCGCCCGTCAAGCGGTGGTATTCCCCTATAGCCAAAGCGGCATGTCCGGGCTCATCCAAGCGCGGGTTTTCGCCCTCAACTGGCGATATGGAACCGTCCTCGTTGATTGCGCCAAGATTTTGACCCAACATTGTGCGGGCCATGTCCAGACACTGATCAGCAAAATTATGCATGCAAAAAGAAAAAAGGCAAGTTAGTGCTTACAAATGAAAATGCACTAATAAAATAAAAAAAAATTTCCGGGGTCTTTTGCGGATACCCCACCGTTCCTTCTCTGATCTTTTCTCGTCCATATCCTTATATTTTGGTTACTGCATTGCCCATGTTTGCGGTATGATGCTATGCTCCTAGAGGTTAATCAGATTCAGAAACTCCGCGTTGTTTTTGGTTTTCCCCAGACGTGTGATGGCTGTTTCCGCCGCATCATCCACCTTCATGCCGGCCAACGCGCGTCGAAAGAAATGGCAGCGATCCAGCATTTTAGGCTCCAGGAGGAGTTCTTCCCGCCGGGTTCCGGAAGAAGAGATATTCATGGCGGGCCAAATCCGCAGTTCGGCCACTTTGCGGTCGAGGACCATTTCCATGTTGCCGGTTCCTTTGAATTCCTGGAAAATCAGGTCGTCCATGCGGCTGCCCGTTTCCACAAGGGCCGAGGCCATAATGGTCAAGCTGCCCGCTTCCTCCGTATTGCGAGCCGCCGAGAACAGTTGACGCGGTTTCTCCAGTGCGCGAATGTCCAGCCCACCCGTCATGGTGCGCCCGCTGGTACCTCGGGCCGAGTTGTGGGCGCGGGCCAGCCGGGTCAGCGAATCCAGCAGCACGACCACGTCTTTGCCCACCTCGACCAATCTTTTGGCCCGCTCGATGGCCAGATCGGCTATACGCAAATGATTGATTACTTCCTCGTCGTTGGAGGAGGCGAAGACTTCGCAGGGTACGCTCCGCTTCAGGTCGGTGACTTCCTCCGGGCGCTCATCCACCAGCAGGATCATGACATGGCATTCCGGATGGTTTTCAAGCACACCCAAGGCAATATCGCGCAGGATAATGGTTTTTCCAGTCCGCGGGGGCGCCACGATGAGACCCCGCTGCCCCTTGCCGATGGGGCAAAACATATCAATCGCCCGCACCGTCATGGCCCCGTCCTTGGTTTCCAGTTGCAGCCATTCATCCGGGGTTATGGTGGTCAACTGCGAAAATGGGATTTCCCGTTTTCGCTGGTCCACCGGATAACCGTCGATGGTATCCACGTAGCGCACCTTGGGATTGGGAAAACGGGGGTCCCGGTGCGCCTTGGCGCATATCCAACTGCCCTTGTTAATTTTAAAACGGCGGATCAATTCTCTGGGCACAAAGGGGTCGTCAGGGCGCATGCGGCCATTGCGGGCCGGATTGATCAGCTGGCCCGCTTTATTTGGCTGGGGCTCCAGGATGCCTTCAACAAGCTCCTCCTGGGGCGATGTATCGTTTTTTTGCATTCGCAATAAAATGAAAAGAAATGTAATGAAAATATATTGGAAAATCGGAAAGACCGGAATAATCCGTGAGTGTAGAGGACAGGCTTTTCTCTAGAAACCCTAAACCTCCTGCAATTCGCCTTGGGCTGGCTTCAATCAGGTAATTGAGGCGGCTTATACAAGGCAAGTTCATCCCAACCTAGGCAACATTCCACCCCTGTCAATGCTTCAAATGGCTTCTTTGACAGAATTTTCACATCAGTTTCGGTAGAGCATAATTTAAATTCACAAAATTTCTTCATAGTTTTCGGGGTCAGGTTGATAAATCAGTGTTGAGCCGACACTATAACATAAATCCTGAAAACTTGCAATAGATACGTTGGCTCCGTTTGATGCGTTTGAATAAACATGAAAAAAAATTCATTTTTCCCCCATTTTCACCCCAAAAAAACGGATAAACACAGATATTCGTTAATTAACACCCAATAATTACCCTCCCCATCAGCGTTTATCTGTGTACCGAGCGAAGCGATATCCTCAAATCTGCGGTTTCATAAATATTGGCGCTAACTTTACCCTGAAACAGGTCGACTTATCTTCCTTTGAGCCTTTTGCAGCTAATATTCCCCTGCCGAATCTTTCAATAGCCTTAATTTAATAGGCGGCGTATTTGCCGCATACATATAGTAGTTCGACTCAAATATGATGTGCACTGGAAAAAGTGGACACGAGATTCTCCTAAATGGAGAATCGAAGCATGGGAAGAAGACGCAGTATAGAGTTCAAAAATGAGGCAGTTCAACTGATGATACTCGATGGTCTGAGCGCCACCGAGGTATCGACCAAACTTGGGGTCAACACCAACCAATTGTATAGGTGGAAGAGGCTCTATCTGGACGATCAGCAGGGCGAAGCCACCTCAAAGCGACAGAGCAGTCCGAAGGAGATGGCGGCCGAGATAGATCGTCTTCGCAAAGAGCTGCGCCGCTCGGAGCGGATCAACCAGATACTAAAAAAAACGGTGGGCTACTTTGCCAAGGACGAACAATGAAGTACCAGTTTGTCAAAGACAACGAGGGGCGCTTCAAGATCGAGGAAATATGCTCGGCGATGGGGATTTGTCGCAGTGGCTATTACTGCTGGAGGCACCGAGCGCCCTCGGCCCGGCGGATCGAGGACGAGGGAATCAAGGGGGCGATCCTGAAGGTACACAAAGAGGCCAAGGGCCGCTATGGGCATCGGCCAATGCACCGCCATCTGAAGGATGATGAGGGCATCGATTGCGGCCGTGACCGGGCTCTGCGTCTGATGCGTGAAATGGGAATCAAAAGCACCCAGAGTAAACGCTTTAAGCCATTAAAAACCAACAGTAACCATCCCTATGGTTACAGCCCCAATGTGCTTAAAAAGCATGGCCAGCCGACCCATATCGACGAGGTCTGGGTGGCGGACACGACCTACCTACGGACCCTGGCCGGTTGGATGTACTTGGCCACGGTGATGGACCTGTTCAGCCGACGCCTGCTGGGCTGGAGCGTTTCCAACCACAACGACGCGAAGCTGGTTGGCAAGGCCCTCAAAGCCGCGGCCATGACCCGCGGCACACTGCGCACCGGGATTATTCATCACAGCGATCGGGGCAGCCCCTACGCCAGCGACGACTATCAGAGGCTGGTCTCTGAACTAGGCATGAAGCCGAGCATGAGCGCCCAAGGCAACTGCTACGACAACGCGGCCATGGAATCGTTCTACGGCCGCTTCAAGACCAGCACGATTCGAGGCCGCCACTTTGCCGACGAGCGCGAACTGCGATCAACTGTCTTCGAATACGTGGAAATCTTCTACAACCGATATCGCAAACATTCCTCTCTGAGTTACCAAAGCCCAGTCCAATTCGAGGAAAATATTTGCCCCCCATGGGGGGCAACGAGAAAACAAAACCCTTTACCAAAACAAGCCGCCTGACACACTAATCAATAAACAATGAATATAAGAGAATCCCGTGTCCAACAAATCCAGTACACGTCAAATACGAGAATCTCAATTTGCGGGAAATCATGCCATCCGTATTGTCTTAATTAAAGCATGAAGCACATTGGATCCAAATACCGCGCGTCCAGAACAACCGCATTCACTCTTGTGGAAATCATGATTGTTGTGGTGATCATTGGCCTGCTCGCCGCTATGGCCATGATCGCTTTTCAAAAAATACGTCAGACTTCACAACTTAACGTTTGCCTCAACAACTTGAGAATCTACCAAGACGCGCTGGAACTATACGCTTTCCCCAAAGGACTATATCCTGACCAAATCAATGACATGGTGACGCAAGGCTTTCTCAACCAGCCCTACGAATGCCCCATTGACGGCCCTTACGACTGGAGCGTTAAGAGTGGCAACCTGAAATACCACCTCCAGTGCAAGGGACAGCATACCGCGTCGATCGCTCATGTCTGTATTCACGAAAATCAGCGACCAGCCGCCAAGTAAACAAGTCGAACTATGCTTTGGGCCGTACGCCTAAAAGCTCCCGTCAATACTGACGTTAGACTCCTCTGTTGATGGAGCGTGCAGGACGTTGAAAATGTGTTTGTCGGAAGATGTTTTACCGATCTGAGAGGTATCAGCCCCGATATAAGGGAAAAGTTTTTCCCTTAGCAAAGCGAATAGCTTGACTCTGGGAGAGAGGGACCATAGCAATGAGTCCGTCAACGGATCAGAATAAACCTACCCATCTACCCCTAATTAGCCCCTAGCCCGGATATTTCGTAAAAAAAGTATCGTTGATATGCTTAACTGCTGATATACAGCAGGATAGATCAATAATTAAAGCAATATCAGCGATGACAAAAGGTAAACAATTAAAGCTACAGTTGACAAGGGTAAAAGGCCGCCGTGTGCGGGTTGATTTCAAGGGCGGAGAGGTTACTTCGGATGCCGGACTGCTTTTGATCCGGGAAGTGGATCGGCAGTTGGGCTTGACCGAACGAGCGGCCCGACAGTTAGTGGACAAACGGCAGAAGGGCAAAGTACGCCATGAGGTATTGGGGATGCTGCGGCAGCGCGTTTACGGGCTGGTGGCGGGCTATGAGGATTTGAACGACTTTGATACCCTGCGCCACGATCCATTGTTGCAAACGGTAACGGGGCGCATTGAAACGTTGGCCAGCGCGCCGACTTTGTGTCGTTTTGAAAACGGGCAGGATCGGCGGGCGGCCTTTGCGGTAAACGAGCTGTTGGTCGAACAGTTCATGGGCTCCTTTGCCGAGGAACCCGAAGAGATCATCCTGGACTTTGACGCCACCGACAATCCGGTGCACGGGCTCCAGGAGGGACGTTTTTTCCACGGTTATTATGATCATTACTGTTTTCTGCCGCTATATGTTTTTTGCGGTGATCAGCTGCTGGTGGCCTACCTGCGGCCGAGCAAGATCGATGCCAGCAAGCATGCCGGGGCCATCCTCAAATTGCTGGTTAAACGGATTCGCCAAAGCTGGCCCCGTACGCGGATTATTTGGCGCGCCGACAGTGGATTTTGTCGAGACCGGATACTCTCTTGGTGCGACCGCAACGAAGTTAGTTACATCGTGGGGATGGCTCGCAATGCACGCTTGCAGCAAGACGCCCAGCAGTTGCAAAAGCAGGCCAAAGAATGGTTCGAACTAAGGGGTAAAAAACAACGGTTATTCCAGGACTTCGTCTATGCTGCCGATTCGTGGCGATGGCTGCGGTTGGTCATCCATAAAGCCGAACACACCGCACAGGGGTCCAACCCGCGCTTCGTGGTGACGAACCTGCCGGGCGATCCCCAGGAGCTTTACGACAAGGTATACTGTGGCCGCGGTGAAATGGAGAACCGAATCAAGGAACAGATGCAATTGTTCAGCGAGCGCACCAGCGCCCATCAATGGTGGGCCAATCAGTGGCGATTGCTCTTGTCGGCGCTGGCCTACACCTTGATGGAAGCCATGCGCCGGTTAGCCTTAAAAGGGACGAAGTGGGCGCGGGCCCAATGCCACACCCTGCGGCTCAAATTAATCAAGATCGGAGCGGTCATCGTGCGCAACACCCGAACGATTCACTTTCACCTAAGTGAGAGTTATCCTTGGGCCAGTCTTTTCAACCATGCGGCCCGCCGATTGGTGCCAACCTAATTGGTGCCAACCTAAAGGGTGCATTGGTGCTGCCCCCGGCACTACCGAACCAATGGGGGAAAGGGGGCAGTGTCTCTACACCCTGAAAAACACCTAAAAATCAAGACGATCTGCTCAAAATACAAAGAAATCCATCTCCAATAGCAATAACGAGCCAAACTTTACCCTTCATGAAATATCCGGGCTAAGGCGCCAGTCAGATCTCCGGTTTGCATTTTCGCGATCCCCCGGGCCGAGAGAACAGTGGTAGTGTTTGGTCTTCGATCGATGACCTTTGTATAATCTTCAATCGCCTCTTTATAAAGGCCGAGGCCGAGCTTGAGGTTTCCACGTTTAAAGGTGGCCATGTTATGGTCGGGTTTCAAACGCAGCACGGTATTAAAATCCTGCATGGCCCCATTGATGTCATTTTTCATCTCGTGCATGACGGCGCGACCGAAGAGGGCTGTAATATCGTGCATGACGGCGCGACCGAAGAGGGCTGTAATATCTCCCGGATCTATTTCCAGCACTTTCTCGAAATCGAAATAGGAACCGTCGAAATCCTTTGTTTGGGCTCTTGTGATGCCTCTTTGCACGTAGGCCGCGGTATTATAGGGATTGATGCGAACGGCTTCATTGAGATCGTGCAGGGAGCCTTGCAGGTCGCCGATTTTCCGCAGGTCCCGTCCGCGGTTGACCAGGCGATTGGAGCGTTCCGTGTTCTCTATTTTCTTTTCCTCTCCATATATAAAGGAGTTAACCACCGGCAGGGTTAGCCCGGAAATTTCATAAAAAAAGTATCGCTGATATGCTTATCTGCTGATATACAGCAGGATAGATTAAACATTAAAGCAATATCAGCGATGACAAAAAGTAGGTAGTGTTAACATGACGAATATTTGATATTGCTGTTGTATTCCCAGATGAACAAGCACAGGACGCGAAAATGCATGACCAAAGACTTCGAGAATGACAGCGTTTTACGCACATAGCGTGACAGGGACTGTCGCAAGGTATTGTTCCAGCGTTCGATATGGGCGGTTTGGCCGGATTGTTTCCCGCTGGCGCTGTTGTGAGGGAAAACCTTGTCGTAGCTTTCCCAGTAATCGCTTACGGTGGCACAGTCGCGATAGGGCTGGGCGATGTTGTGATACAACTGCCAGCACGTTTGATCGCTACGATCACCCAGAGAAAACCCGACGACCTGTCGGGTACGTCGACACAAGGCTACCCATAGCCATACCTGCCCCGAACGCTTATCGCCCCAGAATGACCACACCTCGTCCAGTTCCAGCACATCACTACACTGGCGGGCAAGCAGAGTGGACTCCAGCTTCGGCAAACTCAGGACTTTTTTTTAATCCATTCGATGACCGTCTTTGGGGCTACCCCGAAGGTACGGTAAATGGCACGCAGGCTCATCCGGTTTTGGTGCGCACGGAGCACCTGCTTGACCAGCGCCGGAGGATGCTCACGACTTTTGGGGTGAAGCCGAAACTGATAACCACACCCCTTGCATCGATACTTCTGAACCCCTTTCGGATCCTTGCCGTGCTTGATGATGTGATCGCTTCCGCATTGAGGACATTTTACTGTGATATGGACCATTCCCAGTTCACAACATAATCACGCTAAAAAGTACAGCTTAAACATTCAAAATGTTAACACTACCAAAAAGTAAACAATTAGAACTACAGTTGACAAGGGTAAAAGGCCGCCGTGTGCGGGTTGATTTTAAGGGCGGTGAGGTTACTTCGGATGCCGGGCTGCTTTTGATCCGGGAAGTGGATCGGCGGTTGGGCTTGACCGAGCAAGCGGCCCGGCAATTAGTAGACAAACGGCAGAAGGGCAAAGTGCGCCATGAGATGCTGGCCATGATCCGGCAGCGCGTTTACGGGCTGGTGGCGGGCTATGAGGATTTGAACGACTTTGACACCCTGCGCCGCGATCCTTTGTTGCAAACGGTAACGGGGCGCACTGAAGCGTTGGCCAGCGCGCCGACTTTGTGTCGTTTTGAAAACGGGCAGGATCGGCGGGCAGCCTTTGCCCTGAACGAGTTGCTGGTCGAACAGTTCATGGGATCCTTTGCCGAGGAACCCGAAGAGATCATCCTGGACTTTGACGCCACCGACAATCCGGTGCACGGGCTCCAGGAGGGACGTTTTTTCCACGGTTATTATGATCATTACTGTTTTTTGCCGCTGTATGTTTTTTGCGGCGATCAGCTTCTGGTGGCCTACCTGCGGCCCAGCAAGATCGATGCGAGCAAGCATGCCGGGGCCATCCTCAAATTGCTGGTTAAACGGATTCGCCAAAGCTGGCCCCATACGCGGATTATTTGGCGTGCCGACAGCGGATTCTGCCGGGATCGGATTCTCTCGTGGTGCGAGCGCAACGAGGTTTATTTTATAGTGGGAACGGCCCGCCATGCACGCTTGCAGCAAGCGGCCCGGCAGTTGCAGGAGCAAGCCAAACAATGGTTCGAGGGTAGCGGCAAAAAGCAACGGCTGTTTCAGCACTTCGAGTATGGGGCAAAATCGTGGCGGCGCCAACGCCTTATCATCCACAAAGCCGAACACACCGCACAGGGGTCCAACCCGCGCTTCGTGGTGACGAACCTGCCGGGCGATCCCCAAGAGCTTTACGACAAAGTATACTGTGGCCGCGGTGAGATGGAGAACCGGATCAAGGAACAGATGCAATTGTTCAGCGAACGCACCAGCGCGCATAAATGGTGGGCCAACCAGTGGCGATTGCTCTTGTCGGGGCTGGCCTACACCTTGATGGAAGCCTTGCGCCGGTTCGCATTAAAAGGGACGAAGTGGGCGCGGCTCCAATGCCACAGTCTACGGCTAAAATTAATCAAGATCGGAGCGGTAATCGTGCGCAACACCCGAACGATTCACTTTCATCTAAGTGAAAGTTATCCATGGGCCAGTCTTTTCAACCATGCGGCCCGCCGGTTGGTGCCAACCTAAAGGGCGCATTGGCGCTGCCCCCGGCGCTACCGAACCAATGGGGGAAAGGGGGAAGTGTCTCTACACCCTGAAAAACACCTCAAAATCAAGACGATCCGCCCAAAATACAAAGAAATCCATCTCCAATAGCAATAACGAGCCAAACTTTACCCTTCATGAAATATCCGGGCTAGTCCCTTCGATCAAGTTCTTGAAGGCCTCGAACGCTACCGGTACGCAGCAGAGCTCAGACGTTAGGGGCGCCAAGAGAAAAGGTTCAACAATATGGCCAGAAAGATGAGTTCGACGTTTGCGTGATTGGCACTGGAGCCGGCGGTGGGGTCATGATCCAGGAGCTAACCGCGGCGGGGTTTCGGGTGGTCGCTCTTCAGCGGGGCCCATTCCTCCAGCCCTCACAGTTCAGCGACGACGAACTCCACATGGTCGTACGGGACGAACTCTTCTCGCCGGACCAGGTCGAAACTTGGCGCTACGACGAGGACAGCCCAACTGAAACGAGTCGCTTCAACAGGGTGGCTTATTGTGTGGGTGGGACGATGCTCCATTGGGCGACTTGGTCGTGGCGTTTTCGGCCCGATGAGTTTAAAGTGCTCTCCATGGAAGGTCCCGTTCCCGGTGCGAGCCTGGCTGATTGGCCCTTCGATTATGACGAGATCGAACCCTACTACGAGCGGGCCGAGTGGGAGTTCGGGGTGTCGGGGGATGCGACCGCAAACCCCTTTGGCTCTCCCCGCAAGCGCGGCTATCCCAACCCACCGCATCCGGACCGCACCGGCAGCGTCCGCTTTGCCCGTGGCGCAAGGAAGCTCGGCTATCACCCCTTCCCGACTCCCATGGCCATAAACTCGCGCCCACAAGGGGGGCGCCCGGCATGTATATACGGTGGCACCTGCTCTAGCTACGGCTGCCCGATTGGGGCCAAAGGCACAACGTTTGCCATCTCGATCCCGAAAGCGCTAGCTAGAGGCTGTCCCAAAAATATAAAGATTTTATAGTCAACTGGATGATAGTCAACTGGATGACGTTGATAAAAAGAGCCGGAAAGAGCAAGTTTTTGCTCGATCCGGCCAAAAAAGGGTTCTATAATTGAGTTAGCGAAAATCAATATAGCCCTTTCTATGAAAAATATAGCCATCCAATGCCTCCTGCGTCCAGCTTTAACTGTGGTCGACCGGTGCCTCGATTACGATAACTTCCGCGCCACCATTGATCGAATCGATCGGCTGCTGATCGACTCGGAGGTGGAATCGCAGGCCATTGAGCTGGCCTTGGAGGGGTGGCAGCCAATGGGTCTAACCCGGATATTTCGTAAAAAAAGTATCGTTGATATGCTTAACTGCTGATATACAGCAGGATAGATCAATAATTAAAGCAATATCAGCGATGACAAAAGGTAAACAATTAAAGCTACAGTTGACAAGGGTAAAAGGCCGCCGTGTGCGGGTTGATTTCAAGGGCGGAGAGGTTACTTCGGATGCCGGACTGCTTTTGATCCGGGAAGTGGATCGGCAGTTGGGCTTGACCGAACGAGCGGCCCGACAGTTAGTGGACAAACGGCAGAAGGGCAAAGTACGCCATGAGGTATTGGGGATGCTGCGGCAGCGCGTTTACGGGCTGGTGGCGGGCTATGAGGATTTGAACGACTTTGATACCCTGCGCCACGATCCATTGTTGCAAACGGTAACGGGGCGCATTGAAACGTTGGCCAGCGCGCCGACTTTGTGTCGTTTTGAAAACGGGCAGGATCGGCGGGCGGCCTTTGCGGTAAACGAGCTGTTGGTCGAACAGTTCATGGGCTCTTTTGCCGAGGAACCCGAAGAGATCATCCTGGACTTTGACGCCACCGACAATCCGGTGCACGGGCTCCAGGAGGGACGTTTTTTCCACGGTTATTATGATCATTACTGTTTTCTGCCGCTATATGTTTTTTGCGGTGATCAGCTGCTGGTGGCCTACCTGCGGCCGAGCAAGATCGATGCCAGCAAGCATGCCGGGGCCATCCTCAAATTGCTGGTTAAACGGATTCGCCAAAGCTGGCCCCGTACGCGGATTATTTGGCGCGCCGACAGTGGATTTTGTCGAGACCGGATACTCTCTTGGTGTGACCGCAACGAAGTTAGTTACATCGTGGGGATGGCTCGCAATGCACGCTTGCAGCAAGACGCCCAGCAGTTGCAAAAGCAGGCCAAAGAATGGTTCGAACTAAGGGGTAAAAAACAACGGTTATTCCAGGACTTCGTCTATGCTGCCGATTCGTGGCGATGGCTGCGGTTGGTCATCCATAAAGCCGAACACACCGCACAGGGGTCCAACCCGCGCTTCGTGGTGACGAACCTGCCGGGCGATCCCCAGGAGCTTTACGACAAGGTATACTGTGGCCGCGGTGAAATGGAGAACCGAATCAAGGAACAGATGCAATTGTTCAGCGAGCGCACCAGCGCCCATCAATGGTGGGCCAATCAGTGGCGATTGCTCTTGTCGGCGCTGGCCTACACCTTGATGGAAGCCATGCGCCGGTTAGCCTTAAAAGGGACGAAGTGGGCGCGGGCCCAATGCCACACCCTGCGGCTCAAATTAATCAAGATCGGAGCGGTCATCGTGCGCAACACCCGAACGATTCACTTTCACCTAAGTGAGGGTTGTCCTTGGGCCAGTCTTTTCAACCATGCGGCCCGCCGATTGGTGCCAACCTAAAGGGTGCATTGGTGCTGCCCCCGGCACTACCGAACCAATGGGGGAAAGGGGGCAGTGTCTCTACACCCTGAAAAACACCTAAAAATCAAGACGATCTGCTCAAAATACAAAGAAATCCATCTCCAATAGCAATAACGAGCCAAACTTTACCCTTCATGAAATATCCGGGTTAAAGGCCCGGCGGCAGCGGGCCAGTTTTGCCATCAAGGCACTGCGCATGGATACGCTGGGCCGTCTGCTCGGAGGGATTTCGTTTCGGCATTTGTCGCGGGCTCTGGGCAGCAGCGATCTGTTGGCCGACTTTTGCCGTGTCCGGCAGATCGATGGCATCAGGGGCATCTCCAAAAGCACCCTGGAGCGGGCCTCGAAGTTTTTCAGCGAAGAGCAGTTGAGGGCCTTGCACCGGACCTTGACTGAGGTGGTGGGCGATGCCCTTCTGGCCCGGCAGGTGGGATTGGACAAGCCGATTGACACCACCATTTGCCTGATCGACGGCACCTGTTTGGAGGCTAACATTCATTGGCCGACGGACTGGGTATTACTCAAGGATGTAGCCGGCACGTTGCTCAAAGCGATCCGGCTGATCCGCGAGAAGGCCGGTTTGCGCCATCGCATGCCGATCGAACCGGAGCCCTTGGCTCGGCAGATGAATCGGCTGTGCATACAGATGACCCACAGCCGGCGGCGAAAGGACAGCGCGCGGCAGCGCAAGGGTATCTTGAGGCAGATGAAAAAGCTGCTCAAACGGATCGGGGAGCATGCCCGCAGTCACCGGGAATTATTGCAAGCCTGCTGGGAGCAAAGCGATTACAGCGAAAAACAGGTCCAACAGATCCTCGCCCGGATGGAGCGCATGAGCGAGCAAATCCCGGTGGTCATCAAACAGGCGCACGAGCGGATCATTGGCGGCCGCCAGGTGAAAAACGCAGAGAAAGTCTTGAGTGTTTACGAACTCGATGTGCAGGTGATTGTGCGAGGTAAAGCGGGCCAAGAGGTCGAGTTCGGCAACACCCTGTTTTTGGGAGAAAGCGTTGAAGGGTACCTGCTGGACTGGAAACTCTACGGCAGCCGAACTCCAAGCGAAAATGAACAAATGCAAGAGAGTCTGCAAAGACAGAACCGCTTCAACCTGGAAGAACCCATAGCGGCCATGTGCGCGGACCGGGGATTTGCCTCCCAGCGGGCCCGCCGGCAGTTAGCCCAGGAGGGAATCTACGACGCGCTCTGTCCACGCGATCCGAAGCAGTTGAAAAAACGGATGGAGGAACCACTGTTCAGACAATTGCAAAAGCGCCGGGCCAGCACCGAAGGGCGGATCGGGGTATTGAAGAATCGCTGGCAGGCCGGGCGGTTGCGCAGCAAAGGCTTTGCCAACCGCTCGATCAGCGTAGCCTGGTCGGTACTCTCGCACAACCTATGGAAAGTAGCCAAGATGCTGGCCCAGCAAGACGAACTAAAAACCAAAGCGGCGGCGCTAGCCCGGAAATTTCATAAAAAAAGTATCGCTGATATGCTTATCTGCTGATATACAGCAGGATAGATTAAACATTAAAGCAATATCAGCGATGACAAAAAGTAAACAATTAGAACTACAGTTGACAAGGGTAAAAGGCCGCCGTGTGCGGGTTGATTTTAAGGGCGGTGAGGTTACTTCGGATGCCGGGCTGCTTTTGATCCGGGAAGTGGATCGGCAGTTGGGCTTGACCGAGCAAGCGGCCCGGCAATTAGTAGACAAACGGCAGAAGGGCAAAGTGCGCCATGAGATGCTGGCCATGATCCGGCAGCGCGTTTACGGGCTGGTGGCGGGCTATGAGGATTTGAACGACTTTGACACCCTGCGCCGCGATCCTTTGTTGCAAACGGTAACGGGGCGCACTGAAGCGTTGGCCAGCGCGCCGACTTTGTGTCGTTTTGAAAACGGGCAGGATCGGCGGGCAGCCTTTGCCCTGAACGAGTTGCTGGTCGAACAGTTCATGGGATCCTTTGCCGAGGAACCCGAAGAGATCATCCTGGACTTTGACGCCACCGACAATCCGGTGCACGGGCTCCAGGAGGGACGTTTTTTCCACGGTTATTATGATCATTACTGTTTTTTGCCGCTGTATGTTTTTTGCGGCGATCAGCTTCTGGTGGCCTACCTGCGGCCCAGCAAGATCGATGCGAGCAAGCATGCCGGGGCCATCCTCAAATTGCTGGTTAAACGGATTCGCCAAAGCTGGCCCCATACGCGGATTATTTGGCGTGCCGACAGCGGATTCTGCCGGGATCGGATTCTCTCGTGGTGCGAGCGCAACGAGGTTTATTTTATAGTGGGAACGGCCCGCCATGCACGCTTGCAGCAAGCGGCCCGGCAGTTGCAGGAGCAAGCCAAACAATGGTTCGAGGGTAGCGGCAAAAAGCAACGGCTGTTTCAGCACTTCGAGTATGGGGCAAAATCGTGGCGGCGCCAACGCCTTATCATCCACAAAGCCGAACACACCGCACAGGGGTCCAACCCGCGCTTCGTGGTGACGAACCTGCAGGGCGATCCCCAAGAGCTTTACGACAAAGTATACTGTGGCCGCGGTGAGATGGAGAACCGGATCAAGGAACAGATGCAATTGTTCAGCGAACGCACCAGCGCGCATAAATGGTGGGCCAACCAGTGGCGATTGCTCTTGTCGGGGCTGGCCTACACCTTGATGGAAGCCTTGCGCCGGTTCGCATTAAAAGGGACGAAGTGGGCGCGGCTCCAATGCCACAGTCTACGGCTAAAATTAATCAAGATCGGAGCGGTAATCGTGCGCAACACCCGAACGATTCACTTTCATCTAAGTGAAAGTTATCCATGGGCCAGTCTTTTCAACCATGCGGCCCGCCGGTTGGTGCCAACCTAAAGGGCGCATTGGCGCTGCCCCCGGCGCTACCGAACCAATGGGGGAAAGGGGGAAGTGTCTCTACACCCTGAAAAACACCTCAAAATCAAGACGATCCGCCCAAAATACAAAGAAATCCATCTCCAATAGCAATAACGAGCCAAACTTTACCCTTACGAGCCAAACTTTACCCTTCATGAAATATCCGGGCTAGAGTGCGGAAAAGCAAGGACAATACTTTTTCACAGCCTTACTGTCGGCTCATACAAAGAAAACCAGGCAACCGGACCCCAAAACCAGTATCCTAACGTCATAGGAGAGCAAAGTTGATACTCTCCCAAATGCAAATACCTCTAAAATGAGCGCCTATCAAAAGCCCTCGCAAAAATCACCCTTTTGGGACAGCCTCTAGCTACAGGCCGCCTCGACCTGCGGCCTAGCGCATTGGCCTTCGAGATCACGCTAGGAAGAGACGGCCGCGCCCGGAGTGTACGCTATATCGACCAGATTTTCAGAGAGGAGCGTGAAGTGTTCGCTCGGCACATCATCGTATGTGGTAACGCAGTCGGTACGCCACACCTATTGCTCATGTCGACATCCAGCTCTTTTCCCGACGGCCTCGCGAATTCAAACGATCTCGTTGGCCGCAACCTGACCTATCACCTCTTTCCGATCGTGGCCTTCACTATAGACGAGTTGGCACATGGGTTCACAGGGCTCGAAACCCATGCCGCCTTCGATGACTTGCATGCTAGTGACCCGAAGCGCGGATTCATCCGAGGCGGCGTTGTCGTCGAAGCGAACATCCCAGCAAGGCAGCCGCTGATGTACGCGCTGTTTCAGCAGTCGTATCCTGGCCTCCACCGGACGTGGGGGCAGGAATACAAAGACTTCCTACGCACTTTTCCGCGAACCGTGAGCTTGCACGGCGTCCTCGAAGACCTTCCGATGGAGGAAAACCGTATGGATCTCGATCCCGAGGTAAAGGACGCATGGGGACTTCCGGTACCGCGCATCACTCATCACCAGCATCCCAACGACCTTGCCATGAGCGCCTGGTATGCTGAGCGAATGTCGGAGTTCGCAGATGCGGCTGGTGCCGTCGAGAAGTGGATCCCTTTCCCGCTCACCCAGGGTCAGCCGATGAAGGGTAGCTCGCACCTACACGGGACGTGCCGAATAGGTACTGATCCCAAGCGTTCGGTCCTTAATCGTGGGTGTCGCAGTCACGACGTGAAGAATCTCTGGGTAGTGGACGGAAGTTGCTTCCCGACCTCGGGCGGCTACAACCCAACGCTAACGATCCTTGCAAACGCCTATAGGGTTGGGGACTATTTCGTGACCGAGGGGAGTAAAGGTAACTTATGACAACACGCCAATCCAGGAAAAAGACATTGAAACCGCGGCGGGTCTCTCGCCGCGAGTTCGTAGCCCAGAGCGCCCTCTACGGAGGTGCCTTCTGGGTGCTCTGGAATATGCCGCGGCCGCTCGCTTTGAGTGCTGCGCAGGAATCCAGTGAGCCGGAGGTGTTGAGCAACTTCGAGTGGAGGACGGTGGAGGCGATCACCGGCCGCATCATCCCTGCCGATCACGAGCCGGGCGCTATCGAAGCGAACTGTGTGAACTTCATCGACAAAGCGCTCGCGCATGAAGACGCTGAGCTGCGATCGATCTATGAGAAGGGTCTGCCGGGCCTGGATGCGGTGTCCCGAGAACGCTATGGCACTGCCTTTATCGAGCTCACGCCCGATCAGCAGGACGCGGTGCTCATCGCCCTCGAATTGGGTGAGGCCAACGGCTGGCCCGATGGCGATGTCAAACCGGAGGAGTTTTTCGGGACGCTCCGCACACACACAATTATCGCCTTCCTTGCCGATCCGAAGTACGGCGGCAACCGCGATTACATTGGCTGGAAAGTGGTCGGGTATCCGGGCCCGCGTCACATGCGAGGCGGCTATACGCCGGAGCAGATGCTCGGCAAGCAGAAGATTAAAGCCATTTGGGGAGACGAAATCTAACCGATCCTAGAGAACTTCGGCGGTTTTTTATTTTCAAACGTCAATACACCACATCTTTACGTGTCATAATTTGCCGTTAGGCAACGCCCATGGATCCATTTTGAAAAGAGTTCCTGGGGCGGTTATATGAATCTATTTTTCATTATCCGTGCTCATCCGTGGTTTTAGAAAACAGTAGGGCACACTTGGTTTTCGGGGATTATTGATTCCTGAAATCCCCATCTCACCGTTTCGTCAGTTGACACGGTTATTCCGTCTTTCAATAATGGCCGAATGTCCGCAATGTGCGACCCGCGCCCGGAAAATAAGTCCGCTTTTACCCTTTTTGAATTACTCTTGGTGATGGGGTTTCTCCTTATTCTGGCAGGGCTGGCAATTGGTATTTCAGAGGGTTTGCAGAGAAGATCCGCCCGCGACAAAGCGGTGGGCCAATTGGTCCTTCTAACGCAGGCCCTGGAATCTTATAAAGCCTATTATGGCGATTATCCCTGGATTTATGCCGACGCCGGGAGCGACGGCTCCCGCGAACTCTATGCCGCCCTCATCGGCAATCGCGGCCCGACCGCCGGATTTCAGCCTAATGCGGATAACAGCGGCCGGTTCCTGGCCGGTAGCGATCCGTTGACCAGCGCCAAGGGAAGGCATTTTATCGAAATTTCACAGTTTCAAACGGCTCACCAGCCGATCCCCTCTGGCAACCGCCCATTGCTGTCTCTGGACCAGGGTTTTGCAGAAAATTACCTCATCGATCCCTGGGGCGCTCCTTATATTTACCAATACAAAACAATCGGCGAAAATCCCTCGCCCCAGGATTGGCAGCGGCCCGGATACATCCTGATGTCCATCGGGCCGGATGGCGCACTCGGTCCGGCCTTGCCCGCGAACGGCATTTTCGCCGCAGACTATTTTGAAAATGAATCCACCGCCGACAACCTGCTATCCACGCCTTAATCCCTGCCGAAACGATACATGCCTCCGTTGGGGACGAGGAGCGTTCTCCCTGGTCGAACTGCTCTCGGTAATCGCCATAATCGCTGTCTTGGCAGGAATTCTTTTTCCAGTTGCCATCTCGGTTCGCAAAGCTGTGCTGACGGCAAAATCCAGGGCCCAATTCAGCCAATACGCCATGGCCCTCCAACAATTCAAAATCGAATACGGATTTTATCCGAATTTCGGCCTCACTTCCACCGACGCCGATCCGTTAATTCCCCTGAGCGACGTCACCGAAGTTTTTATGGAGACGCTTTCGGGAAGAAAAATCGACGGCAGTCCATCCGATAATGCCTACGCCCAAGCCGCCAATAAACAAAGCATTCCCTTTTATCGATTCAACGAATCCGAGTTAGCCTCCGACACGCTCACCATTTGCGGAGAAACCGTGCAAAAGGGCGATCTCGTGGACGCTTTCGGCAATCCCAACATTTACCTCGTTTTCGACGGGGACGGCAATGGAGTCATTGAAAAGAAAAATCTGCCGTCCGGAAGTGAAGACCTTCATGGAGCCGTGGCCATTTATTCGTTAAAAAGCGGCAGCGGGTGCGAGGAATGGAAAACCATCGCCAGTTGGGACTGAGAAGCGCTAAGGCATGAATTTCTCTGCAAAACGAAAACGGGCCTCGGCCTTCACTCTCTTTGAAATTCTCGTCGTGATCGGGCTGATGGCATTGCTGGGAGGAGCCCTAGGGTTGGCCCTGTGGCCGGGTAAAAACGGGCAAGGGCTGTCCTTGCAAACTAGTCAAAGAACCGCAATTTCTCTTCTCGGTTCGGCCCGGCTCCAGGCCATCCTGAAAAATACCGAAGCCCGCCTCCTCATTCACAAAGACGATTCCAATCCAGAAAAAAAGCTCCGCTACCTCGGTTTCATCTACAAAAACCCAATAAATCCCGATGGAGATGATTGGATAGCTCCGCGGGACGGTGTGTTCTTACCCTCCGGCGTCTATTTTCTGGAATCCATGAGCAGCCCACTAAACACCATGCGAATATCATTTCCCAAAACACAGGCCGTTGCCGGGGTGGGGGAGCAATGGTATTATTATCAAATCGACAGCAATGGAACAGCGGCCACCAACACCGCCGGGAGCAGGATCGTTTTTTCCACCCAACGACCCGAGGAGGATTCCGGCCCTGAGAAAATTGAAGATTATAATCAAAAATCCCGCGGATTAGTCATCCACAAAACGGGCAGCATATCCCTTTTCACAGGCATTCCCAATGCTTCTACCCCGTAAAAACGCCTTTATGCTTCTCGAAGTCGTCTTGTCCGTCGGTGTCATTTCCCTGACTTTGGTTGTGCTGATGTCATTTCTGGCTCGTTCGGCCCGGCAACTGACCGAAATTCAGACTCATGACCAGACCGAGGCGCTGGCCGGAAGGCTGGACGCCTTTTTACGGGATAAAGACTTCAACACCGTATATTCCTGGGTGGCGGAGGATTCCCAAAAAGTTTTGTTTTTTTATACGTATCAACCGGACGACAACCCGGGGGGCAGGGAATCGACCCTGCGGGAGTCCGCTTACGCAGGATTGCAGGACGAACTGTCGCGGTCCACCGGGCCGGTTATAAAAATTATTCTGAAAAATTCGCCCTTGTCCTTTCGCGGGCTCGAAGAAAATAGAATCACCGGACTCCTCCCTTCCAATCCCGGCGACTACCCGAAAGGGTATCTTGCCCTGGAAGCCTGGGTTTACGCCGAAACCATGGTCGAGCCGGGAACACCGGTCGCCATCAGCCCTGATGTGTCAGCAAATAATTTTATCACCCTTTATAATTACGCGGTAACACGGACGGCCAACTGATGCCCGCACAACGCCAAAGAAAATTCACCTTCAATCCGAATTCCGGAGCCTTTACCCTGGTCGAAGTCTTGTTATTAATCCGGCAAATAAATAGTGACATATCAATAACTTATGCTAAAGTAGGTTCATGAATAGGAATGATGCGCGTTTACTAAGCGAAGAGACTATATATGAGCTGAGGTGTCGGGCGGTGGATCTGAAAAGAGAGGGTTGCACTTATGAAGAGGTTTCCGTGGTTTTAAAGGTATCGATCAGCGCTGTGCGCAAATGGTGGGCCCTTTACCGAAATGGAGGGCCAAAAGCCCTGCGGCTTGGACAACGGGGCCGTCGGCAGGGCCAATGTCGAAGATTGAGCTCCCAACAAGAGCGCATGGTGTGCCGAATGATTACCGATAAGAGACCCGACCAGCTTAAGATGCCCTTTGCCCTGTGGACGCGCCAAGCGGTGCAAGAGTTGATTGAAAGGCAGTTTGCTTTGAAGATGCCGATCCGCACGGTGGGCGAGTATCTTCGCCGTTGGGGTTTCACTCCACAAAAACCTCGAAGACAAGCCTATGAGCAGCAGCCTGAGGCGATTAAGAAGTGGCTTGATCAAACTTACCCGGCCATCGAAGCCAGAGCCAAAGCGCAACAGGCCCAAATCCACTGGGGAGATGAAACCGGCATCAGTAGCGAAGATCATCGGGGAAGAGGTTATGCTCCGCGCGGTAAAACGCCAGTTGCCAAACGCAGTGCGCGTCGTTTTAGCACGAGCATGATCTCGACTATAACCAACCGTGGAAAGCTGCGTTTCATGGTTTACAAGGGAGCCTTGAATGTGGAACTGTTTATCAAATTTCTGCGCCAGTTAATCAAAGGAGCCAAACGGAAAATCTTTCTCATTGTGGACAATCTGAGAGTGCATCATGCTAAAAAAGTAACCGGTTGGATTGAAGCCCACTGAAGTGGACGGGGTTGTTTGGACAATTTTGACGTGGGATTAAGGTGGAAATCGTGTTCATATTATTTTTTAAAAATATATTTTGTCCTTAGCCAAAGACGGGCACGCAGGTGCCCGCAAGCTGTATTGGCGGGGAGGTTGGTTTTGCTCCGATTGCATGGACTTCGGCCGGGGTCCGGTAGCCCAGGGCTTGGTGGGGGCGCAGGTGGTTGTAGAAGTCCAGGTAGCGGGCTATCCCTTCGCTGGCTTCCTTTGCCGTGGCGTATTCGCGCAGGTAAATGTCTTCATACTTGAGGGTTCTCCAAAAGCGTTCAACAAATATGTTGTCCAGGTAGCGGCCACGCCCGTCCATGCTGATGCGCACCCCGGCTTGCCCCAGCACCGAGGTGAACTCGCTGCCGGTAAACTGGCTGCCTTGATCGGTGTTGAAGATTTGAGGTTGGGCCCGCCTCAGAGCTTCCTCCAGGGCGAGCACACAGAAGCGGCTCTCCAGGGTGTTGGAAAGCTGCCAGCTCAACACGTAGCGGCTGAACCAGTCCAACACCACGGTCAAGAAAAGGAATCCTCGGCTCAGCCGCAGGTAAGTGATGTCGCTGCACCATACCTGGTCGGGCCGCTCGACCGCCAAACCCCGCAGCAGATAAGGGAAAATGCGGTGCTGCCGGTGCCCCTGGCTCAAGTTTCGACGCGGATAAATAGCCTCCAGGCCCATTTGGCGCATGAGCCGCTGGATGCGGCCTCGTCCCACTGCATGGCCCTCTCGACGCAGCCACTGGGTCATCCGGCGAGAACCAAAAAACGGATATTGGGTGTAGAGCTCATCCATGCGATGCATGTAGAGAACGTTCTGCTCGCACTGGGCACGGGCCCGATAGTAATAGCTGCCGCGGGCCAGCCCCAGCAACTGACATTGCCTGCCGATACTGATTTTTCCTTGAAGTGGTTGCACCATCTTGCGCCTCTCACCAACCGAATTGTTCAGACTTTTTTTTTAGCCAATCGCATTCTACTTTCAGCTTTCCAATCTCCTGGTAAAGGTGATCTTTTTCCGTCTCGTTGTCCTTGCTGAGAGTCTGCCGCTGGCGCGAAAACAGCTCCGTTGCTCCCTGCAAAAGCTGCTTCTTCCATTGGGTCACCTGGTTGGGATGCACCTCAAAACGACCGGCGATCTCGTTGATGGTATGAGCGCCCCTGATGGCTTCCAGGGCCACTCGGGCTTTAAACTCAGCACTGTATTGTCTTCTCTTTCGTGATTTAATAACATTCATAGGTTAGCGGATTTAGTGGTTCAAGACCACCTTATTCCACTGTCCAGTTTTCCCCGTCCATTTCACACCGCGATAGGATCGGGATTTTTTATCTACCATCTTACAGTCCCGAATTGAACCCCGATGAGTATTTGAATAACACGGTCAAAGCCAACTTGAAGAACCTGCCGGCCCCGCGCAGCCAAATTGAGTTGCAGGGAAGTCTGCGAACCCACCTGCGCAGCAGGCAACGAAAACCAATTTTGATTAAAGAACTCTTCCATCATCGGGATGTTCAATACGCCGCTTAACTGTTACTATTCAATTGCCGGATTAATAGCTTCCGTTTTGATGGTTGTTTTGGCGGCTATAGTTCTCTACTTGTCCAACAACGTCCTCGAATCGTGGCAGGGTGCAACCAACGATTATGCACAGGATCTGGAGGCGGATATCGTTCTCGATTACTTGGCTAGGGATCTTTCCGGCGCATTTTTCCGCGATGATGGCAAAACGTGGCTAATTTCCGATCAGGGCGCTTCTCAAACTACGCCCGGCAGTACCCTCTGGCTGAGGTTTTTTACATCCGCCAGAGATCGGGACCGTAACCACTCCGGCGATCTCAACGCGGTCAGCTACCGTCTCCTCCCCATCGACCCACTGACCGCTTCCTCCACCACCAGCGGGCTCTCCAGTCTCTATAGAACAGTCATCGAATCAGACGAGTCTTTTCAGCAAATGCAGGGAAACCTGGAAAATGTGGAAGAGTCCCGATTTCATGATTTTTCAGATCCTCGCACCATCGAACATCGAACAATCTTTTTTGCTGGGCAATATAGTTTCATTTAAAGTGCGTTATTACAGGCGTGTTTTGAATCCTGAAGGCGTCTGGGTGCGATCTGAAATCGTTGGCCAGAGCGTCGCTTTTCCCCAACCTGCCGCCCTCCGCCCCGCTTATGCGGAGATTGCCCTCACCATTCTTTCCCCAAAAACCGCCCAACTCCTCGCCACCGCGGCAGAGGGCCTCCACCCATCTTTGGACAGCGAATAAATAATCGAAGCCAATGGTAAAACCTATTCCCGTTTTTTTTTCTTGGTGGGGGAGCCCCTCTAAAAGTAATACTTGCCAGAATCAATATCCCGACCCTATATCATCAATATCCCGACCCTATATCCAACCGCTTGAGCCGGATTGATTTTCTGATTGTTGCCTGAAATGGAATACACAAATGCCAATTTGAAACAAAGCAGCTTTGGGCAAACCATGCGCACGGACGCCTGGTGGGCTCAACCCCTGGCGGTGTTTGCGGGCCTATCGGCATTTATCATTTACTCGACCTGGGCCGCCTTCCAGGGAAATCATTACACCTTCGGCCCCTATCTCTCGCCATTTTATTCCCCGGAGCTTTTTGGAAGTTCAGGCCATAGCTGGTTTGGGCAAAAACCGTCAATCTGGCCCTCCGCGCTGCCGTGGTCGCCGGCTTTTCTCATCCTCTGGGCGCCAGCCGGATTCCGGCTCACCTGCTATTATTACCGGGGCGCCTACTACAAGGCATTTTGGGCCGATCCGCCCGCCTGTGCGGTGGGCGAACCGCGAAAAAGTTTTTGGGGAGAAAACTCCTTCCCCCTGATCATGCAGAATATCCATCGCTACTTTCTCTACCTGGCCCTTGGCTTTATAATCTTCCTCACCCACGATGTCTGGAAAGCCCTCTGGTTCGAGGACCCGGCAACCGGAAGCGTCTCGTTTGGAATCGGTGTGGGGACGCTCGTTTTGGCCGTCAACGTAATCCTGCTCGGCGGATACACTTTGGGCTGCCATTCGCTGCGGCACCTGGTAGGCGGAATGATAGACCAGATCACCAAAACGCCGGCCCGCAAACATGCCTATGGCTGCGTCAGTTGCCTCAACAAAAGGCATATGCGTTTCGCCTGGTTGAGCCTTTTCTGGGTTGGGTTTTCAGATGTTTATGTGCGGCTTTGCTCAATGGGCGTGTGGACGGATTGGAGATTATTTTAATGGTCGATTACAAGGAATTTGAGTATGACGTGTTGGTCGTTGGCGTCGGCGGAGCCGGTTTAAGGGCGGCCATTGAGGCTTCGGCTGAAGGCTCCTCTGTCGGTATGATTTGCAAGTGCCTCCTGGGCAAAGCCCACACCGTAATGGCTGAGGGAGGCATCGCTGCCGCTCTCGGTAATGTGGACGATCGCGACAACTGGAAAGTGCATTTTTCCGACACCATGCGCGGCGGGCAATACATCAACAATTGGCGCATGGCCCAAATCCATGCTCAGGAATCGCCTCAGCGCGTGCGGGAACTGGAAGCCTGGGGCGCCGTTTTCGACCGCACCAAAGACGGCCGCATCTTGCAGAGAAATTTTGGCGGGCACAAGTATCCGCGCTTGGTTCACGTGGGCGACCGCACCGGCCTGGAAATGCTCCGTACCCTCCAGGATCACGGCATCCATCAAGGCATCGAAGTGCACATGGAATGTACCGTAATCCGCCTTTTGAAAGATGGCGATGGTTCCCGCGTTTGCGGAGCTTTTGTTTACGACCGGGAAAAAGGCCGCTTCCAGCTATTTCGGGCCAAAGCCGTCATTTTGGCCACCGGGGGCATCGGCCAGGCCTACCAGATCACCAGCAACAGTTGGGATTGCACCGGCGATGGCCATTCCCTCGCATATGAGGCCGGCGCTGAATTGATCGACATGGAGTTCATTCAATTTCACCCCACCGGCATGGTTTGGCCTCCCAGCGTTCGAGGCATTCTGGTCACCGAAGGCGTCCGGGGCGAGGGCGGCATTTTATTAAACAATGAAAATCGGCGGTTTATGTTCGACGAGATCCCGGATAACTACAAAAACCAAACGGCCGACAACCCGGAAGAAGGCTGGCGCTACACCCAAGGCGACAAAGACGCCCGCCGCCCGCCCGAGCTCCTCACACGCGATCACACCGCCCGCTGCATTGTGAAAGAAATCAAGGAAGGCCGGGGCAGCCCGCACGGAGGCGTTTACCTCGATATTGCCTGGATCAAAGAAAAACTTCCCAATGCCGAGGAGCACATTAAAAGAAAGCTCCCCAGCATGTACCATCAGTTCAAACAACTGGCCGGTATCGACATAACCAAAGAGCCCATGGAAGTGGGACCCACCACCCATTACATAATGGGCGGCATCTATGCCAATGCCGACACCCAAATGTCCACCGTGCTGGGGCTTTTTACCTGCGGGGAATGTGCTGCCGGCATCAACGGGGCCAACCGCCTCGGGGGCAATTCCCTGTCCGATCTGCTGGTTTTGGGAAAACGGGCCGGAGAATATGCCGCCAAATTTGCGCGGGAAAACAGTCTCGGCAGTATCGGTCACGAGCCCATCGAAGAAGCCGCCAAAATGGCCCTGGAACCATTTGGCCGGGATAACGATCCACAGAATGGAACCGAAAACCCTTATTCGATACAAAGCGATTTACAGAAATTGATGCAGCATAATGTGGGAATCGTGAGGAAAGAAGAGGAAATGCGGCACGCCCTGGAAGGACTCGAAATCTTGAGGGAAAGAGCGGGCCGGGTGCATGTTGCCGGAAACCGGGGTTTCAATCCGGGTTGGCATACGGCTTTGGACCTGACCCATTTGCTCACGGTCTCTGAAGCCATCGCCCTATCCGCCCTCGAACGAAAAGAGAGTCGCGGGGCCCATTTTCGGGAGGATTATCCCGAGAAAAATTCCGACTTTGGCCAATGCAATCATGTCACCGTCAAAGGTCCCGATGGAAAAATGCGCGTTCGTAGTAAACCGATACCGGAAATGCCGGAGGAACTTAAAACCATCATCAAGGAAATGGGATGAGTGACAAGGTAACCTTCAAAATACTGCGGGGAACCTCGCAAGGAGTAAAGTTTGAACAATACGAAACCCCCATCTCAGAGGGTATGGTGGTTCTCGACGCGGTCCGTCAAATTCAGGCCGAACAAGCTCCCGATCTGGCCTGCCGCTGGAATTGCAAAGCCGGAAAATGCGGTTCCTGTTCGGCTGAAGTCAATGGAGTTCCGCGTCTCATGTGCATGACCCGCCTGGCCGATCTTCCATTGCAAAAACCCGTTTCCGTCGAACCCATGAAAGCCTTTCCGCTCATCAAGGACTTGGTGACTGACGTTTCCTGGAATTTTCACGTCAAAAAGAAAATCAAGCCATTCAAACCCCGCCCGCCGGACGCTGCCGACGGTTCCTGGCGCATCTGGCAGGAGGACATTGATCGCGTGCAGGAATTTCGCAAATGCATCGAGTGTTTCCTCTGTCAGGATGTCTGCCACGTATTGCGGGAACATCAGATGCACGAAGAATTTATCGGCCCCCGGTTCCTGGTTCATGTGGCTGCGCTGGAAATGCACCCGCTGGACACTGAAGATCGTCTGGAGGAATTAAAAAAAGCCCACGGCGTCGGCTTATGCAATATCACCAAGTGCTGCACCAAGGTCTGTCCAGAGGAGATCACAATAACCGACAATGCCATTATTCCCCTCAAGGAACGAGTGGTTGACCAATTTTACGATCCTCTGGCTATGTTGTTGCGTAAACTTAAAAGATAGTTAGAACCTATCTAAAAATCGATGATGGTGATGCAGAGAGCAATTATGTGTTTTGAGCAAGGCGCGTCGGGATGTGCTGGGCGGGAAGCACTGCCACCCCGACGAAACGCCGCTCAAGCCCATAATCGCCTCTGTCCGAAGGATTTGTGCGGCACGGTTGCACCTGCGGCGTTGGTTCGCGCCCGAGGGGCTTACCGCCCATCTGGCCGCGAAGCCGCCTGGCATCTGCCACCGTGGCGCTACAAACATCATTCATCAGCGAATTTGAGATAGGTTCTAATAATAATATACGAGGCCCTGATATGTTCGAATTAAAATCAATATCCAGGGAATCTATTCCCGCCGCCCTGGAGCGGGCCATGCGCTACCGCCTGCTCAACGATTCGGCCACGGCCGAAAGCATTTGCGAGGATATTCTCAAGACCGACCCGGAAAACGAGGAGGCGCACGTCCTCCTTATTCTGGCCATGGCGGATCAGTTTAATTCCGATCACCCCGTCGGCATGACCCGTATAAAGAATGTTCTCTCCCACTTCAAAGACGACTACAAAAACTATTATTACAGTGGGATAGTCTGTGAACGCCGGGCTAAATCGAAATTGGAGAACGTTTTTCCCGGCTCCAAATTTGTGGCATATGAATTAATTCACGACGCCATGGAATTGTTTGAGAAAGCGGAAGCGATTCGCCCGGCCGGTAACGACGAAGCGATTCTGCGTTGGAATTATTGCGCCAGAACCATCATGCGTTACAATCTGGAGCCAAGTCCCGAGGACAATTTTACGCCCCTGCTCGAGTAGCAAGGGCGGCAATCCCGGCTGTCCGGGTAAAAAATATTCATGAAAATGCCCGAAACAAAAAAATTTCAGGCGCTGGTTTAATCTATTATGCGAGGTAGGAAAATACCCTCACCCCTCATCGTTGCGGCCAGGCCCAAAACCTTGCCCGCCGCTGTGGCGCCCGTTATGCTGGGAACGGCCCTGGCTGTGCAGGCCGGATGTTTCAGATTCCTCCCGGCAGCCTTGTGCCTGGCATTTGCCCTGCTCATCCAGATCGGCGCCAATTACGCCAACGATTATTTTGATTTTATGAAAGGCGCCGACACCCCGGACCGCATTGGCCCGGTCCGTGCGGTGGCCGGAGGGCTGATGACCCCTAAAGAAATGTTCCGGGCCATGTCGGTGGTATTCGCGCTGGCCTTCCTGGTAGGGTGCGGCTTGATTTTTTACGGGGGCTGGTGGCTGCTGGCCATCGGCGCAACCAGTATTTTATGCGCTATCGCTTACACCGGTGGACCCTATCCGCTCGGCTATCATGGCTATGGCGATCTACTGGTTTTTATTTTTTTCGGACTCATCGCGGTCATGTTCACTTTTTTTGTGCAATCGGGGTATTTTTCAGTCAATTCCTTCTGGGTATCGGTTGTGGCCGGGGGCTTGGTTACTAATATTCTCATAGTCAACAACTACCGGGATGCAGAAAATGATGAACGGGCCCGTAAGAATACGCTCGTGGTTAGATTCGGGCGGCCTTTTGCGCTTGTTCATTATCAAATTAATTTTCTTTTCGCTTTGTTCGTTCCCATCATTTTATGGCGTCTTGGTATGAAACCCTGGGTATTTCTTCCATTGATCCTTTGGCCGGCCAGCTATTTTTTAAGCAAGCATTTACGCGATGCCTGTTATGGAACTGAATACAATCAAATTCTGGCCCAAACGGCACAATTCCTGATGCTTTACAGTGTTCTTTTTTCCATCGGCATCGCGGTTTCCTGAAATGATGAATAAAATGAAATGGACGCCGCTGGGAATGCTTTGCCGGGAGATGTTGCCGCGCTGCCGGCATGTATCGGTCAACCGCGACGCCATCGAATCACTGGCCAAAACATTGGCCCATAAGCGCCTGCCGCTGCCGGCCTGGGACCATCCTGCCTTTCCCCCATTGGCGGGCGCCACCCTCGATGCCGTGGTCTGGCTGGGGAACGCTCTCAATTTTTGCTACTGGACGCCGGATGCCCAGCCCATGTGGTCGATTGACATTGCCGGAGAACGCGAAGTGGATGCCTTCGCCCAGTTCGGTATGCTCCACGCCGCCTTTGCAAAGGGCCATGATTTAAACGACGCCAAAGTACTTAAAAGCGATTTAATTGCCTCCTCGTTTGCCGCCGGGCAAGGTTTTCTACCTCTGGTTGACGAGCGTATCGCCATCCTGCGCGAGATCGGTAAAGTTCTTGAAAAAAACTACGGCGGACGTTTGCAAAATGCCATCGCGGCGGCCGGAAAAGACGCTCTTTCCCACGCCGATTTTCTCGCTACCACATTTCCCTCCTTTAATGATGCCCGCATCCTAAATGAATCATTTATCCCTCTGCGCAAAAGAGCCCAACTGGCCGCCGGCATGCTCCACGCCGCCCGATTGGCTCGGGGCGCCGAAGGTTTGTCAAATCCCCAACGATTGACGGTCTATGCCGATTACATGCTGCCGGTCGCCCTCAGGAGCATCGGCGTCATGGAATTAACCCGCGATCTGGCGGAGAAAATAAACGAACGGCGTTGGCTGCAGGCAGGCAGCCGCGAAGAGACCGAGATGCGGGTCGTCACGGTCGCGGCCTGCGATATATTGATCGAAAAAGTTCGACAAAACAAAGGCGAAATTGACGCCCTGCATCTGGATTACTGGCTCTGGAAAAAAGGATTCGAAAACGAACCAAAAATACCCCACCACCGCACCCTGACCACCGATTATTAGGATTGTTGATTCCCAAATAACGGGAAGAAATATTGCCGAACCTTAGCGATGGAATTGTCAGCTGGCACTCCTCCCTCCTGGCATCTCAAGTATAATGTCGATATTTGGCCCTGGATTTTCCATGACGAGCACGGCTGGCAATTGTTTTTGATGGCACCACAGAAGAAATAATCTACATCTGGGACTTTGACTTGGGCCAGTGGCTTTTTCTGAACGAAAATACCTATCGCTGGATGTTCCTTTTTGGCGACAATTCCGGCTGGATATGGACATTCGATGACAACACCTCGGATCGAAAGTTTTTCCAGAGAATTGTAGATGGCAGCCTCTTCAGCATCCCGCCCGGGCTCTCCAATTAAGCGAGAGGGGTTAAAAGTGGTATCAAATGCAATTACAAATTATGGCGCGGACTATAATTGACAAGGAAGCTATTAACCGTAAGATGTCTCCTGAATGGTAGCGTAAGATGTCTCCTGAATGGTAGAATTGGCGAATGGGGAAAATAGACTTGGACGGGCCAAATATGGCTGTCCAAAACTAGGGTTTTCTTTGCTGACTACGCTTTTTTTGAGCCTCATTCCTCTTTCCGTATATTCCGTGGATGTGCCGGAAATTGCCCTCGAATTGGCTATTCGCGGTGAGCTTGGCAAACCTATTGGAGAATTAACGACGGAGGATTTAAATTCCCTAACCTCCCTCAATGTCCTCGAATTGAATATTGACGATTTGACGGGCTTGGAGGCCGCCCAAAATTTAACCAGCCTCAGCCTCAATGGCAACAAAATCAGCGACCTGAGCCCATTGAGCGCTCTGACTGCCCTGGTTTCCCTGGATCTCGGGGGCAACAATATCAGTGACGTGGGCTCCTTAAGCGGCTTGACCGCCCTGACCACCCTTGACCTCGGTGGCAACCAGATCGGCGGCATCGGCGGCCTGAGCGGTGTGACGAGCCTCCAGAACCTGGATTTGGGTGGAAACCAGATATCCAACCTGAGCCCGTTGAGTGGATTAACCGCGCTGGCCACTCTCGACCTTGGGGCCAACCAAATTAGCAACCTCGAGCCCTTGAGCGGATTATCGTCCCTGGCAGTCCTCGATCTCAGCGCCAACCAGATTGGCGACTTAAACCCCTTGAGCAGCCTCGGCGCATTAACCAGCCTCAATCTCAGCGGCAATCAAATCAGCGCCCTTGGCCCCCTGAGCGGTTTGACGAATTTGAGGACGCTGATCCTGAGTAGAGATCAGATTGACAACCTAAACTCGATTAGCGGTCTGACGGCATTGACGTCACTGTTTTTAAACCATAACCAGATTGGTAACCTGAGCCCTTTGATCGGCCTCACCGCGTTGCAAAACCTGAACCTGAGTGACAACCAGATACACATTATTGACCCGCTGAGCGTTCTGGCAGATCTGTCCCAGCTGGTCCTCAATGGAAACCAGATTACGGACATAAGCGATTTGACGGAATTATCCAATCTGTTCATTTTGGAACTGGAACGAAATTTTCTCGATATCAGTGCCGGATCGGCCATCCGCGACATCATCGAAGGGCAGCTTTTTCTCATACCTTTGTTGTCATATGAATTGCAAAACCTGGGATTTTTTAACAGCTCCGCCATTGAGGGCTTTCCCGGATGGTGGGTTTCGCCTTGGTACATGAACTACAGTGTGGATTTCTGGCCCTGGATTTACCATGACGAGCACGGCTGGCAGTACATTCATGAGGGCAGCGCCGCGGATGTTATTTTTCTGTGGGATTTCGGTTTGGCCAAATGGGTGTTCTTGAACGAAAACTCCTACCGATGGATATACCTGTTCGGAGACGACCAGGGTTGGGTTTTCACTTTTGACGATAATGCTCCGGGTCGGCGCTTTTTTCAGAGGCTAGATAATGGCAGCCTTTTCAGCGTGCCTGAGGGTTTGCCCGTAAATTAAGCGAGTAAAAATGAATATCCGGCCCCGCCGGGCTGGTTTTTGATCGAAATCCGAGGACCGATCAATCGAAAACCACGGTTTTGTTATTGTAAACGAGCACCCGGTTTTCCAGGTGCCAGCGAACCGCCTGGGCCAGTGCCGCTTTTTCCAGGTCCCTGCCTTTGCGCATTAGGTCTTCGACTCCGTGACGGTGAGTCACATGTGTCACATCCTGCTGGATGATCGGGCCGGCATCAAGCTCCGCGCGGACATAATGGGCGGTCACCCCAATGATTTTCACCCCGTGCCGATAGGCCTGGCGGTAGGGATTGGCCCCGGCAAAGGCGGGCAAAAACGAATGATGGATATTGATGGCCGGGCAACCCATTTTCTCCAGCATTCGGGCCGAAAGGATTTGCATATAACGGGCCAGGACAACCAGTTCCACATCGTATTTTTCAAGAACTTCCAGTTGCTTCTCTTCGGCCAGAGCCCGTGATGGGCTCTCCCGATGAATGGGAATATGACAATAAGGAAGCCCATATCCCTCGGAAGCTGACCGCAGGGTATCGTGGTTCGATACCACACAGACTATCTCTGCCCGAAATTCCCCCGCCTTCCACCGAAGTATGAGATCGTGGAAACAATGAGCGGCTCGCGATACAAAGAGAGCAATCTTCGGCCTTTCGGTAGAACGCGCCACCTGAACTTTCATTCCAAATTCTCCCGCCAGCGCGTTGAAAGCCGCCAACTGCGATTCAACCTCACCGTCCGGCGGCGCCCATTCTACTCTTTGGAAAAAAATCTATTCTTCCGCGTCCCGATGTTGATCGGCATGTATGATATTGCCGCCGTTCTCATGGATCCAACCGGCCACCCGCGCCACCAAGCCCGGTTTGTCCGGCCCATGCAAAAGCGCGGCCAATGTCTCGGTTGAAGTTTTCATTTACCAGTTAGGAAAGCTAGATTTGGATATTTCCGAGCAGTCGACTCGCCGAAGGCGATTAAATCATTGCATGACATGATTAAAAACAAGCTAAATCGATTACCAACTAGCCCGGATATTTCATGAAGGGTAAAGTTTGGCTCGTTATTGCTATTGGAGATGGAGATGGATTTCTTTGTATTTTGAGCAGATCGTCTTGATTTTTAGGTGTTTTTCAGGGTGTAGAGACACTGCCCCCTTTCCCCCATTGGTTCGGTAGTGCCGGGGGCAGCACCAATGCACCCTTTAGGTTGGCACCAATCGGCGGGCCGCATGGTTGAAAAGACTGGCCCAAGGATAACTCTCACTTAGGTGAAAGTGAATCGTTCGGGTGTTGCGCACGATGACCGCTCCGATCTTGATTAATTTGAGCCGCAGGGTGTGGCATTGGGCCCGCGCCCACTTCGTCCCTTTTAAGGCTAACCGGCGCATGGCTTCCATCAAGGTGTAGGCCAGCGCCGACAAGAGCAATCGCCACTGATTGGCCCACCATTGATGGGCGCTGGTGCGCTCGCTGAACAATTGCATCTGTTCCTTGATTCGGTTCTCCATTTCACCGCGGCCACAGTATACCTTGTCGTAAAGCTCCTGGGGATCGCCCGGCAGGTTCGTCACCACGAAGCGCGGGTTGGACCCCTGTGCGGTGTGTTCGGCTTTATGGATGACCAACCGCAGCCATCGCCACGAATCGGCAGCATAGACGAAGTCCTGGAATAACCGTTGTTTTTTACCCCTTAGTTCGAACCATTCTTTGGCCTGCTTTTGCAACTGCTGGGCGTCTTGCTGCAAGCGTGCATTGCGAGCCATCCCCACGATGTAACTATTAATCCGGCAAATAAATAGTGACATATCAATAACTTATGCTAAAGTAGGTTCATGAATAGGAATGATGCGCGTTCACTAAGCGAAGAGACTATATATGAGTTGAGGTGTCGGGCGGTGGATCTGAAAAGAGAGGGTTGCACTTATGAAGAGGTTTCCGTGGTTTTAAAGGTATCGATCAGCGCTGTGCGCAAATGGTGGGCCCTTTACCGAAATGGAGGGCCAAAAGCCCTGCGGCTTGGACAACGGGGCCGTCGGCAGGGCCAATGTCGAAGATTGAGCTCCCAACAAGAGCGCATGGTGTGCCGAATGATTACCGATAAGAGGACCCGACCAGCTTAAGATGCCCTTTGCCCTGTGGACGCGCCAAGCGGTGCAAGAGTTGATTGAAAGGCAGTTTGCTTTGAAGATGCCGATCCGCACGGTGGGCGAGTATCTTCGCCGTTGGGGTTTCACTCCACAAAAACCTCGAAGACAAGCCTATGAGCAGCAGCCTGAGGCGATTAAGAAGTGGCTTGATCAAACTTACCCGGCCATCGAAGCCAGAGCCAAAGCGCAACAGGCCCAAATCCACTGGGGAGATGAAACCGGCATCAGTAGCGAAGATCATCGGGGAAGAGGTTATGCTCCGCGCGGTAAAACGCCAGTTGCCAAACGCAGTGCGCGTCGTTTTAGCACGAGCATGATCTCGACTATAACCAACCGTGGAAAGCTGCGTTTCATGGTTTACAAGGGAGCCTTGAATGTGGAACTGTTTATCAAATTTCTGCGCCAGTTAATCAAAGGAGCCAAACGGAAAATCTTTCTCATTGTGGACAATCTGAGAGTGCATCATGCTAAAAAAGTAACCGGTTGGATTGAAGCCCACCGCGATAGGATCGAGATTTTTTATCTACCATCTTACAGTCCCGAATTGAACCCCGATGAGTATTTGAATAACACGGTCAAAGCGAACTTGAAGAACCTGCCGGCCCCGCGCAGCCAAATTGAGTTGCAGGGAAGTCTGCGAACCCACCTGCGCAGCAGGCAACGAAAACCAATTTTGATTAAAAAACTCTTCCATCATCGGGATGTTCAATACGCCGCTTAACTGTTACTATTCAATTGCCGGATTAATAGCAGCGATTTTTTGGAGGTTGACGATAAATTCGGCCGACTCGAAATCGGAGACGTGACCAATACCAAGTTGGTAGAATATTTGGAGTTGTTCGCCGCAATTTCCATCGACACGAATTCGGATATTACCCCGAACATTAAGGTGACTTCATCCAAAGGCGTTTTCAACATCGAAGCAGGAATTGATAAGCTCTACCTTTCGGATACCAACGATCCAAATTTATCGGGCATTGAGACTACTCCCGGAGAGGCATTGTTCATTATAACAGGTATTGAGGCAACGCCTGTAGAGCAAACGCCCGTTCAACATTCGGGGCCGGGCTTTGCCAAAAAATTCCTCTATCCTTGTTTGGTACTCATCATCGTTGCCGTAATTGTGGCGGCCATCGGCCACAAGCTGCTCACTCCAACCGACCACTTGTTCCCGCCGGTTACCATTCCGGTAATTAGCGATGGCAATCAAGTCGCCGAACTGGAAAACCAATATGCCGGAACTTTTTATACGGGACGCAAAGAGGGGGATCGCTTGATCACAATATCCAGGGGAGGGATTGTGGAATTTTTTGAAGTTAACTTTTCCTCCCAGGACCAGAAGTATTTTTTAACTAAAAGAGCATCCAGAAACTATGTATTCGGGTCCGGGTAGTGTTAACATGACGAATGTTTGATATTGCTGTTGTATTCCCAGATGAACAAGCACAGGACGCGAAAATGCATGACCAAAGACTTCGAGAATGACAGCGTTTTACGCACATAGCGTGACAGGGACTGTCGCAAGGTATTGTTCCAGCGTTCGATATGGGCGGTTTGGCCGGATTGTTTCCCGCTGGCGCTGTTGTGAGGGAAAACCTTGTCGTAGCTTTCCCAGTAATCGCTTACGGTGGCACAGTCGCGATAGGGCTGGGCGATGTTGTGATACAACTGCCAGCACGTTTGATCGCTACGATCACCCAGAGAAAACCCGACGACCTGTCGGGTACGTCGACACAAGGCTACCCATAGCCATACCTGCCCCGAACGCTTATCGCCCCAGAATGACCACACCTCGTCCAGTTCTGACGTGTACTGGATTTGTTGGACACGGGATTCTCTTATATTCATTGTTTATTGATTAGTGTGTCAGGCGGCTTGTTTTGGTAAAGGGTTTTGTTTTCTCGTTGCCCCCCATGGGGGGCAAATATTTTCCTCGAATTGGACTGGGCTTTGGTAACTCAGAGAGGAATGTTTGCGATATCGGTTGTAGAAGATTTCCACGTATTCGAAGACAGTTGATCGCAGTTCGCGCTCGTCGGCAAAGTGGCGGCCTCGAATCGTGCTGGTCTTGAAGCGGCCGTAGAACGATTCCATGGCCGCGTTGTCGTAGCAGTTGCCTTGGGCGCTCATGCTCGGCTTCATGTCTAGTTCAGAGACCAGCCTCTGATAGTCGTCGCTGGCGTAGGGGCTGCCCCGATCGCTGTGATGAATAATCCCGGTGCGCAGTGTGCCGCGGGTCATGGCCGCGGCTTTGAGGGCCTTGCCAACCAGCTTCGCGTCGTTGTGGTTGGAAACGCTCCAGCCCAGCAGGCGTCGGCTGAACAGGTCCATCACCGTGGCCAAGTACATCCAACCGGCCAGGGTCCGTAGGTAGGTCGTGTCCGCCACCCAGACCTCGTCGATATGGGTCGGCTGGCCATGCTTTTTAAGCACATTGGGGCTGTAACCATAGGGATGGTTACTGTTGGTTTTTAATGGCTTAAAGCGTTTACTCTGGGTGCTTTTGATTCCCATTTCACGCATCAGACGCAGAGCCCGGTCACGGCCGCAATCGATGCCCTCATCATCCTTCAGATGGCGGTGCATTGGCCGATGCCCATAGCGGCCCTTGGCCTCTTTGTGTACCTTCAGGATCGCCCCCTTGATTCCCTCGTCCTCGATCCGCCGGGCCGAGGGCGCTCGGTGCCTCCAGCAGTAATAGCCACTGCGACAAATCCCCATCGCCGAGCATATTTCCTCGATCTTGAAGCGCCCCTCGTTGTCTTTGACAAACTGGTACTTCATTGTTCGTCCTTGGCAAAGTAGCCCACCGTTTTTTTTAGTATCTGGTTGATCCGCTCCGAGCGGCGCAGCTCTTTGCGAAGACGATCTATCTCGGCCGCCATCTCCTTCGGACTGCTCTGTCGCTTTGAGGTGGCTTCGCCCTGCTGATCGTCCAGATAGAGCCTCTTCCACCTATACAATTGGTTGGTGTTGACCCCAAGTTTGGTCGATACCTCGGTGGCGCTCAGACCATCGAGTATCATCAGTTGAACTGCCTCATTTTTGAACTCTATACTAAAGCGTCTTCTTCCCATGCTTCGATTCTCCATTTAGGAGAATCTCGTGTCCACTTTTTCCAGTGCACATCACCTCTCCGCCCTTGAAATCAACCCGCACACGGCGGCCTTTTACCCTTGTCAACTGTAGCTTTAATTGTTTACCTTTTGTCATCGCTGATATTGCTTTAATTATTGATCTATCCTGCTGTATATCAGCAGTTAAGCATATCAACGATACTTTTTTTACGAAATATCCGGGCTAAAGACTTCGATTGAAATATCGTTCTGGCCTTCCAGTATATAATCTTTCAAACTCTCTTTCTGGACGCGGCCAATGCCCTTGTCGGAGGTAATCCAGAGGTAACCCTGGTCATCTTCCAAAACATGAAAGACCGCTGTGGACGGCAGATCGCCAACACTTACTTTTCAAACTTTTGAAACTTCCGTTACGATAGAGGGTAATCCCGTTGTCCGTGCCTATCCATAACGCTCCTTCATTATCCTCATAAAACCGGAAGACAGTGTCCCCGCTTATCCCGTCTTCACGGTTAAAATTTTCGAACCTGTTGGATCTATTATCAAAGCGGAATATGCCACCACCAGCGGTGCCCACCCATACATTTCCGAGGGAGTCTTCAAACAATTCGATAATAAACGATTCTTCCAGACCATCCTTCTCGCTGAATGAGGTAAGTTCACCATTTATCAAACGACTTATGCCGTTGCGGGTGCCGATCCACAGATTTCCCAGGTGATCTTCCATCAGCACCCGTGCCTGATTGTGCCGTAGACCATCTTCCGTGGTTATTGTATTCACCTCGTCGTCTTGCAAACGGGTAAGGCCGCCTTGTGTGCCGACCAATAAATCTCCATGGGAGTCCCTGAATATTTCCCTCACTCGTTCACTCGGTAATTTCCCTCTAAGGGGGAAGTAGGGCTCAATTTCCCCGTTTTTTAGTCGGTCCACACCTCCATTCGATCCGATCAGAATAGAGCCGTCGAGATCCTCAAAAATCACATTAACCGTGTTGTCGGAAAGTCCTTCCAGGGTTGAGAAATTGGTGAATTTCCCGTTGCTGGCCCGTATCAGCCCATTATAATGGGTGCCTATCCAGAGGTTCCCTTCGTTGTCTTCGAAGAAAGACCTCCATCCGGTAAAGGTCTCCCGATCAACATACTGCCTCAGCCCTTTGGCGTTCCACCGCAAAATTGCATGGTCGGCGCCGATCCAGATATTTCCTTCGCTGTCTTCAAAAAGTCCATAAATGCGGCCGATTTCCTTATTATCCCCAATTGTAATTGCAGAAACTACATGGTTTTTTGTTCGATAGACGTCAGAATTTTCCGCGATTACCCAAAGCCAGTCGTCGCTCGTCATGAATAATCTGCGGATGCCAGTTTGCGGAAACCCGTCCGGAGTTTGAAATTCGATGAGGCGATGGTCTTCTATCTGAAAAATGCCTTTTTCCTGGGTTGCCACCCACACGGATCCATTTTGGGCGGCCTGCAGGTCTATGATATGGGTGCCTTCTAGCGTTTCCGGGGCAAAAGCCTCGATGGTGTTTCCGGTGTTGGGAGCGATGAAGTTGAGCCCGTTCGATGTTCCAATCCAAAGAGTGCCCGTTTTGTCAATATCAAGGAATTGCACCACATTGCTGAGAAGTCCATTCTCGGTGGTGTAAGCCTTGAAAACCCCGTCCTTAAAGGTATAAAGTCCTCCGCCATTGCCACCCAGCCACAAGGTTCCCAATTCATCCTCGGCCAGCGTCCAAAAACCCGTTGCATCAAGGTTCGGATAATTGACACGATCATAAATGCTAAACTCAATGCCGTCGAAGCGCACGATACCGCCGAAATTCGCGATCCAAAGATAGCCATCGCGAGTCTGTATCATGTCCAGCACCTCCATGTTGCCGAGGCCGTCCTTGACCCCCCAATTGGTGTATTGGTATTGAGTCAGCTCTTTCCTCGGTTCGAGGGCAAACCCGGTCGTGGGATCGAGCATGGAGATGCCCGCAAGGGATAGGATGATTTTCAATAACAATGCGCGATAATCAGATATCTGCTTCATAGGCCGTAATAGGTGAAAGGTTTTCAGGCATTCGGATTCCCGGTATGCTGCCTTCTCTTGGGGCAAGTTAAAGCAATGGACTTTCATTTTTTTCCAGTCAGGCATTTATGGACTGTTGGCAGTTCATTTTCATGACTCCACAGAACGTTTCTTGGAAAAAGTGGGATTTTTACTTTTCAGACAGCTTTATAACAACTTTCAATAAATTGCGGGAACATGGCAATCTCATAAAATTGACTTCATCGTAGCTCTCGTCCCGGCCCAAAACATATAGATGCAAACCCTTGGAACAGATGGGCATCGGCTTTTGATATTTGTTAGGGGTTGAAAAAATGGCAAGATTTCAATAATCGGCATACTTGATTTGAGAAAATAATGGAAAATTCAACGGCATGGTCGGCGCCGGCATGTTTGCGCCTATTTAAATGGATGGTGTTGGCCGCGATGTCGGCATGGGCGGCTGGCTGTGCGTTCGGCCCGCAAAAAACACCCGAAAATTATTATGCTTTGGGAGAAGATCATTACGAAGCCCGCGATTATGCTGCCGCTACGGAAGCTTTTTCCCGCGCCGCCAGGAAACGCCCGGATTGGAGCCAGGCTATTTTGTTAAAGGGTATGTCGCGGATGGGGGAGGGTGATTACGAAAAAGCCAGAGAGGACTTTACCCAGGTTATTTCTATCGAGCTGGAAAAAGTGGAGGAGACGATCGATAACGCCTCCACGAAAGCAAAAAAAGGGGATTTGCAAGGGGCTTTGGTCGATTACCGGAATGCTTTCAGCCAAGGCCCCATGGTTGCCAATGCCTATTACAACCGAGCCCGGGCCAAGGGCAAAAGCGGGGAGCACGCGGACAGTGTCAAAGATTATTCGGAAGCCATCCGGCTCTGGCCCAACTGGACGGAAGCTTTTATTAACAGAGCGGAGTCAAAAATGGCCCTGCAAGACTATGCCGGGGCCATTGAGGATTATTCCCAAGTGATTCGGCTGGAACCGCTCAATGCGGAGGCTTATGTGCGCCGTGGCATGGCACGGGAGAAATCGGGTGACATCATCAGCGCCAACACCGATTACAACAAGGCCATCAAGGCAGACCCCGATTACCCCTACGCCTATTTGAAAAGAGGCAACGCCTTGCTCCAATTCGGCGATCGGGAAGCCGCCCTGGTCGATATTAACCGGTACTTTAAATCAGGTCCGCCCAGCCTCGAAGCACTGCTTTCCAGGGCCCGGGTTTATTATGAGCTGAAGTACTGGCGCTCCGCTATTTTGAATTATGATGAGGCCATAAAGCTGGATCCCGAATCGGGCCAGCTCTACTTCGAGCGAGGTAACGCCAAGCTATTTAACCACGATTTTGAGGCCGCTGTAATAGATTTTAATGAGACCTTGCGGCTGATCCCGGAACATGTCGAGGCATTGATGGCTCGGGGTCTTGTAAAAGCCGAGACAGGAAACCCCGATGGGGGCATCGAGGACTATACCGAAGCCATTCGCATCGATCCGAAAAATCCCGACGCCTTTGGCGGTAGGGCCAACGCCAGGATGAAAAAAGAAGATTTAACCGGCGCTGTTTCCGATCTCAACGAAGTGATTCAGCTGATGCCGGAAGATCCCAATGGCTATTTGGCCAGAGGCAACGCCTATGTGCAATTGAATGAATACGACCCCGCCCTGGCCGATTTCAGCCAGGCCATCAGTCTGGATCCCGATGATGCCCGTTCTTTTGCAGCCCGCGGTTTGGTTATGGGATTCAAGGGAGAAGTTGAAAAGGCCATTGCCGATCTCAATGTGGCTTTGCAGTTGGAACCTGCCTCCATGCAATGGCTATCCTGGCGAGGACAGTTGAAAATTGAAATTCAGGATTATCAAAGCGCTATCAACGACTTCGACTTGATACTTGTCGATGGCGTCACCGATGTGAACACCTGGGGCAGCAGGGGACTGGCCAAGCTCAGAATCGGCGACTACGTGGGCTCTATCAAAGACTTTACCGAGGTTTTGCGGCTTCAGCCCAACTCCGCCGAAGCCTATTTGCGAAGAGCCGAAAGCCTGCTGGAGCTTGACGATACCGAAGGGGCCATCTCCGATTTTTCAAATATCCTCTCCCTCCACCCGAATAATCCCGAAATCTATATTCAGAGAGCATTCTATTACCTGGTCCTGGAAAAATATGACAAAGCCCTGCAAGATATTCAAAAAAGTCGTCAACTCGATCTCGAAGGCGAAGCCAGGGACTATTCCAATCTCTGGATGTGGATGGCCAACGGACGGCTGGGCCGGAAAATCGAAGGGGAAAAAGAATTGCGAGCGCAGTTTGAAAATCGATCAGCCGAAAAATCGGGAGACTGGTATTCGGTTTTAGCCCGTTTCTACCTCGAGGACATCGATGAGGAAGACCTTAACCGGGCGGCCCTCTCCGATGATGAAACAACCCAAATTCGCCAATTGTGCGAAGCCTACTTTTATGCCGCCAACAAACGCATGGTGGAAGGAGATTCAGATGGCGCCATAACGCTGCTTGAAAAGTGCCGGGCAACGGAGGTGAAGGAGTTTTACGAATACAAGGGTTCCCAGATACAACTTAGACTCCTGACACCGACACTACCGGAGTGACTCTTTTTCGTTTTTTATAAATCATCAGGCTAAAGGTTACACCACAGCCCAGTTTACACGAGCCTTGACCGAAGGCGATTCTCGATTTCCCGCTGTATAACTTGGGCCGCTCCCTGGTTTTCAGCGTGCCACTTTTGGGCCGCTTGCGCCATGCTGGCCCGTTCATGCGAATCTTTTAATAAATGCAAGATAGTTTCCTGAAGTTCAGTTCCATTACTGACTTGGCGGGCCGCTCCGCTTTTGAGCAACGATCGGCATACATCGCTGAAATTGCTCATGGCAGGGCCGAAAACCAACGGCTTGCCGAGAGCGGCGGCCTCAATCGGCGTCTGGCCTCCTGCATTGGGTGGGAGGCTTTTGCCGATAAAAACGAGATCGGCTGCCTGGGTCAGCATTTTCAACTCACCGGTCGTGTCTCCTACGTAAATCATGACAAGACCGGGCGCTTTTTTCCCTTCGGATCTAAAGTGGAATGGAAATTCCAGGGTTGCTAGGAGTTTCTTAATCTCCCCCCTTCTTTCGGCATGGCGGGGAGTCAGCAGGAGACGGCAGTTGAGGCCCAATGATTGGGCTTCATTTATGATATTCAAGAGCCATTCTTCTTCGCCTGGCCAAGTGGAGGAGCCAAGCAGGATAACGGGCTTCTTTTCTTCCTCGTTTGTTGCCATGAAGCCCAACTCTTCTTTCAGAGCATCAATCCAGGCCCGGTCGAGGAGAGGTTCCACGCTGACGTCGAATTTGAGGTTTCCGGCAACTTCGATTTTTTTCGACGCCACCCCCAGTTCCCGAAAACGATGCATGTCCTGCGCCGACGATGCCAGTATCTGACTGAGATTATTCGTCAATCCGCGGAACAAAAACCTTAGCTTTTTATAACGATTGTAAGAATTATCGGATAGACGAGCGTTAATCAGAATGATCTCAATTTTTCTTCGATTTGCCTGGCGTATATGCTCGGGCCAGAGTTCGCTCTCCATTAAAATGGCCATGTCCGGATTAATTCGATTCCAGGCGGTATGGCTGAAAAGCCAAAAATCGAGAGGGAAAATGCCTATGGAGTAGGTGATTTCGCCATACCGTTCCCGCGCGACCTTCATCCCGGTGCTGGTCGTCGTGGTCAGAACCACCTCCGTTTTCCCCCCCTTGGCCAGGGATTCGATAATGGGGGCCACAGCAAGAATTTCGCCAACACTGACCGCTTGTAGCCAAATCCGTTTTTTTCCCGGCAATGGAGGGCTCATCGGCTCAATGAGTCCGAATCGTTGCATAAACCCCCTTTTGTAACCACCCCGCCGAAACATTCTGTAAACGTAATAGGGCGAAAACAAAATGAGTAGAGGGAGATACAATATTCGGTAAATCCAGATCATGTTGTTAAATACAGAGTCAGGAAAGAATTCAGAAGACGGAAGTAAAAATGTCGAGACTTGAAACCTGAAAACTGTCTCCTGCAACGAACAACCCCGCGCCAATTTCAGGCAGGTGGAAAACTTTATGATTGTCGGCATCCAAAGAAGGTGTCTAGCCTTCTTCCTTAAATGGATCGAATTGCCGCCACATTTGCCTCAACGAAGCAAGAAAATCGGGCCTGCTTCATTTCATATACCTGCGCGGGTGATCCCGACTATCAAACCTCGGTGGAAATCTGTCGTCTCCTGGCTGAAAATCGCGTGGACTTGCTGGAAATTGGAGTCCCTTTTTCCGATCCTCTGGCTGATGGTCCAACCAGCCAATTAGCCGCGGAGCGCGCCCTCAGCGGCGGCATGAACCATGAAAAACTTCTCCGGTTGGTGAAGGAAGTGCGCACCTTTACCCAAAAACCGATTGTTTTGTACACTTACTTCAACCTCGTCTATGCGCGCGGGATAACGACTTATGTGAAGGAATTGACGACCGCCGGGGTTGACGGTTTGCTCACCCTGGATCTGCCGCCGGAAGAGGCTGGCGATTTAATCTCTGCCAGTCGTCAAATGGGTTTGAAAAATATTTTTATCGTGGCGCCGACTACTCCGCCGGAGCGTGTGGAATTGATAGCCAAAGCTTCCTCCGGATTTATTTATTATGTCTCCAGGGAGGGTGTCACGGGAGAACAACCGGATATCTCCTACGAATTGGAAAATCCGCTAAAATCGATCCGGGAACGAACATCATTGCCTGTCGTGGTCGGTTTCGGAATTTCAAATGCAAGTCAGGTCAGAGCGGTGGGCGCCATTGCCGACGGCGTTGTCGTAGGCAGTGCGTTAGTTAATTGTATCGGAAGAAATAGTAACGACAGGAAAATTATGATGTCTATTCTGGCCGAAAAACTGCAAACTCTAACCAGTGGCCTTTTTTGAACAATCGACACCGGTCGATTCAAAAATGCCGGAAACCCCTAACCAGCAAGACGGAATCGAATTATTCACGAGTTATTCACAATGTTAAATACAGTAAATCGGAGCATCATAACAATCGCAATAAAAGCTAAATCCACATGCGTTTAACTCAATTGCCTGGTTCGTCAAGGTCGGTCTTTTCGATTCTTATAAATGATTTCTTATAATTGTTACTTACTGTAATACAACATATTATATAATATATAAACTAATATTACATAGTTATTATAAAAAACATTTGTCTTTGCGATGAACAACGCAAAAAAGATAAGCAATATTTTTCACTATGAACGCCCTTTGAGCTGCTGTTGTCGAATTTCGATTACTTATTCTCAGGGTGGATAATTTTTAGTTTCTTTTCGGAAATCGTTATTATTTTAAATCCCAAAGAGCCGTCTATAGAGGAATTTACTCAATATGAAGCCATCTATTAGCGTTAGTATATTTTCAATGAATTTAGTAACGGCGCTTGTTTTATTACTCGAATTGTACCGGGAAAACAGTGAATATTGAAAATCCTTTCGGGAATTGAGCCGGAACAATAAACATTCATGGGTTGATGGTTTCACGATGAGTCTAACGCTTTATTTTTTAACCGGCGCCAGTGCATCCGGAAAAACCGATTTGAGCCTCAATTGGAGCCTCAATAATGATGGTGAAATTCTTTCCTGCGATTCCCTCCTATTCTACCGGGGAATGGATATCGGGACGGCTAAACCGACAAGTGATCAACGATTGAAGGTGAGGCATCATGGAGTAGATATCTGTTCTCTGGGGGAACCTTTCAATGTGGCTGAGTATGTGAAATTTTCGAAATCGGCGATAACGGATATCCTGGGAAGAGGGAAAAATGTCCTCGTGGTTGGAGGCAGCGGATTTTATTTGAAATCATTTTTTTCCCCTGTGGTGGACGATTCGAAAATTTCCAGTGAAATTGTGCAACAGGTGCAATCGCTCTACGATGACGGTGGTCTGGATGGGCTAACCAGAGAATTGAAAAGGCTGAACCCGGATGGTTGTGGATCGTTGGACTGGCAAAATCCGCGCCGCGTAATCAATTCATTGCAGCGCTGCCTGGCCTCCGGCAAGACTGCCATCCAGTTAAACCGCGAGTTTGAAGAAAAACCGTGGCCCTTTCCCCAATTTAAAAAACAGGTTTGCTGCCTTTGGCGTGAAAAAGAAGACAACAAATCCCGCGTTGTCCAGAGGGTTCGACAAATGCTCAGCCAGGGTTTGCTTGATGAGGTCAGGAGATTGCTCGATGCAGGGATTTCAGAAAATCCCAGTGCCGCCCTCGCCATTGGTTATCGCGAGTGTATCGAATACCTGAAAGGCGGCGGAAACAACATTGCCGATCTCGAGGATAACATTGCCAGGAACACCATGAGGTTGGTCAAAAAACAACGCACCTGGTTTAAAAAACAGATTCCCGTGGATCGCTGGCTTTTTTTGAAAAAGAATTTAAAGGGACAGCCCGAATCCCTCTTCGATTAATTGCCGGTTTCAGAAGAATCCTCGTTTTGCTCACCCGACTTTGCCCGTTCCTGGTTAACGATTTCCGAAACCAGGGCATAGCTGTTGGCGGGAAGAACCGATTGAGCCAGGCTTTTGGCGTAAGTCTCAATTTCGGAAGAATCAGCGGGAATGTCCGGCAGATCTTTGCTTTTCAGGTAAACGAAATTCGCCTTGTTTTGAAGGAAAACCATGGGTGACACCTGGCCCGGTTCGAGATTTTCATTTTGAACGAAAAGAGCCCTGTTAAATCCGGAGGGAGGGTTCTTGCTGGTGAAGTCTTCAAAGGCCGTCGTTTCCATCTCCTCAATTTCGGTTAACTCCTGGAACGATTGACCCGTCTTCAGGCCCGTTTCGATTCGTTCCTGGATTTCTTCACCATTTTTGATGAAAAGTTCTTTGCGGCGAATTTCCCGATAGTTGGCTTCGGCTACTTCGCGAACTTCATCCAGCTCGGGGATGCGGGCAAAGATCATGCCGTCAATAAGGAGCACGCTGGCTCCATCGGGGCTGCTCAGGGCGTCAGTGAAATAACGGCCGTGGGGTAAATTAAAAATCTGGTTAAGACCGGACAGCGGAATTAAGGTATTGGGCGGGCGCCGGTTTTGTGCGTAAGGCTCCAGGGTTATTTTTTCAGCGCCGCTAGCACGGATCAACTCTTCCATTTCAGGAGAATTTTGGTCGATGTTTCTTTCATAGAGTAGCTCCGTAAAATCAAACGCTTTCACTTCAGCCAGGGAATTGGCTTTATCGTCAATCCAAGCCTGTTCCACCTGGGAACGGGCCTCAGCGAAGGTCGTTTCGGCATCATCTACAGCTGCGGAATCCTGTTCGTCTTCCGAACCCAGCAATGAGATATTCGGCTTTTTATCGAAACGGGCTTTATTTTTTTGAAAATAGCTTTCCAGGATCGCCTCATCGGGCAGTTCCTCTGCCGCTGCGTCCCTGAAATTGGCAATCGTAAAATGGATGGCGGTGACCTTCGCCTTAGGCCGTTCTTCGTAATTGGTTTTGTTGGATTCGTAATATTCCTCAAGTTTTTCTTCCTCGATTTCGATTTCCGGTTCGTAGGATTGGTAGTCCAGGGTGGCAACTTCAACCGACCAGAGTGTTTTTTCGCTTTTTAATTTTTCCCTGGCCTCCTTGCTTTGGACATATCCGGGACCGGTCAGCGCTTCGCTCACCTGTTGTATGCGGTAATCCTCAATCATCGCCTTGTGGACCATAGCTTCCGTAAATCTGGAGTTTGTTCTTAGGCCCTTCCGGAAATCGTCGTAAGTTTTACTGTTGAAGGATCCGTCCGGGTTTGCAAATTTTGGATTGCTGCGAATGTTTTCCTCCAATTGGGATTCACTGGGGGTAGGCACCCCAATTTCGTCGGCCAGAGCGAGCAGAGCTGTTCGATCTAAAGCCAGGTCGAGCAAATAGTTAAACTGGGTCACCTGGCTTCCGGTAGTGAACCAGGTGCTGACCTGCGCATCCAGAACGAGCGCTCGAACTTCCGATTCGGAGGCCATGTTGACTCCGAAATAATCGTCCTGGCGAATCTTGCCCTCTCCGCGAGACAAACCGCTTCCGGCCGGGGTGATGGTCAGCACAAAAGCCACGATTATGACAATTAACAAGAGTGAGAAGAGCCACTTGTTGTGTCTTTGAAAAACTCTTTGAATCCATGTAATCATAGCAATGCGTTCAGCGTCCCGATATTCGCCCGGATTGAATTTGAAAAAGCCAGAAATTAGCTCCTCGTCAGCGGCTGTCAATAGGCTAGTTGGGTTTGATAGAGGATTACACGATTGGGTTGCCCCTTTATGAAAAAGGATGCCAGCCGAATTCTGTTGATATTGAAACTCACTCTGCCGACAAACAACGACCCGCATTTTATTGCTTCATGCGCGTGCTTGCAAAAAATGTATTTATCTACCTGCCATGAGTGAACCTTTAATCCTCCTGTATAATGATTGCTACATGGTAGCGATCGATAAACCGAGCGGTTTAATCGTTCACAAAACAGGTATGGCAACCGATCGGCGGACTTGCATGAATAACCTGCGTGACCAGCTTGACCAATGGGTTTACCCCGTCCACAGGCTGGATCGCAAAACCTCCGGGGTGTTGCTATTCGCTCTCGATAAAGAAACCGCCGGAGGGCTGAGTGAACTTTTCCGCGACCATAAAATTCACAAAACTTATATAACGGTTGTCAGGGGCTGGGTGGAAGAGGCGGGCACCCTGGACGATCCCTTGAAGCGGACGCCGGACGGCGAAAAGCAGCTTGCTACGACTCATTACCGGCCTTTGGCCAGGATGGAATTGCCCTATGCCGTGGGCCCCTACCAGACGGCCCGCTATTCTTTGCTGGAAGTGGAGCCGGTAAGCGGGCGGAGGCATCAGATACGACGCCATTTGAATCATTTTGCGCATCCCGTAGTGGGCGATGCAGAACACGGTGAGGCCTGCCAAAACCGTATATTCAGGGAAAAACTTCAAATAGACCGCTTAATGCTGCATTGCACCCGGATATCGTTTATGCATCCGCGCAAATCCTGTCTGGTGCAAATCGATTCACCGGCTCCCATCGATTTTGAAAACCTATTCACCCTATTCAATTACTCTACACCAACGTAAATTCAGCATTCTCAATCACTTATGGTTGTCCAACAAGTTGAGCTCCTCGAATCGTTGGTGCAGCTTGAGGCTTACCCAGGCGTCGGTGGCGGCGTAATTGATTTGCGCATGGCTCAGTTGCCGCCGGCTCCAGTTGGTTATTTGGGTTCCCTTGGAGACGCGAGTGTTCAGGAATATGGCGGACAGGCTGCGCAAACCGGTATTAACAATGTCCAGTTTTTGGGAAATAGAACTTAATTCCAGAAACCCAGCCGGTTTAAACTCGGTGATTTCGCGTAATTTCCGGATGTCGTCGTGAATGGCTACCCCTGCTTTGATGATTCCGGAATCGGAAAGGAGGGGAATCAAAAGGTCCAGGGAATCCAGAAAATTAAGCTGGAAGAGATAAACGACCTTGGCCCCGGCAAGTTGCAGCAAAGCCAGAGGGTAGGATTGACCGCGACGGAAGGAAGGGCGTGTCTCCGTGTCAAAGCCGAGCACTTTTTCGCATTCTAGGGACTGGACCGCTTTCTCAAGAGCGCTTTCATTGTCAACCAGACGGATTTCTCCTTTGTAACGGGTCAAGGGCAGCTGGTTGACATCTTCTTTGGAAATGAAATTTGGATAACCCTTCTTTCGCTCTGCCTCATCCACAATTTTTGACACTTTCCGCCAGTTGCATACGGTCATTCACGATTTATTCCAAAAAACTGAAAAATATTTCCTTTTTCCCCTACACCTCGATTTCCAGTCCGTCATAGGCCAGGCTTACTTTCTGCGGAAACCTGTCGGACCCGGAGTCACTTTGATGCTCACTATGATAAATTTCGCTGTACATTCTAGTATTAAAGAGAAAATCATCCAGCGCCACATCGGTGGCAGTCGGTTCGTTGTGGAACATGCAGAGGTGCTTGACATTGGAACGGGCCGCCAGTTCAACCCCCAGCACATTGCTGGAGTGCCCCCAGTCGGCCTTGGTAAAAGTGGCTTCGGCAAGGGAATACTGAGCGTCAAAAATAACCAGATCGGCCCCATGGAAGAACTTTAAAAATCGATAATCCTCGTCGTAAGCGTCCTCTTTGTGTTCGGAATCGGTGGAGTAGACGATGCTTTTGTCATCTTTGGTAAAACGGTAGCCATAGGATTTACCAGGATGATTTTGCTCCAGGCTCGTGATGTCGAAACCGCATAGATGAAGGAGCTGGCATGGGGGCATGATGTCGAATTCGATATCGGCACCCATGAATTTGAATGGAACGGGAAAACACGGAGTATCCATTTGGTGTTTTATGGCAGCGGGAATCGACTCGTGATAACCATGAAAAATAAACCGATTGCCGGGAATATAGGCGGGCACGAAAAAAGGAAACCCGCAAATATGGTCCCAGTGCAAGTGCGTCATCAGAATGTGAAAAGTGGCCGGAGTATTCCCTCTACCGCTGGCCATGTGCTGGTGGGCGAAATCGCGAATGCCCGATCCGGCATCGCACAGGAGGTATTCGTCGGAGGGCAAGTCGTTGCAGATTTCGATGCAGGAGGTGTTGGTGCCGTAGGTTCCTGACACTGAAAATGGCAGCTTGGCATCTATAAAATTATTGATGGCTTCGCTGTCGGAGAGGTCCAGACCGCGTGCCGCCTCAAGGGTTTTGAATGCCTTTTCCCGGCAATCACTGGCCCAGACGGAAGCAGGCAGGGAACCTCGAGTGCCCCAAAAAAATACTTTCATAATATTCAATTAAAAGATTGAACCCAATAATAACAGGAAAACAGGATTAAACGTTGGTTGTGGTGGTGGCGAGTCAAAAGAAGTGGATTTTTGATTTTAGAGGATTGTCAATCGTTGGCTTTCAAGTCGCTTTGGCCTTCGAAGAATAGAGGTTTTATTTCCTCCAGCCTTTCATCAAGGGTCAGGGCCACCACGGAAGAGAGTGAAAGGAGGATATTTATGGCGTTCAAATTGGCGTCGCTTTGGGATGCGGCCCGGATGCGGCGCATGAAGTCCTTGTTGACCAATTGCAATTCCCGGTAAAATTTCCACAATCCGAGCAATTTCAGGTCCGGCTCGATGCCCTCTTTGTTGAGAAAATACTGTTTTAGCAAATAAGCGCCGCTTACCCGGTAGATGGTCTCATCGATATTGGCGAAGGGCAGGTGATGGATGGCCATGGGTTTGAACTGGGAAAGGGTGGGGCAGCGGCTGGAAGCCATAATAAGCCCTAACAGCGATTTAAGACCGGTTTGAATATCGCATTTTTTCAGGTATTCCCTCTCTTTGGACAATACCCGCACTGTGGCCTGTTCATAGGATAAAATATCTTTGAAACGTTCGGCCACCTCCTCGATGTCCACAGCCACCGGGCAATATCTATGCTCCTCTTTGCTCAAAGGGCAATTCGTGCACTGATGATAACCGAGCCGTGTCCACTCCGCCCTGTCATCGCGTGGGCGCGGGCTCTCTCTATAAACATTTACCTCAAAACTGTGAACTTCCCCGTTTTCCAGGGTAAATTTGTAAATGATTAATTCCGTCTTTTGACTGGTAGAAGAAGGTGGCATTTGCGGGGTGGCAGCGCTAGCCCGGAAATTTCATAAAAAAAGTATCGCTGATATGCTTATCTGCTGATATACAGCAGGATAGATTAAACATTAAAGCAATATCAGCGATGACAAAAAGTAAACAATTAGAACTACAGTTGACAAGGGTAAAAGGCCGCCGTGTGCGGGTTGATTTTAAGGGCGGTGAGGTTACTTCGGATGCCGGGCTGCTTTTGATCCGGGAAGTGGATCGGCGGTTGGGCTTGACCGAGCAAGCGGCCCGGCAATTAGTAGACAAACGGCAGAAGGGCAAAGTGCGCCATGAGATGCTGGCCATGATCCGGCAGCGCGTTTACGGGCTGGTGGCGGGCTATGAGGATTTGAACGACTTTGACACCCTGCGCCGCGATCCTTTGTTGCAAACGGTAACGGGGCGCACTGAAGCGTTGGCCAGCGCGCCGACTTTGTGTCGTTTTGAAAACGGGCAGGATCGGCGGGCAGCCTTTGCCCTGAACGAGTTGCTGGTCGAACAGTTCATCGGATCCTTTGCCGAGGAACCCGAAGAGATCATCCTAGACTTTGACGCCACCGACAATCCGGTGCACGGGCTCCAGGAGGGACGTTTTTTCCACGGTTATTATGATCATTACTGTTTTTTGCCGCTGTATGTTTTTTGCGGCGATCAGCTTCTGGTGGCCTACCTGCGGCCCAGCAAGATCGATGCGAGCAAGCATGCCGGGGCCATCCTCAAATTGCTGGTTAAACGGATTCGCCAAAGCTGGCCCCATACGCGGATTATTTGGCGTGCCGACAGCGGATTCTGCCGGGATCGGATTCTCTCGTGGTGCGAGCGCAACGAGGTTTATTTTATAGTGGGAACGGCCCGCCATGCACGCTTGCAGCAAGCGGCCCGGCAGTTGCAGGAGCAAGCCAAACAATGGTTCGAGGGTAGCGGCAAAAAGCAACGGCTGTTTCAGCACTTCGAGTATGGGCCAAAATCGTGGCGGCGCCAACGCCTTATCATCCACAAAGCCGAACACACCGCACAGGGGTCCAACCCGCGCTTCGTGGTGACGAACCTGCAGGGCGATCCCCAAGAGCTTTACGACAAAGTATACTGTGGCCGCGGTGAGATGGAGAACCGGATCAAGGAACAGATGCAATTGTTCAGCGAACACACCAGCGCGCATAAATGGTGGGCCAACCAGTGGCGATTGCTCTTGTCGGGGCTGGCCTACACCTTGATGGAAGCCTTGCGCCGGTTCGCATTAAAAGGGACGAAGTGGGCGCGGCTCCAATGCCACAGTCTACGGCTAAAATTAATCAAGATCGGAGCGGTAATCGTGCGCAACACCCGAACGATTCACTTTCATCTAAGTGAAAGTTATCCATGGGCCAGTCTTTTCAACCATGCGGCCCGCCGGTTGGTGCCAACCTAAAGGGCGCATTGGCGCTGCCCCCGGCGCTACCGAACCAATGGGGGAAAGGGGGAAGTGTCTCTACACCCTGAAAAACACCTCAAAATCAAGACGATCCGCCCAAAATACAAAGAAATCCATCTCCATCTCCAATAGCAATAACGAGCCAAACTTTACCCTTACGAGCCAAACTTTACCCTTCATGAAATATCCGGGCTAGGGGCCTAAATAAATTTAAAAGTATTACGAAATTACAAACAGAGCCTAGAGGTGTTGGATGGAAAGGCCACCTCAAATTCATCATATAAAGTCACTAGTGTCCAGTTAAGCGGCCAGTCTAAAGTCGTATTTCGTTGATGATGTGTTTGTTGAGTAGCCACATGGATGTGACGCATTTGAAGTTAGCTGGCGCTTTCCGCACCCTTTTTGAGACTGGGCAGCATGAACGAAGGCCGCCTTGCATTCACGCAGGCGATGGATTTGCTCCATCGCGAACAGTTCGAACGCTGCGTTAGTCTTTATCCCATGCCAAGAACCAGTCGTAGTTTCAGTGCCCGTGATCAGTTCTTGAGCATGGCCTTTGCTGACGTGTACTGGATTTGTTGGACACGGGATTCTCTTATATTCATTGTTTATTGATTAGTGTGTCAGGCGGCTTGTTTTGGTAAAGGGTTTTGTTTTCTCGTTGCCCCCCATGGGGGGCAAATATTTTCCTCGAATTGGACTGGGCTTTGGTAACTCAGAGAGGAATGTTTGCGATATCGGTTGTAGAAGATTTCCACGTATTCGAAGACAGTTGATCGCAGTTCGCGCTCGTCGGCAAAGTGGCGGCCTCGAATCGTGCTGGTCTTGAAGCGGCCGTAGAACGATTCCATGGCCGCGTTGTCGTAGCAGTTGCCTTGGGCGCTCATGCTCGGCTTCATGCCTAGTTCAGAGACCAGCCTCTGATAGTCGTCGCTGGCGTAGGGGCTGCCCCGATCGCTGTGATGAATAATCCCGGTGCGCAGTGTGCCGCGGGTCATGGCCGCGGCTTTGAGGGCCTTGCCAACCAGCTTCGCGTCGTTGTGGTTGGAAACGCTCCAGCCCAGCAGGCGTCGGCTGAACAGGTCCATCACCGTGGCCAAGTACATCCACCCGGCCAGGGTCCGTAGGTAGGTCGTGTCCGCCACCCAGACCTCGTCGATATGGGTCGGCTGGCCATGCTTTTTAAGCACATTGGGGCTGTAACCATAGGGATGGTTACTGTTGGTTTTTAATGGCTTAAAGCGTTTACTCTGGGTGCTTTTGATTCCCATTTCACGCATCAGACGCAGAGCCCGGTCACGGCCGCAATCGATGCCCTCATCATCCTTCAGATGGCGGTGCATTGGCCGATGCCCATAGCGGCCCTTGGCCTCTTTGTGTACCTTCAGGATCGCCCCCTTGATTCCCTCGTCCTCGATCCGCCGGGCCGAGGGCGCTCGGTGCCTCCAGCAGTAATAGCCACTGCGACAAATCCCCATCGCCGAGCATATTTCCTCGATCTTGAAGCGCCCCTCGTTGTCTTTGACAAACTGGTACTTCATTGTTCGTCCTTGGCAAAGTAGCCCACCGTTTTTTTTAGTATCTGGTTGATCCGCTCCGAGCGGCGCAGCTCTTTGCGAAGACGATCTATCTCGGCCGCCATCTCCTTCGGACTGCTCTGTCGCTTTGAGGTGGCTTCGCCCTGCTGATCGTCCAGATAGAGCCTCTTCCACCTATACAATTGGTTGGTGTTGACCCCAAGTTTGGTCGATACCTCGGTGGCGCTCAGACCATCGAGTATCATCAGTTGAACTGCCTCATTTTTGAACTCTATACTAAAGCGTCTTCTTCCCATGCTTCGATTCTCCATTTAGGAGAATCTCGTGTCCACTTTTTCCAGTGCACATCATTGCGCAAATGACATTCCGTGAGAGTTTGCGTGACATCGAGGCGTGTCTGCGGGGAAGTCCTCACTTGTATGCGATGGGAATCCGGGGCAATGTGACACGCACGAACTTGGCCTACGCCAACGAGCATCGCAACTGGCGCCTTTACGAAGCATTGGCTCAAGTGCTCATCGCCAAGGCGCGCCGTTTGTATGCCCAAGACGCGATTGGATTGAATGTAGACGAGATGGTTTATGCCCTGGATGCCTCGACCATAGACCTGTGCCTGTCGTTGTTTTCGTGGGCAACATTTCGCCGCACCAAGGCGGCCATCAAACTGCATACGATGATGGACTTGCGTGGCTCCATCCCTATATTCATCAGTATTACAGACGCAAGCGTGCATGACGTGAACATCCTTGATGAACTGGCTTTTGAACCCGCAAGCATTTACGTAATGGATCGTGGTTACGTCGATTTTCAGCGGCTCTTTCGCATCCATTTGGCTGCTGCCTTCTTCGTCACCCGCGCCAAAAGCAATATGAGTTTTTACGTTAGTGCTTCCCAACCCGTGGACCGATCCAGCGGAATCAGTTGCGACCAGATCATCGGATTGAAAGTCGCCAAAAGCAAAAGCCAATACCCCGGCAAGCTCCGGCGCATTCGCTACCGCGATGGCGCAACTGGCCAGAGGCTGGTCTTCCTCACCAACAACTTCACCTTGCCCGCCTTGACTATCGCGGCCATTTACAAAAGCCGCTGGCGCATTGAGCTGTTCTGCTGGCGCATTGAGCTGTTCTTTAAGTGGATCAAGCAAAACCTCCGCATCAAGGCTTTCTACGGCACCACCGAAAACGCCGTGAAGACCCAAATTTGGGTAGCCATATGCGTTTATCTCATGGTCGCCTGTTTGAAAAAAGTGCATGGAGTCACTGAAAGTCTGAGTCGGATTCTGCAAGTTTTGAGTGTGAACGTCTTTCAAAAAGATCCTGTATATCAACTACTTGCAAAGTTCGAAACAAGAAAGCCAAACTTAGCATTACACAACCAGTTGATGCTCAAGGGCTTTTAACTGGACACTAGTGATATAAAGTAGTGATATAAAGTAATTAGCGCGCCCTATGATGGCTGCTGGCTAAATTTAACGGGGTTTTCTTTATATTTTTTCCATCCAGGTTTGCGAATATGCCTTGCGCGACTTGAGCATAATCTGTAGATTCAACTCTTTTTTTGAGGATAGATCGCTGTGCCACCAAATAGTTACCGGACACCCAAAAGAATTTATACCCACAAGGCGCTCGAATCTTGGTTTGAGAGGCTCTCTTCCACTTGGGAACATCATTTTAGCGATTCGGTTTTAAAATCCGCCCGGGAACTCTATCGGGAGGGAGAAATTCGTGAACTGGAACTGAGTCCTATCGATGCCATCATCCATTGCGGCCGGGGAAAACTGGGTTTATACTCCACCATAGAATGGGAAAACGGGCATCCCAATGTGCGGACTTCCACTAAGGATCGTCACTTTGGCCGTTGTCTGGCAGCCGCCGGTCTTTACGAAATCGAAGAGTTGGTAGGGGACGAAATATTGCCCGTTCCATGCGAAGAGCTGGATTCTGACTCAGGGAAACAAACCCCTCAACGGCTTTTGGAATCTGATGCTGGAGAATCCACTCCCACCGAAAATATCCGGAATTTGGTGGTCAAATTCAGGTCGTCGGAGCAAGGTCTGGTCTTCGAGGCTCACTGGCAAAAGCACGGAGAAAAATCAATTCAGGCCCTTTCCCGGCACAAACGCCGTGGTGGCAACCTGAATCTGGGAGAGAGGGAAAAGCTGATCCGGCTGACCGGATTGGCTCGCCAGTGCGGGTTTGAATACAGTTCCCGCCAAGGCCGGTTTTTATTGCGCGATCCCCACCGCATAAGCTCGTATTTTAAAAAGAACCTGCCCTTGTGGAAAAACCGCTTCAGGGTGGAAATGGACAACTCGGCCGTACTCCTCCTCAAAGGTGTGCAAACTGTTAAGGTGGAAGCGGCAGCGGACGTAGATAATGGCGTCTTTTCCCTTCGCTGGATACTCAAACTGGATAAGCGCATTGTGGATCATTCACTGGCGGAAAAGCTGCTGGGTCGTAGGGGAAACACAGTGATTTTACCGGGTTACGGAATGGTTCGGGTGGACCGTGTTCAGGCCCCCATCCTTGAAGATTGGCGCGCCCTGCAACTTCGGCAGAAAAATGGCTGCCTGCCCACCTATATGCTTTTTTCACTATTCGGACAGAACAGCCTGCCGGTAAAAATGTCTGCCGTGCTCAAAAAATGGCGCGATTCGGTCCTCCAACCTATATCTTCAGTCAATGGATTGCCTGACATCCTGCGCCCTTATCAACGGCAGGGAGTACGCTGGCTGGCCAATCTCTGCGATAAAGACTGCCATGCCTTGTTGGCTGATGAGATGGGTTTGGGGAAAACCTTGCAGGTGGCCGCATTGATGGTCTGTCGGCCCCTGCCCGGAAAACGGCACCTGGTGGTATGTCCGGCCAGCGTGGTGCCGGTATGGAAAAACGAGCTGGCCCGGTATTTTCCACAGTTGAGAGTGGAAATTTTGAGGAGCGGCCACAATTTTATCAACTATCCCGAACCCGTTATCTGGTTGACCAGCTATACCCAACTGCGCCGCCAGAAAAATCTCCTCGCGCAAACCGATTTTGGCTATGCGGTTCTCGATGAAGCCCAGTTGATCAAGAATCCCGACGCCAAAGTATCCCTGGCCTGCATGGGCATTGCAGCTCGCCACCGCCTCATTTTGACCGGCACTCCGCTGGAAAACCGGCATCTCGACCTTTGGACCTTGTTTCGCTTTCTCATGCCCGGGTTACTAGGCGAACGCCAAAGCTTCTGTGATGGGCTGGAGCGGGACGGGGCCGACTTTTTAAAGAGGTTAAGCAGGCAAATCACCCCATTCGTCCTTCGCCGCACAAAAAAGAACGTGGCCCGCGAACTTCCGCCAAAAGTGGAAATCCCGATGGTTTGCCCGCTCAGCGGATTACAGGAGCAAGAGTATTCCCGGCTGGTGGAGGAAGGCCTTAGCACGCTGGGGAATGATTTTTCCCAGATAAAACGCCAGCGAACCATGAACCTGTTCACCCTCCTGACTCGCCTGCGGCAGACTTGTTGCGATCCCGATTTGCTACCCTGGCTGTCAGCCGGGCTTTCTCAAAGCGGGAAACTGAATATTCTTCAAACCAAGGTGGCCGAAGGTGTCAGCAACAATCACAAGATCGTCATTTTCAGCCAATTCGTGTCTTTGCTCAACCGCGTCAAGGAGAGTCTTGAGATCAATTTACCCGAAATCCCCGTCTATACGTTGACCGGAAGAACGATTGACCGGGACAAACCAGTGAGCGGGTTCCAAACCACCAAAGGGGCGGGCATCATCCTGATCAGTTTGAGGGCCGGGGGCACTGGAATCACCCTGCATGCGGCGGATGATGTTTTCCTGCTCGACCCCTGGTGGAATCCGGCGGTGGAAGAGCAGGCCATCGACCGGGTCCACCGCATCGGTCAGAAAAAGCCGGTCTTTGTTTACCGGATGATTACAGAAGGCACCATCGAGGAAAGGATGGAGGAACTCAAGGCGGCCAAGCGCGATCTATTCAACCAAGTGGTAGGCGATTTAAAAGACGTGTCCCATCTGGAAGACCATTTTAGTTCCCTCAGCGAATTGATCACTCTAAAACCCTCCGGCCAGCCAAAGAATTAAGAAACCGCGACTGGGCATTCATTAAAAATCAGATTTGCCAAAGACAGGCAAATGAGGCAGTATATCGAGACAAAAATTGGATTTTTTGACACTTTCTACCCAATTCAACTAATTGCTTAATACTAAATACCATGAACTCTAATTGCATTACCACTGAAGTGGACGGGGTTGTTTGGACAATTTTGACGTGGGATTAAGGTGGAAATCGTGTTCATATTATTTTTTAAAAATATATTTTGTCCTTAGCCAAAGACGGGCACGCAGGTGCCCGCAAGCTGTATTGGCGGGGAGGTTGGTTTTGCTCCGATTGCATGGACTTCGGCCGGGGTCCGGTAGCCCAGGGCTTGGTGGGGGCGCAGGTGGTTGTAGAAGTCCAGGTAGCGGGCTATCCCTTCGCTGGCTTCCTTTGCCGTGGCGTATTCGCGCAGGTAAATGTCTTCATACTTGAGGGTTCTCCAAAAGCGTTCAACAAATATGTTGTCCAGGTAGCGGCCACGCCCGTCCATGCTGATGCGCACCCCGGCTTGCCCCAGCACCGAGGTGAACTCGCTGCCGGTAAACTGGCTGCCTTGATCGGTGTTGAAGATTTGAGGTTGGGCCCGCCTCAGAGCTTCCTCCAGGGCGAGCACACAGAAGCGGCTCTCCAGGGTGCTGGAAAGCTGCCAGCTCAACACGTAGCGGCTGAACCAGTCCAACACCACGGTCAAGAAAAGGATGACGTGTACTGGATTTGTTGGACACGGGATTCTCTTATATTCATTGTTTATTGATTAGTGTGTCAGGCGGCTTGTTTTGGTAAAGGGTTTTGTTTTCTCGTTGCCCCCCATGGGGGGCAAATATTTTCCTCGAATTGGACTGGGCTTTGGTAACTCAGAGAGGAATGTTTGCGATATCGGTTGTAGAAGATTTCCACGTATTCGAAGACAGTTGATCGCAGTTCGCGCTCGTCGGCAAAGTGGCGGCCTCGAATCGTGCTGGTCTTGAAGCGGCCGTAGAACGATTCCATGGCCGCGTTGTCGTAGCAGTTGCCTTGGGCGCTCATGCTCGGCTTCATGCCTAGTTCAGAGACCAGCCTCTGATAGTCGTCGCTGGCGTAGGGGCTGCCCCGATCGCTGTGATGAATAATCCCGGTGCGCAGTGTGCCGCGGGTCATGGCCGCGGCTTTGAGGGCCTTGCCAACCAGCTTCGCGTCGTTGTGGTTGGAAACGCTCCAGCCCAGCAGGCGTCGGCTGAACAGGTCCATCACCGTGGCCAAGTACATCCAACCGGCCAGGGTCCGTAGGTAGGTCGTGTCCGCCACCCAGACCTCGTCGATATGGGTCGGCTGGCCATGCTTTTTAAGCACATTGGGGCTGTAACCATAGGGATGGTTACTGTTGGTTTTTAATGGCTTAAAGCGTTTACTCTGGGTGCTTTTGATTCCCATTTCACGCATCAGACGCAGAGCCCGGTCACGGCCGCAATCGATGCCCTCATCATCCTTCAGATGGCGGTGCATTGGCCGATGCCCATAGCGGCCCTTGGCCTCTTTGTGTACCTTCAGGATCGCCCCCTTGATTCCCTCGTCCTCGATCCGCCGGGCCGAGGGCGCTCGGTGCCTCCAGCAGTAATAGCCACTGCGACAAATCCCCATCGCCGAGCATATTTCCTCGATCTTGAAGCGCCCCTCGTTGTCTTTGACAAACTGGTACTTCATTGTTCGTCCTTGGCAAAGTAGCCCACCGTTTTTTTTAGTATCTGGTTGATCCGCTCCGAGCGGCGCAGCTCTTTGCGAAGACGATCTATCTCGGCCGCCATCTCCTTCGGACTGCTCTGTCGCTTTGAGGTGGCTTCGCCCTGCTGATCGTCCAGATAGAGCCTCTTCCACCTATACAATTGGTTGGTGTTGACCCCAAGTTTGGTCGATACCTCGGTGGCGCTCAGACCATCGAGTATCATCAGTTGAACTGCCTCATTTTTGAACTCTATACTAAAGCGTCTTCTTCCCATGCGTCTTCTTCCCATGCTTCGATTCTCCATTTAGGAGAATCTCGTGTCCACTTTTTCCAGTGCACATCAAGGAATCCTCGGCTCAGCCGCAGGTAAGTGATGTCGCTGCACCATACCTGGTCGGGCCGCTCGACCGCCAAACCCCGCAGCAGATAAGGGAAAATGCGGTGCTGCCGGTGCCCCTGGCTCAAGTTTCGACGCGGATAAATAGCCTCCAGGCCCATTTGGCGCATGAGCCGCTGGATGCGGCCTCGTCCCACTGCATGGCCCTCTCGACGCAGCCACTGGGTCATCCGGCGAGAACCAAAAAACGGATATTGGGTGTAGAGCTCATCCATGCGATGCATGTAGAGAACGTTCTGCTCGCACTGGGCACGGGCCCGATAGTAATAGCTGCCGCGGGCCAGCCCCAGCAACTGACATTGCCTGCCGATACTGATTTTTCCTTGAAGTGGTTGCACCATCTTGCGCCTCTCACCAACCGAATTGTTCAGACTTTTTTTTTAGCCAATCGCATTCTACTTTCAGCTTTCCAATCTCCTGGTAAAGGTGATCTTTTTCCGTCTCGTTGTCCTTGCTGAGAGTCTGCCGCTGGCGCGAAAACAGCTCCGTTGCTCCCTGCAAAAGCTGCTTCTTCCATTGGGTCACCTGGTTGGGATGCACCTCAAAACGACCGGCGATCTCGTTGATGGTATGAGCGCCCCTGATGGCTTCCAGGGCCACTCGGGCTTTAAACTCAGCACTGTATTGTCTTCTCTTTCGTGATTTAATAACATTCATAGGTTAGCGGATTTAGTGGTTCAAGACCACCTTATTCCACTGTCCAGTTTTCCCCGTCCATTTCACACAACCCACTGGGCCAAAATTTTGGTCTCATCCTTCTTATTGATTATTACCGGCGGGATCCATTTAATGGCCCAGGACGCTGAATTGATCGTCATTGCTAAAGAAAAATTCCATACTCAGGATTCCGCCTCGGGAGCGGTTTTGGCGGAATTTGAACCCTGGGGCGCTTTTGCATTTATAGGCGAAAGTTCCACCGGTTCAATATTGGCCAATCCGGTGCCTTTTGTCACGGAACCCGATATGACCACGACCCAATTTGAATTTAGTGAAGATGATGGGTGGGATATTGAGGAGGATTATGACGATAAGGCCACTTTGGATTTAGAGGCCCCCAACGGCACTTACACCATACATTATACCGGCGCCACACAGGGCGCGATCACGCGCAACTTGACGATCGAAGGGGACCTCCTATCCCAATGCCCCTAGCCTCACTGAGGCATCATTCAATGAACTTCAGAGCGCCACCTTGAGTGCTGGTTTCACCCTCAGATGGGATGAATTTCAAAACGGAGGACCCGACGACCTTATCTTTGTAGAGATTGAAAAATTCAATCGGGACGGCAGCGACGACAATATCTTTGATACGGAACCCTTTGAGTTGAATGGTGAAGTTACCTCCATTGTTATCCCCCCCGGTCTTCTTGAAGATGATGGAGGCTACGAACTTTGCATCGAATTTTTCAAGGTTGTCGATAGTGCCACAATCGATGGAACCCTCGCGGCAGCATGCGGCAGCATTGTACGGAGCGGACACTTGCATCGATTTTGGAGACACCAGCCGGAAAGATTTGGAATTCAGCTTTTTCCAGGATGCCGGCTCTTTCAATGATGCCGCCAATAACCAGGTGACAACCAATATTTTTCCCATTGAAAATGCTCAATTCGATTTTTCCTACAGTTTCGAGGGCATCGCTGGAAACAATTGGTTGGTGTTGACGAACTTTGCATCGAATTTTTCAAGGTTGTCGATAGTGCCACAATCGATGGAACCCTCGCGGCAGCATGCGGCAGCATTGTACGGAGCGGACACTTGCATCGATTTTGGAGACACCAGCCGGAAAGATTTGGAATTCAGCTTTTTCCAGGATGCCGGCTCTTTCAATGATGCCGCCAATAACCAGGTGACAACCAATATTTTTCCCATTGAAAATGCTCAATTCGATTTTTCCTACAGTTTCGAGGGCATCGCTGGAAATTTTCCGGCCTTGGGCGATGTCATCTTTGACGGACCGGCAGGCAGCCTTGTGCCGATTGCATTTTTCGGTCCGGATCAGGGCGAGGGTCAGGGATTTTACAGGATTGATAGCCTTGCCACGCCTTCCGATGGATCCAGCTTTTCAGGCACTTACCAGGTAAGTGTTTTCGATGCGGTGGTCTTTAGCAAAGACGTAGATTTTCAGTCTCTCCTCGACCAAAACCTGATCGTGGTTCCCACCGTCAACCTGAATGGCGACAATACCCTACAGAGCATCGATATCGTTTTAAAAACCATTGATGACCAGGCTGCCCCTTCCACAGATTTTATCCAAAACATGGGAATCAATATATACAGCACGAATTTCTCACCCATTTTTGAAGAATTCAACCTCCCTGGGAACACAACCAACATTCCGCTGCCTGGGGGGATCAATTGGGATGATGTTCAAGGGATGGGCTTTTTCTTCAACACTGAACAACGATCCAGTTTCCATTCAAATTATGATAAATTTGTTTCCTCCTCACAGCCGGATATTCTTGGCGGAACGGATATAGAGGGTTCCCCCGGCTGGAAAGGCTCACCTTGGTATATGAATTACAACGTCGATTCCTGGCCCTGGATTTATCACGACGAGCACGGCTGGCAGTTTGTGGCGGCGTCCAGCACCGAATCGGTAATTTTCCTTTGGGACCTCGGTTTGGGGCAATGGATATTTTTAAATGAAAATTCCTACCGCTGGATATTCATCTTCGGGGGCGACAACGCCGGGGGGCGACAACGCCGAATGGGTCTTTACCTTCAGCGACAACCGGCCGGGCCGCCGCTTTTTCCAGAGGCTAGACAACGGCAACCTCTTCAGCGTGCCTCCAGATTTACCCACCAATTGACAAAATTGAGGTAAATTCTAGCCAGCGGCTTTTCCGCAGCATCTTTTAAACTTCTTGCCGCTGCCGCAGGGGCAGGGCTCGTTGCGGCCCGCTTTGGGTAGAGCCGCCAGCCGGGCCTTTTCCCTTTTTTGGGAAATTTTCGCAGATGCCTTTTTCGGCCTTGCTGTGGCCTTTCTCCGCCACGCCGTGAAAAACCGGGTGCTGCCGCTTACGATAAAACCGGATAAAAATATAGCCACCGCAGGCAGGATGATATAATTGACGGGCAGCAGGATCAGCCGCTCCTTCATAATATTCGTAGTCCCCATACCGTGGTAGTCCCCATACCGTGCTCCAGGTAGGAACTGAATAAAAGATAGGATTGCACGACATTCATAATGACCGCAAAAAAACTCATAATCACAAGACCGAAAAACATTTGCTGAAGGGTGGTCGCATAACGTTTCAGGGGAATTGCCGCCAGCAGGATGATCGGCAGCAGAATGGCGAAATTCTGATGCGATTGCCTGGTAGCATGGATCGTTACGGTGGCCAGGCTGTAAACGCCGGGGAAAAACCGGTACGGTAAAGAGGGCGCTTTAAAACCGGTACGCTTATCCTAGAAAGGAGGAGTGTATCGAGATATGAAGCAATGGACAAGAGTGCGGCACAAAGTGCTGCGGGACAAGCAGAGCAAGCGCTCTGTAATGCGAGAAGAGGGACTGCACTGGGAGACCCTGGGAAAGATGCTGGCCTATTCCCAGCCGCCGGGATACCGGCGCAAGAAGAGGCGAGAGCGCAAGATCGATCCGTATGTGGGCTGGATCGAGGAGGTGCTCAAAGCGGACCGGAACGTGCCCAAGAAGCAGCGCCATACGGCCAAACGGATCTACCAGCGTTTGGGTCGGGAGAAGGGCTACCAAGGGGGCTACACGGCGGTCAAGGAGGTGGTGGCCGAGCTGCGAGCGAGGCGGCGGGAAGTGTTCGTGCCGCTGGAGCACCGCCCCGGGGAGGGACAGGTGGACTTCGGTCATGCCCTGGTGAAGGAGGCGGGGCAATTGCGTAGGCGGCCATTTTTTGCCATGAGCCTGCCCTACAGCGATGCCTTTTTCGTGCAGGTGTTCGAACGGGAGTGCACGGAGAGCTTCTGGGAGGGGCACCTGCGAGCTTTTGAGTTTTTCGGGGCGGTGCCCCGGCGCATCAGCTATGACAACTCGAAGGTGGCGGTGGGTAAGATTATCGGTTCGCGTGAACGCAAGCTGACCGACGGGTTTCTGCAGCTACAGAGCCATTACCTGTTCGAGGAACACTTCTGTCTGCCCGCCCGGCCCAACGAGAAGGGCGTGGTCGAGGGGATCGTGCGTTATGCCCGGGCCAACTTCCTGGTACCGGTACCGCAGGTTCGGGACCTGGAGGAACTCAACGCAAAGCTGTTGGAGGCATGTGAGCGGGACATGGAGCGTAAATTACGCGGGAAAAGGGCGGTGAAAAAGGAACTGCTGGCCGAGGAGCGCGCCGTCATGCTGGCGTTGCCGCCCATACCCTTTGAAGCGAGCCGCAAACGCTCGACCTGCGTCAGCAGCCTCTCGCTGGTGCGCTTCGAGTGCAACGACTATTCGGTGCCGGTGCGCTGCGCCCACCATCCGGTGGTGGTGGAAGGGTCCTGTCGGCAGGTGATGATCTTCTGTGGGGGCCAAGAGGTGGCCCGGCACCGCCGCATTTGGGATAAAGAGCAAGTCTCTTTCGAGCCGGTGCACTACCTGGCTTTGCTGGAGAAAAAACCGGGCGCTTTGGACTTCGCCCGCCCACTCTCGGGCTGGCAGTTGCCGCAGTGCCTGCAGGTCCTCAGACGCCGGCTCGAAAGCCAATGCGGGGGCGAAGGCACCCGGGAGTATATCCGGGTGCTGCGGCTGTTGGAGAAACACCCCATGGCGGCCTTGCAGCAGGCCGTCGTCTCGGCCCTGCGGGTGGGGGGACTGACTCGTGAGGCCATCGCCCAGTATCTCTATCCTCAGGAAGACTACGGGAGCAGAACCTTCCGGCTGGACGGCCATCCACACCTGCGTCACGTCCGTGTGGCCGCCCCTGACCTCGGTGCCTACAGCGAACTGCTCAAGATTCCAGGAGGGGCTTTATGAAGGAAGAAAAAAACCAGCTGCTGTTACACCATCACCTCAAGAAACTGAAGTTGCCCACCATCCTGCGCGAATGGCCGGCGGTGGCCGCGGCTTGTTCCCGGGACCGGCTCGATTACGCCGCCTTTTTGTTGCATCTGGTCGAACGGGAGCTCATTGAACGCGAACAGCGGGCCGCCCAGCGGCGGATCAAAAACGCCCGTTTCCCCGTGCTCAAGACCCTCGAGAGCTTCGCCTTTGAAGCGCAGCCCTCGATCAACGAAGCGCTCATCCGAGAGCTCATGCGCGGGGAGTATGTCGACCAGCGCGAAAACGTGCTGCTCCTCGGTAACGCCGGTACCGGTAAAACGCACCTGGCCACCGCCCTGGGCTTTGCCGCCTGTGCCCAGGGCCCGCGGATCCGTTTCTTCGGGGTCACCGCCCTGGTTACCCATATGCTCGAGCAACGCGACAACCACGACCTGCAGCGCTTCATGAAGCAACTCGAAAGGCTCGACCTACTCATCCTCGACGAACTCGGTTACGTCCCTTTTTCCAAGACCGGTTCCGAACTGCTCTTCGACGTGGTCAGCCGCGCTTACGAGCGCACCAGTCTCATCGTCACCACCAACCTGCCCTTTGAGAACTGGATCGAAGTGCTCGGTTCCGAACGGCTCACCGGAGCTCTGCTGGACCGACTCACCCATCGGGTGCATATCCTCGAAGCCAACGGGCAAAGCTACCGCTTGCGCGATGCTCGACGCCGTCGCCGTGGCACAAAACAATAAACGCCTTGGGCCCGGCTCGTCGGCCTCCGGCCTCCTCACCGACCCCAAGCCAATCCCCAAAACCAACTCCCAAACCCTAAACCTTGACGTACCTGCAATTACTAACCTAGACCTTATTCCAAGCGTACCGGTTTTACCCCGACCCCCGTACCGGTTTCATCCCGGCGTTTACATCCTTTCCATAAACCGCGCCATACCTGACACGCGATCGGCCGGCTGGACAAACATTCTGTAGGTATAGTATTGCTGGCCGGGATTTAGCATGAATGGGTAAACCGTTGACACACCGGCAAGCCGCCCAGCCTTATTTCTGGCAATTGAGGCAACCTGGGAAACCCGCGCTCTCGCCTCTCGAAGATTCATCAAGCCCTGGATGCCCATCCAAAAGTCAACCAATTCTTGAGCGAGTTCAGAATCGACCTGGCCGTAAACGCACAAGATTCGATAGCCACTGTAGGTATATTCCACGCCTCTAACTTTTCCGTTGGCCTGACAATACTTTCAATTCAATAACGGGAAATACAGAAGCGAAGGCGGCAATTCAGGCCGGACTGCAAGCAAGTTCGAGTTGCGCCTAATTCGTGCCAAGAATCGAATTTCTCAGGCTCAGGCTTGCAGAAGCTCAGGCTTGTTCATTTTCCAGGCGGCAGCGCCAGCCAGCAGGGTCATCAAGACGATGATGGCCCATTCGCTTAGTGTGGGGATGACCTGATTCGCAGCACCGCCGGTTGTCGCCCCTGCCAGGATGGGTTCTCCCGGCACTTTTTCCCAGGCCCAGTCGATGATTTCTACCGAGGTGCTGTTTGCGTTAACGTTGAGCTGAATCCAACCGAAGTGCTCGCCATCTTCATTCGTAAACCGAACGCCGATGTATTTGTTTCCCGCACCGGGGAAAGGGCCATCAGTATTATCGCCAAGAAAAAAATACGCGTATGACCCGTTTTGACTATCCCAGGTTCCAGCCTCGGTCCCAGTAAGGGAGTTGGAAATATTGTAGTTTGGTGTTGCGTTCAAGGGCACGGGATATCCGCTGCCTGAACCGGTGGCAATGAGGCTCGCGTAAGTTCCTGGGAAGCCATATTTCAGTGCATCGATGCCAGCTGTATGGATGGGGAAGGTGGGGGTACCGTTTGTAATGGTAGTGTATATGCTATTGAGTGAAGTGGACGGGGTTGTTTGGACAATTTTGACGTGGGATTAAGGTGGAAATCGTGTTCATATTATTTTTTAAAAATATATTTTGTCCTTAGCCAAAGACGGGCACGCAGGTGCCCGCAAGCTGTATTGGCGGGGAGGTTGGTTTTGCTCCGATTGCATGGACTTCGGCCGGGGTCCGGTAGCCCAGGGCTTGGTGGGGGCGCAGGTGGTTGTAGAAGTCCAGGTAGCGGGCTATCCCTTCGCTGGCTTCCTTTGCCGTGGCGTATTCGCGCAGGTAAATGTCTTCATACTTGAGGGTTCTCCAAAAGCGTTCAACAAATATGTTGTCCAGGTAGCGGCCACGCCCGTCCATGCTGATGCGCACCCCGGCTTGCCCCAGCACCGAGGTGAACTCGCTGCCGGTAAACTGGCTGCCTTGATCGGTGTTGAAGATTTGAGGTTGGGCCCGCCTCAGAGCTTCCTCCAGGGCGAGCACACAGAAGCGGCTCTCCAGGGTGTTGGAAAGCTGCCAGCTCAACACGTAGCGGCTGAACCAGTCCAACACCACGGTCAAGAAAAGGAATCCTCGGCTCAGCCGCAGGTAAGTGATGTCGCTGCACCATACCTGGTCGGGCCGCTCGACCGCCAAACCCCGCAGCAGATAAGGGAAAATGCGGTGCTGCCGGTGCCCCTGGCTCAAGTTTCGACGCGGATAAATAGCCTCCAGGCCCATTTGGCGCATGAGCCGCTGGATGCGGCCTCGTCCCACTGCATGGCCCTCTCGACGCAGCCACTGGGTCATCCGGCGAGAACCAAAAAACGGATATTGGGTGTAGAGCTCATCCATGCGATGCATGTAGAGAACGTTCTGCTCGCACTGGGCACGGGCCCGATAGTAATAGCTGCCGCGGGCCAGCCCCAGCAACTGACATTGCCTGCCGATACTGATTTTTCCTTGAAGTGGTTGCACCATCTTGCGCCTCTCACCAACCGAATTGTTCAGACTTTTTTTTTAGCCAATCGCATTCTACTTTCAGCTTTCCAATCTCCTGGTAAAGGTGATCTTTTTCCGTCTCGTTGTCCTTGCTGAGAGTCTGCCGCTGGCGCGAAAACAGCTCCGTTGCTCCCTGCAAAAGCTGCTTCTTCCATTGGGTCACCTGGTTGGGATGCACCTCAAAACGACCGGCGATCTCGTTGATGGTATGAGCGCCCCTGATGGCTTCCAGGGCCACTCGGGCTTTAAACTCAGCACTGTATTGTCTTCTCTTTCGTGATTTAATAACATTCATAGGTTAGCGGATTTAGTGGTTCAAGACCACCTTATTCCACTGTCCAGTTTTCCCCGTCCATTTCAGAGTTGTCTTATTCCAAAATCATTAAAGCCATCACCGTCCATATTGATGTTATAGGTCGTCGTCCCGGAAGGGGTGGCTGCTGCAACAGTAATATTCTGCGGGCCACTGTACTGTATAACGGCTTCAGCCGCAGGGGCGATGGCCAAGGCGGCCCCTCCGGCTGCGGCACTGGCTAGAGCAAGATTCCCAGTCCTTGCCGGGCTTCTGCCTCTTCCTGCTGCAAGGGCCGATGCCCGGTAGGCCTCGAGCTTGTCCTTTAAATCTACGATTTTCTTAACTGCTGGCTTTTCCATCATTAATCGGTAGTGTTAACATTTTGAATGTTTAAGCTGTACTTTTTAGCGTGATTATGTTGTGAACTGGGAATGGTCCATATCACAGTAAAATGTCCTCAATGCGGAAGCGATCACATCATCAAGCACGGCAAGGATCCGAAAGGGGTTCAGAAGTATCGATGCAAGGGGTGTGGTTATCAGTTTCGGCTTCACCCCAAAAGTCGTGAGCATCCTCCGGCGCTGGTCAAGCAGGTGCTCCGTGCGCACCAAAGCCGGATGAGCCTGCGTGCCATTTACCGTACCTTCGGGGTAGCCCCAAAGACGGTCATCGAATGGATTAAAAAAAAGTCCTGAGTTTGCCGAAGCTGGAGTCCACTCTGCTTGCCCGCCAGTGTAGTGATGTGCTGGAACTGGACGAGGTGTGGTCATTCTGGGGCGATAAGCGTTCGGGGCAGGTATGGCTATGGGTAGCCTTGTGTCGACGTACCCGACAGGTCGTCGGGTTTTCTCTGGGTGATCGTAGCGATCAAACGTGCTGGCAGTTGTATCACAACATCGCCCAGCCCTATCGCGACTGTGCCACCGTAAGCGATTACTGGGAAAGCTACGACAAGGTTTTCCCTCACAACAGCGCCAGCGGGAAACAATCCGGCCAAACCGCCCATATCGAACGCTGGAACAATACCTTGCGACAGTCCCTGTCACGCTATGTGCGTAAAACGCTGTCATTCTCGAAGTCTTTGGTCATGCATTTTCGCGTCCTGTGCTTGTTCATCTGGGAATACAACAGCAATATCAAACATTCGTCATGTTAACACTACCCAAATATGGAGCTAAGGAATCGGCGCTTCCGTTTACTAAACACCGCCTCCGAAAGATTACAATATTTCTACCAACTTTGCGCGGGCGTGTGCATGAAAACTTGAAGCGGGCCTCTCCATGCCGCCAATGTCGAAGCACGATCTCGTATCGTGGTGTCACTTCCGGCGAGACGATTCCGATGAACTGTTCTGGTATGTCCGCACAACTAGACCTAAACAAGCAGTCAACGTCATCTGTCTCAACCCTTCCGAAAACGATAGGCTCGCCATCCTTCGGCTCAAGATTTTTAACACGGTAGCTCACAATAATCCGACATCCATTGATTGGAGCATTCGGATCATGTGTTGGTTCTGGAGATGCACCCGGATAAGGCGACTTGTTCTGACCCAGGGCGTACAACGTCTGAGTAATCGTTCGGCCATCAGACAAAACACGAATTTCATCACCAAGCGTGAACGCCGTTTTCAATCCTTGGTTTTTTACTCCGATCTTGCCTCGCTTTCGCGGAACTATTTTTCCGGCTCCGCAGATCATTCGCAGCCGGCTCCAGCCATCGCTATCGACAGGATTTCCGTCTCCTTCACTCACTATACAGTGGGGTTCGAATGAAATCACAGTCTGCGTTGCACGCTGGTCGAGATCGTTCTGAACCAATTCGGCGATCAAGTCATTCCGATTGAATCCAAGCAAAGAGTTCCAAAAGTTCTAAAAGTTGGGAATCCAGTCGGACTCTGTGACAAACTCGGTAGTCATATTCGTATCGAAATTGCGAGCATTTGGTGCTTTCATAGCCTCTTACAAACAACCTACAGAGCGAAAACTTACGGTCAAGTCCGGACTTTCCTATAAACGAATTTGCATCAAGTCGATTTGGTATGTTAATATTTCCAAACTACCTGATCGGACCCCATCTTTGCTACCACTTTAAGTGAGAGTATTTCCGTAGTTTTGGTATTGTAGGTGATCGGACCCCATCTTTGCTACCACTTTAAGTGAGAGTATTTCCGTAGGTTTGGTATTGTAGGTTTTGCAGCGGGTGGCGCAATGAGGCCGTAGGCCGAATGGAGCCAGCCGCTGCTTTGTTGATTGTTCGCCAGAGTCTGGCAAATGTATTTGGGGAGAGAAAGCCTAATCGGCTGTGGGGGTGTTTCGCGTTGTATTTGTGTCGCCATTGTTCGACCACCACACGCGCTTCGGTCACGCTCAGGAACAGTTCCTGATTAAGGCATTCATCGCGCAAACGATTATGAAAGGATTCTATATGTCCATTCTGCCAAGGGCTTCCTGGATCAATGTATGCGATGGCAATTTCCTGTCGCTGCAGTTCTTCTTTGACTTGGTGGGCTATAAACTCCGATCCGTTGTCCGAGCGGATGCACTGAGGTTTGCCGTTCTCTCTTATGGCATCGTTCAATACCTCTACCACATCGGCACTTTTCAGTGAGCGCGCAACCTTAATGGCCAGGCATTGACGGGTATGTTCATCGATCAGTGTCAAGAGCCTGAGCGGACCGCCCCGGTCGGTGCGATCCGCCACGAAGTCCCAACTCCACACATGGTTGGGCTGCACTGCTCGGGTCGGGGTAGCCGTGGATTGGCCCTGCCGGCGACGGCGCTTGCCAGACGGCCGCACACCCAGTCCTTCGAAACGACGCACTTTTTGGACGAATTTGCGACTCACGGGCCAACCTTCATGGGTCAACAAAGCGCGGATCCGACGATAGCCATAGCGCGGATGCTTCTTCGAAAAGGCAATGATGCGTGCCACCAGTTTATGCCTATACTCAGTAGCTTTCTTGGGTTCATACAGGTAGGTTGAGCGGTGCAACCCAAAATACTGACAGGCCCGACGCAGCGAGCACGACCCTTGGGCCAATACATGCTTCACCGCTTCCTTTTTCTGCTTCGGGCCTACCATTTTTTTGCGTTCACCTCCTTGAGCACACGGTTCTCCAGCATCTGCTCGGCTACAATCTTCTTAAGCTGTGTGTTCTCGCGCTCCAGCTCCTTCAGCCGCTTGGCGTCACGCAGCTCCATGCGGCCATACTTTTTACGCCAACGATGGTAGCTTTGAGGACTGATATTGTGGGACCGACAGACATCCTGAATGCCTTTGCCTGCGTCTACTTCGCGCAGTATCGTTATGATTTGTTCAGGGGTGTATCTTTTTTGCTTCATAGGTCTTTCCGGTAATTTCTCCAGAAAGACTCTCACTGGCAATGGTAGTGTTTTCGGCGGTCACATCAGTTTCGTCAAAGTGGCTATTTGAGGTGATTCCTCTTGAACTGACAAAGTAATCAAAGCGCGCTGATTTGCCTCAAGAAGAGGTTCAAAACGATGCCCGACTTCCATTAGGCTCTCCTCTGGAGTGAGTGAGGAGGTAATTTTGACTAGGCCGTCCGCAACCAGGATTTCAACGGCTCCCATGTCCAAACGCACCACGTTGAAAGCCGTACCCACCGCACTCAATTCGATCCCCCAAACCTCGACCACAAAGGGTCGATCCACATCCTCGGCTACCATGAAAAAAGCCTCTCCTTGGTCGAGTCGGACGCGCCGTTCAGCAGAAGAGAAAAGAACGGTCACTTCGGCATGGTTATTCAATTTGATTGTGGAACCATCATCCAGAAGAACGCGATTTTCCGGTTTTGCGGCTAAAGTATCGATTGGATTATCCTTCGTGATCGACGGATCGTAGTTCCAAAGGATGAGGGAAAGAAGAAGCACTGCAGCCGCCGCGAGGGATACGGGAGAATAGCGCCGAACCCACCGAACCCACTTTTCCCTGGGCGGAGCCAGTAAATCGGGATTGGGCCGATCATTATGTTCCGGTCGCCATGCGGAAAGTTTGTCTAGCCGTTTCCATTGGCGGCGTTGCCGCGCCAGCAGTGCGGCATTCTCAGAACTCTGCGAAAGCCAGTCGAAAAACACGTCCTGCTCCTTTGCAGACAGGCCTCGATCCAGCTTCCAAATCCAGGCTGCGGCCTCTTCCTCGCCTTCACGGCAGGACGAATTCTCTTTGCTAGGATCATTCACGATGGCTAGCCCGGATATTTCGTAAAAAAAGTATCGTTGATATGCTTAACTGCTGATATACAGCAGGATAGATCAATAATTAAAGCAATATCAGCGATGACAAAAGGTAAACAATTAAAGCTACAGTTGACAAGGGTAAAAGGCCGCCGTGTGCGGGTTGATTTCAAGGGCGGAGAGGTTACTTCGGATGCCGGACTGCTTTTGATCCGGGAAGTGGATCGGCAGTTGGGCTTGACCGAACGAGCGGCCCGACAGTTAGTGGACAAACGGCAGAAGGGCAAAGTACGCCATGAGGTATTGGGGATGCTGCGGCAGCGCGTTTACGGGCTGGTGGCGGGCTATGAGGATTTGAACGACTTTGATACCCTGCGCCACGATCCATTGTTGCAAACGGTAACGGGGCGCATTGAAACGTTGGCCAGCGCGCCGACTTTGTGTCGTTTTGAAAACGGGCAGGATCGGCGGGCGGCCTTTGCGGTAAACGAGCTGTTGGTCGAACAGTTCATGGGCTCCTTTGCCGAGGAACCCGAAGAGATCATCCTGGACTTTGACGCCACCGACACTCCGGTGCACGGGCTCCAGGAGGGACGTTTTTTCCACGGTTATTATGATCATTACTGTTTTCTGCCGCTATATGTTTTTTGCGGTGATCAGCTGCTGGTGGCCTACCTGCGGCCGAGCAAGATCGATGCCAGCAAGCATGCCGGGGCCATCCTCAAATTGCTGGTTAAACGGATTCGCCAAAGCTGGCCCCGTACGCGGATTATTTGGCGCGCCGACAGTGGATTTTGTCGAGACCGGATACTCTCTTGGTGCGACCGCAACGAAGTTAGTTACATCGTGGGGATGGCTCGCAATGCACGCTTGCAGCAAGACGCCCAGCAGTTGCAAAAGCAGGCCAAAGAATGGTTCGAACTAAGGGGTAAAAAACAACGGTTATTCCAGGACTTCGTCTATGCTGCCGATTCGTGGCGATGGCTGCGGTTGGTCATCCATAAAGCCGAACACACCGCACAGGGGTCCAACCCGCGCTTCGTGGTGACGAACCTGCCGGGCGATCCCCAGGAGCTTTACGACAAGGTATACTGTGGCCGCGGTGAAATGGAGAACCGAATCAAGGAACAGATGCAATTGTTCAGCGAGCGCACCAGTGAAGTGGACGGGGTTGTTTGGACAATTTTGACGTGGGATTAAGGTGGAAATCGTGTTCATATTATTTTTTAAAAATATATTTTGTCCTTAGCCAAAGACGGGCACGCAGGTGCCCGCAAGCTGTATTGGCGGGGAGGGTGGTTTTGCTCCGATTGCATGGACTTCGGCCGGGGTCCGGTAGCCCAGGGCTTGGTGGGGGCGCAGGTGGTTGTAGAAGTCCAGGTAGCGGGCTATCCCTTCGCTGGCTTCCTTTGCCGTGGCGTATTCGCGCAGGTAAATGTCTTCATACTTGAGGGTTCTCCAAAAGCGTTCAACAAATATGTTGTCCAGGTAGCGGCCACGCCCGTCCATGCTGATGCGCACCCCGGCTTGCCCCAGCACCGAGGTGAACTCGCTGCCGGTAAACTGGCTGCCTTGATCGGTGTTGAAGATTTGAGGTTGGGCCCGCCTCAGAGCTTCCTCCAGGGCGAGCACACAGAAGCGGCTCTCCAGGGTGTTGGAAAGCTGCCAGCTCAACACGTAGCGGCTGAACCAGTCCAACACCACGGTCAAGAAAAGGAATCCTCGGCTCAGCCGCAGGTAAGTGATGTCGCTGCACCATACCTGGTCGGGCCGCTCGACCGCCAAACCCCGCAGCAGATAAGGGAAAATGCGGTGCTGCCGGTGCCCCTGGCTCAAGTTTCGACGCGGATAAATAGCCTCCAGGCCCATTTGGCGCATGAGCCGCTGGATGCGGCCTCGTCCCACTGCATGGCCCTCTCGACGCAGCCACTGGGTCATCCGGCGAGAACCAAAAAACGGATATTGGGTGTAGAGCTCATCCATGCGATGCATGTAGAGAACGTTCTGCTCGCACTGGGCACGGGCCCGATAGTAATAGCTGCCGCGGGCCAGCCCCAGCAACTGACATTGCCTGCCGATACTGATTTTTCCTTGAAGTGGTTGCACCATCTTGCGCCTCTCACCAACCGAATTGTTCAGACTTTTTTTTTAGCCAATCGCATTCTACTTTCAGCTTTCCAATCTCCTGGTAAAGGTGATCTTTTTCCGTCTCGTTGTCCTTGCTGAGAGTCTGCCGCTGGCGCGAAAACAGCTCCGTTGCTCCCTGCAAAAGCTGCTTCTTCCATTGGGTCACCTGGTTGGGATGCACCTCAAAACGACCGGCGATCTCGTTGATGGTATGAGCGCCCCTGATGGCTTCCAGGGCCACTCGGGCTTTAAACTCAGCACTGTATTGTCTTCTCTTTCGTGATTTAATAACATTCATAGGTTAGCGGATTTAGTGGTTCAAGACCACCTTATTCCACTGTCCAGTTTTCCCCGTCCATTTCACAGCGCCCATCAATGGTGGGCCAATCAGTGGCGATTGCTCTTGTCGGCGCTGGCCTACACCTTGATGGAAGCCATGCGCCGGTTAGCCTTAAAAGGGACGAAGTGGGCGCGGGCCCAATGCCACACCCTGCGGCTCAAATTAATCAAGATCGGAGCGGTCATCGTGCGCAACACCCGAACGATTCACTTTCACCTAAGTGAGAGTTATCCTTGGGCCAGTCTTTTCAACCATGCGGCCCGCCGATTGGTGCCAACCTAAAGGGTGCATTGGTGCTGCCCCCGGCACTACCGAACCAATGGGGGAAAGGGGGCAGTGTCTCTACACCCTGAAAAACACCTAAAAATCAAGACGATCTGCTCAAAATACAAAGAAATCCATCTCCAATAGCAATAACGAGCCAAACTTTACCCTTCATGAAATATCCGGGCTAGTATGCTGGACGTTCCAAGCGCTCGAAAAACTCTGTGAGCTTGCGAATGCCGAATGCCTATAGTTCCTTGAGTTTCTACCGTATGCACCGATATGCCAAGTTCCTTGGCGATATCCTTTTGGGACATGCCGTATATCTTCCGCAAAGTGATGATTTGGCGGCAACGGGTTGGTAATGACTGTATGGCTCTGGTCAAAATTTCAAGTTCCTCGGAGCGAGCAACGGCATCATTAACGTCCTCCTCATCATTCAAGAGGTCAAACTCGTTCAAATCTACCAAAGAAAGTTCGCTGCGCACCGATTTTTTTCTAATGCCTTCGAGAGCCAAATTTCTTGCAGTGGCAAAAAGAAAAGCCTTGGGAGAAGTGATCTTTGTAGTCTTTCGGGCTTTCAAGACCTTGAAATATGCCTCCTGCACGATATCGTCTATATCGTGCTCATTGGAAAAACGACTATGCAGCCAGGCCCGCAACATGGCTTCATGTGGCTGCAGGTTTTCTGCGAACCAATGGCTTTCTTCTGTAATTTCCGGACGCATGAGAACTAAAAATTGCACAATGGAGAAAAAGTAAAGTAACTCTGTGGAGAAAAAGTAAAGTAACTCTGTATAGCTCTCAGGAAACAAAAAGTCCACAGAATTTAACCGAGATTTACCATATGAACATTCACTATCGTTGAAAATAGCTACTATCCAATATTTCGATCCAAATATTTGCTTTCAATATGATTTGGCAATTTTTTTTGGAATGGCCACCTCGGTTAGCATAATAGACTGGGCATATGAAGACACGCCCGACACCCCCATCCTGGCAGGGGCTACCGGCGTTGTGCCACAGCCCATCCCAACCCTGAATGAATGGGGCATGATCGTATTGATGACCCTGCTGGCTGGGGCTGCCGCCTGGAAAATGAACAAGCCTGAGCTTTTGCAGGCTTAAAAAGACTGGTAAGGCTTTTGGCTTTGGCTTATGGTTAAAAGAAAAAGGAAAGATCCAAAAAACAAAGGAATCACCCGCATTGATTCAGGCTCAACCCACGGATGGTTCGTGAGGGGGTACAAAAATGGGAAAACCTACCCCAAACTTTTCAGTGATCTGAAATGTGGAGGCAAAAGGAAGGCGCAGAAAGAAGCCCGTCAGTATCGGGATGAACTTCACGAAAAGCTGGCCCAAATTCCCACCAAACCCTGGGGTCGGAAGATCGTTTCTCATAATCCCCGCAATACTACAGGAGTGTTGGGAGTCTGCCGCACGGCAAAGAAAAGCCCATCCGGGAAAATAAGCGAAGCTTACTCAGTCAGTTGGAGCCCTTCCCCCGGAGTACTGAAAACAACTTCTTTCTCCATCCGCAAATATGGGGAGGAAAAAGCCTTTAAACTGGCTGTGGCCCTCCGGCGGAAAATGCTTCGTCAAATTCATGGGCCAGGTATCTTCCGCAAAATGGCTGCAATGCAAAAAGGCTCCTGAAATTTCAGAACCGCGAGTGAACGGGCGGCAAGGGTTGCTTGGGGATTGTGTTGAATCCCATTTCGGCAGGCTATCCGGTAGGCTATCCCGATAAGGCTTGACCATTGGAATTGATTTTGTTTCTACTGAATCGAATGCGGCTTTCCGGACTTAACTTTTTCACTGATCGATTCCGGGGCAACCCAAAAGCAGAGCGTTGGAATAACCTGGCAATAGTTGTGGGATGCTTGTGCGCCGGTCCCCTTGCCCTGACGCTGCTTTACCCTCAATCGCTCTTCACAGGCATTCTTGAAGTTTTGAGCGTGACCTGGCTTTGGTGCATGGTTCGGGCGTATTTATACTCAAAGCGATCCCAGGATGGCTCTTAACTCAAATATAAGAATGATTAAAACTTCCACAGTGTTGATGGCCACATTGATTGTTGCCATATCGGCTTTTGCAGGCCCGGTCTTTATCAATGAAATCCACTATGATAACCTATGATAACAGCGGGGCGGACGCCAACGAGGGAATTGAGGTCGCCGGGCCGTCAGGAACCGACCTGACAGGCTGGAGCCTTGCCCTTTACAATGGCACCGCATCCGAACTGAAAGTTTATAAGACTGTTCCCTTAAGTGGGATAATCCCCCAGGAAGACAGTGGGATCGGAGCGGTGTTCTTCGCCATAGTCCCAATTCAAAACGGATCGCCGGACGGGTTGGCCCTGGTCGATTCTTCAGGTTCGTTGGTCGAATTTTTCAGTTATGAGGGAACCTTCATAGCGGCCGATGGGCCAGCCGCGGGAATCGAAAGTATCGACCTCGGTGTGCAGGAGGGTTCTGCAACACCCATTGGTCACTCGTTGCAACTTTCGGGTGTCGGCTCCGATTCCAGTGACTTCCAATGGGAGGCTCCAGAGGCCAGCACCTATGGGGCGGCAAATGTAAACCAAACCTTCACCGGCCAGGCCACCGACCTCCCGCCGATGGTATCGGGCTTTGATCCTGAAAATGGCAGGGTAGGTGTGCCTCCGGCGGCCGATATTCTCGTTTCTTTCAGTGAAGTAGTAGATGTGAACGGCCAGTGGTTTTCCATTGAGGGGAGCTTGAGCGGATCGATTTCCGCAATAGTCACGGCCGCAGATAACTCCCCGGATTTTACCCTCAAAACTGCCACGGATTTTCAAGAGGGCGAGTCCGTCACGATAATGATTTTCGCCAGCCTGGTCAGCGACATTGATGAGAGCCCGGACAATATGACGGAGAACTTTGAATGGTCATTCACTGTTTTTGACAGCTCACAGTTTCAAATTGATCCAGTTCCCTCGGGTTACTACGCCGCAGCGGAGGGAAAAAGTGGAACAGAGTTGGCCAGTGCCCTCCACAATATCATCGACGGGCACACGGTCATTCCCTTTTCCCAGGCAGATGAGGCTTTTCAGGTTCTCGACCTGGACCTCTTTGACCAGGGTAAAGTGATGCCGATATTTTCCGCTGCCTCTGAACCTTTCAATGGTTTTCCCAGTATATGGAACCGTGAACACCTGTGGCCCAAGTCAAGGGGCATTGACGAATCAGGGGCGGATACTTCCGACCTGTTCAGCCTCCGCCCAAGCCTGGCTTCCATAAACAGCAGCCGGGGCAACCTGATATTTGACGACAGCGACCCCGGCGACGCTGAATATCTTCCTCCCGGTTCGTTCGGCCCGGCCCCCGAGGTCTCCCGCGATTCTGACTCGTGGGAGCCGCCCGACAGCGTGAAGGGAGAAATCGCCAGAGCGATGTTTTACATGGCGGTTCGTTATGACGGAAGCGATGAGGCAACTCTTGATCTGAAGCTAAACAATGATCCGCAATTTGGAGGTCAGAGCTTAATTCCCGAAATGGGAATCCTGGACACCCTTCTGGCCTGGAACCGTGAGCATCCGGTGACCGACACCGAACGGCTCAGGAATCAGACGATCTTCAGCGGTTTCCAGGGCAATCGCAATCCCTTCGTCGATTTCCCGGAATTTGCCGATCAGATATACAACACAGAGCCGCCCGATGTATTTGGCGGTGAACCCATTGAAGGCTTCCCCGAGTGGCGCGGATCGCCCTGGTATCTGAATTACAATGTGGATTTCTGGCCCTGGATTTATCACGATGAACATGGCTGGCAATTCGTTTCTGAGGACAGCAACAGCGAAGTAATCTTCCTGTTTGATTTTGGCTTGCAGGAATGGATTTTTCTCAACCAAAACACCTATCGCTGGCAGTTTCTTTTCAACGACACTCCGGCCTGGATTTGGACATTTAATAACAACACCCCCACAAGCAGATTTTTCCAGCGCCTGGACGGCAAGCCTCTTCAGTGTGCCGCCGGGGTTGTAGGCGGTTATGAGCGTGACTTGGGCTTGGTGTATGGGTAAGGTCGTATTGTTATTCAAAGATTCAAAGCAAACTGGGGATGGTTCTTAACTCAAATCATTAAATCAGATAGGTTATGGCAAAAAGAAAGAGGAAAAACCCCAAAAACAAGGGAATCAGCCGCATTGATTCAGGTTCAACCCGCGGATGGTTTGTGAGAGGGTATAAAAACGGGAAAATCTACTCCAAACTTTTCAGCGATATGAAATGCGGGGGCATAAGAAAGGCGCAGAAAGAAGCCCGTCAGTATCGGGACGATCTCTACGAAAAACTTGCCCAAATTCCTACCAAGCCTCGGGGCCGAAGGATAGCTTATCGCGATGTGCGCAATACTACCGGAGTGTTGGGTGTGTGCCGAATGGCCAAAAAAAGTCTTAGCGGCAGCATTACTGAATATTACTCAGTAAGTTGGCGGCCTTCCCCCGGTGAACAGAAATGCACTTCATTCTCCATCCGCAAATACGGGGAGCAAAAAGCCTTTAAATTGGCTGTGGCCCTTCGTCGGAAAATGCTTAGGGAAATTCATGGACCAGGTATTTTCCGCAAAATGGCAGCAAGACAAAAAGGCTCCTGAAACTTCAGGGCCGCGAGGGTAGCATGTCCAGTATAGCCTGAATTACAAGCTGGCGGCGTTCCTGATCGTCCTGGGGGCATTGTCCGGGATCGTGTGCCTTTATGGCCTACTACCTCCGGGATATTGGAACCAAGGGCAAGCTATCGAAGCGCATTCCCCGCTGGGCCAAGGAATTGGCAATGAGCATCTGCGGCCAGGCTTTAGCGATTTCAGTGATCTTGCTTGGTGGAATGAATCTTACGCCCATATACCTCGTTTATATCTCCTGGTTCGTCTGGGTTATCAGCTTTTTGAAATTCTGCTTCCTGTTGCCCGATCTTGTCCAGGCAGGGCGTAAGGGCAATAATTGACCAGCAGATACCAAAGAAATTGCCAAAGCTTATTAAATTGCCGATAATTTTATCGATTCATCCCCATCATATGGGAAATCTCGGTGAGGATAAGCGATGCGCGCAACAGTTGTAATCATAGCGTTTCTTTCGATTTGTTCGATGTCATTTATGATGAATGATCCGGCGATGCTTCCGGCGACAATTCATACGATTCCCGGCCCGGAGTATGCGGGGGTAGCGCGGGGGTTTCAGGGCATCCCGGGAATTGCGCGCGCGGCGAACGGCCGCTTATGGGTGGTGTGGTACGGCGGGGGCAACGGCGAAGGCCCGGAAAATTATGTGATGGCGATCACAAGCGGGTATGACGGCAGGAACTGGTCAGACTTGAAGTTGGTGGTCGATGGTGAAGGGTTGGTACGCACTTACGACCCGACGTTGTGGCTCGATCCGGAGGAACGGCTCTGGCTGATCTATGCGCAATCTTACAGTTGGTGGGACGGACGTGCGGGAGTCTGGGCGATAGTTGCGGAAAATCCCGGCGATGAAAACCCGCAGTGGTCGAAACCGCGACGGATCGCCAACGGGATCATGATGAACAAACCAACAGTGCTGGCTTCAGGTGAGTGGCTTTATCCGATTGCCTACTGGGGTCATAAGCCGGTGAACGATCCGACCAGCGATCGGTTTATTCCAGAGAAGTATTTGAAGTGGGATGAATCGAAGACTGGCGCGCATGTTTATGTTTCGCGGGACAAGGGGGAGACGTTTAAATTGCTAGGCACTGCCCATGTGCCTGAGGTTCGTTTTGAAGAGCACATGATTGTCGAGCGCAGGGACAGGAGCTTGTGGATGCTGGTGCGCACTCAGTATGGCATCGGCGAGAGTATTTCGACGGACCGAGGAAAAACCTGGAGTCCGGGCCAGCCATCGTCGATACCGCATTTGGCGGCACGGTTTTTCATACGGCGGCTGGCGGCTGGACTCGGGACGGTTGCTACTGGTCAAGCATAACCCGGACATGGATACGGCGTGGCTCAAAACAGGCGAGGTGAATGGTTCCTGGAAGCAACGTAGCCGGTTGACGGCGTATCTTTCCGATGATGACGGGCAGACATGGCACGGCGGTCTGACCATCGACGATCGGCTTGCGGTGTCCTACCCAGAAGGGGTGCAAGCGCCGGATGGCAGGATATACCTGATATACGATTACAACCGTTACAAGGACAAGGTCATACACCTCTGTGTTTTCACGGAAGAGGATGTTGCGCAGGGCGCGTTTGTTTCGCCCGCAGTGCGGCAGCGCATAGTCGTGAACCAGGCCGGCACGGAGTGATTGGATCGAAATATTCGAAAGTAGCAATCTTCTACGATTATGAATGTTGTTATGGGAAAACTCCGTTGGAAAATTTTCGGCGCGTGGCCCTTTTATTCCCTGAATTTGAACTTAATCCTTTCGATCATCGAAAAGGAATGCTTTCACTCCGCAGAGTTTCTTTAGCCAATGAATGTCAAGAAAACACAGTTGCGCCTCCTCATTTTCTTTTCCGTGGGGTTGGTTCTTATAGGTGCACTTCGCTGGGCTGTGCTGTCCATCGAAAGTATGCGCGGGCTGTCTGGCGTTCCCACACCCGCCTTTATAGTATTAACCGTTTTCGTAATGATACGGGTTGTTCATTCGTCCATCGGATGGGGTGGAATCGGATTTGGCGTTGCCTTCAAGCCGAAAGTACATTTGGCACTCGGCCTATTGGGCGCTGCGACGGTAATATTGGCGAGTGAGCTTCTGGAGCCTATCTGGATTACAATATTCGGAGCGGGTCCTGACCTTTCTCGATTCGAAGAGGCGAGCGCTTCGTTGCCCGACCTACTCGCACTCCTTGCCTTAAGCTGGACCTTTGCAGCATTCGGGGAAGAGATGGCCTTTCGCGGGTTGCTGATGCGCGGGATCACTTCATCGCTTGGCGGTAGCCGAAATGTTAGGCTATTTGTCCTTTTTCTTCAGGCGATGATCTTCGGTTTTGTTCACACTTATCAAGGTGCCGCCGGTGTCGCAGGAGCGACTGTTAGTGGACTCATTTTCGGCACCGTGGTATGGTTCGCACGCGGCAGTTTATGGCCTGCCATCCTCGCGCATGGTTTTTCCAATACTTACGGTCTCATCGTATTGTGGCTACAGGCAAATGCTAGATAAAATCTCTAACGCCTACGACCGGCTCATTTCCAGCTACCTAAGAAGATTCGATTCGATCACGGCCCCAGGCGATTGGAACCTGCGCCTTGAGTGGCTACCCTGTTGGAAGCCGGAAGTGGTCTATGACATCGACTACAGGGAAGGCACGACCACCATCATCCTAACCCGTTTCCTTGAAAGCGCATGGAAGAAGCTATGGGCAGCATACCGGGAAGAAAAGAAAAAGGTATCGGTGCAGGTGGAAATTGGAACGATGGAGCTACCACCCGATCAAGCCATCCATAAAATCGTGGCTGAGGGGATTCCAATGCAGTGCCAGGATCACCCGACAGCATCCATCGATGGGGAACAATTCAGGCTTACCCTATGGGATAGTTCAGGGGAATATCAGGTGCAGATATGGGAACCTTTCACCCGGACAGATGACCTTGGTCCCTGGATTGAGCTAATTGATGCCACAAGAGGGGCAGGAGGGCTTGTTCCAAGGGAGTTTGCGGCGGTATAGGTTTTTTATTTTGCAGGATTCACAGGGGGAATTGATATTAATTAATTCGTGCAGAAAAGACAACTATGAACAAACCCGGCATTACGTTAAACAGGGTGCTGATAGGTCTTGGCATTTCCAGGTACAGGTTGCACAAGGCCACGGGTATCCACAGCTCTGATCTCTACAGAATTACACACGGGACTCGAAAGATCAGCCCTGGTGTCGCTTTGAGGCTGGGCGAGTATTTCAAGAACATTGATCCCCGAGAGCTGAGTATCGCAAGCAGAGGTTTTAAGCGGTTGAACGCCGAGTTTTGGTATTCATTGCAATCCGAATACATCTTGTGGGAGTCCAAGGTTAAGCACCGCGAAAAGATCGGTGAGATCAAGCCGTACCGCATGCCCAGGAAACCCCCCAGTGCACATCAGATTGCCAAATCACAATGAAAGCTTAAAAAATTGGATCGAAATATTAGAAAGTAGCTATTTTCAACGATTATGAATGTTCATGTGGGAATTTTCGAATAATGCAGACCAGGCAATTGGGTAATTCCGACCTCCGCTTTTCCCCAATTGGATTGGGAACTTTCGCCATGGGCGGTACGGGCTGGAAGGCAAGTTGGGGGCCGCAGGATGACAATGTTTCCAGAGACACCATTCGCAGAGCGATAGAAACAGGCATCAATTGGATCGATACGGCTCCGATCTACGGTCTGGGTCATGCCGAAGAGGTGGTCGGCTCTGTTTTGGCCGCAATGTCTCCACTGCCCATAATCGCCACCAAGTGCAGTCGACTCTGGGATGAGTCGGGAAATCTAAGCGGAAGTTTAAAAAGGGCCAGTATTCGGGAGGAAGTAGAGTCAAGTTTAAGACGCTTGCGCATTGAGGTGATCGATCTTTAACAGATTCATTGGGCTCAACCCGATGAAGATATCGAAGAAGGCTGGAGCGCCGTGGCTGAGTTGATTTCAGAGGGAAAAGACCGCTGGGGCGGGGTATCCAATTTCAGCGTGGAACAATTGAAGAGGATCCAACCCATTCACCCGGTGATTTCCCTGCAAACGCCCTACAGCTTGCTTAGACGCCAACTGGAGGAGGAGTTGCTGCCATATTGCGCGGATAACAACATCGGCGTTTTGGTTTACAGCCCCTTGCAAAAAGGACTTTTAGCGGGAAAATTCTCTCTCCAATGGATGGAAGGCCTTCACCCCGAGGACCACCGGAAAAGGGATTCCAACTTCACTGAACCCCGATTCGGGGCACACCTGAAGCTGATCGAAAAACTCAAAACCGTCGCCGCAACTGCCGGAATGACTCCGGCGCAATTGTCGATTGCTTGGACTTTGCGCAACCCGGCGGTTACGTCCGCAATTGTGGGTTCCCGCGATCCAGAGCAATTGAAAGAAACTACCGTTGCCGGACAAGCCTTCCTGCCGAAGGACACCATCGACACCATTTCAACTCTTTTAAAGGAACATCGGGAAAGCCTGCGCAATTCCCCAACTTGAGGGTGGAGGGGGCTGAATTTCCCATTAAGCAGCTTGACGATATGAAGTGGACGGGGTTGTTTGGACAATTTTGACGTGGGATTAAGGTGGAAATCGTGTTCATATTATTTTTTAAAAATATATTTTGTCCTTAGCCAAAGACGGGCACGCAGGTGCCCGCAAGCTGTATTGGCGGGGAGGGTGGTTTTGCTCCGATTGCATGGACTTCGGCCGGGGTCCGGTAGCCCAGGGCTTGGTGGGGGCGCAGGTGGTTGTAGAAGTCCAGGTAGCGGGCTATCCCTTCGCTGGCTTCCTTTGCCGTGGCGTATTCGCGCAGGTAAATGTCTTCATACTTGAGGGTTCTCCAAAAGCGTTCAACAAATATGTTGTCCAGGTAGCGGCCACGCCCGTCCATGCTGATGCGCACCCCGGCTTGCCCCAGCACCGAGGTGAACTCGCTGCCGGTAAACTGGCTGCCTTGATCGGTGTTGAAGATTTGAGGTTGGGCCCGCCTCAGAGCTTCCTCCAGGGCGAGCACACAGAAGCGGCTCTCCAGGGTGTTGGAAAGCTGCCAGCTCAACACGTAGCGGCTGAACCAGTCCAACACCACGGTCAAGAAAAGGAATCCTCGGCTCAGCCGCAGGTAAGTGATGTCGCTGCACCATACCTGGTCGGGCCGCTCGACCGCCAAACCCCGCAGCAGATAAGGGAAAATGCGGTGCTGCCGGTGCCCCTGGCTCAAGTTTCGACGCGGATAAATAGCCTCCAGGCCCATTTGGCGCATGAGCCGCTGGATGCGGCCTCGTCCCACTGCATGGCCCTCTCGACGCAGCCACTGGGTCATCCGGCGAGAACCAAAAAACGGATATTGGGTGTAGAGCTCATCCATGCGATGCATGTAGAGAACGTTCTGCTCGCACTGGGCACGGGCCCGATAGTAATAGCTGCCGCGGGCCAGCCCCAGCAACTGACATTGCCTGCCGATACTGATTTTTCCTTGAAGTGGTTGCACCATCTTGCGCCTCTCACCAACCGAATTGTTCAGACTTTTTTTTTAGCCAATCGCATTCTACTTTCAGCTTTCCAATCTCCTGGTAAAGGTGATCTTTTTCCGTCTCGTTGTCCTTGCTGAGAGTCTGCCGCTGGCGCGAAAACAGCTCCGTTGCTCCCTGCAAAAGCTGCTTCTTCCATTGGGTCACCTGGTTGGGATGCACCTCAAAACGACCGGCGATCTCGTTGATGGTATGAGCGCCCCTGATGGCTTCCAGGGCCACTCGGGCTTTAAACTCAGCACTGTATTGTCTTCTCTTTCGTGATTTAATAACATTCATAGGTTAGCGGATTTAGTGGTTCAAGACCACCTTATTCCACTGTCCAGTTTTCCCCGTCCATTTCAATAATAGTAGTTTACAACAGTTTGATTTCCCTCTGAAACATCATAGCCCTTGGGATATACGATTATCAAGAAGTAAGGTTGAATGCCGACAACCGCTGATGTGCACTGGAAAAAGTGGACACGAGATTCTCCTAAATGGAGAATCGAAGCATGGGAAGAAGACGCTTTAGTATAGAGTTCAAAAATGAGGCAGTTCAACTGATGATACTCGATGGTCTGAGCGCCACCGAGGTATCGACCAAACTTGGGGTCAACACCAACCAATTGTATAGGTGGAAGAGGCTCTGGCTCTATCTGGACGATCAGCAGGGCGAAGCCACCTCAAAGCGACAGAGCAGTCCGAAGGAGATGGCGGCCGAGATAGTGAAGTGGACGGGGTTGTTTGGACAATTTTGACGTGGGATTAAGGTGGAAATCGTGTTCATATTATTTTTTAAAAATATATTTTGTCCTTAGCCAAAGACGGGCACGCAGGTGCCCGCAAGCTGTATTGGCGGGGAGGGTGGTTTTGCTCCGATTGCATGGACTTCGGCCGGGGTCCGGTAGCCCAGGGCTTGGTGGGGGCGCAGGTGGTTGTAGAAGTCCAGGTAGCGGGCTATCCCTTCGCTGGCTTCCTTTGCCGTGGCGTATTCGCGCAGGTAAATGTCTTCATACTTGAGGGTTCTCCAAAAGCGTTCAACAAATATGTTGTCCAGGTAGCGGCCACGCCCGTCCATGCTGATGCGCACCCCGGCTTGCCCCAGCACCGAGGTGAACTCGCTGCCGGTAAACTGGCTGCCTTGATCGGTGTTGAAGATTTGAGGTTGGGCCCGCCTCAGAGCTTCCTCCAGGGCGAGCACACAGAAGCGGCTCTCCAGGGTGTTGGAAAGCTGCCAGCTCAACACGTAGCGGCTGAACCAGTCCAACACCACGGTCAAGAAAAGGAATCCTCGGCTCAGCCGCAGGTAAGTGATGTCGCTGCACCATACCTGGTCGGGCCGCTCGACCGCCAAACCCCGCAGCAGATAAGGGAAAATGCGGTGCTGCCGGTGCCCCTGGCTCAAGTTTCGACGCGGATAAATAGCCTCCAGGCCCATTTGGCGCATGAGCCGCTGGATGCGGCCTCGTCCCACTGCATGGCCCTCTCGACGCAGCCACTGGGTCATCCGGCGAGAACCAAAAAACGGATATTGGGTGTAGAGCTCATCCATGCGATGCATGTAGAGAACGTTCTGCTCGCACTGGGCACGGGCCCGATAGTAATAGCTGCCGCGGGCCAGCCCCAGCAACTGACATTGCCTGCCGATACTGATTTTTCCTTGAAGTGGTTGCACCATCTTGCGCCTCTCACCAACCGAATTGTTCAGACTTTTTTTTTAGCCAATCGCATTCTACTTTCAGCTTTCCAATCTCCTGGTAAAGGTGATCTTTTTCCGTCTCGTTGTCCTTGCTGAGAGTCTGCCGCTGGCGCGAAAACAGCTCCGTTGCTCCCTGCAAAAGCTGCTTCTTCCATTGGGTCACCTGGTTGGGATGCACCTCAAAACGACCGGCGATCTCGTTGATGGTATGAGCGCCCCTGATGGCTTCCAGGGCCACTCGGGCTTTAAACTCAGCACTGTATTGTCTTCTCTTTCGTGATTTAATAACATTCATAGGTTAGCGGATTTAGTGGTTCAAGACCACCTTATTCCACTGTCCAGTTTTCCCCGTCCATTTCAAAGAGTAATCAATCAGGATCAAGTTGCTCCCGGTGAAGGATTCCCCGCCCACCCGCATCGGGATATGGAGATCTTCTCCTACGTCCTTGAGGGTGAACTTGCCCACGAAGATAGTATGGGAAACAAGCGCACTCTCCATCCCGGTGAAGTCCAACTTATGAGTGCAGGCTCAGGCCTAACCCGGATATTTCGTAAAAAAAGTATCGTTGATATGCTTAACTGCTGATATACAGCAGGATAGATCAATAATTAAAGCAATATCAGCGATGACAAAAGGTAAACAATTAAAGCTACAGTTGACAAGGGTAAAAGGCCGCCGTGTGCGGGTTGATTTCAAGGGCGGAGAGGTTACTTCGGATGCCGGACTGCTTTTGATCCGGGAAGTGGATCGGCAGTTGGGCTTGACCGAACGAGCGGCCCGACAGTTAGTGGACAAACGGCAGAAGGGCAAAGTACGCCATGAGGTATTGGGGATGCTGCGGCAGCGCGTTTACGGGCTGGTGGCGGGCTATGAGGATTTGAACGACTTTGATACCCTGCGCCACGATCCATTGTTAGCAAACGGTAACGGGGCGCATTGAAACGTTGGCCAGCGCGCCGACTTTGTGTCGTTTTGAAAACGGGCAGGATCGGCGGGCGGCCTTTGCGGTAAACGAGCTGTTGGTCGAACAGTTCATGGGCTCCTTTGCCGAGGAACCCGAAGAGATCATCCTGGACTTTGACGCCACCGACAATCCGGTGCACGGGCTCCAGGAGGGACGTTTTTTCCACGGTTATTATGATCATTACTGTTTTCTGCCGCTATATGTTTTTTGCGGTGATCAGCTGCTGGTGGCCTACCTGCGGCCGAGCAAGATCGATGCCAGCAAGCATGCCGGGGCCATCCTCAAATTGCTGGTTAAACGGATGCGCCAAAGCTGGCCCCGTACGCGGATTATTTGGCGCGCCGACAGTGGATTTTGTCGAGACCGGATACTCTCTTGGTGCGACCGCAACGAAGTTAGTTACATCGTGGGGATGGCTCGCAATGCACGCTTGCAGCAAGACGCCCAGCAGTTGCAAAAGCAGGCCAAAGAATGGTTCGAACTAAGGGGTAAAAAACAACGGTTATTCCAGGACTTCGTCTATGCTGCCGATTCGTGGCGATGGCTGCGGTTGGTCATCCATAAAGCCGAACACACCGCACAGGGGTCCAACCCGCGCTTCGTGGTGACGAACCTGCCGGGCGATCCCCAGGAGCTTTACGACAAGGTATACTGTGGCCGCGGTGAAATGGAGAACCGAATCAAGGAACAGATGCAATTGTTCAGCGAGCGCACCAGCGCCCATCAATGGTGGGCCAATCAGTGGCGATTGCTCTTGTCGGCGCTGGCCTACACCTTGATGGAAGCCATGCGCCGGTTAGCCTTAAAAGGGACGAAGTGGGCGCGGGCCCAATGCCACACCCTGCGGCTCAAATTAATCAAGATCGGAGCGGTCATCGTGCGCAACACCCGAACGATTCACTTTCACCTAAGTGAGAGTTATCCTTGGGCCAGTCTTTTCAACCATGCGGCCCGCCGATTGGTGCCAACCTAAAGGGTGCATTGGTGCTGCCCCCGGCACTACCGAACCAATGGGGGAAAGGGGGCAGTGTCTCTACACCCTGAAAAACACCTAAAAATCAAGACGATCTGCTCAAAATACAAAGAAATCCATCTCCAATAGCAATAACGAGCCAAACTTTACCCTTCATGAAATATCCGGGTTAGCCCGGATATTTCGTAAAAAAAGTATCGTTGATATGCTTAACTGCTGATATACAGCAGGATAGATCAATAATTAAAGCAATATCAGCGATGACAAAAGGTAAACAATTAAAGCTACAGTTGACAAGGGTAAAAGGCCGCCGTGTGCGGGTTGATTTCAAGGGCGGAGAGGTTACTTCGGATGCCGGACTGCTTTTGATCCGGGAAGTGGATCGGCAGTTGGGCTTGACCGAACGAGCGGCCCGACAGTTAGTGGACAAACGGCAGAAGGGCAAAGTACGCCATGAGGTATTGGGGATGCTGCGGCAGCGCGTTTACGGGCTGGTGGCGGGCTATGAGGATTTGAACGACTTTGATACCCTGCGCCACGATCCATTGTTGCAAACGGTAACGGGGCGCATTGAAACGTTGGCCAGCGCGCCGACTTTGTGTCGTTTTGAAAACGGGCAGGATCGGCGGGCGGCCTTTGCGGTAAACGAGCTGTTGGTCGAACAGTTCATGGGCTCCTTTGCCGAGGAACCCGAAGAGATCATCCTGGACTTTGACGCCACCGACAATCCGGTGCACGGGCTCCAGGAGGGACGTTTTTTCCACGGTTATTATGATCATTACTGTTTTCTGCCGCTATATGTTTTTTGCGGTGATCAGCTGCTGGTGGCCTACCTGCGGCCGAGCAAGATCGATGCCAGCAAGCATGCCGGGGCCATCCTCAAATTGCTGGTTAAACGGATTCGCCAAAGCTGGCCCCGTACGCGGATTATTTGGCGCGCCGACAGTGGATTTTGTCGAGACCGGATACTCTCTTGGTGCGACCGCAACGAAGTTAGTTACATCGTGGGGATGGCTCGCAATGCACGCTTGCAGCAAGACGCCCAGCAGTTGCAAAAGCAGGCCAAAGAATGGTTCGAACTAAGGGGTAAAAAACAACGGTTATTCCAGGACTTCGTCTATGCTGCCGATTCGTGGCGATGGCTGCGGTTGGTCATCCATAAAGCCGAACACACCGCACAGGGGTCCAACCCGCGCTTCGTGGTGACGAACCTGCCGGGCGATCCCCAGGAGCTTTACGACAAGGTATACTGTGGCCGCGGTGAAATGGAGAACCGAATCAAGGAACAGATGCAATTGTTCAGCGAGCGCACCAGCGCCCATCAATGGTGGGCCAATCAGTGGCGATTGCTCTTGTCGGCGCTGGCCTACACCTTGATGGAAGCCATGCGCCGGTTAGCCTTAAAAGGGACGAAGTGGGCGCGGGCCCAATGCCACACCCTGCGGCTCAAATTAATCAAGATCGGAGCGGTCATCGTGCGCAACACCCGAACGATTCACTTTCACCTAAGTGAGAGTTATCCTTGGGCCAGTCTTTTCAACCATGCGGCCCGCCGATTGGTGCCAACCTAAAGGGTGCATTGGTGCTGCCCCCGGCACTACCGAACCAATGGGGGAAAGGGGGCAGTGTCTCTACACCCTGAAAAACACCTAAAAATCAAGACGATCTGCTCAAAATACAAAGAAATCCATCTCCAATAGCAATAACGAGCCAAACTTTACCCTTCATGAAATATCCGGGCTAGCGCTGCCAACGGAATAATGGACAAGGTACCGATGTCTCTTGCCACGGGAAATCACGACGGCCTTGAGAACAGCCGGACATCGCTCTTTTCGAATCCCGAGTACTTTGGTACCGGCAGCGTCTATGCGAACCAGCCGACATTGATTGAAACAATGGAGCCGGACAAGTGGGAAAACAGTGTCCATCGTATAGAAATCGAAGGGCGATCCTGGCTTATCATTTGCTTGGAGTGGGGTCCCCGGGATGATGTGATTGCCTGGGCTGACGATGTATTGAACCGGTTTCCCGATGATTACGCCATTTTGACCACGCATGCTTATTTATTTCGAGATAGCAGCCGATTTGACTGGGGATTACTGGGTTCTCAGGATAGGGAAGACCGGCAAAGGGGTAACCCGATCGGTTACAGTGCACTGAATGGAGACCCGGAGGGCGCTAACGACGGGCAGTTGATGTGGAACAAATTGATTCGACATCATAGCAACGTCAAACTTGTGCTCAATGGTCATGTCGGTCGCAGTGGGCACGGAAAGCGTGTATCGATCAACGATGATCGTCATTTTGTGCAACAGCATTTGATCAATTTTCAGCACTGGAGTGGAGATGGAAATGCCAGAATGCGCCTGATGGAGTTCAATCCGGCTGGCGATTCGGTTAGGGTAAAAAGCTTTTCACCAATTTTAGGTGAAGTTCTGAAGGGACCGGATCTGGATTTTTCATTTTCTCTTTCCACGCGGCCACTAAAGACCCACTACCGCGAAGCTTTGCAGGAGCTCAATCCGGTGGCTGTTTTCAGACTACAAGGAGAGGATGCGCATCGGCCCTTGCTCAGCCAATTCCCAATGTGGGAATTGGCGCAGGCAGAGGGCTTTGCCTACAGTGATGGTGATGCCTGGCGGTTTCAATCCGGCCGCCGCATCCATTATGAAAGCAGTCAAACAGCCACAGATGCCTGGACTGCGCTCATCTGGTTTCGTTCCAACGCAGCAGAAGAAACACTTCCTATCCTGCGGATTGATGGAGAATTCGGTGAAGTCTTGTCAGTTTTTTCCGACACCAGTCCGTTAATGCTTCTTCCCCTGGATACCAGCCATTCGCAGTCAAGTTTCGAGGAAAGCGCCAACCGATTGACGGTGATGATGGAGCCTTCTCAATGGCATCACCTCGCCCTCAAATATGAGGGAGGAAAATTGACGCCGATCCTCGACGGTGAAGACCTGTCCCCCATCGATTTTCCAGTTGCCGAAATCAGTAGTTTTACTCTTGGCGATTTCGCTGATGACTCCGTATCAACAGATGCCGAATGGAATATAGTGGATTTTCCTACCATGCACGGACGCTCTCGATCTCGGATATCGAATGGTTATGGCGCAGCGCTTTCTGCCAGACGATTTCCGGTGAAGTCATCCTCAATGAGGGGTTGGACGCGGTAACTGCGATTGAGGTTCAGCAGGACTCCTATCCTGGTTTTGCTTTGCGCTCGGAAAATAATGGTGAAGTATTATTATTCGGGACCTCGGAACCGAGCATTTATCGAATACAGGACCAAGCAGGCGCATAGCGCGATCCCCATAGTCGCTATTTGCGTTTGCCGCAGACTCTGGAATACAGTGAAGGTATTTTGCTGACCACGCCTCAGGTCTCCGATTCCTCCCATCCTGGCGTAGCGCCTCCCCCGATTCAATGGAAGTTAAGTAACCAAATCGAGGGATTTTATTTCGGAAGCACTTATGCGCCGACACGAATGAGCGTCCTCAATACTCCCTTGCCTCTATCGGATGATGAATCGTTCGTGAAACTGAATTCAACGTTCTTCCCTTTTGCCAATGATTGGAAAGGCGGCTACATTAACGAGTCGGGTCAATACCTCTATGGACAGGAAGATGTTATCGAAGAAGTCGCGGTAAACAGTCTTGGAGGGGGGAGGTATCGTCTAATACCAAATCGCAAAAGGATTGATAAAGATTAAAAAACAGCTATAAAGGCGGAATGAGAAGATATATGGGAACCGATGAAGACCGTGAACGTATCAAGAAATTGCTCAACAAAGAGGCTGTCGGCTGGCGTAAAGAGCGTTTGGTGGCATTAAAAATGGGCTTCCAGCCGCACCACAGCATTGATGAAATTGGAGCCATCGTGGGCCGAGGCAAAGCGACGATCCAGCGTTGGTTTGACAAATATCGTGCTGCAGGGCTCGGGGCGGTGCTTACACGCGCCTACAAAGGCGGGATCAAAAGCCGTTGCGACAAAGAGGTGGAGGCCTTCTTGCTCAATGGTTTGAAGGTCGCGCGCTGGAACACAGCCGTTCAGGCGGGGCAAGAGCTGGAGCGACATTTCGGGCGCTCCTTCGCCTACAAGACGGTGTGGCGATGGCTAAAAAAATGCGCCGGGGTGCTTCGAGTCCCTCGCCCCGTGCATGAGAAACGGGACTCGGCAAAAGCGGAAGCGTTCAAGCGAGACTTTTTTAAGATCCTCCAGGAGCTTTCCCTCACCCGAGGCAATCGGGTTCGGGTGTGGTTTGCCGATGAAAGCCGTTTTGGTTTGCTTCCGGTGTACCGCCGGTGCTGGACGCAAAGAGGGCTTCGGCCGCACAAAAAATATCAGACAAGATACCAGTGGAGCTACTGTTACGGAGCCCTCGACGTGGTCAACGGCGAGATGGTATGCATCCAAACCCCTAGCACGAATCTACAGTGGACGGAGGCTTTCCTCCAACAGATCAAAAAGCAATATCCTGAGGAGGAACATGTGGTTGTATGGGACGGGGCAGGCTTCCATCCGCACGACTCGGAGCACCCCAACGTCCCCCCGGGCATACATATCGTGAATTTGCCGCCGTATAGTCCTGAACTCAACCCGATTGAAAGACTTTGGGATATGATACAGGATCAAACGGCCAACAAACTGTGGCCGAGCATTGAGCGACTCGAAGAAGTCGTCGCAACCCATCTCAAAGACTGGTGGGAGGACACTGAAAAAGTCCTCTCTTTAGTTGGCGGAGGCTGGCAGCACATTCAAGCAAACGCTTCTGCCAAATAACTTATTATCATACCTAATGAGATTTGGTATAACTCCTCCAGGAGCCTGGAACCCATTGACGCTGCTCGGCCAGTCATCTGAACAAAATACCCGAATGACCGTTCAACCTGTTGAAAATGGCTGGGAAGTGACCATCCATGAGGGAGGCCAAACGCCTACCGGCAGAGTCCCTTTCGCCTTTGTCTTCGTTCCAGTAGATGCCTCCGAAGTTCGATCAGGTTGGGTTGACCCCGCCGATTCTACCAGCCAAGGCTCCCTCTGGGAAAAGACGGGCAGCGGATCCTATCGGTTCACGGCGGCATCGGAAAGCGGGCCGGACGGCGTGTTGCAGATTACTTCCGGCGCAACCGCTGGAGGCGAGGCTCCCCTTTTTAAATTATATTCATCGGGTGAAGGGGTTTGGGAATTAAAATTCGAGGTAAATGGCGAGATGGTTGATGTTCCATTTGCATGGGCCTGGATTTCCTTGGAGGCGGGGTATCCAGTAAAGGCGACGGCTGCGGATGCCCGTGTTCTGGAAGCCCTCGAAGATTCAACATATGGGGATTTTGGATGGTATTTTAGTGAACGGTTATCCTGGATATTCGTAGATCTAGAGTCCTGGCCCTGGGTATGGAGTCCAGGTTCCGGCTGGCTGTTTCTTTATTTGGAAGCGGCCCCAACGGCTGGCTTCTGGCTCTTCGATTGGACAAGTGGCGCATTTCTGTATGTCGATCAGCAGATTCCCTCATTGGCCTGGTCGACGAATGATGGCTGGATCCCTTGGCCCCGAGAATCCTGAAACTAAATTGAATAACGGGTAACATAATTATATTTAAATTATAAAAGTACATTACATTGGGAGGACCAACCCCCACAGCCTATTAGGCCTTCACTCACCCAATACATTTACATTTGCCAGACTCTGGCAAACAATCAACAAAGCAGCGGCTGGCTCCATTCGGCCTACGGCCTCACTCCGCCACCCGCTGCAAAACCTACGGAAATACTCTCACTTAAAATGGTAGCAAAGATGGGGCCCGATCACTTCCGGTGACAGGAAAACTGCTGAGAATGATCTGGCCTATCCACCATTAATCTACCCTAGAAAAATGACTCAGGATTTATATATCGAAAGGGGTTCGGGACCAGTGGTGGTGTTTAGTCACGGGTCGATGATGGATTATTCGATGTTTGAGCCACAGATGGCTTATCTGGCGCGGAAATACCGTGTCATTGCCTACAACAACCGGACGTGGGCCGAGCCGGACACGCAGCACAACCTGGACGATCTGGTTGAAGATTGCCGTACTTTGCTGGACAGATTGAATATTGAGCGATGTGTGCTTGTGGGAATGTCGATGGGAGGCCATATGGCGATTTCATTCGCACTGAAATATCAGGAACGGCTGGATGGGTTGGTGGTGTGATCGGACCCCATCTTTGCTACCACTTTAAGTGAGAGTATTTCCGTAGTTTTGGTATTGTAGGTTTTGCAAAGGGTAGAGGGGGGCAAAATGTCTGGAGGCTGGCCCGCCGAACCAATGACCGCCTCCTTTCCGTGTATTTCCGCGAAATTGAGAAATTGAAAACCCCAGAAAACTCTAATTTGCAATGGTCGTGTTTTTGGCGGTCACATCCCTGGATGGAGATTCTTCCGACCATCCCCGGAACACGTAATATTTTTTGTAGAAAGAATTCCCGATCCATTCAAGGGGGACCGGCTTCCCTTCCTTGCGCAAGCGGTCAATCTCCCCCTGTAGCTGCTGTAGGCGGTCGAATTCTATCTTTAGTTTCGGATCCTCGCTGATATTCCGGGCCATTTGCCGGTTGGTGCGCTCGGTCAAATCCTGGGCCGCTTCCTGCGGGCTCATCGAACCTGAGATGAGGCTCTGCGAGGTGTCTTTGGCAAGTCGATTGGCTGCGTAGGGAAGAATAAAAGGACTCACTATGGCACTGATGGCGATAGAGCGGGCAGCCTCAGCATAAGGCTCATGAATCTCCCATTCGTTGGGATAATCGGGGGGCCGCCGATAGGCCTCGATTTCAGTGTAACGTGGAACCGGTGGAAGCGAATCGGCATCATAAACAATTTGCATATTGTAACGCTCGCTGGTAAAAAACTTCAGCAGGTAGGCGGCCAGTTCTTTCTTATCGGAACCGGCGTAAATGGCCGTACCGGCCGAACCGAAAAGGGTGTTGCGGAAGTGGTTGTTGGGCGGTTCCCGCAGCGTCAAGCGCAATTGTCTGTATTCCCGCAACTGGATGAGTGCGTAACGGCCGTTGGTGGTGAGGGCGTAGCGCCCCCGGGCAAAAAGTTGGATTCTGGAGGTTACGGTATCGGAACCGGCAAAAAAATCGAGGTCCGCCTGGCTCGGCAGAATGCGATCCTCGAACATCCACTTGTAAATCAAGCGGTAGGTCTCGACGCTTCGCGGATCGTCCAAAATGCATCGGGTGAGGGTTTCATTGAACAACGACAACCCCATGCTCCGGCGCATCACCTGGCGGTTGACCTTATCGGCGAAAAAAATGGTTTGCCTTTCCCCCCGCGGATTGGCCCGGCGCACGAATTCCTTTCCTATTTTTTCAAACGTGGCATGATCCCATATTTTCGGGGGCGGCCCCATGCCGTGCTCCTCCAGAAGACCCACGTTGACATAGTACATCTTGACAGACGTCCCCCTAGCCCGGATATTTCATGAAGGGTAAAGTTTGGCTCGTTATTGCTATTGGATGTAAACGCCGGGGAAAAACCGGTACGGTAAAGAGGGCGCTTTAAAACCGGTACGCTTATCCTAGAAAGGAGGAGTGTATCGAGATATGAAGCAATGGACAAGAGTGCGGCACAAAGTGCTGCGGGACAAGCAGAGCAAGCGCTCTGTAATGCGAGAAGAGGGACTGCACTGGGAGACCCTGGGAAAGATGCTGGCCGCTGGCCTATTCCCAGCCGCCGGGATACCGGCGCAAGAAGAGGCGAGAGCGCAAGATCGATCCGTATGTGGGCTGGATCGAGGAGGTGCTCAAAGCGGACCGGAACGTGCCCAAGAAGCAGCGCCATACGGCCAAACGGATCTACCAGCGTTTGGGTCGGGAGAAGGGCTACCAAGGGGGCTACACGGCGGTCAAGGAGGTGGTGGCCGAGCTGCGAGCGAGGCGGCGGGAAGTGTTCGTGCCGCTGGAGCACCGCCCCGGGGAGGGACAGGTGGACTTCGGTCATGCCCTGGTGAAGGAGGCGGGGCAATTGCGTAGGCGGCCATTTTTTGCCATGAGCCTGCCCTACAGCGATGCCTTTTTCGTGCAGGTGTTCGAACGGGAGTGCACGGAGAGCTTCTGGGAGGGGCCCCTGCGAGCTTTTGAGTTTTTCGGGGCGGTGCCCCGGCGCATCAGCTATGACAACTCGAAGGTGGCGGTGGGTAAGATTATCGGTTCGCGTGAACGCAAGCTGACCGACGGGTTTCTGCAGCTACAGAGCCATTACCTGTTCGAGGAACACTTCTGTCTGCCCGCCCGGCCCAACGAGAAGGGCGTGGTCGAGGGGATCGTGCGTTATGCCCGGGCCAACTTCCTGGTACCGGTACCGCAGGTTCGGGACCTGGAGGAACTCAACGCAAAGCTGTTGGAGGCATGTGAGCGGGACATGGAGCGTAAATTACGCGGGAAAAGGGCGGTGAAAAAGGAACTGCTGGCCGAGGAGCGCGCCGTCATGCTGGCGTTGCCGCCCATACCCTTTGAAGCGAGCCGCAAACGCTCGACCTGCGTCAGCAGCCTCTCGCTGGTGCGCTTCGAGTGCAACGACTATTCGGTGCCGGTGCGCTGCGCCCACCATCCGGTGGTGGTGGAAGGGTCCTGTCGGCAGGTGGTGATCTTCTGTGGGGGCCAAGAGGTGGCCCGGCACCGCCGCATTTGGGATAAAGAGCAAGTCTCTTTCGAGCCGGTGCACTACCTGGCTTTGCTGGAGAAAAAACCGGGCGCTTTGGACTTCGCCCGCCCACTCTCGGGCTGGCAGTTGCCGCAGTGCCTGCAGGTCCTCAGACGCCGGCTCGAAAGCCAATGCGGGGGCGAAGGCACCCGGGAGTATATCCGGGTGCTGCGGCTGTTGGAGAAACACCCCATGGCGGCCTTGCAGCAGGCCGTCGTCTCGGCCCTGCGGGTGGGGGGACTGACTCGTGAGGCCATCGCCCAGTATCTCTATCCTCAGGAAGACTACGGGAGCAGAACCTTCCGGCTGGACGGCCATCCACACCTGCGTCACGTCCGTGTGGCCGCCCCTGACCTCGGTGCCTACAGCGAACTGCTCAAGATTCCAGGAGGGGCTTTATGAAGGAAGAAAAAAACCAGCTGCTGTTACACCATCACCTCAAGAAACTGAAGTTGCCCACCATCCTGCGCGAATGGCCGGCGGTGGCCGCGGCTTGTTCCCGGGACCGGCTCGATTACGCCGCCTTTTTGTTGCATCTGGTCGAACGGGAGCTCATTGAACGCGAACAGCGGGCCGCCCAGCGGCGGATCAAAAACGCCCGTTTCCCCGTGCTCAAGACCCTCGAGAGCTTCGCCTTTGAAGCGCAGCCCTCGATCAACGAAGCGCTCATCCGAGAGCTCATGCGCGGGGAGTATGTCGACCAGCGCGAAAACGTGCTGCTCCTCGGTAACGCCGGTACCGGTAAAACGCACCTGGCCACCGCCCTGGGCTTTGCCGCCTGTGCCCAGGGCCGGCGGATCCGTTTCTTCGGGGTCACCGCCCTGGTTACCCATATGCTCGAGCAACGCGACAACCACGACCTGCAGCGCTTCATGAAGCAACTCGAAAGGCTCGACCTACTCATCCTCGACGAACTCGGTTACGTCCCTTTTTCCAAGACCGGTTCCGAACTGCTCTTCGACGTGGTCAGCCGCGCTTACGAGCGCACCAGTCTCATCGTCACCACCAACCTGCCCTTTGAGAACTGGATCGAAGTGCTCGGTTCCGAACGGCTCACCGGAGCTCTGCTGGACCGACTCACCCATCGGGTGCATATCCTCGAAGCCAACGGGCAAAGCTACCGCTTGCGCGATGCTCGACGCCGTCGCCGTGGCACAAAACAATAAACGCCTTGGGCCCGGCTCGTCGGCCTCCGGCCTCCTCACCGACCCCAAGCCAATCCCCAAAACCAACTCCCAAACCCTAAACCTTGACGTACCTGCAATTACTAACCTAAACCTTATTCCAAGCGTACCGGTTTTACCCCGACCCCCGTACCGGTTTCATCCCGGCGTTTACATATTGGAGATGGATTTCTTTGTATTTTGAGCAGATCGTCTTGATTTTTAGGTGTTTTTCAGGGTGTAGAGACACTGCCCCCTTTCCCCCATTGGTTCGGTAGTGCCGGGGGCAGCACCAATGCACCCTTTAGGTTGGCACCAATCGGCGGGCCGCATGGTTGAAAAGACTGGCCCAAGGATAACTCTCACTTAGGTGAAAGTGAATCGTTCGGGTGTTGCGCACGATGACCGCTCCGATCTTGATTAATTTGAGCCGCAGGGTGTGGCATTGGGCCCGCGCCCACTTCGTCCCTTTTAAGGCTAACCGGCGCATGGCTTCCATCAAGGTGTAGGCCAGCGCCGACAAGTGAAGTGGACGGGGTTGTTTGGACAATTTTGACGTGGGATTAAGGTGGAAATCGTGTTCATATTATTTTTTAAAAATATATTTTGTCCTTAGCCAAAGACGGGCACGCAGGTGCCCGCAAGCTGTATTGGCGGGGAGGTTGGTTTTGCTCCGATTGCATGGACTTCGGCCGGGGTCCGGTAGCCCAGGGCTTGGTGGGGGCGCAGGTGGTTGTAGAAGTCCAGGTAGCGGGCTATCCCTTCGCTGGCTTCCTTTGCCGTGGCGTATTCGCGCAGGTAAATGTCTTCATACTTGAGGGTTCTCCAAAAGCGTTCAACAAATATGTTGTCCAGGTAGCGGCCACGCCCGTCCATGCTGATGCGCACCCCGGCTTGCCCCAGCACCGAGGTGAACTCGCTGCCGGTAAACTGGCTGCCTTGATCGGTGTTGAAGATCTGAGGTTGGGCCCGCCTCAGAGCTTCCTCCAGGGCGAGCACACAGAAGCGGCTCTCCAGGGTGTTGGAAAGCTGCCAGCTCAACACGTAGCGGCTGAACCAGTCCAACACCACGGTCAAGAGAAGGAATCCTCGGCTCAGCCGCAGGTAAGTGATGTCGCTGCACCATACCTGGTCGGGCCGCTCGACCGCCAAACCCCGCAGCAGATAAGGGAAAATGCGGTGCTGCCGGTGCCCCTGGCTCAAGTTTCGACGCGGATAAATAGCCTCCAGGCCCATTTGGCGCATGAGCCGCTGGATGCGGCCTCGTCCCACTGCATGGCCCTCTCGACGCAGCCACTGGGTCATCCGGCGAGAACCAAAAAACGGATATTGGGTGTAGAGCTCATCCATGCGATGCATGTAGAGAACGTTCTGCTCGCACTGGGCACGGGCCCGATAGTAATAGCTGCCGCGGGCCAGCCCCAGCAACTGACATTGCCTGCCGATACTGATTTTTCCTTGAAGTGGTTGCACCATCTTGCGCCTCTCACCAACCGAATTGTTCAGACTTTTTTTTTAGCCAATCGCATTCTACTTTCAGCTTTCCAATCTCCTGGTAAAGGTGATCTTTTTCCGTCTCGTTGTCCTTGCTGAGAGTCTGCCGCTGGCGCGAAAACAGCTCCGTTGCTCCCTGCAAAAGCTGCTTCTTCCATTGGGTCACCTGGTTGGGATGCACCTCAAAACGACCGGCGATCTCGTTGATGGTATGAGCGCCCCTGATGGCTTCCAGGGCCACTCGGGCTTTAAACTCAGCACTGTATTGTCTTCTCTTTCGTGATTTAATAACATTCATAGGTTAGCGGATTTAGTGGTTCAAGACCACCTTATTCCACTGTCCAGTTTTCCCCGTCCATTTCAAAGAGCAATCGCCACTGATTGGCCCACCATTGATGGGCGCTGGTGCGCTCGCTGAACAATTGCATCTGTTCCTTGATTCGGTTCTCCATTTCACCGCGGCCACAGTATACCTTGTCGTAAAGCTCCTGGGGATCGCCCGGCAGGTTCGTCACCACGAAGCGCGGGTTGGACCCCTGTGCGGTGTGTTCGGCTTTATGGATGACCAACCGCAGCCATCGCCACGAATCGGCAGCATAGACGAAGTCCTGGAATAACCGTTGTTTTTTACCCCTTAGTTCGAACCATTCTTTGGCCTGCTTTTGCAACTGCTGGGCGTCTTGCTGCAAGCGTGCATTGCGAGCCATCCCCACGATGTAACTAACTTCGTTGCGGTCGCACCAAGAGAGTATCCGGTCTCGACAAAATCCACTGTCGGCGCGCCAAATAATCCGCGTACGGGGCCAGCTTTGGCGAATCCGTTTAACCAGCAATTTGAGGATGGCCCCGGCATGCTTGCTGGCATCGATCTTGGGTAGTGTATTAAGTAAGAATGGTGGCTAATTCTTGATTATATTGATGAATGAAAAGTCTCAGACAGGTTTCATGCATACTCTTAAGCTTGGAAAAGGAGAGGGTTTTGCGTGTGAAACGACCCAGTCGTTGGCGCAGGGTATTGTTCCATCGTTCCACATGGGCCGTTTCACCGGTTTCTTTTCCCACGGATCGGTTATGAGGAAAGACTTCATCATAAGTGCTCCAAAAGTCGCTGTAGGTGGCACATCTTTTGTAGGCCCGTGGCAGACGCTCGTAAAGTTCCCGGCAACGATACCAATCCCGAGGCCCAATGGCATAGGAGAGGATTTGACGGGTGCGTCGGCAAAGAGCGATCCAAACCCATTGGGCATCGCTCTTGCGCCCCACAAAAGACCACAGTTCGTCCAGTTCAATGACATCATGGCGGCGGGCCGCAAGAATCGTGCTTTTGAGCGGTCGCAGCGATTGTCGTTTTTTTTAACCAACTCAAAACGGTGTTGGGACTCACCCCGAAGGCGCGCTGTAAACCGCGTAGACTGCTGCGTTCCTGATAGACTCGAAGGATCATTTCTTTTTGCTCTTCGGTGTATTTCACTGTGGGGTTTTCGCGGCTTTGTTTACCACAATCATGGCAGCGGTAGCGCTGTTTATGGTTGGGCGTCTTGCCAAATTTAATGATATTTTCACTTCCACAGTGCCGACAATTAATAATTTTAGTAACCATGCACTAAGAATAAACTGCCTAACGCTATTTGTACAGCTAAAAATACCAAATAACATTCTTTTTTTATACACTACCCGATCTTGCTCGGCCGCAGGTAGGCCACCAGCAGCTGATCACCGCAAAAAACATATAGCGGCAGAAAACAGTAATGATCATAATAACCGTGGAAAAAACGTCCCTCCTGGAGCCCGTGCACCGGATTGTCGGTGGCGTCAAAGTCCAGGATGATCTCTTCGGGTTCCTCGGCAAAGGAGCCCATGAACTGTTCGACCAACAGCTCGTTTACCGCAAAGGCCGCCCGCCGATCCTGCCCGTTTTCAAAACGACACAAAGTCGGCGCGCTGGCCAACGTTTCAATGCGCCCCGTTACCGTTTGCAACAATGGATCGTGGCGCAGGGTATCAAAGTCGTTCAAATCCTCATAGCCCGCCACCAGCCCGTAAACGCGCTGCCGCAGCATCCCCAATACCTCATGGCGTACTTTGCCCTTCTGCCGTTTGTCCACTAACTGTCGGGCCGCTCGTTCGGTCAAGCCCAACTGCCGATCCACTTCCCGGATCAAAAGCAGTCCGGCATCCGAAGTAACCTCTCCGCCCTTGAAATCAACCCGCACACGGCGGCCTTTTACCCTTGTCAACTGTAGCTTTAATTGTTTACCTTTTGTCATCGCTGATATTGCTTTAATTATTGATCTATCCTGCTGTATATCAGCAGTTAAGCATATCAACGATACTTTTTTTACGAAATATCCGGGCTAGGGAAACTATACTGGGTAGTGTATTAAGTAGGAATGGTGGCTAATTCTTGATTATATTGATGAATGAAAAGTCTCAGACAGGTTTCATGCATACTCTTAAGCTTGGAAAAGGAGAGGGTTTTGCGTGTGAAACGACCCAGTCGTTGGCGCAGGGTATTGTTCCATCGTTCCACATGGGCCGTTTCACCGGTTTCTTTTCCCACGGATCGGTTATGAGGAAAGACTTCATCATAAGTGCTCCAAAAGTCGCTGTAGGTGGCACATCTTTTGTAGGCCCGTGGCAGACGCTCGTAAAGTTCCCGGCAACGATACCAATCCCGAGGCCCAATGGCATAGGAGAGGATTTGACGGGTGCGTCGGCAAAGAGCGATCCAAACCCATTGGGCATCGCTCTTGCGCCCCACAAAAGACCACAGTTCGTCCAGTTCAATGACATCATGGCGGCGGGCCGCAAGAATCGTGCTTTTGAGCGGTCGCAGCGATTGTCGTTTTTTTTAACCAACTCAAAACGGTGTTGGGACTCACCCCGAAGGCGCGCTGTAAACCGCGTAGACTGCTGCGTTCCTGATAGACTCGAAGGATCATTTCTTTTTGCTCTTCGGTGTATTTCACTGTGGGGTTTTCGCGGCTTTGTTTACCACAATCATGGCAGCGGTAGCGCTGTTTATGGTTGGGCGTCTTGCCAAATTTAATGATATTTTCACTTCCACAGTGCCGACAATTAATAATTTTAGTAACCATGCACTAAGAATAAACTGCCTAACGCTATTTGTACAGCTAAAAATACAAAATAACATTCTTTTTTTATACACTCCCCTATACTGCGCCCCGTTTATGATGACGGAGGGATATTTCGCTTCCCAGGTCTTGTCGGGCCCGAACCCGTGTTGGGCAGCCAGCTCGGTGAGGTCTTCGAGCATCCCGGTGGACTCCAGCAGCCAGGGCTCGTCCCGAACCATGTCGATAATGTCTGCGCCCACGCCCGAGACACCCTGAATCAGTTTTTTGGAAATATCCCGGTTGGAGCTGTCGATGCGCAATTCCATTGGCGGATAACCGTTATCCTCGATCCATTGGTGGAACTGCTTCACTTGCTGCTGACGGGCCTCATTGGTGCTGGTCACCCAGTAAAGGATCGGCTTGTCGCTCCGCACATCCGGACGGGAAATGTGATTAAGGGCGGTGGCGGCAAGCAGTATGAGAAGAATGATGGCGAAAAGGTATTTCATACAAAACCGTTATTATTAAATCGGCCTCTTCTTCAAAAATTAAGGAAGGAAAATCCTTTTTCCAATCATCTTAAATTGAAGGACAAATTTGCGTGGGAAGAAGGAAAATATGGGGAGAAATTACGGCGTAATTTTGATAATATTTATCCAAACCCCCATTTGGCCTTGTAAAACCAAAATCCTGATTCTCATGAAAAGGAGCAAAATACACTCGAAAGCTCCAGTGGTCGATAATTTTATCAATATATAGAGGCTGTCCCAAAAGGGTGATTTTTGCGAGGGCTTTTGATAGGCGCTCATTTTAGAGGTATTTGCATTTGGGAGAGTATCAACTTTGCTCTCCTATGACGTTAGGATACTGGTTTTGGGGTCCGGTTGCCTGGTTTTCTTTGTATGAGCCGACAGTACGGCTGTGAAAAAGTATTGTCCTTGCTTTTCCGCTCTCTAGCCCGCTCTCTAGCCCGGATATTTCGTAAAAAAAGTATCGTTGATATGCTTAACTGCTGATATACAGCAGGATAGATCAATAATTAAAGCAATATCAGCGATGACAAAAGGTAAACAATTAAAGCTACAGTTGACAAGGGTAAAAGGCCGCCGTGTGCGGGTTGATTTCAAGGGCGGAGAGGTTACTTCGGATGCCGGACTGCTTTTGATCCGGGAAGTGGATCGGCAGTTGGGCTTGACCGAACGAGCGGCCCGACAGTTAGTGGACAAACGGCAGAAGGGCAAAGTACGCCATGAGGTATTGGGGATGCTGCGGCAGCGCGTTTACGGGCTGGTGGCGGGCTATGAGGATTTGAACGAACTTTGATACCCTGCGCCACGATCCATTGTTAGCAAACGGTAACGGGGCGCATTGAAACGTTGGCCAGCGCGCCGACTGTGTGTCGTTTTGAAAACGGGCAGGATCGGCGGGCGGCCTTTGCGGTAAACGAGCTGTTGGTCGAACAGTTCATGGGCTCCTTTGCCGAGGAACCCGAAGAGATCATCCTGGACTTTGACGCCACCGACAATCCGGTGCACGGGCTCCAGGAGGGACGTTTTTTCCACGGTTATTATGATCATTACTGTTTTCTGCCGCTATATGTTTTTTGCGGTGATCAGCTGCTGGTGGCCTACCTGCGGCCGAGCAAGATCGATGCCAGCAAGCATGCCGGGGCCATCCTCAAATTGCTGGTTAAACGGATTCGCCAAAGCTGGCCCCGTACGCGGATTATTTGGCGCGCCGACAGTGGATTTTGTCGAGACCGGATACTCTCTTGGTGCGACCGCAACGAAGTTAGTTACATCGTGGGGATGGCTCGCAATGCACGCTTGCAGCAAGACGCCCAGCAGTTGCAAAAGCAGGCCAAAGAATGGTTCGAACTAAGGGGTAAAAAACAACGGTTATTCCAGGACTTCGTCTATGCTGCCGATTCGTGGCGATGGCTGCGGTTGGTCATCCATAAAGCCGAACACACCGCACAGGGGTCCAACCCGCGCTTCGTGGTGACGAACCTGCCGGGCGATCCCCAGGAGCTTTACGACAAGGTATACTGTGGCCGCGGTGAAATGGAGAACCGAATCAAGGAACAGATGCAATTGTTCAGCGAGCGCACCAGCGCCCATCAATGGTGGGCCAATCAGTGGCGATTGCTCTTGTCGGCGCTGGCCTACACCTTGATGGAAGCCATGCGCCGGTTAGCCTTAAAAGGGACGAAGTGGGCGCGGGCCCAATGCCACACCCTGCGGCTCAAATTAATCAAGATCGGAGCGGTCATCGTGCGCAACACCCGAACGATTCACTTTCACCTAAGTGAGAGTTATCCTTGGGCCAGTCTTTTCAACCATGCGGCCCGCCGATTGGTGCCAACCTAAAGGGTGCATTGGTGCTGCCCCCGGCACTACCGAACCAATGGGGGAAAGGGGGCAGTGTCTCTACACCCTGAAAAACACCTAAAAATCAAGACGATCTGCTCAAAATACAAAGAAATCCATCTCCAATAGCAATAACGAGCCAAACTTTACCCTTCATGAAATATCCGGGCTAGGCCGCCGCTTTGGTTTTTAGTTCGTCTTGCTGGGCCAGCATCTTGGCTACTTTCCATAGGTTGTGCGAGAGTACCGACCAGGCTACGCTGATCGAGCGGTTGGCAAAGCCTTTGCTGCGCAACCGCCCGGCCTGCCAGCGATTCTTCAATACCCCGATCCGCCCTTCGGTGCTGGCCCGGCGCTTTTGCAATTGTCTGAACAGTGGTTCCTCCATCCGTTTTTTCAACTGCTTCGGATCGCGTGGACAGAGCGCGTCGTAGATTCCCTCCTGGGCTAACTGCCGGCGGGCCCGCTGGGAGGCAAATCCCCGGTCCGCGCACATGGCCGCTATGGGTTCTTCCAGGTTGAAGCGGTTCTGTCTTTGCAAACTCTCTTGCATTTGTTCATTTTCGCTTGGAGTTCGGCTGCCGTAGAGTTTCCAGTCCAGCAGGTACCCTTCAACGCTTTCTCCCAAAAACAGGGTGTTGCCGAACTCGACCTCTTGGCCCGCTTTACCTCGCACAATCACCTGCCCATCGAGTTCGTAAACACTCAAGACTTTCTCTGCGTTTTTCACCTGGCGGCCGCCAATGATCCGCTCGTGCGCCTGTTTGATGACCACCGGGATTTGCTCGCTCATGCGCTCCATCCGGGCGAGGATCTGTTGGACCTGTTTTTCGCTGTAATCGCCTTGCTCCCAGCAGGCTTGCAATAATTCCCGGTGACTGCGGGCATGCTCCCCGATCCGTTTGAGCAGCTTTTTCATCTGCCTCAAGATACCCTTGCGCTGCCGCGCGCTGTCCTTTCGCCGCCGGCTGTGGGTCATCTGTATGCACAGCCGATTCATCTGCCGAGCCAAGGGCTCCGGTTCGATCGGCATGCGATGGCGCAAACCGGCCTTCTCGCGGATCAGCCGGATCGCTTTGAGCAACGTGCCGGCTACATCCTTGAGTAATACCCAGTCCGTCGGCCAATGAATGTTAGCCTCCAAACAGGTGCCGTCGATCAGGCAAATGGTGGTGTCAATCGGCTTGTCCAATCCCACCTGCCGGGCCAGAAGGGCATCGCCCACCACCTCAGTCAAGGTCCGGTGCAAGGCCCTCAACTGCTCTTCGCTGAAAAACTTCGAGGCCCGCTCCAGGGTGCTTTTGGAGATGCCCCTGATGCCATCGATCTGCCGGACACGGCAAAAGTCGGCCAACAGATCGCTGCTGCCCAGAGCCCGCGACAAATGCCGAAACGAAATCCCTCCGAGCAGACGGCCCAGCGTATCCATGCGCAGTGCCTTGATGGCAAAACTGGCCCGCTGCCGCCGGGCCTTTAGACCCATTGGCGGCCACCCCTCCAAGGCCAGCTCAATGGCCTGCGATTCCACCTCCGAGTCGATCAGCAGCCGATCGATTCGATCAATGGTGGCGCGGAAGTTATCGTAATCGAGGCACCGGTCGACCACAGTTAAGGCTGGACGCAGGAGGCATTGGATGGCTATATTTTTCATAGAAAGGGCTATATTGATTTTCGCTAACTCAATTATAGAACCCTTTTTTGGCCGGATCGAGCAAAAACTTGCTCTTTCCGGCTCTTTTTATCAACGTCATCCAGTTGACTATAAAATCTTTATATTTTTGGGACAGCCTCTAATTACCCAAAAGTTTCACAGGAGTCGGAGGAGATACAAAGAGATCGACGCTTATAATGCATATTTTATGAGATCAATAACGTTTTGGATTTGTGAAAGAACCCGACAAAAAAATCTAAAAATCTGTTGTGCTTTTACACGAGGCCGTGGGCTACCATGGCGTCGGCTACTCTTAGGAAGCCTGCTATGTTGGCTCCGCAGACGTAATCGTTTGGATGACCGTATTTTTCCGCGTAGTGGAGGCAGTTTTGGTGGATGTCTGTCATGACTTTGCGCAGTTTGCCATCGACTTCTTCGTAGGCCCAGGTTTCCCAACTGGCATTTTGCTGCATTTCGAGGGCGGATACGGCAACACCGCCGGCATTGGCCGCTTTTCCGGGTCCGTAGAGCAGGCCCGCTTCTTTGAAAACTTCGATGCCTTCCGGGGTGGTCGGCATGTTGGCCCCTTCGCAGACCAAGCGGCAGCCGTTTTTGACCAGGGTGGCGGCGTCTTCGCCGTTCAGTTCGTTCTGGGTCGCGCAGGGGAAGGCGGCCTGACAGGGAATATCCCAGACTTTGCGGCCTTCGCGGTATTCGGATTGGGGGTGAAATTCGCGGTAGTCGCTGATTCGCTTGCGCTCGATTTCCTTGATGCGGTGGAGCGTCTCGAAGTCCAATCCATTTTTGTCGTAAATGCTGCCGCCGGAATCCGAGCAGGCGACGACCTTGCCGCCCAGTTCGTGAATTTTCTGGATGGCATAGAGGGCGACATTGCCGGAACCGGAGACAATGCAGGTTTTGCCCTCGAATTCTTCCTTTTTCGTGGCCAGCATTTCGCGGGCAAAATAAACCGTGCCGAAGCCGGTCGCCTCCTTGCGCACGAGGGAGCCTCCCCAGCCGACCGACTTGCCCGTAATGACCCCCAGTTCATAGCGATTGGTGAGCCGCTTGTATTGGCCGAAGAGAAAACCGATTTCCCGCGCCCCCACGCCGATGTCGCCCGCCGGCACGTCTGTATGAGCGCCGATATAACGGAAAAGTTCGCTCATGAAGGCCTGACAGAAACGCATCACCTCGGCGTCCGTTTTTCCCTTCGGGTCGAAGTCCGCTCCGCCTTTGCCGCCCCCGATTTGCAAGCCGGTCAAGCTGTTTTTCAAGACCTGCTCGAACCCGAGAAACTTGACGATGCCCATGTTGACGGTGGGGTGGAAACGCAGACCGCCTTTGTAGGGACCAAGGGCGCTGTTGAATTCGGTGCGAAAGCCGCGGTTGACGATTTCGTCACCATTATCGTCCTGCCAGACGACGCGGAAAATGATCTGCCGCTCGGGCTCGCACATGCGTTCCAGGAGGTTGAATTCCTCGACCTCCGGGTAATCATGAACGACCGCATCGAGTGAGTGCAAAACTTCCCTGTAGGCCTGCAAAAAAGTAGGCTCGCTGTGGTTGCGAGCATCGACGATTTTTATGACTTTTTCTATATGAGGATGCATGGAATTGTCAGGTACGTTCTATTAATTTGGCGTTGGATGAAAAGACTGCAAAAGGTCCGGCGATCAAACCGTATAAGGGGCTTGATCCGAAATTAGGACCATTTCGGGGAAAGGTTTTGGGATTCAAGTCAAATCCTCGATTTTTCCGGCCAGGACAATATCTTTGGCTGTTACTTTGCCGCCGGCTTCGTGGGTGTTCAGGCTCACCTCCACGTTATTGTAAACATTGAACAGCTCGGGATGGTGGTTGAGGGCCTCGGCCTCGAAAGCCACCCGCAGGAGAAAAGACATCGCCTCCCGAAAATCCTTGAACCGGTAGGACTTGGATATCTTGTCCTCTTGCAGTTGCCAGCCCGGCAAACCGGCCAACGCCGTTTCAATTTCTTCCCCGGATAAAGCAGACGTCATATTAGCATCCATTTTGATGATATGTTTGCAGATGTCAATTTTTTGACCGATAAATGGAAATTATGCTTCCATGACCTCTAAAACTGCCCGAAGGGGGTCTCCTTTTCGTTTTGCCTTTTTCCTGCGATGGCTAAAAGGTTGAAGGTTGCCGCAGAATTGGGTGGATTTATTGGACATGAGATCAACCAATTCCCGGCCACTCCTTACTTTTATCAAAACTTTACAAAATCCCTCATTTTAAAACTCCATCGCAGTGCCCGAACCTACAAATAATAATCCCAACATCCCGCCGGAACATGTCGCCATCATTATGGACGGCAATGGCCGGTGGGCGGTCAATCGGGGCCTTCCGCGAATTGAAGGGCATCGGCGGGGTGTACGAAACGTTCGCGGAATTGTCGAGTGCGCTGGTGATATCGGCATTCGGTATCTGACCCTCTATGCTTTTTCGGTCGAAAATTGGAAGAGGCCCCATTCAGAGATCAATGCCTTGATGCACCTGCTGGAACGTTTTTTACATCGCGAACTGGCCACCCTATTGGAGAAGCGGGTGCGCCTGCGGACCATTGGGCGAACGGACAAGCTTCCTAAAAAAGTTCGTCTGGCCCTGGAGGAGGTTATAGAAAAAACGTCCCATTTTTCCGGGCAAACCCTCGTCCTGGCACTTAACTATGGGGCGCGTGACGAAGTGATTGATGCGGTAAAAGCTTATGCCTCGGCGATCCGGTCGGGTGAAGCCGAAATAGATAATCTGGACTGGCCGGCCTTTGCCCAATATTTGGCCACCGCGGGTTTGCCCGATCCCGACCTCATCATCCGCACTTCGGGAGAAAACCGGCTGAGCAACTTCCTCTTGCTGCAAAGCGCCTACGCGGAAATGTATTTTACGCCCACCCTGTGGCCCGATTTCAGCCCGGACGACTTCAGGGCCGCGGTGGATTTCTACTGGAAGCGCGAGCGTCGTTTCGGAAAAACAGGGGCCCAGGTGCGGCGCAACCCCGAGGAGCCAGCTTTAAACCGGTGACAAAACGACTGGCAAGCACTCTGGGGTTGTGGTCGTTGGTGATCCTGACCCTGATCTGGCTCGGAATCGAGGCTGGAGTCTGGCTGCTGGCCTTGCTGGCTCTATTATCCCAGGAGGAGCTTTACCAGTTGATGGGAAAAATCGGGTTTCACAGCCTGCGAAAGCTGGGACTTTTCTGTGGTTTCCTGATAATTGTGGGCTCATATTATTTGCCTGAGTATTCTTTCTTCGCCCTCTCTGTGGCCATCTGTTCTTGCGGAGCATTTACTCGTGTTAAGGGGGCGCGCGCTCTTAATTCTCTCATGGCAACCCTGTTCGGGATTTTATTTGTGCCCTACTTGCTGCAATTTCTGATCCAGGCCACACGCCTTTGCGAATCGGAGATGAGTGGAACATTTCTCGCTATCTGGATTGTCGCCACTCTTAAATTCACCGATGTGGGGGCTTTGCTGGTGGGCATGAAATTCGGGCGCACCAAGCTGGCTCCGAAAGTCAGTCCCGCCAAAACCTGGGAAGGAGCCATCGGCGGGGTCACTCTGGCGGTTATCGTGAGCGCGCTTTACGCTGTTGTTTTTGGTTTCGCCCTGCCGGAAAGCTTTCTTTGGTGGAAGGCCGGACTGGCTGCCATCCCCCTCGGGATTATGGCGGTGGTCTCCGATTTGATTGAGTCCATTATCAAGCGGCAGGCCAGGGTCAAGGATTCTGGGAAATTCATCCCCGGTATCGGCGGGGCCTTCGACCTCGTGGACAGCATACTATTAGGCGCTCCGGTTGGCTACATGCTGCTTCTCATTATTCTGATTTAATTCAGGGATAGAATGAGCAAAAAAGGCATCGTGCTGCTGGGAGCCACCGGATCGATCGGGGAAAATTCCCTGCGTGTCATTCGGGCCAACTCCGACCACCTGGAACTGGTGGGCATCGCCGGGGGGAGCCGGGCCGAACCATTGGCTGCCATTGCCAGGGAATTCGGGCTGCGCCATGTTGCCCTGTTTGACGAGGAAACCTGCGCCCAGGCCCGCAAATCGGGGCTTTTTCACCAGGATGTGAATCTTTCATCGGGAATCGAAGGCCTCAATCGGCTGGCTAGTTTGCCCGAAGCGGATATGGTCGTGGTGGCGGTGGTCGGAACCATGGGGCTGCACCCTACCTTGGCGGCAATTGAGGCAGGTAAAGAGATCGCCCTGGCGAGCAAGGAAGTGCTGGTCCTGGCGGGAAAGTTCGTTATGGCCGCGGCCAAGGCCCAGGGGGTGCAGGTCCTGCCCGTTGACAGCGAGCACAACGCCGTTTTCCAATGCCTCAACGGCGCTCCCGGTCATGAGGTGGAACGTATTATCCTGACCGCTTCGGGAGGTCCCTTCCGCAATTTTTCCCTTGAGGAGATGGGCGCCATCACTACGGAAGATGCGCTCAAGCATCCCAATTGGTCGATGGGGACCAAAATCACGGTGGATTCTTCCACTATGGCTAACAAAGGATTGGAGCTGATCGAGGCGCGGTGGCTGTTTGGGATGGAACCCGAGCAGATTAAGGTGGTCATCCATCCGCAGAGCATCGTTCACTCCATGGTGGAATATGTGGACGGTTCCATTCTGGCTCAACTTTCTCCACCCTCCATGACATTTGCCATACAGCACGTCCTGCTTTACCCGGAAAGAAAACCTGGGGTAGAAAAAACATTGACCTTTGAAAAATCCATGAACCTCGAATTTATTCCCCCGGACCTGAAGAAGTTTCCATGCCTGCGGCTGGCTCGCGAGGCCATGGAGGCGGCCGGGGCTGCGCCGGCGATTTTCAACGCCGCCAACGAGGTTGCCGTGGAAGCTTTTCTGGGCAAGCAAATCAGCTACCTCGGCATTGGCGAATTGATCGACCGTACCCTACGCAAAGTAGAAAATTTTGAACCCGACAGTCTGCCAGAGGTCCTGGAAGCCGATCGTTCCGCCCGCCGCATGAGCAGAGATTTGATCAAAAAACATGAATTCTGATCCCTCATTCATCAGCCAGATTTTTACCAATTTCTGGGCCGTCTTTCTCATATTCTTCTTTTTTGGAGGATCGATCTTCGTTCACGAGATGGGGCATTTCCTGGCGGCCCGCCGCCGGGGATTGAAAATCGATCGCTTCTCCATAGGTTTCGGGCCAAAAATATTCGGCTGGACGCGCGACGGCGTCGATTACCGCATTTCGGCCCTTCCGCTGGGCGGTTATGTGGCTTTGCCCCAATTGGCCGATATGGGCGGCATCGAAGGCGGCGGCGAGGAGGGGGCCGAAAAACTGCCACCCATCAGTTATACGGACAAGGTCATCGTCGCCGTCATGGGGGCCGTCTTTAACATTATATTTGCCTTTTTCCTGGCCTGCGTACTGTGGGTATTTGGGCAGCCCAGCAGTGAGGACGCCCAATCCGTGATCATCGGATTCGTGGAGCCGGTGGTGCAACTCGATGAAAATAACGAAGTCCCCGGTCCGGCTTTCGTCGCTGGGCTGCAAGAGGGTGATAAAGTGCTGCGCATCGACGGCGTCAAAGTCTCCAATTTCTCCGAGATGCAGCATTCCATTTTTACCGGCTCGGGGCGCGATTCGGACGGTAATCCAAAGGCGATATTCACCATCGAAAGAAATGGTGAAGCTGAGGACATCGTGGTGTATCCGAGGCTGTCCGAAGTAAACTCTGTTTCCCGTGACCGCATGCGTCTCGTAGGAATCTCCCCGGCCCATTCACTCAGAATTCGCACCATTCAGGAAGGATCCCCCGCTGATTGGGCCGGCCTGAGGGAGGACGACCGGATAATCTCCGCCGATGGGAAAAAGTTGTATAGTTTTGCTGCCCTGGTTTACCACTTACAGGAAAAAAAAGAGGAACCGGTGCGATTATCGATTGAACGCGGCTCGGAGGTCTTCGAGGTCTCCCTGAAAGCGCAGATGGTGGCGCGGACCAAGCCCTTGGGTAAATTGTTGGTTGAGGACGGCAATCGCCGGGCCAGTCTTCTTGTACAGCCGTTTTACGAAAATGGGAGCAGGGGTTCTCCAGCCGACCTCAATACGCCTTCCACGCTCAAGGTTCACGAGGTCGAGGACCGCACCGGATTTGTATTCGGAAACCTGGAACCGGGAGAAGCCCTCCGCCGTATAAACGGCATGGAAGTTACTTCATTAAACGCATTCATTGGGAAGATTAACGATGAAAGTACGGAAAACCTCAACCTTACCATCGAGAACGGCGATTATTCCCGGTCATTGGCTATCCTGGGGGAAGCAAAGGCGGAAATCCTGCCTTCCAGAGAAACTCCCATGATGGGATTCGGATTCAAGAGCCGTTCCATAATCATTCGCGTAAATCCAGTTGAACAATTCGTCAGCATTTTCAAAACCACCTTACAGGTGCTCGGTAGTCTGGTCAGCCCCAAGTCCGATATCAGCATCCGCAATTTGAGCGGGCCACCGGGCATCGTGCGGGTTCTGCACACCTTTTCCATGATTGATGTACGATTGGTCATCTGGTTCACCTGCCTGCTCAATATCAACCTTGCCATTTTGAACCTTTTACCCATCCCGGTGCTGGACGGCGGGCACATCGTTTTCGCCACCCTGGCCAAGCTGCGCGGAAAGGCGCTTCCCCCCAATCTGGTGGCCGGTGCCCAGGGAATTTTCATGATTTTGCTTTTTTCAATGATGCTTTATGTGAGCTTCTTCGACGTGCGCCGCTGGCAGGGCGACAACGAATCCGAAAAGCGGTACGAATTGGAGAGTTCTCTCTATATCCAACCGGTATTCTCATCCCGAAATGAAGAAGAAACCGAATAGGAAAACCATTGGCGGATGACTGCTACTGCCTATTGTCCATCCCGGTTTGCCGCCAGGCGGAGAAAAACCGTCGAGGTGATGATCGGCAATGTGGCGCTGGGTAAGAGCCACCCCATTCGCCTCCAGTCGATGACCACGACCCCCACCCAGGATGTGGAGGCAACTGTAAGGCAGTCGATTGCCCTGGTGGAAGCGGGTTGTGAAATCGTTCGCATAACGGCCCAAAACGTCAAAGCGGCCCAGGCCCTTGAACCGATCGCCAGAAAATTGCGGGAGGCAAAAATCGATGTTCCCCTCGTGGCGGACATTCATTTTCTGCCCTCGGCAGCGATGGAAGCGGCCAAACACGTGGAAAAGGTGCGCATCAATCCGGGTAATTATGCGGACAAGAAAAAGTTTCAGGTGCGCGAATATTCCGACAGCCAATATGAGGAAGAATTGCAGCGCCTATACGAGGATTTCTCGCCCATTGTGAAAAGATGCCGGGAACTCGGCCGAGCCATGCGCATCGGCACCAACCACGGTTCCCTCTCCGACCGTATCATGAATCGTTATGGGGACTCTCCCACCGGCATGGTTGAATCCGCCCTGGAGTTTGTCCGTATCTGTGAGTCCCACGGATTTGGGGATATCGTGCTCTCTTTGAAAGCGAGCAATCCCAAGGTAATGATCGAGGCTTATAGGCTGGTCGTGGCTCGCATGAGTGAAGAGGGCATGGCCTATCCCCTGCATTTGGGGGTGACCGAGGCGGGGGACGGGGAGGATGCCCGCATCAAAAGCGCAATCGGCATCGGCAGCCTGCTTTTCGACGGCCTAGGGGACACCATACGGGTTTCCCTGACGGAAGACCCGGTGGCGGAAATTCCGGTGGCCATGGAATTGGCGGAAAAAGCCATGGGCCTGTGGGAAAAGAGCGATGGCTCACCGGCAACGAAAGTCGTCAAGGAAGCTATCGATCTTTACCAATACGCCCGGCGGCCTAGTGTGCCTTTGTTGTTGGGGCCGGGATGCCCGGCGGCAGAAAGGGAACCGCCGAGAGTGATTGTGGCGGCGCAACAGCCGCTGCACCAATGGAAGAATATCGGGGCGGGTGTCAGAAGTGTGGGAGCGCGGCTTCGGGACGCCAAACTGGAAGGACTCATGGTTAAATTGGAAAAACCGGAGGAGTTGGAATACCTTTCAAATTTGCAATCGGAACTGGGCGGCGAGGTTCCGTTTTTCGTGGTTGAACTGGATTCAGGATTCGATTTCGACCCTCTGCGCAATTTCCCCTGGCGACCGGAGACGGGATGGGTTGTCCTGCGCCGATTCACGGCGGATGAGGAGAGCCGTTTGGAAGAATTCGTTGGTTTTACCCGGGAAAAAGGACTGATCGCGGCCCTCGACATCGATGCGGAGGTTTTTGCCATGATGGGTCCGACCCTGAAAGCACTGGGAGAGACCGCATTGATTTTCACTCTTTCGAAACCTGCAAAAAACATCCATCCGATTGGCTGTTACCGTTTGCTGGCCCAGGTTCTCAATGATTTGAATCTTCCTGCGCCCATCTGGATACGCTGTAACAGAGACAACTGCGTCGATTACCGGAATTATTTCGGCAATCGTTTGCTGGAGGCTTCCATTTTATCGGGAAGTTTGCTCTGCGATGGGATCGGCGATTTGATAAGCGTTGAAAACGAGGCCGATTTGGCCAGAGCCACCGCTCTGGGATACAATATGCTGCAAGGGGCGCGGGCGCGCATTTCCAAAACCGAATACGTGGCCTGCCCCAGTTGCGGGCGCACTTTGTTCGATTTGCAGAGCACTACTCAAAAAATCCGGCAAAGGACCAACCACCTCAAAGGCGTCACCATCGCGATTATGGGCTGTATCGTCAATGGGCCCGGTGAAATGGCCGATGCGGACTTTGGCTATGTGGGCGGTGCGCCGGGCAAGGTTAACCTCTACTGCGGCAAGCAATGCGTCAAATTCCACATTCCCGAAGACCGGGCGGTCGATGAGTTGATCGGATTAATCAAGGAATACGGCAAATGGAAGGAACCGGAAGATGCCGAAGAATTGGCTGAAAGGTCTTGATCTTTAGGTTGAATTACTGCCTTTTGTCCAATCTCTAAAAGCCATGCCTCAATTCAGTAGAACCCACAATCGCAGCCTTGACCAGTTAAGGGAAATAAAGCTCACGCCCGGAATCGCACCCCATGCCAGCGGTTCCGTTTTGGCTTCATTCGGCAAAACCAAGGTGATTTGCGCCGCCACCGTAGATAAAAAAGCGCCCCGCTGGATGCTCCAGCAAGGCATTCCCGGCGGCTGGATAACGGCTGAATACTCCATGCTGCCCTACAGCACCCTGGATCGTAAAATGCGGGACAGCACACGGGGGAAGGTCGAGGGCCGTTCGATGGAAATCCAGCGCCTCATTGGACGTTCTCTGAGGGCCGTGGCCAATCTGAGGAAACTGCCCGGCATGAGCCTGTGGATCGATTGCGATGTTCTACAGGCCGACGGCGGCACCCGCACGGCCGCCATCACGGGCGCTTATGTGGCGGCCCGCCTGGCGGTGGACAAACTTATGGCCGAAGGGAAATTGGCGGAAAATCCCTTTACCGACTCGGTGGCGGCTATCAGCGCAGGCATTTACCGGGGCCGGGAAATGCTGGATCTCGAATATGTGGAGGATCGGGACGCGGCGGCCGATTTCAATATAGTCATGACCGGTTCCGGCCAATTTGTGGAAGTGCAGGGCTCGGGGGAGGAAGCCTCCTTTTCCCGGGAGGAACTTGACTCCCTTCTCGATCTGGCCCGAAAGGGAATCGCCGAATTGACGATTTTGCAAAATCAGGTGATAGAAGACTCAATTGTATCAAAAGACTGATTTTTACCGTTATAGACTTATGAATATTCACGAATACCAGGCCCAGGATCTATTTCGGCAATATGGGATTCCCGCGCCCAATGGACAAATTGCGAAAAGCGCGGAGGAGTTTGAAGCGGCCCTGGCCTCGTTGCCTGACAGCCCTGTGGTGGTAAAATCGCAAATCCATGCCGGGGGGCGCGGCAAAGGGGTTTTTACCGATGGTTATAAGGGCGGGGTTAAAGTTCTGAGCGGTAAAGAGGAGGCCCGTGAAGCCGCCGGCCGCATGTTGGGCAACACACTCGTCACCCATCAAACGGGTCCCTCCGGACGGAAAGTCCAAACCGTCTATTTTACCGAGGCGAGCCGGATTGAGAAGGAATATTACCTGGCCATTCTCATCGATCGGGCCACCGCCCGTCCTGTCATCGTGGCTTCCACCGAAGGCGGGGTCGATATTGAAAAGGTGGCGGCCGAAACGCCGGAAAAAATTACGCGAGTGTCGATTGATCCCAGCTTCGGCCTGATGCCTTTTCAGGCCAGACAGGTTGCCCTCGGTCTTGGATTCAAAGGTAAGGCCTTCCGGCAGGCGGTCAAAATCGTCATGTGCCTCTACCGGCTTTTTGATGAAAAAGACGCCAGCATGGTGGAAATCAATCCGCTAATCCTGACGGAGGATGGCAATGTGGAAGCCCTCGATGCCAAAATGGGTTTCGATGACAACGCACTTTTCCGCCAGAAGGAGGTGGCTGCCTTGCGCGACTTGAACGAAGAGGACCCGAAGGAGGTCGAGGCTTCCCTGCATTCTCTCAACTACATAGCGCTGGATGGCAATATCGCCTGCATGGTGAACGGGGCCGGGCTGGCCATGGCCACAATGGACATCATCAAGCATTATGGCGGCAACCCGGCCAATTTCCTCGATGTGGGCGGCGGCGCCACCAAGAAGCAGGTTGTGCAGGCTTTCAAGATCATCCTCAGCGATCCCAAGGTGGAAGGCATCCTGGTCAATATTTTCGGCGGAATCATGAAGTGCGATGTGATTGCGGCAGGCATCATAGGGGCCGCCAAATCGGTCCATATCGAAGTTCCCCTGGTCGTCCGTCTGGAGGGCACTAACGTGGAAAAGGGCAAGGAACTGCTTGCCGAGAGCGGCCTGGCCATTACCTCTGCTGACAGCCTGGGTGAGGCGGCCCAAAAAATCGTCCGGTTGGCCTCGGCCAAATAAGTGAGTCATTATTTTCTTCCATCCTAAATTTTAAAAAATGAGTGTTCTGGTTGATAAAAATACCCGCGTGGTGGTGCAGGGAATCACGGGAAAAAACGGCTCTTTTCACGCCCGCCAATGCCTCGATTACGGCACCCAAATCGTGGCCGGGGTGACCCCGGGCAAGGGGGGGCGGGTTTTTGATGAAAAAGTGCCCATATTCAACAGTGTGCGTGAGGCCGTGGCGGAGACCGGCGCCAATGCGTCCGTCGTGTTCGTGCCGCCGCCCTACGCCGCGGATTCCATTCTGGAAGCCGTTGATGCCGGTTTGGGCGTCGTCGTCTGTATCACGGAAGGAATTCCGACAAAAGACATGGTGCAGGTGAACCAAGCTCTAGAGGATAGTTCCACCGCGCTGATCGGGCCAAACTGCCCGGGAATCATCACTCCGGGCGAGTGCAAAATGGGAATCATGCCGGGCTACATTCACAAACCGGGCAAAGTCGGGGTCATTTCACGTTCCGGCACACTGACTTATGAGGCCGTCTGGCAGCTAACCGTGAGAGGTCACGGCCAGAGCACCTGCATCGGCATCGGGGGCGACCCCATAATCGGGACCACCCACCTGGATGCAGTGAAACTCTTTAACGCCGATCCGGATACCGAGGCCATTATCTTAATTGGAGAAATTGGCGGCTCGGCAGAAGAAGAAGCGGCCGCCTACATCAAGGAACACGTGGACAAACCAGTGGCCGCTTTTATTGCCGGAATGACGGCACCCGCGGGCAGGCGGATGGGCCATGCCGGGGCCATCGTGTCGGGTGGCAGCGGCACCGCGGAGGCAAAGATCGCGGCCTTCAATGAGGCCGGCATCGCCGTTGCGGAAACCCCTTCGGTCATTGCCGACACTTTGTTGAAAGTCTATTGCGGGTAAATTTTTCGGGCCATAGGCATGGCCTGATGCGATTATTGCCGGTTAGCCGTGGGGCGCATAAGTTCCTCCCCACTGGTTCGTCAATTTCCGGGAAATCTTCGGCGCTTAGAAATGCGCAGAGACTATGGGTAAAGTTTTTTTAAAGTAAAACGATCCTATTCCGATATCAATTCCATTCGCCATAAGTGGCGGCCGGTTTTCGCACACGTCATAGCGTCAACGCACATTAATAATTAAAATTCTCAAAAAAAATGGACGAAGATTTTGACGATATCATTCAGGAATTGGTAGTGTATTAAGTAGGAATGGTGGCTAATTCTTGATTATATTGATGAATGAAAAGTCTCAGACAGGTTTCATGCATACTCTTAAGCTTGGAAAAGGAGAGGGTTTTGCGTGTGAAACGACCCAGTCGTTGGCGCAGGGTATTGTTCCATCGTTCCACATGGGCCGTTTCACCGGTTTCTTTTCCCACGGATCGGTTATGAGGAAAGACTTCATCATAAGTGCTCCAAAAGTCGCTGTAGGTGGCACATCTTTTGTAGGCCCGTGGCAGACGCTCGTAAAGTTCCCGGCAACGATACCAATCCCGAGGCCCAATGGCATAGGAGAGGATTTGACGGGTGCGTCGGCAAAGAGCGATCCAAACCCATTGGGCATCGCTCTTGCGCCCCACAAAAGACCACAGTTCGTCCAGTTCAATGACATCATGGCGGCGGGCCGCAAGAATCGTGCTTTTGAGCGGTCGCAGCGATTGTCGTTTTTTTTAACCAACTCAAAACGGTGTTGGGACTCACCCCGAAGGCGCGCTGTAAACCGCGTAGACTGCTGCGTTCCTGATAGACTCGAAGGATCATTTCTTTTTGCTCTTCGGTGTATTTCACTGTGGGGTTTTCGCGGCTTTGTTTACCACAATCATGGCAGCGGTAGCGCTGTTTATGGTTGGGCGTCTTGCCAAATTTAATGATATTTTCACCTCCACAGTGCCGACAATTAATAATTTTAGTAACCATGCACTAAGAATAAACTGCCTAACGCTATTTGTACAGCTAAAAATACAAAATAACATTCTTTTTTTATACACTACCCAGGAATTTATGATTGAGAGCACTGAAGGCCTCGATCAACTAGACAGAGATTTGGTTGTTCTGGAAAAGGACCCCGAATCGAAAGAAACCATCGCCAGTATTTTCCGCACTGTTCATACCATTAAGGGTACGAGCGGTTTTTTATCCTTTAGCAAGCTGGAAAAGTTGGCCCATGCCGGAGAAAACCTCCTCAGCCTGGTTCGCGACGGTAAACTGAAGGTCCATATTGGAATCATCAATGAAATGGACGGGGAAAACTGGACAGTGGAATAAGGTGGTCTTGAACCACTAAATCCGCTAACCTATGAATGTTATTAAATCACGAAAGAGAAGACAATACAGTGCTGAGTTTAAAGCCCGAGTGGCCCTGGAAGCCATCAGGGGCGCTCATACCATCAACGAGATCGCCGGTCGTTTTGAGGTGCATCCCAACCAGGTGACCCAATGGAAGAAGCAGCTTTTGCAGGGAGCAACGGAGCTGTTTTCGCGCCAGCGGCAGACTCTCAGCAAGGACAACGAGACGGAAAAAGATCACCTTTACCAGGAGATTGGAAAGCTGAAAGTAGAATGCGATTGGCTAAAAAAAAAGTCTGAACAATTCGGTTGGTGAGAGGCGCAAGATGGTGCAACCACTTCAAGGAAAAATCAGTATCGGCAGGCAATGTCAGTTGCTGGGGCTGGCCCGCGGCAGCTATTACTATCGGGCCCGTGCCCAGTGCGAGCAGAACGTTCTCTACATGCATCGCATGGATGAGCTCTACACCCAATATCCGTTTTTTGGTTCTCGCCGGATGACCCAGTGGCTGCGTCGAGAGGGCCATGCAGTGGGACGAGGCCGCATCCAGCGGCTCATGCGCCAAATGGGCCTGGAGGCTATTTATCCGCGTCGAAACTTGAGCCAGGGGCACCGGCAGCACCGCATTTTCCCTTATCTGCTGCGGGGTTTGGCGGTCGAGCGGCCCGACCAGGTATGGTGCAGCGACATCACTTACCTGCGGCTGAGCCGAGGATTCCTTTTCTTGACCGTGGTGTTGGACTGGTTCAGCCGCTACGTGTTGAGCTGGCAGCTTTCCAACACCCTGGAGAGCCGCTTCTGTGTGCTCGCCCTGGAGGAAGCTCTGAGGCGGGCCCAACCTCAAATCTTCAACACCGATCAAGGCAGCCAGTTTACCGGCAGCGAGTTCACCTCGGTGCTGGGGCAAGCCGGGGTGCGCATCAGCATGGACGGGCGTGGCCGCTACCTGGACAACATATTTGTTGAACGCTTTTGGAGAACCCTCAAGTATGAAGACATTTACCTGCGCGAATACGCCACGGCAAAGGAAGCCAGCGAAGGGATAGCCCGCTACCTGGACTTCTACAACCACCTGCGCCCCCACCAAGCCCTGGGCTACCGGACCCCGGCCGAAGTCCATGCAATCGGAGCAAAACCAACCTCCCCGCCAATACAGCTTGCGGGCACCTGCGTGCCCGTCTTTGGCTAAGGACAAAATATATTTTTAAAAAATAATATGAACACGATTTCCACCTTAATCCCACGTCAAAATTGTCCAAACAACCCCGTCCACTTCACAATATCCTCTTGTCCATGGGCGACGCCGTCCGGGAAATGCTTGATCATATCGTTAGCCCGGATATTTCATGAAGGGTAAAGTTTGGCTCGTTATTGCTATTGGAGATGGATTTCTTTGTATTTTGAGCAGATCGTCTTGATTTTTAGGTGTTTTTCAGGGTGTAGAGACACTGCCCCCTTTCCCCCATTGGTTCGGTAGTGCCGGGGGCAGCACCAATGCACCCTTTAGGTTGGCACCAATCGGCGGGCCGCATGGTTGAAAAGACTGGCCCAAGGATAACTCTCACTTAGGTGAAAGTGAATCGTTCGGGTGTTGCGCACGATGACCGCTCCGATCTTGATTAATTTGAGCCGCAGGGTGTGGCATTGGGCCCGCGCCCACTTCGTCCCTTTTAAGGCTAACCGGCGCATGGCTTCCATCAAGGTGTAGGCCAGCGCCGACAAGAGCAATCGCCACTGATTGGCCCACCATTGATGGGCGCTGGTGCGCTCGCTGAACAATTGCATCTGTTCCTTGATTCGGTTCTCCATTTCACCGCGGCCACAGTATACCTTGTCGTAAAGCTCCTGGGGATCGCCCGGCAGGTTCGTCACCACGAAGCGCGGGTTGGACCCCTGTGCGGTGTGTTCGGCTTTATGGATGACCAACCGCAGCCATCGCCACGAATCGGCAGCATAGACGAAGTCCTGGAATAACCGTTGTTTTTTACCCCTTAGTTCGAACCATTCTTTGGCCTGCTTTTGCAACTGCTGGGCGTCTTGCTGCAAGCGTGCATTGCGAGCCATCCCCACGATGTAACTAACTTCGTTGCGGTCGCACCAAGAGAGTATCCGGTCTCGACAAAATCCACTGTCGGCGCGCCAAATAATCCGCGTACGGGGCCAGCTTTGGCGAATCCGTTTAACCAGCAATTTGAGGATGGCCCCGGCATGCTTGCTGGCATCGATCTTGCTCGGCCGCAGGTAGGCCACCAGCAGCTGATCACCGCAAAAACATATAGCGGCAGAAAACAGTAATGATCATAATAACCGTGGAAAAAACGTCCCTCCTAGAGCCCGTGCACCGGATTGTCGGTGGCGTCAAAGTCCAGGATGATCTCTTCGGGTTCCTCGGCAAAGAAGCCCATGAACTGTTCGACCAACAGCTCGTTTACCGCAAAGGCCGCCCGCCGATCCTGCCCGTTTTCAAAACGACACAAAGTCGGCGCGCTGGCCAACGTTTCAATGCGCCCCGTTACCGTTTGCAACAATGGATCGTGGCGCAGGGTATCAAAGTCGTTCAAATCCTCATAGCCCGCCACCAGCCCGTAAACGCGCTGCCGCAGCATCCCCAATACCTCATGGCGTACTTTGCCCTTCTGCCGTTTGTCCACTAACTGTCGGGCCGCTCGTTCGGTCAAGCCCAACTGCCGATCCACTTCCCGGATCAAAAGCAGTCCGGCATCCGAAGTAACCTCTCCGCCCTTGAAATCAACCCGCACACGGCGGCCTTTTACCCTTGTCAACTGTAGCTTTAATTATTGATCTATCCTGCTGTATATCAGCAGTTAAGCATATCAACGATACTTTTTTTACGAAATATCCGGGTTAGCAGTAAGACTGAGGGCGATGGCGATTACTCATCGCTTATCGAAATGATTACCTGTTTGGCCGAAGAGGATGGCGAGGAAACTCCCGTTCCAGCTCCCGTAGCTGTTTTAAAAATACAAAAAGAGGAACCACCAACGATTGAGGAAATAGACCTTCCGCAAGTGAAGCCGATAGATGAGGAAGCTAGATGAGGAAGCGGCTTCTACCAAAGCCCCAGCTACGCCACCTGTAAAGGATGTAACTGCCAAAGGAGAGGATGAACCTATCGAACTTACTCAGTTAGGCGTCAACCCGAATGAAACTGCAGCGGTCAAAGTGAGTGAAGGAAGTATCAGGGTGGGAGTTAGTCTACTCGATAATTTGATGGCTTTGGTGGGCGAACTTGTTTTGACCCGAAACCAAATTTTACAATATACCGCCAACCAGGAAGACGCCAACTTCAGCGCCATGTCCCAACGCCTAAATTTGATTGCTACCGAGTTGCAGGAGGGAGTTATGAAAACCCGCATGCAGCCCATCGGCAACATATGGAATAAATTTCCTCGCGTGGTCAGGGACCTGGCCAGCCAATGCGGCAAAAAAATCAACCTTGAGATGGAGGGCAAGGAAACCGAATTGGATAAAACGTTGATTGAGGCGATAAAGGACCCATTGACCCACATCGTGCGTAATTCGGCCGACCACGGAATCGAATTGCCGGACGTGAGGCGGGCAGCGAATAAGCCCGAGGAGGGGACGTTGCTGTTGCGAGCCTTTCACGAGGGGGGTAAGGTCAATATAGAAATTTCCGATGATGGAGGAGGCATTGACTTTGATCGCGTACTTGGGAAGGCCATTAAATTAGGACTCCTAACGGAAAGTCAGGCCGAAAACTTAACGGCACAGGAAAAAACCAACTTGCTCTTCCTGCCGGGACTCTCGACGGCGAAAAACGTGACCAATGTATCCGGCCGCGGAGTCGGCATGGATGTGGTCAAAACCAACATCGAAAAGATTGGCGGTTCCATAGATATTCTGAGCAAACCGGGGGAGGGCACCACTATAAAAATCAGGATTCCCCTGACCTTGGCCATCATCCCCGCCCTGACCGTTTCCTGCCGCGATGAGCGCTTCGCCATCCCCCAGGTCAGTCTTTTGGAGTTGGTCCGGCTGGAAAACAAAAGCGTTATCGAATTCATACAGGGAACCCCGGTTTACCGTCTTAGAGGGAACCTCCTGCCGATTGTCTTTCTAGATGAAGTACTTGAATTGGATTCGGGTAGTGAAAACGGCAATGGGTCCTTGCAGGACGAATCGGTCAGCATAGTCGTCTTGCAGGCAGACGATCATCAATTTGGTCTGGTCGTGGACAAAATAAACGACACCGAGGAAATCGTTGTCAAACCTTTGGGGAAGACACTTAAAGAAATCACCTGTTACGCCGGGGCCACTATCATGGGAGATGGCCAAGTCGCCCTCATCCTCGATGTCATGGGTATTGCCAACTGCTCCAGAATTTTGGGGAAAGACCATAACAAATCCATGCAGGAAGCCGATAATCGATTGGAAACGGCCGCCTCAGAGCGACAGAGTTTGTTACTCATTGAATCCGGCGCTTCTTCCCGCATGGCCATTCAGTTATCCGCGATATCGCGGTTGGAGGAAATTCCGAGCGATTCCCTGGAATTGGCGGGCAGCCGAAGCGTAGTTCAATACAGAGGCGAAATCCTGCCCCTTATTAACCTTGACGATGCTATTGGTAATCAATCGGCAAGAAGAGACGAGAATGAGGAAGATGCGCTTAAAATAGTGGTTTATTCGGAAAATGGAAAGAGCGTTGGTTTGATCGTGAAAAACATCCAGGATATTGTAGAAGAAGACTTCGATCTGAAGCCTGGCATGAATCGTCGGGGAATCATTGGCACGGCTATTATACAGAAAAAAGTCACGGAGTTGCTTGATGTTTCCGAAATTATAAAATCCGCCGATCCTAATTTCTACGAGACCATTGGAGTCAATTAAACTAATCTTCAAATTTGAAATAGCATGGCTGAATTGAATCAATATTGTACTTTTTATGTAGGCGGAAAATTCTACGGAATCAACGTAAAGAACGTCCAGGATATGACGAGCGTGCCGCTGGCCGATTCCGTCATCAAGGGTCTGATCAATTTACGCGGTCAAATCGTCACCGCCATTGACCTGCGCCGCCGATTGGGCCTGAAACAGCGCAAGAAGGAGGATGTGCCCATGAATGTGATTATTAAAACAGATGATGGAGCCGTTAGTCTACTGGTCGATGAAATCGGTGACGTGATCGAAGTGGATGACGGAATTTATGAGTCTCCTCCGCAAAATCTTCGCGGTAAGGCGAAGGAATTAACCACCGGCGCTTACAAACTGAAGGTAGTGTATAAAAAAAGAATGTTATTTTGTATTTTTAGCTGTACAAATAGCGTTAGGCAGTTTATTCTTAGTGCATGGTTACTAAAATTATTAATTGTCGGCACTGTGGAAGTGAAAATATCATTAAATTTGGCAAGACGCCCAACCATAAACAGCGCTACCGCTGCCATGATTGTGGTAAACAAAGCCGCGAAAACCCCACAGTGAAATACACCGAAGAGCAAAAAGAAATGATCCTTCGAGTCTATCAGGAACGCAGCAGTCTACGCGGTTTACAGCGCGCCTTCGGGGTGAGTCCCAACACCGGTTTGAGTTGGTTAAAAAAAACGACAATCGCTGCGACCGCTCAAAAGCACGATTCTTGCGGCCCGCCGCCATGATGTCATTGAACTGGACGAACTGTGGTCTTTTGTGGGGCGCAAGAGCGATGCCCAATGGGTTTGGATCGCTCTTTGCCGACGCACCCGTCAAATCCTCTCCTATGCCATTGGGCCTCGGGATTGGTATCGTTGCCGGGAACTTTACGAGCGTCTGCCACGGGCCTACAAAAGATGTGCCACCTACAGCGACTTTTGGAGCACTTATGATGAAGTCTTTCCTCATAACCGCTCCGTGGGAAAAGAAACCGGTGAAACGGCCCATGTGGAACGATGGAACAATACCCTGCGCCAACGACTGGGTCGTTTCACACGCAAAACCCTCTCCTTTTCCAAGCTTAACCCGGATATTTCATGAAGGGTAAAGTTTGGCTCGTTATTGCTATTGGAGATGGATTTCTTTGTATTTTGAGCAGATCGTCTTGATTTTTAGGTGTTTTTCAGGGTGTAGAGACACTGCCCCCTTTCCCCCATTGGTTCGGTAGTGCCGGGGGCAGCACCAATGCACCCTTTAGGTTGGCACCAATCGGCGGGCCGCATGGTTGAAAAGACTGGCCCAAGGATAACTCTCACTTAGGTGAAAGTGAATCGTTCGGGTGTTGCGCACGATGACCGCTCCGATCTTGATTAATTTGAGCCGCAGGGTGTGGCATTGGGCCCGCGCCCACTTCGTCCCTTTTAAGGCTAACCGGCGCATGGCTTCCATCAAGGTGTAGGCCAGCGCCGACAAGAGCAATCGCCACTGATTGGCCCACCATTGATGGGCGCTGGTGCGCTCGCTGAACAATTGCATCTGTTCCTTGATTCGGTTCTCCATTTCACCGCGGCCACAGTATACCTTGTCGTAAAGCTCCTGGGGATCGCCCGGCAGGTTCGTCACCACGAAGCGCGGGTTGGACCCCTGTGCGGTGTGTTCGGCTTTATGGATGACCAACCGCAGCCATCGCCACGAATCGGCAGCATAGACGAAGTCCTGGAATAACCGTTGTTTTTTACCCCTTAGTTCGAACCATTCTTTGGCCTGCTTTTGCAACTGCTGGGCGTCTTGCTGCAAGCGTGCATTGCGAGCCATCCCCACGATGTAACTAACTTCGTTGCGGTCGCACCAAGAGAGTATCCGGTCTCGACAAAATCCACTGTCGGCGCGCCAAATAATCCGCGTACGGGGCCAGCTTTGGCGAATCCGTTTAACCAGCAATTTGAGGATGGCCCCGGCATGCTTGCTGGCATCGATCTTGCTCGGCCGCAGGTAGGCCACCAGCAGCTGATCACCGCAAAAAACATATAGCGGCAGAAAACAGTAATGATCATAATAACCGTGGAAAAAACGTCCCTCCTGGAGCCCGTGCACCGGATTGTCGGTGGCGTCAAAGTCCAGGATGATCTCTTCGGGTTCCTCGGCAAAGGAGCCCATGAACTGTTCGACCAACAGCTCGTTTACCGCAAAGGCCGCCCGCCGATCCTGCCCGTTTTCAAAACGACACACAGTCGGCGCGCTGGCCAACGTTTCAATGCGCCCCGTTACCGTTTGCAACAATGGATCGTGGCGCAGGGTATCAAAGTCGTTCAAATCCTCATAGCCCGCCACCAGCCCGTAAACGCGCTGCCGCAGCATCCCCAATACCTCATGGCGTACTTTGCCCTTCTGCCGTTTGTCCACTAACTGTCGGGCCGCTCGTTCGGTCAAGCCCAACTGCCGATCCACTTCCCGGATCAAAAGCAGTCCGGCATCCGAAGTAACCTCTCCGCCCTTGAAATCAACCCGCACACGGCGGCCTTTTACCCTTGTCAACTGTAGCTTTGATTGTTTACCTTTTGTCATCGCTGATATTGCTTTAATTATTGATCTATCCTGCTGTATATCAGCAGTTAAGCATATCAACGATACTTTTTTTACGAAATATCCGGGTTAAGAGTATGCATGAAACCTGTCTGAGACTTTTCATTCATCAATATAATCAAGAATTAGCCACCATTCCTACTTAATACACTACCAAACTGAAGGACAAACTCCTTATGACGCTGGACATAGACAAGATATTCGAATTTTCGGCTTTGAACTTTAAATAACACAAAAGCGGACACGATACATTTATCAAAACATATAACTTACGGGGATAAAATTCAGGCTTAGCCCTTGCGGCTGGCCGGGGCCACCATGAAGCACAAGGTGTGCTGCAACGTTCCCTTGGTAAATTATTGCACGGACACGCCCGCAATTTGCGCCAAAATCTATTTATGCCGAGCGCAGGCGTTAGTCGGCCAAAGATGAGCCGAAGCGCAACTGTAACCGGGGAATTTATGCAGCAGTTTAGTGAGAGCCGATAATAACTCTATTGCGGGGAATTATAAAAAATATCGCAAAGAAAAAACAGTTAAATGGGACTGTTTTGTCGTAAAAAGCTGCCGATAAAGATTCGGAAGGATGAATGCCGGTTGGGGCCTCGGAATGATGGGCGGCCACAGCCTCCGTTTACCCTGTATTTTTAAACGATAACAGTAATCCCGATTAAATTATGAATGCATTGATAGTTGACGACTCCAGAACCTTACGGAAATTCCTCAGCAAAATCCTCAGAGAATTGGGCTTCGACACGGTGGAAGCGGCCGATGGACAACAGGCCCTCAACAGACTGGAGGAAAACGGCGATTTGGACTTGGCTTTGGTCGATTGGAACATGCCCGTTATGGATGGCTATGAGTTCGTTTGCAACGCTCGCGCCAAATCCGAAAATGAGGGATTGTGCATTATGATGGTGACGACGGAAAACGAACTCGACAAAGTTGTCAAAGCCCTCGACGCGGGGGCCAACGAGTACCTCATGAAGCCTTTTACGAAAGAAGATTTATTAAGCAAGCTGACCCTGATGGGAGTTATTTAAAGGTTTTGGAGAATGGATAAAGCACGAATTTTAGTTGTCGATGATTCGGCCGTTTTTCGAAAAATAATCTCAAAAGCTCTGTCCACTGATGAGGCTCTGGAAGTGGCCGGCACCGCGCCCAATGGCAAGATGGCGATTGCTAAAATCCCCCAACTCAATCCCGACCTTATCACTCTGGACGTGGAAATGCCAGAGATGGATGGTTTGCAAACCTTGGCCATAATCCGGCAAAAATATCCGAGTTTGCCGGTCATCATGTTCAGTGCGATTACAGAGCGGGCGGCCTCATCCACACTGGAAGCTCTGCGCTTGGGGGCCAGGGATTACGTAACCAAGCCTTCACAAATTCGCAATATCAATGAAGCTTTCGCTCAAATCAAGAATGAGCTCAACCCCAAGGTGAAGGCCCTTTGCCCAACCGTTAAAAACATATCGACCCGGATGCCTTGGCCTTCCGCCATGCCAGTGGCTGCGCAAAAAAGAATAATTCCTCGAAAAGGCGTTTCCGTTCAGGCCAATATCGATATTTTGGCCATCGGGGTGTCCACGGGAGGACCCAATGCCTTGGCTAAAATCATTCCATTCTTTCCATCGTATTTCCCCGTGCCTATCGTTATCGTGCAGCACATGCCCCCTACTTTTACCGGGTTGCTGGCTAAAAGCTTGTCCAAGCAGTCCCGCATCGAGGTTTACGAAGGCTACACCGGGCTGTCCTGAAACCGGGACAAGCCTGGATTGCGCCGGGAAATTTTCATATGACGATTGGCGGAAGTGTTGTCAGTAAAACGCTCGAGCTGAACCAGGATTCCCCGGAAAATTCCTGCCGCCCGGCGGTGGACACGCTTTTTCGTTCCGTGGCCAGGACCTATGGGGCCAACAGCTTGTCAATTGTGCTCACCGGCATGGGCAAGGATGGGTTGCGAGGGGCCGGGGATATCATTGAGGAGGGAGGCCGGGTTTTTGTCCAGGATGAGGAGTCCAGCGTGGTCTGGGGTATGCCCGGATATGTGGCCGAAGCTGGCCTGGCGGAAAAAATCCTGCCGATCGAACAAATTGCTCCGACCATCCTCAGGGAAGTGCGAAAAAAAAACTCTCGCAACATTCGTGAAGTGAGGATGGCCCATTAAACATTCCGTAACAAAAAGCCGAAAAAAAATGGTCACTTTTTCCATAAGCCGCGTCGACTTCGAATTCATTCGTGACTTCGTCAATGATCGATCCGCCATTGTCCTGGACGATGGCAAGGAGTATTTGGTCGAATCGCGGCTCTTGCAAGTGATCCGAAAAAACGGCTTGGGTTCGCTAGAAGAATTGATCAATAAATTGCGATTTGGCCACGACGCGCTATTGCAGGAAAGCGTTATCGACGCCATGACCACGAATGAGACCTCCTGGTTTCGGGACATCCACCCTTTTGAGGTACTGCGGCATAAAGTTCTGCCCGAGATTTTTGTCAGGAACAACGCGCATAAAGATTTACAGATTTGGTGCGCGGCCTGCTCCAGTGGACAAGAACCCTATACCATTGCCATGCTCCTGAGGGAATACTTTCTGCTCCATTCCGATTGGAATATCAGAATTCTAGGGTGCGATCTTTCCAGTGAAATGATCGAGCGGGCTAAAGCGGGACTCTACTCCAAACTGGAACTGAATCGGGGTCTGCCGGCCCAGCTGATGGTGAAATACTTTGCACAGGATGGCCACAACGCGCGCATCAAGAAGGAAATCAGGGATATGATCGAGTATCGTAGAATGAACCTGGCCTATTATGCCCATGATGGATGTCATTTTTTTAAGAAACGTTATGATTTACTTCGCCCCGGAGGTCAAAAGGGAGATCCTGCGCAAGGTCAAAACCTTGCTCAAACCGGGCGGTTATTTATTTTTGGGGGCGGCCGAAACGACCATCAACCTGGATGATTCATTCGAGATATTAAGGCTGCACCGCACAACCTGTTATAGAGTGCGTGGGTAATGAGTAGTGGAAAACCGTTGGGCAACATTAAATCTCAAGCCGTTGGCATAAAATTATTTTTTAATTAAATATCAAATCACTTATTACCCATGATCAATCTAGACGATGTGATAAGCAGTTCAAGCGACTTGACGCCTCTGCCGGTAAGCGTGACTCGCCTGGCGTCTTTGGTAGTCAAAGATGATTGCGACCTGAACGAGATTGCCGAGGTAATTTCTTTTGACCAATCGCTAACGGCCAAGGTCTTGCGATGGGCAAATTCCGCCGCCAGCGCCAGTCTGGCGCCGGTAACATCCGTCGACGAAGCGGTTATGCGCATGGGCACCGGAATCATTCTGGAAGTGGCCATTGCCTCTAGCGTACGAAAGGACTTCGACCAGTCCATCCCCGAATATGGACTGACCGAAGGCGAATTGTGGAAACATTCCATTGCTTCGGCTCTGGCCGTTGAAATTTTTCGAGGTCTCACCTCGGTAGAAATTCCTCACGAAAGTTTTACCACCGCATTGCTCCATGATGTGGGCAAACTGGTCCTCATGCGGTTTTTGGATTCAGACGCCCTGCGGCTGCTGGCTGAGGCTCGTCAGATGGGCGGGGCCAGCGAACGGCAGGCCGAATCGGATCTTTTGCTGGTCCATCATGGAGAGGTCGGCGGATTGGTGGCCCAGCAATGGAAACTACCCGAAGCCATTGTCAAAGGCATCATTTACCATCACACGCCGGAAGAATTGGACGAACCTTTGCCTTATGTTGTGCAAATGGCAAATATCGTCGCCAAGACAATCGGCGCGGGAACTGCCATGGGGGCGGCCGATTTGGACGAAAAACAATTGGCGCTTGAATACCTGGGCTTTACCGAGGACGATTTTGCCAATATCTGCGAGAGAACCCAAGAGAACCTACAGGATATTATCAGCCGGTATAGCTAACGCGCTGATTCAAAGTTTCTGAGAAAAAGGGTCAGGATTCAGGGTGCTGAATGCCGGGGCGCCATGAGAGGCGATTCATTGTTCCCAGGTCAGTCCCCTTTTATTTTGATCTTTTAAATTATTGGAGTTTGTGCTAGCGATTATCTTTGTCGGATATCCTCGGGTTTCTCCAGTTTTTTTCCCGCTGTTCAACTTTGTATTTGGTTTTATGGCATTTCGAGGTAAAGAGAATTATGCGCGTTAATGTTATTTTCTCAATGGTTGCCTTTATGCTGGCTTTTGGCTTGCCGTTCATGGGCCGGGCGGCCGATACAAAATCGCCTGCCAATCCGGTGGGGCAAATTATCTCGTCGGAAGCGGGCAGCCTCACCGTTTACCCCATAGAACATAGCACGGTGGTTCTGCAACATGATGGCACCACTGTTTATGTGGATCCGGTGGGCGGTTCCGGCAAGTTCAGCAAATACCCCCGGCCCGATATTATATTGATTACGGATTTTCATGGGGATCATTTGGACTGGGATACAATGGAGGGTGTTGTATCCGGTAAAACCCGCATTTTCGGGCCTAAGGTTGTCGTTAGAGAGAGGGCAAGCAGGTCAGTTAAGCCAAAGCAGTCAAAGAAGCCGAAGGAATTGAGGGGGTTGAAGAAAAAGATGGAAATACTCATCAACGGCAGTACGGCTTATTTAGGGGGGATTAATATCAAGGCAATACCCATGTACAATATATCTTCCGATCGGGCCCGGTTTCACACCAAGGGCCGGGGAAATGGGTACGTTATAGATTTTGATGGCTTGCGGGTTTATATTTCGGGGGATACGGAGGATATTCCGGAAATGCGGCAATTGGTAAATATCGATGTCGCCTTTGTCTGCATGAACTCTCCCTATACCATGGAGGTGGAGCAGGCCGCCAGCGCGGTTCTGGAATTCAAACCCCGGAATGTTATTCCATTTCATTATCGCAGCCGGGACGGGACCCATAGCGATGTAAAAAAATTCAGCGAGTTGGTGGGGGAAGATCCTGACATAAAAGTCCACCTGCTGGATTGGTATCCCTGATTTTTCTGGCCTGGGACTGGCGGCTTTTTTCCGACCCGGTTCCGCTTTTTAAACATTAAAGCGGAATAGGACTACGTCGCCGTCTTTGAACGGGTAGTCTTTGCCTTCCAGCCGGTATTTCCCAGCTTGACGGGCCTCTGCGATGCTCCCGGCTTTTACCAGGTCTTCAAAGGAAACCACTTCTGCCTTAATGAAACCTTTCTCGAAATCGGTGTGTATGACGCCGGCGCATTGGGGGGCTTTCATGCCCAACTGGAAAGTCCAGGCGCGGGCTTCTTCTTCCCCCACGGTGAGAAAAGTGGCCAATCCGAGAAGTCCGAAAGCGGTTTTTATGAGATCGTCCACGCCTGAACCCTCGGCTCCCAGTTCTGCTATGTATTCGGCGGCCTCATCTTTGCTCAATTCAGCCAGGTCTTGCTCCAGTTTGCTGCAAATGACGCAAGTTTCAGCGTCATGCCGGTCTTTCACGTATTGCTCCACCTGCGCCACGAATGGGTTGGATCGGGGGTTGGCCAAATCGCTTTCGGAAATATTGCAGGCATAGAGGATTGGTTTGGCGGAAAGCAGGCAAAGCCTATTTAAAACCGGCTGTTCTTCATCGGAAAGGGGCAGGGTAATGGCCGGATTCATTTCATTGAGGTGGGGCATGAGCCGTTCCAGCAGGGCAATATTGTCCGCGGCCTCCTTGTCTCCACCGCGGGCTTTTTTGGTATTTTTTTTCAACTGGTTTTCGGTTGATTGCAAGTCCGCCAGAATGAGTTCGGTGGTGATGGTCTCAATGTCCCGGACCGGGTCCACGGCCCCCATGAGGTGGACCACATCCTTGTCCTGGAAACATCTGACAACCTGGATGATAGCGTCCACCTCCCGAATATGGGAGAGGAAGCGATTTCCGAGGCCTTCCCCCTCGCTGGCTCCGGCCACCAAACCGGCAATATCGACGAATTCGAAGGCGGCCGGGATGATGGCCGCCGATGTGCCTATTTTGGCCAGAGGCTCTAGCCGTTCATCGGGCACCTGGACCACGCCGACATTTGGTTCGATGGTGCAAAATGGGTAGTTTTCCGCATCGGCTTTGCGGGAACGGGTTAAAGCGTTGAAGAGGGTGGATTTACCCACATTGGGTAAACCGACGATGCCTGCCCTTAACATAATAGATTCCTTTTTGTCATTTGCTTGCTGTAAAATTTAGCTCGTATGCAATTCTTGCGGTCAATGGCAAGATGCAATATACAGGAGGGCATAATTTTCTAATGCGGCTTGACAAGAAATGACCTAGGCGCTTTCCTTTCGCCTTTTCATATTTTTGGCATCAAACAAGTAAACAATTCAATTGCATGGCAGTTAAGATAAGATTGCAACGTCGCGGGGCTAAACATGCTCCCGTTTACCGCATGGTAGCGGCTGAATCCCGTTCACCGCGGGATGGTCGTTTTGTGGAAATTTTAGGGACTTACACCCCTCAGGCTTCCAAAGAAGCTGATCGGCTTTCGTTGAAGGCGGATCGCATCGATTATTGGCTCAGTGTGGGGGCGCAACCCACGGACACGGCAAGATCGCTCATCAAGCAGGCTCGTATTGCAAGAATGGCCGAACCGGAAGTGGAAGAAGTCGAGGCGGCCCCAGTAGAGCCGGAAGCAGAAATTACCGCCCCCGCCGCCGAGGTCGAGGCGACTGTTGCGGAGGTGACTGAGGAAGTTGAAGCTGTGGCTGTGGCCGTGGCCGAAACGGAAGAAGCGGCATCTCCTGAACCCGTTGGTGAAGAATCTGTCGAGGTAGAAGCTGAAGTCGAGATTGAGGCGGAAGCTGCCGTGGAGGAACCGGCGGTAGAGGAGAAGGAAGTGGAAGTTGCGGATACGGCTGCCGAGGAATCCTCGGAACCGGCTGAAGTTTCGGAAGACGATTCCGGGACTGAAGCTGAAGCTCAAGCTGAAGAAGTTGAGAGTGAAGCGGTTGCGGAGTCTTCAAGCGAAGACGTGACTGAAAAAAAGCCGGAAGACCCGGCTTAGTTTATCTAATGCAATCCAGTAGGCCCGGCTTTGGTTTGGGTCGAATTGATGTAGGCGCATATACCCGATGGCTGCCATGTCCCCAGCGTTGAAAATCGATTTGGTAACACTTTTTCCGGCCATGGTCTCGGGATTTTTGGAGGAGAGTATGATCGGGCGGGCTTGGCAGCGGGGGATTCTGGAGATTAAAGTTCATAATCTGCGGGATTGGGCCAGCGACAAACACTTTACGACCGATGACCGGCCCTTTGGCGGAGGGGCCGGAATGGTCCTAAAACCGGAACCCCTTTTTGCCGCTATCGAAGAACTGCGCTCCCCCCATTGCACGGTCATATTCATGACTCCGGATGGGGAGCCGCTCAATCTTCCATTATCGCGAGAATTGGCCGCCAACAATGCGCACCTGATAATTATCAGCGGCCATTACGAAGGAATCGATCAGCGGGTGCGGAATGCTTTGGTGGACAGGGAGGTGAGTATCGGGGATTTTGTTCTCACCAATGGAACCTTGGGGGGGGCCGTTCTGATCGATGCGGTGTGCCGCCATGTGCCCGGTGTGTTGGGAGAGGAAAAATCCTTGACCCAGGACAGCTTCACCGGCAACTTGCTCTCCTTTCCGCAATATACCCGGCCAGCGGAGTTTCGCGGAATGAGTGTTCCGGAAATCTTGTTGACCGGTAACCATGCGGCCATTGAACAGTGGAGGAAAGAGCGCAGCCTCAAAAAAACACGCGCCCGACGACCCGATTTAATAAATAAAAAGGAATCCGAATAATGAACCAGATCCTGCAAGAGATTACTAAAGACCAACTGAAAGAAAACCGCGACCATTTTAAAGTCGGGGATGGTGTGCGCGTCCATACCAAGGTGCGTGAAGGGGGCAAGGAAAGGGTGCAGATTTTTTCCGGCATCGTCATTGCGCGCAAAGGCCCTGGCATCCATGAGACCTTTACCGTTCGCCGCATCGCCTATGGCGAGGGCGTTGAGCGTGTCTTCCCCGTCCACTCGCCCAATATCGATATGATTGAGGTCGACCGGGAAAGCGTGGTCATGCGAGCCCGCATGTATTATATGCGCGAACGAATTGGCAAAAAAGCCAACAAGGTTAAGGAAAAACGCTTCATCGAGCGCGGCAGGAAATAGGAGGCCAGAGGCAGGTGTCAGGTTTCAGGACTTGATATTTGCCGCAACCCGGAACTGCTGCCGACGACAAATTTGGCGGACATGCCGACCACGTAGATCCCCAGCAGCAGCATGCCGAGGGAAATGGAGCCGAGCATCGAGAGGGGCCCGTATTTGTTGACCATCATGACCAGGGCGGTCAGGGGCATGATAACCATGACGATGGCCGGGATGAGGACGAATCCGTAGCGGATGCGGCGGGCCTTGAGGAATACCACGAAGGTAACCAGGGCGAGGGCGGCCAGCAATTGGTTGGTAGCGCCGAAAAGAGGCCAGATAGCCTTCCAGGCCGGTTGACCATCAAATGTCTGAAAGGTAAAATAGCCCGGAATTATGAGAACCCCCAAAGTGCCCAGGTACCTGCTGTAATTGTTATGCAGGTTTAGCATTTCTTCGATCAGAAAGCGGGTCAGGCGGGTGCAGGTATCGAGGGTGGTGAGAAGAAAGGTGCTTACGGCCAGCAGGGTGAACTCAATGGAAAGACTTTGCGGAATGCCCAGAGCGCCCAGAAAGATCGCCGAGCCTTGAGCGAATATGCTTACGGGCGAGGATCCTTCTATGGCGGAGGAACTGAGAACGGCAATACAGGCCAGTGAAAATGTGGCGAGGATGCCTTCCACCAGCATTCCGCCAAATGAAATCTTTTTGATATCGGTCTCGACCCGGATTTGTTTGGAGGTCGTCCCGCTGGCTACCATGCTGTGAAAACCGCTGCAGGCCCCACAGGCCACCGTGATAAAGAGTATGGGCACGAGCATGCCGGCGTCTTCGTGCCGCCAGCTTTTGAAAAATTCCAACTCCATGGGGGCATTGGCGAAGAGCAACCCAACGCCCCCCAACGCAAGCATGGCATAGAGAAAGGTGGAACTGAGGAAATCACGCGGCTGCAAAAGCACTTGTACGGGCAGGACGGCGGCGATCAGGCAGTAGGCCAGGATCAATAATGTCCAAAAATTTTTGTCCATTGGCGGGGCCGGGAAAGTATGGCCCACCCATAATCCGAGAAAAGTGAGCGGCACGAAAATGAAGACCGCTTTTTTCATGGAAATCTTTGTTCGGGAGAGAACGAACCCGAATATGAGGGCCATGATTACGAACCAACCGGAGGAGGTCGCCACTTCCGGCTGGGTGGCGAACGTTCCCGCCGTCAGGTCGAGAAATACGATGATGACATAAAGCAGCGCCAGGACGACAAAGATGGCGAAGAGTTTGCCGGTGCCTTCTCCCACCAGATTACGGGTGGTATCTACAATGGAGCGGCCCCGGCTGCGGATGGACATGAAAGTGCTGCCAAAATCGTGGATGCCGCCGACGAAGATGGCCCCGATGAGTATCCAGATCCAGGTGGGCCCCCAGCCGAAATACATGCCGGCCAAAATGGGCCCAACGATGGGACCGGCCCCGGCTATGGAGGAAAAATGGTGCCCGAACAGGACCGATGTGCGGGTGGGCACAAAATCGACGCCGTCGTTTATCGAGCAGGCCGGCGTTTCAATGGAATTGTCCAGGCCGCAGCGTCGAACCAGAAAATCACCGTAAAATTTATAAGCCGCCAGGCATATCAGGCAACTGGCGAGAATTATTAGAATCAGCATAATGTGGAATTCCAGAGTTTAGAATCATTCAGCGGGTATTTCATTCCCTCGGTTAATTAAACAGTCACAAAAAAAGTAACAGGTCAAATGGTTACGCGATTCGGCCTTGGTCTCTTGCGGTCATAAACCGGTTATTCGGTCAAAAAATCCAGAGCCAGATAAGTGCCATTGCCAACAGGATGGAGATTGCGGCAACAAGATTTTTTTTGGTCAGAATGATTGGGGTGGCATCCAGTTCCTGCCCAAATTCCTGGCGCAGAAACTCTTTGTAGTTAAAATCAGCATCCTCACCGTAGCCCGCCGGATATTCGTTAAAGCCGCTTTCGGCTTCCTCACTCCATCCGGTTTTCTCATCGGAGCCGCATTCCGGGCAGGACGACGCCCCCACGCGGACTTCTGCGCCACAATTCGGGCAGATGAAATGTCCTTTTCCCCTCGAAGTTTTCAATATGCAAAATTTTTCTCAAAATGACAGGAAATTCCGTCTTGGCAAATCCTTGTGAGGAGACCATTCAACCTTGATATTGGATCGGATGTTTTTATTTTAGTTATTCTTTTCGCGGATGAACTTATATTCCATTAAAAAATTTTTCATGGCCAGGGACTTGGGGCTGCTCATTTTACGGGTTTCAGTGGGGGTATTGATGATGTTCCACGGGGTGCCCAAGATTCTTTCCGGCAGTGAGCAATGGGAGTGGCTCGGTTCCAGTATGGCCATGTTCGGGATCACTTTCTGGCCCGTTTTTTGGGGATTCATGGCGGCTTTTTCGGAGGTCGTGGGAGGGCTACTTCTGATTGTCGGTTTTCTGGTTCGCCCGGCGTGTTTTTTTCTGATCTGCACCATGAGTGTGGCCGTATGCCACCACATTGTCGAGCCGGTAAAAGGATTAAGCGGCATCGAAAATTTTAATTTCTACATATCCAACCCGCTTTCCCTGGCATTTGTTTTTTTGAGCATAATGTTCATGGGGCCGGGCCGTTTCAGCGTAGAGAAAGACTAAACCCCGGGATTGAGGCAGTTTATCGGAAGCAATTCATCGAGAACCTTATTCGATTATCTGTGTCATCTTTGGTTAGGAAACAATGCCTCAAGAAACCATATTGGCCGTAGGAGCTCATCCCGATGACATCGAATTCGGGTGCGGGGCGCTGCTGCTCAAGGAAATCGACCAGGGGAATCGAGTTTTCATGCTGGTTTTGAGCAAGGGAGAGGCCGGGAGCAACGGGACGCCCGAAGAGCGTGTGGAGGAGTCGCAAAAGGCGGCCCGGCTGATGGGGGCCGATCTTGAATTTATCGATTTGGGCGGTGATGCCCACCTCGAATGCAAACCGGCCAACGGCATCGCTTATCATATCCGGCAGCAAAATCCCTCGATTGTGCTCGCTCCGCTGGACCATAAAACCCAGCACCCAGACCATTGGAAGGCGGGCCGGCTGAGCCGTGAAGCGGCCCGGCTGGCACGATACGGCGGCCTGCCGGAGTTGCGGGAAGAACCCGTTCACCGCATCGGCCATCTTTATTATTACGCAATCACCGGTTTGGGCAACCAGCCGGGTGAAAACATGGCTGCATCTTTGGTGGTCGATATTTCGGAAGAACATGAGCGTTGGAATGAGTTGATGAAATGCCACCAATCGCAACTGAAGACCCTCAATTATCTCGAACTTCAAAATACCAGGGCGCGCCTGCTCGGAATCGAAATGGGCACGGAATACGCGATGCGGCTGTTCTCTGAGGATCCTGTCCGAGTGGCTGCTTTGTCGGAATTGTCTCTTTCGGCGAGAATTTTTTAGACTTTTAGGCTAATGAACTGAATGGAATGGCCGCTTTTCTTAAAATCGGAATCACCTGTTACCCTTCGGTGGGGGGAAGCGGCATTTTAGCCACCGAGCTGGGGAGCCAACTGGCGAAACGCGGACACGAGGTTCATTTTATCAGTTATGAAATGCCTTTCCGGCTCGATGCTTCGCCCGCCAATGTCTATTTCCACCATGTTAATGTAAACGAATACGAGCTTTTCAAGCATCCCGATTACACCTTGCCGCTGTCCGTCAAAATGGCGGAAATAAGCCGCCAGTTCGGGCTCGACATTTTACATGTTCACTATGCCGTGCCGCATGCCGTGGCAGCCATTTTGGCGCGTCAAATGCTTGGAACAGAAAGCCCTCGCGTGATCACCACGCTGCACGGCACGGACACCACTCTTCTGGGAAAAGACCCCAACTATCAACCGATCATCAAACACGCCATCGAGCGCTCCGACGGGGTAACGGCCGTTTCCCAAAGCCTGCGCGAGCAAACCAAATCTACTTTCGGCATCGAGAAGGAGATCGAGGTCATCCACAATTTTTTCGAGCCCCGGGAACCGGCCAAGACCCGCCGGCAAGTCCGGGATGAATTGGGACTGGAGGATGAATTTCTGGTTCTTCATTTGTCGAACCTGCGCCCGGCCAAACGGATAGATCATCTGCTGCAAATAATAGCCGGGGCAAAACATCGGGAAAAATTGAAGCTGCTCATTTTGGCGGGCGGAAATTTTGCCCCCTATGTTCCGCTCGTTCGTCGTTTGGGGATCGAGCATCAGGTTGAGGTTAAGGAATACGTGTTGGATATAGAGAATTACCTCAATGCCGCCGATCTCGGTCTCTACACATCGGAACACGAGAGTTTCGGGCTCAGTATTCTGGAGTGCATGTTTTACGGCCATCCCGTCCTAACCACCAATGCTGGGGGGATTCTGGAGGTGGTTGTGGATGGGGAGACGGGATTTGCCTATCCGGTGGGAGATACGGCATCTTTTGTCGAGGGGCTCGATTATCTGATCGACAACCCGGCCAGGTTGCGTGAATTGGGTGCGGCAGGTCAAAAACGGGCCGGGGAACTTTTCAATTCGGAAAGAATAGTCAACCACTACCTCGACTATTACCGAAAAATTCTCAGCAATGACTCATCAACCAATTCTTGAGACCGACCGGCTCTCGTTGCGGCCGTTTGATTTGTCGGATGCTCCAACGGTTAAACTGCTGGCCGGCGATTTTGCCATTGCCGACACTACTTTGAACATTTCGCATCCCTATGAGGAGGGCATGGCGGAAGAGTGGATAAGTACCATTCAACAAGAATATGAAATTGGTAAAGCGGTTACTTTCGCCATTTGCTTGAAACCGGATGGTGATTTAATTGGAGCCTTCGGTTTGATCATCAACTCGCGATTTAAAAGAGGGGAATTAGGGTATTGGATAGGGAAAGAATACTGGAATTCAGGATACTGCACGGAGGCCGGGCGATCGGTTGTAAAATTCGGATTCCAAGAGTTGAAATTGCATAAAATTATTGCTCACCATATCAGCCGGAATCCGGTCTCGGGCAGAGTTTTGAAAAAGTTGGGAATGGTTGAGGAGGGGAGTTTTAAAGAGCACGTTCTCAAGGGGGATAGGTTTGAAGACCTGGAAGCCTACGGAATTGTCAGGAGCGACTGGAATAAATTACCCTGATTTTTCATCAGTCGTGATTGTGCTCTTGATAATGTTGGTTCAGCAGATCCTCGCCGAACTCGTTTTGTAAATCCCGAAATACGGTGTGGATATGGTTGGCGCCGTTTTGCGTGTTATCGTATTCGATTAAGACGGTTGGGCCCTGGATACGATAATAATGGCCTTGCCCGGGATGCAGTCCGCCAGCCCAGGCAAAATGAAGATTTTGGAGGCCGGAATTCAGGATTTTTTTCCTTTGATTTTCGGCCAGGTCGTTTCGAAAATTGTCCGTATAAACCAGGACCAGAGACCAGAGAATATTTTGCTGTTCTTCCGTCAGGGCCGAGTGGCGGATGCCCTCCGGATTTTCAACAATGGCCTTGCGGCCGGTTCCGGTTATGATATCCCTTGGCGCCCGATCAGAGATAACGGCCTGTTTCCTTTGTGTTCTATTCAGCAATTGAACTAGTTTACGAGCCGTATTTTCCTCTTCGGCAAGCACTCTCCAACCCTTTTTGGGTCCTTTGGGGACGAGGGCCGGGTTGGCCCCCCAAAAAGCAGGCGTCTGCGAAGCGGGCCGACCATTGACGATGGTGAAATTGAGGGAAATGTGATGCCCCTCGAATCTCCATCCCCAGGTGGAATTTTCTTCCGGTGAACCGAATAGGGTAAAATAATACTCATCCGGGTCCCGCCGCAAAAACCCCCATAGTTCAACTTCATTAAGAATGCCTTCCAGCTCCACAATTCCCGCTGCTTTTTCATATCCCCGGATGCTCAAACCGCTTTTGAGGAATTGGTGGGCAAAATCCTTTTGATTGTCCTCCATCCTTTTCAATGAAAGACCTTTTCGAGAACGTGGAATGAAATGCCAATTATAGCGTTCGTCCGTGGTTAATGGATGCACGGCCAAGGCGAGTTGCTCCGGGTTCAGCTCCTTTATTAATTTTATGCGAGCTTGCAGCATGGGTTCATTTTGAGCTGATGAATCTTCAGGTATTATACATGAGGCCATAGTGAATATTAATAATAATCTGGGAAAATATTTCCTCATTTTATTTCTGTAAATTAATTCCGTTATGGGGAAGTTCTTAAGCGCGCATCCATTTTTGCATTACTATCCTTAATCCAACAACGATATTCGAATTGCCGGCATTATCCTGATTGAACACGATTTTAAAGATTTCCGTGCTGTCCATGACCAATTGCAGTCTCATCTATAATGAAAAATGTGGAAGACCGCCGATATCAAATCCAGATAGCCTGGAAAAGATTGATAAATTGTATTGAAAATGAGATATTAGAGCTGAAAAGGGAAAGCCGCCTACTTTAGCGTTGATGAAGGTTTTTAGGGGAAGGATCGAGTAAACTTGTGGTCAAATCATATCAAAGGGCAAAAAAACCTGCTACCTTCATTACCCAGTTTCGCCACCTGGCAGCAGCTGCCTTTTTCATGGTTGACGTGTACTGGATTTGTTGGACACGGGATTCTCTTATATTCATTGTTTATTGATTAGTGTGTCAGGCGGCTTGTTTTGGTAAAGGGTTTTGTTTTCTCGTTGCCCCCCATGGGGGGCAAATATTTTCCTCGAATTGGACTGGGCTTTGTGACGTGTACTGGATTTGTTGGACACGGGATTCTCTTATATTCATTGTTTATTGATTAGTGTGTCAGGCGGCTTGTTTTGGTAAAGGGTTTTGTTTTCTCGTTGCCCCCCATGGGGGGCAAATATTTTCCTCGAATTGGACTGGGCTTTGGTAACTCAGAGAGGAATGTTTGCGATATCGGTTGTAGAAGATTTCCACGTATTCGAAGACAGTTGATCGCAGTTCGCGCTCGTCGGCAAAGTGGCGGCCTCGAATCGTGCTGGTCTTGAAGCGGCCGTAGAACGATTCCATGGCCGCGTTGTCGTAGCAGTTGCCTTGGGCGCTCATGCTCGGCTTCATGCCTAGTTCAGAGACCAGCCTCTGATAGTCGTCGCTGGCGTAGGGGCTGCCCCGATCGCTGTGATGAATAATCCCGGTGCGCAGTGTGCCGCGGGTCATGGCCGCGGCTTTGAGGGCCTTGCCAACCAGCTTCGCGTCGTTGTGGTTGGAAACGCTCCAGCCCAGCAGGCGTCGGCTGAACAGGTCCATCACCGTGGCCAAGTACATCCAACCGGCCAGGGTCCGTAGGTAGGTCGTGTCCGCCACCCAGACCTCGTCGATATGGGTCGGCTGGCCATGCTTTTTAAGCACATTGGGGCTGTAACCATAGGGATGGTTACTGTTGGTTTTTAATGGCTTAAAGCGTTTACTCTGGGTGCTTTTGATTCCCATTTCACGCATCAGACGCAGAGCCCGGTCACGGCCGCAATCGATGCCCTCATCATCCTTCAGATGGCGGTGCATTGGCCGATGCCCATAGCGGCCCTTGGCCTCTTTGTGTACCTTCAGGATCGCCCCCTTGATTCCCTCGTCCTCGATCCGCCGGGCCGAGGGCGCTCGGTGCCTCCAGCAGTAATAGCCACTGCGACAAATCCCCATCGCCGAGCATATTTCCTCGATCTTGAAGCGCCCCTCGTTGTCTTTGACAAACTGGTACTTCATTGTTCGTCCTTGGCAAAGTAGCCCACCGTTTTTTTTAGTATCTGGTTGATCCGCTCCGAGCGGCGCAGCTCTTTGCGAAGACGATCTATCTCGGCCGCCATCTCCTTCGGACTGCTCTGTCGCTTTGAGGTGGCTTCGCCCTGCTGATCGTCCAGATAGAGCCTCTTCCACCTATACAATTGGTTGGTGTTGACCCCAAGTTTGGTCGATACCTCGGTGGCGCTCAGACCATCGAGTATCATCAGTTGAACTGCCTCATTTTTGAACTCTATACTGCGTCTTCTTCCCATGCTTCGATTCTCCATTTAGGAGAATCTCGTGTCCACTTTTTCCAGTGCACATCATTTGGTAACTCAGAGAGGAATGTTTGCGATATCGGTTGTAGAAGATTTCCACGTATTCGAAGACAGTTGATCGCAGTTCGCGCTCGTCGGCAAAGTGGCGGCCTCGAATCGTGCTGGTCTTGAAGCGGCCGTAGAACGATTCCATGGCCGCGTTGTCGTAGCAGTTGCCTTGGGCGCTCATGCTCGGCTTCATGTCTAGTTCAGAGACCAGCCTCTGATAGTCGTCGCTGGCGTAGGGGCTGCCCCGATCGCTGTGATGAATAATCCCGGTGCGCAGTGTGCCGCGGGTCATGGCCGCGGCTTTGAGGGCCTTGCCAACCAGCTTCGCGTCGTTGTGGTTGGAAACGCTCCAGCCCAGCAGGCGTCGGCTGAACAGGTCCATCACCGTGGCCAAGTACATCCAACCGGCCAGGGTCCGTAGGTAGGTCGTGTCCGCCACCCAGACCTCGTCGATATGGGTCGGCTGGCCATGCTTTTTAAGCACATTGGGGCTGTAACCATAGGGATGGTTACTGTTGGTTTTTAATGGCTTAAAGCGTTTACTCTGGGTGCTTTTGATTCCCATTTCACGCATCAGACGCAGAGCCCGGTCACGGCCGCAATCGATGCCCTCATCATCCTTCAGATGGCGGTGCATTGGCCGATGCCCATAGCGGCCCTTGGCCTCTTTGTGTACCTTCAGGATCGCCCCCTTGATTCCCTCGTCCTCGATCCGCCGGGCCGAGGGCGCTCGGTGCCTCCAGCAGTAATAGCCACTGCGACAAATCCCCATCGCCGAGCATATTTCCTCGATCTTGAAGCGCCCCTCGTTGTCTTTGACAAACTGGTACTTCATTGTTCGTCCTTGGCAAAGTAGCCCACCGTTTTTTTTAGTATCTGGTTGATCCGCTCCGAGCGGCGCAGCTCTTTGCGAAGACGATCTATTGAAATGGACGGGGAAAACTGGACAGTGGAATAAGGTGGTCTTGAACCACTAAATCCGCTAACCTATGAATGTTATTAAATCACGAAAGAGAAGACAATACAGTGCTGAGTTTAAAGCCCGAGTGGCCCTGGAAGCCATCAGGGGCGCTCATACCATCAACGAGATCGCCGGTCGTTTTGAGGTGCATCCCAACCAGGTGACCCAATGGAAGAAGCAGCTTTTGCAGGGAGCAACGGAGCTGTTTTCGCGCCAGCGGCAGACTCTCAGCAAGGACAACGAGACGGAAAAAGATCACCTTTACCAGGAGATTGGAAAGCTGAAAGTAGAATGCGATTGGCTAAAAAAAAAGTCTGAACAATTCGGTTGGTGAGAAGCGCAAGATGGTGCAACCACTTCAAGGAAAAATCAGTATCGGCAGGCAATGTCAGTTGCTGGGGCTGGCCCGCGGCAGCTATTACTATCGGGCCCGTGCCCAGTGCGAGCAGAACGTTCTCTACATGCATCGCATGGATGAGCTCTACACCCAATATCCGTTTTTTGGTTCTCGCCGGATGACCCAGTGGCTGCGTCGAGAGGGCCATGCAGTGGGACGAGGCCGCATCCAGCGGCTCATGCGCCAAATGGGCCTGGAGGCTATTTATCCGCGTCGAAACTTGAGCCAGGGGCACCGGCAGCACCGCATTTTCCCTTATCTGCTGCGGGGTTTGGCGGTCGAGCGGCCCGACCAGGTATGGTGCAGCGACATCACTTACCTGCGGCTGAGCCGAGGATTCCTTTTCTTGACCGTGGTGTTGGACTGGTTCAGCCGCTACGTGTTGAGCTGGCAGCTTTCCAACACCCTGGAGAGCCGCTTCTGTGTGCTCGCCCTGGAGGAAGCTCTGAGGCGGGCCCAACCTCAAATCTTCAACACCGATCAAGGCAGCCAGTTTACCGGCAGCGAGTTCACCTCGGTGCTGGGGCAAGCCGGGGTGCGCATCAGCATGGACGGGCGTGGCCGCTACCTGGACAACATATTTGTTGAACGCTTTTGGAGAACCCTCAAGTATGAAGACATTTACCTGCGCGAATACGCCACGGCAAAGGAAGCCAGCGAAGGGATAGCCCGCTACCTGGACTTCTACAACCACCTGCGCCCCCACCAAGCCCTGGGCTACCGGACCCCGGCCGAAGTCCATGCAATCGGAGCAAAACCAACCTCCCCGCCAATACAGCTTGCGGGCACCTGCGTGCCCGTCTTTGGCTAAGGACAAAATATATTTTTAAAAAATAATATGAACACGATTTCCACCTTAATCCCACGTCAAAATTGTCCAAACAACCCCGTCCACTTCACATCTCCTTCGGACTGCTCTGTCGCTTTGAGGTGGCTTCGCCCTGCTGATCGTCCAGATAGAGCCTCTTCCACCTATACAATTGGTTGGTGTTGACCCCAAGTTTGGTCGATACCTCGGTGGCGCTCAGACCATCGAGTATCATCAGTTGAACTGCCTCATTTTTGAACTCTATACTAAAGCGTCTTCTTCCCATGCTTCGATTCTCCATTTAGCCCGGATATTTCATGAAGGGTAAAGTTTGGCTCGTTATTGCTATTGGAGATGGATTTCTTTGTATTTTGAGCAGATCGTCTTGATTTTTAGGTGTTTTTCAGGGTGTAGAGACACTGCCCCCTTTCCCCCATTGGTTCGGTAGTGCCGGGGGCAGCACCAATGCACCCTTTAGGTTGGCACCAATCGGCGGGCCGCATGGTTGAAAAGACTGGCCCAAGGATAACTCTCACTTAGGTGAAAGTGAATCGTTCGGGTGTTGCGCACGATGACCGCTCCGATCTTGATTAATTTGAGCCGCAGGGTGTGGCATTGGGCCCGCGCCCACTTCGTCCCTTTTAAGGCTAACCGGCGCATGGCTTCCATCAAGGTGTAGGCCAGCGCCGACAAGAGCAATCGCCACTGATTGGCCCACCATTGATGGGCGCTGGTGCGCTCGCTGAACAATTGCATCTGTTCCTTGATTCGGTTCTCCATTTCACCGCGGCCACAGTATACCTTGTCGTAAAGCTCCTGGGGATCGCCCGGCAGGTTCGTCACCACGAAGCGCGGGTTGGACCCCTGTGCGGTGTGTTCGGCTTTATGGATGACCAACCGCAGCCATCGCCACGAATCGGCAGCATAGACGAAGTCCTGGAATAACCGTTGTTTTTTACCCCTTAGTTCGAACCATTCTTTGGCCTGCTTTTGCAACTGCTGGGCGTCTTGCTGCAAGCGTGCATTGCGAGCCATCCCCACGATGTAACTAACTTCGTTGCGGTCGCACCAAGAGAGTATCCGGTCTCGACAAAATCCACTGTCGGCGCGCCAAATAATCCGCGTACGGGGCCAGCTTTGGCGAATCCGTTTAACCAGCAATTTGAGGATGGCCCCGGCATGCTTGCTGGCATCGAACTTGCTCGGCCGCAGGTAGGCCACCAGCAGCTGATCACCGCAAAAAACATATAGCGGCAGAAAACAGTAATGATCATAATAACCGTGGAAAAAACGTCCCTCCTGGAGCCCGTGCACCGGATTGTCGGTGCCGTCAAAGTCCAGGATGATCTCTTCGGGTTCCTCGGCAAAGGAGCCCATGAACTGTTCGACCAACAGCTCGTTTACCGCAAAGGCCGCCCGCCGATCCTGCCCGTTTTCAAAACGACACAAAGTCGGCGCGCTGGCCAACGTTTCAATGCGCCCCGTTACCGTTTGCAACAATGGATCGTGGCGCAGGGTATCAAAGTCGTTCAAATCCTCATAGCCCGCCACCAGCCCGTAAACGCGCTGCCGCAGCATCCCCAAGACCTCATGGCGTACTTTGCCCTTCTGCCGTTTGTCCACTAACTGTCGGGCCGCTCGTTCGGTCAAGCCCAACTGCCGATCCACTTCCCGGATCAAAAGCAGTCCGGCATCCGAAGTAACCTCTCCGCCCTTGAAATCAACCCGCACACGGCGGCCTTTTACCCTTGTCAACTGTAGCTTTAATTGTTTACCTTTTGTCATCGCTGATATTGCTTTAATTATTGATCTATCCTGCTGTATATCAGCAGTTAAGCATATCAACGATACTTTTTTTACGAAATATCCGGGTTAGGAGAATCTCGTGTCCACTTTTTCCAGTGCACATCATGGTGGCAATGCCTTCCTTTTTGTTGGGAGCCAGTTTTGAGGGCCTCGGGGATCTCTCAGGGGGCGATTTGAGCAGTGAAGCCGTGGGGATTGCCGCGGACGGGTCGGTGGTTGTGGGTAAAAGTGAATCAGCCTTGGGGATGGAAGGGTTTCGCTGGACCGAAACAGGCGGATTGACAGGTTTGGGTGACCTTAGCGGCGGTGATTTCAAGAGTGTGGCCAGGGGTGTTTCCGGGGATGGGTCGGTGGTTGTGGGTGAAGGCCTTTCGATCTCCGGAGGTGAAGCTTTCCGCTGGACCGAGGCCGGCGGTTTAACCGGTTTGGGAGACCTCGCGGGTGGCGTTTTCAAGAGCGAAGCGACGGGAGTCTCCTCCGATGGATCGGTCATTGTGGGGGGAAGCGCGAGCGATGCACCTGCAGCCATTGAAACGTTTCGGTGGACCCAGGCGGGGGGCAGGTTTTCCGGGGGCAGCGGTTCCGCAGAAGAGACGGTCGTGGCGGGGTTAAGTGTGACCATTGCCGGTTTGGAAGCGTTTCGCTGGACGCAGGCAGGTGGGATGGTGGGTCTTGGAGATTTGACCGGCGGCAGTTTTTTCAGTTTAGCTCGGGGCGTTTCTTCGGACGGGTCGGTTGTGGTGGGCCGAAGCGAATCGGAATCGGGAATGGAGGCGTTCCTATGGACCGAGGCAGGCGGAATGGCAGGCTTGGGAGATTTGGCCGGGGGCAGTTTTTTCAGCCTGGCCAATGGTGTTTCTTCCGATGGGTCGATCGTGGTGGGCCGGAGCGAATCGGCATCGGGAATCGAGGCATTTCGATGGACCGAGGCAGGCGGGATGACAGGCTTGGGTGATTTGGCCGGGGGCGGATACTTTAGTGAAGCCTTGGGTGTTTCCGCGGACGGTTCGGTAATTGTCGGTTGGAGCACACCGGCTTCGGGCGAAGATGCGCTGGAGGCTTATATTTGGGACGCCGGGGTGGGGATGAGCGCTCTAAAGTCGGTTTTGGAAATTGAATTGGGACTGGACTTGACCGGCTGGACCTTAATCCAGGCCAGCGCCGTATCTGAGGATGGATTGAAAATCGCCGGATGGGGAACCAATCCGGGTGGCCAAAAGGAAGCATGGGTAGCAGACTTGACCACCATCAAGGGCGACCAAATAATTACTTTCAACGCCCTTGAGAACAAAGTATTTGACGATCCGTCTTACTCTCTGAGCGCCTCGGCAAACAGTGGCCTGTCGGTCTCTTATTCTGTTTTGGTGGGTGCGGAGTTGATAGACATCAACGAAAATACGGTTACGATTTCAGGCGTCGGCAGCGTCACCATCCGCGCCGGACAGGCTGGCAACAGAAATTTCAACCCCGCCCCGCCGGTGGACCGGAGCTTCGCCATCGGCATGGCCGACCAGATCATCACTTTCAATCCCATTGGGAATTCATCTGTGGCGGATTCCCCATTGCCAATTTTTGCGGTGTCAAGCAGCGGCCTGCCGGTTTCATTTACGGTGGTTGAAGGAGCGACCATTGCGGCGATTGTAGGCTCAACGGTAACGCTCAGCGGCGAGGGGCAAATCAACATTGAGGCCAATCAGGAGGGCAGCGAAAACTACCTCCCCGCGCTCCCCGTGGAGCAATCCTTCCTGGCCACTTTCGGCCCGCCATTATGTGAGGACGTGTTTTGCGGCGAGGACATACCTGGATTCCCCGGTTGGCAGGCCTCCCCCTGGTATCTCAATTACAACGTGGATTTTATGCCCTGGATTTTCCACGATGAGCACGGCTGGCAATTTGTTTCCGGGGAGAACCCGCAAGAGATATTCTTCCTATGGGATTTGGGTTTGGCGGAATGGATCTTTCTGGATGAGAGCACCTACCGTTGGATGTTCTTATTCGGGGATAATCCAGGCTGGATTTTTACCTTCCCCGACAACACCCCGGAAAGGCGATTTTTTCAAAGGTCTGATGATGGCAGCCTCTTCAGCGTTCCGGAGGGGTTGCCGGTTGAGTAGGGATTTACTGAGTCTTTAATATTAAAGACGGCTTCTTTTTAGTGATTTCCCGGTATACTTGAATAGGAAATCGGATTTTTGGGCCTCCAGACTGATCCTATTTTTTTGCTTAATATTCCAGGTGAAGGTTTCCCAATCGCAAAATTTCATTTGACGGTTATGCCATTTCCGGTTACTTCCCCTATTCATGCCAATCATCTATACATTCCAGCCTGGATGCTGCCTGACATTGGGGAATGTGGTTGCCCGGCTGAGTGCCATTGATTGGAACTTCTGGCCAATACCATTAACCAAGGACAATCCTGAATAATTGTACTTTCCAGCAAAACTATCCAATAGAAGGCAATTCCAATGTCCATAATATACCTTGAAGGCAATTCCAATGTCCATAATATAGAGGCTGTCCCAAAAGGGTGATTTTTGCGAGGGCTTTTGATAGGCGCTCATTTTAGAGGTATTTGCATTTGGGAGAGTATCAACTTTGCTCTCCTATGACGTTAGGATACTGGTTTTGGGGTCCGGTTGCCTGGTTTTCTTTGTATGAGCCGACAGTAAGGCTGTGAAAAAGTATTGTCCTTGCTTTTCCGCTCTCTAGGCCGCCGCTTTGGTTTTTAGTTCGTCTTGCTGGGCCAGCATCTTGGCTACTTTCCATAGGTTGTGCGAGAGTACCGACCAGGCTACGCTGATCGAGCGGTTGGCAAAGCCTTTGCTGCGCAACCGCCCGGCCTGCCAGCGATTCTTCAATACCCCGATCCCCCCGATCCGCCCTTCGGTGCTGGCCCGGCGCTTTTGCAATTGTCTGAACAGTGGTTCCTCCATCCGTTTTTTCAACTGCTTCGGATCGCGTGGACAGAGCGCGTCGTAGATTCCCTCCTGGGCTAACTGCCGGCGGGCCCGCTGGGAGGCAAATCCCCGGTCCGCGCACATGGCCGCTATGGGTTCTTCCAGGTTGAAGCGGTTCTGTCTTTGCAAACTCTCTTGCATTTGTTCATTTTCGCTTGGAGTTCGGCTGCCGTAGAGTTTCCAGTCCAGCAGGTACCCTTCAACGCTTTCTCCCAAAAACAGGGTGTTGCCGAACTCGACCTCTTGGCCCGCTTTACCTCGCACAATCACCTGCCCATCGAGTTCGTAAACACTCAAGACTTTCTCTGCGTTTTTCACCTGCCGGCCGCCAATGATCCGCTCGTGCGCCTGTTTGATGACCACCGGGATTTGCTCGCTCATGCGCTCCATCCGGGCGAGGATCTGTTGGACCTGTTTTTCGCTGTAATCGCTTTGCTCCCAGCAGGCTTGCAATAATTCCCGGTGACTGCGGGCATGCTCCCCGATCCGTTTGAGCAGCTTTTTCATCTGCCTCAAGATACCCTTGCGCTGCCGCGCGCTGTCCTTTCGCCGCCGGCTGTGGGTCATCTGTATGCACAGCCGATTCATCTGCCGAGCCAAGGGCTCCGGTTCGATCGGCATGCGATGGCGCAAACCGGCCTTCTCGCGGATCAGCCGGATCGCTTTGAGCAACGTGCCGGCTACATCCTTGAGTAATACCCAGTCCGTCGGCCAATGAATGTTAGCCTCCAAACAGGTGCCGTCGATCAGGCAAATGGTGGTGTCAATCGGCTTGTCCAATCCCACCTGCCGGCCCAGAAGGGCATCGCCCACCACCTCAGTCAAGGTCCGGTGCAAGGCCCTCAACTGCTCTTCGCTGAAAAACTTCGAGGCCCGCTCCAGGGTGCTTTTGGAGATGCCCCTGATGCCATCGATCTGCCGGACACGGCAAAAGTCGGCCAACAGATCGCTGCTGCCCAGAGCCCGCGACAAATGCCGAAACGAAATCCCTCCGAGCAGACGGCCCAGCGTATCCATGCGCAGTGCCTTGATGGCAAAACTGGCCCGCTGCCGCCGGGCCTTTAGACCCATTGGCGGCCACCCCTCCAAGGCCAGCTCAATGGCCTGCGATTCCACCTCCGAGTCGATCAGCAGCCGATCGATTCGATCAATGGTGGCGCGGAAGTTATCGTAATCGAGGCACCGGTCGACCACAGTTAAAGCTGGACGCAGGAGGCATTGGATGGCTATATTTTTCATAGAAAGGGCATAGAAAGGGCTATATTGATTTTCGCTAACTCAATTATAGAACCCTTTTTTGGCCGGATCGAGCAAAAACTTGCTCTTTCCGGCTCTTTTTATCAACGTCATCCAGTTGACTATAAAATCTTTATATTTTTGGGACAGCCTCTAATATACCTTCAAAAATCCACACTCTGTATCGCAAATTTACCCCAACAGGCCAATGGCTGTTCAGGGTCAACCAGCAAAGAAAGGGCAATTTCGATGTCATCAAATTTTAAGCCCCATTATTTCATCCGATTCTGCCAAATAACCATTTCGGTCCTTTTCCTGGCCCTGACCACACTATCACAGGGAGTAGCCGGTAACAGAGTGCTGGTCATCGTCCTTGATGGGCTGCGGCCCGATTACGTGACTCCGGAGCTGATGCCGAATCTTTTTGCCCTTGGTGAGGGGGGAGTTGTCTACGAAAATCATCATTCGGTTTATCCCACTGTTACCCGGGTGAATTCTTCTTCCATCTCAACGGGAGCCTATCCGGCATCTCATGGATTGATGGCAAATTCAGTCTATTTTCCGGAAATCACTGAAGAGGTGCTGACGACTTCCTCAGTTGAGAATTTAAGGATGATCGAGGAATTTACCAATGGCGATCTATTGACGGTGCCTTCAATCGGGGAAGTATATCATCTGGCCGGGAAAAAGGTTCTGGCAGTGAGTTCGGCCGATAGCGGTGGATCTTCCTTTTTGCTCAATCACAAAGGACTGGGGGGAGGGGTGATTGGAACCGGCCTGATTAATCCGGAGACGATGATGGAGCATGTTCTAGAAATACTGGGGCCCGTTCCGGGGGATTCAAGACCGGCTACTTTACGGAATGCCTGGGCGGTAAATGCCTACCTTGAACTCGGGCTCAATGAAATTGAGCCCGACCTTACATTTATGTGGCTGACCGATCCCGATCACACCGCTCACCGCTTTGGGATCGGCGCTCCTCAAACGGATCAAGCACTGGGGCAACTGGATGGTGAAATTGGCCGGATTCTCGATCGGCACAAAGAGATGGGTTTGGAGGATAGCATTAATATCATCGTCACCGCTGACCACGGCTTTTCCACTCGCGATAATGAAGGAAGGTTGGGGGATCTGTTGGCAAAGCACGGCTTCAGTGACGACGTTGTCCTGGTCAACAACATGGCCATCTATCTGAAGAGCTACAGTGATGAGCTGGCTCAATCCATCGTGACGGCGCTTCAATCGGAACCCACTGTCGGGGCCATTTTTGCAAGGGCGGCAAGCCCCGGCGAGATGCTCGGAATCTTTCCGGGCACCTTTTCATTTTATGCTATTCATTGGGATCACGACAGGGCCGCCGACTTGCTTGTATCACCGCATTGGAACGACTTGTCGAATGAGCACGGATTCCGCGGACATGTCTCCTGGCGCAGCGGTTGGGGGCATGGCTCGGCCAGTCCATTCGACATACACATCAAGTTGTTTTTATCGGGTCCCGACATTAAAGAAGGGTTGAAAATCCAGGCGCCTTCGGGGAATGTGGATATTGCCGCCACTGCTTACTATCTTGAGGAGGTCGAGCCACCTGCGACGTTGGAGGGCCGGATCTTGCTTGAAGCGCTGGTTGGAGGACCTGATCCCGAAACTGTAGTGGTGGAAACACAGTTTTATCAGGCTGAAGCGGGAGAATTCTTCATTGAATTGAGTGAGTCCGTGGTAGATGGCAAGCGTTACTTCGATTATGCTCAAAGAGACACCTCCGCCTACCTGGTCGATATACCCGACAACGCCTTGGAATCAGCCATCCGCGATACCCTGGGCAAACCCGGCGACGACTTGACGGAAGCGGATCTGGCCAGCCTGACTTTCCTTACTGCCGCGGAACTCGATATTAACGATATTAGCGGCCTGGAGGCCGCCGTGAATCTGACCGATCTTGATTTGTCCTTTAATCAGATTAACGACCTAAGCCTCTTGAGTGGTTTGACGGTATTGACTAGTCTGAATGTTGAAGAAAACCAGATCAGCGATATTCGCGCTTTGGCGGGATTGATCAATCTTCGGGATGGCAGTTTCGGCGCGGGGCTGCGACTGCAGAATAATCTCATCGATGTGGCTCCCGGCTCGGCGCAGCGGCAAATCATCGACGCTCTCGATGCCATTGATGGGCTCACGGTTGAGTTTGAGCCTCAAAATTTATTTAGTATAAGCATACCGGATAGTGGTTTAGAGTCGGTCATCCGAAACACTCTGGGGGTACCCACAGGCGTTCTAAACTCGTCGGACCTGGCTAACCTGACCTCTCTGACAGCCACTTTTTTAAATATCGCAGATCTTAGTGGCCTGGAGACAGCCGTGAATTTGACCCTCCTGAACCTTTTTTCCAATCAGATCAGCGATATCAGCGTTCTGAGCGGGCTTACCAGCCTGACAATTCTAGTCCTCGGCAGCAACCAGATCAGCGATATCAGCTCTTTGAGTGGGCTCACCAACCTGACATTTCTAAATCTCGACAACAACCAGATCAGCGATATCAGTGCTTTGGCGGGATTGATCAATCTTCGGGATGGCAGTTTCGGCGCGGGGCTGCGATTGAAGAATAATTTCATCAATGTGACTCCCGGTTCGGCGCAGCGACAGAATATCGACTCTCTTGATGCCATCGACGGGCTCACGGTTGATTTCGCGCCGCAAAACCTGAACATTTTCCAGGGGCAACCCATCAATGGCTTTCCCGGTTGGCGATCCTCTTCGTGGTATATGAATTACAACGTCGATTCTTGGCCCTGGGTCTACCACGACGAACACGGCTGGCAGTTTGTCGACTCCGGGAGCACAGAGGAAGTTATATTCGTTTGGGATTTAGGCCTCGGTGATTGGTTGTTTATTAATGAAAATACCTACCGGTGGGAGTTTTTGTTTGGGGATAACTCAGGTTGGATTTTTACCTTCCCCGACAACACCCCGGAAAGGCGATATTTTCAAAGGTCTGACGACGGCAGCCTCTTCAGCGTCCCGGCGGGGTTGCCGGTTGAGTAGGGATTTACTGAGTCTTTATTGTTAATGATTAAAAGACTGCTTTTGTCATTGGCCGTGCGGTGTTCTCGAATATGAATCGGATTTCTCTGTTTCATGGGGGAGTATTTACGGTTCGATTAAATACTTTGTAACCTTTTTGTATTTTATCGGGTATTAAATGTTCATGAAGCAAAAAAATCATCTTTTTCCCGGACTCTTATTCTGCGGGATATTCCTCGCTCTAACACCTTTGACCCATGCCAAAATCAGGGGCGAGGGCATAATGAAGACAGAAATGTAAACGCCGGGATGAAACCGGTACGGGGGTCGGGGTAAAACCGGTACGCTTGGAATAAGGTTTAGGTTAGTAATTGCAGGTACGTCAAGGTTTAGGGTTTGGGAGTTGGTTTTGGGGATTGGCTTGGGGTCGGTGAGGAGGCCGGAGGCCGACGAGCCGGGCCCAAGGCGTTTATTGTTTTGTGCCACGGCGACGGCGTCGAGCATCGCGCAAGCGGTAGCTTTGCCCGTTGGCTTCGAGGATATGCACCCGATGGGTGAGTCGGTCCAGCAGAGCTCCGGTGAGCCGTTCGGAACCGAGCACTTCGATCCAGTTCTCAAAGGGCAGGTTGGTGGTGACGATGAGACTGGTGCGCTCGTAAGCGCGGCTGACCACGTCGAAGAGCAGTTCGGAACCGGTCTTGGAAAAAGGGACGTAACCGAGTTCGTCGAGGATGAGTAGGTCGAGCCTTTCGAGTTGCTTCATGAAGCGCTGCAGGTCGTGGTTGTCGCGTTGCTCGAGCATATGGGTAACCAGGGCGGTGACCCCGAAGAAACGGATCCGCCGGCCCTGGGCACAGGCGGCAAAGCCCAGGGCGGTGGCCAGGTGCGTTTTACCGGTACCGGCGTTACCGAGGAGCAGCACGTTTTCGCGCTGGTCGACATACTCCCCGCGCATGAGCTCTCGGATGAGCGCTTCGTTGATCGAGGGCTGCGCTTCAAAGGCGAAGCTCTCGAGGGTCTTGAGCACGGGGAAACGGGCGTTTTTGATCCGCCGCTGGGCGGCCCGCTGTTCGCGTTCAATGAGCTCCCGTTCGACCAGATGCAACAAAAAGGCGGCGTAATCGAGCCGGTCCCGGGAACAAGCCGCGGCCACCGCCGGCCATTCGCGCAGGATGGTGGGCAACTTCAGTTTCTTGAGGTGATGGTGTAACAGCAGCTGGTTTTTTTCTTCCTTCATAAAGCCCCTCCTGGAATCTTGAGCAGTTCGCTGTAGGCACCGAGGTCAGGGGCGGCCACACGGACGTGACGCAGGTGTGGATGGCCGTCCCCAGCCGGAAGGTTCTGCTCCCGTAGTCTTCCTGAGGATAGAGATACTGGGCGATGGCCTCACGAGTCAGTCCCCCCACCCGCAGGGCCGAGACGACGGCCTGCTGCAAGGCCGCCATGGGGTGTTTCTCCAACAGCCGCAGCACCCGGATATACTCCCGGGTGCCTTCGCCCCCGCATTGGCTTTCGAGCCGGCGTCTGAGGACCTGCAGGCACTGCGGCAACTGCCAGCCCGAGAGTGGGCGGGCGAAGTCCAAAGCGCCCGGTTTTTTCTCCAGCAAAGCCAGGTAGTGCACCGGCTCGAAAGAGACTTGCTCTTTATCCCAAATGCGGCGGTGCCGGGCCACCTCTTGGCCCCCACAGAAGATCACCACCTGCCGACAGGACCCTTCCACCACCACCGGATGGTGGGCGCAGCGCACCGGCACCGAATAGTCGTTGCACTCGAAGCGCACCAGCGAGAGGCTGCTGACGCAGGTCGAGCGTTTGCGGCTCGCTTCAAAGGGTATGGGCGGCAACGGCAGCATGACGGCGCGCTCCTCGGCCAGCAGTTCCTTTTTCACCGCCCTTTTCCCGCGTAATTTACGCTCCATGTCCCGCTCACATGCCTCCAACAGCTTTGCGTTGAGTTCCTCCAGGTCCCGAACCTGCGGTACCGGTACCAGGAAGTTGGCCCGGGCATAACGCACGATCCCCTCGACCACGCCCTTCGCGTTGGGCCGGGCGGGCAGACAGAAGTGTTCCTCGAACAGGTAATGGCTCTGTAGCTGCAGAAACCCGTCGGTCAGCTTGCGTTCACGCGAACCGATAATCTTACCCACCGCCACCTTCGAGTTGTCGTAGCTGATGCGCCGGGGCACCGCCCCGAAAAACTCAAAAGCTCGCAGGTGCCCCTCCCAGAAGCTCTCCGTGCACTCCCGTTCGAACACCTGCACGAAAAAGGCATCGCTGTAGGGCAGGCTCATGGCAGAAAATGGCCGCCTACGCAATTGCCCCGCCTCCTTCACCAGGGCATGACCGAAGTCCACCTGTCCCTCCCCGGGGCGGTGCTCCAGCGGCACGAACACTTCCCGCCGCCTCGCTCGCAGCTCGGCCACCACCTCCTTGACCGCCGTGTAGCCCCCTTGGTAGCCCTTCTCCCGACCCAAACGCTGGTAGATCCGTTTGGCCGTATGGCGCTGCTTCTTGGGCACGTTCCGGTCCGCTTTGAGCACCTCCTCGATCCAGCCCACATACGGATCGATCTTGCGCTCTCGCCTCTTCTTGCGCCGGTATCCCGGCGGCTGGGAATAGGCCAGCATCTTTCCCAGGGTCTCCCAGTGCAGTCCCTCTTCTCGCATTACAGAGCGCTTGCTCTGCTTGTCCCGCAGCACTTTGTGCCGCACTCTTGTCCATTGCTTCATATCTCGATACACTCCTCCTTTCTAGGATAAGCGTACCGGTTTTAAAGCGCCCTCTTTACCGTACCGGTTTTTCCCCGGCGTTTACACAGAAACTCGTTCTCTGGAACCTTTTTCGGAAATCAGATTTGGAGGCTCGGCGGAAATACTCCTTGTGATAGGCGATGAACCCAAAATTCAAATTGAAACCTATGAAAACCTGCTGCCTCTCCTGATTACCGAAGTTCACAAGAATCGTTTGCACATAAAATTCGCGGAAAAGGTTTCTTACAAAAAGGATATGAAAATCCAGATTACCGCGCCTGCATTTAGGAAATTGTCTTTTAGCGGGGCGGTTGAGATCGCATCCTCAGATGTTCTGGTTTGTGATAATCTGACTTTGGAAATTTCGGGAGCCGGTGAAGTTGACCTGGAACTTGAAATCCAATCTCTGAGAACCACAATTTCGGGTTCCGCCGATATAATACCAAATCGCAAAAGGATTGATAAAGATTAAAAAACAGCTATAAAGGCGGAATGAGAAGATATATGGGAACCGATGAAGACCGTGAACGTATCAAGAAATTGCTCAACAAAGAGGCTATCGGCTGGCGTAAAGAGCGTTTGGTGGCATTAAAAATGGGCTTCCAGCCGCACCACAGCATTGATGAAATTGGAGCCATCGTGGGCCGAGGCAAAGCGACGATCCAGCGTTGGTTTGACAAATATCGTGCTGCAGGGCTCGGGGCGGTGCTTACACGCGCCTACAAAGGCGGGATCAAAAGCCGTTGCGACAAAGAGGTGGAGGCCTTCTTGCTCAATGGTTTGAAGGTCGCGCGCTGGAACACAGCCGTTCAGGCGGGGCAAGAGCTGGAGCGACATTTCGGGCGCTCCTTCGCCTACAAGACGGTGTGGCGATGGCTAAAAAAATGCGCCGGGGTGCTTCGAGTCCCTCGCCCCGTGCATGAGAAACGGGACTCGGCAAAAGCGGAAGCGTTCAAGCGAGACTTTTTTAAGATCCTCCAGGAGCTTTCCCTCACCCGAGGCAATCGGGTTCGGGTGTGGTTTGCCGATGAAAGCCGTTTTGGTTTGCTTCCGGTGTACCGCCGGTGCTGGACGCAAAGAGGGCTTCGGCCGCACAAAAAATATCAGACAAGATACCAGTGGAGCTACTGTTACGGAGCCCTCGACGTGGTCAACGGCGAGATGGTATGCATCCAAACCCCTAGCACGAATCTACAGTGGACGGAGGCTTTCCTCCAACAGATCAAAAAGCAATATCCTGAGGAGGAACATGTGGTTGTATGGGACGGGGCAGGCTTCCATCCGCACGACTCGGAGCACCCCAACGTCCCCCCGGGCATACATATCGTGAATCTGCCGCCGTATAGTCCTGAACTCAACCCGATTGAAAGACTTTGGGATATGATACAGGATCAAACGGCCAACAAACTGTGGCCGAGCATTGAGCGACTCGAAGAAGTCGTCGCAACCCATCTCAAAGACTGGTGGGAGGACACTGAAAAAGTCCTCTCTTTAGTTGGCGGAGGCTGGCAGCACATTCAAGCAAACGCTTCTGCCAAATAACTTATTATCATACCTAATGAGATTTGGTATAAGTTACTCTGGAAGCGCCCGGGTGCATGAGGTATCAGTTAGCGGCGCAGGCGACATCGAGGCCAAAGATCTTCAAACGGAAGAATCCACAATTAGTATCAGCGGAGCAGGAGATGTGACCGTCCATGCTGAGAAAATTTTGACTATAAAGATTTCGGGCGTGGGCGACGTATATTATGTAGGTGATCCAGTAATTTACAAAAAAGTTTCCGGTTGGGGCTCAGTGAAAAAGCTATAATCAGGTTGTTCTTATAAACAGTGTAACTTATTGATAATTAATAGTATAAGTGTTTCTGAAAGTGGTAGAAAAGATGGGGTTCGATCACAATGGTTCAACATTGCCATCCGGTTCTAAAGGAATTGTAAGTCGTTGATTATTAAAATGGTGGTGGGAGCAGGATTTGAACCTGCGAACGGTTACCCGAACGGATTTACAGTCCGCGCCCTTTAGCCACTTGGATATCCCACCATATTTGCGCGTGCCAAAGATATGAAAGAGGGTAAATTACGCGTTGTCCCCGGTTTGCCAAGTCTTTTTTTGGGGAGGGGGACAGAAAGGGGGGAGGGATGCTGGATGGGGAGGGAAGGATGCTGGATGGGGGGAAGCCGAGTTTGACGTGAATTGGTGCTTTTTAACGTGTTCGCGCCGGATTTGATGCTTTTTCTTTAGCGATTTACGGGGTTTTGCATAGGGGGTTGAGCACTAATACGGTGTCAATGCTTAGGTCAAGCGAGGGGCGTTAACGTTTCACGATAAGCTGCGCCGCGAAGCGACGTCGGCTTGTTAGGCCGGCTCTCCATGTTCATTACTGACCATGATGTTTAGCAATTGTCTCCTTAGTCAATCGCAGAAACCGCGCTGCATTATTGTAGAAGATGTCCCGTTTTTGCTCCTCTGTCAGAAACTCTGCCGACTCAATGCCTTGGATGGCCATTTCTATAGCTTCCGGCCACAGCTGTGAATCTGAGCCGAACATCAGCCGCTTGCCGTAGCCGCCGTCAATCAGCGCCTTCAGATGGTTGTGGAACTCCTTTCGCGGCAAGACCCAATTGATAACTGCGAGGTCGGCGTAGACCTGCGGGTACATAGACATGATGGCCTTCGTCTCTTGCAGGTAGGGATGTCCGGCGTGCATAAGGTAAACACGGGGCTTCGGATGCCGGACCAGCACCTCCTCCACAAGCTCTGGATTGCCCAGCGTTACTCGGAAATCAGGACAGCACGATTTGTAGGGCGTATTTGGTGCAGCAAGGCCAGTGTGAATGGCAACAGGGATGCTTAATTCCTCAGCCAAACGAAAGTAGGGTTTTAGACGCGATTCGTTGGGCGTTAGGCCGCGGTATTGGAGCCCCAGTTCACCCATCACCTGGAGGCGACCGGACTCAAAGGATTCGCGTAGGACCGCCACATCCGGCAGGATGCCTCGCGGGCCCTCATAGGCCCCAGCAATGATCCGGTCAGGAGCCGCCTGATGCCACGCATCTACCGAATCCAGGGGCCCGCTGACGATGCCAAGCACAATGTTGAATTTCTCCAGCTGCGTCAACGTTGCCTGCATGTTCTCCTTGGGTGTCGTCGCCGCAGGCATCACGCCGGTCACCGAATTAGGGGGCAAGGGTCCGGAAAAACTCTCCGCTCGGTAGGAGTGCAGATGCACGTCGATGATCGGCGGTCGTTGTGCCGTTGCTGTTTGGAAAAAAATCAGGGCCGCAAAGGCGCAAGTAAGTATGAAAAACTGAATTTTCTTCATTGAAGTGTCCTTCCCATTTGTGGGTCTATCAAGATGGCATAACGTCGAATTGAGCCGGGCGAATGCTTCGGCTCAAATGATTTGTTGGGCTGCATCAGCTAAGAGACGACATAGCCCTCTTCGTCCGTTTTTAGAAGACCTTTGCTGGAATCAAGCAGAACAAGGTGATTTCCCCAAGGGTCTTTTACGACGACACATTTTCCGATCTTAATATCAAACGGCCCAGCAACAACCGAACCGCCTGCCTTCTCGAATCGTTTCGCAGCCTTAATCGCTGATTCCACCATGATGTCTGTTTCAGGTGGATTATTATTGAGGCGGAGCACCAATTCAACGCTGCCATCAGCAAAGTCAAGCCCTGCTTCGCTGTCAGTGCGCCAGGCGAGACTGTGCCCCAGTTTATCATGATAGAATTCAAGCGCTCCTTCCAGGTCTTTCACCGGAAGGCTGATGCAATCCACTTTCTGGAATAGAGGTTCTATCATGCTTCTTGTTTCCTCAGCCCAACATATTGTAGGCAGCGCCTACGCAGCCAGTGATTGATTACCATAAAATTTTTGGCGAAATTTGCAAGTGAATTTGTAATTCCTTGGCTGAGAAGAGGCTGAATCCGTTTTCCGTAATTAACCGCCAATTTTTAATGATGCGTGGTCGCTGCATAAAATGGTACAAAAACGCTGCATAAAATTTTAATTAGATGCGTAGACGCATCGTTTTGGTACCTGTCGGGTTTTGAAATGGGGTTTGAGCACTATTGATGTGCACTGGAAAAAGTGGACACGAGATTCTCCTAAATGGAGAATCGAAGCATGGGAAGAAGACGCATGGGAAGAAGACGCTTTAGTATAGAGTTCAAAAATGAGGCAGTTCAACTGATGATACTCGATGGTCTGAGCGCCACCGAGGTATCGACCAAACTTGGGGTCAACACCAACCAATTGTATAGGTGGAAGAGGCTCTATCTGGACGATCAGCAGGGCGAAGCCACCTCAAAGCGACAGAGCAGTCCGAAGGAGATGGCGGCCGAGATAGATCGTCTTCGCAAAGAGCTGCGCCGCTCGGAGCGGATCAACCAGATACTAAAAAAAACGGTGGGCTACTTTGCCAAGGACGAACAATGAAGTACCAGTTTGTCAAAGACAACGAGGGGCGCTTCAAGATCGAGGAAATATGCTCGGCGATGGGGATTTGTCGCAGTGGCTATTACTGCTGGAGGCACCGAGCGCCCTCGGCCCGGCGGATCGAGGACGAGGGAATCAAGGGGGCGATCCTGAAGGTACACAAAGAGGCCAAGGGCCGCTATGGGCATCGGCCAATGCACCGCCATCTGAAGGATGATGAGGGCATCGATTGCGGCCGTGACCGGGCTCTGCGTCTGATGCGTGAAATGGGAATCAAAAGCACCCAGAGTAAACGCTTTAAGCCATTAAAAACCAACAGTAACCATCCCTATGGTTACAGCCCCAATGTGCTTAAAAAGCATGGCCAGCCGACCCATATCGACGAGGTCTGGGTGGCGGACACGACCTACCTACGGACCCTGGCCGGTTGGATGTACTTGGCCACGGTGATGGACCTGTTCAGCCGACGCCTGCTGGGCTGGAGCGTTTCCAACCACAACGACGCGAAGCTGGTTGGCAAGGCCCTCAAAGCCGCGGCCATGACCCGCGGCACACTGCGCACCGGGATTATTCATCACAGCGATCGGGGCAGCCCCTACGCCAGCGACGACTATCAGAGGCTGGTCTCTGAACTAGGCATGAAGCCGAGCATGAGCGCCCAAGGCAACTGCTACGACAACGCGGCCATGGAATCGTTCTACGGCCGCTTCAAGACCAGCACGATTCGAGGCCGCCACTTTGCCGACGAGCGCGAACTGCGATCAACTGTCTTCGAATACGTGGAAATCTTCTACAACCGATATCGCAAACATTCCTCTCTGAGTTACCAAAGCCCAGTCCAATTCGAGGAAAATATTTGCCCCCCATGGGGGGCAACGAGAAAACAAAACCCTTTACCAAAACAAGCCGCCTGACACACTAATCAATAAACAATGAATATAAGAGAATCCCGTGTCCAACAAATCCAGTACACGTCACTATTGTAAACGCCGGGGAAAAACCGGTACGGTAAAGAGGGCGCTTTAAAACCGGTACGCTTATCCTAGAAAGGAGGAGTGTATCGAGATATGAAGCAATGGACAAGAGTGCGGCACAAAGTGCTGCGGGACAAGCAGAGCAAGCGCTCTGTAATGCGAGAAGAGGGACTGCACTGGGAGACCCTGGGAAAGATGCTGGCCTATTCCCAGCCGCCGGGATACCGGCGCAAGAAGAGGCGAGAGCGCAAGATCGATCCGTATGTGGGCTGGATCGAGGAGGTGCTCAAAGCGGACCGGAACGTGCCCAAGAAGCAGCGCCATACGGCCAAACGGATCTACCAGCGTTTGGGTCGGGAGAAGGGCTACCAAGGGGGCTACACGGCGGTCAAGGAGGTGGTGGCCGAGCTGCGAGCGAGGCGGCGGGAAGTGTTCGTGCCGCTGGAGCACCGCCCCGGGGAGGGACAGGTGGACTTCGGTCATGCCCTGGTGAAGGAGGCGGGGCAATTGCGTAGGCGGCCATTTTTTGCCATGAGCCTGCCCTACAGCGATGCCTTTTTCGTGCAGGTGTTCGAACGGGAGTGCACGGAGAGCTTCTGGGAGGGGCACCTGCGAGCTTTTGAGTTTTTCGGGGCGGTGCCCCGGCGCATCAGCTATGACAACTCGAAGGTGGCGGTGGGTAAGATTATCGGTTCGCGTGAACGCAAGCTGACCGACGGGTTTCTGCAGCTACAGAGCCATTACCTGTTCGAGGAACACTTCTGTCTGCCCGCCCGGCCCAACGAGAAGGGCGTGGTCGAGGGGATCGTGCGTTATGCCCGGGCCAACTTCCTGGTACCGGTACCGCAGGTTCGGGACCTGGAGGAACTCAACGCAAAGCTGTTGGAGGCATGTGAGCGGGACATGGAGCGTAAATTACGCGGGAAAAGGGCGGTGAAAAAGGAACTGCTGGCCGAGGAGCGCGCCGTCATGCTGGCGTTGCCGCCCATACCCTTTGAAGCGAGCCGCAAACGCTCGACCTGCGTCAGCAGCCTCTCGCTGGTGCGCTTCGAGTGCAACGACTATTCGGTGCCGGTGCGCTGCGCCCACCATCCGGTGGTGGTGGAAGGGTCCTGTCGGCAGGTGGTGATCTTCTGTGGGGGCCAAGAGGTGGCCCGGCACCGCCGCATTTGGGATAAAGAGCAAGTCTCTTTCGAGCCGGTGCACTACCTGGCTTTGCTGGAGAAAAAACCGGGCGCTTTGGACTTCGCCCGCCCACTCTCGGGCTGGCAGTTGCCGCAGTGCCTGCAGGTCCTCAGACGCCGGCTCGAAAGCCAATGCGGGGGCGAAGGCACCCGGGAGTATATCCGGGTGCTGCGGCTGTTGGAGAAACACCCCATGGCGGCCTTGCAGCAGGCCGTCGTCTCGGCCCTGCGGGTGGGGGGACTGACTCGTGAGGCCATCGCCCAGTATCTCTATCCTCAGGAAGACTACGGGAGCAGAACCTTCCGGCTGGACGGCCATCCACACCTGCGTCACGTCCGTGTGGCCGCCCCTGACCTCGGTGCCTACAGCGAACTGCTCAAGATTCCAGGAGGGGCTTTATGAAGGAAGAAAAAAACCAGCTGCTGTTACACCATCACCTCAAGAAACTGAAGTTGCCCACCATCCTGCGCGAATGGCCGGCGGTGGCCGCGGCTTGTTCCCGGGACCGGCTCGATTACGCCGCCTTTTTGTTGCATCTGGTCGAACGGGAGCTCATTGAACGCGAACAGCGGGCCGCCCAGCGGCGGATCAAAAACGCCCGTTTCCCCGTGCTCAAGACCCTCGAGAGCTTCGCCTTTGAAGCGCAGCCCTCGATCAACGAAGCGCTCATCCGAGAGCTCATGCGCGGGGAGTATGTCGACCAGCGCGAAAACGTGCTGCTCCTCGGTAACGCCGGTACCGGTAAAACGCACCTGGCCACCGCCCTGGGCTTTGCCGCCTGTGCCCAGGGCCGGCGGATCCGTTTCTTCGGGGTCACCGCCCTGGTTACCCATATGCTCGAGCAACGCGACAACCACGACCTGCAGCGCTTCATGAAGCAACTCGAAAGGCTCGACCTACTCATCCTCGACGAACTCGGTTACGTCCCTTTTTCCAAGACCGGTTCCGAACTGCTCTTCGACGTGGTCAGCCGCGCTTACGAGCGCACCAGTCTCATCGTCACCACCAACCTGCCCTTTGAGAACTGGATCGAAGTGCTCGGTTCCGAACGGCTCACCGGAGCTCTGCTGGACCGACTCACCCATCGGGTGCATATCCTCGAAGCCAACGGGCAAAGCTACCGCTTGCGCGATGCTCGACGCCGTCGCCGTGGCACAAAACAATAAACGCCTTGGGCCCGGCTCGTCGGCCTCCGGCCTCCTCACCGACCCCAAGCCAATCCCCAAAACCAACTCCCAAACCCTAAACCTTGACGTACCTGCAATTACTGGTAGTGTTAACATTTTGAATGTTTAAGCTGTACTTTTTAGCGTGATTATGTTGTGAACTGGGAATGGTCCATATCACAGTAAAATGTCCTCAATGCGGAAGCGATCACATCATCAAGCACGGCAAGGATCCGAAAGGGGTTCAGAAGTATCGATGCAAGGGGTGTGGTTATCAGTTTCGGCTTCACCCCAAAAGTCGTGAGCATCCTCCGGCGCTGGTCAAGCAGGTGCTCCGTGCGCACCAAAACCGGATGAGCCTGCGTGCCATTTACCGTACCTTCGGGGTAGCCCCAAAGACGGTCATCGAATGGATTAAAAAAAGTCCTGAGTTTGCCGAAGCTGGAGTCCACTCTGCTTGCCCGCCAGTGTAGTGATGTGCTGGAACTGGACGAGGTGTGGTCATTCTGGGGCGATAAGCGTTCGGGGCAGGTATGGCTATGGGTAGCCTTGTGTCGACGTACCCGACAGGTCGTCGGGTTTTCTCTGGGTGATCGTAGCGATCAAACGTGCTGGCAGTTGGGTAGTGTATAAAAAAAGAATGTTATTTTGTATTTTTAGCTGTACAAATAGCGTTAGGCAGTTTATTTTTAGTGCATGGTTACTAAAATTATTAATTGTCGGCACTGTGGAAGTGAAAATATCATTAAATTTGGCAAGACGCCCAACCATAAACAGCGCTACCGCTGCCATGATTGTGGTAAACAAAGCCGCGAAAACCCCACAGTGAAATACACCGAAGAGCAAAAAGAAATGATCCTTCGAGTCTATCAGGAACGCAGCAGTCTACGCGGTTTACAGCGCGCCTTCGGGGTGAGTCCCAACACCGTTTTGAGTTGGTTAAAAAAAACGACAATCGCTGCGACCGCTCAAAAGCACGATTCTTGCGGCCCGCCGCCATGATGTCATTGAACTGGACGAACTGTGATCTTTTGTGGGGCGCAAGAGCGATGCCCAATGGGTTTGGATCGCTCTTTGCCGACGCACCCGTCAAATCCTCTCCTATGCCATTGGGCCTCGGGATTGATATCGTTGCCGGGAACTTTACGAGCGTCTGCCACGGGCCTACAAAAGATGTGCCACCTACAGCGACTTTTGGAGCACTTATGATGAAGTCTTTCCTCATAACCGATCCGTGGGAAAAGAAACCGGTGAAACGGCCCATGTGGAACGATGGAACAATACCCTGCGCCAACGACTGGGTCGTTTCACACGCAAAACCCTCTCCTTTTCCAAGCTTAAGAGTATGCATGAAACCTGTCTGAGACTTTTCATTCATCAATATAATCAAGAATTAGCCACCATTCCTACTTAATACACTACCGGCAGTTGTATCACAACATCGCCCAGCCCTATCGCGACTGTGCCACCGTAAGCGATTACTGGGAAAGCTACGACAAGGTTTTCCCTCACAACAGCGCCAGCGGGAAACAATCCGGCCAAACCGCCCATATCGAACGCTGGAACAATACCTTGCGACAGTCCCTGTCACGCTATGTGCGTAAAACGCTGTCATTCTCGAAGTCTTTGGTCATGCATTTTCGCGTCCTGTGCTTGTTCATCTGGGAATACAACAGCAATATCAAACATTCGTCATGTTAACACTACCCAATTACTAACCTAAACCTTATTCCAAGCGTACCGGTTTTACCCCGACCCCCGTACCGGTTTCATCCCGGCGTTTACACACTATTGCACGGATGGGATACAGGATATTTTTTACAACAGATTAGACGGATGAGCAGGGATGATTTTTTTCTCACGGAGGCACGGAGGACACGAAGTGAGGAAGATAATGGTCGATACCGCAATCGCTGTGTATCGTGATCTTGGCTGGAATTTTTTTACAATTAGAAAATTTTTGTGCTCTTTGTGGCTTTGTGAGGAAATCGAATTGGTTTCAAATTCTGAAATTTTAAAATAATCTCACGGGGTTTGAGAGGATGTTGGATACTTGATGCTGGATGAGAGATTTGTGATTTTTAACCGCTAATGAACGCGAATTAACGCGAAATGGGTTTGGGGATGGTGGATGGGTGATTTTTTCTCACGGAGGCACGGGGGACACGGAGAGAGGGGGGGAAGCCGGGTTTGATACGAATTGGATTATTAAAGCGTTTGCAGCGGGTTTGATGCCTTACACTTTTGAATTACGGTGCTCGGTGATTTTTTGCCTAACCCGGATATTTCGTAAAAAAAGTATCGTTGATATGCTTAACTGCTGATATACAGCAGGATAGATCAATAATTAAAGCAATATCAGCGATGACAAAAGGTAAACAATTAAAGCTACAGTTGACAAGGGTAAAAGGCCGCCGTGTGCGGGTTGATTTCAAGGGCGGAGAGGTTACTTCGGATGCCGGACTGCTTTTGATCCGGGAAGTGGATCGGCAGTTGGGCTTGACCGAACGAGCGGCCCGACAGTTAGTGGACAAACGGCAGAAGGGCAAAGTACGCCATGAGGTATTGGGGATGCTGCGGCAGCGCGTTTACGGGCTGGTGGCGGGCTATGAGGATTTGAACGACTTTGATACCCTGCGCCACGATCCATTGTTGCAAACGGTAACGGGGCGCATTGAAACGTTGGCCAGCGCGCCGACTTTGTGTCGTTTTGAAAACGGGCAGGATCGGCGGGCGGCCTTTGCGGTAAACGAGCTGTTGGTCGAACAGTTCATGGGCTCCTTTGCCGAGGAACCCGAAGAGATCATCCTGGACTTTGACGCCACCGACAATCCGGTGCACGGGCTCCAGGAGGGACGTTTTTTCCACGGTTATTATGATCATTACTGTTTTCTGCTGCTATATGTTTTTTGCGGTGATCAGCTGCTGGTGGCCTACCTGCGGCCGAGCAAGATCGATGCCAGCAAGCATGCCGGGGCCATCCTCAAATTGCTGGTTAAACGGATTCGCCAAAGCTGGCCCCGTACGCGGATTATTTGGCGCGCCGACAGTGGATTTTGTCGAGACCGGATACTCTCTTGGTGCGACCGCAACGAAGTTAGTTACATCGTGGGGATGGCTCGCAATGCACGCTTGCAGCAAGACGCCCAGCAGTTGCAAAAGCAGGCCAAAGAATGGTTCGAACTAAGGGGTAAAAAACAACGGTTATTCCAGGACTTCGTCTATGCTGCCGATTCGTGGCGATGGCTGCGGTTGGTCATCCATAAAGCCGAACACACCGCACAGGGGTCCAACCCGCGCTTCGTGGTGACGAACCTGCCGGGCGATCCCCAGGAGCTTTACGACAAGGTATACTGTGGCCGCGGTGAAATGGAGAACCGAATCAAGGAACAGATGCAATTGTTCAGCGAGCGCACCAGCGCCCATCAATGGTGGGCCAATCAGTGGCGATTGCTCTTGTCGGCGCTGGCCTACACCTTGATGGCTACACCTTGATGGAAGCCATGCGCCGGTTAGCCTTAAAAGGGACGAAGTGGGCGCGGGCCCAATGCCACACCCTGCGGCTCAAATTAATCAAGATCGGAGCGGTCATCGTGCGCAACACCCGAACGATTCACTTTCACCTAAGTGAGAGTTATCCTTGGGCCAGTCTTTTCAACCATGCGGCCCGCCGATTGGTGCCAACCTAAAGGGTGCATTGGTGCTGCCCCCGGCACTACCGAACCAATGGGGGAAAGGGGGCAGTGTCTCTACACCCTGAAAAACACCTAAAAATCAAGACGATCTGCTCAAAATACAAAGAAATCCATCTCCAATAGCAATAACGAGCCAAACTTTACCCTTCATGAAATATCCGGGCTAACTCCGTCGATCCTTGCGCGGGTTGGGAGGGGATAGGTTCTAGTCAAAATGGCTGGAGGATGAATATCGCGGCTACAAGCCATTGTCTGCTTCCGGCTTGTTTGGTGGATTTTTCACTACTCTGATTCTATAGGTTGGCGAGAATGTTTCAGAAACCATTCATATAGATCGGGATTGTTATACGTTTCAGTCCAGGCGTTATGTCCGGTATCAGGATAGACAGTAAATTTGACTTTGCTGCCAGCCTTTTGCAAAGCAGTGACCATTTCCTCGGATCTCCTAAGGGGCACTCTTGGGTCATTCGCTCCATGGAAAACCCATATCGGCAAATGGGCGATACTTTCTGCATTTTCGGGATCCCCGCCGCCACAGATTGGCGCGATCCCAGCAAATCTATTGGGATACGCTTCGGCAATGCCCCAGGTGCCGAAACCACCTATACTGAGTCCCGTGACGTATATTTTATCTTTGTCGATGCGGTATTGTGAAAGAACATCATCCAAAATCCCACTCAGTATATCGATCTGTAATTCGTTGTCCCAAAAACTATTCTTTGGACATTGAGGAGAAGCAATGACAAAAGGGAAATGCTTTCCCTCTTTGGCAATAAGCTTCAGTATACCGTGATCTTCAACCTTACTCAAGTCGCTACCGCGTTCTCCTGAGCCATGAAGAAACAAAATAAGCGGCCACTCTTTCAGCGAAGTTGGATATTGGTCAGGGATATACAGCAAGTAGTTTGCTCGTAGTGTTTTCGTTATCTCTGCCTTGAATGACTGTGGGTGTTGTCCTGTGTTTGCTTCCGTCAGTTGTGTCAACAACGTGCAGCCCATACTGCAGAGCGCGAATGCGAACAACACAATTGGCGATTTACTCATAGATATTCACTCCTTGTATTTCATTTAACATATTATAGGCAGCGTCCACGTAACGAATGATAGGATACGGTAAAATTTTGACCGAAATTTACAATTGCGTTGTCAATTTCTTGGTTGAGAAGGGTTTTATCAGGATTCCGCGAATTATTGCTTTTTTATCTGCGTTTATCTGTCTGATCTGTGGTTTTTCTCACGGGCGCACTGGGGATATGGAGAAGGATACTGGATGCTGGATGGGGCAGAGGTATAATATTGGATTTTGGAGTCAGAATTTGGGAGATTGGGTAGTGTATTAAGTAGGAATGGTGGCTAATTCTTGATTATATTGATGAATGAAAAGTCTCAGACAGGTTTCATGCATACTCTTAAGCTTGGAAAAGGAGAGGGTTTTGCGTGTGAAACGACCCAGTCGTTGGCGCAGGGTATTGTTCCATCGTTCCACATGGGCCGTTTCACCGGTCTCTTTTCCCACGGATCGGTTATGAGGAAAGACGGTAGTGTATAAAAAAAGAATGTTATTTTGTATTTTTAGCTGTACAAATAGCGTTAGGCAGTTTATTCTTAGTGCATGGTTACTAAAATTATTAATTGTCGGCACTGTGGAAGTGAAAATATCATTAAATTTGGCAAGACGCCCAACCATAAACAGCGCTACCGCTGCCATGATTGTGGTAAACAAAGCCGCGAAAACCCCACAGTGAAATACACCGAAGAGCAAAAAGAAATGATCCTTCGAGTTTATCAGGAACGCAGCAGTCTACGCGGTTTACAGCGCGCCTTCGGGGTGAGTCCCAACACCGTTTTGAGTTGGTTAAAAAAAACGACAATCGCTACGACCGCTCAAAAGCACGATTCTTGCGGCCCGCCGCCATGATGTCATTGAACTGGACGAACTGTGATCTTTTGTGGGGCGCAAGAGCGATGCCCAATGGGTTTGGATCGCTCTTTGCCGACGCACCCGTCAAATCCTCTCCTATGCCATTGGGCCTCGGGATTGGTATCGTTGCCGGGAACTTTACGAGCGTCTGCCACGGGCCTACAAAAGATGTGCCACCTACAGCGACTTTTGGAGCACTTATGATGAAGTCTTTCCTCATAACCGATCCGTGGGAAAAGAAACCGGTGAAACGGCCCATGTGGAACGATGGAACAATACCCTGCGCCAACGACTGGGTCGTTTCACACGCAAAACCCTCTCCTTTTCCAAGCTTAAGAGTATGCATGAAACCTGTCTGAGACTTTTCATTCATCAATATAATCAAGAATTAGCCACCATTCCTACTTAATACACTACCGGAAAGACTTCATCATAAGTGCTCCAAAAGTCGCTGTAGGTGGCACATCTTTTGTAGGCCCGTGGCAGACGCTCGTAAAGTTCCCGGCAACGATACCAATCCCGAGGCCCAATGGCATAGGAGAGGATTTGACGGGTGCGTCGGCAAAGAGCGATCCAAACCCATTGGGCATCGCTCTTGCGCCCCACAAAAGACCACAGTTCGTCCAGTTCAATGACATCATGGCGGCGGGCCGCAAGAATCGTGCTTTTGAGCGGGCGCAGCGATTGTCGTTTTTTTTAACCAACTCAAAACGGTGTTGGGACTCACCCCGAAGGCGCGCTGTAAACCGCGTAGACTGCTGCGTTCCTGATAGACTCGAAGGATCATTTCTTTTTGCTCTTCGGTGTATTTCACTGTGGGGTTTTCGCGGCTTTGTTTACCACAATCATGGCAGCGGTAGCGCTGTTTATGGTTGGGCGTCTTGCCAAATTTAATGATATTTTCACTTCCACAGTGCCGACAATTAATAATTTTAGTAACCATGCACTAAAAATAAACTGCCTAACGCTATTTGTACAGCTAAAAATACAAAATAACATTCTTTTTTTATACACTACCGGAGATTGGAGCCAGAATTGGGATTGGGAGGTGGATTTTCTGGGTTTTTTTTGGATATTTTCGGTTTTTTGGGGGTTTTTGGTGTTTTTTTTGATGTTTATTCAAACGCATCAAACGGAGCCAACCTATCCATTGACGCTTTGTTGATTTTGTGGTATGGTGGGTGTCTTCCGAGGAATTGGTGCCCGATGCAGTGGTTTCTTGGTTTTTTTAAGCGTTTGAATAGTGAACATTAGTTTATTAAGCAATTTTTGGATCAACCTTTAACTTTTTGGAAAATATAAAAATGCCTGTGCCGATGGAACTTGTTACTCTTTTGGGCTCTTCTTTTTTGGGGGGAGCGATGAAAATTTGGTCGAAGACGAATGAGTCCCGGCGATTGGAGCGCACTTATGTGTTGCAGGCGCTCAATGCCAAGGCGGACATCATCGGGAAGGCGCGGCGTTATGAGAACCGGGGGTTCCAGTGGACGCGGCGGACGATCGCTTTGATGGCGGTTTTTTTCGTCATCGCTTTTCCCAAGATGGTGGCGGTTTTCATGCCTGAGACGGCGGTGTTTTTCGGTTATGCGGAAATGACGAGGGGATTCTGGTTTTTCGGGAGCGAGGGGGAGAAGATCGTTTGGGAGCAGATGCACGGGCTGGTCATCACGCCGTTGGATAAGCATTTGCTGGCGGCTATCGTGGGGCTGTATTTCGGGGGATCTCTGACGCACTAGTGAATAGATGCAAGATGCTGGATGGGGCCTTTAGCCCGGATATTTCATGAAGGGTAAAGTTTGGCTCGTTATTGCTATTGGAGATGGATTTCTTTGTATTTTGAGCAGATCGTCTTGATTTTTAGGTGTTTTTCAGGGTGTAGAGACACTGCCCCCTTTCCCCCATTGGTTCGGTAGTGCCGGGGGCAGCACCAATGCACCCTTTAGGTTGGCACCAATCGGCGGGCCGCATGGTTGAAAAGACTGGCCCAAGGATAACTCTCACTTAGGTGAAAGTGAATCGTTCGGGTGTTGCGCACGATGACCGCTCCGATCTTGATTAATTTGAGCCGCAGGGTGTGCCATTGGGCCCGCGCCCACTTCGTCCCTTTTAAGGCTAACCGGCGCATGGCTTCCATCAAGGTGTAGGCCAGCGCCGACAAGAGCAATCGCCACTGATTGGCCCACCATTGATGGGCGCTGGTGCGCTCGCTGAACAATTGCATCTGTTCCTTGATGCGGTTCTCCATTTCACCGCGGCCACAGTTGCGGTTCTCCATTTCACCGCGGCCACAGTTGCGGTTCTCCATTTCACCGCGGCCACAGTATACCTTGTCGTAAAGCTCCTGGGGATCGCCCGGCAGGTTCGTCACCACGAAGCGCGGGTTGGACCCCTGTGCGGTGTGTTCGGCTTTATGGATGACCAACCGCAGCCATCGCCACGAATCGGCAGCATAGACGAAGTCCTGGAATAACCGTTGTTTTTTACCCCTTAGTTCGAACCATTCTTTGGCCTGCTTTTGCAACTGCTGGGCGTCTTGCTGCAAGCGTGCATTGCGAGCCATCCCCACGATGTAACTAACTTCGTTGCGGTCGCACCAAGAGAGTATCCGGTCTCGACAAAATCCACTGTCGGCGCGCCAAATAATCCGCGTACGGGGCCAGCTTTGGCGAATCCGTTTAACCAGCAATTTGAGGATGGCCCCGGCATGCTTGCTGGCATCGATCTTGCTCGGCCGCAGGTAGGCCACCAGCAGCTGATCACCGCAAAAAACATATAGCGGCAGAAAACAGTAATGATCATAATAACCGTGGAAAAAACGTCCCTCCTGGAGCCCGTGCACCGGAGTGTCGGTGGCGTCAAAGTCCAGGATGATCTCTTCGGGTTCCTCGGCAAAGGAGCCCATGAACTGTTCGACCAACAGCTCGTTTACCGCAAAGGCCGCCCGCCGATCCTGCCCGTTTTCAAAACGACACAAAGTCGGCGCGCTGGCCAACGTTTCAATGCGCCCCGTTACCGTTTGCTAACAATGGATCGTGGCGCAGGGTATCAAAGTCGTTCAAATCCTCATAGCCCGCCACCAGCCCGTAAACGCGCTGCCGCAGCATCCCCAATACCTCATGGCGTACTTTGCCCTTCTGCCGTTTGTCCACTAACTGTCGGGCCGCTCGTTCGGTCAAGCCCAACTGCCGATCCACTTCCCGGATCAAAAGCAGTCCGGCATCCGAAGTAACCTCTCCGCCCTTGAAATCAACCCGCACACGGCGGCCTTTTACCCTTGTCAACTGTAGCTTTAATTGTTTACCTTTTGTCATCGCTGATATTGCTTTAATTATTGATCTATCCTGCTGTATATCAGCAGTTAAGCATATCAACGATACTTTTTTTACGAAATATCCGGGCTAGACGCTGCCTGAAATATATTAGGCAAGAAATGAAAAAAAACTGGTTTTTCTCCATGATCCGTATCGCTGGAGCCTCTTTCCCTGGGGCTTCGTCTCTTGTTCAGCTACAGGGAGAGCTTGATGCAAAGGAATTTTCTGATCGCATTCGTAGGTTGGAGGATCCAATCAGTTTTCTTCATGATGACGTACCAGAATTATCTAAGCATCTCTATGAAGAGTTGAAACGAGCGAACTACATCAAGCTCGTATTTGAGGACGAATTCTATGAGAACTTCAGTAGACCCATTGCAACATTGGCGGCAATGAGGCTAATTCGGTGTGACCATGCATTGGGAAGGCACATTGGGAAGGCATCTTCCATTGGCTATTTGGCTATCCGATCCGTCATTCATGATGTACCTCTGTCACCTTCACCTATATGAAAACAGTGAAAGAATGGAATCTTTTTCGAGAATCCTGGATGAATGCAAAATTGGTCAGCAGCTAAACGGAAAAGAAATCGCAAATGAGTTGGAGCTACCCGTTCCAGTCGTCGCAGCATGCTTCGAAGTCTATGAGGCGAAAGGATATGGCCTCTGCTCGGAAACAATTGGTGCTGTAAATTATTGTGGGATTGCCTAACAAATCGTAGCAGGTAACGCGATAAATCGCGCATCTGGTCTTGGGCGTTTTGCATGAAATATGAAAAGGGTTATTGGTCTTCTAGACCGGCGCATTTTCTTTTCTCAAAGTGGGAAATTGGGAAATCGAAAAAATGACGATTCCATAGAATTCAACCGCCTGTCTCCTACATCCTGAATCCCGCAACCAGTATCTCGCATCACGATGGAACTATCTTCTTTATCAGTTTGCCGATGGTGAGGCCTTGCACGAGGATGGAAAACAGGACCACCGGATAGGTGAGACTGAGTATGAGGTCTCTTTCCTCCCCCGGTTGCAGGGAGAGCGCCAGGGCCACCGATATGCCGCCCCGCAATCCGCCCCAGGTTAAAATACGCACCACTCCGGGGCTGAATTCCCGCCGGACCCGTAATAGGGCAATGGGCAGGCTGACCGCCGCCAACCGCACCAGCAGCGCCATGGGGATGGCCAAAATTCCCGCCAGCAGGGTGGGCCCCGTGTAGGTTAACAGGATCACCTCCAATCCAATGAGGACGAAAAGAACCGCGTTGAGTATTTCATCGATCAACTCCCAAAAACCGTCGAGTCGCTCAAGGGTTCGCTTCGACATGGCGAAAAGCCGCCCCTGGTTTCCAATCAGCAGCCCCGCCACCACGATTGCAATAGGCCCCGAGAGCCCCAAGGCGTCGGCCAGGGCATAGCCGCCCGCAACCAGGGCCAGCGTCAGCAGTATTTCCACCTGCGGGTTGTCCACGGATTTGAGCATCCCATAAACGAGATAACCGGCCCCCAGTCCGAAAATGCCGCCCCCCAGAACCTCCTGGGCAAACAATAAAGAAATGGATGCGGCGGTGTGGCCGTCTCCTCCATGACCCTGGCCCCCCATAGCCAATTCTACAACCACCAGAAACAGAACCACCCCAACCCCGTCGTTAAAAAGCGATTCGCCCACAATCTTTGTTTCCAGGCTCTTGGGCGCTCCTGCCGTTTTCAGGATGCCCAATACGGCAATGGGATCGGTGGGGGAGATGAGGGCTCCGAAAATGAGGCAGTAAATATAGGGCATGCCGATGCCGATCGCGGCCAGCAGCCACCAAGTGGCCAAGCCGATAAGGAAAGCCGAACAAATCGTCCCGAAAAGCGCCAACGACCCGATAATCCATTTGTTGGCGTATAGATCGTCCAGGTTGACATGGAGGGCGCCGGCAAACAGGAGAAAGCTCAACATCCCCTTTAAAAGCGTTTCGCTGAAATGAAAAGAGCCAGCCAATGTCCGGGCCCAATCCTGCACCCCCTCATGGAAAACCCCGGCCAGAACAAGCATGAGCGAAAGCAGCAAAGAGACGGTCATGACCCCGATGGTCGCGGGAAGCCCGATATAGCGATGGTTAAGGTAGCTGAACAGGGCTGTCAGCGTCAGCGCCAGGGCAAAGGTTTCAAAAAATTCCATCTATATTTTATTATTCAAAAGCCGGATTGATTGTCGTCAGGGTTTCTTCAGAAATAGAACCAGCGCCGCGGTATAGCCGTGGATAAAACTGCGCGAACCCACCGGCCCGATTTCGCCGGGGCAGAAAAACCCCACCAGGGGTAACGGCCCCAACGATTCCTGAATCATTTTTGCGTCGTGGTTGGGGCTGTTGAAGAGATGCACACCCCGTCCGGCGCACGAAAACAGGCAGCCGCCGAGGATATTTTCGGAATTCAGAGCTTCCTTGGCCAGGTTCAGCGAAGCGGCCAAATCTTCATCCGCGGCCTCGGCGTCGCGCAGTTGGAACTGGAGGGTCTGGCCGGGCCGGGGATAGGCCCCCACCGTCAAGGCGCCGCTTTTGGGATCGGCCGCCAGCAAGTTGCGGATAAGAAAGTCGCCCCTCCGAAAATCCTCCTGGTATTCATCAATAACGAGGCCCAGAAAGATATTGAATTTGGACCTTTCCCGAATGGCGGCCGGGAGGCCGTTAAAAGTTTCCGTCAGGATGGCGAAGGCCGGTTTGTTGGCGATGGCAAGGATTTTGTTTTGCTCCACTTCGGTGATTGTCCAGGTTTCACCGATGGGCGTGCAGCCCTGCGAAACAATCCCTTGCAGATAAATGTCGCCCCCCACCGAAAGGGCTACCATGCCCTCATTGAAAACTTCGCCATTGAGGTAAAGAAAAGACTCCGGTTTTCCCGCCAACCCCCCGGCCAGGCCGCCCAGCAGTGGACTGGGGGAATAGGCATCATTCCAGCGCTCCAGCCAATTGTCGGTGCGCAAATGAAAAGGGTCTGCCAGGAGCAGCCAGCCATTGGTTTGAGAGCGGGAAATCCCCGTGAATTCCTCGACATCCTCGGTCGAGGCAATTTCCTCCGCCGTGAAGTGCAAGGCCTTTAAGCGGGCGCCCGGCAAGCTGAAGAGACTAAGCGCCAGACCGCTGCCGATTTCAATTTCATGCTCATTGGCGATAAGGCCCATGCTCGAACAACCAACAAGGAGGGGCACGCGGGCATTGATGCGAATAATCTCCAGGGCTTGCCCGGCATGGTCGAAAAAAGGCGGCCCCATGAAAACAATCCCCAGGGACACCTCCCCGCTCAACTGCCGGCCCAGCTCCTTGGCCCACTGCTCCAGAGCAGCCTCATCAAAAGGCCCTTCCAAATGCCCGGTGATGGAAAGCGCAGCCGTCATAAAATACTGCTGCAAACTGAAACCAAAATCACCGCCGGGCGCAACGGTTTATATCGGACGCGCCTGCAACCGGTAGAACTCCTAGCCCGGATATTTCGTAAAAAAAGTATCGTTGATATGCTTAACTGCTGATATACAGCAGGATAGATCAATAATTAAAGCAATATCAGCGATGACAAAAGGTAAGCAATTAAAGCTACAGTTGACAAGGGTAAAAGGCCGCCGTGTGCGGGTTGATTTCAAGGGCGGAGAGGTTACTTCGGATGCCGGACTGCTTTTGATCCGGGAAGTGGATCGGCAGTTGGGCTTGACCGAACGAGCGGCCCGACAGTTAGTGGACAAACGGCAGAAGGGCAAAGTACGCCATGAGGTCTTGGGGATGCTGCGGCAGCGCGTTTACGGGCTGGTGGCGGGCTATGAGGATTTGAACGACTTTGATACCCTGCGCCAAGATCCATTGTTGCAAACGGTAACGGGGCGCATTGAAACGTTGGCCAGCGCGCCGACTTTGTGTCGTTTTGAAAACGGGCAGGATCGGCGGGCGGCCTTTGCGGTAAACGAGCTGTTGGTCGAACAGTTCATGGGCTCCTTTGCCGAGGAACCCGAAGAGATCATCCTGGACTTTGACGCCACCGACAATCCGGTGCACGGGCTCCAGGAGGGACGTTTTTTCCACGGTTATTATGATCATTACTGTTTTCTGCCGCTATATGTTTTTTGCGGTGATCAGCTGCTGGTGGCCTACCTGCGGCCGAGCAAGATCGATGCCAGCAAGCATGCCGGGGCCATCCTCAAATTGCTGGTTAAACGGATTCGCCAAAGCTGGCCCCGTACGCGGATTATTTGGCGCGCCGACAGTGGATTTTGTCGAGACCGGATACTCTCTTGGTGCGACCGCAACGAAGTTAGTTACATCGTGGGGATGGCTCGCAATGCACGCTTGCAGCAAGACGCCCAGCAGTTGCAAAAGCAGGCCAAAGAATGGTTCGAACTAAGGGGTAAAAAACAACGGTTATTCCAGGACTTCGTCTATGCTGCCGATTCGTGGCGATGGCTGCGGTTGGTCATCCATAAAGCCGAACACACCGCACAGGGGTCCAACCCGCGCTTCGTGGTGACGAACCTGCCGGGCGATCCCCAGGAGCTTTACGACAAGGTATACTGTGGCCGCGGTGAAATGGAGAACCGAATCAAGGAACAGATGCAATTGTTCAGCGAGCGCACCAGCGCCCATCAATGGTGGGCCAATCAGTGGCGATTGCTCTTGTCGGCGCTGGCCTACACCTTGATGGAAGCCATGCGCCGGTTAGCCTTAAAAGGGACGAAGTGGGCGCGGGCCCAATGGCACACCCTGCGGCTCAAATTAATCAAGATCGGAGCGGTCATCGTGCGCAACACCCGAACGATTCACTTTCACCTAAGTGAGAGTTATCCTTGGGCCAGTCTTTTCAACCATGCGGCCCGCCGATTGGTGCCAACCTAAAGGGTGCATTGGTGCTGCCCCCGGCACTACCGAACCAATGGGGGAAAGGGGGCAGTGTCTCTACACCCTGAAAAACACCTAAAAATCAAGACGATCTGCTCAAAATACAAAGAAATCCATCTCCAATAGCAATAACGAGCCAAACTTTACCCTTCATGAAATATCCGGGCTAGTCCTAAACCGAGTTTAACGCCGGCACCTCTTCCTCTATTTTTTTGCCGACTGCAAGCTGCGCCTTTTCCAAATCGTAGCGTGCTTGCAGGCGCATCCATATCCGTGCAGTAGTACCGAAATACTTGCCCAGCCGCAACGCCGTATCGGCTGTTATGGCCCGCTTGCCTTTAATGATTTCATGTATCCGCATCGCCGAAACGCCAATATCCTTGGCTAAACGATACTGTGTAATACCGTGAGGCTTGAGAAAATCCTCAAGAAGATGTTCACCAGGATGTATGCAAAGCAAATTGTTCATAAATCTTCGGGATTCAGTCCCGTCTTCTTAGCGATTCGGGCCAACATTCTTGGACCTAATTCTTCACCGTCATGGAAGGAGAATACATAATCGGGCCATCCCTCTTTTGATAAAATCTTGTGAGATCCAGACCGTGACCGTTTAATCTGCCATCCGATGCGCAATAGCGCCCGCAAAACAATTCGAGCCTTAGCAGATCCCCATTGGCTCATGTGACAATGGAAAACACGCCGTTAAGATCAGGAATGTCCTCCCCGTGTTCGAGGCGGTCAGCAATGGTTCTGAGTGCAAGCGCTTCCACCTTCGCAATGGCCTGCTCCCTATCTTCAGCATACACCATGACACCTGGGAGATCAGAAACTTCAGCTATCCACCGTCCATCATCCTCCTGTTCGATCTCGATTTTCATTTTTTAAGTTTAGGTATTCCAAACCGACAGTCGATTACAAAGAGGAAGAAGGAAGAAAATTCGATTTGGCTTTAAATTCACGCTGTTCGGAGCCATACCCCAATATCAGTCAACTCCTGGAACCTCGCCAAAGGAGCAATGGAGCGGCGAGCAACAGGAGGAGGGCTGAGGTGGGTTCCGGGATGGTGGCCAGGGTGTTAATTTCAGAAAGAGAGAGAGCGCGGTCGTATAGGGTGATGTCGTCGATGGCGCCGTGGTGAAAAAACCCTTCGGCCTGACCGATGGTGATGAAGGTGTTGGCATTGGGGATCGCCAGTGTGCCGCTCTGGACGGTTCCGGCGGTTCCATCAATGTAGGTCGTAAAATTGTTTCCCGATCTGGTTACGGACAGATGATACCATTGCTCGAGATTGGGGTTGAAATCGGTCAGGGCGAGAAAAGCCAACCCCGTTCCGGGCCCATTGATGTGGAAGTTGAGTTGGCCGCCTCCGAGGCCGAACCACCACTTGTTCTGGGTTCCGCCGCCTTCGTCGTGGCCGATAAAAATGCTTCCGGCTTGTCCCACCGATCCTCCCGGATTGCTGGCGAAATTGGCCCAAAGTCCAATCGTGAAGTCCCCGGTGAATGTCCACAAACTGCTGTCGGGCACTTGCACGTAGTCGCCGGAACCGTCAAAGGAGAAAGCGCTTCCGATTACTCCCGTGGTGTAAGTAGTGTTTCCAATCAAAGTGCCGTCATTGTTATTTGTGGTGGCATCCTCCCCCGTGTCATCGGCTGTCCAATGGGCAATAAGGCCGTCCTGGATAACCACTGCTTGAATCTTGCTCAACAAGCTGAGTGTGGCAATGCCGATCCAAAAGGCTGCTTTGGTTTTCGAGGCGACCATTTTTACTATGCTCCGAGGCTTCCCTCCGAGGCTTCCAATCTGTTGCTATTGGCAATTATTGGCCTTGGCCTCTTGGCCTTATAGAAATATATAATATTACTGCCTGATTATTACAAGTGATTTTATTTGTGGCCGGGGCGTTTATCCGGCATAGTGGTGTTATGGCAAAAATTACTGTGAAAAAGAGCTCCGGGCAATCCTATGAGGTCACCGTTGAGGCTGGGAGCACCACTTCCCACAATGTTTCCCTGGCGGACGAATACTACAAAAAGCTAACCGCTGGCCGTGTCACCCCGGAGGTATTGATCGAGAAGTCGTTCCAATTCTTGCTGGCCCGGGAAAGCAACACGATGATATTGGCGCGCTTCGACCTTCCCCTCATCGGCAGGTATTTTCCCGAGTATGAGCGAACCATCGGCGGGATGCTTTGAAATAAATCGGGCCTCATTGGACTCCTATTTTCACACGGGGAATCGTTGCGCTAAAGGACCCATCTGTAAATTTCTAAATATTTTTTATTGACAAGCATTTTGCGATTAACAATGGGTAAATCTACCTTTTCGGCTTGTAGCTTTTTCGATGTCGGGAAAAATGACTTTGCAGGTTCATTTAGTTGGCGCTAGGATGAAATGCAATTATACAGGGCGGCTCCCCCATTATCCTAGGGGAGCCGCCTTTTTTCCCGGATCGGTTTTGCTCCCGGCCCTACCGATTTAAAGATGGACAAATTGTCCGTATATTGGCTTGCCGCTGGGAGGCAACTTTAGCGAATATATTCAAAAGTGATTCAATAATGGAAAATCTTCCGGATATTTCTCCTTTTCGGAGGCGCTTCGCGGAAATCGATGCGCTCATGGCGCAGCCTGATTTTTTTCAAGACCAGCGCAAAGTGGCCAGACTTTCCCGCGAACATCAGAAGTTGAACCGCCTTTTGGAGGCGCATGAACGCTCGATCGAGGTGCAGGGAGAGTTGGCCGAACACCGTGCCATTATCAGCGATCCCGAGAGCGAGGAAGAGTTTGCCGCTCTGGCCAGGGAAGAAATTCCCGCTTTGGAGGAGCAACTGGAGGACTTGCGCCAGGTAATCCTGACCGCCTTGATTCCCCCGGATTCTTCAGATTCACGCAATACGGTGATGGAAATTCGGGCCGGCACGGGAGGGGATGAGGCCAGCCTGTTCGCGGCCGATCTTTATCGTATGTATTGTCGGTTCGTGGAAAACCGGGGCTGGAAGATCGAGCCCCTGGGGGCCAGCGAATCGGAAAGCGGCGGGTTCAAACAGGTGGTTTTTTTGGTCACCGGAGAGGAGGCCTACAAATCCCTCAAATTTGAAAGCGGGGTGCACCGGGTGCAGCGCATACCGGTTACGGAAACCAACGGGCGCATCCATACATCCGCCGCCACCGTGGCGGTGTTGCCGGAAGCCGAAGAAGTGGATGTGCAGATCGACCCCAATGATCTCGAAATCACCGTTTGCCGGGCCAGCGGACCGGGCGGCCAAAGCGTCAATACCACGGATTCGGCCGTCCAGATAACCCATTTGCCGACCAACATAACGGTTACCTGCGCGGATGAGCGGTCGCAGTTGAAGAACAAGAATAAAGCCCTCAAAGTGCTCCGGGCCAGGCTCCTCAAAGCGAAGGAAGAAGAGGAGCGGGCCAAATATGCGGCAGACCGCAAAAGCCAGGTCGGTACGGGCGATCGCTCGGAGCGTATACGCACTTACAACTTCCCCCAGAGCCGGGTCACGGACCACCGCATCGGTTTTTCCCTGCACAGCCTGCCCCAATTTATGGACGGGGAAATCGCGGAGTTGCTGGAGGCCCTGCAAACCTCCGACCGGGAGGCAAAAATCCAGGAAATTCTCAATCCGGGCGGCGAGGAATAAGGAAAACTTCCACTGGCCTCATAACATTCCCGGAATACCAGTATGGAATCCCCAAATGCAGAAAAACCGGATCCAGCCCGGTGGGTGGATGATTACGGGGATTCTCTCTATCGCTTTGCCCAATACCGGGTCAACAATACGGCCTTGGCGGAGGACCTTGTGCAGGATACATTCCTTGCTGCGATCAAGTCGCTCGACCGGTTCAAGGGCAAGGCTTCCGTCAAAACCTGGCTGACGGGAATCCTCAAAAACAAAATCATCGATCATTATCGAAAGAATTCCCGGGTCACCAATTTCAGCGAACTCTCCTCCTTTTACGAAGATGAATCGGGAAAATCATTTAAGGAGGACGGTCACTGGCGAGCCGATATGTCCGGCCATCCCTCCCAGTTGAGCCCCGAGCAGGTGACCAATATGGACCGCAAAGAATTTCGCGAACAGTTCAACTCCTGCGCCGACCAATTACCCGAAAAAATCCGGCGAGTGTTTTTAATGCGGGAAGTGGATGGTTATTCCAGCCCCGAAATCTGCGAAATTGTTGGCATATCCAAGCAAAACCTCTGGACCATTCTACACCGCGCCCGCATGGCCCTGCGCCAATGCCTGGAAATCCACTGGTTCGCCCCCGGCAAATAGAGGGGTCCGCAAATATCACAAAAGTACCCTCAATAATGAGTTATCGACATACATGAGCGACCTCCCGAAACAAGTTAAAGCCTCCGCGTTTAAGGATGCAGATGGAGAGTACGCATGGCGAAGAGCGGATGTTATATTTGCGCTCCAGGCAATCGCAGACTCCGGGCAAGCGATTCTAGGTGGAGAAGTCTGGGTCGTGATTGATGACGGTATCATAGGAGTGATCCCGAGTTCGAGGGACGAGCCCCCAGGAGTATGGTCATGGGATACGTGAAATGGACGGGGAAAACTGGACAGTGGAATAAGGTGGTCTTGAACCACTAAATCCGCTAACCTATGAATGTTATTAAATCACGAAAGAGAAGACAATACAGTGCTGAGTTTAAAGCCCGAGTGGCCCTGGAAGCCATCAGGGGCGCTCATACCATCAACGAGATCGCCGGTCGTTTTGAGGTGCATCCCAACCAGGTGACCCAATGGAAGAAGCAGCTTTTGCAGGGAGCAACGGAGCTGTTTTCGCGCCAGCGGCAGACTCTCAGCAAGGACAACGAGACGGAAAAAGATCACCTTTACCAGGAGATTGGAAAGCTGAAAGTAGAATGCGATTGGCTAAAAAAAAAGTCTGAACAATTCGGTTGGTGAGAGGCGCAAGATGGTGCAACCACTTCAAGGAAAAATCAGTATCGGCAGGCAATGTCAGTTGCTGGGGCTGGCCCGCGGCAGCTATTACTATCGGGCCCGTGCCCAGTGCGAGCAGAACGTTCTCTACATGCATCGCATGGATGAGCTCTACACCCAATATCCGTTTTTTGGTTCTCGCCGGATGACCCAGTGGCTGCGTCGAGAGGGCCATGCAGTGGGACGAGGCCGCATCCAGCGGCTCATGCGCCAAATGGGCCTGGAGGCTATTTATCCGCGTCGAAACTTGAGCCAGGGGCACCGGCAGCACCGCATTTTCCCTTATCTGCTGCGGGGTTTGGCGGTCGAGCGGCCCGACCAGGTATGGTGCAGCGACATCACTTACCTGCGGCTGAGCCGAGGATTCCTTTTCTTGACCGTGGTGTTGGACTGGTTCAGCCGCTACGTGTTGAGCTGGCAGCTTTCCAACACCCTGGAGAGCCGCTTCTGTGTGCTCGCCCTGGAGGAAGCTCTGAGGCGGGCCCAACCTCAAATCTTCAACACCGATCAAGGCAGCCAGTTTACCGGCAGCGAGTTCACCTCGGTGCTGGGGCAAGCCGGGGTGCGCATCAGCATGGACGGGCGTGGCCGCTACCTGGACAACATATTTGTTGAACGCTTTTGGAGAACCCTCAAGTATGAAGACATTTACCTGCGCGAATACGCCACGGCAAAGGAAGCCAGCGAAGGGATAGCCCGCTACCTGGACTTCTACAACCACCTGCGCCCCCACCAAGCCCTGGGCTACCGGACCCCGGCCGAAGTCCATGCAATCGGAGCAAAACCACCCTCCCCGCCAATACAGCTTGCGGGCACCTGCGTGCCCGTCTTTGGCTAAGGACAAAATATATTTTTAAAAAATAATATGAACACGATTTCCACCTTAATCCCACGTCAAAATTGTCCAAACAACCCCGTCCACTTCAACGATAGTGCGTAGTAAAACGGAACAATGGTCGGAATACTGTCAAAGGACAGCTGCTGAGAGTATTCGCACACTCAGTGCAATGAAGGTAGCAGAGAGGATCCGACTGGACCTCCGCGACCATCTCTTCTTTAACGTGACGTATGTGGAGGAGGCTGATGTATAAACAGGCCAATGTTTAGTACACTGCCCTGAAGGTGCTCTATTCGCCAGCCAGGAGTGCAACCTCTGGACACTTGGACCTATGATTAATATATGAAAACCCTGGTAGTGTATTAAGTAGGAATGGTGGCTAATTCTTGATTATATTGATGAATGAAAAGTCTCAGACAGGTTTCATGCATACTCTTAAGCTTGGAAAAGGAGAGGGTCTTGCGTGTGAAACGACCCAGTCGTTGGCGCAGGGTATTGTTCCATCGTTCCACATGGGCCGTTTCACCGGTTTCTTTTCCCACGGATCGTGATGTGCACTGGAAAAAGTGGACACGAGATTCTCCTAAATGGAGAATCGAAGCATGGGAAGAAGACGCTTTAGTATAGAGTTCAAAAATGAGGCAGTTCAACTGATGATACTCGATGGTCTGAGCGCCACCGAGGTATCGACCAAACTTGGGGTCAACACCAACCAATTGTATAGGTGGAAGAGGCTCTATCTGGACGATCAGCAGGGCGAAGCCACCTCAAAGCGACAGAGCAGTCCGAAGGAGATGGCGGCCGAGATAGATCGTCTTCGCAAAGAGCTGCGCCGCTCGGAGCGGATCAACCAGATACTAAAAAAAACGGTGGGCTACTTTGCCAAGGACGAACAATGAAGTACCAGTTTGTCAAAGACAACGAGGGGCGCTTCAAGATCGAGGAAATATGCTCGGCGATGGGGATTTGTCGCAGTGGCTATTACTGCTGGAGGCACCGAGCGCCCTCGGCCCGGCGGATCGAGGACGAGGGAATCAAGGGGGCGATCCTGAAGGTACACAAAGAGGCCAAGGGCCGCTATGGGCATCGGCCAATGCACCGCCATCTGAAGGATGATGAGGGCATCGATTGCGGCCGTGACCGGGCTCTGCGTCTGATGCGTGAAATGGGAATCAAAAGCACCCAGAGTAAACGCTTTAAGCCATTAAAAACCAACAGTAACCATCCCTATGGTTACAGCCCCAATGTGCTTAAAAAGCATGGCCAGCCGACCCATATCGACGAGGTCTGGGTGGCGGACACGACCTACCTACGGACCCTGGCCGGTTGGATGTACTTGGCCACGGTGATGGACCTGTTCAGCCGACGCCTGCTGGGCTGGAGCGTTTCCAACCACAACGACGCGAAGCTGGTTGGCAAGGCCCTCAAAGCCGCGGCCATGACCCGCGGCACACTGCGCACCGGGATTATTCATCACAGCGATCGGGGCAGCCCCTACGCCAGCGACGACTATCAGAGGCTGGTCTCTGAACTAGGCATGAAGCCGAGCATGAGCGCCCAAGGCAACTGCTACGACAACGCGGCCATGGAATCGTTCTACGGCCGCTTCAAGACCAGCACGATTCGAGGCCGCCACTTTGCCGACGAGCGCGAACTGCGATCAACTGTCTTCGAATACGTGGAAATCTTCTACAACCGATATCGCAAACATTCCTCTCTGAGTTACCAAAGCCCAGTCCAATTCGAGGAAAATATTTGCCCCCCATGGGGGGCAACGAGAAAACAAAACCCTTTACCAAAACAAGCCGCCTGACACACTAATCAATAAACAATGAATATAAGAGAATCCCGTGTCCAACAAATCCAGTACACGTCATCGGTTATGAGGAAAGACTTCATCATAAGTGCTCCAAAAGTCGCTGTAGGTGGCACATCTTTTGTAGGCCCGTGGCAGACGCTCGTAAAGTTCCCGGCAACGATACCAATCCCGAGGCCCAATGGCATAGGAGAGGATTTGACGGGTGCGTCGGCAAAGAGCGATCCAAACCCATTGGGCATCGCTCTTGCGCCCCACAAAAGACCACAGTTCGTCCAGTTCAATGACATCATGGCGGCGGGCCGCAAGAATCGTGCTTTTGAGCGGTCGCAGCGATTGTCGTTTTTTTTAACCAACTCAAAACGGTGTTGGGACTCACCCCGAAGGCGCGCTGTAAACCGCGTAGACTGCTGCGTTCCTGATAGACTCGAAGGATCATTTCTTTTTGCTCTTCGGTGTATTTCACTGTGGGGTTTTCGCGGCTTTGTTTACCACAATCATGGCAGCGGTAGCGCTGTTTATGGTTGGGCGTCTTGCCAAATTTAATGATATTTTCACTTCCACAGTGCCGACAATTAATAATTTTAGTAACCATGCACTAAGAATAAACTGCCTAACGCTATTTGTACAGCTAAAAATACAAAATAACATTCTTTTTTATACACTACCAAAACCCTGAAGGGGTTTCATTCCTTTTTCTTTGGCTAGGTGATGAATAGCACACCTTCAGCACCCACGCATCGCTAAAAATTGGCAATAAATTAGGGAAAACCTAATAAGCCTCTTCTCTGCCAAAAAATTAAAAATTTTCTTGCAAATTTCGCCAAAATTTTTATCGTACCCAATCACAGGCCGCGTAGACGCTACCTACTATATGTTATGTATAGCCTACTATATGTTATGTATAGCAAGGAATACATGTTGGAATTTTCAAATGTATTGCCTGTTCGTACGTGAACAGCAGGGGGAGTGAATATGAAATCAATACTGCATGGTGCCTTGGCGATTCTAGCGTTGGTTGCCGCGCTTTTCCTCGTAGGCCTGCTGTACTGGTTTTTCGTTTGTGCATGTGATCGGGATATCGGAAAGCCCGATGATGGGATAGGAGTGGTCGGCCCAGAAGTTCGCGAGGAGAGCAAGGGCGGGGCCATCGATCCCAAACGCACCGAAGGCGCGCCGTATCCGCCAGTGGAGCCCGTCATCGAGTCTACCTTCATACCGAATGAGGAACACATCAATTTCCCGCCGATTCCGGTCGGGCCGCTAAGAGGGGACATCGAGCCGAAAAATCCGGCGATCAAGATAGCAGCCAAAGACGAAGAGCCTTCCCAGGAACTTGATTTCGACGATTATGCCGAAGTTGACGATGTTCTTCCCAATATTGGCAGCCTTGGTGAAGTGAGTGTCGCAGAGAACGGCGAAACGATCATCATGACTGGCAATACATGGATGGCGTTTTCTGAAGATGCCGGGGGAACCTTCACATATATCAATCCGACGACGGTCTTTCCGCAGGATGATGGCGGTCTTTGCTGCGACCAAATCGTCCTGTACGTGCCGCAGTACGATTTGTTCGTGTGGCTGATGCAGTATCGGAGCGCGAAGGGCGGCGATGGCACCAATGACAACCGCATTCGCGTCGCCGTGGAATCGACTGAAGGCGTCCGTAGCTCCAACGGCACCGCATGGACGTATTGGGACTTCCCCAGCAATGTGTTCAGTGCGCTAGGATCCCTCGACTACAACGACATGACCGCGAGTCGAAATCCCTCTACTGGACGAGCATGATCGCGGGCGGACGGATCGTCGTCCGGCTACCACTTGATCAGCTTGCCAGGCGCGCGACCGTGAACTATCGGTACACAGGGGGGACCAATGCGATGGGGGACCAATGCGATCTTCTCGCACATTACACAAAACCCCAACAATCAAGTCTATTGGGCGGGTCACGTCGATACCAGCCAGCTGCGCGTCTACAATTGGCCGGATGGTGACAATTCCTATTATTGGCGAACCGTCAACATCAACAGTTGGCCGAACGGTTCGGAGTCATCGATCACTCCGGACGGTACGGATTGGATGCAGTGGGAAGGCGGTATCACCACCTACATCTATGGAAATGCGTTGCAGGACTTAACGAACGTGTGGTTCGCCTGGCAGGCAGGAAGTGGCGGCGGTTTTCCGCATCCGCACGTTCAAATGGTTCGCCTTAATGCCTCGAACTTTGCCTTTCAGGAGCAGGTCCAGATTTGGAATCCCGGCTTTGCTTTCCAGGATGCATTTCTGTCCACCAATTCCGGGGGTGAACTCGGCATGTCCGTCGCGTTTGGCGGCGGCCCCTATCACGGTAACCATGCGGTGGGTGTATGGGGCGACTTCGTTGTCTACTATCCGACCTTGAGTACCAGGTCCGTGACGCGTTGGGGCGACTACAACACTTCACGCCGATCCGGTTCCAACCCACTGCAATGGGTTGCCGGCGGCTATACGCTCACTACGGACGGTTCGGGGAACAACATCACGGTCCCGCATTACATCCGGTAGATAGGGCCGGGGTGAACGCGTTCAAGTTCGAAACATTGTTTTAAATGCTAACCATTTCAAAAGCGGATTGGATAAATGGCGTTGTTATCGTACGATGTATTGTGTCAGAGATCGATCACATAACAAGGCGCTCCAGTGGACGTGCTGACGCGCGCCACTGAGCTTGAGCGTTAACGGCCTTCGCCCAATCTACGCATTGACACTGTAAAAGTGCCAAACCTCATTGCAAAACCCCGTATGTTGACAAAGAAAGGGTGCCAGCCCCATGCGAACCGTATAAAACAGCCCAAAAAGTGCCAAACTTGAATTTTCCCGGATTCAAGGCCGGACCCGATTCGTAAACTCTTGATAATTAGGCAGCGGGAACTCTATTTCCCCCAATTTCCCCAAACCCAATTGCGAACATCATTTCTTTATTCATCTTTGAGAATGGATTTCATGCGCTCTTTGCAATCCTGTGACATGGAAAGATCGGCCTCATCGCATAATGCGTCTCCCTTTCCCTCGACTGCCTGGTGAATGGATTGCAGTTGGTTTTCGTAGCGACTGCACCAGCTACAGACTGTATTGTGAAGGCGAATGAGCAGCTTCTCGCGCAGGGAGAGTTTGCGTTCCAGCGACTCGGAAGACAGGCGCGCCAACTCCCGGCAGCTAGGCGTCAGCCCGGCAATCATTTTATTATACCACCTTTTCAGCATCTTGATAATTATTCTGGTCTTAATTTTAGACTATCGGAATAAAGTTTCCTTACAAAAGAAATTCGCAATTACAATTTCATTGAAAAGAAGCTTACCCTGCCGCATCAACTATTGCCCATGCTGACATTACTGGAAGCGCTCAATAAGACGACTCTGTTTTTCGAGGGTAAAGACATGGAGAATCCTCGTCTCAATGCCGAGCTGCTCTTTGCCCATGTTTTGAAATGCAAACGCCTCGATCTCTACCTGCAGTTTGAATTGCCCATGAGCGAGGAAACACTGTCTACGTTGCGGCCACTGGTTGGGCGGCGTTCCCGGCGGGAGCCTTGGCAATACATCATCGGCCAAACCGATTTTTTCAATGGCAGCCTGAAAGTCGATAACCGCGCCCTCATCCCGCGCCCGGAAACCGAGGAATTGGTCGAACTGGTGATTGCCAGGCTTAAAGCCAGTCCTCCGCAACGGATTCTCGACTCGGGCACGGGAAGCGGGGCCATTGCCATAGCTTTGGCCAGGCATTTTGCCGATGCCCGTGTGGTGGCGGCGGACAGCAGCCCCACAGCGCTGGAATTGGCGGAGGAAAATATTCGCTCCGCCGGGCTCGCCGGGAGAGTGGCTATTTGCCGCTCCCACTGGTTTGAGAATGTGGACGGAACTTTTGACCTCATTATCTCGAATCCTCCCTACCTCAGCGCCGATGAGTGGGAAAGCGCTCAACCGGAGGTCCGGGAGCACGAACCCCGCGAAGCCCTGGTGGCCGAAAATTCGGGCCTGGCATGTTTAAATCAAATCGTGGAAGAGGCCGGGGCCTACATTTCGCCTGGAGGACTGGTGGCGTTCGAAACCGGTCCCGATCAGCACGAATCTATCACCGCAAGGGCGGCCAAAAACGGCTATCGAAAAATCGAGTCGTTAAAAGACCTGCCAAGGCGTAATCGCTTTATTTTGCTATGGAGCAGCCAGGATTGATGCAGATGCCGCCTCCTGCCTCAATCCGTCCGGGAGGCTTCCTGGTGTTCCAGTTCGGCAATGGTGCCTGAGTTTATCGATTCCTGCTGTTGGACCACCCAATCAGCCAGGATGCGATTACTTTCCCTCAGAGCAATGTCAAGAGAGGGTTTTTCCAACAACAGTTCCGGGTCCAGATGAACCAGTTTTGTGAAAAACCCCGGAAGGATTTGCTCAATCGCTTCTTTATCGAGTTGGTCTCCCAAATATTCGGCAAAAGCGCGTTCGATATTAAATTCATCGCTGGTTTCAGCGTTTTTCAAATAACTCAACAAATCGTTCACTTGGGGTTCGGGAATGGAGACGCCGGCAAGTTGTGATAATTCGCCGGCGATTTCCTCACTGTGTTTGAGCGATTTTTCGTAATTGATCGATTCGACCCAGATTTCCTTGATGGGGCTGTCTTCCTGCGGTTGGAAATAAAAGATTTTCTGATAATAGGTGTTGGCCTTGTTTTTCCCGTTGGGCAGCAAGGAGTTTCGCAGTTTCAACTGATGCTGGTCCTCTTTTTCCCGGCTGACGTCCAGGACGACCTCCCGCCATTTGAAATAATTGCGGCTGAGGGTTTCCCGGAGATCCTCCATTTCTTCCTTTAGTTTATCATCTTCGTTGCGCTGAGAACGGCGGATTTCCAGGTTGAGGGAATATTCTTTCTGATCCTGCTTTTTCTGAAACCATTCTATTTGCCGTTTTAGATAGGCAAATTCCTCGAGCGTATCCTGCCTCGTCTGGCTGCCTTTTCTAAGGAAAGAAACGGTGCTTTCATCGATCAGTTTTCCGTTGGGGCCGATCGTATCCTGGAGGTTCCAGCGCAGTGGTTCGATGGTGTCCCAGATGAGGGCGTTGGGCAGGTCGGATTCTCCTATAGGCAGGATTTCATTGATGGAGGGCAGCACGATGTCCGAAACGACGCCTTTATTCTGGGTGGAATCTCCGTTGGGCAAATAGAATTTTTGAATGGTGATTTTGGTGGCGCCCAGTTTTTCCTTTTTCGGCCGGTTGAATATGGACAGGCCCGATTTTCGGTCGAGTTCGAAAATTTGCTGGACCGTTCCTTTGCCGTGGGTGGAGGAATCTCCCACAATCAATGCCCGGTGATGGTTCTGGAGGGCTCCCGCCACGATTTCACTGGCCGAAGCGCTGCGCCGGGAAACGAGGACCACCAGGGGGCCTTCATAAACTATCTTGGGATCGTTGTCCCAGTCTTCCCGGATTTGCCCCGTGGTATCTTTGACCTGAACGACGGGACCTTTGGGAATGAATAATCCGGTCAGCTTGATGGCTTCACTGAGGAGCCCCCCGCCATTGCGGCGAAGGTCCAGCACGAGCCCTTCGATGCCCTCTTTTTTAAGTTTGCCGATCAGTTCCTCGACATCGGATGTGGTGCTCGATTCGACTTTTTCGCCCACCGTAGAACCATAAAATGATGGCAGGTCGATAACCCCCACCGCGATCGTTCGATGTTCTCCCAGCGGAACCTCGTAAATGGCGGCGCTGGCCAGGTTTTCCGTTAATTTTATTTCCTCCCGCACCAAGGTGACCTCTTTGCGTTCGGATGGATCAGTGGCATTGGCCGGGATGATGGTTAGGTGCACTTTGGTGCCCTTTGGACCGCGGATTTTCTCCACAATATTGCGCAGCTTCATGTCGATGACATCGACCGGTTTTTCGCCTTCCTGGCGCACTTCGACTATTTTATCGCCGGGGTGAAACCGGTTGCTCAATTCGGCCGGTCCGCCGGGGAGCAATTGTTGGATGACACAGTATCCATCCTCATCGCGCAATAGAGCCCCGATGCCGACCAGTGAATTGCGCATGGCAATATTGAAGTCGTCCCAGGTATCGGGCGAGTAAAAGGTGGAGTGCGGGTCGTACATCTGGGCAAAGGAAGTGAGAAAAATTTCCTGCACATTGCGCGGTTCAAGGCCCTCGATGTAGCGCAAGGTGCGCCGATACCTGCGACCCACTTTTTCCTTCGCTCTTTCCTCTTTTTCCCCGTTCAGGATTTCCTGCAGCAGATCGAAAGTCACCCGTTTTTCCCACAGATCGTTGGCCTCATCCGAATCCTTAGGCCATTCGGCTTCCGAGCGGTCTGGCCTGATTGAATTATCGGTTGTGAAATCAAATTCACCTTCCAGCCGCTGGGAAACCCATTGCAAGCGGGCGATGGCGTTTTGACGGTAAAATTGAAATACCTGAAAGGCCGGGTAGAGCCATTTGCCCTGCCGGAAATAGCTTTCTATGAGCGTGTTGCCAAAACGTCCAAGGATTTCCTCCTTGTCTCTTTGTAGGAAAAACAGGCGGTTGTAATCCAGCTCCTCCATGTAGGAGACCAGCATTTCCTCCTGGTCGATCCTGGTGATCGGTTCTTTTTTGTAATGATACCATTGCAGGTAGTTGATGGCTTTTTCGGTCTCCTGCAGCATTTGCACGAGATCGCCCCGTTGGACCACAAATTCCTTGGCGGTCGCCTCCATAGCTACTCCGGCCACGCCCACGGCTATGAGAATGGCTATACAATGCTCTCGTATCCTGCCGTAAAAGAGTGCATTTGCGGCGATCTTTCTGATCAATTGGGTTGGTTCTATCATTCTTCGGTGGTCTGCTTCTGGTGAATATTATAAGTCGGCCTCTACGCTGAAAAATTTGTTTAAATGAGCTGAATTTGAATTTACAGGGGGTTTAAAAACGGAGAGCTAGTGTGTGCTAATTATTTCATTTATAAGGATTTTTACAATCTTTTTGTTATCCAGCATGCCCTTTTGATGCTGGGCCCAAAATGCTTCACGATCCTTAAAACCCATCCATTTTGCCAAGACCTCCTGGGTTTCAGGCTTTTTCGATAGGGTATCGACGGCCTTGTTGGTTTCCCTTCTCGAATGGAGTTCCACGGTTCTGAGAGTTTCGTAATTTTTTTGCAGGATCAGGTTTTGACCGGATTCCTGTAAGCCTAGTTCCGGCAATTTCTTCAGTACTTAGCGGGTGCTGGCCTGAACAAGCTGCGGAATTGCTGCGCCGTATTTTAAAACTGCCATTTGACAGGCAAACTCAATTCCGATCAGACCGCCGGGAGCTTTTTTAAAGGCCCGGTAGGGGTTGTCCGGCGGGATATTCGTATTTTCGAGGCGATTTTTCATCTTCAGGATATCACTCCATTCCTCTTTTTTAAGAGGCGCTGAATAAAGCAGTTTGTGTCGAAGTTCGACAAAGCCGCGTGCAATTTGTTCATTGCCGGCAATAAATCTTGAGCGGGTCAGCAATTGTTTTTCCCAGGTCTGGGCCGATTTTTGATGGTATTTGGCGAAAGCCTTCAAGGAGGTAAGGAGAGGGCCGTCCCGGCCGTGGGGGCGCAGGCGCAAGTCGATCTCGAAGTTGGGCCCCAACGGGTGGCGGTGTCCCAAAATAGCGAGTAATCGCTGTGCTGTTTTGGCGGTGGACGCATTGTCTTTTTCATCGGTTAAAATGAGCAGGTCGAGGTCGGAACCCAAGGTCATTTCTTGCGCACCGAGTTTTCCCAGCCCGATGACGGTGAGGCGCTCTTGCGGATCGATCATCTTGAGCGTGTATTGCAAGGCCGAATCGGCTAGCAGAGTGAGCTTTTGCTCCAATTCCTCGACCCTGCAATCCTCCGTTAATTGCAAAATGGAAAGACGCACCTGCTCCGCTTTAACATAGAGCCAGAGCCATCGGGGAAATTCCGCACCGCCAGGAAGCTCTCCTAATTCCTTCAAAATACGAGCCGGCGATTTGTGCCTATGGCTCTGGATGACGAGGACTTCCTCCATTATCTCTGGGTGCTGGCAGAGCAGTTGGGTGGTGAATTGACTGCGGTCGAGCAACAGACACAGGGAATGAAAGAAACTAGGATTTTCGGCGCAGGTTTTGAAGAAAAATTTCCGCGCCGTGTAGCTTTCGGCAAATCGGGACACTCTTTCGAGAGAAAGCAATGGGTGCGCCAGTTGAGGCAGCACCACCTCGAATTGACGCGCCAGGTTCAAAAACAGTTGCGCCTGTTCACGCGTCACGGCGTAATTGGGGCTGCCCAGGGCGAAAGTCCGCAGTCGGATTTCGGCTTCCTTTTCCGGGATTCCGCGGAACCATTTGGCAAGGGATTGCCGGATTTGAGGGGAGGCGGCATTTCCGGATAAAAAAACGGTCCAGTCCTGTAATTCATTTTCACGGTCGTCCCCTTTGAAGAGGCTGCTGTAGATAGCTCGCACTTTATCTCTCAATGGCAGCATGCGTTTTTCTAATTCTGCATAATCACGGAAACCGAGCAAGCGGGACAGGGTTTCCAATGCGGACTCATCATCGGGCAGAGTGTGGGTTTGTTTTTCTTCTCTCATTTGCAGGCGATGCTCCACTGTGCGCAGGAAATGATACGCCTCCGACAGAAAGGTGGCTTCACTCCCGCCGAGCAATTTGTAGCGGGTAAGAAGCTGGATAGTTTCCAGAGTGCTTTCCACTTGCAAAAAAGGGTTTTTGCCTGCGTGCAGCAATTGCAGGGTTTGCACAAAAAATTCAATTTCCCGGATGCCGCCATACCCGGTTTTGAGGTCGTTTTTTAACTGGAGTTCACCTGCCAGTTCCTTCTCAATTCTAATTTTCACGCCGGCCACATCGGAAATCATCTCTTCCGGCGGATGCCTCGGGTAGCGAAAAGGATTTACGTTCTCGAAAAACTCTTCCCCCAGACTCAAAATCCCGGCCACCGGCCGCGCCCGCAGCAAGGCCAGCCGTTCCCATGCTTGCCCTCTGCCAGCCGTTCCCATGCTTGCCCTCTGGTGTAATAATAATGCTCCATGGCCGACAGGGGCCTCACTATGGGACCGGTGGAACCCTCTGGTCGCAGCCTCAAATCGATGTTGTAAAGAAAGCCGGAGTGGCTGCGCTTTTGCAAAGTCCCGGTCATGGTCTGAAACATTTTGGTAAAAAAATATTCGTTGCTTGCCGTGGTTGGCTTGCCCTCTTTTCGGCAGTGCCCCTCGCCATCGAACAAGTAAATCAGGTCGAGATCGGAACAGAAATTCAGCTCCCTGCCGCCCAGTTTGCCGAGACCCAGAACACAATAGGCGGCCGGCCGGTCCAAGGCCTCATCCCAAGGCTGGCCGAGGCGCTTTTGCCAATCGGCCTGGGTTCGGGAGGCAACCAGTTTCAGGCAGAATTCCGCCAGCAATGTGAGTTCCAGCATGGATTCTCCCACCGTCGATAATTTGTTGATCTCCCGATAGGCGATTCGCATGGACATCTGCCGGCGGAACCTTTGCAGCCTGCTCAGGAAACTACTCACGGAATCCCCTTTTTCGGTGAAATCCTCTTCCCATGTATTTTTAAACGCGCTGTAGCGAAAGGTTTCGTCTCGATTGGCTGGATCTTCCAGCCAGATTGCGTATTGAGGAAATTGCGTCAGAAAATTCTTATAAACAGGACAGTATGCGGCCAATCTTTCCAGGCGGTCTATAGCCGACTGTTCACCGAGAACCCCCGGCAGGCTCGTCTGGTTATTTTGCAATTTTTTGATCAGCTCTTCTACGAAAGCCATTGTCCGGTAAAACTTTTTCTGGCCATTGGAAAACTGTGCCCAAATGTGCCCAAATGTGCCCAAACATAGAATGCAATCTTTTAACGACATCGGAGCCCCACGCAACGCATTTAATTCATAGCCCTGCCGGAGCGGATTACCTCAATTGAAATTTTTGCAGCCGGAATGAGGCATCCAGCCAGCGGAAAGTGATACTTTGACGACTAGGAATCAGTCATTCTGTATGGTTTTGAGAAGATCATCGGGCGATAGGGTGACCGAGTATTCTCCAACCTTTTTCTCTTCCAATACGAAATCAGATGACGCTTCGCTACTTTCTTCCGCTTCCTGCAGGACACTTTGCAGGAAATCCTCCGAAACTGCATCCGAATCATCGCTGGAACCGGAAAGATCGAGAATCTTGGCAATTTCCTCCTCTGTAGGCTCGTCGGATTCGTCTTCTTCGGCCGAATCACCGGCAGCCGGCCCAATTCCAAACAGGCATTTGAAGTCCTGATAAGACTTGTAAGCCTCAATGGCCAGGTTTCCGGTCCCATTCATGAGTATAAACAGGTTTTTCTCATTTTCCTCGGTAAAGTTTACCATTACCCCCTTCAGGACCGATCTCTTTCCACGTTCCGCTACTTCGTAAATCTCGACCTTGGCCAGTATTTCTTCGTCCTTATTATCGTAAATACAGATTTTGGCCTTACTTTCTGGAAAATTCAGAAATCGTCTGAAAACAGCGCCATAAAAAATGGGCAATTCACCATTGGTGATGTCCTGCATCATGCATTCTTCAAATTTCTCTATAAAATGCAAGGGGGTTACTTTTACCATTGCCAGATTCATATCTCTTAGGATTTCGGAAGATTTCCAAGGATTTTAAGTCTTATACCAAATCGCAAAAGGATTGATAAAGATTAAAAAGCAGCTATAAAGGCGGAATGAGAAGATATATGGGAACCGATGAAGACCGTGAACGTATCAAGAAATTGCTCAACAAAGAGGCTGTCGGCTGGCGTAAAGAGCGTTTGGTGGCATTAAAAATGGGCTTCCAGCCGCACCACAGCATTGATGAAATTGGAGCCATCGTGGGCCGAGGCAAAGCGACGATCCAGCGTTGGTTTGACAAATATCGTGCTGCAGGGCTCGGGGCGGTGCTTACACGCGCCTACAAAGGCGGGATCAAAAGCCGTTGCGACAAAGAGGTGGAGGCCTTCTTGCTCAATGGTTTGAAGGTCGCGCGCTGGAACACAGCCGTTCAGGCGGGGCAAGAGCTGGAGCGACATTTCGGGCGCTCCTTCGCCTACAAGACGGTGTGGCGATGGCTAAAAAAATGCGCCGGGGTGCTTCGAGTCCCTCGCCCCGTGCATGAGAAACGGGACTCGGCAAAAGCGGAAGCGTTCAAGCGAGACTTTTTTAAGATCCTCCAGGAGCTTTCCCTCACCCGAGGCAATCGGGTTCGGGTGTGGTTTGCCGATGAAAGCCGTTTTGGTTTGCTTCCGGTGTACCGCCGGTGCTGGACGCAAAGAGGGCTTCGGCCGCACAAAAAATATCAGACAAGATACCAGTGGAGCTACTGTTACGGAGCCCTCGACGTGGTCAACGGCGAGATGGTATGCATCCAAACCCCTAGCACGAATCTACAGTGGACGGAGGCTTTCCTCCAACAGATCAAAAAGCAATATCCTGAGGAGGAACATGTGGTTGTATGGGACGGGGCAGGCTTCCATCCGCACGACTCGGAGCACCCCAACGTCCCCCCGGGCATACATATCGTGAATTTGCCGCCGTATAGTCCTGAACTCAACCCGATTGAAAGACTTTGGGATATGATACAGGATCAAACGGCCAACAAACTGTGGCCGAGCATTGAGCGACTCGAAGAAGTCGTCGCAACCCATCTCAAAGACTGGTGGGAGGACACTGAAAAAGTCCTCTCTTTAGTTGGCGGAGGCTGGCAGCACATTCAAGCAAACGCTTCTGCCAAATAACTTATTATCATACCTAATGAGATTTGGTATTACAAGCTCCCAGTGGATAAGTTTTTTGAAAAAAAGCAGGGAATTGCAATGCCCTAGGCATGGCCCGGAGCAGTATTAAAAAGGAAAGAATTGCTGATATCGGTGTATTGGGGGAACGGTTCCTTCAATTCCCCGATGTCCATTAACTTGCTTCAACCGTAATGAACGGCCGCGCTTTTTCAATTATTTGAGCGGCATTGAAGGGTTTTTGAATATAGTCGCTGATGCCGATTTTTTGTAATTCCTCCAAAATGGACCGCCCACCTTCAGAGGTTAGCATGATAACCGGAATCGACCTTAAAACCTCATGTTCCTTCAACTTCTTTAGCATGGTGATGCCATCCATCACCGGCATAGTCACATCGAGGATTATCAAGTCCGGCTTTTTCTCCGCCGCAACCAGACCGATTTTCCCATTGGTGGCTTCCATAATTTCGCAATCGTACCCTTTGAAGGCTTTCCTGAGAATGAGCCGAATGGCCCTGGAATCGTCTATGGTGAGAATTTTCATACCCATTTTTATATGGTCGGCGCAGAGGTTAAATAAATATCGGACAAATAACGAAGTTCTTAGAATAAAAACGATTTAGCCTTATGATAAGCTCTAGGCAATCGTTTTTTCCACATCTTCCTCGAACTTGATTATGGGCCCTTCCAACGGGCTGATATTTGCTTAACAGCGGGTAAACGAAAATCCAATTGATGCCCACCGGGCATGGCAAGAACCTTGAGATCCACTAAACGGCCTCAGGCTTCTAAAAAACCATCTTGTAAACGCGGCCGTCGTTGGTCCGGGCCTCGCCGTGTCCTCCCCCCCCGAGCCAGTTGTAATCGGCCACCACCTCCATTACCAAATGGGATTTGGGGTCCTCAAGTAGCGCGTAAATATTGCCCTGGCCATCAATGCCGATGGACGGGTAAACCCCGGCCCGCGTGTGGCGGCCCCCGAATCCTACCCCGGTTGTAATTCGAAAACGGGCCTGGCTCATTTTGATGAATTTGCCGGTCAGTATCTCGCCATCCTCCAGATAAATCCGCAGCTCTCGTTTGCCCGAGTCCCAGAATCCTTCTGCCCTGGCCCCGGATTTGAATTCAACCAGCTGCATATCTTTGCTGCACGCCGAGAGCAGAAACAATGCCGGAAGAAGGAATAGTAATCGTTTCATAAAGCTGAATAACTTGAATTGGGTTTGCATATTGGCTGTCTTGTCGAGCCCGCTTTTACATTGCCTATTAACAATGAACTCGCCGCTCTGGTTTCGATAATTTCGCAAAATTCTTATTTAAGGTGTGATTTCAAATAGTTTCCAGAAAGTTTCCAGAAAAAAAGAAGGGGACCGAAGGCCCCTTCCGTTGACCCATGCGGATCGTTTCCGGCATGTGTCATTTAGTGTTGTCGTGTTGGGGATCAGGATGCAGAGACGGTGAGTTTGCGTATTCCCAGTGAGGATGTGATGACTACATTGCTGTAATGCTCCACTGTGATATCGGTGAATTTGCTATGGTCTTCCACATAGACCCGGAAATGCCCCTCCTCTGAAGGAGTGACGAATCGTTTGATGTTGGATGGCTCATCCTTCATCTGCCCATCGAGGGCATAATACAGGTAAACGGTGTCTCCCAGTATCTTGCTCTTGGCGGATGCGGAAGATTGGTAGCGGGCACTCACCACGCGCACCCCGTTGATGAACAGCTTGCGCGCCAATTCCTCCGGGGTGAGCCCGGCCGAACGGTAGGCTCCCGCGTTGTTTTGCCCATCGTAGGCATTGGCCCGGATATCCCAGGCCCCCTCGCCGAAGATCGCCCGGTTGGGGCGGGCGCCGGTAGCACTTGTTGCAAGGATGAGGGAGGCCCGCACATCGGCGTCCGGATTCGAGCTGCCGTCCCAGGTCTTGGCCAGATTGGTGTCGGCCCCGTCCAGGGCGGTGATGGCTCGGCGCACCTCGTTGCGGTAAAGCCGCTGCAAGAGCAATTGCACATTGCGTTCCTGCCATTCGGCTCCCACCTCTTCATCGTGGTCGATGCGAATGGTCAGCCCCTTGTTAAAGGTCTTTTCATTCACCGTTTCGCCGCTGTACTCGACCCGCTTGAAGGCCGAGCCGATGGCCCGCACATCATCCGTTTCGGACAAAAATGCTTCCGCGTTGACGGCTTTTTTGAACTCGAAACGACGGCCCACCAGCACCACCGGGGCGATGAAATCGAGCAGCTCGCGCAGGTTTTCGGGGTCTTGCCAGCCCACCGTGAAAGCGGTCAGCGGCTCGGACAGATGGGCGGCGTTGAAACGGCTTTCATTGGCCGCGCAAATGATCCCCGGCGCCTGCATACCGTCATCGACGGCCAGAGGCATGGCGGGGAAGTAGGGATTGATATTGGTTTTCATAAAACAGGTTCTCTTTCTTTTTTTTGGTTGTTTGCAGATTTTTTTTAATTTCGGTTCTCCATCCTCGACTAGAGGACTTTCACTAATGAGGGCTCGGACAGCGCCGTTGCCAGGGCGCGCACATCGTCCGCCAGTTCCTCCGCCTTGTCCCGGAGGGCTTCAACTTCGGACTGGGTGTAGGTTCCCCCGATGGTCAAACCACCGATTTCCGCATCGGTGTTTCCAAGGGTGGCGATGACCACCGTACGCTGGGGCGCCTGTGGCTCGATCTCTATGACCTCGCCATCGGCTCCGGCGGCCGTCAAGGCCCCTCCCCACCAGGTAGTAGGTCCCGGCCCCGCCGGGTTCGTTTTGCACCTTGCCCGAGGCCGCCGTGAAGACGGAGTCGCCCACCGCGATGGCCTCGCTGGCAACCGCTTTCTGGGTGCTAGATGAGGAGCCCAGCAGGTTCACATTTAGGTTGTCCTCGGCCGCCTCCGCTTCATCGGTGGCGATTCCCAGGGGCCGGTCGCCCGCTCCGCACACGGCAATGTGATCAGCGTCGCTGCCGATTTTTACGAGGGAGAAACGGGTGCTCAGGGCGGCGTCAGTTTTTTTCGTGATGCTGCCCTCGTGAGTGCCTTCGGTCACATTGGAAAATCGTGGCCGGGAGGCTCCTTTTACTTTTTCCAGAACGACCCACGCGATCAAGGCGAAGGCAATTGTCATGCTAATCAGGAGTATTGTTGTCATTGTTTTGGTATTTTATTTTTGATGGTTAGTGGTAAATTCATTTCCATGATTCTAATAAATGGAATGAATTGCTGAAAAATCTTCCTCTTCAACGGCTGCGGTCGGGTTGCGCCAATCGTTCAAACAGATCGCTGCGCTCCCTTTTGCAGTTCGACCAGGCCGTTGTGAAGTCCTCTCCGGTGCGGTCCATGCGGTCGTTGACCACCTCCAGAAATCGCTCCTGGCGGCTCATTTTAAAATGGCTCCCTGCGAGCTCTGCCGTGCGGCTGTGGGTATTGAGAATCGGCTGCGCATTGGCCAGGACTTCCACGGATTCATCGAAATTCTCCCTTAGCTGGCTTTCCCATTCCTCCTTTTCCGCCGGCCAGATGCGGGCCTCCCGCAGCGCCCCCTGCAAAATCAGTTCAATGCGCGCGCCTCGCTGACCCGGTTTTGCAGACGCTTCGTCTCCATCCGCAGGGTTTCCGCTTGATTGGCGGTAACGGCCCCAGCTTCATTCCACTGGCGGCTGTCATCAAGGAGACTTTCCAGCGTTTGCAGGATATCCTCCTCATTGGCATCGGGCGAAAGGCCCAATTTATCGGTGATTTTTTCGATCATTATATTTCTCCTTAGTTTGGGATTAATTTCAGAATTTAAAGCCCTTCGCTGCGCCGGGGCGGCAATCGGTTCGCCCGGAATATTAGGCCGGTTGGTCAAACCGACAACATGGCCAATCAAAAACCAGCTTCTAGCCCTTTATTCATCGGGTATCCCGCTTGTTTACTGGCTTACATGCCATTCATAGCTTGTGCATTGAAAGGAACTAAACGGCAAGGAACGGCCAGAAACTTGATAGGAATGGCTGTTATTTGATAGGAAAATGTCAGGACTGCCGAAGGGGGGGCGGGGGTCGATGCATTTCCCTGGTGGCGATATACGTATTGGTTAAACCCTCCATCCCAGAAATTTTACAAAAGGGGTTTCAGGAAGGGGGTTTCAGGAAGCATACATGTATTATTCAAATGCCGATCAAAATTTTTTCTGTAAAAGGGGGGAATGAACCTTGTATTGTGTCATCCCTTGCGGTGAGGGCAAAGAGCCGGACACAAACTGATTGACTTATGTTGGCAGCAAGCTATGATGCAAAATTGGTTGGATGGGTATTTCAAAGACGCCACCTTTATTTTGAACATTGATGAGGATGAATTATGGAAAAAAGAATAAAGCCAGCAGTTAAGAAAATCATTGATTTACAGGACAAGCTTGAGGCCTACCGTGCATCGGCCCTTGCAGCGGGGAAAGGGTCAGCAAGGCCCGGCAATCTCGCCTTGGCTAGCGCTGCTGCCGGTGGTGCCGCCCTGGCTGTCGTCCCTGCGGCAGAGGCTGCCACATACAGTACACCGACCCGCCAGATATTGTTGTGCAGTCGCCTTCGAACGCCACGACCGCCATCGATTTGGACGGGGACGGAGATACTGACATTTATTCTACCAACAACGCTGGTTACTACAATCCCTTCAAACTCATCCGTCCAGGCCCAACTAATGCGGGCGTCCTTGCCACGTCTGGATCTTACTTCTTTCCCAAAGTCTTGACCACAAACTACAATATTGCCAACATCTCTAATCCCGGATTCTGGATGTATAACACGCCTGGTATTTACTTCGGTGTACTTGGATCTGGCTCCAATGCCTATTTTGGTAATTTCCCCGTTGGTGTCGTAGGCAAATTTATCGGCGTCAGATTTATCAATAATTCCCCGGGTGGCACAGGGAGTTTGCTCTATGGCTGGGTCCAGGTCAGCGTTGCGGCAAACAGTTCCTCGCTCACCATCCACGACTGGGCCTATGAAGACGGCATCATTAATCCAGGTTCAACGGGAATCGCCGAGCCGGTGCAGGCTATCCCCACTCTAAACGAATGGGGCATCATCGTATTGATGACCCTGTTGGCTGGGGCTGCCGCTTGGAAAATGAACAAGCCCAAACTTTTGCAGGCTTAAAAAGACCGGCCAAGCATATAGGCTATGGCTAAAGGAAAAAACCCAAGAAATAAAGGAATCACCCGCATTGATTCGGGAACAGTCCATAGATGGGATGTGAAAGGGTATAAAAACGGTAAAATCTATTCCAAATGTTTCAGCGACCTGAAGTGCGGGGGTAAAATAAAGGCGCAGCAGGCAGCCCGTCAGTTCCGGGATGAGCTTTACGAAAAGCTTGCCCAAATTCCCACCAAGCCCCGAGGTCGGACGATCATTTCTCGTAATACCCGAAATACTACCGGAGTGTTGGGAGTCTGCCGCACGGCAAGGAAAAGCCCTACCGGGAAAATAAGCGAAATTTACATGGTCAGTTGGAACCCTTCCCCCAATGTACTGAAAACAACTTCAATCTCCATCCGCAAATATGGGGAGGAAAAAGCCTTTAAACTGGCTGTGGCCCTCCGTCGGAAAATGCTTCGTCAAATTCATGGCCCTGGTATCTTCCGCAAAATGGCTGCGATGCAAAAAGGCTCCTGAAATTTCAGAACCGCGAGTGAACGGGCGGCAAGGGCTTTGGGATTGTGTTGAATCCCTTTCTGGCAAGCTATCACTGGATGCGGATTGACGATTGCCAAAGCGACGATTGCCAAAGCGTATTGAAAGGCGCTATTTTCAACGATTATGAATGTTCATATGGGAATTCTTGGATAACAATCACTTTTACCTAATGCCGAAGCCGAAAAAATTCGCCAGTACCGTCAGTTTGAAATTTCTTCAATCCCATGCCCTGTTTGGCGGTTTTGAAGATGAAGAATTGATTAAATTCCTCACCTTCATGAGGCAGGAAGAATATCCCAAAGGTGCTAAAATCGTCGTCGAAGGGGATCCGGGAAATTGCCTCTTTTTAATTGTCGAGGGCTCTGTTGAGATTCTCAAAATCGTTCCGGATACAGGAAACGACAATAGCGAGCAGATTGCCACCCTCGGGATTGGGGAAACCTTCGGTGAAATGGCGATTATCGAGTTGCATACCCGCGCCGCCACCGTGCGAGTGCTCAAAGATTCAATCGTGCTGGTTCTTTCCTCAAAAAGCTTGTCCCATATCTGGAAAAGGCATCCCAAGATTTATACCCTCATCCTAACGAATCTGGCTCGAGAAATTAGCATGAGGCTGCGCAGTATCGACTCCAGTTTCGCCATATCCTTGTTTTCCGCCAAAAGAAAATAAATACCCGGAGGGAAGATTGTAGGAATGATAGAGGATTCTGGATACAAGATGCGTGATTCGAGGTGTGTCGAATACTGAAACCTGATCCGAGCCCAGCGACATTCCTCAATCAGGTGTAGGTATGGGAACCTTACACCCGGACGGATGACTTTGGCCCCTGGATTGAGATAATTGATGCCGTAAGAGGGGCAGGGGGGCTTCTTCCAAGGGAATTTGTGGCGGTTTAAGGGGTGAATGCCCAGAATGAAACATCGGGGGCAATCACCATTCATTTTTTGTCAAATTTAATTTGATAAATATATCATCCCCCAAAATGGATTAAATAGGGATAATCCCCTATATTAGAATAAAATATCCGTATTCTATTGATAAATATAGGATATTCCACCCACAAAGCATTTTCGGCCTCAAAGGCTATCCATATCCCTCATTTCGGTTTACATCCATGCTAGCGGCTTTTCTGCGGGGTTCTAGGCTATATGTGGCGATCATGCGTTCCTGCCTTTGAACGAGATAAAGGAAAAGGACTGCCCCCTTGCGAGATTCCTTGAAATCCCATTGGCGGCGCGTAATCTGATAGGGAATGTGGACACAATAAATAGTGTAAAAACAAAGCAAGCTCTCTATACGCAATGATCGAACAGCCTGCAAAACTCACACCTGGAAAATTTTATGTTATCGGTTCAGGGGACCCTGATTTCGATTACGCTTGTGTGTATGCCATAGAAGAAAAAACCTTTGCAAAGCCCGTCTTCGGTGGAGAACCGCGCAAAGAGCCTTATCCGCATCCTGGTATTCATTGGATTCTTGATGGACCTTTTAACACTTTAGAATTAGTTGGAGGCTGTCCCAAAAATATAAAGATTTTATAGTCAACTGGATGACGTTGATAAAAAGAGCCGGAAAGAGCAAGTTTTTGCTCGATCCGGCCAAAAAAGGGTTCTATAATTGAGTTAGCGAAAATCAATATAGCCCTTTCTATGAAAAATATAGCCATCTTCTATGAAAAATATAGCCATCCAATGCCTCCTGCGTCCAGCTTTAACCCGGATATTTCGTAAAAAAAGTATCGTTGATATGCTTAACTGCTGATATACAGCAGGATAGATCAATAATTAAAGCAATATCAGCGATGACAAAAGGTAAACAATTAAAGCTACAGTTGACAAGGGTAAAAGGCCGCCGTGTGCGGGTTGATTTCAAGGGCGGAGAGGTTATACCAAATCGCAAAAGGATTGATAAAGATTAAAAAACAGCTATAAAGGCGGAATGAGAAGATATATGGGAACCGATGAAGACCGTGAACGTATCAAGAAATTGCTCAACAAAGAGGCTGTCGGCTGGCGTAAAGAGCGTTTGGTGGCATTAAAAATGGGCTTCCAGCCGCACCACAGCATTGATGAAATTGGAGCCATCGTGGGCCGAGGCAAAGCGACGATCCAGCGTTGGTTTGACAAATATCGTGCTGCAGGGCTCGGGGCGGTGCTTACACGCGCCTACAAAGGCGGGATCAAAAGCCGTTGCGACAAAGAGGTGGAGGCCTTCTTGCTCAATGGTTTGAAGGTCGCGCGCTGGAACACAGCCGTTCAGGCGGGGCAAGAGCTGGAGCGACATTTCGGGCGCTCCTTCGCCTACAAGACGGTGTGGCGATGGCTAAAAAAATGCGCCGGGGTGCTTCGAGTCCCTCGGCCCGTGCATGAGAAACGGGACTCGGCAAAAGCGGAAGCGTTCAAGCGAGACTTTTTTAAGATCCTCCAGGAGCTTTCCCTCACCCGAGGCAATCGGGTTCGGGTGTGGTTTGCCGATGAAAGCCGTTTTGGTTTGCTTCCGGTGTACCGCCGGTGCTGGACGCAAAGAGGGCTTCGGCCGCACAAAAAATATCAGACAAGATACCAGTGGAGCTACTGTTACGGAGCCCTCGACGTGGTCAACGGCGAGATGGTATGCATCCAAACCCCTAGCACGAATCTACAGTGGACGGAGGCTTTCCTCCAACAGATCAAAAAGCAATATCCTGAGGAGGAACATGTGGTTGTATGGGACGGGGCAGGCTTCCATCCGCACGACTCGGAGCACCCCAACGTCCCCCCGGGCATACATATCGTGAATTTGCCGCCGTATAGTCCTGAACTCAACCCGATTGAAAGACTTTGGGATATGATACAGGATCAAACGGCCAACAAACTGTGGCCGAGCATTGAGCGACTCGAAGAAGTCGTCGCAACCCATCTCAAAGACTGGTGGGAGGACACTGAAAAAGTCCTCTCTTTAGTTGGCGGAGGCTGGCAGCACATTCAAGCAAACGCTTCTGCCAAATAACTTATTATCATACCTAATGAGATTTGGTATTACTTCGGATGCCGGACTGCTTTTGATCCGGGAAGTGGATCGGCAGTTGGGCTTGACCGAACGAGCGGCCCGACAGTTAGTGGACAAACGGCAGAAGGGCAAAGTACGCCATGAGGTATTGGGGATGCTGCGGCAGCGCGTTTACGGGCTGGTGGCGGGCTATGAGGATTTGAACGACTTTGATACCCTGCGCCACGATCCATTGTTGCAAACGGTAACGGGGCGCATTGAAACGTTGGCCAGCGCGCCGACTTTGTGTCGTTTTGAAAACGGGCAGGATCGGCGGGCGGCCTTTGCGGTAAACGAGCTGTTGGTCGAACAGTTCATGGGCTCCTTTGCCGAGGAACCCGAAGAGATCATCCTGGACTTTGACGCCACCGACACTCCGGTGCACGGGCTCCAGGAGGGACGTTTTTTCCACGGTTATTATGATCATTACTGTTTTCTGCCGCTATATGTTTTTTGCGGTGATCAGCTGCTGGTGGCCTACCTGCGGCCGAGCAAGATCGATGCCAGCAAGCATGCCGGGGCCATCCTCAAATTGCTGGTTAAACGGATTCGCCAGAGCTGGCCCCGTACGCGGATTATTTGGCGCGCCGACAGTGGATTTTGTCGAGACCGGATACTCTCTTGGTGCGACCGCAACGAAGTTAGTTACATCGTGGGGATGGCTCGCAATGCACGCTTGCAGCAAGATGCCCAGCAGTTGCAAAAGCAGGCCAAAGAATGGTTCGAACTAAGGGGTAAAAAACAACGGTTATTCCAGGACTTCGTCTATGCTGCCGATTCGTGGCGATGGCTGCGGTTGGTCATCCATAAAGCCGAACACACCGCACAGGGGTCCAACCCGCGCTTCGTGGTGACGAACCTGCCGGGCGATCCCCAGGAGCTTTACGACAAGGTATACTGTGGCCGCGGTGAAATGGAGAACCGAATCAAGGAACAGATGCAATTGTTCAGCGAGCGCACCAGCGCCCATCAATGGTGGGCCAATCAGTGGCGATTGCTCTTGTCGGCGCTGGCCTACACCTTGATGGAAGCCATGCGCCGGTTAGCCTTAAAAGGGACGAAGTGGGCGCGGGCCCAATGCCACACCCTGCGGCTCAAATTAATCAAGATCGGAGCGGTCATCGTGCGCAACACCCGAACGATTCACTTTCACCTAAGTGAGAGTTATCCTTGGGCCAGTCTTTTCAACCATGCGGCCCGCCGATTGGTGCCAACCTAAAGGGTGCATTGGTGCTGCCCCCGGCACTACCGAACCAATGGGGGAAAGGGGGCAGTGTCTCTACACCCTGAAAAACACCTAAAAATCAAGACGATCTGCTCAAAATACAAAGAAATCCATCTCCAACAGCAATAACGAGCCAAACTTTACCCTTCATGAAATATCCGGGTTAACTGTGGTCGACCGGTGCCTCGATTACGATAACTTCCGCGCCACCATTGATCGAATCGATCGGCTGCTGATCGACTCGGAGGTGGAATCGCAGGCCATTGAGCTGGCCTTGGAGGGGTGGCAGCCAATGGGTCTAAAGGCCCGGCGGCAGCGGGCCAGTTTTGCCCATCAAGGCACTGCGCATGGATACGCTGGGCCGTCTGCTCGGAGGGATTTCGTTTCGGCATTTGTCGCGGGCTCTGGGCAGCAGCGATCTGTTGGCCGACTTTTGCCGGTGTCCGGCAGATCGATGGCATCAGGGGCATCTCCAAAAGCACCCTGGAGCGGGCCTCGAAGTTTTTCAGCGAAGAGCAGCTGTAAACGCCGGGGAAAAACCGGTACGGTAAAGAGGGCGCTTTAAAACCGGTACGCTTATCCTAGAAAGGAGGAGTGTATCGAGATATGAAGCAATGGACAAGAGTGCGGCACAAAGTGCTGCGGGACAAGCAGAGCAAGCGCTCTGTAATGCGAGAAGAGGGACTGCACTGGGAGACCCTGGGAAAGATGCTGGCCTATTCCCAGCCGCCGGGAGACCGGCGCAAGAAGAGGCGAGAGCGCAAGATCGATCCGTATGTGGGCTGGATCGAGGAGGTGCTCAAAGCGGACCGGAACGTGCCCAAGAAGCAGCGCCATACGGCCAAACGGATCTACCAGCGTTTGGGTCGGGAGAAGGGCTACCAAGGGGGCTACACGGCGGTCAAGGAGGTGGTGGCCGAGCTGCGAGCGAGGCGGCGGGAAGTGTTCGTGCCGCTGGAGCACCGCCCCGGGGAGGGACAGGTGGACTTCGGTCATGCCCTGGTGAAGGAGGCGGGGCAATTGCGTAGGCGGCCATTTTTTGCCATGAGCCTGCCCTACAGCGATGCCTTTTTCGTGCAGGTGTTCGAACGGGAGTGCACGGAGAGCTTCTGGGAGGGGCACCTGCGAGCTTTTGAGTTTTTCGGGGCGGTGCCCCGGCGCATCAGCCTATGACAACTCGAAGGTGGCGGTGGGTAAGATTATCGGTTCGCATGAACGCAAGCTGACCGACGGGTTTCTCTGCAGCTACAGAGCCATTACCTGTTCGAGGAACACTTCTGTCTGCCCGCCCGGCCCAACGAGAAGGGCGTGGTCGAGGGGATCGTGCGTTATGCCCGGGCCAACTTCCTGGTACCGGTACCGCAGGTTCGGGACCTGGAGGAACTCAACGCAAAGCTGTTGGAGGCATGTGAGCGGGACATGGAGCGTAAATTACGCGGGAAAAGGGCGGTGAAAAAGGAACTGCTGGCCGAGGAGCGCGCCGTCATGCTGGCGTTGCCGCCCATACCCTTTGAAGCGAGCCGCAAACGCTCGACCTGCGTCAGCAGCCTCTCGCTGGTGCGCTTCGAGTGCAACGACTATTCGGTGCCGGTGCGCTGCGCCCACCATCCGGTGGTGGTGGAAGGGTCCTGTCGGCAGGTGATGATCTTCTGTGGGGGCCAAGAGGTGGCCCGGCACCGCCGCATTTGGGATAAAGAGCAAGTCTCTTTCGAGCCGGTGCACTACCTGGCTTTGCTGGAGAAAAAACCGGGGCGCTTTGGGACTTCGCCCGCCCACTCTCGGGCTGGCAGTTGCCGCAGTGCCTGCAGGTCCTCAGACGCCGGCCTCGAAAGCCAATGCGGGGGCGAAGGCACCCGGGAGTATATCCGGGTGCTGCGGCTGTTGGAGAAACACCCCATGGCGGACTTGCAGCAGGCCGTCGTCTCGGCCCTGCGGGTGGGGGGGGACTGACTCGTGAGGCCATCGCCCAGTATCTCTATCCTCAGGAAGACTACGGGAGCAGAACCTTCCGGCTGGACGGCCATCCACACCTGCGTCACGTCCGTGTGGCCGCCCCTGACCTCGGTGCCTACAGCGAACTGCTCAAGATTCCAGGAGGGGCTTTATGAAGGAAGAAAAAAACCAGCTGCTGTTACACCATCACCTCAAGAAACTGAAGTTGCCCACCATCCTGCGCGAATGGCCGGCGGTGGCCGCGGCTTGTTCCCGGGACCGGCTCGATTACGCCGCCTTTTTGTTGCATCTGGTCGAACGGGAGCTCATTGAACGCGAACAGCGGGCCGCCCAGCGGCGGATCAAAAACGCCCGTTTCCCCGTGCTCAAGACCCTCGAGAGCTTCGCCTTTGAAGCGCAGCCCTCGATCAACGAAGCGCTCATCCGAGAGCTCATGCGCGGGGAGTATGTCGACCAGCGCGAAAACGTGCTGCTCCTCGGTAACGCCGGTACCGGTAAAACGCACCTGGCCACCGCCCTGGGCTTTGCCGCCTGTGCCCAGGGCCGGCGGATCCGTTTCTTCGGGGGTCACCGCCCTGGTTACCCATATGCTCGAGCAACGCGACAACCACGACCTGCAGCGCTTCATGAAGCAACTCGAAAGGCTCGACCTACTCATCCTCGACGAACTCGGTTACGTCCCTTTTTCCAAGACCGGTTCCGAACTGCTCTTCGACGTGGTCAGCCGCGCTTACGAGCGCACCAGTCTCATCGTCACCACCAACCTGCCCTTTGAGAACTGGATCGAAGTGCTCGGTTCCGAACGGCTCACCGGAGCTCTGCTGGACCGACTCACCCATCGGGTGCATATCCTCGAAGCCAACGGGCAAAGCTACCGCTTGCGCGATGCTCGACGCCGTCGCCGTGGCCCAAAACAATAAACGCCTTGGGCCCGGCTCGTCGGCCTCCGGCCTTCTCACCGACCCCAAGCCAATCCCCAAAACCAACTCCCAAACCCTAAACCTTGACGTACCTGCAATTACTAACCTAAACCTTATTCCAAGCGTACCGGTTTTACCCCGACCCCCGTACCGGTTTCATCCCGGCGTTTACAGGCGCTGGTGCGCTCGCTGAACAATTGCATCTGTTCCTTGATTCGGTTCTCCATTTCACCGCGGCCACAGTATACCTTGTCGTAAAGCTCCTGGGGATCGCCCGGCAGGTTCGTCACCACGAAGCGCGGGTTGGACCCCTGTGCGGTGTGTTCGGCTTTATGGATGACCAACCGCAGCCATCGCCACGAATCGGCAGCATAGACGAAGTCCTGGAATAACTGTTGTTTTTTACCCCTTAGTTCGAACCATTCTTTGGCCTGCTTTTGCAACTGCTGGGCGTCTTGCTGCAAGCGTGCATTGCGAGCCATCCCCACGATGTAACTAATACCAAATCTCATTAGGTATGATAATAAATTATTTGGCAGAAGCGTTTGCTTGAATGTGCTGCCAGCCTCCGCCAACTAAAGAGAGGACTTTTTCAGTGTCCTCCCACCAGTCTTTGAGATGGGTTGCGACGACTTCTTCGAGTCGCTCAATGCTCGGCCACAGTTTGTTGGCCGTTTGATCCTGTATCATATCCCAAAGTCTTTCAATCGGGTTGAGTTCAGGACTATACGGCGGCAAATTCACGATATGTATGCCCGGGGGGACGTTGGGGTGCTCCGAGTCGTGCGGATGGAAGCCTGCCCCGTCCCATACAACCACATGTTCCTCCTCAGGATATTGCTTTTTGATCTGTTGGAGGAAAGCCTCCGTCCACTGTAGATTCGTGCTAGGGGTTTGGATGCATACCATCTCGCCGTTGACCACGTCGAGGGCTCCGTAACAGTAGCTCCACTGGTATCTTGTCTGATATTTTTTGTGCGGCCGAAGCCCTCTTTGCGTCCAGCACCGGCGGTACACCGGAAGCAAACCAAAACGGCTTTCATCGGCAAACCACACCCGAACCCGATTGCCTCGGGTGAGGGAAAGCTCCTGGAGGATCTTAAAAAAGTCTCGCTTGAACGCTTCCGCTTTTGCCGAGTCCCGTTTCTCATGCACGGGGCGAGGGACTCGAAGCACCCCGGCGCATTTTTTTAGCCATCGCCACACCGTCTTGTAGGCGAAGGAGCGCCCGAAATGTCGCTCCAGCTCTTGCCCCGCCTGAACGGCTGTGTTCCAGCGCGCGACCTTCAAACCATTGAGCAAGAAGGCCTCCACCTCTTTGTCGCAACGGCTTTTGATCCCGCCTTTGTAGGCGCGTGTAAGCACCGCCCCGAGCCCTGCAGCACGATATTTGTCAAACCAACGCTGGATCGTCGCTTTGCCTCGGCCCACGATGGCTCCAATTTCATCAATGCTGTGGTGCGGCTGGAAGCCCATTTTTAATGCCACCAAACGCTCTTTACGCCAGCCGACAGCCTCTTTGTTGAGCAATTTCTTGATACGTTCACGGTCTTCATCGGTTCCCATATATCTTCTCATTCCGCCTTTATAGCTGTTTTTTAATCTTTATCAATCCTTTTGCGATTTGGTATAACTTCGTTGCGGTCGCACCAAGAGAGTATCCGGTCTCGACAAAATCCACTGTCGGCGCGCCAAATAATCCGCGTACGGGGCCAGCTTTGGCGAATCCGTTTAACCAGCAATTTGAGGATGGCCCCGGCATGCTTGCTGGCATCGATCTTGCTCGGCCGCAGGTAGGCCACCAGCAGCTGATCACCGCAAAAAACATATAGCGGCAGAAAACAGTAATGATCATAATAACCGTGGAAAAAACGTCCCTCCTGGAGCCCGTGCACCGGATTGTCGGTGGCGTCAAAGTCCAGGATGATCTCTTCGGGTTCCTCGGCAAAGGAGCCCATGAACTGTTCGACCAACAGCTCGTTTACCGCAAAGGCCGCCCGCCGATCCTGCCCGTTTTCAAAACGACACAAAGTCGGCGCGCTGGCCAACGTTTCAATGCGCCCCGTTACCGTTTGCAACAATGGATCGTGGCGCAGGGTATCAAAGTCGTTCAAATCCTCATAGCCCGCCACCAGCCCGTAAACGCGCTGCCGCAGCATCCCCAATACCTCATGGCGTACTTTGCCCTTCTGCCGTTTGTCCACTAACTGTCGGGCCGCTCGTTCGGTCAAGCCCAACTGCCGATCTACTTCCCGGATCAAAAGCAGTCCGGCATCCGAAGTAACCTCTCCGCCCTTGAAATCAATCCGCACACGGCGGCCTTTTACCCTTGTCAACTGTAGCTTTAATTGTTTACCTTTTGTCATCGCTGATATTGCTTTAATTATTGATCTATCCTGCTGTATATCAGCAGTTAAGCATATCAACGATACTTTTTTTACGAAATATCCGGGTTAGAGATAAATCATGACTACTACAGATGAAGAACCGGTAGAAGTGTTTCAGGCGAAGGCATCAAAACCAGACAATCGGATATTTAACATCTTGAAATATGCTGGTGATGACTGACGTGTACTGGATTTGTTGGACACGGGATTCTCTTATATTCATTGTTTATTGATTAGTGTGTCAGGCGGCTTGTTTTGGTAAAGGGTTTTGTTTTCTCGTTGCCCCCCATGGGGGGCAAATATTTTCCTCGAATTGGACTGGGCTTTGGTAACTCAGAGAGGAATGTTTGCGATATCGGTTGTAGAAGATTTCCACGTATTCGAAGACAGTTGATCGCAGTTCGCGCTCGTCGGCAAAGTGGCGGCCTCGAATCGTGCTGGTCTTGAAGCGGCCGTAGAACGATTCCATGGCCGCGTTGTCGTAGCAGTTGCCTTGGGCGCTCATGCTCGGCTTCATGCCTAGTTCAGAGACCAGCCTCTGATAGTCGTCGCTGGCGTAGGGGCTGCCCCGATCGCTGTGATGAATAATCCCGGTGCGCAGTGTGCCGCGGGTCATGGCCGCGGCTTTGAGGGCCTTGCCAACCAGCTTCGCGTCGTTGTGGTTGGAAACGCTCCAGCCCAGCAGGCGTCGGCTGAACAGGTCCATCACCGTGGCCAAGTACATCCAACCGGCCAGGGTCCGTAGGTAGGTCGTGTCCGCCACCCAGACCTCGTCGATATGGGTCGGCTGGCCATGCTTTTTAAGCACATTGGGGCTGTAACCATAGGGATGGTTACTGTTGGTTTTTAATGGCTTAAAGCGTTTACTCTGGGTGCTTTTGATTCCCATTTCACGCATCAGACGCAGAGCCCGGTCACGGCCGCAATCGATGCCCTCATCATCCTTCAGATGGCGGTGCATTGGCCGATGCCCATAGCGGCCCTTGGCCTCTTTGTGTACCTTCAGGATCGCCCCCTTGATTCCCTCGTCCTCGATCCGCCGGGCCGAGGGCGCTCGGGGCCTCCAGCAGTAATAGCCACTGCGACAAATCCCCATCGCCGAGCATATTTCCTCGATCTTGAAGCGCCCCTCGTTGTCTTTGACAGACTGGTACTTCATTGTTCGTCCTTGGCAAAGTAGCCCACCGTTTTTTTTAGTATCTGGTTGATCCGCTCCGAGCGGCGCAGCTCTTTGCGAAGACGATCTATCTCGGCCGCCATCTCCTTCGGACTGCTCTGTCGCTTTGAGGTGGCTTCGCCCTGCTGATCGTCCAGATAGAGCCTCTTCCACCTATACAATTGGTTGGTGTTGACCCCAAGTTTGGTCGATACCTCGGTGGCGCTCAGACCATCGAGTATCATCAGTTGAACTGCCTCATTTTTGAACTCTATACTAAAGCGTCTTCTTCCCATGCTTCGATTCTCCATTTAGGAGAATCTCGTGTCCACTTTTTCCAGTGCACATCACGCACCCGAAGAGAATAGTATATATTAATTCTCCTATATTAAGAAGAATTAATATTAATATAAAAGACAAAATAGTTTTTATCAAATATCACTAGTGTCCAGTTAAGCGGCCAGTCTAAAGTCGTATTTCGTTGATGATGTGTTTGTTGAGTAGCCACATGGATGTGACGCATTTGAAGTTAGCTGGCGCTTTCCGCACCCTTTTTGAGACTGGGCAGCATGAACGAAGGCCGCCTTGCATTCACGCAGGCGATGGATTTGCTCCATCGCGAACAGTTCGAACGCTGCGTTAGTCTTTATCCCATGCCAAGAACCAGTCGTAGTTTCAGTGCCCGTGATCAGTTCTTGAGCATGGCCTTTGCGCAAATGACATTCCGTGAGAGTTTGCGTGACATCGAGGCGTGTCTGCGGGGAAGTCCTCACTTGTATGCGATGGGAATCCGGGGCAATGTGACACGCACGAACTTGGCCTACGCCAACGAGCATCGCAACTGGCGCCTTTACGAAGCATTGGCTCAAGTGCTCATCGCCAAGGCGCGCCGTTTGTATGCCCAAGACGCGATTGGATTGAATGTAGACGAGATGGTTTATGCCCTGGATGCCTCGACCATAGACCTGTGCCTGTCGTTGTTTTCGTGGGCAACATTTCGCCGCACCAAGGCGGCCATCAAACTGCATACGATGATGGACTTGCGTGGCTCCATCCCTATATTCATCAGTATTACAGACGCAAGCGTGCATGACGTGAACATCCTTGATGAACTGGCTTTTGAACCCGCAAGCATTTACGTAATGGATCGTGGTTACGTCGATTTTCAGCGGCTCTTTCGCATCCATTTGGCTGCTGCCTTCTTCGTCACCCGCGCCAAAAGCAATATGAGTTTTTACGTTAGTGCTTCCCAACCCGTGGACCGATCCAGCGGAATCAGTTGCGACCAGATCATCGGATTGAAAGTCGCCAAAAGCAAAAGCCAATACCCCGGCAAGCTCCGGCGCATTCGCTACCGCGATGGCGCAACTGGCCAGAGGCTGGTCTTCCTCACCAACAACTTCACCTTGCCCGCCTTGACTATCGCGGCCATTTACAAAAGCCGCTGGCGCATTGAGCTGTTCTGCTGGCGCATTGAGCTGTTCTTTAAGTGGATCAAGCAAAACCTCCGCATCAAGGCTTTCTACGGCACCACCGAAAACGCCGTGAAGACCCAAATTTGGGTAGCCATATGCGTTTATCTCATGGTCGCCTGTTTGAAAAAAGTGCATGGAGTCACTGAAAGTCTGAGTCGGATTCTGCAAGTTTTGAGTGTGAACGTCTTTCAAAAAGATCCTGTATATCAACTACTTGCAAAGTTCGAAACAAGAAAGCCAAACTTAGCATTACACAACCAGTTGATGCTCAAGGGCTTTTAACTGGACACTAGTGATCAAATATATGAGATTTAGTAGCATTGATTTATCTGTCTCAAAAGAAATCCACTTAATCTTGCCGACTCAGATATAGCATGTCATCAGTGTCTTCCTTGCTACAGTGTAGACCTCTATTATTTATTTATTGTCCGGCATGGAAGACCAGTGGATGTGGGTGATTTTCCATTGGCCTTCGTTGCGTTTGAGAATGACGGTTTCTTTTCCCAGGAGGTTGTATTTTTTGTTTTTGAATGTGCCCTCGGTCTGGCTTTCATTGAAAACAATGGCCGTGTCCCCTGACTCTTGAATGGATTGCGCGGTCACTTCCCGTTTCATGTTTTTGGAGAATTCCATGTCCAGCGGCATGTGGTGCCCGGCGTATTCCTCCAGGGATCGCTCCGCTCCGCCGCTTTCAAATATGAGGACGTCCTCCGCCAGAAGGCGATAAACCGCCTCTTTATCCCCACGGGTGAGGGCATTGTGGAAGCTGTCCACGGCTCCCGCCGGTGTGCTTTCATCGATGACATGATGATGATCATCCTCTTCTTCCGTATGTTCCATTTTAGCAGGTTCACTGTCATGATGATGGCCATCCTCGCTTTCGGTCGTCTCGGAGTCATGACCGTGGCCCGACTCTTCCTCCTCACCATCGTCGGCATCGTGCCCGTCGTGGTCATGGCTATCTCCTATTATCTTCTCCATTGGCTCGACGCCCATGCCATGCTCGTAAACGAGTTCGCCGCCTTCCCAGCCGGTTATTCCCAGCAAAATTCCGCCCAGCAGGAGCAGCCCGTAGAACAGGTTGGGAAGCGTCCGGCCTTTTCGCATATGGTGGATGGACCAGGCCGTCAGTATAAAGAAGATTACCGAAGCCGAAATAGCCCAATTGCGGTGAAGAATCATCTCGGCATGGGATTCGTCGGTATGGGCAACAACCATAGAAGCTAGCCATCCGCTCAAAAGAGTGAATACGGTTGCCGCCGCGCCTGACCACAGCATCCAGTTGGCTGCGATACGCAGGTTTCCTCTGGTTTCTTCCTTTGAGATAAAAAATCCGATACCGTGCAATACGATGGAGCCCATAAAAAGCCCTATCGGAAAATGAACGAATAACGGGTGCCAATTAGGAATGTTTTCTATCATAAGTATCAGTATCTAATTTAATTTTTTTATTTATCAAATACTTAAAAGGGCGATATTTATCAAATACTTAAAAGGGCGAAATTGAAAGGACGATTCAATAAAGGATCGACCCGGCAAGACTTGCGCCTTTGAGTCCTGCCATGAGGCTTTTGTTATTGTTGGCTCTGATCGGTATCGCTTCTAATTCGCTTTTCGGCGGTGAACCGGTTCACCTGACTATTCTATATACCAATGATGTCCATGCCCGTCTTTTGCCCGACAAGGAGGGCAGGGGAGGTTGGGCCAACATCGCCGCCTATTTCAGAACCGTAAAATCAAAAGTCGAGGCGGATGGAGGCGCGGTGCTCATCCTCGACGGTGGCGACATGATCCAGGGAACTGTTGTCAGCTCGGTTTTTCAGGGTGAGCCCATCTTCGAGGTAATGAACGCGGCCGGTTACGATGCCGCCGTTTTGGGCAACCACGAGTTCGACCTTGGACTCGAACAAACCGCCAAATTTCTCCAAATTGCCGATTTTCCACTCCTGGCAGCCAATATTCAGCGCGTAGGTGAACCAGTGGGCGACGCGGAGACCCTCCTGCTCCCGGCGGGAAAGTTGAAAATTGGCCTTATCGGCTTGGCCACAAGCCAATGGGTTTACCAGGACGCACTCGATTTCGAGCATCCCGCCGCTGCCGTCTCCCGGCACATAAAGGAGTTGAAGAAAAAGGCCGATTTGGTGATCGCTCTCTCCCACCTTGGTTTGGACCGCGACCAGGAATTGGCCAAGGAGACCGATGGGCTCGACCTTATCCTTGGCGCCCACACCCATACGCTGATGGAATCCGCAAAGGAAATCGAAGGCGTTCTAATCGTACAGGCGGGCGCTTTCGGCCATTACGTTGGGCGGCTGGATTTGAAGATTGATCCCGAAAACAACGGCATTCTCGATTATAAATGGAATCTCATTGCCATCCCGGTTAATGACCTGCCCGCGGATACCGCAACCCAGGAGAGAATCGACTTTTGGGAGGGGAAATTAGCATCGGAAATGAACATCGTGATCGGTGAATCCCAACGCTTTCTCCGGCGTGACATAGAGTTGAGGTCCATGGTCGCCCAAGTTTGGAAGGAGGCCTACCAAACCGATTTTGGTTGGCAAAACCCCGGCGCTAATATGCAAGACCTTCCTGCCGGTCCTATCGAAGTGCGTGACTTTTATGAAATTATGCCTTGGGGAAACACCCTCGTCATCCTGGATATGATTCAGGAGCAAATCGGCGAAATCCTGAAAAAAAATCAATTTATGAGGGAGAAATCCACTTACACCTTGATCACCAATAGTTTTGCCGCCCGGGAGCTTGCCGAGCGCTTCAACCTGCCAAAAGACAGCCTTCATCCCATACCTGTCCAGGCCCGTGACCCCGTTATCGCCTTCGTGAGGAAAAACGGCAGGTTGCCTGAGCTAAATCATTGAGCTTCGCCCGTTATGACAGTGGAAGCTGAACGGCCTTTCCCCGAACTCAAAAAGGGCGACCTGGTGGACCTTGGCGGCTGGGCCGTTCTCAAGGAAGCCCGTGGACTGGTGGAGGCCAAGGTGATAAAGGAATGTGTTTGGGAAGCGCCCATCCTCAAAGGGATGATTCAGATGGGCGGCGTAAAATACTTTCCTCGACTTAATCTGATATCGGTTACCTTCGCTGAAAATAAATGCAATTGCCGCAAAGGTCAGCAGGGAATGATTTGTGCCCATGCCATTGCCCTCTGCATCCATAAAATCGAGGCAGCGGAATCAGCTGATGAAGACCAAAAGAGCGAAATTGAAGAGGTTGCCGAGGCGGCCTTGGAGGTGCGTTCACTGGTGATCTCCGAAGGCAAAGGGATGGAATGGATGGAATTGCGTTTCAACCTCTACCTGCCTCCCAACTTATCTGCCGTGGCCGAGCGGGATGCCATCATGGTCAAACTCGAGGCGGTTCTTGACCACAAGCAGATGGCTCCCGAGAAACTAGACCGGGGGCGTGCTTATCGTCTCGAAAAGGGCTTTTACGAAGCCGCCGCCCTGGTTGAAAAATGGTGCGCAGGACGACTCTACGGGCTCTTGCAACTCAAGCGCGCTCAACTGCAAGACCTTTTAAACAGCTTGGCCGGTCTGCCCGTGGTTTTTTGGATTAATAAGCCACAGACCTCATTGAGTTGGGATGGCGAGGCGTTACCGGGAGTTCATGAATTTCTCACCGCAGAGGAAGAGAGCGCAAATGAACCTGAACAGGCGCCCGAAAAGGTTAAACAGAGGCTATCTTTCACGCCGCGAGCCGCCGGCCTGACTCGCATGGTCGTGGATGGTTCGACGCAATACCTGGCCATTACGCTACCTTCGCGCGAAAGCCAGGAATACCCGGACGTGCTCGACCTCCTTAAAGCAAACGGTTTTGTGCTTGAACCTTCCAATCGAAAATGGTGGTTGCGGGATAGGCACAAGACCCTGAGTTTCCTGGCCAAATACCTGGAGGTTCTGAAAAGTGATTTTCAGGCAAAGTTGACAGACAATTTCAAGACCAGAACTACCCATCTCCGATATGGAAACATTATTGCGGAAGCCAGGGAGATTGACGAAGGGTTTGTCCTGGAAGCCAGACTTGAGGCGGGGGGCGCCGATGAGGAGGCATTGAGGCAGGCGGTTGAAAAGGGGCAATCCTATGTGTCGGACGGCGAGGCGATTTACCTGCTGGAACCATCGAAACTTGAACTTTTCGGGCAAGCTCAGCGTTCCTTGAGCGGCGACTCCCGCCGAACTTTTTCGACCCGTTATCGTCAACGGCTGGATTCCACATCTTTGCGCGACGCCGAAGAACTGTTCGAACCTCTTGCGGATTCCATCACCACACCCGAAACATGGAAGAAACGCAGCGCCGCCCTGAAATGCGTAGCTCATCTGCGGCCGGCCCCGATCGACAATGACCTGGACGACCAACTACGCGGCTATCAACGCATAGGGGTTGCCTGGATGCACCACCTCTTCAAAAGCGGCCTGGGGGGAATATTGGCCGATGAAATGGGCTTGGGCAAGACCATCCAGGCGTTGGCTTTGCTGGCGAGTCTGCAAAAGGCTAATGCGGATAAGAAGACTTGTCTGGTAGTATGTCCCGCCAGCCTTTTAGAGAACTGGCGTCGGGAGGCGGCAAGGTTTACTCCATGGCTGAAAGTATTTGTGCATCATGGGAGCGGCCGGTTGAAAGATGCCACCGCGTTCGATCACTATGACCTGACGATCACCTCCTACGGCACGCTGGTAAGAGATCTGCAATTATTTCAAACGGTCGAGTTTCAAGGTGTAGTTGCGGACGAAGCCCAGCATATCAAGAATCGACGCACACGCAATGCGCGAGCTCTAAGAAGCCTGCGGGCGGGCGTTCGCTTTGTTCTGACAGGCACACCGATTGAAAACAGTCTCGACGACCTGAGGTCGTTGATCGAATTCATATTGCCCGGCTACCTGGCCAAGCTGCCCTCGCACGCGAGCCTTGATGAACGTGCCTGGTACCGCGAAAGACATCGGCAGCAGGCATTGCCTTATATCCTGAGAAGGACCAAAGCCCAGGTTGCCCCGGAATTGCCTGAGAAGATCGAACAGGTGGTTTACTGCCGTATGGAAACAGACCAGCGGCGATTGTATGATGATTTCACGACAAAGGCGCGCGAGGAAATTTTTAATATGGAGATGTCCGGCGCGGGAGAAGGAAAATTGCGGATGACCGCATTGACGCATCTCCTCCGGCTGCGGCAAATTTGTGCAGAACCGCGTCTGCTAAAACAAAAATTCAAAAGCGAAGAATCGGCCAAACTGGGCGCGTTTCTCGAAATCCTCGATGAAGCGCTGGATGACCGGCATCGCATCCTCTTATTTTCTCAATTCGTCACCGTATTGAATTTTATCCGCGAGGCGCTTGAGGAACGCGGCCACGCCTATTGCTACCTCGATGGGCAGACGCGCAATCGGCAGAATGTTTGCGACCGGTTTAACAATGACGAAAGTATTCCGGTTTTTCTGATTTCCCTCAAAGCGGGCGGCACGGGACTCAATCTCACTGGCGCGGATACCGTTGTGCACTTCGATCCCTGGTGGAACCCCGCCGTGGAACTCCAGGCAACCGACCGCGCCCACCGCATTGGGCAGAAAAAAGTGGTCACCAACATAAAACTGATCGCGGCGCAGTCCATTGAAGAAAAAGTGCTGGAAATGCAGCAATCCAAGTTGGCGCTCTTACGCGACTTACTGGACGAGAGCGCCGTTGCGGCATCGAAAGTCAGTTTGGCAGATATCAAAAGCCTCCTTAAATAAGAAGACCGTGAGGTAGGACCGGAAGGGCAAAAAGTTTTGGTTGTGCATCGTTTGAACTTTGTGCAACCTCTGCCTGTATGGGTGAAATTGCGTATAATTTACTTCGCGGTGTAATCGGTTTGGTCGGAATATATGCGTTCCTTTATTATTTCAGCAAGGACCGCAAGAATATCAACTGGCGATTGGTACGCGGAGGATTTTTACTGCAATTGGCCATTGCCGTGCTCGTCATCAAAGTTCCCGGGGTCAGCACTGTAATTGATGGTGTATCGAGATTTTTTGTCAGTTTATTGGGATTTTCGGTGGTAGGTTCCGAATTCATTTTCGGGAAATTGCCGACCGATAGTTCTTACGGGGCTCAATTCGCATTCCGGGTGCTGCCTTCCATCGTTTTTTTCTCCGCCTTGAGTTCATTGCTCTATTATTTGGGCCTCTTGCAGCGGATCGTTTACGTATTTGCCTGGATCATGCATAAGACCATGAGGCTTTCCGGGGCCGAAAGCCTGGCTTGCGCGGCCAACGTGTTCATCGGGCAAACGGAGGCCCCGCTCGTTATCCGGCCTTATCTGGAGCGCATGACCCGTTCGGAACTCGTCTGCCTGATGACGGGCGGTTTTGCTACCATAGCGGGCGCGGTGCTGGTCGCCTATATGGAAATTCTGGGGGGAGACGATGTGGCCAAAAAAATCGAGGTCGGCAAGCACCTCATCAGCGCCTCCATCATGGCTGCCCCCGGCGCCATTATTTGCGCCAAAATGCTTTACCCGGAGCGAGAGAAGATCGATACCGACTTGAAGGTGGCCAAGGAGTCCATCGGCATCAATGTTTTCGACGCGGTAACGAGCGGCACCACCCAGGGTGTGCGGCTGGCCGTCAATGTGGGGGCTATCGTTCTCGTTTTTCTCGCCCTCATGGCCATGCTGGATTTCATGACCAAGGAGTGGATCGGCTCCTGGACAGGGTTAAACGCTCTCATTTCAAACAGCACAGATGGCGTTTTCGATGGGTTGACGCTGAAATTCGTTTTCGGGATACTTTTTGCTCCGGTCGCTTTTCTGGTCGGAGTGGAACCGGGCAGTTTGATGGTTGTGGGGCAGCTATTTGGGGAAAAGCTGGCGCTCAATGAGTTCGTGGCCTACCTGTCGATGAGGAATTTTATCGTAGCGGGGCACCTGGTCGATGCCAAAGCCATCCTCATTTCGACTTATGCCCTTTGCGGTTTTGCCAGTTTTACCAGCATGGGCATTCAGATCGGCGGTATTTCCGTACTCGCTCCGGGCCAAAGATCAAATCTGGCGAAATTGGCCTTTCGCGCCGTGGTGGGGGGAACCTGCGCCACTCTTATGACCGCCTCCATCGCAGGCGCCATTTCCTGAAGCCATAAATTTCACGCAGGCACCATCCAACCGCAAGAACCGTGGAAGAAATTGTAGTAAATGTTCTTCACGGGTTGCTCGGCGTTTTTGTTTTTTTCCTGATCTGCTACGGGCTGAGTGTGGACCGCCGCAGCATCAACTGGCGTTTGGTCGGTTCCGGCATTTTGATTCAGTTGGTCCTCGCATTTGTCATGCTCAAAATCCCGTTGGTGGAGACCTGCGTGGGAGGGGTGGCGATCTTATTCAAACTGGTGCTGGATTTTTCCCTGGTCGGTTCCAGTTTCCTTTTCGGCGAGCTGGCCAACGATCCGGAAAACATACATGAGGCGACCCTTGGGTTTCGCGTCATGCCGTCCATCATCTTTTTCGCCACCCTCAGTTCGATCCTCTACTACCTCGGTATTCTGCAAAAAATCGTATACGTTTTTGCCTGGGTCATGCACCGCACGATGAAGCTCTCCGGCGCTGAAACCCTTTCCGCGGCGGCCAATGTGTTCATCGGTTATACGGAAGCGCCCCTGGTCGTGCGGCCTTATCTGGAGCGTATGACCCGTTCGGAAATCGTTTGTTTGATGACCGTCGGCATGGCTACCATGTCCGGGACCATCCTGGGGATCTATATGACCATCGTGGGCGGCGGGGACCACGAAAAAACCGTTCAGGCGGGCAAATTCCTCATCACGGCTTCCATTATGGCGGCTCCCATCGCCATCGTCGTTTCCAAAATAATTTACCCGGAAAGGGAGGAGATCAACCGCGATTTAAAGGTCTCCCGCGAGTCGATCGGGGTGAATTTTTTCGACGCCTTGACCAACGGAGTTACCCAAGGCGTCAAGCTGGCCGTAACCGTTACGGCGCTGCTCATCGTCTTCATCTCCCTCATTCACATGGTCAATTACCTCATGCTCAACCTGCTCGGCGGCTGGACCGGTTTGAACGAATTGATCGTCTCGAAAACCGACGGCAATTTCGAGGGGCTGACCCTGCAATTTGTTTTTGCCCTCATATTTTTCCCCGTGGCCTGGCTGGCCGGGGTGGACCTCGAAAATGCCTTGCTGGTGGGAAGACTCCTCGGGGAAAGGCTGGCCGTGACAGAGTTCGTGGCCTACCTGGCATTGGGCGATATGATTGCCAACGGCGTTCTGACTAATCCCAAAGCCATTTTCATTTCCACCTTCGCTTTGTGCGGCTTCGCTCACTTTACATCTTGTGGAATTATTATCGGGGGCATTTCCACACTGGCCCCCGGCCAACGCGAAAACTGCGCCCGGTATGTGCTCTATGCGCTCGCCGGGGCCACCATTGCCACCCTTATCAACGCTACCGTGGCCGGAACCATCCTCGGTTAAGAGTTGGGCACCAGGCCGGAGTTTACTCTCCAAATATCGCCATCAGCGAATTCGGGATGGTCAAAAAAAACGGCGGCGCTTCCATGGAAACACCACCGTTTTAGTCCTAGCGTCTATGCGACGGTTTCTCAAACGTCATAATAGAGAAAGTATTCGTAGGGGTGGGTGCGTAGCCGCACTTCGTCGTATTCCGCCATCTTAAGCTCGATGTAATTATCGATAAAATCCTCGGTAAAAACATCGCCCTTTTGCAGAAAGTCGCGATCCGCTGCCAACGCTTCAAGGGAGCCGCTCAGGGAATCGGGAACGTATTGCAGGTTGGTCGCCTCCTCCGGGGGCAGGTCGTAAAGATTCTTGTCCATCGCCTCACCCGGATCGATCTTGTTTTCGATGCCGTCCAGACCGGCCATGAGGAGAGCTGGAAAAGCCAGGTAAGGATTACTGGAGGGGTCCGGGCAGCGAAATTCGATCCGCTTGGCCTTGGGGCTGGGGCTGTAGGTCGGGATGCGGCAAATGGCCGATCGGTTGCGGGCCGAGTAGGCCAGGATGACCGGAGCCTCGAAGCCGGGCACGAGGCGTTTGTAACTGTTTACGGTGGGATTGCAAATAGCGCACAGGGCGGGTGCGTGTTTGAGCAGGCCGCCGATGTACCAAATGGCTTCCTGGCTTAAACCGGCGTAGCCATCGCCGGCAAACAAGGGCTGGCCGTCTCTCCAAAGGGAGGAATGGATATGCATGCCGGAGCCGTTGTCGCCAAATATCGGTTTGGGCATGAAGGTAGCCGTCTTGCCGTTTCTGAAGGCCACATTTTTGACCACATACTTATAGAGGGAGAGGTGGTCGGCCATGGTCAGCAAAGTTTTGAACCGCAGGTCGATTTCGGCCTGGCCGCCGGTGGCCACTTCGTGGTGCTGGGCCTCCACATCAATGCCCAGGTCGATCATGGTCAGGACCATCTCGTTGCGCAGGTCCATGCTTTGATCGCCTGGGGGAACGGGCAAATAGCCTTCCTTGAGGCGTATTTTATAAGCCTGGTTGGGGGATTCGTCCCGCCCCGTATTCCAGATGCCCTCGACCGAATCGACCGAGTAAAAGGATTCATTGGATTCGGTGCCATAACGCACATCGTCGAAGATGAAGAACTCCGCTTCGGGGCCGAAATAGGCGGTGTCTGCCATGCCGGTCGAGCGCAGGTAGTCGCCTGCTTTTCTGGCAATCCCGCGGGGCGAGCGATTGTAGGGCTCGCGTGTGATGGGTTCTTCGATATCGCAAATCAGGCTCAGGGTGGTGGCTTCCACAAATGGATCGATAAAAGCGGTGGTGGCATCGGGCAGGACGAGCATGTCGGAGGCTTCGATGCCCTTCCAGCCGCGAATGGAGGAGCCGTCAAAACCAAGCCCCTCGGCAAAGATGTCTTCGGTTAATTCACTGACCGGTACCGTGAAATGCTGCCACGCTCCGTGAATGTCGCAAAATTTGAGATCAACCATTTTGACCTCCTTTTCTTTACTCAAGGCGATTACTTCTTTTGGGGTCATACTTACTTGCTTTCCTTTTTAGGGTGTGGATCAGATTGTGCGAGGAGGGCATTTATGAAATAATGCACCTGCCTCTATTTTGCTTGATATGGACTATTAAAATGGCGGCTAATGGTAATTGCACCATTATTCCTCCGTTGTTTTGTTATTGAATGTAGTAAGCCTTTACCAAAAGCACAATCAATGCCAATGAAAAAAAGGCAGTCCCGATTGGACAGAATTGACCAATCCGGGAATCTATCGATCAGCGATTGGGGAGACTGGTTCATCACCTGTCTGCTCGGGTTGATCGTTGCTTATGCGGTTTATCACCTCGGGGGGCATCACCCCAAGGCGGAATTGGAGCAGAGCTGGATGCTGGGTGTTTTGTTGGTCGTGCATGGGGCTTTCATGTTACTGCGGCCGCCGGGCTCACGCCGCATCCATGGGCAGGGGCTCCTTTTTTTGCCATTCCTCGGCTATGCCGCGCTGCGAACCGTTTACCTGTCTCCCATGCCCTGGAGGGCCTGGCAGGAGTTACTCGTGCTATGTCAGGGCTGGGTGATTTTCTGGGTGGCGATCCACCACCTGCGTAATCGAAAACAGGTCCTCCTGCTCATCACCTTGATTTCTCTGAGCGGCTTGATGACCTTTTTGGTCGCCTGCTACCAGCATGTCGAAAACCCCCAATGGCTGCCCATGGGCCGATTTCAATATTCATATATTGGCCGAGCATCCGGTTCATTCGGGGCTCCCACTCATTTCGGGGCTTTTATGGGATTGCTCTCCACTTTTCTGCTTTTTGCCGCCGCCGCCAACCGTTTCTCCCTGGCTGCCCGTATCCTGTGCGGTTTTGCCGGGTTGCTCTTCGGGGCCGGACTGGTTGCTTCGGGCAGCCGTGGGGGCTGGATCGGCATAGTCGCAGCCTTCCTCAGCTTCCCCTATTTTTTGACCAGCAATTGGCGTTACCGGCTGGCCGGCTGGGCTGCCATGGGCATAGGAACGGCGGTATTGGCCACGGTCCTCTACCTTACGGTGGACCTGGTGCAATTGCGGGTGGACCAACTTATCGAGAGCCGGGGCGAACCCACCCGCAAATGGATGTGGCAGGCGGGTTGGGATATTTTCAAAGATCATCCCATTTTCGGCAGCGGAACAGCCAGTTACCCGCTTTTATTTGAACGATACCGGATCCCGGAGGCCCAAATTTCTCCACTTTATGCCCACAACGACTACCTCAACACCCTGAGCGATCTGGGTATCCTGGGATTTTTATTATTCTACATTCCCGGTTTCCGGATCCTATGGAAAGGATGGTCCCAGTGGAGGAAAAAACCTTTCAAGGTGGTGATCAAAACGGCGTGCCAGAAGAGGCGCATAACGCCGTTTTCCAAAGTTATGCTGGGGGGCTGTTGATTGCCTTTATCGGGTTCGGCCTGCATTTGTTTGTGGATTTCCACTTCGAGATACCCGCTCTTCTTTTTACGGTTGCCCTCTACCTGGGGTTGATCGTTGTTTCCTCGACCGATAAAAAATGGAAAGGGATTCGCCTTCGCGGCAAGCCCGTCCTGGCATCCTACATCGGCCTTTGCCTTATTTGCGGAGGCTTGCTCGCTGCGCGTGGAACGACCACCTTTATGGCCTCCTGGCGCTACCTTGAGGCCGAAGACATGCGCGAAAAATACCTGGAGGATATTTCCCTCTATCGCGACGACCGCGATTATGTTGAGAAAATGATTCAAAAATACGAAGAGGCCATCCGTTGGGATCCTGAGCATGGCTGGGCCTGGAGCGACCTGGCCCTTGTCGTCTTGCAAACCTACTACCTGGACCCCGATAATATCCAGCAAATCGCTGACAAAGCCCGCTTCTGCGCTGAAAATGCCATCTCCATAAGCGACCAGCAATGGGCGCCCTACGCTTATCTTGGCATGGCCCAGCAACTGGCCGGGGCAGGGGGGGGCACCCCGGAAATCGAGAAAAACTTTTTGCAGGCCATTGAGCTGGCGCCCACCAAAGTTGCCGCCTGGAATTATTACGCCGATTTCCTGAGCCGCCATCCCGCCAGGACGGGGGAAGCGCTGGCGGCGGTGGAGCAATCATTAAAGCTTGACCCTGGCAGTAAAAATGCGGGTAGTGTATAAAAAAAGAATGTTATTTTGTATTTTTAGCTGTACAAATAGCGTTAGGCAGTTTATTCTTAGTGCATGGTTACTAAAATTATTAATTGTCGGCACTGTGGAAGTGAGAATATCATTAAATTTGGCAAGACGCCCAACCATAAACAGCGCTACCGCTGCCATGATTGTGGTAAACAAAGCCGCGAAAACCCCACAGTGAAATACACCGAAGAGCAAAAAGAAATGATCCTTCGAGTCTATCAGGAACGCAGCAGTCTACGCGGTTTACAGCGCGCCTTCGGGGTGAGTCCCAACACCGTTTTGAGTTGGTTAAAAAAAACGACAATCGCTGCGACCGCTCAAAAGCACGATTCTTGCGGCCCGCCGCCATGATGTCATTGAACTGGACGAACTGTGGTCTTTTGTGGGGCGCAAGAGCGATGCCCAATGGGTTTGGATCGCTCTTTGCCGACGCACCCGTCAAATCCTCTCCTATGCCATTGGGCCTCGGGAGTGGTATCGTTGCCGGGAACTTTACGAGCGTCTGCCACGGGCCTACAAAAGATGTGCCACCTACAGCGACTTTTGGAGCACTTATGATGAAGTCTTTCCTCATAACCGATCCGTGGGAAAAGAAACCGGTGAAACGGCCCATGTGGAACGATGGAACAATACCCTGCGCCAACGACTGGGTCGTTTCACACGCAAAACCCTCTCCTTTTCCAAGCTTAAGAGTATGCATGAAACCTGTCTGAGACTTTTCATTCATCAATATAATCAAGAATTAGCCACCATTCCTACTTAATACACTACCAAAATGCGATAGCCTTAGAAAAGAAATTATTGGCCCGATAAATTTAACCAAAGTATTTTAGATGCCCTCAATTCGTTCTCTGCCGATGCCGACGGCGATATTTTTTATCACCTTGTTATTGGCCCTGCCTGCCCAAGTCTTCTCGCAGACCATCAACCTAATCGTCCTTGCCAATGTGGAGGGAAGCGTGACGGTTACCAATGACGCCACCGGCGAATCCGCCCCGGGAGTCAACGGGACCCAAATAACGCAAAACTACACCGTTGAAACGGGCGCCGACTCCAGCGTTATATTGCTTTTTACCAGCGGTTCCAGCGTTACGGTCGCGGAAAACAGCAAGCTGCAGGTAGCCCAGTTTACGCAGGAACCCCACACCGAAACGGGCCTGATTAGCCAACTGCGGCGAGAGCCCAGCGTATCCACAACTCGCCTTAAACTCGATTACGGCAAAATTATCGGAAGCACCAAGAGGCTGCAGGCACGCTCCACCTATGAAGTCGAAACCCCGGTCGGCATAGCCGGAATCCGCGGCACCGACTGGTATGTGCAATTGCAGGAGATCGCCCCCGGTAAATTCGATGCCATTATCGCTGTCCTCCAGGGGTCAGCCGTATTCACCCCGACAGGAGCCGATATCACCCAGATCCCTCCATCCATTGGAGATGACTCTCAAATCTCCATCACTGTTACACTCGACGATGATGGAGCACTGATCGGAATCGAAGTATCCGGAGTGGAAACCCTGATCCCGGAAATTGCCGCTGAAGTCGCCGAACTCGTCAAGGAAGCCAATGACGCCTTAGAAGATGTGCAGGAGGGTGGCGACGAAGGAGACGACGATGGTGACGACGACGATGGCGACGACGATGGCGACGACGGAGACGATGGAGACGATGGCGACGGGGAGCCTGATCCCGATCCTGATCCCGATCCGGGTGATCCAGGCGATCCAGGCGATCCAGGCGATCCAGGCGATCCAGGCGATCCAGGTGGTCCAGGTCCGCCGACACCGCCCCCCCTCTGCCGGATAATCCGCAGGATATCAATCCCACCAATACACTTGGGGGCACTTGATAATTTCTCACAGGTCCCAGGTTAGCCTGGACTTGTAGGCCAACATTTTCCGAAAGCTGTTAGGGCAAGTTTCCGGATTTTCTAACGGCTTGTCGTTCGAAGCGGTTTCTTTGAGTTCCGGGATTGCTTTTTTGTTCTTTGCCGACGACAATTCTTTTTTTGCATGACAGGTCGAACCTGTGTGAAAGACGATGCTTAAGGGTTGGTCAGATATTTTAAAGCGATTGCTGCTCATTTTACCGATCCCGGCGATATGGCTGGTTCTATGGCATTTCGGGTTTCTTAATTTTTTGGAGAACAAGGCCATGGACTGGCGATTCCGAGTGCGGGGAGAAATCGACGCCCCGGTCAAGCTCATCTATGTCGATCTGGATGCGGAGGCCTTTCGCAAATATACGGGTGAGAAACCCTGGCCAAGGTCGGAATTTGGAAAGATTGCGGAAATTCTTCTTTATTTCGGCAAAGCCAAGGCAGTCGGATTCGATTTAGCCCGGATAATTCATGAAGGGTAAAGTTTGGCTCGTTATTGCTATTGGAGATGGATTTCTTTGTATTTTGAGCAGATCGTCTTGATTTTTAGGTGTTTTTCAGGGTGTAGAGACACTGCCCCCTTTCCCCCATTGGTTCGGTAGTGCCGGGGGCAGCACCAATGCACCCTTTAGGTTGGCACCAATCGGCGGGGCGCATGGTTGAAAAGACTGGCCCAAGGATAACTCTCACTTAGGTGAAAGTGAATCGTTCGGGTGTTGCGCACGATGACCGCTCCGATCTTGATTAATTTGAGCCGCAGGGTGTGCCATTGGGCCCGCGCCCACTTCGTCCCTTTTAAGGCTAACCGGCGCATGGCTTCCATCAAGGTGTAGGCCAGCGCCGACAAGAGCAATCGCCACTGATTGGCCAACCATTGATGGGCGCTGGTGCGCTCGCTGAACAATTGCATCTGTTCCTTGATGCGGTTCTCCATTTCACCGCGGCCACAGTATACCTTGTCGTAAAGCTCCTGGGGATCGCCCGGCAGGTTCGTCACCACGAAGCGCGGGTTGGACCCCTGTGCGGTGTGTTCGGCTTTATGGATGACCAACCGCAGCCATCGCCACGAATCGGCAGCATAGACGAAGTCCTGGAATAACCGTTGTTTTTTACCCCTTAGTTCGAACCATTCTTTGGCCTGCTTTTGCAACTGCTGGGCGTCTTGCTGCAAGCGTGCATTGCGAGCCATCCCCACGATGTAACTAACTTCGTTGCGGTCGCACCAAGAGAGTATCCGGTCTCGACAAAATCCACTGTCGGCGCGCCAAATAATCCGCTTACGGGGCCAGCTTTGGCGAATCCGTTTAACCAGCAATTTGAGGATGGCCCCGGCATGCTTGCTGGCATCGATCTTGCTCGGCCGCAGGTAGGCCACCAGCAGCTGATCACCGCAAAAAACATATAGCGGCAGAAAACAGTAATGATCATAATAACCGTGGAAAAAACGTCCCTCCTGGAGCCCGTGCACCGGATTGTCGGTGGCGTCAAAGTCCAGGATGATCTCTTCGGGTTCCTCGGCAAAGGAGCCCATGAACTGTTCGACCAACAGCTCGTTTACCGCAAAGGCCGCCCGCCGATCCTGCCCGTTTTCAAAACGACACAAAGTCGGCGCGCTGGCCAACGTTTCAATGCGCCCCGTTACCGTTTGCAACAATGGATCGTGGCGCAGGGTATCAAAGTCGTTCAAATCCTCATAGCCCGCCACCAGCCCGTAAACGCGCTGCCGCAGCATCCCCAATACCTCATGGCGTACTTTGCCCTTCTGCCGTTTGTCCACTAACTGTCGGGCCGCTCGTTCGGTCAAGCCCAACTGCCGATCCACTTCCCGAATCAAAAGCAGTCCGGCATCCGAAGTAACCTCTCCGCCCTTGAAATCAACCCGCACACGGCGGCCTTTTACCCTTGTCAACTGTAGCTTTAATTGTTTACCTTTTGTCATCGCTGATATTGCTTTAATTATTGATCTATCCTGCTGTATATCAGCAGTTAAGCATATCAACGATACTTTTTTTACGAAATATCCGGGTTAGTCATGTCGAAATTCGCCGCCTCTATCCTGGTTCCGCAGGAATTGGTTGATATGGATGTGCAGGAATTTGCCAATGTTACCCGCTACTACCCCAACATAATCCTGGCCACCGCTTATTCGGAAGGCGACGAGGTGCCGCTTATTTATCTGATGGGGGATCGCTACGACTTGAAAACGAATGATCTTCCGGAAACGCCTCACCCCAGGTTTGTCGATATTGACGTGTACTGGATTTGTTGGACACGGGATTCTCTTATATTCATTGTTTATTGATTAGTGTGTCAGGCGGCTTGTTTTGGTAAAGGGTTTTGTTTTCTCGTTGCCCCCCATGGGGGGCAAATATTTTCCTCGAATTGGACTGGGCTTTGGTAACTCAGAGAGGAATGTTTGCGATATCGGTTGTAGAAGATTTCCACGTATTCGAAGACAGTTGATCGCAGTTCGCGCTCGTCGGCAAAGTGGCGGCCTCGAATCGTGCTGGTCTTGAAGCGGCCGTAGAACGATTCCATGGCCGCGTTGTCGTAGCAGTTGCCTTGGGCGCTCATGCTCGGCTTCATGCCTAGTTCAGAGACCAGCCTCTGATAGTCGTCGCTGGCGTAGGGGCTGCCCCGATCGCTGTGATGAATAATCCCGGTGCGCAGTGTGCCGCGGGTCATGGCCGCGGCTTTGAGGGCCTTGCCAACCAGCTTCGCGTCGTTGTGGTTGGAAACGCTCCAGCCCAGCAGGCGTCGGCTGAACAGGTCCATCACCGTGGCCAAGTACATCCAACCGGCCAGGGTCCGTAGGTAGGTCGTGTCCGCCACCCAGACCTCGTCGATATGGGTCGGCTGGCCATGCTTTTTAAGCACATTGGGGCTGTAACCATAGGGATGGTTACTGTTGGTTTTTAATGGCTTAAAGCGTTTACTCTGGGTGCTTTTGATTCCCATTTCACGCATCAGACGCAGAGCCCGGTCACGGCCGCAATCGATGCCCTCATCATCCTTCAGATGGCGGTGCATTGGCCGATGCCCATAGCGGCCCTTGGCCTCTTTGTGTACCTTCAGGATCGCCCCCTTGATTCCCTCGTCCTCGATCCGCCGGGCCGAGGGCGCTCGGTGCCTCCAGCAGTAATAGCCACTGCGACAAATCCCCATCGCCGAGCATATTTCCTCGATCTTGAAGCGCCCCTCGTTGTCTTTGACAAACTGGTACTTCATTGTTCGTCCTTGGCAAAGTAGCCCACCGTTTTTTTTAGTATCTGGTTGATCCGCTCCGAGCGGCGCAGCTCTTTGCGAAGACGATCTATCTCGGCCGCCATCTCCTTCGGACTGCTCTGTCGCTTTGAGGTGGCTTCGCCCTGCTGATCGTCCAGATAGAGCCTCTTCCACCTATACAATTGGTTGGTGTTGACCCCAAGTTTGGTCGATACCTCGGTGGCGCTCAGACCATCGAGTATCATCAGTTGAACTGCCTCATTTTTGAACTCTATACTAAAGCGTCTTCTTCCCATGCTTCGATTCTCCATTTAGGAGAATCTCGTGTCCACTTTTTCCAGTGCACATCAATATCGAGCAGATGGGACTGATCAATGTGGACGTCAACCTGAGCGGAGGGCAAATCCCTCGCTGGGTGCCTATGTTTGCCGAAACTTACCTCGACGCCGGTCCCTTCAGCAAAACTCTGACCTATTACCAGATTGCCCTGCAACTGGCGCGAGCGAGCTACGGTTTGCCCACTGATTCGATTAAACGCTATGACGACCGTATTGAAATGGTGGATGGGGAAGGCAATATTCTCATCAATATTCCAGTGTGGGAAAAGCAGATGCTGGAGGTGAATTATTTCTCCAAATGGTATTCCGAAAAGAATACCCGTTACGGCATGTTCACGGTAGCCCAGGCTTTCGCCTTGTTAAGCGAGGGTGATGAAGAACAAAAGGCCGAGGCGGAGAGATTTTTCTCGGATTTCAACGATGCCATCGTAATGATAGGCCCGACCGATCCCCTCTTGCAGGACATTGCTCCAAGCCCCTTTGACGACAGCCCGGTGCCCAAGGTCGGGGTGCACGGCAATGTGGTCAAAACGATTTTTTCAGGGCTCTATATCCAGAGGATGCCCCGGTGGGTAAAAATTGCGCTGACTTTTTTGCTGACCGTCCTGGTGGCTATGATGGTTACCACAACGGGAAAGAGCGGCACCACCGCAAAATTGGGGGGCGGCCTTTTCCTCCTCGGCTACGTTTTTATTGTTTTCTGGCAATTCACGGAATATCACCGCGTCATACCATTGATTACCCCTTTCGGTTCCGCCATATCCGCCAGCCTCATCGGCGCCATGGTGCAACTGCTGATCGAAGAAAAGCAGAAGGGCCGCATTAAAGGCATGTTCGGCACCTATCTGTCGCCGGAACTGGTCACCAGCATGATCGAATCGGGCGATGAGCCCCAGTTGGGCGGAAAAACGGCGGAAGTCTCCGCCTATTTCAGCGACGTGCAAAGCTTCTCCGCATTTTCCGAAAAACTGAGCCCCGAACAACTCGTTGACCTGATGAATGAATACCTCACCGCTATGACCGATATTCTGATGGACGAGGGTTGTTATGTGGACAAATACATCGGCGATGCCATCGTGGGTATTTTTAATGCTCCGGTGGAATTGAAGGACCATGCCCTGAAGGCTTGCGTGTCTTCCCGTGTCTTCCCAACTGATGCAGAAAATGCAGGTCGAGCTGAGGGAAAAATGGAAGACCGAGGGGGACAAATGGCCGCCCATCGTGAGCCAGATGCAAACCCGCATGGGCGTCAACACGGGGCCTGCCACGGTCGGCAACATGGGCTCGGAAAAACGCTTCAACTACACCATGATGGGGGACACCGTGAACCTGGCCGCCCGCTGCGAAAGCGGAGCCAAAGCCTATGGCGTTTACACCATGGTAACGGGGGAAACCAAAGAGGAGGCGGAAAAGTTTGGCGATGCTTGCGTTTTTCGTTTCCTGGATAAAATTATCGTCAAAGGCCGCACCCAGCCAGCGGAAATGCACGAGATCATGGGTTTACGTGAAGATATGAGCGAAGAAGCCTTCCAGTGCCTGGGTGTTTACGATGAAGCGATGAAAAACTACCTTGCGCAAAATTGGGACAAAGCGATCGAACTTTTTGAAGAGGCGTCCCGGCTGGAACCCAACCGGCCCGAATTAAATCCTTACGCCCCAACCACCCCCTCGGTTGTCTTTATAGAGAGAACTGTGAGCATGAAAGCCAACCCGCCGGGTGAGGACTGGGACGGGGTTTTCGTGATGACAAGCAAATAGCTTGATTTAGATCAGCGCGTAATATCGGACTGGCTGAGCACCTTGAATTGATACTCTTGAAGGACATCGGATGCCATATCGATATCTTCCAGGCTGATGACGAGCGCGCACTTCCCATTAGGGCGCATGATAAAGGGATAGACGTAGTAGATATTGATCTCCGCTTGCAAGAGGGCTGCCGTGATCTCTTTGATTTTCGATTCACTATCGAACTCCACCCCCACAACCTGACATTGGGTGAAAAAATACCCTTTTTCTTTCAGCAGGCTTCGCGCATTTATTGGATAATCAAGGACAAGGCGGATAATGGTGCTATCGGTGGTATCCTGCGTACTCAAAGCCATGACATGTAAATCATGGGCACTTAACAGCTTGAGCAGGTCGTTAAGCCGGCCCACCTTGTTGTCGGCAAAAACGGAAAGCTGCCATATCGGTTCCCCATGGGTTGACTCGAGGACATCTGAACTCATATCGCAGAAAGTTTATTCAGGTAGGTTCAGGAAAAAGGTTACCACAGAAATTTATTAAAACCAGCAATAAAAGCCCGCTAAATCAACATCGACCTGAATGGAAAAGCGCGCAATTAACGAGGTGGAGCCAAATCCAGGACAACCGCGGCCATGCCTATAACGCCCGTGCGGATGGTGGGCTCGGGCAACGGGGCAAAAAGGGATGAGTGCAGGGAGGGCAGGGCGGTTCCCTGCTCCTGGCTCTGCCGCCATTTATCCGGTTCGACGGCGCCCAGCCAAAACAGGTTGATGGGCACCTCATGTTCGGTTCTCCCGTATCGACCAAAATCTTCCCCGCCCATAACCGGATCCACCGCAACCACATTGCCTTCCCCTATCCAGTTAGTCAAAGTTCCGGCCAGCCGACCGGCCAGTTCGGGGTCGTTATAGAGGGCTGGGGTGTATTGATCCATGAGGACGGCTTCGGGATAAAGGTCTTTGGGCAAACCCGCCGCCAGGGCCTGCCCCTCCACGATACGGCGAATGGCTGCGATGGTGCTAGTCCTGGACTTATCGGAGTAAGTACGGATGGTTAACTGCAAATGCACCTCGTCGGGGATGACGTTGTGCTTCGTTCCGCCATGAATGGACCCCACTGTCACAACCACGGAGTCCAGGGGCGAGGTCTCCCGGCTGACAATGGTCTGCAGGGAGGTCACAATCCGGCTGGCCAATACTATCGGATCCTTCGTTGCATGCGGCCAGGCTCCGTGGCCCCCGACGCCTTTGACATAAATGTCCATGGAATCGACATTAGCCAGGGCGTACCCGCTCACATAGCCGATTTTTCCCGCTGGCTGGCTGGCATTTACATGAAAGGCAAAGGCGTAATCGGGCACTGGAAATTTTTCAAATATACCCGCTTTAAGCATGGCCTTGGCGCCTTGCCCGATTTCTTCCGCTGGCTGGCCGATTAAAACCAGCGTCCCCTGCCAGTGATCCCGGAGGGAGGAAAGCACCCGCGCGGCCCCCACCAACACCGTCATGTGCACGTCATGACCGCAAGCGTGCATGGCGTAAACTTCGTTTCCGTCCGGGTCCATCCTTTTTATCGTGCTGGCGTAATCCAGACCGGTTTGCTCACGCACGGGCAATCCATCCATGTCGGCGCGCAAGAGTACGGTAGGGCCTTCCCCGTTTTGCAAAATAGCCACCAGGCCGGTCCCGGCAAAGCCCTCCGTAACTTCGTAACCAGCCTTGCGCAACTCGCTGGCAATTCGTTTGGCCGATTCCGTCTCCTGGTTGGATAGTTCCGGATGGGTATGAAAATGTTTGTAAAGAGTTTCCAGGCTGGCGTATTCGGCATCCACCCGCTCACGCACGAGGTCTTTCACCCCACCGGCTTGCAGCCCGCCGCCAAAAACAAAAGCGGCCAGCAAGCCCACCGAGATTTTTTTAAAAAATACCAGCCCCTTTTCCAATCCGATGAATTTAAGCATAAGCCTATAGTTAACAGTTTAAACCAGTATTACAACAATGGAACCCGCAGTTTGACAAACAATGGAACCCGCAGTTTGACAAATTGCCCGGAGGCGCCGCCAAAACTGATTCACTATATTTCTCCGTGACCTCCGCGATCTTGTTTCAGGGTTTGAATTGAGGAGGCAAGGGCGGGGTTTTCCCGTAATGTTTTTTATACATGCGGATGGCCCTGAGCAGGACTTTTTTCCAGAATAAGGGGTTTGCCTTCAGTTCGCGGCCCGCCGGGCGACCGCTGTAATACCTGATAAACAGGGCCAGTTCCGCAGTCGTCAATTCCAGGTGCATGGCGGAAAAAAGCAGGCCTCCCAGATCCTTTATCAGCCAGCGCCGGGGGACTTTACCCCTTTTCTGCATACGATGCAGGTCGATGAGGTGGAGCGTTATAGGTTCTCCATTCCGGCACTCGGCCCAATCGCGGTTTTCGACCATTAGGTGGTCCAGATAAAAATCCCGATGATTGAGGCCGTGACGGTGAATTTTTGAAGCCAGCACGGCCGCCTCCTTGAGTAGGATTGAGCGAATGAGGAAAATTTGCTCTTTAGGCAGATGAATCCAATGTTCCTCGATATGGGCCAGCTTGATTTTGTTTTTCAGTTCCTCCGTGATGAGGAATGATTCCCGGGCCGCCGGATTGAGCCCGCGAATGCCGAATCCGGCAATTTGCAGCGTGGCCACACCCGTTTTCTGCACCGCTTTGATGGCTTCGTATTCATTGCGGGCACTTGTCACAGGCAGATTTAAGTTTAACAGGCTTTTAAAAATTTCCCCCCAGCCAACACCCCGGTGGGCCTTTAGAAAAAAAGACCTGTTCCCGATTTCGAATCGTAACGTTCGCCGGTTGGCCAACTGCCTGAAAATTTCGCCCGGCCACTCCATCAAACGGTCAAACTGATCCACTCCATGGGGCAGATTTTTCTGAAGAAAAGGTGAGAGTTCCAGTAGCAAGTTTAGAAAGTGTTTACAGGCCCTATTCTTCCACGCTCCTCATTTTCTGGAAGCATTCAAAGATTTGATCCGGGATGATTTTTTCTATGCATGGTTTTTCATACCGGCAAGTGGAGGCGTGCCCGCTGCAAGGGCAGAACCCGCCTTGCACACTTTGATGGATGAGGCCGGGCGGGGCCCAGCGTCCACTGTCGGTAGGGCCGAACATGCCGATGGTGGGAACTCCCAATCCGGCGGCGAAATGCAGCGGGCCGGTGTCTCCCGAAATAAATCCCCTGGCTTTATTCAAAACGGCCAGAAACAAATCGAGGGACTCAGTGAGCGGAAGGACCGGCAATGAAGGGTCCATTCCCAAAAGGTTCTTGAGCAGGGATTGCTCGCGTTCGGCCGGACCGCTGGAAAATATGAGCTTGGCGCCGGTGGCAGCGGCTTTGTGGAATAATTGAATCCAGTTGTCCAGCGGCCACTCCTTCTTTTCGCGGCTGGTGGAAAGGTGGCAGATGTATTCATGATCGCCCAGCAGCGCTTGCGCTTTCTCCGCCAGGGTGGGATCGGAGCGCATTTCCAATTGCGGTTTTTCCGGGGATGCAATGCCCAAGAAAGTGACCAGGTGAAAATTGCGAATCAGTTCATGATGATAATAGGGCAATTCCTCAACCGGCCGGTGATAACAATGCTTCCTGCCAAAAAACCCTCTTGGCGCGATGGGGCCGACCCGTAGTTTGGAGCCCGCCAGCAGGCTTAAAATGGCGCCCCGGTCATTGCCCGAAAAATCTATGGAAATATCGAAACGCTCCCGGCGCAATTCCCGAATGAGGGGCAGGGAGCGCCGCAACCGGGCTTTCCCCCTCGCGCGCGGGAAGGCCCACAACCGGTCAATCCAGGGGAGATGCCGCAAAAGGGGCACAGCCTCCTCGGCCACCACCACATGAAGTTCCGCATTGGGCAGCTTTTCCACAATCGCCCGCAGGGCCGGAATGGTGACCGCCACGTCCCCCAAATACTTGAACCGGATAGCGAGAATTTTATTCATTTTTCTGGTGAAAAAGGAGATTTACAGAATTTCCAATTTGTCCCTTACTTTTGCCAAAATAAATACAACTACTACTTTTAGAGGAGGTTGATTATGATTGTCGGGACTCCGAAGGAAATAAAAATTTTGGAAAACAGGGTGGCATTGGTGCCCGCCGGGGTGGAATTACTGGTGGCGGCCGGGCATCGGGTGCTAATGGAAACCGGGGCCGGGCACGGAAGTGGCTTTTCGGATGGGGATTTTAGGCGTTACGGGGCCGAGATTGTGGACACTCCGACGGAAATCTATGCCGTCGCGGATATGATCGTCAAGGTCAAGGAGCCTTTGCCGGAGGAGTATTCCCTGATTCGGGAAAACCAGATCGTTTTTACTTATTTTCATTTCGCAGCCTCACTGGAATTGATCAAAGGCATTCAGAACAGCGGGTGCATTGCGATCGCTTACGAAACGGTGGAAGCCGAGGATGGCTCGCTGCCTTTGCTCGTTCCCATGAGCGAGGTGGCCGGGCGCATGTCCATCCAGGTGGGGGCGGATTGCCTGGAGCACCCCCACGGCGGTATTGGCGTGCTGCTCGGTGGTGTGCCCGGTGTGGAGCCCGCCAACGTGGTTATACTCGGTGGCGGGGTGGTGGGGGCCAATGCGGCCAAAATCGCGGCCGGAATAGGCGCCCGTGTTTCCATTCTCGATGTTAACCTGCCCAGGATGCGTTATCTGGACGATGTCATGGCGGCCAATGTGAAAACCATTATGTCGAATCCGGCCAACATCCGCCGCGCCATAGAGCGGGCCGACCTGGTCATAGGAGCCGTCCTCATTCCAGGGGCCAAGGCGCCCAACCTCATTACGCGGCAAATGCTTGGCTTGATGCAGAAACGCTCGGTCATCATCGATGTGGCGGTGGACCAGGGGGGCTGTGTCGAAACCATCCACCCAACCACACACGACAATCCGATCTACGAAGTGGACGGGGTCGTCCATTACGGGGTGGCCAATATGCCGGGGGCCGTGCCCAAGACTTCAACCGTGGCCCTGACCAATGCCACTTTCCGTTATATATTGGAGATCGCCAATACCGGTTTTCCCGAATGCGTGAAAAAACATCGGGCAATCGCCATGGGCGTCAATATCGTGCGGGGCAAAATAACCTACCAAGGCGTGGCCGATGCATTCTCCCTGCCCTGCCACAAACTCGAATCGGTGATTTAAATCAATCCGTTTCCCCGGCCTCGGCCTGGCTGCGGTGTCTGAATAGCCAGCGGGCGATGGCGGGCAGCAGGAGCATGGCCCCGAGCATGTTGAGAAAAAACATGAAGGTGAGCAGGATGCCCATGTCGGCCTGGAATTTGAGTTCGGAAAAGATCCAGGTGCTGACGCCGACGGCCAGGGTCAGCCCGGTGAAGACGACGGCGCTTCCGGTCAGTTCATAGGCGCGGGTCAGGGCATCCTGGAAATGGGCGCCTGTGCGGAGGAGGATTTGCAGTCTGGAAAAAAGGTAGATGCCGTAATCGACTCCCACGCCCACCCCCAGGGCCACCACCGGCAGGGTGGAAACTTTCAAACCGATTTCGAGGTATTGCATGAGGGCATAAGCGAGGACGGAGACCAAAGCCAACGGGACGACAATGCAAAAGGCCGCTTTCCAGGAGCGGAAGGCCAGCAGACAGAGGATGATAACGGCGGCAAATACATAGAGCAGGATGGGAAACTGGGCGGCGCTGACTACTTCGTTGGTGGCCCCCATAACGCCCACATTGCCGCTGGCCAGGTTGAAGATTACTTTCGGGTTTTCGCTATTGTTCTCGGCAGCATAGGTTTTGATGGCGATGATCACCGTTTCGATGGTTTCGGCTTTGTGATCTTCGAGGAAAATGAGAATCGGCATAACGTCGCAATTGGCGTTGAGGAGACCGCTGGAGGTATCGACAGGGCTGATGGACTGGGCCAGAACCGCGGGGTGGCGGGGCAGGATTTGCCACTTGGGGCTGCCTTCGTTCCAACCGGCATTGATGACTTTGGCCAATCCGGCCAGCCCAATGACCGACTGCACTCCTTCCACATTGCGCATATGCCATTCGAAACGATCCATGTTGGACATGACGTTATAATCAATGCACCCATCGGGCACAGTTTCCACAATGACGGAGAGTAAATCCACTCCGATGGTGAAATTGTCGGTAATGGTGGCGCTGTCGGTGTTGTAGCGGGAATTCTCGCGCAGTTCCGGCACGCCCGCATTGAGATCGCCGATTTTTATTTCGCTCGCCCGGCGATAACCGGCGACGAAAAGCCCGATCGCTATAACGATGATGACCAAGGATATGCGGGGTTCCGAAATGCGCGCCAGTTTCCTCGCGAAAATTTCGGTGTATTTTTTTTGCTCCTCCACCTTTTTCAAATATTCGGGCTTCAGTCTGACATAGGAAAGGAGCACGGGCAAAAGCACCAGGGTAGTGAAAAATACCGTGGCCACACCCAGGCTGGCCGACTTGGCCAGTTCCTGGATGACTTCGATCTTGATCAGCAATATGGTGACAAACCCGATCGTATCGGTGAGCAGCGCCGTTCCTCCCGGAATGAGCAATTGGCGAAAACTTGACCGGGCCGCCTCCAGGCTGTTCCGGCCCTGGAATATCTCATCGCGGAAAGAGCGAATCATTTGCACCCCGTGACTTACTCCAATGGCAAATATAAGAAAAGGCACGAGTATCGACATTGGATCGAACCCGTAACCGAGCACATTCAACAGCCCGATTTGCCAGATGACCGCGACCAGAGCGCAAAACAAGGGTAGAATGGTCAAACGAATGGATAGGCAAAAAATGTAAACAAAAGACGCCGCAATTAAAGATGAAATAATAAAAAAGAAGATCACGTTGCGGGCTCCTTGGGCGATGTCTCCGATAACTTTAGCGAATCCGATTATGTGGATTTTAAGGCCAATATCCTTGCCCTCCCTCTCGAACCGCTGGCGGATTTTTTCCTCCAGGTGATTGGCCACCATGATGTAATCCAGTTTTTCCCCGGTGGCGGGATTTACCTCCTGCAACTGGGCGGAAACGATGGCGCCGCTGAAATCATTGGCCACCAGCCGCCCCACGCGCCCGGACTTGATGACGTTTTCGCGCACTTTTTTAAGGCCTTCCACGGTCGGCGCGAAGTCGTCCGGTACCACATTTCCACCTGAAAAACCATCCTCGACAATCTCTACAAAGCGCACATTGGGAGTAAACAGGGAGGTCACCTGGGCGCGGTCCACGCCCGGCAAAAAAAAGATCTCGTCGGTTACCGATTTGAGAATCTCGAAAAATTCGGGAGTAAAAATATCCCCATCCTCCACCATGAGGGCGATTACGATGCGGTTGGCCCCGCCGAATTGTTCGCGGTACTCGAGGAAAGTCTGGATGTATTCGTGCTGCAGGGGCAGTTTCTTGGTAAAGCTGACATCGACCCGGGCCTTGATGGCTGAGTAAAGCATGCCGGCCGTAAGGATGAGAAAAAGAGTCACCAGCAAGCCGCGATGGGCGAAGACGACCTTCTCGATTCTCTCAACTATTTTTTGGCCTTGCATGACGGCTTAGTTCCCAACCAACGTCTCTACCAGACTGGGCGGTTCCAGCCGGTGGACGCCATTTACCCCCACCGCCAGGAGGTAATCCAGAGGGGTTTCGGCCAATTCCGCGGTGCCGATCAAGGTGGGCTGTTTCCAGAGGTCGAAGGTTTTCCCGAGGTCGCGGCTGACAAATAAATTCCCTCCCTGCCCGGCCAGAACGATGACGCCGCTGCGCAACATAAGGCCGGAGGATATGAGCGCCTTGACCTCGTTTTCAATCAGTATCCAGCTATCTGCCCGGTCTTCCGTCCGGTAAATAACGCCTCTCAAACCGTAGAGCAGAAGGGTGCTTTTATCGATGGAAAGAACGCCGAAGGAGGAACCATAATAGGGCGATTGCAAAACCTGCCAGGTTTGTCCCTGGTCGATCGATTGCATGAGGGTGCCGCTTTCGCCGGCCAGGTAAACATAACCGTCCTCGCCCGCGCTGATACGGTTAAAATGGAGCTCCTCCTCTGAAATCCATTCCTGCTTCCAGGTTTTTCCGCCGTCGTCGGTGCGCCGGAATTCTCCGTAGGCGCCGACGATGAATCCGCGGTTCCGGTCGATGAAATAGACATCCAGATAACTGGTTTGCGGTTCAACCTCTTGATTGGCCTTGGTCCACCAATCGCCGCCGTTGGAGGTGTGCAGGATGATGCCGTCGTGGCCCACCGCCCACCCTTCACTAGCGTCGGAAAAGTAAACCGCGGTGAGGGTGGATCGGGTTGGGGTGGGGTTTTGTTTCCAAGTCAGACCGTCGTCTTTTGAAATGAGGATATGCCCGCGTTCTCCCACCGCCACTATCATCGAGCCGACCACCTGCGCATCCAGGATAATGGACCGGGGGGCCAGTTCCATCATTTCAGACGGTGCATCGGCGGCTCCCCGCAAATGAGGGGAGTTAAAAACAAGAATGGGAATGGATAAACAGATGAAGGCAAGGAGGCTGGTGAACCTTCCTTCCGGCAGCGTATCCATTGAAGTGTATGGGGTAGTCCGTCAGAAAATTCAATTTACCGGATGCCGGACCTTCTGAGGGAGGATGGGGTGTAATCGGGAACTTCGCGCTCGATGTCGAAATCGTACATGGCGCGCTCGTTATCCAGGCCGATGGCCAGGTAGCGCCCGGCAAACAAATCGGTATGCACTTCGAGCGTTGTCCAGAAGAGCGGCTCTTCGTAGTAATTTATGCAATGGCCTTCGGAAATTCTCCATAGTTCGCCTCTGCCGTCATACTGATCGACGGCCAGCATTTGCCAACTGTCCTCGTCGATATAAAAGGTTCTGCGCGAATAGAGGTGCCTCTTGCCTTCTTTTAAGGTGGCCTCGACTACCCACACGCGGTGCAGTTCGTAGCGGGTATAATCCTGGTTGATATGCAGGGGGGTCAGGATGTCTTTGACCTTCAATTGGTCGCTGTGCAGCCGGTAGGAGTTATAAGGCATATACATTTCCCTTTTGCCCAACAGTTTCCAGTCGTAACGGTCGAGGGCGCCGTTAAACATGTCGAACTGGTCGCTGGTTCTCATGCCGTCGGCGGCGGTGCCAGGGTTGTCGTAGGCGACGTTGGGGGCTCGGCGCACCCGGCGCTGGCCGGTATTGTAAACCCAGGCGCGGCGCGGCGCGGTTATCTGGTCCATGGTTTCGTGCGCCAGCAGGATGGAGCCAGCCAGGCGAGCGGGAGCTTTTACCTCCTGTTTGAAGTAGAGCAGGGTATTGTTGAGGTTTTCCGCCTGCATCCCTTCGATTGTGTAATTGAAAAGAAATTCATCCTCGAAATCGACCAAGGTGAATTTTCCTTTGCGGGTGGGGGCGGCCTGGCTGATGTGCCTCTCAGCCATGGTGCCCCGATAACGAACCAAATGATTCCAGATTACCTCGTGGCCGGTTTTGGGAATGGGAAAGGGAATGCCCAGGATGGCCCCGGAGACGCCCGCCCCGTCGCCGATTATCTCTGCCGTGAGGGCAATTTGCCTGGTGGCATCGTAAACCCTTTGGGGATAGGAAGCAGAGCGGCGGGTCGGGTAAACCGGCATTTTGTAGGAATCATGAGCGGCCAGGAGGGCCTGGTGGCCGATGGAGAGTTGGTCTTTGTATTGTGCCGCATTGGAGCCGTTGATGGTAAACAATGGGGAGTCGCCGGAAAAAGGATCGGGATGGTGCTGGCCTTTTTGGTAGCCCGCGGGCGGTTTCGTGATGCCCCCTTCCCAGGCCGGTATGGAGCCGTCCTCATTGCCGGCTTTTTCAGCCCCGAGAGGAGTCAGGTCTTTTCCCAGGCGATCCGCTTCGCTGGCGGAGATGGCGGCCCCTGCGTTTTGCCAGGAAACGGTTAAGAAAATTGTCAGGGAGAGAGAAAGAAGGGTTTTTTTCAACATGATAAATTCCTCAGATAAATTTATTTATTTTAATTAGAAGGAGTATTTAAGGGTGAGGGAAAAGAGATCGCGGTCGTGGCTCAGGTTGAAGTCACCGGCCCCGAAGAAATTGGTATAGCGCATGGCATAAGACCAGGAGTTTTGATAGGTCATCTCGACCCCGAGGGTGAGCGTCTTGCGCCCTTCCAGAAAATTGCCGATGGGAATCGGTGTAATGCCCGAAACATCGTGGGCGAAGGCGATGCTGGGCATGGCGTTGACACCCCAGAAAAGGTTCAGGTAATCCAGGCGGCTGACGATGCGGTAGCCCCAGGAAGAATCGTCGGCGAAGGCCTCGATCGGCGTGGCCGGAAAAGCCCCGTTGCCGGTCAGGAGCATAGCCAGAGGGTCACCGCCGGTAAAAGTGCCCGGCCCGTCGAAGCGTAGTTGTTTTTTATCGGGAAGGCCGGGAACGAAAGTTGCGCCCACCTCTGCCAGCAGGATCCATTGATCGGCCCCCAGGGTAGGCCCGAACACTTTGGTCGCCGTGGCTTGTACTTGCCAGACATCTTCCCGCCGGAAGCCGGCGATAGGCCGGCCCAATTGCCCCAGGAAATTCCCTATCTGGTTAGTCGGTCCGAAAGCCGGGTTGATGGCCGAAAGGGTGGCGAAGAGGAGCTCCACGTCGTCCACTTGCAAGGGTTGGTCGAAACGATAGGATAATTCGCCCTGCAGGGAGATGCCGGTGTTGCCGAGGTCCGTGTTGATGGAGAAACCCAGCTGATCGATATCCTCGGGATAACTGATCTGGTAACGGCCGGTGGCGGCGCTCTGAAAAAAGAGGATTGTGCTGGCCTGCCCTGTGGCGGCGGCTACGGCCTGTTCAAAGGGAAGACCCAGTGCCAGAAAGTTCGGGACAAGAGAACCTACGAGGGCAGGCGCCGCGGCCAAATTGACGTGCGCAGTTGGCGTGATGGAACTAATTAGCGGTAAACGGCTGTGGGTTCTGAGGTAATAGAAACCGATTTCGATGTCATTCAACTGGGGAATCAATATGCGGGAGGCCAGGCCGAACTGTCCGCTATCGCTGGGATTATTGTTGGGTGCTCGTGGTATGCCGCCCAAGCCCCCGAGGGGACTGTTGGCGGGAATGTCGGGAATGGCCCCGAAACCCAGCATAACGGTGTTTCCGCCCAGACCGGCAAAATCGTTGGTGCTGAAATAAGTGCCCGGCGGATCGATCTCGGTCTCGGCGAATTCAAAAAGAATGAATCCTTCCAGAGTAATATTCTCGGTAATCCCCACCGAGGCCGAAATCATGGGCACGGGAATGAGGCCCTCCCTTAATTCGCCCCCCGCAATGCGAAATTTGGAGACATCGACGGGGTTGATGGTATTGATGCCGTTTTGGATAAAAGTGCTTTCACCCCAACTGAGCACCTGGCTGCCGACGCGTATGTCAACCGGCATGTTTCCCATGTCGAATCTGGCGTAGGCGAAATAGTCCAGCAGGACGATATCCTGCCCCACCTTTTCCAGGGCCTTATTGGAGAGCGGTGTGCGTTCCCGGTCTTTACTTTCATTTTCAAAGTCGTGGAAGGCCGTTCCCCGCACGAAAACCCCGATGTTTTGATAATTGACCTCGAGTTCGCTTGTGATCTTGAAAGCATTGGAATATATGCCTTTGGCATAATTGAGATTGCCGTCATCGGCATTGACGGAATTTTGCAGACCGCCATTGGTAGTTCCGATCAAAGCCGGATCCGGATTGTTGAGCCGGAAGGAAGTGCCGTAGGACAGCGTCGTGTCGAGACTGGCCTCGGCTTCTCCCAACATAAACTCGACCGCCGAGGCGGTCGAGGCGCTAGCCAAAGCCATGCTGGCGCTAATGAGCCATCTACGAAAATGAAGACACGGCAAAGCAAAGGTTGCCCTGATTGAGGTAGGAGTTTTTTTATTCATAATCCATGCAGATTAGCGGGTGTTTTCCGCCAAGTTTCGAAGCAGGGTTTTGGAAAAACTTTTTTTCGGCAGCGATTGCAAGTTTCACCTTGGAATAATAAAAATGGTATTTATGTCATATTGAAAGTATTTTCCCGTTAAATGCAAATTCTTATCTTATATATCTTTGCGTCATTGCAGTCCTTTCCGGGAAACAGTTTTTTGCTTTATAATCGTTTGATGAAACCTTCTTCCCATGAGTGTTGAAGCCGTCCAGACCGGAAAATCGGACCTGCTCCGGGAAATTCAGAAAAAAGTGTTATGGCTGTCCATTTTGATGGTCCACCATGCCAATACCGCCTTTAAAAGCGCCGATGGGATTAAAGTCGGCGGCCATCAATCTTCGAGCGCCTCGGTGGCCACCATTATGACGGCTCTTTTCTTCGATTTTCTGCGGAAGGGCGATAAAGTATCCGTCAAACCGCACGCCTCGCCGGTATTTCATGCCATCCAGTTTCTGCTCGGCAATCTGGAATCCAAATACCTCAAAACCCTGCGCCAGTTCGGCGGACTGCAAGCCTATCCCAGCCGGACCAAAGACCCCGATGCGGTGGATTTCTCAACCGGTTCGGTCGGGCTTGGGGCCACCGCCCCCAATTTTGCCGCCCTCGTCCAGGCCTATTTACGTAGTCATTCTTTTGCCGCCCATGATTCGGGAGGGGAGCGCTTTATCAGCCTGGTGGGAGACGCCGAGCTGGATGAAGGTTCCGTTTGGGAAGCCGTGGCCGAACCGGCCATGAACGACCTCGCCGATTTGCTCTGGATAGTCGATTTGAACCGCCAAAGCCTGGACCGGATCATACCGGGCATACGGGTTCGCTGCTGGCGGGAAATGTTTGCCGCCAACGGGCGGAAGGTGATCGATGTCAAATACGGCAAACACCTCAAGGCGGCCTTCGACCAACCCAACGGGGAACTGCTGCGCGGCTGCATCGACGAATTGTCTAACGACGCCTATCAGAGCTTGTTGCGGCTGGGCACGGAAGACCTGCGCACCTGGCTACCGCGAAAAAGCCGGTTTCCCCGGGATATGGCCCGTTTTCTCGATCGCTACGGCGATGCCGAATTGCGCAAACTGTTCTGGAATCTCGGCGGGCACGATTTCGAAGAACTTCTGGCCGCATTTTCCGCAGTGGATGCCTACCGGGGTCCTTCCGTAATTTTTGCCTATACCATGAAAGGCTGGCAATTGCCCTCGGCCGGCCATCCCCATAATCATTCCGTGCTCCTCTCCGCGGTTCATATGGAAGAATTGAGGAATTCCCTCGGCATAGCAAAAGAGGAGGAGTGGTCCGGCTTCGACCCCGAAAGCGATGCCGGCCGATTTTGCGCCGAGGCGGCCTCTTGATTGCGGGCCGGGCAAACCCCTGCCACTTTGCCGCCGTTGGGACCGGAGCTGGCCAGCAAACATCGGGGACGGCGTTCCACCCAGCAGGTTTTCGGCACCATACTGACCGCTCTATCCCGCCAATACCCGGAAATCGCCGGACGCGTTGTGACCTTAAGCCCGGATGTCGCCAGTTCCACCAATCTGGGTGGTTGGATCAACAAAATGGAGGTGTGGCGCCGGGAGGAGCGGGAACCCCTGCCCGATGCGCCCGAGGAAGGCGTTTTGCAATGGAAGGAAACACCGCGCGGCCAGCATATCGAGTTGGGCATCTCGGAGAACAATCTCTTTATGGCCCTGGGTCAGTTCGGGCTCTCCGGGGAAATGTTCGGGGAGACTCTTTTCCCTATCGGGACGCTTTACGATCCCTTTGTGCGGCGGGGCCTGGACGCCTTTTTCTATGCCATTTATTCCGGTTCCCGTTTCATTACAGTCGGCACTCCCTCCGGCCTGACCCTGTGCGGCGAGGGCGGAGCCCATCAATCGATCCTGACCCCCTCCATCGGCATGGAAATGCCGCAACTCTCGGCCTATGAACCGTGTTTCGGCCAGGAACTGGAATGGATCATCATGGATGCCCTGGAGAAAATCCGCCAACGCGGTCAATCCACTTATATCCGGCTGACGACCAAGCCGGTGGACCAGAGTCTTTTCCCGTTGCTGGAAGAACCGGAGGCCCTGCGCAGGCAGGTCCTGCAAGGCGCTTACTTGATGGTGGATCGATTCGCCGAGGAAAAATGCCAACACGGGCGCAACACGATCAACCTTTTCGCCTGCGGGGCGCTGGTTCCGGATGCGATCGAGGCATCCCGGCTGCTGCGCGAAGAAGAGAAATTTGCCAATATCATCAATGTGACCGGGCCGGGGCCGCTCTACCGGCATTTTCAGGCTTGCTCTGAAGACCCCTCCCGCAGGAATGAAATTTTGGCCGATATTTTGCCGCCGGAGAGCAGAACCGACCCCATTGTCACTTTGATCGACGGCCATCCTCATTCCCTGGCCTGGATCGGCAGCGCCCTGGGGGCCCGCGTCACTCCTTTGGGGGTGGATGAAGTTGGTCAATCGGGCTCATTGGAGGACGTTTACCGGGAATACGGGATAGGCCTTTCCTCCATTCTGGAAGCCTGCCACAGAGCCCTGGCCGTTTGATTTTTCCGCAAAGCTCTTGCCTCAACACTGTAATAGACCGTAAATTGTTTGTTTTTCTATTGGCATGAGCAATCAACCCACTGCCGGTAATCGTTTCCGGGCCGCTCTGGAAGAAGAAAATCCTCTTCAAATAGTCGGCGCCGTTAATGCATTCAGTGCCCTTTTAGCGCAAAGGGCCGGTTTTCGCGCGCTCTATTTATCGGGCGCGGGGGTGGCCAATTCTTCCCATGGGCTGCCCGATCTCGGGGTGACCACCTTGCAGGATGTGGTCGAGGACATCCGGCGCATCACCGCCGCCACATCATTGCCGCTGCTGGTCGATGCAGACACCGGCTGGGGAGGGGCATTTATGATCGCCCGCACGGTTCGCGAAATGACCAAAGCGGGAGCGGCCGGAATGCATATCGAGGACCAGGTGCAAGCCAAGCGATGCGGCCACCGTCCGGGCAAGGAACTGGTTTCGGCCAGCGAAATGGCGGACCGAATTCTCTCCGCCATGGATGCCCGCACGGACCCCGCATTTGTCATCATGGCGCGGACCGACGCCGTGGCTTCGGAGGGGCTCGCATCCGCAATCGAAAGGTGCCGGCTCTACATCGAAGCGGGGGCCGATATGATATTTGCCGAAGCGCTCACCAACCAGGATGAATACCGGCAATTTACGGAGGCGGTCTCCGTTCCAGTCCTAGCCAACCTGACGGAATTTGGGCAAACGCCCCTTTTCACTCTGGAGCAGATGCGCTCCGTGGGGGTTCGCATGACCCTCTACCCGCTTTCCGCATTTCGGGCCATGAGCGCGGCGGCGGTAAATGTTTATTCCGCCATTCGGGATCAGGGAACGCAAAAAGATGTCCTCAACCTGATGCAGACCCGGCAAGAACTTTATGAAGTCCTCGATTACCACGCTTTCGAGGAAAAACTGAACGCACTGTTTGAGAAACAAAAGGAAAAATCATGAGCGCAAAAAAAGCGGTCCAAATGTCCGGCGTCATTGCCGGTGAAACCACCATTGCCACCGTCGGTAAGGAAGGCAAGGGCCTCACCTATCGAGGTTACACGATCGAAGATCTGGCTGAACACTCCACTTTTGAAGAGGTGGCCTATCTCCTCCTTGAGGGCCGTTTGCCGATGGCCGGCGAGCTAGCCGCTTTCAATGCCGATCTGAAAAGCAGGCGCGGTTTGCCTGCCGGTCTCAAAACGATCCTGGAAAATTTGCCCGCCGCGGCCAATCCCATGGAAGTCCTCCGCACCGGGTGTTCAGCCCTTGGATGCCTGGAGCCGGAAACCTCCTTCGATGAGCAACTCCCGGCGACGATGCGCCTGCTGGCCAGTCTGCCCTCAATGCTGGCCTACTGGTATCATTACAGCAGGGAAGGGCGGCGCATCAAGGTGGAAACGAATGACGACTCCATTGCCACTCATTTTCTCCACCTGCTGCATGGCACGCCTGCGGGAGCGACTATGGCTCGGGCTATGGATGTTTCCCTCATTCTCTATGCGGAGCATGAGTTCAACGCCTCGACTTTTGCCTCCCGCATAACGACCTCCACCATGTCCGACATCCACTCCGCCATCACCACCGGCATCGGCACCCTGCGGGGACCTTTGCACGGTGGAGCCAACGAGAAAGCGATGGTGTTGATCGAACGTTTCCAGGACGCCGATGATGCCGAGCGTGGCGTCATGGAAGGGCTGGCCAAAAAGGAGAAATTCATGGGTTTCGGCCATCCCGTCTATACGGAAAACGATCCGCGTTCCGACATCATCAAGAGCTGGTCGCTGAAACTGAGCGAGGAAGCGGGCGACACCCGCCTTTATAAAATTTCCGAGCGCATCGAGGCCGTTATGATGCGGGAGAAACGCATGTTCCCCAACGCGGATTTCTTTAGTGCTTCGTCCTACCACATGATGGGCATCCCGACGCCCATGTTTACGCCCATCTTTGTCCTGTCGCGCGTTTCCGGCTGGGCTTCCCACGTTTTCGAGCAGCGCGCCAGCGGCCGGATCATTCGCCCCAGCGCCGAATATACGGGGCCGGAAAAAAGGCCCTACCTTCCCATGACGGAACGCTCGGCCTGAGGCAGAGGAACATGAGCTTGATTAAATCTGCGCAACGCCCTACACCGGAGCGTATCCTGGTCGATATTGCCGATTATGTGGCGGCGACCGAAATCGACAGCCCGGATGCCTACGAGACCGCCCGTTTCTGCCTCATGGACAGCCTGGGCTGCGGTTTTCTAGCCCTGAAATTTCCAGCCTGCACGAAATTGCTGGGGCCGGTCGTTTCTGGGGCGGAATTGCCGGGGGGGGCGCGGGTTCCGGGAACGAGTTACGAACTCGATCCGGTGCAGGCGGCCTTTAATATCGGATGCATGATTCGTTGGCTCGACTACAACGACACCTGGCTGGCGGCGGAATGGGGGCATCCTTCGGACAACCTGGGTGGTATTCTGGCCACGGCCGATTACATGTGCCGCCAGGGGAAAGCCGCCTACACCGTGCGCGATATCCTGACCGCTTCCATAAAAGCCCACGAAATCCAGGGGGTGATTGCCCTCGAAAATTCCTTCAACCGCGTGGGGCTGGATCATGTCCTGCTGGTGCGAGTCGCCAGCACGGCCGTGGTCACTTCGCTGCTTGGCGGAAACCGCGACGATATCGTCAACGCCGTTTCCCATGCCTGGATCGACGGCGGTGCCCTGCGCGCCTACCGCCACGCTCCCAACACCGGCTCCCGCAAATCCTGGGCGGCGGGGGACGCCACCAGCCGCGCCGTTCGCCTGGGCTTGATCACCTTGTCTGGAGAAATGGGTTACCCGACCGCCCTGAGCGCTCCCGGCTGGGGTTTTCAAGATGTTCTTTTCAAGGGCAAAGAACTGGCTTTCACTCGTGGTTACGGCAGTTATGTGATGGAGAACGTGCTTTTCAAAATCTCCTTCCCGGCCGAATTTCACGCCCAAACGGCTGTAGAGGCGGCCTGCACGCTGCACCCACAGATTATTTCGCGGCTCGATGAAATTGAGAAAATCGAGGTTGAAACGCAGGAAGCGGGCGTTCGCATCATCGACAAAACCGGTCCCCTGGACAATCCGGCGGACCGTGATCATTGCCTCCAGTACATGATTGCTATTGTGCTGCTGCATGGGAACCTGACGGCCGACCACTACGAGGATGAAGCCGCCGCCGACCCCCGCATCGACGCCCTCCGGGATAAGATGGCGGTGCGGGAAAACGAGCGTTTCAGCCGCGAATACCTCGATCCCGAAAAACGCTCCATCGGCAATGCCCTGACGGTTCATTTCAAGGACGGTTCCCGCACCGAGAGAGTCGCGGTCTATTATCCCATCGGCCACCGCCGACGGCGCAAAGAGGGCATCCCACTGCTTCTGGAAAAGTTTGAGACTCATTTGGGGGCACATTTCCCGGACGAAAAAACGGATGCCATTCTCCAGCTTTTTTCCGAACCAAAACGACTCGATCGATTACCAGTTGATGCTTTTATGGAGCATTTTATCCTCCCACAGTAATGACCGACAAGCGGGTCGAAAACATCAATGTATTTGAGGAGGAGGCCCTCCTTACCCCGTTGGAGTTGAGGGCGCTGCATCCTCTCAGCGAGAAGGCTGTGCAAACCGTCATGGGGGGGCAGAATGCGGTTAAAGATATTCTCCGGCGAAAGGACCACCGGTTATTCGTGGTGGTCGGCCCATGCTCCATCCATGACGTTAAAGCTGCCCGCGAATATGCCGGTAAGTTAAAGAATCTGGCGGACGAGTTGAAGGACACCCTGTTGCTCATCATGCGGGTTTATTTTGAAAAACCACGCACCCGGATTGGCTGGCAGGGGTTTATCAACGATCCCTCTCTGGACAATTCCTGCCGGATTGAAGAAGGCCTCAAACTGGCCCGCGGGCTCCTCCTGGAACTGGCCGAACTGGGTCTGCCCGTGGCCGGTGAAGCCCTCGACCTGGTTTCTCCCCAATACGTTCAGGATCTTATTTCCTGGAACGCTATCGGCGCCCGCACGACCGAGTCTCAAACGCACCGTAAGATGGCCAGCGGATTTACTTCCGCGGTGGGGTTTAAGAATGGCACAGGCGGCAGCCTGGATGTGGCCATAAACGCCATGCACGCGGCGGCCGGAAGCAACAATTTTCTGAGCGTCGATCCCGCCGGGCGCGTGGCCGTCGTTCGCACCAAGGGGAACCCGCATACCCACATCGTTCTGCGGGGCGGTAGTGAGAAACCCAATTACAATTCCGAAAGCATCGCCGAATGCGAGCAGTCTCTGGGGCGGGCCGGTTTGCCGCCCAATATCATGGTCGATTGCAGTCATGCCAATTCCGGTAAGGACCCAGCCCGGCAATTGGAGGTAATGGAGGAAATCGCTCGGCAAATATTGAATGGAAACCGCTCCATCGTCGGGTTTATGCTTGAGAGCCACCTGAGCGTTGGCAGCCAGACCCTGCCCGGGGATCTTGCCCAACTGCGCTACGGAGTTTCCATCACCGATCCCTGCCTCGGCTGGGCGGAAACCGAAACCACTTTGCGGCGATTGAGAGAAAAATTAATAAAGCAATTACCCCGCCGTTTGAATTCCCCAGCCATTGATTGAAATTAATATCGTTTGAGAGGCCCGTTTTACCTGAAGAATTTATCTTGCATTCGGTTGGGTCGTTGGAATACTTTAAGGCAACACCATGTCTGATAACCAAATAATCGAACGGTTGAAGGGCTTGCAGTTCTTCAGAGGCCTCAATGAGGAGCAATTGGAAATTGTATCGGAGCATGTCGAGGGGCATGTTTTTGATCCCGGAGAAGTGGTTTTCGAGGAGGGCGATCCCGGAGATTCGGTATATTTCATCATTGATGGCGAACTTGATGTGACTATGCAATCCGATTGGGAGGAGGAGGTTAAATTGGCTTCCCTGGGGCCGGGCCATTCCTGCGGCGAAATTTCCATCATCGACGATCTGCCACGTTCCGCGTCGGTCACCGCCGTTACCCAATCTTCAGTCCTGTCCCTGAACAAAAAGGGTTTTGAGCAAGTAGTTGAGGAGCACCCCGTTATCGGCGTAATATTGTTGAAAGGGTTGGCGTGTTTCCTCTGTGAGCATGTGCGGGATTCCAATGAGAGCCTTTCCGACTTTTTGGAACCGACCTGATGAATTGTAACATGGTGTGGCCATTCGAGGACAGAGTGTTATATTTTTTCTCAGAGTAGGCGACAAAGCCCGGGGAGTAGGCGACAAAGCCCGGGCATTGTCTCTTGCATCTGTCTAGGGGAATCCCCTCGCTACAATCCATCGGCATTCACCATGAAAAAGCTGCCAACCATACTGATTGTCGATGACATGGATTTGAGCCGCGAGTCCCTGCGGGACCTGTGTGTTATTCTTGGTTACGATGCGGTCATGGCGGAAGGCGGGAAGGCTGCGCTGGATTTCATGGAGAAGACGCCGCCGGATTTGGTCCTGCTGGATATCGTTATGCCGGAAATGGATGGCTATGTCGTTCTCGACCGGATGAAGGCAAGCCCTAAGCTGCGCAACATTCCCGTCATTGTCATATCGGGGTTAGGAGAGATGTCGAGCGTGGTGCGCTGCATTCATAAGGGGGCTGTGGATTACCTACACAAGCCATTTGAACCGATTTTGCTCAGGGCCAGGCTCGAAACAACTCTGGACAAGAAGCGGATGCAGGATCGGGAAAAAAATTACCTTGTCAGGATTGAGGAAGAAAAGAAACGAGCCGATGAACTGCTGCATGCGATTTTCCCCGGCGAAGTCGTTCTCGAATTGAAGAATACGGGCGAGGTAAAACCCCAGCGGCACGATGATGTGGCCGTCATCTTTTGCGACGTGGCCGGATTTACCCAATACTGTGAATCGCTGGATCCGGAATCGGTGGTATCCCATTTGCAGGAGATGGTCGTGATGCTCGAAACCATCGCCACCAGCCACGGTTTGCAAAAGCTGAAAACCATCGGCGATTCTTTCATGGCCACCTGCGGTCTGCTCCATGAAGAGGATGCGCCTGTATTCGGTAGTGTATTAAGTAGGAATGGTGGCTAATTCTTGATTATATTGATGAATGAAAAGTCTCAGACAGGTTTCATGCATACTCTTAAGCTTGGAAAAGGAGAGGGTTTTGCGTGTGAAACGACCCAGTCGTTGGCGCAGGGTATTGTTCCATCGTTCCACATGGGCCGTTTCACCGGTTTCTTTTCCCACGGATCGGTTATGAGGAAAGACTTCATCATAAGTGCTCCAAAAGTCGCTGTAGGTGGCACATCTTTTGTAGGCCCGTGGCAGACGCTCGTAAAGTTCCCGGCAACGATACCAATCCCGAGGCCCAATGGCATAGGAGAGGATTTGACGGGTGCGTCGGCAAAGAGCGATCCAAACCCATTGGGCATCGCTCTTGCGCCCCACAAAAGACCACAGTTCGTCCAGTTCAATGACATCATGGCGGCGGGCCGCAAGAATCGTGCTTTTGAGCGGTCGCAGCGATTGTCGTTTTTTTTAACCAACTCAAAACGGTGTTGGGACTCACCCCGAAGGCGCGCTGTAAACCGCGTAGACTGCTGCGTTCCTGATAGACTCGAAGGATCATTTCTTTTTGCTCTTCGGTGTATTTCACTGTGGGGTTTTCGCGGCTTTGTTTACCACAATCATGGCAGCGGTAGCGCTGTTTATGGTTGGGCGTCTTGCCAAATTTAATGATATTTTCACTTCCACAGTGCCGACAATTAATAATTTTAGTAACCATGCACTAAAAATAAAATGCCTAACGCTATTTGTACAGCTAAAAATACAAAATAACATTCTTTTTTTATACACTACCCTGTATTCAACTGTGTCCGGGCGGGTCTGGAAATGGTCGCCGGGGTGCCTACCCTGAAGGCCGGCTGGCAGGTACGAGTGGGCATTCATGTGGGGCCGGTGGTGGCCGGGGTGGTGGGCAATCAGCAATACCTTTACGATATTTGGGGCGATACCGTAAATACTGCCGCCAGGATCGAGCAGCACGGCGCCGTTGGGGCGGTCAATCTGAGCGAAACAGCCTGGCGGCAAACGGATGGAAAGTTTCCCGGCGCATCCCTCGGGAAAATCTCTGTCAAAGGCAAAGATGAAATGGATATTTACCGGTTGCTTGCCTCCTCCGATGAAAAGCCGGCTTAATCCCGTAAGAGCCAAGCCGTTCTTTATCCTTGCCCCGCTTCCCGCCGCTTCTAGTTTGTGGGGATATCGGCTGCCGGCGCTGCCCTGTCCGAAAGCTTCCCCGTGAAACTGATTGAAAAAACCGAAACCTCCCTCGAAGACCTGGCCGCAGTCCGCGAAACCAATCTCTTCAACCAGGACTTGGGGCCGATCCGCAGCGTTGACCGGACATGGACTCAGTGGAATATCGCGGCGCTCTGGATCGCCATGTCGGTGAGCATCCCGACCTATACCCTGGCCAGCGGTCTGATGGCCCGGGGCATGAACTGGAAGCAAGCCATTGCGACCGTTTTTTTGGGAAATTTAATTGTCCTCATACCGATGACCCTGAACGCCTGCCCCGGCACCGCCTATGGGATTCCCTTTCCCGTTTTACTGCGCTCTTCCTTTGGGGTGTGGGGGGCCAATGTTCCGGCTATCATGCGTGGGCTGGTGGCTTGCGGATGGTTCGGCATCCAAACTTGGATTGGAGGCTCTGCCATTTACATCGTGGCCGCCTTGTTGTTGGGTTTCGATCCGGCCGAGAAGGTAATTTTGCCCTTTTTGGGCATATCTGCCGGTCAACTCACCTGTTTTCTCATCTTCTGGGTCATGAATATTGCCGTCATCCTCAAGGGCATGGAGTGCATCAAATGGCTGGAGAATCTGAGCGCGCCGTTTCTTCTGGCCATCGGGTTGGGATTGCTGGTCTGGGCCTATCAGGTGGCCGACGGATTCGGCCCCCTTTTGGAAATGGAGGACAAGTTTGCCACCCGCGGTGAATTTTTTGATGCCTTTGCCGCCGGTCTCACTGCCATGGTTGGTTTTTGGGCCACCTTGTCGCTGAACATTCCGGACTTTTCCCGCTTCGCCCGTTCCCAGCGGGATCAAATCATCGGGCAGACCCTCGGGCTGCCCCTGACGATGGCCTTTTATTCCGGCATCGGAGCTATTGTGACCAGCGCCACGGTGGTCGTTTATGGCGAGGCGATCTGGAATCCAGTCGAGTTGATGGCCCGTTTTGACAATACTGGTTTGGTCATTTTCGGCCTCATCACCCTTACCGTGGCGACCCTGTCCACCAATATTGCGGCCAACATCGTTTCCCCGGCCAACGATTTTTCCAACCTCTGGCCGCGCCGCATCAGCTTCCGCAAGGGCGCTCTTATTGCCGGGGGTATCGGATTATGCATCTTCCCCTGGAAAATCCTGGAAAACGCCGATCGATACATCGACGGCTGGATGATTGGCTACAGCGCTCTGCTCGGCCCCATAGGCGGGATAATGATCGCCGATTATTTCGTGCACCGCCGTCAGCGCATTAAAGTGATAGAGCTTTACAAACCGATGGGCGAATACCGCTACACAGCAGGCTTCAGCCTGACCGCATTTGCCGCTTTGGCTATCGGTATAATTCCCAACGTGCCCGGCTTTTTGGCCAAAGTGAATTTGGCGCCTGTGGAAAGCATTCCCTCCTTTTTCCTGGGCATCTACAATTTCGCCTGGTTCATAGGATTTCTGGTTGCCTTTTGCGCTTATCTTACCGGAAAAGCTCTCGCCGGATCGGCTCGGACCGGACAAAATCCAGATTAATGTTAATACAAATAGAAAAATAACGATCATGTCTGAAACAACCGCTGCCACCCTCAATCTACCACCCAGCGCCCATCAACCCCTGCCTTACGAGGGTCCTTCGGCGGAGGAGGTATTGCGCCTTCGCAAGCAATTTCTCAACCCCGGAATCTTCCTCTTTTACAAAAAGCCATTGATGGTTGTGGAGGGTTTCATGCAATACGTCTACGACGAAACCGGTCGCCGCTACCTCGATGGTTTAGCCGGCATCGCCACCGTCAGCGTGGGGCACTGCCATCCCCATATTGTAGAGGCCGTCAACCGGCAAAATAAAATCGTCCAGCACACCACCACCATCTACCTTAACCCCAATGTGGCTTTGTACGCCGAGGCCCTGGCGGCCAAAATGCCCGGCGATTTAAAAGTCTGCTATTTCCTCAATTCCGGTTCCGAGGCCAACGATCTGGCGCTGCTCATGGCCCGCGCCTATACCGGAAATTACGACATCATCGCCTTGCGCAACGCCTACCACGGGGGCAATGCGGCCGGGATGGCGCTCACCTCCCACAGCACCTGGAAGTTCAATGTTCCCCACAGCTTCGGCGTACAACACGCCATGACGCCCGATCCCTATCGCGGTCTTTACGGCGGGGACGATCCCGAGGCGGGCCGAAAATATGCCGAAGACGTGCAGCATTTAATCAAGTACGGCACCTCCGGGCGGATAGCAGCATTTATGGCAGAATCGATCCAGGGAGTGGGTGGAACGGTGGTCTTTCCCGATGGCTACCTGCAGGAAGCCTACCGCCACACGCGCGAGGCGGGGGGGGTCTGCATAGCCGACGAGGTGCAAACCGGATTTGGCCGCACGGGAGAAAAATTCTGGGGATTCGAGCTGCAAGGCGTTATCCCGGACATTGTTTGCATGGCCAAAGGCATTGGCAACGGCTGCCCCCTCGGCGCCGTGGTGACAACGCCGGAGATCGCCCAGGTGCTGGCCAGCCGCATCCACTTTAACACTTTCGGGGGCAATCCCGTGGTTTGTGCTCAGGGGATGGCGGTTCTGGAAGTGATCGAACGGGAAAAAATCCAGGAAAATGCCCTTCGTGTGGGTAATCATTTGCTGGAGGGCTTTGGCCGGTTACAGGAAAAACACAGCATCATCGGCGACGTCCGGGGCAAAGGGCTGATGCTCGGAATCGAACTGGTGAAAGATCGCCAAACTAAGGAACCGGCCACCGCCGAATGCGCGGAAGCCCTCGAAAAGAGCCGCCACTACGGGCTCCTCATTGGCAAAGGCGGGCTTTTCGGCAACACCCTCCGCATCAAACCACCCATGTGCCTGACATTGGATGACGCCGATTTTCTGGTCAGCGTACTCGATCAGGTATTTTCTGAAATTTGAACCGCAAACCATCTCTTTTTGGAACGGACGGGGCGACTGCTGGTTGAATTGCCGGACTTTTGTTATTATCTGAATTAAAAAGATATTCGAATGGAACAGGCGGTTCAGCTTTCGATCGTAGTTTTATATTTTCTGGCCGTTTTCGGCATCGGTGTGGTCGCTGCCAGGAGAATCCACGATCTGAAGGATTTCTTTGTCGGCGGGAAGAAAATGAGTTATTGGGTGGTGGCCTTTTCCGCCCGCGCAACTGGTGAATCGGGCTGGCTCCTGCTGGGACTGACCGGGTTTGGCGCCCTTATGGGAATGAGGGCCATGTGGGTGGTGTGCGGTGAGGTCCTGGGGGTGGCCTTGTGCTGGATCTGGATGAGCCATCGGTTTAAGAAGATGACCGATCAATTCGGTTCCGTGACCATTCCCGATTATCTCGAAAGCAGGCTCGGCGACGGGACCCATCTGGTTCGCATCATTTCCGCCCTGGCCCTGATCATCTTTCCCACCATATACATATCCGCCCAACTGGATGCGACGGGTAAAGCCTTCGAGAGTTTTCTCGGCTGGAATTACCATGCGGGCCTGACGGTGGGATTTCTGGTCGTGCTGGTCTATACCGTTGCCGGCGGGTTTGTGGCGGTGGCGTGGAGTGATATGGTCCAGGGCGTGCTCATGCTGATCGGGCTGGTGGTATTGCCGGTGGCCGGAATTATCGAACTGGGCGGACTAGGCAATCTGTGGACCGGACTGGAAAACATGCCCGGCGAGCTTACTTCGATTTGGGGAGCGGGGGGGCTGCAATTGGGCAATCTGGCGGGTATCATCGCCCTTTTTGCCATCGGCCTGGGTTATATGGGTTCTCCTCAGATTTTCGTTCGTTTTATAGCCCTGAAAGATCCTCGTGAATTGAACAAGGGAACCATTGTGGCCATCGCATGGACTTTGCTGGCCGATACGGGGGCCGTTTTTGCGGGCATGGCCGGGCGCGTCATGTTCGACAAGGCCGGACTGGAAGGGGAGGCGTTGATACAATTGCTGGGGGCCGGGTGTGAAAAAATCCTCCCTATGATGTCGGGCGAACTGTTCAACCTGGTCATATCCGGTTGTTTCATCGCCATCGTTCTGGCGGCCATCATGAGCACCCTGGATTCCCTTCTACTTTTGGCTGCCAGCGCCTTTGTGCGCGATATTTACCAGAAGACCATGCACCCGGAACTCTCCGATGTGGCCATGACGCGGATTTGCCGCAAACTGACCATTCTTATTTCCTTTGTCGCTTTGGGCATTGCTTTGGTTGTGTCGGCGCTCTCCCCCAGCCGAACCATTTTCTGGTTTATCATTTTTGGCTGGTCGGGCATCGCGGCCACCTTTTGTCCGGTTATGATCCTTTCCTTGTTCTGGAAGGGTTTGAACCGCGCCGGGGCCATCGCGGGCATGCTGACGGGATTCTTTGGCGTCATTTTCTTTAAATTCTGGCCCTCCTGGGTTTTGGCTTTGGGGGTGGAGGAAATTCCGCCCCTACTGCTCGACTTTGCCAAAATGGAGGAATTGCTGCCCTCCTTTTTCCTTTCCCTGATGGTGGCGCTGGCGGTCAGTCGATTGAACGGTTCCGGCCATAGGCATGACCCATTTGAAGATGAAGGTTTGACTGGACAAGCCTTCGAGGATTGATAATGAGTTTAGGAACAATAATTATGAAAAAAATAACCATTTACATTCTGGGCCTGGTTTGTCTCTTGAGTTTTGCGGCAAATTCCCAAGGACAAACCGTGCAGAAATTCGGGCACATCAATGCCAATCAGGTGATTTTTAGCATGCCGCAAAGGAAAGCGGCCTTAAAGATTCTGGAGGAATATGCCAAGACCCTCGAACAGCAGCTGACCGAGATGGGCCAGGAGCGGCAAACCAAAGTGGAGGAGTATCAGGCCAAGGAAGCAGATTGGCTTGATGAGATTCGGGATGCTAAAGCGGAAGAGATTCGGCAGATTGAAAACCGCATACGGGCATTTCAGCGCACTGCCCAGGAGGCCGTTCAGAAAAAAGAGGCCGAGGCCATGCAGCCCATTGCCCAAAGCGTCCAGGCGGCCATTCGCGAAGTGGCCACCCGCGAGGGATACTCTTACGTTTTTGACAGCGGGGCTGGCGGCCTCCTGGTAGCACCGGAAAGCGACGATTTATTCCCTCTGGTTAGAGAAGCCCTCGGTCTTGATGACGAGCTTCTCCAGGAACCATCCGATGCGGAGGATTCCGAGGACGATGCCGCCGGTGCCGAAGAAAACTGAAATTTTCAGCGATAGACAATTACCGCTTTTACAAACGGTAGATTCCGGGAAAAAACGATTGACAAAGCATTTTGAAAGAAGAAAAATGCGCTCAAAAGCCCCAGTGGTCGAACATTTCAACGATCCATAACCATTATATGGGAAATCCCGAATAGAACAATTTATCTTTGATAACAGGGTGAGGTAAAACTTTTGACGAAACTTTTTGTAGTAATTGTAGAATATCAAAAATCTGATTAAATATTTTTGGCAAAAATTATAACATTAACGGGAAGTAAAGAATGAAAAAAATTACTGTAATGGCGTTTGCCGTGGGGCTATTGTTGACTTTAGGAGTGACGAAATTGGGGTAGTGTTAACATGACGAATGTTTGATATTGCTGTTGTATTCCCAGATGAACAAGCACAGGACGCGAAAATGCATGACCAAAGACTTCGAGAATGACAGCGTTTTACGCACATAGCGTGACAGGGACTGTCGCAAGGTATTGTTCCAGCGTTTGATATGGGCGGTTTGGCCGGATTGTTTCCCGCTGGCGCTGTTGTGAGGGAAAACCTTGTCGTAGCTTTCCCAGTAATCGCTTACGGTGGCACAGTCGCGATAGGGCTGGGCGATGTTGTGATACAACTGCCAGCACGTTTGATCGCTACGATCACCCAGAGAGAACCCGACGACCTGTCGGGTACGTCGACACAAGGCTACCCATAGCCATACCTGCCCCGAACGCTTATCGCCCCAGAATGACCACACCTCGTCCAGTTCCAGCACATCACTACACTGGCGGGCAAGCAGAGTGGACTCCAGCTTCGGCAAACTCAGGACTTTTTTTTAATCCATTCGATGACCGCCTTTGGGGCTACCCCGAAGGTACGGTAAATGGCACGCAGGCTCATCCGGTTTTGGTGCGCACGGAGCACCTGCTTGACCAGCGCCGGAGGATGCTCACGACTTTTGGGGTGAAGCCGAAACTGATAACCACACCCCTTGCATCGATACTTCTGAACCCCTTTCGGATCCTTGCCGTGCTTGATGATGTGATCGCTTCCGCATTGAGGACATTTTACTGTGATATGGACCATTCCCAGTTCACAACATAATCACGCTAAAAAGTACAGCTTAAACATTCAAAATGTTAACACTACCGAAATCTGCTGAAGCCCAACTTATTGATGAATTTTGGGACGTTTCCTTTGAAAGTAGATCTTTAGATACTTCCCGTATAGGAGATGACGGTTTTGACATTTGGGCGAGGTGGACCTATAAGGTAACAGTTATTCAGGATCCGGATGACAATTTCAGCCATATTGCTTTTGGATTACCTGATGATGCATTTGATTCTGATAGTGTTTTAAACAGTGTATTGATACTGGATGCAAGTGGTGACGATGTAACATCAGATTATTCAGATATCAAGTTTAGAGATGGCGGTGGTCCGGTTAAGGTGAACGGAAAGACCCTTGAAATTAACAACCAAGTTGACCTCCTTACGAATCCCGGTGATTATAATATAATATTTTTATGTTCAGTACACCGTTTGCGGAAGTTAGGCCTGTTAACTTGGGAATGAAAATGGGTAGCGAAAGGGATTTTGGTGTTATTTTTGGCCCAGGCGAGCTTACGGAGTTGGTTATCATTCCGACACTCACGGAATGGGGAATTATCCTGTTGATCCTGACTTTGGCAATTGCCGCTGTCTTCCAGGTAAAAAGGCAGCAGTTGTTAGGTCAAAGTGTTTGATTGCTGAGGTTTCGGGCAGGGTTTTCTCCCCCATATACCGGAGCCCTCCGCGGCTCTCTTGATGTTTTTCGGTATCCTGCCTGTCATCGCTGTGTATTCTATTCGCGATCAAGGTACCGCATAGGCCACTGACCAATCTCTCCGGCTGGCAAGCTTTACGCGGCCTATCAATCGCCCTCCCGCCTGTTCTAAGGTTATTTAAGTGACGGCAAAGAGGCACTTGAGAATTTGACACTGTTTAATGGCCTCAGTAGTAATCGGTTTATGAAGATTTCTATTGGCGGTTTTAGAGTATTCCGGCTTATGGCCGGTTCGGTTGTTATTTCCGGTTTATTGATTGTCCTCATGAATGGGGGCCGGGGCTATGGCGAGGCCACGGCCACTGCGCAGTCGCAGGCAGTTTCGGCAAAGGCCACCGCCACCGTGGAGCTGGTCCCTTGGGTTCGCACGGAATTGTATTTCGGCGGCGGTTTGAGAAAAGAGAGGGGCGATTACGAGACCGTGTGGAACGATTACCTGGACAATGTGGTGACGCCCCGGTTTCCGGAGGGTTTGACGCTCATCGACGCCACCGGACAATGGCGGGTCAAAGAGGGCCAGCCACCGCGCCGCCGGTCTTCCAAAGTCATCATTCTGATCCATGAGGCGACCCCGCAGAAATTTCGCAACCTGGATGAAATCCGGGAAATCTGGAAAGAGAAGTCGGGCCACATCTCAGTGCTCAAGGTAACGGTGCCGGTCGAGGTTTCCTTTTGAAAAGAGCGCCAATTTTTCCGAAAATGGGAGTTTCGATAAAAAAATAATTAACGGGCAGGCATAATGGAGGAGCATCTTTATTATGAAATGCGGGATGGGCGCGAAAATGCTTATACCATCAATGCCCAATCGCTCAAATTCGGGGCCGGGGCGCTGGCCGAGTTGGGCCTGGATGCCGCCCGGCTGGGTATGAAGAGGGTGGCTTTTTTCGTCGATAAGAATGTGTTGAAAACGGAGCCTGCGGCTGTCGCGCAGGAGTCTTTACGCAAGGCGGGGGTGGATTTTGAATTTTTTACCGAAACCCGGATCGAGCCGACGGATCGTTCGATTATTTTGGCCGGAGAATTCGCCAAGGAGGGGAAGTTTGACGGATTTATCTCATTGGGCGGCGGTTCGACCATAGATACGGCCAAGGCGGCCAATTTGCTGGCTTCCTACCCGGATGATTTAATGGCTTATATTTACGCTCCGCTGGGCGGAGGGAAACCGATTCCGGGCCCGGTCATGCCCCATATCGCTTGTCCCACGACTTCCGGGACGGGCAGCGAAACCAGTGTGGTTTCCATTTTCGACCTTGAGGAGCGGCAGGTAAAAGCGGGCGTGGCCTCCCCGTTGTTGCGGCCCACGCTTGCCCTGGTCGACCCCACAACCACTCACAGTATGCCGGCGGGGGTTGTCGCGGCCACCGGTTGCGACGTTCTCAGCCATGCCATCGAGTCCTACACGGCGCGGCCATTCAGCAGCCGTCCCCGGCCGGAAAGCCCGCAAAAGCGTCCGCCCTACCAGGGGGCCAATCCTTATGCCGATATCGGCAGCCTGGCCGCCATCCGCATCGGGGGGCAAAACCTGGTCCCGGCAGTCAACGACCCGCAGGACCACCAGGCGCGGCATGAGCTGATGTGTGCGGCCACTCTGGCCGGGCAGGCATTCGGCAATGCCGGAGTGCATATTCCCCATGCCATGGCGACTTCCGTTTCCGGTCTTAAACACACCTACCGGGCGGCCGGTTACGAATCGGAAAATGCCCTCATACCGCACGGGATTTCGGTCGTCATGAACACCCCGGCCGTTTTTCGATTTACGGCGCCGGCTGCGCCCCAACGGCACCTACAAGCGGCGGCGGCGCTGGGGGTGGACATTCGGGACGCCGCGCCCGAGGAGGCGGGTCAAATCCTGGCCAACGCCATGATCCGGATAATGCAGGAGACCCACCTTCCCAACGGGCTCAAAGCAGTCGGCTACGACGAAGGCGACATCCCGGCCCTGGTTAAAGGCGCCATCGCCCAAAAAAGGCTCCTCACAATCGCCCCCCGTGAGGTAACGGAAGAAAACCTCGCCCAACTATTCCACGACGCCATGCAGAATTAGTAATTTTGCCCCATTTCCGAAAAATCTTCGTCTGGCAATTTCAAGGGTTTGTTTTCGCCTTTAGCAGGCAGACCGATCCGAGGAGGAAGAGGGTGGAGACGGCTAGGATGCCGTAGCGGGGTTCTCCGCTTAGTTTAGCTACCGTTCCCATGACGATGGGGCCGAGGAGGGCGGCGGATTTGCCTATCATGTTGTAGAAGCCGAAAAATTCGGACGCCCGTTCCCTGGGGATCATGGAGACAAAATAGGAGCGGCTGAGGGCTTGCAGTCCGCCTTGGACCGAGCCGATGAGGAAGCCAAGGATGTAGATTTTACTGATTTTAAAACCGAATAGGTTGGCCGGTTCGAGGTCCAGGATAGAAGCGTAGACGGTTACCCCCAAATAGATGAGGATGCCGGTTTGGAGCAGTTTGGTGGGCCCAAATTTCTGTCCCAGCCAGCCGAAGAGGAGGGCGAAGGGCACACCCACCACCTGCACCAGGATGAGGGTCTTGAGGAGGTCTCCGATCTCGAAGCCGATGGTTTTGCCGTAGTTGACGGCCATGGTGATGATGGTGTTGACCCCATCGATGTAGAACCAGTAGGCAATGAGGAACCAGAGCACCCCGCGCATTTTGGCAATTTCCCGCAAAGTCCGGGACAGTTCCCGGAAGCTGGCGCCGATCGCTTGACGGAAGGGCGGCGGGCGGTCCTTTTTCGGCTCCTTTACTTTGAGAAGAAGGGGGATGGTAAAGAGCATCCACCAGACGGCCGTGCAGAGAAAAGCCAGGCGGGTGGCTGCGATGTGTTTTTCCGGTCCCAGGGCTTCGGCTTTTTGTATGAGGATGATATTGACCATAAACAACAATACGCTGCCGAGGTAACCGAGAGAGAAACCCATGCTGGAGACCCAATGGGCGTTTTCTCGGTCGCTCACTTCAACCAGGAGCGAGTCGTAAAAGAGGTTGCCGCCATAAAAGCCGATGGCCCCGAAAATGAAGGCCAGGCTGGCCCATTTCCATTGGCCTTCGCCGGGAAGAACCATCAGGGCCGTGGAAACAGCCCCCATAATGGCAAAAAAGAGCAGAAACCGTTTGCGCCGCCCGCCCTGGTCGGCAATGGCCCCGAGGAAGGGCGCCAGCACGGCCACCACCAGGCTGGCAGTGGTCACGGTAAGCCCGTACCAAAAGGTCTGGTCGGGGGCGGACATACCCTTGGCCCAGAAGGCGGGGTAAAAGATGGGGAAAATCCCGGCCAGTATGGTCAGGGCAAAGGCTG
>CBDDEL010000016.1:0-255000 GCA_965226885.1 Opitutales bacterium | reverse complement strand
TCCGAAAGGAAAGGGCGGGCCTTTTTTTTATTAAAAACCCTCCTCTTACTCTCCCTCTTTGTCTTCATCCCCACGAAAGGCCGAGCCCATGATCGGTTCCGGGCAAATTTGAGTTTCCACTGGATTCACCTTTCGGACAAATTTTGCTCGCGAGAGCCGGATGGCGGCATCGCGCAGGTTGGAGGCGATTTTCAACCGCCGCAGAATGGCCGGGGCGGACATATCCCTGGAAATTCCCCGGCTGAGCGTTTTATAATCCACTTTGGGGTTTATTTTTTATTTGTGACCGGAATCAGGCGGCCATGGGCCGGCATTTCGACAACTTTTTTTGCGGAAAGGTATTCCTGTAATGCTTGAGCAAAGAGTGGTTGTGAACCTTTTTTTGTGAGTCGTTTGGATTGGGGAAAGGCGCTGAAATGATCCCCTCCTTGGGCTAGTATCTCGATTGTCGCAACACGGTAGGCGGCCTTTGGGTCGAGGACCTTATGGCTCACTTCAATTGCCAGAATCCGCTCTCCCTCCGGACGACCCATATCGTATTCCACTTTGAGGCCGGAAACTTGCAGCATTCCGCGCTCAAGGGTGAGAGATTGCTCCAAGACTTCCATTATTTGGTTCCCCGTCATTTCGAGGATAACGATTTCGTCCTTGAAAGGGAATGAATCCATTAAATCGGCCAGGGGAACATTGCCCTTGGGCAAGTCTTTGCGCAGTGCCCCCGCATTGATAAAGGCAATTTTCGCTCCTCCCGTTTCCCTCAAAATATCGGCATAGAGGTTGCCCAAATCCGATTCTTCATTGTAAACCCTTGAAAATCGTTCCTTGGCGTGAAAAACGGTTTTCTGTAATTCCGGAAATTGAGCACGGTAACGCTCGAGTTTTTGCGCGATTACCGGGTGAGGTTTCAAGTCATTGCTCACGACTGGCAAAAGGGAGCCTTGATGGGAGAGGATTGCCCCGGTGTCCTCATTGACCTGTAATACCAAATCGCAAAAGGATTGATAAAGATTAAAAAACAGCTATAAAGGCGGAATGAGAAGATATATGGGAACCGATGAAGACCGTGAACGTATCAAGAAATTGCTCAACAAAGAGGCTGTCGGCTGGCGTAAAGAGCGTTTGGTGGCATTAAAAATGGGCTTCCAGCCGCACCACAGCATTGATGAAATTGGAGCCATCGTGGGCCGAGGCAAAGCGACGATCCAGCGTTGGTTTGACAAATATCGTGCTGCAGGGCTCGGGGCGGTGCTTACACGCGCCTACAAAGGCGGGATCAAAAGCCGTTGCGACAAAGAGGTGGAGGCCTTCTTGCTCAATGGTTTGAAGGTCGCGCGCTGGAACACAGCCGTTCAGGCGGGGCAAGAGCTGGAGCGACATTTCGGGCGCTCCTTCGCCTACAAGACGGTGTGGCGATGGCTAAAAAAATGCGCCGGGGTGCTTCGAGTCCCTCGCCCCGTGCATGAGAAACGGGACTCGGCAAAAGCGGAAGCGTTCAAGCGAGACTTTTTTAAGATCCTCCAGGAGCTTTCCCTCACCCGAGGCAATCGGGTTCGGGTGTGGTTTGCCGATGAAAGCCGTTTTGGTTTGCTTCCGGTGTACCGCCGGTGCTGGACGCAAAGAGGGCTTCGGCCGCACAAAAAATATCAGACAAGATACCAGTGGAGCTACTGTTACGGAGCCCTCGACGTGGTCAACGGCGAGATGGTATGCATCCAAACCCCTAGCACGAATCTACAGTGGACGGAGGCTTTCCTCCAACAGATCAAAAAGCAATATCCTGAGGAGGAACATGTGGTTGTATGGGACGGGGCAGGCTTCCATCCGCACGACTCGGAGCACCCCAACGTCCCCCCGGGCATACATATCGTGAATTTGCCGCCGTATAGTCCTGAACTCAACCCGATTGAAAGACTTTGGGATATGATACAGGATCAAACGGCCAACAAACTGTGGCCGAGCATTGAGCGACTCGAAGAAGTCGTCGCAACCCATCTCAAAGACTGGTGGGAGGACACTGAAAAAGTCCTCTCTTTAGTTGGCGGAGGCTGGCAGCACATTCAAGCAAACGCTTCTGCCAAATAACTTATTATCATACCTAATGAGATTTGGTATAAAAGGAAAAGAGCACCCAATGTACTCAATGATTTTTTCTGATAGTTGTTCTTATAATATGCCCTGCTTTCAATGATTGCTTTAACTACAAACAGGGAGGGGATAATTGAAAAGGTAAAAATTTCCCAGCCCAGAGAATTACCTCTGAGATTTAATACAAGATTGGCAGGTCTCAAATGGAAACCGGAATACCTTTTATTTTTCCGGTTCCGATACGGGCCGGGATAAGTCGATGGCGAACAGTTCTCGAGAGGGTTGCCAGATGAGCATCTTGTATTCGAACGATCCATCATCGGGTGCGCCGCCAGTTGGCCGCATAATGCCGTCGGTCATTTCCCAACCGGCAAATGTCGTACCGCTTTCAGGTTCCCTTCCAAACCAGCGCGGACGGTTCTCATCATCCAGTCTGAACCATTGGACAAGATTCCCCTCCGAGTCGTAAACTTCGAGGCGATTTTCCGGCCCCGTTTTGACCACTAAATCTTTTTCCCCGGTTGCCAGTCGATGAAGGGTCTTGTAAATATTTTTCCCCGACCAGGAACGCCAATAATTGATTTCCTTCTCGCTCAAGTCACTGATTGCGCCCTTGCGATTAGCCCAGCCATGATCGATGAGGAGGGCTCGCTCCTGTAATCGTCCAGCCGTATCGGTTTGCTTGATCTTGAGCGTTAGATCAGTCATCGAGTGCCATATCTCGTTGATATAGGGCAATTCTAGCTCAGGCTCGGTGTGCTTGGCTCGGATATAAATGGACTTTAAAGCTGCCCAATTTTGTTTGCCGCCCATGGCTTCCAACATGAGGTTCACTTTTTCGACAGCGACAGGATCGTCTTTTTCACCGGCAAATAAATTCCATGGCGCCAAAAGGCAAAGGATGCAGACCGCCAATTTAAGTTGAATAGGAATAACGTTTGGGTGCATTTTGAGTAGTTTTTTGGGGTTTTTAATAAGAGTGGGGCGATCGAATCGTATATTGAGATTGAAAAGGTAAAATTAATTTCGTTCCATCGTTATTTTAGAAATTCTACTTGATTTGCCGAATCCGCGCCGTATACATCGCAATACCCTCGGTTCGTCATCTGCCTCAATATCCGTTTTTCGGCAACGGGAAAAGACAGAGTCCCGATCCACCATGGACTCGTTTATTTTGTGAAGCGGATATACCATTGCGATTCGTGGTCGAATACTGCTCTTCTAACGTCATCTCTAATTTATAAAGATTAACCCAATGAAACCCTTTTGGACAGAGATTCGCAAAACGCTGGCCTTGGCGGTCCCCATGATTATGGGACAGCTCGGGCAGATGGGTTTGCACCTGATCGATGCGGCCATGGTGGGGCAGGTGGGGGTTGTTGAACTGGCGGCCATCGCCTTCGGGGGCAATATCGTGGGCATATTTCTCATTATCGGCTATGGGCTGGCTTCGTCCGTGTCGGTACTGGTGGCGCAGGCTTACGGGGCCAAAAATTACCGCCGTAGTGGCGAGGTGCTCAAGCACGGCATTGTCATCACTTTTTGTTTTGCCTTTGCGGTGGCCGCCCTCATGCACGCCAATATCGGTTTCCTCAATTATTTCGGCCAGCCGGATGATGTTGTGGCAACCTGCGAACCTTATGTCATATTTCTGGTTTGGTCGTTGATTCCGACCTTGGCCTACCAATGCCTGCGGACCTACTCCGAGGCCCTCAATCGGCCCTGGTTTCCATTTACCGTTCTTGCCGCCGGATTTTTCCTGAATATTTTCCTCAACTGGATTTTTATTTTCGGGAAACTGGGTATGCCTGCCTATGGGGTGGCTGGCGCCGGATTGGCTACACTGCTGGCCCGAGCATTTATGATGGTCGTCATGGCAACGGCGGTGCTCGGTTCCCCCCGCTACGATATTGGCCGCTCTCTTTTCAATATTTTCCGTTGCAGCCGTAAGTTGTTCAGCCAGCTTTTGGCAATCGGCGTGCCGACCGGGTTCCAACTTCTTTTTGAAGCCGGAAGTTTCACGGTGGCAGTCATCTTCATGGGCTGGATTGGGACTAATTCTCTGGCTGCCCACCAGATCGCTGTAAATATCGCGGCCATGACCTTCATGATACCGTTGGGCGTCTCATTTGCGGTAGCTATTCGTGTAGCGCAAGCAGCGGGCAGGGAAGACAGACCTGCAATCAGACGGATCGGTTTCAGCAGTTTTATATTTGTCATCGGGTTCATGAGTATCACAGCCGCCACCATATTTTTAATCCGCCACAAACTTCCCTGGTTCTTTCTCGACAATAATGCCCCGGAAGCCCCGGAGGTGGTCTTATTAGCCGCTCAATTTCTGGTTGTGGCGGCGCTTTTTCAAGTGTTCGACGGGTTGCAAGTGGCCAGCATGGGGGCCTTAAGGGGAATAGCCGATGTCAAGATTCCCACCATCCTTGTCTTCATATGTTACTGGATATTTGCCCTTCCACTTGGCTACTACCTGGCTTTCATGGCAAATTTGCATGGGGTGGGCGTATGGCTGGGGCTATTGATCGGCCTGAGCATAGCCTCGGTGGTGCTTTCGTCCCGATTTCACCTGATAACACGCACATGCCGTGTCGTTGTCCCGGTAGAATGAGGGAATCAAAGCCCGACCGTGGAATCGATGGCCTCTTCCAGCCTTTGCTTGCCATTTTCGTCAACAATTTCACCGTGGCCGACAATTATCCGCTCGAAATCCCATGCCAGGATCTTGCTTATGGAGCGGCGAAAAGCCGTTTTGTTCTTGATGAATAACCGGAGCAATCCAGACGGGGCCAGGCGGCCGTAAACCCTCCCGTTTATCCTCAATACCAGACGATCCAATCGGCGTTCTCGGTGCAATATATTGAACACCAGGTCGGCCACAATCAGGGTCCGGCTCGGGAGGTGCAAGTAAACGTATTCATTGAGCCTCGGCATGCCGCCGATACGCTGCTGGGAAAATACCTGGCGGCAATCTTCCGGCATAGGACCGCCGATGACGGAGTTGAATTCCACCTTTGGGCATAATTTGGACAATCCCGGCGCGCCGTGAAAAACCGCTTCGGGATAAGCCTCGCGATATTCTTCCAGATATAGGTCGTGAACGCAGTTCGGGGCCACCACATGGGCTACGGACCCCGCTTTGTCGATCCATTTGCGGATTTCCGGGGTCAGAGCAGCCGGTGAATGCACCCAGAGTCCGCCCGCCGGCAATCGAACAACCGTCATGCGGTGGCCAAGCAGAATGCCCGCCAACTTCAGCGGCTCATCGTAAACCCATACCCCATCGGCCAATTTTTCGAACACAGGCTCAATAATGAGCCGTCAACCGTTCCTCTGCAAGCACGGGGAAGCGCTCAGATTTTATCGAGCGTCTTGAGGACGATTCCCGGAGTGAGGATTTCGGGAAGGATAACGGGGTTTTCATTCCCCGGAATATACAGGATATTGAAGGGCACGGCGGATCTGTTGAAACCGGCCAGCGCTTTGGTGATGCGAGAGTCCTGGTTTGTCCAATCCGCCTTGAGGGTCACAATTTTTTTCTTTTTGAAAACTTCCAGCACTTTCTTCGAGGAAAAAACCAGCTTCTTGTTAGCCTGGCAGGTGGCGCACCAGCGGGCTGTGAAATCGACGTAAACGGGGTGTCCTTCCGCTCTCAATTGTTTCACTTTTTCCGGCGACCATTCCTCCCACAGGAGACTTGAAGGAGCGGTCACGGGAAAGCCGAAATAAATGCCGAATATCAGAAAAACCGTTGCCCCGATCCTGCCCAGAAAACGGACTTTGGGTTTTTTCCCCGGATCCGTCCAGCGACCATAAATCCAGGCTGCCATGGCAATTGCCACCAGCGCAAAAATCGCACTGAGCAGTCCGAACTCATCGAGCTGTCCGGCCAGCACCCAGAGCAGGTAACCCACTGTGGCGAAAAGAGGGAACGCCATCAACTGGCGAAACGATTCCATCCACGGGCCGGGGCGAGGGAGTATTTTTACGAGAGAGGGAAATATAGAAAGGATCAGGTAGGGAATAGAAAGTCCCAGCCCGATGGCGGTAAATAACAGAAACGCCCGGCCCGTCTCGATGGCTAAGGCCGCGCCCAGGGCGGGGGCCAGAAATGGGGCCGCGCAGGGTGTGGCCACCGCCGTGGCGAGAACTCCACTGAAAAAGGACCCCGCCTTGCCCCCACGCGAGGCCAGCCCGCCGCAAGTTCCGGCAAGAGAGGTTCCCACCTCAAAAAGTCCGCTTAAATTCAGAGCGAAAACAAACAAAAGAAGGGTCAGCAAAAAAACGAAAACCGGAGATTGCAGTTGGAAACCCCAGCCAAGCTCTGCCCCGCCAGATCGCAGCAAGCTCAAAATACCCGCCAAAACCCAGAAAGATAAAAGTACACCTGACGTGAAAAGAAGCCCGTGCAAGGCCACTTTGCCTTTTTTCTCTCCCGCCTGACAGACGAAATTCATGACCTTCAATCCCAATACAGGAAAGACACAAGGCATGAGGTTCAGAATGAATCCCCCCGCTAACGCCATGACCAGAAGGTAGGCGAAACCTCCGGCGGATGCCGCCGCTTTTTTGTTTTGTTTACCATTTTCCCCCTTCTCTGGAGGGATAGGCCCGTCCAATAGAGGAGCATCAACAAAAACGGCCTTAACGCTGCCGTCCCCACCCCAGGCGGATTCAGCTTTAAGAACACCGGGCAGTGAACCGGTCTCCTTGGCATACGCTGAACGAACCAATTCGAGCAGGTATCCGTTTTCCGAGCGCTTTAATTCTTGCCCGGCATTCGGATCTACCTGGGCATCTGATGAATAAAAGTAAACATCTTCCAAATTCGCATCGATTCCATCCGGTGGAGCGAGGGCCAGAGTCATTTTGTCCCCTTCCCGATAGGCGGCTACTTCCCAATTGTTGAATTGCCGGGGTAGGTTTTCACGGGTTTGGACGATTGCGGGCTGCCATTTTTCATCACCCTGAGGAGTTTCGTTTGCCACGGGCAAGGAGAGAAACAGGGACGCCTTGCCGGGGATGCAGACATCGTCGCACATGAGGTAGGTGGTCTCGGCCCGCAAGGTGACGTTTTTGCCCTCGGGCAGGGTTTCCGGCGGCGTTATCTCGACCAGGAGAAAAACCTCGTCCTCATAGCCGTAGTTAGTCAATCCGGTCAATTTGAAAATAATGGGGGCGGGCCATTGGATGAGCCCAGCCGCGAACCCCTCCGGCAGGTCCCATTGGAGGGTTGTGGAAAGACCGGCATCACCGGGGTTTATCCAATAGGTATGCCAATGCGGGTCGTGGCTAATTCTCAAAGCCACGGTAAAGGAACGCCCTGGCTGGATGGAAGCCGTCTCGGAAACCAACTCCACCTCGACATGCTGATCCCTGACGGAATCGGCATGAATGCCTACCGCCGAAAGAAAAGCAAGAAAGGCGGTTAAAATTATTTGGTTCAATTTCATGAATAAGAGAAAAGTAAATAGAAGAGACTAATGGCTCTTACCTTATTCCTTTTCCTGAAAAGAAAGCGGATTGGGTCCAATGTGCATTTTCAATTCTTAAGGCGAACCACGGTTCCTCGCCAGCGAATAATTTCCACCAGATCAGCGCCTCCGTAATGTCCAAAATCCCTCGCTGCGGCCCCACCCAGGACGCTCGGCCGACTCGATATGGGCGCTAAAGCCTGCCGCAGGTCGATGATTGCGTTCCCGCCCATAACCAGTGCTTTAGTCCGCAGATCAGCCAGCGCGCGTTCCCTTTTTTGTCCGGCGGGCCGCTCGATTTCCACATAGCCCAATACGTCATACATCCGGTCCAGGGGCTGCTTTTCATAGATTAAAAATCCGTCGATCTCGGTCACCCTTTCGGCTGGGACGCCGACAATCGGAACTTGTGAAAGGTTTTCCGTCACACACCCCGAAAGCAGCAGCCACAGCAATAAAATGCAGGGATAGGCCATGCTTTCTAGTATAAGTTACCGGATTCGCGTATTCAAGACCTGTTTTCAAAGTTTTGAGCAAGAAAAGCCCGCCCTTCCTCGTTCGGTATTTCGCGTCGGCCCGTAATCCAGCCCCGACAATGCGGGGCGCCGCAATGACAGACGAATTGCCTCGCGATGAAATCCTCGGTGGTGGCATAATCGTAGGCGAGGTAGTCGCCGGGGTGGATGTCCCTTGCCGCCCTCGCTTCCAACGAATCTATGTCAATCGTGATATTCGGGTCGCAGCTATGGAGGAGAAACCGGCAGAACCATGGGTCCATGAAATGCAGCGCGGTCGAAACCTGCATGGTATTCAACGTCGTCCGATCGGCAATTATTCCGGAAATCCGGGCAACAAGTTCACCTTGCCGAAAGATCACCTTGGCCCGTAGACCCCGGCCTCGCGGATCCTCGGTGCCTATGACCTCAAAATGAGAGGTGGTGGGGTGGCCTTTTTCCCAGGGAATGACGTCGGGATAAATCGAGGTCGATTGATTCTCCCTAGATTTTCCCGAAGTTTTATAATTGGCAGCACTCAAGTTTAGACTCCTTTGTAACGCATCTACTGCAAATTGATATTATCGGCTACCTGTCTTTCTGAGTTTCGTCAACGCCGTCCTTCGCATATCGCTCATTAGACCGCGAACCATTGTTATCGATAACCTTATGAATCCGAAAGCATTGCCCGGAACGTCTGATGGATTGAATAGGTTCTAAAATGGTCGAACCTTCCAGTATTGACTGGGAGGCTCATTTTTAGTTAAAACAAATGTTTAAAATAGGTGTTTAAATGAATGCTGATTGTAAATCTGCCATAGTTAAAATGAATACCCGAGAGCGAATACTGGAAACGGCCGAACAATTATTTGCCGAATGCGGTTTCGAGGCCACCACATTGCGGCATATCACGAGGGAGGCGGGCGTCAACCTCGCCGCCGTCAATTACCACTTCGGTTCCAAGGAAGGGCTGCTCAAGGAATTGTTGAATAATCGCATCGTGCCGATGAATGCGAACCGCCGGGCCTTATTGGAAAAATATCGTTTCCAAAGCTCGCATGGGGTGGCGCCGCTGGAGCGAATATACGAAGCATTTTTGCGGCCCTTTTTTAATATCGGCGCTCCGGGGGGAGATTCGGATGGACTCTTCCTGCGCATGTTGGGCCGAATCTCCTCGGAAAAACCAGGTTTCATGGAAGATCTTTACCAGGAGCATTTTAAAGATATTCAGGAACTCTTTGTAGAAGCTATTGGGGAAGCCCGGCCGGAATTGGAAAGGGAAGAGCTTTACTGGAAATTCCACTTTGCCCTCTCTTTGATGCTCACATCCATGACCCAGCGCCAAAGACTCAAATTTTCCTCCCAGGGGTATTGCAACCCTGACGATATCGAGAGCCTTATAGAGCACCTCATCAATTTCATCTGTGCGGGTTTTCGATCCGCGGTTCCGACAAAAGGTAATTTCGAAATAGCGGAGATTCAGTCATGAACGATAAAATTTTTAATACAATTGCCCTGGCATCCACAGTGACTTTGACAAGTTGTCTGACGCCGCCTGCCGACCAGTCGGACAAGCTCGAAGTGAAAACGCCAATGGCTTGGAGCGCCGCCGGGGAAACAATCAAAGCTGATTTTAACAGTGGCTGGCTCAACGATTTCGACGATTCAGTGCTGCCCCGTATGGTGGCCGAAGCGATCGAGCATAACTACGATTTGCAAGCTTCGGCAGCCCGTCTGGAAGTAGCCCGGGCGGCCGCCACCATTTCCGGGGCGAATCGTTTTCCGCAGATTTTCGGCTCTCTCAGCGGGGCTCGCCGCACACGTTCGGGCACCAGCGGGTTCGCCATCACGAGCAGCCGCTCTGATAGCTTCAACCTCGGCCTGAGTATGAATTGGGAGATCGATGTTTGGGGGAAGCTACGCGCTCGACACAAAGCCTCCGTGGGCGACTGGCAGGCTGCCCAGGAGAATTACGAGGCCGCCCGCCTCTCCCTGGCCGCGCAAACCGCCAAGGCCTGGTTCGATGTGCTCGAAGCCGAACTACAGGTTCGCTTGGCAAGTGGGACTTTGAAAAGTTTCGAGGACAATCTGGCCACCATCGAGCAACGTTTTCGCTCCGGACTGAACAAGGCTCTCGATGTGCGCCTGACGCGGGCCAATGTGGCCGGCGCCCGCAGCTCCCTGCATTCGCGCTATCGCCAGAGGGATGTCTCCACGCGCAACCTGGAGGTGCTCCTCGGTCGCTACCCGGCCAGCCAAATAAAAGCGGCAACCGATCTGCCCGCGATCAATAAGGCGGTCCCGGCGGGGCTTCCCTCCGACCTTCTGCAACGGCGCCCGGACATTGTGGCGGCGGAACGGCGCTTCGCTGCATCCGGTTTTCGGTTGAAAGAATCCCGCAAGAATATGCTCCCCAGCCTCAGCCTGACCAGTGGCGGTGGGACCAGCACGAACGAATTCGACGAATTGCTGAATATGGATTTTAAGGTCTGGAATCTGGGGGCCAACATCGCCCAGCCGATTTTTCAGGGCCGACGCCTGAAAGCCAATGCCAAGCGCTTCAAAGCTTTGAGGGACCAAGCCCTGGCCGATTTCGCCAACAGCGCACTGACCGCCTTTCGCGAAGTGGAAAGTGCCCTGGCGGCGGAAAAATTCCTGGCCGACCAGGAAAAGGCGCTTGAAACCGCCTCAGAGGAGTCGATCGAGGCGGAGCAACTGGCCTGGGATGCCTACCAGGCCGGTCTCGACAATATCATCACCGTTTTGGAAGCGCAAAGACGTTCTTTCAATTCACGGCGGCAGCACTTGCAAATCATCAACGAGCGATTGCAAAATCGAATCAATCTCTACCTCGCCCTGGGCGGCAATTTCGATACCGTGGCCGTGGACGCCACCAATGGCGGAATGGCTGCCGTGGCATCGGTTGAAAACACAGAAAAACCCCCTTTATAAAATCGAATACGGTTAAACATCCAGTTGGCCGCCGGCTCGTGTTAATTTGGGCGGTTCGCAAATTCAAATGAAAATACTGAGAATATTTCTGCCGGTAATCATTCTGGCGGTTTGTGGGTCGATAACCTTTTGGATGATCGTATTAGTGGAAGAGCCGGAGCGCCGGGAACCGCCACAGTTCACATCCAGGGTCGAGGCCGTTCGGCTGCAGAAAAGGGATTTTACAGTCATTCTGGAGAGCCAGGGAACGGTCATGGCGCGCACGGAGAGCACTCTCATACCGGAGGTATCGGGCAGCATTATGGAGATTTCGCCCGCCTTTCGCAGCGGCGAATTTTTTGAAAAGGGAGATATCCTGTTAAAAATTGATAACCGTGATTATGGGACGGCCCTCACCGTGGCGAAAGCGGTCCTGGCCCAGGCGCGGCTCCGGCTGGCCGAGGAAGAAGCACGCGTCGAGCAGGCCTTCAGAGATTGGGAAAAACTGGGTTCGGGCGAGGAGCCGAGGCCGCTCGTTCTGCGCAAACCGCAACTGATCGAAGCCAAGCAATCGGCCAAGTCGGCAGAGGCCAAGGTAGAAGAGGCTGAGCGCGATATGGAACGCACCCTAATAAGAGCCCCTTATGCTGGCAGAATATTGGAAAAACGGGTCGATGTGGGCCAGTATGTCACGCCGGGAACCGTGTTGGCCCAGATTTATGCTGTTGATTATGCGGAGATTCGTCTCCCTTTGAGCAATCGGCAGCTCTCCTTCATCAACCTGCCCGAGCTTTACCGCGGCGAACCGGCTGCGGAGGGGGAGGGAAGAGCGCGACCCGAAGTTATTTTAAAAGCTCGCTTCGGCGATCAGGAATATACCTGGAAGGGAAACATCGTGCGGACTGCCGGGGCCATTGATACCCGCAACCGGCAACTTTATGTGGTGGCGCAGGTGAAAAACCCCTATGGCCGTTCGCAAAATAACCAACCCCCTTTGAAAGTCGGCATGTTCGTCAAAGCGGAAATCGAGGGCAAGACCATGAAAGATGTTTTCGTGGTGCCTCGGTCAGCCTTGCGGGAGGGCCGCGATTTGCTCCTCATTGACAAAGAAGATCGATTGTCAAGGCGTACGGTCGATATCCTCTGGAGCGATCGCCAAAACATTGTCGTGGGCGATTCCCTGAAAAATGGAGATCTGCTTTGCCTGACTCCTTTGCCCTTTGCGGCAGACGGCGCTGGGGTCAAACCGCACATACAGGCCGAGGCGGTGGCTGAACCCGAAGGAGTTCCACGCAATGGGAAAATCGTCGGCCAGCGAAAAGGAAAAGGTAAGGGACCTTCATGAAAAATGTGATCGCCTGGTTCGCCCAAAACGGAGTGGCGGCCAATCTGCTGATGGTCCTGATCGTCATTTTGGGGATCAATGCGCTCGTTAATAAAATTCCCATCGAGGTTTTTCCTGATATCGAAACGGATATCGTCACTATATCGGTCCCTTATCGGGGGGCCACCCCTGCGGAAGTGGAAGAGGGCGTGGTGGTGCGGGTCGAGGAAGCCATTCAGGACCTCGAGGGGATTAAAGAGATGCACTCCACGGCCTCCGAAGGTTCGGGTAGAGTCTCGGTGGTGGTGGAAAAGGGTTATGAGCCCCGCGAACTACTGGAGGATTTGAAAAATCGGATCGACGCCATCAACACCTTTCCCAATGAAACGGAAAGGCCCCGCATCCGGCTGGCCCAGAGGCGAAGGGAAGTCATCACGGTGACGGTGTCGGGAAATCTTTCCGAGCACGAGCTACGGCGCATGGGCGAGCAGGTGCGCGACGAAATAGCCAACCTGCCGGGAATCACCCAGGTGGAGCTTGGCGGCATACGCTCTTATGAGATTTCCATCGAGGTTTCCGAGGAAACCCTGCAACAGTATAGGCTTACTTTTGACGATGTCAGCCGGGCAGTCAGCCGCTCCTCCATCGACCTGTCGGCCGGTTCCATAAAAACTACGGAAGGAGAAATCCTTTTGCGCACCAAGGGGCAGGCATATTATCAGGAGGATTTTGAAAAAATCGTCCTCTTGAGCACCGAGGACGGCACTCATATTACCCTTGGAGAGGTGGCCAAAATAACCGATGGCTTCGAGGAAGACCCATTAATTGTGCGATTTAACGGGAAACCGGCGGTGGTCATTGGGGTTTACCGGGTGGGCGCCCAAAACGCCATTTCGGTGGCTGACCAGGTCAAGGAATATATTCAAAAAGCGCAGGGGCGGATGCCTCCGGGAGTCGAATTATCATTCTGGCGGGACCGCTCGAAAATCATCAAGGCGCGCCTTTCCACTCTTTTGAACAGCGCCATGTTTGGTGGCATCCTGGTCTTCGTGGTGCTCACGCTCTTCCTGCGCCTCTCCCTTTCCATCTGGGTTTGCCTGGGTATCCCGATCTCTTTTCTGGGTTCCATCGCCATGATGCCGCTGATTGGAATAACCATAAATATCTTAAGCCTGTTCGCCTTTATTTTGGTCCTGGGCATTGTGGTGGACGATGCCATCGTGACGGGGGAAAATGTCTTCCGGCACATGCAGGCAGGGGAGAAGTCCCTGCAGGCGGCCATTCGCGGCACGCAAGCCGTGGCCATACCGGTTACCTTTGGCATTCTCACTACCATGGTCGCGTTTTTACCGCTGACCGGGATTGAGGGCCGCCGAGGTCAGTTCATTGCCCAGATACCCTTGATTGTAATTCCAGTGCTCTTCTTTTCGCTGGTGGAGTCCAAACTGATCCTACCGTCCCACCTGGCGCACATGAAAACGGGCCGAAAAAGAAGTGAACTTAATTTTTTGTCCCGGTTTCAACGCAGGTTCGCCGATGGCTTGGAAAGGTTTGTTATCATTTATTACCGGCCCATGTTGGAAAGAGCCTTGAGGCGGCGTTATCTCACCCTCTCTATTTTTCTAGGTACCTTTATTATCACCTGGGGCCTTGTGCAGAGCGGTAATGTTCAATACATTCCGTTTCCCCGCATTCAAAGCGAACGGGCCACCGCCAGGTTGTTTATGCCGCTGGGCACTCCCATCGAGGTGACTGCTCCCCATATCAACCGGATGGAAAAGGCGGCCCAGCAATTACAGGATAAATACCGGGATGCGAAAACCGGCGATAGCGTGGTCGAAAACATATTGACTACCATTGGGGGCACCGGCGCCACCCGCGGGGGCCGGCCCCATATGGGAGAAGTGGTTTTCTCGATAACCCCACCGGAAGAACGCCAGACCGATATCACCAGCCGGGACTTGGTCAATGAATGGCGAAAAATGATCGGGGTCGTGCCTGGCGCCCAGGAACAGAATTTCCGTGCCGAATTCGGGCGTAGCGGTGACCCCATCGACGTGCAGTTAACGGGGCCCAGTTTTGAAATCCTCTCCCTCATGGCCGATCAAATAAAGGAGGAACTGGCCAAATATCCCAATGTTTACGACATCATGGATAATTTTCAGGATGGCAAACAGGAAATCAAACTGAGCATCAAGCCGGAAGCTGAAAATCTGGGCCTGACCATGTCCGACTTGGCCCGGCAGGTGCGCCAGGCATTTTATGGCGACGAAGCCCAGAGAATACCACGTGGACGTGAGGATATACGCGTCATGGTGCGTTATACGGGAGAAGAGCGGCGCTCCCTGGCTAGTTTGGAAACCATGCGCATACGCACCCCGGATGGAGCGGAGGTTCCTTTTTCCACGGTAGCGGAAGCCACCCGCGGGCGAGGGTTTTCCACCATTCGGCGTATCGACCGCAACCGCACCATCAATGTGACGGCCGACGTTAACAAGGAATGGGTGGACTTGGATGAGTTGAGGGCTAAATTAAGCGTGTATTTAGACTATATTGTGCTGGATTATCCTGGCGTTTACTGGACTTTCGAGGGTGAAGCGCGCGACCAGCGGGATTCCACCAGCAGTTTTATTGGCGGCATTGTCTTTGTGGCGTTCGCCCTTTACGGTTTGATGGCCATACCCTTTCGCTCCTATATCCAGCCCCTCATCGTCATGTCGGTCATACCATTCGGGTTGGTGGGGGCCGTCCTCGGGCACATCCTGATGGGCATGAATTTGAGCTTTTTCAGCATCTTTGGAATGCTCGCGTTGGCTGGCGTGGTGGTCAACGACTCCCTCGTCATGGTGCATTTCGTCAACCAAGGGCGCAAGGATAAACAGCCGCTGTTGACCGCTGTGCGGTCGGCCGGAGTGGTTCGGTTCCGGGCTATTTTGTTAACCTCACTGACCACTTTTTCCGGGTTGCTGCCCCTTATTTTTGAAAAATCCACCCAGGCCCAATTCCTGATTCCGATGGCCGTGTCGCTGGGCTTCGGCATCCTGTTCGCCACCGTTATTACTCTCTTTCTGGTACCCATCAACTATCTCATATTGGAAGACTTCAAATTCCTGATCTCCAAATTTTACGGCCTGCGCTACCACAAGGAAGTAAATTGGGAAGACCCCTACGAGCCGGTAGGCGCTGGAGAACAACTACTCGGCGCGGAAACCGAAAACCCATCGCCAGCCAATCCCTCCTGAAACCTTAGAAAAGGTTTTGCCCTCCGGGCATTAAATCCAGGCACGTTAGTTCTAGTTCTCCCGTGCTTTTAGCCATTGCCCCCCTCCAACGATAAAAGAATACAAGTAAGTGGTGATAAAGGACGCTGCTATAAGTGGCGAAACGGCCGGTATGAGCCATGCCACCACCAGCGCCATGTTCACAAAAGCCACCGCAGTGGCAGTCTTGGCCAGCCTTCGAATAAGTACTTTTAACTTGAACGGCACAATCATCGTCACCGAATGTAATATAAATATCAGAACAAGATAAACCCCAGGATCAACATTAAGCATTTTGGTCAACAGGAGGACGAACAGCATGTGGCGCATGAGCTCATTGGTCGGCGAACCATTGCCGGTCTGCCCTTCAGGATTGCATCGGGCAGTTATACGAAGAATGATAGAAGCCCCAGCGATCAAACTCATCATCAAGACCAGTCCGCCGAAATGTACGCCTACCGCCAAGACCAGGGCCGCATGGGCGACTGCATCGCAGACATTGTCGAGATCGGCCCCGAACCGGCTGCGAATATTCAACTTGGCAGCCAGTACGCCATCGAGGTCGTCCATCGCATTATTGAAAATGATTAACGGTATCAGATAACGATAACTATCTTCCAGGAATAGCAACGCCAGGGGCAGCACACCGAGAATCGATATTGCGTTAGCCAGGTTCCGATAGATAAAGTTGCCTTGAGGTTTTTCCATAGGTTTATCTGAACATTCTACTCCTTAACAATCGGTCCAATACCCAACACCACTGTCGAGATCGAGAACGGTCCCATAGTACTTCACCCTACCAAACAAGCGCCGAACGAACCGGTAAACCGTAGCCTTTCATCATCTATGGCCCGAAAATCGAGGACTTGACGTTCCCCCAATTCTGGTTGACTGAAAAAAGCGCGCTTGCTCTCAGGCATGGGTGGTCACCGGCTCGGTACCCATCAGTGAGCGGCTGGCAATGGATCGCGGTCGGGGGTGTACGCAAACATATCCTCTGCCGCGCGCAGATTCGCTATGGTATCGATTTCATACCAGCGGTCTGGATCGAAGAGAACCGCGTCGAAAGAAAGTGTGCCATCAGCGACCATCTCGGTAAATACGGCCTCGTAATACTCATTTAGCCTGCCTTCCAAGACATAGCGGTTTAACCTTTCCCCAATCTTGTTCCATGAATTAAGGGATAAGCTATAGAGATTGACCGTTTTGTACTGGAGTGCATCATCAAACCTGTTGCCGCCCGGGCGAAAAGCCGTAACACACCTTTCGAGCCCTAGCTCCACCGTGGTGCCGTTCATCCAGGGGAGTATTCTGGAAATCGCTATCTTGTCAGGTTGGAGCATGTCGTCCAGCATACTGGTCTCAAAAACCAGGTCACTCTCCACCAGCAAAAATGGTTCCCGGATCTGCTCCCGGGCCAGCCAGAGAGAGTAGATGTTATTGGTTGTCCTGTAGTCTGGATTGGTGACGTAATCAACTCGTATATCATCTGTGTGCTGTTGCAGAAATTCCTGGATACGATCACCAAAGCGACCGATCACCACTACCAGTCTCTCAAAACTCTGCGCGCGTAAATTGTTAACCAGCCGTTCGAGGATAGAAATACCTCCGACCTCGGTGAGGCACTTGGGGGCATCCAGGGTCAACGGCTGAAGGCGTGTTCCTGTTCCTGCGGCCAATAAGAGGGCTGTCTTTACATTTGTGGCATTAGATGCAAGGCTGAAATCGGTCATAATTGGTCAACCCGAAATTCGAGATCGCATATATCAGAGATACCCAATCCGTTTTTGCCCTCGGCGAGAGCTGTTTTGATCTTACTTAAAAATTTCATATTTTCTGTCATTTTCTGTCATTTTCGTTCAATGATTCAATTTTTCTCTGTAATAGAGAAAGACCGTTGTGACTTTTTGTAGTCCTGCACGAAATAGTCAATCCTTTTCGAGTTGAGACGTTTGCCCATTGGCTTTACACGCCAGCGATAGTCCGGCCTGATAGTATTTCAGGTGGTTATAGGGTCGGGCTATGATGAATGCTTTGGGCGATTTCTTTGGCTGTTTGTGGGCCGGCTAATTGGTTGACCAATTCGAGGGCGAACTCTGTTGCCGTGCCAGCTCCGCGGGATGTGATGATGCCCTTATCCACTACCACGGCTTTGTCTGACTGAATTTCTTTCAATTCGTTTTCCACGCTGAAATGGGCGGTGTAGCGTCTGCCCTCAAGCAGGCCTGCTTCGTGGAGCACGGCGGGGGCGGCGCATATCGCGCCTATTAGGCGGCCGGAAGATTCCTGGTGGCGGAGTCGTTCGATAATTTTTTTATCGGATCGCAATTGTGTATGGCCGGGACCTCCGGGGAGGACGATGAGGTCGTAATCGTTGTCCATGACTTCGGCCAGGATGGCATTGGCTTGAATGGTGATCCCGTTGCGGCCTGTTACCGGCAATCGACCGCTTTGTGAAGCAGTGACGACCTCGATGCCGGCGCGCCGGAGGAGGTCGATGGGGCCAACGGCCTCCATTTCCTCGAAACCATCGGTTAATATAACCAACGCTGTTTTATTGGCCATAACTTAAATTACCCTGGAAACAGACTACTTTTTTGAACGGAAATTTTCCACATTTTTGGCGAATTCATCAATGGTATCCCAGTAAGTCTGCCCGGCGAAATCGAGGAGGTTGTTGTGTCCGGCCGCTTCGACCCAGAAATAGGATTTGGGCTGTGGAGCCTGATCAAAAAGTTTTTTCCCGTGCCAGAATGAGATTACCTCATCTTCCGTTCCATGAATGACGAGAAGGTGGCTTGTAAAATGAGTGGAGTATTTAAAATTGCGAAACTTGTCCCAAGGGAGAATAGGAACTTTTGTCATGACTCGAAAAGCGGTCACAAATGTGCTTTCCAGGATGATTCCGCCCAGGTTTTCTTTGGCCGCCAGGTAGGCGGTGGGACCTCCCCCGAGAGAACGGCCATAACCGATAATGGAGGCGGCAGGCACGGATAGATCTTCGGTTATGAATTCATAAACGGCGTCGATGGATTCAAAAACAATTTTCTCATTAGAGTGGCCTTGGCTGGTTCCATAACCGGGATAATCGTAAGCGAAGACGGCAAAACCCCTTTGATGAAATTCCTTTAAATGGGGAAGAATGTGGCCGAGGTCTTCGGCGTTGCCGTGGCTGTAGAGGAGCAGAAACCTGGCATCGCGGTTGGGCAGGTAGAGGGCCGAAATGACATTCCCGTTGGAGAGGGGAATTTTCAGGATTTGACTGTTATCGGAATAACTGGAGGGGGGCGCCGGGAATATCATCCGGTCGGATAAAAAAAGGGCGAAAAGTCCCAATAATACATAGGCAATGATGAAACTGACCGGTACGATAATCAGCGATTCCATAAAAACGAGTTTTAGATTTTTGCGGATGTTCCGCATGAAGCAGACCAAGCTTTTTTGCGCCCTCTGGCAATCCGTAATTTTCCCCTGCGGCGTCCCGATAAGGATTGCCAATTGAGCTTACCTTTCCCTAGATCGGGGGTTATGGAACAGACAACGCTCAGGCAGTTGCGCTACTCGACCCTGGGAGAGCAACTCACCGATCCGGCCATAGTGCATCTTATGGCCAATGCCTTGAGCAACCCGCATCTTCTCTCCCTGGCCGCCGGGTTCACCGATAATATGGCGCTGCCACTTGATTTGGTCAACCAGGTCGTGGCCGAGCTGGCCGAGCGGCCCGACGGCTCGGAGACCCTGCAATACGGCACCAACTCGGGACGCCCCGGATTGCGCCGCGCGGTGGTCGGGCTGCTCAAGAGTTTCCCCGGCGAGCCATCCATGGAATTGGATGAAAACAGCGTTCTCATCACCAATGGGTCCCAGCAAGCCCTTTACATTGCAACTCAGGTTCTCTGTGATCAGGTTCTCTGTGATCCCGGGGACATTGTGCTGGTTGAAAAGCCGACCTACTTTGTTTATCTGGAAGTGTTGAAAGGCCTTGGGGTGCGACCCGTTTCCATACCCTCGCTTCCGGACGGCAGAATCGACATCGACGGCTTACGCGCACTCATCGATCGATTGTGCCGGAGCGGAGATATGAAACGCCTGAAAGCTGTTTATCTGGTTTCATACCATGCCAACCCATCCACTCAATGTATCCCTGAAGAAGATAAAAGAAATCTGGGCAATCTGCTGCAAACACTAGATTTTGCCCTGCCGGTTATTGAGGATACCGCCTACCGGGATCTTTATTTCGAGGAGACGCATGCGGCTCGCAGCATCATTGGTCTACCGGAATTTGCCGGTCTGCCCTGTCTCTACGCGGGCACATTTACGAAGCCTTTTTCCACCGGGTTGAAGGTGGGCTACACCTGCTGCACGGATTCACAATTGCTTGGGAAAATGCTCAATGTTAAAGGCCAGCAGGACTTCGGCACGTCCAACTTCACCCAGGCGATTATCGAAACGGTTTTGGAGGATGGCCGCTATAAGCAGTATTTGCGAAACCTGCGCCCCCATTATGCCCGAAAAATGCAGATTCTGAACGATGCTCTGGAGGCGGCGGGATTGCGTCAACTGGGCTGGACATGGGATTTCCCCGATGGCGGGTTTCTGCTTTGGGCAAGAGCGCCGGATGGTTTCGACACACGGTTCGACACACCCTTTTACCATGCCTGCCTGTCGGATGGGGTGCTTTATGTCCCCGGCGATCTTTGTTTTGCCGAGGGGGCGCCTTTCAATTTTGTGCGTTTAAGCGCCGGAGTTCTTTCCGACGACCGGTTGAAGGAAGCCGCCAAGAGGTTTGTCAGAGCGGCGCGACACCTGAAAGACATCTGAAAACTGAGAATAATTTCCATCTTATCCCTTTAAAAATTAAAATGAATATTTGCTGTATAGGAGCTGGTTATGTCGGTGGGCCGACGATGGCCGTAATCGCTCACAAATGCCCTCACATCACGGTAACGGCAGTCGATATCGACGCCGATCGGATTGCCGCCTGGAACTCCGACAACCTTCCCGTATTCGAGCCGGGATTGAGCGAGATCGTTCGGCAGGTGCGGGGGAAAAATCTCTTTTATTCCACGGATGTGGATTCCGGCATTGAGAATGCTGAAATCATTTTCGTCAGTGTGCCCACACCGACGAAAACCTACGGGGTTGGCAGTGGGCGCGCGGCCGACCTTAAATACGTGGAGCGATGCGCCCGGCAAATTGCCAAGGTGGCCAAAAGCGATAAAATCATCGTCGAAAAATCGACCGTTCCGGTGCGCACTGCCGACGTCATTAAACGCATTTTGGACGAATCGGACACGGGCGTTAATTTTCAAGTCCTCTCCAACCCCGAATTTCTGGCCGAGGGAACCGGCATTCACGACCTGGAAAACCCGGATCGGGTGCTCATCGGCGGCGAGGATACGGAGGCGGGGCAAAAAGCGGTCGAATCCCTGGCCGCAATTTATGCCCATTGGATTCCGCGGGAAAAGATATTAACGACAAACCTGTGGTCCTCCGAACTGTCAAAATTGGTCGCCAACGCCTTTCTGGCGCAACGCATCTCCTCCATCAATTCCATATCGGCCCTTTGCGAGGCCACTGGCGCGGATGTCGATGAAGTAGCCGGAGCCATTGGTAAAGACACCAGGATCGGTCCCAAATTCCTGCGCTCCTCAGTCGGGTTTGGCGGTTCCTGCTTCCAGAAAGATATTCTCAATCTGGTTTACCTGTGCGAGGTCTTCGGGCTTCCCGATGTGGCTGACTACTGGCTTAAAGTCGTTTCCATGAACGATTATCAAAAGACGCGGTTTTCCCGAAGCATAGTCAACAAGCTATTCAACACGGTTTCGGGCAAACGCATTGCCATCTTCGGGTTCGCCTTTAAAAAAGACACCAACGACACGCGCGAATCCCCCGCCATTTACGTCTGCCGCGACATGCTGGAAGAACAGGCCAACCTTGCCATTTACGATCCCCAGGTTCCGAACGAGCAAATTTTCCGGGACCTCAATGGGAGCATCAGCGCGGACGGCAAATACAAAGACGCCACCATCGAGATTGCGGAGGACCCCTACGCCGCCGCCCAAGGCGCCCACGCAATCGCCATTCTAACGGAATGGGATGAGTTTACCAAACTCGATTACGAACGAATCTACCACTCCATGCGAAAACCCGCCTTCATTTTCGACGGCCGCAACCTGCTCGACCTGGCCCAACTCCGCCAAATCGGCTTCGACGTTTACGGAATCGGAAAAAGCCTCCCGGCCCTATAAACACGTTTTATTAACCCGTTCATGTATAACCATCGCGGTCGAACACAGAACGCTCACCTTGTCGTTCGACTCAAAGAAAATGCATTGGTTAAAGCGATTTTTCGGACAAAACAAACGCGTTGAACAAGCAACTCCTCCGGTAGTGCCAGTGCCGCCACCCATTTCTGCACCTGAAAATACAATTACTGTAGAATTATCTGGGCGGGAGCCAGGGAAGGCAACGTTCCGTTCGCCTGCACTTGAATCACTGTGGACTACTATTCAGCCAATCTCGCACCCAGAGCATCCATTCCTAGATCCTTTTTACTCGTCTTCCTCTTTGATGCCAGCGGCTGACTATACGTCATGGATTAGAGAACGGCTTGATGTAACCGATTGGGTCTCAATCAAAGAACTCCTTGATTTTATCACCTACGAACATCAGCAAACAGCTATAGAAAAGACCTTTCAAAATTATTCTTATTCCTCATTTCTTTCAACAGGGGCAGAACTACTGAATGAGCTGAAGGCGATAACGATTCTTTGTTACCGCATTCAATGGTCTGGACACGAAGACTCTAGAACGCACCTGCTTAGCGAACTAATTCTTCATTCCCTCGTCGTCCACGATTTCGAGCTTCGTGAGTCATCTTTGGAGTATCTACTGAAAGGAACGAACAGATTGATTCGACGGCAGAACAAGGAAATGAAGGAATATGGCTCTGATAGTTTGAAAGATTCCGTGAAGATCACTGCGCTGCGAGCCAACAAAATGATGTGCACTGGAAAAAGTGGACACGAGATTCTCCTAAATGGAGAATCGAAGCATGGGAAGAAGACGCTTTAGTATAGAGTTCAAAAATGAGGCAGTTCAACTGATGATACTCGATGGTCTGAGCGCCACCGAGGTATCGACCAAACTTGGGGTCAACACCAACCAATTGTATAGGTGGAAGAGGCTCTATCTGGACGATCAGCAGGGCGAAGCCACCTCAAAGCGACAGAGCAGTCCGAAGGAGATGGCGGCCGAGATAGATCGTCTTCGCAAAGAGCTGCGCCGCTCGGAGCGGATCAACCAGATACTAAAAAAAACGGTGGGCTACTTTGCCAAGGACGAACAATGAAGTACCAGTTTGTCAAAGACAACGAGGGGCGCTTCAAGATCGAGGAAATATGCTCGGCGATGGGGATTTGTCGCAGTGGCTATTACTGCTGGAGGCCCCGAGCGCCCTCGGCCCGGCGGATCGAGGACGAGGGAATCAAGGGGGCGATCCTGAAGGTACACAAAGAGGCCAAGGGCCGCTATGGGCATCGGCCAATGCACCGCCATCTGAAGGATGATGAGGGCATCGATTGCGGCCGTGACCGGGCTCTGCGTCTGATGCGTGAAATGGGAATCAAAAGCACCCAGAGTAAACGCTTTAAGCCATTAAAAACCAACAGTAACCATCCCTATGGTTACAGCCCCAATGTGCTTAAAAAGCATGGCCAGCCGACCCATATCGACGAGGTCTGGGTGGCGGACACGACCTACCTACGGACCCTGGCCGGTTGGATGTACTTGGCCACGGTGATGGACCTGTTCAGCCGACGCCTGCTGGGCTGGAGCGTTTCCAACCACAACGACGCGAAGCTGGTTGGCAAGGCCCTCAAAGCCGCGGCCATGACCCGCGGCACACTGCGCACCGGGATTATTCATCACAGCGATCGGGGCAGCCCCTACGCCAGCGACGACTATCAGAGGCTGGTCTCTGAACTAGGCATGAAGCCGAGCATGAGCGCCCAAGGCAACTGCTACGACAACGCGGCCATGGAATCGTTCTACGGCCGCTTCAAGACCAGCACGATTCGAGGCCGCCACTTTGCCGACGAGCGCGAACTGCGATCAACTGTCTTCGAATACGTGGAAATCTTCTACAACCGATATCGCAAACATTCCTCTCTGAGTTACCAAAGCCCAGTCCAATTCGAGGAAAATATTTGCCCCCCATGGGGGGCAACGAGAAAACAAAACCCTTTACCAAAACAAGCCGCCTGACACACTAATCAATAAACAATGAATATAAGAGAATCCCGTGTCCAACAAATCCAGTACACGTCACACCCTTTTGGGACAGCCTCCAGCTAATTTCCAAAAAGAAACTGAAATCTCACCTCCACAACCAGAGAGACCGATCAATGGTCGGTGTTTTTGCATATGGATTGATCGCATTAATAAATCAAAGGCCGATGGCTGTCCCGTTCGCGTAAGTAAGTTGCATTAAAGCTCCAAAACATCAAAAGACCGACATGGCCTCTATTGAATTTTCTTTGTTATATGACCATTCCACCTTTGATTCTATCCGAAAGATATGTGCGGACGCTCTCACATACTAACTGGGCCTGTGGTGAAAATATATCAGCGGCACGTTGTGCAGCAGTGAGGTCTGGATTAATAGATACCAATAGGGGTTTATTCTTCATTTGAGTCGCCGCGCGTTTAAAAAATGTTAGACTTTGAACATCGGCTTTTGGAAATGAATATCCGTAGATAATTATCCGGTCCGCCTCTCCTCTATTAGAGAATTCCATGCCGCGTCCCAAACGCTATCAAGCGCATTACCGAGAAATGAACCTTTCTCAAGTATAGGTGGAACGATTATTGGCCACGTGTACCACTTAGTTCTTCCACTCTTATTTTTGGTGGTGAAATGCATTTTCATGTCCAATTTTTTGCGCCTGGTACAATTAATTTTGTGAGTAGGGCTAAGTTGAGAAAGCACCACATCCTGCTTTACTGTTTTTGCATACCAATTGAGGGACCCATGAGGTTTTAGAAGGATGGGATTGCTCTCATTATCACGGTTGTCTATCTGGAATAATTTTCCGCTCCTCTTATCTATACTCGTCGGTTTTGTAATTGCAGCAAAAGACAACTTGTAACCACTATTTAGAGGCTGTCCCAAAAATATAAAGATTTTATAGTCAACTGGATGACGTTGATAAAAAGAGCCGGAAAGAGCAAGTTTTTGCTCGATCCGGCCAAAAAAGGGTTCTATAATTGAGTTAGCGAAAATCAATATAGCCCTTTCTATGAAAAATATAGCCATCCAATGCCTCCTGCGTCCAGCTTTAACTGTGGTCGACCGGTGCCTCGATTACGATAACTTCCGCGCCACCATTGATCGAATCGATCGGCTGCTGATCGACTCGGAGGTGGAATCGCAGGCCATTGAGCTGGCCTTGGAGGGGTGGCCGCCAATGGGTCTAAAGGCCCGGCGGCAGCGGGCCAGTTTTGCCATCAAGGCACTGCGCATGGATACGCTGGGCCGTCTGCTCGGAGGGATTTCGTTTCGGCATTTGTCGCGGGCTCTGGGCAGCAGCGATCTGTTGGCCGACTTTTGCCGTGTCCGGCAGATCGATGGCATCAGGGGCATCTCCAAAAGCACCCTGGAGCGGGCCTCGAAGTTTTTCAGCGAAGAGCAGTTGAGGGCCTTGCACCGGACCTTGACTGAGGTGGTGGGCGATGCCCTTCTGGCCCGGCAGGTGGGATTGGACAAGCCGATTGACACCACCATTTGCCTGATCGACGGCACCTGTTTGGAGGCTAACATTCATTGGCCGACGGACTGGGTATTACTCAAGGATGTAGCCGGCACGTTGCTCAAAGCGATCCGGCTGATCCGCGAGAAGGCCGGTTTGCGCCATCGCATGCCGATCGAACCGGAGCCCTTGGCTCGGCAGATGAATCGGCTGTGCATACAGATGACCCACAGCCGGCGGCGAAAGGACAGCGCGCGGCAGCGCAAGGGTATCTTGAGGCAGATGAAAAAGCTGCTCAAACGGATCGGGGAGCATGCCCGCAGTCACCGGGAATTATTGCAAGCCTGCTGGGAGCAAAGCGATTACAGCGAAAAACAGGTCCAACAGATCCTCGCCCGGATGGAGCGCATGAGCGAGCAAATCCCGGTGGTCATCAAACAGGCGCACGAGCGGATCATTGGCGGCCGCCAGGTGAAAAACGCAGAGAAAGTCTTGAGTGTTTACGAACTCGATGGGCAGGTGATTGTGCGAGGTAAAGCGGGCCAAGAGGTCGAGTTCGGCAACACCCTGTTTTTGGGAGAAAGCGTTGAAGGGTACCTGCTGGACTGGAAACTCTACGGCAGCCGAACTCCAAGCGAAAATGAACAAATGCAAGAGAGTTTGCAAAGACAGAACCGCTTCAACCTGGAAGAACCCATAGCGGCCATGTGCGCGGACCGGGGATTTGCCTCCCAGCGGGCCCGCCGGCAGTTAGCCCAGGAGGGAATCTACGACGCGCTCTGTCCACGCGATCCGAAGCAGTTGAAAAAACGGATGGAGGAACCACTGTTCAGACAATTGCAAAAGCGCCGGGCCAGCACCGAAGGGCGGATCGGGGTATTGAAGAATCGCTGGCAGGCCGGGCGGTTGCGCAGCAAAGGCTTTGCCAACCGCTCGATCAGCGTAGCCTGGTCGGTACTCTCGCACAACCTATGGAAAGTAGCCAAGATGCTGGCCCAGCAAGACGAACTAAAAACCAAAGCGGCGGCCTAGCCCGGATATTTCATGAAGGGTAAAGTTTGGCTCGTTATTGCTATTGGAGATGGATTTCTTTGTATTTTGAGCAGATCGTCTTGATTTTTAGGTGTTTTTCAGGGTGTAGAGACACTGCCCCCTTTCCCCCATTGGTTCGGTAGTGCCGGGGGCAGCACCAATGCACCCTTTAGGTTGGCACCAATCGGCGGGCCGCATGGTTGAAAAGACTGGCCCAAGGATAACTCTCACTTAGGTGAAAGTGAATCGTTCGGGTGTTGCGCACGATGACCGCTCCGATCTTGATTAATTTGAGCCGCAGGGTGTGGCATTGGGCCCGCGCCCACTTCGTCCCTTTTAAGGCTAACCGGCGCATGGCTTCCATCAAGGTGTAGGCCAGCGCCGACAAGAGCAATCGCCACTGATTGGCCCACCATTGATGGGCGCTGGTGCGCTCGCTGAACAATTGCATCTGTTCCTTGATTCGGTTCTCCATTTCACCGCGGCCACAGTATACCTTGTCGTAAAGCTCCTGGGGATCGCCCGGCAGGTTCGTCACCACGAAGCGCGGGTTGGACCCCTGTGCGGTGTGTTCGGCTTTATGGATGACCAACCGCAGCCATCGCCACGAATCGGCAGCATAGACGAAGTCCTGGAATAACCGTTGTTTTTTACCCCTTAGTTCGAACCATTCTTTGGCCTGCTTTTGCAACTGCTGGGCGTCTTGCTGCAAGCGTGCATTGCGAGCCATCCCCACGATGTAACTAACTTCGTTGCGGTCGCACCAAGAGAGTATCCGGTCTCGACAAAATCCACTGTCGGCGCGCCAAATAATCCGCGTACGGGGCCAGCTTTGGCGAATCCGTTTAACCAGCAATTTGAGGATGGCCCCGGCATGCTTGCTGGCATCGATCTTGCTCGGCCGCAGGTAGGCCACCAGCAGCTGATCACCGCAAAAAACATATAGCGGCAGAAAACAGTAATGATCATAATAACCGTGGAAAAAACGTCCCTCCTGGAGCCCGTGCACCGGATTGTCGGTGGCGTCAAAGTCCAGGATGATCTCTTCGGGTTCCTCGGCAAAGGAGCCCATGAACTGTTCGACCAACAGCTCGTTTACCGCAAAGGCTGCCCGCCGATCCTGCCCGTTTTCAAAACGACACAAAGTCGGCGCGCTGGCCAACGTTTCAATGCGCCCCGTTACCGTTTGCAACAATGGATCGTGGCGCAGGGTATCAAAGTCGTTCAAATCCTCATAGCCCGCCACCAGCCCGTAAACGCGCTGCCGCAGCATCCCCAATACCTCATGGCGTACTTTGCCCTTCTGCCGTTTGTCCACTAACTGTCGGGCCGCTCGTTCGGTCAAGCCCAACTGCCGATCCACTTCCCGGATCAAAAGCAGTCCGGCATCCGAAGTAACCTCTCCGCCCTTGAAATCAACCCGCACACGGCGGCCTTTTACCCTTGTCAACTGTAGCTTTAATTGTTTACCTTTTGTCATCGCTGATATTGCTTTAATTATTGATCTATCCTGCTGTATATCAGCAGTTAAGCATATCAACGATACTTTTTTTACGAAATATCCGGGCTAACCCAATATGCAAATAAAAACAACAACGACCCGACCAGCCTCTCCGGCTGTGGAGGAGTGAATTTGCTGGTGAGACTTCGGTTTTTACCCAAGGCCAAGCCAAAACCTTTTTATTGCCTTACCGGATTGACGACGCGGTAAAGAAAACCCTCGCCCAAGACCTGGAAGAGCCAGAATTTCAGAATGGTTCCCCGCTTCTCAGGATAGTCTGCGTTCGATTTGCTCCCGCAGGGCCGCGTGGTCCTCGGCGACGGGGAAATTGGGGTATTCGGTTTTCATTTTTTCGGGGGGGCGGAAGAGGATGCCGTGGTCGGCTTCTTGTAGCATGGTTAGGTCGTTGTAGGAGTCCCCGGCTGCGATGATTTCGAAATTGAGGTCTTTAAATGCTTTGACCGTTTTTCTTTTGTGGTCCTTGAGCCGTAATTTGTAGCCGTCAATCGTGCCGTTGGTTCCCACTATCAATTCATGACAAAAAAGGGTGGGGTGCCCGAGATGCGCCATGAGGGGTTGCGGAAATTGGGCAAAGGTGTCCGACAATATAACCAGCGGGACGCGGGATTCCAGCCACGCGGTGAACTCGATTGCGCCGGGGAGTGGTTGCATGGTTCCGATTACTTCATGGATTTCCCGGATGCCGATGCCTTCCCGTTTCAAGATATCGAGGCGGTAACGCATCAATTTGTCGTAATCGGGCTCATCCCGCGTGGTGCGTTCCAGTTCCGGCAAACCCGTCTTGCGGGCCACCGCAATCCAGATCTCTGGCAGGAGAACGCCCTCCAGGTCAAGGCACACCAATTGCATAAGGGAGAAGGTTTTAAGCGGGAGAGGCGAAGTCAAGAGCTAACTGGAAGGGCGAATTACGGGCTGGCTCTATTTTCGACGATGGCGCAAATTTTGTCCACCACCTGGTCGGCGGTGAGGCTGGAGTTGTCTATGGTTTCGGCGTCCTGGGCGCAGGCAAGGGGAGCAACTTTTCGGCTCGAATCAATTTTGTCGCGTTTAGCGATGGAGTCCTGGATGCCCTCGTCGGCTCTTCTTTTTGCCCTCGTTTTCTCGTCCGCCTGGAGAAAAAATTTAAAATCGGCCTGGGGAAAAATGACCGTTCCAATATCGCGGCCCTCCATGATCATCCCTTCGAAATCGTGCTCCCGGGCGAAATCGGGCAAAGTACGCTGGTAGGCTTTGAGCAATTGCCTCAACTTGGGCATGGCTGCAAGGTGGGAGACCATGGCGTTGACATCGGGGCCGCGCAGCGCCTTATCGCTGGGGACATCGCCGTTGACTTTTATCAATGCGGAACGTCCCGACAGGGTGGTGCCGAACTTGATTTTATAGAGGAAGTCGGTAATGGAGTCATTGCCGCCGGAATTGCTGCTTAGATTGAGGAAGAGCAAGGTGAGGGCCCTGTAATGGATTCCGCTATCGACATGGAGGAGGTTGAATCGCTCCGCCACGGCGCGGGAGGTGGTGGACTTACCCGTGGCGGCTCCCCCATCCACCGCGATGGTTAAAAATTTTCCCGAACTCATGCTGCAAAAATGCTTTAGGGTGCTCGAAGCCCCTCCAGATGTTTGAAAAATTGGGGAAAAGTCTTCTCTACGCAAGAAGGATTACCGATTTTTAACCAGTTTTGCCCATTCTCCAATATATCGGCGCATCCGAGAATACTGAAGCTCATGGCGATGCGGTGGTCATCATATGTCTCGATGCGGACCCCTTGCCGGGCAGTTTCGAGCAGAGCAGTCCGATTGGGCTCGATTTCAAGGCTGTCCTTTTCCTCCACCACCTCTTGCCCGAGTTTTTTCAATTCCCTGGCCATGGCGGAAATGCGGTCCGTCTCCTGGAGCCTGGTATGGCCGATGCCGGTTATGCGTGTTTTCCCTTCCAATAAAGGCGACAGGGCGGCCAGAGTCAAAAAAGTGTCCGAGATGGCATTGAAATCGGCCCGCAACCCTAGTTTGGGAGATGCTTGCCGGCGCTCCGCAACCAGGTTGCCGGACTCTGCAAGGACCGACAGTCCGGCCCGGGAAATGACATCTTTAAATGCGATATCTCCCTGCAGGAATTTGTCTTTGCCCAAATTTTTTAGAATCACCCGGCCTCCTGTGGCGAGGGGAAGAGCCAAAAAATAACTGGCCGCGGTGGCATCCGGCTCAATGACATAATTTAAATCCGGTAAAACCGGGGACTGGTCAGCGCCGATGTCAAAACGATTGCCATCCGATGAAATTTGATAACCGAATTGGCGCATCATCCGGACCGTCATTTCAATGAAGGGTCGTGAGACCGTGTCCCCGGTTAATTGAAGACGTGTGTTTTTCACGGCCAAAGGCGCCGTCATGAGCAGGGCCGACAAGATCTGACTGCTGGCGGCGGCATCGACTTCAAAAACTCCGCCACCTAAGCCATTGGTGGAAAGAGTAAAAGGGAAATGCCCCGAACAGCCCTCAAAGGCGATTTCCGCTCCCTGCTGCCTGAGGGAGTCGAGAAGCCCGCTCATGGGGCGCTGGCGCATGGCCGGATCGCCATCGAGGCGATAACGACCGCCTATTTTGAGGCAGAGAAAGGCGGTCAGGAATCGGGCCGCGGTCCCGGCGTTGCCGACATCGACAGAGGCTTTGGCGGTGGGAATATCGCCTCCCTGTCCCCGCACTGTAATCGTCCCTGTTTCATCGTCTGCTGCCAGAGCGAAACCCAGCGACATAAGCGCCTTTATCATTAATTGGGTATCCCTGCTGAAGAGTGCGTTTTCCAGGGTAATCCGGTCGGAACACAGGGCGGCCAATAGGAGCGCCCGGTTGGTGATGCTTTTGGAACCGGGCAGCTCGACCATGCCACGGGGAGGGCTGGTGAAGGGTTTTATGGAATATGGATCAATCAATATATGGTCAGATTACCGCATTCACCCAAGCGCGGTAAACACTTCAATTGAGCCAAATGGTCTTGATGAACCCTAGTCATTTTTACAGGGGATCGGGTTCAGTCCTTTACCGTCGGTCGGAGGCGTTCCCGATAGGCTTTGCCGCGTTCGAGATGGTTGAGGATGTCAAAAGACTGGCCGTTGACGATGGCCGATTTGAGAGACTGCAATTCGTTCTCAAACTGGTCGATGGCCCGTGCGATCTCCTCCCGATTCTGCTCAAATATCGATTTCCAAATGGCCGGGCTGCCAGCCGCCACGCGCGTGCTGTCCCGCAAACCGTTGCCGGCAAAATTAAGCCAGCCGGAATCTTTGGTCGATAGAAAAGAACAGAGGACGGAAGCCAGCACATGAGGCAGGTGGCTGATGTGGGCCACAATTTCGTCATGCCTTTCTGGGGAAACTGAAGCGACTTCCATATCCAGGTCTTTCCAGAAATTGAGAATGGTTTCCACGGCTTGCTCGTCGCTATCGACAAGAGGAGTGACAAAACAAGTTTTTCCGCGAAAGAGGTCCTTGCGGGCATGGGCCAGGCCGCTTTTTTCAGAACCGGCCATGGGGTGGGAGCCGATGAATTGCCTGCCTTTTGGCATGACCGTGTGGCAGTAACGGGCTATCAGGCTCTTGGTGCTGCCAACGTCCGTAACAAGGGCGCCGTCTTTTAAATGAGGGGCGATGCCCACGACCAGAGGGTGGATAGTTTCCACCGGGCTGCAAACCACCACCAGATCTGCCTCGTCCACCGCTTCCTGCGGGGAAGCCGCTACCGCGTCGCACCAGGATTTGTCCGAGCAGGCAATCCGTGTTTCCGCCCGCCGGGCCCAGATAACCGTTTGTCTGGCTAATTGCCGGTCTTTTACCGCCGCCGCCAAGGAAGCCCCCAGCAGACCCGGCGCGAGAATGGTAATTTGCTCGAACACGATCTCTCCAGTAGAACCCGCGAGCGTCCCCCATGTCGAGAATTTACCAACCGGAATGGCCTAAATTATCACTACTGGCGGCGGGCCTATAGGCTGCGCAAAAGCTTTACAAGCCCGGCAATATGATTTTTAATGTCACTTTGTCCCAAATCCATAAACCGGCCCTGATGTGCCATTAACCGTTGAAAATTTTCCCCATTCCATTCTATTGCAACCATGAACGATGAGCCTGAGAGAGCCGTCTGCAAGCGAGCCAACCGGCACCTGAATATACTCTATGCGGTGATGGCTTTTTTTATTTTATTGCCCTTGGCTCTTTTCTGGCTGGCTGGTTGAAAATCCTGGAGGACGGAGTGGGCATTCTGCCATTTTCAACCTCGTTTATATTATACCGGTTCAGTAAAAAAATATTATATTTATTCAATAATGCTCTCCCAATTATTAAACAGGCCGCGGTCTGAACTTTATTAATTGGAACTCATCGCGATGAGAAAAAGTCTCCTCCTATTAGAGTAATGAACAAAACACTCCTCATCATTCGCGTATTCTTTTTATCGATCTGCTTTCTAGGTAGTTGGTTGGTCTGGTATTCCAACAAAGATTGGGAAGATTCCCTTTACCTGATTTTGTTCACCGGTTTGAGCATCGGAGCGCTGGTTGTTCTGGTGGACATCTTTTTAAAAGGTTTTTCTTTACGGGGGCTTACGGCCATGACCTTCGGGCTCTTCGTGGGGTGGCTGATCGCTTATTTTATCTCGGAATCGCCACTTTTCGAGAAGGGTGATGAGGAAACCCTCTTCATGGTGCGGCTGGCCATGTTTCTCATCATGATGTACTTGGGATCGGTCATTGCCATGCGGGGGCGCGACGAGTTCAACCTCGTAATCCCCTACATCCGTTTTGTCCCGCACGGGGTGGACGTGCCTTTGGTGGTGCTGGACAGCAGCGTCCTTATCGACGGCCGGATCAGCGGAATCTGCGGCAGTAAATTTCTCGGTTACGGTATCGTCATCCCGCGATTCATTCTCAACGAGCTGCACCGCATCGCGGATTCGCCGGACCCCCAGCGGCAGGGCAAAGGACGCAAGGGGCTGGAAACCCTCAATAAATTACGCAAAATGGCCCACCTCGACCTGCGCATCCACGAAAGCGATGTCACGAGGGGCCAGAGCGTTGACGCCAAGCTCATTTTCCTGGCCACCTCGCTCAAGGCCCGGCTTATGACAACCGATTTCAATCTGGCTCAGTTGGCGGAATTCAACAATGTGGAGTGGCTCAACCTGAACTCTCTGGCGAGAGCCCTGAATCCCGAATTGAATATCGGCGAAACCCTCGAAGTGGAACTGGTAAAACCCGGCAAAGAACCCGGCCAGGCAGTCGGATTTCTAAATGACGGCTCCATGGTGGTAGTCAACGAAGGCCAGAAACTGCTGGGCAAACACGTCCGCATCGAGGTGCAGAGCATCTTGCCCTCGGCAGGCGGGAAAATGATCTTCGCCAAGGCCATCGGCACCGTCAGTTGAGGTTTATGCGCGGGCCGCAGTTATCAAGCCGAATAAAACGCAATAACGGAAATCTTTGGGAATTCAGCGGTCTGGTTCGGGTAATTTCGACTAAATTTCGACTAAAAATACGTAAAAATACGGTTTTCGGGGTTGGAAAGAGCAATAAATAGTGATTTCGCTCAATTTTTTGCTTGGCAAAACGATAATTATAGCTTTAATGAACAGTCCCAATATAACGTATTGGGTGTACTATCTATAGAAAAAGTAACACTAAAAGGAGAATATAATATGATTAATAAAACTGCCAATAAAGGTTTTACTTTGGTGGAAATTATGATCGTTGTGGTCATCATCGGTCTTCTGGCTGCCATGGCTATTCCGGCATTCAATAAGGTTCGCGCCACATCGCAGGATAAGGCGGTCACGAACAACCTCCGCCAATATGCTTCCGCAGCCCAGCAATATATGCTGGACGCTGGCGTGTCGGTGGTTGATTACTCCGATATCGTTGGTTCCGGTTTGCATATCAGCGTACTGGATAACGTTGCGGATGAAACCTACACTGGTTTGACCCTCGGCACCAACACGACTCGCCTACAGGCGACCGTGAACGGCCGAATCATCAACTACAGCTTCTAAATTCAAGTTTTAAACGCTTAACCAAAGCCGCCTTCCCAGCCGCCTTCCCAGCCGCCTTCCCTTTTGTAAAAGGAAGGCGGCTTTTTTTTTAAACGCGACTAATGGCCATTGCAGGGGGCCGGGTGGAGATATCCGTGGGCCGCGTTTCTAATATTCAGGATTATTCTATGAGACTGGTCATTCTTGCCCTTTCCGTCATCCTGGCCCTCGGCTTCAGCTTTTTTACCCTGGACCTGTACTGGGCAGCCCAATTTGTCTCCTACGCTGGTTATCCGATCCTTTTTGCCACTTTTTCCATTTTCTCCTTCTCATTGTTCAAGATTCGAGGCCGGTGGGGCTTAAATGGAATTTTCGATCAAGTGCGGAGCTCTCCTCTTCCGATTTTGACTGTTGGGGGCTGCACGGGTTTTCTTTTACTGCAGGAACCTTTTGGTTTTAAAATACTTATGGATGAGGTTGTTTTGCTGGGAACCTCCATGTCCATGCATTTCGAGAAAGCCGTCTTGGTCCCCAGTATGGCCAATGACTACGAGGGCAGTTTTCGCATCATCGAGGCCTACCTGGATAAAAGACCCTATTTCCACCCTTTCCTCATATCGCTGCTGCATGACTTGACCGGTTACCGGCCAATTAACACCTTTATCCTGAACATCATCCTCACTCCGGTCATGCTGGCGCTGGCTTACAGATTCGGCCATAAGCTCACCAGTCAGCGCGGCGGGATACTCAGCGTCCTGCTACTGACTAGCCTGCCTTTGCTCGCGCAAAATGCCGTCGGCGGGCATTTCGAAATCCTCAACTTGGTTATGATACTGGCCGCCATGCTCCTGGGCTGCCGCTATTTGCAAAAGCTGGACGGCCCGTCCTTGACGGCTTTTTGCTACGCCGGACTGCTACTTACCCAGACGCGTTATGAAGGCGTCATTTTCGTCATTCCAATCGGCCTAATAGTCCTTCTCGGCTGGCATAGAAAGGGAGAAGTTCAATTGCCCTGGCAGGTAATTTTAGCCCCGCTGCTGCTGGTCTGTATACCCATGCAGTTTTTCATTTCCATGTCCAAAGACCGTTTTTGGCAACTGAAAGACACGGGCAAAGATCAGGTCTTCAGTTTCAGATTTTTCGGGGATAACCTGCAAGATGCCGGAAAATATCTATTTCATTACGGTCAAACCAACTCCAACTCCCTTCTTCTTTCTTTGCTCGGTCTGGTTGCGGTGGCTTATTTTTTGGTTTATGTAGTGTTGCGGCTTGATGGATTCACCCGGCAGGAACAGCCCCGTTTCGTTTTGTCCTTCTTTCTACTCGCCGTGCTTGCTTCATTTGCCCTTGCCATGGGCTATCACTGGGGCCACCTGACTGATCCTGTGGCCAGCCGATTTTGTCTTCCTTTGCTCCTCGTGGCCGCTCTGGCAGTGCCGGTAGTGCTGCAAAAATGGCCGGCACCGCTCCTTCTGACGACTTGCGGTTTATTCTTTTACACTGCCTGGTTTCACATCATGGACCGGGATTACCTCTCATTTATTCGGTCCGGCATAGGCATTATCGTATTGTTCCTGCTAGCTTTGGCGGGCACGATATACGTCCTCCAGAGGAAACGGGATCCACTCAATTACCTCATCGGCCTATCCTTACTTTTCATCATCTTTGTAACCGTGCCGGTGGCCTCCAATCACCGCTATGCGGGACGCTATACACCGGCCAAAGAGGCTGAAATGATATTAGAATTTTTTCAGCAAAATCCGGAAAAGGATTATTTTTTTACCTCCCGCAGCCCGCTTATGGCAATTACTCACGGCATATCCTCAGCCAGCATCCATCTCGTGGCCGACCAACCCGATAACATCCGGAGACATTTTTTGCACCGCAACTACAGTGCCTTTTATGCTTTTCAATTGGTCGATGTAAACGGCGAAACCGGAGAATTGGATGTGGTCGAAAACTACGATCTGGGCCCCGCATTTGAAATCGAAACGGTAAAAGAAAAACGCTTGATACCGCTGCAAATGGGCAGGATTGTCAGATTTTATCCGAAAGAGGAATATTTTGATGAGGAGGCTGAATCCGTTGAAAAAGATTCGGCCATGGAAAATGAAGGTGCCCCGGAGCCAACGGATGATACGCAACCAGTAGCGGCCGACGCCCTTTGATTAAAAGCAGCCTACAGGACGTGAGAGAATTCACCTACGACTTGAGCCTATTGCAGCAGAGCCGGGACAAATGGGACCGGTCACCCGCCATCCGGCTTTATTATCGAGGTATATTCGATGCGCTGATGCAAAATGCCGGTAGCGGTCCGACCCTCGACCTCGGTTCCGGCATTGGGACGATAAAAAGCTTTTACCCGTCTGTCACCACCAGCGACATCGAAAAAACGCCTTATGTCGATTTGCAGGTTTCCTGCTACAACCTGGAGGCTGTGGGCCGGACATGGGAGAACTTGTTGGCTATGGATGTCCTGCATCACCTGCGCCGGCCCTTTGATTTTTACCGCAGTGCGGCAAGAGTCCTCAATCCGGGAGGGCGGATTTTACTCTGCGAGCCTGCCGCCACTGCTTTTGGAGCGCTTTTTTACCGCCTATTTCACCATGAACCGATCCGCCCGTCGAAGCTGAACCCGCCCTTCATTATAGAGGAAAAGTTGAACGAAAATGTGGAGTTTGCCAACATGGGCATGGCCACGGCCCTATTTCGCAATCACCGCCAGTGGACGGAAGACACTCTGGCGGAAATGGGCCTGGCGGTGGTTTCCGTCCATTACCGGGATTTTTTCGCCTACCCGTTGACCGGAGGTTTGAGCAACCCCCAAATGGCTCCCACTGGATTGCTGAAAATCCTGCTTAAATTGGAACGCCTTCTCCCGCAATTGTTTTTGAAATTTTTCGCTCTGCGTGTGATGATCGTTCTGCAAAAGGAAAATACGTAGGCGGCACCTGAGCGTCGAAGCAGAAAGTTCATGTTTGATTATCGAAAATTTTTTGACTGGGTAGCGGAAAACGACTCGCGCCCGCGCCGCTGGCAACGAGGGTTCCACCGCCAATTGGCCAACCTGCACCGCCATCATATCCCCGCAGGCGCCTCCATTCTGGAATGGGGCTGCGGTGCTGGTGATCTCTTCAAAGCGCTTAAACCGGCGCGAGGGCTGGGCATCGACATCAGCGATAAAATGATCGCCAAGGCCCAGGCCGATGCCGATGCGGAATCCAGCGGCTGTGAGTTTCGCCGGGGCGATCTGCATGAAACAATCGTCGAGGAATCCTTCGACTGCATCGTGGCCAGCTACCTCACCGGCTACCTGACCGATATTCAAAAATGCCTGGAAAACCTGCAAAATTCAGCCACAGCGCGCACCCGTCTCTACATTTCTTCCTTGAATACGATCTGGCATCCGCTGCTCGTTATGGGGCAGGGAATCGGAGCCGTCGTCCGCCAACCCCCCAGCAACTGGCTCTCCCAGGGTGATCTGCTCAACCTTCTCGAATTGTCCGGTTGGGAAGTGGTCACGACCAGCACGGAACAGATGCTGCCCTTTCACATCCCTCTAATCGGTGGTTTTTTTAACCGCTTTCTGGTGCGTCTGCCGTTTTTCCGGCATTTCGGAGCCACCCTCTTCATTGTGGCCCGCCCGAAATTAAAACCCGATTTGAATTCGGAAATTTCCTGCTCTGTGGTCGTTCCCGCCCGCAATGAATCGGGCAACATACGGGCCGCTCTGGAACGCATTCCAACGCTGGGCAGGGGCACGGAAATCATTTTTGTGGAAGGCAACAGCACGGATGACACCTGGGAGGTCATCCAGCGGGAAATCGCAAATTACAACGGCCCACACAAAGTCTCCTGCTGCCAGCAGCCCGGCAAAGGCAAATGGAACGCCGTTTTCACCGGTTTCCACATCGCGCGGGGCGACGTGCTCGTCATTCAGGACGGAGACCTGACCGCCCCGCCGGAGGACTTGCCCAAGTTTTTCGATGCCGTCGCTAACGGCAGCACGGAATTTGCCAACGGCAGCCGCCTCGTTTACCCCATGGAAAAACAGGCCATGCGCTTCCTCAATTTTCTGGGCAACAAATTCTTCGCCATCGCCCTCTCCGCCGTATTGCGCCAACCCATCAAAGACAGCCTCTGCGGCACCAAAATGCTCCTGCGCACCGATTATACGCGGCTATTAAAACGCATCGAGGAGTTTGGCGACTTCGATCCCTTCGGGGATTTCAACCTGCTCTTCGGCTCCGCCCTGCTCGACCTGAAAATCCGCGACATCCCGGTGCGCTACCGCGACCGCACCTACGGCGAAACCAACATCTCCCGTTTCCGCCACGGCCTTATCCTCCTCAAAATGACCTGGTTCGGCCTCCGCAAGCTCCGCTTCCACCGCTGAGCATGCCCGGGGTCGAAGCGCCTTCTATTTTGACTGCAAACGATTATGTTTTTGAAGGATCTGTTGAAGGCGGTCGTGGGGGAGGGCGATGGCTTTGTGGTGGTCGCGGCCGGACATGGGTTTGGCTGCGATGAGGGCGTTGACAACGGCTTCTTCGGTGGCCTGGACGATGGCTGCGAAGAGGGGATCGAGGCGGTCGTTGGAGAGTAGTTTTGCTTGGCTGACTTTATCATTGGAGCCAAATTCGGGGGTGGCGGTGGAAAAGGCGATGAAGATGTCGCCGGAGCCGTTGGCGGTGATGGTTCCTGTTCGTGCGAGGCCGTGGGTGGCCCGCCGGGCCAGTCTTTTTAGTTGATGGGGCAGCAAGGGGGCGTCGGTGGCGATTACAATGATGGCAGAGCCTTCGTCCGGGGGGTTGGGCCGGGATTTGGTCAGATTTTCCATGATTTCACGGCCCACCGGCACTCCGGCCACCAGCAATTCCTCACGGCGGCCGAAATTGGCCTGAATGAGCACCCCGATGGTGTAACCGCCTCGGTTTTGTTCGAGCTTTCGTGAAGCCGTGCCGATGCCGCCCTTGAATTCATAACAAACCATGCCGGTTCCGCCTCCCACATTGCCCTCGGGCACGGGGCCGGAGCGGGCATTTTCGAGGGCCGCGAAGACATGCTCCTTTTTGACGTGGAAGCCGTTGATGTCGTTGAGGTAGCCGTCCCAGGTCTCTGCCACCACGGGAAGGGACCACCAGTAGCCGGTCGAGTCGGGGCCGTCCCGGCTGATTCTCCAGGCGATGGTGGCCTCGTGAACCGCGCCGACGCTGTGAGTGTTGGTAATCATAACCGGTCCTTCAAGGAAACCGGATTCCTCGACCCAGGCCGCTCCGGTCATTTCGCCATTGCCGTTGAGCACGAAAATTCCGGAAAAAACGGGGGTTTGCAATGTCTCATTGCCCAAAGGCAGGATGGCCGTAACACCGGTCCGCACCGGGCCTTGACCCACTTTCAATGACCCTTCGCCCTCAATCAAGGTAGTATGCCCAACGGTCACTCCGGCAACGTCCGTTATGGCGTTGAGAGGGCCGGGCTGTCCATCGAAGGGAATTCCCAGATCCCGGGCCCGCGGTTGAGCCTCAAGGACAATCAAGGAAAAAGCTAGACACAGAAAAAGAAGAAAAGAAGAACGGAAGGTCATAGCACAATACTATTGTTGAAATCACTTCCCCACGTCAATGATGAGCATGAATTCAGTTAAATGATTGGCGTGGCCTCATCTCAATCCTATGTTTAATACAGAGCTGGTCCTACCGGTAGGACCAGCTCTATTGAAAGGCGCGAAATCGGGGTTTTTGGAGTTATGCATTCAATTAATGGAGGTGTGGGTCGGGTTTCTTGAAGTTTGCTTTCAGTTACAGTGGGTGTGGGTTCTTTTTTTATTATTTCCGTATTTTTCGTCTCGTCCGTGTATTCCTGGCAAGGGGTTCCTTCGCTTGCTGAGGCGTGGGTATGAGTTTAAGGTCTGTCACTCCCTCCACGCCTTGGACAAAGCGGTTCCTAATCATTTCTTTTCCCTTTTGCTCTTTTGTTTTCTTTGGCATTGTTTATATTGATGTGCCCGCGAGTGGACATCAGTCCTTGCGGATTTTAGCCAGTTGGCCGTTGAGCAGGAGGGCCGAAAGCAGGACCAGTCCCATGACGGAGCGGCGCAGGAACTCATCCACCCAGGTGACGTAGCCCAGCCCGACATCGAGCACGGTGAAGGCGAGCACCCCGATCAAGGTGTTTTTTATGCCGCCCTCACCCCCAAAAAGACTGGTTCCCCCGAGCACCACGCAGGCGATGGCTTCGAGAAGCAGGTGCTGGTTCTGGTTGACGCCTGCGCTATTGAGCCAGCCGGCGTTCATAAGGCCGCCGAGCCCGGCCGTCATACCGCAAATGGCCAGACAGACAACCGCCACGAGCCCCGTGCGCACCCCGGCCAGGCGTGCGGCTTCGCGGTTCCCGCCGGTCATGTAAACATAGCGTCCGAAGCGCGTGTAGGTGAGCACGATATGGGCAGCCAGTAATATGCCGCCGCAAACGAAAACGGAATAGGGCAGTTCAAAACTGGAACCCAGAAGGATGCCTTCATTGGCCGTTTTGGGCAGAACGCCTGGCATATCGGGGTATTGAGCGCCCTTCGTCAGGTAGCTGGCCAGCCCACGGGCGATCTCCATCATGGCCAGGGTGATGATAAAACTGGGCAGCCGCGACCATACGGTGAGCAGGCCATTGAGCAAACCGACGAACAGCCCCGTGAGTACCGGCAGCGCCAATGCCAGAAGCACACCCGCCAGGCTGACCGTAATGTTGCCATCGGGCGCGGTGGAGGAGAGCAGGGCAGGGCCCGTATCGAGCATCCATTTATAGAGAACCCCCATTTGGCATGCCGCCAGGGTGGCCACCAGGGCGACGGATAGATCGATTTCGGCGCAGAGCAGGACAAAGGTCAGCCCGGTGGCCACGAGGGCGCGTGTGGAGGCCTGCTTGAGCACCGAGCTAAAGGTATAGAGGTCGAAAAATCCACTCGCAAAAACGGAGAAAAAAAGAATCAAAGCCAGCAGAGTGGCCAGCGGGGCCAGGTCGCGAGCATGATTTCGCAGGATTGTTTTTAAAGGAAGCATGGTAAAAGGCGTAATTTTGTTGGCTCGTTCAGGCATGGCGCATGAGTTCCGCTTTGTCCACCTTGCAGTCGAACAGCTCTTTCGTCACGACTCCCCGGCGCATGACCAGGATGCGGTCGGCATGGGCTAGGAGCAATTCCGGTTCGCTGCTGGCGATGAGGACGGCCGCCCCCTGTTTCTTCAAATCGCGCACCAGTTTCATCACCTCCCGTTTGGCCCCCACATCCATGCCCCGGGTCGGTTCTTCCAGAATGAGGAACCGGACTTCATCCAGCAGCCATTTGCCGAGGACCACTTTTTGCTGGTTGCCGCCGGAGAGGGAACCGGTTTTGCGGCGCGGGTCCGGGGGTTGGCAGCCGACTTTTTCCAAACAAGGAGCGGCCACGGCAATTTCTTTGGCCGGAGTGACCCAATGTCCGATGGCAGAATCGAGGTGGGCAATGGTGATGTTTTTGTAATTTTCCTCTTTGGGAACGATGGAAGCCGCTCTGTCTGCGGCTACAAAAGCAATCCCCATTTGCACCGCCCGGTGCGGTGTAGGCATGGGAATGGACTGGTTTTCCCAAATAAAATCACCGCCATCCGCCTTTTTGGAACCGCACAGGCAGTGGGCCAATTCCTGGTGACCGGCTCCCACAAATCCATAAAGGCCGAGAGATTCGCCGGGCCTTAGATCCAGGCTGATATTTTTACAGGCGCCCTTAAGGCTTAGAGAACGCAATTGCACTAAGGGTTTCTCCAGCGATTTTGGAGGCAGCAAAACCGCCTCTTCCATGGCTTCTTCGGTGCCCATGTCCTTGCCGTCGAGCATTTCGTGAATCACTTCATGTTTGCTCAACCCGGTTGTGGGCAAGGTCGAGCGCAAGCGTCCATCCACCAAAATGGTCACGCGGTCGCAGATTTCGAGAACCTCCTCGATAAAATGGCTGACAAACACAATGCCTTTGCCCTCATCCCTCAGTTTGGCCAAAAGCTGAAAAAGCCGCTCCTTTTCCGGTGGGGAGAGGGCGCTGGTCGGTTCGTCCAGAATGAACAAACGGCTTCCGGCCTGGAGACAGCGGGCGATCTCGATCATTTGCCGGATGCTCAGTGAAAAACTCTCCAACGGGTGCGTCACATCTAGGTCCAGCCCCACAGAGGCCAAGATTTCACGGGCCCGGCGGTTCATCGTTTTCCAGTCGATTAAGCCGAACCGGCCACGCAACTGGCGTCCCAGGAAGAGATTTTCGGCCACGCTCAATTTTCCCACTCCAGACAATTCCTGGTAAACCATGGCGATACCGTGGGCAAGGGCGTCGTGCGGGTTGGCCATCTGCAGGGGTTTGTCTTGAAAGGTGATCGCCCCCTCAAAATCGGAAAGAGCCCCGGAGAGAATTTTCATGAGGGTGCTTTTACCGGCCCCATTGGCGCCGACCAGGCCATGCACTTCTCCGGCCCGCAATTGCAGGCTGACCTGATGGAGAGCCTCTACCCCGGAGTAGGATTTGGAGATATTTTCACAGCTTAGAAGCATGGGCGCGCGATGAAAATTTTCTCAAACAAGGCAATGGGAGGGATCCGCCATATAAAGCAAGGCTTCTATGTTTCCGGTCTCCCTGCTGACCAGAGGTCCCGGTGTGACCACCCGCAGGGGCAGGTCTTCCATTTTTTCCCCATTGCGCACGATGTATTGTCCGATGACCAGGGCGGTCATGTGGATGAGGCATACCGGATTCACTGTGGTGGCGGCCATGCGGCCGTCGCGGATGGCTGTGAGGCCCTCTTTTTGCCCGTCAACCCCGGTTACGACCATCCCCTCGTGCCGGCTGCCCTTGAGCGCCTCGACTGCCGTAATGGCCATATCGTCGCTATGAAAAAAGGCGCCCGCTATTTTTTCCTGCGTCTGGTTGAGCAGGGCGGTGAAGGTGGAACGGGCTTTTTCTTTTTCCCAATCGCACCAGCGCACGCCACCTCCGACAACCTCGACATCGGGATAATCTTTGACGACTTCCTCGAAACCGGCCTGGCGGCCCTGCGCCCCGGAATGCCCGCTGGCCCCTCCAATGTGGATAACCTTGCCCTTGCCCCCGATTTTTTCCATCAGATATTGGGTGCTGGTGCGCCCCATGCATTGCTGGTCCGGTTCGATTTGCATCCACACGCCGACTTCTCTCATGCGTTCCATAGCGACCAGGTGCGTGTCCATACTGATGACGGGTACGTTGCGGCGTTTGAGCTTGCGCACCACCGGCTCCAGAAAATCGATTTGGTAGGCCTGCACGACCACGAAATCCCAATCCTGGTTGGCCAGTCGCTCCATTTCGCTGCGCTGTTTTTCCAGGTTGAAAGCGCCGTCGAACCAGGTCACATCGACGTCGAGCATGTCGCCCCAAAGCTCGGCGGTGGTTTTGCCGAGGGCGCACCATGTGCTTTGCAGTCCGGCATTGCCGATGGCTGCCCTGAGTTTTCGCCTTCCCCCGGCGGCGGGAACGGCATTGGCGGATTCCTTGCCCTGGCAGCCCGCCAAGGAAGCCAGAGCCAGGGGGCCGAGTCCGGCCAGGACTCCTTTTTTCAGAAAATCCCGGCGAGTTTCGGCATTGGTCAATTTGTCTTTCATCAATGAATGGGGTGAGGAATAAATAAACAGGCGATTAATTTATGGGCTGGCTTACCAGAATCCATTTTCGCGGTCAAATCCTTACCGTCTCCCGTTGCCGAGTTCTAATTGTCACAAGTTCTTGTAGCCCGGCAGAGGTCCGTGCACGCTCAATTCGGTTATGGAGGTAAACGGTATCTTTTTGCTTTTCCAGTGTCGGGCGCTACCCGCTTCTCCGATTATTCGGACGGCTTTGGTCCGCACCGGTTTGAAGGCTAATACCAAATCTCATTAGGTATGATAATAAGTTATTTGGCAGAAGCGTTTGCTTGAATGTGCTGCCAGCCTCCGCCAACTAAAGAGAGGACTTTTTCAGTGTCCTCCCACCAGTCTTTGAGATGGGTTGCGACGACTTCTTCGAGTCGCTCAATGCTCGGCCACAGTTTGTTGGCCGTTTGATCCTGTATCATATCCCAAAGTCTTTCAATCGGGTTGAGTTCAGGACTATACGGCGGCAAATTCACGATATGTATGCCCGGGGGGACGTTGGGGTGCTCCGAGTCGTGCGGATGGAAGCCTGCCCCGTCCCATACAACCACATGTTCCTCCTCAGGATATTGCTTTTTGATCTGTTGGAGGAAAGCCTCCGTCCACTGTAGATTCGTGCTAGGGGTTTGGATGCATACCATCTCGCCGTTGACCACGTCGAGGGCTCCGTAACAGTAGCTCCACTGGTATCTTGTCTGATATTTTTTGTGCGGCCGAAGCCCTCTTTGCGTCCAGCACCGGCGGTACACCGGAAGCAAACCAAAACGGCTTTCATCGGCAAACCACACCCGAACCCGATTGCCTCGGGTGAGGGAAAGCTCCTGGAGGATCTTAAAAAAGTCTCGCTTGAACGCTTCCGCTTTTGCCGAGTCCCGTTTCTCATGCACGGGGCGAGGGACTCGAAGCACCCCGGCGCATTTTTTTAGCCATCGCCACACCGTCTTGTAGGCGAAGGAGCGCCCGAAATGTCGCTCCAGCTCTTGCCCCGCCTGAACGGCTGTGTTCCAGCGCGCGACCTTCAAACCATTGAGCAAGAAGGCCTCCACCTCTTTGTCGCAACGGCTTTTGATCCCGCCTTTGTAGGCGCGTGTAAGCACCGCCCCGAGCCCTGCAGCACGATATTTGTCAAACCAACGCTGGATCGTCGCTTTGCCTCGGCCCACGATGGCTCCAATTTCATCAATGCTGTGGTGCGGCTGGAAGCCCATTTTTAATGCCACCAAACGCTCTTTACGCCAGCCGACAGCCTCTTTGTTGAGCAATTTCTTGATACGTTCACGGTCTTCATCGGTTCCCATATATCTTCTCATTCCGCCTCTATAGCTGTTTTTTAATCTTTATCAATCCTTTTGCGATTTGGTATAAGAGGTATTCCACGAAATGGGGCTTGTTGTATGGGTTAACGCCATCGGGTAGCTCAGGGGGCAAATTTGGGCTTAAAACCAAGTCTTCGACCTCACGCCAGTTTCCTATCTCATCCCGGTATTCAGTCTTCAAGGACTGGAACCAGCCACCGTTTTCCTCCACCGTTCCGGTGTGATAGGCGATGAGCCCGATCAATTGCTCATCGTCCCATTCGTAGCCATAGAAATCCCGTTGGCGGGCGACTTCTCCCTCAATACTGTAAAAGGTCGAGCCGGGGCCCAGCGTTTGGCCGTCCCGGATGATAGATTCCAGGTCATCGGCGTAAAAGGATCGAGGCACCGACAGCCACATGGCGTCGCGCACTGCCGTATTGGTTTTTCGGACTCCGGCCAATACCCGCGCGGCGCTTGGGGCCAGGTTTTTTCCGCGCACCAGGAGCCGGTATTCGCGTTCGGCATTTTCGCCACCCTGTTTTACCTCAACGCGGAGTTTATAAAGACCCGCACCCGGCACCCTTCCCTCGATGACGCCGTTCCTGAAAGCGGCTCCGGCTGGAATGGTTCCCCCTCGCAGACCCCAACGATAGGGCGGCTCGCCGCCTGAAACCGGTATGGGAAAGCGAAAACTTTTTCCCGCAACGATGAATGGCGGCGGACCCGCCGGCAGTTCCAACGGAGCAATGAATCGAGCCTCGGGGTTGATCTTGTAATAGACTAGCCCGTCTTCACTCCATTTTTCGCCGCCATTTTGGAGGATAATTTTTCCGTTTGCAATAAGGTCCGCCGGGCGAGTTCGCGCAGGCCGATATCGGGCATATCGTGGCGGCTGACATTTTTGTAAATATCGTTCAAGGGTTTTTCCCAATGGCGCCCGGGGAGCGGAAAAAGCAATTTTTGGGCAATCCCCTGAGAGCCCTTCATCAAGCCGATCAATCCGGCCATGGTGGCGGCCTGGTTGTCGGCGTCCATGCCCAGGGCGCAGGCCAGGTCGAGGGTTAGCTGGAAGTCGCCCCGGCCGTAAAGCAGGGCCTGAATACCGAGGGCGCCATTCAGGTTGGCATTCCATATGGTGCGGGTATCGGGCGGTTCCCCATGAAAATATTTTTGCACGACCTTATGCCGGGCAATTTTCCAATCCTGCGGATGTTTCCTGTAAAGATTTTCAACATACTCGATGGATTTTAAAAATCGTCCCTCGATCGGCAGGGCGCTTTTTCCGGCCCGCAGGAGGCTGTCGATATCCGCCTCGAAAAATGCAGCCGCATACATGGCGGCGTAGGCCAAGGTGGGTTCGATGCCCCAGCCGTCATCCATGATACGGGCTGCCCAGGTCGATTTTTCGGCCGCATAGCTCACCATGCCGGGCGCGGTGACGGCCCAGATTTCGTTGATCAATTGCGGGTCGATCTGGAACCAGTGCGGGCTGTTTGCCTTAAAACCAGTGGCCGGAGGGCTGTAACCATAATGCATGGCGGCCAGGGCGGCCCGGTTGGCCAGCCAAACCTTTCCCCGCACATGGTGTTTCCAGCTTTCGGCCAATTGCCCATAAGTCGGCTCGAGGCCGTATTTTTCCATAGCCAGCAGATACATGTACTCGATGTCGGTATCGTCATCGGAAAACGCCCCATCATTCTTCTCTAAACGGCTGAGGTCGTAATACCCCAGGGGAAATTCATCCGGACCCGGCTCGTCGATATACCTGTTCTCGTGGGGAAGCCCATAGATATTGCCCACGCACTGCCCCAGCCAGGAGGCATAGATTTTATCTTCCAGCGCTACTGCCGATATTTTCCGCATTTCCTGGCCCTGGCCGGAAAGTAAAGCGGTCGGCAGCAGCAGTGTTATCAAAATCAATAAAAGATAATCCTGCCTGATTGTCCTGAACACTATCCCATTACTATCTCCATCGCCTTTATGGGCAATGATCATTTGGAAATTTCCCGGTTTTCCTTGGTTGGCGGATAATTCCTACCTGGCCGAGGCAGGCTAGTTACACATCCTTTTGACGATTGACCGTGTTCGACAGCTAATGCAGTCAAATGGTCGCCATCCATAAACAACTGCCTAGCGCCGACAATCCCGGCAGCCTTTGGCCGGGCCGTAATCAATGACGTTTCCTTCGATGTCGAGCTCGATATGGCAGCACGCTAGAAGGATTTCCTTGAGCATGCGCCGGGCTCGCTGGATGCGCGATTTGGCTCCGCTGAGGGAGAGTGATAGCCTGTCGGCCACCTCCTGCTGGGTGGCGCCTTCAACTTCCGCCATGCGCAGGGCGATACCGTATTTTTGCGGCAATTACCCGATCATTCTCTCCAGCCAGCCGGACACCAATCGATTGAAATTATCTTCCTCCTGTGTCTCCGCGATGGCGTCCAAATCAAAGGAATCGAAAAGCGGCTGCCGTTTCCTGTAATGATCGGCAATCGTGTTTTTAGCGATGCGGAAGGCCCAAAATTGAAGACGATCCATTTTCTTCAAGGAATCGACTCCGTTGTGGATGCGTAAAAACGTTTCCTGCAACAGATCCTCCGCCAAATGTTCGTCCCTCACCCGAGCAAGGATGAAATGATGCAGTTTCGTGCTGAATTCCCTCCAAACCTTTTCCGTCGCCCTGCCGGCGGATGCGGGTTTTTTTACATTCTCCTTTTTGAGGTAGCTAACCATTTCAACAGCAAGCGGTTAATGATTCTTCTTTTTGCTCACCACAACAAACGGAGGCATTCTTTTGCGTAACGACAAAAACCTCCCAGGCGTTGCCGTCGGGATCATTCGCCCAAATCTTGTCCTGGACGGCATAACAACAAGTGACTTGCTTCTCGACCTGCACTTTCAGACCGGACTGCTCGAGTTTTTTCGCGCATTCCATGACGGCTTCCGCTGAATCGACCTCAATGCCGAAATGGGAAAGACCTTCATTTTGGGGTTTCGATTCGGAACTCTCGTTGAGGGCCATGTTGAGGCTCGGATTGTCGGGCTCGAACTTGGCATATCGATCCCGCACTTTTGACGGTTCCCGGCCAAAGAGAAGCCGATAGAATTCAATCGATCATTTCAGATCGCCGACATGCAAAGCAATGTGGGTGCGTGCGTTAAGAGGGTAGGTCTCTGGTGAATCATTATTCATGGGAATTTCTTTCTTTTCTGTGTTAATTTATAAGAAAAGACGCAAAGACAGATAAAAGGACGCAAAAAAAAAATAGAAATCTTTCTCAAACTCAAGACAGGACCCGCCCGACGGTCGGACTTTAAGTTTTTTTGTTTACGAAATTGTAATAGATTCTATTGGCTTGGCAGGCAACAAACATCATTCATCAGCGAAATTGAGATAGGTTCTAACAGAAAACAAGAATGAGTTCCCGTTCTGTAACAATTGTAGGTGGGGGCATTATCGGCGCCGCCAGTGCTCATTATCTGGCCAAAGACGGTTGGACGGTCACACTTGTCGATAGTGGCCTTTATGGTTCGGCTTGCTCTCACGGCAACTGTGGACTCTTTGCTCCAAGCCATTCTCTGCCTCTTGCCGCTCTGACGTGTACTGGATTTGTTGGACACGGGATTCTCTTATATTCATTGTTTATTGATTAGTGTGTCAGGCGGCTTGTTCTGGTAAAGGGTTTTGTTTTCTCGTTGCCCCCCATGGGGGGCAAATATTTTCCTCGAATTGGACTGGGCTTTGGTAACTCAGAGAGGAATGTTTGCGATATCGGTTGTAGAAGATTTCCACGTATTCGAAGACAGTTGATCGCAGTTCGCGCTCGTCGGCAAAGGTGGCGGCCTCGAATCGTGCTGGTCTTGAAGCGGCCGTAGAACGATTCCATGGCCGCGTTGTCGTAGCAGTTGCCTTGGGCGCTCATGCTCGGCTTCATGCCTAGTTCAGAGACCAGCCTCTGATAGTCGTCGCTGGCGTAGGGGCTGCCCCGATCGCTGTGATGAATAATCCCGGTGCGCAGTGTGCCGCGGGTCATGGCCGCGGCTTTGAGGGCCTTGCCAACCAGCTTCGCGTCGTTGTGGTTGGAAACGCTCCAGCCCAGCAGGCGTCGGCTGAACAGGTCCATCACCGTGGCCAAGTACATCCAACCGGCCAGGGTCCGTAGGTAGGTCGTGTCCGCCACCCAGACCTCGTCGATATGGGTCGGCTGGCCATGCTTTTTAAGCACATTGGGGCTGTAACCATAGGGATGGTTACTGTTGGTTTTTAATGGCTTAAAGCGTTTACTCTGGGTGCTTTTGATTCCCATTTCACGCATCAGACGCAGAGCCCGGTCACGGCCGCAATCGATGCCCTCATCATCCTTCAGATGGCGGTGCATTGGCCGATGCCCATAGCGGCCCTTGGCCTCTTTGTGTACCTTCAGGATCGCCCCCTTGATTCCCTCGTCCTCGATCCGCCGGGCCGAGGGCGCTCGGTGCCTCCAGCAGTAATAGCCACTGCGACAAATCCCCATCGCCGAGCATATTTCCTCGATCTTGAAGCGCCCCTCGTTGTCTTTGACAAACTGGTACTTCATTGTTCGTCCTTGGCAAAGTAGCCCACCGTTTTTTTTAGTATCTGGTTGATCCGCTCCGAGCGGCGCAGCTCTTTGCGAAGACGATCTATCTCGGCCGCCATCTCCTTCGGACTGCTCTGTCGCTTTGAGGTGGCTTCGCCCTGCTGATCGTCCAGATAGAGCCTCTTCCACCTATACAATTGGTTGGTGTTGACCCCAAGTTTGGTCGATACCTCGGTGGCGCTCAGACCATCGAGTATCATCAGTTGAACTGCCTCATTTTTGAACTCTATACTGCGTCTTCTTCCCATGCTTCGATTCTCCATTTAGGAGAATCTCGTGTCCACTTTTTCCAGTGCACATCACTCCGGGCGCAATCAAGGAAGCACTTAAGATGATGGCTAAGCCCGACTCGCCCTTCTATATCAAGCCGCGTTTAGACATAGGCCTCTTTCATTGGTTTTATCAATTCGCCAAACAATGCCGAACCGGTAAAATGTTGCGCAATGGCGCTGCCATTCACTCGTTGATCCTGTCCTCCAGCTCTCTTTATGCCGAACTGATGCGGTTAAAGACGATAAATTGCGAATGGGAATCTAAAGGCAATTTCTTTATCTACCGTCATAAGAAGGAACTGGATGCTGTCGAAGAGACCAACAAACTTATGGCGGATCATTTCCATGTTGAAGCACAGCGCATCAATAGCGACGAATTACTGGAAAGGGAACCATCGCTTCTGCCCAATGTTTGTGCCGAGGCATGGTTTTACCCAGGAGATTGCCATTTACGCCCGGATAAACTACTCAACTCATGGCGGACATCGCTCGAAAACGAAGGTGTTCGTATCGTTGAAAAGTGCCCGGTATCCGGGTTTGTCATTGAAAACGCCAAGGTCAGGGCTGTTACCACTGATGCCGGCGAAATAGAATCTGATGCGGTTGTCATCGCCACCGGCGCGTGGACACCGGCTTTTGAACGGGATTTGGGCTGCAAGATACCCATACAGCCTGGCAAAGGCTATTCGATTACCATGTCCCGGCCAAAACTCTGTCCTTCCAGACCCTTGATTTTTGACCACGAAAAGGTGGTCGTCACTCAATTTCAAACCGGCTACCGGATTGGTTCGACTCTCGAATTTTCAGGATACAATGACACTATGAACCGCAGGCGACTCACCGCCCTGGTTCGGGGCGCACAACACTACCTCCGGGAGCCGGTAGTGTATTAAGTAGGAATGGTGGCTAATTCTTGATTATATTGATGAATGAAAAGTCTCAGACAGGTTTCATGCATACTCTTAAGCTTGGAGAAGGAGAGGGTTCTGCGTGTGAAACGACCCAGTCGTTGGCGCAGGGTATTGTTCCATCGTTCCACATGGGCCGTTTCACCGGTTTCTTTTCCCACGGATCGGTTATGAGGAAAGACTTCATCATAAGTGCTCCAAAAGTCGCTGTAGGTGGCACATCTTTTGTAGGCCCGTGGCAGACGCTCGTAAAGTTCCCGGCAACGATACCAATCCCGAGGCCCAATGGCATAGGAGAGGATTTGACGGGTGCGTCGGCAAAGAGCGATCCAAACCCATTGGGCATCGCTCTTGCGCCCCACAAAAGACCACAGTTCGTCCAGTTCAATGACATCATGGCGGCGGGCCGCAAGAATCGTGCTTTTGAGCGGTCGCAGCGATTGTCGTTTTTTTTAACCAACTCAAAACGGTGTTGGGACTCACCCCGAAGGCGCGCTGTAAACCGCGTAGACTGCTGCGTTCCTGATAGACTCGAAGGATCATTTCTTTTTGCTCTTCGGTGTATTTCACTGTGGGGTTTTCGCGGCTTTGTTTACCACAATCATGGCAGCGGTAGCGCTGTTTATGGTTGGGCGTCTTGCCAAATTTAATGATATTTTCACTTCCACAGTGCCGACAATTAATAATTTTAGTAACCATGCACTAAGAATAAACTGCCTAACGCTATTTGTACAGCTAAAAATACAAAATAACATTCTTTTTTTATACACTACCCGGGAGCCACTAGGCAATCCGGTCGAAGAAGAATGGTGCGGTTGGCGTCCTATGACCTACGATTCAAAGCCGATCATCAGCTTCAGTCCGAAACTCAAGAATGTCGTCATTGCAGCCGGACACTCCAAAATGGGAATTACCCAAGCGCCTGCCACGGGTAAGCTCGTTTCAGAAATCGGTAGTGTATTAAGTAGGAATGGTGGCTAATTCTTGATTATATTGATGAATGAAAAGTCTCAGACAGGTTTCATGCATACTCTTAAGCTTGGAAAAGGAGAGGGTTTTGAGTGTGAAACGACCCAGTCGTTGGCGCAGGGTATTGTTCCATCGTTCCACATGGGCCGTTTCACCGGTTTCTTTTCCCACGGATCGGTTATGAGGAAAGACTTCATCATAAGTGCTCCAAAAGTCGCTGTAGGTGGCACATCTTTTGTAGGCCCGTGGCAGACGCTCGTAAAGTTCCCGGCAACGATACCAATCCCGAGGCCCAATGGCATAGGAGAGGATTTGACGGGTGCGTCGGCAAAGAGCGATCCAAACCCATTGGGCATCGCTCTTGCGCCCCACAAAAGACCACAGTTCGTCCAGTTCAATGACATCATGGCGGCGGGCCGCAAGAATCGTGCTTTTGAGCGGTCGCAGCGATTGTCGTTTTTTTTAACCAACTCAAAACGGTGTTGGGACTCACCCCGAAGGCGCGCTGTAAACCGCGTAGACTGCTGCGTTCCTGATAGACTCGAAGGATCATTTCTTTTTGCTCTTCGGTGTATCTCACTGTGGGGTTTTCGCGGCTTTGTTTACCACAATCATGGCAGCGGTAGCGCTGTTTATGGTTGGGCGTCTTGCCAAATTTAATGATATTTTCACTTCCACAGTGCCGACAATTAATAATTTTAGTAACCATGCACTAAGAATAAACTGCCTAACGCTATTTGTACAGCTAAAAATACAAAATAACATTCTTTTTTTATACACTACCCGTGAAATCGCCGCAGGAGGGCGGGGATGACATGGCTGTTTTGCGGGTGGTAGTTGTCACCCGGGCCATAGAGATTGGTTGGCATGGCGGAGTGAAACAGCGCCCCATGCTGCCGCCGGTAGAATTGGCAGAGCTTGAGGCCCGCGATTTTAGCCAGGGCATAAGCCTCGTTGGTCGCCTCCAGAGGACCGGTCAGGAGAGCCTCTTCCGTCATGGGTTGGGGCGCCTCGCGGGGGTAGATGCAGGAGCTCCCCAGAAAAAGCAGTCGGCAGACTCCCGATTGGTGGGCCGAATGGATGAGATTGAGGGCGATGGCCAGGTTGTCGTAGATGAAATCCGCCGGATAGGTGGCGTTGGCATGAATCCCGCCCACCTTGGCGGCCGCCACTATGACATGGTCCGGTTTTCTGTTCTCGAAATAGGACCGCACTACCGCCATCTGGCGCAAATCCAGCTCGTCACGGTTGGCGGTGAGAATATTTTGAAAACCTTTCTCCTCTAAACTCCTCATAATGGCGGACCCGACCATTCCTCGGTGGCCGGCCACGAAAATGGAGTCGTTGAGTTCGAGTTTACTGCTTTCCATTTCTCTCGACGAAGAAGGGCTATTTTTGTCTGCGGGGATACTAATTAGCCTGATGAAGCCTGTTGGTAGGCCAATTCATTTTCAGCCAATTTCAGGTCCGCCTCGACCATGATTTGCACAAGTTTTTTGAATGTCACTCGTGGTTCCCAATTCAAATTTTGCCGGGCCTTGGCCGGATCGCCGACGAGGAGATCGACCTCCGCCGGGCGTTCGTAGCGTGAATCGCTTTTCACAAATTCCTTCCAGTCCAGATCGAGGTGCCCGAAGGCTTCCTGGCAAAAATCCCGCACGCTATGGTTCTCGTTGGTGGCGATAACATAGTCTGGTGGCGATAACATAGTCTCCTGGCTGGTCCTGCTGCAGCATGAGCCACATCGCCTCCACAAAATCAGGCGCGTAACCCCAATCGCGCCGGGCATCCATGTTCCCGAGAAAAAGATTCTTCTGCAAACCCACCTTGATACGGGTTGCGGCACGCGTAATTTTACGAGTGACAAAAGTTTCCCCCCGGCGAGGAGACTCGTGGTTGAAAAGAATGCCGTTGCTGGCGTGCAAATCGTAGGCCTCACGGTAGTTAACAGTTAACCAGTAGGAAAATACTTTGGCGCACCCATAAGGGGAACGAGGATAGAAGGGCGTTCTCTCGGTCTGGGGCACTTCCTGCACTTTCCCAAACATCTCGGAAGAAGATGCCTGGTAGAACCGAACTTTCTTTTCCAGGCCGGCCTCCCTCAACCCCTCCAACATGCGAACCGTGCCCAAACCGGTGACATCCCCCGTATATTCCGGGATGTCGAAAGAGACACGCACATGGCTCTGCGCTCCCAGGTTGTAGATCTCCTCCGGTTCGACATCGTAAAAAAGCTTGGCCAGGCGGCCTCCGTCAGAAAGATCCCCGAAATGCAGAAAGAGACGGTTACTGTCAATATGGGGATCCTGATAAATATGATCGATGCGTGAAGTATTAAAAGTAGAGGCGCGCCGAATAATTCCATGCACCTCGTAACCCTTCTTGAGTAGCAATTCGGCCAGATAAGAACCATCTTGGCCGGTGATTCCGGTTATTAATGCTCGTTTCATAAAATCAAGGTAGCGACCTACTTCCTCTCGCTGAATAAATTCGGTGAATAATTTTTAAAACAATCTTATACCAGAAAAAAGGCTGCATGTCTTTGCCAATCCACAGGTATTTTCATGTCCGAACCAAGCCAAAAAAATGCCTCTGTAGGCTGGAAAAATTCAGAAATCTGTCAACGGCGGGAGAAATACTGATTTTCAGGAATTGACGAAGACGCCCGGGATGGCAAAGTAGACCTTCTACCAGACACCCGGCCCACATCGGTGATCGGTTTTTGGGGGATTAGCTCAGTTGGTTAGAGCGCTTGCTTCACACGCAAGAAGTCGCTGGTTCGAGTCCAGTATCTCCCACCATTTTTTTCTTAGCTTTGGGAGAGCTCGATAGACCTTTTTTTGGCGGCTTGCAGGGTGTTTCCGATGAGTTGCCGGAAATTTCCTTTGCTCAATACCTCCAGGCCGGCCAGGGTGGTTCCGCCGGGGGAGCTGACCCAGTCTCGAAGGGTTTCCGGTTTCTCCCCGCTGCGGGCCAGCAGGCGGGCCGCCCCAAGAACCGTTTCCAGGGAGAGTTGCTCGGCCACGGCCGTCTCCAGGCCGGCCTCAATGCCGGCATCGCGCAAGGCCGCCACGAATTCGAAAACGTAAGCCGGGCCGCTTCCGCTGAGGGCCGTTACGGCGTCCAGGTATTCTTCCTTAATGGGAATGACCGGCCCCATGGAGGCGAGAATATTTTCCGTTGTTTCCCGGTCGGCAGGCTCAAGTTCTTTTTTCGCTGCATAGCAGGTGATGCCCGCCCCGATCTGGCCGGGAGTGTTGGGCATGGCGCGGATGATGTTTGCGGCTTCGGGAAACTTTCCCTGCAGTCTTGCCAGGGTGGAGCCTGCCAAGATGGAAATCACCAGTTTGCCCGCACAGAGCTTGGCGTGGACCGGCCCCATTTCGGACAATTGCTGCGGTTTGAATGCGAGGACAATTATTTCGCATTGGGATAATAATTCCTCGAGATTCGGGATGTGGCGGATTCCGGTTTGGGTGGAGAGAGCCTCGGCGGAACCGTCCGGTGCGCCCAGGCAGCCCAACTCCTCCGCTGTATAAAGATTTTTGCGGAGTATGCCTGTAACTATGGCAGTGGCCATGCGCCCGGCGCCCAGAAATGACACTTTGACCTTCACCTTTTTGAGTTAAGAGGGCTCGAAACTCGCTGTCGAGGCGGAATTTATGGCCGGGCACGGATTATCCCGAAGAGAAGGATAAGGATTTTTCAAATGGGATGGGATAACTCCGCGCAAATACCCCCATCGATTCTTGGCTTGAGCAGAAGTTCGCCACCCAGATTGCGAATTCCGTGACGCGCAATGGTCAGACCCATTCCATGTCCAACGGAGGTTTTCCCACTGATAAAAGGTTCGAAGATATGATCTTTAACATTTGGGTCGATACCGGTTCCTTCATCCAGAACCCGGATCCGAATCTGCCGATTAGTATCGGATTCCACCAATTCCGTTTCGATGGTGATTTTCCGGTTATTTTCTCCTTCGGGATAACTTTCGAGGGCATTTATGAGGAGGTTGCCAAGGATGCTTTCAAAGGCTTCCACGTTCGCTGGCAGCAGCAGGTTTTCCAGCTTGTTATTCACAACCACGGAATTGGAGAGGTTGTTTTCCAACTGGAACCGGCGAACACTGTTGTCTAAAAGCCGCTGCAGGGAAAGGGGTTGTAATGAAAATCTCTCATTATTGGCGATGGTTCCCAACTGCCGGACAATATTGACCATTCTTTGTATGGACTGGTCCATCAAATTGATGCAGCGATCCGTCATTTTCGGATCCTCTTTTGCTGCCTTGAGAAGGTCCAGGTATCCCACCACGACTCCCAGCAGGTTGTTCAGGTTGTGGGAAATTCCTTGGGTGATCGCCCCGATAGCTGCCGTTTGCCGGGAGTCGCTCAGGCGCTTTTGCAGATCAATGTTTTCCCTGTTGATTTGTTGAAAACGGAGCTGGGTTTTTACCCGGGCAATTGTTTCATCAAGATCAATCGGTTTCGTAATATAATCGACGGCTCCAGCTTCCAGTCCTTGCAATTTTCCCTCTTTGGAGGATTTGGCGGTAATGAAAATGATGGGGATGGCCTTGGTTGCCTCGTCTGCCTTGAGTATTTTGCAGACCTCGAATCCATCCATTTCGGGCATCATGATATCCAACAGAAGGATGTCCGGAGTCTCCTTTTTTACCTGGTCGAGGCATTGCCGTCCGCTGAAGGCGGGCCAAACCAACATCCCGTTTTGCTCCAGCTTGCGCTGCAGCAACTTTACGTTAACCGGTTGATCGTCAACAACGAGGACTTTTGAAATACTGCTCAAAATAATTTTTTTGAATGTTGTGTCTGACAGTTATTGACCGCTAATTAGAGGCTGTCCCAAAAATATAAAGATTTTATAGTCAACTGGATGACGTTGATAAAAAGAGCCGGAAAGAGCAAGTTTTTGCTCGATCCGGCCAAAAAAGGGTTCTATAATTGAGTTAGCGAAAATCAATATAGCCCTTTCTATGAAAAATATAGCCATCCAATGCCTCCTGCGTCCAGCTTTAACTGTGGTCGACCGGTGCCTCGATTACGATAACTTCCGCGCCACCATTGATCGAATCGATCGGCTGCTGATCGACTCGGAGGTGGAATCGCAGGCCATTGAGCTGGCCTTGGAGGGGTGGCAGCCAATGGGTCTAAAGGCCCGGCGGCAGCGGGCCAGTTTTGCCATCAAGGCACTGCGCATGGATACGCTGGGCCATCTGCTCGGAGGGATTTCGTTTCGGCATTTGTCGCGGGCTCTGGGCAGCAGCGATCTGTTGGCCGACTTTTGCCGTGTCCGGCAGATCGATGGCATCAGGGGCATCTCCAAAAGCACCCTGGAGCGGGCCTCGAAGTTTTTCAGCGAAGAGCAGTTGAGGGCCTTGCACCGGACCTTGACTGAGGTGGTGGGCGATGCCCTTCTGGCCCGGCAGGTGGGATTGGACAAGCCGATTGACACCACCATTTGCCTGATCGACGGCACCTGTTTGGAGGCTAACATTCATTGGCCGACGGACTGGGTATTACTCAAGGATGTAGCCGGCACGTTGCTCAAAGCGATCCGGCTGATCCGCGAGAAGGCCGGTGTGCGCCATCGCATGCCGATCGAACCGGAGCCCTTGGCTCGGCAGATGAATCGGCTGTGCATACAGATGACCCACAGCCGGCGGCGAAAGGACAGCGCGCGACAGCGCAAGGGTATCTTGAGGCAGATGAAAAAGCTGCTCAAACGGATCGGGGAGCATGCCCGCAGTCACCGGGAATTATTGCAAGCCTGCTGGGAGCAAAGCGATTACAGCGAAAAACAGGTCCAACAGATCCTCGCCCGGATGGAGCGCATGAGCGAGCAAATCCCGGTGGTCATCAAACAGGCGCACGAGCGGATCATTGGCGGCCGCCAGGTGAAAAACGCAGAGAAAGTCTTGAGTGTTTACGAACTCGATGTGCAGGTGATTGTGCGAGGTAAAGCGGGCCAAGAGGTCGAGTTCGGCAACACCCTGTTTTTGGGAGAAAGCGTTGAAGGGTACCTGCTGGACTGGAAACTCTACGGCAGCCGAACTCCAAGCGAAAATGAACAAATGCAAGAGAGTTTGCAAAGACAGAACCGCTTCAACCTGGAAGAACCCATAGCGGCCATGTGCGCGGACCGGGGATTTGCCTCCCAGCGGGCCCGCCGGCAGTTAGCCCAGGAGGGAATCTACGACGCGCTCTGTCCACGCGATCCGTAGCAGTTGAAAAAACGGATGGAGGAACCACTGTTCAGACAATTGCAAAAGCGCCGGGCCAGCACCGAAGGGCGGATCGGGGATCGGGGTATTGAAGAATCGCTGGCAGGCCGGGCGGTTGCGCAGCAAAGGCTTTGCCAACCGCTCGATCAGCGTAGCCTGGTCGGTACTCTCGCACAACCTATGGAAAGTAGCCAAGATGCTGGCCCAGCAAGACGAACTAAAAACCAAAGCGGCGGCCTAGAGAGCGGAAAAGCAAGGACAATACTTTTTCACAGCCTTACTGTCGGCTCATACAAAGAAAACCAGGCAACCGGACCCCAAAACCAGTATCCTAACGTCATAGGAGAGCAAAGTTGATACTCTCCCAAATGCAAATACCTCTAAAATGAGCGCCTATCAAAAGCCCTCGCAAAAATCAACCTTTTGGGACAGCCTCTACCTAAAGGGGCCACAAGTGCAAGTAAAAAAGTAGGAAAAGTAAGGACGGCTAGAGAAACAATAGACGCAATATCATATAAAATAATTCATAAGACATTGACATTGATAAGTATAAGGCATGGCTGCCCGACAAGGACTCGAACCTTGACAGACGGAACCAGAATCCGCCGTGCTACCATTACACCATCGGGCAGTTGATTCGGTGTTCTGAAAATCAAATCGGCCACTCTAGGGTCCGATCCTCCGGTTTTCAACCTTGTTTTCCGGGTGATGATTTAAATAAGCAAAAGACGATCGAAGACGAGGCCCCCCAGCAGAATGGGGAGGTAGGCGATGGAGGCCCAAAAGAGTTTTCTGGCGGCCAATTCACGGTCGATGGCGAGGAGAAAGCGCGTGGCCGTAAATAAAAACCAAAGGCCAAGCACGGCAGCCAGGGAGGTGTAAAAAATCGTCGTGAACCCAAAAAAAGCGGGTAAAAAGCTGCTGGCTGTAAGCAGGAGGGTGAAAATAAATGCCTGGCGGGCAATTCTGCCGCCCGTCGGATCGACGACCGAGCCCATGGGGAAACCGGCTTTTGCGTAATCGTCGCGGAAAGTCCAGGCCAGAGCCATAAAATGCGGAATCTGCCAGAAAAGCAAAATGGCAAACAAAATCCAGCCCAATGTCGAAATGCCTGATTCTGCCGCTGCCCAGCCGATTAGCGGCGGCAAGGCTCCGGGGATGGCACCGACTTCGGTGCACCAGGGTGTGAGTTTTTTCAACGGGGTGTAAGCCAGCAGGTAAGCGATTTGAGTAACCAATGCCAGCAATGCGGCAAGCCAGTTTACCCCTGCATAAAGAAGCAGGTCTCCGGACAGGCAGAGGATCAATCCAAAGACCAGGGCGGCCTCCGGAGTGACTTGACCCGTTGGTATGGGCCGCCCGCGGGTGCGTACCATTTTGGCGTCGGCGGCACGCTCCATCCACTGGTTGAGGGCTGCCGCTCCACCTGCAGCCAGCGATGTCCCGATGATGAGAATCGTCAACACAGAGGAATCGCGAATCGGCAGAGCGGCCAGATAACCGACAATAGCGGTGATGACCGAGAGCATGGTGAGGCGGGGCTTGGTCAATTCCCAATAATCCAGGTAGCGGGATTTTTCCCTTACGGACTCCCCCAATAGGAGACCGGTCTCGGTTTTCGATTCGTATTGAAATCTGGCTGGTTTCAGGTTCATGGATTCGTCGAGAGGGGTGCGGTATCTTTTCTAATGGGGTTGGATTGATTGGCCGCGGAGGGGGTTGGATTGATTGGCCGCGGAGAGAGATTCGGATTGTATACCCCTCAAAGGCAAGCGGAATGATAAAAAAGTAAGCATCCAGCAACTCGCAAGCAGAAAAGCGCCCACTAGTGTATGGAGTGTGGCGGCGTGTTCATTGAGGCGGCTCCAGACCACCACAGCCCCGAGAAAAATCTGTATTGCCAAAAGAACAATGGGGAGAAGGGCAAGCTGCCCGAAAGCATGACGGGTGTTTTTATCGACCCAAACCAGGGAAACGAACGCCAGAATGGAAATTACCGTCAGCAATGCCCCGATGCGATGAATATAATTTACCGCCACGGCCCAATTCCAGTAGGGGGGCAGCCAATCGCCATTGGGAGTGGAGTAGGGGAAAGAAACCAGGGCCAGCCCGGCGTCGCTATGCCTCACTACTGCCCCGGCCAGTATTTGCAGGAGCAATAGCAGGCAGACGCCCAGGCCCAGCCCGCGAAGCAGCCTTCCGGTAGGTGTTTGCAGGCCGGCCTGTCGCTCGATCCAGTTTCTGGACTGGGCCAGAGCAATGCTGACCAGCAGACAGAGCACGAATGGTGCTCCCAGGGCATGAACGAGCACAAATCCCTGGGCCAACCGGTTGTTTTCCGCGCCCGTGTTGAGTGCGTCGAAACGCACTCGCATGCCACCCAGGATGCCTTGCACTATGACGGCCAGGAGACAGATTAAAGTGAGGTAGCGGAGCCAGGCGCGTTCCTCTTTCAGCCAGATCCAGCATACCAATATTATTATTAAAAATCCCACTGCCATGCCCAGCAACCGGTGGCTGTGTTCGGCCCGCATTTCCCGGTCTTGCAGCCAACCTTCAGGATTCAGTGTGCCATTGGAAAGCGGCCAATCGAGGAATGCCATGCCGGCTTCGATACTGGTGGTGAACCCGCCCGCGTAGAGCAGCCCGATGGCCGTTACCAGCGGGACCGCGCAGAACCAGGCCAGGCCGGGTTTGTAGTGATTAGTTCGTTGACAGGAAATAGGCATCTGATCTCTTATCGCTGGCTAAATACCAAAGACGAGCCAATATGCCTGTCGGCATTGGCATAGCAAGATAGAAAACAAATGATGAATTATTTCAGATTCCTTGTAAAAATGGCGGCATTGAGCGTCGTAATCAATGGGCATGTAACTGCCAGCGCGGCCGAAAACATGGAATTAGGTGGTGAAGTCGTTTCGGTATCCGCCGAAAAGCGGCTTTTGCTTCTTAAACATGACGGGGTGGCCGGTGTGCTGGCCGCCGGAGAGACAGAGTTTGCCATCGGTAAAGGCGATGCCCTCATCCTTAAACCCGGAACCCGCATCCGGGGAAATGTGGCTCGCGAGGGGGAAACGCTTCGACTCGAAACGATATGGCCGGCCAGGGAGTTTGCCGAAAGAGTCGTCAACAATGTAAACCGCCAGTTGCACGAAGACACACTTTCACGCGATCCTGCTCCATTTAGGCACGTTGGGGAGGCCATCCCCGAGTTTGCCCTTTATAATCAGGACGGCAATGTGGTGCTGTCCCGTTCCCTACGGGGAAAAAAAGTGGTCCTGAATTTTATTTTTACACGCTGCCCCATGCCCATGATGTGCCCCGCCGCCATCCAGCGAATGCAAAGACTGCAACAGAGGGCGCGAGAGGAGAATGTTAATAACCTCCAACTCATCTCCATAACTTTCGACCCCGCATACGACAGCCCCGGCATTCTCAAGACATACATGATCGACCGCGGAATCGATGAAAGCAATTTCATGCTGTTGTCGGGCGACCCCGGGGTGGTTAAAGATTTGCTTTTGCAGTTCGGTGTTGCGGCCAGGAAGGACGTCCACAGCAATACCTACGACCATACCATGGCCACCATCCTCATTGACGAGACGGGCACGATCGCGTATCGCAAAGACGGCACCAAGTGGTCGGAGGACGATTTTCTTAAAAAACTTTAATAAAACGGCGGCGGTTGGTTTCTCAACCAGCAAATGTTTTTCCGTTCCAACCCCAGTCTTCGCGTCCTATATTTTGAAAATTCAGGTAAACGCGGTCGGCGGGCAAGTTCATCGATTCGCCCATCAGTTGGCAGAGTTTGGCCGACAAGTCCGATTGTGAGCCTTCCGGAAATCCGATGGAGCGCAAGTCGAGAAAGGCGGCAGCGGCGGAATCGCCACCCATCATCAAGGGGCGGGATTCTTCCATGGAAACCATCATGAATTCTTCCGGTTTGCCCAGGGTTTCGGCGCAAATTTGGGAAGCCATTTGCAGAATTTTCTCACTTTGAGAAGCATCCAGGCTTTGATTGGTTCGGATATGCAGGTAAGGCATGATTTTGGATGCTGGATGTAGTTTTCAGGACGGGGCGGAAATGGGGAGAGCACGGTTGTCGATTTCCTTTTTAATTCGGGCAATAAATTCCTCCACGGGGAGGGAGCCTTCATTTTCCTTGTTGACCCGGGACCGCACCGAGACCGCGCCTTGTTCGGCTTCTTTCGCTCCGATTATGAGCATGTAGGGGACTTTGTCCGTTTCCGCTCGCCGAATTTTGGCCCCCAGTTTGTCCGATTGCGAATCCAGAGTGGCCCTGATTCCTTTTTCGAAAAGGCTATCGAAAATATTTTTGGCAAATTCGTTTTGATGGTCCGTGATGGGTAACAAACGGACCTGTTCGGGCGCCAGCCAGGTGGGGAAATTGCCCGCGAAATGCTCGATGAGAACACCACAGAAGCGTTCCATGGAACCAAAGGGAGCCCGGTGGATAAGGACCGGACGATGCGGCTTGTTGTCCGCTCCGATATATTCCAGCCCGAAACGTTCAGGCAGGTTGTAATCGACCTGGACGGTTCCCAGTTGCCACTCGCGGCCAATCACATCGCGCACCACGAAATCGATCTTGGGGCCGTAAAAGGCGGCTTCTCCGATTTCCCTGGTGAACGGCACGCCCATGCTTTCGGCCACTTCCAGCAATATGCTTTCGGCTTTGGCCCAGTTTTCGGGATTGCCGGTGTATTTGTCGGAGTCCGCATCGCGCAGACCCACCCGCACCCGGTAATCCGACATGCCCAAAGTGCCCAAAATTACTTTTACCAGATAGAGGCAGCCCTTGATTTCGTCCTCGACCTGTTCGCCGGTGCAAAAGAGGTGGGCATCATCCTGGGTGAAACCGCGCACACGGGTCATACCGGTCAACTCGCCCGATTGCTCCCATCGATAGACCGTGCCGAACTCGGCCAGGCGCACCGGCAAGTCGCGGTAGGAATGCGGCTGGGAGGCAAACAGCTTGATGTGCATGGGGCAGTTCATCGGTTTGAGCAAATAACCGTCGATCTCGCCCGTATCGATTTTGTTGGACAACTCGGCGCAGGAACAACCCTCTTCCGCCAGGTGGCTCAACTCCGCCCGATGGACAATGGGAGGGTATTGCGAGTCGCTATAATAGGGGAAATGGCCCGAAGTGCGGAAAAGCCCCAGTCTGCCAATATGGGGTGTGAAGACCTGTCTATAGCCCTGTTTGCGAAGCTCCCCGGCGATGAAGGTTTGCAATTGTTCCCGGATGACGGCCCCGGCGGGGGCCCATAAAACGAGCCCTTGGCCGACATCGTCGTCGATATGGAATAGCCGCAGGTCTTTACCGATTTTCCGATGGTCGCGTTTTTTTGCCTCTTCCAGTTGATGAAGGTAAGTCCTCAACTCCTTCCTATCGGCAAAAGCGGTGCCGTAGATGCGCTGCAATTGCTTGTTTTTCTCGCTCCCCCGATGGTAGGCTCCTGCCACACTGAGCAGTTTAAAAGCTCTCACTTTGCCGGTATCTTCCACATGGGTGCCGGCACAAAGGTCGATAAATTCTCCGTTGCGATAATAAGTGATGGGCTCCCCGTCCGGGATGTCCGCCAATCGGCCGATTTTGTAATCTTGCTCGATTTCCCTGAAAAACTTGTCCGCTTCGTCGCGGGTAACTACGATCCGCTCGAACGGCTGCCGCTCCTTTACCACGTTTTTCATTTCCGCTTCGATGCTTTTGAGGTCCTCGGCGGTGAATTTATGATCGAGATCGAAATCGTAATAAAAACCCGTGTCGGTGGGCGGTCCGATGTCGAGCTTGGCCTCCGGGTACAACCGGAGAACCGCAGTGGCCATTATGTGAGCCGCCGAATGACGAATCTCTTGCAGGGGAGACATTTGTTTCATGGCTTCGCTATGGTGGGGAAATTGTTTGAATTTGGAAATAAAAAAGCCCAAGGCAAATTCGCTGCGTTGGGCCTGTGGGAAATGACGGCTATGTCGATGTTTTGGTCAATCACAGCCGAAAGACCCCGCCCTTGCAGTGGCAGTTCGCGTTGTGGTCGTCTCTGTGATAATGAGCATAGATTGACTGGAAGGGTTGTTTTGCCGGGGGGGAAGTCAAGATGTATCGTCAGGGTCGAGTAACGAAGCCAAATTAAAGCGCCTCCAGTTCGTAGCCGTCGCGGGTGTCTTTGATGGTCCAACCCAAAGTCTTGACCTGTTCGCGCAAGGCGTCCGCCTGGGTCCAGTCTTTTTCGGTTTTGGCCTTCCAGCGCTGTTTTGCCAGTTCCCTGACTTCAGCTGGCGCCTCGGTTTCTTTCGGTTTTTCGGTAAAAAGCTTCAATCCCAGCGCATATAACAATGCATGTATCTCCCGCAGGGTAATCTCGGCTTGTTCTCTGGAAAGGTCTGCACGGTCGGTTTCTTTTAACTGGCTGAACATGGCTCCGATGGCTTCGGGCACATTGAGGTCTTCCTCCAGCGCTTTCCACGACTCGGAGAAGCCTCCTTCGGTCAGAGCGGAAAAGTCCACCGGTATTTTTTCAAAGTCCTGCTCTCCTCGGCCGGTGGTTGCGAGCAGGCGGGCGACCGATTTTTCCACCTTTTGAAGGGCGCTCTGGGCGGCGTGGAGGCCATTATGGGTAAAGTTCAATTGTTGGCGGTAGTGGGCCGAAATCAAGGCGTAACGAATCACCATGGGGGACCAGCCTTCTTCCAGCAAATCGCGCAATGTAAAAAAATTCCCGTCGCCTTTGGACATTTTTTTGCCATCAACGAGCAAATGCACGGCGTGGAACCAATGGCGGGCAAAAGGTTTTCCCGTGGCCGCTTCGCTCTGGGCGATTTCATTTTCGTGGTGAGGGAAGCAGAGGTCTTCACCCCCCGAGTGCAGGTCGAAAGGTTGACCCAGGTATTTCATGCTCATGGCCGAGCACTCCAGGTGCCATCCGGGCCTTCCCCTGCCCCAGGGGCTATTCCAGAAATTATCGCCATCTTCCGGTTTGTGGCTTTTCCAAAGGGCGAAATCGGCTACTGAAGTCCGGTCGTAATTATCGGCCAGGTTGAGGGTGCCGCCGCTGGTGGAGGCCTGGGTGCGCAGTTCTCTGCGGTCGAGCCGGGAAAGCCTGCCATAGGGTGGATAGGATTCTACCTTGAAGTAAACGGAGCCATCGGGCGCCTGGTAGGCATGTTTTTTGGCCAGCAGTTTCTCCACCAGCTCTATCTGCTCCTCGATATGCCGGGTTGCTTTGGGTTCCTCATGCGGAGAAACCATGTTGAGGGTTTGGCAGTCCTCGTGAAAATAGTCTATCCATTTACCGGTGAAAGCCTCCAGGGAGAGCCCTTCTTCCTCGCATTGGGCAATGGTCTTGTCGTCCACATCGGTAATGTTGCGGACATAGAGGGGCTTCAATCCAGCTACTTCCAGCATCCGGCGGAGGATGTCGTTGATTAGAAAAGTGCGAAAATTACCGATATGGGCCGGCCCGTAAACAGTAGGGCCGCAGCAATACATGCGGTATCTTTTCCCGTCCTCCGCCCGGAGGGTCTGTATCTCGCGGGTCATGGTATCGTAGAGGCGCATTTATAATTAATTTGTAGGAAACTGAGGTTAGCGAAGCATCAAGGGAAACAATAAAGGGGCTTGATTCAATCAATTTTCGTGCAATCTTTCTAAGATGCCAAAATCATCTCGCATGATTCTGACGCGACGGCCCCGCAGATTGCGCCGAACCGCTTCCATTCGCGCCCTGGTTGAGGAGACGCAAGTTGGTGTGAACGATTTGATAATGCCCTTGTTTGTCATCGATGGGCAGGGGTCCCCGCAAGAGATTGCCTCCCTGCCCGGCCAGCAGAGGTTAACTCTCGATCATCTTATAAAGGAATGCGAATCCCTGGCCGCCACCGGCATACCCGCAGTTGCGCTTTTTCCGGCCCTGGAACCCTCTTTAAAGGACGAGGAGGGCAGCGGCGCGCTCAATGAAAACACCCTCGTGTTGCGCGCGGTGAAAATGATCAAGAATAATTTCCCGCAACTCGCCGTCATTACGGACATCGCTCTCGATCCCTATACCTCCCACGGGCACGACGGGGTTCTCAACGGGGACAAAACTGATGTGGATAACGACCGCACGGTGGCCATCCTCACCCGAATGGCCGTGCTTAACGCCGAGGCGGGGGTGGATTTTGTGGCCCCCTCCGATATGATGGATGGCCGCATCGGGGCGATTCGCCAAAGCCTGGACGAGAAGGGTTTCGAAAATACGGGTATCATGGCCTATTCGGCCAAATACAATTCCGCCTACTACGGACCCTTTCGCGAAGCCGTGGGCAGCGCCTCGGCAGCCGGCACAAAGCTTTTGGGCAAACAAACCTACCAACTCAATCCCGCCAACCGCCGGGAGGCTCAAGTGGAAACGCTTCTCGATGAACAGGAAGGGGCCGACATCCTCATGGTTAAACCGGCCGGGCTCTACCTCGATATCATTCGCGAGTTGAGGGACTCGACCGACTTGCCCGTGGCGGCCTATCAGGTCTCCGGCGAATATGCCCAAATCCACGCCGCCGCCCGTTTGGGCTGGCTCGATCTCGAAAAAATTCGCCATGAATCCCTCCTCGCCATCAAACGGGCCGGGGCCGACATGATCCTCACCTATTTCGCCCGTGAGGTTGCCCAAAATTTGGCTGAATAAGCGGTTTTCCTGCCGAACGCTTATCCCTCGAAATTCTTCAAGTAGGCCAAAAGCCTTTCGCAAAGCAGATCGATAAACCCTTCGCCGTCGGCATCGGCTGCTACCTCGATGTTAGGTTTCTGGCGCTTTTTGCTGCCGTAGCGAAAATCGCAGAGGGTCATCCCTCGGGTCCATTCCCCTTGCGTTTCCAACACGCAATGGACCGGCTCGAACCGCAATAGCTCCGGGGCGATGAGCGAGGCCACCGCCAGGGGATCGTGCAAATAACTGCCTTTCACTCCCAAAGCCAGCTGGCTGGCCCGGAAATGAAACCGCAGCAGCTGCCGGAAAAAATCCGCTTGGGGCGAGCGCAGGGAGTCGAATGCGGCGAGACGGTCCGGAGGAAAAAGAGCTTTGCAGGTGGCGTCCAGTGGGACCAATTGCAGGGGCAGCCTGCAGGAGAAAACTTCCGCCGCCGCTTCAGGGTCTTTATAAATGTTGAACTCGGCCGCGGGAGTGACGTTGCCGCTCCGTTTGACAGCTCCGCCCATGACGACGAGGCGGGCGATGTCCTTTTGGCAATCGGGATATTCCCGCAAAAGGGCGGCCACATTGGTCAATGGACCCACCGCCACCAGCACAAGCCGCCCGGAGTGCTCGCGGGCCAATCGCGCCAGCAGTTCGACCGACGGAATTTTCTCCGGCTCGCCCGCCAAGGGCAGGCCCGTTTCACCCATGCCGTCCGCCCCGTGAATATGACGGGCCGACGGAGCATCCTCCTCTTCACCCCAACCAAAACCGACCGGCAAATCGTCTCGCCCAAAGAGTTGCAGCAGCCGGTGGGCATTCTCGAAAGCGCTCTGCCGTCCGACATTCCCGCCCGTGGTGGAAATTCCGACGAGATGAATCTCCCCCGGCGAAGCCAAAGCCAGCATCAAAGCCACCGCATCATCAATCCCCGGATCAGTATCCAAAACCACCGGCACCGGCAGCTTGTTATTGTCGCAACCCTCACTCACCGCGCTCCTCCATTTCTTTTAATAAAGTTTCCAAATTCTTGCTAACCGCTTCCTTACTCGGGTGCTCGTAATTCAGGTTCTCAAGAATCTCCAACGAACGCCGCATAAGGGGCTCAGCCTCTTCGAGGCGTTTGGTGGCCTTAAACAGTGTACCTAAGTTGTTGAGGCGTACGGCGACCTTCGGGTGGTCGTAATCGAAAGCATCCTCGTCGATTTTGAGGGCACGGCGCATAAGTGGCTCGGCTTGATCAATGCGATTGGTGGCCTTCAGCAGTAGGGCCAGGTTGTTGAGACGGATGGCGATCTTAGGATGGTCGGGACCGAAAGAATCCTCGTCGATTTGGAGGGCGCGCCAAAAAAGCGGTTCAGCCTGTTTGATGTGCACTGGAAAAAGTGGACACGAGATTCTCCTAAATGGAGAATCGAAGCATGGGAAGAAGACGCAGTATAGAGTTCAAAAATGAGGCAGTTCAACTGATGATACTCGATGGTCTGAGCGCCACCGAGGTATCGACCAAACTTGGGGTCAACACCAACCAATTGTATAGGTGGAAGAGGCTCTATCTGGACGATCAGCAGGGCGAAGCCACCTCAAAGCGACAGAGCAGTCCGAAGGAGATGGCGGCCGAGATAGATCGTCTTCGCAAAGAGCTGCGCCGCTCGGAGCGGATCAACCAGATACTAAAAAAAACGGTGGGCTACTTTGCCAAGGACGAACAATGAAGTACCAGTTTGTCAAAGACAACGAGGGGCGCTTCAAGATCGAGGAAATATGCTCGGCGATGGGGATTTGTCGCAGTGGCTATTACTGCTGGAGGCACCGAGCGCCCTCGGCCCGGCGGATCGAGGACGAGGGAATCAAGGGGGCGATCCTGAAGGTACACAAAGAGGCCAAGGGCCGCTATGGGCATCGGCCAATGCACCGCCATCTGAAGGATGATGAGGGCATCGATTGCGGCCGTGACCGGGCTCTGCGTCTGATGCGTGAAATGGGAATCAAAAGCACCCAGAGTAAACGCTTTAAGCCATTAAAAACCAACAGTAACCATCCCTATGGTTACAGCCCCAATGTGCTTAAAAAGCATGGCCAGCCGACCCATATCGACGAGGTCTGGGTGGCGGACACGACCTACCTACGGACCCTGGCCGGTTGGATGTACTTGGCCACGGTGATGGACCTGTTCAGCCGACGCCTGCTGGGCTGGAGCGTTTCCAACCACAACGACGCGAAGCTGGTTGGCAAGGCCCTCAAAGCCGCGGCCATGACCCGCGGCACACTGCGCACCGGGATTATTCATCACAGCGATCGGGGCAGCCCCTACGCCAGCGACGACTATCAGAGGCTGGTCTCTGAACTAGGCATGAAGCCGAGCATGAGCGCCCAAGGCAACTGCTACGACAACGCGGCCATGGAATCGTTCTACGGCCGCTTCAAGACCAGCACGATTCGAGGCCGCCACTTTGCCGACGAGCGCGAACTGCGATCAACTGTCTTCGAATACGTGGAAATCTTCTACAACCGATATCGCAAACATTCCTCTCTGAGTTACCAAAGCCCAGTCCAATTCGAGGAAAATATTTGCCCCCCATGGGGGGCAACGAGAAAACAAAACCCTTTACCAAAACAAGCCGCCTGACACACTAATCAATAAACAATGAATATAAGAGAATCCCGTGTCCAACAAATCCAGTACACGTCAGTTTGGGGCGATTAGTGACCTGCAACAGTGTAGCTAGGTTATTGAGGCGTATGGCGACATTGGGGTGATTGGGACCGAAAACATCCTCGTCAATTTGGAGGGCGCGACAAATGAGGGGCTCTGCCTGTTCGAGACGGTTAGTAGCCTTCAGTAGTGCGGCTAGGGTGCGGCTAGGTTGCTCAGGTTAGTGGCGACATCGGGGTGGTTGGAGCCAAAAGCATCCTCGTCGATTTGGAGGGCACGCCGAAAAAGCGGTTCAGCCTGTTCGGGGCGATTAGTATCCTGCAGCAGTGAGGCTAAGTTGTTGAGGTTAGTGGCGACATTGGGGTGGTTAAGACCGAAAACATCCTCGTCGATTTGGAGGGCTCGCCGAATGAGGGGCTCTGCCTGATCGAGACGGTTGGTATTCTGCAGTAAGTGGGCTAAGTTGTTGAGGTCAAAAGCGACATTGGGGTGATTGGGACCGTAAGCATCCTCGTCGATTTGGAGGGCACGGCGCATAAGAGGTTCGGCCTGATCGAGGCGGTTGGTGTCAAGCAGTAGTGCTACTAAGTTGTTGAGACTAGTAGCGACATCGGGATGGTCGGAACCGTAGGATGTTTCAAAAATATCAAGGGCGCGGCGCATGAAAGGCTCGGCCTCCTTTAAACGATTGGTAGCCTGCAGCAGTGTGGCCAAGTTGTTTAGGTCTCTGGCGATAAGGGGGTGGTTTGGTTCTAATATTTGCTCATCAATCTTCAGAGCGTGTTTTACGAGCTGTTCCGCACTCTGAAATTTGGCCTGTGCGTATAGCGCAATAAAAAGACCACTTAGAATACTTGAATTTTCCGGGTGAACCTCCAACAGGCCGCGCAAACCGCTTCTGCGTCTTTGTATTTAGCTTCTCGCAGTAATACACTTGCAAAAGAAAGATGTGTTTCCAGCCGCCGCTCCAACTCGCGATTATATTTCTCAGCTTCCCTTTCCGTTTGCTCCAATTCGGCGATTCGCTCCTCATACGCCGCGCGTTCCTCCTCAGGCAGTGGTTTATTCGCGTCCTGAACCGACTCCACTGGCGGCTGGGATTTAATCATTGCATCCTGTATTGCTTCGTTTTGAGCGATGATTAAATCGAGCTTTTTGTGCAATCCCTTCTGGCTAATTGGCGCTTTTTCCGATCTCCACCAAAGAAGAACGATAAGAAACAGCGCGAAACCGCTACCGGCCTGGATACTGGTTTTCCCAAATTGCGGTAAATCGGGATTTGCGACCAAAGCGATACTCCCGCTTAGAAAAAAAGCTAGGAAACCTGCCAGCAAAGCGGCTGAGAGAGCGAGGAATTTGTGTTTTTGCTGCGGCAGTTCGTCTGGACCCCAGATAAAAGCCCACAAGTGAAATAAAAGAAAAATTCCTCCTAAAATCCAACTGGCGATTTCCTGGTTCATTGCCTCGTCGGAAAACTTACGCTTTATCCCTCATCTTGGAAAGGAAATAATCCTCAGGCGTTGGGGCGCTGACGGTGGTTCTAGTTGGGGTGGGTGGGAATTGTCTTGAGGAGGGGGCGGTTCTTTTATTTATGCTGGGATTGTGCAATCGGAAATTTTTAAAGAAAAAAGTGATGAGAGCGGGGCTGCGGATGCCAAAGCGCCGCTCGGGCTGATGGGTTTGGGCAATCTTTATCGTAAACGTGAGCTTTTGTGGCAGTTTACCATCCGTAACGTTAAATTGCGGCATAAGGGCAGTTATCTGGGGATTTTGTGGTCGATCCTCAACCCGCTCCTCATGCTTGGTTTGTACACCTTTATTTTCGGGATTATTTTCGATGGGCGTTTCAAGCATGTGGAAGGGTCCACCTCGCTCGATTTCGCGCTCGGTATTTTTATCGGATTGACTACTTTCGGGCTCATTTCGGAAACCCTTTTCATGGCACCACAATCCATCCTGGGGAACCCGAATTTTATCAAAAAAATCGTGTTCCCGCTGGAAATTCTGCCCGCCGCCTCGGTCCTGGCTTCGGTTTATCATTTTTTGATCAGCCTGCTGCTCTGCCTTATCGGGGTCGTTGTTTGGGGGCCGGGGCTGGGGTGGAATGCCCTGTGGTTCCCGGTCGTCATTTTCCCGATCATTTTAATGAGCCTCGGGTTGTCCTGGATGATTTCCGCCCTGGGGGTGTTTTTCCGGGACCTCATCCCGCTGACCCAGTTCGTGAGCACGGTTTTGTTCTACATGAGCGGGATCTTTTTTTCCGCCTCCATGGTGCCGGAGGCCATCTGGCCGCTCCTGCGCATCAATCCCCTCATTCACGCCATTGGCCTGGGCCGCGACGTGTTGTTGTGGAAACAGACCCCGGAATTCGGGCCGCTCCTTTACATTTACCTGGCCGGTTTCGTCATCCTGTTCCTGGGCAACCGTATTTTTACCCGTCTAAAGCCAGGCTTTGCCGACGTTGTTTGACCGGCTATCTGAAACCGCTTTCAGCGGCCTGAGTGGGTTTTTAATTTCTGCGAGGCGGGCGTGCGCCCGGGGGCGGTCCGGGAGGTGGAGCTGATGGTGGGCGGCCCGTCGGCGGTCCAGTCATGCCGGGGGGTAATCCCCCTGTTCCTGAGGTCGGCGCTTTGAACAGGCTGTTACTGTTATTACCTTGTCCAGTGCCCATGGAAGAAATGGCCGTTTTGCGAGCCAAGGCCCGCCGTTCAGCAATCGAAGTGGGCAGGGGCGGTGGCCTGAAACTGGGAGGCGGTGTGGACGGGGCGGCGGTGGGCGCGGCGGTGGGCGGATTTTTGGGCAGTTTGGGGTTCACCTTGCGCCTCACCGGGACTCTTCGCTTGGGTTGCTGGCGCTGCTGGCTTTTGGCCAAAATAACAGGGATCGATTTGTCCGACCTCTTTCTAAGGGTAATTTCCTGGGGAGTATTTTGGTAGTTGAAGGAGACAGTATTGGTATCGGAGTCGAAATGAGATACTTGGTAGTTGCTGGAGGAGTCGTTCAGGCCCACCCATTCGCTTTGGTTGGTCGTTTTGTTGAGGATGGAAAACATCCAGTTTTCGCCGATTTGGTAAACCCCCTGAAACTCGAATTGTGGCCTTCGGTTGTCCTTGGCGCTCTTTCTTATCGGCTTCGCCTTGTTTCTGGGATTAAAATTGGAGGGCACGAAGGGAGAATTTTCATGCAGGCTGCCGAAGTCCTGGCCGAAAGATATGCCCGCAATCATCAACAATACGGGGAAAACATAAACTGTGCCTAATATGGCCATATATGAATTAAAAAATTCTCTGTTTTTTCCTCTTAAACATTAGCTTAAAAAACCGGAAAATCAACGTATTTATTAACAACCGGATCTGCATAGCGCCCTGACCGCGAGGGATGGCCAATGTTCCGCTTTTCACTTTTTCCCGCGCCACAGGCTGAAAGGCAACCGGGTGTCGCGTTTCTCTTGCCGCCTTTTTTCATTGAACCAGAGCGAGTCGAGAGATGGATCGATCCAGGTATTTTCCGGGCCGTTGGCTTTCCGTAATTCTTTCAAATCCGACCCAAATTCACGATGCAGTCGAGGTTGGCCGGTGCCTTCCGGCGACGATGGAGGGAGCACATCTATGCTGGCCAAGGGCTCTGGAAGGCTCACGCCAATGGCTCCGGATTCGATCAATGCTGGCCATATTTCCGCTATTCCGGCCAGCTTTTTCGTGCCGGACAATACTTTGAGAACTTCAGTCGTGCGGGCTAAAACGGCGGGTCCAACCATGTTTTTGACCAAAAAATAGGGCAGGTCGATATTCCAGGCCGGTTTGATATTAGATCGTTCCTTGTCCGTAAAATACCATGAATAAACGAAGGCAACATTTGGCAACCTCTTGAGTGCCTCGATCCCCTTGCGGATAAAAGACGGTCCCAGCAATGTGCCCGTTTTCAGAAAAAGCATATATTCGCCTCGGACTTTCTTAATTTCCCGCTTCCAGCTTTCCCCATCGCCATTTTCGATGACCCGGACCTCCACGGTTTTATAATCGGATTTGTGAACACAATCCACCTCTCTTTCCATATGACTTTCGGGGGTTGTTCTCTCCAGCGCTGCCGTGACCAGGCCGGGCGTCAATGGTGTTGATGATTCAGGGGACGATTTTGGCAGGTTTTTTGCCGGGGAGTAAACCGTGGGCATGGTAGCGCCGGGTTGAAAGTCTTCGATCACTTTCTGCATGTGCTCGATCCTTTGTTCGGCTATTTTTTGCGGGTGACATAAAGCCAGAATCCGCTGCCGAGCCGATTGGCCCATGTTTAAGCGTTCCTGCGGACTAAGGTTGAGGGCGGCTCGTAAATTTTGCTCAAAATCTTGCTCCTTATCCCAATTGAAAAGGAAACCGTGGCGGCCGTTTTCGGTTATCATTTCCGCCTGCCCGCCCTTTTCGCTGGCGACCACGACTTTACCCAACGACATGGCCTCCATGCAGGTGTGTGGGAAATTTTCCCATAGGCTGGGGATGACCACGAGGGCTGAATTACGCATTTCCTCAATAATCGCTTCGTGGGGTTTTTCTCCAGTCAGGATCAGCCTGCCGCATTCAATCCATTTCCCGTAGCGTTTATTAATAAAATCCCCTACCGTAGTTTTTTCGGGAACGTAACCGGTGTCCCCGCCGATGCATTTGAGGGTGAATTCCAAGCCCTCCGACCAGAGCGAATGGCAAGCTTCGACCAGATTAAGGATGCCTTTACGCACCTCCAGGCGTCCGGGGTATAGAATCGTGTCGTTGATTCCGGGACACGGTTCGGTTTCGATTCCTTTGTTGTCCAGAGGATAGGGGATGACCTCCGGTTCTCGTGGCAGGTTCAGGTGCTGTTTCAGGTCGTCCGGCAAAAACCGGCTGGGGGACAAAATGGCATCGGCGGCCAGGAGGCAGAATTTTTCCATCCGGCCAATCCAATAAAACGGCAGCCGGAAGCGGTTTTCGCGGTTGATCTGCCGCAGGCGAAAATCCGGGGAGTGCAGGTACAGGGCAACGGGAACATTGGTCAGGGTCGATCTGCCCAGCAAACGATTGAGCATCAGAAAATAGCCCAGGGCGTTGTAATCCTGGACCTCCACCAGGTCCGGTTTGGGTTGGCTTCGGGCCAGAGATTCAACGGTTTGAGCCAACCGGTAGCTCAACATCGCCGGGCGGCTCATGGTTTTTACCAACTTTTCCGCATGGGGTTCCACGGCCACTAGTTGCACTCCCGGTCCCACTTCACTCAAACTTTCATGCCGGTCGCCGGTAATGACCGTTACCTGATGACCCTGTTGCCCCAGTAGCCCCGCAAAGTTGGCGGCGTAACGGGCAATGCCGCCGCTGTTTTTTCCAGTCCATTCCGAAACCAGTAACCAGATACGCATCTTGTAAAGGTCTTTGATCCGGTTTTCGGCCTGAATAGCCGAATTTTGAATTTATCTATTTTTAAGGTGCTGCGCCTGGTTTCAGGTCATGAACCCGAGTCGATCGGATGGCCCTGAGGGATCGTCGCTCCAGGGGGAGGGGCTGGTGGTTTCTTGGGCGCATTGGCGGGAAAATCCGGGGGTCTTCTGGAGGGCGGGAAGCCGGGAGGCGGTCCGCTGGGCGGTGGCGGGATGTTTGCCGGTAAGCCCCGAGGCGGCTTCTTTTCACCGGTTACTTCCAGAAGGTCGATTTCAAATATGAGCAAGTCTCCCGCTTTGATTTTTCCTCCCGGACGGGGGCTGTTCCCATAGCCGAGGCTGGCTGGCACATAAAGCATGATTTTGCCTCCTTCGCCGATGAGTTGGAGGCCTTCGGTCCAGCCTTTGACCACCCGGTTGAGGGCAAATTCGCCCGGTGCGTTGCGTTTGAAGGAGCTGTCGAACTCCGTGCCGTCAATCAGGCTGCCCCGGTAATTTACTTTTACCCAGTCTGTTTCTTTAGGAATTTTGCCTTCGCCTGCTTGCAGGACTTTATAATACAGGCCGCTGGCCGTCTTTTTTACTTCGGGATCCTCGCTCAATTCTTGCAGAAAATCTTCGCCCGCTTTAATGTTGGGAATGGAATCCTTTTCGGCATTCTCCTGTTGCTTTTGGAGATAGGTTGCCCGTTTGCTCTGCACGATTGTTTTGGCCCGATCAAGGTGCTGTTGCAAATTGGGTGGCATATTTTCGGTTTCCCACGCATGTCGGATTCCCATCATTATGTATTCGAGTTCGGCCTCGCTGTAGCCAATCTGAACCCCGACCTGTTGGCCGATCATGTAGCCCATGGCTTTCAACGCCTGACCGTCCTCGCCCAAATCAACATCGGGCTGGGCGGGAGTTGGAGAAGTTTCCGAATGATCCCTATGGCTGGAAACGGGGTCTTCTGTCTGAGCCTCGGCATCGGCGGCATTATCCACAGCCGGTTCCTGAGATTTGCCGCATCCGGTGAATATTAGCAATGCAACACCTGCCAGCCTGAACGCAATTTGAGTATATTTCTTTTTCATGATCATCTTGGAATCAACGAGAAAAAGCTCTTTCTCGCTCAGGTCAAACCATTATAGCAAAGAAATCGAGGCGGAAAATACGATCTGGTGGCGCCGCAATGTGTCAGGTGTCATGATACAGGATTTGCAATGCAGGATAATATTGGATGCGGTACAATCAGGACATAGTATAGAGGCTGTCCCAAAAGGGTGATTTTTGCGAGGGCTTTTGATAGGCGCTCATTTTAGAGGTATTTGCATTTGGGAGAGTATCAACTTTGCTCTCCTATGACGTTAGGATACTGGTTTTGGGGTCCGGTTGCCTGGTTTTCTTTGTATGAGCCGACAGTACGGCTGTGAAAAAGTATTGTCCTTGCTTTTCCGCTCTCTAGGCCGCCGCTTTGGTTTTTAGTTCGTCTTGCTGGGCCAGCATCTTGGCTACTTTCCATAGGTTGTGCGAGAGTACCGACCAGGCTACGCTGATCGAGCGGTTGGCAAAGCCTTTGCTGCGCAACCGCCCGGCCTGCCAGCGATTCTTCAATACCCCGATCCGCCCTTCGGTGCTGGCCCGGCGCTTTTGCAATTGTCTGAACAGTGGTTCCTCCATCCGTTTTTTCAACTGCTTCGGATCGCGTGGACAGAGCGCGTCGTAGATTCCCTCCTGGGCTAACTGCCGGCGGGCCCGCTGGGAGGCAAATCCCCGGTCCGCGCACATGGCCGCTATGGGTTCTTCCAGGTTGAAGCGGTTCTGTCTTTGCAAACTCTCTTGCATTTGTTCATTTTCGCTTGGAGTTCGGCTGCCGTAGAGTTTCCAGTCCAGCAGGTACCCTTCAACGCTTTCTCCCAAAAACAGGGTGTTGCCGAACTCGACCTCTTGGCCCGCTTTACCTCGCACAATCACCTGCCCATCGAGTTCGTAAACACTCAAGACTTTCTCTGCGTTTTTCACCTGGCGGCCGCCAATGATCCGCTCGTGCGCCTGTTTGATGACCACCGGGATTTGCTCGCTCATGCGCTCCATCCGGGCGAGGATCTGTTGGACCTGTTTTTCGCTGTAATCGCTTTGCTCCCAGCAGGCTTGCAATAATTCCCGGTGACTGCGGGCATGCTCCCCGATCCGTTTGAGCAGCTTTTTCATCTGCCTCAAGATACCCTTGCGCTGCCGCGCGCTGTCCTTTCGCCGCCGGCTGTGGGTCATCTGTATGCACAGCCGATTCATCTGCCGAGCCAAGGGCTCCGGTTCGATCGGCATGCGATGGCGCAAACCGGCCTTCTCGCGGATCAGCCGGATCGCTTTGAGCAACGTGCCGGCTACATCCTTGAGTAATACCCAGTCCGTCGGCCAATGAATGTTAGCCTCCAAACAGGTGCCGTCGATCAGGCAAATGGTGGGGTCAATCGGCTTGTCCAATCCCACCTGCCGGGCCAGAAGGGCATCGCCCACCACCTCAGTCAAGGTCCGGTGCAAGGCCCTCAACTGCTCTTCGCTGAAAAACTTCGAGGCCCGCTCCAGGGTGCTTTTGGAGATGCCCCTGATGCCATCGATCTGCCGGACACGGCAAAAGTCGGCCAACAGATCGCTGCTGCCCAGAGCCCGCGACAAATGCCGAAACGAAATCCCTCCGAGCAGACGGCCCAGCGTATCCATGCGCAGTGCCTTGATGGCAAAACTGGCCCGCTGCCGCCGGGCCTTTAGACCCATTGGCGGCCACCCCTCCAAGGCCAGCTCAATGGCCTGCGATTCCACCTCCGAGTCGATCAGCAGCCGATCGATTCGATCAATGGTGGCGCGGAAGTTATCGTAATCGAGGCACCGGTCGACCACAGTTAAAGCTGGACGCAGGAGGCATTGGATGGCTATATTTTTCATAGAAATTCATAGAAAGGGCCATATTGATTTTCGCTAACTCAATTATAGAACCCTTTTTTGGCCGGATCGAGCAAAAACTTGCTCTTTCCGGCTCTTTTTATCAACGTCATCCAGTTGACTATAAAATCTTTATATTTTTGGGACAGCCTCTAGTATAAAGCTTGAGTCTCTTTCCCGGGTATGGTAATATAACTTGAACCTATGGTAACCCAGTCTGTATTGGGGTAGTGTTAACCCGGATATTTCATGAAGGGTAAAGTTTGGCTCGTTATTGCTATTGGAGATGGATTTCTTTGTATTTTGAGCAGATCGTCTTGATTTTTAGGTGTTTTTCAGGGTGTAGAGACACTGCCCCCTTTCCCCCATTGGTTCGGTAGTGCCGGGGGCAGCACCAATGCACCCTTTAGGTTGGCACCAATCGGCGGGCCGCATGGTTGAAAAGACTGGCCCAAGGATAACTCTCACTTAGGTGAAAGTGAATCGTTCGGGTGTTGCGCACGATGACCGCTCCGATCTTGATTAATTTGAGCCGCAGGGTGTGGCATTGGGCCCGCGCCCACTTCGTCCCTTTTAAGGCTAACCGGCGCATGGCTTCCATCAAGGTGTAGGCCAGCGCCGACAAGAGCAATCGCCACTGATTGGCCCACCATTGATGGGCGCTGGTGCGCTCGCTGAACAATTGCATCTGTTCCTTGATTCGGTTCTCCATTTCACCGCGGCCACAGTATACCTTGTCGTAAAGCTCCTGGGGATCGCCCGGCAGGTTCGTCACCACGAAGCGCGGGTTGGACCCCTGTGCGGTGTGTTCGGCTTTATGGATGACCAACCGCAGCCATCGCCACGAATCGGCAGCATAGACGAAGTCCTGGAATAACCGTTGTTTTTCACCCCTTAGTTCGAACCATTCTTTGGCCTGCTTTTGCAACTGCTGGGCGTCTTGCTGCAAGCGTGCATTGCGAGCCATCCCCACGATGTAACTAACTTCGTTGCGGTCGCACCAAGAGAGTATCAGGTCTCGACAAAATCCACTGTCGGCGCGCCAAATAATCCGCGTACGGGGCCAGCTTTGGCGAATCCGTTTAACCAGCAATTTGAGGATGGCCCCGGCATGCTTGCTGGCATCGATCTTGCTCGGCCGCAGGTAGGCCACCAGCAGCTGATCACCGCAAAAAACATATAGCGGCAGAAAACAGTAATGATCATAATAACCGTGGAAAAAACGTCCCTCCTGGAGCCCGTGCACCGGATTGTCGGTGGCGGCAAAGTCCAGGATGATCTCTTCGGGTTCCTCGGCAAAGGAGCCCATGAACTGTTCGACCAACAGCTCGTTTACCGCAAAGGCCGCCCGCCGATCCTGCCCGTTTTCAAAACGACACAAAGTCGGCGCGCTGGCCAACGTTTCAATGCGCCCCGTTACCGTTTGCAACAATGGATCGTGGCGCAGGGTATCAAAGTCGTTCAAATCCTCATAGCCCGCCACCAGCCCGTAAACGCGCTGCCGCAGCATCCCCAATACCTCATGGCGTACTTTTGCCCTTCTGCCGTTTGTCCACTAACTGTCGGGCCGCTCGTTCGGTCAAGCCCAACTGCCGATCCACTTCCCGGATCAAAAGCAGTCCGGCATCCGAAGTAACCTCTCTGAAATGGACGGGGAAAACTGGACAGTGGAATAAGGTGGTCTTGAACCACTAAATCCGCTAACCTATGAATGTTATTAAATCACGAAAGAGAAGACAATACAGTGCTGAGTTTAAAGCCCGAGTGGCCCTGGAAGCCATCAGGGGCGCTCATACCATCAACGAGATCGCCGGTCGTTTTGAGGTGCATCCCAACCAGGTGACCCAATGGAAGAAGCAGCTTTTGCAGGGAGCAACGGAGCTGTTTTCGCGCCAGCGGCAGACTCTCAGCAAGGACAACGAGACGGAAAAAGATCACCTTTACCAGGAGATTGGAAAGCTGAAAGTAGAATGCGATTGGCTAAAAAAAAAGTCTGAACAATTCGGTTGGTGAGAGGCGCAAGATGGTGCAACCACTTCAAGGAAAAATCAGTATCGGCAGGCAATGTCAGTTGCTGGGGCTGGCCCGCGGCAGCTATTACTATCGGGCCCGTGCCCAGTGCGAGCAGAACGTTCTCTACATGCATCGCATGGATGAGCTCTACACCCAATATCCGTTTTTTGGTTCTCGCCGGATGACCCAGTGGCTGCGTCGAGAGGGCCATGCAGTGGGACGAGGCCGCATCCAGCGGCTCATGCGCCAAATGGGCCTGGAGGCTATTTATCCGCGTCGAAACTTGAGCCAGGGGCACCGGCAGCACCGCATTTTCCCTTATCTGCTGCGGGGTTTGGCGGTCGAGCGGCCCGACCAGGTATGGTGCAGCGACATCACTTACCTGCGGCTGAGCCGAGGATTCCTTTTCTTGACCGTGGTGTTGGACTGGTTCAGCCGCTACGTGTTGAGCTGGCAGCTTTCCAACACCCTGGAGAGCCGCTTCTGTGTGCTCGCCCTGGAGGAAGCTCTGAGGCGGGCCCAACCTCAAATCTTCAACACCGATCAAGGCAGCCAGTTTACCGGCAGCGAGTTCACCTCGGTGCTGGGGCAAGCCGGGGTGCGCATCAGCATGGACGGGCGTGGCCGCTACCTGGACAACATATTTGTTGAACGCTTTTGGAGAACCCTCAAGTATGAAGACATTTACCTGCGCGAATACGCCACGGCAAAGGAAGCCAGCGAAGGGATAGCCCGCTACCTGGACTTCTACAACCACCTGCGCCCCCACCAAGCCCTGGGCTACCGGACCCCGGCCGAAGTCCATGCAATCGGAGCAAAACCAACCTCCCCGCCAATACAGCTTGCGGGCACCTGCGTGCCCGTCTTTGGCTAAGGACAAAATATATTTTTAAAAAATAATATGAACACGATTTCCACCTTAATCCCACGTCAAAATTGTCCAAACAACCCCGTCCACTTCACTCCGCCCTTGAAATCAACCCGCACACGGCGGCCTTTTACCCTTGTCAACTGTAGCTTTAATTGTTTACCTTTTGTCATCGCTGATATTGCTTTAATTATTGATCTATCCTGCTGTATATCAGCAGTTAAGCATATCAACGATACTTTTTTTACGAAATATCCGGGCTAAAGCAATTCTAACAGATTTGGAGTTAGCCCGGATATTTCATGAAGGGTAAAGTTTGGCTCGTTATTGCTATTGGAGATGGATTTCTTTGTATTTTGAGCAGATCGTCTTGATTTTTAGGTGTTTTTCAGGGTGTAGAGACACTGCCCCCTTTCCCCCATTGGTTCGGTAGTGCCGGGGGCAGCACCAATGCACCCTTTAGGTTGGCACCAATCGGCGGGCCGCATGGTTGAAAAGACTGGCCCAAGGATAACTCTCACTTAGGTGAAAGTGAATCGTTCGGGTGTTGCGCACGATGACCGCTCCGATCTTGATTAATTTGAGCCGCAGGGTGTGGCATTGGGCCCGCGCCCACTTCGTCCCTTTTAAGGCTAACCGGCGCATGGCTTCCATCAAGGTGTAGGCCAGCGCCGACAAGAGCAATCGCCACTGATTGGCCCACCATTGATGGGCGCTGGTGCGCTCGCTGAACAATTGCATCTGTTCCTTGATTCGGTTCTCCATTTCACCGCGGCCACAGTATACCTTGTCGTAAAGCTCCTGGGGATCGCCCGGCAGGTTCGTCACCACGAAGCGCGGGTTGGACCCCTGTGCGGTGTGTTCGGCTTTATGGATGACCAACCGCAGCCATCGCCACGAATCGGCAGCATAGACGAAGTCCTGGAATAACCGTTGTTTTTTACCCCTTAGTTCGAACCATTCTTTGGCCTGCTTTTGCAACTGCTGGGCGTCTTGCTGCAAGCGTGCATTGCGAGCCATCCCCACGATGTAACTAACTTCGTTGCGGTCGCACCAAGAGAGTATCCGGTCTCGACAAAATCCACTGTCGGCGCGCCAAATAATCCGCGTACGGGGCCAGCTTTGGCGAATCCGTTTAACCAGCAATTTGAGGATGGCCCCGGCATGCTTGCTGGCATCGATCTTGCTCGGCCGCAGGTAGGCCACCAGCAGCTGATCACCGCAAAAAACATATAGCGGCAGAAAACAGTAATGATCATAATAACCGTGGAAAAAACGTCCCTCCTGGAGCCCGTGCACCGGATTGTCGGTGGCGTCAAAGTCCAGGATGATCTCTTCGGGTTCCTCGGCAAAGGAGCCCATGAACTGTTCGACCAACAGCTCGTTTACCGCAAAGGCCGCCCGCCGATCCTGCCCGTTTTCAAAACGACACAAAGTCGGCGCGCTGGCCAACGTTTCAATGCGCCCCGTTACCGTTTGCAACAATGGATCGTGGCGCAGGGTATCAAAGTCGTTCAAATCCTCATAGCCCGCCACCAGCCCGTAAACGCGCTGCCGCAGCATCCCCAATACCTCATGGCGTACTTTGCCCTTCTGCCGTTTGTCCACTAACTGTCGGGCCGCTCGTTCGGTCAAGCCCAACTGCCGATCCACTTCCCGGATCAAAAGCAGTCCGGCATCCGAAGTAACCTCTCCGCCCTTGAAATCAACCCGCACACGGCGGCCTTTTACCCTTGTCAACTGTAGCTTTAATTGTTTACCTTTTGTCATCGCTGATATTGCTTTAATTATTGATCTATCCTGCTGTATATCAGCAGTTAAGCATATCAACGATACTTTTTTTACGAAATATCCGGGCTAACTTCGTTGCGGTCGCACCAAGAGAGTATCCGGTCTCGACAAAATCCACTGTCGGCGCGCCAAATAATCCGCGTACGGGGCCAGCTTTGGCGAATCCGTTTAACCAGCAATTTGAGGATGGCCCCGGCATGCTTGCTGGCATCGATCTTGCTCGGCCGCAGGTAGGCCACCAGCAGCTGATCACCGCAAAAAACATATAGCGGCAGAAAACTGATGTGCACTGGAAAAAGTGGACACGAGATTCTCCTAAATGGAGAATCGAAGCATGGGAAGAAGACGCTTTAGTATAGAGTTCAAAAATGAGGCAGTTCAACTGATGATACTCGATGGTCTGAGCGCCACCGAGGTATCGACCAAACTTGGGGTCAACACCAACCAATTGTATAGGTGGAAGAGGCTCTATCTGGACGATCAGCAGGGCGAAGCCACCTCAAAGCGACAGAGCAGTCCGAAGGAGATGGCGGCCGAGATAGATCGTCTTCGCAAAGAGCTGCGCCGCTCGGAGCGGATCAACCAGATACTAAAAAAAACGGTGGGCTACTTTGCCAAGGACGAACAATGAAGTACCAGTTTGTCAAAGACAACGAGGGGCGCTTCAAGATCGAGGAAATATGCTCGGCGATGGGGATTTGTCGCAGTGGCTATTACTGCTGGAGGCACCGAGCGCCCTCGGCCCGGCGGATCGAGGACGAGGGAATCAAGGGGGCGATCCTGAAGGTACACAAAGAGGCCAAGGGCCGCTATGGGCATCGGCCAATGCACCGCCATCTGAAGGATGATGAGGGCATCGATTGCGGCCGTGACCGGGCTCTGCGTCTGATGCGTGAAATGGGAATCAAAAGCACCCAGAGTAAACGCTTTAAGCCATTAAAAACCAACAGTAACCATCCCTATGGTTACAGCCCCAATGTGCTTAAAAAGCATGGCCAGCCGACCCATATCGACGAGGTCTGGGTGGCGGACACGACCTACCTACGGACCCTGGCCGGTTGGATGTACTTGGCCACGGTGATGGACCTGTTCAGCCGACGCCTGCTGGGCTGGAGCGTTTCCAACCACAACGACGCGAAGCTGGTTGGCAAGGCCCTCAAAGCCGCGGCCATGACCCGCGGCACACTGCGCACCGGGATTATTCATCACAGCGATCGGGGCAGCCCCTACGCCAGCGACGACTATCAGAGGCTGGTCTCTGAACTAGGCATGAAGCCGAGCATGAGCGCCCAAGGCAACTGCTACGACAACGCGGCCATGGAATCGTTCTACGGCCGCTTCAAGACCAGCACGATTCGAGGCCGCCACTTTGCCGACGAGCGCGAACTGCGATCAACTGTCTTCGAATACGTGGAAATCTTCTACAACCGATATCGCAAACATTCCTCTCTGAGTTACCAAAGCCCAGTCCAATTCGAGGAAAATATTTGCCCCCCATGGGGGGCAACGAGAAAACAAAACCCTTTACCAAAACAAGCCGCCTGACACACTAATCAATAAACAATGAATATAAGAGAATCCCGTGTCCAACAAATCCAGTACACGTCAATCACTACACTGGCGGGCAAGCAGAGTGGACTCCAGCTTCGGCAAACTCAGGACTTTTTTTTAATCCATTCGATGACCGTCTTTGGGGCTACCCCGAAGGTACGGTAAATGGCACGCAGGCTCATCCGGTTTTGGTGCGCACGGAGCACCTGCTTGACCAGCGCCGGAGGATGCTCACGACTTTTGGGGTGAAGCCGAAACTGATAACCACACCCCTTGCATCGATACCACACCCCTTGCATCGATACCACACCCCTTGCATCGATACTTCTGAACCCCTTTCGGATCCTTGCCGTGCTTGATGATGTGATCGCTTCCGCATTGAGGACATTTTACTGTGATATGGACCATTCCCAGTTCACAACATAATCACGCTAAAAAGTACAGCTTAAACATTCAAAATGTGGTAGTGTATAAAAAAAGAATGTTATTTTGTATTTTTAGCTGTACAAATAGCGTTAGGCAGTTTATTCTTAGTGCATGGTTACTAAAATTATTAATTGTCGGCACTGTGGAAGTGAAAATATCATTAAATTTGGCAAGACGCCCAACCATAAACAGCGCTACCGCTGCCATGATTGTGGTAAACAAAGCCGCGAAAACCCCACAGTGAAATACACCGAAGAGCAAAAAGAAATGATCCTTCGAGTCTATCAGGAACGCAGCAGTCTACGCGGTTTACAGCGCGCCTTCGGGGTGAGTCCCAACACCGCTTTGAGTTGGTTAAAAAAAACGACAATCGCTGCGACCGCTCAAAAGCACGATTCTTGCGGCCCGCCGCCATGATGTCATTGAACTGGACGAACTGTGGTCTTTTGTGGGGCGCAAGAGCGATGCCCAATGGGTTTGGATCGCTCTTTGCCGACGCACCCGTCAAATCCTCTCCTATGCCATTGGGCCTCAGGATTGGTATCGTTGCCGGGAACTTTACGAGCGTCTGCCACGGGCCTACAAAAGAAGTGCCACCTACAGCGACTTTTGGAGCACTTATGATGAAGTCTTTCCTCATAACCGATCCGTGGGAAAAGAAACCGGTGAAACGGCCCATGTGGAACGATGGAACAATACCCTGCGCCAACGACTGGGTCGTTTCACACGCAAAACCCTCTCCTTTTCCAAGCTTAAGAGTATGCATGAAACCTGTCTGAGACTTTTCATTCATCAATATAATCAAGAATTAGCCACCATTCCTACTTAATACACTACCCAAAATGTTAACACTACCTGTATTGGATCGATCATGACTTCCCGACTCACCAAAAAGATTGCTTCCATCTGAGTAAAACAAGTATTCTGTCATGTAAATTCTTACTTCAGCTGTGGTTTCGTCGGTATTCTGTAAAGAAATAATACCTTGATAAGATTCTCCCGGGTTAACGCCCTTTGTTCGTACGAGACTGCCCGCAACTACAATCCCAGCCATAAGAGAGCTATTGAAAAAGAGAATTGGAAATAGGTAACAAAGAAAGGTTTTCATTTCGATTTTCTACTCGATCACTGTAACGATTACAGAAGTTATATAAGTGTCTGGAGATATGTTTTTTGACATGCCGGTCAATTTGTATTGAATTGAAATGTCGCTACGGTTATCTGTCCCTGTAAAGATTTGTGTATCAAATGTAGATAATTCAACGTAAGCACTGCCTCCTGAAATAGTTCCGGGACCAGTTTCGTCAGAGGTTCTCTTTATAAAAATAGAATAATCCCCATCCCAAAGGCTGTCAGATCTTTTTGCATTTAATTGCCACGCGCCGCGTGCCGGCACGTTTGTTATTGTTAAGACTGTTACATTTGTTGAACTTTGAAGTGGACGGGGTTGTTTGGACAATTTTGACGTGGGATTAAGGTGGAAATCGTGTTCATATTATTTTTTAAAAATATATTTTGTCCTTAGCCAAAGACGGGCACGCAGGTGCCCGCAAGCTGTATTGGCGGGGAGGTTGGTTTTGCTCCGATTGCATGGACTTCGGCCGGGGTCCGGTAGCCCAGGGCTTGGTGGGGGCGCAGGTGGTTGTAGAAGTCCAGGTAGCGGGCTATCCCTTCGCTGGCTTCCTTTGCCGTGGCGTATTCGCGCAGGTAAATGTCTTCATACTTGAGGGTTCTCCAAAAGCGTTCAACAAATATGTTGTCCAGGTAGCGGCCACGCCCGTCCATGCTGATGCGCACCCCGGCTTGCCCCAGCACCGAGGTGAACTCGCTGCCGGTAAACTGGCTGCCTTGATCGGTGTTGAAGATTTGAGGTTGGGCCCGCCTCAGAGCTTCCTCCAGGGCGAGCACACAGAAGCGGCTCTCCAGGGTGTTGGAAAGCTGCCAGCTCAACACGTAGCGGCTGAACCAGTCCAACACCACGGTCAAGAAAAGGAATCCTCGGCTCAGCCGCAGGTAAGTGATGTCGCTGCACCATACCTGGTCGGGCCGCTCGACCGCCAAACCCCGCAGCAGATAAGGGAAAATGCGGTGCTGCCGGTGCCCCTGGCTCAAGTTTCGACGCGGATAAATAGCCTCCAGGCCCATTTGGCGCATGAGCCGCTGGATGCGGCCTCGTCCCACTGCATGGCCCTCTCGACGCAGCCACTGGGTCATCCGGCGAGAACCAAAAAACGGATATTGGGTGTAGAGCTCATCCATGCGATGCATGTAGAGAACGTTCTGCTCGCACTGGGCACGGGCCCGATAGTAATAGCTGCCGCGGGCCAGCCCCAGCAACTGACATTGCCTGCCGATACTGATTTTTCCTTGAAGTGGTTGCACCATCTTGCGCCTCTCACCAACCGAATTGTTCAGACTTTTTTTTTAGCCAATCGCATTCTACTTTCAGCTTTCCAATCTCCTGGTAAAGGTGATCTTTTTCCGTCTCGTTGTCCTTGCTGAGAGTCTGCCGCTGGCGCGAAAACAGCTCCGTTGCTCCCTGCAAAAGCTGCTTCTTCCATTGGGTCACCTGGTTGGGATGCACCTCAAAACGACCGGCGATCTCGTTGATGGTATGAGCGCCCCTGATGGCTTCCAGGGCCACTCGGGCTTTAAACTCAGCACTGTATTGTCTTCTCTTTCGTGATTTAATAACATTCATAGGTTAGCGGATTTAGTGGTTCAAGACCACCTTAGTGGTTCAAGACCACCTTATTCCACTGTCCAGTTTTCCCCGTCCATTTCACTTTCGTGCAGGTTTATAAGATCGCTTCCGGCACCAGCAATTAAATCAAGGGAGTCAATGTTTTCAGTCCAATCACCAATCGAGGATATGTCTGCTGCGTGGTGTGTAAACGCCGGGATGAAACCGGTACGGGGGTCGGGGTAAAACCGGTACGCTTGGAATAAGGTCTAGGTTAGTAATTGCAGGTACGTCAAGGTTTAGGGTTTGGGAGTTGGTTTTGGGGATTGGCTTGGGGTCGGTGAGGAGGCCGGAGGCCGACGAGCCGGGCCCAAGGCGTTTATTGTTTTGTGCCACGGCGACGGCGTCGAGCATCGCGCAAGCGGTAGCTTTGCCCGTTGGCTTCGAGGATATGCACCCGATGGGTGAGTCGGTCCAGCAGAGCTCCGGTGAGCCGTTCGGAACCGAGCACTTCGATCCAGTTCTCAAAGGGCAGGTTGGTGGTGACGATGAGACTGGTGCGCTCGTAAGCGCGGCTGACCACGTCGAAGAGCAGTTCGGAACCGGTCTTGGAAAAAGGGACGTAACCGAGTTCGTCGAGGATGAGTAGGTCGAGCCTTTCGAGTTGCTTCATGAAGCGCTGCAGGTCGTGGTTGTCGCGTTGCTCGAGCATATGGGTAACCAGGGCGGTGACCCCGAAGAAACGGATCCGCCGGCCCTGGGCACAGGCGGCAAAGCCCAGGGCGGTGGCCAGGTGCGTTTTACCGGTACCGGCGTTACCGAGGAGCAGCACGTTTTCGCGCTGGTCGACATACTCCCCGCGCATGAGCTCTCGGATGAGCGCTTCGTTGATCGAGGGCTGCGCTTCAAAGGCGAAGCTCTCGAGGGTCTTGAGCACGGGGAAACGGCCGTTTTTGATCCGCCGCTGGGCGGCCCGCTGTTCGCGTTCAATGAGCTCCCGTTCGACCAGATGCAACAAAAAGGCGGCGTAATCGAGCCGGTCCCGGGAACAAGCCGCGGCCACCGCCGGCCATTCGCGCAGGATGGTGGGCAACTTCAGTTTCTTGAGGTGATGGTGTAACAGCAGCTGGTTTTTTTCTTCCTTCATAAAGCCCCTCCTGGAATCTTGAGCAGTTCGCTGTAGGCACCGAGGTCAGGGGCGGCCACACGGACGTGACGCAGGTGTGGATGGCCGTCCAGCCGGAAGGTTCTGCTCCCGTAGTCTTCCTGAGGATAGAGATACTGGGCGATGGCCTCACGAGTCAGTCCCCCCACCCGCAGGGCCGAGACGACGGCCTGCTGCAAGGCCGCCATGGGGTGTTTCTCCAACAGCCGCAGCACCCGGATATACTCCCGGGTGCCTTCGCCCCCGCATTGGCTTTCGAGCCGGCGTCTGAGGACCTGCAGGCACTGCGGCAACTGCCAGCCCGAGAGTGGGCGGGCGAAGTCCAAAGCGCCCGGTTTTTTCTCCAGCAAAGCCAGGTAGTGCACCGGCTCGAAAGAGACTTGCTCTTTATCCCAAATGCGGCGGTGCCGGGCCACCTCTTGGCCCCCACAGAAGATCACCACCTGCCGACAGGACCCTTCCACCACCACCGGATGGTGGGCGCAGCGCACCGGCACCGAATAGTCGTTGCACTCGAAGCGCACCAGCGAGAGGCTGCTGACGCAGGTCGAGCGTTTGCGGCTCGCTTCAAAGGGTATGGGCGGCAACGCCAGCATGACGGCGCGCTCCTCGGCCAGCAGTTCCTTTTTCACCGCCCTTTTCCCGCGTAATTTACGCTCCATGTCCCGCTCACATGCCTCCAACAGCTTTGCGTTGAGTTCCTCCAGGTCCCGAACCTGCGGTACCGGTACCAGGAAGTTGGCCCGGGCATAACGCACGATCCCCTCGACCACGCCCTTCTCGTTGGGCCGGGCGGGCAGACAGAAGTGTTCCTCGAACAGGTAATGGCTCTGTAGCTGCAGAAACCCGTCGGTCAGCTTGCGTTCACGCGAACCGATAATCTTACCCACCGCCACCTTCGAGTTGTCATAGCTGATGCGCCGGGGCACCGCCCCGAAAAACTCAAAAGCTCGCAGGTGCCCCTCCCAGAAGCTCTCCGTGCACTCCCGTTCGAACACCTGCACGAAAAAGGCATCGCTGTAGGGCAGGCTCATGGCAAAAAATGGCCGCCTACGCAATTGCCCCGCCTCCTTCACCAGGGCATGACCGAAGTCCACCTGTCCCTCCCCGGGGCGGTGCTCCAGCGGCACGAACACTTCCCGCCGCCTCGCTCGCGCAGCTCGGCCACCACCTCCTTGACCGCCGTGTAGCCCCCTTGGTAGCCCTTCTCCCGACCCAAACGCTGGTAGATCCGTTTGGCCGTATGGCGCTGCTTCTTGGGCACGTTCCGGTCCGCTTTGAGCACCTCCTCGATCCAGCCCACATACGGATCGATCTTGCGCTCTCGCCTCTTCTTGCGCCGGTATCCCGGCGGCTGGGAATAGGCCAGCATCTTTCCCAGGGTCTCCCAGTGCAGTCCCTCTTCTCGCATTACAGAGCGCTTGCTCTGCTTGTCCCGCAGCACTTTGTGCCGCACTCTTGTCCATTGCTTCATATCTCGATACACTCCTCCTTTCTAGGATAAGCGTACCGGTTTTAAAGCGCCCTCTTTACCGTACCGGTTTTTCCCCGGCGTTTACAGTGGTGTTCGCACGCAAGAGCAAGAATCAAGATGGTAATGAAGGTTAGCTTCTTCATGATATCGATTAAATAATAAGGGGTGGCAGACAGAATCCGCCACCCCCATGTTCAAATCGATTAGCTTCCAGCAATAACAGTCAGTGTTACTGTTCTATTTGTAGAGGATATAGTTCCTGCTGCGGAAGTGGCTGAAAGGGAATAATACCAAATCTCATTAGGTATGATAATAAGTTATTTGGCAGAAGCGTTTGCTTGAATGTGCTGCCAGCCTCCGCCAACTAAAGAGAGGACTTTTTCAGTGTCCTCCCACCAGTCTTTGAGATGGGTTGCGACGACTTCTTCGAGTCGCTCAATGCTCGGCCACAGTTTGTTGGCCGTTTGATCCTGTATCATATCCCAAAGTCTTTCAATCGGGTTGAGTTCAGGACTATACGGCGGCAAATTCACGATATGTATGCCCGGGGGGACGTTGGGGTGCTCCGAGTCGTGCGGATGGAAGCCTGCCCCGTCCCATACAACCACATGTTCCTCCTCAGGATATTGCTTTTTGATCTGTTGGAGGAAAGCCTCCGTCCACTGTAGATTCGTGCTAGGGGTTTGGATGCATACCATCTCGCCGTTGACCACGTCGAGGGCTCCGTAACAGTAGCTCCACTGGTATCTTGTCTGATATTTTTTGTGCGGCCGAAGCCCTCTTTGCGTCCAGCACCGGCGGTACACCGGAAGCAAACCAAAACGGCTTTCATCGGCAAACCACACCCGAACCCGATTGCCTCGGGTGAGGGAAAGCTCCTGGAGGATCTTAAAAAAGTCTCGCTTGAACGCTTCCGCTTTTGCCGAGTCCCGTTTCTCATGCACGGGGCGAGGGACTCGAAGCACCCCGGCGCATTTTTTTAGCCATCGCCACACCGTCTTGTAGGCGAAGGAGCGCCCGAAATGTCGCTCCAGCTCTTGCCCCGCCTGAACGGCTGTGTTCCAGCGCGCGACCTTCAAACCATTGAGCAAGAAGGCCTCCACCTCTTTGTCGCAACGGCTTTTGATCCCGCCTTTGTAGGCGCGTGTAAGCACCGCCCCGAGCCCTGCAGCACGATATTTGTCAAACCAACGCTGGATCGTCGCTTTGCCTCGGCCCACGATGGCTCCAATTTCATCAATGCTGTGGTGCGGCTGGAAGCCCATTTTTAATGCCACCAAACGCTCTTTACGCCAGCCGACAGCCTCTTTGTTGAGCAATTTCTTGATACGTTCACGGTCTTCATCGGTTCCCATATATCTTCTCATTCCGCCTTTATAGCTGTTTTTTAATCTTTATCAATCCTTTTGCGATTTGGTATCAGTAATTGATTTTCCACTTTCATTCAGCTTTGTGATTCCTGTAACAACATCAACGGCGGTCGTGCTTAACCCGGATATTTCGTAAAAAAAGTATCGTTGATATGCTTAACTGCTGATATACAGCAGGATAGATCAATAATTAAAGCAATATCAGCGATGACAAAAGGTAAACAATTAAAGCTACAGTTGACAAGGGTAAAAGGCCGCCGTGTGCGGGTTGATTTCAAGGGCGGAGAGGTTACTTCGGATGCCGGACTGCTTTTGATCCGGGAAGTGGATCGGCAGTTGGGCTTGACCGAACGAGCGGCCCGACAGTTAGTGGACAAACGGCAGAAGGGCAAAGTACGCCATGAGGTATTGGGGATGCTGCGGCAGCGCGTTTACGGGCTGGTGGCGGGCTATGAGGATTTGAACGACTTTGATACCCTGCGCCACGATCCATTGTTGCAAACGGTAACGGGGCGCATTGAAACGTTGGCCAGCGCGCCGACTTTGTGTCGTTTTGAAAACGGGCAGGATCGGCGGGCGGCCTTTGCGGTAAACGAGCTGTTGGTCGAACAGTTCATGGGCTCCTTTGCCGAGGAACCCGAAGAGATCATCCTGGACTTTGACGCCACCGACAATCCGGTGCACGGGCTCCAGGAGGGACGTTTTTTCCACGGTTATTATGATCATTACTGTTTTCTGCCGCTATATGTTTTTTGCGGTGATCAGCTGCTGGTGGCCTACCTGCGGCCGAGCAAGATCGATGCCAGCAAGCATGCCGGGGCCATCCTCAAATTGCTGGTTAAACGGATTCGCCAAAGCTGGCCCCGTACGCGGATTATTTGGCGCGCCGACAGTGGATTTTGTCGAGACCGGATACTCTCTTGGTGCGACCGCAACGAAGTTAGTTACATCGTGGGGATGGCTCGCAATGCACGCTTGCAGCAAGACGCCCAGCAGTTGCAAAAGCAGGCCAAAGAATGGTTCGAACTAAGGGGTAAAAAACAACGGTTATTCCAGGACTTCGTCTATGCTGCCGATTCGTGGCGATGGCTGCGGTTGGTCATCCATAAAGCCGAACACACCGCACAGGGGTCCAACCCGCGCTTCGTGGTGACGAACCTGCCGGGCGATCCCCAGGAGCTTTACGACAAGGTATACTGTGGCCGCGGTGAAATGGAGAACCGCATCAAGGAACAGATGCAATTGTTCAGCGAGCGCACCAGCGCCCATCAATGGTGGCCCAATCAGTGGCGATTGCTCTTGTCGGCGCTGGCCTACACCTTGATGGAAGCCATGCGCCGGTTAGCCTTAAAAGGGACGAAGTGGGCGCGGGCCCAATGCCACACCCTGCGGCTCAAATTAATCAAGATCGGAGCGGTCATCGTGCGCAACACCCGAACGATTCACTTTCACCTAAGTGAGAGTTATCCTTGGGCCAGTCTTTTCAACCATGCGGCCCGCCGATTGGTGCCAACCTAAAGGGTGCATTGGTGCTGCCCCCGGCACTACCGAACCAATGGGGGAAAGGGGGCAGTGTCTCTACACCCTGAAAAACACCTAAAAATCAAGACGATCTGCTCAAAATACAAAGAAATCCATCTCCAATAGCAATAACGAGCCAAACTTTACCCTTCATGAAATATCCGGGTTAAAGAAAGCGCGCCAGCGCTTGTGCCGCCCGACGGGCGGCACAAGATTTGCCGTCAAGGTGGTTCCGGAAGGCATGGCAACATCAATTGCCGCGGTTATCTTTCTTGTGCTTTCGTTGGTAGTGATGGAATAGGTGGTTGTTGCATCTGACACTGAATTCGGCGCAGATCCGGCAGTAGCTGCTGAGATCGTCAATGTGCCTGGATTGCCACTCACCGAGAGTTCATTGATGGCACTGACTGAAAAGGTAACGGTCTGGAAAGTTGTATTTGTCGCCACTAATGGCGAGCTTCCAAGGATGATACCAAGAGCAGTCACTCCAATGAATGATAGTTTACCAGTTAATCGCATTTTTCCTGTATATTTGGACAAAAAATTGCTTAATTTGATCTTGTGCATTAATAACATTATTTTTCTTCCTTGATTTTATCATTGGCAGCTTCCTTGCTGCCGTTTTTGCCGATTGTCAAAGGAATCGACGGCCTTGTTAATACGTTTTTGCCTTAACGTTCTTAAAGTCGCCCGTAAAACTGTTATCTTTAATGCCGGAGCCAGTTTTTACAAATTTCCAGTTTGCGCGCCGTGTGATTGAAATTGAGACAAGTTTGGTAATTACTGGGTCGTGAGCGCCTGCCAGGGCTGAAGACGGCGCCGATTAGCGAATCGCCCTTACGCGTTCTTGCAATATGGCCATCCCGCCGGAGAAAGCGAAGATAATTTTGCAGAATGAGAGGAAGGATCAGGAAATTTTATCGAGGAAATTCAGGTCTTCGGCGCTGAGATCGCCGTCGGCTGCGGCGGCGTTCCGGCGGGCCTGGCCGGGGTTTTTCATGCCGGGTATGGGACAGGTAACGGCCGGGTGGGCGAGGGTGAATTGAAGTGCGATATCGACCAATGAGCGCTCTTCCGTGACGAGCGATTTTACTTTTTCAACTATTTCCAGACCTGATAGTAGTTCCGCTCTTTTGCTTTGCCCCTCGTTCCAGCTTTGTCTCACCGTGTCTTCAAAATAGGTGTTGGACGTGAATTTTCCGCTCAGGATGCCCTTTCCTAGCGGCCCGCGAAGAAGGACTCCGATGTTGTTTTCCCGGCAATAGGGCAGGATGTCTTTCTCTGCCGAGCGGTTGAGAATGGAGTAGTTGATCTGGCAGCTTGCGCATTGACCGTTGGTACTCAACGCCTTGAGAGCCTCAAGGTCATTTGTGGAAATGGCGTATTGACGTATTTTGCCCTGTTTTTTGAGCAACTCGAAGGCTTCCACGAAGATTTCCGGATTTTCCGGCGTGCCGACATGGCATTGATACAAGTCGATGGCATCAAGGCCCAGCCGGTAAAGGCTGGCATGGCAGCAGTTGACGATGCTGTATTTGGAACGCAAGCCCGGCGGATCGTCCAATTTCCGGGCCCAATTGCCGACTTTGGTCGCTATGTAAACATGATCCGGTTTCTTTCCATGAAAAGCTTTGCCGACCAACTCCTCGCTCCGGCCCAACCCATAGTTGTCCGCCGTATCGAAGAGGTTGACTCCGGAATCGAGGGCCGCGGCAATAGTGTCGAGCGCCTGCCGGTCATCCACCGTTCCCCACTGGCCACTGATGCCCCAACATCCCATGGATACGGCGCTTACCTCCCAACCTGTTTTTCCTAATGTCCTGTAACGCATGGCAAATGAAGTCTCGGCCCAACCAGGGCAAGAAATACGTTTGGCCATATTGAAATGAGATGTTGCCGAAGGCAAGAACTACTCACATATGGCTATAGGAACCCCTCAACGCGGCCTTTATATCTACGCTTTTGCCGGGCACCTATTCCCTTGGCCTTGGCAAGAAACCATTGCTTAATGATGTTTGGTGGGGCATGGTGCATCGGAATCGATTTTTAACTGAATTTGGAGAACGATGAATAAAATTGGTATTTTTTTTGCCTGTGGGCTTCTTTTAGCTGGTTTGACTTTGCTTAAGGGCGGTGATGATGGCTTGGCTTTTGACTCGGATAATGACGGTATTCAACTGCCTCAAGGTTTTCAGGCGGTCGTGGTTGTGGATGAGATTGGTCGGGCGCGGCAGATTGCTGTTCGCAAAAACGGCGATATTTACGTCTCATTGAGTAGACCTATCGACCGTAATTACATTGCCGCTTTGCGCGACACAAATGGGGATGGCCGGGCGGACATAATCAAGTATTTTGGAGAGCTGGACGATCGTTGCAAAGGGCTTCGCATTTACGGAGATCACCTATACGTCTCCTCTTCAACCCAGGTCGTTCGTTTTCAGTTGGATGAGGAGGAACTGCTCCCGAAGGGACTTTACGAAGTGGTGGTGAGTGGGTTTGCCCATCAGCGCAGCCACCGGGACAAGGTTTTTGCGTTCGACGATCACGGGAATCTGTTCGTGGAGGTGGGCGCGCCTTCCAATGCCTGCCAGGAAAAGAGCCGCACGGCGGGTTCGCCTGGGATCGATCCTTGCCCCCAATTGAAGAGATCGGCCGGCATTTGGCGCTTCCGGGCGGACCGGACTGGGCAGACCCAGCTCGAAGATGGTCACCATTTTGCCACCGGTATCCGCAATTCAATCGCCCTGGCCTGGAGTGTGAAGAATCAGGAGCTTTATGTAGTGCAGCATGGCAGGGACCAGCTCTTCCAGCTATGGCCGGAGTTTTATAGTGAAAAGGAGGGATCGGAACAACCCGCAGAAGAGTTGATGCTGGTGCGCGATGGGTCCGATTTTGGCTGGCCCTACGCTTACTTCGATCACTTTCTGGGCGCCCGCATGACAACGCCGGAATATGGCGGAGATGGTAAAAAACAAGCGCCCGAAGGCAAATATTACGACCCCATTTTGGCCTTTCCCGGACACTGGGCGCCGAATGATCTTTTGTTCTACGGCGGAGAGCAATTTCCGGAAAAATACCGCCGCGGCGCCTTCATTGCGTTTCATGGTTCGTGGAACCGTGCTCCCTTGCCGCAAAAGGGGTTCAATGTCGTATTTGTCCCATTCGAGGGGAAAAATCTGAAAGACGATTACTACGAAATATTCGCGGACGGTTTCAAAGGCCGGGAAATCCTGGAAAACCCGAATGATGCGCGCTGGCGGCCGGTCGGCCTGGCCGAGGGGCCGGACGGTTCCCTCTACTTGAGCGATTCCCAGAAAGGTAGAATATGGCGCATCGTTTATACCGGAAAGGATGCATCCATGCCAGGGGTTGATTCGAGCCTTGGAGGTGAAATTCCGGCCGGCGTTACCGCTCTCGAAATGATTAAACCGAATGTGGACGGAGGAGCGTTATACCGGCAGCATTGTCTTTCATGCCACCAGGCCGACGGGCAGGGGGTTGACGGTATGCAGCCTTCTTTATTGGGATCGAAGAAGTTGCGAGGCAATGCCTCGGAAACCCTTCGGCTGGTCTTGGAAGGCAGCGGGTGGGTAATGAACAGTGATTATGAAAACGTCATGTCGGCTCTCGACCATTTGAGCGACGAGGAGATTGCTTCCGTTATCAATTATTCACGCACCCAGTTCGCCAAGGAACTAGGCACAATCACAGCGGCACAGGTAGCTCAGGCCCGCCGCTGATCTAATAGCACGAGGTGTTCGTTACTGCCCGATTCTTTTGATTTTGGGGCGATGGCACTTGCAGAGGTTTAGTTTCAGGTCGAACCGGTTTTTGGGACAGCCTCTATTCAGTTATACCAGAAAGGGATTCAACACAATCCCGTATACAACGATAGCTTTCTAAAAATCGTGTATCCAGAGGTCGAATCCTTTTGGGGTCTTGCCAATACAGGTGTATCCGGCTCTCTCGAACTCACGGAGCATCCCCGGGCGCATGAGCTTGATATTCTGCATTACGATTAACATGCCTGCCGGCTTGTCTTTGATCTCAAGACCGCGGAGATGTTCGCGAGTTTTCCTTTTGTAAACGCCGGGGAAAAACCGGTACGGTAAAGAGGGCGCTTTAAAACCGGTACGCTTATCCTAGAAAGGAGGAGTGTATCGAGATATGAAGCAATGGACAAGAGTGCGGCACAAAGTGCTGCGGGACAAGCAGAGCAAGCGCTCTGTAATGCGAGAAGAGGGACTGCACTGGGAGACCCTGGGAAAGATGCTGGCCTATTCCCAGCCGCCGGGATACCGGCGCAAGAAGAGGCGAGAGCGCAAGATCGATCCGTATGTGGGCTGGATCGAGGAGGTGCTCAAAGCGGACCGGAACGTGCCCAAGAAGCAGCGCCATACGGCCAAACGGATCTACCAGCGTTTGGGTCGGGAGAAGGGCTACCAAGGGGGCTACACGGCGGTCAAGGAGGTGGTGGCCGAGCTGCGAGCGAGGCGGCGGGAAGTGTTCGTGCCGCTGGAGCACCGCCCCGGGGAGGGACAGGTGGACTTCGGTCATGCCCTGGTGAAGGAGGCGGGGCAATTGCGTAGGCGGCCATTTTTTGCCATGAGCCTGCCCTACAGCGATGCCTTTTTCGTGCAGGTGTTCGAACGGGAGTGCACGGAGAGCTTCTGGGAGGGGCACCTGCGAGCTTTTGAGTTTTTCGGGGCGGTGCCCCGGCGCATCAGCTATGACAACTCGAAGGTGGCGGTGGGTAAGATTATCGGTTCGCGTGAACGCAAGCTGACCGACGGGTTTCTGCAGCTACAGAGCCATTACCTGTTCGAGGAACACTTCTGTCTGCCCGCCCGGCCCAACGAGAAGGGCGTGGTCGAGGGGATCGTGCGTTATGCCCGGGCCAACTTCCTGGTACCGGTACCGCAGGTTCGGGACCTGGAGGAACTCAACGCAAAGCTGTTGGAGGCATGTGAGCGGGACATGGAGCGTAAATTACGCGGGAAAAGGGCGGTGAAAAAGGAACTGCTGGCCGAGGAGCGCGCCGTCATGCTGGCGTTGCCGCCCATACCCTTTGAAGCGAGCCGCAAACGCTCGACCTGCGTCAGCAGCCTCTCGCTGGTGCGCTTCGAGTGCAACGACTATTCGGTGCCGGTGCGCTGCGCCCACCATCCGGTGGTGGTGGAAGGGTCCTGTCGGCAGGTGGTGATCTTCTGTGGGGGCCAAGAGGTGGCCCGGCACCGCCGCATTTGGGATAAAGAGCAAGTCTCTTTCGAGCCGGTGCACTACCTGGCTTTGCTGGAGAAAAAACCGGGCGCTTTGGACTTCGCCCGCCCACTCTCGGGCTGGCAGTTGCCGCAGTGCCTGCAGGTCCTCAGACGCCGGCTCGAAAGCCAATGCGGGGGCGAAGGCACCCGGGAGTATATCCGGGTGCTGCGGCTGTTGGAGAAACACCCCATGGCGGCCTTGCAGCAGGCCGTCGTCTCGGCCCTGCGGGTGGGGGGACTGACTCGTGAGGCCATCGCCCAGTATCTCTATCCTCAGGAAGACTACGGGAGCAGAACCTTCCGGCTGGACGGCCATCCACACCTGCGTCACGTCCGTGTGGCCGCCCCTGACCTCGGTGCCTACAGCGAACTGCTCAAGATTCCAGGAGGGGCTTTATGAAGGAAGAAAAAAAACAGCTGCTGTTACACCATCACCTCAAGAAACTGAAGTTGCCCACCATCCTGCGCGAATGGCCGGCGGTGGCCGCGGCTTGTTCCCGGGACCGGCTCGATTACGCCGCCTTTTTGTTGCATCTGGTCGAACGGGAGCTCATTGAACGCGAACAGCGGGCCGCCCAGCGGCGGATCAAAAACGCCCGTTTCCCCGTGCTCAAGACCCTCGAGAGCTTCGCCTTTGAAGCGCAGCCCTCGATCAACGAAGCGCTCATCCGAGAGCTCATGCGCGGGGAGTATGTCGACCAGCGCGAAAACGTGCTGCTCCTCGGTAACGCCGGTACCGGTAAAACGCACCTGGCCACCGCCCTGGGCTTTGCCGCCTGTGCCCAGGGCCCGCGGATCCGTTTCTTCGGGGTCACCGCCCTGGTTACCCATATGCTCGAGCAACGCGACAACCACGACCTGCAGCGCTTCATGAAGCAACTCGAAAGGCTCGACCTACTCATCCTCGACGAACTCGGTTACGTCCCTTTTTCCAAGACCGGTTCCGAACTGCTCTTCGACGTGGTCAGCCGCGCTTACGAGCGCACCAGTCTCATCGTCACCACCAACCTGCCCTTTGAGAACTGGATCGAAGTGCTCGGTTCCGAACGGCTCACCGGAGCTCTGCTGGACCGACTCACCCATCGGGTGCATATCCTCGAAGCCAACGGGCAAAGCCACCGCTTGCGCGATGCTCGACGCCGTCGCCGTGGCACAAAACAATAAACGCCTTGGGCCCGGCTCGTCGGCCTCCGGCCTCCTCACCGACCCCAAGCCAATCCCCAAAACCAACTCCCAAACCCTAAACCTTGACGTACCTGCAATTACTAACCTAAACCTTATTCCAAGCGTACCGGTTTTACCCCGACCCCCGTACCGGTTTCATCCCGGCGTTTACAATTACTAAAAGATGCCTTATACAGCGCTTTTTGACGGGGTTGATGATTTACGCTCTCTTCCAATGCTGGGTCGAATATCTCATTTCTCAAAATTCAGGTTTTTGGGACAGCCACTAAATAGAGGCTGTCCCAAAAATATAAAGATTTTATAGTCAACTGGATGACGTTGATAAAAAGAGCCGGAAAGAGCAAGTTTTTGCTCGATCCGGCCAAAAAAGGGTTCTATAATTGAGTTAGCGAAAATCAATATAGCCCTTTCTATGAAAAATATAGCCATCCAATGCCTCCTGCGTCCAGCTTTAACTGTGGTCGACCGGTGCCTCGATTACGATAACTTCCGCGCCACCATTGATCGAATCGATCGGCTGCTGATCGACTCGGAGGTGGAATCGCAGGCCATTGAGCTGGCCTTGGAGGGGTGGCCGCCAATGGGTCTAAAGGCCCGGCGGCAGCGGGCCAGTTTTGCCATCAAGGCACTGCGCATGGATACGCTGGGCCGTCTGCTCGGAGGGATTTCGTTTCGGCATTTGTCGCGGGCTCTGGGCAGCAGCGATCTGTTGGCCGACTTTTGCCGTGTCCGGCAGATCGATGGCATCAGGGGCATCTCCAAAAGCACCCTGGAGCGGGCCTCGAAGTTTTTCAGCGAAGAGCAGTTGAGGGCCTTGCACCGGACCTTGACTGAGGTGGTGGGCGATGCCCTTCTGGCCCGGCAGGTGGGATTGGACAAGCCGATTGACACCACCATTTGCCTGATCGACGGCACCTGTTTGGAGGCTAACATTCATTGGCCGACGGACTGGGTATTACTCAAGGATGTAGCCGGCACGTTGCTCAAAGCGATCCGGCTGATCCGCGAGAAGGCCGGTTTGCGCCATCGCATGCCGATCGAACCGGAGCCCTTGGCTCGGCAGATGAATCGGCTGTGCATACAGATGACCCACAGCCGGCGGCGAAAGGACAGCGCGCGGCAGCGCAAGGGTATCTTGAGGCAGATGAAAAAGCTGCTCAAACGGATCGGGGAGCATGCCCGCAGTCACCGGGAATTATTGCAAGCCTGCTGGGAGCAAAGCGATTACAGCGAAAAACAGGTCCAACAGATCCTCGCCCGGATGGAGCGCATGAGCGAGCAAATCCCGGTGGTCATCAAACAGGCGCACGAGCGGATCATTGGCGGCCGCCAGGTGAAAAACGCAGAGAAAGTCTTGAGTGTTTACGAACTCGATGGGCAGGTGGTTGTGCGAGGTAAAGCGGGCCAAGAGGTCGAGTTCGGCAACACCCTGTTTTTGGGAGAAAGCGTTGAAGGGTACCTGCTGGACTGGAAACTCTACGGCAGCCGAACTCCAAGCGAAAATGAACAAATGCAAGAGAGTTTGCAAAGACAGAACCGCTTCAACCTGGAAGAACCCATAGCGGCCATGTGCGCGGACCGGGGATTTGCCTCCCAGCGGGCCCGCCGGCAGTTAGCCCAGGAGGGAATCTACGACGCGCTCTGTCCACGCGATCCGAAGCAGTTGAAAAAACGGAGGGAGGAACCACTGTTCAGGCAATTGCAAAAGCGCCGGGCCAGCACCGAAGGGCGGATCGGGGTATTGAAGAATCGCTGGCAGGCCGGGCGGTTGCGCAGCAAAGGCTTTGCCAACCGCTCGATCAGCGTAGCCTGGTCGGTACTCTCGCACAACCTATGGAAAGTAGCCAAGATGCTGGCCCAGCAAGACGAACTAAAAACCAAAGCGGCGGCCTAGAGAGCGGAAAAGCAAGGACAATACTTTTTCACAGCCTTACTGTCGGCTCATACAAAGAAAACCAGGCAACCGGACCCCAAAACCAGTATCCTAACGTCATAGGAGAGCAAAGTTGATACTCTCCCAAATGCAAATACCTCTAAAATGAGCGCCTATCAAAAGCCCTCGCAAAAATCACCCTTTTGGGACAGCCTCTAGTTAATATCCTGGAAGAAATCGGGTTTAGGAGCCCGGAACGCCCTGGGCAAAATTTCAGACATGAGGAATTGAAACTAGATGAATCAACGAATGAGGCGTTGATGGAAAATTTCAGTATAGACCTGCGCTCGGCGGCCATGCGCACCTCTTTTAGATTGCGGCAGGCTTCCTGATGAGTCCGCAGTTGTTGGCCTGCACCATCTTTAACAAACCGAAATGTTTTATTCAGGCAGAGGGTCTGTAGCCGCCCTTGCTTTCGAAAACCGGGCCGATAGCCGATCAGCGGCTGCGTAGTTTGGCCAGCAGATGGAGTATTTCTATATAGAGCCAGATCAAGGTCACCAGCAACCCGAACGCGCCGTACCATTCCATGTATTTGGGGGCGCCGTTTTTCGCCCCGGCTTCAATAAAATCGAAGTCCAGGACAAGGTTGAGGGCCGCTATGACGACGACAAATGCACTGAATCCGATCCCCATCAACCCGTTCTCATGAATGAATGGCACGCCCATGCCGAAGAAGCCGAGTACCATACTGGCTAGGTAAACCATCATTATCCCGCCGGTGGCGGCGACTATGCCCAGTTTGAAATTCTCCGTCACTTTGATCAAGCCGCTCTTGTAAGCCATTAAGAGACTGAACAAAACGCCCATGGTCAGGCCCACAGCCTGGAAGACGATATCCGGATAAATACTTTCGAAAATAGCCGAAATGCCTCCTAGCACAAATCCTTCAGCCAAAGCGTATAGTGGCGCCGTGAAAGGAGCCCAGGTTTTATTAAAAACCGTTATGAGGGCAATGACGATCCCGCCAATGGCTCCGCCTATGATAAAGGGAACAATGCTTGCCTGATCGCCGGTGGAGATAAAACGATCCCAGGTCCAGATTGCCGGAATCAATACCAGGAATAGAAGGAACCCGGTTTTATTGACGGTTCCCTGGATAGTCATTTGCGCCGTTGAGCTCACTCTTTCCTGTAGAGTGAAGGTCTTGGCGGTCAAAGTAGGGTTGCCGGATCGTATCATAGCTTAAAATCTGAAGGTTTTAAGGAAATTCTGACAGACGGAAAATCCCACCATAAATTATTTGGCATGTAGTTGGCAAGACAATCGGCATCGCAAATCAGGAAGCGAAATGCGCGGCACCGGCCATAATCCTAGCCATTAAACTTTAAAGATCGCGCAGAACTTTATGCAATTGTTGAGCCATTTTCGGGCCGATGCCCTCGACTTGCAGAAGCTCCTTGATGCTGGCATCTTTCAAGTTGTCTATGGTCTCAAACTGAAGGTCAAGGGCTCTTCGGCGGGCCGATCCGAGGCCTTTCAAATTATCCAGCACGTTTTCCTTGATTCTGCGGCCGCGCAATTCCACCGACGCCGGGATCTGCACCTCCGCACTCTCGACAAATTTTCGCGATGTGGATGCCAATCGTTTGGCCAAGGTCTTGATGATTTTGGCGCCGATGTCGGGCGTTTCCTTAATAAATTCAATCATGTCATCGTTGGAAACGAAAATGACTTTAGCGTCGTTCGTTCTTTGCAATAATAGAACATGTTCTCGGCTCACATAAAATACCGCTCATTTCACCGAAAATGGTCCCGCGTTGACTGAGGGAACAGAGATAAGTTTTGTCCCGGTAAACCTCCAAATTTCCAGAAAGCAGAACATAAAAACCGTCTCCCGGCTCGTTTTGTTCGATAACGGTTTTCCCGAGCTGAACTTCCATGATTCTATTCATACTAGGTGCAAACGGGTAAATTCTATCCAGTTTTTTGAACAACGATACTGAATTGGTCCAGTTTCCAGCCAGGCACTGGGCGTAGTTTCTTGCCGGGTAATGTGTGTAGTCCCTGATTAGCCTGAAAGTCGGTCAAAAACTTTGTCAATTTAACAAAAGACCTGAATTTACAAATAATTTAACATAGGACCCACTATCTCTTTCGCCTCTACCTCAAGAATGTTCCATTCCGAGAAAGCACTGGAATCCTTACCTCGCGATTCAGGACGGCTTTATTCCGCTGCCGAGGATGACTTCGAAATGCGGCTCCTTCTCCTCACGCAGAACGATATTGACCTCGGGATTTTCAAACCCGGCTTTGCAGAGAAACTGGTAAATCTGGTTTTCACTGAACCCTAGCCAGTAATCGGCGTACAAGTCCCGTGTTTTTTCAAAATTGTGGTTTTTCAAATCGAGAATGATTACCCGGCCAGTTGGTTTTAAAATGCGAAAGGCTTCATTGACGGCTCTTTGGGGATTGGGAGCGTGATGAATCGATTGGCTGAGGAGGGCGATATCGCAGCTATCTGCCTGCAGTGGAATGTCCTCGATATCTCCCAGTTTATAGTGAAGATTTTTCAGTCCATGGGAGCGGGCCAAATCGGTTCCGGCCTTGACCATGCGGGGGGAATTATCGATGCAGTAAATCATCTTGGCCCGGCGGGCCAGCATTTGAGCCAGTTCCCCCTCTCCCGAACCGAGGTCGGCTATGACCAGAGGGGGCGTTAAGTGCAGGAGGAAATGACCGATAGCTTTCCAGGAACGGCCGGGGCAATATTTCTTACCCAGACTTCCAGCCACATCGTTAAAATATTTTTCGACGACTTTTCGGCGTTTAGCGAGAATGCGCCGCAAATTATTTTCATCTTCCAGGATCTCGGTTTTCCGTGAAATGGCTTTGCAGGCGCTGTCGATGAGGCTGTCGCCGTCCTCTGATATATCTGCATTGAGTGAGTAAAAGCTTCTTTTACCCTCCTTGCGGTGGGAAACCATGCCGGCTTGCCTGAGCAATGCCAGATGGGAGGAAATGCGCGACTGGCCCATGCCCAGAATTTCCTGCATTTCAGCTACCGAGAGTTCCTCCGCCCGGAGCAGCGAAATGATCCTCAAGCGGGTCCAGTCGGCCAGAAGCTTGAGTGTGTCCAGAGGGTCCATCGTCTTCATTCCGGCTTTTCAGACGGTTGTATGGAATTTTGAGGCGGACGCTTCTCGTCGGCCTCCTTTGAAATGCTATTTCTGCAAATCGACCCAGCGGGAAATTTTTTCAATCGTCCAGAGTTCTTCCGTATCGTCGATGACAGTTTTGACCACATCCCCTTCTTTTTTGGATATGAGACTTTGGCCGAGGGGAGTTTTGTAAGAAAGTATGTTTTCTTCCGGATGACTGTCCCAGGCACCCAGAATAGAGTAAGTGACAGAGTTGCCGGTGGAGCCTTCAATTAATTTGACCACATTTCCGACACCCACCACATCGGACGGCGCGTCTGTAAAGTCACTCACTCTGGCCAGGGTTAATTCTCGCTCCAATTGAGCCTTGCGGGCCAGCAGGGTGTCCTGGTCCTGCCGGGCCATCTTATATTCGGAATTTTCTTTAAGATCGCCATGTTCCCGGGCCAGCGCGATGGCTTTTTTGTTTTCGGGTATTTTTTCCGTCAATAAAATTTCATAATCCTTTTTATAAACTTCGAGGCTTTCCTGGGACACGATGAGCAAATCGCTTTTGTCAATTTCTTCGGTGTCGTCGCGGGGGCCGCTGACAAGGCTCTGGACGTTGGGGAAAAGCCGTATAAATCTGGCCAGAAGGGATTTTTTGGTAAGGTCTTCAAATCCCTGGTTGAGCAGGAGGGTGGTGGCAAGGTCCTGGGCCGTTTCCTGCGAGGCCTGCGATAGCAATTCGGAGATCAACTCGGAATCGTCGCTGAGAATGTCGGAGAGGGGAATCCGCCTGGCTCCGGCATTGTGCAATGCCTCATAGTCAATGGCGTAAAAGATGGCATTGAAAAGGCGCGGGGAGATCAGTTTGCTCAACATTCTGGTAAATTTGCGAGAGTGGCGGTTTTTCAAAATCCAAAGGAGAAGGGGGCCTTTGATTATTTGCTCTTCCAGCCACCGGTGCAAGTTGTGGTCGAGGTCTTCCTCGAGGCCTTTTTCAATAAGGAAATTGATGCATTCGGTAGTGAATTTGCCGCTGCTGTTTTTGAGAAGATCGAAAGTGATTTTTTCCCACCGCTCCGTGTAAGTGCGAAAGATGAGGTCTAGAAACCGTTTGAAATAGCTGGGTGGGATTTGAGCCGCCAGACCGGAAAAATCGCGAACATCCTCCAGGATCGAAGAGGAAGTGGGGGAGAGGCTTTCCACATCTTCATGAATAAACCGGGCCAGGTCATTGCGTACCCATAAGCCTTGCAGGCGCTCCCCTTGATTTAGGATTTTGGATTCCTGCAGCCCTTTGGTCAATGTTTGTAGAATATCGTGCAGATGATCCTTTAGTTCTTCTTGGGTGATGGAGAGGACGAGGAGTTTTTCCGCCAGCAGTATTTGTTTTTTGGGGGCCTGGATGGAGAAAAATTCTTCCAGAATTTCCTCTTCCGCTTTAACTGGCTCTGCCCGCAATATGTAGGGGGCGGTCTTTTTCCCTGGCACGGCGATGCGTGGATCTTTGACGAGGAGTTTTTTTGTGTCCGTCCACCATTTTTTATATTTGTCCGCGCCGAGGAGCCGTTGAAGGATTTTTTCAATTTCCGAGGTGAGGGCGGTTCCCTTTTCAGAGCTGCCGAGGATAGCCACGATAATGTCCGTTGGCTTCTTTTTCAGAATCTCCCCCACCGATTCCGGATCTTCCCTGTGCCTCACGATAATATTGTCTGGCTGCAAAATCTCCAGTTTATCGACGCAGAAGGCCGGGTCCATGGCGTGACCGGTTTTATGCTCCTCGAAATCGATGATCAGTTTGTTTTCCTTTTCATCGTAATCCTTGATCTGGCCCAGACCCCAACTGCGGTGAATGCAGTAAAAACCCGGTTGCATGGCTTCCAGTTTTGGCCGGGAACTCTTTAATTTTGGTTGCTGCCGTATGAGCAAATCGATAGCTTCTTTATTCATGCCGTTCTAATTCCAGAAAAATAATTTAATTAATGATGGTATTTGCCCTTCCAGGTCAACAAATTCCCTGCCTCGGGAATTATCGGCATGTCGGAAAAAAAGAAGGATAGCTGGATTTTGGCCGCGCAATTGTGCGAAGCCTATATCAAGCGCCCGGGCAAGGCGGATTCCTTCCTGGGGATGTTGCCCCGGCTTCTGCCGACGTCCCACAGACGGCGATGCCAATTCCTGTTTCTAGGTGTCATACGCAATTTATCGCGAATCGAATTCGTGCTTTCGGTTTTCCTGAAAAGACAACCGAGAGCCCGATTGAAGTCAATCCTATTTGTGGCCGCGGCAGAACTTCTTAATAGTGAGGAGGAAAGAGCCGCCAGGATTATTAACCATGCCGTTGAACGTGCCAAAAGCGTTCTCAGTTCGGCCGAGGCGGGGCTGGCCAACGCGGTCTTGCGCAAGGCTGCGCCGCTATTGAAAGATCCTGGTAGTTTGCTGGGGAAATACGATTGTTGGGCTCAGCTGGCCATCCTCTACAGTCATCCCGAGTGGTTGGTGCAAAAATGGCGGCAGACTTACGGCCGGGACGCGACGGAGCGACTCCTGAATTGGAATCAAATTCCGCCGCCCATTTACGCTTATTTTTCCGGTCGGCATGGTTTGGATGCTTTTCCTGAATTGAAAGCGACAAAATGGAATGGCTTTTATGAAGTGGCGAAAGGGAAGGGGAGCGATATTGGGGCTATGGCCAAAGATTCCGGGGCCATTGTGATGGACCCGGCAAGCGCCCGCCCGGTTGACTTGCTGGATGTCCGCCCGGGTGAAAAAATTCTCGATCTCTGCGCCGCCCCCGGCGGAAAAAGCTCCCTCATGGCGGGCCGCTTGAAAAGCGGCGGCGGCTTTTTGGCAGCCCTCGATCGACCGGGCCCGAGGATCGGCCGATTGCGGGAAAATCTTTCCCGGTTTGAAAAAACGCTTTGGGAAATAGTTGATGCCGACTTGCTGGAAACCGTTCCGCATGACCTTGCACTCAGAGGGCTGCCCGACCTTTATGACGGCATTCTCCTGGACGCGCCTTGCTCGAACACGGGCGTCATCCGGCGCCGCCCGGATGCCCGTTGGCGCCTGCAACCCGTGGATATAGGGCAGGCGGCGGAATTGCAGCTGAAACTGCTCCAGAAAGCCGCTCGTTTTGTATCCCCGCAAGGCCGTCTCGTTTACAGCACGTGCAGTTTGGAAGAAGAGGAAAACCAGGCAGTGGTAGATAAATTCATAGAGCGGGAAAAGGGCCGTTGGCGGCTGATAGCCGGAAGCGTCTATAATCCCTGGAATGATGGCCACGACGGCGGCGGCGCTTATCTATTGAAACCGCGAGGTTTTTAAGGCATCATTGCGCCGATTGTCGAATCCCTGGGGCGGCCTCTCGCGGAAGGCAGGGATCATTTTTCAAATTCATGGAAATGCCCAATCCGACGGCATCCAGAGCGATTTTGGCGCATGTTTGTAAAATTAATATCAAGAAAGCATCAAAAAATTGTTAAACTATGATAATCAATGATTTATAGCTTGAAATTAACTGTAATTGGCGAATTAACTAATAATGTAATTTAAAACAATTGGTTGAATACCCCCGAGTGAAAAGAACAAAAAACAATCCCGAGACCGGAAGTCTCTCAAAAAACCGTTCAGTAACGGTTGACCAGGCTGGATACACACTGCTCGAGCTTATGGTTGGGATGATGATTTTGGGGATCATTCTGGCAAGCACTTATACGGCGATGCAACAGGGGTTTTATCTGCTCGAAAGCACTCGCAGTAATACTCGGGTATCTCAAGTTCTTCAAGATGAGATGGAAAGCCTGAGAACCATGAATTGGTCCGCCATTGAAGCTTTGGATAGTTCTGGTGGCTTTTTCGAGGAAATCAGCGGATTTACTTGCCAGCGAGTCATTAGCGTGCCCAAAGCGAATCAACTGGAGGTTGTTCTGACCGTTTCCTGGACCAATTCACGCGGTATGGATTTCACCACTAAATATATTACCTACTTCACCAAGGAGGGCCTCAATGACTTCTACAGCCGCTCATACTGAAACTCAGCAAAACCCCCGCCCCCGGAAAAGAGGTTTCACCCTTTCTGAGGTCCTCATCGCCATGTCAATTTCTAGTGTATTCATGTCGGGGATCACTTCGAGCTACATGTTCATTTTTAAAAGTTCCCTGGGAATGAGCCAGTATATGGAAATGAATACCCAAAGCCAAATCGGCTTGGAACGCTTCGGCCGCGACATGCGCATGGCGGTCGACGTTACAACGGCATCTTCGACTCAGATGACGTTGCAGGTGCAGGGCGAATCGGGAACCCGCACCGTGGAGTATATTTATGATTCCAGCAGCAATAGCCTGAATCGAGTCGAGGGTTCCTGGACCTTGACGGTTATTGGAAACATAGAATCTCTGAGTTTTAGTTATTATAATCTTCTGGGAAACACAACGACTAATCCGGTGGAAGTAAAAAAAATTAAGCTTGAAGCTTTGCTGGAAAAAATGGTCTTTGAAGTCAAAAATACGACAAATATAGTATCTGCGAAATTCATGCTGCGCAACCGAAAAGTCAGCACCTGACCCCACAAAATGGGATAATGCTTAGAAGATCCATATCCAGATTGGATCGGCGACCTGAAATTGGCGCGTCCATTATTGTAGCCTTATTTTTTGCCACCGCGATGGGCCTCATGGTGGCGAGTTTTTTAAGGTTGGCCTACACAGGCTATAAAATGTCCACCTATGGCCTGCTTTCCAATTCCGCCTTGAATCTTGCCGAAGCCGGCGCCGATGACGCTTTTTGGGCCTTGAATGCGGACGATTGGACGGGTTGGGCAGTTTCCGGCATTTATGCGGTTAAAAGGTCATCCACTTTCGACCTTGGTTCCAACAAGACCGGAATATACTCAACAGTCGTTGAAAATTATACAACCAGCCCAACGGTGTATATTGAAGGTCGTGTCAATACTCCGGCGGGAGACGAGTCCTCTAAACAGTTGAAACTCGAATTGACCCGCCGTTCTCTTTTCGCCAACGGGATGGTCTCCAAAAATTCCTTGCTACTTGCCAGCGGAGTAAAACTGGACAGCTATGATTCCTCCAAGGGCCCCTACGATGCATTTTTAAACCGCACGGATAATATGTCAGTGGCAAGTCCCTCTACTGCTGATGGGGCTATAGATGTCAAGAATGCGGAGAGTTACGGGTATGTCGGCACAGGCGGAGGCACTGCAACTTTTGGCACAGGGTCCAAGGTTTATGGCGTGGACACCCCCCCGGAAATTCTCATTGACCCCGATCGGGTAACCTCGGATTTCAATGCGGATTTTCCCGACATCGACCCACCCGCCATGTCTTCTCCCGCCACCTCTCTACCGGCAGCGGTGGGAAACACCATTACAATCGGGACGAGCGGCACGGCGTCGTCTCCTGAAGAATACCACCTCAGCAGCCTTTCATTGGGGAGCAACGATATACTTTTGATCGAAGGGCCGGTTGTTTTGAAGGTTGATAACGATATTCAAACAACGGGCAGTTCAGAAATCCAGATAAGTTCTGCTGGCTCTGCCGCCATATTCGTCAATGGAAACGCCAGTTTTGGCGGAGGGGGAATCATCAATTCGACCCAGGCCCCATCCAGTTTTGTAATTTACAGCACCTCAACGGATACTTCATCCGAAATAAAGCTAACCGGTAATGCATCGCTCTATGCGTCTATCTATGCACCTAATTCAACTATCGATCTGGGAGGAAGCATGGAAGCATTCGGATCATTGATCGGAAACAGTATTGAAATGTCGGGCAGTGGAGATTTTCATTACGACGAACAATTAGCATCGTTCTTCGATTTATACACATCACCCGCATACCAGATGGATACTTGGCGGGAACTGGTCCTCAGTTCCGAGAAGATCGATTTTGACAACTATTTTAGAGGCTGTCCCAAAAGGGTGATTTTTGCGAGGGCTTTTGATAGGCGCTCATTTTAGAGGTATTTGCATTTGGGAGAGTATCAACTTTGCTCTTCTATGACGTTAGGATACTGGTTTTGGGGTCCGGTTGCCTGGTTTTCTTTGTATGAGCCGACAGTACGGCTGTGAAAAAGTATTGTCCTTGCTTTTCCGCTCTCTAGGCCGCCGCTTTGGTTTTTAGTTCGTCTTGCTGGGCCAGCATCTTGGCTACTTTCCATAGGTTGTGCGAGAGTACCGACCAGGCTACGCTGATCGAGCGGTTGGCAAAGCCTTTGCTGCGCAACCGCCCGGCCTGCCAGCGATTCTTCAATACCCCGATCCGCCCTTCGGTGCTGGCCCGGCGCTTTTGCAATTGCCTGAACAGTGGTTCCTCCATCCGTTTTTTCAACTGCTTCGGATCGCGTGGACAGAGCGCGTCGTAGATTCCCTCCTGGGCTAACTGCCGGCGGGCCCGCTGGGAGGCAAATCCCCGGTCCGCGCACATGGCCGCTATGGGTTCTTCCAGGTTGAAGCGGTTCTGTCTTTGCAAACTCTCTTGCATTTGTTCATTTTCGCTTGGAGTTCGGCTGCCGTAGAGTTTCCAGTCCAGCAGGTACCCTTCAACGCTTTCTCCCAAAAACAGGGTGTTGCCGAACTCGACCTCTTGGCCCGCTTTACCTCGCACAATCACCTGCACATCGAGTTCGTAAACACTCAAGACTTTCTCTGCGTTTTTCACCTGGCGGCCGCCAATGATCCGCTCGTGCGCCTGTTTGATGACCACCGGGATTTGCTCGCTCATGCGCTCCATCCGGGCGAGGATCTGTTGGACCTGTTTTTCGCTGTAATCGCTTTGCTCCCAGCAGGCTTGCAATAATTCCCGGTGACTGCGGGCATGCTCCCCGATCCGTTTGAGCAGCTTTTTCATCTGCCTCAAGATACCCTTGCGCTGCCGCGCGCTGTCCTTTCGCCGCCGGCTGTGGGTCATCTGTATGCACAGCCGATTCATCTGCCGAGCCAAGGGCTCCGGTTCGATCGGCATGCGATGGCGCACACCGGCCTTCTCGCGGATCAGCCGGATCGCTTTGAGCAACGTGCCGGCTACATCCTTGAGTAATACCCAGTCCGTCGGCCAATGAATGTTAGCCTCCAAACAGGTGCCGTCGATCAGGCAAATGGTGGTGTCAATCGGCTTGTCCAATCCCACCTGCCGGGCCAGAAGGGCATCGCCCACCACCTCAGTCAAGGTCCGGTGCAAGGCCCTCAACTGCTCTTCGCTGAAAAACTTCGAGGCCCGCTCCAGGGTGCTTTTGGAGATGCCCCTGATGCCATCGATCTGCCGGACACGGCAAAAGTCGGCCAACAGATCGCTGCTGCCCAGAGCCCGCGACAAATGCCGAAACGAAATCCCTCCGAGCAGACGGCCCAGCGTATCCATGCGCAGTGCCTTGATGGCAAAACTGGCCCGCTGCCGCCGGGCCTTTAGACCCATTGGCGGCCACCCCTCCAAGGCCAGCTCAATGGCCTGCGATTCCACCTCCGAGTCGATCAGCAGCCGATCGATTCGATCAATGGTGGCGCGGAAGTTATCGTAATCGAGGCACCGGTCGACCACAGTTAAAGCTGGACGCAGGAGGCATTGGATGGCTATATTTTTCATAGAAAGGGCTATATTGATTTTCGCTAACTCAATTATAGAACCCTTTTTTGGCCGGATCGAGCAAAAACTTGCTCTTTCCGGCTCTTTTTATCAACGTCATCCAGTTGACTATAAAATCTTTATATTTTTGGGACAGCCTCTATTTTAGCGAATGAGCCGACAGCCAAATAAAAATACCGTTACCGTTTAACGGTATTTTTCGATGACCTGAACCAAAAAAATAATCGCCCCGGATAAAAAGGCTATCGTCAAAAACGACCCAAACCCCATCGCGCTCAGACCCATGCCGACAAAAAATCCGGCCAGGGCGGCCGGCACGAGAAGTTTCAGGAAGGCTACGATGAACCGCAGGATCTGTTCCAGGGTTTGAGAACGAGGTTTTAGATCTAGATCAAAATCCATTTTCTTCAGGCTCTCGAGAATTTTAGCCGCTTCCGGCGTGCCTTCTTTCAATAAATGATAATAATGATAATAAAAGTCTGTATCCGTAATTTTTATCGGGGCGCTGGCGGATTTATCTTTTTCCAGGCCAAGTTTTCTTTTCGCCCTGATATGGTTGGGGTCGGCCCCCAGGGCCATATTGTAAAATCTTTCGGATAAATCGAAATCATCCATCTCTGTATAGATAAGACCGATGTGGTAGAGGGCGTCCGCCAAGTTGGGGTTTAATTCAACCGCGGGTAGTGTATTAAGTAGGAATGGTGGCTAATTCTTGATTATATTGATGAATGAAAAGTCTCAGACAGGTTTCATGCATACTCTTAAGCTTGGAAAAGGAGAGGGTTTTGCGTGTGAAACGACCCAGTCGTTGGCGCAGGGTATTGTTCCATCGTTCCACATGGGCCGTTTCACCGGTTTCTTTTCCCACGGATCGGTTATGAGGAAAGACTTCATCATAAGTGCTCCAAAAGTCGCTGTAGGTGGCACATCTTTTGTAGGCCCGTGGCAGACGCTCGTAAAGTTCCCGGCAACGATACCAATCCCGAGGCCCAATGGCATAGGAGAGGATTTGACGGGTGCGTCGGCAAAGAGCGATCCAAACCCATTGGGCATCGCTCTTGCGCCCCACAAAAGACCACAGTTCGTCCAGTTCAATGACATCATGGCGGCGGGCCGCAAGAATCGTGCTTTTGAGCGGTCGCAGCGATTGTCGTTTTTTTTAACCAACTCAAAACGGTGTTGGGACTCACCCCGAAGGCGCGCTGTAAACCGCGTAGACTGCTGCGTTCCTGATAGACTCGAAGGATCATTTCTTTTTGCTCTTCGGTGTATTTCACTGTGGGGTTTTCGCGGCTTTGTTTACCACAATCATGGCAGCGGTAGCGCTGTTTATGGTTGGGCGTCTTGCCAAATTTAATGATATTTTCACTTCCACAGTGCCGACAATTAATAATTTTAGTAACCATGCACTAAGAATAAACTGCCTAACGCTATTTGTACAGCTAAAAATACAAAATAACATTCTTTTTTTATACACTACCCAACCGCGGTGGAGAAATGGGTAAATGCCACATTGAGGTGCCCATTTTTATATGACTCCAATCCAAGGCGATAACTCTCTGCCGCGGCAGACTTTAAAGGATTTGGAATTTCCTTTTTTGTCTCCAATATATTGTCTCCAATATAATTTCCCCTGCTGAAAACCCGATTCAAACAATATGCGATTACCCCAATTCGATTGAGCGCGTCACAAATGGATTGCGAGTTTTGCCAAAGAGGGCAAATTTATTCACCTTCTCTTAAATCCATCCGGGTCCATGACAAATGAATCCATTGTAGATATCAAATGACTTTTATAAATATTTTGGCAATTGCGGTAGCGGGCTACCTTTTGGGATCGGTTCCTTTTGCCGTCATCATCGGACGGGTCAAAGGGGTCGATATCCTCAAGGTGGGCAGTGGCAATCCCGGAGCCACCAATGTCAAGCGGGCCGTCGGCAAAGGAGCCGGCAATTTCTGTTTTCTGCTTGATGCCCTCAAAGGGACAGTGGCCGCGGGTTGGCCTCAACTGGTGTTTGCGGACGCCTCCATTTCTTTGGTTTTGGGCATAATCGGTCTCCTGGCCGCGATTTTGGGACATAGCTTTTCCATTTTTATCAAATTTCGCGGGGGTAAGGGAGTGGCTGTTACGGTTGGCGGTCTTCTTACCTTGATGCCTTGGGTTTTGCTCATCGGGCTGCTCGTTTGGTTAGCCGTATTTTTCGCCTCCCGCTATGTTTCACTGGCCTCCATGGCGCTGGGTCTCAGTTTACCTTTGAGCAGTTGGGCGTTGGATCAGTCGATGGAAGGAATTCTTATGTCTATTTTTTTGGCCGCACTTATTTTAATTCGCCATCGCTCTAATATCGGTAGGCTGCTGGCCGGCACAGAAAACCGGTCCGAGCGCAAAAAACAGAGTTAAGCGCTTGCTTGGGCTCGCTTTTTTCCCTTAATCCCTAGCGAAATGTCAAAACGACGGAAAATTCATATCGGCTTTATAGGACTCGGCATTGTAGGTCAGGGCGTCTGGAAGCACATCCACCACAATCGGGCCGAACTTGAGCGGCGGTTGGGCGCCAGCCTTGTTCTGCACCGAGCGGCTGTCCGGGATACCGCAGAAAAACGCCCTGTGCGCATCCCGGCTTCAAAATTGTGTAATGATCCCATGTCGGTGGCAACCGATCCCAAGGTGGATATTGTTTGCGAATTGATGGGTGGTAACACTTTGGCCAAAGAAGCGACCCTGGCCGCCCTTCGCTGCGGAAAGATGGTGGTTTCAGCCAACAAGGCTTTGCTTTGCCTGAATGGAGAAAAGCTTTTCCAAGCCGCACGCAAGGGCGGAGGTCATTTTTATTTCGAGGCCAGCGTGGCCGGGGGCATCCCAATCATTAAAGTCATTCGGGAAGGTTTGGTGGCCAACCGCTTCGACCTCATTTACGGCATCCTCAACGGTACCTGCAACTATATCCTGACGCGTATGGATTGCGAAGGCCTGACTTTCGAGGAGACGATCAAAGAGGCTCGCCGTCTGGGCTATGTGGAAGCGGATGAATCCCTTGATCTGGATGGCTGGGACACCGCCCATAAAGCCGTTATCTTGGGTTATCTGGCCCACGGAAAATGGGTGGACCTAAAGCAAGTTCCGGTCGAGGGAATTCGACGAATCACTCTCGAAGATTTCCGGTGGGCACGCGATCTGGGCTACAAGATTAAACTTCTCGGCATCATTTCGAGAGAGGCAAAGAACCGGAAAATATTCATTCGAGTTCATCCCACCATGATCCCCAAGGACAATATCCTGGCCCATGTGGACGATGTTTACAACGGCATCAGCGTGACTGGAGACATTGTCGGAACCACCGTCCATATCGGTCGCGGGGCAGGGCAGGACGCCACCGCCAGCGCCGTCATCAGCGATATCATGGATGCCGTATCCTCTTTATTGGGAAGGCCTTCGACGCCGCCGGCAGAAGAAGAATTGCCGGGTGAAACGGAACCTGGTTCCGCGGTGGAATGGGCTGATTTATCGGAAATATCCGGTCAATTTTACATTCGGTTGAGCGTTGTGGACAAACCCGCCGTGCTGGCCGAGGTGGCCGCCATCATGGCGAAGAAAGGGGTCAGCATTGCCAGCGTAATTCAACCTAAAGCGACGCCGGGCAAGAAAACCACCCTCATCCTCACAACGCATATCAGCAATGAACAAATAATTCAGGAGACCTGTAAAAACCTGCATAAACTCAAAAGCGTCCTCAGCGAGCCGTTCCTGTTGCGAATTGCGGACTTCAAGTAATAAAGGCAATTATTAACCATAGAATATTAATATAATGGCGCTTATTGTGCAAAAATATGGCGGCACCTCGGTGGCCGATCTGGAGCGAATCCGAAATGTCGCCCAGCGCGTAAAAAAGACGCGGGATGCGGGCAACGAGGTGGTGGTGGTGGTTTCCGCGCGCTCAGGAGTGACCAATCGTCTTATAAGCGATGCCCATGCCCTGCATCCGGACCCGGATGAACGCGAAATGGACATGCTCCTCACCGTAGGCGAACAGGAAACCATTGCCCTCATGGCTATCGCTCTGCATAGCATTGGCGTGCCCGCCGTTTCCAGAACCGGCGCCCAGGCCGGTATCCAAACCGATTTTGCCCACACCCGGGCGCGCATTGTCAAAATGAACACGGGTGATATTCGGAAACAACTTTCCCAAGGCAATGTGGTCATTGTGGCCGGATTCCAGGGAGTCAGCCAAGATAACCAAATTACCACTTTCGGCCGAGGCGGCTCCGATCTCAGCGCGATTGCTTTGGCTGCATCGCTCAAGGCGGACAATTGCCAGATCTGCACCGATGTGGATGGGGTTTATACGGCCGATCCGCGCGTTGTGGGCAAAGCCCGCAAGATTCCACAATTAAGTTATGATGAAATGCTTGAGCTGGCCAGTTTGGGATCCAAAGTCATGCAGTCGCGGGCCGTGGAATTCGCTAAAAAATATGATGTCGATTTCGAAGTATGCTCCAGTTTTAACAACCAACCGGGAACTATTGTGAAAAAAGAAGCAACCTCCATGGAAGAAGTTGTAGTGCGCGGCGCAGCCGTGGACAAAGATCAGGTAAAGATTGTCGTTAGCCAGGTGCACGACCAGCCGGGAACTGCCGCCAAGGTTTTCCAGACGCTTGCCGATGCTCAAATAAATGTCGATATGATCGTCCAGAATATAGGGCATGGCGGCGTCGCCAATCTAACTTTTTCGGCTCCCCTGGAAGATGCCTACCGGGCGGAAAAAGCGGTCGGAAGCATTCTCGAAAAAATGGGCGGCGGCAAGGTTGTGGCGGTTGACCCGATTGCAAAATTATCGGTTGTGGGGGTGGGCATGCGCACCCATTGCGGCGTCGCCGCGAAGCTCTTTACGGCCCTGGCCGAAGCGGGCATCAACATACAATTGATTAGCACTTCGGAGATTAAAATTTCGGTTGCCATCGATGCCGAGAGGGCCGACGAGGGTTTGCGTCTGGTCCACGACGCCTTTGAACTGGAAAAGGAAGCGACCTAAGTTCAATGAGGTATGTGAGCACGCGAGGGCAATGCCCGCCGGTCGGTTTCTCCCAGGCAGTGGCCACCGGCCTGGCTCCAGACGGAGGCCTTTTTTTACCGGAAGAACTGCCCGATATCGCTCCCGATTTGGGAAAATGGGAGAGCCTTTCCTACCGGGAGCTGACCTTTGCCTTTTTTCGGCTTTTTGCGACCGATATGGATGAAGACACCCTGCGGTCGGTTGTTTTCAATTCTTATGGAAAATTTGACCATGAAAAAGTGGCGCCGTTGGTGCAGCTTGAGGAAAATCTCCATGTCCTTGAGTTGTTTCATGGCCCCACCCTGGCCTTCAAGGATTTCGCCCTGCAATTGCTGGGCAACCTTTATGAAGAGCAAATACGCGTTGACGGCAAACAACTGAATATCCTGGGCGCCACCTCCGGCGATACGGGAGCGGCCGCCATCCATGGGCTTTTGGGCAAGGAGGGAGTTAATATTTTTATCCTATATCCCGAGGGCCGTGTCTCCCCATTGCAGGAACGCCAAATGACCTGCACGGGGGCCGATAATGTATTCCCCCTGTCCATTGAGGGATCGTTCGATGATGCCCAGAATGTCCTCAAGGAAGTATTCGAAGAAGAACCGTTTAAACAGCAGTTCGGGCTATCAGCCGTAAATTCGATTAATCTGGCGCGGATCATCGCCCAATGCGTATATTACATTTATGCTTGGTTTCAGCTTCCGTCCGAAAAAAGGGACGGTGTCGAATTTGTCGTACCGACGGGAAATTTCGGGAATGTGCTGGCCGGCTGGTTGGCCAGCAAGATGGGACTGTCCGTTGCCGGTTTTAAGATAGCCACCAACCAGAATGACATCCTGCACCGGCTTTTCCGTTCGGGATGTTATGAATTGGGAAAACTCCAACCCAGTTGCGCGCCTTCCATGGATATCCAGGTCGCGTCCAATTTCGAGCGCTTTATCTACTACGCGGAAGGCGAGGATGGCTCACGGGTGCGCAAGGTTATGAGCGAATTCAATTCCACCGGCTGCTACGAATTCAAGGATTTTCAAAAGAACAACTTCAGCAGTTCCGCCGCTACGGACGCAGATATTGAAGCGATTATCGGCCGGGTCTATGATAAATACGGTTATTTGGCGGACCCTCATACCGCTTGCTCTTTCAAGGAAATTGATGAAGGGAAAACAAGCATTCTGCTTGCCACGGCCCACCCGGCCAAATTTCCGGAAACCATTCTTCGGGCCACCGGTGTTGAGGCCAAAGCGGAGTCTCTGGAAAAATTGAAGACCAGGAAGGTTGTCAAATATTCGATTTCAGCCGATAAAGTAGACATTCAGAATTTTATTCGTCATCATTCTTCCGCTTGATAGGCCACGGTACTAAATACTTAGCGACATGAGTGAAAAGCAGCACGTTCTCATATACGATACCACCTTGAGGGACGGCACTCAGGGCGAGGGAATCTCCTTTTCCGTCTCTTCTAAACTGAGATTGACCGAGAAACTGGATCAGTTCGGGATCGACTATATCGAGGGCGGATGGCCGGGATCCAACCCGAGGGACATGGCTTATTTTGAAAAAGCCAAAAACCTGCAATTGAATCACGCCAAGTTGGCTGCCTTTGGATCCACAAGACGGGCAAATATTAAAGCGGAAGACGATCCCCAATTGAAACTTCTGCTTGAGGCGGAAACTCCGGTTGTAACCATTTTCGGGAAAAGCTGGCTGCTCCACGTAGAAGAAGTTTTGCGCACAACAGCGGCCGAAAATCTTCACATGATCGAGGAATCGGTGCGTTTTCTGGCCGAAGAGGGCAGGGAAGTGATCTACGATGCGGAACATTTTTACGACGGTTACTCGGATGATAAAGAATATGCCAAGAAAACGATTGAGGCCGCTCTAAAGGGCGGCGCTGCCTATATTGCGCTTTGCGATACTAACGGTGGTAAATTAGTTCAAGAATTGAAGAAAATCACCGCCGATGTAATTACCGATTTTCCGCAGGCAAAGATCGGTGTACACTGCCATAACGATTCCGGAGTGGGAGTGGCCGTATCGCTGGCCGGAGTCGAAGCTGGCGCCATTATGGTGCAGGGAACCTTTAACGGTTTCGGGGAGAGGATCGGCAATGCCAACCTGACATCGATTATTCCCAATCTGGTGGTGAAAATGGGTGTTTCCCTCACTTGCGGTAAAAACCTGGAAAAACTGCGCGATCTTTCCTTCTTTGTTGACGATTTGGCTAACTTGCGCCCCGACAGCAAAGCGCCCTTTATCGGTTCCAGCGCTTTCGCCCATAAAGGAGGGGTGCATGCCAATGCGGCTTCCAAGGTAGCCCGAAGCTATGAACATGTGGACCCCGCTTTGGTGGGCAATCACCAGCGGGTGCTCATTTCCGATATGTCAGGCCGCAGCAGCATTATTATGAAGGCCCATAATATCGGTGTCAATATGGAGCAAAATGAAGAGTCGCTGAAAGAATTTCTGGCCGAGTTGAAACGTTTGGAATTTCAGGGCTACGAATATGAGGCGGCCGACGCTTCATTCAAACTGCTCCTCTCCAAATGGCTTAAGGAAAAGAAAGAGTATTTTGAACTGATCGGATACCGGGTAATCGTGGAGCGGGATGAAGCGCGCGGGGAAATGGTATCGGAAGCCACCGTCAAGTTGAAAGTCGGGGATGAAGAACACCACGAAGTGGCCGAGGCGACGGGACCGGTTGGCGCACTCGATCATGCCCTGCGCAAGGCTCTCGTAAAAGCTTACCCGGAAATAAAAAAAGTTTCCTTAAGCGATTTCAAAGTCCGCATTCTGGAAAGCGGAAAGGGTGCCGATGCGCGCATTCGGGTGCAAATCGAGACCACCGACGGGGAGGAAATCTGGGGAACCGTGGGCGCCAGCGACAATATCATCGAAGCCAGTTGGGAAGCCCTCAAGGACTCGGTCGAGTACAAATTGCAGAAAAAGTCGAAATAAAATAGCTGACTTTCGATCGTTATTCCTTAAAAGGTCTTAATATGGCCAGCCAGCGTTTCCATGCTTCGGATTGGGCTTTTCTGTTGGCATCTTCCTCATCCGTGGCCAATTCACCCCGGCGCATGAAAGCATGCTGGGCGCCCTCGTAAATAACCGGCTGGTATTCCTTGCCCGCCTTTTTCATGGCTTGTTGGGAACCTTCGATGGTGGCGTTGACGCGGTTGTCGTTGCCTCCGTAAAAACCGTAAACAGGGCAATCGATATTACTAAAGCCTTCATTTGGTCCCGTTCCGTAAAAAACACAGGCCGCTGAAAGGTTCTTGTAATCGGTAGCGAAACGGAAGGTTTGCGAACCGCCCCAGCAAAAACCGCCCACTGCCAGCTTGCCATTGCAAGAGGGCAGGGCTTTTACATAATTGGCGGCAGCCTGAAGGTTTATTGTAACGGCATTGGCATCCAGCTTGTAAATCGCGTTGCGGGCATCGTCGCTACTGGCGAAATCTGCCGTCTTGCCACCACCGGGGCCTTTGCCCGAAAGAAGATCGGGAGCAATGGCGATGTAGCCGTTTTCGGCCAGTTTGTCGGCCACACTCCGCACCCAATCGTTCAATCCGCGGTTCTCATGGATAACGAGAACGGCGGGCGCCTTGCCGCTCACTTCGGGATAAACCACAAAAGCGGAAAGCTTACCCTCAGCCCCCTCCAATGAAACCCACTCATGATGCCTCGGAGAATCCTCCAAACGCTTCAAAAAAGGATCCAATTCCGCCCCACGGGCGCAGTTCAATAATAACGCAATGAGGCCAGTATAAAATAATATTCCAATAAGTTGGCCTGTTCTCATCAATATAGGGTTATCCATTGCCCTTTTTAAAACAAGTCCCACTCAGGAGGCGGCAACCGTTTGTTTTGGGGGCAGGGTGATGAAGAAGGTGGTGCCTTGGCCGGATTCGGTTTCGAAGTGTATGGACCCGCCGTGGGCCGTCACCACCGACCTGACGATGGCGGTGCCGAGGCCGGTGCCTTTGCTTTTGCCATAGGTTACGAAGGGCTCGAAGAAGCGGGCTTGAATCTTCTCGGGAATGCCGTTGCCGTTATCGGCAATTTCCAAATGCAAAAAGTCATCGTCTTTGACTTTCCCGGTGATGGTGATTTTACCGGAATCCTCGCCAAAGGCGTCAATGGCGTTGCCGACCAGGTTTTGCAAAATCCGCAGCAGCTTGTTTTCCTCCCCTTCGATTACGATGTCGGGGAGTGAAATTTCGACCGTTATTTTTTCGTTCTGAAAATAGGGAAAATTCAGCTCCTTGAAACGTTCGATCATTCGATTCAGGTAGATGGGCGCTAATTGCAGGTTTTGATCGCCGCGGGAGAAAGCGTTCAATTCCTCCGCCATTTCGACCATGCGTGTGATTTGGTCGTCGATATTGCGGCACAATTTTTGCGAACGTTCGTCGGGGTGCATTTGGGCCATCAATTGAGCGCCCAGGCTGATGAGGCAAAAGGGGTTTTTGAAATCGTGAATGATAGTGTTCATCATGGTGCCCACCATGGAGAGTTTTTCCTGCTGGAGCATGTCTTCCATATAGTGGCGGGTGGTTTCGTTGAGATGGTTGATAATGCTTTGCAGGATACTGTCGAAGGGACCTTCAGTTCGTTTGAAAAACCCCAAAAGGGCATTGCGGGGAATGTTGGCAATCACGACATTGCCCCTGGATTCGGCCCGTAAGGCCCGCGGCTGTTCTGTAAAGAGGCCGATTTCGCCAAAAAATGTGCCCGCTTTGGAATACCCGACGACGCGGGATTTACCGTCGTCCATCAACTTGCAAAAGGCAACTTCTCCCTCCAACACCAAGTCCAGTCCTTCGGAGGGACTGCCTTGCTCGAATATTATCGTGTCGGGCTGATAATGCTCGATTTTAGCGGCCGTAACCAGTGCATCAACCTGTTCTTTGTCAACACGATCGAAAAACGGATGTTCTGATATTTCCATAATTCCCAATATTCTGCGATAGGATTCATCCAGAAACATGAGCTCCTAATGAGCTCCTAATTGCCACTACCCATGCTATTGAGGACTATCTAAAGTAACCGATTGCGGTAGGTCGAGAAGAAAAACCGGCCATGCAAACCGTCTATTTTAGCCTCGTAAACTTGTAAAAAGTGGAATCATATAACCAAGCCGAAACAAGGCCGTCTGCTTTTTTAAACGGCAATCGAATATTTCCAGACCCGCAGGGAAGGGTGGCAGAGTGGTCGAATGCGCTGGTCTTGAAAACCAGAGTGCCCGAAAGGGTACCGGGGGTTCGAATCCCTCCCCTTCCGCCATTATATTAGTATATTTCTTATGCCATGTCGCACAAGCCCTCGTATTTCCTTCGCACAGAGCGTCTGGGGTTTCGGCTTTGGACGCTGGACGATCTCGATCTGGCCTTCGGACTTTGGGGGGATCGGGCAGTTACGCGATTGATCGACGCGCATGGATTGCTCACCCGGCAGCAGGCCAGGGACAGGATTCGGCGGGAAGTGGCCAATGCGGAGTTTTGCGGGGTCCAGTACTGGCCCATTTTTATTCTTTGCGATGATGAACATGCCGGCTGCTGCGGGCTGAGGCCTTACGACCTGCCCAAGGGAATTTACGAAATTGGTTTTCAAGTCCGCCCCCGGTTTTGGCGGAAAGGTTATGCTTTCGAAGCAGCCCGAGCCGTTATGGACCATGCTTTTAAAACGGTGATAGTAAACAGCCTGTTCGCGGGCCATCATCCCAAAAATGAAGCTTCCGCCCATTTGCTCAAAAAACTTGGATTCCGCTACACCCATGATGAATTTTATGCGCCCACCGGCCTCCAACATTCCTCCTACATGATGACAGCGGCAGAATACGCCGAAAAAGAGATTTCGGAATAATTTGACGCTTTGACAGTTAAACTTTGGTTCTCCATAAGCAGTGGGGAAGATGAAAAATTCTATTGAAGCGGTTATTTTCGACATGGATGGCTTGATGCTCGATACCGAGCCGATCAGCCAGTTGGCTTGGCAGATAGCGGGCAGGGAGCTTGGCTTTGCCATCCCGCCATCTCTCTCTTTGCAGGCTATCGGTCGTAATTCTAAAGGTATTAAAACCTTGTTTCGGGCTAAGTTGGAGGAAACTTTTCCCATCGATTTATTTCTTGAACGTGCCAATATTCACTATTGTGAAATGCTTCGGGAAAAACCAGCGCCGGTTAAACCGGGGGTTTTCGAGATGCTGGACTACCTGGAAGTGGAGGGAATTCCCAGTGGGGTGGGCACCTCCACGCGCAGAACACTGGCTGAGCATAAGCTGGATTCGACGGGTTTGGCGGAGAGGTTTGAGTTTGTCGTTGCGGGTGATGAAGTGGAAAATGGCAAACCAGCGCCGGATATTTTTCTGCGAGTGGCTGAATTATTGCAGACCGAGCCTGAAAAATGCCTCGTTCTGGAGGATTCCGAAATGGGTGTGCGTGCCGCTATTGCCGCCGGGATGACTGTTTTCATGATACCCGACCTGATCGTGCCGACCCCGGAAATCGAGCGCATGGCCCATGGAATCTTTGAGTCCTTGTCAGTTTTGGTGGAAGAAATGCGGAATGGAAAAGTCAATCTTCCATACGTCGCGGTGGAAGATTCCACGATTTGAAAAAACCGAAAAGGCTCCCGCAAATTCCACCCAGGATATGGGCGAAATGAGAAATGTTGTCTTCGTTTGCGGAGCTTAAAAATTCATTTCCGAGATAAAGAATCAGGATGAGGACGAAGGTGAGGGGAATGGTTCCGGCTTTGGCATTGGCAAAAGAACTCAGCAAAATGAGCATAAATGCGATCCCACTGGCGCCGAGCAGACCGTAGGAAAAAAAGAGCACATGAAGCAAACCGGTGGCCAGCGCCGTAGCGCCGTAATGGCAATCATGGTCAGCAACGGCCAAGGGCCGTATTTTTCTTCCAGTATGGGGCCGACCAGCAGGATGATGGAAAGGTTGAGGGTCAAATGCTGGGCGCTGGCGTGTCCGAAAACATGACCCACTAATTTCGGATAATGAACGTATTCCGTTAATGTAAAGCCGGGAGAAATGGAAAACAGGTTGAGGCTGAACCATCCACTGGAAGAGCGATCTAATATAAAAATCAATCCACAGAGTAGCGTAAAGGTCAGGATGACCGGAGAATTATAGTCCAGCCGAAGCCGCCATGGACCGTTTTCATCTCCCGGCTTGTGATGGCTTTCATTTCCGGCGTTTGCCATTCTGAGGAATCAAGGGGGAGAAACGAGGCAGGAATGGCAGGAAAATCCGGCCCCGAAAGAGGTCAACCAAAGGTTTTTTTTCACCGTGTTGTTGGTTAAGAATTCATCCAGGGCGAACAGAACGGATGGGCTGCTCATATTACCGAATTGTCTTAAAATTTTTGCGCTTTCCTTCAACTTGAATTCAGGGATTATATTCTGAATGGCTTCTAAAACGTCTCTGCCTCCGGCATGGCTGATGACCTGGCTGATTTCCGTGCCGTTCAATTTGCCGTAAAGAGCATTGACTGCCTGGGCCGCCTTTTGGGGGACGGTTTTGTGGAGCTTATTGCAAAGTTTTCCCAGGCGATTGACAAATCGCAGAAGGTCCCGGTCTTCCGGCAGGTGGATCAGGTCGAAATTATTGCAATGCAATCCGGTTTTGTCCCTGTCGTTCGACCAGATGGAGGCTGAGGCGCCGTCCCCGAAAAGACAGGCGCTGATGAGCACTCCCGGATCGTCATCCATATAAAAAGCGGCTGAGCAAATTTCGACAGCTATGACCGCCACCTTGGCCTCAGGGTAAGCGCTTAAAAAATTACTGGCGCTGCGCAAAGTGGGAATGGCCGCCCCACAGCCCAGGCCGACGATATCCTGCAAGTAGGTATTGCGCCTCATGGCGGTCTGTTCGGCCACATAACTGGTCACGCCGGGGCATATGTAACCGGTGCAGGTGCAAATGAAAAGGGCGTTGATCTCCTGTGGTTTCAGTTCCGCTTTATGGAGGGCTTTGACCAGTGCCTGGCGGGCCAGTTTGGGGGCTTCATGCTCGAAGCATCGATTGAGCGATTCGGCGTCGAGTTCAAACAGGTTTTCGAGGTCGTCGAGGGCGAAATGCCGCTTATCTATGCCGCTGTCGCCTTTCAAGATTTTCCGCACGAGGCTGACGGATCGTGGCTGCAAGCGTTTGGCGGTGGGGGAATTTTTAAAAATATCCCAACAGGTTTCCTGGGTCAGCGCCTGCGGGGGAACTAGGTTAGAAATGGATTGAAGATACATTTAGCTAGGGGCAAATCAATGCAGGTGGTTGTATAAGGTTTGAAATGGCAGGAGCCGGGCCCGGTTCGCCATGACAAGAATGGGTTGGCACTTAGGATGATAAAGCATTGGATGGATAAGGTGGGACAGGCACAGCCGCACGCGAAATCGTTTTCGTAGGCGCAAATTGATGTTTTTCACGGCAACCGTCCAGCATTCTTTTCCAGAGGCAAAATCGGTCAGAGGATCGACGGCCAGGGCGGCGGACTCGATGGCCATGGACATGCCGTTTCCCGTAAATGGAGGAATCATTCCATAGCGGTCTCCGAGGTAGAGGCGTTTGTTCGAGCGTTCTGCCGGAGCGAAATCGATTCCCGCCACGGCGCAGGCGCTTTGCGGGTCGGTGCGGGTGCGGGCCAGACGGTCTGCCAGCGAATTCATGCCGCAAGCTTTGAGGTAGAGCTGAAGGAGGTTCTTTTTTTCACCTTTTATTTCCGGCCGACGCCGGAACAGGCCGCAGACGTTTACGCGCCCATTTTCGACGGGCGAAGCGCCGGCATAGGCGTAGTTGCCGAGGTGCAATTCGAGGTCGCTCTGGAGGGGAAAGTCGAGGCTGTGAATTTTTAACCCCAACCAGAGAGGTTTCCCTTTTTTTCTACCCGTAGCCCACACCTGCCCGGGGGCATCGTCTTTACTGGAAAACCGGTTTCCGGTTTGCAGATCGCCCCCCAACTGTCGAAATTTATGCGCCATTCGATTATCCAAGGTGTAACGAGATAGGGCAATGGCCGGTCGTGGCAGGTCCTCTTTGCGGTCAAGCTTGTCACGATAAAACCAGGCCGTGGTTTTAAGTTTGCCGGCTCCCTCCATGTGTTCGGCGATGCCCAATTCTTCCAGGGTATTGCCGGTTACCCCGGCCATGAATTCTCCGCAAACTTTATGGCGGGGAAATTCGCCGGCCTCAAAAAGGGAAACGGGCACCGAGCGCTTGCGAAGGGCAATGCCGAGGGAAAGGCCCGCCAGTCCGCCTCCCACAATGCTAATGGTCTTCATGCCGGTGGTTCAGAGATTCTCTCTTTGCGGATGGCGATCATGCGGTATTGTCCCCGCAGACCGGTTCGGCAGGTCCAATCCCATTCCTCCGGCGGCAGGCCCAGCATGCAGGGCAGTTCGTCATCGCGAAAACCGGCCTGAATGCTGATACGGGCATCGTGTTCGGTAACCCGGTTATACCTTAAAATGGGTTTGCCGAGGTTAAGCAGAAACAGGCTGGCTCGACTGCGGGCAGGTTCACTGGCCAGAATCAAGCGGGCATGGCGGCGTATTTTTTCCCCTAACCGGCGCAAATCGGATTCCTCGAATTGATGCAAAATCATGCTGGCCGTTATAAACGAGTAGGGGGAGTAATTTTCGAAATTGGTCAAGTCCGCCTGATGCCAGTTCCAGCCTTGCGGCCAGTTTAGCGGACGGCTCCACAAATCGAGACCGTCAATTTTTAGGGGGAAATCGTGATTCAGCCGCTTTGCCAGATAAGAACCCGTCTCGCCCCCGCCGGCACCGATTTCCAGAATCTTGTCTTCGGCCTGAAGATGTTTTTGCATGGTTTGGCGAAACCAATGAAAATTGCCCATCAAGATGTTAAAATGGGTAATATCCTTGCGGTTTCTTAAAGCCGCCGGATCGTCTTCGGCCAAAGTGTCAAGGATTTCCGGTTCTACGGTCCGTATCACGAAGGTTTTGCGGGAAATCCGGGTTGCGTCTGTGCGGCTTTTCTTTGCCGGTCGCTTTCTTCCAGCGCCTGGCGGATGGAAGGGTGGGATTCGATGGTTGCGTTAAGGTCGTTGCGGTGGAGTTCGTAGAGAGCGCATGGAGTGACCGTGCGTACTGTGGCGGTGCGGGGTTCTGCGTGGAGCAGGGCCATTTCCCCGAAAAAATCTCCCGCCATAAGGGTGCCCAAATCGCGAGATTCTCCCTTGTCTTCCCTGGAAACTCGAACCACTCCGCGAGCGATTAAAAAGAGGGCCGCGCCGGTTTCGCCCTGGCGAATAATATTTTCTTTTCCCCCAATGGATCGGGATTGCATTCGCTTCGCAATAGCTTCGAATTCCTTCTCTGGTATGTCCTTGAAAAAGGGCACTTTGCGCAGCAATTCCTCCGGTCCAACCCTCAAGGTGTCCACTTCCTGACCGCGAAGTTCCCACATTCTGTGGGTTATGTGTTCTTTCATTTGCTCTGCTACGGATGCGGAAATAAGGCCGCGATTCTCGTGTTCTTCGACTGTCTCCTCCTCGCTCAGCAAGATCATCCTGCGGCCCAGCCTTTCCTGCATGGTGTGGACGAATTCCGGAAATTGCTCGGCCACTTCATCGATTTCCTGGCGGGCGGCTTCACGTTTTTTTAAGTATTGGGAACGCACATCCCGCAGCACCACGGAGGAGGTCACTTCCCTATGGGCATGTTCCTGCAGGTATTCGAGGACTCGAGTGCTCCCTTGGTAGTGGCCCCAGGCCAGTTCATAGGCCTGAGAAATAGAGGCCAGGCGGAGGCCTTCCACCTCGGTCGAAAGTCCGGGTATTTTTTGCAGAAACCGGAAAAGGGATATTTGTAGCCGCCTGCCGCGCAAGCTGTGGGACTCAATCGGTTGGTAAGTCCCGGACGAGCGCACGGCGTCAATATGCAGAACAAGCATTGATAAAAGCTGCCGCAGGGCGCTTTCGCTCAAATGGCCTTTATTGAACATATCTGAATAGAGCGCTCGTTCCTCCGCAAATGTTCGCAGGTAAAGGAGGATTGATTCCTGATTTTGATCGAGTTCGCTGTTGCGCAGATTTTCCAGGGCATTCTTCACTTCATTGATTTCGTCCTCACATATCTGCTGCAATTTTTCGGCGATGGGTCTTGAGTAAAGGCCGCCCTCTCGCAACTCGGGGATTCTGCGCAAAGCCATTCTCTGACCGGCTAATTTGCCTTCCAGGAGGGCCAGACGGTCAGCCAGGGGAGGGCGGTCCAAACCCAGTTTTTTGACCAGCATGTCCATGGACAGGCCTTGGGCCAAGAGGGTGAAAATGACCGCCCCCATGACCAGCACGATAAACATCTCCCTCTCCTCGAATGCCGGAAGACTGAGTACGATGGCCAGTGCAATGGCCCCGCGCAAACCGCCCCAATACATAACCGTTTGATAGCCTTTGCTGACTGGTTCCGAACCAGGAATGCGGCTCAGCAGGGGCATCAGCCCGTAAATTACGACGGCACGAGAAAACAGCATGGCCAGAATGACCACGGCCAACATATCCACATGTTCCCACATGGCCATAAATTCAACCTTTAAGCCAACCATGAGGAAAATCAGGGCGGTGGCCACGAAAACCAGGTACTCCCAATAATGGTCGAGGTAGCTGCGGACCGAAGGGGAAATCCGGATGCGTCCCCAGCCGCCCAGGGTAAGACCGGCCGCCACCGTGGCCATCACTCCGCTGACATGGAGGATTTCCTCGGCAAAGATAAAGGAAACATAGGCCAGGATGGTGGTCAGGGTAATCTCGATGTCGTGGTCCGATTGCACTTTTCCGAGCACGTATCCTGTGAGTAGACCCAATAACCAGCCCACCACCAGACCTCCAAAGAAGACCACGATAAATGTTTCTACGCCGGAAACCAAATTTGCAGTGATAAAGCTACCGGCCAAAACGATGGCAATCATGATTTTGGACAGCACGATGGAGGTGGCGTCGTTAAAAAGGCTTTCCCCTTCCACCAGCACGGTCAAGCGGGAGGGGGCCCCCAGTTTTTTAAAGAGGGCGATGACGGCTACCGGGTCGGTGGCGCTAAGGATGGCGCCCAGAAGAAGGGCGGCGGGCAGGGGAACCTCGGATGCAAAAACCACCAACAGGCCAATGATACAGTTGGACAGGAGCAGGCCGGGTATGGCCAGGGTAAGAATGGGGCGCAGGTTTTGACGCAACTGGCGGGCGTCCAGATTGTAGGCCGATTCGAAGATCAAGGTGGGCAGAAAAACATAAAGGATGAGGGATGGAGATATTTCCATCTCTTCGATTAATAATTGGGCTCCTTCGTTAAATTTGGAAAGCCAGGCCACACCCATCCCAACTAAGACAAGCATTACGGAAAAGGGCAGCTTCAATCGCTTCGTTAAGGCCAGCACAGTGGCGGCAATCAACAAGAGGGAAATGATTCCGATTACGAGTTCGACAATATTTGATTCCTCATGCATGGCGCGAAAAAGTTAGCAGAAATATTATCCGTATATTAGAGGCTGTCCCAAAAGGGTGATTTTTGCGAGGGCTTTTGATAGGCGCTCATTTTAGAGGTATTTGCATTTGGGAGAGTATCAACTTTGCTCTCCTATGACGATAGGATACTGGTTTTGGGGTCCGGTTGCCTGGTTTTCTTTGTATGAGCCGACAGTAAGGCTGTGAAAAAGTATTGTCCTTGCTTTTCCGCTCTCTAGGCCGCCGCTTTGGTTTTTAGTTCGTCTTGCTGGGCCAGCATCTTGGCTACTTTCCATAGGTTGTGCGAGAGTACCGACCAGGCTACGCTGATCGAGCGGTTGGCAAAGCCTTTGCTGCGCAACCGCCCGGCCTGCCAGCGATTCTTCAATACCCCGATCCGCCCTTCGGTGCTGGCCCGGCGCTTTTGCAATTGCCTGAACAGTGGTTCCTCCATCCGTTTTTTCAACTGCTTCGGATCGCGTGGACAGAGCGCGTCGTAGATTCCCTCCTGGGCTAACTGCCGGCGGGCCCGCTGGGAGGCAAATCCCCGGTCCGCGCACATGGCCGCTATGGGTTCTTCCAGGTTGAAGCGGTTCTGTCTTTGCAAACTCTCTTGCATTTGTTCATTTTCGCTTGGAGTTCGGCTGCCGTAGAGTTTCCAGTCCAGCAGGTACCCTTCAACGCTTTCTCCCAGAAACAGGGTGTTGCCGAACTCGACCTCTTGGCCCGCTTTACCTCGCACAATCACCTGCACATCGAGTTCGTAAACACTCAAGACTTTCTCTGCGTTTTTCACCTGGCGGCCGCCAATGATCCGCTCGTGCGCCTGTTTGATGACCACCGGGATTTGCTCGCTCATGCGCTCCATCCGGGCGAGGATCTGTTGGACCTGTTTTTCGCTGTAATCGCTTTGCTCCCAGCAGGCTTGCAATAATTCCCGGTGACTGCGGGCATGCTCCCCGATCCGTTTGAGCAGCTTTTTCATCTGCCTCAAGATACCCTTGCGCTGCCGCGCGCTGTCCTTTCGCCGCCGGCTGTGGGTCATCTGTATGCACAGCCGATTCATCTGCCGAGCCAAGGACTCCGGTTCGATCGGCATGCGATGGCGCACACCGGCCTTCTCGCGGATCAGCCGGATCGCTTTGAGCAACGTGCCGGCTACATCCTTGAGTAATACCCAGTCCGTCGGCCAATGAATGTTAGCCTCCAAACAGGTGCCGTCGATCAGGCAAATGGTGGTGTCAATCGGCTTGTCCAATCCCACCTGCCGGGCCAGAAGGGCATCGCCCACCACCTCAGTCAAGGTCCGGTGCAAGGCCCTCAACTGCTCTTCGCTGAAAAACTTCGAGGCCCGCTCCAGGGTGCTTTTGGAGATGCCCCTGATGCCATCGATCTGCCGGACACGGCAAAAGTCGGCCAACAGATCGCTGCTGCCCAGAGCCCGCGACAAATGCCGAAACGAAATCCCTCCGAGCAGACGGCCCAGCGTATCCATGCGCAGTGCCTTGATGGCAAAACTGGCCCGCTGCCGCCGGGCCTTTAGACCCATTGGCGGCCACCCCTCCAAGGCCAGCTCAATGGCCTGCGATTCCACCTCCGATTCGATCAATGGTGGCGCGGAAGTTATCGTAATCGAGGCACCGGTCGACCACAGTTAAAGCTGGACGCAGGAGGCATTGGATGGCTATATTTTTCATAGACATAGAAAGGGCTATATTGATTTTCGCTAACTCAATTATAGAACCCTTTTTTGGCCGGATCGAGCAAAAACTTGCTCTTTCCGGCTCTTTTTATCAACGTCATCCAGTTGACTATAAAATCTTTATATTTTTGGGACAGCCTCTATATTAACCTGTTCCTTAGCCTGTTTTAATGGCGAAGTAAACAAAAACATTTGATTTTCAATGCCTTGGCACACATTGGCCGCATAAGATTTCTGTATTGCGGGTCTTGGGTTTTTATTTAATCTGTTTTCATATGAGTGAAATGACGATGGCGGCGGCCAATAAAAAATTCGCCTCTGACGAACCTGACCATATCCGGCAACTCAGCGAAGTGGTGGAGAACTGGAAGGTAAGGCCATCGTGGGGAGAATATTTCATGGCCACGGCGCTCCTTATTTCCTCGCGCTCCAGTTGCCAGAGACTGCATGTGGGTTGTGTGCTGGTCAGCGGGGGCAATCATAAAAACCGGATCATCGCGGCCGGTTATAATGGGTTTCTGCCGGGGGCGCCGCATCATTCGCGGGTACGCGACGGCCATGAGCAGGCCACCGTCCATGCCGAACAAAATGCCGTCGCCGATGCGGCTCGGCGGGGGATCAGTCTGCAAGGGTCGACGGCCTACCTGACTCATTTTCCCTGTATCAATTGCACAAAAATCCTCATTTCGGCAGGAATCCAGGAAATTATTTACCACTGCGATTATAAAAATGATTCAATTGCAATGGAAATTCTGATCGAATCGGGCATATCCCTTAGCCAGTTGTGATGAGAGACCAAAGTGAGACATCAGAGAATTTATCCGGATCGCTCCTGATTTCGCATCCGGGATTACTGGACCCTAATTTTAATAAAACGGTGGTCTTGATTTCCGCCCATTCCGATGATGAAGGGGCGCTCGGGGTGGTCATCAACCGGCCAATGGGAAAGTCCCTGGGCGAGTTGAAAGCAGAGTTTGCCTATAGTCCTTTGTCGGAGGTTCCCGTTTTCAATGGAGGGCCGGTGAGCCGGCAGAATTTGATATTGGCAGCCTGGAAATGGGTGGAAGAAACGGGCGTCTTCACGCTGTATTTCGGGATATCCACGGACAAGGCTCAGGTTATGCTGGCCAATGAGCCGGATTTGGTGGTGCGCGGTTTTCTTGGCTATGCGGACTGGACCCGCGGACAGATCGAAAGCGAAGTAGAACAGGACGCCTGGGTGGTAAGCCCGATTGACGGGCATGCTTTGCAAAATTCAATGGGAAAGGAACTTTGGAAAAACATACTGTTGAAAATTCTTCCTGATATGAAATTATTGGCGGAGGCTCCAGACGATCCCTCGGTTAACTGAATTGCCTCCAACCACTCCTTTGCATCAACGAAAGCCTTTCCTCTCATTAAAAATTCAGGAAAGACTTGAAAACATCGATGCAGTCCTTTTTGGTAGCCGATTAACGGTCCGATTGGGCTGGACGGATGTTTCATGACGTGACTTGACAACATTTTCGCGCTGAGGAGCCTCCTGTCGTAATTTATTGTATTCAAATTTTTTATGTATCCTATCTTAGTCTTTATCCTTCTTTTTGGGGTCTGGATCATTTTTTCAGGAAAATTCGACCTGTTCCACCTCACGCTGGGAGTATTTTCGGCCAGTTTCGTAACTTATTTTTCTTCAGATCTGTATTTCACCGACCGCACTATCGGGTTTGGGGCTCGTATCAGGCAGTTGTTTGGGTTTTGCCGTTATTTGGTCTGGCTCCTTTATCAGATATTCTTGTCCAATCTTCATATACTCAAATTGGCTCTTTGGCCAAAAAGTATTGCCGAAATCGAACCGACCATCATTCGGCTCAAAACCACCCTGCGGTCCAACTATGCCCGATTCGTTCTGGCCAATTCTATCACCCTCACTCCCGGGACGGTGACTTTGAATGTGGTTGATGATACATTGTATGTTCATGCCATCAGCCGAAAGGCAGCCGCTTCTTTGGATGGCGAAATGGAACGGCGCATTGCCGAAGTTTTTGAAAGGTCTGAAAGGTAAAAGATGGAAGATGTGTTTTTGAACTGCGGAATCCTTTTATTCCTCCTCATGCTGTTAATTCTAGTGCGTCTGATCATAGGACCGACTGCAATCGATCGCATAGTAGCCGCCAATATTCTGGGAACGCAAACGACCGTCCTTCTCATTATTATTGGCATTATCTTCGGACGGGTGAGCATGTTTGTCGATTTTGCATTAACTTACGCCTTACTGAATTTTATCGGTTCTCTCGCTGCGGCCCGTTATCTTTTGCGCACGAAACCGTTAAGGTACACTAAAATTGTTGTCACGGAGGTGGATCGGGTATGATATTGAATATTGTCTGCGGCTTTTTGCTCACCATCGGGATAGTCATATTTTTTGGCGCCGTCATGGGGGTTTTGCGTTTTCCCGATTTTTACTCCAGAGTGCACGCGGCGGGCATAAGCGACACCCTGTCCACCATTTGCCTGCTGACTGCTTTTGCAGTTTACCAACTGCATGATCTATCCTGGCCCAACCTGCTGGTGGTGGGAAAAATATTCTTCATAATCGCGTTTATTTCCCTGACCGGCCCGACCAGCAGCCACGCCCTCATGCATGCCGGTTACCAACGCCAGAGTTTTTCACCCGCGCGGGCACATAAAAAACCCCCTTCGACCAAGGAGAAAACATGATCTGGCAATTCGATTTGATAATTCTGGGCTTTTTGCTCATTGCCGCCTGTCTTGCATTGCGTTCGACGGATTTGCTCAGCGCGTCCATGATTTTTGGAGTTTACAGCTTTCTAATGTGTCTGCTGTGGGCTGAAATGGCGGCCGTTGACGTAGCTTTTACGGAAGCTGCTGTGGGGGCCGGAGCCAGCACCATGTTCCTCATCTCGACAATCTACAACACCAAGAGAAAGTCATCGGATTGAAAGCGCTGGGAGCCATAGCCGTCATAATGACCGGTGCTTTGCTATTTTATGCCTCGGAGGATTTTCCGACCTGGGGCGACCCCCATTCGCCAGCCAACCAGTATCGGGTTTCCCGGCATTATATCGAGGACACCTTTACGGAAACTTCCGTCCCCAACATGGTGACGGCCATCCTGGCCGATTACCGCGGATACGACACTCTTTTTGAAACCGTGGTCATTTTTACCGCCGGGATCGCCATCATAGCAATTCTGCGCGGCCCGGTTGACAAGCGGGTGCGTCTGCGGGGGGCCACTGAAAAGAGTTTAAGTGAGTCGAACCTGGTTCTGGCACAAACGTGCCGGCTGTTGGTTCCGGTCATACAATTATTTGCCTTCTATGTCATCGCTCACGGGCATCACAGCCCGGGGGGAGGGTTCCAGGGGGGAGTCATTTTCGGGGCCAGCCTCATTTTGCTGTCTTTGTCATTTCAATTGCAGACCGCGCTGGATCGCGTATCCGTTAAAATGGCGGTCATTTTGGGCGGAACGGGCATTTTGATTTATGCGGGTATCGGGTTGATTTGTATTTTGCTGGGAGGCAATTTTCTCGATTATTCAGCCCTTGACGCGGTATTGCCGGGAAATGCCATAGAGGCGCGTTCTCATGGGATAATGGGGGTGGAAATAGGAGTGGGCTTTACGGTTGCCGCCATGATGTTTGCCATCTATGCCAATCTCTCTTCCGGTGGGCGCTTGAAAGGGGGTCTGTGAAATCATGACTGTTATGGATTTCATAGTTTCGCGCCTCAATTACTGGATTTATATCATCCTCATGATGATAGGCCTGTTTGCCATGATTTCGAAAAAAAACCTCATAAAAAAACTGATCGGGATGTCTATTTTTCAAACCGCCATCATTTTATTTTATGTTTCCATAGGGGTAAAGGAAGGTTCCAATATTCCAATTCTCGAGCATGGGGTTTCCTCTGCCGCCGTCCATGCAGAAACCACTGCGGAAAAGCAGCATGGTGAGGATATCAGGGCGGAAAATTACGCCAATCCGCTACCGCATGTATTGATGCTTACTGCCATCGTGGTCGGGGTGGCTACGTTGGGGGTCGGCCTGGCCATGGTGCAAAAATTAAACCAGGAATTCGGCTCCATTGAAGAACCGGAGATACTGGCGAAAATAAACCCGGACGATGGCTGACCAATACCCCGTCCTAATCCTTCTGGCGCCATTTTTAGCGGCCATAGCGGTCTCCCTCCTGGGCAGTTGGAAGACAGTGCTTTGCCTGCCCCTGACTTTATTCGCCTTGAGTATCTCACTGGTCCTGTCCATTTCGCTTCTCGGGCAGGTGGCCGAGGGTGGGGAAGTGGTTTATAGATTGGGGGGGTGGGAGAGACCATTCGGTATCGAATTTCGAATCGACGCACTGAACGCTATCCTTTTAGTCGTAGTGAACGCGGTTTCACTTTTAACTGCCATCTATTCGATCCGGGCCGCCGCTGCCGAAACTCCCGATAAATGCCCCCAGTTTTACACCCTCTTCCTGCTTCTCATTACTGGTTTGCAGGGAATGAGTTTAACCGGCGACGCTTTCAATCTCTACGTGCTGCTGGAGGTTTCTTCTTTGACCAGTTATGCCCTGATCGCAATGAGTTCCAGACGCGCGGTTTTAGCCAGCTTCAATTATATCATCATGGGCACCATAGGGGCCTCTTTTTACCTGCTTGGGGTGGGTTATCTCTACATCCAAACCGGTTCCCTGAACATGGTGGATATAGGGGAGATTCTGAGCCAGTCAGATCTCTATGGCTCGAAAACAATCATCGTGGCCTTTATGCTGATCCTTGTCGGAGTGTGGATAAAAATGGCTTTTTTCCCGTTGCACGGCTGGCTACCCAATGCCTACGCCTACGCTCCGTCCTCCACCAGCTGCGTCCTGGCCCCCTTGGTGACCAAAGTGACTATCTATGTGATGATCCGGATGATGATGACGGTTTTCGGTCCGGGGTATGTTTTCGTTTACCTGGGCTGGAGCCAGGAGGTGGTCTGGATGGCGGTTCTGGCCATCGTGGCGGGCTCCATTTTGGCCCTGGCCCAGACCAATCTCAAAAAGATGTTATCCTATCTCATTGTCGCTGAAGTCGGTTACATGGTGGGGGGCGTCTGGCTGGCCAACGAAACCGCACTAGTGGGGGCTTTTTATCATGTCGTCAGTGACGCCTTTATGACCCTGTGCCTCTTTTTGGCGGCCAGCGCGATCATTTACAAAACGGGCAAATCTACGATTCCGGAAATGGATGGATTGTTTAGAAAAATGCCCTGGACGATGGGAGGGTTTGTCATCGCCGGGCTCTCCATGATCGGCATTCCGCCCACTTGCGGCTTTTTTAGCAAATGGTACCTCATCAGCGGGGCCATTGAGGCCGGCCATTGGGGTTATGTTGTTGCGCTGCTATTTTCCAGCCTGATCAATGCGATTCTCTTCTTCCGTATTTTCGAAGTGGCCTATTTTTCAAAATCCGGTTCCCATGAAGAAACGGCGGAAGTGGAAACGCCGGGTGGGGCAGGGGAGCCGCCCGCAACCATGTTGGGCCCGGTGTTAATTTCGGCCACCTGTCTCTTGCTCATCGGCATCTTCAATCGGGAAATCGTCCTGCTCATACGCCAGGCCGTCAGCACGTTCGGCCCTTTCGGTTTTATCGGTTAAAATGGAAGTCGTCATCAGCAGCAAGCCCCTGATCGCCTGTTCGGTTTCACTCCTGGCCGTCGTCCCCATCCTCATGTCCCGGCGACAACCCAACTTACGCGAGGGGTGGACCTTCCTGGCAGGGTTTATCAAGCTGGGAATCGTTCTGTCCATGCTGCCTATTATCCTGGAGGGGAAAGTTATCGAATGGACCCTTTGGGAAATCCTTCCCGGCCTCGCGCTGGCTTTTCGGGTGGATGGTTTGGGCATGCTTTTTGCCTTGGTGGCCTCTACTCTGTGGATAGCCACTTCCGTATATTCGACCGGCTATATGAGGAAACTGAAGGAACATTCGCAAACGCGTTTTTTCGTCTTTTTCGCGGTCGCCCTGTCGGCCACTCTGGGTGTGGCGTTTTCCGCCAATCTGCTGACCATGTACCTTTTTTACGAGCTCTTGTCGCTGTCAACTTATCCCCTCGTAACGCATCATCAGGACAAGGAAGCCCGTAGTGGAGGGCGCACCTACCTGACTTATCTGCTGGGCACATCGGTGGCCTTCGCGTTGCCAGCCATGATTTATTCCTACCTCAAGTCGGGCGGCTCCATGGACTTTGCTTCCGGCGGTTTTTTGGCCGGAAATGTGACCGGCGTGGAAGCTACTGTATTGCTGGTTATGTTTGTCTTCGGTTTTTCCAAAGCCGGTTTGATGCCCTTTCATTCCTGGCTGCCGGCCGCCATGGTGGCGCCAACACCGGTCAGCGCCCTGCTTCATGCCGTGGCCGTGGTGAAAGTCGGTGTTTTTTGCGTATTAAGGGTTTTTACGGGTGTTTTCGGAATCGATTTTCTAGGTAGAGTGGCCGCTGCCGACGTTATCGTGTGGCTGGCTGCCATAACGCTTTTAACCGCTTCCCTCATCGCCCTGACCCAAGACAATCTGAAACGCCGCCTGGCTTTTTCAACCATCAGCCAGTTGTCGTATATTGTTTTGGGAGCGGCTATGATTTCGGGAAGCGCCCTGACCGGTAGCATCATGCATATCGCCATGCACGCAATGGGTAAAATAACGCTTTTTTTCTGTGCCGGAGCCATTTTCGTGGCCAGCGGCAAAAAATACGTCAGCCAATTGAACGGCATCGGGTGGAACATGCCGTTTACCATGTCGGCCTATCTTTTGGGCGCTTTCAGCATCATCGGGCTGCCGCCGTTGGGCGGAGCCTGGAGCAAATGGTTCCTCTTTTTGGGATCGATAGAATCGGGTAACATTTATCTGGCCCTGGTTTTTGCCGTCAGCACTCTGCTCAACATCGCCTACCTATTGCCCATTGCAGTGAGGGCATTTTATTTACCGCCGGAAAACGGAATAATGAAGATAGACCTGCGGGAAGCGCCCGCTGCCTGCGTGATCCCGCTAACGGCAACCGCCCTGGGATGCCTGGCCCTTTTTCTGTTTCCCGAAATTATTTTAAATTTGGCGCTTTTGATGGGAGGTTCCCAATGACCGACAAGGAAGAACCCCAACCCTGGCACGATTATGAAGACGGCCTGGCGCTTTTGCCCGACGACGGCAGGAAGCACTTATTTGACGAGCCGAAGAACGTTCGCAGATTTATCGCTCTTCTCGTTATCACCTGCGCGATTTTGTTCCTTTTAGACCTGGTATTCTTAGTTGAGCACAAGCACCTGAGTTTTGAGGAAGGCGCATTTTCTCTCGAAGGATGGTTTGGCTTCTACGCGGTCTACGGTTTTGCCGCATGTACCTCGATCGTTCTGATTGCCAAATATGTGGTGAGGGCTCTATTAAAAAGAAGGGAGGACTATTATGACGAATAGCCTCCATCCCGCGGTGATCCTTTTTGCTGGGGCGCTGGTATTGCCTTTTTTGCCAGGCAAGGCGCGTAAAACAGTATTGATTTTGGCCCCTGTGCTGGGCTTGCTCAATGTTCATTCACTGGAGCAAGGTGATGCTATGCCTATGGTCTTTATGGGCCTGGAGCTCAATTGCTTGCGAGTGGACAAGCTCAGTCTGCTCTTCGGATATCTTTTTCACATAGCGGCATTGTTGGGGGCTATTTACGCGGTGCGGTTAAAAGACCGGGTGCAATTGGTGGCAGCTCTGCTCTATGCCGGAAGCGCCGTTGGGGTGGTTTTCGCGGGCGATCTGCTCACCCTTTTTGTCTTTTGGGAGTTGCTGGCCATTACCTCGGTATTTCTCATTTGGGCCCGCCGGAGCAAAACATCCTTCAATTCTGGTATCCGCTACCTGCTCATGCATGTATCCTCGGGTTTGCTCGTTTTGGCAGGGGCCGCCGTGCAATACCACCAAACCGGCAGCCTTGCCTTCGAGAGCATGTCTCTGAGCGGGATGGCCACCTGGCTTATATTTATTGGCTTCGGTATCAAGTGCGGTTTCCCATTGCTGCATACCTGGCTGGTGGATTCCTACCCGGAAGCCACTCCGGTGGGCACGGTTTTTCTGAGTTCCTTCACCACCAAGGCAGCCGTTTACGCGCTGGCCAGAGGATTTCCCGGAGCTGAAGAGCTAGTTGTCATCGGAACCATCATGACGATGTTTCCCATTTTCTTCGCGGTGATCGAAAACAACCTCCGAAGAGTGCTTAGCTACAGTATGATTAATCAGATCGGTTTCATGGTGGTGGGAATCGGTATTGGGACACCTCTGGCTATCAACGGGGCGGTGGCCCATGCGTTTAACGATGTCATTTTCAAAGGACTCCTTTTTATGTCGATGGGCGCTGTTCTTCTGCGCACGGGCCGGATCAAAGGCACGGACCTTGGCGGACTCTATAAATCGATGCCCTTGACGGCTGGATTTTGCATGGTCGGGGCCGCTTCCATTTCGGCTTTTCCCCTCTTCAGCGGCTTCGTCAGCAAGTCGATGGTTTTGGCGGCGGCGGGTCAAGAAGGGTATTTGTGGGTCTGGGTATTTCTCCTCATCGCTTCCGCCGGGGTATTTCATCATGCCGGTATTAAAATTCCCTATTTTGCGTTTTTCGGGCACGATTCCGGCATCAGGACCAAGGAGGCGCCCACCAGTATGTTGGTGGCTATGGGATTGGCCGCCTTTCTATGCATATTCAACGGCGCTTTTCCCACCCTGCTCTACAGTCTCTTGCCCTATCCGGTGGACTTCGTGCCCTACACCCTGACCCATGTGGTGACTCAGACCCAATTGCTCTTTTTCTCCGCCCTGGCTTTTGCCACCTTGATGCTCCTGGGCGTCTACCCACGAGAAATGCGTGCTGTAAACCTGGATATCGACTGGTTTTACCGCAAAGGAGGCCGGCTCCTTTACCGTGGATCGGAGTTTTTCTTGAGTGGTTTCAATACTCTCACTTTCGAGGAATTTCTGCCCCGTCTGGTTTCCCGCATAAGGCTGTTTTTCCGCGAAGCGCCCTCGCACCTTATGGTTGGTCTGCTGATGCCCGTTTGGATCGCCCAAAGCAAGAGCCGTTCCGAAATTTTTGCGAGAAAACAGGATTATTATGAAAAAGCCCGCCTGGGCGCGCTACCCATCGGAGTAACCGCCTGCCTGGCCGTCCTCCTGCTAGGTATTTTATTCTGGTTTTAAGTGTTCACCAGCTATTTAAAGAAAAAGGGTTATTAACTAGAGGCTGTCCCAAAAATATAAAGATTTTATAGTCAACTGGATGACGTTGATAAAAAGAGCCGGAAAGAGCAAGTTTTTGCTCGATCCGGCCAAAAAAGGGTTCTATAATTGAGTTAGCCTTTCTATGAAAAATATAGCCATCCAATGCCTCCTGCGTCCAGCTTTAACTGTGGTCGACCGGTGCCTCGATTACGATAACTTCCGCGCCACCATTGATCGAATCGATCGGCTGCTGATCGACTCGGAGGTGGAATCGCAGGCCATTGAGCTGGCCTTGGAGGGGTGGCAGCCAATGGGTCTAACCCGGATATTTCGTAAAAAAAGTATCGTTGATATGCTTAACTGCTGATATACAGCAGGATAGATCAATAATTAAAGCAATATCAGCGATGACAAAGGGTAAACAATTAAAGCTACAGTTGACAAGGGTAAAAGGCCGCCGTGTGCGGGTTGATTTCAAGGGCGGAGAGGTTACTTCGGATGCCGGACTGCTTTTGATCCGGGAAGTGGATCGGCAGTTGGGCTTGACCGAACGAGCGGCCCGACAGTTAGTGGACAAACGGCAGAAGGGCAAAGTACGCCATGAGGTCTTGGGGATGCTGCGGCAGCGCGTTTACGGGCTGGTGGCGGGGTATGAGGATTTGAACGACTTTGATACCCTGCGCCACGATCCATTGTTGCAAACGGTAACGGGGCGCATTGAAACGTTGGCCAGCGCGCCGACTTTGTGTCGTTTTGAAAACGGGCAGGATCGGCGGGCGGCCTTTGCGGTAAACGAGCTGTTGGTCGAACAGTTCATGGGCTCCTTTGCCGAGGAACCCGAAGAGATCATCCTGGACTTTGACGCCACCGACAATCCGGTGCACGGGCTCCAGGAGGGACGTTTTTTCCACGGTTATTATGATCATTACTGTTTTCTGCCGCTATATGTTTTTTGCGGTGATCAGCTGCTGGTGGCCTACCTGCGGCCGAGCAAGATCGATGCCAGCAAGCATGCCGGGGCCATCCTCAAATTGCTGGTTAAACGGATTCGCCAAAGCTGGCCCCGTACGCGGATTATTTGGCGCGCCGACAGTGGATTTTGTCGAGACCGGATACTCTCTTGGTGCGACCGCAACGAAGTTAGTTACATCGTGGGGATGGCTCGCAATGCACGCTTGCAGCAAGACGCCCAGCAGTTGCAAAAGCAGGCCAAAAAATGGTTCGAACTAAGGGGTAAAAAACAACGGTTATTCCAGGACTTCGTCTATGCTGCCGATTCGTGGCGATGGCTGCGGTTGGTCATCCATAAAGCCGAACACACCGCACAGGGGTCCAACCCGCGCTTCGTGGTGACGAACCTGCCGGGCGATCCCCAGGAGCTTTACGACAAGGTATACTGTGGCCGCGGTGAAATGGAGAACCGAATCAAGGAACAGATGCAATTGTTCAGCGAGCGCACCAGCGCCCATCAATGGTGGGCCAATCAGTGGCGATTGCTCTTGTCGGCGCTGGCCTACACCTTGATGGAAGCCATGCGCCGGTTAGCCTTAAAAGGGACGAAGTGGGCGCGGGCCCAATGCCACACCCTGCGGCTCAAATTAATCAAGATCGGAGCGGTCATCGTGCGCAACACCCGAACGATTCACTTTCACCTAAGTGAGAGTTATCCTTGGGCCAGTCTTTTCAACCATGCGGCCCGCCGATTGGTGCCAACCTAAAGGGTGCATTGGTGCTGCCCCCGGCACTACCGAACCAATGGGGGAAAGGGGGCAGTGTCTCTACACCCTGAAAAACACCTAAAAATCAAGACGATCTGCTCAAAATACAAAGAAATCCATCTCCAATAGCAATAACGAGCCAAACTTTACCCTTCATGAAATATCCGGGCTAGAGAGCGGAAAAGCAAGGACAATACTTTTTCACAGCCTTACTGTCGGCTCATACAAAGAAAACCAGGCAACCGGACCCCAAAACCAGCATCCTAACGTCATAGGAGAGCAAAGTTGATACTCTCCCAAATGCAAATACCTCTAAAATGAGCGCCTATCAAAAGCCCTCGCAAAAATCACCCTTTTGGGACAGCCTCTAACTATGGCGCGAAAATTCTGGCTCATGAAATGCGAATTGGAGGCTTGCTCTTTTTATGAGTTGAAGCATGACAGGCCCAAGAGCATTGGTAAGTGGAGAGGGGTTCGCAATTACCAGGCGCGCAATTTTATGCGGGACGAGATGAAGCTGGGGGATGCGGTCCTCTTTTATCAATCCAATTGCGATACTCCGGGTGTGCCGGGATTGGCTGAAATTGTGCGCGTGGGTTATGCGGACCCATCGGCTTTCGATAAAAAGCATAAGTATTACGACCCCAAATCGTCGTCCGAAAAACCGCAATGGTATGCCGTCGATATCAAATGGAAAAAGAAGTTCAAAACCTACGTCAGCCTGCGGGAAATGAAAGCCACCCCCGAACTCGAAGGTATGCGGGTCGTGCAAAGATTCCAGCGCCTCTCCATCCAAGACGTGACCAAAAAGCATTTTGAAATAGTCTGCTCAATGGGTGGATTAAAGGTCAAAGTGTGAAAATCGGTTTTTGTACTGTAGGCGGCAGCAAAGTATGGATTGACGTTGCTTTCAAAGCCGTTTGGTCAGGACCGGTTCAGCTTGATTGAGTTGACCATCTTGTCTATCGCTTCGATTTCAACCTCGATTTCAATTGGCTGCGCGTCAGCATCGCACGTGTAGACGATGAAGAGTATTTTTCGTTCATTCGTAAGCCACCATTGCTTATAGAATGATCCGTTTTCGGTATAACTGTGCTGGTAGCCCGAAAAATCTTCCCCTTCATGCCACGTAAGCTGCGTTGATGCTTCTACATTGGTCAGGAGTCGCAGGCGGGCCTTACTGAAGTCACCTGGTGCGATGAAGGGTTGAATATTCAGTATGCCAACCCCATCTGGCCGATAGATGCTAATCAGATCATCCCATCCATCCGACACGGGCGCGCGTTCCTCAATACGGTGTTTCCAATCGGTCGCCACGTCGATGCTAAACACCGGAGAGGTTAGAGTCTCCGCACTTAAGCTAGCGGCGATTCCAACGATCAGTAATACAAGAACGCGTGTGGTCATTGACCGTTCCATGTGGAAAGGATTGGAAGAATAAACGCTTTTTTTGCCTGTATAAGTATCTGTATTCATTATCTGCCAGTTTTTGGGTTTGTCGCAATGGATTTAGTGGGTAATATAGCTAGGACAATGCCAGTTTCTATCTGTTCCACAATCATTTGATTATAAACGATATCCAGTATCGGGTATCTGGTGTTTGGACATCGACTCAAAGTGTAATCGCCATAAATTGCCGGTATGCCGACATAAAATGCAGGATTTCCGATTTGAGAGGTTCTATTAAAACGCTGTGGTTTCAGTGAAGATGCCGCCGCCGAGGAGTTTTTCTCCTTGGTAGAGGGCGCAGACCTGGCCGTGGGCGATGGCCCGCTGGGATTTATGGAAATGCACCGTGGCTGTAGCGGAGTCTTTTTTATCCCGGTTGAAAGTAATCGGGGTGGCCGGGTCACGGTAGCGGGGCCGGGCCAATAGGGTGGAACCATTTTCCGGTGGAGAATGAAGAAAGTTGAGGTCTTGCAGCATCCAGGTGTTCGTGTAGAGGCGGGGGGAGGCGGGTTTGTCGAATTCCACTACGAGCCGGTTTTTGGCGGAATCTTTGGCCACCACAACGTAGGCCTGGTGGTCGGTGTTGGAGGGGATTCCGATTCCGCGGCGCTGTCCGAGGGTGAATTTGTGCAGACCGCCATGGCGACCGAGGACGCGCCCACGGGCGCTAACGATTTCTCCGGGTTGGTCTTCGATGTAGCCGGAGAGAAAATCGGCGATGTGCACCTTGCCCAAAAAACAGATGCCCTGGCTGTCTTTTTTTTCGGCGTTTGGCAGGCGGGCATCGCGGGCCAGTTCCCGCACTTCCGGTTTGGTTAATTCGCCGATGGGGAAAAGGACGCGTTTCAATTGCTCCGGCCGGACCAGGGCCAGAAAATAGGATTGGTCTTTGTTTTTATCGAAACCTTCCAGCAATTCCGGCCCTCCGCCGGTGTTGTGGGCGATTCTGCAATAATGCCCCGTGGCGACGCCGTCATACCCGTGGCTGAGAGCATAATCGAGGAAGACGCCGAATTTCATTTCCCGGTTGCAGATGGCATCGGGATTGGGAGTGGTTCCGTTTCGGTATCCCTCGACCATGTAGTGGACTACTTTTTCATGATACTCCCGGATGAAGTTAAGGACGCGGAAATCGATCCCGATGGTCTCGGCCACGGTGCGGGCATCCTCAATTTCCCGTTGCCAGGGGCAGTCGGAAAACACCTCTTCCTCGCTTATCCATGTCCTAATATAAGCGCCGGTCACGGCAAGGCCCTGATTGCGCAAAAGCAGGGCGGTCACGGCGCTGTCCACGCCACCGGACATGGCAACAAGGATATTTTTCATGGGAATCTAATTTAAACTAAAAGTTGTTAAGGCAAATTTTAATTTCAACCAGTTTCAAGTTCATATAATCCCAAAAATGATGTCCACTTTTTCCAGTGCACATTATAAAACTGACGTGTACTGGATTTGTTGGACACGGGATTCTCTTATATTCATTGTTTATTGATTAGTGTGTCAGGCGGCTTGTTTTGGTAAAGGGTTTTGTTTTCTCGTTGCCCCCCATGGGGGGCAAATATTTTCCTCGAATTGGACTGGGCTTTGGTAACTCAGAGAGGAATGTTTGCGATATCGGTTGTAGAAGATTTCCACGTATTCGAAGACAGTTGATCGCAGTTCGCGCTCGTCGGCAAAGTGGCGGCCTCGAATCGTGCTGGTCTTGAAGCGGCCGTAGAACGATTCCATGGCCGCGTTGTCGTAGCAGTTGCCTTGGGCGCTCATGCTCGGCTTCATGCCTAGTTCAGAGACCAGCCTCTGATAGTCGTCGCTGCCGTAGGGGCTGCCCCGATCGCTGTGATGAATAATCCCGGTGCGCAGTGTGCCGCGGGTCATGGCCGCGGCTTTGAGGGCCTTGCCAACCAGCTTCGCGTCGTTGTGGTTGGAAACGCTCCAGCCCAGCAGGCGTCGGCTGAACAGGTCCATCACCGTGGCCAAGTACATCCAACCGGCCAGGGTCCGTAGGTAGGTCGTGTCCGCCACCCAGACCTCGTCGATATGGGTCGGCTGGCCATGCTTTTTAAGCACATTGGGGCTGTAACCATAGGGATGGTTACTGTTGGTTTTTAATGGCTTAAAGCGTTTACTCTGGGTGCTTTTGATTCCCATTTCACGCATCAGACGCAGAGCCCGGTCACGGCCGCAATCGATGCCCTCATCATCCTTCAGATGGCGGTGCATTGGCCGATGCCCATAGCGGCCCTTGGCCTCTTTGTGTACCTTCAGGATCGCCCCCTTGATTCCCTCGTCCTCGATCCGCCGGGCCGAGGGCGCTCGGTGCCTCCAGCAGTAATAGCCACTGCGACAAATCCCCATCGCCGAGCATATTTCCTCGATCTTGAAGCGCCCCTCGTTGTCTTTGACAAACTGGTACTTCATTGTTCGTCCTTGGCAAAGTAGCCCACCGTTTTTTTTAGTATCTGGTTGATCCGCTCCGAGCGGCGCAGCTCTTTGCGAAGACGATCTATCTCGGCCGCCATCTCCTTCGGACTGCTCTGTCGCTTTGAGGTGGCTTCGCCCTGCTGATCGTCCAGATAGAGCCTCTTCCACCTATACAATTGGTTGGTGTTGACCCCAAGTTTGGTCGATACCTCGGTGGCGCTCAGACCATCGAGTATCATCAGTTGAACTGCCTCATTTTTGAACTCTATACTAAAGCGTCTTCTTCCCATGCTTCGATTCTCCATTTAGGAGAATCTCGTGTCCACTTTTTCCAGTGCACATCAAACCGATAAGCATGAGCGCCTAATAATCGTTATTATCATCCTTGAAAATTATAGCGAATAACGGCCATTGGTATTAGTTGGGACTTTCCGGTGTTTTTCCTATCCAGCATTTGGGGGGGAGGAATTGCCATTTGAGTTGGGGCAGCGGGGGTGTTTTGGCGGGCCCGGTGAAGAGAATGAGGCGGTCCTGGGGGCGCAGCTTGTCGGCCCAGGGGCGGAGGTCGCGGAGGTCGCGATTTTTCCGGTAGGCGCGGAAAACCTGCACGTTTTCCTTGCTCATGTGGGCGGGCTCCAGGCCGAGGACGTATCTCCAGGAAGAATCGGGAAAGAGGTGTGAAAAATTGAAAAATACACCCATGCTGTTGGAGTAAACGAGGCCGTTTTCCCCCGGCAGCCAGTCTTGGAAGGCATTGCTTTCTTTCAAATAAGAATAATCCAGGGTGGTGTTGACGGACCAGCGATTAAACTGGTTATGGCCCAGGGCGGTGTAAAAGGCCAGGCAAAGCAAAAGGGAAAACAGCATCCTTTGCCAGGCGTTGTGAAGGACCCGGATTTCCAATATTTTTTGCCATTCGAGGGCATACCAGAAAACCATCGAGGGCATTCCCCAATCATACCAGAAGCGGGCTATTTTGAGACCCAATATCCAGCAGATGAGGCCCAGCAGAAATGCCGGATGATTGAGGGGAACGCCTTTCCAGTCCCGGTTGAAAAGACGCATGAGCATGTGGAGGGAGAAAAAAAGGACGAGTGGAATACGCACCGGATTGGGTTGAAATTCACCTACCGGGTTTTGCAGTGAATCGGTTTTGAAAATGACGCCGAGAAGGTTGTGGGCCTGATGCCAGAGGTGTTCGAAAGGATGCAAGGTAATCAATGCCCCGGCAAAAATTCCCACTGCGATGGCCCCGGCAAACCTGGCGGAAGCCCGCCAGTTGCCGGAAAACAAGGTAGCGCCCACCGGCAGCGCCAGCAGGTACCATGCGCCATGCACCCATGTTGACCCCGCTGCCAACAAGCCGATGGCGGCAAGCGATGCTTTTAACCGCCTTTGCTCCACCACCTGAGTCCAGAGCGCCCAAAAGGAGACCAGGGCAAAGATGGTAAAACCAAATGCGCGGCCCACCAACAGCCGATAGATTAAGTCGAGATCCAGCAGGCCGAATAATAAAAATGAAGCCAGAAACGCCTCCGGCCGTTTGAAATAAAAAAGTGGCAGAAGGGCGGCCAGGCACCACGGCGGCCAGGCACCACATAAGGACAACCGAAAAAAGCAGAACCCCTTCCGTTTCCAGTGAAAATATTGTTTTCCCCGCCGAAAGGAGGAAATGCCAGCCGGGCTGATAATGGCGGTCCAGGTTTACCTCGGGGCGAATGGCCAGGATATCATTCCACGAATTGCCGGAAGTCACTTTGGCCGAAATGGCCAGGGCGTCGTCCATGGGGGCATAACCGTGCCCGATAATGCGAAAGGGAAGAAAAAACAATGCCGCCGCCGCCATTATGAGAATGACCAGCGGGACCCGGCGGGCCAACGAGTCGACGGAGAATAGACCCGAGTTTCCTGCGGAAAACATTGGGCCAACGCTATTTTATGGGCTTGGCAGTGCAATCTCAAAAATGAGGCGTGTTAATTCACTTGTCATTGACCCTCACGATGCGACAATTGCAACCGTCTTGAGGCGAACCGGTTCGGGTTTGTCCCGGCCCCACAGGAGCGATCAATGGTTTTTGCCAGGAGTTCTTTTTTCAGAATCCTTTATCTTCTTAATTTGTTGGTATTCGCCCTGTTGGCCATGCCCGCCGATGGGGCTGTCAATCTCTACCGTTGGCCCTGGACCGGTGTTTATCAATTCGCGCTGGTGCTGTCGATGCTGACGGCTTTGCTCTGTCTCGTTAATAGTCGAGATGGAAAAATGATCCGGTTTAACGGTTTCAGCCCGGCAGTTCTTCTATTGATGGTAGCTTTTGGCTCATCCTGCTTTTTAACCGAATTTTCCGACCGGGTTGCTTTGAATTTGATAGTTCCAGTTTCAGCTCTCTGCCTCGGTTATACGACGCATTGCCTTGTGCGAAATTCGGAGCGGCCGGAAAAGCTGGCCTTCAACCTTTTTCAGGGGATGGGTGTTGTTGCATTTTTGCTTTATTTTCGAAGCCTCAGTCTTTGGGTTGCAACCACCTTTTGGGGTCCGGAAAGCGAAATTATATCCAGTATTAATGCCCTGGCCGGGTATTCATTCAAAAGTGTCAGTTTACTGAATGAACCTAATAACCACCCATTTGGCCACCCCAACTATACGGCCGGGTACTCCCTTCTGACCCTGCCTTTGGTTGTTTCGCTGAGCCTTGTCATTGACGGGCCAAGACGGTGGTTCTGGAGGGTGGTTTCCATCTTGGGGCTGGTTGCTTTGTTGAGCAGCGGTAGCCGTGCTGGAACGGGCGGGGCGGCGGTCGCCTTGTTGGGTGGCGCCATTTTTTATTTAAAAGGAAAGGCAAAAACCCGATGCCGGTTCAAATTGGGAATGGCCGGAGCCATCATTCTGGTGGTTATACTGGTTTTTTCCCAACCACGGTTGCGAACCACCATCGGTCATTTTGTCAGCGGAAAAGGATTTGAAGTTGGCGATCATACGCGCTTGAACCTGCTTGCCACTGGATTAAAAATGGGCATGGAGCATCCGTTTTTGGGGAATGGCCCGGGAACGACGTCCATTTATTATCCGGCTTTTTGGGATGGTTCTGGAAATCTCTCCAATGCCTATCAGCTTCATTGCGCGCCTCTTCAAATATGGGTCGATCTCGGGGCGCTGGGCCTCCTCGCCGCGGCCGGGCTATTATTTGCGTTTTTTCATTCCTGGCGGCGGCTCAGTTTCAATCATGCTGAAGGGGAATGGCAAAGAAATAAAAACCGGCTTCTGGTCCTTCATGGAACAGGTCTCGGGGTTGGAGCTTATTTGCTGTTTTCACTCACTGATTCCCAACTCGATATTTATTTTATCTCCGGAATGCTGGCCATTTACGGCGGCCTGTTTTCGGCTTTGAGGCTAAATGAATTAACCGAGAAAGAGAATTTGGGATCTATTAAAATCAGAAAAACCGTCAGGATTGGAACCGGCCTTGCTCTGATTGTCCTCTGCGCCGCTTTCGGGTGGAAACAATACAGCCTTTTTCAAGCCCGCAGCGGCGTACGGGCCGCCCTAGTGGCATTTCAGAACAATGACGGTCAGGCCTTTCTCACCTCTATCGACGAGACTGAAAAATGGTCGTCGAGTGAGCCTTATTTTTACAATTACCTGGGTTGGCTAGCGGCCGAAGCCCGACACCGGGGCCAGTTTTTGCTGCTGGAAAAAATCTTCTTCGATAGGGCTTACGGATTTTGGGAGAGTTCCCTGGCGCTTTATGAGGTTCAGGAGTTTTGCCATTACAATCTGGGATGGCTGAACCTGGACTCCGATCCCGAGCGGTCGGCTTATCATTTTCGCAGGGCCGCAGAAATCAATCCGGGGAAACGCGGGGTTTATTTTGGTTTAGCTTTGGCTCTGAAAAAAACAGGCCTGGCCGATGCCGCCCTTAACGCATTGGCCCTCGAGTGTTTGTCCCAGCCTCAATTTGCCACCCTTATTTTATGGAAAGCGCCTAATTTTTCTGCCGTTCTTCCGGGAGTGAAAACCAGGTTATGGGAATACTATTCAACCGTCGACAGGCAGGGTAATTTGAGTGCGAAAAACCGGCAAAGCTTAAGTGAAGCGGAAGCGCTCACCCAATGGTGGTGGGGCGAGTCATTTGATTTTGGGGCATTCGCTTCCGGCCCCTATGCGCAAACACGATTTTTTGGTTCATTGCTTGAGGGCGAAGAGACAGAAGATAAAAATTATTGGAAAAAGCGGGCATTCTCCGCACCCATTCTACTGGCTTATAAGGCGTGGAAAGAACCTGAAAAAGGGTCCCGTTGGTTAGAAGCGGCGAAACTCAGGGCGATGGGCGAACCCTTGAGTGAGGCTGAGGGAAATTCCCTACTCAATTACCTTCGGCAACCGGAGAAATCCTTCCCCCAACTGCTTTTAGAATCTCAGGACGATTTTCTGCTGCCCCTTAACATTTACCGGAATCAACGTCTTGCTTTTGGATTAATGAACCAAAACTTAGATGGACCCATTCCGGGAGATTTCTTTCTTTACGAACAAAATTTATTGCTAAAAATAGCGCAGGTTTGGTTATATCCGGCTCGTGGTTACCTGCCGGGCAGCCAGATGAGGCGGTTTCTGGAGGAATTACCGAACAATTAAACAGATGGTGGAAATAAAGTCGGCAAAGGTGCGTCTGGCCCTGTTTGCGTTTATCGGCGCAGGCTCTTTTGTTATCGGGCATTGGTTCGTAACCGATCAGGCTGCGGCCTATCTGGTTAAAAATTTTTCTTACTGGACCTTGCTCGTAACCTTTCTCTGGTATTGCGGACGCCTGATCCAGATTTTGATGGGAAAACTCCGCGCAAATTCCCTTCTTGGTTTGTTACTGAAAATAAATTGGGTGGCTTCGGCAGCCGTTATGCTGGGCACAATGGTTTTGCAGGTGCATGACGAGCGGGGCTTTAAGGTCATCGAAGACGAAGTGGTTCTGGCCAGCCTTTCCCACCAGATGCATTTCGCGCGCGAGGCCGCCGTGCCGGGACGTGGGCACAGCATTTTGGGTGTTTACAAGACCTTTGATTCCCATATCGATAAACGCCAGTTGCTGTATCCTTTTTTGGTCAGTGTATTGCATGATGTGACCGGCTATCGTCCGGCAAACGGATTCTGGCTAAATTTAATTTTAACGCCCTTGCTGCTGGCTTTACTTTATATGCTGGGGCGGAAAATAGGGGGAAATGCTTGTGGGCTAACGGCCATATTGCTGGCGGTTTCGACGCCGGTTCTGGCCCCGGCAAGCATCGGTGGCGGGGCTGAATTGCTCAACCTGGTCCTGTTGGTGGCAAGCTTGCTGTTTTCCATTCGTCTCCTGCAAAATCCGAACAGGGAAGCGCTTTCCATTCTCTGTTTGAGCGGTGTTCTCCTGGCCCACACACGTCACGAATCGCCTATTTACCTGATAGCCATAGGTCTCATCATCATACTTGCCTGGTGGAGAGGAAACCGGGTCCTGACCAGTCCAGCCCTTTTCCTGAGTCCGATATTGCTGATGCCGTATCTATGGATTGGCAAAGTTTTTGCCGCTAATCCGCAATTCTGGCAGCTTGACAGTGAAGCGGGCATTACCCGGCCCTTCGGCAGTGAATTTGTGACCGAAAACTTCAGCCGATTAATGGAGCATTTTTTCGATCATACCATAAATCAACCTAACAACCTTCTACTGGCAACCCTGGGATTGATTTGCCTCATCGGTTTTGGGCTTAGTTTTTTAAGAAAGCTAACCAATTTAAAACAGACCGATGCCTTGCAAACCGTGCTGGGGGTCTATTTGGCGCCAATGGCGATATATCTCGGGCTGCTCCTTTTTTATGCCCATAGCAGCATTTACAAACCCACTGCCGACAGGCTGTTGATACCGCTTTACCTGCCTTTGTTGTATTGTTCGCTTCTGGTTTTCTTTAACAAAGGCGCCAGCCGGTGGCTTCACGGCGGATTTATTGCGCTGGCTCTTGTTCACTTTATAACGGTAGTTCCGTCGCTCTCTCGGCATGTTTACAGCGACCGCTACACTTCGGCCCGGGAAGTAGCCTGGGCGCGCGATTTCATAGCCGATAACAAAGGCCGGGACTACCTCATGATCGCGACCTACCATATCCTCTGGATTGTCCATAACGAAGAGAGCATATCCATGAAAAGGGCCTACCTGCGCAAAGCCCAACTGGATTTGCAAATGCGACTGCAACCCAAGAAGGAATTGCTCGTTTTTCAAAGTATGGGCTACAATCCCTTGACCGGCGAAGAGAAAGTCCTCGATCAAATTCCGCTAGGTGATGAATTTATCCTGGAACCCCTGGAACGAAAATTTCTCACGATCTTCGATTACGTGCAAATCAGCCGCATCAAATCCATCCGTTTGCAACCGGGAGAAAAAATACAGCTTCCCGAATTTAAAGCCGGCGCACCCGGCGAGGTAGAATCGACTTTCCGCTTCTGGCTCGAAATTTGCCTTGAGGCAGAGGAATTTTAAGGCGGCGGAGACAATTGTTGTTGTTGACGAGGGTGGTCTTAGTCCTTAATCGTTGGCCTCCGAAATGGAAGGGTGCCTTACCAAGCGAGTTCTCGTACTTAACCGCCTCTGGCAGGCGGTCAATATTATTGGAGCCAAACGGGCCTTCTCTATACTATTTCAGGACCATGCCAAGGTCATCCATTCCGAAGAGGAGGATTTTCAGGTCCTGCGGTTCACTGAATGGATCGATTACTCGATCAGTCACCATCAGTCGAGGAACGGAAGGAACTGTGTTCGCACGGTGCGCTGGGAAATACGGGTGCCGAAAATTCTGCTTCTCAGCCATTACGACCGGCTGCCCATGAAAGAGGTTAAGTTTACCCGGCTAAACCTTTTTGAGCGGGATAATTATACCTGCCAGTATTGCCGGAAGACGTATTCGCAAAAGGAGCTTAATCTGGATCATGTTATTCCCCGTGAACGAGGGGGGAAAACCACCTGGGAAAACATTGTCACCTCCTGTATGCGTTGCAACACGCGCAAAAGAAACCGCCTTCCCCATGAAGCCAACATGTTTCTGATCAGAAAACCCCACCGGCCCAAATACCGGCCCTTCATCAATTTTGTGCTCGGTTCCGACCTGGACGAATCCTGGCTCACCTTCGTTAACCTGCCGAAGAAAAAACTCAGGCAGGCCGGGTAAGGAGAAAGGGCGACCAACCCGCCCACAACGTACCCCGAAACCGGCTGATTTCCGTTACCCAAAAAATAAACAATCTTAGCAAAAGGAAACATGATGGATAAACATAAAATTAATCATTTAGCCGTATGGATTCTGGTGGTCCTGCATTTTGTCATCGGGTGTGTGTGGTACAGCGTGCTCTTTAATGACTTGTGGCTTGAGTTGATGGGCAAAACGGAAGAATACTTTCAACCGGTATCAATGAATCCCTTTATTCTGGCTATTATATCGGCCATTCTGGCCTGTTATGCGATGGCCTGGCTGTTCCGGGCCCTCAAAGTGGACTCCGCCCTCAAAGGTTTACAAATGGCGGTATTTATATGGTTTGTTTTTCTCTTGCTTCCCCACCTGACTTATTCCGGTTTTTCCATGATAGGCTACAACCTTGCCCTCCTTACTTCCGGTGACGGGTTGGTTGCCTATGTTGTGACGGGGCTGGTTTTGGGAGGCTGGCGAAAAATAATCCCATCGGCAGACAGTGAGTAAGCAGCGAGTGGAAAAAGCATTTCCCCGGGAATCGGCCGCTGGCGGGTATTTGCAGGACAAACTTGACCGGCAGGAATGTGTTTTTATGGACGGCGGCATGGCCACCGAGCTTGGACGCCTGGACATTAACGGCTATGAGGTGGGCGACAGCGGTTTATGGGGGAGTATGGCCCTTTACAAAGCGCCTGGCTCAGTTCTGGAAGCGCATCGCGGGTATCTGGATGCGGGATGCGATGTGATTTCGACCGCCACATGGGGGCTGCTTATGGATGACCCCGAATACCATGCCCTGCAAATTGCGGGCAGGGAAGAAGCGCCACATTGGATGGATGTCGCTCGTCTGGGTATTCGGTTGGCCCGGCAGACCATTGAGGAATCGGGCGGCGGGCGAAGAGATCGCTGCGCCGGGGCTTATAGTCTCAATGGCGATATCGATACGGAAGAACGGCTGGAACGGCTTCGTCTGCTTGGCCGCATTTTTAAGCAGGAACCGCCGGACATTATCTTGATGGATTCGATGTCCCTGATGCGGGAGGGGCTGACCTTGCCCGCAGTTGAGAGTATGATAAAAACGGAAATTCCGGTCTGGCTTTCCTTCCGCCGCTGTCGCCGCGGTGTATGCGGTGTCTATGGGCAGCACTGGGGTGGGCCGGAGGGAGACCTCTTTGGGCGGGCCGCCCAGAGGTTTGAGAGCATGGGCGTGCGGGCGCTTCTGCTGAGCGGCATCCCAGCCTCTCATGTTGAGGGCATGATTCCCTGGTTGAGGGATTTTACCGATTTACCCCTAGGCGTTTTCCCCATCCTGGGCCTATTCCGCGATCCAGGCTGGAGCTTCGATGATTTCGTCAGTCCCGATGATTATGCAGACATGGCCATGCGTTGGAGAGGGGAGGGGGCCGGCATAATAGGAGGCGGTTTAGGAGTCAGCCCCAAGCAAATAGCCGCCGCCAGGGAAAAACTTAGTTCTCAGGAGCCCATTGCCGTAAGATCCGCACCCGAGCAAACGCTGGAGGAAATTGAGCGCCTGGCCGATGAGGAGAAAAACGAAATGTGGAGAGACGAGTTGGGCCGCTCCCTTTTCCCCCTTTCATTTCCGCAGATTGTTTGCGACCCCGAAGTTTTCCAGCCGACCCAGGGAAGTTTTTTAATCTGGAAGCACTTGTTCCGCTCAGGCATCGGAAAAGGCAAACGCTGCCTGGACGTCGGTTGCGGCACCGGAATCCTGACCGTGCAGTTGGCCCTGAACGAGGCCTTGCAGGTTCATGCCATCGACATCCAGTCCAAAGCGGTCGAAAACACCTTGGCCAATGCCTTTCGCAATGGGGTTTCCGACCGGGTCAGCGGCGAGACCATCGACCTCTATACGGCCATGCCGGAGGAAAAATACGACATTGTGGTGGCCAGCCTCTATCAGACTCCGGTCGATCCCCACAAAGGGGAATCCTGCCTGCGCCCGGCCGATTTCTGGGGGCGTAATATTTTTGACCACTTGATCAATTTGCTGCCCGGTTTGCTGGAAGACGGCGGCGTCGCCTACCTCATGCAAATCTCCGTCCTGAGCCGCCGAGAGACGGTGCGGTTGATGCGGAGGGCGGGATTGCAGTGCAAGGTGATCGACTTCAGTTTTTTTCAATTCGGGGAAAGTTTCATGGAAAACATTGAGCAAATCCGACATGTGGAGGAATTGTCGGATGCCTACCACCTGAGCCTGGCCGATGAGTAGGTGATGGTTATGTATTTATTCGAAGTGACCCGCCGAAAATCGGACTAGGTTTCCGCCAAGGGCAGTTTGAGTCTGAAAGTGGTTCCCGAAGGTGAACTATGGACGATTTCGATTTGGCCCTGATGGCTCTGCACCATGCCTTTGACAATAGCCAGGCCGAGGCCGGTTCCTTCTTTGCGGCCGGAAAAAAAAGAATCGAAAATATTTTTTTGCATTTCCTCGGGAATGCCGGTTCCGCTGTCGGCAAACTCCAGCACGGCGCAGTTATCGACTTCCCGATAGCGGGCCAATGAGATTTTAATGTTTCCCCCTTCAGGCACCGCGGCAAAGGCGTTGAGGAGCAGATTGAGAAAAATTTGCTGCAATTGGCCCTTGTTTCCGTTCACCACTATGGGTTCCGATTTCGGATTCGATTCGTATTCGAGGCGAATGTTTTTCTGCGATAATTTGAGGCGGACCAGCGCCAGGGTGTCGCGGATGAGCGGGTCCAAGTTTAACGGCTGGTGCTCGGGATCCCCCATTTGGCCATAGTCCAGTACCCGATGCACAATAACATCGAGTTGGTTGAGCTTTTCTCTGATAATGGCGGCATCTTTTTGCCGTAGATCACCGGATGGAAAATTAAGTTCTAGGGATTCAAAAAGCAATTTTATGACGGTTAGCGGATTGCGGATTTCGTGGGCGATTTCCGAGGTTAGAAGGCCGAGCGCCCCCAGGCGTTCGCTGCGGCGCAATACTTCCTCTGCGACTACCACCTTTTCATAGAGCCGGGCATTTTGAATGGCTACCGCACTTAACCCCGCGAAGGCCGCAAAGAGGCTTTTTTCTTCATTGTCGAATCGGTGTCTATTGCCGGTGTATGCGTTGAGCGTTCCGATCACCTCATCTTCATAGACAATGGGCGTGGCCAGCATGGAGATAAGACCTTCTGCTTGCACAACGGGCACAAAATGATGTTCCTCGGTTTTGCGCAAGTCGGCCACCTCGACCTGCTTGCGATAGAGTATGGCCGACCCCAGAGCGCTGTCCACGAGGTTCAATTTCTCTTCAAATTCATGCAGCCGCGGCGTGCCCGCGGCCACTTCAAGGGTGAGACTATTGCCGTCCGCATTGAGGAGAAATAGTGCACATACCTGGCAATTCATGATTTTGAGGACTTCCCCCGGAATCGTCTCGAGGACTTCGCGCAGGCCGTGCCGGGAAACCAGGTTGCGCTCAGTGGCCAGGAGCGAGCCTAGCCCGGATATTTCGTAAAAAAAGTATCGTTGATATGCTTAACTGCTGATATACAGCAGGATAGATCAATAATTAAAGCAATATCAGCGATGACAAAAGGTAAACAATTAAAGCTACAGTTGACAAGGGTAAAAGGCCGCCGTGTGCGGGTTGATTTCAAGGGCGGAGAGGTTACTTCGGATGCCGGACTGCTTTTGATCCGGGAAGTGGATCGGCAGTTGGGCTTGACCGAACGAGCGGCCCGACAGTTAGTGGACAAACGGCAGAAGGGCAAAGTACGCCATGAGGTATTGGGGATGCTGCGGCAGCGCGTTTACGGGCTGGTGGCGGGCTATGAGGATTTGAACGACTTTGATACCCTGCGCCACGATCCATTGTTGCAAACGGTAACGGGGCGCATTGAAACGTTGGCCAGCGCGCCGACTTTGTGTCGTTTTGAAAACGGGCAGGATCGGCGGGCGGCCTTTGCGGTAAACGTGCTGTTGGTCGAACAGTTCATGGGCTCCTTTGCCGAGGAACCCGAAGAGATCATCCTGGACTTTGACGCCACCGACAATCCGGTGCACGGGCTCCAGGAGGGACGTTTTTTCCACGGTTATTATGATCATTACTGTTTTCTGCCGCTATATGTTTTTTGCGGTGATCAGCTGCTGGTGGCCTACCTGCGGCCGAGCAAGATCGATGCCAGCAAGCATGCCGGGGCCATCCTCAAATTGCTGGTTAAACGGATGCGCCAAAGCTGGCCCCGTACGCGGATTATTTGGCGCGCCGACAGTGGATTTTGTCGAGACCGGATACTCTCTTGGTGCGACCGCAACGAAGTTAGTTACATCGTGGGGATGGCTCGCAATGCACGCTTGCAGCAAGATGCCCAGCAGTTGCAAAAGCAGGCCAAAGAATGGTTCGAACTAAGGGGTAAAAAACAACGGTTATTCCAGGACTTCGTCTATGCTGCCGATTCGTGGCGATGGCTGCGGTTGGTCATCCATAAAGCCGAACACACCGCACAGGGGTCCAACCCGCGCTTCGTGGTGACGAACCTGCCGGGCGATCCCCAGGAGCTTTACGACAAGGTATACTGTGGCCGCGGTGAAATGGAGAACCGAATCAAGGAACAGATGCAATTGTTCAGCGAGCGCACCAGCGCCCATCAATGGTGGGCCAATCAGTGGCGATTGCTCTTGTCGGCGCTGGCCTACACCTTGATGGAAGCCATGCGCCGGTTAGCCTTAAAAGGGACGAAGTGGGCGCGGGCCCAATGCCACACCCTGCGGCTCAAATTAATCAAGATCGGAGCGGTCATCGTGCGCAACACCCGAACGATTCACTTTCACCTAAGTGAGAGTTATCCTTGGGCCAGTCTTTTCAACCATGCGGCCCGCCGATTGGTGCCAACCTAAAGGGTGCATTGGTGCTGCCCCCGGCACTACCGAACCAATGGGGGAAAGGGGGCAGTGTCTCTACACCCTGAAAAACACCTAAAAATCAAGACGATCTGCTCAAAATACAAAGAAATCCATCTCCAATAGCAATAACGAGCCAAACTTTACCCTTCATGAAATATCCGGGCTAGTTGACGGGCTTTGTTTTTCAATCTTTCAATCAGCCAGAGCCCGCCCAGAACCCGCCCGGCTTCCAGCGTAAGTCTAGCCAGGTTTTCGATGTTTTCGACCGCTCCTGGATCTGTTTTCGACCAGCTTAAATGAATTACCCCAACGACTGAATCCATTTCCATCAGGGGGGCGGCCATTTCCGATTCGATGGCCAGTGCGGAGGGTAAAAATCGAGAAGTTTTGGTAAAATCCGGGATGGCCATGGGTTTTCCCTGCAACCCCTCCCAGTGGGCTATCCCATTTTTCAGGTTTGGAGCGGGAATTCCTTCGTTTTTCCAGAGCCCGGCCATGGTCTCGATTTCCAGCATGCCCGTATCGGGATTGACCAAGGCCACATAGGCCGCGTCTGCGCTAAAGTATCTAGTGATGATTTCTAATACGGCATTGGTTGCCTCAGTCGTATCATATTTCCGTGTGGCCAGCGTGCTGATTTCATAAAGGGTATTAATGAGGTCCGTGTCTCTCACGTTCCCCTTCATCTTTTGCCTTTCCTCCTATCCGCCACAAGCGGATGATCTTTTGAAGAAATAAAGGTTTCCAGGTTCTGTTGAAGATCTCGCAATAGTTTTGCGTCGGATTCCGAAACGCTATCCGCTCCGTCGATGGTAAAGGTATCCACGGCAACTCCCCGCTCCGTTAGTATCCGAGCGAAGACTATATCGAATCCGTGACTGCTGATGGTCCCGGCGACTCGGTAAAGAAGACCTATGCGGTCCCTGGCCGTCACTTCAACAAAAGTCCTGCCCAACTGTTTGTCGTGATGAACATCAACCGAGGCATGGATTTCCACCTGTAGTGCGGTATTTTTGCGCAAGTAGGAGGGGGGGCTCAGCTTTTTGGCATTTTTGAGGATTTGCGGCAGGAGGTTGCGGTTGTGCAGGAGCGTGTCATGGAGACCGTTGGTAAAAATTTCTCTCGCCTTTTTACTCTGAACCGCTCCTCCGCCTGGTTCGCAAACATAAAAGGTGTCGATCGTAATATTATCGTCGCGCGAAAAGGCCTTGCTGCTCATAATGTTCAATCCGGCCAGACTGAATGCGCCGGCCAGTTTGTAAAAAAGTCCCGGTCGATCCCAGGTCACGATTTGCACAGCCGTTATGCTGAGGTTGAGGTCGTCCCGCCAATCAATAACGGGTTTGAGAGATTCCAGAGCATCTGCTTGAGAAAAATGGCTCAATAGTTGGTGGACCATGCGTACATGCAAAGCGGCTTCCTCAATATCGTTACTTGAAAAATAACGTTCCGGGAGGTTCCGGCAGTGGGCCTCGACCTCTTCAAGGGGGATTTCCGGAATCAGATTTGCCAGCGATTGCAAAGTCGGTTCGGCTGGCCGGAGAACTTCGGGCGCCTCGCCCAACACGGCCAGGGTGTTATCGAAAAGGGTTGTGTGGAGCATGTCCTTGAAGCCGTTCCACATTTGCTCGGCCGTTCCCCGCGTGTCGCAGTAGGTATGCACATAGAGCAAACGCAGGGTTTCCCGGTCTCCGATTATTTCGGCAAATTGTTCGGCCGCGGCCGGATCGTCCACGTCGTGCTTTCGCCAGAAACGGGACATTTCGAGGTGATTTTCGATTATGAAGAGGGCTTGCTCCTTTTGCCTCTTGCTTAATTGCAGCCGGTCGATGACGCCAGCAGCCAGCTTGGCGCCTTGAACGGCATGACCTTCGATGCCGATCCCTTTGCCGATATCGTGCAGCAGCAAGATGATATAAAGAAGGCCGGGTGTCTGTAATTGGTGGATCTCCCGATGATATTTATTAGTATAATGAGATTGCCCGTCAATAATCCGGTCAAGATGGTGGATCGTTTCCAGGGTATGAATATCGGCCGTGTAGCGATGGTAATACTCGTGCTGCACAAGGCAGTTGAGGGCGTCGAATTCCGGCACAAAGCGGCCCAATACTCCGAGCTCGTGCATCAGGCTGAGCGGTTTAAAGGCCTCTCCCGGAGTCAGTAAAAGAGAGCGGAAGCTGCGATTGGCGCTTGGCGAGTGGATGACTTTCCCCGTTAATAAAGGGAGCGATTCGGTAACGAGGTTTCGCAAGTCGAAATCGAGATCGACTTGAAATTGTTGGCTGTGCCGGAAAACCCGCACCAGCCTCTCGGCATCTTCGGAAAATACCATTTCGTTCTGGAAAGACATGAACCCTTCATGCAAAAGAAAACCATCCACCGGGTAGCCTTTTTCCACAGCCCGTTTTGGGGGTTTCTTTTCGCCCGGTTTGACATTCGACCGCGTCAGAAGTTGTTCCAGGATAACGGAGATTTGTTGAATTTTGCGGGTGGCGCTATAGTAGTCCCGCATGAAGGATTCGACCCGCCGAAAAATATTTTTATCTCGATAACCGAGCTTGAGGGCTACCGTGGGCTGTCTTTCCAGGCTGAGGATATCGCCCCGCCTCTTGCTTTGAAAATGAATTTCATGACGCACCCGCAGGAGAAAATCGTAAGCTTGCTCGAAGTCCCGTAGATCATTTTTTCTCAGGTAATGGTTCTTTTCCAGAACTTCCAGATTTCCCGCTCCCAGTTTTATGCTGCCCATCCAGAGGACATTCTGGAAATCGCGCAATCCGCCCACCCCGTTTTTAATATTGGGTTCCTGTAGAAAAACGGTGTCACCTTGACTCTTGCGGCGCGCCTTCTGGTCTTTGATGCGGTCATCGAAATACTTGTCCGGTTCATCCCCGGCGCAGAAATCCTGGTATTTTTTTTGAAAGGTCGCAAAAAGCTCCTTCGAGCCGGTAACCAGCCTGGATTCGAGCATGGCGTTTTTCGACTTGATGCTGCTTTTTGCCTCTTCCATCGATTCATCGATCGTGCGGATGGAATGGCCCAGGTTGAGGCCGAGGTCCCAGAGCACATAGAGGAGGGTTTCGGAAAGGGCTTTTTGGATAGGCTCAAAACGCTCCTCGGATTGGTCGTCGGCATGCAGGAACATCAAATCGATATCGCTGAAGGGGCAAAGCTCGGCCCGTCCGTAACCGCCTATAGCGACCACAGAAATCGCTTCGCAGGCAGATTCCGTTTGTCCTTGGCAGGTTTTCAAAACATGGTTGAAAAGATTCTCGATGAGCACATCGATCATGCAGGCCCGGGCAAAAGCGACCCGCCTGCCGCTGTCTCCTTTGCGGTGGTAGCGCAGGATCATCTGGTTTTCCAGGCGCAGGTAGTCTTGGCAGTCGCTCAAAATGAGTGCGAGGTCGCTGCCGGGCGTAAAGCACAGCTTTTTCTTCGCATGCAGTCTCAGACGTTTGAATAGCGGGTCTTCCATCGGAATCAATCCAGTCCGGTCACTTTAAATCACATCAATAATTTGGTAGTGTATAAAAAAAGAATGTTATTTTGTATTTTTAGCTGTATAAATAGCGTTAGGCAGTTTATTCTTAGTGCATGGTTACTAAAATTATTAATTGTCGGCACTGTGGAAGTGAAAATATCATTAAATTTGGCAAGACGCCCAACCATAAACAGCGCTACCGCTGCCATGATTGTGGTAAACAAAGCCGCGAAAACCCCACAGTGAAATACACCGCAGAGCAAAAAGAAATGATCCTTCGAGTCTATCAGGAACGCAGCAGTCTACGCGGTTTACAGCGCGCCTTCGGGGTGAGTCCCAACACCGTTTTGAGTTGGTTAAAAAAAACGACAATCGCTGCGACCGCTCAAAAGCACGATTCTTGCGGCCCGCCGCCATGATGTCATTGAACTGGACGAACTGTGGTCTTTTGTGGGGCGCAAGAGCGATGCCCAATGGGTTTGGATCGCTCTTTGCCGACGCACCCGTCAAATCCTCTCCTATGCCATTGGGCCTCGGGATTGGTATCGTTGCCGGGAACTTTACGAGCGTCTGCCACGGGCCTACAAAAGATGTGCCACCTTCAGCGACTTTTGGAGCACTTATGATGAAGTCTTTCCTCATAACCGATCCGTGGGAAAAGAAACCGGTGAAACGGCCCATGTGGAACGATGGAACAATACCCTGCGCCAACGACTGGGTCGTTTCACACGCAAAACCCTCTCCTTTTCCAAGCTTAAGAGTATGCATGAAACCTGTCTGAGACTTTTCATTCATCAATATAATCAAGAATTAGCCACCATTCCTACTTAATACACTACCAATAATTTTAATCCATTATGGCAATTGGCAGTTTTATAGCCCTTGGCGTTCAACTGTCAAAGAACTACCTGCACTGCCGAAAGCAAACTTGGGAACTAACCCAACGAGATCAACGGCCCAAACGGTCCATAATGTTTGCTTTAAACAGGTCATTACTGCCGGTTTGAGTTATTTTGGACAGCAGTTATCTTCGTGCTTGAGTTCCGGCACTCGTTCCTGCATCTTTTTCCCCATATAAACGTGCTTCAGGGAGGAACTCGCCGACAAGTGCCCGTACCGCCCGTGAAGCGAATTCTTATGAGTGATCCGGGAATGTTTGGGCGATCCTCTTGGGGAAGGTTCGCGGTGAAAGAGAAGGACTGATGAGTTTCTTTGCCGAACTCAAGCGCCGCAACGTCATTCGGGTGGCGGTGGCTTACCTTGTCGCGGCCTGGGTGCTGGCGCAGATCGCGGCAGTGGGGGCAGATGCCTTTGGCGCGCCGGGCTGGGTTATGAAGATGCTTATCACCCTGTTGGCAATTGGCCTCGTGCCGACACTGTTTATTTCCTGGGTTTACGAGCTCACGCCTGAAGGCCTAAAAAAGGAATCCAATGTCCGAGCCGAAGACTCCATCACCACACATATGGCGAGGAAGCTCGATATTGCGGTCATTGTGCTGCTGGTAGCCGCGATTGGGCTGTTTGCGATTGATAGATTCCTTTTGGATTGGGGTTCGGAGGCTGCACCAACTGAAGAAATGGTCGGCGCTGAGGTGGCCGAAGCCGTTTCGCCAGCTGAGGCCGCGCTCGCCCTCGGCGTCGCGGTGCTTCCCTTCACTAACCTATCCCCCGACCCTGATAACGCGTTTTTCGCCGCGGGTGTACATGAGGACCTGCTAACCTACCTGTCGGGCGTCGCGGCCCTGCGGGTGATTGCCCGACCGTCGGTCGAACGTTACGCAAACAGCGATCTGAGTCTGCCGGAGATCGGTCGTGTTTTGGGTGTATCAAATATCATGGGAGGCAGTGTGCGGCGCGCGGGAAATCGCGTCCGTGTGACCTTTCAACTGATAGATTCCGCGACCGGTGCCCATGTCTGGGCTGAGAACTATGACCGCACGCTGGAGGACATCTTCGCCATCCAGACCGAGATCGCTCAGGCTGTGGTCGCGCGGGTCGAGGCCGAACTCACCCCGCAGGAGGCAGCGGGCTTGGCCGAGATCCCGACCTCCAGCATCGAGGCTTATGACGAATACCTGCGTGGCCTTGAGCGGCGAAACACTGAAGCCGTTGGTGATACATGGGCCGACTACGACGGCATCAGCAATCATTTCCTTCGAGCCACGGAACTGGACCCGGACTTTCTCGCCGCTTGGCTGATGATGATGGAGATTAGCGGTGGTGCGGTTTTATTAACCCCGGATCCCGACGGTCTGCACCTACGGCGTGTGCTCTCTGCTCTCGCGAGGATTCAGGCGCTCGCACCTGACAGCCCTGAGAGCGATCTAGCGATCGGTATCTACGAGTATTATATTGAGAGTAATCTTAAAGCTGCCCTGGCCGCGCTAAAGCGCGCCACCGCCGCGAGACCGAACGACACACAAGCACTGCTGTTTTTGGCAAGGGTCGCGCGTCGGTTAGAGCATTGGAATACTAATGTGACAGCGATACGTCGCGCGGTCCTGCTCGATCCCGCCAACCCGAAGCTTCGCTTTCCTCTGATTAACCACATCGCTGATAGCACGGACTACGGCGCGGCGATAACTGCCGCGGCGGAGGCGATTCAGAGATTCCCGGAGGAAGTCAGATTCCGTGTCCACCACGCGGTACTCGTGGCGCACCACACAGGTGATGTCACCCTCTGCAGGCGGGTGAGGGACGAGGTACCGCCATGGGTTTGGTTGTATTGGCGGTACAGACCCGGGTTGCTGTTCCGTGGCGTTTTTACTGATACCGAGCAGGCCGTTGACTGGATCGAAGCTGCAGATCCGGCTTCTCATTCTTATACAACGGCCCCCAGTACTATGAACTATGCCGCAGGTATCCATCTACTGGTTGGGGGTAATGCGGAGGGCGCACGCCTTCGATTCAAGGCTGCCTATGCCCGATATTCTGCTAGGTTAGACGCAGGGGGGGGTGAGGCGTACCAACTGATTAGGTTGGGGCGGCTCAGCCTCTTGGCAGCGCTGGCGGGTGAGCAGGAGGCGGCCCAGGAGCAACGTCAGCGCGCGCGCGATTACGCCGCTGCAATAGACGATGTATTGACGGCGAATGAGTTGCGTCGGGAAGCAGCGTTTACGCTCGCTGTCCTCGGTGAGGCCGAAGAGGCCTGGCGCGAGTTGGAACCACTCATCGGTAAGCCCCGAGGCCCCACGGAGTGGGATCTAATCCTCCGAATCGACATCCACTACTTCTTCGCGGATTCCGAGGGCTACCAGGCGAGGGTGGCCCAACTGGAGGAACGGAAATGAGTTTCTTGGGTGAACTCAAGCGTCGGAACGTCATTCGGGTGGCGGTGGCTTACTTTGTCGCGGCCTGGGTGCTGGCGCAGATCGCGGCAGTGGGGGCAGATGCCTTTGGCGCGCCGGGCTGGGTTATGAAGATGCTTATCACCCTGTTGGCAATTGGCCTCGTGCCGACGCTGTTTATATCTTGGGTTTACGAGCTCACGCCTGAAGGCCTGAAAAAGGAATCCAATGTCCGAGCCGAAGACTCCGTGACCACACAAACGGCGAGGAAGCTCGATATTGCGGTCATTGTGCTGTTGGTAGCTGCAATCGGGCTGTTTGCGATTGATAGATTTCTGATAGATCGGGGCTCGGAGCCTGTTTATACTGAAGAGGTGGTCAGCGCTGAGGTGGCCGAAGCCGTTTCGCCAGTTGAGACCGCGCTTGCCCTCGGGGTCGCGGTGCTTCCCTTCACTAACCTCTCCCCCGACCCTGATAACGCGTTTTTCGCCGCTGGTGTTCACGAGGATGTGCTGACCTACCTGTCGCGCGTCGCCGATCTGCGGGTGATTTCCCGTACGTCGGTCATACGTTACGCGGTCAGCGATCTGAGCCTGCCGGAGATCGGTCGTGAGCTGGGAGTCTCACATGTCCTGGAAGGCAGCGTGCGGCGGGCGGGAGCGTCCTGGTGACAGTGCAGTTAATAGACTCCGCGACCGACGACCACGTCTGGGCCGATAAATATGAACGCACGCTGGAGAACATTTTCGCCATCCAGAGCGAGATTGCTCAGGCTGTGGTCGCGCAGGTCGAGGCCGAACTCACCCCGCAGGAGGCCGTGGGCCTGGCCGAGATCCCAACCACCAGCATCGAGGCCTATGACGAGTACCTGCGTGGCCTTGAGCGGCGAAACGCTGAACCCATCGGTGTGAGTTTGTCCGACTCCGACGGCATCAGCGAGCATTTCCTACGAGCAACGGAACTGGACCCCGACTTCCTCGCCGCCTGGCTGATGATGATGGAGATCAGCGGTCTGGCGATTTGGTTCACCCCGGATCCTGACGGGCGGCACCTGCAGCGTTTGCGCTCTGCTCTCGCGAAGATTCAGGCGCGCGCGCCCGACAGCCCTGAGAGCAATTTCGCGATCGGTATCTACCATTATTATGTCACGCTTGATCGTAGGGCTGCTTTGGGCGCATTCGAGCGCGCAACCGCCGCGAGACCGAACGACACACAAGCACTGCTGTTTTTGGCAAAGGTGGCGCGTCGGTTAGAGCTTTGGGATACTATGGTGACAGCGGTCCGGCGCTTGGTCCAGCTCGATCCCGCAAACCCGCGGAGTCACCGAGTGCTGATCAAACACCTCTCCGATAGCGCGGACTACGACGCGGCGATAACTGCAGCGGCGGAGGCGATTGAAAGATTCCCGGAGGATGTCAGTTTCCGTGTCGACCACGCGGTGCGGGTGGCGAGGCAATCCGGCGATGTCACTCTCTTTAGGCGGGTGATGAACGATGTTCCGCCAACGGATCGGTTGAGTTGGCCAATGGCCTCCTTGTTGCTATACCGTGGTGTTTTTGCTGATACCAACGAGGCCGTTGCCTGGATCGAAGCGGCAGATCCGGCTGCTCATTCTTATGCGACGGCCTACTATAGAGTGAATTTTAATGCCGGTATCCATCTATTGGTGGGGGGTGACACGGAGGGTGCACATCTTCGATTCAAGGCTGCCTATGGCGCATATTCTGCCAGGTTAGAAGCGAGGGATGAGGCGCAACGACTGTATTTTGTGGGGTTTCTCAGCCTCTTAGCAGCACTGGCGGGTGAGCAGGAGGCGGCGCTGGAGTACCGTGAGATCGCGTTGGCTCACGCAGCTACGACAGACGATGTATTAACTGCGAATAACACACGTAGGAATGCAGCGTTAACGCTCGCTGTCCTCGGTGATGTCGATGAAGCTTGGCGCGAGTTTGAACCACTCATAGGTGAGCCCCGCGGCCTCACGGAATGGGATCTGTTCCTCCGAATCGACTTCTCGCACTTCTTCGCGGATTCCAAGGGCTACCAGGCGAGGGTGGCCCAGCTGAAGGCGCGGAAATGAGTTTCTTGGGTGAACTTAAGCGTCGGAACGTCCTTCGGGTGGCGGTGGCTTACTTTGTGTTGTCGTGGTTGCTGCTCCAGGTTGCAGCCGTGCTGGTGGACACGTTGGAGTTGCCAACGCTCTGGAGCAAAACGGTCGTTGCGATCCTCGTCATTGGCTTTATCCCGGTGATGGTGTTCTCCTGGGTTTACGAGTTGACCCCTGAAGGTCTGAAGAAGGAATCCGATGTCCAGAGCGAGGACTCCGTGACCACACATACGGCGAGGAAACTCGATATTGCGGTCATTGTGCTGCTGGTAGGCGCGATCGGGCTGTTTGCGATTGATAGATTCGTTCTGGATCCGGCCCCGGAGGCTGCACCTGCTGAAGAGGTCGTTGGCGCTGTGGTGGCCGAAGCCGTTACGCCAGCTGAGACTGCGCTGGCCCTCGGCGTGGCGGTGCTGCCCTTTGCCAATTTGAGCCCTGACCAGGAGAATGCCTTTTTCGCCAGTGGAGTGCACGGGGAGATTCTGAATAATCTAGCTAAGATCGGGAATTTAAAAGTCATATCTCGAACCTCTGTATTGATCTATGGTGAAAATCCCAAAAACTTGCGTGAGGTCGCAGAGGAACTCGGCGTCAGTCACATCGTGGAAGGCTCGGTGCGCCGTTTCGGTAACCGCGTACGGGTATCTGCCCAGTTGACAGATGTTCACACCGACGAGAATTTGTGGACAGCCAATTTCGCCCGTGAGCTGACGATGGAGAACATTATTTTGATTCAGAGCGAAATCGCTCAGGAGATCGCGGCAGCTCTGGAGGCTGAAATTTCACCGGAGGCAGCCGCGCGAATCGCGAAAAAGCCAACCGAAAACCTGCAAGCTTATGATTTCTACTTGCGCGGGTTGGAGTCTTTCGGACGTCCCGGCTGGCTGGAGAAAGATCTAAAGCGCGCGCAGAATTTTTTCTCACGAGCGGTTGAACTGGATCCCGACTTTGCCCTGGCCCATGCCCGTCTATCGATGGCACATAGCCTAATTTGGGACAACTATGAGACAACCGATGAGCGCTTGGAGAAAGTCCTGCCGGGGGCGAAACGAGCCCTCGAGCTGGACCCCGATCTTCCCCAGGGGCATTTCGCGATGGGCTGGTACTACTATGACGCCTATAGTGATTTCGAGCGTGCGCTGACGGAGTTTGCCAAAGCGGAAAAGGGGCTGCCGGGTAGCGACGAATTGCTGGAGCACCAAGCGTGGATGTATTGGCAATCCGGCCGCCACGAGGAAGCGATTGCGCTTCTTGAAAAAGCCTTCATCCTGAACCCGAATGATCCCCAACACACTGATGGGTTGGCTTGGCTTTTCTTTACTCTGCGTCGAATCGATGAATCAGAATCCTATGTCAATAAGACCCTTTCGCTCGCTCCCGAGAGTTCCGCTGCGGTATTCTTTAAAGCATCTATTTGTTTTATCCGAGAGGGGCGCTTAGGCCCCTACAGGTCTGCTATTGAAAAACATCCCGATTTAAACCGAGAACGCTGGTGGATTGCATTTCATGATCGCGACTACGAAGCCGCAAATGAATTTCTTTCGAGGATGGGTAAAAAGACGCTTTCGCCCCTATGGACTACTTCTCTGCCAAAATCGGTCCTGATCGGTATAACCGCACAATCTGCCGGCGATATGCAGCGGGCGACGAAAGCGTTTGATTCGGCCAGAGTGATTCTCGAGAGCGAAATCATCAAAAGCCCTAATGACGCAATCGTACATAGCGCTCTCGGATTCGCCTACGCAGGTCTTAACAGGAAGGAGGACGCCGTGAGGGTAGGCATCATGGCAGTTCGCCTCCAACCGGTAACAAAGGATGCCATGGAAGGTCCGGGTTTCGTCCGAGAACTCGCAATGATATACACAATGGTCGGACAACCGGAGGAAGCAATCTCACAGCTTGAGCTTTTCTATGCAGTCCCGAATTACACACCGGTTGAACTGCTGAAACTGGATCCAAGAATGGACCCTCTACGCGACCATCCGAGATTTCAAGCGCTGGTGGAGAAGTATCGGTGGAAGGGCGGCGAGCGTCGTTAAAGAAAGATAAAGACGTCAATGGCTGCGGCGGAATAAAACCAAAAAAATTCGACCACAGATTACACGTAAAGGCACGGATGTTTAATTTGAACCTTCATCGCCTCTTGGGAACCTCGTGAGTTTTCCAATTCTTATGTTCAACTGAAAATATGAACGCTGACTTCTTTTCAATACCCCTGTGCCCCTGTGGAAATGTCCTACGGTAAAAGATTCTTTAGGATATCCGCAAGAGGATTAATCACATCCTTATCAGACCAATATTTAGAGGCTGTCCCAAAAATATAAAGATTTTATAGTCAACTGGATGACGTTGATAAAAAGAGCCGGAAAGAGCAAGTTTTTGCTCGATCCGGCCAAAAAAGGGTTCTATGGGTTCTATAATTGAGTTAGCGAAAATCAATATAGCCCTTTCTATGAAAAATATAGCCATCCAATGCCTCCTGCGTCCAGCTTTAACTGTGGTCGACCGGTGCCTCGATTACGATAACTTCCGCGCCACCATTGATCGAATCGATCGGCTGCTGATCGACTCGGAGGTGGAATCGCAGGCCATTGAGCTGGCCTTGGAGGGGTGGCCGCCAATGGGTCTAAAGGCCCGGCGGCAGCGGGCCAGTTTTGCCATCAAGGCACTGCGCATGGATACGCTGGGCCGTCTGCTCGGAGGGATTTCGTTTCGGCATTTGTCGCGGGCTCTGGGCAGCAGCGATCTGTTGGCCGACTTTTGCCGTGTCCGGCAGATCGATGGCATCAGGGGCATCTCCAAAAGCACCCTGGAGCGGGCCTCGAAGTTTTTCAGCGAAGAGCAGTTGAGGGCCTTGCACCGGACCTTGACTGAGGTGGTGGGCGATGCCCTTCTGGCCCGGCAGGTGGGATTGGACAAGCCGATTGACACCACCATTTGCCTGATCGACGGCACCTGTTTGGAGGCTAACATTCATTGGCCGACGGACTGGGTATTACTCAAGGATGTAGCCGGCACGTTGCTCAAAGCGATCCGGCTGATCCGCGAGAAGGCCGGTTTGCGCCATCGCATGCCGATCGAACCGGAGCCCTTGGCTCGGCAGATGAATCGGCTGTGCATACAGATGACCCACAGCCGGCGGCGAAAGGACAGCGCGCGGCAGCGCAAGGGTATCTTGAGGCAGATGAAAAAGCTGCTCAAACGGATCGGGGAGCATGCCCGCAGTCACCGGGAATTATTGCAAGCCTGCTGGGAGCAAAGCGATTACAGCGAAAAACAGGTCCAACAGATCCTCGCCCGGATGGAGCGCATGAGCGAGCAAATCCCGGTGGTCATCAAACAGGCGCACGAGCGGATCATTGGCGGCCGGCAGGTGAAAAACGCAGAGAAAGTCTTGAGTGTTTACGAACTCGATGGGCAGGTGATTGTGCGAGGTAAAGCGGGCCAAGAGGTCGAGTTCGGCAACACCCTGTTTTTGGGAGAAAGCGTTGAAGGGTACCTGCTGGACTGGAAACTCTACGGCAGCCGAACTCCAAGCGAAAATGAACAAATGCTAGAGAGTTTGCAAAGACAGAACCGCTTCAACCTGGAAGAACCCATAGCGGCCATGTGCGCGGACCGGGGATTTGCCTCCCAGCGGGCCCGCCGGCAGTTAGCCCAGGAGGGAATCTACGACGCGCTCTGTCCACGCGATCCGAAGCAGTTGAAAAAACGGATGGAGGAACCACTGTTCAGGCAATTGCAAAAGCGCCGGGCCAGGCGGTTGCGCAGCAAAGGCTTTGCCAACCGCTCGATCAGCGTAGCCTGGTCGGTACTCTCGCACAACCTATGGAAAGTAGCCAAGATGCTGGCCCAGCAAGACGAACTAAAAACCAAAGCGGCGGCCTAGAGAGCGGAAAAGCAAGGACAATACTTTTTCACAGCCTTACTGTCGGCTCATACAAAGAAAACCAGGCAACCGGACCCCAAAACCAGTATCCTAACGTCATAGGAGAGCAAAGTTGATACTCTCCCAAATGCAAATACCTCTAAAATGAGCGCCTATCAAAAGCCCTCGCAAAAATCACCCTTTTGGGACAGCCTCTATTTAAGATGACTCAGTGGGTTCCATGAGGTAAAGAGACCACCGGCATTAATGTCATGATCTTTAACAATATTGACGTGTACTGGATTTGTTGGACACGGGATTCTCTTATATTCATTGTTTATTGATTAGTGTGTCAGGCGGCTTGTTTTGGTAAAGGGTTTTGTTTTCTCGTTGCCCCCCATGGGGGGCAAATATTTTCCTCGAATTGGACTGGGCTTTGGTAACTCAGAGAGGAATGTTTGCGATATCGGTTGTAGAAGATTTCCACGTATTCGAAGACAGTTGATCGCAGTTCGCGCTCGTCGGCAAAGTGGCGGCCTCGAATCGTGCTGGTCTTGAAGCGGCCGTAGAACGATTCCATGGCCGCGTTGTCGTAGCAGTTGCCTTGGGCGCTCATGCTCGGCTTCATGCCTAGTTCAGAGACCAGCCTCTGATAGTCGTCGCTGGCGTAGGGGCTGCCCCGATCGCTGTGATGAATAATCCCCCGGTGCGCAGTGTGCCGCGGGTCATGGCCGCGGCTTTGAGGGCCTTGCCAACCAGCTTCGCGTCGTTGTGGTTGGAAACGCTCCAGCCCAGCAGGCGTCGGCTGAACAGGTCCATCACCGTGGCCAAGTACATCCAACCGGCCAGGGTCCGTAGGTAGGTCGTGTCCGCCACCCAGACCTCGTCGATATGGGTCGGCTGGCCATGCTTTTTAAGCACATTGGGGCTGTAACCATAGGGATGGTTACTGTTGGTTTTTAATGGCTTAAAGCGTTTACTCTGGGTGCTTTTGATTCCCATTTCACGCATCAGACGCAGAGCCCGGTCACGGCCGCAATCGATGCCCTCATCATCCTTCAGATGGCGGTGCATTGGCCGATGCCCATAGCGGCCCTTGGCCTCTTTGTGTACCTTCAGGATCGCCCCCTTGATTCCCTCGTCCTCGATCCGCCGGGCCGAGGGCGCTCGGTGCCTCCAGCAGTAATAGCCACTGCGACAAATCCCCATCGCCGAGCATATTTCCTCGATCTTGAAGCGCCCCTCGTTGTCTTTGACAAACTGGTACTTCATTGTTCGTCCTTGGCAAAGTAGCCCACCGTTTTTTTTAGTATCTGGTTGATCCGCTCCGAGCGGCGCAGCTCTTTGCGAAGACGATCTATCTCGGCCGCCATCTCCTTCGGACTGCTCTGTCGCTTTGAGGTGGCTTCGCCCTGCTGATCGTCCAGATAGAGCCTCTTCCACCTATACAATTGGTTGGTGTTGACCCCAAGTTTGGTCGATACCTCGGTGGCGCTCAGACCATCGAGTATCATCAGTTGAACTGCCTCATTTTTGAACTCTATACTAAAGCGTCTTCTTCCCATGCTTCGATTCTCCATTTAGGAGAATCTCGTGTCCACTTTTTCCAGTGCACATCAATTTGACCTTAAAAAGTTTCTTAACTCATTGATCATCAATGTGGTGCCCGGGGAGGGAGTCGAACCCTCACGTCCTTTCGGACAGCGGATTTTAAGTTCGATAAAATATGTCATAACTTGTTGATTATCAATAAAAATGATTTTTTGTTGCTATTATGTTGCTATCTTTTGGGGTCTCTATTTAGCCTCTAAGGGATGAAACTGCATAAATTTTCACTACTCGAATACAATGACACGAAGAAGCCCCACCTGAAATGGGTGGTCACAGGATTAAAAGGGGAGGGTGGCAAACCCAAGAGAAAATTCTTTAGAACAAAAGGGACGGCGGAGACTTTTTTGACCCAAAAGCGTATTGAGGCCCACAATCTGGGTCAAAAGGCTTTCGAGTTGCCCGATGAAGCAAAGCTTGATGCTGCCAAATGTCTCAAGCGACTTTCTCCTTATGGAAAAACCCTTTCAAATGCGGTCGATTTCTACCTGGAGCATTTGGAAATCACTCAGAAGAGCTGTACCGTTCAAGAATTGCTTGAGAAGTTTATTGAGGTAAAGAGGTCGGATGGAGCATCAAAGCGGTACCTGCTTGACCTGAGCAGTCGCATAGGGCGGTTCACAGAAGATTTTGGGGAGAAAATCATCTCCGAGATAACCGCCCTCCAAGTCGGCGAATGGCTTCGAAGCCTTTCAGTTGCTCCCGTCACCCGCAATAATTATCGCCGGATTCTAGGTGTATTTTTTGAATATGCTATCAAAGGTGGATATGCTTCATCAAATCCAATCCGGCAGATTGATCAGGCCAAGGAGATTGCCGGAGCCACAGAAATATTCAGTCCAAAGGAAATTCAATCTTTACTCATTCACTGCGATACAAAAGTGCTTCCCTATCTAGCTATTGGGGCATTCGCGGGTCTTCGGAGCGCTGAGATAAATCGTCTTACCTGGGAGAATGTGAGGCTAGATAGGAGCTTTATAGAAATCCCTGCTAAAAAAGCAAAGACTGCACAGCGACGCCTGGTTGAAATCCAACCCAATCTTCACGCTTGGCTTACACCCTTTGCCTCTCAAAAGGGAAAAATATGCCCCCCGAACTTTCGAAAGTGGCTAACAGAGGAAATTGCCCGGTCAGGTGTGGAGTGGAAGAAAAACGGTCTCAGGCACTCCTTTGCCAGTTATTTTTTGGCGAAATTTCCAGACGCTCCTCGCTTGGCTCTGGAATTAGGCCACGCAAATACACATTTGATCTTCAAAAACTACCGCGAATTGGTCACACCCGATGAAGCTGAGGATTATTGGAATATTTTTCCGGAGACGGGAGAGAAGGTTGTCGAAATGAAACCTTAATCAGTCACTTTGTCCGGGTTTTCTAGCTCTTTTTTTATTTCCTTTTTGAAGACTTCGTACCCAGCTTTCCTTTTTTTGATCTCATCGGGTGTGAATTCAGACGAATCTGTTTCCATCTTTTTCATCGCTTTGATTTCATCAGACGTTGGGTCAAGAAGCTTTTCAAATTGGGCAAAAAAATCGATATCACGACAGCTATCCAGGACGCTTTTTTTACTTTTTCGAGATGAATCCTTCCGAATCAGCTCCTTTTGAAGCTCATATTCGGTTGCTGTGCCAACAATAGACCCCATCAAGGAAAGGAATACAGGTAAATGTAAACGCCGGGATGAAACCGGTACGGGGGTCGGGGTAAAACCGGTACGCTTGGAATAAGGTTTAGGTTAGTAATTGCAGGTACGTCAAGGTTTAGGGTTTGGGAGTTGGTTTTGGGGATTGGCTTGGGGTCGGTGAGGAGGCCGGAGGCCGACGAGCCGGGCCCAAGGCGTTTATTGTTTTGGGCCACGGCGACGGCGTCGAGCATCGCGCAAGCGGTAGCTTTGCCCGTTGGCTTCGAGGATATGCACCCGATGGGTGAGTCGGTCCAGCAGAGCTCCGGTGAGCCGTTCGGAACCGAGCACTTCGATCCAGTTCTCAAAGGGCAGGTTGGTGGTGACGATGAGACTGGTGCGCTCGTAAGCGCGGCTGACCACGTCGAAGAGCAGTTCGGAACCGGTCTTGGAAAAAGGGACGTAACCGAGTTCGTCGAGGATGAGTAGGTCGAGCCTTTCGAGTTGCTTCATGAAGCGCTGCAGGTCGTGGTTGTCGCGTTGCTCGAGCATATGGGTAACCAGGGCGGTGACCCCGAAGAAACGGATCCGCCGGCCCTGGGCACAGGCGGCAAAGCCCAGGGCGGTGGCCAGGTGCGTTTTACCGGTACCGGCGTTACCGAGGAGCAGCACGTTTTCGCGCTGGTCGACATACTCCCCGCGCATGAGCTCTCGGATGAGCGCTTCGTTGATCGAGGGCTGCGCTTCAAAGGCGAAGCTCTCGAGGGTCTTGAGCACGGGGAAACGGGCGTTTTTGATCCGCCGCTGGGCGGCCCGCTGTTCGCGTTCAATGAGCTCCCGTTCGACCAGATGCAACAAAAAGGCGGCGTAATCGAGCCGGTCCCGGGAACAAGCCGCGGCCACCGCCGGCCATTCGCGCAGGATGGTGGGCAACTTCAGTTTCTTGAGGTGATGGTGTAACAGCAGCTGGTTTTTTTCTTCCTTCATAAAGCCCCTCCTGGAATCTTGAGCAGTTCGCTGTAGGCACCGAGGTCAGGGGCGGCCACACGGACGTGACGCAGGTGTGGATGGCCGTCCAGCCGGAAGGTTCTGCTCCCGTAGTCTTCCTGAGGATAGAGATACTGGGCGATGGCCTCACGAGTCAGTCCCCCCACCCGCAGGGCCGAGACGACGGCCTGCTGCAAGGCCGCCATGGGGTGTTTCTCCAACAGCCGCAGCACCCGGATATACTCCCGGGTGCCTTCGCCCCCGCATTGGCTTTCGAGCCGGCGTCTGAGGACCTGCAGGCACTGCGGCAACTGCCAGCCCGAGAGTGGGCGGGCGAAGTCCAAAGCGCCCGGTTTTTTCTCCAGCAAAGCCAGGTAGTGCACCGGCTCGAAAGAGACTTGCTCTTTATCCCAAATGCGGCGGTGCCGGGCCACCTCTTGGCCCCCACAGAAGATCACCACCTGCCGACAGGACCCTTCCACCACCACCGGATGGTGGGCGCAGCGCACCGGCACCGAATAGTCGTTGCACTCGAAGCGCACCAGCGAGAGGCTGCTGACGCAGGTCGAGCGTTTGCGGCTCGCTTCAAAGGGTATGGGCGGCAACGCCAGCATGACGGCGCGCTCCTCGGCCAGCAGTTCCTTTTTCACCGCCCTTTTCCCGCGTAATTTACGCTCCATGTCCCGCTCACATGCCTCCAACAGCTTTGCGTTGAGTTCCTCCAGGTCCCGAACCTGCGGTACCGGTACCAGGAAGTTGGCCCGGGCATAACGCACGATCCCCTCGACCACGCCCTTCTCGTTGGGCCGGGCGGGCAGACAGAAGTGTTCCTCGAACAGGTAATGGCTCTGTAGCTGCAGAAACCCGTCGGTCAGCTTGCGTTCACGCGAACCGATAATCTTACCCACCGCCACCTTCGAGTTGTCATAGCTGATGCGCCGGGGCACCGCCCCGAAAAACTCAAAAGCTCGCAGGTGCCCCTCCCAGAAGCTCTCCGTGCACTCCCGTTCGAACACCTGCACGAAAAAGGCATCGCTGTAGGGCAGGCTCATGGCAAAAAATGGCCGCCTACGCAATTGCCCCGCCTCCTTCACCAGGGCATGACCGAAGTCCACCTGTCCCTCCCCGGGGCGGTGCTCCAGCGGCACGAACACTTCCCGCCGCCTCGCTCGCAGCTCGGCCACCACCTCCTTGACCGCCGTGTAGCCCCCTTGGTAGCCCTTCTCCCGACCCAAACGCTGGTAGATCCGTTTGGCCGTATGGCGCTGCTTCTTGGGCACGTTCCGGTCCGCTTTGAGCACCTCCTCGATCCAGCCCACATACGGATCGATCTTGCGCTCTCGCCTCTTCTTGCGCCGGTATCCCGGCGGCTGGGAATAGGCCAGCATCTTTCCCAGGGTCTCCCAGTGCAGTCCCTCTTCTCGCATTACAGAGCGCTTGCTCTGCTTGTCCCGCAGCACTTTGTGCCGCACTCTTGTCCATTGCTTCATATCTCGATACACTCCTCCTTTCTAGGATAAGCGTACCGGTTTTAAAGCGCCCTCTTTACCGTACCGGTTTTTCCCCGGCGTTTACACGCGTTGGAGTAAGAGCGTTGGGGAGCATTGTATTAATGACGTCTAACGTTACGGATTAGGCGTGGCTATTTGCCGTCGCCTGCATTCGGCTTGTTGGATGCTTTTCGTCCTGCAAACAAGGCCAGTTCAAAGATCTTGAAGAAGCAATCAACGTCTTGGAATCCGATTTCGCGAAGCCAAGAGCATTGATCCTCGATCGGGGCGAGTATGTTCTCCTTCTTATCCGGTCGGTTATAATAAATGTCAGCGATTTCCTCCTTCGTCTTTCCGGGGTTCAATGAAGTGTGAAAGTCGTAGAGGTGGTCAATAAAAAACTCGTCGGAGAGCTGCTCTCCTGCGTGTGTAATGGAGGCGACATGTTCCAGGTTCAGAAAAATGCCGCCAGGGGTAAGGAGGTCGTAGATTTCGGAGTAAAGCGCCTTTTTCCTGTCATCATGCTGATGATGGATCGCAAAACCTGAAACAACAATATCGAATGTATTCTCTGCGGGAAGGATGCTACGCCACTGCGGATTTGAGAAATCCGCTTTGACCACCGTTGCCCGTGATGTCTCCGTTAGACGCGTGCGAGCTGCGTCGAGCATGGGATCAGAGAAATCGACAAAGGTGGCATGAGCTTTGGGAAAAATATCGAGGAGAAAATGCCCCAGGAGGCCGTCACCGCACCCCACGTCGAGAATTTCGGAGGAATGGGGGCACCACAGCCTTGCAACTTTGCCCAGAACGGCTAATTGCATATCGGCCCCGGGGATAGCCCCACGAATACCATCCAAAAAAGCGTCCGTGAGTTCCTTGGTCTGCCATTCACTCATCGGTTTCTTTATTCTCGATCCACATCCAACATATTGTAGGCAGCGTCTACACAGCCTATTTTGGGGCACCTTAAAAATTCGGCCAAATTTTGCAAGAAATCTTTAATATTAAAGATTTTGGTTTTCTGTAAATGAATGTCCGGTAAACCCGGATAGGAATCGGATGCCTGGACCTCCATACAGTAGATGGCGATTGAGTTGGTAGCTCAATATTGAAGGCAAACTGGATCGTCGGTTTTTCCAAAGGTTTGACGATGGTAGCCTTTTCAACGTCCCGGCGGGGTTGCCGGTTGAGTAGGGATTTACAGAATCTTTAATATTAAAGATGGCTCCTTTGATCGGACCCCATCTTTAATACCAATTTAAGTGAGAGTATTTCCGTAGGTAAGGTTTGGTATTGTAGGCTTTGCAGGGGATGGTGGGGTTTCTTTATGGAAATGGGCCATGTCTTCGAGCAAGTCTTTAACATTAAAGATGGCCCAAAATCTATTAGAATTCACTTTAGGGTAATACTTTAGGGTAATATCTGGTAGGGAATCCAGAGCTTTTCGCTTGGCGGCATCATCAATGTGAGTGTAGACCCGGCTGATTGCCTTTGAGCTATGTCCGATAATGTCCATTGCTACTGTTTCGGAGACTCCGGCGTTTTTCAAGAGGCTGGTTGCGGTATGCCTAAAGGAATGGAAGGAAATCGGGCTTTGCCTCCTTTTTATGAGAGCCCACGACCTGTTTTCCCCTCCTCGCTTGGTTCAGCAAGTCCAAACGACGTAAAACTAAAACCGTTCGTTGCTATTATGTTGCTACTTTTTCGGGTATTTAGGGGGTATTTGCTTCGTTTCTATTCGCCTCGGCTCTATTTTATTTTAAAGTCTTTAATATTAAAGATCGTTGATTATCAACTGATTAAATGTGGTGCCCGGGGAGGGAGTCGAACCCTCACGTCCTTTCGGACAGCGGATTTTAAGTCCGCAGCGTCTACCATTCCGCCACCCGGGCTAGATGCTTTTATATAATTGATATATAACGAGTTATAGTATTGAAATTAACGAGTTATAGTATTGAAATTATTTTTTATGGCAGATTTATGCCATTTTCAGTTATTATGGTAGAAAGATTATTGGAATAATTGAGTTCTCTCATCGAAAAAAGATTCCTTTGAATTTTATGTCTCAAGAATCTCTCAAGTTATGGTGTATGGGGGAGTTTGAATTTTGCAAGTAAGGGAAACCTACCAAGTATCAGGTGCCAATTTAAGCCACAATAACTGGAGCTAATCGGTGTTTTACAGGAGTGAATGGGGGTCGGAAGGTCATGTTCGGCTTTAGTCGAAGAGGCTCAGATCTTTTTGCGCGCGCCTGATATCCCAATAGTTGACGTTGTCCGAAGACCTGGTAAATGCGGAGAGCAGGGCTTTGTCACATAAATTATTTATCATTCTTGGAATGCCCCGGCTGATCTTGAATATTTTTTTGTAGGCATAAGGGGTAAAGCTGGGACGGCCCATGCCTCCGACCATGGAGAGGCGGTGCTGGATGTAATGAATTACCTGCTCCTGTGTGAGGGGAGAGAGGTCGAACTGGACCAGAATCCTCTGCTTTAGCTGGCGCAAACGCTTTTCCGCCAGTTTTTCCTTCAGTTCCGGTTGTCCGATTAAAATAATTTGCAGCAGCTTCTGCTTGTCCGTTTCCAGGTTGGATAGGAGTCTTATGTGTTCGAGGGCATCGAACGACAGGTTTTGCGATTCATCGATGATGAGGACAATGTCTTTGCCGGCGTGAATACGGTCCAAGAGGGCGCTGTTGAGCTGGTTGAGCAGGTCGTTGCGGCTTCGCGCTTTGGCATTTTCTCCCATTTCCGTAAGGATGGCCTTGAGCAGCTGGGTTTCCGAAAGCCGGGGATTGAGGATAAGGGCGGTTTGATAGTGCTTCGAATCCAGTTCATCCAGTAGTTTCCGGCAGAGCGTGGTTTTGCCGCAGCCGACTTCCCCGGTCAGTACAATAAAACCCTTTCTTTCCTTGATCCCGTAGCGCAGGTATTGCAGCGCATTCATATGGGTTGGGCTGAGGAAAAGAAATTTAGGATCGGGAGTGATGTTGAAAGGCATCTCCCGGAAGCCGAAATAGCTTTCGTACATAGGGTGTTTAGATTCTTTTCTTCTTTTCTCTTTCATAACAAAAAATTTATGACTTTAAAAGTCGCAAACGATTTTTCTTTTCAGGGGTTGAATCGCTTCCTAGGATTAATCCGTAGTAATTGAAATGGCAGGAAGAATTGCATCATTGGCTCAAATCGTATTGGGATTGCTGAGCGCCTTATTGGCGCTTACGGTATTGTCATTCAGCGCCCTTTTTCTGCAAAGTTACCGGGAATTTGAGTATTTCAAATCGAAGGAGATGGAGTTGGAAAAACAGTTGAGTCACTTGAAAGTGAAAATATCTCAAAAGGAGAAATACCTGGACCTTGTACTGCATGAACCTGATTTTCTGGAACGGGTGGTTCGACAAAAACTGGGTTACGCCCGGCCGGATGAGACCATTTACCGATTCGAGAGTGAAGGTGAGCCTGAGTGAGCGGAGTTTCAGGATGCAGGATTCTGGATTCTGGGGTACGGTCAGGTGGGCGCTTCCGTTATTTTGATGACATGGTGTAAACGCCGTCCCAATCCTTGTTGGGTGGGTTTTCCTTCATTTGCAGGCAGCGGTTGCGGAGAAGAATCGATGGAGTTACTTTCTGGTTATCTCCCTCCTCGGCCTTGGCTTCGGCAGGTCTGTTGGGTTCCCATAGAGCGGCATGTTGCAAAAGGGAAACGGCGCCATCCCAGTCCCTCTCGAAATATTTATCGAGGGCTTGTTGGTAGGCATGGATACATTCCAGAGCCGACTCCGGTTGACCGGCCCGGAAACCTAACAGCTCATAGAGGTTGGCCGGTTTCTGGCGGCCCTTGACCCGGACTTTGTCCAGAAACCGGAATACAAACTCGGAAGAATCCTCTTCCACCGCCGCTTTTGTATCTTCCGTCAGCATGATGTAAACGCCGTATGCTTTTGCCCCGCTTTCGCATCGGGCGGCCAGGTTCACCATGTCGCCCATCATGGTGTAGTTCAAACGATATTTGGACCCGAAATTCCCCACAGTGGCGATTCCCGTGTTGATTCCGATTCGAGCTTTCAACTCTCGCAAAGCTGCGGCCTGATTTCCATTTTTATGCGACCACTCGCTTCTCAATCGGCCGAGACACTCCTGCATTTTGGCTGCTGTGCAACAAGCTCGATAGGAGTGATCTTTCATTTCCAAAGGCGCCCCGAACATGGCCACGATGGCGTCCCCGATATATTTGTCCAGGGTTCCGCCTTGTTCGCGCAGGATTTCCGTCATTTCCGTCAGGTAGAGATTCATGACATCGGTCAATTGGGGAGGGAAGAGCCGTTCGGAAAAAGATGAAAAATTTGCCACATCGCTGAAAAACACCGTAATGTTTTCTTCGTAACCGCCCAGTTGAGGTTCCTCGTCGGCTTCCGCCAGCCGCTTTACCATGATGGGAGACAAGTAGGCGGAGAATGTCTTCTTCAATCGGTTTCGCCGCCGCACCTCGATGTAATAATGGCATCCCGCCGACCACAAAAAAGCCGTCGGTGCCATAATGAACGACGGGACAATCCAACTGTAAAAATAGCCCGTGCTGCGGCAGATATAAACAGATGCTACGGCCAGCCCGATGGACCCCGCGAAGGCCCCGAGGAAGGATACGAGGGGCCGCAATGGGGTTAATAAGAGAACAAAAATGACACCCAATCCGGCCACAATCATGGCTTCGCGCTTTGCTGTCAGGAGGGTGAACCAATTCAAATTGAGAAGATTTTCGAGGGCCATAACGTGGATTTCCACTCCGTTGTAAAACAAGTTACGCCCGGCATCGCGGTAGGGGGATCGGAAAGTGTCTTTGGCGCTACCCGAAAAACCAACCGAACCCTTGGCCCCGATAAAAACGATTTTGTTTTTAAAAAATCCCGGTTTCAAACCGTCAGCCTGCAAAGCCCGCATAAAACTGACAGACGGGATCGAGTCGGGATAACCCGTGTAATTAATCCAACGTTCCTGCAATCTGGAGCCGAGGCTTTTTTCCACATCCGGCTCCAGGAGGAGCGCCGTTTTCCAGGTGGCCGTGGGGATATTTTCGTTACCGGTGGCCAATATGCGGATTCCCTGATCGGGATCGAGGGGACTGTTAATCATGCCCCAGGCTAAAGCTTTTCTACGGAATCTGCTGTTCGGCGCGATGATGATCTCCTCATAATCGGTGTCAAAACCCTCTTGTCTGTCCAATCCGGCTCCCATGATCACTTTCCCGTTTTCGGCAATGGCAGTCTCGAACGCCAGGTCGCTTTCTTCATTCGAGCTTTCCAGGTCAAATACAATGTCGTAAAAAACCAAACGGGCGCCTTCCTCGGTCAATCTGTTGAGCAGATGGGCATGCAGGCTCCGATTCCAAATACGGTCGTAGGGTTGTCCGAGCGCCCGGTGAGATAAATCGTCAAGATATACGATTACGAAATCCCGGCTTAACCGGTTGACCTGATGAAGGTGCAGAGGGCTATGAAAGAGAAGATCGAAACCAAGCCTCCGCAATCCCATCCCATAGGGATGCCACATGACCATCAAGCCAATGCCGCAAACGATGAGCAATCCGGCGATATACTGGGACAAGCTTTTGGTTGGCGAATTCCGCATTTCCCGACAAGAGATTTTCGGAATCTTATTGGTCGAAGCGTTCAATCACCAGCCTGAAATTTGCCGGTGAATCTTCCGTTGTGGAAGCTTCCCATGTCTCCGTAAATTCATCTTGCCCGAACAAAGTCTGCCCAAGGTCGCTCCAGGGGTGGAAGGCGGTTGATTTTTGCAGTTTGTAAATTACGCCTTTTCGATCCTTGGGGCGGGTGTATTGGATTGTATAACTGCCCCCGCCCTGATCGACCATATTAAATGTGAGGCCTTCGGGATTTGCTACGGTTGGATCGGTACCGAGGGAAAATTCCAATAAGTTGGCCAGCCCGTCGCCCTCGAAATCCTCTTTTTCACCGCTTGCCCCGCCAGTCAGTTCGTGGGCAATTACCCATGCCGGGTAATCCTGGTTTCCCTCCGGCTCATCAATGGACACATTCACATTTCCGACCACCGGTATCGGGTCTCCTTGTTCGTCCACCGGGGCACCGTTGATGGAGGATGCCGATAATGCAGCCGCCTGCGGGTAAATGAGGACTGGGTTGGGATTTGCCGTTATTAATCCATTCTCGTTTACAGGAAAACTTTGCAGGTTCAGGTCCCAGTCGGGCTGGGGGTCCGTCAACTCCTCCTCGAATTCCTCAAAAGTAAAAGGGTCGAGGAAAGTTCCGATGGCCGTAAAGTCGGCCGAACCGCTGGTTTCGATGGAAGCATTCCCCGTTAGTTCGATTTCCGTCAGGACGAGCCCGAATCCCTCCCCCCCGCCTTCTCCTGGCGGAGGCGGAGGCGTGCCCCCGCTGAATTTTGGTTTTACAACGCCGCCGCCTTTATCTTTGGAGGACGAACTGATTCCCCCGGATTCACCTGGCAGGGGCGTCAGATCTGTCACAAAACCCCCCGGCCCAGGGTCCCCGATTTGATTCCGTTTCCAACCCGTTCATCGACAATGAATACACTGTTGATGAATCTTATGTGCTTGAATACCGGTTCGTCGTCATCGGTCAACAATTCAAACAGACTGATGGCTTGCACAATTTCCGAAAGGTCTATTTGCACCACTTCGGAAACGCTTTCAGCCGGCACCGTGAAGCCCAGGTCGAGGTCCGGCAGGTTGGAGCCGTCGAATTGAACCCGGAGCGATTTTGAAGCCGTCGCGGAAGTGTTTTGAATCTGGAAACTCAACCGGTGCGGTTCGGTGGCATCCGCTTCATTGCGCGACAGATCGACATTTTTAAAAGTGAGAAACGCCCCATAATTATCGATAATCCGGTTTCTCAATGGGTTTGTGCTGAAAAGGGAAATCTCGGTTGTTGAGACGCCCAGATCGGGATCGTTGAACCCTTGAAAAATACGCAAATCGAAGCGCTTACGGGCCAGACTTGTACTCAAATCCCTAGTAAAACTGATAGTTTGGGTTTTCGGTTCGCTGTCGCCATCGGACCAGAAAACACCCGCATTGGTAACCGGCGTGAAATCAATTGCCGAGGATGCCGAGAGATCCCTTCCGCCTGTCACCTAAGTCGATAGAATGCGGCCGTATTCACCGACCACGACGGCGGTCCCGGAGGCAAAAATGATGTCGTAAAGAGAAGTGGCCCGCACCCGGCGCCGGGTGGGTTTGAAAACCGAATCGTCTTCGGTCGAAATGATAAGCCCTTCGCTGCCCACCGCAACCCGGGTGGACCCAGCGGCCGTGATGGCAAAAAGCGAGAGGCGCGCCCCGGAGCGTTTTTCCTCCCAGTTGAGGCCGTCGGTGGAAACGAGGACTCGCCCCTCATCCGCCACGGCCGTAAAGCCGGTTGAGGAATAGATGACTTCCCAGAGCGTTTGCTCGGTGAAGTCGGTGGCTGAAGGCGACCAGTTCTCGCCGTCTGTCGATGTGAAAATAGCGCCTTCTTTGCCCACCGCCGCAAAGAGGTTGTTGTCGGCAATTTCCCCGATTTCGCTACCGAATGCGATTCCGTAAAGGGCGCCGGAAGTATTGCCCCCGTTGACGCGAGTCCAGATTTGGGCGTCTGGTGAAGACAGGATGATATTTTCTTCGCCCACCGCATAAAATGCTTCGTTGATGAATTCTACACCAAAGAGCGACGCGCCTGTGGGAGAGGTTTGGCTCGTCCATGTGGCTCCATCGGCGGATACGATGATCAATCCGTCGCCGCCTACCGCCACGAACCGGTTCAAGCCAAAAGCGATCCCGTGTAAATTGTCAAAGGGTGTTGAATGCAAAGTCCAGGTGAAGCCGTCGGGAGAGGTCAGCGTCCCTTCTCCCGAGCTTACGATGACGAATGTGCCGTTGCCGTGAGCGATTCCTGTTAGGTCATCGAATGTGCCTGAAGTTCTCGGTTTCAGTCCCGAGTAATCGGAGATGCGCGTCGTTGTGCTGACCCTCACCGATACGGCCCCCTCACTGCCGTAAAGCCGCCGTAGGATGACTGAAAAAGCGCCCTTGTCATCCCTGATCAGATGCCGCTCGGAGGCAAATTCGATGAGACCCTGGCTGGCGGCAATTACGAAATCCTGGTTGTCGATGGCATCGGTGTTGTTTTCCACCCATGTCCAGGACGAGATGTTGGTAAACAGCCGCAACCAGCCTAGTTGATCCAAGTCGTCGCTGAACTTGTCCCGCCGCTCCGATTTTATTTCATGGTTGATTATGGCGGCCCCTCTCTCATCTGATCGGACCCCATCTTTGCTACCACTTTAAGTGAGAGTATTTCCGTAGGTTTGGTATTGTAGGTTTTGCAGCGGGTGGCGCAATGAGGCCGTAGGCCGAATGGAGCCAGCCGCTGCTTTGTTGATTGTTCGCCAGAGTCTGGCAAATGTATTTGGGGAGAGAAAGCCTAATCGGCTGTGGGGGTGTTTCGCGTTGTATTTGTGTCGCCATTGTTCGACCACCACACGCGCTTCGGTCACGCTCAGGAACAGTTCCTGGTTAAGGCATTCATCGCGCAAACGATTATGAAAGGATTCTATATGTCCATTCTGCCAAGGGCTTCCTGGATCAATGTATGCGATGGCAATTTCCTGTCGCTGCAGTTCTTCTTTGACTTGGTGGGCTATAAACTCCGATCCGTTGTCCGAGCGGATGCACTGAGGTTTGCCGTTCTCTCTTATGGCATCGTTCAATACCTCTACCACATCGGCACTTTTCAGTGAGCGCGCAACCTTAATGGCCAGGCATTGACGGGTATGTTCATCGATCAGTGTCAAGAGCCTGAGCGGACCGCCCCGGTCGGTGCGATCCGCCACGAAGTCCCAACTCCACACATGGTTGGGCTGCACTGCTCGGGTCGGGGTAGCCGTGGATTGGCCCTGCCGGCGACGGCGCTTGCCAGACGGGCGCACACCCAGTCCTTCGAAACGACGCACTTTTTGGACGAATTTGCGACTCACGGGCCAACCTTCATGGGCCAACAAAGCGCGGATCCGACGATAGCCATAGCGCGGATGCTTCTTCGAAAAGGCAATGATGCGTGCCACCAGTTTATGCCTATACTCAGTAGCTTTCTTGGGTTCATACAGGTAGGTTGAGCGGTGCAACCCAAAATACTGACAGGCCCGACGCAGCGAGCACGACCCTTGGGCCAATACATGCTTCACCGCTTCCTTTTTCTGCTTCGGGCCTACCATTTTTTTGCGTTCACCTCCTTGAGCACACGGTTCTCCAGCATCTGCTCGGCTACTATCTTCTTAAGCTGCGTGTTTTCGCGCTCCAGCTCCTTCAGCCGCTTGGCGCCACGCAGCTCCATGCGGCCATACTTTTTACGCCAACGATGGTAGCTTTGAGGACTGATATTGTGGGACCGACAGACATCCTGAATGCCTTTGCCTGCGTCTACTTCGCGCAGTATCGTTATGATTTGTTCAGGGGTGTATCTTTTTTGCTTCATAGGTCTTTCCGGTAATTTCTCCAGAAAGACTCTCACTGGCAATGGTAGTGTTTTCGGCGGTCACATCACATCCTTCGGCGCTCCGGAAATCGTCCCTATGGTGGTGGACGTTATATCATTGGTCAGCCCCCGCGCCGGATTGTCCCAGAGGTTCCAGTCAACATCGGCAAAGACGGAATAAAGAAAGGTCGGTATACCCACAGTACCCTGAAATAAAAACAGGTATTCTTGCCATTGCAGAAAAACCGTGTTGTCGGGAAAAACTATTTCTACCTGCTCACCCGCTTTCAGACCCGGGTCGTTGGAACCGACGCCATCCGCGTCCGAGGCGAACCACACATAAAACCCGTCTTCCGGATCCGCGTTGGCGGTGTCAAATCCCCTGGCGGTCCATCTAATATCGGTAAAGATAATGCGTTCACCGGCCGGAATATCGACCAGGGCCAACAAAATGACGCTCTCCTGGGTGATGCGCGTCAGGGCCACGTCCCCCGGATTGAGCGCACTTAACGGCAAGAGGCCGCATAGCAGATAACCTGCCAGGCCAATGATCACGGCCCGCGCCTTCTGGAAGGGTTTGTTTGCCATTTTCTCAGATAGTAAATTCAAATTTTGCCGACACAATTATATAAATTAACCACGATCTGGATCAAAAACTGATCCTGCCCGTTGCGATGAAGGTGCGCTTTCGAGGCAGTTGGTTAAAATTGTTGAGCGGATTTATACGGTAATCCTCGTCGGTCATGTTCAACAAACCGATCAAAAATTCACCGCGATCGCTTTTGAGGCGAAAGCCCACTTCCAGATTGATCATGCGAAAAGTGTCCCCCGGCAGTTCCGGTTGATAATTGCGATTGTCCTGCCACCAGTAACCTGCCACCAGTAACTGTATTCGGCGCGGGCGAAAATGCCGTTGGCCGAATGGTAGCGAATTTTCCAGGATGCATTGATTAAGTCGGCGGCCAGGTTTGGCAGGACGGGGAAAGGGGCGACGGTTTGCGGAAAACCGGGGGTCGATTTGTCAATTTGGGCATTGTTCCAGGAAAACCGCAGCCCCATTGACCACGAATTGCCCAAAAGCTGGTCCAATCGCAGGGCAATGTGGGTTTCTTCGTAGTCGAATGTCTCCTCGAAGGAGAACGCGTTGACGTCGGTGGGGGGAAAGGGGAAAAATGCGGCCTCGAAGGCGTTCCGGTTTCGCTTTACATCCGAATTGCCGTGAAAAATGCTCAATCCTAAATAGGTTTCCGGTCCCAGTTTGCCATCCACGGAAAAATTGGCCGTCTCGATGTTGGCGGCGGGGATGGTTCCCGTCAGGTTCTCTGGAATTACGGAACGAAAGGCCTGGATGAAGCCGGAAACCTGGTTGGGTTCCAGCCTGACGGGTTCATCAATGGAAAACCCGGTCTGGGTTTTGCTGTAGGATGCACGAATCATCCAGCCAGCCATCGGGCTCCAGGACAAACCCGCTTTCGGCCCCACCTGGGCGCTTGTTTTCCGGCCGGCAATCAGCGGCGCTTCGGCCAGGTTGGCCGGAAATTCAACCCGGTCGTAGGTCAGGCCGAGTGTGAAATCCAATCTTTGCGCCTGAATCGACAGTGAGTGGTTGAAATACCCGTAGATCGTATGCCGGGAAAAATCCTCCGTCAGTTGCTGTTCCAGGAAATCGGCAAAAATCGAGCTTGCCGTGCCCAGGGTCGAGGAATTTGTGAAGTTGCCCGCCTGGATTCTTCCTCCCATGGTGATGCTGGACGAACCCCTTGAATAAATCTGCTGAAATTCCCCCGAATAGATTTCCAGCCTGGATTCAAATGTCCAATCGAGCGGCGGAGTGATTTGTGCCGCAGGCGTTCCATCAATCGACCGGAAAAAAAGGACCGCCCGATTTTGATCTTGCAGGTTTTGCCGGTTATCCAACCTCGCCGCCATCAGAACGGTATGGTTTCCCGGCGACCACTGGCGGTGAAAAGCCAAAAAGGCCAAGGGCTCCTGCCGTTCGCGGAATCGAAAATCCGGGTCCCGCCCCTGGGGGCTTTCCGCGATCGGCGTATCGGCATCGTAACGCAAAAAAACGTCCCCATTTTCGGAGTCCTTGTAAATGAGGAGCGCGTAAAGGGAATCCCGGTCATTTATTTGATGTTTCAGGCTTCCGTAAACGACGGTTCGTTGCAAATCGTCATTAAAAAAGAATTCATCGAACTCGGTATGCTCGGCATCCAGGTAGAGGGCCGTTTTCTTCATCGGGATGGAACTGGAAAGAAGGTATTCGCGCTGGCCATTGCTTCTGTATGCGGCGCTCAAACTGAGCTCCGGCCGCAGCCTCGTAAACAGCCTCGAGTATTCCTGTTGGGTGATGGCCGGGGACAGGTTCCCGGCCCCCAGCGGCGACAGGATGTTGGCCAGAAAAAGTTCGTTCGCCCAGGCTACCTCAAACCGCAAATTGATGCGAAGGGGATCGCGCAACTCGTTGTAGGCATTGGATAAAAACCGGTGGGCGGAAAAATTGGCGTAATCGGCCGTTATGACTTGCCCCGCGGCGCTTAACGCCAGTTCCTCCAAACCGGTTCGCTGCAAAATCTCGGCCAGATTGGCTCCACGCACAGCCCGGTCCTGGTCGAGCAGAAAACGCGACCGGTAAAGCCGCCGGTTGTCGTTCAGTTGGAGGGAGTTTTCCAGGTCGTGGACCGCCTCGTTGAAACGATTTTGAGCCCGCCTGGACAAGGCGCTGTAAAGATCGGGCGTGGGGTCCGCCGGATCGATCTTTTTGGCCAGGCGAAGTTCATTTTCGGCCAGGGAAAAATCCGGTTTCATGGTAAAAGCTTTTGCCAAATAACTGCGCAATAATGACCGGTTGGGTTCCAGCGCGGCCGCATTCTGTAATAACTGCCGTCCGGCGTCTGTTTCGTTGAGAGCGATGCGGGTCAGCCCGAGTCCCAGCCAGGCATTCCCCAATGCGCCGTCCAGATCGATGGCCTCCTGGAATTTTTCCGAAGCCTGCGCCAGCTCGTTGTCATTGGCCAAAATAAATCCTTCCAGGGCGATCATCTGAGGATTTTGAGGCGAAAATTGGCGGGCGTTTTCCAGGGCGCTTTTTACGGAGCGGCTTCTCCCGAAACCAAATTCCAGCTCGGCCACCCGCGCCCAGCCAAACCCGAATCGCGGCGATAGCTCCACGGCCTGTTCGGCTGCTCGCAAAGCCCTTTCCAGATCGTAGCGTGATTGCAAATAGTAAGACCTGGCCAGCAATTGGGTTGGTCCCTGCGGGGTCCGGGAAACATCCACCGCCGTTCCTTTCACCGCTGCCACCACTTCCTTCAAAGCCAGGGAGAGTTTTCCCTCCGGTCCGAAGGTGGATAAAAGCCGGGCCGACTCCTCGACCTGGCCGGTGGCCAGCAAAAGTCCGGCCAGATAAATTTTTTCGGTGACGCCCGGAGGGCGGTTCTTCGGCAGTGAAAATAGCCTCAATGCCTCAAGCAGACTGCCCTTCTCGTAAGATTGCAGGGAAGCGCCGTGCAAATCTCTTTCCGTTGCGCTCCAGGTCAACTCCTCCGGATCGAGCAACCCTGGATAATAGAGGCACCACTGTATGATATTGATGGCGTCGATGACGGCCGTTTTGCGCGGTGGCAGGCTGCGTTCGACGGTGCCCTGCTGGCCGCTTTCCAGGTCTATCGACCCCAATGCATTGGAGAGGTGCACCGATCCATCGAACATCGTCAGCACCGTTGTGCCGTTGTCGGCTACCCTCAACTCGAATTCAGTGCCCCGGATGGCTCCGTTGGCCGTCGGGGTGACGAATTGCGTTTCATCCTCTTTCGATCTTCCGAAAAAATAAAGGCGGCCCTTTTCCAGTTCCGTTGCCGGTTTGGGCTGGGGACCGGAGGGCGGTTTCAAGCGGATGGTGGTCAATTCGTCGATACGCAGGATGCTGCCGTTGGGCAGCTTGATGGCCGCCCGGCTGTATTCGCCCGTTCGCACCCGATCCCCATAATTGAGCGCCTGCCCGACCTTGCCGCTCAGCCACGCCCCTTTGCCCAGGGCCACCTGCACCTCATTTTCAACCGTCAGCAAGATGCTGGTCGAAGTCGATCCTTTAGCAACCGCGGCCGCAACCGGCGCTTTCTGCCCCGGCAGGGGACTCACAAATAATAGAACAAAGACCCCGACAACAGTCGAAAGCAGCTTGCGAGCCTGGCCGTGTTCCCAATAAGTCATTTCCCTCCTCAACAATCCTCCATACTATAACGGAACAAGACCGTCATTATTTAAGATAGATAGAAAAACGACATTCCCCAACTCAATAAATGAAAGCTCCCGATCCCTGCCGGAAACCCTCAACTCTCAGCCCTCAAGCATAAGAAAACCCCCCCACTTGTCGATAAAATTGCAAAAACCTCTTACCCTGCTACGTGTTTTCGCATCTCCTTGAAAGTAAATTTTTGCCCAAGAGGCAAATATGAAATATGAACATCGAGTCCTTATTGCTCCACGCATCCAAAGCTATTTGCAGCAACCGACAGGCGCCTTGCCGGATAATTTTCTCCAGCGGATTGGTTTTACATGAATGAAGACTGGACTGAGGTCTTGTTCAATGCTTGTTTCATTCATGAGCGTATCCTTCTTTTTTGGGTTTATTGTTTATTGGATTTTAACCCATATTTCCCATTTCATCATAAGAAAATTTGCTTGAAATAATCGCTATGTGGTTAATAATAAGTTACTTAAATATACTTATAGCGAGCAAATTACAATCCTATGGATGACGCAAAAAAGAGCAGTTTTCGGGTTCAATTTAACCGGCGAATCAAGTTGGAGTTCCACGGTGCGAAGGTTCCCAGTGATGCAGGATTGTTACTCTACCGGGAACTCGATGAAGTTTTGGGACTGACTGCGCTTTGATCCGGTCATGAGGCAGATTGTGGGGGGTCGTGCCGATTGGCAACCGGCGGCTTCGCCCAGTGAAATGAGCCGCTTTGAAACACAGATGTTAACCAAGCCTGCGAATCTGAGCGCACTGACGGACATGAGCGGTCAATGGATAGATCAGGTGAATAGGCGAGTGAGGATGAAGAAACTGATTCTCGATATGGATAGTTCGGAGAGCCCGACTTACCGAAAGCAGGAAGGCTCGGCCTTCAACGGTCATTTTGGCTGCACCTGCTACCATCCCCTGTTCTGTTTCAACCAGTCTGGTGATCTGGAACGGGCCAACCTGCGTAAAGGCAATGTGCACAGTGCCGACGATTGGTTGTCGGTGCTCAACCCGGTCGTTGCCCGCTATCGTGACTGTCCCCTGAAACGATTTTTCCGAGGTGACGCCGCCTTCGCCGATCCCGGCCTCTACAGTTACCTTGAGGAAGAGAACTTTTCCTACGCCATCAGGCTGAAGAGCAACACAATTTTACAAAAACATATCGCTCCTTTACTCACTCGGCCGGTAGGGCGACCCTCGCGGGCACCCAAGGTGTTTTATGCGAGCTTTTAGTATCAAGCCGCCAGTTGGCAGAGAGCTCGCCGGGTGGTGGCCAAGGTCGAGTGGCAGGCCGGAGAGTTATTTGCGCGGGTCGGTTTCATCGTGACAAATCTGAACTGGCCACCCAGGAAGGTAGTGAAATTTTACAACCACCGGAGCACCGCAGAGCAGTGGATCAAAGAGGGCAAACATGCCATCCACTGGACCCGCTTGTCCTGCCATGACTTTGAGGACAACGCCGTTCGGCTTCAACTCTTCGGCTTAGCCTACAATCTGGGTAACTTCATGCGCCGGTTGATCCTTCCCCCAAAGGTGAAGCACTGGATGCTGAGCTCTTTACGGGAGAAACTCATCAAAATCGGAGCAAAGGTGATCCACCATGCCAAGTATATCACTTTCCAGATGGCTGAGGTGGCCATCCCAAGAGAAATGTTTCGAACCATGCTGAAGCGAGTAGAGCGACTGCGACTCGCACCTGATACGGGGTGAGTAAGAAGATTTTTCGATACAAAAGGAATCAGTGCTGTGGAAACCTCCAACAGAAGGAAAGACCTTCCCCTGGTTTTACCTAGAGGCTGTCCCAAAAATATAAAGATTTTATAGTCAACTGGATGACGTTGATAAAAAGAGCCGGAAAGAGCAAGTTTTTGCTCGATCCGGCCAAAAAAGGGTTCTATAATTGAGTTAGCGAAAATCAATATAGCCCTTTCTATGAAAAATATAGCCATCCAATGCCTCCTGCGTCCAGCTTTAACTGTGGTCGACCGGTGCCTCGATTACGATAACTTCCGCGCCACCATTGATCGAATCGATCGGCTGCTGATCGACTCGGAGGTTGAATCGCAGGCCATTGAGCTGGCCTTGGAGGGGTGGCCGCCAATGGGTCTAAAGGCCCGGCGGCAGCGGGCCAGTTTTGCCATCAAGGCACTGCGCATGGATACGCTGGGCCGTCTGCTCGGAGGGATTTCGTTTCGGCATTTGTCGCGGGCTCTGGGCAGCAGCGATCTGTTGGCCGACTTTTGCCGTGTCCGGCAGATCGATGGCATCAGGGGCATCTCCAAAAGCACCCTGGAGCGGGCCTCGAAGTTTTTCAGCGAAGAGCAGTTGAGGGCCTTGCACCGGACCTTGACTGAGGTGGTGGCCGATGCCCTTCTGGCCCGGCAGGTGGGATTGGACAAGCCGATTGACCCCACCATTTGCCTGATCGACGGCACCTGTTTGGAGGCTAACATTCATTGGCCGACGGACTGGGTATTACTCAAGGATGTAGCCGGCACGTTGCTCAAAGCGATCCGGCTGATCCGCGAGAAGGCCGGTTTGCGCCATCGCATGCCGATCGAACCGGAGCCCTTGGCTCGGCAGATGAATCGGCTGTGCATACAGATGACCCACAGCCGGCGGCGAAAGGACAGCGCGCGGCAGCGCAAGGGTATCTTGAGGCAGATGAAAAAGCTGCTCAAACGGATCGGGGAGCATGCCCGCAGTCACCGGGAATTATTGCAAGCCTGCTGGGAGCAAAGCGATTACAGCGAAAAACAGGTCCAACAGATCCTCGCCCGGATGGAGCGCATGAGCGAGCAAATCCCGGTGGTCATCAAACAGGCGCACGAGCGGATCATTGGCGGCCGCCAGGTGAAAAACGCAGAGAAAGTCTTGAGTGTTTACGAACTCGATGGGCAGGTGATTGTGCGAGGTAAAGCGGGCCAAGAGGTCGAGTTCGGCAACACCCTTTTTTTGGGAGAAAGCGTTGAAGGGTACCTGCTGGACTGGAAACTCTACGGCAGCCGAACTCCAAGCGAAAATGAACAAATGCAAGAGAGTTTGCAAAGACAGAACCGCTTCAACCTGGAAGAACCCATAGCGGCCATGTGCGCGGACCGGGGATTTGCCTCCCAGCGGGCCCGCCGGCAGTTAGCCCAGGAGGGAATCTACGACGCGCTCTGTCCACGCGATCCGAAGCAGTTGAAAAAACGGATGGAGGAACCACTGTTCAGACAATTGCAAAAGCGCCGGGCCAGCACCGAAGGGCGGATCGGGGTATTGAAGAATCGCTGGCAGGCCGGGCGGTTGCGCAGCAAAGGCTTTGCCAACCGCTCGATCAGCGTAGCCTGGTCGGTACTCTCGCACAACCTATGGAAAGTAGCCAAGATGCTGGCCCAGCAAGACGAACTAAAAACCAAAGCGGCGGCCTAGCCCGGATATTTCATGAAGGGTAAAGTTTGGCTCGTTATTGCTATTGGAGATGGATTTCTTTGTATTTTGGGCGGATCGTCTTGATTTTGAGGTGTTTTTCAGGGTGTAGAGACACTTCCCCCTTTCCCCCATTGGTTCGGTAGCGCCGGGGGCAGCGCCAATGCGCCCTTTAGGTTGGCACCAACCGGCGGGCCGCATGGTTGAAAAGACTGGCCCATGGATAACTTTCACTTAGATGAAAGTGAATCGTTCGGGTGTTGCGCACGATGACCGCTCCGATCTTGATTAATTTTAGCCGTAGACTGTGGCATTGGAGCCGCGCCCACTTCGTCCCTTTTAATGCGAACCGGCGCAAGGCTTCCATCAAGGTGTAGGCCAGCCCCGACAAGAGCAATCGCCACTGGTTGGCCCACCATTTATGCGCGCTGGTGCGTTCGCTGAACAATTGCATCTGTTCCTTGATCCGGTTCTCCATCTCACCGCGGCCACAGTATACTTTGTCGTAAAGCTCTTGGGGATCGCCCGGCAGGTTCGTCACCACGAAGCGCGGGTTGGACCCCTGTGCGGTGTGTTCGGCTTTGTGGATGATAAGGCGTTGGCGCCGCCACGATTTTGCCCCATACTCGAAGTGCTGAAACAGCCGTTGCTTTTTGCCGCTACCCTCGAACCATTGTTTGGCTTGCTCCTGCAACTGCCGGGCCGCTTGCTGCAAGCGTGCATGGCGGGCCGTTCCCACTATAAAATAAACCTCGTTGCGCTCGCACCACGAGAGAATCCGATCCCGGCAGAATCCGCTGTCGGCACGCCAAATAATCCGCGTATGGGGCCAGCTTTGGCGAATCCGTTTAACCAGCAATTTGAGGATGGCCCCGGCATGCTTGCTCGCATCGATCTTGCTGGGCCGCAGGTAGGCCACCAGAAGCTGATCGCCGCAAAAAACATACAGCGGCAAAAAACAGTAATGATCATAATAACCGTGGAAAAAACGTCCCTCCTGGAGCCCGTGCACCGGATTGTCGGTGGCGTCAAAGTCCAGGATGATCTCTTCGGGTTCCTCGGCAAAGGATCCCATGAACTGTTCGACCAGCAACTCGTTCAGGGCAAAGGCTGCCCGCCGATCCTGCCCGTTTTCAAAACGACACAAAGTCGGCGCGCTGGCCAACGCTTCAGTGCGCCCCGTTACCGTTTGCAACAAAGGATCGCGGCGCAGGGTGTCAAAGTCGTTCAAATCCTCATAGCCCGCCCCCAGCCCGTAAACGCGCTGCCGGATCATGGCCAGCATCTCATGGCGCACTTTGCCCTTCTGCCGTTTGTCTACTAATTGCCGGGCCGCTTGCTCGGTCAAGCCCAACCGCCGATCCACTTCCCGGATCAAAAGCAGCCCGGCATCCGAAGTAACCTCACCGCCCTTAAAATCAACCCGCACACGGCGGCCTTTTACCCTTGTCAACTGTAGTTCTAATTGTTTACTTTTTGTCATCGCTGATATTGCTTTAATGTTTAATCTATCCTGCTGTATATCAGCGATACTTTTTTTATGAAATTTCCGGGCTAGCACTTTTTGGCCGGTTAATGCCATGGCTACAGCCAGGTTGTAGAGGGTAGTTGATTTCCCCTCTCCCGGGCCGGCGGATTGCACAACCAGCACCCCGCCTTTTTTGCCTTCCCGGGCCAATTCCATGTTTGTCTGGATGACGCGGTAGGGTTCTGCCTCGAAACTAGAAAAATTGTTTTTCTCGAGCAATATTAGTTTGCGTGATATAACTCCCAGAATAGGCAGTTGGAGTATTCGTTCCATATCTTCGATGGAACGAAAACTGGTGTCTCTTCGATGGAACAAAAACTGGTGTCTCTTGATGTGCACTGGAAAAAGTGGACACGAGATTCTCCTAAATGGAGAATCGAAGCATGGGAAGAAGACGCTTTAGTATAGAGTTCAAAAATGAGGCAGTTCAACTGATGATACTCGATGGTCTGAGCGCCACCGAGGTATCGACCAAACTTGGGGTCAACACCAACCAATTGTATAGGTGGAAGAGGCTCTATCTGGACGATCAGCAGGGCGAAGCCACCTCAAAGCGACAGAGCAGTCCGAAGGAGATGGCGGCCGAGATAGATCGTCTTCGCAAAGAGCTGCGCCGCTCGGAGCGGATCAACCAGATACTAAAAAAAACGGTGGGCTACTTTGCCAAGGACGAACAATGAAGTACCAGTTTGTCAAAGACAACGAGGGGCGCTTCAAGATCGAGGAAATATGCTCGGCGATGGGGATTTGTCGCAGTGGCTATTACTGCTGGAGGCACCGAGCGCCCTCGGCCCGGCGGATCGAGGACGAGGGAATCAAGGGGGCGATCCTGAAGGTACACAAAGAGGCCAAGGGCCGCTATGGGCATCGGCCAATGCACCGCCATCTGAAGGATGATGAGGGCATCGATTGCGGCCGTGACCGGGCTCTGCGTCTGATGCGTGAAATGGGAATCAAAAGCACCCAGAGTAAACGCTTTAAGCCATTAAAAACCAACAGTAACCATCCCTATGGTTACAGCCCCAATGTGCTTAAAAAGCATGGCCAGCCGACCCATATCGACGAGGTCTGGGTGGCGGACACGACCTACCTACGGACCCTGGCCGGTTGGATGTACTTGGCCACGGTGATGGACCTGTTCAGCCGACGCCTGCTGGGCTGGAGCGTTTCCAACCACAACGACGCGAAGCTGGTTGGCAAGGCCCTCAAAGCCGCGGCCATGACCCGCGGCACACTGCGCACCGGGATTATTCATCACAGCGATCGGGGCAGCCCCTACGCCAGCGACGACTATCAGAGGCTGGTCTCTGAACTAGGCATGAAGCCGAGCATGAGCGCCCAAGGCAACTGCTACGACAACGCGGCCATGGAATCGTTCTACGGCCGCTTCAAGACCAGCACGATTCGAGGCCGCCACTTTGCCGACGAGCGCGAACTGCGATCAACTGTCTTCGAATACGTGGAAATCTTCTACAACCGATATCGCAAACATTCCTCTCTGAGTTACCAAAGCCCAGTCCAATTCGAGGAAAATATTTGCCCCCCATGGGGGGCAACGAGAAAACAAAACCCTTTACCAAAACAAGCCGCCTGACACACTAATCAATAAACAATGAATATAAGAGAATCCCGTGTCCAACAAATCCAGTACACGTCATCTTCGATGGAACAAAAACTGGTGTCTCTTCGATGGAACAAAAACTGGTGTCTCTTCGATGGAACAAAAACTGGTGTCTCTTCGATGGAACAAAAACTGGTGTCTCTTCGATGGAACAAAAACTGGTGTCTCTTCGATGGAACAAAAACTGGTGTCTCTTCGATGGAACAAAAACTGGTGTCTCTTCGATGGAACAAAAACTGGTGTCTCTTCGATGGAACAAAAACTGGTGTCTCTTCGATGGAACAAAAACTGGTGTCTCTTCGATGGAACAAAAACTGGTGTCTCTTCGATGGAACAAAAACTGGTGTCTCTTCGATGGAACAAAAACTGGTGTCTCTTCGATGGAACAAAAACTGGTGTCTCTTCGATGGAACAAAAACTGGTGTCTCTTCGATGGAACAAAAACTGGTGTCTCTTCGATGGAACAAAAACTGGTGTCTCTTCGATGGAACAAAAACTGGTGTCTCTTCGATGGAACAAAAACTGGTGTCTCTTCGATGGAACAAAAACTGGTGTCTCTTCGATGGAACAAAAACTGGTGTCTCTTCGATGGAACAAAAACTGGTGTCTCTTCGATGGAACAAAAACTGGTGTCTCTTCGATGGAACAAAAACTGGTGTCGAAAAATTCGACCATAAAAGCCGCCCCCACGCCCAGAAGGATTCCTCCAAAGATGGCCAGAAACAGATTGAGGAGCCAGTTTGGTTTGTGCGGGCGTAGCGAGGGTACCGCTTGGTTGAGCATTTCAATGGTTCGTTTGGGGGCCTGGAAATCGATCTCCCTTTGGCGCAGGGTCAATCGAAAGGTTTGCAGGAGGTTTTCCTCATCCCTCAAACGATCCACGGCTTCCTCAAAGGGTCGCATTTTGCTTTGGGCATCCAGAATCTGATCGACCCGGGCTAGCTTGAGCTGGTTTTTCATTTCATCGGTTCGCGCCCTGGATTCGATATAGGATATTTCGAGGGATTTTTCGAATCCGATCAACTGGTTCAGCAATTGGTTCAGCAATTGTTCGTGGATTTTTTTGAGGGTATTTTCCACCGCCAAGAAATCGGGATGGGCTTGGCCCAGGCGCCCTTTGGCGCGGACATGCTGCTGCTCGGCTACCATGTAGGCCTGCATGAGGTTTTGCAGGTTAACGTCTGGAATGAGTTCGGAATTGATCAACCGGATTCGCTCTTCGACCGGAACGGCTTTAAATTGCTCCCAGCGGGTTTTTCGAGCAATGGAATCGACTTTTACGGCGATGTAGGTGCGTTCGAGTTGCCGCAGGTTGTCGATATCCAGTTGTGTCGTCTGGGCATTTAGGTCCACTCCGGAGATCCCTAGTTCCTGACGCAATTTTTCCACCTTGTCGCGTTCCTGAGAGACGGAAACTTCCTGCCGCAAAAGTTCCTGCTTGAGTCTCACGATGCCCTCGGTTTGGGCAGAGGTAGCGAATTTAATGCGGTCTTCGGCATAAACACGGGCAATTTCGTGGGCAATTTCGGCGGCTTTATCGCGGTTTCCTTTAACCATCACGCCGATGTCGATAAGGGAGGTGCCGGGTCGGGACTCTACCAGGAGCATTTGTTTAACCATATACTGGTAAGCATATTCCTCGTCTATGGGCGCGCCGAGGTCTCGACTGATATAATTGACGAGGTCGAGATTCCGGATCACCTGACGGAGTATTTTTTTGCTCTGAATAATCTCGAACTGCTCTTTGTTGAAGTAGGGATCGAAACTACCGGTCCTCTGGCGTTCGAAAACTGAAACTTGCCCTTCAGCTTTTTCCACCCGTATCCCGGCTATGGACAGGTACCATCTGGGCATGAAATAGGTAAAAAGAACTGTGGAACTGAGCACCAGAAGGAGTAAAAGCGTAATCAGGGGCCAACGGGTTTTGAGGACTTTAAGGAAGTCGCCGAGTGAAAAGCCGGCAGCCGTCTTTTTTAGATTGGATTCCATGGGTGAGCAATTATTGCTTCAATTGAGGTGGAACGAGGATAAATCTGTTAGCCGCGCCAAGATTCTCCAGTTCAAATTTGTGATTGTCGACTGGACGACCGGATAAAAATATTTTCCAGGCTTACAGACCAAAGGTGTAACGGGCGCTGATTCCTACCCGGGACCGGGTTTCCGTGCGAGAATTAATGGCCCCCGGGGCTAAAGAGGGATCATCCGAATCGGTGTCGTCAAAATCGTAGCTGAAGATGATCGACCAGTTTTGTGTAGGCTGGTAGATGGCGCTTAAACCGAGGCGAACGGTATTGTCGCTAATATTTGCTAGAGCATTTTGTTTAATTAGGTCCGCCGTATCGTAATAAATGGAACCGGCCAGGAATATCTTGCTCGTGAGGGCATGTTGAACATTGAGCAATAAGGAGAAGGTTTCCTCACCGGAAAAGGCAACGGGAGCCGAGGTTTCGACCGTTTCGTAAGTGATGCTGAAAGCCATAAACGAATCGGGATGGTACTGGTAAATTCCGGTTAGCTGGCCATAAAAATTGGGTAGTGTATTAAGTAGGAATGGTGGCTAATTCTTGATTATATTGATGAATGAAAAGTCTCAGACAGGTTTCATGCATACTCTTAAGCTTGGAAAAGGAGAGGGTTTTGCGTGTGAAACGACCCAGTCGTTGGCGCAGGGTATTGTTCCATCGTTCCACATGGGCCGTTTCACCGGTTTCTTTTCCCACGGATCGGTTATGAGGAAAGACTTCATCATAAGTGCTCCAAAAGTCGCTGTAGGTGGCACATCTTTTGTAGGCCCGTGGCAGACGCTCGTAAAGTTCCCGGCAACGATACCAATCCCGAGGCCCAATGGCATAGGAGAGGATTTGACGGGTGCGTCGGCAAAGAGCGATCCAAACCCATTGGGCATCGCTCTTGCGCCCCACAAAAGACCACAGTTCGTCCAGTTCAATGACATCATGGCGGCGGGCCGCAAGAATCGTGCTTTTGAGCGGTCGCAGCGATTGTCGTTTTTTTTAACCAACTCAAAACGGTGTTGGGACTCACCCCGAAGGCGCGCTGTAAACCGCGTAGACTGCTGCGTTCCTGATAGACTCGAAGGATCATTTCTTTTTGCTCTTCGGTGTATTTCACTGTGGGGTTTTCGCGGCTTTGTTTACCACAATCATGGCAGCGGTAGCGCTGTTTATGGTTGGGCGTCTTGCCAAATTTAATGATATTTTCACTTCCACAGTGCCGACAATTAATAATTTTAGTAACCATGCACTAAGAATAAACTGCCTAACGCTATTTGTACAGCTAAAAATACAAAATAACATTCTTTTTTTATACACTACCAAAAATTGGTGTCGCCTGCGCCGATTTCCCGTTCACGGTCGTCCACGCCAAGGCGCCCATTTATCTGAAAGGTGGGGCTTGGAATCCAGTCCACCCCGCAGTCCACCCCGTCCACCCCGCAGTCCACCCCGAATAGAAAAAAGCTGGAATCGCTGTTCTTCGCACCACCGTCGAAGGCGTAGGCGCGGTCCTGGGATCGATATTCGAAGACCAATGAAGCTTCCGGAGTCCAGTTGTAGCCTGCCTGGATGCCAAAGAGATTGTCATTGCGATCCAATTGAAACGCTACTGGGGTATCATCGTAAGCAAAGTTAAAATTGCGGTATTTAAAGACCATGCTGGTTTTTGGGCTCAATTCCGCAGCCAGGCTGAAATCGAATTGATTAACTGAAATCGAATTGATTAATGTTGTTGGACTGATTGGTCTGCAATTGTCCTTCATTAAAAGGAAGATCTAAAGAAGATTCCGGGCTGTCGATTAATGAATAAGCGTCGGACACTTCCAAAATTAGAGTGGGCGTAAAGGTGTGCGAAAACCTGACGTTGAAAAAATGGTTGTAGAGCTTGTCCTCGGTGGGTCGTTCCGAATAAAGGAGGGCGTTCAGCAGGTAGGAGGCCTGGATAAAGCTTTGTTCCTCAATGGAGGCGTTGTACTTGATGCCGGGGGTAACGGTGAAGACGGAACTGTCCTGAACCGGTCTGTCCGGGTCGTTACTGGGGCTGCCCAGAATGTTACTGTCGTAATGGTAGCCGCCTTCGAGGCTCAAAACGATCGCCTTTCCTTGTTCCTGCTCCGGGATGGGAGCGTAAACGCCGAAAATAGCGTGGTTTGCAATGCAACAAGCAGGAGTAGTGGTGTGGCTTTATTCATCTGTATTAAGCGCCGGTAAAGGTGCAGGCAAAACCTACCAGGGTCAATACAATTTTTTTTATTCCTGACGCCAGGCAAGGGGATTGGAAAGCACATACATGTTGGTGGAAATTTGCTGGACCTGACTCAAGGGAAAAAACCGCGGTAGAGAGCCCTGCTGCAGGCTACCGTAGACAGCGCCCCAATATCTTTTCTTTTTATAATCGTCTCCCAGTTCCAGGTCCGCTTGCAGCAGTTGGGAAAAATAAGGGCGGTCGAGCACTTTTGGGGAAAGAAAGAGAGCCCCGATTTCCTGACGTAGGAGGGTCTCCACAAAATCGGAATATTCGCCGGGTTGTGCCCACACCGGTTGCTGGGAATACCAGGCCATCCCGGCGGGCACATCCGACATGAACCCATAACCGGGGTAAAACCGATCGGACAGGTGGGTGCGTGTGCGGGCCAGCAGAGAGGGGATATAGGGTGGATATGTAAATGGATTTCTTTTGGGCTCCATCAAATTGTGGACCATCGGTATGGCCTGGAATAGCAGCAAGGCCGAAATCCAGACCATACGTTCCATTTGCAATCGCCGGCCGGTGCTCTCCAGCATGATGATGACAAAGCCGGCCCCAAATAAGATGATGAGGGGTGCCAGATAAATGGCGGGCAGTCTTTGCGATAGGCCGCTGTTGAAAAATGGCTGCAGGACCAGAACGATGAGTATGGTTAAAACAGCGCACCAACGCATGCTGTTAGCCAGGTTGTTGCAGCCAGGTTGTTGCGAAAACGGTAAAGGCAGCCGACCAGTAAAAAGGCGGTGAATATGTAGGCCCCGCCCGACCACAGACGCTCCTTCAAGTTGATTTCCAGCCCCTTAACCCGGATATTTCGTAAAAAAAGTATCGTTGATATGCTTAACTGCTGATATACAGCAGTGATATACAGCAGGATAGATCAATAATTAAAGCAATATCAGCGATGACAAAAGATGACAAAAGGTAAACAATTAAAGCTACAGTTGACAAGGGTAAAAGGCCGCCGTGTGCGGGTTGATTTCAAGGGCGGAGAGGTTACTTCGGATGCCGGACTGCTTTTGATCCGGGAAGTGGATCGGCAGTTGGGCTTGACCGAACGAGCGGCCCGACAGTTAGTGGACAAACGGCAGAAGGGCAAAGTAAGCCATGAGGTCTTGGGGATGCTGCGGCAGCGCGTTTACGGGCTGGTGGCGGGCTATGAGGATTTGAACGACTTTGATACCCTGCGCCACGATCCATTGTTGCAAACGGTAACGGGGCGCATTGAAACGTTGGCCAGCGCGCCGACTTTGTGTCGTTTTGAAAACGGGCAGGATCGGCGGGCGGCCTTTGCGGTAAACGAGCTGTTGGTCGAACAGTTCATGGGCTCCTTTGCCGAGGAACCCGAAGAGATCATCCTGGACTTTGACGCCACCGACAATCCGGTGCACGGGCTCCAGGAGGGACGTTTTTTCCACGGTTATTATGATCATTACTGTTTTCTGCCGCTATATGTTTTTTGCGGTGATCAGCTGCTGGTGGCCTACCTGCGGCCGAGCAAGATCGATGCCAGCAAGCATGCCGGGGCCATCCTCAAATTGCTGGTTAAACGGATTCGCCAAAGCTGGCCCCGTACGCGGATTATTTGGCGCGCCGACAGTGGATTTTGTCGAGACCGGATACTCTCTTGGTGCGACCGCAACGAAGTTAGTTACATCGTGGGGATGGCTCGCAATGCACGCTTGCAGCAAGACGCCCAGCAGTTGCAAAAGCAGGCCAAAGAATGGTTCGAACTAAGGGGTAAAAAACAACGGTTATTCCAGGACTTCGTCTATGCTGCCGATTCGTGGCGATGGCTGCGGTTGGTCATCCATAAAGCCGAACACACCGCACAGGGGTCCAACCCGCGCTTCGTGGTGACGAACCTGCCGGGCGATCCCCAGGAGCTTTACGACAAGGTATACTGTGGCCGCGGTGAAATGGAGAACCGAATCAAGGAACAGATGCAATTGTTCAGCGAGCGCACCAGCGCCCATCAATGGTGGGCCAATCAGTGGCGATTGCTCTTGTCGGCGCTGGCCTACACCTTGATGGAAGCCATGCGCCGGTTAGCCTTAAAAGGGACGAAGTGGGCGCGGGCCCAATGCCACACCCTGCGGCTCAAATTAATCAAGATCGGAGCGGTCATCGTGCGCAACACCCGAACGATTCACTTTCACCTAAGTGAGAGTTATCCTTGGGCCAGTCTTTTCAACCATGCGGCCCGCCGATTGGTGCCAACCTAAAGGGTGCATTGGTGCTGCCCCCGGCACTACCGAACCAATGGGGGAAAGGGGGCAGTGTCTCTACACCCTGAAAAACACCTAAAAATCAAGACGATCTGCTCAAAATACAAAGAAATCCATCTCCAATAGCAATAGCAAGCCAAACTTTACCCTTCATGAAATATCCGGGCTAAAGGGTGCATTGGTGCTGCCCCCGGCACTACCGAACCAATGGGGGAAAGGGGGCAGTGTCTCTACACCCTGAAAAACACCTAAAAATCAAGACGATCTGCTCAAAATACAAAGAAATCCATCTCCAATAGCAATAACGAGCCAAACTTTACCCTTCATGAAATATCCGGGTTAAGGCCCTTGTTAGCGATTTTGCGGATGCTGGTTTCGGGGCCGGCTGCTTGGAGGCTCTTTTTAAAGGTTTCCGGTTCGGCCGTGGGTAGTGTATTAAGTAGGAATGGTGGCTAATTCTTGATTATATTGATGAATGAAAAGTCTCAGACAGGTTTCATGCATACTCTTAAGCTTGGAAAAGGAGAGGGTTTTGCGTGTGAAACGACCCAGTCGTTGGCGCAGGGTATTGTTCCATCGTTCCACATGGGCCGTTTCACCGGTTTCTTTTCCCACGGATCGGTTATGAGGAAAGACTTCATCATAAGTGCTCCAAAAGTCGCTGTAGGTGGCACATCTTTTGTAGGCCCGTGGCAGACGCTCGTAAAGTTCCCGGCAACGATACCAATCCCGAGGCCCAATGGCATAGGAGAGGATTTGACGGGTGCGTCGGCAAAGAGAGCGATCCAAACCCATTGGGCATCGCTCTTGCGCCCCACAAAAGACCACAGTTCGTCCAGTTCAATGACATCATGGCGGGCGGGCCGCAAGAATCGTGCTTTTGAGCGGTCGCAGCGATTGTCGTTTTTTTTAACCAACTCAAAACGGTGTTGGGACTCACCCCGAAGGCGCGCTGTAAACCGCGTAGACTGCTGCGTTCCTGATAGACTCGAAGGATCATTTCTTTTTGCTCTTCGGTGTATTTCACTGTGGGGTTTTCGCGGCTTTGTTTACCACAATCATGGCAGCGGTAGCGCTGTTTATGGTTGGGCGTCTTGCCAAATTTAATGATATTTTCACTTCCACAGTGCCGACAATTAATAATTTTAGTAACCATGCACTAAGAATAAACTGCCTAACGCTATTTGTACAGCTAAAAATACAAAATAACATTCTTTTTTTATACACTACCCGGCCGTGCTATCGCCCGCTTTCAAGGCGAGGTTCTGGCTGGCCAGGGCCAGGGGGTGGCCGGTCCAGGTGATATTTCGCCAACACCAGGGAGAGGTTACAAATAGAAACCCCAGCAATGCAGGGCTGAGCATTTTTAACCAATAAGACCCGCGAAAGCGAACCACGAGGTAACCTGCAAAAACCAGAAATATAAAACCGGCCGTATATTCTGTTAAAAAAAGGAGACCCCCGATGACGCCGGTAATCAGGCACAGGAGGATAGAGCGAGCGCCTGTCTCCCGCAGCAATGGGTTTTGCAGGAACCATCGTTCCAGCACGGACCAGAGTTGAAACAGGAGAAGGGTTAGAAAAAGGAGAAGGGAAATGCCGTTGAGGGCGAGCACGCTGTCCCATAGGGCGACCGAAAACAATACTCCCAACATGGCGATCAAACCGGCAATGGGGGAGAAAATGAATCGGCCCAACCAGTAGGTCATGAGGCAGCTAAGGAGAAAAAAGAACACGTTGACGGCCAGGAGGAAGTAATCGCCGTTGAAGGCCGGGTAGGGCAGCCCTGGCTCGGAAACGGGATCGGACCAGACCAGTTCCCTGACGCTTTTGGGTAATATCTTTAAAACGCCACCCAACACCATTGGATATAATGGGGCATGATAAAGATCGGGCAAGGGTGTGTCGGCAGAGAATACATACCCTTCCTCCCGATTTTCGAGGAAGGCGAGTGTTTGGGGGTAGATGACCGGCGTGGTGAACCCTTTCCCTTCGGACAAATTTTTTCCGATCAGGGCATACTCGATGACATTCTCGGAGGAGGGCCCGGCGAATCTTTTATAACCGTGATACCAGGTGAAAAGGCCGATGAAAACGAGCAGGCCAATGAACAGGATGCCTCGTTTCCCCTGTCCGAATTCCAGCCAATGAACCAGCCGCTGTAACCTGAATGATCCCATGAGAATAAATTGTTCCGCTTTTTAGCTCCTGTCTCCCAAACGGGTTCTGGGGGCGTTGCCGGGAGGTACATCCAATTCGGGCCATAATTGTAATTTTCGGTGCAGGGTGCGCCGGCTGATGCCCAGGATTTGAGCGGCCCGGGTGCGGTTGCCGTCGGTTTCGGTGAGGGCTCCGCGCAGGAGCCGTTTTTCATTTTCTTCCACCGAAAGGGGATTGGCGGATGGTTCCGGGCTCTCGCCTCCGAAGTCGGACCGCGATTGCAGGAACCGCTGGTCCAAGTCATAGGCGGTTATCAGGCCGCCGCGGTTAAGCACGACAATCTTTTCAGCGAAATTGCGTAATTCGCGTATGTTTCCCGGCCATCGGTAACGTTTCAGGATATTTAGAGCATCCGGGTTTAACTCTATCGGGTCGGTTCCGTTTTCCTCCGTAAATTGGGCGATAAAGTGATCCAGCAGCAGGGGAATATCGTCGGGTCGCTGGCTCAAGGAGGGCAGTTGAATGGGCACCACATTGAGGCGGTAAAAAAGATCTTCCCGGAATTTACCTTTCTTGACAAGTCCCTCCAACGGTTTGTTAGTCGCCGCCACCAACCGCACATCGACTTTGATCGTTTTATGGCTGCCTAAACGCTCGAAATCACGGGACTCCAGGAACCGCAGTAATTTAACCTGGGTGGAGGAATCTATTTCACCGATCTCGTCAATGAAAAGGGTTCCGCCATCGGCCGCTTCGAACCGGCCTATTCTGCGTTCCATAGCGCCGGTAAAGGCGCCTTTTTCATGCCCGAATAATTCGCTTTCGAGAAGATTGGATGGGAGGGCGGCGCAATGCACGACGATAAACGGCCCGCGGGCCCGGTCGCTGTTTTGATGAATTGCCTGGGCGAACAGTTCCTTTCCAGTGCCGGTGTCGCCCTCCAGCAAAACCGTGGCCTTCGATGGGGCTACCCTCTTGATAACATCGATCACTTCGTGCAGGGCGGAAGAGTTGCCGACAATTCCCTCGAAACTGAACTTGCGGTCCAGCCGCTTATGCAAAGTTGCGTTTTCGGTCTCGATGCGGCGGGTTTGCAGGGCCCGTTTGATTAGAATTTCCAGCTTTTCCAAATTGACCGGTTTGGTTAGAAAATCGTGGGCGCCTCGTTTCATGGCCTCGACCGCGGTTTCCACGTTGCCGTAGGCAGTCATCATCAAGGTGATGGGCTGGCGTGGCATGGAAATGGATTTATCGATGACTTTCATGCCGCTTTTGCCGGCCATTCTGAGGTCGGTCAGGATGACGTCGAAATCCTCCGACTCCATCAGGTTGAAAGCCTCTTCGGCATTGGCCGCCGGATAGACCTCATAATCATCCATGAGCGCTTGCATGAGGCCGTCACGGGTATGCTTCTCATCATCGACAATTAAAATAGAGGCCGGCATTATCTTTAAAGATTCCAGGAAAAAATCCTTCAATTCCCTAATTTTTTAACCACGGATTAGACAGATGGGCACAGATTTCTCGTAAACATTAATCTGCACTTAATCAAACATCCATATGCGCTTATCTGCGTAAACTGCGGTTAAAAGAAATATTGTGGATCATAGACAGAATTCCCACATATCTTCTTATGTTGTGCAATTTTGTCACACTCAGCAAGCGATTTTCGTCTAATCGTAAAGAAAAAGGGAATCAACTTTCAAATTTCATATTGCCAATTGCTCAATATTTCAGTGTTCGGGCCATCCGATAATCGCGTTATGACTGATGTGACCGGCTTCCATTGCTCATTTGTTGTAAGACTACACAGTTATGAGGAAATATCTAATAAGAATTACTATTTTTACGAATTTATTTTTTAAGAAATACTAATAAGTAAAAATTTATTGATACATTCACCGATGAAATGCTTTCCATTGATGGATGGTTGACACCATGTCGGTTGTCTCTTTCTGAATCACTAAATTTGTAAATCAGAACAGAAAATAATAGAAGGCGCAGTAGAAATTCGCTGATTATCACTGCAATTCAAAACTCAATTAATAGATAAATATATCTAATAATAAATAATTATATTATTAGATTAGTTGATAAACTGGCAATCCTGGTTTATAGTATATTTGAAATCTTCAATAGGAGGCTGAAATGCACATCAAAAAAGATTATCTACCAAATAATAAGGATTCATTCGAACATACTGGGGTGAGGCAGTTCGCCACTTTTTGGAACCCCGGTAATGAGAAACAGGCATTTGGGTTGGGGTCTGTGGGTCGAAACAGAGACTTCAACGGAATTGGCGATATCGAATCCTTCGAGATTGAAGGTGAGAAACCACAGCATTTTCAAAATCAAGAAGAAGGATCGGCGAGATTGCCAGGCAAGAAGACAGAGGAGAAGCACTTCCACCGTTCCTACCAGGCGCCAAAGATTAATCGAGCGCCGGTTTTTTCATTGTTGGGAGCGTTGTTGATGGTCGGGCTGTAAACGCCGGGGAAAAACCGGTACGGTAAAGAGGGCGCTTTAAAACCGGTACGCTTATCCTAGAAAGGAGGAGTGTATCGAGATATGAAGCAATGGACAAGAGTGCGGCACAAAGTGCTGCGGGACAAGCAGAGCAAGCGCTCTGTAATGCGAGAAGAGGGACTGCACTGGGAGACCCTGGGAAAGATGCTGGCCTATTCCCAGCCGCCGGGATACCGGCGCAAGAAGAGGCGAGAGCGCAAGATCGATCCGTATGTGGGCTGGATCGAGGAGGTGCTCAAAGCGGACCGGAACGTGCCCAAGAAGCAGCGCCATACGGCCAAACGGATCTACCAGCGTTTGGGTCGGGAGAAGGGCTACCAAGGGGGCTACACGGCGGTCAAGGAGGTGGTGGCCGAGCTGCGAGCGAGGCGGCGGGAAGTGTTCGTGCCGCTGGAGCACCGCCCCGGGGAGGGACAGGTGGACTTCGGTCATGCCCTGGTGAAGGAGGCGGGGCAATTGCGTAGGCGGCCATTTTTTGCCATGAGCCTGCCCTACAGCGATGCCTTTTTCGTGCAGGTGTTCGAACGGGAGTGCACGGAGAGCTTCTGGGAGGGGCACCTGCGAGCTTTTGAGTTTTTCGGGGCGGTGCCCCGGCGCATCAGCTATGACAACTCGAAGGTGGCGGTGGGTAAGATTATCGGTTCGCGTGAACGCAAGCTGACCGACGGGTTTCTGCAGCTACAGAGCCATTACCTGTTCGAGGAACACTTCTGTCTGCCCGCCCGGCCCAACGAGAAGGGCGTGGTCGAGGGGATCGTGCGTTATGCCCGGGCCAACTTCCTGGTACCGGTACCGCAGGTTCGGGACCTGGAGGAACTCAACGCAAAGCTGTTGGAGGCATGTGAGCGGGACATGGAGCGTAAATTACGCGGGAAAAGGGCGGTGAAAAAGGAACTGCTGGCCGAGGAGCGCGCCGTCATGCTGGCGTTGCCGCCCATACCCTTTGAAGCGAGCCGCAAACGCTCGACCTGCGTCAGCAGCCTCTCGCTGGTGCGCTTCGAGTGCAACGACTATTCGGTGCCGGTGCGCTGCGCCCACCATCCGGTGGTGGTGGAAGGGTCCTGTCGGCAGGTGGTGATCTTCTGTGGGGGCCAAGAGGTGGCCCGGCACCGCCGCATTTGGGATAAAGAGCAAGTCTCTTTCGAGCCGGTGCACTACCTGGCTTTGCTGGAGAAAAAACCGGGCGCTTTGGACTTCGCCCGCCCACTCTCGGGCTGGCAGTTGCCGCAGTGCCTGCAGGTCCTCAGACGCCGGCTCGAAAGCCAATGCGGGGGCGAAGGCACCCGGGAGTATATCCGGGTGCTGCGGCTGTTGGAGAAACACCCCATGGCGGCCTTGCAGCAGGCCGTCGTCTCGGCCCTGCGGGTGGGGGGGGACTGACTCGTGAGGCCATCGCCCAGTATCTCTATCCTCAGGAAGACTACGGGAGCAGAACCTTCCGGCTGGACGGCCATCCACACCTGCGTCACGTCCGTGTGGCCGCCCCTGACCTCGGTGCCTACAGCGAACTGCTCAAGATTCCAGGAGGGGCTTTATGAAGGAAGAAAAAAACCAGCTGCTGTTACACCATCACCTCAAGAAACTGAAGTTGCCCACCATCCTGCGCGAATGGCCGGCGGTGGCCGCGGCTTGTTCCCGGGACCGGCTCGATTACGCCGCCTTTTTGTTGCATCTGGTCGAACGGGAGCTCATTGAACGCGAACAGCGGGCCGCCCAGCGGCGGATCAAAAACGCCCGTTTCCCCGTGCTCAAGACCCTCGAGAGCTTCGCCTTTGAAGCGCAGCCCTCGATCAGCGAAGCGCTCATCCGAGAGCTCATGCGCGGGGAGTATGTCGACCAGCGCGAAAACGTGCTGCTCCTCGGTAACGCCGGTACCGGTAAAACGCACCTGGCCACCGCCCTGGGCTTTGCCGCCTGTGCCCAGGGCCGGCGGATCCGTTTCTTCGGGGTCACCGCCCTGGTTACCCATATGCTCGAGCAACGCGACAACCACGACCTGCAGCGCTTCATGAAGCAACTCGAAAGGCTCGACCTACTCATCCTCGACGAACTCGGTTACGTCCCTTTTTCCAAGACCGGTTCCGAACTGCTCTTCGACGTGGTCAGCCGCGCTTACGAGCGCACCAGTCTCATCGTCACCACCAACCTGCCCTTTGAGAACTGGATCGAAGTGCTCGGTTCCGAACGGCTCACCGGAGCTCTGCTGGACCGACTCACCCATCGGGTGCATATCCTCGAAGCCAACGGGCAAAGCTACCGCTTGCGCGATGCTCGACGCCGTCGCCGTGGCACAAAACAATAAACGCCTTGGGCCCGGCTCGTCGGCCTCCGGCCTCCTCACCGACCCCAAGCCAATCCCCAAAACCAACTCCCAAACCCTAAACCTTGACGTACCTGCAATTACTAACCTAAACCTTATTCCAAGCGTACCGGTTTTACCCCGACCCCCGTACCGGTTTCATCCCGGCGTTTACAACTTGTGGGCGAGGCTATGATCTTTAATATTCGTTTTGATTCTACTCATAGGGGATGGCCTCCCTTACCTCTAGGTCTGCTTCCCAATCGTCCACTGAAACCCGAAGGAAATCCCTGAAATCATTGACCGGTTCCCCTGTGTCGGTGGTCAGTCCTGAAAAGTCATAAATATCGACCTTTGCACCTCCTTTTTCCAGGGCTTCTACCCAACACTTGGCGGTAGTGTATTAAGTAGGAATGGTGGCTAATTCTTGATTATATTGATGAATGAAAAGTCTCAGACAGGTTTCATGCATACTCTTAAGCTTGGAAAAGGAGAGGGTTTTGCGTGTGAAACGACCCAGTCGTTGGCGCAGGGTATTGTTCCATCGTTCCACATGGGCCGTTTCACCGGTTTCTTTTCCCACGGATCGGTTATGAGGAAAGACTTCATCATAAGTGCTCCAAAAGTCGCTGTAGGTGGCACATCTTTTGTAGGCCCGTGGCAGACGCTCGTAAAGTTCCCGGCAACGATACCAATCCCGAGGCCCAATGGCATAGGAGAGGATTTGACGGGTGCGTCGGCAAAGAGCGATCCAAACCCATTGGGCATCGCTCTTGCGCCCCACAAAAGACCACAGTTCGTCCAGTTCAATGACATCATGGCGGCGGGCCGCAAGAATCGTGCTTTTGAGCGGTCGCAGCGATTGTCGTTTTTTTTAACCAACTCAAAACGGTGTTGGGACTCACCCCGAAGGCGCGCTGTAAACCGCGTAGACTGCTGCGTTCCTGATAGACTCGAAGGATCATTTCTTTTTGCTCTTCGGTGTATTTCACTGTGGGGTTTTCGCGGCTTTGTTTACCACAATCATGGCAGCGGTAGCGCTGCTTATGGTTGGGCGTCTTGCCAAATTTAATGATATTTTCACTTCCACAGTGCCGACAATTAATAATTTTAGTAACCATGCACTAAGAATAAACTGCCTAACGCTATTTGTACAGCTAAAAATACAAAATAACATTCTTTTTTTATACACTACCCCAATGTGAATTATCCATTGCTGTCAAAACAAAGAGCAGTCCTGCCCGCACCTCTGGCTACAAGGCCGGAAATCCCAGAATCGATGCCCCCAATGCCCATGTCGTATATGGTCAAAGACCGGTAAGGTAATCATTCCTTGGGTATTAAAACGTCGCTTGTGAGAACTCCAATGAGTTTTGTTTTGTTTCGGTCGGAATATAACGGTATGGAATAAGTTATCATCCAGGCTTCGCCTCCACCTTCATCGAAATAGGGTTTGCTCCAAACAGGTTTCTTTAAATTTGCAGGAATGGCGTACCAGCCCTGCGTTGTATAATCATAGCTATCAAGCAAATCTTTCTCGATCAACTTTTTGCCGTCCCTATAAACGTATGGTGAAGATTTTATTTGCTGCTTATTTTTTATATCGGGCCCGAAAGCAAAAGCCGCGCCGTAGATTCGAGGTTTATCCCGGAGGTATTTTTTAAGCAGTGGATAGACCGCTTTTTTGTTAATATGTCTCTTTTCAAGCAGTTTATTTTTGAAACTACCCAATTCATTCTCGACAGTTTTCTTAATAGAGGTGTCTAGATTATAATCAGACATTGCCTCTTCTTCTGCAATGGAAACATTATTGTGCAAGCTAACGCTTACCAGAATTATTGCGTAAAACGATAGATATTTTCTCTTATAGTTCATTACCAATACCTTCCAGTGTGATTAATTTTGGGTGAAAACATTTGGGGATCCCGCCCCAACCGATGGGTCGGTGCGACTTATCTCGATTATAGCATTCTTTTAATGGAGAAAATTTATCCGCCGTCTTTGGCTAACAATGCCTGAAACCTTGGGTGGCTGCGTAGTGGATCCCAATAACAAAGATTTCGCAGCGCGGGTACGGCCAACCTGCCAGGTTTGGAGAGCAAATCCTCAAGCAGGTCGATGGCTTTGTCGGGCTCACCAACATTCGCATAAATGCCAGCTAAATTCCGTTCGTAATCATTTCCTACCAAGGCGTCTTTGGTTTGGGGCATCAGTTTCACCGCTTCGATCCCCGCCTCTATGGCCTCTTCTTTGCGTTCCAGTAGAGCATAAGTAGACCCGATAGATGCATGGTAGCGGGCATCCTTTGGATGTTCGGCCAAAGCGGGTTCCAGAAAGGCCAGAGCCGACTCCAGGGCCCGGCGGGATTTTTCTTTATCACCCATGTAGTGGTAAAGCATGCCCCTGTATTGATCCCGATGTCTGACGAATGATTGCCCATCATCGACAGGTTGAGCAAAAGCCTCAATAAAGGGGAGGGCGCCCTCGAAATCCCGCTCCCAGATATCTAAAACGAAGCGGCCATTACTAATCCGGCCATAGGGATCCAGGTTAGGTGGAATCTCATCCAGGATTTTTTTCATTACAGATGTATCCCCGGTCAAACCTAAATAAATACGGCCCTTTATGACGGCGAGACCCACGGCGTCGGGCTGTATTTCAAGCGCTTCATCCAATAAAGGTATGGCGGCCTCAAGGTCACGCATTTGGTAGTAACTTAATGCCAACTGCAACTTGTAATCCACATTGCGCGGGTCCAGGCCGACCGCTTTTTCAAGATGGTTCGTGCTCAATTCCCATTGGCCCTGGCGGCGCTCGATATAGGAGAGAATGGCAAGCACTTCGGCGTTGTTGGGCAGAGACTCACGTACTCTCTCCAGAATTCCCTGGGCACGGCCATAATTGCGAAACCCGTAGTAATAATAGTTGGCCAGGGCCGTCTGCCCCTCGGGAAGATCCGGTTGCAATTGCAGCGCCCGGTCCGCCGACGATTTCAATTTCTGCAATCGCTCCTCACTGCGGTCCACAGATAACTGCCAATACATTTCGCTGTGCAAATGGGCCAGCCAAGCATGAGCCAGCGCGAAACTCGGATCTCGCCCAATAGCTTGTCCATAGAGCCTCTCGGCCTGTCCGGCAGCATTTTCATCCGCCACGGCCTGGAGGTGATAGTCCCGCGCCCTCAAATAGATGTCGTAAGCCTCTCCGCTTTGGGTCGGCAGCCTTTCCAGGTTTTCTTTTTCTTCCGGGCTGAGAGTCGCTTTCAAAGCGCCAGTGATTTCCTCGGCGATGGTGGATTGGAGGGCGAAAATATCCGTCAAGTCCCGGTCGTAACTTTCCGCCCAAAGATGTTCGTCCGTCTTCGCATCGATCAACTGAGCCGTAATTTTAACACGCATACCGGACCGTCGCACGCTACCTTCGAGAATAGTGGAAACCCCCAGATCCTCTGCAATTTTTCGCAGATTGCGGGTCTTGTTCTCATATTCCATGACGGAGGTTCGGGAGATCACCTTGAGGGCTTTGACCTTGGCAAGACTCGTCAAAATATCCTCGTGAATGCCTCGCGCGAAATAGACATTTTCCTGGTCATTGCTCATGTTCTCGAAGGGAAGCACGGCGATGGAGTCGTAATGGGGCAACTCGGGCGCCGCCGTGACGGGAGGGGAAACGTAAGTTGGAGCGCTCTCGCGGGAAGGGAATTTCCAAAAATAACCCACTATGAGGACTACTGCCGCGACGGCTATTATGGGCCAAAGGTATTTGCCTGCTGCGAATTTTGTTTTCGCTCTGCTTTTGGGTGGTGCTGCCTGCTCCTTTTCCCAAGGGAAAATAATATCGAAAACCTCCATGGGTCTCTCGATGTTTTTGAGTTTCAACTCGCCTCGCGATTGCCACTGCATCTCCAGTTTGTCGCGCACCTGCATGTAAACGTGGTCGGAGATGCAAATGCCACCGGGTCTGGCTGCGGTTTGAATGCGGGAGGCAATGTTGACCCCATCGCCAAGCACCTTTTCCCCCATTTGCATGACATCCCCGAGATGGATGCCGATGCGAAGGATGATCTTTCGCTCCCCGGGTTCCAGGGAGTTGCGGCCAAAAAGAGCATTTTGAATTTCGAAGGCGCACTTTACGGCCTCCAGGGCGCGGCCTCCAGGGCGCTGGTGAACTCCAGGAAAAATGCATCGCCGATGGTCTCGATTTCCTTACCCCCGAACCGTCCGAATATTGGACGCAGCAATCCCCGGTGTTCCTCCAGCAGTTCAAGGCTGAGGGCTTCGTTCTTTTGAGCCAGCGCGCTGTAGCCCACGATGTCCGTGAACATAATTACGGCGATATGCCTCTGGTGGTCGCTTTCCATTTACAAGAGTCCCGCTAGATTTGATAGATAAAAGCGTAGTTTTCCCAGTGTGACGAGGATTTTCCATTAGGTGCTGATCCTTGAAAAGGGCAACGATCAACCTGGAGTTAGCGTAAGCATTAAGGCCAAAAATTGAACTATTATCCGATATTTTCTAATATTTCGGAGGGTGAACCGTATTAATTGAAAACAACCCCGACGAACACCTGACAGATTCTATTCTTGATATCTTTTTAGATTTAGACCCAAACCTCGAAATCCTGAATTTTCCCAGGGATGAGATAAAATTAGAGAATTAACCAGCATGAGTGAAAAAAAAGTATACCACCCGCCCAACATCAACGAAGGCCCGTTTGGAGGCGCTATGATTCTATTCGCCTTGATATTCCTGGCTTTGCCCCCGACTCAATTGCTTTCCGAACCTGATCGGACCCCATCTTTGCTACCACTTTAAGTGAGAGTATTTCCGTAGGTTTGGTATTGTAGGTTTTGCAGCGGGTGGCGCAATGAGGCCGTAGGCCGAATGGAGCCAGCCGCTGCTTTGTTGATTGTTCGCCAGAGTCTGGCAAATGTATTTGGGGAGAGAAAGCCTAATCGGCTGTGGGGGTGTTTCGCGTTGTATTTGTGTCGCCATTGTTCGACCACCACACGCGCTTCGGTCACGCTCAGGAACAGTTCCTGGTTAAGGCATTCATCGCGCAAACGATTATGAAAGGATTCTATATGTCCATTCTGCCAAGGGCTTCCTGGATCAATGTATGCGATGGCAATTTCCTGTCGCTGCAGTTCTTCTTTGACTTGGTGGGCTATAAACTCCGATCCGTTGTCCGAGCGGATGCACTGAGGTTTGCCGTTCTCTCTTATGGCATCGTTCAATACCTCTACCACATCGGCACTTTTCAGTGAGCGCGCAACCTTAATGGCCAGGCATTGACGGGTATGTTCATCGATCAGTGTCAAGAGCCTGAGCGGACCGCCCCGGTCGGTGCGATCCGCCACGAAGTCCCAACTCCACACATGGTTGGGCTGCACTGCTCGGGTCGGGGTAGCCGTGGATTGGCCCTGCCGGCGACGGCGCTTGCCAGACGGGCGCACACCCAGTCCTTCGAAACGACGCACTTTTTGGACGAATTTGCGACTCACGGGCCAACCTTCATGGGCCAACAAAGCGCGGATCCGACGATAGCCATAGCGCGGATGCTTCTTCGAAAAGGCAATGATGCGTGCCACCAGTTTATGCCTATACTCAGTAGCTTTCTTGGGTTCATACAGGTAGGTTGAGCGGTGCAACCCAAAATACTGACAGGCCCGACGCAGCGAGCACGACCCTTGGGCCAATACATGCTTCACCGCTTCCTTTTTCTGCTTCGGGCCTACCATTTTTTTGCGTTCACCTCCTTGAGCACACGGTTCTCCAGCATCTGCTCGGCTACTATCTTCTTAAGCTGCGTGTTTTCGCGCTCCAGCTCCTTCAGCCGCTTGGCGCCACGCAGCTCCATGCGGCCATACTTTTTACGCCAACGATGGTAGCTTTGAGGACTGATATTGTGGGACCGACAGACATCCTGAATGCCTTTGCCTGCGTCTACTTCGCGCAGTATCGTTATGATTTGTTCAGGGGTGTATCTTTTTTGCTTCATAGGTCTTTCCGGTAATTTCTCCAGAAAGACTCTCACTGGCAATGGTAGTGTTTTCGGCGGTCACATCACTCTACTTGCCTCAATGGGCACCTGTATCTCTGGTGAGCGACCCTTGGGATGACCAAAATCAGGTCCTGCAAATCGTGGATGAAGAACCCTATGATTATGCCAAGGTGGAGCGTCTCATTCCTGCGAGTAAACGGGTCCGTATTTCCTTCCGTGTAATGCAGAAGCAAATTGGACTGAATGGTTTGGAATTCGAAGCGCAAACTGCTCGAGGAATCCAGCCCATGCGGCTTTGGTGGTCACCGAGTCAGATTGGATTTGATATTGCCGGCACCGAGGTCGAGCGGGTAGTGTTAACATGACGAATGTTTGATATTGCTGTTGTATTCCCAGATGAACAAGCACAGGACGCGAAAATGCATGACCAAAGACTTCGAGAATGACAGCGTTTTACGCACATAGCGTGACAGGGACTGTCGCAAGGTATTGTTCCAGCGTTCGATATGGGCGGTTTGGCCGGATTGTTTCCCGCTGGCGCTGTTGTGAGGGAAAACCTTGTCGTAGCTTTCCCAGTAATCGCTTACGGTGGCACAGTCGCGATAGGGCTGGGCGATGTTGTGATACAACTGCCAGCACGTTTGATCGCTACGATCACCCAGAGAAAACCCGACGACCTGTCGGGTACGTCGACACAAGGCTACCCATAGCCATACCTGCCCCGAACGCTTATCGCCCCAGAATGACCACACCTCGTCCAGTTCCAGCACATCACTACACTGGCGGGCAAGCAGAGTGGACTCCAGCTTCGGCAAACTCAGGACTTTTTTTTAATCCATTCGATGACCGTCTTTGGGGCTACCCCGAAGGTACGGTAAATGGCACGCAGGCTCATCCGGTTTTGGTGCGCACGGAGCACCTGCTTGACCAGCGCCGGAGGATGCTCACGACTTTTGGGGTGAAGCCGAAACTGATAACCACACCCCTTGCATCGATACTTCTGAACCCCTTTCGGATCCTTGCCGTGCTTGATGATGTGATCGCTTCCGCATTGAGGACATTTTACTGTGATATGGACCATTCCCAGTTCACAACATAATCACGCTAAAAAGTACAGCTTAAACATTCAAAATGTTAACACTACCCATTTCTTTTTGCTCTTCGGTGTATTTCACTGTGGGGTTTTCGCGGCTTTGTTTACCACAATCATGGCAGCGGTAGCGCTGTTTATGGTTGGGCGTCTTGCCAAATTTAATGATATTTTCACTTCCACAGTGCCGACAATTAATAATTTTAGTAACCATGCACTAAGAATAAACTGCCTAACGCTATTTGTACAGCTAAAAATACAAAATAACATTCTTTTTTTATACACTACCGAGGTTTCCGTGGTTTTAAAGGTATCGATCAGCGCTGTGCGCAAATGGTGGGCCCTTTACCGAAATGGAGGGCCAAAAGCCCTGCGGCTTGGACAACGGGGCCGTCGGCAGGGCCAATGTCGAAGATTGAGCTCCCAACAAGAGCGCATGGTGTGCCGAATGATTACCGATAAGAGACCCGACCAGCTTAAGATGCCCTTTGCCCTGTGGACGCGCCAAGCGGTGCAAGAGTTGATTGAAAGGCAGTTTGCTTTGAAGATGCCGATCCGCACGGTGGGCGAGTATCTTCGCCGTTGGGGTTTCACTCCACAAAAACCTCGAAGACAAGCCTATGAGCAGCAGCCTGAGGCGATTAAGAAGTGGCTTGATCAAACTTACCCGGCCATCGAAGCCAGAGCCAAAGCGCAACAGGCCCAAATCCACTGGGGAGATGAAACCGGCATCAGTAGCGAAGATCATCGGGGAAGAGGTTATGCTCCGCGCGGTAAAACGCCAGTTGCCAAACGCAGTGCGCGTCGTTTTAGCACGAGCATGATCTCGACTATAACCAACCGTGGAAAGCTGCGTTTCATGGTTTACAAGGGAGCCTTGAATGTGGAACTGTTTATCAAATTTCTGCGCCAGTTGATCAAAGGAGCCAAACGGAAAATCTTTCTCATTGTGGACAATCTGAGAGTGCATCATGCTAAAAAAGTAATCGGTTGGATTGAAGCCCACCGCGATAGGATCGGGATTTTTTATCTACCATCTTACAGTCCCGAATTGAACCCCGATGAGTATTTGAATAACACGGTCAAAGCGAACTTGAAGAACCTGCCGGCCCCGCGCAGCCAAATTGAGTTGCAGGGAAGTCTGCGAACCCACCTGCGCAGCAGGCAACGAAAACCAATTTTGATTAAAAAACTCTTCCATCATCGGGATGTTCAATACGCCGCTTAACTGTTACTATTCAATTGCCGGATTAATAGATCTATTGAATATTCTCTAAAGGGGAACAATTGGGGCAGCGATCTTTGCGCTGGGGCCATGCATTCCAGAGAGAGGCGGCAACCAACACAGCAACACCGATAGTTGTCACCATTGGATTTAGAAAATAAAATTTCCCTAAAAAAATTCCGCAGATACCTATAGTTCCCACAAAAAATGGGCCATAGCCCCTTCTCGACGAAGCCCGAAATATCAGCATCAATAATGCTGGCAGCAGGAGCACAATCAAGGCAGCCAGCAAATATCGGCTTTCTACCACGAACCCGATTCCAAGGGAACTGACCAATCCCGCATAGGCGGGCAAGCACAATGGGCAAAACCCAACGGGAACCAATGCGGCCAATGCTCCCGGTCCACTGGCTAAAGCTCCCCATAAACCTCCCCTATGTCCCATGCCCGCGTGATCCAATTGCCGCAATGCGGATACAATCAAGGATACGGCGGGCATGCCTTGGAAGCCTCCCGAACCATCGCCGTAAAGACGACAGCAGGAGGTTTCTTTCACCGGTGATACCCCGGCGACATCCTTTCCGTCCACAAGAACCGTCGGCGATCCGTAATCCTTTGCGTAAGCTGGGGCATCGGGATCGCTGCGCTCCCACTCAATCCATTGCCCAGGAGCACCAGCCTCCTTAAAGGCATTCCTTAATTGAACCCGTACCTCTAATACGTTCGGGCAACCAGATTCATATATTAGCTCTACTTTTTTCAATTTATATCCTCTTCTTCCAGAAAATCCAGGATGGGGCATTCGCCAATTCCATCAGCGGAGGCGCATGCTTCGGCCAAACTTTTAAGCGTGTCGTGCAGCCTAACCAAATCTCGGATTTTCTCCTCAACATTCCTAATTTCTCCCTCAGCTTCCTGGCGCAGGTCCTCGCAAGTAGTTTTGGAATCGCTGCTAAGGCACAGTAGCCCGGAAATCTCCCGAAGTGTAAAGCCCAGTTTCTGAGCTCTTTTGATGAACCGGATGCGTTGCACTGCCTCCTGGCGATATTGTCTGTAGCCGGTATATGACCGGGTTGGCTGATTTAACAAACCCTTACGCTCGTAATACCGCACCGTTTCAATACCTACGCCCGCCCTAGAGGCCATTTTCCCTATGGTCATTGTTTCCATTTTCTCAAAGTTTAACCCCCGTACCCTACAACAGGGTCAAGGATTTTTATTTAAAAAAAATAAAGAAAGGGCCTCAGGGGACCGTTTTTGTTTACTGCGAGCGTATTTTTGCCGCAGCTTAAGACCGAATCTCAGGTTTGCTTTGGGATAGTTGGGGCTCGGCCCGGTCTTGGCTGCCACCGCTTTCCCTGATTTGGAAAACCGAGGCCAGGTGGGTGAGGACTATTTCGGCCTGTTCGGGATCGACCCAGTAAAACACGTCACGGCACATTTTCTTGTTATCGACCAAGCCGGCCTGGCGCAAAACCCGCAGGTGATGGGAAACAGTCGGTTGGGTCATACCCAGCTTTTCCGCCAGTTGGGAGACATTGTTGCCGTGCTCGCAATTGGTCGCGCGGGGTAGCAGACGCAGGATGTTCAGGCGCGCGATATCCCCCAGCGCCCAAAGCTGCTTGGCCAGTTCTTCATCCGTTGCCGCCATTTTATTTTTCGGTTTAATTGAAATATAACAATCGAGATGGAATCGGGTCAATCTTTTGACCTTATTTTGATTGATTATTATTTCATAAAAACGTATTGACAATTTTATATATGTCAATTCTTTAGGTTGTTTATTAATTTCAAGGATTGAGAGCGCCTGCGGGCTCTTTTCGTTTCCCGATTTATGTATCCTCAAGATCAGATTTCAAATTGGCATCGAGGCCAGGGGCTTTGGGCCGATACCCCGGCCGAACAGTGGAACGACTGGAGGTGGCAGTTGAAAAACCGGATCACCAGCGCTAGCCAACTGGAAAAATTCATCGATTTAACGCCCGAGGAAATCGCTGGCTGCCGCTTTGCCAATCAGAAACTGGCTTTGGCAATAACTCCGTATTTCTTCAATCTTATTGATGGCAACGATCCCGATTGCCCCATTCGACGTCAGGTAATACCAAGAGGGGAGGAACTCACAACTTCACCGGAGGAGCTTCTCGACCCTGTGGGTGAGGAGGGATCAATGCCGGTGGAGGGCCTCGTTCATCGTTATCCCGATCGCGTGCTCTTTCTGGTGACCGACCGGTGCGCCGCCTATTGCCGCTATTGCACCCGCAGCCGCCTGGTTTCCAATGCCCAGGATTACAATTTTCATCCCGAGTTCGAGAGCGGCCTCAAATACATTGAGGAGCACCCCGAAATCCGCGACGTCCTCATCAGCGGGGGCGACCCCCTGCTGCTCTCCGACCGCAAGATCGACCATCTGTTGGGACGCCTGCGGGCTATTTCCCATGTGGAATTTATCCGCATCGGTTCCAGAATACCGATTTTTCTGCCCCAACGGATCACTCCGCAATTATGCGAAATTTTTCGCAAACATGGCCCTGTCTGGATGAGTATCCACGTCAACCATCCCAAGGAATGCACCCTGGAATTGAAGGAAGCCTGTGAGAGCTTGTCTTTTGCGGGAGTTCCCTTGGGCAATCAGTCTGTGCTCCTGCGCGGCGTTAACGACGACGTGGAAACGATGCGCTCGCTCCTGCACCGGCTCCTTTTGATGCGGGTGAAGCCTTATTACCTCTATCAATGCGATCTCATAACCGGGAGCGCCCACCTTCGCACAGCGGTGAGCAAAGGCATTGAGATCATCCAGGGATTGCGCGGCCACACCACCGGCTATGCACTGCCTCAACTAGTCATCGACGCTCCCGGCGGCGGTGGAAAAATTCCCCTCAATCCCGAATTCGTTCAGAAAATCACCGATACGGAAATCATCCTGCGGAATTACCAGGGCAAGACCTACCGTTACCCATTGAAACCCGGCCAAGGGGCTGCTTCCAGAGAAGCGGATTTCGATAACGAAGAAATCCTCGTTTATTAATTAGGTTAGCGAAATTTTTCCAGGTCGATGCCGAGGTCGCGCGGGCCGAAGCCGAGTGGAACCAATTCCTCGATATTGGTGAGGATTATTTTGTCCTTTTTCGTCGTGGAAAGGATCGCCTCCATGTTTTCGCTAGCCAATTGAGCGAATTCATAAAGCATTTGCCGGCATGCTCCACATGGAGCCGTAACCGCGGACGTGTCAAAATCGCTTCCCCGGGCAATGACCGCAAAAGCCGTAAAATGGCGGCACCCTTTGGCATTGGCACGGACTATGGCCGACCGTTCCGCACAAATGGACCCATGAGCGGCGTTTTCCACATTGGAACCGCTAATAATCTTTCCGTCCGCCAATCGCAGGGCCGCTCCCACAAAAAACCCGGAGTAGGGGTTATAAGCGGTCTCCATGACTCTGGCCGCCTCGTCCAGCAACTCTTTTTGGCCAGCATTGAGCCCTTCGTAATTCGTTTCAATCATGCGTGAGTTTATTATTTTAACCCAATCCCAATCGCTTATTTTTCACTGCGCCGCTCGATCAGCTCGATCAATTCATTAGCTTCAGCCGTTTTTTTCACTTTGTTTTTAAAAAGAATTTCTCCCATGAGGATAGCCTCATCATTATAATAGGCGGCATTGGCTTTGTTATCCGGGAGTAGAAAACCGCCTTCGAATGAAGCTCCCGCATAAAGACCGCCGATATCGGAATAAACAAGGATAGGCACATCGCCGGAATACTTGGCCTCCGCCTCAACCCCGTGCGGACCCGCCGTGGCCGCCGCGTCCACCCCGATGCGGAACTGGGTTTGGGAAAGAATACTCATCCCTTCTTCATTCATAAGTAAAAAAACCGAATCGAGCACCTGGCCGCCTATTTGCAGACCGATGCTGGCCTCCCCGGCTTTGAGGAAGGCCGGGGCGCTCCACTGGCCGGTCTTGCCGTTTCGTGCCATGGCGATCCCACCGCCCCCCTTGACCCCAATGCCGAGGCCGGCCTTGAATTGGCGCATGATGATGATGCCATTGGCTTTGCGTAAAAGGCCGGCCGGTATTCTCGATTCCGGGCTATCCATGACCTGTTCAAAATAATCGCTGATTTTTTCCATTCGCTTTTCCAGGCGAGCATCTTGTTTGGCCTCTTTTTCAGCCGCATCCTTTTTTTTTAAAAGAGAAGCAGCGGCAATAGGGGATTCAAAAATAACGAATAAAAACAGGAATACGGATAAAATTCTCATTACGACTTCAAACTGATGGAATTGTAAAAAGGGCTCAATTTAATACCTCGGTTGCCCGGCCGGGGCAAACCATTTTATATGCGGCAGATGGTAGAAATGTTTCTCATTAATTAATCGTCGGGATTCGCCTTTCCATCTTCAAAACCGACAATTGGAAATTCCGGAACCGTCAGAGCAATCACCTCTTGCAATCTGGCCAGACCGGCCTCTTCGCCATCCTCCGTCGTAGTCTGCGCAAACACATAAGCCCAGCGGTGAGTTTTAAAACCAAAAAGACGGTCCTTGGCCAATTTAATGTGACGCTCCCAGGTGGATGCCATGATGGAGTCGCCACTCACGAACCAGTAGGCGAACAAGCCCGGGATCGCTTCGGTGTTGCCCTCCGCTTTCGTGGAAAGGGGCACTTTTTCAATTTTCAGGACCGTGGCGGGCAGCTTGCCCCCATTTATGCCCGGCAACTCAAAATCCCGCATGACGTGTACTGGATTTGTTGGACACGGGATTCTCTTATATTCATTGTTTATTGATTAGTGTGTCAGGCGGCTTGTTTTGGTAAAGGGTTTTGTTTTCTCGTTGCCCCCCATGGGGGGCAAATATTCTCCTCGAATTGGACTGGGCTTTGGTAACTCAGAGAGGAATGTTTGCGATATCGGTTGTAGAAGATTTCCACGTATTCGAAGACAGTTGATCGCAGTTCGCGCTCGTCGGCAAAGTGGCGGCCTCGAATCGTGCTGGTCTTGAAGCGGCCGTAGAACGATTCCATGGCCGCGTTGTCGTAGCAGTTGCCTTGGGCGCTCATGCTCGGCTTCATGCCTAGTTCAGAGACCAGCCTCTGATAGTCGTCGCTGGCGTAGGGGCTGCCCCGATCGCTGTGATGAATAATCCCGGTGCGCAGTGTGCCGCGGGTCATGGCCGCGGCTTTGAGGGCCTTGCCAACCAGCTTCGCGTCGTTGTGGTTGGAAACGCTCCAGCCCAGCAGGCGTCGGCTGAACAGGTCCATCACCGTGGCCAAGTACATCCAACCGGCCAGGGTCTGTAGGTAGGTCGTGTCCGCCACCCAGACCTCGTCGATATGGGTCGGCTGGCCATGCTTTTTAAGCACATTGGGGCTGTAACCATAGGGATGGTTACTGTTGGTTTCTAATGGCTTAAAGCGTTTACTCTGGGTGCTTTTGATTCCCTCGTCCTCGATCCGCCGGGCCGAGGGCGCTCGGTGCCTCCAGCAGTAATAGCCACTGCGACAAATCCCCATCGCCGAGCATATTTCCTCGATCTTGAAGCGCCCCTCGTTGTCTTTGACAAACTGGTACTTCATTGTTCGTCCTTGGCAAAGTAGCCCACCGTTTTTTTTAGTATCTGGTTGATCCGCTCCGAGCGGCGCAGCTCTTTGCGAAGACGATCTATCTCGGCCGCCATCTCCTTCGGACTGCTCTGTCGCTTTGAGGTGGCTTCGCCCTGCTGATCGCTTCGCCCTGCTGATCGTCCAGATAGAGCCTCTTCCACCTATACAATTGGTTGGTGTTGACCCCAAGTTTGGTCGATACCTCGGTGGCGCTCAGACCATCGAGTATCATCAGTTGAACTGCCTCATTTTTGAACTCTATACTAAAGCGTCTTCTTCCCATGCTTCGATTCTCCATTTAGGAGAATCTCGTGTCCACTTTTTCCAGTGCACATCAATTTCCACCAGACAATTCGGAAGCGATTATTGGCTCCGGATCCGATGCTATCTTTATTTTTATAAATACCTGTGCCCGAAATATCGACCAATGATAACATATGCTCATAAACCGCGTACGGACCAGTCTGTCTGATATCTTCTGTAAAAAAACTTAAATATATTACGAGGGGGATTATTAGAATAAGAATGGATTAGAATAAGAATGGAAATGAAAATATCCTTAAATACATTATATTTTTTCGTAAGATATAGTAGTAATAGAGAAAAATGTAAACGCCGGGGAAAAACCGGTACGGTAAAGAGGGCGCTTTAAAACCGGTACGCTTATCCTAGAAAGGAGGAGTGTATCGAGATATGAAGCAATGGACAAGAGTGCGGCACAAAGTGCTGCGGGACAAGCAGAGCAAGCGCTCTGTAATGCGAGAAGAGGGACTGCACTGGGAGACCCTGGGAAAGATGCTGGCCTATTCCCAGCCGCCGGGAGACCGGCGCAAGAAGAGGCGAGAGCGCAAGATCGATCCGTATGTGGGCTGGATCGAGGAGGTGCTCAAAGCGGACCGGAACGTGCCCAAGAAGCAGCGCCATACGGCCAAACGGATCTACCAGCGTTTGGGTCGGGAGAAGGGCTACCAAGGGGGCTACACGGCGGTCAAGGAGGTGGTGGCCGAGCTGCGAGCGAGGCGGCGGGAAGTGTTCGTGCCGCTGGAGCACCGCCCCGGGGAGGGACAGGTGGACTTCGGTCATGCCCTGGTGAAGGAGGCGGGGCAATTGCGTAGGCGGCCATTTTTTGCCATGAGCCTGCCCTACAGCGATGCCTTTTTCGTGCAGGTGTTCGAACGGGAGTGCACGGAGAGCTTCTGGGAGGGGCACCTGCGAGCTTTTGAGTTTTTCGGGGCGGTGCCCCGGCGCATCAGCTATGACAACTCGAAGGTGGCGGTGGGTAAGATTATCGGTTCGCGTGAACGCAAGCTGACCGACGGGTTTCTGCAGCTACAGAGCCATTACCTGTTCGAGGAACACTTCTGTCTGCCCGCCCGGCCCAACGAGAAGGGCGTGGTCGAGGGGATCGTGCGTTATGCCCGGGCCAACTTCCTGGTACCGGTACCGCAGGTTCGGGACCTGGAGGAACTCAACGCAAAGCTGTTGGAGGCATGTGAGCGGGACATGGAGCGTAAATTACGCGGGAAAAGGGCGGTGAAAAAGGAACTGCTGGCCGAGGAGCGCGCCGTCATGCTGGCGTTGCCGCCCATACCCTTTGAAGCGAGCCGCAAACGCTCGACCTGCGTCAGCAGCCTCTCGCTGGTGCGCTTCGAGTGCAACGACTATTCGGTGCCGGTGCGCTGCGCCCACCATCCGGTGGTGGTGGAAGGGTCCTGTCGGCAGGTGGTGATCTTCTGTGGGGGCCAAGAGGTGGCCCGGCACCGCCGCATTTGGGATAAAGAGCAAGTCTCTTTCGAGCCGGTGCACTACCTGGCTTTGCTGGAGAAAAAACCGGGCGCTTTGGACTTCGCCCGCCCACTCTCGGGCTGGCAGTTGCCGCAGTGCCTGCAGGTCCTCAGACGCCGGCTCGAAAGCCAATGCGGGGGCGAAGGCACCCGGGAGTATATCCGGGTGCTGCGGCTGTTGGAGAAACACCCCATGGCGGCCTTGCAGCAGGCCGTCGTCTCGGCCCTGCGGGTGGGGGGACTGACTCGTGAGGCCATCGCCCAGTATCTCTATCCTCAGGAAGACTACGGGAGCAGAACCTTCCGGCTGGACGGCCATCCACACCTGCGTCACGTCCGTGTGGCCGCCCCTGACCTCGGTGCCTACAGCGAACTGCTCAAGATTCCAGGAGGGGCTTTATGAAGGAAGAAAAAAACCAGCTGCTGTTACACCATCACCTCAAGAAACTGAAGTTGCCCACCATCCTGCGCGAATGGCCGGCGGTGGCCGCGGCTTGTTCCCGGGACCGGCTCGATTACGCCGCCTTTTTGTTGCATCTGGTCGAACGGGAGCTCATTGAACGCGAACAGCGGGCCGCCCAGCGGCGGATCAAAAACGCCCGTTTCCCCGTGCTCAAGACCCTCGAGAGCTTCGCCTTTGAAGCGCAGCCCTCGATCAACGAAGCGCTCATCCGAGAGCTCATGCGCGGGGAGTATGTCGACCAGCGCGAAAACGTGCTGCTCCTCGGTAACGCCGGTACCGGTAAAACGCACCTGGCCACCGCCCTGGGCTTTGCCGCCTGTGCCCAGGGCCCGCGGATCCGTTTCTTCGGGGTCACCGCCCTGGTTACCCATATGCTCGAGCAACGCGACAACCACGACCTGCAGCGCTTCATGAAGCAACTCGAAAGGCTCGACCTACTCATCCTCGACGAACTCGGTTACGTCCCTTTTTCCAAGACCGGTTCCGAACTGCTCTTCGACGTGGTCAGCCGCGCTTACGAGCGCACCAGTCTCATCGTCACCACCAACCTGCCCTTTGAGAACTGGATCGAAGTGCTCGGTTCCGAACGGCTCACCGGAGCTCTGCTGGACCGACTCACCCATCGGGTGCATATCCTCGAAGCCAACGGGCAAAGCTACCGCTTGCGCGATGCTCGACGCCGTCGCCGTGGCACAAAACAATAAACGCCTTGGGCCCGGCTCGTCGGCCTCCGGCCTCCTCACCGACCCCAAGCCAATCCCCAAAACCAACTCCCAAACCCTAAACCTTGACGTACCTGCAATTACTAACCTAAACCTTATTCCAAGCGTACCGGTTTTACCCCGACCCCCGTACCGGTTTCATCCCGGCGTTTACAAGAAAAAGCGAGTCCAACCCACGCTGCCCTCATTGTTAAAGATATTGTTAGGTAAAAATACAAATAGGCGAGTATCAAGAATAGCAACTTTTTTGTTGAACCGTACTTGCAATAATAATAAACAAATCCAATCCCGAAGAAAGTGGCTGCTAAATCTCCCTTATAAATGATCAACGGCGTGCCATCGAATATAAGGGTTTGATAAAAAAATTCTGGATATGTTTTAAATAGTAAAAATCCGGGAATGAGCAGTAAAAGGGCTGCCTGTAAAAAAGTTTCGAATATTTTTCTAGAGTAAAGATGCTTGGCCATTGATTGAGCGATGAAAAAAAAGGCTGCATAATACACCATGGCGAAGTCTCTTAGGGCCAATATTCCATAGTTAGGGTAATCGAAAACTACGCGAATAGTTCCCACGATTATCCAAAATAATATTGCGATTCCCAAGGCATCCAGTCGGAATGGAAATTCTTTTTTCAGAGAAATATGAAGCGCCATAAAAACCGCTCCGATAAGTAATCCAATTTCCCCGATGAAAAGAGGGAGGTTCCCAAGAGGCGTTATTTGGGCAAAACCCCGATTGCCTACTATGTATCCAAAGACAAGAAAACTGAGAATATAAGTTTCCGGAGTAACTTGCGTCGCTTTGGTTAAAAGCAGGTAACCGCCAATTAGTAAGATAACCAGGGGCAGCTTCCAATTGTCATCGACGATCCATGTTCCCATAAAAATGGCAAACAGAGCACAGCAAAGAATAATCAGAATTTGATTGAGCCGCAGGTCGTACAAATCAATTCCTCAGGTTTAAGATCAATTTTGGAAAATAAAGGATTTCATCTCTGAGGTTGGTCCAAAAAATCAAAAGCAAAATTATGGGTAATCCTCCACAGGCCAAACCTCCGAACAAAAGCGCCGCTGGAGCCCACTGCCCCACTAGCCCGGATATTTCGTAAAAAAAGTATCGTTGATATGCTTAACTGCTGATATACAGCAGGATAGATCAATAATTAAAGCAATATCAGCGATGACAAAAGGTAAACAATTAAAGCTACAGTTGACAAGGGTAAAAGGCCGCCGTGTGCGGGTTGATTTCAAGGGCGGAGAGGTTACTTCGGATGCCGGACTGCTTTTGATCCGGGAAGTGGATCGGCAGTTGGGCTTGACCGAACGAGCGGCCCGACAGTTAGTGGACAAACGGCAGAAGGGCAAAGTACGCCATGAGTGGGGATGCTGCGGCAGCGCGTTTACGGGCTGGTGGCGGGCTATGAGGATTTGAACGACTTTGATACCCTGCGCCACGATCCATTGTTGCAAACGGTAACGGGGCGCATTGAAACGTTGGCCAGCGCGCCGACTTTGTGTCGTTTTGAAAACGGGCAGGATCGGCGGGCGGCCTTTGCGGTAAACGAGCTGTTGGTCGAACAGTTCATGGGCTCCTTTGCCGAGGAACCCGAAGAGATCATCCTGGACTTTGACGCCACCGACAATCCGGTGCACGGGCTCCAGGAGGGACGTTTTTTCCACGGTTATTATGATCATTACTGTTTTCTGCCGCTATATGTTTTTTGCGGTGATCAGCTGCTGGTGGCCTACCTGCGGCCGAGCAAGATCGATGCCAGCAAGCATGCCGGGGCCATCCTCAAATTGCTGGTTAAACGGATTCGCCAAAGCTGGCCCCGTACGCGGATTATTTGGCGCGCCGACAGTGGATTTTGTCGAGACCGGATACTCTCTTGGTGCGACCGCAACGAAGTTAGTTACATCGTGGGGATGGCTCGCAATGCACGCTTGCAGCAAGACGCCCAGCAGTTGCAAAAGCAGGCCAAAGAATGGTTCGAACTAAGGGGTAAAAAACAACGGTTATTCCAGGACTTCGTCTATGCTGCCGATTCGTGGCGATGGCTGCGGTTGGTCATCCATAAAGCCGAACACACCGCACAGGGGTCCAACCCGCGCTTCGTGGTGACGAACCTGCCGGGCGATCCCCAGGAGCTTTACGACAAGGTATACTGTGGCCGCGGTGAAATGGAGAACCGAATCAAGGAACAGATGCAATTGTTCAGCGAGCGCACCAGCGCCCATCAATGGTGGGCCAATCAGTGGCGATTGCTCTTGTCGGCGCTGGCCTACACCTTGATGGAAGCCATGCGCCGGTTAGCCTTAAAAGGGACGAAGTGGGCGCGGGCCCAATGCCACACCCTGCGGCTCAAATTAATCAAGATCGGAGCGGTCATCGTGCGCAACACCCGAACGATTCACTTTCACCTAAGTGAGAGTTATCCTTGGGCCAGTCTTTTCAACCATGCGGCCCGCCGATTGGTGCCAACCTAAAGGGTGCATTGGTGCTGCCCCCGGCACTACCGAACCAATGGGGGAAAGGGGGCAGTGTCTCTACACCCTGAAAAACACCTAAAAATCAAGACGATCTGCTCAAAATACAAAGAAATCCATCTCCAATAGCAATAACGAGCCAAACTTTACCCTTCATGAAATATCCGGGCTAGGAGACGCGATAGATGAAGAACGCCAAAAAAGAGAAGACCGAGAACCACCGGACGTGCGAATGCCTGACCAAAATCACTTATGCGAATGGGTGTCTGCCTGCTGAATGATGTGCACTGGAAAAAGTGGACACGAGATTCTCCTAAATGGAGAATCGAAGCATGGGAAGAAGACGCAGTATAGAGTTCAAAAATGAGGCAGTTCAACTGATGATACTCGATGGTCTGAGCGCCACAGAGGTATCGACCAAACTTGGGGTCAACACCAACCAATTGTATAGGTGGAAGAGGCTCTATCTGGACGATCAGCAGGGCGAAGCCACCTCAAAGCGACAGAGCAGTCCGAAGGAGATGGCGGCCGAGATAGATCGTCTTCGCAAAGAGCTGCGCCGCTCGGAGCGGATCAACCAGATACTAAAAAAAACGGTGGGCTACTTTGCCAAGGACGAACAATGAAGTACCAGTTTGTCAAAGACAACGAGGGGCGCTTCAAGATCGAGGAAATATGCTCGGCGATGGGGATTTGTCGCAGTGGCTATTACTGCTGGAGGCACCGAGCGCCCTCGGCCCGGCGGATCGAGGACGAGGGAATCAAGGGGGCGATCCTGAAGGTACACAAAGAGGCCAAGGGCCGCTATGGGCATCGGCCAATGCACCGCCATCTGAAGGATGATGAGGGCATCGATTGCGGCCGTGACCGGGCTCTGCGTCTGATGCGTGAAATGGGAATCAAAAGCACCCAGAGTAAACGCTTTAAGCCATTAAAAACCAACAGTAACCATCCCTATGGTTACAGCCCCAATGTGCTTAAAAAGCATGGCCAGCCGACCCATATCGACGAGGTCTGGGTGGCGGACACGACCTACCTACGGACCCTGGCCGGTTGGATGTACTTGGCCACGGTGATGGACCTGTTCAGCCGACGCCTGCTGGGCTGGAGCGTTTCCAACCACAACGACGCGAAGCTGGTTGGCAAGGCCCTCAAAGCCGCGGCCATGATCCGCGGCACACTGCGCACCGGGATTATTCATCACAGCGATCGGGGCAGCCCCTACGCCAGCGACGACTATCAGAGGCTGGTCTCTGAACTAGGCATGAAGCCGAGCATGAGCGCCCAAGGCAACTGCTACGACAACGCGGCCATGGAATCGTTCTACGGCCGCTTCAAGACCAGCACGATTCGAGGCCGCCACTTTGCCGACGAGCGCGAACTGCGATCAACTGTCTTCGAATACGTGGAAATCTTCTACAACCGATATCGCAAACATTCCTCTCTGAGTTACCAAAGCCCAGTCCAATTCGAGGAAAATATTTGCCCCCCATGGGGGGCAACGAGAAAACAAAACCCTTTACCAAAACAAGCCGCCTGACACACTAATCAATAAACAATGAATATAAGAGAATCCCGTGTCCAACAAATCCAGTACACGTCATAGCCAATCACCAGAGAAAGTGAGGAAAGAGCCACCAGAGACCGAATGCCCGAACAAGCAGCAGCCACATCATACTGGTAGGAACCGTCTGCGGAGAACAATTGCGTTCCGCTGCGCAAGACATCGATCCCCATGAGGTTTGCCAGGAAATAAGAATTCTTGATTACCCAAAGACGCAAAACAAAACCGATCTCATGGGTAATGACTGTCCAGTGAACGGAAAAAACCATTAAAATACAGGGAAAGCAAATAGCCTTCCCCTACCGCTCACCCCCAAGAATATAGGCTGCCCCATTGACAAAAAATAAAAATCCAAAAATGGAAAACCGGGTTTGCTGCACCAGATAACCGATGAAATGCAGCGTCAAACTGACGTGTACTGGATTTGTTGGACACGGGATTCTCTTATATTCATTGTTTATTGATTAGTGTGTCAGGCGGCTTGTTTTGGTAAAGGGTTTTGTTTTCTCGTTGCCCCCCATGGGGGGCAAATATTTTCCTCGAATTGGACTGGGCTTTGGTAACTCAGAGAGGAATGTTTGCGATATCGGTTGTAGAAGATTTCCACGTATTCGAAGACAGTTGATCGCAGTTCGCGCTCGTCGGCAAAGTGGCGGCCTCGAATCGTGCTGGTCTTGAAGCGGCCGTAGAACGATTCCATGGCCGCGTTGTCGTAGCAGTTGCCTTGGGCGCTCATGCTCGGCTTCATGCCTAGTTCAGAGACCAGCCTCTGATAGTCGTCGCTGGCGTAGGGGCTGCCCCGATCGCTGTGATGAATAATCCCGGTGCGCAGTGTGCCGCGGGTCATGGCCGCGGCTTTGAGGGCCTTGCCAACCAGCTTCGCGTCGTTGTGGTTGGAAACGCTCCAGCCCAGCAGGCGTCGGCTGAACAGGTCCATCACCGTGGCCAAGTACATCCAACCGGCCAGGGTCCGTAGGTAGGTCGTGTCCGCCACCCAGACCTCGTCGATATGGGTCGGCTGGCCATGCTTTTTAAGCACATTGGGGCTGTAACCATAGGGATGGTTACTGTTGGTTTTTAATGGCTTAAAGCGTTTACTCTGGGTGCTTTTGATTCCCATTTCACGCATCAGACGCAGAGCCCGGTCACGGCCGCAATCGATGCCCTCATCATCCTTCAGATGGCGGTGCATTGGCCGATGCCCATAGCGGCCCTTGGCCTCTTTGTGTACCTTCAGGATCGCCCCCTTGATTCCCTCGTCCTCGATCCGCCGGGCCGAGGGCGCTCGGTGCCTCCAGCAGTAATAGCCACTGCGACAAATCCCCATCGCCGAGCATATTTCCTCGATCTTGAAGCGCCCCTCGTTGTCTTTGACAAACTGGTACTTCATTGTTCGTCCTTGGCAAAGTAGCCCACCGTTTTTTTTAGTATCTGGTTGATCCGCTCCGAGCGGCGCAGCTCTTTGCGAAGACGATCTATCTCGGCCGCCATCTCCTTCGGACTGCTCTGTCGCTTTGAGGTGGCTTCGCCCTGCTGATCGTCCAGATAGAGCCTCTTCCACCTATACAATTGGTTGGTGTTGACCCCAAGTTTGGTCGATACCTCGGTGGCGCTCAGACCATCGAGTATCATCAGTTGAACTGCCTCATTTTTGAACTCTATACTGCGTCTTCTTCCCATGCTTCGATTCTCCATTTAGGAGAATCTCGTGTCCACTTTTTCCAGTGCACATCAAAACCCCCAAAACCAGGACCAGGCCAAGCATAAAGCGCGGCTGATTGCTTGCGGGTATTGCAATTTTAAGGTTCTGCCATAGGATCCAACCCGAAAGAATCAAAATCAAAGGACCGTGGGTAGTTTCGCCCTCAAAATTAAACCAATCCGCGACCCACCAATGAAACATGGAACGGGTTTCCAAAAACCCTCTTGTCGAATTGCCAAAAAACTGAAATAGAACAAACCCGCAAAGAACGACCATGAACCCAGGAAAATATTTATGAATCCGCTCTTTTTGAAGATTGTTCATAACGAAGAAAATGAATTGAAATGCCTGAAGCTAATTGGCGAAAGACAATTCTTTCACCTTTACTGACAACCTTTTCCTTTTCAATCTTATCTTGGTCTTTAGTTTTCAGGCAGGGAGTTTATGAAAATCCTGGTTATGGCTCAAACCCCTCCGCCCATGCACGGTCAAAGCGCAATGGTGCAACTTTTTTTGGACAGCCTTACGGAGCCGGGGTTGGAACGGGAAATTGAAGTCATCCATATCAATTTCAAATTTTCCGAAGATATTGGGGAAATAGGTCGGTTTCAGCTTAAAAAATGTTTCTCATTAATATACTTTTTTTGGTAGTGTATAAAAAAAGAATGTTATTTTGTATTTTTAGCTGTACTAATAGCGTTAGGCAGTTTATTCTTAGTGCATGGTTACTAAAATTATTAATTGTCGGCACTGTGGAAGTGAAAATATCATTAAATTTGGCAAGACGCCCAACCATAAACAGCGCTACCGCTGCCATGATTGTGGTAAACAAAGCCGCGAAAACCCCACAGTGAAATACACCGAAGAGCAAAAAGAAATGATCCTTCGAGTCTATCAGGAACGCAGCAGTCTACGCGGTTTTGACGTGTACTGGATTTGTTGGACACGGGATTCTCTTATATTCATTGTTTATTGATTAGTGTGTCAGGCGGCTTGTTTTGGTAAAGGGTTTTGTTTTCTCGTTGCCCCCCATGGGGGGCAAATATTTTCCTCGAATTGGACTGGGCTTTGGTAACTCAGAGAGGAATGTTTGCGATATCGGTTGTAGAAGATTTCCACGTATTCGAAGACAGTTGATCGCAGTTCGCGCTCGTCGGCAAAGTGGCGGCCTCGAATCGTGCTGGTCTTGAAGCGGCCGTAGAACGATTCCATGGCCGCGTTGTCGTAGCAGTTGCCTTGGGCGCTCATGCTCGGCTTCATGCCTAGTTCAGAGACCAGCCTCTGATAGTCGTCGCTGGCGTAGGGGCTGCCCCGATCGCTGTGATGAATAATCCCGGTGCGCAGTGTGCCGCGGGTCATGGCCGCGGCTTTGAGGGCCTTGCCAACCAGCTTCGCGTCGTTGTGGTTGGAAACGCTCCAGCCCAGCAGGCGTCGGCTGAACAGGTCCATCACCGTGGCCAAGTACATCCAACCGGCCAGGGTCCGTAGGTAGGTCGTGTCCGCCACCCAGACCTCGTCGATATGGGTCGGCTGGCCATGCTTTTTAAGCACATTGGGGCTGTAACCATAGGGATGGTTACTGTTGGTTTTTAATGGCTTAAAGCGTTTACTCTGGGTGCTTTTGATTCCCATTTCACGCATCAGACGCAGAGCCCGGTCACGGCCGCAATCGATGCCCTCATCATCCTTCAGATGGCGGTGCATTGGCCGATGCCCATAGCGGCCCTTGGCCTCTTTGTGTACCTTCAGGATCGCCCCCTTGATTCCCTCGTCCTCGATCCGCCGGGCCGAGGGCGCTCGGGGCCTCCAGCAGTAATAGCCACTGCGACAAATCCCCATCGCCGAGCATATTTCCTCGATCTTGAAGCGCCCCTCGTTGTCTTTGACAAACTGGTACTTCATTGTTCGTCCTTGGCAAAGTAGCCCACCGTTTTTTTTAGTATCTGGTTGATCCGCTCCGAGCGGCGCAGCTCTTTGCGAAGACGATCTATCTCGGCCGCCATCTCCTTCGGACTGCTCTGTCGCTTTGAGGTGGCTTCGCCCTGCTGATCGTCCAGATAGAGCCTCTTCCACCTATACAATTGGTTGGTGTTGACCCCAAGTTTGGTCGATACCTCGGTGGCGCTCAGACCATCGAGTATCATCAGTTGAACTGCCTCATTTTTGAACTCTATACTAAAGCGTCTTCTTCCCATGCTTCGATTCTCCATTTAGGAGAATCTCGTGTCCACTTTTTCCAGTGCACATCACTACCTGAGTTTTCATGAATTTTGGCGGCGAGGGTTAATTTTGATTCTAGCCTTTCCTTATGCCTTCATTGGCAATGTATTGCGCATTTTTGCTATTATTTTGGCGGCCGAGTGGTTTGGCCAAAAAGCCGGTTCCATAGTTCATGGATGGTTCGGGTTTCTCATCTTTTTGATAGTCCTGGGATTGTGCCAGTTGACCGTATCCTTGCTCCAAAAATACCTACCTGAAAAGGAAAGAGCCCATCCCGATTTTGGGTAGTGTTAACATTTTGAATGTTTAAGCTGTACTTTTTAGCGTGATTATGCTGTAAACTCGGAATGGTCCATATCACAGTAAAATGTCCTCAATGCGGAAGCGATCACATCATCAAGCACGGCAAGGATCCGAAAGGGGTTCAGAAGTATCGATGCAAGAGGTGTGGTTATCAGTTTCGGCTTCACCCTAAAAGTCGTGAGCATCCCCCGGCATTGGTCGAGCAAGTGCTCCGTGCGCACCAAAACCGGATGAGCCTGCGTGCCATTTACCGTACCTTCGGGGTAGCCCCAAAGACGGTCATTGAATGGATTAGAAAAAAGTCCTGAGTTTGCCGAAGCTGGAATCCACCCTGCTTGCTCGCCAGTGTAATGATGTGCTGGAGCTGGACGAGGTGTGGTCATTCTGGGGCGATAAGCGTTCGGGGTAGGTATGGCTATGGGTAGCCTTGTGCCGACGTACCCGACAGGTCGTCGGCTTTGCCCTGGGTGATCGTAGCGATCAAACGTGCTGGCAGTTGAATCACAACATCGCCCAACCGTATCGCAACTGTGCCACCGTAAGCGATTTCTGGGAGAGCTATGACAAGGTTTTCCCTCACAACAGCGCCAGCGGGAAACAATCCGGTCAAACCGCCCATATCGAACGCTGGAACAATACCTTGCGACAGTCTCTGTCACGCTATGTGCGCAAAACGCTGTCATTCTCCAAATCTTTGGTCATGCATTTTCGTGTCCTGTGCTTGTTCATCTGGGAATACAACAGCAATATCAAACATTCGTCATGTTAACACTACCCGATTTTGAGGCTGGTAAAACGGATGGGGTTAAAATGATGTGCACTGGAAAAAGTGGACACGAGATTCTCCTAAATGGAGAATCGAAGCATGGGAAGAAGACGCTTTAGCCCGGATATTTCGTAAAAAAAGTATCGTTGATATGCTTAACTGCTGATATACAGCAGGATAGATCAATAATTAAAGCAATATCAGCGATGACAAAAGGTAAACAATTAAAGCTACAGTTGACAAGGGTAAAAGGCCGCCGTGTGCGGGTTGATTTCAAGGGCGGAGAGGTTACTTCGGATGCCGGACTGCTTTTGATCCGGGAAGTGGATCGGCAGTTGGGCTTGACCGAACGAGCGGCCCGACAGTTAGTGGACAAACGGCAGAAGGGCAAAGTACGCCATGAGGTATTGGGGATGCTGCGGCAGCGCGTTTACGGGCTGGTGGCGGGCTATGAGGATTTGAACGACTTTGATACCCTGCGCCACGATCCATTGTTGCAAACGGTAACGGGGCGCATTGAAACGTTGGCCAGCGCGCCGACTTTGTGTCGTTTTGAAAACGGGCAGGATCGGCGGGCGGCCTTTGCGGTAAACGAGCTGTTGGTCGAACAGTTCATGGGCTCCTGGTAGTGTATTAAGTAGGAATGGTGGCTAATTCTTGATTATATTGATGAATGAAAAGTCTCAGACAGGTTTCATGCATACTCTTAAGCTTGGAAAAGGAGAGGGTTTTGCGTGTGAAACGACCCAGTCGTTGGCGCAGGGTATTGTTCCATCGTTCCACATGGGCCGTTTCACCGGTTTCTTTTCCCACGGATCGGTTATGAGGAAAGACTTCATCATAAGTGCTCCAAAAGTCGCTGTAGGTGGCACATCTTTTGTAGGCCCGTGGCAGACGCTCGTAAAGTTCCCGGCAACGATACCAATCCCGAGGCCCAATGGATACCAATCCCGAGGCCCAATGGCATAGGAGAGGATTTGACGGGTGCGTCGGCAAAGAGCGATCCAAACCCATTGGGCATCGCTCTTGCGCCCCACAAAAGACCACAGTTCGTCCAGTTCAATGACATCATGGCGGCGGGCCGCAAGAATCGTGCTTTTGAGCGGTCGCAGCGATTGTCGTTTTTTTTAACCAACTCAAAACGGTGTTGGGACTCACCCCGAAGGCGCGCTGTAAACCGCGTAGACTGCTGCGTTCCTGGGTAGTGTTAACATTTTGAATGTTTAAGCTGTACTTTTTAGCGTGATTATGTTGTGAACTGGGAATGGTCCATATCACAGTAAAATGTCCTCAATGCGGAAGCGATCACATCATCAAGCACGGCAAGGATCCGAAAGGGGTTCAGAAGTATCGATGCAAGGGGTGTGGTTATCAGTTTCGGCTTCACCCCAAAAGTCGTGAGCATCCTCCGGCGCTGGTCAAGCAGGTGCTCCGTGCGCACCAAAACCGGATGAGCCTGCGTGCCATTTACCGTACCTTCGGGGTAGCCCCAAAGACGGTCATCGAATGGATTAAAAAAAAGTCCTGAGTTTGCCGAAGCTGGAGTCCACTCTGCTTGCCCGCCAGTGTAGTGATGTGCTGGAACTGGACGAGGTGTGGTCATTCTGGGGCGATAAGCGTTCGGGGCAGGTATGGCTATGGGTAGCCTTGTGTCGACGTACCCGACAGGTCGTCGGGTTTTCTCTGGGTGATCGTAGCGATCAAACGTGCTGGCAGTTGTATCACAACATCGCCCAGCCCTATCGCGACTGTGCCACCGTAAGCGATTACTGGGAAAGCTACGACAAGGTTTTCCCTCACAACAGCGCCAGCGGGAAACAATCCGGCCAAACCGCCCATATCGAACGCTGGAACAATACCTTGCGACAGTCCCTGTCACGCTATGTGCGTAAAACGCTGTCATTCTCGAAGTCTTTGGTCATGCATTTTCGCGTCCTGTGCTTGTTCATCTGGGAATACAACAGCAATATCAAACATTCGTCATGTTAACACTACCCATGTCATGTTAACACTACCCATTTATGTCATGTTAACACTACCCATTTCTTTTTGCTCTTCGGTGTATTTCACTGTGGGGTTTTCGCGGCTTTGTTTACCACAATCATGGCAGCGGTAGCGCTGTTTATGGTTGGGCGTCTTGCCAAATTTAATGATATTTTCACTTCCACAGTGCCGACAATTAATAATTTTAGTAACCATGCACTAAAAATAAACTGCCTAACGCTATGTGTACAGCTAAAAATACAAAATAACATTCTTTTTTTATACACTACCAAATTTCTTTAGCTGCTCTATCTGAAAAAAGATAATATACGGAGGCTTCTCCCGTAACTTGCGCAGGTATCGTTTTAATGTAAAGATCAAGATATGAGTTTAAATCGGTTATCCAATATGTGGTTGCTTAACCCCTTCGTAGTGGTGAAGGTCAGTTGCAAAGTAGTGAGGTTCTTTGTTATAAGGAGGCATGAAAATATCTGGATGGCTTTTTAAATAGCAATACATTGCTGTTGTCCCAGATTTGGGTGACCCCACGATAAAGAAACTTGGATTTTGCAAAAAAATACCTCCCTTTTTAACCTTGGTATTGAATTAAAGCTTTAATTTGCACGTCGATTAATAAAAGTTCGAAAAGTATTGAATTATAAATGCCCCAATTATGTTTGACATGAAACTGATAATATATTATACAAAATAAGAGTTAGAGTTTTTTAAATAAAAATTTAACAGATAATATCACTAGTGTCCAGTTAAGCGGCCAGTCTAAAGTCGTATTTCGTTGATGATGTGTTTGTTGAGTAGCCACATGGATGTGACGCATTTGAAGTTAGCTGGCGCTTTCCGCACCCTTTTTGAGACTGGGCAGCATGAACGAAGGCCGCCTTGCATTCACGCAGGCGATGGATTTGCTCCATCGCGAACAGTTCGAACGCTGCGTTAGTCTTTATCCCATGCCAAGAACCAGTCGTAGTTTCAGTGCCCGTGATCAGTTCTTGAGCATGGCCTTTGCGCAAATGACATTCCGTGAGAGTTTGCGTGACATCGAGGCGTGTCTGCGGGGAAGTCCTCACTTGTATGCGATGGGAATCCGGGGCAATGTGACACGCACGAACTTGGCCTACGCCAACGAGCATCGCAACTGGCGCCTTTACGAAGCATTGGCTCAAGTGCTCATCGCCAAGGCGCGCCGTTTGTATGCCCAAGACGCGATTGGATTGAATGTAGACGAGATGGTTTATGCCCTGGATGCCTCGACCATAGACCTGTGCCTGTCGTTGTTTTCGTGGGCAACATTTCGCCGCACCAAGGCGGCCATCAAACTGCATACGATGATGGACTTGCGTGGCTCCATCCCTATATTCATCAGTATTACAGACGCAAGCGTGCATGACGTGAACATCCTTGATGAACTGGCTTTTGAACCCGCAAGCATTTACGTAATGGATCGTGGTTACGTCGATTTTCAGCGGCTCTTTCGCATCCATTTGGCTGCTGCCTTCTTCGTCACCCGCGCCAAAAGCAATATGAGTTTTTACGTTAGTGCTTCCCAACCCGTGGACCGATCCAGCGGAATCAGTTGCGACCAGATCATCGGATTGAAAGTCGCCAAAAGCAAAAGCCAATACCCCGGCAAGCTCCGGCGCATTCGCTACCGCGATGGCGCAACTGGCCAGAGGCTGGTCTTCCTCACCAACAACTTCACCTTGCCCGCCTTGACTATCGCGGCCATTTACAAAAGCCGCTGGCGCATTGAGCTGTTCTGCTGGCGCATTGAGCTGTTCTTTAAGTGGATCAAGCAAAACCTCCGCATCAAGGCTTTCTACGGCACCACCGAAAACGCCGTGAAGACCCAAATTTGGGTAGCCATATGCGTTTATCTCATGGTCGCCTGTTTGAAAAAAGTGCATGGAGTCACTGAAAGTCTGAGTCGGATTCTGCAAGTTTTGAGTGTGAACGTCTTTCAAAAAGATCCTGTATATCAACTACTTGCAAAGTTCGAAACAAGAAAGCCAAACTTAGCATTACACAACCAGTTGATGCTCAAGGGCTTTTAACTGGACACTAGTGAGATAATATATATTATTTTGCCAGCTGCTTCCATTATTCTTCCAACAAAGGAACGTCACGACCTATTGCCGCGAGCGCTGAATAGTTTGATTTTGCAGAGCTTTACCGATTTCGAGATCATTCTTGTCGACGATAATCCAAAAAATATTCGGATTGAAAGTGATTGTAGTCTCATGAAATTAATTGAAGATCCTAGGGTGCGGCTTTTAGAACACAACTCTCCGAAAAATGCGGCGCCAGCGCGTAACTTTGGTCTTCGATTTGCTAGTGGAAAATACATTACTTATCTTGATGACGACGATTCTTATTTGCCGAATAAACTGCTGAGACAATGGGAGTTGGCTGAAAAAACTCAATCGCCGCTTGTACTTTGTGGTTTAATCTATCATTTAGGTTGGAGAACTCGAAGAAAGCAGATAGATAAATATATATTTTCGGGATCGGAGCTATTGCTTAATGTATATTTCGCGACGCCTACTTTTTTTCATTTAAATAATGATCATATAAGATTTAATGAAGAGCTTCATGCGAATGAGGATGCTTGTAAACGCCGGGATGAAACCGGTACGGGGGTCGGGGTAAAACCGGTACGCTTGGAATAAGGTTTAGGTTAGTAATTGCAGGTACGTCAAGGTTTAGGGTTTGGGAGTTGGTTTTGGGGATTGGCTTGGGGTCGGTGAGGAGGCCGGAGGCCGACGAGCCGGGCCCAAGGCGTTTATTGTTTTGTGCCACGGCGACGGCGTCGAGCATCGCGCAAGCGGTAGCTTTGCCCGTTGGCTTCGAGGATATGCACCCGATGGGTGAGTCGGTCCAGCAGAGCTCCGGTGAGCCGTTCGGAACCGAGCACTTCGATCCAGTTCTCAAAGGGCAGGTTGGTGGTGACGATGAGACTGGTGCGCTCGTAAGCGCGGCTGACCACGTCGAAGAGCAGTTCGGAACCGGTCTTGGAAAAAGGGACGTAACCGAGTTCGTCGAGGATGAGTAGGTCGAGCCTTTCGAGTTGCTTCATGAAGCGCTGCAGGTCGTGGTTGTCGCGTTGCTCGAGCATATGGGTAACCAGGGCGGTGACCCCGAAGAAACGGATCCGCCGGCCCTGGGCACAGGCGGCAAAGCCCAGGGCGGTGGCCAGGTGCGTTTTACCGGTACCGGCGTTACCGAGGAGCAGCACGTTTTCGCGCTGGTCGACATACTCCCCGCGCATGAGCTCTCGGATGAGCGCTTCGTTGATCGAGGGCTGCGCTTCAAAGGCGAAGCTCTCGAGGGTCTTGAGCACGGGGAAACGGGCGTTTTTGATCCGCCGCTGGGCGGCCCGCTGTTCGCGTTCAATGAGCTCCCGTTCGACCAGATGCAACAAAAAGGCGGCGTAATCGAGCCGGTCCCGGGAACAAGCCGCGGCCACCGCCGGCCATTCGCGCAGGATGGTGGGCAACTTCAGTTTCTTGAGGTGATGGTGTAACAGCAGCTGGTTTTTTTCTTCCTTCATAAAGCCCCTCCTGGAATCTTGAGCAGTTCGCTGTAGGCACCGAGGTCAGGGGCGGCCACACGGACGTGACGCAGGTGTGGATGGCCGTCCCCAGCCGGAAGGTTCTGCTCCCGTAGTCTTCCTGAGGATAGAGATACTGGGCGATGGCCTCACGAGTCAGTCCCCCCACCCGCAGGGCCGAGACGACGGCCTGCTGCAAGGCCGCCATGGGGTGTTTCTCCAACAGCCGCAGCACCCGGATATACTCCCGGGTGCCTTCGCCCCCGCATTGGCTTTCGAGCCGGCGTCTGAGGACCTGCAGGCACTGCGGCAACTGCCAGCCCGAGAGTGGGCGGGCGAAGTCCAAAGCGCCCGGTTTTTTCTCCAGCAAAGCCAGGTAGTGCACCGGCTCGAAAGAGACTTGCTCTTTATCCCAAATGCGGCGGTGCCGGGCCACCTCTTGGCCCCCACAGAAGATCACCACCTGCCGACAGGACCCTTCCACCACCACCGGATGGTGGGCGCAGCGCACCGGCACCGAATAGTCGTTGCACTCGAAGCGCACCAGCGAGAGGCTGCTGACGCAGGTCGAGCGTTTGCGGCTCGCTTCAAAGGGTATGGGCGGCAACGCCAGCATGACGGCGCGCTCCTCGGCCAGCAGTTCCTTTTTCACCGCCCTTTTCCCGCGTAATTTACGCTCCATGTCCCGCTCACATGCCTCCAACAGCTTTGCGTTGAGTTCCTCCAGGTCCCGAACCTGCGGTACCGGTACCAGGAAGTTGGCCCGGGCATAACGCACGATCCCCTCGACCACGCCCTTCGCGTTGGGCCGGGCGGGCAGACAGAAGTGTTCCTCGAACAGGTAATGGCTCTGTAGCTGCAGAAACCCGTCGGTCAGCTTGCGTTCACGCGAACCGATAATCTTACCCACCGCCACCTTCGAGTTGTCATAGCTGATGCGCCGGGGCACCGCCCCGAAAAACTCAAAAGCTCGCAGGTGCCCCTCCCAGAAGCTCTCCGTGCACTCCCGTTCGAACACCTGCACGAAAAAGGCATCGCTGTAGGGCAGGCTCATGGCAAAAAATGGCCGCCTACGCAATTGCCCCGCCTCCTTCACCAGGGCATGACCGAAGTCCACCTGTCCCTCCCCGGGGCGGTGCTCCAGCGGCACGAACACTTCCCGCCGCCTCGCTCGCAGCTCGGCCACCACCTCCTTGACCGCCGTGTAGCCCCCTTGGTAGCCCTTCTCCCGACCCAAACGCTGGTAGATCCGTTTGGCCGTATGGCGCTGCTTCTTGGGCACGTTCCGGTCCGCTTTGAGCACCTCCTCGATCCAGCCCACATACGGATCGATCTTGCGCTCTCGCCTCTTCTTGCGCCGGTATCCCGGCGGCTGGGAATAGGCCAGCATCTTTCCCAGGGTCTCCCAGTGCAGTCCCTCTTCTCGCATTACAGAGCGCTTGCTCTGCTTGTCCCGCAGCACTTTGTGCCGCACTCTTGTCCATTGCTTCATATCTCGATACACTCCTCCTTTCTAGGATAAGCGTACCGGTTTTAAAGCGCCCTCTTTACCGTACCGGTTTTTCCCCGGCGTTTACAGATGCTTACTTTTATTTTTCTTTGTTAGAAAAATATAATTTAAAGAAAGTCCCCAATGTTTGCGAGGCTCTGGTTAATGTTCATCCTCTTTTAAAAGAAAGAATAGCAATGAATGCCAGTGCAGTTTGGAGTGGGTCGAGGAAGATATATTTGGATTTTTCAAATAAGTATCCTCGGTCAGATAGAAGATTATTTTTAGTGAGGCTTTTAGCCCGGATATTTCGTAAAAAAAGTATCGTTGATATGCTTAACTGCTGATATACAGCAGGATAGATCAATAATTAAAGCAATATCAGCGATGACAAAAGGTAAACAATTAAAGCTACAGTTGACAAGGGTAAAAGGCCGCCGTGTGCGGGTTGATTTCAAGGGCGGAGAGGTTACTTCGGATGCCGGACTGCTTTTGATCCGGGAAGTGGATCGGCAGTTGGGCTTGACCGAACGAGCGGCCCGACAGTTAGTGGACAAACGGCAGAAGGGCAAAGTACGCCATGAGGTATTGGGGATGCTGCGGCAGCGCGTTTACGGGCTGGTGGCGGGCTATGAGGATTTGAACGACTTTGATACCCTGCGCCACGATCCATTGTTGCAAACGGTAACGGGGCGCATTGAAACGTTGGCCAGCGCGCCGACTTTGTGTCGTTTTGAAAACGGGCAGGATCGGCGGGCGGCCTTTGCGGTAAACGAGCTGTTGGTCGAACAGTTCATGGGCTCCTTTGCCGAGGAACCCGAAGAGATCATCCTGGACTTTGACGCCACCGACAATCCGGTGCACGGGCTCCAGGAGGGACGTTTTTTCCACGGTTATTATGATCATTACTGTTTTCTGCCGCTATATGTTTTTTGCGGTGATCAGCTGCTGGTGGCCTACCTGCGGCCGAGCAAGATCGATGCCAGCAAGCATGCCGGGGCCATCCTCAAATTGCTGGTTAAACGGATTCGCCAAAGCTGGCCCCGTAAGCGGATTATTTGGCGCGCCGACAGTGGATTTTGTCGAGACCGGATACTCTCTTGGTGCGACCGCAACGAAGTTAGTTACATCGTGGGGATGGCTCGCAATGCACGCTTGCAGCAAGACGCCCAGCAGTTGCAAAAGCAGGCCAAAGAATGGTTCGAACTAAGGGGTAAAAAACAACGGTTATTCCAGGACTTCGTCTATGCTGCCGATTCGTGGCGATGGCTGCGGTTGGTCATCCATAAAGCCGAACACACCGCACAGGGGTCCAACCCGCGCTTCGTGGTGACGAACCTGCCGGGCGATCCCCAGGAGCTTTACGACAAGGTATACTGTGGCCGCGGTGAAATGGAGAACCGAATCAAGGAACAGATGCAATTGTTCAGCGAGCGCACCAGCGCCCATCAATGGTGGGCCAATCAGTGGCGATTGCTCTTGTCGGCGCTGGCCTACACCTTGATGGAAGCCATGCGCCGGTTAGCCTTAACCCGGATATTTCGTAAAAAAAGTATCGTTGATATGCTTAACTGCTGATATACAGCAGGATAGATCAATAATTAAAGCAATATCAGCGATGACAAAAGGTAAACAATTAAAGCTACAGTTGACAAGGGTAAAAGGCCGCCGTGTGCGGGTTGATTTCAAGGGCGGAGAGGTTACTTCGGATGCCGGACTGCTTTTGATCCGGGAAGTGGATCGGCAGTTGGGCTTGACCGAACGAGCGGCCCGACAGTTAGTGGACAAACGGCAGAAGGGCAAAGTACGCCATGAGGTATTGGGGATGCTGCGGCAGCGCGTTTACGGGCTGGTGGCGGGCTATGAGGATTTGAACGACTTTGATACCCTGCGCCACGATCCATTGTTAGCAAACGGTAACGGGGCGCATTGAAACGTTGGCCAGCGCGCCGACTTTGTGTCGTTTTGAAAACGGGCAGGATCGGCGGGCGGCCTTTGCGGTAAACGAGCTGTTGGTCGAACAGTTCATGGGCTCCTTTGCCGAGGAACCCGAAGAGATCATCCTGGACTTTGACGCCACCGACAATCCGGTGCACGGGCTCCAGGAGGGACGTTTTTTCCACGGTTATTATGATCATTACTGTTTTCTGCCGCTATATGTTTTTTGCGGTGATCAGCTGCTGGTGGCCTACCTGCGGCCGAGCAAGATCGATGCCAGCAAGCATGCCGGGGCCATCCTCAAATTGCTGGTTAAACGGATTCGCCAAAGCTGGCCCCGTACGCGGAGTATTTGGCGCGCCGACAGTGGATTTTGTCGAGACCGGATACTCTCTTGGTGCGACCGCAACGAAGTTAGTTACATCGTGGGGATGGCTCGCAATGCACGCTTGCAGCAAGACGCCCAGCAGTTGCAAAAGCAGGCCAAAGAATGGTTCGAACTAAGGGGTAAAAAACAACGGTTATTCCAGGACTTCGTCTATGCTGCCGATTCGTGGCGATGGCTGCGGTTGGTCATCCATAAAGCCGAACACACCGCACAGGGGTCCAACCCGCGCTTCGTGGTGACGAACCTGCCGGGCGATCCCCAGGAGCTTTACGACAAGGTATACTGTGGCCGCGGTGAAATGGAGAACCGAATCAAGGAACAGATGCAATTGTTCAGCGAGCGCACCAGCGCCCATCAATGGTGGGCCAATCAGTGGCGATTGCTCTTGTCGGCGCTGGCCTACACCTTGATGGAAGCCATGCGCCGGTTAGCCTTAAAAGGGACGAAGTGGGCGCGGGCCCAATGCCACACCCTGCGGCTCAAATTAATCAAGATCGGAGCGGTCATCGTGCGCAACACCCGAACGATTCACTTTCACCTAAGTGAGAGTTATCCTTGGGCCAGTCTTTTCAACCATGCGGCCCGCCGATTGGTGCCAACCTAAAGGGTGCATTGGTGCTGCCCCCGGCACTACCGAACCAATGGGGGAAAGGGGGCAGTGTCTCTACACCCTGAAAAACACCTAAAAATCAAGACGATCTGCTCAAAATACAAAGAAATCCATCTCCAATAGCAATAACGAGCCAAACTTTACCCTTCATGAAATATCCGGGTTAAAAGGGACGAAGTGGGCGCGGGCCCAATGGCACACCCTGCGGCTCAAATTAATCAAGATCGGAGCGGTCATCGTGCGCAACACCCGAACGATTCACTTTCACCTAAGTGAGAGTTATCCTTGGGCCAGTCTTTTCAACCATGCGGCCCGCCGATTGGTGCCAACCTAAAGGGTGCATTGGTGCTGCCCCCGGCACTACCGAACCAATGGGGGAAAGGGGGCAGTGTCTCTACACCCTGAAAAACACCTAAAAATCAAGACGATCTGCTCAAAATACAAAGAAATCCATCTCCAATAGCAATAACGAGCCAAACTTTACCCTTCATGAAATATCCGGGCTAGTTATCCTCGTTTTGGTTGGGCTGAACCTTTTCAAGCTTGTCATGGTACATACCACGCAGGAAGTGATTGCCATTAAGAAATACTCGCGGGCGTTGCTGGATAAAGATGCACAGGCCGCGCGAAATATGGTCAGCGGTACCGAAGCCCTCAAACCTTTCTCCAACAGAAAAAAGCGCGATGAAGCCTTTAGAGGAAAAATTCGATGGGTGAGTTATAAAATCAAGGATATCCGCAGAGGAGAAAAATCGACAACTCTGAATATTAATCAGGTCATCAGGCTGGATCGTCCAGGCCAGGATTCATTCTGGGGCACGGAAAAGATTATTAATAATTTGCAGGTCACCATGGTTTCCCATCATTCGTCCTGGAAAGTCCGCTTCTACAGGGACAGGTATTACCAACCCGGAATGAAAGATTGACCGGTGTTTTTTTGCAAGATGCAGAATGAGGGACTAAACATGCTGATACTTGACGGCCGTTATTCCTTTTTACTTCTTCGGTTTAAATTTTCGACCGGACCGGAAATCGTGTAAGAGGGCAGTGGTTTGACCTCCCACCATAGACCGGTTTCCTTATGGGTTGCCATGTCGGGGAAAGTGTAATGAGAGAGCGTGAGACGAAAAAATTTGGGCGGATTGTCCGGGAACGGATTGTTTTCCATCAAGGCCATTACCTTGGGGTTTCCATCAAATAGTTCCCGCAGAAATTTTACAAACCAGCGTGAAAATCGATGGGATCGCTCGTAATTGAGTCCTTCAAACCACATTCTCCAGTCCAGCCGCGGCATGTGGGGAATCATGAAGACCGGCTTTCGGTTGGGATCGCCGGGTTTGTAGTGGAAGGTGTAGGTTTTCCATTCCTTGCCGTCAACGCTTCCTTCAATTTGAATTTCCGGGCGGGTCGTCGTCATGACTCGAAAAAGCCCGTAACCGTTGACGATGCGAAAAGGTTGCAGGCGATTGTAAAATTTTTGCAGGAACGGTTTTTCCTGGAGCCAATTTAGCGTTGCACTCGGCTCGCGGTTATCCTCCAGGCTATGCATGAATTGATAAGTGCCCACCAGCAGGATGATCATGGCGCCGAAATAAAGAAAAAACCTTTTGGGGTACCCTGTAATTTGGCTTTCAGATAATTTTTGCGGCCCATGTAACAGTAGTTTTTTCAACCGTCGAGGTAGGCTCTGGTCGTCCAGCAGGGACAGGCAGAGCAGCATCGTCAGCAGGTTGAAAAACCCGTAATTGCCTGTCAGAGAAATAAGAACCTGCAGCAAAACCAACCCCAGAATGGCGAAATTGCGCACTCTCCTTGGGCCCAAAATGAAAAAAGGCAGGGCCAGTTCGATAAACAACAGCACTTGCAGCGTAAGCTTTTGCAACAAAAACGGCAGATGGTGGGCATATAAGCTGGTCCATGCGGGCAGGGGCTGGCTCCAGTAATGGTAGTTCAAAGCCGTCCAGTCGCGCCAGGTGTTCGATCCATCGGGGGCGAAACTCTGCCATTTTACGATGCCGGATTCGAACATCAGCCGAAAGAGCAGAAACCAGAGCAGCCAGCGCCCGATTTTGGCCGGTTCCGCATGTCCTTTCAACCGGTCCAGAATTTTCCACGGGCAGAGGAAAACCGTTAAAAAACACATTTCAATAAGCAGGGAATCCCATTGAAAGGTGAGGAATGCCTGCCCCGCATTGGTCAGCGAAAGGTATAGAAGCCACAAGGCCAGCGCCGCCAGAGGGGTGAATAAACCAAACATCAGGGCTAGACCGGCCAGGCAGGCCGTTAGCAATGTCCACTGAATCGCGGCATCGCTGCTATTCCACCAGAAAAGGCTGGGGAGGTAATAAAACGCCGGCCCATGCAAACCGTTTTTAACTAAACTTGCTTCGACGTTTTCCAAATAGGATGAAAGCGGCAGGATGCCCCCGCTGCCGATCAAGCCATCGGCCTGCGTCCAATAGGAGACCACAGCGCAAATGGCGATCACACCCAGCAATCGCGGAAATAGCCAACTAGAAAACCGGTAGGTCGGCGGTTCGACATTCTTTCCCCACAAAACGCGCGTCATGAGCGAGAAAAATTTTCTTCGCCGGGCCACGATATCATACGCGCCTTCCGCCACGGCGGCAAAGAGGGGCCGTTTTGCGTAGACTTTATAAAACCAGCCTTTACCCGGCGTGTCTTTCAGGCATAGAAAAACAGCTTCCGCTCCCTCAATCACCTCGCCATTGGTTTGCACCAATTGCACCGCACGGGCAAAACGTTCGGGGGTAATCTCTGGAAACCGCTCCGCCACTAATTGGGATTCTTCGTAATCGACGCTATCCCCAGTCCAGGCTTTCCATCTTTCAATCCAGCGTTTGCAAAAAGCGCAGTCACCGTCATAAATCATCAAAGGCCGTTCCTTTGGAGGATGAGCGACCTTATGGTGGGTTGGCGGCATGATTCGCCCGTAATCTTCCGGTTTTGCCAAAAGAGGTCAAGCCGCTCTATGGCTTCCAAGCAGATCCACTTCTACCGCACTTGAAATCTATTATCCGCAGTTCACCTTGGATTAGGATTCAGTTTTGCTTTTCAGTCAGGTAGGCATCAGGTAGGCATCGACGACTTTTTCCAGGGTGCTTAGCCCGGATATTTCATGAAGGGTAAAGTTTGGCTCGTTATTGCTATTGGAGATGGATTTCTTTGTATTTTGAGCAGATCGTCTTGATTTTTAGGTGTTTTTCAGGGTGTAGAGACACTGCCCCCTTTCCCCCATTGGTTCGGTAGTGCCGGGGGCAGCACCAATGCACCCTTTAGGTTGGCACCAATCGGCGGGCCGCATGGTTGAAAAGACTGGCCCAAGGATAACTCTCACTTAGGTGAAAGTGAATCGTTCGGGTGTTGCGCACGATGACCGCTCCGATCTTGATTAATTTGAGCCGCAGGGTGTGGCATTGGGCCCGCGCCCACTTCGTCCCTTTTAAGGCTAACCGGCGCATGGCTTCCATCAAGGTGTAGGCCAGCGCCGACAAGAGCAATCGCCACTGATTGGCCCACCATTGATGGGCGCTGGTGCGCTCGCTGAACAATTGCATCTGTTCCTTGATTCGGTTCTCCATTTCACCGCGGCCACAGTATACCTTGTCGTAAAGCTCCTGGGGATCGCCCGGCAGGTTCGTCACCACGAAGCGCGGGTTGGACCCCTGTGCGGTGTGTTCGGCTTTATGGATGACCAACCGCAGCCATCGCCACGAATCGGCAGCATAGACGAAGTCCTGGAATAACCGTTGTTTTTTACCCCTTAGTTCGAACCATTCTTTGGCCTGCTTTTGCAACTGCTGGGCGTCTTGCTGCAAGCGTGCATTGCGAGCCATCCCCACGATGTAACTAACTTCGTTGCGGTCGCACCAAGAGAGTATCCGGTCTCGACAAAATCCACTGTCGGCGCGCCAAATAATCCGCGTACGGGGCCAGCTTTGGCGAATCCGTTTAACCAGCAATTTGAGGATGGCCCCGGCATGCTTGCTGGCATCGATCTTGCTCGGCCGCAGGTAGGCCACCAGGGTAGTGTATAAAAAAAGAATGTTATTTTGTATTTTTAGCTGTACAAATAGCGTTAGGCAGTTTATTCTTAGTGCATGGTTACTAAAATTATTAATTGTCGGCACTGTGGAAGTGAAAATATCATTAAATTTGGCAAGACGCCCAACCATAAGCAGCGCTACCGCTGCCATGATTGTGGTAAACAAAGCCGCGAAAACCCCACAGTGAAATACACCGAAGAGCAAAAAGAAATGATCCTTCGAGTCTATCAGGAACGCAGCAGTCTACGCGGTTTACAGCGCGCCTTCGGGGTGAGTCCCAACACCGTTTTGAGTTGGTTAAAAAAAACGACAATCGCTGCGACCGCTCAAAAGCACGATTCTTGCGGCCCGCCGCCATGATGTCATTGAACTGGACGAACTGTGGTCTTTTGTGGGGCGCAAGAGCGATGCCCAATGGGTTTGGATCGCTCTTTGCCGACGCACCCGTCAAATCCTCTCCTATGCCATTGGGCCTCGGGATTGGTATCGTTGCCGGGAACTTTACGAGCGTCTGCCACGGGCCTACAAAAGATGTGCCACCTACAGCGACTTTTGGAGCACTTATGATGAAGTCTTTCCTCATAACCGATCCGTGGGAAAAGAAACCGGTGAAACGGCCCATGTGGAACGATGGAACAATACCCTGCGCCAACGACTGGGTCGTTTCACACGCAAAACCCTCTCCTTTTCCAAGCTTAAGAGTATGCATGAAACCTGTCTGAGACTTTTCATTCATCAATATAATCAAGAATTAGCCACCATTCCTACTTAATACACTACCGGCCACCAGCAGCTGATCACCGCAAAAAACATATAGCGGCAGAAAACAGTAATGATCATAATAACCGTGGAAAAAACGTCCCTCCTGGAGCCCGTGCACCGGATTGTCGGTGGCGTCAAAGTCCAGGATGATCTCTTCGGGTTCCTCGGCAAAGGAGCCCATGAACTGTTCGACCAACAGCTCGTTTACCGCAAAGGCCGCCCGCCGATCCTGCCCGTTTTCAAAACGACACAAAGTCGGCGCGCTGGCCAACGTTTCAATGCGCCCCGTTACCGTTTGCAACAATGGATCGTGGCGCAGGGTATCAAAGTCGTTCAAATCCTCATAGCCCGCCACCAGCCCGTAAACGCGCTGCCGCAGCATCCCCAATACCTCATGGCGTACTTTGCCCTTGATGTGCACTGGAAAAAGTGGACACGAGATTCTCCTAAATGGAGAATCGAAGCATGGGAAGAAGACGCAGTATAGAGTTCAAAAATGAGGCAGTTCAACTGATGATACTCGATGGTCTGAGCGCCACCGAGGTATCGACCAAACTTGGGGTCAACACCAACCAATTGTATAGGTGGAAGAGGCTCTATCTGGACGATCAGCAGGGCGAAGCCACCTCAAAGCGACAGAGCAGTCCGAAGGAGATGGCGGCCGAGATAGATCGTCTTCGCAAAGAGCTGCGCCGCTCGGAGCGGATCAACCAGATACTAAAAAAAACGGTGGGCTACTTTGCCAAGGACGAACAATGAAGTACCAGTTTGTCAAAGACAACGAGGGGCGCTTCAAGATCGAGGAAATATGCTCGGCGATGGGGATTTGTCGCAGTGGCTATTACTGCTGGAGGCCCCGAGCGCCCTCGGCCCGGCGGATCGAGGACGAGGGAATCAAGGGGGCGATCCTGAAGGTACACAAAGAGGCCAAGGGCCGCTATGGGCATCGGCCAATGCACCGCCATCTGAAGGATGATGAGGGCATCGATTGCGGCCGTGACCGGGCTCTGCGTCTGATGCGTGAAATGGGAATCAAAAGCACCCAGAGTAAACGCTTTAAGCCATTAAAAACCAACAGTAACCATCCCTATGGTTACAGCCCCAATGTGCTTAAAAAGCATGGCCAGCCGACCCATATCGACGAGGTCTGGGTGGCGGACACGACCTACCTACGGACCCTGGCCGGTTGGATGTACTTGGCCACGGTGATGGACCTGTTCAGCCGACGCCTGCTGGGCTGGAGCGTTTCCAACCACAACGACGCGAAGCTGGTTGGCAAGGCCCTCAAAGCCGCGGCCATGACCCGCGGCACACTGCGCACCGGGATTATTCATCACAGCGATCGGGGCAGCCCCTACGCCAGCGACGACTATCAGAGGCTGGTCTCTGAACTAGACATGAAGCCGAGCATGAGCGGCCAAGGCAACTGCTACGACAACGCGGCCATGGAATCGTTCTACGGCCGCTTCAAGACCAGCACGATTCGAGGCCGCCACTTTGCCGACGAGCGCGAACTGCGATCAACTGTCTTCGAATACGTGGAAATCTTCTACAACCGATATCGCAAACATTCCTCTCTGAGTTACCAAAGCCCAGTCCAATTCGAGGAAAATATTTGCCCCCCATGGGGGGCAACGAGAAAACAAAACCCTTTACCAAAACAAGCCGCCTGACACACTAATCAATAAACAATGAATATAAGAGAATCCCGTGTCCAACAAATCCAGTACACGTCACATTGGTTCGGTAGTGCCGGGGGCAGCACCAATGCACCCTTTAGGTTGGCACCAATCGGCGGGCCGCATGGTTGAAAAGACTGGCCCAAGGATAACTCTCACTTAGTTGAAAGTGAATCGTTCGGGTGTTAGGTGAAAGTGAATCGTTCGGGTGTTGCGCACGATGACCGCTCCGATCTTGATTAATTTGAGCCGCAGGGTGTGGCATTGGGCCCGCGCCCACTTCGTCCCTTTTAAGGCTAACCGGCGCATGGCTTCCATCAAGGTGTAGGCCAGCGCCGACAAGAGCAATCGCCACTGATTGGCCCACCATTGATGGGCGCTGGTGCGCTCGCTGAACAATTGCATCTGTTCCTTGATTCGGTTCTCCATTTCACCGCGGCCACAGTATACCTTGTCGTAAAGCTCCTGGGGATCGCCCGGCAGGTTCGTCACCACGAAGCGCGGGTTGGACCCCTGTGCGGTGTGTTCGGCTTTATGGATGACCAACCGCAGCCATCGCCACGAATCGGCAGCATAGACGAAGTCCTGGAATAACCGTTGTTTTTTACCCCTTAGTTCGAACCATTCTTTGGCCTGCTTTTGCAACTGCTGGGCGTCTTGCTGCAAGCGTGCATTGCGAGCCATCCCCACGATGTAACTAACTTCGTTGCGGTCGCACCAAGAGAGTATCCGGTCTCGACAAAATCCACTGTCGGCGCGCCAGATAATCCGCGTACGGGGCCAGCTTTGGCGAATCCGTTTAACCAGCAATTTGAGGATGGCCCCGGCATGCTTGCTGGCATCGATCTTGCTCGGCCGCAGGTAGGCCACCAGCAGCTGATCACCGCAAAAAACATATAGCGGCAGAAAACAGTAATGATCATAATAACCGTGGAAAAAACGTCCCTCCTGGAGCCCGTGCACCGGATTGTCGGTGGCGTCAAAGTCCAGGATGATCTCTTCGGGTTCCTCGGCAAAGGAGCCCATGAACTGTTCGACCAACAGCTCGTTTACCGCAAAGGCCGCCCGCCGATCCTGCCCGTTTTCAAAACGACACAAAGTCGGCGCGCTGGCCAACGTTTCAATGCGCCCCGTTACCGTTTGCAACAATGGATCGTGGCGCAGGGTATCAAAGTCGTTCAAATCCTCATAGCCCGCCACCAGCCCGTAAACGCGCTGCCGCAGCATCCCCAATACCTCATGGCGTACTTTGCCCTTCTGCCGTTTGTCCACTAACTGTCGGGCCGCTCGTTCGGTCAAGCCCAACTGCCGATCCACTTCCCGGATCAAAAGCAGTCCGGCATCCGAAGTAACCTCTCCGCCCTTGAAATCAACCCGCACACGGCGGCCTTTTACCCTTGTCAACTGTAGCTTTAATTGTTTACCTTTTGTCATCGCTGATATTGCTTTAATTATTGATCTATCCTGCTGTATATCAGCAGTTAAGCATATCAACGATACTTTTTTTACGAAATATCCGGGTTAGGGGCATGGCTCCGTTTTTTAGGACGGCATCGTGGAATTCGGCTAGATCGAACTGGTCGCCTAATTGATTTTTCGCTTTTTCGCGTAATTCCAGTATTTTTAACATGCCGATTTTGTAGGCGCAGGCCTGGCCGGGTATGACTATGTAGCGTTCGACTTCGGATATGACTTCGCCTTCTGGCGTTCCGGTGTTGGTCAACATATATTCGATAGTCGCTTCGCGGGTCCATTTTTTGTAATGGATGCCGGTATCCACGACCAGCCGAACGGCGCGCAGCAATTCGTCCTGTAGGCGCCCCAAGTTGTTGTAAGGATCTTTTTGATAACCGAGTTCCCAGGCCAGGAGTTCGGCATATAGGCCCCAACCTTCTGTGTAGGCTGTAAATGGAAGGATCTTGCGAAATGTGGGCACTCCTTCAATTTCCTGCGCTACAGCCAGTTGAAAATGGTGTCCGGGAGTGCCTTCATGATAGACCAGGGTGCGCATGCTAAACTTGGGCAGTTCTTTGATGTCGCGTAGGTTGACATAAAAAATGCCGGGCCGTGAACCGTCCATTGCGGGCGGGCGGTAATAGGCCAGAGGTGCGGTTTCTTCCTTAAATTCGGGAATTCGTTTAACCTGGACACTCATCTTAGCCCGGATATTTCATGAAGGGTAAAGTTTGGCTCGTTATTGCTATTGGAGATGGATTTCTTTGTATTTTGAGCAGATCGTCTTGATTTTTAGGTGTTTTTCAGGGTGTAGAGACACTGCCCCCTTTCCCCCATTGGTTCGGTAGTGCCGGGGGCAGCACCAATGCACCCTTTAGGTTGGCACCAATCGGCGGGCCGCATGGTTGAAAAGACTGGCCCAAGGATAACTCTCACTTAGGTGAAAGTGAATCGTTCGGGTGTTGCGCACGATGACCGCTCCGATCTTGATTAATTTGAGGCGCAGGGTGTGGCATTGGGCCCGCGCCCACTTCGTCCCTTTTAAGGCTAACCGGCGCATGGCTTCCATCAAGGTGTAGGCCAGCGCCGACAAGAGCAATCGGCACTGATTGGCCCACCATTGATGGGCGCTGGTGCGCTCGCTGAACAATTGCATCTGTTCCTTGATTCGGTTCTCCATTTCACCGCGGCCACAGTATACCTTGTCGTAAAGCTCCTGGGGATCGCCCGGCAGGTTCGTCACCACGAAGCGCGGGTTGGACCCCTGTGCGGTGTGTTCGGCTTTATGGATGACCAACCGCAGCCATCGCCACGAATC
>CBDDEL010000015.1:0-742829 GCA_965226885.1 Opitutales bacterium | reverse complement strand
GATTTGGCAGCAAGCGAGCGAGGAAGCGCTGGAGGCCGTGCGCCAGGCCGGGGTGGAGATCATAATTCCGGACAAGACGCTCTTTCGGGAAAAAGTGCGGCCTATTTACGAAGATTATATGAAACGGCCCGAATTATCCTCTTTAATCACACAGATCCAGGACACGGAATGAGCATAACCGATCCAGCTTCCGTAAAAAAGGCCACCGACAAGGCGCTGGAAGGGATGCTCAGCGTGGTTATGGCCGTGCTCGTGATCGACGTCTTGTGGCAGGTTTTCTCGCGTTACGTCCTGCGCGATTCGAGCACCTTTACGGAGGAACTGGCCAGGTTTTTGCTCGTTTGGGTGTCCCTGCTGGGGGCCAGTTACGGTGTGGGGCAAAAAATCCATCTTGGAGTTGACCTATTGCCGGCCCGCCTGGCCGGATTGAAAAAGAAGGCGCTGCTGATCTTCATCGACGTTGCCATTTTGACCTTTGCCCTGTTCGGCCTGGTGGTCGGAGGGGGGCGGCTGGTTTACATATCATTCCATCTCGAACAGGTGTCGGCGGCCATGCGATTGCCCTTGGGCTGGGTCTATGCGGTGGTTCCACTGAGCGGCCTCATCATGGTCCATTATTGCTGTTTATCCCTGGTGGAGACCGCTCGTTCATCGCCGAAGGGTAAAGAGGAAATGGGGGAGCAGGAAAAATCATCCGCCGTCTCATTCGAGTAATTAATTAGGAAATACTGAAATATGGATTGGTTTCCCATAGTTGTGTTGGCCCTGACCTTTTTTCTATTGGTCGGGTTGGGGGTGCCCATCTCTTTTTGCATTGGGCTGGCCACGGTGGCGACCATGCTGACCAGCATTGCGCCGTTGGCCTCTTTGACCACCGTGGCCCAGGTCATGGCGACCGGGATCGATAGTTTTGCCCTGCTGGCCATTCCGTTTTTCGTCCTCGCCGGGGAATTGATGAACCGGGGCGGCATTGCGGCGCGATTGGTCGAGTTTGCCAAAGCCCTGCTGGGGGCTTTCCCGGGCGGCCTGGCATATGTCAATATTCTCGCTTCGATGCTATTCGGTTCCATCTCCGGATCGGCGACGGCGGCCGCCTCGGCCATAGGCAGCGTGATGGGCCCGCGCATGGTGGCGGAGGGGTATGATAAAAACTTTTCCGCCGCGGTCAATCTGACGGCCGCCACCACCGGTTTGATTATTCCGCCGAGCAACATACTGATCCTCTATTCCCTGGCCGCCGGTGGGCTGTCCATAACGGCCCTTTTCCTGGCCGGCTACCTACCGGGGATCCTGATTGGTCTTTCCCTCATGGTGGTGTCCGGCATACTGGCCTATCGTGGGAAATACCCACGGAGCAGGTTTTTGCCGCTGAAAACCACGATTCGCTGTTTTATCCGGGCACTGCCCAGTCTTTTTTTGCTCATTGTCGTCATCGGGGGCATCGTGGCGGGTATCTTTACGGCGACGGAGGCGGCTGCCGTGGCGGTGCTCTATACGTTTATTCTTTCCGTTTTTATATACCGGGAGGTTCGTATTTCCGAGTTGCCTCAAATATTGCTGCGGGCTGCCGCCACGACCTCGATTGTCATGCTTTTGGTGGGGGCCTCAATGGCCATGTCGTGGATCATGGCTTATGAGAACATTCCCCATCATGTGACGGCGATTTTGCTATCGCTGACGGAAAACCCGCTGATGGTCCTACTGCTTATCAATGTTCTCCTTCTCACCGTAGGGATTTTTATGGATATGGCCCCGGCCGTTCTCATATTTACGCCCATATTTTTGCCGGTGGTGACGGAACTGGGCATCGACCCGGTGCATTTCGGCATTATCATGGTTATGAACCTGAGCATCGGGCTGTGCACCCCGCCGGTGGGGACGGTTCTTTTTGTCGGTTGCAGCGTCAGCGGGACCACCATTGGCGAGGTCATCCGGCCCCTGCTGCCGCTTTACGGCGGCATGATATTGGCGCTTATCCTGGTTACCAAGTTTTCCTGGCTAAGCCTCTGGCTGCCGAGATTTTTCGGATTTTAGTTTCCAATATCCGGCGGGATGCTGAAAAGCGATCCATCATCAAGTCTTTGGAAAAACCTGCGGTCCGGGGTATTGTCATCGAAACTGAAGATCCAGCCGGGGGTGTTGCTGAACAAGAAAAGCCAGCGATAGGTGTTCGCATTGAGAAATATCCATTCCTGTAAACCTTGGTCGAAAAGGAAGATGACGTCCGGGGTGCTGCTGCCGGATACAAATTGCCAGCCGTGTTCATCGTGGTAGATCCAGGGCCAGCTGGCCACATTGTAGTTGAGGTACCAGGCGGAGGCTTTCCAGCCCGGAAAACCGGCGATATCGACACCGCCAAATACATCCGGCTCGATTCCGGTGTCAATAAAAGCGACCATACCGTCGTGGTCGCTGGAGCGCAGTGGATTGCTGGAATCGTCATCGAAGCTGGCGGGAGCATCGGAATTACTGCGGCCATAGGCGACATCCACAACAAAGGGATCGAGTGCTATGGAGGTCAGGATGTGGTCGAGGGCTTCGGAATTGCCATCCAGATTGAATGAGTAGCGTTCCTCGGCAGGGAGTCGGAAAATCAGGTTGATGAGATTGGGATCGACCAAATCCGGACCGGAGCGCGAATTGTCAGCAGGTGTGATGTCTCCCAATATCTGGCCCATAATATCGACAAAGCCGTCGGTGAACTCAAAAGCATTGAAATCGCCAGTGACGATTAGATGCACATTGGGGTCCGCTGTTTGCATGTCCTGCACCATTTGGGCGATGGACTGCGCTTGCTCCAGCCGCTTGGTTTGGGTAAAAGTGAAGTTTGAATCAATCAGCGAGCGGTTATGCACGACGAGAACCTTGATGGGAAAGGGATCGCCTGCTCCTGTATAGTTTCCTGATAGCAAAACCGGCGGGCGGTCGTGCAGAGTGCCGCCTGTCGATAGAGTTTCATCGCGGCCCATTTCGGTTACAGTATCGACGGTGATGGTGTCGCGCACCAGAAAGCCATTGTTGATGGCCCCACTCGTCGAAATCATATAGGCAGTGTAGGAGATGCCGGCATCGTCCTGCTGAATTTTTGCGGCCAGGCTGGTCAGGGTGCTTAAGGTTTGCACCTCCTGCACGCCGAGGATGTCGGGCGCTTTTAAAACCTCCCGGATTTGCCGGGAAAATTTCGCACTCCTGACCGGGAAATCGATGTCGACAACGTTTAGCTGCCTGAAATTCTGGGTGCCGACGGTAAATTCTCCGGGATTGGGGTCCCTCACCGCCCGTGGCAGGTCCGCCGCTGTGTAGTTGAAAACGTCCGGCAGCAGTTGGTGAAACCCGAAAGAGAAAAAGAGGACGCCCGCGGCATCGAATGTGGTTCCGGCGGGAAGTTCGACATCGTCCAGACCCAATCCATCGGGATTCAGCTCGAAGACCTCCGGATTACCGTCCCAGACCGGTCGCCCGGATTCGGCCGGATACAAAATCCCCGGTTCGCGAAAGGTGCGTGTGGACTTGGCCGCCACTTGGAGGTTTCCAAAGAAATCCGTGGGGCCGGTTACGATACCTGAGGCCACAGCCACCCGCATTCCTTCGTAGCGCTCGAAATTGATGGGAGATTCCGGGTCGGGGGAAGGGTTCGATTCGTCCAGTTGGATGTGCGCCGGGAGCGGGTTGCCAGAGGAGAGGACGGTAATTATGGGGCCATCCATTCCATCGACAGGTCCGAGAGTGAATTCTGTCATTTCGAAAAACTCCTGCACAATACCGGTGACATTTACGAGGTCGCCCACGGCAACCGCCGGGGGGTCGTCGGTATATAAGAATATGCCGTTGGAGGTGGCCGGATTATCGTCGTCCCGCTCGGCCGGGGTCTGCATGAAAAAGCCGTCGGCGACGACTGCGGTGACGACATTGTTTTCGGTCGTGACGATCTGGTCATCGAAAACACTGCTTGTTCCGCTGCCCTGAATTTCAAAAATTTCGGCCATGAGGTCTTCGCCGCCACCACCGCCGCCTCCAGCATTGAGGCCGGGATGGGCTCCCACGCCATCAAAATTGTCCTGCTCGAAACCGGCCCATTGGGCGGAGAGGTCCAATGGATCGTCAAAACCATCGGGATCGCCGGAAGTCACGCTTTCCAGCCGGCGCAGGGTGTGGTCCCTGGTGGCATCATCACCGCTGCCCCAGGGGCCTGCGGCTGCACCGATGATGCCAATCAGATCGATGAGGTCGCCGTCTTTTTTCAGGCCCACCGGATTGCTGCCATTAAAGAAAGCTACGTTTGAAGTGGCGTCGGAGAGCAAACGGAGGGCCAGGTCGGAATTGGGGTTGGCGATGACGAGAGTCTCGCCATTCCCAAGGCTGGTTCCGGTGCTATTGAGGTTAAATGTGGCAAACTCGGTTCCGCTGGAGGAGAGGAGCAATACCTCGTAGCCCGCGAGGTTTACCGGCGCCCCTGTGCCGTTGTAGATTTCGAGGGCTTGATTGCTACCGCTGCCTTCCACATATTCGGAAAAAAACAAGTCCGTCGCCTGGCCGTAGAGACCTGCAGAAGCGGTTAAAACGATCCATCCAAAATAAATGACTGGGATTCTTGCAAAATAGCTCACGTTGGTTTATCTCTTATTAATTGTTAAAAACATACATCTTAATTGTTAAAAACATACATCTCCATCCAACATCTCCATCCAACACATCTCCATCCAACACATCTCCATCCAACATTTGCAATAATGAGATTAGGGCTCAATAATTAGGGCTCAATATATTAGTGGGGCGGATGGACAAATAACGCAAAATAACCCGCAGACCTTTTAGGCAATGCAAAAAAGAGGCTTTTTGCGGTGGTGGTGGTGGTGGTGGTAATAGAACGTATTTTGCCATTTTGCTTTTGCTTTTGCCTTTTGCTTTTGCTTTTGCTTTTGCCATAGCATAGCACATAGCATAGTGATAGTGTTTGTTAAAAATAAAGTAAAAAAATAGTTTACAAAGCCCTGACAAGCTACCAACATACAGAAAATTACCAACCGAAATATTCGGATGGGCAGATGGGCAGGCATGAAGCTATTACACAAAATTTTATGAAATCTTATACCCGGATGTTAGGATTTCATCATTCTGCAAAACCGAAAACTATATAATCCAAAGCACTATATAATCCAAAGCCATTCTATAATTATGAAAAAACTCCTTCCCACACTGTGGACTCTACTTTTCTCGGTTTCATTCGCATTCGCTGATCCTGTAGCCAACGACGATGCAGCCACCGTGGGCGAGGGCGGCACCATATCAGTCCTTGACGACGGGGCCACCAGCGTGTTGGCCAACGACACCGATACTACTGACAGCGCTGCTGTGGTTAGCGGGCCGAGCCATGCCAGCGCTTTCACCCTCAACGGCGACGGCACCTTCGATTACACCCATGACGGTGACGAACATCGCACGGACAGCTTCGTTTATGAAGTTGCCGATGGAGACGGAGCCACGGCCATTGCCACGGTAACCATCGACATTGCACCGGACAATGACAATGCGCCGGTGGCGGTGAACGACTACGCCACCGTGGACGAGGGCGGCACTATCAATAAGGTGGATGTTCTGGCCAATGACACCGATGCCGATCTACCGGGCGACGTGCTGGAGGCGACTATTAACATTACAACCGACAACGGCACATTAACCCTGGCCGCAGGCGGCTTTTTTACTTATACCCATGATGGCAGCGAGACCACGACGGATGAATTTTCTTATTTAGTAAGCGATGGCGTGGCCAACGATGGGGGAACAGTATTTATCACCATCCTCCCGGTCAACGACCTGCCCGATCCCGGGGATGACACCGTAACTGTGGACGAGGGAGGCACAGTATCTGTAACTAATCCTACCTTGTTGGCGAACGATACCGATCCGGATGGCCCCGATGATTTGGAAGTTTTGACGACGGCAACTACGCCCAATTCCATCGCCACAGAAAATGGAAGCATACAGATCAATGCCATTGGTGAATACACTTATACCCATGACGGCAGCGAGACAACTTCGGACTTTTTCGATTACGCCGTCGGGGATGGGTTGGCGGTCCGCAACGGGAGGTTAGATATCACGATCACTCTGGTGAGCGATTCGCCGGTGGTGGCTAATCCGGACAGCGCCGTGGCTATAGAAGGCCTCAGCACCTCGGTATTGGATGGCGGTGCCGACAGTGTGCTGGACAACGATACCGATCTGCTCGATAATTCACCGCTTTCGGTTGTCAACACTGGGGTCAACGCGACCGACAACGGCACTGTAGAACTTCTGGCCAACGGTGAATTCACCTATACCCACGATGGCAGCGAAACCACCTCGGACTTCTTTGTTTACAGTGTGACCGACGGCACCGATGTGAGAGCGGCTACGGTCACCATCGCGATAGTGAAGAACAATGATGCTCCGGTAGCCAAGCCTGACGCCGCCGTGGTGGACGAGGGAGGCACGACCTCGATATTGATTGGTGGAGCCAGCAGCGTCTTGGATAATGATACCGACGCAGAAGGCGATGACCTCACGGTGACCAATCCGGGAACTTTCGATACCACCAACGGCACGGTGACTCTTGCTGGCAATGGTGATTTCACCTACACCCACGACGGCTCCGAGACTACTGCCGACAGCTTTGATTACACGATCAGCGACGATGGGCTAGTAGATTTCGTGGCGGGCACGGCTTTTGAATTCTCTATAGACGTTGATCAGGTCGTAAACGATCTCGACTTGGATGGCGCTACCCCATCTGGCACCGGAATAGCTACTTTCGATCCCGAAACCAACCTGTTTAATTGGACGATTACCTACGATGGGTTAACGGGAGCGGCCACAGGCATGCATTTTCACGGGCCGGCAGCGTCGGGAGAAGCGGCCAGGATAGATTTGTTCATCGGCCTGATTGAAAGCCCCGCAGTGGGAAGTGCGACGCTTACCGGCTCCCAGGCCGCTACCCTGCAGGCCGGTCTTTGGTACTTGAATGTCCACACGGCGGCAAACGCAGCCGGTGAGATCAGGGGGCAAGTGGATGTCGTAGACACCGCGACGGTTTCGATCACCATAAATCCGGTCAATACAGCGCCCGTGGGCAACGACGATCACATGACAGTGACCGAAGGCGGTACGGCCGATAATTTAGACGCTGGAGTCACCAGCGTGCTGGCCAACGATACCGATCAGGACCTGCCCGGCGACAATTTGGAAGCGAGCGTGTTTAGTGGTCCCGGCCATGGAACACTGACTTTGAATGCCAACGGCACATTTGTCTATGCTAACGACGGCACCGAGAACGTCACGGACAGTTTCGTCTATGTATTGGATGACAATGCCGGAATCACAACCACAGCAACAGTCGATATTTGGGTAACGCTTGTAAATGACAACGACCCGGTGGCCAACTATGACATTGTCAAGCTGACGACGGGTGGCACAGTATCTTCGCCCAATGTCCTGGCCAACGACACAGACGCGGATATTGACGCCGTACTTGCCGTAAATACCACACCGGTGAGCGATGTAGCCAACGGGACCCTGGTATTGGGGGCGGATGGTTACTTTACCTACACCCATGACGGCGGCGCGTCCACCACGGATAGTTTCCGATACGAAATAAGTGACGGAGAGACGACGGATGTAGCCACGGTGAACATCGACATTTTCGATCCCATCAATATTACCGAGCAGCCTATGGATGCCACCATCACCGTCGGGCAAATGGCCACTTTGACGGTGACAACCGATGTCACCGGCGACGACATTACCTACCAGTGGTTTCAAGGCGAAAGCGGCGACACCACCACCCCGGTGGATGATGCCTTTGATGCCTTGGTAGAGATCCTCGACATAATCGGAGTGGTTGGAGTCGATCCAGGCAGTGAATGGGGCAGTGGCGATGCCACCACAGGTGAGCATACCCTGGTGCGCAAGTCGAGTGTGACCCAAGGGGATGCGGACGGCTTTGTCGGCAACGAGGATGACCTGACCGATGAATGGGATGGTTTTGCGCAGGATACCTTTGACGACTTGGGGACGCACACGGCCGATGCGGCTGCCACCGATCTGTTCTTCTCTGAATACATTGAAGGCAGCAGCAACAACAAGGCCTACGAAATCTACAACGGCACAGGAGCTGCGGTGGACTTGGCCGGCTATTCTGTGGAAAGCTTCAACAACGGAGCGACGGACCCGACCAACAGCCTGCCCCTGATTGACATTGCGGACGAACTGGCCGATGGAGAGGTTCTGGTTATCGGGAACGATTCAGCCGACGCGACCATCCTGGCTGCGCGAGACAATTTGGTGGACGACCTGCATGAAACCACCTTCATCAATGGCGATGACGCCCTGGTATTGAAGAAGACTACTATTGGAGAGGGTGACGCCGAGTATAACACCGGAGCATTGGGCGAGACGACCAGCTACTGGGTGCAGATAAGCAACGGTGACATCACGGTGGACAGCGACACGGTGACGGTGACGGTGATGGATGTGTTCTTAGGAGTGGATATCGAAGGGTTCCCGGGCTGGAAGGCCTCCCCTTGGTATAAGAACTACTTTGCGGGCTTCTGGCCGTGGATTTACCACGATGAATCTGGATGGCAGTTTGTCTCCAGCGCCAGCCTGGAAGAGAAAATCTTCGTGTGGGACCTTGGCATTGGCAAGTGGGCATTCCTGAACGAAGAAAGCTGGAGGTTCATGTATATCTTCAGCCGGTCGCCGTTCCTGCCGGAAGGCTACTACTTCTCGTTCGCGGGGAATACGCCTGCGCTGAGGTTCTTCGAGAACCCCGAAGGTGAGATCATAAGCATACCGATAAGCATACCGTAAACGAATTAAGTAAGGGGCCGCTGCGATGCGCAGAGAAACCAACTTTTAATTAACCTTTAATCGAGAGGGGCCGGATGAAAAATTCCGGCCCTTCTCTTTTTTTATGGATGTTTTTAGAAAATTGTGGAAAAACTTTAGAAAACCTTCACTCTTATCGTGTTGACTAATTTAAAAGAACAGTCTTGATTAATGGTGTATGCTCTACCAATGTATTGGTGAATAAGTCCTTGCGTTTTAATTTTTTATGTGCTTTTAAGTACTGAACTTGGATCATACAGCCGTAACTAGAGGCTGTCCCAAAAGGGTGATTTTTGCGAGGGCTTTTGATAGGCGCTCATTTTAGAGGTATTTGCATTTGGGAGAGTATCAACTTTGCTCTCCTATGACGTAACTTTGCTCTCCTATGACGTTAGGATACTGGTTTTGGGGTCCGGTTGCCTGGTTTTCTTTGTATGAGCCGACAGTACGGCTGTGAAAAAGTATTGTCCTTGCTTTTCCGCTCTCTAGGCCGCTCTCTAGGCCGCCGCTTTGCCGCTCTCTAGGCCGCCGCTTTGGTTTTTAGTTCGTCTTGCTGGGCCAGCATCTTGGCTACTTTCCATAGGTTGTGCGAGAGTACCGACCAGGCTACGCTGATCGAGCGGTTGGCAAAGCCTTTGCTGCGCAACCGCCCGGCCTGCCAGCGATCCTTCAATACCCCGATCCGCCCTTCGGTGCTGGCCCGGCGCTTTTGCAATTGTCTGAACAGTGGTTCCTCCATCCGTTTTTTCAACTGCTTCGGATCGCGTGGACAGAGCGCGTCGTAGATTCCCTCCTGGGCTAACTGCCGGCGGGCCCGCTGGGAGGCAAATCCCCGGTCCGCGCACATGGCCGCTATGGGTTCTTCCAGGTTGAAGCGGTTCTGTCTTTGCAAACTCTCTTGCATTTGTTCATTTTCGCTTGGAGTTCGGCTGCCGTAGAGTTTCCAGTCCAGCAGGTACCCTTCAACGCTTTCTCCCAAAAACAGGGTGTTGCCGAACTCGACCTCTTGGCCCGCTTTACCTCGCACAATCACCTGCCCATCGAGTTCGTAAACACTCAAGACTTTCTCTGCGTTTTTCACCTGCCGGCCGCCAATGATCCGCTCGTGCGCCTGTTTGATGACCACCGGGATTTGCTCGCTCATGCGCTCCATCCGGGCGAGGATCTGTTGGACCTGTTTTTCGCTGTAATCGCTTTGCTCCCAGCAGGCTTGCAATAATTCCCGGTGACTGCGGGCATGCTCCCCGATCCGTTTGAGCAGCTTTTTCATCTGCCTCAAGATACCCTTGCGCTGCCGCGCGCTGTCCTTTCGCCGCCGGCTGTGGGTCATCTGTATGCACAGCCGATTCATCTGCCGAGCCAAGGGCTCCGGTTCGATCGGCATGCGATGGCGCACACCGGCCTTCTCGCGGATCAGCCGGATCGCTTTGAGCAACGTGCCGGCTACATCCTTGAGTAATACCCAGTCCGTCGGCCAATGAATGTTAGCCTCCAAACAGGTGCCGTCGATCAGGCAAATGGTGGGGTCAATCGGCTTGTCCAATCCCACCTGCCGGGCCAGAAGGGCATCGCCCACCACCTCAGTCAAGGTCCGGTGCAAGGCCCTCAACTGCTCTTCGCTGAAAAACTTCGAGGCCCGCTCCAGGGTGCTTTTGGAGATGCCCCTGATGCCATCGATCTGCCGGACACGGCAAAAGTCGGCCAACAGATCGCTGCTGCCCAGAGCCCGCGACAAATGCCGAAACGAAATCCCTCCGAGCAGACGGCCCAGCGTATCCATGCGCAGTGCCTTGATGGCAAAACTGGCCCGCTGCCGCCGGGCCTTTAGACCCATTGGCGGCCACCCCTCCAAGGCCAGCTCAATGGCCTGCGATTCCACCTCCGAGTCGATCAGCAGCCGATCGATTCGATCAATGGTGGCGCGGAAGTTATCGTAATCGAGGCACCGGTCGACCACAGTTAAAGCTGGACGCAGGAGGCATTGGATGGCTATATTTTTCATAGAAAGGGCTATATTGATTTTCGCTAACTCAATTATAGAACCCTTTTTTGGCCGGATCGAGCAAAAACTTGCTCTTTCCGGCTCTTTTTATCAACGTCATCCAGTTGACTATAAAATCTTTATATTTTTGGGACAGCCTCTAACTACGCATTTTATTTTCACAACCGGATAACCAAAAATATCGAATCATGAATAGAATCATGAATAAATACCTGGCCACTCTCACGTCTCTCCTCTTCGCAGTTTCCTACGCTTTTCCCACCTTACTGATCAACGAAGTTCGCATTGACCAAGGCGGCGGCGACGATGACGAATATTTTGAACTTTCAGGAACTCCCGGCGAATCGCTCGAGGGAGTCACTTATCTGGTTCTTGGAGATAGTCCCAGTGGGAAGGTAGAAGCGGTCGTCGCACTAAGCGGCACGGTTCCAGCAAGCGGTTTCTTCGTGGCTGCGGAGGCCACTTTCACCTTAGCCCGGATATTTCATGAAGGGTAAAGTTTGGCTCGTTATTGCTATTGGAGATGGATTTCTTTGTATTTTGAGCAGATCGTCTTGATTTTTAGGTGTTTTTCAGGGTGTAGAGACACTGCCCCCTTTCCCCCATTGGTTCGGTAGTGCCGGGGGCAGCACCAATGCACCCTTTAGGTTGGCACCAATCGGCGGGCCGCATGGTTGAAAAGACTGGCCCAAGGATAACTCTCACTTAGGTGAAAGTGAATCGTTCGGGTGTTGCGCACGATGACCGCTCCGATCTTGATTAATTTGAGCCGCAGGGTGTGCCATTGGGCCCGCGCCCACTTCGTCCCTTTTAAGGCTAACCGGCGCATGGCTTCCATCAAGGTGTAGGCCAGCGCCGACAAGAGCAATCGGCACTGATTGGCCCACCATTGATGGGCGCTGGTGCGCTCGCTGAACAATTGCATCTGTTCCTTGATTCGGTTCTCCATTTCACCGCGGCCACAGTATACCTTGTCGTAAAGCTCCTGGGGATCGCCCGGCAGGTTCGTCACCACGAAGCGCGGGTTGGACCCCTGTGCGGTGTGTTCGGCTTTATGGATGACCAACCGCAGCCATCGCCACGAATCGGCAGCATAGACGAAGTCCTGGAATAACCGTTGTTTTTTACCCCTTAGTTCGAACCATTCTTTGGCCTGCTTTTGCAACTGCTGGGCGTCTTGCTGCAAGCGTGCATTGCGAGCCATCCCCACGATGTAACTAACTTCGTTGCGGTCGCACCAAGAGAGTATCCGGTCTCGACAAAATCCACTGTCGGCGCGCCAAATAATCCGCGTACGGGGCCAGCTTTGGCGAATCCGTTTAACCAGCAATTTGAGGATGGCCCCAGCATGCTTGCTGGCATCGATCTTGCTCGGCCGCAGGTAGGCCACCAGCAGCTGATCACCGCAAAAAACATATAGCGGCAGAAAACAGTAATGATCATAATAACCGTGGAAAAAACGTCCCTCCTGGAGCCCGTGCACCGGATTGTCGGTGGCGTCAAAGTCCAGGATGATCTCTTCGGGTTCCTCGGCAAAGGAGCCCATGAACTGTTCGACCAACAGCTCGTTTACCGCAAAGGCCGCCCGCCGATCCTGCCCGTTTTCAAAACGACACAAAGTCGGCGCGCTGGCCAACGTTTCAATGCGCCCCGTTACCGTTTGCAACAATGGATCGTGGCGCAGGGTATCAAAGTCGTTCAAATCCTCATAGCCCGCCACCAGCCCGTAAACGCGCTGCCGCAGCATCCCCAATACCTCATGGCGTACTTTGCCCTTCTGCCGTTTGTCCACTAACTGTCGGGCCGCTCGTTCGGTCAAGCCCAACTGCCGATCCACTTCCCGGATCAAAAGCAGTCCGGCATCCGAAGTAACCTCTCCGCCCTTGAAATCAACCCGCACACGGCGGCCTTTTACCCTTGTCAACTGTAGCTTTAATTGTTTACCTTTTGTCATCGCTGATATTGCTTTAATTATTGATCTATCCTGCTGTATATCAGCAGTTAAGCATATCAACGATACTTTTTTTACGAAATATCCGGGTTAGGGACAGCCGATGCGGTCTTTACGGGTTTTGAACTCGATTTCGAAAATAGCGATAACGTAACTCATTTGCTTGTTACGGGTTTAACCGGTGTTTTAGATGAATCCTTTCTGGATGATGAACCAGATGGAGTATTGGATACGACTCCGTGGACATCTGTTCTTGATGCTGTCAGTCTGATTGAATCAGTGGGCACCGGAGACGAGGTTTATGCCGTAGGTCTTGGTGGAGCTGATATAGGACCGGACGGCTCATTTGTTCCAGCGCATGCATTTCGCGACAGAACTTCGGGAGATTGGGTCATTGGCGATTTCGACTTAGGAGTTACCGATACGCCAGGAGCCGCTAATCCCTCCCCATCCACAAACGCTGCTTCACCTGTAGCCACTGGGGAATCTGCCACTGTAAGCGAAGGTGGATCTGTTTCTACACTTGATAATGGTGTTACGAGCTTGCTAGCCAACGACGCCGATGCCGATGGCGATACTCTAATATTAGATCACAATCCTGCAACCGATCCTCTGAATGGTGATGTGGCTCTGTTAGCCAATGGCACATTTACTTATACCCACGATGGAACTTCGACAACTACCGACAGCTTTGTATATACTGTCAACGATGGATCGGGAGATTCCGATACGGCATTGGTCACAATTACCATCAATCTTGATCAGAACGATCCACCTACTGCGGTGGACGACCTTGCCACCGGGGACGAGGGGGGCACCATAAATAACGTGGATGTATTGGCCAACGACACCGATGTCGATCTTCCTCCCGATGTGCTTTCCGCGACTATTGATAGTGGCCCTTCCAACGGCACCTTAACATTGGCGGCAGGAGGCTTTTTCACCTATACCCATGATGGCAGCGAGACCACCACTGACAGCTTTGATTATATAGTAAGCGATGGAGAGTTCACGGATGTGGGGACGGTCAATATAGCCGTCAACCCTGTGAACGACCCGCCCAATGCCGTGGATGACGCAACGTCTGCGGACGAAGGAGGCACGGTTTCGATTTTAACTGGCGGTGATAATAGCGTATTGGACAATGATGACGATGCCGAGGACGATGATCTGACGGTGACTTCAACGGGCACCATCACAACCACCAACGGCGAGGTAACCCTGGGGGAGGACGGCACTTTTGTTTATGAACATGATGGCAGTGAGACGACTTCGGACTTTTTCGATTACACCGTCAGCGATGGTGTTGAGGAGGATTCGCGCGTTGCGAGGGTCGAAATCACTATCAACCCGGTGAGCGACTCGCCGCCAGTGGCCAATCCGGACAGCACCGTGACAACTGAAGGTGGCAGCACCTCGGTACTGGATGGCGGCGCCACCAGTGTATTGGCCAATGACACCGATGCACCGGACAACTCGGTCCTCACGGTCATCAATACCGGTGTGAATGCAACGGATAATGGAACTGTCAACCTGGCGGCCAACGGTGAGTTCACCTATACCCACGATGGCAGTGAGACCATCGTAGACTTTTTTGTCTATAGCATAACCGACGGCACGGACGTGCGGGCGATATTTATAGTAGCCCCGATTCCCGTCAAGGAAATGGATCAGCCGTATCGATTCATCGTAGTCATCGATAAACCAGGTGGCTTCGCCCGGATTGGGAAAGTGAATCACCGGATGCAGGCCATTGATATCGATCAGACTCAAGTCTGGATACAGCGTCCGTTTGCTGTATAACGCGATCAGAAATCTCTCCGCATCATTCGGTAACGTATCGAAGATTTTATGCGGACGCCCGGAGAGGAGTTCCTTCTGGCGCCGGGTTTCGCGGTGAATTGAATACAGCCCGAGTGCGTAATAGCGCTCGTAGGAAGCCGAAAAAATAAGGTATTCCGGACCCAACCAAAAGAACCTAGATACATCCGTCTTCCACCGGCCGATTATCCCCCTTACACTGTCCGGATCGCCGATTCGAACGGTGAAAAGGGTATATTTGCCTTTGTGGGGCACGCAGGTAGGCAAGGTATTGACCGTCTGGGGCAATTTTTACCGACCGAATCTGCTCGTCGCGGAAAAATGCTGCCACGGTAACACGTTCCGCCGCCTCGACGACGAGAGCCATGAGTGAGCAGTGGAAACAGCCAATGGCGATTATAACCCGGGCGATGCACATCGGTAAGGATCGAATAATGCATTAAATTTCCATCATCACAAGTTCGGATTTCCCCCAGGAGACTATTTTTAACGGCGTATAAATGGCGGAGAGAGAGGGATTGGTTGAACTTTGTTCAAGTCCTTCGGACCCATGCTTTGCATGGCCCATCTGCGCTTCGCTCCGTCAAACCCTCGGCTTGGATTTTTCATTCCTCTTGCTGACGTCGCTGCGCGGATGGCGGAGAGAGAGGGATTCGAACCCTCGATACCCGACAAAGGGTATACTCCCTTAGCAGGGGAGCGCTTTCAGCCGCTCAGCCATCTCTCCGTCCGGTCGCTGATTTGATGAGCCCGGCTTGCAATCGCGGGCCGTTGGCGATTGAGGAGCGACTAGTATCCATTTCCGGTTTTAAATATCAACCTCTTATTTGGGGCTAAATTATTTATCGGCAAAAATGGGAGAAAGCTCAAATGAAGCTGGATATTTGATCGAGTGGCTTTTTGGTAAGCGACGGTATGCGGACGTTTTCGGCGGGGTAGCCGACCACCAGCAGGAGGAAGGGTTTTTCGTTGGGCGGGCGATTTAAAATCTGATTGAGGAAATTCATGGGGCTGGGCGTGTGAGTGAGGGTGGCCAGCCCGCAGCAGTGCAGGGCCGTGATGAGTACCCCGCAGGCGATGCCGACCGATTCCTTGGCATAGTAGTTGGTTCTTTTGGAACCATCTTCCCGATGGATGTAGGATTCCGAAAAAATGGCTATGAGGCAGGGGGCCGTTTCCAGAAATGGCTTGCTTTCATCTGTGCCGAGCGGTTCGAGGGCTCTGAGCCATTCTTCGGGGGCGCGTCCGCCGTAGAATTCCTTTTCTTCCTTTTCCGCTGCGAGGCGAATTTCCCTTTTGACTTGCTGGCTTTCTGCCACCGCGAAATGCCAGGGCTGGAAATTGGCCCCATTGGGCGCGGTGGCGGCGGCGCGCAGGCAGTTTTTACGATGATTTCTCTGGGCACCGGGCGGCCACGGCACCGGGCGGGCGGAAAAGAGTCGCGGATGGTGCGCCGCCGTTTGACTTCCGCATAAAATTTGGCGGCCCGGGTTTTCATTTCTTCCACCGGGTATTCCACAAATTCGTCGTAGGGGACTTGCCTGAAAGTTGTTCATTTTATTAAGAGGCATGGTTTGTATTGCCCATCTGCGCTGTCGATCGGTCAAACCCTCGGCAAAGGCAATTATCGTTCCTCTTGAAAATGGACGAATAGTCTGCGCGGATGGCGGAGAGAGATCGGCGATCCGTAACCCTCGATACCCGACAGAGTTTATAAATTATTTAGCAGGGGAGCGCTTTCAGCCGCTCAGCCATCTCTCCGTCCGGTCGCTGATTTGATTTGATGAGCCCGGCTTGCAATCGCGGGCCGTTGGCGATTGAGGAGCGACTAGTATCCATTTCCGGTTTTAAATATCAACCTCTTATTTGGGGCTAAATTATTTATCGGCAAAAATGGGAGAAAGCTCAAATGAAGCTGGATATTTGATCGAGTGGCTTTTTGGTAAGCGACGGTATGCGGACGTTTTCGGCGGGGTAGCCGACCACCAGCAGGAGGAAGGGTTTTTCGTTGGGCGGGCGATTTAAAATCTGATTGAGGAAATTCATGGGGCTGGGCGTGTGAGTGAGGGTGGCCAGCCCGCAGCAGTGCAGGGCCGTGATGAGTACCCCGCAGGCGATGCCGACCGATTCCTTGGCATAGTAGTTGGTTCTTTTGGAACCATCTTCCCGATGGATGTAGGATTCCGAAAAAATGGCTATGAGGCAGGGGGCCGTTTCCAGAAATGGCTTGCTTTCATCTGTGCCGAGCGGTTCGAGGGCTCTGAGCCATTCTTCGGGGGCGCGTCCGCCGTAGAATTCCTTTTCTTCCTTTTCCGCTGCGAGGCGAATTTCCCTTTTGACTTGCTGGCTTTCTGCCACCGCGAAATGCCAGGGCTGGAAATTGGCCCCATTGGGCGCGGTGGCGGCGGCGCGCAGGCAGTTTTCGATGATTTCTCTGGGCACCGGGCGGGGGCACCGGGCGGGCGGAAAAGTCGCGGATGGTGCGCCGCCGTTTGACTTCCGCATAAAATTTGGCGGCCCGGGTTTTCATTTCTTCCACCGGGTATTCCACAAATTCGTCGTAGGGGACTTGCCTGAAAGTTGCCATTTTATTAAGAGGCTGGTTGTATTGAAGGGTGTCGATCGGCAAAGGGCAAAGGCAATTATCGTTTTTCGAAAATGGAGAATAGTCTGGCCTCAGGAGATCGGCGTCCGTAATTAAACAGAGTTTTAAATTATTTAAGAAGAACCTACCCTACCACGTGCTGTCTCCAGGAAAGATTTTAATTGCGGCGTTTGTTTGCCTGATGGCGGCAGGCTGCGGTGGGAGCCGCCGCGATGTGAAGGTGGTGAAACTGGGGCATGTGCTCGATATTTCGCACCCCGTCCACCACGCCATGGTGTATTTGGCGGAAAAGGTGGCGGAAAAATCCGGCGGAAAAATGCGCATCGACATCTATCCCAGCCGGCGCCAACGACTGGGAGTTGCTCGAATTGCTGCAAATCGGCAGCCTCGGCATCGCCAAAACCACGACCATGGTGCTGGAAGGGTTTTCGCCCTCCTACGAGGTTTTTACCATGCCTTACCTTTTTCGGGACCGGGAACATTATTTTAATGTGCTGGAGGGGGAAGTCGGTCAAAAGCTTCTCCTCGAATGCCAGGATTTCTGGCTGCGGGGGCTTTGTTACTACGATTCCGGCAGCCGCAGCTTTTATACCAAGGACAAGGCCATCCGCACTCCGGACGACCTCAAAGGGCTGAAAATAAGAACGCCGGAAAGCCCCACCGCCTTGAGAACGGTCAATCTGCTGGGCGGCTCGGCCACTCCTATTGCCTGGGGCGAACTCTACAGCGCATTGCAGCAGGGGGTGGTTGACGGGGCCGAAAACAATCCCCCGACTCTATACACCTCACGGCAGTTCGAGGTTTGCCGCTTTTATACCCTGGACGAACACATCACTGTGCCGGATATCCTGGTGGTGAGCGTCCACATCTGGAAGCGTTTGACGGCAGAGGAGCAGAACTGGCTACAGGAGGCAGCGTTGGAGTCTTATCGATTCCAGAAAGAGATTTGGCAGCAAGCGAGCGAGGAAGCGCTGGAGGCCGTGCGCCAGGCCGGGGTGGAGATCATAATTCCGGACAAGACGCTCTTTCGGGAAAAAGTGCGGCCTATTTACGAAGATTATATGAAACGGCCCGAATTATCCTCTTTAATCACACAGATCCAGGACACGGAATGAGCATAACCGATCCAGCTTCCGTAAAAAAGGCCACCGACAAGGCGCTGGAAGGGATGCTCAGCGTGGTTATGGCCGTGCTCGTGATCGACGTCTTGTGGCAGGTTTTCTCGCGTTACGTCCTGCGCGATTCGAGCACCTTTACGGAGGAACTGGCCAGGTTTTTGCTCGTTTGGGTGTCCCTGCTGGGGGCCAGTTACGGTGTGGGGCAAAAAATCCATCTTGGAGTTGACCTATTGCCGGCCCGCCTGGCCGGATTGAAAAAGAAGGCGCTGCTGATCTTCATCGACGTTGCCATTTTGACCTTTGCCCTGTTCGGCCTGGTGGTCGGAGGGGGGCGGCTGGTTTACATATCATTCCATCTCGAACAGGTGTCGGCGGCCATGCGATTGCCCTTGGGCTGGGTCTATGCGGTGGTTCCACTGAGCGGCCTCATCATGGTCCATTATTGCTGTTTATCCCTGGTGGAGACCGCTCGTTCATCGCCGAAGGGTAAAGAGGAAATGGGGGAGCAGGAAAAATCATCCGCCGTCTCATTCGAGTAATTAATTAGGAAATACTGAAATATGGATTGGTTTCCCATAGTTGTGTTGGCCCTGACCTTTTTTCTATTGGTCGGGTTGGGGGTGCCCATCTCTTTTTGCATTGGGCTGGCCACGGTGGCGACCATGCTGACCAGCATTGCGCCGTTGGCCTCTTTGACCACCGTGGCCCAGGTCATGGCGACCGGGATCGATAGTTTTGCCCTGCTGGCCATTCCGTTTTTCGTCCTCGCCGGGGAATTGATGAACCGGGGCGGCATTGCGGCGCGATTGGTCGAGTTTGCCAAAGCCCTGCTGGGGGCTTTCCCGGGCGGCCTGGCATATGTCAATATTCTCGCTTCGATGCTATTCGGTTCCATCTCCGGATCGGCGACGGCGGCCGCCTCGGCCATAGGCAGCGTGATGGGCCCGCGCATGGTGGCGGAGGGGTATGATAAAAACTTTTCCGCCGCGGTCAATCTGACGGCCGCCACCACCGGTTTGATTATTCCGCCGAGCAACATACTGATCCTCTATTCCCTGGCCGCCGGTGGGCTGTCCATAACGGCCCTTTTCCTGGCCGGCTACCTACCGGGGATCCTGATTGGTCTTTCCCTCATGGTGGTGTCCGGCATACTGGCCTATCGTGGGAAATACCCACGGAGCAGGTTTTTGCCGCTGAAAACCACGATTCGCTGTTTTATCCGGGCACTGCCCAGTCTTTTTTTGCTCATTGTCGTCATCGGGGGCATCGTGGCGGGTATCTTTACGGCGACGGAGGCGGCTGCCGTGGCGGTGCTCTATACGTTTATTCTTTCCGTTTTTATATACCGGGAGGTTCGTATTTCCGAGTTGCCTCAAATATTGCTGCGGGCTGCCGCCACGACCTCGATTGTCATGCTTTTGGTGGGGGCCTCAATGGCCATGTCGTGGATCATGGCTTATGAGAACATTCCCCATCATGTGACGGCGATTTTGCTATCGCTGACGGAAAACCCGCTGATGGTCCTACTGCTTATCAATGTTCTCCTTCTCACCGTAGGGATTTTTATGGATATGGCCCCGGCCGTTCTCATATTTACGCCCATATTTTTGCCGGTGGTGACGGAACTGGGCATCGACCCGGTGCATTTCGGCATTATCATGGTTATGAACCTGAGCATCGGGCTGTGCACCCCGCCGGTGGGGACGGTTCTTTTTGTCGGTTGCAGCGTCAGCGGGACCACCATTGGCGAGGTCATCCGGCCCCTGCTGCCGCTTTACGGCGGCATGATATTGGCGCTTATCCTGGTTACCAAGTTTTCCTGGCTAAGCCTCTGGCTGCCGAGATTTTTCGGATTTTAGTTTCCAATATCCGGCGGGATGCTGAAAAGCGATCCATCATCAAGTCTTTGGAAAAACCTGCGGTCCGGGGTATTGTCATCGAAACTGAAGATCCAGCCGGGGGTGTTGCTGAACAAGAAAAGCCAGCGATAGGTGTTCGCATTGAGAAATATCCATTCCTGTAAACCTTGGTCGAAAAGGAAGATGACGTCCGGGGTGCTGCTGCCGGATACAAATTGCCAGCCGTGTTCATCGTGGTAGATCCAGGGCCAGCTGGCCACATTGTAGTTGAGGTACCAGGCGGAGGCTTTCCAGCCCGGAAAACCGGCGATATCGACACCGCCAAATACATCCGGCTCGATTCCGGTGTCAATAAAAGCGACCATACCGTCGTGGTCGCTGGAGCGCAGTGGATTGCTGGAATCGTCATCGAAGCTGGCGGGAGCATCGGAATTACTGCGGCCATAGGCGACATCCACAACAAAGGGATCGAGTGCTATGGAGGTCAGGATGTGGTCGAGGGCTTCGGAATTGCCATCCAGATTGAATGAGTAGCGTTCCTCGGCAGGGAGTCGGAAAATCAGGTTGATGAGATTGGGATCGACCAAATCCGGACCGGAGCGCGAATTGTCAGCAGGTGTGATGTCTCCCAATATCTGGCCCATAATATCGACAAAGCCGTCGGTGAACTCAAAAGCATTGAAATCGCCAGTGACGATTAGATGCACATTGGGGTCCGCTGTTTGCATGTCCTGCACCATTTGGGCGATGGACTGCGCTTGCTCCAGCCGCTTGGTTTGGGTAAAAGTGAAGTTTGAATCAATCAGCGAGCGGTTATGCACGACGAGAACCTTGATGGGAAAGGGATCGCCTGCTCCTGTATAGTTTCCTGATAGCAAAACCGGCGGGCGGTCGTGCAGAGTGCCGCCTGTCGATAGAGTTTCATCGCGGCCCATTTCGGTTACAGTATCGACGGTGATGGTGTCGCGCACCAGAAAGCCATTGTTGATGGCCCCACTCGTCGAAATCATATAGGCAGTGTAGGAGATGCCGGCATCGTCCTGCTGAATTTTTGCGGCCAGGCTGGTCAGGGTGCTTAAGGTTTGCACCTCCTGCACGCCGAGGATGTCGGGCGCTTTTAAAACCTCCCGGATTTGCCGGGAAAATTTCGCACTCCTGACCGGGAAATCGATGTCGACAACGTTTAGCTGCCTGAAATTCTGGGTGCCGACGGTAAATTCTCCGGGATTGGGGTCCCTCACCGCCCGTGGCAGGTCCGCCGCTGTGTAGTTGAAAACGTCCGGCAGCAGTTGGTGAAACCCGAAAGAGAAAAAGAGGACGCCCGCGGCATCGAATGTGGTTCCGGCGGGAAGTTCGACATCGTCCAGACCCAATCCATCGGGATTCAGCTCGAAGACCTCCGGATTACCGTCCCAGACCGGTCGCCCGGATTCGGCCGGATACAAAATCCCCGGTTCGCGAAAGGTGCGTGTGGACTTGGCCGCCACTTGGAGGTTTCCAAAGAAATCCGTGGGGCCGGTTACGATACCTGAGGCCACAGCCACCCGCATTCCTTCGTAGCGCTCGAAATTGATGGGAGATTCCGGGTCGGGGGAAGGGTTCGATTCGTCCAGTTGGATGTGCGCCGGGAGCGGGTTGCCAGAGGAGAGGACGGTAATTATGGGGCCATCCATTCCATCGACAGGTCCGAGAGTGAATTCTGTCATTTCGAAAAACTCCTGCACAATACCGGTGACATTTACGAGGTCGCCCACGGCAACCGCCGGGGGGTCGTCGGTATATAAGAATATGCCGTTGGAGGTGGCCGGATTATCGTCGTCCCGCTCGGCCGGGGTCTGCATGAAAAAGCCGTCGGCGACGACTGCGGTGACGACATTGTTTTCGGTCGTGACGATCTGGTCATCGAAAACACTGCTTGTTCCGCTGCCCTGAATTTCAAAAATTTCGGCCATGAGGTCTTCGCCGCCACCACCGCCGCCTCCAGCATTGAGGCCGGGATGGGCTCCCACGCCATCAAAATTGTCCTGCTCGAAACCGGCCCATTGGGCGGAGAGGTCCAATGGATCGTCAAAACCATCGGGATCGCCGGAAGTCACGCTTTCCAGCCGGCGCAGGGTGTGGTCCCTGGTGGCATCATCACCGCTGCCCCAGGGGCCTGCGGCTGCACCGATGATGCCAATCAGATCGATGAGGTCGCCGTCTTTTTTCAGGCCCACCGGATTGCTGCCATTAAAGAAAGCTACGTTTGAAGTGGCGTCGGAGAGCAAACGGAGGGCCAGGTCGGAATTGGGGTTGGCGATGACGAGAGTCTCGCCATTCCCAAGGCTGGTTCCGGTGCTATTGAGGTTAAATGTGGCAAACTCGGTTCCGCTGGAGGAGAGGAGCAATACCTCGTAGCCCGCGAGGTTTACCGGCGCCCCTGTGCCGTTGTAGATTTCGAGGGCTTGATTGCTACCGCTGCCTTCCACATATTCGGAAAAAAACAAGTCCGTCGCCTGGCCGTAGAGACCTGCAGAAGCGGTTAAAACGATCCATCCAAAATAAATGACTGGGATTCTTGCAAAATAGCTCACGTTGGTTTATCTCTTATTAATTGTTAAAAACATACATCTTAATTGTTAAAAACATACATCTCCATCCAACATCTCCATCCAACACATCTCCATCCAACACATCTCCATCCAACATTTGCAATAATGAGATTAGGGCTCAATAATTAGGGCTCAATATATTAGTGGGGCGGATGGACAAATAACGCAAAATAACCCGCAGACCTTTTAGGCAATGCAAAAAAGAGGCTTTTTGCGGTGGTGGTGGTGGTGGTGGTAATAGAACGTATTTTGCCATTTTGCTTTTGCTTTTGCCTTTTGCTTTTGCTTTTGCTTTTGCCATAGCATAGCACATAGCATAGTGATAGTGTTTGTTAAAAATAAAGTAAAAAAATAGTTTACAAAGCCCTGACAAGCTACCAACATACAGAAAATTACCAACCGAAATATTCGGATGGGCAGATGGGCAGGCATGAAGCTATTACACAAAATTTTATGAAATCTTATACCCGGATGTTAGGATTTCATCATTCTGCAAAACCGAAAACTATATAATCCAAAGCACTATATAATCCAAAGCCATTCTATAATTATGAAAAAACTCCTTCCCACACTGTGGACTCTACTTTTCTCGGTTTCATTCGCATTCGCTGATCCTGTAGCCAACGACGATGCAGCCACCGTGGGCGAGGGCGGCACCATATCAGTCCTTGACGACGGGGCCACCAGCGTGTTGGCCAACGACACCGATACTACTGACAGCGCTGCTGTGGTTAGCGGGCCGAGCCATGCCAGCGCTTTCACCCTCAACGGCGACGGCACCTTCGATTACACCCATGACGGTGACGAACATCGCACGGACAGCTTCGTTTATGAAGTTGCCGATGGAGACGGAGCCACGGCCATTGCCACGGTAACCATCGACATTGCACCGGACAATGACAATGCGCCGGTGGCGGTGAACGACTACGCCACCGTGGACGAGGGCGGCACTATCAATAAGGTGGATGTTCTGGCCAATGACACCGATGCCGATCTACCGGGCGACGTGCTGGAGGCGACTATTAACATTACAACCGACAACGGCACATTAACCCTGGCCGCAGGCGGCTTTTTTACTTATACCCATGATGGCAGCGAGACCACGACGGATGAATTTTCTTATTTAGTAAGCGATGGCGTGGCCAACGATGGGGGAACAGTATTTATCACCATCCTCCCGGTCAACGACCTGCCCGATCCCGGGGATGACACCGTAACTGTGGACGAGGGAGGCACAGTATCTGTAACTAATCCTACCTTGTTGGCGAACGATACCGATCCGGATGGCCCCGATGATTTGGAAGTTTTGACGACGGCAACTACGCCCAATTCCATCGCCACAGAAAATGGAAGCATACAGATCAATGCCATTGGTGAATACACTTATACCCATGACGGCAGCGAGACAACTTCGGACTTTTTCGATTACGCCGTCGGGGATGGGTTGGCGGTCCGCAACGGGAGGTTAGATATCACGATCACTCTGGTGAGCGATTCGCCGGTGGTGGCTAATCCGGACAGCGCCGTGGCTATAGAAGGCCTCAGCACCTCGGTATTGGATGGCGGTGCCGACAGTGTGCTGGACAACGATACCGATCTGCTCGATAATTCACCGCTTTCGGTTGTCAACACTGGGGTCAACGCGACCGACAACGGCACTGTAGAACTTCTGGCCAACGGTGAATTCACCTATACCCACGATGGCAGCGAAACCACCTCGGACTTCTTTGTTTACAGTGTGACCGACGGCACCGATGTGAGAGCGGCTACGGTCACCATCGCGATAGTGAAGAACAATGATGCTCCGGTAGCCAAGCCTGACGCCGCCGTGGTGGACGAGGGAGGCACGACCTCGATATTGATTGGTGGAGCCAGCAGCGTCTTGGATAATGATACCGACGCAGAAGGCGATGACCTCACGGTGACCAATCCGGGAACTTTCGATACCACCAACGGCACGGTGACTCTTGCTGGCAATGGTGATTTCACCTACACCCACGACGGCTCCGAGACTACTGCCGACAGCTTTGATTACACGATCAGCGACGATGGGCTAGTAGATTTCGTGGCGGGCACGGCTTTTGAATTCTCTATAGACGTTGATCAGGTCGTAAACGATCTCGACTTGGATGGCGCTACCCCATCTGGCACCGGAATAGCTACTTTCGATCCCGAAACCAACCTGTTTAATTGGACGATTACCTACGATGGGTTAACGGGAGCGGCCACAGGCATGCATTTTCACGGGCCGGCAGCGTCGGGAGAAGCGGCCAGGATAGATTTGTTCATCGGCCTGATTGAAAGCCCCGCAGTGGGAAGTGCGACGCTTACCGGCTCCCAGGCCGCTACCCTGCAGGCCGGTCTTTGGTACTTGAATGTCCACACGGCGGCAAACGCAGCCGGTGAGATCAGGGGGCAAGTGGATGTCGTAGACACCGCGACGGTTTCGATCACCATAAATCCGGTCAATACAGCGCCCGTGGGCAACGACGATCACATGACAGTGACCGAAGGCGGTACGGCCGATAATTTAGACGCTGGAGTCACCAGCGTGCTGGCCAACGATACCGATCAGGACCTGCCCGGCGACAATTTGGAAGCGAGCGTGTTTAGTGGTCCCGGCCATGGAACACTGACTTTGAATGCCAACGGCACATTTGTCTATGCTAACGACGGCACCGAGAACGTCACGGACAGTTTCGTCTATGTATTGGATGACAATGCCGGAATCACAACCACAGCAACAGTCGATATTTGGGTAACGCTTGTAAATGACAACGACCCGGTGGCCAACTATGACATTGTCAAGCTGACGACGGGTGGCACAGTATCTTCGCCCAATGTCCTGGCCAACGACACAGACGCGGATATTGACGCCGTACTTGCCGTAAATACCACACCGGTGAGCGATGTAGCCAACGGGACCCTGGTATTGGGGGCGGATGGTTACTTTACCTACACCCATGACGGCGGCGCGTCCACCACGGATAGTTTCCGATACGAAATAAGTGACGGAGAGACGACGGATGTAGCCACGGTGAACATCGACATTTTCGATCCCATCAATATTACCGAGCAGCCTATGGATGCCACCATCACCGTCGGGCAAATGGCCACTTTGACGGTGACAACCGATGTCACCGGCGACGACATTACCTACCAGTGGTTTCAAGGCGAAAGCGGCGACACCACCACCCCGGTGGATGATGCCTTTGATGCCTTGGTAGAGATCCTCGACATAATCGGAGTGGTTGGAGTCGATCCAGGCAGTGAATGGGGCAGTGGCGATGCCACCACAGGTGAGCATACCCTGGTGCGCAAGTCGAGTGTGACCCAAGGGGATGCGGACGGCTTTGTCGGCAACGAGGATGACCTGACCGATGAATGGGATGGTTTTGCGCAGGATACCTTTGACGACTTGGGGACGCACACGGCCGATGCGGCTGCCACCGATCTGTTCTTCTCTGAATACATTGAAGGCAGCAGCAACAACAAGGCCTACGAAATCTACAACGGCACAGGAGCTGCGGTGGACTTGGCCGGCTATTCTGTGGAAAGCTTCAACAACGGAGCGACGGACCCGACCAACAGCCTGCCCCTGATTGACATTGCGGACGAACTGGCCGATGGAGAGGTTCTGGTTATCGGGAACGATTCAGCCGACGCGACCATCCTGGCTGCGCGAGACAATTTGGTGGACGACCTGCATGAAACCACCTTCATCAATGGCGATGACGCCCTGGTATTGAAGAAGACTACTATTGGAGAGGGTGACGCCGAGTATAACACCGGAGCATTGGGCGAGACGACCAGCTACTGGGTGCAGATAAGCAACGGTGACATCACGGTGGACAGCGACACGGTGACGGTGACGGTGATGGATGTGTTCTTAGGAGTGGATATCGAAGGGTTCCCGGGCTGGAAGGCCTCCCCTTGGTATAAGAACTACTTTGCGGGCTTCTGGCCGTGGATTTACCACGATGAATCTGGATGGCAGTTTGTCTCCAGCGCCAGCCTGGAAGAGAAAATCTTCGTGTGGGACCTTGGCATTGGCAAGTGGGCATTCCTGAACGAAGAAAGCTGGAGGTTCATGTATATCTTCAGCCGGTCGCCGTTCCTGCCGGAAGGCTACTACTTCTCGTTCGCGGGGAATACGCCTGCGCTGAGGTTCTTCGAGAACCCCGAAGGTGAGATCATAAGCATACCGATAAGCATACCGTAAACGAATTAAGTAAGGGGCCGCTGCGATGCGCAGAGAAACCAACTTTTAATTAACCTTTAATCGAGAGGGGCCGGATGAAAAATTCCGGCCCTTCTCTTTTTTTATGGATGTTTTTAGAAAATTGTGGAAAAACTTTAGAAAACCTTCACTCTTATCGTGTTGACTAATTTAAAAGAAGTGTCTTTTTTTAGGGAGCATACCTGAATCCGAGTAAAGACGGTCCACTCTATTTGAATTTTCTGAGAATTTCAAATGGAGTGGTTCCTTATCTTATTCGCGGCATACTGATTAACAAATTATTACTATAACCTAACCCGTAGAGATTCCACTTATGAAAAAACTATTATCGACCCTGTTTGCGGTTCTTTTTACAGCCACGTTCGCCTACTCCAAATTACAACTCAACGAAATACACATCGATATGCCGGGGTCCGATATAGACGAATATTTCGAGATTACTGGGTCTCCCGGTGAATCGCTCGATGGGGTATGGTACGTAGTTCTCGGCGACCACTCCGGCCAAGCTCCCAACCTTCCGACCAAAGGCAGCGGAACCATTGAGTTCGCCACTAGTCTGGATGGGTTAAGCATACCTTCCAGCGGCTTTTTCCTTGGCACGGAGTTTGGTTTTACGCTTAACGCTACTCCAACGAACCAATTTTTCGACCTGATTTTTGAAAACAACGATAGCACCACCCACATGATCGTTCGGGGTTACACCGGGCCGAGAGTGGAAGTCCAGGCGGAGCAGGAAGGTGATTTGGGAGTTACCATTGACCTGAACAACGATGGTGTCGTCGATGTGGATCCCCTTCCGTGGACCGAGGTGATCGATGCTGTTGCAGTAACGGAACCGAATGGTGATGAACCTCCCTATGGCGCGGCCTTTGGTGGGACGGACGTTCCTCCAAACGGGACATTTACTGCGGGCCATGTATTTCGCAGTATTGTAGATAATTCATGGGTAATCGGTTCTTTTGATGTCACAGGAGAATTCTCTGATGACACACCGGGGGCTGAAAATCCGGAAGGAGACGTCATTCCGACCGAGCTCATCATCAAAGATCAGCCGCAGAGTGTAACCATCAGCGGAGGGGAATCGACTCAATTAACTGTCAATGCGGAAGGCCCCGGTACCTTGGTTTATGAGTGGTTCCAGGGTCAAAGCGGCGACACAAGCACTCCCGTTGCCGGCTTGTCTATTCTAGGTGAGGCTGATATCACCCACAATGTAACTTTCTATAATGGAGATGACGCGCTTGGCCTTCGTAAAAATGGAGTACTTATCGATGTGATCGGAGTGATAGGAGTTGATCCAACGGCAGGCTTTTGGGGCAGTGGAGACGCCACTACCGGTGAACATACCCTAGTGAGAAAATCAAGCGTAACCCAGGGAAATGCCGACGGGTTTGTGGGCAATGAAACCGATTTAACAGGAGAATGGACCGGTTTCCCACAAGATACCATTGACGACCTTGGGATGCACACGGCCGATGCGGCTGCCACCGATCTTTTCTTTTCCGAATACATCGAAGGAAGCAGCAACAACAAGGCTTTCGAAATTTATAACGGAACCGGAGCCGATGTGGACCTTAGCCAGTATGTGGTGGAACTTTATTTTAATGGAGCAACCGATCCCGGGAATCCCATTACCTTAAGTGAAATTCAACCGACCCTTGAGGACGGGGAGGTCCTGGTCATAGCCAACGCGCAGGCTGTCGGTCCCAGCGAAGATTTCAACACACCGGCTCTGTCTGAAACGACCAGTTATTGGGTTCGCGTGAGCGATGGTAGCGCAAGCGTGGACAGCGATACTGCCACGGTGACGGTCGAAGGCGGGGCGCTCGATGTTTTTGGAGGAGAGCCTATCGACGGTTTTCCCGACTGGAGAGCTTCGTCCTGGTACCTCAACTACAATGTGGAATTCTGGCCCTGGATTTTCCATGATGAGCATAGTTGGCAGTTCGTTTTCGATGGCAGCACTACGAATGGGATTTTTCTATTCGATCTCGGACTGGAGAATTGGATATTCCTGACTGAAAGCACCTATCGCTGGCAGTATCTCTTCAGCGATACTCCGGGCTGGATTTTTACCTTCGATGACAACACTGCGAGTCCCTACCGGCGCTTTTTTCAACGGGGTGACGATTTCAGCATATTCGAAGTTACGCTCGGGCAATAATTATTACGGCAGCGAAAATTTGAAGTTTATAATATTTGTCGATTAAGTGGGGGCCGGACACAAAATTCCGGCCCCTGCTTTATTCTCAAAAGCGAATCGATGAAAGATGCTTTGGCTGCAATGCGGCAATGGTGTTGACTAACCACAGTAGCAATCTTATCTTGGATACCACTCACTCATAGGGAACTTTTTATTGGTTTCATCAACCTTTTTAGAATAAATAGATAGAGGTTATTCATGAATTTTTGGTCAAGAGTCGCATTTTTGTTCGCGGTATTGCAGTTCCTGTTTTGCGGGAGCCTTTTGAACGGGCAAAACATCACCTCGACGGCGATTAATGGAACGGTTAAGGATCAAGACGGAGCCGCCATTGAGGACGTTTCTATTAGGGCCGTGCACGGTCCCACGGGTACGGCTTTCAATGCCACCTCCCGGCCCAACGGCCGTTACAATCTTCGCGGCATGCGGGTGGGTGGGCCCTACACGCTGGTCATATCCGCCCTGGGCTATCGTTCGGAAACCCGCAGCGCGGTCTATCTGGCCTTGCGACAGGACCAGAGTTATGATTTCACCCTTGGGCTAGGCGATGCGGAGGTGGTCAGCCTGGAAGCATTTGAAGTGGTTGCCGACCAATACAACCTGACCTTCTCGGCAGACAATTTTGGGGCCACCACCAATGTGAGCAGCACGGATTTGCAGAGTCTGCCCACCGTCACGCGCTCCCTCACCGATTTTGCCCGGCTGGACCCTCGGGTGACCGTCTTTGACCGGGAGACGGGCGCCATTTCCGCCGGCGGGCAAAACAATCGCTACAATTCGATCATGATTGATGGGGTGCCGACCAATGACACTTTCGGTTTGGAGGAAAACGGTCTGCCATCCCTCACGCAGCCTTTTTCCCTCGATACGATCGCGGAGATCAGCGTGGAAACCTCGCCCTACGACGTTTTGCAGGCGGGTTTTACCGGGGCCACCATTAATGCGATCACCAAAAGCGGCACCAACGAATTCAAAGGAAGCTTCTATTATTACTTTCGCAATGAAAGCCTGACCGGAAAGCGACTGGAATTTACCGACCTAACCGATGGGCCGGACGGGACCTTCCAAAAACTGGAAAGCTTCGATGAGAGTACAATCGGCTTCACTTTTGGGGGACCCATCATCAAGGATAAACTCTTCTTTTTTCTATCTTTCGAGCGTTTTAAACGGACGGAGATTCCGCCCATACGCCTTTTCGAACCGACACAGGCTGAGCTGACTAAGATTACCTCTTTGGCTACGGAGTATGGTTTTGAAGCGGGAACCCTGGATACGGGGGACGATAAAATATCCACCGATGACAAGATTTTAGTCAAACTGGACTGGAATATTAACGAAAGCCACCGTTTGACATTCCGTTATACCAAGAATGAGGGGGACGATCCACAGTTTCCATCTTTCGGGGGTTCCTCCTCAACTTCCCTCAGTAGCTACTGGTATACGCGAACCCGGGAAAACAGCAATTTTGTGACGGAGTTGTTCAGCAAATGGTCCGACCGCCTCAGCACCGAAGCGAAAATATCTTTCAGCAAGTTCGTCAGGACTAGCAGCCCCAACAGCGATGCGCCCCAGGTGCAGATTTCAAGCGTGAACGGCACAGACGGCAATAACGGCTCAATTAATTTTGGCCGGGTATCGGGGGAGCATGCCAATTTTCTGGAGGTTAAAACGACCATTTTCCAGTTTCACGCCGATTATTTTCTGGGCAATCACACCCTGACGGCCGGGATCAATATTGAAAATGTGGACAACCATAATTTGTTCATCAGCGACAGTCGCGGAAGATGGCGTTTTAACACGGTGGCCGAGTTTGAAAGGGCCGTGGCCTGGCCGGACGACCCTCCTCACCCACCTGGCGCCACTTTTCCTCCGCCCGGCGCTGGAAATGCGGCCAATTATAATGTCAGGTATGCATTGGGCGATTCCGACGGCTCGGCCGATTGGGCCCTGACCACCTATTCGTTATTTGCCAAGGATACCTGGGATGTCACGGAGAGGTTGAAAATTACAGCCGGAATACGCGCCGATATTCCCACCGTTGACGATAAAATTCCACTCAACGTGGAGTTCGAGGAAGAGTTTGAACGAGAGCACACGGGCACTGTCGATGGAAATTTTGTCATACAGCCTCGGGTAGGCTTCAACTGGGCGCTTGATGAGGATCGTAAAAGCCAACTGCGGGGCGGCGGAGGGCTCTTCTATGGGACTGCGCCTCATGTCTGGCTTTCCAATCCACTTGTTCGCAACGGAGTCACCATCATAGGCTCCAGCCCGACACGGCGGGATACGCCGGAGTTTTCTTCCGATGGGGATAATCCCCCCATTCCCAATACAGTGCAGCCGACTTTTGCGGTGGATTTACTGGATGAAGAATTCAAGATGCCCAGTTCTTGGAAAACCAATATTGCGATCGACCGCAAATTGCCCTGGTGGAACATACAATTGACGCTTGAAGCGCAATGGTCCTGGACGAAAAACGATATCCATTACCGGCACCTCAATCTTGCCCAGGATTTTGCCCTCAGCCGCCCCACGGCGACAGGTTTCTTGCCCGATGGTAGAAATTTATATGACAAGGATCCTTCCGGCCGGCGAGAGTTTGCAATCGAGGGATTCGACAATGTTTTTCTTTTAACCAATACGACCCTGGGGAAATCGGCCAATTATACGATAAAATTGGAAAAACCGAAGCGAGAGGGCTTTTACTGGAGTTTTGGCTACACCTATGGGAGCGCCAAATCTGTTAACGACGGCAGGGGCTCCTCGGCTTCTTCCATCTGGGGAGACAACAAGGCGAAAAACCCGAACGACAATACCACTGCGACCAGCGATTTCGAGGTGCGGCACCGTTTGGTCGGCGTCGTTTCCTATCAATTCAAACTGCTCAAAAACTCCAAAACGACCATATCAATGGTTTATGACGGGCGCACCGGCCGGCCCTACAGTTATACCTATTTCCGCACGGACATGAATCGGGATTCCAATTTTTCAAACGATCTTATTTACATACCCGATGGCCGGGACGACCCCCTGGTTCTTTTTACCAGGGAATCTGAGAAGGACGCATTTTGGGAATTTGTCGAAAATAACCGGAGTTTGAGTTTGTTCAAAGGCCAGGTGGTGCCGCGCAATACCGGGCGGGATCCCTGGATACACCAAATCGATCTTAAATTTGTTCACGAGGTGACGTTTTTGAAGAGGCACCGGGTCGAATTTTCCGCCGCCATCCTCAATATCGGCAATTTAATCAACAGCGATTGGGGATTGGTCAGAAGGACCAACAGCGGAAATTTCCCTCTGCTGGAAGCCCGGCATCTTCCTGACAGCTCGGGGGAAACCAACGGTATTTACGTTTATCGTTTTCTCGATACGCTCCTGGACCAGGATCGTGTCAGCGAGACCACCCAACTCTCCTCCCGCTGGTCCATTCTTATGGGCGTCAAATACCGGTTTTAACCGCGGGTCCGCCTCGCTATATCGACTGGAGTGAAGGAATTGGTCATGGGAGGATCAGAGAGAGTCGCGCCTGTATTGTTTGAAGAAAAACGCGCCGTTGGCGGCAGACGGGTGGCTTTTGCCACTTTAAACGCGGAAAAATCCCTCAATGCCCTGAGCATTGGGATGATCCGGCTTCTTTATGCGCAACTCCAGCGTTGGGAGGCCGATCCCGAAATTTGCTGCATCGTGCTGCAGGGGGCTGGAGGAAAAGCGTTTTGCCCCGGCGGAAACCTGCGAAATATTTACCAGTCCATGCTGGAATATCCCGGGCCGGAAATAAACAATCCCGTGGCGGGAGCATTTTTTGCTGAAGAATACAGGCTCGATTACATCATCCACACCTGCTCGAAACCGTTGCTTTGCTGGGGGCATGGAATTGTTATGGGCGCCGGAATCGGTTTGATGAACGGCGCGAGCCACCGGGTTGTGACTGAAGGCAGCCGTTTGGCCATGCCGGAAAATACGATCGGTTTATATCCAGATGTGGGAGGGTCCTGGTTTTTGAATAGGATGCCGGGCCGTTCCGGTCTTTACCTTTCCCTGACGTGCGCCCCCATGAACGCTGCCGATGCCCTTTTTCTGGACTTGGGGGACTTTTTTATCCCTTCTGATGTGACCGCCGAAAACACTACCATTGCCAGTGAGAGTCTTTCTGGAGAAATTACCGGAAAGACCTATGAAGCAAAAAAGATACACCCCTGAACAAATCATAACGATACTGCGCGAAGTAGACGCAGGCAAAGGCATTCAGGATGTCTGTCGGTCCCACAATATCAGTCCTCAAAGCTACCATCGTTGGCGTAAAAAGTATGGCCGCATGGAGCTGCGTGACGCCAAGCGGCTGAAGGAGCTGGAGCGCGAGAACACACAGCTTAAGAAGATAGTAGCCGAGCAGATGCTGGAGAACCGTGTGCTCAAGGAGGTGAACGCAAAAAAATGGTAGGCCCGAAGCAGAAAAAGGAAGCGGTGAAGCATGTATTGGCCCAAGGGTCGTGCTCGCTGCGTCGGGCCTGTCAGTATTTTGGGTTGCACCGCTCAACCTACCTGTATGAACCCAAGAAAGCTACTGAGTATAGGCATAAACTGGTGGCACGCATCATTGCCTTTTCGAAGAAGCATCCGCGCTATGGCTATCGTCGGATCCGCGCTATGGCTATCGTCGGATCCGCGCTTTGTTGACCCATGAAGGTTGGCCCGTGAGTCGCAAATTCGTCCAAAAAGTGCGTCGTTTCGAAGGACTGGGTGTGCGGCCGCCTGGCAAGCGCCGTCGCCGGCAGGGCCAATCCACGGCTACCCCGACCCGAGCAGTGCAGCCCAACCATGTGTGGAGTTGGGACTTTGTGGCGGATCGCACCGACCGGGGCGGTCCGCTCAGGCTCTTGACACTGATCGATGAACATACCCGTCAATGCCTGGCCATTAAGGTTGCGCGCTCACTGAAAAGTGCCGATGTGGTAGAGGTATTGAACGATGCCATAAGAGAGAACGGCAAACCTCAGTGCATCCGCTCGGACAACGGATCGGAGTTTATAGCCCACCAAGTCAAAGAAGAACTGCAGCGACAGGAAATTGCCATCGCATACATTGATCCAGGAAGCCCTTGGCAGAATGGACATATAGAATCCTTTCATAATCGTTTGCGCGATGAATGCCTTAATCAGGAACTGTTCCTGAGCGTGACCGAAGCGCGTGTGGTGGTCGAACAATGGCGACACAAATACAACGCGAAACACCCCCACAGCCGATTAGGCTTTCTCTCCCCAAATACATTTGCCAGACTCTGGCGAACAATCAACAAAGCAGCGGCTGGCTCCATTCGGCCTACGGCCTCATTGCGCCACCCGCTGCAAAACCTACAATACCAAACCTACGGAAATACTCTCACTTAAAGTGGTAGCAAAGATGGGGTCCGATCACTTCGGATAAAAAAGAGGAGGTTTACGCCGCCCTGTTGAGCCTCTCCTGGGATGACGACTCTGAGGTCAGCAGGGCAGTCCTTTCTCGTTATTTGCGCGGAGTCCAGGCCGACTTGAAGGATTACTCGATTGCCTCCAATGTGCGGAATCATTTCGATTTCATGCAGAAAGTCACGGAGGGCGATAGTCTTCTGGAAATTGCCTCGGCCCTGAGAGACGCCGATGCCGGGGATCCCTGGATTGCCCGCGGGCGAAAAGCTTTTTTTCACGGTTCTCCCACCTCCATGCACGTGATTTTTGAGCTGGACCGAAGGGCGAGGCGGCTATCGCTGAAGGAAGTGTTTCAGCTTGAATACGATGTCAGCATGCAGTTTACGGCCCATCCCGATTTTGCTGAAGGAATCCGCGCATTGATTATCGACAAGGACAATAAACCCGCCTGGACGCCCAAAACCCTGGAAGCGGTTGAGCGGGCATGGGTGGAAGAGCATTTTATCGCTTCTTGCCGGGTAGAAGATCACCCTTTACGGGATTTATAATACGCGGTTTTTTCCGCGAACGGCATTCCGCTTACATCTTTAGCGGCAAACTTCCTCAACTTTATAACGTAGTTGTCGATCTCTTGTAGGAGTTTCCAAATGTCGAGGAAAAGAATTACTAATGTATAATTATAAATAATGATATCGAAAATGGGTGGGGAGGTGGATGAATGAAATTGCTGGGCAAAACACTGGAAGAATTTCTTCGGCGGGATGGGCGCAAGAAATCCGAGCTGGCTGCCACTTGCGGGCTGCTGCCCAGCGCCATCACCAAAGTCATCCAGGGCGATTCTTATTCCGCTGATATGGTTGGAAGGATCATTCGGGGCTTCGACAGAAAATCCCGCCGGGCAGCGCTTCTGTCTGCCTATTTGGAAGAAGTTATCGGACAAACAAAGCTGGAGGGCGGCTTGGTCAAAGTGCAGCCCGCTGGTGAATGCTCCTTTCACTTTCCTGTTCCGTCTCACTTGAGGGAGGCATTTGCCATTTTGGGCCGGGAATGCACTCGGGATTTGGGACTTGAGCAAACCCTTAACTATATGGCGTCTCGTTTTGAGGACTACAAGTCCGGCCAGGCGCTTCTTGCACAGAACGATGATAAGCAGGGCGGTATATAATTTCCTACCGATCTATTTTCAATGAAGGCAGGTTTCTAGTTTTTTCGGAACAGCCGCAATCACTCTTGCCGCAGGCGTTCCCGGTCTTGCTTTTGCCGAAAAAATAAACCCCCAGGTAAATCGCGCAAAATGCCAATACAGAGGTTACTGCGATGATATCGAGCCAGTTGTTCATTTTAAGTTAATTCAAAATCGTTACTTTTGCAGCACTCTGCACACTAGAAGAGGCGAATTCCAATTTGATAAGAGAGCACCGCTCCCAGCCAGGCCAATGCCGTCATATATGTAAATGAAAATACGGCCCAGCGTAAACCTGTTTCCTTCGTAATTATGGCGAGAGTGGCTCCGCATTGGGAGCAGAGGGCGAAAAATATGAGGATTCCCACCACCACCGGCATGATGTAAACCGGTGAACCCATGCGTTCTCCATCCGTCCATCTGGCGTCGGCCACGGCCTGTTTTAAATTTCCGGTTTCCTCGACCACATCCCCGCCCAGGCTGTAGATGACACCGAGGGTAGAAATGACAACTTCCCTGGCCGGAAAGCTGGCCAGCACCCCCACCGTAATCTTCCAATCGAAGCCAGCCGGGGCAAATAGTGGCTGAAGCGTTTTACCGATCCGGCCCATAAAACTTTGTTCCAGGTATACGCTGTCAACCAGGTATTCCAGTTGCTGAGACAAATCCGAATCCGGTTCGATCAATTCGGCCTGGATGGTTTCCCGGCTAAGGTGCCGCATCGTTGCTTGTTCTTCGATAAATGCTTGGCGGGTTGCAGTTTCCACTTCGGGCGGTCTGGGGAAATAGAGCAAGGCCCAGACTATGATAGTGATGGCAAATATGATGGTGCCGGCACGTTTGATGAACTCCCGTCCGCTCTGAATCATGCGCCAGGCAACGTCTCGAAGACGGGGCACCCGATAGGCCGGCAATTCCAGGAGGAATGGCTGGGGGCGGGTGCGGAGGATGAATTTATTTAACACAAATGCCGTTGGGATGGCAACGGCGAGCCCAACAAAATGCATCAGGAAGAGAGCCATACTGGCGTAAAAAGCGCCGTAAACCGGTTCGATGAAGGCTCCGATCAACAGAACATAGATCGGCAGGCGGGCCGAGCAGCTCATGAAGGGGGCGATCAAAATGGTAGCCAGGCGCGCTTTGGGGTCTTCGATCGTGCGGGTGGCCATGATGCCAGGAACGGCACAGGCGTAACTGGAGAGCAGGGGCACAAAACTCTTACCGTTGAGGCCGCACCAACTGAACATTTTATCCATTAAAAAGGCGGCTCTGGCCATGTAGCCGGTGTCCTCCAGTAATGCGATAAAGAAAAAGAGAATCATTATCTGGGGGAGAAATCCGAGAAAAGCGCCGACGCCTTCGATGACCCCGTCCACCATTAGGCTTTCCAGCATGGGAGTGGCCGCAAACCAGGATTCGGCTATGCCCTGAAACCACTTGATACCCGTCTGGATGGCATCCATGAACGGGTTGGCCCAGGTGTAAACCGATAGGAAAACCAGGTACATCATGCCGACAAATATGGCCAACCCCCAGCCGCGGTGCACCATGAGTTGGTCGATGGATTCGGTGCGGGTGGTTTTTGCACTGCCCGGCTGGGTGACTACCCCGTCGATCAGTTGGCCCAGGTGCTCGTATTGCAGCAAGGCTTCCGCCGCCATGGGATTATAGCCCGCTTTGAATAAAAGTCCCCTGGCCTGCCCCACATACAATCGAATATCTTCGGAATCCTTCCCGAACCTGTCCAGGACGGCACAGTCGGCATCGAATAATATTCGGTGCAGTTCGGTTGAATTGAGCTCTTTTCTCAATTCGGGTTGTATGGCCTCCCGCAGCAAATGGGTGGCTTCATTGACGGCCTTGGGCCATTGGATGAAGGGCATTCTTCGGGGGAGCTTCAGAACCGAATTTATGGCCTGGAGAATTTCCTCTGTTCCCTCGTTCCGGGTGGCCACCGCCTTGACTACGGGCACTCCCAGTCGCGAGGAGAGCAGTTCGCAATCGATATGAATATTTTTCCTCCGAGCCACATCCCATTGGTTCAGTATCAGGATCATGGGGATGCCAAGTTCGGCTGCCTGAGAAGTGAGGAAAAGATTCCGCAAAAGGTTGGCTGCATCGACTACACAGGCCACCACATCGGGCGCATCCATGCCGGCAATGCGCCCGCTTAAAGCGTCCACCACGATCCGTTCGTCCAGGGATGCCGCCGACAAGCTGTAAGCGCCGGGCAGATCGACCAATTCGACTTTGCCGTTGTCATGGCCCAATTTCAGCAGGCCCGATTTTTTGGCCATGGTCACGCCCGGGTAGTTGCCGACCCGCTGCCGCAAGCCTGTCAGGTTGTTGAAGAGGGTCGTTTTTCCGGTATTGGGATTACCAATCAAGGCGATCCTGATAGTTTTTACAGGCGCCAATGGAGGCAATAAGGCCATGATTGGGTATTGCTTCCGCCTCTTAAACTAGGAGATCGAGAATGACTCCGGACGCTTCGGCCTTTCGCAAACTCACGCGCCGGCCTTGAAATTCTATGGCGATAGGGTCTCCCAATGGGGCGACTTGCACCACTTTGACGTCCATTCCGGGCAGCAGTCCCATCACCATCAATCTTTGATCCACGCTTTTTTTGGCGTCGATGGATTTGACGCGCGCCTTTGATCCGATGGAAAGGTTGCTCAGGTTCAGCATTGGTCTAAAAATTAAGTTTTCTGTGAAAATGAGACTCTTTCTCAATAAAACTTATCCAAGTTTTGTCAAAAGTCTAGTAAAAAAAGCTTAATTTTTTTTTTCACCAATCTTCATCGGCAGACACGCTAAAAACTTAGGTTCTTCCTCGATTAATTCTTGTGCTAAAGAAATGCCTCAAATCTGAAAAGGCGAGGAAAAGGAGTTGGAATAAATGTGAGGTTTCAGGATGGGAGATGCCGGATACTTAAACCAATATCTGAACCAAAAAAGCAGTCAAATTTGACCTTAGGTAATGTAAGATTAAAAAGTAAGGAAAAGAAAACAATAGTATTCCGAATAATTTTTACGGAAAAATCTTAAAAAATCCAGTCTTTCTTTTATACAAGTATATAATTATTCGTAATATCTTTATCATCAGTTAGATACAGTGTTTTCTGCAAATATGGAACAATATTGCGATAAAGATATTGACCAAGTTTAATAATTATTTGTATAAGGTTTGTGTTCAATGTTGTCTAATGTTTTGTGAATGACGTGTACTGGATTTGTTGGACACGGGATTCTCTTATATTCATTGTTTATTGATTAGTGTGTCAGGCGGCTTGTTTTGGTAAAGGGTTTTGTTTTCTCGTTGCCCCCCATGGGGGGCAAATATTTTCCTCGAATTGGACTGGGCTTTGGTAACTCAGAGAGGAATGTTTGCGATATCGGTTGTAGAAGATTTCCACGTATTCGAAGAAAGTTGATCGCAGTTCGCGCTCGTCGGCAAAGTGGCGGCCTCGAATCGTGCTGGTCTTGAAGCGGCCGTAGAACGATTCCATGGCCGCGTTGTCGTAGCAGTTGCCTTGGGCGCTCATGCTCGGCTTCATGCCTAGTTCAGAGACCAGCCTCTGATAGTCGTCGCTGGCGTAGGGGCTGCCCCGATCGCTGTGATGAATAATCCCGGTGCGCAGTGTGCCGCGGGTCATGGCCGCGGCTTTGAGGGCCTTGCCAACCAGCTTCGCGTCGTTGTGGTTGGAAACGCTCCAGCCCAGCAGGCGTCGGCTGAACAGGTCCATCACCGTGGCCAAGTACATCCAACCGGCCAGGGTCCGTAGGTAGGTCGTGTCCGCCACCCAGACCTCGTCGATATGGGTCGGCTGGCCATGCTTTCTAAGCACATTGGGGCTGTAACCATAGGGATGGTTACTGTTGGTTTTTAATGGCTTAAAGCGTTTACTCTGGGTGCTTTTGATTCCCATTTCACGCATCAGACGCAGAGCCCGGTCACGGCCGCAATCGATGCCCTCATCATCCTTCAGATGGCGGTGCATTGGCCGATGCCCATAGCGGCCCTTGGCCTCTTTGTGTACCTTCAGGATCGCCCCCTTGATTCCCTCGTCCTCGATCCGCCGGGCCGAGGGCGCTCGGTGCCTCCAGCAGTAATAGCCACTGCGACAAATCCCCATCGCCGAGCATATTTCCTCGATCTTGAAGCGCCCCTCGCTGTCTTTGACAAACTGGTACTTCATTGTTCGTCCTTGGCAAAGTAGCCCACCGTTTTTTTTAGTATCTGGTTGATCCGCTCCGAGCGGCGCAGCTCTTTGCGAAGACGATCTATCTCGGCCGCCATCTCCTTCGGACTGCTCTGTCGCTTTGAGGTGGCTTCGCCCTGCTGATCGTCCAGATAGAGCCTCTTCCACCTATACAATTGGTTGGTGTTGACCCCAAGTTTGGTCGATACCTCGGTGGCGCTCAGACCATCGAGTTGAAATGGACGGGGAAAACTGGACAGTGGAATAAGGTGGTCTTGAACCACTAAATCCGCTAACCTATGAATGTTATTAAATCACGAAAGAGAAGACAATACAGTGCTGAGTTTAAAGCCCGAGTGGCCCTGGAAGCCATCAGGGGCGCTCATACCATCAACGAGATCGCCGGTCGTTTTGAGGTGCATCCCAACCAGGTGACCCAATGGAAGAAGCAGCTTTTGCAGGGAGCAACGGAGCTGTTTTCGCGCCAGCGGCAGACTCTCAGCAAGGACAACGAGACGGAAAAAGATCACCTTTACCAGGAGATTGGAAAGCTGAAAGTAGAATGCGATTGGCTAAAAAAAAAGTCTGAACAATTCGGTTGGTGAGAGGCGCAAGATGGTGCAACCACTTCAAGGAAAAATCAGTATCGGCAGGCAATGTCAGTTGCTGGGGCTGGCCCGCGGCAGCTATTACTATCGGGCCCGTGCCCAGTGCGAGCAGAACGTTCTCTACATGCATCGCATGGATGAGCTCTACACCCAATATCCGTTTTTTGGTTCTCGCCGGATGACCCAGTGGCTGCGTCGAGAGGGCCATGCAGTGGGACGAGGCCGCATCCAGCGGCTCATGCGCCAAATGGGCCTGGAGGCTATTTATCCGCGTCGAAACTTGAGCCAGGGGCACCGGCAGCACCGCATTTTCCCTTATCTGCTGCGGGGTTTGGCGGTCGAGCGGCCCGACCAGGTATGGTGCAGCGACATCACTTACCTGCGGCTGAGCCGAGGATTCCTTTTCTTGACCGTGGTGTTGGACTGGTTCAGCCGCTACGTGTTGAGCTGGCAGCTTTCCAACACCCTGGAGAGCCGCTTCTGTGTGCTCGCCCTGGAGGAAGCTCTGAGGCGGGCCCAACCTCAAATCTTCAACACCGATCAAGGCAGCCAGTTTACCGGCAGCGAGTTCACCTCGGTGCTGGGGCAAGCCGGGGTGCGCATCAGCATGGACGGGCGTGGCCGCTACCTGGACAACATATTTGTTGAACGCTTTTGGAGAACCCTCAAGTATGAAGACATTTACCTGCGCGAATACGCCACGGCAAAGGAAGCCAGCGAAGGGATAGCCCGCTACCTGGACTTCTACAACCACCTGCGCCCCCACCAAGCCCTGGGCTACCGGACCCCGGCCGAAGTCCATGCAATCGGAGCAAAACCAACCTCCCCGCCAATACAGCTTGCGGGCACCTGCGTGCCCGTCTTTGGCTAAGGACAAAATATATTTTTAAAAAATAATATGAACACGATTTCCACCTTAATCCCACGTCAAAATTGTCCAAACAACCCCGTCCACTTCAGTTGAACTGCCTCATTTTTGAACTCTATACTGCGTCTTCTTCCCATGCTTCGATTCTCCATTTAGGAGAATCTCGTGTCCACTTTTTCCAGTGCACATCATGAACATTTAAACATTAGGGAAAAACTATGGAAAATTACCTTAAAATTAGCCAGGCTGCAAAAAAAATCGGGGTGAGCTCTGAAACACTTAGAAGGTGGGATAAAACAGGAAAATTCCCATCACAGAGAAACCCCTTTAATAATTACCGTGTTTATAGTGATGATCAAATTGAGTTAGTGTTGAAAGAGCATGAACAAAAATACTTAACTGATTATGCAAATTCTCTACAACACCAGATAGTCCCATTATTCACTACAACCCTTGGTAGATTGTATAATGCAGATGTTATAACCTTTTTTAAAACAGTAAAAACGTCTTCCGTTCAACTTATTTTTGCTGATCCTCCATACAATATCAAAAAAGCTGAATGGGATACTTTTGAATCCCAACAAGAATATGTACATTGGAGCATTGAATGGATAAAAGAGGCGCAAAGAGTGCTGGAACCTAATGGAAGTTTATATATTTGTGGTTTTTCGGAAATATTAGCTGATCTTAAATGGGCGGCTAGCAGTCTCTTTAAGGGGTGTAAATGGTTGGTTTGGTATTACCGAAATAAGGCTAACTTTGCTAATGACTGGGGGCGGTCGCACGAAAGTTTGTTGCATTTTAGGAATAGTAACAAAATAATTTTTAATGTTGATGAAGTAAGAGTTCCATACAATGCCCACACTCTAAAATATCCACACCATCCACAAGCAAAGAGTTCTCAGTATGGGAATGGAAAAGAATATGTTTGGACTCCTCATCACAAAGGCGCAAAGCCGAAAGATGTTTTTGAGATACCAACATTAACCAATAATTCATGGGAAAGGGAAAAGCACCCGACTCAAAAACCTATAGAGTTAGTGAAAAAGTGTATACTTGCCTCCTCAAATATTGATGGCTTGGTGGTTGATCCTTTTGGTGGTTCAGGGACAACTTATGCTGTGGCTGAGGCGTTTGGTCGTAACTGGTATGGTACAGAAACAAATATAGAATATTGTAAATCGATAAAAAGAAGACTTCAGGACAAGGCTCACATTGGAAGAATTGCCGACAATAGGGAGGAGGCAGATGTCCTTGAACGACGGAGAAAGTTAAGGGGATAATAATTTCCAGATTGATGTGCACTGGAAAAAGTGGACACGAGATTCTCCTAAATGGAGAATCGAAGCATGGGAAGAAGACGCAGTATAGAGTTCAAAAATGAGGCAGTTCAACTGAAGTGGACGGGGTTGTTTGGACAATTTTGACGTGGGATTAAGGTGGAAATCGTGTTCATATTATTTTTTAAAAATATATTTTGTCCTTAGCCAAAGACGGGCACGCAGGTGCCCGCAAGCTGTATTGGCGGGGAGGTTGGTTTTGCTCCGATTGCATGGACTTCGGCCGGGGTCCGGTAGCCCAGGGCTTGGTGGGGGCGCAGGTGGTTGTAGAAGTCCAGGTAGCGGGCTATCCCTTCGCTGGCTTCCTTTGCCGTGGCGTATTCGCGCAGGTAAATGTCTTCATACTTGAGGGTTCTCCAAAAGCGTTCAACAAATATGTTGTCCAGGTAGCGGCCACGCCCGTCCATGCTGATGCGCACCCCGGCTTGCCCCAGCACCGAGGTGAACTCGCTGCCGGTAAACTGGCTGCCTTGATCGGTGTTGAAGATTTGAGGTTGGGCCCGCCTCAGAGCTTCCTCCAGGGCGAGCACACAGAAGCGGCTCTCCAGGGTGTTGGAAAGCTGCCAGCTCAACACGTAGCGGCTGAACCAGTCCAACACCACGGTCAAGAAAAGGAATCCTCGGCTCAGCCGCAGGTAAGTGATGTCGCTGCACCATACCTGGTCGGGCCGCTCGACCGCCAAACCCCGCAGCAGATAAGGGAAAATGCGGTGCTGCCGGTGCCCCTGGCTCAAGTTTCGACGCGGATAAATAGCCTCCAGGCCCATTTGGCGCATGAGCCGCTGGATGCGGCCTCGTCCCACTGCATGGCCCTCTCGACGCAGCCACTGGGTCATCCGGCGAGAACCAAAAAACGGATATTGGGTGTAGAGCTCATCCATGCGATGCATGTAGAGAACGTTCTGCTCGCACTGGGCACGGGCCCGATAGTAATAGCTGCCGCGGGCCAGCCCCAGCAACTGACATTGCCTGCCGATACTGATTTTTCCTTGAAGTGGTTGCACCATCTTGCGCCTCTCACCAACCGAATTGTTCAGACTTTTTTTTTAGCCAATCGCATTCTACTTTCAGCTTTCCAATCTCCTGGTAAAGGTGATCTTTTTCCGTCTCGTTGTCCTTGCTGAGAGTCTGCCGCTGGCGCGAAAACAGCTCCGTTGCTCCCTGCAAAAGCTGCTTCTTCCATTGGGTCACCTGGTTGGGATGCACCTCAAAACGACCGGCGATCTCGTTGATGGTATGAGCGCCCCTGATGGCTTCCAGGGCCACTCGGGCTTTAAACTCAGCACTGTATTGTCTTCTCTTTCGTGATTTAATAACATTCATAGGTTAGCGGATTTAGTGGTTCAAGACCACCTTATTCCACTGTCCAGTTTTCCCCGTCCATTTCAAACTGATGATACTCGATGGTCTGAGCGCCACCGAGGTATCGACCAAACTTGGGGTCAACACCAACCAATTGTATAGGTGGAAGAGGCTCTATCTGGACGATCAGCAGGGCGAAGCCACCTCAAAGCGACAGAGCAGTCCGAAGGAGATGGCGGCCGAGATAGATCGTCTTCGCAAAGAGCTGCGCCGCTCGGAGCGGATCAACCAGATACTAAAAAAAACGGTGGGCTACTTTGCCAAGGACGAACAATGAAGTACCAGTTTGTCAAAGACAACGAGGGGCGCTTCAAGATCGAGGAGATATGCTCGGCGATGGGGATTTGTCGCAGTGGCTATTACTGCTGGAGGCACCGAGCGCCCTCGGCCCGGCGGATCGAGGACGAGGGAATCAAGGGGGCGATCCTGAAGGTACACAAAGAGGCCAAGGGCCGCTATGGGCATCGGCCAATGCACCGCCATCTGAAGGATGATGAGGGCATCGATTGCGGCCGTGACCGGGCTCTGCGTCTGATGCGTGAAATGGGAATCAAAAGCACCCAGAGTAAACGCTTTAAGCCATTAAAAACCAACAGTAACCATCCCTATGGTTACAGCCCCAATGTGCTTAGAAAGCATGGCCAGCCGACCCATATCGACGAGGTCTGGGTGGCGGACACGACCTACCTACGGACCCTGGCCGGTTGGATGTACTTGGCCACGGTGATGGACCTGTTCAGCCGACGCCTGCTGGGCTGGAGCGTTTCCAACCACAACGACGCGAAGCTGGTTGGCAAGGCCCTCAAAGCCGCGGCCATGACCCGCGGCACACTGCGCACCGGGATTATTCATCACAGCGATCGGGGCAGCCCCTACGCCAGCGACGACTATCAGAGGCTGGTCTCTGAACTAGGCATGAAGCCGAGCATGAGCGCCCAAGGCAACTGCTACGACAACGCGGCCATGGAATCGTTCTACGGCCGCTTCAAGACCAGCACGATTCGAGGCCGCCACTTTGCCGACGAGCGCGAACTGCGATCAACTGTCTTCGAATACGTGGAAATCTTCTACAACCGATATCGCAAACATTCCTCTCTGAGTTACCAAAGCCCAGTCCAATTCGAGGAAAATATTTGCCCCCCATGGGGGGCAACGAGAAAGCAAAACCCTTTACCAAAACAAGCCGCCTGACACACTAATCAATAAACAATGAATATAAGAGAATCCCGTGTCCAACAAATCCAGTACACGTCAGATGTCCTCGGCTATAAACTTAGAAAAAGAAAAAATATGTTGATTGTATGGTGCCTCTTTAGTGAGAGGTGGTGTATCAATGAAATAGACGCCTTCAAGTTCGGTTAAAAATTTTGTGTATACCATAAACAGACCAGAAACAAAGGTGTAACTGATTTGTTTTGTTTCCTTTCTCTGAACGTCATTGAGTGTAAACGCCGGGGAAAAACCGGTACGGTAAAGAGGGCGCTTTAAAACCGGTACGCTTATCCTAGAAAGGAGGAGTGTATCGAGATATGAAGCAATGGACAAGAGTGCGGCACAAAGTGCTGCGGGACAAGCAGAGCAAGCGCTCTGTAATGCGAGAAGAGGGACTGCACTGGGAGACCCTGGGAAAGATGCTGGCCTATTCCCAGCCGCCGGGATACCGGCGCAAGAAGAGGCGAGAGCGCAAGATCGATCCGTATGTGGGCTGGATCGAGGAGGTGCTCAAAGCGGACCGGAACGTGCCCAAGAAGCAGCGCCATACGGCCAAACGGATCTACCAGCGTTTGGGTCGGAAGAAGGGCTACCAAGGGGGCTACACGGCGGTCAAGGAGGTGGTGGCCGAGCTGCGAGCGAGGCGGCGGGAAGTGTTCGTGCCGCTGGAGCACCGCCCCGGGGAGGGACAGGTGGACTTCGGTCATGCCCTGGTGAAGGAGGCGGGGCAATTGCGTAGGCGGCCATTTTTTGCCATGAGCCTGCCCTACAGCGATGCCTTTTTCGTGCAGGTGTTCGAACGGGAGTGCACGGAGAGCTTCTGGGAGGGGCACCTGCGAGCTTTTGAGTTTTTCGGGGCGGTGCCCCGGCGCATCAGCTATGACAACTCGAAGGTGGCGGTGGGTAAGATTATCGGTTCGCGTGAACGCAAGCTGACCGACGGGTTTCTGCAGCTACAGAGCCATTACCTGTTCGAGGAACACTTCTGTCTGCCCGCCCGGCCCAACGAGAAGGGCGTGGTCGAGGGGATCGTGCGTTATGCCCGGGCCAACTTCCTGGTACCGGTACCGCAGGTTCGGGACCTGGAGGAACTCAACGCAAAGCTGTTGGAGGCATGTGAGCGGGACATGGAGCGTAAATTACGCGGGAAAAGGGCGGTGAAAAAGGAACTGCTGGCCGAGGAGCGCGCCGTCATGCTGGCGTTGCCGCCCATACCCTTTGAAGCGAGCCGCAAACGCTCGACCTGCGTCAGCAGCCTCTCGCTGGTGCGCTTCGAGTGCAACGACTATTCGGTGCCGGTGCGCTGCGCCCACCATCCGGTGGTGGTGGAAGGGTCCTGTCGGCAGGTGGTGATCTTCTGTGGGGGCCAAGAGGTGGCCCGGCACCGCCGCATTTGGGATAAAGAGCAAGTCTCTTTCGAGCCGGTGCACTACCTGGCTTTGCTGGAGAAAAAACCGGGCGCTTTGGACTTCGCCCGCCCACTCTCGGGCTGGCAGTTGCCGCAGTGCCTGCAGGTCCTCAGACGCCGGCTCGAAAGCCAATGCGGGGGCGAAGGCACCCGGGAGTATATCCGGGTGCTGCGGCTGTTGGAGAAACACCCCATGGCGGCCTTGCAGCAGGCCGTCGTCTCGGCCCTGCGGGTGGGGGGACTGACTCGTGAGGCCATCGCCCAGTATCTCTATCCTCAGGAAGACTACGGGAGCAGAACCTTCCGGCTGGACGGCCATCCACACCTGCGTCACGTCCGTGTGGCCGCCCCTGACCTCGGTGCCTACAGCGAACTGCTCAAGATTCCAGGAGGGGCTTTATGAAGGAAGAAAAAAACCAGCTGCTGTTACACCATCACCTCAAGAAACTGAAGTTGCCCACCATCCTGCGCGAATGGCCGGCGGTGGCCGCGGCTTGTTCCCGGGACCGGCTCGATTACGCCGCCTTTTTGTTGCATCTGGTCGAACGGGAGCTCATTGAACGCGAACAGCGGGCCGCCCAGCGGCGGATCAAAAACGCCCGTTTCCCCGTGCTCAAGACCCTCGAGAGCTTCGCCTTTGAAGCGCAGCCCTCGATCAACGAAGCGCTCATCCGAGAGCTCATGCGCGGGGAGTATGTCGACCAGCGCGAAAACGTGCTGCTCCTCGGTAACGCCGGTACCGGTAAAACGCACCTGGCCACCGCCCTGGGCTTTGCCGCCTGTGCCCAGGGCCGGCGGATCCGTTTCTTCGGGGTCACCGCCCTGGTTACCCATATGCTCGAGCAACGCGACAACCACGACCTGCAGCGCTTCATGAAGCAACTCGAAAGGCTCGACCTACTCATCCTCGACGAACTCGGTTACGTCCCTTTTTCCAAGACCGGTTCCGAACTGCTCTTCGACGTGGTCAGCCGCGCTTACGAGCGCACCAGTCTCATCGTCACCACCAACCTGCCCTTTGAGAACTGGATCGAAGTGCTCGGTTCCGAACGGCTCACCGGAGCTCTGCTGGACCGACTCACCCATCGGGTGCATATCCTCGAAGCCAACGGGCAAAGCTACCGCTTGCGCGATGCTCGACGCCGTCGCCGTGGCACAAAACAATAGACGCCTTGGGCCCGGCTCGTCGGCCTCCGGCCTCCTCACCGACCCCAAGCCAATCCCCAAAACCAACTCCCAAACCCTAAACCTTGACGTACCTGCAATTACTAACCTAAACCTTATTCCAAGCGTACCGGTTTTACCCCGACCCCCGTACCGGTTTCATCCCGGCGTTTACATGAGGAAGATGCCGACAACTTTGACAGGGTGTTTAGCGAATTTTTGCATGAGAAGTTTGTCAAGAAATATCTTCCCCATGCGGTCTTTTGATGATGTTTTAAGTGAAATAACAATCTCTTCTTTGTCTATTGATTTTGTTCCAGATCTTACGGCTTTATGGGGAGAAATAATAACGTCAATTTCGCATGAATACAGTTTTTCTCCCTGCTCTGATGGATAAGGGATTTTGAAAACTACCTTGTCATTATTTACGCCCAATTTTGTGACAATAAGGCGAATTAATTAGGCGAATTAATTCTTCAAATCTATTGCCAACATGTTTTCTTGAACTGTTTGGATTGCATAGAATATCCATACCGACGCCCAGAGACTGTTGGATCGTATAAACAACTGAATTAATGGTTTTGTGTTCTTCTTTTCCAATCGTTTTTTTCCGCTTGATTTTATTGATGATAGAGAGAAATCTTTTGGATTGTTTGTTGAAAACCAAGCGGTCAAAGATGAATAAATTATTATTTATTGGACGGGCGTACTTCACTGTCCCAGCCATTTCAGAAGATAAGATTATATAATCTTTGGCTCTTTCTTCATGGGAAACAATATTAGCCCGGATATTTCATGAAGGGTAAAGTTTGGCTCGTTATTGCTATTGGAGATGGATTTCTTTGTATTTTGAGCAGATCGTCTTGATTTTTAGGTGTTTTTCAGGGTGTAGAGACACTGCCCCCTTTCCCCCATTGGTTCGGTAGTGCCGGGGGCAGCACCAATGCACCCTTTAGGTTGGCACCAATCGGCGGGCCGCATGGTTGAAAAGACTGGCCCAAGGATAACTCTCACTTAGGTGAAAGTGAATCGTTCGGGTGTTGCGCACGATGACCGCTCCGATCTTGATTAATTTGAGCCGCAGGGTGTGGCATTGGGCCCGCGCCCACTTCGTCCCTTTTAAGGCTAACCGGCGCATGGCTTCCATCAAGGTGTAGGCCAGCGCCGACAAGAGCAATCGCCACTGATTGGCCCACCATTGATGGGCGCTGGTGCGCTCGCTGAACAATTGCATCTGTTCCTTGATTCGGTTCTCCATTTCACCGCGGCCACAGTATACCTTGTCGTAAAGCTCCTGGGGATCGCCCGGCAGGTTCGTCACCACGAAGCGCGGGTTGGACCCCTGTGCGGTGTGTTCGGCTTTATGGATGACCAACCGCAGCCATCGCCACGAATCGGCAGCATAGACGAAGTCCTGGAATAACCGTTGTTTTTTACCCCTTAGTTCGAACCATTCTTTGGCCTGCTTTTGCAACTGCTGGGCGTCTTGCTGCAAGCGTGCATTGCGAGCCATCCCCACGATGTAACTAACTTCGTTGCGGTCGCACCAAGAGAGTATCCGGTCTCGACAAAATCCACTGTCGGCGCGCCAAATAATCCGCTTACGGGGCCAGCTTTGGCGAATCCGTTTAACCAGCAATTTGAGGATGGCCCCGGCATGCTTGCTGGCATCGATCTTGCTCGGCCGCAGGTAGGCCACCAGCAGCTGATCACCGCAAAAAACATATAGCGGCAGAAAACAGTAATGATCATAATAACCGTGGAAAAAACGTCCCTCCTGGAGCCCGTGCACCGGATTGTCGGTGGCGTCAAAGTCCAGGATGATCTCTTCGGGTTCCTCGGCAAAAGAGCCCATGAACTGTTCGACCAACAGCTCGTTTACCGCAAAGGCCGCCCGCCGATCCTGCCCGTTTTCAAAACGACACAAAGTCGGCGCGCTGGCCAACGTTTCAATGCGCCCCGTTACCGTTTGCAACAATGGATCGTGGCGCAGGGTATCAAAGTTGATCGGACCCCATCTTTGCTACCACTTTAAGTGAGAGTATTTCCGTAGGTTTGGTATTGTAGGTTTTGCAGCGGGTGGCGCAATGAGGCCGTAGGCCGAATGGAGCCAGCCGCTGCTTTGTTGATTGTTCGCCAGAGTCTGGCAAATGTATTTGGGGAGAGAAAGCCTAATCGGCTGTGGGGGTGTTTCGCGTTGTATTTGTGTCGCCATTGTTCGACCACCACACGCGCTTCGGTCACGCTCAGGAACAGTTCCTGGTTAAGGCATTCATCGCGCAAACGATTATGAAAGGATTCTATATGTCCATTCTGCCAAGGGCTTCCTGGATCAATGTATGCGATGGCAATTTCCTGTCGCTGCAGTTCTTCTTTGACTTGGTGGGCTATAAACTCCGATCCGTTGTCCGAGCGGATGCACTGAGGTTTGCCGTTCTCTCTTATGGCATCGTTCAATACCTCTACCACATCGGCACTTTTCAGTGAGCGCGCAACCTTAATGGCCAGGCATTGACGGGTATGTTCATCGATCAGTGTCAAGAGCCTGAGCGGACCGCCCCGGTCGGTGCGATCCGCCACGAAGTCCCAACTCCACACATGGTTGGGCTGCACTGCTCGGGTCGGGGTAGCCGTGGATTGGCCCTGCCGGCGACGGCGCTTGCCAGACGGGCGCACACCCAGTCCTTCGAAACGACGCACTTTTTGGACGAATTTGCGACTCACGGGCCAACCTTCATGGGCCAACAAAGCGCGGATCCGACGATAGCCATAGCGCGGATGCTTCTTCGAAAAGGCAATGATGCGTGCCACCAGTTTATGCCTATACTCAGTAGCTTTCTTGGGTTCATACAGGTAGGTTGAGCGGTGCAACCCAAAATACTGACAGGCCCGACGCAGCGAGCACGACCCTTGGGCCAATACATGCTTCACCGCTTCCTTTTTCTGCTTCGGGCCTACCATTTTTTTGCGTTCACCTCCTTGAGCACACGGTTCTCCAGCATCTGCTCGGCTACTATCTTCTTAAGCTGCGTGTTTTCGCGCTCCAGCTCCTTCAGCCGCTTGGCGCCACGCAGCTCCATGCGGCCATACTTTTTACGCCAACGATGGTAGCTTTGAGGACTGATATTGTGGGACCGACAGACATCCTGAATGCCTTTGCCTGCGTCTACTTCGCGCAGTATCGTTATGATTTGTTCAGGGGTGTATCTTTTTTGCTTCATAGGTCTTTCCGGTAATTTCTCCAGAAAGACTCTCACTGGCAATGGTAGTGTTTTCGGCGGTCACATCAAAGTCGTTCAAATCCTCATAGCCCGCCACCAGCCCGTAAACGCGCTGCCGCAGCATCCCCAATACCTCATGGCGTACTTTGCCCTTCTGCCGTTTGTCCACTAACTGTCGGGCCGCTCGTTCGGTCAAGCCCAACTGCCGATCCACTTCCCGGATCAAAAGCAGTCCGGCATCCGAAGTAACCTCTCCGCCCTTGAAATCAACCCGCACACGGCGGCCTTTTACCCTTGTCAACTGTAGCTTTAATTGTTTACCTTTTGTCATCGCTGATATTGCTTTAATTATTGATCTATCCTGCTGTATATCAGCAGTTAAGCATATCAACGATACTTTTTTTACGAAATATCCGGGTTAGGCAAATAACCCAAAACTCTTTCGGTTACTTCGAAAAATTCATCAAGGCATTTTTTTGACGTTTGTAGGTCTTTGGGTAACGGTTTCATCGGTTATTTTGATATCAGATAATTACTATGGAAAAATAATTTGATAACAGACCTGATAGGTTTTGCAATGAGGTTTGAACAACTTTTTTAGGACCGGTGCAAGTACCATGTCTTGATCTATTTCCGTAAACGATGTCCTGACTGTACCTCTACCTACCCATCAAACATATAGAATCATGCATCCTGCATCGTGTGATGTGCACTGGAAAAAGTGGGCATCATAGAAATATTCAATATGAGTGAACCTCCTGGCAGGATGAGGCGGCCACCATAGCCGCGAGTCCGAAGACCAGGCAATCCGAAATTGAAAATTGATGACTATCGCCAAACGGCAAAGAATATATTTACACGCAACCGAATCCACAAACGTCGAACAACCCTTATTTCTTCACGGGTGTTGCGAAAGGAGTTAAGAGGTCGAATCACAGTCTTCGAATCTTGTATTGCCGAGGGCGGATTTTTTTATTCAATGGTTGGTTATGGATACTTTTAGGATTGCTCATTATCCCGGGGACGGGATCGGGGTCGATGTTTCAGAGGCTGCCATCCGGGTGCTGGATGCCGCGCAGGGTAAAATGGGCGGCTTTGCCCTGGAATATGAGCGGTTCGACTGGAGTGTGAAATATTATGAAACTCATGGATACATTGTTCCCGAGGATTTTATCGAGCGCCTGCGGCCTTTTGACGCTATTTTTCTGGGTGCAATCGGCTGGCCGGAGCGACTGCCGGATCATGTTACCTTGGTTCCGATAATTCAAATCCGGCAGCAATTCGATCTCTACGCCTGTGTGCGGCCGGCGCGCACCTTTGCCGGTATTTCCAGCCCGTTGCGTGACGATAAACCGATTGATATGGTGGTGGTTCGGGAAAACTCGGAAGGCGAATACGTCAATCTTGGCGGCCGGTTCCACCGTGGAAAACCGGAGGAAACCGCATTGCAGACGGCATTGCACACCCGTAGGGGGATTGAGCGCATCCTGCGATTTTCGTTCGATCTGGCTTTGACGCGGGGCAAGAAATTGACTCTAGTTACCAAGTCCAACGCCCTGGCTTACGGGTATGTGCTGTGGGATGAGATTCTGGAGGAAATTAGCCCTCAATTCTCCGAGGTGGAGGTTGAAAAACTGCATGTGGATGCCTCAACCATGAAATTTGTACTCCGTCCGTCCGAATTCGATGTGGTGGTGGCGAGCAATCTGTTCGGCGATATATTAACGGACCTGACCGGGGCGATCACGGGTAGTCTGGGCATCAACCCATCGGCCAATCTCGACCCCGAGCGGCGCTTTCCATCGCTTTTCGAGCCGGTTCACGGTTCGGCTCCCGATATTGCCGGCAAGGGTATCGCCAATCCCGTGGGGGCCATCTTAAGCGGGGCCATGATGCTCGAATGGCTGGGGCAGGAGGCTGCCGCGGAGACTGTTAAACGCGCTGTCGAGCAAACCCTGGCGGCGGAATTGGGCACACCGGATATCGGTGGCAGCGAAACGACGGAAAGCCTTACTGAACGCATCATCGAGCGGATTTGATTGATTGATTGTTTTTTTCCCGGTTTGACGGGTCGTAAAACCTCCATTATGTTAGGGCAAGCGGTTTAATCGGGAAAAGCGTTTTCCGGTTGACGACAAATGGATTCAAATATCGAAAGGCAGCTGTAATGAAATTAAACCTTAAAGCATTTGCGCTGGCGGCCGGAATATTTTGGGGCCTCAGTTTGTTCATGACTACTTGGTGGCTCATCTTGCGGGAAGGCTCGACCGGCGATATCACTTTTATCGGGCGTATTTATCCCGGTTATTGCGTGAGTCCGGTGGGCAGCCTGATCGGGTTGGGCTACGGTTTGGTCGATGGCCTAGTTGGAGGAGCGATCTTTGCCTGGCTTTATAATTGCCTGGTGGGAAAGTGCTCTTCCAAGATTACCGAAAAAACGGAATAGCAAGTCGGTGGACCAATTTTTGGCGGATTATAAAACCGAGGAGATGCGCTCCAATGCCTCGGCAATGCTTTCCTTTTTGTTAAAGGCGCTCAGCCGGATGTGTCCTTGCCCGCAATTGCCGAAGCCGACGCCCGGCGTGCAGACAACGCCCGCTTTGTTGAGCAGCAAATCGAAAAAATCCCACGAATCTCCGCCCGTGTTGATCCAGATATAGGGTGAATTTTCTCCCCCCGCGCAAGTGAAACCGCGCGAGGTCATCTTTTCCAGAATCATTCGCGCGTTGCCCAGATAATAATCGACCAATTGCGTTATTTCCCGGCGACCCTCTTTCGTATAAGCGGCCGCGGCCGCTTTTTGCACGGGGTAGGAGACGCCGTTGGTTTTGGTCGATTGGCGGCGCGACCACATGGAGTGCAGGGATTGCTCAATTCCTTGGGAATCTTTGGCCGTCAATTCTTTTGGGACCACAGTGAAGGCGCATCGGGTACCGGTGAATCCGGCGTTTTTGGAGAAACTGCGGAACTCGATTGCCGTTTGCCGCGCCCCTTCGATCTCGTAAATGGAGTGGGGCAGGGAGTCGTCCCGAATAAAGGATTCATAGGCGGCATCGAAGAGGATGACAGCGTTGTTTTCGCGCGCGTAATCGACCCATTGCTGCAATTGCTGCGCCGTGGCGGTGGTACCGGTCGGGTTGTTGGGAAAACAGAGGTAAATGAGGTCCACCGGCCGCTCGGGTAGGCTGGGCATGTAGTCGTTTTCCGAGGTAGATTCTAGGTAAACGAGGTTTTCATAATGGCCCTTGACGCAGGAACCGGTGCGGCCCGCCATGACGTTGGTATCTACATAGACCGGATAGACCGGATCCGTTACGGCTATGGTGGTGTCCTGGGCAAAAATTTCCTGGATGTTGCCGGAGTCGCATTTCGCTCCGTCGCTGATAAAAATTTCGTCCGCCGAAATGTCGGTCCCGCGGCTTTGGTAATCATTTTCGGCAATGGCTTCTCGCAAAAACGAGTAGCCCTGTTCCGGTCCGTAGCCGTGGAAAGATTCCCGGCGGCCCAAATCGTCAACGGCCTTGTGGAAAGCCTCCCGGCAAGCCAGCGGGAGCGGCTCGGTCACATCGCCGATGCCCAGTTTTATGATTTCCGTCTGCGGATGCGCCTCCTGATGGGCCTGCACCCGCCGGGCAATATCGGCAAACAAATAGGAAGCTTTCAACTTCAGGTAGTTATCATTAATTCGGATCACGGGGAAGAAACACTCCTTTCAAGCACAGTTATTCAAGCTTATTTATCAAAAAATTCAAGTATCGTCCTAAAAAGGCACAGACACCGACACCCGCCAGGGCAAGCACAAATCGATTTTAATCCGGCAAAAAAGTAAAAGACTTAGACAGCTTTAGGAATAAATTCCTTCGGAGTTGCTAATTCTAACATTAATGAGGAATTACATTTATCTTTTAGATCAGCTACTGCATATTCAAGATATTCTAACTCAATGTCATATCCGTAAAAGAACCTAACATTGCATTCAAATGCGGCAATTGCCGAACTTCCCAATCCTAAGAATGGATCCATAACAACAGTTTTTCGATCAATTCCATGTAGCAATATGCAATACTTTGCTAACTGAGTAGGAAAAGTTGCAGGATGTGGCCTTTGAAGCTTTTTATTATAAATCGTCTTATAAGGAATAAACCATGTATTTCCACGGCAACGTTTATCATGTCCATCTGTGTGTTTCCAACGATTTATATTGCTTTTGTCTTTGTAAGGTACGCCGATATTTAATCTTTGGAGAGGCGTATTACCCGATTTTGTAAAATGAAAAACGTACTCGTGGCAATCGCTGACATACCTTTGGGAATTAATTGGTTTAAAATGTCCAGTAGAAATTAACTCTCCATCTTTCGTTTCAATGGAAATGGATTTTATCCAATGAAATGTATTTTGAAGGTGAAAGTATTTACTAAATCGGATAGCAATTTCATGTGGTAACATTGGATTCGAGGGAGGAGCACCAATATTAAGAAAAAAGGAACCATCATCTTTCAATAATCGATGTATTTCCTTTGCCCAGCTATCGGACCATTCCAGATATTCCTCGGCACTCAGGCTATCATTGTAACTTCTGTAACCAATACCAATATTGTATGGTGGTGAAGTTACTACGATATCAACTGAATTTTGTTGAACATCTTTCATTCCAACAAGGCAATCAACATTGAAAAAATTATATGAATTTTTAGATATTTTTTTAGTCATACCCTCGAAAATAATGAATTATTATCGTAGTACAAGAAAAAAATCATAAATTATCTGAAAACCCGAGATCCAAATATTTTCCCAATGTGCGACCGAATACAGATACAAGAAACCTTTCCCAATCGGGGTTTCCCGATGAAAATGCGAATTGTCGAATTTCGTCCCACATCTCCCCGGGGATTTCGAATTCACCTGTGTCTTCGTCAAGGAGTAGCAACATCCTGTATATGAGATCTCGAAAATCTTGATCTTTAATGGAATTGAGCTTGATTCCCAAAACCAAAGCAATTTCATCTTTGTTTAATCGAACCTTTGGCATATCCAGTTTACTTATTCTTCAAAATCAAAGTGTCTATCAAAAATCCTTCGAAGGGATTTCTGCCAACCTCCTATTTTTGGGTCCTTCCCGTGCTTTGAAATGAATTCAATATCTTTATCATTCAATGAGATAATATTAGATTTAGAATCGGTTTTCAGTTGAAGTCGTGCAAAAAACTTTTGAAATCCACCCTTGTAATACTCTGAAGGATCATGAGAAAAAAGTTCTTTATATTCCTCCGGATTTAATTGTTTTTTTTTCGACTTAATTGTGAAGCCAGTCTTGAATTCTGGTTGTACTTGTAATGCCTCACGCAACATTTTTATCCCATAACCGATTGGATTTAATTTAACTTTTGTAAATGGAATTTTGATTTCTCCTCCCGATAAAATAACAGCAATTACCAGTGGTAGAGCGAGACCAACAAAAATAATTTCAAATGGACTTTATTTATTTATTGATTCTATCGACAAATCATAATATTTAATATCTAACGAGAAATATTCTGATTTAGATGCGTTGTCGAGCCCGCTTAAATGTTCGTTAAAATGTGCAATTAATTGATCTTTAAGCAAAAAATCCTTATCGAGTGCGTCTTGAAGCTTTTGATCTGGAAAAAGTTCTGTCGCTACTCCATAGATCGCCCTGACAAATATAAGAAGTCTGCTAAATCAGTTGAATTTACTGGTTCGTTTGAATTATCAAAAATGACACTTAAATTAGTATGTGATTCCATAGTTCGGTGAATTGTTTGGGTTTAATTTAGAGCCCTAATTTAACAAAAGTTTGTGTCATAGCAAGATTTGTTTAAGCGAGGGTGAAGTTGGGGAGGTTACTGGCTGCTGATTTGTTGGTTGATGTTGAAATAATTCCTCTCAGGGGTACTGAGGCACGGAGATGTTGGATTTTGGGTGTTTTGTGCGGGAAATTGTGAGTTGGAGTTGCTTTTGGTGGGACATTTTGGCGCATTTTTTTGGGATTTTCTGATTTTTTGAAGGTTTATTCAAACGCATCAAACGGAGCCAACGTATCTATTGTGTTTTTTTGGATTTTGTGGTATAGTCACTGCCGAATATGGATTTATTAACACAGATATTGGATACTGGATGCATGATGCTGGATAGAATATTTTTTACAACGGATTACACGGATATTGGATGGTGGATGCTGGGTGTTTGGGTTTGGTATTGAATAAGTGTTTGGATGGATTGATGGTTGATGGCTGAATTTTTAATGTATGGATTGTTTGAACGATGAGCAGAAATTTTGATGTTATTGTGGTGGGTAGCGGGATTGCCGGGTTGAGCTTTGCTTTGCAGGTGGCTTCGGCGGGGCGCAGTGTGGCTATTTTGACGAAGAAGAATCGGGCCGCTTCCAATACCAATTACGCCCAGGGCGGCATTGCTTGCGTGACCGCTCAGAATGATGATTTTCAGAGCCATCTGGAGGATACTTTGGAGTCCGGGGATGGTTTGTGCGATGCGGTTTCGGTTGAGGAGATCATCAGGGAGGGGCCGGCCCGGGTGAAGGAGTTGATCGATATCGGGGTGCATTTTTCCCAATTGGAGGATGGCTCCCCTTCCCTGGGACGGGAAGGCGGGCACTCCCACCGGCGAGTCCTCCATGTCAAGGATATCACCGGTAAGGCCATCGAATCAGCCCTTTTGAGGGCGACTGCGCGCAATAATTTTATTACCGTGCTGGAGCATTTTTTCGCCATCGACTTGATTACGCAAAATAGGCTGACGAAGAGCGGTTTTGCCGTCCACGATGAGGGCGATGGCGTGATTGGCCTCTATGCCCTAGATGTCCTCAAGGGGCGGGTGGAGGTTTTCCGGGCACCGGTTGTGATGCTGACAACGGGGGGATTGGGGCAGGTTTACCAATTTACGACCAATCCCGATATCGCCACCGGCGACGGCATTGCCATGGCCTACCGGGCCGGAGTGAAAGTGGCCAATATGGAGTTTGTCCAGTTTCACCCGACTTCTCTTTACAGCATCAGCGGCGATCGATTCCTGATCAGCGAAGCGGTCCGGGGGGAGGGTGCAATTTTGCGCAATGCGGACCGCCAGCCGTTTATGAAACAGCACCACGCGCGGGCCGACCTGGCACCGCGAGACATCGTGGCGCGGGCCATCGACAGCGAGATGAAGCAGTCCGGCGCGCGGCATCTCTGGCTGGATATCACGGGGCATCCGGAAGAGGTGCTGCAGGATCGTTTTCCGAATATTTTCGAGGTCTGCACCCGGCACGGAATCAATATGGCGACGGATTTGATTCCGGTGGTGCCAGCGGCCCATTATCTGTGCGGCGGGGTGAGCACCAATATGTCCTCCGAAACCAGCCTGCCCGGTCTTTATGCCTGTGGAGAGGTGGCCTGCACGGGGTTGCACGGGGCCAATCGGCTGGCCAGTAATTCGCTGCTGGAAGCAGTCGTGATGGCTCACCGGGGATCCCTCGCGGTGGTCGATTATTTGAAAAAACACGAGCTGGAATCAGTGGTTCCGCCAGAATGGGTGGACGGCGATGCGGAGGACAGCGATGAGCGGGTGGTCCTTTCCCATAACTGGGATGAACTGCGACGCACGATGTGGGATTATGTGGGCATCGTGCGCACGACCAAGCGCCTGGAACGGGCCCGGGCTCGTATTCAGAACCTGAAAAACGAAATTTACGACTATTACTGGAATTTCAAGGTGGAACCGCGTTTGCTGGAACTGAGAAATATGATAGAGGTAGCCGATTTGATTGTTCAATGCGCCCTCCAGCGCAAGGAGAGCCGGGGCTTGCATTACACTCTCGATTATACGAAAAAACTTCCCGAGGCAAAAAATACCACTGTCATGAAACGAGAGCTTTGATATGCCCACCGCCGATAGGAATGTTTGCCTTTGCCATTGCGTTGGAATTGGATTGAAAGACGGACCGATTTTCGAGAGTTTGTGCTTATCCAGCAGGCACCGCTCCGATTAAACTTAACTTAAATATAGACAAAGATGGAAATCTGGATCGACACAGTTAAAACGGTGCTTGGACAGTTGTTGTTCCTGGCACCGGACGGGCCTCATTTCAATACTTTGCTGTTGGTTGGAGCAGGTTCGATAATGCTTTTCGGCAAGCTCATCGCCTCCTTCGTGGTGGGGAGCAAGCAGGGATTTATCCTCGTATTTTTGGGCATGATTTTAACATTTGCGGTGATTGTCGCGGGTTTGTCAGCCTATGACATTTACCTGGTGGAGAAAATCGCCTCGGAAACAATACAGATAGTGCTGAAAACGACTTTGGGAATCATTCTTTTTTTGCTGGCCGGCGTTTACCTGACCAAAGTTTTCATGAAGGTGAGTTGGGGTATGTCCCTGGTGGCATTGATTTTGACTTTTGCCGTCTGTCTGGGCTGTATCTACATGACCAGCGAGGGAATTAAAGCAATGGCGGGGGGATTCCAGGCTGTAGAGGATAAAAATGAAGACCTTGAAGATTAAGACACCTTTTTTATCTGTAACCTTGATATTGACCAACGATGAAGACCGATACCGATCCAAACTTAGACCTTCCATCGCTACTCAAAACAGCGGAAAAAGCAGCCAGGGAGGCCGGAGCGCGCCTGTTGGCGGGAACCGATGATTATCGGACGGTCAATGCCGAATTTGCCCACGACGTCAAACTACAGGCCGATGTGGAGTCGGAGAAGCTCATCCGCGACATTTTTACCGAGGAGGCGGACTATCCCATTATCGGCGAGGAGGAGGGCGGCGACGCGGAATTGATCAACCGTAGGGAGCCTTATTGGGTCATCGACCCGCTGGACGGCACTTATAATTACCTGCGGGATTTGCCCCTGACCTGTGTGAGCATCGGGCTCCTTTGTGGTGAAAAACCGCTTCTCGGGGTCATTTACGATTTTTACCGGGATGAACTTTTTACGGGTATCCCAGGAGCCGGGGATGGACTGCATATCAACGGATTAAAACACGAATCGGACTGGGCAGAGACTATCAAAAAGGCCGCCATTACGACCGGTTTCCCGGCCAATGCCGATAGATCCACCCCCGCCTTGGAGAAGCTCAATGGATTGATTCAGCGCTACAAAAAGGTGCGTATGCTGGGGAGCGCCGCCATTGCCATGACCTATGTGGCGGCGGGCCGGCTGGATGCTTATTACGAAGAGGGCGTCAACCTCTGGGATATCGCCGCCGGGATGGCTCTGGTGGAAGCAGCCGGAGGCGTCGTCAAGCTGGTTCCCATTGCGGGCAGATCCCTATCCTATGAAATCTGGGCCGCGGGCCGCCCGGACTTAATCGTTTGATGGTTGCGGGACCGTGATAAATCAGTCCCTGGAAACCATAAAAAGGTAAAGCAGGTTGCCCAAGGAGGCAATGAAGGCGGCCACATAGGTGAAAGCGGCGGCGTTGAGGGTTTTCTCCACCCCTGGTAATTCATCGTGGTCGATGATTCCGAGACTTGGCAGGATCTTTTTGGCCCGGCGGCTGGCGTCGAATTCGACCGGCAGGGTCACCAATTGAAAGACGGTCAAAACCAGATAGACCAGGATGCCCAACTTGATCAGACCCATCATGTGAAAAAAGAAGCCCCCGATGATTACGAAGGGTAGCAGTCGGGAAGCGATGTTAGTAATGGGAATCAAGCTCATGCGCAGTTGCAGGGCTTTATAGCCGGTGGCGTGCTGGATGGCGTGGCCGGCTTCGTGAGCGGCCACCCCGAGAGCGGCCAGGCTGTGCCCCGAGAAATTCTCCTCGCTCAAAGCCAGCCGTTTGTTGGCCGGGTCGTAATGGTCCGTCAGATGGCCCCGCACCGGGACGATTTCCACATTGTTGATGCCCGCGCTTTGCATGACGTAGGCGGCCGCCTCGCGGCCGGTAATGCCGTTGCGCGAGGAAATTTTGGAATATTTTCGGTATGTGCCGGAAATTTTCGCCTGCGCCCACAAGCCGATGATGATTGGGACTAATATAAAGAGGAAAAAACTCATTGTTAAGGTATTTTAAGGTTTAGCGATTGTTAATAATACAAGAGTTCAGCAGGTTCAGTTCCAAAAGTGAAGGCAAAACACGATTTTGCACAACTGATCATCCATGAACAAGTTATAAATCCGGGCCGCTGATCGCATTTCTAATAGCCATAGCCATTTGATAGTGGGCAACATTGGCTCAACTTTTACCGGAATTGTCACAGTCGGTTTGATTATTGCCCAGGCCCTCGCGGTCCAGCAAGGCTTGCAGGTCGGGGTCGCGGCCCATGAAATTGCGAAACAATTCGACCGGGTCGGCGCTGTTGCCCCGGGAGAGTATTTTCTCCCGGAAATCGCGCCCCACCGCGGGATTGAGGATACCTTCTTTTTTAAACCTGGTAAAGGCGTCAGCATCGAGCACTTCGGCCCATTTATAAGAATAATAAGCGGCTGCATAACCGGTGCTGTCGGCAAATACATGGGTGAACCTGCCGATGATGGTGGGCGGCTTTGTTTTGGTTGGAGTCTGGTAACCTTGCAAAATTTCATCAACCCAGTCTTCGAGGTTTTCGCCCCATAAATGAGGGGACGCCATGTGCATCTCCAGGTCCATTTTGCCGAAGGAGAGCTGCCGCATGGTTTTGCGGGCCGACTGGAAGTTTCTCGCTTCGGTCATCTTCCTGAAAAGGTTCTCCGGTATCGTTTCGCCGGTTTCATAATGGCGGGCAAAGAGGTCCAGGCCCTCCCGTTGCCAGCACCAGTTTTCCATAATCTGGGAAGGCAATTCGACAAAGTCCCAGGGCACATTGATGCCATTGAGGGATTTGATTTCCACATCTCCCAGCAAATGGTGCAGGAGGTGTCCGAATTCGTGAAAAATGGTCTGTACCTCGTAATGGGTAAGAAGAGCCGGTTGGTCTTTAATGGAGGGAGTGAGGTTTCCGCAAATAAGGCCTAAATGCGGCTCCCTCCCTTCTCCATTGGGTGGACTCCCGGTCATGATATGATTCATCCAGGCGCCGCCGCGCTTCGATTCCCGCGGATGCCAGTCGGCATAAAAAGCGCCCAGCATTTCACCGTCCAGTTCCCGCACTTCGTAGAATTTAACTTCGGGATGCCATACTTCGATCGTGTCATCATCCGGGGAATTGTCCTGGCCCGGGTCGATATATTTGACCGGCATCTCCTTGATCTGAATATTGTAAATGGATTCGGCAATTTGAAACATCCCACCGATAACCGGCTCAATGGGGAAGTAGGGCCGCAAATCCTCCTCGTCGAAGTCGTATTTTTGGCGGCGCATGCATTCCGACCAATAAACCAGTTCCCACGGTTCCAGAGGCTCGGATTGATTGTTTAATGCGCTTCCCCTGAAGTCTTCCAGCTCCCTGTTTTCGCGGGCGAAGGCTTTGTCGATTTTTTCACGCAAATTTTCCACAAATCCCAACGCGGCAGCGCCGTTTTTGGCCATCCTGCGGGTTAAAATAAAGTCGGCAAAGTGCTTTTTGCCCAAGAGTTCGGCCTTTTCCTGGCGAAGGGCGAGAATTTTTTCAATTAAATCGAGGTTGTTTTCAGGTTCCTTCCGGCCGATAGTGGTATCGGCTTCCCACATGGTTTTGCGAAAGCCGTCATGGTGTGCGTATTTCATGACCGGCAGTAAGGACGGCATGCGCAAAGTGAAGTGCCACTGGGGGTTTTCCTCGTCGCCGCAACTTTTCCTCAGGGCATCCAGCCGGGCTTGTTCGATGTCCCTTTCCGGCAATCCAGCCAGTTTTTCGCGATCCTGCACCACCAGCGCAAAGGCATTAATGGCATCGAGAACATTTTCGGAAAACTTCTGCGTGATTTCGGCCAGTTCCTGGGCCAGGTTTCGCAATCGCTCTTTTTCTCCGGCCGGAAGGTCGGCCCCATGTTCCCTGAACTCAGTCAAAGTTTCCCCCAGATACCTTTGCTGAACGGGATTGAGGGAATCTCTTATATTTTTTTCGGCGCAGGTTTTGAGAACCATCCACAGCTTCTCATTGACGGGTATTCGGGCAAAAAAGTCCGCCACATGGGGTAGCATCTCATTGTAGGCTTTCCTTAAATCCGGTGAATTACAAACCGAGTCAAGATGGCAAACTTTAGCCCAGGCGATGCCGGTATCTTCAGTCGCTTTTTCCAGGGCCAAAAAAGAGCTTGCAAATGTAATGTCCGCTTCCTCTTGACCAGCCACGGCATCGATTTTTTTTTGGGCCTCAGCCAGAGCTTCTTTAATTGCCGGGGAAATATGCTCAGGTTTTAGTTGCGACCAATGGATATGGAAAGATGTATCCAGAAAGGGATTATTCATATAGGTAGTAGTATCCAAACGAAAATGAGATCGATCTTTGAAATGTAAATGGCAAAATACGAAGGTGAATTTTCATTCTCCGCCATCACGATTTAACTCTGGATGTTTCCGGAATTCTTTTTCCAGGTTGTAGGCGCCGATAACGATAGTTGTTCCTTCCACAGTGGTGACCTCGGAGTAGTTTTCCTTGTTGTTTTCGATAAAACCGGTGCCGGAGCGGGAATAACCGGCATGTTCTCCCGTCGTAAAAATCAAATAATTGCGCTTTTCCGTTTCGCCGGATTCGAGTTTTGCGGAAAAAATGATGGACTCCTGCAAGTATTTGGCTCCGAGAGAAAATAGAAATTTTTTGAAAATTTCCTCATCCATTTCTGCCGGCTTCAGGACCAGAAAGGAGAGATTAGTTTGGTGCCCTTTGTAAACACCGATGATTTGTTTATGGGGCAGCCTTGATGCAGCCAGGTCGCGGCTGAGGGAAGTAAAGCTGGCCAATTTTTCCTCCCGGTTGGCAGTGGCAAAATGACGGGAGGTAGATTCAATCATTCCATAAGCGCCGGTTGTGACTATTTTGCGCAGACTGGATTCGGAGAAAATTTCTCCGTTGCCCCCGTAGAGGTCAAGAGTTTCGACAATCGGGGCTGGGTCGAGGGGCGCATCCGCGGAATGTTCACCTGCGGCGAGCAGAGAGGTGATGACGCCCGGAACCGCATGACGCCCGGAACCGCATATAGACAGAATAAAAAAGTGAGATTGCATGCCACTCTGCGGATAATTGGTGGAATGGAGGCCTGTTTTTCGAAAGTTTTATTTTTTGTCATGATCTTATTTACCATTTAATCAATTTTACCGCAAAATACTTTTTCAAGATGGATGAACGCTTACTATTAAATAGCCCATCAAGTTAAAATAGCCCATCAAGTTAAAACAAAAACGCATTTGACTCATTCCATAGGACGTGTAAACCAAACTCTTGAGAAATTCCATCGGTTGCGTTGGAGCGGAGGATGGTAAAAACGGAAAGGAAATCACGTTTGCAAAACTTTGAATATACAGTGCCCGAAACACTGGGGGAAACAGTTAATTTATTGGCCAGCAATAAAGGTCAGACACGAATTTTGGCTGGCGGTACGGACTTGATTGTCCAGCTCCGGCAAGGTGCTTTATCGGCCGATTATGTGCTCGATATCAAGTATTTGCCCGAATGCAATGTCCTTCGTTATGCTCCCTCGGATGGTTTGACTATTGGCGCTGCCGTTCCCTGCCATCGCATTTATAGCGACAGCGCCATTTTAGATGATTATCCAGGATTGATCGACGCCGCCGCCATCATCGGGGGGATTCAAATTCAGGGGCGGGCGACCTTCGGCGGCAATGTCTGCAACTCCTCCCCCAGCGCGGACAGCATCCCCATGCTCATTGCTTACGGGGCCGAGTGCGAAATTGCCGGACCCCAGGGGAATCGCCGCGTTCCCGTGGAGGATTTTTGCACCGCACCGGGCAAAAATGTCCTGGAAAAAGGCGAACTCCTCGTCGCCCTCCATTTGCCCCCCGTGCAAAAATCCAGCGGGGCTAATTATTTGCGATTCATTCCACGCTATGAAATGGATATCGCGGTGGTGGGAGCCGGGGCCTGTGTGCAACTGGATGAGGATGGTAAATCGATTGAGTGGGCACGCATCGGACTGGCGGCGGTGGCTCCGACCCCGCTCTTTGCCCGGGAGGCAGGGGAACTATTGACAGGCAAGGAAGTTTCCGAGGAATCGATTGAAGCAGCCGCCTTAGCCGCCCAGTCAATCGCCCGGCCCATCTCCGATATGAGGGCTCCTGCCGATTATCGTAAACACTTGGTCAAGGTTCTCACTCGGCGGGCCCTTTGGGGAGCGATTGGCCGGGCCAGAGGAGAGTTCGTTCCCAACGCAGTCCAGGAAAATGGTCGATAAAAAAGGGCTTTGTTTAACCGACCAATTGTAATCAAATCCATTTAATTTTAACCAGGTAAGGGAGATAATTTTTAATGAGCAAAAAGCTCTATGTAAAAACAATCATCAATGGGGAAGAAGTCGAATTTCTCTGTGAACCGCGGCAGAGTTTGCTTGAAGTGCTGCGCGACGATCTCGGCCTGATCGGCACCAAGGAGGGTTGCAACGATGGTAATTGCGGCGCTTGCAGCGTAATTATCGACGACGTGCTGGTGAATGCCTGTCTGGTATTTGCCGTCGAGATACAGGGCCGCAAGGTCTCTACCATTGAGGGATTGGCCTCACCCGAGGGCCTGCATCCTTTGCAGCAGAAATTTCTGGAGAACGCCAGTTTGCAATGCGGCGTTTGCACACCCGGATTCCTCGTGGCGGCGAAAGCATTGCTCGACCATAATCCCGACCCCACCGAGCACGAAGTGCGCCACTGGCTGGCGGGAAACCTCTGCCGGTGCACTGGATATGACAAGATCGTGCGGGCCGTCCTTGATGCTGCGGAAGTGGGCAGGGCGACGGCTGTGACCGCAGATGGAACTAATTGAAACCCAATAATCGGAGGACAGGCTCATGCCAGACATTTCAAACAACGGAAATGGCAATAGAAAATATAAGGTAATCGGGACTCGACCCATCCGTCACGATGGCCTCGACAAGGTTACCGGGCGAGCCGTTTACGGCATCGACACGCATCTTGGCGGAATGCTTTATGGGCAGATCCTGCGTAGCCCGCACCCCCATGCCCGGATTCGCAGCATCGACACGAGCAAGGCGGCTGCCCTCGAAGGCGTCCGCGCGGTCATTACGGCGGCGGATTTACCACCTTCCGGAGCCGATGAAGTCCTCAATCTGGTGGAGGGAACTTTTCGCCTGAAACATCTGCGAAGCAATATCCTGGCCGGTGAAAAAGTTCTTTATCAGGGGCACTCGGTTGCGGCGGTTGCGGCCACCAGCCTTCACATCGCGGAAGAAGCTTTGCGTTTGATTGAAGTCGATTATGAAATCCTGCCCCACGTCGATGATGTGGTCGCAGCCATGCAGGAGGACGCGCCCCTTCTTCACGAAGATTTGACTACCAAGGAATTTGGCGACGACACGGGTAAAAACAGCAATATCGCAAGCCATATTCAATTCAAACTGGGAGATTTGGAAAAAGGCTTCGCCGATTCCGATATTATCGTCGAGGAGGAGTTTAGAACCGCTTCCGTCCACCAGGGCTATATCGAGTCGCACAATGCCACTGCGGAATGGAAAACGGATGGCCAATTGACCGTTTGGACAAGCACCCAGGGTTCCTTCGGTGTGCGGAAGCAAACCGCCGCTATTCTGGGCCTCCCGGTTTCCAAAGTGAAGGTAGTGCCGATGGAAATCGGCGGCGGGTTCGGCGGCAAGATTCCCGTCTACCTGGCCCCGCAGGCGGCCATCCTGTCGAAAAAAACCGGACGTCCGGTAAAAATTGTCATGACGAGGGCAGATGTTTTCCAGGCTACCGGTCCCACCCCGTCATCCTGTGTGAAAGTTAAACTGGGGGCCGACAATTCCGGAAAACTCCTCGCCGCCCAAGCCAACATCGCATTTGCCGCGGGGGCTTTTCCCGGGTCGCCAGTGGGAGCCGGAGCGATCTGCGTTTTCTCCTGCTACGCCATTCCCAATGGCCTCATTGACGGCTACGATGTCGTTTTGAACAAACCGCGCAGCGCCGCTTACCGGGCACCCGGCTCCACCCAAGTCAACGTCGCTGTTGAGACTTTGATGGACGAGATTGCGGTGAAACTGGGGATGGACCCCATTGAGCTACGCCTTTTAAACGCTGCCGAGGAGGGCATGCGGCGGGTGGACGGGGCCGTTTATCCAGTTATCGGCTGTCGCGAGACCCTGCAACAGGCGAAGGCGCACGAGCACTACCGGACGCCCCTGAGCGGCCCCCATCAAGGCCGTGGAGTGGCCACGGGCTTCTGGATGAATGCCGGTTTGAAATCCACCGTGACCGCGAATGTCAACGAAGACGGCACCGTCAACCTGATGGAAGGTTCGACCGATATCGGGGGCAGCCGCACCTCCATCGCCATGCAATTTGCCGAAGTTCTGGGACTGCCCGCGGAAGCGATCAACCCCATGGTGGGCGATACCTCCTCGGTCGGTTATACCGAATTGACGGGTGGTAGCCGGGTGACGTTTGCCACTGGTTGGGCAGCCCACGATGCCGCTCAGGAAGTCAAAAGTAAACTAATGGCCAAAGCAGCCCTATATTGGGAAGTGTCCGAGGAAGAGGTGCGTTTTGAAGATGGAGATTTTGTGCACTCAACCGATCCCAAAAAGAGGCTCACCTTTAAAGAACTAACGGGTCATTTAAGTGATTTAGGCGGGCCGGTGGTGGGAACCGGAACGGTTGATCCGAATAGCGGAGTGGGGGGTTCTTTTACCACCTGTATCGCCGATGTGGAGGTGGATGTGGAAACCGGCAAGACTAAAATCCTCCGTTTTACCATGATCCAGGACGCCGGAACGGCCATCCACCCCAGTTATGTCGAGGGGCAGATGCAGGGAGGTTCCGTGCAGGGCATCGGCTGGGCTCTCAATGAAGAATATTTTTATTCTGAGGGGCGCATGAAAAATGCCAGTTTTCTCGATTACCGAATGCCCACCTGTCTCGATGTTCCTATGATCGATACGGTCATTGTAGAGGTTCCCCATCCTGATCATCCCTTTGGTGTGCGTGGGGTTGGAGAAGCCTCCATTGCCCCGCCGCCCGCCGCCATAGCCAATGCCATTTACGATGCCGTCGGAGTTCGCCTGCACGAGCTTCCCATGCGGCCCGACCGCGTCCTCGCGGCCTGTTTGGAGAGGGATGCCGAGGCCGAGGCCGCCAACGGTTGAGGGAGAAAAATGGCGAAGGTCTGGATACCCTCGCAAATGCTGAGTCTTGCCGGTGGGTGTGAGCAGGTCTCGGTGGAGGGCGCTACCGTCCGCGAAGTTATCGCCAACCTCGACCGGGCGCACAGCGGATTTCGGGAACGGCTTTGCCAGGATGATAAGCTCAAGCCAACCATAGCTGTTGTCGTGGACGGAGAAATATCCTCTCTTGGCATTCGCCAGAAGGTCTCCCCTGCAAGTGAAGTTCATTTCCTCCCCGCCATGAGTGGAGGTTGACGGGTGTGATTATTAGCGGTTTTTGGGCTATGACCTGCGAAGTGTCTTGAGTCTCGTTAAAAATGGCTTATGAATGGAGTCATGGATCGCAGAAAATTTTTACGCCACCTGGTTGGCGCTGCGGGTGCCCCGCTCCTCATCCCCAAACTGGCCGAAGCCGCTAAAATCAGCACAGGCGAGTCGGACAAATTAGGGGCCTTGCTTCCGCGGCGGCCCTTTGCCGACACTGGCGAACAATTGACCATCATGGGCGTTGGTGGCTATCATATCGGCATTTGCGATGAGGCCGAATGCGAGCGCATCATTGAAACCGCGCTCGAAATGGGGGTCCGTTTTTTTGACAACGCCTGGAAATACAACAAGGGCCTCAGCGAAGAGCGTTTAGGGAAGTTCCTGACCCCGAAATACCGCGAACATGTCTTCATCATGTCCAAGGCCGATTCCCGCGAAGGCCCGTCGCCCCGGCAGCAACTAGAGGACGCCCTGCGGCGCATGAAGACCGACTACCTCGACCTCTGGATGATCCACACCGTGAGCAGCCCGGAAGATGCCGAAAACCGCGTCCCCGAAATGCTCCCGGTCATGATCAAAGCACAAGAGGAAGGCAAAGTGCGCCATTGCGGTTTCTCCGGTCACACCGTTACCTCCGCCCATTTAAGGACGCTGGAACTGGCCAAAGGCGGCCCGCTGAAAACCTGCCTCATGCCCATCAGCCCGATTGATACGATTGCCCGCGACAGTTTTACCTTAAAAGTCCTGCCCCGGCTGCTCGAAGAAGGCTACGCGCCCCTGGCCATGAAAGCGATGAGTTCCGGTCGCGTACTCAAGAAATACAACGGCAAATCCATTGTGCCTGATCGCCTCTCGCTAGAGGAAAATTTTTGGTTCGTCCTCTCCCTCCCCATCTGCTCGCTCATCAGCGGGATGCCCAACTTGGCCAACCTCCGTCAAAACGTAGGAATGGCCCAACGCTTCACCAAACTGACGGAAGGCGACCGCCAAGCCATCGCCGACAAAGTAGCCGAAGTTGCCAACGCCGAAGGCCTCGAGCCCTACCGCGACTGGCTCTATTAACCGGGGCTGGGTACTAATAATATTTCCGATTAAAACCTTACATGGAATCGCTTCTGTTGGCCGGATTCCAGTATCAGGTCAATGCCGTCGTGGAGTTGTTGATCGGTAAAGCTTTGTTCCTTTTTTGTTGCATTATCTTTTAAGCGGTAGGTTTTGCCTGGTTCCACCGTGAACCACTCAGGGAACTGGTTGATGCGGGGCCAGTCTAGGGGCAAGTTCATGATTGTTTTATGCCGGGGAACATCGAAAATGATTTTGCCGCTCCAGTCCTCCTGGGCCTCAATGCTCAACCATAGTTCTTCTTCCCTCAGCACAGCCCCAAAAATTATATCCTTGCGCCAAGGCTGTATAGTGACGCCGCCGGTTTTCCACAAGCAATACATGATGGTGGTGCGGGCAAAATTACCATCCCCGTGCCAACCCTCGATAACGCCGTCCTCTTTTTGCATGGCCCACATCACCTTGATCTCGCTATCTATCCAATCGGCTGCTGATGCTACCGGTTCCCGGTTATAGAGATTAAGCGCGCTTTCAGCCGAGTCCGCATAGCCATCGGCGCTTCCAGTTTCCTAGTCATAGCTACGATAGTGGTCATTCAAGCTGGACAAAGCCTTAATGGCCGCGGTGCGATAGGCCTCGGTTCTGTCGATCAGATAAACTGTGTAAAATCCATTGTAAGTATAGCCCCAGGTGTCGGCAGCCCGATCTTTTAAAACGGTTCCCTCGATGGGGTTTATGGCGTCATAAAAAAGACCGTGCTTATTTCTACCCACTTCGAGAATACGGTCTAACATCTGATGAACAAGTTTTTCGTATGCCAGCTTCTTTTCCGGAAGGGCAAAGTTGACGGCGGCGTAGAGTTCGCAAAGCCCGGACACAATTTCACAGCCATGATCGCGCAGTCTCAGGTAATCCCTATCGCGCGTCGGATGATGCTGGTCGAGCAGGTAATAATCTCCCAGTCGTAGCGCCCAATCCAGGTATTTCTTCTCTCCTGTCATCCAGTAGATGCGCGAGAGGGCTTGCAGCATCTCGCCATTCACTTCAACATTTGTGGAAACGATATTGCCGTAAGGCGTTTGCACCGGAGCGTGTTTCCACAAGTCGTCGAGCATGCCGATCATGCGTTCGCTCCAGGGGCTCGGCCCCAGCCATTCAGTGAGCGGCAAAAGCCCGTCTTTTATATATTCGGACGAGCCGAAAATGATGGCCTCGAGAGTCGGTTTTCGATTTTGAAACCGTTTTTTTGAAAAATGATAGGTGTCCGGAAGACGATCGATGCGGGAGGTCAGTTCCATTTCGCTATGCAACATCGACAGCATCCGCCCCGCAAAGAGTTTCTCATCCGTTAAGGCGCAGGTCAGAACCATGAAAGGATAATTGTCGGCTGCGGCATCCTTGGCGTTCCAAATATTTCTGCCGCCTTTTCTGGATTTCTGGGAATAAATTTTCCAATCTAGATTTCTCGGGATTAACCCGGAGTCCGGATCGGCATGTCTCAGCCAACCGCGGACATAATTCTGCGAACGCCGCAAGCCCTCGTTAGCCAACAAGCCGTTTTCTCTGGCCCGATCAAAAATTTCATCCGGGCCGCAATAGCTGTTCAAACTAAATGACAGTAGCGATAAGAACACAATGGTTGAGCGATACAGAAATTTTGAAATAATCATCGATAATTTTACTCCAAATTAATCTTACTTAAAGCGCTTTCCAGGGCCAGTTGATACAATCTTCGATTTCCGGAAAGATTACATAGTCAGCTTTGCCTTTGAGGACGAGGGTTATGACTCGGCAATGGCTCAGTTGCTCTTTAGCTGTTTGCAATGTTTGTCCGGAAACGGATACATCATCGACCAGGAGCAAGGTCCCTCCGCTTGGTAACGGATCGCACTTTGCCAGCAAAATCGGGCGTTTGTGGCGCGGATGGTTGGCCGCATCCCTGTAATTGATGCGCAGAAAAGCGAGGGGAACTTTTAGTTGGTGGGCCAGGAGGGAGGCCGGGACCAGGCCGCCATCCAAAATGCCGACGACACAGTTAACCGGAGGCAATGTACAATCATGGAGGCGCCCCGATATCTCTTCGAAAGTGATTTCTTCCATGCCCTGCCTCAATGTAGTTTTTAAAAATTTAAATTACAGGGTTGATTCGGAAGACTGCTGTGGGTGGTGGCTGGTTTTTACCGGTTCAATTTCGTCGGCGAGGTGTTCGATGAGACGGTTGGCGGTTTGGGCGGTGGCCAGCATCTGGTTGCCGAGGCGGTTTTTGAGAATGAAATAGGCAATCATGGCGGGAATGCCGATGACCAACCCGGTGGCGGTGGTGATGAGGGCTTCGCCGATATCGCCTGCCAGCATTTCGGGTCGTCCCATGCCCCCGCTTGATATGGTAGAAAAGGCCCCAATCATACCGCTGACGGTGCCGAGCAAACCGATCATGGGTGACACAGCGGCCACTACATTGAGGTAATGGATCCATTGTCCGATGTTGTATTCCTCGCTTTCCATCACTTCCACGAAGGAGGCTTCGACTTTTTCCTTGTTGGCGTCCACCATGTCCGGGCAAGCCCTTTGCAGGGCTGTTTGCAGGGATCTCGAAAGCACGCTGGGGTGCTGTGTCAGAATTTTTCCAGCTGCATTTAGGTTGCGTCCGTGCAGCAAGGCTCGGAGTTCTTCGATTATCGAATCGGGAAGAAATTTAGCCCGGCTGGTTTCCCGCCACCCGTAGATGATCAAAAAAAACAGGGCCAGGCAGCATAGAGCGAGGGGATACATGGCTCAGCCTCCCTGTTCGAGCAATCCCCACAGGCTTTTGCCTTCCGTCTGACCAAAAAAAACCGTGGGAGCGGTCCTCATCGCGTTGGCCTGATTGTGAATCACTATGAAACCCGAAATAACGACAAAAAGGAGCCAAACGGAACTTGCGCAAGGCGCTTCCATTAATGGAAAACTATTGGTTGGTGGAGTCTTGGGATTTTTCATCATATAAAAGCCGGTAACGAGTGAAGAATTCATCCTCGGGCCAATGGAAGCCCCGCGTCTGCATTTCACTGAGGAGCAAATGGGCTTTTTCCTCTATTTGCAACTCATGGCTGGCTGCAATGGCGAGGGCATAGCAATCGCTTAAATAGGCCATCGGCATCTGACCGGAGAAAACTATGGGGTGCAGGCTCGTCCATAGTGCGCTGGTGAAGTTTTTTGCCTCGAAATCAATCCGGGCCTGAATCCACCATCCGAGCGCGGAGTCGCCATATAGGTCTTGCCGGGCAATCCAGTCGGCGGCCAGGTTTTTCGCCTCCTCCTTCAACCCCATCCGAAAATAACCCAGGAGCACGGCCGCCCGGAGTTTCTCCCGCAGCGGTTCGCTGGTTAAATAAGGCAGTAGATTTTGCGCTATGGCGATGGCATCCTCCGGTTGGCCGCCGAGTAGCGAAGCCTCCGGCAAAGCGGTGAATAGCAGCACATCGGAATCGGCTAAAAATGGCAAATAGCTCCGCCTTTGACGGTAGAGGGCCAGGAGCAAGGGTTGTGCCTCCGCCAAATTGCCGTCCCGCACCCATTCCTGCGCCAGAGAGATCAAAGCGGCGCCGGGAAAAATCAAAGTTTCGATTTCCTCAGGCCCAAAGGTCAAAATGGCCTCTCCTTCACCGGATTCAATCAGAATTTGCAAATCTCCCTGGTTCGTTCGAGAAAATTTGCCCTTGTAGGTGGAGCCGTTTTTTACGACTGCCGTGGCCGGCCCCGACAGGAGGGTCATAATTTCGGATTCCACCAGGCAAGTTGCCTTTTTTACCGACAGGCAAAAAGCGAGGCTTACAAGGAGTATGCGGATAATTATAAGATTGGGTCCAAGTTTCATGGTCGATCTTTGTTTATGGCGATGGGTCTGCCGGGTTCGCATCCAGGGCCAGCATGGAATCGAGGCGGTTGTGTTCCCGGCGGGCCAGGGATCGCGTTTCCGGTTCCCCTAGTTGGGGATCATCGAGAAATTCGGCCAGGGTGTCGCGGGCCGCCCGTGGGTTGGAAAGTTCCTCAAAAAGGTTCGCGCTTTCCAGATAGGAGGCGGCCACCAGATCATTGTAAGCCCGATATACGGTGTAAATGCGTTGATAATAACCGATGGCTTTTTCCGGTTCGCGCAAGAGCCGGTAGGCATGGCCGATCCCTTCCAGTGCCTCGGCATGTGGGCGGCCGCGGGCCGATTTCAGTTTGAGGACTTCCTCGTATCGCACAATCGCCAGCCGGGGTTTTCCAAGGTCAACGAGGATTTTTCCCCGCAAAAGAGCCGCCTCCATTGCGATTGGGTGCAGCGGCCATTCTTCGGCCAGTTTTTCCAGCCAAGGCAGCGCCAGGCCGGGATGATGGCTATTATAATGCGACCGGGCCAAACCAAAATAGCCGACGGCCGTTTCCTGTCGATGTGGGAACCGTTCCACCAGCGCGGTGAAGTATCCCTCCGCCGAAGGAAACCCAAGTTTGACCAGAAGAAGTCCGGCCCGGCCCAGAAATTCAGCCCCCAGAGAGTCGAGGGGCGTGTTGCGGATCGTTTCCAACATGAGGGCCCTGGCCTCATCATGTAGTTTACCGGCACGATAGAGATTCGCCTGGTAAAGGTTCAGGCGCGAGTGATAGGTCAACCTTTTTTCAGCCAAGGTTTTCTCTCTCTTCCCGCAGCCATAGGGCGAAGGTTTCGGCGGGTTGAGATCCTTGTTTATTATGGAGGCGGTGCAGGGATTTTAATATGATTTGAATTTCAGAAGCCTCCGCATCGTTACCATAGGTATCAAGGGCTTGGCGGAAAACCGGATAGGCGCGGTCTATTTCTCCCATCTGCTCATAAGCCCAGCCAGTCCAGTAGAGGGCCTCGCTTTTCTTTAGTTTTTCCGGCAGGTCCGTTCGCCCCAGGTAACGTTCGAAATGATCCGCCATGCGCTTGTATTCTTCCATCGCGCGGTAGATTTTGCCGGTCTGGAAAACGGCATAGGGAAAGAGGTTTTCCGCTTCCGGGCCTACCTTGGCGAAGGCCACGGCGGCGCCCAAAAGCTCGCCTTGTCCCATTAAAATATCGCCCCTCAGGACGGACGCCTCTCCTTCCCGCCGATGGCCGGAGAATGTTTTTAGGTAAAAATCGATCCTCTCGAGGGCCTTGCCATAATCTTTCAACGCATAGTGGGTAGCGGCCATCCAGTAGGCGGTTTCTGGCTCCAGGGGACTGTTTTGGAGAGCCTCCGCCAGGGCCGCCAAATCCTCCAGGGCAGTTGGGTAGTCTTTCTCAAAAAACCGGGACAAGGCATGCCAGAGACGGGCTTCGTTCCCTAAACCGGTTTCCGCATTGGCTTGAAGGCACAGGGTGAGATCCTCCCTGGCTTCAGGGTAACGCCCGCCGAGGACGCGACAATGCCCCCGCGTGAATAACCATCGAGGCTGCCGGGCATGGTTGGGGTAGCGGGCCAACAGGTCGCCCAGCAAAGAGTCCGCCTTTTCAAAATGGCGAAGTTCCTTATGGATTTCCGCCTCCAGGTAGAAGACTTCTGGCATGAGAGGGGAGTCTGCGTAGCGGTTTTGAAAAGATTGGGCGATATCGAGCAACTCGTCCCACATTTGCAGGGAGCGCGCGGCCAACATCCAGCGGTAATGCCCCTCGGTATGAATTTTTTGGGCAAAGCCGGAATCCTCCGCCAGCCTCTGGAATACGAGCCAGGCTTCCTCGCCCCGGTTGGCCAGGAGCAGACTTTGCCCATAACGCAGCAAAAAGCTGCCCGTATAATCCTCCGATTTTTGTAAAAACTCGAAGTCCGTTTCCAACTGCCGGATGAGTCCGGAGTAATACTCCTCCCAGAGCGTTTTGGCGGGTTCCGCGGACAACCGGGCGTTTTTTCTCATCAATGCCCTCGATTCACTCAATCGCTCCTCTTGTTTATTGAGCAACACTTTTTGAGGAGGAACCAGGCGGTAGCAGCGAATGGCCTCCGAGTAACGATTCTCAGCCAGCAATTGATCGGCGGTGTGGAGGGCGGCAAAGGCGAGGGCAGCCAATTCCGGCATGGTTTCGATTTTCCACCGGGTGGTCAGCAGGATATTCCGCGCGGTGTCGAGTTGGCCGGCCTCTATCGAGACTTGCAAAGCCCGCAATCGCGCCTGCCTTTTGACTGCGATAGGCGCCCTGCCGTCGTAAATACGATTGAACAACTGAATCGATTCCATGTTTCGACCCGATTTTTTCAGCAACTCGGCTCTTCTCATGGCGGCCAGGGCGGCTTCGGGCCGTTTAGCGTTTTCCGATTCAAACTGCTGGAAATAAAGAATCGCTTTTTCCGTCTCATCGGTTTGTTCATAGGCTTGGGCAAGATGGTAAATTACGAAATTCTGCCTCAGGCTTTTTCCCCCATAAGTTTGCAAAAAATATTCGAAAGTTTCCGCCGCCTGGCCCGCCCGGTCCGTTTGCAAGAGGCAATAGCCGCGCATGGGCAGGAGTATTTTCTGAAGGCTTTCCGATTTATAATCGTCCTCCTCGGAAAATTGGAGTTCGAGTGAATCGAAGAAATCGGCTGCCGCTTCATACCGGCCCGACTGAAAGGCAAGGATTGATTTTTGCAGCAGCGATTGGAAAGTATCGCCCTCCTGGCCCAGGAGAACCGGCATAAATGGCAAAGCAAGAAGACTCACTGCAAACACACGAATATTCATGTAATTGCTAAATCTATGGGGATATTTTGAAGCCATTACCTCACCGTTTCCCAATCGTTGAAAATAAATGATAGGCCATCAAAGCAACCAATAAATCACCGGCTCCCGCCATAACCAACGTTAATCGTAGCCCAAGAAATTCACCGAAAAGGCCACCCGCAAATAACCCCAGCAATCCTGCCATTGATGGTAGAACGTTAAATATCGATGATACCCTGCCGAGGAATTTCGCGGGGCTATCGATTTGCAGTTTTGTGGTTTGTGGTAAAATTAATATAAACTGAAGTCCGTGCCGCATCGCCAAAAATCTGCTGCGCAAGAAAAAAGGCAATGATAATTAATAACGTTCCCTGGGTCATGGAGAGGAATACTATAAAGGCCGCATTAAGGGCAATTCCGAAACTGACGGCGCGGGTAAATCCCAATCGGTCCCTGACCCGCTTTACGAGGGTTGCCCCAATGAGTGAACCGACACCGCCACTCCCGACCAGAAAACCCAATAGCATCGGGTTGAGCCCGGCTTCATTGAGAGCGAATAGATAATAAATCGCTCCCACCATTCCCCCAAAGAAGGCCAAAGCCATTTGCACCACGAGCATGTGCCTCAGTTGGGCTTTCTCCCAAACCGTGGATATTCCCAGCTTGAATTCCATCCAGAAAGAGGCCTTCACATTTTGGAGCTTTGGTCGCATGAGGCTCTCTTTTTTCTTAATGGTTGCCAGAGTGGCGGCGGAAACAAGAAACGAAAACGCATCGATGAGGATTGCCATTGGCGCGGTAAAAATTTGAACCAATATTCCGGCCATGGAGGCTCCACCGACCTCGGAAAGAGCGCCGCTCATTTCCAGTTTGGAGTTTCCTTCCAGCAGTTCATCCTTTCTCAGAATGGAAGGCAAAAGCGACTGATCGGCAACTTTGGAAACCACCGCGAAGCAACCGGAGAGAAAGGCGATGAGGATGAGATGCACAATGGAAAGCGTCCCTTTGTAAGCAGCCAGGGGTATGGTGAAGAGCAAAATGGCCTGGGCGATATCGCAGGTTATCAATATCGGTTTGCGCCGGACCCGGTCCACCCAAACACCGGCCAGAAACCCGATTGAGAGAGGCGCCATGGCGCTCGCCGCCATTAAAACAGAAATTTCAATGGGGCTGGCGGAGAGCACCAGGATGGCGGCCATGGGCAGCGCATCCCTTGTCACCACCCACCCAAAGAGAGAAATCGTCTGAGCAGACCAGAATTTTAAAAAATCGCCATTCCTCCACAGGCTGGCGGTATCTTGATCCAAGTGTTTCACCTTGTATGCCGGTTGTTGTAGGAGAGCTGAAGCAAACGAACTCTTATCGGGAGCGGTAGAAATATAGGTAGAATCGTTGGATATCGGCAATCAGAATTAGCCGGCCCTTAAATGTGAACCCCCCACCGGCAATACTCGAATAGGGACCGGAAAAAATTTTCAACAGCTTATTCCATTAAATGGTTGGTAATTGAAGAGAGTTTGGCCCATTTTGAGTCAAGATTTGAGTTTGAAGTGAATGTAAAACCGCAGCTGCTTTGTTGGATGATGTGCGATGGCGTCCATATCGACCCATCCACGGGGAAGCATTATATCATGGGGACTTTCTCCAACATTCGGGTTCGCAAGTTTCCCGCCAGGCACCCCCGTATGGTCTGGTTTCTCACTATTTCGGACGTTTCTGTGGGGAAGCACTCTTTGAAAATATCCATGGGCATCTTGACCGAGGAGCTGAAAGTCATCGTTCAGCGGCCTTTTGAATCGAAAAGCCCTATCCATAGGATCAACTTGATTAACGACATCCAGAACCTCATTTTTGAAAAACCGGGCGATTACAGCGTGGTGATTGAGATTGACGATGAGCCGCTGACAGTTACATCTTTGACCGTTTCCAATTAAGGCTGGAAAATCCTTACCGATAATTTGAGTCCTATAGCTGTGCCCAAAATCGCTGAAAAATTGGTTCTACAAACCCCCTCCGATGTTTCCTCACCCGTTCTCGTGGTGGGTTCGGTGGCTTTCGACAATATCATTACGCCCGTCATGACGGGAGAGCGCATACTCGGGGGGGCGGCTTCCTTTGCCAGTCTGGCGGCCAGCTATTTTACGCCTGTCCGCCTGGTGGGAGTGGTCGGAAACGATTTTGAAGACTCTTTTATCAAGCGTTTCCGCAACCGCGGGATCGATCTGGAAGGACTTCAGGTGGATGATTCCGGGCCCACTTTTTTTTGGACCGGCAAATACCACGAAAACTACAACAGCCGGGAAACGCTGGAAACACAGCTCAACGTATTCGAGCATTTTCGCCCGGAACTGCCGCAGAGTTATCGCCGGTCTCCCTACCTCATGCTTGCCAATATCGGCCCCGACCTGCAAATCCATGTGCTCGACCAGCTTCAGGGCCGGTGTTTTGTGGTGGCCGATACGATGGACCTTTGGATCAATAACAAGCTCGACGAATTGCTCAGCTTGATCAAACGCATCGATTGCCTGGCCATCAACGACAGCGAGGCCATCATGCTGACGGGCGAGCGCAACTTGGTTTCAGCTGGTTGGAAGCTCCTCGAACTCGGCCCCCGCATGGCCATCGTCAAGAAAGGCGAAAACGGTGCCTGCCTCTTTCACCGTGACGGCTATTTCGCCCTGCCGGCCTATCCGGTGGTAAATTTGCAGGACCCGACCGGGGCCGGCGACGCATTCGGGGGAGCGCTGGCCGGTTATCTGGCCGCGGTGGACAAAACCGATTTTAAATCGATCAAACAAGGCATGGTCTATGCCACCGCCATCGCCAGCCTGACCGTCGAGGCTTTCAGTTGCGACCGGCTGGAAACGGCCGGACCGGCCCTGGTCGAAGAACGTTACCGCGAGCTTCTCCAATACACCTCTCCTTGAGCTTGCCCCCGTGCGGGGTTTTACCTATAAAAATTTGTTTTGAAATGACCGCAATCTCAACAACGGATACCGTCCCTGAAAGCGAATCCATCGATTCGATGGTGCTTTCACTGGGCAAAAAAGCGCTTTCGGCTTCCAGGGCGTTGGCCGCTTTGACTCCCCAAAAGAAGAACGAAGTGCTTTCCACCTTGGCTGATTTGATCGAAGAACGGGTCGAAAATCTGATCGAGACAAACGGCAAGGATCTTCAGTTTGGGCGCCAGTCGGGCCTTTCCAACGCCTTGCTGGACCGCCTTACCTTCACGCCGGAGAGAATCCGGGGCATGGCCGAAGGCGTCCGGCAGGTGGCCGCCCTGCCCGATCCGGTGGGCGAGGAGATAGAGCGAACCGTCCGCCCCAACGGCTTGGATATCCGCAAAATCCGGGTGCCCATCGGCGTTATCGGCATCATTTACGAGTCCCGCCCTAACGTTACCATCGATTGCGCCGTGCTCTGTTTCAAAAGTGGTAACGCCTGCATTTTACGCGGGGGGAAGGAAGCCTTTCACACCAACACGGCCCTGGCGGCCCTTATCGGGGAGGCCCTGCAACGGCACGAAGTTCCCGCTACCGCCGTGCAGTTGATTCCCACTACGGACCGCGCGGCTCTCAACGCCTTGCTCAAGCTGGCCGAGTATGTCCACTGTATCATTCCCCGCGGCGGAGAGGGTCTCATTCGGTTTGTGGTCGAAAATTCCCTCGTTCCTGTCATTAAACATTACAAGGGAGTTTGCTGCCTTTATTTGGACAAAGATGCCGATGCGGACATGGCGGAGAGCATAACCATAAATGCCAAAGTTCAGCGTCCGGGTGTCTGCAACTCGATTGAAAACCTCTTCGTCCATGTCGAGGCGGCTGGAGCTCTGCTCCCCCGCGTAGCCCGGGCACTGGTAAAAAAAGGCGTCGAGCTGCGCACGGATAGCGCCAGTGAAGGCTTTTTGCGGGGAGCGGAAGGCGTTTCTTTCAAACTCTTGACAGAAGAAGATTTGTATACGGAATACCTCGACTTGATCCTGGCCGTCAAAATCGTTTCAGATATCGACGAGGCCATCGGGAATATAAATCGATACGGTTCCGCCCATAGCGACGCCATTGTCACCGATAACGAAGAAACAGCCCGCAAATTTTTGCGGGAAGTGGATTCGGCCACCGTTTACTGGAACGCCAGCACTTATTTCACTGACGGGTTTGAATTTGGGCTGGGGGCCGAGATCGGCATTTCCACGGACCGGCTGCATGCCCGCGGACCGATGGGATTACGTGAATTAACCACCTACAAATACCAGATCTTCGGCAAAGGCCAGGTAAGGACATGATTCGGTCTTAGCGGCAAACCAGATTCGATGGCGATGCGAATAAAAAGTAAATCGTTTCCCATCTCCCCTTATCTTCATGCCCTGTTCACCCTTTGGCTGGCCGGATTTTCACTTGCGGCCACGGCCCAGGATGAAAAGAGCCCGCAGGAATTGTTCAAGGGCGAATGGCTGATCAGCGCCACCGGGCAGGAGCCGACTTCGGTATTTGTCTTTGGGGAAAACGGCAAGGTCGTCAACACCGTCAACAATGCCCTCGGGACCTACGAATTCCTGCCCGGCGAGCGATTGCTGATCATTTTCGACGACACCCTGATTTTGGGCGAGTACACCATTCTTGAAAGCAAGATTCTCTTGAGCAGTTCGGTGGGATCCCCGGTGCAAAAAATGACCATCGCCCTCACCCCGGCCACGGAGGAGGAAAAAACGGCGGCTTCGACCCGTTACAAACGAATCGTTAGCTCCTACGGGGCGGCCATGGACCAGTTACAACGCACGGCCACCGAAAAAGCCATTTTGAACAACCTCCGGCAATTCGCCGCCGCAGCCCAGTTCCATTTACTCGAGACCAGATCGACCAGAGTCGGCTACAATGATATCGTCGGGCCTGAAAAAGGGAAATACATCGTTACTATCGAGTCCGCCGATGGCGAAAGTTATGAAGAACTCGAATACCACACCGACACCACCCGCCTAACACGGATATTTCATGAAGGGTAAAGTTTGGCTCGTTATTGCTATTGGAGATGGATTTCTTTGTATTTTGAGCAGATCGTCTTGATTTTTAGGTGTTTTTCAGGGTGTAGAGACACTGCCCCCTTTCCCCCATTGGTTCGGTAGTGCCGGGGGCAGCACCAATGCACCCTTTAGGTTGGCACCAATCGGCGGGCCGCATGGTTGAAAAGACTGGCCCAAGGATAACTCTCACTTAGGTGAAAGTGAATCGTTCGGGTGTTGCGCACGATGACCGCTCCGATCTTGATTAATTTGAGCCGCAGGGTGTGCCATTGGGCCCGCGCCCACTTCGTCCCTTTTAAGGCTAACCGGCGCATGGCTTCCATCAAGGTGTAGGCCAGCGCCGACAAGAGCAATCGGCACTGATTGGCCCACCATTGATGGGCGCTGGTGCGCTCGCTGAACAATTGCATCTGTTCCTTGATTCGGTTCTCCATTTCACCGCGGCCACAGTATACCTTGTCGTAAAGCTCCTGGGGATCGCCCGGCAGGTTCGTCACCACGAAGCGCGGGTTGGACCCCTGTGCGGTGTGTTCGGCTTTATGGATGACCAACCGCAGCCATCGCCACGAATCGGCAGCATAGACGAAGTCCTGGAATAACCGTTGTTTTTTACCCCTTAGTTCGAACCATTCTTTGGCCTGCTTTTGCAACTGCTGGGCGTCTTGCTGCAAGCGTGCATTGCGAGCCATCCCCACGATGTAACTAACTTCGTTGCGGTCGCACCAAGAGAGTATCCGGTCTCGACAAAATCCACTGTCGGCGCGCCAAATAATCCGCGTACGGGGCCAGCTTTGGCGAATCCGTTTAACCAGCAATTTGAGGATGGCCCCGGCATGCTTGCTGGCATCGATCTTGCTCGGCCGCAGGTAGGCCACCAGCAGCTGATCACCGCAAAAAACATATAGCGGCAGAAAACAGTAATGATCATAATAACCGTGGAAAAAACGTCCCTCCTGGAGCCCGTGCACCGGATTGTCGGTGGCGTCAAAGTCCAGGATGATCTCTTCGGGTTCCTCGGCAAAGGAGCCCATGAACTGTTCGACCAACAGCTCGTTTACCGCAAAGGCCGCCCGCCGATCCTGCCCGTTTTCAAAACGACACAAAGTCGGCGCGCTGGCCAACGTTTCAATGCGCCCCGTTACCGTTTGCAACAATGGATCGTGGCGCAGGGTATCAAAGTCGTTCAAATCCTCATAGCCCGCCACCAGCCCGTAAACGCGCTGCCGCAGCATCCCCAAGACCTCATGGCGTACTTTGCCCTTCTGCCGTTTGTCCACTAACTGTCGGGCCGCTCGTTCGGTCAAGCCCAACTGCCGATCCACTTCCCGGATCAAAAGCAGTCCGGCATCCGAAGTAACCTCTCCGCCCTTGAAATCAACCCGCACACGGCGCCCTTTTACCCTTGTCAACTGTAGCTTTAATTGTTTACCTTTTGTCATCGCTGATATTGCTTTAATTATTGATCTATCCTGCTGTATATCAGCAGTTAAGCATATCAACGATACTTTTTTTACGAAATATCCGGGCTAACCCGGATATTTCATGAAGGGTAAAGTTTGGCTCGTTATTGCTATTGGAGATGGGGAGATGGATTTCTTTGTATTTTGAGCAGATCGTCTTGATTTTTAGGTGTTTTTCAGGGTGTAGAGACACTGCCCCCTTTCCCCCATTGGTTCGGTAGTGCCGGGGGCAGCACCAATGCACCCTTTAGGTTGGCACCAATCGGCGGGGCGCATGGTTGAAAAGACTGGCCCAAGGATAACTCTCACTTAGGTGAAAGTGAATCGTTCGGGTGTTGCGCACGATGACCGCTCCGATCTTGATTAATTTGAGCCGCAGGGTGTGGCATTGGGCCCGCGCCCACTTCGTCCCTTTTAAGGCTAACCGGCGCATGGCTTCCATCAAGGTGTAGGCCAGCGCCGACAAGAGCAATCGCCACTGATTGGCCCACCATTGATGGGCGCTGGTGCGCTCGCTGAACAATTGCATCTGTTCCTTGATTCGGTTCTCCATTTCACCGCGGCCACAGTATACCTTGTCGTAAAGCTCCTGGGGATCGCCCGGCAGGTTCGTCACCACGAAGCGCGGGTTGGACCCCTGTGCGGTGTGTTCGGCTTTATGGATGACCAACCGCAGCCATCGCCACGAATCGGCAGCATAGACGAAGTCCTGGAATAACCGTTGTTTTTTACCCCTTAGTTCGAACCATTCTTTGGCCTGCTTTTGCAACTGCTGGGCGTCTTGCTGCAAGCGTGCATTGCGAGCCATCCCCACGATGTAACTAACTTCGTTGCGGTCGCACCAAGAGAGTATCCGGTCTCGACAAAATCCACTGTCGGCGCGCCAAATAATCCGCGTACGGGGCCAGCTTTGGCGAATCCGTTTAACCAGCAATTTGAGGATGGCCCCGGCATGCTTGCTGGCATCGATCTTGCTCGGCCGCAGGTAGGCCACCAGCAGCTGATCACCGCAAAAAACATATAGCGGCAGAAAACAGTAATGATCATAATAACCGTGGAAAAAACGTCCCTCCTGGAGCCCGTGCACCGGATTGTCGGTGGCGTCAAAGTCCAGGATGATCTCTTCGGGTTCCTCGGCAAAGGAGCCCATGAACTGTTCGACCAACAGCTCGTTTACCGCAAAGGCCGCCCGCCGATCCTGCCCGTTTTCAAAACGACACAAAGTCGGCGCGCTGGCCAACGTTTCAATGCGCCCCGTTACCGTTTGCAACAATGGATCGTGGCGCAGGGTATCAAAGTCGTTCAAATCCTCATAGCCCGCCACCAGCCCGTAAACGCGCTGCCGCAGCATCCCCAATACCTCATGGCGTACTTTGCCCTTCTGCCGTTTGTCCACTAACTGTCGGGCCGCTCGTTCGGTCAAGCCCAACTGCCGATCCACTTCCCGGATCAAAAGCAGTCCGGCATCCGAAGTAACCTCTCCGCCCTTGAAATCAACCCGCACACGGCGGCCTTTTACCCTTGTCAACTGTAGCTTTAATTGTTTACCTTTTGTCATCGCTGATATTGCTTTAATTATTGATCTATCCTGCTGTATATCAGCAGTTAAGCATATCAACGATACTTTTTTTACGAAATATCCGGGTTAAGCGTCACCACCAAAAGCGGCCAAACCGTAAATTACGATTTTTAATTTAATTCAATTTAAATTCTTCTGAAATTCGGGCAGGTTAAAATTTTGCATATTGATTGCGTAAATGGATCGAAGCCCAATGGCTGCTCGGTTAGGTCACAATTTCTATGATTTGTATGGCTTTAATCTTTTCACCTACAAATGGATCTGGTATATATTCTATCAGAGCAACAATATTAACGACTTGTCTCAGCATCGCCTCTATATACAACACGAAATTTTGATTGCCGATGACAGAGAATCGATATTCTCCCAAAGGTATCTCTTGCTCATCAAATACCGATAGTTTTCCTTTGTTAACGTGCTTATCGAATTCGAAAATCTCACACTCCAAGGTAACTGTTTCCTTGGAAACCGTTGATGGTAAAAGTAAGAATTTTGTTTCGTCCTCAGAAATAGATATAGGATTACCAGTTCTGTCGCCGAACTTGATAGTATCAATACTTTTGCTATCGATTTTTTGTGCCAAATCTTGATACAAAGGAAGCGAATTTTGCGTTGCGTTATAAACCGGTCCATAGTAATTATTTGATTGGTCGCCAGTCACGACGGTGAATGAAGAATGGCCATGTCCCTCAAAGTGAAATTCTGGAGTCTTTCCTGTGTTTTTTAGGTATGGCATTATCTGCTTAATCATCTCCCATGACTGTTTCGTGACTTCCCATATTCCCTCCGGGCTGAGGTAACTATAAAAGGGCATCAATGTCTGAGAACCGGCCATAACGATTTCCACCCAAGTCTCTAAGGAGTGATGTTCTACGCCGTAGCTTCGCAGGTAGAATTTTTCTCTTTCATCTTTTGAAATCCTCTTACCTTTTATAAAACTAAGATAAGACTTGTCGATGATTGCTTGGAAATCCTTCAGAGACCCGATCATGACATGCAATGGAATACCTTCGCGAAAAAGCGGCCCATTAACATACATGCAAATCTTAGCAGGGCTTTGCGAATCTTCGATTTCCATCATAGTATTCTACCAGACTAAATATTTTGGCGATAAATACGCCAAGAAAATTAGGTAGAGTATGCGTACGACCGATATTTACAAGACTATTCTTGATTTATTTTATAGCCAACAGAATCACGGTGTGTTTCTTGAAATTGAGCCAAATACTAACCTACATATTTGAGCTTGTGAGTTCTTTGCCATTCCCTGTTTTCAACCTAACATCAATATGCAAATTGCAAATAAAAAATCGAACAGCCTCTCTGGCTGTGGAGGAGATAATTTTGGGTGGACTGTCGGTCTTTTCCGCTGGCTAAATTATCGGAGCGACTGTTTTGGTTTCGTACTATCACACATTGGATTTTGAAAACACGACCGGCTTAAAGATTTTCGGACAAGAAGGTTTCGATGCGGTGGTAGTGGTCGAGGGGGGTGGATTTTTCCAGGGGGTGGACCGGGTTTGTGCTTTGGCCGAATATTTCGTGCGGTTTACCCTCTTTTTGGAGGGCTTCCGCCATGAGGCGGGTTTGGGGGTCGATGGGGAGGCCGTTGTTGGCTTTTGGAATTAGTAATACGGGATTTTTGGTCCGTGCGGCATGGTGAGCCGGTGAGACGGTTTTTAATAGTTCATTGTTATTGTTGTTAGTATTATTATCATAATCTTCGTCCCCGGTTTCCCCGAACCAGATTCTGCTTAATGGCATATTGCGTTCCATGACAGACGTTTTGTCGCTATCCAGAAAAGTCTCCCAATCGTAGATGCCGCCCACGGCCACGGCGCATTGGAATAGCTCGGGGGTGAATAACAGTCCCGACATGGCCAGGTAGGCCCCGAAGCCTTCACCGTAAATGGCGATGCGTTGCGGATCCGCGATTTTTTCCGAGACTGCCCAGCGGACCGCGTCGGTGATGTCATTTTGCATTTTTTTGCCGATCTCTCCGAAAGCGGCCATGAAAAAATTTTTTCCGTATCCGGTGGACCCCCGGTAGTTCACCTGCAAAACGGCATAGCCTCGATTGGCCAGGAATTGCACTTCCGGGTCGAAACCCCATTTATCCCTCATAAAGGGTCCGTCATGCGGTTTCAGGACCAGGGGAAGGTTCTGTCTTTTGCCCTTCGGAAGGGTCAAATAGCCGTGCAGGATGCGCCCATCCCGCGATGGCATCTGGACCGGTTTCATGGTCGCCATTTGTTCGGGATTTATGGCTGGATTTTTAGAGAAGAGCCACTGCAGGTGCCGGGTAGGGTAATCCAGCAGGTAATAATTTCCAGGATCGCGGTCATTGTAGGCAAAGATGAGAAAGTGTTCTTCACTTTTGTCGCGGCCCAGGAAAACATTTTGGGTATTGGGCAAGGATTGATCGATCATTTCCTGCAAATCTTCATAAAAAGGCAGGAACCATTGAATTTGAGGACCATTGCGCTCATAGGCGATGCCCGCCAGGGTGCGGAATTGATCGGAAAATATGAGGCCCTTGAAATCTCTCGCTCCGTTCAGGTCGTAGCCGGGGACGACATCATATGAGGAATCTTTCCAGACCAGGCCCGCGAATTCCTGCGACTGCGGGTCGTATTTGTAAACGGCCGTGAAGGGCCGGTCTTTGCCGGTGGCGACATACAGCAAACTGCTGTCGTAATCAAGGGCCAGCGGGTAAGTTTCCGCGGGCAGCCGGATTTCCTGCCAGGGCTCTTTGACCGTGGCCCGGTAGCGATAGACGTCAATGCTGCCGTCCCGATTAAAGACTTTCACCAGCCTCACCTGGCCCTCGGGATCGAGCAGCCAGTAATCGACATCGCCCGGATTCTCAAAAAAGGTGGTGCGGTATCTGGAAGTGATACCCACCCTGTGAAGGTCTGGAAATTGTTCCTCGTAGGGATAAAGGACCACCAGGATGTGTTTGGGGTAGGCGGGCATGCTGTGGACCATCCGGGCTGGCTCCAAAAGAACTTTCCGATTGCGTTTTTTGCCGTCCCGGCGAACGGCGGCCAAGCCCAGACCCAAATAATCTTCCTGCGTTATCTGGTAAACCAGGTATTCGTTGCCCGCCCAGGCATAATCGAAAACTGCGTCCCTCCCGCCTTCGGTCAGGCTTTTGTATTGTTTTTTCTCAATGGAGTAAGTGAAAAGATTCCGGCTGCCGTTCACCAGGCTGAGAAAAGCCAGGCATTCGCCATCCGGCGAAATGGTAACCTCGGTGTATTGATTGCCGCTGAAAAACGCCTCCACCGGAAGCAAATCCACCGCCGCCCGAACCTGGAACGGTGCGGCCAGGGACATGCCGGCAAGAAAAAGAGCAAGGGATCGCCAATAGGCAGCAGTCAGGTCCATTGCCGCGACCATTGCACAGCCCCATTTAAATGGCAATATTGCAGATGGATGGATGGGAAAGGCAAAACAGGATATACGTTTTCCGGCCTTGGCTCAGGGTAGAGGGCGATCAGGCAGTGCCTTTTTACATTAAAAAAGAATACTGCCGATTCTTTTCTTTTTAACGACCTTGAAATCACCGACATGACTGTCCACCAGTTGCACGAAATTCATTATTTGGGCCGTGGGGTCGCCCGAATAGTTGAACAGAATATCCTGCATGGTGAGCGATTCATCCTTGAAATAAAGGTGGTTGGCGGTGACCTCGCCATAGAGAATGCCGCCCGAATAAAAAGTGCCCGGAGCGGCCGCAGATTCACTGGAATATAAAAGAATGGATGCGTCCACCTGGAGATCGGGCTGGGCGGTGGTTGGCCCCACCGCGGCTTTCACGCCAGAGCCGATGCGAAAACGGTTTTTGGAAAGGATGCTCAACCCATCGGCATCCATTAACAGATAGATGGTATTCACAGGTTTGCATTAACAGATAGATGGTATTCACAGGTTTGCCATTGACGAGCGATCCCCAGTTTTCATCCTGCGACTGGACAAAGGCCGGCATCCCCAGTTTGCTGGTCCTTTCGTCGCGAACGATGACGATGCCCGCCCCGCCTTTGCGAGCCACGAACCGGCCCCCCTTATTTTGCATCACGATAATGATGCCTTTGGCATTTCCCAGAATCGCTTGCGGGATCGCCGATTGGGGATTGGCCATGACAGCCGAAAAGAAGGCGTTGATATCGGTCAAGCGGGTGTTTAACTTTTGGGTGTCCCTTTCGATGTTTTGACCGCTCCCGGTTTGGAGCGTAAACAAGAAAACAAGAGATGTGAAAACCCCCACAGCACCAGCAAAACGATTTCCTGAAATCATTCTGAACATTTCAATGCAAAATAAATGCTGGGCAGCCTGCAAATAAGCAACATAAAATTTAATTTTGAAAAATTCGTCCGCCTCTGGAGCGGGTCAGTGTTTTTTTTCTTGTCGCCTGGAATTCATTGGAAAACGCTTAAGCGACAATCCTTCAGGGTTTATTTGATGATGATGAAAAAAACTCGCTGCGCCTGGTCGATTTCCGATCCCCTTTAAATTCGCTATCACGATGAGGAGTGGGGGAGGCCCCTGCACGACGACGGCAGGCTCTTTGAATTCCTCCTGCTGGAAGGAGCTCAGGCCGGGCTCAGTTGGATCACCATTCTCAAAAAGCGCGAAAATTATAGAATGGCTTTCGATGCCTTCGATGCGCAAAAAATAGCCCGCTACGATAAAAAAAAGGAAGCCGCATTGCTGCAAAATGCTGGCATTGTTAGAAACCGGTTAAAAATTTCCGCCGCCATCGGCAATGCCCGGGCCTTTCTGCGAATCAGTGAAGAGTTCGGGACTTTCCAAAAATTCATCTGGCAGTTTACCGATGGCATCACCATCCAGAACCAATGGCGTTCCCTCGGTGACCTACCGGCATCGACCAAGGAATCCGAAATGATGAGCCGGGAACTCAAGCGAAGAGGATTCAAATTTGTCGGGCCCACTATATGCTATGCCTTTATGCAGGCGGTGGGCATGGTCAACGATCACACCATCGATTGCTTTCGCCACGCAGAATTATCCTGAATCGGCGGAGGACTCCGCTTCTTCCGTCTCCGTCGCTGTTACCTCAACCAGTTTAAGACGGCTATCCGGGATTTGGTTGTAGGTGTAGTCGGAGTAAACCAGGGCCGCCTCGGACATGACTCGGTTGAGGTAGTTTTCCGGATCCGAGATTTCAAAAAATATAAACACCGGCCCCGGCTTAGGCTCTTCCGTCTCTGCCTCCTCCTCTCCTTCGGCAACAACCTCAACCTCGGCGACAACCGGCTCCGGCAGGCGGCGACCAATGCTCAGGGTGTAAACGTCCCCATTGAAAAGCTCCAAGACTACTTGGCGGCTGTTCTGGCGGGCGCCCACGGCGTCCTCTTCCCCGGGAGATCGAACATCATTGAAGCGGGCGCTCAAGAGAGTGGAGATAAGACTTTTTACTTCGTTCTGCTTGAGGGTTTCCCCTTCTACCGGGCCACTCAGATCGAAGGGCGCATCCGGCCCGGTACGTGAAATTTCGAGCGGCAATTCCTCCTTGTCGGGAAACTCGAGGCGAAGCCGGGAAACGTCTTTTTGCTCGAAGGTGAGCAGCTTTTTATCGGCCCAATTTTTGCTATCGGTGTCAAGATAAAGGCTCAGGTCGGCCAGGTAGGCTTCCTCTCTGCCGTCGAGCTGGATAAACAACCCCGAGTTGGAGCCTCTTTTACCGGTTTCCAAATCCCACAGCGATTTACCATCGGCCGATTTCAAGGTCACCCGGTTGGTCCCCAGTTCCAGGCGTTCCATTCTTTCGGGATTACGGGTGACCAATCGGGTGATGGAGGCATCCAGCAGGTTGCCCGTGAGGGTTTTCAATTTACTGAAATCGACCCGCAACCCATAATAATCGGGAAGCGCCCAATCGCCCCCTTTTTCCTTTATCAATGTCACTTTTTCATTCTCGGAGGGTTTCTCGAAAACGATTTCCTCCGCTTTCTCCAAAATGTCGGGTGAGAGCAGTTTTTCACCCGCCAGGCTGTCGGGATCGATCACTCGCTGGGCTGGACGTGTCAACTTCCAGCCCACCACGGCGAGAACGGCGATGACCAAAATCGCGATAATGAGAGGTTTCAATTTCATGCTTGGCTGCCTTTCTGCCGTTTGTGGCGGGCATAGAAAAAGCCCACCCCTGCGATGCCGATCAGGCAGGGAACGGTGAGCAGGTTCGTAAGAGCCAGGTTGCGTTCCAGGCTCTCGATGTCCTCCCGCAGTTTTTTCCGAATATTGCGCAGGGCCGCCCGTTTATCGGCTTCTTCGACCCGGTAATCCTCGATCAGTTGGCGAACTTCCGAACCCGCCACCAAGCGACGCCGGTCGCCTTGTTCTTCCTGCAGTTGGCGCAGTTTTGCCTGCACCTCGGAGAGTTCGGACTGCAAGTCCTCGTACTCCTCTTTGAATTTTTGCTGGGCAATCATTTCGAGGTCCCGCACCACTTGAAAGGGCCGCACCACTGTTCCTTTGCCCCGCAGGGAAATGAGGTCTTCGCTCCCGGCCAGGTATTCCAGGACATTGCTGATAAAAGCGATGTTGTCGTTGAGGGGCTGCATCCCTCGCATGCCGAGGAAATTGATGCGCCGCACGCTGAAGTTGTCGGCCAAAAAATCGCTGTCGGCAATCAACACCAAGGTGCTTTCACCAATGGATTCTGAAAGAAATTCACCGCCTTTCGATTCATCTTCGGCCTCTTCTTCATCCCCTGCTTCAACCGCTGGCCTGCCATCGGGAAAAGCGGTCGTCAGTTTGCCGTGTAAAATTCCCGCCAGGACATGAGTTTCGCCATTGGGGTCCACCTGCCGGGCGAGCGCATCCGGCGGGGTGAAATTGAGCAAACTGGCAGTCAAGAGCCCGCTTTGGTCGGAACTTTCCAGAAGTGGAGTCAAAGTCAGGCCGCTATCCTCCCGCAGGTTAAAACTACCTGGCTCAACCAGAAACATGCGGTTCAGTTCCGCCGTGGGGGGCGCCTCCCCGGAGAGCCTATCGATATTGAGCCAGGCCGGGTAGCGCACCCTCGATCCGCCCGGTCCGGCGACTACGCTTTCGGCATATTGCAGGTCGGCCACAAAATAGGTCGGGTCGTAATCGATGCCCCATTTATCGAAAAGCCGCGGTAGGTCGCTGGATGTGCTGGGCATGCCGCCCATCATCATCTGTTGTTGGCTCATGCTCCTTTTTTGAATATTGGATGACGGATCCACAGCGATAAAAACCGGTTTTCCGGAAAGCGCGAACTGATCGATTTCGTAGAGCAACGGGTCGCTCAACCCGGCCGGGTGTATGATTGCCAGAACATCCAGATCATCGGGTAGGTTGTTCCCGTCAGCTGCCACTTGCTTAATGGAAAAACTCTCCCGTAATTCCTGGATGAAGACCCAATCTTCCGGGGGCGGCTGGCCCGGAGGCATCATGCCCGGTTGATAACCGGAAATCACTGGCAGGGAGGAGACCACCCCCAATTTGGGCAGGTCTAGCTGCTGTACTCGGTGGATGGTACGGGAGATGTCATATTCGAGAAAAGATTCCCGTTGCAGATCGAAAATGGGAATGATTTTCTCCTGCTCCGCCTGTATGGCTTTTAATCCGAAAAAAAAGTTTTCCCCACTAGGAAGCGGCTGGCTGGAAATGCCGGAGCGGATGGCCTCTTCTTCCTCCTCTGTGTCCGGCTTCGGATCGATGATATTGACCACTATATTACCCCCTCCGGCGCTTTCATACTGGCGCAGGAGGGCTTCCACACGGGTGGCGAAATTTTTAAACCGGATAGGCACCTCCTCCGCGCTGCGCCGAAAGTAATAATCGAGCGTAACGGGTTCCTCGATCTTCTTCAGCAGGGCCTTGCTGCCATCGGACAAGGTGTAAATATTTTCCGCGGTCATATCCACCTGACCGGGAATGAAGCTAGTGATGATGGTCACCATTATCAGCCCTGCCAGCAGGAGCAGTATAGCGATCCCTTTAGAAGTGGTCTTCATTATATGATTCGATTAAAAAACAAAAAAATATCCGTTTAGCGCTCCAGAGTTAGCACATTGAAAAAGAGGCAAAACGCTCCCAGGGAGACGAAAAAGAGAACGTCGCGCAAAGTAATCAAGCCTCTCACCATGGGCGTGAAATGAGTGATGAAGCTGAAATTGGAAAGCCCGTCGACCAGCCAGACCGGGAAATTGGCGGCCAGCATGAGATCGCTGAAAACGCTCCAGCCAAGCAGGACCAGTACCAGACACACAACCACGCTCAATACAAAGCTGATGACCTGGTTCTGGGTAAAAGAGGAGGTAAGCGAGCAGATGCTCAAAAAAGCTCCTGCCATCAAAATTCCCCCCAGATAGCCGCTGAAGATGGGGCCCCAGTCAGGATCGCCGAGGTAGGCCACCGTCAGAGGCATTGTAAAAGTAAGCAATATGCCGACCGAAATAAAGGCCCAGCCGGCCAGGAATTTTCCGAAAACCGCCTGCCCTACGGAAAGAGGCAGGGTAAAAAGAAGTTCCCAGGTGCCCGATCTTTTTTCCTCCGCCCATAGGCGCATCCCCACGGCCGGGATGAGGAACAGATAGACCCAGGGCAGAAAGGTGTAAAAACGGGCCAGGCTGGCATCGTCAGTATCGAAAAACCCACCGATAAACCAGGTCAAACCGATGGTCGAAACCATGAAAACAATGAGGAAAACATAAGCCACGGGGGAGCGGAAATACCCCATGAATTCGCGTTTGAAAACAGTTATTATCGGCTGCATAAATTATTCTTGTTTATAGATTATAGTTAAGGGCCGTGTTTAAAGCTGCGTCAGTTCCCAGAAAACCTCTTCTAGCCGAATGGGGTAATGGCCCATCCCCGCGACAGGCCAGTTTTCCCGGCTGGCGGTTGCAAAAACGAGGCCGTCGATAGATGCCCTGTTTTTCGGGATGGCGATGATTTTGCCATTTTCCTCAATAACTTCCCCAATCGGTTCCAACCGTTGGAGAGCTTCACGGATTGGCTCCGGGTTTCCTTCATCAAGGTCCAATTCCACCGCATTGTATCGAGGATGGCGGCGTCGCAGGTCTTCCGGCGTCTCATCGGCAATAATGGAGCCTTCCGCGATGATGATGATGCGGTTGCACATCGATTCAACCTCATCGAGAATGTGGGTGGAAAGCAGGATGGCCTTGTCGCTTGCCATGGAGGCGATGAGGCGGCGCACCTCCTGCTTCTGGTTGGGGTCGAGACCGTCTGTCGGCTCGTCCATGATGAGACACTCGGGGTCATGGAGGATGGCATGGGCCATGCCCACGCGCTGCCGGAATCCCTTGCTGAGCGTCTCGATGGGCTGGTGCCGAACGCCCTCCAGGTGGCAGATTTCCATTACCCTTTGCATATTTTTCTCTCGATCCACCCGATTATTCATGCCGCGCATATCGGCAATAAATCCGAGGAATTCGAGAGGAGTCATCTCCTGGTAAAGAGGCCCGTTTTCAGGGAGATAGCCGAAGAGTTTTTTCGCCTTGATGGGTTCCTTTTGTATGTCGTGCCCGCCGATGCGGGCAGTTCCGGAGGTGGGCTGCAGGAATCCCGTGATCATTTTCATGGAGGTGGATTTGCCAGCCCCGTTGGGCCCCAAAAATCCCAAAATATCGCCTTTTTTCAGTTCGAAAGAAATACGATCCACAGCCCGAATGGAGCCGAATTCTTTAACCAGGTTTTCTGCTTCTATCATAACTGCTTTGAACTATTGGAAATTTCCATCTCTATAAGGTTCCCCCAAAAATCAAATATTCCAGATAGCTTGTTTATTGCGCTTTTCAAGCATTTTTTTTTCTCACCGGCAAACGGGTCGGTCTAAGCCGAACAATATTCAAAGCGGAGCCATCGCCTCGGTTCTTTGCGCCAGTGTACTGGCTGGCGGGACAAATCGAGTATGCGCGCCGGCATAAAGACCGGCAACGGATCGTCATCAAAGGGATAGGGCTGACAGGTGATACGACCTTCGCCGGATGGCCGTAGTTCCATCCTCACACGGTCATCCCAATTGCGCCGGGGAACATCGCAAAGGTCGAAGGCGTCCTCCCCCAGCCCCCTGGATTCACCGGCCAAAGGCTTGACCAATGCCGTAGAAAGCGACAAGGAGAGACCGTCTAATACCTGGAGCAGCCGAACATGCGGATTCAGGTGTTCCGGTTCGACCCATGCGGCAGACACCGGATCACTCCGTAGGCGGGCGACTAGCTCCTCCTGCATCGCTTCGATCTCGTTAATAAAATTACTCGCATGGTCGAATTGGCTTCCGGATAAAAGCGCCTGTGGGTCCCGGGTAAACAGCGAATGGGAAAAGGCCGCTTCAGACTCTGCATGGACATTTCGGGCATAGAGCCAATAGGCATGGAAGCTGATAAGCAGGCTGGCATAGGGGTGATTTTGGCTGAAACGAGGAATACACAGCCGCCACCGATCCATGCCCGCCAGCGTATCCTGCAACAACTCGGAAAGGCCCAGCGGCAGGCCGTCGGCCTCTGAAAGAACCGGATCCGCTTCCCATTCCCACCAGCCATTGTCGTGCTCGGCAATGCCAAAAACGGTCTCCGCCCGCAACCGCTCGGGATCGCCTGATTTCGCATAATATCCAGGCTGGGCAAAATCGTCGTTACCCCAATGGGCGGCTAGATATCCAGAGACTTCGGCATGGTCCGGCTGCGTGACCAGCCAAACCGTATCATTTCTTCGGGTTTTAAGCATGAAAAAGGATGCAGGAGACTGTTTCCAGTTCCCCTCTCATTTATTTATAGGCCACCAGGGGTAGCCAGGTAACCAATTGCGGAAACAGAAAGACAAATAGAAGGGCCAACAATTGTAGAATAACGAAAGGAATTACCCCACGGTAGATGTGGCTGATCTGTATTTCCGGCGGGCAGACCCCCTTTACGAAAAACAGGGCGAAACCGACCGGTGGCGTCAGAAAAGAGGTTTGCAGGGTGACCGCATAGAGGATTGAGAACCAGACCAGGCCTGCCTTTTCCAATGGTGAATCCGATACTTCCCCTAAGTCCAGCCCGGCCAGCACCGGAGCCACCAGGGGAAGGATGATGAGGGTGATCTCAATCCAGTCGAGAAAGAAGCCGAGACAGAAAATAACAAACAGGATGATGAGGACGAGATTACTTGGAGTGACATCAAGGCCCAAGAGCATCCCCTCGATCAATTCATCGCCTCCCAGAAATCGAAGCACGAGGGAAAAACAAGTCGCTCCGATAAGGATGGCAAAAAGAAAACCAGTTGTTTTGAGGGTTTCGGCCATGGCCTCCTTAAGCACGCTGAGGTGCAATTTGCGGTTTGTAGCCGCCAGGATGGTTGCCCCCAAAGCGCCCATGCCGCTCGACTCGGTGGGCGTGGCAATGCCGAAAAAAATCGATCCCAGGACCAGGAGGATCAGAAACATGGCTGGAACGATAGCCAGGGCCAGTTCCGAGAGAACCTTGGCGGTAAGTTTGGGCCGGTCCTTGGGTAGGGGCGCCGCTGATGGATTGATCTTGGTATAAACCAAAATGTAAATTACATAAAAAGAGGCTAACAACAGCCCCGGAAAGACCGCGCCCATAAAAAGATTGCCCACCGGCAACTGTAGTTGGTCGGCCATGATGATGAGCATGATGCTGGGCGGAATAAGTATCCCCAAGGTGCCCGCTCCGCACACCGTCCCCACGGCCAACTCTTTTTTATAGCCCTGAGAGAGCATTACCGGCAGCGAAAGGATGCCCAGCAGGACGATGGAAGCCCCGATTATCCCGGTTGCCGCCGCCAGCATGACCCCGATCACGGTTACACTGACGGCCAGGCCGCCATGGATGCCGCCCAGCAGGTTTTGCATGGCATGCATCAATTTTTCCGCCACTCCGGAGCGGTCCAGCATGTGGCCCATAAAAATAAACATGGGCAAAGCCACCAGCACCCAGTTTTCCATGAGGGCGAAGATGCGGTTGATAACCAAGGAAAAAGTTTGCCAGTCCAACCCAATGAAAGTCCCCACATAGGCGTCGCAAAGCATGGCGATGCCCACAAATATGACCGACAGTCCGCCCAGGGCATAAGCCACCGGCACGCCGATCATGAGCAGCCCGACAAAGGAAACGAAAAGGGCGATTATTAGGAGGGTGGTTGTTTCCATGGGCTTTTATAAACGTCGCGCCGGGTTGATCAATCGACGATGGCGTCCTTCTCCACCTTGACGCTGCCGGTTAACAACCGGATGGTTCGAGCCACGGAACTTAGTAGCAGAAATGCCGCCCCGATGGGGATAAAAGCTTTGATCGCCCACCTCAAGGGAAGTCCCCCGGGAGAAGGGGATTTTTCACCGATCCGAAACGAGGCCGCCATAAACTCACAGCCGTACCAAAAAACCACGATGAACAATGGAATGAAAAAAACGACAATCCCGATCACTTCGATGATTTTTTTTGCCCTGGGGGAAAACAGACGGTGAAACAAATCCACGCGGACATGGGCATTCTCGATTTGCGCGTAGGCCAGGCTGATCATCACCATGACGGCGTAGAAATGCCATTGCAGTTCACCCAGCCACACCATGTCGGAGGAGAAAACATAGCGCAGAACCACCTGCACGAAGATGGTGATCATCAAGAACAAAGCGGCCCAGGAAAACACCCGTCCGGTATGGTAAACGAATGCCTCGATCCGCTCCGCCAGGGTATCCAGTTTTTTCAGCATGGGGCGACGAAGGGCAATAAAGGTTTACTCTTCACTCCCCGCACGGGGCAGATAGGCCTTGCTGCCCCAAATGGCGTAGTTTTTCCGGAACTGCGAAAAATCGTCATACACTTTTTTGAAAAAAGGATCGGCGGCGGATTGCTCGATAGCCACTTCCTCCCATTTCTCCTTAAACAAGTCGAGCATTTCAGGAGACCAGCTCATATTGGTGACCCCCCGCTCCTCCTGATTGCGGATCATAACCTCCGCCTGGGTAGCCTCCGCGTTGGCGATGGAGAGTACGATGGTCTCGCGGCTGGCCATCTCGATGATGGTCTGCTGGCTGAGCGAAAGCTGGTTCCAGGTATCTTTGTTGATGATTAATTCGAAGGCCGAGGCCTGCTGGTGCCAGCCGGGAAAATAGTTGTACTTGGCGATTTTGTAAAAACCCTTGTCCTCGTCGATGCTTGGCATGGCGTATTCGGTGGCGTCGATGACTCCCTTCTCCAAGGCGGGAAAAATCTCTCCCGGCGGCAGCACATTGACGGACACTCCGAGCTTTTTCATGACCACGCCCCCCAAGCCGAAAAATCGCATCTTCATGCCTTTCAGATCCACCGCGGTATTGATTTCCTTGGCAAACCAGCCGGAGGTTTCCGGTGGAATCATGGCGCAGACGAGCACTTTGACATTGAACCCGTAAGTGTCGTACATCTCTTGGTAAAGTTTGCTCCCATTGCCCTCGAAAAACCACGATAGATACTCGCTGGAGTCCGGTCCGAAAGGCACCGCTGAGAATAAAGGCGCAGCCGGAATCTTGCCCATCCAGAAACCCGCCGTGGCATAACCGGCATCGACCTTGCCGCTGGAAACGGCGTCCAGCACCTCCATCGAGGCGACCAGCTTGCCGGGATCGAAAACCTTGATTTTAACCGTCCCTCCGCTGGCCTCGGCCACCCGCTCGGTCAGCCTTATGATATTATCGCCCAAAATAGGGGCGCTGGTGTTGTAGAGAGATACCAGCTTGAGATTGACCGGTTTGGACTCCACCACCTCTGTTCCCTCCTGAGAGGATGAACCCCCTCCGCATCCGGAAAAAATGGCCAACAAGGGTAATAAATTAAAACAGGTCCGAACAATACTTCGCAATTTCATAAGCAGCTTTTGTTCATCAATGCTTGCCGGATTTATGAAACAGAGCAAGTCAAACTTGGCTGACTGACATGGCGCCCAAAATGAATTTCAATCATTGGCCTATACTTCTTACTGTTGGGGCTCGGGCACGGCCCGCGGTAGGTAGGCTTTACCGCCCCAGATGGCGTAGTTTTTGCGGAACTGGCTGTAATCGTCGTAAACCTTTTTGAAAAAGGGATCGGCGGCGGACTCCTCTTCGACCACCTCAATCCATTTTTGCTTGAAAATTTCGAGCATTTCGGGCGGCCAGAGAGTGTTCTTAACTCCTCTTTTGGTTTCATTCCGGCGCATCACCTCCGTTTGGGTGGCTTCCGCTTTGGCGATGGAAAAAACGATGGTGTCGCGGGTGGCCAATTCGATGATCGCCTGGCGTCTGGGTGAAAGGCTTTCCCATACATCTTTGTTAAGGATAAACTCGAAGGCGGTTGATTGCTGGTGCCAACCGGGGAAATAGTTGTATTTTACAATCTTGTAGAACCCCATGTCCTCATCGATGCTGGGCAGGGCAAACTCTGTGGCGTCGATAACTCCCTTTTCCAGAGCGGGGAATATTTCACCGCCGGGCAAGAGGTTCACAGCTACCCCGAGTTTTTGCATGATGTTTCCGCCGAGCCCGAAAAACCGCATTTTCAGACCCTTCAAGTCGTCCCTCGTGCGAATTTCGTGGGCGAACCATCCTGATGTTTCCGGCGGAAAAACAGCGCAAACAAACACCTTTACATTGAACCCGTAACGGTCGTACATCTCCTGGTAGAGTTTCATCCCGTTGCCCGCGAAAAACCAAGCCATGTATTCGCTCCCGTCCGGACCAAAGGGCACCGCCGAGAATAGCGGGGCTGCGGGTATTTTCCCCATCCAGTAACCCGGTGTGGAGTAACCGGCATCTACTTTCCCGGCCGAGACGGCATCGAGCACTTCGAGAGCCGCCACTAGTTTTCCGGGATCGTAAATTTTGATTATGATATCCCCGCCGCTTGCCTCTTCTACTCGTTTGACCAAGTGCATTATGGTCTCCCCGTGCAGAACCGCGCTGGACTGAAAAGAGGAGGCCAGCTTCAATTGCACGGGCCGTTCTGTTGAAACTGAAGTTTCTGTCTTTGCGCTTGGTCTTTTGCAGCCGCCAAAACATAGCAACATAAGACCGACTGATACGGCATGATAAAGAAAAATTCTTTTTTTCATAATATTAAGGAAATTATTAAAGCGGCGCCGATGGCCGGGGCAAGTATGCCTTGCTCCCCCAAACGGCATAGTTTTTACGAAATTCGGAATAGTCATCATAAACCTTTTTAAAAAATGGGTCGGCGGCGGACTGTTCAGCGGCCACTTCCTCCCAGGTCTTTTTCAATATTTTTAGCATCTCAGTCGACCAATTGACGTTTTTCACCCCCCGTTCCCGTTCGTTGCGCAGCATAACCTCCGATTGAGAGGCTTCTGCACGGGTCAGAGAGTAAATCAAAGTATCTCGGCAAGCCAATTCGATCAGGCTCTTTTGTTGGGGTGAGATTTGGTTCCAAACATCTTTGTTAATGAGCAATTCATGGGCCGAGGCCTGTTGGTGCCATCCGGGATAGTAGTTGTATTTGACAATCTTGTAGAACCCCATGTCTTCGTCAATGCTGGGCAGGGCGAATTCGGTGGCGTCGATCACCCCTTTTTCCAGGGCCGGAAAAATCTCCCCGCCCGGCAGCAAGTTGACGGTTGCGCCTAATTTTTTCAGAACATTGCCACCCAGTCCGAAATAACGGATTTTCAGCCCTTTGAGGTCATCCACAGATAGTATTTCCTGGGCGAACCAACCGGAGGTGTCGGGTGGAATTATGGCGCAGAGAATAACCTTCACATTGAACCCATAACGGTCATACATTTCCTGATAAAGTTTCATGCCATTGCCGGCCAAAAACCAGGACAGGTATTCGCTCGCATCCGGGCCGAAGGGAGTGGCTGAAAACAGCGGTGCAGCAGGAATTTTCCCCATCCAGTAGCCGGGTGTTGAAAATCCAGCTTCTACTTTTCCGGCGGAAACGGCATCGAGCACCTTGAACGCGGCCACCAGTTTGCCCGGATCGTAAACCTTTATTTTAATCGTGCCATTGCTGGCCGTTTCGAGCCGATCTACCAGATGCCGGATGCTTTCGCCATGGATAAGCGAATGAGAGTTGAAAGAAGAAGCCAGCTTTAGTTGCCAGGACCGCTCTTCTTTACTGAACGCCTCATTATTGCCGTTCACCCTGCCTTGGTCCTGGCAGCCGACGAGTGAGGCAATCATCGCAATAGCCGCCAGAGTGAGGATTAAAACGGCAGTATTCTTCATCCCTGATCTCAATTCACGGCGGATCTGGGCAAATAGGCCTTGCTTCCCCAAACGGCGTAGTTTTTGCGAAATTCGGAATAGTCATCATATACCCTTTTGAAGAATGGATCGGCTGCGGACTGCTCTGCGGCCACTTCCTCCCAGGTTTGTTTCAGTAAACGGAGCATCTCCGGCGACCAGGTGACGTTTTTCACCCCCCGCTCCCGTTCGTTGCGCAGCATGACGTCCGACTGGGTAGCCTCTCCGAGTGCAATGGAAAAAACGATGGTGTCCCGGCAGGCCATTTCGATAATGGTTTGTTGGGTAGAGGAAAGTTCTCCCCAGGTTTCTTTATTGATGAGTAATTCAAAGGCGGATGATTGCTGGTGCCAGCCGGGGAAGTAGTTGAAACTGACGATCTTGTAGAGGCCTAAATCCTCATCCATGCTCGGCATGGCGTATTCGGTGGCGTCGATAACCCCCTTTTCAAGCGCAGGGAAAATCTCCCCCGGTGGGAGAAGAGTGACGGACACTCCGAGTTTGGCCATAACGCTGCCCCCCAAACCGTAAAAACGCATTTTTAGCCCATCAAGATCCTCTGGGGATTCAATTTCCTGGGCAAACCAGCCGGAAGTTTCCGGCGGAGTCATACCGCAGATCATGGCCTTTACCTCGAATCCATAACGGTCGTACATCTCCTGAAAAAGCGTTTCTCCGTTTCCGGCTAAGAGCCAGGAAAGAAACTCGCTCGAATCGGGGCCAAAGGGAACCGCCGTGAAAAAAGGAGAGGCCGGGATTTTACCCATCCAGAAGCCGGCCGAAGAAAAGCCCGCGTCCACTTTGCCCGCCGCTACGGCGTCGAGCACTTCCATTGAAGCCACCAGCTTGCCCGGATCGTAAATTTTAAAACGGATGCTTCCTCCACTGGCCGTTTCCACCAGGTTGGACAGGTGCTTTATGGTAGGTCCGTGAATCGGCGCGCTCTGGTTGAACAAGGAGGTCAGTTTGATCAATATAGGCTGATCGGATGGATTGGCGTTGGCGGAATCGTTTTTTTGCTGTGCCGGTTGGCAACCCGCCAACAAGTTGAAAAGAGCCGCCAGGGCCAGAAGGGGAAGGAGATTTTTTCGCACGGGCAGGAGCGTTGAGGATTCACAAACGATGGATGCAATGTATTGGAGCTTGATGCTGGCCGTCAATACAGACATCGTTTCCGGCGCATGGAAAACTGCAACGTCATTATCGTGGGAGGGGGCATCATCGGTCTATCAAGCGCCTGGAACCTCCTCCGGGAACAGCCGGATTTGAAGGTTCTTCTGCTGGAAAAAGAGGATAAGCTGGCCCTGCATCAAACAGGCCGCAATTCCGGCGTCCTGCATTCGGGCATCTATTATAAACCAGGATCTTTAAAAGCCCGCAATTGCCGCGAAGGCAGAAAAAAGATGGAGCTTTTTTGCGCGGAGGAAGGCATCGATTTCGATATCTGCGGCAAAGTGATCGTGGCGACGGAATATTTCGAAGTTCCGCGCCTGGAAGCGATCCTTGAAAGGGGACAGGCTAATGGCGTTAAATGCCAGATGATCGGCCCGGAAAGACTGCGGGAGCTTGAGCCGCATTGCCACGGATTGAAGGCCATCCATGTGCCGGAGGCCGGAATTGTAAACTACCGGCAGGTTTGCCGCCGGTTGGCCGAAATCATTTCCGGATGGGGCGGAGAGGTCAGAACAGGCGCGAAAGTTACCGGTCTGGTCAACCGCAGACAGCCCACAGGTGTGGTCGTGGAAACCACGGCAGGAGAATTCGAGGCCGATTACCTCATCAACTGCGCCGGTCTTTATTCGGACAAAGTGACCGCCATGAGCCAGAAAAGGGAAATGCGCATCGTGCCTTTCCGCGGGGAGTATTTCGAGATTAAACCCGAGGCCCACCACCTTTGCAAAAACCTCATCTATCCCGTCCCCGATCCCGCTTTCCCCTTTCTCGGGGTCCATTTCACCCGCATGATCGACGGTTCCTTCGAGTGTGGTCCCAACGCCGTTCTCGCATTCGGACGGGAAGGTTATTTTAAAACCGATCTGAACCTGCCGGAACTCCTAGACACCCTGGCCTACCCGGCCTTCTGGAAAGTTGCCTGTAAATACTGGCGCATCGGAGCGGGAGAAATGTGGCGCTCCCTGAGCAAAAAAGCCTTCGTCACGGCCCTCCAAAGGCTTGTTCCGGAAATTCGAGGGGAACACCTCGAACCGGCCCCGGCAGGCATCCGCGCCCAAGCGCTTTTCCCGGATGGCAAGCTGCTGGACGACTTTTTTATCCAAAGCTCAGGGCGTGTCGTCAATGTCTGCAACGCACCCTCGCCGGCCGCCACCGCAGCCCTCAATATCGGGCGGCTGATCGTTGAAAATCTACCCGGCCTTGAACATTCCTGAATCTGCCGCCAACGGTTATTTACCTTGACCAAAGCCTGATCGAAAAAAATCATATACCCCTACTGTGGCAAGAATTTTTAAGCGAGGATAGTTCGCCATGATCGTGACTAATATTGATAACATTCCGGGGAAACCCATTATCGAACATTACGGAATTGTTTAGGGAAGTACCATCCGGGCCAAACATGTGGGGCGCGACATCATGGCAGGGCTCAAAAACATCGTTGGGGGGGAACTCAAAGGCTATACCGAACTACTACAGGAAAGCCGCCGCCAGTCCGTCGAACGCATGATCGAACAGGCTCGGGAAATGGGCGCCAATGCAGTTATCAATGTTCGCTTTTCGACCGCCTCGGTGGCCCAGGGAGCGGCCGAGATTTTGGCTTACGGCACGGCGGTTCGCGTTTAGGGGATGGGAAGGGAATTATCGGAAACGCTTGGAGTGTCATGGAAAGTCTGATCATCTTCCTCCTTTTACTCATCTTAGGCTTTATTGTGGGCAAACGCAATGAATCGAGTCACTATGCCAGTATTCATAAACGTGAACTGGATAAATTGACTATTCCGGTCGTCAACTTCGATTATTTGCCCGAGGATCGCCCGGTCAAAGAATTTCAATTGGCGACGGGTTCTGTGGTGGTTTCGGTTGACTATTACAAACGCTTTTTGGCTGGCCTGAGGCATTTTTTTGGAGGGGAGATAGCCTCCTACGTTTCTTTGATCGATCGTGCGCGCCGGGAAGCTGTTTTGCGCATGAAAGAATCCTGCCCTCAAGCCGATATATTCCTAAATTTACGGGTGGAAACCTCCGGCATATCCAGGGGGAAGAAAAAATCAGTCGGCTGTGTGGAAGCCTTGGCCTATGCCACCGCAGTGGCTTACGCTGATGAAATTCGTCCCTAAATCCCTCCCTGAAGCAGGTGATCTATCCAGGGGCCTGCGCCGGCCCGGGGATCGTCTCAAAACCATCGCCGGATTTGTTTTGATCCTGGTCATCATTTACATCCTTCTCGGGTTTGCGGCCCTCGGCATCTCCCATTTCATTCCCGACCGTTGGGAACGAAAGCTGGCCGGTGATTACTATATCCCGAAAAATGAAGAAGCGGCCACCGATCTGCTCGATTATCCTCAGGAAATCCTGGATAAGTTGATGGCGGATGAATCTTTGCGTGACCTCGATTACACTCTTTTTATATTGGAAAACCCTGAACCCAACGCCGTGGCGGTTCCCGGAGGCGGCATCGGATTGACACCTCCGCTCATTGAACTACTGGAAAAGGAAAAAGGAATGGCCTTTATATTGGCCCACGAGATGGGACATCATGAAAATCGCCATATCATTGAAGGGTTGAGCCGGGGATTGCTGTTCAGTATCGCGGCCACCTTTCTATTCAACTACGACGGCCTTTCCCCTGCTAACTTGGCTCTGGAGGCGGCGGAAAAAGGTTACTCACGCCGTAAAGAACGCGAAGCCGACGAATTTGCGCTGCGCCTAGTGCAAAACAAATACGGCGATATCTCTGGCGCCCTCGAATTTTTTGATAAAATGCAGAACGAGGGGAACAAATCCGCCTGGAGAAAATATTTCAGCACCCACCCTCTGACCGAGGATCGCATCGATTATCTTAAAAAACTTGGAAAAAAGTTAATTAAAAATAGTAAAACTGTGCCTGTTCACGATTGATATTATCATTTTAAACATGGAACATTCATCAGAAGAAACTGGCGGCTGCCTATGCGGGGCCATTCGTTATGCCATTCGCGGGAAAGTTGATATCGGCTATAATTGCCATTGTGAGGATTGCCGGCGGGCGAGTGGCGCGCCTTTTGTGGCGTGGGCATTTTGCAAGCTCAAGGATTATGAGGTCGTCAAAGGTATCGCAGCGAAAATTGAACACGCCAATCGAGTACGCTCTTTTTGCCCTCATTGCGGGACTCCGCTGACTTTTCAACATCCCGAATACCCGGATGACATTGATGTGACCGTTTGCAGTATGGACGATCCAGGCCTCTATCCGCCCAAGGGCCATATCTGGCTGGAAGATAAAATTTCCTGGATCGATTTAAACGATGACTTGCCTCAGCATCGGGGTTATCCGAAGCCATAACTAAGAATATAGAAAAATGATTCAACATACTCACCGGATTCCGGAAGGAAAGAAACTGCTTTTTATGGGCACCTGTATTTGCGACGCCTTTTTTGACGACGCGGCTCAGGCCTCGGTGGAATTGCTCGAATACCTGGGTTGCGAGGTTGTTTTTCCCGAGGGGCAAACTTGTTGCGGCCAACCCGCATTCAATGCCGGGGACTGGAAGGCTTCCCGCAAGGTGGTGCGGCACACCCTGGAAGTATTCAAAGGCAAAGAGCCAGTGGTGGCGCCATCGGGCTCCTGCACGGCTATGCTGGTGCATGGAGCGCCCTTGGAATTCGAGGAAGAAGAGGACCTGGACAAAGTTGAAAACCTCGCCGAACGTTCCTGGGAATTAGCCGATTACATCGTCAATGCCTTGGGGAAAACCGAGTGGGAGGGTAACTTTCCCCACAAAATTGCCTTTCACCGCTCCTGCCACAGTCGAGGAACCGGCAGCGTGGAAGCAGCCAGGCAACTCCTGTCCAGCATCGATGGGCTTGAATTAGCCGAGTTCGGAGAAGAAGATCAATGCTGCGGTTTCGGCGGCACATTTTCCGTCAGTTTTCCCAATATATCCGCCGCCATGGGCCAATTAAAAATTGAAAACATTGCCGCTACCCGGCCGGACTTTTTGGTATCGGGGGATATGGGTTGTCTGCTCCATCTGGGAGGCATGATCGACAAGGAGGGAAAGCAATTGCCGCGCCTGCACCTGGCCCAGGTTTTGCGCGATTCCCTGAAAAACGGAGGCTTGTTGTGAAAACCTTCCAGGAAATCGATCGCTATGCCCGGGATGCCAATCCGGATCGACAAACGGCGGTTTACTCGGTGGCCTCTACATTGGCCGAGAAGAGAGTCGCTGCTTTTCAGCGGGATTACGACGACCCCGATCGTTTGCGGCGGCTGGCCGGGCAGATCAAACAGCACACCCTGGATCATCTCGACCACTACCTGCAAATGGCGGAAAAGAGTCTCCGGGCAAATGGGGCGCAGGTGCATTTTGCCTTCACGGGGGATCGCTGCAATCAGATCGTCCTCGACATTCTGCGGGAGAACGACTGTCGAAAGATCGTTAAAAGCAAAAGCATGTTGAGCGAGGAGACGGAATTGAACGACTTTCTCTCAAAAAACGGCATCGAGAGTGTGGAGACCGATCTGGGGGAACTCATCGTACAGCTCGATAACGACCAACCCAGCCATATCATTGCGCCCATTATCCACAAGAATCGCCGGGAGGTGGCCCGGTGTTTTGAACGGGAAGGTTTGGGGGAATACAATGACGAGCCGGAAGTGATCACCCGGCGGGCCCGGAGTTATTTGCGCAAAGAGTATATGGATGCCGATGCCGGGCTCACCGGAGCCAATTTCGTGGTGGCTCAAAGCGGGCGGATTTCTTTGGTTACAAACGAGGGCAATGCCCGTTTCTGCATGGCGGCCACGCGCTTGCACATCGTCATTGTGGGGATCGAAAAGATCATCCCCGGGGACCGTGACCTGGCCCTTTTTCACAACCTCATCGCCCGCTCCGGGACGGGCCAGCGGCTGACCGTTTACAACCAGTTTATCGGGGGCCCCAAAGCCAAAGGGCAGCCCCACGGGCCGCAGCAAATGCACGTCGTCTTTGTGGACAACAAACGCACCGAGGCGCTGGCCTCGAACTGCCGGGAAATTTTGCGATGCATTCGTTGCGGCGCCTGCCAGAATATCTGCCCGGTCTATCGGCAGGCCACAGGGTTTGCCTATCGTGGAACTTATGGCGGGCCCGTTGGGTCGGTTCTCAGTCCTTTGCTGGCCGGGAAAAACTTTTCCCAATTGGCGGACCTGCCCAAGGCATCGAGCCTCTGCGGCGCTTGTCGGGAGGTGTGCCCGGTCGATATACCTATCCCCGACTTGCTCTTGCGCCTGCGTGATAAAGGAAAACGGGAAGCTCCCAAAAAAGCCGGCGCAGGGACGCCCCCGTTTGGCATTTGGGCAATTATGTCCACCAATCCGACGGCCTGGAAAGCCGCTCTGCGTTTAGGCTACGCCCTCAATTATCCTCCCGGACAGGCCTTCCCCATCCCGGCCCTGCAAGCCTGGCGCAGCGTCAGAAAATTTCCTCCCTGGCGCGGCGGAAAGTTTCGGCAATGGATGAAAAAAAGAAAACCCCCCTCAAGAAACCAACCGATTAATTGACCTGCCTCAGGCTGTCGGAGTTTGTTCTTGCTCGTAAAGAAAATCCTGGAGAATGACCGTGGCCGCGCGAGAATCGATTTCGACGGATTTACGATTAGTCTTTTTGCTCGTTTTTTTCAAATCGCTTTGGGCCTGATGGGTTGACAGCCGTTCGTCGGCCCGGTGCACAGGCAGCCCAAATCGATTATCCAGTAACTCGACAAAAGCATCGACCTCCCGCGCCTTGAAACCGGCGCTACCATCCATGTTCAAAGGGTAGCCCACCACCAGATCGGTGACATTTCTTTGCTCGATCATTTTCCCGATATAAGCCAGGCGCTCCTTCTTCGTTTTTTGCGCAGCTGCCGCCAGAGGAACGGCCAACCCGAGTTCATCGCCAAAACTTAGGCCGATCCTTTTCTCTCCGTAATCAATGCCCAAATAATTCATTTTCCAGTTAACCTGCTTCTGTGCGGTAATCTCAAAGCAGGTTTTTCAATTCGGGATTTTTTGCTATATCCTGGACCAGTTTTTTTATTTCCTGGGCCTTCGATTTCGGGCAGACCAATGTGGCGTCCTTGGTTTGCACCACAATCAAATCGTCCACCCCGATAAGAGCCGTGAAATGCCCTTCATCGTTGACGACAATGTTGCCGGAGCCGTCCCGAATCATTCCCTCGCCTTGTAAAATGTTCCCCTCAGGATCGCTTTTATTGTGCCGGGCAATGGCCGGCCATTCACCCACATCATCCCAATCGAAACCGGCTTCCACGGTAAGGACATTGTCCGCTTTTTCCATTACGGCGTAGTCAATGGAAATTTTTTCGAGTTTTGGAAAGTGCTCCTGTAAAAGGGAATCCAGATTTTCCCCGCCTCGGATGCCATCCTCGATTTTACCCAAAGCCTGCCAGAGATCTGGCGCATGACGGGATAGGGCTCGTCCAATAACATCCGCCTGCCAGACGAACATTCCGGCGTTCCAAAAATAATCGCCCGATTTCAGGTATTTCTCGGCCGTGGGCAGGTCGGGTTTTTCCACGAAACGTCTGACCTTGTAAACGTCCTCATTTTCCGAAGATATGAAGGGTTCCCCTTTTTCAATATAACCATAGCCGGTGGCCGGACTATCCGGTTTTACGCCCACGGTCACCAGGTATTTTCCGCTTTCCGCAGTCTCAATAGCCGTCTCCAGGGTTGTTCGGAATCCTTCCTTGTTTTTAATGACATGATCCGCTGGCAATATGACAAAGGTTCCCTCCGCATCCCTGGTTTTTACCAGAATTGCAGCCAAACCCACCGCCGCCGCAGTGTCTCGACCCACCGGTTCGCCTACGACATTGGCCGGGAGAAGGCCGGGGCAGGTTTCAAGCACGCCAGCGCGCTGCTCCCGATTGGTGATGACAAAGACATTTTCTGGCGGCACGAGACCCTCAAGCCTGGCCAGTGTTTGCTCAAGCATGGTAGTGTCGCCGACAATGGGCAAGAGGTGCTTGGGCCGCGTCAAACGGCTTTGCGGCCAGAAACGCTCCCCGCGCCCTCCGGCCATGATAACGGCAAATCGCTGGCTCATAATTTCTGACGAGTATTGTCACCAAAAAAGTTTTTCAAGGCCACTCAATAATTTTTTCATCAAAATTTGAGTGAATCCGATTTCAGCGGCAAGGTTGACACTTTACTGAACCAGGGTTTTTTAAGAGATACGAGTACTGGTTTGATGAAAACAACATTACCACCGCCTTCGGTTGAACTTTCCCCGGAGGAGATTGCCCGTTACAGCCGGCATGTCATTCTCCCCCAGGTGGGGTTGGAGGGGCAAAAAAAACTGGCCGCCGCGCGTGTCCTGCTGATCGGCATGGGCGGGCTGGGCAGTCCGGCTTCCCTTTATCTGGCGGCGGCCGGGGTCGGCACCTTGGGCCTGGCGGAGATGGATAAACTGGAGGCGCATAATTTGCAAAGGCAGATACTCCACAGCACCGAAATGGTGGGCGCTCCCAAAATCGATTCGGCCCGCGCCCGGTTAAGCGGTCTCAACCCGCACATAGACATTCGCGAACATCCGCAAGGCGTCACCATCGGCAATGCCTTCGACTTATTTTCCAGCTATGACCTCATACTTGACGGATCGGACAATTTTCCAACTCGCTACCTGGTCAACGACGCCGCTTTTCTTACCCGCAAACCGCTTGTTTATGGCAGTATTTTTCAGTTTGAGGGACAATTGAGCCTATTTCACCCGGCGGGCGGCGGACCATGCTACAGATGCCTTTTCCCACACATGCCGGAGCCGGGATCCATTCCCAACTGCGAGGAAGCCGGCGTCTTCGGCGCACTCTGCGGGGTGGTGGGCAGTCTTCAGGCCATGGAGGCGATTAAATTTCTGCTCGGCTTCGAACAAAACCTGATGGGCAGGCTACTGGTCATCGAATCGCTGGCCATGAGGTTTCGCACCCTTCGTTTGAACAAAGAACCGGCTTGTCCGCTCTGTGGAACCCATCCTTCCATTCTGAAACTGAGCGAAGAAAATTACGAATTCAGCTGTCGCACCGAGGAAGGGGAAATACCTCCCGGCGGGGAGGAAAATGAAGATGGCGGACACCCCATTGAAGTCGGCGTTGAGGAGGCGAAAAAATGGCTCGATTCGGAAAACCCACCCTACCTTCTCGATGTGCGCGAGGGATTTGAAACGGAGGTGTGCCAAATAAGCGGGAGCAATCATATTCCCATGAGGGAAGTCCCGGCAATGATCGACGCCTTGCCCCGGGACCGTTCCATATTGATCTATTGCCATCACGGCCAACGAAGCCTCATGGTGGCGCGGTTTTTGCGGGAAAAAGGCCTCCAAAAGGCGGCCAGCATGGCTGGGGGAATCCATTCCTGGGCGGATTTGTGCGAGCCACAAATGACTCGCTATTGACCAAAAAGTCCGGCCCCGGTCTCAAGGAGATTCCAGGGGAATCAGATCTTCAAAGTTTCCCTCCGGAGGATACAATTCGTTGACGCCCGGATCGATGGGCAACGGCAATGAATCCAGCGTGGGTAGAGGCTCAACTTCAGTGTCTTGGCCGGAATCGCTTTGAAAAACCTGCAATCCGGGCGCCCCGATGATGTAGGTTTCCGCCGGTCCGGTCTCCTGCTCTGAATCACCATAAAAAGCCTGGGCCGCTTCCGGATCGAGACTCATCCATCGCTGGCCTACAATGTTCATGGTGACACTGCGCAAGTTCTCATCGATAATGGATTCGGCCCAGGACATGGCCGTTTCAGGATCGTCATACATTGAAGCCAAGGTGACTTTTCGCACTGCGTCGTCAAAATCCAGGTGCGTTGGCTGACGGTTCAACCATCCAGCTACGTCGTTGACTTCTCCCAGGTCCAGCCAGGTCCCGACAGCGGCGGAAACACCGGCAGACCTGGCCCTGCCGGTCGGCAATTCACTGGCCCAATCTGCGGCCCTCTGCGGATCCGTTCTTCCCCAGGTCGCGGCAACCGCGCTCATGGCCTGCGCATGGACGACCTGCCGGGAATTTTGCTCCACCCATTCGGCCGCGAAAACCGGCTCGTAGGAACTCCAGATTCTGGCCACATGCTCAAAGGCGACTTCCTTTACCGGCCCTTCGGCCAGATTGACAAACCAGGGTAGTGCCATGCCCAGTTTTCCCTCTGAATGAAGTTGGTCGGCAATGGTGCGCAGGGCTCCGGTGCGGAATGAATCCACCGGCAGTTCCGAAGCGTAGGCAAAAGCCGTGGCCGGATCACCAGTAGCAATCTGGCCAATGACGGCATTCAGCCGTTCGCTCTGGAACGGGTTTTCCCCTGGATTGGCCAGAGCCCATTGATAGGAAGTCTGCGGATCGTAGGTGGCCCATCCGGCCAGAACTCCGGCTATGCCTTCATTCCGGTTGCTGGTATTGGCCTGTTCCAAGGCATAAGCCAGGGCGGAACGTCCATCCAGTTCACCCCAACGCCGGAGCAGCGCGCCAAAAATTTCATCCCGGCGCACACCGGGCGGCAGTTGGTTGCCGAAATCGACAGCTTCGCCAATATCCCCATGAGCAAGTCCTGAAAAAATTACGGCAAAAGCGTGGTTGCGGAAATTCGTATTGGCATTGGTCAGGGCCGCGCTGAGGGCTTCCTGCACGGGCGGCGAAAAACTCTCTGCGGACGCGGCCGGCTCCAGAGGTTTTCCCGTTAATTTGCGAATGAGCAGGTGCCTCTCCAGAGCCATCTCGGTTGCAAAACCGCTCTGGATTCCCAAGCTGTCGCCGTTCTGGCCGGAGAACTGCATGTGCACCGCGATCCCCGCCAAAAAAGCCAATCCCAAGGAGGCCGCCCAGGCTCCCGCGATCCCATAAAGCGATTTTCGCGTCAGGTTCACAATGAAAAGCTAGATGACGGCGGCGAAAATGCAAACTGTTAGGTGAGGTTCCCGAGTTTACTTTAACCGCCCTTCGTCCGCATCGATCATATCGGCAAAGTTCACCAGATTATCCCGGTGGGAAAGCCCCATGATTTCCTTTACCTCCATCAATTTTGCTTTGCCCATCGGGCTCATCCCCATGTGCGTCAGTTTATGGTTCCACACCGGAGCCTTCACATCGGCAGGGAGAATCACGGCCAGGCGCCCCTCAAATTCCTCCTCATCGGCACTTTGACGGACGGCCTTGATGACATCTTGCGGGTCGATGCCGAGATGAAGGCAAAGAAATCCGTCAAAACCCCGCGTAAAATTCCGCTGGTAGGATTTGGGCAGCTCCCCGGCCAAGTGTTTACGAATTTTAGCGATGAACCGGGGCAAATGCAGCAGCCCGCACGGGTGCGCCTGGTAGGGTGAAGGCAAATCATAGAGAATCGCCCCCGTCGGTCCCAAATCTTCGTCGCTCATAATTCGTTGCCTCTTCCGGTCAGGAAAAAGTCGGCCGGAACCCGGCGTGAATTTCCAGTCCTTCCTTTTCTTCGACAGGTCCAACCACTTCCACTTGCGGCGCCATACGGGCGTATATTTCCTTGACCGGAAAACCATTGTACTCATCCGAACTTAAGATTTTCATCATTTGATCGGCAGAGGCGCCGTAAACGATCTTTTTCAGACCGGTCCAATAGATGGCCCCGCAGCACATGACACAGGGCTCGGTGCTGGTGTATAAAGCGCATTCGGCCAAAGTCTGAAGATCGAATTTTTGTGTGGCCTCGCTGATGAGCCGCGTCTCCGCATGCTTGGTAACGTCCCGCATGCTTTCCACGGAGTTTTCAATTTCCATGATTATTTCGCCGTTGCGCACCAGCAGCGCCCCGAAGGGATGATTGCCATGGGCCACCGCATCCCGGGCGATTTCATAAGTGCGCTCAATGAATTTTCGATCCGTTGCGGTTGCCTCCGGATCGTCGGGGAGGGGGGTTATGCGAGTTTTTTCCATGCTGATTGATTCTATAAACGTTTCACGCAATTTCACGATAGGGGAGGTTGCCTCCGGATCGTCGGGGAGGGGGGTTATGCGAGTTTTTTCCATGCTGATTGATTCTATAAACGTTTCACGCAATTTCACGATAGGGGAGGTTGCCTCCGGATCGTCGGGGAGGGGGGTTATGCGAGTTTTTTCCATGCTGATTGATTCTATAAACGTTTCACGCAATTTCACGATAGGGGAGGTTGCCTGCCTGCCAAGCTTTTAGAACGCTCTCTAAAGCCCGAACTCACTCTTGGTTTGAGCGAATTGCTCCAGGGCAAACTCAAGGTCCTGACGACTGTGGGCGGCGGACAATTGGATGCGGATGCGGGCCGTCCCCTCGGGCACGACGGGAAAAAAGAAACCGACCACATAAACGCCCTTTTCCAGCATTCGGGCCGCAAACTTCTGGGCCAGGGCGGCTTCCCCCAGCATAATTGGCACGATCGGGTGATCGCCCGGTTTGATCACGAAACCCGAATCCGTCAGCCCCCGGCGAAAAAAGCGGGTGTTCTCCATGAGCCTTTCCCGTAGATCGGAAGATGTCTCCAGCAGTTCAAAAACCTTGATTGAGGCCGCCACAATGGGCGGGGCCACCGAGTTTGAAAAAAGATACGGCCGGGAACGCTGCCGCAGGATTTCGATGATTTCCTTCCGGCCACTGGTGTAGCCGCCGCTGGCCCCGCCCAGGGCTTTCCCCAAGGTGCCCGTAATAATGTCGATCCGCCCCATAACGCCGCAATATTCATGAGTGCCTCGGCCATTGGGGCCAAGGAAACCGGCCGCGTGACAATCGTCGATCATAACCAGGGCATCGTATTTGTCGGCCAACTCGCAGACGACCTGCAAATTGGCGATGGTGCCGTCCATGGAAAAAACCCCATCGGTGGCGATGAGCCGGAACCGCTGGCTCTGGGCTTCCCCCAATCTGGCTTCCAGGTCGGCCATATCGTTGTTGCCGTAACGGTAACGGGCGGCCTTGCAAAGGCGTATGCCATCGATAATCGAAGCATGGTTGAGGGCGTCGCTGACAACGGCGTCCTCCCCGTTCAAAAGCGTTTCAAAAAGCCCGCCATTGGCATCGAAACAGGAAGGATAGAGAATAGTGTCCTCGGTCCCCAGAAAAGCGGTAATCCTGGCCTCCAATTCCTTGTGAATATCCTGGGTTCCGCAAATAAACCGCACCGAAGCCATCCCGTAGCCGCGCTTATCCAGGCTCTCGCGGGCCGCTGCCAACACCTCCGGGTGGTCCGCCAGGCCCAAATAATTATTGGCGCAAAGATTAAGCGCCTCCTGCCCATCGCCCACCTGGATGCGGGCCTTTTGCGGACTCGTAATAAAACGCTCCCGCTTAAAAAGCCCCGCCGCCTCGATTCCCCGAAGCTCCTCCACCAAATATTCCTTAAATGCCTTTTTCATAAAATTCACTCCCTAAATAAATTCGTTTCGTTTCGCATAACCAGATCGCTAAAAGTGATGCATGATATCACAAAACCCCAAAACCGTCAATCGATAGGTTGGCTCGGTAGTGTCCTAATTTGGGAAACGAAGTTTCTTAATCTGACTAATCAATTGATTTTTCCAGTATTCAAGTTCTTTCGGTCCGATACACGGTGCCCCTAGAAAAATTCTGTCGCCGTCTTCGTCAGATGTGGATTGAGCTACCTCTATTCTCACCTCATATACTTTCTTAAATCCTTGAGGGGCTATATTAGAGGCTGTCCCAAAAGGGTGATTTTTGCGAGGGCTTTTGATAGGCGCTCATTTTAGAGGTATTTGCATTTGGGAGAGTATCAACTTTGCTCTCCTATGACGTTAGGATACTGGTTTTGGGGTCCGGTTGCCTGGTTTTCTTTGTATGAGCCGACAGTAAGGCTGTGAAAAAGTATTGTCCTTGCTTTTCCGCTCTCTAGGCCGCCGCTTTGGTTTTTAGTTCGTCTTGCTGGGCCAGCATCTTGGCTACTTTCCATAGGTTGTGCGAGAGTACCGACCAGGCTACGCTGATCGAGCGGTTGGCAAAGCCTTTGCTGCGCAACCGCCCGGCCTGCCAGCGATTCTTTGTAAACGCCGGGGAAAAACCGGTACGGTAAAGAGGGCGCTTTAAAACCGGTACGCTTATCCTAGAAAGGAGGAGTGTATCGAGATATGAAGCAATGGACAAGAGTGCGGCACAAAGTGCTGCGGGACAAGCAGAGCAAGCGCTCTGTAATGCGAGAAGAGGGACTGCACTGGGAGACCCTGGGAAAGATGCTGGCCTATTCCCAGCCGCCGGGATACCGGCGCAAGAAGAGGCGAGAGCGCAAGATCGATCCGTATGTGGGCTGGATCGAGGAGGTGCTCAAAGCGGACCGGAACGTGCCCAAGAAGCAGCGCCATACGGCCAAACGGATCTACCAGCGTTTGGGTCGGGAGAAGGGCTACCAAGGGGGCTACACGGCGGTCAAGGAGGTGGTGGCCGAGCTGCGAGCGAGGCGGCGGGAAGTGTTCGTGCCGCTGGAGCACCGCCCCGGGGAGGGACAGGTGGACTTCGGTCATGCCCTGGTGAAGGAGGCGGGGCAATTGCGTAGGCGGCCATTTTTTGCCATGAGCCTGCCCTACAGCGATGCCTTTTTCGTGCAGGTGTTCGAACGGGAGTGCACGGAGAGCTTCTGGGAGGGGCACCTGCGAGCTTTTGAGTTTTTCGGGGCGGTGCCCCGGCGCATCAGCTATGACAACTCGAAGGTGGCGGTGGGTAAGATTATCGGTTCGCGTGAACGCAAGCTGACCGACGGGTTTCTGCAGCTACAGAGCCATTACCTGTTCGAGGAACACTTCTGTCTGCCCGCCCGGCCCAACGAGAAGGGCGTGGTCGAGGGGATCGTGCGTTATGCCCGGGCCAACTTCCTGGTACCGGTACCGCAGGTTCGGGACCTGGAGGAACTCAACGCAAAGCTGTTGGAGGCATGTGAGCGGGACATGGAGCGTAAATTACGCGGGAAAAGGGCGGTGAAAAAGGAACTGCTGGCCGAGGAGCGCGCCGTCATGCTGGCGTTGCCGCCCATACCCTTTGAAGCGAGCCGCAAACGCTCGACCTGCGTCAGCAGCCTCTCGCTGGTGCGCTTCGAGTGCAACGACTATTCGGTGCCGGTGCGCTGCGCCCACCATCCGGTGGTGGTGGAAGGGTCCTGTCGGCAGGTGGTGATCTTCTGTGGGGGCCAAGAGGTGGCCCGGCACCGCCGCATTTGGGATAAAGAGCAAGTCTCTTTCGAGCCGGTGCACTACCTGGCTTTGCTGGAGAAAAAACCGGGCGCTTTGGACTTCGCCCGCCCACTCTCGGGCTGGCAGTTGCCGCAGTGCCTGCAGGTCCTCAGACGCCGGCTCGAAAGCCAATGCGGGGGCGAAGGCACCCGGGAGTATATCCGGGTGCTGCGGCTGTTGGAGAAACACCCCATGGCGGCCTTGCAGCAGGCCGTCGTCTCGGCCCTGCGGGTGGGGGGACTGACTCGTGAGGCCATCGCCCAGTATCTCTATCCTCAGGAAGACTACGGGAGCAGAACCTTCCGGCTGGACGGCCATCCACACCTGCGTCACGTCCGTGTGGCCGCCCCTGACCTCGGTGCCTACAGCGAACTGCTCAAGATTCCAGGAGGGGCTTTATGAAGGAAGAAAAAAACCAGCTGCTGTTACACCATCACCTCAAGAAACTGAAGTTGCCCACCATCCTGCGCGAATGGCCGGCGGTGGCCGCGGCTTGTTCCCGGGACCGGCTCGATTACGCCGCCTTTTTGTTGCATCTGGTCGAACGGGAGCTCATTGAACGCGAACAGCGGGCCGCCCAGCGGCGGATCAAAAACGCCCGTTTCCCCGTGCTCAAGACCCTCGAGAGCTTCGCCTTTGAAGCGCAGCCCTCGATCAACGAAGCGCTCATCCGAGAGCTCATGCGCGGGGAGTATGTCGACCAGCGCGAAAACGTGCTGCTCCTCGGTAACGCCGGTACCGGTAAAACGCACCTGGTCACCGCCCTGGTTACCCATATGCTCGAGCAACGCGACAACCACGACCTGCAGCGCTTCATGAAGCAACTCGAAAGGCTCGACCTACTCATCCTCGACGAACTCGGTTACGTCCCTTTTTCCAAGACCGGTTCCGAACTGCTCTTCGACGTGGTCAGCCGCGCTTACGAGCGCACCAGTCTCATCGTCACCACCAACCTGCCCTTTGAGAACTGGATCGAAGTGCTCGGTTCCGAACGGCTCACCGGAGCTCTGCTGGACCGACTCACCCATCGGGTGCATATCCTCGAAGCCAACGGGCAAAGCTACCGCTTGCGCGATGCTCGACGCCGTCGCCGTGGCACAAAACAATAAACGCCTTGGGCCCGGCTCGTCGGCCTCCGGCCTCCTCACCGACCCCAAGCCAATCCCCAAAACCAACTCCCAAACCCTAAACCTTGACGTACCTGCTAAACCTTGACGTACCTGCAATTACTAACCTAAACCTTATTCCAAGCGTACCGGTTTTACCCCGACCCCCGTACCGGTTTCATCCCGGCGTTTACAATTCTTCAATACCCCGATCCGCCCTTCGGTGCTGGCCCGGCGCTTTTGCAATTGTCTGAACAGTGGTTCCTCCATCCGTTTTTTCAACTGCTTCGGATCGCGTGGACAGAGCGCGTCGTAGATTCCCTCCTGGGCTAACTGCCGGCGGGCCCGCTGGGAGGCAAATCCCCGGTCCGCGCACATGGCCGCTATGGGTTCTTCCAGGTTGAAGCGGTTCTGTCTTTGCAAACTCTCTTGCATTTGTTCATTTTCGCTTGGAGTTCGGCTGCCGTAGAGTTTCCAGTCCAGCAGGTACCCTTCAACGCTTTCTCCCAAAAACAGGGTGTTGCCGAACTCGACCTCTTGGCCCGCTTTACCTCGCACAATCACCTGCACATCGAGTTCGTAAACACTCAAGACTTTCTCTGCGTTTTTCACCTGGCGGCCGCCAATGATCCGCTCGTGCGCCTGTTTGATGACCACCGGGATTTGCTCGCTCATGCGCTCCATCCGGGCGAGGATCTGTTGGACCTGTTTTTCGCTGTAATCGCTTTGCTCCCAGCAGGCTTGCAATAATTCCCGGTGACTGCGGGCATGCTCCCCGATCCGTTTGAGCAGCTTTTTCATCTGCCTCAAGATACCCTTGCGCTGCCGCGCGCTGTCCTTTCGCCGCCGGCTGTGGGTCATCTGTATGCACAGCCGATTCATCTGCCGAGCCAAGGGCTCCGGTTCGATCGGCATGCGATGGCGCACACCGGCCTTCTCGCGGATCAGCCGGATCGCTTTGAGCAACGTGCCGGCTACATCCTTGAGTAATACCCAGTCCGTCGGCCAATGAATGTTAGCCTCCAAACAGGTGCCGTCGATCAGGCAAATGGTGGTGTCAATCGGCTTGTCCAATCCCACCTGCCGGGCCAGAAGGGCATCGCCCACCACCTCAGTCAAGGTCCGGTGCAAGGCCCTCAACTGCTCTTCGCTGAAAAACTTCGAGGCCCGCTCCAGGGTGCTTTTGGAGATGCCCCTGATGCCATCGATCTGCCGGACACGGCAAAAGTCGGCCAACAGATCGCTGCTGCCCAGAGCCCGCGACAAATGCCGAAACGAAATCCCTCCGAGCAGACGGCCCAGCGTATCCATGCGCAGTGCCTTGATGGCAAAACTGGCCCGCTGCCGCCGGGCCTTTAGACCCATTGGCGGCCACCCCTCCAAGGCCAGCTCAATGGCCTGCGATTCCACCTCCGAGTCGATCAGCAACCGATCGATTCGATCAATGGTGGCGCGGAAGTTATCGTAATCGAGGCACCGGTCGACCACAGTTAAAGCTGGACGCAGGAGGCATTGGATGGCTATATTTTTCATAGAAAGGGCTATATTGATTTTCGCTAACTCAATTATAGAACCCAATTATAGAACCCTTTTTTGGCCGGATCGAGCAAAAACTTGCTCTTTCCGGCTCTTTTTATCAACGTCATCCAGTTGACTATAAAATCTTTATATTTTTGGGACAGCCTCTATATTAAGCTTATTTATTCTAAAATGACTCATGTTGATTTCTGATTTGCAATCACTGCTTTGACTGCCGTCTCTGCCGAATCTACAGGCGGTATTTGTAAAACAGTGACATATTGATTTTCTCCCTTGTTGTCTTTGTAGCTCCACGCATAGCAGGTATTGGTTTTAGAGTGGTCTTTAAGGTCAAATATCTCGACTTCGCCTTCCCATGCTACTTGCCCTTGGAAAACCTCTTTGACGAGCTTTGAACCTATATAGCGACAATCACAGCCGTGCATGACTGTGATCGCGTCGGCTAAGTCTGCAATATCCTTCACTTCTCAATCATTTCAACTAGATCGCTGACTGTCCAGATTGAATCCGTGACACCTGCTTCCATCGCAGGAGTGCAACGGATAGAGCCGTGAATCTTGACGAAATTGTAGTAAGCAAAGTTGAGGGGCACAGCCGCCTTGAAATTTTCCAGTTTCTTGCTGAAAGCATTAGCCCGGATATTTCGTAAAAAAAGTATCGTTGATATGCTTAACTGCTGATATACAGCAGGATAGATCAATAATTAAAGCAATATCAGCGATGACAAAAGGTAAACAATTAAAGCTACAGTTGACAAGGGTAAAAGGCCGCCGTGTGCGGGTTGATTTCAAGGGCGGAGAGGTTACTTCGGATGCCGGACTGCTTTTGATCCGGGAAGTGGATCGGCAGTTGGGCTTGACCGAACGAGCGGCCCGACAGTTAGTGGACAAACGGCAGAAGGGCAAAGTACGCCATGAGGTATTGGGGATGCTGCGGCAGCGCGTTTACGGGCTGGTGGCGGGCTATGAGGATTTGAACGACTTTGATACCCTGCGCCACGATCCATTGTTGCAAACGGTAACGGGGCGCATTGAAACGTTGGCCAGCGCGCCGACTTTGTGTCGTTTTGAAAACGGGCAGGATCGGCGGGCGGCCTTTGCGGTAAACGAGCTGTTGGTCGAACAGTTCATGGGCTCCTTTGCCGAGGAACCCGAAGAGATCATCCTGGACTTTGACGCCACCGACAATCCGGTGCACGGGCTCCAGGAGGGACGTTTTCTCCACGGTTATTATGATCATTACTGTTTTCTGCCGCTATATGTTTTTTGCGGTGATCAGCTGCTGGTGGCCTACCTGCGGCCGAGCAAGATCGATGCCAGCAAGCATGCCGGGGCCATCCTCAAATTGCTGGTTAAACGGATTCGCCAAAGCTGGCCCCGTACGCGGATTATTTGGCGCGCCGACAGTGGATTTTGTCGAGACCGGATACTCTCTTGGTGCGACCGCAACGAAGTTAGTTACATCGTGGGGATGGCTCGCAATGCACGCTTGCAGCAAGACGCCCAGCAGTTGCAAAAGCAGGCCAAAGAATGGTTCGAACTAAGGGGTAAAAAACAACGGTTATTCCAGGACTTCGTCTATGCTGCCGATTCGTGGCGATGGCTGCGGTTGGTCATCCATAAAGCCGAACACACCGCACAGGGGTCCAACCCGCGCTTCGTGGTGACGAACCTGCCGGGCGATCCCCAGGAGCTTTACGACAAGGTATACTGTGGCCGCGGTGAAATGGAGAACCGAATCAAGGAACAGATGCAATTGTTCAGCGAGCGCACCAGCGCCCATCAATGGTGGGCCAATCAGTGGCGATTGCTCTTGTCGGCGCTGGCCTACACCTTGATGGAAGCCATGCGCCGGTTAGCCTTAAAAGGGACGAAGTGGGCGCGGGCCCAATGGCACACCCTGCGGCTCAAATTAATCAAGATCGGAGCGGTCATCGTGCGCAACACCCGAACGATTCACTTTCACCTAAGTGAGAGTTATCCTTGGGCCAGTCTTTTCAACCATGCGGCCCGCCGATTGGTGCCAACCTAAAGGGTGCATTGGTGCTGCCCCCGGCACTACCGAACCAATGGGGGAAAGGGGGCAGTGTCTCTACACCCTGAAAAACACCTAAAAATCAAGACGATCTGCTCAAAATACAAAGAAATCCATCTCCAATAGCAATAACGAGCCAAACTTTACCCTTCATGAAATATCCGGGTTAGTCAGACGGCTCAATCGGCGGCAGTGCATCCGCAAGGTATGGTTTTGCTTCTCAATATGGCTTGTGCAGATTCGGGATTTGTCAGGATTGCCAGCAATAGGGTTTCGCGTAACTGAAATGACTTGGGGTGGGCTATACCTACGCTGTGCTTCAACATCGCTTTGGGCGAAGATTTTTACAATCTGCCCGTAGTCGACTTCACAGCCAAAAGCCTTTTCGACACAATCCCTGTATGCCCGTAGCGCATCGCTGGAAAGCTGGACACGGTTTTTCATGCGGGAAGCCAAATCTTCAAGAAATGCCTGTGCTGTCACGGTATCACGTCGGCCAACCCGGAACGAAGGAATTAGCTTACTTTCACTGTCGAGCGCAATGAATGTCCATATATCACCTTTTCCGAGTTCACCGTAATAGACATTCCTTTCCTTCTTTCCAATAAAGCCCCATATCTCATCGACCTGCAAATCCTTACATGGCAAGTCACGCATCTTTTCATCCATGATAGCGGCGCATCCTTGACCTATACGGACGCCCAGGCGCATGATTGTATCCCTGTGGATGCCTGTCATTCGCTCGATTGAACGGATGGAGGAGCCTTCGCAAAGGGCAGAAACAGCGAGAACTTTTTTGGAGGTAGATAATTTATTTGCCATGCATAAAAGATTTTCATAAAAAAAGCTTGCTTGCAAGCATAAAATAATATTTATTTCTATGCATGGAAGATAAATCTATGCAATCTAAAGGCGGTAAAGCACGGGCGAAAAAGCTCGATGCTAAAACCAGAAAGGAAATTGCCTCAAAAGCGGCTAAAGCCAAGTGGAGCCTACCAAGGGCCCAATGGGGTGCGGCCGATAATAAATTAAGCTTAGGCAATCAAAAGCTTGAATGCTATGTTCTTGATAATGGTACTCGCGTATTGTCTGGAAGAGGTATGCAAGAAGCTTTAGGGCTTGGACAATCCCATGGGGCGATATTGAAGGGTTTTCTGTCTCAAGAATACCTTAAACCGTTTATCGAGAATGACTTGGCCATGGAGCTAAATCGTCCTATAAGATTCATTCGCCCCGGACGTGGAGGGGTTCCGGCAGTTGCCTACGAAGCAACGATCTTGCCAAGAATTTGTGATGCCGTTCTTGAAGCACGTAAACGCTCACCGGGGTTAAATAAACAACAGCGAGAGATTGCTGACCAGTGCGAAATAATTACACGGGTCTTAGCAAAGGTCGGCATTATTGCGTTAGTGGATGAGGTCACTGGCTATCAAGAAATCAGAGACAAATTGGCCTTACAAAAAATTCTGGATAAATATATTAAAGATGAATGGTCAAAATGGACTCGTCGGTTTAACCCGAGTTTTTATAAGGAACTTTTTCGTTTAAAAGAATTATCTTTCCCTGACGGCGAAGGAACTCAAAAACCCCAATATGTGGGCCACTGGACAAATGATATAGTTTACAACAGAATGGCCCCTAAAGTCCTTTCCGAATTAAAGAAAAAGAATCCACGAACCACTTCTGGGGGTCGTGCGAGAAAACATCACCAGCATTTCACAGAGGATTACGGTGTTCCCGAATTGAAACAACATATTTCAAATGTTACGTTTTTGATGAAAACCTGTCATTCTTGGGATGAGTTCAAGAGAAAACTAGATATAGCTGCACCAAAATTCAATGAAACTATACCAATGGACTTTGAAGAAGGCTGACAAAAAGGGGGTAGCAGAGTGCGGCGACCTGCTCTACACCTGTGACCGCTTGGGGTGCAAGTCCCCATACCTCCACTACCCCTTTTTATGCAATATTGCACATATTTGAGAATATTTCCAGTTAAAAAGACATTCCAAATTAGGACACTACCGTTGGCTCCGTTTGATTAAACTTCAAAAAAAACAGCAAAAAACACAAAATAACAAATATTTGCCTCCCGTGTCTTTTTACTGTTTAGCTGTTGACATGATAAGATCGCTACCATGACTGAAACGATAGATTCACGTTTTGAGGATTGCCCCGAAACCCTCACCTTGAGGCAATTGGAACTGTATAACGAACAGGGTTATCTTGCGTTTGAAAACGCCCTTTCCCGGCATGAGGTGGAGGCCGCCCTCGCCGATATCTCAAACATAATCCGCAAATACGCCTTCAACGAAGAATTGGCTGAATGGACGCTGAACGATGGCCGCAAAACAAATTACTCAGGGGCTCGCTTCAATAAAAAAGGGGGGGAATGCGGGTTCTGGCTCGAGGCGGGTTACGAACCCCATCCCGATAAATTGGAGGAACTCGTGCTGAATGTCCGCAAATTCATGAATTTCCAGAACGAGACGCCCCACTTCATTTATCTCACGAAAAACCACCCCAAGCTGCAAGGGGTCGTGAGGTCCATCCTCGGCTCGAATCCCGTGCACTACCAAACCATGGGGCTGATTAAACCGCCACTGATTGGGACAGAGAAACCCTGGCATCAGGATAACGCCTATTTTTCCATTCAAAAACTTGAAAAGGTTTGTGGTGTGTGGCTAGCCCTGGACGATGCCACAGCCGAAAACGGCTGTATGCATGTAATTCCTGGAGGGCACCAGCTTGGCCCCCTACGGCACCATCACACCTACGACTGCGAGATCATGAAAGGCCGCATCGATCCCTCTCAGGCGAAGCCGATCGAAATAAAGGCCGGCGGCGTACTTTTCTTTTCCAGCATGATGCCTCATGAAACACCGCCCAATCGATCCCCCCAACGCCGCCGGGCTGTTCAATTTCACTACCGTAGCGCGGATAACATGGTAATTCCCCGCAAGGAATACTATTCCATATTCAAAGAGGCGGATGGCACACCGGCAACTTGCGCCTACGCCGAACAGGAAAATTTTTGACCAAGGTGTCTTTTACTTCGACCAGACGAGGATGACTTTTCCGCATTGGCCGCTTTTCATTAGTTCGAAGCCTTTTTGAAATTCGGTGTAATGGAAGCGGTGGGTGATCACTGGTTCGATGTCGAGACCGGCCTGTAGCATGACCGTGGTTTTATACCAGGTCTCGTACATTTTGCGCCCGTAGATGCCTTTTAAGGTCAGCCCATTGAAGATGATGGAGTTCAAGTCGATGGTGATGTTCTTGGAGGGCAGACCCAGTAGGGCGATGCTCCCGCCGTGGAACATGACGTCGATCATCTCGCTGAGGGCTTGCGGACTGCCGGACATTTCCAACCCAAAATCGAAGCCCTCTTTCATATCGAGCAGCTTTTTCACATCTTTTAATGATTCGCTGCGCGGGTCGATGGCTACGGAAGCGCCCATCTGGCGGGCCAGGTCCAGCCGGTAGGGGTTGAGGTCGGTCACCACGACATGGCGGGCCCCCGCGTGTTTGGCAATGGCCACCGCCATGCAGCCGATGGGCCCGGCCCCGGTTATGAGGACATCTTCCCCCACCAGATCGTAAGTCAACGCCGTATGCACTGCATTGCCCAAAGGGTCGAAACAGGAAATGACCTCGGTGGATATGGCCGGATCGGCATGCCAGACATTGGTGGCCGGTATGCAGACATACTCGGCAAAAGCGCCGTCGCGATGCACCCCCACCCCCACCGTATTACTGCACAAATGCCGCCGTCCGGCCAGGCAATTGCGGCAATGCCCGCAGACAAGATGCCCCTCGCCCGTGACCAGGTCCCCTTTTTGAGAACCCTGCACGTTCTTGCCCAGGGCATGGACCCGGCCGACAAACTCATGGCCGATAATCATGGGCGCCTTGATCGTTTTTGCCGCCCAGTCGTCCCACAGGTCGATATGCACATCGGTCCCGCAAATGGAAGTCTTGAGCACTTTGATGAGGACATCGTTATGGCCCGGCTCCGGAATGCGCACTCTTTTCAGAGCCAGGCCGGGTCCCGCTTCTTTTTTTACAATGGCTTGCATGATTGAAATAAGTAGCCCCTTTTCGACCGCGGCAACACAACATTGCATTTTGCCGCCGGATGTTTTGATTTTCTCTGTCATATGCCCTTGAATGCTCCTGTGATCCTCGCCATTGAGAGTTCCTGCGATGAATCCGCCCTGGCTCTGTTCGACCCGGCGCGGGGACTTCGGGGGGAATGGGTGCATACCCAGATCGCCCTGCATGGCGAATACGGCGGGGTCGTACCCGACCTGGCCAGTCGCGAACACCTGACCAATTTCCCTCTCTTGCTGGAAAAGGTAATGGAATTGTTGGAGGGTGGCAAAGCGGATAAAATAGCGGTTACCTGCGGGCCGGGTCTGGCCGGCTGCCTGGCAATCGGAGTGGCCCTGGGCAAAAGCCTGGCCCTCGCCTGGAAAGCGCCCCTGGCCGGCGTCAACCATTTGCGCGGGCACGCCTTTTCCCCATTCATTAACTTGCATGAGGAAAATCCCGACAATTTTGAGAAAAATCTGCAAAAACTGCTGCCCCATCTCGGCCTCATCGTTTCCGGGGGCAACACGCTCCTCTTCGTCATCCATCCCGGCAACAAATTTGAAATGATCGCCCGCACGGTGGACGACGCGGCCGGAGAGGCTCTCGACAAAGGGGCCAAATTGCTGGGACTGGGTTTTCCGGGAGGTCCGGCCATCGAGGAAAGAGCGGAATCGGGAAACCCGGACGCATTTCAGTTCCCCAGGGCATTTTACCACACTGGCGAGAGGAAATTCAGTTTTTCAGGATTGAAAACGAGCCTTCGCTACCGCCTGGAAAAAATGGACGATGCCGCCCTGGAATCCTCTTTTTCCGATCTTTGCGCCAGCTACCAGGAAGCGGTGGTCGATGCGCTGGTTCGCAAAACCGGCCAGGTTCTCAATACGGAGAATTTTGCCAGTCTAGGATTGTCGGGAGGGGTGGCCAACAACGGGCGGCTGCGCTCCGCCTTTTCCCGGTTGGCGGAAAAAACCGGGCTTCCTTTTTTCGCGGCCCGCCCCGATCACACCGGTGACAATGCCGCCATGATTGCTTTTGCCGCCTTCGCGGACCCGCACGGAATTCATCCCGACAGCGATCGTTCGCTCTCTTTTTACCCGTCGCTGACCCTCGATTGAAAGGCGGCCGAAAGTGCGGAAATTCGGACTGGAGGAATTTAAGCGTCGCGCCTGCGAATTCGACACCGCCGTGGCGGCAACGCCCGGCATCGCCACCTATTGCTCGGGCAGCGACTGGATTCTGGCGGCGCACAAACACCTGCATCCGCCGCGGCCTCTGCTGGCTTTTGAAAAAGACGGCCATTGGGTTGTCCTGGCGGCGGGCGATTTTTACAGCGTGCCCAATGCGCTCCAACCGGTGGAGGCGGCGTGGTGTTTCAACTGCTCTCTGGCCGGGCCGAACCCGAGACGGTCGGTTGAACTGTTGCAGGCTGTCATAAACCGGAAAAGGCGCCAATTCGACCACCTGATTTGGTAGTGTATAAAAAAAGAATGTTATTTTGTATTTTTAGCTGTACAAATAGCGTTAGGCAGTTTATTTTTAGTGCATGGTTACTAAAATTATTAATTGTCGGCACTGTGGAAGTGAAAATATCATTAAATTTGGCAAGACGCCCAACCATAAACAGCGCTACCGCTGCCATGATTGTGGTAAACAAAGCCGCGAAAACCCCACAGTGAAATACACCGAAGAGCAAAAAGAAATGATCCTTCGAGTCTATCAGGAACGCAGCAGTCTACGCGGTTTACAGCGCGCCTTCGGGGTGAGTCCCAACACCGGTTTGAGTTGGTTAAAAAAAACGACAATCGCTGCGACCGCTCAAAAGCACGATTCTTGCGGCCCGCCGCCATGATGTCATTGAACTGGACGAACTGTGGTCTTTTGTGGGGCGCAAGAGCGATGCCCAATGGGTTTGGATCGCTCTTTGCCGACGCACCCGTCAAATCCTCTCCTATGCCATTGGGCCTCGGGATTGGTATCGTTGCCGGGAACTTTACGAGCGTCTGCCACGGGCCTACAAAAGATGTGCCACCTACAGCGACTTTTGGAGCACTTATGATGAAGTCTTTCCTCATAACCGATCCGTGGGAAAAGAGACCGGTGAAACGGCCCATGTGGAACGATGGAACAATACCCTGCGCCAACGACTGGGTCGTTTCACACGCAAAACCCTCTCCTTTTCCAAGCTTAAGAGTATGCATGAAACCTGTCTGAGACTTTTCATTCATCAATATAATCAAGAATTAGCCACCATTCCTACTTAATACACTACCATTGCGACTTCGTCGAATATCTTCTTAAGATCGTCTGGGAGCGAGTTATACCAATCGAGATTTACCATGAAGGGGTCCGGCCCTGTCGCGTAGTTAGTCACGGTCATATATTTCTGGACTTCGAAAATCTTATAATCCCAGATGTTTGACGGTGGGTTGTCCTGTCCGTCGAGAACACCGGTTTTGAGTGCCCGATAGACCTCCTGCGGTGGCACGCGCATTTTCAGCCCCTTCAGATTTTCCGGCGACTTCACCGGGCGAACGTTGTTCGTGTGGGCGCGGAAGCCTTGAGAAATTCCCGTGGCCGGAATGTGGAAACCGTTGGATCGGGCATCTTCATTGATTTTTTTTGTGAAATCACTTTTGATCAGCCTCAAAGCCTGGTACCAATTCTCCACCATGAATGGAAGCATATAAATCGCGTATTTCGGATTGGCGTCGATGAAGAGTCCGCCCCGCGTCCCCTGAAGCGTACCCATCGCAACCATATCCATCATTTCGCGTTCGTTCCCCAGAACCGCGGCGAAATAATTTTCGACCTGTATGCGCCCGCTCGAACGCGCCTCCAACTCCTTCTCAAAGAATATCATGGATTGGCTGCGCGGTGATTGTTCTGGCTGTGAGTGGCTGTATTTGAACACAACCCCGGCCTTTTCCGCCGAGCAACCCATCAGTGCCAGAGACAGCAATCCGACAGCGAAAAAATTCGTGTCTCGTTTAAATTTGGTTTGGAAGGAAATATTTTTGTATGTAGTTTGAGTGAGATGCAGATAGAAATGGAAAATATAATCCATGCCACCATAACACTTGGTCACTGAATTATGGGAACAGCAATTGATCGAGTTGTCACTAGATTTTAAGCAGATAGGCTTTAATAATTTATTGGAAGAAGTATGCTGATCTGTTGCCAAAATCACGATAAATCCCTGGACTGCCGGGGTGCGATCCCGTATTATTAACGGAAATCTGCAATGCAAGGGCGATTTCGCTGTATAGTTTCCTTTTAAATTCGATTATCAGACTTTTAACCTCACGCTTCCAGCCAATACAAAGCAGAAATATGATATTAAATCGCACAAGTACGCTAATCCTCCCCGGCCGCCGGCATCCGTTGTTAAATTTCTTGACGGTCCTCTCCATTTTGGGTGGTTCCCACTTGTTGATGGCCCAACAGAGCAACCAACCGGAATTTGCCTACGAGCCGGGACCCTACCTGCTCCTCGACCAGTTGCTGATTTATGATCAGGCCAACATCCGTCGAACCATACATGAACCGGAGCGGCTTCCGCATCCGGTCGTAACTTCCCTCGAAGACGAAAATTTTCAACCCTACATAACCGTTGTGCAATATCCAGACGATGGTATGTTTCGCATGTGGTACAATACGCCGGAAAATAGGTCGCAATCCCACTTGGGACATATCACCTCTCGGGACGGCATCCACTGGAATCGTCCCCATCGGGTTCTGGAAGATCCGGACCATATCCAATTCGGCGCCAGCGTGCTGGACCGTGGGAAGGATTTCGGGCAACTTGCGGAGCGTTTCGCCTACGGTTTCTGGGGAAAAGATGAAGACGGAGTTGGCGGTTTGAAAATCGCCGTTTCATCGGACGGTCTAAAGTGGAAGATGCTTCGACCCGGAGTCGTCCTGCCACACAACCACGATATTAATTCGATTCAATGGGATCCCATACGCAAGCAATACATTGCGTTTGTGTCGATCAATGTTACGGCGGGTTCGACTTGGTCGGGCATCCGTCGTCGCATCCCTCATCAGAGCGTCAGCAAGGATCTGGTTAATTGGGAGAAACCATGGTCGATCATCCAACCAGAAATGGGTGATTGGGGAGAAACGCAATTTTATTGCATGAATGGCATTTTAAGGCGCGGCTATTTGCTTTTGGGACTGGTTAAGGTGCTGCGGGACGACCTGAACGCCGAGCCCAATATGGTGTCTTCGAATTTGGGCGATCCTGAACGAAAAGCTGCCGGGATCGGATACACCACATTGGCATGGAGCCGGGACGGACGCACCTGGCGGCGCGACATCGAACCGTTCTTGGACCGGAATTCCAGATCCGGTTCATGGGACCGCGCCCACGTTTGGGTCGATTGTCAGGTGCTGGTCGGCGACGAAGTTTACCTTTACTATGGCGGTTATGCTCGCGGCCACAAGGCGGAACGGTTCAGGGAGCGTCAGATCGGGATGGCAAAGATGAAGCGCGATCGATATGTATCATGGGACGCGGATTTCGGGGAGGGGCGGCTGGTGACCGCGCCCGCCATATTGAAGGCGGGATCTATGACCGTCAACGCCGACATTTTAGGTTTTCAGGGTGCTCTACGCGTACGCGTGTTGGACAAAAATGGAGACACCTTCGAAGATTTCGATTTTGTGGATTGCCAGCCTGTGAATGGGGATTCACTCAGGCATGGGGTAAGTTGGGGAAAGGATCTTTCGACACTCCAAGGGCAACAGGTGCAGTTTGAATTTTCCTGGACAAACGGCTCCTTATTTAGTTTCGACCTAATTCATTAAATGAAACTACGAAATACCTTCAATTTCGCCCTTTGCTTGATGCTTGTCACAGCGTCTGCTTACGCGGAACGCTACTTTGCGGAAATTCCTGACATCCCGGGTATTGATGTTCGGACCGGCGATTACGTTTCAATACCCTCACACAAGACGGCAATGGCTTTTATGTTTGACGATGGACGTATTGTTGTGGGCTCCAAGGATGAAAGTTTTTGGTCTCTGGACGGCGGGCATACGTTCGAGCACGGCCCGGAGGGACCCGGAGAAAAGGTCGCAATCGACCTGGGCCGCGAGATTCTTGCAGTCGGGCGCAATTCGAAGGTAAGGCCCGATGGCAAGTTCACCGCCAACCAGCGCCGGTCGCTCGATAATTGGAAAACCGTGAAAAAGGAGGAGGCGGTTATCGACATTCCGAACGCTTCCTATACCGTGACAGGAAGCGGGAGCCGGGTGGACGGATTTCTCTTTCACCACGGCATCCTTGAGCTCCCAGATGGCAATCTCATCGGCACGATGTACGGCAACTACGAGGGCGACACCGTTCTTTGCGATGGTTATCCCCCCGCTCTGAACCAGAGGAAATACCGCACCATCGTTGTTTTCTCCAAGGATAAAGGCCGCACCTGGGGCAATCACGTCCTGGTCGCCTATGATACGATGCTGGGGCGCGGCGTCCCCAAGGATCACGAACAAGTCGGCCTGAGTATACCTCCCAGCCGTGTCAGCCCAACCGCGATTGTTCCGGCCATTACCCAGGAAGGCTTCCGCGAAGCGGATCTGACCCTTGCGCCAAACGGAGATCTCATCTGCGTGATGCGGTCAGGCGGGCGCAATGAAGCTGCCGCCACCCTTTTCCCCACTCCCCTTTACTGTTCGCGTTCGAGCGACGCCGGGCGTAGTTGGACGCCTCCGGTCCAGATAGCGGATCGAGGCGTATGCCCGAATCTCGTAACCATGCGCAACGGGATAATTGTTTGTACCTACAGCCGGCCCGGCAACTGGTTGATATTCTCAGACGACAACGGGCAAACCTGGAAAGGGGCATTCCAGTTTGGAAATACCGGAGCTTACAATTACATTCTGGAAGTCGCCCCCGACACAATCCAGGTCTATCACGAAGTCGACGAGGAAGACGAAAGAATCGTTCGCGGTACTTTTTTCACCGTAAGAAAGCGCATCTGAACTTTTTGACCTAGATCTGTTTTTGATCGAATCAATCAATCCCAAAATTGCATTCCATGGCGCATGGGGAAAATTCATGGGTCAGATAAGTAGCTTCGGGGAGGCTCGTTTTCATGCCTTAATATCCTTATGGTTATCTTCATTTTTCGTGGCAGAATAAGACTATGGATTATTTGTTGTAACCAATCCAAATTTATTCTTAATAAACCACAAACAACTTATTTATCAACCACTCTCTTTTAATACTTTATTATGACGTGTACTGGATTTGTTGGACACGGGATTCTCTTATATTCATTGTTTATTGATTAGTGTGTCAGGCGGCTTGTTTTGGTAAAGGGTTTTGTTTTCTCGTTGCCCCCCATGGGGGGCAAATATTTTCCTCGAATTGGACTGGGCTTTGGTAACTCAGAGAGGAATGTTTGCGATATCGGTTGTAGAAGATTTCCACGTATTCGAAGACAGTTGATCGCAGTTCGCGCTCGTCGGCAAAGTGGCGGCCTCGAATCGTGCTGGTCTTGAAGCGGCCGTAGAACGATTCCATGGCCGCGTTGTCGTAGCAGTTGCCTTGGGCGCTCATGCTCGGCTTCATGCCTAGTTCAGAGACCAGCCTCTGATAGTCGTCGCTGGCGTAGGGGCTGCCCCGATCGCTGTGATGAATAATCCCGGTGCGCAGTGTGCCGCGGGTCATGGCCGCGGCTTTGAGGGCCTTGCCAACCAGCTTCGCGTCGTTGTGGTTGGAAACGCTCCAGCCCAGCAGGCGTCGGCTGAACAGGTCCATCACCGTGGCCAAGTACATCCAACCGGCCAGGGTCCGTAGGTAGGTCGTGTCCGCCACCCAGACCTCGTCGATATGGGTCGGCTGGCCATGCTTTTTAAGCACATTGGGGCTGTAACCATAGGGATGGTTACTGTTGGTTCTTAATGGCTTAAAGCGTTTACTCTGGGTGCTTTTGATTCCCATTTCACGCATCAGACGCAGAGCCCGGTCACGGCCGCAATCGATGCCCTCATCATCCTTCAGATGGCGGTGCATTGGCCGATGCCCATAGCGGCCCTTGGCCTCTTTGTGTACCTTCAGGATCGCCCCCTTGATTCCCTCGTCCTCGATCCGCCGGGCCGAGGGCGCTCGGTGCCTCCAGCAGTAATAGCCACTGCGACAAATCCCCATCGCCGAGCATATTTCCTCGATCTTGAAGCGCCCCTCGTTGTCTTTGACAAACTGGTACTTCATTGTTCGTCCTTGGCAAAGTAGCCCACCGTTTTTTTTAGTATCTGGTTGATCCGCTCCGAGCGGCGCAGCTCTTTGCGAAGACGATCTATCTCGGCCGCCATCTCCTTCGGACTGCTCTGTCGCTTTGAGGTGGCTTCGCCCTGCTGATCGTCCAGATAGAGCCTCTTCCACCTATACAATTGGTTGGTGTTGACCCCAAGTTTGGTCGATACCTCGGTGGCGCTCAGACCATCGAGTATCATCAGTTGAACTGCCTCATTTTTGAACTCTATACTAAAGCGTCTTCTTCCCATGCTTCGATTCTCCATTTAGGAGAATCTCGTGTCCACTTTTTCCAGTGCACATCAATTATGACAAAATCTGAAGTTCAGATACCAAAATCTTTCGGCCAATACATCAGATCCATTGGTCCGGGAATCGTTATGGCCCTGACCTGGCTGGGCGCCGGGGACTTGGTCGATTCGGCCGTGGCGGGAGGCAACTATGGTTATTCGCTGATGTGGGCGATGGCGATAGCTCTTTTCGTACGCTTCATATTCGTTTCCATAATTGCCAAGTATCAGCTTTGCAACCAACACGGTGAAAGCGTTATGGCGGGACTGAAGAGGATCCATCCATGGGTTCCCATTTTCGTTGGATTTGTCGGTCTTTTTTTCGGGCATTTCTATGGCTCCTTTTTGGGTAGTGTATAAAAAAAGAATGTTATTTTGTATTTTTAGCTGTACAAATAGCGTTAGGCAGTTTATTCTTAGTGCATGGTTACTAAAATTATTAATTGTCGGCACTGTGGAAGTGAAAATATAATTAAATTTGGCAAGACGCCCAACCATAAACAGCGCTACCGCTGCCATGATTGTGGTAAACAAAGCCGCGAAAACCCCACAGTGAAATACACCGAAGAGCAAAAAGAAATGATCCTTCGAGTCTATCAGGAACGCAGCAGTCTACGCGGTTTACAGCGCGCCTTCGGGGTGAGTCCCAACACCGGTTTGAGTTGGTTAAAAAAAACGACAATCGCTGCGACCGCTCAAAAGCACGATTCTTGCGGCCCGCCGCCATGATGTCATTGAACTGGACGAACTGTGGTCTTTTGTGGGGCGCAAGAGCGATGCCCAATGGGTTTGGATCGCTCTTTGCCGACGCACCCGTCAAATCCTCTCCTATGCCATTGGGCCTCGGGATTGGTATCGTTGCCGGGAACTTTACGAGCGTCTGCCACGGGCCTACAAAAGATGTGCCACCTACAGCGACTTTTGGAGCACTTATGATGAAGTCTTTCCTCATAACCGATCCGTGGGAAAAGAAACCGGTGAAACGGCCCATGTGGAACGATGGAACAATACCCTGCGCCAACGACTGGGTCGTTTCACACGCAAAACCCTCTCCTTTTCCAAGCTTAAGAGTATGCATGAAACCTGTCTGAGACTTTTCATTCATCAATATAATCAAGAATTAGCCACCATTCCTACTTAATACACTACCCATTTTTGATTAAAGGGGTTGGTGAAACGACGGCCAAACTCTTTGGATTCGGTGCGCCCTAGCCCGGATATTTCATGAAGGGTAAAGTTTGGCTCGTTATTGCTATTGGAGATGGATTTCTTTGTATTTTGAGCAGATCGTCTTGATTTTTAGGTGTTTTTCAGGGTGTAGAGACACTGCCCCCTTTCCCCCATTGGTTCGGTAGTGCCGGGGGCAGCACCAATGCACCCTTTAGGTTGGCACCAATCGGCGGGCCGCATGGTTGAAAAGACTGGCCCAAGGATAACTCTCACTTAGGTGAAAGTGAATCGTTCGGGTGTTGCGCACGATGACCGCTCCGATCTTGATTAATTTGAGCCGCAGGGTGTGGCATTGGGCCCGCGCCCACTTCGTCCCTTTTAAGGCTAACCGGCGCATGGCTTCCATCAAGGTGTAGGCCAGCGCCGACAAGAGCAATCGCCACTGATTGGCCCACCATTGATGGGCGCTGGTGCGCTCGCTGAACAATTGCATCTGTTCCTTGATTCGGTTCTCCATTTCACCGCGGCCACAGTATACCTTGTCGTAAAGCTCCTGGGGATCGCCCGGCAGGTTCGTCACCACGAAGCGCGGGTTGGACCCCTGTGCGGTGTGTTCGGCTTTATGGATGACCAACCGCAGCCATCGCCACGAATCGGCAGCATAGACGAAGTCCTGGAATAACCGTTGTTTTTTACCCCTTAGTTCGAACCATTCTTTGGCCTGCTTTTGCAACTGCTGGGCGTCTTGCTGCAAGCGTGCATTGCGAGCCATCCCCACGATGTAACTAACTTCGTTGCGGTCGCACCAAGAGAGTATCCGGTCTCGACAGAATCCACTGTCGGCGCGCCAAATAATCCGCTTACGGGGCCAGCTTTGGCGAATCCGTTTAACCAGCAATTTGAGGATGGCCCCAGCATGCTTGCTGGCATCGATCTTGCTCGGCCGCAGGTAGGCCACCAGCAGCTGATCACCGCAAAAAACATATAGCGGCAGAAAACAGTAATGATCATAATAACCGTGGAAAAAACGTCCCTCCTGGAGCCCGTGCACCGGATTGTCGGTGGCGTCAAAGTCCAGGATGATCTCTTCGGGTTCCTCGGCAAAGGAGCCCATGAACTGTTCGACCAACAGCTCGTTTACCGCAAAGGCCGCCCGCCGATCCTGCCCGTTTTCAAAACGACACAAAGTCGGCGCGCTGGCCAACGTTTCAATGCGCCCCGTTACCGTTTGCAACAATGGATCGTGGCGCAGGGTATCAAAGTCGTTTAAATCCTCATAGCCCGCCACCAGCCCGTAAACGCGCTGCCGCAGCATCCCCAAGACCTCATGGCGTACTTTGCCCTTCTGCCGTCTGTCCACTAACTGTCGGGCCGCTCGTTCGGTCAAGCCCAACTGCCGATCCACTTCCCGGATCAAAAGCAGTCCGGCATCCGAAGTAACCTCTCCGCCCTTGAAATCAACCCGCACACGGCGGCCTTTTACCCTTGTCAACTGTAGCTTTAATTGTTTACCTTTTGTCATCGCTGATATTGCTTTAATTATTGATCTATCCTGCTGTATATCAGCAGTTAAGCATATCAACGATACTTTTTTTACGAAATATCCGGGCTAGTACTGGTCGATTTTCTGGGTATTGGTCGCCGCAGTATTAGTTTTACGCGGTCTCTTCGGACATATTGAAAAGGTATTTTATGTTCTTTTGGCCATTCTCAGCGTGTCGCTTATAGGGGTAGCCCTTTGGAGCGGTCCCAGCCCCATTCAGGCGGCAAAGGGAGTCTTTCTATTCGCTATGCCGGAACAGAAGGGCTCCTTTAGCGTCATCCTTGTGGTAACTGCCTTGATCGGCGCCGTGGGCGGTTCCATCGCCAACCTTCTTTATCCCTATTTCATTCAGCAAAAAGGCTGGATTGGGCCGAAGTTCCGGCGCTTGCAACTTTACGATCTGGCCTTCGGAACCCTTGTCCTGATCGTTCTCGATCTTTCCGTCTGGACGGTCGGTGCGGAGATTCTCAATCCCAAAGGAATCACCGTGGAAAGCCTGGATGACCTGGCTAATCTTCTAACGATTGTATTGGGTAAATTTGGCGGCCCCATTTTTTACCTGGGCGTTTTTGCCGCCCTCTACAGCTCAATCATCGGCAACGCCATTGGCTACAGTTACATGTTATGCGACATCGTCAAGATAAGCCGTTCTACGGAACCGACGAAAGTTGTCCAGGAAGATGTCAGCCATTCCAAAATCTATCGTTTTGTCGCATTATGGTGCCTGTTTTCACCGTTGATCTGGTCCCTCCCGAACATGCCCGGGTTTATCTCGCTCACTCTTATTGCCAACGCTGCCGGAGTGATTGTGCTTCCCGTATTATCGGGCGGGCTTTGGTACATTACCTCCCGGAAAAAATTCATCGGTTTCGAGTATCGCAACAAATGGTGGGAGAATCTCATTCTAGCCGCGCTTTTTCTTCTCGCCGTCTGGGGGGCCTGGCAATCCATTTTAGCCATTGCCAACGCTTTAAGCTGAAATTTCAAAATATTCATGGCAATTGGCGTTGTGAATACATACAACGGCGTTGTGAATACATACAACCACTCTTCGTCTTTTCGCTATGAGAAATAATTCGTCTTCGATTAACTGGAGCCGGGGTCTGCTATCTACTCTTGTTACCGGTTTGGTAACCTTCTTCATTGTCCATAGCGCTTATGCCGCCTCCGTTTGGACAGAGAATTCATTCGAGGATTTTCGGAATGGAACCTTTCTCGACGCGGGGAGCAATATTTACGTTTCCGCCCGGGGACGCATCCAGATTATCAATCGCTGGGATTTGAACGGCGACGGCTACCTCGATATCGTTATGCCGAGCGGCCACGGCCACACCGAAAAGGAAAACACCTACATTTATCTCAATAATGGAACGGACATCGATGGGCGAAGCCGCATCGAACTTCCCGGCAACGGATCGAGAGGCGGACTGGTCGCCGATTTCAATAAAGACGGCTGGAACGATCTCGCAGTGGTCAACCATTCCGACAGCCACTACGGTAACGTCGATACCTGGATTTATTACGGGGCAAAAGATGGATTCACTACCGAACGACGCACGGAGCTGCCGGCATTTCGCGGCACCGACATGGCGGTGGGCGATTTTAATGGCGACGGCTGGCTCGATCTGGTCATCGGCTGTCGGTGGCAATCCAACGACCCGGATAGCCCCCGGATGAGCTTCATATACTGGAATTCACCGAAAGGTTTTGACGCCGCCAATCGCCTGAACCTGACTTTTGAAAACAAAGGCGCTCAAAATGTTGCTTCCGCAGATCTCGACAAAGACGGCACGGAGGACCTCGTTGCCCTGGCATCGGGCAAAACATATATTTTCTACTCGACCCGAAATGCCTTTATTGACACGGAAGCGCGGCAGGAACTGTCTCAGGGCGGTAAAGCCCTGGCCATTGGAAACGTGAACAATGACGAATTTCCAGACCTGGCAATCTGCATTTCGGGGGGTGTCAAAGTATTGTTTGGCAGCGTAGCAGGATTCGATCCCGTCCATTCCGTTACTCTGCCCGTCGATACTCCCCGCGATGTGGTTCTGGCCGATTTCGACGGCGATGGCCTGGACGATGTGGCAGTTGCCAACTACTCCACACCGGGTGGAGCCACCTGGACTCAATCCTTCGTCTTTTACTCCGATGGCAAAGATTTTTCCACCCGTGAGCCGCTTTCGCTGCCTACTCTCGGAGCTTCCGGCCTGAGCGCGGGAGACCTCAACGGCGATGGCCTGCCGGAACTTGTTGTCAGTAATGCCAACGTTACCAACCAGCACAGCTTGCTTTCTTATGTCTTCTGGAACGTAAACGGGCGATTTTCCTTTGGCCATCACTCCCAATTGGCAACCCAGGGCTCCATGGCCAATACCATCGGGGATTTGAATAACGATGGACGACCCGATGTTGTGTTTTTTAACGATGAAGGGGGGTTTCGCGATGGCGCTTCGACCACTCACATCTATTGGGGCGATGGCACTCGAAACTTCACCCCGGAACGCCGGACTGGTCTTCCGACTCATCATGTCTTCGGTCACGGGCATGCCGATCTTGATGATGATGGAGCGGTCGATCTGGCGCTGGCCAATTCCCACTTCGTTTCGGGCGTAAACCACAAGCAGCAGGGGCTAGTCATCTATTGGGGAGATTCTCTGAACAATGATTTTCTCGGACCTACTAACCTATCCATGGATATGGCTTATGGCGGCGTTCGCATTGCCGATATCAATAAAGACGGCTGGCTTGATATGGTTGCGGGTGGTGTCAGCGTCGATTTGGACGATCCCGACAAACGCGGTTTCCCAATTTTCTGGGGTTCATCAATAGGATTTCAACACGACCTGAGGACCGTAATACCGTTTCAAACCAATCGAATGCGGGCACCTTTGTTGATGGATTTGAACAAGGATGGATGGCTCGACATTGCAGGACAACTCAAGGACGGTTTTGTCACTATCTGGTGGGGTGGTTCTGCGGGCTTCGCCAATGAACATTCTTCCGAAATCGATCTTGGTCGCTTGGATCACCTCATGTACATCAAAGGAGCGGACTTCAATCGGGATGGTTGGCTCGATCTCATTTTTCCTCAACGCGGCCCGCCGGAAGGGACTGAAAAATCTTCCTTTATTTACTACGGATCCTCAGAAGGATTTTCGAATAACTGGCGGGATGAGATCCGCTCCTATGTTCCCTATCAGAACAGCATTACCGATTTCGACCGGGACGGATGGCTCGACATATTCCTGACCAGTTACGGGGGCGAGGTAAGCGGGAACCGCCCCGCGCTGATTTATTTCGGAAATGCCAAGGGATTTAATGTCCGCCCTCGTATTGAGCTGCCCACTTACGGTTCATCCGGTTCAGAAACTCTCGATTACGATGGCGACGGCTACCTCGATATTCTAGTCGCAAACCATCGCAGGTCAGGCTCCACCCTTCGACCGGAACCGCACCGCCATACCACCAAGTCAATGCTTTATTGGGGCGGACCGGAGGGATTTTCTCCCGATAACCGTTGGGAAGTTATGGCCGGAGGTCCCAGTGGTTTAAATTTACGCGATGTGGGCAATAGTTATGACCGCGGCCTTTACGAGGATTATTATTCTTCCGCTCATCACATTTCCGGGGGAGAAAAGCCAGTTGCCATCAGTTGGGAAGCTGAAACTCCCCACGCGACCATGGTAAAATTTCAATTACGGGGATCGGCGACCAAAGAAGGTCTGTCATCGGTAACATGGCGGGGACCCCTAGGCGTCGACGATTGGCATACTGGAAGCGGCTCGCCAATAACGGGAGTCAACGGCTCCTGGATTCAGTACCGTGCCCGGCTGACAACTCCCAATGGAGGTCCTACTCCTTATCTCTCTGAAGTAAGGATCGAACTCGAATAACACCCTTACAAAACTAGTCGTTCGATCATTGAAACTCGATACCGAATAACTTGGCGCGATCCATTTGGAACCGAATAACGACACCGTCGCCGTCCTTGTAACCGAGGTCCGATTCTCCATTCCAGCTAACAGTTTTCCAAAACTGGTCGCCTTGGATGATATCGCATTCTTCAAAACTGCGGCCCGCGACAACAGAATCATCGATTTTGGCGATTTCAACGCGAATGCCGCCGGCCCGCTTGGTTAAGGCATTAATGCGCAAAGTGCGGCCCGGAGGAATTATACCCACAGTGGCGAATCCCCCCACTTCCTTCGCTTCCACGGCCACAATCCGGCCCTTCGGCCAGATAGCGTAGCCGGTGGACAAGGTCATGGCGCCGCGCGGATATTTGTGGGGCAGATTATAACCTTTGTAGGGCAGCGCGAAGTCTCCGTTAGGCAATTCGATGAGGTTGGGAAAAGAGAAGATGCAGCCCCCGTCCCATTGCCCGAATTCAGCCGTTTCCAGAACCGGAGGACCGGGAATCCGGTTCCAGAGCTTGCCGTCCTGGCTGGTCCATAGGCCGATGCTCGAAGTGTCGTCACGCGTGTCCCAAATGGTGGGAAACATCAGATGCTGTTCGGGAGCGCCGGGGATGGTCGTGCGGATGCTGGTGTAGAAAACCTCGGAAGGCGAAGTTTCTCCGGGCACCGGAACGATGACTGGTTCGGATACGGGAAATCCGCCGAAGTAATCGCTCTCCATGCGCCCGATGACCCGTCGGCCGGAACCATGCTTCTCTCCCATCCAGGTCATGGTCTGCGGATCGCCCGTCCAGCGGGCTGAGCGGTTTCCAACCATCCAGGTGCGCGTATAGATGACATACTTTTTCAGGTGAATGTCGTAATAACCGGTCTCCATTCCGTCGGAATGTTCCACCGTAAAAAAATCATCAAGGTGTTTCCAGTGAATGCCATCTGGTGAAACAGCGCCGGCCAGGGCACGAATTTTTTCCGGGTTTTGCCACGGTCCCCTGACTGCACGGCTTTCCCATTTGTCCGGATGGCGTTCGACAAAAGATTGAAACTCTTCGACATTTATTCTTGGGCCCCGAATGCTTTTGTACCTTTCCTTCGGCGGCGCGTTCGGGTCGATAAAAACAGTCCCTTCCAGTCCCGGTTTCAACAGATTATTCTCCTTGCTCCCGTTAAATTCCTTTTGTCCCAGGATCGGCCGTTCCCAGTTCATCCCGTCATCGGACTCGAAATAACAACTGCTGCCGGGCAGGCTTTTCCCCCAGGCTTTGTATTTATTGCCGTCCTTGACCACGGTTTTGAAAATGACATAGCCTTCTTCCCAGGGATATTTCCGCTTCAGGATGGGACCAGCCCGCTCGGCGGCTTGTGTTTTAATCTCAATTCCGTAAGGCGAGGACGGCCGGTCCATCTGCGCGTCCCAGGGCCCATAAACCGGGTTTTCAACATTTTCTTCTACCGTGTTGATGTATTCGCCGGCCTCATTGAGCCAGAGGAGGTTTCCCGGGCGTATAAAATACCAGTTCGTGAAAACGATGCGATTACCGTCCAGTTCATAAGGCTCACCCGTAATCGGTTTCGACTTCATGGCGTCAACCATAAAATCAGCGCCATCTTCCGCCTGTGCCGTCATAATAGAAACCGATGCGGCCAACAGCAACAGCCCCGGAATCTTAAAAAGCGGACGCATAACAGAAACAACAATTTCGTTTCCGATTCTTTTAATAAATTCGCAGATTTTCATACAATTATAATGTGAGTCTCTCTGGTTAAAAATACCTCAACCAGCATCCAATATCAGTGTTCATCCGTGTAATCCGTGGTCAAAAAATCCAGCATTCATTATCAGTGTTCATCCGTGTAATCCGTGGTCAAAAATTCTAGCATTCGCGCATAGACAATGAAACCTGCGTTTTCTGAAACATCGGTGTTTTGGTCGGTTTCTCATAATAGTGAACACCAGAACACATAAACCAACAAACCGCAAGCTTTTTTCTCAAAAAAATGCAAAATAATATTTTCTATTAACCCCTCTTAACCATCAAGTAGATAGGAGATTTTTCACACCCCATTGATTGCAAAAACGCTCAATCACGCTCAATCATCCAGCCTTCCCGGTTGGCGTATTGTAATATTTCAAGTTTTTGTCGTTCATAGTTCTGTTATTTGGTGCTCACACCGCCGTATGCCCAGATCGTTTCCATTTCGTCCTTTCTACATGGGTTCTTCCCTTTGCATCTAATGATAAACATATTTTATAATGTGCTGTGCCATAATGACCCACCTATTCAAATGACCCACCCATTCAAGGATTTTTTTGCACCTATTTAACAGGTAATATGGAACGTTTAACCTACACGCCCTTGATAACCAACAGTTTAACTACACTAGCTTTCTGTTGGTTTTATTTATTCAGGTAGCCCTGGGGTTGGCAGGTGGGTGTTCGTCAATAATTGGCATTTTCGCTGCAACTGTGTACCCACTTTTCAATATAACTTTATTTTATAATTATAAAAGTTCACTATATGGCTTTTAGTATAGAGGCTGTCCCAAAAATATAAAGATTTTATAGTCAACTGGATGACGTTGATGGATGACGTTGATAAAAAGAGCCGGAAAGAGCAAGTTTTTGCTCGATCCGGCCAAAAAAGGGTTCTATAATTGAGTTAGCGAAAATCAATATAGCCCTTTCTATGAAAAATATAGCCATCCAATGCCTCCTGCGTCCAGCTTTAACTGTGGTCGACCGGTGCCTCGATGACGATAACTTCCGCGCCACCATTGATCGAATCGATCGGCTGCTGATCGACTCGGAGGTGGAATCGCAGGCCATTGAGCTGGCCTTGGAGGGGTGGCCGCCAATGGGTCTAAAGGCCCGGCGGCAGCGGGCCAGTTTTGCCATCAAGGCACTGCGCATGGATACGCTGGGCCGTCTGCTCGGAGGGATTTCGTTTCGGCATTTGTCGCGGGCTCTGGGCAGCAGCGATCTGTTGGCCGACTTTTGCCGTGTCCGGCAGATCGATGGCATCAGGGGCATCTCCAAAAGCACCCTGGAGCGGGCCTCGAAGTTTTTCAGCGAAGAGCAGTTGAGGGCCTTGCACCGGACCTTGACTGAGGTGGTGGGCGATGCCCTTCTGGCCCGGCAGGTGGGATTGGACAAGCCGATTGACACCACCATTTGCCTGATCGACGGCACCTGTTTAGAGGCTAACATTCATTGGCCGACGGACTGGGTATTACTCAAGGATGTAGCCGGCACGTTGCTCAAAGCGATCCGGCTGATCCGCGAGAAGGCCGGTTTGCGCCATCGCATGCCGATCGAACCGGAGCCCTTGGCTCGGCAGATGAATCGGCTGTGCATACAGATGACCCACAGAGATGACCCACAGCCGGCGGCGAAAGGACAGCGCGCGGCAGCGCAAGGGTATCTTGAGGCAGATGAAAAAGCTGCTCAAACGGATCGGGGAGCATGCCCGCAGTCACCGGGAATTATTGCAAGCCTGCTGGGAGCAAAGCGATTACAGCGAAAAACAGGTCCAACAGATCCTCGCCCGGATGGAGCGCATGAGCGAGCAAATCCCGGTGGTCATCAAACAGGCGCACGAGCGGATCATTGGCGGCCGCCAGGTGAAAAACGCAGAGAAAGTCTTGAGTGTTTACGAACTCGATGGGCAGGTGATTGTGCGAGGTAAAGCGGGCCAAGAGGTCGAGTTAGGCAACACCCTGTTTTTGGGAGAAAGCGTTGAAGGGTACCTGCTGGACTGGAAACTCTACGGCAGCCGAACTCCAAGCGAAAATGAACAAATGCAAGAGAGTTTGCAAAGACAGAACCGCTTCAACCTGGAAGAACCCATAGCGGCCATGTGCGCGGACCGGGGATTTGCCTCCCAGCGGGCCCGCCGGCAGTTAGCCCAGGAGGGAATCTACGACGCGCTCTGTCAACGCGATCCGAAGCAGTTGAAAAAACGGATGGAGGAACCACTGTTCAGGCAATTGCAAAAGCGCCGGGCCAGCACCGAAGGGCGGATCGGGGTATTGAAGAATCGCTGGCAGGCCGGGCGGTTGCGCAGCAAAGGCTTTGCCAACCGCTCGATCAGCGTAGCCTGGTCGGTACTCTCGCACAACCTATGGAAAGTAGCCAAGATGCTGGCCCAGCAAGACGAACTAGAAACCAAAGCGGCGGCCTAGAGAGCGGAAAAGCAAGGACAATACTTTTTCACAGCCTTACTGTCGGCTCATACAAAGAAAACCAGGCAACCGGACCCCAAAACCAGTATCCTAACGTCATAGGAGAGCAAAGTTGATACTCTCCCAAATGCAAATACCTCTAACCCGGATATTTCATGAAGGGTAAAGTTTGGCTCGTTATTGCTATTGGAGATGGAGATGGATTTCTTTGTATTTTGAGCAGATCGTCTTGATTTTTAGGTGTTTTTCAGGGTGTAGAGACACTGCCCCCTTTCCCCCATTGGTTCGGTAGTGCCGGGGGCAGCACCAATGCACCCTTTAGGTTGGCACCAATCGGCGGGCCGCATGGTTGAAAAGACTGGCCCAAGGATAACTCTCACTTAGGTGAAAGTGAATCGTTCGGGTGTTGCGCACGATGACCGCTCCGATCTTGATTAATTTGAGCCGCAGGGTGTGGCATTGGGCCCGCGCCCACTTCGTCCCTTTTAAGGCTAGCCGGCGCATGGCTTCCATCAAGGTGTAGGCCAGCGCCGACAAGAGCAATCGCCACTGATTGGCCCACCATTGATGGGCGCTGGTGCGCTCGCTGAACAATTGCATCTGTTCCTTGATTCGGTTCTCCATTTCACCGCGGCCACAGTATACCTTGTCGTAAAGCTCCTGGGGATCGCCCGGCAGGTTCGTCACCAGGTAGTGTATAAAAAAAGAATGTTATTTTGTATTTTTAGCTGTACAAATAGCGTTAGGCAGTTTATTCTTAGTGCATGGTTACTAAAATTATTAATTGTCGGCACTGTGGAAGTGAAAATATCATTAAATTTGGCAAGACGCCCAACCATAAACAGCGCTACCGCTGCCATGATTGTGGTAAACAAAGCCGCGAAAACCCCACAGTGAAATACACCGAAGAGCAAAAAGAAATGATCCTTCGAGTCTATCAGGAACGCAGCAGTCTACGCGGTTTACAGCGCGCCTTCGGGGTGAGTCCCAACACCGTTTTGAGTTGGTTAAAAAAAACGACAATCGCTGCGACCGCTCAAAAGCACGATTCTTGCGGCCCGCCGCCATGATGTCATTGAACTGGACGAACTGTGGTCTTTTGTGGGGCGCAAGAGCGATGCCCAATGGGTTTGGATCGCTCTTTGCCGACGCACCCGTCAAATCCTCTCCTATGCCATTGGGCCTCGGGATTGGTATCGTTGCCGGGAACTTTACGAGCGTCTGCCACGGGCCTACAAAAGATGTGCCACCTACAGCGACTTTTGGAGCACTTATGATGAAGTCTTTCCTCATAACCGATCCGTGGGAAAAGAAACCGGTGAAACGGCCCATGTGGAACGATGGAACAATACCCTGCGCCAACGACTGGGTCGTTTCACACGCAAAACCCTCTCCTTTTCCAAGCTTAAGAGTATGCATGAAACCTGTCTGAGACTTTTCATTCATGAATATAATCAAGAATTAGCCACCATTCCTACTTAATACACTACCCGTCACCACGAAGCGCGGGTTGGACCCCTGTGCGGTGTGTTCGGCTTTATGGATGACCAACCGCAGCCATCGCCACGAATCGGCAGCATAGACGAAGTCCTGGAATAACCGTTGTTTTTTACCCCTTAGTTCGAACCATTCTTTGGCCTGCTTTTGCAACTGCTGGGCGTCTTGCTGCAAGCGTGCATTGCGAGCCATCCCCACGATGTAACTAACTTCGTTGCGGTCGCACCAAGAGAGTATCCGGTCTCGACAAAATCCACTGTCGGCGCGCCAAATAATCCGCGTACGGGGCCAGCTTTGGCGAATCCGTTTAACCAGCAATTTGAGGATGGCCCCGGCATGCTTGCTGGCATCGATCTTGCTCGGCCGCAGGTAGGCCACCAGCAGCTGATCACCGCAAAAAACATATAGCGGCAGAAAACAGTAATGATCATAATAACCGTGGAGAAAACGTCCCTCCTGGAGCCCGTGCACCGGATTGTCGGTGGCGTCAAAGTCCAGGATGATCTCTTCGGGTTCCTCGGCAAAGGAGCCCATGAACTGTTCGACCAACAGCTCGTTTACCGCAAAGGCCGCCCGCCGATCCTGCCCGTTTTCAAAACGACACAAAGTCGGCGCGCTGGCCAACGTTTCAATGCGCCCCGTTACCGTTTGCAACAATGGATCGTGGCGCAGGGTATCAAAGTCGTTCAAATCCTCATAGCCCGCCACCAGCCCGTAAACGCGCTGCCGCAGCATCCCCAATACCTCATGGCGTACTTTGCCCTTCTGCCGTTTGTCCACTAACTGTCGGGCCGCTCGTTCGGTCAAGCCCAACTGCCGATCCACTTCCCGGATCAAAAGCAGTCCGGCATCCGAAGTAACCTCTCCGCCCTTGAAATCAACCCGCACACGGCGGCCTTTTACCCTTGTCAACTGTAGCTTTAATTGTTTACCTTTTGTCATCGCTGATATTGCTTTAATTATTGATCTATCCTGCTGTATATCAGCAGTTAAGCATATCAACGATACTTTTTTAACGAAATATCCGGGTTAGCCTTAAAAGGGACGAAGTGGGCGCGGGCCCAATGCCACACCCTGCGGCTCAAATTAATCAAGATCGGAGCGGTCATCGTGCGCAACACCCGAACGATTCACTTTCACCTAAGTGAGAGTTATCCTTGGGCCAGTCTTTTCAACCATGCGGCCCGCCGATTGGTGCCAACCTAAAGGGTGCATTGGTGCTGCCCCCGGCACTACCGAACCAATGGGGGAAAGGGGGCAGTGTCTCTACACCCTGAAAAACACCTAAAAATCAAGACGATCTGCTCAAAATACAAAGAAATCCATCTCCAATAGCAATAACGAGCCAAACTTTACCCTTCATGAAATATCCGGGCTAGACCAGCCGGTAGTGTATAAAAAAAGAGGTAGTGTATAAAAAAAGAATGTTATTTTGTATTTTTAGCTGTACAAATAGCGTTAGGCAGTTTATTCTTAGTGCATGGTTACTAAAATTATTAATTGTCGGCACTGTGGAAGTGAAAATATCATTAAATTTGGCAAGACGCCCAACCATAAACAGCGCTACCGCTGCCATGATTGTGGTAAACAAAGCCGCGAAAACCCCACAGTGAAATACACCGAAGAGCAAAAAGAAATGATCCTTCGAGTCTATCAGGAACGCAGCAGTCTACGCGGTTTACAGCGCGCCTTCGGGGTGAGTCCCAACACCGTTTTGAGTTGGTTAAAAGAAACGACAATCGCTGCGACCGCTCAAAAGCACGATTCTTGCGGCCCGCCGCCATGATGTCATTGAACTGGACGAACTGTGGTCTTTTGTGGGGCGCAAGAGCGATGCCCAATGGGTTTGGATCGCTCTTTGCCGACGCACCCGTCAAATCCTCTCCTATGCCATTGGGCCTCGGGATTGGTATCGTTGCCGGGAACTTTACGAGCGTCTGCCACGGGCCTACAAAAGATGTGCCACCTACAGCGACTTTTGGAGCACTTATGATGAAGTCTTTCCTCATAACCGATCCGTGGGAAAAGAAACCGGTGAAACGGCCCATGTGGAACGATGGAACAATACCCTGCGCCAACGACTGGGTCGTTTCACACGCAAAACCCTCTCCTTTTCCAAGCTTAAGAGTATGCATGAAACCTGTCTGAGACTTTTCATTCATCAATATAATCAAGAATTAGCCACCATTCCTACTTAATACACTACCCTCCCAGCCTGTTGGCACTGGCGTTCATGTATTGCATGTGGGCTGGCGAAGTTCGCCGGAGTGGGATGAACATCGTGTGTGGCAGAAAAACGCCTGGAAATACACCCTTAAAGCCCATGAGCATAAGGCCGCCCAGACTTGAAAATCGTGGCTAAGGGGATTCCAAGGCAGTGTCAGGATTACCCGATAGCAACCCTCGATGGTGAGCAGTTCAGGATGACCCAATGGGATAGTTCAGGGGAATATCAGACTGAGATATGGGAACCATACACTAGGCCAGATGACCTTGGCCCCTGGATTGAGGTGATCGATGCCGCAAGAGGTGCAGGTGGGCTTGTTCCAAGGGAGTTTACGGCGGTATAAGGGGTAATTAATAAATGGTCACTACCCTATTTTCGGCCAATATCAAAAGGTAAAGAGGCCGCCCCCTTTCGAGAACGGTTGCTAGAAATTGGCAGCCTTTATCCAAATGTTCACCTGCCCTCTGTTTTTCTTAACCGTTACAAAGATTCCCTATGCGTGTAAGAGGTCCAGGGAAATAATTGTGGGCACTACGATGCTCGGGGCGACAATCCTCCCGGAAGCGTTGGTTAACCGGGATACTTGGCCACGTAGATCGCCTTGGTCTTGGTGTAATCGCGCAGCGTTTCGGCACAGTTAACACCCCCACCAGGACCGCCGGAAATTCCCTGGCCACCATAGGGCATGCCGTAGGCGATCGTATTATGGCAGTTTACCTGACCGGTTCCGTCCCTGAACTGTTTGGCGATACGCGTGCCAAGCTCCAGGTCTTTGGTCCAGACGCTCGAACCGAGACCGTAGCGGGTGTTGTTGGCGAATCGAATGGCCTGTTCGACTGAATCCACCGGCTGAACGTTGAGGAAGGTATGGAAGACTTCCCTCGGGTTGCAGTCGGAACCCTTCCCTGATCGAAGCAATGTCGGCTTCATGTAGAACCCGTCGTAACCGGATACGGAGGCACGGCCACCTTCGAGGATCGCCTCCGCGCCGTTCGCCTTGGCAAACTCTATTCCTTCGAGGATGCGGACAGGTTGCCGGGAATTCACCACAGGGCCGAGCTGAGTTCCCTCCACCGCTTGATTGCCCACCTTGAGTTCGTTAAAGAACGCTTCCGTTGCGCCCATGAAATCATCGAAAATTTCACGCTGTGCAAATACGCGATGGATCGTACAACAGGTTTGCCCATAGTGCTGGTTCGCGTTCTTACCAATCAAGCGAGCTACCAGTTCAGGATCAGCATCGGCACAAACTATGGCCGCACCATTTCCGCCCATCTCGCGTTTCACCCGCGTGCCATGCTTGTCGGCGGCCCGCAGGATACTCTGACCCACTCCCGGAGAACCGGTAAAGGCAATATAACGGACACCCGGATGCTCGGCAATGAACTTGCCCGTCAGTTCGCCTCTCCCCGGTAGGACATTGATCACACCTGGCGGGAAACCCGCTTCGTGTGCTAATTTGGCAATATAAAGGGCACTGAGCGGCGTTTCTTCACTTGGTTTGATGATGATGCAGTTCCCGGCCATAAGCGCGGGCATCATGAACCATGCCGCCAGTACAACCGGGTAGTTCCAGGGAATGATCCCGGCGACCACACCCCATGGTTCCACAAAAGGACAACCCTCTACACCATCCATGACCTCCATTTTCTCGCCGTCGCCAAAGCGCATCTGCCGCGCGATCTCAATGAAATACTCAGCACAGGGCCGAACGGCCCCTACGTCCCCATTTGCCAGTTCCGAAACCTTTCCTCCGTTCAATATCTCACAGGCCAGAAAAACATCCAGATCTTGTTCGAAGAGCTCGATAAGCTTCATGAGGAGCGTTGCACGCTCATCCACGGATGTGTTTTTCCAGCCGCCGTTGTAGGCACGATTAGCGCTCTCCACGGCGAGGTTCACTTCATCCCAGCCCATCTCCGAAACCGTCGCGAGGACTTCCTTTGTACCAGGGTTAATCACCTCAACTATGGCGTTCATCGAACCGGAAACAAGCTCTCCGCCGATCATACCGTTAAGCGGTTTTCCGCCATTGGAACAAAAGCTGGTAAAGACTGCGGGCGCGGTGAAATCGTCCGCAGTGAAGGCCTGAATGTCAGCCGGTGACAATGTTACTGTAGACATGATATATTCTCCTAGTGAATGTTTGAGTATCCGAAACGCCACTTCTACATTCCACGGGAATTTCAGTCAATTAATAAGTAGGCAAGAAACGCGACAATTCTGGGTGTCCGTCAAGTTTGGGGACTGTCTCAGGGACAGGGCGATTCTTTGCCTGAATTAGCAGGGTTGACGATTGCCAAAGTGGATTGAAAGGCGCAAAATGTTCTCGAAAGCTCCAGATGGCGATAATTTCAACAGTTCATACGCATCATTTGATAAACCGGATCAATGCATCCAGGATTACAGATTTGGAGGGTTATATGTGTATAATCATTCCGTTTACTTTTCTCTTTGCGGTGGTAACTCCGCTGTTTGCTGAACACCATGAGAAGCATGAACACGACCCTGACCGCCAGATCATCGGCAACGGCCACTTGCCCGAAGGTTGGCTCGTCCGGCTGGACAGACCAACAGCGGACCCATCAAACTTAAAGTTCGTGGTAGGCGCGAAGGGCTATCAAATCGTATCAGGGCCAGCGGCAATCTATTACCGCGCGGTTGATGTTCGGCAGGGTAAATACACAGTGCAGTGCAGCTTCACGCAAGCAAAGGCACTGGCACATCCGGAGGCATACGGTGTGTTCTTTGGCGGCAGCGATCTGGACGCAGCAAACCAGCGCTATCTTTACTTCCTAGTTCGACAGGACGGGAGGTATCTCATTAAACAGCGAGATGATGCAGATACGCACATTATTGTGGACTGGACCGAGCACGCCGCGGTGAATAAGAAGGACGAGGGAGGGCGTGCTACGAATCAATTGTCGGTGATTGTGGGTGCCGACAAAATGCAATTCAATGTAAACGGGGAAGAGGTGAAAAGCATTGCCCGTTCTGATCTACTCAACAGTGACGGCCATGCCGGCCTCCGGGTAAACCATAATCTGGACCTGGAGATTAGTGATTTCAGGGTATCGCCGGCTGACCCTATGGAATAGTTTAGGAGAATATCAGGTGCAGGTATGGGAACCTTACACCCGGACAGATGATATTGGCCCCTGGATTGAGGTAATTGATGCCACAAGAGGGGCAGGTGGGCTTGTTCCATGGGAGTTTGTGGCGGTGTGGGGCCGTTTTCACCTGAAAAAAACTATACCCTGAGATAACGCGAGTGCATGCCCTACAACATCCATGAAGCTTGATCAGAACTTTACTCTTTATTAGTAAATAATTAAAGTTTCTCCCATGAGGCTGCGCTCCTGCAAACAATGTTACAACCGATCTGGTTCTTCCCGCGGTGTCTTGATCTTCACCCTTGGGATCATCTGTGGTGTGTTGGGCTTCTGGCTTCTAAAACGTGACCACGGTGGGCAGGAGAGAGCGAAGCACGGGAACCAGACCTCCCGGACTGACAGCATCGCGATCACTGTTCCAAAAAGAGTATTGGAAGCAGCCAAAAAAAATTCATTGCACATTTATGCCGGTATTCCTCGATCAACCAACTATCCTCACCAACTCCTGGTCCTTGAAAATACCGGCTATATCGTCGGTTACGATGAGACCAGGAAAACCCCCGCTTGGGTAGCTTATCGGATGTTTAGGGTTGGTGCTGTCTCTTCTCCGCCTCGGCCATCCCGTTTTATGGTCGATATGCGAACCTTGTCCCAAGTTCGTCATGATGATTACACCAATAGTGGCTTTGACCGCGGGCATATGGCGCCGAACTACGGGATCGCGACACGATATGGTGTTAAGGGTCAGCTAACCCGGATATTTCGTAAAAAAAGTATCGTTGATATGCTTAACTGCTGATATACAGCAGGATAGATCAATAATTAAAGCAATATCAGCGATGACAAAAGGTAAACAATTAAAGCTACAGTTGACAAGGGTAAAAGGCCGCCGTGTGCGGGTTGATTTCAAGGGCGGAGAGGTTACTTCGGATGCCGGACTGCTTTTGATCCGGGAAGTGGATCGGCAGTTGGGCTTGACCGAACGAGCGGCCCGACAGTTAGTGGACAAACGGCAGAAGGGCAAAGTACGCCATGAGGTATTGGGGATGCTGCGGCAGCGCGTTTACGGGCTGGTGGCGGGCTATGAGGATTTGAACGACTTTGATACCCTGCGCCACGATCCATTGTTAGCAAACGGTAACGGGGCGCATTGAAACGTTGGCCAGCGCGCCGACTTTGTGTCGTTTTGAAAACGGGCAGGATCGGCGGGCGGCCTTTGCGGTAAACGAGCTGTTGGTCGAACAGTTCATGGGCTCCTTTGCCGAGGAACCCGAAGAGATCATCCTGGACTTTGACGCCACCGACAATCCGGTGCACGGGCTCCAGGAGGGACGTTTTTTCCACGGTTATTATGATCATTACTGTTTTCTGCCGCTATATGTTTTTTGCGGTGATCAGCTGCTGGTGGCCTACCTGCGGCCGAGCAAGATCGATGCCAGCAAGCATGCCGGGGCCATCCTCAAATTGCTGGTTAAACGGATTCGCCAAAGCTGGCCCCGTACGCGGATTATTTGGCGCGCCGACAGTGGATTTTGTCGAGACCGGATACTCTCTTGGTGCGACCGCAACGAAGTTAGTTACATCGTGGGGATGGCTCGCAATGCACGCTTGCAGCAAGACGCCCAGCAGTTGCAAAAGCAGGCCAAAGAATGGTTCGAACTAAGGGGTAAAAAACAACGGTTATTCCAGGACTTCGTCTATGCTGCCGATTCGTGGCGATGGCTGCGGTTGGTCATCCATAAAGCCGAACACACCGCACAGGGGTCCAACCCGCGCTTCGTGGTGACGAACCTGCCGGGCGATCCCCAGGAGCTTTACGACAAGGTATACTGTGGCCGCGGTGAAATGGAGAACCGAATCAAGGAACAGATGCAATTGTTCAGCGAGCGCACCAGCGCCCATCAATGGTGGGCCAATCAGTGGCGATTGCTCTTGTCGGCGCTGGCCTACACCTTGATGGAAGCCATGCGCCGGTTAGCCTTAAAAGGGACGAAGTGGGCGCGGGCCCAATGCCACACCCTGCGGCTCAAATTAATCAAGATCGGAGCGGTCATCGTGCGCAACACCCGAACGATTCACTTTCACCTAAGTGAGAGTTATCCTTGGGCCAGTCTTTTCAACCATGCGGCCCGCCGATTGGTGCCAACCTAAAGGGTGCATTGGTGCTGCCCCCGGCACTACCGAACCAATGGGGGAAAGGGGGCAGTGTCTCTACACCCTGAAAAACACCTAAAAATCAAGACGATCTGCTCAAAATACAAAGAAATCCATCTCCAATAGCAATAACGAGCCAAACTTTACCCTTCATGAAATATCCGGGCTAGCCCGAATGCTCCGAAGATGACCATGAGCGTCATTTTCAGGGTCAGGGTGCATACGAATATCCCCAGAGAACCCATGATTCCGGGGTAGTGTATTAAGTAGGAATGGTGGCTAATTCTTGATTATATTGATGAATGAAAAGTCTCAGACAGGTTTCATGCATACTCTTAAGCTTGGAAAAGGAGAGGGTTTTGCGTGTGAAACGACCCAGTCGTTGGCGCAGGGTATTGTTCCATCGTTCCACATGGGCCGTTTCACCGGTTTCTTTTCCCACGGATCGGTTATGAGGAAAGACTTCATCATAAGTGCTCCAAAAGTCGCTGTAGGTGGAGGCTGTCCCAAAAATATAAAGATTTTATAGTCAACTGGATGACGTTGATAAAAAGAGCCGGAAAGAGCAAGTTTTTGCTCGATCCGGCCAAAAAAGGGTTCTATAATTGAGTTAGCGAAAATCAATATAGCCCTTTCTATGAAAAATATAGCCATCCAATGCCTCCTGCGTCCAGCTTTAACTGTGGTCGACCGGTGCCTCGATGACGATAACTTCCGCGCCACCATTGATCGAATCGATCGGCTGCTGATCGACTCGGAGGTGGAATCGCAGGCCATTGAGCTGGCCTTGGAGGGGTGGCCGCCAATGGGTCTAAAGGCCCGGCGGCAGCGGGCCAGTTTTGCCATCAAGGCACTGCGCATGGATACGCTGGGCCGTCTGCTCGGAGGGATTTCGTTTCGGCATTTGTCGCGGGCTCTGGGCAGCAGCGATCTGTTGGCCGACTTTTGCCGTGTCCGGCAGATCGATGGCATCAGGGGCATCTCCAAAAGCACCCTGGAGCGGGCCTCGAAGTTTTTCAGCGAAGAGCAGTTGAGGGCCTTGCACCGGACCTTGACTGAGGTGGTGGGCGATGCCCTTCTGGCCCGGCAGGTGGGATTGGACAAGCCGATTGACACCACCATTTGCCTGATCGACGGCACCTGTTTGGAGGCTAACATTCATTGGCCGACGGACTGGGTATTACTCAAGGATGTAGCCGGCACGTTGCTCAAAGCGATCCGGCTGATCCGCGAGAAGGCCGGTGTGCGCCATCGCATGCCGATCGAACCGGAGCCCTTGGCTCGGCAGATGAATCGGCTGTGCATACAGATGACCCACAGCCGGCGGCGAAAGGACAGCGCGCGGCAGCGCAAGGGTATCTTGAGGCAGATGAAAAAGCTGCTCAAACGGATCGGGGAGCATGCCCGCAGTCACCGGGAATTATTGCAAGCCTGCTGGGAGCAAAGCGATTACAGCGAAAAACAGGTCCAACAGATCCTCGCCCGGATGGAGCGCATGAGCGAGCAAATCCCGGTGGTCATCAAACAGGCGCACGAGCGGATCATTGGCGGCCGCCAGGTGAAAAACGCAGAGAAAGTCTTGAGTGTTTACGAACTCGATGGGCAGGTGATTGTGCGAGGTAAAGCGGGCCAAGAGGTCGAGTTCGGCAACACCCTGTTTTTGGGAGAAAGCGTTGAAGGGTACCTGCTGGACTGGAAACTCTACGGCAGCCGAACTCCAAGCGAAAATGAACAAATGCAAGAGAGTTTGCAAAGACAGAACCGCTTCAACCTGGAAGAACCCATAGCGGCCATGTGCGCGGACCGGGGATTTGCCTCCCAGCGGGCCCGCCGGCAGTTAGCCCAGGAGGGAATCTACGACGCGCTCTGTCCACGCGATCCGAAGCAGTTGAAAAAACGGATGGAGGAACCACTGTTCAGACAATTGCAAAAGCGCCGGGCCAGCACCGAAGGGCGGATCGGGGTATTGAAGAATCGCTGGCAGGCCGGGCGGTTGCGCAGCAAAGGCTTTGCCAACCGCTCGATCAGCGTAGCCTGGTCGGTACTCTCGCACAACCTATGGAAAGTAGCCAAGATGCTGGCCCAGCAAGACGAACTAAAAACCAAAGCGGCGGCCTAGAGAGCGGAAAAGCAAGGACAATACTTTTTCACAGCCTTACTGTCGGCTCATACAAAGAAAACCAGGCAACCGGACCCCAAAACCAGTATCCTAACGTCATAGGAGAGCAAAGTTGATACTCTCCCAAATGCAAATACCTCTAAAATGAGCGCCTATCAAAAGCCCTCGCAAAAATCACCCTTTTGGGACAGCCTCTAACTTAGGCTGGAATTCGATCCTATTCGATAACTCCGGAACCAACAATGATGATAGCGATGTTTCCGGCTTAAACGGGGAAATTTTGCTGCGTCACGAGTTGAACAGAAAATTCAGCCATGCTTTGGCTTATTATAGACGAAACAATTTGGGACTTATTTCCAACTCCCAGCTTGTAAATCGCGTGCAATACTCATTCAATTGGTCACCCTTTACCCGCACTACCGTGACCGGTCTGGTCTCCTTTGAAAGTGGAACGGACTCCGGAGGCCTTAGCCCGGAATCCTATGACCGCCGCATGCTGCAAATAAATTACGGAGCCAATTTTAAAAATTATCCGATAAGCTGGAACCTTGAATACCGATATACGGAAAAAACTTCCAATATCCCGACTAATATCCCGACTAGAAGCTACAATCAGAACCGATTTGAATTTTCCATAAATTATGATTTTTAACTCGGAAAGTTTTCTCAACATCCGTTTTGGAAGATTTATCCTGGCGGCCGGCCTCCTTTTCTTTCCTCGGTTAATTCCCATGGCGGCTGCGGATTCGATAACTTCGGATGTGCCCAACCGGATGAGTCTGCTCGACCGGGAACGGCTCATTCGCATAGGCAATCGTCTTACTTACACGGTGGAGGAAGATCGCGAACGACCGCTTGCGCTCCTTGTAAATCCTCGGGGGGAGGTTGATATTCCTTTGCTTGGCAAGGTCGATGCCGTGGGGAAAACCTGCCAGCAGTTGGCCTACGATATCAAATCATTGCTCGAAGTGGATTTTTATTATCGGGCCACGGTCCTGGTGGATTACCCACAATTTACCGATAATCTTGGCGAAATTACCATGCTGGGAGAGGTCCTGCATCCCGGCCCATTGCCGCTTCCGGCAGACGATATCCTGACGGTGAGCGCCGCAGTGAACGCCGCGGGCGGTTTTAAATCGGGGGCTGATGCCGAAAAAGTCACTCTCATCCGCGACAATCCCGAGAGCGAGGATGGGGAGGATAGGATTGAAATCGATGTCAATCAAATGTTTACCACCGGCAATTTCGACGACGATATGGAGCTCAAGGACGGGGATTATATTCTTGTACCAAAGCTTGCCCAGGCCGGGGGGCAATTCTATATTTGGGGTGAAGTCAAAAACCCGGGCAATTACGATATTCCCATCGAAGAGGACTTCACCGTAAGCAAGGCTATTTTTCAGGCCGGTGGGTTTGGACAATATGCCAATCGGAAGAGGGTTGTATTGATAAAAGCCGATCCGAATCTGCCCGAAGGCGAAAGGATGGTCGAAGTCAATGTGCAGGCCATCTTGGAAGACGGGTTGCGTAGTCTCGATCCAGCCGTGGAGCCGGACGATATCATCAGAGTGAAAGAGCGAAGGTTTATGATCCAATGAAAGAAGTCGCTTTCGAGGAACAGGAACAGAGCGCCGAATTGTCGGAAAACTTCCATGCCTGGTTTTTCCGGGGGAAAGATATTGCTCAAGAAGTATTGGTGGATATTCATCCCAACTCTGAGCCTTGGCCTTGGTTATCAGGCCTATGAAGAAATGCAGCGTGAGGCCCGATACGTCAGCCAGGGCAAAATGATTGTGGAATCGCAGGTATCCTTTCCCAACAGCCAGGTTATCAAGGATTCCCTGGCCTATTTCTGGGGAACCCAAAGCGAGCTGATGCGCAGCCCTATTGTGCAAAACCGAGCCCGCGATCGACTGGCCGCCTTGAGGCCTGAACTCAAACCGATTCTTATTCAATTGCGCGTAGGCCAACAGCCCGAGACGTCCATTTTTGTCCTTACGGCCGAAGGTGGCGAACCGCAATACACGCGCGCCTTTTTGGATGCCTGCATGGAGGAATATACCAATTATAAAAAGGAGACGCGGTCCAATACCTCCGGCAGGGCGCTGCTAAAAATTAAAGAGGAACTGATGAGCCTGGAAACGGAGATCGACCATCAGGAAAGCGCTCTGGTGGAATTCCAAAAAGAGAACAACCTGGTTTTTGTGAAAGAAGAGGGAGACTCCGCCGGCTACAATCTGGTCAAGCTGAAGAGCAATATGGCCGACCTGAAAACAAAATTCCGGATGCTGGAGACCCTCAGCCTCGATCAATACCTCGACGGTGGAATTCCCGAGGGAATTGAGGGGGACAGCGATCTGGTCAGCCGCAACGTTCAGGAGATAAGTCCGCAGTACCGGCAGCAAAAAGCGATCTATGATCAGCTAATGGCCGAGAAGGATGAATTTTCCATCTATTTGAAGCCCCGGCATCCCAAAATTATGGGTCTTAACGGCGAGATCGAAAGGACTCAAAATTACCTGGAAATTTATCGTCGCCAGGGATTGAAAAAACTGGAATCGCAAAAGAGCATTCTCAAGATCCAGATCGATAATTTGGCCGCTTTAATTTCGGATGTGGAATTGACAGCCCTCGATTACAGCCGGCGCCAGGCAGAGTATGAACGTCTGCAATCCCGATTGAATCGCTCCCGCAACCTTTATGAAAACCTCCTCGAAACCATTCAGAACCTCGACTTGAATGAAAATTTCGGCCAGGAAACCATTGCCGTATTTGAAGACGCCAGCCCAGCTCATCCTATCCCGGTGCAAATCGTCCGTAATTTTGTCCAGGGCGGGGTGGCTGGCATCGTTCTGGGTTTTGGGCTGATTTTCCTTCTGGGAACCCTGGACAACCGCATTATCTCTGGGGAAGACCTAACCCGGCGTTCCGGCGTTTCGATCTGCCCATCATGGGCATTATTCCTTACCAGAAGCTGGCCCATAAAACCGGTATGGACCTGCTCCAGCCCAAAGACCCCCGTTATCTTTTTGCGGAGGCTTGCCGCACTTTGCGTTCATCTATCCTCTTCATGGAAAAAGAAGGAGCGCAGCCGACTAGCTTCATCGTTACCAGCGCTGTTCCCTCCGAGGGAAAATCAACCATCTCATCAAATCTGGCCATAACGCTGGCTTTGACCTCCTCCAAAACCATCCTGGTGGATGCGGATTTGCGCCGTGGGGCGCTTTACAAGGAATTCAAACTGAATAAATCCAAAGGATTGAGTGAAATTATCCTGGAAGAACTGCCACTTTCCGAAACCATTCAGAAAACCGGCATTGAAAACCTCGATTTTATTTCCACCGGTGAATATCCGGAGCGTCCTGGGGAATTGCTTTTGAGCGACCGCATGGGACAAATTTGCCTTCTATTACAGGAACGTTATGACTATGTCATTTTCGATTCCGCTCCGTTATTGGCAACAGAAGACACCTCAAGTTTTGCCACCAGGGTGGACGGGGTCCTTTTCACGGTTCGCTCCGGTTATACTCAGGCCCGGCAGGTGCGGTCTTCCCTTGAGCGGCTTAACCAGCGGGGAGTCAACGTTTTCGGATTTATATTGAACTTCGTCGATACCAAGGGCTCCGATTATTATTATTACAATAAATATCAAAATTACTAATTACTATTATGTAGATACGGGGAATACTGCGGTTGAGAAGGAAAAGGTGAAATAATGGCGTTGTATCGCTACCCGTTCCTGAATTTTCGTCTCAAAAAAAACAGTGTCTATGGCGGCGATGCCTGTTTTTTTCGCAGCTCCGGATTGAGGGGCTGGCCCTCGGCTATTTTGAATTGAATCTCTTCGATAGTGTCTACAAGGGCGACAAAGCGTTCGGGACTGGCTGGATGTGTGGCCAGGATGCGCTTTCGGATGGAGCCCGGATCGATTGCCGCTATGCGCCGCCAAAAGTTGGCCGCCCCTTCCACTGGCTGCCCGCTCCGGGCCATGATGTATAGACCCACATAGTCGGCCTCGGACTCGAATGAGGGCGCCTTGGAATAAGCCGCCATGGCCCCGACTGCATTGCCGGTGATCACCCCCAAGCTGGCCGCCCCGATATCGACCAGGGTTCCTAATGTGTAATTGACCATAACCGCGCGCACATGCCGCATTACGTTGTGGGCGATTTCATGACTGAGGACATAGGCCAGCTCGGTGTCCGTTTCCGCGAACCGCAGCATTCCCCGGTTGATGACGACTTTTTTTCCGGTCGCTTTGGCGTTGACGCTTTGTTTGGAGCTGAGCAAAAGCGTAAAATCGGCAATGGCGGCCGGCGTGATGGACAGTTCCAGCGGATCGCCATCCCTCAAAACGGTCAGCGAGACCTCCGCTCCCGGCACCAGGTCATGCTGCAGAATTTTTGCAAAACCGATGGCCGCATCTTTCCCGGAAGGAACCTGTTCCCCGTTCAGTTTGAGGAGAATGTCTCCTTTTTCCACATGGGACAACTCGGCTGGCGAATCGGGGATTACCTCCAGGACTTTAAGTTTTTCCTCCAGCCCGAACTGCTTTTCCGCAGATTCCCTGAAGTTTTCTGAAAACGAGTATTTGTTGGCATAATAAAGGCCGAGGTAAGCCCTTGTGCGTTCCTTCGTAAAAGGAACCGCCGCCTGGAGGATGGGAAAGGCCACCCGGTGCAACCGCATCTGGTCAAAAAGCTGACTTTCCAGGGCGATGGCCTGTTGATGATAGCGCTCCCGTTCGAGCTTTGCCTGATCGACCACCATGGGCCGGGTGGCCGGAACAACGCATCCGGCAACCAATAACCATAAGGCCGCGCCAGCTGCCATTCGATGGGCGGCTTTTCCAGGGAGCAGGGTTGGGAAACATAAGTTCACGGTAGTATTGGCAGGATCGCCCTGCAGGACGTAAGGAAGAAAGAGCCATTATTGATAACACCGAAATGCTTGCGAAGCAATCGAAATAATCTAAACTATTCCCACTTTGAGGCACATTGTTTGATGTGACGTCTGGCCGGACTTTCTTTTACTTTAATATTAATTGAAACTTTTTATCGTTTTTCAGCGTCTCAAAAAAAACCGCCCCAATTGTTGGGAACAAAGGAATCCTCTGCCATGAAGATGCATTACCGAATTTCGCTGCCTATCGTAATCCTGCTCTTTGCGGGTCTGGGCACTTATAACTTGGTACTTTTCAAGTCCAAACCGGAAAAGGAACCGCGCAAAATTCTGCCCACCGTTGTCGCTGTGGTGACAGCTGAAAAAAGGGCTGTCACGTTCATTGTCAAGAGTCAGGGAACGGTGGTACCTCGCACCGAAACCGATTTAATTCCACAAGTCTCGGGAAAGATCACCGCCATCTCGCCTTCCCTCTATGCGGGAGGTTTTTTTGAAGTGGGAGACGTGCTGGTGGAAATCGATTCGAGCGATTACGAGGTGGCCCTGGTCCGCGCCGAATCCGTTTTGGCCAAGGCTAAATTAAGCCTCTCCCAGGAAATAGCGCAATCGGAGCAGGCCCTCAAAGACTGGGGGAACCTGGGCAATGGCGAGGCCACCGAGCTGGTATTGCGTAAGCCACAGTTAATCGATGCCGAGGCCAATGTAAGATCGGCAGAAGCCGACTTGGAAAAAGCCCGGCGCGATCTTGAACGCACACACATTCGGGCACCCTACGCGGGCATGGTAAAAGAAAAGAATGCCGATCTCGGGCAATTTGTTTCCCCCGGCATAATGCTGGCCAAAATATTTGCCATCAACTATGTGGAAGTGAGGCTTCCCATCCCCAGCCATGACATTCCCTATGTGGACCTTCCCTATGCCTACCAGGGAAACGACGGGGAAAAAGCGAGCCTGTATGTTCAATTAGAGGCCGATTTCGGAGGCCACCGTTACACCTGGGATGGACTCATTGTGAGGACTGAAGGGGTTGTCGATCCTCGCAGCAGGGTTATCTACGCCGTTGCCCAGGTGCAAGATCCCTACCGGCAGGAAGCGGGGAGCGCCCGTCCACCCCTCCAGATCGGCATGTTTGTGAAAGCTGAAATCCGGGGGAAAACGGTCGAAGATGCCGTCATCCTGCCGCGCCACGTCCTGAGGCAGAATAACCGCATACTGGTGGTCGATGCGGCAAATACCCTGGAAGGCCGGGATGTGGAAGTGATTCGCACCGATACGGAAAATGTTATCATCGGGGCCGGTATCGAAGATGGCGATAAAGTCTGCTTGACCGCTCTGGAATTTGTGGTGGACGGAATGAAGGTAACTACGCAGATGGCCGCAGACGAGGCCGGCGGCGAAGACCCCGCTTTCGAGGAAAATGTGGTTTCCACAGAAGAACCGGACGGGGACGAGGAGATATGAGCGGCGATACCCACAAGGGCATCATCGCCTGGTTTGCCCGTAACGGGGTGGCGGCCAACCTTCTCATGGTCGGCATCATGGTCATGGGCTTGATTTCCGCCATTCAGATCAAGAAAGAGTTTTTTCCGGAGTTTTCCCTCAACCAGATTACCATTCGGGTGTCTTATCGGGGGGCCGCCCCGCAGGAGGCCGAGGAAGGCGTTTGCGTCAAGATCGAAGAAGCCGTGCAGGACCTCGAGGGGGTAAAAAGGCTTACTTCGCGCGCTTATGAAGGAGGTGGCCGGGTGGACGTGGAAATCGCAAATGGCTACGAAGTGCTCGATATGCTTGATAAAATAAAGCTGCGGGTGGACGCCATTTCTACATTTCCGGCGGAAACGGAAAAGCCGGTCATTTACGAGCAGACAACGAAAAACGAGGTCATGTGGGTGCAGATTTATGGCGATGTCGATGAGCGTACGATGAAGGAATACGGCAAAATGGTGCGCGATGAAATTACCGCCTTGCCGGAAGTAACCCAGGCGGAAATGGACGGGGTGCGTGCTTACGAAATCTCCATTGAGGTCTCCGAATCTACCCTTCGCCAATACGGATTGACTTTCGACCAGGTGGTCCAGGCCGTGCGCAAGTCCTCCCTCGATTTGCCGGCCGGCTCCATCAAGACGGTGGGGGGCGAGATACTTTTACGAACCAAGGGCCAGGCTTATGTCGGCCGGGAGTTTGAGCAACTGGTTCTGCTCACACAGGAAGACGGTACGCGCCTGCTACTGGGAGATATTGCCAGGGTGGTGGACGGGTTTGATGACTCCGATTTCTTCTTCAAATTCGATGGCAAGCCCAGCCTTGGCATACGTATTTACCGTGTCGGTAATCAAAATGCCCTTACCGTGGCCGCCGCGGTGAGGACCTATATCGAGAAAAAAAACAAAGAGCTTCCGGCCGGCATTTCACTGGCTTATTGGGCCGACGCCTCGCGGTTACTGAAAGGGCGCCTCAACCTGATGCTGAGAAACATGGCCCTGGGCGGTGTCCTTGTGTTCATCTCCCTGGCCATGTTTTTGCGTTTAAGGGTGGCCTTTTGGGTTATGGTGGGTTTGCCGGTTTGCTTTTTGGGCGCTATCTGGCTGATGCCGACCGGCCTGGTGGACATTTCCATCAACATGATCACCCTTTTCGGTTTTATCCTCGTTCTGGGCATCGTGGTGGACGATGCCATCGTTATCGGGGAAAATGTTTACACCACCATTCGAAAGGATGGGCCTGGCATTGAAAATGTGATCAAAGGCGCCCAGGAAGTCGCCCTGCCGGCCACCTTTGGGGTGCTCACCACGATCGCCGCTTTTCTGCCCATGCTGATGGTGCCGGGCCCTTCTGGAAAAATGTGGTCCGGAATCGCCCTGGTGGTGATTTTGTGCCTCTTTTTCTCCCTCATCGAGTCCAAGCTTATCCTACCGGCTCACCTGGCCCATATGAAGATCAAGGAAAAACCGAAGGAGGGCTGGGGGCCTTTCATGCGCATTCAAAGGGGCTTCAGCCACGGGTTGGAGAATTTTGTGGAAAAGGTCTATCGGCCCGTTCTGGAACTTTCCCTGCGCCATCGCTACACCACCGTCTCCCTATTTCTTGCGGGCATCATCCTGAGTGTGGGGGTGGTCAAAAGCGGGATCGTGCGCAACGTCTTTTTCCCCAATATTCCCAGCGATTTTATCCGTGCCTCAGTGGAAATGGCTGAGGGCACACCGGCCACGGTGACGGAAGCCGCCACATACAAGGTGGAGCAGGCCATTCATGCATTGGACCGCGAAATGCGCGAAGAATTCGGAGATGGAAATGGTTCCATCATCGAGCACACCATTTCCTGGTCTTCCGGTGAAACCCTGGGCCGCCTATTCGTGGAATTAAAACCGAGCGAAAACCGCATGATCGATTCCATTGAGGTGGTCAATCGCTGGCGGGAAAAAGTCGGCCCCATCGCGGGCGCCATCGATTTGAGTTTTTCCGGGACCACCGGCTATGACGCCGCGGCCATCGATTTTCAGTTGGAAGGGGACAATTTCGACCAGCTCGACGCCGCGGCCGAGGAAATCAAAGCCAGACTGGCCGATTTTAACGGGATATTCGATATTAAGGACACTTTCAGTGGCGGAAAACAGGAAATCCAATTGGCCATCAAGCCGGAGGCGGAAGTACTCGGACTCACCTTGAGCGATCTGGCCCGGCAGGTTCGCCAGGGCTTTTACGGGGCCGAGGCCCAGCGGATACAGAGAGGCAAGGACGAGGTTCGGGTCATGGTCCGCTATCCCGAAGATGAACGCCGTTCATTGGGGGACCTGGAAAACATGCGTGTGCGCACACCTTCCGGGGAAGAAGTGCCCTTTTCTTCGGTGGCCGAAGCCAAGATGGGGCGCGGGTTTTCCCGCATCACACGGATCAACCGCAAACGGGTGGTCAACGTGAGGGCCTCGGTGGATAAGGATACCATCGAACCGCATGTGGTAATCAATGAAATTACGAAAGAATTCATGCCCGCTCTTTTAGCCAAATATCCGGGGGTGAGTTATGCCTTGGAGGGAGAAAGCCGGGAGCAGGCGGAAACCATGGGTGGCCTCATGCAAGGCTTCTTTTTGGCCCTCATCATCATTTATGCCCTCATGGCGGTGCCTCTGCGGTCCTACATCAAACCTTTAATCATTATGGCGGTCATCCCATTCGGGATTGTGGGAGCGATTTTCGGGCATTTGGTTCTGGGGCTTTCATTGAGCATTCTATCATTTTGCGGAATTGTCGCCCTGACCGGCGTAGTCGTAAACGACAGCCTTGTCATGGTCGATTTCATCACCCGCCGGGAAAACGAGGGTATGCCGCGATTCGAGGCCATTCGCTGGGCCGGTATCCGGCGTTTCAGGCCCATTCTGCTGACTTCGCTGACTACTTTTTTGGGCCTCACCCCCATGCTCATGGAGCGCAGCCTGCAGGCCCGGTTTCTCGCCCCCATGGCCGTGTCCCTGGCCTTCGGCATTCTTTTTGCAACCGTCATCACCTTGATCCTGATACCGTCTCTTTACCTGATGTTGGATGATCTACGAGTTATTTTCCTTCGTATCGGGGCAGCTTATGGATCCGCTAAAGCACAAGAGCATTTGAGGTTAGCAGGAAAATCTGTCGCCCAAGGCGACTTCGTCAAATGATTGTTCGGTTAGCTAATAGAATAATCCGATAATTTAAGCGTTGGCAGTCTCATCACCCTCGAAACCGTACCCCTCCAGCATTTCTTCCAGCAGGACGATGAATGCCGGAAAAATGGCCTTGCCTTCGAGGTATTGGCCGCAACAGGCCAGGTAACCGAGCCTATTGGAAAAACTTGCCCGTCGATTCCGGTTTTGCAGCCAATGGTGGAAAAATTCCCAGGCTTCCAGCCATTCATTCAAGGTATAGGGAGATTCATCGACATTTTCCACCAACAGAGGCCAGCCATCTTTTTTATCATCCGAACCGCTTAAATTGTGTTCGGCCAAGGCGTCCGCCATGAGCTGAAATTGACGGGGCGAAGCGCTGGCCTCTGCCAAAGAACGCTGGGCGCTGGCTCCGAAACTGGATTTGGCCAGGCAAGACTTGGCGTTATTCAAAACTACCAGCCAATCATCGCAGCTGGCCTGAGTGCGCTTCGCCTGCTCTTGGGCCAGATCGAATAAATCAACCATCGAAACGTATGGGGAACGCTCCAATCCCGTATGGGGCTGGAGCAAAGGGTTGTTTCAACCGCCGAAGATGCCCTTGATAATTTGCCACCAACTGGGTTTGCCACCGCCCCCGCCTCCACCGCCGGAACTGCTACTGGAGCCGCCGCCGGAAGACCCACCGCCGCTGCTGCTGGAACTGCCGCTTGAGCCGCTTTGGCCCGATTGTTGGCTTTGCTGGCTGCCCGGAAGCTGAAAAATGGGAGAACCCTGCTGACCACTACCCGATTGGCTGCCCATTTGCCCTTGCTGCTGGCCGTTTTGGCCCTGCTGCTGGCCGGATTGGCCTTGGGGCAGTAAAATGCCGGATTCCTGGCCTAGGTCGCCGGTTTGGCCCGACTGCCCGGTCATTTGCCCGAATTCACCTCTGGATGAGCCGTTACGGCCAGCCTCCTCCTCTTGCTTCATATTGCGGCCGTGCTCTTCGATGGTTTCGAGGCTAAAGTTGTAAATGACGACTTCGCTGCTGCCGAGGGTGGGTCGTTTGTAAATGACTTCTTCGCGCACGGCGGCCAGTTTATCCTTCCAGTTGATCGCCTCGATGTATTCGTCCAGAGGGCCGAAATAATAGGTCAGGTTTTCATGGGTGTAGGCGACATAGTAGCCCGGATCGTCGGGATAATAACCAGAGACATCAATTCCCTGGTGTTTTTGGTTGAACTCTTCGGCGCTCATTGAGGCGGTGTCGTCAATGGCTTCTACCGGGAGAACGATAGATTTGGCGTTCAGGCTGGTGAACGCCATAAACAAAGAGACGGAGACGGCTGCGAATGTCCAGAGGCGGCCAAAGAGGTGTTTCATTTTTATCTTAGTTAAATTCATTTATTTAAAGGTCCGAAGGAATCGATTCACCCCTTTCCACGCCGGAGGCGCGTCCACGGTTTTTTCCGGCCATGGGAGGCCCTTTGCTCGCTGTTCCGGATTCGGCACCTTCTGCTTTGCCTGAATCGCTATCGCCTCCTTGATCGCCGGCCATTTCAATCATTTCGGAAACGTCGCCAATGGTTATGTGGCCGCCCATGCTGTCGCCTTTCATCCCCTGGCTGCCGCCTTTTTGGTCGCCGCTTGTATTTGCGGCATCGGCATTACCCATGGAACCTTCGCCCATGGGACCTTCGCCTGCCTGGTCGCCTTGCGCAATCATGCCTCCTTCCGAACCGTTATTGCCCAAACCATTGCCCTGACCTTGCCCCGGCATTTGCCCTTCGCCTTGACCCTCCATCTGCCCTTCGCCTTGACCCTCCATCTGCCCTTCGCCTTGACCCTGGCCTTGGCCCGGCATCTGGCCATCACCTTTTTTCTGGCCTAAACCTTGGTTATCTCCCTGGCCCAAGCCGAGGCTGTCCCCGTCTTGCATCCCAATTCCCGATTGACCGCTCTTGCCCAAAGATGGGAGCGAGCCACCGGAACCGGAAGATCCCATCGGCAATCCCCCAGAACCGCCGGAAGAACCCATGGAGCCGCCTGAACTTCCTGATGAACCTGAACTTCCCTGAGAGCCCATTTGGGGTAGGCCCGGCATTTTGATTTTTATATTCTCGAGGATTTTCTTGAGACCATATTTTACCACGGGGTCCGGGATTACCAAATCGCCGTCAAATATATCGGGATCGGCCGCCCTCGACACGCTCGGAGCGCCCATCCAGATCAACGCGCTAAAGGCAATGCCGATTGCGGGGAGTGCTTTGCTTAGGGTGTTTTTTCGTGAATTGCTCATTTGCTTTATCCTTTGGAGATTGTTGCGTGGGTCGTTTTTTTAAAATTCAAATGATGACGGTAAAAAGGGCGCTGTTCGCTGAGGATGCGGCAATGATATTTCGCCTGCTAATACTTGTTTTCCCGTTTTTAAATCCTTTGGGTGCAAATTATCTGAATGTCGCCAAAACTACTGTCATTGCGAATTCTTACCTCCAGCACGATATCGCGGTAACCCTTACGCCGGCCCCGGACGCGGTAATTGCCGGGTAAAATACGCAGGTGATGCTGCTCGAATTTTCCGATCATCTGGAACCCCGCGATGCTCACCCAGGTTTTTCCATCGGAGACAAAATTAATCCTCACTGGCTGGCTCTGTTCGCTCAAGGTGCTTTTTAAATCCTGATATTCGGGGGTCAGGGTAAGGTAGGATAGTTTCGATATCATGCCTTCGTTAAAAGCCCGGATAGCTTTCTGAAATTCCCCCCTGGCCGCAAAATCGCTGGCGTCGGTGAGGAATTTTTCATACCTGAGCAGACTGCGCAGGTATTCCCCATCGCGCCGCAACCCTTCGAGCGCCTCCTCGTTTTGGTTGTCCAGATCGAGCACTCTGAGAAAGGTATTGCGGGCCTGCGTCCAATCGTATTCCTCCTCGAGGGCATAGGCTTCAACCAGGGCGGAGGCGATTTTGGCCTGATGGCCTTTTTCACGAGCCACCTCCAAGGCATCGGAAAACTCAGTGATTTCGGGAAATTCCTCTACCGCGGCCTCGTAATTCTCGATGGCGGCATCCCAGTCTTTCTCTTCTTCCGCTTTCTTCGTAGTGGCCCGCAGGTAGGCCAGCCGATTGTCCCGGATAATTTTCGACACTCGCGATTTTCCCTGCTGGGCCTTGGCGGAAAAAGCGTCGAGTTGGAAGGCTCGCTCATAGGCCGTCAGGGCCTCCTCAAATTGCTTCTTCTTTTCATTCTCTTTGGCTTCCCGCAAAAGGGGTAGAACACGGTCGACAGTGGCGGCGCGTTTGATGTTCCTCCGGGCCAATTCATTATCCGGCTGCATCTCCAGAATCTTCTGAAAATATTCACGGGCGGCCTCTTTGTCCCCCTTCTGCAAAGCCTTTTTGCTGCTCAACTCCATTTCCGCAAGTTGAGTATTGAAAATGTCGTCCATTTCCCCAATCGAATTCAAAGCCGCTTTGAAGGACAGGATGGCTTCGGAAAAAGCGCCGTTGGACAGTTGGATCTCCGCTTCGCTGCCGATCGTGGAGGCTTTCTCATATTCAAACGGGGCCAGGGAGCGGCCGGATTCACTCGCCTCGATCAGATTGAGAAAATTGTCGTGGATGTTCTTGGCTTCAATTTGCAGAGTGATGAGGGCCCTCTGATCCGTTATCAATGCCGCCACCTCTTCCATCAATCCCATAGCCTCTCGATATTGGCCGGCCATAAAATTCTTGTTCCCCATGTCGAATGCGGTTTCCATGGCCACGAGGTTTCTAATCAAGGTCGGATGATCGTCCGTTACTTTGCGGATGGCGCTGATTTCCAGCCTCAACCGGTCCATCTCCCTCTGCACGCTCTGCGGGCTGACAAATCTCTGTTGCACGCCATTTGCCGTGTTGGCCGCCGCTGGATCGACCGATCCGCTCCCGGCGGGCGCTTCCTGTGGGCCCTTGGTGAAAAATTTCAGACCGGCAATGGTCAGAACGCCGAAAATCAACAACCCGGCAAATACCGGCAAAAAAAACATGAGGCCGCGGTTTTGGGATTCCGCTTTGGTTTGCCTTGCCTCGTCCTCTTCGGGATTCCAATTGATAATGCGGCGTTTTTTGCCATCTCCCGGCTTCTGCTGCTTGTCCTGATTATTCATAGTTTGATGCCAGGTTGCACACTCTTTTTGATATTAAAACTAGGATATTGGCCAAAACCCACCGGATCGGGAATTCTTCACCTTCCGATTTTCTACACTTTTTAATCCAATTGGACACTTTAGGACAATATATTAATAATTTAGGACAATATATTAATAACACCTGTTGGCCATCATAGGTTGCATATAAATGCGGCCTGATTGGTGAGAAAGACCCGCCACCCCCTCCGCCGGTTCCACTATAAAAGCCTTTTTCCCGGACCGAATAGATCCCGGCCTAGAACCCGGCATTTCCGGGGGTTCGGGCAAAGGGAATGACATCGCGGATATTGGCCATGCCGGTGACAAACATGAGCATCCGCTCGAAACCGAGGCCGAATCCGCTGTGCTCGACAGTGCCGTATTGGCGCAATTCGAGGTACCACCAGTATTCTTTCGCGTCGAGCCCGTGCTTTTGCAGGCTTTGCGCTAAAACATCGAGCCGTTCCTCGCGTTGGCTGCCGCCCACGATTTCTCCTATATTCGGCACCAGAAGGTCCATCGCGGCAACCGTTTTGCCGTCGTTGTTGGCTCTCATGTAGAAGGGCTTGATCTCTTTGGGGAAATTATAAACCGTGACCGGGCGTTTAAAATGATCTTCCGTCAGGTAGCGCTCATGCTCCGATTGCAGGTTGGCGCCGTAATCCACCGGATATTCGAATTTCTTGCCCGATTGCTGCAAAAGCTCGATCGCACGGTCGTAAGCGACTCGTTTAAAAGGCCGGTCCACCACAAATTGAAGCCGGTTCAACAAACTTTTGTCCACGAAGCGGGCGAAGAGGGAGAGGTCCTCCCGGCAATTTCCCAGGATATCGCGTATGAGGTATTTAACCAATTCTTCGGCCAGATCCATATTGCCTTCGAGATCGCAGAAGGCCATTTCCGGCTCGATCATCCAGAACTCGCTGGCGTGGCGGGAGGTGTTCGAGTTCTCCGCCCGAAAAGTCGGGCCGAAGGTGTAAACATTGGAAAGAGCGGTGGCCATGATTTCCGCCTCAAGCTGTCCGCTGACCGTCAGATAAGTAGGCCGGGCAAAAAAATCTTTGGAAAAATCGACTTCCCCATTATCGAGGGGAGGATTTTTCGGATCAAGGCTGCTGACCCGGAAAAGCTGGCCTGCGCCCTCGCAATCATTGGCCGTAATGATGGGTGTGTGGACATAAATAAAATCCTTCTTCTGGAAAAATTGATGGACTGCAAAAGCCAGCCTGCTGCGCACCCGGAAAACGCACCCGAAGAGGTTGGAGCGTGGCCGCAGGTGGGAGATCTCCCTCAGGTATTCCATGCTGTGGCCTTTTTTCTGTAGCGGATAAGTGACATCGGCGGTTCCCAATACCTCCATGTCCGTAGCCTGAATCTCCCAACTCTGGCCCTTGCCCTGCGATGCCGTCAGCCTGCCGGTCACGCTGACGGCGGCGCCCGTTGTGACACTTTCGATCTTTTCATAAATGGGCAGCGCCGCATCGACAATGATCTGGATATTCTTCAGGCAGGAACCGTCATTGACCTCGACAAAAGAAAAAGCCTTCGAATCGCGCCGCGTCCGCACCCAACCCTTGACCAGAATCGAATCCATGGGTGAATCTCGCCCAAGGGCCTCCTTAACCATAGTTCTTTTCATTTTCATAAAGACAATGGAAGCCATGAAAAGGCCGGAGTAAATGCAAAAAAGAGGAATGAAAGGAATCGGGCTTGGCCATTTTCTTTAAAAACTCATAAAAAAAGTAAATACGCATTTTTTTCATAACAATTGCCACAACCCCTATAGACCGGACCCGTTTTGGCTTTCCCTTGACTAAGCTGCTAAAAAAAACCACAAAAACCCCCTATTTGTAAAATTTATTTCCATCCTTGATACACTATGGAATGAAGCCAAAGCCCGGGTGGTGGAATTGGCAGACACGCCAGATTTAGGATCTGGTGCCGAAAGGCGTGGGGGTTCGAGTCCCCCCTCGGGCACCATGTTGAATATCAACATGTTGTGTAATTTATAATTTTTTGATCAACAAGCCTCTCCAATTGGTTACACCCTGGTTACACCCGCATTGCGTCCAGTAATTCATTGTCATATTTTAACTGGTTGAATGGGTTTGTCCCATTTTTTGTTGAAATTGGGAGGTCCCCCACGGTGGTCAGGCAGCACTTTTAAAGAGGGGATTCATTCAAATGCTTTTGAAGAGCGTCTTTTAATTTACTGAGAATTCGGTATCCGCGGATTAACCGAAAGCTTCTTTCGGTGCGTTGAAATCCCTCCGCGGTCCACCAGCAGAGCATCTGTACATTTCTCCAAACTCTGGGCAAATGGGCTAATTCCCTCCATCCACCTGGCGGCCTTGCACAATTCGCGCTCGGCTTCTTAGCCCGGATATTTCATGAAGGGTAAAGTTTGGCTCGTTATTGCTATTGGAGATGGAGATGGATTTCTTTGTATTTTGAGCAGATCGTCTTGATTTTTAGGTGTTTTTCAGGGTGTAGAGACACTGCCCCCTTTCCCCCATTGGTTCGGTAGTGCCGGGGGCAGCACCAATGCACCCTTTAGCCCGGATATTTCATGAAGGGTAAAGTTTGGCTCGTTATTGCTATTGGAGATGGAGATGGATTTCTTTGTATTTTGAGCAGATCGTCTTGATTTTTAGGTGTTTTTCAGGGTGCAGAGACACTGCCCCCTTTCCCCCATTGGTTCGGTAGTGCCGGGGGCAGCACCAATGCACCCTTTAGGTTGGCACCAATCGGCGGGCCGCATGGTTGAAAAGACTGGCCCAAGGATAACTCTCACTTAGCCCGGATATTTCATGAAGGGTAAGGTTTGGCTCGTTATTGCTATTGGAGATGGATTTCTTTGTATTTTGAGCAGATCGTCTTGATTTTTAGGTGTTTTTCAGGGTGTAGAGACACTGCCCCCTTTCCCCCATTGGTTCGGTAGTGCCGGGGGCAGCACCAATGCACCCTTTAGGTTGGCACCAATCGGCGGGCCGCATGGTTGAAAAGACTGGCCCAAGGATAACTCTCACTTAGGTGAAAGTGAATCGTTCGGGTGTTGCGCACGATGACCGCTCCGATCTTGATTAATTTGAGCCGCAGGGTGTGGCATTGGGCCCGCGCCCACTTCGTCCCTTTTAAGGCTAACCGGCGCATGGCTTCCATCAAGGTGTAGGCCAGCGCCGACAAGAGCAATCGCCACTGATTGGCCCACCATTGATGGGCGCTGGTGCGCTCGCTGAACAATTGCATCTGTTCCTTGATTCGGTTCTCCATTTCACCGCGGCCACAGTATACCTTGTCGTAAAGCTCCTGGGGATCGCCCGGCAGGTTCGTCACCACGAAGCGCGGGTTGGACCCCTGTGCGGTGTGTTCGGCTTTATGGATGACCAACCGCAGCCATCGCCACGAATCGGCAGCATAGACGAAGTCCTGGAATAACCGTTGTTTTTTGCCCCTTAGTTCGAACCATTCTTTGGCCTGCTTTTGCAACTGCTGGGCGTCTTGCTGCAAGCGTGCATTGCGAGCCATCCCCACGATGTAACTAACTTCGTTGCGGTCGCACCAAGAGGGTATCCGGTCTCGACAAAATCCACTGTCGGCGCGCCAAATAATCCGCGTACGGGGCCAGCTTTGGCGAATCCGTTTAACCAGCAATTTGAGGATGGCCCCGGCATGCTTGCTGGCATCGATCTTGCTCGGCCGCAGGTAGGCCACCAGCAGCTGATCACCGCAAAAAACATATAGCGGCAGAAAACAGTAATGATCATAATAACCGTGGAAAAAACGTCCCTCCTGGAGCCCGTGCACCGGAGTGTCGGTGGCGTCAAAGTCCAGGATGATCTCTTCGGGTTCCTCGGCAAAGGAGCCCATGAACTGTTCGACCAACAGCTCGTTTACTGCAAAGGCCGCCCGCCGATCCTGCCCGTTTTCAAAACGACACAAAGTCGGCGCGCTGGCCAACGTTTCAATGCGCCCCGTTACCGTTTGCAACAATGGATCGTGGCGCAGGGTATCAAAGTCGTTCAAATCCTCATAGCCCGCCACCAGCCCGTAAACGCGCTGCCGCAGCATCCCCAATACCTCATGGCGTACTTTGCCCTTCTGCCGTTTGTCCACTAACTGTCGGGCCGCTCGTTCGGTCAAGCCCAACTGCCGATCCACTTCCCGGATCAAAAGCAGTCCGGCATCCGAAGTAACCTCTCCGCCCTTGAAATCAACCCGCACACGGCGGCCTTTTACCCTTGTCAACTGTAGCTTTAATTGTTTACCTTTTGTCATCGCTGATATTGCTTTAATTATTGATCTATCCTGCTGTATATCAGCAGTTAAGCATATCAACGATACTTTTTTTACGAAATATCCGGGTTAGGTTGGCACCAATCGGCGGGCCGCATGGTTGAAAAGACTGGCCCAAGGATAACTCTCACTTAGGTGAAAGTGAATCGTTCGGGTGTTGCGCACGATGACCGCTCCGATCTTGATTAATTTGAGCCGCAGGGTGTGGCATTGGGCCCGCGCCCACTTCGTCCCTTTTAAGGCTAACCGGCGCATGGCTTCCATCAAGGTGTAGGCCAGCGCCGACAAGAGCAATCGCCACTGATTGGCCCACCATTGATGGGCGCTGGTGCGCTCGCTGAACAATTGCATCTGTTCCTTGATTCGGTTCTCCATTTCACCGCGGCCACAGTATACCTTGTCGTAAAGCTCCTGGGGATCGCCCGGCAGGTTCGTCACCACGAAGCGCGGGTTGGACCCCTGTGCGGTGTGTTCGGCTTTATGGATGACCAACCGCAGCCATCGCCACGAATCGGCAGCATAGACGAAGTCCTGGAATAACCGTTGTTTTTTACCCCTTAGTTCGAACCATTCTTTGGCCTGCTTTTGCAACTGCTGGGCGTCTTGCTGCAAGCGTGCATTGCGAGCCATCCCCACGATGTAACTAACTTCGTAGCGGTCGCACCAAGAGAGTATCCGGTCTCGACAAAATCCACTGTCGGCGCGCCAAATAATCCGCGTACGGGGCCAGCTTTGGCGAATCCGTTTAACCAGCAATTTGAGGATGGCCCCGGCATGCTTGCTGGCATCGATCTTGCTCGGCCGCAGGTAGGCCACCAGCAGCTGATCACCGCAAAAAACATATAGCGGCAGAAAACAGTAATGATCATAATAACCGTGGAAAAAACGTCCCTCCTGGAGCCCGTGCACCGGATTGTCGGTGGCGTCAAAGTCCAGGATGATCTCTTCGGGTTCCTCGGCAAAGGAGCCCATGAACTGTTCGACCAACAGCTCGTTTACCGCAAAGGCCGCCCGCCGATCCTGCCCGTTTTCAAAACGACACAAAGTCGGCGCGCTGGCCAACGTTTCAATGCGCCCCGTTACCGTTTGCAACAATGGCTCGTGGCGCAGGGTATCAAAGTCGTTCAAATCCTCATAGCCCGCCACCAGCCCGTAAACGCGCTGCCGCAGCATCCCCACTCATGGCGTACTTTGCCCTTCTGCCGTTTGTCCACTAACTGTCGGGCCGCTCGTTCGGTCAAGCCCAACTGCCGATCCACTTCCCGGATCAAAAGCAGTCCGGCATCCGAAGTAACCTCTCCGCCCTTGAAATCAACCCGCACACGGCGGCCTTTTACCCTTGTCAACTGTAGCTTTAATTGTTTACCTTTTGTCATCGCTGATATTGCTTTAATTATTGATCTATCCTGCTGTATATCAGCAGTTAAGCATATCAACGATACTTTTTTTACGAAATATCCGGGTTAGCTTGATCTTTGTGACGCCGGTGATATATATGAGTGTATATTCGCTGGCTCAAGAATTTATCCAATCCTATTAAACGCGCTTTTAGTTGCATAAGTTGTTTTCCATTCTACTGCAAGGCATATCACTACCGTATTGACTGATTAGTTTCACTTGTTAACTTTAGCGCGCATCTGCATTTAGCGCGCATCTGCATAACGCTCAAGCTCAGGTAATGTAGGTGCTAGCCGGAATTGCCTGGAGGGCCTGGTTGGGTGTTGTCTTTATAATTTTCCAACGCCTTAGCGAATTTAAACGAAGGATCCCTTTCTCCGATCAAATCGATTCCTTCGTTGTCAATGTACATTCGAGTGGTTGGTATTTGCCTCTTTTCGCAGATAATATTCAAGGCATTGAACTTCGCTGGCTTCATTCGTGATTCGCAGATTACCCGTTTCACTCCACCCTTAATGTCGAACCACTCGGTGTTCTGTATTATGCGAATTTCCTTTTCGTAGGTCCATTCGGACATGCCCTTGTGAAGATTTCCATACCGGGTACTTCGAGTACCATACCGGGTACTTCGAGTACAGTTATACGAAAAATGTCCTTCCATTGGGTCATTAAGAATCTTCCAATCGGAGCAGAAAAGTCGCTCTCTCAATATAATATCGAAGGCGTATGGCATCTGATCCGCACCCCGAAATTTATAAGCGATCATTGCTTAAATTATCTAACGTTGCGGAATATCCGTGGCTATGTGTCATCGTGTAAATCTGGCTTGTTGGGTTTTACTTGAGTCGGGTTACGCCGATGGCTTTCGGGACACCGTCGACGATCATTTTGTAACGAGCACCCGACTTCAAAATCACCATCAATCTGTCTTTCAATAATCCCGTTGCCAGTGCCGACTTTGGTCTTGCCTGAGGACGGTTGGGCTGCCTTTATTGTTACTTTTTCTGGTAGTGTATTAAGTAGGAATGGTGGCTAATTCTTGATTATATTGATGAATGAAAAGTCTCAGACAGGTTTCATGCATACTCTTAAGCTTGGAAAAGGAGAGGGTTTTGCGTGTGAAACGACCCAGTCGTTGGCGCAGGGTATTGTTCCATCGTTCCACATGGGCCGTTTCACCGGTTTCTTTTCCCACGGATCGGTTATGAGGAAAGACTTCATCATAAGTGCTCCAAAAGTCGCTGTAGGTGGCACATCTTTTGTAGGCCCGTGGCAGACGCTCGTAAAGTTCCCGGCAACGATACCAATCCCGAGGCCCAATGGCATAGGAGAGGATTTGACGGGTGCGTCGGCAAAGAGCGATCCAAACCCATTGGGCATCGCTCTTGCGCCCCACAAAAGACCACAGTTCGTCCAGTTCAATGACATCATGGCGGCGGGCCGCAAGAATCGTGCAGAATCGTGCTTTTGAGCGGTCGCAGCGATTGTCGTTTTTTTTAACCAACTCAAAACGGTGTTGGGACTCACCCCGAAGGCGCGCTGTAAACCGCGTAGACTGCTGCGTTCCTGATAGACTCGAAGGATCATTTCTTTTTGCTCTTCGGTGTATTTCACTGTGGGGTTTTCGCGGCTTTGTTTACCACAATCATGGCAGCGGTAGCGCTGTTTATGGTTGGGCGTCTTGCCAAATTTAATGATATTTTCACTTCCACAGTGCCGACAATTAATAATTTTAGTAACCATGCACTAAGAATAAACTGCCTAACGCTATTTGTACAGCTAAAAATACAAAATAACATTCTTTTTTTATACACTACCCTTTTTCTGTTTGTGACGAAGCCGAAGAGGAATATGTGGCCGACTTGCTACAATTGAGACATTTGCAGACCAGCGGTTCGTCAAATCCTTCAACGATTAACTTGTAGATATCCCCATTTCGCAAAACTGTTACTTCAGGTTGAAGTTCCAGTACGAGCTGTAAAGTTAGCCCGGTAACTTCATAGATACTTCCAGACGTTGTCTTAAATATACGGCCCTGCTTTACCATCCCACTGACGCTTCCTTCAATATTTGTTTCTTCGAAGATATCCCATCCTTTAGTCTGTTTTGAGCCTGCACTGCTGGAACCCGGAGCAGCGGCAACTAATTTCACGTCGAGCGAATTCCCACCGATAATCAATCTTCCTAGATTTGGACAAATGACAACCGATGGGGAATACTCATACAAATACTCGTATTCGTACCTCACTTCCCACAATGACCCATCAGCAAGCTTGAAGATCTCTTCGTTGTTTCCCATGAATGGCGATGGGCTAACAATCGATGACTCGTAGCAATCTAAGGCGGTCGCGCGAATTGAAAACACCACGAGCAAAATCAAAGCACCTAGCCCGGATATTTCGTAAAAAAAGTATCGTTGATATGCTTAACTGCTGATATACAGCAGGATAGATCAATAATTAAAGCAATATCAGCGATGACAAAAGGTAAACAATTAAAGCTACAGTTGACAAGGGTAAAAGGCCGCCGTGTGCGGGTTGATTTCAAGGGCGGAGAGGTTACTTCGGATGCCGGACTGCTTTTGATCCGGGAAGTGGATCGGCAGTTGGGCTTGACCGAACGAGCGGCCCGACAGTTAGTGGACAAACGGCAGAAGGGCAAAGTACGCCATGAGGTATTGGGGATGCTGCGGCAGCGCGTTTACGGGCTGGTGGCGGGCTATGAGGATTTGAACGACTTTGATACCCTGCGCCACGATCCATTGTTGCAAACGGTAACGGGGCGCATTGAAACGTTGGCCAGCGCGCCGACTTTGTGTCGTTTTGAAAACGGGCAGGATCGGCGGGCGGCCTTTGCAGTAAACGAGCTGTTGGTCGAACAGTTCATGGGCTCCTTTGCCGAGGAACCCGAAGAGATCATCCTGGACTTTGACGCCACCGACAATCCGGTGCACGGGCTCCAGGAGGGACGTTTTTTCCACGGTTATTATGATCATTACTGTTTTCTGCCGCTATATGTTTTTTGCGGTGATCAGCTGCTGGTGGCCTACCTGCGGCCGAGCAAGATCGATGCCAGCAAGCATGCTGGGGCCATCCTCAAATTGCTGGTTAAACGGATTCGCCAAAGCTGGCCCCGTACGCGGATTATTTGGCGCGCCGACAGTGGATTTTGTCGAGACCGGATACTCTCTTGGTGCGACCGCAACGAAGTTAGTTACATCGTGGGGATGGCTCGCAATGCACGCTTGCAGCAAGACGCCCAGCAGTTGCAAAAGCAGGCCAAAGAATGGTTCGAACTAAGGGGTAAAAAACAACGGTTATTCCAGGACTTCGTCTATGCTGCCGATTCGTGGCGATGGCTGCGGTTGGTCATCCATAAAGCCGAACACACCGCACAGGGGTCCAACCCGCGCTTCGTGGTGACGAACCTGCCGGGCGATCCCCAGGAGCTTTACGACAAGGTATACTGTGGCCGCGGTGAAATGGAGAACCGAATCAAGGAACAGATGCAATTGTTCAGCGAGCGCACCAGCGCCCATCAATGGTGGGCCAATCAGTGGCGATTGCTCTTGTCGGCGCTGGCCTACACCTTGATGGAAGCCATGCGCCGGTTAGCCTTAAAAGGGACGAAGTGGGCGCGGGCCCAATGCCACACCCTGCGGCTCAAATTAATCAAGATCGGAGCGGTCATCGTGCGCAACACCCGAACGATTCACTTTCACCTAAGTGAGAGTTATCCTTGGGCCAGTCTTTTCAACCATGCGGTCCGCCGATTGGTGCCAACCTAAAGGGTGCATTGGTGCTGCCCCCGGCACTACCGAACCAATGGGGGAAAGGGGGCAGTGTCTCTACACCCTGAAAAACACCTAAAAATCAAGACGATCTGCTCAAAATACAAAGAAATCCATCTCCAATAGCAATAACGAGCCAAACTTTACCCTTCATGAAATATCCGGGCTAGAGAGCGGAAAAGCAAGGACAATACTTTTTCACAGCCTTACTGTCGGCTCATACAAAGAAAACCAGGCAACCGGACCCCAAAACCAGTATCCTAACGTCATAGGAGAGCAAAGTTGATACTCTCCCAAATGCAAATACCTCTAAAATGAGCGCCTATCAAAAGCCCTCGCAAAAATCACCCTTTTGGGACAGCCTCCAAATTAATCAAGATCGGAGCGGTCATCGTGCGCAACACCCGAACGATTCACTTTCACCTAAGTGAGAGTTATCCTTGGGCCAGTCTTTTCAACCATGCGGCCCGCCGATTGGTGCCAACCTAAAGGGTGTATTGGTGCTGCCCCCGGCACTACCGAACCAATGGGGGAAAGGGGGCAGTGTCTCTACACCCTGAAAAACACCTAAAAATCAAGACGATCTGCTCAAAATACAAAGAAATCCATCTCCAATAGCAATAACGAGCCAAACTTTACCCTTCATGAAATATCCGGGCTAGCCCGGATATTTCGCAAAAAAAGTATCGTTGATATGCTTAACTGCTGATATACAGCAGGATAGATCAATAATTAAAGCAATATCAGCGATGACAAAGGGTAAACAATTAAAGCTACAGTTGACAAGGGTAAAAGGCCGCCGTGTGCGGGTTGATTTCAAGGGCGGAGAGGTTACTTCGGATGCCGGACTGCTTTTGATCCGGGAAGTGGATCGGCAGTTGGGCTTGACCGAACGAGCGGCCCGACAGTTAGTGGACAAACGGCAGAAGGGCAAAGTACGCCATGAGGTATTGGGGATGCTGCGGCAGCGCGTTTACGGGCTGGTGGCGGGCTATGAGGATTTGAACGACTTTGATACCCTGCGCCACGATCCATTGTTGCAAACGGTAACGGGGCGCATTGAAACGTTGGCCAGCGCGCCGACTTTGTGTCGTTTTGAAAACGGGCAGGATCGGCGGGCGGCCTTTGCGGTAAACGAGCTGTTGGTCGAACAGTTCATGGGCTCCTTTGCCGAGGAACCCGAAGAGATCATCCTGGACTTTGACGCCACCGACAATCCGGTGCACGGGCTCCAGGAGGGACGTTTTTTCCACGGTTATTATGATCATTACTGTTTTCTGCCGCTATATGTTTTTTGCGGTGATCAGCTGCTGGTGGCCTACCTGCGGCCGAGCAAGATCGATGCCAGCAAGCATGCCGGGGCCATCCTCAAATTGCTGGTTAAACGGATTCGCCAAAGCTGGCCCCGTACGCGGATTATTTGGCGCGCCGACAGTGGATTTTGTCGAGACCGGATACTCTCTTGGTGCGACCGCAACGAAGTTAGTTACATCGTGGGGATGGCTCGCAATGCACGCTTGCAGCAAGACGCCCAGCAGTTGCAAAAGCAGGCCAAAGAATGGTTCGAACTAAGGGGTAAAAAACAACGGTTATTCCAGGACTTCGTCTATGCTGCCGATTCGTGGCGATGGCTGCGGTTGGTCATCCATAAAGCCGAACACACCGCACAGGGGTCCAACCCGCGCTTCGTGGTGACGAACCTGCCGGGCGATCCCCAGGAGCTTTACGACAAGGTATACTGTGGCCGCGGTGAAATGGAGAACCGAATCAAGGAACAGATGCAATTGTTCAGCGAGCGCACCAGCGCCCATCAATGGTGGGCCAATCAGTGGCGATTGCTCTTGTCGGCGCTGGCCTACACCTTGATGGAAGCCATGCGCCGGTTAGCCTTAAAAGGGACGAAGTGGGCGCGGGCCCAATGCCACACCCTGCGGCTCAAATTAATCAAGATCGGAGCGGTCATCGTGCGCAACACCCGAACGATTCACTTTCACCTAAGTGAGAGTTATCCTTGGGCCAGTCTTTTCAACCATGCGGCCCGCCGATTGGTGCCAACCTAAAGGGTGCATTGGTGCTGCCCCCGGCACTACCGAACCAATGGGGGAAAGGGGGCAGTGTCTCTACACCCTGAAAAACACCTAAAAATCAAGACGATCTGCTCAAAATACAAAGAAATCCATCTCCAATAGCAATAACGAGCCAAACTTTACCCTTCATGAAATATCCGGGCTAGGTAAAGAAGAAGTTTATTTCTCATAGATTTGCTTCTGTCATATTGATTATTCTACAATTTCGGCCAAATCTTGCAAGAAAGTTTGTGATTCACCCCTTCCGCCCTTTCTGGACAAGATCATGCAACAGAAAGCAGAACTTCAAAAAGCTGATAATCCAGACGAATCAGGAGACGTAAACGAGGTATTGGGCCGCAAGGTTCATCCCACCGAGCAAGATCACAGAAATTGCCATTGCCCGTCCTGCAAGGCTCATTGCCAGGTCCTTTGCCCAATGGGGTATGCGCCTGCCAAGAAGAGACATTAGACAAAGCGTATTGAAAGCAGAAAATTGGTTCCATATATTCGACAGTAGCTATTTTCAACGATTATGAATGTTCATATGGGAAATCTCGGTTTGAGCAATCCGGGGAAACGTTGAGCAAATTCAAGCGCTTGGGCTTGACAGGGGGCTGGTATGGCAGCGTGATTTGTCGGTCGCTATGAAGATTACCTTTCTTGGAACCGGAACTCCCGCGCCGGATGTGAACCGGGCGAGTTCGAGCTATCTCCTGTCGTTTACGGACAAGACTTTCCTAATCGATTGCGGCCCTTGCTCGTTCAGGCGACTGATAGAGAAGGGAATCAAAGTAACGGATATCGACGTGCTATTTCTGACGCACTTGCATTACGACCATTGCGTGGACTTTGCTAGCTTGGTGCTGGTAAGGTGGGACCAGGGAGCCGGTAAAATACCGGAACTGGATATTATAGGGCCGCCGGGAACGATTCAACTGAGCGAACAACTGGTGGGGATCTCGGGCGCGTTCAATCCCGACATAACGGCACGGACGCAGCATCCATTGAGCCAACAGGTTTACGAGGAGCGCGGGGGCGTACTGCCGCGGGAGCGGCCCGCGCCAAATGTGACGGAGGTGGAAGGCGGGTCGGTACTCAAGCGCGTCGACTGGCGGCTCACGGCGGCGGAAGTGATCCATGCGCAGCCGTACCTGACGTGCTTGGCTTACCGGATAGAGGCAGAAGGGCACGCGGTGGTGTTCGGCGGAGACACGGGGCCGACGGACAAGCTGATCGAACTGGCTCGGGGCGCGGATGCGCTGGTGCATATGTGCCACTTTATCAACGGGACGATTGACGACAAGCGCCTGACGACGACCTGTTCGGGGCATCTGGATGCGGCGCACAACGCCCGCGAGGCGGGAGTCGATACGCTGGCGCTGGTGCATCTCACTCCCGACCTGAACACCGATGCCACGAAGAAGCAAATCCTTGAGGAAATCAGCGAGGTTTTTACCGGCAGAGTCGTGATCGGGGCCGATCTGGAAGAGATCGTGATTTGAACTTGATTTAGCGGTGGTATTCTAGCCTGAAAAACGATGTATGCCATTAATAAACCGCAACATGTCGCCGTGATCGGAGCCGGAGCTTTCGGCGGGTGGACGGCGCTGCATCTGCTGAGGCAGGGCGCAAGCGTGACGTTGCTGGATTCGTGGGGGCCGGGAAACTCCCGCGCATCGTCGGGTGGTGAGAGCCGGGTGATCCGCTCTTCCCTTTGGCCACGTTCGACTACTTTGGGACAAAAAACTTCGGGAGGTTTTTCCCTTTAGAATAAAAATTTTGATCGGCACTTGAATAATACGTGTATCGTCACCAGGGAAATCACCTGACCCCCCCTTGTACCGCTCGCACCTTTAATACCAAATCTCATTAGGTATGATAATAAGTTATTTGGCAGAAGCGTTTGCTTGAATGTGCTGCCAGCCTCCGCCAACTAAAGAGAGGACTTTTTCAGTGTCCTCCCACCAGTCTTTGAGATGGGTTGCGACGACTTCTTCGAGTCGCTCAATGCTCGGCCACAGTTTGTTGGCCGTTTGATCCTGTATCATATCCCAAAGTCTTTCAATCGGGTTGAGTTCAGGACTATACGGCGGCAAATTCACGATATGTATGCCCGGGGGGACGTTGGGGTGCTCCGAGTCGTGCGGATGGAAGCCTGCCCCGTCCCATACAACCACATGTTCCTCCTCAGGATATTGCTTTTTGATCTGTTGGAGGAAAGCCTCCGTCCACTGTAGATTCGTGCTAGGGGTTTGGATGCATACCATCTCGCCGTTGACCACGTCGAGGGCTCCGTAACAGTAGCTCCACTGGTATCTTGTCTGATATTTTTTGTGCGGCCGAAGCCCTCTTTGCGTCCAGCACCGGCGGTACACCGGAAGCAAACCAAAACGGCTTTCATCGGCAAACCACACCCGAACCCGATTGCCTCGGGTGAGGGAAAGCTCCTGGAGGATCTTAAAAAAGTCTCGCTTGAACGCTTCCGCTTTTGCCGAGTCCCGTTTCTCATGCACGGGCCGAGGGACTCGAAGCACCCCGGCGCATTTTTTTAGCCATCGCCACACCGTCTTGTAGGCGAAGGAGCGCCCGAAATGTCGCTCCAGCTCTTGCCCCGCCTGAACGGCTGTGTTCCAGCGCGCGACCTTCAAACCATTGAGCAAGAAGGCCTCCACCTCTTTGTCGCAACGGCTTTTGATCCCGCCTTTGTAGGCGCGTGTAAGCACCGCCCCGAGCCCTGCAGCACGATATTTGTCAAACCAACGCTGGATCGTCGCTTTGCCTCGGCCCACGATGGCTCCAATTTCATCAATGCTGTGGTGCGGCTGGAAGCCCATTTTTAATGCCACCAAACGCTCTTTACGCCAGCCGACAGCCTCTTTGTTGAGCAATTTCTTGATACGTTCACGGTCTTCATCGGTTCCCATATATCTTCTCATTCCGCCTTTATAGCTGTTTTTTAATCTTTATCAATCCTTTTGCGATTTGGTATAAGTCCCTTGCTCCATTTATCCGAAGGTGACTGACAACCTTCTTTTGCTCCGAGTTCAGTGGCACAGGAGGTGGAACCATTGGGTTAGGTTCTCCACTTTGGGAAACCGCTTTGTGCTGCTTGCTCCCACCGGTAGATCGCCGGGAGGATAGATTCTCAAGCATTGCCTTGAGCTTGGCTGGGAAATCCTTCAATCGGGGGGATAGTGAATGGGAAATGGGAGAATGGCAAGATCGTTATGGAACGGAAAATCAATAAGATCATCGGGCTACCGCAGGTTCACAAATCACTCCACGGTGGGTCGCGTTAGCGCCATATCGAAGCGGAGATTAGATGATTTCTTCAAATGGATACATCGGTTTTCGTCGATGCCGATATTCAAAGGTCCGCATATCGGCGGCCGTCGCCCCTGTCGTGTTGACCCGAATCAGCTCGCTGCAAACCGGCTCATACGCCGTCACGGGGGCATGGACCCCTTTTGCCACCAGAATCTGAAAGTCGGATGGTTGCAAACAAATGCTGGTGACGACTCCGAGACTAACCGGAACAATACGCAAACTGGTCAGACTGATCGTCAGTCCGGTTTCCGTCGTCACGAGGGCAGTGGGACCCATATCAAAATGCGTGTAGCCACCGTGACGGACTGCCGACTCTTCGAAATAGCCATCGTGCAGACTCTTGACCGTCACCTCGGCTATGAGCGGTTGGCCGTGTCGGATTGTCCATCTTCCCGCCCATTGTCAGCGTCAGGTTGCTCCCAACACCCGCCACCCGCGCTTGTTTCTGGGACTCTGGATCGTATAGACAGACGAATCCCGTGGTATCACCACGCCGATGGATCTCCTGAGCGATCAACGTGCCGTCTGCCGCGGATCCGCCCCCTACGTTGTCGCCCATATCGAGCAAACAGACAGGACCCGACATCCCGACTGCCTGGTCGATCGCCTCCTCGATTGTATTGTATTCCCCAACGAATTCCTCTTTGTGGGCCAACATGTAGCCAGCCATTTCATCCGCCAGCGATTGGGCGAGATCGGGATCGTCATCGGTCACGACGAGAGCGGACGACCCCATCTCTTCGACGTCTGAATAAGGGAATCCGAGGACAACACTGTTGGAGAGAACACTGGTCATTTTCAATTGGCGATTGGCCAGTTCATAGAGAGGAAGGCAAGGCCATCGGGTGGTCCCTTGCCTCTCGATATTGATCGCGAAGGCAGGGAACGACGCTTTTTGAACCGGCTTGATTTCTCCCCGGAGCGTCCGAACCATCAGATCAGCCGCTTCCAGTCCCCGCTCCCTCTGATCCAGATGTGGATTCGACCGATAGGCGATCGTCGCGTCGCAGGCCTCAATCATTCGTTCCGAAAGATTAGCGTGGGGATCGATGACACAGATAATCGGTGTTTCCTGCCCGACACGTTTTCTCAGCTTCGTCAGCCAGAATCCATCAAGGTCCCGATAGTTGGGACCCTCGCCCGCATTGGCTCCATGAGGTGATACCAGATACCCTTCGAGAGGCCCCGCATTGTCCAGCGCCTCGAACATCAATCGGATCAGTTCTTCGCAGGTTTCCTTGGTGATGGTCCCGGACGGCGGTGTCGAGGCGTAAAAAATGGGGACGGCTTCAACGCCCGCGCTCTTCAAACCTTCAAAGAAACCGCTGATCTGATGGTGCCCACCCTCGAACTCCCGACGAACTTCCTGGCCGATCAGAAGGTTGTCCCGGCGAAAGAGTTCGATCGTCGTCGGAGTGACGGCGAAGGTATTCGATTCGTGAATAAGCGACAAGATTCCGACACGCATGACTGATTGGAAAATAGATATGAGGAACACTGATGCGGTTCAAACGAAAATTGATCGGACCCCATCTTTGCTACCACTTTAAGTGAGAGTATTTCCGTAGGTTTGGTATTGTAGGTTTTGCAGCGGGGGTGGCGGAATGAGGCCGTACAATCCAAGAATTCCCATATGAACATTCATAATCGTTGAAAATAGCGCCTTTCAATACGCTTTGGCAATCGTCAATCCGCATCCAGTGATAGCTTGCCAGAAAGGGATTCAACACAATCCCAAAGCCCTTACCGGTTTATTTAAGCCTGCAAAAGCTCGGGCTTGTTCATTTTCCAGGCGGCGGCCCCAGCCAGCAGGGTCATCAATACGATGATGCCCCATTCGTTCAGGGTTGGGATTTCGGCTTGGGGTTGGGGTGCGCCGGCCCCGGCCAAGATGGAGACACCGGGGGTGTCTTCCCAGGCCCAGTCCACGATTTTGAGAGAACTGGTGTTTGCCGCAACGTTAATCTGGACCCAGCCGAAATGCCTCTGGTTCGAGGTGAAATTGGTAAACTGGACGCCGAGGTACCTGTTTCCCTGGCCGTCGAAATTACCATTAATTGTCGCATTATAAGCACCTAAAACATTGGTCCCGTTGCCGGAGATGGCACCACGCCAGTTTCCGAGGGTGTTAGCAATATTGTAGTCGGAGATCAGGGCCTTGGCAGTATGCAAATAATAACTTCTATAACTTGCAAGGACGCTCGCGCCATTCAGTAGCTCGACGCTGGCTTGGTTGAAGTAATATGTTGGGTGGAAATGATTTATTTTCAAGTCATTAAAGAGATCGCCGTCCAAATTGATGGTAAAAGACGTGGGGGCATAAGGACTTCCAGTGGCGTCCGTCAGCATAATATTCTGCGGGCCACTGTGTTGAATGACGGCTTCGGCCGCAGGGGCCATAGCCAAGGCGGCCCCACCGGCGGCAGCGCTGGCCAGGGCAAGATTTCCGAGTCTTGCTGGGCCTCTCTTTCTACCATTCCCTGCCGCAAGGGCCGATGCCCGATAGGCCTCGATCTTGTCCTTTAAATCAGTGATTTTCTTAACTTCAGTTTTTTTCATCATTCATTCCCTCAATGTTCAAAATATAGGTGGCGTCTTTGGATTACCCATCCAACCAATTTTGGGTAGTGTATTAAGTAGGAATGGTGGCTAATTCTTGATTATATTGATGAATGAAAAGTCTCAGACAGGTTTCATGCATACTCTTAAGCTTGGAAAAGGAGAGGGTTTTGCGTGTGAAACGACCCAGTCGTTGGCGCAGGGTATTGTTCCATCGTTCCACATGGGCCGTTTCACCGGTTTCTTTTCCCACGGATCGGTTATGAGGAAAGACTTCATCATAAGTGCTCCAAAAGTCGCTGTAGGTGGCACATCTTTTGTAGGCCCGTGGCAGACGCTCGTAAAGTTCCCGGCAACGATACCAATCCCGAGGCCCAATGGCATAGGAGAGGATTTGACGGGTGCGTCGGCAAAGAGCGATCCAAACCCATTGGGCATCGCTCTTGCGCCCCACAAAAGACCACAGTTCGTCCAGTTCAATGACATCATGGCGGCGGGCCGCAAGAATCGTGCTTTTGAGCGGTCGCAGCGATTGTCGTTTTTTCTAACCAACTCAAAAAGGTGTTGGGACTCACCCCGAAGGCGCGCTGTAAACCGCGTAGACTGCTGCGTTCCTGATAGACTCGAAGGATCATTTCTTTTTGCTCTTCGGTGTATTTCACTGTGGGGTTTTCGCGGCTTTGTTTACCACAATCATGGCAGCGGTAGCGCTGTTTATGGTTGGGCGTCTTGCCAAATTTAATGATATTTTCACTTCCACAGTGCCGACAATTAATAATTTTAGTAACCATGCACTAAAAATAAACTGCCTAACGCTATTTGTACAGCTAAAAATACAAAATAACATTCTTTTTTTATACACTACCCAATTTTGCAGTATAGTTTGCTGCCAACATAAGTCAATCAGTTTGTGTCCGGCTCTTTGCCCTCACCGCAAGGGATGACACCCAATTTATGGTTCATCCCCCCTTTACAGAAAAAATTTTGATCGGCATTTGAATAATACGTGTATGCTTCCTGAAAGCCTTTTTGTAAAATATCTAGGATAGATGGATTGACCAATACGTATATCGCCACCAGGGAAATCACTCGACCCCCCCCGCCCCCTTGCCATTCTAGAGGCTGTCCCAAAAGGGTGATTTTTGCGAGGGCTTTTGATAGGCGCTCATTTTAGAGGTATTTGCATTTGGGAGAGTATCAACTTTGCTCTCCTATGACGTTAGGATACTGGTTTTGGGGTCCGGTTGCCTGGTTTTCTTTGTATGAGCCGACAGTACGGCTGTGAAAAAGTATTGTCCTTGCTTTTCCGCTCTCTAGGCCACCGCTTTGGTTTTTAGTTCGTCTTGCTGGGCCAGCATCTTGGCTACTTTCCATAGGTTGTGCGAGAGTACCGACCAGGCTACGCTGATCGAGCGGTTGGCAAAGCCTTTGCTGCGCAACCGCCCGGCCTGCCAGCGATTCTTCAATACCCCGATCCGCCCTTCGGTGCTGGCCCGGCGCTTTTGCAATTGTCTGAACAGTGGTTCCTCCATCCGTTTTTTCAACTGCTTCGGATCGCGTGGACAGAGCGCGTCGTAGATTCCCTCCTGGGCTAACTGCCGGCGGGCCCGCTGGGAGGCAAATCCCCGGTCCGCGCACATGGCCGCTATGGGTTCTTCCAGGTTGAAGCGGTTCTGTCTTTGCAAACTCTCTTGCATTTGTTCATTTTCGCTTGGAGTTCGGCTGCCGTAGAGTTTCCAGTCCAGCAGGTACCCTTCAATGCTTTCTCCCAAAAACAGGGTGTTGCCGAACTCGACCTCTTGGCCCGCTTTACCTCGCACAATCACCTGCCCATCGAGTTCGTAAACACTCAAGACTTTCTCTGCGTTTTTCACCTGGCGGCCGCCAATGATCCGCTCGTGCGCCTGTTTGATGACCACCGGGATTTGCTCGCTCATGCGCTCCATCCGGGCGAGGATCTGTTGGACCTGTTTTTCGCTGTAATCGCTTTGCTCCCAGCAGGCTTGCAATAATTCCCGGTGACTGCGGGCATGCTCCCCGATCCGTTTGAGCAGCTTTTTCATCTGCCTCAAGATACCCTTGCGCTGCCGCGCGCTGTCCTTTCGCCGCCGGCTGTGGGTCATCTGTATGCACAGCCGATTCATCTGCCGAGCCAAGGGCTCCGGTTCGATCGGCATGCGATGGCGCAAACCGGCCTTCTCGCGGATCAGCCGGATCGCTTTGAGCAACGTGCCGGCTACATCCTTGAGTAATACCCAGTCCGTCGGCCAATGAATGTTAGCCTCCAAACAGGTGCCGTCGATCAGGCAAATGGTGGTGTCAATCGGCTTGTCCAATCCCACCTGCCGGGCCAGAAGGGCATCGCCCACCACCTCAGTCAAGGTCCGGTGCAAGGCCCTCAACTGCTCTTCGCTGAAAAACTTCGAGGCCCGCTCCAGGGTGCTTTTGGAGATGCCCCTGATGCCATCGATCTGCCGGACACGGCAAAAGTCGGCCAACAGATCGCTGCTGCCCAGAGCCCGCGACAAATGCCGAAACGAAATCCCTCCGAGCAGACGGCCCAGCGTATCCATGCGCAGTGAGTGCCTTGATGGCAAAACTGGCCCGCTGCCGCCGGGCCTTTAGACCCATTGGCGGCCACCCCTCCAAGGCCAGCTCAATGGCCTGCGATTCCACCTCCGAGTCGATCAGCAGCCGATCGATTCGATCAATGGTGGCGCGGAAGTTATCGTAATCGAGGCACCGGTCGACCACAGTTAAAGCTGGACGCAGGAGGCATTGGATGGCTATATTTTTCATAGAAAGGGCTATATTGATTTTCGCTAACTCAATTATAGAACCCTTTTTTGGCCGGATCGAGCAAAAACTTGCTCTTTCCGGCTCTTTTTATCAACGTCATCCAGTTGACTATAAAATCTTTATATTTTTGGGACAGCCTCCATTCTATGTGTCAATTTTGTGTATCCTTTTGCTTCTATTCGGTTCCATTCCGTGCCACTCATTGCCAAATCACTGAAAACCCGCAATTTTCTAATATGTTTAACACCATGATATTAGGTGACTATTAGGTGACTTATGAAACAATTTAGAATCCGTTACCCCGAATTCAAGTCCCGTCTATCCCGCCAATTTTATTTGTTGATTATCAACGTTGTGACTGAACCTTTAGATTTGTCCGTTACCGGCCAAGAATTGGGTTTAATGACTTGCGGCCAAACCGAAGCGTTCTGGTGGAGGACGGTCTCAGGTTCATACGGAAACGATTAAACAACCGGGGTCGCCCAGAAATCATGGAGGATCTGGCACGCCGGGGAGCAGCGGGATCAAACAAGGCCGCGCAGAGCCGAAATGATCTGCCACATGCCTTCGGTGTCCAACCCGCAGTATGCTTCGAGTTGACGACGTATTCTCTCTCGCTCGCCGTGTTCAGGTTTTCCGAATGTCACGCGCAGGTATTCCCTGTCGCCCATTCGCTCCACGGCCGTGCCCAACCTCTGCTCATTGAGCCCGTTCAAAATGACGGTGGCCCCGGCAGATCTCAGACCCTCTGCGAAGACTTATCCCAAGCCTCGGCTGGAACCGGTAATGAAGGCGATTTTACCCGATAAATCGAAGAGTTTTCCAATCATAAATGTTTTTTCTGAATCGTTATGCACCGACTGGCAATCGAGCACCATGAGATTGACTCAAATTCATCACCAGCGCCTACCATAAAGGCTGTCCCCAAAGTGTGATTTTGTGAAGGAATTTTGATGAGCAATCATTTAGGAAACCGATGCTCCAGCCAACTGAGCTACTCCTGCGGAAATAATATCTTTCTGGTTATGAACACCTGTAAAGAAAATGGTGGGCTTGGACGGACTCGAACCGCCGACATCCACGGTGTAAACGTGGCGCTCTAACCAACTGAGCTACAAGCCCTACTTGTTAATGGCCAGATACCCGGGCGTGGGCGTCCACCCCCACGAGGCCTTTTTCGTGTAGCAATTCGGCTATCTGGATGGTGTTGAGGGCCGCCCCCTTCCAGAGTTGGTCTCCCACTACCCAGAACGATATTCCATTATCAAATGCACTGTCCTTGCGTAGTCGGCCGATCCCGCAAGGGACCCTACCTTGGTAGTCAATGGGCATCGGGTATTCGTTATTGCTAGGGTTGTCCACCAATTCACTGCCAGGAGATTGAGCTATGGCTTGGCGGGCTTGCTCAATATCGACCGGTTTTTCAAATTCCGCATTGACAGCTATGGAATGAGCGCGAAAAACCGGCACCCGCACACAGGTGGAGGATGCCCGTAAATCGGGAATTTCCATAATTTTGGCGCTTTCGTTGCGCATTTTCAGTTCTTCTCGTGTGTAGCCGTTTTCCAGAAAAATATCAACGTGGGGCAGAAGATTGAAGGCTATCTGGTGCGGATAAACCTCGCTCTCAATGGCATTGCCGGAGGCCCAATCCCGCGTCTGCTTATCCAGTTCACCAATCGCGGCCGCCCCTGAGCCGGAGACTGCTTGATAGGTTGCAGCGAAAAACCGAATCAGGCCAAACAACCGGTGCAGCGGGTAAAGACCCATCAGGGCCACCGCCGTAGAGCAATTCGGGTTGGCGATCAAGCCCTTGTGATTTTTCGCCGCATGGGGATTGATTTCCGGGATAATGAGGGGTACCTCCGGTTCCATGCGAAAAGCGGAACTATTGTCGATCACCACGCAGCCCCGCTCAACCGCCTGCGGGGCGAGCGTTTTGGTGATTTCGCCCCCGGCGCTAAATAGGGCAATATCCAGTTCGGTAAAAATCTCCGCGCTGGCTTCCTGCACTTGAAGTTCGCGTCCCTTAAAATCAATCCTGGAACCGGCTGACCGGGCTGATGAGTACAAGCATATTTCACGGGCGGGGAAATCCCGCTCGATCAACAGTCGAATCAATTCTTGACCAACCGCGCCGGTAGCTCCGACAATACCTACTTTATATGAACGGCTCATTGGTAATAAATCCTTTAAAATCCTTCATCGAATACTGTGAGGCTCAAAAAATCAAGCCCACAAAAAAAGCTATCGTCATATCTATAAGCGAGCAAAAACTATTTTTTTTCTCCTATGATGTTGATGTATTAGTGGCCTCTTATCCCGTTTCTACTTCCCGGAATCCTCCCTCCTGCAAAGAAAATTCATTCGGAACTCCGATGGGATTGCACACAATCGTAGAAAAGATCGGCCACGGGGTTCCAGATGGTGGAGTCTTCATTGGCCGTCAGTACACCGGCAAACATTTTTCAGGTTTCCCGCCCGAAGAGCGGCGAAAGAATCTCGTTATCACCCGGATTCTCTGGCTAAAGGGACTGGAGAAAGGGATAAACAGCGGATCCGGCTGTGACTCCTATAACCGCTATATCTACATCCACGGCACCAATCACCAGAACCGAATCGGCGCTCCCCAAACCGGCGGCTGCATCGCCCTAAGGGACAACGACCTGATTGATGTCTTTACCCATAGCGAAGAAGGTACACTGGTGCTCATTGGGGATTGATGTTGCGCTCTTTAATTTCATTTAAGGCAAACAAATACAGAAATCATGAAACAATTAAGCGAATCTCAATTAAATCATTTCGAGCAGAATGGCTACCTGATTGTGGAAGGCATCCTGGATCCGGAGGAAGATATCAAATTGCTGGAGGCGGAATATTCGGAGGTGCTTGACCGGGAGGCCCAAAAAAACGAATCCTCAGAAGGAGAGCTCGATTCAGGCGAAAACCTTCCGTTTCTGGAGCGGTTTACAACCATGTTTTTAAATGAGACAGTTACTCATCAATCCCTCGATATCTGCCTTCCGCCAAATTTTGATGAAGATACGCCAATCCATATGGGACCGGCCGTTTTTCATAGGGTTTTGCGTAATCCACGAATCCTCGACATCGTTGAGGACCTGATTGGCCCGGAGATTTACAGTAACGCAGTCCAACATATACGCATCAAGCCACCGGAAAGAAAAATCCCTTTAGACAAGCACAACGCGCTAATCACCGCCACCGGCTGGCATCAGGATATTGGAGTAATCGACCCGGAGGCGGATCATACCGAGGTGATTTCGGTCTGGGTTGCAGTGTCCGATGCGACGGTCGAAAATGGGTGCCTGGTGGCCATTCCCGGCAGTCATAAAAAAGGACTGGTGCAGCATTGCCGAACGAGCCCGCAAAGTGTAAATCATGCGCTGGTTGCCATTCGTTCCGATTTAATGCACGAGGAAAAATCCATACCTCTGCCCGTTCCGGCTGGCACGGCTATTTTCTTCCAAAAAACCCTCATGCATGCGGCCCTGCCGAACATGAGCGACACCGTCCGATGGAGTTTCGATTTGCGTTACAACCCGGTGGGCCAACCCAACGGTCGTTCCTGGTATCCGGGCTTTATCGCCCGCAGCAAAAATAATCCCGAAAGCGAGTTGAGAGATGCGGAGGAATGGAAGGAAATGTGGCTGCAAGCACGCTCCCGTATGGTCAAAACCGGTGTCGCTGGACGACCCTTTACCCGATGGTCCCCCGATGACATCGGCTGCGCCTGATAATATCGGCAATCCCATAAACGGGCACTGGATAACGGAATATAAAACTGGTTTCGATATCGATAAGAGCTATTCACAAGGAATAATTATTAGCATGCCATAGGAGCAAAAAGTTACGGTGGCGGACGCTTTGGGGAAGCTTCCGGGGCCAGATGGGGAACGGTTTGCCACTGTTTTTGAGCATGGCTCTCTGGATGTGGAGATTTATGCCCTGCGGGGCGAGGATTTGCAGACTCCGCATACTCGCGATGAAGTTTATATTGTGATTGAGGGTGAGGGTTTTTTTCTCAAAGGCGGGGTCCGTTTGCCGTTTAGCCCCGGTGATTTTTGTTTGTTTCTGCGGGGATGGAGCACCGGTTCGAGGATTTCTCCGACAACCTTGTGGTGTGGGTCTTGTTTTACGGGCCGGAGGGTAGGGAACAGCCCGTTTAGGTGGATTCCAGCCAATTGATGAGAGATTCAGTGTTTTTGAGCACTGGGGCGTTGCGATAATCTTTGTCCAGCAGTTCGCGGTAAGAATTTTCCGCAAATCTGCGGCAGTGCAATAAAATATGGGCGCGTTGGCCCGGTGCTCTCACCAGCCGACCCAGCGCCTGGTTGATCTTGACCATCCCCGGCGCCTGATATACCTGGCGGAATGCTGTCTCGCGCGGGAGGTGGGAGCGGTCTTCCATGCGCGCATTTTGCTCTGCATTCACCTTCGGCAGGGCGGGGCCGACGACCATGGCATGGCTTACGCGGCCACCCAGCAAATCGACGCTTTCAGCGAATCCGCTGCCCATGACCAGCAGCAACACATCGGAAGTTGCCAGGGCGTCTTCCAGAAAACTGGCCTGGTCTTCGAGGTCGAGCCCGCGTGGCTGGGAGGCGACGCGAAAATCGGGCCGGTCCGCCTCCAGGTAGTTGGCGACGATTTCGGCGTAGCGGTAGGAAGGAAAAAAAACGGCCAGAGGCTGCGTGGAATACTCACGCATGAGGATGGCCGCTTCAGCGGTGGTCGAATAGTAGCGTTTTCTCGATTTGAAGCGGGTGTCCACGCGGGCGTCGATGGCGATGCCATAGGCTGAGTCACGCCAGGGCGTTTCAGCCTGTAAATGGTGGCTCTTGCCGGGCTCCAGACCGCAGCGAGTTTGAAAATAATCGATGGGCGAGAGGGTGGCCGACATGAGAAGGGTTTTTTGGTATTCCCCCAGGGTGGCCGCGATTTGGGCGGAGGCATCGAGGCAAGTGAGGTTGAGGTTTCCCTTGCGGGGAACCCAGAGGAGTTTTTCCAGCGCCTGGTTTTCCAAAAAAATTTTCATTTCAGAAATTTTCCAGATTTCCTCCCATGCTTTTGCGGAAATCAGGACGGGATCGAAACGGCTCCCCTGCAACTGGTGGTCAAGGGCTTCGAGAGTGTCCCCCAGTTCATACTCGAGATGGAGGTCGAGCCGTTCAACGGGTTCGAGATTTTCTAAAAAACTTAGGTAATGTTTCCAGGCCCGGGTGACCGTAAGAGCGCATCCGGCAAAGCGCAATTCCCTCAAAACGGCTTCGGCGGTGTCCCCCGATGAAAAGCAGGAAAAGGCGCCCGCCACCCGTGACGGCAGGTTGTGGGCCTCGTCCACGATGACGAGGGTTCGAGCAGGGTCGAAACCGGGCTGGCCATAAAATATCCCGTTATTGCGGGGTGAAAACACATAATTATAATCGCCCACCCAGATATCGGCAAAAGGCAGCACGGTTCTGGAAATTTCAAATGGGCAAACGCCGGTCTGGGTTCCAAGCAATTTTAGGTCCTCCAGTTCCACCGTTCCGCTCTCGAAAAGGCGGGGCGGGGAGATGCCGGATCGCTCCCATCGCTCTTCCAATTGGTGGCGGCAATTAATCCCCTCCCCACAAGTGTGTAGGGGCGAGGCGATAGCATGATTCGCCCGGTTGCGCATCTGGTAATATTGCACCGAGCCAGCTGGCGCGACCATTTGCTTTAATTGGCTGACGGCCTGCCATTGCCCCGTCGCTTTGCCAGTCAGGTATATGACACGCTCGAAGAGGCCCTCTCGCAAATGGGTCAAGGCAAACTCCAAAGCCATGCCCGTTTTTCCGAAACCGGTGGGCGCTTCAAAGAGAATCGGTCCCGATTTATGGAGAAAGAAATTAAGCTCTTGCTGGGTGTTTTCCTGGCCTGAGCGTAGGTCCTCAAACGGCTTATGAAAATCCATGGCCCGAATGCGCTGGCGGGAGAGCCATCGTTCCTTCAGAAAATCGTGCAGCCTGTCCAATTGGTCGAAGAGCCTGGCTCCGGAGGCCGCCTCCATGCTTACCTCCTGAGTGATTCCATCGGCGATATCGACAAAGACGAGTTCCCCGGCGAGAGGCTTTTTTTGCCAGGCGGGATCTTTGGCTGCAAGGGCCAAATAGGCGGCCAACTGAACGAAATGGGATGGATAAATGACCTCCAAATCTTCCTCGTTTTGAGGCAGCACAGCGTTGACCGATTTGATTTCACGAATCCGCAAAAGTTGTTCTTCTTCGATCAACTGGTCGATGCGCCCCTGGAGTTCAAAAGTCCAGTTTTTGTGCTTGAGAACGCCGTTAATAGAAATCTCAAAATGTGCACGGGAATTCTCCTGCAAGGCCTGGGACTGCATTTCCCGATGCCAGCGCTGACCGATTTCGGCTCTCCAGCGACCGCTTCTACCGTAGCCGGCATCAGTCGGGCCGATGCGGAACTCGGCAAATTCACGAACACTCAAGGAAGCCTTGCGCTCACTAAGATTGAACTGCATGGCTTAATTACAGAATTCAGAATATGGAAGACAGAATGCAAAAATCCTGACACCTGTTTCCCGCATCATTTCCAAAAAGAATCACTTTCCCTTTTGGCGCAGCCAGAGTTCCTTGCTTTTGGGCATGGTGAAGAGTGCATCCGAAATTTCCACGTTCACTTTTATGCTTTCAAAATCGACCTCCTTGTAGATTCCCTTGTTGGCCACGTATTCGCGTCCCAGTTCCATGACCACACCATTGAACTTGCGAAACCCTTTGGGGTAGTAGTCGGCGTTGACCTTTGAGGAGGCGAATTTCCCGGTAAAACCGTAACGACGTAGGAGGTAGTCCTGGACGTCGAAATAGTAGTAAACAATGGCACCGGTGTTGAGCCTGCCTTTGACGATATGGGTAGGCTTGCCATAGACCTTGGCCTGGCTGTCGTAGACAAAAAAATGGCCTTTTGTCGGGTGATCGACCAACGGTCCGTAAAAATCGGCTTCCAGGGCGAAATCCCTGGCTTCGGCTTTGCCCATGACCGCAGGCGGTTTCGGTTTGACCACTTGCGTCCAGGCCGCTCTCCCGTCATAAACCCGAATGGTTCGATAATCCCGGCCCAGTTTCCGGTAGTGCTGCTCGACCCGGTATTTGTTGGGGGCTTTGCGGTACCATATCATGTTAAAATTGTTTTTCCCCTCTTTCAATGGGCCTTTTATAGCGAGGGTGCGAATGGATTTGATTTGTTCCAGCCCCCCCAACACCTGCAAATGATACTCGATCAATTTGGCCGCATTGGCGCCAGTGGCCATCGGTCCCTGGTCTTTTTTCTCTTCCCCTTCTTCAGAGTCTGGTTCTTCCGAACTCTCAACTGAGGAGTCCTCTTGGGCACACAATGGATAATAGAGGGCTGGGAACAGCCCCATGAGACAAATGTAGGTCAAGTATTTCATGGCTTTACAAAGTAGGGCAATGTTGCCGAAAAATGCCCGCTTTGGCAATCCCTTAGCGCAATCCCACCGGCAACCTCCACAATTAAAGCAGAATGTCGGTTCTTAGTGTTATCCAACCTTTGAGATTGTCCAGAAGGTCTGCGCAAGCAGGGTCGCCGGTTTCCAGTAATTCTATTTTTTTATTGAGGATGCGGGCGGACTGCTCGCGTTCCTGGGTGGAAAGATTTTGCCACCAGTCTTCTTTGACTGGATAACCTTCCTGGCGGGCAAACAGATAAAGCGATTTGAGGAGAACCACATCCGCATCATGACCCTTTTCCCAGGATTCAAAAGCAATGGCGGCCAAACTGAAAAGTTTCTCGAAAGTTTCCACATGCGAAAGGTTTTTGAGCAGAGCGGCGGCAAATTCCGAAGCGCTGAGAAAAGTTTTGTAATTCCTGGCAATGCCGGCGTGCCGCGCGACGACCGTATATTCTCTCAGAAACCAGGCCACCCCCGATTGCGGTTTCTCCAATTCCAACTGGGCCCGGTCGAAAAGATCCGGCTGAACCTTTATGGTTTTCCGAGTGGATATCCTTTTCAGACAAAGCAGCAAACCATGCTCCACAGTGAATACCTGATAACGTTGGTAGGATTCACCGGAGGCCTCCTTGCTTAAAAGAAAACCTTCTGTGGATAGCCGGCGGCTCGGCATTTTTATATATATACCTATTTAATCGCTTAGCCTGAGGCGGAGGCGGTTGAAACATTTACGGCGCTTTCCACTGCGGGTGCGGCCGCTGCCGTTGGATTCTGAACTTCTACATTTTCCGTTTGCCCCGTTTTCTTGTTATAGACGGGAACAACGGCGCCGCCGGAAATGATCAATTTCATGCCGTCGGCAACCGGCATATCCATGAGAATGACTTTTTCCTTGGGCACCATGACGAGGAATCCGCTGGTGGGATTGGGAGTGGTTGGGACGAATATGTTATACACCTCCCGGCCCACCCTGGCCCGAATCTCCTCCTTACCGGTCCCGGTCAAAAAGCCCAGAGCGTAAACGTCTTCGCGAAAAAACTGCAACAGCACCACTTTTTGAAAAACCGCTTTGTTCTGGGAACTGAAGGTGTCGATAATTTGCTTAACGGTGTTGTAAACCGTTCGGATGAACGGAACATTATCCAAAAATCTTTCGATTGCCCTGACCACGTAACGACCGATTAAAAGCTGGGAGAACCATCCCACTACGGTAATCAAAATGAGAACGATAAATGCCGAAATGATGCTGACGGTTCCGGCAAACCAAGGATTGCCCACCATATAGTCCTTCAGGAAGGGGAAAAACAAATCCCTGGCCGGGGTGCCGATGGAATCAACCAAGACATTGATAACCAGTATGGTGACGGCAACCGGAGTGAGCAGCAATAGCCCGGAAATGAAAGCGTTGCGTAATGATTTAATCATGACATAAAGGCCCGCTCGGCGGTGAATCCGCCCAAAGTCCCTATGCTCGAATATGCCATCTAACTCTCCTCTTCACAAGCACATTTTGCCGTCTTCCATCCCCAACCAGCATCTCAATAAGACACCGAGACATGGAGTTGTTGGCCAGCAGCCTCGATGGCTTTTAGTAGGCGGGTTTCCTCGGCTCGCATCTGGCGGCGCTCCTCTTTGGTGGCGTCTCCGAAACCGGCCAGGTGGAGCCAGCCGTGAACGAGATAAAGTGTGAGTTCACGCGCCACGGGGAGATTCCTTTCTATGGCTGAGGATGCCGCAAAATCCACGGATACACAGATTTCTCCGGCAAATTCCATGCCCAGATCGCCCGGAAAGGTGATGACATCGGTGGGGGTTTCATCATCCATGAAATTGTGGTGCAATTCTGTGTGCTCGCCTTCATCCATGAAGACGATGGACAGTTCTCCGGCAGCCACGGCATGGGGGCGGATTCTGTCCAGAAATTGAAAGAGGGCCCGGATTTCCGCCAGCCGGTACTGCAGTCGTTCAGACCGATTGACTGCCAGTATGGGGCGCTGTTTTTTCTTGGGCGGCATGAGTGGCGGCCGTTTCGGATGTGTCGGGCGCTGGTTCGAGGGCTGGGCTTTTGCCTTTGCCATTTTTTCTTTGAGGGCTGGTTTTTCTTCCCGCTTTGGCGGATTTGGCCTCGGCCATGCCGACGGCTTTTTGCTGCTCTTCACGGCTGGGATACTCGACCCGCGAATGCAGCATGTTTAAAAGCGTGAAGCAGAAGCTTCTTTTGATTTTTCCAACCTCCTCGAAGGTTAGAGCGCATTCGGATAGCTGCCCGTCATCAAGACGCGACTGGAAAATACGGTCAAGCAGTTCATCAATGGACTGGGGGGTGACTTTGGGCAGGCAGCGGCTGGCCGCTTCAATGGAATCGGCGAAAAAGATGACTGCGCTTTCTTTGAATTGCGGTTTGGGGCCGTCGTAGCGATAAGTGCTCTCGTTGACTTTATCGATTTCCACCCGCGGCGCGTCGGGAAAAATACTGAGGGTGTTGCCGGCTTTTTTCTGTTTCAGAGCCTTGTAATAAAAATATTGAATGAGGGTGGTTCCGTGATGCTCCTTGATGACGTCGATAATCGTTTCGGGCAGCTTGTATTGGCGCGCCAGTTGTACCCCCTCTTTAACGTGGCTTTTGATCACCAAGGCGCTCATGGATGGATTGCGCTGGTGGTGCGGATTATGCCCTTCGCGCTGGTTTTCGGTAAAGTATTCCGGTTTCTGGATTTTGCCGATGTCATGAAACAGAGCACTAACCCTGCAAATCAGGGGATTGGCCCCTATTTCCGCGGCGGCATTTTCGGAAAGATTGGCCACCATGAGGCTGTGATGGTAGCTGCCGGGTGCCGACACCTGCATGCGACGCAGCAGCGGGTGGTTGAAGTCCGTCAATTCGAGGAGGGAAATGTTTGTCGTGAACTTGAAAAGGTTTTCAAAAAACGGTAGGAGGCCTAGCACGGCGACCCCGGTTACTGCGCCCACCACCAAGGCAGCCGCCATCTGTTGCAGTATGACTCCCAAATCAAGGGCGGCATGTAGCCCTATAAAAATACCGCAGACAGCCATGCAAAGTCCCGACAAAGCGCCGGCCTGAACCACCCGGGAACGCACCGTGACATTGTGGCAATAATAGATCCCGAGCAATGAGGAGAGGAAACTGACCAGCAACAGGGACATCGAATTACCCTGCATGATGGCATAAAACAGGCTTATGAGAACGGCCAGGAATATCCCGGGACCGGTTCCGATGAGAACCGCGGTCAGGATGGGACCCAGCGCCGTCGGAGCAATAAAGGGCAGAAGCGCGGTCAGGGAGGGCTTGGTGGCAGACAGAAAGTCCAGTTCGATAACCAACCGGAGAAAAAGCAGGTTCAACAGCAGAACCGTTACCGAGAGGAGAACGCGCTGTTTATGCCGGCGCAATTGGCGGCTTCCGATTTTTATATAGATGGCGGCGGATACGAGAATCACGATGGTCATTAAAACCCGCTCCCAAAAAAGCGGATCGACGCCTAGCGCCCGGTCCTCGTTGTTTTTGAGGCTTTCGCGGTAGGCGTTCAGTTGTTCCAACTCCAGCGCTCGCACCTTGGTGTTCGGCTCGATAATGGTATGCCCCTCGGCCACCTTGACAACCACGGGGGCGATTTCGTTTTCCACCTGGCGGCGCTTATCTTCGGTTTTCACCGGATCGAATTCCAGGTTCGGGGCGAGGCCGTTTCGCATTATATGGAAAAGTGCCGCCGACGCTTCACGGGGAATCTCCAGGGCCGACATATTGATGCGCAAAAACCTCAGGGCATCCTCTTCCGACTGCACGTTGACAGGGGTAAGTTCACCCGTTTCGTTGAAAATATTCAATCGGATCAAACTATCCGACCCGATGGGGATATCCTCATTATTGGAGTCGTAAACGCCTTCGCGGTAAATTTGATGCAAAATCATGAGCCCTTCATCAATCATACGCGGTCGTAGCCGGGTATCGATTTCATTGAGGATAAGGGCCACGTTTTCGCTATTCAGATTGTAGCCGGAACCCAATTCGAACTCATTGGCAAAACTCCGGATCAGGCCCACTCTTTCCGCCGTATCCACCGCCTTGATCTTTTTTTCCAGATCGACGAAGGCTTCCTGTAGTCTGCTCACGTAATTTTCGAACCGCTGATAAGAAACCAGGCTGAGCCTGTAAACCGGGGGCAAGCGTCTGCGCCGTTCTTCAATCAGTTGGTCGGTTAAAATTTTGCTTTGGTAGGAAAACGGAACCTCCGCCACGACCCGGATTTTCGTCACCTGATTGGGCAGGATGTTGGGCCCCGCTGGAGACAAGCCAACGAAACCGATTGAGGCAACCAGCGCGGTTAACCCCAAAAAGGAAAATACGAAAAGCATCCGACCGGGGTTCAGCAATTGCCGGACAATGGTTTCCTGCCCGTTTTTCCTTTTCCGGCGGGTGGCGGAGGATTTCTCCTTTTTTGACTTCTTAAGTATTCCCATGGCGGGATATTCGATTTATTAAATCAGATATTAGGCCTTTGCCTTTTATTTGGCCTCCTGCCTGCTTTTTCGTTCTCTTTGGTCCGTGAAACGCTGGTAGGCCTCGATGATATTTTGGACGATGTGATGCCGCACCACATCCTGACACTCGAGATAGACAAATGAGATGTCCTTAACCCCATTCAATACCCTGATAGCCTGATTAAGACCCGAACTGATGCGTGAAGGCAGGTCCACCTGGGTGATGTCCCCGGTGATGACCATCCGGCTGCCATCACCCATGCGAGTCAGGAACATCATCATCTGTTCGGGCGTGGTATTCTGGGCTTCATCCAATATGATGAAAGCGTTCGATAAGGTGCGGCCCCGCATATAGGCCAGAGGGGCTATTTCGATGATCTCCCGCTCCATCAATTTTACCGACCTCTCGCGGCCCAAAATATCGTACATAGCATCGTAAAGCGGCCGCAGGTAAGGCTCGATCTTTTCCATCAGGTCGCCGGGCAAAAAACCGAGGGCTTCACCCGCTTCGACCGCCGGCCGAGTCAGAATCACTTTATCTACTTCCTCTTTCAGGAGGGCCTTGATTGCCATTGCCATGGCTAGATAGGTTTTGCCGGTGCCGGCCGGTCCGATGCCGAATACGACATCTTTTTTACCGATGGCTTGCAGATACTTTTTCTGGTTGATCGAGCGGGGCACGATGCTGCGGTTTTTAACCTGAATAACGAGCGGCTTTTCGTAAAGGCTCACTATTTGCTTACAGTTCCCGTTGGCCACCGCCCGTAATAAATTCTGGAAATCCGTGTTGTTGACCACCATCCCGTGGGAGCGGCCATGGCGTAGGTTGTTAAAAAGAGCCTCCACTTTATCGATGGCTTCTTCATCGCCCTCCACCTGCAGCCAATCCTCCCGCGTGACCAATTTGACGGAGAGGGCTTTTTCCACTTCCGCCAGGTTTTCTTCCTTGCCACGCCACACGCCACAGTAGAGATCGTGTAAAAGGCGCGGGTGTGGAAATTGAAAAGTCTTTTCGGGCATAATTTCAGGCAATGCTCTTTCGCCCATCCATAGGGCGGTGGACGAAGGTTTTTGCAGGGTAGAATATCAACAATGTTTTTTTAGGATTTCCCAGGTTTCGATCAATGCCTGGGGGAGGACGCGGGTTTCCCCGATCACCGGCATGAAATTGGTGTCCCCACCCCAGCGTGGAACGATGTGGCAATGCAAATGGGTGGTTATGCCGGCGCCGGCCGCACAGCCGGGTGGTTATGCCGGCGCCGGCCGCACAGCCGAAATTGAAGCCGATATTGAAACCGTCCGGCTGGAAGGCTTTTTCTACGATTTGCTTGCCTTTTGTAATTGTGCCCATGAGGTCGCTGCTCTCCTCTTCGCTTAAATCATCGAGATTGGCCGCGCTCCGATAGGGGACGGCCAGCAAATGCCCGGGATTATAGGGAAACTTGTTGAGCACCAAATAATTGAACGAACTTCGCCATAGAATGAGAGCGTCCTTGTCATTTTCGGTTTGATGCAGTGTTGAGAACAGGTCTTGGAAGCCCTCGTCTTCCTTGGGGGCTTTGACATACTCCATTCTCCAGTATGAATGGAGGCGTTCCATTCAGTTGTTTTCTATGTCCTTTTGACTGATTTTAGCAGCTATAAATAGCTTCTTTAATTTGAAAAGGAGGCGAGGCTAAAGATTTTTCTCCCTCTCGTCCAATACTTTATTTGTGGCCTAGGCGGGTCTATTTGCCGGATTCGGATTGCTCAAAATGCTTTAAACCAGCAACCTTCCATTCGATTCGATGGAAAAGTTGAAGATACCATGAGCAAGCAAACGCCCAAAACCCTTCTGGTCATCACGCAGGTGTATTTACCCGATCCTGCGGGCGGTGGCCAGTATATCGCGGACGTTGCCATGGAAATGGCACTAAGAGGCTGGAGGGTAAAGGTTTACACAGCCAACTGCGGCTACGATGATCCCGCCCGTAAATTTCCTTCACGGGAAGTTCTCAACGGTGTTGAAATACGACGGTTTCCATTTTCATCCTTCGGTAAAAAGAGCATTCCGCTTCGGTTGCTGGGACAGGTTTTGTTTTTAAAACAATGCTTTTTTAGCGGCTTGTTTCTCAAAAACCTGCGAGCCGTACTAGTTACCACCTCACCGCCCATGGGCAGTGCGACGGCGCTTTTGATCCGCCTTTTTCGAGCCGTTTCCATCAAATGGTGGGTTCTGGACCTGAACCCGGACCAGGCCGTGCAAATGTGTATGTTCAAACCCGACAGTTTGCCGGTGAAGCTATTTGACTGGCTCAACCGCCGCATCCTCTCCAACGCGGACGACGTTATCGCGCTCGACCGTTTCATGAAGGAACGATTGACCCGAAAAATCCGGCCCAAGGGCCGACTCTCCATCATTCCGACCTGGCCCCTCAATGAGCATTTAAATGCTATTCCTCACAGTGAAAATCCCTTTCGCCAGAAATATGGACTGGAGGGTAAATTCGTCGTCATGTACAGCGGGAACCACAGCCTATGCCATCCATTGACCACCTTTCTGGAAGCGTCCCGACATTATCTCGATAATCCCAAGGCGGTATTTTTCTTTATTGGCGGCGGAAACGGGAAAACAGACATCGATAATTTCATCGCCCACAATAATCCGCCCAATGTCATTTCCTTACCCTACCAACCTCTGGACCGGATCAAATATTCACTATCCGCAGCGGACCTGCACCTGGTCGCCCTGGGTAAACGCATGACCGGTTGCAACCATCCCTGCAAATTTTACGGGGCTATGGCCCTGGGCAAACCATTTCTCTATCTCGGTCCCAAACCCAGCCACATCGCCGACATCCTCCAGCGGCACGACTGCGGATGGCACGTCAACCACTCCGATGTAGGTAAATTCGTCAAAATCCTCAACCATTGCCTAGAAATGAAACCGGACGAATTGGCCGCAATCGGCCAACGCGGCCAAGCCGCCATCCAGCAGGAATTCACTAAACAAACCCTCTGCAACCAATTCTGCGATGCGCTGGAAGCGGATCGGCCTGAGTCTCAATCCTGTCGAACTTGAAAAATTGCAATTAATCTTTCATTAACGGGGCATGGTCGGATGGATTCGATTAGGCGGTGATTGTTGCCGGGAAAGGCGCAAATTATTTTTTATTCATTGAATCACTGCCCCTGAATTTCCTAGGCTGAAAATATGGCGATAGAAAGCGGAGATGAATTCCAGGGTTTGAAGGATGCTTCCAGTCGTCATGGGCACGAGTGTTATGTATTTTTCTATACATTCCTCATGGCCATTTCGGTTTTGATTTTCCCTCATTCTCCGGTTGGCGTGAATGTTTTGGAGGCCCGTCTGGCGCCGGATGCGCCGGTTCTTGATTTCAAGCTCCCTATGTTCGGCCAAAATGGTTATAAAATCTGGGAGCTGCGTGGGCGCGAGGGGCGCTATGTCAATGATGAAAGGATTGATGTAGTCGGCATGGAACTGCGTCTTTTTTCCGGCAAGGCGGACCTTAAAGTCCACACCACCATAGAAAGCCCTGCCGCCACCATGCTGGTCAGCCAAAGCCAGGCCTTGGGGAAGTCGGAAATTAAAATTACCGGCAATCAGTTTCAGATCGAGGGGGAGGATTGGAAATGGACGGGCGGCTCCCGTACCATCACCGTCGATAAAAATGTGCGCGTGTCTTTCCGGCAAGGATTGGCGGGGATTCTGAAGTGAGGGGGAATTTTATGAACGTTCTCTCGATCAAGCCGTCCTTCGCGCTGATTTTTGCCTTGTTACTGTTGCCGCTGTCTTTACCCGGGGCCGAGGAATCCGCTCAACCGGCAGAAACCACCGTGATTGTCAGCGATCATTTGCAGATGAAAAGCACAGAGGATAAGAATTATTTTTACTTCGATCAAAACGTCCAGGTGGAGGCAACCAACCTGGTCGTTAAAAGCGACCGCATGGAAATTATCGCCCTGCGTGAAAACCAGGAAAACGATCCCGACGCAACGGTAGGAGAGATAGGAGCCATCGAAAGTATTGTGGCCACCGGAAATGTTGAAATATTCCAGACCGGGCGCATCGCCTACGCCGGGCGGGCGGAAGTCCTGCCCAGGGAAGGCAAGGTCGTTCTCAGTGACTCACCCCGAGTCGTTGACGGTGAAACTGAAATATCCGGGTGGCAAATCGTTTTGAACAAGGGCGAACGCCAGGTTACTGTGCTTCCAAATCCCGATAAGCAGGCGAGCGAGGCCGATAGAGAGCGGCCCACCATAACATTGGGCGGTGGCGCCTTGCCCGATCTTGGGTTCGAAGAGGTAGAGGAAAAGGAAAACAAAGAAGCGGTGGGTGAATGATGGAAAACGGTGTAGCAACCATTAATGCGGAAGGTCTGATTAAAGATTTTGGCCGTCGGCGCGTCCTCAATAAAGTCGATCTGGAAGTGAAGAGCGGCGAAGTGGTCGGTTTGCTGGGGCCCAATGGCGCTGGCAAGACGACCTCGTTTTACATCATTGTCGGCTTGCTCGAATCCACGGGTGGAGCGGTGTGGCTAGATGGGCGTGATATTACCCGCGTCCCGATGTATAAACGAGCTCGCATGGGCATCGGCTATCTTCCACAGGAACACTCCGTATTCGCCAAACTAACGGTTGAAGAGAATATCCGGGCAGTGGCTGAAACTCTCCCCTTGAACCGCCGGGAGCGGTCCGAGACGGTCGAAGAGCATCTGAACGAACTCAACCTCACCCCGTTGGCCAGGCAGAAGGCCTATACTCTAAGCGGGGGGGAACAGCGCCGCCTTGAAATATCGCGGGCGCTGGTCACCAAACCGCGTTTTCTTCTCATGGATGAGCCTTTTGCCAATATCGACCCAATCAGCGTGAACGAAGTACAGGCCATAATTGGAACCCTCGCCAAAAAAGGCATCGGGGTGCTCATAACCGACCACAGCGTACGGGAAATCCTGGAAATCGTGGATCGGGCCTACCTCATGCACGATGGCAGCGTACTGTGCGAAGGTTCGAGCGACTTCCTCCTCAACGATGCCCAGAGCCGCCGCCTTTATCTGGGCGAAAAATTCAACCTCTAGCATAGTCCACCTTTAACGCCATGCCTCCGAAATCAGCCCCAAAATTTATCGACAGCATAACCGTCCAGGAATTTTACGATTCCTTCCGGGAAATCCTCAAACTGCGCCTTCTGACGGGCGAAAAGGGAATGTCGGGCCGCATCCGGGACAAAAGTGTCAATCGCCCTTCGCTGGTGTTAACCGGGTATTATAAATATTTTGCAGCCAAGAGGATACAGTTATTCGGAGCCGGTGAAATGAGCTATATGCGGGATCTCAGCAAAAAAAAGCAAGACCAGGTATTGCACGAAGTGGCCGATCGCCAAATACCCTGCATAATTGTATCACGCAATTTGCTGCCCACCGGCCCAATGCTGGAAATCGCCAAAAAACGCAATATTCCCCTCATGCGCTCGCCCTTGACTTCAAGGGATTTTACGACCACGGCCGTTATTCTTTTGGAAGAAAAATTTGCCCCACGAGTCACCCTCCACGGCACCATGATGGATGTTCGAGGTATCGGCACTCTCATTCGCGGAGGCAGCGGCATTGGCAAGAGCGAGTGCGCCCTGGCCCTGCTCGAACACGGGCACAGCCTGGTGGCAGACGATGTCGTGGCCGTGCGCCTGCTCAACGAGCGCTAGCTGATGGCCACCAGCTCGGAGCTCAACCGCAGTTACATGGAATGCCGCGGGCTGGGCATTATAAATGTGGCGGAACTGTTCGGCATACGGGCCGTACGCCTGGAAAAACGGGTGGACCTGGTGGTGACTTTCTCCGAATGGGCGCCCGGCATGGATGAGGATCGTACTGGATTGTAACGCAATTTTTTTGAAATCCTCGGCATCAAGGTGCCCCATATCGAATTGCCGGTGCGCCCGGGGCGCGACCTTGCCCGCCTGGTGGAAGTGGCCACCATGGAGCAGGCGCTGCGTGCACCCGGCCACGATTCAGCCCAGGAGTTCAACGACCGCCTGATTTCATTTATGAAGCGCAGTTAAGCGGCCTGGAAAAAGGTCTTCAGCCAACCGCGGAAAAAAAATTGCAAATCTCCATATCAAGGGTTGCCAAGTTAATAATTTTAGTGGAAAAATACGTATCGGTTTTATCCCGAAACCATTAACACCCTAACCGAATTTATACTGGAATGCCTTGTCACAAGGCTGTTGCGCAATTTTTTCGATCAACTGCTCACGGCAGGAAAATCCACCTAAATGTTATCATCACCGCCGGTGTGAACAAGTTGTTAAAAAGTTGAACTTGAAAAGAAGAAATCTTTAGAAATTATGAATAAACCGCTGGCCGGTGAAGGTTTGAAATGGGAAATAATGGCAACCCCCTTGGTCCATCCTTTTTTTTCACCCTACTGTCTGCTAGTTTTATAATCCGTTAATCAATAATATTTTAAAAATTAAATTAGGTATCTGAAAATTATTCATTCCATTGTCAATCACCCCTCTGAAGAGAATTTTGAATCGTTTATGGGTAGAGTATTGATAATATTAATTGTGGGTTCAGTTGTATAGTTCCCCAATATGTTGTATAGTTCCCCAATATGAATAATTTTATGATTTATTGCCAATATGACACAGAGCGCGGCCGTAGAAAACCTTTGGTACAGTGTAAAGGAAGAATTCAAATCGCTCTTTCAACGTGATATTTTTGATGCTTGGTTTGCCAACCTGCGCTGCCTGGAAGTGCAAGATGGGAGGATAGTGCTGGGCGTCCCTAACGAGTTTGCCGAGATATGGATCAAAGATAATTATATAGACCTCATTGAGGAGAAATTTAAACTGGCTGGCGGCCGAACCTATGAGGTGGTATTAAAAGTCGAGGGCTGCCCCGAAAAGTCGAAACCGGCCCAACCATCCTCTTCCCAAAGATTGCCTGAGAGAGATGGCCGGATGGGTTCTAACAACCGAACTGCACCGAATACGAACAGGGGCAAAACGAGTTCCCCGCTGATAAACCCGCGAAATACATTTAAAAATTTTATTGTCGGTTCCGGCAATCAACTGGCCCATGCGGCCAGCATGGCGGTGGCCAAACTGCCAGCCAAAGCATACAATCCGCTTTTTCTTTACGCCGATACCGGCCTGGGCAAAACCCATCTGCTGCATGCCATCGCGCACTCCGTTTTTGATGATAACCCGGATGCCAGGGTGGTCTATGTTTCCTGCGAGAAGTTCACCAACGAATTTATTCGGGCCATTCAGGAGCACACACTCGTCAATTTCCGTAAATTTTACCGCAATATTGAGCTATTGCTCATTGACGACGTCCAGTTCCTGGCCGGCAAGGAACGGATTCAGGAAGAGTTTTTCCACACCTTCAACGAATTGTTCGAGGCGCAGCGGCAGATTTGCCTGACCAGCGACCGCCCCGCCAGCGATATCTCCAAGTTGGAAAATCGGCTCCTTTCACGGTTTCAATGGGGCATGGTCACGGATATTCAAGCGCCAGATCTTGAGACCCGCCAAGCCATCCTGAGCAACAAAGCCAAAGCCATGAATTTCAACATCTCCGATGAAATTCTGCAATTTTTGGCCCAGCGCATCACCAGCAATGTTCGCAGGCTGGAGGGCGCACTGATCAAGGTTGCTAGTTACGGCACTTTGATGAACCAAGACCTCAATATCGATATCGTGGAAAAATTATTGCACTACACTTTCCAGGAAGAAGCCCAGAATCAGATCAGCATTGAAAAAATACAGAAAAAAGTGGTAGAGTTTTTCCAACTACGCCTGGGCGACATGATAACCCGCAGACGTCCCAGCAATATCGCTTTTCCCCGGCAAATCGCCATGTATTTAAGCCGCAACCTGACCAACCACAGCCTTCAGGAGATCGGGGAAAATTTTGGCGGTAGGGACCACGGCACCGTCATCCATGCCTGCAAAACAGTGGTCAACATGATGGAGCAGGACGTCACCGTGAAACGCAATGTCGATTACTTGACCAAGGAACTGGCCAATTATATGGCATGATTGATGGAAGGCCGACCCTTCTGCTTTTTCATGGTGAATGATGAGTCAATATTTTCAGGAGGTGGAAAAACAGGTTTCAGGATACAGTTTTGAGTGTGTCGAGTCCTAGCATATAAAATCTGCATCCAGATCGCAACAATAGCAGAAGATAAATCATGGAATTATCGGCGGAACAGAAAGATAGCCTGGCTCAATGGGTTGCGCAGGGAATGTCGCTAGCCCGGATATTTCATGAAGGGTAAAGTTTGGCTCGTGCTCGTTATTGCTATTGGAGATGGATTTCTTTGTATTTTGGGCGGATCGTCTTGATTTTGAGGTGTTTTTCAGGGTGTAGAGACACTTCCCCCTTTCCCCCATTGGTTCGGTAGCGCCGGGGGCAGCGCCAATGCGCCCTTTAGCCCGGATATTTCATGAAGGGTAAAGTTTGGCTCGTTATTGCTATTGGAGATGGATTTCTTTGTATTTTGAGCAGATCGTCTTGATTTTTAGGTGTTTTTCAGGGTGTAGAGACACTGCCCCCTTTCCCCCATTGGTTCGGTAGTGCCGGGGGCAGCACCAATGCACCCTTTAGGTTGGCACCAATCGGCGGGCCGCATGGTTGAAAAGACTGGCCCAAGGATAACTCTCACTTAGGTGAAAGTGAATCGTTCGGGTGTTGCGCACGATGACCGCTCCGATCTTGATTAATTTGAGCCGCAGGGTGTGGCATTGGGCCCGCGCCCACTTCGTCCCTTTTAAGGCTAACCGGCGCATGGCTTCCATCAAGGTGTAGGCCAGCGCCGACAAGAGCAATCGCCACTGATTGGCCCACCATTGATGGGCGCTGGTGCGCTCGCTGAACAATTGCATCTGTTCCTTGATTCGGTTCTCCATTTCACCGCGGCCACAGTATACCTTGTCGTAAAGCTCCTGGGGATCGCCCGGCAGGTTCGTCACCACGAAGCGCGGGTTGGACCCCTGTGCGGTGTGTTCGGCTTTATGGATGACCAACCGCAGCCATCGCCACGAATCGGCAGCATAGACGAAGTCCTGGAATAACCGTTGTTTTTTACCCCTTAGTTCGAACCATTCTTTGGCCTGCTTTTGCAACTGCTGGGCGTCTTGCTGCAAGCGTGCATTGCGAGCCATCCCCACGATGTAACTAACTTCGTTGCGGTCGCACCAAGAGAGTATCCGGTCTCGACAAAATCCACTGTCGGCGCGCCAAATAATCCGCGTACGGGGCCAGCTTTGGCGAATCCGTTTAACCAGCAATTTGAGGATGGCCCCAGCATGCTTGCTGGCATCGATCTTGCTCGGCCGCAGGTAGGCCACCAGCAGCTGATCACCGCAAAAAACATATAGCGGCAGAAAACAGTAATGATCATAATAACCGTGGAAAAAACGTCCCTCCTGGAGCCCGTGCACCGGATTGTCGGTGGCGTCAAAGTCCAGGATGATCTCTTCGGGTTCCTCGGCAAAGGAGCCCATGAACTGTTCGACCAACAGCTCGTTTACCGCAAAGGCCGCCCGCCGATCCTGCCCGTTTTCAAAACGACACAAAGTCGGCGCGCTGGCCAACGTTTCAATGCGCCCCGTTACCGTTTGCAACAATGGATCGTGGCGCAGGGTATCAAAGTCGTTCAAATCCTCATAGCCCGCCACCAGCCCGTAAACGCGCTGCCGCAGCATCCCCAATACCTCATGGCGTACTTTGCCCTTCTGCCGTTTGTCCACTAACTGTCGGGCCGCTCGTTCGGTCAAGCCCAACTGCCGATCCACTTCCCGGATCAAAAGCAGTCCGGCATCCGAAGTAACCTCTCCGCCCTTGAAATCAACCCGCACACGGCGGCCTTTTACCCTTGTCAACTGTAGCTTTAATTGTTTACCTTTTGTCATCGCTGATATTGCTTTAATTATTGATCTATCCTGCTGTATATCAGCAGTTAAGCATATCAACGATACTTTTTTTACGAAATATCCGGGTTAGCCCGGATATTTCATGAAGGGTAAAGTTTGGCTCGTTATTGCTATTGGAGATGGATTTCTTTGTATTTTGAGCAGATCGTCTTGATTTTTAGGTGTTTTTCAGGGTGTAGAGACACTGCCCCCTTTCCCCCATTGGTTCGGTAGTGCCGGGGGCAGCACCAATGCACCCTTTAGGTTGGCACCAATCGGCGGGCCGCATGGTTGAAAAGACTGGCCCAAGGATAACTCTCACTTAGGTGAAAGTGAATCGTTCGGGTGTTGCGCACGATGACCGCTCCGATCTTGATTAATTTGAGCCGCAGGGTGTGGCATTGGGCCCGCGGCCACTTCGTCCCTTTTAAGGCTAACCGGCGCATGGCTTCCATCAAGGTGTAGGCCAGCGCCGACAAGAGCAATCGCCACTGATTGGCCCACCATTGATGGGCGCTGGTGCGCTCGCTGAACAATTGCATCTGTTCCTTGATTCGGTTCTCCATTTCACCGCGGCCACAGTATACCTTGTCGTAAAGCTCCTGGGGATCGCCCGGCAGGTTCGTCACCACGAAGCGCGGGTTGGACCCCTGTGCGGTGTGTTCGGCTTTATGGATGACCAACCGCAGCCATCGCCACGAATCGGCAGCATAGACGAAGTCCTGGAATAACCGTTGTTTTTTACCCCTTAGTTCGAACCATTCTTTGGCCTGCTTTTGCAACTGCTGGGCGTCTTGCTGCAAGCGTGCATTGCGAGCCATCCCCACGATGTAACTAACTTCGTTGCGGTCGCACCAAGAGAGTATCCGGTCTCGACAAAATCCACTGTCGGCGCGCCAAATAATCCGCGTACGGGGCCAGCTTTGGCGAATCCGTTTAACCAGCAATTTGAGGATGGCCCCGGCATGCTTGCTGGCATCGATCTTGCTCGGCCGCAGGTAGGCCACCAGCAGCTGATCACCGCAAAAAACATATAGCGGCAGAAAACAGTAATGATCATAATAACCGTGGAAAAAACGTCCCTCCTGGAGCCCGTGCACCGGAGTGTCGGTGGCGTCAAAGTCCAGGATGATCTCTTCGGGTTCCTCGGCAAAGGAGCCCATGAACTGTTCGACCAACAGCTCGTTTACCGCAAAGGCCGCCCGCCGATCCTGCCCGTTTTCAAAACGACACAAAGTCGGCGCGCTGGCCAACGTTTCAATGCGCCCCGTTACCGTTTGCAACAATGGATCGTGGCGCAGGGTATCAAAGTCGTTCAAATCCTCATAGCCCGCCACCAGCCCGTAAACGCGCTGCCGCAGCATCCCCAATACCTCATGGCGTACTTTGCCCTTCTGCCGTTTGTCCACTAACTGTCGGGCCGCTCGTTCGGTCAAGCCCAACTGCCGATCCACTTCCCGGATCAAAAGCAGTCCGGCATCCGAAGTAACCTCTCCGCCCTTGAAATCAACCCGCACACGGCGGCCTTTTACCCTTGTCAACTGTAGCTTTAATTGTTTACCTTTTGTCATCGCTGATATTGCTTTAATTATTGATCTATCCTGCTGTATATCAGCAGTTAAGCATATCAACGATACTTTTTTTACGAAATATCCGGGTTAGGTTGGCACCAACCGGCGGGCCGCATGGTTGAAAAGACTGGCCCATGGATAACTTTCACTTAGATGAAAGTGAATCGTTCGGGTGTTGCGCACGATTACCGCTCCGATCTTGATTAATTTTAGCCGTAGACTGTGGCATTGGAGCCGCGCCCACTTCGTCCCTTTTAATGCGAACCGGCGCAAGGCTTCCATCAAGGTGTAGGCCAGCCCCGACAAGAGCAATCGCCACTGGTTGGCCCACCATTTATGCGCGCTGGTGCGTTCGCTGAACAATTGCATCTGTTCCTTGATCCGGTTCTCCATCTCACCGCGGCCACAGTATACTTTGTCGTAAAGCTCTTGGGGATCGCCCTGCAGGTTCGTCACCACGAAGCGCGGGTTGGACCCCTGTGCGGTGTGTTCGGCTTTGTGGATGATAAGGCGTTGGCGCCGCCACGATTTTGCCCCATACTCGAAGTGCTGAAACAGCCGTTGCTTTCTGCCGCTACCCTCGAACCATTGTTTGGCTTGCTCCTGCAACTGCCGGGCCGCTTGCTGCAAGCGTGCATGGCGGGCCGTTCCCACTATAAAATAAACCTCGTTGCGCTCGCACCACGAGAGAATCCGATCCCGGCAGAATCCGCTGTCGGCACGCCAAATAATCCGCGTATGGGGCCAGCTTTGGCGAATCCGTTTAACCAGCAATTTGAGGATGGCCCCGGCATGCTTGCTCGCATCGATCTTGCTGGGCCGCAGGTAGGCCACCAGAAGCTGATCGCCGCAAAAAACATACAGCGGCAGAAAACAGTAATGATCATAATAACCGTGGAAAAAACGTCCCTCCTGGAGCCCGTGCACCGGATTGTCGGTGGCGTCAAAGTCCAGGATGATCTCTTCGGGTTCCTCGGCAAAGGAGCCCATGAACTGTTCGACCAACAACTCGTTCAGGGCAAAGGCTGCCCGCCGATCCTGCCCGTTTTCAAAACGACACAAAGTCGGCGCGCTGGCCAACGCTTCAGTGCGCCCCGTTACCGTTTGCAACAAAGGATCGCGGCGCAGGGTGTCAAAGTCGTTCAAATCCTCATAGCCCGCCACCAGCCCGTAAACGCGCTGCCGGATCATGGCCAGCATCTCATGGCGCACTTTGCCCTTCTGCCGTTTGTCTACTAATTGCCGGGCCGCTTGCTCGGTCAAGCCCAACCGCCGATCCACTTCCCGGATCAAAAGCAGCCCGGCATCCGAAGTAACCTCACCGCCCTTAAAATCAACCCGCACACGGCGGCCTTTTACCCTTGTCAACTGTAGTTCTAATTGTTTACTTTTTGTCATCGCTGATATTGCTTTAATGTTTAATCTATCCTGCTGTATATCAGCAGATAAGCATATCAGCGATACTTTTTTTATGAAATTTCCGGGCTAGCGGAAATCCAGAAAAAAATGTCAGACCAATGGAAGCTCAGCCTCACCTATATGGATGTGCGTTTCCTCGTCGATGATCTCGATCTATCCCTCAAAGACCGTGAGGAAAGTAAAAAGCCCGCTGGGAACTCCAACTCCGTTGGATTGGTCGCGGACGAAGGGGGAGTAAGGATCGAGGTGGACAAACTGGTCAAGCCGGGCACGATGGTCAGCGGAACGGTCTGCTTCAGCGATGGAGAAAAAGCTGATTGGCAGATCGACACCATGGGCCGTCTTGGGCTCGTCCCCGCCCGCCAAGGTTACAAGCCGGATAGCGAAGATTTTATGGAATTCCAAACCCAGCTGCAAACCGCTTTACAGCGGCAGGGTTATTGAAATACCGCCTTCGGCTCACTGATCGGGGACCATTTCCCTCAATTGATCCTCGCCAATAATGGGAACGCCCAGTTTTTCCGCCTTGGCGAACTTCGAGCCGGGAGATTCCCCTGTCAGCAGGTAGCTTGTTTTTTTGCTCACGCTGCCCGTCACTTTGCCACCCGCTCTCTCGATAAGGGCTTTGGCCTCTTCCCTGTTCAGAGTCAGCAAGGTTCCCGTGAGGACAAAAATTCGGCCCTTCAGAGGCAGATCCGCCTCCTTGATCAAATCCTCCTGGGCAACGGATAGCCCGGCATTAATAAGGCGCTCGACGGTTGCGTGATTTTCCTTCTGGGAAAAAAACTGCCGAATGCTTTGGGCCATAATTTCACCGATGCCATCGATTTCGACCAAAGTTTCCTCGTCCGCCACTCTGATTTTTTCCAGAGACCTGAAGTGATTGGCCAAATCCTTGGAAGCGCCCGTTCCCACATGCTGGATGCCGAGTCCGTGAATGAGCCGCCACAATTCGGCCTTTTTGCTCGCTACCAAAGCGATGATTAAATTTCCCGCAGATTTTTGGGCAAACTTGTCCAAAGGAAGCAAATCCTCCTCGGTTAATTGGTATAGATCCGCGATATTTTGAATCAGACCCCTTTCCACCAACTGATCCACCACGGCTATGCCGAGCCCTTCAATATCCATGGCCTGCCGACCGGTGAAGTGCTCGATTCGACGGCGCACTTGCGGGGGACAGCCCGCGTTCGGGCAGCGCCAGGCAGCCTCTCCCTCAAGCCTGACGGCCTCTGCGCCGCAGGCCGGACAATGGGCCGGAAACACATAGGGAGCCCTCTGCGGCGCTCGTTTTGCTTTAACCACGCTGATCACAGCCGGAATGATTTCTCCCGCTTTTTCCACCACCACGATGTCGCCCACGCGGATGTCTTTCCGGGCTATTTCATCGGCATTGTGAAGAGTGGCGCGGGAAACTGTGGTTCCCGCCAAAAGAACCGGCTCCAGTTCGGCCACGGGAGTGAGGGCCCCGGTCCGCCCGACCTGAATCGTTATGTCATTGAGTTTTGTTTCAGCCTGTTCGGCGGCAAATTTGTAGGAGATGGCCCATCGGGGAGCTTTTGCCGTGGACCCGGCCCGTTCCTGCAAAGGCAGCGAATCGAGCTTTATCACGGCGCCGTCGGTGGCATAGGCAAAAACGTCCCTTAACTTCTCCAATTCCACAATACATTGCCAAGCCTCTACAATGCCGGTTGACTGCCAGTATTTTTCCACTACCGGAAACCGCCATTGGCGGAGAGTCTCCTGAAACTCGCTGTGGCGGACAAATGGCATTGGCTGGCAATGCCCCATGGCGTAGAGGACAATTTCCAGTTTTCGGCTGGCGGCCGTGCGCCGATCAAGGAGTTTGACCGTACCAGCGGCAAAATTCCGGGGATTGGCAAACAAAGGCAGGTCCTGTTCGGCACGTTCTACGTTGATCCGATTAAACTCTTCCAGGGTCATATAAATTTCTCCCCGTATCTCGATAATTTCCGGTGCATTGGCTCCTTCCAGAGAACGTGGAAATCCACGAATCAAATCGACATTGCGGGTTATGTCGTCCCCCTCCGCGCCATTGCCCCGGGTGACCGCGCGAACAAATTTACCGTTTTCATAAGTCAGGCTCACGGCGAGGCCGTCAATCTTCGGTTCCACCACAAAATCGAGCGGTTCGTCCCCAAAGAGCTTTTTCAGGCGTTTTTCAAAATCGAACAGTTCCTCCCGGTTATAGGTATTGTCCAAGCTGAGCATGGGCTGGCGGTGGCGATAGGTGACAAAACCCTCCGCGCGGTCGTCGCCGACTCTGAGCGAAGGCGAGGTCTCCAAAGCCAGCATCGGGAACTCAATCTCCAAATCCGCAAGTTCCCTTTTCAGCCGGTCGTATTCGGGATCGGAAATTTCCTGCTCGGCCCGCCGAAAGTAAAGATCGTTGTGTCTTTCGATCTCCTTGCGCAATCGTGCGATTTGAGCTTTGGCTTCTATTTCATTCATTGACGCTTTAAAATAGATTTTAGGCCGAGCCAAAGCCGAGTAAATTGAAATAATTCCTTTTCAAGCATATTTCGATAAAAAGTCCAGAACCGGTAGGCCGCCACAGCCGTCAAGGCGCCCATGAAGTCTGCCGCAATGTCACCCAATTCTAAATAACGAACCGGCTGGACATATTGGTGCCATTCATCGCTGAGGCCGAAGAGCGCGGTCAGGGCCACGGCGTAAACCGCCTTGCTTTGTTTTTTAAACGCTCCTGCCGGAAATCGATAAAGGAGTGTGGCGAACAAACCGAAAACGAAAAAATGCACAACCTTGTCGAAATACAAAATGGAGGGTGTCTCCACAAGCGGCCTGGAGGAAGCATAGGTGATAGCCGCTCCCAGCAGAAATGGCCAGATCCAGCCTTTTTCGCTCATTTTTCCTGTGATTGTGCCATTTTGCCCTAATTTCCCCTCCATTCATTTGACACTATAATCTAACCTGATTAATGTTCAATAAGGGAATGCCTGCGATGAGGGAGGTTCCAATTAGAATGAAAATGGAGGTGGTATTATGATTGAACTGAAAAAAATTCTCTATCCGACCGATTTCTCGGATTTTGCTGCCCATGCTCAATCCTACGTTATCGAACTGGCCAAAAAATTCGATGCCGAAGTGCTCCTAATCCATGTCACCAGCGGCACCATATTTCCGGTTGCTTATTCCATTGGGGTGGATTCCGGGGACCTTGACTTGCAGATTCAGAAAGCCGCCAATAAACATCTGCATAAAATTGAGGAACGGGTAGCCGCCGAGGGCGTAAAAGTGAGTTCCGAGTTGCGGGTGGGAGAGCCTTTTCCAGAGATCATAGGAGTTGCCCGGCGAGAAGTTGTCGATTTGATTATCATGGCAACGCACGGGCACGGGGCCGTCAAACACATGTTTCTCGGCAGTACGGCCGAAAAAGTAGTCCGCAAAGCGCCCTGTCCGGTGCTCACCATCCGCCACCCCGAACACGAGTTCGTCCATCCCTGAGGGGTGTGCGAAACCTCATCCAAAGCCAAATTATTGCCGTTTGGGCTAAAGGAAAGTTCTTTCCCGACCGACTTTTAAGGTTACATGAAGGCGAAAGAAATAACTGCCGGGACCAGGCGCGAATTACATCCAAATCTCGAAGCCTCAATGGGCATGGACGTTCGCAAGGAAATCCTCGCCGCCCTCCTCCTCGGAGCCGTCATAACCGTCGGGTTGATTCTCATTTGAAGCTACTGTTTCCCAGATGATAAATCTGGGTTAATTCAGCGCCCTCACTTGACCCCAAAAGATAGACTGGCCCGCGCTCGGCGCTGGCGGATTTCTATCAGGATTTATTTCCTTCTACCTGGGGAGTGGCTTGTTCGGCATCCGTGGATTCTGCTGCTAGGGGGGCTGGCTCCTGTGCCGGGGAAACTTTATTGGGTATATCTACTTGGGCTTGCGGTTTGGCAGGGGGTTCCGGAGAATCGATAGCGGTGCGGATATCTTCTTCGATTTCGTTGGTGGCTTTTTTGAACTCTTTGATCGATTTTCCCATGCCTCGGGCCAGCTCGGGGAGTTTCTTGGCCCCAAATAAAAGGAGGACTACAAAAAAAATGATGAGGAGCTCGGTTGTTCCGATCCCTTGTAAAAAACCGATGGGTGAAGCCGCTGCCTGACTGAGCTGCATTTTTTATGTGGGTAGATAGGGTTTAGTCGTTCTTCAGTAATTGTCCACTTACGGCTGAGATTTGTCAACCAGCAATTCTGACGTTGGCTGGCGCTAGTTGCGGCGCTGGGCAGTTTCCAATCGGCGGTTGGCCTGGTAGGGCTCGAAGAAGCCGTGCAACTGCCGGATTCGGGTGGGGTGGCGCATTTTGCGAAGGGCTTTGGCCTCAATCTGGCGGATGCGTTCACGGGTTACGTTAAACTGGCGGCCCACTTCCTCAAGGGTGCGGCTGTATCCATCGACCAAGCCAAATCGCAGGGAGAGGACGCGTCTCTCTCGCTCGGTCAAGCTGTCGAGGACGTCCATGATTTTTTCCCGGAGCAGGCTGTAGGCCGTCATGTCGTAGGGGTTTTCCGCACCTTTGTCCTCTATAAAATCGCCAAAATTGGTGTCGTCGCTATCGCCTACGGGACTTTGCAATGAGATGGGTTGCTGAGCCATTTTCATAATGGCCTTAACGCGCTCCACGGGTAGTTGCATCTCATCGGCCACTTCCTCAGCCGTGGGTTCGTGCCCCAATTCCTGCAAGAGTTGTTTTTGCACCTGCATGACTTTGTTGAGGGTTTCGATCATGTGCACGGGGATGCGGATAGTGCGGGCTTGATCGGCAATGGAACGGGTGATGGCCTGCCGAATCCACCAGGTGGCATAGGTGGAAAATTTATAACCCCGGCGGTATTCGAATTTTTCCACCGCTTTCATCAGACCCATATTGCCTTCCTGGATAAGGTCGAGAAATGAGAGTCCGCGATTGGTGTACTTTTTTGCGATGCTGATGACCAGGCGCAGGTTGGCCTCGACCATTTCCGTTTTGGCTTTATGGGCTTTGCGCATGCCTCTGCGCACGGCTTGGATAATGCGTAGAAATTCGGCCGGATCCAGGTGCAGCTCATTTTCGATTTGCTTTAGCTTGCGGTGGATATCTTCGGTGTTGATGGCCTTGTGTTTGCGGGTGCGGGCCTTTTCTGCCAGATCGATGTTCTCGTAATGAATCTCGATCTTCCGGCGCGCCGGATGAAGGGAATTGAGGTATTCTTCAAATACTTTCAATTTGAAACAGAATTTACGGAATATCGGCTTGAGCTGCGCCTGGTATTTTTTAAATCGGGTGCGAGCGCGCTTGGCATTGGGTACCGAGGTGGCATTGAGGGAACTGATCCAGGCCTTGTCCATGCGCTTTTGCAGTTCCTCGATCGCCTCCATGTGCTTGGGGAGGCTTTGGAAATATTTTTCCCGACTGTCGATTTTCTTGTCCAGGACCAGCCGATCAAATCGCTCTTCTCGGTTGTAGAGCTTGCGCGCCAGTTCGACCTGGTAAGAGGCCGTGAACCCGACCGAGTAGAGCTCGTTTTGCGCTCTTTGCTCGGCATTTTCAATTCGCTTGGAGATGGCCACTTCCTGCTCCCGTGTGAGCAGCGGCACTTGCCCCATTTGCTTGAGGTACATGCGCACGGGATCGTCCAGAATGTCGAGTTGAGAGCTTCGCAACTCCTCCTCGGTATATTTCTGGAGGCGCTCTTTATACCTTTCGACATCTTCCGAATCGATGATATTGACTTCCAGGTTTTCGAGAATGGAAATGACATTCTCAATTTCCTCCGGTCTGTTGACAGTGTCCGGGAGGGATTTGTTGATATCCTTGAAAGTCAGGTAACCCTGCTCTTTGGAGAGACGGATGAGCCCCCGTATCTTTTCGTTGATAAGCTCTGTCTTGGGCTGGGACTTTTTTTCTTTTTGCGGCCGTGGCTTTTTATTATTGGTTTCGAGCTTTTTCGAAGGCGCTTTCTTAACGGGGGCCGTTTCGGTTTTTTTCTTCGTTTTGGTCGTGGGCATAATTGAATAAATGATTAACCAGGGCTGCTGGTGGTTGAAATCGATATGAGTGGAAGATTATTTTTAAGGCGGCGCAATTCTACGAGCTTTCCCTGAAGTTGAGGAAATTCATCCGATGGGGTGGGCAGGGCTGCAATTTGATCGGTAATTTTACGACTTTGTTTACGGGCATATTTTTCGGCAAGTGATTTAAGACAACGGTTGGCAATATCAACTGGATCTTCAAAACCTAGTTCCACCGGATCCAATGCCATTAATGAATAGGCGGCGTTTTTTTCTTCCTCGGTTTCAAAAAGTAAATCTATCTTTTCAATCCCCTCCCAGAGGTCCTCTTTGTATTCTGCAAGAATTCGATCGAGAAGTTTGCCGTGAATGAGACTTGAATCAATCCATTCACTATCAATAACTTCTGCAATATATTGGATGAGGTCCTGATTGTGGAAAGCTATCAAAAGTAGCTCATATTCCGAAGTTGTCAACCTCCCTGAGTATTTTTCTTTTTCCTCCGGCCTTGCCTCAGCCAGTGGAATTGACGCCCTGTTTCTTTTTTTGCGCCATTTGAATTGCAGAAATCTTTGGTAAACGGCCCGGTCGTCCATGTCCACCAGGCGCAACAGCCTGCCTGTTTCCATGAGGTAGGATTGCTGCGCCGCTTCGGATTCCGTTTGCACAACGATTTCAAAAATCTTTTCCAGCGCCTCCGCTTTTTGCCGGGCCGAGGGGTTGTCGTCGGGCAACAAGGCGGCAACTGCGAATTGCATCTCCGAGAGGGCCGATTCCATTTTTTTGGCAAACTCTTCGGTCTTGCCCTCGGCCAGAAGGGTGTCGGGATCTTCTCCGGGGGCAAGGTTCAGGAAACGCGTTTCCAAACCAGTCGCCAATGTCAAGGGCAGCAGGCGGAGGGCCGCCTTTTGACCCGCTTCGTCCCCATCAAGCACACAATCGAGTCTATCCGCGTAACGTTTGAGGAGGCGCAATTGTTCGTTTGTGATGGAAGTGCCCTGCGGAGCCACGACGGTTTTAAAACCATGCTGCCAGCACCGCATGGCATCGAGTTGTCCCTCGACGAGGATGAACTTTTTCACCTCATTGATATGGCGGCGCGCCCGATCCAGGCCGAAAACGATATTTCCTTTGGTGAAAATGGGGGTTTGGGGCGAGTTGATGTATTTCGCCTTATGGCTGGGGTCTTCGGTCGGTGTGATTTCTGTTTGCCGGGCCGAAAAAGCGATTACCTGCCCCTGGTAATCGCGGATCGGAATCATCAGCCGGCCGCGAAACCGGAACTTGCACCTGGCCGGATTAATCTTACCGGTCTTACCGGAATTGAGATAAAACAACCCGCATTTGTCGAAGGCGTCGCGGCTGTAGTTTTTTTTCAGCAAATTTTCCAACAGCCCGGTTTGTTTTCTGGGTGAGTAGCCGATCTTGAAATCGTCGGCCAATTCCAGGGTAAACTTGCGCTCCACCGTCCAGTATTGGCGCATTTGGTGGGCATCCTCGTTGTCCGCCTTGAAGGCCTGGTGAAAATATTCCGCGGCCAGATCGTGGATTTCCAGGATTTCCTTCCTCAATGAGCGCGATTCGGTTCTGGGCGCGGCCCCGCCTTCATACTCCAGCTTGAAATTGAAGCGATTGGCAATTGCTTCAATCGCTTCGCTAAAGGTCAATTTTTCGGTCAGCTCGATGAATCGAAACTGGTCGCCAGCCAATCCGCTGGAAAAGCATTTGAAAAGATTTTTATCAGGCAGGATAAAAAAAGAGGGAGTTTTTTCCGAATTGAAGGGGCTCAGGCCGACGAAGTTTTTGCCCGATCGCTTGAGGGAAACCACGGGCGAGACGACATCGTAAATATTCAACTGCCGCCGAATATCTTCAATACAATTGCGTGTCACCAGGGGCATACCGTTGAGCTTTCCGAATTGGATAAAAAAGGTTTAGAAATGGGCGGGGATTCAATTGGCCGGGGCCGACAGGGAGTCGAGCTCTGTTTGGGCCTTGGACCTTTCCGGGTGGTTCGGCGCCCTTTCCAGAAATTCGCGATAGAGCATGGCGGCTTCGCGGTAGCTGGTTCTGATGGATTTGTAGCCACGGGCCAATGCCAGAGTGATGTCGGGACTATCGGGAATTTTGTCTTTGGCGTAGATAAGTTCTTCCATAAACTGGTCGGGGTCTTTGGTTTCCTGGGCTACCCGCAAGTAATGCATTGTGTATAATACAGATTGAGGTTCGCGGCGGACGGCTTCCAGAGCGGTTGCTTCCGAAAGTCCGGGTTTCCCCTCTTTGAGCAATAAATCGGAAAGCCCGTGCCAAACTTCAGCCGGTTTGTCGTCAAGTTTCAAGGATGCCCAGTAATGTTTGATGGCTTTTTCCCTGTCACCAGCTGCTACGCTGTCTCCGGCTTGCCGCAAAAAACCATCGGCAGTGGCCGGGGGAGGCTCTTTTTTCTGGGCGGCCTCCAATATCCGGGCGGCTTCTTCCTCCTTTTTTTTGGCTTCGGCCAATGCGGCCGCCTCCGCTTCCCGGCGGGCCGCGCGCTCCCGCAGCTCCCTGGCGATCCGTTCCTGTTCCAGGAGCTGCTTTTGCAGTTCATCCTGCCGCCGGCGCCATTCTTCCAGTTCCCCACGGCTGCGGACCAGATGCGATTGGTCGAGAAGGCCGGGGTGGGAGTCATCGAGACGCCAGAGCAAATCTTCCGCCTTGCCAAAATTTTCCTCCAGAAGCGCTCCTTCGAACAGGCCCAGCAGAGCATCGCCTTCGGCCCCATCGGCTGCATCCAGAGCCGCTTTGAACCAATTGTCGGCCTGCGCCTGATTGTTCATTTGTCGAAACAGCCATCCGAGCCTGATGGCGTTAGCACCGATCGGCTTCAATTTTTGGCTTTGCAAATAGGACTCCATAGCCTTCCTTAATTCATTCAATTCTTCCTGTAGTCGGCCCAGTTTTTTCCATTCCACGGGAGAGTTGGGATTGGCTTCCAAATATTTTCCGTAACTCTCCGCAGCATCCTTTTTTTTGCCGCCTTGGCGAAACGCTTCCGCGGCATAAAGGAGAAAATGATCCTTACCAGGCCCGGCGCCGGCCGCTTCTGAAAAATAAAAGGCCGCTATCTCGTGCCGTTCATTCTGTGCGTAGGCAAAAGCGAGATTTTCCAGGACCGCGGGATGGCCCGGATTTCTTTTCAACAGGTCCTCGAGAAGTAGAATGGCTTGCTGCGTGTTCCCGGCCGATAAATTCTTATTGGCCACGAGGATGGATTCCTCCACCTTGGGCGGCGGTTTTGCGCAGGAGAACAGCAAAAAGCAGACTCCTGAAAGGAACAAGGCCGAGTATATTCTTTTTCTCAATGCAGTATGCGACATGGCCTATGAAGATTAAAATCTATCCTCTAAACACGATTGATTTATGCAGGGCGCATCGCTGTGCAGGTTGCAAAGAATCTTGCCCTGTACATATAATTTCTCTCTCTATTGCCATTGACGATTTCGGGAAAGGTTCTAATTTCCAACCCCATTTGCGCACTGTCAAGAACCGAACATGAGGGCTTGCTTTCTTTTTATAATTATGACCATTTTGATCCCTGTGGTGGCCTTGGGCGACTTCTGGGGCTATGAGGGGCAGCGCGATATTTACACTCATTATGTATGGGAGTACAAGTTGGGTGAATTCAGCCAGCAGAGGTACGCCAATGGTGTTGAGGCCCTCTTTCGTAGCTTCGAGGACAAAACCGGCAAACGGCTTGCGCCGGGAGAAAAACGCCGGGCCGGCATCAAGCTTTACACCAACTCGGGAAGCGGCATAGCCACCCCCCCCGCATTGGTCAAAGCTGTCTTGAAAGCTTTGCAACGAAGAGGTTTTGCCAATGACGAGCTATTTCTACTCGACTTGAACGAATCACTATTGCGCGTCTCCGGTTTTCTGCCGCCCCTCAGCCGGCGTGAAAAGGGCAAATTTTTCGAGGGCGTTCCGGTTTACATTCTCGATTCAGAACAATTTTTCGATCCCATCTGGTTTTATGATAGCCCCCTGCCCCGCTATCATGGAAATCTGTTTTCCGAAGGCATCGACCCAAGCATGGAATTCCTGGCTAGAAATGATGAGAATCGAAAAAGTTATTTGCCCAAAATACTACTCACCGAAGTGGATTTCTGGATCAACATTCCCATGGTCCTGGACCATCCGGCAGTGGGCATAGCGGGCGCCATCGTTAATGCCAGTTTGTGGAACATGAGCAATCGGGATCGTTTTTTTACCAGTCCTGCCAACGCCCCCATTGTCGCTTCCGAGGTGGCGGCTATCCCAGAAATAACGGCCAGCCTGGCCATCACCATTTTGCCCATGGAGCGCTACCAGTTTATCGGCGGACCGGTCTTCAATTCACTTTATACGCGCTCCGAAGATTTGCTTTGGATGAGTGTCAATCCAGTTGTTCTGGATGCCCTCGCGCTCAGCCGCCTCAACAAATACCGTCGAGAAGATGGATTCCGGTCGATCGGCCGCCGTTTGCCGATTCTGGTATTTGGGGAAAAACTGGGCCTGGGCAGCGCCGATATCAAGCGGATCGACTGGATTCGGTTACGCTAGCGGCGTGTTCGGTCAAAAAAAGCCGCCCAATTCAAATTATTTTCAAAAGCGGCTTGAAATTACCGCGGTTGAGCTTTTGTTTTACAAGTATGACTCTCGCTCAATACATGCCCTTGCTTATTCAAATTGTTTTGGCGGTGGGAATCGCCATTGCCATTATTGCTGTAAGCCATCTGTTTGGGCAGCGGGCCAAACCCAATCAGTTCAAAGACTCGCCCTATGAGTGCGGGATGATTGCAGTCGGTAAGTGCCACCCGCGATTATCTGTTAAATTTTATGTCACCGCCATGCTCTTCATATTATTCGATGTAGAAATCGTATTTTTGTTTCCGTGGGCAATCGTTTATCGTGAATTTCTGGCCGCCGGAATTCCCATCCTTTCACCAGTCCTGTTTTTTCTTTCTGTGCTCATTATAGGGCTCCTTTACGAAATCAAAAAGGGAGCCCTGGTATGGGAAAAATAGAGCTTCAATCCGTTACCGGGTTAACCTAACCCACAAATCAACTCCAACCACCGCCTCCCGGCGGAAACCCATTTTTTCATGCGGCTGGATCGTTACTTGGCGAAATCGCGCATCATCGATATAAAAAGCAAGGATCTTAAAGGAGCCTTGCAGGAATTATTGCGTGTATCCATCTCCCGTTCGACTGAAAAGATGGACTCGGCCAAGCTTTTGCGAGCCATTCTGGAGCGGGAAAGTTCCATGACCACTTATTTGGGCAATGGAGTGGCTTTTCCCCATCTCAGGTTAAAGATGAAGCGGCCCTATCTGTTTGCCATCGGCCGCTGCCCTGAAGGCATTCATTACGATGGCATGTCCGAGTACAAAAATGGCATGTCCGAGTACAAAAAGGTTCGCATCTTTATTTTGATGCTGGCTTCCGAGAACGAAAAAAACTATCTGGAAGTTCTCGCTTCCATCGCCCGCCAATTTCAGGAGAAAAGCGTAGTCGATCACATTATTACCTCCTCCGATCTGAATACGTTTCGGGAGAGAGTGGTGCAAGGGATGGGCGGCCTGCTTGCCCGCCCGGAGCGGTCACAGGCGCGATTCAATTCCTTCTTGCTTAAAGAAGCCGCCGCCATCGCCAAAACTGCGGGCTGCTCTACCCTATTGCTGTTTGCGGAAACATTTGCCGGAGCCATCGATCTTCCCAGGTCGATCCGGCAATTGAAAACGATTGTCGTCACCCACGCTCCCCTCAGATTGCGCAGTAACCGGACAGCTCAAAAGAAAAAGAGTAGCGAAAAGGAAAAGGTTGCATCCATCGAACTGCGCTCGGTCTCCCAGCAGCGCCTTTCCCAGTTGCGCAGCGCCGTTCTCATCGGGCTGACGCGCGGGCTCATTGATTCCGATGAGAAACTCTGTTGTGTCGGAGGGATCCCCGGCAGCAATCTACTTGACACCATTGTCATTGTAGATGTGGCCAAGGAATTCCAGTCCATCATTGTCAGCGAGAAAAATTTGCTTCCAAAATCGGTTAAGGTTGAAGTAATGGAGCGGCTGCTCTCCATCGCCACCGAATTGGCGGTGCAGGGCCGCGAAGGCAAACCGGTCGGTTGCCTTTTCGTGGTGGGGGATTCGGCCAAAGTCAGCACAATGGTAAAGCCCTTAGTGCTCAATCCATTTTACGGTTATGCCGAAGTGGATCGAAATGTTCTCAATCCTTTCATGGACGAGACTATCAAGGAATTTTCTTCCATTGATGGCGCTTTTATCATCCGAGGAGACGGAGTTATCGACTCCGCCGGAACCCTCGTACACGCCCCCGCTTATTATTACCGCGACATGCCCAGCGGTTTGGGCGCCCGGCATTCGGCCGGCGCCGCCATCTCTATGGCCACCGATTGCATCGCCATAGTCATCTCGGCCAGCACAGGAAAAGTAACCTTATTTCGCAACGGCGTCATGCTCCCCCTCATTCAGAAGTCATGCGATAGCAGTCTTTAGGAGATTTCCGGGAAGTCGCGTCCTGAAACCTGTTGCAAGATTCGTAATGCTGGATATCGGATTGAGAAGACAGAAGTGAAAAAGTCGTTAACATCCTAATTCTACCATTCTGAATCTTGAATCCTGCATCATCCGCCAGATTTTTGCTCAGTGTTGGCCTCTTAAGCCTAACCTATCCCCAGGCACCCGCCAATGGAAATGGAGAGCCTGCTACAAGGTTTCCGGCGCCTGCGACGATATTAGTCGAATATGTATTCGCGCAGTCGGAAGGTATCGCGTTTAACGGGGAGGGCCGGTTGTTTGTTTCCGGTAACCGGGCGCTAAACGAGATTTCTCCCGACGGGTCGGTACGCATGGTGGTCGAGCTCGATTCCAATCTGGGACTGGCCCCCATCGGGGAGCGTGACATACTTTACGCGGACTTCGGCCCCACAAATATTTTCCGAGATGGAGAAAACGAAAACAACGATGGCATCGTCTGGCGAATTACGCCGGAAGGAGAAAAGCGCGTGGTCGCAAACGGTATCGCCGATCCCAATTTCATTCTATTGAGAAAAGACGGCTCCTTTCTCGTTTCAGATGATGGGGTGGACGACATTTACCTCGTCTCAAAGCAAGGCCAGGTGCGCCTCTTTACCGACCGTATCAAGCACCCTAACGGGCTGGTATTTTCACTCGACGCCCATTCGCTGTTTGTCGCGCAGATATTCAAGCAAATCCACCCCATCGTGCCGGACAACCGCGTTTGGCGGCTTGATCTGAATGAGACGGGCGAACCGATTGCCGATCCTGTGGTAGTGGCAGCGCCTGGGGAGGGCGGTCATGACGGTCTCGCGATGGACGAACGGGGACGGGTTTATGTGGCGGAAAACGGACTCGGAAGAATCTGGCGCATCGATCCCGCGACGGGCGAGACGCTGCTCATTGCGCAAAATGTCCCCGGCGCGGCGAGCATCGCTTTCGGCGAGGGAATTTTCGACCGAAACTCAATTTACATAACATCAACCCGGTTCGGCACTATCTGGAAGGTCGATGTGGGAGTGGCCGGCACGCCCATGCAGCGGTGATTAAAATATAATATTTTGTTGGCTGTAGGAAAATGAAAAATCCTTTTCTCAGCCGGGGAATAACAAACTCACTTGGTAAAATCGGCCAAAATTAGACATTGACCGGTACCGGGTATCGGCTATCAGCGAATCATGCGTATTACTGTTCTTTCCCTCCTACTGACGGCTATCGGATTATGTGCGCTAAGTGCGCCCGTGCGGGCCGAGTTTACTGAGGACGACGTTACCGTGGCCGAGGGGGTGGCGGGTAAAATTATTACCCCTGCGAAGGGTGAGAGCGCTTCGGCCAGGGCGGTCCTTTTACTTCACGGCTGGACCGGGAAAATGGATGAAGTGGGCGATATGTACAAACGGTTGGGAGGAGAACTAGGCGACGCTGGGATTGCTTCCCTACGCATTAACTTTCGGGGTGAAGGAGAGAGAAATGGACACCGGTTGACATCGACTTTTGCGACGCGCATCGCCGATGCGGAGGCCGCTTTGGGGATGATTCGGGAGAAATTTCCGGATGCGAAAATCGGAGTGGTCGGGTTCAGCCTAGGCGGGGCGACTGCCATAGCCCTGACGGGAAGACACCCCGAGGCGATTACCAGTCTGGTGCTGTGGTCAAGCGCGGGTAATCTGGCGGTCGACTTTTTCGGAGATCCTGAAAGGGCTGCGGGCCAACGTGAAGCGATCGAAAAAGGGGAATCAACAATTCAAGATTGGGCGGAAATGACCCTTACACGCGAGCACCTCATGGGTTTTATCGGCTATGATCTTATGGGTCCGTTGAAGGCCTACAAGGGAGCCCTCCTTTCGATCCGTGGGAGCGATGATTTCCTGAAACGCTACGAGGACCAGTTTATTGCGGCCGCTTCCGGATGGCGGGAAGAATTCATAATTCTCGGCGGCGCTAATCATATTTTTCACACCTTCGATCCGGAGAGCGCGTATGACGAACGGGTGATCGCGGCAACACTGCTCTGGCTTACGGAAACGTTGTAGGAGGCCGAGCGCGTCAGTGAGCCGCGAAGTGACCGTCAAAACGGGACGCGAGATACGGGCTGCGTGAAGAAGAGTATTTTTCTGGGTTTTGGCTTCATTTTCAAAAAGTGCTTCGCTATAACTTTAGCCATGGTGGAAATCCCCGAATCATCTTATATATGGCGCCCTGAAGAACACCAGTGGACTGGCCATTGCCACCTGGCCCGGTTTATGCAGGAACAGGGTATAACCGATTATGAGGAGTTGCGTCTTCGGTCCATAGAAGATGGGGATTGGTTTTGGGACGCGGTTATCAAGGATATGGGGCTTTCCTGGTTTCGGCCCTATGAGCGAATCAGTGATCGCAGCGGTGGGTTCCCCTGGACACGTTGGTTCTCAGGGGGCGAGATCAATATCACTTATAATTGCATAGATCGCCATGTCGAAGCAGGTCATGGAGAAGAGATTGCCTTATTTTACGAGAGAGAATCCAACCGTCCGAATGAGACCGCGCAGATAACCTTTAGCGAATTTTCCCGATTGGTGGACCGGTGTTGCGGGGCGCTTCTGGCTCACGGTTTGGAACCGGGGGACGCTATTGGTCTCTATGCCCCGATGCGAATTGAAACCGTGGTAGTCATGTTTGCCGCCTTCAAAATCGGTGCCCGGTTTGCGCCGGTATTCTGCGGCTTCGGCAAGCGGGCCTTGATCGAAAGAATGCGCTCCTGCCGGGCAAGGATACTATTTTCGATCGATACCCTGCACCGGCGTGGGAAACCGATTGATTCAGGCCTGATCGTGCGGGCGGCGGCAAAGGAGATACCGTCCATTGAAAAGATCATCGCCTTCGACTTAGAGGAATGGCCGGAGTTTCTGGCAGGGCACACTTCTGCCATAAAATGTCATCACACAGCCGCCGAGGATCCCTGTTTGCTTCTATATACCAGCGGAACCACCGGCAACCCCAAGGGGACGGTGCATACCCACGCCGGTTGTTTGGCCATAACCGGAAAAGAGCTTCGCTATGCCTTCGATGTACGGCCCGGAGAACCTTTTTTCTGGCTCACCGACATCGGGTGGATGATGGGTCCATGGGAACTCATCGGCCCTCTTCTCTACCGCACTCCAGTGGTGTTATTCGATGGTGCTCCGGACTATCCAACCAGTGACAAGCTTTGGATACTGATGGAATCTCTGGGGGTGGTTACGTTTGGTGTGTCACCAACCGCAATAAGAGTTCTCATGCGGGCAACGAATGGCAAGGGACCCAGCGCTTTCGACCTCTCCCGCCTACGCCTCATCGGTTCAACCGGAGAGTTATGGGACGAATCCTCCTATCAATGGCTATTTCGGGAGGTCGGGGGCAGCCGATGCCCGATTATCAACATGAGCGGAGGGACAGAACTCATGGGGTGTCTGCTACAGTCTGTTCCCGTTCAGCCCCTGAAATCCTGCACCCTGGGGACCGGGGCGCTGGGCATGGATGTGGACGTTTTTGATAAAGACGGCATTCCCCTGCGTGAAAAAACCGGCTACCTGGTCTGCAAAAAACCTTTCCCATCAATGACCAAAAGCTTTTTAAACGATGATGATCGCTACCTCGAAACCTATTTCAGCCAGTTCGAGGGTGTTTGGAACCATGGGGATTGGGCCAGTATCGATGCCGACGGCCACTTTTTTCTCCACGGACGTTCCGACGATACATTCAATGTTGCCGGTAAAAGGATGGGGGCCGCCGAGATAGAGTCCGCTCTCATTTCCCACCCCAAGATAAGCGAAGCCGCCGCCATAGGAGTGCCCGATGAAATCAAGGGCCAGAGCATCGTCTGTTTCGTGGTTTTCAAGGACGGCGTTTCCATGCCACAGGTAGAGCTGATCGGTCATGTGGCCGGAGAAATCGGCAAACCAATGGCTCCGCGAGCAGTTCATTCTGTAGCGGCTCTTCCCAAAACCCGTTCCGGTAAAATTGTCCGCGGAGCGATAAAAAAAGCTTACTTGGGCAAAGAGCGGAGCGATATGACCAGCATCGAAAATCCAGGCGCCCTGGATTCCATAGCCAGCCTGAATACGAATCCTGGCGCTACATCTTTTCCACAGAGTAAGGAGACGTTTCAGCAAAATGAATAACAATAGCGATCCATCGAGAACCCCTGTCATAATAAGCGCTGCACGTACTCCCACCGGCCGACTGTTGGGGGCGCTTAGCAAATTTTCCGCGCGCGATCTTGGTTCCGCAGCCATACGCGCTGCAATCGAGCGGGCAGGCTTGTCAAATCCGGAAGCGATTGAAGAAGTGTTTATGGGTAATGTGGTTGCGGCCGGTTTAGGCCAAAATATCGCCCGGCAATGCGCCCTTTCGGCAGGGCTTCCCCAAACCGTGGGCGCCACCACAATTAACAAAGTATGCGGTTCCGGTTTGAAGAGCGTTATGCTGGCCGCGCAGGCTATCCGTTGCGGCGATGGGGAAATGTTTGTGGCGGGGGGTGTCGAAAGCATGAGCCATGCGCCTCATCTGCTTCACGGACGCCAAGGCCAAATGCGTTACGGCAACCGGGAAACATTGGACTCCATCGTCGTGGACGGCTTATGGTGCCCATTCGAGGATTGGATAATGGGCGAAGCGGCAGAATTCATAGCAGAGGAATATGGAATTGCCCGCGAAGATATGGACGAATATGCGTTGGAAAGCCACCGCAAAGCCGTTGCCGCCATAGAAAGCGGTAATTTTAATGAGGAAATCGTCCCTTTAACTGACAAGGATGGTAAAGGAAATCCTGTCATTGTGGACACCGACGAGCCTCCGCGAAAAGATACCTCGCTGGATTCGCTCAATCGATTAAAGCCGATCTTTAAAAAAGAGGGAAGGGTGACTGCTGGAAACTCACCGGGATTGAATGACGGGGCGACCGCTTTGGTGGTTTGCAGCGAGGCCCGGGCATCTGAATTGAAAACGCCCCCTCTGGCTAAAATCATTGGATATGCTCAAGCCGCTTTGGATCCGAAATATATTTTTGCCACTCCCGCCATGGCCATAGAGCGACTCCTTGAAAAAACCGGATGGGATCTTTCGGAGGTCGATCTTTTAGAGGTTAATGAAGCATTTGCCGCCCAAGTACTGGCCAATGGCAGCGCGTTGCGGGAAAAGGGCTGGAACTGGGAAAAAGTGAATGTAAACGGCGGCGGCATTGCCCTGGGGCATCCTCTAGGAGCCTCTGGAGCGCGTATTTTGACCACGCTTCTTTACGCCTTGAAAAATCGAGGAAAACAGCGAGGTATCGCTACCCTATGCCTTGGAGGTGGGGAAGCCGTTGCCTTGGGCGTCGAAAGGAAGGAATGAAGCGGCTTGCCGGAAATCTTCATTCTTAAATTGTTCCGATAATGAATGCGTGAATTGTAGGTTTTTTCTGGATACACCGTGGGAGTAGCGCACGAGTCGAGTATTCTTGTTCCGATTTGACAAGAGAAGAAAAATTTCTAGCATAAAAAACCGTTATGATTAAGTTTGGCGACGGAAATCTGCATATCCCTAAGTTCGAAAGACCCGTCTACATCGTCGCCGGAGGGATGACTGACTTTCGCAAACACTACCCCGAAAAAAGCACCGAAGAGCTCGTTCTCGAAGCGATCAACATGGCCGTCCTCGAAAACGACCTTAAGGTGTCGCAACACGAGTTTGTCGGGATGGTGAATTTTTGCGTCTATTCGCAGTTTGCCGATCACTTCGGCGACCAGTTGCTGGCCGCAGCCAGAATGCATGATGCCCTGGGATTCGATCCCCTGGGTAATATCGAAGTGAAAACGGGCGGCGCTACGGGAGGTTCGAGCGTCCTTACAGGCGCTCTGGCGATCGCTTCCGGCTACGCCAATGTGGTCCCCGTGATCGGTTGGGAACGCATGGACGAAGTCCCCACCAAGCAGGGGAACTCATATATTGCCTCGGCTGCCTGCAAAAACTTCGAATCCGAACTTGGTTGGATGTACGCCAGCTACTACGCCCTCATGGCCCAACGCTATCAGCACGAATACAATGTCTCGCGGGAAACTCTGGCAAAAATATCGGTCAAGAACCATCATTACGCCCGGTTTTCACCATTCGCTCAAAACCCCGGTGAACTGACCGTTGAGGAAGTCCTCGAAAGCGATATGGTATCTGATCCCCTGAGCTTTTTGGACTGTTGCGTAATGAGCACGGGGGCTGCCGTCATAATATTGGCCGATGAGGAAATGGCCTTTAAACTCAGCGCCAACCCCATCTGCCTGAAGGCGATTTGCGGGGGAACTCATACCCTGAGAACCGCTGATCGAAGAGAGATGGAGATACTGAGGCTTCCCCACGAGCCAGCCGATCTCTACGAAAACCACAACCACGAATGGCCGGGATTTACCTCTTTTCTGGCCGCCAGGATGTCCGCTTATCTGGCCTATAATATGGCCGGCATTGAGGATCCCCTGGAGGATTTTGATCTCTTGGAAACGCACGATGCTTTTACCATCAGCGATATCCAGACCTACGAGGATATCGGACTGCGGCCTTATGGACAAGGCAGGGACTTCATCGAAAGCGGGGATGCTTACTTCGAAGGGAGGCTGCCCACGAACCTTTCCGGCGGCCTCCTCGGCACGATGCATGCGGTTGGCGCGACTGGCATTTTCCAGATTATCGAAGTCTTCTGGCAATTGTGTGAGAAATGGGATAAGTTCCACGCAGATCCGAAGATTTGGCAGGGTTTCGGCAAGACCAAACCTGATGACTTTCGTAGTCTGCAAGTAAAGAACCCCTCAAGAGGAGCGGCCATTAGCCATGCCGGTACCGGTAGCCACGTGACCACGGCAATTCTAGAAAAGGTATAAAAATGTCAGTCAAACTGCTACGCGAAGGCGGCGAAAGTTTCAGCACCGAGCCGCTTGTAATTAAGAATCCGAAAGATTACTTTCACATTCACACCTACGGCGGCCTCTCCCGGTTCTTCCGAGGGCTGACGGAAGGAAAGCTTCTCGGCACGGTCTGCACGAATTCCGAATGCGAAGAGAAGAGTGCCTGGCTCCCACCGCGAATGCATTGCCCCGATTGCTTCCAGCCCATGGAGTGGCGGGAGGTTAATCCCGTTGGTGTCATCTACACACACTCTACAGTTCTGTATCCCGGCAGTAACTTCCGCCTTTCTACGCCGTGTCCTCTCATTTCAGTTCAGATTGAAGGAACCTGCACAAAACTCATGTCGTATTTAAAGGAAGGTACACCCAAGATTGGAATGCCCATTAAGGCCGTCTTCAGGACAGAAAATCCAACCCATACGATCCTCGACCTGGGCTGGATCCCGGTCGATCTATAAATGCAGACGGCGAGTTGGAATCCTACCGCCATTTCCCCGGCTACGCAGGTTCGATCGGTAGGAACAGGACTCGGCTAAAAGCCGGGGTCAGGAAATCCGTTAAACCCTTACCGCTGCTCCCAGAAATGGAGGAAGCCGCTATCCTGGCGGACGCTGACGGGGGCGCCGAGCACTTCCATGTAAATGATGGCTTTGCGCGGGCCACTGGGATCCCGCAGGGAGTCAATTACTTCGGACCGAATGTTTGCCCGACTTCCGTGCCTCCGTGCGATTGATCTTCTCGATTTACCCCAGGATTTGACCCATTTAACCCTTTCAGCATGGATCTTGGCTTCCCGCATTTGTTGCAACCGTCTTTGTAGCTGCTGCTGCTCATCCAACTCTTCCGGGGCCGGGAGGGATTGCTCCCACAAGGAATGGGCATGAATAGGCGTTTCAGGTTCTTCAGGTTGGACCTGTGCCTGCTGGAAGGGGGAAGCTGGAGCCAAGGTCTGGGTCGGAGTTTGAACGGTGGCGGGTCGCAGGGTTGTCTGCCCGGTTCCGGCCTGCTGCTGCGGGTGCATTGATTGCGGTTGCAGTTGCGCCGGGGTCTCGGTATGGGCCGACTCAGGGGCCGGCTGCTGGGTCTTCCTTCGCTGAGCTATACGGCGCCGGATTTCCTCCTGGATTTCCCGAGTCCGGTCCACCTCGACTGGAGGTGAAGAGGAATCAGGTTCACCCTGTTCCTCTTCCCTCTTCCCGCCAAACATCTTGGACAGCGCCCAGACAACCACAAAGATCACGGGCATGATCCATTCCATCACGTCTCTCAAAGCTTAACCTTTCTTTTTGGACGCTGTAAACGTGATGGGGGAATCATGCATCTAGCATCCAGTAACTAGTATCTTTTAATCAAATGGCCGATCAGGAGCCGCCTTCTGTTGTATCTTCATCTTCGGGTTTGGAGATGGATTGGCGCATTTCGGTGTCGGACTGGATATTCATCATTTTATAATAGTCCATCACCCCGAGGTTGCCGGACCTGAATGCCTCGGCCATGGCCAAGGGCACCTCGGCCTGGGCCTCCACCAGTTTGGCCTGCATTTCCTGCACCTTGGCTACGTTTTCCTGTTCTAAAGCTACGGCGGCGGCGCGGCGGATTTCGGCCTGCGCCTGGGCCATGTTTTTGTTGGCCTCGGCCTGGGATTCCTGTAACTGGGCGCCAATGTTTCCACCCACGTCGATGTCGGCAATATCGATGGAGAGAATTTCAAAGGCCGTGCCGGTGTCGAGACCGCGGGCGAGAACGTTTTTGGAAATGGAGTCGGGGTTTTCCAGCACCCATTTGTAGGTTTCGGCCGAGCCGATGGTGGTCACGATGCCCTCGCCCACACGAGCGATGATGGTCTCTTCCTGGGCGCTGCCGACATAGCGCTCAAGGTTGCTGCGCACCGTTACGCGGCAGCGGACTTTAACCTGGATGCCGTCTTTGGCCACACCGTCGATGGTGGCGCGGCCGCTGCTGGCCCCCGGCACGTCGATGACTTTCGGATTGATGGAGGTGCGGACGGCTTCCATGATCGATTTTTCCGTCCCCTTGGTGGCCAGGTCGATGATGCAGGCCCGGTTCCAATCGATATCGATGCCGGCCTTTTTCGCGTTGATGAGGCCCAAGGTGGTCTGCATGATGTCCCCTCCGGCCATGTAATGGGTTTCCAGTTCGTCGATTTCCACATCAATGCCGGCTTTGACCGCGGCGATGCGAGCCTCCACAATCAGGTTATAGGGGAGTTTACGGAACCAGCGCATAACGACGAGATTCCACAACGAAACGGGAGCGCCCGAAGATTGGGCCTTCAACCATACACTGATGAAGGAAAAAATGATGAACCCAAGCACTATGAAGGCAAAGGCTATGCCCAGAGATAAAAGTTGCACGGGGGCTAGAGCCAAGGGGAGATGAGTGATATTATTCATATTCATGTCTTTTTAACGATCAATCTAAAGTTATCGACGCGGACCACTTCGACGAGCGTCGCCTCTTCCAGCAGGCCGGATTGGGAGAAGGCCTCGTATTTCTTCCCATCAATCAAAATCATGCCGGTGGGGGCCATTTTTGTCAAGGCTTCCCCCTTTTTTCCAACGATCTCTTCCGGTTTTGCCTGGGGTTCGAGGCTGGATCCGCTGATCGTCTTATCCAAACGGATGAATTTTCCAAACCGTTTGTGCTGGATAAGCCAGATTTCCACAAAAAACATGATCAGCGCCAAGGTTCCCGAGAGACAGAAGATGACCATTGCCGTGGCCCCGCCATAATCGTTATAGCCCTGCACGCAGGCAATAATGAGCAGGATGACGCCGAATATGGCGAGAATTCCCCCGGGAACGAAAATTTCCAGAAAAAACAGCAACAGAGCCAGGACGAACAGTACTATAATGGGCAGCATCTTTTCCTCAACCTTTCTCTTTTTCCACCTGTAAGGCAAAGTTTTTATAGCCTGTTACCCTGACGCTTTCGCCCCTTTCGATCACATCAAGGGGGGAGGTGGCCTGGAAACGGATGCAATCGATTTCGATCTCGCCCAGCGGGTGCATATCGGTCATCGCCATTCCCAGGCTTCCAATTTCGGGTAGTTTGCCGCCGGAGCCAGTAATCGCTCCGCCCTTGGCGATAACCGGATCGACATCGGCGGTAGTGCCGCTCAAGACCAGCTTGTCCCAGATGCTTGTTTTGGGCAAATACCGCCATAATAAAGCAAAACCTGCCGTCGCGATGACCAAGCCGATGGTTATATCGTAAACGGGACCCCAAAGCACCGCGGGATCGAAGGGAATGCCCTCGCCCGTATCCTTGAAGTCATCGGGCCAGATGTCGGCCAGGGACCAGATAAGGGAACCGAACAACATTATTATCCCGATCAGTCCAAAAAATATCGTTCCGGGCAAAACAAAGAGTTCCAGCCCTATAAAGACGATGCCCACAAAGAAAACAATGAGCGCCTCGTTGCCAGCCAGACCCGCCACATAATTGCTGGCGAAAACAATGAGCAGAAGCACGATTCCACTGATCCCGGCAACCCCGAATCCGGGGGTTTTGAACTCAACCATGAGAAGCAAAAAGCCGATGCCCAAAAGCACCGGGGAAATCGTCTCCATATACTGCGCCAGCAATTCCGACCAGGTGACTTCAAACTTCTTGATGACATGATTTCCCGGACCGTATTTGTGGTCGAGCAACTCTTCCACCGTCTCGGCGATGCCTGCCCCCAACAGCGGTTCGGGCGGATCGCCGTATTCCTTCATGGCCTCGTCCGCCGTCAACGAAAGAAGTTCGTCCTCTTCCTTGAGAACCTCACCGTCCACCTCAAAAACGAAATCGGCATCCATCATGGCCCGTAGAACATCCGAGCGATAGCGGTATTCTCCTGTCAAGCTGCGCACTTTGGCTCTCAGGTAGCTGTTGATTTTCAGCTTCATTGACTCGTCGATCTCCTGACCGCCTCCAGCTACAACGGCGGCCGCTCCGATAATTCCCTGGGGCGAAAAATAAATGTCATCCGTGGCAATCGAGATGTAGGCTCCGGCGGACATCGCCTCGTCGTTTACGTAAGCGATGGTGTCACCCTCGAAACGATCCAGCATCTGCATCAACTCCAGCGTTACGTCCAGCCGTCCCCCCGGAGTTTTGATGTCGAGCACTACCGTGTCGATGTCGTTGTCGATGGCTTCCTTGAGGGCGCGCCGGACAATGTAGAGGATGGGTTTGCCGATTCCCTCATGAACGGGGACAACATAAACCGAAACCGATCTGGCGGAACGCCTGGGCTTGGGCTCAGGCTCTCCAAGGTCGGGCCTTGCCTCATCTTCATCCTCCTCCACGATGGTTTCGGGTTCTTCCACCGGTTCTGCGGTGACAACTTCTTCGGTCTCCGCAGTTTCCACTGGTTCCGGTTCTTCCTCGGAAATTTCCCCGGAAGCGAAAAGAAGGAGTGAGGTAAACAGTATCCCTATTAAAAAACGTTTGAGCATATTTCTCCTAAAAAATGACGCCTACCTTGGCTAAATGCAAGCTCACTGCAAGCTCACGAACGACTTTCACAAATGGTTTCGATTATTACAGACACTGGCAGATGGAATTAGGTTCAGTGTAATGTGTTGAACCTTTCTTCCTTCGTTCAGACAATGCTGCCTTGTCATGAGTTTATCCACATCAACGGAGATCAAACTGAAAGAAGCTTTCAAGCAAGAAGCCGCTCGTCTCGGGTTTTCCGTTTGCGGAGTGGCCCCTGTGGAACCTCAAATGCGCCGGGAATATTACCTCAAATGGATCGCCGAGGGGCGGCATGGCGACATGACCTGGTTGGAAAGAAATACCGAACGCCGTCTCGATCCCGCAAAAATTTTGCCCGAAGCGCGCAGCATCATTTGCCTGGGCCTCAATTATTACCAACCCGAACCGCAGCGCCGGGGGCGCATCGCCAAATACGCCTTGGGCCAGGATTACCACAATTTCATGATGAAGCGGTTGAAAAAACTTTGTCATTGGCTGCGTCATAAGGGGGGGCGAAACAAACCTTATGTCGATACCGGCCCGGTTCTGGAAAAACCGGTGGCTGTTTTGGCCGGTCTCGGCTGGCAAGCCAAAAACACCATGCTCATCCATCCCAAAATGGGCAATTGGCTGTTTTTGGGAGAAATTTTCACCACACTGGAAATGCCCCCTGATGAAAGGGTTTTGGACCACTGCGGGGAATGTACGGCCTGCATAAGCGCCTGCCCCACGGGAGCCATTACCGCACCCTATCAACTGGATGCCCGCCGCTGCATCGCCTACCTGACTATCGAACACAAGGGCTCCATACCGGAAAAATATCGCGAGGCCATCGGAGACCGCTTGTTCGGCTGCGACGAATGCCTCGACGTCTGCCCCTGGAACCGCTGGGCCCAAGCCACCCGCGAGGAAAAGTTCGCCGCCCGCCAATATCCAGACCTGCGCGAAATGCTGGCCTGGGGCGATGAAGAATTCCGCAGCCACTTCCGGCAAACTCCGATTTTTAGACTCAAACGCGTCCGCTGGCTCCGCAATACCTGCGTGGTTCTGGGAAACATCGGCGGCCCGGATGATCTTCCGGCCCTGAAAACAGCCGCCCAAGATCCCGATCCCCTCATAGCCGAACATGCCATCTGGGCGCTGGCCAAAATCAGGAGCCGCTTAATATCAAAGGCTCCGGAAAATCGCAATGAGGTCTGATTTCATTTCGATGCCGATGCCGGGGGCGTCGGGCATTTTTATGGTACCTGCTGTTGGCTGCACATTGTCCCCGAATCCCCCGAAGGCTCCAAACACTCCGGGGTAGGATTCGTTGCCCCCGATTCCCAGGCCGGCCGCGATATGGAGTGCAAACTGGTGGCCGCCATGTGGGATACAGCGTTTATGCGACCAGCCATGATCGGCCAGCATATCCAGGGTGCGGGTGTATTCGACCAGGCCGTAGCTGAGGGCGGGATCCATTTGCAAGTAATCCCGGTCCGGGCGCAGCCCACCGTGGCGGATCAGGTTCCGGGTGTCGATGGTGGAAAAGAGGTTTTCTCCGGTTGCAAGTGGGCCTTCGTAAACTTTGGCGATCTCGGTATGTCCGGCATAGTCGAGCGGGTCAATCGGCTCTTCGTACCATTTCAATCCGTAGGGGGCCAGCGCCTGGGCCCAGCGGACGGCTTCCGCAACGGTGAATTTTCCGTTTACATCGACCGCCACCCGTCCCGCGTCGCCCGTTATCTCGGCCACTGCCTCGATCCGTTTGCGATCTTCGTCCAGCGGAACGCCGCCGATTTTGATTTTCACCGTCTCATAACCCGAATCGAGGTAGCCGCGAATCTCGTCCCGCAGCGACGGCAAATCTTTGCCCGGATAATAATAACCGCCGGCGGCGTAAACATAAACCCGACGGTTGACCTGCCCGCCCCGAAACCGATTGGCCAATACCTGATAAAGAGGTAAGTCTTCGATCTTCGCCACTAAGTCCCACAGGGCCATGTCGATCGATCCCACCGCTACCGAACGCTCACCATGCCCTCCCGGTTTCTCATTCCGCATCATGATATCCCAGGCTTTGAAGGGATCGAAATTGTTGCCCTCCTCGTCCAGCAGGTCCACCATGGGCGCCTTTAACAAACGCGGAACCAGGCGGTCCTTGACGATGCCAGTGGCCGCATAGCGCCCGTTGGAGGTGAATCCGTAACCGACAAGGGGTTTTCCCTGGCGGACGACATCCGATTCGATGGCCACAACCCCGGCCGTCATTTCGGAAAAATCGACGAAGGCGTTGCGAATATCCGAGCGAATGGATTCCGAACCGTATTTAATGGAGACAATTTTCATAGGGAACTAAGTTAAACGGTATTCAGGCACAAAATGCAGGATGCACGCTACAAGATACAGGATTGGTCTTTCAATAAAATGTCGAGTCCGGTATCCTGCATCACACATTATGGAAAAATTTGTGGCAGGCCCCCAGCTTTGGTTCTTTCCCTGGAAAAACCCCCTCACCGAGCGCCTGGGCAGGGATTTCTTTCTCCGGCTGCCACAAAGTCCGGGCGTTTATTTGATGCGGGACAGGACCGGGCGCGTCCTCTATGTGGGCCAATCGTAAAATCTGCGCCAGCGTTTGTCCTCCTACCGTTACATCCGCCCGGAGACTGCTTCCCGCAAAGTGATCCGCCTCATTGCCCGGCTCTCCGCCATCGAAATAGAAGTTTGCCCCAGCCCCTCCGCGGCCCGACTTCGAGAGAATGCCCTTCTGCGTCTCCATCGGCCAACTTTCAATTCGGTCAACACCCACCCCGAATCCCATCTTTTTATTCAGATAAAATTAATCCATGGATGCCTGGAAGTGGATTACACCAACAGGGAAGGAGAATTTTCTTCTCAAGGAACCGAAACCCATCTCTTCGGGGCTTTCAAAAGCTCCCCCGCCCGGCGAGGACTGTCGGCCCTTTACCGGCTGTTCTGGCGTCGCATGAACCCCACTTCGGACCGGCATTTGCTGCCCATTCATTTGAGCCGTCAAAAACCGCCCCGCCCTTATCAGATGGAGGCAACCTTCCAAAACAGGCGCCTGGCGCGTAAAACAATCGATTATTTTTCCGGGAAATCGGATGTCCTCATCAACCGGTTGTGCGGAAAAGAGGGTCACATGCTGACCGCAGTCGACGACCCCTGGCTGCGGCGCATACTGGAAGAAGACCGGGCTGCGCTGGTCCATTTTTACCAGGTCGGTCCGGCCCGCAATACGCGTTTGAAGGAAGATTCGCCTCTCTCCCGCAAGCGAACCATCGGTCAGGCTCAGTTGGACGATATGCTGGTTGTCTAATTTACCGGAATTAATTTACATGACGGCCGCCTGATGTTGCAGTCCAAACCGAAAGAGCGACTTCGGTATATCGGGCGATGCCGGATGAGGGGCTACTTTGCAAAATCGTGGCACCGATTCCTTCCAGTTATCCAGAATTTGGCAGGCTCTCTGGCTGCCGGTTAATAGCTGGTAGAGTTCCAAAAGTTTATGCAAAGAGTCGATTTCCTCCTCCGCTTCGAGGGATTCGATGCCCACCATGTCGGGATTGTAACGCCATTTAAAGGTCTCGTCCGAATCGAAGACAAAGGCCAGGCCGCCACTCATGCCTGCGCCGAAATTGCGTCCCGTCGGCCCCAGGACCAACACGGTGCCGCCAGTCATGTATTCGCAGCCATGGTCGCCGGCGCCTTCAACTACCGCGGTGGCCCCGGAATTACGCACCGCAAACCGCTGACCAGTCCGTCCGGCGGCAAAAAACAATCCACCGGTGGCCCCGTAGAGGCAGGTGTTTCCAACAATGAAATTTTCGTGCCATTCGTATTTGGCATTCTCATCGGGGAAGGCGATGATCTCTCCGCCATGCATTCCCTTGCCCACGTAATCATTGGCTTCCCCGATCAATTTCAGGCGTATGCCAGGCACCAGAAAAGCGCCGAAACTCTGTCCCGCACTGCCCTTGAATGTGAGGTCCAGGGTTCCTGGGGCCAGCCCCGCGTCGCCCTTTAAATAGGCCACTTCACCCGACAGACGAGTGCCGATGCTGCGGTGGATGTTCCTCACTTTGTAGGTGCCGGAAAACCGCTTTGTTTTACCCAGAAGGGCCTCTCGGGCATCTTGCAGAATGAGATGGTCGAGTGTGCCCGCATGGCCCGGGCTGTCATTGCTGCCGCGAGTATTGTAACGAGCATTTTCGCCGCCCGGATCGGGATCGAAAAGCAACCCCGAAAGATCTATGCATTGGCTTTTGGAATTATCAGTATCGTCAATTTGCTCCAGGAGCTCCGTCCGCCCCACAATTTCATCAATAGACCGATACCCCAGTTCGGCCAGAAGCTGCCGCACTTCCTCGGCCACGGCGTTGAAATAGTTGACCACATTTTCCGGCTTGCCACGGAACTTGGCGCGCAAATCTTCCCGTTGGGTGGCTACTCCGACAGGGCAACTGTTGAGGTGGCAAACGCGGAACATGGCGCAACCGACCGCCAGTAGAGCCGCCGTGCCGAAATTAAACTCCTCCGCTCCCAGCAAGGCCCCGATGACGACATCGCGCCCGGTTTTGAATCCGCCGTCGGTGCGCAGGGTCACGCGGTCGCGCAGGCCGCTCATGAGCAGCAATTGGTGGGCCTCGGACACGCCGATCTCCCAGGCCGAACCGGCGTTTTTGATCGAGGAAATGGGGCTGGCCCCGGTGCCGCCTTCGTGGCCGGATACAAGGATGATGTCGGCATACGCCTTGGCCACGCCCACCGCCACGGTGCCGATACCGGAACTGGACACCAGCTTGACGCACACTTTTGCTCTGGGATTTACCTCTTTGAGGTCGAAAATGAGTTGGGCGAGGTCTTCGATGGAATAAATATCATGGTGGGGGGGCGGCGAGATGAGGGTAACACCGGGCACACTGTGGCGCAGCCGGGCAATCATTTTAGAGACCTTGTGGCCGGGAAGCTGCCCTCCCTCTCCCGGTTTGGCGCCCTGGGCGATTTTAATTTCTATTTCCCGGGCATTGGCCAGATACTCCGCGGTCACACCGAATCGGCCGCTGGCCACCTGCTTGATCGCGCTGTTGGCGTTGTCCCCGTTTTCCAGAGGATGGAACCTGCGTGGATCCTCCCCCCCTTCGCCCGAATTGGATTTGCCCCCGATCTCGTTCATGGCAATGGCCAGGCATTCGTGGGCCTCCGGAGAGAGGGCTCCCAGAGACATTCCAGCGGTCGTAAACCGTCGCCGTATGTCCTCGATGGACTCAATTTCCGGCAAAGGCACGGGTTCCCCTTTCGGGCGCAGCCGTAAGAGATTTTTCAAGCCGACAGGGGGATGCGTCTCGGCCGCCTGGTTAAATTTTTCGATATTGCCCGAGCGTATAAATCGATTCATGCCGGAGACCACTTTCGGGTTCCAACCGTGAAATTCTCCGCCGCCTCGTTTGTTGACTTTGTAATAACCGTGGGAGCCAATCGCAACCGGTTCTGCGGATGCGAAGGCGGTCTCGTGCCGCCGGAGGACTTCTGCGGCCACCTCGCGGTAGGAAATTCCGTCAATCGGGGATGGAGTGCCCAAAAAGCATTCCTTAACCAGCTTGCGAGAAAGACCAATGGCCTCGAACACTTGGGCTCCGTTATAACTGAAAAGCGTGCTGATGCCCATTTTGGACATGATTTTGAGAATACCCCGATCCACCGCCTGGCGATAATTTTTGAGGGCATTTTCCGGATCGAGCGGGGTCGATTCCGACGATTCGCGGCAGAGTTCACGCACTAGGTCCAATGCCAGGTAGGGATAAATCGCATTGGCCCCATAACCAAGCAGGCAGGCATTCTGGTGGACATCCCTGGCTTCTCCTGTCTCCGCCACGATGTCGGCATTGAGGCGCAGCCCTGCTCTGGTGAGGGATTGATTGACCGCGCCCACCGCCAGAAGCATGGGAATTGGCGCCCGGTCAGCGTTTACCCCACGGTCGGAGAGTATTATTATGCGAGCTTCTTCATCCCGCACCAACCGCCGCGATTCTTCGCAAAGCGCCCGCACGGCCGCCCGCATCCCATCCGCCCCTTTCTCGACATCGAATAAGGATTCCAGTTTGAAAATCCGATTTTGAAAGAACGCACCATGATGAATTTTCTCGAATTCATGATCGAAAAGAAGGGGGGACTCCAGCTCCAGAAAATCACGACTGTGGGTAATTCCCTCGAACAAACCATACCTGCCGCCCAGGTACATCGTCAGCGACATGATGATGGATTCCCGGATGGGATCAATGGCGGGGTTAGTCACTTGGGCAAAAAGCTGTTTGAAATAAGTGTAGAGTAGGCGGGGGCGGCGCGAAAGGATGGCCAATGGTGTATCGTCACCCATCGAGCCCAAGGGCTCGTAACCTGATTCAATCATGGGATGAAGAATAATCTCCTTTTCATCCTGATCGTAGTCGAACACAATTTGCAGGGCCGGCAAATCATTGGGGGTGGTGGAGACTTTACTCCAATCCACCGGAGCCCCGGCCATCTTTTGCAGATTGTGGATGGATTCCTGGCACCACCAGCCATAGTTGGCCAGATTGCCCAGGTATTCCTTGCGATCCTCGTCTTCCAGGATGCGGCGCGCACGCAGGTCCACCGCCACCATTCGGCCCGGCCCCAGCCGCCCGTTGGTGACCACGGGGGAACCCCAGTCCGGCACAACCCCTGTTTCAGAGGCAATAACCATCGTGCCGTCCTCGTAAACTTTGTAGCGCAAAGGCCGCAGGCCGCTGCGATCTAGGGCCGCTCCAACATATCGCCCGTCGGAAAAAACCATCGCCGCGGGCCCATCCCAGGGTTCCATGATGGTGGAGTGAAAACGGTAAAAATCACGAATATTTTCCTGTAGTCCGACATCCTTTTCCCACGAATGGGGCAGCATCATGGAGGCGCTCTGGATGCAGGAACGTCCGCCCAGAGTAATGAGCTGGAGGACATTGTCGAAACTGGCCGAATCGCTCATTTGCGGCTGAACTATGGGCTTCAAATCCTTGAACCGCTCTCTCCAGATACCATGAGAGGAGGAGGATTCCCGCGCCCGCATGAGGTTGCGGTTGCCCCCAATGGTATTGATTTCACCGTTGTGGGCGACCATCCGATAGGGCTGCGCCTTCCGCCAGTCGGCCATGGTGTTGGTGGCGAACCGTTGATGGAAAATGGCAAAGGCGCTGGTGTAGAGCGGTGAGCGCAAATCGGGGAAAAAACGCCTCAATTGGTCCGCGTTAAGGAGGCCCTTATAGGTGAGTGTGAGTCCGGAAAAACTGACGATGTAAAAATCTTTTACCTTTTCCCCGGCGGCTCGGTTTTCCGCCGATTTCATGGCCAGGTAGCAATTGCGCTCAAATTTTTCACCGGGAATTTCCTCCCTCCGGGCGGCCAGTGCCTGCAGGATGGCGGGCCGGGTCTCCTCCGCTCTTCTTCCTAGACAGGAAGGATCGACCGGGACTTCCCGCCAGGCCAAAAATGTAAGCTCCTCCGCTGCAATGGCCTCCTCGATAATGCGTTTTCCTGCATTGCGGGCTTCCTCGTCCTCCCGGGCCAAAAACACCATGCAGACGGCCAGGTCGGTGTTTTTATAAAGAGGCTTTCCCAGTGATTTCAGGTATTTGCCAAAAAGCGGGTAGGGTATTTGCGTGAGCAGGCCGGCCCCGTCGCCGGTAACCGCATCGGCGTCGATAGCGCCACGGTGGGCCAGGTTTTTCAAGCCCGTAACCGCTCTTTCAATGATATCGTAGGACCTTTTCCCATCAACATTGGCCACGAACCCGACACCGCAAGCGTCGTGATCGTCTTCCGTCCGGTAAAGCGGTGATGGAAATTGTGTGTACATTTAAAAATTTTTTTTCTTAGGCTTCATCGACTTTCAACAGGCCATTGTAACAAAAGCACATGGCCATTGTAACAAAAGCACATCGGATTCCACAATACCCTTATCGGAATATTGACAAAATGAGCCTAAAAGTCGGTTTCGCCAACCTCCGCCCCGATGGGCTCAGCTATCGGGGCGAAATGCGAAATTTAGAAAAACCGGATGGTATCCGAATTCATCTTCTCATGCTCCTCGTCGGTGCAGGGCGCATCGAGGGGCACATCGGTTTTGTTTTCGCTCTGGTTTACCAATTGATTACTGAGCAAATAACTCTCCACCTCTTCTCCGCTCACATCGGCCAGCATGATGCCGTCGATTTCTACACAGGGTGATAGAGTTTGACCGGATTTATTGACCATTTCGGCATAGATTTCAGGATCATTGATAATATCACGATCATTATATTCCAGTTCGTACTTGGCCAAAATGGCGCGCACGCCGTTGCTCCATCCGCATTGTGGTTTGAGGTAGGCTTGGATTTTCATACTTTAAAGGTTCTATAATTCAAAAAAAAAGTCAACTTCGAGCCTCAATCTTTTAAAGAAGTCGGCCCTTTGACAACAACTTTTTTAGGGCGCAAAGGACACCACGCCTTTGAGAAGACCTGAACCCGGTTGCAGCCAGACCGGAAATTGCTCCATTAATTCGACCTCTCGGCAGCGATGGGTGATCCAGGAATTGACCGTCAATTCACCGGATTCGAGCTTTTCGATTATAAATGGGAAGTCGCCCGATGGTGCGTTGCGGGATGCCAGTATGGTCAGCTCCTTACGGTGCATTTCGGGGTCGTCCACGCCCACGGAACCGTTCCAGACACCCACATAAATGAGCCGCCCTCCCGGATTTACGAGATGCAATGATGCCTCCATGGAAGGGCCGTAACCGGTGGCGTCGAAAACGACAGTGGGCAGCGACCCGCCGAGCATTTCCCTCAATTCCCCTGCGGGTTCCCCTTCTTCTGCTAGAATGGTTCCCTTGACCTGCATTTCCCGGTGGCAGAACCCCAAACGCCCAGCATTGATATCCATGGCATAAACCTGCGCCCCGGCCAACCGGGCAAAAGCCATTACGGTCAGCCCGATCGGTCCCGCCCCGACCACGAGCACATTTTCGCCTTCACTCAAGCCCGCTCGCTGCACCGCATGGCAGCCGATGCCAAGGGTTTCCACCAAAGCCAGATGCTCGTAGGACAGTTCGCCCGACGGATGCAGCTTGCTTGCGGGGACGATAATGAGTTCGCGCATACCCCCGTCCGTGTGGATGCCAAGGACTTTGAGTTCCGGGCATGCATTAGTGCGCCCCGCCTGGCACATATGGCAGTGCCCGCAGTTCAGGTAGGGTTCCACCGAACAGCGGTCGCCCGCCTGCACATGGGATACGCCGGTTCCCGTGGCAACCACTTCGACGCCCAGTTCGTGCCCCGGAATGACCGGGTAGGTAAAATAAGGCATGGTCCCGCCGTAGGCATGAATATCAGTCCCGCAGATGCCCACGCGGTGTATCCTCACCTGGGCCTCGCCTTCGGCCGGAGGCGGAGGTTCAGGGGTGTCGCTGAGGGAAAATCGGCCCGGTTCTTCCAATGTAATGGTATTCATATTTCAACAATATTTCGGCTCAAATGAGTATTGCCTTTTAACAACCGTATTTTCCTTTGCGCCGAGCCCAACAATTCATGCCGATCCCCCCGGCGGCAAGAAAAAGGGAATAAAACACCCCGCGGCTGAGACCGAAAATGAGAGCGGCGTCCGGCTCGCGAAAGGCTTCCCCCAGGATGCGAACTAGGGCATAAACCAGAAATAACTCCCCGCAAAGCTGTCCTTCGGGCCGCTTTTGCGGCTTACCAGTCCAGAAGCGAATCTGGGTGTAAAGGCAAAGCAAAAGCCCCTCCAGTAAAGCTTCATACAATTGAGAAGGGTGCCGGGGACTCAATGGATAGGGACTGGCCGGAAAAAGCACCGCCCAGGGCACTTCGGTTACTTTTCCCCAAAGCTCTCCATTGATAAAATTTGCAATGCGGCCAAAAAAGATTCCCGGCAGAGGCAGCGTACAAAATATATCGGCGGTTTTGAGAAAGGGCGTCTTGCTACGGCGGGCAAACCAGATCCCGGCCAGCAAACTGCCAACGAATCCTCCGTGGCTGGCCATGCCGCCCTCCCACACGCGGATGATTATGAGCGGGTTGCGCATAAAGTTACCCCAATCATAGAACAGCATGTAGCCCAGCCTGCCTCCCACCACGACCCCAAGAATAATGGCCCAGAAAGCGGTCGCCTGTTGGTCGGCATCCCAGGGTGAACGCCCTTTCTTGTAGTAAAAAGCGAGCAGCCCGTAAGCCGCCAAAAAACCCAGCACATAGGCCATACCATACCAGCGTAGGCCAAAATTTTCGCTGAACCGGATGATGAACGGGCTCAGGTCATGCAGCCAGTATTCCGGCCATTGGTTATTGGTCGCCTGGGCAAACATCTCTCAAAGACTACGGATTATGGCGCAATTCCCGATCAGGATTTGGTCGGGTGGGATTTGGCCTTGGCATCGACCGAAGGCTGGTTGTCTTCGTTTTCTTCCGGCAAGGCGCTCTCTTCAATGGCTTGCTCCTGAGCGCGGGCGCGGGCCAATTCCCGCATATCGACAGCCAGATCGGTGTCTTCATAAATTTCCTTGCCCAGGATATGTTCCATGATGTCCTCCATCGTAACGACACCGGCCGTGGCCCCAAATTCATCGACCACAACGGCGCATTGTTGATGAGCCTTGAGGAATTGCTGTAGGGCGTCGGCCGCGGTGGCTGTTTCGGGCACGAAGATGGCGTCGATCATCATACCCGAAACCCTTTTATCATCTTCGTCATTGGCCCGCGCCTGTAGCAGATCGCGCCGGCGCACCAGGCCCACAATATTGTCGATATTATCCTCGAATACCGGCATCCGTCCGAAAAAAAGAATTCTGATCTCCTTGAATACTTCGTCCACCGATAAATGGGATTCGAGGGCCTGGACCACCGTGCGCGGGGTCATGATTTCGTGGATTTGAACATCGTCCAGGCTGAGGGCGTTCAAAATCATATCCCGCTCGCTGGTCGATAGGGCCCCATCCTTGGCATGTTTCTCGGCCAGGAGTTTAATTTCCTCCTCTTCTTCCTTTTCTTCATCCATATTGTCGCGGTCAACCATCAGCCGGATGGAGTGCATGGCCAAATAGGATAGCGGATACATACACCAGCGCACCAGTTGCAATGGATATACGAGGTTGGCAAGAAGGGATTTGCGATAAATGACCCCCATATTTTTGGGAAGAATTTCGGAAAGAAAAAGAATTCCCATGACCATGCCGAATGTGATCAGCCCCACCAGATTTCCGGCCACTCGAGTAGCGACGGCGGCCACCCACATGGCCCCCAGAGTATTGGCGATGGTGTTGAGGGTCAGGATAGCCGAGCTGGTCAATTCAATGTCGCGCTTGAATTTTTCCAGCAAAAGTCCCCTCGGGGGTTTGCTTTTTTTCAGAAATTCTATTTCCGCCGTGGTGACGCTTAGGATAAAGGCTTCCAGCAGGGAACAAAAGCCCGATACAAAAAGTGTGAAGCAGACGGGGAGTAGAAGCGCTGTCATGAGGACAGGCTGCCGATAAGTTTAGGTGGCAACCCGAAAAACCAGCGAAACACTTTTGCCCTCAAAATTCAAGGATTTCTTTTTCATGACTACTTCCGGGGAAGAATGCCTCCGCTTCTTTCTTGACGTTTCCACGATCGGCAATTCGTTTATGGATTAAATTTTTACAAAATAAAAGCAGGCAAGAAAGGAGTTTGTGGAACCTTGGTAATCGGCCTGAATTATTATTCATCTAAAAACTCCTGAACCAGATAAAATGAGTTCTCCTAAGCGCACGGCCCTCTACAACTTTCATCAAGAGCATAGGGCTCGTTTTGTAGAATTCGGCGGTTGGGAAATGCCGGTCCAGTATACCGGCATCCTGGAAGAGCATCGCATGGTGCGTCAATCTGCCGGCCTCTTTGATGTCAGCCACATGGGCGAGGTAAACGTGACCGGTCCCCTGGCCGAGAAATTCTTGAATTACCTGGTAACCAACGATGTGGCAAAACTGAAGAATCGCCAGGCCCAATACACAGTCATGTGCAATGAAGACGGGGGCGTGGTGGACGATCTTCTCATTTACCGTTTGAAGAAAGATTCCTACATGCTGTGTGTCAATGCCAACAATACGGAATCCGATTACGACTGGATTCGGGAAAATGCCGCCTCCTTCAATTGTGAGGTCGAAAACGTCTCTGCCGATTATACCCAATTGGCCCTGCAAGGCCCCTTGGCGCTATCCGCGATGGCTCCGCTGACCGTGGTCAAACTGGAGGAAATGCCTCCTTTTTCCATCATCGACGCAATCGTCGCCGGCGTCCCTGCCATGATCAGCCGGACCGGTTATACGGGCGAGGAAGGAGTGGAAATTTACTGCCCCTGGGATGTCGGCTCGACCATTGCCCGCAGCATCCTGGACGCCGGGAAATACCTCGGCATCGGCCCCTGCGGTCTGGGTGCCCGCGACAGCCTGCGCCTGGAAGCCGGCTTCTCCCTCTATGGGCATGAGATCACGGAAAGCATTTCACCCCTCGAGGCCCGTCTGGGTTGGACGGTTAAACTGAATAAGGAGGGCGACTTCATCGGCAAGGAAGCCCTGGCGGCGGAAAAAGCACGCGGTTCCTCCCGGCGCATCGTATTTTTTCACCTGGACGGCCGCCGCATCGCCCGCCCCGGCACACCGGTAATTTTCTGTGGAAAAAAAGTGGGCGAGGTGGTTTCGGGTAGTTTTTCCCCCATCATCAATCAGCCCATCGGCTCTGCTCTGGTTTCGCTTAATGGAACCGACCTCCAGAGCCTGGAGGTGGATTTACGTGGACATTTAATTCCTCTCCAAGTCAAAAAACCTCCCTTGCATAAATAGGCATTTCGTTTTCGAATTTAAAAAATATCAACAATCCAAGATGAATAATATACCCAATGACTTGCTCTACACAAAGGATCATGAATGGGTGCGGCTGATCGATGATGTGGCCACCGTGGGGGTCACCGATCACGCCCAGCAGAGCCTGGGCGATGTCACCTTTGTGGATCTTCCCCAGCCGGGAGATTCTTTAGCCCGGGGCGATACCTTCGGGGTGGTCGAATCGGTCAAGGCCGCCTCCGACCTGTTCATGCCTCTGGGCGGGGAAATCATCGAAATTAACGAGGATTTGGAAGAGGCCCCGGAACTGGTCAACGACGACCCCTACGGCCGGGCCTGGATGATTAAAATAAAAGTGGAAGAGGCCGAGACCGGCCAGGCCGCAGCCCTCCTCGACTCCGCCAGTTACGCCGAAGTTATTTAAAGCGAAATCTTGGTGGAGTTGAACATGTCCAGAATCATGGCAACGATTACCCCGTTGTCTTCGACCGGGAAAATGCGACTGCCTTTAGGAAAATCGTCTGCCTTGCGGCCCTAGTTTTTATCCATTACTTCAACTTCAGCTCTCTCTGTTTTAACAAACGGTAGGGTAAACCAGAATTTGCTGCCCTCCCCTGGGATGCTCTCTACGCCAATTTTTCCCCCGTGCAATTCCACCAGCCTCTTGGTCAGAGCCAACCCGATTCCCGTTCCACCCAATCCTTCATCTCGAGCCCGATCCGTTTGATAAAATTCGTTAAAAATTACATTGATTTGGTCGGCCGGTATTCCGATACCGGTATCGCTGACCGATATCCTGACCGCCGAATCTGAAACCAATTCTGTGCGAATCTCAATGCACCCATCTTCGGGTGTATATTTTAGAGGCTGTCCCAAAGATATAAAGATTTTATAGTCAACTGGATGACGTTGATAAAAAGAGCCGGAAAGAGCAAGTTTTTGCTCGATCCGGCCAAAAAAGGGTTCTATAATTGAGTTAGCGAAAATCAATATATAGCCCTTTCTATGAAAAATATAGCCATCCAATGCCTCCTGCGTCCAGCTTTAACTGTGGTCGACCGGTGCCTCGATTACGATAACTTCCGCGCCACCATTGATCGAATCGATCGGCTGCTGATCGACTCGGAGGTGGAATCGCAGGCCATTGAGCTGGCCTTGGAGGGGTGGCCGCCAATGGGTCTAAAGGCCCGGCGGCAGCGGGCCAGTTTTGCCATCAAGGCACTGCGCATGGATACGCTGGGCCGTCTGCTCGGAGGGATTTCGTTTCGGCATTTGTCGCGGGCTCTGGGCAGCAGCGATCTGTTGGCCGACTTTTGCCGTGTCCGGCAGATCGATGGCATCAGGGGCATCTCCAAAAGCACCCTGGAGCGGGCTTCGAAGTTTTTCAGCGAAGAGCAGTTGAGGGCCTTGCACCGGACCTTGACTGAGGTGGTGGGCGATGCCCTTCTGGCCCGGCAGGTGGGATTGGACAAGCCGATTGACACCACCATTTGCCTGATCGACGGCACCTGTTTGGAGGCTAACATTCATTGGCCGACGGACTGGGTATTACTCAAGGATGTAGCCGGCACGTTGCTCAAAGCGATCCGGCTGATCCGCGAGAAGGCCGGTGTGCGCCATCGCATGCCGATCGAACCGGAGCCCTTGGCTCGGCAGATGAATCGGCTGTGCATACAGATGACCCACAGCCGGCGGCGAAAGGACAGCGCGCGGCAGCGCAAGGGTATCTTGAGGCAGATGAAAAAGCTGCTCAAACGGCTCGGGGAGCATGCCCGCAGTCACCGGGAATTATTGCAAGCCTGCTGGGAGCAAAGCGATTACAGCGAAAAACAGGTCCAACAGATCCTCGCCCGGATGGAGCGCATGAGCGAGCAAATCCCGGTGGTCATCAAACAGGCGCACGAGCGGATCATTGGCGGCCGCCAGGTGAAAAACGCAGAGAAAGTCTTGAGTGTTTACGAACTCGATGGGCAGGTGATTGTGCGAGGTAAAGCGGGCCAAGAGGTCGAGTTCGGCAACACCCTGTTTTTGGGAGAAAGCGTTGAAGGGTACCTGCTGGACTGGAAACTCTACGGCAGCCGAACTCCAAGCGAAAATGAACAAATGCAAGAGAGTTTGCAAAGACAGAACCGCTTCAACCTGGAAGAACCCATAGCGGCCATGTGCGCGGACCGGGGATTTGCCTCCCAGCGGGCCCGCCGGCAGTTAGCCCAGGAGGGAATCTACGACGCGCTCTGTCCACGCGATCCGAAGCAGTTGAAAAAACGGATGGAGGAACCACTGTTCAGACAATTGCAAAAGCGCCGGGCCAGCACCGAAGGGCGGATCGGGGTATTGAAGAATCGCTGGCAGGCCGGGCGGTTGCGCAGCAAAGGCTTTGCCAACCGCTCGATCAGCGTAGCCTGGTCGGTACTCTCGCACAACCTATGGAAAGTAGCCAAGATGCTGGCCCAGCAAGACGAACTAAAAACCAAAGCGGCGGCCTAGAGAGCGGAAAAGCAAGGACAATACTTTTTCACAGCCTTACTGTCGGCTCATACAAAGAAAACCAGGCAACCGGACCCCAAAACCAGTATCCTAACGTCATAGGAGAGCAAAGTTGATACTCTCCCAAATGCAAATACCTCTAAAATGAGCGCCTATCAAAAGCCCTCGCAAAAATCACCCTTTTGGGACAGCCTCTATTTTAGGGCATTGGAAAGAAGATTGAGCATGATTTGTTTACACTTGCGAAGGTCCCCAAAAATCATCTCAATATTCGGGTCACAATAGGATTTTACTACCTGTCTTTTCTTGCTGAATGTCTTTTCTTGCTGAATTGAATTCTCATCAGAGAAACCACGGAATCAATCAGGTTTTCCGGTTGAAACATAACCGATTCCATAACCATCTGCCCGGCATCGATTTTTGACAAATCTAACAAATCGTTTATGAGGCTTAAAAGATGCCTGCCGGCTTCCTCGATTTTGCTTAGGTAATCGAATTGTTTTTCGTTTATTTTACCGAAAGTCTGGCCTCTAAGCAGGTCGGAAAATCCAAGAATGACACTGAGGGGCGTACGCAACTCATGGCTCATGTGGGAGAGAAACCGGCTCCGGGCCTGGTTGGCTTTCTCAGCTTGCAGGGCCATCGATTCAGCTGCTTCCTTGGCCGTATTCAACTCTTCTTGAGTATGCTTCCATTCAGTTATGTCGGTTGAGGCAACAATGACTCTTGACCAATTATCCTCACAACCGGGCATCAAGATAACATTCACTATAAAATAGAAGTGCTCATTGGTGATTTTTTTTTCAGGAAATTCGGCTGAGTAAGGAGTATGTCCTTCGAGTAAAGCCACCAATTCTGCTGCAAACAATGAAACCCATTCGTCGCCGGAAAATGGATCCATATTGGCTATTACCTCCTCTTTGTTATCGGCATTGTATAAGTCTATCCCTGCATTGTATAAGTCTATCCCTGCCTTGTTGATATCGATAATTTTAAGGAGACTTGAGCAATGCCTGACAGAATCCGGATTATCCCTAAAATAGGCTTTGAAATCTGTGATCCCGCCTTCCCGAAGTTCGTCGAGGTAATTTTTAATCTCAGAGAAATCCTCCTCCCAAAGCGGGTAGTGTATAAAAAAAGAATGTTATTTTGTATTTTTAGCTGTACAAATAGCGCTAGGCAGTTTATTCTTAGTGCATGGTTACTAAAATTATTAATTGTCGGCACTGTGGAAGTGAAAATATCATTAAATTTGGCAAGACGCCCAACCATAAACAGCGCTACCGCTGCCATGATTGTGGTAAACAAAGCCGCGAAAACCCCACAGTGAAATACACCGAAGAGCAAAAAGAAATGATCCTTCGAGTCTATCAGGAACGCAGCAGTTTACGCGGTTTACAGCGCGCCTTCGGGGTGAGTCCCAACACCGTTTTGAGTTGGTTAAAAAAAACGACAATCGCTGCGACCGCTCAAAAGCACGATTCTTGCGGCCCGCCGCCATGATGTCATTGAACTGGACGAACTGTGGTCTTTTGTGGGGCGCAAGAGCGATGCCCAATGGGTTTGGATCGCTCTTTGCCGACGCACCCGTCAAATCCTCTCCTATGCCATTGGGCCTCGGGATTGGTATCGTTGCCGGGAACTTTACGAGCGTCTGCCACGGGCCTACAAAAGATGTGCCACCTACAGCGACTTTTGGAGCACTTATGATGAAGTCTTTCCTCATAACCGATCCGTGGGAAAAGAAACCGGTGAAACGGCCCATGTGGAACGATGGAACAATACCCTGCGCCAACGACTGGGTCGTTTCACACGCAAAACCCTCTCCTTTTCCAAGCTTAAGAGTATGCATGAAACCTGTCTGAGACTTTTCATTCATCAATATAATCAAGAATTAGCCACCATTCCTACTTAATACACTACCGGTTTTCGCAGGTTTCCCAAATGTTTCTCTCTTGAATGGCTTTGGCTGCGATGTAGCCTCCCATAACGGCCAACACCTGATCCACTGGAATCCTCAATTCACGGGCCATTTGCGATGCCGCTTTTTTACCAGAGAACCGCTGAATGTATTTTATCTTTTTATGGGAGAGCGTCATGGGTGCTGCCTCATTGCCATCGAATAAAATATAACCCTCGTAAATTCAAGCATCTCCTTTATCTCAAGGAGGTGGGGTTTTCCAGATATTTTCACTATCCAATGGCTAGAATAGAAATCCGGCCGGTTTAACGTCCTAGGCCAAATAGGATGACGTATATGGTTTTCAGGCAAATCGACAAATCGAGCAAAAGCGAATAGTGGCGGACATAATAGAGGTCGTATTTTAATTTTTCGACGGCGTCGCGATCGTTTTCGCCATAGGGATAATTGACCTGCGCCCAGCCCGTTATGCCGGGTTTTACCAAATGGCGAAAATGATAAAAGGGAATCTTTCTTTCGTAAATTTCAACGATTTTTTTCCATTCCGCTCTTGGCCCGATGACACTCATTTCGCCCCTCAGGACATTCCACAATTGAAGCAGTTCGTCCAATCGGGTAACTCTCAGGAATGAGCCGACACGGGTGATGCGCTTATCTTCGGACCGAGTATAAAGATCCTCCTCTTCCGATCCGACGATCATGGTGCGAAATTTATACAAGGTGAATGGTTTTTCATCGCGGCCCACCCGGGTTTGTTTGAATACGACCGGGCCGGGGCTGCTCAGTCTGACCATCATGGCGACAATCAGAAGTACCGGCCATAGGATAAGGAATCCTGTCAAAGCGAAAATGATATCGAAAATTCGTTTGGCCCTTTCATAAGTCAAACTGCTGTTGAGCCGGAAGCCTTCTTCAAAAGCCCAATAAGGTGATACCTGGGAAACAGGAACCATTTTCCAATGGATGGCAAAAAAAGTGTAAAGTGTCTGCACCTGGGCTTTCATGAAATGAATGGACACCAATTTTTCCAGAAGGGATTGAGGCAAATTCTCCGCTTTTTCAGCAATGACAATGGAATCCACTTCCAGCCCCTCGGTTTCCACAGCCTCGACCAGGTCTCCTTGAATTATGGGCGATGATAAATCCCCGCTGACCAAGTTTTCCCCTTTTCTTTCCAGGGTGGGATCGAAAAAGACCAGATTTTGGGGCCAGTTATTGGTTTTAAGAACATGAAAAAAATCCACAGCTTGCTCTCCCACGCCCACAATGTAAAGGGACCGATTGACCAGTGTTTTGCGCGTCATGGTGGCCAGCATATAGCGTCCCCCCAGCGTCCAGAGTGGGAAGACGATCAAAACCATAGCCACGTTGGCCCGAGCCGCAATGACGCCTGTTAAAAAGTAGATGAGAAACAAAACGAGAAAAAAATTGATGACCGATGCGATGATATGCTCGCTGGCAAAGCGCAAACTGCGCATATCGATAGATCGGTTGTAACCGCCGATCACAGCTATCGTCAGGATGGTCGATGGGAGTAAAACAGAGAACACATAAGGATCGAAATAGGAGGCGAAATTTTCCGAAAACCTCACCCGCAGAGATAACACGTAAAACCCGGTCAGGCATAAAACGTCCAGTAAAAGGAGGAATAGCTTAAAAAATATCCTGCTCATGGCAAATAACCGTTTTCTCAGTGCGCCTCTTAAAACGGCTTCATTTTGATGATTTTGGCCGGATTTCCCGCGACGACCGCCCCATCCGGTACATCCTTGACCACCACTGCGCGAGCTCCCACCACTGTCCCCCGGCCGACGGATATACCGGGGCCGATAAAGGCCTCGCTACACACCCAACTGCCATCGCCGATGGAAATGGGCGGCCTTAGAAGGGGCAGGTGGGGTTTACTAATATCATGCGTACCCGCGCACAGATGCGCCCTATGCGATACCAGCACATTGGCCCCGATGGAAATTTTGCCCAGGTTGTAAATATCCACCCCCCACCCGATGGTGGACCAATCACCGATTTTGAATTGCCAGGGATAAAAAATATTGGCCGATGGGTAAATCCGCACCTTCCGCCCGACTTTCGCCCCGAATAAGCGCAGAAGCAAATTTCGCCACCCGTATAAATGGCGCGGACTGAACCTGAATAGCGGCCTTATCAACGCCCAGGCTACACGGGTCAGCAAAACCCCCTTGTCATAATTGAGGTTCTTCCGGTGGGCGGAAATATCTATCTGTGATTCGTCGCTCATTTGTCCATGCCACTCAATCGGCAAAACCCATTAATGACAAAAACCGCCAACTATTCAATCTTTCAAAACAAAACACAATCCGGCTTCGGCCCATTGCCTGGCGCTTATTCGTAAACCTCGATCATTGATTGAACCGCATTGAGGTTGGAAAATCGCTCCTCAATTAACTCCCTCCCTCCGATGACCATCGCCGCTCGCTCCGCATCGCTCAGTAAAATGGCCTTTGTCAGAGCCCCAGCCAGAGGGTCGACGCCGGTTTCGATCCACCAACCGCAACGATGAGTTGACAAACTACCCCTCTGGGCTCCTTTGGTCGCGCTTACCGGCATTTCGCAAGCCAGAGTTTCCGCCACGCCAATCCGAAATTCTCCCCGTAATTCGGCAGTACGAACAGATCGCCCTCTTGTAAAGGGACCACTTGGACTCGTCCTCGACCAGTCCAAGGAAGATAAAATCCTCTTCCAAATGCAAAGTTTCGATCAATTCTTCGAATTAATTAGTAAAACGGATTCCTCTTAAACGATTAGATAATCTCCAATACCTATAATGACGCATAAAAAATAGGGTAGTGTATTAAGTAAGAATGGTGGCTAATTCTTGATTATATTGATGAATGAAAAGTCTCAGACAGGTTTCATGCATACTCTTAAGCTTGGAAAAGGAGAGGGTTGTAAACGCCGGGGAAAAACCGGTACGGTAAAGAGGGCGCTTTAAAACCGGTACGCTTATCCTAGAAAGGAGGAGTGTATCGAGATATGAAGCAATGGACAAGAGTGCGGCACAAAGTGCTGCGGGACAAGCAGAGCAAGCGCTCTGTAATGCGAGAAGAGGGACTGCACTGGGAGACCCTGGGAAAGATGCTGGCCTATTCCCAGCCGCCGGGAGACCGGCGCAAGAAGAGGCGAGAGCGCAAGATCGATCCGTATGTGGGCTGGATCGAGGAGGTGCTCAAAGCGGACCGGAACGTGCCCAAGAAGCAGCGCCATACGGCCAAACGGATCTACCAGCGTTTGGGTCGGGAGAAGGGCTACCAAGGGGGCTACACGGCGGTCAAGGAGGTGGTGGCCGAGCTGCGAGCGAGGCGGCGGGAAGTGTTCGTGCCGCTGGAGCACCGCCCCGGGGAGGGACAGGTGGACTTCGGTCATGCCCTGGTGAAGGAGGCGGGGCAATTGCGTAGGCGGCCATTTTTTGCCATGAGCCTGCCCTACAGCGATGCCTTTTTCGTGCAGGTGTTCGAACGGGAGTGCACGGAGAGCTTCTGGGAGGGGCACCTAGGGGCACCTGCGAGCTTTTGAGTTTTTCGGGGCGGTGCCCCGGCGCATCAGCTATGACAACTCGAAGGTGGCGGTGGGTAAGATTATCGGTTCGCGTGAACGCAAGCTGACCGACGGGTTTCTGCAGCTACAGAGCCATTACCTGTTCGAGGAACACTTCTGTCTGCCCGCCCGGCCCAACGAGAAGGGCGTGGTCGAGGGGATCGTGCGTTATGCCCGGGCCAACTTCCTGGTACCGGTACCGCAGGTTCGGGACCTGGAGGAACTCAACGCAAAGCTGTTGGAGGCATGTGAGCGGGACATGGAGCGTAAATTACGCGGGAAAAGGGCGGTGAAAAAGGAACTGCTGGCCGAGGAGCGCGCCGTCATGCTGGCGTTGCCGCCCATACCCTTTGAAGCGAGCCGCAAACGCTCGACCTGCGTCAGCAGCCTCTCGCTGGTGCGCTGCGCCCACCATCCGGTGGTGGTGGAAGGGTCCTGTCGGCAGGTGGTGATCTTCTGTGGGGGCCAAGAGGTGGCCCGGCACCGCCGCATTTGGGATAAAGAGCAAGTCTCTTTCGAGCCGGTGCACTACCTGGCTTTGCTGGAGAAAAAACCGGGCGCTTTGGACTTCGCCCGCCCACTCTCGGGCTGGCAGTTGCCGCAGTGCCTGCAGGTCCTCAGACGCCGGCTCGAAAGCCAATGCGGGGGCGAAGGCACCCGGGAGTATATCCGGGTGCTGCGGCTGTTGGAGAAACACCCCATGGCGGCCTTGCAGCAGGCCGTCGTCTCGGCCCTGCGGGTGGGGGGACTGACTCGTGAGGCCATCGCCCAGTATCTCTATCCTCAGGAAGACTACGGGAGCAGAACCTTCCGGCTGGACGGCCATCCACACCTGCGTCACGTCCGTGTGGCCGCCCCTGACCTCGGTGCCTACAGCGAACTGCTCAAGATTCCAGGAGGGGCTTTATGAAGGAAGAAAAAAACCAGCTGCTGTTACACCATCACCTCAAGAAACTGAAGTTGCCCACCATCCTGCGCGAATGGCCGGCGGTGGCCGCGGCTTGTTCCCGGGACCGGCTCGATTACGCCGCCTTTTTGTTGCATCTGGTCGAACGGGAGCTCATTGAACGCGAACAGCGGGCCGCCCAGCGGCGGATCAAAAACGCCCGTTTCCCCGTGCTCAAGACCCTCGAGAGCTTCGCCTTTGAAGCGCAGCCCTCGCTCAACGAAGCGCTCATCCGAGAGCTCATGCGCGGGGAGTATGTCGACCAGCGCGAAAACGTGCTGCTCCTCGGTAACGCCGGTACCGGTAAAACGCACCTGGCCACCGCCCTGGGCTTTGCCGCCTGTGCCCAGGGCCGGCGGATCCGTTTCTTCGGGGTCACCGCCCTGGTTACCCATATGCTCGAGCAACGCGACAACCACGACCTGCAGCGCTTCATGAAGCAACTCGAAAGGCTCGACCTACTCATCCTCGACGAACTCGGTTACGTCCCTTTTTCCAAGACCGGTTCCGAACTGCTCTTCGACGTGGTCAGCCGCGCTTACGAGCGCACCAGTCTCATCGTCACCACCAACCTGCCCTTTGAGAACTGGATCGAAGTGCTCGGTTCCGAACGGCTCACCGGAGCTCTGCTGGACCGACTCACCCATCGGGTGCATATCCTCGAAGCCAACGGGCAAAGCTACCGCTTGCGCGATGCTCGACGCCGTCGCCGTGGCACAAAACAATAAACGCCTTGGGCCCGGCTCGTCGGCCTCCGGCCTCCTCACCGACCCCAAGCCAATCCCCAAAACCAACTCCCAAACCCTAAACCTTGACGTACCTGCAATTACTAACCTAAACCTTATTCCAAGCGTACCGGTTTTACCCCGACCCCCGTACCGGTTTCATCCCGGCGTTTACAGACGCACCCGTCAAATCCTCTCCTATGCCATTGGGCCTCGGGATTGGTATGAAATGGACGGGGAAAACTGGACAGTGGAATAAGGTGGTCTTGAACCACTAAATCCGCTAACCTATGAATGTTATTAAATCACGAAAGAGAAGACAATACAGTGCTGAGTTTAAAGCCCGAGTGGCCCTGGAAGCCATCAGGGGCGCTCATACCATCAACGAGATCGCCGGTCGTTTTGAGGTGCATCCCAACCAGGTGACCCAATGGAAGAAGCAGCTTTTGCAGGGAGCAACGGAGCTGTTTTCGCGCCAGCGGCAGACTCTCAGCAAGGACAACGAGACGGAAAAAGATCACCTTTACCAGGAGATTGGAAAGCTGAAAGTAGAATGCGATTGGCTAAAAAAAAAGTCTGAACAATTCGGTTGGTGAGAGGCGCAAGATGGTGCAACCACTTCAAGGAAAAATCAGTATCGGCAGGCAATGTCAGTTGCTGGGGCTGGCCCGCGGCAGCTATTACTATCGGGCCCGTGCCCAGTGCGAGCAGAACGTTCTCTACATGCATCGCATGGATGAGCTCTACACCCAATATCCGTTTTTTGGTTCTCGCCGGATGACCCAGTGGCTGCGTCGAGAGGGCCATGCAGTGGGACGAGGCCGCATCCAGCGGCTCATGCGCCAAATGGGCCTGGAGGCTATTTATCCGCGTCGAAACTTGAGCCAGGGGCACCGGCAGCACCGCATTTTCCCTTATCTGCTGCGGGGTTTGGCGGTCGAGCGGCCCGACCAGGTATGGTGCAGCGACATCACTTACCTGCGGCTGAGCCGAGGATTCCTTTTCTTGACCGTGGTGTTGGACTGGTTCAGCCGCTACGTGTTGAGCTGGCAGCTTTCCAACACCCTGGAGAGCCGCTTCTGTGTGCTCGCCCTGGAGGAAGCTCTGAGGCGGGCCCAACCTCAAATCTTCAACACCGATCAAGGCAGCCAGTTTACCGGCAGCGAGTTCACCTCGGTGCTGGGGCAAGCCGGGGTGCGCATCAGCATGGACGGGCGTGGCCGCTACCTGGACAACATATTTGTTGAACGCTTTTGGAGAACCCTCAAGTATGAAGACATTTACCTGCGCGAATACGCCACGGCAAAGGAAGCCAGCGAAGGGATAGCCCGCTACCTGGACTTCTACAACCACCTGCGCCCCCACCAAGCCCTGGGCTACCGGACCCCGGCCGAAGTCCATGCAATCGGAGCAAAACCAACCTCCCCGCCAATACAGCTTGCGGGCACCTGCGTGCCCGTCTTTGGCTAAGGACAAAATATATTTTTAAAAAATAATATGAACACGATTTCCACCTTAATCCCACGTCAAAATTGTCCAAACAACCCCGTCCACTTCAGTATCGTTGCCGGGAACTTTACGAGCGTCTGCCACGGGCCTACAAAAGATGTGCCACCTACAGCGACTTTTGGAGCACTTATGATGAAGTCTTTCCTCATAACCGATCCGTGGGAAAAGAAACCGGTGAAACGGCCCATGTGGAACGATGGAACAATACCCTGCGCCAACGACTGGGTCGTTTCACACGCAAAACCCTCTCCTTTTCCAAGCTTAAGAGTATGCATGAAACCTGTCTGAGACTTTTCATTCATCAATATAATCAAGAATTAGCCACCATTCCTACTTAATACACTACCGCCGGCGCGAACCTATTTCAGATTGAATCCTTAAACATGGGAGGCAAAAAATCCCCGATGAAAAATGTTTGCTCAACCTTCACTCTGCATTTACCTCGGAAAATTAAAATCGGCTTTGCTTTAGCGCTGCTGGCCATTTTGGCGAGCGGGTGTGCAACCCTAAAAAAAGTTGCCGTCAGCAAGATGGCCGATGCCCTGGCCGAGGGCGGTACGACTTTCACCTCGGACGACGATCCCGAATTTGTGGGCGCGGCTATCCCTTTCAGCTTGAAATTGATGGAAACGCTCCTCGAACGCTCCTCGATCAGGTTCCCCATCACAAAGGTCTCCTCTATGCCCTGGCCAGCGGTTTTACCCAATACGGTTATGTCTATGTCCAACTGGAGGCCGATGATCTTGAAAACACCGATCTGGAGGCGGCCTTCGCTCTTCGCGACCGGGCCCGGCGACTTTACCTGCGAGCGCGTAACTACGGCCTGAGAGGGCTTGAGGCCAGCCACCGCAATTTTGAAGCAGAATTGTGGACGAATCCCGTCGAGGCAGTAAAACAGGCAAATAAAAAGGATGTCCCACTTCTTTTTTGGACGGCTTACGCCTGGCTGGCCACGATTGGATTGGCCAAGAATGACCCTGACTTGATCGGCGATTTGCCGATTGTGCAGGCGCTCATCGATAGAGCGCTCGAATTGGATGAATCCTACGATAGTGGCGCCATTCATGGTTTCCTCATCACCTACGAAATGCTTCGCCTCGATCATCCCGATTTGCCCGAAGTTCGGGCCCGGCGCCATTATGCCCGGGCGGTAGAGCTTAACGGTGGGTATCAGGCTTCTCCCCATATTTCACTGGCCGAGTCGGTGTCCATTCCCAACCAGAATCGCGTTGAATTTGAGAGATTGCTGCGCAAAGCGATCGCCGTCAATACGGACGTTCATCCCGAGTGGCGCCTGGCCAACCTCATCTATCAACGACGCGCCCGGTGGCTCCTGGATCGGGTTGATCGTTATTTTCTCGATTAAAGTATTTGAAAAAAAATCCCTACGGAGAATTAAAAATGAATACTCATACTTATAAAAGATACAGTCCCATTGCCCGAACTTCCATTCTTAGATTCGGTATTATGGCGCTTGCAATTGTTTTTGCGGATCCATTTCAGGCTGAAGTCCGTGCCGCCGAACACCGCATCAGGCTCACGACCATAGCACCCAAAGATGCCTCCTTTCATCGATCCCTGCAGCGTATGGGACAGGCCTGGCGGCAAGTCTCCGGCGGTTCGGTTGAATTGATTATTTATCCCGGCAGCATACAGGGAGGGGAAGCCGCCATGGTCGACCGAATGCGGGTCAATCAGATCCAGGCGGGTCTGCTCACTGTCACCGGCCTCAGTGAGATCGAGCCGTCGGTATCGGGCCTGCAGTTTATGCCCATGATGTTTCGAAACCTCGACGAGGTCGATTACGTGAGCGAAAAACTGCGCCCCATGCTGGAAAAAAGAATGCGGGAAAAAGGCTTCATTGCACTATTTTGGGCGGATATGGGCTGGGTACGCTTCCTTACCAAGAATCCTGTAATTACGCCGGATGATGTGCGGAAAACAAAGCTTTTCACCTGGATTGGAAATACGGCCACGTCCGACACTTTCAGGGCAGCTGGATTTACCGTGGTGCCGCTGGAAGCCAACGATATTCTTACCAGCATGCAAACCGGCCTTATCAACGCCGCCCCCATGCCTCCCGCCATAGCCCTGGCCACCCAAGTTTATATGCCCGCCCCGAACATGCTTGAGCTCAAATGGGCGCCCCTCATAGGCGCGCTCGTAATCACTCAAAAAGCTTGGGAGGAAATACCCTTTCCCATACGCATGGAAATGGTGAAATCCGCTCGAGTGGCCGGACGGGAAATCAAATCGGCTGGTCGTCGGGAAAGCGTTGAGTCGGTGCTAGCCATGCAAAATAAATGGGGAATGAAAGTTCAGCCGGTCTCGGTCGAGGTGGAAACCCTGTGGCGGCAAGAGGCGGAGAAAGTTTACGATTATGTTCGCGGAAATATCGTTCCCGCCGAGATGTTCGACGAAGTCCAGCGCCAGTTAAAAGAATACCGGCAGAGCAGAATCCTTTTAACCCAATGAAGGCTGAAACCAAGCCGCAGGATGCTGAGAAATAAGGCTCTCCGAGGTTGAGCAGGATTCTGCACCAGGGTGAGAATCTGCTGGTTACCCTTGCTCTTGCCTTGATGGTTAGCTTGCCCTTGGCCGAGATCGTCCTGAGGAAACTATTCCACACAAGTATTTCCGGCGTCACCGCGATGGTTCAACATTTGGTGCTGGTTGCGGCCATGCTCGGCGGGGCCATTGCGGCAAGAGAGGATCGCCTCCTCGCCATGTCCACCTTAAAAACCTTTCTTAAAGGCCGGTGGAAAACGGCAGCCTCAATTGGCGGCTCATCTTTTGCCATTGCCATGAGCATTGGTTTGGTCGTGGCGGGATTCCTGTATGTCGGCACTTCCCGGGAAGCGGGCAAGATCCTCGCCTACGAAATCCCCGTGTGGGTGGTGCAACTGGTCATGCCTCTTGGCTTCACGGCAATAGCCTGGCGGCTGTTTCGCCATAGTGCAGACGCCTGGAAAGGGCGTTTCCTCACCTTGTGCCTGAGCGGCCTATGGGTGGCAATCGGGCTATATCCGCCGATTGCCACGGAAGCGCTAACCCGGATATTTCGTAAAAAAAGTATCGTTGATATGCTTAACTGCTGATATACAGCAGGATAGATCAATAATTAAAGCAATATCAGCGATGACAAAAGGTAAACAATTAAAGCTACAGTTGACAAGGGTAAAAGGCCGCCGTGTGCGGGTTGATTTCAAGGGCGGAGAGGTTACTTCGGATGCCGGACTGCTTTTGATCCGGGAAGTGGATCGGCAGTTGGGCTTGACCGAACGAGCGGCCCGACAGTTAGTGGACAAACGGCAGAAGGGCAAAGTACGCCATGAGGTATTGGGGATGCTGCGGCAGCGCGTTTACGGGCTGGTGGCGGGCTATGAGGATTTAAACGACTTTGATACCCTGCGCCACGATCCATTGTTGCAAACGGTAACGGGGCGCATTGAAACGTTGGCCAGCGCGCCGACTTTGTGTCGTTTTGAAAACGGGCAGGATCGGCGGGCGGCCTTTGCGGTAAACGAGCTGTTGGTCGAACAGTTCATGGGCTCCTTTGCCGAGGAACCCGAAGAGATCATCCTGGACTTTGACGCCACCGACAATCCGGTGCACGGGCTCCAGGAGGGACGTTTTTTCCACGGTTATTATGATCATTACTGTTTTCTGCCGCTATATGTTTTTTGCGGTGATCAGCTGCTGGTGGCCTACCTGCGGCCGAGCAAGATCGATGCCAGCAAGCATGCCGGGGCCATCCTCAAATTGCTGGTTAAACGGATTCGCCAAAGCTGGCCCCGTACGCGGATTATTTGGCGCGCCGACAGTGGATTTTGTCGAGCCCGGATACTCTCTTGGTGCGACCGCAACGAAGTTAGTTACATCGTGGGGATGGCTCGCAATGCACGCTTGCAGCAAGACGCCCAGCAGTTGCAAAAGCAGGCCAAAGAATGGTTCGAACTAAGGGGTAAAAAACAACGGTTATTCCAGGACTTCGTCTATGCTGCCGATTCGTGGCGATGGCTGCGGTTGGTCATCCATAAAGCCGAACACACCGCACAGGGGTCCAACCCGCGCTTCGTGGTGACGAACCTGCCGGGCGATCCCCAGGAGCTTTACGACAAGGTATACTGTGGCCGCGGTGAAATGGAGAACCGAATCAAGGAACAGATGCAATTGTTCAGCGAGCGCACCAGCGCCCATCAATGGTGGGCCAATCAGTGGCGATTGCTCTTGTCGGCGCTGGCCTACACCTTGATGGAAGCCATGCGCCGGTTAGCCTTAAAAGGGACGAAGTGGGCGCGGGCCCAATGCCACACCCTGCGGCTCAAATTAATCAAGATCGGAGCGGTCATCGTGCGCAACACCCGAACGATTCACTTTCACCTAAGTGAGAGTTATCCTTGGGCCAGTCTTTTCAACCATGCGGCCCGCCGATTGGTGCCAACCTAAAGGGTGCATTGGTGCTGCCCCCGGCACTACCGAACCAATGGGGGAAAGGGGGCAGTGTCTCTACACCCTGAAAAACACCTAAAAATCAAGACGATCTGCTCAAAATACAAAGAAATCCATCTCCAATAGCAATAACGAGCCAAACTTTACCCTTCATGAAATATCCGGGCTAACTGCACCGGCCTTGGGGCTCTTGATCATCGCCGTTGTCCTGGGCGCCCCTATTTTTTCAGCCTTGGGCGGAGCCGCCCTGATTTTATTTTGGGGACGGCAATACCCCATAGCCTCAATCGCCATCGATCATTACCGCATGGTTGTGAATCCTTCTCTGGCGGCCATTCCGTTATTCACCCTGGCAGGTTATTTCCTGGCCGAGGGAGGCGCCTCGCAACGCCTCATCAGTGTATTCCAAGCCCTGGTAGGGAGAATCAAAGGGGGTCCGGCCATCGCCACCGTCCTGGTCTGCGCGTTTTTCACCACCTTTACGGGCGCTTCAGGGGTAACCATTCTGGCCCTGGGGGGACTCCTCATGCCGGTTCTTATTTCCGCTCGATATAGCGAAAAGGACTCTCTTGGGCTCCTCACCGCAGCCGGATCCCTAGGGTTGCTCTTTCCACCCTGCCTTCCCCTCATCCTCTACGCCATCGTGGCCACCTCAATCGGGGCCAGCATTACCATTAAAGAGATATTTCTGGGAGGAATCGGCCCGGGAATCCTGCTTGTCGGTCTGCTGGCCTGTTGGGGAGTGCTCCGGGCTCCCTCAATAAGCAATAAGGAGGAGCTTCCTCCATTCGATTTGAAAGTCGCAAATCGAGCGATTTGGGCGGCAAAATGGGAGTTGCTTTTGCCAGTCGTTGCCCTCACGGCGCTATTCGGTGGATTCGCCACCCCAGTGGAGGCGGCTGCCGTTACCGCATTCTATGCCTTTATGGTGGAAACTTTTATTTACCGGGATCTTAAATTATTTGGCGACATCCCGCGCGTAATGACCGAGTGCGGCCTGTTGGTGGGCGGGGTGCTTCTTATTCTTGGGGTGGCCATGGGCTTCAATAATTACCTGATCACTGAGCAATTTCCAGATCGCGCGGTTGAATGGGTGAGCCAGACAATCGAGTCCCGCTGGGTGTTTTTGCTCGTCCTGAACCTCTTTCTCCTGCTGGTGGGCTGCCTCATGGACATATACTCGGCTATTCGGCTATCATAGTGGTCGTGCCTTTGATTATCCCCATGGGGCTGGCCTTTGGGGTCGACCCGATACACCTCGGAATCATTTTTCTGGCCAATCTCGAGCTTGGTTATCTGACACCACCCGTGGGCATGAATCTGTTTTTATCGGCCATGCGCTTCAAGAAATCGCTCCCTTATGTTTACCGGTCAGTCATCCCAATGCTATTGGTGCTTCTGGCCGGGGTTCTCCTCATAACTTATGTCCTCATCTTAACCCTGGCCTTGCCCGGTTTATTGAAGTGAATGCCATTTTTTGCGACTATAACGGCAGGCGCCTGTCTTTCCTTTTCCAGTGCTCATTTCTTAACTGGGAGCTGATTCCAGACGGAAACGAGATATAATTGCCAAAGAGTTTAAATTAATTACCATGAAATCGTTTTATCAGAAGGTAACTAATTTAAACATTTCTAAAGAGCCATGTGGGAAATCTTCCAGGGCATTGCTTCAGTCTTTCCAATCACCGGGAAAATTACCTCCTTTTTGCCGGAGTCATGCAGTAGGCCAGCACAGAGATAAATTGTCTCTCCCTATGTCGCAAGTAATCACATCTCCGGACGACCTGCCTTTTGTCGAAGCGGTATCGCAGCTATTTTATTGCAATCCTTTTTTGGAAAAGAGGATTGAGTTGGAAAAACTGGCTCTTGGTTCGGCTTACAGCCCGACCCAGGATCCTTGGAATCTGGGTCCCACGGAATACCCGAAAGATCCAAATGTCCCTCTTCTTCTCCGCAAGCTGGAGGAGACGGCGATGCGGTGCCGGGAAAATTTTCGGAAGGCGCGGTCTGCTCCGGCACGGCAGCACCAACTATATCAGGATTTCGCTTTATTTTATATCTATTATCGTTTCCGAAAGGAATTTCTTCAGTTCATAGAACGTGCATACCGGAAGGGACATGCCAGCGGGCGAATTGAATTTTACGAGCGTTTTAAGCAGGAATTAGATAGTTTTCTGCGACCTACTGGGGATTATCCTCCGGCGACATTTTCGTATAGCCAATATTTCGCTTACGGCTTTCAGGTTAGACGAGCTTTTTATCACATATTCCACTATATTATCGGTACCTCTGCAGCCACCAGAGATCTGCGAGCACGGGTCTGGCAATCGACCTTCACTCATGACATCGCTCGTTATTTCCGGTCCCTTTCCAATCGTATGGGGGATATCATTACATTAATTACAGGTCCTTCGGGTTCGGGTAAAGAACTGGTCGCCCAAGGCATTGGACTCTCTCGATTTATCCCATTTAACGAAAGCAAGCAAAGGTTCGAGGAGGACTTCATCAACGCTTATTACCCCTTGAACCTGACAGCGCTTTCGCCAACCCTGATCGAGTCAGAATTGTTCGGCCATAGTAAAGGCTCCTTTACGGGCGCCATGCAGGACCGCGAAGGCTACTTCGAAAAATGCGGCCCCTATGGAACGGTCTTCCTTGATGAAATCGGAGACGTAGATTCTAAAATTCAGGTAAAACTGCTCCGCACCCTACAAACTCGAAGTTTTCAGCGGCTTGGCGACACAGAACCCAGGTGTTTCCAGGGGAAAATTCTTGCCGCCACCAACCGTAATTTAGTCACGGAAATCAGGAACGGGACTTTTCGAGAGGATTTTTACTACCGGCTTTGCGCCGACAACATTAGAACTTCGGGTTTGAGAGAAATTCTCGCCGAAGATCCCAATGAATATCATTACCTGGTTCGATTTATAGCGGAAAAAATTGCAGGGGTGGACGAAGCGGATCAATTAACCGAGGAAGTAATTACATGGATTGATAAAGAACTGCCCCCTGGGTATCACTGGCCGGGCAACTTTCGCGAGCTTGAGCAATGTGTCCGCAATATACTGATACACAAGGATTACCAACCTCAAAACCTGGATTACAAAGCGAGAAATGAGAGTGGGGAAGTTGCCCTAAACCCTGAAAATACCAACTTGACCGCTGATCAGCTTCTTCGCCGACACGCGACCAAAATATACGCCCAAACCCGCAATTACGAAGAGACCGCAAGGCAATTGAAACTGGATCGGCGAACGGTAAAAAAATACATCGATACAGCGCTGCTGGAGAAACTTATACCAAATCTCATTAGGTATGATAATAAGTTATTTGGCAGAAGCGTTTGCTTGAATGTGCTGCCAGCCTCCGCCAACTAAAGAGAGGACTTTTTCAGTGTCCTCCCACCAGTCTTTGAGATGGGTTGCGACGACTTCTTCGAGTCGCTCAATGCTCGGCCACAGTTTGTTGGCCGTTTGATCCTGTATCATATCCCAAAGTCTTTCAATCGGGTTGAGTTCAGGACTATACGGCGGCAAATTCACGATATGTATGCCCGGGGGGACGTTGGGGTGCTCCGAGTCGTGCGGATGGAAGCCTGCCCCGTCCCATACAACCACATGTTCCTCCTCAGGATATTGCTTTTTGATCTGTTGGAGGAAAGCCTCCGTCCACTGTAGATTCGTGCTAGGGGTTTGGATGCATACCATCTCGCCGTTGACCACGTCGAGGGCTCCGTAACAGTAGCTCCACTGGTATCTTGTCTGATATTTTTTGTGCGGCCGAAGCCCTCTTTGCGTCCAGCACCGGCGGTACACCGGAAGCAAACCAAAACGGCTTTCATCGGCAAACCACACCCGAACCCGATTGCCTCGGGTGAGGGAAAGCTCCTGGAGGATCTTAAAAAAGTCTCGCTTGAACGCTTCCGCTTTTGCCGAGTCCCGTTTCTCATGCACGGGGCGAGGGACTCGAAGCACCCCGGCGCATTTTTTTAGCCATCGCCACACCGTCTTGTAGGCGAAGGAGCGCCCGAAATGTCGCTCCAGCTCTTGCCCCGCCTGAACGGCTGTGTTCCAGCGCGCGACCTTCAAACCATTGAGCAAGAAGGCCTCCACCTCTTTGTCGCAACGGCTTTTGATCCCGCCTTTGTAGGCGCGTGTAAGCACCGCCCCGAGCCCTGCAGCACGATATTTGTCAAACCAACGCTGGATCGTCGCTTTGCCTCGGCCCACGATGGCTCCAATTTCATCAATGCTGTGGTGCGGCTGGAAGCCCATTTTTAATGCCACCAAACGCTCTTTACGCCAGCCGATAGCCTCTTTGTTGAGCAATTTCTTGATACGTTCACGGTCTTCATCGGTTCCCATATATCTTCTCATTCCGCCTTTATAGCTGTTTTTTAATCTTTATCAATCCTTTTGCGATTTGGTATTACTAGTCAAGCGTAGTGTTATCGACGATACGCTCCTGATGCAGATCGATTTACCCTGCCCAGCACAAGCGATGTTCTTGGGAGTGGCAATACTCCTTGCCATTGACTCGGAACCGAAGATGATAAAATCTATTTACACCGTGACGATAAAGTATGCGGTTAATCGTCCATAATCAACGTGTTATGAAAATTCTTTAATTTTAGTAATTCCATGCCTGAAGAGCAGCCTAATATCTTGTGGATTTGCACCGACCAGCAGCGTTATGACACGATCGGCGCCTTGGGTAATCCAAATATCATCACGCCGAATTTGGATCGTTTGGTAGAGCAGGGAGTGGCCTTTACGCGGACCTATTGTCAAAACCCGATTTGCCAGCCCAGCAGGGCCAGTTTCATGACCAGTCTTTATCCCGGCACACTGCATATAAATGGCAATGGAGTGGAGGGGTTTCCCAGCGCGGTGCCCATAGTATCCAAACTTTTCCAGGATGGAGGATATGATTGCGGTTTAATCGGAAAATTACACCTCGACAAGGTCGGCAATGGCGTGGAAAAGAGAACGGATGACGGTTATTCCTACTGGCATTACAGCCATGCCCCGCACTGGCATCAGCCCCATTACCCGATTACCCAAGGTCATGATTATGCGGATTGGGTGGAGGCCAAAGGCGGAGATTTAAGCGCATTGTTGTGTGACCCCGACGGTTTTCCGGCTAAATACCACCATACCACCTGGTGCGGTGAAAAGACGAGGGATTTCATAGAGAGGAAACACCAAGGTCCTTGGTTCGCCAGTGTGAATTTCTTTTATCCCCACCCTCCCTTCAATCCGGCCCGAGAATATATGGGCCGTTACGATCCCGACGCCATGCCGCCGCCTTTGTATCGCCCTTCGGACCTTCAAGAACAGGAAAAACTGGACTTGATTCCGTTTCAACGTAAAGCCAAACCTCCTCATGAATTGGAAATCGGCACTCGAAAGGGCCAGACCGAAAATTATCTGGGCGGTCGCAAGGACGCCGGCGCTTTAAAAGCTCACTATTACGCTTTGATTACCCAAATAGATGATCAAATTGGTGAAATCATGCGTATTCTGGTGGATACAGGTCAGCTTGAAAATACGGTGGTAATTTTTACCTCCGATCATGGAGAAATGCTGGGAGACCATGGATTGATCTATAAGGGCTGCCGTTTTTATGAAGGAGGGGTCCGTGTGCCTCTGGTTTTCAGTTGGCCGAAGCGCTTTAAATCGGGAACCAAAGCCTCAGGTCTGGTGGAGTTGATCGATATCGCCCCAACGCTGCTCGATCTAGCTGGATTACCTACCCCTGAGCACATGCAGGGGCGCTCCCTGGGCCCCATCCTGTTCGGTCAGGCCGATCCGCATCGATTCAGGGAATTCGCCCGTTGCGAAAGCTACGACGCAGAATCCAATAACAACCGGGAAGGCAACCCGGGCTACGGGACGATGTTACGCACCGAACGTTACAAGCTTGTCGTTTACCACGGTTACGATTTGGGAGAATTGTACGATCTAGAGGAGGATGCGGGCGAATTCAACAATTTATGGGACGACCCGGCGCACCAGGAATTGAAGCTTACTCTTATGAAAAAAAGTTTTGACGCCACCGTCCTGGCCACAGATTGGGGTGGGGCGCCCAATTTCCAAAGAAGGACAAAGGAAATTTAAGTCGGAAGCGGGAGTCTTAATTCAAACCGGTGTGGGTGCCGGAATCAAAATCTTGCCGGAGCTCCTGGGATGATTTGCATTCAAAATGACCTTGTGTTTGACTGTTTCGTGGATGATTTCTCCTCGGTAGCCGTGGATTCTGCGGATCATTAGGCGGGCTGCCATCATTCCCATGCCGAAGCTGGGTTTTACGATTGTGTTGGCGGTTACGCCTTGGGGTATACTTTGGTTGTCGTGCAGGAGCATGACAAATTGCTTGCTGGGGTCGCGGCCCCAGGTGGTTCCTTGAAAGACATCGTAAAATCCGGAATCTTCCAGGGGCACGCCGATGATCAGGTGCCCGCTGATTTTGCGTTTTTTGAATTGGTTCAGTTTGGCCAGAAAATCCCGGTTGTTGCCATGGGTTATATCTACTATGAGCCGGTCTTTTCCCCCTAATCCTACTTCGAGTCCTTGTAAGCGGGCAAAGGAGGGTACGGTGGTGTTTCCGAGGAAGTAGATGGGCCCTGCGGTCTGCTTGCGCAAATGTTCTCCCACTTGTTGAAAGGAGGCGAAGTAATCGGGGGTGACTGAGTCGACTTGCACCGCGGGGGTGGGCCGGCAGGTGACCAGGGGCAGTCTTACGGCTTTCAATCGTTCCATCCAATGGCGGTCGTTATCGAGTAGAAAGGTGTCCATGCCCGAGTGCCGGGTGATGATGCCGGCAAATTTTTGACCGGTCAGGGTGGGTAAGATGTCTCTGCGGATTCTAAAAAAGTTCTTGGGTCCAAAGTCGGCCACTTGAAAGCCTTTCTGTTCGGCTACCTTGCGCACGCCGCTCAAGAACAGGCTGTTGGTCGGGTCGGATATTTCGATATCGGCAAAAACGCATATCACGTTGTTGTTGGAGTCCCATCCTTCGACATATACACCGCTGCCGCGCCGGCGCCGGACCAGCCCTTTGCGTTCCATTTTATCGAGGCTGCGTTCGATGGTGGATTGGCTGACGTTGTAGTCGGCCCTTAACTGGCGCACGCTGGGTAGACGCTCCCCGGGGGTCATTTTATCGACCTTCCGCAGCAAGTCGTCGTAGATTATCTGGTATTTGGGAACATAGTTCACGATCAAAACAGGGGCAACCTGGCCGGTTTAAACATTAAGAGTGAGTCAAATCTTATTTTCGACGCTATTTTTTATTGACAAAATCAAACCATAGGCTTGACAATTGTAAGGTTCAATCAAAAACGTAAGGTTCAATCAAAAACTGAGCCTTTCCGGTAAAAATTGAATTCTTGAGAGATTCCCCCTCCCAACCCTGCCTTTCCCTCCAAACCAGTAAACCTCAATCAACTGCTAGAGCCATGAACAATACACACCAGTCAGAGACTAATCCTGTTACCCACCCACTGCCAAAAGGCTTCTCATTTTCAGCCTTTTTTTGTTTTCTTTCCCTAATTTGCCTTATGGCCCTCCCTTCAAACGTCTGGGCCGGCGATATCAACGGAACGGTTGTGGACTCCAACACCAATTCCTATGTGCCGGGGGCTAGCGTCCGCATCGTCGATTTGGGGCGCATCGCCACGACTGATCGCAGCGGCGAGTTTCGCATCTCCAATGTGCCCGCGGGGGCTCACACCATAATCGTCCGGTTTATCGGTTACGAGGCGGTCACCGAATCGATTGAGGTGCCGGAGTCCGGGACCATTACTCCGCGTATATCGATTGGAGATTCAATCGTTGAGCTGGAAGGATTTACGGTAGAGGGCTACCGCGAGGGCCGGGCCTTGGCTCTGCAGCAGAAAAAGACGGCTCCAAGCATCCGCGACATTCTTTCAGCCGATTCGGTGGGACAAATCCCGGACCGTAACGTGGCCGACGCTCTCGTGCGCCTGCCCGGTGTTTCTTTGGACATGTCCAATGGTGAAGGCCGATTTATCTCCATTCGAGGCATCGCCCCGTCCCTCAACAATGTGACCATCAATGGGGCCAGCGTGGCCAACCCGGGTGTTGATGGCCGCGCTGGGCGGGCCATGCCACTTGATGTTATCGGTTCCTCGCAGATCTCGCAGCTTGAGGTGATCAAGGCGATTACCCCGGATATGGACGCACAGGGACTCGGCGGCACCATTGAAATCAAGACGGCCAGCGCCTTCGATAGGGAAGAAGGGTATTTTAACGGTTCCATTGAGGGCGGTTACGCCGACCAACCGGAAGATTACCCCTACCGCGCAGAGGTCACCTGGGCAAAGCGCATGGGAGCTGAAAGGAAACTGGGAGTCGCCCTCTCGGCGACCTACGAATGGCGCCCTTACGAAAACGAAGCCATGGATATGCGCTGGGACAAGGATGATTTCCTGACCGATTTCGACAATGACGGCGTTTTTGAGGGCGAAGTCGAAGATTATGCCTATATCAATGACCTGGAAGTTATTCCCGAGTTCGGCAACCGCCAACGGATCGGACTCAACACCAAGATCGAATTTAAGCCCAATGAAGACACCGAGTTCTACCTCAACGGTATCTGGAACCGGTTCATAGAGTGGGAAGAGGGTATTGAGATCACACTGGAAGGAGATCGCCTCGATTATGAAGAGGATCAGGCTTACCTGACGGAAGGCGGTTCCCGCGACGACCGGCTCTCCCCTTTTCTGACTTCCCCCACCCAGCTGTGGTTTCCCTCCGTGGACGCCCTCCAGCAGCGTATCGGCATAGAAAAGAGGGAGCAGAGCCTCATCAACATCACGGTGGGCGGCAAGAAGCGCTGGGGCAACCTCACGGTGACCACAGAGCTTACCTATTCCAACGCCAAGGAGAAGGTTATCTATGAGGGTCAGATCCAGTTCCGGGGCCGTTTGGCCGAGGGCGAGATGGTCATGCGGGCGAGCGACGCTCCACTTATGGATTTCAATGGCACACCTTTGCCCTTCTTTCTCGATCCTGAAGGCGATGGATTAAGGTATGATGAGGGCAATCAAAGATTGGCTGAAATCGACGGCCCCACCGGCGGCGACCCCATCCCGGTCCTTTTCGACTTTTCCGGCCCCCTTCCCAATGTGACCATTCCGAGGGTAGCGGCAACGGACGGCTCGCGTCTGGCCCACCGCCGGAATCGAATCGACGACTCCCTGGTCGAGGAGAACACCTATATCCCGAAGATTGACCTGCAGTGGGATTTCGACAATTTCTTCGGCAGCGGCAACTCCGGTTTCGTAAAGGCAGGGTTCAAATACTTCAACCGCAACCGGCTGATCGACGACAACTCCTTCCGACCGGTATTTTGCACCGAAACGGTGGATCCGCAAACATGTGGGGATCGCGAGAATGTCTTCAGAAAAGGCGAAGCCATCCGGCCCTCGGCGGCGGATTTCCCGAACAGCACGGTTCCGGCGCGAAATGTATTGGGTTTATACGACTCGGGCATTGAATTACAGTTCAGGACGCCTTGGCAGGAGTCCATGGGGGGCACCAATCCGGTTGCCGGCAGCACTCTCTTCCCATTTGTGGTCAATGAAGTGGAAAGTTCGGAAAACAACATCGAGGACGATTACGACCTGGACGAAAAGATTCTTTCCTTTTACGGGATGGTCTCTGTCGATATCGGGGAAAAGCTCACTCTGGTGGGCGGCGTTCGGATCGAAAACACGGATGTTGATATCACCGCCAATCAATGGACACGTTTTGATGACTTCGAGAGCGAAATTGGCTCGCCCTGCGACACCTTCAACTCCGAAGCCGAATCGTCTTTCTGCCTGGAAACGTCACAATCCAGCTTTAGTTACGACGATATCTTCCCGAATGTTCAGGCCCTCTTCAGGATATCGGATAACCTGCAGCTGCGCGCTGCCTTCACGACGGCCACCGGCCGGCCGAATTTTGAGGATGCAGCGCCCATCACCCGCATGGAGATCACCCTGGATGAACCCCGCGACGGGGATAATCCTGCCGAACTGGACGAGCTGCGGGCCCGTATTCGCAACCCCAAGCTACAACCCTACTACGCATATAATTATGACATCTCGCTCGAGTATTACACCGACTGGGGGGCCGCCTTCTCGTTTGCCGCTTTTCACAAGGAGATCGATAATCCTATCTTCTCATTTGAAAGCAGGGACCGGGATTTTGCCGACAGGCCGGATAACACCGTCGCTGATGCCACACAAATCATTCAGGAAAGATGCGCTTGCATCGTCAATACCTCCTTTCTTAATCCTGCCGATATTGTCAACGAGCTGAGAATGGAGGGCTGGGATAACGCCGAACATGGCCGGGTGACCGGCATTGAGCTTTCTGCTGCACTTCCCCTCTCCTTTCTTCCGCAACCCCTGGATGGTTTCGGGATTGACGCGAATGTCACCTTCATCCAATCGGAATTTGACATCATCGAAAGGCGCGATCTGGCCGATCAAACTCCATTCTTCCAACAGCCCTCGAAGATCGCCAATGCCGCCCTCTGGTACCAGAAGGGGCGCTTTCAGGGCCGTGTCGCCTTCCGCTACCAAAGCGAGAGTTTTGACGAAGTGGACGATCCCGGCGATGATTTTGGCGATCGCTACGATGCTCCCCGCGAACAGTGGGACGCCCAGGCCAGCTATAAAATTAACGATCACTGGACCGCCTACTTCAACGTGACCAACCTCACCGATCAACAGGACATCCGCTGGTTTGGAAACACCGCCCGCCGCATAAACACGATTGAACAATTCGGTTCCGTATGGAGGTTCGGTCTTCGCTGGAATTACTAAATAAATAAAACCAAGCCGCGCGCCCCTTGGTGGTTTCTTTCTAACTGAATTGGGGGCGGCGCGACGCACGCGATTTCAATTTGACCAGCCCTTTACGGTAATCCCGTGAAGGGCTGGTTTTTTTTATGCATTCATGCAACAGATCCCCCGCAATACCAGGTCGTGCCGGACCGTGTTGTCAGGAGTCCGTTGCGGTATCGCGGTATTCGTAAACGACTTTTCCGTTCACATCGTGAAAGCGAAAGGTGATGGTGGGGACGCCGTCGATTTCGATCACTCTTTGGGGATGGGCGAGAACCTTGCGAAGGCCTTTTTTCAGGCTGACACTTAAGAATCCGCCGCCGTTCCGGTAAAAGGAATGGTAATTGGGACTCATGCCCGGTCCCTGGAGGACACTCTTATCGCTGGAGGGACCGCTGGCGAATTCGCGCAGTCCGCTGATCGGATCGGTGGACATGTATTGCCAATGCCGGTCGCCGCAAGCGACGTAAAAATTTTTCAATTTATTTTTCCAGGTCCAATCCCGGAATTCTTTACCCTCGTGATAAAAAGCCGGATTGGCATGATTGTCTTCCTGCTCACTATTGTCCGGTCCCACAATGGCAGTCGGGCTGACCAAGATTTTAAAGGTAGCATCGCTTTCCAATATGGAACGCTTGAGCCATTCTTTTTGTTCTTTGCCCCAAATGGTTTTTTCCGGACCATCCGGCATATCGTTTGGCGACCTGAAATCCCTGCCTTCAACCAGCCAAATTTGAAGGCCCTTCCCCCAGCGAAAGGTGCGGTAAAGCTGCGGGCTCATGGGAACCTGTTCGAGAAAAACACCGGCCCCTTCGGCATATGTGAGCGGAGCAATCCAGGGGGCGTCGTAAGTTTGCCAGCAATCGTCAAAAAAGGTGTCGTGGTCGTCCTTTTCCCAGTAAGCGGGCACATGGCGGAGATAGTTTTTTATCAACGGCAGGGCATACATTCTCTGCCAATGAAGGCGACAAAGATCCACCGTCGAGGCGCGTGGGTTATCCCGATCATAATATACGCTGTCGCCTGTAAAAACACTGAAGTTTGGATAATCCTGGAAATGAGGCTCCAACCGGCTCATAGCGGGAAATACCTGAAAACCGTCCGCATGATCTCTTTGATAATAAACCTGACAGGTGTTGACCGTAAACCAGACATCTTCCCACTTATCGGAAGGCGCCGCGGTTTTAAACGACCCCCAATCGCTTTCGGTCACCGATTCTCCCGCTGCCGAACGCCCCTCCAATTTGATATAATAACGTTGGGCGGAATCGAGGCCGGTCAGTTGAAAAGAATGCGTAAAATCTGCCCCCGCATCGACCGGTTTCCAGACAGTCCATTGAGGTGCGGAGAAATCGGGCGTTACGGCCAATGCCAGCCTGACTTCACCGGGCGCGCCGGGAGCGGCGCCCTCCCACTGACCGGCCGGAATGTCGGGAAATTCAACGAAGACCCTGGTTCTGCTCATTTTTGGAAAAGGAACAACACCATCTTTATGGGCCTGCGGAGCCGCCGTGAGCCGAGTCCAGACAATGGCGCTGTGATGGGAAACTTCACCGATTTTAAAACCGGTGGCAAAATGAACATCACCGTCTCCGCCAAGGCAGGTCAAGTTGATGCATAAAATTAGTAAGGCAGCATGATATTTAATGAGAATCTTCATTCTTTTCTCCAATCGATTACAATAACAGGGTTAAAATGAGAAATGCTAATACTTTTTATTTCCAATTTTCGTATAATGAATTAACTTAACAAGTTGCACCATTGTATTTCATCTTTCAATGTGGATGACAAATTTTTTCAACTGCCAAGTTTAAATATTATTGCTAATGCGAATCATCAATTTTCTCAATTCTGGATGTCTTGTGTTTGGCATGGTTGCGTAATCCAGTGCGCGGAAGAAGGTTTCCGTACGGAAGAGGCCGCTTGCGCTATTTATAGAGCGGCTTATTGATAACTACTAAACTTAATTTAATATAATTTATGATGCTAACTGAAAAGAAGAAAAAACACAGCGGCGTAATCGTGCCCATGGTAACGCCTTTTACCGCTAATAGAGAACTCGATGAGAAAGCCGTCTGCCGTTTGATCGAACACATCCTGGGCGGTGGATGTCATGGCATCTTTGTCCTTGGGACCACCGGGGAAGCCCTTTCCATGCCATTTTCAATGCGCAAGCAATTGATCAGCCTGGGATCAGCCTGGCGGCAAAAGAAGTTGGCGAAAAGGGACTTTTTTATACCGGTATTGCGGACAATTGCCTGGAGCATTCGCTGGAGTTGGCGCAACATTCCCATGATTGTGGAGTCGATGCCGTGGTGGCTCATCCGCCCTTTTACTACCCCGTCAATGAAGATGTTTTTTACGACTACTACGAAGAGCTGGCCAACCGGGTGGAAAGTCCTCTTTTAATTTATAATATTCCGCAAACGACAAATTTGTCAGTGCCGTTGGATGTATTGCAAAAATTGCATGAGCACCCCAATATAATAGGCATTAAAGACTCCGAGTTCAATGCCGAACGTTTGAGTGAACTCAACAACCGTCTTGGGAAAAAAGAGAACTTCGCCATATTGGTAGGTTGCACATCTCTTTCCTTAAGAGTCCTCAACGAAGGTTCCGACGGCCTTGTTCCAAGTTCCGGAAATTTTGATCCGGAAGGCGCAAGCCAACTCTATGAAAGCGCCATTTGCGGTAATACGGAAGAGGCGGCGGCGGCACAAAACCGAATGAACCAGGTAATCGAAGTTTTAAGAAAAGGAAGAAATTTACCGCAAACCATAGCCGCATTGAAGACGGGTTTGGATTCGCTAGGCTTGTGCGGAAAAACAGTCTTGCCCCCCCTAAAATCCCTCGGCGAAGAGGACAGCTACGCCGTCGTCGATGACCTTCAAAAATTGGGTGAATTCAAAGCTTTAGTCTAAACAACCCGGATGCTTAGGTCACAATTTTTGTTTGGAAATATCGAATAAATATTTAATGTTTTCCTCTCCGGCTGAGATTTCCAGAGTTATTTTTTTGGGTATTTTTTTGGGAATCCTCAGTTCGAAATACCCGCTTGCCGATTGCCCGGGGGGTACTGCCACAACATCATTTAAATATTTTTGCTCGATTCTCGCCAATCCCGCGGTAGTGTATAAAAAAAGAATGTTATTTGGTATTTTTAGCTGTACAAATAGCGTTAGGCAGTTTATTCTTAGTGCATGGTTACTAAAATTATTAATTGTCGGCACTGTGGAAGTGAAAATATCATTAAATTTGGCAAGACGCCCAACCATAAACAGCGCTACCGCTGCCATGATTGTGGTAAACAAAGCCGCGAAAACCCCACAGTGAAATACACCGAAGAGCAAAAAGAAATGATCCTTCGAGTCTATCAGGAACGCAGCAGTCTACGCGGTTTACAGCGCGCCTTCGGGGTGAGTCCCAACACCGTTTTGAGTTGGTTAAAAAAAACGACAATCGCTGCGACCGCTCAAAAGCACGATTCTTGCGGCCCGCCGCCATGATGTCATTGAACTGGACGAACTGTGGTCTTTTGTGGGGCGCAAGAGCGATGCCCAATGGGTTTGGATCGCTCTTTGCCGACGCACCCGTCAAATCCTCTCCTATGCCATTGGGCCTCGGGATTGGTATCGTTGCCGGGAACTTTACGAGCGTCTGCCACGGGCCTACAAAAGATGTGCCACCTACAGCGACTTTTGGAGCACTTATGATGAAGTCTTTCCTCATAACCGATCCGTGGGAAAAGAAACCGGTGAAACGGCCCATGTGGAACGATGGAACAATACCCTGCGCCAACGACTGGGTCGTTTCACACGCAAAACCCTCTCCTTTGACGTGTACTGGATTTGTTGGACACGGGATTCTCTTATATTCATTGTTTATTGATTAGCCCGGATATTTCATGAAGGGTAAAGTTTGGCTCGTTATTGCTATTGGAGATGGATTTCTTTGTATTTTGAGCAGATCGTCTTGATTTTTAGGTGTTTTTCAGGGTGTAGAGACACTGCCCCCTTTCCCCCATTGCCCTTTCCCCCATTGGTTCGGTAGTGCCGGGGGCAGCACCAATGCACCCTTTAGGTTGGCACCAATCGGCGGGCCGCATGGTTGAAAAGACTGGCCCAAGGATAACTCTCACTTAGGTGAAAGTGAATCGTTCGGGTGTTGCGCACGATGACCGCTCCGATCTTGATTAATTTGAGCCGCAGGGTGTGGCATTGGGCCCGCGCCCACTTCGTCCCTTTTAAGGCTAACCGGCGCATGGCTTCCATCAAGGTGTAGGCCAGCGCCGACAAGAGCAATCGCCACTGATTGGCCCACCATTGATGGGCGCTGGTGCGCTCGCTGAACAATTGCATCTGTTCCTTGATTCGGTTCTCCATTTCACCGCGGCCACAGTATACCTTGTCGTAAAGCTCCTGGGGATCGCCCGGCAGGTTCGTCACCACGAAGCGCGGGTTGGACCCCTGTGCGGTGTGTTCGGCTTTATGGATGACCAACCGCAGCCATCGCCACGAATCGGCAGCATAGACGAAGTCCTGGAATAACCGTTGTTTTTTACCCCTTAGTTCGAACCATTCTTTGGCCTGCTTTTGCAACTGCTGGGCGTCTTGCTGCAAGCGTGCATTGCGAGCCATCCCCACGATGTAACTAACTTCGTTGCGGTCGCACCAAGAGAGTATCCGGTCTCGACAAAATCCACTGTCGGCGCGCCAAATAATCCGCGTACGGGGCCAGCTTTGGCGAATCCGTTTAACCAGCAATTTGAGGATGGCCCCGGCATGCTTGCTGGCATCGATCTTGCTCGGCCGCAGGTAGGCCACCAGCAGCTGATCACCGCAAAAAACATATAGCGGCAGAAAACAGTAATGATCATAATAACCGTGGAAAAAACGTCCCTCCTGGAGCCCGTGCACCGGATTGTCGGTGGCGTCAAAGTCCAGGATGATCTCTTCGGGTTCCTCGGCAAAAGAGCCCATGAACTGTTCGACCAACAGCTCGTTTACCGCAAAGGCCGCCCGCCGATCCTGCCCGTTTTCAAAACGACACAAAGTCGGCGCGCTGGCCAACGTTTCAATGCGCCCCGTTACCGTTTGCAACAATGGATCGTGGCGCAGGGTATCAAAGTCGTTCAAATCCTCATAGCCCGCCACCAGCCCGTAAACGCGCTGCCGCAGCATCCCCAATACCTCATGGCGTACTTTGCCCTTCTGCCGTTTGTCCACTAACTGTCGGGCCGCTCGTTCGGTCAAGCCCAACTGCCGATCCACTTCCCGGATCAAAAGCAGTCCGGCATCCGAAGTAACCTCTCCGCCCTTGAAATCAACCCGCACACGGCGGCCTTTTACCCTTGTCAACTGTAGCTTTAATTGTTTACCTTTTGTCATCGCTGATATTGCTTTAATTATTGATCTATCCTGCTGTATATCAGCAGTTAAGCATATCAACGATACTTTTTTTACGAAATATCCGGGTTAGTGTGTCAGGCGGCTTGTTTTGGTAAAGGGTTTTGTTTTCTCGTTGCCCCCCATGGGGGGCAAATATTTTCCTCGAATTGGACTGGGCTTTGGTAACTCAGAGAGGAATGTTTGCGATATCGGTTGTAGAAGATTTCCACGTATTCGAAGACAGTTGATCGCAGTTCGCGCTCGTCGGCAAAGTGGCGGCCTCGAATCGTGCTGGTCTTGAAGCGGCCGTAGAACGATTCCATGGCCGCGTTGTCGTAGCAGTTGCCTTGGGCGCTCATGCTCGGCTTCATGCCTAGTTCAGAGACCAGCCTCTGATAGTCGTCGCTGGCGTAGGGGCTGCCCCGATCGCTGTGATGAATAATCCCGGTGCGCAGTGTGCCGCGGGTCATGGCCGCGGCTTTGAGGGCCTTGCCAACCAGCTTCGCGTCGTTGTGGTTGGAAACGCTCCAGCCCAGCAGGCGTCGGCTGAACAGGTCCATCACCGTGGCCAAGTACATCCAACCGGCCAGGGTCCGTAGGTAGGTCGTGTCCGCCACCCAGACCTCGTCGATATGGGTCGGCTGGCCATGCTTTTTAAGCACATTGGGGCTGTAACCATAGGGATGGTTACTGTTGGTTTTTAATGGCTTAAAGCGTTTACTCTGGGTGCTTTTGATTCCCATTTCACGCATCAGACGCAGAGCCCGGTCACGGCCGCAATCGATGCCCTCATCATCCTTCAGATGGCGGTGCATTGGCCGATGCCCATAGCGGCCCTTGGCCTCTTTGTGTACCTTCAGGATCGCCCCCTTGATTCCCTCGTCCTCGATCCGCCGGGCCGAGGGCGCTCGGTGCCTCCAGCAGTAATAGCCACTGCGACAAATCCCCATCGCCGAGCATATTTCCTCGATCTTGAAGCGCCCCTCGTTGTCTTTGACAAACTGGTACTTCATTGTTCGTCCTTGGCAAAGTAGCCCACCGTTTTTTTTAGTATCTGGTTGATCCGCTCCGAGCGGCGCAGCTCTTTGCGAAGACGATCTATCTCGGCCGCCATCTCCTTCGGACTGCTCTGTCGCTTTGAGGTGGCTTCGCCCTGCTGATCGTCCAGATAGAGCCTCTTCCACCTATACAATTGGTTGGTGTTGACCCCAAGTTTGGTCGATACCTCGGTGGCGCTCAGACCATCGAGTATCATCAGTTGAACTGCCTCATTTTTGAACTCTATACTAAAGCGTCTTCTTCCCATGCTTCGATTCTCCATTTAGGAGAATCTCGTGTCCACTTTTTCCAGTGCACATCACTTTTCCAAGCTTAAGAGTATGCATGAAACCTGTCTGAGACTTTTCATTCATCAATATAATCAAGAATTAGCCACCATTCCTACTTAATACACTACCAATCCCGCTTTGTGATCTTCCTGGATTATGACCAGTGAATCGTCGATGGCCTTTTTTATTTTATCCCGAAATGCACTTTTTTCATCATTACCGGTTCCTCCGAAATCCATTTGACTGGCCATGGAACGATTGCCAACCGATTTGGTGTAATTCTCAAGGGATCTCTCTTTAACCCGGATATTTCGTAAAAAAAGTATCGTTGATATGCTTAACTGCTGATATACAGCAGGATAGATCAATAATTAAAGCAATATCAGCGATGACAAAAGGTAAACAATTAAAGCTACAGTTGACAAGGGTAAAAGGCCGCCGTGTGCGGGTTGATTTCAAGGGCGGAGAGGTTACTTCGGATGCCGGACTGCTTTTGATCCGGGAAGTGGATCGGCAGTTGGGCTTGACCGAACGAGCGGCCCGACAGTTAGTGGACAAACGGCAGAAGGGCAAAGTACGCCATGAGTGGGGATGCTGCGGCAGCGCGTTTACGGGCTGGTGGCGGGCTATGAGGATTTGAACGACTTTGATACCCTGCGCCACGAGCCATTGTTGCAAACGGTAACGGGGCGCATTGAAACGTTGGCCAGCGCGCCGACTTTGTGTCGTTTTGAAAACGGGCAGGATCGGCGGGCGGCCTTTGCGGTAAACGAGCTGTTGGTCGAACAGTTCATGGGCTCCTTTGCCGAGGAACCCGAAGAGATCATCCTGGACTTTGACGCCACCGACAATCCGGTGCACGGGCTCCAGGAGGGACGTTTTTTCCACGGTTATTATGATCATTACTGTTTTCTGCCGCTATATGTTTTTTGCGGTGATCAGCTGCTGGTGGCCTACCTGCGGCCGAGCAAGATCGATGCCAGCAAGCATGCCGGGGCCATCCTCAAATTGCTGGTTAAACGGATTCGCCAAAGCTGGCCCCGTAAGCGGATTATTTGGCGCGCCGACAGTGGATTTTGTCGAGACCGGATACTCTCTTGGTGCGACCGCAACGAAGTTAGTTACATCGTGGGGATGGCTCGCAATGCACGCTTGCAGCAAGACGCCCAGCAGTTGCAAAAGCAGGCCAAAGAATGGTTCGAACTAAGGGGTAAAAAACAACGGTTATTCCAGGACTTCGTCTATGCTGCCGATTCGTGGCGATGGCTGCGGTTGGTCATCCATAAAGCCGAACACACCGCACAGGGGTCCAACCCGCGCTTCGTGGTGACGAACCTGCCGGGCGATCCCCAGGAGCTTTACGACAAGGTATACTGTGGCCGCGGTGAAATGGAGAACCGAATCAAGGAACAGATGCAATTGTTCAGCGAGCGCACCAGCGCCCATCAATGGTGGGCCAATCAGTGGCGATTGCTCTTGTCGGCGCTGGCCTACACCTTGATGGAAGCCATGCGCCGGTTAGCCTTAAAAGGGACGAAGTGGGCGCGGGCCCAATGCCACACCCTGCGGCTCAAATTAATCAAGATCGGAGCGGTCATCGTGCGCAACACCCGAACGATTCACTTTCACCTAAGTGAGAGTTATCCTTGGGCCAGTCTTTTCAACCATGCGGCCCGCCGATTGGTGCCAACCTAAAGGGTGCATTGGTGCTGCCCCCGGCACTACCGAACCAATGGGGGAAAGGGGGCAGTGTCTCTACACCCTGAAAAACACCTAAAAATCAAGACGATCTGCTCAAAATACAAAGAAATCCATCTCCAATAGCAATAACGAGCCAAACTTTACCCTTCATGAAATATCCGGGTTAGGCAGTTTATTCTTAGTGCATGGTTACTAAAATTATTAATTGTCGGCACTGTGGAAGAGAAAATATCATTAAATTTGGCAAGACGTCCAACCATAAACAGCGCTACCGCTGCCATGATTGTGGTAAACAAAGCCGCGAAAACCCCACAGTGAAATACACCGAAGAGCAAAAAGAAATGATCCTTCGAGTCTATCAGGAACGCAGCAGTCTACGCGGTTTACAGCGCGCCTTCGGGGTGAGTCCCAACACCGTTTTGAGTTGGTTAAAAAAAACGACAATCGCTGCGACCGCTCAAAAGCACGATTCTTGCGGCCCGCCGCCATGATGTCATTGAACTGGACGAACTGTGGTCTTTTGTGGGGCGCAAGAGCGATGCCCAATGGGTTTGGATCGCTCTTTGCCGACGCACCCGTCAAATCCTCTCCTATGCCATTGGGCCTCGGGATTGGTATCGTTGCCGGGAACTTTACGAGCGTCTGCCACGGGCCTACAAAAGATGTGCCACCTACAGCGACTTTTGGAGCACTTATGATGAAGTCTTTCCTCATAACCGATCCGTGGGAAAAGAAACCGGTGAGACGACCCAGTCGTTGGCGCAGGTGTAAACGCCGGGGAAAAACCGGTACGGTAAAGAGGGCGCTTTAAAACCGGTACGCTTATCCTAGAAAGGAGGAGTGTATCGAGATATGAAGCAATGGACAAGAGTGCGGCACAAAGTGCTGCGGGACAAGCAGAGCAAGCGCTCTGTAATGCGAGAAGAGGGACTGCACTGGGAGACCCTGGGAAAGATGCTGGCCTATTCCCAGCCGCCGGGATACCGGCGCAAGAAGAGGCGAGAGCGCAAGATCGATCCGTATGTGGGCTGGATCGAGGAGGTGCTCAAAGCGGACCGGAACGTGCCCAAGAAGCAGCGCCATACGGCCAAACGGATCTACCAGCGTTTGGGTCGGGAGAAGGGCTACCAAGGGGGCTACACGGCGGTCAAGGAGGTGGTGGCCGAGCTGCGAGCGAGGCGGCGGGAAGTGTTCGTGCCGCTGGAGCACCGCCCCGGGGAGGGACAGGTGGACTTCGGTCATGCCCTGGTGAAGGAGGCGGGGCAATTGCGTAGGCGGCCATTTTTTGCCATGAGCCTGCCCTACAGCGATGCCTTTTTCGTGCAGGTGTTCGAACGGGAGTGCACGGAGAGCTTCTGGGAGGGGCACCTGCGAGCTTTTGAGTTTTTCGGGGCGGTGCCCCGGCGCATCAGCTATGACAACTCGAAGGTGGCGGTGGGTAAGATTATCGGTTCGCGTGAACGCAAGCTGACCGACGGGTTTCTGCAGCTACAGAGCCATTACCTGTTCGAGGAACACTTCTGTCTGCCCGCCCGGCCCAACGAGAAGGGCGTGGTCGAGGGGATCGTGCGTTATGCCCGGGCCAACTTCCTGGTACCGGTACCGCAGGTTCGGGACCTGGAGGAACTCAACGCAAAGCTGTTGGAGGCATGTGAGCGGGACATGGAGCGTAAATTACGCGGGAAAAGGGCGGTGAAAAAGGAACTGCTGGCCGAGGAGCGCGCCGTCATGCTGGCGTTGCCGCCCATACCCTTTGAAGCGAGCCGCAAACGCTCGACCTGCGTCAGCAGCCTCTCGCTGGTGCGCTTCGAGTGCAACGACTATTCGGTGCCGGTGCGCTGCGCCCACCATCCGGTGGTGGTGGAAGGGTCCTGTCGGCAGGTGGTGATCTTCTGTGGGGGCCAAGAGGTGGCCCGGCACCGCCGCATTTGGGATAAAGAGCAAGTCTCTTTCGAGCCGGTGCACTACCTGGCTTTGCTGGAGAAAAAACCGGGCGCTTTGGACTTCGCCCGCCCACTCTCGGGCTGGCAGTTGCCGCAGTGCCTGCAGGTCCTCAGACGCCGGCTCGAAAGCCAATGCGGGGGCGAAGGCACCCGGGAGTATATCCGGGTGCTGCGGCTGTTGGAGAAACACCCCATGGCGGCCTTGCAGCAGGCCGTCGTCTCGGCCCTGCGGGTGGGGGGACTGACTCGTGAGGCCATCGCCCAGTATCTCTATCCTCAGGAAGACTACGGGAGCAGAACCTTCCGGCTGGACGGCCATCCACACCTGCGTCACGTCCGTGTGGCCGCCCCTGACCTCGGTGCCTACAGCGAACTGCTCAAGATTCCAGGAGGGGCTTTATGAAGGAAGAAAAAAACCAGCTGCTGTTACACCATCACCTCAAGAAACTGAAGTTGCCCACCATCCTGCGCGAATGGCCGGCGGTGGCCGCGGCTTGTTCCCGGGACCGGCTCGATTACGCCGCCTTTTTGTTGCATCTGGTCGAACGGGAGCTCATTGAACGCGAACAGCGGGCCGCCCAGCGGCGGATCAAAAACGCCCGTTTCCCCGTGCTCAAGACCCTCGAGAGCTTCGCCTTTGAAGCGCAGCCCTCGATCAACGAAGCGCTCATCCGAGAGCTCATGCGCGGGGAGTATGTCGACCAGCGCGAAAACGTGCTGCTCCTCGGTAACGCCGGTACCGGTAAAACGCACCTGGCCACCGCCCTGGGCTTTGCCGCCTGTGCCCAGGGCCGGCGGATCCGTTTCTTCGGGGTCACCGCCCTGGTTACCCATATGCTCGAGCAACGCGACAACCACGACCTGCAGCGCTTCATGAAGCAACTCGAAAGGCTCGACCTACTCATCCTCGACGAACTCGGTTACGTCCCTTTTTCCAAGACCGGTTCCGAACTGCTCTTCGACGTGGTCAGCCGCGCTTACGAGCGCACCAGTCTCATCGTCACCACCAACCTGCCCTTTGAGAACTGGATCGAAGTGCTCGGTTCCGAACGGCTCACCGGAGCTCTGCTGGACCGACTCACCCATCGGGTGCATATCCTCGAAGCCAACGGGCAAAGCTACCGCTTGCGCGATGCTCGACGCCGTCGCCGTGGCACAAAACAATAAACGCCTTGGGCCCGGCTCGTCGGCCTCCGGCCTCCTCACCGACCCCAAGCCAATCCCCAAAACCAACTCCCAAACCCTAAACCTTGACGTACCTGCAATTACTAACCTAAACCTTATTCCAAGCGTACCGGTTTTACCCCGACCCCCGTACCGGTTTCATCCCGGCGTTTACAACTTGTGGGCGAGGCTATGATCTTTAATATTCGTTTTGATTCTACTCATAGGGGATGGCCTCCCTTACCTCTAGGTCTGCTTCCCAATCGTCCACTGAAACCCGAAGGAAATCCCTGAAATCATTGACCGGTTCCCCTGTGTCGGTGGTCAGTCCTGAAAAGTCATAAATATCGACCTTTGCACCTCCTTTTTCCAGGGCTTCTACCCAACACTTGGCGGTAGTGTATTAAGTAGGAATGGTGGCTAATTCTTGATTATATTGATGAATGAAAAGTCTCAGACAGGTTTCATGCATACTCTTAAGCTTGGAAAAGGAGAGGGTTTTGCGTGTGAAACGACCCAGTCGTTGGCGCAGGGTATTGTTCCATCGTTCCACATGGGCCGTTTCACCGGTTTCTTTTCCCACGGATCGGTTATGAGGAAAGACTTCATCATAAGTGCTCCAAAAGTCGCTGTAGGTGGCACATCTTTTGTAGGCCCGTGGCAGACGCTCGTAAAGTTCCCGGCAACGATACCAATCCCGAGGCCCAATGGCATAGGAGAGGATTTGACGGGTGCGTCGGCAAAGAGCGATCCAAACCCATTGGGCATCGCTCTTGCGCCCCACAAAAGACCACAGTTCGTCCAGTTCAATGACATCATGGCGGCGGGCCGCAAGAATCGTGCTTTTGAGCGGTCGCAGCGATTGTCGTTTTTTTTAACCAACTCAAAACGGTGTTGGGACTCACCCCGAAGGCGCGCTGTAAACCGCGTAGACTGCTGCGTTCCTGATAGACTCGAAGGATCATTTCTTTTTGCTCTTCGGTGTATTTCACTGTGGGGTTTTCGCGGCTTTGTTTACCACAATCATGGCAGCGGTAGCGCTGCTTATGGTTGGGCGTCTTGCCAAATTTAATGATATTTTCACTTCCACAGTGCCGACAATTAATAATTTTAGTAACCATGCACTAAAAATAAACTGCCTAACGCTATTTGTACAGCTAAAAATACAAAATAACATTCTTTTTTTATACACTAGAGGCTGTCCCAAAAGGGTGATTTTTGCGAGGGCTTTTGATAGGCGCTCATTTTAGAGGTATTTGCATTTGGGAGAGTATCAACTTTGCTCTCTTATGACGTTAGTATACTGGTTTTGGGGTCCGGTTGCCTGGTTTTCTTTGTATGAGCCGACAGTAAGGCTGTGAAAAAGTATTGTCCTTGCTTTTCCGCTCTCTAGGCCGCCGCTTTGGTTTTTAGTTCGTCTTGCTGGGCCAGCATCTTGGCTACTTTCCATAGGTTGTGCGAGAGTACCGACCAGGCTACGCTGATCGAGCGGTTGGCAAAGCCTTTGCTGCGCAACCGCCCGGCCTGCCAGCGATTCTTCAATACCCCGATCCGCCCTTCGGTGCTGGCCCGGCGCTTTTGCAATTGTCTGAACAGTGGTTCCTCCATCCGTTTTTTCAACTGCTTCGGATCGCGTGGACAGAGCGCGTCGTAGATTCCCTCCTGGGCTAACTGCCGGCGGGCCCGCTGGGAGGCAAATCCCCGGTCCGCGCACATGGCCGCTATGGGTTCTTCCAGGTTGAAGCGGTTCTGTCTTTGCAAACTCTCTTGCATTTGTTCATTTTCGCTTGGAGTTCGGCTGCCGTAGAGTTTCCAGTCCAGCAGGTACCCTTCAACGCTTTCTCCCAAAAACAGGGTGTTGCCGAACTCGACCTCTTGGCCCGCTTTACCTCGCACAATCACCTGCACATCGAGTTCGTAAACACTCAAGACTTTCTCTGCGTTTTTCACCTGGCGGCCGCCAATGATCCGCTCGTGCGCCTGTTTGATGACCACCGGGATTTGCTCGCTCATGCGCTCCATCCGGGCGAGGATCTGTTGGACCTGTTTTTCGCTGTAATCGCTTTGCTCCCAGCAGGCTTGCAATAATTCCCGGTGACTGCGGGCATGCTCCCCGATCCGTTTGAGCAGCTTTTTCATCTGCCTCAAGATACCCTTGCGCTGCCGCGCGCTGTCCTTTCGCCGCCGGCTGTGGGTCATCTGTATGCACAGCCGATTCATCTGCCGAGCCAAGGGCTCCGGTTCGATCGGCATGCGATGGCGCACACCGGCCTTCTCGCGGATCAGCCGGATCGCCTTGAGCAACGTGCCGGCTACATCCTTGAGTAATACCCAGTCCGTCGGCCAATGAATGCTAGCCTCCAAACAGGTGCCGTCGATCAGGCAAATGGTGGTGTCAATCGGCTTGTCCAATCCCACCTGCCGGGCCAGAAGGGCATCGCCCACCACCTCAGTCAAGGTCCGGTGCAAGGCCCTCAACTGCTCTTCGCTGAAAAACTTCGAGGCCCGCTCCAGGGTGCTTTTGGAGATGCCCCTGATGCCATCGATCTGCCGGACACGGCAAAAGTCGGCCAACAGATCGCTGCTGCCCAGAGCCCGCGACAAATGCCGAAACGAAATCCCTCCGAGCAGACGGCCCAGCGTATCCATGCGCAGTGCCTTGATGGCAAAACTGGCCCGCTGCCGCCGGGCCTTTAGACCCATTGGCGGCCACCCCTCCAAGGCCTGCGATTCCACCTCCGAGTCGATCAGCAGCCGATCGATTCGATCAATGGTGGCGCGGAAGTTATCGTAATCGAGGCACCGGTCGACCACAGTTAAAGCTGGACGCAGGAGGCATTGGATGGCTATATTTTTCATAGACATAGAAAGGGCTATATTGATTTTCGCTAACTCAATTATAGAACCCTTTTTTGGCCGGATCGAGCAAAAACTTGCTCTTTCCGGCTCTTTTTATCAACGTCATCCAGTTGACTATAAAATCTTTATATTTTTGGGACAGCCTCTACACTACCAAAAAATGGAATACCACACACCTAATAGGTGGACCCAGAATAAAGGCGGAGCTGTATTTAATCCAATTTTCATTAATATAAGGAATTAAAATGGATCTATAGTTTCAAAATAAAAATTGAAGTGGACGGGGTTGTTTGGACAATTTTGACGTGGGATTAAGGTGGAAATCGTGTTCATATTATTTTTTAAAAATATATTTTGTCCTTAGCCAAAGACGGGCACGCAGGTGCCCGCAAGCTGTATTGGCGGGGAGGTTGGTTTTGCTCCGATTGCATGGACTTCGGCCGGGGTCCGGTAGCCCAGGGCTTGGTGGGGGCGCAGGTGGTTGTAGAAGTCCAGGTAGCGGGCTATCCCTTCGCTGGCTTCCTTTGCCGTGGCGTATTCGCGCAGGTAAATGTCTTCATACTTGAGGGTTCTCCAAAAGCGTTCAACAAATATGTTGTCCAGGTAGCGGCCACGCCCGTCCATGCTGATGCGCACCCCGGCTTGCCCCAGCACCGAGGTGAACTCGCTGCCGGTAAACTGGCTGCCTTGATCGGTGTTGAAGATTTGAGGTTGGGCCCGCCTCAGAGCTTCCTCCAGGGCGAGCACACAGAAGCGGCTCTCCAGGGTGTTGGAAAGCTGCCAGCTCAACACGTAGCGGCTGAACCAGTCCAACACCACGGTCAAGAAAAGGAATCCTCGGCTCAGCCGCAGGTAAGTGATGTCGCTGCACCATACCTGGTCGGGCCGCTCGACCGCCAAACCCCGCAGCAGATAAGGGAAAATGCGGTGCTGCCGGTGCCCCTGGCTCAAGTTTCGACGCGGATAAATAGCCTCCAGGCCCATTTGGCGCATGAGCCGCTGGATGCGGCCTCGTCCCACTGCATGGCCCTCTCGACGCAGCCACTGGGTCATCCGGCGAGAACCAAAAAACGGATATTGGGTGTAGAGCTCATCCATGCGATGCATGTAGAGAACGTTCTGCTCGCACTGGGCACGGGCCCGATAGTAATAGCTGCCGCGGGCCAGCCCCAGCAACTGACATTGCCTGCCGATACTGATTTTTCCTTGAAGTGGTTGCACCATCTTGCGCCTCTCACCAACCGAATTGTTCAGACTTTTTTTTTAGCCAATCGCATTCTACTTTCAGCTTTCCAATCTCCTGGTAAAGGTGATCTTTTTCCGTCTCGTTGTCCTTGCTGAGAGTCTGCCGCTGGCGCGAAAACAGCTCCGTTGCTCCCTGCAAAAGCTGCTTCTTCCATTGGGTCACCTGGTTGGGATGCACCTCAGAACGACCGGCGATCTCGTTGATGGTATGAGCGCCCCTGATGGCTTCCAGGGCCACTCGGGCTTTAAACTCAGCACTGTATTGTCTTCTCTTTCGTGATTTAATAACATTCATAGGTTAGCGGATTTAGTGGTTCAAGACCACCTTATTCCACTGTCCAGTTTTCCCCGTCCATTTCAAATGCCAAACTTTCAATCAGCATTAAAAGTGAATATAGCAAAAAGAGATATTATTAAACATTGGAGGTCAATTTCAACATACAACCGCACTTTATGGTGATTCCAGAAATAAAAAAACAAAAAAAGATTTTCAGAATAAGGTGGGGTCTATATATTTCTTAAAGAATAGAAACATTTAACTGAATTGCAGCATGCTAACTCGTAGAAATTTTTTTTGGGCGGCCAGTTTGACAACGGCTGGAGCCCTTGCCAATGCCCCGCAAATTCTCCGGGCCGCGCCGCAGGCGAAATCGGAATTCGGTAAAGTCAAAATAACGGATGTAAAAACAGCCGCTATTAACATTAAATACAAGACCCACCTGGTAAAGGTGACTACAGATTCCGGCTTGTATGGTTTAGGGGAAGCCTATCCCAAGGCGGAAGTGGCCCAGGATATCGAAACCATAAAAGAGAGAATCATCGGTAGGGATCCACTACAGGTAGAATACCTGCACTATCGATTGACGGAGGCCTATGTCTCGCGGGGCTCGCGCACCGGCGCACTCTCCGGGGCGATATCGGGGATCGAAACCGCGTTGTGGGACCTGGCGGGAAAAATTCTCGATGTTCCGGTTTATCAACTGCTGGGTGGGGGTGGGTATCGCAACAAATTACTGCTCTATCACGACAGCGCCTCGCCCAAAACAACCGAGCCCGAAGCTTGGGCCGAGGAAGCTTTAAAATCCAAGGAATACGGATTCAAGGCCTTAAAATTCAGCCTGAGCCGGTTAAGCGGCGACAAGTGGAACGGCACCATTCCCTTTCAGGATATGAGGAAGTGGTATAAAATCATTGAGGCCGCAAGGGAGGCGCTGGGGCCCGATTTTCCCATCGGGGTGGATTTGCATTGGAGGTACAACACCCGGGATTCCTTGCGATTAACCCAAATACTGGAACCTTTGAATTTATGGTTTCTGGAAGATCCCATGCAGCCTGAAAACGCGGATGCTTTCGCACGGCTCACCGCGGCCAGCAAGATTCCCATCTTAACCGGTGAAAATCTGTTTGGCCGACAGGGATTCCGGCCCTTTATTGAAAAACAGGCCTGCGACCTGATTCATCCCGACGCCCAGAAATGCGGCGGTTTGCTGGAAATGAAAAAAATAGCGGACTGGGCCGACGTTTATTACATGAGCATGCTTTGCCACAATGGGTGTACGCCGGTGGGAACCATCGCCTCGGGGCATGCCTGCGCCAACATCAAATCGTTCATCGCCCTGGAATCGGATAGTGTGGATGTGCCCCATTGGCAGGATATTATCGTGCGTGACGGGCCCATCTTCAACGACGGTTACCTCGAGCTTTCCGATAAACCGGGCCTCGGAATTGAACTGAACGAAGATGTCTGCCGGGCAAACCTGGCGGAGGGTTCCGGATTTTTTGAATAGCTTTTGAAACTGCCTGAGCGGTGCTTCAGGGAAGGAGTTGAATCTTTCCTTACCGAATCCGATAAGTCGGCAGAATCTCAGCGGTTGTACTGTCTTCGTCCCGAGCGGCGATATTTCCCCAAACCGTTATGCTGTGCGCGTCATTGCTTTGAACAACCGCCCAGCGATCATCCAGATGGAGGATTCTACCCTCCAGGTATTCGGAAAGTTTATCACCGGAGGCCAATTCGATCAAGGTGGTGGTATTGGATTCATTGAATCGACTGGAAACAATCTCCACCTTTAACCCATCGTCGGTCACAACCGCTTTTCGTGGATTAGAGGTATTCCCTTCAGAACTATTTTCTTCTTCCAGCCAATTGTCATTGAATACCAGTTTTTCTCCTATTGCCGCCTCAATGGAAAGACTACCTTGCTCGTTTCCGAAAAAATAATTTCCCTCGATGAGGGAAGCCTGGAAGTAATCGAAATTCTGCCGGTAACCGAAACCGGGACCCTTTTCGTTGTCCGTGATAACGTTATTTTTCAGAACCACCCGGCTGTCCACACTGAGCAAACCGCCACCGGTCAGATTTTGCACAATTCTATTGCCTATGAGGACGGCGCGGCCTTCTTTGCTGACGCGGGCTCCACCGACTCCGCCCCCGGTTGTCCAGTTTCCAGCCAGGATATTATTAATAAGAATCGGTTCGCCCAAACGCATGGTGTAAAATCCGCCGCCGTCGTCATCGCTGACATTGCCGACGATCCAGTTGCCGACAATTTCCGGGCTGGAATAATATTGGACATAGATGCCACCGGCATCGCTGCGACCTCCAGCCCGGTTGGAGGCGATGACGTTATTCCTGATTAAGGGCATAGATTCGTGGCTGCACGAGATGGCACCGCCGCTACTGCTGCGGGTGCGATAAAAATCTTTTACTCCAGAGGCATTTCCGACAAATACATTATCTTCAACGACCGCCCGCGGCCGGTTGGGAAGCCGGTTCCAACCATAAATGGAGAGACCTCCGCCATTGCCCACCTCGGTTATGTTTTCGCTGAATACGTTATTGGCGATTCGCGGAACGGCATTGAAAAAACAAGCCATTCCTCCCCCGATATTCCCGTCCTGGTGGATTATATCCGATCGAAGGTTTGAGGGCGCCACGGTCGCGTTATTGGTGATCCGGTTATTGGTTATTTGAGGCGAAGTTCCATCGCAGAGAATGCCGCCGCCCGGACCCTGGGCGCGGCCCCTTGTGACAATAAACCCGTCGAGGCGGCTATTGCTCGCGCCGATCACTACCCTGCGAATTTCCCGCCCGTCAAGGATGGTGGGATTCTTGAAAATATCGCGCTTCCAGGTTTCGGGATCGAATCCGCCGTAAAGATCGACGTGCTCCTGCATCTGGATGGTTCCCCGGAAATAAGTTCCGGCTGCGACGAGAACGGCATAACGCTTTGAAGCCCTGGCATCGTTGATCCCCCTCAAGGCCTCCTCGATTGAAGCCCATGGATTTTCTTCCGTGCCGTCCCCCTTTTTATCGGAACCGTTTGCCGTGGATACATATTGGAGCCCGGCGTAGTCCTCAATCGCTACCTCTACCGTTCGGGGCCCCACCCTTGCTATATCGAGGCCATTGTCGGCCTCTTGCCCGGCCATAATTCCCGGCAATAGAAAAATAAGCCAGCATAAGGAAGCGGTTAATGTGACGTATCGGTTCAGAAATTTCTCGTGATTATTTATCATTTAAAATCGTAATTGATATATATAGTTTAAGGTTTAAACTCAATTTCCACCGTTTGTAATACAGGAGAATTGGCGCCGTTTGCGGTATCCAGAATGGCCCGGTATTGCATCCAGTTTTTTGTCTGAAGATTTTCCATTGAGCTTTTCTTTTTTGTAAAATAGGAGCCGGGGCCGTTTGGGCCAAGCCATTGCGATTGATTGAGGGCGGATTCAGTTTCCGCAATACGCACTTGAAATTTAACCGAGGTAGATCCGGGCGTTTCCGCCTCCCAATCGATCGAAAGCAGCTGTTTATCCTTGGTGAAATAGGGAGAAGATGTGTAATCCCACTTGAAACTCCGATCCTTTATATGGCCGATGTCCATCCCCGCATCGTAGTGTGCGCCGACACTGGGAATGGCTAAAAAATAATTCCGTTTAAAACCGTTGGCGCTTCCCCAGTAAAGCCGCGAATTGGTATGATGATCGCCAAAATTTCCGATTTCCTCCGCGCTTCCGTCTTTGCGATGGCAGAAAAAGAAAATATCGGCATAACCATCCGCGTTAAAATCGCTGACCAGGCTGCCCGTGCCGCCATCGGTGGGTAGGGAGATGCGCTTTTCGAGGAAGAAACCTTGGGAGCTTCCCAGCAGAATGTTGGAGTCGAGGGAACGCCGCCCGTCTAATTTGTATAGGGGACAAACCAGGTCCAGCCAGCCGTCTCCATTGACATCCGCAATGTTCATCGTTTTGGCCTGTAATTCCAGTGTGATTTTTTTCTCTGCCGAGTAGGAATGGGAATTGTCTCCGTAATAAATGAGAACTTTCGGCCCGGCGAAAACAATGTCGAGATAACCATCCTTGTCGAGGTCGGCTACCTCGGTTTGATGATTAAGTTGACCTAATGTGCCGAGTATTTTTTGACGCCTTTGGTCGCTGAAATTTCTCGTTCCGTCTCCATAAAAAATGGAAGCGCCCGTACCCGCGAAGACGAGATCGAGATGACCGTCCTGATTGATGTCGGCAATGGATGGCGAGCGGGCGCGGGAGATATTGAGAGTTGTGCGATTGGTTATTACCCAACCATTTTTCCCACCCCAGTAAATGTAGGAGCCGGGCTTCGTTGCGGGGAAAGCGCCTTCTTCACTCAAATCCGCATCTTCATAATCTTTGTTGTTGGAAATAATAACGTCGATGTATCCGTCCCGGTCCAGATCGGCCACTTCGACGCCCACCCCGGCATGGGCGGGAAGGCCCGTTATGCGCCAGGGATCGAATTGGTTTTTTTCGTTCCAGTAAATCCACATTTCGTTCTCGTAGCGGGTCACTTCTCCCTGGTTGAGCAGGAGTATATCGACCTGACCGTCGTCATCCAGGTCTGCCATCCCTTGCTCGTAAGCTTCCCGTCCGGGCAGCGAAATACGATTGGCGGCATTATAATTACCGTCAGGGTTTCCCCAATAAAGATAAGACGGATCGTACTCGCCCCGTGTGGCGCCCATCATTGAGGTGATGATAATATCCAGGTTTCCATCATTGTTGAAATCGTGGATGACATTGCCCTGGGCGCCGTGCTCGTAAAGCGGGGTTCGCCTGGTGATTTCAAAACCATCGGGGCCATTCCAATAAATGAAAGACGGGACTTCGAAAGAGTAGTGTTCCTTAAAATTGCAAATCAGCAAATCGGTCCAGCCATCGCCGTTCAAGTCGGCCGCGCTGGCTTCCCATGCCCCGATGGTTTGCAAGTCTATGCGATTTTCTTGCAAAAAACCATCGGCGGAACCGTAGTAGAGATACGATTCGATCAAACGGTTTCCTAATCGCGCTTTGCCGGTAATAGAGAACAGATGGTTGGAAAAAAATACATCGTTAAAGCCGTCCTTGTTGAAGTCGGTAACGAGAACATCCTTGGCCGTGTGGGTGGTAAACTCCAACCGTTTGTCCAGGGGGAATTCTCCATTTTCGTTTATGTAGGCAAAAGATGTCCCGCCGGACTCGTTGGCAAAAAGGAGGTCAGGGCGGCCGTCGTTGTTCACGTCTGCAATGGCTGCGGCGTGAGCCTTGCGGGTCGGTAGTTCCATTCGCCGTTCCGTGGAAAACCCTTCTTTGCCGCCTAAATAAAGATAGGAATAATCGCCCGATCCGTTGGCAAATACGAGGTCCGGCCAGCCATCCTCATTAATATCTCCGGCAGCCACATCGGCGGCGCCTTTGGTTCCCAATTCGGTAAAATTGGCTGGATCGAATTCACCGCCCCCGTTCCAGTATATTCGTGATGGCGACTCGCCTGCTTCTCCGCGGTATTCCCAGTAGCCGGAGGAAAAGGCGAAAACAATGTCGGGAAACCCGTCCCGGTTAAAATCGGCAATGGCCACCCCCTGGGTGTTTTTGGCCGGCAAATCGGTCTTACCCGTAAATGGGTAAGCAAACCACTGGTTCCCGTCCGGGTCTTTATTTAATTTCCGGGGATTTCCCCAATAGACGGACGAATCCATGCTTGTCCAGGTGCCGTTGGAAAAATTGGCCACAGCCAGATCCGCCCAGCCGTCGCCATTGAGGTCACCCGCCGCCAGGCGCATGGGACCATCGGCGGGAATGTAATTGTGTCTCTTTATGCTGAAATCTTTGCCGTTTCCCCAGTAGAGCGACATGTCGAGCATCTCGATCAACGGGTGACTGTTTACACTGAGAATATCGATATGCCCGTCTCCATTCACATCCCAGCGATTGACCGTTTGCATGCGGCCCGCGGCGGAAATGTAAATATTGGCCCCCGAGTCTCCGAAGGTGCCGTCGGCGAAGTCGACGAAGGAGCTTTCCCGCCAAACTTCCGCAAGGCAAAAGCAGGATGCGCCCAGGAAGGCCAGAGTCAGGCTCAAGCTTTTCGTGATATCTCTAATCATGCTCAATGCAGAAAACATCTTCCTTTCATTTGTTGCCAGGTATATATTCGCAATTGAAATAATTGTAAATTTGAAACGTACAGAAAATGAAAATTCCGAATTTTCAATAATATTCGCAATTACTTGTTCGACAATAGGATCGAAAAGTGCTTTTTGTAAAGGAGCAAAATGATATGTGGCATTATTACCGCCTGATGGAAAACAATTAGGTCAGGCTGGTCGGTAGTGTATTAAGTAGGAATGGTGGCTAATTCTTGATTATATTGATGAATGAAAAGTCTCAGACAGGTTTCATGCATACTCTTAAGCTTGGAAAAGGAGAGGGTTTTGCGTGTGAAACGACCCAGTCGTTGGCGCAGGGTATTGTTCCATCGTTCCACATGGGCCGTTTCACCGGTTTCTTTTCCCACGGATCGGTTATGAGGAAAGACTTCATCATAAGTGCTCCAAAAGTCGCTGTAGGTGGCACATCTTTTGTAGGCCCGTGGCAGACGCTCGTAAAGTTCCCGGCAACGATACCAATCCCGAGGCCCAATGGCATAGGAGAGGATTTGACGGGTGCGTCGGCAAAGAGCGATCCAAACCCATTGGGCATCGCTCTTGCGCCCCACAAAAGACCACAGTTCGTCCAGTTCAATGACATCATGGCGGCGGGCCGCAAGAATCGTGCTTTTGAGCGGTCGCAGCGATTGTCGTTTTTTTTAACCAACTCAAAACGGTGTTGGGACTCACCCCGAAGGCGCGCTGTAAACCGCGTAGACTGCTGCGTTCCTGATAGACTCGAAGGATCATTTCTTTTTGCTCTTCGGTGTATTTCACTGTGGGGTTTTCGCGGCTTTGTTTACCACAATCATGGCAGCGGTAGCGCTGTTTATGGTTGGGCGTCTTGCCAAATTTAATGATATTTTCACTTCCACAGTGCCGACAATTAATAATTTTAGTAACCATGCACTAAAAATAAACTGCCTAACGCTATTTGTACAGCTAAAAATACAAAATAACATTCTTTTTTTATACACTACCGCTGGGAGAATATTCCTACTAGAAAATCCAGGGCCAGGGATTCCTGTTTTCGACCGGGAAAAAGAAAAAGTTACTGTTCGATTTGACAAGCGATGGTCCACTGAATAATTAAGTCAGCGCAAGCCCAGCAAATTTCTATGGTTGGCGAGATTCAAGATCCAAGTGGCAATGTCGAGATTTATTAAAATTGCTAGAAAATCAGACGTAGCTGACAAATCAGCTATAATGATCGAAGTCGAAGGAAAGGAACTCGCCCTCTTTAACCTCGAAGGAGAATTTTACGCGATCGATAACAATTGTACCCATGCGGGCGGTCCACTCTCGGAGGGCCTGATTGAAAATGATGAAGTCGAATGCCCCTGGCATGGAGCAACCTTTAATATAAAAACAGGCAAGGTGCTTTGCCTACCGGCGGCAGCTCATGTTTCCAGTTACAACGTTCGCGTGACGAACGAAGACGTTGAAATCGAAGTTTAGAGTTAGAATTATGGAAATAACCCGGATGCAGTCCCAGGCGATCCGGTTTTTCTGATTTAAATGTAACTAGAGGCTGTCCCAAAAATATAAAGATTTTATAGTCAACTGGATGACGTTGATAAAAAGAGCCGGAAAGAGCAAGTTTTTGCTCGATCCGGCCAAAAAAGGGTTCTATAATTGAGTTAGCGAAAATCAATATAGCCCTTTCTATGAAAAATATAGCCATCCAATGCCTCCTGCGTCCAGCTTTAACTGTGGTCGACCGGTGCCTCGATTACGATAACTTCCGCGCCACCATTGATCGAATCGATCGGCTGCTGATCGACTCGGAGGTGGAATCGCAGGCCATTGAGCTGGCCTTGGAGGGGTGGCCGCCAATGGGTCTAAAGGCCCGGCGGCAGCGGGCCAGTTTTGCCATCAAGGCACTCACTGCGCATGGATACGCTGGGCCGTCTGCTCGGAGGGATTTCGTTTCGGCATTTGTCGCGGGCTCTGGGCAGCAGCGATCTGTTGGCCGACTTTTGCCGTGTCCGGCAGATCGATGGCATCAGGGGCATCTCCAAAAGCACCCTGGAGCGGGCCTCGAAGTTTTTCAGCGAAGAGCAGTTGAGGGCCTTGCACCGGACCTTGACTGAGGTGGTGGGCGATGCCCTTCTGGCCCGGCAGGTGGGATTGGACAAGCCGATTGACACCACCATTTGCCTGATCGACGGCACCTGTTTGGAGGCTAACATTCATTGGCCGACGGACTGGGTATTACTCAAGGATGTAGCCGGCACGTTGCTCAAAGCGATCCGGCTGATCCGCGAGAAGGCCGGTTTGCGCCATCGCATGCCGATCGAACCGGAGCCCTTGGCTCGGCAGATGAATCGGCTGTGCATACAGATGACCCACAGCCGGCGGCGAAAGGACAGCGCGCGGCAGCGCAAGGGTATCTTGAGGCAGATGAAAAAGCTGCTCAAACGGATCGGGGAGCATGCCCGCAGTCACCGGGAATTATTGCAAGCCTGCTGGGAGCAAAGCGATTACAGCGAAAAACAGGTCCAACAGATCCTCGCCCGGATGGAGCGCATGAGCGAGCAAATCCCGGTGGTCATCAAACAGGCGCACGAGCGGATCATTGGCGGCCGCCAGGTGAAAAACGCAGAGAAAGTCTTGAGTGTTTACGAACTCGATGGGCAGGTGATTGTGCGAGGTAAAGCGGGCCAAGAGGTCGAGTTCGGCAACACCCTGTTTTTGGGAGAAAGCGTTGAAGGGTACCTGCTGGACTGGAAACTCTACGGCAGCCGAACTCCAAGCGAAAATGAACAAATGCAAGAGAGTTTGCAAAGACAGAACCGCTTCAACCTGGAAGAACCCATAGCGGCCATGTGCGCGGACCGGGGATTTGCCTCCCAGCGGGCCCGCCGGCAGTTAGCCCAGGAGGGAATCTATGACGCGCTCTGTCCACGCGATCCGAAGCAGTTGAAAAAACGGATGGAGGAACCACTGTTCAGACAATTGCAAAAGCGCCGGGCCAGCACCGAAGGGCGGATCGGGGTATTGAAGAATCGCTGGCAGGCCGGGCGGTTGCGCAGCAAAGGCTTTGCCAACCGCTCGATCAGCGTAGCCTGGTCGGTACTCTCGCACAACCTATGGAAAGTAGCCAAGATGCTGGCCCAGCAAGACGAACTAAAAACCAAAGCGGCGGCCTAGAGAGCGGAAAAGCAAGGACAATACTTTTTCACAGCCTTACTGTCGGCTCATACAAAGAAAACCAGGCAACCGGACCCCAAAACCAGTATCCTAACGTCATAGGAGAGCAAAGTTGATACTCTCCCAAATGCAAATACCTCTAAAATGAGCGCCTATCAAAAGCCCTCGCAAAAATCACCCTTTTGAGACAGCCTCTAACTAAGGACCACCAACCACCTGTGACTTACGTTGTTACGGGACTATGCGTCGATTGCAAGTACACTGATTGTGCTGAAGTTTGTCCTGTTGAGGCGTTTCATGAAGCGCCCGACCGTCTCTACATCAATCCGGATACCTGCATCGATTGCGATCTCTGTGTGCCTGAATGCCCGGTGGACGCCATCTTCCAGGATTCCGAGGTTCCGGATGAATACGAGGAGTGGATCGAGAAAAATGAGGAAGCAGAGAATTATCCGATGATCAACGAAACCAAGAAGCCCCTCCTGGGGCCGAGTTGCGTTAATCCGGACGCTCGTTGATACGTAGATTTCGGCGACGCCGTGCGTGGCGGATGCAAATTTAGACATACCCGAAAGGCTAGCCCAACCAAAGGCCTTTGCTTCCCCTCGAGGCTCTGACGATTACCTGCAATGAAATAATACCCAGTTTCCGTGTTCCTATCCAGACTGTTACGTCGGGCACGGGGTGTCATTGCGGACGTAGACGCCGTCCATGAAACCTGCAAAAAAGGCCTCGACAAGGGGGTGGTCGACGGGGGCATCGAAATCGTCGGGTTCGAGACTGCTCTGGGCCGCGTAAGTCGTCGCGGAATTGCCGTCCACAAGCACACGGTACCAGGGCTGGTCGCGATCGGGCTGCGTCTGGTTGGACTGGTACCAGCTCTCACCCGCCTGGCAGACCAGATTGAATTCGACAACGACCCCACGGTAATGGTAGCGTTTGTGCTTAACAATGTCGCCGGGGGAAAACAACCGCGACGGTTCGCTGCCGGCACCCGGTTTGTAAATACTGATCATGGTTGCTGGGTGTAGTTCAGGGGTTAAGATGATGGAATATATAGCACAGGTAACCGGTTTATTCAACGATTATGAAAGTTTGTATGGGAAATCTCGGTTAAACTGTTATTTTTCGACAATAGTGAAACTTAAAAAGTTAATTCAAAAAGTCGCGGCATGATCCCTTTCAAAATCCAGGCGTGGCATAATCCCGACAGTCAGAAGATCCTTCACTTAAATCTGGCGGATGGCAAAGCAGGCTGGCAGCCAATTTAATTTATGTAATTCGAAAAAAAGAAAGAGAGAGCTATGAAAGTACTGGTCATAGGCGCAAATGGAAACACGGCAACACGTGTGGTGCGGAAATTAAAGAGTGGTCAGCATGAACCGCTGGCAATGATTCGAAATACGGCCCAACGGGCTAAGTTCGACGATATGGGTGTGCCGACGGTTCTGGCCGATCTTGAGTATCCCATCGATCATGCGGCTAACCCGGATATTTCGTAAAAAAAGTATCGTTGATATGCTTAACTGCTGATATACAGCAGGATAGATCAATAATTAAAGCAATATCAGCGATGACAAAAGGTAAACAATTAAAGCTACAGTTGACGGTAGTGTATTAAGTAGGAATGGTGGCTAATTCTTGATTATATTGATGAATGAAAAGTCTCAGACAGGTTTCATGCATACTCTTAAGCTTGGAAAAGGAGAGGGTTTTGCGTGTGAAACGACCCAGTCGTTGGCGCAGGGTATTGTTCCATCGTTCCACATGGGCCGTTTCACCGGTTTCTTTTCCCACGGATCGGTTATGAGGAAAGACTTCATCATAAGTGCTCCAAAAGTCGCTGTAGGTGGCACATCTTTTGTAGGCCCGTGGCAGACGCTCGTAAAGTTCCCGGCAACGATACCAATCCCGAGGCCCAATGGCATAGGAGAGGATTTGACGGGTGCATTTGACGGGTGCGTCGGCAAAGAGCGATCCAAACCCATTGGGCATCGCTCTTGCGCCCCACAGAAGACCACAGTTCGTCCAGTTCAATGACATCATGGCGGCGGGCCGCAAGAATCGTGCTTTTGAGCGGTCGCAGCGATTGTCGTTTTTTTTAACCAACTCAAAACGGTGTTGGGACTCACCCCGAAGGCGCGCTGTAAACCGCGTAGACTGCTGCGTTCCTGATAGACTCGAAGGATCATTTCTTTTTGCTCTTCGGTGTATTTCACTGTGGGGTTTTCGCGGCTTTGTTTACCACAATCATGGCAGCGGTAGCGCTGTTTATGGTTGGGCGTCTTGCCAAATTTAATGATATTTTCACTTCCACAGTGCCGACAATTAATAATTTTAGTAACCATGCACTAAGAATAAACTGCCTAACGCTATTTGTACAGCTAAAAATACAAAATAACATTCTTTTTTTATACACTACCCAGTTGACAAGGGTAAAAGGCCGCCAGGCCGCCGTGTGCGGGTTGATTTCAAGGGCGGAGAGGTTACTTCGGATGCCGGACTGCTTTTGATCCGGGAAGTGGATCGGCAGTTGGGCTTGACCGAACGAGCGGCCCGACAGTTAGTGGACAAACGGCAGAAGGGCAAAGTACGCCATGAGGTATTGGGGATGCTGCGGCAGCGCGTTTACGGGCTGGTGGCGGGCTATGAGGATTTGAACGACTTTGATACCCTGCGCCACGATCCATTGTTGCAAACGGTAACGGGGCGCATTGAAACGTTGGCCAGCGCGCCGACTTTGTGTCGTTTTGAAAACGGGCAGGATCGGCGGGCGGCCTTTGCGGTAAACGAGCTGTTGGTCGAACAGTTCATGGGCTCCTTTGCCGAGGAACCCGAAGAGATCATCCTGGACTTTGACGCCACCGACAATCCGGTGCACGGGCTCCAGGAGGGACGTTTTTTCCACGGTTATTATGATCATTACTGTTTTCTGCCGCTATATGTTTTTTGCGGTGATCAGCTGCTGGTGGCCTACCTGCGGCCGAGCAAGATCGATGCCAGCAAGCATGCCGGGGCCATCCTCAAATTGCTGGTTAAACGGATGCGCCAAAGCTGGCCCCGTACGCGGATTATTTGGCGCGCCGACAGTGGATTTTGTCGAGACCGGATACTCTCTTGGTGCGACCGCAACGAAGTTAGTTACATCGTGGGGATGGCTCGCAATGCACGCTTGCAGCAAGACGCCCAGCAGTTGCAAAAGCAGGCCAAAGAATGGTTCGAACTAAGGGGTAAAAAACAACGGTTATTCCAGGACTTCGTCTATGCTGCCGATTCGTGGCGATGGCTGCGGTTGGTCATCCATAAAGCCGAACACACCGCACAGGGGTCCAACCCGCGCTTCGTGGTGACGAACCTGCCGGGCGATCCCCAGGAGCTTTACGACAAGGTATACTGTGGCCGCGGTGAAATGGAGAACCGAATCAAGGAACAGATGCAATTGTTCAGCGAGCGCACCAGCGCCCATCAATGGTGGGCCAATCAGTGGCGATTGCTCTTGTCGGCGCTGGCCTACACCTTGATGGAAGCCATGCGCCGGTTAGCCTTAAAAGGGACGAAGTGGGCGCGGGCCCAATGCCACACCCTGCGGCTCAAATTAATCAAGATCGGAGCGGTCATCGTGCGCAACACCCGAACGATTCACTTTCACCTAAGTGAGAGTTATCCTTGGGCCAGTCTTTTCAACCATGCGGCCCGCCGATTGGTGCCAACCTAAAGGGTGCATTGGTGCTGCCCCCGGCACTACCGAACCAATGGGGGAAAGGGGGCAGTGTCTCTACACCCTGAAAAACACCTAAAAATCAAGACGATCTGCTCAAAATACAAAGAAATCCATCTCCAATAGCAATAACGAGCCAAACTTTACCCTTCATGAAATATCCGGGCTAAAGGCTGCGACGCGATTATTTTTGCTGCCGGCTCCGGCGGGCATACCGGAAAGGATAAAACAGTGCTGATTGACCACATCGGCGCCATTCGGGCAATGGTAACGGCCCAAGTACATGGTGTAAAACGGTTCATTATGCTCAGCTCGATCGATGCGGACGTTAATAGTCAATCACGCATCGCTCATTATCACAAAGCCAAGGCGCACGCAGACAACCACCTGCGTCAGACCGATCTGGATTACACGATTATTTGCCCGGGCGGGCTGACCGACGATCCGGGCACAGGTAATGTGATGGTCAGCCCTGAGTTGAAAGGCGCTGGAAAGACTTCGCGGGATAATCTCGCCACCACGCTGGTGATGTGTCTGGGTCTCGAAAACACCGTTGGCAAGTGTTTCAGCCTGCTGGATGGCAATACCCCGATCAAAGAGGCTCTCCGGTCGGTTTAGACTCAGGTTTTAAATTTTCTAGATAATCCCGCGCCGGCAAAAATAACGGGGCAAAGAAGCAGCGAACCAATGGTTCAATCGTGCCTCCCTGCCTGGTCTCTGCCTTGGCAATGGGGATGGTGTGTGCTAACGTTTGGCAGGGACAGGAAGGAAAGGGCGTTTTGATCGGACCCCATCTTTGCTACCACTTTAAGTGAGAGTATTTCCGCGGGTTTGGTATTGTAGATTATTGTAGATTATACAGGGAGTGGAGGGAGTCAAAATAGCTGGAGACTGACTCGCGGAACCAATCACCGCCTCTTTCCGTGTATTTGCGCGAAATTGAAAAGAAAACACCCCATAAAGACTCACTCTGAAATGGACGGGGAAAACTGGACAGTGGAATAAGGTGGTCTTGAACCACTAAATCCGCTAACCTATGAATGTTATTAAATCACGAAAGAGAAGACAATACAGTGCTGAGTTTAAAGCCCGAGTGGCCCTGGAAGCCATCAGGGGCGCTCATACCATCAACGAGATCGCCGGTCGTTTTGAGGTGCATCCCAACCAGGTGACCCAATGGAAGAAGCAGCTTTTGCAGGGAGCAACGGAGCTGTTTTCGCGCCAGCGGCAGACTCTCAGCAAGGACAACGAGACGGAAAAAGATCACCTTTACCAGGAGATTGGAAAGCTGAAAGTAGAATGCGATTGGCTAAAAAAAAAGTCTGAACAATTCGGTTGGTGAGAGGCGCAAGATGGTGCAACCACTTCAAGGAAAAATCAGTATCGGCAGGCAATGTCAGTTGCTGGGGCTGGCCCGCGGCAGCTATTACTATCGGGCCCGTGCCCAGTGCGAGCAGAACGTTCTCTACATGCATCGCATGGATGAGCTCTACACCCAATATCCGTTTTTTGGTTCTCGCCGGATGACCCAGTGGCTGCGTCGAGAGGGCCATGCAGTGGGACGAGGCCGCATCCAGCGGCTCATGCGCCAAATGGGCCTGGAGGCTATTTATCCGCGTCGAAACTTGAGCCAGGGGCACCGGCAGCACCGCATTTTCCCTTATCTGCTGCGGGGTTTGGCGGTCGAGCGGCCCGACCAGGTATGGTGCAGCGACATCACTTACCTGCGGCTGAGCCGAGGATTCCTTTTCTTGACCGTGGTGTTGGACTGGTTCAGCCGCTACGTGTTGAGCTGGCAGCTTTCCAACACCCTGGAGAGCCGCTTCTGTGTGCTCGCCCTGGAGGAAGCTCTGAGGCGGGCCCAACCTCAAATCTTCAACACCGATCAAGGCAGCCAGTTTACCGGCAGCGAGTTCACCTCGGTGCTGGGGCAAGCCGGGGTGCGCATCAGCATGGACGGGCGTGGCCGCTACCTGGACAACATATTTGTTGAACGCTTTTGGAGAACCCTCAAGTATGAAGACATTTACCTGCGCGAATACGCCACGGCAAAGGAAGCCAGCGAAGGGATAGCCCGCTACCTGGACTTCTACAACCACCTGCGCCCCCACCAAGCCCTGGGCTACCGGACCCCGGCCGAAGTCCATGCAATCGGAGCAAAACCAACCTCCCCGCCAATACAGCTTGCGGGCACCTGCGTGCCCGTCTTTGGCTAAGGACAAAATATATTTTTAAAAAATAATATGAACACGATTTCCACCTTAATCCCACGTCAAAATTGTCCAAACAACCCCGTCCACTTCACTCTTGCAATGATCGTGTTTTCGGCGGTCAGATCAACCCAGTACCGGAGAATCAGCGGCAAGAACCAATGCGATAATAGAAAAGATAATACGTTCTGTCCAAACACAATAGAAAAATTGAAAACGATAAGTATTAATGAACACCTACCCAACGGGAAGGACTCTCACATAAAGTGGTAGCAAAGATGGGGTCCGACCACTTCCGGTGACAGGAAAACTGCTGAGAATGATCTGGCCTATCCACCATTAATCTACCCTAGAACAATGACTCAGGATTTATATATCGAAAGGGGTTCAGGACCGGTGGTGGTGTTTAGTCACGGGTCGATGATGAACTATTCGATGTTTGAGCCACAGATGGCATATCTGGCGCGGAAATACCGTGTCATTGCCTACAACAACCGGACGTGGGCCGAGCCGGACACGCAGCACAACCTGGACGATCTGGTTGAAGATTGCCGTACTTTGCTGGACAGATTGAATATTGAGCGATGTGTGCTTGTGGGAATGTCGATGGGAGGCCATATGGCGATTTCATTCGCGCTGAAATATCAGGAACGGCTGGACGGGTTGGTGGTGACCGGCGCTGGGGCGGCGGCATTTCCGAAGAAGATACAGGAAATTACAGGTGAAAGTTTTGCGGAGCTGGACATCGAAGGTACTGTGCCGCTCACATGGGCGGTAAAGACGGCTCACGTGGTGTTCGGGCAAACTACGTTTGCGAAAAACCGTGCCCTGATCGACTTCTGGACGGACCGTTGGACCGAGGCGCGCGCACGGACGGTATATCATCAAGGGATGACGTGGATATACAAGGCTGATTTGTCAGCGCTGGTGGGGGACATCCGGGTGCCGACACTGATTGTGCAGGGGGAGGAGGAAACAGCTTATCTGACAGAGTGGGCGCTACCGATGTTGGAGGCTATGGCCGATGTGACTTTAACAAAGATACCGCGGGCGGGTCATATCGCGAACCTGGAGCAGCCGGAGGCGGTGAATCGGGCGCTTTCGGAATTTCTCGGGAGGGTTTATGCGATGTGATCTGACCGCCAAAAAACTCTCACTGACAATGGTCGTGTTTTTGGCGGCCACATCACCTTTCTGGCAAGCTATCGTTGGATGCGAATGTAGAGTATTGCAATAGGTATTTACTTATGGATGATTAATTACAGCTCAGAGCGGCGTTTTTGAAGGAGATTCTCGAACAAGCGCTCTCTGCGAACTTAAATCTCAAAACAAGGAATTCCCGATGCCCGCGATAGAATTACTCGGAACTGGTTGGGTCGATCAACGTGATTCGGCGTTCCCCCAGGCGGTACAACTGCCCGACGGCGATCTTCTCTGCTCCTTCAACGTCGGGGATGGTCCCTTTGTCACTGGTGGTTCCGATTGGGCCCGCTCAACGGACAATGGTGAGTCTTGGATGCTCGAAGGGACTCTTGTCTCGCCCACCTCGAACCCACCTTCTAGCTATGCACTCAAGCTGAGTCTTGCCGCCGATGGACGAACCGTTTTTGCCTACGGTGGGCATTACTTTCGTGAGGGCCAAGCCAAATTCGGGGAGGGGACCAATGAACCGGTGCTGCTCCGCTCGGCCGATGGGGGTCGCACATGGTCGGGACCTCAGGCAGTTCCCATGGGCGGGCATTCCCGCATCGAGATTTCCCATGGAGTTTTGGCGCTGGAATCCGGACGTATCCTGGCGCCATCTGCTACCCTGCCGACTGAAGACCGTTTGGGAGAGCAAGTGCTGGCATCCATTTCTGATGACGGCGGTCAAACATGGCCGCGTCTGGCCGTCGTTTTCGAGGATCCCGAAAAAAAATTCGGCTACCTGGAGCAGAAGCTGGCGCAAGTCTCCCCGGACCTGTTGATAGCAACCTGTTGGACCGTGACTCTGGGTGATGCGGTTGACCAGCCCGACAGCTTCGTGCTATCCCGCGACAATGGATCAACCTGGAGCCCGCCCCGATCCACCGGCATATGGGGCCAAACCATGACCCCGATTCCCCTCGGCGGGGACCGGCTCCTGGTCCTCTATAACCGTCGCTATGGGGATCAAGGCATTGTCATGAACCTGGAGACCTTCACCGACAGCGCCTGGAACCTGCATTATGAAGGACTGATGTACGACGGCGGGGCCCGGCGCGAACGGCAACAGGACGCGGAGACGGGAGTGGAGGTGTTTGATAGCTTTATGTTTGGATTCCCGACGGCGATCAAATTGCAAGATGGCACCATCCTGGCGACGCACTGGTGCAAGGAGGAGGGACCTTTTGGTATCCGTTGGACCAAACTGCGGGTCGACTGGTAATGGTAAAAACTCGGACAGAAAATGGGGTAAAACCGGAATGGCTCTGAAAAACAGCACCACTGCGACCCGAACCTTTACCTTTTCTCTATCCCGGCCAATTCTAGGGCATCGGCCACGAACTGCCTGATATCGTCTTCCGTGTCCCAGCCGCACATGATCTTGGAGAATCACAGATCGCAATTTGCGGTGGCTATGAAGGGGCCGACACCGGCAGCAGTGAAGAAGAAAAGGCAATGCCAGTAGGTCTATTCCGCGATACCTTTATCTATAATACCGAAATCGATACATGGTCGACCAGTGGTGAAATACCTTCCAATCAAATCGTGACAAATGCCACCAAATGGGGCCACAGTTATTTAATCCCAAGCGGTGAAGTCGGTGGCGAAGGTATTCGCAACCTCAATGTGTATGTCGGTACCCCACGTTGAGTCGAAGGTGATTCTTCATGTCCGGCATTAATGATGCCGATAGTTGACGGAAATTGAACGAAGCACCGGGGTATTGGCGCCGTTGGGCGAAATGAGGCTCGCCTTGAACTGGAAATGCTGGGCGTCCTTGGCCAGACCACTCAGGAGAGAGTGATGCTTGCGATAATAGCTCCCGGGTCCCTCCGGCCCTGCCCAGGGAGTCTTCTCGATCGCTTCGGAGGAAGGAGCGGCGCGCACTTGAAACTCGATGCCTGTGGCAAAGGGAGTGTCGCCATCCCAGTCCAGTGATTCGAAGTCAGCGGCGCGTTCCGAGTCGAAGACCCTGGAGATGTAATCATATCGTTCGCCCCGGTGAGCGATGTTGCCAATGTCGTTCACCATCAACAAATGAGGCCCTAGGCCGGGCAGAAGTGTGCGGTGTTCCGGAGAAAAGCCATCCGGCCCTCCCCAATAGAGAAAGGAATCGTTGCGATGGCTCCCCTCCAGGCGGTGGTTGGAGAAGAGGATGTCCGGGAATCCATCGTAATTGTAGTCCGCTACGGTGGCGCCGGAGGCTGAATTGGTCGGCATCATGGTAACCCGCTCGGGGTCGAACCCCTGATCGCTATTCCAGTAGATGCTGGAGGGGTGGGAACGCGTTTCCCCTGCGTGGTAACTGGTCAGAACCAGGTCCAGGTGGCCGTCGCCGTTCAAGTCCGCCACGGCGGCGTCTTCATTGCCAACGGTAGGCAGGACCAGCCTCCGTGACTTAGAAAAACCGTCCGCGCTTCCCCAGTAGATAAAGGTGCCCGCTTTATAGTCGCCATCCGCGGTTGTCAGGTTGCACGAAATGATATCGAGATGACCATCCCGATTGAGATCGGCGACCTCTGTGGCCACCGTCAGTGCTGCCGGGAGTATGGTTTTTCGCACGTTGTCAAATCCGTTTGGACCGTTCCAGTAGATCACCAACTCGCTGTGGACGTTCGGAAAAACGATATCCAGATAACCGTCGCCGTTGAAGTCGCCAAACGATTGGCAGCGTGTTCCGTCGGCTTGGAAAATGAATTGATTGTTGCCCGCAAACCCCATCGGGCCGCCCCAGTGCAGGCTGGCCACCCCGCCCGCCGCGAAATCGCTGATGGAAATATCGAGGTAGCCGTCACGATTGTAATCCGCGATAAGGCCGCTGAAGGACATGTTAGACGAGACCAAGGTTTTGTCGCCCGTCGAGTACCCCTGTTTCGAGCCCCAGTAAACCGCACTCTCGGCCCCCCCCTGGAACAGGTCGACATATCCGTCGTTGTCAATATCCGAGGTGGCGTGTCCTTCGGCCGGAGAACCGTAGGGGTGCAAGAGGTCCGAACGCTGATCGACGGAGTAATCCCCCGTTTCATTGCCCCAGTAGATGTAGGCGGGTATCGGCGCGCCGGCGGAGCCGTCGATCGCGTTGATGAAGACAAGATCCTTCTTTCCGTCCTTGTCAAAGTCGCCCGCGGCGATACTCGCGGCGCCTACAGTCTGCAGATCCAGCCGGCGGCCGCTGTCAAGCCCATCCGACCCTCCCCAGTAAACGTAGGATGTCGTGCGATGCGACCGCGCGTCGTTATCGTTGGCGAAGATGAGGTCCTGGTGGCCGTCGTTGTTGATGTCGTCGATCAGACAATCTTGGGGATTGAGGGTCGGAAAGGTGCTGCGCCGGTGAGCCTGGAAGCCCTGCGGGCTGTTCCAGTAGACATAGGAGCCGGCTCCAGCAGACGCGGCGGCGTGGCCGGTCAGTTGCGGACCATTGGCAAATGCCAGGTCGATGAGACCGTCTCCATTGAGGTCGCCCGCCGCCACTCCTGCCGCCGCCAGCGTCGGCAATTCGGTTCGGCGTGCCGCCTCGTAACCTTCTCTGGAACCCCAGTATATGAAGGAAGAGATGGCGTCCGTGACAGAGTCCGTGTCCAGTTCGCGTTTCTCCTCCGGGTCACGTTTGAGGGGGCGGTAACGGTTGGCCACCACGATATCGGGGAAGCGGTCGCCGTCGAGGTCTGCGAGGGCGAGGGCGGCACTCCGCTCGCCAGGGAGAGTCGTCCGCCGCTTTTCGGAATATTTCTCCTGCCCTTTTCCCCAATAAATCATTACGTTGCCCGATTGCTGTCCATCGCCTTGATTCGAAAAAACGATGTCGAGCGCACCGTCCGTGTTCAGGTCGGCTATTTTAACGTCGGTAGCGGCCTGGGTAGGGAGGTGGGAGAGTTTCTTGGTTGAGAAACCTTCTTTTGAGCCCCAGTAGATGGTGGAGTAGTTCCCCGGTTTCATTGACGTGTCCTTCGTATTCGCGCTGTTGGCAAAGACCAGATCGAGAAATCCGTCCGCGTTGAGATCCTCGATAGCTGCTCCGGTGGCTCCGTTAGTCGGAAGTTCCGCCCGACGCTCCTCGTCGAATCCATCCTGGCTTCCCCAGTAAATGTAGGAGTTGGTGTTCGACTTTACCCCGTTGTTTCCGTTGACGACAACGAGGTCTTCGAACCCGTCGCGATTGAGATCGGCGATGGCCTGCGCCTGGCCTCCATCGCTCGGCAATCGCGTCCGTTGGCCTACTTCGAAACCGTCAACTCCCCAGTAGATGAAGAGGTCGATTTGGGTGTTGTTGTCATGGGTATTGGCAAATACGATGTCGAGAAATCCGTCATCATTCAGGTCCGACTGGCTAACCAGGCGGATCTCCCCCGCTGCGGTCACATAGGTGTTGGCGCCGCCGTCTTGGAGGGTCCCTTCGCTGAATTCGAGGAAGGTCGAAACGGTCCAGGTTTCGGTCGCATAGACCCCTGACACAGAGGCGAGGAAAATTCCGAGTAGAATTGGGGAAACAATCGCCGTTCGTCGCAAGGTCACTATACCCCTTGATTGTTGGATTCTGTGTTGGCATAGTCAATCTTACTAGGCTGGATAGATATTTTGTCCACTGAAAGTTTCTTGTCCGGCCAGGCCGCCAACGTCCACCGGGCGGTCAAGGGCCTCTGGAGCGCCTGCAAACGGATGTTATCGATATATACATGATGCATTCCTACACCGGATCCGGATTTCGAGGGATAGCAGACGGTGGCGGCGTGCTTCGAATCCTCCGGATACCGCAAAAACACTTTTGACAAGACACTGGCTGAATACATTTTTCCTTCAGTTATGCGTGTCGGAATCCTGTCGCTTATTCACGAATCGAATACATTCGCCGTCACTCCAACGACGAGCGAATTCTTTCGCCGGGACAACCTTCTGATCGGCCAGGAAGTTCGTCGGGAGTTCGAGGGTGGGCACCATCAGATCAGCGGTTTCTTTGAAGGTCTGAAGAGCGTGGGTGTTGAAGCCGTCCCGATTTTTTACGCCTCGACATCGCCCTCCGGGACCATCACCAAGGAGACATGCCAAGAACTGATCCGATTGATGTTCGAGGCGCTGGACGATGCGGGGCCACTCGACGGGTATCTGGTATCACCTCACGGAGCCAATGCTGGTGAGGGTTCCGATTATCGGGACCTTGATGGATTCTGGCTGACCAAGCTGAGAAAACGTGTCGGGCAGGAAACACCGATTATCTGTGTCATCGATCCCCACGCGAATCTTTCGGAACGAATGATTGACGTGTGCGACGCGACCATCGCCTACCGGTCGAATCCACATCTGGATCAGAAGGAGCGGGGTCTGGAAGCGGCTGATCTGATGGTTCGGACGCTCCGGGGAGAAATCAAGCCGATTCAAAAAGCGTCGTTCCCTGCCTTCGCGATCAATATCGAGAGGCAAGGGACCAACCGATGGCCGTGCCTTCCGCTCTATGAACTGTCGAATCGCCAATTGAATGAGACCGGTGTTCTCTCCAACAGTGTTATCCTCGGATTCCCTTACGCAGACGTCGAAGAGATGGGCTCGTCCGCTGTCGTCGTGACTGATGACGATCCCGATCTCGCGCAACGGCTGGCGGATGAATTGGCTGGCTACATGTTGGCGCACAAAGAGGAATTCGTCGGGGAATACACTACAATCGAGGAGGCCGTCAACCAGGCGGTCGGGATGCCGGGTCCGGTTTGTTTGCTGGATATGGGCGACAACGTAGGGGGCGGATCGGCGGCAGACGGCACGTTGATCGCTCACGAGATCCATCGGCGTAGTGATACCACCGGATTCGTCTGTCTATACGATCCAGAGTCCCAGGAACAAGCGCGGGAGACAGGCGTTGGCAGTAACCTGACGCTGACTATGGGCGGGAAGACGGACGATCGACACGGCGAACCGCTCATAGCCGAAGTGACCGTCAGGGGTCTGCACGATGGCTATTTCGAAGAGCCGGCAGTCCGTCACGGTGGCTACACACATTTCAATATGGGTCCAACTGCCATCGTGACGATGGAAACCGGACTGACGATCAGTCTGACGAGTTTGCGCGTTGTGCCGGTCAGTCTGGGAGTCGTCACGAGCATTGGATTGGAACCATCCGACTTTCAGATTCTGGTGGCCAAAGGTGTTCACGCTCCCGTCGCGGCGTATGAGCCGGTTTGCAGGGCGCTGATTCGGGTCGACACGACCGGGGCGACGGCGGCCGATATGCGGACGTTTGCATATCGGTATCGACGAAAACCGATGTTTCCATTTGAAGAAATCGTTTAATCACGGCTTCGATATGGCGCTAATACGCCCACCCATTCGACAGGCCAAAAAGCAATTTCGGACAACTTCATGCCTACTCAAGCTGAAGTTCCGCCTCGGGTGGGACATGCCTGTCCTGGAGAGAGTGCGCCGCCGGTTTCCTGAAGAAATCATCCACATCGACTGCAACAGCGGCTACCGCCTCTCCGATTTCGCTCTTTTTGAAAAGATTGACGAGTTTGACCTTGCCATGATCGAGCAACCACTTGCAGCACGACGATCTGGTGGACCATGCGCGGTTGCAGGTGAGGATCAAGACTCCAGTCTGTCTCGATGAGAGCATGACCTCGGCGAGATATGCCGAGCAGGCTGTCGAGCTGAAGAGCTGCCGTTACGTGAATATCAAGCCCGAGAGGGCCGGTGGTTTGACCAATACGGTAGCGATCCACGACATCTTCCACGACGTAAGTATCCCATGCTGGGTGGGTGGTATGCTCGAGAGCGCTACCGGCGGTGCGATCTGCAGCGCGTTGGGGATGCTCGATTATTTCACCTACCCGGCCGACATCTTTCCCAGCAGTCGTTTCTACCACCAGGACCTCTCGTGCCCGCCACTTGAATTGCATCGTTCAGAGGCCGGATTGCCGAGCGTTTGCCCCTTCAACAGCATTTCTGAACCTGTTCCCGAGCAACTGAAGAAGCTCACTGTTCAGTATGCCGTCGTGGAGTGACTTAGGTGCGTAAGACAGCCCGGTGAGTTCATTGATTCATCGTTCTTTAACGATCTTGCCATTTTTCCATTTCCCTTTCAACATCCCCTCGACTAATGAGGATTTCTCGGATGAATGCGCTTGAAATTGATCGACGGAAGTTCCTGCGCATGGGTTTGCTAGGTGCTGCGGGGGGGCTGGCTTTTCGGTCTCCTTCTTTTGCTGCCAGTCCGGCCAAGCCCCCCTTCCAGGGCAAACGCATCATCGATGTTCACACCCATGTGAACTATCACGGCTATAACATCCACGAAGTCGTTGAAAACATGGACCGGTTGGGCATTGATGTCGCCTGGTTGCTTCCTTGGGAAGGACCGCGCGAGGAATTTCCCCCATGGGTTCATCTCGACCTCTCTCCACACAAGTTGGGACTACCTTTCGAGGATGTGATCCTTGCAACAGAGTTGTATCCCGATCGTTTTGTGGCCGCCTGGGTCACCGATCCACGCCTTCCCCAGGCTAAAGATCGCCTCCGCGCGGCCGTGGAAACCTATAATGTTCGCGTCTATGGTGAGCTCAAGCTTCGCCTCATGTACGACAACCTGGACCTGATTGAAATGTTTGAGCTCTGCGGTGAACTGGGACTGCCGGTGCTGTTTCATTTGGAAGTCATCCTTCCGGACCCGACGGGCCAGCTGAGGGTCGATCTCAAAGATTCGCCGCGGCGTTATTGGTGGGGCGGCGAGATCGATACCATCGAACGCGTATTACAACGTTGCCCGGATACCAACTTCATCGGTCACGCCCCGGGATTCTGGCGGGAGATCAGCGGGGATTCGGAGCAAGTCCTCGAGATGTATCCCGGCGGTCCCGTAGTAGCGGGCGGAAAGTTAATTTCCCTGCTCGACAAGTATCCCAATCTCTACTGTGACATATCCGCCGGTTCGGGATTGAATGCCCTCAAGAGAGATGCGGAAAACGCTCGTCGCTTTCTCATCTCGTACCAGGATCGCATTCTGTTTGGCCGGGATAATTTTGAGGGCTTCCATCTCATGTTCCTCAAAGACCTGGAATTGCCGGATTCTGTCCTCGACAAAATCCTCTCGCAGAATTCCCTCAGACTGGTGCCGTTATCTTAGCAGAGTTAGAAAAATTTGTCCTGGTCGCCGGTTAAAATAGAGGCTGTCCCAAAAGGGTGATTTTTGCGAGGGCTTTTGATAGGCGCTCATTTTAGAGGTATTTGCATTTGGGAGAGTATCAACTTTGCTCTCCTATGACGTTAGGATACTGGTTTTGGGGTCCGGTTGCCTGGTTTTCTTTGTATGAGCCGACAGTAAGGCTGTGAAAAAGTATTGTCCTTGCTTTTCCGCTCTCTAGGCCGCCGCTTTGGTTTTTAGTTCGTCTTGCTGGGCCAGCATCTTGGCTACTTTCCATAGGTTGTGCGAGAGTACCGACCAGGCTACGCTGATCGAGCGGTTGGCAAAGCCTTTGCTGCGCAACCGCCCGGCCTGCCAGCGATTCTTCAATACCCCGATCCCCCCGATCCGCCCTTCGGTGCTGGCCCGGCGCTTTTGCAATTGTCTGAACAGTGGTTCCTCCATCCGTTTTTTCAACTGCTTCGGATCGCGTGGACAGAGCGCGTCGTAGATTCCCTCCTGGGCTAACTGCCGGCGGGCCCGCTGGGAGGCAAATCCCCGGTCCGCGCACATGGCCGCTATGGGTTCTTCCAGGTTGAAGCGGTTCTGTCTTTGCAAACTCTCTTGCATTTGTTCATTTTCGCTTGGAGTTCGGCTGCCGTAGAGTTTCCAGTCCAGCAGGTACCCTTCAACGCTTTCTCCCAAAAACAGGGTGTTGCCGAACTCGACCTCTTGGCCCGCTTTACCTCGCACAATCACCTGCCCATCGAGTTCGTAAACACTCAAGACTTTCTCTGCGTTTTTCACCTGGCGGCCGCCAATGATCCGCTCGTGCGCCTGTTTGATGACCACCGGGATTTGCTCGCTCATGCGCTCCATCCGGGCGAGGATCTGTTGGACCTGTTTTTCGCTGTAATCGCTTTGCTCCCAGCAGGCTTGCAATAATTCCCGGTGACTGCGGGCATGCTCACCGATCCGTTTGAGCAGCTTTTTCATCTGCCTCAAGATACCCTTGCGCTGCCGCGCGCTGTCCTTTCGCCGCCGGCTGTGGGTCATCTGTATGCACAGCCGATTCATCTGCCGAGCCAAGGGCTCCGGTTCGATCGGCATGCGATGGCGCACACCGGCCTTCTCGCGGATCAGCCGGATCGCTTTGAGCAACGTGCCGGCTACATCCTTGAGTAATACCCAGTCCGTCGGCCAATGAATGTTAGCCTCCAAACAGGTGCCGTCGATCAGGCAAATGGTGGGGTCAATCGGCTTGTCCAATCCCACCTGCCGGGCCAGAAGGGCATCGCCCACCACCTCAGTCAAGGTCCGGTGCAAGGCCCTCAACTGCTCTTCGCTGAAAAACTTCGAGGCCCGCTCCAGGGTGCTTTTGGAGATGCCCCTGATGCCATCGATCTGCCGGACACGGCAAAAGTCGGCCAACAGATCGCTGCTGCCCAGAGCCCGCGACAAATGCCGAAACGAAATCCCTCCGAGCAGACGGCCCAGCGTATCCATGCGCAGTGCCTTGATGGCAAAACTGGCCCGCTGCCGCCGGGCCTTTAGACCCATTGGCGGCCACCCCTCCAAGGCCAGCTCAATGGCCTGCGATTCCACCTCCGAGTCGATCAGCAGCCGATCGATTCGATCAATGGTGGCGCGGAAGTTATCGTAATCGAGGCACCGGTCGACCACAGTTAAAGCTGGACGCAGGAGGCATTGGATGGCTATATTTTTCATAGAAAGGGCATAGAAAGGGCTATATTGATTTTCGCTAACTCAATTATAGAACCCTTTTTTGGCCGGATCGAGCAAAAACTTGCTCTTTCCGGCTCTTTTTATCAACGTCATCCAGTTGACTATAAAATCTTTATATTATTGGGACAGCCTCTTATTGGGACAGCCTCTAAAATAGAATGGTTGATAAAGTTTGACAAGTGCTTGGCCTTGATTCCTGATGCTTCTTGTTTTCTGAATAAAGTTATCCGTTCCCGGAATTGAATTTCCCATAAACCTCTATTGAGGGAGTAGCACCATGTATCATAGAATCTCCATCAAGTATCATAGGATCTCCATCAAACTTGCAGGAACGGCGGGACTGGCCCTGCTGGCATTCCTGGTCTCCTCAGTCCCGGTAGTGGGGGCCGACGCGAAATTGTGGACCACCTCAACTTTTCTGGACCTGGTTGACGGTAGCTTTAGCGACGGGGGCGTCAACACCTTCGTTACGACAGGCGGGGAGGTGATGCTTATCAATCGCAGGGACTTGAATGGCGACGGCAGCATCGATATCGTGTTGCCTAACGATCATGATCCCATCGCGAAGGAAGACCTGTTTATTTACTGGGGTGGCGACAGGTTCTCGTCCCAGCGCCGCATGCAGTTGCCTACGAACGGCGGGAGCGACGGAGCCGTGGCCGATCTGAATGCCGACGGTTATCCCGATCTGATCGTCGCCAATAACTTCAATGGGACCAGGACGGACCTGGAATCCTACATCTATTGGGGAAGTGCAGATGGCCTGGACGCCTCCACCCGGAGCGGTCTTCCCACCAGGGGAGCGCGAGCCGTGGCGGTGGAGGATCTAAACGAGGACGGCCATCTGGACATTGTGTTTGCCAACAGTGGCCTCGGTTATCACGTGTCGGTAGATCGCGATAACCAGTCCTTCGTCTATTGGGGCTCTGCGCAAGGATACTCGCCCGACCGTCGCCTGGCGCTCAGGACCGTCAATGGTCGAGATGTGGCCGTGGCCGACTTGGATGGAGACGGCCATTTGGACCTGGTTTTTGCCAACGAGGGGAACACCGACGCAGAAGGCGGAGCGCTCCTCTATTGGGGCGGGGGCAACGGAGACTACGCTCACCGCCCCAGCACCCACCTGCCGGGGGAGAGAACCTCGGCCGTGGCCGTGGCCGATCTGAACGCGGACGGCTTTCCTGAAATCGTCCTGGCAAATTCCTATCGTTTAAAAACGCGGGAAATGGGTATGTACAACATCCTCGACACGGTGGCCGTAAACTCCTACGTGTACTGGGGATCCAGGGAAGGTTACTCGGTCGAGTCACGGACATCGCTGCCTACGGTGGGAGCTTCCGATGTGGCAGCGTCCGATTTGAATCGGGACGGCAGGCCCGATTTGCTATTTGCCAACAAGTCGAGCAACACATCCTACATCTACTGGGGCACGGCTGAAGGCTACCGCCCCAACAAACGAACGGCCTTGCCGACGCGGAACCCGACCCGCTGCACCATCGTGGATCTGGATGGGGACGGCCACATGGACCTGGTCTTCGCCCAGACAAACGCCGGCCTCTACAAGCAGCCCCGAGCCTACCTCTACTGGGGAGGAGAGGACGGTTTCAGTACCGACCGGCGGACGGAACTGCCCACCTCGGAAGCGACGGGTGTGCAGACGGGAGACTTGAATGGAGATGGACTCACGGATCTGGTCTTCGTCAACGCATCGAACTTCAACCGACCCACTCCCTCCTACATCTACTGGGGCGACGAGGCTGGGAAGTTCGATTCCGGGCGCCGCCAGGACCTGCCCACTGGCGGCAGCTTCTACGACAGTGCCGACATCGATCAGGACGGTTACGTGGACCTCGTCTTTGCATCGATCGAGGACGAAGAAAGCAGCGGTTCGGGTATCTATTGGGGAGGACCTGATGGATATTCGTCCGGCAACCGGCACCTACTCTCGGACCTCGGAGGGTTCTCCTCCCGGGTGGCCGACTACAACCGGGACGGTTACCTGGACATTTCTCTCAGCCAGTGGGAGCCCGGCAGTGAATCTACCAGCCTCTACTGGGGCGGCCCATCGGGATTCACGGGAAACAACCGATTCGAATTCGAGATTGGCAGCATCCGCGTCCACTCCACCGGAGACCTGAATCGCGACGGCTGGCTGGACATCTTCTTCAGCACCACCATCGACCAGCTCGTCATATTCTGGAACAGTCCCTTGGGTTTCGACAATGACCGCAAGACCGCTCTGCCGTCGAGAGTCTCCGCTTCCGTCGAGGTTGCAGACCTCAATGCAGACGGGTTTCTGGACCTGATCGTGCCTAATCTCTACGACGCCAATCCCGCTCCCGGCAAGCCCCAGTCTTTCGGGGGTTCCCCCGAGGGTGACACCTTCATCTACTGGGGCGGGCCCGATGGGTATGACGCATCCCGCCGGCAGATCCTTCCCTCGGTGGGAAATGCCGACGTAGCGGTAGCGGATCTGAACGGCAACGGTATGTTGGACGTGGTCCTTTCCAGCTACCACGCCGGCTATACCCGGAGCCATCCTTCCACGATCTACTGGAACAGCGCCGCGGGCTTCGAGGCTTCCCGAATGACCCTGCTGCCCACAAATTCGGCCTCCGGCATTTATGTCAACGACTTCGACGGAGATGATCGCGCCGACATTCTCTTCGCCTGTCACTCCAAGGAGGGCAACCACCGCAACGATTCCTTTCTTTACTGGGGAAGCGACGACGGTTTCTCTGTCGATCGGCGAACTCTTCTGCCGGGGTTAGGTCCCCATTACTTGACATCCGATAACGGCCACGTCTATGATCGAGGAGACCGCTACGACTACGTCTCCCCGTCCTTTGATACGGGGTCCAAGGTTCGCTTGGAGGCCATCAGCTGGGAGGGAGACACTCCCTTTGAGACGGGCCTCGAGTTTCAGGTTCGATCGGCCGGCACACGCGAGGCCCTGGAGTCGGCCCCCTGGGGGGGGCCCGACGGCCCGCAAAGCTTCTACACCGAGTCAGGCGCCAGCTTGGCGAGACGAGAGGCGGAGGTTCGCTGGATCCAGTACAAAGCGAGCTTGATCAGCCCCGGCTCGGCCAGCTCTCCTGTCCTCCGATCCGTCTCGATTCAATACACCTCTACCCGGTAGTTGCTACCGCCGGCCCTTAAGCGTGCCATGGCACAACCTTTAATCATCGATTTGCATCTCGACCTCGCCTGGGACGCGCTGTTTTGGAACCGCGATCTGACTTTGACGGCTCACCAGGTCCGCCGGCAGGAAGAAAACGACATTCCCCAAGTCGCGGATGACTTTGATACTGGACTGTGCACGGTGACATTTCCGGAAATGCGCCGCGGAAGCGTCGGCATCATGCTCAGCACGATCATGTCGCGCATTGAACAGCGCTACCGGGACAGCCGGCGAGACGGCATGCGCACGCAAGAGCAAACCATGGCAACGGGGCGCGGGCATTTGGCCTACTACCAGGCAATGGCGCGGCGCGGTGATATCAAGCCTGTTGGGGGGCTGGACGACCTCAACGAAGCGGTCGAGGTCTGGCAGAATCCGACCGATCGCACTCCCATTTATCACATCCTGTCCATGGAAAGTGCGGATCCGATCGCAAATCCCGACGATGTCGCCTTCTGGTGGGATGCGGGGTTAAGGGTCGTCGGTCCCGCGCACTTCGGCGACAACACCTATATTCACGGCACATTTACGGAGGGGGGATTGAAACCCGCGGCCAAGCCACTCTACCAAGCGATGCGCGAGGCCGGAATGATCCTCGACATCACCCATATGGCCGACCCAGGCCGTGTGGGAGTCGCTCGAACTTTGGGATGGTCCCGTACTCGCCTCGCATTGCACGTGTCGATCAATTGTCAAAGGCCAGCGCCATCTGACGGATGATATGATCCGCGAGGTCATTCGACGTGATGGGATCATCAGGTTGGTGTTCTGTCAGTTCTTCATCGATCCCGACGTGGTGTGGGAAAACCTTCCCCCGCCGAAGTCGTGGGAGTCCAAGTACGGAATGGACGGTCTCATACCTCACATTGAGAATATCGCGAATCTGGCCGGCGGATCATTGAACAATATCGCGATCGGGACTGACATGGATGGCGGATTCGGCGCCGAGTTGACGCCAACCGATGTAGACACCATTGCGGATCTACAAAGCTTCTCTGCGGTTTTGCGTAAAGCTGGAATCCACGAGGAAGACATCAACGGAATACTTCACGGCAATGCTCTGCGATTCTTTCGGCGCGCCTGGTCTTCGTAATGTATCTATCACCCTGTCGGGAAGTCCGATAGGAAAAAAATCCTCCTGGCTGCAATACCGGGTCCTGCTCCCGACACCCGACGGATCGAATAGCCCGTTGCCGGATAAGGTTGAGGTATTGACTCGATTTCAATTATTTGAGGCCCTTCGGGGTGACGAAGGTTAAAGCGGATGCGGGGTTTCTTACCAAAATCCGGTCCACATCATCTTCGCTGTAGCCGCGGGCGCGCATTCTCGGGACAATGTGCTGAAAGATGTAAAAGTACCCGTGGCCGCCGTATTTAATTAATTTCGATTTCGCCGCCACATCATGCGCTACCAAGATCTGATCCCCATATCCTTCTGAAATCGCCCAGGCAATGATGTCCATTCTCGCAGCGTCGTTAGGCAGCTCAACCTTTGGATTGTTTCCAAAATAGGAATGCTCATAACCAAAGTGGTCCCACTCCAGGTAGCATCCAGTCTGTGCTATGCACTTCAGAGTGCTGCGCTGGAATACGGTTCGTTCCAGGTGAGCCATGATCATGCGTTTGGGGTCGGCGCCTACCGTGCCGAGCACATCCAGGATCTCCTCGGGCGCATACTCGTCGCGGCCTGGGTGAATCATCAGAGGCGCTCCGGTGATCTGTTGCGCTCGTCCAGAGGCACGCAAGACCTTACGCTCATTGTGGGTCAAGGGCCAAGAGCAACCCACTTCGCCAATAATACCCGCCCGTATGCCAGTATCGCCTGGACCTTGGGTCACGTCACGCACGATTTCGTTACAGAGGTCGTCCTCACTGCGGTTATCCATGTCCGGTGGGTGCACCGCGTCAACATAGAATGAGAGCAGCCCATAACGATATTAAGTCCAGTCGCCCGGGCGATTCTTGCCAAGCCGACCGGGTCCCGCGAGAGGCCGACGCTGGATACCTCCACGAGGGAATTCCCCCCGTGTAGCTTGTAAAGATTTAACTCCTCGATGGCTGTATCGATGTCCTGCAATTTACAATTGTCGGCATTGGGGAAGGAATAAAACCGGATATAGCCCACCGTCTCCAGGGAAACCGGTTTGTAAAAGAATTCCCTCGCCGCAGGTTCTTCCGGAGGTTCAATCGCTGAAGACAAGTCGAGGAGAATGTGCTCATGGGTGAGCGTCATCCCCAAATCTTGCGGATCGATGAGGCCCAGGACGGTCTGGACTTTGCCTGTTTGGTCAAAGTTCATCAAGACAGTGCGCTACGCAGGCTTTTCGATCGGCAATCGGCATTATGAAAACATTGCACATACATATTGAAGAGCACATATTTTATAATCACTTATGACCGAAGAAATCGATATGAATAATGAAGACAGCATTAGAAATTTTCTTGAACTGGGGTCACCGTTTATCGCTGACGGTATGCAGAAACTGGGTTTGACGCGCCGCATTGTCGACCCCGCTCTGCGCCCACTCATCCCCGATAAGCGCGTGGCGGGGACAGATGTGACAGTTTTACTGGATTATTATCCAACAGAACAGCCATCTTTCGCTTATGTTCTTGCCAAAGCATTCGAGCGGGCGAAAGAACTGGCATCACCTGTTCTCGTAACGGAATCGCGGCTGGGACTGCGTTCACCCTATGGTGGTGGCGCCTGCCGGTCGTTTGTCCACGCTGGTCTCAGCGGAGTAATCATTGACGGTACCATTCGCGATATCGCGGATGTTAAAAATCAGGGAATGCAAATGTTTCACCGGCTGATCTCGACGGAATCCTTCGTCATACCTAGATTCCCCGAAGGTTACATTGGCGCGGAAGCGGAAGTTGAGGTTTGCATTGGCGGTGTCGTAGCCACACCGGGTGACTTGGTTATAGCGGACGAAGATGGCATAGTATTCTGCCGCGCCGAAGATGCGCCTTCCGTGATCGAAGCGGCACATGAGATCCTGGCTGAAGAAGAAGCTATCTTCGAGAAATGGGATTCGGGCCAGAGCTATTTGGAAGGGTTGGGAATTGAACCCCAAAAGTAGAGAAGTGGCTGGGCAACTCGGGGCCCGGGTGAGGGAATGGCAAGGCTACTGCCGTGTTGATCGCGCGCGAGGGGGCGAAAGTGTTCGTGATTGACTCTCTGCCCACGGTTATGGTAATTCACATCAGTTTGTAATGTAGGACTACGGCTAATTGGTAAATCGAGGCATGTCAGACTTCTCTGCGACCAATACACCCGACGGCAAACCGCGTATCGATGATCGCGATTGGAGCCGGTTTACCCTTGGAGACCGAATTCGGCACTTGGAGGTGGAGGGATACGTCCTGATTCCCAACCTTCTCGACGCCGGACACATAAGACGTCTCAAAGCGCAGACAGCGACCTTTGAGACGACGCACGTGGATTAAAGCGTGCATCAGCGGGGTCGCGCGAACGTGCAGTTTGAGGGGGGGCCGATAACCGAGTTGATCGCCTTTCCGCCGATGATCCGATTCCTCAAGACGTTGTGCGGCGAGGTGGTCCCGATGTCATACGACTACGGGCGGTCCGAACCCGGGCACCCCGGCATCAGTCTGCACTGCGATGGCCAGCCGTGGGGCTCCCAAATCTTTCCGGCCGAGTATACTTGCCCAAAATTGGTCCGTGTCCTCTACTATCTTGACGATCTCACTCCTGAGGTATATCCCCCTTTCGCGTCATACCGCGGACACATTTGAGCTTCCACAACGAAGCCAATCCATACTTGCGCTACGAGGAGCACCCGGAAGAGGTCATGGTGACCTGCAAAGCGGGTTCGGCCGTAGTGTTCAACCACTACCTGTTTCACGGCAATTACCCAAATGTGGGCACTTACGCGAGGGAGTCTCTGCAGCTTTCCTACCGGCCGACCTGGTCCGGTCCGGCCGACCGGGTGCAGCCATGGGACGCGCAGGAGGTGGCCGGGTTGCCGAAGGCGGTGCGCGAGCTCATGGGGGATCGCAGCGGCCGCATCTGGCGACCGGAAGCCGGCAATAAACCGCCGGACATGCCGCGGGAGGCTCCGGGCATCAACCCGAGTCGCTGGGAGCTGGAGTAATGTCTCGGTCAGCTCTTGGGGACCACGGGCACGAAGTCTACGCGAACTTCATGGAGCCGGGGTGATCGGCAGGCGTAGGGCGAAACAAACACGGCCCGGTATTGCAGCCATCGGGCGCCGCGGGGGGACCCCTTCAATTTCTGACCGGATCGTTCATAGAAGGTATCCGGACCCTGCGGACCCATCCATGGGCTCTGAGAGAGTTCCTCCCTGGTAGGCGCGACTCGCATCTGAAATTTTAACTCTGCTGGCAGGATTACATCGGCCTTCCAGTGAAGCCGTTTGGCCGTCATGTCCGTCATGTCAAATGGCGGGGAAAAGTAGGACTCATCCGGCTCTCGGGTATAGGCATTGCCTCGATCGCGGGCGGTCATGCCGTGGGGGCCCAAGCCCGGCAGACGCGTTGCCGGAGCGGCCAGAAAGCCTTCCGGGCCATTCCAGTAAATCAAGGAATCAACCTGATGCCCGATGTCATTGCGGTGGCAGGCCAGGACGAGATCAATCCAACCGTCCCGGTTCAAGTCCACTTGGGTGGCGGCGCCGGAACCTTCCGCCGGCAGATTGACCGGATGGTCCCAGTCAAGAGCCTTTCCGGTGCCCCAGAATACTTGTGCGGGGATGACCCGTGCCTTGGAGGTCGAGTATCCGGTGGCAGCCACGTCCAGGTGCCCGTCGCGGTTGAAATCGGCAATGGCCGTGAAGATCGGGGTGTATTCCGCCAGCAGCTTCTGCGAGTTTTCGCTTCGATAACCGTCGCGGCTACCGAAGAAGACGTGCATGGTGTCTTTTTGCAGGTGGTAATGCGCAGCGCATGAGACAATCAAATCAAGCCATCCATCGGCATTAAGGTCAGCGGTGTTCACGGCGATTGGATACGGCACCGGGACGCGCCAGCTGTGGTCCCCGCTAAAGCCGTCGGGCCCACCCAGATAGATGAGGATCTCATTGCGTTTATCGGTGCATAAGATGTCGAGGAATCCGTCCTTGTTGACGTCCGCAAGTTTGCCCGTGTTTCCATAAGTCTCTAATCCCCGCGAACGCGAAAGGGAATACCCCGCTTCCGAACCAAAGTAAATCCTCGAGGATTTCGCCAGCGTTTCCGGTTTGGCGTCATACACTTGCGCAAAGGCTAGAATATCGAGGTAGCCGTCGCGATTGAAGTCGGCCAGCCGAAGGTCCTGGAGGCCATCATTCGCCGGGATGTCCTGAAATCGATCCGTCGCCGGGCCGTCCGGGCCTCCAGGATGGATTCGAATGAAGGGGGTCCATCCTGTATCGGTCTTGACCGAAGCGTCGAAGATGAACTCCGGGTAGCCGTCGAGATCAACATCGGCCACAAGGGCAATGCTGCTGCCGTCGACGGGGAACTCCAACCGCCGCTCGATTCCATATTCGGCTTTTTCGTTGCCGAGATAGACGTAATTGTGGATTTTGGACAGATGGCCGCTCATGGTGTTGTTGAAAACAACTTCCGGTCGGCCATCCCCATTCAGATCGCCGGCCGTATTGCCGACGCCGCCGCCGGTCGGAAACCAGGTCACTCGATCCATGGAGAAGCCCGTTGAGTCGTTCCAGAACACCGCTGAATCAACATCGTAGTTCACGTTGTCGTCATGCCGGCTGACCACCAGGTCCTTTCGCCCATCGCCATCGAGATCGACCGCCGTGACCCAATCGGTGTGTGTCAGCGGCAACGATAGATGCACCGTCTGAAGATCTGTTCCGGAGCGAATCTCCACACCCTCAGCTGCGGCCATGAGGAGATCGTTTTTGCCATCGCCGGTGACGTCCGCGACATCGATACCGATCGCCCCGGTGCTGAACATGGAAGAATATCCGGTAGCTTCGATGATCCGGGTGTCGTCTTTGTTGAGCTTGCCTTGCCGGTTCCAATAGATCTGGACGCGGTTTCCACCGGAAAAAATGACATCCTCCCATTTGTCGTCATTGAGATCGGCAACGATCACCCGCAAAGGGTAGGCGGTCGGCAGCCGCACCGGCTCGGATGTATCGAATCCACCCTCCGTGCCCCAGTAAACGTAGGACTCAGTGTTGTAGTCGTGCTCAACTCGATAGTTCGCCAGGGCAAGATCGACAAATCCATCCTGGTTGAGATCGGCGGCGGCAATGGAGATCGCCGCAATTCCCATGATCGCATACTCTTCCGTGGCCTCGGTGAACCGGCGATCTTCTCCGCCAAGATAGACCCGGGAGAGCATGGGCTTTCCGGGATTATGGTGATCGTTCCAGGAAGTAGGGAAGATCAGATCCAGGATGCCGTCGCGGTTAATATCTAAGACAGCCACATCGTAGGCCCCGGTCGTTGGCAGGTCGGTTCGCTCGACACCGAGCCCGTCGGGGCCGCCCCAGTAAACAAACGAGGGAAGCTCTGAGGTAACACCGTTCTCGCCGTTAGCCACAACCAGGTCCGAATGGCCGTCCCTATCAAGATCAACGATCCGGCTCATCCAACCGCTGTCAGCGGACATCTGCATCCGGGTCCAACTCGCGCCCTTGTCCTGAAGCGTATAAACGTGCGTCGGCCCGCGTTCGATATAATCGTGCGAATTGGCCAGCACCAGGTCGACGTAGCCATCGTTGTTTACATCCAGCCGGTGAATCATCTCGATGACGCCATTGGCGTTGACGTAAAGATTGCTCCCGCCGTCTTCAAACTGCCCCCTCGCAAATTCCTCAAAGCCCTTTTGGACCCAGGTCTCTCTCTTCTTAGGCTCGTGCTGCGCGCTAACCTGGGTCGCGTTAATCAAGAGAACCGTAGTTAGCAAACAGCCTAACGCTGTCCCGATTGACATTATTGTTTTGATATCTTTTTCCATAATATTGCCCCACATTTTTGATTTGGCAGATTGTAGACAGGGTTCTGCTCCCCGCTAATGTCGCGTTTGCACTTCGACCTTATGCAGCAACGGGCTGTTTCCTCCATCGGGTGTCTCGAGAAGGACCCGGTATTGCAGCCAGAAGTGTTGGGTCCCTGAAAGCAAAAGCTGCTGTCCGGAAGACTCAAAAAAGCTCTCCGCACCCAAAGGACCTTTCCAGGAGGCCTTGTCCAATTCCTCTCGACTTGCGGCAGAACGAATCTGAAAGAGCAACTCGGTGCCATGAGGAGTCTCTCCCTCCCAAAATAAACGGATCGTGGAAAACCCTTGTTCCTCCTGGTGAAAGGACGAAACATACTCCTCTTTCAATTCTCGGGTATGGCGGTTTCCGACGTCCACTGTGAGCATGTTATGAGGTCCCAGCGCCGGCAACCAGGTGACTTCCATCCCTTGATGGCCCTGCCGGTTTCCCCACAGGATCATGGAGTCAATCTGATGGTTCCCCTCGTTGTCGCTGTGATTGGCGAAGACCAAGTCAACGATTCCGTCGCCGTTCAAGTCAGCCGCCAACATACCCGCCCCGCCCCTGGCGGGAAGAAGCGAGCGGTGGCGAGGATCAAAGCCAGTCGAACTGCCCCAATACGCATAGGCGGGAATGATCCGTGAATCATTACTTCGATAATTGCTGAAGATGACATCCAGATGTCCGTCCCGGTTAAGATCAATCACGGTGGCGTCGTGTGCAGCCATGGTGGGCAACTCACTGCGACGCTCCGGGCCCGGGCCCGATGGACCACCCCAGTAGATATAGGACTGCACCCCGTGGTTGTGGGTCCTTGGATTCCTGAAGTTACATAGCACGAGATCCAGATAGCCGTCCGCATTGAGGTCCGCAATCTCCGTCGAGACGGGGCTCAAACCCGGCAGCGACCGGAACCGAGTGGCCGAAAATCCATCCCGGCCTCCCCAGAAAATTCTCACTATGCTTTCTCCTACACTTGCAGCGACAACGTCGAGGTAGCCATCGTGATTGAGATCCCCGATAGCGGTGGCTCTGCCGTCGCGATGGGGAAGCTCCGTGCGCCGCTGCCGTAAGTAACCCCGGGATCCGCCCCAGTAAACGAAGAGGGCATTCTCAGCCTCGTCGTCGGGTGTTGTTGAAAAGACGATGTCGAGATAACCGTCCTTGTTGAGATCGGCCACGGAAGAGCCATAGGGCAAGTCCACATCCACACGGCTGAAGCGATCCGGCGAAATACCTTGCGCATCGCCGAAAAAGATTCTGCCTCCCGTTTTCAGGGTGTGGTCACCGTGATCCATGTTGACGACCAGAACGTCCGTCCAGCCGTCATCGTTAAAGTCTGCGAATTTACCCTCGTTGGCACTCGATGAAGGCAGAGAAAGGCGATTATCGGCTGAGTAACCCTCCTGGCTTCCCCAATAGACGTAGCTTGGAACCGTGCTCTCGGCATTTCCGCTGATCTTATTGGCAAAGGCCAGGTCGGGCATTCCGTCGCCATTGAAATCATCCATCACCACGTCGGTTGCGCCCACAGTTTTGAAAGGGAGTGGATTTTCCAGGTTGATACCGGAGGCGGTGTTCAGGAACAAAAGGGAGTCAGCCTCGAATTGTCTCTTGTTACGTAACTGGCTAAAGGCCACATCCAGTCTGCCGTCGCGATTGTAATCTCCAATGCTGCAGGAGGTGGCTGCGTAGGTGGGCAGTGCGGTCATGCGCTGCGCCGAATATCCCTCGCTTCCACCCCAGTAAATCAAGGAGGGGGGATCTCCCTCCGCCGCCCCCCTGTCCCGATACATTCGTACCATCCAATGGCGCAGACCCGTATAAATGCAGGGGACTACCAGGTCGAGGTATCCGTTGCCGTCCAAATCGGCCAACGCCACGCCGCTGGCTCCGTCGGCGGGCAGGGCGAGCCGTCGAGCGCCCGAATAGCCGTTGCGACTCCCCCAGTAGATAGTGGTCCGGGCGGTCCCGTCTCTATCGCGTTCGCTATTGGCGAAAACCAGATCGAGGTGCCCGTCCCGGTCCAAGTCTCCCACTGCCACCCCCACGGGCCGCCGTGTTTCCAAAATCACCGGACCGCTACTGGCATTTGCAAAACCTTCAGAGCCCCCCATGTAAATAAACGAACCCCCGGCATCACCGCTGCCGTTGGCGAAGATCAGATCAAGGGCGCCGTCCTGGTCGAGATCTGCGATGGCCACGCCTTTTGCCCCACGGGTAGGGACATCGGTCCGGTCCCCGTTGGAAAATCCCTCAATCCCTCCCCAATAAATAAAAGAGACATCACTTACCTCGTTGGCAAACACCAGGTCGGGAAAACCGTCGCGGTTGAGATCACCGCTGGCAATGCCCGAAATTCCCTCACTCCACAACTCAGTGCGGCGATCCTCAGAATAACCATTGACCGATCCCCAGTAAACATACGAGTTGAGTCGCTTGCTCACATTGTTGTCACGGTTTCCCAGCACCAGATCTCTATAGCCGTCGCCATTGAGATCGGCTGAACCCATTCGGTAGCCGCCCTTTGAAGGCAAAGCGATCTGCTTTGCTTGTCCCTGGAAATAGATCGAGGCCGGCACGACGTACTTCAAATCATGGGTATTGCCAAAAAAGAGGTCGATGTGGCCGTCCTGGTTGAGGTCCCACCGGTTGATCAGCTGCACGGTGCCCTTGGCGGACACGTAAAGGTTAGCGCCGGCGCCGTCAAACTGACCATCCGAGAAATCCTCAAAGGTTTCCTCTATCCATGACCTGAACTCGGGAGCAGACGCCAAGGGTTCGCACATAAAAGCTCCCATGGAGATGGCGAGGATAATACGGTTGAAGGCCATTCTTGATAGTTGATTGGAAGATCAATGCCTGGGGCAAGATAAATTTCCATTCCCTACGGTATGTCAAGTTCGCTGAGTATCTCATCAGCATGGTCCAGAAAACCGTGGCCGTAGAGATCAGGGTCGGAAATATCCAGGTGCCACACCAAAGTCGCGGCTTCGTAGAGAATCACTTCGTTAATATCTCGCTTATGAGACAACAGATAGCAGACGATTTGTTCTCGGCGACGTCGGGCCTGCGCTGCCGGCTCGAAGCTGAAAGTGGGGTTGGTTTCATAGAAAAAGCTGCGGGGCCCCTGAAAGTCTGAGCCATGATTATCTGTCATATCCTTGATGCACTCTCGTAGATAGAAATCAAGAGGCCGTTGCGCCGGCAAGTGGCGGATGCCCAGAAACACCGGTTCAACCGAAAGCCCCGTGAGGTCCAACAGCGCCATGCCTTCACAAAGAGATGGAATGTGATTCGTTCTGCGCCAGAAGTTGTGGTACCAGTCCAAGCCGTAGAGTTGGCCATAGGTAGCAACGTTTTGCTCGGCGTCCTCTACCAAACTATCTTTAGCGACTTCCTCTTTGACGGCGTGAAAAACACGCTCGCGTTCGGGTATAACCGCGCGGATCCGCACGCCGGGAAAGGTCTGTTGAAGGTCGACAAGCAATTTCCGCACGCCTTGGGCGATCTCCTGATTGCGGGTGTAACGCCAGCAATAAGGTGAATCGGGCGATTGGCAGGTCTCATTCCATTCCCCAGCCTGGTTCGTCGTAATCTGTTCGACGGTGCTGGGATCGGATGCCAGCTTTCGAAATCGAGCCGCCCGTGCTACGGTACGGGGCGCGTACGCCAGATCGATTCCAAGGTGTTTGTAGTTCATATTTTTGTCGCGATACCAGGCGCCGGGCCGAATGCCCAGCTCGCCATCGCCCATATAACCGGCCAACTGGGTATGAGACCGGGTGTTGATGAAGATTTCGTCGAAAGCCGGATATGAAAGCACGGTTCTCAACTCTCTCACGACGTTTTGCCTCATGGGCGCCTGGTTAAAATCCATCATTTCCACCGACCACGGCGCCCCGCGATCGATCACGAGGATGTTGTCGATCAACTGCAGCCGGCCCGGCCCGGCCCTTAGGAACTCCAAACTGCGCTCGGTAGTAAAAAAATCGGTATTATCCCCGTTTTCAGGAGAGATACCCGCAACTAGCGTTTTCCTGCGCTGCTCGGTGCTGTCGTTCAGGACCCACCAGACGTTTTTACGGCCCAGGCGCGTACCGGTCTTGGAATACAACCTGACAGGTTCGCGCGCTGAAAGATCGAGCGCCTCCGGGACCTCGGCAGGATTCGTGAGAAGTATAAATCCGCAGTGATTGGGAACATCCAAGCCGGTGATTCTTAGACTGTCGTTTTCAGCAGGTTCTATATTGTAGCCGGTTACGACATGAAGGGCTTTTTCGACCTCGGGTTGGATTTCACGAAAGCGAAGAGTCTCGAAAGAACCGTCCTGACGGCGGCGCAGGACAAAGGTATCTTCGCGCAGGGGAGCGAATTCACTTGCCAGTATTTTCAGATTATCTCGCTGGGCAAGAAATCGTTTCAGAAAAGCATCAGCATTTTGCACTCCTGGTATTTCGATAGTATCGATTTTTCCGAAATCCGACAATCCCATTTCGCCCAGGATGGTACGGTAGTGGGCAAAGCAAGCTTGATCCGGGTGGTAGTTGACGATCGGGGTCGCAATAGGCAGGAAATTCCAGAGAAATCTCCCGTCGCTGTCAAAAACGGGGACCGGATTGATGAATTTGGTGACTGCGGCTTCAAACGGCCGAAAGCTAACTGTCAGGGAGATACCGTGGTCGATGGCGCTATCAGACAGCAGGGCACCGAAGTTTTTCATGAGGCGCAGCTCGAGTTGCTTCCTTATCCACACCCAGCTGACGGATTTCCCATGCTCTTGAAATGCTTTGGTAAGCTCTTTGCTTTCGAGGATCGCGCGGGCCTGCTTTTCATAGCGGTCCCAATCCTCAACCGGGTAATTTCCCGGATCGACTATAAAGGGAAATGGAAACAGCCAGACGATAAGGCGGGTAATTCCTTGTGCCTGCAACCGCCGAAAGTATTGATCAAAAGCACTCTTTTCGATATTGCGGAATCCCATGCCATTCGAAGTCTGGAAGATACTGATAATGTCGTCTATGAAATCGGCCACGTAGGAAATGGGCCGATTCGGCGGCGCTGGGCGCACCTCCAGTTTTTGCGACTCAGAGGCGCCGTCTGGCCAACTTAGTGCGACCTCCAGTTCGAACGACATCATCGGACTGGCCTGCTCCGAAGTCACCTGAAGATGATCCTGTTGGTTGATCGAAATGCGAAAACCGGAGAAATGTAACACTTCTCCCTCGCCCAGCAGCTCATCATCGTGCCGCGCGGTCAGGGTAATACCGGTTCCTTCAGGCAACAGCCCGCGAAAAATGGGCCAGGTTCTGGTCCCTCCATGAACGTAGGGGAATGGCGCTTCAAGATTCCATTCTACTAGAGTCGACTGCCCCCGCCCCGGTTCGCCACGAGCGGCGCCGATGATCAACAACCCACAGGCAAGCGCAATGCGGCAGGACATCGCCGATACAGGCGTTGAATACCGAGCAGACATCCGATGATGGTCGCGACCGGGCGGGCCATCGTTCATTTCGAAAGCGGTTTTTATTATCGCGCTGATAATATTCACGATTATGAATGAGTCTGTGGGTGGCTATTGGCGGATATTACGACTTAAAGGCAGGGATGGCGAACGATTGGAAAAGGGATCAGGAAATGTTTGTAACGTGTTAACGGTGGATAGAGAATGAAGTAATCAATTTGTAAATGCGATGATGTATGTCGAGGCGATTTTGGATGCTGGGCAGCGCCAAAAGCGCCCGCTCCCACATACATCAACGTATTTACGAATTGGAGAACTAAGATAGGTTAATCATCATGCCTCTCCAATCAAAGATGAATTTCTCCGGCGTCTGGTCTGCATCGCCGACACCCTTCACGGGTAGAATGTCCATCGACAGGGTCGCCGTAAGACGGATGGTAGACCACCAAATCCGGCTGGGTATCAAAGGTCTTTTTCTTGCCGGCACCAATGGCGAAGGCCCCTGGATGACCGATGTCGATCGCCGGATTCTTATCCAGACGGTTGCAAAATACGCAAAAGGCAAATTGCCCATTGCCGTACAGGTCACCGATAATTCTGCCCAACGCATGCGGGAGAATATGCGGGCCGCAAAAGAAGACGGTGCCGACATCGCGGTTATTGCTCCGCCCTACTTTCGGTTCAACACCACGCCACAGAACTTGCGCGACCTCTACCTGGAAACCATCCGAAGCTGCCCTCTGCCGGTAGGCATCTACGACCGGGGCCTCGCAGGGTCCGTGATCATTCCCGATCAGGTCATTAAAGCCGCCTACGCCGAACCGAAAGTGGTTCTTGTGAAAGACAGTTCCGCCAACCCTGAGCGCCGGCGCATCGCTCTGGCGGCCCGAAAAAAACGTCCCGACCTATGCCTGCTCAGCGGAGACGAGTTTAACTGTGTTGAATATCTCGTCGCAGGTTATAACGGGCTGCTACTGGGTGGCGGAGTTTTCAACGGATATCTCGCTTTGCAGATCATCACCGCAGTGTCGCAGAAGAACATCGCTCTTGCCAAACAGCTCCAGGCCCGCATGAACCGCATCATGTTTGACGTATACGGCGGCCAAAAATGCGCCTGCTGGCTCTCGGGAGAAAAACATCTTCTGGTAGAAATGGGCATTTTCCGCACCTGGAAAAATCACCTCAACTACCCACTCACTCAATCCTGCCAGAAGGCGATTCGGCGCGTCCTGAAAAAAGACGCCGACGCGCTCTATCCATACTCAGAGTGAGGGTGAAAGCAGGGGTCAGTGTGTTGCTCCCGATTCTGCTCCCACATCATGACTGCCCAGCGTATCGTCGGCATCGGCGCACACGGTGGAGAGGGCTTTGCCGGTCGGGAACACAATTGCTACTTTTCCGGTCCCGCGGTCCGCGTGTCGGGCGACAGAGGTTGGATGCCGCCAACCACTGCCTGATCGCGCCGTTCGCGCATATCTCTCTCCATTGACTCCGGGTAACGGTCCGGCAGACGAGAAACCTCATTCAGCCGGTTGAGCACCTCCTCCTCAAGCCTCCAGCCGCACGCGCCCAGATTATTCCTCAACTGCTCCGCGTTACGGGCGCCGACAATCGCCGATGTAATCCCGGGTTGCTCCAGCACCCAGCGGATCGCCACGTGAGCGGGGTGCAGCCCCTCGGCCACCTCCAGAAGCACCCGCAGCGACTCATCCGCATTCGGCGCAAAAAAATCCTTCGGGATTCCCCAGTCGTCCGCCGACCGTGTGCCCGGCACGGAACGTTCCCCCGGGTTGTATCCGCCTGCAAGGAACCCTCCGGCCAGCGGGCTCCACACCGCAACCCCCAGCCCCTTCTCGCGGCACAGCGGCATCAATTCCTGATCGATATCCCGCACCACCAAGCTGTATTGAGGCTGATAGCAAGCAAAGCGGGCTAGATTCTTCGTTTCGCTGATCCAGAGCGCCTCGCAGAGGCGCCACGCCTGATAATTGCTGCAGCCGATATACCGCACCTTGCCTTGGTGCACCAGATCGTCCAACGCCCTGAGCATCTCTTCCAGCGGTGTCTGAACGTCCACGTGGTGGACATAAAATAGATCCACGTAGTCCATATCGAGGCGCCGCAGGCTGTCTTCGATCGCATTGATAATATGCAACCGCGACACCCCCGAATCGTTGGGCCCGGGACCGACAGGGTTGAAAACCTTGGTGGCGACTACCGCGTCACGCCGCCGGCCCTTGAGGGCCTTACCCAAAATGATCTCAGACTCTCCGTCGTTGTAGGCATTTGCGGTATCGAAAAAATTCACCCCCGCATCCATCGCCAGGTCCACCATGCGACGAGCCTCCACTTCGTTCACGCTATACCCGAAGGTCATGGTCCCAAGACAGAACTCAGACACCTTCAAGCCGCTCGATCCCATTCTGCGGTATTCCATCCGAAATCACCTCTCTTTAGAATTCTGTCCGATATCCATGAACTTGGCACCGCCTTCTGCCCAGCGGCCCTCCAGCTTGGTGTGGTTGAGAGGAAATTCAATACCGTGAACGGGAAGAATGGAAGTATAGATTCAGGGAGTGAGTGATTTTCTGGGTAAGAACTGGCTCATCAACCAGGAGACAACAAAGCTTATGAAAAAGGATCCAGGAATGACCCAGATGAACCCGATTGGTTGTTCCAGGCCGAAAAGCGACTTGCTGAAAGCGATGGATACACTGGTGGCCACACCGGCGATGAACCCGGTGAGGGCGGCCCGCGTATCGGCCCGGGGAAAAAGAAAGCCCACAAAAAAGAGAACCCCCAACGGGGCGACGAAGAGGTGGTCGAGGCGTTGCATCAGTTCAAGGAGATTCCATTCCGACGTTTCCATGAACTGGTTTATGGTTAAAGCGGAAATTACCCCGAGCAGCCCGGTTAAAACCGCCATGCCGACAGCGAGGTAGAGGTGGTCCTGGTATTTCTGAAGAACTTTGAAGCGATCCAGGAAATCGGTAACCGCCACCGTGGAAATGGAATTGATAGCCGAACTCAGGCTGGACATGGCGGCGGCGAGAAGGGCGGCCAGGATCAATCCGGACACTCCCGGAGGAAGCTGGTTTGCGATGAACCGGGGAAACATCTGGTCCGCTTGAGGAGCGATACTTTCCTGGAATTCCTGGACCGTGAGATCGGATTGCTCGAAGAAAAAGAAAGAAAGGGCCAACCCAACAAGCATCAGAAGCAAAATCATGCCTACGCTTGCGATGGAAAAAATCCAGACCGAGCGGCGGGCGGCTGCAACGGAGGGGGTGCTCAGGTAGCGTTGGGCGGCTATTTGGTCAGCCCCATGAGTGCAGATGTTCCAAATAAAACTGGAGACGATCATTCCCACCATGGTCAGCCGCACCCCAGGGTCGAGGCTGAATACAGGCACCTCGGTTCTGCCTGCCGCGGAAAAGGTTTCCCACCAGGCGAGGGGACCCGCGTCGGTGGCGATGGCGATGTATCCCGGCACGAATATAGCCCCGCCCAACAGGATGACAAACAGCGCGAAATCACTCCATATGACCGCAGTGATTCCACCCGCGGAGGTGTAAACCGTCGTGATGAGACCGATGAACAGGATAACCAGGGGTTTGTTCCAGCCGGTCATGGCCGCAATGGCGAAGGAAGCCATGTAGATGATCAGGCCGCTCCAGATGAGACGGGCAAATATAAAGGACGAAGCGGCGAGGATGCGGGTCGGCAAACTGAAGCGCTCTTCGATATACTCGTAAACGCTCGTGACGGACAAATTCATGAGAAATGGAATGATGATCCGGTTCACAAACGGAATAATAAGGATGAAGGCCAGAAGGGAGGCTGAAAATCCGACACCATATCGGATCATTTCTCCGGGTACAGCCACGTAACTCGCGGTCGAGAGAATCGTTGCTATGACGCTGATTCCGACCAGAAACCAGGGCATCTTCCGGTTGCCGAGGAAGTAGGATTCCTTGTCCCTCTGGCGGCCCGCGAAGAAAAACCCGATCCCTAATACCAAATCTCATTAGGTATGATAATAAGTTATTTGGCAGAAGCGTTTGCTTGAATGTGCTGCCAGCCTCCGCCAACTAAAGAGAGGACTTTTTCAGTGTCCTCCCACCAGTCTTTGAGATGGGTTGCGACGACTTCTTCGAGTCGCTCAATGCTCGGCCACAGTTTGTTGGCCGTTTGATCCTGTATCATATCCCAAAGTCTTTCAATCGGGTTGAGTTCAGGACTATACGGCGGCAAATTCACGATATGTATGCCCGGGGGGACGTTGGGGTGCTCCGAGTCGTGCGGATGGAAGCCTGCCCCGTCCCATACAACCACATGTTCCTCCTCAGGATATTGCTTTTTGATCTGTTGGAGGAAAGCCTCCGTCCACTGTAGATTCGTGCTAGGGGTTTGGATGCATACCATCTCGCCGTTGACCACGTCGAGGGCTCCGTAACAGTAGCTCCACTGGTATCTTGTCTGATATTTTTTGTGCGGCCGAAGCCCTCTTTGCGTCCAGCACCGGCGGTACACCGGAAGCAAACCAAAACGGCTTTCATCGGCAAACCACACCCGAACCCGATTGCCTCGGGTGAGGGAAAGCTCCTGGAGGATCTTAAAAAAGTCTCGCTTGAACGCTTCCGCTTTTGCCGAGTCCCGTTTCTCATGCACGGGGCGAGGGACTCGAAGCACCCCGGCGCATTTTTTTAGCCATCGCCACACCGTCTTGTAGGCGAAGGAGCGCCCGAAATGTCGCTCCAGCTCTTGCCCCGCCTGAACGGCTGTGTTCCAGCGCGCGACCTTCAAACCATTGAGCAAGAAGGCCTCCACCTCTTTGTCGCAACGGCTTTTGATCCCGCCTTTGTAGGCGCGTGTAAGCACCGCCCCGAGCCCTGCAGCACGATATTTGTCAAACCAACGCTGGATCGTCGCTTTGCCTCGGCCCACGATGGCTCCAATTTCATCAATGCTGTGGTGCGGCTGGAAGCCCATTTTTAATGCCACCAAACGCTCTTTACGCCAGCCGACAGCCTCTTTGTTGAGCAATTTCTTGATACGTTCACGGTCTTCATCGGTTCCCATATATCTTCTCATTCCGCCTTTATAGCTGTTTTTTAATCTTTATCAATCCTTTTGCGATTTGGTATAAGAGGCCGCCAAAGTAGAGGGTGATGACAACGAAATCGTGCGGGTGTAAGTGCATATTCTATTTTTTAATGTTCCCGGGGAGATTCTCTTTATTGCACAACAAAGGGAACCGGACGCGCTCGAATCCGGTTTAGGGCGCCACCATACGCTCGAAATTGGCGATCTCCTTCTTGCCCTCAAGGACTCCGATTTCCAAGTGGAAATGCCGTATTTCGCCCGGTCCGATGTACTGCAGGGTGCCATGCTCACGGTTCCACTTCCGCCCCAGCACTGAGGTGTTGCCCGGCTCGATGCCTGTGACGTAGGTGCCCCGGTGGAAGTGCTGCCAGTGGTTGAGGATGGGGAGCTCGGCGATGGGGAACTTCCAATAGAGGCCCAAGGCCAGCTTATCGTTGATCAGGCCGACATGCACATTGCCGTCTTTATCGGCCATGGGGCGGTGCAGATAGACATCGTCGCGCATTTTCTTCCGCGGTCCTTTGGCTATGGTATATTCCTCGGGAAGGACTTGCCGGCCGTCGCTCCTCGCGGTGCTCAAGCGGCTGTGCAGCACGAGGCGCGCACCGGCGTCCAAAAGCGGAAAGCCGGGATTGCTGTGGTAGACGAACATCAAAGGCGAGCGGTCGGCGCCCAGGTTTTCGACGCGGTCGTGAATGCGTAGGCATTTCTCTCCCAGGACGGTGCTGATCTCGCGCCTGAGTTCCAAGTCCGTGCCGAATGCAATGCGACGGCTTCGCGTATGCGGCCACGGACCTTTACAACATATTCCTCGTGTTGCCAATCGCAATCGGCAACGACACCTTTGGCCGCGATGAAGGAGAGACGGCCGTGCAGGCCAAGCTCCTCATTCTCCTCCTCGGGGTCTGTCTCCGGGTGCCCGACAAAAATCAGGCCGCAGCTGGTGACCAGGCCGCCGAAGAAGCCGCGCATCCAGCCGGCGCGCTGGGGTTCGTAGAAGGCCGGGCCGACGTCGCCGGTATTGCCGCGGAAGCACAGGGACATGCCCTTGAAGTGGGCTGAAGCGATGTCCAGGGAGCGGCCGGGCAGCACCGAGAAGCACAGACCTGATGCGTTGAAGACTTCGATGAGGTCGGCGCCGCGCTCATTGCCTTCGACAAGGTGAGCGTAGCGGGCGCCGGCCAGTTGGCTCATGTCACCCGTACGGTCTCGGAGTTGCTGCTTGGAGTAGGTGCGGCCGAATAATCTGGACACTGTCAATTCTCCTTGAACGGATGGGTGTGAAAAGCCTCCATTACTCGTCGTAGCTCAAAAGCACGTTGCGCGCTGCCCGAGCGCGGAGTAGTGCATGAACTTCCGCCTGCGAGAACATCCGTCAGCGGTGATAAAGAGTGACGGACCGCACGATCGGGGAATTAGCGGAATTCGGGCTAATCAGCCGGATACGGTATTGCACCCAGGCGTTCGGAGAAAGGGAACCGGGCAGACGGGCCCCGGAAGTATCCCAGAAGGAATCCGGACCCTTGGGTCCGGTCCAGGGGGCATCACCCAGGGCCTCGCTATCGGAGGCGGCGCGGACCTGGAAGGCGACCCGAGTGCGGTGCGGGGTATCCGCCTCCCATTCCAGACGAGTAAAGCGGGAGCCGGAGCCGGCATAATAGGGCTGGGAGGTGTAGGTCCAGATATCACTTCGGTCTGCAATATGACCGATATCGGTTACGGTCAGGTTGTGCGGGCCAAGCCCGGGCAAAGACAATCGCCGGGTCTGTGAAAAACCATCGGCCGATCCCCAATACAACCAGGATTCGTTAGTATGATTGCCATCGCGGGTATGGTTGGCAAAGAAGATATCCGGCCAATCATCGCGGTCAAAGTCGGCCACCAGGACTCCGGCGGCGGAATGGGTCGGTAGCATCGTTACCCGGCGCGTGTCGAACCCCTCGGCGCTGTTCCAGTAAATATAAGAGGGATGAGAACGGGTTACCCCGGCGTGATAGGAGGTCAAAACCAGATCGAGGTGCCCGTCCCGGTTTAAATCGGCGACGGCCGCGTCGTGCACTCCGATGGATGGCAGCACGGTGCGGTTGCCGGGGTCCGGCCCTTCCGGTCCTCCCCAGTAGATAAAGGTGTCTCCCTCGGGTGATCCCCCGAATGCCCGGGTCTTACCTGGAGCCGGATTTTTATCATACATGTTCGGAACAATGACATCAAGGAATCCATCCCCGTTGAGGTCGGCGACTTCAATGACGACGGTGGCTCGCGCGGGCAGCCGTGTCTCTTTAACCGGCGCAAACCCATTGGGCCCGTTCCAGAAAATGGCTACATATTGATCGGAGGAATTGGGATAAAGCAGGTCCACCCATCCGTCTTGATTCAGATCCGCGATGGTGTGATAACGGACGCCCCCGATCGGGAAAGTCTGGCTGTTTGCCTTAGAATAACCTCCCGGGCCTCCCCAATAAAGGTGAGTCGAATCGCTGCCTGGTTCCCATTCGCTCATGGCCAGGTCGAGATACCCGTCACGATTGAAATCCGCGGTTCGTCCTGAAAAGCCGGGTTCAGAGGGTAGGGCTTCCGATCGCTCTTCTGAAAAGCCTTTCTCACCTCCCCAGAAAATGATGGGAGGGTTTTGCGCGATAAGAATGTCAACGTGTCCGTCAGCGTTGAAATCGGCCGCCGCATTGGAGCCCGAGCCTTGGGTGCCGGGGAGCAGGGTGAGGTTGGATGGGGAAAACCGTCCGTCCGGCTCCCCCCAGTAGATGTAGGCTGGGGCTCCAATGCCCCCTCCCGACGAGATGTTGATGACGACCAGATCCTTCTTTCCGTCCAGATCCAGATCTGCGGCCACCAGGCCGCCGGCATGCGAGGAGGGGACCACCAGGGTATCGCTGAGCGACAGGCCATCGTCCCGCCCTAGGTAAATGGTAGTGGGGGCATCGCTGGATCCGGATACTACGTTTGTGGAAAGCATGAGGTCATTGCGCCCATCGCCATCCAGGTCCGCGATACGGGTGGCTGAATGGGCGCCCGGAATTTGCAAGCGTCGGTTCCGGGCCGGTCCTTGCGGACTGCCCCAGTAAACAAAGCTGTGTCCACCTGCGGTTTGCGCGAATACCAGGTCGGGCCAGCCATCACCGTTGAGATCCCCTGCGTCCACCGCCGTCGGGCTGACAGTGGGAAGCAGTGTTGCGCGCTCCTCGGAAAATCCATCCGGACCGCCCCAATAAACCGGGGAATCCAGAGCGACCGTATCCACGATGTCGTAAATTCCACCTTCGCGGTCCTTAAGGCGAAAGGCGTTTGCGAGGGCCAGATCGAGCCAGCCGTCACCGTTCAGATCGTGGGCAACCAGGGCGCTGCTGCGCTCACCCGGAAGGTGTATCGAGGGTTGATCTGCGAATTCACCCCTTAACTGCGCCAGGTAGATAAAGATGCCGGCCTCTCCCTCCTCGTTTCCTTTATTAGCAAAGGCGATATCGAGTTTTCCGTCCTGGTTGAAATCGCCTACCGCAACTCCTTGGGCATTGGATGTTTCCAATTCGGTCCGGTCCTGGGGGGAAAAGGCGCCCTCCCGATTCCAGTAAATAAAAGACCGGTGAAACGAATCTTCCGCGACGTGATAACCCATCCCGTTGTTCGCTATGACGATTTCGGGGAAGCCATCTCCGTTCAGGTCCGCGGCGGCTACCGCCTCGGGTCCTACAGCCGGTAGCCGGGTTAGCCGTTCCTGCGACATGCCGGTTTTGCTTCCCCAATAGATGAAGCTGTCCAGGTCATTCCTTATACCATTAGAACGGTTTGCGACCACCAGATCCGGCCAGCCATCGAGATTGAAATCCGCCACGGCGGCCGATTTGGCGCCATTCGCCGGCAGACGGGTCCGGGAATCCTCGGACCATTCGTCGCGCCCCCAATAAATATAGAGGTCCGGCTTGCTGTTGGACCCATGGGAGTTGGGAAGAAGAAGCTCGATATTGCCATCCCCATTCAGATCCCAGAGATTGATCAACCTGAGGGTGCCGTCGGCCGCGGCATACATGTTGACCCCTCCGTCGGAGAAAGTGCCGGCCTCGAAATCTTCCCAGGATTGAGTAACCCAGGCACGTTTCCCGGAGGTCCGCTGGTCTGCCTTTTTTTCGGACTCGCCCGAGAGGCCGAAAGGAACGGCGAAGAAAGTGCAGGCTATCGCGAGGGGGAGAATTGATGAGCGGTAACGGGAGGTGAGCATGATTGTGGATTCAGGAGAATTTTAAGAGGCGGAAGGTTTTTGGGGAAAGACGAGGCTCATCAACCAGGAGACAACAAAGCTGATTGAAAAGGATCCGGGGAGGACCCAGATAAAACCAATCGGGGTTTCCATGCCAAACAGTTCCTTGCTGAAGGCGACGAATATAGCGGTTGCCAAACCGGCGAAAAATCCGGCGAGGGCGGCCCTTGGGTCGGCCCGGGGAAAAAGAATGCCGACAAAAAAGAGAACTGCCAGTGGGGCTACGAAGAGGTGGTTGGCGCGTTCCGTCAGTTCCAGAAGATTCCACTCTCCCGATTCCATGAATTGATTTACGGTGAGAGCGGAAAATATTCCCAGCAAACCACCTAAAACCGCCATCCCCACAGCGAGGTAGAGGTGGTCCTGGTACTTTTCGAGGACTTTGAAACGATCGAGAAAATCCGTCACCGCCACTGTGGAAATTGAATTGATAGCGGAACTCAAGCTGGACATTGCGGCAGCGAGAATAGCGGCCAGGATGAGTCCCGACACTCCCGGAGGTAGCTCTGTTGCGATGAATCGTGGAAACAGTTGGTCCGCTTCGGGCGCGATTTTTTCCTGGAATTCCTGTACCGGGAGGCCGGATTTCAGGAAGAAGAAGTAAAAGAGGGCCAGACCGATAACCATCAGGATCAAAATCATGCCTACGTTTGCTATGGAAAAAATCCAGACGGAGCGTCGGGCGGCGGCGGCTGAGGGAGTGCTCAGGTAGCGTTGAGCGGCTACCTGGTCGGCCCCATGGGTGCAAATGTTCCAGATAAAACCGATAGCAATCATTCCCACCATGGTCAGCCGCACTTCGGGGTCCAGGCTGAATACCGGCACTTCGGTTCTACCGGCAGCGGAAAAGGTCTCCCACCAGGTGAGCGGCCCGGTATGGGTAGTGATGGCGATGTATAACAAAACGAACAAGGCCCCGCCAAACAAGATGACAAACTGAGCAAAATCGGTCCACATGACAGCCCTTATTCCGCCCGCGGAGGTATATACGGTCGTGATGAGACCGATGAACAGTATAATCATGGGCTTATTCCAACCGGTCATGGAAGCAATGGCGAAGGAAGCCATGTAGGTGATCAAACCCGTCCAGATGATCCGGGAAATTATGAAGGCCGAAGCGGCCAGGAGGCGGGTCTGCACATTAAAGCGCTCTTCGATGTACTCGTAAACGCTCGTCACCCGCAGGTTCATGAGAAAGGGAATGATGATCCGGTTGACGAACGGAATGATAAAAATGAAGGACAGGAGCAGAGATGCGAACCCGATCCCATAACGGATCATTTCCCCTGGTACCGCGAGGTAGGTTACGGTAGAAAGCAAAGTTGCGACGACGCTGATTCCGACTAGAAACCAGGGCATTTTCCGGTTGCCGAGGAAGTAGTCTTCCTTGCCCTTCTGGCGGCCCGCAAAGAAAAAACCAACTCCCAGGAGGCCGACGAGGTAGAGGGTGATGACGACGAAATCTAAAGTGTGCAGGTGCACGAATTACTTACTAATTACGTTAGGCAGCTTCAAATCTGACGGCCGAAGAGACCTGTCGCCCTTCCCGTTCGAGTAAACTCTCGGGGTCATGGAATTCAGGGACCGATGTTTACCTGAACGCGTTCAACCGACGGGTAAAGATCCCCGTATTGAGAATGAAGCATGAGCCGGTATTGGAGCACCCGGTCCTTGCGAGCGAGGGCGAGCCGATTCTCGTTAACCGGGCGCCAGGATGCGTTTTCCAGCGCCCCGGAATTTGCGGCAGAGCGGACTTGGGCTTTCAGGCTGCTTCCCGTAGGTGTTTGCGCCTGAACGGTCAGTTCCCCATGGCGGCTGGATCGGTTCCAGGAAAAGACCTCTGATGTGTAGGTTTCTTCAAACCGCCGGTGGTAGAGATTTCCCATGTCCTGGACCCACATAAAATGAGTGCCGATGGTGGGCAGCTTTGTTTTCTCGGGGTCGGAGAAGCGGTTCCCATCATTATAGAATATCGTGGATTCGATGATATGTCCGTTGTTGCTTGAATGCTCGGATAACGCCAGGTCGAGAAGCCCGTCACGATTAAAATCAGCGACTTGAGCGTCATGGGCCGAAGTGGCCACGATGATGGTGCGAAGCTGAGGGGAAAACCCATCGGGCCCACCCCAGTAAAGGTAAGAGGGAATATGCTCGCGAGTGGCGATTGCATTGTAATTGGGGCAGAACAGGTCGAGATAGCCGTCTGCATCCAAATCCGCCACGGCAAAGCCAATCGATGCGGTCCCCGGCAGCCACTGGGCGTTTGACGCAGTATAGCCGGCCGCGCTTCCCCAGAAAATCCGATTGCCCATATCGGATAAACCGGTGCTCTTGTCATAATAACTGGAAGCCACAATGTCGAGATGCCCGTCTCCGTTCAGGTCCGCCGCTTCGATATCGATCGGCGACGAGACGTAGAGTCTCGATCGGTTCTTCGATCGGTTCTCCTCGAAAAAGCCATCCGGGCCGCCATAAAAGGTCCAGAGTGTGTCGGCATCAAAAGCAGCCACGGTGAGGTCGAGCCAGTTATCGCCGTTCAGATCCGCCGCGAGGGGGCTAATGCAGCGGCCCGTTACGGGGATGGCCTCGCGAGCGGCAGCGCTGAATCCCTCCTTTGACCCATAGTAGATCACCAGGTGCGTGCCCAGGACTGGTCCTTCAAAGGCGCCGAGAATGAGATCGAGGTATCCGTCCCGATTCAGGTCGGCAATATTGGTGCCTCCGAGATTTATTTCATTCAAAACAGTTCTTCGAGAGATATCGAATTTGTTGGGACCGGGAGTCGTCCCGCTTTTTCCCCCCCAGTAGATATGGGCGCCCAATTCCGGATCGTTTTTCGAAAACGCAGGCCCGGCATGGCCGGAATTCACAAATACCAGGTCAACCTGGCCATCATTATTCAGATCGGCGGCGCTGGATTCATACCCGCTGCGGTTCGGGAATTCCGATCGATTATCCGGTGAAAAGCCTTCCGAGGAGCCCCAGTAGATCTGTATGGGAACCAGTTCACCCAAGGTTGTGAACATACTGTTCGTAAACACAACCTTATCGGGCGTGTCCTTCATTCCGGGTATCACAACCGCCTGGGTGGCTCCGCTTGTGGGAATGCCCTCTGAAGCCCGATCCAGTCTTCTTTCAGAGGCTCCGAAATAGAGAAGAGAATCGGCTTCCGTTGTGATGGTCCCTTGATGGACGGCGATGGCTAAATCCGGACGGCCGTCACCGTTAAATTCCCCGATAGCCGAGTGAATGGCCGCCGGAATATTCAACACCAGTATTCGGTCGGCGGAGTATCCATCCGATCCAGCCCATAGGATGCGCACCGAACTGACGCTGTCGGGACGGGCTCCGGCGGCTTCCCCTCCCATGGCTTGACCCAGTTTGAGATCGGTCAGCACCAGATCGGGCGCGCCGTCCCCATCGATATCTCCGGCTGTCACCTGGGTGGCGGGAAAGGCTTCAATGGATTCAAGGGCGCCCCAATCCTTACCTGATTCTCCATTGAGAATATAAAGACGCGGTTCGGAACTTCCGAAAACAAGATCGAGGATGCCGTCCCCATTGATATCCTCCGCCGCAACAGCCTGCAGATTCAAATCTTTTGCCTTTTCCGCACTCCCTTCCGAGAGTGTATAGGATATCGGTTTCCAGTCCCAGTCTTGTTCTGCGTCTTTTGTCGCGTAGAGGGTGTAAAGCGTCGATTCTGCCGCAACAATGGCCACATCAACGCCCCCACTGCCATCAAAATCGCCTCGGGCCATCCCGACCGGTTTATCGATCTCGAATTGGGAAAGGGAATCAACTTTGAATCCATCTTCGGATCCCCAGTAAACACTCATGAAATGACCATCGCGATATCCCGGTTTCCCCGAAAAATTTTCCGCCAGCACCAGGTCCGGCCAGCCGTCCGCGTTGAGGTCCGCCTTTTCAATAGCGGATGGGTTGTAGAGGGGAAGCGGTCGTTGTGTTCTGGACGCGGGCCAGCCGTCCGGACCTCCATAAATGATGGTGAGGTAATAGCGTGAGGAGCCCTGCACATTTTGCTGGTTTGGCATGAAGACGATGTCGCTATAGCCGTCTTTATTAAAATCCCCGACCACCGCGGCTTTACTACCCAGAACGCTCAGTTTCCGGGAAGAAACCTTTCCACTCGAATCCACTTCGGCCAGGGTCGGGGGCACCCAAGACATTCTATCGTGGGTGCTGTTGAAGATAATATCGAGGAATCCGTCCTCGTTCAGATCCCATCGCTGGATGGTTTCAACCTTTCCCTCCCTGGTTACGTAGATGTTATTGCCGACGTTTCCAAGCTGGCCACGGGAGAAATCTTCAAAGGTATCTTGTGTCCATGCCTCCGGATTGGAGGCTCCCGGGAGCATGGCTGCCAACAGCAGCAGGCTGGAAATAGTGGAAAAAAAGGCCCCTGGAAGACGGCGGAACCGGACTGAGCGAACATAGTATTTTTTCATAGACGCAATGTTTTAGGAATATTTGACTCAATTTTAGGAATATTTGACTCAAAGTGGATAGGTTGTTGGCCCGTGGCCCGATGGGTTGTTGGCCCGTGGCCCGATGGAAAGCGCCTTAAAATTGGAATTCAGCCATTCAACTTCAGCCATTCAACGGTAGCAATTCCATAGTAGTGGTAAAAAAAGCTAACCTATGCATTCGGCCTTTACCGAAGCATTCGGCCTTTACCGAAATTCCGCCTTGAGCGACTGTGTTGGATTATTCCGCGAGTTGGTCTCGGCACTCTCTGAAATCTTGTGATGATTTTTCCAGACCATTTATAATGATAAGAAAATCACCTCCCATCACGACCAACCCCGCGCCCGCTGACAGAGCGGCTTTTGCCGCTGCCGGGTTGGGGCAAGGGCAACCCCAGGCTTTGCCCTGGGATCGGACGGCTTGACTGATTTCCCGCTGGGCTTCAAGATAAGCGGGATGGGTGATGTCAATCGGCAATTCCATGCGGCTCAACAAGTCCGCCGGACCGATAAATAACAGATCGACTCCCGGCACGGCGGCTATGGCGTCGGCCTGTTTAACCGCCTCGGGGGATTCCAGCATAACGCAGAGAAAACGTTCCCGGTTGGACTCTTCAAAGTAGTCGTCCGGTTTTTCCAAACCATATACGGTATCCAAACCATAACCGTCCACTCCGCGATCGCCGAGGGGATGAAATTTAATTGAATTAACGTATGTTTGCGCCTCCTCCGGTGACTCGACATGGGGAATCATAACACCGGTCGCACCGCTATCGAGGAGCCGGTAAACTTCACTTTCGGAACGGCTGGCCGGCCGTACCATGCAATCGATGCCGCTGGATTGGTGCCTGGAGAGGTAGGACTGAATTTCACGGTTGTCCCACATGTGGTGTTCCGTTTCCAACCAAACCCCATCGTATCCATTTTTCTTTGCGTAATGGGGAAACCAAGGAATGGGGGTGCAAAGACAGGCCACCAAGGCGGGCTGTCCGGCTCTGATGCGTTTCATGATGAGTGATTGGCGCATCATTATTACCTTTAGAGCAGAGACGGGCCGGACAATAACCTTCCAATGGTCATAACTCTTATCCAGATTAGATTACTTGCTGGTTTCACAGCTGACACTAATGTTTTCATTTTCATCTTGCTGGTTTCACAGCTGACACTAATGTTTTCATTTTCATTTGTAATGTTCGTCTGCAAATATCTTCGGAACAAACCTGAAAGGACTTTAATTGCCTTTCTCTTTCTTTTCATTGCCTGGCCTGGGAGTCTTCAATCCGCGGAAGGTCCTGGATGGGGGCATTTGATCTTTAATGAAAAAACCAATCCGGTGCGGACGGTTCCCGATTCCAAAGTTGAGCGGGGCAAGTCTATGGCGGTGCTCGTGTCCCCGAAAGATAATAAGAATTTTGATCATCGGGCAAACTCGATTCTGGCGACCATAGTTCGTTTGGAATACGCTCCCGGGGGAAAGGCCTCCTGGGAATCGTCCAAGGGGAAAAGTGAAAAATTGGTCGTAATTACCGGTGGCTCGGCCGAAATTCAGATCGGCTCCTTCCGCTCTCATGTCGAAAAGGAAAATTTCATCCTGGTTCCGGCGGGAATGCCTTTTGAGGCAAAAGTCACGGGAGACGAACCGCTTCGCCTGGTGAAAGCAATCTGGACGGAAGAGGCCGCGATTCCCAACGATAACGTCGCGCCTGTGGTACGTTCGGAAATTACCCACCCGTTTAGTTATTACAGCGAAGGTGGGTACATTACGGTGACTCCTTCGGCCCGCCAAAAAGACTCTGGATTGGAGGTCATCGGGGCAGGAGGACATACCAAATTATCTGCCTCCCTCATGTTTTATCCCGAAGACCTGGAAAGCCGGGATTTCAAAGGCAACAGCCTGATGATAAGATCGGCCTTATCCGAGTATGGTACAGGGGGTGGGACACCTTCGCATACTCATCACGACCGCGAGCAGGCTTTTCTTATTTTTTCGGGCAGAGGGCTTTATGAAATTGGATCAACAACGCGGGAAGTGAAGGCCGGAGATTTGGTTTTTGCCCCCAAGCAGGTGTTCCATGGCAGCAAGGTAATCGGTGATGAGCCCCTGAAATATATCGAAATGGAGTGGGCCCACTCTTGGTAAGCGTCACTTGGGTTCTTATTGTTATGCCCGAATAGGCGGTTCGATCAGCTCGAAATTGTAGTCCGGGACATCCTCGGCGATGGTCGATAATTTCCACGGTTCCAGGTGCCGCAGATTTTCCGCCCCATAGACCGCTGCATAGGCGCGACGGCTGTGATCGCTCCGATTGGGAAAGCTTTTATGCACCAACCCGCTATTGAAAAAAATGCCGTCGCCCGGATCCATCTCGATGGGGATGAGCTTGTCGATTTCCACCTCGTTCTCATGAAGTAGATTTCCCTGGACGGGATGATCGTGGTGCGGGAGGTCTATGGTGTGAGAGCCCGGTATAATGTGCAGACAGCCGTTTTCGATGGTGGCTGGATCTATGGCGAGCCAGAAGTTCATGGCATTTGGTTCCAGCTTGGGCCAAAAAGAAGTATCCTGGTGCATGGCGGCTTCGATGCCGTGGCGGGCGGATTTCATGAACACGGTATCGCTGAACATCTTCACTCCGGTTTGGAAAAGCGACGATACCACTTCGTAGATAGCCGGATGGCTGCCGATTGACCTGAAATACGGGTGGTGATGGAACATATTCGACATCAGGCGCACACGTTCGCGGCGCGGTTTGTCCGGGCGGTCTTTCATCTCCGGTTCCCAAAACGTATAAAAGTGATCCGGCTTCCAGCCTTTGTAGCCGGTCTCAGGTTTTAGCTCACCGTCCAGGAGGTGATCGATCATACGATCCAGTTCGACTAAATCACTTCCCGTGATCAGATTCCGAACAACCAGGTAGCCTTCCTGTTCGAATTGCTTTCGATGTTGTGAACCGATTTCCATATTACGATTCCTCAAAGGTTAGGGGAAACCCGAGATCCTGCAAGGCTGAAACGGCGGCTTCAATTGATTCCTCCCGGATCAGAAAATAGTCCTTGGAGAATGTAGAGATCACGAGCACATTCAGGTCCCGATCCGAGATTGCCTTAGTAATACTGGCGATAAATCCTTTTGCCACGAATGGTTGGGAAACCCTCACTTCAATGAGTTTAAACCATTTGACGCCCTCTTCAAACGAAGTCCCGGCGACATTTGCCTCCTCCGTAACAATGGTGATTTCATCCTGGTCCCGGGAGATGAGGAAGTGATTGGCCAAGTCTGTTTGTGCCCGTGCTTTAAGGTAGGCGAAACGTCCCCTGCGGACCACGACCCGGCTCCTGCGGATAACTTCATTCAGATTGGAATTTTCCGGCATTTAATTAATTTCCTTAATTTTACTTATTGACCAGAGATATCCGGCACTGGCCAACCCCAGCTAATCATCATAGAGCGCAGTTCAGCAAGTTCCCGCTCATCCATCGGCACCGATGGGGGGCGGGGCGGGCCCAGGTCCAGGCCCATTATTTTAGACATTCCCTTGGCCACCTTGGAATCGCTGCCGGATTTCGTAACTACCTTGCTAAAGAACTGCCCGAACGGTTCAACGAAGGAGTTCCACTTTGCTTGGGCATTATCATATTGGCCCTGCAAGATCAGTTCCCAAAGAATCAGATAGAAAGGCGGATAAGCCTCCACACCGTCGATGAGAAAGCCATGCCCCCCTAGTTTGTGACAACTAATCGGGTCGTTGTTATTGTCGAGGATGTTGAATCGGTCGGCCAATTTAAATACATCGGCGTATTCAGCCTCTGGCGGTGGCGACCATTTGATGGCTACGACCTGCTCGAAATCGACCATCCTGGCGAGTGTTTGGGGGTGGATGGCACCGTGATTGAGCCAGGGTGTTGTGTAAACAATGATGCCGATTTCAACCGCGTCGGAAACGGCGCCGTAATAACGCAGGATGTCTTCCTGGCTTGGCAGATTGAAGATGGGCGGCGATATCTGCAAAGCAGGCACGCCCACATCGGCAGCCCGTTTGGCATCTTCAATTGTGCGGCGTGTGTCTTTGTGATGGATTGCACCCAGGACCGGCACGCGGCCCCTGGCAGCTTCGACTACCGTTTGCAGCAGGCGCGGCCATTCCTCTTCCCGCAACAGGTGCCCTTCGCCAATGGAGGCAGCAACCTTTAGTGTCGATTGGCCGTTGACCAGGCCGGCTTCGATCCAACCCTCCGTGGCGGCCGCCATAAGTCCATGGTCGATTTCGAAATTGTCGTCGAAAGCCGTCGGTACCGTGGCGATGGCGCCGACGATCAGCTTTCTCAATTGCGGGCCTGTCATGGTGATGGTTAAGCGGCGGATTGATTGGGACGCAACAGCGCCGTCAGCGCGACCACTGCCCAGGTGGCCTCAAGCACAACGAAAGGCATGAAGTCGATTCTCCAGGAGGCGTAGCAGGCCAGGCTCGCCCCGAGCACATTGAGACTTTGGTAACTACGCGAGGCGCGTGTCAACCACCCGAACAAATTCAAACCAAATGCCAGCAGCAGCAATGCCACCCCCAGCGAACCTATCCATTCGGAAAGAGTCATATTCACCATTTGTTCAATTTAGTTGAAGTGAGGAATTCGAGAGGCCCGGTTTTCTAGGCCGATTGCACTGCGATCATGCTGTTTTGACAATCGATGCGGACAGATTTCGAATAATGATGCACCTGTATATCCTCGGACACCGGAGTTGGAACGCGCAGCAGGAATTCCGCCCAATCCTTTTTCGTATGCGCGACATAGGCAAGTTGGAAGGATTGGTGGATTTCAGATGCCGGCAGGGTCAAATCGGGAAGGAGAACGGGGCCGGTATCTACCTGGTAATATTTCTCCCGAGGGCTCCAGTTAACGGTTTTTACCGGATATTCCAGAATAAGGTCATAATGTTCGGTTGCTATCAAGGTCCTGGATACCATGTGTTGGCCCGATTCCAATATGCTTATCATTTCCTCGATATCATCCACAACAATACCCGGGCCTTTGTTTATTTCCCGAGCAAAATGGGTATAGGCGTCCGAGGTTTTCTCGAACTGGCGCTCCGGTTGAACCCCGAGGCTTTCCGGATAGCGCATGACTCCTTTATCGCAGCGATCCCATTTTTTAATGATTAGCATATTTTCCGCCGAAGCGACGGGGAAGAAATCGGCATTGGGTTCGGTCCAGATGTCCTGTTCGACTCCAACTCGTTCCGTTTTGCAGGCTGCGCCGAGGAGATACGAAGTGGCCTGGCCGGTTTTTCTATCCCTCGCCTCGGCCAGGCATTCAGCTGGCACGCGCACTTTGTTAAAAGTATGCGGAGGCTTGTGAGAAACCGTTATGGGGGCTTTTATCAATGTGTCGAACCCCCAACGAACGTAAGTGCGATTGAAGTCACATATTTCAGTCATAACCTGGGAAATCATGGAAAAAGGAAGAAGTTTTGCTTCTAAGAATTTCAGCCTGATTTTACGCTTCTTCGCAACAAAAAGGTAAAGTCCGGAATAACGGACAGGTTTTTAGACCAGTACGAAGGGAATCATTAATCGTCATCTCCGATCGTAATGATTCGCCGAATTTCATCGGTTTTAAAGCCGAGAGCGGTAGGTCGTGAAACCCCGTGAAGGGCCACCACATCATAGAGTTCTTTCACGATTCCACGGAAATTCAGGGAATGAACAGAATCACCTGAGCATAGATCGATCACTTGCAGCCCGCAACGGGCCTCGACTTTCTTTTCCTTCAGGGCGGCATCCAGAGGAAGGTCCGAAAATGTCTTATTGTCGCGTATCTGGGAAAGGCCGACGATGGCAAACTTGCCGATGAGGGTCATCCCGCGGGCATAGCCGGGACAAAAAGCGATGGACTCGAATTTTCCACTTTGCAGGTCCAATGTTCCGAATTCTCCCTTGCCGGAATTGACTAGGTAGAGCTTTCCATCGTGGAGGCGCGGGGAATGTGGCATGGAGAGACCACGGGCGACAATTTCATCGCTCTCCACATCGATGACTACCCCGCCCTCTTTGCGGTGCTCCCTCCAGCCCTCGTGCACGTCAGTGGTAGCTACGGCGGTGACGTAGCGGGGTTTACCTGTCTCCATGGCCAGTCCGTTTAAATGGCAGCGATCCTCCGCTGCCAATCTGCTGATGAATTTCGGCTTCCAGATTGGGACGAAGCTGTGCGTTTCGCTGGGCCTCGCCAGACAGGAAAATAGGGTGTTAACGAAAAGAGGGCTGCCCCGGTCATCCATAGCAATGTCGTGCAGGTCCAGATCCGCCGTAGTATAAGCTACCTGCGGCACATAAAGGCGATCATAACCGTTGGTAGTCTGTCCAAGCGGTATGGCGTTTTCAAATCTCCAGAGCTGGTAGAGACTGCTCATGTAGAGGGTATTGCTGTCCGCTGCGCAGAGTCCCATGCAACGGGAGAAGGTACGTTCGGATATACTGAGCCGCCCGTCTTGTCCGAGACCAATGAGAAACAACTTGCCTGTCTGGTAGGTCGTAAAAGCCAGGCTCACTCGTTGCTCGAGCAACCACGAAGTGAACTGGCGAGACGCGACTGCTTCAAATTTCTTTTCCTGACCCCGGGGTAAATTATCTTTAATTTCGTCCAAAGTTTTTTTGGAGTTTTTTTGGAGTATAGAACAGTTAAGGGCCTTCAATACGACCCGACCCGACCAAAAAAAAGAAAGCTTGGAAAACCAGATTGAAAATTGTGCTATTGAACCGGAAGTCCGGGTGGTACGCTGAAGATGCTGCCGTCGTCAAGCTTTTGGAAAAAGCGCCTTTCCGGTGTATTGTCTGCGAAAGTAAAAATCCATCCTTGCTCGGGCCCGAATAGGTATTCCCAACGGTAGTTGCTTTCATTCAGGAAGATCCAATTTGCCAGGCCCAAATCCCACAAGTAGATAACCTGCTCCGTGCTGCCATCGAAAAGGAACTGCCAACCGTGTTCGTCGTGGTAAATCCAGGGCTCGAAATCGACGTTGTAATTCAGATACCAGGGTGAGGCCTTCCAGCCGGGAAACCCGTCGATATCGACCCCTCCGAAGACATCTGTTGCAACGGCTTCGCCATCGCCGAAGACCACGTAACTTTGTCCAGCCGCATTGGTACCGTGGGGGTCGGCTTGATAGGCGCCGATGATGAGGTCGTCGAAACCGTCCCCGTCCACATCCCCGGCGCCACTGACCGCAAAACCGGATTTGTCCCGCACCTTGATGCCGTTGATGACAAAGCCATTGGTTCCATCCAGACTGGAAAGCTCGAAGTTGGCCCCGAAGCCGCCCCCATGACCGTAAACGACGTAGCTTCTTCCCGCTTCACCGCGACCGCCGGGGGCGGCGATGTGGGCGCCGACGATGAGGTCGTCGAAGCCGTCCCCGTTTACATCCCCGGCATCGCTCACGGCAATACCGGATTGTTCAAACTGGTCGGTGCCATTGATGGTAAAGCCGTTGCTTCCATTCAGGCTCGACGCCTGCAGGCTGGCCGGGAAACCGCTTGCCTTTCCAAACACGACGTAGCTTTCTCCGGCATCGGTGCGACCGACGGGGTCGCCACGATCGGCGCCAATGATGAGATCGTCGAAACCGTCCCCGTTTATGTCCCCGGCGCCGCTGACGGTACGGCCGGAGTTGTCCCGCTCCTTGATGCCTTTTATGACGAAACCGTTGCTCCCGTTAAGGGCCGATAGCTGCAGAATTGCCCCGAGGCCGCTTGCCTTCCCAAACACGACGTAGCTCTCGCCCGTCAGCCTATTGCTGGCGACGTAGGAGCTGATGATGACGTCGTCGAAGCCGTCCCCGTTTACGTCCCCGGCGCCGCTCACCGCCCGTCCGACTTGGTTCCCCGCGCCGATGCCGTAAATGGCAAAGCCATCGCTCCCGTCCAGATCGCGCAACTCCTGAACCGCCTCGAAGGGGGGCCCATGACCAAACACCACGAAGCTTCCTCCGGCGTTAATGCGAGCCTCGGGATCGAAATCATAGGCGCCGATAATGAGGTCGTCGAAGCCGTCCCCGTTTACGTCCCCGGCGGCGCTCACCGCATATCCAGCCTGGTCTTCCTGGAGGATGCCATTAATGACATAGCCATTGCTCCCGTCCAGAGTGGGCACAAAAGTAGGGCCTACCAATATGCCCAACTGCACAGTGGCCTCGAAGGGATCATCATGACCAAACACTACGTAGCATTCTCCCGCATTGAGTCTTCCCTTGGGTTCGCCATCAACGATTTCGACGGGGTCGCCATCAGGGACACCGATGATGATGTCGTCGAAACCGTCCCCGTTTACATCCCCGGCGCCGCTCACCGAACGGCCCGATTGGTCACCTGCGCTGATGCCGATAAGGACAAAGCCATCGCTCCCGTCCAGTTCGCTCAACTCCAGGGTGGATGGGAAGCCGCCCGCTCGGCCAAACACCACGTAAGTCTCGCCATTTTTCGCTCTACCAATCTGGCCGGCATCACCGGCGCCTATAATCAAGTCGTCGAAGCCGTCCCCGTTTACGTCTCCGGCGTTGCTCACCGCATGGCCACTTTGATCAATCGGGTCAATGCCGTTAATGATGAAACCGTTGTTCCCGTCCAGACTGGACAGGTCTATCGGACTCGATACATCGGCGTGGGACCAGGAAGAGGCCAAGGCCAGACTGAGGCCGGCAATCCCCGCTATTCTCAAGAGACGCCTCTTGAGCCGCTCCAGTTGAGCTTTAAGAGCAATGTATCTTCGCAGGAGGCAGCATCGACTCCCGGGTGGCAGGCGCGAAACGGCCCCATTTTCAAGCTGCCTCTGGAGTTGCCGGTTGACTTTTCCAAACCTGCGCTGATATTTCCGGAAGAGGACGAAATTTTCCCTCAACCTGATATCAGTGGATAACCTACTAGTCGTGGACGTGTAAGATTTCATTCGATCGATCGATGAGTAACAATCTTTTTGATGTTCGCTTCTGTCCAAATTTTGATCCATCCTTAGCCAAGTCAAATCATGCTGGATTACCAAATCAAGTCAAATCATGCTGGATTACCAAATCAAGTCAAATCAAATCGGTTTACCGAGCAGGATTGGGCTTTTTCCGATTCCCTGAACACCTGGACAGTGAAGTGGTTCACTTCTTTATGCAGGGTGGGTGCGGAAAGAGGACCGTCAATGACACGATAAAGGACAGATTTTTTTACCACTGAAGATTTCTCGCGCGAATGGAACGGGTCGGCCTATGCCCCCGCAGCAGCCTTCAACCCGGTCTAATTTTCAGATCGGTCGATCCTGAAAAGGAGCCGCGATCGACCGGTCCCGATTTTAATCCGGAGCGGGATCGACAGTGCCCAGGCTCTCCCCATCAATGAATTCCGATTGGATCAGATTTCTGCTGGTGTAAACCGTCACGTTATCGAGGAGCGAAAGAATGACCCGCGTCAATCGGCGCGAAAACAGATCCCTGGGGTAAGCGTAGTGGGCGATTTTCGGCTCTAGAAAATTAAAAGAATGATCCCTGTCGCGCGCGATCAATGAAATATCCTCGGGAAGAGTTATGCCTCTTTTCAGCAGGTGCATTACCACCATCAAGGTTTCCAGAGGTCTCGAGGTAAGAATCCCCGTCGGTCTTAAGTCCTCGGAATCAAGGAGCCCATCTAACCGGCGAATAAGATCCCGCCTTGTGTCCTTGTGGCGGATGACAGTCCCTTTGGCCTTGGCATGACGGGACTGCGTGATCCCATCCATAAAGCCTTCTGCGCTGGCACGGTCTCCGGCAATTCGATTATCGGACCGTATGAAAGCCAACCGTCGATGGCCGCGACCTAGAAAGATACCGGCTGCATGACGGCACACCGCATAATTATCCACGTCCAGAGAGGATAACTTGACAGAGGGGTAATTGGAACCGAAGACCAAAGCCGGAATGCCTTTTTGGTAAAACCATTTTTGCTGTTCCTCGGAGGAGAGCAGGAGGATACAGCAGGATACTGAATGCTTTCTAATGAAGTTTTCTAATTTCAACCTTTGATGACGAAATTCCTGGGTGGGCGAAATGAAGATTTCAGTTTCGAATCCCCCCAAGTGAAGATGATGGCGTGCCTCCATCAATACCTGGAAGGATAGGTGAGAGATTTCGGATATTGGTTTGTTAATAATTAATCCGATCATCCTCTTTGGGGCGAACACAGGTATCGGGGCGAACACAGGTATCTTTTCAACAGGGAAAATCTTACGCCGCTTGCCATGAGTAACCCGAATCATTCCTTCCCTTTGCAAGAGTGAAAGGGCGGCCCGCAAGGTTGGACGGCTGATGTGCAACTGGTCGCAAAGGACGCGCTCCCCCGGAAGGGTTCCCTTCCAATGTCCCTTATTGATCCCATCCCTCAAAATAGAGGCCGTTTCGGATATCAAGGAGATTCGTCTGGGGATTTGCAGCATGTTCGATATCAATTAATGGGATATTTCCCACATACATTGTCTTTTTTCTTCTCCATTATTTTATTATTCTTATTCTATTTGAAGTGGGTTGTAAAATCCAACAAAATCTGGATGATGCGTGTCAAATCAGGTTCCCCCCCTTTTTTATAAAAGATTGGATGGATGACCTGAATAATATGTATATCGCAACTTGTATATCGCAACTGGCTCAGATGCTCAACCTCCCCCGCCCAATCAATCAGTGGGTAATCCCGCCGTGACGTTGAAGAGGCTCCCATCGTCACCCCTCTGAAAAAAACGCCTGTCCGGCGTGTTGTCGGGGAAAGTAAAAATAAAGCCTTGTTCGGGTCCGAATAGGTATTGCCAACGGTAGTTGCTTTCATTCAGGAAGATCCAATTTGCCAGGCCCAAATCCCACAAGTAGATAACCTGCTCCGTGCTGCCATCGAAAAGGAACTGCCAGCCGTGCTCGTCGTGGTATATCCACGGCCAAAAATCGACGTTGTAGTTCATAAACCATGAGGAAGCGCGCCAGCCAGGGAAGCCCGCAATGGATTCGCCACCGAAGATGTCTGCCATGGTAATTTGAGAGAATTTCTGGATGCGGTCGTTGAATTCATCCGCCACATAGACGTTACCGGAACTATCCACCGCCACGCTGCGAGAAGCACTAAACTGTCCATCGCTGCTGCCGTTTGTCCCCCACGGGAAGAGAAAGTTGCCGTTGCTGTCGAATTTCTGAATGCGGTCGTTGTATTTATCCGCCACATAAACATTGCCGGAACTATCCACCGCAACGCCGGTTGGTTGGTTGAATTGCCCGTCGCCGAAGCCGGGTGTGCCCCACTTGAGGAGAAAGTTGCCGCTACTATCGAATTTCTGGATGCGGTTGTTACCACTTTCCGCCACATAAACATTGCCGGAACCATCCACCGCAACGTCTTGTGGAGCACTAAACTGCCCGTCGCCGCTGCCATTGGAGGTAACACCACCTTCACCACCGTATGCCCCCCACTTGAAGAGAAAGTTGCCGCTGCTGTCGAATTTCTGGATGCGGTGGTTGTTCGTGTCCGCCACATAAACATTACCGCTACTATCCACCGCTACGCCGGTTGGAATATGCAACTGCCCATCTGCGTTGCATTTGGAATTGGCGGGGCAATCGCCAAACGTGAGAATGAAATTTCCGCTGCTGTCAAATTTCTGGATGCGGGTGTTGTTTCTATCCACCACATAAACGTTACCGCTACTATCCACTGCCACATCGGTGGGATCTCTAAACTGCCCGTCGCCGAAGCCGTATGCCCCCCACTTGAGGAGAAAGTTGCCCCTGCTGTCGAATTTCTGGATGCGGTTGTTGAGGATGTCCGCCACATAAACATTACCGGAACTATCCACTGCTACGCCGCCTGGAGCACTAAACTGCCCGTCGCCTGAGCCCTCAGTGCCCCATTTAAGTTCGAAAGTTGGCGGGGATTCAGCCCCATGCAGGAACGTGGCTAAGGCCAGGAACAAGGCAGAGAGTATTGAGTAGCGAAATATTGCAGAGAGGGAGTAAGAGAATTTTTTAGACATTGGACTTTATGAAATAGCAATAAAATGACTTAAATGTCAATAATCTCGAAAATGACTTAAATGTCAATAATCTCGAAATTATGAAATTTTCACACCCCCGCCTCGACAATTTGCCTCATGACGGGATCAAACCGCAGGCGTTCCGCATCGTTCGTGTCTTGTAGGTTGCCAGGCGACTGAAGACAGACTGCCGAAGCAGAGCGGCTCTGCCGTGCTGGATATTTTTGCCCGTGCGCTCCTCCACCACATTTTCGCTTCCTATCGCCGTCAGTCCGAAAGCCTCATCGAGTTCCCGGTAGAGTAACATTCCTGCATCACTGGTAACCTTCGCACCGTGGAGCTCCAGCTTGATTCGGCGGTTAAATTGAACCCGAAAACTGCCCTTTTTTGCGTCACCCATAGGATTTTAAGAATTTGCTCGATATAAGTATATTTAACTAACTTATTATTAATCACATAGCGATTATTTCAAGCATATCGATTATTTCAAGCATATATTCTTAAGATGAAATGGAAAATATGGGTTAATAAGCAGAAGGCGATTTTCTCTTCCAATAATCCAAGGTTATTTCTCCAATTTCTCCAGGATGGTAAAGAAATTTAACCAGATATTTCTTTTTGGCAATCCATTTTCCCTTTGGTTCACTCCTTCCCTACTATGGGAAAGGTATCTCATTGTATCCGATATTAGAATAAGATTAATGTTGACCAACCCATTCCCCAGACCAACCCATTCCCCAGTTAAGTTAAAATATTTATTTAACAACCAAACGAAGAAACTCATGAAAAAATCGCTTAAGAAACTTGGCCTGATACTGGCTGTTAATTGTCTCCTCGCCGGATTCCTTTTTGGACAGGAAACGACAGAGAGAACGGAAATCGACGAAGAAGAAATGATCGAACTCGATCCCTTTGTCCTAACCGAAGTTACTACAGTCGGTTATGGCACCAACGTGACCTCCGGGGGATCCCGCTTTAACGTCGATCTATTGGATCTTTCGCATAGCGTCATTCCGGTGAACCACGAGTTAATGGATGATGTGGCCGCCTTTGACTCCGAAGATGCCTTGCGCTATGTCGCCGGCATAGGACCCTCCTCCACCGTCACCATCGGCACATTTTTTATTCGCGGGTTTCCGACGCGTGGCTCCAACTCCTCATTCCTGGACGGCCTGCCCGGACCAGAGACCGAACAGGAAACGGAATTCATAGAACGGTATGAAATCATCAAAGGGCCGGTCGGCACACTCTACGGGGACCATTCCTTCGGCGGCCTCGTAAACCGGATATTCAAAGCTCCCCCCAAAGAACGGCAGACCACGCTAAAATTCCTCTATTCGAGTATCGGCGACACCGTTCAGGGTTCGGTCGATCATGGCGGTCCCATCGACAAGGAAGGGAAGTTTACCTATCGGTTTATCGGCGTCGTTCGTGATGGCGAGGTGACCCAGGGCGCTGGCGCCGCTGATGAAAAGGAGAATTTTTATGCGACGCTTCAGTACGAATCAGAAAATGGAAATACCCGAATGTGGGGACGGGGGTTTAAAAAACATATTAAAACCGGCCATGAAACTCCGGGTGTGTTTTGGGACGGTGCGGGCCGCCCTTCCACAGATATTACTGGAAGTTCGATTTCGACTGTTCCGGTTCCCAATAACGAACAACGCGATGAATTTTATGCCGAATTTGGTTTTGCCAATCGATTTTCAGGATTGATCGGCGATTGGAATTTTCGCCTTGTAACGCGATACATTGAGAGCGAAAACAACGACCCCACCGCCGACATTATTGCTATCGGCTATTCCTTTCTGAGAGCCGACGGAAGCGTGTTCGGAACAACCGGAACCCGGTCAACCCCGGGGGAACCGGAATTCGCGGATTTTGGGACCGCCTATGCGGATATCAAGATGTCCAACGCTGTTGCCCGGGTAAGCGGGCCGAGCATCAACAAAACCTGGGGCCTCTTTACGGACCTCACGGGTCGTTTTGAGACTGGCGGTCTTTCCCATAACCTCCTGATTTACAGCCAGTTCACCCAGGGTCGTTCCAAAAGCTCATGGACCGACGTGACGATCAAGGAGGAATTCGGCGGCTCTGCTCTCAACGCAAACCTGAATCTGGACAATGCCTACAGTATCATCACCCAGAATTCATTTCCTCTCGGAGAGAGTAACGACTATTATGATTTTCCCCCCGGCGGGCCGCATAGCATCTCTGAGAGTGATGGGAATACTCGGTTTAATTTTGGGGTCCAGGATAACATCACTCTTGCCGAGGGCCGTCTAGTCTTCTCGGGCGGCGTCCGCTATGACTTTGGTAATTCTGGCGGGAGCACAGAACTCTTGACCGGTGCCTCCAGCAGTGGCAACAAATCCAACAACTGGGTGTCTAAGTTCGGTTTCGTGGGCCAGGTAATCGATGATAAAGTGTCCATCTACTATAACCGTTCGGAAACGTTTGAGAGTCGATTCGGCGAACTTGTACCCGGCGTTCCTGCTAAAAATCTGGAAGGCAAAATTAATGAGGTTGGAGTCAAATTGCAGTTTTTCGATAACTCCCTTTTGATGACCGCGAACTGGTTTAAACTTGATGTTCTTAATGCTCCGATCCGGATCTTCAATGAGGAGACCGGGCTGGACGAGAGTGTTCAGGAGGGCGTCACGACCTCTGATGGGTGGGAAATAGATCTGGCCTGGAGGTTCAATGACAATTTCACTTTTCTGGTGGCCTTGACCGACCAGGAAACTTTAGGCTTCAACGAAGAGACCCAGGACAAAACCCGGCGTCAGCGCAATGGTCAAAACGGCTTCCGTTGGTCGGGTGTTGCCAAATACACCTTTTTGGAGGGAGGTCTCAGAGGGTTGACAACCGGAGTGGCGGTGGTAAATCTCGCCGACCGCTTCGGCGATACTAGAAGCTCCTTTGTCACGGAAGGGTATACGAGAGCTGATGCTTTCGTTTCTTACGTAACCAAAAACGGTAAATTGCGCTTGCAAGTAAATATCAATAATTTTACCGATGTTGTGGGTACCATCTCCTCAATCTTCGCGGCCCTGGGCCACGCGGAGGACCCCCGCCACGTCAAATTCTCTGTGGCCTATACGTTCTAATTAATATCTCTTGGAACCTGCTTGATATATGTAGATATGTAAATTAAAGAAAAAGAACCTGCTTGAAAGAAAAAGAACCTGCTTGATATATGTAAATTAAAGAAAAAGTAAGCTTAAGCTTCCAGTGTGGTTAATAGATTAAGCGGATGTTCTCTTTCTTCTTCCGTTTGTGAGGTAACCCCTCAGTGGCCGTAGCGGCTAATGTTCAGGGTTGCAACCTAAGGCGATGTATGAGCCTTTAAAAAAGCACGGACTTCGGTCCGTGCTTTTTATTTAAGGGTTTTATTGGTTAAGGGTTTTATTGGCATTGATCAAATTATTGGCATTGATCAAATTTTAGACTACACGAAAATATTTATTAGAAATAAATAGAAAGGACCTATATGACTTATACAACGATTGACCCGACGCTGGCGGATATCTCCACCCGTCGCACCCCGGATGCCGACTGGCCCAACTTGACCCTCGGCCAACAAATCAGACATATCGAGGTGGAAGGTTATCTCGTGAGGCCAGGAATGCTCGATGCGAACCTTATCAAACGTCTGAAGGAGCAAACCGCGACCTTTGCGACCAAAGCAGTCAGCTACAGTGATAAACAGCGTGGAAACAAGGAGGTGCAGTGGGCCGGTGGCGCGGTGACCGACCTCATTGCCCACCAGCCCATGATTAAGTTCATCAACGCGCTCTTCGGCCTGGGGATTGTAATGATGGGCTATGATTATGCCCGGTCCGAGCCGGGTCATCCGGGCATCAGCCTGCACAGCGACGGACAACCCTGGGGATCGAAAATTTTCGGACTTGAATACAGTTGCCCCCGCCTGATCCGCTGTCTATATTATCTGGATGACCTGACACCTGAAATTTCACCTTTTCGAGTTGTGCCGCGTTCACACTTGAGTTTTCACAACGAAGGCAATCCCTACCTCCGCTATGAGCGGCATCCTGAGGAAGTAATGATAACGGCAAAAGCGGGCGATGCCGTGCTCATCAATCAAAATGTCATTCACGGAAATTATCCTAACATTGGAACTTCGGCTCGTGAGATGTTGGCCATAGCCTATCGCCCCTCATGGGCGGGACCCGCCAGTGAAATCGAGAACTGGCCAGCGGAAAAAGTGGCCCAATGCCCGCCAGAAGTGCAAGCCCTGATGGGAGACCGCAATCAGCGAATATGGGTTTTCGATGCGGTGGACAAGCCGGACAACATGCCGGTCGAGGCGCCGGGAATCAACCCGAGCCGTTGGGAATTAGAGTGATTTTACTTTTTATTCCTAAAATATGAAAATCACATCGGTCAACGCGACCCCGGTTAGCATTTTATTCAGGGAGCCGGAAATCTGGTCGCAGGGAATTCGTCATGGTGTCACTGCGGTTATCGTTGAAATCGAAACAGACGACGGAATTTCAGGCATCGGAGAATCGGTTCCGGCTCCCACCCCAGAAGTCACAATTGCGGCCATTAATGCAGCTTCCTCACTCTTGATTGGCCGGGATCCTCGTGAAATTGTGCATCGTTGGCTCGATCTTTTAAGTCAAGGAGGATGGTGCAGTTTCCCCTATGTGGGCAATGCGCCAATGGCTGGAATTGAAATCGTTTGTTGGGATATCCTTGGGAAATCGCTGAATGCACCTGTACATGTGCTCTTGGGTGGGGCGATACGGCAACAAGTTCCCATCATGGGATTCGTCCAGAACACGACACCTGAGCAGATCGAAAGGGAGGCCCACGAGATGGTCTCGATGGGCTACAAGACTCTCTACACCAAGGTTGGGATCGATGAAAAGAAAGATTTGGAAGCAGCCCGTTCGTTGCGCAAAGGAGCGGGTCCCGACGTCCCGATCCGTGTGGACGCGAATGAAGCCTGGTCTCCGGGGACCGCATTGCGCATGGCCCATGCCATGGCGAATCTTGATCTTCAGTATATCGAACAGCCGATTCGCATGCGCGCGCTCAGTGAAATGGCCCTGTTACGGCGGCGATCGCCGGTGCCAATCGCGGCCAACCAAAGCAGTTGGCTGAACTGGGACATTCTCGACATACTGAAGATTGATGCCGCTGATGTGATCATGTCCGACCCTTGGCAGAGCGGAGGCATATCCGGTTTTTATAAAGCGGCGGCTCTTTGTGAGGCGGCCGGGCTTCTTTTGGTTTATCATAGTTTTGCTCCCCTCACTATCGCAACCCGGGCCGCGATGCAGATCCTGTGCTCGAGCTCAATGTGTTTCCTTGCCCATCTGACTTATCATCATATCCTCTGTGATGATATAGTGACCGAGCCGGAAGTCATTGAACTGGGTCATATAAAAGTTCAAAACAAACCCGGACTCGGTCTTGAAATCGATCGAGAGAAGATGCGGAAATATAATAGAGCCTATCGGGAGGACGGATATTTAAGCGCCTACGACAACGATAATGTTCTTAAAGGAAAAAGCTTCACGCTTCCTAATCAATAATAATAATGGGGATGGGTGTGAATTCGCAGAATTGCATCCATCCAGCCACCAAAAAACGCAATGAAAATTGAAACCATTAAAATCGTGAGGGTTGCCCTACCCTTGGTTTATCCGTTTAGAACCGCCTATGGGAATGACGAGGTTATAGAATCGATTTTGATAAGACTTTCAGGTGGTGGCAATCCGGGTTGGGGGGAGGGAACATGCTTCAGTGTTCCCGCGTATAGTTCTGAATGCGCCGCTACCCAATTTATCGTTTCCCGGGACATTATCGCGCCCTTGTTGCTGCACCAGGAGATTACCAGCGGGAAAGCGTTGCAAGACCGGCTCAAGCATATCAAGGGAAATTTTTTTGCCAAAGGAGCTTTCGACCTGGCTTGGTGGGATCTTTACAGTCGGGAGCAAAACCAGCCTTTGTGGAAAATCCTGGGCGGCCGCAGTCCCGTCGTGGAGGCGGGAGCGGATTTTGGCGCCATGGATAGCATCCCCCAATTGATTAAAGCAATTTTCGAGGCAAATACACAGGGCTATAAACGTGTTAAATTGAAATATCGTCCTGGATGGGACCTGGAAATGATCAAAGCGGTCCGGTCTGAATTTCCGGATACAATCTTCCATATCGATTGCAACAGTGGTTATACGTTAGATGATCTGGAAATGTTCAAGGAACTGGACAACCTTCAATTAGCCATGATTGAACAACCTTTGGCTTATGATGACTTGATCGACCATGCGGCCCTGCAAAGCCAACTGAAAACGCCGATCTGCCTAGATGAAAGCATTACCTCTGCGGCCAAGGCTCGCAAGGCTATTGAAATTGGGGCTTGCCGTTGGGTGAACATAAAACCGGGAAGGGTCGGGGGAATAACCAACGCTCTCGAAATTCGACAACTGTGTGAAAAAAATCAAATCCCATGCTGGGTGGGCGGAATGCTTGAATCCGCCATCGGCGCTTCCCATTGTATAGCTTTGGCCACACTTCCTAATATGAAATATCCATCGGATATCTTCCCTACCTCCAGATTTTACAAACAGGATTTAACCATCCTCCCCAATGAGCATTCAGCGCCTTCCCAGTTCAAAGCCTCGGATGATCCAGGAATTGGAGTGAGACCCGATGAGGAACTGCTCGAAAAATTTACCCTGGAGCAAATTGAGCTGTAGCGAGCGTGCTGTATGCAACATCGAGATCAACTTAAATAAATAATTTTGTCTCGCTATTAATATAACTTAATGAAAGGTTTGATGTTTGATTATGGATAAGAAAAAAAATGTTCTGGATGCCGTTGAAAAGATGAGGGATGAAATCGTTTCCCTGACGGCAGAGTTGGTGCGAATGCCTAGCGTTAATCCAAAATACCCGGGGATGGATTACGACAAGGAGGTAGGCGGCGAAACGGAGTGCAACAAAAGATTGGCCGAGGCGTATAAAGAAATCGGATGCGGAATTGAATTTATTGAAGCAGAGAAAGGCCGTTCTAACTTAGTAGGGGTGTTGAATGGAACCGGAGAAGGGCGTTCCCTTATCTACAACGGACATATCGACGTTGTGCCCGTGGGCAAGCATTCCGATTGGAAATATAACGATCCTTTCAGCGGAAAAATCGAAGATGGCAAACTTCATGGACGGGGCTCATGTGATATGAAGGGCGGACTCGTTTCCCAGCTTAAAGGCATCGAAGCGGTTCTACGCTGCGGCCTCACGTTAAAGGGGGACGTTATTCTGGAAAGCGTCGTAGGCGAAGAAACAATGAGTCATGAGGTTGGCGTTTCCGCAGTTTGTGAGAAATACAAAGCCGACGGTGCCATTGTCTCCGAGCCTACCGCTGCCCAACAGCCTTTGGCGGTTATGCCAGTTACCTCGGGGCTGATTTGGTTTACCATAACGTGCCGTGGAAAATCCAGTCATGCATCCATGAGAAATGAAATGATTCGAGCCGGAGGCAAAGGTTCGGAAATCGCCGTCAACGCCATTGAGAAAGGTGTTTTCATTATGAATGCCCTGCGTGGACTTGAAGATCAGTGGGGCCAAAGCAAGAAGCATCCGCTTTTCCGGCCCGGACATTTTACTCTTCATCCTGGCGTGATTACGGGTGGGCCCAATGGCGTTTTGATCCCTTTTTTGATATCTGAATTTTGCACCATTGAATACGCCGTTTGGTATCCTCCGCAAGAGGATGAGGAAGATATCAAGAAAGAGATATCGGAGTACATTGAGAAAGCCTGTCAAGTGGACCCTTGGCTGTGTGAAAACCCTCCTGAAATTAGTTTCAATCTCCATTGGCCGCCGGCAGAGGTTCCCACGAACCACCCGATCGTGCGGACTTGTGTCGATGCGCACCAGTTGGCTATAAGTCCAAAGTCAGTGGATGATCGCGATTTAATTCAAGGATTTGCGGCGGTTTGCGATGCGGCGTTTCTCAATATATCGGGAACCCCATCGGTGATTTACGGGCCTGGCAATTTGCTGCAAGCCCATGCCGTTGATGAATATGTAACTATCGAGGAATTAATAACCGCCACCAAGACCTTCGCCCTTGCCGCGATGGACTGGTGCGGCTATGAATAATTGGTCCAATAAAAATCTAATCGGAGACTTAATTTTATGACTATACCTATGGATAAGATCGAGGCGATTCCGGCCTTTTCGCCCTATTTTCCAAGGCCTCCCGCACGGTATCGAAACAACAAATCGCAGTTAGTTTTTTTCCGTGCGGATTCACGGGCTATCGATCGGGTGTTGCCTGCCTGTTTTGAGCTTTCCGATAGTGGTTTGTGCATCGCCATCGGTATTTATGTCGAGTGGTCGGCCCATTATGGAAAATTTGAAGCCTGCAACCTGTTTGTCGAATGCAAATTCCAGGGCAAAGTCGGCTATTTCTGTATTGTGTCTTTTCTCAATACGCAATGCAGCATACCGGCGGGACGTGAAATTTATGGCACTCCCAAAGTTTATGCTGATGTAAATGTAGGCATGGCGGAACGCGTGATGCATACCGAAGCCAATTTAAGCGGAACCGCGGTGATGAGCATTCGATCGACAATGCATAAGGAATCGAATGTAAGTGAAATTCCTGCATTGCAACCGATCTGGATGCTAAAGGTTATCCCGCGAGCCGACGGGAATGGTGTCGATGTTATGCAGCTTATCGATAACACCAACGTGCAAAGCGACGTAACCGTCCATATTTGCATGGCAGGAGATGGCGTTGTGCAGTTCAATCCATCGGCCGCCTACAATCTATTCGATTTCACACCGCTTGAATATTATGGAGCCTACTACCTGGAAAAAGACCACACCGATGGGTTTGGGGAAATCGTCCACGACTTTAAAAATGATGTATAGGAGATACTTCTCCAGCAATATAAATGAGGAACCGCAATTATGAAAACATATCGAAATGAGAATTGGTGTATGCCGTTCGATTCGCCGGCTTACCCAACCCTTCCACCTTACTACCGCGACACCCTGTTTCAAATGGTTTACTTCACAACGGAAAAGGACAATGTCGCCGCCTTGCTTCCAAAGCCATTGGAGCCGGCCGAGGACGGCATCTGTTGCGCTTTTAGCATTAAAGTTCCGTTTTGCACCCATTGGGGACCCTTCAACGAGGTCGGTGTCTGCGTAAAGGTTGTTTACGAGGGCGAGGAGGCCTTTTTCTTGCCGTGCCTGTTTTTGTCTAGTTCCGATGCGATTGCCCCCGGCCGGGAGATCTGGGGCTGTCCCAAGAAGATCGCGGACATTACCATTGAGCAATATGGCAGTGAACTGACCACAACAGCGGTTCGAGCCGGCATTCAATTCATGCAGTTGAATTCCCGGTGCATGGAGATAGCCACCCCTGAAGAGGTCCCGCCCCTTCCCGCCCCTCTTTCCAATGTACTTGCTTAAGATGATTCCGAAGGCGGACTCAAATGAAGCTGCCATCAAGCAGTTGGTAGCAAACGGCGAGATTGGCGATGTCAAGATTCACAAACTGTTCAAAGGTCCGGGCATTGTAAGTTTTCGTCCAACGGTTGCCGGTGATTTTTGGCGACTTAAACCAAAGGAATTCCTCGGGTCCTACTATCAGGTTTGCGATTACACTCAAGGCCATGGCAAGATAGTCCACGACTACCTTGCATAAGACTGGAAATGGTAGGCAACCGATTTGGATGCTGAAGGTTATTCCGAGATGCGAAGGAAAGAGACCACAGCGATGGAATTGGAGAAATCGTCTACAACTTTAGAAAAAATGACTCCCATGAAATTCGAAAAAACTAATCTGATGATGAGAATATTGTTATCGTTCATGGCGATTAACACATCTCTATGGGGAACTGGGTTGGTTTTCCATCCAATGGATCCATTGACTTCGGATGAATACGTTGCGGTTATAACGATTTTAAAGGCAGAGAAATTAGTCGATGACTCAAGCCGCTATTCTTTAATTACATTGCAGGAGCCCGACAAGGCCGCCGTGTTGGGTTGGAAACCGGGCGGCACTTTGCCTAGGGCCGCGTTTGCTATTGTCAAAAAAGGCGCCGAAACCTTCGAGGCGATTATTGATATTGACCAAAACGAGGTGGTTTCCTGGAAACAGATTCACGGTGTGCAGCCCGGCGTGCTGATCGAGGAATGGACTCTTGCCCAGAAAATCGTTCAATCGAATCCCGCATGGCAGGCCGCCGTCAGGAAGAGAGGAATCACCGAATTTGGGAAGGTGGTATGCATCCCCCTAACCGCCGGTTACTTCGGCCTGGCTGAAGAGGAGGGAAGGCGGCTCATCAAGGTTGTCAGTTTCGATGGACGGAGTACAAATAATTTTTGGGGAAGGCCGATTGAGGGAATTACGGCTGTTGTAGATATCGAAAAGGGCGAAGTCATTAAGTTGATCGACACCGGTCCGGTTCAAATACCGCAAACGCCCATCGATCTCGATGAGGGTTCCGTTGGTCCGTTGCGCAAAGCGGCAAACCCCGTCTCGATGACTCAGCCAAAAGGCCCGAACTTTACAGTCGAAGGTCATCAAGTGAGTTGGCAAAACTGGCGGTTTCATTTCCGCATCGATCCAAGGCTTGGCCCTGTGATTTCGACCGTGAGTTACGATGACAACGGTAAAACCCGCTCAATCCTCTATCAGGGCGCCTTATCGGAATTGTTCGTTCCCTATATGAACCCCGACATCGGGTGGTACTTCCGAACCTACCTGGACGCCGGCGAGTATGGCGTGGGCAAGTTGGCCGCGCCGTTGGTAAAGGGGCTGGATGCCCCCGAGCACGCGGTTTTTTTTGACGCGGAGTTTGCGAACGATCGGGGCCGTCCCTACAAACAGCAAAATGCGGTCTGCCTCTTTGAGCGTTACGCGGGCGACATGGAATGGCGGCATTTTGAAGGCAACCATGGCCAAAGTGATGTCCGGAAAAGAACAGAGCTTGTATTACGTTCCATTTCGGCGATCGGAAACTACGATTACATTATCGATTTTGTGTTCGGATTAACCGGGTCCATAAAGGTCGCTTTGGGGGCCAGCGGAATCGAGCAGGTCGCGGCGGTGCAAAACCGTACCGCCGCAGAAAAAACACAGGATCGTAATATGGCTTACGGCCGCATGGTAGCGGAACATACGGTGGCTATCAACCACGATCACTTTTTTTCCTTCAGGCTCGATTTCGATGTCGATGGCACTGAAAACAGTTTTCTCCTCGATCGACTTAAAACGGTGAATTTAGGAGTTGATAGTCCACGGAAAAGCGTTTGGGTGATCGATCCGCATATTGCCGCGACCGAGCAAGAGGCCAAGTTGCGGATCAATCTTCAGAAACCCGCCCTCTGGCGCGTCATCAACCCCAATATCAGTGGGCCACTTGGCTATCCCGTCAGTTACCAACTCAAATTCAAGGCTAATGCCGTCTCGTTATTGACTTCCGACGATTATCCGCAGCAACGGGCCGGTTTCACTGATTATCATCTTTGGGTGACTCCCTACCAATCGGAAGAACGCTATGCTAGTGGGACTTACCCCAACCAAAGCAAAGGTGGAGATGGTCTGCCCACCTGGACAAAGGCCAATCGCCCCATTGAAAACACCGACATCGTGCTATGGTATACGCTTGGATTTCATCATGTGGTGCGAGCCGAAGATTGGCCCGTCCTTCCTACGGTCTGGCACGAATTTGAAGTGCGGCCCTTCGACTTTTTCGAACTCAACCCCGCGCTTGATCTGCCCCTGAACCGTTGACCAAAAGCGTCCAGAAATAATTCTCAAATCGATTCTCGGATCCTGATTTTTCAAATGAATCGAAACTACAGCCGACGACAGTTTCTGAGTTCACTTTGCCATGGGATCCTGGCCTCAAGTGCGGTATCCAGTCCGGCCAAGGGTTTTTTTCTGAAAAAAACAAAAAGCGAAAGGGAAATCTCCGCGAATCGCCCCAATATTGTAGTGGTCATGGCTGATGATATGGGATTTTCCGATGTGGGTTGTTACGGGGGTGAAATCCGCACTCCCAACATAGATCGTTTGGCTGGTGAGGGGCTTCGTTTCACGCAATTTTACAATGGGGCGGTATGCTGTCCTACTCGCGCGTCTCTTTTAACCGGTTTGTATGCACATCAGACGGGACTGGGATTTATGGTTCATGATCCACAGATACCGGCCCAACTGGCGGGGAAAGGATATCCCGCTTATCTGGGGCATTTGAATGATCGCTGCGTCACCATCGCGGAAGCTCTTAAATTAGGCGGATATCGCACCATGATGTCCGGGAAATGGCATGTGGGGGAAACGCGCCCGCATTGGCCTGTAGATCGCGGATTTGACAGGTATTTCGGATTGATCAGCGGTGGCGCCAACTATTTTGATGTCAAATCCGGCATGAAAGCGCCCTACTTTCCCGAAGACGGGATAAGGAGAGTAGCCTTGGATGGTGAGAGGTTCGAGCCGGATGCAGAGGGGTTTTATATGACCGATGCGATTAGCGATTATGCCGTCAAATTCCTCGATGATCATGACGCTAAAACACAACCCTTTTTCCTCTATGTTTCTTATACGACCCCCCATGTTCCTCTGCAGGCATTGCCGGAGGATATTGCCCGGTATAGAGGAAAATACATGAAAGGTTGGGATCGACTGCGCCAAGACTGCGCCAAGAACGCTATGAACGCATGATTGACCAGGGCATTATCGACAGAAATTGGGAACTAACCCCTCGGGATGCCAATGCCAGGTCTTTGGAAGAGGAAAAAAATAAGGAATTGATGGACATGAAAATGGCCATTTACGCAGCCCAAATCGACCGGATGGATCAAGGCATCGGAAAAATTCTCGACAAACTGGCAGATATCGACGCGGAAAAAAATACCCTCGTACTTTTCCTCTCGGACAATGGCGCAGCCTCTTGGGGCGGTCCCACCGGGATAAACATCGGGAAGGACCAGGACCCGCCCGGCAACGTCAATTCCTATATGTCCTACGGCTTGTCCTGGGCCAACGCAAGTAACACCCCTTTCCGGCTTTACATAACCTGGATGCATGAAGGCGGTATTGCGACTCCTCTGATTTCTCATTGGCTGGCCGTCATTAGAAACCACATTGGCATTACCCACCAAGTTGGTCATGTCATGGACATTTTGGCCACCTGTATTGACGTTGCGGGAATCGAGTATCCGAAGACCTATATTAATCGGGAAATTATCCCGCTCGAAGGGAAAAGCCTGATGTCCATTTTCCAGGGAAAGCAGCGCCCGGGGCATGAATCCCTTTGCTGGGAGCTTACCGGCGACCGCGCCGTGCGGAAAGGCAAATGGAAGCTGGTCGAAAAAGCAAATCACATAAGACAACAAAAGAATGCCGGCCAATGGGATGACTGGACCACCATTACCAATCATCAGAAGTGGGAACTTTACGATTTGGAAGCCGACCGCACAGAATTGCATGACCTGGCAAAGCAATATCCCGATAAAGTTTCCGAGCTCGCGGAAATTTACGAGCGTTGGGCCCAACGCTGCGGTGTGCAACCCTGGCCGATCAAGAAAATGACTTCGTGATTAGGTTAATTTCAACTTAGTAATCAAGAGGAAACCAATAGATGCTATCACGTAATGAGATGATCGGGCCCTGGGCCGGCCTACCAGTTGCCTGGGACGAGAACCTGATGTTCGATGAACAGGCCTATCGCGCGGTAGTCGAGCGGATATGCAAGGCAGGTGTTCCGGGTGTCTACACGGCGGGAACAACCGGTGAGTTCTACGCCATGGAGTTCGACGAGTGGAAGGCGGTTACCAAGGCGACCGTGGAGGAGTGCCGGAAGCACGGGACTCCCGTAATGATTGGCGTCACTTCCACCTACACCCTGGGTGCCCAACGCCGGGCAGCCTATGCGGCAAAGGTGGGGGCGGACGCCGTGCAGGTGGCTTTGCCATTCTGGATGGAGTTGGACAACCGTCAGATCGTTCCCTTTCTCCAAGAGGTGACCGATGCATGCCCAAGCCTGGCATTATCGATCTACGAAACATTGCGCGCGAAAAAAACGCTTACCGTGGACCAGCATCGCGCCGTCTCTGAAGCCACCGGTTGCTATGTCGCGGTGAAGGCAAATGCGGGCACGGTGGGCGCGACACCGGAGGGATGCCGGGAACTCAATGAGTTCGTCAATGTTTGGGCCGCTGAGAATGAATGGAGCCGCCTGGGTCCGCACGGCCTCATTGGAGCCGCCAGCGCGTTAGTCTACATGAATCCGAGGGTTGTACTTCACATGTTCGATCTGATGCGGCGTCAAAAGTGGGTCGAACTGAATCCGTGGACGGACATGCTGGACCGGCTAGTCCGCGAAGGATTGAGACCCTTTACAGAAAAAGGCTACACGGATACAGCCTACGACCGGTTGATGGGTGTTACCTCGGGGTTCCTGACAATGAGCGCGCGTTCGCGTGGCCCCTACCTCAGCGTCACTGACCAGGACGTGCAGGAACTTCGAGCATGGATGGAAGCGAACACTCCCGAATTGTTGAAACTGTGAATATGAAGCGTAGGGTCTATGTGGAAAGGACGGTCTCCCTTTTTTCGCTTTTAACTTTGCTTGCGACAACGAGTGTCCAGGCCGGAAATGATCTCATCGACATCGGTCAAAACCGGGAACTTTTCGTCGACAAGCACCTGATTGCAGAAATGAAAGGGGAGGCGGCACTGCGTCTCAATCACCCGGTGCGTCGCGAAATTGCCATGGTTCACGATGAGCCTTGGGAGGGGAGCGCGTGCGGTTACCATACCGTATTCCGGGACGGCGACGATTACCGCATGTATTATCATGCCTGGCACATTCCGTCAGACGGTGGCCAGGGGCATCCCCTCTTCATCGCCTATGCGCAAAGCCAGGACGGCATCCACTGGGTCAAACCGAAACTCGGCCTAGTCGAGTACGAAGGTTCCAAGGAAAACAATATCATCCTTGCCACCATCAACGGGAGTGGCTGTCACGACTTTTCTGTTTTCAAGGATGCCAATCCGCAGGTGATGCCGGGAGAAGAGTATAAAGCCGTGGGTCTTGGCGCAAACCCCGCCGGCCTCTACGCTTTCAAGTCCCCCGACGGCATTCACTGGACCCTCTATAACCAAAACCGGCCGGTCATGACGGGGCACCCATTCGACACGCAGAATATCGCGTTCTGGGACCCCAACATTGGCAAATATCGCGTTTACATTCGCGATTTCCACGAAGGACGCCGGGGCATCATGACGGCCACATCCGATGACTTCATTCACTGGTCGGAGCGAGAATGGCTGCGATTTCCAGGAGCACCCATGGAGCAGCTTTATACCAACCAGATAAAACCGTACTACCGCGCCGAGCACCTCTTGATCGGGTTTCCGGCCAGGTACGTGGATCGCGGCTGGACCGATGCCACCATTGCCCTCCCTTCACTGGAACTTCGCAGGCAACGCGCCCAGACAAACAGCCGCTACGGGACCGCCGTGACCGACGCCCTCTTCATGTCCAGCCGAGATGGTTTAACCTTTCACCGTTGGGACGAGGCCTTCCTCCGCCCGGGCTTGCGCACCCAGCACAACTGGGCCTATGGGGATAATTATGTGGCCTGGCATGTCGTGGAGACGGAATCCGCGGATGACGATTCGCCGCCGGAACTATCCCTCTATGCCACTGAAAGTTACTTTACGGGCAACAGCTCGAGACTGCGGCGCTACACACTGCGCATCGACGGCTTCGTCTCGGTTTACGCACCCTTGCAAGGCGGCGAATTCACCACCAAACCCCTCATCTTCGAAGGCGGCATAATGACGATCAACTATTCGACTTCCGCGGCCGGCGGCATCCGGGTGGAGATTCAGAACAGCCAGGGCACGCCCATCAAAGGATTTTCTCTCGCTGACTGTCCTGAAATTTTCGGCGATGCAATCGAATATCCAGTTCGATGGCGCAGTGGCCGGGAGGTGAGTTCACTAGCTGGCAAACCGGTACGACTTCGATTTCACCTGCATGACGCAGATCTGTATGCTTTGCGCTTCGGTGGAAACGGGGATACGGTCGAAAATGCCGGTTCTGGGTGGTAGCCAATCCTTTTATAATGAGTCTCCATGTGCATAGGGATCAGCTGCGTCGCGCAGGCCATCGCCGAGGAAATTGAAGGCCAGCACCGCGGCGATGACAGCCACCGCCGGGATCAAAAGCCACGGCTGCAGAGCCACTGCCTGTACGTTTTGAGCCTCTTTGAGGAGGACTCCCCAACTCGTGACCGGAGGGCGTAGCCCGAGACCGAGGAAGCTCAGGGCGGTTTCGCCCAGGATCATGATGGGCAAGGTCAAGGTCAGTGTGACAATGATGTGGCTGGCAAATCCGGGCAGGAGGTGCCGTACTATGATGCGCCACTTGCTCGCTCCACAAAGAAGCGCAGCCGTGGCATAGTCTTCTTCACGCAGGGAGAGGATCCTTACCCCGCACCACGAGAGCCAGTCCGTCCGGTCCAGCCCAAAAACGATAGCACAACGGTGATGCCGAAATAGACCTGAATGGGTGACCAATGGGCGGGAAGAGCGGCGGAGAAAGCTTATGATAAACTCTCGTTTGGAAAAAAGAAAGGAGGCTCAATCATGAGCGAAGTCAAACACCGTGTGGCGATTGTCGGCTGCGGCCTCATGGGGCAGATCTACGTCGACGCGTACTCAACCTACCCGGATTGTGAGATCGTGGCTATCGCAGAGTACAATCCCGAGAGACGCAAGGCGGTCGGACCGAGAGACGCAAGGCGGTCGGAGAGAAGTTTTGCGTGAAGGCTTTATACGAGGACGTAAATGCCCTCTTGAAGGACGTGGTGACCGACATCGTGGCGGTGGTGACTCCTACGAAATACTACAAGGAGGCGGTGATCGCCTGCGCCGAGGTGGGCGTGAAGGGAGTGTCTACAGACAAACCGATTGCGGCGAAACTGTCCGACGCCGACGAGATGGTGGATACTTGTGAAAGGCTTGGGGTGGTTTTCGCCGGAGGGAACCTCATGCGAGCGTTGAATGAGAATCAGGAGGCGGCCGGCTGGCTATGGGCAGGAGATTATGGAGAGCTCATTGGGGCCAGCATAATCGGGTGGGGAGCCGAGATCTCCGGTGGCGGCTGCCAGGATGTTTCCATGCTGCGCCTAATGACGGATGCCGAGATCGAGGAGATCATCACGTGGGGCACGCACCGGGATGCGCCCTACTGGTTCGAGGAAGTGGTGGCCAGAGACATCGACGAGGGGCTCATCATCAATGCCCGCTTCCGCCTCTCCAATGGGCGGGAGTGTACCGTATTCGGAACGCCTACTCGAGAGCGCGGTGTGGATGTCTGGAGCCGGGATTCACTCGTCCGCTGCAAGTGGGGCGTGCCGTCCGAGATTTACCAGGGCTTCGACGCCAAGGGCGAAAGGGTAAGGGTCGAGAGGCCCTACACCCCCTACCAGTGGAGCCAGTTCAGGTACCTTACCGGTTCCATCCGCTCCTTCCTGGCGACTGTGGAAACAGGCAGCAAGCTGTGGTTATCGGGGCACGACCTGCGCCAGGCGCTGGAGGTGGCGATTGCCGCCAAGCTGTCGGTGCAGTTAGCCCGGATATTTCGTAAAAAAAGTATCGTTGATATGCTTAACTGCTGATATACAGCAGGATAGATCAATAATTAAAGCAATATCAGCGATGACAAAAGGTAAACAATTAAAGCTACAGTTGACAAGGGTAAAAGGCCGCCGTGTGCGGGTTGATTTCAAGGGCGGAGAGGTTACTTCGGATGCCGGACTGCTTTTGATCCGGGAAGTGGATCGGCAGTTGGGCTTGACCGAACGAGCGGCCCGACAGTTAGTGGACAAACGGCAGAAGGGCAAAGTACGCCATGAGGTATTGGGGATGCTGCGGCAGCGCGTTTACGGGCTGGTGGCGGGCTATGAGGATTTGAACGACTTTGATACCCTGCGCCACGATCCATTGTTGCAAACGGTAACGGGGCGCATTGAAACGTTGGCCAGCGCGCCGACTTTGTGTCGTTTTGAAAACGGGCAGGATCGGCGGGCGGCCTTTGCGGTAAACGAGCTGTTGGTCGAACAGTTCATGGGCTCCTTTGCCGAGGAACCCGAAGAGATCATCCTGGACTTTGACGCCACCGACAATCCGGTGCACGGGCTCCAGGAGGGACGTTTTTTCCACGGTTATTATGATCATTACTGTTTTCTGCCGCTATATGTTTTTTGCGGTGATCAGCTGCTGGTGGCCTACCTGCGGCCGAGCAAGATCGATGCCAGCAAGCATGCCGGGGCCATCCTCAAATTGCTGGTTAAACGGATTCGCCAAAGCTGGCCCCGTACGCGGATTATTTGGCGCGCCGACAGTGGATTTTGTCGAGACCGGATACTCTCTTGGTGCGACCGCAACGAAGTTAGTTACATCGTGGGGATGGCTCGCAATGCACGCTTGCAGCAAGACGCCCAGCAGTTGCAAAAGCAGGCCAAAGAATGGTTCGAACTAAGGGGTAAAAAACAACGGTTATTCCAGGACTTCGTCTATGCTGCCGATTCGTGGCGATGGCTGCGGTTGGTCATCCATAAAGCCGAACACACCGCACAGGGGTCCAACCCGCGCTTCGTGGTGACGAACCTGCCGGGCGATCCCCAGGAGCTTTACGACAAGGTATACTGTGGCCGCGGTGAAATGGAGAACCGAATCAAGGAACAGATGCAATTGTTCAGCGAGCGCACCAGCGCCCATCAATGGTGGGCCAATCAGTGGCGATTGCTCTTGTCGGCGCTGGCCTACACCTTGATGGAAGCCATGCGCCGGTTAGCCTTAAAAGGGACGAAGTGGGCGCGGGCCCAATGCCACACCCTGCGGCTCAAATTAATCAAGATCGGAGCGGTCATCGTGCGCAACACCCGAACGATTCACTTTCACCTAAGTGAGAGTTATCCTTGGGCCAGTCTTTTCAACCATGCGGCCCGCCGATTGGTGCCAACCTAAAGGGTGCATTGGTGCTGCCCCCGGCACTACCGAACCAATGGGGGAAAGGGGGCAGTGTCTCTACACCCTGAAAAACACCTAAAAATCAAGACCTAAAAATCAAGACGATCTGCTCAAAATACAAAGAAATCCATCTCCAATAGCAATAACGAGCCAAACTTTACCCTTCATGAAATATCCGGGTTAGGCAGCGCGCCGGTGAAACTGCCCCTGGAAGACCGGTCGCTGACGCTCTACCCTCTGCCCGTCCGTTGGCTCGGCGCAGACGAGACAGACCCAGGTCGCCTAGAGACGGCGGTCTTAGGTTAGGAGGCACCATGTCCAATCCAATCAAGTACGGCATGTTTATCATGCCATTTTATTCACCGGAAAAGCCGCTCGCTCAAGGTTATGACGAGGACCTGGAGCTGATCATCAGAGCCGAGGAGCTCGGTTTCGACGAGTTTTGGATCGGTGAACACAACACCATGAAATATGAGACTATCGTGATGGCCGAGATATTTATCGCACGGGCGTTAGGCGAAACCAGCCGTATGCGGCTGGGCGCGGCACCTGTGTGCCTCAACCAGCACCACCCCGCCAATGTGGCCAGCCGCCTGCCTTTTCTGGATCACTTGTCGAAAGGCCGGTTGAATCTTTACTTCGGCCCCGGCAGCGTAACTGCAGATCACGAACTTTACGGACTCGATCCCAAGCAGGGCGGCGAAATGGCACTCGAGGCCCTCGACGTTATTTTGAAGCTGTGGTCTCCGATCCGCCCTACAGGCACAATGGCAAGTATTGGCAGATCAATCTCGAAGAGCACTTCGACCTAGAGACGCTCATTGGCTTCATTCACAAGCCACTACAGCAGCTCACTCCGCCCATCGCCATACCTAGGATGAGCCGCAATTCCTACAGCATGAAAATTGCCGTACAACGCGGATGCCAACCCTTCGCCCATTGCCTGATTCCAGGGAATGTCGTGGCCGATCTGTGTTGTACCTATGAAACTGCGGCGCGGGCGGCCGGGCGCGAACCCAATCGTTCCGATTGGAAAGTCGCCCGCTCGATCTTCCTGGCCGACACGACAAAGGAAGCACAAGAGCGCGTCCGCAGCAATTCGTTGGGAATGAAATACAAATATATCGGTCGGCTCCTCGACCAGGGTCTCGGCCGGCGCATCTCTACAAGCGCGATCCTGATATGCCTGATTCTGAGTGCCAACTCGACTACCTGATGACCGAGCAGATTATGGCCGGTGATGTCGATGAAGTTCTCCGTCGGCTGATAGGTCTGATTGAAGAAACGGGCATATTTGGCACTTTGGTCTTGATGGGTTATGATTGGGACGACAAGCCGAGCTGGATCCGCAGCATGGAACTGTTCGTCAAGGAGTTGATGCCGGCATTGAACAAGACCGTGGCGGGCGCAGCGTTGCAGCCCGACCTGAATTGATCATTCGCGTCTCTCCAAAAACTACTCTACGGGCTTTTCTCCTTGGGATTCAATTTTCGAATTTTGAGGTTTCGCCAATGAACCTCGAACGGTCCCGGTCCCGTGCCAGCCTCGATTTCATGGACTTGCAAACCTATGAAACCTTTGTCCATATTCGAGATATCGTCTGTTAGATTAGTGATGGGCACGCCATTAACCCAAGTCCGTATCGATTGTCCTTCAGCGCGCACGCGGTAGCTGTTCCATTCGCCTTTTTTGAAAGCGGCCTGTGCTTGCTCATTGTCGAGATCCCTGCTAAACCAACCTTTTCCCATCGCTTCTCCGAAAATAAAGCCGGCCGTGCCATCTATCGCAATTTCTACCTGTGGGCCATGCACGCGCCCGTTCCTGAACTCCGGCACACTTTTCGAGCGGATTTGGACGCCTGAATTAAGTAAGTCGTCAACTTTCACTTCAAACATCAGCTCGAAATCGCTGTAATCTTTCTTGGTGCATAAGAACGAGTTTGGGCTTCCCACCGAAGTTTTCCCGACGATGGCGTTATCCTCCACTCGGTAAGTCGCAGTGCCGTTGCGCTGGACCCATCCTTCTAGGTCTTTTCCATTGAAAAGTGAAATCCAGTCATTTTTCTCCTCATGGTGGGCGCCACGCGCAATTGAAAAGGAGCCGCAGGATATCGAAACAAAAACAAAGCAAAAAATGATGTTCTTCATGGAGTATAATGAGTTGTTGCAATCTTCTATTTTACACAAATGTCTCTGTAAAAAAACGAACGTGTCCACCATGTGGATATTTTCTGGTAACGGAAATCTCGACAACTATTTATCCCCGCCGCCGAGCTATGTAACGGAATTTCAAATTTCCTCACCGTATTCCCAACCTTTGCGAACGGGTTCTTTTATGTAGACATCGAGGTCGGGGCGGTCGGTCACCCGCATGTTCCGGGCATCCCATTTGATGCGGGTATTGAATCGTTGGGACAATACTCCCACTAATGCCAATTCCGTCAGTTCCGCTCCATAATCAATGCTGGACATGGGCATCGGACCCTCTCCCTTGATAGCTCGGGTCCATTCCTTCCAGTGGGATCCTTTGATCCGCGGTATTGTTTTTGGCGGCAGGTTTCTACGGAAATCCTCCCACACATCTTTCGGCAACAATCTGGGGCTTCCCGGTCGCTCCCCAGTTATCAAAGTATTTTTGTCTCCGACCATGATCATCCCCTCTGTCGCCAGTTGCTTCATTCTCCACTCGGATCGCAACCGCGGTTTGAGACCGCCGTCATACCATTTCAGTGTAACCGGCGGCTTATTTCCCCGCGCCGGAAACTTGAAGCGAGTGATGGACCGGTCGGGGACAAAACCTTCCAGAGACCGTGGACGTCTTGTTGGTTTGACCTCCGTCGGCATCCCCAAATCCAGCGCCCAAAAGGGAGCATCCAGTGTATGACAGACCCAGTCGCCCAACTCGCCGGACCCGAAATCATACCATGCGCGCCAAGTTCTTGGTTGATAAAACTGGCTGTAGGGGCGCTGTTTGGCAACGCCCAGCCAGAGATCCCAGTCCAATCCTTGAGGAACCTCCTCCGGCGTCGGCGGACTTTTGTCTGGCTTTCGATAAAATAATTCCTCGGTGTAGGGACCCGCGCTCCATCCGTGCACTTCCGTTACATCGCCCAGAACTCCCGCATCAACCCACTCCTTGATGTATCGTATGCCTTCCATAACATGCCCCTGGTTCCCCAGGGCTGTGATGACTTTGTAATAACGGGCGGCTTTCTTGAGCATTCTGCATTGCCAGATGTTATGCGCGAGCGGCTTTTCCACAAGAACATGCTTGCCCCGTTGCATCGCGTCCATGACGCAGGCAAAATGCATGTGGTCAGGTGTCGATACCACCACCGCATCGATTTCGCTGTCCATCTTGTCCAGCATGACCCGAAAATCCTTGAATCTCCTGGCGTTGGGATGCTCCTCTTGGGCCTCGCCCAGTCGCCCGTCGTCAACGTCGCAAAGAGCCACAATATTCTCATCGACCAATCCTTTCCGATTTTGTACCCCACGGCCGCCGACCCCAATAAAGGCGAGATTCAGTTTGCTGTTAGCCGATGGAACAGACTGCCCAATGCTAAACCGGAGCAAAATAAAAGTGCCTGCCGAAATAGTGGCAGTTGTTTTAACAAACTTTCGCCGGGATAATTTTTTCATAATGGTTATTGGTTACAGATGTTTCTTCCTCCGCTAATATTTCTACCTTTCCGTCAGTTTCCAACGTGGTTCAACGCCTGGATTGACGAAAGAGAGCGGCCACTTCTTGCGGGATAGATCGATCACCGTCTCCACCGAAAGTCGCCAGAACTCGTTCAGGAAACCATCGTAATGGCCGGAGATATGTGGCGTCAGCACTACGTTTTGCAGGCCTACGAGCGGATCGTCTGCCGAGGGCGGCTCACTTTCCAGGACATCCAGTCCGGCCGCCGCCAGAGCCATCGAGTCGATAATTGGGCCTCTGGCAGTATTGATCACCACACAGGTAGGCTTCATCCGAGAGAGCTCCGCCTCGCCGATCAAGTGGTGCGTCTCTTTCAACAACGGGGTGTGAATGGAGATGAAGTCCGAATCGGCCAGCAATTGTGGCAGTTCGACGCCCTGCAACTTGTGCTCCACCATTACATTTGGGTCAACGAGGGGATCACACGCTATGATTCGGTCCGGACCGAAGGGATGGAGCCGCTCGGCCACACACCGTGCGATACGGCCGAAGCCGAGTAGGCCGACCGTACTCCCCCGAAGCAGAATACGTGGACTGGATTCCTCGCAATTCCAGATACCCTGTCGTATAAAACGGTCGTGTATGGGAATTTGGCGCACGACTGACAGCAGCAACGCCGCTGCGTGCTCGGCCACCGGCACCGCCGTCGCATCCGGAGTGTTGGCCACGATAATCCCGCGCTCCGTGGCACTGTCGACCGGAATATTGTCGGTGCCACAGCGCTCGAGCCGTGGAAGTATCTCGGCCGTAAGCAGGATCGAGCCGCCCAAGACCCATACAACGTCCGCATCGCGGGCCGTGTCGACAACCTCCTCAGAGGTCTCACACTGCCGCATTACGAATTCGACGCCCGCTGCCTCGATTTGCGGCCGCACCCATTCGGATATTTCCTCTGAATCCCAGGCCACACATGCCGCATTGAAATTGCTCAAAAGATCCTTCCTTCACATCGATGGTTGTCGAGACTCAAAGAATTGATTAATACAAACTCCGATGCTAGTAATTCTTATGGGATGCGACTCTACCCGTAAAGCGTGAATCGCACCGGTCAGACGGTGACTCGCAACCGGTGGGTCAGGATTTTTCCCTGGCCCTCCTCCACGCACCAATGAGTAGCCAGGATATCGCCGTTGGTCAGGCCAAGCAACGAGCCCTGGCCAAAGCGGATCGCACCGGCGAACTCGTGAAAGGTCTGCCCATCACGGGTTTGGGATTCGATTGATGTACCCCAAATGGCTTTTTCCTCGAGCATCTTCCAACGGTCCTGGCTAAAGTCGATCAACCGCACATAAAGACCGACATCGCGCCCTCGATGGCAGTGGATGCTGAGCAGATGGTCCCCTCCCAGATAAAAGATGTTCGAGGACTCCGCTAGGTGACCAGTATTGATAGGCGCCGACCAGGTATATCCATTATCATGGGAAACGGTGACATGGTTAGGAAGATGTTTGCCGGTACTGATCTGGAAGGCCCAACAAATGGCGACCAGGCGTCCTGGTTGCATTTCAATTACATTCGATTCGTAGGCCGCCACCGTCTTGTCGGGACTCTCAAAAAAGTGCACCGTGTCATCCCATGTGCGGCCGTTATCTTTGCTCCGTATGAGCACGCCAAACTGGCCGCTCGGAGTAGTGCCGTCCGGAAGACGGAATAATCCGCCGGTAGCCACAATATCGCCAGATTGCAGTTGCACGGAGCGACCGGGAATCTCCACCAATTCGGGAATACTGCGCGGAATCACGCGAGGCTCGGTCCAGCTATGCCCCTCGTCCGATGAAAACGAAACCAAATCTTCACCGGGCAGGACACCATCCGTCTCTTCCACCGTAATCGGGTGTTCGGGATCGTGGCGGTGGAAACCATAACCGAGCGCGATCAGCGTGCCGTCTCGTAACACCAGTGGTTTGAGACTGTCACTAATCGGTACCGGATCCTGGCGCCTGTCGTAGAGCGGACCCTGCAATCTCCAGGTTTTTCCCAAGTCGTTGGAACGAGAGACATAGGTGGTTTGGTCTGCCGACTCAAATGCCTCCCCGATGGGAAACAGGGCCAGTAACTCGCCCGAGGGAAGCTGCACCACACCAGGAAAATAGGCATGCCGGCTGCGCGCCTTGGGATTCGGGTTATCATAGACCGTCGAGCTTTCGATGTATTCAATCATGGCGACATGTTAGTCTCTTTCGCGGTGCGCAATTGGCGCCGTCAAAGGGAATTATGAGCCTACATACGAGTGGTTCATGGTGTCAACGGCAAATTGCTTTAATATCCCACCCACAACGTGAGACACATTGGTGAATGCCAACCTCAATTTACTGAAGTATGGGTGTCTAATTTCGTCCCTCAGCGAGAGGCGAGTATTATTTGGTTGTCCGCCCTTAATACTCGCTCAATGATTGCCATCGGGTATCGGCGGCCGCTGGCCACATCGCAAAGGATAAGAGAGGAAATTGGAAAATGAGCCAGGGAAGAATTCGTATTGCCTTCAAGAGCAACGGTGAAGGGTCGCAACTGCGATTGATTGCCCAGATGGGCGCCACGGACGTCGTTTTGGACCTGCCGAAATCACTGCATGGACGGTTATGGCCATTGCAAGAGTTGAGCGCTATGCGGCGTCGGGCGGAAGCTCACGGGTTGCGCCTCTCGGTTCTAGAAGGTCTCGGACCGCAGCCCTCAAACCGCATCAGGTTGGGACTCGAGGGGCGGGATGCGGATCTCGAAGTATTTTGCCAGAATATCAGGAACATGGGAGCGGCAGGCATTCCCATTTTGTGTTACAATTGGATTCCGGTCTTCAATTGGATTAGAACGGATTTCGACGTGCCGACGAGAGCGGGCGCCTTGGTGACCGGCTACGACCATCAAAAAATGATGAAACAGCCGCTCACGAAGTACGGTGAGGTGAGCGAGGATCAGCTATGGGAAGCGCTCGAGTATTTCCTTCGGGTGGTTATTCCGATTGCTGAGGAAGCGGGGGTAAAGCTGGCCATGCACTCCTCGGATCCCCCGATTTCGCTCATCAGGGGATTATCCCAGATAATGACCTGCCCGAGCCACTTCCAACGGCTCCTCGATTTCTATCCGAGCCCGGCGAACGGACTTACCTTTTGCCAGGGTTGTTTTTCGGAAATGGGGGAAGACGTGCCTTCTTGTATTCGCACTTTCGGAGCGCAAAAGAAGATTTTTTTCGTTCACTTCCGGAACATTCAAGGGACACGGGAGAAATTCGTGGAGACTTTCCATGACGATGGTCAAATTGACATGTTCGAGGCCATGAAAGCCTACTACGACATCGGGTTTAAGGGACCCATGAGGCCCGATCATGCACCCACTATGGAGGGTGAGAGCAATGCTGAGCCGGGTTACGCGATGATGGGCCGCCTCTTTGCAGTCGGCTACATGAAGGGGCTGATAGAAGCAATCGAAAAGCAAGTCCACTGATAGAGCTTGAATGAAGATGAAGATTATTTTGATTGAATGCATTGGTTCCCGGTAGGAAAGCGGTCAGTCGGGTGACACGTGCTTTGCCGGGAGGGTTAATTTTGCTTTCAAGACAAAAAGCCAATTGCATGAGACAGGATATTTCGAAAGAATCGAGCCGATTTCGCCTGTGACTCGGCAGCTCATCCATAACGTTGTGAGTCATTAAACTGATTGTGTCCACAGTGATAGGCGGAGGAAAGGACCGTGATGTACTTCAGATGTAGAACTGCAAACCCGCCGATCAAAGGGCATTGGTTTCGCTTTTCACAGTTCCAACAAGTTTTGTCGCTGCTGGTTGCCTTTTGCCTTTCCAGCATCACTTATGGCCAACCCATCCGCGGCGAAGTGCCGCAACGCGTGACCGACGTTTTTCTTCTCGAATTGGAGGGCGTCAGGGTCGAGACTTGGGTAGAGAACCTACAGATTCCCTGGTCTCTGGTTTTCCTGCCAAACAGCGATGCTCTTGTTTCGGAACGACCTGGTCGCATTCAGCGAATTCCTCATGGGCAAAACCAGCCGCAACTCTACATCAATATCGAGGAGGTTGCCCATGTCGTTGATGCCGGGCTCATGGGACTGGCCCTGCATCCCCAATTTGAAGAGCACCCGCACCCAAGAGCACCCGCACCCGTTTGTCTACGCTATGTACAGTTATCGAAAAGATGACCAGATGGTCAACCGTGTCATTCGTCTCCGCCATCAAGGTGACACCGGAGTATTGAACCGCGTCATATTGGACAACTTGCCCGGCCACGACATTCATATCGGTGGCAGGATTGCGTTTGGTCCCGATAGGATGCTTTACATCGGGACGGGCGATCTCTGGCAGGCGCCGCTCTCCCAAGATCTCGAATCATTGGCTGGGAAAATCCTTCGCATCACTCCGGACGGCCAGATTCCGAAGGATAACCCCTTCCCTGGCTCCCCCGTATTTTCCTATGGATACCGCGTAGTCCAAGGCCTGGCGTGGGACCCCGAAACCGGCCTTATGTTTAACTCCGAGCACGGCCCATCCGGTGAATGGCCTGGAGTCATTGGGCGCGACGAGATCAATATCGTTGAGAAAGGAGCCAACTACGGTTGGGCCAATGTCGTCGGCGCGCCTCACATCGCTGCATACCGGGATCCCATCATCTGGTGGGGCGATTTTTCGGTGCCTCCCCCAGGAATCAACTTCTATCGGGGCGATCTCTTCGTTGCCACTTTGCGAAGTGAAGCGCTCCTTCGCATCCAATTTGAGGACGACTATCAAGTGGTGAAAATTGAACGTTGGTTTGCTCGCGACCCGCACAACGGAATCTACGGACGCCTGCGCGACGTGGCCGTTGGACCGGACGGCCACCTCTACGTTTTGACCAGCAATACCGATGGACGAGCCAGATTGCGTCCAGACGATGACAAGATTTTGCGCCTGATTTTCGAGACCAAAAAATAACGCGATTTAGGGAAGCGCGAATCCGACCCATCCATAGCTCTGTTCATGATGAAATCCTCCGGATCCATGCTGGGATTTCCTTCTCGGCCAACCATAAAGTCGGCGGCAGCGTCTCTTTTCTGCGCTTGGCGATATGCGCTTTAACGCCGGAATGGGGTGAGCGTCATCTGAGGGAGAGGTCGACTTTGCGGATGAGTGGATAGGCATCGCCGTTGGCACTGATGAGGTCGAGACGATATTGGAGGATGCGATCGCCACCGGACACTTCAAACGATTCACCGGAGACTTCGCGCCAACGCGCCGAGGCCATAGCGGTTTCATCCAATGCGCTACGTACATGAAGGCCGACACGGGAGTCGAATGGCGTGGCGGAGGCGATCTTGATTTCTCCGTGCCGGCGGGTTTTCTTCCAGGTGAAAACGCGCGAGGTAAAGATCTCCTCATGGCGGCGGTGGTAGATGTTGCCGATATCCTGGACCCACATATAGTGTGGCCCGGATACCGGCAGGTATTGGACCTTTGGCGACTGGAAGCGGTTGCCGTCGTTGAAGTAGATTGGGGTATCGGTGCGGTGGCCGGCATTGACCGAGTGCGCGGTGAAAGCCAGGTCGGGTCTTCCGTCCTGGTCGAAGTCGGCGATGACGACCTCAGATGCCGAGTCGACGGTCAGGGAGGTGCGTTGCAAGGGCGCATAGCCCTGCGGGGAGCCCCAATAGATATACGAGGGCATGTGTTCACGCGTTATATCACCGGCATAGTGCGGCGAGACGATGTCGAGAAATCCGTCTGCGTCGAGGTCGGCGACGGCCAGCCCAATCGGGGTCATCCCTTGTAACCACTGCGAATCAGCCTGCCTCCAGCCTTCGGCCCCACCCCAGAAGATGGAATTTCCGGTGTCGCGGTGTCCGGCTACTGGGTCATCATAACTGGCCACAATCAGATCGAGCCAGCCGTCGTCGTTCAGGTCGGCGGCCTCGAGGTCGATGGGCGCCGTGTAAGGTAGTATGGTCTTATTGCTTTCGCTGTAGCCACCGGCACTACCCCAATAGGTGAAGATCCGGTTTATTTTGTAGCCACCGACGATGATATCGAGGCTGCCATCGCGGTTAAAGTCGGCGATGAGGCACCCGATCGAGCGGTCGGGCACGCGCAACACCACACGGTTTTCGGGGAGTAAGCCGGCGGCCGAGCCATAGTAGATGACCAGATTTGATGGGGACTGAAACGATCCTAGCACTATGTCGAGGAAACTGTCGCCGTTGAGGTCGGCGACGTTGATCGAGCCGAGGCCCGACTCGCGGAGAATCTGGCGGCGGGCGGGATCGAAGCGCGTGGGTCCCGGGCCGTGGATGCTTCCTTCATCTCCTCCCCAGTATATGTTAGCGCCCCCTTCAGGAATGCGCGCAAAGTCCGCTTCACTCACCTCGCCACTTGCGTTTATGAAAATGAGGTCGACATGGCCATCGCTGTTGAGGTCGGAGATGCTAGATTTATAACCGCTGATATTTCGGATGTCGGTCCTCGCTTTGGTGGAGAAACCATCGGCCGAACCCCAGTAAAGATGCAGGGGCACGTCGGCATCCAGGGTGGCGGCCAGGCTATTGGCGAAAATCGCCATGGGCTGGGACTGCGGAGTGATTTTTGCGACCGCCACACCCTCCGCACCCTCGGTAGCTACGGGCAAACCCGTGGCGGGCAGTTCGCGACTGCCATCACCCATATACACCCGTGAGAACGCTTTCATGGTTTTATCGCCCTGACGGACCGATACGAGCAAGTCGCCATGACCGTCGGTATTGAGGTCGCCAATAGCAGTCGATATCGCGTTGGGAATTGACAGGGCGACGCTGCCCCCGGTGCTCAAGCCCTCGGCAGCGCCCCAAAGGACGGTGACCGAAGGGTTGGGGTCGGGTGCGTGCAACATCGCTGCTGCAATGGAAAAGGGATAATTGGTGAGCACCAGGTCGGGCCACGGGTCGTTGTCGAGGCGGCCGAGCGCCAGGTGAGTAGCGGGTTGGGCTTCAATGGATTGGAAGTTGTCCGGAAGCCCCGTGCCGCCGACATGAAACAGCACAGGAGAATCGGTGCCGACCCACAAGGTGTCGCCGGAAGGGCCCGTGCCAGGCTGGGCGAGCAGGCATTGAGGTTTGGCGGGAACGTCTCCCGTGACAGGCAACTGGACGGTTTGGGCGAGATGGAGGCCGGTCCCATTGGCTGTGGGCGCCAAATAGTGGATCGCACCGGTATCAGCGAGAACCGCGGCGGAAAATTCCCGCTGCGCCCCAAAGCCGCCAGCCACAACTTCGATCGCCCGGGGAATTCCAAGATCTTGATAATTGGTCAGGAAATAGCCTTCCGGGCCGCCCCAAAAAATGCGGACAATTCGGCCACGTGGTTGGCCGAAAAGCCAACCTTCACTGTTAAGCGTGAGTATATCCGGCCAACCGTCGCCATCGAGGTCCCCCACGGCCAGGCTTTCCATGTTGTTGCCGGGAAGCTGGCGGGTCAGCCGGGCAGCTCTCCATCCATCGGCGGCGCCCCAGGCAATTATGACCGAAGCTCGGTCCTCCTTGATGTTCTGAAGGTTGGGCATAAAGACCAAATCGGTAAAGCCGTCCCGATTCAAATCGTAGGGGATAACGCGGCGGCTTCCGTCCACGCCGAGATTGGTAACTCTTACAGTTGGTCCCGGTATTATGGTGGCCAACGTGGCCGGCACGGCATGGTAGTTGTCATGGGAACTGTTGAACAGTAGGTCGAGGTAGCCGTTGCCATCGATGTCGTAACGGCGGATGATCTCCAGTTCGCCCCACCGGTTAACGTAGAGATTCTGGCCGGAGTTGCCCAGGGTGCCGTCATTGAAGGACGCACCGGTGTCGGTCCAGAACTCACCGTTGGCGGCCGTCAACGGGAGAATGGGCAGTAGGCAGCATACGAGGAAGCTACCGGACGAAGCGTTTAATGGGTCCCTTCGAAGAAAATCAACCGGAATGTTGAGACTGCCATGCACGATACAGATTTTTATTGGCGTCATCCATTCGATGCAATCGCAAATACTCACATGCCATCTGTAGGAGTTGTTCAAATTCTGGAGGCTTCTGTCATTCTGACTCTTTCCCCACCTGACCGAATTTAGCTGAGAAGACCCAACAAGATTATTCCCGCCAGCGGCATCAGGCAAAGAATCAGGGCGATAACGGCTTTGGTTCGAACTGAATCGGGCAAAGAGAATTTTGCCAGAATGATCGCTGTTCCGATCTGCACCACGAGCGCAGGCGGAATTATATACATGAAGCTCAACGGGCGCAGACCAGTCAAACTATCCCAATAAGCGATGGTCAGGGATGTCAGGAATCCCCAAACGGTTCCCACCCAGGCGCCGAGTGGATTGGACTTTCGGTATATCACCGCAAGGAAAAAAAGACCGAAAATGGGTCCTGCAAAAAGATTCGTGGTCTTTTTTGTAAGTTCGAGAAAGCTGCCGGGTATCCCCCCGACCAGGGAGGCGACCAGGACGACACAAAGACCGATGCCCAAGGCGAGCCAGCGGGCTAGGAGAACACGTTTTTTCTCGGGAAGCCGCTTTTGGAATCCACGCAAAAAGTCATGCAGGACTACCGCGGTTATGGAATTTATTCCTGAGTCCACGCTGGACATGGCGGCAGCAAACAACGCGGAAACCACTAACCCGGAAAGACCGATCGGCAACTGGGTGCCGATGAAGTTGGGAAAAAGTTGATCGGCGTAAGAATCGATGGATTCTCCCCGCGGAAGTAATTCAGGAAACCGGGTGTAATAACCGACCAGAGCAAAACCAATCGTGGCCACCAAAAGCGAAATACCCACACCTAGAATTGAATTGATGAGGAAGGCGCGGCGGGCGGCGTCCGCATCCCGGGTGGCCATGTAACGCTGGATGGCCAACTGGTCGCCTCCCGCAGTGCAAATTTGCCAGAAAAAATTCATCACGATGACCCCGATTACGGTGACTCGCACGTGAGGATCGAAACTGAATATAGGCTGCACGTCCCAATGAGGGTTCCAGGAGGTAGGTATCCAGGAAAGTCCGCCCAGGCGCCAGCTTACGATCCATAGGGTGCAGAGCGCGCCGAGGAGAAGAATGAAGGTTTGCACTACATCGGAAATAACCACTGCTCTGAGCCCTCCTAAGGTGGTGTAAAAGACCGCCACCAAACCGGTGCCGGCGATTACCCAGTAAACCTGATCCGAGGGCAAGCCGATGATAACTGCAATCGCTGACGATGCCATGAAAATCAGGACGGACATCCAAACCAGCCGGAGTAATATGAAAAGCGCCGCCCCAAGCCTCCGAATGCCCGGTCCCAGGCTGGAATCAAGAAGCTGGTAGGCGGAGACGACCCGATGCCGCATGTAGACGGGGATTAACATGCGGGTGACGACATAGTAGGCAATCGGGATGGAGAGAAAAATAAAGAGGATAAAGGGGCCGTGCTTGATAATTTCTCCCGGCTGGGACAGATAACTTATGGTGCTGAACAGCGTTGCGAAAAGTGAAATACCTACCAAGGTCGTGTTCATCCGACCGTCTCCAATGAAATAATCGGAATCATCTTTTTCGCGTCGGGCATACCAGGCGCCGATCCCCATCATGCCAAACGCATATACGGCAACAAAGCACCAATCGACCACATGCAGGCCACTGCGGGTTGTAACGGCTGCACTACTCAAATCCATCACTCATATCTAGTTAGAGGCTGTCCCAAAAATATAAAGATTTTATAGTCAACTGGATGACGTTGATAAAAAGAGCCGGAAAGAGCAAGTTTTTGCTCGATCCGGCCAAAAAAGGGTTCTATAATTGAGTTAGCGAAAATCAATATAGCCCTCTCTATGTCTATGAAAAATATAGCCATCCAATGCCTCCTGCGTCCAGCTTTAACTGTGGTCGACCGGTGCCTCGATTACGATAACTTCCGCGCCACCATTGATCGACTCGGAGGTGGAATCGCAGGCCATTGAGCTGGCCTTGGAGGGGTGGCCGCCAATGGGTCTAAAGGCCCGGCGGCAGCGGGCCAGTTTTGCCATCAAGGCACTGCGCATGGATACGCTGGGCCGTCTGCTCGGAGGGATTTCGTTTCGGCATTTGTCGCGGGCTCTGGGCAGCAGCGATCTGTTGGCCGACTTTTGCCGTGTCCGGCAGATCGATGGCATCAGGGGCATCTCCAAAAGCACCCTGGAGCGGGCCTCGAAGTTTTTCAGCGAAGAGCAGTTGAGGGCCTTGCACCGGACCTTGACTGAGGTGGTGGGCGATGCCCTTCTGGCCCGGCAGGTGGGATTGGACAAGCCGATTGACACCACCATTTGCCTGATCGACGACACCTGTTTAGAGGCTAACATTCATTGGCCGACGGACTGGGTATTACTCAAGGATGTAGCCGGCACGTTGCTCAAAGCGATCCGGCTGATCCGCGAGAAGGCCGGTTTGCGCCATCGCATGCCGATCGAACCGGAGCCCTTGGCTCGGCAGATGAATCGGCTGTGCATACAGATGACCCACAGCCGGCGGCGAAAGGACAGCGCGCGGCAGCGCAAGGGTATCTTGAGGCAGATGAAAAAGCTGCTCAAACGGATCGGGGAGCATGCCCGCAGTCACCGGGAATTATTGCAAGCCTGCTGGGAGCAAAGCGATTACAGCGAAAAACAGGTCCAACAGATCCTCGCCCGGATGGAGCGCATGAGCGAGCAAATCCCGGTGGTCATCAAACAGGCGCACGAGCGGATCATTGGCGGCCGCCAGGTGAAAAACGCAGAGAAAGTCTTGAGTGTTTACGAACTCGATGGGCAGGTGATTGTGCGAGGTAAAGCGGGCCAAGAGGTCGAGTTCGGCAACACCCTGTTTTTGGGAGAAAGCGTTGAAGGGTACCTGCTGGACTGGAAACTCTACGGCAGCCGAACTCCAAGCGAAAATGAACAAATGCAAGAGAGTTTGCAAAGACAGAACCGCTTCAACCTGGAAGAACCCATAGCGGCCATGTGCGCGGACCGGGGATTTGCCTCCCAGCGGGCCCGCCGGCAGTTAGCCCAGGAGGGAATCTACGACGCGCTCTGTCCACGCGATCCGAAGCAGTTGAAAAAACGGAGGGAGGAACCACTGTTCAGACAATTGCAAAAGCGCCGGGCCAGCACCGAAGGGCGGATCGGGGTATTGAAGAATCGCTGGCAGGCCGGGCGGTTGCGCAGCAAAGGCTTTGCCAACCGCTCGATCAGCGTAGCCTGGTCGGTACTCTCGCACAACCTATGGAAAGTAGCCAAGATGCTGGCCCAGCAAGACGAACTAAAAACCAAAGCGGCGGCCTAGAGAGCGGAAAAGCAAGGACAATACTTTTTCACAGCCTTACTGTCGGCTCATACAAAGAAAACCAGGCAACCGGACCCCAAAACCAGTATCCTAACGTCATAGGAGAGCAAAGTTGATACTCTCCCAAATGCAAATACCTCTAAAATGAGCGCCTATCAAAAGCCCTCGCAAAAATCACCCTTTTGGGACAGCCTCTAGTTAGTATTCTGAACCCAATTTTACCCCTTACCGCGACAAGGAGGTGAAGTCCGAATTAAAGGCAATTAATCGGCTTCACCCAGCCAGCTTGTCATACGCTGGAATAGTTCCTCGGAAAGAGGGTTTCGCAGGCAATCGAGAGCATTGTCGATGTGTGCCTTCTTCCTTGCCCCGACCAAAACCGAGGTGATGCCAGGGTAAGCGAGCACCCAGGCCATTGCCAGGTTGACCATCCCAAGTCCCAAATCCGCCGATAAGGCGCGGAGCAAATCGAGTATTTTAAAATTATTCTCTTTGAAATATATGTCGATATGCCCGGGGATTACATCGAAGCGAGTGCCTTTGGGAATAGAGTCTCGGGAGGGGGTATATTTTCCGGCCAGAAAACCTGCCGCCAGCGGGCTATAGGCCATTGTGGCCACTTTTTCCTCCAGGCAAAGGGGCAGCAGGTCGATGCGTGCCCTGGCGCCGGCCAAACTAAAGGGCGGCTGGATGTATTCCATGCGGGCGTAGCCTCGGGTTTGGCTTAGATCAAGAGCTTCAGCCAATTGATGGTGTGAAAAATTGCTGCACCCGATTGCCCGAATGGTGCCCGCATTTACCTCTTCCGTAAGGGCCTCAAGGGTCTCCTCCAGAGGGACCTCCGCATCCGGAGTATGCATCATGTAAATATTGATAACATCCGTTTGCAATCGTTCCAGACTTCCCCTGACCGCCCGGTGGACGTTGGCGGCCTTTCCTCCGGTGCTGACTTTCGTGCAAAGTGTGACGTCCTTTCGGATATTCCGGTCCCGCAGCCAACGACCGATGATTTTTTCTGAGGAATGCATTTCGTCGGAGACTTCCCGGATATCATCGACACCACAAACTTTCTGCCTATAGGAACGAGCATTGCCCCCGCCATAAGCCTCTGCCGTATCGATCAGGGAGATGTCTTGCTCCAAAGCATAATCGAGGATTTTTCGGCTGGCCGCCTCGTCAATCTCCCGTCCAAAGAGCGCTCCCCCCAACCCAAGTCGGCTGAGGCTGATAGCCTTAACCCCATTTCCCATCAACTCCCATTCTCCACCACCAAATGGTCGATCAGTGGCTTCAGTTCCTCCGGTAATTTCTCGTAGATCGACCTGGGCAGAAGAGCGACTTCGGGGTCTCCGCCACTAGTGTTTTCAACCATCAGCCGGCGTTCCCGGGTTCCTGGTTTGAGGGGATTGAGGTTCATCCACCAGGGCGCATATCGCACGATTACTCCGACGCGATCCCGGCTGCTGATGTTCGGGGCTATGGCATGCCAGGTGCGGGCGTCGAACACGCCCACATCACCTGCTTTGCCAACCAATTGGGTTTCTCCCTCGTGTTTGCTTTTAGGGTCGATGGCAGTGCCGTGTTCAGGGGCATAATTACGCTTGTGGCTTCCCGGTATGATAATAGTTCCCCCGGTTTCTACCGTATAATCGGTTATCATCCACATCGTGACCAGATTCATGATCACATCTGGATAAGGCGCGCGGACACGACTGCGGTGGTTTTGGTTGTAGGGCCAGTCTGCATGAACGTCCCCGCGAGGAATGCCGCGCCCATTAACCGTTCCGGTTATCATGGAGATATTTGGAAACTCTCCGAAAAGGTGGTTGACCACCGCCATAAGCCGGGGATCGGTCAGGTAGGGGGCGATTGCCTGATTGACTCGCAGAAAACCGGTCACGTATCCTGTCGGCAGAGGGAGCGAGGAGTGTTCACGTACCGAGGCGGCAATCGAGTCGTGCAAATTAGGAATATCTTCTGATGGAATCACCTCGCGAACGATGCAGTAACCATCGTGATCGAGGTCGTCCAGCAGCGAGAAAACCTCGGTCGAATTTTTTTCAATAACCTCCATAATTAATATAAAAAATTATCTATTGTTGAATTTAGGTTCAAGGGGAAAATTGATTTCTGTCAGGGTTGAACGCATTCCCGAATAGACTCGGCAAAGGCCGCAAAGGAATCCAGGCGAGGACAAACTTCGTTGGCAGTCATCCGCTCGACAGACCGTTCATCCTTGAAACCCGTTCCCGTAATCAGGCAGACGACGACATCTTGGGGGGAGATATCTTCCTCTGCAAGGGCGGCTTGCAGAGCTGTCACCGAAACCGCTCCGGCCGGCTCACAAAATACGCCTTCATCGCGGGCCAAACGGGCTTGCATCGCGAAAACCGCTTCATCGCTCACGAGATGGCCGGTCCCTCCGGAATTTCTGCAGGCCTCGAGTGTCATATGTCCATCATGAACGTTTCCGACTTGCAAGCCACTGACTTCCGTGGTGCTGACACACTGCTTCGCCTGAGACTCCCCGGAACGGAGCGGACCCGCAATCGTGTTGTTCCCCTCGGGTTGCACACAATGCACGGCGGGAAGGGGATAGTCCCGCTTAGCGCGCAAAAGCGAGAATCCTCGTTCAACTGCCAGGGTAAGGCCGCCACCGCCACTGGGAGTAAATACGTGAGCGATTCCCTCCGGTAGTTGCTCGGCCAGTTCATAGCTGATCGTCTGAACACCTGCCATGCCGAGGGGTGAAATGACAAAAGCGCTGACTTCCATGGTAGCCTGCATCTCCTCCGCCAGCGTTGGCAATCCGTCAATGATTTCGGCCGTCAACCCGGGATCTATTCCAAATTCACGGATTCTAAACAGTTTGGCGCCATAGGCCATCATTTGCCTTAGCTTTCCCTCTGGGACTGTATCGACGATGGCGAGGAGGCAAGGCACGCCCGCCGCGGCCGCATACGCTGCCAGGGCCGATCCTGTATTGCCGCTGGAAGTGCCGAGACAGAATCGACTACCGGAGGCCAACTGAAAGCTGATCGCCGCGGCCGCGAAACGGTCTTTATAGGATCCCGTTGGATTTACCGTCTCCAGTTTGAAGAAAAGGTTCTCCATCCCGAGGGACGGCCCGATTCTCCTCGATTTGATCAAGGGCGCCCCGCCTTCTCCGAGGCTCATCTGCCATTTCACCGCCACAGACGGTAACAGGTCTTCATATTTCCAGATACTCATCCGTTTTTCTAATTCAGCTCGGGAAGCGCCAGGGGAGCGTCGGGATCGATAAGAAAACCACTGACAAACACCGTCTCGAGGGAACCTTGCGCCGGAATGAACCTAACCTGTCCTGATTCCACAAGATCCTCGAACCGACCGACCGGTGAGGTCCCGGGTTGTAGCGTAGCCAAATGTCCCTGTCCCCAAAGGGGGTAGTCCTCGGGTCCACCAGCATTCATCCAGCTCCATGCCCAGGGAAAAATGGTTTCATCCCAGCGAAGACCGAACCCCAAATCCAGACCGGGATTCCAAAGACAGCCCCACCCTATATCAAAACCGGTAAGCATGATTGAATGATCCTTGCCGCTGCCGGCCGGTGGCACCCGGCTGCAATCCCGCTGCTGCCCGCCGCCTAACTCCGTCTCGGGAACCCAGGGCCAATCCCCACGATAGCCCGGCTGGACCTGGACCTGATCGGGATCGAATCCCTCATAGACTGCCACCTCACGGCACGACACACGCAACTCGCCACCATCTACCAGGGGTCCTCCAAATGCCGGGTGATGCAACCATGACACCGGTCGATCTTTGGTGCTCCGATTGATGACCCGCTCCCTCCAGATCAAGGATTTGCTGCCGGAAAATAACGTCCATGTTCGCTCTACCCGTAAGGGAGTGCGGATCGAGTTTCCAACCACCCGGACCTCGAGGCGGGAATCCGACTCGGCTATATCGACGACCTCCCAGCAGACCGAACGCAATTCTCCGTGGGCGCCGATGGGGGCTCCATAATAAGAAGTCGGAAAAAAACCGGTTGGCAGTGACAGAAACCAGGAGCCATCGAGGAAATCATACAAATCGCTATAGCCCTCGACGGGCTGAGCGGAAAGACAGGGTCGTAACGGTTCCAACAGTGGATTGTGCCACATAACGTCAATCCCGGACCCGCAGTCCACGAATTCCAGCACAGCACCGCCAAAAGCGGGCCAGGCGGTTACTCGGATGCAATCGTTTTCCAGGATCAGCAAATCCCTTCCTTTTTTATCAGTGCGCCAGACAGCCCGCGGCCGGTCGTTATTTTGGGTGTTTTTCACTTATTTTGTTATGGAGTGCGGAGACAGGCAACTTGCCAGCCGGTTACTGAAATCCTCCCCGGCTCTCCGCGATTTCACCCGGCTCTCCGCGATTTCATGATGATGGAATGGCTGAACGTTGTTAAGTCAGGAACGATCTTTTATATGGGGGATGCGGCCCTGCAGGACAAGGATCTTTCAGTGGACATAATATCTATCCAGCTTTGTAAGATTGACTATGCCAACACAGAATCCAACAATCAAGGGGTATAGTGACCTTGCGACGAACGGCGATTGTTTCCCCAATTCTACTCGGAATTTTCCTCTCCGCTGTGTCAGGGGTCTATGCGACCTCAGGGGTCTATGCGACCGAAACCTGGACCGTTTCGACCTTCCTCGAATTCAGCGAAGGGACCCTCCAAGACGGCGGCGCCAACACCTATGTGACCGCAGCGGGGGAGATCCGCCTGGTTAGCCAGTCGGACCTGAATGATGACGGATTTCTCGACATCGTATTTGCCAATACCCATGACAACAACACCCAAATCGACCTCTTCATCTACTGGGGAGTTGACGGTTTCGAAGTAGGCCAACGGACGCGATTGCCGAGCGATGGAGGCCAGGCGCAGGCCATCGCCGATCTCAATCGCGACGGGTTCGAAGACCTCGTTGTCGTCAACGGAAACAACGGGGTAAAGTCGAACACCAACTCCTACATTTACTGGGGAAGCCAGGATGGATTCGACGAGGAGCGTCGGGCGGAACTTCCGACTAACGGAGCCACCGGAGCAGCTATCGAGGATCTCAACGCGGACGGATTTCTCGATCTGGTCTTTGCCAACAGCGCGAATACGAAGGACACGTCAATGAAACCGGGGAACTACTCCACCATCTACTGGGGCTCAAAAGAAGGTTTCTCAACCAAGAAACTCTCCCACCTCCCTACCCAGGCCGCTACCGACGTTAAAATAGCCGACCTGAACACGGACGGTGCGCTCGACATCGTTTTTTCGAATCAAGGCGATGGACAGCAATCGGGCAACGTAATGATTTATTGGGGAAAAGGGCAGGGAAAAGGGCAGGAGAAATATTCCGAAAAGCGGCGGACGACTCTCCCTGGCGAGCGGAGTGCCGCCCTCGCCCTCGCAGACCTCGACGGCGACCGCTTCCCCGATATCGTGGTGGCCAACCGTTACCGCCCCCTCAAACGTGACCCGGAGGAGAAACGCGAACTGGACACGGACTCTGTCACGGACGCCATCTCTTCCTTCATATACTGGGGTTCCAGAGAAGGTTACGAGGCGGCACGCCGAACCGAATTGCCGACGCTGGCGGCGGCAGGAGTGGCGGCGGGCGACCTCAATGGAGACGGTCTCATCGACCTGGCATTTGCCAATGGTCCGCAACTGACCGGCCACGCCGCCGCGTCTGCTGGAGCCGGCTCCTATGTCTACTGGAACAGCCCGCAGGGCTTCCAGGCTCACCGGCGCAGCACCTTTCCGACCCTCAATCCCCAAGATTGTCTGATCGACGACATCAACAACGACGGCCACCAGGACCTCATCTTCGCCAACGATAACGACGCGCGGTCGCATCGCACGACATCCTACGTTTACTGGGGAGGGTCGGATGGGCTTGACAGCGGCCGCCGGCTGGATCTGCAGACTGTAGGCGCCGCGAGTATCGCCGCGGGCGACTTTGACAAGGACGGAAAGAAGGATCTTGTCTTCATCAACGCGATCGACGGCTCCGCCGGCGCGCCGATACCCGCCTACATCTACTGGGGCAATGAAACGGGGGATTACTCCGTCGATCAGCGTTCGGACCTCTTGCACCCCTACGGTTCTCCGGCCGAAGGACACGCCACCTCGGATATTGACAACGACGGATATGTCGACCTGTTCCAGGGGGGGGCCGAGAGTGCGGTTTACTGGGGCTCGAAACAGGGGTACTCGACGGGCGACAAAACCTTGGTCTCGTCTAACATGTCCTTCAGCGGCCTTATCGCGGATTACAATCGTGACGGCTACCTCGATATTTCCATCAGCGATTTCGCGGCGGGCGGGGTGGCCAGCCTGCACTGGGGCGGCCCGATGGGGTTTGCGGGCAACAATCAATTCATTTTCCAAGCCGACGGAACACGCTGCCAATCGTTTGGCGACTTCAACGGCGACGGTTATCTGGATATCGTTTTTCCGAACGTCCACAGCGAGTTGGTGATCTACTGGAACGGTCCAAACGGATTTGACAACGTGCGAAAAACCATACTCCCGGCAGCACTGACGGTGGCCACAGAGGTCGCCGATCTCAATCGGGATGGTCATCTCGATATCATTTCGTGCAACCTGACAACCGCGGATGGCGACTATAAAGCGGGCACCTTTATCTACTGGGGAAGCGCGGACGGTTTTTCTAAGTCACGGAGGCTGGTCCTGCCTACCGTTGGCAATGAAGACGCCGCCGTGGCGGACTTGAACGGCGACGGCCACCTGGACCTGGTTCTGACCAGTTACCACGCAGGGGAAACGCGTTCCCACCCCTCCAGCATCTACTGGAATAGCGATCAGGGGTTCGACCCCGAGCGGGTTACCATGATGCCGACCAATTCAGCCTCCGGCGCCACCGTAGCGGACTACAATTACGATGGATTCCCGGACATCCTCTTCTCCAACCACCGCCTGGAGGGGAGCCATCGCAACGATTCCTTTCTCTATTGGGGAGGGCCGGATGGCTTTTCTCCGGAACACCGCACACTTCTGCCCGGCCTAGGGCCTCATTGGTTGATGGTAAACGACATCGGCAACATCGCTCACCGCGGCGAGCGGTTCGATTACATCTCCAGGGTCTTGGATGCGGAACGCGCCGCCGACTTCGAATCATTGGATTGGGAGGGGGACACTCCCTTTGCCACCGGCATCGAATTTCAAGTGCGCGCCGCTCCTACCCTCGAAGCGCTCAAGAATACTACTTGGACAGGACCGGAGGGACCCGTGAGTTACTATCGCGAGCGCCACTCTCTGCTGAAGAGTCTGGCCAGGGACGCCCGGCACTTCCAGTTTAAAGCGAGCCTTATCTCGCCCAACGGAGCCAATACCCCGGTGCTTCGTTCTGTTTCCGTTGCTTACCGGCACCGGTAAAAGATCACCTACGACTCAATGTGGAGCGCCACATACACATTGAGATTGCCAATGCCTCCGCCGCCGACTTCACCGCTTGGGATTACATAACTGTGGCCCCATCTGGTGGCATTCGTGACGATTTGATTCGAAGGAATTTCACCTTTTGTCGACCATGTGTCGGTTTTGGTATTATAGATAAAAATATCGCGGAATAGACCGACTCGCATGGCTTTTTCTTCTTCACTGCTGCCAGTGTCGGCGCCTTCATAGCCACCACAAATTGCGATCTGAGATTCCTCAAGATCGAAAGCCGGTGAGGCCGCCGCGAATAAAGTGCGGGGGCTATCGGTCAACCGGGTCCAGGTTCTGTCCTCGGGGCTATAACGGTAGGCATCTTTCAAATACTTGCGTCCGGGAGAACCATCCTCCGCCTCTAACAGATCGGTCCCGCTGAAGAGATAGAAGGATCCGCCCTGTGAAGCGGCCACAGGTAAAATCCGTCCGGGTCCCGACCAGGGTTCGAGTTCTTCCCATGCCGGAGTATCGTTGGAAAGATCAAGGGCCCAGAATTTCCTCAAAGTTTTGGTCGGTTTATCGGTGTCGACCATTTGTTGGCCCCCGGCGACATAGACAACGTTTCCGACAAGAGCGGCTGCAATGTACATACACGGTTCCGGAAGGTCCGGGCAGGGCGTTTGTTTTATTTTTCCGTCAATCCACTCGAGCATGAAAACTTCGGCATGGCATTTAACCGGATCGCTGCCTCCCAGACAGAGCATTCCCTGGTCAATATTGACGGATGCCCCATAGGATAGTGGTTTTTTAAGAGTAAATTTACCCTTCCAGGCCGAATTGCCTTTTTCAAATACGTAAATACTATCCGTCCAGACCTTTTTCCTGTCTTCTCCTTCTCCCACGAAATGAGTTCCTCCGGCGATGATGAGGGCGCCGTTACTCACCCCGGTATAGGGTAAAGCAACGCCAATCCCATCCGGAAAATCCGGTAGCGCCTTCCATGAAAATAGACCGATGCCGACGTTTCTTTCCTCACCTGATTCCTCTTCGGCCGTACCGGCAACTAACGGATTGAGAATAAACAGGGCGAAGATGGCCGAGATCGTTAGAAATAATCTTATATTCATGGCAGAAGTCTACCGCCAATGCCTGAACTGTCAATTTATAGATCTTTTCCGATTTCAAAATCAGGGATTGCTTCAAATTGAGGCAATCAATTATTTTAAGGCTGAAACTCTGCCATGAATTCAAATCAAAGCATTGGGAAACCACGCCATTTTGGAAGCGACAACTTCGCCGGTATCTGCCCGGAAGCGTGGGAAGCGCTTGAAAAAGCAAACAGAGACCACGCTGTTTCATACGGGAACGATTTCTACACGGCGAAAGCATCCGATCTGATTCGTGACATTTTCGAAACGGACTGTGAGGTTTTTTTCACCTTTAACGGGACCGCTTCGAATGCCCTTTGCGTGTCCACTTTCTGCAACAGTTACAACGCGTTGATCTGCCACCAATGGGCGCATGTGGCAACGGACGAATGCGGTGCCCCGGAGTTCTTTACCGGGGGAAGCAAAGTCATTGGCTTGGAAGGGCGAAACGGCAAGCTGGAGTGTGACATAGTGGCTGGGTCGACTTCTCATCACCGCCAACTTCATTTCCCCAAGGCAAGTGCCCTCAGCCTCACCCAGTCAACGGAAGTCGGCACCATCTACCAACCCAATGAAGTGGAAGCACTCTGCCAGGTGGCCAGGGAAATGAATCTCAAAGTGCATATGGACGGTGCGCGGTTTGCCAATGCGGTGGCAGCTCTGGAATGTCACCCAAGGGAAATCACCTGGGAGGTCGGAATCGACGTCTTATGCTTAGGAGGGACGAAAAACGGTCTCGCGGTCGGAGAAGCGGTAGTCTTTTTCGATATTGAAGCTGCCGCCGAGTTTGATTACCGCTGCAAACAGGCCGGTCAACTCGCGTCGAAAATGCGATTGATTTCCGCCCCGTGGATCGGGCTCCTGGAGAACGATGTGTGGCTAAATAACGCTCGTCAGGCCAACGCACGGGCCCGGCAACTGGAGGGGGGATTGCGCGCCGTGGCCGATCTGACCATTCTTTTTCCTACGGAAGCCAGCTGCGTGTTTGTCCAATTTCCCGAAGGCCTCGATACGGCCCTCAGAGGCAAAGGTTGGCGATTCTATGATTTCCCTGACGTCGGCGCTACCCGGCTCATGTGCGGCTGGGACACAACGGAAGACGATGTCAACCAGTTTGTGGCCGATGCCATAGAATTGGCGGGAAAGGAGTAAAGATCATGAAAACCTGTCAACACATCATCAACGGCGAATAACGGAGTTATTCCGGGCTTTAGCCCGGCCTGGGGAAAAGTTGAATAGCGCTGAACGACCCCAACCGGTTCCGAGTATTTCTATCGTCGGCCTGGTGGTTTTCTTTTGTTGAGATTTAAATTCGCAAAGAACGAATGTTCGAGAATCACTTTCAAATGTGCCTCTCCAAGCTGAAATAAATCATCTACAACGACACTCTACAACTGATCCTGTTCGATTCGTAGGCCGCCTCGATGATCCGCGCCACCTTGAGCGCATCCTGTCCGGTGGCGACCGGTTCGCCATTCCCGTCGAGGGACCGGATAAACTGTTCTATGGTGGATAAACCAATCGATCCACCATAACCTTCCGTTTCCTGCAGGTCGAATTCAAAATGCCGCCGGTGGCTTTCTCCCCAGTCGCTGGTAATACTTTCGGCCTGAATAACCGGTGGGTTGGAATATAGGTCGCAGTTGATCTGTCCATCTTCCCCGCGGATGCAGAAATAGCCGTCATAACTGCCATTGATATATCCACTTTGGCTGACGGCGAGTTGGTAACCCAATTGCAGGCTGCCGATAGCGCCTTTGCCGAATTGGAGAGTTAAGGAAGCGACGTCCTCCACATCGATATCCTCACCATAGAAAGTGTCAGCCAGCATCGACACGTTAATCACTTCGTCTTCCAATACAAAACGCATAAGGTCCAAATAATGGCAGCCCAGCCATGAGAGAATTCCCCCGCCACTTCTTTGGCGGCTGAACAACCAGTGTTTTGGATCGCGGTGCCGCACCTGGGAAGTGATAAATCTGGCTTCGATGCTGGTAACCCTGCCAATCACATTTTCCTGGATCATGCAGCGGGCTTTTAACGCAGCTGGGTGAATACGAGTGCAATAAGCTACCCCAAGTTGGCGATCATTCCGCCCGGCAATAGATATTAATTTTTCAATTTGATGGGCCGTTTTGGCAACCGGTTTTTCACTGAAAACATGAACTCCAGCCTTCAAAAACCGCTCACAAAGCAAAGCGTTTAAGTCTGTGGGCAAAGCGGCTATTCCGAAAGAAATATCTCCACTTTGCAAAAGAGAGGAAAAGCTGTTGCATGTCCCTGCAATTTTTTCTGTGCCATTTCTCAACAATTTTTCCAAAGCAACGGAATCTTCCTCGCAAACAACGATGCTGGACACTAGAGAACTGACTTGAAGCGTTCCTAAATAAGCGGAAGAGTGCGGGTGAGAAGCACCGACAAGAGCAGTTTTGATGGGCGTCATGCCGGAAGATGGAATATGGATTCGAACTCGACAATACCACTAGGGTGGAAAGAAAATCTGTCCAGTTCTGGACAATTGACCGCACTTCTTGGGAAAGCCATTTATTTCCCTCCAGTTCAAGATACTTATGAACACCCCAAGTTTCACTCTCTGAATCTCCCTGTCTGGTGGTGGGAGTTTGAAAGTTAGCTTATGATCGAAAAAATGCAAAATAAAGCACCCTGGGAAAACCTTTCAAAAGGCTTTCATCAACTCCGGATCGGACCTCAAAATGGCGGTTTCGAGGCTTTTATCTGGAAGGGGGAACCGGGTCAGGCGGCTTTGTTGAACGGGGGCACTCATGGGGACGAATACGAGGGGCCGACCGCGTTGGCAAATCTGGCGACCACCTGGCGGCCGGACAACCTCCGCGGAACCGTCGTTGCCATTCCGGTGCTCAATGAGCCGGCTTTTTTTGCCGGCACGCGCTGCCATCCGGAAGACGGTGTCAACCTGGCCCGCACATTCCCCGGAAACCCGACGGGATCGCCCTGCGAAAAGCTGGCCGACCTATTCTTGAATGGTGTTTTGAAATATGCGGATTACTACCTCGATTTCCATAGTGGAGGCGTGGTTTATGAACTTCAACCCTGGGTGGGTTACATGCGCACGGAAGATCGTGCCGTGGAAGAGACGCAAGCCCGCATGGCGGCCTGTTTCGACAGTTATTGGTGCTGGGGGAGTCCCTATATTGAAGGTCGTACGTTGAGCGCCGCCTTCGACCTGAGCATACCGGCTATTTATACCGAATCCAGGGGGTGCGGAGGAGTGCACAGCGAAGACCTTCGCGCACATCATAACGGCGTCAATAATTTCCTGAGGACTTTTGATTTTATACCGGAGCCGTGCCCGTCCTTGAATAGTCCTGCGAAGTACATTTCAGACGATGCCGAGGAGGCCCACTTGCAAACCAATTATCCCAGTCCTCAAAATGGGATTTTCATTCACGAAGTATCCGTGGGCGATGTGATTGAGAAAGGGGATAGGTTAGGAACCGTTCATTCGATTTCAGGAGATGCAAGGGTCCCTGTTCATGCCGAAGAGGGTGGCACCTTGGTGCTCTTGAGCAGAAAGCGTTCGGTTACTCAAGGTCACGCGCTAGCCACCGTCGTCCCGGTCGAAGTCTGATTTAAAAGATGGCTAAAAGCAGACCATCCATTCTTGTTGCCGGATGCGGGGTTATGGGTTGCTGGACCGCTCCCCATCTGGCGCGCAAAGAAGCCAGAGTGGTTTTGGCGGACCCTTGGGGGCCAGGGTAATTCACGTTCCAGTTCCGGAGGTGAAACACGTATCATGCGGAGCGCTTATGGCGGGCAGGCCACCTACACGCAATGGACTGAGGAAAGTTTTTCGCAATGGGAGCGGCTGGGGGAAGAATTTCACCAGCCGCTCCTCAATCGATGTGGCGTCCTTTGGCTATTCGGGGAAGACGACTCCTTTGTCACGAAATCTTTGACCACCCTGCTACAATCAGGCGTTCCAATCGAAAAAGTGACACCGGAGGAAGGCTCCAAACGTTTTCCGCAATTCGAATGGGGAGATGTGCGAATTGCCTACTATGAACTTATGTCCGGCTTTCTTCTGGCTCGACGCTCTTGCCGGTTGGTGACAAGGGCTTTTCTACAGAATGGGGGAACTATGGTCAGGGAATCCATTCGTCCCGCCAGGGATAAAAACGGCCGCCTGGAGGGAGTGGTCGCCGAGAGCGGTCGATCCTACGAAGCGGACCGCTACGTCTTTACGGCCGGTCCCTGGTTACCCGGATTATTTCCCGAGGTGCTGAAAGACCGGATTGTTCCCACCCGCCAGGAAGTCTTCTATTTCGGATGCCCCGGCAATGACACACGATTTGAAGAAACGGATATGCCGGCCTGGATTGATGAAGCCGGCGGGGGCTTTTATGGAATTCCGGGGAATGAATATCGAGGCATGAAAATAAGCTGCAACTCGTTGGGACCGGAGGTGGATCCCACTTTCCTGGACCGCTCGCCAACCAGGGAGGCCCTTGACCGGGCGAGAGACCGTCTCGGCCATCGATTTCCGGACCTCGATTCCGCACCGCTGCTGGAAAGCGGTGTCTGCCAGTATGAAAACACTCCGGTTCGCAACCTCATTCTCGATTTTCATCCAGAATCAGACCGGTTCTTCCTGGCCGGAGGCGGGTCCGGGCATGGCTTCAAAATGGGGCCCGCATTGGGCGATTGGAATGCCCGCGTGGTCCTCGATGAAGAACCCCTGAAAAGGGAATTTCAGATATCCCGCTTCGACGAATCCTGATCAGGCCAGAAAACCCCCATCGACAATCCAGGTAACACCGGTGATGTATTTGGCTTTTTCCGAGGCCAGAAAACAAACCGTTTCCGCTATATCTCCGGGTTGTCCCTGGCCCAGAACGGCCTGTCCGACTACTTCTTTGTCGGCCCCCCTTGCCCGCTGCTCGGCAATCACTTGCTCGTAAGTATCCGTCCAGATATCCCCCGGGGCAACGGCGACGACCCTAATCCCGAAGGTCCCCAACTCCTTGGCCATTGATTGGGTAAGGTTGTTGAGTCCAGCCTTAGTGGCGGCATATACGGAGGCATTGGATTGCGGCCTGAAGGCATTGACGGAGGAAATGTTAATAATGACACCGGAACCCTGCTCCCGCATAATCCGAGCCGCCGCCAGGGAACAGAAGATCACTCCTTTGAGGTTGATATCCATCACCTGGTTCACAAATTGAGTATCCAGGTCCATGAAGGCTCGGGATGATCCCGGACCGGTGACGGCGGCATTGTTGACCAGGACGTCCAACCCCCCGAGTAGTCTGGCAGCTTCGGCGATAAACTCCTGGCAGGATTCCGGGCTGCCCTGGTCGAGGTGAACTGATTTCAGGCGGTCACCATGTTTCTCAATGAGTGAAGCGGCCGGGGAGCGGTGTTGCCCCACCGCAACCGAAGTGCCCTCGGCCAGGAAACACTCCACAATCGCGCAACCAATGTTGGTTATGCCACCCGTAACTGCGATTCTGCGGGGTTTAACCTCCTGCTCTCGGGCCTCGGTCATGGTTAAAATGCCGGTTATTGCGCAACCTTGGCTTTTCCCGAGATTCCCGGATGGGCAGGATCCTCATTTTTCATCTCCCCTAAAGCCTTATCGAAAGTAACCTTATAACGATTTCTCATGGACCAGAGGACGGCCTCAAAATCGCTCCCGTGAGCAATAAAACGGGCACCCATTCGGACCAGGTTGGCAATATCTTCGGATGTTCCGGAGGGCCTGCCCCAGTTTATGCCAGCAGCGGCGGCGGCTTTGGCGATCCGGTCCTGGGCGGCAATCATTTTCGGTTCTTGCCAGTTCATCTCGCAACCGAGCCGCAATGCCAGATCTCCGGGGCCGATAAACAACACATCGATACCTTCCACTTGGGCGATGGCTTCAACATTTTCCAGGGCTTCCACCGTTTCGATCTGAATCCCGATGAGGGTCTCTTTATTGGCGGCTTCAGGATAACCATTGGTTCCGGAGATAAAAAAATTATTATCAATTCCGGCACCATCCAATCCACGCTCGCCCAAGGGGGGAAACTTTAAGGATTCAACCAGAAATCGAGCCCGTTCAACGGTGGAAACATGAGGCACCAAAACCCCCGTGGCGCCATTTTCAAATAGGTTGTAAAGTTTTATTTTTCCCAATGTGGATGGGCGAACAATGCAGTCGATATCCGCCATTTTATGTAGAGCCAGCAAGCGCTGCAATTCCCTCAAATCCCATGTATTATGCTCAACATCCAGCCAAACACCATCGTAAGCAGCATTAACCGCATGGGTGGGGAACATGTTGGCAGGGTGATAAAGACAGCAGATACGGGCAACCTTGCCAGCCCTTAGTTTAGAGAGAACTTTTGATTTTCGCATTGCGTTTAGAGAAAAAGATATGAAGTATTATGGGAATAATATCCAACTGCTTCAAACGGTTACTCCATTCCTGAACTTTAAGATTTTATTTTAAAATACCTTCAATATCAGATCACATTGGTTATTAAGAAACGTGATTGAAATACTAGCCGGACTAGCCGGTATATCTTGATATTTTGTTTGGTTTATTTTGTAAAAAGAATCAACATATAACTAACGAAATAATTAAATGCCGACCTTGATTTTCTCCTAATCAGGGCCTCGGGACAATCTATAGATAGTGGTAAATAGATTTAACCTTTACAGGCCTGTTTACGAATTTGCCATTTATAGTTTCCATTCCGAAAAGGAGTAAATCAGCCGAATCAAAGGGAATTATTTCCCGAATAAAATTACATTAACCAAATGCCATATACTTTTGAGAAATCCCGGAAACGATTTGCTACTTCCCAAAAGACCATCGCCGGCGGTATCAACAGCGCCATCCGGTTGATGGAGAAACCCGTCCCTCTTTATTTCACACACGGAACAGGTCCCCGTATCTGGGACGTGGATGGCAACGAATACATCGATTATCAGATCGGTCAAGGCGCCATCCTCTATGGTCATGCTCCCAAAGGCATGGTAGAGGCTCTATGTCGGCAAGCCGCCAAAGGCACCCATTGGGCGGCCCAGTGCGACCTCGAATTGGAGGTTTCCCAACGCCTTTGCCGGATGGTCCCTTCGGTCGAAAAAGTCCGCTTCAACAATTGCGCGACGGAGGCTGTAGCGGCGGCTTTACGGCTGGCCCGATCGTACACGGGGCGTCCCAGGATCCTTAAATTCGAAGGGCATTACCACGGCTGGCTGGACGAGGGACTGGTCGGTTTTGCTCCATCCCCAGACGAGTGGGGCCCGGACGATGCCCCGAGCAACCTTCACCCCAGCCGGGGCGTCATCCAGGAAGTCCTGGACCGGTTTGTGGTCGCTCGCTGGAACGATCCCGACCACCTTCGTGCCCGCCTCGAACCAGTGGCGGACCAAATTGCAGCCATCATTTTCGAGCCTGTCGTTTGCAACACCTCCTGTCTGGAACCAGTCGATGGATTGATGCCGGCCATAACCGAAGTATGCCAAAAACATGGCATTCTCATGATTGTCGATGAAACTATTACCGGATTTCGATTTGGCGCCGGCGGCGCCCAGAGCGTCCTTGGTATCGACCCGGATTTGACTGTTTTCGGCAAAGCCATTGGTGGCGGAACGCCCTTTGCGGCACTGGCCGGGAAGACCAAGGTTTTCGAGCCCATAATCCAGGGAAACACCATCCACGCGGGAACCCTCAACTCCAATCCCCTTTGCCTGGCGGCCTCCAACTGGTGCTTGCAATACCTGGAATCTCTCGGCCACAAACACCCGGGGGAAATCCAAAACCTCGGCAAAAGTCTTATGGCGGGCCTCGCGGATTTGGCCAACAAGTGGAGTATACCGCTGGTTCCGCAGGGGCCGGGCCTTGTTTTCCACACCACCATCTTTAACTCCGGACAACGGGAAACGACGCAAATCAGGGATTATCGGGATTATACCCGGCGTCATGATGCCCCCAGGTGGGCGCATTTGCGCAGATGTTTGTTGGAAGAGGGGGTTCGGGCAATTGAACGGGGCTTGTGGTTCCTTAGTCTAGCCCACACGGCGGACGACATACAGGAAACGCTCGACCGAAGCGAGACGGCCTTTCGGCGCCATGCCGAGATCTGGTCAACCTGATTAAAGGATGCATTCTGTTCTCGTAATTGGCTGCGGAAGCATTGGCGAACGGCATGTCCGGTGTTTTAAAAATACCGGCCGGGCTGAATTGACCGCCTTCGACCTCAATCCTGCAATTCTCGACACCGTAGCCCGCAAGTATGGCATTGAAACCGTCGAGGATCCAGTAGCGGCATTGCGGGACTCACGCATTACCTCATGCGTCATAGCCACCCCGGCGCCATCCCATATTCCCTTGGCGGTCGAAGGGGTTTCTCACTGCAAACCCGTTCTCATTGAAAAACCGCTTGCCCTGAATTATCTGGACATTTTACCATTGATCGAGGCCGTCGGGAAATGGCCTTCGGTTGAAGTGAGAATCGGCTATGTGCTTCATTGCTATACCGCCTTTGCCGAGGCCCGAAAGGCGGTTCAGGATGGCCGTATTGGCGAAGCGCTGGCCATTCAATTAATTTCAGGACAGGATTTTTCATTCTATCGGCCCGGTTATGAAAAAACTTATTACCGGAAGCATGAAACCGGCGGGGGACTGATCCAGGATGTTTTGACCCACTACTCCAACCTGGTCGGGTGGTTTGTCGGCCCGGCCCAATCGGTGTCGGTGGATGCCGATCATCTCTACTTGCCGGAAGTTGATGTCGAAGACACTTTAAGCGCAACCGCTCGCAATGGGAAGGTCCTCGTCAGCTATGCCGTGACACAGTTTCAGGCCACCTCTGAATTTACTTTTTTAATTCACGGCAAAGACGGTTCGATCCGGGTGGAGGTTCATCGTGAACGTTGGGGCTTGATGAACCGGGGCGAATCCTCCTGGAGGTGGCATAGCGCCCCTCAACCTGATAGGGATATGGCCTACATGGCCCAGGCAAACGCATTTCTCGATGCCATCGAGGGGAAACCGGATTGCCTCGCCACCCTGGAGGAGGGAATCCGGGCCACCCGGTTTTCACAAGCCGCCCTGAAATCCTGGAAAACCGGCACACGTCAATATCTTAATCAAAAATAAATTGGATCTCAATGAAACCTCAATCCCAAAACCTATTCAGCTTGAGCGGCAAGGTGGTCGTCGTAACAGGAGCGGCAGGCATATTTGGCCGCGGAATCACAAAAGTGCTGGCTGGAACCGGCGCCCATCTAGTGCTCGCTTCCCGGAATCTTCCCTCACTTGAAACATTGGCTGCGGAAATCAAGGAATCCGGTGGACTCGCTGAATGCCGCGTCCTTGACCTGGAGCAACCCGATTCCATCCACGAATTTTGTGCCGCTCTTGACCGCAGCCACCCGCAAATTCACGGCTTGGTAAACAACTCGGTTCTTCGCACCATGGATGGCCCGGATGATACTTTGGATGCCTGGATGAAATCCATGCAGATCAATGCGGGCGGGGTCTTCGAGCTTACCCGAAAAATTGCCAACGGTATGCGATCCCATGGAGAGGGAAGCATCGTTATTGTAGGCTCCATCCAGGGAATGATTGGACCACAACCTTCTCTCTACACGGGGACAGACATGACCCAGCCCCCCGATTATTTTTTCCACAAAGGCGGTTGGATTAATCTGACTCGTTACTTTGCCTCGATACTCGGAAAGGATGGAATTCGGGTAAATTGCCTTTCCCCGGGAGGCTGCTACACCGACCAGGATTCAAACTTTGTTGAACGTTATTGCGACAAAACTATGTTGGAGAGAATGGCCAACCCGGAAGACCTGGGAGGCCCTGTCGCCTTTTTACTCAGTGATGCCTCCGCCTATATAACCGGTATCAACTTGCCGGTTGACGCCGGATACACGGCTAAATAAAAACCTGTGATCGGACCCGAAAACAGTCAATAAAATTGCATACAGGCAAAAGATCTGATTTGGCGGTCACATCACTGTTCTCAGAAACGAATTGCCAGCCATGTTCATCGTGATAAATCCAGGGCCAGAAATCCACATTGTAATTCAGATACCAGGAAGAGCTACGCCACCCGGGGAAGCCTTCAATGGGTTCACCGCCAAATACATCGGGCGGCTCGGTGTTGTATATCAGATCGGCAAATTCCGGGAAATCGACGAAGGGGTTGCGATTGCCATTGCCTGTTGATTAAGGGAGTAGGGGGAGGTTGTGAGAAGCGAGTTAGGGGTTGAGGGAAATAGCCGCGATAGAACGAAAAGAGCGGGTTTCCCCCTGATTTCTGCGTGTACGAGCCTGTAATTCAGGGAATAACAAACTTTCTTGTAAAATTCGACCAAAATATTATAGTATCCAATCATTGACTGCGAAGAGGCTGTCTACAATATGTTAGCCGTATTTAGTGTCAAAAAAGATTTTTTCAGAATCACATCGAGATTGTAACATTTATCAAGCGAGGAGAAATGGATTACAAAAAGATCATTTTGTGCATCTCGATTCTGTTCATCTGTGCCTACTCGTGCCTACTCTAATGCCAGCACCGGTTCACCCGGTTACAAAGTTGTGCACGGCTGGCCTAAGCTTCCGGAAAACTTCGAGCTCGGACAGGTGTCCGGCGTTGAAGTCGATTCACACGATCACGTCTGGCTGTTCCACCGTGCGGGACGTGCTTTTCTCGCCGAGCGGGCTACCTGATCGGACCCCATCTTTGCTACCACTTTAAGTGAGAGTATTTCCGTAGGTTTGGTATTGTAGGTTTTGCAGCGGGTGGCGCAATGAGGCCGTAGGCCGAATGGAGCCAGCCGCTGCTTTGTTGATTGTTCGCCAGAGTCTGGCAAATGTATTTGGGGAGAGAAAGCCTAATCGGCTGTGGGGGTGTTTCGCGTTGTATTTGTGTCGCCATTGTTCGACCACCACACGCGCTTCGGTCACGCTCAGGAACAGTTCCTGATTAAGGCATTCATCGCGCAAACGATTATGAAAGGATTCTATATGTCCATTCTGCCAAGGGCTTCCTGGATCAATGTATGCGATGGCAATTTCCTGTCGCTGCAGTTCTTCTTTGACTTGGTGGGCTATAAACTCCGATCCGTTGTCCGAGCGGATGCACTGAGGTTTGCCGTTCTCTCTTATGGCATCGTTCAATACCTCTACCACATCGGCACTTTTCAGTGAGCGCGCAACCTTAATGGCCAGGCATTGACGGGTATGTTCATCGATCAGTGTCAAGAGCCTGAGCGGACCGCCCCGGTCGGTGCGATCCGCCACGAAGTCCCAACTCCACACATGGTTGGGCTGCACTGCTCGGGTCGGGGTAGCCGTGGATTGGCCCTGCCGGCGACGGCGCTTGCCAGACGGGCGCACACCCAGTCCTTCGAAACGACGCACTTTTTGGACGAATTTGCGACTCACGGGCCAACCTTCATGGGTCAACAAAGCGCGGATCCGACGATAGCCATAGCGCGGATGCTTCTTCGAAAAGGCAATGATGCGTGCCACCAGTTTATGCCTATACTCAGTAGCTTTCTTGGGTTCATACAGGTAGGTTGAGCGGTGCAACCCAAAATACTGACAGGCCCGACGCAGCGAGCACGACCCTTGGGCCAATACATGCTTCACCGCTTCCTTTTTCTGCTTCGGGCCTACCATTTTTTTGCGTTCACCTCCTTGAGCACACGGTTCTCCAGCATCTGCTCGGCTACAATCTTCTTAAGCTGCGTGTTTTCGCGCTCCAGCTCCTTCAGCCGCTTGGCGTCACGCAGCTCCATGCGGCCATACTTTTTACGCCAACGATGGTAGCTTTGAGGACTGATATTGTGGGACCGACAGACATCCTGAATGCCTTTGCCTGCGTCTACTTCGCGCAGTATCGTTATGATTTGTTCAGGGGTGTATCTTTTTTGCTTCATAGGTCTTTCCGGTAATTTCTCCAGAAAGACTCTCACTGGCAATGGTAGTGTTTTCGGCGGTCACATCATGTTTCAGTAAATTTTCAGGATCGATCATTGATTCGTAAAAATGTCCTGGTTCCTCCTCTTTTTCAATTTTATCGAAGGGATTGTCTGGCATCAGTAATTCTCCATAACACATTCTGACGACTCGATTGGTGAAAAGCTGCCCAGCATTTCTCATGTAGGCATTGCATGTGGTTCTTGCCCGGCCTTTAGCAATTTCGTTGGCCCCTGCCTGTTTCAATAAAAAGGATTTGAAAGAGTTGAGTTTCTGTGGGGTTAATCTCTCCGCAAGCAAGGAATCGGCTTTCTTGTTCCTTGCCTCAAGAACCGCCCTGGTTCTTCCTTTGCGGGGAAGTTTCCGCTCACCTTGAATAAATGCCGAGATTCGTCTAATCGTTTGAGCCACCTCTCTTTTTGTTCGGTCGCGATCACGGATGTAATGATTTTGATATGCTTCGAGAAGATCGCCCAATGTGGGTTTTTTCCTGTCTTTTTCGTCGATTCCAAATTTTTGTTCGTATTTGTTGGGAAAGAATCTCTTTAGAGCCATCTGAGGTGAGTTGTCAGGGGCTTTGAGAAAATCAGCAATTTTGTCCGCCAACCTTCCTGCATCCCTTTTGTTGGTACCGGTCGGGAATGAAAATTGCCTGCCGTTTCTTTTCACAAGAAATATGTAGTTCTTTGACCATCCTACTATTTTTCCATTCTTGGTCTTTGGTTGTTTGAAAATACGGTTTCCTTTACGCGTCCTATGCTCATGGACAGACCGCATTCCTTGCTTTTTCTGTGTTTTTTGCATCATTCTAACGATATTGGTTACACCCCAGTTACACCCTGGTTACACCCGTAGAGCGTTGTGTCAAGATATTTGAGAATATTTGAATATGTGTAACCTATTGGCTATAAATAATATATGGATATCCTCAAACATCCTCAAATATACGGACTGCAGATTTAGGATCTGGTGCCGAAAGGCGTGGGGGTTCGAGTCCCCCCTCGGGCACCATGTTGAAAACCAACATGTTGTGTAATTATTTAGGCAACGGTAAAAGTATTAATTTCATACCTTTACCCGTATCTTATACTAAACTTGCACTTGATCTGCCAGAAACCCTGTAGGGGCCTTTTTTATTGACATATAGGTCATTTAAGGGCATATCAAAATTAATTTCTGATTGATACCCCAGAAAGTACAAGCTTGTTTATTCACCCCCAAAATCTCCTACATGATGAAGAAAAAGCCAGAAGTCAGGAAAATCAGTGATTTAAAGAACAAGCTTGAGGCCTACCGGGCATCGGCCCTTGCGGCAGGGAATGGTCGAAGCAAAGGTCTGGCAAAGCCCGGAAATCTCACCTTGGCTAGTGCTGCTGCCGGTGGTGCAGCCCTGGCCATCGCCCCTGCGGCCGAAGCCGTCATAGTTTATAGCGGCGAGCGGAATATTATGCTGACGGCTACGAACGAGACGAATACCAAGTATCGCATTGATATGGACAGTGATGGCCAGAGTGACTTTATTATAAGCAATTAGCAATTTTATCGAGACGTTCTCTTATCCTAAATATGTCGCTCTCCTCGAACCACTGGATTTTTACAACGATGACGCGGGCGTAATTAAATATTACTCTACCAATTACGGTCCCCCCCTTGCCAAGCCCTTGAGCGCAAACTACAATATTGCCAACTCTGGCCCGAATGGATTCTGGTTTTACGGCGGCGACCCTGCATTATTTGGCATCTCTAATTATGGCCCTTTCCCCGATGGTACCAACAAGTTCATCGGCGTCCGGTTTACCAATGCAGATGGCGAGCACTTCGGCTGGATCCGGGTCAACCTTGCGGCAGGCAGCACCTCAATCAAAATCGTCGACTGGGCCTATGAAGATGTGCCCGGCAAATCCATTCCGGCAGGAAAGGGCGCTGATGTCATCCCAACATTGAATGAATGGGGTATCATCGTATTGATGACACTGCTGGCTGGGGCAGCCGCCTGGAAAATGAACAAGCCCGAGCTTTTGCAGGCTTAAAAAGACTGGCCAGCAAGCCTATAGGCTTTGGCTTGGTGAGATTGGGGAAGCCTTCTTAAATGGGCCTGCCGCACCTGGAATCTGGTGGCGATAAGGTTGTTAGGAGTGAAATGGCTATTGACTAATAACGCGTACGATAATTGAAATTTCAAATGCAGTTGATTTACTGCCAAGGTAATTCAATATAAAAGATAATAGCGTCCGGCCAAAAAAACATGGGCCGGGCTTTACATGTAAAATACAAGTTATGAAAATCATTCGTTTTATAGACACGGCTGGAAATACGGGACATGCCTCCCTTCAAGATGACGGAGAATCGTTTTTGATTGAAGGCGATATATTTGGCGACTTTTCAGTAACCGAACAGAGGGTTGAGGTGGCTAAAACACTGGCCCCGATTGAACCCGTGTGCATTCTTTGCATCGGGCTCAATTACAGGCGGCACGCAGAGGAAACGGGATCGCCCCTGCCGAAACAGCCTATTCTTTTTATGAAAGGCCCCAATACCGTGTTGAATCCGGGGGAGGCGATCGTATTGCCCACCCATCTTAAAAGCAACGAGGTCGATCATGAGTGCGAGCTTGCCGTGGTGATCGGTAAAACCTGCAAGAACGCGAGCCGGGAAAACGCCCTCGATTACGTTCTCGGGTATACCTGCGGCAATGACGTCAGCGCTCGCGATTGGCAAAAAGATTTTGGTGGAGGCCAATGGTGCCGAGGCAAGACTTTCGATACCTTTGCGCCGCTTGGCCCCTGTCTGGTGACGCCCGAAGATGTGCCCGATCCCAACGCCCTTTCCATAAAAACCATTGTCAACGGCGAAGCGATGCAGGATTGGAATACCAACGACATGATATTCGATGTTCCCACTTTGATTGAGTTTCTCAGTGGAAGCACGACTCTGCTACCGGGCACGGTTATCATGACGGGAACTCCGCACGGGGTGGGGATGGCGGCAAAACCACCTCGCTGGCTCAAGGCGGGCGATAATGTGGTCATCGAAATCGAGAAAATCGGCCGGCTGGAGAATCCGGTCGTGGATGAAGCCGATTAATCTCTATAATCGGCGGCGGCTTTTGGACGGGAAATGGATTACTAACCAAAAAGAGGCAGGCCGGGGGTATCGACATCGAAGCAGAAGACCGATCCGGTATCCACTTCGGTAACATAGAGCGTTTTCCGCTCCGGTCCGCCGAAGGCCAGGTTGGTGGGGCGAGGCCCGCCAACCGGAATCCTTTCCAGGAGGTCTCCATCTTTGCTCAGGATGAGAATATTTCCCCCGCCGACGTGGGCGATGTAGAGATTTCCGTCGACATCCAGGGCCATGCCGTCCGGCCCCCAGCCACCGGATAACTGCGCGAAAATGGTGCTACGATAGAGGCTGTCCCAAAAGGGTGATTTTTGCGAGGGCTTTTGATAGGCGCTCATTTTAGAGGTATCTGCATTTGGGAGAGTATCAACTTTGCTCTCCTATGACGTTAGGATACTGGTTTTGGGGTCCGGTTGCCTGGTTTTCTTTGTATGAGCCGACAGTAAGGCTGTGAAAAAGTATTGTCCTTGCTTTTCCGCTCTCTAGCCCGGATATTTCATGAAGGGTAAAGTTTGGCTCGTTATTGCTATTGGAGATGGATTTCTTTGTATTTTGAGCAGATCGTCTTGATTTTTAGGTGTTTTTCAGGGTGTAGAGACACTGCCCCCTTTCCCCCATTGGTTCGGTAGTGCCGGGGGCAGCACCAATGCACCCTTTAGGTTGGCACCAATCGGCGGGCCGCATGGTTGAAAAGACTGGCCCAAGGATAACTCTCACTTAGGTGAAAGTGAATCGTTCGGGTGTTGCGCACGATGACCGCTCCGATCTTGATTAATTTGAGCCGCAGGGTGTGGCATTGGGCCCGCGCCCACTTCGTCCCTTTTAAGGCTAACCGGCGCATGGCTTCCATCAAGGTGTAGGCCAGCGCCGACAAGAGCAATCGCCACTGATTGGCCCACCATTGATGGGCGCTGGTGCGCTCGCTGAACAATTGCATCTGTTCCTTGATTCGGTTCTCCATTTCACCGCGGCCACAGTATACCTTGTCGTAAAGCTCCTGGGGATCGCCCGGCAGGTTCGTCACCACGAAGCGCGGGTTGGACCCCTGTGCGGTGTGTTCGGCTTTATGGATGACCAACCGCAGCCATCGCCACGAATCGGCAGCATAGACGAAGTCCTGGAATAACCGTTGTTTTTTACCCCTTAGTTCGAACCATTCTTTGGCCTGCTTTTGCAACTGCTGGGCGTCTTGCTGCAAGCGTGCATTGCGAGCCATCCCCACGATGTAACTAACTTCGTTGCGGTCGCACCAAGAGAGTATCCGGTCTCGACAAAATCCACTGTCGGCGCGCCAAATAATCCGCGTACGGGGCCAGCTTTGGCGAATCCGTTTAACCAGCAATTTGAGGATGGCCCCGGCATGCTTGCTGGCATCGATCTTGCTCGGCCGCAGGTAGGCCACCAGCAGCTGATCACCGCAAAAAACATATAGCGGCAGAAAACAGTAATGATCATAATAACCGTGGAAAAAACGTCCCTCCTGGAGCCCGTGCACCGGATTGTCGGTGGCGTCAAAGTCCAGGATGATCTCTTCGGGTTCCTCGGCAAAGGAGCCCATGAACTGTTCGACCAACAGCTCGTTTACCGCAAAGGCCGCCCGCCGATCCTGCCCGTTTTCAAAACGACACAAAGTCGGCGCGCTGGCCAACGTTTCAATGCGCCCCGTTACCGTTTGCAACAATGGATCGTGGCGCAGGGTATCAAAGTCGTTCAAATCCTCATAGCCCGCCACCAGCCCGTAAACGCGCTGCCGCAGCATCCCCAATACCTCATGGCGTACTTTGCCCTTCTGCCGTTTGTCCACTAACTGTCGGGCCGCTCGTTCGGTCAAGCCCAACTGCCGATCCACTTCCCGGATCAAAAGCAGTCCGGCATCCGAAGTAACCTCTCCGCCCTTGAAATCAACCCGCACACGGCGGCCTTTTACCCTTGTCAACTGTAGCTTTAATTGTTTACCTTTTGTCATCGCTGATATTGCTTTAATTATTGATCTATCCTGCTGTATATCAGCAGTTAAGCATATCAACGATACTTTTTTTACGAAATATCCGGGCTAGGCCGCCGCTTTGGTTTTTAGTTCGTCTTGCTGGGCCAGCATCTTGGCTACTTTCCATAGGTTGTGCGAGAGTACCGACCAGGCTACGCTGATCGAGCGGTTGGCAAAGCCTTTGCTGCGCAACCGCCCGGCCTGCCAGCGATTCTTCAATACCCCGATCCGCCCTTCGGTGCTGGCCCGGCGCTTTTGCAATTGTCTGAACAGTGGTTCCTCCATCCGTTTTTTCAACTGCTTCGGATCGCGTGGACAGAGCGCGTCATAGATTCCCTCCTGGGCTAACTGCCGGCGGGCCCGCTGGGAGGCAAATCCCCGGTCCGCGCACATGGCCGCTATGGGTTCTTCCAGGTTGAAGCGGTTCTGTCTTTGCAAACTCTCTTGCATTTGTTCATTTTCGCTTGGAGTTCGGCTGCCGTAGAGTTTCCAGTCCAGCAGGTACCCTTCAACGCTTTCTCCCAAAAACAGGGTGTTGCCGAACTCGACCTCTTGGCCCGCTTTACCTCGCACAATCACCTGCCCATCGAGTTCGTAAACACTCAAGACTTTCTCTGCGTTTTTCACCTGGCGGCCGCCAATGATCCGCTCGTGCGCCTGTTTGATGACCACCGGGATTTGCTCGCTCATGCGCTCCATCCGGGCGAGGATCTGTTGGACCTGTTTTTCGCTGTAATCGCTTTGCTCCCAGCAGGCTTGCAATAATTCCCGGTGACTGCGGGCATGCTCCCCGATCCGTTTGAGCAGCTTTTTCATCTGCCTCAAGATACCCTTGCGCTGCCGCGCGCTGTCCTTTCGCCGCCGGCTGTGGGTCATCTGTATGCACAGCCGATTCATCTGCCGAGCCAAGGGCTCCGGTTCGATCGGCATGCGATGGCGCAAACCGGCCTTCTCGCGGATCAGCCGGATCGCTTTGAGCAACGTGCCGGCTACATCCTTGAGTAATACCCAGTCCGTCGGCCAATGAATGTTAGCCTCCAAACAGGTGCCGTCGATCAGGCAAATGGTGGTGTCAATCGGCTTGTCCAATCCCACCTGCCGGGCCAGAAGGGCATCGCCCACCACCTCAGTCAAGGTCCGGTGCAAGGCCCTCAACTGCTCTTCGCTGAAAAACTTCGAGGCCCCCTCCAGGGTGCTTTTGGAGATGCCCCTGATGCCATCGATCTGCCGGACACGGCAAAAGTCGGCCAACAGATCGCTGCTGCCCAGAGCCCGCGACAAATGCCGAAACGAAATCCCTCCGAGCAGACGGCCCAGCGTATCCATGCGCAGTGAGTGCCTTGATGGCAAAACTGGCCCGCTGCCGCCGGGCCTTTAGACCCATTGGCGGCCACCCCTCCAAGGCCAGCTCAATGGCCTGCGATTCCACCTCCGAGTCGATCAGCAGCCGATCGATTCGATCAATGGTGGCGCGGAAGTTATCGTAATCGAGGCACCGGTCGACCACAGTTAAAGCTGGACGCAGGAGGCATTGGATGGCTATATTTTTCATAGAAAGGGCTATATTGATTTTCGCTAACTCAATTATAGAACCCTTTTTTGGCCGGATCGAGCAAAAACTTGCTCTTTCCGGCTCTTTTTATCAACGTCATCCAGTTGACTATAAAATCTTTATATTTTTGGGACAGCCTCTAACTATGTTTTTACCCCAAAACCCCTTTCGGGGAAAATAAATCATGTCCATATAAAAATGGCGTAGGCTATTATAGTCGGCAGGTTTTCTATTACCTTTCAGTTTTTTTGAAATAAAATGGCTTTGGGCTTTGTTATCCAACCGGGGAAGACTGTTTTCCTCTGGATTTTGAAGCTGGGATGCGAGCGAGAAGGAAAACTGTCGGCAGTAACGAGCGGTGAGGCGAAATCCATCGATCGTATGAACAAGCAAGGGAATAAATACTACAAATTGTGATTTTTGCCAACAACGCTATTGTCATTGAGCAAAAATTGCGTCATATTAATAATAATGAACAAGGAGCCTAAATGTTCCAAATGCGGAAATCCGGCCTCGGTATTTTTATCCTTCGTCAAGGGGGGGAAAGTGACCAAAATATGCCTTTGCCAGGAACATGCCGAGGAAGTGGAATCCGTATCCGCCCAAGGAATTGGTGTGCTCAAGCTGGGCGCAAAATCCCCGCAAATTCACTCACTTGACTTGACGCAGGTCGTCCGCTGTGAAGCCTGCGGGTTTACCCAAAAGGATTTTGAAAAATTTGGCCGATTCGGTTGCCCCGAGTGCTATGAAACCTTTGCTGGCCTCCTGAGGCCGATTGTGGAAAAACTGCAATCCGGCTCCCAGCATCTGGGCAAGATCCCCGCCAAAGCCATAGCCGAAAACTTGATCAACGACCGCATCCGGCAATTGGAGGACAAAATGGAACAGGCGGTGGCTAGTGAACGATACGAGGATGCCGCCTCTTTCCGCGACAAAATCAGTGCCATCAAACAATTGTCCATTAATATCACCGAGTGCAAAGTAAGCGATAATAGCCCATATTTCCCAATTCATCATAAGAAAATTAGCTTGAAATAATCGTTATGTGGTTAATAATAAGTTACTTAAATATACTTATAGCGAGCTGATTTGATGTGACCGCCAAAAACATGACCATTGCCAGTGAGAGTCTTTCTGGAGAAATTACCGGAAAGACCTATGAAGCAAAAAAGATACACCCCTGAACAGATCATAACGATACTGCGCTGCGCGAAGTAGACGCAGGCAAAGGCATCCAGGATGTCTGTCGGTCCCACAATATTAGTCCTCAAAGCTATCATCGTTGGCGTAAAAAGTATGGCCGCATGGAGCTACGTGACGCCAAGCGGCTGAAGGAGCTGGAGCGCGAAAACACGCAGCTTAAGAAGATAGTAGCCGAGCAGATGCTGGAGAACCGTGTGCTCAAGGAGGTGAACGCAAAAAAATGGTAGGCCCGAAGCAGAAAAAGGAAGCGGTGAAGCATGTATTGGCCCAAGGGTCGTGCTCGCTGCGTCGGGCCTGTCAGTATTTTGGGTTGCATCGCTCAACCTACCTGTATGAACCCAAGAAAGCTACTGAGTATAGGCATAAACTGGTGACACGCATCATTGCCTTTTCGAAGAAGCACCCTCGCTATGGCTATCGTCGGATCCGCGCTTTGTTGGCCCATGAAGGCTGGCCCGTGAGTCGCAAATTCGTCCAAAAAGTGCGTCGTTTCGAAGGACTGGGTGTGCGGCCGCCTGGCAAGCGCCGTCGCCGGCAGGGCCAATCCACGGCTACCCCGACCCGAGCAGTGCAGCCCAACCATGTGTGGAGTTGGGACTTTGTGGCGGATCGCACCGACCGGGGCGGTCCGCTCAGGCTCTTGACACTGATCGATGAACATACCCGACAATGCCTGGCCATTAAGGTTGCGCGCTCACTGAAAAGTACCGATGTGGTAGAGGTATTGAACAAAGCCATAAAGGAGAACAGCAAACCTCAGTGCATCCGCTCGGACAACGGATCGGAGTTTATAGCCCACCAAGTCAAAGAAGAACTGCAGCGGCACAAAGAAGAACTGCAGCGGCAGGAAATTGCCATTGCATACATTGATCCAGGAAGCCCTTGGCAGAATGGACATATAGAATCCTTTCATAATCGTTTGCGCGATGAATGCCTTAATCAGGAACTGTTCCTGAGCGTGACCGAAGCGCGTGTGGTGGTCGAACAATGGCGACACAAATACAACGCGAAACACCCCCACAGCCGATTAGGCTTTCTCTCCCCAAATACATTTGCCAGACTCTGGCGAACAATCAACAAAGCAGCGGCTGGCTCCATTCGGCCTACGGCCTCATTCCGCCACCCGCTGCAAAACCTACAATACCAAACCTAAGGAAAGACTCTCACTTAAAGTGGTAGCAAAGATGGGGTCCGATCAATAATCAATAGATTATAAAATATTTAAATGGTGGAGGTGGCGGGAGTCGAACCCGCGTCCCCGGTGTTTTGGTTCAGAGCTTCTACAGGCTTAGCTTTTTTATTTATGGAGTCTCGCCGTGCGGTGGGCGAAAAAGCGCGCTTTTGCCGGCCAGCGCCCTGTTGGTTTACGGCCCGCCCCCGGACGCCCGGTTGGGGCTATGCCTGCTGACGTCGCCTCTTTTGCTTAGCAGGTGTGGGCAAAGAGACGTTGCCGCTCAATTAGGCGGCAAGTGCGTATTCGTTTTCGCCGTTTAATGGCTGTGATGGAATTGATGTCGGAGCCAACCATCATCTCCGGCCTGCCGCCATGAACCTTACTACCGGGTCGAATTCCGGAACACCCCCATGAAAGTGTTTTGCTTTAAATTTTTTGGTGAAAACAGCGGTTATTTTATCTCGCTTTTTCAATTATGGGATGAAGGGCAGTTTGCGGCGCCAACTTCAAAGAACTATTTGCTTTTGAGTTATCCTACCTAGCAACTACTATATATTCGTCTTATTAATGACTATTTCAAGCATTTTCACTCGAAGCGGCACCGGGTGCTTCCTCCGGTTCCGGTTTTGGTTTGGGAAGAAGCCAGTCCTCAGCGGAGAAATCAGGCGGCAGGGGTTCGGATTTGAGGCAGGTGCTTTGGATTTCCAGGGGTTGGCGGTTTTGGCTGGATTCGTCGAATCCCTGCATGATGTCCAGAATGTGATAGGCCAATTGGTCATTGGCCCGGTGGAGGCGATTTTCATCAATAGAACGGGCCATATCGGCCAGGCCTATTCCTCTGCCGGAAAAGTGGTTGTGGGTGTGCTCAATGTTTTGCCATTCTTCATCTGTTGATGTTTTCAGGAGGACGGGGTCGTCGAATTTATTGGGATTGGGGCAAATGAGGGTTCCCTTGCTCCCATAGATTTCCATATGCGGATGAGTTGCGCGGCCCATGGCGTCGAAGGTGAACATGGTGGTGATGAGGGCGCCGCATTCAAATTCAAGGAGGCCGCTGTAGTGGGTGGGGGTCTCTACTTTTATGTGCAATCCATATTGTTCTTCACAGGTTGCCACTCTTTCGGGCATGGAAATTTGTGAAATTGCCGTCACCCGTTTAGCCGGTCCGAGGAGAAAAACCAGGGCAGTCAAATAATAGGGTCCCATATCGAAAAGCGGTCCACCTCCTTTCTGGTAGTAAAAAGAGGGATTAGGGTGCCAACTTTCCGGCCCGGGGCCGGCCATGAAGGCGGTGGCGGCATGCGGTTCGCCGATGGCGCCGCTATCAATTAATAGTCGGCAGGTTTGTAGGCCACTGCCCAGAAAGGTATCTGGGGCGCAGCCGATGCGAAGACCGTTTCGGGCGGCCAATGCGAGCAATTCCCGGCCATCGCGGCGGTTCAGGGCCAAGGGTTTTTCACAATAAACGTGTTTGCCTTTGAGAAGGGCGGCTTTAGACACCCCGGCATGTGCCGCGGGGATGGTGAGATTGAGGACGATGTCGATGCCAGGATCATCAAGCAGTTCTTCAACTGGGCAAGCCTTGGGAATGCTGTATTCCTGCGCTTTTTCCCTGGATGCTGCGGGATTGATATCGGCGCAGGCCCTCAATTGCAAATGATCGAAATTTTCGATGCATTCGATGTAGGCCGAACTGATTTTTCCGCAACCGATGAGACCGACTGAAGTGTTTTTCATAATTTATAATTTATAATATGGTGTTCTAAAGTTCTATAGATCAATTGTTTAAATTATTGAAAATCTTATGCGGTGTTGCAATTCATCTCCGGTAATGCTTTTCATTCTCGCTAGACAAACGATGAAATTCTATCAAAAATCCCTATTTTCACATATAAATTCGATAATGATGCAATGAAAGTTTTTCTGAACGGTAAATTAGTGGATGAGGAAGAGGCGCGGGTATCCGTATTCGACCATGGCCTTCTTTATGGATATGGCGTTTTCGAGGGGATTCGTGTTTATAACAAGTGTGTTTTCAAGCTCGATGCGCACCTTGAGCGGCTGGAGTATTCGGCAAAGGCTATCTTGTTGGGGCTGCCCTGGAGCCGCCAGGAGATCGCCGAGGCCGTTTGCGATACCTGCCGCGGCAATGGCATTACAGATGGATATATCCGGCTCGTGGTCACCCGGGGCCGTGGAACTTTGGGGCTCAATCCCTTTAAATGCAAGGACCCTCAGCTCATCGTGATCGCTGATGCCATTCAGCTTTTTCCGGAAGAATATTACACCGAAGGGTTGAAAATAATAACAGTTCCAACGCGGCGCAACGGTCCCGGTTCCTTGCCCTCGAACATTAAGTCCCTCAATTACCTCAACAATATCCTGGCCAAAATTGAGGCGATCAACGCAGGCTGCATGGAGGCCATCATGATGAACGACCAGGGTTATGTCAGCGAATGCACCACCGAGAACCTGTTCATCGCGCAAAAAGGAATCGTTTACACCCCGCCGTCCTATGCCGGAGCGCTGCTGGGCATAACCAGGCAAGTGGTTATAGACATGGCCCGGGAGAGCGGTATCGAAGTGGTTGAAACCAACCTTACCCGTTATGACCTTTGGGTGGCGCAAGAATGTTTCATCACCGGCACGGCAGCTGAAGTAGTGCCGGTAACGGAGATTGACGGGCGCAAAATGGGAAACGGCTTACCCGGCCCAGTAACCATCCAATTTATGGAAACCTACAAAAATTTAGCTACCCATGATGGCAATGGCACATTTCTTTAGGCAGCGGTGTCTTATGCCGATGTAGAAAGGTCTTTAATACTTGTTGCGGCCCATGAAATATTTTGGCCCAATTTTTGCTCATTGTATTTGAAAGGAGAGAAGAAATATTAAATATTAACAGGGTAATACTCATTTGAACGAACACAATCGGCAGCCCTCAATTCATAAACTTATCATGGGAGAGCCCATTCAATGCCAGGTATGCGATCAGGCGGCCACGGTTCACCTGACGCAAATTGCCCATAATAAAATCCACAAAATCCATCTTTGTGAGGATTGCGCGGAGGCCAAAGGAATGACCGACCCGGATGTTTTTTCCCTGGAAGACCTTTTTGCTCCTTCCTCCGGCCAAAAACTGGAAACAATTTCCCTTGAAAAATCGATAATCTGCAAGCGTTGCGGCCTTTCTTCAAACGATTTCAATCGACATGGACGGCTTGGCTGCCCGGACTGTTACGATTACCTTAAGCCATTGATAGAACCCATGTTGGCGAAAATGCATAAAAGCATTTCGCACCAGGGGAAAATTCCCCATCGCTCGCTCGAACATCTAAATTTTAACAAACAATTACAAAAGCTAGAAGGCGAGCTGAATATTGCCGTTAAAGAGGAGAGATACGAAGATGCTGCCGTTTGCCGCGACAAAATCGAAAACCTGAAAAAAACATCCCAAACTGCCGCTGAAATCGGAGAAAAATGAAAATTGACCGCATACTTGAAAATCCGGGCGCCTTGGCCGAGGCCCTTGGGGAAGGTACGCCCGTGGTCATCAGCACAAGAGTAAGGCTTGCCCGCAACCTGGAAAAATACCCTTTTCCGGGGTGGGCCAAAAAGTCTCAAAAGAAGGACATTTTGTCCTCATGTCTCAATGCCTTGGGCAAATTGTCTGAAATGGAAAATAGCGATTCGCTGGCCATTGAAGACCTGGAGGACCTGGAAAAACAAATTTTGATGGAAAGGCGGCTGATCAGCCGCGAGCTGATGGGCTGCCGGGAAGGCGCCGGCGTTTGCATCAGCCAGGACCAGACTCTCTCGATCATGGTCAACGAAGAAGACCACTTGCGCATACAGTTGGTGAGCAGAGGATTTCAATTCCAGCAACTTTGGGAGGCCGTTAATTTGGTCGATTCAAAATTGGAGGAGGATTTGGATTACGCATTCTCCTGCGATTTGGGTTATTTAACCGCTTGCCCCACCAATGTCGGTACGGGATTGCGCTGCTCGGCCATGATGCACCTGCCCGGCCTCGTTTTGTCCAGCCAGATGGAAAAAGTGGTAAGGGCCGTTAACCAACTGGGCATAGCGGTGCGCGGACTCTTCGGCGAAGGCTCCGATGCCAGCGGAAGCATTTTTCAGATTTCCAACCAGCAGACTCTGGGAGAGAGCGAAGAGGATATATATGCCCGGCTGCACAATGTCCTGACCTCCGTATTGGAACAGGAAAAGAATGCCCGGCTGGTTCTGTTGGAAAAAGAACGGGCAAAAATTTGCGATAAAATCGGACGCGCCTACGGGGTTTTGCAGCACAGTCATATCCTCAGTTCAGCGGAAACCATGAAACTGCTCTCCCTGCTCAGGCTGGCTGTCGATCTGGACCTGTTTCCGAGCAAGTTCCGCCGCAGCGTGGATCGAATTATGATTGAGAGCCAACCAGGGCATATCCAATATGCCTGCCGGGGGAAGGGCGCTCCGGAAGAACGCGATGAACACCGGGCAACGTATATTCGAGAACAATTATCGACATGGCCGACACTTAATTTTGACAAACTAAAATAAATTTTCTATATACCAGTAATCATGCCAATGGAACCGATGAATAATTTTACACCCAGAGCCCAGCAGGTTTTGGCCCTGGCCCGCAAAGAAGCGGACCGGTTCCATCATAATTATGTGGGGACCGAACACCTTCTGCTCGGATTGATCAATCTGGGGCAGGGAGTCGCCGTCAATGTCCTTCAAAAAATGGGACTGGATTTGGAAACCGTGCGCTCGGCGGTGGAAAAGCAGGTCGGCAAAGGCCCGGAATCCAAGCCCACTGGCAACATTCCCTATACCCCCAGGGTGAAAAAAGTGCTCGCCCTGGCCGGAAAAGAAGCCCGTGCCTTGAACCATAGCTATGTCGGCACCGAGCACATCCTGCTCGGCCTTTTGCGTGAAGGCGCGGGCGTGGCGGCGCGGGTTCTGAAAAGCCTCGATGTGGACATTGAGCGTTGCCGCAACGAAATTTTAAGCGAATTGGATCCCAATTTTACGGGCGACCATGAAGAGGCCATTCCCTCCACTGCCGGAATCGGTGGGGAGGAGAAAAAGGAGGTAAAAACACCGGCCTTGAAGGCCTTCGGGCGCGACTTGACGGAGCTTGCCCGCAATAAGGAACTCGATCCGGTAATCGGCCGCAAACAGGAAATACGCCGAGTCATCCAGATTCTCTGCCGGCGCACCAAAAACAACCCCGTGCTCATCGGGGAGGCTGGCGTCGGCAAGACCGCCATCGTGGAAGGTCTTGCCCAGGAAATCTCCAACGATCTGGTGCCGGAAATTCTGGCCGACAAGAAGGTGATCACCCTCGACTTGGCTCTCATGGTGGCCGGAACCAAATACCGCGGTCAGTTTGAGGAGCGCATCAAAGCCGTCATGGACGAAATCCGCAGGGCTAAAAACGTCATCATTTTTATCGACGAATTGCACACCATTGTGGGAGCCGGGGCGGCCGAAGGGGCCATGGATGCCTCCAATATTTTCAAGCCTGCCCTTTCGAGGGGAGAGTTGCAGTGCATCGGGGCCACCACCTTGGGGGAATACCGAAAGCACATCGAGAAGGACAGCGCACTTGATCGCCGTTTCCAGAGCGTCATAGTTGATGCTCCGTCCGTCGATGATACCATTAAAATCCTCCACGGCATACGCCACAAATACGAGGAGCACCACAAGGTCACCTACACCGTCAAAGCCATCGAGGCGGCCGCCAAGTTGTCCAACCGCTACGTCACCGGTCGCTACCTGCCGGACAAAGCGATCGACGTGCTGGATGAATCCGGAGCCCGGGCCCGCATCGATTCTCTCAACCGGCCTCCTGAAATCGAGGAAATGGGCCACAAAATCGAGGAAGTTTGCCAGCAAAAAGAAGAAGCCATCAGCAAACAGCATTTCGAGGAGGCGGCCAAGTACCGCGACGAGGAAAAACAATTACGGGCCAAGCGCGAAGCCGCTCTGCAGGAGTGGAAGAAAACCCGCGAAGAAACGCCCATTACGGTGGACGAGGACGAGATGCTGCAGATCGTTTCCGGTTGGACGGGCATTCCCCTCAGCCGCATGGAGGAAAAGGAAACCGCCAAACTGCTCAAGCTGGAAGCAGATTTACAGTACTTTGTGGTAGGCCAGAACCCCGCCACGGAGGTCATCGGGCGGGCCTTGCGCCGCTCTCGCGCCGATCTCAAGGATCCGCGCCGGCCTATCGGCTCCTTTCTGTTTTTGGGTCCCACCGGGGTAGGCAAGACCCATTTGGCCAAAGTCCTGGCGGAGAAAATGTTCGGTGAGCAGGATGCCATCGTGCAGATCGACATGTCCGAATATATGGAAAAATTTTCTGTTTCCCGGCTCATCGGATCGCCGCCCGGCTATGTCGGTTACGAAGAAGGCGGGCAGTTGACCGAAACCGTTCGCAGAAAACCCTATTGTGTAGTTCTCTTCGACGAAATTGAAAAAGCCCACCCCGACGTTGTCCAGTTGCTCTTGCAAATCCTGGAAGATGGGCGATTGACCGACAGCCTTGGACGGGCCGTCGATTTTCGCAACACCATCATCATTATGACCTCCAATGTGGGCGCCCAGATTTTACAAAGATCCCACTCCCTTGGATTTGGCGGTGGCGGCCCGGACGATGGTGCCTTTGAAAAGGTAAAAGAAAAAATCCTGGAAGAATCCAAGCGCATTTTCAAACCCGAGTTTCTCAACCGGGTGAACGAAATTGTCGTATTCCGCACTCTGACCAAGAAACACCTGCTCAAAATCGTCGATCTTGAACTGGATAGTGTGGCCCAGAGGTTGAAGGAAAGGGAAATCGTTTTTGAGTTCAGCGCCGAAGCAAAAGACTTTCTGATCGAAAACGGCTACGACGAAAAATACGGCGCCCGGCCCCTGCGCCGGGCGGTGGAGCGCCATTTGGAAGATCCACTGGCCGAAGCCATCCTCCGGGGAGACGTCAAAAAAGGCGATCCCATCCGGGTCGAGGTCGATGAAGAGGGCGACCACCTCATCTTCAAGCAAGATCAAACCGCTTCCAAGGTTTCCTGAACCCATTTATTTAAAAAGTCCGCTTGTCGAGGACTCCTTCGACTATGGTTGATCTTAGAAGGCAACTCCAGCCTTTTGCGGCTTTTACTGCGGTATGGGTCATCATTGGTGGCTTGTTTTTGCCAAATGCCCTGGGGAAATCGCCGGGAGCCGAAATGGGTTTCGTCACACCATTTGGGCAAGGCGTCGATCGAGTTGTCCGCACGGGCCAGGACAGAGGCTGGACCAAGACCGCCCTGGCCCTGCGGCAAATAGCCCTGGAAGCCTACCGCAATGGGGAGGAACATGCCGAGCAGTGGTATTTCCTTTACCGCTGGTCTCGCCTCTTCGCCAAAAATGAAGGCGGATTTATCAATGCCTGGATCGAGCACATGAATCGCTCCCGCCTGGGTCATGCCAACATGACTAATACCAAATCTCATTAGGTATGATAATAAGTTATTTGGCAGAAGCGTTTGCTTGAATGTGCTGCCAGCCTCCGCCAACTAAAGAGAGGACTTTTTCAGTGTCCTCCCACCAGTCTTTGAGATGGGTTGCGACGACTTCTTCGAGTCGCTCAATGCTCGGCCACAGTTTGTTGGCCGTTTGATCCTGTATCATATCCCAAAGTCTTTCAATCGGGTTGAGTTCAGGACTATACGGCGGCAAATTCACGATATGTATGCCCGGGGGGACGTTGGGGTGCTCCGAGTCGTGCGGATGGAAGCCTGCCCCGTCCCATACAACCACATGTTCCTCCTCAGGATATTGCTTTTTGATCTGTTGGAGGAAAGCCTCCGTCCACTGTAGATTCGTGCTAGGGGTTTGGATGCATACCATCTCGCCGTTGACCACGTCGAGGGCTCCGTAACAGTAGCTCCACTGGTATCTTGTCTGATATTTTTTGTGCGGCCGAAGCCCTCTTTGCGTCCAGCACCGGCGGTACACCGGAAGCAAACCAAAACGGCTTTCATCGGCAAACCACACCCGAATCCGATTGCCTCGGGTGAGGGAAAGCTCCTGGAGGATCTTAGAAAAGTCTCGCTTGAACGCTTCCGCTTTTGCCGAGTCCCGTTTCTCATGCACGGGGCGAGGGACTCGAAGCACCCCGGCGCATTTTTTTAGCCATCGCCACACCGTCTTGTAGGCGAAGGAGCGCCCGAAATGTCGCTCCAGCTCTTGCCCCGCCTGAACGGCTGTGTTCCAGCGCGCGACCTTCAAACCATTGAGCAAGAAGGCCTCCACCTCTTTGTCGCAACGGCTTTTGATCCCGCCTTTGTAGGCGCGTGTAAGCACCGCCCCGAGCCCTGCAGCACGATATTTGTCAAACCAACGCTGGATCGTCGCTTTGCCTCGGCCCACGATGGCTCCAATTTCATCAATGCTGTGGTGCGGCTGGAAGCCCATTTTTAATGCCACCAAACGCTCTTTACGCCAGCCGACAGCCTCTTTGTTGAGCAATTTCTTGATACGTTCACGGTCTTCATCGGTTCCCATATATCTTCTCATTCCGCCTTTATAGCTGTTTTTTAATCTTTATCAATCCTTTTGCGATTTGGTATAAGAAGTATCCTTACGGCGATGGTGTTTTGGGAGACTTTCTCTCCCCGGAATTAAAAATTATCCTGTTAAAGGATATCGCTTTTTCGAGGGAGTTTTTCAGTCTCCTTAATCCGGCCGACAATCTGGTGGAATCGTTCAAAATTCTGGAATCGCTTTACCGGGAATACACGGTCCACTTTAAAAAATACCTGCGGCTGGCCGTGGCCATGTCTATTGTTTACGATGTGCCTCCGCCTCCCGGTTGGCCCCACATTCAGGTGCCGGACCGCGTGCTCCCGCGCCGTCTGCCCGAGGTTTCGGCCGCTTTTGAATATTTGAAAAACCTGAACGAAAAACGGCTTTCCGCTCATAACCTGACCCTCTTGACGGTTGAAAAGCTGAAATTTCTGATCGATACTCCGGCCGGTTTCGACGAATTGCGCTGGGCCCATCAAAATGTTAAAGAAAAGGCGGACGATTTTAAGCAAGTTTACAGTAGCGTTGCCTACCGTATCGATCGCGTCGAACAAAACCGCTTCGTCTGGAACGGGTCCGACTACCGATTGCCGACCATTCTAAAAAATGGGGGAATCTGCGTGGACCAAGCTTATTTCGCCTCCCAATCGGGCAAAGCAAAGGGTATTCCCACGCTTATTTTTCGAGGGGCCGGATTGACCGGCCGGCACGCCTGGTTCGGCTATTTGCAGCCCTCCGGCCACTGGGAGTTTGATGCCGGCCGATATGGGGAAAACCGCTACGTGACCGGCTATGCGCACGACCCCCAAACCTGGGCCGACATCAGCGATCACGACCTGGCTTTCCTTTCCGAGGGCTTTCGCCATACCCATTATTACATTCAGTCGGTTTTCCACAGTAATTTCGCCTTCAAGTTTCTCACTATGTCCGATCTCGATGTGGCCAGGCAAGCGGCTGAAAAAGCGCTCCGTTACGAACGGCGAAATCAGCAGGCTTGGGAAATTTTGGTCGAGACGACCCGCCGCACCAGTGACGACCCCAAGGATGTCGAAACCATCCTTCGCCGGGCGGTGCGCGTTTTCGCAAATTACCCCGACCTCGAAACCTATTACCTGAATCGGGTAAACGAAAGCCTCGTGGCGCGGGGTGAATTGAGCAGGGCAAGACTCGAAAAAGGACACGTGGTCAGCAAAAATAAAGCTGAACGGATGGATCTGAGCATTCAGGAGGCCGCCCTCATATTAAAAGAAAGCGGCCGCAACGATCCCCTGCATGTGCAATTGCGGCAGTTTCGCGTCATCCTTATTCAATTCGGCCAAGCCGGTGGAATGGATATTTTTGACCGAATTGTCTATCCGTTTGTCCATCAACTTGCCAACGCCGGCCATCGGCGCGAAGCTCGCAGCATGGCTGCAATGGCCAGGCAAAGATTGAATCCCCCGGAAGGCAGCATGTTGGACCAGTCTTTGGACAAACTTATCCAGTCTGTTAATAATTGAAAAAGGTCTTCGATTACGTTGCTTTTAAGGCTTGTCAATATGGTAAAGGGTCTTACATACCCCATTCCCAACCAATTGGACCTCTATGGAAAAAACTCTCATTATATTTAAACCGGATTGCATGCAGAAAGGGTACGCCGGGGAAGTTATTCGGCGTTTCGAGGCCGAGGGCTTCTCCATTTGCAACAGCAAAATGATGACCCTAACCCACGATCTCCTGAATGAGCATTACGCTCATCTGACTCATTTGTCTTTTTTTGACAAAATCGTTGGATTCATGAGTTCGTGCCCTGTTTTGCTTATGATATTTGAAGGCGACAACATCGTTGCCCGCGTCCGCATGCTTCTCGGGCCCACCGATTCAACCATCGCCCCCAAAGGCACCGTACGGGGCGATTTGGGCACCAGTAAAATGCGAAATATTGTCCACGCATCGGACAGCCCAGAAAATGCCAGGGCCGAGATTGAGCGGTTCTTTAATTGACGGATTCTAAAAGGCTTACAGCCTGAACGGCGATGCCCAGGCCTTTCCCCAAATCACCCAGTTTCTCATGGGTGGTGGCTTTGATGCCGATGGCCGCAATCGGTATCTTCATGGTGGCCGCCAGACTTTCTTTCATGGCCGCTAGATGAGGCCCCATTTTGGGGGCCTCGGCGATGATTACCGAGTCGATATTGCCGATTGCAAAACCCAGTTGGGCGGTCTCGGCGCAGGCCCGTTTTAAAATTTCCCGGGAATCAATGCCTTTATATTGGGGGTCCGTATCCGGAAAATAATGGCCGATGTCAGGCAGCCCGGCGGCGCCCAGAATAGAATCGGCAATGGCATGAGTCAGGCAATCCGCATCGGAATGGCCTTCCAGACCCTGACTGAAAGGAATATGAATGCCGCCCAGAATGAGCGGCCGGCCGGTGGTCAGCCGGTGAACATCGTAACCATTGCCTACACGATATTTAGCCGCCATGGTGATTAATTTTAAGCGAGTCCGTAAGGTATCTGGATTTTGGCCAATAAATGCTCTATAATGGCGATATCTTCGGGAACAGTCAATTTTGGATTGGGGTAGGGAGTTTCCAGCAGGGAAACCCTATGCCCGGAGCGAATAAAAGCGGAAGCGTCATCCGTTATTTCCCATCCTTCTCTTTGCGATTGTTCGTAGGCCGCGCATATCAGATCGCGCCCAAAAACTTGTGGTGTTTCCATCCCCCAAAGCCGGCTACGGTCTCGGTCCTTCAAGTTTAATAACCGTAAATCTGTCGATTTTCCATCCACCTCCTTAATTGTATCGACTATTCTATGGGCCAGGCAAACTCCTTTGTCCCTGTTTACGATTTTGGTTAATTCGCGGATAGTTTGGCTTTGAATCAGCGGCCTGGCGCAATCGTGAATGAATACATTTCGGATACGGGCGGGAATCTTCCGGAGGGCATTTTCGACTGAATCCTGCCTTCGTTTACCGCCATCAACCCAGATGATATCCACCTCGGCCTTTGCTTGTATTTGCACAATGAAATCCGTAATTTTTTTCCGTTGTTCCGAGTCTCGTGTAACAATGGCAGCGAGCTTTATATTCTCGGTTTTGGCAAATGCTTCGAGCGAATAAAGCATGGCCGGTTTTCCCCGCAGAGGGGCAAGGGATTTATCCACCACCTCGCCTCTCATTCGCAGGCCGCTTCCGGCGCATAAAAGTATTGCCGCATCTCCCATTGAATAAATTTCGGTTTTTTTAACTGAGAACATGCCAGCTTTTCGGCTCATGGACAGGATTTTTTTGAAAAAACAATGGCCGACGGCCAATATTCAGGCATAGAGGTAAGGTGAAACTACTCAAATCGTGTCAAATAAATTGCCCAGTCGAACTGTGATTTTTTGCCCTGCAAAGGTAAATCCTTTTCTTGCCGTGACCGGACTTCGCGAGGACGGCTATCACAATTTGCTCTCGGTGGCGGCTCCGCTCGATTTCGGCGATCATTTGTGGGTGGAAAGAGGTACGCCGGGAGAACCCGACACTTTGGAGTGCGATAATTCCGACCTTGATGCCGGACCCTCCAACCTAGTCATGGAAGCCTCGGCTGCTTTTCGCAAACACCGAAAATTGGATTTCAGCCTTCACTACCTGCTGCAAAAGCGAATACCTATCGGGGCCGGATTTGGCGGCAGCAGCAGTAACGCGGCGGCCGTTTTGCGATTGCTGAATACTTTTTCGGCCAGTCCATTGCCGGAAAAAGATTTATTGTCGATGGGGGCGGATTTGGGTTCGGACGTCCCTCTGTTTTTAAACAACGGACCCGTAATCATGCGGGGAAGAGGCGAACAAATCGAGCCGCTGTCCGCAACGGTTGCCAATCGCTTGTCCGGCAGGCGAGTGCTTTTGTTCAAACCCGATTTTTCCATTGAAACGGCTTGGGCCTATAGACATCTGGCGGCTAATCCATCCCACTATCTGTCTGAGGCGCAAAGTGTTACAAACATAAACCATTGGCTGAAATCCGACCGATCGTTGGAAGAACTGTTCTTCAATAATTTCGAAACCGCCATCTTTGAGAAATTTCTCACCTATCCCGCCCTCTATGCAATGATAAAGAAAATTGACGGCATAGCGCCTCTCTTAAGCGGCAGCGGCAGCGCCTGCCTGGCTCTTTTCAAAAACGATGAATCCCTTTGCGCATTGAAATCCGCCATCCACGCCGCCTGGGGAGAGGAAGCGTTTATGGTTGAAAGCGTCTTCCTCTGACCATTAGAGTTAGAGTTCTTTTTATACTTTGGCCGGAGCAATGGGGGCGCGGTTTCAAGGTAGCCTTGCTCTGATTAACCATAATTAACTCATGCCCGATTCTGAAAAAGAGGAAATTGTCTTGCAGGGGGTCGCTGCCTCTCCGGGGGTCGTACATGGACCTGCTTTCCTTTTTTTGCAAAAGAAACTGGAGATTCCGTCCTACGAAATATCGAAGGAGAATCAGGGTTATGAATTGGCCCGCTTCGAGCAGGCTATTCTGGAAACTCGAATGCAAATCAGCGCTATTCGCAATGAAATTGCCGAAGAGTTGGGGGATGAAGAAGCGCAAATATTCGATGCTCACCTCCTCGTTCTGGATGATAAGGCCCTCCTTGAGGAAACGGTTCTCGAAGTCCAGAATACGGGCCTCAATATTGAATATTGTGTGCAACAGGTCATCACCCGCTACCTGGAAGCATTCTCCAGTATTGACGACGACTACATAAAGGAACGGGTCACGGATATTCGCGATGTCTCACGCAGGCTGTTGCGCAACTTATTGGGTCATGCCGATTTCAGCTTTAGCACATTGGCCCATGACAAAATAATCGTTTCCGAGGATTTGACGCCTTCGGAAACGGCATGCTTGGAAAAGGGAACCGTTCTCGCGTTTGTCACCGACGAGGGCAGCCAAACCAGCCATGTCACCATTATGGCGCGCGCTCTGGAAGTTCCGGCAGTGGTTGGCCTGCACGACATTACCCAGCGAGTACATAGCGACGATACCATTTTGGTGGATGGCTACGAGGGTCTTGTAATCCTTCACCCGACCACCGACCGTTTGCGTCGTTACGGCCAGATAAAGCTCAAACGCGAACACCTACAGCAGATATTTCAGAGCGAAGCCGACTTGCCGGCCGTAACCATCGACGGTCACAGCATGGTTCTCATGTCCAATATTGAGGGTAACGAGCCGCCCGAAAAACTTGACCGTTACGGCGCTCAGGGCGTCGGCTTGTTTCGCACCGAAACCATTTTTCTGAATGATCAATCCTTTCCCGGCGAAGAGGCGCAATTTATAGTTTACCGCCGCTATGTCGAACAGCTCAGTCCCCAGACGGTGATCATTCGCACCTTCGATCTGGGTGGAGACAAGAAACCTCATGGCGATTATTTTCCGGTTAATGAGGGAAACCCCTTCCTGGGATTCAGGGCCATACGCTTTTGCCTCAAGCACACCGATGTATTTAAAGACCAACTGCGGGCCATTTTGCGTTCCAGCTCCTATGGAAAGGTAAAGATCATGTTTCCCATGATCAGCGGTTTGCCCGAATTACTGGCGGCTCTGAAAGTACTTGAAGAGGCTAAACAGGAGCTGCTTGAGCGTGAGCAAGCGTTTGATCCCCATATTCAGGTTGGTTGCATGATTGAAGTTCCCAGTGCCGCCTATACGGCCGATGTGCTGGCAGAGCACAGCCATTTTTTCAGCATCGGAACTAACGACTTAATTCAATACATGCTCGCTGTGGACCGGGTTAACGATAGAATTGCCTACCTCTACGAACCGAACCATCCGGCCGTAATTCGCATGATCAAGGCCGTTATTGATGCAGGCCACAAAAAAGGCATCCCGGTTGGTATTTGCGGAGAAATGGCCGGAGATCCCCTTTATGGGCCACTTTTGATCGGTTTGGGCGCCGATGATTTAAGCATTGCGCCGGTCCGGCTGCCCGAAATCAAGTATTTGCTGCGCAAGATGCGCATGCCGGAAGCGGAACAACTTGCGGCCAAGGTTTTAAAAACTGGAGATTCACAAACCATTTTGGAAACTTTGCAAAAATTTTATCTGGATCGTGTCAAACAGGCTAACATCGAAAGCGAAAACGATAATATTGATTAAAAACACGGCCCTGGATTATGGCAAGTTTGCAGGATATTGTGGAGTATTGCGATAAACGCTCCCGGCAAAAGGAAATTCCCGATTTTCCCGGAGCCATGAACGGTCTGCAAGTAGCCAACAGCGGGCGGGTTGCCAAAATCGGGGCTGCAGTCGATGCTGGCAGGGCACCCTTTACCCAGGCGGTCGCTGCCGGGGTTGATTTTCTCATCGTGCATCATGGTCTTTTTTGGGACCCACCCAGGCCCATAATTGATCGTAATTACGAGAAATTGCGCATTTTGTTCGATGGCGATTGTGCTCTTTACGGCTGCCATCTGCCTCTGGATTGTCATTCGGAAATTGGCAATAACGCCCTCCTGGCTAAAAAACTCGGTCTCGAGCCGGTCGGCTCATTCCATCAATATGAAGGCCATCCGGTCTGCCTCATTACCAAGTCCTCCGAAAGCAGGGATTCTCTAAAAACCTTATTGAGGGAATTGTTTTCCGGCCGCATTACGGCTATAGAATACGGTTCCACCCGCCCTTCGAAGGTAGCCATTCTCACTGGCAGCGGCGCTTCCGTGGTCGGAGAATTGAAAGAGCAGGGAGTCGATACCCTGATAACGGGAGAGCTTAAACAAAATCATTTTAATCTTGCTCAGGAGGAAGGGCTCAACCTGTATCTTTGCGGACATTATGCCACGGAAACATTCGGCGTTGCCGCTCTGGCTGTGGAAGTGGCAAAAGAATTCGATCTTCCCAATGAATTTATAGCAACCGAATGCCCCCTTTAAGGAACCCCCTGTTAATCAAATGAGTAAAAAGTTCGCAGTTTTAAACGGCCCCAACCTTGATCGGCTGGGAAAACGGCAGCCCGATGTTTACGGCAGCAAGACTCTACAGGATCTGGAAAAACTGGTGTCAGCGGAAGCGGAGTCTCTGGGTGTGTCGGTCGAGTTTTTTCAATCTAACCATGAAGGCGCTCTGGTCGATAAAATAGCTTCTCTGGGCGATGACGGCATCGACGGGGTGGTATTCAACCCCGGCGCCTACACCCACACCAGTGTGGCCCTGCGCGATGCCATTACTTCCTCCGGCCTGTCCGTGGTCGAGGTTCATATATCCAACATTTATCAGCGAGAGGAATTCCGGCACAAATCCATCACGGCGCCGGTTTCGACCGGTTCCATCGCAGGCCTCGGATTTTACGGGTATATCGCAGCTCTCAGGTTTTTAGCTCAATAGGAAAACTGCTTCCTACACCCAGGTCAACCCCCACAGGATCGCGTGAAGGGTCAGGCAGGCAGCCAGTCCGGCAGCTAGGTCATCGACTACAATTCCCACCCCGCCGGGGTAGTCTTGAAGCCTTTTTATCCCCAGGGGTTTGATGATATCGAAAAATCGAAAAAGTCCGAAACCGGCAATAAATATGGCCCAGGCGTAGCCCATTTCCAGGTAAGGCTGCAACCCGATAAAACAGACTGGCATGGCCACGAATTCGTCCAGCACAACCTGGCTCGGGTCTCGCTGGATGAGGCGTTTCTCCGCTTCTCCGCAAAATTCCACAGCCAGGTAAATTGTCAGGGCCAGCATCATGAGGTAACCTAAATTGCCCAGAGGATAGAAAACCACCGTGTACCAGATCAGACCGGCCAGTGAGCCGACGGTGCCGGGTGCTTTACGGGCATGGCCGCAGGGACCCACCGAGGCGGCGTTGAGTACGACTTGGGAAGGGAGAAAGCAGATCCAGCTTTGACGTTCGTTCATTTAGGGCGTGTTTTCAAAATCAAAATGTATGATGGTGCGAGGCCAAAACGAAGCAGCGCAAGGGGGCGGCACGCGTGGCGCAGTGGAAGTGCGTGAGCGTACCGCCAACGCCGCGACCTTCATTTTGGCCCACATCCCCCCGGCGGACAGCGTGCTTTTTACCGTCAGCGACGTTAGCGCACAAGGGGCGGTGCCTATGGGCACAGCACTCTTGGCACCGCCTTGGTGAACGACAAAAATCGCTGTTGCCATCATCATTTGGTTTTTGAAAACACGCCCTAGCCCGGATATTTCGTAAAAAAAGTATCGTTGATATGCTTAACTGCTGATATACAGCAGGATAGATCAATAATTAAAGCAATATCAGCGATGACAAAAGGTAAACAATTAAAGCTACAGTTGACAAGGGTAAAAGGCCGCCGTGTGCGGGTTGATTTCAAGGGCGGAGAGGTTACTTCGGATGCCGGACTGCTTTTGATCCGGGAAGTGGATCGGCAGTTGGGCTTGACCGAACGAGCGGCCCGACAGTTAGTGGACAAACGGCAGAAGGGCAAAGCACGCCATGAGGTATTGGGGATGCTGCGGCAGCGCGTTTACGGGCTGGTGGCGGGCTATGAGGATTTGAACGACTTTGATACCCTGCGCCACGATCCATTGTTGCAAACGGTAACGGGGCGCATTGAAACGTTGGCCAGCGCGCCGACTTTGTGTCGTTTTGAAAACGGGCAGGATCGGCGGGCGGCCTTTGCGGTAAACGAGCTGTTGGTCGAACAGTTCATGGGCTCCTTTGCCGAGGAACCCGAAGAGATCATCCTGGACTTTGACGCCACCGACAATCCGGTGCACGGGCTCCAGGAGGGACGTTTTTTCCACGGTTATTATGATCATTACTGTTTTCTGCCGCTATATGTTTTTTGCGGTGATCAGCTGCTGGTGGCCTACCTGCGGCCGAGCAAGATCGATGCCAGCAAGCATGCCGGGGCCATCCTCAAATTGCTGGTTAAACGGATTCGCCAAAGCTGGCCCCGTACGCGGATTATTTGGCGCGCCGACAGTGGATTTTGTCGAGACCGGATACTCTCTTGGTGCGACCGCAACGAAGTTAGTTACATCGTGGGGATGGCTCGCAATGCACGCTTGCAGCAAGACGCCCAGCAGTTGCAAAAGCAGGCCAAAGAATGGTTCGAACTAAGGGGTGAAAAACAACGGTTATTCCAGAACTTCGTCTATGCTGCCGATTCGTGGCGATGGCTGCGGTTGGTCATCCATAAAGCCGAACACACCGCACAGGGGTCCAACCCGCGCTTCGTGGTGACGAACCTGCCGGGCGATCCCCAGGAGCTTTACGACAAGGTATACTGTGGCCGCGGTGAAATGGAGAACCGAATCAAGGAACAGATGCAATTGTTCAGCGAGCGCACCAGCGCCCATCAATGGTGGGCCAATCAGTGGCGATTGCTCTTGTCGGCGCTGGCCTACACCTTGATGGAAGCCATGCGCCGGTTAGCCTTAAAAGGGACGAAGTGGGCGCGGGCCCAATGCCACACCCTGCGGCTCAAATTAATCAAGATCGGAGCGGTCATCGTGCGCAACACCCGAACGATTCACTTTCACCTAAGTGAGAGTTATCCTTGGGCCAGTCTTTTCAACCATGCGGCCCGCCGATTGGTGCCAACCTAAAGGGTGCATTGGTGCTGCCCCCGGCACTACCGAACCAATGGGGGAAAGGGGGCAGTGTCTCTACACCCTGAAAAACACCTAAAAATCAAGACGATCTGCTCAAAATACAAAGAAATCCATCTCCAATAGCAATAACGAGCCAAACTTTACCCTTCATGAAATATCCGGGCTAGTCCTGAGCCGGGAAAAGGAGCGACCAGTATTTGGTGATATAGACGCCGCCCGAATAAACCGTCAAAAGGGTGGCAAATAAAAAAAATCCGATCCCGGTGTAATATATGAACCTTTCAAAAATGTTCAGATTCCAACCCGTCCATAGGGTGAAATCGAAATGAATGGCCGGCGGGCCCAGCAATACGCTGATGGCGATTATTTGAAAAACGGTCTTTTGCTTACCCGTTTTTTCAGCCGCCAGGATGGTCCCCTGGCTGGCCGCCACCAGCCTGAGGCCAGTGACGAGGAATTCCCGGCTCACAATAAGAAGCACGCAAATGATTCCCCATGAGGGCAATAGACCGACGGCAAGGATGGCGATGAGCATTCCGACGATTAAAATTTTATCGGTCAGGGCATCCATCAGTTTGCCGAAATCCGAGACGCTGTTGCGCTTTCTGGCCAGATAGCCGTCCAGCCAATCGGTAATGCCGCCGAAAATGAAAAGGAGCAAAGCTAAAGTGGCGGCGCCTTGCCACCTGAGGTAGAGCAGCCCCACGATGATGAAGAGTATGGGCACCCGCGAGAGGGTCAGCATATTTGGCAAGTTCATCGGTTGCGGCTGCGAGGTTGCAAAGGAAGATAAAAATGAATTGAATTTGTGGAAATGGGAAATCCTTGACTCTGCCACCCTAGAGATAAAATCCTCCCAACCGCAATTCAAAATGAGAACGGCAATTTATCCCGGCACCTTCGATCCCGTCACCAACGGGCACCTTGACGTGCTTTTTCGCGCATCCCATATTTTTGACAACACCATCATAGCGGTGGCCGAGAGCGAAGAAAAACAGCCCCTCTTTGATCTTTCCGAGAGAATCCGGCTGATTGAGGAGAATATTACAGGCAGGCAAAATGTAGAAGTCACCTCTTTTCGCGGATTATTGGTCGATTATGCTCGAGAAATGGGCGCTTTGGCTATCGTCAGGGGCTTAAGAGCCATCTCCGATTTTGAGTTCGAATTTCAAATGACCCAAATGAATCGCCATTTGGACGATGATTTGGAAACCATTTTTTTAATGCCAAAACAGGATTACTTTTTTACCAGTTCCAGTTTGATCAGACAGGTGGCGCGGTTTCAGGGGAAAATTGCCAATCTCGTGCCGGTTAATGTAGCCACAGCCCTTAATATAAAATTCGGGCATGAGGGTTAGGATGCGGGCCTTTTACCGGGAACATCTCGATTTCCTCGCATAAATCAAGCTCCGCACCTACATGCCAGAGCCGCCATCAGTGAATTCAGGCAATTCCGACCTCAATAATAACTCCCGCCGGAGCATACTGGGAGTGGTATTCCTGACCCTTTTTATAGACCTGGTCGGATTTTCCATCATATTTCCACTCTTCCCGGCCATGCTCGATTATTATTTGCCGCCGGAAGAGGAGGGAAGTTTTCTCGCCTTTATTGTCGATTGGCTGGGGAAATCCTCGCGGTCTGACGGTAGTTTTGGGGACTCGACATTTCTCGCCCATGTCTTGTTTGGCGGTTTCCTGGGTTCGCTATATTCACTTTTGCAATTCGTTTTCGCGCCATTTTGGGGTCGTTTGTCGGATCGCTATGGCCGCAAGCCCATCCTGTTTCTTACCATCTTGGGAAATACGCTCGGTTATCTTATGTGGGCATTCAGCGGATCTTTTTGGCTTCTGATCGCATCCCGCATTTTAAGCGGAACGAGTAGTGGCAACCTGTCCGTGGCCACGGCGGCCGTGGCCGATATCACCGTGGCGGAAAAACGATCCCGGGGAATGGCTCTGGTTGGGGTGGCTTTCGGGCTTGGATTTCTGGTCGGTCCGGCCATCGGCGGTTTCTCCTCGCTCATCGATTTAGGCACCTATTTTCCCGATTTGGTTCGCTATGGGATCAATCCGTTTTCCGTTCCCGCCTTTATCGCCTTTTCATTGTCTCTGCTCAACCTCCTCTGGGTGGCGCTCAAATTCAACGAAACCCTGCCGCTGGAAAAACGGGATACGACGTCTGCAAACTTGCTTCCCGAGGTCAAATTAAGTCAATTTTTCGGCCCTGGGTCAAGCCTGGTGAAAAGAACCAACCTGGTGTATTTTCTTTTCATTCTCGCTTTCAGCGGCATGGAGTTCACGCTGACCTTTCTGTCTTTAGAGCGCCTTGGCTATCTGCCGGTCGATAATGCCAAGATGTTTCTTTTTATCGGTTTTTCTCTCATCTTGGTGCAGGGAGGGTTGGTCCACGGCCTAGTCCCGAAATTGGGAGAGAAGTGCTTGCTTCTATCTGGATTAGTCTGCGGTTCGGCCGCTTTTGGGTGCTTGGCCTTTGCTTTATCCTGGCATTATTTCTACGTCGGTTTGGGCCTACTCGCTCTGGGAGCCGGTTTGTCCACCCCTACCCTCACGGCCTTTGTTTCACTTTACTCAGGCGAAAAGGAACAAGGCCGTGTAATGGGCGCATTCCGTTCCTCCGGGTCGCTGGGCAGGGCCATCGGGCCTCTGGTGGCCGCTGCCATTTATTGGTATTTCGGGTCGCAAGTTTCCTATCTCTATGGATCTTGTATCCTTCTGGTTCCCCTGATTTTGGCATCGTTTTTGCCTCGGCCCCAAAAGAAACCGGATGCTTCCGCCATGACAGCTTATGAATGACTGGGGGTTTCCGGCTTGAGTTGCCGTTTCATCAGATCGGTGATGGATGCGGCCGGGTTTTTCCCTTCGTAAAGAACTGCGTGCACCTCGTTAAGAATGGGCGCCTGCAGTCCCTGATTCCGGCACAGGCGGTGAAAACATTCCGTGCTCCCATAGCCTTCCGCCGTCATTTTTCTTTTTTCGATCAAATCTTCGATTTCCATGCCTTGGGCGATTAATTGGCCGAATGTACGGTTTCGGCTCTGTTTGCCGTTGCACGTCAGGAGCAAATCCCCACAGCCGCTTAACCCATAAAAGGTCTCCGTGCGGCCCCCCAGGCGGTTGCCCAGGCGCACCATTTCATTCAAAGAGCGAGTCAGCAAGGTGGCCTTGGCATTTTCGCCCAAATTCAATCCATCGCAAATACCGGCCGCTATAGCGTAAACGTTTTTGAGGCAGGAACCAAGTTCCACCCCAACTAAATCCGAACTGGTGTAAACCCGCAGGGTGGAACTGCTGAAGGCATATTGGGCGGCCTCTGTGAAGGCCTCATCGCTATCGCTGGCGAAGACCATGGCGGCGGGCTTGCCCTCGGCCACTTCATTGGCAAAAGTCGGGCCCGTCAAAGTGCCGTGGATGAATCCGGGCAGGACTTCCCGGAGGACTTCCACTGGCTTTTTCAAGGTCTCTTTTTCCAGTCCTTTGCATAAGGTGACGAAAAGTTTAAGCTTGGCGGCGGAGTCCAGGTGATGATGAACCCTCAGGCAAATCTCCCGCAGCCCTTTTGATGGAGTGGCCAGCAGGACGGCGTCGGCTTCCATCAAAATGGGTTTTAATTGCCACCCGATCTGGATGCTGGGATCGAGGGAGATGTTTGGCAAATAAGACCTGTTCTCTCTTGTTGTGGAAATTTCCAGGGCCTGCTCCATACGGCGCGGAGCCAGCGTGACGGTGTTGCCCGCTCTGGACAAATGAATCGCCATGGCCGTGCCCCAGGCTCCCGCCCCTAATATGCAGAAATTCACGCCTCAGCCCTCTTTTTGCAAATTCTTCATTTCTTCAAGTTGAGGTATAACGACTTTTTCGTAACAGTTAGGGCAAACGCTATGGCTTAAATTGGCGCCGATTTTCCGGCCGATATAAGTTTCCACCTGTTGCCAGTAGTTATTGTCATCTCTCACTTTTTTACAGTAGGAACAAATTGGCAGCATGCTCTCAAGGTGAGTAATCTGGGTGGAGTACTTCAATATTCGCTCCGCCACCCTGAGGCGCATCCATATCTGGTCTCTATCAAGGGGTTTGGCCAGAAAATCATCGATCCCTGCCTCCATCGCTTCCATGTAGGATTCTTTTCCCTGCACATTGGCAGACAGCAGTATAAAATAAGTGTATTCGGTCTTTTCCCTGGTTCGCACTTTCCGGCAAAAATCGAGCCCGTCCAGCTTTGGCATGAGCCAGTCGCTGACAATAATCCGATAGGGCATTTTATTGTGGGCGTTCCAGGCATCTTCTCCGTTGTCAAAGGAGTCAACCTGGTGGCCCAGTTTTTCCAGGGTGGCCGTGAGAAGCTTTCGCGAAAGCAGATCGTCTTCAGCAATTAAAATAATCATGGGCTAGGTTCTTGCCATGCAACGGGGGGTTCACTGCATTGATGATTGCAAGTTTGCAACCATTTTTGAGTCGAAATGCTAATGTTTACAAAATTCCGGGCCCTTTGAAAACAACAAAAGAATCTCTATTGATAGACCGTCAGCGATGGAGGGTCGTTTCCGGTAAAATCAGGCGGGTTCGGCCCGTGTGGAGGATTCCATCCCGCAAGATGCGCACCCTCAATCCCCCTCGGTTTTGCATAAATTCCTCCAGGCCCGAGGCCACTTCCTGGTCCATCTAGTAACAGGGGCTGCATTCCTCGGTTCCTTCAAAAAGGATTCCCGAAATTTCAAATTGCTTGCCTATCAGATCGTTGAGATCAACGCCTTCCATTAAAATATTTCTCCGGAACGACTCCGGCAATAATTCCGGAAGATTGAATTGCTCTTTTGCCTTTTGAAATACCGACCAATCAAAAAAAGTGGCCTGACCTTTGAAATTTTCCTTGTGTCCGAAATAACGATCACCCTTGATGCCTTGGCCGGCCACCAATCGCGCCTCTTCGACGCGATCTATCCGGTGGTTCCCTCGGGGCTTGCCATAATGTCCTTTGAAATCGTGTCCCAGCGATAGGTATATGGCATGGATTTGGACGTTTGTGGATTTCATTTCAGGGCAAGATTTAATGTTCTAATGCTGGCACGATTTTTATGGAAACAGGGGTGGATTCGCAATAAAGAACGCACAAGCCGCAGCCAACGCATTTTTCTTCGTCAAGAACCGGTTTTCGGTTGTGCATTATAATGGCTTTGATATCTGGGGGGCAGGTGACCGCGCACCGGTCGCAGATAATGCCCTCGGTCGTCAGGCAGGTTTCCAGGTTGAGGACTGCCTTTCCCATGGGCGCTATTTTGTTTTCGGAGTCCAAGGCCAGAGCCCCGGTCGGGCAGGAATGGATACAGGGCATATCCGGGCACCACCGGCAGGCATATATATTTGGCTCGAGGGCGGGAGTTCCCTCCAGAGCGCCGGCGGCGGGCCCGAGATGATGGATCGAATCGTAGGGGCAGGCTTTCGAGCACAACGGGCAGCCTTCGCAAAGAGCCAGAAAGTCCGCCTCCTTCTTCAGCGCTCCGGGCGGGCGAAATATTTCCATTTGCGCTTGTTCTCGTTTCTCTTCTTCCTTTTCAAAAACCAGATCCGAAAGATCGGAGAGCCTGAGCCTGAATAGCTGCCTTCTTGTGATTTTTGTGTTCATGGTGACCTTAAAAGCTACATTCCGGTTCGCATTTCCATGGGCTGGGCAATCAACCAGATGCTAAAGGCCGAATAGAGGATCATTGTCAGTAGAAGAGGGATCAGGCTTCTGAAAACATCTCTGGTGTTATTAAATAGTGTTCTGGCAATACGATCCGCAATAAGAACCCCATAAAGATGGCCGATCAAGATGAATGCCAGTTGCATATACCAGATGGCTCGCATGGAAAGCAACGGCCCGTATTCCTTGTGCGCAGTTCCGAAAAGATTCCAGCCGTAACCGAAGGGATCGCTCAATACAGGCAGCAGGTTTTGCGCTTCCCGAAAGAAATGCATGGAATTGTGCGCCAAATGGTAAAACAGGGCGAGCGGTATCAGAGAATAGGTAAAGGCCTTGAAAATATCCGCAGTGGTAACACCCGCATCCCTTGTCAGGGCCGAAGCGGCCTTGGCGCCATACCAAAAAATCAGCAATGGCAGCAAAAGCATCAGCGCCATCAGAATGGTGAAACAAAGGGTCGGCCCCAGGCTGGTTTCCACCCGCAGAAGGTCGTTTAGGTGCCTCCACATGGGGGTCATGGTGACACCGTGAAAACTGGTCAAGGCCAGCAGGACGACGGCCAGGATGGATTCGTCCCACTGAAATTTCACTTTGCCAAAAAGATCGGCCGCCAGAGGTCGCAGGTTGATCCCGATATTTTCATGCGGGCAGGAGCGCACGCACTCCGTGCAGAGGGTGCAGTAAGTATTTTCCTGCAATTTGCTGGGAAAGAGAAACGTCGGGCAGCCGGTGTGGACTTCATTGCCTTTATAGCAGTCTTTGGTCGTGCAGCTGGCACAAATCTCTGCCGACCGGGCCCGCAACTCGAGAGGGCTGAACAAAGCGTAGAGCCCACTGATGCGGCCCACCAGACAACCGTAACGGCAAAAAGCCCGCCTCTCAAAATAAATCGCCGAAATAACCGCCATGCCCACCATAACCAGGCCCAAAGTGGCCGTAGCGGTCCCGGAGCGGGTGATATCGTTGCCCAGCTCGAACCAGGTCAACACGATGAAAAAGATGATGGCCGGAAATATATTCCGGGCCCATTTGGGCCACCGATACTCGTAGCCAAGTTTTTTAACCCTCGATTTCAGGGAGAGCGAAGTGACCATCGTGGAGATGGCTTCCCAGGGGCAAATAGTGCAAAAAATTTTGCCAAAACCGAGGACCATGAAGATCAGCAGCGCCCACCACCAGGTCCAGGTCAGCGCGGGCGCGATATTGTTACGAGGGTTTCCGAATAAACCTGCCGCCAGGATCAATAGGAATAGAAAGACCGAGAGCGATTGGGCCAGCAGGGGGAAATAAGATTTTTCCACCAGGTGCTGCAACGGTTTGAATCGCAATAGGTCGAATTTCCAAAAATCCCGTTCCAAGGCCGGGTTTTTTTTACGAAGCAGCAGTAGGTGAGAAAGCGCTATAATTAAAACGATGCCCGTTATGGCCATCCAGAGCGGTATTCCCGGCATGACATGGGGAGCTTCTCCCGCAGCGGTCTCGGCCATGGACATGTCCATGGCCATACCTTCATGATTCATATGTTTATCCATGGGGTGCGTCCTTTATGTCTTGCCGCCGCGCTTTTGCTCCGGCTCTTCGATCCAGGGCGATCCTTTTTTTTCTGGCCCCCACTGCTGCCACGGCGATTAAACCGATTATAGCCAGTCCCACCCATTTGCCCCAATGGATTTTTTGCGAGGACAACCGGAAAGGAATGACCGTGGCCAAATCATCCTCATCATGCAGTGTGACCCGCAGAGAGTAATTGCCCGTTCCGGGCAGGTTGCGGTGCAGCGAATACAGGTTCTCCAATTCCGAAGTTTCCTCGTAACTGGAGGCTACAACCTCTTTTCCATCAAGGATTTCGAGGGTTGCCGCCCCGTTGTAAACAGAGTTGCCCAGCAGGTTGAAAATAACCAGGAATAGCCGCACGTTGTCGGGTTGTTCCACATTTTCCTTCTGAATGCCCTGGAAATCGTAAACAACCAGTGAAAACTCATATTCGCCCTCCTGTCACAGGAATTCATCATCCGGAACCTGCGGATAATTTTCAAAATAGTTATAATGCGGCAAGCCCTTGAAGTGGTGGGCCTTGGCCGGGAGGGGGAAGGCTAATAATAAAGTAGCCGCAAGAAGTGATAAGATCGTTTTTCGTGTAATTTTCATGAGTTTGTTTTCCGGTTGCGCGGGCCAATGCTCAGGCAATGAGTGGGGCAGATAACCAGGCATTCTCCGCAGAGAGAACAATCTACGGTTTCGTCCTTTTTTGGGTTCACTTTCATCGGACAGACATCAACACAGGCTTGGCAGGAGTCGAGGCATTGGAGGGCGTCGCGCTGGATTGAGACCAGCGACCTTCGGCCAAGAAAACCCAGCAGTCGGCCCGTGGGGCAGACATAGCGGCAGGTAAATTGCCGGCCCAGGCCAAGGTCGAGAACCGAAAAGACGATCAAACTGCCGAGGGTTAAAGATAAAGTACCGAAGGCGATGCCCTGAAAGAGGGTTTGCCCGAGGGCAAAATAAGGCAGTATGAGCGACCAGAGGCCATGCCCCAGCCAGACTGCCGCAGCCAACCCACCCGAGAGAATCCCCCAGGCAAATCCATGATGTATTGAAACCTCGGGAAAATAGAAAAATTTACCCAAGACCCTTCTCAGCCGGGCAATGGCAAAAAAGAGTAGCGAAGCCGGGCAAATATAGGAGCAAAATACTCGTCCGAAAATTAAAGCCAGGCTCAGCGGTGCAACCAGACCGAGGGCGAAACCAAGCTCCCAGCGCCGGCTTTTGGTCAGGACCGAAAGCGCCGCCACCGGATCGGTGAAGGGAACCCCCATGAGTCGGATCGACCAAGTCATGCCGCCATTGCGCCGTGCCATCTCAGCAGGGTCTCCGAAGAGTGAGAAAAAGGATTCTGTCGCTTCGTAAAAGACACGCATTGTTTTACCCGAACTCAATTACCCGAACTCAATTCAACGAGCCGGGGATGATTGTAGGCGATTTTCAAATTATTGTATTCGGTCAGCAGAGCCAGGGTGCACAGCAGACCAATCACCGAAAATCGGGTTAGAATCGATAGAATCACCAATATTTTTCCCTGCTTCATCGCTTTAGCTAGAAGCCTCCTTCATTTCAAGCTCCCTTAAGTGGGCCGTGGGAACCACCCGAATGGCTTGGGGCATGTGGACGCAGGCCTGCTCGCAAAGCCCGCAGCCAACGCAATATTCGGCATGTACATGGGGCTGCTCGAACAAACCCAAGGTTATTGCTTTCCCCGGCAGAGGGCAAGCGTGGTAACAGACGCCGCAAGTTCGCCCGGCAAAGGAGTAACATATATCCTCCGCAACAAATGCCGTTCCCATGGCCACGGCCTGCATGCCTTCGGGAGTGGGTTCCAGTTTTTCCAGCGCCGCCGTTGGGCAGACTTGGGTGCAGGCCATACAAAGGATGCACCCCTTGGCCCGGGCATTGATTTTTGGCGTGGCCAGGTTTTCCAGGACTCCCTCCAAACCGTAGAGGGTGATGCATTTGTTGGGGCAGACATTGGCGCACTGCCCGCAACCGATGCAGTCGCGCAGAAACTCCTCCTCCGGCTTCGCTCCAGGGGGGCGAAGGAATTTCTTAAAACGCGAACCTTTCGGCAGTAATTCCAGTAATGGGAAAAAAACGGGGATAACCGCTCCCATCAAAAATGTTTTTATAAAATTCTGCCGATTTATTTTCTTTTTTAGTATGTTAATCAATCCATCAGAACCCTGAGGCACATCTATTTCAGATCAATTCGACCCGGGCGGCGCATTTTTTAAAATCCGCCTGTCCGGATACCGGATCGAATGCCCTGTGGGTTGTCCCATTTGCCAGCCATTTGTTTTTCTTTGGATCGGCCGAATCGGCCACAGAAAGATTCCAGGGGCTGAATAAAAAGCCCTTTGGAACGGTGTTGCGGGCCGGTTTGACGACTGAGTCAAGCCCGATCGAGACCCGCGCCTCAACCGAGCCGCGCCGGGTCGTGATCTTGACCCATTGGCCGTCTTTAACGCCCAGTTCCGCTGCATCGTCGGGATGCATTTCCACATACATTTCGGGGACCAGTTTTCGAGTCGTTCCAGCCCGAATGGTTTTCGAGGTGTGAAAATGCTCATAAACGACGCCCGTGGCCCACCAGAAAGGGTATTTGTCCTTGGGGCATTCCCCTACTTTTTTGGCAAGCTGGTCGAAATTCGGCAATTCCGGGGTGAGGCCCGCGTCGCGAGCCTTTATCAGGATATCGTAATGATCGATCATGTAATAATCGGGATCGGTTCCGGCTTTGCTCAATTCGTCCGTAATCTCCTTGTAATTCGTGTAATCCTGGTGGCACATGTGGATGTGTAGCTTGCCATCCGCATGCCGGAATTCCCCATAAGGCTTGCCCGGCCAGTATTCCTCCTGCCCCATGTAGCGGCGCTTGGTGCCGCCCGCCCGCGCGATGGCCGCGGTCGGCGGCGGCCACTGAATACCCCGCAGTTCGCGGATTTGTTCATAGGGCGATTTTCCTGTTTCCTTTTCCACTTCGAGGATGCCGGTCAGGTCCGCATCGGTGCCTTTGGAGGCGCGCAGAAAATCGCGAAAAACTTCTTCGGGATCGTAAAAACCGTTTTCCTTGCGCTCGTAAGGAAAAATTTTATCGACGTCCAGGCCCAATCTTCGGCCGATCATTTTTCCCTTGTCGATGACCATATCCATGTCTGGCCGGCAGCCTTTTACCGGGTTGGCCGTTCCATCGCAGACATAGAGTCGACGTTCGGACTGCACGTAGATGCCGCTTACCCATTCGCCCCATGTCGCCGCGGGAAGGATAACGTCGGCATACAGATTATTGGGCGCATCCCGATAAATTTCCTGCACCACGGTAAACATTTTGGTCAATGCGGGCCGTGACAGGTTGTAGGTGTCGGGCAGGTCGATGTGTGTGGCGTAGATGAGGAACATGGCTTTCACTTCGCCTTTGAGTGCGCGCTCCATCATGCCCACCGCCATGCCGGTATTGGACATCTCGGCCACCTGGGCCAGGCGCGCCTCCTGAATTCCCCATTGGGAGGCCACCCATTTGCGATGCTTGACGTTTTTAATTCCTTCATTAAAAGGCAGTCGCCCGGTCAGGCCGCCCGTCAGCCGTTCGCCCATGGCGTTGGGCTGGCCGGTTTGCGAGTGGGGCCCGCAGCCCGGTCGGCCGATGTTTCCGGTCAGAGCCATCAGGTTGACCAGGCCCATGGTGTTGTGCTGGCCGTGCAGGTGTTGGTTGTAGCCAATGGCCCAAATGGACAACACTCCCCCGGAGCCCCTTCGCCGTCCTTTGATGCTGGCTTCGGCCCACAGCTTGGCCACTTCGTAAATATTCTCGGGGGGGATCATGGTGCGGTCTACGACATCTTCGGGGTTGTAGCCGCTCTTGACCTCTTCGACATACTTTTCCCAGCCGGCGGTGTAGTTTTTAAGGAAATCCCAGGCTACCGCATCGGGGTATTTTTCCATGATGGCGTAAGCCAAGGCGTTGTGGATGGAGATGTCGCCGTTGATGGTCGAGAAATGGTGACTGTTGAAGCGGTTGATATCCTCCAGCCCCCGCACCGTGCCCGTTCTACGTGGATCCACCACCAACGTGGGAATATTCGCTTTCGCTTTGTAATCGGCCACCCGCCAGAACAGAATGGGATGAGAGCCCCGCGCGTTATGCCCCCAAAAAGTTATCATATCTGCCAGTTCGATATCATCGTAGGAAGTCGGCGGGGTGTCAGAACCGAGGGACTTGAAATAGCCGGTCACGGCAGAAGTCATGCACATGCGGGCATTGGCCTCAATGGTGTTGGAACCTATGATCCCCTTCATGAATATATTTTCCAGGTATTGTCCCTCCAAAGACAATTGGCCGGAGCCGTAGAGCCCGACCGAGTTGCCCCCGGTCTCCTGAATAATTTCCGTTACCTGGTCGGCGATCAGCTCTTCGGCTTCTTCCCAAGTGGTTTTGTGAAACAGGCTCGGATCGTAGGAGCCCTTGGTCTGCGAAACCTTGCCCCGCAGCGGATCGGACATGTCCTTTCGAATCAGCGGCGTGTCCAGCCGGTTGACATAAATAGCCTCGGCGGAAGTGAGGCCCTTGATGCATTGCAGCCCTTTGTTGGTCGGATGATCTTTGTCTGGCACGATGTTTGTTATACGGCCGTTGCGGGTTTTAATGATGGTGCCGCAGCCCACCCCGCAATAGGGGCAGGCGGAAAGAATATCAGTCTCGGCATCCTTCTTTTCCAGTTCATAGGGGCCGTCTCCAGCCGGCACGGTCCAGCCGGTTTTGGTAACCCCGGTCAAAGCGGCAGTGGCCGCGGTGTATTTCATGAAAGAGCGCCTCTTCATTGTTTTTTCCTCAATTTTCTAACAGTTTTAATTAGGCAGGCTTCGCAAATAGGTGGTGATGTCGTAAACGTCCTGATCGGTTAAATTGGCCACGCCCTCCGAGCCCATAAAGGATTTCATGGGAGTTCCCACCCGGCCATGCTTGAGAGTTTGGTAAATATAGTCGTCGGAGGCGACTTTTAAGAAACCGGGCAGCCCGATTCCCGGACCGGAACCGCCGGCGGCATATCCTTCGCCCTTGGGGCCGTGGCAGGCGGCGCAAAAAACCTCGAACTTGCCCTGGCCCGCTTCTTCATCGCCATTGAAGACGGTGTTGGAATCGACGGAATTGCGCACTTCGTTTGCCACCGGTAAAGCCCTCAAATAAGCAATGATGTCGGCCAGGATTTTCTCACTCAAATCGGGCCGAGCCACCATGGCCGTGCCGGGCCGTCCCTCACTCACTGTTTGTTTAATGAAATCATTCGAGGCGATGGCCAGAAAATCGCGGTTGCGGATGCTGGGTGCAAACCCGATCTTGCCCACCCCGCCCAACTGGTGGCAAGCCGAGCAGTTGATATTGAAATGTTCCTCTCCTTTATTCGGATCGCCCGCTCCGGTAAAAGTTGCCACCGCGCCTTTTTCCACCGTTTGCAGGCTTCTCAAATAGGTGATGATGTCGGAAGCTTCTTCTACGGACAAATTGGCCACTCCGCGATCACCAATAAAAGGCTTCATGGGCGTTCTGATGCGGCCATGCTTGAGCGTTTGAAAAATGAAATCATCGGAGGCCACTCCCAGAAAACCGGGCAGCCCAATGCCGGGGCCCGGAACGCCGTCGGAATATCCGCGACCCTCCTCTCCGTGGCAGGCGGCGCAATAAGTATTGAATGAGGTTTTGCCGGCCTCCGTATTGCCAATGTAGGACTTATGGGGATCGACCTCGATTACCACCGGATTGCTCACCGGCAAAGACCGCAAATATGCCACAATACCGTCGATTTGGTAATCGGAAAGGTCCGGCCTCGGCGGCATGGCCGTCCCCGGACGGCCGCCTTTGATCGTTTTTTTAATAAAATCGTCAGAGGCTAAAGCAAGAAAATCCCGGTTGCGGATGCTGGGTGCGAACCCGACTTTGCCCTCGGCCCCCAATTGGTGGCAGGCGGCGCAGTTAGCATTGAAAAGCGATTCCCCCCGCTTGGACCTTGCAGCCGGATTTTCTATGGCCGCGGGTGTGGGAGATTCGTCGGCAACCTCAACGATTGCCGTAACTGACTCTTGCTCAACTAATTGCGTCTGGTCGCCTTGATCTGTTGAGGAAATTACTGTTCTTTCAATGGCCGGTGTTTCATCTTTTCTCAGGTAATCCTGTACTGCGAAAACCGCCAGCCCGATAAATACGAGCAGAAAAATAATCGAGTAAAGCCCGATAAATGACTGGAAAACTTTCCTTCCGCCGATCATATTTTTTCTTTTTTCATAGCAACCATGGAGACAACAGGAGTTCCCTTATTCTTGAGTTACAAGGGGCTTGGTTCCGAATACTATAGTACCCTTCAAGTATAGGTGTTATAGTTCAACCTGTCCTCGCATATTTTGCCTTTCTTTGGGCATGATTTGGCAATTTACCAAAAAGCGCTTGCTATCGCTCGACCGCCGGACTGATTACTGTGTTCTGTCTGTCAATTCCTGAAACTTGAACCCAGCACCCTGCGTGGGCCTTTGTTACTATTCGAAATGAAATTTTCCGAGAGATTTCCGGACAATTGCGCCCGAAACGATAACCAGAAATCCGCACAGTAAAGCCAAAGACCATTGGGAAAACAATAGGTAACCCAGCCCCAGCATTAGCGAGTAGATAAATATCACACTGGCGACCCAACCGATAAAGGCGTTTTTAAGACCGTCAGGGTAGGGCTTTACACCTGTCTCCTCCGCTATCCGCTTCCAGCCAATTCCGTTGACGCGGGTTTTTCGGTAAAATTCCTTGCACTGCCCGGTGGGCTCTTTGGAAGTCAAGAAAGTAACGGTTATCCAGGTTGCCGAAGTGACGACTAAGTTTATGACTAGCCGGAGGGCAAATAGATCCTCTCCATTCTGGTTGGGTATAAGGAAAGTAAGAACGTTGCCCACAATCAGCGCCGTGGCCATGGCGGAGATTTCAGACCAGGTATTCACTTTCCACCAATACCAGCGCACAATGAGAAGCAGGGAAATCCCGCTGAGAATAACGGCTATATATTTATAGGCGGCGAAAATCCCGGTTAACTTCGTCATTACGACAAGAGCCGTTGCGGCTAAGGCGACCATGCACACCCGTGAGGCTTTTACGTAATGTTGGGGGTCGCGTCCGGGAGCGATAAAGGGCTGGTAAATATCGTTAATCAAGTAGGAAGAACCCCAATTCATGTGTGTATCCAGAGTGCTCATGAATGCGGCCAGCAGAGACGCCACCATGATGCCTTTCAAACCGACGGGCAGGAATTGATCGATCATTCTCGGGTAGGCCGTTTCCGCATCGGCCAGATCGGGGAAATAAATTATTGAGGCCAGCCCGACAATCAGCCAGGGCCAACTGCGAATTATGTAATTGCAAATGGAAAACCAGAACACCGAGAGCATCGCATCGCGCTCCGAACGCGTAGCCAGCATGCGCTGCACAAAATAGCCGAATCCGGGAGCGGCACTCCACCATTGCAGGGAAATTACGACCAGAAAGGTGAATACCTTCCAGTCGAATTCGGCAAAATCGGGAAAAAAATGAAAGGTATCGTTTTTTAAACCAGGCATACCTTGGAATCCGGAAGCCCAGCCGCCATTTACGGTCGATACGTCCCTATACACAATAACGGCCAGTGCTATGGAACCTATCATGGCCAGAGCGAATTGAATAAGGTCGGTATAAACCACCCCGTAAAGCCCTGACAAAGTTGTGTAGAGAACTGCCGTCAGTCCCAACAAAAGCAGCGCCAAGGTGGAAGGAGTCACGGGTCCGAAAAGAGGCAGATTAAACAAGGCTTCAGTCGGTAGATCGAGTATGATGTCGATCACCTTCGACATGGCCAGGGTTACCGATGCCATAACAACGCAGTTCTTGAATACGCCGTCGAATATGGCTTTGAAAACTCTCAGGACGGAAGTCGCAGTTGAAGGTTCGTACCTGAGCGATATGAACTCAATCTCCGTAATGGCGTTGGTCCTTCTCCACAAACGGGCGAAGAAAAAAACGGAGGCCATCATCCCTATGGCCGAGCCCCACCAGAACCAATTGGCATAAATCCCCTCATCGCGCGTCATTCCGGCTACGAACAGCGGTGTGTCCGAGGAAAATGTCGTCGCCACCATGGAAGTTCCCGCGATGTACCATGGGAGGGATCGGCCGGCGATAAAAAAGTCGGCCGTATTGCCGCTGGCTTTCCTGGTAAAGTATAGGCCGATACCGAGGGCCGACAGGAGATAAAGTCCAACAATTATCCAATCAACCGGCGACATAATAAGCTGCTTTGGTTTCTTTTCAGTTTCAGAGCCGGGTCAAGCCATTTCCGTGGTCGGATAGTCAATGAAGCGGACGGGGTTGGTTGAATAGCAAATTTGCAAAAAAGCCGCCCGGTGGTTTTCCGGACGGCTTTGATGTTTGGATTGCAAATTTGAATCGAGATCAGCCTTTGGCTTCGTTGTAGTTGGCTTCGGCTTTTTCCCAGTTGACGATGTTCCAGAAGGCTTCGATGTATTTGGGACGGAGGTTCTGGTAATTGAGGTAGTAGGCGTGTTCCCAGACGTCGAGCCCAATGACGGGTTGGTTGCCGTCCATGACCGGGGTGTCCTGGTTGGGGGTGGAGCCGACTTGCAGGTTGCCGCCGCCATCAACGAAGAGCCAGGCCCAGCCGCTGCCGAACCGAGTGGCTCCGGCGGCGGCGAAATCGGCCTTGAATTTGTCAATTCCGCCCAGTTCGGCGTCGATGGCCGCGGCCAGGTTGCCGCTCGCCGCGCCGCCGCTGGGGGAGAGGATATTCCAGAAAAAGGTGTGGTTGCAATGCCCGCCGCCGTTGTTGCGCACCGCTGTGCGGATGCCTTCCGGCACGGCGTCGAGGTTGCCCACGAGGTCGCAAACGCAGTCCGGCGCGTCGTATCCGGCCCCGGCAATGGCATTGTTTAAATTAGTGATATAGGCGTTATGATGCTTGCTGTGATGGATTTCCATCGTGCGGGCATCGATATGCGGTTCGAGCGCATCGTAAGCGTAGTCAAGACTAGGGAGTTCGTAGGCCATTTTTTTCCTTTTTTTATTTTAAGTTAAGTTAATAATCCGACATCAGTAAAAAATATCAATAGAGGGCCATGCTTCAATGGTCAAACTATTGCCCTTTGCTTTTTCGTTTTATTTCAAAAAAGACGGTAATCAATTCCTTGCACTCCGCTTCCATGACGCCGCCGGTGATGGTGAAATGGTGGTTGATGGCCGGTAGGGCGTTCAAATCGGCGGCACCCCCCAGACAACCCATTTTGGGATCGGCCACGGCGTAGACGACGCGGGATACGCGCCCCATGAGGAGCGCCCCGGAGCACATCGGGCAGGGCTCTTTGGTCACATAGACGGTGCATCCGTTCAAGCGCCAGTCACCGATTTTGTGGCTGGCCTGAGTGAGGGCGAGCATCTCGGCGTGAGCGGTGGGGTCGCCCGTCGATTCAATCCTGTTGTAAGCTCTGGCAATCACTTCTCCTTCCCATTCGATAACCGCGCCCACGGGGACTTCATCAGCCCGCCAGGCGTCAATAGCCTGGCTGTAAGCCAATTTCATAAAGAAAAGATCGTCCCGCACCAACTGGGAAGGATGGATTTTGGGGAAGGGACATTCCTGCAATGTTGGATGGTTTCCGTTGGCTTCCGATTTCAAATCTACGGTAAATGTTGAATAATTACAGGTTTGTAGTGGTTTATGACTTGACTTAGTTGCATAATTTACGCTTTGAGTGCATCCTGATAAATTAAATCATTTTCCCGCCGGAGGATAGCGAACCCGCCGGGGTCATTACAAGCATACATGGCAAATCAAGTTTCAATAGAGGTCGAAGGAAAAATTGTGACGGTTCTGCCGGGAACCATGTTCCGGGTGGAATTGCCCAACACCAATGGGCACCAGGTATTGGCCCACATCTCGGGCAAGCTGAGAAAAAACTTTATCAAGATAACTGTAGGCGATACCGTCAAAATGGAAATGAGTCCCTATGATCTGGATCGGGCCCGTATCGTATATCGGCTGCGCAATGCCAAAACCAACCGAAATGCCCCCATACGCAGTTTTGGCCCGCGTAGAAGAAGATAACCCCTTCTCATCGCTGCCAAACCCCGCCGGGGCAGTGGAAACCCTGCCAACCCGTTAAGAAACGGGTTTTTTGTTGTGAAATTTTGCCATAGCGCGAAGGCCAAACGTTTATGTCTTTTTAAGCTGGCATTTATCCTGCTGTTGGCGGCCATCATTTCCCTGGCGGCAGGTCCCATAAAAATCAGTCTTTCCCAGTTTATCTCACTGGCCGGGATACAGTTTGGGCGGGATGTTGACGCCGAAATATTTTCCCCCTATACGCAGGAAACCCTCTGGACGGTGCTGTGGTCGATACGCCTGCCGAGGGTTTTGCTGGCCGTCATGGCGGGTGCCGCGCTTGCACTGGCGGGGGCCGGACTGCAAGGATTGTTTCGCAACCCGCTGGCTGATCCTTCTCTCATCGGGGTCTCCGCCGGCGCCGCCATCGGGGCCGTTACCGCTATAGTTCTTCTGGGTGGATCGGGGTTGGTTCATTCGACATGGCTGGACGAAGCTCTATTGCCGGTCTCGGCATTTGTCTGTGGCGTGGGAACCACATTCTGCGTTTACCACGTATCCAAAGTTGAAGGGAGGACCCTGATGGGCACTATGCTATTGGCCGGCATCGCGATCAATGCCCTCGCCTCCGCTTTGATTGGGTCGATGCTTTTTTTATCGGACAATACCCAATTGCGGGATTTCACCTACTGGTCTCTGGGCAGCCTGAGCGGCGCCACCTGGAAAAATCTTTTGCCCGTGGCCGTGCTGGTGATCCCGGCCCTCATTGTGTTTCCTTTATTCGCGCGCCCCCTGAACGCGTTTTTGCTGGGTGAGGCGGAGGCCTATTTTCTCGGAGTCGATGTTGGTCGTTTGAAAAAGTGGATCGTTTTTATATGCGCCGCCATTGTCGGGGCAACGGTGGCCGCCTGCGGCATCATCAGTTTTGTCGGTTTGGTGGTGCCCCATATAGTTCGTTCCATTGTGGGCCCGGATCACCGTTACGTCATTCCGGGGTCCGCTTTACTGGGAGCCCTATTGCTGGTTAGCGCGGATCTGTTGGCACGCACGGCGTTGACCCCTGTCGAACTGCCCATCGGCGTGGTCACCGCTGTTTTGGGGGCACCATTCTTTATCGGTTTGCTTTACTACACGCGACAAACCATTTGGTCTTGAAAATGCTGAAAGCCGAGAAAATTTCCTGTTCCTTGAGTGGACGAACGATTGTAGACAATGCCTCCTTGGAACTTGTTTCTGGAAGGGTGACTGCCTTGACGGGTCCCAACGGGGCGGGTAAAACAACCCTCTTTCGCATCCTTTGCGGAGAAATGAGTCCCGGGGCCGGCAGCATTGAAGTGGCCAGACGATCCCTGCAAAAGTGGCCAGTTGCAGAGATTTCGCGGTTTCGCGGCGTATTGTTCCAGGAGTCGCATTTGAATTTTCCATTCACCGTGCAGGAAGTCGCTCTTCTGGGCCGTCTGCCTCACTTGGGCAAGAGGGAAACGGCAGCGGATTACGAAATCGCCCATCAAGCCCTGCAAATGATGGATATGGATTCGCTGGCCGGACGGTTGTTTACGACACTTTCAGGCGGGGAGAAACAGCGCGTTCAAATAGCCCGCGTTCTCGCCCAAATCTGGGAGGTCTCCCCGCAACCGGGCTGCCTTTTGATGCTCGACGAGCCCACCGCCAGTCTAGACTTGGCCTACCAACACACCGCTTTAGAGGCAGCTCGTCGATTTGCCGGGCGCGGGGCTGCTGTAATAGTAGTCTTGCACGATCTCAACCTGGCCGTGTCTTATGCCGATGAAGTCATTGTTTTGCAGGAAGGGCGCATTGTGCAACGGGGAACCCCTGAAGTCGCCCTGCAAACCCAAATTATTGAAAAAGTTTTCGGCGTTCGCGCCCGATTGCTTCCCCGACCTGAAAGCGATGGCTTTTTCATTGCAACCGACCCTCCCGAAACCAATTGAAATCGCCTCGAAAAAGCTCCCTTCTCCATTCCAGAGGCGCAATCCATTCCAGAGGCGCAAATTCATAATTCGATTAATGGTTAACTTTGAATTTTTTCTTGTTAACATTTTTTCTCTTCGGATTAACAAACAATCATTGACAACTTCTCATTTCTTCGTATTGGTTCTTTTTCGGTTTCGGTTGAATTTTAAATAGAATTTCTGTTCCCCCTACAGAAACAGGTAGTCCTACAGAAACAGGTAGTAGTAGTAATAAAAACCGCCAACTTAGGTTGGCGGTTTTTTGCTTTTTGGGTGACTAATATCGCCAACTTTGCAATGTTTCAGGCTCAACCAGCACAAGGATAAGGCGGTGAAAATATTGATATCGGGAGCTTCCGGACTGATCGGGCAGTCGGTCTGTGATCATTTGCACGATGAAGGCCACAAATTAGTGCGGCTCACACGCTGGGCGGCAAATCCCGATGATGTGCACTGGGATCCCGTGGCCGGGAAACTCGATTTAGATGCGGAAGATCGCTTTGGCGAGGTCATTCATCTGGCCGGAGAAAATATCGCATCGGGACGCTGGTCGCGCGCGCGGAAAAAACGAATCATGGAAAGCCGTGTCAAGGGCACCGAACTACTCTGTCAAAGGTTGGCAGCCATGGCCATGCCGCCCAAAGTTTTTTTGTGTGCCTCAGCAGTCGGATTTTACCCCTTCGACACTTTTGAAACCTATGACGAAACCGGGCCGCCCGGTGACGGCTTTCTGGCCTCCGTTTGCCAACAGTGGGAAAAAGCTACGGCTCCCCTCATAAACATCGGGACAAGAGTGGTTTACTTGCGATTTGGGGTGGTATTGGGCGCACGGGGCGGCGCCTTGGGGAAAATGCTGCCTATTTTCAAACTGGGCCTCGGAGGGCCGGTGGGTTCCGGCAAGCAGATGATGAGCTGGATTGCCCTTTCCGATGTGGTTGGCGTTATTTCCGCCTGTCTGCTGGATTCATCCTATGCCGGTCCCGTCAATGTGGTGGCGCCGCAGCCGGTTTCGAACCGCGAGTTTTCACGCGTTCTGGGAAAGATTTTGAGACGACCGTCATTTTTGCCGGCGCCGGCCTTTGTATTTTCCCTATTACTTGGCCAAATGGCTCGGGAAACCCTGCTCGCCGATTGCCGGGTCGCGCCCGCAGTGCTTAATGCCAACGGTTATTTGTTCCAATGTCCGGATTTGGAAACTGCGCTTGCCAGAACTCTCCGCAAGTGACTGCATGAGCCTCGAGCCATAGGCCATTCCTGGCCTGAAACCCCATGCAAGGCTGGACTGTTTCGCATGAATATACCCATCTATTATATTTTACCGTTTTTTTGCGCCGTGGTGGCCGCCTTTGCCTCCATGCTCCTGAAACTGGCCATGGATGGGGGTATAGGGCTGACGCGGCTTTTATTCGTCTCCAACTGGCTGACCTTCATACTCCTTCTTCCATTGTGGTTTTTAGGTGATGGGCCGGTGTTGTGGGAACGCATTTATTGGCCCGTCATTACTAGTTTTGTCGCCATGGGCGGTCTTGTTTTCACTTTTCTCTCCTTGAGGATGGGGGAAGTTAGTGTGGTAACGCCCGTAGCCGGGATCAAAGTCCTCTTTGTGGCCCTGTTTTCCCTTTTTTTGGTTTCCGAAAAAGTCAAGGGCTCCTGGTGGTTGGGAGCTGCCTTGACCGTTATGGCCGTTTACTTGTTGGGAGCATCGGGCGTTGTTTTTCGCAAACGAAATGCTTATGCTCTCCTCGCTGCCGTGACCGGCGGAGCCTTTTTTGGATTAGGTGACGTTCTCATACAGCGTTGGTCGGCGGAATTCGGATTTTATCATTATGTCGTCATCTCATCCGGACTCATCGCAGTAGAGTCTTTTGCCCTGATGCCTTTTTTTCATGCTCCCCTGCGGGCTGTACCGTCCAAAAGCTGGATGTGGCTGATCACGGGCACTGTTTTGTTGAGCCTTCAATGGCTGGCGCTGGCCTATTGTTTCAGCAATTATGGAAAAGCCACTGCTATTAATATCATTTACGGTTCAAGAGGATTGTGGAGTGTTTTGCTGGTCTGGATGATCGGGCCCTTCTTCGGCAATACGGAAAAGAACATCGGCCGAAAAATTATGCTCAGGCGTTTGGGAGGAGCTTTTCTTCTATGCCTTGCCATTGCCTTGGTTATTTTCGATGGCGACTTTAATTCATCATGAGAGCCGTTCTGCAACGAGTATCCGAGGCTTCAGTCGAGGTGGAAGGCAAAGTTATCGGTGCCATCGGGCCGGGACTGTTGGCTTTTATCGGAATTGCCAGGGATGATGGTCCCGTTGACCTCCGCTGGCTCAGTCAAAAGATTCCCTCCATACGTCTTTTCCCGGACGATAAAGGATTGATGAACCGCTCACTGCTGGACACCGGAGGCGACCTGTTGGTCATCAGTCAATTCACCCTCTACGGAGACCTGCGCAAAGGCACGCGCCCATCCTTCAACCGGGCCGCCCCTCCGGAAATCGCCGTGCCCCTTTACGAGGAATTTGTCAAAGAAGTGTCCACCCATCTGGGCAAACCGGTCTCCACCGGCGCCTTCGGTAAAATGATGAAAATCCGCGCCCTCAACGATGGCCCCGTCACCCTTTTGCTCGATACTAAAAACAAGAAGCTTTGACAGGCATGAAACCTCCGAGCAAAGGACCCGTTCTCAAGCCGGAATTTTTCAATCGTTCGACTCTTGAGGTCACCCGCGATTTACTGGGGAAAAACCTCTGCCGCCGCCGCAATGGGAAAATTATCCGGCTCCACCTGACCGAATTGGAGGCTTACGATGGCCCGCAAGACAAGGCCTGCCACGGCCACCGGGGGCGTACCCCGCGCAATGCCGTTATGTACGGCCCGCCCGGTTATTGGTATGTTTATTTGTGTTACGGAGTTCATTGGCTGTTAAATATCGTGGTCGGTCCAATAGATTACCCGGCAGCCATCCTTATTCGAGGGGCCGGTGAAATCAATGGCCCGGGCCGACTCACCCGCGCCCTGAACATCGACAAAGCTACCAATCACCTTCCGGCGATGAGGAAAAACAGTCTCTGGATTGAGGAAAGCGGCCTGGCCGTTCCCGAAAAGGAAGTCGCCCGAACGCCCCGCATCGGCATCGACTCCGTCGGGCCGCCCTGGGCTGGCAAACCCTACCGCATGGTCTGGAATCGGCGCTGGAAATAAGCTGCTCCCGTCTCCGTCTTTTTCCAGACATTGCTCATCGGCGGTCTTGGGACAGGTTCTAATTTTCCACCGGCGTGACAACCCGGAAACCGATATGGTGATCCTGGTAGGTCGGGGGATCCTCGAAGTGTTTATAGGCAGACCGGGCGACGAATGGGTTGCTTCCCCACCAACCGCCTTTTTCCACTTTGCGAATGCCTGTTGCCGGACCCTTCGGATCGACTTTGGGGCTGTTTTCGTAATAATCGGGGCTCAGCCAATCCTGCACCCATTCCATGGCGTTTCCGCACATATCGCGCGCGCCCGCCCAACTGGCCCCTGCGGGATAGCTGCCGACCGGCGTCAAGCCCTTGCTGTCCACTATGTTCGCCTTGGCCGGGTCGAACTCGTTTCCCCAGGGATAAAGCAGCGACTCCGGTCCGCGGGCGGCATATTCCCATTCGGCCTCATAGGGCAGGCGGCCCTTTCGCCATTTCGCATAAGCCTCGGCTTCGTACCAGGTAACGCAGACTCTCGGCCGATCCGCCGCCTCATCCTCGACACATTTTACGGGTAATGAGCCGGCAGCTTGCCCTTGTAGCCATGCCCAGCCTTTTTGCGACCAGTTTTCCCGTGTTTGATACCCCTTGTCATCCATGAAAGCCCGGAATTCCCGGTTGGTCGTTTCGCAGCGATCAATCCAGAAACCCTTCGAAATTCGTACCTCGTGCCGGGGCATTTCCGCCGGCAATTCAATCGTGGCCCAGGGCGGTATTTCGATTCCCATAATATCCTCCTGCGCAGTTCCCATAAAGAACACTCCCGCCGCCACCCAAACCTGCTCCACGCCCCGATGGTCACTTCTACGAAGGGAATTTTTTTTCTCCTCCACCGGCGCCATTTGATTATCAACGGATCTGATAACCGTTGGATACAACAGGCAGAGGGCGACGACATAAATCGCCTGAAGGAATGTTTTTATATGTGAATTTATCCTCATTTACAGTTAGTTTGAGGAATTATTAAAATATTGTCTGGTTGGGTCGTTTTTCTGATTCCAGGTTAAGCCAGTTAATCTCTTCTGCGGTTAATTCAAGGTCCAAACCGTCCACGGTGGTTCGCATTTCTTCCAGCGTTTGGGGGCAAAAAAGGGCGTATGTGGGGAAGGGCTGCGCGAGGACGTAGGCCAAGGCTATATTGATGGGCAAAACGCCTTTTTCTTCGGCCAGCGCCCCGGCCCGTCTTTTTCTTTCAAAATTATCATCGCTGTACCAGGCGTTGACCATCAGTCGATCATGTTTTTTCTGAGGACCGGATCGATCCGTGAAGAATCCGCGCGCCTGGCTGCTCCAGGACATGAGGGGCATTTGTGTTTCCCCATGCCATCGCCTGTAAGACGGTTCGGAGGAGGCCAGGCAGCCCGCCCATACAGGGTTGACCATGCGGGCGAGGCTGAAATTATTGCTCACCGCGGTAAAACCCTGGAGGCCCTTTTTGGCCGCGTGGGCGTTGGCTTCATCAACACGCTCCCTGGTCCAGTTGGATGCGCCCAGAGCCCGAATGCGGCCGGCATTCAGGTGTTCGTTAAGGACGTCGATAAACTCGCCCACCGGCACCTCTGGATTGTCGCGGTGGAGCATGTAAATATCGATATAATCCGTTTGCAGCCGTTCCAGGTTTTTGGGAACACTGGCCCGAATAATATCCGGCCAACAGAAGGGTGTATGCCCACCTTTGTCCATGACAACGATCTCCTGCCGCAACGACCGGTTTTTCATCCAGCGGCCCAGAACTTTTTCTCTTTCCCCGTTAGAATATATTTCAGCAGTATCGAAACAGTTGCCGCCCCGCTCGAAAAAATCATCGAATATAACAGCTGCATGAGCATCTCCCGGACAGTAATCGGTTCCCATGACGAGGCTTGAAATCTTTTTCTCGAGGCCGGCAATGCGGCCATATTTCATGTTATGATCAGGGGAAGGCTGGAGGGAGTCGCGGTGTATGGGCCAGCGTCGGGATTTTGCCTTCTCACAGGGGTAGGTGAGGCCCACCGCCTGCCGCCAGAGATCCAGAGTTTTTATGTTTCCCAGGGAATCCGCCCAACTCATGGCGGGCGATTGTCCCTCTGGCAAACGCCGAGCCGCTTCCTCGATTTGGTAAACGAATAGACCTTTGTCCCTTTTTAATTCGATTTCCTCCGCATCCTTGCCCTCACTTTGCAAAAGAAATTTGCCCTCGCTTTGCCAGGGGGAACCCATGGAAATTTTCCCCTTCTCTCCCAATACCAACAAGGGACTGTCATCGCGGGCATCAAGTCCGGTGGATACTTTTGCCATTATTCCATTTTCAAATTTCAGGAAAGCCAGGGCATGAAGATCGATCCCGTTCGGTCCCATTCGCGCCATTCCCTTGAGATCGACAGGATTGGCGAAAGCTTGCCCCAGAGCAGCCCCCACCAGCATTCGAACGAGGGAGACGGGGTAGCATCCGACATCGAGGATGGCCCCACCGCCCAGTTCCGGTTCCACCAGCCGTCGGGCCGGTTTTGCGGCCAGTTTGAAGCTGTAACTCGACTCTATCCTCCGCACCTCGCCAATGGCCCCGTTGCGGATGAAATCGACCAAGCGGGTTGCCACCTCGGTGCAGCGGTAGGCGAAACCCTCGTAAAGATAGACCTTGTTTCTGCGGGCCGCCTCAATGGCCGCCATAGCCTCGGCCTGGTTCATGGCCAGGGGTTTTTCACAAATCTGGTGTTTGCCGGCGTCCGCGCAGCGGATGGACCATTCTGCGTGAAAGGGGTGGGGGGTGGCAATATAGACAGCGTCGACCGAAGAATCATCAATGAGTGCCTGGTAATCGCCATGGCGGTTGGGCGCGTTGAATTCCTGGCCGAAAGCATCGGCCGTTTCTTGTCTGCGACTGCCCACCGCGGCCAACCGGGCCGTTGGGGATTCCTCCAGGGCGGCAGCGAATTTACGGGCGATATGGCCGGTTCCGATAATTCCCCAATTAAGCGTCTCAGACATTTTGTCATATTAGTTGTAAAGGGGGTTGTCATGGCAAGCTCCGGTTAGTAGTATGCGCGACAAAATGCCATGAGTTCCGCCCTAACAACCTTTCCTCCAAAAGAGCCCACGAAAAAAGCCTATCGCATTTGCCCTGCCCTCATCATGCCATTTTTCCTCCTGGGCTTGTTGAGGACGCCGCTGGAAGCCATCATCGAGAACTCCCAGCAGTTTACCATTAATGCTAATTTATGGCTGGCTGTCAAAAAACAGGATGCGACCGCCGTTAATTTCCTTATTTTTGGGGGTGCCGATCCCAGGGCCATGAACGAGGAAAGCTGGTCGGTTTTGATGGAAGCGGCCGCTCGCGGTAATCAAAAGATATTTTCGATCCTCCTGAAAAAGGGTGCCGATCCCAGGGCGCGCACAGAAAAAGGCTATTCCACCTTGATGGCTGCCGCTTCGGGAGGAAATCAAAGAGTATTTGATAAAGTGTTGGCCCAGGCTGGATACGGAAGACCGGTTGATAAAACCGGATATTCTCTCGTCATGGCCGCGGCGGTCGGTGGAAACAATAGAATATTTGAAATCGTTCGCAGAAAAGGCTTGAATCTAAACACTGCCGATGCATCCGGCTACACAGTCCTCATGGCCGCGGCCGAGGGTGGCAATGCGGATATTTTCTCAACCGTGCTCACCTTCCGTGGCAATCCAAGGGCGGTGGATAATAAAGGCTGGACCGTGGCCCACTCGGCCGCTTGAGGGGGAAACCCGGAAATCTTTGTCGCCGCTTTCGAAAAAGGCGCCGATATCAATGCCAGGGATGTCATGGGCGCCACCACTTTGATCGATCAAGTTCGGGAGGCAAATTTTAATAAAATCAATTATCTATTGAAAGCTGGAGCGGACCCCAACATGGCGGACAAGAAAGGGCGTTCCGCTTTGCTCTACGCAGCCAGGGCCGGAGAATCCCTAATGGTCAAAAAACTGCTCGAATATGGGGCTCACATCCATCTCACCGACAAGGATGGAAAATCCGCCATCGATTATGCCCGTGAAAACGGACGGGAAAGCGTAGTATCCATCCTGGAGTGGAAAACCGCCGAGCAGGTCGGGAAATGAAGGAAGAAGCATACACACTCGTATAATTAGAATGGAAAGCTGCTTAAACGTCTGAACGGGATTCTCAAACAAGCGGGTATTATTTGACATTGACCCGAGAGGCAAATTTCCTTCAATTCCGCCTTTCCTTTCTCTTATCCATCATTTTTGGGGCCGTAGCTCAGTTGGAAGAGCGCTTGCATGGCATGCAAGAGGTCGTCGGTTCGATCCCGATCGGCTCCACCAACTCAACTTGATGTTTATAAGCATGTTATGAATTTGTTAAAATAACATTGATAGATTAGAAAACAGATGGCTGTAAAATTTCGCTACCTTCTTGGGTGGCCAGTTCAGATTTGTCACGATGAAACCGACCCGCGCAAATAACTCTCCGGCGTGCCACTCGACCTTGGCCACCACCCAGCGAACTCTCTCCCAACTGACGGCTTGATACTGAAAGCTCGCATAAAACACTTTGGGTGCCCGCGAGGGTCGCCCCACCGGGCGAGTGAGTAAAGGGGCGATATGTTTTTGTAATATCGCGTTGCTCTGTAGTCGGATGGGGTAGGAAATATTCTCTTCCTCATGGTAACTGTAGAGGCCTGTATTAGCGAAGGCGACGTTACCACGGAACAGTCGGTTCAAACGACACTCGCGATAGTGGGCAATGATCGGTTGGTGCACCGACAACTAATCGTCGGGACTGTGCACGTTACCTTCCAGCAGGTTGGCCCGTTCCTGATCGCCAAACTGGTTGAATCAGAACAGGGGATGGTAGCAGGTGCACCCGAAATGGCCGTTGAAGGCCGAGCCTTCCTGCTTCCCGTAAGTCGGGCTCTCCGAACTATCCATATCGAAAATCAGTTTTTTCATCCCAACTCGCCTATTCACCTGATCTAACCATTGACCGCTCATGCCCGTCTGTGCAGTCATATTCGCAGGTTTGGTTAACATCTGTGTTTCAAAGTGGCTCTGCCATGCTGAATTTTTTTGCCTGTGCGCTCATCCAGGACATTTTCGCTTCCAATCGCAGTCAGCCCGAAACTTCATCGAATTTCCGGTAGAGCAACAATCCTGCATCACTTATAACCTTCGCACCGTGGAACCCCAACTTGATTCGGCGGTTGAATTGAAACCGAAAACTGCTCTTTTTTGCGTCACCCATTGGATTTTAAGAATTTGCTCGCTATATGTATATTTAAGTAACTTATTATTAACAACATCGAGCGATTATTTCAAGCTAATTATCTTATGATGAAATAGGAAATATGAGTAAAAAACATTTTGCCCTAAAATTAAGGGAAATGCAAGATGGATATGCTCCTTGTCGAATTAAATACTCAAAGGTATTATTTCGAGAATACAAAAAGTATTATTTCGAGAATACAAAAACTCATTGATGATCAAAGAGCTAAAATGGTGGGAGATACTGGAGTCGAACCAGCGACCTCTTGCGTGTCGAGCAAGCGCTCTAACCAGCTGAGCTAATCCCCCATCGGTGGCTTTGGCCATGCCGGTGGCTCTGGCGGCTGCCGTTGAGGTTGCCATTGAAGGGAGGTTGGCAGACTTTTCAAGTGTAAAATTATAATAGATCGGATCGGCAATGGTTCGTGCCCGAGGGAGCCCCAGCCCATCTGGGCGCGAAGCCGCCTGGCATCTGCCACCGTGGCGCTACAAACATCATCGAATTTGAGACAGGTTCTATTATCGTGACAAAGATGGAAAACGAATTGGCTTGCTTTTCATTGAGGATGGTAAAGTATTTCCTGTTGTTCGCTTTGCCGCCCAAAAGCTTGCTTTTGATTCCTGCAACACGGCGGTTCCAGTCTGATACCTCTACTGAACTGAAGGAAGCCCCAAATCGTCATATAGCATCTGTTATTTCTCTCAAATTTGTTATTTCTCTCAAAAGGCTTTACATTAGGAATTGGAATTTTGATTAACTTTGTCAGGGTAAGCTCTTTATGGCCAAAGAAATAAAGTTTTCAGAATTCATCCGTGAATCGAACATTCAGCAGCAATACCTGGACTACAACGACCTGACGCCAAAACCGCAATTTGACGCGGAAGGCCAGGAAAAGCCTTATACCCCGCCAAAAATCAAGTTGCGGGCCATTGATGTGCACCGGCTGCTTACTCCTTATGTTAGAGGCTGTCCCAAAAGGGTGATTTTTGCGAGGGCTTTTGATAGGCGCTCATTTTAGAGGTATTTGCATTTGGGAGAGTATCAACTTTGCTCTCCTATGACGTTAGGATACTGGTTTTGGGGTCCGGTTGCCTGGTTTTCTTTGTATGAGCCGACAGTAAGGCTGTGAAAAAGTATTGTCCTTGCTTTTCCGCTCTCTAGGCCGCCGCTTTGGTTTTTAGTTCGTCTTGCTGGGCCAGCATCTTGGCTACTTTCCATAGGTTGTGCGAGAGTACCGACCAGGCTACGCTGATCGAGCGGTTGGCAAAGCCTTTGCTGCGCAACCGCCCGGCCTGCCAGCGATTCTTCAATACCCCGATCCGCCCTTCGGTGCTGGCCCGGCGCTTTTGCAATTGTCTGAACAGTGGTTCCTCCATCCGTTTTTTCAACTGCTTCGGATCGCGTGGACAGAGCGCGTCGTAGATTCCCTCCTGGGCTAACTCCCAGCGGGCCCGCTGGGAGGCAAATCCCCGGTCCGCGCACATGGCCGCTATGGGTTCTTCCAGGTTGAAGCGGTTCTGTCTTTGCAAACTCTCTTGCATTTGTTCATTTTCGCTTGGAGTTCGGCTGCCGTAGAGTTTCCAGTCCAGCAGGTACCCTTCAACGCTTTCTCCCAAAAACAGGGTGTTGCCGAACTCGACCTCTTGGCCCGCTTTACCTCGCACAATCACCTGCCCATCGAGTTCGTAAACACTCAAGACTTTCTCTGCGTTTTTCACCTGGCGGCCGCCAATGATCCGCTCGTGCGCCTGTTTGATGACCACCGGGATTTGCTCGCTCATGCGCTCCATCCGGGCGAGGATCTGTTGGACCTGTTTTTCGCTGTAATCGCTTTGCTCCCAGCAGGCTTGCAATAATTCCCGGTGACTGCGGGCATGCTCCCCGATCCGTTTGAGCAGCTTTTTCATCTGCCTCAAGATACCCTTGCGCTGCCGCGCGCTGTCCTTTCGCCGCCGGCTGTGGGTCATCTGTATGCACAGCCGATTCATCTGCCGAGCCAAGGGCTCCGGTTCGATCGGCATGCGATGGCGCAAACCGGCCTTCTCGCGGATCAGCCGGATCGCTTTGAGCAACGTGCCGGCTACATCCTTGAGTAATACCCAGTCCGTCGGCCAATGAATGTTAGCCTCCAAACAGGTGCCGTCGATCAGGCAAAAGGTGGTGTCAATCGGCTTGTCCAATCCCACCTGCCGGGCCAGAAGGGCATCGCCCACCACCTCAGTCAAGGTCCGGTGCAAGGCCCTCAACTGCTCTTCGCTGAAAAACTTCGAGGCCCGCTCCAGGGTGCTTTTGGAGATGCCCCTGATGCCATCGATCTGCCGGACACGGCAAAAGTCGGCCAACAGATCGCTGCTGCCCAGAGCCCGCGACAAATGCCGAAACGAAATCCCTCCGAGCAGACGGCCCAGCGTATCCATGCGCAGTGCCTTGATGGCAAAACTGGCCCGCTGCCGCCGGGCCTTTAGACCCATTGGCGGCCACCCCTCCAAGGCCTGCGATTCCACCTCCGAGTCGATCAGCAGCCGATCGATTCGATCAATGGTGGCGCGGAAGTTATCGTAATCGAGGCACCGGTCGACCACAGTTAAAGCTGGACGCAGGAGGCATTGGATGGCTATATTTTTCATAGACATAGAAAGGGCTATATTGATTTTCGCTAACTCAATTATAGAACCCTTTTTTGGCCGGATCGAGCAAAAACTTGCTCTTTCCGGCTCTTTTTATCAACGTCATCCAGTTGACTATAAAATCTTTATATTTTTGGGACAGCCTCTATGTTAGCGTAAGGTTTATCAACCAGGTTAAAGCGGTGGTCCCGCTGGCGGCTTACCTGATGTTGTTTCAGGTTTTAATTTTAAAGCAATCGGTGGCTGAGCATTGGATAATCACCGGAGGGATGTTCGCCGTTTTGCTGGGGCTGATGGTTTTCATGGAGGGCCTGAAACTTGGCCTAATGCCTTTCGGGGAGATCATTGGAAATAATCTTCCGAAAAAATCGAAACTGGGCGTGGTGCTTTTTATCGCTTTTCTTTTAGGAATCGGGGTCACTTTTGCCGAGCCTGCCATAGGGGCGCTACAGGCTGTGGGATCCATTGTGGATGTCCAGAAGGCGCCCTATCTATACACATTGCTCAATGACTGGACGGGCATTCTTGTCCTCGTGATAGGCACGGGTGTCGGCCTTGCAGCCGTGCTGGGGACCTTGCGATTTCTAAATGGCTGGAGCCTTAAGCCGATGGTTTACATGGCCCTTGTTCCGGGGCTTGGATTGACTATTTATTGCATGCTCGACTCCAACCTGAAAGATATCATCGGGCTTGCCTGGGATTGTGGGGCAGTTACCACAGGGCCCATAACCGTACCTTTGGTCCTCTCGTTGGGGATAGGCATTTCCGCGGCTGCTGGAAAGGGCAATTCCTCGCTGTCCGGCTTTGGCATTGTCACTCTTGCCTCCATATTTCCGATTGTCGGCGTCATGGTTCTTGCCATATTCGTATCCTTTACACAGATGCCTGCGATGATTATCGAGGCTGCACAGTCTTCCGCCGCTGCCGTTGTCGGAACAAGTGTCGCCTGGCACGAGAAAACACCTTACCCTGAAATTATTGCGGGGTTTCGGGCCATAGCCCCGCTGGTCCTTTTTCTCTATCTTGTTTTGAAGTTTGTCCTTCGAGAAAAAATACATGATGCGGGGATCGTGATTTACGGGCTGGCCCTGGCATTGCTTGGAATGATGATGTTCAACGTGGGCCTAAGCTACGGCCTGGCAAAGCTCGGCGGTCAATCCGGCAGCCTGATTCCAGCGGCCTTTGTCGAAATTGATACCATCCAAAACTCTCCCCTTTACATTTACAAAGTGGGCATTGGCATCGCCATGATTTTTGCCTGGATTCTCGGTTTTGGAGCCACCCTGGCCGAGCCCGCTCTAAATGCGCTGGGTATGACGGTGGAAAACTTGACCAACGGCGTTTTCAAAAAAAGAACGCTTATGTATGCCGTATCCGTAGGGGTCGGCACAGGCATTACCATAGGCGTGCTTAAAATTATTTACGACGTTCCGATCGCCGCATTGCTTATACCCCTTTACCTGCTTGCCATTGTATTGACCGCACTGTCCTCCGAAGAGTTTGTCAATGTGGCCTGGGACAGCGCCGGTGTAACCACCGGGCCTGTCACCGTTCCTCTGGTGTTGGCCATGGGATTGGGATTTGGGACCGCCGTGAAGGCCGTTGAAGGGTTCGGAATATTGTCTATGGCCTCCATTTGCCCTATACTTTCAGTGCTTTGCGTGGGGCTCTGGATACAATTTAAAATTAAACGGATTGAAAAGGCGGACATTCGTGAACTTGAAGAATTGGAGAGCGCTGTGGTATGAATAAAAGAGACATTACAGTATTAACGAACGGGGCTTTGATCACCTGCATAGTTCAGCGTGATCTTGCCGACATCATTATAAAGACGGCCCGTGAAGCCGGCGCCCAAGGGGCCACAGTCCATTTTGCAAGGGGCGAGGGCATTCGCGAAAGATTGGGAATTCTTGGCGTGGCCGTCGAAGTGGAAAAAGAGGTGATCTCAATAGTTGTTTCCAGCGATCAGGTGGACAGTATATTTGAGAAAGTTTATCTGGCCGGCAATTTAGACACTCCCGGAATGGGAATTATGTATATTACTCCTCTGGAAAAAGTAGCCACTTATATTCCGCCTGAAATTCTCAAAAAACTGTCCGCTTCTAAAGCTGGGGAAGAGTCTTAGACATGGCTAATATACAGACCAATGAAAACAGCAGGTTAATTACCTGCATTATTACCAAGGGAGAGGGCCTCCAGATAATCAAGACACTGAAGGACGAAAAAAACATATCTAGCGCAAATGTCGCCGGCGGTAGAGGCGGAGGCAAACGAGGCCGTCTTGAGGTGGACATTATTACCATTGTTGTAGAGAGCGACAGGGCAGACGAAATATTTGATTTTATCCATGACAAGGCCCGCATTGGCGAGTACCACTCCGGTTTCATGTATCAGGGAAAACTAACGCGCTCAACAATTTTCACACTTCCCAAAGCTCCCTCCGAAGACAATTAAATCCAGTGGCGAGCTTGGTTTGATGAGGTTTTCTTTTTTATCCTCCAGGCGTTTTAAAAAAGACAATTATAAGGGAAGCAACTCAGCCACGTCAGCGTGCAACATCGCCAGGGCTGAATCAAGGGTGGCCAGCTTACCCTCTCTCCGGCGTGTCAATTCCGCCAGCCAGGCGTCGGTGACTTGAGCGGACCCTTGCAGGTTGCGATGAGGAACATCGACATAACTGAAGGCATTGCCCCACCATTCATGGGCCGGATGCGCACAGACTTGCTTTAATTTGTTCCAGGTCGATGCCGCAGAGCCATCTTCTGCGGTTTGCATATGCACTCGCAGCAGCGTTCCCTCGGTGACAAGGCAAGTGGCGAACCGATTCCGGCCCAGATCGGCGAACCAGTGATGGGCACGCTCATGGTGTATATGACTGTCGATAACCAATGCCACCAATAAATTGCCGTCCAACAGTCAGGTCATTGTCCCTCCGATACGATTTTCCGGACAAGATCGGCTGTGATAGGTATCGTTCCCCGCGAAACGGGAAGTCCGTTCCTCTTGCCCTCTTGCCCGCTGCTAGCCGGTCGTTGCAAACCCCGCCGGACCAGACGATTGAGAGCGGCGCTCAGGCTGCAATCCTCGGATTTCGCAAGGGACTTGGCCAGCGCATATAAATCCGGCTCAAGATTTACCGATAATCTCATAACGCTAAAATGGTGTAATGGTGCTATGGTGTCAAGGTGCAAATCGGCAATGCCTGTATTCTAGGGAGCAATCACGGTTTCATCATCGCTTGCAGGCGCTTTTTTACTTTGGGCCATTCGGTGTCGATGATGCTGTAGTAAACCGAGTCCTGGATTGAGCCGTCCCAGCGGATACGGTGTTTGCGGCGAACGCCCTCGCGCTGGGCGCCGATCCGTTCGATGGCGGTTTGTGAGCGCAAATTTTCCCCATCAGTTTTGAAACTCAAACGGGATGTGCCCCAGTTTTCAAAAGCGTTTTCAAGCAGCAGGTATTTGCATTCCGTGTTCAGGGCCGTGCGCCGATAGTCTTTACCCAGCCAGGTCCAACCTATTTCCAGGGCTCTCAAGTGTTTTGAAATGTCCATGTAACGGGTTGAACCGGCAGCGCGGCCTGACTTTCTGTCAATGATGGCGAAGGGTATTTCCAAGCCCGTTTGCGCGGTTTCGAGGGCTTCCTCAACCCATTTTTGAGCATCGCTTATGGACTCGAATTTCTCTCTTACCAATAAAGCCCACAATCCCGGTTCCCGACCATTGGCAAAGAGATTTTCGGCGTGGCTGAAATCCAATGGTTCGAGGCGGGCGTGCTTCCTTTCCAGAATGATGGGTTGGGGATCGAATGCCGCAGTCATACCGCAGAAGGTGGACCTGGTTGCAGGATATTTTCCCATTGTGGATGAAAAGCACAAACGGTGGTTCCCCCATCCACCACCAGGCATTGTCCGGTGATGTAGGATGAGGCCGGCATACAGAGAAAAGCCGCAACCGCGGCAACCTCTCGGGGTTCGCCGACCCGGCCCAGAGGGGTGCGCTCCAAAACGGGGTTGATGAATTCAGGATCTTCCAGGAGCGCTTTGACGAGGGGCGTTTTAATATACCAAGGCGCCACGGCATTTACGCGGATGCCATCCTGGGCCCATTCCACCGCCAGGTTGCGGGTCAGTTGGGTCATGGCGGCTTTGCTCATTCCGTAAGGGGCGCCGCTGCGCACATGGAAAAGGCCGGCCACCGAGGCGATGTTGACCACACTGCCCTCTTTCGATTTTTTCAGCATGGGGTGGAGGAGCCGGCAAAGATCGAAGGCGGAAGTCAGGTTCGTATCGATAATTTTGTAATATTCCTCAAGTGAATAATCAACCGCGGCCTTGCGGATGTTTATGCCGCTGTTGTTGATTAAAATATCCAGCCGGGACCATTTTTTTGCCAATTCCGCGCAAAGCGTTTGACGGTCTTCCGCCCGGCTCAAATCGGCCTGTATGGCGATGGCCTCGCAACCTTCCCGATTCCATCTTTCAACCAATTCATGGGCCGGATCGATGTTCCTGGCGACCAGGCAAACTTTGGCTCCCAAAGAGACAAATTCCTCCGCGATAGCCCGGCCAATGCCCCTCGTGCCGCCTGTTATCAAGGCATTTTTGCCCTCCAGTTGCCAGCGGGATTTCATCGGGCCGATAAAAGGGTGAGGACGTTTTCCGGAGGCCGCCCGATGACGGCCCTGTGGCCGCATACCGCGATGGGCCGCTGCAATGCCCCGGGGTTCTCGGCCAGCGCGGCCAAAAGGGATTTGCCGTCCAGTTGGTTGATTCCGGCTTCTTTGGCTTCGGCGGGCCGCACTATGTTTTTCGGTTCGAGACCTAGTTTGACCAATAGGTCTTCCAGTTCTTCGACATTCGGCGGGGTTTTCAAATATTCGATAATTTCCGGCTGCACGCCATTTTCATGCAGCAACGCCAGGGTTTGGTGGGATTTGCTGCATCTCGGGTTGTGGTAGAGAATTACGTTCATGGCTCGAATCGAAAGGGTTTTTTTGCGCAATCAGTTTTCCTCATCCGCTTTGCGGTAACCTTTGAAAGAAACGCGGAAAAGGAGCGCATAGAGAACCGGGACAATTCCCAAAACCAGAACGGTGGCGAAAAGGAGGCCGAAAATGATGGCCACGGCCATGCCTTGCCAGGTTGGGTTTCCCCTCAGATAAAGGGGCATAATCCCGCCCACGGTGGTTATGGTGGTTAAGAGGATGGGGCGCATTCGGTCGAGGGCGGCTTCCACAATGCACTCCTGGGCGCATAATTCACCTTTCCCCGTGTTGATGCGAATGCGGTCGATCAGGATGATGGCGTTGTTCACCACGATGCCGGTCAAGGAGACGATGCCGATCAGGGTGGTGAATCCAAATGGCTGGCGGGTGACCAAAAGCCCGAAGACCACCCCGATGATGCCCATGGGCACCGCGCTCATTATAATGAAGGAGCGGCGAAAGGAGCGGGTTTGCTTAACCAGAAGGAGCAGAATGATAAAGAATGCCCAGTGGACGTTTTTGAGGATGGAAAGGTTGGCCTTGGCCGATTCGGTACCTTCGCCCCCCAGCCGAACATAAAATGCATCGGCCCATTGCGGTTTTTTTTGCTCCATGAATTTTTCCAGGGCGCGGTCTACTTTTTTCGGATTGAGGCCCGGCTCGACATCCGCCCTGACCGTGACGGTGCGCCGGAATTCCCGCCGCATGATGTTGGCCGATTCATAAACTTCGACCATGGCGGCCACCTCATTCAGCGGCACCGATCGTTTGTAGATACTTGAGTAAACCTGGAGGGCGTTGATTTTTTCCAATGCATCGGCGCCTTGCACCGACGATTGAATGATGATGGGGATGCTGTCTTTTCCCTGTTGGATTTCAGTGACCGGTATGCCCGTCAGGTAGGTTTGCAAGGCCATGGCGATTTCGCCATGCGTTACCCCGGCCAGCCCGGCGGCCTCCTCTTCGATAACGACGCGATATTTTTTGATGGGAGCGCCCCAATTATTGTTGATGTTGAAGACCCCCGGCAGTTTTCCCATTTCCTCCTGGATTTCCTCCGCGATAGCGAACATGCCCTCCTGATTTTCGCCGGAAATATGGACCCGGATGGGAAAACCGACGGCCGGGCCCGCCTCGATGCGGCGGATGCGGTATTGGCCGTCCGCCATGTTTTCTGCGCAAAACGCGTCCAGCTTCGACCGCAGCCAGGTAAAATCATCCGTGGAGGTGATATTGAAAATAAAGTAGGCGTATTCGGGATTATACTCGCGCGTTCGATGATTGAGAATGAAACGCGGGGCATTGCGGCCGATGAAGGATACCCAATTGGTGATGCCCACTCCGTCATTTTGCTCAACGAGCAGGTTTTCCCGGACAAATTGATCGATTTTGGCGGCAGCCTGCTCGGTCTGCTCAATGACCGTTCCGGCTGGAAATTCGAGATCGACCGTAAATATGGGTCTGTCTGAAGCAGGAAAAAATATAGTGGGAATAAATCGAAAACCGTAGATCGATAATGAAAACACTACCGCGAGGGTTGTCAGGACAAGAAAGGGCCGCGGCAGCAGAAACAAAAGTATTTTATGGTAAACCTTGTAAATGGGCTTTTCGGTGAGCGGTTTATGGCCGTCCGGGTTTACCTTGAAGAATTTGATGGAGAGCGCCGGCGTAATGGTGAAGGCGAAAAACGTCGAGCAAAACAAGGTGATCATAACAATCGTGAAGAGGGGCGTGACGTATTCGCCGCCAGTCGAATTGGCCACATAGATGGGCAAAAATCCCGCTACGGTGGTAAAGGTGGCCGTCAGCAAGGGGGGATAAAGCTCGCTTGTCGTGGTGGTGGCGGCGTCCAGGGCGGACATGCCTTGCCCCCGCAGGACCATGATGCGTTCCGAAATTACGATATGGGTGTCCACCATGATGCCCAGCACGACGATAAATGCGGCAAGCGCCACCAGGTTGATATTGAGGCCGACGGCGAGCATTACGCAGAGGGCGGCCAGAACTGCCAGCGGCATCATGCTGGCTACGACCGAGCCAGTGCGCAGCCCCAGGGTGACCATGAGAATGATTCCCACAATGAGCAGGCTTTGCAGAAGATTGATGAAGAACCTGTTGATCCGCTTTTTTACCCGTTCCGGCTCGAAGGCCACGTAGTCGAATTGCAATCCTTCGATGGTAGAACTGGAAAAATCGTCCACCGCCATCTGAACCTGGCGACCCAGCTTTTCAATGTTTCCTCCTTCCCGCAGGGAAATCCCAAGACCGATGGCGGGAACTCCTGAAGATCGCAACAAGCTGTCGGGAGGGTCTTTGAATCCGCTGGTGACATCCACTAGTTCGCCCAGGCTAAAGGCGTCTTCGTCTTCTGGGAAAGCCACATAGAGGTTCTCGATGTCTGACAGGTTTTCCAAATCGCTGGCCGGTTCGGTCGCGATGCGTTTGCGGCCTTCCAGGAGGCCGCCACCCGGAGCGATAACGTTTTGCGCCTCCAGGTAGGATTTGAAATGGAAGGGGGAAAGCCCGGCCTCGGCCATCTCCGCATCGTCGTAGGTAATGGTGATCCGTTCCTCCCGTTGGCCAAGCTCGATCACCTTGGATACCTGTGAAAGCCCGAGCAATCGCTGGTGCAAGGCATCGATCGCATTCTTGATCTCACGGTAATGAAGATTTCGACTGGAGATAGTAACTATGATGCCGAATACCTCGCCATATTCATCGTTAAAAAATGGCCCCCTGACACCGTCGGGAAAGTCATTGCCTACCCGCTCGATCTTCCTCCGCAAGCGATCCCAAATGGGTCGCAAGTCTTTGTAATCATCCTTCAGCTTTATGAGGACCCCCGAAGCGTTGCGGCGGGAAAGACTGTTGACGAATTCGACTTCAGGCACCTCTTTGACCGCTTCCTCGATTTTTCTGGAGACCAGGTTTTCCATTCGCTCGGCTGAAGCGCCGGGGTAAATAGTGGTCACAAGGGCGAATCGGAAAGGAATTTTGGGATCTTCGGACCTTGGCAGGTTAAACAAGGCTATCAACCCGCCGAGAACGACGAAAACGGCCAGCGTCAGGGTCAAACGGTTTTCTTTAATGGCGATCTCGGTTAATTTCATGGCGCTGGGGATACTGGATGTTATTTAATTCGTTACGGAATCGCATCTGGGCGGTCAACAACGGAATCCGGCCCTACAGGCCCCAATTTCTTCTTCAATTCCACTTATGGGCACGTTTTTTGCTATAAAATTGAGGCCCATTCCTTAGAGAGAAAAGTGAGGGTTTGGGTATAAATTAGCGGCCAGCGATCAAATATCGAAATGGAAACAAACGCCAAATGAGACCAACAATCGGTATGGCACCTATGCGTTCAGGGGCAACGAAATAATTGACAAAGGGGCCATCGGTACTATTCTTCAACTCTATGATATGCAAGTATTCAGGGAATTTGTCCGGGTTCCTTACGATTTTCAACAAAGAATTATTCGCTCTCCAAACCTTTCTTAAACGAAACCCGGAATATCTGCCAACACACAAATATGATCCTTTCAGATTATCCGTTTAGCAGCTGCACCCGCCGGAAACGGCAAAAATATTATCCTTTTTCCCAGAACAGCGCTCTTGACAAAGAACAGCGCTCTTGACAAAGCCGAGGGACTTTCCCAACGAATATTTTGCATCATTTGAACGACCCCGAACCTCTATTTTTAGTCCCATGTTTTGGCTAGACATTGCTTATGGCCTTATTCATTAAGATATCCCCTTATCACGGTATGATTGACTTGATTGAACACAAATTTTCTTTCCGGAAAGGGCTTGCCTCGATTACCCCGAGCGGCCAACAACGGCGGAGGGCATCCGTATGACGGGCAAAGGGAAAGAACCCCTGGCCATCATCGGTATTGGCTGCCGGCTGCCCGGCGGGGCCAACCATCCGACGACATTCTGGAATAATTTAATGGCTGGCAAGGATGCCATCCGGGTCGTTCCCGAGGACCGCTGGAATGTCGATCGTTATTATGATCCCAATCCGCAGATTCCAGGCAAAATGATCACCCGGTGGGGCGGATTTATCGACAATGTCGAAATGTTCGACGCCCGTTTTTTTGGAATATCCCCGCGCGAAGCGCTTCGCATGGACCCCCAGCAAAGGTGGCTCCTGGAGGTTGCCTGGGAAGCCCTCGAAGACGGTGGGCAGCCGCCCGAAAAACTGTCCGGCACTCGTACCGGGGTATTTGTCGGAATCGCCAGCAACGATTACGCCAATATTCAGATGAAAAGCCCCGCCGATGTGGATGTGCACACCAATAGCGGCAGCACTCTGAGCATTGCTTCCAACCGTATTTCCTACCTTTTCAATTTCAAGGGGCCCAGTATATCGGTGGACACGGCTTGCTCCTCCGCCCTGGTGGCCGTCAACCTGGCCTGCCGCAGTTTATGGGACGGGCAGTGCGACACTGCCCTGGCGGGCGGCGTCAACGCCCTTCTGATGCCCGATGCGTTCATCGGTTTCAGCAAGGCATCCATGCTTTCGCCGAGCGGCAAATGTTTCGCCTTCGACGCCCGCGCCAATGGCTACGTACGCGGTGAAGGCGCCGGCATGCTCGTCATCAAACCCCTATCGCGGGCCTTGGCGGAAAAGGATCCGGTCTATGCCGTAATTCATGCCACCGTCATCAACCAGGACGGGCGTACCAATGCCATGACGGTGCCGGGTCTGGAATCGCAGTCGCAGATGCTTGAGGAGGCCTATGAGCAAGCCGGCATCTCTCCCAGCCGGGTTAATTACATGGAAGCTCATGGAACCGGCACGCCGGTGGGCGACCCCATCGAAGTGCGGGCCTTGGGCAATGTCCTTAGCCGCGGCCGGGCGGAAAACGACTTTTGTGTTATCGGTTCCGTCAAAACCAATGTCGGCCATCTCGAATCAGGTTCCGGCGTGGCCGGGCTGATCAAGGCCGCATTGGTTCTCCACCACCGGATCATTCCCCCCAATTTGAATTTTGAGACTCCCAACCCCAACATTCCCTTCGAGGAGCTGCACCTGAGGGTGCCGCTGGAGGCGGAGCCATTGCCCGAAACCGAAGAGCCCGCTGTGGCCGCTGTCAACTCATTCGGTTTTGGCGGCACCAATGCTCATATCGTTCTGTCCGAACGGCCGGCGGAAGCGCTCCAACACGACGGCGGAGCGAAACGGAAAAGAAGGCGGAAGCAACCGGTTTTGCTGCCTTTGTCCGGCAATACGGACGATTCCCTCAAAGCAGTAGTTAAGGGGATGGCCGATTTTCTTTCGGACCATCAGGAGGCGAAGGAGACCGCCCTCAATCTGGGCGATGTCATCCACACCGCTTCATTGCGCAAAAACCATCACGAACACCGGCTGGCCGTAATCGGTTCCAGCATGGATGAAATTACCGCCCGGTTAAAGGCATGGAGCGCGGGGGAAAAGGAAGTGGCCGGAATTGAAATCGGGCGGGCCTCCCCGGAAATACCGCAGATAGTCTTCGTTTTTACCGGCCAGGGCCCGCAATGGTGGGGCATGGGCCAGGAATTAATCAAAACAGAGCCTGTTTTTCGCCGGACCCTGAAAAAAATCGATATCTTGATACAAAAGCTCGGCAATTGGTCGCTGCTGGAGGAGATGTGCAAGCCGGAAGCGGATTCCAATATCAATCGCACGGATATCGCCCAGCCTGCGATTTTTGCCTTGCAGGTGGGCCTGGCCGAGCTTTGGCGCTCGCGAGGGATTGAGCCGGGGCAGATTATCGGTCATAGCGTGGGAGAGGTAGCGGCCGCTTATTGGGCCGGAATTTACACCCTGGAAGACGCCGTAAAAATCATTTATCATCGCAGCCGTCTGCAAAATACAACCGGAGGCAAAGGCCGCATGGTGGGGGTGGGTCTTTCCCAGGAAAAGGCTGCCGAAGTCATCAGCGGATTTGAAGACCAGGTCGCCGTGGCGGTGGTCAACAGCCCCAGCATGGTTACCATGGCAGGGGATACCGAAATTCTCGAAAACATGATCGCGCCCCTTGAAAAGGAGCAGGTATTCATACGCTGGTTGCGCATCGATTACGCTTTCCATACCCATCAGATGGATCCCATCGTGGAGGAATTGAGGGAATCCCTGGCGGATATCGAACCTCATGCGGGCAATCTTCCTTTTATATCCACAGTCACCGGCGGGCTGCTGGAGGGAACCTCATTGGATGCCGGCTATTGGTGGCAGAATGTTCGCAATACCGTCCTTTTTAGTCCGGCCATCAGCGGTATTATTGAGGAGGGGGAAAAGATATTTCTGGAACTTGGCCCTCATCCGGCCCTGGCCAGCTCAATTCAGGAATGCATGGCCAAAGTGGGAACCAAAGGCTACGTTCTTCCCTCACTAGTCCGAAAAGAGCCGGAGCAGGAAAGAATGTTGCACTCGCTCGGCGCTCTATATAACATTGGATTGCCCATCGACTGGGAGACATTGAATGGAAAAGACGGCCAATATGTCCGCCTGCCCACCTATCCCTGGCAACACGAGCGCTTCTGGCTGGAATCCGGTGAATCGTTCGACTACCGCATGGAGGAGGAATCCCATCCCCTTTTAGGGCTTCGCCAGCGCGATCCCAACCCGACATGGAAATGCGTTCTTTATCCTCCCGCCTATCCTTATCTGGACGACCACCGTTTGCGGGATTCGCTGGTTTACCCGGCTTCCGCCTATGTCGAGATGGGCTTGGCCGCGGGCAATGAATTATTTGCCGAGACACCCTATTCGATTGAGGACATCAAATTCGAGAAAGCGCTCTTTCTTGCATCCAACAGTTCCAGGAACCTGCAATTTGTCTGCGACGCTAAAGAATCCTCCTTCGAAATCAATAGTTCCGATGAAAGCGCAACAACTCTGATCTGGGAGCAAAATGCTCAGGGACGTCTGCAAAAACTTTCACCGCAGAAAGAGTTTAAAACGGATTTGGGCAAAATTCGTTCCCGATTGGTGGAAAAATTTGGCCACCAACTTATTTACGAAGATATGGTCAAGGCTGGCTATCAGTTCGGAGTTTGTTTTTCCCTCCTGCAGAATGTCTGGAGAATCCCAGGAGAATCTCTCGGCGAGATTGAAATTCCCGATGTCATCTTTGAAAATTCAGACGACTATTTCTTCCATCCAGCTGTGCTGGACGCCTGTTTTCAGTGTGTCAGCCGGGCTCAGGAATTACCAGATGATCGCGATATCACCGATAATTTTTACCTGCCCGTCGGATTGGACCGCATCCGGTTGTTCCGCAAACCTGAGCAGCGCATATGGAGCCACGCCCATATTCTTTTCGATAATGGCAAGGATTTAACCTCTGACATACAGGTTTACGACCAAAAGGGCATACGGATCGCAGAGATCAAAGGCTTCCGCTGCCAGCGTGTGGAGCAAAGCGAGGCCAGAAAGGAAAACGACCTCGATAGCTGCCTCTATGAGTTCAAATGGGAACCGTCCCGATTGCAGGGCAGCGCGATCCGCCAAGGCGCCCACGCCATAGTCAGCCCGGATGAAGTTTACGAAACCATCCAATCCGAAATCGAGCCGCTCTACGAGCAATATCAATTAGGAAAACACGCCCGCGAGTTCCTCCCCGCCCTGGAAAAATTGAGCTATTATCAGATCATAAATAGTTTCCTTCAGTTGGGTTGGAAACCGCAAAAGGGTGATGTGGTAACGGTTGAAGGGCTCATGGAAAGCCTAGGGGTCGTGCAGACGCACGACCGGCTGATGCACGCCTTCTTGCAGGCTTTGAGCGAGGAAGGGGCCCTCCTGCCATTGCCGGGAGACCAATGGGAAATAGGGATCATTCCGGATACTCCCGATTCGGCAAAATCAGCCGATGCGTTGGCCAAACAGTACCCCGATTTTTATGCCCAGATTCCATTGTTCAAGAAATGCGGGGCCAACCTGGCGGATGTTCTGGCTGGCCGCCTGGACCCGCTCCAACTGATTTTTTCCCCCCAGTCGGCTGCCTTGCTGGAAACTTTTTACAAAGAGGATGCGGATTTTCTCGCTTATAATGAACTGCTCCAGAAATCAGTTTCCGCCATCATGGCCAAGCTGCCGCAAAACAGCAAAATCCGCATTCTGGAAATCGGCGCAGGCACCGGTTCTTTGACCGAGATGATCCTGCCTGTTCTACCGGCCGATAAAACGCAATACACCTTTACCGACATCACTCCGGTATTCCCCTCTCAGGCCAGGCAGAAATTTACAGAATATGATTTTGTTGATTATACTGTTCTGGATATCGAAAAAGATCCCGCAACCCAGGGGATCGAACCTCATTCCTATGACTTGGTGTTGGCCACCAACGTCCTCCATGCCACCGTTGACTTAAAGCGCACCCTGCACAATGTGCGCCGCTGCCTGGCCTCCGGGGGCTTCTTGATGTTCCTCGAAGTGACCAAATCCCTGCGTTCACTCGACCAGGTTTTCGGTTTGATGAAAGGCTGGTGGCATTACGAGGATACCGATCTTCGGCCAGAATGCGCCCTCCTTTCCCGGCAAAAGTGGAGCGATTTATTATCGGAGAGCGGGTTTTGCCAGGTTAAATCGGTCATCAATTGCATGGACGAGGAAGAAGCGCAGCAAGCGGTTTTTCTGGCGCAAGTTCCGGAGATTACGGTCGACCGGGTGGAGGAAATCTCTGCCCAACGGCTCTCCGGCAAGGAGGGACCCTGGCTGATAATGGCCGACTCCGGCGGAGTTGGCGAAGCCATCGCCGGCAAGCTGGAAAGAAACGGTTGCCCCTGCGCCCTGGTTTACGCGGGCGATTCCTATGCCCGCCAAAACGATCAAAAATTTACCATTCGGCCCGATGCGGGCGATGACATGCGCCAGATCATGGAGGCCATGGATGTTGCCACCAAAGGATTACGCGGTGTGGTTCATTTGTGGAGTCTCGATCATCCATCTTCCGCCGAGATCACCGCCGAGTCCCTGCGGGAAGCCCAAAAAACCGGCTGCATCAGCGCAATGAACCTTGGCCAGGCGCTGGCAGCCCAGGAATTTTCTGAAAAGCCGAGAGTTTGGCTAATTACCCAGGGCGCCCAATCTTTTGGCCCAATGGGTGAAATCACCTCCATCGCATCGACCCCGTTATTCGGATTTGCCAGAGTTGCCAACAATGAGCAGCAGGAATTTGCCTGGACCGGGATCGACCTCGATCCGTCGCTGCCGAAGGAATGGGCGAGAATCGTTTTCCAGGAAATCTGCTCGGAGGACAAGGAACTCGAGACCCTGCACAGGGGCCAGGTGCGTTATGGCAACCGCTTGACCAATCCCACCCCGGAGGAACTTCCCGAGCTCTTGAAAGAGGCCGTAAACGGCCACGAAATTTTACCCTACCGGCTGGAAATACCAACCCCGGGTGTGCTCAGCAACCTTTGCTTGAGGGAAACGCGTCGCAATACCCCCGGGAGCGGAGAGATCGAAATCGAGGTTGCCGCGGTGGGCATGAATTTCCGCGATGTGATGAAAGCTCTGGGCATGTACCCGGGGCAAAGTGAAGACCTCAAGTGGCTGGGCGACGAATGTACTGGCAAGGTCGTGGCGGTGGGCGAGGGCGTCAAACGCTTCAAAATCGGCGACGAGGTGGTGGGAATGGCTCCCTATTGCTGCCGTGCCTACACCACCGTCAATGAGGCGCTGATATTTTCCAAACCAAAGCACCTGTCTTTTGAGGAGGCCGCCACCCTGCCAGTGGTTTTCCTAACCTCGCATTATGCCCTCAATCATCTGGCCCGGCTTCAGCCCGGCGAAATGATCCTCATTCATGCCGGAGCGGGTGGAGTGGGCCAGGCGGCCATTCAAATCGCCCAACAAGTTGGGGCGGAAGTCTTTGCCACGGCGGGAAATGATCAAAAGCGCGATCTGCTTCGCTCCCAGGGGGTCGAGCATGTATTCGATTCACGCACACTTAACTTTGCCGATGAAATTCTGGAGGTTACGGAAGGCCGGGGGGTGGACGTGGTCCTCAACCAGTTGGCGGGCGATTTCATTCAACGCAGTTTTTCCGTACTGGCGCCCTATGGAAGGTTTTTGGAAATTGGTAAAATCGACATTTATTCCAATACCAAGATTGGCCTGGAACCCTTCAAGGACAATATCTCCTATTTCGCCATCGATCTAGCCTCATTTCTTAAAGATCGGCCCTACTTTATTACCTCGATGCTGTCGGAACTGGCCGAATTATTTAATGAAAAGAAGCTGCGGCCGTTGCCCTTGAAATCGTTTTCCATTTGCGAGACGGAAAAAGCCTTCCGCTATATGGCCCAGGCCAAACATATCGGGAAAAACGTACTCTCCATGCAAGTGGAATCCATTCCAGTGAGACCGTCCCTGCAGGCTGACCGGCTGTTCCGGGGCGACGCCACCTACCTGATAACTGGCGGTTTGGGCGGTTTCTGCCTCGAAGTGGCCCGCTGGATGGTGGAATACGGAGCGCAAAACCTGGTTCTCATGGGCCGCAGCGGGGCCAGCACAGACCTGGCCCGGGATACCATTGCGGAATTGCAGGCCAAAGGTGTCAGAGTAGAGGTGGTCAGTGCCGATGTGACCCGCCAGGAAGACATCGCCCGGGTGCTCAAACTAATCGAAACGGATATGCCGCCATTGCGCGGGCTCATCCACGGGGCAATGGTTCTGGATGACGACTGGATCATCCAATTGACTCCGGAGCGCTTCAACAAAGTCCTCGAACCCAAAATGATCGGGGCCTGGAATTTACACACCCTGACCCTCGATTTGGCGCTCGAACATTTTATCCTGTTCTCCTCCGCATCCTCCATGATTGGTGGATCAGGACAGGGAAATTACGCTTCCGCCAATTTCTTTCTCGATGCTATCGCCAACTATCGGAAAGCTCTCGGCCTGCCAGCTCTGGCCATGAATTGGGGCGCCCTTTCCGAAGCCGGTTATGTCGCGCGCAACGAAAAAGTGGCCAAATATCTGGATAAGCTTGGCCTGGAAAGCTTTACCCCCAGTGAAGCCCTCAGCATTTTTGCCCGCGTATTGCCCAAGAACTCCGCTCAATTGGGTGCCTCGAGGATTAATTGGACGGGTTTGGCCCGGCTCAATCCGGCAACGGCAAGTTCGCTCACTTATGCCAAAATGGTGAACAAGGAGAAAAAGGCCGACTCAGCCTACGGCGATGCCTATTCTTTCCGGCCCAAAGTCATCGCTGCCACCCCTGCCGAGCGTTTGCCCATGGTGGCCGATTATATTTGCGAACAGGTGGCACAAGTATTCGGCACCACCGCTGCCCAAATCGATCGCGATACGCCCCTCACCCAGATCGGGCTGGATTCACTTATGGCCATCGAGTTGATGAACCGGCTGGAAACCAACCTGGGTATCAACCTGCCCATGGGGCAATTCCTGCAAGGCCCCAATATCATCGAACTGGCCACTCCCGTGCTAGAACTCATTTTGCAAAAAGCGGGCGAAGATTCCACAAATGAAACCGAGACCTCCGAATCCTCAGGGATGCCTACCGTGGAGCGGTCGGAAGAGGAAGAGACGGTCTTTTCATTGTCGGAGGGGCAGCGCGCCCTCTGGTTCCTCAATCGACTGGCCCCCCACAGTCCGGCTTACAACCTGATTTTCAGCTCCAAGATTACCCCTTATGTCGATATTTCGGTCATGAAAAGGGCTTTTGCCGCTCTTTTTCAACGGCACCCGATGCTCGACGTCACTTTTTCCGATGAAACCGGGCAGCCGCTGCAGACCCTGCGTAAAAACCGGACCATCGATTTTCGGGAGCACGATACCACGCACCTGAGCAAAGAAAAAATCAAGGAGCTTCTGGTCGAGCACGCCAACCAGCCCTTCGATTTGAAGAAGGGCCCCGTGATCAGGCTGGAACTCTTTCGCACCGCCGATCAATCCCACATCACCTTGCTCTCCATGCACCACATTGTTTCCGATGCCTGGAGCGTGGCGCTCCTCATGCAAGACCTGATGGAAAGTTATTTTGCTCTCAAATCGGGACTCACCCACAAATTAGAGGAATTGCCCTATCGTTATTCGGATTACGTGAACTGGCAGCAAACGCTTCTCAAGGGCCCCCAAAAGGAGAAATTGCTCAGGTATTGGAAGGACCAGATGCAGGGGGCTCCTCTGGTTCTCGATCTGCCTACCGACCATGCCCGTCCGCCGGTGCAGTCTTTCAATGGCTCCACTCACGGGTTCAAGCTGGATGACCGCCTCTCGCGGAGGGTGGATACTCTGGCCAAATCGAACAATGTCACTCTCTACACCACTCTACTCTCGGCCTTTCAAGTGCTCCTACACCGCTATTGCAACCAGGACGACTTGATTGTGGGAAGCCCCTTCGCCGGTCGCCGCTTAAAGGAATTTCATGAAGTGGTGGGCTTTTTCATCAACCCGGTTCCGATTCGCAGCAGGGTAGTGGACGACCCATCCTTTAACGAATACCTCAACCAGATGAGCGATTCGGTGGTTGCCGCCATAGAGCACCAGGAGCATCCCGTTTCCCATTTGGTCGATGCTCTCAAAGTTAAACGGGACCCAAGCCGCTCGCCCATTTTTCAGGTAACTTTTTCTATGGAACGAATTCCCGGCGTGGACGAGCAAGGCATCGCCGTATTCCTCATCGGACAAGGTGGGCACAACTTTAAAGTCGGCGATATATCTGTGGAATCGATTGATTTGAACCTGCGCCAGGCCCAGTTTGAAATTTCCCTCGTGGTGGAAGAAGCTGGCGGGCATATCTATGGCTGCTGGCAGTACAACCGCGACCTCTTCGAGCCGGCCACCATCGACCGCCTGAACGGGCTATACAAGCAAATCCTGGAAGAAGTGGTGGTGCACCCGGAAAAGAAAATTTCCGAGCTTTCATTTTTGTCTCGAGACGAAGAAAAGATTATCCTCGAGGAATGGAATCATACCGAACTGGAATACCCCGAGGACAAATGCCTGCACCAATTGGTGACGGAACACGCCGAACACAATCCCAACCGCACGGCCGTAACCAGCGCGGGCAAATCGCTCACCTATGGCGAACTCAACCGCAGGGCCAACGGCCTGGCCCTGAAATTGCGCTCGCAGGGAATCGATGTGGACTGCCCGGTGGGCTTGTACGTGGACCGATCCGTCGAAATGCTGATCGCCGCCTTGGGCATCCTCAAGGCCGGCGGTTGTTATGTGCCGCTCGACCCAGCCTTTCCCCAGCACCGCATCCGGCAAATGCTGGAAGACGCCAATCCGTCCGTTGTGGTTACCCAAGGCCATCTCCAGGAGAGCCTTCCGGAGGGTGGATGGAGCCTCCTTGCGGTGGAAAATACGGGTGCCGCCAGAAAAGGCCCGGTTGTCGCCAATTCCCCAGATTCGCTCGCTTATATCATTTATACTTCGGGTTCCACCGGCCAACCGAAAGGGGTCGAAATTCCCCATCGCGCTGTCGTCAACTTCCTTTCCTCCATGCGGGAAACCCCCGGCCTGATTACCGATGACACGCTTTTGGCCGTCACCACCCTCTCTTTCGACATTTCGGTACTAGAACTCTTTTTACCCCTCGTGGCCGAAGCGCAGGTCGTTATCGCCACGCGGGAGGAGGCCACCGATGGCCGCCGCCTCTCCATGCTTCTGGAGGAATATGCGGTCACCACCATGCAGGCCACGCCGGCCACTTGGCAGATGCTTTTGGACTCCGGTTGGAACGGCAAGCACGACCTGCGCGTATTCTGCGGCGGGGAGGCTTTGCCCCGCGAGTTGGCAGAGTCCCTGCTACCCAGCACCCGTGCCGTATGGAACCTCTACGGGCCGACTGAAACGACCATCTGGTCCACCGTCGATAAGGTGGATTCGCAGCCCGGTAGCGTGCCCATTGGCCGGCCCATCGCCAACACCACGATTTACATTCTGGACGACAATCACAACGCCCTGCCGCCCGGCTTCACGGGCAACCTCTATATTGGCGGCAATGGGCTGGCTCGCGGTTATCACAACCAGCCCGATTTGACGGCGGAAAAATTTATCGAACTGCAACTGCCCAATGGCAAAAAGGAACGCGTTTACCAGACGGGAGATTTAGCCCGCTTCCTGCCCGATGGAAAAATCGATTTTCTGGGGCGCGGCGACACCCAGATCAAATTGCGCGGGTATCGCATCGAACTGGAGGATATCGAGACACACCTGCGTTCCCATAGCAAGGTGGACCAAGCAGTGGTCGTCAAAAGAGGCGATATGCCGGGCGGCGACAGTTTGGTCGCCTACATCATTGCCAACGACCCATCCGAGGGCTTGACCTCCGAGCTGCGCAGCCATCTCACGGAACTGTTGCCCGATTACATGCGTCCGGCCGCTTATGTCCTGCTGGACAATTTTCCCCTTACCGCGAACAAGAAGATCGACCGCCTGGCCCTGCCCGCCCCGCAAATCGTTAGAGTCGAGTTGCAGGCCGCATATACCGCTCCGCAAACTCCGACCGAAAAAATCTTGGTCGATATCCTCAACAAGGCATTTTCCAGCGAAGAGGTCGGCATCACTGACAATTTCTTCGATTTGGGAGGTGATTCACTGCTTGCCCTGCAGTTGCTGACCGAAATCTCGCAGGTTTTTAACCGGCAATTTCCAGTCGAAGTATTCTTGCGCAACCCCACCGTCGAGTACCTGGCCCGTTATCTCGACACCATTCCAGATGATCGTGAAATCGCCGCCGGTTCCGCTTTCAACGGCAACGGCAGTTATATGGATAATATGGCCGAAGAGATTGCCAATTCCGAATACCTCAATCTGGAGGTGGTCGAAGGCTTTAACGGCGACCGCGATTCATTGCCCCAGGTTGATGCCGTCGCCCTCGCTTATATACCCGACGCCTTTCTTCCCCTGACCGGATTGAGCAAAGACGATATTGCCCATAACTGGCTGCACGACAGGTCCTTTATCAGCAATATTTATGAAACTCCCTATGGCCGCATCGGGCTTGTCATGCTGCCTCGGCTCGGTTCCGAGCTTTATAAAAACCAGACTCTTCTGGGCGATCAAATCATGCAATCGCTGGAAATCGCCAAGAACATGGGGGCAAAGAAAGTGTCCCTGACCGGTCTGATCCCCTCGGCCACCAACTACGGGTTGCAAGTGACCGATTTAATCGACGGCCGTACCGATCTGCCCATCATTACAACAGGGCACGCCACAACAACTGCCACCATTATCAAATCCATGGAGGGATTGTTGACACTGGCCGAACGCAGCCTGGAGGAGGAATCTGTGGCAATTGTCGGGCTGGGATCCATCGGCTATGCAACCATGCGGCTGATGCTCGAAGTGCTGCCTCACCCCAAGGAATTCATCCTGTGCGATCTTTACCAGAAAATCGACTCCCTTGAAGGCATCCGCCGCAAGTTGGTGGAGGAATTGGGTTTCGATGGCAAAATCAAGCTGGAACCGACCCGCGGCCGATTGCCGGATGCTGTTTACAGGGCCTCCTTTATTCTAGGAGCGACCAATGTTCCCGGCATCCTTGACGTCAACCGCCTGCGGCCCGGAACGCTTATCGTGGACGATTCCTTTCCTCCCTGCTTCCACACCCTCGACGCCATTCAGCGAATCGAATCCGAGCACGACATACTCTTTACCACCGGTGGCCTCATCCGCCTGCAGAAAGAAGTGAAAGAAACCATTTTTCTGCCCAGCGGCGCGGTCGAAAGAATCGAGGAACTGGGAGGCAACCGATTGTTAAGCCTGGTGGGGAGGGATCCTCGTGAGATGACCGGTTGTATTTTATCCAGCCTTCTCACTGGGCGCAAGCCGGACATCCGGCCTACCCTTGGCCCGGTCAAATTGGAAGACTCTCTGGCCCACTACAAATTGCTGCATACTCTGGACCTCGAATCGGCCCGGCCTCAATGTGAGGGTTATTTCATCTCGCCGGAGTCCATAGAGCGTTTTAAAGAAACGACATCCTCCGACCCGACCATAAGCGATCCCCTGCATGGGGTATAACTATTACCCCTCCTTCATCGGGCTAGTGGCATGAGACTCTTGCACCCGCTCGCCGGAAGCAATCTTACGACCTATCTGGAACTCCTGCGGGAACACCGCGCATTTCAGGGGCCCGCGCTACTCCCGCAAGCCATCGGGCTACTAGCCATTATGGCCCGATTCTCATTTTACCAGATTGAGCATTTGCTTTATCGTTCCCGCATCAATGCCACGGTGCTGGAAAAAGAACCCATCTTCATACTGGGGCATTGGCGCAGCGGAACCACCCATTTGCACAACCTTTTAAGCCGCGACCCCCAGTTTGCCTGGATTTCCTTTCTGCAGACAGCCATGCCGCTGGATTTTTTGGGTAAATTGAAAATCGCTCCACCCATAATCGAAAGGATCTTGCCGGAAACGCGCGGCATGGATAACGTTTCCCTAACCCTGGACTCGCCCCAGGAAGAGGAGATGGCGTTGGGCAATATGAACCCGCTGTGCTACTACAATTGTTATTATTTTCCGGAAAAATTACAACAGCACTACCGCCGCTCGGTTCTGCTCGACGGATTGGAGGAAGGTGAACTGGAGCGTTTTGCGAGCGCTTACCTCTACCTGTTGCGGAAACTGACGCTGGCCAATGAGGGGAAACGGCTCTTGCTCAAGAATCCCGCTTCCACCACCCGCGCCCGGTGGCTGAAAACCGTTTTCCCCAACGCCCGCTTCATTCATATAGTTCGCAACCCCTACAATGTCTTTTGTTCCACTGTGAAGCATTACGAGCAAACCATGCCCGCCTTCGCTTGGCAGACTTACGAGCATCTCGATTTTGAAACCATCACCCTCGAAAATTACCGTCTTCTCATGGAACGGTATTTGCAGGAACTACCCACACTACCGGCGGAGGACCTGATCGAAGTAAGCTATGAGGAAATCGAGCGGAATCCAATGCGGGAGATCGAGAAAATATATGATTTCCATGGACTTTCCGAGCGCCGGGAAGCCTTCAAGGGGATAGAGGCTTATATCCATGGACAGAGAAACTACCGCCGCAACGTCTATCGCTTGACGCCACGCCAAGTGGAAAGAATAAAAGATCAATGGGGTTTCGCCCTCGATTATTGGAACTACAATATTCCTGCCGAAATATCTATTTGTTGATGGGCAAGGATGAGACCTTTTTTTGGTCTCGCTGGATTTTTCTACGAATTCTGGGGATTGGCTTTCTGGCTTCCTTCCTCTCGCTTTCCACCCAGATATACGGGCTCATCGGGCCGCGCGGTATTCTGCCGGCAGAGGATTACCTGAATGCCCTGGCCAGCCAAATGCCCTCGTGGAAGGCCTTCCTGTCGGCGCCAACCTTATTGTGGTGCGACGCAGGCGCTGCCGGGCTCAACCTCATTTGCTATGGCGGCATGATTGCCGGGTTATTGCTCCTATTGAATGCGTGGCCTCGCGCCGCCCTCGTATTCTGTTGGATTTTTTATCTATCATTTGTCTCGGCGGCGCGCAATTTCTCTGGATTCCAATCCGATGGTCTCATGCTGGAGACGGTCCTCCTGGCCGTTTTCTTGGCACCGCGAGGACTGCGGCCAGGTTTGGGGGAGCGGACGCCGTCCTCAGTGGTGGTCAGGCTGTTGTTCTGGTGGCTCTGCTTTCGTTTGATTTTTGAGCCGGGGATAGCCAAGAGCATGGGGGGCGACGAGGCCTGGAAAACCTTTTCCGCCCTTCAAGATTACTATGTGAACTGTCCTTTCCCGACCTGGCTGGGCTGGTATGCCCAGCACCTTCCCGATTGGGTTCATTCCGGCATGACGGGGGCCACTCTCTATGTCGAAGTGGTAGGTCCATTTTTATTTTTCCTCGGGCGCAAGGGGCGCATCTTGTTGTGTTTGTTGTGGGGCGGAATGAACCTCGGAATTCTCCTGACCGGCAATTATACATTTCTCAATTACAATTCCATTGCCCTGGCAATGCTGCTTTTGGACGACAGGGCGATTCGAAAAATCTTGCCTTTTTTGCCTGAAAGGAAAACCGGCGTTTCACCGGCTGCCGCTGCCTGGTGGCGAAAAGTTACCGCTTCCGTTGTGCTGCTCCCCTTTTTTTATATCGGCTTATACATTTTTCTGGCCGTCATGCGGGTTCCGGTCAATTCCCTTCCCGCCTTTACCCGGCAGCCGCTGGTTTTGCTGGGAAATTTTCGATCGGCCAATCGCTACGCTCTTTTCGGCAGTATGACTCACCACCGCCACCATATTGAATATGAGGGTTCCAATGACGGGGGCTTGAGTTGGAAAACTTACCGCTTCAAATGGCAGGCCCAGGATACCGGCATCGCGCCGCGTTTCATGGCGCCGCACCTGCCGCGTTTCGATTGGAATCTCTGGTTTGCCCAGTTAGGCGTCTATGGCAATGAGCGGCACCGGTTCGTTCTTTTGGCCGGGGCCAGGCTGATTGAGGGAGAAGCCGACGTTACGGCGTTGTTCGCCCACAATCCATTCCCGGAATCTCCACCGCAAATCATTCGGTTTAAATTGTACAGGTATTCTTTTACAATCCTTTCGGAGAAAAAAGAAACGGGCCAATGGTGGCGCCGGGAGGACATCGGATACTGGGCGCCCTATTTGTATCGCGATACGCGTAGCGGGACTTTTCGTCTGGTCAGCCGACTGAGCGATATCCCCGTCCTTCTCCGCTATCCACAACCCAAGTAACTCACTCCGCTCAACCTGGATTCGATATTAAAATCGGATAGACCTGCCAAAGTGTCTGAGAGAAAGTTACCTGGCGCCCGTGGAAGTAATTGCCACTTTGACTACTGGCTGGATGTCGTTGCGGGACTGATGGTGGATTACCCTGTATTAGAAGCCGTCCCCGGTAGGTTCCGGGACCGGCTTTTACACGGCTCTCCCACGGGCCGCCAGGAAAATTATTTATTTAAAATTATTTAAAAAAGGTTAGTTATTTAATAAATGGACTTTTGAGCTGAGAAATTGGTATGGGGATTCATCGCCCGGTTTGAAGGGACAAAATTCTTTGGCGCTCACTTCGCTGCACGTTTCGATTTCTCTGTGCAAGGCGATGGCCAGCGCGTTTTGCAATATTGTGGAGCAGGCCCTGAATTGATTTTGGGTAAATGCGAACCGCGGGACGCCGCTTTCGTTGAGCGCTCTGAAAAATGCCGTTTGCTCGGCCTGCTGAAGTTCCACGCAAGCGGATCTTTGCGGGGAGAAAGTGAAGGTAAAATCCATGTAATGGTGTAGGCCTGGATGGTTCGCGGGCCCCTCCGATTTTATATTCATAAGATTGAGGACATTTTCAAAAAGCTCGGCCAGGTTTTCATATGAAAGTTCTCAATGGGTGAAAATATCACAGGGCGGGGCCAATTCCAGTTCCGTCTTCCAGTCGTCCAAAATCTTTTCCTCTTTCACAGCAAAAAATCCACAAGCTGCCCGTTCATATCCTTATTATCGCTAATTTCGGGATAAAAAACTCAGCAAAAATTCTCTTTATCCGGTCAATTTTTGTTTCTTAAGTGTATAAATTCTTCTAGAATGTGACTGATTCCTTTGACTTAGCGGAATTCCTGCCATAATTAAAGTTCAGGACTGGATATTTGTTGTGGAAGCCAATACTAGGCACGTAGAATCATTTGACGCAAAAGCGTGAATTTTCGCGAAAACTTTCACGTACCGCCATCTATCGCGATTATAAAAAGGCCTATTCCACTGCCACCGGTTTGCCCCTGGCCTTGAGTATCGCCGGTTCTCTCAATCTTGAGTGGTTGCAGTCGGAGAACACCAATCCGTTCTGCTCCCTGATGGCGGACAGCAATGAAAGCTGCCTCGAATGCCTCAGGGTGCAGGAAAAACTGGAGCGCGAGGCCAATTTCAAACCGCGCACCCTCAAATGTTTTGCCGGTCTTTGCGATTCCGCCGTCCCCATTAGGGTGGGAGAAAATGTGGTCGCATTTTTAAAAACCGGCCAAGTGCTCCTGCATCAGCCGAACGACGAACATTTCAGCAAAATTACCCGCAAAATCCTCGCCCTCGGCACACGCATAAACCTGAAGCGTCTGGAGGAAGCCTACTACCAAACCAAGGTGTTGAGTCCGGAACAGTATGAAGCTTTTGTGCAACTGCTGGCGACTTTTGCCCAGCATCTGGCCTCCATCAGCAATGCCATTATGGTCAAAGAAAAAAATTCCGAACCGGAAATGGTGGCCAAAGCGCGTCGGTTCATACTCGATAATTACGAATCTACCTTGACCCTCGACAGGGCTGCCCGGGCGGTCAATACAAGCGCCCACTATTTTTGCAAAATGTTCAAAAAATCAACCCGTATGACTTTTACCGATTACCTCACCCGCATCCGAGTCGAGAAGGCCAAAAATCTCCTCTATAACCCCAACAAACGAGTCAGTGAGGTTGCATTCGATGTCGGTTTCGAGTCGCTTTCCCAATTTAACCGGTCATTCAAGCGAATCACCGGCGCCACTCCGACTGGGTTTCGCAAAAGCCTGGACGATATACACCCCAGACTGCGGGCGGTTTGATTTTGATTTTTCCCCCACTCGGGGGGACGGGTCATTTCTCAATTTCCCGGACTGAGCAGCATGAGGGAAACCGAAATGCAGTAGAGGGCGATAAAGAAAATATGTCCGCCCACCAAATAAGCTTGGGTTTTTTTGTTTCGGCGCTCAATGAGATTCATCAGGCAATCCACGGGATCCTCACACAAGGCCGATGTGGACCAGTTGATTTTCATCACATTCATGTAAATCCAGATGACGCAGCCCAGTACCGTTGCCAAGCCGCCGATGATGAGCAATTGGGCAGGCAGGGATGTGCCGGCAATTGTGCGGCCCGAAAAACCCGTTACGGTTATTACCACCCCGGCCAGACTGACCAACACCTGGGCCCGCGTATAAATGACAAATAGCTGCCGCTCAATGATTTCCAGAGCCTTGAGCGTATCCTGATTCGTGAGACGCAGAATATCTATCGCTTCTTTTTTGGCTGAATCACTCATTGCGGGCAAATCACTAGTTGTAATGAATCGAGCAGACGGATTGGTTTTATTGCGAAATTAATAGGGTTTCCCTCGATTTCAAGCAAATGCAAGGACTTTGTTTTGCCTGTCCCGTCGAACCTGAAGCGCTTTGTGGGGCATTAATAAATGGCAATAATTCTTAATTTAGTGCTGAAAAATACGATGTCTCTTAGAAATGAATACATCTGTGGCAGCGGCTTTCATTGAAAGCGATGAACCCCTTCTAGACAATAATCAGGTGGAAATGTTGCGGGAAACGGCGTTGGAGTGCGAGCCGGAACTATTGCAGGAACTGCTCGACCTTTATTGCCAGGACAACACTGCGCGGGTGGAACGGATTCGCCCGGCAATTGCCAGAGGAGACTGGGCTGAGGCGGCTAAACTTGCCCATGCGGTTGCCGGAAGCAGTTCTAATATGGGCGGCAATAGGATTTCCAAGCTCTCCATATTGCTGGAAAACAACATCAATGATGGAAGCTTAGCCGATCTCGACGCTATTGCCGAACAGATTGAAATAGAATTCGCCCTCACCATTGAGGCTTTTCGGGAATTGCTCATTCCTTCCTGATTTATTTTTGCCAGTTTAAACCGGATTCGGGAGGCAATCCGTTTCCAGCCGGCCGGGCAATGAGTGAGATTTCTCTTTGAAAAACCGGCCCGAGTTATCTTAGCATCCGATCATGGTTTCTAATTTGACCCAGATCCGAACCCGGCGGGCCTCTGTACATACCCTGGGTTGCCGGTTGAACCAGTCCGAAAGCCAGTTGATTCGGGAAAAACTGGCCGGGGCCGGTTATGACATGGCGCCCTTCGGGGAGTGGGCCGATTTGGGCATCATCAACACCTGCACCGTCACCCGAGAGGCCGAGGCCAAGTGCCGGCAGGCCATCCGCCAATTCATCCGGCGCAACCCTCAAGCCTTCACCGCCGTGGTGGGCTGTTATTCCCAAATGGGAGCCCGCGCCATTGCCGAAATTCCGGGGGTGGACCTCATCATCGGCAACCAGGAAAAGCTCAGTGTGCTCGATTATGTGGAATTTGGTAAAAACGAACGGCCGGTCATCGTGCGCGAGCGTATCGACCGCGGCGATTTTTCCATCTCGTTCGTCGGCGATCAGCCATTCAACAAGAGGGCCAACCTTAAAATCCAGGACGGTTGCGATTTTATGTGCTCCTTCTGCGTCATACCCTTTGCCCGGGGCCGCGCCCGCAGCCGGGATTGCCACAACCTTCTGGCCGAGGCTCAATCTCTGGGCGCGCGGGGAGTCAGGGAGATTGTGCTCACCGGAGTCAATATAGGCACCTATTCCAGCCATGGGCAGGACATCGTTTCCCTGGTTGACCGCCTGGATGCCATTGAGGGCATTGAGCGTATCCGCATCAGCAGCATCGAGCCGACCACTATCCCGACCGCGCTTTTCGAGCGGATGGGCTCGTCGCACCATGCCTTGCTTCCTTACCTGCATATCCCATTGCAAAGCGGCTGCAACAAGGTACTGCGGCAAATGAGACGCAAATACACGGTGGAGGAATTCACGGAATTTATTGCACAAGCCGCTGAAACTGTGCCGGACCTGTGCATCGGGACCGATATCCTGGTCGGGTTTCCCGGCGAGGGAGAGGAGGAATTTGCAGAAACTTGCCGCACATTTCTCAACAACCCTTTAGCCTATTGCCATGTTTTCCCGTATTCGGAGAGAGACGGTACCATTGCGGCCAAGCGGGCAGAGCAGGTGCCTGTGGCCGAACGCCGCCGCCGCTGCGCTTACCTGCGCCGTTTGGGGGCTCAAAAAAGGTATGATTATTATGAAAGGCATGTGGGCCGGACCCTGGAGGTTCTCTTCGAGGACCGGCGCGACGGTCTTTGGCCCGGCTACACCGGCAATTACATCCGGGTGGTTTGCTCCTCGGCAAAAGATTTAACCAACCGCCGGGCCCGGGTGAAGCTCGACCGGGCCGGAGCCGAATTTGTCGAAGGAACCATCCTCGAAATGATCGATTAACAAACAATGAATTCACTCCTTCTTTGGGATATTGACGGAACCCTCGTCAATGCCGATGGGGCCGGCCGGAGGGCCATGCTCCAGGCCATGAAAGATTGCTTCGCGGTGGAGGCTTCTTTTGATGGGTTCGAGATAGCCGGGTGCACCGACCGCCAACTGTTGGAATGGCTTCTTCCCCGGCACAATGTGGAAAATTCGGAAAATCATATCCGGAAATGTGGCGCTCGTTACATTGAACGCCTAAAAACGGAAATGGGCCTGGGGAGAATTCACACCTATGACGGGGTGGAATCCTTTTTGCAAACAGCCGCCCGGCGCCCGAATATCTTTCAGGGTTTATTGACGGGAAATCTGAGCGAGGCGGCCCGGGTCAAGCTCGATTGCTTTGATCTGAACCATTACTTTGACTTCGGTGCGTTCGGGGAGGACAGCTCCGACCGCAATGCACTCGGGCCCATCGCCCTGGAACGGGCGCGGCGGGTCCATAACCACGATTTTGAAACGCAGCCATCCAGGGTCTATGTGATTGGAGACACGACCAGGGATATCTCGTGCGGCAAGGCCATCGGGGCTTCCACCATAGCCGTGGCCACCGGTTTTCACAGCAGGGAAAAACTGGCCGCCTGCCACCCTACCTTATTGCTGGACGATTTTACTCAAACAGCTGAGGTTTTTGCCCTCCTCAATGGAGCCTGATCCAGGCTGGGCTACTCATCGTCTTTTTCATCCGGGGTTTGAAACTCGACACCGTACATGTGTTCCGTTTCACCCGGAATGGAAAATACCTTATAAACGCACCAGACAAAGAGAACCGTTACGCAGGTCACCGAAGTCAGTAATATTATCCAGCCTCCCAATGTCATTTTTCTTTTCTCCCGTTATTGCTGTTTTATCGAAATTATATCTTTATAACGTTTGACTCGCGATATGATGATGGCCACGAAGGCGGCCACAGCCAAAATAAGACCGATGCTCATTTGCGCAACCACGTCGGAGTCTTTTCCCACCAGATCCTTGATGTACCCGCTGACGTTGGCTTCCCCCGTTTCAAAGCTGTATCCGAATACATTGACGATCACCCAAAGAACAAAAACGGTCAGCAAGAACAGAGGGCAGATATATTTCATAATCACCCTGTAAATTCGCGGGATGCGTATGGCTGCGCCCTGATGGGCTTCCTTGAAGCCCTCATCCAGTCCCAGAATCCAGGCAAAGGTGATGATCTGCAGGGTGGCCAAAATAAAAATCAAAAAGGTGCCGGCCCAAAAATCGAGGGTGTCGAGGGCCTTGATGTTTTCGCTGAAATAAACCACGAAACCGGTCCCGAAAGCGGTGATGATTCCCAGAATAGCGACCGATTGTTTGCGGTTAATATCCATGGCCTCCTCCAGAAAGGCGATGCCCGGCTGCACCATGGAAAGTGAACTGGTGACCGCCGCCAAAAACAAGAGGAAGAAAAAGAGAAAACCGAAAAACTGCCCCGCGGGCATATTGTAAAAGACCATCGGCAGCACGTTGAAACCCAGGGCAAAGGTACTCTGGCCGGCCACTCCGGCCACTCCCAAAAAAGCGAATCCCGCCGGTATCGTAATGAGTCCGCCCAGGGCCACTTCACAAAGTTCGTTGGTGCTGGTAGCAGTCAGCCCGCTGAGGACCACATCATCGGTCTTTTTAAGATAACTGGCGTAGGTCATGAGGATGCCGAAACCGACCGAGAGGGAGAAAAATATCTGACCGGCGGCGGCCAGCCACAATTGCGGATTTTTCAATTGCCGCCAGACCGTGATTGTGACGATACGTTTGTCTTTCGAGCCCTCCAACTCGGCTTTTTTCGCCGCGATGATTTCCGCCTCCATCAACTCGTCCACTTTGACCCATACCCTCTTTCCGCTGGCATCTTCCCGCGCTTCCTGCACGACTATTTTGGAAGGATTCCACATATAACCCAGACCATTGAAAACGCTGTTGCCGGGATTGGCCGGGTCCGGCGACCCCAGGGTAAGTACTCGCACCAGGACGATAAAGGCCAGCACGATGAGGGTGGGCATGGCGAATTTGCAAAAAAGTTCGATGCCCTTGGCCAACCCCCGGTAAATCAAGTAAAAATTGAGCGCAAAGGCCAATAACAGGTAAACGCCCACTTCTTTGATACCGAAACCCAAAGCGGAGCCATTTTTGGCAATACCGATGAAATTGCCCCAAAACTCTCCGGCCGCGGCGGCGGTGGGGAAAGCCATCTCCCCGCGGGCGAAGTTCACCGCATAGCCTAGGCACCAGGCCTCAATATAAACATAGTAAACGTAAACAATGATGGGTATGACGATGCCCAAGCCCCCAACGTATTTCCCCAACGGATGACGGGTAATGTAAGCATAGACGCCGGGGCAGGAATTAAAACCGTTTCGACCAGCCCGCCTACCCATCGTCCACTCCGCCCAGCAAATGGGTAGGCCGATGAGGAGAAAGGCGACAAAGTAGGCCAACATAAAAGCCCCTCCCCCATATTGGGCCGCCTGGCCGGGGAAACGAAGGAAATTCCCTAGTCCCACGGCGCTGCCTGAAACCGCCAGAATGACTCCGAATTGAGAATTCCAGGACTCCTTTACTCTTGCCATACTGGCGTCATTCAAGCGGCTCCCAACCTGTTGGCCAGCAAAAAATTACCTCGCCAGGTTTTCACTTTTGCGCTTATAACCGCATCCTGCTCCATGCCGCATCCTGCTCCATGCCCATAGCTAGATAGTATTTTGTGAATCTTATCGACCGCCACATCCTCAGCGAATGGCTGAAAACTTTTGTCCTTGCCCTGGGAGTGACCCTTGGCCTGCTCCTGCTCGAAGACCTCTATGACGATTTGCCGGACTTTCTCGGCTTCGGGGCCGGCCCGGGAGAGATCGTCCGCTATTATTGGCTGCTCGTACCGAGTTTCCTGCCCACCGTTTTGCCGCTGGCTTTGCTGGTTTCCATTCTCATGAGCCTGGGCGGGCTTCATAGTGGAAACGAGATTATCGCCATGCATTCCTGTGGCCTGAGCCTACTGCGCATTACCCGCACACTTTGGCTGGCCGGCATCTGTTTTACCGGTTTGCTGCTTTACCTGAACGCCCACCTGGTTCCCTGGTCGGTGGAGCAATCCCGTCTGCTTCGGGAAAACCTGGAATTTTCCAGCCAGCTTTCCGAACAGCCGGAGGATCAAGTCGGGCTGATTCACAACCTCGCCTTCCACAATCGACAGGAGCGGCGGCTGTGGTTCATGAACCGTTTCAGCGAATACACCTACCAGGGTTACGGCATTACGGTTTCAACCTTCGATGAGCGTAATCGGGAGACTGCCCGGCTGGTGGCTGGTGAGGGGTTTTTCGACGATATTGAGGGGCATTGGGTTTTTCTCAATGGCAGGGAGATCACCTTTGGAAAGGACGGCTCCGACCCCATTCGCTCCCTGCCCTTCGATCGCAAAATTGAACCTGCTTTCCAGGAAGACCCCAATCTCATGAAAGCTCTCGAAAAACGGCCCAAGGATCTCTCCTTTTTCGAATTGAGGAGAGTCTTGGATAAATTGTCGGCGGGCGACGATCCGCGCCTGCGCGCTTACGAGGTGCGTTACAACGGCATATTGGCCAATCCCTTCAGCGCCTTGATCGTGGTCGGGTTGGCGGCGCCGTTCGCCGTTTCCGGGGTGCGCGTCAACGCCATGATTGGGGTGGCCAAGTCTTTCGGACTCTTTTTCCTTTATTACCTCGGCTCCACCTTGTGCACGATTATGGGAGAACGCGGACTACTGGCCCCCTTGGCGGCCGCCTGGCTGCCGATCGGGGCCATGCTCCTTCTGGCCCTCTGGCTGCACCGCAAGGCCATTTAATTCTTGGCAAGGCAACAAATAGTCCTAAAAAACATTTTTAATGAAAAACACATCTCAAATTACGCTCAAAAGCGGTCGGCGTCAGCGAATATGGCAAGGGCATCCCTGGGTATTTGCCGGTGAAATCCGCTCCCAACCCAATCCCGAATTCGATGGCCAGTCCGTTGTCTTGAAAGATGAGCGGGGCCGGTTTCTCGGCGTCGGCATTTACAACAGCCAGTCACAAATCGTGTGGCGCCGGTTCAGCCGGGATTCGAGGGCTGTTTTTGATCGGGAATTTCTGCAAAGAACCATTAATAAAGCGGTCAGCCGCCGCCCGGATGGCTCTTTTCGTCGTCTCGTCTGGTCGGAGGCCGATGACCTTCCGGGTCTGATTGTGGACCAGTTCGATAAAGTGCTGGTGGTTCAAGCCGTCACCCTGGCAGTGGATCAGCGGCTGCCAGTAATTAGTGAAATTTTGTCAGACCTGCTAAAGCCCGAAACGATACTGTTTCGTAACGATGCCCCTACTCGCCAGCACGAGGGGCTTTCCCTGGAAGTGAAAACAGCCGATGGCCGGGATTTGTCCCCCGGATGGTTTGCCATTGAGGGCATGGAATATTTCCTCGACCTGCAAAAGGGCCAGAAAACGGGCTTTTACCTCGACCAAAGGGAAGAGCACACAAAAGTGGCGAGTTTTGCCAAGGGCCGAAACGTGCTCGATGGCTTTTGCAACCAGGGGTCCTTCGCATTGCATTGCGCGCGGGTCGGAGCGGCATCGGTCACGGCGGTGGAAATTTCCGCGGAGTGTGTCGCTCTGGCTAATAAGAATGCCGTTCGGAATGGCCTCAAAGTGGATTTTGTGCAAGAAAACTTGTTCGACTATTTCACTGCGCGTCGGAAGGAAAAATATGGGCTCATCATCCTCGACCCTCCCTCTTTCGCCCGCAATCGCAGGGCGGTCGAGGGTGCCTTGCGCGGATACAAGGAAATCAACCTGCGGGCCTTGCGGATGCTTGAGCCGGGAGGGATTCTGGCCACCTATTCCTGCTCCCTCCATGTGGACCGGGCCTTGTTTAGGGAGGTTTTGGCCCAGGCAGCGGGGGACGCCGGACGCCGCGTGGAGGTCATTGCCCAGACCGGCCAGCCAGCCGATCACCCGGTGTTGTTGACTATGCCAGAGAGCGAATATTTGAAAGGATGCTACCTTCGGGTCGACTGATATTGTGTCATTTGGAATAAAATAAATTTCCCGATGTTCTTTGTTTATGAATGATTTGTGTTAAATCCTTAAAAATGCCAAAACCGAGATTGCTTTTCATCCTAAAGGCACCCGTTGTCGGCCGGGTGAAAACCCGGCTTGCCGAAGACATCGGAGAAGTGCGTGCCCTGGCCGCCTATCGGGCCATGGTCGAACACCTCTTTGACAATCTGGCTGCCCGCTGGCCGTTCGAGATTCATTACACGCCCCTTGAGGCCGAGGACATCATGCATTCCTGGCTGGGGCCGGACCACCCCTATTTCCCCCAGCCCGAAGGCGATCTCGGCCACCGCATGGCCAAAGCAGCCCAAGACGCATTCGCACGAGGGACCCATTCGGCAATCATTCTGGGCGGGGACTGCCCCTATGTCACGCCGGACCTTATCCATATGGCCGCCGGGGAACTCGAAAAGCACGAAGTCGTCATCGGCCCGGCGGTGGATGGCGGTTATTACCTGCTGGGGTTGAACCGGCCGGAACCAAGGCTATTCGAAGACATCGCCTGGAGTACCGAAACCGTTTTTCCCGTCACTCTGGAAAGAATTAAAGAGAAGGGCTTGACGGTCAAAATCTTGCCCACCTTGGAAGACGTGGACGACCTGCAAAGCCTCACCCGGGCCGAAGCCTACATGGGCAAACTCATCGCCGTAGCGGAATAAGCGACAGAGGCATCTCCAGGCTCCAAAGCTAGTAGTGATAGCGAAGCTGGGCGATGTAGAGCCTGTCTCCTGCGACTCGGTAAACGATCCTGTGCTCCCAGTCGATCCGTCTCGACCAGTAACCGGAGAGGGCATGCTTGAGCGATTCGGGTTTGCCGATTCCCTCATGCGGATCCCGCGTTATTGCTTTGATAAGCCGATTGATGCGGCGCAAGGTTGACCGATTGGTTTTTTGCCAATGCAGGTAATCCTCCCAGGATAGTTCGGAGAAGACGATTTTCACCTCATTCGGCCAAATCTTTTTCCATGCCCTCGCCAAATTCGAGTTTATGAATCGATTCCAGAAGCCTTCGGGCGTTCTTCGGACTGCGCAGCAAATAGGCGGTCTCCTCAAGAGACTCAAAATCCTCCAAAGCCATCATCACCACCGACTTGTCGTTCTTCTTGGTAATGATCACCGGGGCGCGGTCCTCACAAACCCGATCGATCGTCCGCGCCAGATTTTCCCGCGCGGCGGTGTAGGTAATCGATTTCATAAGCGTACAAAATAATGTACAATTTGGCCTCGTCAAATATTTATTTGAAAATAAACCCTTAAACCCCACTCACAGGTATTTAAACTCGGCAGGGGGGCATGAGGCCGTTGGCTGGATCGACGACGGTTATATCAAGGGGGTTTCCGTTTTTTTGGCGGAGGGGGTAGTCCGCCAAGCGGTTTTGCAGGAGGTTTACCTGGTTGCAGTCTTTGCTCAGGTGGGCGAGGTAAACTTTTTGCCAAGCGGTGTCTTCCGCGCTTTTCAGGTATTCGAGGGTGGCGTCGTTGGAGAGGTGGCCGTGGCGGCTTTTTATACGTTGCTTGACGGACCAGGGCCGCCGCGGATCTTCGTCCAGCAGACGGGTTTCGTAGTTGGCTTCGAGGACGAGGATTTGGGCATTGCGTAGCCGCTCCTTGACGAGATGGGAGAGGTGCCCGAGGTCGGTGCACCAGGCGACGCTTCCGCCCGATGGATCGCCCTCCTCCCGGCATTGGCGAAAGAGATAACCGACCGGATCGGAGGCATCGTGGGGCACGGAAAAGGCCGTTACCTCGAGGTCCCGGAAGCGAAACGCACTGCCGGTTTCGAATAAATTCCATCCCACTCGCCAGGCCAGTTTACATTGTACCGCGCTGGCCGTTCCGTGATTGGCAAAAACTTTGCGGGGGCCATGCCGGTTGAGTCCGCCGATGCCTTTGCAATGATCGGTGTGCTCGTGGGTGAGGAAAATAGCATCGATTTGATCCATCGATTGGCCGCAGGAATCCAGAAGAGCGCCTAGTTGACGGCAGGAAAAACCGGCATCGATGAGAATTTTGCAGTTCTCGGTCATCAAAAGGGCGCAGTTGCCGGAACTGCTGCTACCCAGGATTTGAAATTGTATAGCCATCTTCGGGGTCCACCAATTAATCAGGGGTGTAGCCGGGGGCAAATGTTTTTTTAATTTCTTCGATCATTTCTAAAAATCGTCAATTTATGGATCATACCAAAACTTGCTATTTGGAAATTTTTCGGTAATTTGACGTTCCTATATATCATATATTATGAAAGATTCACAAAAGAGTCCGTTTGCCATCAATCCGTCTGGAGAAAGCAAATCGCAGTTGCCTAATGAGGAGCAGAAGTTGATGGCTACCGAACAATACCGCCACAGCCTGCCCGATGTGCAGAATGCTCCCTCGACGGAGATCAGGGGGGCCAATGTGCCCATTTTGCAGACCGGCATATCCAATTTTCGGCAGCCCTTGAGTATCCTCACAGAGAAAAATGAGACTTTGAAAATTGAAGTTTCGGTGACTGGCTCGGTGTCCGTGGCGGCGGAAACCAAGGGCATCAACATGTCCCGCATTATACGGACTTTTTACGTTTTCAAGGACCGCGTATTTACCCTAGAACTACTGGAGGAAATACTCCTGCGTTACAAAGCGGACATCGGCAGCAGCCGGGCCTGTGTGCGGCTCTCCTTTTCTTATCCAGTATTGCAGAAAAGCCTGCGCAGCAATCTTGAGGGCTATCAATATTACGAGGTGGTTTACGAGGGGATTCTTGACGATCTGGACCGCTTTCGCAAACGCCTCCATTTCGACTTTGTTTATTCGTCGGCCTGTCCATCCTCATCCGAATTGGCGGAACATTCCCGCCAGACGCGCAATGTCTATGCCATTCCGCATTCGCAAAGAAGCAAAGCGCGCCTCAGCGTGGAAGTCAGGCCCGGTGCATTGCTCTGCATCGAGGACCTTTTGCGCCATTGCCGGAAGGCATTGCCGACAGAAACCCAGGTCATGGTCCGGAGGGACGACGAGCAGGCTTTTGCCGAAATGAACGGCGAGCAGCCCAAATTTGTGGAGGACGCCGTGCGGCTGGTTTACGAACAGCTTCAGGGCGATGACCGTATAGTTGACTTCCAGATCGCATGCGCGCATCTGGAGTCGCTCCATTCACACGATGCGGTGGCCGTTATGAACAAGGGAGCGCCGGGCGGATTCACCGGCCAGGTGGATGATTTCGGCAGCCTCGTGTGCTGATTGGAATTTACTTGAGCTATATAGCCCGGTGGCGGGACGGCCTTTTTAGATTTCAATAGCTCAAAAACAAAATTGGCAAAAAGCCGTGCAGGTGCATATACTCGATGATTCCGGCAATGGGGAATGCGATCAGAAACCAGAATGATTCCCACAAACGCCTTTGCAACAGGGCGGGTTTCACCAAAAATGGATCGGCTTGACGAAACCGCCTCAGGTTAGGAAAAAACCGAGGGGTTTTTCGGCAATAACTGGTATAATGTTTGCCAAAGAGTGTGGTCAGGGCAACCTCTTCTTCCTTCATCACGGCCGGATAATATAGCCAGTAGAATAGCGCGAGAAGCATCGTCAACATCATGCTCTCCGTGGTAAGCCCTATGCCCATCACTCCCAGAAAAGTGAAAAAATAAAGAGGGTGCCGGCAAATAGAATAAGGTCCGTGATGCACCAGTTCCCGGTTTTTATAACCGCTAATATAAATGGAGCACCATATGCGCCCCAGCATGGCAAGCCCGAGCAGGATAACCGCCAGCCAAGTCATTGAGCTGTCCATCAGCCCGCCTTCACTCCATTTGTGATGGGAAAATAATAAGAGGGTGATCCACAACAAGATCAATAGCCGGGAGAACGCAATCCGGTGTTCAGTGAACAATTTCAGGCTTAACATAAAAAGGATTTCGAGCTGTGTAAAACAACGATCTTCGCTTTTCAATTTCGATATATCTTTTGGACAAAGAATATACTTACTCGTTTAAAGATCTGCTACAAGAAATGTATAAGGAAACGGGGTGTTTCCGTTTGGAAATGTGCCGTGCCGGGGGGTGCAATCCATCGACATTCAAGCGAAGCCTATTTTTTTGAAAATTCGTAATTTTACTTCAGGAATGATTCGAGCTGTTTTGTAGTTAGAGGCTGTCCCAAAAGGGTGATTTTTGCGAGGGCTTTTGATAGGCGCTCATTTTAGAGGTTTTTGCATTTGGGAGAGTATCAACTTTGCTCTCCTATGACGTTAGGATACTGGTTTTGGGGTCCGGTTGCCTGGTTTTCTTTGTATGAGCCGCCAGTAAGGCTGTGAAAAAGTATTGTCCTTGCTTTTCCGCTCTCTAGGCCGCCGCTTTGGTTTTTAGTTCGTCTTGCTGGGCCAGCATCTTGGCTACTTTCCATAGGTTGTGCGAGAGTACCGACCAGGCTACGCTGATCGAGCGGTTGGCAAAGCCTTTGCTGCGCAACCGCCCGGCCTGCCAGCGATTCTTCAATACCCCGATCCGCCCTTCGGTGCTGGCCCGGCGCTTTTGCAATTGTCTGAACAGTGGTTCCTCCATCCGTTTTTTCAACTGCTTCGGATCGCGTGGACAGAGCGCGTCGTAGATTCCCTCCTGGGCTAACTGCCGGCGGGCCCGCTGGGAGGCAAATCCCCGGTCCGCGCACATGGCCGCTATGGGTTCTTCCAGGTTGAAGCGGTTCTGTCTTTGCAAACTCTCTTGCATTTGTTCATTTTCGCTTGGAGTTCGGCTGCCGTAGAGTTTCCAGTCCAGCAGGTACCCTTCAACGCTTTCTCCCAAAAACAGGGTGTTGCCGAACTCGACCTCTTGGCCCGCTTTACCTCGCACAATCACCTGCCCATCGAGTTCGTAAACACTCAAGACTTTCTCTGCGTTTTTCACCTGGCGGCCGCCAATGATCCGCTCGTGCGCCTGTTTGATGACCACCGGGATTTGCTCGCTCATGCGCTCCATCCGGGCGAGGATCTGTTGGACCTGTTTTTCGCTGTAATCGCCTTGCTCCCAGCAGGCTTGCAATAATTCCCGGTGACTGCGGGCATGCTCCCCGATCCGTTTGAGCAGCTTTTTCATCTGCCTCAAGATACCCTTGCGCTGCCGCGCGCTGTCCTTTCGCCGCCGGCTGTGGGTCATCTGTATGCACAGCCGATTCATCTGCCGAGCCAAGGGCTCCGGTTCGATCGGCATGCGATGGCGCAAACCGGCCTTCTCGCGGATCAGCCGGATCGCTTTGAGCAACGTGCCGGCTACATCCTTGAGTAATACCCAGTCCGTCGGCCAATGAATGTTAGCCTCCAAACAGGTGCCGTCGATCAGGCAAATGGTGGTGTCAATCGGCTTGTCCAATCCCACCTGCCGGGCCAGAAGGGCATCGCCCACCACCTCAGTCAAGGTCCGGTGCAAGGCCCTCAACTGCTCTTCGCTGAAAAACTTCGAGGCCCGCTCCAGGGTGCTTTTGGAGATGCCCCTGATGCCATCGATCTGCCGGACACGGCAAAAGTCGGCCAACAGATCGCTGCTGCCCAGAGCCCGCGACAAATGCCGAAACGAAATCCCTCCGAGCAGACGGCCCAGCGTATCCATGCGCAGTGCCTTGATGGCAAAACTGGCCCGCTGCCGCCGGGCCTTTAGACCCATTGGCTGCCACCCCTCCAAGGCCAGCTCAATGGCCTGCGATTCCACCTCCGAGTCGATCAGCAGCCGATCGATTCGATCAATGGTGGCGCGGAAGTTATCGTAATCGAGGCACCGGTCGACCACAGTTAAGGCTGGACGCAGGAGGCATTGGATGGCTATATTTTTCATAGAAAGGGCTATATTGATTTTCGCTAACTCAATTATAGAACCCTTTTTTGGCCGGATCGAGCAAAAACTTGCTCTTTCCGGCTCTTTTTATCAACGTCATCCAGTTGACTATAAAATCTTTATATTTTTGGGACAGCCTCTAGTTAGCCCCGACTGCCTTAGAATAGCCCGTAAAGTGCCACGGTCCAATTCCCGATGATCGGGCACAATCGTTTGCCCAAAGGGTTTGTCTCGGCGCATGACGATATGGCTTCCGCTTTGTCTTTTCTTGTAATATCCCGCTTTTTCAAGTACGGTAATGAGTTTGCGGCCCGAAATTCGAGGCAGCTTGCTCATATACTAATCACAGCAGCCTTTTGATTATCGGGCGGGACGGGCAGATTGTCTTCCTCCAGAGCGTCGATGTAAACGGTGATCGCTTCTTTGATATTCGATAGGACCTGCTCCTTTGTGCTCCCTTGGGAAATACAGCCTGGCAGGCTGGGGCATTCCGCTACCCAGTAGCCATCTTCTCCAGGATAGACCAAAACCTGTCTCATAAACTGGAAAGTATCGACAAAATTGCCTATGCGGCAAGTTTTAATCGTTTTAGGGTATCGGGGTCCGGGATGGAGGATAGAATTTCCTTTATTAGTGATTTACGCGTCGGGTCCTGAAACCTGACACCTGCATCCTTCTCCCGCTCTCTTCGGTTAAAAGAATGCCATCTGGCCGTCCTCGGGTTTGGCCATTCCAATCGTGTGGTAGGCTTTTTCGGTTAAAATGCGGCCCTGGGGAGTGCGTTGCAGATAACCTTCCTGGATGAGGTAGGGTTCATGGACTTCTTCCAGGGTATGTTCCTCCTCCCCCACGGCGACGGCGATGGTGCTCAGCCCGACCGGGCCTCCCTTGTAATTTTCGGCCATCAGGCGGAGGATGCGCTTGTCCATTTCGTCGAGGCCGTTTTGGTCGATTTCGAGCATTTCGAGGGCCCCGGCGGCGACTTTGACATTGATTTTTCCATCCGCCCTTTGTTGAGCAAAATCGCGCACGAAATGGATCAGGTTGTTGGCTATGCGGGGTGTGCCGCGCGCCCTGCCGGCAATTTCAGCGGCCCCTTTATCATCGGTCTCCACATGTAGCAGGCCGCAACTGCGCAGGACGATGGCCAGCATTTGTTCCCTGTTATAGTAATCGAGTCGGGTTTGCAGAGTAAAGCGGCTGCGCAAGGGGGCTGTCAGCAAACCCAGGCGGGTGGTAGCGCCGACCAGTGTAAACCTGGCAATGTTCAGCCTCACGCTGCGGGCATTGGGGCCCTGGTCGAGCAATATGTCGATGCGAAAATCCTCCATCGCCGAGTAGAGGTATTCCTCTACGGTTTTCGGTATGCGGTGGATTTCGTCAATGAAAAGTATGTCTCCCTCCTCCAGATTGGTCAGCATCCCGGCCACGTCCCCCGGTTTCTCGATGACCGGCCCCGAGGTGATGATCACCTTTTTGTTCATTTCGTGCCCGAGGATGCAGGCCAGGGTGGTTTTACCCAGTCCCGGCGGCCCGCTGATGAGGATGTGGTTGAGGACGTCCTGGCGGTCTCGCGCCGCCCCGACCATGATCTGCAAACGCTCGACGGATTTTCTCTGGCCCGTGAAATCGGCAAAAACTGTCGGCCGCAAGGCTGCCTCCATGTTCTCGTCCCGCTCCAGGGCGGTTTGCAGATAATGGGTCCCTTTTTCCATCTCACTCATCGGTTTCAGGCCTCCACCAGCATATCTTTTGGCATTTCCGAGGCGGGCATGCGGACGATGTCCGCGCCGAGCGCATGAAGCCTCTCGTCAATGTGTTCATAACCGCGGTCGATATGATAAATGCGCTGTATCCAGGTTTCCCCCCGGGCGGCCAAACCGGCTAAAATCAAGGCCGCGCTGGCCCGCAGATCCGAGGCCATGACAGGGGCTCCGGACAAGGTTTCCTTGCCGTTGATGATTGCGCTGGGCCCTTCGATGGCGATATCCGCCCCCATGCGTTGAAGTTCGGGTACGTGCATGAAGCGGTTGGGGTAGATTTTTTCGGTCAGAATGCTGAGGCCGGGAGTCAGGCTCATGACGGCGCACATCTGGGCTTGCAAATCGGTGGGGAATGCGGGGTGGGGCAAGGTAATCAAATCAACCGGTTTGCGCTTGCCCCCGCCCATCACCCGTATATCGCCATGCGGGCTGATTTCGGTTCCGATGCAGGCTTCCTCCAGCTTGTCGAAAAGAGCGCTGAGGTGTTTTGGCTGCGCGCCGGAGACCGTCAGATCGCCCCCCGTAATGGCTCCGGCGAGAAGAAAAGTGCCCGCCTCAATGCGGTCGGAAATGATTCGGTAGTGGCAGCCATGCAATTTCTCCACTCCCTCCACCGTCAGGTGATGACTGCCCACACCATTGATATCGGCGCCCATCGCGTTGAGCATACCGCATAGGTCAACAATCTCCGGTTCACAGGCTGCGCTTTCGATCCGGGTGCGGCCGGGGGCCAATACCGATGCCATCAAAATGTTGGCTGTGCCGGTCACGGTGGGGCCATGGCGGCCGCCCAAAAAGATATCCGCACCGCGCATGGAACTGCCGTCTATGTGCACATAGCCATTGGCTATTTCGATGGCGCAATTCAGCTTGCCGAGGCCCTTGAGGTGAAGGTCGATGGGTCTCGGGCCAATGACGCACCCACCCGGCAGGGAGACTTCCGCCCGGCGCAGCCGGCCCACGAGGGGACCCATTAAACAAACCGATGCCCGCATTTTGCGAACCAGTTCGTAGGGTGCCCGCGGGTTCAGGCACTCGGCCTTGAATTTCCACCGGTGGGCTCCTTCCCGCGACACTCCGGCGCCCAGGCTTTGCAAGATTTCCGCTTGATAACGCACATCGCTGAGGTCGGGAACGTTGTCTATGACACATTCCTCATCGGTCAGGAGGGTGGCGGCAAAAATCGGCAGGGCCGCATTTTTGGCTCCGCTCACGGTGACAACGCCATGCAGGGGATTTCCGCCCCGGATTCTCAGAACTTCCATAGCTCTGGAGGACGAAGCTCAGTCCTTGCGGGGAGATTGGGCCCCTGTGGGGTCGGAGGATGGTCTTCTTCGACGGTGGCGATTGCGGTTGGGTTTTGAGTTGGAATTGGAATTTGAATTGGCGTTGGGGTTGGCTTGGGAGTTGGGGTTGGCATTGTTTCCCCTCCGGTTTGCAGATCCATCTCTTGAATTGCCTTGTCTTGAATTGCCCTGGTTTTCGGATTTTCCTTGTTGGGGCAATCTACCTTTCGACCCCCTCCTTCGATTGCGGTTGGGCCGTTCCTGGTTCCGCTTCTCTTTTCCCTCGTTTCCATTTTGCTTGCGCCTCTTTTGATAGTCTCCTCTGTTGCGTGGCCGCCTTTTTCTTCTCTGGAAGTCTCCGCTTTTCGGAGTAGATTTCTTTTTTTTGGTCGGCCAGAGACCGCGGAGGGTTTTGAGAATATTTTTTACTCCTTCCAGGAAAAAAGACTTCAGGCCATCGTCGCCCAAAGAAAGCATAAGGTCCGAAAAAGGATTGATCAGCCCAGTATTTATTTTTTGGGTATATTTTTTCGATCGGTGCATTCGTTGCTCCCGGCGTGAAATGGCGGCATGGTCGGGCGGGCGATTGCCCGTGCGGTTGGGTGAATATTCAATAATTTCACCGTCATGGGGGGCGCTGGGTGTCATAGGTATGAAGGCGTCGTTACGCTTGTACCTGGATTTGCGGCTTCGGCCCCGTTCCTCTACCGGAGAGGCAACCTGTTGATTCTCAATATTTTCAAATACTGGCATGGAAAGAAATTCGTTTTGAAGAAGGTTTTAATTATTTATATTAATTTATTTTAATGTGGGAATCGTAGTTCCCGGCCAGCAAGATGCGGTCCGCGGCGGGTAATCTCTGCTTGAAGTCCAGAATTGAAATCCGGGACTTTTTTAATTTTTTTTGAAATGTTGAGATTTGAGACCAGGATTTCCGTTTTGAAAGACAAGATGACTCATTTTCCCGCCGGGCTCAATTCTTTTTTAAGAAACCTGACAAAATCCGCCAGCGGCGCCCGAGACTCCATTCCCGGAAAAAGGAAAAACCACCAAAATTCCGAAAAATAAAGCATTTTCGCTTGCCTAACGCCTAACTTCCCAGCATTATCCCGTTTCAAACGCAAACCGGAATGCCTCATGATGTGACCGCCAAAAACATGACCATTGCCAGTGAGAGTCTTTCTGGAGAAATTACCGGAAAGACATATGAAGCAAAAAAGATACACACCTGAACAGATCATAACGATACTGCGCGAAGTAGACGCAGGCAAAGGCATCCAGGATGTCTGTCGGTCCCACAATATTAGTCCTCAAAGCTATCATCGTTGGCGTAAAAAGTATGGCCGGATGGAGTTACGTGACGCCAAGCGGCTGAAGGAGCTGGAGCGCGAAAACACGCAGCTTAAGAAGATAGTAGCCGAGCAGATGCTGGAGAACCGTGTGCTCAAGGAGGTGAACGCAAAAAAATGGTAGGCCCGAAGCAGAAAAAGGAAGCGGTGAAGCATGTATTGGCCCAAGGGTCGTGCTCGCTGCGTCGGGCCTGTCAGTATTTTGGGTTGCATCGCTCAACCTACCTGTATGAACCCAAGAAAGCTACTGAGTATAGGCATAAACTGGTGACACGCATCATTGCCTTTTCGAAGAAGCACCCTCGCTATGGCTATCGTCGGATCCGCGCTTTGTTGGCCCATGAAGGCTGGCCCGTGAGTCGCAAATTCGTCCAAAAAGTGCGTCGTTTCGAAGGACTGGGTGTGCCGGCCGCCTGGCAAGCGCCGTCGCCGGCAGGGCCACTCTACAGCTACCCTGACCCGAGCAGTGCAGCCCAACCATGTGTGGAGTTGGGACTTTGTGGCGGATCGCACCGACCGGGGCGGTCCGCTCAGGCTCTTGACACTGATCGATGAACATACCCGACAATGCCTGGCCATTAAGGTTGCGCGCTCACTGAAAAGTACCGATGTGGTAGAGGTATTGAACAAAGCCATAAAGGAGAACAGCAAACCTCAGTGCATCCGCTCGGACAACGGATCGGAGTTTATAGCCCACCAAGTCAAAGAAGAACTGCAGCGGCAGGAAATTGCCATTGCATACATTGATCCAGGAAGCCCTTGGCAGAATGGACATATAGAATCCTTTCATAATCGTTTGCGCGATGAATGCCTTAATCAGGAACTGTTCCTGAGCGTGACCGAAGCGCGTGTGGTGGTCGAACAATGGCGACACAAATACAACGCGAAACACCCCCACAGCCGATTAGCCCGGATATTTCATGAAGGGTAAAGTTTGGCTCGTTATTGCTATTGGAGATGGATTTCTTTGTATTTTGAGCAGATCGTCTTGATTTTTAGGTGTTTTTCAGGGTGTAGAGACACTGCCCCCTTTCCCCCATTGGTTCGGTAGTGCCGGGGGCAGCACCAATGCACCCTTTAGGTTGGCACCAATCGGCGGGCCGCATGGTTGAAAAGACTGGCCCAAGGATAACTCTCACTTAGGTGAAAGTGAATCGTTCGGGTGTTGCGCACGATGACCGCTCCGATCTTGATTAATTTGAGCCGCAGGGTGTGGCATTGGGCCCGCGCCCACTTCGTCCCTTTTAAGGCTAACCGGCGCATGGCTTCCATCAAGGTGTAGGCAATCGCCACTGATTGGCCCACCAATCGCCACTGATTGGCCCACCATTGATGGGCGCTGGTGCGCTCGCTGAACAATTGCATCTGTTCCTTGATTCGGTTCTCCATTTCACCGCGGCCACAGTATACCTTGTCGTAAAGCTCCTGGGGATCGCCCGGCAGGTTCGTCACCACGAAGCGCGGGTTGGACCCCTGTGCGGTGTGTTCGGCTTTATGGATGACCAACCGCAGCCATCGCCACGAATCGGCAGCATAGACGAAGTCCTGGAATAACCGTTGTTTTTTACCCCTTAGTTCGAACCATTCTTTGGCCTGCTTTTGCAACTGCTGGGCGTCTTGCTGCAAGCGTGCATTGCGAGCCATCCCCACGATGTAACTAACTTCGTTGCGGTCGCACCAAGAGAGTATCCGGTCTCGACAAAATCCACTGTCGGCGCGCCAAATAATCCGCGTACGGGGCCAGCTTTGGCGAATCCGTTTAACCAGCAATTTGAGGATGGCCCCGGCATGCTTGCTGGCATCGATCTTGCTCGGCCGCAGGTAGGCCACCAGCAGCTGATCACCGCAAAAAACATATAGCGGCAGAAAACAGTAATGATCATAATAACCGTGGAAAAAACGTCCCTCCTGGAGCCCGTGCACCGGATTGTCGGTGGCGTCAAAGTCCAGGATGATCTCTTCGGGTTCCTCGGCAAAGGAGCCCATGAACTGTTCGACCAACAGCTCGTTTACCGCAAAGGCCGCCCGCCGATCCTGCCCGTTTTCAAAACGACACAAAGTCGGCGCGCTGGCCAACGTTTCAATGCGCCCCGTTACCGTTTGCAACAATGGATCGTGGCGCAGGGTATCAAAGTCGTTTAAATCCTCATAGCCCGCCACCAGCCCGTAAACGCGCTGCCGCAGCATCCCCAATACCTCATGGCGTACTTTGCCCTTCTGCCGTTTGTCCACTAACTGTCGGGCCGCTCGTTCGGTCAAGCCCAACTGCCGATCCACTTCCCGGATCAAAAGCAGTCCGGCATCCGAAGTAACCTCTCCGCCCTTGAAATCAACCCGCACACGGCGGCCTTTTACCCTTGTCAACTGTAGCTTTAATTGTTTACCTTTTGTCATCGCTGATATTGCTTTAATTATTGATCTATCCTGCTGTATATCAGCAGTTAAGCATATCAGCGATACTTTTTTTACGAAATATCCGGGTTAGGCTTTCTCTCCCCAAATACATTTGCCAGACTCTGGCGAACAATCAACAAAGCAGCGGCTGGCTCCATTCGGCCTACGGCCTCATTGCGCCACCCGCTGCAAAACCTACAATACCAAACCTAAGGAAATACTCTCACTTAAAGTGGTAGCAAAGATGGGGTCCGATCAACCTGGCTGGCAGTTGTGCATAGAAGTTTCGTTCGCCATAAGGGAAGGGCTTTTTTTGGCCAAATCTAAGGCAGCCAATTCCGGGGATGGCATGACTGGTCTTGGTCAACCTGGAAGATCGGGTAGTGTATAAAAAAAGAATGTTATTTTGTATTTTTAGCTGTACAAATAGAGTTAGGCAGTTTATTTTTAGTGCATGGTTACTAAAATTATTAATTGTCGGCACTGTGGAAGTGAAAATATCATTAAATTTGGCAAGACGCCCAACCATAAACAGCGCTACCGCTGCCATGATTGTGGTAAACAAAGCCGCGAAAACCCCACAGTGAAATACACCGAAGAGCAAAAAGAAATGATCCTTCGAGTCTATCAGGAACGCAGCAGTCTACGCGGTTTACAGCGCGCCTTCGGGGTGAGTCCCAACACCGTTTTGAGTTGGTTAAAAAAAACGACAATCGCTGCGACCGCTCAAAAGCACGATTCTTGCGGCCCGCCGCCATGATGTCATTGAACTGGACGAACTGTGGTCTTTTGTGGGGCGCAAGAGCGATGCCCAATGGGTTTGGATCGCTCTTTGCCGACGCACCCGTCAAATCCTCTCCTATGCCATTGGGCCTCGGGATTGGTATCGTTGCCGGGAACTTTACGAGCGTCTGCCACGGGCCTACAAAAGATGTGCCACCTACAGCGACTTTTGGAGCACTTATGATGAAGTCTTTCCTCATAACCGATCCGTGGGAAAAGAAACCGGTGAAACGGCCCATGTGGAACGATGGAACAATACCCTGCGCCAACGACTGGGTCGTTTCACACGCAAAACCCTCTCCTTTTCCAAGCTTAAGAGTATGCATGAAACCTGTCTGAGACTTTTCATTCATCAATATAATCAAGAATTAGCCACCATTCCTACTTAATACACTACCCGTTCCTGATAGACTCGAAGGATCATTTCTTTTTGCTCTTCGGTGTATTTCACTGTGGGGTTTTCGCGGCTTTGTTTACCACAATCATGGCAGCGGTAGCGCTGTATATGGTTGGGCGTCTTGCCAAATTTAATGATATTTTCACTTCCACAGTGCCGACAATTAATAATTTTAGTAACCATGCACTAAGAATAAACTGCCTAACGTTATTTGTACAGCTAAAAATACAAAATAACATTCTTTTTTTATACACCACCGAAGATCGCATCCCTGCGAAACACCCGATTCGCCGCATCAAGGCGATGTTGGACGAGGTGCTCAGTGGGATGAGCGGCACCGATGCAGAGGTCGTCTGCTCAAAAAAGGCAAGGAATCCAAACTATGCTTTAACACGTACGCGGTAATTGTCCTAACTGATCTTTGCGGGCATAGGCAAAGGTCCTTTCCTTGGGGGCATGGCAGGATAAGCGGGCAATCCAATTTCGGTAGTGTATTAAGTAGGAATGGTGGCTAATTCTTGATTATATTGATGAATGAAAAGTCTCAGACAGGTTTCATGCATACTCTTAAGCTTGGAAAAGGAGAGGGTTTTGCGTGTGAAACGACCCAGTCGTTGGCGCAGGGTATTGTTCCATCGTTCCACATGGGCCGTTTCACCGGTTTCTTTTCCCACGGATCGGTTATGAGGAAAGACTTCATCATAAGTGCTCCAAAAGTCGCTGTAGGTGGCACATCTTTTGTAGGCCCGTGGCAGACGCTCGTAAAGTTCCCGGCAACGATACCAATCCCGAGGCCCAATGGCATAGGAGAGGATTTGACGGGTGCGTCGGCAAAGAGCGATCCAAACCCATTGGGCATCGCTCTTGCGCCCCACAAAAGACCACAGTTCGTCCAGTTCAATGACATCATGGCGGCGGGCCGCAAGAATCGTGCTTTTGAGCGGTCGCAGCGATTGTCGTTTTTTTTAACCAACTCAAAACGGTGTTGGGACTCACCCCGAAGGCGCGCTGTAAACCGCGTAGACTGCTGCGTTCCTGATAGACTCGAAGGATCATTTCTTTTTGCTCTTCGGTGTATTTCACTGTGGGGTTTTCGCGGCTTTGCTTACCACAATCATGGCAGCGGTAGCGCTGTTTATGGTTGGGCGTCTTGCCAAATTTAATGATATTTTCTCTTCCACAGTGCCGACAATTAATAATTTTAGTAACCATGCACTAAAAATAAACTGCCTAACGCTATTTGTACAGCTAAAAATACAAAATAACATTCTTTTTTTATACACTACCCCAATTTCCTGGACTAAATCCGGTATTTTTACGCTGTTACCTGAAGCAAAACTGCGGTTGGCCGCCACCCCCGTGAGTATTGAATAAGCGCCGGAACGTTGGTCAGCGGCCCGCAAATACTTATCCTTCGGCGGATTGGGTAGAAACAGGTCGTCCAGTAAATGTCTGTCCCCCCGCCATGGCTTCCCTCACCCGTCCAAACTTCCATATTGCGAGTGGGGCCGCGAAGTGGAATTATAACTGTGCTTATGCCGCCTTTGATAATTCCACCTTGTTCAGTATCGGTACCGCTAACGTATATTTTTTCTTTGCTTGTATGCTCGAGGCGCCCTTTCGTGCCATTGAAAACGATGGTGTAGCCCTCCCATGAATTAAAGGCATTGAGCGAGTAGGAAAGCGTCACCCCGTTGTCATAATCGACCAGCACATTCATGGTATCCTCAATATCGATATCCGGCCGGAATACGCAGCGGTCGCGGAAATAACCGTCATACTTTTCATTGTCGAGGTAGAGGGCCTAGAGCGATTCACTCGCCGCCATGTCCAGTTCGAAACCGCAAAGGTCCTTTTCCGGGCAGGTATGGCAGCGCTCATGATGACTCGACAACCCAAACCGTTTGGCCATTTTCGGGGTGTAAAACTCGCGTTTGCCGGTCGCGCTGACAGCCACCGGAACAGCCGACAACCACCAGTTCACAAGATCGAAATGATGGGTCGCCTTGTGCACCATCAGGCCGCCCGAATATTTCTTCTGGCTATGCCAGCGGCGAAAATAATCGGCCCCGTGAAAAGTATTCAGCATCCAGTGAAAATCGACTGAAAGGATTTCCCCGATTTCACCGCTCATAAGGATATCTTTGACTTGGGTTCTGGGCGGCGAATAACGATAATTAAACGCTACCGTGCATCGCTTTCCGGTTTTGCTTTGGGTATCGATAATTTTTTGACATTTGCCCGCGTCTATGGTCATTGGTTTTTCACTGATAACGTCGCAACCAAGCTCCATCCCCCGGATAATGTAGAGGTGATGATACCCATCCACGGTTGTCACGATCACGGTGTCCGGTTTTTGCTCGGCGATCATGCGGTCGAATTCCTTGGCCATAAAAATAGGGGGCACCGGTTTGCCATGCTGCCGGGACCTTTCCTGCGACAATTTCAGCCGGCCCGTGTTCACATCGCAAAATCCAACCAACTCCGCGTATTTGGCATAATCGTTTTCAATCGACCTTTGATACATGCGTGAGCGCGAACCGGTTCTGACAATGACATAACGCTTTTTACGGTTACCCGATTCGACCTCCGAAAGTATTGGCGACTGGGAAAGCATGGCCGCTACACCAGCGTTGGCGGAAGCTTTTATGAATTTTCGCCTGTTCCAGGACTTTGATTTGCCCGCCGCCCAATCCACAGGTTCATGTTGATTTTGCAACGTATCGTCATATTTAATTTTTTTCATAATTTTTCTCCTTTTGCGTTCGCCATAACACCCATCTGTTTTCAACATAGAATCGCACAGCATAGCAAGACTAACCCGGAAATTTACGGTTATATGTTTTATTTTTCATTCCTTATTTTAATGCTAATGTTAACTGGCTTTAATGCTAATGTTAACTGGCGCCGTCAATGGCGCCCGGGAGGATTTTCCTATGGATGGGTAGTGTATTAAGTAGGAATGGTGGCTAATTCTTGATTATATTGATGAATGAAAAGTCTCAGACAGGTTTCATGCATACTCTTAAGCTTGGAAAAGGAGAGGGTTTTGCGTGTGAAACGACCCAGTCGTTGGCGCAGGGTATTGTTCCATCGTTCCACATGGGCCGTTTCACCGGTTTCTTTTCCCACGGATCGGTTATGAGGAAAGACTTCATCATAAGTGCTCCAAAAGTCGCTGTAGGTGGCACATCTTTTGTAGGCCCGTGGCAGACGCTCGTAAAGTTCCCGGCAACGATACCAATCCCGAGGCCCAATGGCATAGGAGAGGATTTGACGGGTGCGTCGGCAAAGAGCGATCCAAACCCATTGGGCATCGCTCTTGCGCCCCACAAAAGACCACAGTTCGTCCAGTTCAATGACATCATGGCGGCGGGCCGCAAGAATCGTGCTTTTGAGCGGTCGCAGCGATTGTCGTTTTTTTTAACCAACTCAAAACGGTGTTGGGACTCACCCCGAAGGCGCGCTGTAAACCGCGTAGACTGCTGCGTTCCTGATAGACTCGAAGGATCATTTCTTTTTGCTCTTCGGTGTATTTCACTGTGGGGTTTTCGCGGCTTTGTTTACCACAATCATGGCAGCGGTAGCGCTGTTTATGGTTGGGCGTCTTGCCAAATTTAATGATATCTTCTCTTCCACAGTGCCGACAATTAATAATTTTAGTAACCATGCACTAAGAATAAACTGCCTAACGCTATTTGTACAGCTAAAAATACAAAATAACATTCTTTTTTTATACACTACCAATTGTTTACCTTTTGTCATCGCTGATATTGCTTTAATTATTGATCTATCCTGCTGTATATCAGCAGTTAAGCATATCAACGATACTTTTTTTACGAAATATCCGGGTTAGGAAGAACAACTTACCGGCCATTTAGCTATATTATAAAGCCACGATCAAAGAAATGTAAACGCCGGGATGAAACCGGTACGGGGGTCGGGGTAAAACCGGTACGCTTGGAATAAGGTTTAGGTTAGTAATTGCAGGTACGTCAAGGTTTAGGGTTTGGGAGTTGGTTTTGGGGATTGGCTTGGGGTCGGTGAGGAGGCCGGAGGCCGACGAGCCGGGCCCAAGGCGGGCCCAAGGTGTTTATTGTTTTGTGCCACGGCGACGGCGTCGAGCATCGCGCAAGCGGTAGCTTTGCCCGTTGGCTTCGAGGATATGCACCCGATGGGTGAGTCGGTCCAGCAGAGCTCCGGTGAGCCGTTCGGAACCGAGCACTTCGATCCAGTTCTCAAAGGGCAGGTTGGTGGTGACGATGAGACTGGTGCGCTCGTAAGCGCGGCTGACCACGTCGAAGAGCAGTTCGGAACCGGTCTTGGAAAAAGGGACGTAACCGAGTTCGTCGAGGATGAGTAGGTCGAGCCTTTCGAGTTGCTTCATGAAGCGCTGCAGGTCGTGGTTGTCGCGTTGCTCGAGCATATGGGTAACCAGGGCGGTGACCCCGAAGAAACGGATCCGCCGGCCCTGGGCACAGGCGGCAAAGCCCAGGGCGGTGGCCAGGTGCGTTTTACCGGTACCGGCGTTACCGAGGAGCAGCACGTTTTCGCGCTGGTCGACATACTCCCCGCGCATGAGCTCTCGGATGAGCGCTTCGTTGAGCGAGGGCTGCGCTTCAAAGGCGAAGCTCTCGAGGGTCTTGAGCACGGGGAAACGGGCGTTTTTGATCCGCCGCTGGGCGGCCCGCTGTTCGCGTTCAATGAGCTCCCGTTCGACCAGATGCAACAAAAAGGCGGCGTAATCGAGCCGGTCCCGGGAACAAGCCGCGGCCACCGCCGGCCATTCGCGCAGGATGGTGGGCAACTTCAGTTTCTTGAGGTGATGGTGTAACAGCAGCTGGTTTTTTTCTTCCTTCATAAAGCCCCTCCTGGAATCTTGAGCAGTTCGCTGTAGGCACCGAGGTCAGGGGCGGCCACACGGACGTGACGCAGGTGTGGATGGCCGTCCAGCCGGAAGGTTCTGCTCCCGTAGTCTTCCTGAGGATAGAGATACTGGGCGATGGCCTCACGAGTCAGTCCCCCCACCCGCAGGGCCGAGACGACGGCCTGCTGCAAGGCCGCCATGGGGTGTTTCTCCAACAGCCGCAGCACCCGGATATACTCCCGGGTGCCTTCGCCCCCGCATTGGCTTTCGAGCCGGCGTCTGAGGACCTGCAGGCACTGCGGCAACTGCCAGCCCGAGAGTGGGCGGGCGAAGTCCAAAGCGCCCGGTTTTTTCTCCAGCAAAGCCAGGTAGTGCACCGGCTCGAAAGAGACTTGCTCTTTATCCCAAATGCGGCGGTGCCGGGCCACCTCTTGGCCCCCACAGAAGATCACCACCTGCCGACAGGACCCTTCCACCACCACCGGATGGTGGGCGCAGCGCACCGGCACCGAATAGTCGTTGCACTCGAAGCGCACCAGCGAGAGGCTGCTGACGCAGGTCGAGCGTTTGCGGCTCGCTTCAAAGGGTATGGGCGGCAACGCCAGCATGACGGCGCGCTCCTCGGCCAGCAGTTCCTTTTTCACCGCCCTTTTCCCGCGTAATTTACGCTCCATGTCCCGCTCACATGCCTCCAACAGCTTTGCGTTGAGTTCCTCCAGGTCCCGAACCTGCGGTACCGGTACCAGGAAGTTGGCCCGGGCATAACGCACGATCCCCTCGACCACGCCCTTCTCGTTGGGCCGGGCGGGCAGACAGAAGTGTTCCTCGAACAGGTAATGGCTCTGTAGCTGCAGAAACCCGTCGGTCAGCTTGCGTTCACGCGAACCGATAATCTTACCCACCGCCACCTTCGAGTTGTCATAGCTGATGCGCCGGGGCACCGCCCCGAAAAACTCAAAAGCTCGCAGGTGCCCCTCCCAGAAGCTCTCCGTGCACTCCCGTTCGAACACCTGCACGAAAAAGGCATCGCTGTAGGGCAGGCTCATGGCAAAAAATGGCCGCCTACGCAATTGCCCCGCCTCCTTCACCAGGGCATGACCGAAGTCCACCTGTCCCTCCCCGGGGCGGTGCTCCAGCGGCACGAACACTTCCCGCCGCCTCGCTCGCAGCTCGGCCACCACCTCCTTGACCGCCGTGTAGCCCCCTTGGTAGCCCTTCTTCCGACCCAAACGCTGGTAGATCCGTTTGGCCGTATGGCGCTGCTTCTTGGGCACGTTCCGGTCCGCTTTGAGCACCTCCTCGATCCAGCCCACATACGGATCGATCTTGCGCTCTCGCCTCTTCTTGCGCCGGTATCCCGGCGGCTGGGAATAGGCCAGCATCTTTCCCAGGGTCTCCCAGTGCAGTCCCTCTTCTCGCATTACAGAGCGCTTGCTCTGCTTGTCCCGCAGCACTTTGTGCCGCACTCTTGTCCATTGCTTCATATCTCGATACACTCCTCCTTTCTAGGATAAGCGTACCGGTTTTAAAGCGCCCTCTTTACCGTACCGGTTTTTCCCCGGCGTTTACATTGGCGGCCGCCAGGTGAAAAACGCAGAGAAAGTCTTGAGTGTTTACGAACTCGATGGGCAGGTGATTGTGCGAGGTAAAGCGGGCCAAGAGGTCGAGTTCGGCAACACCCTGTTTTTGGGAGAAAGCGTTGAAGGGTACCTGCTGGACTGGAAACTCTACGGCAGCCGAACTCCAAGCGAAAATGAACAAATGCAAGAGAGTTTGCAAAGACAGAACCGCTTCAACCTGGAAGAACCCATAGCGGCCATGTGCGCGGACCGGGGATTTGCCTCCCAGCGGGCCCGCCGGCAGTTAGCCCAGGAGGGAATCTACGACGCGCTCTGTCCACGCGATCCGAAGCAGTTGAAAAAACGGATGGAGGAACCACTGTTCAGACAATTGCAAAAGCGCCGGGCCAGCACCGAAGGGCGGATCGGGGTATTGAAGAATCGCTGGCAGGCCGGGCGGTTGCGCAGCAAAGGCTTTGCCAACCGCTCGATCAGCGTAGCCTGGTCGGTACTCTCGCACAACCTATGGAAAGTAGCCAAGATGCTGGCCCAGCAAGACGAACTAAAAACCAAAGCGGCGGGCTAGCCCGGATATTTCGTAAAAAAAGTATCGTTGATATGCTTAACTGCTGATATACAGCAGGATAGATCAATAATTAAAGCAATATCAGCGATGACAAAAGGTAAACAATTAAAGCTACAGTTGACAAGGGTAAAAGGCCGCCGTGTGCGGGTTGATTTCAAGGGCGGAGAGGTTACTTCGGATGCCGGACTGCTTTTGATCCGGGAAGTGGATCGGCAGTTGGGCTTGACCGAACGAGCGGCCCGACAGTTAGTGGACAAACGGCAGAAGGGCAAAGTACGCCATGAGGTATTGGGGATGCTGCGGCAGCGCGTTTACGGGCTGGTGGCGGGCTATGAGGATTTGAACGACTTTGATACCCTGCGCCACGATCCATTGTTGCAAACGGTAACGGGGCGCATTGAAACGTTGGCCAGCGCGCCGACTTTGTGTCGTTTTGAAAACGGGCAGGATCGGCGGGCGGCCTTTGCGGTAAACGAGCTGTTGGTCGAACAGTTCATGGGCTCCTTTGCCGAGGAACCCGAAGAGATCATCCTGGACTTTGACGCCACCGACAATCCGGTGCACGGGCTCCAGGAGGGACGTTTTTTCCACGGTTATTATGATCATTACTGTTTTCTGCCGCTATATGTTTTTTGCGGTGATCAGCTGCTGGTGGCCTACCTGCGGCCGAGCAAGATCGATGCCAGCAAGCATGCCGGGGTCATCCTCAAATTGCTGGTTAAACGGATTCGCCAAAGCTGGCCCCGTACGCGGATTATTTGGCGCGCCGACAGTGGATTTTGTCGAGCCCGGATACTCTCTTGGTGCGACCGCAACGAAGTTAGTTACATCGTGGGGATGGCTCGCAATGCACGCTTGCAGCAAGACGCCCAGCAGTTGCAAAAGCAGGCCAAAGAATGGTTCGAACTAAGGGGTAAAAAACAACGGTTATTCCAGGACTTCGTCTATGCTGCCGATTCGTGGCGATGGCTGCGGTTGGTCATCCATAAAGCCGAACACACCGCACAGGGGTCCAACCCGCGCTTCGTGGTGACGAACCTGCCGGGCGATCCCCAGGAGCTTTACGACAAGGTATACTGTGGCCGCGGTGAAATGGAGAACCGAATCAAGGAACAGATGCAATTGTTCAGCGAGCGCACCAGCGCCCATCAATGGTGGGCCAATCAGTGCCGATTGCTCTTGTCGGCGCTGGCCTACACCTTGATGGAAGCCATGCGCCGGTTAGCCTTAAAAGGGACGAAGTGGGCGCGGGCCCAATGCCACACCCTGCGGCTCAAATTAATCAAGATCGGAGCGGTCATCGTGCGCAACACCCGAACGATTCACTTTCACCTAAGTGAGAGTTATCCTTGGGCCAGTCTTTTCAACCATGCGGCCCGCCGATTGGTGCCAACCTAAAGGGTGCATTGGTGCTGCCCCCGGCACTACCGAACCAATGGGGGAAAGGGGGCAGTGTCTCTACACCCTGAAAAACACCTAAAAATCAAGACGATCTGCTCAAAATACAAAGAAATCCATCTCCAATAGCAATAACGAGCCAAACTTTACCCTTCATGAAATATCCGGGCTAGAGAGCGGAAAAGCAAGGACAATACTTTTTCACAGCCTTACTGTCGGCTCAGACAAAGAAAACCAGGCAACCGGACCCCAAAACCAGTATCCTAACGTCATAGGAGAGCAAAGTTGATACTCTCCCAAATGCAAATACCTCTAAAATGAGCGCCTATCAAAAGCCCTCGCAAAAATCACCCTTTTGGGACAGCCTCTAACTAAGTTGTAACTACTACTGATAGACACTCATTAAAGTATAGGGACAGAGAATTCAAACGGTGCAATGTCTATAATTTCTATATTGATCACTTTTAATGTCACAGGTGATGTGCACTGGAAAAAGTGGACACGAGATTCTCCTAAATGGAGAATCGAAGCATGGGAAGAAGACGCAGTATAGAGTTCAAAAATGAGGCAGTTCAACTGATGATACTCGATGGTCTGAGCGCCACCGAGGTATCGACCAAACTTGGGGTCAACACCAACCAATTGTATAGGTGGAAGAGGCTCTATCTGGACGATCAGCAGGGCGAAGCCACCTCAAAGCGACAGAGCAGTCCGAAGGAGATGGCGGCCGAGATAGATCGTCTTCGCAAAGAGCTGCGCCGCTCGGAGCGGATCAACCAGATACTAAAAAAAACGGTGGGCTACTTTGCCAAGGACGAACAATGAAGTACCAGTTTGTCAAAGACAACGAGGGGCGCTTCAAGATCGAGGAAATATGCTCGGCGATGGGGATTTGTCGCAGTGGCTATTACTGCTGGAGGCACCGAGCGCCCTCGGCCCGGCGGATCGAGGACGAGGGAATCAAGGGGGCGATCCTGAAGGTACACAAAGAGGCCAATGCACCGCCATCTGAAGGATGATGAGGGCATCGATTGCGGCCGTGACCGGGCTCTGCGTCTGATGCGTGAAATGGGAATCAAAAGCACCCAGAGTAAACGCTTTAAGCCATTAAAAACCAACAGTAACCATCCCTATGGTTACAGCCCCAATGTGCTTAAAAAGCATGGCCAGCCGACCCATATCGACGAGGTCTGGGTGGCGGACACGACCTACCTACGGACCCTGGCCGGTTGGATGTACTTGGCCACGGTGATGGACCTGTTCAGCCGACGCCTGCTAGGCTGGAGCGTTTCCAACCACAACGACGCGAAGCTGGTTGGCAAGGCCCTCAAAGCCGCGGCCATGACCCGCGGCACACTGCGCACCGGGATTATTCATCACAGCGATCGGGGCAGCCCCTACGCCAGCGACGACTATCAGAGGCTGGTCTCTGAACTAGGCATGAAGCCGAGCATGAGCGCCCAAGGCAACTGCTACGACAACGCGGCCATGGAATCGTTCTACGGCCGCTTCAAGACCAGCACGATTCGAGGCCGCCACTTTGCCGACGAGCGCGAACTGCGATCAACTGTCTTCGAATACGTGGAAATCTTCTACAACCGATATCGCAAACATTCCTCTCTGAGTTACCAAAGCCCAGTCCAATTCGAGGAAAATATTTGCCCCCCATGGGGGGCAACGAGAAAACAAAACCCTTTACCAAAACAAGCCGCCTGACACACTAATCAATAAACAATGAATATAAGAGAATCCCGTGTCCAACAAATCCAGTACACGTCACAGGATTATGATTTAGTATGTAAAAAATTTACGATCATAAATCATATTAGGTCTGATTCTGCCAATGGGGTCGGTATTCTTCGTGCTCTGGATGAATACCTATAGGGTATTTAGAGACTATCCCAAAAGAAAGAGCGGTTTAACAGAAAGATTTTGATGAGCGTTCACTTTGGGGTATTAACTTTTCCCCAGGGTGGCGATGGTTTCGATGTGGCGGGTTTGAGGGAAGAGGTCGAAGGGCTGCATTTTTTTCAATTTGTAGCCTGAATTTGCCAATAATTTCAGGTCGCGGGCCTGGGTGGCGGGGTCGCAGGAGACGTAGATGATTTTTTTGGGTCCGTAAGCGGCCAACAGCTCAAGAAAATGGTTGCCACAGCCTTTTCTCGGGGGATCGATGATAACCGAGGTGCATTCAGGGTCGAAGTCGATGGAGGAAAATAACGTCTCGGCCTCACCGATGGTGAATTGGCAATTTTCCACTTTGTTGAGGACTGTATTGGCGTTGGCCAGGTTGATGGCTTGGGGGTTGATTTCCACCCCGGCCAGTTTTTCAAAATAGGGGCTGGCCGACAATGAGAACACTCCCACCCCGCAATAGGCGTCGACCAGGAAACGGATGCCATCGCCGCGAGCCTCGTTAATGACATAATCGACCATTTCGGGCAGGATGAATGGGTTGTTCTGGAAAAACTCTCCGGCCTGGACCTGGAAAAGAAGCGAGCCCACTTTTTGCGAGATGATTTTTTTGGGATCGGTGGCCACGCCATCATAGGAATCCCGCAGCAGGAGGGTAGCCCCTTTGCGGAATTTTCGCCGTCCGGAGAGCACCGACTCTCTTTCTTGCGGAAGCGCTTCATTAATCGCATCGGTGGCGATGGGGCATTGGGGGACATCGACAATGCTCCGCGAGGCGGCCCGCAGAAACCCGATATTGAGCGGCTTGCCCTCCCGCTTTTTCTGAAAATGGGGCGTTATTTTCGACCGGTAACCGTATTTTTGGGGTGAAGCGCGCACCGGTTGGACCACGGGCTCTTCAAGACCGGCAATTTTTTCCAAAAGATCTTCCACCTGGCTTTTTTTCCAACGCAACTGGGCGGCATAATCGAGATGCTGGTATTGGCAGCCGCCGCATTCCCCAAACAGCGGGCAACCCGGCTCCACACGATCCACGGAGGGTTCCAGTATTTCGATTAAATCGGCCTCCGAGTAATTTTTTTTGTTCCGCCAGACGCGGGCCCGCACCTTTTCACCGGGCAGGGCGTAGGGGACCATGACAACCCAGCCATCCACCCGCCCCAAGCCGGAGCCAAGATTCGTCAAAGCCGAAATATCGACCACCACCTCCTGGTGGTAGGAAAAAGGCTCATCCACAAAATCTTTAGGCAGTCTCGGTCTCATAGTGTTTTTGGAAAGTCATTCATGAAGACAAAAGCTTGTTAAGGAAATAAAAATTCGTGACGCCTCTTATCAAAGCATCCTATGTTAAGACTTTGTTGAAATTAATTTCATTTTTAAAGTGAATATCGAAGTTATCCAGAGTCCCCACAATCCCCGGGTGAAAAACCTGGTGCGATTGCGTAATGCCCGCCACCGCAAGCGGCAGGGCCTTTTCCTCATCGAAGGGCATCGGGAGACCTCGCGGGCGCTGGATCGGGGAGTGGCATTGCAAACTTTGTTTTACTGCCCTGAAGACATTAAATCCGACGAGGCCCATGAGGTTGTCCGCAGAGCGAAAGAACAAACCATAGAAGTGGTTCAGCTTTCATCGGCTGCATTCGCCAAAGCTTCCCATCGGGAAAACCCGGATGGTTTGCTGGCCATGGCTCAGGTTTGGGAAACCGCACTTGAAGAAATCCGGTTCACCACATCGGCCCTCTTGCTGGTGGTGGAAAGGGTGGAAAAACCGGGCAATCTGGGCAGCCTCATCCGCACCGCCGAGGCGGCCGGGGCGGACGCTCTCATATTGACTGATGCAGTGGCCGACATATTCAACCCGAATGTTATCCGCAATTCACAGGGAGCGCTTTTCGGATTTCCAGTGGTCGTTTGCGCCAACGAGTCGGCGCTTGCCTGGCTGATGGCAAAAGGGATTCAGGTATTGGCCACCACGCCGGAGGCCAACGAGGAATACTGGCGAGCCGACCTCAAGGCCGCCGTGGCCATCGTGGTGGGAAGCGAAAAGGACGGTCTGAGCGATTTCTGGTTGAACAGTGCGACCCATCGGCTGAAAATACCCATGGCCGGCCGCTCGGATTCCCTCAATGTAAATGTGGCCGCCGCCATTGCCCTTTTCGAAACCGTCCGGCAGCGATCCACTTAACCTAACTGGAGTCCAGTTTTCGATCAAAGGATTTAAAATGCTCAAGGTATTCGGCCATGCCTTGGCGGGTGGACACTTTTGGCTCGTAACCGAGATCTCTGCGGGCCGCCTGGATGTTGAAATAATGATCCTTAGCTAGTTCCAGGGCGACGAAGCGTGACATGGGGGGCTCCCCTTTGAGTTGGAGAATTTTATAAATTACCTCCAGACAAGCGCCAACGGCATAGGCCTTCTTCAAGCTAATTTTTTTGACCACCGGCGGTATCGAAAGCCCTTGCAGTATTTCATTGACCCATTCCCAAAGGCACACCGGCTCTCCTTGAGAAATGAAGTAAGCCCTGCCGCCTGCCGATTCGGATTCAAGAGCATCAAGAGCTAATAAATGCGCATCGGCAGCATTGGACACATGGGTGATGTCCACCCGGTTTTGTCCGTCGCCGACGATGCGCAGCCGGCCCGACCTGGCCCGGCTTATGACACGGGGGAGCAAATGGGGGTCACCGATTCCCCATATCAAATGCGGCCGCAGTGCGATGGTTCGCAAACCCCTTGGCTGGTGTGAGAAGAGAACCTCCTGTTCTGCGATGGATTTGGTCCGGGCGTAATGGCAGAGCCAATCGCGACCGTAAGGAGTCGATTCATCGGCGTTTTCAAAGGATTGCCGGTTAAAAACAACACTCGGGGTGCTGGTATAAACAAGGCGACCCACCTCATGTTTGTGACAGGCCGAAATTACATTGTGAGTGCCGACGATATTAGGCTGATAATAACTATTCAGGCTGCCCCATATTCCTGCTTTGGCGGCGGCGTGAAAAACCGCGTCCCGCCCCTTGCAGGCGGACTCGACCAAAGCAACGTCCGTCAGGTTGCCCTGAAATAGCTTAATGCCTCGTTTTTGCAGGTCCGGTTGGGGCGAGCGGCCCAGGATGGCGACCTCGCAGCCGCGCCGGAGTAGCTTTTTGACAATGGAACGGCCCAGAAATCCGCCGCCGCCGGTAACCAGTATTTTCATCGGCGCGACTGAAATTTATGGGCCAGTGTGAGGCGGTGAATTTTGGCGTTGTGACGCACATCAACGGGAAATTTTTTGGTGAAGAAAAAGTATTCAATTTTCCGGGTAATGGGATTGGCCGCCCCCAATGCGCGCAGTTTGGAGATAAATTCCTCTTTCGCCCCGGCGCTGCGTGGATATTTTCCTTTTTCCGGTTCGACCACGATGGCGGGAATTTTGTTTTCCAGGCGGCCAACTCCAATCAGGGCCGACCGGAAAACGCATGCATGATGGTTGAAAATGGCCTCGCAGCAATCAGTGAAATAAACCCCGTCGGACGTGACGACGCGTTCGGCTTTCCTCCCGCAAAACCAGAGCAGCCCCTCGGAATCAAGGTAACCAAGATCGCCCATGCGGTGCCAAACCTCGCCATTTTCGTTTATTTTCGCCTCGGCGGTCTCTTTTTCCAACTGGTCATAGCTCTTGGTTACGACCGGGCCCTTGACGATGATTTCGCCGATTTCATCTTCTCCCAATTCCATTGATGGCTCCCATGAGGGAAGAATTTTTTCTTCAATGCGGATGATTTTTACCTGCATCCCGTGAACGGGACGGCCGACGCAAGTTCCTTTTCCCTTTTTCGTATGCTGCCAGGTTTTTTCCAGAATGTCCGGCCCACGGTGGGAACTGACCGGCAGGCATTCGGTGGCGCCGTAGGGCGTATGCACTTGCGCATGGGGAAGTGCGGGCTGCAATAGCCGAACCAATTCGGGTGAAACCGGTGCGCCCGCAATGAGAACCCTCCGCATGGAAGGCAGCTGAATTTCCCGCTGCGCGCAATAACGGCCAATTTTTTGCCAGAGAACCGGCGAGCCGAAGCTGGTGGTGACCCCGCATTGGCGGATGGCCCGGACGATCTTTTCCGGATCGACTGCGGCCGGTTTGCCGGGATTCATTTGCGGAACCACCGTGGTCATTCCCAAAGCGGGATTGAAAAGGGCAAAAATGGGCAGCATGGGCAGGTCGACCTCCCCCGGCTCGATTCCGTATTGGTCGCGAATCAACCGCACCTGGGCGTCGAACATGCCATGCTCGTAGCAGACGCCCTTGGGCGGTCCGGTGGAGCCCGAGGTAAAGAGTATGGCGGCCAGGTCATCGGTCTTCGTCGCCGCCATTGGAAATGCTTGACCTGAGCTACCGTAGTTTTCCCCCAATTTCAGGAAACTGTTGCGGCCCGCTTTGATACGAATGCGGACCGTCCTGAACGCCCTCCGAAAGATTCGGCTGATTCCAAGGGCCAGCGGTATGCCGACGAGGGCTTCCGGCTGCGACCGGCGGACACAGTTGAGGAATGATTGCAAACCCATGCCCGGATCGACGGCCACCGGTACGGCGCCCATTTTAAAGAGCGCGAAAGTCGTCAGGATGAGGTCCAGCCCCGGCCGCACCATGAGCAAGACCCGCGTTCCCCGGACAATGCCTTTCTCCTGAAAAAACCGGGCCACGGCATCGCAATCGGCCTCCAACTCGGCAAAGGAACGTTCCAGATACACGATGCGATCCCCTTTCAAGCCAAGAGGAACCTTAACCGCGCAATGCCCCGGAACCCGCCGGGCCATCCGCGGAAGAAATCGCGCTACATTGGCCGACTCCGCATCCAATTTATGAGCAACAATCAAATTTTACCATCCCGATTAAAAACATTATCTGAATTGAAGGGGAAAAGGAGACAAATTAACCGGCCTCCACCGCAAGGGTCAATAGCCGGAGATTGGCCAATAAGCTGCAAATATACCTTTGTTTACCTATCCTCCCGCCAGGGCTCACTATTCTCATAACCCTTAAGCCTCTCCACAAATTCCTCAAAGGTAGAATGATCTTCGGTTACCATGGAAATAACTTCTTTCTGGGTTTCCACCGCCTTCTCAAACTGACCCGCCTCCGCATAGGCGTCGGCCAGGGTATCCACAAATCCGAAATCTTTCCTGTTTTCGACCGCTCCAAGGGCGTATTGGATAGCCAATTGTCCATCTCGAATGTTATCATCCACAGAGGTTGCCAACAGCCAGGCGAGGGCATTTTGAGCACTCGCGTGTCCCTGGTCGGCGGCTGGACTTAACCATCTGACCGCTTCAACGAGATCCCGCTCCACATCATGACCATCTTTATAAATTAGGCCTAATTGGAATTCGCTTATGACATCTCCCTGCTCGGCGGCCATGTGATACCATTTCAAAGCCACATCATAATCTTGACTGACAATTCTCCCCGTGTAGTACAAACCTCCTAAATATTTTTGTGACAGAGCTGAACCCTGCAGAGCAGCTTCTTGATACAAATTTAGCCCGGATATTTCGTAAAAAAAGTATCGTTGATATGCTTAACTGCTGATATACAGCAGGATAGATCAATAATTAAAGCAATATCAGCGATGACAAAAGGTAAACAATTAAAGCTACAGTTGACAAGGGTAAAAGGCCGCCGTGTGCGGGTTGATTTCAAGGGCGGAGAGGTTACTTCGGATGCCGGACTGCTTTTGATCCGGGAAGTGGATCGGCAGTTGGGCTTGACCGAACGAGCGGCCCGACAGTTAGTGGACAAACGGCAGAAGGGCAAAGTACGCCATGAGTGGGGATGCTGCGGCAGCGCGTTTACGGGCTGGTGGCGGGCTATGAGGATTTGAACGAACTTTGATACCCTGCGCCACGATTCATTGTTGCAAACGGTAACGGGGCGCATTGAAACGTTGGCCAGCGCGCCGACTTTGTGTCGTTTTGAAAACGGGCAGGATCGGCGGGCGGCCTTTGCGGTAAACGAGCTGTTGGTCGAACAGTTCATGGGCTCCTTTGCCGAGGAACCCGAAGAGATCATCCTGGACTTTGCCGCCACCGACACTCCGGTGCACGGGCTCCAGGAGGGACGTTTTTTCCACGGTTATTATGATCATTACTGTTTTCTGCCGCTATATGTTTTTTGCGGTGATCAGCTGCTGGTGGCCTACCTGCGGCCGAGCAAGATCGATGCCAGCAAGCATGCCGGGGCCATCCTCAAATTGCTGGTTAAACGGATTCGCCAAAGCTGGCCCCGTACGCGGATTATTTGGCGCGCCGACAGTGGATTTTGTCGAGACCGGATACTCTCTTGGTGCGACCGCAACGAAGTTAGTTACATCGTGGGGATGGCTCGCAATGCACGCTTGCAGCAAGACGCCCAGCAGTTGCAAAAGCAGGCCAAAGAATGGTTCGAACTAAGGGGTAAAAAACAACGGTTATTCCAGGACTTCGTCTATGCTGCCGATTCGTGGCGATGGCTGCGGTTGGTCATCCATAAAGCCGAACACACCGCACAGGGGTCCAACCCGCGCTTCGTGGTGACGAACCTGCCGGGCGATCCCCAGGAGCTTTACGACAAGGTATACTGTGGCCGCGGTGAAATGGAGAACCGAATCAAGGAACAGATGCAATTGTTCAGCGAGCGCACCAGCGCCCATCAATGGTGGGCCAATCAGTGCCGATTGCTCTTGTCGGCGCTGGCCTACACCTTGATGGAAGCCATGCGCCGGTTAGCCTTAAAAGGGACGAAGTGGGCGCGGGCCCAATGCCACACCCTGCGGCTCAAATTAATCAAGATCGGAGCGGTCATCGTGCGCAACACCCGAACGATTCACTTTCACCTAAGTGAGAGTTATCCTTGGGCCAGTCTTTTCAACCATGCGGCCCGCCGATTGGTGCCAACCTAAAGGGTGCATTGGTGCTGCCCCCGGCACTACCGAACCAATGGGGGAAAGGGGGCAGTGTCTCTACACCCTGAAAAACACCTAAAAATCAAGACGATCTGCTCAAAATACAAAGAAATCCATCTCCAATAGCAATAACGAGCCAAACTTTACCCTTCATGAAATATCCGGGCTAAAGGGTGCATTGGTGCTGCCCCCGGCACTACCGAACCAATGGGGGAAAGGGGGCAGTGTCTCTACACCCTGAAAAACACCTAAAAATCAAGACGATCTGCTCAAAATACAAAGAAATCCATCTCCAATAGCAATAACGAGCCAAACTTTACCCTTCATGAAATATCCGGGCTAAAGGGTGCATTGGTGCTGCCCCCGGCACTACCGAACCAATGGGGGAAAGGGGGCAGTGTCTCTACACCCTGAAAAACACCTAAAAATCAAGACGATCTGCTCAAAATACAAAGAAATCCATCTCCAATAGCAATAACGAGCCAAACTTTACCCTTCATGAAATATCCGGGCTAAAGGGTGCATTGGTGCTGCCCCCGGCACTACCGAACCAATGGGGGAAAGGGGGCAGTGTCTCTACACCCTGAAAAACACCTAAAAATCAAGACGATCTGCTCAAAATACAAAGAAATCCATCTCCAATAGCAATAACGAGCCAAACTTTACCCTTCATGAAATATCCGGGCTAAAGGGTGCATTGGTGCTGCCCCCGGCACTACCGAACCAATGGGGGAAAGGGGGCAGTGTCTCTACACCCTGAAAAACACCTAAAAATCAAGACGATCTGCTCAAAATACAAAGAAATCCATCTCCAATAGCAATAACGAGCCAAACTTTACCCTTCATGAAATATCCGGGCTAAAGGGTGCATTGGTGCTGCCCCCGGCACTACCGAACCAATGGGGGAAAGGGGGCAGTGTCTCTACACCCTGAAAAACACCTAAAAATCAAGACGATCTGCTCAAAATACAAAGAAATCCATCTCCAATAGCAATAACGAGCCAAACTTTACCCTTCATGAAATATCCGGGTTAGTTGTGTCCTGGGCAACACCCTGTCCTTGGGCGTACATCTGCCCTAGAGTGAGTTGCGCCATCGGATAATCCTGGTCTGCTGACCGTTGAATCCAATTAAGTGCCAGTTCTAAATCCTGATCCACGCCATCACCGTTGAGGTAGATTACACCGAGATTGTATTGGGCAACGGAGTAACCTTGCTCAGCCGCATGGGTAAACCATTGAAGCGCTTTTTTATAATTGCGGGATACGCCCTCGCCCTCGAAATACATCCAGGCCACATCCCGTTGGGCTTCCAGATGACCTTGATCGGCCGCATGGCGAAACCATTTGAGCGCGGCTCGATAATTTCTGGATCCACCTTCGCCAATGTAAAACATCAAAGCAATATTTACCTGTGCCTCCGGGTAGCCCTGCTTGGCTGCTCTTAAAAACCACTTTTGGGCTAGTTTGAAATCCTGCGGCACACCTTCGCCCTCATAATACAATAGAGGCTGTCCCAAAAGGGTGATTTTTGCGAGGGCTTTTGATAGGCGCTCATTTTAGAGGTATTTGCATTTGGGAGAGTATCAACTTTGCTCTCCTATGACGTTAGGATACTGGTTTTGGGGTCCGGTTGCCTGGTTTTCTTTGTATGAGCCGACAGTACGGCTGTGAAAAAGTATTGTCCTTGCTTTTCCGCTCTCTAGCCCGGATATTTCGTAAAAAAAGTATCGTTGATATGCTTAACTGCTGATATACAGCAGGATAGATCAATAATTAAAGCAATATCAGCGATGACAAAAGGTAAACAATTAAAGCTACAGTTGACAAGGGTAAAAGGCCGCCGTGTGCGGGTTGATTTCAAGGGCGGAGAGGTTACTTCGGATGCCGGACTGCTTTTGATCCGGGAAGTGGATCGGCAGTTGGGCTTGACCGAACGAGCGGCCCGACAGTTAGTGGACAAACGGCAGAAGGGCAAAGTACGCCATGAGGTATTGGGGATGCTGCGGCAGCGCGTTTACGGGCTGGTGGCGGGCTATGAGGATTTGAACGACTTTGATACCCTGCGCCACGATCCATTGTTGCAAACGGTAACGGGGCGCATTGAAACGTTGGCCAGCGCGCCGACTTTGTGTCGTTTTGAAAACGGGCAGGATCGGCGGGCGGCCTTTGCGGTAAACGAGCTGTTGGTCGAACAGTTCATGGGCTCCTTTGCCGAGGAACCCGAAGAGATCATCCTGGACTTTGACGCCACCGACAATCCGGTGCACGGGCTCCAGGAGGGACGTTTTTTCCACGGTTATTATGATCATTACTGTTTTCTGCCGCTATATGTTTTTTGCGGTGATCAGCTGCTGGTGGCCTACCTGCGGCCGAGCAAGATCGATGCCAGCAAGCATGCCGGGGCCATCCTCAAATTGCTGGTTAAACGGATTCGCCAAAGCTGGCCCCGTACGCGGATTATTTGGCGCGCCGACAGTGGATTTTGTCGAGACCGGATACTCTCTTGGTGCGACCGCAACGAAGTTAGTTACATCGTGGGGATGGCTCGCAATGCACGCTTGCAGCAAGACGCCCAGCAGTTGCAAAAGCAGGCCAAAGAATGGTTCGAACTAAGGGGTAAAAAACAACGGTTATTCCAGGACTTCGTCTATGCTGCCGATTCGTGGCGATGGCTGCGGTTGGTCATCCATAAAGCCGAACACACCGCACAGGGGTCCAACCCGCGCTTCGTGGTGACGAACCTGCCGGGCGATCCCCAGGAGCTTTACGACAAGGTATACTGTGGCCGCGGTGAAATGGAGAACCGCATCAAGGAACAGATGCAATTGTTCAGCGAGCGCACCAGCGCCCATCAATGGTGGGCCAATCAGTGGCGATTGCTCTTGTCGGCGCTGGCCTACACCTTGATGGAAGCCATGCGCCGGTTAGCCTTAAAAGGGACGAAGTGGGCGCGGGCCCAATGCCACACCCTGCGGCTCAAATTAATCAAGATCGGAGCGGTCATCGTGCGCAACACCCGAACGATTCACTTTCACCTAAGTGAGAGTTATCCTTGGGCCAGTCTTTTCAACCATGCGGCCCGCCGATTGGTGCCAACCTAAAGGGTGCATTGGTGCTGCCCCCGGCACTACCGAACCAATGGGGGAAAGGGGGCAGTGTCTCTACACCCTGAAAAACACCTAAAAATCAAGACGATCTGCTCAAAATACAAAGAAATCCATCTCCAATAGCAATAACGAGCCAAACTTTACCCTTCATGAAATATCCGGGCTAGGCCGCCGCTTTGGTTTTTAGTTCGTCTTGCTGGGCCAGCATCTTGGCTACTTTCCATAGGTTGTGCGAGAGTACCGACCAGGCTACGCTGATCGAGCGGTTGGCAAAGCCTTTGCTGCGCAACCGCCCGGCCTGCCAGCGATTCTTCAATACCCCGATCCGCCCTTCGGTGCTGGCCCGGCGCTTTTGCAATTGTCTGAACAGTGGTTCCTCCATCCGTTTTTTCAACTGCTTCGGATCGCGTGGACAGAGCGCGTCGTAGATTCCCTCCTGGGCTAACTGCCGGCGGGCCCGCTGGGAGGCAAATCCCCGGTCCGCGCACATGGCCGCTATGGGTTCTTCCAGGTTGAAGCGGTTCTGTCTTTGCAAACTCTCTTGCATTTGTTCATTTTCGCTTGGAGTTCGGCTGCCGTAGAGTTTCCAGTCCAGCAGGTACCCTTCAACGCTTTCTCCCAAAAACAGGGTGTTGCCGAACTCGACCTCTTGGCCCGCTTTACCTCGCACAATCACCTGCCCATCGAGTTCGTAAACACTCAAGACTTTCTCTGCGTTTTTCACCTGGCGGCCGCCAATGATCCGCTCGTGCGCCTGTTTGATGACCACCGGGATTTGCTCGCTCATGCGCTCCATCCGGGCGAGGATCTGTTGGACCTGTTTTTCGCTGTAATCGCTTTGCTCCCAGCAGGCTTGCAATAATTCCCGGTGACTGCGGGCATGCTCCCCGATCCGTTTGAGCAGCTTTTTCATCTGCCTCAAGATACCCTTGCGCTGCCGCGCGCTGTCCTTTCGCCGCCGGCTGTGGGTCATCTGTATGCACAGCCGATTCATCTGCCGAGCCAAGGGCTCCGGTTCGATCGGCATGCGATGGCGCAAACCGGCCTTCTCGCGGATCAGCCGGATCGCTTTGAGCAACGTGCCGGCTACATCCTTGAGTAATACCCAGTCCGTCGGCCAATGAATGTTAGCCTCCAAACAGGTGCCGTCGATCAGGCAAATGGTGGTGTCAATCGGCTTGTCCAATCCCACCTGCCGGGCCAGAAGGGCATCGCCCACCACCTCAGTCAAGGTCCGGTGCAAGGCCCTCAACTGCTCTTCGCTGAAAAACTTCGAGGCCCGCTCCAGGGTGCTTTTGGAGATGCCCCTGATGCCATCGATCTGCCGGACACAGCAAAAGTCGGCCAACAGATCGCTGCTGCCCAGAGCCCGCGACAAATGCCGAAACGAAATCCCTCCGAGCAGACGGCCCAGCGTATCCATGCGCAGTGCCTTGATGGCAAAACTGGCCCGCTGCCGCCGGGCCTTTAGACCCATTGGCGGCCACCCCTCCAAGGCCAGCTCAATGGCCTGCGATTCCACCTCCGAGTCGATCAGCAGCCGATCGATTCGATCAATGGTGGCGCGGAAGTTATCGTAATCGAGGCACCGGTCGACCACAGTTAAAGCTGGACGCAGGAGGCATTGGATGGCTATATTTTTCATAGAAAGGGCTATATTGATTTTCGCTAACTCAATTATAGAACCCTTTTTTGGCCGGATCGAGCAAAAACTTGCTCTTTCCGGCTCTTTTTATCAACGTCATCCAGTTGACTATAAAATTTTTATATTTTTGGGACAGCCTCTACAATAGGGCCAAGGGCCAATTCACTTTGGGCTACGGCATAGCCCTCTTTAGCCTGAGATTGGAGTTTGGCAAGGTTTTGAGGCTCCTCGGCTGAAAAAGCACTGAAAGCCATAAAACCAGTGATGAAGAATATCCAAAACTTGCATAGCGGAGGCAGATGTCGGCGCTGATGAAACATAGCCAGTGTAAAGATACACAAAGGACGTTATTTATCAAACGCTAAATGAACAAAGCGAAGATTTGCGGGTTTTACGGGAAAATTAGCCGGGATTTGGCGACCTGTCCCGGTAGGTTGGCCAGTTGGTGAGGATTTTTTGGATGATGGTGGTGGCGGTTTTTTGGGCGTTTTGGAGGGAGGGGATGTAGCCGGGGTAGTGGGCGTCTCCCTGGGCGTCGCCGAAGAGGTTTTGGAGGACCGTTTTGCCGGGCGGGGGGTAGGTGAAGTTGCTGGCCGCCCGCAGCAGGAGGACGCGGTCGTAATCGACTTTGCCCATGCGGGAGAGGTAGCAGAGGGCGTGGAGGGTGCCGGTGTCTTCCATGGCCGAGGTGTAGAAAGTTCCTTTGCCTTCCGTCCAATAATCGACCCAGCGTTCGGCCCATTCCGTTAATTGGCGGCTGTGCCAGTAGCGTCCGGTGGTCAGGTTGCCCCCGCACAAGACCTGGGGCGGGCCCTGGATATGGGGAAAGCCGGTATAGGCCCGGCGTGCCGCTTTCATTTCTTCATTATCGATGAGGGGAATGTCTTTGGTCAGGTTAAAGGCCCACTGGCAGAGTTTCGGGTTTAATTGGCTGACTTCATACCTTTGGCCGAAGGCGGCATCGTCCACCGAGTGAGGGCCGTAGGGTTCCTTGGCCCCCATGGGGAGAATGCCCGTTGACCAGTCCTGGGGTTTGTCTTCAGGGGAAATTTCGAAGGCCAGATCGCCGTCCACGGCCCAATCGGTCCAGACCGCGCTACCCAGTGGACAGTTGCGGGGGTTGCCCCCGGCGATGCCGGAAATGAGCCAGTATGCCTTGCTCAAATCGTAACCGCCGGCCAGGCCCAGGGCCATGATGGATACGGCGGTGTTGGGGTTGCCCACTCCGGCATGGATGGCGAGCAGGCCGTCCTCGCGCTCGTAAAGGCGGCCCGGCAGCCCGGCAGTATCCGCCTGCACAGGATTGAGATTTTCGCCCTTGAGAAATACGCCGAGTTCCCCGAATTCTTCATCGGAGGGTTCATACATGGCGACCAGGACCAGTTTGGCGGAGACGAGATTAGACATATTATAAATAGAATTCCAGTGATAAAAGGAGCGAAGCTATGGTTCCGAAGAGAGCCCGGCAATGGAATTTTTGACTGTCGGCGCTCGAATCGGGAGGCAAAATATATGCTTTTCAAATGCAATGTATGCGCTAACATTGAGACTGGCATAAACATGTGCTCAGTGAAGGAGCGTTCTAAAACCGTACCGGCGGATACCGGTTAGCCCGGATATTTCATGAAGGGTAAAGTTTGGCTCGTTATTGCTATTGGAGATGGATTTCTTTGTATTTTGAGCAGATCGTCTTGATTTTTAGGTGTTTTTCAGGGTGTAGAGACACTGCCCCCTTTCCCCCATTGGTTCGGTAGTGCCGGGGGCAGCACCAATGCACCCTTTAGGTTGGCACCAATCGGCGGGCCGCATGGTTGAAAAGACTGGCCCAAGGATAACTCTCACTTAGGTGAAAGTGAATCGTTCGGGTGTTGCGCACGATGACCGCTCCGATCTTGATTAATTTGAGCCGCAGGGTGTGGCATTGGGCCCGCGCCCACTTCGTCCCTTTTAAGGCTAGCCGGCGCATGGCTTCCATCAAGGTGTAGGCCAGCGCCGACAAGAGCAATCGCCACTGATTGGCCCACCATTGATGGGCGCTGGTGCGCTCGCTGAACAATTGCATCTGTTCCTTGATTCGGTTCTCCATTTCACCGCGGCCACAGTATACCTTGTCGTAAAGCTCCTGGGGATCGCCCGGCAGGTTCGTCACCACGAAGCGCGGGTTGGACCCCTGTGCGGTGTGTTCGGCTTTATGGATGACCAACCGCAGCCATCGCCACGAATCGGCAGCATAGACGAAGTCCTGGAATAACCGTTGTTTTTTACCCCTTAGTTCGAACCATTCTTTGGCCTGCTTTTGCAACTGCTGGGCGTCTTGCTGCAAGCGTGCATTGCGAGCCATCCCCACGATGTAACTAACTTCGTTGCGGTCGCACCAAGAGAGTATCCGGTCTCGACAAAATCCACTGTCGGCGCGCCAAATAATCCGCTTACGGGGCCAGCTTTGGCGAATCCGTTTAACCAGCAATTTGAGGATGGCCCCGGCATGCTTGCTGGCATCGATCTTGCTCGGCCGCAGGTAGGCCACCAGCAGCTGATCACCGCAAAAAACATATAGCGGCAGAAAACAGTAATGATCATAATAACCGTGGAAAAAACGTCCCTCCTGGAGCCCGTGCACCGGATTGTCGGTGGCGTCAAAGTCCAGGATGATCTCTTCGGGTTCCTCGGCAAAGGAGCCCATGAACTGTTCGACCAACAGCTCGTTTACCGCAAAGGCCGCCCGCCGATCCTGCCCGTTTTCAAAACGACACAAAGTCGGCGCGCTGGCCAACGTTTCAATGCGCCCCGTTACCGTTTGCAACAATGGATCGTGGCGCAGGGTATCAAAGTCGTTCAAATCCTCATAGCCCGCCACCAGCCCGTAAACGCGCTGCCGCAGCATCCCCAATACCTCATGGCGTACTTTGCCCTTCTGCCGTTTGTCCACTAACTGTCGGGCCGCTCGTTCGGTCAAGCCCAACTGCCGATCCACTTCCCGGATCAAAAGCAGTCCGGCATCCGAAGTAACCTCTCCGCCCTTGAAATCAACCCGCACACGGCGGCCTTTTACCCTTGTCAACTGTAGCTTTAATTGTTTACCTTTTGTCATCGCTGATATTGCTTTAATTATTGATCTATCCTGCTGTATATCAGCAGTTAAGCATATCAACGATACTTTTTTTTACGAAATATCCGGGTTAGCGCCACGGCTCATCGAGTTTTTCAAGCCATTGCACACACGCCATCAAAAGGTCATTGGGGAGTTGGGCGGTAACGCTCTTCCCCTTTTTTATTATAGATAATATGAAAATCATAATAGTGGGAGCCGGGGAGGTGGGCAGCTACCTTTGCGGGTTGTTGAGCGGTAAGGCTCACGATGTGACCGTCATCGAATCGGACGAGGCCATCGCCCAAAGGGTGGATGAGTTGATCGATGCCAAGGTGCTGGTCGGAAATGGCAGTTCGGCCGAGACACTGGTCAAGGCAGGGGTGCGTGAATGCCACTTTTTTCTGGCCATGACGAGTGAGGACCGGACCAACCTGGTGGCTTCCTCGCTGGCCAAGGTGCTGGGGGCGCAGGTCACCATCACCCGTGTGCACGATCAGACTTATACGGACAATTCTTATGTCAATTACCAGTTGCACTTCGGCATTGACCATATGATCAATCCGGAGGGTTTGTGCGCGGTGCAGTTGGCTAAATCGATCCGCAACCCCGGGCGTGTGGCAGTGGAGTATTTCTCCCGCGGGCAAATCGAAGCACAACAGGTTACGGTTTCCAGACGCTCCCGCTTAATCGGTATAAAGTTGCGGGACATACGGCTGGATCATGTCCGCATCGGTTTTATCCAGCGCCGCAAGGCTTTTATCCAGCGCCGCAAGGCAGTGGAAGTGCCCTCCGCCGACACGGTGCTGGAGGGGGATGACCGGGTGACTCTTTTCGGCCATCCGGACGTCCTTTTGAAAATGAAAACCAAATTCGATCCGGAGAGCAAAGAGGAACCGGTCAGGGTGGCCCTTTATGGCGGCGGCGAAACGGCTGTGGCCCTGGCCCGGCTATTGGCCAATCCGCGTTATAAAATCCGCATTATTGAGAAGGATGGCGCCATATGCCGGGAGCTGGCGGAAAAATTTCCCAGGGTCACAGTGATCAACGGCGACGCCACCTCGCTACGGCTTCTGGAGGAGGAGCAGATTGGCAGCGCCGATTATTTTGTGGCCTCCACGAAGGACGACGAGGACAATATCATGACCGGATTGCAGGCCTCCAAACTGGGTGCGGCACATGTGCAGCTGGTCATCCACAAAACCGACTACGAAGATGTTCTGGATGGACTGAAAAGCTCTCTGGGGGTTGAAATGATGGTTTCTCCACGCGTGACGACAGCCCGTGAGGTGCTGCGCTACCTTTCCACGGAACCAATACTGGAGCTGGCCACCCTACCGGATGGAGTAGGCAAAGTCCTGGAGATCCACCTGAGTCACAACAATCGATTCGCCGGCCAGCCGCTGCGCAATATCCCTTTGCCCAAGGGCTGTGTCATGGTAGCCCTGTTGCACAAGTTTCAGGCCAAAGTGCCGGGAGCCGATGATATCATATTGGGAGGGGACCGTATTGTGCTGATTTCCCAGGGGGGCAAAACCAAGGAACTACAAAATCTGTTATCGGAGGACTGACAAACCGCCTCTTGATGAAAAGAGAGCGGAGCTTTCCTCCCCTAATTAATTAAATAAATGAATTACCCCATAATATTCAGGCTGCTGGGCACTATCTTGCTGATTGAGGCCATCGCTTTTCTGGCCAGCTTGGGGGTTGGTTATCCCTATCGTGCATTGAGCATAGAGCAAGATGCTTTGAGGGGGTTCGGGATAAGCGCCGTCATCGCTTTTGCCACGTCCATCGGATTTATTTTTCTGGGCAGAGAGGGAAATTTGAAAATGTTCCGCAAGGAGGCCCTCTGTGTAATCGGGCTGGGCTGGATATTGGCCAGCCTGATCGGCTCGCTACCGTATTTTCTTATCATTCCGGGTTGTTCTCTGGCCAATGCCATTTTTGAATCGACCTCCGGTTTAACCACCACCGGGGCTTCGGTTTTTTCCGATTTGGAGAAAATGCCCCACAGCCTGTTATTCTGGCGCAGCCTCAGCCAATGGATCGGTGGCCTGGGCGTGGTGGTCTTTTTTGTGGCCATTTTGAGCTTCCTGGGGGTGGGCGCGAAAATCCTCTACTCGAGTGAATCTTCAGCCCATTCCACGGACCTCGATTCGGGACGAGTGCAAACGGGAGTATTGCAGATCATGGGCCTCTACGGGGGCCTGTCGGCAATCTGCGCTGTAACCTACCGGTTGTGCGGGCTTGAATGGTACGACGCTGTATGCCACATGTTCACATCTGTGGCGACGGGCGGTTTCAGCACCAGGAGCGCCAGTGTGGGAGCCTTTCAAAATCCTCTTCTGGAATGGATGGTGGTCCTCTTCATGGTCCTTGGAGGAACCAGTTTCATAGTCATGCTGCACATCATTAAGGGTCATTGGAGGGCGGTTCGCGAAAGCACCGAGACGGGTGCTTTTTACCTCATTTTGGTGTTCGTATCTCTATTGATCAGTTGGCATCTGATCGTTTTCGAGGTAAATGAGTCCTGGCAGGAGGCGATTCGGCTGGGCACTTTTCAAGTGGTTTCCTTATTGACCGGGACCGGGTATTCCACCGCCGATTTTAACTCTTGGCCACCCTTTGCCCATGCCATTTTCCTGATACTCATGATGATTGGGGGAAGCTCCGGTTCCACCGCCGGAGGTCTCAAGGTAATTCGCGTTGTGGTGGCGGTCAAAGTCTCCCTGATCAATATCGAAAAAGCATTTCGCACCCACGTGGTCCGCTCGGTGAAAATCAATGGGAGAAATCTCGACCGGCCCGCCCAGGAAGGCATTATCAGCTACTTGGTACTCGCTGCGCTGTTAGCTAATTTGAGTCTTTTTCTGGTGGTATTTTTTGAGCCCTATTTGTCAGTGGAAGGGGCCATTTCCACCGTTTTGGCTTGCCTGTTCAATGTCGGGCCGGGTTTACAGGAGATCGGCCCAGCTAAAAGCTACGCATTTTTCCACGATTACACAAAATACGCCCTTTCCCTTCTTATGATCATGGGGAGGCTAGAGCTTTTCGCCATCCTGGTCCTCTTTTCGCCCTCCTTGTGGAAGCGTTTTTCCTGAGGAACACTACACTTGACTGAGAAGAAACCAGGTTTTCCAGCGTAAATTACCAAGACCAGGAAATCAGTCATCGCCGCCATCATCGCCGATGGCTTCTACGGGGCAGCCCTCGAGGGCTTCCATGCAGAGGGCGATATCGTCCTCGTTGTCCGAATTGGGCTGGCTGTAGACATAGGAATATCCGCCATCGTCGTCGCGTTTGAAGAAATCGGGCGCCGTTTCACGGCACAGGTCGCAATCGATGCATTGCTCGTCCACATAAAATTTGCCTACCGCATTGAGCGGCCATTTATCATCTATATCAGCCATAACACCGGAAAAGTTTGTTATTTCCTGTTGGGTGTCAAGAAGGATTGAAAAAAACTTGGACAGCCACAGAAGACCTTAAATGATGTGTAATTGCCACAGAAGACCTTAAATGATGTGTAATTTATTGTTATCTAAATACTTAAGGAATCAATTGCAGTTTGCTTTGACAGAGTCCGCGAGATTATGTCTTATACCCGGGGCAATAAGAGGGAAGCTGTGCCATCAGCCAGGACCCTGCGGGCGGTGAAAGCTGGCCTGATTGTTGAATAGCCACTAGTCCCGATGTTATACGATAGGCCATATATGCGTCGCCAGGAAGAGTACCGGCGAGAAAAGCCGGTCCTCAAATGGCTTATTATTGCCAATATCGCGGTATTCATCGTGCAATGCGTTCTGGAGCGGTGGATGAGCAGCCCGGCCCCTTACAACACCTTTCTCAAGTATTTTGCGTTGACCGGCAAGGGATTCAGTAGTGGTTACCTGTGGACACCGCTGACCTACAGTTTTTTGCATTCGACCCAAATGCTTTTTCATATTTTGGGAAATCTGCTGGGAATTTTCCTGTTCGGGCGGATTCTCCAGCCGGTCGTGGGATCGCATCGGCTGCTCGGTCTTTATATAGCGTCAGCCGTCATGGGGGGCCTTTTTTGGCTGGTATTCAATTACCAGGGCGGCCTGGTCATGGGCGCTTCGGCCGCAGCCCTCGGATTTTTGACGGTTTACTGCCTGCTCTACCCGAACCAGCGGGTGCAATTTTTGCTCTTTTTTATCATCCCATTATCCATACTTCCCAAATACATCCTTTGGTTTTCGCTCTTTATCAACCTCTTCGGATTTTTGTTTTACGAAATTTCGCCCCAGGGCATGGGAAGCGGCGTGGCCTACTCGGCCCATCTGGGCGGGATGCTGTGCGGATGGCTATTCATTAAATATGTGCACAACAGGGAACCTCTTTTCAAATCCAGCTCTACGGCTGTGGAATTGCCCAAATGGGTGAAAAAGCGGAGCAGAAGCCCTTCCCGAAGCAATAAATTCACTATAAACATCTCCAATCGCAACCATTTAAAAAGCGAGGTAGATCGCATTCTCGATAAAATCAACAGCAAGGGCTTCGGTTCACTGACGGAGGAAGAAAAACGCACTCTGGATAAAGCCAAGGACATCTTGAGCCGCTGAGGGCGCTGCCCTGCCGTTCACCGTTCTCCGGCAAAATGGTCGAGGCGGGATTGACGATTGACAAGAGACTATAAATTTTTTAATTTCGTACGAAATTACCAATGTCTGGCAAACTCCCAGAGTACTGCGGAGCGAATACCATGCCGGGAAGCGCTTTCGAGCCAAAATCCAACAATCCATCTGAGCCTTGTTTTTTAAAAAAAGCAAATTGAAGACCCTGCCAGAGCGCATGGCTTTCGTGGAAAAGAAGTTCCGGGAATTCAAGAAAGAGGATTTTCCGCAAACCAGCGATATTTCCGTGGAGCAATACTTGCAACGGCGCGAGACGGGGAAATATGTCCTCATCGACCTGAGGTCTGAAAAGGAACGCGATGTCTCAATCATCCCCGGCGCCTTGACCCCCGAAGATTTTGAAGAAAACCCGAGTCGATATGCGGATCACACCGTAATAACCTATTGCACGGCAGGGCATCGAAGCGGAATATACGCAAAAAAACTACAGGGACGGAACCAACCCGTGCTCAACCTGGTCGGTGGTGTCATCGCCTGGGCATTGCAAGGGCAAAAGTTTCAAGACCGCCATGGAGAATGCCGGCGTGTGCATGTATTCAAAAAAAACTGGAATCTACTGAGCGAAGACTATGAAGCCGTATGGTAATGGCGCCAGCGCCACTGAATCGGCCCTCTACCTCCGGGAAATTTGTTATTGCCCTTTTTCTCCCGGTACCTAATTTCTGGCCATTCTCAACAGCAAGGGCAAAACAATTCAAATAAGCAATCACTTACCTTTAACCATGGAAATCGAAAAACAAGTACGGAAAAAACCCTCCTACATCTATGAAGCAGAATTCATTTTGCTGCATCTTTTGCCGCTGGCCATGATCTGGACTGGGGCGACTTTGTTCGATTGGATTGTTTGTATCACCCTTTACTGGGTACGGATGTTTTTTGTCACCGGGGGCTATCACCGGTATTTTTCCCATCGCACCTACAGCACCTCGCGGGCCTTTCAATTTTTTCTGGCCTTTGCGGCCGAAACCTCGGTTCAAAAGGGCGCTTTGTGGTGGGCCGCGCACCACCGCCACCACCACAAACACAGCGACACGCCGGAAGACCCTCATTCCATGAAGCTCTACGGTTTTTGGTATTCCCATGTGGGCTGGATTCTCGGTCCCGATTACAAAAAGACCGAATTTAAGGCCATCAAGGATTTTGCCAAATTCCCGGAACTGGTCTGGCTGAATCGGTTTTACATCATCCCGCCGATTGTGCTGGGCACTGCAGTCATGTTGCTGGGCGGCTATGTCAATGGAGGTTCCATGGCCACTTTGCTTACGCATGGGTGGTCCACCTTGGTGGTCGGGTTTGGTCTTAGTACGGTAATTCTCTGGCACGGCACATTCTCCATCAATTCCATCATGCACAAGTTCGGCAAACCCCGCTACGATACGGGGGATGAATCGAAAAACAGCCTATGGCTGGCGTTGATCACCTTGGGGGAAGGCTGGCATAATAACCACCATTACTACAAGTCCGCCACCCGCCAGGGTTTTTACTGGTGGGAAATCGACTTCACTTACTATATCATCAAAATGCTTTCCTGGGTGGGATTGGTGTGGGACGTTCGGGAAGTGCCGCCGCACATCAAACACTCCCGCAATAAAGACGAGGCCCGGGAACTCCTGGCCAAAGGCATTTCCTGAATCTTTCAAAGCAATTATTTTCGCATTCCTGGTAAAAACGGGGACCTGTCGCCCCGGCCTCTCCGGTGGGAGAGTATGCCAGTAGGCTCGCTCAATAGCCGGTGTTTCCGGGCGCAGCGGTAATATGACATGAATGAGTGGAATTCCGCCATCTCCGTGGTCATTCCAACCTGCAACCGCCGCGAGTTGCTGCCGCGGGCAATAGGTGCGGTTCTTAACCAAACCTGGAAGCCGCAGGATATCATCGTCGTCGATGACGGATCGACTGATGGGAGCGCCGAAATGGTGGCTAGAGAATTTCCAGTTGTTCAACTGGTTGTTCAGGAAAACCGTGGCGTGAGCGCCGCCCGCAATGCCGGGATCAACAAAGCCACCGGCGACTGGCTCGCTTTTTTGGATTCCGACGATGCCTGGCAGCCGCAAAAACTGGAGAAGCAAATGGAATTGCTGGCCCGCCATGCGGAAATGAAAATTTGCCATACGGGCGAAATCTGGTTAAAAAACGGCCGACCGATCGGCCAAAAAAAGAAGCACCGCAAACCGTCGGGATGGATTTTTCAAAAATGCCTGGAATTGTGCGCCATTTCCCCTTCATCGGTTTTGATCAAAAGGGAAGTATTCGATGCCGTGGGCCTCTTCGATGAATCCCTGCCAGCCTGTGAAGATTACGACCTGTGGCTGCGCATCAGCGCCCGCTTCGAGGTTCACTGCGTGGAAGAGCCGCTGACAGTTAAATATGGCGGTCATGCCGATCAGCTTTCATCTCAATGGGGCCTGGACCGCTACCGGATTCGCGCCCTGCGCAATATTCTGGATTCCGGACGGATAAGCGGGGACGATGTTCTCGCCGCCAAAGAGGTGTTGACTCGAAAATGCCGCATTTACGCCCAAGGGTCCTTGAAAAGGGGCAAAAAAAGCGAGCATGAGCATTATAGTCAAATGGCCAAAAACTATAGACCCATACCCGAATCAGGTTGAGGGATGGAGGATATGGCATCCCTCAGCACCTTGCGATTTTCCTCGCCAGAAAAGAAGAAAACTTCCTAAGCTGGTCTTGACGCTCAAAATAATCTATCCCTGCCTATTACAGCCTATGATCACAATCTTAACCCGTCTGATCCTTTTATCCACAATTTCGCTGTTGGCCGTTTCTTTGGCGGCCATGCATCATGAAAAGGCCCTCACCGGCGCTCAGATCATCGATAAATATGTTGAGAAACAGGAAGTGTATTCGGAGCTGGATTATATCAAAATGTCAATAATCAGCCCCGGCCCCAGCGTTGTCGAACGCCGGGTTTTGGCCGTTTATAGAAAGAATCCGGACGGGGGCCGCTCTTACCTGATCCGAATTGTCCGGCCTGCCGAGGTGCAAGGCGTTACCTTGCTGGCGGTGGAAAACAAAATGAAGGAGATTGATCAATATCTATATCTACCCGATGTCGGTGAGGCCCGCAGGCTCAGGGGCAAGAGCCAGTCGGGCTCCTTTTTGGGATCGGATTTTACTTTTCAGGATTTACTCCGGGAAACACCGTCCAATTTTCGTTATGAGCGGCTGGAAGACGTCTTTATCAACGGCGTCGAATGCTATAGCGTGAAAGCCCGGTCCAACTCCCAGGAAGAAGGCAATACCTACCAATACCGGAATATGTATATTGAGAAAGAGGAATACGATTTGCTCAAGATCGATTATTATGGGCAGTCTGATGAACTCTTAAAGACTTTCAGCGCATTTGATTACCATTCGCCACAGATCAAAGGCATAACCACCAGGCCCCGGCGGGCAGTGATGGAAAACAAGAGCAAAAATTCCATAACCGTTTTTACCGTCATCGAGGGTAGGATCGACCAGGAAATTCCCGACAACCTGTTCACCCCGAAAAAAATTACTACCTGGACGGCCGATGAAGTCGAAGAGTTCATATACGACAATGGATTCGTGGTAAATCCGCAGAATTGCCAGGGCGGGAAACGCCGGGTTTTCCTCGGAAATCGACCGCTTTTTAAACGGTTGAATTTCGTTCCATTCCATTCGTGCCTCTGGTTTTTAAGCAGGATAAGAAACATAGCCGGAATGAATTTTAATAAAACCAATTCAAGAATTGTATCATACAATAATATCTATCAAAACTATGGAAATAGGCATTAGCTTGTTCATTTGGAAACATTTATAGATTAATGCGTAAACTCAGGGTAGCCGTGATTGACGAATAAATTTAAAAAAATACTTACGATTTTTATAGATTTTTAAATTCAATGGGGTAATACTCTTGAGAAATGGGGTAATACTCTTGAGAAAATGAACTGTACAAGGTTTCTCCACTGCACTGCAAATTTTTTAGTTTAATATTCCTGGTTCTGACTTTCGGAATATGGCAAGAGGCTATGGCCGCCGAAATCGTGGGGCAGGTACTCGATTCGGGAAGCGATATTCAGTTGCAAGGGGTTCGCGTTGCCATCCAGGAAACCGATGAAGTGACCTTCAGCGAACGCGGTGGGGGCTTCAGCTTGCGTAACCTCAAGCCGGGCCGGTACACCTTAAGGGTTACCTATATCGGTTACCCTGCTCATACCGAAACCGTTGTCATTGAGAACGTCGAATCCTCCGTATTTATCACGGTGGACTTCAGCAGCGAAAAACTTTTGGAGCTGGAGGAATTCCGGGTCGAGGGTTCCCTGGTGGGGGCCGCCAAAGCGCTCAATCTCCAACGCTCGGCGGCCAACGTCAAAAATGTCATCTCTTCCGATGCTATCGGTCAATTTGTGGATCGCAATGCCGCCGAGGCCCTCCAGCGGCTGCCCGGAATTTCGATCGAAGACAGCCAGGGTGAGGGGAAATTCGTCATCATTCGCGGAGCGGATCCATCTGTCAACCAAGTCGCCATCGACGGAGTGATATCCGCCACCCCGGAGGAGGATGGGCGCTCCACCGCACTGAACATCATTTCCATCGATCAGCTTGAGTCCATTGAGGTGACCAAAAGCTGGCTGCCGGACATGTCGGCCAATTTTATCGGGGGTTCGATTAACTTGGTGACCCGCAGCGCCCTGGATCGGGGCAGACGGTTTATGTCGGCCCAGTACGCCCAAGGCAGCCATGATATCTCAGAGGAAAACAGTTGGCGCTTCAACGCCACTTACGGGGATGTTTTGGGGAAGAATAAAAATATTGGCATCCAGTTTTCCATCGACAAATCGGAGGACAACCGTGGATCCGATACGGCGAAAGTTGACGGATGGAACACCGATGCCAATACCGACATAAGAGGGGCACCCTTGGGGTTCTTTCTGGAGGGAGTGGAGCTGAGGGACTTTATCATCAAGCGGGAGCGCACCGGATTCAGCGGCAAAGTTGAATATGAGCTAAACGAAAATCATCGGTTCCATTTTTCCTTTTCGCGCAACAATTTCGATGACGATGAGGTCCTCCAAACCTTCGAGCAAAATGTTCAATTGGGAACCAACAACTATGCCGGTAAAACGGTTTACGATGAGGAAATGGCCACCGCCATCGGGGATGATATCAATGATCCCGAAATAGCCGCCCGCCTGGCCCTTGCTCCTGAGTTTCGACCGGCCACATTCGATGAGGCGGTGCGCTTCGGAGATATCAGTTATGACTTATCAACAAAAAATTACACTTTTTACACTTCTAATGGCGATGCCCGTAAAAACTGGACCAGCACCATAACCAACGATGAGATCACAACCTTTCAGGGCGGGGGGAACCACCGTCTTTTCAACTTACTGGATCTCGATTACAAAATCTACCGGTCGAAAGCCAATAAAAATTGGACCGAACAGAAATTCAAGTTTCAAACCGGCGAAACCTTAATTGTCGATGGAATTGGGGAGGATGGCGCTCCCTTCGTTCATGACGTGCTTGATAAATATGACGAACCCACTTTCTTTCAACTCAACCGGTTGCGCGGCAGTGTTGAAGACAATGAATTTTTCAGCACGGATGAACGGGGCGGCTTCGAGATCAACCTGGAGATAAAATACCAGTTGGGAAACTTTAACTGGACCACCAAGATTGGGGGAGCGGCAGATTTTCGGGAAAAAAAATTCGCCCGCGACTTTCAATTGTTCAGCGATGTCATTGCCCTGACACCGGGCCTGAATCAGGTCACCCTGGAGGACGATGTCATCAATGGCGGGATTCTTGAAAACTTCATGGAAGATTTCGGCAATTATGATTATGGCCCATTTTTCGATACGGAAAGTGCCCGCGCCTTTATCGACAATCCGGTCGATTTTGAATTCGACGTTAAGCCAAACGACATTACCCGAAACGTTACCGATGCCATATTAAAGGATTTCGGGGCAACGGAAGATGTGACCTCCTTTTACTTCATGCAAACGCTCGACTGGAAGGGGTTTAAATTTATTGGCGGGTTCCGCCACGAAAAGACGATAAACACCTTCACCAACAACCAGATCGACCTGCGCTCGGAAAACCTTCCAACCGCGATCAAATTCGCCATACCGAGTTTCTGGAAAGTTCTCATCGAAAGTGATCAATTCGGGGCCGAAAGTTTTATCGATGAGGTAATCAGCGAACGCAGTTACGCCCACTGGCTGCCATCTTTTCATATCATTAAAAACTTTTCCGAAAATACCATCGTTCGGACCTCCTACACCGAAACCATTGCCCGTCCCAAATTTACCGACCTTATTCCCAGGGAAATTCCCAGCGTCAGTGGGGCCTTCATCGGCAACAGCGTACAACTGGCGAATATCGACCTGGCGGCAACTGTCTCCCAAAACTTTGATCTTTCATTTGACCACTATTTCGGGACTTTCGGAGCATTCGGGATCAATTTCTTCTACAAGAAACTTGATGGCCCCATCTATACGGAGTCGCGCACATTCGAGCCCGGGCGGGGCATTGCCCCCGAATTGGCGCAAAAGTTTACCGCCACCGGGCTAGACCAGGTTACCTGGGATACCACCCGCAAGGCCAACGCCGGAGAAGCGAAAATTATCGGCCTGGAGCTTTCCCTGGCCAGAAAGTTTGACTTTATGCCGAAACCTTTCAAAGCTATGGGCTTCGATTTCAACGCCACCTTTGTCAATTCCAGTGTGGAACTCCCCCTGGAAGAACGCCTGGGCGAGGTGGTGCCCATGTTCAAGCAATCGGATTTCCTGGCCAATCTGTCGGTTTATTATGAAAAGAAAAAATTTCTTATCCGGGCCAGCATGGTATGGCGGGGCGGTTATCTGGATAGGGTCCTGGCCGGACAGGATGATATCGACAGCCTTGTCCTGCCCCCGGAAGGCATACCAGGGGTCGGCACCGGCCTGGGAGTTGCGGCCAACAGCCTCGATACCTATGTAGATGGTTTTTTCAAGCTGGACATCCGGGCAGAATACCGATTTCGTAGTTTTCTAACCATATTTTTTGAAGGCACCAACCTGACCAATGAACCCCTGCACAAATTTTTTGGCGACAAATCGCGCCTTCACACCATCCAATTTTCCAAGCCCATCTTTTTTGTCGGTTTCAAGTTGAACCGATAATTTGCATACCGAATAAACTAACCTAGGATTAAGATAAGATAAGATAAGATAAATTAAGGGAGTCTTATGAAAAATAAAATGAAAACCCATCGACTCAAGCCCTGGCTTTTTGGGTCTACTCTAACCACGTTGGCGTTCGCCTTTTGGAGTGTGGCCAATGCCGCACCGCAGGAAGTCTTCAAGGAGATTTATGAAAGCGATGGCAGCGGGACCCGCTACACTGTTGAAAACCCCAGTGATGACGGATCGAACGATTACTTTGCCCGCCGCCAGGAGGGTTCGGCAGGAACAACCGTCAGGGGAGGCGCCATTCAGGGCCTTTGGTATTGGGGCGCTCGCGACCTCGATGGAGATGGCGTAGAAGTCAACGACCTGGAAGACCATGAAGCGCGCATTACCTGGACTGACGCGATTCCCATCACCGGAATCGGCAACCTGAGGATCACCGTGGCGGTGGCCCAGGGAAACAACGGTCAGGAGTTCGACAACCCGATGGCCTTTCAATACAAGATCGATGATGGCGAATGGGTGACTGCCGGCGGCTTCCGCGGTTTGCACTCCAATTCACCCAGCTACTTCTTCGCAGGGGGTAACTTCGATGTGAGCGCGGGCAGTGTGCCTCTACCCACCGATCCTCGCCTGACGCGGACTTTCAGGGATTGGGATTTCCCCATCCTGGGTTCCGGCGACGAATTACGATTTCGTGTTTTCGTCAATGCCAATGGAGGATCCGAGGAATACGGTCATGACAATATTCGCATCATCGGCGATGATGACGTCTCTTTTCTAACCCTTTCCATGAATGCGCTTGAATTTGATGAAGGCGTTGGAACGGCGACCTTGACCGCGACACTGGAATCCGCAGCCGGAGCCGGTGGTGTGACCCTCAATGTCACCAACTCCGATAGTGATAATAATAGCGAATCCAATGTCCCCACCACACTAACCGTGGCAGAGGGAGAAACAGCGGGTTCCATCTCTTTCGATATCCTGGCTGACAACCGTTTCGACGGCAATGAGCCTGTTCGGGTGCAAGTAGGCGCTCCTGGCTGGTCCGCCGAGGAAATTATATTCACGGTAAACAATGTGGACGCCAAACCAAACGTCGTCCTCAATGAGTTGTATACCGATCCGTTCAACGACGATCTCTCGACAAACTTGCAGGGCGATTCCAATGGAGACGGCTTCAGAAGCGATGACCAGGATGAGTTCATCGAGATCTTTAATAATGAGGATTTCGACGTCGATATTTCCTTTTGGGAATTATGGGATGAGCGCGGACCCCGCCACATCTTTCCGGCCAATACCATTCTTAAGGCAGGTCAGGTAGCCGTAGTCTTCGGTGGCGGAACCCCACGCGGCATTTTTGGTGGTTCCCTCTTCATGATTTCATCCCAGGGTAATTTCAGTATCGCCCCCGATGGTGAAAATGCTTCCATTCGCGCAGGCGGCACCAATGCAGCAGGCGGCATCGTGGATGAATTTACGATTCCAGCCGAGCTTGGGGCAACCAAGCGATCGGCCAACAGGGACCCGGATGGGACTGGCCCTTTTGTCGACCATGGAACGCTCTCCAACCTGCCGGATCCCTCGATGACCGAACCGAATATTGGTCCGACAAGCTTTTGGTCTCCCGGCACCAGGCCGGACGGCAGTGCTTTTTTCCCCACCGACAATGTCCTCTCGATCAGCTTCGATTCGGGTAGCGTGGCAGAAAATGCCGGTTCCATATCCGGAACTGTCAGTTTGGCAACCGCGGCCGGCGCCGGGGGTGTGGTCGTCTCTATGGCGACTGAGGGCCCCAACGCGGATGAGCTAGTCGTTCCCGCCACAGTGACCATTGCGGAGGGAGAAACTTCCGTCGCTTTTACGGCCACACCGGTAAACGACGAGATACTTGACGGCGACCGCGAGCTAACGGTGCGTGTAACCGGCGATCTCAAGTTTCCCGCCCTGACCTACCTCGTGGTAACGGAAGTGGAGCCGGACCTAGTGAATGTGGTGATCAATGAGGCGATGGCTTCAGTCCTCGGCACCGGAACCGATTTTAACCAAAACGGAATCACTGAAGAGCCGGTCGAAGATCAGTTCATCGAACTGCTCAATGTCGGTGATTCTGCCGTGAACCTGGATGGCTGGCAAATCCATGCAGTGCGCACTAATGAGCCCGATCCCGAACTGCTGGTTCATGAGTTCCGGTCCACCACCATTATACAGTCGCAAGGTTCGGTCGTCATTTTTGGCGGCGGCGACGAAGCCGCGATTCGGGAAGCCGGCGCTGATTCTTTCGGTGATGCCGCCATATTTGTGGCCAATGGCTCCTTCAACGGGGTCAACCTGACAGACCGAGATGACAACCGCATTACTCTGACGAGGGGAGCAGGTTTTATTGAAGATGTTGTTGAGTTCCTGGAGGATTTTTCTGGCCAAGGTCAGTCCGTTGTCCGCAGTCCGGACGGAACCGGGGCTTTTGGGGAAACCTTGCACCTTGCGGTTTCCTCCGCCTTTGAACTGGCCTCCCCTGGTCGGCAACTGGACGGCACTGCGTTTTCAGGCAATGCGCCCTTTGTTGCAAATCTTGATGAATTCCGGGGTGACGATATCCCAGGGTTCCCAGGTTGGAAAGCCTCGCCTTGGTACAAAAACTACAACGCGGCCGCCCATCCCTGGATATACCACGACGAGCACGGTTGGCAGTACTTGGACTCAGGGAACACGGAGGATGTGATCTTCATCTATGACCTTGATCTGGCCGATTGGCTCTTTGTCAACGAATCGTCCTACCGCTGGTTCTACCTCTTCAGCGATACGCCGACATGGATATTCTCCTTCGATGACAATGTGCCCGGACGGAGGTTCTTCCAGAGACTTGATGATGGAGCGATCTTCAGCCGCCCGGCAGACCTTTAATTCATCAGTGTATCTTAGTCTAATCTTAATTTATTCGGTTATTTAAACAAGAATACCCGGGAATCGGCTTCGCATGAGGCTGGTTTCCGGGTATTTCTTTTTTTAATTGGCCGGAGGCCGGAAAGGGTTTGATTTAAGGAAAGCGAGGCGCCCTTGCCTGGCCGGTGACATTCCGGTTAACTCTGCAAACAGGTGATTCCTAAAAAACAGGCTCTGGTTACCTTAAGGATCGGCAACTTTCCAATGGCCCGATTCACGCACCCCTTATTTCAAAAATACTGCGCCCGGCACAATCTGGAATTCATTGTTATTAAGCGGAAAAAAATTCGCTATCAGCCGCGGCTCTGGCCGGACCAGCGAAGCTTGAGTTACGAAAAATTTCAAATATTCGAACTTCTGGAAACCTTTGACCGATTGCTCTATCTGGATGGAGATATGCTTCTGCATGCCGATTGCCCAAACCTCTTCGATCTCGTGCCGCCGGATCAATTGGGCTGTGTTTATGAAGATGTGGGCGCGGATGCCTATAAACGTTTTGAGGAGATGGATATGGCGCAACGGTTATGGGGAAAATTGCCCGATTACCGGGGAGGCTACTTCAATGCCGGAATGATGGTCCTCTCGCCGGTTCATCGGAATCTATTTTCGTTCGGCCAGGAAAAAGAATTTGGCGGTCGCTGGCCGGATCAAACCACTTTGAACTATTATTGCGTAAAACTCGGTATCGTTAAAAAAAACCTGGGTCCCTCATACAACTTTCTGCCCGTTTATAAGAACTTATGGGCCAATGACTTTGAAAGGCGGAGGGCCTCCATAATTCATTACGCGGGCAAGGAATCCAAAGAACTGTTTAAAAAGGACTATGCGGAAGTCTTGAATTTCTACGAAAAGACTTAGAAACAGGATGCCTCAAGCGTCCAGTTTCCCACATTTTATGACCCGAGTTAATTTTAATGAAAATAAATCTCATTTAATATTGATTTTTAGTATCATTCCAATTAAGTATAGTGTATTCTTTATTAAATAAATGAAATTAAGCAAAAAAGCACACGAGGTTCTTAATGGAGCGCTCGTTCAGGGCGGTCTTCGCTCCACCCGTCAGAGGGAGCATGTATTCGGCGTACTTCTTGGCCAGAGGGACCACCCCACGGCGGATGAAGTTTACGTCCGGGCAAAAATGGAGATGCCCAGCATTTCTCTGGCCACCGTGTATAATTGCCTGGAAACCCTGGTTGAATGCAGTCTAGTGCGGCAGGTCAATTTCGAGCGGGAACCCTCTCGCTTCTGCCCCAATTTGGCTGAGCACGCCCATTTTTATGATGAAAACAGTGGCCGGGTGTACGACATCGATCTGCCCAACGATTTTTTTGGTAAATTGAAGTCGATCCTTCCTCCCCAATATGAGGCTAATTCCATAGAACTCAGTTTCCGGGGAAGGAAGCCCGGTCATTAATTTTTCATTTTTTTTAGGACATCAACTGGCTATTTTTTAATACCGTAATTAATTGAAGATCAATGAGCTCACTTGAGATAAAAAATCTCGTAATCCATGTCGGGGGCAAACCCATAGTGAAGGATCTTTCCCTCAGCGTACCGAAGGGAGAGGTGCACGCCTTGATGGGTCCCAACGGTTCTGGCAAAAGCACTCTGGCCAAGGCCCTGGCAGGCCATGAGGATTATGAAATCGTCGCCGGCCAGGCCTCTCTGGATGGCCGCAACATCCTCGAAATGGAGACGGATGAAATCTCCCGGGCCGGCCTTTTCCTGGCTTTTCAATATCCCAGCGAGATTCCCGGAGTGAGCATTGCCAATTTCATCAGGGCGGCCCTCACCGCGCGTTTGGCGGAAAACGAAGAACTGGAGGCGGCCCGCTATTACCGCCGCCTTTACGAAAAGATGGACCTGCTCAAGATCGACCGCAAATTTACGACCCGTTCGGTCAACGAAGGCTTTTCCGGGGGTGAGAAAAAACGGTGCGAAATTCTCCAGTTGGCCATGCTCCAACCCACCTACGCGATCATGGACGAAACCGACAGCGGGCTCGACATCGATGCCCTTAAAGTGGTCGCCCACGGGATCAACACCATGCGGGGTCCCGATCTGGGCATTTTGCTCATCACCCATTACCAGCGGTTGTTGAATTACATCGTGCCGGACAAAGTGCATGTTATGTGGGACGGCAGAATCGTCCGCAGCGGCGGCAAGGAACTGGCTCTCGAGCTGGAAGAAAGAGGCTATGACTGGGTTAAGGAGGAGGTAGTCGCCGTTTAAGTAGATGCTTTATTTAATTCAAATTTTTTAAAAAAATGCCTGCAACCATAGAGAAAGAACCTGCCAGTGCCTCTATCGACATCGATAGGGATGTGGGGAATTTTAAATACAAGGAAGACTATTCCTTCGACGCCGGAACGGGGCTGAGTGAGCAGACCATCCATTACATTTCCAATGTCAAAAAGGAAGATGAATGGCTGCTAAATTTTCGACTCAAGGCCCTGAAAATATTTGAAAGTAAACCGATGCCCACCCATTGGGCGTCCAAAGACCTCGAAAATATCGATTTCTCCAAAATCCGCTATTATCTGGCTAAAGGGCAGCAGCCCAGCCGCACTTGGGACGAGGTACCGGACGATGTTAAGGAGACTTTCGAGCGCCTGGGCATCCCGGAGCAAGAGCGCAAATTTCTGGCCGGGGTGGAGGCGCAGTTCGATAGCGAAGCGGCCTACTCCAACATGAAAACCAAGCTGACCGAACAAGGCGTCATTTTTGTCGGTTCCACGGAGGGTTTGAAGGAACACCCGGAAATTTTTCGCAAGTTTTTCGGCAAAATCATTCCAATCGGCGACAACAAGTACAGCGCCTTGAACAGTGCCGTGTTCAGCGGCGGCAGCTTTATTTACATCCCTCCAGGCGTACATGTAAGACAGCCTTTGCAAGCCTATTTCCGCATCAATGCAGAGAATTTCGGGCAATTCGAACGCACCCTCATCATCGCCGACGAAGGGTCGGAAGTCACCTACATGGAAGGCTGCACGGCACCAAAGTTTGAAACCACCACCCTGCACAGCGCGGTGGTCGAGCTGGTCGCCTTGAAGGGCGCCCGCATCCAATACATCACCGTGCAGAACTGGTCGGAAAACGTTTTCAACCTGGTGACCAAAAGGGGCATGGCGATGGAAGATGCCACCATCAAGTGGATCGACTGCAATATCGGGAGCCGCCTGACCATGAAATACCCCGGCGTCATCCTCAAAGGCCGCAGGGCCAGGGGCGAGGTATTGTCCATCGCCCTGGCCAACGACGGCCAACATCAGGACACCGGCGCCAAAATGATCCATGCGGCCGATGACACCACCAGCAACATCATCGCCAAAAGCATCAGTGTAGGCAATGGCCGTTCCACTTATCGCGGTTTGGTGAAAATACCTAAACACCTCAAAAACTGTAGAAACAACACCGAGTGCGACGCTCTATTGATCAACACCACCAGCCGAACCGATACGTATCCCGCCATCAATGTGCGAGGCGATGGTAACTCCGTCCAGCACGAGGCCAGCGTATCCAAAGTCAGCTCCGAGCAGATTTTTTATATGCAACAGCGTGGGTTGAGCGAGGCCCAGGCCATGAGCCTTGCCGTCAATGGATTCGTCAACGACCTGATCCGTGAATTTCCCATGGAATACAGTGTCGAACTGAAACGGCTGATCGATCTGCAGATGGAAGGCTCTGTTGGCTGAATCGATGCTTTAACCGGAAAACCCACCTTAAATTTTATATAATGGCCAACGCCACAACCACCCTATTGGAAAGAGAAACTCCCGCCTCCGGGATAAACCTTGCCTCTGCCGAAACGTTTCAAAATCACCTCGCGCAATGGGACAAGGCTCCCGATTGGCTGAGCGACTTGAAAGCTTCCGCCTGGGAGCGGTTTTCAGACTTGCCCATGCCCACCCGTCGGATGGAATCCTGGCGTTTTGCCAAAACCGGAAACCTGCATCTGGATGGCTACCGCCTGGATTCTCCCATTGAGGATTCGAAAAGGGAATTTCTCATCGAGCAGTCCAATATATTCGAATCCTTTGCCGGGAAAATGGTATTTGGAGATGATAATGTCATCGACATTGAGCATAGCGAAACGGCGCTCGAGCAACAGCAAGCGGGCCTCATTTGGTCGCCCTTGTCCATTGCCATAAAGGAGCACAGCGCCCTCTTGCGTAAATTTTTCCTCACTTTCACCCCTGATCTCGGTTCTGAAAAATTTCAGGCCCTTCATGCCGCGCTTTTCACCAACGGGTCCTTTTTATACGTCCCCCCAGGAATGGAAATAACTTTGCCTTTTGTCGCCTATCACTGGACTTATGGCCGGGATACGGCTCTATTTCCCCATACCCTGGTCATTGCGGATACCGGAGCGAAAGTCCATCTGGTGGATATTTTTCAAAGCGCCGCTAGCGCCACCCGCCATTTCGCCTGCGGTATGGCCAGTATTTTTGCGGGCGCGGGCGCTCAAGTCACCTACCAGGCAATCCAGGAATGGAACCTGGAAACGCTCTCTTTTCACCTCAATACCGTTACTGCGGAAAGAGATGCGAATGTCCAAACGGTGGTTGTCAATCTGGGTTCCCGCCAGACCCGCAGCGAGCAGCACACCTGCCTCTCCGGTGCGGGCAGCAATGTGGATAATTTTGCCCTCAGCGTGCCCACTGGCGACCAGGAAATCGACCAGCGCACCCTGCAAACCCACAAAGCCCCTTCCTGCCGGTCCAACCTGCTCTATAAAAATGCCCTTCTGGACGATTCGCGGACCATATTCTCCGGCCTCATCAAGGTCGAAGAATTGGCTCAGCAGACCGACGCCTACCAGACCAATCGCAACCTTCTTCTCAGCAACGGCGCAGAGGCCAACTCCCTGCCCGGATTGGAAATATTGGCCAACGATGTTAAATGCAGCCACGGAGCCACCTCCGGCCAGATTGATGAAGAACAACTCCATTACCTTCTGGCTCGGGGCATTTCCCGCAAAAAGGCGGAGGAACTTCTCGTCTTCGGTTTTTTTGAGGAAGTTTTCTCTCACTTGAAAAACGAGGAACTGCGAGAGCGCCTCAATTCCTGGATCGGGAATAAATTCCATGCCCCTCGGCCGGCCAACAACCCGGCGGTAAATTCCTGATCTTATATTCATAGCTATGGAAGAAGATCGGATTGTATCGCGAGATTGTCCCGCGACAGTAATACCCTCCGGTGAATCATGCACCATCCCCAAGGGGGCCACCGTGCAAATCACCCACCGGCTGGGCGGAAACTTTACAATTTTGTGGGCCATGGGCATGGCTCGTATCACGGGAGAAAACGCGGATGCCATTGGCGAAGAAGCGGTTGAGCAAACACCTGCGGAAGCTTCCCCCAAAACCGAAAACTCAGGCCCACCCGATGAAAATGCCCTCTGGGATGCCCTGAAGTCGGTTTACGACCCCGAAATACCGGTTAATATTGTCGATCTCGGCCTGGTTTACTCGTTGCAAGTGCAGCCTGAAAACGAATCCGGCAAATACGATGTTGAGATTCTCATGACCCTCACCGCTCCCGGCTGCGGCATGGGCCCGGCCATCGCGGCGGACGCCGAATCAAGGGTCTGCCAAATACCCGGAGTTGGGGACGCCAAGGCGGAACTTGTCTGGGACCCGCCCTGGAACCAGGAGATGATCAGCGAAGAAGGCAAAATGGAGCTGGGCCTGATTTGAAATGATCCCCCCATCGCCCACCAACTCGTCCTGATCGATAATGAAACAACCCTGGTCGCCGACTTTAATTAAGCGATACGGTTCTATTGGGTTTAAACCATTCCGCAATATTTTTCTTTCCTTCTACGGTCGTGAAGAAGTGCGGGCCATGCGAAAGAAAATCAGCCTTTTGCGCATGATTGCGGATCCGCGCCACTGGGTCGAGTATCCGTGGTTTTTTCGCTTTCTGCTCTGGAACAAGATTGGCCAACTCGCTCCGGACTTCGAGCTGCCTTTGGCCAATGGCGGAAAATTCAAATTATCCGACCTGAGGGGCCGCCCTGCCGCTTTTATGTTTGTAGCTTTAACCTGCCCCCCTGCCATGAACCAGGTAAAACGATGGACGGCGCTGCAACAAAAATTCAACCCAGACGAGGCAGCTTTATTTCTCATTTATTCGCGCGAGAGGCATCCCGGAGAACCGGGCTATCGCGATTACCGGCATACCCGTAGGGATGAGGAAAAAATGGCCAACGCATGTAAACTGTCGGCCCAAACCAGCCTCCAGGTTTTCGTCGATGGAGTGGATGAAAAGGTTCTCCGGCTTTACGGAAAAGTGCCCAATGCCGCCTTTGTCGTGGATGAGGACGGGCGCCTGGTTTTTTATTCCACATGGGCCGATTCTTCTAAAATCGAAACGGTTCTTGAAGCCTTGGCATTACGTTGAACAAATAAGTGTTTTTTTACTTGCCGAATCATAAGTTTAAAGTTAATAATAGCAACATCCCGTATGTGTGTGAGCTATTATCCGAGCTTCGCAAAAACCATACAATTCTCGCGAGAGATTAACACCACAACAGAATCGGAGGCCCAAAATGATTGCAATACCAAGTTTAAGACCAGAAACCAGGTATGGAATTCCAACAGCAGACCAGTTGCTTTTTAACCGGGAATATATTGTTGGTTATTCTTATCTTTTTAGACAGGCACGATGGGTCATGGAGGTAATAGACCCGGAAAACATAAGGAATGAAGTTGAAAGATTAGATAGTTTTCGGCCCGACCTGCGGGTACCGGAAAAGTTTCGGCCCGATTTGATTGATTACGAAGGTTCCGGTTTTGATCGAGGGCATTTGGTCGCCAGCGCGGACCGCCGCGCCACCGGAATCAAAAATAGCGAAACTTTTCTACTTTCCAATATGTCTCCGCAAAGACCTAACTTCAATCGTGGTATTTGGAAAAAACTGGAACAGGAAGTGCGCAATCTTGCCAAAAAATATGTTGAAGTTTATGTGATATGCGGTCCGCTCTTCGATATCGAAAAACCGATCAAGGTTATAGGCAAGGACGATAAAAACGACGTTGTTATTCCAATTCCACATGCCTATTTCAAATCTGTCCTGGCAGAAAATATAAAGGGCAAACTGTCATTGTGGTCTTTCATTCTGGCAAACGAATCCACCCGTAAACCGTTATCCGATTTTCTTTGTTTAACGACTGAAATCGAACGTCGCGCAGGGATTTCACTATGGGACCGGCTGCGCGGTGAATCTTCACTATGGGACCGGCTGCGCGGTGAATCGGTAGATAAAATGAAGCGCCGGAAAAAGAAAATGTGGAAAATTTCCACTTGAATATGATCATTCCTTAGATCCCTCTCACTAAGTTTTGTGGGTGAGTGCCCTTTTCATAAGGAGGGTGTGCCGAGATTTCCTCTTCGTTGATTTCCAGCCCCAGGCCGGGCGCGTCGCTGAGGGTTACATAACCGTCCGTTTGCCGGGGAAAACCATCGAATATGCTAAAATAGTGGGTAGTGTATAAAAAAAGAATGTTATTTTGTATTTTTAGCTGTACAAATAGCGTTAGGCAGTTTATTCTTAGTGCATGGTTACTAAAATTATTAATTGTCGGCACTGTGGAAGTGAAAATATCATTAAATTTGGCAAGACGCCCAACCATAAACAGCGCTACCGCTGCCATGATTGTGGTAAACAAAGCCGCGAAAACCCCACAGTGAAATACACCGAAGAGCAAAAAGAAATGATCCTTCGAGTCTATCAGGAACGCAGCAGTCTACGCGGTTTACAGCGCGCCTTCGGGGTGAGTCCCAACACCGTTTTGAGTTGGTTAAAAAAAACGACAATCGCTGCGACCGCTCAAAAGCACGATTCTTGCGGCCCGCCGCCATGATGTCATTGAACTGGACGAACTGTGGTCTTTTGTGGGGCGCAAGAGCGATGCCCAATGGGTTTGGATCGCTCTTTGCCGACGCACCCGTCAAATCCTCTCCTATGCCATTGGGCCTCGGGATTGGTATCGTTGCCGGGAACTTTACGAGCGTCTGCCACGGGCCTACAAAAGATGTGCTACCTACAGCGACTTTTGGAGCACTTATGATGAAGTCTTTCCTCATAACCGATCCGTGGGAAAAGAAACCGGTGAAACGGCCCATGTGGAACGATGGAACAATACCCTGCGCCAACGACTGGGTCGTTTCACACGCAAAACCCTCTCCTTTTCCAAGCTTAAGAGTATGCATGAAACCTGTCTGAGACTTTTCATTCATCAATATAATCAAGAATTAGCCACCATTCCTACTTAATACACTACCCAAAAACCTTTCCACAAAGGTGTTGATAAGGCTCTTGACCTCTTTGTCGTTAGCCATCGGGCTGGCATCGCCAAGACCATAGAGATTGGGATCGTCGGTATTAAGTTTTACCACCAGCCAATTTCGCTTGGCATTAAGATGATTGGCTGAAAACTGACGAAATTCGACTCCCTTTATAATTGGCATTTCAATTTCTAATTAATTTAAAGATTAAGAGCAGGATTGTTTTTTGTTTTTCGACAATATTTGTGCTAACAGGCGGATTGCGATCGATAGGATACAAGAGACAGAAATCAGGATTGTCGATTCCTGAATCCTGATAAAGTATAAAGGTTATGTCGATTTTTTCGGAAAAGTTTGACTTAGCGGACTTTATAAATCTTTTCTTATCAGTGCCCCGAATTTTCCACTGTAAACCGTTGGATGTGAACTCGAGCAGTTGCCGTAACGCTCGTTTTTAAAAGATCGTTAGCGAGAATCTACTTCATCAACACATGTCTGGTATGGCACATGGGGGATTCGGTAGTGTTAACATTTTGAATGTTTAAGCTGTACTTTTTAGCGTGATTATGTTGTGAACTGGGAATGGTCCATATCACAGTAAAATGTCCTCAATGCGGAAGCGATCACATCATCAAGCACGGCAAGGATCCGAAAGGGGTTCAGAAGTATCGATGCAAGAGGTGTGGTTATCAGTTTCGGCTTCACCCTAAAAGTCGTGAGCATCCCCCGGCATTGGTCGAGCAAGTGCTCCGTGCGCACCAAAACCGGATGAGCCTGCGTGCCATTTACCGTACCTTCGGGGTAGCCCCAAAGACGGTCATTGAATGGATTAAAAAAAAGTCCTGAGTTTGCCGATGCTGGACTCCACCCTGCTTGCTCGCCAGTGTAATGATGTGCTGGAGCTGGACGAGGTGTGGTCATTCTGGGGCGATAAGCGTTCGGGGTAGGTATGGCTCTATGGGTAGCCTTGTGCCGACGTACCCGACAGGTCGTCGGCTTTGCCCTGGGTGATCGTAGCGATCAAACGTGCTGGCAGTTGAATCACAACATCGCCCAACCGTATCGCAACTGTGCCACCGTAAGCGATTTCTGGGAGAGCTATGACAAGGTTTTCCCTCACAACAGCGCCAGCGGGAAACAATCCGGTCAAACCGCCCATATCGAACGCTGGAACAATACCTTGCGACAGTCTCTGTCACGCTATGTGCCAAAACGCTGTCATTCTCCAAATCTTTGGTCATGCATTTTCGTGTCCTGTGCTTGTTCATCTGGGAATACAACAGCAATATCAAACATTCGTCATGTTAACACTACCGGGGATTCCACTGGATTGATGCGCTGATTATAGTGGTTTACCTGAGTGTCCTGATGGGTATCGGGCTCTATTTTTCAAGACGGCAAACGGCAAAAATCTTTAGACGACTACATACGGGGAGGGCAAAAACTCGGCTGGCTAACCGTTGGGATATCGTTGATGGCGGCTCTCAACAGCGGTCTGGATTATGTGCAGGCGCCGGCGGTCGTCTTTGCCATCGGTATGGTCTTTATTATGGGGTTTCTGGCGTGGATACCGGCCTATCCGTGGATTTCCCGGGTAACCCTGCCATTTTACAAACGCCTGGACGTTTACTCCGCCTACGAGTATCTCGAACAGAGGTTCGGGCTGACGGTTAGAACTATTGCAGCCTGTATATATATTCTCTGGCGGGTGGGCTGGATGGGCGCGGCCATCTATGTTCCCTGCTTGGCCGTGAATGCGGCCACCAGCGGCCAACTGGACCTCACTCTGATGGTAGTTGTTTTGGGATCCGTGGTCACTCTCTATACCATGCTGGGCGGAATGAGGGCCGTTGTATGGACCGATGTTACGCAATTTTGCATTATGTTCGGCGGTCTGGCCGCCACCTTTATTTTTATTGTTTCACAGATACCGGGCGGGATGAGCGAGGTTTGGAGTTTGGCCAAGGAGGCGGGTCGTTTGAACCTCACCGGGGATGTCGCTCCTGGAGCCAACCTGGGTGAACGTTTTGTAAATTACATGACAACTGAGGTCACTTTGATTGGTATTTGCACCTTGATATTGTTAAGCAAATTCACCGGATAGATACACGGTTGATCAGATTGCTATCCAGCGTTTCCAGTCATCCAAATCGTTGGCCGATGCCCGCAAATCCTTTATCATCAGCGCCATATCCGATACCGTATGGATGTTTGTCCTCGGTTTCGTTGGATTGGCCCTTTTCGCTTTTTTTCATCATTTTCCTTTCCCCGAGGGCATGCAGAACGATCGTGTCCTGCCCTACTTCATGTCGCAGCATTTTCCCATAGGGCTATCCGGTATCGTCATCGCGGCCATATTTGCGGCCTCTTTATCGAGCGTGGATGCCGCCCTCAATTCAGTGACATCAATCATCATGGTCGATTTTTACAACCGCCTTGTTTTAGGCCGCAAACGCCCGGCCAGAAATCTGGATGAGCGGGAAAATCGGCGGCAACTGACTGTCTCCCGGTTTATCAATTTTTTTCTTGGGATAATGATGATTTTTATCGCCACCAATATCGAGGGAATGGGTGAAATTTACCAGGCAGGCAACAAAATCCTGGGGGCCTTTTTTGGACCGCTCTTTGGTATTTTTATTCTTGGAATGTTCAGCCGAAGAAGTCATTCGGCCGGTGTGGTGATCGGCGCCCTGGCCGGATTGTTTTCCTTTTCCAGTTGTTTCGCCTCATTTTTCAGTGAGATTGCCTGGCTGCAAGCCGTTTGCGGCCGTTTATTCGGCGATGGATTTGTTTATTTTTTCACCAACCTGAGCTGGCAATGGCCCTCACCGATAGGGATCACCATAACCCTGATTGTGGGCAGTCTGGCCAGTTTATTAATACCTACTAAAAAACTTTCGACAGAAACGCCCCTGACATTTCGCGAGGTAATGAAAAGACCGTTGCCTGAATAGACAGGCCCGGCAGCCTCAATAGACCTAGGGCCAAGCCTGGTCTAGCTAGGATGCCTGGCGGGTGCTGCGAATCATGATATCGCTTATTTGCACGGTGGGCGGGGTTGACAGGATGTAGAGGACGGCATCGGTTATATCTTGGGGTTGCAGGGGCGGAAATTTGTATTCGGTTTTTTCATCGTCGCCCATATCCCGCGCCACCCGATGAAATTCCGTTTCCACCAGGCCGGGTGAAATCATGCACAGTTTGACCGCGCTTTTCTCCTCTGCCAATTCATAACGCAATCCGTCGGCAATGATTCTGAAGGCGTTCTTGACGCCGGCATAAAAGGCCCCGCCCGCACCCTGTATCATCCGGTGCCCGGACATGGACCCAATGTTGATGATAACGGCTTCCTCTTTCGACTTCATCTGCTTGAGGGCTTCCTGCATGCAAAGGGTGGCAGCGCGAATATTGAGGTCGATCATGGCCTGCAGTTTATGCTCTTTTAAAACTGCAATATTTTCAGCAACACCGATCCCGGCATTATTGATGAGAACATCCAACTCTCCCCAATGGCTTCGAATTTTCTGGAAAATCTCACGATTAGCCTCGGCGATGGTTTGGTCGACCGGTATGGTGAGAATTTCAGCGCCCCCGGATTCGAGCCGCTCTTTCAATTCCGCCAGGCGTTCGGCACGTCTACCCGTAATTGCAACTTTCATGCCGATGCCGGCCAGAGCTTCCGCCGTGGCATAGCCGATTCCCGAAGTGGCGCCGGTAACCAGAGCCGTTTTCCCCATCCAACGTTGCAATCGTTCTTTCATAGTTTGCTTTTCTATTGGCCGGGGCCGGATCGAATTCAAAGTTTTCAGGCACTCAATATATAAAATCAATACAATTATTGAATAATTTAGACCTAGAAATGAGCAACGACGATAAAAAAGGAAAAGTGTTGGTTAACTGTTTTCTTTGCTTTCTTGAGGGGCTCGGTTTTTTCCTGCCGTGATTAGTTGCTCTAGAAATTGTCTATCCAAAATGTCTTTTTCCCTCACTGTTTGTTTCATTTGCAGCAGCAGTCTTGCCGAGGCAAACGGGATGGGGACACCCTCGATCTCTTTGATTTCAATTTCCTTTTCGGCATCTTCAAAATTCACCCCGCATGCCTTCAGCATGAGGTCCACCACAATTTCATCAGCGACACGCACGACTTGATAATTCAGTAAATCATCTTCGGTCATTTGCCGCACCGCTTTGTCCGGCAGGGTCTCTAAGGCCCGGCGAACGGCCTGCTCGTTGTCGATGGAGTGTTCAATTAACAGATCGATGTCTTCTGTGGCGCGCAGAAACCCGTGCTGGATCACAGCCATACCGCCAATAACCAGATAGCGGGCTTTGCTTTTGTTAAGCTCACGGCAGAGGCTTACGAGGTCGCTTTGCCTGGGTGGGCGGGGCGGCTAATCGCTTGGCTGGTTTTCCACTGATTGAATTCGGCAAAAGTGTTAAATCGATAAACCCCCCTGCGGTAGGGTAATCCGCCGGTGAGTTTGAAGGCTGTCTCCTGCAAGCGGTCGAAGCGCTCGCTCGCCTTCGGTAAACGCCCGCCCAGGACTTTCATGCGATAAACCTCTTTTTCTTTCACTTTCCAAACCTTGATGTTGTTGAATGGATTGCCATTATCTTTACCCAATCGCCCGCCAGCCGCAAGCACATTTGTGCCACCGTCAATACGCTAAAAGGGGGGTGTTTTAACATTGTTCGTCCAGGAATTGGCGCAGGCGGCGGCGGTCCCGGGAGGTGGATTTGGCGTAATCGGCCGCTTCCCGACTGCTTTTGAGGTTGGCCGCTATTTCCGTTGCGGGGGTCAAATCTTTCATAAATTCGGCCACGCGCGGGGCGCCGACTCTATTTTCTAGCATTCCGATCACTTTTAAAGTTCTCTTTAGCCCTTCTTTGCTAAGCTCGATGAGATCTCCCGGAGCGATGGTTCGCGAGGGTTTGACTTTTACCCCGCCAATCTCCACTTGGCCGGATTTGCAAGCCTGGGCGGCTTTGCTTCTGGCTTTAAAGGCCCGCACGGCCCATAGCCATTTGTCGATCCTTACTTTGCCCTCTGTTTCCATAGACTAACGGCCTGGCGGTCTATCGCCTACTCCAGAATGGATTGAATGGCCTTGTTGGCATTGGACAGTCTTTCCGCTATGAGGCGGGTGATAAAGTTGTGAAAGGCGACCGCGATTTCAGGGTCGTTCTCATCCATTTCATTGAGGGATTCGGCCGATAACCGGTAGATCGTGCTGGGCCGGTCGGTCACCACGGTGGCTGAGCGCGGTTCTTTCAAGATTAATCCCACTTCTCCCACGATGGTGCCGGAACACATGGTGCGCAGGCGGATTTCTTTCCCCTTTTCTTCATCAAGGATCAATTTCGCCGTGACTTGGCCTTTTTCTATCAGAAAGAGGTCTTCAGCGGGATCGTTCTGGTGCATGAGGCAGTAATTTTCCTCGACCTCAAGGCGTTCGAAATAGCCCAGGAGTTTATCGAGATCGAAGCCTTGGGGGAAGTTTTCCCGCAATTGGTCATGAAGCTCGATGTTGTCGTATTCACTGGCGCTGATGTGCTCGTCTTCGAGTATCTGGTTTTCGCACCATTCCACGGCGTAATCCAGGTCGGAAAAAGTGCGGTATATGTCTTCCGGGGTTTTGTCGAAATCTTCCCTTTGCAACTGCCGGTTGATTTCGCCTGAAAGGTGGGTAAAGACCATGGTGAATTTATTCTTTTCGGCCAACTGCTTCATCTTGATAAAACTGAGGGTAGAGGATGAATCGATGCCGCTGACATTGGAAAAATCCAGAATCATAAACCGGAGGGGCGGCAGTTCGGCGTTGTCGATACGTTTCCGCACCTGCTGCAGCAATCCATTGGCGGTTCCAAAAAAGATAAATCCCTGTAGTTTGAAAATGTAGAGTTTCTGGCCCTTGCGGTGGAGGATGCGATAATGACGGGCCGGGCGATCGACATTGCTGTGGTGATTTTCTCCGGTCAGGGCGTGTTTGACCACATCGACCCTGCTGTAGTTGACCAGAAAGAGGATGACGCAGGCGATGATGCCCACCACCACTCCATGCAAATAACCGAACCGGGCTACAAAAGCCAATATCATGATCACTACAAAGTAATCGGCCCTGGTGAGGCGGAACCAGGCGTCGTAAACCCAATCGACCAAAAAGTGCATTCCAAGGAAGAAGAGGAGTCCGCCCAGTATGAGACGCGGGAAATACTCCAGAACCAAGGTCCCGAAGACAAGCATGAGGGCGCACATGATGGCCGCCACCACTCCCACCAGTCGGCTGTTGGCCCCCATCTTGTTAACCAGCCGGGAGATGGCCAGGGAATGAAAACCGACCGTGCCGCCGCCCAGTGCCACGAGTAGGTTGGCGGCTCCGGAAACTTTCAGCTCACGGTTCAGGTCGATGTCTTTTTTAACAATCAATTCGAGCGCCCCCGAGTTCAGTAGCACCGATACCACGCTGATGAGAAGAATCGTGGCGAGGTTCCCGGTCTGGGCGGAAATGGCGCCCCAATCGGCCTGCGAAAATGCTTTCACGGAGAGAGGCTTCCACATGCTGGCTTCGGGAAATGGCCCCAGTAGCCAACCAGCCGTGCGCGCCTCGGTGGGAGACCACTGCCCGATCAGCAATACGATATAAAACAAGGCGACACCGCCGAGCAACAGCACCGGCATAGTCAGGTAGTGACTGATGCGATGACTCACGACCACCATGGCAATGCCGAATAGCACACCGATGACCCATTTTAAAATCACCGCGGCTTCAAACAGATGATGGATCTCCTCCATGCTGACATGCAACCCGGACATCACCCCGATGGAACCGCGTACCAGCAGCCAGCCGGTCCCGGCCAAAAATCCCCCGATGACCGGGTAGGGTATAAACCGGATCAGCCCGCCAAGTTTGAAAAATCCCAGGGCCGATAAAAAAATCCCGTTGGTTAAAGATGCCATGGTGATGGCGGCCACCACGGTCAGGAAAATTACCTCGGTCTCGGCCTGGCCGCTCATCCCGGTCATAATAAAAGTGGCGATAACAGCCAGGATGGGGGCCACCCGTTCCTGCGGGTAGGCAATCATTCCAGAATAAGAGCTGGTTAGGGAAATCAGGCCGGTGACGATGATTCCGGAATAAAGAACCAGGCCGATCCCATCTGGCAGGTACTGGGCCAGCTCACCTGAAAAAATCAGTGCGGCCAGCGAAATGGAAACAATGACAACGATAATGCCGACAACAAATCCGGCCATTAAATTAGGGATAAAGCGGCGCGGCTCGAACTCCTCCAAAATCCGCTGCTTGAGGGGTTTTTTCTCCGGGGCAAGAACGCCGCTGCCTGTCATAATATGCGGATTTTTGAATTATGCCTGAGTTGAAATATAATCAGGAGTGGCATCAATTTAGATTTTACCGGGTAAAATGCAACACCGTTTCTTTTCCGGTTGAATTCTGTATGGCTTGACGATAGCACATTTACATGGAAAGCGAAAAAATTGTTTGCCTGACGGGCTGCACCCGTGGCTTGGGACTGGCCATGGCGCACGGTTTTGCCAAGCGCGGCTATAAGGTGGCGGGCGGAGGGCGTTCTGCTGGGGTAATTGAAAATTTGAATAAATCTTTGGGCGCAGAGGGTCACCGGTTTTATGTGCTGGACGTTGCATCGGATACCAGTGTGTCGGCCTTTGCCCAAAGTGTGCTCAACGATATAGGAACGCCGGGACTTCTGCTCAACAATGCCGGGGTCATTAACAAGAATGCGGTTTTGTGGGAGGTGCCGGAGGAGGAGTTCTCCCATGTGGTGGATGTGAATATCAAGGGGACTGCCGCCATCATCCGGCATTTTGTTCCCGCCATGATCGCTGGGGGCGAAGGCATCATCGTCAACTTCAGCTCCGGCTGGGGCAGGTCCACCTCGCCCGAAGTGGCCCCTTATTGCGCCACCAAATGGGCTGTCGAGGGGCTGACGCAGGCCCTGGCTCAGGAATTGCCAAGCGGCATGGCTGTGGTCGCCCTCAATCCCGGAATCATTGACACGGAGATGCTCCGCAGCGCCTTCGGGGCCGCCGCCGGGGGTAATTCAACACCGGAAGAATGGGCGGAAGCGGCCGTGCCTTTCCTGGCCAGCATCAAGCCTGGTGATAACGGAAAAGCACTGACCGCTCCCTAAGGAATTATACTTTTTTATGGCGCCAATATGGCCACGGCCAGTCCAAGCAATGCGATGAGGAGTGTTCCAATCGCGGTCGCAAGGAAGGGATTCAGGCTGGTTTTTCTTAAGTCCGCCAAACGGGTTTCCAAGCCGACACCGGCCATTGCCATGGCCAGACACCATTTGGCTCCGGCGGCGGAGGCGGACTGCAAAGAAAATTCGATATGAATTGATCCGGGCCCCGGCAATTGCACTTGGGGAAGAAATCCCAGGGTTCGGGCAGAGGCCATAGCGAGAAAGCCAATGATAAACAAAGGAATCATCCCAAAATATTGGCGCAGGGTCAGCCGGACCGAATCGGTAGTTTGCTCTGTTCTCTGATAATAAAGACTGATCAGGAATGCCACCGGGGCAAGGAGGCAAACCCGGGCCAGTTTGATGATGGTAGCGGTTTCTCCCGCTTCAATGCTATGGGCGAATCCGGCCGCGATCACTTGCGGAGTTTGATGAATGGTCAAGCCAGTCCAGATGCCGAACGATCGGGAATCGAGATTAAATACGGCTCCAATAACCGGCATGAGCAACATGCTGATCAAACCTAACAAAGTAACCGTGGCCACACCGATAATCACCTCGTTGTCTCGTGCCTTGATAATGGGGGCGATGGCAACGATGGCGGTCCCCCCGCAGATTGCGGTGCCCACACCTAGCAACAATCCCTGGTTGCGGGACAACTTAAACTTCTGGGTCAGGTAATAAAACAATACTAGGGCAAAAGCGACTTCGCAAGCGCTAAGCAAGAGACCGATAATACCCACAGAGAGCAAATCGCCAAAATTGAGTCTTGCTCCCAGTAAAATCACCCCGAGGGGAAGCAATTTGGCAACCGAAGCTTTTATACCGGGTTGGAATAATACCGGCAGCCTGACGGCATTGCCCAGAGACAAACCTATCAGGATTGATAGAATAACCAAGCCCAGAGGATGCCGCCCTCCCTCAATGGCAAATGGCCAAACCGGCGCCTCGCTCAGTTTAAGGGCGAGGAAGGAAATGACGGCTGTCAAGACCATGCCATAAAGCGCCCGATATCTTATATGCCCTCTTTCCAACCCCTCTCCGGTATTATTTATTATAATTCAATTTAGAGGGGAAGGTTTCCCCAATTTTTTTCTAACTGTTGGGGTAATTAAGCGGAGGAGCCCATCTTCTTACAAACTAAATATCCCGATAATAGGCAGCCGCCGACTATTCCTCGATTTCGCCGCCAATGGTTCGCAAATGCTGACGAAAGGTGTATCCGGAATTGGCGGATCGCGTTTCGAGGTATTCGGCAAATTTAAGCTGTTTCTGCAAGGTAGTGCCTTCGATTATTAATTTAGCCGGCTTCTTTTCTTTGCCGCTTATTTCGCGGGCAGTTCTTACAACCTGGCCCGCTTCCTGGCTTTTCAGAAATAAAGCCCCATCCTCATAGGCAAATACAATATCTTCCCGGTCCACGGAAAAACTCCCCATACTGGCGAATTCAAGGACACCGGCCGATGGGGGGCGAACTTCAACCGGCCCGGCGGGGTAAGCGCCCAGACTGAAGATGGGTAATTTTATCCGGAGCAGCTCAGGGGTGTCGCGGTGAACGCCCCAAACGACTATACCGGCCAATCCTTGGGTTTGGGCTTCAAGGGCGATCAGATCGCCGATACATCCTTCATCCCGCCTGCCGCCGTTGTCGATGACAAGAATATCTCCTTGTTCCGCTCCGCACATCGCTTCCATGAAGACGTCGACACTTCCATAATGCTGTGCGGGAAGGACCTTCCCCGCCATCCGGCATTCAGAGAACAGCGGTTTCAAACCAGGCGGGGCCAAACGCAAAGGAACCTTCAACCGCAAACAAGCGTCTGCCAGCGCCGGGGTGCCAATATTGGCAAATACATCGGCCCAAAAAGAATTAGGAGGTATCATGGGCAGGCTTATTTTCCAGAAAAACCAGCCATCATTCAATGTACAACTTGGAAACAATATCGAGGGTACAGCTCGTTACCACCGCTGGCAGGAATGGGTAGTTGCAAGCTGCCGTAAATGCCGATCCTGGCCTCCGAAACCATCTGTATGGAATTCAGGTTTAGAAAGCCAATAACCTATATCGGGCTTCATGAATAACGTCAGAGTGCTGCCACGTCTTGCTAGGCGATCGGGGGCGTGCAAGAGTAAATGAATGCATCTCGTGGTCCACTTGATATTTGTGGTCTAAGAATCGCACGGTACAAAGTGTCTTCTCGTGTGAACCCGAGCTTTTCAAGAACGCGTATGGACGCTATATTCTCAGTATCACAAGTAGCCCAAACTTTCGACACGGACGGAAGGGAAAACACCCACTCGATTATCGCCCCAGAGGCCTCGGTCGCATACCCATTGCACCAGTAGTGTCTGTTCAAAAGAAATCCAATTTCGGCAGAGTCCCCAACGATCTTACAAGACACTCCACCTATGGCTTGGTCTTCTGCAGCTGTTGTGATCACCCATGAGAATTCAGTGCCCGCGTCCCACAATGCCGCACGCTCACGTAAAGATTCAATGAGTTTGTCGATGTTGGCCCGAATCGGCCAGGCGGCGTAATGGGCAACTTCCGGGTCACTACCGTACTCAAATATGGCCTGAGCATCAGTAACCTTCGGACGCCTTAAACGAATACGTTCGAGAACGAACACCTTAGGCGCTGAAACTTCGATCATCTTTTTGTCGCATAACGACGCGGTGCAGACGCGCTGTCAAGCGTCGTCTGCAACCGGCTTGTTCGCAGTTTCTTTGTCGTCGATAAGATCCAAGTCGTCACGCATAGAGCCATCTGGCTCATATATCACCGGGGCAATGAAGCAATCTCGGATCCGGTCGTGAATGCGATCACGGTACTTACACCAAACGTGGTACCAGTCCCCCTTCCAGTTGAAGAAATCGCCATGAGCGTATCCCGTATCAAGTCCCCATCCAGTGCCCACAAGCCCCTGATACTCATACGGCCCATGGAGTTCCCGTGACGTGGCGTAGTACCCGGAGCAGCTCAGATAATGGATGCCGTTGTGCTTATGCAGTGAATTCTTGTCGGTGTTTGGGAATATGCCTTTGCGATCCAGAGAAATAGTCCTTGCTTCTTCGTCAAGCTCGGTCATCGACTCTTTGAGTCGCGCAATCTTGTAGTCGTAATCACCATAGATAATGTAAGGCGTTCCGTCATCATCGACGAAGATGGAGGGGTCAAAGGAGTGAACAAGAGGGTGCCCCAAAGCGTCAACATACGGGCCTTCCGGTTTCGACGCCGTCATGACGCCTGTACTCTCATTGCGATTGGAGAAGTACCAGTAGTAGGCTCCGTTCCGTTCCACGATATCGCCGGCCCAGCAATTGGTGTTGCCTGCGCCCATGTAGTTGTCTGCGGGACTTATTATCCCCACGTGGGTCCACGCGCGCAGGTCTTCGGAGCGGTAGATGTACCAGTCCGGCATCACCCAATCATTGACGCCGAATCCAACGTCGTGACCAGTGAACAGATAGCAGACATCGTCAATAACCAGAACGTGTGGATCTGACATACCTGGTTCATCGATCAGGGGGTTAGTAAGTCTATTCTCTGTCATGTTGTGTCACTCCATGCTGCGAACGCTCCAAATCACCCGCAAAGGGGCGAAGAGCACCTAACTTAATAGATAGACTCCAAATGCCTGAAAAACTTCTCATAACCCAATCCAGAGAACTGCGCAGCCCTTTGTCGGGTGAATTTGTATGTTATACCGCCCATTTTGCAGTGGTCGTTTTTTATCCAATTCCGATGGCAATTTGCAGAACAACGATCAGCACTGCAATCCCAACAAAGACGTATTTCGCCACCGGATTCCACCATCGCCCAACCGGCTTTCTTGCACCGATATTGATTTCCTGCCGAGCTTTATCGATGCCGTAGACCCAGAAAAATACAACGGCAGCCACCATGGCACCTGCTGGAGCAATGTAGATGGTGATTAGATTTACGAAGCGGGTAAACCAACTCATATCAATAGCCAGCGGGAGACCGCAAACAAGGGAAGCCATCATGACAAGCACCACGCTCTTTGTACGGCCCCATTGGAACTGATCCATAATGCCTTCCACCACCACTTCCTTCATGCTAATCAGGGAGGAAATGGCAGCTAGGAAGATGCTTGCAAAGAACAATAACCCGAAGAATTGCCCCCCTGGCATGGCGCGAAAGATTTCCGGCAGGGTAATAAAGAGCAATGTGGGGCCGGCAGCCGGATCGAGGCCGTAAGAGAAAACGGCTGGCATAATCATGAGCGCGGCCAGCAGGGCAGCCATCGTATCCAGCGTCACTGTTCGAAAAGCCGATGCAGGGATGTCGGCGTCACGCCCTAAGTAGCTGCCGAAGACCACCATAGACGACCCGCTTAAGGAAACCGTGAAGAACGCTTGTCCAAGGGCCATTCCCCAAGTGATGGGCTTCAACAAATAGGACCAATCGGGCACGAAGATGTATTTGATGCCTTCCAGAGCCCCAGGTAGGGTCACGGAACGAATCGTCAACAACACAAACAGACCCAACAGGATCGGCATAATGATTTTGCTAACGCGCTCGATGCCCTTTGTGATTCCCAAGATGAGCACGCCTAGTGTGAGTGCCAATGCCAGGGCCTGCCAAAAAATACTGCGCGGCTGCCCTGCAAGCTGGTTGAAGTAAGCCCCCGCTTCATCGGCCTCAAAGTACGCACCGCTGATCGATGCGAAGACGTAGTGCAGGACCCAGCCCGCAACGATGGAATAGAAGAGCAAGACGCCCCACGCCGCGAAGACTGGGTAGGCTCCCAGCCACCTTCCAAACGATTTTCCTCTGGTCTTGAGCACCTTGTCAAACGTACCCATGGATCCCTTCTGGCCCCATCTGCCGAGGCCAAATTCGCCCATCAGCCCTGTCATACCCGAGACATAGACAAAGAGCAGATAAGGTAGGAGAAAAGCTCCTCCTCCATATTCTCCGAGCCGCCAGGGAAACATCCACAAGTTACCCAATCCTATGGCGGACCCCGCGCAGGCTAGCACAAATCCAATGTCCGTCGAAAACGTGTCGCGCTGTTTCATAGTGGCAGACTAGCGAATTGGGTCGGGTGGTTCATTGTTAGGATATGGCGATGCGCGATTTTCATATCAATGAGATTCCATTCAAAGATAAACAGCCTTCAATGACCGACGGGCGGTTGCCCTGTGCGGTATAACGGTTTGTGGCTCACCTGCGGCGGCCACACCTTGTCGATTCAAGCAAACACTGTGGCCGCCGTCTGGTGCAGCCACGTGTTATGCGTTTCTTTTCAACAGCCACCGTCAATCGATCTGGTCTATGAATTCTTCAACACTCGCATCAAGTAACCGTTGAAAGAGGTCCGGATTTTCCCAAATAACTCCGATATGCCCAACGTCTGGAATAAGTCTGACTTTGAACGAAGGGGCATATCGTCGAAACGCCTCAACATTGGTCGGGTTCTGATCGGAATTGATCGCCACAATTGGTGACGAGACTTCGACGAGTGTGGCTTTAGTCTTGTCGTTCATCCAATGACAAAGTTGATCGAATGCTTCCCACCAGTACTCAGGGAAGACTTCCGGATGACTGTCGATATAGCGTTGGATTAGGCCCTCGTCCGCACCAGGTGAAAAAGCTCCAGTTCGGAGGTAGGCACTATCATGCAGATTCTCACGAAAGTCATCAGCGATTGCATTGATCTGTTCCTGATCCAACTCAACATCGATGTCCTGCAGTATGTCCACGAGAACCACGCCGATTACCCGTTGTGGCATTCGCTTCGCCGCCTCCAAAGTCACTGGGCCGCCCATCGAGAAACCGACCAATACGACCTGTTCGAGATCCAGTTTCTCCGCTACGGCCTTCAAATCGTCGCTAAAGGCCTCCATCGTCCAAGCGTCGCGATCAATTCCAGATTCGCCGAATCCCGCAAGGTCAATCGTGACGACCTTGTATTTCTCTGAAAAATGGGTCAGATGCGGCTGCCAGTAGGTTCGATTGTTGCTCCAGCCATGTACAAGAACCAGGGTAGGTGATACCAGGGTAGGTGATCCTTCTCCGTGGACGTCGAAATGAATCTGAACGCCGTCCGAGGAGAGGACCATGTTCTCTTCGGCAGGCGAATACGTAGGCAACCTCAGGAGAGCCAGAAGGAGGACCGGGAGACACAAGCTAGGTTTTGTCATCTTTTGTTCCAGGATCCTTTGGGAAAACGCATAACTATATGTAGGCGGCTAATACGCCGTGACAATTATGCACATTATCCTTTCGACCGATTTATTCAATCATATTCGTAATTCCTTGATGAACAACAGGATCACAATGTTACGTCTGAAAAGGAGCAAAATGATATGCGTCATTTTTGCCGCCTAATTGAAAACAATTACGCCGCCTATTAAATTATTTAGATGCGTACACGCATCATTTTATACAATCAAAGTTCCCCAATACCGCCCACTTGAGGCATCAATACTTGGCAAAAATCCTGCCAAGGCGGAATTTGACCGCGTCATTTGGAAAAAACGTAATATTACCCCCAAAGTATAACCCGGCATGGATATATTGGGACATGTCTCGACTTCTTTTGAAGGCTTAAATTTGATCGAAGTTCTTCTTTTCCAAAGAGTTGACCGCCCGCGACAAATGGTTATTTATTCTGAACTGAAGACCGTTATGTTTTAGGCATCCGTAGCGCCCTGAAAGGGATAGATCGGCCCAATTCCAATAATATTGCATATCTCGTCGAGGGCATTGCGGCATTCTTCCAGCAGTAAAGGATCGGCCAGGTCTTTTGGGGTTAGAGATTCGCGGTAGTGGCGGTTCACCCAATCCACCAACAGGGGGTAATTTTCATCGTTGAGGAAGATTCCGGGTGGAAGGGACTCTCTTTCCATTTCATTGAGAACCACCCTCAGCCTTGAACAGGCCGGGCCGCCGCCATTGCTCATGCTTTCTCGCAGATCGGAAAAATGCACCTCTTTGACGGGACAAACGGCGTCTCCGGCGAGACTTTGCAAAAAGGCATTTACCTCCGGTATCTGCTCGCATTCGACGGGCGCAATGAGGGCCATCGAGTGGTCGCTCAAACTGATCAACTGGCAGTTAAAAAGATAAGAGGCCACCACCGCTTCCAGACTTACTTCGGCGGCAGCCACTTCGATGCAATGGAGGGGTTCTCCGCACACGGTTTCGAATCGATTGCGCAAATCCTTCAAGACCTGCTTCTGGTCGGAAAAAGCCTGTTCATGGCAAAGGAAACAATTACGGTTCCCAACCGAAATGACGTCGTTGTGGAAAACGCCGGCTTCGATGGCGACTGGATTTTGACGGGCGAAGAGGACTCGTTGCGGGGAAAGCCGGTGCAGCCGGGCCACCGCCTGGGACGCTTCCAGGCTTTGCCGGGCCGGGAATTTGGCCGGGGCCGGACCATCGGCTATGGTTGACAGCGCGTTATCTCCGTAAACAAATAACTGCAATCCCGGTTCTCCGTAGGAGGAACAGAGGCGGGTGTGGTTGGCGGCTCCCTCGTCCCGCATGGCGCTGCCTCCGCTCAAGGGCGGGTGATGGATAAAGAGGGAGTCGTTGTTAAAGATTGCTTTGATAGTCACGGCCGTTTGAGCGGCTTCCAAAGAACGATGTAATTTGCTGCAGAGATTGGCCGGGGTAAAATGGGCGCGCCCATCCAGAGAATCGGCCGATGGCGAAAAGGTGGCGGCATTGGCGGTCCACATGAAAGAGGCGGAAGAACAGGCCGCCAGCAGTTCGGGTGCCTCCCGGGCGGCCTTCTCGATGACATCGGCGTCGCTACGGCCGGTGAATCCAAATTGTCGCAGGGCGGCCACTGAGGGGCGTTCATGGGGTGGCAGAATGCCCTGAAGGAGGCCCAGATCGGCCAAGAATTTCATTTTTTTGAGACCCTGCAAGGCGGCAGCGCGCGGATTTGAGGTCCGTGCCTTGTGTTCGATAGAAGCCAGATTACCGACCGAAAGTCCGGCATAGTTATGGGTGGGGCCGACCAAGCCATCGAAGTTCGTTTCGCGAGCGTGTGACATAAGTAATATTGCCTTTAACTCATTCCGGGGGGGAGGGTGGCGGGTTTTTCCAGCCTCGGCGATTCCATGGAGGTAACCGGATAAGAGCAAAAGTCGGCCGCGAAATACCCAGCCGGCCGGTGGTTTCCGCTGTGACCAACTCCGCCGAATGGGGCGGATCCGCTTGCCCCGGTCAACGGCCGGTTCCAGTTGATGATCCCGGCCCGCACATTATGGCTGAAATACTTGTAGAGGTTTTCATTATCGCTCAGCAGTCCGGCGGCAAGCCCGTATCGGGTGCGGTTGGCTTCGGCCACGGCTTCCTGGAAATCTTTTACCCTGATCAATTGGAGCAGCGGCCCGAAACACTCTTTATCCCCTCTCTTTTCCATTTTCGTGACGTCCACCAGACCGGGAGAGATCAGACCGGTGTCAGGTTTTAGTGTCTCTACCGAAACGAGAGCACGACCACCTCTGGAGATCATTTTCTCTTGCGCTTGAAGCACGTTGCGGGCCGCCGCCGGGCTGATGACCGGCCCCATGAAAGGTTCCGGGATGGCATCTGGGCCGCCCACCTCAATTTTTCCCATCATGGAGATGAGGACTTCGATCAATTCATCTCCCTCTCTGCCTTGGGGAATGATGAGACGCCTGGCGCAAGTGCAGCGCTGCCCTGCGGTGAGATAGGCGGATTGGATGATGAGGAGGGCGGCCGCCTCCTTGTCGGCCGTTTGGTGGGCAATCAAAGGATTATTGCCGCCCATTTCGAGGGCGAGGATTTTTTCCGGTTGGGAGGCCAGCGATTTTCTGAGGGCAAGACCCGTTTGGGAACTTCCGGTAAAAGACAACGCGTCAATCTCAGCATGGGCCGCCAGGAGGGCGCCCGTTGTGGCGGCTCCCTGGATCATGTTGAAGACCCCGTCGGGGAATCCCGCCTCGAGGAAACAACCGGCCATGCATTGAGCCACCGTGGGGGTCTGCTCGCTCGGTTTGAAGACGACGGTATTGCCGGCCAGGAGGGCGGGCGCGAGGTGGCCGTTGGGAAGGTGGCCGGGAAAATTAAAAGGCCCGAAAACCGCCACCACGCCGTGCGGCTTGAAGCGTGTAACCGCCGGGCCGCCCCCAAATTCCGCACAGCGGTCGCCATAGGCCGCAATCGAGAGATCGATTTTTCCGATCATGGCGTTCACTTCCGTGGCCGCTTCCCAGGGCGATTTGCCAACTTCGACACAAATCGCCTCGATGAGGTCTTGCTGGCGCTTTTGCAATACCTGGGCATAGGTCTTTAAAAAACCTTCACGCTCTTCGAGGGAAGTCTGCGACCAGCCGGGAAAAGCCATTCTGGCTGCCTGGAGGGCTGCATCCACTTCGCCTGGGCCGGCTTCCGGTCCTTCCCAGATGGGCGAACCGGTCGCTGGATTGATCGATTGAAAAAGCCGTCCCGTCTCGTCCCTGAAATCGTTATTTACAAAATGCGGGGCCAGGTTGGTAATTTCCGTCATGGTCATGGGGAAGTCCTTTCCCCTGAAACGTCTCTGGCGCGGATATAATCGACGGAATCGCCCGGAGTTACCCGCAGAAGAACGGCCAGCGATTGCGGCAAGGCAACAACTCCGTCAGCATCTTCCTCAATCCAGCCGTAACATGCCCGAAAATCGAGGGAGCGATTGCTTAAAATCCAGCCCTGTTTTTCCTCTGGATCTTCCACCAATCGCTTGACGGTGGCGGTTTTGCACTGGCGGATGGTTCGAATATTATCCAACTCGGCCCGCATGAGGGGGCCGGCGTCGAAAATATCGATTTCGTCGGTGCCGGTAAAACCCTCCTGCAAAAGAAGGCCCATGGCCGGTTCGGAGCGTTTGTGGACTTTCCCGATAACATCCCTCGCGGCGGGCGGCAATAACGGTATGTAAATGGGATGTGCGGGCATGAGGTCGCGAATGTAATCCTTGTCGCTCATGGCGCATTGCATGTCGGCCTCATAAAAATCGACCTCGAAAAATGGGCGTCCCACGGCTTCCCAAAAGGGGGATCGCCCCTTCTCATCGATATAGCCCCTCAATTCGGCCACTACCTGCCGGTCGAATCGTTCCCGGAATCGATTCATAAAAAGAAAACGGCAGAGGGAAAGGAGTCTGCCGAGACCGCCGCCCCGGCAAGCCGGATCGAGCAAGAGACTGCCGATTTCGGAGGGGCCCTTGTGGTCGGTTTTCAAATACAAAACCTGAGCGGTTTTATCGATCCCCATGGGCTTGTGGGCAATCCTCTCGGTGCGGATTTCATAGGTGTAAAAAGGGTCGAACCCGCCGACCCTGCCGATAAGTCCGGAAATTCCGACAATCCGCCCGGTATTGCTATCCTCCAGGACAAAGAGGTAATGCTCCGAGCCGGGGTTTTTTATGCGGGGGAAAAAGCTCCGCAGGGAAGCATCGATTTTATCTTCCAACCGAACCTTGTCTTGAGGAACCGTGGCCAAACTGCCGGGCGCGGAATTGACAAATTCCAACAAACTATCCAGGTCGGATTGCCGAACTGGCCGGATAACAAAATGAGTCATGGCGCTAGGAAAATTTAATTCGAATCATCAATGCATGATGAGAAAAAATGCACTTCCATTTAGTCGTAGTCAACGAGGGAAAATTACCATCAATTGCATTGTTCAGGAGTAAATCATTCCAAAGTCTTGACAAACTGGGTCAAAGCCTCTATACGATGCCGATGCGTTTCATAGAATAATTGAACAAAAAGAGAAAGGTGGAACGGAATGTCGAGAATCAGGATGCTTGAACGTGAAGATACGGACCCCGGGGGGCAGGCTATGTGGGACGAAATCGTCCAGGAACATGGCATTATGACCAACATGAAAAAAACCCTCGTTCATTCCCCCGCCGCCTTGAAAGCGGTTATGGAATGGTACTCCATGCTGGATGCGGTAAAACCGTTTCTGGGCGAGAGAATGACTGGGCTTTTCATGCTGGCCGTTTCCACCCAGACCGATTGCCTGGTCTGCTCGACTTACTATCGGCGCGTACTGGTCGAAAACGGGGAAGACCCCGATAATCTTGTTCTCACCCCGCAGGAAGACCTCATCGTCCGGTTCGGCCGAAAAATCGCCACCGACTCGGTCAACGTTTCCGATGAAATGTTTGCTCAGCTGAAGGAACATTACTCCGACCGGCAAATTGTCGATCTGACCGTTTTCGGCGCCATGATGGTGGTGAACAATATTTTCAACAATGTCGTGGACGTCGATTTGGACGAATACCTGCAACGTTATCGCAAGGCAACGGCCAGCTCCTGGCCAGCTCCTGAGGTCCTATCAAGTATCACTCTACTATCATCCGGCCATCGAATCGGCCGGTTGATTTAATATTACCCCGTGGCAAGTATCTGACTAATTAATAGATGGACATTCTACATTTGATCGCTGATTTGCTGTGGGGGCCGTGGACTCCCTGGCTGCTGTTTCTTTCGGGAATATTATTCACAGTCTGGAGCCGGTTTACGCAGTATATGGCTATGACTCATGGCGTTGCCGTGGTGCGTGGAATATACGACCGGCCAGACGATCCCGGTGCCATTAATCATTTCCAGGCCCTCTCGGCCGCATTGTCCGGCACGGTCGGTTTGGGGAATATCGGGGGCGTCGCGCTAGCCATCGGGCTGGGCGGGCCGGGGGCGCTGTTCTGGATGTGGATGGTGGCCTTGTTTGGAATGGCCCTGAAGACGGTGGAGATCACCCTGGCCATGCTTTACCGCAATACGGACGATCCCGACAACCCCCACGGAGGGGCGATGTGGGTGGTGGAAAAAGCCTTGGGGAGCAAAGGCGGTATTTGGAAACCGGTGGCCCGGGTGTGCGGTATTTTTTTCAGCCTGACCTTGGTTAATTCCGCCTTAACCAGTTCCAGTATGTTTCAGACCTGGAACATTGCCACCATTACGGAAGGTTATTTCGGCGTGCCCCGGATCGGCTCCGGCATTGTCCTTATGGTGTTGGTCGGGATGGTCATTATCGGCGGCATAAAAAGGATCGGCCATGTGGCGGCCAAACTGGTTCCCTTGATGTGCGCGCTCTACATCCTACTGTCTTTTGCCGTCCTGGCCAAACATATCGTTGAAATTCCCGGACTTCTCCTCCTCATTGTGGAGAGCGCTTTCCAGCCGACGGAAGCGGCCGGGGCCTTCGTGGGTGGAGGAATAGGTTATGCTTTTATGCAGGGGATGAAGCGGGCCCTGTATTCCAACGAGGCCGGCCAAGGATCGGCCCCGATCGCCCATGCCGCGGCCAAAACGAATGAACCGGCACGGGAGGGAATCGTCGGCGGGCTGGGGCCTTTTATCGATACCATTTGCATCTGCACCATAACGGCTCTGGTCATCCTTTCGACCGGAACCTGGAACCGGGAAGCTATCGGTGATTTCGGTTCCGGAATTTCCTTGAGCAGAATTGAGAATCAGACGGAACCCGCCTGGGGCTGGGAAGTGAAGGCATCGACAAATTTCGACCAATTGCCCTCCATGCAATTGGAGAACTGGAATGCGGGATCGGATTTCTTTCTCCTGGCCAGGGTAGACGGGGCCATCCTCCGAAAAAACGAAAGCAACCTGGTCAAGATCATGGGTGAAGTGGTCGAAATGCAGCCAGACAGCCGTAACCCGGATGCGACCGATCAATTATCCCTGAGGTGGGCGGAAGTTACCCTCAATCCGGAAGAGTGGGAAGGAGAGGTGGACAACCTTGCCCTGGTGGGGCGAGGCGTTTTTCGGGAGTACGGCGGGGCCAGTATGACCGCCCATGCCTTCGACCGCGCATACCCCGGGCTGGGCAAGTGGCTGGTAACGATCTCCTCCTGGCTCTTCGGGTTTACCACCTTGATTTCCTGGTGCTACTATGGCGAACAGGGGGTGGTTTACATGTTCGGTAATCGCGGGGTGATTCCCTATAAAATTCTCTTTCTGGTCGGCATCATTTACGGGGCCGCCGGCATCAGCGGCATAACCCATATCCTTCCCATTATCGATATCGGGACGGGGCTTATGCTGTGGGCCAATCTGCCCATCGTCCTCGCCCTGGGCTACCTCGCAATCAACTCGTTATCCGATTACGGGAAGCGGCTCAAACGGGGCGATTTTCACCCCCATAAACCGCCCCCCATCACCGAGGTGGTGGATGCTTAAAACGCGAACGGGGGCCGGGTGGGATTGACTATCTGGGCGGTGGCCTGGGCGATTTGGGCGAAGGTGTGGCCTATCTTGAAGATTTGAATTTCCACGCCCAACTGCCTTGCAATGCGGTTGAGGGAGAATATGCCCCGCACCTTCCGGTCTTCCTCGGGACCTTTGATTTCCGCCACCAAGGCGTGATAGTTTTCCAGTTTTTTCAAGGTTTCCACGATGTCGCCAACTTTCATGTGCATCACATCTTGAAAGGCCAGCACCTCAAGTTCCCGTTCGGGTATCATGATGTCTTCTACCGTGATATCCTTTCGGGCGCCTCCGAATTCCTGGATATAACGAATCGGCTTGTCACCCGAAATATCCGAAGTCTTGATAATCCCGTGCACATGATTATGCAAATCCACCGCGATGAGGAGCCGGATGCCCTTTTCATCCATCTTGCGCTTGGCCGCCTCAATGGACTCGTGAGAGGAAATCGTAATTGCGTGCTCTTTTTTAAAATCGGCCATTACATCAAGGGCCGGCGATTCCATTGAAACCTTTTTTAGTTGCAACATATCCGGCGGCAGGATCGATAATTTTTTAGGCAGCGGGTAGGTGGGCAAAGAGTGGTAGGTCATATTATTTCTGTATCTCCGGCTTGTTTTCTCTGAAAATTGAACGAAAGAAAAAATTTACCAAAAATTTCCCCGTCTGTCAAACGAGGACCGCGAGCCCACCCAGACTCAATCAATTCACGGGCAAATCCGGGGGGACGCTGAAGAGGCTGCCGTCGAGTCTTTGGAAGAAGCGGCGCCCCGGCTTGTTGTCGCTGAAGGTGAAGACCCAGCCAGCGTTTTCGCCCCCGAAAATGAATATCCAGCGGTAAGAGTCTTCATTGAGGAAAATCCATTGCCCCAGGCCGAGGTCCCAGAGGAAAATAACTTCCTCGGTGCTCCTTGGGTCGACAAACTGCCAGCCATGTTCGTCGTGATAAATCCAGGGCCAAAATTCGATGTTGTAGTCGAGGTACCACGAGGAGGCCAACCAGCCGGGGACACCATTGATAGGCTGCCCCTGGAAAATGTCCAGATTTTGCGGCTCAAAAGTAACGAAAGTCGACCGGCGTCCTGTATTCCGAATGTTATCAATATCTGCAAGCGCTTGAGAGTTTTCGCCGAGAAAGAGAAGATTGTGGCTTACATCAAGCTGTGACAGTTCGGTGAGCCCGATCAGGGCGCTAATATCGCTGATCTGGTTGTATTCGAGGTCTAGAAATGACAGTTCGGTGAGCCCGCTCAAGGCGCTGACATCGCTGATCTGGTTGGTGTTGAGGCGTAGACTTGTCAGGTTGGCGAGCCCGTTCAAGGCGCTGACATCGTTGATTTGGTTGTTTTCAAGGTTTAGCCAAAACAGTCCGGTGAGCTCGCTCAAGGCGTTTATATCGCTGATCTGGTTGTTGTCGAGGTGTAGCCATAACAGTCCGGTGAGCCCGCTCAAGGCGCTGACATCGCTGATCTGGTTGGTGTTGAGGCGTAGATTTGTCAGGTTGGCGAGCCCGTTCAGGGCGCTGACATCGCTGATCTGGTTTATACCGAGGTATAACAAAAACAGGCGGGATAGCCCGCTTAGGGCACTGATATCGCTGATTTGGTTGTTGTCGAGGTATAACTCCCCTAGGCTGGAAAGCCCGCTCAGGGCGCCGACATCGCTGATCTCATCTGATCTCATTTTTGTGGAGTTCTAAATGTGCCAGGCTGGTGAGCCCGCTCAGGGCACTGATATCGCTGATCTGGTTGCCGTTGAGCAGTAGCTCCGTCAAGCTAGTGAGCCCGTTCAGTGCGCTGATATCGTTGATCTGGTTGCCGGCGAGGTATAATCGCCACAGTTCAGTTAGCCCGTTCAGTCCGCTGATATTGCTGATCTGGTTGTAATTGAGGGATAACTGCTCCAAGCTAGATAGCCCGCTCAGGGCACTGGTATTACTGATTTGGTTGCCGGAGAGAGAAAGCTTAGTCAGGTTCACGGCTGCCTCCAGGCCAGTGATGTCGGAAATATTTGAAAAAATGGCCGACAGATAGGTCAAGTTGGCCAGGTCTGAGGAGGTCAATTCAGCCGTGGGTATCCCCAGTGCACCGCGGATGGCCGCCTCCAGATTGCTATCGGGTATTTCGACCGTTTGGGCATGGGTGGCTGTGTTCAATATCAGTAAGATATTGATAATGAAGGCAATTCGATAGCTGAATATTGAGAGGTAAGGGTGTTTTGTCGGCATGATAACCATCAAACGTTAGAGATAAACGCAGTGATTAGCAAAAGCTATTTGCAATGGTGTTTCTTAAAGTGTCCTATTTTTCCCATGATTTCAAACGTACTGCACCAGTAATCCCGCAAAACGAGGAGGGATTGCGTTCTGATTGGGCCAAACCAGACTCAATCAATTCACGAGCAAATCCGGGGGGACGCTGAAGAGGCTGCCGTTGTCGAGTCTTTGGAAGAAACGGCGGCCCGAAGCATTGTCCCCGAGCGCATAAATCCATCCCTCGTTCGGCCCGTAGAGGTATAGCCAGCGATAGGAGTCCTCATTCAGAAACACCCATTGCTCCAAACCGAGGTCCCAGAGGAAAATCACATCGCTGGTGCTGGACGACGCAACATATTGCCAGCCATGCTCGTCGTGGAATATCCAGGGCCAATAATCGATGTTGTAGTCGAGATACCACGAGGAAGCCAACCAGCCGGGCAAACCGTCGATGGGCTGACCCAGGAAAACATCAACTTTTTGCGGTTCAAACTCCACCGTGAGCCCGTCAATGGTATTGAGGTTGTCGATGATTTGCCGCTGCGGCGAGCCGGGAGCCACATTGATGAAATTATTCTGCAGTCGCAGACCAGGACCGGATAACAACGAGTCATCCCGAAAATTGGTCAAACTCTCCAAAGCACCGATATCGCTGAGCTGGTTGTTATCGAGCTGAACAATTGCATCTGTTCCTTGATTCGGTTCTCCATTTCACCGCGGCCACAGTATACCTTGTCGTAAAGCTCCTGGGGATCGCCCGGCAGGTTCGTCACCACGAAGCGCGGGTTGGACCCCTGTGCGGTGTGTTCGGCTTTATGGATGACCAACCGCAGCCATCGCCACGAATCGGCAGCATAGACGAAGTCCTGGAATAACCGTTGTTTTTTACCCCTTAGTTCGAACCATTCTTTGGCCTGCTTTTGCAACTGCTGGGCGTCTTGCTGCAAGCGTGCATTGCGAGCCATCCCCACGATGTAACTAACTTCGTTGCGGTCGCACCAAGAGAGTATCCGGTCTCGACAAAATCCACTGTCGGCGCGCCAAATAATCCGCGTACGGGGCCAGCTTTGGCGAATCCGTTTAACCAGCAATTTGAGGATGGCCCCGGCATGCTTGCTGGCATCGATCTTGCTCGGCCGCAGGTAGGCCACCAGCAGCTGATCACCGCAAAAAACATATAGCGGCAGAAAACAGTAATGATCATAATAACCGTGGAAAAAACGTCCCTCCTGGAGCCCGTGCACCGGATTGTCGGTGGCGTCAAAGTCCAGGATGATCTCTTCGGGTTCCTCGGCAAAGGAGCCCATGAACTGTTCGACCAACAGCTCGTTTACCGCAAAGGCCGCCCGCCGATCCTGCCCGTTTTCAAAACGACACAAAGTCGGCGCGCTGGCCAACGTTTCAATGCGCCCCGTTACCGTTTGCAACAATGGATCGTGGCGCAGGGTATCAAAGTCGTTCAAATCCTCATAGCCCGCCACCAGCCCGTAAACGCGCTGCCGCAGCATCCCCAATACCTCATGGCGTACTTTGCCCTTCTGCCGTTTGTCCACTAACTGTCGGGCCGCTCGTTCGGTCAAGCCCAACTGCCGATCCACTTCCCGGATCAAAAGCAGTCCGGCATCCGAAGTAACCTCTCCGCCCTTGAAATCAACCCGCACACGGCGGCCTTTTACCCTTGTCAACTGTAGCTTTAATTGTTTACCTTTTGTCATCGCTGATATTGCTTTAATTATTGATCTATCCTGCTGTATATCAGCAGTTAAGCATATCAACGATACTTTTTTTACGAAATATCCGGGCTAGACTTGTGAGCTTACTCAGGGCGCTGATATCACGGATCTGGCTTTCGAAGAGGTGTAAAGTTGTCAGGCTGGTGAGCTCGCTCAGAGCGTTGATATCACGGATCGGGCTTTCGAAGAGGTATAAAGTTGTCAGGCCGGTGAGCTCGCTCAGGGCGCTGATATCACGGATCTGGCTTTCGAAGAGGTATAAAGTTGTTAGGCTGGTGAGCTCGCTCAGAGCGTTGATATCACGGATCGGGTTGAATCCGAGGTACAACTCTGTCAGGTTAGTGAGTTCGCTCAAGGGACTGAGATCGCTGATCTGGTTGTAGTTGAGGTCTAATCTCGTCAGGTTAGTGAGCCCATTTAAAACGCTGATATCGCTAATCTGGTTGCGGTTGACTGAAAAGAGGAGGCTGACCGGGTCTAGCAATTGGTTGAGGCTTAACCTTGTAAGGTTGGTGAGTCCGCTCAGGGCGCTAATATCCCTGAGCCCGTTGAAACCGAGGTTTAATTCTTTCAGGTTTGATGTGCACTGGAAAAAGTGGACACGAGATTCTCCTAAATGGAGAATCGAAGCATGGGAAGAAGACGCAGTATAGAGTTCAAAAATGAGGCAGTTCAACTGATGATACTCGATGGTCTGAGCGCCACCGAGGTATCGACCAAACTTGGGGTCAACACCAACCAATTGTATAGGTGGAAGAGGCTCTATCTGGACGATCAGCAGGGCGAAGCCACCTCAAAGCGACAGAGCAGTCCGAAGGAGATGGCGGCCGAGATAGATCGTCTTCGCAAAGAGCTGCGCCGCTCGGAGCGGATCAACCAGATACTAAAAAAAACGGTGGGCTACTTTGCCAAGGACGAACAATGAAGTACCAGTTTGTCAAAGACAACGAGGGGCGCTTCAAGATCGAGGAAATATGCTCGGCGATGGGGATTTGTCGCAGTGGCTATTACTGCTGGAGGCACCGAGCGCCCTCGGCCCGGCGGATCGAGGACGAGGGAATCAAGGGGGCGATCCTGAAGGTACACAAAGAGGCCAAGGGCCGCTATGGGCATCGGCCAATGCACCGCCATCTGAAGGATGATGAGGGCATCGATTGCGGCCGTGACCGGGCTCTGCGTCTGATGCGTGAAATGGGAATCAAAAGCACCCAGAGTAAACGCTTTAAGCCATTAAAAACCAACAGTAACCATCCCTATGGTTACAGCCCCAATGTGCTTAAAAAGCATGGCCAGCCGACCCATATCGACGAGGTCTGGGTGGCGGACACGACCTACCTACGGACCCTGGCCGGTTGGATGTACTTGGCCACGGTGATGGACCTGTTCAGCCGACGCCTGCTGGGCTGGAGCGTTTCCAACCACAACGACGCGAAGCTGGTTGGCAAGGCCCTCAAAGCCGCGGCCATGACCCGCGGCACACTGCGCACCGGGATTATTCATCACAGCGATCGGGGCAGCCCCTACGCCAGCGACGACTATCAGAGGCTGGTCTCTGAACTAGGCATGAAGCCGAGCATGAGCGCCCAAGGCAACTGCTACGACAACGCGGCCATGGAATCGTTCTACGGCCGCTTCAAGACCAGCACGATTCGAGGCCGCCACTTTGCCGACGAGCGCGAACTGCGATCAACTGTCTTCGAATACGTGGAAATCTTCTACAACCGATATCGCAAACATTCCTCTCTGAGTTACCAAAGCCCAGTCCAATTCGAGGAAAATATTTGCCCCCCATGGGGGGCAACGAGAAAACAAAACCCTTTACCAAAACAAGCCGCCTGACACACTAATCAATAAACAATGAATATAAGAGAATCCCGTGTCCAACAAATCCAGTACACGTCAGGTTGGTGAGCCCGCTTAGAGCACTGAGATCAATGATCGGGTTGGGATTTAATCCTGTCAGGTCGAAAATATCACTCTGGCCACTGAAATTGTTGAGGTTTAACTCTATCAAGTTGGTGAGTCCGCTTAAAGCGTTGAGATCGCTGATTTGGTTGTAACTGAGGTCTAAACTTGTCAGGCTGGTGAGCCCACTTAGCCCGGATATTTCATGAAGGGTAAAGTTTGGCTCGTTATTGCTATTGGAGATGGATTTCTTTGTATTTTGAGCAGATCGTCTTGATTTTTAGGTGTTTTTCAGGGTGTAGAGACACTGCCCCCTTTCCCCCATTGGTTCGGTAGTGCCGGGGGCAGCACCAATGCACCCTTTAGGTTGGCACCAATCGGCGGGCCGCATGGTTGAGAAGACTGGCCCAAGGATAACTCTCACTTAGGTGAAAGTGAATCGTTCGGGTGTTGCGCACGATGACCGCTCCGATCTTGATTAATTTGAGCCGCAGGGTGTGGCATTGGGCCCGCGCCCACTTCGTCCCTTTTAAGGCTAACCGGCGCATGGCTTCCATCAAGGTGTAGGCCAGCGCCGACAAGAGCAATCGGCACTGATTGGCCCACCATTGATGGGCGCTGGTGCGCTCGCTGAACAATTGCATCTGTTCCTTGATTCGGTTCTCCATTTCACCGCGGCCACAGTATACCTTGTCGTAAAGCTCCTGGGGATCGCCCGGCAGGTTCGTCACCACGAAGCGCGGGTTGGACCCCTGTGCGGTGTGTTCGGCTTTATGGATGACCAACCGCAGCCATCGCCACGAATCGGCAGCATAGACGAAGTCCTGGAATAACCGTTGTTTTTTACCCCTTAGTTCGAACCATTCTTTGGCCTGCTTTTGCAACTGCTGGGCGTCTTGCTGCAAGCGTGCATTGCGAGCCATCCCCACGATGTAACTAACTTCGTTGCGGTCGCACCAAGAGAGTATCCGGTCTCGACAAAATCCACTGTCGGCGCGCCAAATAATCCGCGTACGGGGCCAGCTTTGGCGAATCCGTTTAACCAGCAATTTGAGGATGGCCCCGGCATGCTTGCTGGCATCGATCTTGCTCGGCCGCAGGTAGGCCACCAGCAGCTGATCACCGCAAAAAACATATAGCGGCAGAAAACAGTAATGATCATAATAACCGTGGAAAAAACGTCCCTCCTGGAGCCCGTGCACCGGATTGTCGGTGGCGTCAAAGTCCAGGATGATCTCTTCGGGTTCCTCGGCAAAGGAGCCCATGAACTGTTCGACCAACAGCTCGTTTACCGCAAAGGCCGCCCGCCGATCCTGCCCGTTTTCAAAACGACACAAAGTCGGCGCGCTGGCCAACGTTTCAATGCGCCCCGTTACCGTTTGCAACAATGGATCGTGGCGCAGGGTATCAAAGTCGTTCAAATCCTCATAGCCCGCCACCAGCCCGTAAACGCGCTGCCGCAGCATCCCCAAGACCTCATGGCGTACTTTGCCCTTCTGCCGTTTGTCCACTAACTGTCGGGCCGCTCGTTCGGTCAAGCCCAACTGCCGATCCACTTCCCGGATCAAAAGCAGTCCGGCATCCGAAGTAACCTCTCCGCCCTTGAAATCAACCCGCACACGGCGGCCTTTTACCCTTGTCAACTGTAGCTTTAATTGTTTACCTTTTGTCATCGCTGATATTGCTTTAATTATTGATCTATCCTGCTGTATATCAGCAGTTAAGCATATCAACGATACTTTTTTTACGAAATATCCGGGTTAGGGCACTAATATCGTTGATCTGGTTGTGGGAGAAGACTAGCAATGTCAGACTGGTGAGTCTGCTCAGGGCACTGAGATCGATGGTCCGGTTTAGACGGGAAGCGTTGATGAATCGAAGGTTTAACTCTGTCAGGTTAGTGAGGCCGCTCAAGGCGCTGAGGTCATTGATCTGGTTGTCATTGAGATTAAGCGTAGTCAGGTTCACGGCTGCCTCCAGGCCGGTCAGGTCGGTAATATTTGAGTCTGTCGCCACAAGGGTAGTCAGGTTAGCCAAGTCAGACGAGGTCAATTCAGCCGTGGGAATTCCCAGAGTGTTGCGGATGGCCGCCTTCAGATTGCTATCGGGTATTTCGACCGTTTGGGCATGGGTGGCTGTGTTCAATATCAGTAAGATATTGATAATGAAGGCAATTCGATAACTGAATATTGAGAGGTAAGGGTGTTTTGTCGGCATGATAATCATTAAACGTTAGAGATTAACGCAGTGATTAGCAAAAGCTATTTGCATATGGTGTTTCTTAAGGTGTTCTACTTTTTCCCTGATGTCAAACGTACTGCACCAGTAATCCCGCAAAACGAGGAGGGATTGCGTTCTGATTGGTCCAAACCAGACTCAATCAATTCACGGGTAAATCCGGGGGGACGCTGGAGAGGCTGCCATCGAGCCTGGCGAAGAAGCGGCGTCCCGGCCTGTTGTCGTTGAAGGTGAAGGCCCAGCCGGTGTTGTCGCCCCCGAAGATGAAGATCCAGCGGTAGGTATTTTCATTCAGGAAAATCCATTGCTCCAAACCGAGGTCCCATAGGAAAATAACCGATTCGCTGCTCCCCGAGTCGACAAACTGCCAGTGGTGTTCGTCGTGGAAAATCCAGGGCCAAATATCGATGTTGTAATTCTTGTACCAGGCCGAAGCCATCCAACCGGGGAACTCGTCGATGGGTTCGCCCCGGAAGACATCCGTTGAACCGGTCGAGATTTCCGATTGCACGACGATGGCCGGTCCGAAGGGGAAAAAGCGATCGTTGTTAATGGCTTGCACCTGCAAAAGAAAAGTTCCTACCGCTTCCGGATTGAAGGTGAAGGAGGAGCCGGGCCCGATTTCACCTTCCACCACGCCGCCCAATTCCTGGGTATCGGTCAGGGTGATATTGTCAAAATACCAGCCGGTTTCATTGGGTGGGTTTGTGAAAAGGCTTCCCGTGGTCTTAAAGAAGAAACGGATATTTATGGCTTTATCTTGAAAATCGGAAAGAGGAACGGTTGCCTGCCTGAAGCTGGACTCACTAGAGCTATTCGTTCCGGCCTGGCTGAATACTTCCTCCCAACTGCTGCCCCCATCTACGGAAACTTCTATAATGGCGAACTCTCCTGTGGTAGCCAGGCCAAGCCTGCTTTGAAATTGCAGGCTGCTCGAAGCCCCCGGGAAAAAGGTGCGCGAAAGGGTGTAAACCTGATTCACAAAATCGGGGTGGGCGAGGTGGAACGCCCTCGACCCGCCGCCAGGTGGAACATCAAATGTTTGCACAATATTATAGCCGGGATCAGCGGGCTCGATGGTCCAATTGGTTCCGTTGTCCTCGGCGTCTTCGGTCGGAGTTCCGCCCAAAAGGGTGGATTCTCTGATATTGTAACCGGTGGCGCCGCCCACCGTGGTAAATTGAAAGCTATTGTTGGATCCGACGGCCACGATGGCGGGCGGGGTGATGACCGGCTCATTGTAAACGGGGGTATAATCGACTTTTTCGCTCGCTTCCCCGCTGATGTCCACCGTTTCCATGACATCATCAAAACCCGTTCCCGAGTAAGTGACGGAATAGGAACCGTCTCCCGGGACAGGCACCGAATATGCGCCGCTGGTCGTGGTGATGGCGAAAAAGTCGTTTCCGGCCACTTCCACCGTGATGCCGCTGAGCCCTTCGCCCAAATCGTAAAAATCGTTCCCATTAATGTCATAATAGGCCACCCCGGTGATGAATGGTGTGATATCGGAGCGCGAACCCATATCCTGGGTGAGAACGAACGGCCCCACCGTGGTGTTGTTAACCGTATTGACCCCAAGGGTTACTCCGATGCCAATTTCGGTGAAATTCGAACTATGGATGTTATTGCGGTGCCCCGGCGGCGATTGCATGCCGTTTTCATTCAATCCAGTAGTCCCGCTTGTCCCCCAATCGATGTCGAAGCCGGCGTGGCCTTGCTCGGCGCTATCGGAAAAAGCGAAGATGTTCTCTCCCCGAAACCCCGTCTGTGGATAACCCTCGTCACCCATTCGCTGGCTGGAGCTTCTGCCGTCCGTGCCGGTATGGGACTGGAAGGCGTTTTGAAACATATCATTGCTGTGAATCCTGGCCGCATCAATCAAATCGGAATTGAATGACAAGGGAGGTTGATTTTGCGGCTGAAGCGCAAACTGGTCCACCATGGCGGTCAGAAAGGTGTTGTAGCGCTCGCCTTCCGCAACACTCGTAATCAAGGTTTGTGCGAAAAAATCGACCGAGCTGACAATATCCGCATTGAGGTTGTTTTGCAGGATGTTGAGGTAGCGCTGGGCTTCGGCGTTGGCGTCGGCCCGTGAGCGGTTGATCAGTTCCAGAACCAGTTGCTCCTCATCGCTGGGATCGCCAATGAGGTATTGGGTGCCCACGGCTGTAGCGGATGGCTGCTTGGTGGGCGCTTGCTTTTGTTTTTCAGTTGGTCCCTGGGTAGGGGGCGGACCGGGCGGCGCTTGGTAGATTTTGTGGCGGATAGTGGGATCGTCTGCCATCAGCAATTGGAAGGAACCTAAAAGAACTGCACAAAAACATTGAGAGAGGTTTGAGAATTTCATGCTAAAAGCGGGCTTGCTCGGAATGAAGAAAAGGCCCAGTATAGGTTTTGACCGGTTTAATGGCAAGGCTATTGCTGTGTCGTAAAATTTGTGGACTCTACTACCTCGCCCCACCTTCCGATTAATTTTGGAATGATTATGTCGATAAATCATTCTCAACTCCATGCGTGCGCAACTAGAACAGGTGAAACCCCAACTGCTCAGTGAAACTCTGGATTTCGCCCGGTCCAGCCCTGGCGATTTGCCTCCCTCTTTGGCGGAAACATTCGTTCGCCGTTATTACCAGTCGGTAGCGGAGGAAGACCTTATGGAGTATCAGGCGGCCGATCTTGGCCAGAGCGCTTTGGGACATTTGCGCTTTGGCAGCGTTCGCCGGACGGGAGAAACGATCCTGCGCATCTTTAACCCCACACGGTCAAAAAGCGGGTGGGAGTCCAATCACACGGTTATTGAAATGGTCAACGACGACATGCCGTTCCTGGTCGATTCTCTGGGCATGGCGGTCAACAAGCATGGCTTGTCCATCCACTTGACGATCCACCCGATAATGCGGGTGCGGCGCGACCCGGAAGGGCGCCTGGTTGAAGTGATTGAGTCTAATGGGGATGTGGGCAATGGCGAAGGCGATGGCTTGCTGGAGTCTTTCATGCACTTCGAGATCGATCAGGTGACGGCCCCGGAATTTATCGAGCAGTTGGAAACCGATATTGCCGAGGCCATGCGGGATGTGCGCGCATCGATCGAGGACTGGCAGCAGATGAGGGTTAAGGCGCGCAATATTTGCAATGAACTCGAGTTCAACCCACCGCCTCTGGATTCCGAATTGGTGGCCGAATGCTTGGCTTTCGTCAAATGGATGGAGGAAGATAATTTTATCTTTCTGGGTTATCGAGAATATAAATATGAGACCGGGGAAGAGAAAGATGTCCTTTACCGGGCTCACCAATCCGGGCTGGGAATATTACGCGACAAGGACGATAAGAAATACCAAAGCAATCATGCCTTGTCGCGCGAGGGGCAGGGCCAAGGGCAGTTCGAGAATCTCCTAGTTCTTACCAAAGCCAACCTGCAAGCGACGGTGCATCGGCCCGGTGACCTCGATTACATAGCTGTCAAAGATTATGATGCGGACGGCAGGATGGTGGGCGAAAAGCGTTTTCTGGGGCTTTTTACTTCCGCCGCCTACAGCAGCACTCCACAGCAGATACCTCTCCTTCGCCACAAGGTCGAAAAAGTCCTCGCCCTTTCTGAAATGGACCCCACCAGTCACGCCGGAAAAGCTCTCGTCCACATCCTCAATACCTATCCCAGGGACGAGCTATTTCAAAGCACCGCCCAGGAATTGCTGGAAACTTGTACCGGTATTCTTCATCTGCAGGAACGCCAAAGAGTGAAGCTCTTTATTCGCAGAGAGGCATTCGGGCGTTATTTTTCCTGCCTCGTATTCATCCCGCGCGATCGTTATAACACTCGCATACGCGAGCGGGTGCAGTCCATTCTGATGATGGCTCTGCGGGGAAAACGGGTAAAATCGAGTGTGGTTATGACGGAGTCCGTCCTGGCCCGCGTACATTTTACGATCCACACCACACCCTGGGTTTTTCCTCAGGAGCAGGTCCCCATCATCGAGCAGAAAATTGCCGCCACGGTGCGCTCTTGGGAAGATAATCTTTGCGATGCCCTAACGGATAATTTCGGTGAGGAAGAAGGCCTCAGGCATTTCCGTCGCTACGGCAAAGCGTTTCCGGCCGCTTATCGGGAAGACGTTGCGCCCCAGGACGCCGCCCTGGATATCGCGCAAATGGCCAAGCTGGAGCCGGGGCCGGGAAATCTTCGCCTCATCCTTTACCGGCCGCCGCCGTTTTCAAAAAACAAGCTGAGCCTGAAAATTATTCGCCGGGAGCAGGTCATTCCCATATTCGAGGTTTTGCCCATGCTGGAAAACATGGGGCTACAGGTGCTCAGTGAGAGGCCTTATAAATTGAAATTCCGGGATGGGTCCGTTATCCGGTTGCAGGATTTCGAGATGGAGTGCGGGCAATTGGACGCCTTCGAGACAAAAGAGGTGGACGGGATATTCAAGGATGCCTTTATCCAGACCTGGCTTGGGCTGATGGAAAATGACGGCTTCAATAAACTGGTATTGCGCTCCCGGCTGACCAGCCGCCAAACCACATTGCTACGCGCTTATTGCAAATACCTTTTGCAAACCGGCGTCCCTTTCAGCCAAGCCTATATGGAAAAGGCCCTTGAGTCAAATCACGAGGTGGCCCGCCTGCTCATCCAGTTGTTTGAAAACCGGTTCGAGCCAAAAAAAATAACCAAAAAGCAGCGCCAAGGGAAAGATTCTTCCCTCTCCAAAACCTTCCAGCAATCCCTGCGTAAAGTTCGCAGCCTGGATGAAGACCGCATATTGCGGAGCTTCTTCGATGTCATCAAGGCCACCCTGAGAACCAATTATTTTCAGACCGGGGAAAAGGGCGCATTCAAACCGTGCTTGTCCATAAAAATGGACCCGCGGCAGATACCCAACTTGCCCGAGCCCCGGCCCATGTTCGAAATTTTTGTATATTCACCGAGGTTCGAGGGCATTCACCTGAGGGGAGGCCGGATCGCCCGGGGCGGGCTTCGCTGGTCGGACCGCCGGGAGGACTTTCGCACCGAGGTTCTCGGCCTGATGAAAGCACAGGTAGTGAAAAATACGGTAATCGTGCCGGACGGAGCCAAAGGCGGTTTTGTGGCCAAGCAGCTACCCCCAACGGGGGACCGCAACGAAGTCATGGCGGAGGTCGTGCAATGCTACCGTGGGTTTGTCAGCGGTTTGCTCGATCTGACGGACAATATCAATGAAAAAGGCATCCTCAGACCGGAGCAAACCGTGTGCCTCGACCGGGACGATCCTTACCTGGTCGTTGCCGCCGACAAGGGCACGGCGACTTTTTCCGATATCGCCAACGAGATTTCACACCAATACGGATTCTGGCTGGGCGACGCCTTTGCTTCCGGCGGCTCGGTCGGGTACGACCACAAAGTGATGGGCATCACTGCCCGAGGGGCCTGGGAATCGGCTAAAAGGCATTTTCGCGAAATGGGCAGGGACCCACAAAAGGAGGATATAACGGTGGTGGGCATCGGCGACATGGCCGGTGATGTTTTTGGCAATGGTTTGCTGCAATCCCGGCATCTCAAGCTGCAAGCGGCCTTTAATCACATGCACATTTTTCTCGATCCCAATCCGGACCCGGAGAAAAGCTACCTCGAGAGGGAAAGATTGTTCAAGCTGCCCCGCTCCACCTGGGCGGACTATAACGGGGGATTGATATCGAAGGGAGGCGGCGTTTTTTCCCGCGATGAGAAAGAGATTCACCTCAACAGCATATTGCAAAAAATGCTGGGTCTGGAGGAGGCTTCCCTTAACCCCAATGCTCTCATCCGGGCTATTTTGAAGTTGGAGGCGGACTTGCTTTGGAATGGAGGCATCGGCACTTATTGCAAAGCCTCGACCGAAAGCAATGCCGAGGTGGGCGACCACGCCAATGAGGGCCTGCGCGTTGACGGGCGCCAATTGCGCTGCAAGGTCGTCGGGGAGGGCGGCAACCTAGGGTTCACCCAATTGGGCCGGGTCGAGTATGCCCTCATGGGGGGTCGCATCAACGCCGATTTTATCGACAATGTGGGCGGCGTGGATTGCTCGGACCGGGAGGTTAATATAAAAATCCTGCTCAACAAAGCCCTGCTGCAAGGCAGCCTGGGAGAAGATGAACGCAAAAAACTCCTGCATGAAATGACCGATGAAGTGGCCTCTCTGGTGGTATTGGGCAACTATCGGCAAACCCAGGCCATCAGCATGATGGAATCTACCGCGGTGGAACGGCTGAACGAGCACGCCTTTCTCATCCGGGCGCTCGAGCGCGACGGTTTTCTCAATCGCGAACTGGAATTCCTGCCGTCCGACGCCACCATAGAGGAACGCAAAAAAGCCGGGCTGGGCCTGACCCGGCCGGAATTGTCGGTGCTTCTCTCCTATGCCAAAATAACCACTTATAATGATTTGATCGAGTCGTCCGTGCCCGAAGACAGCTATCTGGCGCAGGAACTGGAGATTTATTTCCCCATGCCCCTGCACAAACCTTATAGGGACCTGATGGAAAGCCATACTCTGCGGCGGGAAATCATTGTTATGCTGGCCACCAACAGCATGGCCCATCGTATGGGGCCTACCTTCGCCTACCGCATGCAGGAGGAGACGGGGGCCGACATCGCCCGCATAACGCGCGCCTATACCATTGCCAGGGAGGTTTTTGACGCAAGATCGCTTTGGAAGGAAATCGAGAGCCTGGACAATGCCATCGACGCCTCCATGCAATACGGCATAATGGTCGACATCAGCCGCAACCTCAAGCATGTCACGCGCTGGTTGCTGCAATCACCGGGGCGGTGTGTGAATATCCAGGAAGCGGTGTCGGCCTACAAGCCGGGCATGGATGTTTTGGTAGGAAAACTTTCCCAATTGCTGGCGAGGCCGGAGAAATTTATAACCACTGCGCAGGGGCTGCAAGAAAATGGCGTTTCCGAGAATATTGCCAGGCGCATTGCCGGTCTTGAGTTCATGTATTCGGCCCTCGATATTACCGAAGTGGCGGCCGGCGGCGCAGCTGATCTTGAATGGCTGGCCGCCTGCTATTTTGATGCCGGTGTGCAGGTGCAATTGAACTGGCTGCGCAGCCAAATTGAAAATTTGCAGGTGGAAGGGCACTGGCAAGCCGTAGCCAGGGGCACATTACGGGAAAACATTTATCAATTGCAGCGGGATTTGGTGGTCCGCATAACCGCCCGCAATGGCGGCGGCAAGCGCTCCCCCGCTGAGGCTGTCGCCCACTGGCTGCAGAAACACCGGGATAGCTTCGAGCATGCTCTCAAAAGCCTGGAAGACATGAAAGCATCGGAGCCTCTCGATTTTGCCACCCTCTCGGTCGCACTGCAGGTAATAGGCAAGCTTCTGTAACCGGAATTTTGAAGTTCCTCGCGTTATTACTCAAATACCATTGTCTTTTCGTTGATGACAAAGACGTGCTCTGAATCTTTGTTCATGCGGTCGAGAGAAGGCGAATAAGTCGAAACGAAGATCTTTTCATCCTTCGGGGCGAAGGTCATGATTCTGAGCCAGCCATTGCCGCCGTTGGCTGCCATCTGGTAATTGGATAGAATCTGGTAAACCGGGTTTCCATGATCGCCTTGGCTGATCAAGCGTCCGGCCCCGTCTCCTTTGACATGGCCGCTGAGGACGAGGAAAATGCTTTCATGGCGGCGCACGAATTTTTCCCACATTTGTTCGCCATCGTTGAATTTGGGGTCGTGATGGTGGGGATTATAGCGATCGCCATCGCCCAACCGCGTATCATCGTTATACATATAACAATGCGTCACTACGATGACCCGCTTTTGAGGATACCGGGGCAGCAAATCATTGGCCCAATGCAAGGTCTCGTCGGAAGGGCCGTATTCCAGGCTCACTACCATGTATTCCCGACCCCCGGCTTGAAAAAAACAGTAATTGTTTTCATTTGTGACGCCCTTGTGCCCGCCATACCAAGAATTTCCCTTGAATCGAAGGGGCGGGAAAATCGCGTTATACTTGCTCGAATTGTGAATGACTTTCCCGTTGATTTTGCTCATGTCGTGGTTGCCGGGAGCGACACTGTAGGGGACGACGCCATCTAGCGTGCCCATGGCCTTATCCGCCACCCTCCATTCGGCGTCCGTGTTTTCATCGACGATATCGCCGAGGTGGACGACAAACTGGATATTTAAATTTTCCCGGTTGTCCCCAATCCATTTTGTCTGGGCAAAGAAAAGTTCCGGATTGTAGTAGGCATAACGCTGTGTGTCGGGAATGGCTATGATGGAGAACTCTCCTTTTTGAGCATCGACGGTGCCAGTCAATTGCGCCCCGCCGCGGGAGGTGAAAACGAATAAAATAACGGCCAGGGCAAAAAATATTTTTCCCATAACGGTAATTCTAAATGTGATACGACTTTTCATAATACCGGCCATTTATGTATTTAACTGACTTGAGGTCGAGGAGTAAAATCCCGATTACCAGATGGTGCGGAGGAAGTGGGCGCTTCGGAGGCGTCTGTCTTTAGTCAGGATGGGGATGTTTTGAACCGCAGATAACGCAGATGAGTAGGGAGGTATATTTTTGACCACGGATTTCACGGATGAACATGTATTATGAAGTGGAAATTTCATCACGGTTTTTAAAATAATGACTCTTCGGGGGTTTTCGCGGGATTTTTAACGGAATCGTCAATATGGGAAGGAAACAAAAAGTGTTTTTGTCAAGAGTCGAACCGAGAGGCGATGCTTTTAAATTCGCTCCTCCACAGCCGGAGAGGCTGGTCGGTTTTTTAATTGCATATTGAATTGATAAACGGAGGATTGAGAAGAACTCATAGGTTCAAAAACGTTTCTGGACACATAGAATAGAGGCTGTCCCAAAAATATAAAGATTTTATAGTCAACTGGATGACGTTGATAAAAAGAGCCGGAAAGAGCAAGTTTTTGCTCGATCCGGCCAAAAAAGGGTTCTATAATTGAGTTAGCGAAAATCAATATAGCCCTTTCTATGAAAAATATAGCCATCCAATGCCTCCTGCGTCCAGCTTTAACTGTGGTCGACCGGTGCCTCGATTACGATAACTTCCGCGCCACCATTGATCGAATCGATCGGCTGCTGATCGACTCGGAGGTGGAATCGCAGGCCTTGGAGGGGTGGCCGCCAATGGGTCTAAAGGCCCGGCGGCAGCGGGCCAGTTTTGCCATCAAGGCACTGCGCATGGATACGCTGGGCCGTCTGCTCGGAGGGATTTCGTTTCGGCATCTGTCGCGGGCTCTGGGCAGCAGCGATCTGTTGGCCGACTTTTGCCGTGTCCGGCAGATCGATGGCATCAGGGGCATCTCCAAAAGCACCCTGGAGCGGGCCTCGAAGTTTTTCAGCGAAGAGCAGTTGAGGGCCTTGCACCGGACCTTGACTGAGGTGGTGGCCGATGCCCTTCTGGCCCGGCAGGTGGGATTGGACAAGCCGATTGACACCACCATTTGCCTGATCGACGGCACCTGTTTGGAGGCTAACATTCATTGGCCGACGGACTGGGTATTACTCAAGGATGTAGCCGGCACGTTGCTCAAAGCGATCCGGCTGATCCGCGAGAAGGCCGGTGTGCGCCATCGCATGCCGATCGAACCGGAGCCCTTGGCTCGGCAGATGAATCGGCTGTGCATACAGATGACCCACAGCCGGCGGCGAAAGGACAGCGAGCGGCAGCGCAAGGGTATCTTGAGGCAGATGAAAAAGCTGCTCAAACGGATCGGGGAGCATGCCCGCAGTCACCGGGAATTATTGCAAGCCTGCTGGGAGCAAAGCGATTACAGCGAAAAACAGGTCCAACAGATCCTCGCCCGGATGGAGCGCATGAGCGAGCAAATCCCGGTGGTCATCAAACAGGCGCACGAGCGGATCATTGGCGGCCGCCAGGTGAAAAACGCAGAGAAAGTCTTGAGTGTTTACGAACTCGATGTGCAGGTGATTGTGCGAGGTAAAGCGGGCCAAGAGGTCGAGTTCGGCAACACCCTGTTTTTGGGAGAAAGCGTTGAAGGGTACCTGCTGGACTGGAAACTCTACGGCAGCCGAACTCCAAGCGAAAATGAACAAATGCAAGAGAGTTTGCAAAGACAGAACCGCTTCAACCTGGAAGAACCCATAGCGGCCATGTGCGCGGACCGGGGATTTGCCTCCCAGCGGGCCCGCCGGCAGTTAGCCCAGGAGGGAATCTACGACGCGCTCTGTCCACGCGATCCGAAGCAGTTGAAAAAACGGATGGAGGAACCACTGTTCAGACAATTGCAAAAGCGCCGGGCCAGCACCGAAGGGCGGATCGGGGTATTGAAGAATCGCTGGCAGGCCGGGCGGTTGCGCAGCAAAGGCTTTGCCAACCGCTCGATCAGCGTAGCCTGGTCGGTACTCTCGCACAACCTATGGAAAGTAGCCAAGATGCTGGCCCAGCAAGACGAACTAAAAACCAAAGCGGCGGCCTAGAGAGCGGAAAAGCAAGGACAATACTTTTTCACAGCCGTACTGTCGGCTCATACAAAGAAAACCAGGCAACCGGACCCCAAAACCAGTATCCTAACGTCATAGGAGAGCAAAGTTGATACTCTCCCAAATGCAAATACCTCTAAAATGAGCGCCTATCAAAAGCCCTCGCAAAAATCACCCTTTTGGGACAGCCTCTAGAATATGAATTATGAACATTGAGTTCTTATAACCCCTTTTGCTAGTTGGGCCAACAATATCAAAAAGCACTTAATAATCCAGTCTGAAAAGTATTAAGAGGAAAATGAAGAAATTATCCAAATTAGGAATATGTTTTATTGGAATGCTGGTATTAGGTTTCTCTAGCTGCAATAAAGAGCAGAGACCTGATTACTATAGCCTTTACGATAGAGCCTTTACGATAGAGCAGGAGATCTTTACTTTAACGGTTCTCCTGAACAAGCAGCTGAAGCTCTTGAAATTTTGAAACAGCAAACGGAACAATTATACCGTGAGAAGTCGAATAAGGTTAACCCGAAAAGGGTTCTTTACTGTAAACGCCGGGGAAAAACCGGTACGGTAAAGAGGGCGCTTTAAAACCGGTACGCTTATCCTAGAGGCTGTCCCAAAAGGGTGATTTTTGCGAGGGCTTTTGATAGGCGCTCATTTTAGAGGTATTTGCATTTGGGAGAGTATCAACTTTGCTCTCCTATGACGTTAGGATACTGGTTTTGGGGTCCGGTTGCCTGGTTTTCTTTGTATGAGCCGACAGTAAGGCTGTGAAAAAGTATTGTCCTTGCTTTTCCGCTCTCTAGGCCGCCGCTTTGGTTTTTAGTTCGTCTTGCTGGGCCAGCATCTTGGCTACTTTCCATAGGTTGTGCGAGAGTACCGACCAGGCTACGCTGATCGAGCGGTTGGCAAAGCCTTTGCTGCGCAACCGCCCGGCCTGCCAGCGATTCTTCAATACCCCGATCCGCCCTTCGGTGCTGGCCCGGCGCTTTTGCAATTGTCTGAACAGTGGTTCCTCCATCCGTTTTTTCAACTGCTTCGGATCGCGTGGACAGAGCGCGTCGTAGATTCCCTCCTGGGCTAACTGCCGGCGGGCCCGCTGGGAGGCAAATCCCCGGTCCGCGCACATGGCCGCTATGGGTTCTTCCAGGTTGAAGCGGTTCTGTCTTTGCAAACTCTCTTGCATTTGTTCATTTTCGCTTGGAGTTCGGCTGCCGTAGAGTTTCCAGTCCAGCAGGTACCCTTCAACGCTTTCTCCCAAAAACAGGGTGTTGCCGAACTCGACCTCTTGGCCCGCTTTACCTCGCACAATCACCTGCACATCGAGTTCGTAAACACTCAAGACTTTCTCTGCGTTTTTCACCTGGCGGCCGCCAATGTAAACGCCGGGGAAAAACCGGTACGGTAAAGAGGGCGCTTTAAAACCGGTACGCTTATCCTAGAAAGGAGGAGTGTATCGAGATATGAAGCAATGGACAAGAGTGCGGCACAAAGTGCTGCGGGACAAGCAGAGCAAGCGCTCTGTAATGCGAGAAGAGGGACTGCACTGGGAGACCCTGGGAAAGATGCTGGCCTATTCCCAGCCGCCGGGATACCGGCGCAAGAAGAGGCGAGAGCGCAAGATCGATCCGTATGTGGGCTGGATCGAGGAGGTGCTCAAAGCGGACCGGAACGTGCCCAAGAAGCAGCGCCATACGGCCAAACGGATCTACCAGCGTTTGGGTCGGGAGAAGGGCTACCAAGGGGGCTACACGGCGGTCAAGGAGGTGGTGGCCGAGCTGCGAGCGAGGCGGCGGGAAGTGTTCGTGCCGCTGGAGCACCGCCCCGGGGAGGGACAGGTGGACTTCGGTCATGCCCTGGTGAAGGAGGCGGGGCAATTGCGTAGGCGGCCATTTTTTGCCATGAGCCTGCCCTACAGCGATGCCTTTTTCGTGCAGGTGTTCGAACGGGAGTGCACGGAGAGCTTCTGGGAGGGGCACCTGCGAGCTTTTGAGTTTTTCGGGGCGGTGCCCCGGCGCATCAGCTATGACAACTCGAAGGTGGCGGTGGGTAAGATTATCGGTTCGCGTGAACGCAAGCTGACCGACGGGTTTCTGCAGCTACAGAGCCATTACCTGTTCGAGGAACACTTCTGTCTGCCCGCCCGGCCCAACGAGAAGGGCGTGGTCGAGGGGATCGTGCGTTATGCCCGGGCCAACTTCCTGGTACCGGTACCGCAGGTTCGGGACCTGGAGGAACTCAACGCAAAGCTGTTGGAGGCATGTGAGCGGGACATGGAGCGTAAATTACGCGGGAAAAGGGCGGTGAAAAAGGAACTGCTGGCCGAGGAGCGCGCCGTCATGCTGGCGTTGCCGCCCATACCCTTTGAAGCGAGCCGCAAACGCTCGACCTGCGTCAGCAGCCTCTCGCTGGTGCGCTTCGAGTGCAACGACTATTCGGTGCCGGTGCGCTGCGCCCACCATCCGGTGGTGGTGGAAGGGTCCTGTCGGCAGGTGGTGATCTTCTGTGGGGGCCAAGAGGTGGCCCGGCACCGCCGCATTTGGGATAAAGAGCAAGTCTCTTTCGAGCCGGTGCACTACCTGGCTTTGCTGGAGAAAAAACCGGGCGCTTTGGACTTCGCCCGCCCACTCTCGGGCTGGCAGTTGCCGCAGTGCCTGCAGGTCCTCAGACGCCGGCTCGAAAGCCAATGCGGGGGCGAAGGCACCCGGGAGTATATCCGGGTGCTGCGGCTGTTGGAGAAACACCCCATGGCGGCCTTGCAGCAGGCCGTCGTCTCGGCCCTGCGGGTGGGGGGACTGACTCGTGAGGCCATCGCCCAGTATCTCTATCCTCAGGAAGACTACGGGAGCAGAACCTTCCGGCTGGACGGCCATCCACACCTGCGTCACGTCCGTGTGGCCGCCCCTGACCTCGGTGCCTACAGCGAACTGCTCAAGATTCCAGGAGGGGCTTTATGAAGGAAGAAAAAAACCAGCTGCTGTTACACCATCACCTCAAGAAACTGAAGTTGCCCACCATCCTGCGCGAATGGCCGGCGGTGGCCGCGGCTTGTTCCCGGGACCGGCTCGATTACGCCGCCTTTTTGTTGCATCTGGTCGAACGGGAGCTCATTGAACGCGAACAGCGGGCCGCCCAGCGGCGGATCAAAAACGCCCGTTTCCCCGTGCTCAAGACCCTCGAGAGCTTCGCCTTTGAAGCGCAGCCCTCGATCAACGAAGCGCTCATCCGAGAGCTCATGCGCGGGGAGTATGTCGACCAGCGCGAAAACGTGCTGCTCCTCGGTAACGCCGGTACCGGTAAAACGCACCTGGCCACCGCCCTGGGCTTTGCCGCCTGTGCCCAGGGCCGGCGGATCCGTTTCTTCGGGGTCACCGCCCTGGTTACCCATATGCTCGAGCAACGCGACAACCACGACCTGCAGCGCTTCATGAAGCAACTCGAAAGGCTCGACCTACTCATCCTCGACGAACTCGGTTACGTCCCTTTTTCCAAGACCGGTTCCGAACTGCTCTTCGACGTGGTCAGCCGCGCTTACGAGCGCACCAGTCTCATCGTCACCACCAACCTGCCCTTTGAGAACTAGATCGAAGTGCTCGGTTCCGAACGGCTCACCGGAGCTCTGCTGGACCGACTCACCCATCGGGTGCATATCCTCGAAGCCAACGGGCAAAGCTACCGCTTGCGCGATGCTCGACGCCGTCGCCGTGGCACAAAACAATAAACGCCTTGGGCCCGGCTCGTCGGCCTCCGGCCTCCTCACCGACCCCAAGCCAATCCCCAAAACCAACTCCCAAACCCTAAACCTTGACGTACCTGCAATTACTAACCTAAACCTTATTCCAAGCGTACCGGTTTTACCCCGACCCCCGTACCGGTTTCATCCCGGCGTTTACATTCTTTACGGAACAAATATGAAATTATATGATATTTATACTTTTTTAGGTAGTGTATTAAGTAGGAATACACTACCTAATTTTTTACCACAGATTACACAGATGGACACAGATAATTATGCAGTAGTGGTAAATATGCTTTTTTATTAACTGTGTTTATCTGTGCGATCTGCGGTTTTACGATATTTTGGGGTATATTATCGGTGATTGGCGGTTTTTTATCTGTCAGGAGGGTGCTTTTTAGGTGAAATTTGGTTTTTTTGGCGAAAAATACCCCGAAAATCGAAGTTTATTCAAACGCATCAAACGGAGCCAACCTATCCATTGACGTTTTCCTTTTTTTGTGGTATAAGCCTCTCATGAACGCGGCGGAGCTTCTGAACGCGGCGGAGCTTCTGGGGATGAGGAAATTGAGATAATTTTGGACTTTTCGGGCGCTTCTTGGAAATTATGGAGAATATGTTGGAAAATGACCGATAACTGGCAATTAAGAGAAAACTCTTGACTTATATATCAAGATATACGGATATATTGATTAATGAAAAACCCGGCCCTCAATGAAGAAGCTACCGGTGGCTGTCGGCGTGTGCTGACGGAGCGGGAGATTGCCCTAAAGAAGCTGTTGGCAGAGCGCATTTTGCTGCTGGACGGGGCGATGGGGACGATGATCCAGAAATACGATTTCGGGGAGGAGGATTTTCGGGGTGAGCGTTTCAAGGACCACCCAAAGGACTTGAAGGGCGACAATGATCTGCTCTGTATTACGCGCCCGGAGGCTATCGAGCGCATCCATCGAGGTTTTCTGGAGGCCGGTTCGGATATTATCGAGACGAACACTTTTAACGGCACGAGCATCGCCCAGGCCGATTACGGGTTGGAGGGTCTGGCTTATGAAATCAATCGCAGCGCGGCCGAGCTGGCCCGGAAGACGGTCGATCAGTTCGTGGCGGAAAATCCCGGCCGCCAGTGCTTTGTGGCGGGGGCGCTGGGGCCGACCAATAAGACGGCTTCGCTCTCGCCGGATGTGAACAATCCGGGGTTCCGGGCGGTGACTTTCGACCAACTGGTGGAATCTTACTGCGAGCAGGCCCGGGGGCTGGTCGATGGCGGCGTCGATATCCTACTGCCGGAAACCGTTTTCGACACCCTTAATTTGAAAGCGGCCTTGTTTGCCATCGAGCAATTGTGGGATAGCGGACGGGAGAGGTTACCGCTGATGATTTCGGTCACCATTACGGACGCCTCGGGGCGCACCTTGTCGGGCCAGACGGTGGAGGCGTTCTGGAACTCGGTTGCCCATGCCAGGCCGATCAGCGTGGGGATCAATTGTGCCTTGGGGGCCGATGAGATGCGGCCCTACATCGAGGAGTTGTCCTGGATTGCGGATACTTTTGTGAGCTGTTATCCCAATGCCGGTCTGCCCAACGCTTTCGGCGAATATGACGACACCCCGGAACACATGGCGGTGGTGCTGGCCGATTTCGCCAGGGAGGGCTGGCTGAACCTGGTGGGGGGCTGCTGCGGGAGCACCCCGGACCATATCCGGGCCATCGCCCGTGCGGTTGGGGATTTCAAACCCCGGCAGATTCGCGATATTGCCCCTGCCTCCCGTTACAGCGGTCTGGAGGCGCTCAATTTGAAGGGATCCTATGCGCCCTTTTTGATGATCGGGGAGCGGACCAATGTGACCGGTTCGGCCCGTTTCCGCAAGCTCATCAAAAACGAGGATTTTGAGGCCGCCCTGGATGTGGCCCGCCAGCAGGTGGAAAACGGGGCCAATATGATCGATGTTAATTTCGACGATGGTTTGCTCGACGGCCCGGCTTGCATGACGACTTTTTTGAACCAAATCGGGGCCGAACCGGATATTTCAAGGGTCCCAATCATGATCGACAGTTCCGATTGGGAGGTGATCGAGGCGGGCCTCAAATGCGCGCAGGGCAAATGCGTGGTCAACTCCATCAGTTTGAAAGGCGGGGAGGAGGAATTTCTGCGGCAGGCCCGGCTGGCCCGGCGCTACGGGGCGGCCGTCGTGGTGATGGCTTTCGACGAAAAAGGCCAGGCGGCGGGCAAGGAGGACAAGGTGAAAATTTGCCGTCGCGCTTATAGGCTGCTGACGGAAAAAGCCGGTCTTTCGGCCACCGATATTATTTTCGATCCCAACATCCTGACGGTGGCCACGGGCATGGAGGAGCATAACGATTACGCCAAAAACTATCTCCAGGCGATCCCGGAGATCAAGGCGGCTTGCCCCCATGTTCGGGTCAGCGGCGGCCTGAGCAACGTATCGTTTTCCTTTCGCGGCAACAATGTGATCCGCGAGGCCATGCATTCGTCTTTTCTCTACCACGGCATCCAGGCAGGGCTGGACATGGCCATCGTCAATGCCGGGATGTTGGCCGTTTACGAGGAAATCCCCAAAGACCTTCTGGAGAAAGTGGAGGATGTTCTCTTCAATCGCAGAAAGGACGCCACCGACCGGCTGCTCGAATTTGCCGAGCAGGTTAAGGGTGACGGCAAAAAAATCGACCAGAAGGAGCGGTTGGCCTGGCGGGAGGAAACGGTTGAAAAACGCCTTAGCCATTCCTTGGTGCGGGGAATCACCGCGTTTATCGAGGAGGATACGGAGGAGGCGCGGGTAAAATACGACCGTCCTCTGCACGTCATCGAGGGCCCGCTGATGGATGGCATGAAAATCGTGGGCGATCTTTTCGGGGCGGGAAAAATGTTTCTACCCCAGGTGGTCAAGAGTGCCCGGGTGATGAAAAAAGCGGTGGCCTACCTGATGCCTTATATGGAGGCCGAAAAAGAATCCTCGCAGAAAAGTCTGTCGCGGGGGAAAATAGTCCTGGCCACGGTGCGGGGCGACGTGCACGACATCGGCAAGAAAATCGTGGAAGTGATTCTTTCCTGCAACAACTACGAGGTGATCGATCTCGGCGTGATGGTCCCGTGTGAGAAAATCCTGGAAACGGCCCGCAGTCGGGCGGCCGACCTGATCGGGCTGAGCGGCCTGATTACGCCTTCGCTGGGGGAAATGGAGCATGTGGCCGAGGAAATGGCCCGGCTGGGCATGGACACGCCGCTGCTCATCGGCGGCGCCACCACGAGCAAACTGCACACGGCGATTAGAATTGCCCCGCTCTACACCGGTCCGGTCCATCATGTAATCGATGCTTCCAGGGTGACGGAGGTTTGCAGCCATTTGCTCAATGCGGAAAAAAAGGAGGCTTATGTCCAAAACACACGGCAGGAATATGAGAGGTTGCGCATCCGCCAAGGGAAAAAGGACCCTGTTCAACTGGTTTCTCTGGCGGAAGCGCGGGAAGGAAAAATCCGCATCGATTGGGAGAATGCGAGTTTGGTCGAACCAGCGCAATACGGGGTGCAGGTTTTCAACGATTATCCGCTGGAGGAAATTGCCGGTTACGTCGATTGGTCGCCGTTTTTCTGGGCCTGGGATTTAAGGGGCGTTTTTCCTAAAATTCTCGACCACCCCAGGCATGGCGAACAGGCCCGTGAACTCTATACCGAAGCCCAGGAGATGTTTGACGATATTATTCGCAAAAAACGCATGAGGGCCAACGCCGTCATAGGACTCTGGCCAGCCAACAGCGATGGGGACGACATCAATATTTATTCCGACACCGCCAGGAGCAAGACATTGGGCACCTTGCACATGCTTCGGCAGCAGCAGGAAAAATTGGGCGGCTCCCCTTATTTGTGCCTGGCTGACTTCGTTGCGCCCAAGGAAACCGGAAAGACCGACACGGTGGGAGCTTTCGCCGTCACCGCCGGTAGTGAGCTGGACGAATGGGCGGCATCTTTTGAAAAAGACAAGGACGACTACCGATCCATAATGGTGAAAGCCATTGGCGACCGGATGGCCGAGGCACTGGCCGAACTGATGCATAAAAAAGTTCGCGACCTGCTCGGATACGGCAAGGAGGAAGAACTTTCGCTGCAAGACCTGATCAAGGAAAAATACCGCGGCATCCGCCCGGCGGCTGGTTACCCGACCTGCCCGGACCACACCCAAAAACAGGTTATCTGGGACCTTTTGCAGGCGGAGAAAAATGCCGGCATCCGCCTGACGGAAACTTACGCCATGTATCCGGCCTCATCGGTTTCGGGACTCTATTTCGCAAGTCCCGAATCGAAGTATTTCCGCGTTGGCCCGATCGGGCTGGACCAGGTCGAGGACTACGCCCGGCGTAAAGGCGTTACCCTGGAAGAGGCGGAAAAATGGCTGGCCCCGAATCTGGCTTTCAACACTACCTTGACATCGGCTTGAGGGGAAAGTTTACCGCCGCCATGGATGGCTGTTGACAGGATTGCCGCGCCTTCATGGCTGTTGACAGGATTGCCGCGCCTTCATGGCTGTTGACAGGATTGCCGCGCCTTCATGGCTGTTGACAGGATTGCCGCGCCTTCATGGCTGTTGACAGGATTGCCGCGCCTTCCTTTGTTATGAAAAGCCGGGTTGAAAAGAGCCGGTCACATATTTTTTGGGGAACCTTAATCACTATTCTGAACTTCAATTCATTTCCGGGAAAAACCACACCAATGCTGAACGATCTTTCTAAAACGTTGTTAACGGAGGAGCAAATTAAAACGCGGGTGAAGGAGCTGGCAGGGGAAATCTCCGAGCATTACGGAGATGAAGAAGTAACCGTTATCTCCATCATCAACGGGGCCATATTGTTCACCGCGGATTTGGTTCGCAACATGCCGGGGCCGGTCAGGATCGACTGTATTCGCGTTTCCAGTTACGAAAATTCGACCACCCCGGTGGGCGCACCGCAGATCACCAGCACCTTGTCGCTCGATCTCGGTGGCCGGCACGTTCTTCTGGTGGATGACATTTTCGATACGGGAAAGACTATCACCAAAGTTGTCAAATATGTGGAAGAGATGCAGCCGGCCTCCCTGCGAACCTGTGTTTTGTTGGAGAAAAAAGTCCGCCGGCTAGTCGATTTTTCGGTCGATTGGGTGGGTTTTCATATTCCGGACGAGTTTGTCATCGGCTACGGGCTTGATTATGCCCAGCGCTATCGCAATTTGCGGTGCATCGGCGTTCTCAAACCGGAATTGCAGCCGACTTGATATAAGGCCACATGACCGTTTTTCAACGCACAGAGAGCCGACAAGAGATATTTCCCTATAATCGCTGGGATGACCAGTTAGACGAACTGGCGGGACGTTATCAAAAAGGCGATCCATTTCCCCATATATTTCTGGACAATTTCCATGAAGAAGATGTTTTGCGGGAAGTCTTAAAGGAGTTTCCCTCGCCGCGGGACAAAGCCTGGATAAAATACCGGCATTTCAATGAAAACAAGACCGGTCTGAATAAACGGAGCCAGTTTCCGGAAGCGATCGGCAAAGTCATCGACGACTTCAATTCGCCCAGGTTTGTCGAATTTTTGTCCCGGCTGACCGGCATTGCGGGGTTGATGCCCGATCCCAGCCTGGAAGGCGGCGGCATGCACCAGAGCGGCCTTGGAGGCTTTTTAAACATGCATGCCGACTTTACCATGCACCACAAAAAGCCGAATTGGCAAAGGCGCTGCAATCTCATCCTTTACCTCAATGAAGGCTGGAAAGAAGAATGGGGCGGTAGCCTCGAACTGTGGGACCGGCCCATGAAAGAGATGAAGGCTAAAATCGCGCCTTTTTTCAACCGGGCCGTGATTTTTTCAACTTCCGAGCACTCCTATCACGGGCATCCCGATGCCATGACCTGCCCCGCCGACCGCTACCGGCGCAGCCTGGCCCTTTATTATTACACCTTGAATGAAGATTCCAGCCAAAAAGGGCGTTCCACCGACTACAGAACCCGCCCCGGCGAAAGCTGGAAAGCCCCCTTTGTCTGGATCGATAAAATACTCGTCCATCTCTATTCCAGGTTGAAATCCAGGTTCGGTCTCTCCGATGATTTCGCGGGAAAAATCCTGGGTATGTTTTCCCGCCATAAAGGGAAAAAATGAAATATAGAGCGGGAGGGCCGCCCACCGTAAGTCCATTCTTAGATTGGGCGGCGATTAAGTGTGTCAAAATGGCACATTTAGGTGCGGTGTCACCCGGAATGGCACGGGAGTTCCGGTTCCGGAGTGCGCCGGCATTTTGATGAGGGGCTTGAGAGTCCCCATAGGTAAGGGGTTTGTGGGGCAATTTCCGCTTGGGGGCAGGTTTGCGGAATTTGGAACGATTTATGCAATTAAATGGGAATTGTATGAATATCGATTTGAATAAATTTACCGAAAAGTCCCGCCAGGCTATTTTGGAGGCACAGAATATTGCCCGTCGCCGCAATCATCAGCAGACGGACGGCTGGCACTTGCTGCGGGCGCTCGTGGGGCAGGAAGATGGCGTGGCGGCCGCGTTGCTGGAGCAGATGTCTGTCACTCCGAGCGCGGTAGAGCTGGCCCTGGAGCGCGAACTGGACCGACTTCCCGCGGTAACCGGAAGCGTGGAGGCCGGGCGCATGATGATCACCCAGGCTTTCCAGGATGCCGTCAACCGGGCGGAGGAGGTGGCGGGGGAACTGCGCGACGAATTTATCAGCGCGGAACACCTTTTTCTCGGTTTGCTGAAAACCACCGGCCATCTGGAATTGAAGAAAATTTTCGATAATTTTGAAATTACAGAAAAAAAGGCGCTGGCAGCACTGAAGGAACTTCGAGGCAACCAGCGAGTGACGACGCAAAACCCGGAAGCCACTTATCAGGCATTGGAAAAATACGGTATCGATTTGGTCCAGCAGGTGCACCAGGGGAAACTGGACCCGGTTATCGGGCGCGATGCGGAGATTCGCAGGGTCATTCGCATTTTGTCCCGCAAGACGAAGAACAATCCGGTTCTCATCGGGGAACCGGGGGTGGGCAAAACGGCCATCGTGGAGGGGCTGGCCCAGCGCATCGTGTGGGGCGATGTGCCCAATGGTTTGAAGGAGAAGACGCTCTTTGCCCTCGATATGAGTTCCCTCGTGGCGGGAGCCAAATACCGGGGCGAGTTTGAAGAAAGACTGAAGAAGGCCGTCTTGAAAGAGATCAAAGGCAGTGAAGGGCGCATCATCCTGTTTATCGACGAGCTGCACACCATCGTCGGGGCGGGTATGGCGGAAGGCGCCATTGATGCCGGCAACATGCTCAAACCGATGCTGGCCCGAGGGGAACTGCATTGCATTGGGGCGACCACCCTGGACGAATACCGGCAATACATTGAAAAAGACGCCGCCCTGGAGAGGCGCTTTCAAACCATTTTGGTGGATCAACCCACGGTGGAAGACACCATATCCATCCTGAGGGGTCTTAGGGAACGGTATGAGGTGCATCACGGGGTCCGTATTCAGGACAACGCCCTGGTCGCGATGCGGCTGTGCTCTCCAACCGCTACCTGAGCGAGCGTTTTTTGCCGGACAAGGCCATCGACTTGATAGATGAAGCCTGCGCCCTCATCCGCACGGAAATGGACAGTCTGCCGACGGATCTGGATGGCTTGAACCGCCGGGTGCTGCAACTGGAAATCGAGGAGGCCGCCCTAGTCAAGGAAAAGGATGACGCCAGCCGACGGCGCCTGGAGGACCTCCGCCGCGAGCTGGCCGGCAAACGGGAAAAGGCGGACGCACTCCGGCGCAAATGGGAAAGGGAAAAGCAATCGGTGGACGAAGTGCGCAAAATCCGCGAGGAGATTGAGGCCACGAAACACGCCATTACGATTTGAACAAACTGGCCGAATTGCGCCACGGCCGCCTGCCGCAACTGGAGGAGCAAATGGCCGGCCTGGAGGCAAAATGCGAACTCGGAGATTTGATCAAGGAGGAAGTGTCGGCGGACGAGGTTGCCGAGATCGTCTCCAAATGGTCTGGCGTCCCCGTGACGCGCCTGCTGGAAGGCGAGAAGGAAAAAGCTGCTCCGACTCGAAGAAACGCTGCACGAGCGCGTCATTGGGCAGGACGAGGCCGTGCAGGGAGTGGCCGACGCGATTTTGCGGGCCCGCTCCGGCATCAAAGACCCCGGTCGTCCGATTGGCAGTTTTCTTTTTCTCGGTCCCACCGGAGTGGGTAAGACCGAATTGGCCAAAACGCTGGCCCAGTCTCTTTTTAACAGCGAACAAAACCTGGTGCGGCTGGACATGTCCGAATACATGGAAAAACACAGCGTCTCGCGTTTGCTGGGAGCGCCGCCGGGATATGTCGGTTACGAAGAAGGAGGCCAGTTGACGGAGGCGGTGCGCCGCAAACCGTATGCGGTCATTCTTTTTGACGAGATCGAAAAAGCCCACCCGGATGTCTTCAACGTCCTGCTGCAAATAATGGACGATGGCCGCATCACCGATGCGCAGGGGCACACCGTTGATTTTAAAAACACCGTAATTATCATGACCTCCAATACGGGCAGCCGGTATTTGCAGGAAGGGGTTATGGGGGATGAAATTCCTCATTCCGTGCGGGAAGCGGTATGGAGCGAACTGCGGCAGAATTTCCGTCCCGAATTTTTGAACCGAGTGGACGACACGATTATTTTCAAACCGCTCTCACTGGATGAAATTACCCAGATAACGGATTTGCTGATTGACGATCTGAACCGTCGCCTGCGGGACCGGAACATCCAAATCGAGCTGGCCAACGGGGCCCGCCAATGGATTGCGGAACGCGGCTACGATCCTGTTTACGGGGCTCGTCCGCTGAAACGTTTTTTGCAAAAACAGGTAGAAAATCCCTTAGCCCGAGCTCTTCTAGGCGATCGGTTCGAGGAAGGAGAAATCGTCACACTCAAAGTCGTCGATGACCGGCTGGAAATTATTTCGAAATAAATTTAACCGCACAGAATAACTCACCCCAGTTTTCGCCGAACAACGGCAAAATCCTCAACGAATAGTAATTACCGCCCATTCTACTGGCAGATACCGAGAAAAAATCATTGCCCAAGCGTATTGAAAGGAGCAATTTTCACCCGAAATACCCCAAGGGCGATAATTTTAACGATCCATATCCACCCTATGAGAAATCTCGGTTTACATAATTATCGGTGTCCTTGTTTTACTCCGACATTTACAATCCTGTAACATGACCACACCACCGCGCTTCTTCTGCCACAACGACGGGAGCTTTCTCCTCTACTGCGCGCCGCCGATGACGCCGGAGGAATTTGTCTATGAGGCCGTCGGGCGCTTCATCGGTACGCAGGTGGATGCCGTGGTTTGCCATATGTTCGGATTCGGCGACTCCGTTCCGCTCTGGCAGACTGAGGTAGCCGGCGCCAGGGGCATCCGCACGGACAAGGTCGGCTATGTGAGCGAGTGGCGGCAGCAGGAGACGCTGTTCGGGCTCTGGGAAGAGGGAATCGACCCCTGGCAGAAATCCCTCGAAGCCGCGCACGCGGCCGGGATGGAGTATTGGGTGGGCAACCGCTTCAACGACCTGCACGGTTCCCGCTTTCAGTGGAAGAGCGAGTTTCTCAGCAACCATCCGGAGTACGAACTGGGCGATAAGAGCGCCTCCCCCCAGGAGCGGCTTCAGAAACAGTCTTCTGGCATGAATTTCGCCATACCACAGGTGCGAGCCCACCGCCTGGCCCTGCTGGAGGAGGCCTGCACGCGCTACGAGAGGCCTGCACGCGCTACGATGTGGATGGATTCGAGTGGGACCTCACTCGGCACCCCGGCTCGCACTTTCCTGACATGGAGCAGGGCCGGCCGATGTTGACGGCATACATGCGAGAGGCGCGGGCGCTACTGAACCGTGTGGGTGAATCGCGTGGCCGTTCTATAGGGTTCGGAATCCGGGTGTTGGGTACGCCGGAGAAGTGTTTCGAGATTGGTCTGGAGTTGGAGACCTGGATCAAAGAAGGCCTTGTAGATTATGTGTCACCTACGCCTATATAGAGGCTGTCCCAAAAATATAAAGATTTTATAGTCAACTGGATGACGTTGATAAAAAGAGCCGGAAAGAGCAAGTTTTTGCTCGATCCGGCCAAAAAAGGGTTCTATAATTGAGTTAGCGAAAATCAATATAGCCCTTTCTATGAAAAATATAGCCATCCAATGCCTCCTGCGTCCAGCTTTAACTGTGGTCGACCGGTGCCTCGATTACGATAACTTCCGCGCCACCATTGATCGAATCGATCGGCTGCTGATCGACTCGGAGGTGGAATCGCAGGCCATTGAGCTGGCCTTGGAGGGGTGGCCGCCAATGGGTCTAAAGGCCCGGCGGCAGCGGGCCAGTTTTGCCATCAAGGCACTGCGCATGGATACGCTGGGCCGTCTGCTCGGAGGGATTTCGTTTCGGCATTTGTCGCGGGCTCTGGGCAGCAGCGATCTGTTGGCCGACTTTTGCCGTGTCCGGCAGATCGATGGCATCAGGGGCATCTCCAAAAGCACCCTGGAGCGGGCCTCGAAGTTTTTCAGCGAAGAGCAGTTGAGGGCCTTGCACCGGACCTTGACTGAGGTGGTGGGCGATGCCCTTCTGGCCCGGCAGGTGGGATTGGACAAGCCGATTGACACCACCATTTGCCTGATCGACGGCACCTGTTTGGAGGCTAACATTCATTGGCCGACGGACTGGGTATTACTCAAGGATGTAGCCGGCACGTTGCTCAAAGCGATCCGGCTGATCCGCGAGAAGGCCGGTTTGCGCCATCGCATGCCGATCGAACCGGAGCCCTTGGCTCGGCAGATGAATCGGCTGTGCATACAGATGACCCACAGCCGGCGGCGAAAGGACAGCGCGCGGCAGCGCAAGGGTATCTTGAGGCAGATGAAAAAGCTGCTCAAACGGATCGGGGAGCATGCCCGCAGTCACCGGGAATCAGTCACCGGGAATTATTGCAAGCCTGCTGGGAGCAAAGCGATTACAGCGAAAAACAGGTCCAACAGATCCTCGCCCGGATGGAGCGCATGAGCGAGCAAATCCCGGTGGTCATCAAACAGGCGCACGAGCGGATCATTGGCGGCCGCCAGGTGAAAAACGCAGAGAAAGTCTTGAGTGTTTACGAACTCGATGTGCAGGTGATTGTGCGAGGTAAAGCGGGCCAAGAGGTCGAGTTCGGCAACACCCTGTTTTTGGGAGAAAGCGTTGAAGGGTACCTGCTGGACTGGAAACTCTACGGCAGCCGAACTCCAAGCGAAAATGAACAAATGCAAGAGAGTTTGCAAAGACAGAACCGCTTCAACCTGGAAGAACCCATAGCGGCCATGTGCGCGGACCGGGGATTTGCCTCCCAGCGGGCCCGCCGGCAGTTAGCCCAGGAGGGAATCTACGACGCGCTCTGTCCACGCGATCCGAAGCAGTTGAAAAAACGGATGGAGGAACCACTGTTCAGACAATTGCAAAAGCGCCGGGCCAGCACCGAAGGGCGGATCGGGGTATTGAAGAATCGCTGGCAGGCCGGGCGGTTGCGCAGCAAAGGCTTTGCCAACCGCTCGATCAGCGTAGCCTGGTCGGTACTCTCGCACAACCTATGGAAAGTAGCCAAGATGCTGGCCCAGCAAGACGAACTAAAAACCAAAGCGGCGGCCTAGAGAGCGGAAAAGCAAGGACAATACTTTTTCACAGCCTTACTGTCGGCTCATACAAAGAAAACCAGGCAACCGGACCCCAAAACCAGTATCCTAACGTCATAGGAGAGCAAAGTTGATACTCTCCCAAATGCAAATACCTCTAAAATGAGCGCCTATCAAAAGCCCTCGCAAAAATCACCCTTTTGGGACAGCCTCTATATATGATACGGTAACACACCTCCCGTTCGAGTCCTTTCTGGAAATGGCCAAGGGTGTGGAGTGCCGCATCCTTGGCTGCACCTCCGAGCAGGTGGGTCCGGGGCCACATGCGCATGGTGGGTGGTGCCCGCCGGCGTCGGCCCTGCGTGCGGGGGCGCTCAACGCCTGGAGGGCGGGTGTAGACGGTATCTACCTGTTCAACTTCCATCACCAAACGATTGCGAACATCGACGAAACCGAGGTCTTGTCTCAGCTCGGAGATCCTGCCAGGCTGGAGTTCAGGGACAAACTTTATGCAATCGCTCCACATTTCGGTGGGGTGCGCACATGGCCTCATCGGCCCATATTCGGCGGCTGCGACTATGCGTTACCGATGACGCTGGAGGAGAGGCCTGCCGGACCTGGAGAAACGATTCGTCTCATGGTCGGCGACGACCTGGTGACCGCCGCGCACAGGGGCCTCCTGGAGGCAGTGACTCTCGAGTTGATTCTGGTCTGCATGACCTCGCTGGACGCGCTCGAGTTAGAACTGAACGGCAGGACCCTGCCGCCGACCGTCCCATCGGAACTTCCCATGCGATACATCGTGGGCCCGGGCCCCAATGCCATGCAGGGCAACTATGCGTTTCGATACGATGTTGGAGAAGCGGGCTGGATTAAGCAGGGGTGGAATGAGGTAAAAGTCCTGCTCCGGAAACGGAATCCTCGGGTGGAGGCAGACCTTGTGCTTCACTGTGTAACTCTTGAAATCAAGTATCGCATCCTGCCAATGCGGACATAGACTGCCTTGAGTTTGCAGTGCGAACTACAAAGGAGGACTACATTTGTAAACGTAGGGATAAAACCGAATTAGGGTAATTCACATTGGTTTAATACGGTAAGCAATGAATCGCCTCCCACCTGTTTCTGCATTATTCTTTTGACCCGGCAAATATTCCGGCATTGGAATCCTTCACGTCTGGCCCTGGTGGCAATAAAAAGGCACGTTCATGGATCGAGAGAACACCATACAGTATTTCAACCGCTACACACAGTGTGTGGAGAGTGAGCGGATTTACGGTGAAAAATGGCTGCGGCGGGTTTACGAAAAACCGGCTGGCCGGCTGGTTCTATCGGCGGCCGTAAAAAGGCTCTGGTTTTCACGCTTCTACGGATGGAGAATGAATCAACCCGGCAGCCGTAAAAAAGTGCGCCCCTTTTGCCGGGCCTACCACCTGGACACATCGCATTTTGAACTGCCGGTTGAGAATTATAAGACTTTCAACGATTTTTTTTCGCGCCGGCTGAAACCGGAATCGCGCCCAGTCGAACCGAGGAACGATGCGGTCCTTTTCCCGGTGGACGGGCGGCATCTGGGCTTCCAGGATATCACTCAAATCGATGGCTTGCATGTCAAAGGCCAGGCATTCAACCTGCCCGCCCTTTTTCAGGACGAGGCTCTGGCCCATCAATACCGGAACGGTTCCCTGGTGGTATCGCGCCTCTGCCCAGTTGATTGTCATCGGATATATTTTCCGGTCGCGGGGAATCCCGGTAAAACGCGATTGCTCAACGGATTCCTCTATTCCGTCAACCCCATTGCCCTGAAAAAAAACCCGGCCATTTTGTGGGAAAACAAACGCTGCCTGACGATCTTGCTGACCGAACGGTTTGGAAGAGTCCTCATGATGGAAGTGGGGGCTACGTGCGTGGGAACGATCCGGCAAACCTATGTCCCGGGCAAGAGCGTATCGGGCGGCTCGGAAAAAGGGTATTTTCGCTTCGGCGGCTCCATGGTCCTGACATTTTTTGAAAGAGGCCGGGTAAAACTGGCCGACGATCTTCTTGAAAATACTCTTCAAGGGCGCGAACTCTACGCCCATTTGTGCGACTTTATGGGCGCCGCCTGACTTTAGGGTAATTCCGGCAGCCCATAGCGGGCTGGATCAAAGCCTCTCGCCCGAAGGGCATTGGACACCGCCTGCAAATCCATTTTCGCCCCCGGCTTGACGCCGTTTTCACGGAACCACCCGGCGTTCGCTTCCAAAGCGAACTGGATGGTTTCATCTTTGGACCGAATCGAAGTTTCGTCGTGCGGATACATGCGGCGGATTTCTTTCAAAACCCCATTGGCATCGAAAAATCCGATATCGAGGGGGATAAAGGTATTACGCATCCAGAAACTGAGTTGTCCCGCCTGTTCATAAACAAAAAGCATCCCGCGGTTGGAGCCCATCGATTTTCGATACATCAGACCGCGTTTCATCTCGGACTCTTTGACGGCCAATCGGGTCTCAATGCGGGCGTCGCCGATGGCGATCGGAAAATAGGCATCTTTGTCCCTCGGCTGGGCGGGTTCCACCATCGCCGTTTCCTCAGCCACACAGGCGGCCAGAAAGATAAATGCGGCCGTCATCGCTGCCCAGCCCTTAGAGTGAGCTTTGATCATACCGGGAATTTTCTAGACAAATTTATGGGATTCACAATGTTTAAGGCGGCATGAGTCCTAGAAAAAAGACTAAAACCCCGTCCCCCCTTCTTTATGCGGATTCCGATGTCAATGCCGATCAGCTTTACTTCGGAGGTGTTTTCGTGCCCGATCCATTTCTCTCGTTTGCCGTCAACGGCAAAAAGTACGCCTTGGTCAGCCCCCTGGAAATTTCTCGTTTAAAAACCGAATCTTCGTTCGATGTCGTCCTTTCACTGGGAGAATGGCACAAAAAAGCGGCTCGTCGCTATCGCAAAAAAACGGCCGACGTGGCCGATATCGTGCGTCTCGTGGCGCGTGAATACGATATTTCCGAATTTTTGGTGGCGCCCGATTTTCCAGCAGGTCTGGCCTTTAAACTGCGGGCCGCCCGTGTGCCCCTGCAAATTGCCGAAGGGCCGCTCTTTGCGGATCGCATGATCAAAGATGAGGACGAGGCCAAGGCCATCCGGGAGGGTAACGCGGCCAGCGCGTCGGGCATTCGGGCCGCCGAAAAGATGCTGCGGAAAGCAAAAATTAAAAGCGGCAATTTGATGCTCGATGGCCGCCCCTTAACGAGCGAAAGGGTCCGCCGGGTGATTGAGATCGCCTGTTTGGAAAAAGGGGCTCAGGCCAATCAGACAATCGTGGCAGGCGGAGACCAGGCCTGCGATCCCCATTGCCAGGGAACGGGCCCGCTACGCGCCAACGAGTTGATCATTATCGATGTTTTCCCACGGGTGGCCCGCACAGGCTATTTCGGCGACATGACGCGCACGTTTTTAAAAGGCCGCGCCAAACCGGAGCAGCGCCGCTTGGTCAACACGGTGCGCAAAGCCCAGCAAAAGGCGCTCGAAACCATTAAGGCAGGCGTTTCCGGAGCGAGGGTTCATTCAATAGTGGAAAACCATTTCAAGGCGGAGGGTTATAAAACGAATATGTCGAATAGAAGGCCGGAAGGGTTTTTTCACGGCACGGGACACGGATTGGGACTGGAAATCCACGAACCACCACGCTTGAGCAGAAACGGACCTCGCTTGAAGGCGGGAAATGTGGTCACCGTCGAACCGGGCCTTTACTACCGGGGGTTGGGCGCCTGCCGCATTGAAGACGTAGTCAGGGTCACTAAAACAGGTTCCGAAATGCTTTCCAGGTGTCACTACCGCTGGGAAATCCCTTAATTCATCCAGCATCTATTTTCCTGCATCATGAAAGCTCTTCTCGATAAAATTGCCGGTTTAAAAATCCTGGTCGTCGGCGATATCATCCTGGACCACTATATTTGGGGTGACGCCTCCCGCATCTCGCCCGAGGCTCCCGTGCCAGTGGTCGAGGTGGAGCGCGACAGCTATGTGGCCGGAGGGGCGGCCAATGTGGCGTTGAACCTGGTGGCGCTGGGCGCCAAGGCCGAGCTTTGCGGCGTGACCGGCAAGGACGACGCCGGCATCATGCTGCGCGGGCTGCTGCTGGAACATTCCGTCGCCTATGACGATGCCTTTGGCGATTACGAAATTCCCACCATTCTGAAAACCCGTGTTATTGTGCGGCAGCAGCAGCTCTGCCGGCTGGACCGGGAGCGGGAGCCGGACGCCTATGCTTCGATATTAAATGAGCATTCGCCAGAAATTTTAGCGAAAATTGAAAACCAAGATGCGGTCATTTTATCCGATTACGCGAAAGGCGCGCTGACCAGCGACTTGATTGAAGAGATAAAGAAGCGGGCCGCATCCCAGGGAGCTTTGGTCGCTTACGACCCCAAGCCCAAACGCCGCTTGGCCCATCAGGGTTTGGGCCTTTTAACCCCCAACCGGAGCGAATCCCTGAAATTGGCCGGTCTGGAACTGGAACCGCACCAGCCCTACCCGGCGGAAGAGGTTTGCCGGCTCATCTGGGAACTCCATGAGCCGCGCCACCTGATCATCACATTGGGGGCGGAGGGAATGCTTCTGAGCGAGGAAGGCAGAGTGTTAGAGATCATTCCTACCTATGCCCGCGAGGTATTCGACGTGTCGGGAGCCGGAGACACCGTCATCGCCGCCCTGACGGCCTCTTTGGCGGCGGGAGCGAAGCTGGAGGAGGCAGCCCACTTTGCCAACACAGCGGCTGGCGTTGTCGTGGCCAAGCTGGGCACAGCCACCGCATCTCCAGTGGAGATTCTCCATTACGAGGCGGCAAATGAGTAAAGCTCTCTTCCTGGACCGCGACGGAACCATCATCCGCGAGAAAAATTATCTTTCCGACCCCGATGGAGTGGAATTGTTGCCGGGGGCGGCGGAAGGGCTCAAGGAAGCCCTCGAACGTGGCTATTTGTTATTTTTGCTGACCAACCAAAGCGGGGTGGGGCGGGGGTGGTTCGACATGGAGGCAGTCCACGCCTGCAACCACCGGATGCTGGAGCTTTTAAATCTTCCCGAACCGGGATTCACGGCCATCTGCATCGCTCCCGAGAGCCCGGATGAACCGGTCGTTTATCGAAAACCTTCTCCCCGATTCATCAATGAAATGATCGGCCAGCATGATTTAAAAGCAGAGAATTGCTTCATGGCCGGTGACCGTATAGGGGACCTGCAAACAGCCCTTAACGCCAGCATCACCCCGATTTTGGTGAATTCCGCTTCGGATCTAACCTCCGAAGAGAAGGAACTGGTCGATCAACATAAAATCGCCGTCCAGAAAGACCTTTCCGGACTGGTATCGAGACTGCCGTAGGCCGTAAGTCTTTGGCTTCAGGCCGAAGTGGCTTTGGGTATATCCGTAACGAGGTCGATTTCGTGTATGTTCTTCCGCTTGACGGTCCGCAGTCGCGAACGGCGCCGGAGCAACCGGTCCAGGCCCTGGACCATCAGGTCGATGGATTTGTAAAGATCCTCGGTGGAGGCCGATAGGATCAAGGGCGGCCCCTTGATCTCGATGTGCCCTTTGGCCGTGAATTCATTTCGTTTTGAGTTGTTCGCATTGTATTCGAGTTCTACTCTTAATCGTATTATGTGGCTTTCATGTTTGAATAATTTTTCGACTTTTTCTTGCAACGCGGTTTTCAGGGCGTCGGTCAGGTCGAGGTGAACTCCGGATATTATCAAGGCGTCACTCATGCTCATAGGTATTTCCTTTCAGTTGATTTTTTCAGGGGAAATTGACAGCGGTACGGTACAAAATGGCCCATGCGACCGGGAGTAGTGTATAAAAAAAGAATGTTATTTTGTATTTTTAGCTGTACAAATAGCGTTAGGCAGTTTATTCTTAGTGCATGGTTACTAAAATTATTAATTGTCGGCACTGTGGAAGTGAAAATATCATTAAATTTGGCAAGACGCCCAACCATAAACAGCGCTACCGCTGCCATGATTGTGGTAAACAAAGCCGCGAAAACCCCACAGTGAAATACACCGAAGAGCAAAAAGAAATGATCCTTCGAGTCTATCAGGAACGCAGCAGTCTACGCGGTTTACAGCGCGCCTTCGGGGTGAGTCCCAACACCGTTTTGAGTTGGTTAAAAAAAACGACAATCGCTGCGACCGCTCAAAAGCACGATTCTTGCGGCCCGCCGCCATGATGTCATTGAACTGGACGAACTGTGGTCTTTTGTGGGGCGCAAGAGCGATGCCCAATGGGTTTGGATCGCTCTTTGCCGACGCACCCGTCAAATCCTCTCCTATGCCATTGGGCCTCGGGATTGGTATCGTTGCCGGGAACTTTACGAGCGTCTGCCACGGGCCTACAAAAGATGTGCCACCTACAGCGACTTTTGGAGCACTTATGATGAAGTCTTTCCTCATAACCGATCCGTGGGAAAAGAAACCGGTGAAACGGCCCATGTGGAACGATGGAACAATACCCTGCGCCAACGACTGGGTCGTTTCACACGCAAAACCCTCTCCTTTTCCAAGCTTAAGAGTATGCATGAAACCTGTCTGAGACTTTTCATTCATCAATATAATCAAGAATTAGCCACCATTCCTACTTAATACACTACCCGACCGGGAAATGGATAAATGACCAAAGTCTCAACATCTACCCTCAGCCGCATCTCCGATGTAGTCGTCACCGGAGGTTCCTCTGGAATTGGCAATAGCTTAATCAAAGCTATCCATAAGATAGACGGTAATCTTTATTATTGCAACCTTTCTCGAACAAAACCCGAAGATTTGCCGCCCGACCTACGCTGGAAGCATTTTCCATGCGACCTGGCAGTGCCGAAACAGTTAAGCGCAACCGCCCGCTCGGTCCGGGCCGCAATCGATGAAAGCGGCGGCCAGGGCGAGGTTTTATTGATCAACAACAGCGGTTTCGGTTCCTACGGCCCTTTCCCAGAACCGGGCCTGGAACACCAGTTGGGGATTGTCGAGGTCAACATGAAGGCGGTTGTCCACCTCACCGGGCTGCTGCTGCCTCTTTTAAAAGAACGCGGTGGAGTCGTCATGAATATCGCCTCGACGGCCGCTTTTCAGCCAACCCCCTATTTGACCACCTACGGGGCGACCAAGGCGTTTTTGCTCAACTGGAGCCTGGCTTTGCACGAGGACCTCAAGGGAACCGGGGTGCGCACGCTGGTCGTTTGCCCCGGACCGACGGCGACGAATTTTTTCAAAAGAGCGGGATTCGCCACACCGCCCGCGGACGCTCATTTGAAGCAAACCTCGGAAGAAGTGGCGGATATCGCCATCAAGGCATTGCAGCAGGGGAAAACGCTGGTTGTCTGCGGCTGGAAAAACCGCCTTATGGCCACCCTGGGTTCCCTGCTGCCCATTAAAATAGCCGCCCCGGTAGCGGCCTATTTTTTGCGAAAGGCGCGCCTGGAACAATTCAAAGCGAAATAATCTTTGGTGGATACCGTTAAAAAAATGGAAGGCACTTCGGCCCCTCTTATCGATGGGGCGGATTTCGAGAAGTGGATTTTGCGGGAGGACGACGACCTGCTGGTCATGGACAAACCGGGCTGGGTGGTTTGCCATCCCTCAAAAAACGGCCCCCGTTCCAGCCTGGTGGGGGCCGCCCGCCTCCATACCGGCCTGGAAACCCTGCACCTCATCAGCAGGCTGGACCGCGAAACCAGCGGCCTCGTTTTACTGGCCAAACACAAAGCGGCCGCCCGCACCTACCAGATGGCATTGCAGGAGCGAAAAGTGGAAAAAAGCTACCTGGCGCTTCTGGAGGGCGAATTGGCCGAACCCGTTACGGTCAACCGGCGCATCGCACGGGACGGAGCCAGCCCCGTTTACGTCAAACAAGCGATCAGGAAATCCCGCACATCGCAAAGGGCGGTCACGCATTTCGAACCCCTGGCCGCCTCCAATGGTTTCACTTTAGCCAGGGTAAAACCCGAAACGGGCCGCAAGCACCAGATAAGGGTGCACGCCCAATGGCTGGGCCACTCCATCGTAGGAGACAAAATCTACGGCCCCGACGAGAATTACTACCTCCAATTCATCGAAAACGGATGGACGCCGGACATGAAAGAAAGTCTCCGCCTGCCCCGGCAAGCCCTCCACGCATCGCAAATCATTTTTCAACTACCCGAACCCAACGGCCATAACGAACAGAAATTCTCAGCCCCCTTCCCCCAGGACTGGATCAACTTTTGCCACGAGCGTATGGGCCTCGACACCCAAACTCTGACCAAATTAACCCCATAATTTCAAAAAAGCCAACCACAGTAAATGAGGCTGATCGATTCGTTAATTTTTCAACCACAGATTACACGGATGAACACAGATAATAGAAAGTACCTTTCAAGAGCTATTTTTAAAGTTATCCGTGGTTGCGGTTCTATGAAACATTTGGATTAAGAGAAAGAAATACGATTCTTCTGCCGAAAGTAAAAACGTGAGCACATTACACACCCAACCAGTTAAAAACAAACATATCCAAGGGTCTATTACACATTAACTAAGAATCAATTATTGGTAGTGTATAAAAAAAGAATGTTATTTTGTATTTTTAGCTGTACAAATAGCGTTAGGCAGTTTATTCTTAGTGCATGGTTACTAAAATTATTAATTGTCGGCACTGTGGAAGTGAAAATATCATTAAATTTGGCAAGACGCCCAACCATAAACAGCGCTACCGCTGCCATGATTGTGGTAAACAAAGCCGCGAAAACCCCACAGTGAAATACACCGAAGAGCAAAAAGAAATGATCCTTCGAGTCTATCAGGAACGCAGCAGTCTACGCGGTTTACAGCGCGCCTTCGGGGTGAGTCCCAACACCGTTTTGAGTTGGTTAAAAAAAACGACAATCGCTGCGACCGCTCAAAAGCACGATTCTTGCGGCCCGCCGCCATGATGTCATTGAACTGGACGAACTGTGGTCTTTTGTGGGGCGCAAGAGCGATGCCCAATGGGTTTGGATCGCTCTTTGCCGACGCACCCGTCAAATCCTCTCCTATGCCATTGGGCCTCGGGATTGGTATCGTTGCCGGGAACTTTACGAGCGTCTGCCACGGGCCTACAAAAGATGTGCCACCTACAGCGACTTTTGGAGCACTTATGATGAAGTCTTTCCTCATAACCGATCCGTGGGAAAAGAAACCGGTGAAACGGCCCATGTGGAACGATGGAACAATACCCTGCGCCAACGACTGGGTCGTTTCACACGCAAAACCCTCTCCTTTTCCAAGCTTAAGAGTATGCATGAAACCTGTCTGAGACTTTTCATTCATCAATATAATCAAGAATTAGCCACCATTCTTACTTAATACACTACCCAATTATTTATACTTCTCGTTCTCTCAGTATTTTTGTAATCGCTACTTCCAATCATAGAAACAAGCCGCCTTACATGTCGTTCGCTCCATCTATTATAACTCAAGCTGCGGTTCCAAAAATGACCATTTATCTTATTCATGAATTCACTCATTAATTTAAACACTTCGTCCAATAGGCTTGGGCTTACCTTCATTAAATAATGTTGATCAGGTAGAATTGAGGTTTTATGGTCCTTATGGGCAAGAGTTTTGGGTAGTGTTAACATGACGAATGTTTGATATTGCTGTTGTATTCCCAGATGAACAAGCACAGGACGCGAAAATGCATGACCAAAGACTTCGAGAATGACAGCGTTTTACGCACATAGCGTGACAGGGACTGTCGCAAGGTATTGTTCCAGCGTTCGATATGGGCGGTTTGGCCGGATTGTTTCCCGCTGGCGCTGTTGTGAGGGAAAACCTTGTCGTAGCTTTCCCAGTAATCGCTTACGGTGGCACAGTCGCGATAGGGCTGGGCGATGTTGTGATACAACTGCCAGCACGTTTGATCGCTACGATCACCCAGAGAAAACCCGACGACCTGTCGGGTACGTCGACACAAGGCTACCCATAGCCATACCTGCCCCGAACGCTTATCGCCCCAGAATGACCACACCTCGTCCAGTTCCAGCACATCACTACACTGGCGGGCAAGCAGAGTGGACTCCAGCTTCGGCAAACTCAGGACTTTTTTTTAATCCATTCGATGACCGTCTTTGGGGCTACCCCGAAGGTACGGTAAATGGCACGCAGGCTCATCCGGTTTTGGTGCGCACGGAGCACCTGCTTGACCAGCGCCGGAGGATGCTCACGACTTTTGGGGTGAAGCCGAAACTGATAACCACACCCCTTGCATCGATACTTCTGAACCCCTTTCGGATCCTTGCCGTGCTTGATGATGTGATCGCTTCCGCATTGAGGACATTTTACTGTGATATGGACCATTCCCAGTTCACAACATAATCACGCTAAAAAGTACAGCTTAAACATTCAAAATGTTAACACTACCGAGTTTTGTTCCTTCGATTTCTTATTGGCTGAACTTTTGCATATAATTTATCGTATTCTGGTTTAATAATTGTGAAAAATTGCTCATCTCCACTTTCTTCACAAAAATTTAATACAGTTTCCAAAGTGATATCTTTCTTTTTTCCCATTTTTGCCGGATCCGTAAGTCGAGAAATGAATACCGTAAGATTTTCTGCCATAACTCTCCGAAATGTGTCAAAAATAACACCGTCCACTTCGTAAAGTTTTTTCGTGTCTTCGGTGGATTTATAAAACAATTCTTTAAAAATTTCTAACCGCTGACTCAACTCCAGCAAGTCATCCTCAACAATACGCACTAAGAATCGAAATTTTCGATCAAATTTTTTCTTCATTTTAAGCGCTACGATTTTTTAGAGAGAGGTTTGAAAAGGAATCAATCCTCAGTACTATTGAGGTGAAAACTTGGTGTCCACTTTTTCCAGTACACATCAGATAAGCTTGGATATTATATAGATAGTGATTTTCGAGTATTATTTAAGGAATTATCCGTGTTCATCCGTGTAATCCGTGATTAAAAATTGTTCCGAAAATGATTGATGGCGGCTTCGACCCCGGCGGTGTGTGTTTCTATTTGCAGATGCAACTTCTTTTTTCCCGGGGCTTCCAGGGTGTAGGCCATGCGGCTGTGATTGGCCACCAGGTAGGCGGTCTCCGTCCATTCGGGCCGGGCCTCCAAATCCGTTGGTAGGTGTAAAACGCCGTTTTTTGCGGGGCAGCCGTCGATGACCGGAGATTGATCGATCCCGCACGGTTTGCCGCCGGCTTCCATAATGGCGGGGACCAGTGATGGCAGGTTGTCTGGGTTCAGCTCGTTCAGCTCGTAGAGGTAAAAACCTTCGGTGTCGCAATCCTCGTGCAAGGTCAGGCAGAGGGAGAAGGAGGTGTTTTGTCTTTTCAGCCAATCGATGTGATGGCCGGTTTGCCGGGCAACAATAGACTTGTAATCGCGGTTCAGGTCGAGCCCTTCCTCATTGTCCCGTCGATTCCGGGCCAGGCCCCAGGGGTTGAGGACGGGACAAATATGCCACCCGATGTCGGGATGGAGCTTCTTTTCCCGCAATAATTTCAGGATGGCCAGAGGCCCGGCGGTCTCATCCCCATGGATTCCGGCTGAGAGGTAAACTTTCAGGTTTTCCGTTTTACCCGGGCGAATCAAGGCAATGACCGGCGCCGGTGGCAAAGAGGCAATGGTTTCCACGGCAAATCCCGAGGAGCGGGCCAAGGCAAGGAGTTCCGGGAAAAATGCTTCCACCTCCAAGGGTAATTGCCTCTCCTTCATAATCCTGGTTTGAATGCCACCGCCATCGGCTTTACGGTTGCATTTTCTGGGGGAACCCGCCTTTTTCAAACTTTTAAGTTTTCCAATTTTTAAGTCTTAAGCATTTTCCAGAAAAAATGAGTACTTCCGATGTCAGAGTGCGCTTTGCGCCCAGCCCGACCGGTTTTTTCCATATCGGCGGGGCCCGCACGGCCCTGTTCAACTGGCTCTACGCGCGGCACACGGGCGGGACCTTTATCCTCCGTATTGAAGACACCGACAAGGAGCGCAATACCCCGGAGGCGCTCCAACTGCTTTTGGACGGATTGCGCTGGCTCGGCCTGGATTGGGACGAGGGTCCGGAAATTGGCGGTTCCCGAGGGCCTTATTTTCAAAGCGAGAGAGGCGGCATTTACCGGGAATACCTGGAAAAGCTTCGCCAAAATGGCCGTGCCTATGACAAGGACGGGGCGGTCTATTTCAAGGTTTCGGGTGAAGCGCAAATTATCGACGATGCCGTGAGGGGGAAAGTCGTCCGCACGGAAGAGAAGGATTTCGTCATTTTTCGCTCCAATGGCACGCCAGTTTACCATTTTGTGGTGGTCGTGGACGACATCACGATGGGCATCACCCATATTATCCGGGGGGAGGACCACCTTTCCAATACGAGCAAACATACGGAGCTTTTCCACGCGCTCGGGGCGCCGCTACCGGTTTTTGCCCACGTTCCGCTCATCCTCAAATCGAATGCGCCGGGAAAAATGAGCAAGCGCGCCCAGGGAGCCTTGGTGGAGGAATACGAGAAACAGCATTACCTGCCGGAAGCGGTCCGCAACTACCTTTGCCTGCTGGGCTGGAACCCCAAGGACAATAGCGAGATTTTCCCTTTGCCGGAAATGATTGAGCGATTCGACCTGCCCGGTATCAATAAAGACGGCGCCCGTTTTGATGAGAGGAAACTGGCCCAAATCAATGGCGAATATTTGCGCAACCTCCCGCTGGATACTTTTATGGAAAAAGCCTCACCACTGCTGGCCGAAGCGGGCCTGGTGGACGAAAATACGGACCGGCAATACCTCAAATCGGTCCTCCAATTATGCCAGGAAAAAGTCCGATCCCTCAACGACCTGGCTGGTTATGCGGGTTATTTTTTCACCGAGGAGTTTCCGCTTCTGGAAAAAGCGAAAAGGAAAATTTTCAAAAAAGGCGATCCCCTCGCCCGCCTGCGAGAGCTGTACCTGGAATTGACCGATCTGGAGGATTTTGATGAGGAAAGCCTCGAAGATACCGTTAAACAACTTTCCGAAAAAAAGGGTCTTTACACCGGCGACTACATCCATGCGGCGCGCCTGGCGGTTTCCGGGACCAACGCCGGGCCGAGTTTTTACGCCCTCATGCGGGTCCTCGGCAAAAAACGTGTTCTCGCCCGCATAGAGAGATTTACTTCGAACCAGCTGGCCGATAAAGACTAGAACTTAACCTATCTCCTTCATTTAATTTTTAGAAAAACCACTCCATGAGTTCACCGGAAGAGAGTTCCAGTTCCAACTTCATCCGCACCATTATCACTGACGATGTGAAGGCCGGAAAACACGGCGGGGAGGTCATCACCCGGTTCCCCCCCGAACCGAATGGGTACCTGCACATCGGCAACGCCAAGGCCTTCTGCATCAACTTCGGTATGGCCGAGGAATATGGCGGCCGCTGCCATTTGCGCTTCGACGACACCAACCCCGTGAAGGAAGAACAGGAGTTTATCGACGCCATCAAGGAGGACGTTGGCTGGCTCGGTTTCGATTGGGGCGAGCACGAATATTATGCATCGGACTATTTTGAGCAGCTCTATCAGTGGGCCGTTCGACTGATTGAGGACGGCAAGGCTTATGTGGATGATCTTTCGGCGGAGGATATTCGCCAATACCGCGGGACACTCACCCAACCGGGTAAAAACAGCCCTTTCCGGGACCGCAGTATGGAGGAAAATCTCGACCTTTTCAAACGGATGCGGGAGGGGGAGTTCCCGCAAGGCGAGCGCGTCCTGCGGGCCAAAATCGACATGGCCTCCGGCAACATGAATATGCGCGACCCGGTCATGTACCGCATCCTCCACGAAGCTCATCCACGCACCGGCAACACCTGGTGTATTTATCCGACCTACGATTTCACGCATGGGCAGAGCGATTCCCTTGAAGGGGTCACCCATTCGCTCTGTTCGCTGGAATTTGAAGACCACCGCCCGCTCTATGACTGGTTTATCGCACAGCTCGGCATTTTTCCCTCCAAACAATATGAATTCGCCCGCCTGAACATCACTTATACGACGCTGAGCAAACGCTACCTGCGCCAATTGGTGGAGGGCGGCCACGTTAGCGGCTGGGACGATCCCCGCCTGCCGACGTTGCGCGGAATGCGCCGCCGGGGTTATACGCCGCAGTCCATCCGCGCCTTCATTGAACGGGTGGGAGTGGCCAAACGGGAAAACATCATCGAAGTTTCCCTGCTCGAACATTGCCTGAGGGAAGACCTCAATAAGCGCGCCCCGCGGGTCATGGCGGTGCTGCGTCCCCTGCGGGTGGTTCTGGTTAATTATCCCGAGGGTAAAGAGGAGGAACTGGATGGAATCAACAATCCTGAGGATCCGGCGGCCGGGACGCGGAAGGTTCCATTTTCAAAGGTTCTTTATATCGAGCGGGATGATTTTCGGGAGGAGGCGCCGAGGAAATTTTTCCGCCTCGCCCCGGGGCGCGAGTTGCGGCTGCGTTACGGGTATTACATCACCTGCCAGGAGGTGGTTAAAGATGAGGCAACCGGCGAAGTGATCGAACTTCGTTGCACCTACGACCCGGAAACGCGCGGCGGCAGTTCCCCCGATGGTCGGAGAGTGAAGGGGACGATCCATTGGGTATCGGCGCGACATGCTCTGGAGGCGGAAGCCCGGCTCTACGACCGGCTTTTCATATCCAAGAGTCCGGAGAAAACCGAAACGGGAAAGAGCTTCACCGACAACCTCAATCCCGATTCCCTGGAAATCGTTTCCTGCCTGGTCGAACCGAGCCTGGCCGAGGCCGCCCCCGGCAGCATTTATCAGTTCGAGCGATTGGGGTATTTCTGCGTCGATTCGGTCGATTCCGGAAAGGATAAACTAGTCTTCAACCTCACCGTGCCCCTGCGCGATTCCTGGAAAAAAATCGAGCGGCAAGCGGCAAGCAAAAAACCGTCGAAATCCAAATCGAAATGATCGACTTGAAACCACTATGAAAAAGCAATCGCGACAATTTTCCAGCCGAAGACTCGATGTTGTGGACGAGGATTTCCTCTATACTATCATCGAAAAGAAGCGTGGCAAATTACTACTTGCGCTCGATTGCGTGCAAGACCCGCATAACCTCGGGGCCTGCCTGCGAACTGCGGACGCGGCCGGGGTGGGAGCCGTTATCGCTCCCCGCAAACGGGCCGCTCCGATGACCGATACGGTGCGTCACGTAGCACGAGGAGCGGCCGAAAAAATACCCTTTATCCGGGTGACCAATTTGGCCCAAACCCTGAACAAACTTAAGGACGCGGGTTTTTGGATTATAGGCACTTCCGACAAGGGCAAAAAATCGATCTACGAGGCAACCTTCACCGAACCAACGGTCCTCGTAATGGGCTCCGAAGAATCGGGAATGCGGCGACTAACGACAGATACCTGCGACGAAGTATTACGCATCCCCATGCGAGGTCACGTCAATTGCCTAAACATATCCGTAGCCACCGGAGTATGCCTATTCGAGATTCAAAGACAAAGAAGTACGCATCTCAGCAAGGGGTCGAAAACAAAAAACACTGATTGAAACGAACATCCCATTATTGCACCCAGTCACCACCCAACGGCCAAACCACTCCATAACTCGGCGCCCCCGTGAGAATCCCAATGCTTATCTTCAAACGCCAACTATGAATTATAAACGTAGAAAACTTTTTTCCTTCTAAATTTGGTAGTGTATAAAAAAAGAATGTTATTTTGTATTTTTAGCTGTACAAATAGCGTTAGGCAGTTTATTTTTAGTGCATGGTTACTAAAATTATTAATTGTCGGCACTGTGGAAGTGAAAATATCATTAAATTTGGCAAGACGCCCAACCATAAACAGCGCTACCGCTGCCATGATTGTGGTAAACAAAGCCGCGAAAACCCCACAGTGAAATACACCGAAGAGCAAAAAGAAATGATCCTTCGAGTCTATCAGGAACGCAGCAGTCTACGCGGTTTACAGCGCGCCTTCGGGGTGAGTCCCAACACCGTTTTGAGTTGGTTAAAAAAAACGACAATCGCTGCGACCGCTCAAAAGCACGATTCTTGCGGCCCGCCGCCATGATGTCATTGAACTGGACGAACTGTGGTCTTTTGTGGGGCGCAAGAGCGATGCCCAATGGGTTTGGATCGCTCTTTGCCGACGCACCCGTCAAATCCTCTCCTATGCCATTGGGCCTCGGGATTGGTATCGTTGCCGGGAACTTTACGAGCGTCTGCCACGGGCCTACAAAAGATGTGCCACCTACAGCGACTTTTGGAGCACTTATGATGAAGTCTTTCCTCATAACCGATCCGTGGGAAAAGAAACCGGTGAAACGGCCCATGTGGAACGATGGAACAATACCCTGCGCCAACGACTGGGTCGTTTCACACGCAAAACCCTCTCCTTTTCCAAGCTTAAGAGTATGCATGAAACCTGTCTGAGACTTTTCATTCATCAATATAATCAAGAATTAGCCACCATTCCTACTTAATACACTACCCTAAATTTTAATATGAATGAAAAAGAAACAATCACCAAAATACCTTATATCCGAGATTTCCAAAATGAACATTCATAATCGTTAAAAATAGCTACTTTCCAATATTTCTGCCTGTGTGATTCTCCACGACATTTTCGCTTCCAATCGCCGTCAGCCCGAGAGCCTCATTGAGTTCCCGGTAGAGTAGCAATCCTGCATCACTGGGAACCTTCGCACCGTGGAACTCAACTTGATTCGGCGGTTAAATTGAACCCGAAAACCGCTCTTTTTGCGTCACCCATTGGTTTTTAAGAATTTGCTCGCTATAAGTAAATTTTCTTATGATGAAATGGGATATATGGGCTAACCAGCCGCTTCTTCTTCCAGCCTGATTATCTTTTTGGCGTAGGCCAAGGATATAATGGCTGCGGTCCAGTTGATTCCAAATATCCCCCACCATATTCCAAGCAAACCGGTTTCAATCACATAAACGAATAAATAAAAAACAGCAATTGGGGCCACAATTTGCCTGCCAAGTCCAATCCAGAGGGCAAACATGGGGCGCTTCATTCCCTGCTGACGTGTACTGGATTTGTTGGACACGGGATTCTCTTATATTCATTGTTTATTGATTAGTGTGTCAGGCGGCTTGTTTTGGTAAAGGGTTTTGTTTTCTCGTTGCCCCCCATGGGGGGCAAATATTTTCCTCGAATTGGACTGGGCTTTGGTAACTCAGAGAGGAATGTTTGCGATATCGGTTGTAGAAGATTTCCACGTATTCGAAGACAGTTGATCGCAGTTCGCGCTCGTCGGCAAAGTGGCGGCCTCGAATCGTGCTGGTCTTGAAGCGGCCGTAGAACGATTCCATGGCCGCGTTGTCGTAGCAGTTGCCTTGGGCGCTCATGCTCGGCTTCATGCCTAGTTCAGAGACCAGCCTCTGATAGTCGTCGCTGGCGTAGGGGCTGCCCCGATCGCTGTGATGAATAATCCCGGTGCGCAGTGTGCCGCGGGTCATGGCCGCGGCTTTGAGGGCCTTGCCAACCAGCTTCGCGTCGTTGTGGTTGGAAACGCTCCAGCCCAGCAGGCGTCGGCTGAACAGGTCCATCACCGTGGCCAAGTACATCCAACCGGCCAGGGTCCGTAGGTAGGTCGTGTCCGCCACCCAGACCTCGTCGATATGGGTCGGCTGGCCATGCTTTTTAAGCACATTGGGGCTGTAACCATAGGGATGGTTACTGTTGGTTTTTAATGGCTTAAAGCGTTTACTCTGGGTGCTTTTGATTCCCATTTCACGCATCAGACGCAGAGCCCGGTCACGGCCGCAATCGATGCCCTCATCATCCTTCAGATGGCGGTGCATTGGCCGATGCCCATAGCGGCCCTTGGCCTCTTTGTGTACCTTCAGGATCGCCCCCTTGATTCCCTCGTCCTCGATCCGCCGGGCCGAGGGCGCTCGGGGCCTCCAGCAGTAATAGCCACTGCGACAAATCCCCATCGCCGAGCATATTTCCTCGATCTTGAAGCGCCCCTCGTTGTCTTTGACAAACTGGTACTTCATTGTTCGTCCTTGGCAAAGTAGCCCACCGTTTTTTTTAGTATCTGGTTGATCCGCTCCGAGCGGCGCAGCTCTTTGCGAAGACGATCTATCTCGGCCGCCATCTCCTTCGGACTGCTCTGTCGCTTTGAGGTGGCTTCGCCCTGCTGATCGTCCAGATAGAGCCTCTTCCACCTATACAATTGGTTGGTGTTGACCCTAAGTTTGGTCGATACCTCGGTGGCGCTCAGACCATCGAGTATCATCAGTTGAACTGCCTCATTTTTGAACTCTATACTGCGTCTTCTTCCCATGCTTCGATTCTCCATTTAGGAGAATCTCGTGTCCACTTTTTCCAGTGCACATCACTGCAAGGCCGAAACGTTGATAAACATAATAACGTAAGACCAAAGTAAAAAAGCCGCTATCTTTAAATAAACGCTTCCGATATTAACGACCGCATGATCGTCGGTAAATAGTCCCATCAACAGTTTTGAAAAAATAAAGAGTAAAAGCACACCGAAAAGCGCCACAAAAGCCCCGTACTTTAAGGTTGTGTGCAAAGTTTCTCTAACCCTATGGCATTTATTGGCCCCCATATTTTGCCCCACCAGGGATAGTGTGGCTATGTTTAACCCGATTGTTGGGAGCAATGCGATTTGTTCAATTCTCGTTGCAATGCCGTATGCTGCCACCGCTTCTTTTCCAAATCTGCTGACAAAATAGGTTATGACAAAAATTCCTATGGCAACGGTTGCCATGTTCATGCTGGCGGGAAATCCTTGCTGAGTTAAATCCTTAAACGATTTGAGATCAGGGAGTAAAGATTTTCTTGTGCTCACGTTAATCAAACCGGATTCATACAATTTATAGCAAAGATAAACACACCCCAAAATTTCAATAACCACTGTAGCTAATGCGATGCCGGCCAGTCCGAGGGCCGGAAATCCGATCCAACCGAACATAAAAATCGGGTTTAGTATTAAGTTAAGAAAAAACCCGATAATTAAGAAATTACGATAGGGTTTAGTATTTCCAACAGCATTTAAGGGTGCGTTTAAAATAAATGATAAAACAAAGAATACGGCCCCGTAATAGATTACATTGATGTAATCCAAGCTCATTGTAAGATAATTCTTACTGGCCCCTAATATCTGAAATAGAAACGGAGCGCTGAAATAACCAAAAATAGTTAGCCCTATCGACAATAGCACTGCATACGAAATCGACTGGGCCGTGTATCTGATGGCCTTTTCTCTATTTCCGGCACCCAGATAATTGGAAATTAATGCGGTCGCACCGGTAGATAAACCATAACCGAAGGCTATTATTAAAAAGAAAACCGGAAAGGACAATGAGAGAGCCGCCAATGCCTGGGTGGAAACGAGACCCGCATAAAAAGTATCCACCACATTGTACATGGTGTTAAAGAAAAACCCGATACTGGCCGGAATCGCCAACCTCCTGACCAGGACCGGTATGGAACCCAATGTCAAATCCTGATCGTCGTCACTAATCCTATCGGCCATATATTTTCAAGTGGGGTATGGGTAAGTGGGGGGTAAGTGGGGTATGGGTAAAAGTAAAAACCGGGATTTTGACGTGTACTGGATTTGTTGGACACGGGATTCTCTTATATTCATTGTTTATTGATTAGTGTGTCAGGCGGCTTGTTTTGGTAAAGGGTTTTGTTTTCTCGTTGCCCCCCATGGGGGGCAAATATTTTCCTCGAATTGGACTGGGCTTTGGTAACTCAGAGAGGAATGTTTGCGATATCGGTTGTAGAAGATTTCCACGTATTCGAAGACAGTTGATCGCAGTTCGCGCTCGTCGGCAAAGTGGCGGCCTCGAATCGTGCTGGTCTTGAAGCGGCCGTAGAACGATTCCATGGCCGCGTTGTCGTAGCAGTTGCCTTGGGCGCTCATGCTCGGCTTCATGCCTAGTTCAGAGACCAGCCTCTGATAGTCGTCGCTGGCGTAGGGGCTGCCCCGATCGCTGTGATGAATAATCCCGGTGCGCAGTGTGCCGCGGGTCATGGCCGCGGCTTTGAGGGCCTTGCCAACCAGCTTCGCGTCGTTGTGGTTGGAAACGCTCCAGCCCAGCAGGCGTCGGCTGAACAGGTCCATCACCGTGGCCAAGTACATCCAACCGGCCAGGGTCCGTAGGTAGGTCGTGTCCGCCACCCAGACCTCGTCGATATGGGTCGGCTGGCCATGCTTTTTAAGCACATTGGGGCTGTAACCATAGGGATGGTTACTGTTGGTTTTTAATGGCTTAAAGCGTTTACTCTGGGTGCTTTTGATTCCCATTTCACGCATCAGACGCAGAGCCCGGTCACGGCCGCAATCGATGCCCTCATCATCCTTCAGATGGCGGTGCATTGGCCGATGCCCATAGCGGCCCTTGGCCTCTTTGTGTACCTTCAGGATCGCCCCCTTGATTCCCTCGTCCTCGATCCGCCGGGCCGAGGGCGCTCGGGGCCTCCAGCAGTAATAGCCACTGCGACAAATCCCCATCGCCGAGCATATTTCCTCGATCTTGAAGCGCCCCTCGTTGTCTTTGACAAACTGGTACTTCATTGTTCGTCCTTGGCAAAGTAGCCCACCGTTTTTTTTAGTATCTGGTTGATCCGCTCCGAGCGGCGCAGCTCTTTGCGAAGACGATCTATCTCGGCCGCCATCTCCTTCGGACTGCTCTGTCGCTTTGAGGTGGCTTCGCCCTGCTGATCGTCCAGATAGAGCCTCTTCCACCTATACAATTGGTTGGTGTTGACCCCAAGTTTGGTCGATACCTCGGTGGCGCTCAGACCATCGAGTATCATCAGTTGAACTGCCTCATTTTTGAACTCTATACTGCGTCTTCTTCCCATGCTTCGATTCTCCATTTAGGAGAATCTCGTGTCCACTTTTTCCAGTGCACATCATTCTGGAGAAATTACCGGAAAGACCTATGAAGCAAAAAAGATACACCCCTGAACAAATCATAACGATACTGCGCGAAGTAGACGCAGGCAAAGGCATTCAGGATGTCTGTCGGTCCCACAATATCAGTCCTCAAAGCTACCATCGTTGGCGTAAAAAGTATGGCCGCATGGAGCTGCGTGACGCCAAGCGGCTGAAGGAGCTGGAGCGCGAGAACACACAGCTTAAGAAGATTGTAGCCGAGCAGATGCTGGAGAACCGTGTGCTCAAGGAGGTGAACGCAAAAAAATGGTAGGCCCGAAGCAGAAAAAGGAAGCGGTGAAGCATGTATTGGCCCAAGGGTCGTGCTCGCTGCGTCGGGCCTGTCAGTATTTTTGGTTGCACCGCTCAACCTACCTGTATGAACCCAAGAAAGCTACTGAGTATAGGCATAAACTGGTGGCACGCATCATTGCCTTTTCGAAGAAGCATCCGCGCTATGGCTATCGTCGGATCCGCGCTTTGTTGACCCATGAAGGTTGGCCCGTGAGTCGCAAATTCGTCCAAAAAGTGCGTCGTTTCGAAGGACTGGGTGTGCGCCCGTCTGGCAAGCGCCGTCGCCGGCAGGGCCAATCCACGGCTACCCCGACCCGAGCAGTGCAGCCCAACCATGTGTGGAGTTGGGACTTCGTGGCGGATCGCACCGACCGGGGCGGTCCGCTCAGGCTCTTGACACTGATCGATGAACATACCCGTCAATGCCTGGCCATTAAGGTTGCGCGCTCACTGAAAAGTGCCGATGTGGTAGAGGTATTGAACGATGCCATAAGAGAGAACGGCAAACCTCAGTGCATCCGCTCGGACAACGGATCGGAGTTTATAGCCCACCAAGTCAAAGAAGAACTGCAGCGACAGGAAATTGCCATCGCATACATTGATCCAGGAAGCCCTTGGCAGAATGGACATATAGAATCCTTTCATAATCGTTTGCGCGATGAATGCCTTAATCAGGAACTGTTCCTGAGCGTGACCGAAGCGCGTGTGGTGGTCGAACAATGGCGACACAAATACAACGCGAAACACCCCCACAGCCGATTAGGCTTTCTCTCCCCAAATACATTTGCCAGACTCTGGCGAACAATCAACAAAGCAGCGGCTGGCTCCATTCGGCCTACGGCCTCATTGCGCCACCCGCTGCAAAACCTACAATACCAAACCTACGGAAATACTCTCACTTAAAGTGGTAGCAAAGATGGGGTTCGATCAATTTCGCTGCACAGTATCAGTAAATGATCCCGGTCAAAAAGCCGCCAGTAACGTTCCAGATTTCTCACATACTTTCCCCCTTCCAAATAGCTAAATTGATAACGCCGGTCTCGGCCCAGAATGCGATCTCTAAGCCTCTGTTTTCGTTTGGAGAAAGCGTAATCCTTGTCAGCCTGCATGGCCTCCAGGATCGGCATGCTTTCGTAGCGCGCCCATAATTTCATAAAGTAGCGTGATATAACACGCTCTGTTGGGTTGCGCAAAAGACACAGCATTTTTACATTCGGCAACATCTTTTTAATGCGTTCACACACTAAGTGATTATTGAGGTAGCCCGGAGAAGCTTCTCCGGTTATGCTGTCGTGATTCATAGTCTTAAGCAGAGGAAAGTATGAACGATACCAATCCTCTCCCTTATCGTAATTACGATTGAAAAACCGAACTTCTTTTAACATTGCAGGATGGACTTGGGGATGCTCACTGATGTAGGCATACATTGAGGTGGTCCCACATTTTGCAGCTCCGAGTATGAGAAAACCTGGAAGCGCACGTTGTTTCGCGGTCGCAAGCCTGTATGGTCTTTGTGCCATCAGTTTGAGCTGTTTTTTGGCAAGTCTTAAACGCTGCGGAATAAATGATCTATGCTCTTTTTTCATATCAACCGAGATTTCCCACATGAACATTTATAAACGTTGAAAATAGCTACTTTCTAATATTTCGATCCAATTTTCGGCTTTCAATATGATTTGGCAATTTTTTTTCTTGGTATCTGCTAGTGGAATAGGCGGCAATTACGATTTGTTGTGGATTGGCCGGGTGGCAAGGTTGGGATTGAGATTTCCCATTGATTTGATATATTTATTCTATCCTATCAAACGGAGCCAACCTATCAGTTGCCTGTTTTCGGGTTTTGTGGTAGAATGCGTATTCACGAAATTTTGGATAGGATTGATTTTTTTTAACCATGGATTAACTCGGATATTGGATGCAAGATGGGGGGATTTTCTGGGCTTTTGGCTATTTTTTATTTGTTGGGAGGGTGTTTTTTGGGTGAAATTGGGGTTTATTGGTGAAAAATACCCTGAAAATCGAAGTTTAATCAAACGCATCAAACGGAGCCAACGTAGCCATTGACATTTTCTTGGTTTTGCTGTATAATGGGCGGCATGTTCCGACTATTTTATAGATTTAGATGCAGGTGCGGTGATCTCTGCTGCAATATTGCTACGGTTAAACGTATTTTCAAGTTCTCTTGTGGGTGGATGTGTATTGCGCTCTTGTTTATACCTTCGGTTGAGGCGTCGCATTTCTTTCGCTTAATGCCCGGGTTTTATAAATCCGCAACTGCACCCTCAGATTACACATTACACGGATATACGCGGGTATATAATAGATAGCGCCTTGGGAGCGCTTTTTAACAGGCTTCCCTCAGTTCCAAAAAATGAAGAATCAATCAGCCTGGGCTTCGGCCTTGGCCGTGGCCGTGGCCGTAGCGATTTGGCGGAGGGCTTCGTAGGCGGCTATTCCGGCGCTGGTGGAGAGGTTGAGGGAGCGGAGGCTTTGGTTGTTGTGGGGGATGGTGATCCGGTGGCCGGGTTGCATCGCCTCGTGGAGCCAGTCGGGGCTGCCAGAGGTTTCGTTGCCGAAGATGAGGCCGTCGCCGTCCGTAAAATCGGCCTCCCAGAAGGATTTGGCGGCTTTGGTGGTGAAGAGCCAGAGGCGTTCGGGTTTTTGGGGGGATTTGAGGAAATCCTGGCCCGAATCGTGGTGGACGATATCGAGCGCTTTCCAGTAATCCATGCCGCTGCGCTTGAGGTGGCGGTCGGTGATCTCGAATCCGAGAGGATGGATGAGGTGGAGGCGCGATTTGGTGACCGCGCAGAGCCGCCCGATATTTCCCGTGTTTTGGGGTATCTGCGGCTGGTAGAGGATGAGGTGAAGCATCGGGGAGGGGGGTTGATAGAATTCGTTTTCAGGTGTCGGGTGTCAGGTGTCAGCAATCAACATTCTGTCTCCTACCTGCTGACTTCTGGCTTTTCCCCCATGGCATCATTCCCCTTTCATGGCCCGGCGTACGTCCATAAGGGCTTCTCTTTTTTTCAGGTCCTCCCGCTTGTCGTGCATTTTTTTGCCGGTGCAGAGGGCTATCTCAATTTTGATGAGGGCTTTTTTGAAATACATGCGGGTGGGGATCAAGGCCTTGCCGCCGCTTTGCATGGCCATCTCGATCTGCCGAATTTCCTTTTTGTGCAAAAGAAGCTGGCGGGGCCGATAGGGGTGGTGGTTGCTGGTGTTGCCGAAGCTGTACTCGGCGATGTGGGAGTGGTAAAGAGTCACCTTGCCCTTTTCAACCCGCGCGAAGGCATCATTGATTTGCGCCTTGCCGGCTCGAATCGACTTTACTTCCGTTCCGGTGAGAATGATCCCAGCCTCATAGGCCTGCCCGACAAAATATTTGTGGCGGGCTTTCCGGTTGCGAATCTCCTTGTACCGATCCGCCGTTTTGCCTGGACCGCTCATAATAAGTTAGCATAGGGCCAAAGGCCAAAAAAAGATGAAACCGCAACCGAACAACAAGAGGGCGTGGGCGCAGCTTCCCGCAGCTTCCACTGGAAAAGAATTTCCCTGAATGATGTATAAACTGAAAATGAAAACGACTGCCCAAGCCGCCTGGACAAGGTTAAGCCTCTTCCTCGTCCGGATCGTAAAGCTGGTAATCGATTTTGCCCTCGATAATTTCGCGCAAGGCGACATCCTCGGGACTCAACCGCTCAAGGGACTCGACCAAAGGCTTCTGGCCGTATTTGAGCTGCTTCACCCTGCGGGAGACCACGTTGATTAAAATATTCGGGTCTGGAATGATTGTTTGTGCTTGCTGCAGATAATCGTCTCTCAAAAGAAACCTCCGGATAGTGTTGAATTTAAATAATTTTAGCGCTGGAATATGGAAAGCCAGCATAAATGAAGGGCTTTTGAACGGTAATCAACTGGTTTTTTCAAGAAAAAAGGTGATTTTTCTGAAATATCGGGCAAAAAGAGGTTGATCTTGAGTTGGGAGACGCTTTAATCCAGCGCTTTTCAACATTAGAAAAGGATTTTTCAGCCATGACCCAGCACAATAGTTTCAAAGCCGACGGTACCGCCTCAAGGAAAAGACGAAATGTTCTCAAGCGTTTCGAGCGCGTGGCTCTGTTGAAAAAGAAGGGCCTCTGGAAGGAGGGCAACCGGGTGACCGGCCTGGCCAAAACCAAGGCCGAAGAATAGAGGATTATCCTTTCCTATTCACATTTCCTGAAAAGCAACTCAAGACCAGCCCCAAATCTTTAGGGACTTGGGAGTTTTTTCAAGGAACCGGAAGCGGTTCTCACCTGAGATGTGTAAACGCCGGGATGAAACCGGTACGGGGGTCGGGGTAAAACCGGTACGCTTGGAATAAGGTTTAGGTTAGTAATTGCAGGTACGTCAAGGTTTAGGGTTTGGGAGTTGGTTTTGGGGATTGGCTTGGGGTCGGTGAGGAGGCCGGAGGCCGACGAGCCGGGCCCAAGGCGTTTATTGTTTTGTGCCACGGCGACGGCGTCGAGCATCGCGCAAGCGGTAGCTTTGCCCGTTGGCTTCGAGGATATGCACCCGATGGGTGAGTCGGTCCAGCAGAGCTCCGGTGAGCCGTTCGGAACCGAGCACTTCGATCCAGTTCTCAAAGGGCAGGTTGGTGGTGACGATGAGACTGGTGCGCTCGTAAGCGCGGCTGACCACGTCGAAGAGCAGTTCGGAACCGGTCTTGGAAAAAGGGACGTAACCGAGTTCGTCGAGGATGAGTAGGTCGAGCCTTTCGAGTTGCTTCATGAAGCGCTGCAGGTCGTGGTTGTCGCGTTGCTCGAGCATATGGGTAACCAGGGCGGTGACCCCGAAGAAACGGATCCGCCGGCCCTGGGCACAGGCGGCAAAGCCCAGGGCGGTGGCCAGGTGCGTTTTACCGGTACCGGCGTTACCGAGGAGTAGCACGTTTTCGCGCTGGTCGACATACTCCCCGCGCATGAGCTCTCGGATGAGCGCTTCGTTGATCGAGGGCTGCGCTTCAAAGGCGAAGCTCTCGAGGGTCTTGAGCACGGGGAAACGGGCGTTTTTGATCCGCCGCTGGGCGGCCCGCTGTTCGCGTTCAATGAGCTCCCGTTCGACCAGATGCAACAAAAAGGCGGCGTAATCGAGCCGGTCCCGGGAACAAGCCGCGGCCACCGCCGGCCATTCGCGCAGGATGGTGGGCAACTTCAGTTTCTTGAGGTGATGGTGTAACAGCAGCTGGTTTTTTTCTTCCTTCATAAAGCCCCTCCTGGAATCTTGAGCAGTTCGCTGTAGGCACCGAGGTCAGGGGCGGCCACACGGACGTGACGCAGGTGTGGATGGCCGTCCAGCCGGAAGGTTCTGCTCCCGTAGTCTTCCTGAGGATAGAGATACTGGGCGATGGCCTCACGAGTCAGTCCCCCCCCACCCGCAGGGCCGAGACGACGGCCTGCTGCAAGGCCGCCATGGGGTGTTTCTCCAACAGCCGCAGCACCCGGATATACTCCCGGGTGCCTTCGCCCCCGCATTGGCTTTCGAGCCGGCGTCTGAGGACCTGCAGGCACTGCGGCAACTGCCAGCCCGAGAGTGGGCGGGCGAAGTCCAAAGCGCCCGGTTTTTTCTCCAGCAAAGCCAGGTAGTGCACCGGCTCGAAAGAGACTTGCTCTTTATCCCAAATGCGGCGGTGCCGGGCCACCTCTTGGCCCCCACAGAAGATCACCACCTGCCGACAGGACCCTTCCACCACCACCGGATGGTGGGCGCAGCGCACCGGCACCGAATAGTCGTTGCACTCGAAGCGCACCAGCGAGAGGCTGCTGACGCAGGTCGAGCGTTTGCGGCTCGCTTCAAAGGGTATGGGCGGCAACGCCAGCATGACGGCGCGCTCCTCGGCCAGCAGTTCCTTTTTCACCGCCCTTTTCCCGCGTAATTTACGCTCCATGTCCCGCTCACATGCCTCCAACAGCTTTGCGTTGAGTTCCTCCAGGTCCCGAACCTGCGGTACCGGTACCAGGAAGTTGGCCCGGGCATAACGCACGATCCCCTCGACCACGCCCTTCTCGTTGGGCCGGGCGGGCAGACAGAAGTGTTCCTCGAACAGGTAATGGCTCTGTAGCTGCAGAAACCCGTCGGTCAGCTTGCGTTCACGCGAACCGATAATCTTACCCACCGCCACCTTCGAGTTGTCATAGCTGATGCGCCGGGGCACCGCCCCGAAAAACTCAAAAGCTCGCAGGTGCCCCTCCCAGAAGCTCTCCGTGCACTCCCGTTCGAACACCTGCACGAAAAAGGCATCGCTGTAGGGCAGGCTCATGGCAAAAAATGGCCGCCTACGCAATTGCCCCGCCTCCTTCACCAGGGCATGACCGAAGTCCACCTGTCCCTCCCCGGGGCGGTGCTCCAGCGGCACGAACACTTCCCGCCGCCTCGCTCGCAGCTCGGCCACCACCTCCTTGACCGCCGTGTAGCCCCCTTGGTAGCCCTTCTCCCGACCCAAACGCTGGTAGATCCGTTTGGCCGTATGGCGCTGCTTCTTGGGCACGTTCCGGTCCGCTTTGAGCACCTCCTCGATCCAGCCCACATACGGATCGATCTTGCGCTCTCGCCTCTTCTTGCGCCGGTATCCCGGCGGCTGGGAATAGGCCAGCATCTTTCCCAGGGTCTCCCAGTGCAGTCCCTCTTCTCGCATTACAGAGCGCTTGCTCTGCTTGTCCCGCAGCACTTTGTGCCGCACTCTTGTCCATTGCTTCATATCTCGATACACTCCTCCTTTCTAGCCCGGATATTTCATGAAGGGTAAAGTTTGGCTCGTTATTGCTATTGGAGATGGATTTCTTTGTATTTTGAGCAGATCGTCTTGATTTTTAGGTGTTTTTCAGGGTGTAGAGACACTGCCCCCTTTCCCCCATTGGTTCGGTAGTGCCGGGGGCAGCACCAATGCACCCTTTAGGTTGGCACCAATCGGCGGGCCGCATGGTTGAAAAGACTGGCCCAAGGATAACTCTCACTTAGGTGAAAGTGAATCGTTCGGGTGTTGCGCACGATGACCGCTCCGATCTTGATTAATTTGAGCCGCAGGGTGTGGCATTGGGCCCGCGCCCACTTCGTCCCTTTTAAGGCTAACCGGCGCATGGCTTCCATCAAGGTGTAGGCCAGCGCCGACAAGAGCAATCGCCACTGATTGGCCCACCATTGATGGGCGCTGGTGCGCTCGCTGAACAATTGCATCTGTTCCTTGATTCGGTTCTCCATTTCACCGCGGCCACAGTATACCTTGTCGTAAAGCTCCTGGGGATCGCCCGGCAGGTTCGTCACCACGAAGCGCGGGTTGGACCCCTGTGCGGTGTGTTCGGCTTTATGGATGACCAACCGCAGCCATCGCCACGAATCGACAGCATAGACGAAGTCCTGGAATAACCGTTGTTTTTTACCCCTTAGTTCGAACCATTCTTTGGCCTGCTTTTGCAACTGCTGGGCGTCTTGCTGCAAGCGTGCATTGCGAGCCATCCCCACGATGTAACTAACTTCGTTGCGGTCGCACCAAGAGAGTATCCGGTCTCGACAAAATCCACTGTCGGCGCGCCAAATAATCCGCGTACGGGGCCAGCTTTGGCGAATCCGTTTAACCAGCAATTTGAGGATGGCCCCGGCATGCTTGCTGGCATCGATCTTGCTCGGCCGCAGGTAGGCCACCAGCAGCTGATCACCGCAAAAAACATATAGCGGCAGAAAACAGTAATGATCATAATAACCGTGGAAAAAACGTCCCTCCTGGAGCCCGTGCACCGGATTGTCGGTGGCGTCAAAGTCCAGGATGATCTCTTCGGGTTCCTCGGCAAAGGAGCCCATGAACTGTTCGACCAACAGCTCGTTTACCGCAAAGGCCGCCCGCCGATCCTGCCCGTTTTCAAAACGACACAAAGTCGGCGCGCTGGCCAACGTTTCAATGCGCCCCGTTACCGTTTGCAACAATGGATCGTGGCGCAGGGTATCAAAGTCGTTCAAATCCTCATAGCCCGCCACCAGCCCGTAAACGCGCTGCCGCAGCATCCCCAATACCTCATGGCGTACTTTGCCCTTCTGCCGTTTGTCCACTAACTGTCGGGCCGCTCGTTCGGTCAAGCCCAACTGCCGATCCACTTCCCGGATCAAAAGCAGTCCGGCATCCGAAGTAACCTCTCCGCCCTTGAAATCAACCCGCACACGGCGGCCTTTTACCCTTGTCAACTGTAGCTTTAATTGTTTACCTTTTGTCATCGCTGATATTGCTTTAATTATTGATCTATCCTGCTGTATATCAGCAGTTAAGCATATCAACGATACTTTTTTTACGAAATATCCGGGCTAGGATAAGCGTACCGGTTTTAAAGCGCCCTCTTTACCGTACCGGTTTTTCCCCGGCGTTTACAGAGATGAAACGGATACGTTGATTGGTAGTGTATTAAGTAGGAATGGTGGCTAATTCTTGATTATATTGATGAATGAAAAGTCTCAGACAGGTTTCATGCATACTCTTAAGCTTGGAAAAGGAGAGGGTTTTGCGTGTGAAACGACCCAGTCGTTGGCGCAGGGTATTGTTCCATCGTTCCACATGGGCCGTTTCACCGGTTTCTTTTCCCACGGATCGGTTATGAGGAAAGACTTCATCATAAGTGCTCCAAAAGTCGCTGTAGGTGGCACATCTTTTGTAGGCCCGTGGCAGACGCTCGTAAAGTTCCCGGCAACGATACCAATCCCGAGGCCCAATGGCATAGGAGAGGATTTGACGGGTGCGTCGGCAAAGAGCGATCCAAACCCATTGGGCATCGCTCTTGCGCCCCACAAAAGACCACAGTTCGTCCAGTTCAATGACATCATGGCGGCGGGCCGCAAGAATCGTGCTTTTGAGCGGTCGCAGCGATTGTCGTTTTTTTTAACCAACTCAAAACGGTGTTGGGACTCACCCCGAAGGCGCGCTGTAAACCGCGTAGACTGCTGCGTTCCTGATAGACTCGAAGGATCATTTCTTTTTGCTCTTCGGTGTATTTCACTGTGGGGTTTTCGCGGCTTTGTTTACCACAATCATGGCAGCGGTAGCGCTGTTTATGGTTGGGCGTCTTGCCAAATTTAATGATATTTTCACTTCCACAGTGCCGACAATTAATAATTTTAGTAACCATGCACTAAGAATAAACTGCCTAACGCTATTTGTACAGCTAAAAATACAAAATAACATTCTTTTTTTATACACTACCCGTTGATTCGGTGTGGTGCGCGAGGGAAACCATTGATGATGCCCAAAACCTGCTAGGCTTTGCCATATTTTTATTATTGGCTATTTGTAGATAAAGGAAGCGCCCTTCCAGTGCCCATCTCAAATTCATGGAAATAATTGCTTGAAAAAATTGAATGGCGTTGGGATGATCAACAAAGTAAAGTAATTCCCAGGTATTGCTTCAAGCGTTCACGGGAACAATGCACAGTGATTATAATTTAAATCAGGATCACAAATGAAACTTAAATATTTATTCACTTTTTTTATGTTTAGCGTTTGTGTAATTACGACTCCAGCAATTAGCCAAACTAAACCCGGTCTTGTCGGAATACTTTACGACGATATTAATTTAGCCCGGATATTTCATGAAGGGTAAAGTTTGGCTCGTTATTGCTATTGGAGATGGATTTCTTTGTATTTTGAGCAGATCGTCTTGATTTTTAGGTGTTTTTCAGGGTGTAGAGACACTGCCCCCTTTCCCCCATTGGTTCGGTAGTGCCGGGGGCAGCACCAATGCACCCTTTAGGTTGGCACCAATCGGCGGGGCGCATGGTTGAAAAGACTGGCCCAAGGATAACTCTCACTTAGGTGAAAGTGAATCGTTCGGGTGTTGCGCACGATGACCGCTCCGATCTTGATTAATTTGAGCCGCAGGGTGTGGCATTGGGCCCGCGCCCACTTCGTCCCTTTTAAGGCTAACCGGCGCATGGCTTCCATCAAGGTGTAGGCCAGCGCCGACAAGAGCAATCGCCACTGATTGGCCCACCATTGATGGGCGCTGGTGCGCTCGCTGAACAATTGCATCTGTTCCTTGATTCGGTTCTCCATTTCACCGCGGCCACAGTATACCTTGTCGTAAAGCTCCTGGGGATCGCCCGGCAGGTTCGTCACCACGAAGCGCGGGTTGGACCCCTGTGCGGTGTGTTCGGCTTTATGGATGACCAACCGCAGCCATCGCCACGAATCGGCAGCATAGACGAAGTCCTGGAATAACCGTTGTTTTTTACCCCTTAGTTCGAACCATTCTTTGGCCTGCTTTTGCAACTGCTGGGCGTCTTGCTGCAAGCGTGCATTGCGAGCCATCCCCACGATGTAACTAACTTCGTTGCGGTCGCACCAAGAGAGTATCCGGTCTCGACAAAATCCACTGTCGGCGCGCCAAATAATCCGCGTACGGGGCCAGCTTTGGCGAATCCGTTTAACCAGCAATTTGAGGATGGCCCCGGCATGCTTGCTGGCATCGATCTTGCTCGGCCGCAGGTAGGCCACCAGCAGCTGATCACCGCAAAAAACATATAGCGGCAGAAAACAGTAATGATCATAATAACCGTGGAAAAAACGTCCCTCCTGGAGCCCGTGCACCGGATTGTCGGTGGCGTCAAAGTCCAGGATGATCTCTTCGGGTTCCTCGGCAAAGGAGCCCATGAACTGTTCGACCAACAGCTCGTTTACCGCAAAGGCCGCCCGCCGATCCTGCCCGTTTTCAAAACGACACAAAGTCGGCGCGCTGGCCAACGTTTCAATGCGCCCCGTTACCGTTTGCAACAATGGATCGTGGCGCAGGGTATCAAAGTCGTTCAAATCCTCATAGCCCGCCACCAGCCCGTAAACGCGCTGCCGCAGCATCCCCAAGACCTCATGGCGTACTTTGCCCTTCTGCCGTTTGTCCACTAACTGTCGGGCCGCTCGTTCGGTCAAGCCCAACTGCCGATCCACTTCCCGGATCAAAAGCAGTCCGGCATCCGAAGTAACCTCTCCGCCCTTGAAATCAACCCGCACACGGCGGCCTTTTACCCTTGTCAACTGTAGCTTTAATTGTTTACCTTTTGTCATCGCTGATATTGCTTTAATTATTGATCTATCCTGCTGTATATCAGCAGTTAAGCATATCAACGATACTTTTTTTACGAAATATCCGGGTTAGCCAGAACTGATTCCATTTGGTATCTGGAAGGTGCCGATTCAGGTGTTATACCAAATCGCAAAAGGATTGATAAAGATTAAAAAACAGCTATAAAGGCGGAATGAGAAGATATATGGGAACCGATGAAGACCGTGAACGTATCAAGAAATTGCTCAACAAAGAGGCTGTCGGCTGGCGTAAAGAGCGTTTGGTGGCATTAAAAATGGGCTTCCAGCCGCACCACAGCATTGATGAAATTGGAGCCATCGTGGGCCGAGGCAAAGCGACGATCCAGCGTTGGTTTGACAAATATCGTGCTGCAGGGCTCGGGGCGGTGCTTACACGCGCCTACAAAGGCGGGATCAAAAGCCGTTGCGACAAAGAGGTGGAGGCCTTCTTGCTCAATGGTTTGAAGGTCGCGCGCTGGAACACAGCCGTTCAGGCGGGGCAAGAGCTGGAGCGACATTTCGGGCGCTCCTTCGCCTACAAGACGGTGTGGCGATGGCTAAAAAAATGCGCCGGGGTGCTTCGAGTCCCTCGCCCCGTGCATGAGAAACGGGACTCGGCAAAAGCGGAAGCGTTCAAGCGAGACTTTTTTAAGATCCTCCAGGAGCTTTCCCTCACCCGAGGCAATCGGGTTCGGGTGTGGTTTGCCGATGAAAGCCGTTTTGGTTTGCTTCCGGTGTACCGCCGGTGCTGGACGCAAAGAGGGCTTCGGCCGCACAAAAAATATCAGACAAGATACCAGTGGAGCTACTGTTACGGAGCCCTCGACGTGGTCAACGGCGAGATGGTATGCATCCAAACCCCTAGCACGAATCTACAGTGGACGGAGGCTTTCCTCCAACAGATCAAAAAGCAATATCCTGAGGAGGAACATGTGGTTGTATGGGACGGGGCAGGCTTCCATCCGCACGACTCGGAGCACCCCAACGTCCCCCCGGGCATACATATCGTGAATTTGCCGCCGTATAGTCCTGAACTCAACCCGATTGAAAGACTTTGGGATATGATACAGGATCAAACGGCCAACAAACTGTGGCCGAGCATTGAGCGACTCGAAGAAGTCGTCGCAACCCATCTCAAAGACTGGTGGGAGGACACTGAAAAAGTCCTCTCTTTAGTTGGCGGAGGCTGGCAGCACATTCAAGCAAACGCTTCTGCCAAATAACTTATTATCATACCTAATGAGATTTGGTATTATTCAATGGCAAACAAAAAACGACTTCTCCGCGATGTGGATTGGGTACATTAAAGCTCCCGCAAGCGGTAAAATATTTTTTTCTGGAGAAGCGGATGATGAATTGAGGGTAAAAATCGAGGGTAAAATTATAATCGATACTTGGGAAGGGAATAATATTACCGATGGCAGTTTGGAAATGATAAAAGGAAAAGCATATCAAATTGAAATTAGATACAACCAAATCAACGGCCCCTCTTATATGAAACTTTATTGGCAATGGGATGGAAAGGAGAAAGAAATTATTCCTGCGACTAATTTAATTTACACTGTTAAGGATGAAACCAAAATTACTAATGTCTATAATGACCAAATAAAAATTGACCTGACGAGTCTTAAGTTCGATGCGGACTCCGTAATTCAAATACATCAACCAAAGGATGTCTTGTTAAGAAGGGACGCTGTTATTGAATTTCTATGGGGAAAGGATGGATTTCCCAAAGATAAAATTCCAGACTCAGTGGATAAGGGAATTACGGATGTGGATTTTGATTCCTTAAGCAATTTGCAACGCATTGACAAGCTTACTATCAATATGGATTACGGGCTCAAAAGCATTGCCTATCATTTTATGCCAAACGGCTCAAAAAAACGGTTGGCAATTTATCACCAGGGACACAATGGCAAATTTTCTGTCGGCAACACTACAATCAATGCCTTCCTTGACAATGGTTTTGAGGTTATTGCTCTATCAATGCCCCTATTGGGAATGAATAACAAGATAACTGTAAATTTTGAGCGCTTTGGAGGGATGTTTATAAGGTCTCATAGTGAGATGCAGTATTTGCAACCGAAGCAGGGTCATCCAATAAAATATTTTATGGAACCAGTCGCTACTGTTGTTAATTATGCACAACAATTTCATTTCGATCAAATAATAATGATTGGCATTAGTGGAGGCGGCTGGACGACCACCGTGTATTCGGCGATCGATCCGCGAATCAATCGAAGTTTTCCTACAGCGGGATCATTGCCTATTTATTTGCGTTCAATGGACATCGCTAATCCGGGGACAATCGGCGACTATGAACAGGGAGTCCCCGATCTTTACAGAGCCGCAAATTACCTAGAACTATATATAATGGGTTCCTACGGAAAAGGAAGAAAGCAGCTTCAAATATTAAACGAATTTGAGGTAGTGTATTAAGTAGGAATGGTGGCTAATTCTTGATTATATTGATGAATGAAAAGTCTCAGACAGGTTTCATGCATACTCTTAAGCTTGGAAAAGGAGAGGGTTTGCGTGTGAAACGACCCAGTCGTTGGCGCAGGGTATTGTTCCATCGTTCCACATGGGCCGTTTCACCGGTTTCTTTTCCCACGGATCGGTTATGAGGAAAGACTTCATCATAAGTGCTCCAAAAGTCGCTGTAGGTGGCACATCTTTTGTAGGCCCGTGGCAGACGCTCGTAAAGTTCCCGGCAACGATACCAATCCCGAGGCCCAATGGCATAGGAGAGGATTTGACGGGTGCGTCGGCAAAGAGCGATCCAAACCCATTGGGCATCGCTCTTGCGCCCCACAAAAGACCACAGTTCGTCCAGTTCAATGACATCATGGCGGCGGGCCGCAAGAATCGTGCTTTTGAGCGGTCGCAGCGATTGTCGTTTTTTTTAACCAACTCAAAACGGTGTTGGGACTCACCCCGAAGGCGCGCTGTAAACCGCGTAGACTGCTGCGTTCCTGATAGACTCGAAGGATCATTTCTTTTTGCTCTTCGGTGTATTTCACTGTGGGGTTTTCGCGGCTTTGTTTACCACAATCATGGCAGCGGTAGCGCTGTTTATGGTTGGGCGTCTTGCCAAATTTAATGATATTTTCACTTCCACAGTGCCGACAATTAATAATTTTAGTAACCATGCACTAAGAATAAACTGCCTAACGCTATTTGTACAGCTAAAAATACAAAATAACATTCTTTTTTTATACACTACCGAATTTGATACTTGCTGCTTCAGTGGAACCGGATTTAAGAGTTATGAGGGTATTGTTAAAGATCGTGTGAAATTACTTGGCGAAGGAAGTTTCGACGTTTTTCTCGATTCTACCCATAAACAACATCAGATATCTCCCAAAGCTCTTGAAATTGTCTTCCAGGATTTAAAAAATAACTGAATTAAAAATGGCATGATCGAGAAAATGCCGAAAACGTCCGGAAAATAATGAGAGTGTATCTCACACGGGAGAACAGGGGACGATTATAATCAGTACTTCTCACCCCCCCAGCAGGGAAGACAGGATTTTGGAAAGTGGGCCGTTTCCTAAATTCAGGCGGGCATGCCGGCCGGTTCGGGGCCAGGGCCCAGTTCCTCTCCCTGAGATTTTTCTTCGGCCTTGGGTAGCTCCTGAGACTCCTCTTCTTTTTCTTCTTCGACCACAATATTACTGGTTATCGGGGAAATGATTTTCCCTTCTTCGAGGATTTCGTGCACATGCTTCCCCTCGATCGTTTCGTACTCCAGCAATGCCTCGGCGATGGTATCCAACGCCTCCTTCTTTTCCTTCACAATGCTCAGGGCGCGCTCGTATTGGCCATCGATGATTTTCCTCATCGCGTTGTCGATTTCCAGGGCGGTCTTTTCGCTGTAATTTTGGCTGCGGGCAATTTCCTTACCCAGGAATATATGATCCTGGTTCTCCCCGAAAGCCACCGGCCCCAGATCGCTCATGCCCCAATCGCAAACCATGTGGCGGGCCAACTTGGTGGCCATGCGGATATCGGAGGCGGCCCCGCTGGTAATGTCGTCAAAAATAATATCCTCGGCCACCCGGCCGCCCATGGCGCAGCAGATCTGGTTGATGAGGCGCTTACGGGCATGGTTAAGAATGTCTTTTTTGGGCATGAACATGGTGCTGCCCAAACTTTGCCCACGCGGTATGATGGTGACCTTGTGGATGGGTAGGTGCCCGTCGTCAACAACCGCCTGCACGAGGGCGTGGCCGGCCTCGTGATAAGCCGTAATCTTTTTGTCCTCGTCGTCCATCAACCGACGGCGTTCCCGGCCGTAGAGGTTTTTTTCGCGAGCCTCGTCCAGGTCGCTCATATCGACCTCCTTCTTGCCGTAGCGGGCCGCCAGCAAAGCGGCCTCGTTGAGCAGGTTGGCCAGGTCTGCGCCGGATGAGCCGGGTGTGTTACGGGCTATGATATTGAAATCCACCTCGGCCGAAATTTGGATCTTTTTGGCGTGGACTTTGAGAATGGCCTCCCGCCCGATGAGGTCTGGCAGGTCGATGACAATCTGCCGGTCAAACCGTCCGGGACGCAGCAAGGCATTGTCGAGCACGTCCGGCCGGTTGGTGGCGGCAATGATGATGACGCCTTCGTGCGAATCGAAGCCATCCATTTCCACCAGCAGGGAATTAAGGGTCTGTTCCCGCTCGTCGTTACCCCCGCCGAGGCCGGCCCCGCGCGTGCGTCCCACGGCGTCGATCTCGTCGATAAAGATGATACAGGGCGCATTTTTACGCCCTTGCTCGAACATGTCGCGCACGCGGGCCGCTCCCACGCCGACAAACATTTCCACGAAATCCGAACCGCTGATGCTGAAAAAGGGCACTTCGGCCTCCCCGGCCACGGCGCGGGCCACCAAGGTTTTGCCTGTTCCGGGGGAGCCGACCAGCAAAACACCCTTGGGAATGCGCCCTCCGATTTTTTGAAATTTTTTGGGATCTTTGAGGAATTCGACGATTTCCGACACTTCCTCCTTGGCCTCCTCGCAACCGGCCACATCCTTGAATCTCACTTTTTCACGTTCACGGGTAAGCATTTTGGCCCTGCTTTTGCCAAAGCTCATGGCGCCGCGCCCAGCCATGCGCAACTGCCGGGTGAAGAGATAATAAAGCACCCCGATTATGACGATGAAGGGCAAAAGGGTAACCAGGATTTCCGTCATTAAGGTGCTGGCAGGAACTTCCCGGAAAAGCCCGGTTTCCTGCAAACGCTGCAGGTTGTCGTCCGTCAAACGTCCCCTGGCCACATAGACCTGCTCCTGGCCGGAGGAGGTTTCCTGCAACACCACCCGGATCTCCGTCCATTGCAGGCCCCCGGTGGGTACGGACTTGATCGTGCCCTTGGCGATCCGCCCGTCCTCGGCTGCCCGCAGGACATCTTTGATCGTCCAGTCATTGGTGGACCGGGGTTGGGTGTCGCCAAAATACCAGAAGCTCAAAAGGGCTCCGATGAGCACAAGCCAGATGAAGACCGGTTTAAAACGATCCGTGGCGGAACTGCGTTGCGGCGAGGAGCCGGATGGTTGTTTTTTATTATCTGACATTCGTATTTCTGCCTATTCAGGCTGTGGATGGCTTTGCATAAGTCAATCTTATAGAAAGAACGGTATTCTCGGTAATTTTAAAGGCATCGGCGGGCGGCAGCCCGGGAACCCAAAGAATATCACCCTGATCATCGCAGACAACGGGAAGGTTTTTTCGTTCCAAAGCAAGTATTTTCCGATCGGTGAACAAATCCTGCAATTTTCGCCTTCCGGGAGCGCCCAAGGGCTGGTAACGATCACCCTTTTCCCAGCGGCGAACCTGTAGGTGGGTCATTTTACCGTCCCCAGCCTCCAGGCAAGCCTGGCTACGTTGATCAATTTTTCCGCCCAGGATGGCTTTTCGTTGTTTCAAAGAAATAGAGAGGGTTTCGATGCTTAATATACCCGAATCCGGCCAAAACAGCGTCGCTCCGACAGGAATTCGCACCGGCGGCCAATCGGGTTTGGTCTTGGGCCGGTTGAAAAAAAGAAGTCGGCCCTCTCGATATTCAATGAAGCCCGTTTTTCCAGCGCTGGAACTTTTATCTCGGTTTAGGGCCAGGTCGGCAACCCAGCGATCGATTTCCGGGCCGCTGAAGGTTTTCTCCAAGCTATTGATTATCAAAAAATTGTGGAAGGCTCGCCGCCATAGGGCAGACGGCATTCCGAAGAGGGAACGGAGATCGAGTTCCTCCCTCTTTTTTCCCCCCGGAAGTAGGGATTCCAACCATTGATTGAGAGCTACTTCGTCCTCCTCGGCAAGGGCGCGAACTCGGGCGGCGCCCTCCAAAACATCCTGAGGTATGGCTTCCTGCCAGGCTGGTAAAACGTCCCGGCGGAGGCGGTTGCGGGTGTATTTTCCGCTCCGGTTGGAGACATCTTCCCTCCACTTGATGCCCGCCTTTGTCAATGCCTCGGTGATTTCCTTTTTCTCCACCTTCAGGAGGGGGCGAAGGTGGACTTTTCCGCTTCGAAATGTGTGCGCCGGGCGCGGGGCAGCCAGGCCGCCTGCGCCACTGCCCCGTCCTACCCTGAGCAAAATCGATTCGGCCACATCCTCCAACTGGTGCCCCAAAAAAAGAATTTCGGAGCCGATTTTCGTCATGGCATCGCTAAAAAATTGAAATCTGGTCTCCCGCGCAGGCCCAGCCCCGGAGGCATTTTGAGGAGGATGGTCCCACCTTGCGGAGTGAAATTTCAGCCCCAATCCCTCGGCTAGATCGCGGACAAATGCCTCGTCCTCATCCGACTCCGAGCCCCGCAGCAGGTGATTGAAATGGAAAATGTGCATGTTTTTCCGGTAATCGGAAAAATGGTTGAAAAGCAGCAGAACCATACACAATGAGTCCGCCCCCCCCGAACAGGCCAATGCCCAGGGAGTGGATGCGCCCTTCCGCTCAAGCCAGGCTAAAACGGTCGGGTGCAGGCGGTTTCGCAATAAAACTTCACCCAAGGCCTGGGCCAGCGCCGGCCAATCCCTCTTTTTCATTTCGATCAATCAGTCAGTCAGGCAGGCAAGATATTCCTCCCCGTAATAGGGAATGAGGGCCTCCGGCAATCGAATCCGGCCATCCTCCTGCGCATTATTCTCGAGAAGGGCCGCGATGGTCCGTGGGAGCGCTAAGGCAGAGGCGTTGAGGGTGTGCACATGGTGCGGTTTCCCGTCTCTCCCCCGAAATCGGATGTTGGCCCGGCGGGCCTGGAAATCGGTAAAATTGCTGCAACTGGAAACCTCCAGCCACCTCTTTTGGCCGCCCGCCCAAACTTCCAGATCGTACTGCTTGGCATGGGGAAACCCAATTTCTCCAGCGCACATAAGAAGGAGCCGGTAAGGAAGCTCCAATTTACGCAAAAGCCGCTCCGCGTCTTCCCGCAGTGCTTCCAGTGCGTCTTCACTGTTTTCCGGTGCAACCCATTTAACTAACTCCACTTTGTCGAATTGATGAACCCGGTTAAGCCCTCGGACTTCTTTGCCATAACTGCCCGCCTCGCGCCGGAAACAGGGAGTGTAGGCCACACAGTTTTTGGGCAAGTCGGCGATATCGAAAGTGGTGTCGCGGTAGAGGTTGGTTACAGGCACCTCGGCGGTGGGAATGAGGTAAAAACCCGAATCGGGAATTTCATACATTTGCCCTTCCTTGTCAGGCAATTGGCAGGTTGCGGTGGCGCTGGCCGCATTGACCATTAGGGGCGGCATGATTTCCACATAACCGGCGGCAGTGGCCTCTTCCAGAAAAAAACGGATAAGCGCCCTCACCAATCGGGACATCGGCCCGATGAAAAAGGGGAAACCCGCTCCCGTCACCTTGGCTCCACCGGGCAAATCGACGTATTTTTGAAAAAACGGCAGGTCGTAATGAGGAAGAGCGTGGGCGGAAACTTCTGCCGGGCTGCCCCAGGTTTTGACAATCTGATTACCCTGCTCATCTTTCCCCTCAGGGACGGATTCGTGGGGAATGTTGGGAACCGTCAGCAAAAGGTTTTTCCATTTTTCATCCACCTCCTGCTGTTGTTTCTGTAATTCCTTAACCTGGCCCGCCAATTCCTTCATTTGCCTGATTTTATCGAGGAATTCGGGGGAACCCTTGGGCAGTCCGGCCACTTCCGAGCTGGCCGACTTTTGCTTCCTGCGGGCCTCCTCCGCGCGGGTCACGATGGATCGCCTTTCCCCATCCAGCGCAAGAATAGTGTCGATATCACAGGCAAATTTTTTTACCCGCATCGCTTCGCGCACTTGCTCAGGATGCTCTCTTAATAGTTTCAGGTCAATCATGGCAAAGGGAGAGTTTTTGGGCCTATATGGTTAAAAAATCAATCACTTAACTTATACTCAACCTGACAAAATCGTTTCGACCTTCTCGAATACCGCATCGACTGTCAGTTTTGAGAGATCGCCCCCTCGCGCCGTGAGGATGTGGTTGGACTCTTTGATGAGCGGGAAGGGACCAAAACGTTTGGGGTCGGTTGGTCCGAAAAGAGCGAGGACCGGTGTTCCAATAGCCGCCGCCAGGTGCATCGGTCCGCTGTCATTGGCGATAACGAGGCGCGCTTTCGAGATCAGGGGAATCAGTTCGTCGATGGCCGTAATGCCCATCAGATTGTTCAAATTTTCATTACCGGACAAGTCCCCCATGTTCTGCATGGTTTCAGAACCGGCCAAAATAATCGGAATTTTCGGGTACTTCTCGGTCAAAGTTTCGACCAGACTCATGAAATAGGGCCATTGTTTTTCCTCACGGCGGTTTTCTAAAAAAATCACTACCGGTTCACCCTCCAGCGCCTCCGGGTCGAAGCTGCGAATCACCGGCTGGCGAAATTCCAGCGGCCCGTGGATAACCGGTTCGCACCCGATGGCAGGAAGAAACTGGAACAGAATTTCCACCGCATGGGCCTCTTTACCGGCCTCGGGCAAGGTGATGCGTTCATTGCAGGCCAAGGCGGACAATTCCCGGGCATCGGTTCGCCTAATCTTTCTCTCAGCGTGAGTGGCCAGAGCGATCAAACCGGAACGGGCCAAGCCTTGCATCTCCAAGACAACATCAAACCGCTGCCGTCGAATCTGCCAAAGGAGCTTGCCAAATCCGGCAACTCCTCGATGGCGATAAAACAAAAAACACTCATCGACAGCCTGGCAGGAGCGCACCAGTGGGAAAAAGACCTCCCGCACCACCCAGGAAATGCGGCAGTCCGGCATCTGCCTGCGAATCGCCTGAGCCGCCTGCAAGCCATGCACAATATCCCCTAGTGAGGACGGTTTGATGATGAGAATGTCCAAGCTGGATACCGGTTCTGTGGGCCTCAAAAGGGTTCTTCTATCAAGGGCATCCTCGAAGAATTGAGATGCCGGGTAAAAGTTTCAACCAATAATGTATGGTCCTTCAGTCAACCCTCCAGTGTGGTCATTGACTTGATAAGATAATCGGATAAAGAAACTAAGCAGTATTTTACTTGCAAATTTAATTGACCAAATATCAACACGATCGTTTGGAGGTAAATATTATGAAACTAAAAATGTCCGCCGCCTGGAAATTTGCCCTTATTTGCGTCTTCTGCGCTGTTGCCTGTTTTGGCCTTGGCCTTCAGCCAATGCTTTCCGCTGCACATCATGAAGGTAAAAGTGAAAATGAAGAGGTAGTTAAACTCGCTGTTATCGGCGGCTCCACTATTGACCGAAGGCACGTAGGCAAGTTTTTTGCTGATGGAGAAGCCGCCACAGAGAAGAGTTTCACCGTCGAAACCGGGGCCGGAACCAGCCCGACCATCTACAAAATGCGCTACCAAGGCGTCCCCTTCTACTATGTGCGCTACCACGGTTTTCCAGATGTCGAGGCGAGCCGCACTGACGGCGGGAATTTCGTCACCATGTTCGCCGCCTTTCACCAGCTCGGCGTCACGCATATCATCGGCGGAGCTACCAGCGGCGGCATCCAGCCCACCTACCGTATAGGCGACCTCATCATCGCGGACGATTACCTGAATTTCAATTTCGAGCGCCCCTCCAGCGTGCTCGTCGCCGCCAATATCCAGCGCCCGGGCGTCCGGGCCAAGTATAACCCGCCCTTTTGCCCGGACATCCGCGACATCCTCTACCAACAAGCCGTCGATTCCTATAAAAACGGCCGCGTATTCAATACCGGGGTCGTCGTGCAGGAAGATGCCAGCCGCTACGAAACACCGGCCGAAATCCGATTCTACCGCACCGCCGGGGCCGATCTTGTAACCCACAACGTCATCACCGAGGCCATCTACGCCCGCCAGCTCGGCATGCATTTCGCAATTATGAACGCCATCTCCAACCCGGCCGAAGGCGTCCGCCCCTTCACACGCGATGAGGAAATGGGTGCAGGCGACAAAATCGCCCAAGGAACCGGTCCCATCGTCCTCAAGACTCTCCTCATCCTCAACGACCACGAGCCCCAATGCGGTATCACCTGCACCGGAGAATATTACTCCGGACAAACCAATAAATGAATAATATTTAGCAGTCCAAAAAACAGCCGCACTCGCCAAACGAATGCCGGAATGAACGACCCCGTGAAGTCATTAAATCATCTGAATTAATGAATCAAGTGTAGTAGCCACAACTTGACCTGACAAATTTGAGTTATCCGCCAACTACTGTCCAGTTAAACGGCCAGTAATGATTTGAAGAATATAATGTGGCCTCTCAGGGAGACGCAATAGCTTGGAGCGATTTGGCCACCAGCAGTGGTAGCGTCCAGAATTTTTCGCACTTCTTTATCTTCAATATTTATTTTCGGTCCAATTACTCGATTTTCTCTTTGGGGAGTACTAGATTAAGTGCAGTGGCAGTGATTCCGGCTACGGCGACTCCGGATTGAAGGACGATTTTTACCGAACCGAAAACTCCCTGTAGAAACGCATTACCTCCGCCAAAGCTATCCATTCCGGCAAAGGCTTCCGGTACCATGGTCGTTCCCAGGGCCAATGCCAGGGTGATGGTCAGGATGATTTCTTTGCGAGCAGTCAAACCGTCCGTGATCACCAGTCGCAAACCGGCCACCGCGACGGTTGCAAATAACACGATGGTGGCGCCCCCCAAAACGGACTTCGGCATAATGCTGATAACAGCTGCGATTTGTGGAAACAGCCCTAGCAGGGTAAGAAGAAGGGCCACCACCAGTCCGACCCGCCGGGAGGCCACACCGGTCAGTTTGATGACACCGTTGTTTTGCGAAAAAGTAGTGTTCGGCATGGCGTTGAAGAATCCCGCAAAAATGCTGCCCAATCCATCGGCCAGCACCCCTCCTTTTAAGCGTTTGATGTAAACGGAGCCCTTGACAGGTTCCTTGGAAACGGTGGAGGTGGCCGTGAGGTCGCCGATTGATTCGATGGAAGTAACGGCGTAACCCACAATCCACGGAAACAGGTAAATCAAATTGAAATCGAGCCCGAAATAAAGGGGCGTGGGGAATGTAAAAAGCTCCGCTTGCCGGACGGCTGTAAAATCGATCCAGCCCAGCAGGGCGGCAAGAATGTAGCCTGTAACCAGCCCCAGGGCAATCGAGATAATGCGCAGGAACCCATTACCGAAAATGTTGAAAATCAAAATCACCGCCATGACAAAAAATCCCATGGCGATATTTTTAAAAGAACCGAAATCTTCCGCCCCCACTCCGCCAGCGAGATCGAACATGCCGACCCGTATCAGGCTGAACCCGATGATCATGATAACTGAGCCCGTCACCACGGGCGGGAATAGTTTACGCATCAACCCAATAAAGCGGCTTAAAACGATTTCCACGGGAGCGCAAAGCATGGTCAGGCCGAGGATGAGGGATATGCCGCCCGCCCTGCCCGCTTCCAGGGCCAGGGGGACAAAGGTAAAACTGGTTCCCTGCACACTTAGCAATCCAGAACCGATGCCTCCAAAACGCCGCACCTGAACATAAGTCGTTACGCCCGACGTAAACAGCGCCATGCTGACCAAAAAGGCGGCGTCCGCTCTCGAGAGACCAAGAGCCCCGCCAATAATGAGGGGTGGCGTGATAATACCGACAAACATGGCGAGGACATGCTGGACGCCACACACCAAGGCCGTGCCAGGACCAATCTTTTCATCCAGGGTAATCAATCGGGCCATGGTTCTTAAGGGCATTTTTAAAAAGTCCGATCAGGAGGCATTGAAGGCGGGAATCAAATGTTCCAGCAAATCGGCGAACTGGTTCCTCACCCGTCCGGCCACTTCGGCCACTTCGTCATGTGAAAGGGGTTTACTGGAAATGCCTGCCGCCTTGTTGGTGATGCAGGAGATGCCGCACACCTTCAGTCCGGCATGGTTGGCGGCAATGCATTCAGGCACGGTGGACATGCCGACGGCGTCCGCTCCCAGGGTTTCGAAAGCCCGGATTTCGGCCGGAGTTTCATAAGAAGGACCGGTCGCAGCCAAATAAACGCCCTTGGCCACGGCAATGCCAAGCTCGCCCGCAACCGCCTCTGCCCGCGCCCTCAGTTCTGGATCGTAAGCGGTGGACATATCGGGAAAACGAGTTCCCAGGGAATCATCATTAGGTCCGATAAGAGGATTGTCGCCCAGAAAATTGATGTGGTCGGTAATCAGCATGAGGGTGCCTTCGTCAAAACTGCGATTGATGCCCCCCGCCGCATTGGTAACGATCAGCGTCTTTACTCCAAGCTTGGCCATAATGCGAATCGGCTTGATCAACTCGCTCATGGGATAGCCTTCGTAATAATGGAAACGCCCCTGCATACAGACCACCTTATGGCCGCCCACCTGGCCGAAAACGAATTGGCCCTTGTGCCCCGCCACCGTGGAACGGGGAAAGTTGGGGATTTCCCCGTAGGGAATAACGATGGTTTCTTTCACGCGGTCATCCGCAAAAAAACCCAGGCCGGAGCCCAGAACCAGACCGGTTGATGGCCTGAAATCGTTAATTTTCGATTGAATAAATTCGATGGCTGACTGCATGTGAATGTCCTCTGCTCAGGTTCAGGAAATAAAATCGAGAATAAGTTTTTCCGGCTGGGGGGGGGCCGATTGCACTTTGATGGCCTCCCGAATCAGCCTCTCTGCGGGCTCCCGGCTCTCCGGTTTGTTGAAATGCAAACGACACAGAATATCCCCGGCCTCAATTGCCTGGCCGACTTTGACCAAATCACTGATGCCCACCGCCAAATCGAGAACCGAATCGACACATTCCCGCCCCGCCCCCAAAATCATGAGGGCATGGCCGATTTTGAGGGCGTGCACTTCGCTCACAAAACCGCCTTCCCCTTGGCAGCGTATGTCCACAATATCGGAGGCGGAAGGCAAAATCGTAAAATCGTCAACTACGCGTGGGTCGCCACCTTGGGCCTTTACCATTTTCAAAAAAAATTCCAGCGCCTGGCCGGATTCTATTTTCCCCCTCAAAATCGCTTCGGCCTCCTCCCGGCTTGAGGATAAACCGCCGCAAACCATCATTTGAGATGTAAGCGCCAAAGTCACCTCCATAAGGTCGTCGGGCCCCTCACCCTGAAGACACTCGATGGATTCCATAACTTCCAAAGCATTGCCGCATTTGCGACCCAGAGGCTGGTTCATGGCGGTCAGCAGCGCCACCGTGTTGCGGTTCATCTCTTTGCCGATGTCCACCATGCTCTGGGCCAGTTCCCGAGCCGCCTCCGCGGTTTTCATAAAGGCCCCGGCCCCGAACTTGACGTCGAGAACGAGCGAATCGGTCCCCTCGGCCAGTTTTTTGCTCATGATGCTGCCGCAAATGAGAGGAATGCTGGAAACGGTGGCCGTAACATCGCGAAGGGCGTAAAGCTTCCGATCCGCCGGAACCAGATTTTCCGTTTGCCCGATCATGGCCACGCCGATTTCCGACAGAAGGCGTTTGAATTCCGGGATGCCGAGATTCACATTGAATCCCGGAATGGCTTCGAGTTTATCCAGGGTTCCTCCTGTGTGACCCAGACCCCGCCCGCTTATCATGGGAACGCAGAGTCCCGCCGAAGCGGCCAGGGGGGCCAAAATAAGGGATACTTTATCACCCACTCCGCCGGTGGAGTGCTTGTCGGCCTTGGGCCGGTCGATCTGACTGAGGTCGACGACCTCACCGGAGTTCATCATGGCAGCGGTCAACCAAGCCGTTTCCCGGGCCGTCATGCCATTCAGGAATATGGCCATAAGAAGCGCTGAGGCCTGATAATCCGCAAAACCCTGATGAACAACGCCATCGATAAAAATTTCGATTTCCTCCCGGCTAAGGGCGCCCCCGTCCCGTTTTTTTCTAATGATATCCTGTGGAAACATTATTCTGTCTTAGGTAACGCAAAAAAATTAATTTACAAAAAGAAACTTACCCCATGGGGAAGGGGGTTGACGCCGAAACAGGCCGCAAGGCTTTGGGCGCAATCGGAAAAGCTGTCCCTTATGCCGATATTCCGCCCCGCCGATCCCTTTCGATAATACAGCATGGGAACATATTCACGGGTGTGGTCGGAACCGCCGAAGGTAGGATCGCAACCATGATCCGCGGTCACCATGAGAAGATCCCCCGGGTGCAGGGCCTCCATCATCTGGCCCAGGCATCGGTCGATCTCGGCGAGGGCGTCGTAGTAGCCCTGAACATCCCTGCGGTGCCCGTAATACATATCCGTATCGACATAATTGACGAACATGAAAAATGATTCCTTTTCCCTGTCCCGGCCTAACAAAATCTTCAAGGTCCGTTCCAGACAGGCGGGATTCCCCTTATCATGGAAACTTTCATCGATTCCCTGTTCATTGAAAATATCCCCGATTTTCCCTACCGCAATGGTTTTGACGCCATGTTCGCTCAACAAGTCGAAAATGGTCGTTTGGGGCAGGGGCAGACTGAAATCCTTGCGATTGACGGTGCGCTCAAAATTTCCCGATTCACCCACGAAGGGTCGGGCGATGACCCGGCCCACGAGCAGTGGATCGCACAGCCGCCGCAGGACCCGGCACATCTCATAAAGCCTCTCCAATGGAATAATTTCCTCGTGGGCTGCCACTTGTAAAACCGAATCGGCCGAGGTGTAAACAATGGGATGGCCGCTTCGCACATGCTCCTCGCCCAGACGACCGATAATTTCAACTCCCGAGGCCGACTCGTTGCCCAGGACATCCACCCTGAAAGTCTTCCGAAAAGGCCCTAAAATCTCTTCCGGAAAGGAGGGCGCTTTGGCCGGAAAGGTATGGAAATGCTTGTCCAGAATGATGCCCGCGAGTTCCCAATGGCCGGTCGTGGTGTCCTTGCCGGAAGACATTTCCCGCATCACACCGCAGGAAGCGAGGGGGGCGGACTGGGCCGGAACGCCCGGCAGCGGATTGCCCAAAATCTCGGAACAATTACCAAGGCCAAGCCGGGTTAAGTTGGGAAGATGAACCTCCGGCACGTTTTGGCAAATATGCAGGGCGGTATTGGAACCTTCATCACCATAGTTTCCGGCATCCGGCAACGCCCCAATCCCAAAACTGTCGATCACAAGGAGCGCCGCCTTCATCTAATAAACAAACATTAGGTTATATGGCATTTTTTGAAGTGTCACCATCCAGCATCAAGCATCCCCTATCTAATAAGGAGTCTCCCCGCCATCAACATTTACGGCCTGGCCCCGGATGATAATGGCATCATCAGATAGCAGGAAGGCTACCACGCGACCGATTTCAATGGGTTGTATGTTTCGGCCCAACTGAGGCGGATGCAGGGTTCTAACGATTTCATGGGGGTCTCCCCCGTCCCGCTGGGCAATCCATTTGGCCACGTCCAGAAGCATTGGGGTTTCCACACCGCCGGGGCAGACCGCATTTACGTTGATGCGGTATTTGCTCCACTCGAGGGCAAAGGATCGGGACATACTGATGACGGCCGCCTTGCTTGCATTATAGCCCGCCATGTCCATGTGGCCGACTTTGCCTGCCTCAGAGGCGATGTTGACCATGGACCCGCCACTGTCCTGGGAAATCATTTGCCGGGCGGCAATCTGGCTGCATAGAAAAACCCCCTCCACATTGACGTCGAATTGCAGGGCGCGCTCCTCGGGAGGAGAATCCAACGCGGGGCTTATACGCACCACACCGGCATTGTTGACCAAACCGTCCAACCGGCCGAATTCCTGGACAATTTTCTCCACAGCCGCCGAAATCGTATCCGCTTTGGTCACATCCAGAAAAAGAGCCAACCCGGTCCCGCCGGCTTCTTCCACCAGCGCAATCGTTTCTTCGACCCCTTCAAGATGGAGATCACCGGCAACTACTTTGGCTCCCGCCTGAGAGACAGCCAACGCGATTCCCCTACCCATTCCCTGGCCCGCGCCGGTCACCAGGATGACTTTATTTTCAAGATGCTTCATAGATTTTGGGAGTATGAACCAGGGCATCCCGCCGTAAAGGTAATTTTCAACCCATAAATGGACTGATAAAAAGAATATTAGGCTTATTCGTCCCCGGTGACAGGATAAAAAATGGACACATCCAGAAGGGGTCGCAAATATATTGAAATGGCGGACCGACAGTGTAAAGTAGGTCAATCAGCTTTCATCCGGCCGGTAGAATGAAACCCCGAAAAAACGCTCCCCCATTTTTGGTCTTGGCGGCTTTGGCCGCGGCCTGCTCTTTATTTTTATACGGGTTTCGCAGGGAAAGCGTAACCGGGCGAAATGTTATCAACGAATATTTAAACCGGCATGGCCTTTCGACAAAAATTGAAAACATAAAAATGGTCACCATCGACAGCCGGGGGAATATTGAAATGCGGGAAATCCTCCGCCTCTTCCATGAAGACGACCGCAAAACACAGTATTCATTGCTGCGCTTCGTCAACCCGGAGGCCATCCGAGGAGTGGCTTTGCTGAGCAAACTGGAGGAAGGAAATGCCTACGAGCAAACCCTCTATTTGCCAGCACTCGGCCAGTTGAGGAAAATTTCCGGTTCAGGCCAAAAAGGTTATTTCATGGGCTCCGATTTCGCCTATGAAGACCTCCTCCCGGAAACCCCCGCAAATTACCAATACAAACGAGGTCTGGACGATTATGTGGATGATGTTCAGTGTTTTAGAATCACGGCCCTCCCGATTGACAAAGAATCCACTGAGAACACCGGTTACGCAAAACGCGAATTATGGATTTCGAGCGATGACTATACCATTTTAAAAATCGAATTCTATATCGGTGAAGTAAAACTGCTCAAAACACTCCGATTCACTCAATATAAAAATGTAGGCGGAAAAAATGGATCCGCCATGGCCAGCCGCGCGGAAATGACACACCACCTCAAAGATACTACCTCCCTCATCGTGGTGACCAATGGGGTTTACGAATCCGCCGAAATAGAAAATCTCTTGCGCCCCGAATCGCTACAAAACTGGAAGTCAGAGTATGATGAACAAATTGAGGCAATCTTCAATCAACCCCGTTGACAAATGGCCTTCTGGCCTGGTCCTGTAAGTCCTCAATCTATCCATGTGGAAGTTGCTTACATTCAGCCATAGGCACGCCCTGCTGGTCTTTCTGGCTACCGCTCTGCTCACTGCGGCGGGAGCTTACATGGCCAGAAATTTAAGGCTGGAGGTCAACTCCGACCAACTCCTGCCCAAGGACAGCCCCCTGCGAAAGGATTACGAAGCTGCCTTGGAAACCTTTGGCTCCGACAAAATCGCGGCCGTTTATGTCGAGGACGCCGACCTCTTCACACCCGGTCCCATGAAACGCCTACAGGAGTTGAACAATCGGCTTTCCGACGGCAACGAGGAGGGACTCGCCTCGGTCGAGCGGGTGGAGAGCATTTTTACCGTTAATCATATAATAGGAAGCGATGGGTGGCTGGAGACAGGCCCTCTGCTGGATCGGGTTCCAGACGATGCCGCCGATCTGGAAGATAAACGGCAGCAGGCCATAACCAACCCGCTGCTCCTGCGAACCGTCATCTCGAAAGACGGCCAGGCGACCATACTCACCCTCTATCTGGGCAAAAACAATAGTGCCAAGGTCGAGGCTGGACCAAATGAAGATAAAACCGACCGGGAATTGTATGCCGGGGTGGAGCGCATCCTGGAAGATTTTGAAGAAGATTTCGACAGCATTTTCCAGATTGGCTCACCTGCCCTGCAAGTGCGAATGGCCAATTATATCAAACAGGACCAACGTTTGCTGCTGCCTCTGGCCGGCTTTTTCATCGCCATCCTGATTGGTTCCGCCCTCCGCAATTTCAACTCCTCGGTGCTGCCTCTGCTCAATGCCCTGCTGAGCACGGTGTGGACCCTCGGCATGATGACCTGGCTGGGTATTCCACTCAATATGCTCAATTACATCGTTCCGGCCATCATCCTGATCGTCGGTGCGACGGAAGACGTTCATTTTCTGACCGAATACAAAGATCTTAGGGAACGCGGTCAAAAGAGTGGAAAAGATGCAGTGCTGCTGACCGGCCGCAAGGTAGGCCTCACTCTTGTCCTGACAGCCTGCACCACCACCTTCGGTTTTGCTGCTACCAGCCTGACGGAGATACGCGGCATGCAGCATTTTGGGCACACCGCCGCCATGGGCCTCTTTTTCCGGTTTCTGACCACGGTCTTTTTTCTTCCCGCCTACCTGAGCCTGTCGGAGAAGCTTTTTCCTGCAAAACCCCGAAAGGAAGGCAAACCCAAGAGCCAGTGGCTGAGGCACAATACGGATCGTCTGGCCGACGGCATAATAGAAAAAATTGCCACTCACCCGATCCGCATCATTCTTATATTCATAGCCCTGTCCATACCGGCATTTTACTTTGCCTCAACCGTGCAGCTGGACAACGACCTCCTCTCATTTCTCCGGCCGGATTCCGAGACCGTTCAACAAATCAACAGGGCAACCGAGCGCTTGTCCGGCTCGAAAGTCGTTTATGTGACCTTTAAGGGCAATACCGGAGACTTTAAAACAGCGGGAAAGCTCAAACAACTCAAAGCGATCGGGAAAAGCCTCAAATCCATTGAGGATTTCGATACCGTTACCTCGCTGGCCGATTACATCAGCCTCGTCAACCAGGAAATGTTCAGCGGTAACGAGCAGCGCTATGAGATTCCGGACAAAGATTCGGCCATAGCCCAATACCTGCTTTTTTTCCATCGCAGCGATATCGAAAACCTGGTCAATGCCGATTACTCGCAGGCCAATATGGTGATTCGCACCCACGTCAACAACAGCACTCACTTTAACCGGTTGATGGATGAAATACGCCACGAGATCGACAGCGGCCGCTACGGGCCGCAAATTTACACCATCACGGGCAAGGCAGTCCTCGTTTCGGCCGCTGTGGATAAAATCGCCGTCAGTCAGATCGCTTCCCTGGGGAGCATCGCGGGCCTGCTTTTTGTCATCATCTGCGTTCTCTTCGTCTCCCTGCGCTGCGGTATATACGCGGTCATGGCGAACATGTTCTCGGTCGTGGTTCTCTTTGCCGTCATGGGGATACTGGGCATACCCCTCAATGTAGGCACCTGCATGGTGGCGGCCATCACCATCGGCATCGGGGTGGACGATACCCTGCATTTGATGGTCCGCTACAACAAGGAACTGAAAAACCTCAAGGACGAGAAAAAAGCACTCCACCAAGCCCTCAAAGATGAGCTTATTCCGGTTCTGGTCACCACGCTGGGGCTTTCCGGTGGTTTTCTCACCCTGGGCTTTTCCAGTTTTGTTCCCGTCCAGCAATTCGGCATACTGAGCGCATTTGTTGTCGTTATGGCGGTCATCACCGATATTATCCTCACTCCTGCCCTCTTATCCACCATTCGTCTCATCACCATTTGGGACCTCCTCGGCCTGGAGCTTCGAAAATCGTTGCGGGAACGCTCCACCCTGTTCCAGGGCATGAGCAGCATGCAGGTGAAAAAATTCCTCCTCCTCTCCCAGTTGATCGATTGCAAAGCGGGCGAGCATATCATTGTCGACGGCCAATGGGGCAACGAAATGTACGTCGTCGTAGAGGGCGATTTAGAAGTTTCCAAGACTTTCGAGGGTAAAAAAGTCATCCTCAACAATTTGAAAATGGGTGATGCCTTTGGCGAAATAGCGCTCATGGCACGGTGTAAAAGAACCGCCGACATACACTCCCGGACCGATGCCCAGATACTCTCCATCGACTGGGAGTCCCTAGAAAAAATCCAGCGTACCTCGCCCCGCCTGGCAACCAAGGTTTACCTCAACCTGGCTCGCATTCTGGGCATGCGCTTCGTTCGTTCCCAGAACCAAATGGGTAAATAGGCTGGGCTCTACTCCAGCTTTCCGCCAGGAAAATCCTATGCAAATAAACAATTCCTATATCATCTGTTCTCTGCCCCGGTCGGGCAGCACCTTGCTGGGCGCGGCCCTGGCCAAAACGGGTCTGGCCGGCAATCCACAGGAATTTTTTAAGGAGGAAACTCTCGCCGTTTGGAAGGGGAGATTTGATCTGCCGCAGGATGTCCCTTTGTCTGAATGCGTTAGCAGAGTGGTTGCCGCCACCCGCACCGATAATGGTGTCTTCGGACAGAAAATAATGTGGTATCAGCTTGAAGATATAATCTCCGGTTTGAAAACTAACCTCCCGCAGTTACAAAATCTGACTATGCAAAGTCTGCTGGCCGAGTTTTTTCCAGACGTCAAAATGATTTTTATACGCAGGGAAGACCGGTTGAAACAAGCCATATCATTATTCAAATCCGTGCAATCTAACGTTTGGCACAATAACCGTGAATTCCGGATTGAGGAACGGGGCCTGCGCTTCGATTATTTCGACATCAATGCCCTTATGCGCAACCTGGAGGAACAGGAATTGAACTGGAAGACATTCCTCAAAAACGGAAATTTCGACTTTTACGAAATCACTTATGAAATATTAATTGGCGACTATGATAAGACTTTGAATGAAATTCTGGATTTTCTCAGCCTGTCATGCCAGAAAATCCCTTCCCTGGATGACCTTGGCTTTATTCCCACTCGTAGTGAAATTAACTCGCAATGGGAGACACAATTCCGGGAAACCAGTAAAAAAGTCCGGGATTTTGATCGCTCGGATTTCGTCAAAAAATTGCCCGAAAATGGCTTTCGCTCTACTATGACAACGGATCAAGCAGCATGGATTGTCTATAAATACCAACAATTTGCCATCAATGTAGTTGTTAAAAATACTAGCGATTCCCTTTGGAGAGCCATTGGATCAGAAAATTTTCAATATTGGATTCGATTGAAGTATGACTGGTTAAATGAAGCTGAAGGCATTCTTAAAACCCAACGGGCAAACCTGTCGGAGGACTGCCATCCGGGTGAAACCGCAAAATTTGAGCTTTTGCAAATCGCTCCCGGCAAAACCGGCCATTACACCATCGAGTTCGAATTGATACAGAGTGGGACAGAGGCTTTTCCCCGCCAAGGCAACAAGGCCCTCATCATACCCATAACGGTTGAGGTCAATGAGTTCCAGACCGGCGTTGCCAATTACTTCGGTGAAATCGAGTCCCTCTCGCAACACACCATCTATTCGCCCTGGCTAGGCTCTTTGGAAATACATAAATTTCCGGCCGTATACCATCAAACTCATGGCTGGCTTTACTGCTACGATGTGGGCGCGGCAACCGATTCTTTTTGGTTCAAGACAATGAGCCTGGGTCATCTTTGGACTTCCCGGGAAAAATACCCCCTGATGTGGAGCGATGAGAAAAAAGTATGGCTGAAACACATTCTCGACAGCAAGCCTTCCCCTGTTTATGTCAATACGGAAACGGGCGAACGCCTTATCGGAGATCGCGGCAAATATCAATTTTAAGTATCCCTCAATGCCTAGCTTGATTTCCTAGCCCGAGCCATCCTTATTGAATGCAGGAAAAGCGTCGGCATCACTGTTTAAAGTTAGAGGTGCTTATTCGTGTAATCCGTCGATGAAAAAGGTGAGCCTCATTCACCCTCTTTCTTCACATAATGATGGCCGGCCACAATCGCCTTCACTTCATCAAGGCCCTTTGCTTTTAACAATCTTCCTACTCGATCATCTTCCGTGGCCAGCAACTTGGTCGCGTTTTCCAGAACCGCCTCCAGTTTATCGGCGGGAAACTTGCAGGCCCCGTTTTCGTCCATGTGCACGATCTCGCCGGGGGCCACGTCCATGCCCGAGATATGCACCGGCACGTTGACCGCCTGCACCGCCTGAGCCCCATGGCCGGGTGAAATACCACTGGTAACGTATTGAAAATTCATCGGCCGGATTTCGTGGATGTCCCGGGACGGGCCGTTGGAGATCGCTCCGATCGCCCCCACCGCCATCATCATTGAGGTCATGTTGCCACCGGCAAGGCCTACTTTGTTAGCCAACTCGGGCGGAAATTTCTGCTCGAAACAAAATATCGACGGCTTGGGCGAGACTTCCATGGCTTCGAGCACATCCATAAACGTAAGCTTATTGTAGTGAGGGTCGGGCACGCTAAAGACACAGGTGACGGCATAACCGGCGAAGGCGCCCAGCTCCGGATACCAGCATTTAAGGGATTGGTCCGTGTACCAGTTTTCCGACCAGGGATTGTAGAGTCCCAGGCAGAGTGGATCGCCCGGATAAGTGGCGACTACGTTAGTAATCGTCGGGGTGTCGATCTTTCTGAGGGCTTTCAGCATTTCCTGTTCGGTCATATTTTCCTTTCTTGGTGATTTAATGGTTCAAAGCTAAGTATTTAAAATGCATGGATGCGGTGGATGCAAAATGAAAAGGACTCGGCAGCGCAGTTTATTTTTTTGAAACATCAGAGGATACAATGGCTTACGGGGCGGCCCCGTATAACGCCTCAGCTCAATTCCAGAGCGTGAAGATTTTTCAGGCTGGTTTGGAGACAGTCGAAGGAATCGCTCTCATAACACTCATCCTGCTCCACCAGGTACCATTCGACGCCCACTTCCCGGCATGCTTCTAAAAGCGGCGGCCAGTTGAGATTGCCTTCGCCGACTTCCGCATATCGTTGGGTTCGGTCAACAAGAACCGCCATGTCTTTTAAGTGAACCAAGGGCTGGCGACGGCCTATTTTTCGGATCCAGTGGGCGGGATCGCCCCCACCGGCGGTAATCCAGTAAACATCGATCTCCGCCTTGAGATCATCAGGGCTCGTTTGTTCGTATAGCCGCTCCAGCCATGTCTTGCCCTCCAGGCGCACGAGTTCATGACTATGGTTATGGTAGGAAAAATCGAGACCGGCGGCATGCAGTTTTTCCGTCACCGGTCCCAGTTCATCGATAAATCGACTGAGGCCATCGAGACTGAAATAATCCTTATCCTTCTCAAGGCCGCCGATGGCGGTGTGCCTGCAATTCCATAAATGGTGCGTTTCTATCACATAATCGATTTGTTCGAGGAAAACCGGCCAATCCATATGCGTCGCCGCTACAGTCAGTCCGCAATCTTCCACAATTTTTGCCACATCGCCCGCATTTACCTTACCAAAGGAGGATATTTGAATAGCTTCGTATCCAATTTCTCGAATCCGCCGCAGGCTCTTTTCGATATCGGCGAGTGTTTGCGTGTGCTCCCTGATGGTATATAACTGGGCGCCAATAACGGAGCGTGGTAATATCGGATCAATGTTCATATTTCATATGGATTCTGTTGATGTTGTAGGGCGCCAGGGTTGAGGGGCGATGCCTTCGATGTCGGTTTTTACATCGACAACGGCAGGTTTCCCCGAGGCCATTGCCTGCTCAAAGGCACTCTGGAGTTCGCCTGGTTTATCCACCCGTATGCCGAAACAGCCAAAGGACCGGGCCACTGCCGCAAAATCGGTATCGGGAAAGACCCACATGGCATCGGAGCCGGGGGTTCTACCTCCAAACACCCTTTCGCTGATCTCTTGTTCCTGGTTGAGTGAATGATTGTTGTTCACAACGGTTACGGTGTTGATGCCATAACGTAGTGCGGTTTCCAATTCCGGCAAGTGGTACCACATGCCGCCATCTCCCGTAAAACAAACAACAGGCCTATCTGGCGCCGCGCATTTAGCCCCGAAAGAGGCTGGCAAACTCCAACCGAGCGAGCCCGCGCTGCGAATGTAGGTTTGCTCCGGATGTTTCAGGTCAATCATAGCGCCGGTCCAAATACCCGCATGGCCGGTGTCCGAAATGAAGATAGCGTCGGATGGCAGGTATTCCGTAATTCCCCTGCACAGGCGCTCCGGGCGGATGGGCACGACATCGGAGCTTGCCACCGGGGCCACCGCTTCACGCCACTCGACAACCAACTGTAGCGCCCGTTGGGTCCATGCCGTGCGATCTGGTTGGCGTCCCATGTTGGCAAGCAGTCTGGCCACGGCCGCTTTGGCGTCTCCCTGCATGGCAACTTTGGTTGCATAACTGCGGCCGATTTCCGCGGGGTTAATGTCGATTTGTATGACGGCTGTTCCTGGGGCAGGAATCGTCCATTCATTGGTCACCTGGTTTCCCGTGCGGCTGCCGATAAAGAAAACCAGGTCCGCCTCCGCCACAGCTTTGTTGGCACAACTGCGGGAATAAGAACCGCACACTCCAACCGAGAGAGGATGCGCGTCCAGTATCGTTCCTTTGGCATTGAGCGAAGTAGCCACCGGGGCCGACAGTATTTCCGCCAACTCCACGACTTCGGCTTGGGCCCGTGAGGCGGTAACTCCGCCACCGGCCACAATGATGGGGCGTTTCGCTTCCGTCAACAAGGTGATGGCCGCCCGAACCGTCTCCAATTCTGGTTCTGGCCGAAAGGGCGGAAGGTGGGTAAAAGGCTCCTCCACGACAACCTCCATGTCAGCCTCTCCATCCGAAATGAAATCCCCGAATATGTGCTCCATGTCCAGGTGGACCGGGCCGGGAGTTCCCGAGGTCGCCTCACGAAAGGCCTGGCGCAGGGCAAAGGGAAGCTGTTCCGTTTTGCCGACCAGCCTGTTGTGTTTGGTGACGGCCTCAAAAAAAGGAAAATGATCGACCTCCTGGTAAGCGTTGCGGTATTAGCCGATCTGGGTCGTGCGACCGGTCAAGGCGATGATTGGCGTGCAGGCTAGGTAAGAATCCTGCAACCCAGCGGCCAGGTTGGCGGCGCCAACGGATTGGGCCATGCAAATACCCGTTTGCCGACGGATCCTGGCATAGGCGTCAGCCATATATACGGCCGGCTTTTCGCTGTGGGCCATAGTGCAGCGAATGCCGATCTTTTCCATTTCCATGATGGTTCGCGGCATGATAACAGGCATGTAAAAAGCATGCGTGACACCATAACCTTTGAAAGTCTCGGCAATGAATTTGGCTCCGGTCATCTTCGCCATAATATAACCAGATTGAAAAGCGGATTGATCGAAAATCGATCTTAAATTTGCCCCATTGCTTTTACTTTAAATAACATCTTCTGCAGAAGAGGTTTCCTTTGAAGACTCGGAACCGTCAAGCAGTCGCCGCATTTCCCTGGTTTGACTTCCGATAGTCTGCAAAAACAATGTGAGATCGCTCGAGTTGATAATCAAATTCGATCCCGCGCGCGCCCATTCGATCTGCGGTTCAAAGCCATTCGAAAAATGGATGCCGGCTCCTACATTACGGGCACGCGCTTTACCAATAATTTCCTTTACGGCAGCATCGAAATCCGGGTGGCCGTATTCCTCGGGAATACCCAAGCTAATGGATAAATCGTGAGGACCAATTAATACGGCATCCAGCCCGTCAACCGCCAGAATGTCGTCGAGGGCATCCATGGCGGTACGGCTTTCAATATTTACAATGAGCACGTTATGGCGGTTAAAATCATCCAGGTAATGCTTTTGTTCGGGCGATAGAACAGCCTGGCCGGAGGTCACCTCGTGGGCCTGCCTGCCCTTCAGGGGCCGCAGCCGTACGGCTTCCCAAAGCGCGCGAACCTCATCCGGCGATTCCACATAGGGGAAGATGACACCGGCCGCTCCGCCGTCCAGCGCCATACATGCCTGATAGGGGTCTGGGGCCGGTACCCGCACAACGGGAGCCACATTCAAGGCCCGGTAGGCGCGGCACATCCAGGAAAGCTGATGCCGGTCGATTGGGATATGCTCCGTGTCGATAAAAACGAAATCCAGTCCGCTTCGGGCGACCGCTTCCGGCCAGCGCGGTGAGGGGGAAACGATGGCGGTTCCGTAAACACGCCGGCCATCATGCAAAGCTTTTCGCAATTCTTCTCCAGTCATATCGCAAGCATCTTCAGGAACCCGTTTAAGCTGTCAAAATTAATCTACCCTCGGAATTTAATTTCCCCGGGAGGCTTCTTCGAAACCATGCCATTGAGTGAAAGTATCGACCGAAACCCGTTCCGTCCGGTAATTGTTGACCGGATGGTCTTTATCCGAATAACCCACCGCGATTGCGCATATCAGGCTAAGATTTTCGGGGATATTCAACAGGCCTCGAACGATATCGGGATATTCCGCCAAAGAGGCCTGGGGACAAGTTTCCAAACCACAGCCCCGAGCCGCCAGCATAATGTTCTGGATAAACATTCCCATATCGGTCCACGAACCCTTGGCAAAATCTTTATCGATAAAAACATACAACTGCACCGGAGCGCCGAAGCCGTCGTAATTTTTCATCCACTGTTCCTTGCGTCTTTCAACATCCTTACGATCGATATCGAGCGCTCCATATAAGGCCAACCCGCATTCAAAGCGGCGTGTCCTATATGGCTCCCAAAATTTATGGCAGTAATATTGATAATCCGGATTGGACTTTTGCCCCGACTCAATTGCCTCCACTATAGCACTGCCGATCCGGTCTTTTGCCGCTCCGGCAGCCACCGCAACATGCCAGGGCTGCACATTAACGCCCGAAGGGGCCCATCGGGAAACATCGAGAATTTTGTAAATCAATTCCCGCGGCACCGGTTTGTTTAAAAAGGCGCGGGTTGAGATCCGGTCCGTGATAGCTTCAAATACATCCATAATCGTTAATATTGGGATTTCAAAATAACTGAGCAATGCCAAAAAAAGGGATCGCTGATGCCTCAGATCACTCTATCCCAAATGGATTTCCTAACTCTCGATAGATTATTTCCACCAGTATTGTCGTGCTGTAGCCTTCCAGAAATGGAAGAAATTCTATTTTCGCGCCGGTTTTTTCGAGCGCCCTGCGTTCGTCTGGATCGATAGTGTCCAGGGTATAATCACCGGCCTTGACGTAAATGTCCGGGCTCAAAGCCTCGATTTCCGCCGTCAGCCTCATGGCCTGAAACGTGATAATACTGTCAACAAACTCTAGGGCGGCGAGGGCATTGGCCCGCTTCGCTTCATTCTGCAAGGGACGATTGGGCCCTTTCAGCATTTTTACGCTTTCGTCGCTATTGAGAAGAATCCATAGCTGGTCCGCCAGGTCGGAGGCTTTCTGCAAATAGTAAAGATGGCCGGGATGGAGCAGATCGAAGGCGCCGTTGGTGATGACCAGGCTCCGGCCATCCGTTTTTAATTGCCTTCGGCGTTTGACGGCTTCCTCGAGGGTCAGCCATTTGGCGTTGGGAAGTTTTTTCACCGGAACTGGGTTGGTTGCGAACAAGGATTGGTTTTAATCGAAAAATCGTTTAGCTTTTTCGAGAAAAGAATCCCCCACGGGGTGCTCGGCATCGCCGCTGGCCACGGCAAATTCTTCCAGCCTGGCACGCTGCTCGGCATTTAGCTTGGTCGGCACCTCGATATGCACGCGGACGAATTGTTCCCCCTTGCGGCCGCTGCGGAGGTTGGGCATGCCATGCCCGCGGAGGCGAAAGGTCGTCCCGCTTTGGGTGCCGGCGGGGATTTTTAAAGAAACCCTGCCTTCCAAGGAAGGTACGTCGATGGCTCCGCCAATGGCGGCGAGAGTAAATTTGATGGGGATTTCGCACAGCAGATCATCCCCATGCCGTTCAAATATTTCGTGCTCCTTGAGATGAATGACCACGTATAAATCACCCGCCGAGCCGCCCTTCATGCCGGCTTCTCCATTGCCCGCCGAACGCAGTTTGGAACCGGTATCGACACCCTTGGGAATGCGCAGCTTGATCTGGCTGTTCTTGGTCATTCGGCCTTCGCCGCGGCAATTTTTGCAAGGTTTGTCCACCACCACTCCCTGACCGGAGCAGGTGGGGCAGGTTTGGCGAACGCTGAAAAATCCCCGCTGCGACATGACCTGGCCGTGGCCGCCGCAAGTCGCGCAAGTGGTGGCCTGGGAACCCGGGCTAGCGCCGGAACCGCTGCAAACATCGCAGGCCACCGCGCGTCGAAAGGAAATTTTCTTTTCCGCTCCGCGCGCAGCTTCGCTCAATGTTATCTCCAGATCGTAGCGCAGGTCGGAACCGCGCCGGGAGCCCCCCTGGGAACTTTCTCCCCCTCCGAAAAATTCTTCGAAAATGCCGCCGCTGCTGGCGCCGCCGAAGACCTCGCGAAAAATATCGAAAGGATCATGAAATCCCCCCGCGCCTCTGGAGCCCATTCCGCCATGCTGAAAAGCGGCCTTACCATAGCGATCATAAGTAGCCCGTTGATCTGCGTCCTTGAGGACTTCATAGGCCTCCGAGATTTTTTTAAACATCTCCTCGGCCTCTTTCTTTCCAGGATTTTTATCCGGGTGATACTGAACCGCTTTTTTGCGGTAAGCCTTTTTAATCTCCTCTGTGGTGGCGTCTTTAGAAACGCCCAAGAGGCTGTAATAATCTTCCGTGGCCATGATCGGGTTGCCTAAATTAAGCTTTAGTTGGATGATTCCTCGGTTTCGGGCTTGGACCCTCCGGAGGATACCACAACTGAGGCCGGCCGCAAGAGCCGGTCGTGCAACCGGTAACCCATGCGCGTAACGGCCATTATTTTGCCTTCTTCCACTTCCTCGCACGGTTGATGCGCCAGGGCTTCATGAAAATGGGGATCGAATTTTTCACCCTGGGGATTGAGTTCGATGACTCCATGTTGCTTGATGAGCGATTGCAACTGGCTGAAAATCATGGAAAAGCCATCCGCGACCGGTTTGGCTTCGGGATGCTTACCGGCCAACTCCAGCCCCATGGCCAGGCTGTCCAGAATGGGCAGCATGTCTTCCAGCAGGAGGGCCGCCCCATATTTGCGAAGCTGTTCTTTGTCCCGCACCACCCGCTTGCGAAAATTTTCCTGTTCCGCCACAGCCCGCAAATAACGATCTCGGTTTTCACGAGCCTCTGACTGGGCTTCGTCCAGTTTCTTAAGCAATTCACCATGAAAATCCTCCACCATTTCCGGAGTTTCATCAACGGTTTCATCGGCTAAGGCATTTTCTGATTCGACTTGGTTTTCTGTTTTCTCTTGGTTCATGTCTGTGATCTGGGATAAATAGGTTCATGTCTGTGATCTGGGATAAATAAAAACCGGCCAGTTTCTAATTTTTTAAAAGTTTTTCAAATATTTTTTTCAACGCCTGGCTCGTTTCATCGGCTCCGTCGAGGATAGTTTTAACGCTATCTTCAATAGCTTCGGCAGTCCATTGCAGCAACCCCTTGTAGCTTTCATCCCGGTTCAGAGATTCTACGACTCCTTTTATCACAAAGACCAGGCCTTCCTTGGAGAGTTCCGCCATCAATGGTTGTATGATTTCTTTAACGTCGGCCACATCGCGCAATTCGATCTCGATGTTGACATCGTGATTTTGCTCGCGGGGCGACTGCCCGGAGTAGTTGGCCACTTTTATTGAATCCACTTTAATCGACAGACGTTCGATGAGAAACTGGTAGGGTTCTTCCCCTTCCTCGACTACTTCCTCTGCCTCGTCCCCGTCCTCGGTTGCCGTTTCGAACGCTTTGATAAAAGCGGCAATATTATTTTCGGAATCGGAACCCGTGACGTAAGCGACCTGATTGATCTCCACCAACACCTCCTGAAAAATACAACGCTCACCCAGAATACTCATGGGGCGCAAATCCACTTTAATGCGATGGATGTCGATAAAAACAGTTTCGGGATAAGAAACGGGGTTTTCTATTTTGGCATCTCTAATTTCCAGAGCGCCCTCCTTCAAATGCAGGCTTATATTTCCGAAATCGGCTCGGAACCCAGTCTGTTTTTCCAGCTTGTATTCCAGATATGCGGGCAACATGAAATACCCGGCCACGGCCAGGGCGCCCGCCAATAATAAAACGAGGAACAAGAGGCTGAACAGGCAGCCCATGGTTTTTCTAACGATTGTGAATATCATTTCAGGACTCGGAAAAGTTGTCGGTTAACAAGACCACCGTCTCTTCGACCGGTTGCAAGCAAAAGGCTTCTTCGTAAGGCAGCAGAGCATTATCACCCTTTTTCAACCGGCTGCCGGATTCCCTTTCCCGCAGGCAACCGGATACGACATGGATCAGCCGAGCCTGTTCCCGACCCGGTAGAGTGATTGCTTCCTCTCCAGGCTTCAGGTGGAACAGGCGAATGCGAAACCTGCGGCAATCAGCCAAAGTTTGCTCCCTCGCCTGCTTGTCGGGATGCAGTATTTGTGGCTCAACATCGTTCCAATCGATGCATTGCAGAGATTCCTCGATATGGAGCTGCCGTGGTTTCCCGTCGAGACCGCGACGGTTCCAATCATATACCCGGTAGGTGGTATCCGAGTTTTCCTGGATTTCAAGAATGAGGCTCCCGGCGTCGATGGCATGAATACGACCGCTTGGGACGAACATGGAGTCACCCACCGAGACGCCGATTTTGTGAACCAGCTCTTCCAGCCCGTTATTGTGCATAGCGGCTTCAAATTGGGCTCTTGTGACCCCTTTTTTAAGCCCCGCCAAAATATGGGCTCCAGCCTCGGCATCGGGATCGGTGGCTGCCATGTACCAATTTTCCGTTTTGCTCTGGCCCCCCAGGGAAGCGGCTGCCTCGGGGGGGGGATGCACTTGCAGGCTGAGGCGTTCGCGGCAATCGAGCCATTTGACCAATAATGGGAAAGGACGCCCGGCGCGGTATGCGGGCCCCATCAGATAATTGGCGTGTATTTCCATGGCCAGGGCTTGGGGCAAAGTCAGTCCCTTTAATTTTCCGCTCGTCATAACGGATGTGGCTTCCGGGCGGTCGGAAATTTCCCAGGATTCTCCAATGCTTTTATCTGCCGGCAGGGTCCGTCCTAGATGAGTCTGTAGGCCTTTGCCTCCCCAAACTCGTTCTTGATAAATTGGTTGGAAAAGAGTAAAATTACTCATTTACCAGAACTTATTCACCCCAGAAAATGGGGTCAACCTGCAATCTGTCTTGTCAAAAGCGGTCAACCGCCTCATATTTAGTGATTCAACCATCCCATGAAGCGAGCTAAGAAAAAGCGGCCACGCAATAAACGACCGCAAAAAAAGCCGACCTTTCACTCGAAAGACGCCCGGGCGCGGCCGTTTGTAGGATTCATTTTACTGGTCATTGCCGTGCTTATGTTGGTCTCGCTGCTCGATTATAAACCGGAGCAATACCATGTGGCCTCAAACCAGCCGGTGGAAAACTTGGTGGGCAAATTCGGCGTTTACTTTACCGTTTTTTCCTTTCAGCTCCTTGGAGTGACAGCTTGGGTTCTGCCTCTTTACATGATGTGGGGCAGCTACATGTATTTTTTTTCCCAACGCCATAAAGTTGATAATATAAAGGTTGGCTCCATTATCCTTGGGTTGGTCTCCGGCGCCGGGTTCTTCGATGCCCTCAACCTGCAAAACCTCGACCCCAACTATTATACATCAGGTTCCGGCGGATACTTCGGCGACCTCCTTTTCAGCGGTTTGCTGGAAAATAATATGGGGTATTTCGGGAGCTTTCTTATATTGATACTCCTCTTTTTAACCAGCACCGGCGTAATATTAAGCGATAATCTGGGAAAAAATGTTGTCTCTCCACGAAAGTTCCTCGAAACCTGGAAAACGAGGAAGAAAGAAAATGCCGAAAAGAAATTAGAAGCCGAAAAGGCACTTAAAGAGGCCCAGGAAGCTCAAGCGGCTAAAGAAAAAGAAGCTGCCGAAAAGGCCGTTTCGGCACCCAAACCGGGACCGAAGGTGACCGCAAAACCAGTCTCCTCAACGACAAAATTTAAGGTGGGCCTTGGTTCGGAATCCAAGCAGGAGGATGAAGAACTCGAACCAGATATTGGCGGGGACGATTTTCTGGCTTCCTTTGGTGGCGCCAAAAAATCCTCTCCAAAGAAAAAGCCTGACCCCAAGGCCGATGCCGGGAAAAAGACGGACGGACTGAAAATCATAACCGGGGAAGAACCGAAAAAAGCCAGTGTGAGCCATCCCAAAAAAAAGGGCGATTACCTGTTCCCTCCTTTAGATCTCTTGAAGGAACCGCCCGAACTTCCAGAATCGGCTGCCGAGGACTTTCAGAACACAGCCCTTGATCTGGAGCGGATACTGACCGAATTTGGCGTCAAGGTCACCCTTGGAGAAATCCACACCGGCCCGGTCATCACCCGCTATGATGTGCATCCGGCAGCTGGGGTGCGGGTGGAAAAAATCATCAATCTGGACAAAAACATAGCCCTGGGGCTGAAAGCCGCCTCGGTGCGCATCCTCGCCCCCGTCCCCGGCAAAGGCTGCGTGGGCATCGAGGTGCCCAACAAAACAGCCGCCACCGTAACCATGCGGGAAATCCTCGAATCGACCAGTTGGGCCGAGAGCAAAGCGGAAATACCGATAGTCCTGGGGCGGGAAGTGAGCGGCAAGCCCCTCGTCACCGATCTTTCCAAAATGCCGCACTTGCTCATCGCCGGGGCCACCGGCTCTGGCAAAACGGTCTGCATCAACGCCATCATTACCTCCCTCCTTTTTCACTCCAGTCCGGAAGACCTGCGCTTTGTCATGGTGGACCCGAAAATCGTGGAGATGCAGTTTTTCAACGATCTGCCCCACATGCTCATACCCGTCGTGACGGACCCCAAAAAAGTGCCCGGAGCGCTTAAATACCTCCTCGGTGAGATGGAAAAACGCTACCAGATATTCGCCAAGGAAGGGGTTCGCAATATCGCCTCTTTCAATGCCAAACGGGCCAAGGACAAAAAAGCCCAGGCCGAAGCCCAATCCAGCGAGGCCGACATGACGCCCGAAGAACGGGCCGCCGTCAGCCAGGTCGTGGTGCCCAGAGACAGCGATATCGAAATTCCCGACAAACTGCCCTACATCATCTGCATCGTGGATGAGCTGGCGGACCTCATGATGGTCGCTCCGGCGGACATCGAAACCTGCGTGGCCCGCCTGGCCCAACTGGCACGGGCAGCCGGTATTCATCTCATCATTGCCACCCAGCGGCCATCCGTAAACGTCATCACCGGGGTCATCAAAGCCAATCTGCCAAGCCGCATCGCCTTCAAGGTGGCCTCCAAAGTGGACAGCCGCACCATTCTTGACTCCATGGGCGCCGACCACCTCATCGGCAATGGGGACATGCTCTTCCTGCCTCCAGGATCGGCCGACATGGTGCGCTCCCAGGGAGCCTTTGTGGCCGACGAGGAGATCAAAGACATCGTCGAATTTCTACAAAAGAACGGACCACCCGATATCGATGAACAATTTCACCAAACGGTGGAAGCCGGAGGAGGCGAAGAGGACGAGGAAGATAGTGTCGATGAAGATGCCGACAAGCTCATGCCGGACGCCATCGATGTATTGCGCAACACCAAACGGGCATCCACCTCTATGCTGCAGCGCAAATTGAAAATCGGCTACAACCGGGCCGCCCGCATCATGGAGCAACTGGAGGACAAAGGAATTGTCGGCCCGGACAACGGTTCCAAACCGCGAGAGATTCTCATCGACCCCGATTTGCTGTAAATAAATCAACACGGCAATCGACCTGCCTGTCTGTCCACAAGTGAAAAGCGGCAAATTTTTTATAATCCTCATTGATTGCCGGACAAAATTCCTTTATCGCATAAGAAAGAAAGTGGAATAACGTATGCAGAGCATAGGAGAGCGATTGGAAGAATCCCGCAAACGCCAGGGCATATCCCTGCGGGAGGCGGCTGATGCCACCAAGATACGCGGTGAATTTCTGGTTGCCCTGGAAAACGATTCCATGGACATCCCGCTGGAGGAAGTCTATCGGCGCGGCTTCCTCAGCAACTACGCCAAATTTCTGAAAATGGACCCGGCGAAATTATTGACCGATTACGATGCCGTCCAAATGGGCCAGGGCAAAGGCGGCAGAGAAATGCATCGGGACCTGCTCGGGCGCATCGAATTGCCGGAAAAAGAAGCCTTGACCGACGCCCCCGATCTTACCCGAAATAAATACGCTAAAACGAAATCCCAGGATGTCGATTGGACGCCTTATCTCAAAGCAGCCTACTTTTTAGGAGCCGCCATTTTGGTGGTGGCCATCGTCGTATTGATCGTCAAACTCATCCTCCCCGGCGCCACGCCCGATATCAACCCCGATTTACGGGAAGGCGAGACCATAACTGAAACCAGCCAGGACGGTTATATGGAGGAAGAGATCATCCTCATCGCTCTGGACGACGTCACCGTCACGGTCACCCAAACGAGCGACAATAGCCCCCTGTTTTCCGGCACCCTGGCCAAAGGCGAAACCCGGACCCTGACCAAAAAAGGCCCCGTACGCATCGGCTTCACCGAAGGTGACAACCTCATCGTGCAAAAAGACGACCAAAAATACAAAATGGGAAAACCCGGAGTAGGCTCCAGCACTCTCGAGTGAACGGGATTGAAGACGGCAACGACTTAGCCCGGATATTTCGTAAAAAAAGTATCGTTGATATGCTTAACTGCTGATATACAGCAGGATAGATCAATAATTAAAGCAATATCAGCGATGACAAAAGGTAAACAATTAAAGCTACAGTTGACAAGGGTAAAAGGCCGCCGTGTGCGGGTTGATTTCAAGGGCGGAGAGGTTACTTCGGATGCCGGACTGCTTTTGATCCGGGAAGTGGATCGGCAGTTGGGCTTGACCGAACGAGCGGCCCGACAGTTAGTGGACAAACGGCAGAAGGGCAAAGTACGCCATGAGGTATTGGGGATGCTGCGGCAGCGCGTTTACGGGCTGGTGGCGGGCTATGAGGATTTGAACGACTTTGATACCCTGCGCCACGATCCATTGTTGCAAACGGTAACGGGGCGCATTGAAACGTTGGCCAGCGCGCCGACTTTGTGTCGTTTTGAAAACGGGCAGGATCGGCGGGCGGCCTTTGCGGTAAACGAGCTGTTGGTCGAACAGTTCATGGGCTCCTTTGCCGAGGAACCCGAAGAGATCATTCTGGACTTTGACGCCACCGACAATCCGGTGCACGGGCTCCAGGAGGGACGGTTTTTCCACGGTTATTATGATCATTACTGTTTTCTGCCGCTATATGTTTTTTGCGGTGATCAGCTGCTGGTGGCCTACCTGCGGCCGAGCAAGATCGATGCCAGCAAGCATGCCGGGGCCATCCTCAAATTGCTGGTTAAACGGATTCGCCAAAGCTGGCCCCGTACGCGGATTATTTGGCGCGCCGACAGTGGATTTTGTCGAGACCGGATACTCTCTTGGTGCGACCGCAACGAAGTTAGTTACATTGACGTGTACTGGATTTGTTGGACACGGGATTCTCTTATATTCATTGTTTATTGATTAGTGTGTCAGGCGGCTTGTTTTGGTAAAGGGTTTTGTTTTCTCGTTGCCCCCCATGGGGGGCAAATATTTTCCTCGAATTGGACTGGGCTTTGGTAACTCAGAGAGGAATGTTTGCGATATCGGTTGTAGAAGATTTCCACGTATTCGAAGACAGTTGATCGCAGTTCGCGCTCGTCGGCAAAGTGGCGGCCTCGAATCGTGCTGGTCTTGAAGCGGCCGTAGAACGATTCCATGGCCGCGTTGTCGTAGCAGTTGCCTTGGGCGCTCATGCTCGGCTTCATGCCTAGTTCAGAGACCAGCCTCTGATAGTCGTCGCTGGCGTAGGGGCTGCCCCGATCGCTGTGATGAATAATCCCGGTGCGCAGTGTGCCGCGGGTCATGGCCGCGGCTTTGAGGGCCTTGCCAACCAGCTTCGCGTCGTTGTGGTTGGAAACGCTCCAGCCCAGCAGGCGTCGGCTGAACAGGTCCATCACCGTGGCCAAGTACATCCAACCGGCCAGGGTCCGTAGGTAGGTCGTGTCCGCCACCCAGACCTCGTCGATATGGGTCGGCTGGCCATGCTTTTTAAGCACATTGGGGCTGTAACCATAGGGATGGTTACTGTTGGTTTTTAATGGCTTAAAGCGTTTACTCTGGGTGCTTTTGATTCCCATTTCACGCATCAGACGCAGAGCCCGGTCACGGCCGCAATCGATGCCCTCATCATCCTTCAGATGGCGGTGCATTGGCCGATGCCCATAGCGGCCCTTGGCCTCTTTGTGTACCTTCAGGATCGCCCCCTTGATTCCCTCGTCCTCGATCCGCCGGGCCGAGGGCGCTCGGTGCCTCCAGCAGTAATAGCCACTGCGACAAATCCCCATCGCCGAGCATATTTCCTCGATCTTGAAGCGCCCCTCGTTGTCTTTGACAAACTGGTACTTCATTGTTCGTCCTTGGCAAAGTAGCCCACCGTTTTTTTTAGTATCTGGTTGATCCGCTCCGAGCGGCGCAGCTCTTTGCGAAGACGATCTATCTCGGCCGCCATCTCCTTCGGACTGCTCTGTCGCTTTGAGGTGGCTTCGCCCTGCTGATCGTCCAGATAGAGCCTCTTCCACCTATACAATTGGTTGGTGTTGACCCCAAGTTTGGTCGATACCTCGGTGGCGCTCAGACCATCGAGTATCATCAGTTGAACTGCCTCATTTTTGAACTCTATACTAAAGCGTCTTCTTCCCATGCTTCGATTCTCCATTTAGGAGAATCTCGTGTCCACTTTTCCAGTGCACATCACATCGTGGGGATGGCTCGCAATGCACGCTTGCAGCAAGACGCCCAGCAGTTGCAAAAGCAGGCCAAAGAATGGTTCGAACTAAGGGGTAAAAAACAACGGTTATTCCAGGACTTCGTCTATGCTGCCGATTCGTGGCGATGGCTGCGGTTGGTCATCCATAAAGCCGAACACACCGCACAGGGGTCCAACCCGCGCTTCGTGGTGACGAACCTGCCGGGCGATCCCCAGGAGCTTTACGACAAGGTATACTGTGGCCGCGGTGAAATGGAGAACCGAATCAAGGAACAGATGCAATTGTTCAGCGAGCGCACCAGCGCCCATCAATGGTGGGCCAATCAGTGGCGATTGCTCTTGTCGGCGCTGGCCTACACCTTGATGGAAGCCATGCGCCGGTTAGCCTTAAAAGGGACGAAGTGGGCGCGGGCCCAATGCCACACCCTGCGGCTCAAATTAATCAAGATCGGAGCGGTCATCGTGCGCAACACCCGAACGATTCACTTTCACCTAAGTGAGAGTTATCCTTGGGCCAGTCTTTTCAACCATGCGGCCCGCCGATTGGTGCCAACCTAAAGGGTGCATTGGTGCTGCCCCCGGCACTACCGAACCAATGGGGGAAAGGGGGCAGTGTCTCTACACCCTGAAAAACACCTAAAAATCAAGACGATCTGCTCAAAATACAAAGAAATCCATCTCCAATAGCAATAGCAATAACGAGCCAAACTTTACCCTTCATGAAATATCCGGGTTAGCCCGGTGCGGAAAAGAATTTTAAAGTAATTGTTTTAGAGTAATCGATTCAATAGCGAAGCGAATTCCCAAGGGTACTTGACTGGTATGGCGCGAACTTAAGGAGTGCTATCGTAAATAAAAGGTTCTGATTAGCTGGATGAGCTAAACAATCACTCGAATTGCTTTTTGAAGGACTCGAATTTGGTTCGTAGGGCGGCGATTTCGTTTTGCAGGGTTTGCACCTGGTTTTTCAATTTCTCCATTTCCTGGAAGTCGAATTGCGGCGGCGGGGTGGACGATGGTCTCGAAGAGCGTTTCGACAATCTCGGGCTCTCCGCAGAGGAGTTGGGTGTAACGGCGCTCTTTTTTGCCCGGTTGCAGAGGCAGGACTTTAACCACCGGTTCGGGATAGAGGTTTTCCATTTCGGCCAGGGTGGCCTCTACTTCCTTCAAATCCTCGAACTCGGCCATGCGGCTGGTTCGTTGGCGCAATTCTCCAATCGTTTGAAATCCTCTTAATAACATAAGGCAGAGGAGGGCCGCTCCCTTTTCCGGCAACTTGAGGATCGTTGGCAGGCTATGGCGGTATTTGGGAACCCGCGAGCCAGCCATGTCGAGGCGAAATGCGAGCCGTATGCGAGCCGTTTTTGCCTCAAACCTTTGACCGCTTCATTTACCGTCGTTTCGCTGAAATCGACCACCGGGTCGCGGTTGGATTTCTGGTTGCAGGCGGCGATGAGGCTGTTGAGGGTTAGCCCGGATATTTCATGAAGGGTAAAGTTTGGCTCGTTATTGCTATTGGAGATGGATTTCTTTGTATTTTGGGCGGATCGTCTTGATTTTGAGGTGTTTTTCAGGGTGTAGAGACACTTCCCCCTTTCCCCCATTGGTTCGGTAGCGCCGGGGGCAGCGCCAATGCGCCCTTTAGGTTGGCACCAACCGGCGGGCCGCATGGTTGAAAAGACTGGCCCATGGATAACTTTCACTTAGATGAAAGTGAATCGTTCGGGTGTTGCGCACGATGACCGCTCCGATCTTGATTAATTTTAGCCGTAGACTGTGGCATTGGAGCCGCGCCCACTTCGTCCCTTTTAATGCGAACCGGCGCAAGGCTTCCATCAAGGTGTAGGCCAGCCCCGACAAGAGCAATCGCCACTGGTTGGCCCACCATTTATGCGCGCTGGTGCGTTCGCTGAACAATTGCATCTGTTCCTTGATCCGGTTCTCCATCTCACCGCGGCCACAGTATACTTTGTCGTAAAGCTCTTGGGGATCGCCCGGCAGGTTCGTCACCACGAAGCGCGGGTTGGACCCCTGTGCGGTGTGTTCGGCTTTGTGGATGATAAGGCGTTGGCGCCGCCACGATTTTGCCCCATACTCGAAGTGCTGAAACAGCCGTTGCTTTTTGCCGCTACCCTCGAACCATTGTTTGGCTTGCTCCTGCAACTGCCGGGCCGCTTGCTGCAAGCGTGCATGGCGGGCCGTTCCCACTATAAAATAAACCTCGTTGCGCTCGCACCACGAGAGAATCCGATCCCGGCAGAATCCGCTGTCGGCACGCCAAATAATCCGCGTATGGGGCCAGCTTTGGCGAATCCGTTTAACCAGCAATTTGAGGATGGCCCCGGCATGCTTGCTCGCATCGATCTTGCTGGGCCGCAGGTAGGCCACCAGAAGCTGATCGCCGCAAAAAACATACAGCGGCAAAAAACAGTAATGATCATAATAACCGTGGAAAAAACGTCCCTCCTGGAGCCCGTACACCGGATTGTCGGTGGCGTCAAAGTCCAGGATGATCTCTTCGGGTTCCTCGGCAAAGGATCCGATGAACTGTTCGACCAGCAACTCGTTCAGGGCAAAGGCTGCCCGCCGATCCTGCCCGTTTTCAAAACGACACAAAGTCGGCGCGCTGGCCAACGCTTCAGTGCGCCCCGTTACCGTTTGCAACAAAGGATCGCGGCGCAGGGTGTCAAAGTCGTTCAAATCCTCATAGCCCGCCACCAGCCCGTAAACGCGCTGCCGGATCATGGCCAGCATCTCATGGCGCACTTTGCCCTTCTGCCGTTTGTCTACTAATTGCCGGGCCGCTTGCTCGGTCAAGCCCAACCGCCGATCCACTTCCCGGATCAAAAGCAGCCCGGCATCCGAAGTAACCTCACCGCCCTTAAAATCAACCCGCACACGGCGGCCTTTTACCCTTGTCAACTGTAGTTCTAATTGTTTACTTTTTGTCATCGCTGATATTGCTTTAATGTTTAATCTATCCTGCTGTATATCAGCAGATAAGCATATCAGCGATACTTTTTTTATGAAATTTCCGGGTTAGCGGATAGTATTCGGGCGTGGTCATCTCCTTTTCCAGCAAACAACCGAGCACACGGGCCTCGGATGGAGTGAGGACGGTTTCCATCAATATTCAGATTAAAAACAGGAAATCAAAAGCCTCTTCCTACCGCTAACGGATGAGGAAAGGAATTGGACAAGGAAACTATGGCCGGGAGCCTCTTTTCAGAAATGTTACCGAAACGCTCAGGCTAGAGTGGTATCGTGGAAAATTTTCCAATCGTCCAGGTTGTTCAGGTTGACGGCATCCCGGCAGGCGCCTTCGTGGCTGAGGTCGCAAGAATCGAGAATTTCCGTGCGGGTGTCCTCCGCGTGAATGTAGCCGGTAATGGCATCGTTCAATTCCTTGACCGCTGCCTGATCAAGCGAACCGCCTTTCTGCTCGAGTATCCAGGCCTCGGTTTCGCAGTAGGTGGGCTTTTTTTCCTTGATGAAATTCAAAAACGCCTCCCGGTCCAGACCGAGGCCGTTGAGCACCATGGCATCATAGCCCTCGCCGCAAGCGGGGTAATCGTCGTGAAGCTGACCGGTGGCTCCGAGTGAAGATTTCAGCCAGAGGCGTGGAAGATGAAGGACGCCGAGAGGCCCGGAGGAGCCCGAACTGAGGAGGGGTACGATTTTTGACATAATGATTTTCCTGATTTAATTTATGATTAGAAGATTTATGGGAACGGCCGGACTATAAACCAACCGCTCCATTCAAACTTAATAAAAAGAAATGCGTTAACGCGTTTCAAGCGCCAAGTCAGATATATTGCAGGAGCGTTTCCGGTTTCGCGGTGGGTGCCAGGCAGCGGGTTCCCACACACATCTGGAAGCCCTCCGGTTGAGCTTCGTCTTGCGTGGCCATAAGAAATACCCGGCGCCAGGGTTTGCCGGCCAGGGATTGCTGTAGAACATCAAGAGAACCCGGCCCTTTCTTCTTGATGACCACGATTCCGATGGCATCTGCGGTATAGCCAGCCAAGGCGTGGGCGATTCCGCTGGGGTATCTTTGGGCTAAAACCGGATAGGCGGCGCGAAGGTTTTCCATTTCTTCCCGGTAGCGATCCTTTCCAGTCAAAGCATAGAGGCATGAAAAACAGTGGATAAGACTGGAGTTTCCGCAAGGAATCGGGTTGTCCCACCATTCCTTTTGACGATGGACGAGCCGCTCATGATCATCACTGGTGAAATAGAACCCGGGTTGGCCGCCGGGGTCGGCAAAGTTTCGTAAAATTGAGTCCACCAATATTCGCGCCCTGTCGATATAAGTTTGGCCTGTCCCTTCTTCCATCCAATCGATTTTGGCGGCCAGGGAGAGCAGCGCCTCGGCATAAAATGCATAATCGTCAAGGTAGCCGTTCAAATGGGCCTCGCCCTCGTAGTAGGCGGCATGGAGGCGGTCCTCGCCGAACCGCAGATTATCCCAAATCCAGTCGGCCGCATGGCGGGCGGCGCGCAGCCAATCCCTTTGTCCCATATAGAAACCGGCTTCGGCCAACCCTCGTATGAGCAGGCTATTCCAGCTCGTCAATTGCTTGAGGTCTTTTCCCGGTCCCACTCTTTGTTGGCGGACGCGGAGCATTTTTTCCCTCAGCGGGGTCATGGCCTGGCGTTTTTCAAAATCGTCGTCGGCCAGAACCGGGTTGGAAAATCCGTTTTCAAAATTCCCTTCCTCGGTGATGCCGTAAACCTGGCAAAACTCGTCGCCATCGCGCTGGCCCAGAATTTCCTTTACCTGAACTGGGTTCCAAACCTGAAACTTTCCCTCCACCCCTTCGCTGTCGGCATCCAGAGAGGAATAATAGCCGCCGCCGGGAGAACGCATTTCCCGCTTCAGCCAGCCAATCGTTTCCTCCACCACTGCCCGGTAGAGCGGATTTCGGAAGCGCAGCCAGCCTTTAGTGAAAATATCCAGCAAGAGGGCGTTGTCGTAGAGCATTTTCTCGAAATGTGGTATGCGCCAATAACGATCTACGCTGTAGCGGGCAAAACCGCCCCCTATTTGGTCGTAAATACCCCCCAGGGCCATGCCGTCGAGGGTCTTTTGAGCCACCTCGTCGATTCTTCGGGCAAATGAGGGGTTGCGCTCATCAATGGAAGCGGTATTGCGCATTTCCAGCAGGTAATTGAGGGTCATTGAAGGTGGAAACTTGGGCGCCCCTCCGAAACCGCCCCACTCGTCGTCATGGGTGCTGCAAATAGCATGGCTGGTGGCGAGGAGCTGCGGTTGGCCCAGGCTGCCTTCTGCTTCGTCGTCGACCAGGGCCTTCCCGGCGGTTTCCATGTTTTGCAGGATTGATTGAGCGTTTTCCTCCAGCTTTTCCCTCTCCCGATGGTAAAAATCCGAAATCCTGGCCAATAGCTGGGGCCAGGGGATGAGGCCCTGCCCACGGTCTGTGGGTGGGAAATAAGTGCCTCCGGCGAAGGGCCGGCCATCCGGGAGGCAGAAAACGTTCAAGGGCCAGCCGCCCTGGCCGTTGAGCATCTGCACCGCCTCCATGTAAATTTTGTCGAGGTCGGGCCGTTCTTCGCGGTCGATTTTCACGCAGACGAAATGCTCGTTCATGATCCCCGCAATGTATTCATCCTCAAAGGACTCGTGGGCCATCACATGGCACCAGTGGCAGGAACTGTAACCGATGGAAAGGAGGAGCGGCTTGTTCGTCTCTTTGGCTTCGGCCAGGGCATCCGGGCCCCAGGGCCGCCAATCCACTGGATTGTCGCCATGTTGGCGCAAATAAAGACTTTTTTCCTTGGCGAGAAGGTTGGGCATAATGCTTGGAAGGAAGAAAACAGTTTTTCTCAAGGGATTGAAAAATGCAAATAATTCCCGGCTTTTCTCTTTCAACAATGAATTGTTTGGGCCAGTGTAGCCTTTTTCAGGAAGATGCCCTCCATTCGCATATTGCCCGATATCGTAGCCAATCAAATCGCTGCCGGCGAGGTCATTGAGCGGCCTGCGGCGGTGGTTAAAGAACTTATAGAGAACAGCCTCGACGCTGGCGCCGGGCGGATCGAAATCGAATTCAGCAAGGGAGGGAAAAGCCTTATCCGGGTGGAGGATAATGGGCACGGCATGAGCCCAGACGATGCTTTGCTCTCGCTCGAACGGCATGGCACCAGCAAAATTCGGGAAGCGGCCGACCTCCTCAAAATCAGCAGCTACGGGTTTCGCGGCGAGGCGCTACCCTCCATTGCCAGTGTCTCGCGTTTCACCTTGCGCACCCGTGCCCAAGGCCAACCCCACGGAACCGAAATATTTGTCAACGGCGGCAAGTTCATCCACACCAAGGAATGCGGGATGCCGGTGGGCTCCCAAATCGAGGTGGCCCATCTTTTCCACTCCGTGCCGGCCCGCCGCAAATTCCTCAAAACCGACAATACCGAGGCGGCCCACATCGTGCACCTATCGAGGTTGTTCGCGGTGGCCAACCCGAACGCCTCTTTTTCACTTTTGGAAAATGGCCGCACCCTTTTTCGCTCGCCGGTTTGCCAAAACCTGCGCGAACGGGTGGGGGAAATATTTGGCCGACAGATTGCCGGCCAGCTCATTGAAATCGAAGCGGAGGATGAAAATTTCAAACTGACGGGATTGATCGGTAAACCGGGAGTGGGGCGTGCCACCCGCCACGAGTTGGTCACTTATGTAAACCGGCGGCCTGTGGACAGCCGAACCCTCAAATTCAGCCTCATCGAAGCGTACCACACCTATATACCTAAAGGCCGTTATCCACTGGCCTTCATCTTTCTCGAGGTGGAACCCGGCCTGGTCGATATCAACGTGCATCCGGCCAAGCGCGAGGTGCGTTTCCGGGAAGAGGGAAAGCTGCGGTATTTTTTTATTCGGGCAATTCTCGAGCGCCTGCAGGAGGTTTCCGCAACACCGAATACGGAACCAGCCCAGATCCGGCCAGAGATTGAACCCGTAAGAACCTATCGTCCAGCCGGTTCCATTCTCAGACCGATGACGGGGAAAGCGCCGGTTCAACGGGAAAATGACGGCTCTACCGCCGCCGCTCCGTCCATTGAGACAGAATCGAAAAAAAGTCAAAGTCCTGCGCCCGCCGCGGAGGGCCGTTTGAACTGGCGCTATTTAGGCACCGCTCACGGTTCTTATGTCGCTTTCGAAACGGACACCGGTCTTGTGCTTCTAAATTGGCGCGGGGCCAGGAGCCGGATTCTTTACGAGGAAATTCTGGCCGTCGCCGAGGGGCGCACCCTTGGGCGTCAGAAGCTCCTCTTTCCCATCCCGCTTGAACTCGATGCGCTCGGCTCCGCCGCTCTGCAGGAGAACCTCGAATTTTTTCGGGGCAATGGATTCGACATCGAACCATTCGGCCGCAACTACTATCGCATCGAAGCCTTGCCCGAATGGCTGGATCCTGGGCAGGGAGAGAGTTTTGCCCGCGATTTGCTCGGCTCGCTCCGGGAACGCGGTTTGAACCCCGATCGTCCGCAGCCGGCTAGGGAGGAAATTGCCCGGCTCGCCTCCAGCCGCATGGCCGGTTCCGGCCAACCCCCGGGGAGGGAGGAAGTGATTCGGTTGGCGGAGCGGCTTATGTCCTGCCAAAATCCATTGAGCGATCCAAAAGGCAGGCCCACATTTTTTGAAATTACCCGCGGCGATCTGGAAAAAAAATTCGGAAAATGAACCTACCCGATCCGCTGTTGTCCTAAAATCAATTAAATTTGGACTTCACTCCTCGTCTGCGGCGACTATTCTTCCCCACCTTCATTAAATATTTCATGAAATCCATACCCGCCAAACCCCCCAAGGCAAAAAACCATAAATCCGATCTTGCCGAGCGGATATTAAAGCCCAGCAATGGGTTCAAGTTCAATATCAACAGCGATTTCGAGAGCCTGGCCACCTCCATTTTAAACCACCTCAAATACACCCTGGCCCGCCACCCCAACACGGCCACGCGGCGGGATTGGTGGCTCTCCACCAGCATGGCGGTGCGCGACCGCATCATGGAGCGTTTCATCAAAACCATGGATGTGCACAACGCTGAGAACACCCGCCGGGTCTATTATCTTTCGCTCGAATACCTCATGGGGCGGCTTCTTTCCAATAATTTGCACAGCGCCGGTCTTTTCGAAGCGACCAAAAAAGCTTTGGCCTCCCTCGGGTTGAGCCTGGAGGGCCTTTGCGACGAAGAAGTGGAGATGGGCCTGGGCAACGGCGGGCTGGGTCGTTTGGCGGCCTGTTTCCTGGATTCCCTGGCCACCCTGGAACTGCCTGCCATCGGTTACGGCATCCATTACGAATTCGGGCTTTTCCGGCAGGAAATCCTCGATGGCAAACAGGTCGAGCACCCGGACAACTGGCTGCAATTTCCCAATCCCTGGCAAATCATGCGCCCTGAGTATGCCATCGAAGTTAAAATTTACGGGCATGTAGAAGAACATTTCGATGACTTCGGGGAAGGCTCGCCCTCCTGGGTGGGCGCCAAAACCATCTTGGGAGTGCCCTGGGACCTCCCCATCTGTGGCTACGGAGCCAATACCGTGAATTTTCTTCGCCTGTGGGAATCCCGCGCCTCGGAGGAGTTCGACCTGGCCGTGTTTTTCGAGGGCGGTTATGTCGAGGCGGTGCGCGAGAAGGCCGAAGGGGAGACCATTTCCAAGGTTCTCTACCCCAACGACAAGACCGAGAGCGGCAAGGAATTGCGCCTCGTGCAGCAATACTTTTTTGTCTCCTGTTCCCTGCAGGATATCATCCGACGCTACCGCAACCTCAATGCCGGGTGGGACGCTTTCCCGGAAAAAATCGCCCTCCATCTCAATGACACCCACCCCTCGGTGTCCATTCCCGAATTAATGCGGCTTTTGGTCGATGTCGAGCATCTGGAATGGGACCAGGCCTGGCAAATCTGCGGCCAGGTTTTTGCTTACACCAACCATACCCTGATGCCTGAAGCGCTGGAAAAATGGAGCGTACCCTTGTTTGAAAAAGTGCTTCCGCGCCATCTGCAAATACTTTACGAAATCAACCGACGTTTCCTGGAAGAAGAGGTGGAGGCGAAATGGCCGGGGGACAACGCCAAAAAGAGCGAACTTTCCCTTGTCGAAGAAGGCCGTCCCAAGAAAATTCGCATGGCCCACCTGAGCGTGGTGGGCTGCCACTCGGTCAACGGCGTGGCCGCCCTGCACACGAAATTGCTCAAAAGCCGCCTCTTCCCCACTTTCAACGAATTGTATCCGCGTAAGTTCAACAACAAAACCAATGGCATAACGCCACGGCGTTGGCTCAAGGCCTGCAATCCACATTTGTCCGAACTGATCGACGAAACCATCGGCGGCGATTGGCCGCTGAACCTGGACAAACTTCACGACCTCGAACCCTTCGCTCAGGACAAGGATTTCCAGCGGCGGTTTATGGAGGCCAAGAAACGGAACAAGGAGGAACTGGCCACGATCATTGCCGAATTGTGCCAGGTGGAAGTCGATACCGAGGCCATTTTCGATGTACAGGTCAAGCGATTGCATGAATACAAGCGGCAGCACCTCAACCTGCTCCATATTCTGACCCTCTACCGCCGGATTCTGCACGATCCCGATTACGATATGCACCCGCGGGTCTTTGTCTTTGCAGCCAAAGCGGCACCCGGCTACGATTTGGCCAAGACCATCATCCACGCCATCAACGCGGTGGGGTCGAAAATCAACAGCGACCCCCGCATCGGGGGCAAAATCAAGGTCGTTTTCTTACCCAACTACGGCATTACCCTGGCCGAGCGCATTATTCCATCGGCCGATATCTCGGAACAGATATCCTTGGCCGGGAAGGAGGCTTCCGGCACCGGAAACATGAAACTGGCCCTCAACGGCGCCGTCACCATCGGAACCCTGGACGGGGCCAACGTGGAAATCCAGGAAGAGGTGGGCGAGGAAAATATTTTTATCTTCGGCCACACGGTGGAAGAAGTGGAAGAGCGGCAAAGGCAGGGCTACAATCCTTTCGACCATTATTATGCCAATGACGAATTGCGCCATGCCGTCGATTGGCTGGGGTCTAACCATTTCACGCCGGAGGACCCCTACGCCCTGGCGCCCCTGCGGCGCAACCTGCTTGAGGGCGGCGATCCCTTCCTCCTGCTGGCCGATTTCGAATCTTACCTTGGCACGCAACGGGAAATCGACCTGGCCTATCGCGACAAAGAGCGCTGGGCCCGCATGGCCATCCTCAACACCGCCCGCATGGGAAAGTTTTCCACCGATCGCACCATCCGCGAATATGCGCGGGATGTCTGGCACCTCGATTCTTTGCCGGTGGAGGATTGATGAATGAAATTAGCCTAGATGCAAATGTGTCGATTAGCGAAAATTGTTTCTAGCGGGCTACTTCTTGGTTTCGTCTGCGCCCATGCGGATTTGGCCATTGATCCGCTGCCTTTTCCTCCGGGCGAAACGTTAACATACAAACTCAATTGGGGATTCTTTCATGTAGGAACGGGAGTGCTCAGCGTTGAGGGGCCGCTCACTTTTCAGGGCGAACCGGCCTACCGGCTGACATTCAATCTCAGGACCAATGGGTTTGCCGACGCCCTCTATCCGATCCGGGACATTCACATAAGCTATGTGAACATTGATTTTACGCGCACATTGCACATCTCCAAAAAGGAAAAGCACAAAAACAAAAGCCGGGTGGTGGAAGTGGTTTTCGACTGGGCAAAGAAAGCAGCGCTATACTCCCTGCGGGGAAAGGCGCGGGAGCCGATAACTCTGCCGGGCGATGCCTACGACCCGCTTACCTCGATTTTCGCGGCCCGTCTATGGCCATTGCGGGTCGGCCTGGCCAAGCGGGTTCTTATGACCGATGGCAAAAAATACCGCCGGGTGCCGGTGCAGGTATTCAAGATGAAGAAGCTCCATACAAAATTCGGAACCATGGAGGCGTTCCTGGTGCAGCCCGATCTGCGAGAAGTCAGCGTCGCCTTCGAAAAACCCAGGAAAACCTACCTTCAATTCTGGGTTTCCAACGACCACCGCAAACTACCCCTGAAAATTATCAGCAAAGTAAAATGGGGCAGCTTCCGAGCGGAACTGCAAAAAATCGACCGGATTTTAACCTACAACCCAGAGAAAGACCGGTCTTTAAAAACTTTGACTCGTTTATGAGAGGGGAATATTTAATACCGGAATTTTCTCTTATCCACATGCTTCAGTCTTATCCACATGCTTCAGACAACCATCCGGACATCTCTACTATTCCTGGCCCTTTATGCCTTTGCAGATTCTTCCGCCCCTACGGACTGCTGTGGCAACCAGGAATGCTCCCTTAACCACTTAAAAAACAACGATATTCGTTTCGAAAAGCGTGAGTTACAGATGGGTGGGTTGGCTACACTTAAGCAGGAGTTCAACCGCTCCGAGAAACCATTATTGGTATCCATCCTCTCGCCCTCATGCCCCATTTGTATCCGTGGAATAGACCAACTGGTGGACAAAATTAATCCCGAATCCATGGATATTGTATTGATTTGGACTCCAATACTGGAAAATGACTCACCGAATCATCAACGGCCCGTTTTTTTGAATAAAGGTCTAAAAGAATACTGGGATGCCGAAGGGGAAATTGCCAGCCTGGCTGCAGAATCATTGAACCTCAGCGGAAAGGCGTGGGATGTTTATTTGTTTTATGAAAGAAATTCGACTTGGGATGACGGGTCCTTTCCAAAACCTTCTTTTTGGTACCATCAACTGCCCGCAACCACCGGAGCCCCTCCCGATCGAAGTTTTAATCTTTTTAAAATTAACGAAGATATGTTAAACCTGATCCGAATTAAGGATGAACGAGTGAGCGAGGTAGAATTAATTTATTTCGATGGATGCCCAAATGGCGGATTAGCTGGCGAAAATTTGGCCATGGCGTTGGAGGAGCAAGGTATTTCGAAAAATTTTAAGAAATGGAATTCTAACGATCCTGATGCGCCGCCATACGTCTCGAAATATGGAAGCCCAACCATATTGGTCAACGGGGCTGATTTATTTGGGGTCAAACCTACCGATTATCCGGCTTGCAGGCTATATGGATCGAGAGGATATCCCACCACGGAGAAAATTGCGGAAAAAATAGCCAAACTGAAACCGGCCGGCTGATGTAGCGGTCTTATACCAAATCTCATTAGGTATGATAATAAGTTATTTGGCAGAAGCGTTTGCTTGAATGTGCTGCCAGCCTCCGCCAACTAAAGAGAGGACTTTTTCAGTGTCCTCCCACCAGTCTTTGAGATGGGTTGCGACGACTTCTTCGAGTCGCTCAATGCTCGGCCACAGTTTGTTGGCCGTTTGATCCTGTATCATATCCCAAAGTCTTTCAATCGGGTTGAGTTCAGGACTATACGGCGGCAAATTCACGATATGTATGCCCGGGGGGACGTTGGGGTGCTCCGAGTCGTGCGGATGGAAGCCTGCCCCGTCCCATACAACCACATGTTCCTCCTCAGGATATTGCTTTTTGATCTGTTGGAGGAAAGCCTCCGTCCACTGTAGATTCGTGCTAGGGGTTTGGATGCATACCATCTCGCCGTTGACCACGTCGAGGGCTCCGTAACAGTAGCTCCACTGGTATCTTGTCTGATATTTTTTGTGCGGCCGAAGCCCTCTTTGCGTCCAGCACCGGCGGTACACCGGAAGCAAACCAAAACGGCTTTCATCGGCAAACCACACCCGAACCCGATTGCCTCGGGTGAGGGAAAGCTCCTGGAGGATCTTAAAAAAGTCTCGCTTGAACGCTTCCGCTTTTGCCGAGTCCCGTTTCTCATGCACGGGGCGAGGGACTCGAAGCACCCCGGCGCATTTTTTTAGCCATCGCCACACCGTCTTGTAGGCGAAGGAGCGCCCGAAATGTCGCTCCAGCTCTTGCCCCGCCTGAACGGCTGTGTTCCAGCGCGCGACCTTCAAACCATTGAGCAAGAAGGCCTCCACCTCTTTGTCGCAACGGCTTTTGATCCCGCCTTTGTAGGCGCGTGTAAGCACCGCCCCGAGCCCTGCAGCACGATATTTGTCAAACCAACGCTGGATCGTCGCTTTGCCTCGGCCCACGATGGCTCCAATTTCATCAATGCTGTGGTGCGGCTGGAAGCCCATTTTTAATGCCACCAAACGCTCTTTACGCCAGCCGACAGTCTCTTTGTTGAGCAATTTCTTGATACGTTCACGGTCTTCATCGGTTCCCATATATCTTCTCATTCCGCCTTTATAGCTGTTTTTTAATCTTTATCAATCCTTTTGCGATTTGGTATTAGTTGCCGGTTCGGGTCTTTAAGGAAAATAAGCGCCCCACAAAACCGGGAACCCTGGAAGGAGTGCACTCTGTTGAGCCGTGAGTTTTTAATAAGACCGGGTCAGATGCGGATTCTGGTGGCGGTTAGTGTTTCTTCTCCCTGGGGGAAGCTGACTTTGTCGATGAATCCTTTGGTGTTTCTTTGGAAGGTGAGTTCGATTTTCATTGTTGGGTGGTAGAAGGTGTCCTCTTTTATTGGCTGGATGCGTTGACGGGCCCTTTGCTCGAATTGGGCCATGAGGCGCCCTTCTTTGCGATGAATGAGAATGCGAAGGCCGCTGGGAAGCTGGAAGACCCCGGCATATTGACGCATGGCGGCATCGGAGATCTTGATGACGGGGACGAATTCCCGGAGCTTGAAAAATTCGTGGTCGAGTAGATACATTCCCAGATTTTCGACCGATTGGGCGGAATTGCTCAAAACGACGCCGCCGGTCCCGGTATCCTTGCGAAACCCGGCAAAGCTGGCATGGCCCCCGGTCAAGCCGCTACGGTAATAAATTTGCCCATCATTGTAGTGGAATACAACCCAGCCAGTGGCTACGGCCATATTGTTTTTTTCCGACTTCAATAGAATCTGGTGGGTCTTTTCCATGGTTGGGAGAAGGGGGCTCTCGATGAGGCCAAGATTGGCGCCGAGAAACTGAAGCATATCCTTGGCATCGGATCTGAGGGCGCCGGAACCGGCAAAGGCCGGCATATCCCAAAGAGGAAACTGGGTTTCCCCCCGGTGCCCGCGGGCCAGGTTGTAGCGCTGCACTTCGTTCAGGGAAACGGAGGTATTTTTCATTTCCAGCGGTTCGCAAATGCGGAATTTGACCAACGCCTCGAAGCTTTCTCCTGTCTGTTGCTCAATGGCCAGGCCGACTAGCCCGTAACCGACCCGCGAAATTACGAATTTTATTCCGGGCTTTTGCGGCAACTCATATTTGCTAAGGAACTCCCCCAATGATTCTCTTGAATAATCGGCAAAGGGATTTTTTTTGACCTGCGGTTTCAGGTTAGTGGGCAGTTTGGGCAATCCCGATGTGTGTTCGATAAGATCGCCCAAGGTAATTTCGACCCCTTCAAAAACCGGCAGTTTCATCTCTTCCGGGAGGTAGGTGGAGGCAGGCGCATCAAGGTCGAGATCGCCGTTTTCGGACATCTGGGCAGCCAGCAATCCAGTGAAAAATTGCGTTAATGAGCTGATCTCGAAGATCGTGCGGGCGTTTACCTGGCGGGTGTCTCCTTCCCGGAAAGTGCCCTCAAAAAAGTAACGTTTGCCCTCGGGATTGATGATCCCCACCACCATGGCCCGGTTGAGCCCCCTCTGGGAAAGTTCTCTCATGTGAGTCTTGATCGTTTCTTCGGGCAGTGGGGATTGACCCACAATGGCAGCCGGAAAAGCCAGCATGATGACCAAGGCAATAAGCATGTGTTTCATTGGGCAGGGCAGGTAAGAGAACTTAATTTACAGGAGAAGGCAGGGGAAAAGCAACCAGGTTCTAAGAAGCGAACAAAAGGAATTATTCCTTAATTGAGAGTGGTATGCCGGACCTTAATTCCGCAAACCCCGTTTTTTTGGGAAAACTTTATTCAGGGATGCCATTGAAAAATATTGGTTTCCGGTGGGTAATGGAGGTGCAGCTCATCGCTCAAGGCATCCATTATCCTGAAAATATCCTCCGGCGCTTCGTTTTCAAGGGCGACAGCGTTTTGACGGACTTGAGATGCATTGCGCGCTCCCATCAAAATCACTTCCAATCCCGCCTGGCGAGCCAACCACTGAATTGCCAGATGATGCGCCGGATTTCCAGATTCTTCCGCCAAAGTCTTTAATTTTATGGCTGCTGCATGGACATGAGGCCACACATCCTTTCGGAAAAATAGGCTCCTGGGTCGAATATCGCCTTTTGCAAAGACCGGAGCGGAAGAAAATTTTCCCGTCAATATGCCCAGGGCGAGGGAACTGTAGGCGACCAAGCCAATGCCCTTTTTCCGGCAATAAGGAATGATTTCCTTTTCCGGGACGCGCCAGAACAGGTTGTAGCCGAGCTGGTGGGCGTCGATGGTTCCCGCCTGGCCAATTTGTTTCATCTGTTGGATGGAGAAATTGCTCACCCCGATCGCGCCAATGCATCCTTTTTCCCGCTCCTTTTCCAGAAATTCCATGTGGGGGCGCAGGTCGAGGCCTTTTCTTGGATAGTGGATGTAGTAGAGATCGATAAAATCCGTGCCCAGGTTATTCAGGCTGTGTTGGAGCGAGACAACGATGGAGGCGGCTTTTTCCCCCACATTGCCTTTGGTGGCGAGGAATACGCCGTCATGTCTTCCTTTCAGAAATTGGCCGCAAAGCCGTTCCGAATGTCCCTGGCCATAATCCAGGGCGGTATCCCAGTGGGTAATGCCAGCATCCCAGGCCGCCGCCAGGGCGGACAGGGAATCGCGATCGCTTTGTTTTCCCCAGTCGGTTCCGCCGAAAGACCAGCAACCCAGGCCCAGCCTGCTATGCTCTTTTTCGTTTCGTCCGATGGCCGCCAGTGGGATTTTGCTCATCTTTTCCGCATCAGGCGCATTTGCTCCCGGCCCTCCCGTCCAGGAAAGGATCTACCCGGTAGCCATTGTTCCTCGGTCTCGAAAAAAGGATGAAAAAGCTGGTCGATTTCCGCACACGAGATTGGGTACGGCGGACCATCCGGGTCTTCGATTTCGATAAAAAAGATGGCCAGCAACACGCCTCCGACTTCGAGGGCATCGACGACGGCCCTGGTATATTCCAACCGACGAGCAGGGTCTATGGCGCACAGGCATGTGTGCTCGAAGACTCCCGTGAATGACGCTTTGATACTTTCATCCAGATCGAATAGATCACCCAGCAAATATTCTTCTTCACCAGCCAGTTGGAAGTTTCGGGCGCTGGCCAGGGCGTTTGGAGAAACATCCAGCCCCAATGGCCGCGCGCCTTGCCGCGCCAGCAGGCGGACATCGTGACCGAAACCACAACCGGGCACCAGAACGCGCCCTTGGAGGATGGAGCGCTCCAAATATTCAGCCAGGGGCGGAGCCCCGAACCCCTTTTCCCACGGGGTATCGCCATCCCGGTAGCGTTTGTCCCATAACTCCGTTGATGATTCTCGTGCTACCATGCTATTGATAAAAAAACAATTTGCCCCGCCTTGGCAAAAAGCAATTTGATTGCGCTTCATGCTGCCCAAAGTCCTGCTCGAACTCAATGATATTGATGTTGCCCTCAATGGTGCAACCATCTTGCGGAACCTGTCATGGCGGCTTCGGCGTGGGGAAAACTGGCTGATTTTCGGACCCAATGGCGGCGGTAAAACGACGCTCTTACAGGTCATCGCGGGCCAGCTCTGGCCGTCCCCGCAAAGCCATGGAAAACGACTTTATTATTTTGAAGACGACGCCTGTGAGAGCCCGGTCGGACTTGAAGGTCGAATTGCCTACCTCTCGGCGGAGGGGCAGCAGCATTACCTGCGGCAAGATTGGGAATTGTCTGGAGAGGAAATTATACTAACGGGTTTTGCCGGAACCGAGCTTCTTTATGAGCGGCCGTCTGAATCCCAAATGAGGGAGGCTCGCGCGCTCATAGCAAGGCTTGGCCTGAAAAAATTGGCGGGCATGAATTACCACCACATGTCCCACGGCGAATTGCGGAAAATTCTCCTCGCCCGGGCTCTGGCCGGTAACCCCAGGCTGCTTCTGCTGGATGAATTTTGCCACGGTCTCGACGCCTCCTCGCGAACCAGCCTGTTGGCGCTCATCGACCGTGTAATGAAACAGGGTCAAACGCAAGTTGTCCTGACGGCCCACAGGAAGGAAGAAATCCCCTCCGCATTAACGCATTTTGCCCACCTTATCGATGGCCGAATTGTGCGGCACGGAGCCATCGGCAAACAGCCCCCAAAGTTCTTCAGCAAGCTCGTTGTCAACAAATCAAACCGGCGGCCCCCCGCAAAAAACATTCCATCAATGGAAATCAGGGTTAAAAAAGCCGACATTTATTTGGATGGGAAGGCCGGAGTTTTGCAAAAAATCCTCAAGGGGATAGATTGGCAGATCAAACCCGGTGAAAATTGGGCCGTGGCCGGTCCCAACGGAGCCGGTAAAAGCACCTTGCTGCGCTTGCTCTACGGTGATGTCACCTGTGCCTTGGGTGGCGAAGTCGAACGCCGGTGCGGTGGAATTTCGCTGTCCGTGCGGGAAGCCCGTCAACGTATATCTTGCCTCTCGGTCGATCTGCAAGTTCGCATGCAGATGGATGTGAAGGTCAAACAGGCCGTGGCCAGCGGGTTTATTGGCGGGGTGGGATTGGCCCGAAAGATGTCTCCCTCCAAATGGCGGCGGGTGAGAGCGGAATTAAAGCGATTGGGCCTGGAAAAGTTCTCCGATGCCAGGCTCGAAGAGCTATCTTATGGTCAGGCCCGCAAAGTTCTGTTCGCCCGGGCATTGGTCACCGAGCCGTCTCTCTTGCTCCTCGACGAACCCCTGGAAGGGCTCGACAGTCAAACCCGCGAGGAAATCATCGATTTGCTGGAGCATTTGGGGCGCTCGGGCCGGCAATTAATCATGGCCACCCATCACCAGGAGGACTTTCCATCCGTCATGACGCATTGTCTCAGACTTCAAAAAGGTAGCATCGCATCAGTGAAGAAATTTCGTCTTACCTAGGGTTGGAAAGTTGGAAAACGGCCACTGGAAATGAGGTTATACGATACCCCAATTTTTTATGAAACATCGGGTTTTACTTTTACTATTGTTAAGAGAGACGTATTTCCCTAGAAACGTAGGTTGCGAATTTTAAAAGCCACATAATTTTAGGGACTCCATTAATTTCACATGACAACTCTTGCCGAAACTTCTCTTGATACGGTCGAAGCTGCCGTTTCTGACATTACCGCGGGAAAGCTGGTTATCGTGACTGACGACCAGAGCCGCGAGAACGAGGGCGATCTCATCATGGCCGCCTCCAAGGTAACCCCTGAAACGGTCAACATGATGATCCGATATTGCAGCGGCATTATCTGCGTGCCCACGGTCGAGCATCACTTGAAACGCCTCGGCTTGAACCCCATGGTGCAGCAGAACCGGGAGGCCCACCGGACCGATTTCACTGTATCGGTGGACGCCGCGGATGGCATTACGACCGGCATCAGTGCCTATGACCGCACGGCCACCATTCGTCTGCTCTCCGATCCATCGACCAGGCCCGACCAATTGGTGCAGCCGGGCCATGTTTTTCCCCTGCGGGCCAAACCGGGCGGAGTGCTGGAAAGAGCCGGCCATACGGAGGCGGCTGTCGATCTGGCCACCCTGGCCGGTCTGCATCCCAGCGGCGTTCTTTGCGAGATTCTGAACGAGGACGGCACCTGCGCGCGCCTGCCCGAATTGATAGAGTTCAAAAAGAAATTCGGCCTCAAACTCATCTCCATTGCCGACCTCATTGAATACCGGCACAAAAGGGAGAAATTGGTCGAACTGGTAGCCAGCCAACCATTCCAGTCGGCTTACGGAAAATTTCAATTGCATATCTTTCGCAATAAACTGGACCGGCGCACCCACCTGGCGCTGGTGAGGGGCTCGATTGATGCAAAGCCCACCTTGGTGCGAGTGCAAACGGAATACCTTTTAGGCGATATTTTTCAGGCCGATGATTCCATGAACCGGCAAAATCTGGACAGAGCCCTGGCGCGCATCCGGGCGGAAGACCGAGGCGTCCTTTTATACCTGGAAAAACCTCATGGGGGGCTTAATGTGCCGGACAATCCGGAAATGAAGTTACTGCCCAAAATTGCTCCCTCGGCCATGGATATACGCGATTATGGAATCGGGGCGCAAATCCTGGTCGAGTTGGGTCTGAAACAGATTCGCCTTCTTTCCAACACCAATCGCAGGGTGGTCGCCCTTGACGGTTACGATCTGGAAATCGTCGAGCAGATACCGCTTTCTTGAATGGTCCTGCCACCGCCTCATCGTTCTGGCCCATGAGCGTCGAAAAAATCAACATTTCTGAAATTGCTCCCGAAAAGTGTGTTTACGGCCAAGGCCGGTTTCACACCCATCGGCGTTTGCTTTCGCGGGCGTTGGGAGCTTCCGAGGGGGCTCCATGGCCCTTCGATATCGAGCACGTGGCCGTGCCGCCGGGTCGCCACAATTGGTACCAGCACACCCATACCCATTGGACGGAATTTTATACCATCCTGTCCGGCCAAGGCATCGTTTACCGCAACGAGCATTCTTTCGAGGTCGGCCCGGGCGATTGTATTGTGCAGCCGCCGGGCACTTCCCACCGCATGTTCAACCCAAGTGATTCTGAAGACCTCGTTTATTTTATTATCACCAACGAGGACGAGCGCGACTCGGTGACCCGCCAGAAAAGGTAATCAGCGGGCGGTGGGTTCCCGGCCCATCTTGCGCTCTACCCTTTTTGAAACCTGTATGGCGAGTTCATAGAGAAAGCTCATGGGGACGGCCAACAAGAGGAAGGTGATAGGATCGGTGGTTGGGGTCACGACCGCGGCCACGATTAAAAATACCACTATGCTGTAAGGGCGAAAAGCCTTCAATTTTACGGTGTCCAGAATGCCCACATAGACGAGAATTACGAGCACCAGGGGAAACTGAAAACTGATCCCGATGCCCATCGTCATCCAGACCAAAAGGGCATAATAACGATCCGCGGACCACAGCACCTGGTAGCCGAAAAGCTCATTGAAAAAAATGGAGGCTTTGAGGGAGGCGGGAACGAGCGCGAAGTAACTGAACGATACTCCGATCGCAAACAGTAAAAAAGCCGCCATGCAGGCCGGTTTGAGGATGGACATCTCTTGAGGATTCAAGCCGGGGACGATAAACCGCGATATGAAAAAGAGCATGAAGGGCAGCGAGAGGGCGAAGCCGCCGAGAAAGCTGACTTGTAATATGACCGAAAAAACAGCCATGGGGCTGGTTGTGATGAGCCCGAATTGCCTTTTTTGCCCTCCACTCGCAGTTGGCGATGGCGAGGGCATAGATGGATCGGGGGCGGCTGCGGTAGTGCCTGCTCCGGTATAGATGGGCGGACGCTCAACCAGTTCGACATCATCGCCGAGGGCAAACTGCAAAGGCCAGTTGAGCATGTCGGCAAAATACTTCATGAATGTCATAACCAGCATGCAAGCGACTATAAAAACAATGATGCAACGTATGAGGGTGCCGCGCAAATCCTCCAGGTGGTCGAGGAAACTCATTTCCGTCCTGGAATCCACCTTTTCAGACTCCTGTGCCTGGCCTGAAGTTGGGATGTTTGCCTTCATGCGTTGAAAAATTGGTAATTGAGGTGGATTTATTAAAAACATCTTCTCCTACACGCAGGCCACCCTCTTGGAAAGATTATATATTCAATTTTATGGGAGGGCAACCTGTGGCCCTTTCCATTGACAGGTCAAGGACGAGAGGTTTTCCTGTCACTTTTTTCACAAGAAACCCTATTCCAAAAAGCTAAAATTCATTCCAACAGAGCCGTGCGGGGTCGTCCTGCCGGTCATACCGAACCAATCCGTATGCCAAAAAAAGTTAAAGCCAAAAAACCAGCCCGCAAGGCCCGCAGCATTGCCGGCAATAAGAAAAACATAAGGCGAAAAAAATATATCTACGCCTTCGGCAATAAAGTGGACGGGGACAGCGGCATGAAACCGCTCCTTGGTGGAAAAGGCGCCAACCTGGCAGAAATGGCCCGCATCGGCCTGCCGGTGCCGCCCGGTTTTACTATCACCACCGAGGTCTGTAGCTATTTTTACGAGAACAAACAGTCCTACCCGGACGGTCTTGAAGCCGGGGTGCGCCAGGCTGTTGCCTCGGTGGAAAAGCAAATGGGCAAAAAATTCGGGGATGCCAAGGATCCGCTCCTTTTTTCCGTCCGCTCGGGGGCGCGGGATTCCATGCCCGGCATGATGGACACCATCCTCAACCTCGGCCTGAACGACGAAACTGTTGCCGGACTGGCCGAAAAATCCGGCAACGCGCGGTTTGCCTACGATTGCTATCGGCGCTTTATCCAGATGTACGGCGATGTCGTCATGGGCGTCCAACCCAAGCATGAGACCGACCACGAACCGTTCGACGCTATTTTGGAGAAGCTCAAAAGGGAGCGCGAAGTGACGGACGATGCCGATCTCACGGCGGAAGATTTGCAGGAATTGATAAAACAATACCAGAAGCTCATTAAGCAGCGAACTAAAGAAAGCTTTCCGCAAGATGTCTTCGAGCAACTCTGGGGCTCTGTCAGTGCGGTGTTCAGTTCCTGGCAGAACGAGCGGGCCATCGTTTACCGGCAAAAATACAATATCCCCGCCGAGTGGGGCACGGCCGTCAATGTGCAGACCATGGTCTTCGGCAACATGGGCGATAACTGTGCCACCGGCGTCGCCTTTACCCGCGATCCGGCCAATGGCGAAAAAGTCTTTTACGGCGAGTACCTCATCAACGCCCAGGGCGAGGATGTGGTGGCCGGGGTGCGCACCCCAAAACCGATTGCCTTGCTGGCCGAGGAGATGCCGGTAGCCCACGGGAAACTGGAAAAGGTTCGCAAAACCCTCGAAAAACACTTCCGGGATATGCAGGACTTCGAGTTTACGGTGGAGGAGGGAACCCTTTACATGTTGCAGACCCGCCACGGAAAACGCACCGGCCTGGCCGCCGTGCGCATCGCCGTGGAAATGGTCAAGGAACGCCTCATGGACATTAAAACGGCGCTGACCAAGATTCCCGCCGATTCGATTTCCAGCCTTTTGGTGCCCGTTTTCGACGAGAAAACCCGCCGCCTGGCCAAAAAAATCGCCACCGGTCTGCCAGCTGGACCCGGGGCAGCCACGGGCAAAGTGGTTTTTTCCGCCAGCCAGGCCGAGTGGCGCGCCCAGCGGGGCGAAAAAGTGGTTTTATGCCGGATCGAAACCTCTCCCGATGACCTACGGGGCATGATCGCCTCGGAAGGCATTCTTACCTCTCGCGGGGGTGTCAGTTCGCACGCCGCCCTGGTCGCCCGGCAGATGGGCAAAGTCTGCGTTTGCGGCGCCCAGGCCATCGAGATGGATTACGGCTCGCGCACCCTCAAGGCAGGTAAAACCCTCCTGCGCGAAGGGGACGATATCTCCCTCGACGGAACCACCGGCGAGGTTTTTGCCGGGCATGTGGACACCTCACCGTCGGAAGTCAACCAGGTGCTCGACGGCAAGCTGAAACCTGAAAAAAGTTATACTTTCCAGCTTTTCAACAAGGTCATGAATTGGGCCGACAAGCACCGCCGGTTGCAGGTGCGCACCAACGCCGATTCGCCACTCCAATCCAGACAAGCCGTCGCCCTCGGGGCCGAAGGCATCGGCTTATGCCGCACCGAACATATGTTTTTCGAGGGCGACCGTATAACCCACATGCGCCAGATGATTCTTGCCACCGATGAAAGCGAGCGCAAAGCGGCCTTGAAAAAACTCCTGCCGATGCAAAGGCGGGATTTTGCCGGCATCTTCCGGGCCATGGGCAGCCGCCCGGTCACCATCCGCCTGCTCGATCCGCCTCTGCACGAGTTTCTGCCCCAGGACGACGCCTCCCGCCGGGCCCTGGCCGAGGAATTGGGCGTCACCCCCGAAATCGTCATGGAACGCGTGCGCGCCCTGCACGAAGAAAACCCCATGCTCGGCCACCGCGGCTGCCGCCTGGGCATCAGTTACCCGGAAATCACCGAAATGCAGGCCCGGGCCATCATTGAGGCGGCCGTGCAGGTGCAAAAAGGAAAAAACCCAATCCGGGTGAAGCCGGAAATCATGGTGCCGCTGGTCGGATTTGCCGAAGAATTGAAAAACCAGGTGGCCATCATCCACCGGGTGGCGGCCGAGGTGCAGGAAAAGAAAAAAGTGAAAATTAAATACCTCGTCGGCACCATGATTGAAATCCCGAGGGCCGCCATGCAAGCCGGGGAAATCGCTCAAAAAGCCGACTTTTTCAGCTTCGGCACCAACGACCTCACCCAGACCACCCTGGGCATGAGCCGGGACGATTCCGGCAGTTTCCTGTCCACTTATCAGGACAAGGAAATCCTGGCCCGCAATCCCTTCGCCTCCCTCGACCTGGACGGAGTGGGCCGGGTAGTGGAAATCGCCGTTGAGCGTGGCCGGTCGGCCAAGCCGAACCTGAAACTGGGCATCTGCGGCGAACACGGAGGCGACCCCGATTCCGTCAAATTCTTCCACCGAGTCGGCCTCGATTACGTAAGCTGTTCCCCACCCCGAGTCCCCGTGGCCCGGCTGGCCGCAGCCCAGGCCGTATTGGAGGAAGGCTGATCCCTTAAGCGCAGCCGTCTGAAAATGATTGTCCGTTAAAAGGGTTTTTTAACGGATTCGTTTGCGCGCACCTCTGTTTCACGATCCAGAATGGTTCTGATCGCCATAATCAATGGATGTCTAGCCGTGTAATTTTTTCCGTATTCCAGGTTAAAACGGTAATCGAAATCGGGTGGATTCTTGCCTTGATTGTGTTGCATTATGGTTTCGAGTTTATCGAGGCCCTTGGCTAGTTTAGCCTCGGGAGAGGCGGCCTCTTCATACTCGTCCCATAATTCCACCACATGCTTTTGCACCCGCCCGGGAAGCGGCTGGAGCAAGGTTAGCAGGTCCTGCCTTTCCTCAGCGGCTTTACTTTTACCCGCCTCCTGCTCAATGGCCGGAATGTCCCCGCCGATGGCTTCCCCGAGATCGTGAATGATGCACATCTTGACCAGTTTGGAGTAGTTTATATCTGGAAAATTCTCCTCAAAGACCAACGACATCAAGCAGAGACGCCAGGTGTGCGCCGCCACACACTCCCCGGTCACCTTCCGATGTAAAGGCCGTGCGGGTCACGATTTTGAGTCTCTCGGCATGGCGAAGAAACTCCAATATGCCATCCAGTTCAGCAGTGATCATACCTATCAAATATTGCAGACGGTTAACCCATCAAACAGAAAAAAACTTTGGGATAACCGAATTTCTACAACATTAATCCGCTAATAGTGGGAAGTAAATTTTAAAGCTGAATTTTATTGATTCATCCAGAGATTGTTCAACTCCTGATTGTCATCTGCACAGATTGACACCAGACATATGGGTGTTTAATTTAGGCGTTGTTTTCCGAGGCAGTTAGTTGAAAATGTTGATTCATGGCAATAGGATTTAAGGCATGGCGAACTCGGGATAGGGGACAAAAACGGAATGACTGATTAGTATGTTTGAAATTAAGGAAAAACCGCAGCAGGTGGAGAGGGCCTTACTGGTGGGTGCCTTGCGGCAGCGTGAGTCGCGAGAGGCATTGGAAAGTTCGCTGGCGGAGCTGCGTGAATTGACCCAAACCATAGATATTGAGGTGGCGGGCGAAGTAATAGCTCCCCTGAGATCTACCAGCGCGAGGTTTTTTCTGGGCAAGGGAAAGGTGGCGGAAATCGTGCAGAAGGCTCGTCAACTCGATTGCGACGCAGTGATTTTCGATAATGAACTCACTCCCGGCCAACAGCGCAATTGGGAAAAGGAGAGCGGGCTTTGCGTGATCGACCGGCATGAGGTCATCCTCGATATCTTTGCCCGGCGGGCGCAGACCAAGGAGGCCGTTTTACAGGTCGATCTGGCCCGCATGACCTACTCGTTGCCGCGCCTCAAACGGGCCTGGACACACCTCAGCCGACAGCGCGGAGGGGGTATCACCCAACGAGGGGAGGGGGAGGCGCAGATCGAGATCGACCAGCGCCTGGTGCGCAAGCGCATCGCCCACCTGAAAAGTGAACTGGCCCTGGTCTTGAAACACCGTGCCGTGCAACGCAGCCAAAGGTTGAAAGTTTCCATGCCCGCCGCGGCCATCGTCGGCTATACCAATGCGGGCAAATCCTCCCTCCTAAATTACCTCACACAGGCCGACAGCCTAGTAGAGGACAAGCTGTTCGCAACCCTCGATCCCACCACCCGACGCCTGGAACTGCCTTCTGGCCGAGTTCTTCTGCTGACCGACACCGTGGGTTTCGTGCGCAACCTGCCCCATCACTTGGTTGAGGCCTTCAAAGCCACCCTGGAAGAGGCTTTGGTGGCCGATTTTCTCATCCACATCATCGATGCAGCCAACCCCGATTGCTTTCAGCAAGCGGCCACCACCCTGGAAGTGCTTAAAGACTTGGGGGTGGAGGAAAAGCGGATTTTGACGGTTTACAACAAAATCGATCTAAGAAGCGAAGAAGAGAAACGCGATTTCAGGATAGAGGGGCTCAATGGAGCCTGTTACGTCAGCCTCAAAACGGGAGAAGGGATGGAAGGGCTCATCAGCCGCCTGGAGAAAATACTGGATGAAGACGACAACGTGCGGGAACTTCTCATACCGCACGATCGTTACGACCTCCGCCACCGCCTGCACGAAATGGGCTGCGTACTGAAAGAGGAAGCCGAAGACGAAGGCATCCGTATATTTTGCACCCCTCCAAAAAGGGCCATGAAAGACCTACAACCCTACTTGCTAAAACCAAAAGACATCCAGAAAAAAGGGGTCGCCTGAAATCGCTGCTGGATCTTATTGATATGGTCTGTATTTCAGATATTTTGGGGAATTAACGGTAGTGTATTAAGTAGGAATGGTGGCTAATTCTTGATTATATTGATGAATGAAAAGTCTCAGACAGGTTTCATGCATACTCTTAAGCTTGGAAAAGGAGAGGGTTTTGCGTGTGAAACGACCCAGTCGTTGGCGCAGGGTATTGTTCCATCGTTCCACATGGGCCGTTTCACCGGTTTCTTTTCCCACGGATCGGTTATGAGGAAAGACTTCATCATAAGTGCTCCAAAAGTCGCTGTAGGTGGCACATCTTTTGTAGGCCCGTGGCAGACGCTCGTAAAGTTCCCGGCAACGATACCAATCCCGAGGCCCAATGGCATAGGAGAGGATTTGACGGGTGCGTCGGCAAAGAGCGATCCAAACCCATTGGGCATCGCTCTTGCGCCCCACAAAAGACCACAGTTCGTCCAGTTCAATGACATCATGGCGGCGGGCCGCAAGAATCGTGCTTTTGAGCGGTCGCAGCGATTGTCGTTTTTTTTAACCAACTCAAAACGGTGTTGGGACTCACCCCGAAGGCGCGCTGTAAACCGCGTAGACTGCTGCGTTCCTGATAGACTCGAAGGATCATTTCTTTTTGCTCTTCGGTGTATTTCACTGTGGGGTTTTCGCGGCTTTGTTTACCACAATCATGGCAGCGGTAGCGCTGTTTATGGTTGGGCGTCTTGCCAAATTTAATGATATTTTCACTTCCACAGTGCCGACAATTAATAATTTTAGTAACCATGCACTAAGAATAAACTGCCTAACGCTATTTGTACAGCTAAAAATACAAAATAACATTCTTTTTTTATACACTACCCAATCGCGTTTCCTCTTTCTGCAGAGCCTCCATAATGGGTAACTGCTCGCGGCCTCGCCTCTTTTCATGGAAATAATGAGATATAGCCCGTTCTGTTGGATTTCTCAAAACAGCAATAAGCTTTACCTCCGGGACAAGATCGAAAATCCGTCTTGGGGTGAGTGGATTAAAAATAGTGATAGACGATGCTTCAAACGTCCTGGAATGAGTACCCACATTTTTTCTGAACGGGAAGTGAGCACGATACCACGCTTGTCCTTTTTCAAAATTGTCAATATTGGGGTTATATCCTCCATCGAAAAAACGGATTTCTTTCTTTAAGGATGGCAAAAGCTGAGGATGTTGACCTAAATAGAGATACAAGCTTGAGGTTCCAGATTTTTGAGCTCCAATTATTATGAAATCAGGTAATGACCGGCTGCTACTAGTTGCTTTTCGATAGGGCCAGATTGCTCGCCGATATTTCGACATTAATCTGAGCGCAGGTCTTTTCACCCAACGTGGTGCAATTTGTTTCAAAGAAAGCATGATGTCTTCTTAATAATTGCTGTTTGACATATTGTAGGCTGTGATGTGACCGCCGAAAACACTACCATTGCCAGTGAGAGTCTTTCTGGAGAAATTACCGGAAAGACCTATGAAGCAAAAAAGATACACCCCTGAACAAATCATAACGATACTGCGCGAAGTAGACGCAGGCAAAGGCATTCAGGATGTCTGTCGGTCCCACAATATCAGTCCTCAAAGCTACCATCGTTGGCGTAAAAAGTATGGCCGCATGGAGCTGCGTGACGCCAAGCGGCTGAAGGAGCTGGAGCGCGAGAACACACAGCTTAAGAAGATTGTAGCCGAGCAGATGCTGGAGAACCGTGTGCTCAAGGAGGTGAACGCAAAAAAATGGTAGGCCCGAAGCAGAAAAAGGAAGCGGTGAAGCATGTATTGGCCCAAGGGTCGTGCTCGCTGCGTCGGGCCTGTCAGTATTTTGGGTTGCACCGCTCAACCTACCTGTATGAACCCAAGAAAGCTACTGAGTATAGGCATAAACTGGTGGCACGCATCATTGCCTTTTCGAAGAAGCATCCGCGCTATGGCTATCGTCGGATCCGCGCTTTGTTGACCCATGAAGGTTGGCCCGTGAGTCGCAAATTCGTCCAAAAAGTGCGTCGTTTCGAAGGACTGGGTGTGCGCCCGTCTGGCAAGCGCCGTCGCCGGCAGGGCCAATCCACGGCTACCCCGACCCGAGCAGTGCAGCCCAACCATGTGTGGAGTTGGGACTTCGTGGCGGATCGCACCGACCGGGGCGGTCCGCTCAGGCTCTTGACACTGATCGATGAACATACCCGTCAATGCCTGGCCATTAAGGTTGCGCGCTCACTGAAAAGTGCCGATGTGGTAGAGGTATTGAACGATGCCATAAGAGAGAACGGCAAACCTCAGTGCATCCGCTCGGACAACGGATCGGAGTTTATAGCCCACCAAGTCAAAGAAGAACTGCAGCGACAGGAAATTGCCATCGCATACATTGATCCAGGAAGCCCTTGGCAGAATGGACATATAGAATCCTTTCATAATCGTTTGCGCGATGAATGCCTTAATCAGGAACTGTTCCTGAGCGTGACCGAAGCGCGTGTGGTGGTCGAACAATGGCGACACAAATACAACGCGAAACACCCCCACAGCCGATTAGGCTTTCTCTCCCCAAATACATTTGCCAGACTCTGGCGAACAATCAACAAAGCAGCGGCTGGCTCCATTCGGCCTACGGCCTCATTGCGCCACCCGCTGCAAAACCTACAATACCAAACCTACGGAAATACTCTCACTTAAAGTGGTAGCAAAGATGGGGTCCGATCAGCTGTAAATTCGTCGCGACAATCCGATACAATATTCTTACAACCGGCATTTTCAAGGAGATTCATAATTCTTTGAAGAACAAGAAGATCACAGTGGGGTTTTTAAAATTTAGCAAGATACTGCCCGGCATAAGGTATTGGCACTTTTTCGGGTCGGTGCCGGATCCATCCTTGGGCGATGCACTATGGCTGCTACGGGTATTGATGGTAAAAATGGGAAAGAAAAAAATTGTTTTTTTCTATGAATAGTATATATATGTTCATATATTATGGGTTATGCTGGAAAACTTTCGCCTTTACCTGCCCGTGGGCGGGGAGCTTTGAGCAATCCGCGCAACCGGTTTGAATCTATGGAGTTTATTCCCGAGCCGGATACGGAGGGATATTCCGATGCGGAGGATTCGGGCAATGTTCTGAAAACTCAGCATTTTAGGGATTCTTCCTGCTCGATTATTACTCGGAACAACAGTCCGGATGTGGGTTTTGACAAGAGTTTGAATCCCTACCGGGGCTGCGAGCATGGGTGCGTTTATTGCTATGCCCGACCAACTCATGAGTATCTAGGCTTTTCCGCGGGTCTGGATTTCGAGACGAAAATTGTGGTCAAGGAGGATGCCCCCCGGCTGCTGGAAAAGGAGCTTTCCTCGCAACGGTGGAAGCCGGAAGTTCTGGCCATGAGCGGGGTCACAGATCCCTACCAACCGGTGGAAAAGAAGCTGGGCATTACGCGGGGATGCCTAGAGGTTCTGGCCCGGTTGAGGAACCCTGTATCCATCATTACAAAAAACTCATTGGTTGAACGAGATATTGATTATTTGTCGGAACTGGCACGATACCAGGCGGTTAGCGTCACGTTGTCCATCACCACCCTGGATGCTGCCCTGGGCCGGCGAATGGAGCCAAGAACGTCTTCCCCCCGGCAGCGTTTACAGACGATTGAAAGGCTCACAGATGCCTGTATCCCGGCCGGAGTTATGATCGCCCCGGTCATTCCCGGATTGAATGAGGAGGAAATCCCCCGCATCCTGCAGGCCGCCGTGAAAGCCGGGGCGAAATTTGCCGGATACATTGTATTACGCCTGCCCTATGCCAACAAGGATTTGTTCTGCGATTGGCTGGAGCGGCATTATGCGTGGGAAAAGGAAAAAATTCTCAGCCGGGTGAAAGACCTTCGCGGGGGCAAGCTCAACAATCCCGAATTCGGCCTACGCATGAAAGGCAGGGGCATCTGGGCAGAGCAACTGCGGCAGCTCTTCCGCATCGGCTGCCGCCGGGCCGGTCTTCAAAACCAAAGTCCCGCCTTGTCCACCGCTCATTTTCGGCCGCCTGCTGGGAAACAGTTGTTTCTCCTTCCCGAAAAGTAAAATATTCCAATGCTGGCGCTTCTCTGCGGCCAGGGAATTTTTTTGCAATAAGGGATTGTTTCCCTTTCGCAATTTTTTATTTTCACCCTAGGACAAATATCGATTCCTGGAACAACTATGAAGATAAACCCGATTGGGCGGTAAATTTCTGGCAATGATTATCCTGCTTGGAGGCAATGGTTATATCGGAAGCGCCTATCGACGTTACCTGCAAAGTCATGGTGTGAATTACTTTGCCCCGAGGCGAAAGCATCTCGATTGCGCGAATTCTGCTCAATTGGCCAATTTTCTCCATCAAAACAAGGCGGATTTTTTAATCAATGCGGCCGGTTATACGGGCAAACCCAATGTGGATGCCTGCGAGGACAACAAGGCCGCTTGTCTTCTCGGCAATGCCGTCCTGCCTGGCATCGTGGCCCAAGCCTGTTCCGAGGCGGGGATTCCCTGGGGGCATGTTTCCTCGGGCTGTCTCTACAACGGGCGAAGGGCCGATGGACAGGGATTCACCGAGGTCGATTTGCCTAATTTCTCATTTCGGCAAAACAATTGCAGTTTCTACAGCGGATGCAAAGCCCTGGGCGAAGAAGTCCTCTCGACGGCGCCGCAATGTTATGTCTGGCGGTTGCGCATTCCTTTCGATGAAAACGACAGCCCTCGCAACTACCTATCAAAGCTTATGTGTTACGAGAAACTCCTCGAGGTGGAAAATTCGCTTTCCCATCTGGGCGATTTTGTGCGCGCAACCGTACAATGTTGGCAAAATAAACTTCCCTACGGCATTTACAATGTGACGAACCCCGGCAGCGTAACTACGCGGGAGGTTGTCGAAATCATCCGGGCCAGCGGTGTGCGCCGGTGGGAACCACAATTTTTCGCCTCGGAAGAAGCCTTCATGCAAACGGCGTCCAAAGCGCCTCGCTCCAGTTGCGTTCTGGACAGTTCAAAAATAACCGAGGAGGGCATAGAACTCACGCCCGTCCGTGAAGCCATTGGCAAAGCCTTGCAAAACTGGCGACCGGAAGTTCCCTCCGCAAACGCGATTAAACAATGAAACTGCTGGTAACAGGAGGCTGCGGTTTCATCGGCACGAATTTTATCCGTAAATGCCTCTCTGAGTACCTTGCCGGTGGTGATTTGTTGGTGAATCTGGACAAGCTCACCTATGCCGGGAACGAGGAAAACTTAAATGATTTTCGCAACGATCCCCGCTACCGGTTCACGCAAGGTGATATTGGCGATACCGGGTTGGTGGAGGATCTGTTGTCCGAGCATTCCATTGACTCGGTGGTTAATTTTGCGGCGGAAACCCACGTCGATCGTTCCATCGATTCGCCGGAGCCTTTTTTTGCCGTCAACGTCACCGGAACCCTTAGACTGGCGGACTCCCTGCGACGTTTCTGGAAATCACTGCCGCCAACCGAAGCCGATCGCTTTCGCCTGCTCCACGTATCGACGGATGAAGTTTATGGCTCCCTCGGGCCGGAGGAGCACCCTTTTACCGAACAAACTCCCATTGCCCCCAACAGTCCTTATGCCGCTTCCAAAGCCGCCGGGGACCTCATTTTAAGGTCCTATCATCAAACTTACGGATTGCCTGTGGTAATGACACGCTGTTCGAACAACTACGGCCCCTGGCAGTTTCCGGAAAAACTGATTCCCCTCATGATTCTCAATGCACTGGAGGGCAAACCGCTGCCCATTTATGGCGACGGGCAAAATGTCAGGGATTGGCTCCATGTGGAAGACCACTGTGACGCTCTTTGGCAGGTCCTGGGCCTAGGCACGCTGGGCGAGGTTTACAACATTGGCGGCGATGCCGAAAAAACGAACCTCGAAGTGGTCGATTGGCTTGGTCAAATTTTGGATGAGCTTAAATCGTGGCAAACTGGATTATCCTACAAAACACTGAAAAGCTTTGTCGCCGACCGGCCTGGCCACGACAGGCGTTATGCCATGGATTATGGGAAATTGAAAGACGAACTAGGTTGGTCGCCGCAATACGATTTTGCCGATGGTATGACGGCAACCGTCAAATGGTATCTGGAAAACCTGGATTGGTGTGAAATTATACATAAGAAGAAATATCGCCGTGAGCGCCTGGGATTGAGCGGTTCCTGAATTGAAAATGACCCTGTTATGACAGAGTTTTGCAAAATTTTTCCCGCTTTTTTCTCGTCTTGAGAATTGAATTGATCAAGTTCGCTCAAGATGAGTGGCGACGAATCCTATATAAAAACTTTTCCCATTTCCTGGGATCAACTGCAAAGAGATTGCCGGGCCTTGTCTTGGAGATTGATCGACCTGACCCAATGGAAAGGGATCATAGCCATCACCAGAGGAGGCCTCGTTCCGGTGGCCATCATAGCCCGAGAGCTGGAGATTCGTTTGGTCGATACCTTTTGCGTGAGCAGCTACGAATGGCAGGAACGGGGCGATATAAAAGTACTCAAGGACATTGAAGGCGACGGCGAAGGGTGGCTTCTCATAGATGACCTCGTGGATACCGGAAAAACAGCCCAAGTCGTTCGCGCATCACTGCCCAAAGCGCATTTTGCCACCGTCTATGTGAAACCGGAAGGCAGGCACCACGTCGATACATTCGTTACGGAAGTGAGCCAGGATACCTGGATTTTGTTTCCCTGGGACACGGAAACACAGTTTATCCATCCCATTATCGACCGAAAAGATTCTACCAAGTAGGTCCGTTCGCAGTCATGGATAGCCAACTGCTGATTCTTGACTTCGGGTCCCAATACACACCTCTCATAGCGCGAGCGGTCAGGGAGTTGGGTGTTTATTGCCAAATTATGCCTGGAACGACGCCCTTTGAGAAAATTCAGGAAAAAAAGCCTCGGGCATTGATTCTTTCCGGTGGACCGGCTTCCGTGGCATGTGCGAGCGCTCCCCGGATTGCACCCGAAGCATTGCGCTGCAATATTCCGGTTCTCGGCATTTGTTACGGCATGCAGATGATAGCGGTGGAATTCGGCGGCCGTATCGGGGGTTGGAACTCGGACGGGCAATCCGGCAATATGGAAAAAACTTTGCCGGACGATGGTTTGCGGGAATTTGGTCCCGCCGTCGTTAATATTGAAAATCCATCCGGTCCGTTTGTCGATTTTTCAAACGATGAATCTCTTGAAGTGTGGATGAGCCACGGGGACAAGGTAACCGCCGTTCCACTAGGATTTCAAACCTTGGCCCGCTCGGAAGGTTCCCCTATCGCCGCCTTCGGCCACCCGGAGCGAAAAATCTATGGCGTGCAATTCCATCCCGAAGTGCAACACACCCTCCGGGGCAATGACATCCTCTCCACTTTCCTTTATCATGTGGCCGGATTGGAGGTTGACTGGAAAGCTGCTGGTTTTATCGATGAGGTCCTCGAAAACACCCGCCGCAAGGTAATAAGCGGAAACGTTATTTGCGGGCTCAGCGGCGGGGTCGATTCCACCGTCGCCGCCGTGCTTGTGCACAAAGCGGTGGGTGAACGTCTATTTTGCATCTTTGTCGATAACGGATTGTTGAGACTGAGAGAGGCGGACGAAGTAATGGAATTCACGAAACTACTCGGCCTCAACGTGCATAAAGTAGATGCTGCCGATCGTTTTTTGCGCGAACTTGCCGGTGTCACAGATCCCGAGCAAAAACGCAAAATCATCGGACGCGTTTTCATCGAGGTATTCGAAGAAGAGGCCCACCGCATCAAGGACGTTCATTATCTGGTGCAGGGGACGCTTTACCCCGATGTGATCGAAAGCGGTTCCTTCTCGGGAGGAGCGGCCACCATCAAAAGTCATCATAACGTGGGCGGTCTGGTGGAAAATATGCGACTGGAATTGATCGAACCACTGCGGGAGCTTTTCAAAGACGAAGTCAGAAAAATCGGACGGAGTCTGGAAATCCCGGATTCCCTGATCGACCGGCAGCCATTCCCCGGTCCGGGTCTGGCCGTTCGCTGCCTGGGTAATATCACCAAGGAACGACTGGATGTCCTGCGTAATGCCGACCGCATCGTCACGGACGAAATAAAAAACGCCGGTCTCAACCTCACGATATGGCAATTTTTCGCTGTGCTCTTGCCGGTTCGCAGTGTCGGGGTGATGGGCGACCAGCGTACCTATGACGAATGCGTGGCCATCCGCGCCATCACGTCCCGCGACGGTATGACCGCCGATTGGTATTACCTGCCGGAAGACATTTTAAGGAAAATATCGAGCCGAATAGTCAACGAAACCAATGGCGTAAACCGCGTCGTCCTCGATGTTTCCTCCAAACCACCCGCAACCATTGAGTGGGAGTAAAAAACCTGGATCTTACTAAAAAAAGGGGTGGGAATGGCAGAGGTCAGGGCGATGCCTTTCAATTTTATGATCGATAGCCGGAGAGGGTCGATGTAGGTCGGGTTTTTATGCCATCAGGATTTTCAGCATTCTTTTGGATGTTTCCAGGTTTATATCATGGGGAACCGGTTGGGCCCCGGAAATTAGTTGGTATCTGCTTTTAGCGATACACTCAAGAGAGAGCGCCACCAGTGTGAATCCCATGTCCAAGGATTCGATTGAGTTTCCCTTGGGTTCGCGTCCGCCCAGGTTGAACATCCTACCGTGGCACAAAAGATTGAGACAATGACCGTTGGGCAAAGTGCAGCGTTCGATAGCTTCTACCGGTTCCTCCACTGATACTGCTTGCTCTATCAACGCAGGCACATCGATTTCGTAATCGAAATGACCGGCGTTAGCCAGTACGGAACCATCGGGAATATGGGCGAAATGCTCGGCCCGAATGATACCCGGTCTGCCAGTGGCTGTTATAAAAACATTTCCCCAGGTTAGTGCTGCCTCCGTTTCGGAAACCCGGAAGCCGTCTACGATCGCCTCCAGTGCGCGAATAGGGTCTTTTTCCACCACAGTTACCCATGCTCCGAAATTCTTGAAATACTTCGAGATGCCCTTTCCACACCAGCCATAACCGAAGACGACGACCCTCTTTCCCTGTATCATCAAGTTGGTGATTCTTAAAAAACTTTCCAGAATCGATTGGCCAACGGCATGCTTATTTTCTACGAATGATTTGAGGGGGCTGTCGTTGATGACAATTACAGGAAATGACACCTTTCCTGGCATCTCCTCTCGGATAAGGTTTCCTCCTGTGGTTGTCTCCTCCGTGGCACCAATGACTTTTTGTCCGGAAAACTCCTCCTCTTCAACAAGGAGGGCGATCAATTCGGCTCCATTGTCCAAAAGCAGGTTGGGTATGTGGCGCAGAATTTGACGGACGTTTTCCATGTGTTCCCGGTGGGAATCTTTCCGTTTCCCATAGACCCGAATGCCACTTTCATTGAGGGCCGCGGCGATATCGTCATTGGTCGTGCCCAAGTTGCTGGTGGCCACCACATTTGCACCCCCGGCCGTCAGGACGCTCAACAATGCCGCTATTTTTTGCTCGATATGGAGGCATACTCCAATGGTGAGCCCGGCAAAAGGTTTGGTGGACCTGAACTCCTCCCGAAGTCGGGCCAGGATACGCATATTGGAACTCGTCCAATTGATTTTACCGCGTCCGCGAATTAAAAGCTCTTCTTGCACAGATTGATTAGTCATATTAAAGTTGTACCAAGTTTCAATGAAACTAGAGTATATCTTTTTTAATGAAAGCAATACAGATACAGTCAATTGAAATCTTAATCAGTACAAAATGAAATCCTGTAGATCTTATATCTTTTCTCCCTTTAATTTCAGGTTTGCGGCGAAGATTTTTCGGCCGCTTCCACCGTTTGTTTTAAGAGGGTGGCGATGGTCATGGGGCCAACGCCTCCGGGGACCGGTGTGTAGGCATGGCAGCGTTCCCTAAGCGGCCTCAGTTCGATGTCGCCGATTCCGCCCTCGTTATAACCGGCGTCAACGACGATGGCCTGCTCTTTTACCCACTCGGCTTTGATGAACTCTGGTATTCCCACCGCCCCCACGACCAGATCGGCCTGTCGGACCATTTCGGGCAAATTTCTTGTTTTGGAATGGCATACAGTGACGGTGGCGTCGGCGTTCAGGAGCATAGCGGCGATTGGTTTGCCCAAAATAGGACTGCGCCCAACCACCACGGCGTGAAGGCCCGTGATGGAAATCTTGTAATGACTCAATAGGTGCATAATGCCGGTCGGGGTGGCCGCTCCGAAAGCCGTTTCATTCATCGCCATGAGCCCGAAACCGTGGGCAGAAACGCCGTCCACGTCCTTCTCGATGGGAATACGGTCGAAGCAGAGCCTTTCATCAACTTGTGGCGGTGCTGGATGCTGCAATAAAATGCCGTGCACATTTCTATCCTGAGCCAGAGAATCGATCGCTTCGAGTAGTTCCCCGGTCGTCGTCTCCTGACGGAGAAAGATTTTTCGGGACTCCATTCCCACCCGGCGGCAGGCATTACCCTTCATTTTTACATAAGTCGCCGAAGCCGGGTCGTCACCCACCAGGATGGTTGCCAGGGTTGGTCGTGACCCGCCGGAAGCTTCTATTAATCGGCCAACGCGTTCGGTCAAATCCGCTTCGATCTGCCTGGCCAAATTCTTTCCGTCTAAGATGAGTCCAGGCATGGTTGCTGTCACCTAAAGTGTTGATTTCTTAAAATCGAAGCCGTCTTAACGATCCGTTACCGAACCATCGGGAAAATGATGTACCCCGAAGTCCATTTCCCGGTAGGGGTATTTTGCCGCCACAGACTCGTCCAGATCGATGCCCAGGCCAGGCCTCTCCGGAGCAAATGCGTAACCCTTTTCATACCGGAAGTAACCGCCATAAAAAAGATCGTTCCAAAAGGGATCCTGCCCGCTGCCGATTTCAAGCAAAGTGCAGTTGGGCGTACACATGCAAACATGAAGGGAGGCCAGGGTGCTGACTTCACTTTGCGGATTGTGAGGCGACACATCCACGCGGAAACATTCGGCCAACGTGGCAATTTTCTTCATCTCCAGAATGCCGCCGCAATGCACCACATCGGGCATAATCACATCCACCAACCGCTCACTGCACAAGGGAACGAAGTCATAACGGCTGGTGAGGCGCTCCCCCGTAGCCAGTGGAACCCGCGTCTGTCGGCGCAACTGCCGCGCCTCCTCGATAACCTCGCTTTCCAACTGGGTCGCTTCCTCTACCCACAAGGTATGGAAATCCTCAATACGGTTGCAGAACTCGATGGCGGCCGAGGGATTGGCCTTCCCGTGTATCTCTGCAATAATGTCAAAATCGGTACCCACCGCGTCGCGCACTGCCGCCATGTGTTCCACGCCCTCGCGGATGGATTTGCGAAAATCCACCGCCTGTGAATCAACGGGGAAAAAGCCGCCCTTGATGCAGGTCCAACCCTCCTCTTTTTTCCGCACCCAAAGTTCGAGCTCCTCCTCCAACGTTTTTAGGCGGCGTTTTTTGCGGTGACTGATCCGCTCGAGATAGCCTTCGTGGCAATATAGGCGCACCTTGTCGCGGGCCTTTCCTCCCAACAGCCGCCAGATGGGCAGACCAATCGCTTGGCCCAGAATATCCCACAGGGCGATTTCGACCGCGCTCAGGGCCGACATTAGGACAGGTCCACCGCGGTAGCGCGGACCGCGAAACATGGTTTGCCAGAGCCGTTCGATTTCTCCCGGATCCTTGCCCATTAGGTAGCGCTTGTGCTCCATAATGGCTGCGGCTATGGCGCTGCCCTTGCCCGAAAGGGTCCCTTCACCCAAGCCAGTGATTCCTTGGTTGGTATAGATTTTCACATAGGCGTAGTTCTCGTCGTTTCCTGCATCGACCAGGAACGTCTTCAGATCAGTAATGCGCAGGTTTCTCACATCGCCCTTCTCTTGAGTCTGGGCCAGTCCGAGCGAAGTTGAATCATCGGCTGCCAGGCCAAAGGCCCTGCGATGCGCGGCTAACGCGGTGGCGGCAAATCCAGTGGCAAGGAAGGAACGGCGATCAATCATAAAAAAAGTGGTTAAAAGTTGATATAAAACTCAATACCGGGTGGTGGTCTCCATATCCAGATAAAAAGAAAATCAATTTGGGGAACGATATTGATCCGACCGCCTAAAATGCGAACACGTCGTATCTGGAATTGCCTCAATGGAATGCCTATATATTTTAATATGTTTTGGAATGTACTCTGATGACAAAATGACATAAGATCGAGAAGGGACTGAGCGGAACCTATACGGGAAGAGATATGGAAGAAGTCAGATTGGGAATAGCGGGTATGGGAGGCATGGGTTTGAATCAGGCCCGCAAGATTCTTGCCGGTGATATTCGGGGGCTGAAACTGGCAGCCGTGTGTGATCTCCGGGCGGAAGCTCTGCAAGCATTTCCCGACGCCGCGCATTTCCACTCCAGTGGTGATATGATCCACTCTGGAGATATCGACGCCGTGTTGATCGTAACCCCGCATTTTGACCACACCAGCGTTGGCATCGAAGCCCTCGAAGGGGGTCTGCACGTTCTAGTGGAAAAGCCTGTATCGGTCCACAAGGCGGATTGTGAACGGCTCTTTGCGGCCCATCGCGATGAACGGCAGATATTCGCGGCCATGCTAAATCAGCGGACCCAGAATCCTCATCGCTGGCTTTACGAGCTCATTCACGGCGGTGAACTGGGAGAGATTTGTCGCGTTGTCTGGACCATCACCAACTGGTTTCGAACGGAAACCTATTACCGTTCCGGGGGATGGCGCGCCACCTGGGCCGGGGAGGGCGGTGGAGTTCTCCTTAACCAATGCCTGCATCAGCTCGATCTCTGGCAATGGCTCTTCGGTATGCCGAAACAGTTGACCGCCCATTGCGCATTGGGGCGGTTCCACGATATCGAAGTCGAGGATGATGTAACCGCCTTTCTCGAGTACGAGAACGGTTGCACAGGTATATTTATCGCTTCGACGGGGGAATCTCCCGGCAGCAATCGGCTGGAAATATCGGGTGAAAATGGCCGGGTAGTTCTCGAGAACAAAAGTTTGTCCTACACACGAAATCTGGTTCCCATGTCACAATTCGGACGGGATTCGGGAGATGTATTCGCGCGACCCCCGAGCGAGGTAATTGAGGTCGATTTACCGCCGAGCGAAAACCAGCACCGCATCATTCTTCAAAATTTCGCCAACGCTATTCTCCATGGAGCGGAATTGATCGCCCCGGCTGAGGAGGGTATTCATTCGATTGAGTTGGCAAACGCCATGATCTATTCCAGTATCGAGAAGAGGCCGGTCGAATTTCCACTCAATGCCGAAACCTATGAATCATTTCTCAACCGGTTGATCCAGGAATCTGAACACAGCCCACCTTCTGATGAATAGTATTAAAAGATATGTCCAGGTGGGCCTCGGGGGCCGGCATAGCATGTTTCGCGATGCCGTTATTGGAAAATATTCAGAGCAATCCCGGATGGTGGCCATGTGCGATCTGAATGAAGGCCGCCTCAATTTGTCTCTCGATCAGATTAAGGAAAAAACAGGCCATCGTCCTCCGGGTTATTCGAACCGTGAATTTGATCGCATGATCAAGGAAACGCGACCGGACTGCGTCATCGTAACCTCCCGTGACGACACCCACCGGCATTATATCTGCCGAGCCATGGAATTGGGTTGCGACGTCATTACGGAAAAACCCATGACAATCGACGCGGAAAGCTGCCGGAGCATTCTGGAGGCCAAGAAAAAAACGGGGCGGAACATAACGGTTACGTTCAATTACCGCTACTCGCCTCCCCGGCGTCAAATCAAGGATTTGCTCATGTCCGGTGTCATAGGAGAAACACTCTCGGTCGATTTTCACTGGTTGCTCGATACGCGGCATGGGGCGGACTACTTCAGGCGCTGGCACCGCCGCAAGGCGCATTCCGGCGGGCTGCTGGTGCATAAGGCGACCCACCATTTCGATCTTGTCAACTGGTGGCTTTCGAGTGTGCCGGAGACGGTTTATGCCACTGGCCACCGGCAATTTTACACTCCTGAAACGGCTGACCGCTATGGGCTCAGCCGCCGCGGCGAACGCTGTTATGAATGTCCCGAAGAGGCCCGATGTCCTTTTTTTATCGATATCGGTCAAACGAACGAAAAAGCATCAAAAAACTTACGGGCCCTTTATTTCGATTTTGAGAAATATGATGGCTACGAGCGCGACCTCTGTGTATTCAGCCCCGAAATCGAAATCGAAGATTCGATCAGCGTTGCAGTATCTTATCGTAGCGGGGCTAAAATGTCTTACTCCCTGAATGCCTTTAGCCCGGATATTTCATGAAGGGTAAAGTTTGGCTCGTTATTGCTATTGGAGATGGATTTCTTTGTATTTTGAGCAGATCGTCTTGATTTTTAGGTGTTTTTCAGGGTGTAGAGACACTGCCCCCTTTCCCCCATTGGTTCGGTAGTGCCGGGGGCAGCACCAATGCACCCTTTAGGTTGGCACCAATCGGCGGGCCGCATGGTTGAAAAGACTGGCCCAAGGATAACTCTCACTTAGGTGAAAGTGAATCGTTCGGGTGTTGCGCACGATGACCGCTCCGATCTTGATTAATTTGAGCCGCAGGGTGTGGCATTGGGCCCGCGCCCACTTCGTCCCTTTTAAGGCTAACCGGCGCATGGCTTCCATCAAGGTGTAGGCCAGCGCCGACAAGAGCAATCGCCACTGATTGGCCCACCATTGATGGGCGCTGGTGCGCTCGCTGAACAATTGCATCTGTTCCTTGATTCGGTTCTCCATTTCACCGCGGCCACAGTATACCTTGTCGTAAAGCTCCTGGGGATCGCCCGGCAGGTTCGTCACCACGAAGCGCGGGTTGGACCCCTGTGCGGTGTGTTCGGCTTTATGGATGACCAACCGCAGCCATCGCCACGAATCGGCAGCATAGACGAAGTCCTGGAATAACCGTTGTTTTTTACCCCTTAGTTCGAACCATTCTTTGGCCTGCTTTTGCAACTGCTGGGCGTCTTGCTGCAAGCGTGCATTGCGAGCCATCCCCACGATGTAACTAACTTCGTTGCGGTCGCACCAAGAGAGTATCCGGTCTCGACAAAATCCACTGTCGGCGCGCCAAATAATCCGCGTACGGGGCCAGCTTTGGCGAATCCGTTTAACCAGCAATTTGAGGATGGCCCCGGCATGCTTGCTGGCATCGATCTTGCTCGGCCGCAGGTAGGCCACCAGCAGCTGATCACCGCAAAAAACATATAGCGGCAGAAAACAGTAATGATCATAATAACCGTGGAAAAAACGTCCCTCCTGGAGCCCGTGCACCGGATTGTCGGTGGCGTCAAAGTCCAGGATGATCTCTTCGGGTTCCTCGGCAAAGGAGCCCATGAACTGTTCGACCAACAGCTCGTTTACCGCAAAGGCCGCCCGCCGATCCTGCCCGTTTTCAAAACGACACAAAGTCGGCGCGCTGGCCAACGTTTCAATGCGCCCCGTTACCGTTTGCTAACAATGGATCGTGGCGCAGGGTATCAAAGTCGTTCAAATCCTCATAGCCCGCCACCAGCCCGTAAACGCGCTGCCGCAGCATCCCCAATACCTCATGGCGTACTTTGCCCTTCTGCCGTTTGTCCACTAACTGTCGGGCCGCTCGTTCGGTCAAGCCCAACTGCCGATCCACTTCCCGGATCAAAAGCAGTCCGGCATCCGAAGTAACCTCTCCGCCCTTGAAATCAACCCGCACACGGCGGCCTTTTACCCTTGTCAACTGTAGCTTTAATTGTTTACCTTTTGTCATCGCTGATATTGCTTTAATTATTGATCTATCCTGCTGTATATCAGCAGTTAAGCATATCAACGATACTTTTTTTACGAAATATCCGGGTTAGGCTTTCTCTCCCCAAATACATTTGCCAGACTCTGGCGAACAATCAACAAAGCAGCGGCTGGCTCCATTCGGCCTACGGCCTCATTGCGCCACCCGCTGCAAAACCTACAATACCAAACCTAAGGAAATACTCTCACTTAAAGTGGTAGCAAAGATGGGGTCCGATCAACCTGGCTGGCAGTTGTGCATAGAAGTTTCGTTCGCCATAAGGGAAGGGCTTTTTTTGGCCAAATCTAAGGCAGCCAATTCCGGGGATGGCATGACTGGTCTTGGTCAACCTGGAAGATCGGGTAGTGTATAAAAAAAGAATGTTATTTTGTATTTTTAGCTGTACAAATAGAGTTAGGCAGTTTATTTTTAGTGCATGGTTACTAAAATTATTAATTGTCGGCACTGTGGAAGTGAAAATATCATTAAATTTGGCAAGACGCCCAACCATAAACAGCGCTACCGCTGCCATGATTGTGGTAAACAAAGCCGCGAAAACCCCACAGTGAAATACACCGAAGAGCAAAAAGAAATGATCCTTCGAGTCTATCAGGACCGCAGCAGTCTACGCGGTTTACAGCGCGCCTTCGGGGTGAGTCCCAACACCGTTTTGAGTTGGTTAAAAAAAACGACAATCGCTGCGACCGCTCAAAAGCACGATTCTTGCGGCCCGCCGCCATGATGTCATTGAACTGGACGAACTATGGTCTTTTGTGGGGCGCAAGAGCGATGCCCAATGGGTTTGGATCGCTCTTTGCCGACGCACCCGTCAAATCCTCTCCTATGCCATTGGGCCTCGGGATTGGTATCGTTGCCGGGAACTTTACGAGCGTCTGCCACGGGCCTACAAAAGATGTGCCACCTACAGCGACTTTTGGAGCACTTATGATGAAGTCTTTCCTCATAACCGATCCGTGTGTAAACGCCGGGATGAAACCGGTACGGGGGTCGGGGTAAAACCGGTACGCTTGGAATAAGGTTTAGGTTAGTAATTGCAGGTACGTCAAGGTTTAGGGTTTGGGAGTTGGTTTTGGGGATTGGCTTGGGGTCGGTGAGGAGGCCGGAGGCCGACGAGCCGGGCCCAAGGCGTTTATTGTTTTGTGCCACGGCGACGGCGTCGAGCATCGCGCAAGCGGTAGCTTTGCCCGTTGGCTTCGAGGATATGCACCCGATGGGTGAGTCGGTCCAGCAGAGCTCCGGTGAGCCGTTCGGAACCGAGCACTTCGATCCAGTTCTCAAAGGGCAGGTTGGTGGTGACGATGAGACTGGTGCGCTCGTAAGCGCGGCTGACCACGTCGAAGAGCAGTTCGGAACCGGTCTTGGAAAAAGGGACGTAACCGAGTTCGTCGAGGATGAGTAGGTCGAGCCTTTCGAGTTGCTTCATGAAGCGCTGCAGGTCGTGGTTGTCGCGTTGCTCGAGCATATGGGTAACCAGGGCGGTGACCCCGAAGAAACGGATCCGCCGGCCCTGGGCACAGGCGGCAAAGCCCAGGGCGGTGGCCAGGTGCGTTTTACCGGTACCGGCGTTACCGAGGAGCAGCACGTTTTCGCGCTGGTCGACATACTCCCCGCGCATGAGCTCTCGGATGAGCGCTTCGTTGATCGAGGGCTGCGCTTCAAAGGCGAAGCTCTCGAGGGTCTTGAGCACGGGGAAACGGGCGTTTTTGATCCGCCGCTGGGCGGCCCGCTGTTCGCGTTCAATGAGCTCCCGTTCGACCAGATGCAACAAAAAGGCGGCGTAATCGAGCCGGTCCCGGGAACAAGCCGCGGCCACCGCCGGCCATTCGCGCAGGATGGTGGGCAACTTCAGTTTCTTGAGGTGATGGTGTAACAGCAGCTGGTTTTTTTCTTCCTTCATAAAGCCCCTCCTGGAATCTTGAGCAGTTCGCTGTAGGCACCGAGGTCAGGGGCGGCCACACGGACGTGACGCAGGTGTGGATGGCCGTCCAGCCGGAAGGTTCTGCTCCCGTAGTCTTCCTGAGGATAGAGATACTGGGCGATGGCCTCACGAGTCAGTCCCCCCACCCGCAGGGCCGAGACGACGGCCTGCTGCAAGGCCGCCATGGGGTGTTTCTCCAACAGCCGCAGCACCCGGATATACTCCCGGGTGCCTTCGCCCCCGCATTGGCTTTCGAGCCGGCGTCTGAGGACCTGCAGGCACTGCGGCAACTGCCAGCCCGAGAGTGGGCGGGCGAAGTCCAAAGCGCCCGGTTTTTTCTCCAGCAAAGCCAGGTAGTGCACCGGCTCGAAAGAGACTTGCTCTTTATCCCAAATGCGGCGGTGCCGGGCCACCTCTTGGCCCCCACAGAAGATCATCACCTGCCGACAGGACCCTTCCACCACCACCGGATGGTGGGCGCAGCGCACCGGCACCGAATAGTCGTTGCACTCGAAGCGCACCAGCGAGAGGCTGCTGACGCAGGTCGAGCGTTTGCGGCTCGCTTCAAAGGGTATGGGCGGCAACGCCAGCATGACGGCGCGCTCCTCGGCCAGCAGTTCCTTTTTCACCGCCCTTTTCCCGCGTAATTTACGCTCCATGTCCCGCTCACATGCCTCCAACAGCTTTGCGTTGAGTTCCTCCAGGTCCCGAACCTGCGGTACCGGTACCAGGAAGTTGGCCCGGGCATAACGCACGATCCCCTCGACCACGCCCTTCTCGTTGGGCCGGGCGGGCAGACAGAAGTGTTCCTCGAACAGGTAATGGCTCTGTAGCTGCAGAAACCCGTCGGTCAGCTTGCGTTCACGCGAACCGATAATCTTACCCACCGCCACCTTCGAGTTGTCATAGCTGATGCGCCGGGGCACCGCCCCGAAAAACTCAAAAGCTCGCAGGGGCCCCTCCCAGAAGCTCTCCGTGCACTCCCGTTCGAACACCTGCACGAAAAAGGCATCGCTGTAGGGCAGGCTCATGGCAAAAAATGGCCGCCTACGCAATTGCCCCGCCTCCTTCACCAGGGCATGACCGAAGTCCACCTGTCCCTCCCCGGGGCGGTGCTCCAGCGGCACGAACACTTCCCGCCGCCTCGCTCGCAGCTCGGCCACCACCTCCTTGACCGCCGTGTAGCCCCCTTGGTAGCCCTTCTCCCGACCCAAACGCTGGTAGTAGATCCGTTTGGCCGTATGGCGCTGCTTCTTGGGCACGTTCCGGTCCGCTTTGAGCACCTCCTCGATCCAGCCCACATACGGATCGATCTTGCGCTCTCGCCTCTTCTTGCGCCGGTATCCCGGCGGCTGGGAATAGGCCAGCATCTTTCCCAGGGTCTCCCAGTGCAGTCCCTCTTCTCGCATTACAGAGCGCTTGCTCTGCTTGTCCCGCAGCACTTTGTGCCGCACTCTTGTCCATTGCTTCATATCTCGATACACTCCTCCTTTCTAGGATAAGCGTACCGGTTTTAAAGCGCCCTCTTTACCGTACCGGTTTTTCCCCGGCGTTTACATCCGTGGGAAAAGAAACCGGTGAAACGGCCCATGTGGAACGATGGAACAATACCCTGCGCCAACGACTGGGTCGTTTCACACGCAAAACCCTCTCCTTTTCCAAGCTTAAGAGTATGCATGAAACCTGTCTGAGACTTTTCATTCATCAATATAATCAAGAATTAGCCACCATTCCTACTTAATACACTACCGCCGTCTGCACCTCGATATTTTTAAAGAATTCGTATTGAGACAACTCGAAATCGCCCCAGCAGGGGGTCGAGAATCGCAACAAGGCAATCGATATTAAAATGATTGCCAGAATCTTCCCGGGTAATGATTCCAGTAGGCGCTTGAGGGATTTCATTATTATTCTTTTTTTTCTTCCTCTTTCTCCTCCTCATTGGTGAAGGCTTGCCGGTAATGCAGGTAAACGAAAGAACCGGAAAGTATAAGAATGCCCAGTAGTATGAACGCAATAATCCTATATAGCTGCTCCAGCTTATTCAGGTCCACAAAGAAGATCTTGGCCACTACGACGGTAAACAGAAATAGCCCGCAATAGCGTAAAGTGGATTGATTTTTGCGAATGCCCGTGATAAGAAACGTTATCCCGAAGACTGCCCACAAGATGCTCACCCCGCCAACCCTCAGACCGGGTAGGAAATTTGCCAGTAGGGTGTCCGTTTCCAAAGTCGCATAGATGAAAAACAACGCTAACCCCAGGGCTGCCAAAATCGCGCGCTCTTGCCGCATATCCGTTTTCCCCAACAATGTGAAATAGGAGAACCCGCAAAAGGCGATAATCATTCCGAAGTCCATAGTGCGGAATATTCCTTCGACAATCGAATAGGCGCCCGCATATCCGTGGGTTATTCCATAGTCCCATCTTAATAGATCAAAGGTGAGTAATTTCATCGCCGCCAAGCCGCAAAAGAATATGAAAAACGAACCGATGGCGCCACTTTCCGATTTCTTGTAAACGACCAGCAACAGAGAGCACAAGGCGAGCCAGATAAGGGTCAGAGCCGGCAATTGCAGGGGCGCGTATATAAATTGCAATGTGCGATAGGCTTCGAGGTTCAAGTAGATGAAAGCAATGGCTACAGCCACTATGAATCCGGTTTTGGCAACCCCCTGTTTTTGCAACCACTCTTTAATGTCGTTGGGTTTGGATGCGGTATTTTTGAAAGGACTTTGGGTTTTTCCCAGCAGGAGCGCTGCGCCTAGCCCGGATATTTCATGAAGGGTAAAGTTTGGCTCGTTATTGCTATTGGAGATGGATTTCTTTGTATTTTGAGCAGATCGTCTTGATTTTTAGGTGTTTTTCAGGGTGTAGAGACACTGCCCCCTTTCCCCCATTGGTTCGGTAGTGCCGGGGGCAGCACCAATGCACCCTTTAGGTTGGCACCAATCGGCGGGCCGCATGGTTGAAAAGACTGGCCCAAGGATAACTCTCACTTAGGTGAAAGTGAATCGTTCGGGTGTTGCGCACGATGACCGCTCCGATCTTGATTAATTTGAGCCGCAGGGTGTGGCATTGGGCCCGCGCCCACTTCGTCCCTTTTAAGGCTAACCGGCGCATGGCTTCCATCAAGGTGTAGGCCAGCGCCGACAAGAGCAATCGCCACTGATTGGCCCACCATTGATGGGCGCTGGTGCGCTCGCTGAACAATTGCATCTGTTCCTTGATTCGGTTCTCCATTTCACCGCGGCCACAGTATACCTTGTCGTAAAGCTCCTGGGGATCGCCCGGCAGGTTCGTCACCACGAAGCGCGGGTTGGACCCCTGTGCGGTGTGTTCGGCTTTATGGATGACCAACCGCAGCCATCGCCACGAATCGGCAGCATAGACGAAGTCCTGGAATAACCGTTGTTTTTTACCCCTTAGTTCGAACCATTCTTTGGCCTGCTTTTGCAACTGCTGGGCGTCTTGCTGCAAGCGTGCATTGCGAGCCATCCCCACGATGTAACTAACTTCGTTGCGGTCGCACCAAGAGAGTATCCGGTCTCGACAAAATCCACTGTCGGCGCGCCAAATAATCCGCGTACGGGGCCAGCTTTGGCGAATCCGTTTAACCAGCAATTTGAGGATGGCCCCGGCATGCTTGCTGGCATCGATCTTGCTCGGCCGCAGGTAGGCCACCAGCAGCTGATCACCGCAAAAAACATATAGCGGCAGAAAACAGTAATGATCATAATAACCGTGGAAAAAACGTCCCTCCTGGAGCCCGTGCACCGGATTGTCGGTGGCGTCAAAGTCCAGGATGATCTCTTCGGGTTCCTCGGCAAAGGAGCCCATGAACTGTTCGACCAACAGCTCGTTTACCGCAAAGGCCGCCCGCCGATCCTGCCCGTTTTCAAAACGACACAAAGTCGGCGCGCTGGCCAACGTTTCAATGCGCCCCGTTACCGTTTGCAACAATGGATCGTGGCGCAGGGTATCAAAGTCGTTCAAATCCTCATAGCCCGCCACCAGCCCGTAAACGCGCTGCCGCAGCATCCCCAATACCTCATGGCGTACTTTGCCCTTCTGCCGTTTGTCCACTAACTGTCGGGCCGCTCGTTCGGTCAAGCCCAACTGCCGATCCACTTCCCGGATCAAAAGCAGTCCGGCATCCGAAGTAACCTCTCCGCCCTTGAAATCAACCCCCACACGGCGGCCTTTTACCCTTGTCAACTGTAGCTTTAATTGTTTACCTTTTGTCATCGCTGATATTGCTTTAATTATTGATCTATCCTGCTGTATATCAGCAGTTAAGCATATCAACGATACTTTTTTTACGAAATATCCGGGCTAGAAAAGAACCGGCTGGCACGACAAAAACCACCAAACGCTCAATGAGCTCCGGCAGGTATTTCCACAAAGTCATATCCTCCGGTATCGGATTTCTGGAAAAATTACCCGGAAGATCCAAAAACGCATAACGGTAAAGAACCAGGCAGTAAAGCAGATAAGCGGCCAGGCGGAGGAATTCGCTGCGAACTTTGCCAGCAATCCACCTTTGCCAGCAATCCACAATAGTACCAGGGCTTGCAGTGCCCAACTGACTGTTATCCATTCCCGCGACAGGACCAATGGCATCGTGACGGTCAGGAAGAAAGCCGATAATCCGGCAAACGTGAACAACAGGTTGCGGTCAACCAGCTTCTTTTCCAAAAACAGCCGGACATGGAGACAATAGAAAATGGCCAAGCCCAACGTAATAACCGCTACCCATTCATCGCTATACCTGGCACTGATAAGGCCCTGGCTCATTCCGTAAAAAATAGCCCCATTTAACAGAAGGCCCAATACATCCAGGAGGGTCGATTTTGTCCCGTTAACCAAATGGTGGATGAAGGCCATGGTGGAAAACAAAATGAAAAAGGATCCCAAAAATGGCATTACCAGCCAAAAGGCTTCGATTTCGTAATATTTAGCCCGGATATTTCATGAAGGGTAAAGTTTGGCTCGTTATTGCTATTGGAGATGGATTTCTTTGTATTTTGAGCAGATCGTCTTGATTTTTAGGTGTTTTTCAGGGTGTAGAGACACTGCCCCCTTTCCCCCATTGGTTCGGTAGTGCCGGGGGCAGCACCAATGCACCCTTTAGGTTGGCACCAATCGGCGGGCCGCATGGTTGAAAAGACTGGCCCAAGGATAACTCTCACTTAGGTGAAAGTGAATCGTTCGGGTGTTGCGCACGATGACCGCTCCGATCTTGATTAATTTGAGCCGCAGGGTGTGGCATTGGGCCCGCGCCCACTTCGTCCCTTTTAAGGCTAACCGGCGCATGGCTTCCATCAAGGTGTAGGCCAGCTGATGTGCACTGGAAAAAGTGGACACGAGATTCTCCTAAATGGAGAATCGAAGCATGGGAAGAAGACGCTTTAGTATAGAGTTCAAAAATGAGGCAGTTCAACTGATGATACTCGATGGTCTGAGCGCCACCGAGGTATCGACCAAACTTGGGGTCAACACCAACCAATTGTATAGGTGGAAGAGGCTCTATCTGGACGATCAGCAGGGCGAAGCCACCTCAAAGCGACAGAGCAGTCCGAAGGAGATGGCGGCCGAGATAGATCGTCTTCGCAAAGAGCTGCGCCGCTCGGAGCGGATCAACCAGATACTAAAAAAAACGGTGGGCTACTTTGCCAAGGACGAACAATGAAGTACCAGTTTGTCAAAGACAACGAGGGGCGCTTCAAGATCGAGGAAATATGCTCGGCGATGGGGATTTGTCGCAGTGGCTATTACTGCTGGAGGCACCGAGCGCCCTCGGCCCGGCGGATCGAGGACGAGGGAATCAAGGGGGCGATCCTGAAGGTACACAAAGAGGCCAAGGGCCGCTATGGGCATCGGCCAATGCACCGCCATCTGAAGGATGATGAGGGCATCGATTGCGGCCGTGACCGGGCTCTGCGTCTGATGCGTGAAATGGGAATCAAAAGCACCCAGAGTAAACGCTTTAAGCCATTAAAAACCAACAGTAACCATCCCTATGGTTACAGCCCCAATGTGCTTAAAAAGCATGGCCAGCCGACCCATATCGACGAGGTCTGGGTGGCGGACACGACCTACCTACGGACCCTGGCCGGTTGGATGTACTTGGCCACGGTGATGGACCTGTTCAGCCGACGCCTGCTGGGCTGGAGCGTTTCCAACCACAACGACGCGAAGCTGGTTGGCAAGGCCCTCAAAGCCGCGGCCATGACCCGCGGCACACTGCGCACCGGGATTATTCATCACAGCGATCGGGGCAGCCCCTACGCCAGCGACGACTATCAGAGGCTGGTCTCTGAACTAGGCATGAAGCCGAGCATGAGCGCCCAAGGCAACTGCTACGACAACGCGGCCATGGAATCGTTCTACGGCCGCTTCAAGACCAGCACGATTCGAGGCCGCCACTTTGCCGACGAGCGCGAACTGCGATCAACTGTCTTCGAATACGTGGAAATCTTCTACAACCGATATCGCAAACATTCCTCTCTGAGTTACCAAAGCCCAGTCCAATTCGAGGAAAATATTTGCCCCCCATGGGGGGCAACGAGAAAACAAAACCCTTTACCAAAACAAGCCGCCTGACACACTAATCAATAAACAATGAATATAAGAGAATCCCGTGTCCAACAAATCCAGTACACGTCAAGCGCCGACAAGAGCAATCGCCACTGATTGGCCCACCATTGATGGGCGCTGGTGCGCTCGCTGAACAATTGCATCTGTTCCTTGATTCGGTTCTCCATTTCACCGCGGCCACAGTATACCTTGTCGTAAAGCTCCTGGGGATCGCCCGGCAGGTTCGTCACCACGAAGCGCGGGTTGGACCCCTGTGCGGTGTGTTCGGCTTTATGGATGACCAACCGCAGCCATCGCCACGAATCGGCAGCATAGACGAAGTCCTGGAATAACCGTTGTTTTTTACCCCTTAGTTCGAACCATTCTTTGGCCTGCTTTTGCAACTGCTGGGCGTCTTGCTGCAAGCGTGCATTGCGAGCCATCCCCACGATGTAACTAACTTCGTTGCGGTCGCACCAAGAGAGTATCCGGTCTCGACAAAATCCACTGTCGGCGCGCCAAATAATCCGCGTACGGGGCCAGCTTTGGCGAATCCGTTTAACCAGCAATTTGAGGATGGCCCCGGCATGCTTGCTGGCATCGATCTTGCTCGGCCGCAGGTAGGCCACCAGCAGCTGATCACCGCAAAAAACATATAGCGGCAGAAAACAGTAATGATCATAATAACCGTGGAAAAAACGTCCCTCCTGGAGCCCGTGCACCGGATTGTCGGTGGCGTCAAAGTCC
>CBDDEL010000014.1:0-634247 GCA_965226885.1 Opitutales bacterium | reverse complement strand
ACTTAGATGAAAGTGAATCGTTCGGGTGTTGCGCACGATTACCGCTCCGATCTTGATTAATTTTAGCCGTAGACTGTGGCATTGGAGCCGCGCCCACTTCGTCCCTTTTAATGCGAACCGGCGCAAGGCTTCCATCAAGGTGTAGGCCAGCCCCGACAAGAGCAATCGCCACTGGTTGGCCCACCATTTATGCGCGCTGGTGCGTTCGCTGAACAATTGCATCTGTTCCTTGATCCGGTTCTCCATCTCACCGCGGCCACAGTATACCTTGTCGTAAAGCTCCTGGGGATCGCCCGGCAGGTTCGTCACCACGAAGCGCGGGTTGGACCCCTGTGCGGTGTGTTCGGCTTTATGGATGACCAACCGCAGCCATCGCCACGAATCGGCAGCATAGACGAAGTCCTGGAATAACCGTTGTTTTTTACCCCTTAGTTCGAACCATTCTTTGGCCTGCTTTTGCAACTGCTGGGCATCTTGCTGCAAGCGTGCATTGCGAGCCATCCCCACGATGTAACTAACTTCGTTGCGGTCGCACCAAGAGAGTATCCGGTCTCGACAAAATCCACTGTCGGCGCGCCAAATAATCCGCGTACGGGGCCAGCTTTGGCGAATCCGTTTTAACCAGCAATTTGAGGATGGCCCCGGCATGCTTGCTGGCATCGATCTTGCTCGGCCGCAGGTAGGCCACCAGCAGCTGATCACCGCAAAAAACATATAGCGGCAGAAAACAGTAATGATCATAATAACCGTGGAAAAAACGTCCCTCCTGGAGCCCGTGCACCGGATTGTCGGTGGCGTCAAAGTCCAGGATGATCTCTTCGGGTTCCTCGGCAAAGGAGCCCATGAACTGTTCGACCAACAGCTCGTTTACCCGCAAAGGCCGCCCGCCGATCCTGCCCGTTTTCAAAACGACACAAAGTCGGCGCGCTGGCCAACGTTTCAATGCGCCCCGTTACCGTTTGCAACAATGGATCGTGGCGCAGGGTATCAAAGTCGTTCAAATCCTCATAGCCCGCCACCAGCCCGTAAACGCGCTGCCGCAGCATCCCCAATACCTCATGGCGTACTTTGCCCTTCTGCCGTTTGTCCACTAACTGTCGGGCCGCTCGTTCGGTCAAGCCCAACTGCCGATCCACTTCCCGGATCAAAAGCAGTCCGGCATCCGAAGTAACCTCTCCGCCCTTGAAATCAACCCGCACACGGCGGCCTTTTACCCTTGTCAACTGTAGCTTTAATTGTTTACCTTTTGTCATCGCTGATATTGCTTTAATTATTGATCTATCCTGCTGTATATCAGCAGTTAAGCATATCAACGATACTTTTTTTACGAAATATCCGGGTTAGTTACATCGTGGGGATGGCTCGCAATGCACGCTTGCAGCAAGATGCCCAGCAGTTGCAAAAGCAGGCCAAAGAATGGTTCGAACTAAGGGGTAAAAAACAACGGTTATTCCAGGACTTCGTCTATGCTGCCGATTCGTGGCGATGGCTGCGGTTGGTCATCCATAAAGCCGAACACACCGCACAGGGGTCCAACCCGCGCTTCGTGGTGACGAACCTGCCGGGCGATCCCCAGGAGCTTTACGACAAGGTATACTGTGGCCGCGGTGAAATGGAGAACCGAATCAAGGAACCGATGCAATTGTTCAGCGAGCGCACCAGCGCCCATCAATGGTGGGCCAATCAGTGGCGATTGCTCTTGTCGGCGCTGGCCTACACCTTGATGGAAGCCATGCGCCGGTTAGCCTTAAAAGGGACGAAGTGGGCGCGGGCCCAATGCCACACCCTGCGGCTCAAATTAATCAAGATCGGAGCGGTCATCGTGCGCAACACCCGAACGATTCACTTTCACCTAAGTGAGAGTTATCCTTGGGCCAGTCTTTTCAACCATGCGGCCCGCCGATTGGTGCCAACCTAAAGGGTGCATTGGTGCTGCCCCCGGCACTACCGAACCAATGGGGGAAAGGGGGCAGTGTCTCTACACCCTGAAAAACACCTAAAAATCAAGACGATCTGCTCAAAATACAAAGAAATCCATCTCCAATAGCAATAACGAGCCAAACTTTACCCTTCATGAAATATCCGGGCTAGCAGCCGTGTCAAGATAGAGCGAACGTTCGCCGTGTAGACGCTCAGGGGAACGGCAGTAGTATCCTGGTCGAATTCTCTCTTGATGTCGTGGAGCCCGCAGTTGATGTGTACTACATCGGCGCGGCGCGAAAGCACCCATTGGTCCAGATGGGCAAGAATGTTCTCACTTGTGCCTCCGTTCTTTTCTGGCGCCTGGACGTAGGCCCAATCTGCGAGTTGCTGGCGTACCTTTTCCTGATACCCCATGCGGATGGAGTCACCAATGAGTAGAATTGTCTTCATTTTGTCGTTATTCCCATGCCTAATTTTATGTATGCGGTAAATACGCCGGGACGATAAAGTAGAATTCTTTTACGACCGGCATTTTCAAGAATATTCGTAATTGTTTGACTGAGAAGATGATCGCAAGGTGATTCTCAAAAAGGAGCAGATTACACAAATAAACGTAGGTATCGTACCCGTAGGTATCGTACCCTATAGAAAACGCCATTGGAGCACTCTTTAACCAATTGTTGGTGTTATCCGTGAAATCCGTGGTTGAAAAATGGGAGCCTCATTCAACCCCTGGCACTTTCTTTCATACAAAATAAAGCAACCAGAAAAATATGAATTATGAATGGTGACGCATTTAATTTTTAGAGAATCAACCTTTTTATAACAACCGATTAATGCTCAAGCACTTTGTTCGAATATTCTATATCAAGAAACCCGACTACGAGGCCTTCTCCACCAAGAACGTAATTACATAATCAGAGTCCTTCGGATTCTCATCCAATCTTGGCACAGGGACAACTATATCCATCAGAGTGATTCTGTACCCATCAATTGTTTTCGATGGCTGTGACTGCCCTCCAATTGATAGCTCCAAATCCAGATTGTTTACTTTCAACGTAACTACCAATCTTCCCTCCCACACACAGATCACGTCCACAGGACATCTTGAATCCTCATTTACTTCTGAAAACTGAATCTTGAGATCTTCATTTACTACCGTCACTTCCTGATTGAAGGAAAGATTGAATTCACTTCCCAACACGACAAACGATGAAACCTCTCTGAACGTTTGTGAATCTTGGTGATAATACCGGTCCATAGACGGCTTCTTCCACATCCATCCATGTTCTGGAGAATGAAACCAAAAGCTCAGTTCATGCTGATCAATGATAGCACCTTCTCTGACAAAGAGCCAACCCAATTCGGGATGGTATACCCAAGGGTATTGTCTGAGGTAAATATACCTCAAAACCTCCGAATCAGTCCATCCAGTACCGAAGGCCGGGTTGTAGCTGTTTAGCCCGGATATTTCGTAAAAAAAGTATCGTTGATATGCTTAACTGCTGATATACAGCAGGATAGATCAATAATTAAAGCAATATCAGCGATGACAAAAGGTAAACAATTAAAGCTACAGTTGACAAGGGTAAAAGGCCGCCGTGTGCGGGTTGATTTCAAGGGCGGAGAGGTTACTTCGGATGCCGGACTGCTTTTGATCCGGGAAGTGGATCGGCAGTTGGGCTTGACCGAACGAGCGGCCCGACAGTTAGTGGACAAACGGCAGAAGGGCAAAGTACGCCATGAGGTATTGGGGATGCTGCGGCAGCGCGTTTACGGGCTGGTGGCGGGCTATGAGGATTTGAACGACTTTGATACCCTGCGCCACGATCCATTGTTGCAAACGGTAACGGGGCGCATTGAAACGTTGGCCAGCGCGCCGACTTTGTGTCGTTTTGAAAACGGGCAGGATCGGCGGGCGGCCTTTGCGGTAAACGAGCTGTTGGTCGAACAGTTCATGGGCTCCTTTGCCGAGGAACCCGAAGAGATCATCCTGGACTTTGACGCCACCGACAATCCGGTGCACGGGCTCCAGGAGGGACGTTTTTTCCACGGTTATTATGATCATTACTGTTTTCTGCCGCTATATGTTTTTTGCGGTGATCAGCTGCTGGTGGCCTACCTGCGGCCGAGCAAGATCGATGCCAGCAAGCATGCCGGGGCCATCCTCAAATTGCTGGTTAAACGGATGCGCCAAAGCTGGCCCCGTACGCGGATTATTTGGCGCGCCGACAGTGGATTTTGTCGAGACCGGATACTCTCTTGGTGCGACCGCAACGAAGTTAGTTACATCGTGGGGATGGCTCGCAATGCACGCTTGCAGCAAGACGCCCAGCAGTTGCAAAAGCAGGCCAAAGAATGGTTCGAACTAAGGGGTAAAAAACAACGGTTATTCCAGGACTTCGTCTATGCTGCCGATTCGTGGCGATGGCTGCGGTTGGTCATCCATAAAGCCGAACACACCGCACAGGGGTCCAACCCGCGCTTCGTGGTGACGAACCTGCCGGGCGATCCCCAGGAGCTTTACGACAAGGTATACTGTGGCCGCGGTGAAATGGAGAACCGAATCAAGGAACAGATGCAATTGTTCAGCGAGCGCACCAGCGCCCATCAATGGTGGGCCAATCAGTGGCGATTGCTCTTGTCGGCGCTGGCCTACACCTTGATGGAAGCCATGCGCCGGTTAGCCTTAAAAGGGACGAAGTGGGCGCGGGCCCAATGCCACACCCTGCGGCTCAAATTAATCAAGATCGGAGCGGTCATCGTGCGCAACACCCGAACGATTCACTTTCACCTAAGTGAGAGTTATCCTTGGGCCAGTCTTTTCAACCATGCGGCCCGCCGATTGGTGCCAACCGGTGCCAACCTAAAGGGTGCATTGGTGCTGCCCCCGGCACTACCGAACCAATGGGGGAAAGGGGGCAGTGTCTCTACACCCTGAAAAACACCTAAAAATCAAGACGATCTGCTCAAAATACAAAGAAATCCATCTCCAATAGCAATAACGAGCCAAACTTTACCCTTCATGAAATATCCGGGTTAGAACGTTTCCGTTCTGCCAAAGTAGTGACCATTCATCATCAGCTTTAAACATGATGTGCACTGGAAAAAGTGGACACGAGATTCTCCTAAATGGAGAATCGAAGCATGGGAAGAAGACGCAGTATAGAGTTCAAAAATGAGGCAGTTCAACTGATGATACTCGATGGTCTGAGCGCCACCGAGGTATCGACCAAACTTGGGGTCAACACCAACCAATTGTATAGGTGGAAGAGGCTCTATCTGGACGATCAGCAGGGCGAAGCCACCTCAAAGCGACAGAGCAGTCCGAAGGAGATGGCGGCCGAGATAGATCGTCTTCGCAAAGAGCTGCGCCGCTCGGAGCGGATCAACCAGATACTAAAAAAAACGGTGGGCTACTTTGCCAAGGACGAACAATGAAGTACCAGTTTGTCAAAGACAACGAGGGGCGCTTCAAGATCGAGGAAATATGCTCGGCGATGGGGATTTGTCGCAGTGGCTATTACTGCTGGAGGCACCGAGCGCCCTCGGCCCGGCGGATCGAGGACGAGGGAATCAAGGGGGCGATCCTGAAGGTACACAAAGAGGCCAAGGGCCGCTATGGGCATCGGCCAATGCACCGCCATCTGAAGGATGATGAGGGCATCGATTGCGGCCGTGACCGGGCTCTGCGTCTGATGCGTGAAATGGGAATCAAAAGCACCCAGAGTAAACGCTTTAAGCCATTAAAAACCAACAGTAACCATCCCTATGGTTACAGCCCCAATGTGCTTAAAAAGCATGGCCAGCCGACCCATATCGACGAGGTCTGGGTGGCGGACACGACCTACCTACGGACCCTGGCCGGTTGGATGTACTTGGCCACGGTGATGGACCTGTTCAGCCGACGCCTGCTGGGCTGGAGCGTTTCCAACCACAACGACGCGAAGCTGGTTGGCAAGGCCCTCAAAGCCGCGGCCATGACCCGCGGCACACTGCGCACCGGGATTATTCATCACAGCGATCGGGGCAGCCCCTACGCCAGCGACGACTATCAGAGGCTGGTCTCTGAACTAGGCATGAAGCCGAGCATGAGCGCCCAAGGCAACTGCTACGACAACGCGGCCATGGAATCGTTCTACGGCCGCTTCAAGACCAGCACGATTCGAGGCCGCCACTTTGCCGACGAGCGCGAACTGCGATCAACTGTCTTCGAATACGTGGAAATCTTCTACAACCGATATCGCAAACATTCCTCTCTGAGTTACCAAAGCCCAGTCCAATTCGAGGAAAATATTTGCCCCCCATGGGGGGCAACGAGAAAACAAAACCCTTTACCAAAACAAGCCGCCTGACACACTAATCAATAAACAATGAATATAAGAGAATCCCGTGTCCAACAAATCCAGTACACGTCACTTGGATCTCTCTGAGGGCAATGGATGGGTAGTCCATTTCTGCTGAGGTCATTAGTGGCTGAACAGATGCAATACACGGAACATCCCTTCTTTCCAGATACTTAGTTACGTAAACGGCGCTACCATGCTGATAGACACTGAGGATATGCAACCCTTCGCAACCTCCGGAGGCGGTCACAAGTACCGTCTCGGCGGATAACACATTGGGGATCAGAAGGATGGAACTTACAATGAAGATTCTGAATGCCGATCTCATTTTCATGACTGACTCCGGTTTGTAGAGTTTTGTTCCCCTGTCTATTCAACCTAATACGCAGCTATTCAACCTAATACGCAGAAACTGTGTTAGGAGCTCCTATTAGAATACTGGACTTTAGGGATATTTTCAAGAATATTTGTAAATCTTTGGCTGAAAATAGGATCGCAAAGTATTTCTTGAGATGGAGTGGAATGAGGATGTGGGATGGGGTATTTTTAACCGCGAATGGATGCGACTGTGGTTGAGGGAGGGGAAAACTCTGTTTTTTGTGGGACATTTTGGCGCACATTTTGGCGCATTTTGTGGATTTTCTTTGATTTTTTTAGGGTTTATTCAAACGCATCAAACGGAGCCAACGTATCGGTTGACGTTTTTGGTGATTTATGGTAATATCCCGGCTTTATCGCATAAGCCTATGTCTCGCCTATGTCTCTGTCTCGACCGTAATTTTTTTTAACCGCTAATGAACTCTAATGGACGCGAATGTTGAATGATTGATTGAACAATTGAGGCTTGGGCTGGTCCTGGGGGAATCTGCACATATTCATTTTTATTAAAAAATATTTTATAGTATAGTTAGGTAAATTGTTATGAAGAATTTTATTTTTTCGGTTTTTAAGTTTTTTGCGGCCATGGTTTTGGCGACCGGCCTTTTTGTGGGGTTTTTGTTTTTATTGCTGGTGGCGGTGGGTAGTTTCTTTTCGGAGGAGAAGGTGTTAGTCGAGGATGGGGCCGCATTGGTGCTGGATCTTTCTTTCAATATTGCGGATGCCCCTCAGGCGATTTCTCCATTTGCCTTTATTGAGGATGCTTTGGGCGATGGGCGACCGCCCCAGCTGAACTTAAAAAAGGTCGTCCACACACTGGATCGCGCGGCAGTGGATGAGCGCATTTCTTCATTGTTCATCAAGGGCCGGCTGGTATCGGAAAACTATGGGTCGAGTTTTTCCGCGTTGCGGGAAGTGGGGGAGGCCATCGGGCGTTTCAAGGCTTCCGGCAAACCGGTGGTGGCTTATGTGGTCAATCCTTCCCTGCGGGATTATTACCTGGCCTCAAGGGCGGACACGGTCCTGCAAAATCCATTTGGCCTGGTGGTTTTGAAAGGTCTGGCGGCGAAGTCCGTTTTTATTGGGAAGGCTTTGGAAAAATACGGGATCGGCGTCCAGATTGCGCGAGTGGGGGAGTTCAAGTCGGCGGTGGAGACTTTTACCAGCGATCGGATGAGCCCGGAGAGCGTGTTGCAAATGGAGGCGTTGCTGGAGAGCTTGTGGGATTCGATATTGCAGGATATTGCCGAAAACCGCCAACTCGATACGGAGCAATTGCGCGATTTTTCCGAGAGGATCGGGATTTTTTCGGCCACAAAGGCGCTTGAAAGCGGTTTGGTGGATGAGATCGGGTATTTCGACGAGGCGTTGGCCAAACTGACGGAAATCGCCGGTTATGACGACGAAATTGAAAGTTTTACCCAGGTTAAGTTTTTTGACTATGCGGTCGAGGTGAATGGCTGGCTGGAGGGATTGGGGGGATTGAATCAACCCAAGATAGCGGTTATTTACGCAGAGGGGGCCATCGTGAATGGTGAGGGCGATCCGCGGAGGGCAGGCGGGGACCGGATTGCCCGGGAACTGCGCAAGGCTCGGCAGGACGAGGGGGTCAAAGCCATCGTTTTACGGGTAAACAGCCCCGGTGGAAGCGCCTTGGCGGCCGAAGTGATCGGGCGCGAGGTGGTCCTGGCTGGAGCGGAAAAACCGGTGGTGGTGTCGATGGGTGGTTACGCAGCCTCGGGCGGCTACTGGATATCGGCAGGGGCCGAAACCATTTTTGCGGAGGAAACCACCATTACGGGCTCTATCGGTGTGTTTGCCCTGCTGCCCAATATCGGGGAAATCGCCGATAACCACGGCGTCACTTTTGACGGGGTGAAAACATCTCCCTACGCGGATATCCTGACCCTTTCGCGCCCTAAAACGCCGGCCGAGCTGGCCAAGTTTCAAGAAATGGTGGATTGGATTTACGCGGAGTTTGTCAACAAAGTAGCCGAGGGCCGCGATCTCAGGCCGGAGGAGGTGGAGAAAATCGCCAGCGGGCGAGTGTGGACCGGGATCGACGCGCTGGAAGTGGGACTGGTCGATCAAATCGGGGGGCTCGACAATGCGATTAATGAAGCCGCCGCCCTGGCCGGATTGGGGGAAAACTGGAGATTGGTGGAAATGCCGGAGGAGTCTGAGAAGAACAAATTTTTCCGTATGATAATGGAGGGAGGCCGGAAGAGAAAACCGCTTTCCTCCCACGACCCCCTTAGCGGTATTATGCGATTAATGCGGGAAGAATGGAATGCACTGAGCGCGTTCAATGATCCGCAGGGAATTTATGCCCGCCTTCCCCTGGACCTTTTTCTCAATTAAGCAAGAAGCTGGATGCTAAATGAGGGCCTTAGCCCGGATATTTCATGAAGGGTAAAGTTTGGCTCGTTATTGCTATTGGAGATGGATTTCTTTGTATTTTGGGCGGATCGTCTTGATTTTGAGGTGTTTTTCAGGGTGTAGAGACACTTCCCCCTTTCCCCCATTGGTTCGGTAGCGCCGGGGGCAGCGCCAATGCGCCCTTTAGGTTGGCACCAACCGGCGGGCCGCATGGTTGAAAAGACTGGCCCATGGATAACTTTCACTTAGATGAAAGTGAATCGTTCGGGTGTTGCGCACGATGACCGCTCCGATCTTGATTAATTTTAGCCGTAGACTGTGGCATTGGAGCCGCGCCCACTTCGTCCCTTTTAATGCGAACCGGCGCAAGGCTTCCATCAAGGTGTAGGCCAGCCCCGACAAGAGCAATCGCCACTGGTTGGCCCACCATTTATGCGCGCTGGTGCGTTCGCTGAACAATTGCATCTGTTCCTTGATCCGGTTCTCCATCTCACCGCGGCCACAGTATACTTTGTCGTAAAGCTCTTGGGGATCGCCCTGCAGGTTCGTCACCACGAAGCGCGGGTTGGACCCCTGTGCGGTGTGTTCGGCTTTGTGGATGATAAGGCGTTGGCGCCGCCACGATTTTGCCCCATACTCGAAGTGCTGAAACAGCCGTTGCTTTTTGCCGCTACCCTCGAACCATTGTTTGGCTTGCTCCTGCAACTGCCGGGCCGCTTGCTGCAAGCGTGCATGGCGGGCCGTTCCCACTATAAAATAAACCTCGTTGCGCTCGCACCACGAGAGAATCCGATCCCGGCAGAATCCGCTGTCGGCACGCCAAATAATCCGCGTATGGGGCCAGCTTTGGCGAATCCGTTTAACCAGCAATTTGAGGATGGCCCCGGCATGCTTGCTCGCATCGATCTTGCTGGGCCGCAGGTAGGCCACCAGAAGCTGATCGCCGCAAAAAACATACAGCGGCAAAAAACAGTAATGATCATAATAACCGTGGAAAAAACGTCCCTCCTGGAGCCCGTGCACCGGATTGTCGGTGGCGTCAAAGTCCAGGATGATCTCTTCGGGTTCCTCGGCAAAGGATCCGATGAACTGTTCGACCAGCAACTCGTTCAGGGCAAAGGCTGCCCGCCGATCCTGCCCGTTTTCAAAACGACACAAAGTCGGCGCGCTGGCCAACGCTTCAGTGCGCCCCGTTACCGTTTGCAACAAAGGATCGCGGCGCAGGGTGTCAAAGTCGTTCAAATCCTCATAGCCCGCCCCCAGCCCGTAAACGCGCTGCCGGATCATGGCCAGCATCTCATGGCGCACTTTGCCCTTCTGCCGTTTGTCTACTAATTGCCGGGCCGCTTGCTCGGTCAAGCCCAACCGCCGATCCACTTCCCGGATCAAAAGCAGCCCGGCATCCGAAGTAACCTCACCGCCCTTAAAATCAACCCGCACACGGCGGCCTTTTACCCTTGTCAACTGTAGTTCTAATTGTTTACTTTTTGTCATCGCTGATATTGCTTTAATGTTTAATCTATCCTGCTGTATATCAGCAGATAAGCATATCAGCGATACTTTTTTTATGAAATTTCCGGGTTAGGCGGATTGACAAATAGTGATTTAAAGGAAACCATTTGTTATGGAATATCGGGAAGCAACACTTCAGCGCGATTGCAAGGCAACTCTTATTCCTGCCGGGGATGAGGTCATGCTGCCGAGCGGGACGGTGGTGCAAATCAGCCAGACCCTGGGCGGCTCCCTGACCGTGCGGAGCAAAGGCGGTCTTTTCCGTATCGGTAAAGAGGACGCGGATGCCCTGGGGGCGGAGATAGCGGAGAGTCTGGAGATGGAATCGGCTGTTTCCATCGATGAGAGCGGGCCTTTCCAGGAAGAAATGATTTGGGGCGCCTTGAGGACTTGTTTCGATCCCGAAATCCCCATCAATATCGTGGACCTGGGACTGATTTACGACCTGCGGGTGCAAAACCTGGACGAGGATCGCTACAAGGTTGGGGTTAAAATGACTCTGACCGCGCAGGGTTGCGGGATGGGGCCGGCCATTGCGGCAGACGCCAAGGCCAAGGTCGAAGCCATCCCTTGTGTGGATGAGGCGGAGGTGGAGATCGTCTGGGATCCGCAATGGACACCGCATATGATTTCCGAGGAAGGGCGCAAAGTGCTCGGCTTGGATTGACCCGACCCATGCGTTCGAACCCGGTCGAGGACCTCCCCTTGCCTGAAAGAGATTGGGTGGAACGCTTTCTCGCCTACCTCGCCCTGGAAAAACGATACTCCCCCTACACATCGCGCAATTACAGCCACGCTGCTGTCAGGTTCTTTACCTGGATGCGAAAGGAGAACGACTGGCATGGGGAGGCTGCAAAAATCAGCAGCCGGAACGTTCGGGATTTCGTCATTGAGAGCCGGAGGCGCCTTTCCCCCCGCACAGTCCACAATCAGGTATCCGCTTTGCGGTCGCTTTTTCAATATTTGGTCAAGAATCATCATGTGGAGAAAAACCCTTTTGCAGGATTAACCCTCCCCAAGCTGGGAAAGAGTTTGCCCAAGTACCTGACTCGAAAACAAATGGTGCAGTTGCTTGAGGCGCCCTTGCTTCTGCTCGAAAACGAGGGGATTAAACCGGCCGAGGCGTCCCGCGACCAACTGGCCCTGGAAATTCTTTATGGCGGGGGGCTGCGGGTGAGCGAACTGGTGAGTTTGAATTTCGGCATGATTGAAACCGGCAGGGGAATTGCACGGGTCACCGGCAAAGGGGGGAAGGAACGGCTTTGCCCCCTGGGACCGAGAGCCACTAAGTGTTTGCGCCATCACCGCGACCAATACACCACAAAAAACGGGCATGACGATCCTGTATTTACAGGCAAAAAGGGGAACAGGATGCGGGTTCGCGAAGTTCAGTTATTGGTTAAAAAATACCTTGGTCTGGCCGGTCTGCCGATGGATCTTACTCCACATAAAATTCGCCACTCCTTCGCTACTCACATGTTGGACGGTGGAGCTGATTTGCGCCTGTTGCAGGATTTGCTCGGCCACGCCAGCTTGTCCACCACTCAAATTTACACCCATGTCGGAATTGGGAGGCTGAAGGAAGCGCACAAGAAAGCCCATCCGCGGTCATGAACCTGGTTGGAGATGTTCTCCCCTTAAAGCAATAAGCTCTTGGCTTGACTTGATCGGGGGCCAAAGGAAAACTTCCAGCCTGTGGTGCGGGTTCCAAGAGATGGCAGTTTCCTGCTTTTTGACCTTGAGGAAAAAGAGTATTCCTGGCGTGGCGTCTGGCTGTTGGTTCTGGTTTATATGGGAGCCATTATTTTTGCTTCCATTTTCGGCCCTCTAGTTTACTGGGCCATGCAGACCTGGGCCGAATCCGCACCCAACCAGCTTAACACTTACCTGGCGGATAAAGATTTCCTCCGTTACTTCGATCGCCTCCGCTGGCTCCCCGTTATTCTACTTTTGCCCTGGCTGTTAAAACGATGCCGCCTGTTTTCTTTGCAAAAGTTGGGATTCGGATCGATTCGGAAAACCGCAATAGGCGGGCCGACCCTTCGATGGATAGCGATAGGAGCCGGTCTCATCCTGATTGCCGCGGTAGGGCAGGGTATGGCTATGGGGCTTGAAATCGAAACTGCATTAACAGCTCTCGAGGCCGTGCAAATTCTACTGACGGCCTTTGCCTCGGCTTTGTTGATAGGTTTTATCGAAGAAGCCGTATTTCGGGGAATGATCCTGAGGATGTTTTATACCGCCCTGAAGCCGATCCCTTCCATTCTCTTAAGCTCCCTGTTTTTTGCGTCCGTTCATTTCAAAAAAATCCCGGAAGAAATCTGGAATAACGACTCGGCGATGGTGACAATCGGGAGCGGTTTTTATGTCGGGTTTTGGACGCTGTTGAGTGTCGTGCAGACATTCGAGTTAGTTCGATTTTTAAACCTCTTTCTGTTCGGAACAATCCTTTGCCTGCTCTTCTTGCGGACGGGCTCCCTTTGGCCTTGTGCCGGGTTTCATGGCGGAGTTGTTTTTGTCCGTAGCCTCTATGACAAATGGTTTAATCTGGGAAGCCAATCATCGAATAGCTTCTGGGGCAGCGGTGTTATTTTGGATGGTTATTTTGCCACCATTCTTCTGCTTTCACTATGTAGCTGGCTTTGCAAAGGCTGGAAGGTTCCAAAAAACGAACAATCGGATTGATTGAGTGACGAATCTTGAAGTTTAAAAAACCAACCCTCCCACCTGCCATCAAGCCGGTTCTGAACCGTTTTCTGGACCTAGTTTACCCGCGCGATTGCATTAATTGCGGAAACCTCGTCGAAGACGATCGATTCGACTATATATGCCGGCGTTGTGTGGATGAATTATACCGGGTCGAACAGCCTTGGTGCGCGACCTGCGGGTATCCTTTTTATGGCATGTTGGAAAGCGACCGAAATTGCCCCCATTGCCTCGAACTGGACCCGGTTTTTGAAAAAGGCCGAACCCTCTTCCTCTATCGTGCTTTGGGCCGGACTTTGATCCACGAATTGAAATACCACCGGGCGCATTATTTGCTTGGGGATTTCAAGCGGCTGATTCGGGAGGCGAAAAACCTGGGAGAGTTTCTGGCCGGTACGACCTTGGTTCCAGTTCCCCTGCATCATCGAAAATTAAGGGAGAGGGGTTTCAACCAAAGCCTGCTCTTGGCGCAATGTGTGGCCGCGGTTTTCGGGAATTTGCCGGTCGAGAATTTGCTGGAACGCATCATCGACACTGCTACTCAGACTCGTTTGGGACGGGAACAGCGAATAAAAAATATGGAGAAAGCATTCGCCCTGAAAGCAGGTGCTCCGGTTGCCGATGAAAGGAAATATGTTGTTATTGATGATGTATTTACGACGGGAGCGACTCTTAATGCCTGCTGTTCGACGTTGCGGGCGGCGGGGGCGGAACGGTTACAGGTGCTAACCTTGGGGCATGGTTGACTAGCTAACCCGGATATTTCGTAAAAAAAGTATCGTTGATATGCTTAACTGCTGATATACAGCAGGATAGATCAATAATTAAAGCAATATCAGCGATGACAAAAGGTAAACAATTAAAGCTACAGTTGACAAGGGTAAAAGGCCGCCGTGTGCGGGTTGATTTCAAGGGCGGAGAGGTTACTTCGGATGCCGGACTGCTTTTGATCCGGGAAGTGGATCGGCAGTTGGGCTTGACCGAACGAGCGGCCCGACAGTTAGTGGACAAACGGCAGAAGGGCAAAGTACGCCATGAGGTATTGGGGATGCTGCGGCAGCGCGTTTACGGGCTGGTGGCGGGCTATGAGGATTTGAACGACTTTGATACCCTGCGCCACGATCCATTGTTGCAAACGGTAACGGGGCGCATTGAAACGTTGGCCAGCGCGCCGACTTTGTGTCGTTTTGAAAACGGGCAGGATCGGCGGGCGGCCTTTGCGGTAAACGAGCTGTTGGTCGAACAGTTCATGGGCTCCTTTGCCGAGGAACCCGAAGAGATCATCCTGGACTTTGACGCCACCGACAATCCGGTGCACGGGCTCCAGGAGGGACGTTTTTTCCACGGTTATTATGATCATTACTGTTTTCTGCCGCTATATGTTTTTTGCGGTGATCAGCTGCTGGTGGCCTACCTGCGGCCGAGCAAGATCGATGCCAGCAAGCATGCCGGGGCCATCCTCAAATTGCTGGTTAAACGGATTCGCCAAAGCTGGCCCCGTACGCGGATTATTTGGCGCGCCGACAGTGGATTTTGTCGAGACCGGATACTCTCTTGGTGCGACCGCAACGAAGTTAGTTACATCGTGGGGATGGCTCGCAATGCACGCTTGCAGCAAGACGCCCAGCAGTTGCAAAAGCAGGCCAAAGAATGGTTCGAACTAAGGGGTAAAAAACAACGGTTATTCCAGGACTTCGTCTATGCTGCCGATTCGTGGCGATGGCTGCGGTTGGTCATCCATAAAGCCGAACACACCGCACAGGGGTCCAACCCGCGCTTCGTGGTGACGAACCTGCCGGGCGATCCCCAGGAGCTTTACGACAAGGTATACTGTGGCCGCGGTGAAATGGAGAACCGAATCAAGGAACAGATGCAATTGTTCAGCGAGCGCACCAGCGCCCATCAATGGTGGGCCAATCAGTGGCGATTGCTCTTGTCGGCGCTGGCCTACACCTTGATGGAAGCCATGCGCCGGTTAGCCTTAAAAGGGACGAAGTGGGCGCGGGCCCAATGCCACACCCTGCGGCTCAAATTAATCAAGATCGGAGCGGTCATCGTGCGCAACACCCGAACGATTCACTTTCACCTAAGTGAGAGTTATCCTTGGGCCAGTCTTTTCAACCATGCGGCCCGCCGATTGGTGCCAACCTAAAGGGTGCATTGGTGCTGCCCCCGGCACTACCGAACCAATGGGGGAAAGGGGGCAGTGTCTCTACACCCTGAAAAACACCTAAAAATCAAGACGATCTGCTCAAAATACAAAGAAATCCATCTCCAATAGCAATAACGAGCCAAACTTTACCCTTCATGAAATATCCGGGCTAAGGGAAAGGCCGGGCGTTTCACTCTTGCCGTAAACTGGATATTGCGTTTCAATTTCCGACTAGATCACGGAAATCCATGGCTATTTTTAAAAAACCACGTTATTCAACTGTCACGGTTGATGTCAGGAAGCGGGACATCCCCAAGGATATGTTTACCCGCTGCCCGCTCTCTGGTGAAATCGTCTATTACAAAGAGCTGGAGAAAAACCTCATGGTGGTGCCCAAAAGCGGCTACCATTTTCCCCTCCAGGCCCGTTCACGCATCGACAGTCTTCTCGATCCCGATACCTTTACAGAGTGTGACGAGATGCTCAAGCCGGTCGATGTCCTCGGCTTCAATGGTCTGGCTTCCTATCGGGAGAAATTGAATAAAGACCAGAAAAAGACGAAAATGAATGACGCCGTCATTTGCGGAACCGGCAAAATCGGCAAAATCCCTGTCTCCATTTCAGTTATGGATTTTCGGTTTCGCGGGGCCAGCATGGGTTCCGTAGTGGGCGAGAAAATTACCCGCTCCATTGAGTCATCTATAACGAAAAAAGTACCCTTGATCATAGTTTCCGCTTCCGGTGGCGCCCGCATGGAGGAAGGTATTCTCAGTCTCATGCAAATGGCCAAAACGAGCGCTGCCCTGGGCAAGCTCAGCGAAATCGGCGTTCCCTTTATTTCTGTGTTAACTAATCCAACCTTTGGCGGTGTAACGGCTAGTTTTGCCACCTTGGGCGATATTATTTTAGCCGAACCCAGGGCCCTGATTGGATTTGCGGGCCCCAGGGTAATCAAGGAAACTACCCGGCAGGAATTGCCCGATAGTTTCCAAACGGCCGAATTTTTAATGGAACACGGGTTGATCGATCAAATCGTACACCGGCTGGAATTGCGGCATCGTCTCATTTCGGTGCTTTCCGCCCTTCACACCGGTCGCCAATCATCAGTTCTCAAGTAATTACAAGAGGACATTACACCCATCTCCTTTTTTGCGCGGACCGATCATTTACCTACCCCATGCCTCTTATCCGAAATTACGAAGAAGCCAAAGCTTATCTCTATAGCCTGAAACACCACGGAGCCAAATACGGCATCGACCGTATGAGGCTGCTGGGGGAAAAGATCGGCCACCCTGAGCGCCGATTTCCTGTCATCCATGTTGCCGGAACAAACGGCAAAGGCTCTACCTGCGCCATGCTCGAAGCGATTTTTCGGCTCAACGGCTATAAAACGGGACTCTTCACTTCGCCCCACCTCGTTTTCCAGGGGGAGCGTATCCAGGTAAACCGCAAAATTCTCGACCCCGATTCCATTGTAAAATACACCCTCCAACTCAAATCTATAGCCGACAAACTGGCGGCAAGAAACGCCGCCGACCATCCCTCCTTCTTCGAATTCATGACCGCTATGGCCTTTATGCGATTTGCCGAGGAAGCCGTCGATATTGGAATCATCGAAACAGGTTTGGGCGGACGGCTCGACGCCACCAACATTGTCCGGCCCGAGATTTCAGTCATAACTTCTATAAGCCTGGATCATACCGAACTATTAGGAGATGATCTTCCTGCCATAGCCCGGGAGAAAGCCGGCATTATCAAAGAAGGTCGGCCGGTTGTATTGGGTTGCCTGCCAAAAGAGGCGGAAAATACCATTCGCGAGATAGCCTCCCAAAGAAACGCGCCTGTTCACTCAATCGCCGAGCAATTCGGCAATACTTCACTTGACTATCCTCTAACTAATCTCCACGGCGATTACCAGCGGCGCAATGCCGCCACTGCTCTGCTCACCGGGCAAGCGCTCCAGTCGAGTTTTACCCTGGATAGCGAAATCGCTCTGGGAGCCATGCGAGAGGTATATTGGCCCGGCCGTTGGGACGCGCATGCGGTCGGGGCAAAGACCGTTATTCTCGACACCACTCACAACCGGGAAGGCGCTGAGTTGCTGGCTGGAAATTTAGAGGATCTGGTCATGAAGACCGGCCGTAAACCCACCATTATGGTTGGCGTGCTCGGTCCGGAAAGGGCTCAAGCCATCATGCCGGTCATTGCCCGTTACGCCCGTGAAATCATACTCCTCAAGCCCATGCAGCCCCGCGCCGCCACCTTCAAAATGCTGCGCGAAGCCATCCCCGGCGAATTCCCCGGCCGTGTGCGCAAATCGAAAGTAGAATCCCTTTTCCCCTTTCCCGGTTACTGCTCCGAAGGCGAAGGCGGCGAAACCCTCGTCGCCACCGGTTCGCTTTATCTAATCGGTGAAATCATGGAGAGCATCTACCACGAAATCCCCGTCCGGGAACACCTTCTGCAATGAAACTGAAGTCTCATTCTTCGAAATCGCATTACCTTAAATGCGGATCTTTTTTGTAGAAGGCAAAGTTTCGCGAATATTCTCAATTTTTCTGAAAAAAAATAAAAAAAACTTAAACTTTTTTTGCGATGGTAAGTTTAAAGCGTTATTCACGATAGGGGGTGGGCGATTGTCCTCAATTCTAAATGACTCTGTTTGGGAGGGATGCGCAGTTGTTCGCAAAACGCTCACATGGAAAAGTCGACTTATTCACAACTTGTTCTTTTGCAGTGTTTTAGGACACTTTTTATTTGACAAGTCTTTTTTTCTGTCCAATCTTATGGGCAGTTCTTTGGAAGAAATATGGCAATTCGCCGCCGGGGTTTTCGGACCAAGGCGGTGGAGAGTCTCAAGATACTCCCGGTTGAGAAACCGGGCAAAAGTCGGGCCAGAACTGGTGGGCCTGACTCCTTCGGAACCATCACAGGAACTCTTTCGGGAGATTCGCCGATGGGGAAAGAGGCATATTCCACCCGTTCCGCCGCCGGGGTTCGCGCCCTGACGAAATGCGGAACGCGGCAGTGAGCCGCTGTAATAATGGTTCCAGCGGCGAGCTGAGTGAGTTCGTTTTGAGGATGCTTGCATCATCAGGAAGGACGACAAGGTGACCCGGGCAACGGGCCGTGGATGCTACCATGAAGACCAGTCCGATCAAGGTGAACTGGCGAGGGCAAACTCGCCGCAAGGCCTCCGAAAGCCAAGCGCCGGAGGCACGAAAAAGCCACCTTGAGGCGGGGAGAGCACGAGGATCAGTGCAAGCTGAGCCTGGTGAATTCCGAAAAAGTGCGGGCGGTGTGAAAAACCGCATCGACCGCTCTGCAATGCGAAAAGTATCCTGAGAGCTAAGAGGTCAGACCCGTAACCGGGGGCCAACGCCGCGGAGCCATCTGCGGGCCGACCCTCGGGCAGAAGGAGCAGAAAGCCTATTGCAGGGCGTTTTGCTCCAAGTAGGGCGCACCGGTGTCGGCAGACACGGGTCGAACCCTGCCGAGAGGCCTCACTTGAGAATCGTCCGGAGCAATTGGGGCGACGGTCCTGCTATGAGACCGACAATCGCGTGTTGCCGCGTGGAATAGCGTCGGGGAGCTGGCAGCTTCCGAGCAATCGAAAGCGCCCAATGCCAGCACTTGGAAAGAGCGTGTGGCGAACGACATTCCAAACTTTCAAGGGGCCCGGCCTCCGTAAGGAGACCGGGCCTTTTGTCTGTACAATATTAAAATATCGGCTGGTTGGCCGAAAAATTAAATTTATTCCAGTAAGCTAATCAATTTTTCCGTTTCTGGCACGTCATCGATTATCTGGGCGGGTTCCGGACCGACTCCGATATAACGCAGATTGGGCAGTATCTTTGGTCGATGGCCGTCACGATAGGCCACATCCAATATTCCCTTGACCATGCCGGCCACATAGCGTTTGGCGTTTATCGGTAAAGCGTCAAAACTGCGAACTTTGGAAATATCCTCCCTCCATCCGGGGTATTGCTGGAAAACCGGTCGCAGCGTTCGCCGCAGGGCCTGGTCTCGTGGAACCTGTTGGTATTTTGTCCCATTGGGTGACTGATAAGCCACGCAAATGAGCAGTTCGCCTCCTTGCCAGGAATCGGAGTAAGTCAAAGCGTCCAGTTTATTTACGATCAAATCCTGGAAACCGCCAAAACGAAGGGCATCGCCCTTTTCCACTGCATCGAACCACCCGACCATGCGCTGTCGGCCGGTCGTGGCGCCGAACTCCAGTTTTTTTAGTTTCCCGGCCAGGGGATGCTCATCATTCAGTTGTGTAATGAAATCATGTGTGCCTACTTTGGTGTCATAGGCTTTGCTGGCTCCGACAGTATGAATGGGTTGTGCCGGCACTCCGGCCGATTGGAAAAACTCCGGCACGTAGGTGTGGGAAGCGGTCACGTTGGGAGAAAAACCGTGGCGCTTGTCCAGCCAGTAGGACTGGCCGAATTCACCGATCACAAAATTGCCCTTTGCCATATTCCGCAGCACGGCTTCCCTGACATCGCCAATTACTGGGGCCAGCGCCGAGCCCGCCTCCCAATAGGCATCGATAACCGCCTCAAAATTCAGATAATCGGGGGAGGGAGCCTTGAAACGCTCGAAATTAAATTCCTGGGCGGGGAATATGCCCTCTTTGATGGCTTGTGCGTTGGCTCTGGCTTCCGCCACGGTGAGGGTTTCAAAGAAGCTGTCCCAAGCCTCTTCATCCACCCGGCAGACGTAGTAGATGGTGCGTAGCGCCCGGTCCATGCGCTGCCTCAGTTTATTGGCGAAATCCTCTTTTTTACCTAAAAAATCCGCATAGATAATCTGCCATTGACCGACCTCATCGCAATAGGCCGGTGTTATGCCGCGCCCGGTTGAACCGCGGGGCGATTCTTTCAATATGTTGGCCCGGTAATATTCCCATGCCAGGTCGAGCAGGCGATGGCTCAAGTCGCTGACCATGGTGTGCTCGTCGATAAGCAGGCGGTCGAATACTTTGTAGCCCAGACGTTCCAGTGGCTTGATTTCCCACCAGAACTTGAACGGGTCGGCCACCACTCCTGAACCGATGGCCAGGCAGGGAACCTCACGGGTGACCACACCGCAGGGCAGCAGGTTGAATTTCAGTCCTCCCGCAGTATGACCGGAATTGGCTCCGCCGTTGACCTTAATGACCATTCCGACTCGGGAACCCTTTGCCGCGTCCGCGTTATGGTTTATTTCGTTTACCAGTTCACAGACCAGGCGGCCTTTACCCTCGTCTCCCATGCTGATGCCGACATCGGCTATTAATTTACTGCAAAAAGGCGTTAAGGCCATGAATAATTGGGGTTTGGGAAATCCTAAAAAATGATGTTCCTAATAAGCGGTTTATCCTGCTTTTCAGACCAAAAACGCTGACTTATGGCATTACCTCGTTTACTGTTCAATGCAAAACAGCCTTGCCTAATTTATTTTTTTCGGAAACTCCTTTGACTCAATCTAAGAAGGACCAGGCCAATGAAATACCGGATTCAATTTAAGCCCTATAAACGGAAATTCATCCAGCCGGTCCGGTTGGGAACCGCTTATAGCGCACAGAGGGTAGGGGCCATCGTCCGCCTACAGGACGAGGCTGGAAAATTCGGCTATGGTGAAATGGCCCCTTTGCCCCATTTTGCTACTGAAAGCCTGCCCGAGGCACTGCATTTTTGCCAGAATTTAGGCGGTGAAACTGAAGATAGCCAGATCAAGGTAATACCCAAATCCCTTCCTTGTGTTCGCTTCGCCTTTGAATCGGCTCAAACAATGGCCGCTCAAGGTGCAATCCGGATTGAGGTAAATCCCCCTCTGCGCACGGCGGCCCTTCTTCCTTCCGGCAAACAGGCTATTGATCAGGTTATCCGCCTGGCAGAGGAGGGCTTCACAACTTTTAAATGGAAAATTGGGGTGGACGTTTTCGATTCCGAAGAAAAAATATTTCACCGGCTGGTGACCGCCCTACCGCCAAGCGGCCGCGGCCGCCTCCGGCTCGATGCCAATGGAATCCTCGATCAATGGCAGGCCAAACGCTGGTTGGAACTATTACGAGGCTGTGACAAGATCGAGTTTCTGGAGCAGCCTCTCCCCGTGGAGTCTTTGGGACGGATGCGGGATTTAGCGGAGACTCATTCCACGGCCATCGCTCTGGATGAATCGGCCACTGGTTTGCACAGTCTGAAAGATTTGGTTGCCAACGATTGGAGGGGCCCGCTGGTGGTGAAGACTTCAATGGTGGGTTCGCCAAAGGCTTTTCTCAAATGGTCGTCCAATTGTCCCTGTCCTTTGATTTTTTCCTCCGCCTTCGAGACGGCCATCGGTTTTCAGGCCGGGTTGAAGTTGGCTGCGGAGGCTGGCAATACGGATTTTGCTTTGGGGTTCGGAACCAACCGTTATTTCGCCGAAGATGGTCTATCCCTGCATGGGAATGGCCCGGAACTGAACCCGGATTTGTTAACAGTGGAAGATTTTACGCAAATCTGGAATCGGTTGAATGCTCCAACTAAAACATCGATTCCGGTGGAGCAAAACGGAAAAGATATACTCCTTTGTGAGAAAGACCCCGCAAAATTCCAACAATTCTTTTCTGAGGCCTTAAAAGATGGAAAAAACCGGATATTCCTGGCCGATACCGAATGGGGGATTTCTCGATGGGAAGATCTTTTTATTCTGGTACAGCCTGACGAAATTTGCGGTTCAATACCGGAGGGGCTTTCAATCCCTGAAAAAAGCAAAAGCGGCGGCTTGGAGGATGCCTTCAGGGCCGAGGGCGCCGTCCTTATTCCAACTGGCGGGAGCACAGGCAGTCTGCGCTTTGCGGTTCATACGCGGGACACCCTGACGGCGGCGGTGGATTCTTTCGTGGCCGGGTTCAGCATCGCTCCGGTGAATAGCTATTGCCTCCTTCCCCTCCATCATGTGAGCGGATTAATGCAGTTGGTCCGCGCCCGGCAGACTGGGGGCAAGGTGGTTTTCGGTTCCTGTAAAGAACTCCTGGCGGGACGATTTCCCGATTTCAATCCCGGCGAATTTATTATTTCACTGGTATCTTTGCAATTGCGCCGGCTCCTTGCTTGCCAAGAAACCACCGCCTGGCTGAGAAGATTCAAAATGGTTCTCCTGGGAGGTGGCAAAGTGGACCATGATTTGCTCGAACTGGCTCGAAATGAAGGTATCCGCCTGGCCCCTTCCTACGGGATGACTGAAACAGCGGCGGTATGCGCGGCGCTCCCTCCCGCAGAATTTCTCTTCGGCCGAAAGGGGTCGGGGAAGGCCATGCCGGGTGTGGAAATCAATATTAGCGATGATAGTGTGCAATCATCCGAAACTGGAACAAAAGGCAGAATTCATATTCGTTCAAAATCATTATTCCTGGGATATTATCCCGATACGCCCAGGGAGTCGGGATCTGCTTTTGCCACCGGAGACAAGGGGTTTCTTGATTGTGACGGAAACCTGCATGTGACCGGGCGTTTGGATAGAATCATTATTACTGGCGGGGAAAAGGTTGATCCCGCCGAGGTGGAGCAGGCGATTGTGAAATCTGGTCTGGTTGCGGATGTTTATGTTTATGGAGTCAACGACCAGGAGTGGGGGCAAAAAGTTGTTGCCCTTTATGTTCCTTTAACAGCGGAAACATCCCCGGATAGTATCAAAGCCTCCATCAGTAAGGGTCTCAACCCCAGCCAGGTTCCAAAAAGTTGGAAATGCCTTACGGAAATTCCGCGAAATGACCTTGGCAAAATCGATTTTCATCAGGTCGAGGACCACTCAATTTGAGTGTGGATTTTTCAAATAATAGAAAAACCCGTCTTCCGCCCCGACCAGCAAGTCCTTAATGCCATCATTATCCCAGTCAACGAGGGCCGGACTCGTGGTATGCCCAGCGAGTTTTGCATCTCCCAACGGACCCTCGTCTCGAAAGACGACCCTGTCTTTTTCAGTGGAAACGTTTCGCAGGAAGTTGATGTTCCGCGAATTTACCAGCAGGTCGATTTTTCCATCCTGATCCCAGTCCGTCATGGCAAATTTTCGCCGTCCGCTTTTACCTGCAAAGCCATTGTTTAAAACAAGGAGCCCTTCTCCATCCTCAATCATCCTGTGGTCCCTCCCAAAAACCGAACCATTGCGTCCCCGGAATATTCGCCTGGGCGTCGTCAAGGTCAGCCCCCCGCTCGTTTGCCGACGTTCGAAAAATGCCAGGTAGCCCTCTGCATCAAGCATAATCAGATCGTTTAATTCATCACCGTTCCAATCAATAATCAGTGGCGTTGTTCGCCACTGGGTGGCAAGTTCATTGTCAGACGGGCTCCACCAATTCCATTCTGGATTTGCTGGGCTCCCATTCCAATCAACTTTTACCGGGCGGGCAGGATCGAGTCTTGGGTTTCCGCGAGTCCCACTATTGCGGAACCAGATAACTTTTCCCCAAATCGAGTTGACCACCAGGTCGGTCAGTCCATCTGCATCCCAGTCGGCTGCGCTCAGCACTGTATAACCCCATTTTGCTTCGGCTGGTCCTTGGATGGAACCGTTGCTGCCCGCCATAATCCGAATAGTCTTTCCCCCTCCTTTTAAATAACGAGGAGCCGCCCATTTGGGTGGGTATCCTCCGTCCAGGTTTTCGATAAACCCAATATAACCGGCCGTGTTTCCGCTTATGATGTCTTCATCGCCGTCATCGTCCCAATCGATACTGAAGGGCGTGGCCAATGCGCCGAATTTCACCGCGTCGGCCTCCTGTTGAAAGAACTTGGGAGGCAAAAACTGAGGCAGCCCATCCACCACCTTTCCTGTATGTTCCAGTAAAGAGACGCGCCCATCTTCCTCCCCGACTACTAAATCGACATCGCCATCTTCATCCCAATCGATGGCCACCGGCACAATCATGCAGAGATCCATCCGTATCGGCTTGTTATTTCGCGTCAGCTCCCGCCCGGCAGCGTAGCGGGGTTCGCATCTTGTCCCGATATTTTCAAAATAGGCAAACCTGTCAACGAACGATCCGCACATGAGGTCAAGGTCGCCGTCGCCGTCAAAATCAGCAAAGTTAGTGGAGGGCATCCCGTAAACATCAACTGGTTTGCCATCGGCATTTACCAATAGCGGTTCGCCATAAGATGGCGACTCATCGCTGCCCGAATTTCGAAGCAGATAAACAAATCCATGCAACGGCCCGCTCGTCCACACCCCCTTTTCGTTGTAGGCGTTGTCCCAGCCATAGTCCTCCCAAACACCAACTCCAACGATTAGATCGACGCTTCCATCGCCATCATAATCGCAAAGCTTCCACTGGTTGGCGCGAATTTTTCCCTCTCCAAAAATATCGGTCTCCAAGGGCAATGGTACGGGTCGATTAAATTGGTGCTGAGGAAAATCAACATATTCTTTCGCCGGGCCGAGCGCTTTGGGCTTTCCGTTGACATAAGAAATATCCACACTGCGAATACCGGGGCCGATCCTAATGCCCGGTTTGAATACGGGAAACTTCACTTTGCCATCAACATTCTCGAAAAAGTAAACACCATTGCTCGGCACGTCATCTGTCGAAACCAGCAAATCCAGATCGCCATCGCCGTCAAAATCCATGGGCATCGGATTTGCCCAAAGGCCCACACCAAGATCGATTATCAAGCCAGGATTACGGTAGGAGAGCCGCTCAAAATCGCCCAACATGAGGTTGACGGCAGCAAATAATATCAGAATCGCAGTTGTCCCTATTTTAATATTTCCTTTTCTTTCAATCATTAAACCATCGGGGAGGCTGAATTTTTTCTCCGATTATGTCGATTCATAGCGTTACAGTTCGTTTATTAATCAGGAAAATATTTAAAAATTTTCCACTTTAATGTAATGTGAATAAACACACTTAAAAGGAGAAAACAAATGGCTAAATTCATTGTAATGTTGAGGGGAGGATATGAATCCTTTAAAAAAATGTCGCCGGAGGAAACCCAGCAATCCATCCAGCGTTACCGGGACTGGACGCAATCCCTGGCTGAAAAAGGAATTCTCAGCGGAGGAGATAAATTGACGGACGACGGGGTGCGTTTTTTAAATTCGAAAGATGGCCAAATCGTCCTTGATGGTCCTTTTTCTGAAACCAAGGAAACTATTGGTGGAATTATTACCATTAAAGCCACTGATTATGATGAGGCCGCATTGCTTCTAGCCAACTGCCCTATTTTTCCCGACGGTGGCAACATAGAATTGCGTGAAATTGATGTTCTCGATTAACCAGTGAAGAGAGAAGGAAAAGACGGGGCCGACTCGGCTGAAGAAGAAGTTCAGGTCCTAGTCGAACATTTGTTCCGGCACAAAGCGGGACAAATGATCGCTTCCTTGACCCGCCTGTTTGGGCCGGAAAACCTGCATTTGGCTGAAGATGTGGTTCAAGAAACCATGCTCAAGGCGCTTCGGAAATGGTCCTTTTATGGAATCCCGGCAAACCCCGGCGGCTGGCTCTTTCGGGTAGCTAAAAACTGTGCTCTCGATTTATTAAGAAGGGAGAAACGTCTTCGGGAAAAATTGAATCTCATTTCTAACGAATTTAACGTTGAGGAGCCCTTTAAATCTCTATTTAATAAAGACGATTCCCTTGAGGACGACCAACTGACCTTGGTTTTTATTTGCTGCCACCCGATAATTGGCCGCCAGTCCCAGGTAGCGCTGGCCCTGAAAACTGTAGGGGGATTTGGCGTTTCTGAAATTGCACGAGCTTTCCTTCTGCAGGAAACAACTGTAGCGCAACGTCTGGTGCGGGCCAAACGCAAAATCAGGAAAACCAGGATCCCGTTTAAATTACCGAAAAGCGAAGATATGCCGGGGCGGTTGGAGGCCGTTCTCGAAACCATCTATCTTCTGTTCAATGAAGGTTACATTGCGACAGCGGGTGATTCGCTGATTCGGCGAGATTTGTGCGAGGAGGCCATTCGGTTGGCTCATTTTTTGGTGAATCACCCGGTTGGCGATATGCCAGTGGTACACGCTTTGCTGGCTCTGATGCATTTTCAAAATTCACGCTCGGAAGCCAGGGTGGATACGGTCGGAAACTTGCTTTTACTATCGGAGCAGGATCGCTCGAAGTGGGACAAAAGTTCTTTGCAGCATGGTTTCTATCATCTCGACCGCGCGGGTAAAGGGGAAGCCCTCAGCCGATACCATCTAATGGCTGGAATAGCCGCCTGCCACGCCTCAGCAGAAAGTTACGAAGCCACCGAATGGGAGAATATCCTGTTTTATTACGATTGTCTTTGCCAGAGTGATTCCTCCCCGATTTACGCTTTGAATAAAATTGTAGACCTGGGGATGGTTGCAGGACCCGCCGCTGCTCTGGCGGAATTGGAGCTGCTCAGAAACACTGAAGCGTTAATGAATTACTACCTTTTGCCCGCCACCATGGGGGAAATGCTTTTACGCAACGGCCAAACGGAGAAAGCCGGAAACTTTTTTAATAAGGCCTTTTCACTGGCTACGAATTCTGCCGAAATGCATTTTTTGCAAAAAGGAATTCAAATGTGCGAAACTTATCCAAAAGGTTGCGCCTATGAACCGGTTTTTAACAAGAATTCCGGGCGGGCTTGACCCTCTCAGGGCCGTGGGATTGAATGACGGCATATGGATAAAAACACCATCGCCGGGGTGCTTTCCGAAATCGCTTTGCTGCTCGAATTAAGGGGCGAAAATCCTTTCAAATTCCGGGCTTACCAATCCGGAGCGCGTATATTGGAAAGTCTCGATGAGGATTTGGCCGAAGTTGTCGCCGAGGGCCGCCTGACTTCCTTCAAGGGCATCGGCAAAGCCCTGGCCCAGAAAATCGAGACTCTTTACCAAACCGGCAGCCTTGAGTATTACGACAAGCTGGTTGCATCGGTGCCGCCTGGATTGGTAGAAATGCTGGAAATTCCCGGCCTCGGCGCGAAAAAAATCAAGGCCGTGCATGAGTCTCTCGGTGTTGATACCATAAAGAAATTACAGGCAGCTTGCCATAGCGGTCAGGTGGCCGACCTGCCCGGATTCGGTGAAAAGTCGCAGGAAAAAATAATTGCCGGGATAAAAAATCGCCAGGCTTATGGCAAACGGCATTTGTGGTGGACAGCCTTTGCCGCCGCGGAACCGATTTTGGAGGGCTTGCGGGGCTTGCCGGCGGTCGAGCGGGCCGAACATGCAGGGAGCCTCCGGCGCCGCCTGGAAACGGTTGGCGACCTCGATTTTTTAGTCGCCTCCAACCACCCGCAACCGGTCATGGATTGGTTTACGGCCCAGCCATCGGTGAAAGAAGTAACGGCTCACGGAGAAACTAAATCCAGTGTGCGACTGCAGGGCGGTCTCCAGGCAGACCTTCGGGTGGTTCCGCCCAGGCAATTCGTATTTGCCCTCCATCATTTTACGGGATCGAAGGACCACAATGTCCGTATGCGGCAGCGAGCCCTGCAAAGTGGCTTCAGCCTCACCGAATGGGGCCTACGCCCGGAGAGCGGGAGCGAGGAATTGCTGGAGGTGAATATCGAAAGCGAGGCGGATCTTTTTCGTTTTCTGAAACTGGATTTCATTCCGCCGGAAATCCGCGAAGACCTGGGCGAAATCGAAGCCGCCGAAAATGGAAAAATTCCCCGCTTGATCGAGCCATCCCATATCAAGGGAGTATTCCATAATCACACTATCGCCTCAGACGGGCACAATACCCTCGATGAAATGGCAGCCGAGGCTCAAAGGCTCGGTTGGGAATACCTCGGCATCGCGGACCATTCGAAAGCCAGCTTTCAAGCCAGCGGCCTTGATGAGGAGCGTTTGCTCCGTCAAGTTGAAGAAATTGGGCGCATCAACGAATCCGGCAAATACACGACCCGGTTGTTGACCGGAACGGAATGCGATATTTTACCTTCCGGCCAACTCGATTTCAGCGATTCGGTGCTCCAAAAACTCGATTATGTGGTGGTATCCGTACACTCCGCTTTCAGCCAAAGTGAGGATGAGATGACAGCGCGCATTATCAAGGCCATTGAACATCCGCATACGACAATGGTGGGTCATTTAACCGGGCGCATCCTTCTACGCCGGGAGCCCTACAAAATCAACCGCCTAAAAGTGATCGAGGCGGCCCTCGCCAATGGTAAAATTATCGAACTCAATGCCAATCCGAGCCGCCTGGATATGGACTGGCGGCTATGGCGAAGCGCTGCCGAAAAGGGCCTGCTTTGCGCCATCAATCCCGATGCCCATAGCACCGAGGGGCTTCACTATTACCACGCCGGTGTAAACGCCGCCCGCAAAGGTTGGCTTGGCAAGGATCAAGTACTCAATACGAAACCTTTGGTCGAAGTCTTAAATTATTTTTCCAGGTAATTTATCAATAATTAAAAGTTGTTATGAAAAGAAGATTTCCTATTTCGCGCCCATTATTACTGCTTTGCCTTTTTGTTGCGGGCTCGTTCCTGTCGGGTCGAGAAACATCGCCTTTCGGGGAGGGTCAATGGATCGACTTGACCCATGATTTTTCTGAAAAAACTCCCTATTGGCCAACCGCGGATGGGTTTTCCCTCAAAGTGGATTACCACGGCATGACCGAGAGCGGATGGTTTTACGCATCCAATACTTTACGGGCCTCCGAGCATGGCGGCACTCATTTGGACGCGCCCATCCATTTCGCGGAGGGGAAAATGACTGCCGATGAAATTCCGCTTGAAAAATTACTGGGATTCGCAGCCGTCATTGATGTCGTAGAGAAGGCGCTTCCCGATCCGGACTATCTCGTCAGCATTGGGGATTTGATTGCTTGGGAAGAACTTCACGGCAAAATACCCGATGGTGCCATACTGCTTCTAAATACTGGTTACGATCGATTTTGGCCCGACCGCAAAAAATACATGGGAACTGATGAAAGAGGCCCCCAAGCCGTGGCCAAGCTTCATTTTCCAGGTCTGGACCCGAAGGCGGCTCAATGGTTGACTGAAAATAGAAGGGTAGGGGCGATCGGACTGGACACACCGAGCATCGATTTCGGCCAATCGAGCGTCTTTATCAGCCATCGGATTTTATTAAAACATAATATCCCGGTATTTGAAAATGTGGCTCGCCTTTCCAGTCTGCCGGCTTTAGGTTCTTTCGTGTTATAGCGCTTCCCATGAAAATAAAAGGAGGCGGCGGCGGCCCCTTGCGGATCGTCGCTTTTGTGCCGCATTCTCACGAATAACCATTCTACAATCCGAACTTCGGCGGAGGATAATAAATGGACCCAAAAGAGAAAATAATTCGTGGGGTTGCGACAGTCTCAAAATGGAATGGCGGTAGCATTACCGTATTTGCCGGATTATGCACTTTGTTTTCGCTTGCCTTCCAGGATTGGCTCTATGCTCTCGTGGGAATCGCCATCACCTATTCCGGTGTCATGGAACTGAAAGGCCGCAAAAAATTGCTCAACGGTCAGTCGGATGCGGGTAAATGGCTCAAAGGCAGCCAACTCTGGCTTTTAAGTTTGATCATCGCCTATGTTTGTTTTAGCATTTTCTCATTCGATTCTTCCGATCCTTTAAAAGATGTTCCAGCGGATATTCTGGAAATGCTTAGATTGACCCTGGAGATGAGCGACCAGGAATTGGGAGAATTTGCAACCTTCTCGAATCGCGTTTTTTATTCAATGGTTTTGGCAATTTCCTTTATGTATCAAGGCGGCCTGTGGTTTTACTATAAACTAAAAACTGCCAAGCTGCTAAAGTTAGAACAGACCCCCTCATAACTTATTCGGCATTCCCTACCCGACCTCGGGATCACTGATAAATAGAAATTTAAATATTTCCGGAAATTTTAAGTTCACATAGTTCATTTTTTCTTGAACTCAGTCGATTTCTCCCTATTATTTGGCGAATTTATGGCCATTAACCTGCAAAAAGAGGTGAAGCGAAGCAAAACCTTTGCAATTTCATCCTCATCCTTGATCAAGATTTCTACGGACGCATCCATATCTTCCCACCTCAGCCCGTTTGAACTCGAAATCATCCATATTTTTGTTCAGACCGCCCAAGTCCTTGGTCTGCCAAAATCGGTCGGTGAGATTTATGGCCTCCTCTATTGCTCCCTCGAACCTCTTACTTTTAACGAAATTATGCATCGTCTGAAGATCAGCAAAGGCTCGACAAGCCAGAGCCTTCGTTTCTTGCGAAATATTCGAGCAGTCAAAACAACCTACATAGCCGGAGAGCGCAAAGATCATTTTGTGGCCGAGCTGCGTTTGCGCAATCTTTCCGCCGGTTTTTTGCGGGAACGCATCATGCCGCATCTTGAAAACGGGGAGGAACGTCTGATCAACCTCCAGCAAATTCTCGACCATAGCCCGTCTGAAAAAAGAAAAATTTTCGAGGAAAGAATGAGTTACCTTTTTACCTGGAATAAAAAGGCGAGGGGACTTTTGCCCTGGGTATTGAAATTTATCGATACCTGATCCTGGCAACGGCCTTTTCGCCTCAATTTTTTACGGAAGCATGAAATGCCTGCAAGCTTCCGCCGGATTCTATGGATCCACACAGTCAAAATCTGATATACGGACTGGCTTCAGCAAAACGCCGAACGGCCAGGGGCGGCAGCTTGGCATTGACATTAACAATAAATTTATCCTTTCAGTTACCGGTAATTCTGTATCTAACCGTGAGGAATTAAAGCTTTGCAAAATATACTTCTAACTGGGGCTGCCGGATTTATCGGAGCCGCCACGACGGAAAAATTACTGGATCAGGGCCACAGCGTAATTGGAGTGGATAATTTGAATGATTACTACCCCATCGAATTGAAACAATTCCGCCTCGATCGACTGCTGAAAAATCCCAAATTCATTTTTTATAAGGCGGACATCGAAAATGAAACTGAAATTAACAAGATATTTGCCAAGCATCGACCTCGGGCCGTGCTCCATCTGGCTGCGCGAGCTGGAGTCCGCCGGAGTTTACAAATTCCTCAAGATTATTTTCGTACTAATTCATTGGGCGTAATCAATATTTTGGAGGCTATGCGAAAATTTAAAACCGCGAAATTAGTCCTCGCCTCTACTTCTTCACTTTATGCCGGTGAGGATTCACCGTTTGTCGAGTCCCATCCTTCCAACACTCCGATCTCTCCTTATGCAGCATCCAAAAAGTCAGCCGAGACGTTGGCTTACACCTATCATCACCTTTACGGAATCGATGTAACCGTATTGCGATATTTTACAGTTTACGGACCTGCCGGCCGCCCCGATATGGCGACTTTTCGTTTTATCGAGTGGATTCTTGGCCATAAACCCCTGAAATTATTCGGTGACGGCAATCAATCGCGTGACTTCACCTATATCGATGATGTCGTCGATGGGACCATTCTTGGGCTTAAAGATTTGGGGTATGAAATCATTAATATCGGCTGCGGAAAAAATCCACTTCCTATAAACAATCTTTTCCAATTGCTGGAAAAACTAACCGGCAAAAAAGCAAAGATTCAACCTGGTCCCAATATTTCCGCCGATATGCGGGAAACGCAGGCCGATATCACAAAAGCTCAACGAATTCTTGGCTGGGAGCCTGCAATGACCCCGGAAGATGGATTCAAGCAAACGGTTCAATGGCACCTGGAAAATAGGGTAGTGTATAAAAAAAGAATGTTATTTTGTATTTTTATTAATCCGGCAAATAAATAGTGACATATCAATAACCCGGCAAATAAATAGTGACATATCAATAACTTATGCTAAAGTAGGTTCATGAATAGGAATGATGCGCGTTCACTAAGCGAAGAGACTATATATGAGCTGAGGTGTCGGGCGGTGGATCTGAAAAGAGAGGGTTGCACTTATGAAGAGGTTTCCGTGGTTTTAAAGGTATCGATCAGCGCTGTGCGCAAATGGTGGGCCCTTTACCGAAATGGAGGGCCAAAAGCCCTGCGGCTTGGACAACGGGGCCGTCGGCAGGGCCAATGTCGAAGATTGAGCTCCCAACAAGAGCGCATGGTGTGCCGAATGATTACCGATAAGAGACCCGACCAGCTTAAGATGCCCTTTGCCCTGTGGACGCGCCAAGCGGTGCAAGAGTTGATTGAAAGGCAGTTTGCTTTGAAGATGCCGATCCGCACGGTGGGCGAGTATCTTCGCCGTTGGGGTTTCACTCCACAAAAACCTCGAAGACAAGCCTATGAGCAGCAGCCTGAGGCGATTAAGAAGTGGCTTGATCAAACTTACCCGGCCATCGAAGCCAGAGCCAAAGCGCAACAGGCCCAAATCCACTGGGGAGATGAAACCGGCATCACCGGCATCAGTAGCGAAGATCATCGGGGAAGAGGTTATGCTCCGCGCGGTAAAACGCCAGTTGCCAAACGCAGTGCGCGTCGTTTTAGCACGAGCATGATCTCGACTATAACCAACCGTGGAAAGCTGCGTTTCATGGTTTACAAGGGAGCCTTGAATGTGGAACTGTTTATCAAATTTCTGCGCCAATTAATCAAAGGAGCCAAACGGAAAATCTTTCTCATTGTGGACAATCTGAGAGTGCATCATGCTAAAAAAGTAACCGGTTGGATTGAAGCCCACCGCGATAGGATCGGGATTTTTTATCTACCATCTTACAGTCCCGAATTGAACCCCGATGAGTATTTGAATAACACGGTCAAAGCCAACTTGAAGAACCTGCCGGCCCCGCGCAGCCAAATTGAGTTGCAGGGAAGTCTGCGAACCCACCTGCGCAGCAGGCAACGAAAACCAATTTTGATTAAAAAACTCTTCCATCATCGGGATGTTCAATACGCCGCTTAACTGTTACTATTCAATTGACGGATTAATAGCTGTACAAATAGCGTTAGGCAGTTTATTCTTAGTGCATGGTTACTAAAATTATTAATTGTCGGCACTGTGGAAGTGAAAATATCATTAAATTTGGCAAGACGCCCAACCATAAACAGCGCTACCGCTGCCATGATTGTGGTAAACAAAGCCGCGAAAACCCCACAGTGAAATACACCGAAGAGCAAAAAGAAATGATCCTTCGAGTCTATCAGGAACGCAGCAGTCTACGCGGTTTACAGCGCGCCTTCGGGGTGAGTCCCAACACCGTTTTGAGTTGGTTAAAAAAAACGACAATCGCTGCGACCGCTCAAAAGCACGATTCTTGCGGCCCGCCGCCATGATGTCATTGAACTGGACGAACTGTGGTCTTTTGTGGGGCGCAAGAGCGATGCCCAATGGGTTTGGATCGCTCTTTGCCGACGCACCCGTCAAATCCTCTCCTATGCCATTGGGCCTCGGGATTGGTATCGTTGCCGGGAACTTTACGAGCGTCTGCCACGGGCCTACAAAAGATGTGCCACCTACAGCGACTTTTGGAGCACTTATGATGAAGTCTTTCCTCATAACCGATCCGTGGGAAAAGAAACCGGTGAAACGGCCCATGTGGAACGATGGAACAATACCCTGCGCCAACGACTGGGTCGTTTCACACGCAAAACCCTCTCCTTTTCCAAGCTTAAGAGTATGCATGAAACCTGTCTGAGACTTTTCATTCATCAATATAATCAAGAATTAGCCACCATTCCTACTTAATACACTACCGAAAATAGAAGCTGGCTTCCCGCCATCATTTCGGCTTCAGAGAACATCTAATACCAATCCCTTCATAGGATAGAAAATTATAATCCCATTATTTTTATGAAAGTTCCCCTGCTCGACCTAAAAGCGCAATACCATTCTATTAAAACGGAGATCGATTCCGTTGTCGCCGAAATTTTTTCCTCACAAATGTTCATTAATGGTGACAAGGTAACTGAATGCGAAAAAGCCGTGGCAGCTTATTCTGATTGCCAATTTGCAGTCGGCGTTTCCTCCGGGACGGATGCCCTCATCATCAGTCTGATGGCCGAGAACATAAGCAAGGGCAACGAGGTAATTACCACTCCCTTCTCTTTTTTTGCTTCCGTCGGTTCAATTGTCCGGTTGGGGGCGCGACCCGTTTTTGTTGATATCGACCCTGGTACATACACTATAGATTCTTCCGCCATAACGGAAAAAATAACGAAAAAAACAAAAGCAATTATACCAGTTCACTTATTTGGTCAATTGGCCGATATGGATCCCATAGTTTCCTTGGCCAAAATACATGATTTGACTATAATAGAAGATGCCGCTCAGGCTATCGGAGCCGAAAATAATGGAAAGAGGGCTGGAACCTTTGGAAGTTATGGATGTTTCTCATTTTTCCCATCTAAAAACCTGGGGGCTGCCGGAGACGCTGGAATGGTTGTAACCAATGATCGGGAGAAAGCTGATATTATGGCATCATTACGTAATCACGGGTCGCAACAAAAATACTATCATGACCAGGTGGGTGGAAATTTCCGTTTAGATGCTTTACAGGCGGCAGTCATAACCGTGAAACTATCCTATCTAGATAGCTGGACTATGGCTCGTCAGATCAATGCCCAACGCTACAACCGCCTTTTTAAAGAATCGGGCTTAATAAATCGGGAATTGATTAAAACACCTGTCGATAAAACCTCACGCCATGTTTATAATCAATACATCATAAAATCTGACCGGCGTGATCAGTTGTGCGAATTTTTGAGAAAAAAAGAGATTGGCCATGAGGTTTATTACCCTGTGCCTCTTCACCTGCAAAAATGCTTTTCCTTTTTGGGTTATGCCGAAGGTGATTTTCCCCATAGCGAAAAAGCCGCAAAGGAAACACTGGCTCTTCCGATTTACCCTGAACTCACCATAGACCAGCAAGAGTATGTGGTGTCGTTAATTGCCGATTTTTATGGTGAATCGTGATTTAGTTGTAATTTCACCTTCATTAATGAAAGAACTTTCGCATAAAATTATTAAAGGCAGCTTTTGGGTTCTCAGTCTGCAAGTAATTCAGAGGAGTCTGGCCTTATTGCGCACTTTAATTCTGGCGCGTCTGCTCGCCCCTGAAGAATTCGGACTGTTCGCACTTGCTTCAATCATGATTCTGGCATTCGAGGTGTTCACTAGAACTGGATTTGAAGATGCCTTGATTCATATTCGAGATGACTTGGAAAGTTTCCTCCACACAAGCTATTGGATTCAGGTATATCGAGGTATAATATTGGCAATTTTATGCCTGCTTTTGGCTCCATTAATGGGAAAAATATTTCATGAGCCTGCTGTTGTCAAAGTTGCTCAATTCATGGCTCTAACTCAATTTGTTCGCGGTTTCCGGAGCATCGGTATTATCCTTCTTCAGCGAGATTTGAATTTTAAAAAGGAATCCTATTTCAATCTTATATTTGTCGGTGTTACTTTCATTGCCACTATAACCTTATCTTTTTATTTTAAAAACGTTTTGGGAATGGTTTACGGTTTATTCGCAGGTGAACTGGTGGCGACAATTACCTCGTTTTTATTCCATCCATACCGTCCAAGATTTGAATTTAGATTGGGAAAAGCAGCATTCCTTTGGAATTATGGAGTATGGCTTTTCCTCGCTGGTATTGTCAGTTACCTGGCTCTCAATCTGGATAAAATATTTATCGGACATTTCCTTGATACAGAAACTTTAGGTATTTATTTCATGGCGGTTTACCTGGCAAACCTTCCGACCACAGAATTCGTCAAGGTCGTCGGCAGAGTCACGCAACCGGCTTATGCAAAACTGCAAAACGATTCCGTGAAATTGCGGCAGGCATTCAGTCTTACCCTTCGCTATTCTATCCTTCTTGTCGCGCCTTCTGCCATCGGGGTAGCTCTCCTCTCACCTAAGTTTACTCCCCTCATTTTAGGGGATAAATGGGAGTCGGTTGCGTTGCCCCTTTCCCTGTTGGTAATAGGAGGGTTATTTAGAAGTGTTGCCGGGTTGGGAGGTGCCTTTTTTAAAGCCACTGGAAAACCAAAGCCAATTTTGGTCTTGGAGTCTGTTAGGGCAATGTCAATTGGTGCTCTGCTTTATTTTGGATACAATTTGGCCGGTTTAGTTGGTATTGCCGCTGTTTCCGCAATTTCCTCTTTACTCATTCTTCCAATCAGTCTTTATTTTGTCCATAAACGGGTGGGCGGTTATTTCGAATGGATTCATGGATTTGGCAAAACGATTCTTCCGGTTTCAATCATGGCTTTGGCAGTTTCTTTGTTGATTAAAATCACTCCCGGAAATTGGATAGTTTTCTTGTTGATAATATTAACGGCATTCATAATTTATGGTTTGGCTATAATTAAAATAGATAAATCGATAATACCCTCCATAAAAAGCATTTACAGATAATTGTAGGAGCGGATCATAACTCACCATTAACTGCATATCAAATATTTTGCAATCATAGGTTCAAACGTAAAAATTCAGATTAGAATAGCCAATGCGTAAAGCTTACGAAACTTCCAAAACTATCGAACCATAATCCTCATCTACTGCGGTAATATGGATAATATTGCATAATATTACCCTTAAAAATAACTATAAATGACGAAGAATTTAAAAAATACAAAGCCACTAGTCACTGCTGTTGTGACAACCTATGACAGACTTTGGGAAGCAAAAAGAGCTATATTAAGCGTTAATGGGCAATCATATGAAAAACTCGAAATAATTGTTGTAGAAGATGGTTCTACAAGTGGTATTGAAAAGTGGTTTTCACAAAATAACCTATCCAATATATTTTACAAGCGCCTTAAAGAAAACCACGGTTTACCATTTGTTCGAAATGTGGCTTTGCACCTGGCCAAAGGAAAATATATTTCTTTTTTAGATGATGATGATGAGTGGAAAAAAAATAGAATTGAAATCCTTATAGATAAGATAATCGAACTGGGAGAGGACAAAAAAAGAGATTTTGGCGTAATCCATTCAAGCCTGGAAACACGATTTCCGGGAAGCCGTCGATCTCCAAAATTGTTAAGGGCTGCCAACAATGGTATTCTCAAGGAAGCTATTATCAAGGAAGGCATTCAAACAATTTCATCTTCGTCAATGTTTTCCAGACAAGCTCTTCTTCAAGCTGGTGGATTCGATGAGTCATTGACTTCAGGAATAGATCACGATATATGGATGGCAGTTGCGCTCAAGGGCTTTAGATGTGTAGTGGTAGAGGAGCCATTAGTTATATCCTACAGCCGATTAAATCGATTTACCATGATGAATGATATCCGCTCTAGACTCGATGGGGTTAATCGATTTGTTAAAAAGTGGCTTCCTGTATTTATTGATTGGTACGGCGATGACAGAGGAGAGCATAGGATGCGAAAATATCACGTTGGAGTTATCGGTTACTTGCTCGGATTTAAAGTGGCTAATTTGGATCTAAAGGGGATTAAAGAGTGTATTGGAGCTATATTCGAAGCGAGTGACGATAAAATGTATAATTTTAAAATTATATTAAAATCAATTATACGCGGGTTAATAAGGAAAGTGGATTGAGCAGATAATGAAATTGATTGTTGATTTTAATCCGACCGGTCACCATCCCAATTATGTCGAAATAATGATAAGAAGTGGATTTGATGGCATTTTGTTGACCTCTCAATCCTTATGGAATGAAGTATCAAACTGTGTAAAAGAAAATTGCAAAGCTACAGTGTATATTCCATTCAAAAAAATGCCACTAGCAAAAGAGGAGCTTGAAAAAATAATCAAATTATTGAATTATAATAAACAAGTTACAGAATGCCTTCATCTTCACTTTGATTATTTGTTATATTCAAATATAATGTTTTTTATAGAAAAAGGATTATTATTTCAGAAAATTCCTAATATCGAAGGGATTTGGTTTGGTGGCAGCTTCTTTTATCCTAGAAAATATTTTTTAATTGATTGGGTCAAAAAATTACTGGTATCAGGCTTTATAATAATGTTTTTAATATGTTTTAAGAATACAAAAATATACTTTGTGAACGAAGATATAGTAAAATATTTTAAAAACATTCATTTGATTAGCAATCAAGTAGAGTGGTGTCCAGACCCCTTCAAAAGACGTACTAATGAGATTACATCCAAGTATGTACAAGAGGAAAGTAAATTACCAACAATAGTATTTATGGGATATCATTTACCACATAAAGGTACTTCTTGGGCACTTCGTGCATTACTGAAATGGGACACTCCATTGAGAGTATTTATAGGTGGTTCAATCGAAAAATCACCTGAAATTAAAATGCTATGTGAAAAATTTGTTTATCCAGTGAAAGTAATATTAATGGATTGGAAATTGTCAGAGCAAGAAATGTATTATTTATACTCGAATGCCTCAGCTGTGATTTTGCCATATATATACTTTGGTGGAAGCAGTGGTATTTTCGTCGACTCAATTTATAACGGGGTGCCAGTTTTGGCTACAAATTGGGGGATTCTTGGAAAAAGAGTAATGAGACTTTCTGCAGGAAAAACATTTTCGGCGGAAAGTGAATTGGACTTCAGGAAAAAATTAAGTGAGTTGTTATATATTAAAACAAATATAACAAATAATTCAGTTATAAAAAAATATCTAATTCAGAACACTCCAGAAAAACTTTACGAAACTTTAACTGGTAATGTGCCTGTGAATTGGGTGGAGAAAAATTAATGAAGTCGTTAATTGTAACGATTCTTAAAGCCTTATTCGGTGAAGGGGGACTGGAATGGATTCATGCCCTCCGATTTGTTTATTTGATAAAGAAGGGTAAAAACCGTGAACCGGAAATGAATATAATATCTCTATGTTTGATGAAGGGGGAAGTAGCTGTTGATGCAGGTGCCAATGGAGCAAATTGGACATACCATCTTTCAAAAGCCGTTGGCCTGGAAGGACAAGTTTACGCTTTTGAAATCGACCCTTATTATGCAAAGGTAACAAAAAAAACAATTAAGCTGTTATCCTTAAAAAACACAATTATTTTTGAATACGGCCTATCCGATAAGGAGGAACAACATTACCTAAATGTCTGTGATTCCATCGGTCGTCGATTCAGGGGTTTGAGTCATTTAGCATATTCTGGCGATGGAATAGTCTCAAATAAAATTATGGTCATTTTAAAAAAATTGGACGATTTAATTCATGTACATCCAAAATTATTAGAGACAAGTCTATTGAAATGTGATGTTGAGGGTTATGAAATGCACGTATTGCGAGGTGCAAAGAAAATTATAGAAAAAAACAATTGCATTATTATACTCGAAATCGGTCACGGACATCGATACGGTTATGACGTGAAGGATATATTTTCGTTTATGTATAAAAGAAATTATGATGGGTACATATTATCTGATTTTTCGATAAAAAAAAAACTGTTTGATGAAAAATGTGGTCAAAATATCGTATTTATACCACGGAAGAGTGAATCCCGCTATAAATTAATAAAAATTAAATTAAAAAAAATATCTGTTGGGAATCTATAAAATTGTCTAAATCTGTGATAATTGTTGCTCATGGTTGGCCGGATAACAATTCTGGATATGGCATAGCTACAAGTTCTACGATTGCAGCTATGAGGCAGAAATATTTAAACATTTGTTATGTAGGTGTAACAGAATCGGAATTAGTTGAAAATATAAAGAACATATTTCCTAATATTGAATTTAGACATCTTTCTATAAAACGCCACAGTTTATTAAGAAGATTCATTTCAAGTTTGTTAAGCTCTTTACCAGCCTGTGTGCAGCAATTCAGGGACAAATCCCTTTATTATGCGCTTTCGGAAGTAATTGAAGAATATAAATCTAAGTATGGAGTAATGCCAGTTGTGATATTTGAAGGCATCCCAATTGCAATTTTTCAAAAATACTTAAAAAAAGGAAATCATCGTATAAAAACAGTAGTTAGAAGTCACGACGTGCTTTTTGAGGCTTTTTCAAATTTCAGTAAACAGGGTAATTTATTGATACGCATTGCGTGGACTATAGAAGTGGCTAAAGTAAAGTATTTTGAATTGAGAACTTTAAATATGGCAGACTTGGTTTGGTCAATTACAGCAAGAGATGCCAATATTTATAAGAAGAACCTTGGAGTGGATTCAAATGGCGTGTTTGGGGTATATGTCGATATTCCCGAAGAACACAACATATCAAAAGTAGATTTCTACACAATAATTAGTCTTGTTACTATCGATTATCGAAAGGAAGGCGGATTGCGTAAATTTATCGAGCAGGACTGGCCAAGAATTAAATCGAAGATACCTCATGCATTGTTAATACTTGGTGGACAAAATACAGAATCTTTTAATAACACATCGATTGGTATAAGGGGATTAGGATATATATCAGATGTGAAACCTATATTGGAAAATGGATTTATTTTTTTAAATACACAAGATAGTGGGTCTGGCATTAAAATAAAAAGTTTGATTGCAATGGCATGGGGAAAATTGCTTGTTTCAACAAGAGTTGGAATTCAAGGTATTGAGGGAATTCCCGGAAAACATTTTTTGTGCGGCAATGAATCCAAAGAATTTTCGAGAATGATTATTGACGCGTTAGAAAATCCGGTGGCATATAAATATATTATTAAAAACGGATATGACTTTGTGAAAAAGAATTACTGCAAGGAAGTATTTCTGAAGAATTGTCTTCCATTGGTTGAATCTATGTAAAATGAGGAGAGGCATCGATATTCTAGCTTCAACCATTTTGTTGATTATGTTTATACCGGTTTTTTTGATAATTGTTCTATTGATAAGAATAAAGCTTGGAACGCCAGTGATATTTCGACATGACAGACCTGGGTTGGACGGTCGGAAATTTACGTTGTTAAAATTCAGATCCATGCTAAATATTTATAATAATGAGGGAGAACTTTTGGCGGATAAGGAACGCCTTACAAAATTTGGTACCATTTTGCGCAGCACGAGTTTAGATGAACTGCCTGAACTGATTAATGTGTTACGGGGTGATATGAGCCTTGTAGGACCAAGGCCGTTATTAATGCGCTACCTCAAACGTTACAGCCCCGAACAAGCTCGGCGGCACGAGGTACGACCTGGCATAACCGGCTGGGCACAGGTCAATGGACGGAATGCAATTTTATGGGAAGATAAATTCAGGTTGGATGTTTGGTATGTGGATAACAGAAGTATTATGCTCGACTTGAAAATTCTTATATTAACTGTGGTGAAAACATTTAAATGTGAAGGCATAACGCAAGAAGGACACGCGACAACACAAGAGTTTATGGGAAATGAATCCAATACCCGTTATGATCTCAAATAGCACGTGAAAAAATTAATTATTATTGGCGCGGGAGATTTTGGGCGAAAAGTTTATACTTGGGCTAGTCAGTGCCCGGAACATAATAATAAATGGGTTATTAAAGGGTTTCTGGATGATAACCTGGATGCATTGCGAGGATATACTCTTACGATTGGCATAATAGATACTATTGAAAATTATCAACCTGAGTCAGCTGATGTGTTTGTATGCGCTATTGGCATCCCTTCAATTAAAAGGAAATGTGTAAAGAAAATGCTAAGCCGAGGTGGTAGATTTGTGAATATTATACATCCAACGGCTATTTTGGGGCACAACATCACAATGGGAGATGGAAATGTTATATGCCCTAGGGCTATACTAACGATTGACCTGATAATCGGTAATTATGTAAGAATTAATCTAATTTACTGTTTAAATCATATTGTTGTAATTGGAGATTTTTGCCAATTTAGCTGTTTTTGCGATATTTCGGGACATGCGCAATTGGGTAGTGTATTAAGTAGGAATGGTGGCTAATTCTTGATTATATTGATGAATGAAAAGTCTCAGACAGGTTTCATGCATACTCTTAAGCTTGGAAAAGGAGAGGGTTTTGCGTGTGAAACGACCCAGTCGTTGGCGCAGGGTATTGTTCCATCGTTCCACATGGGCCGTTTCACCGGTTTCTTTTCCCACGGATCGGTTATGAGGAAAGACTTCATCATAAGTGCTCCAAAAGTCGCTGTAGGTGGCACATCTTTTGTAGGCCCGTGGCAGACGCTCGTAAAGTTCCCGGCAACGATACCAATCCCGAGGCCCAATGGCATAGGAGAGGATTTGACGGGTGCGTCGGCAAAGAGCGATCCAAACCCATTGGGCATCGCTCTTGCGCCCCACAAAAGACCACAGTTCGTCCAGTTCAATGACATCATGGCGGCGGGCCGCAAGAATCGTGCTTTTGAGCGGTCGCAGCGATTGTCGTTTTTTTTAACCAACTCAAAACGGTGTTGGGACTCACCCCGAAGGCGCGCTGTAAACCGCGTAGACTGCTGCGTTCCTGATAGACTCGAAGGATCATTTCTTTTTGCTCTTCGGTGTATTTCACTGTGGGGTTTTCGCGGCTTTGTTTACCACAATCATGGCAGCGGTAGCGCTGTTTATGGTTGGGCGTCTTGCCAAATTTAATGATATTTTCACTTCCACAGTGCCGACAATTAATAATTTTAGTAACCATGCACTAAGAATAAACTGCCTAGCGCTATTTGTACAGCTAAAAATACAAAATGACATTCTTTTTTATACACTACCCGCAATTGGGGCAGGGAGTATTTGTGGGCAGCCATGCCTCCGTCCTTCCGGGTTGCCGAGTAGGCGATAATGCCGTTTTGGGAGCCGGTTGTGTTGTTACTCATGATGTTCCTTCGGACACTACTGTGTTGGGTATTCCGGCGAGACCGGTAACTCAAACATGAGGATCCCTGAATTTGTGGAAACTTTTCTAATGGAGAATGACAAATCTGAATAAAGAACGCATTTATCTTTCACCTCCAGATATAGGGATGGAAGAGTGGCTAATGGTGAAAGATGCTTTTGAATCGAACTGGATAGCGCCAGCGGGACCGCAGTTGAAAGCCTTTGAACAGGAGTTTTGCCAATGTACCGGCGCAGACCACGCCGTTGCCCTGAACTCCGGAACATCCGCTTTGCACCTCGCCCTCGTATTAGCCGGAGTTCGGGCAGAGGATGAGGTTTTGTGTTCCACATTAACGTTTGTAGCCTCCGCAAATCCGATTCGCTATATTGGCGCCAAACCGATATTTATAGACAGTGACTTTCAATCCTGGAATATGGACCCAAACTTATTAGAGGATTGGCTTGGCCGGCGAGCCGCATCCAATCGGCTGCCAAAAGCGGTAAATGTGGTCCATCTTTACGGTCAGTGCGCGGATCTCGATTCTATCCAAGAAATTTGCGCTCGTTATGATCTGATCGTTATCGAAGATGCCGCGGAAGCTCTTGGGGCAACCTATAAAGAACGCAGCGCCGGTGTTTCCTCGCCGTTTGGAGTATTCTCGTTTAACGGTAACAAAATTATGACGACCAGCAGCGGCGGCATGATCATTTGCAAAGATAAGGCCGTGGCTGATAAGGCGCTTTTTTTGTCGACACAAGCGCGTGATCCGGCTGTCCATTACCAACATTCCGAACAAGGTTATAACTACCGTATGAGCAATGTTCTGGCTGCAATTGGGCGGGGGCAATTGGTGAAACTGGCTGATTTTATTTCGGCCCGGAGAAAAGTATTTGATTATTATCAAGCGGCGTTATGCGATTTGCCGGGAATTGATTTTATGCCTGAAGCAGAATATGGCAAGGGCACCCGGTGGTTATCCTGCATTACGGTTAATGAAGAATTATCTGGGATATCGCCAAATAAAATTCGATTGCACCTGGAGGAGGAGAACATAGAATGCCGACCTGTATGGAAGCCTCTACATTTGCAGCCGCTTTATTCCAATTGCGAAAAAGTTGGAGGAGAAGTTGCGGAAAAGTTGTTTCACACCGGCCTTTGCCTTCCATCGGGTTCTGCCTTAACCCTTGAACAACTGAAACGCGTGGTTGCTGTCATAAGAAGTTGCTATTGATTTGCCGACAGATGAGGCAAGAGTAAGTTTTTCGAATAGAATAATTGATGTCCAATAAAATATTGCTATTTTCCGGGCTCTATCGGTATTTGCTGCCATCGCGAACGCCTTTCCTTTTTTTGGCTTATTCCGGCGCTTTGGCGGCCAGCCTATTTCTGGCTTATGAATTAAGGTTCGATTTTGTCGTACCAGGTGAATGGAAAGAACTGCGAATTGAAAATATTTTATGGATTGTGCCTCTCAAACTGTTTTTACTTCTGCTTTTTGGACAGTTTGGAGGGTTGCTAAGTTATTTTCGTCTCCCGGATTTTTACCGTGTCTTCTTTGCTTTATCCTTGGCCAGTTTTATATTGACCATTACCTGGTTCGTAATGGGGGGGAATCCTATTCCGCCACGGGGCGTTATCCTGGGAGATTTTATCTTTTCCCTGATTCTAATCGGAGGGTTTCGAATTACTTTAAGAGTAGCCAGGGAAAGGTATTTTACGGGGAATGGAGAAACCCCAAAAAAACAGCGCCGGATTGCCATCGTGGGCGCCGGTGATGTTGGCGCGGCAACGGCTGCGGATATGCTGGCTAACCGGGGTTTGGGCATGCGTCCAATAATTTTTCTGGATGACAACCGCAAAAAATGGGGAAAACATATTCACGGCATCAAGGTGGTGGACAAACCCGACAAGATGGAAGCCATTTGCCAAACATTCGGCATCGAAGAGATCATAATCGCCATGCCTTCTGCGCCTGCTCGGCGCATCCGCGAGATCGTGGATTTGGCCGCCAAGATCGGCCTAAAAGCGGAAATTGTTCCGTCATTGGCTGAATTAACGACAGGGCGGATAAGAGCCAGCCGGGTGCGTCCCGTGGAAATAGAAGATTTGCTCGGCAGGGAGATCATACAGCTTGAGTCGGATAACATACGGGAAATGATTTCAAATCGAAGGGTATTGGTTACCGGGGCTGGGGGAAGTATTGGCTTCGAACTAAGTAGGCAAGTGGCTTTTTATGGTCCCGAAAGGCTACTGATACTTGATCGGGCCGAAATCCAGCTTTTCCAGGCCGAACAAAACCTGATGGAGGAAGGACATGAACCTATTTTGCAGCCGCTCGTAGCGGATATTCAGGATAGAAATAACATACGGGAAATCATACGGGAACATCGCCCGCAAATTGTTTTTCATGCAGCTGCGCACAAGCATGTCAGCCTGATGGAGCGCCAGCCCGCGGAGGCTCTGAGAAACAATGTTTTGGGGACAAAACTGATGGCCGATATTTCGATGGAATTCGGGGTCGAAAAATTTGTTTTCATATCCACGGACAAGGCGATAAATCCTACCAATGTGATGGGCGCCAGCAAACGTTTGGCGGAAAAATACATCCAGGCTCTTAATTATGTTCCCGATAATCGGACGAACTTCATGGCGGTGCGTTTTGGCAACGTGCTCGGTTCCTCCGGAAGCGTGGTTCCCATTTTCCGCAGGCAGATAAGCCGTGGTGGACCAGTTACCGTTACACATCCTGATGTTGAGCGTTATTTCATGACAATTCCGGAGGCCGTTGGGCTGGTTTTGCAAAGCGCGACACAGGGAACTGGCGGAGAGATTTTCGTTCTCGATATGGGAGAACCGATCAAAATTTTGGAATTGGCCAAACAAATGATCGAATTAAGCGGTTTTCGTCCCGAAGCCGACATTGAGATAAAAATCATCGGTTTGCGTCCCGGAGAAAAGCTCTTTGAGGAAATCCACCGGGATGAGGAGACACTGGCGGAAACGCGGCATGAGCGAATTTTGCGCTATTTAAGCGATCCTGAGTCAATCGAGTCCATGCGGCGAAACTTCGATCAGGTTCAGCAAAATCTTGATAATGGAAAATGCGCAAACATCAACCAGTGCAAGGAAATGCTGAAAAACTATGTCCCGGAGTACGTCCCCTCTTTGGATGATTGATTTCAGGGATTTTATAAAAATTCCTGCCAGGATAGGAGGAATGTTACAAACTAAACGGTGAATACTGTTTAAAATGGTTTGTAATAGGTGGCCCCTTCACTGTCCGTAAAGATGATTTGGCGATTGGAATTGTTAATGCCCGTAAAGCGCACGCCAAGGTCTTCATCGACAATATCTCCCACGTTGTATAAGTAATTGCCGACCATTATTCTGGCTGTGCTGCCGTCCCCTCTGGCGCCTTTGAAAACCAGGCTTTCCACTAGCGCGATGACGTTCGGGTCCTGTTCCGGCGGGGGAGGCTGATAAATCTCCGGTTCGGATACGGATTCTGTTTCTGATTCGGTTTCCATCACCAGCGGTTCAGAATCTTCTGCCGTTTCCTGGACAGCAAATTGAAATATGGGAGCTTTTGATGCAGCCTCAGCAATATCTGCTTCCTCCACTATGGACGGTTGTGGCATGGGCAGAGAGAATTCGACCATCTCCGTTTCGGATGCCTCGGCTCCGGCCTCTGCCTTGATCTCGGCCTGCGATTGTTGTGTCTCTGGCTGAGGTTGTGGTGGTGGGGTTGGAGATGTTGGGGTGCCGGCTGCAGGGGCGACGGCAACTGGTCTGGGGGGCGGCTCGGCGGGAGTTCCGATAAAGGCGGAAATGGCAAAATAACCAGCGGCCACAAAAATTCCGCCCATGAAAAGCACGGCGAGAATCATTTTTTTCGGTGACGCCTTGGCGGCTCCCGGCTTCTTGGGAGCCTTTTTTGGTTTGGCTTTGGCCTCTGCTTTTACCTTTTTACCCGATGGCGACGGGGGAGCCTTTTCTTTTTTCCCCTCTGGTTCAGGTGGTTTGGAAAGTTTTACTTTGCCTTTGGGGGGAGGGGCCGGGACGGCTTTCTTTTTTCCAGGTGGAGGCGGTGCCGGGACCGGTTTCTTTTTTCCGGGTGGTGGTGGCGCTTTGCTTGCTGGCGGAGGAGCCTCTACAACTGGCGGAGAAGATTCACTTTCGGTAACCGGATCATCCGCAACCGGGGCCGAGGGTTCATTTATTTCGATCCCTGGCGAGTCTTTCTCTGCAAAAGGCTGTGTTGAGCGCCCTCTGATGGTAATACCGGATTTCTTTTTCTTTCTGGCCGGTGGTGGCGTGGCCGGTGTTGTTGCGGCCGGTGGTGGTTTTTCCTCAGCGGCTGGCGCTTTGGGTTTGATTCCCAGTTTAATCGAAGGGCCGCCCTCGACGGGTTTTGGTTTAATATCGAATGGATCGGCGGCCAGAGCCTCTTCTTCGCTTTTTTCTTCTTTCTCCTTGGGTGGCTCCGGCTCTACTTTTTTGGGGCCCAATGAAAGTTTCAGCTTTCCACCGCCTACGGATTCCGATGCCGGAGTTTCCTGTTTCGGCTCTTCCGCTTTTTCCGGTTCTGCAGGAGGAGGGGGTTTTTCCTCAGGAACCTGATCCCCAGAGGCTTTAGCCGGTTTTCGGAGGGAAAATCGAAGCTTGGGAGGGCTTTGGGGATTTTGAGATCCCTCGTCTCCAGGACCATCAGTAGAATTTGGCGTATTGGACTCCGGCATAATCAACAAAAATTATTCGTTCTTTGTTAACCGAAATTATTCTTAATTTCAAGTCATGGTTTACAAAAGAATTAAGCCTATAAACCTTGTTGTCCATAAGAACCTTGCTGTTGGTTCCGGTTCCCGAAAGTCGAACTCCTTGAATCACCATTTTTTCGATGAATTCCAGAACGACTGGATTTTGGGCGGGAGCTGCCGGGGGGGCGGATGGCTGCGGCCTGGCAACCGGCGGAGGCCGGGGCTGGGTTTGCGCAACCGGCCTGGGGGTGACGATAGTCGGTTGAGGTATCGGGGTAGGGGAAATCTGGGCCGGGGCTGGGGGAGTCTGCGGAACGGCGGCGGCCGGAGCCGGTTTGGGCGCGACGGGCGGAGGCGCTTTGGCTGCGCTTTCAACCACGCTGTCGACGATGTCAGCATTGGCACTACCCTTGGCCACGGTTTGCCTGACAAGCGCGAATCCCTTTAACCGGGCTTTTGGAATTTCCTTTGGCTGGGGTTGTACGGGCACAGGCTCGGGGGCTTTGGGCGGTGGAGGCGCAGATTGCGCTATTGTATTGAGGGGGGTCGGCGCTGATTTTGTTTTAGGCACAGGCAGGGGTTGTGCCGGTTTTGGTACGTTGACGGGGATAACGTCCTGAGTTGACGCAGGCCGGTCCGGCGCAGGGGGCGCAACGGCGGACGCGGAAGCGATGGAGGCTTGGGCGCCGGCAGGCTCTTGCTCTTTATCGCCGATCAGACCCAAGACCAAAAAAGCCACCGCGCTGCCGAAAATCCCGAGAACGATAACCGCTACAAAAAAGATTTTCACCAATTGCCCTTTCCCCATGGAATGGGATGGGGCATGGCTTTGTCCCATCGGAGGGGGTGGCGCCATGCCTTCAGAGTGCGCCTTCTGAGCTTTTTTGAGGGCTTCGTTGATGAGGCTCATCGGCTGGATTATTTACTGACCATCAATAACTTAAAGCGTTATATCCTAAAAGGTGTAAGTAGTCTCATCTGGATTAACGGCTAAATCCTGTTGAATCCCAGTATTTTGTGGGGTTAACGCTCTGGGTCAACGGCAATCTACCTGCTCTTGCCCGGGATGGCGAATAATCTCACGACTACCTCGATCAAATCCATGAATTACCGCACCATCATGCCACTGTCTAAAGTCAATTTGGTCTGTTCCTGGTGTTAAAAAATTCTCTGAAATCTATCTGAAAAGTCTCAATAAACTACGATTGCAATTGCACCTCATTGCAATTGCACCTCCATTGCGAAAGCGATATGCTGGACAGGTAAAGGATGGGAATGATGACGGGCGATCGCTTAGATTTAAAGATTGTTAAGTAAAATATATTTTTAGTTAACAATTGACTCAATGTTGCTCCTAGCCATTGGGTAGGGGCTATGAAAAAACTCTTCATGGCAATCGGCATGCTTCCTTCGATATTGCTGGCAGATACTGAGCCAACTGACTTGCAATTTCAAAATCTCCCGGAGTTTTCAGTGCTGGAAAGACGTGTGGCTAACTTCGAGCCGGCTGGAACTTATCCGCAATTGGTTTCAAATTTGCGATTCCAACCGAAAGTCGATTTGCAAAGCAGAAACCTTGCCGAAGCGCAGGGCGATGTCTCTCTGCGGGGTGGTATATTCGAGAACACCTCTTTTAAGGTGGGCGCTTCCACTTTATTCGATCCCCAGACCGGCCACTACTCCGCGGAGATTCCCATCAGTCCGGCCATGACGAGCCAACCGGAGATCATAACTGGCCTCCAAAACTCCCTGGCTGGTTTCAATTCCACGGTGGGAACCCTTCGATACGGCCTGACTCCAATTGCGGAGGGATTTCATGGAGCGCTTAACTTTGGTGTCGGTGAAGGTGGCCTCAATCGGCAGGGTATTTATGGGGCCATCGCTAACCATCCAGGTAATTCTGAGCGAAAGTTTGGGTTCGATTTCGATATGGCGCGTTCAGAAAGCGACGGCGTTTTGCCTTATGGCGATCACGAATTCAATCGTTACGTTGGCAGGATGCAAATCCAAGCGCTGAATACGCAGACGGATTTCCTGGCCGGTTATCAATCAAAAAACTTTGGATGGCCCAATATGTATACTCCGTTTGGCCGTAACGAAAGGGAAGAACTGCAGACAAGCCTGCTCTTGCTCAACCACCGCAGGATTTATGGATCGGGCGATTTTATTGAAATAACCGGCTACTACAGGCGGCATAAGGACCACTATACCTTCGATCGATTCCAACCGGAAATATTTCAAGGCTTTCATGAGACAACGGTCTTGTCAGCTGGTTTTGAAGGACGGCATACCTTTTCTGCTTCTCAATTTTATGTAAACTACAGCGGTCAATTCACCGCCGACGAAATTGATTCCACGGCACTGGTATTCGGGAATTTTCAGTCCCGTAGTTATGCCAAAATAGCAGTAATCCCGGAAAAGCGAATCAATCTTGCCCAAAACCGGGAATTGATCATCAAAGCGGGAGCAACACTCGACTATACCAATAGGGACGGTTCGACCGGTTCCCCACTGCTTGGGCTGGATTTGATAAATCGCAAAAATAAACAATCTCAAGAGCGTTTTTATATCGAATACTCAGAAAGCAGTCAGGTCGCCGGTTACACTGCCATAGCCTCTAATCCCAATGGCGGCCTGTTCCGGGGCAATCAGCGCCTCTCACGAGAAAACAGTTCCAATTTAGAAGCTGGCTTCGATATTAAACGAGAGACATGGTCCGGGCATTTTGCCGTTTGGTACCGCCTCGAAAATGACCTGCTCGACTGGACCTTTACATTTGAAAACTCATTTGCCAGAACTGCTAATAACGTTGACATTGACACCTTCGGGCTCGAATTGAATTATGCCCGAAGATGGCTGAAAGTGGACTTCAATTTGGGATACACTTTCCTGCGAAAAGCTGAGGATTATGGCTCTGCCACAGTCGATGCCAGCTTCTACGCACTAAATTTTCCCCGTCATCGTTTTACCATGGCCGCTGTTTGGCGCCCTTTAACCAATTGGGAAATTCGATCGGACAACGAAATTCGCATACAAGAACCCAACTCCCTGCGACGAAGTTCAGGCAAGGCCGTAATTTCCTATCTAAGTATTTCCTGGAAAGTTCCATTTTTTCAGGGAATTGAGGTCATCGGTTCCATAGACAACCTTTTCGATAGCGATTACGAAGAAATACCGGCTGTTCCCGGCAGCCCGCGTCAGATTTCCTTCAGCGCGAATTATCGCTGGTAGTTCAAGATAGCCCCAAAAGTTGTTGATTCCAAGGAAATGAGGACATTTTTATCCAGGATTGCCCGGAAAATGATGAGTTCGCAATGGGGTTTGGCATTTTATAATGTCAATGCGTAAGGTCGTCGAGTGATGATAACGTTTGCCTTCACCGGCGCATGGGACGAGCGTCTTGTGCAAGGCTTTGTTATGCACTTCCTTGATCCGCAGCAACATCGCTGGAACCTTTCTAGGTTAGAGGCTGTCCCAAAAGGGTGATTTTTGCGAGGGCTTTTGATAGGCGCTCATTTTAGAGGTATTTGCATTTGGGAGAGTATCAACTTTGCTCTCCTATGACGTTAGGATACTGGTTTTGGGGTCCGGTTGCCTGGTTTTCTTTGTATGAGCCGACAGTAAGGCTGTGAAAAAGTATTGTCCTTGCTTTTCCGCTCTCTAGGCCGCCGCTTTGGTTTTTAGTTCGTCTTGCTGGGCCAGCATCTTGGCTACTTTCCATAGGTTGTGCGAGAGTACCGACCAGGCTACGCTGATCGAGCGGTTGGCAAAGCCTTTGCTGCGCAACCGCCCGGCCTGCCAGCGATTCTTCAATACCCCGATCCGCCCTTCGGTGCTGGCCCGGCGCTTTTGCAATTGTCTGAACAGTGGTTCCTCCATCCGTTTTTTCAACTGCTTCGGATCGCGTGGACAGAGCGCGTCGTAGATTCCCTCCTGGGCTAACTGCCGGCGGGCCCGCTGGGAGGCAAATCCCCGGTCCGCGCACATGGCCGCTATGGGTTCTTCCAGGTTGAAGCGGTTCTGTCTTTGCAAACTCTCTTGCATTTGTTCATTTTCGCTTGGAGTTCGGCTGCCGTAGAGTTTCCAGTCCAGCAGGTACCCTTCAACGCTTTCTCCCAAAAACAGGGTGTTGCCGAACTCGACCTCTTGGCCCGCTTTACCTCGCACAATCACCTGCCCATCGAGTTCGTAAACACTCAAGACTTTCTCTGCGTTTTTCACCTGGCGGCCGCCAATGATCCGCTCGTGCGCCTGTTTGATGACCACCGGGATTTGCTCGCTCATGCGCTCCATCCGGGCGAGGATCTGTTGGACCTGTTTTTCGCTGTAATCGCTTTGCTCCCAGCAGGCTTGCAATAATTCCCGGTGACTGCGGGCATGCTCCCCGAGCCGTTTGAGCAGCTTTTTCATCTGCCTCAAGATACCCTTGCGCTGCCGCGCGCTGTCCTTTCGCCGCCGGCTGTGGGTCATCTGTATGCACAGCCGATTCATCTGCCGAGCCAAGGGCTCCGGTTCGATCGGCATGCGATGGCGCAAACCGGCCTTCTCGCGGATCAGCCGGATCGCTTTGAGCAACGTGCCGGCTACATCCTTGAGTAATACCCAGTCCGTCGGCCAATGAATGTTAGCCTCCAAACAGGTGCCGTCGATCAGGCAAATGGTGGTGTCAATCGGCTTGTCCAATCCCACCTGCCGGGCCAGAAGGGCATCGCCCACCACCTCAGTCAAGGTCCGGTGCAAGGCCCTCAACTGCTCTTCGCTGAAAAACTTCGAGGCCCGCTCCAGGGTGCTTTTGGAGATGCCCCTGATGCCATCGATCTGCCGGACACGGCAAAAGTCGGCCAACAGATCGCTGCTGCCCAGAGCCCGCGACAAATGCCGAAACGAAATCCCTCCGAGCAGACGGCCCAGCGTATCCATGCGCAGTGCCTTGATGGCAAAACTGGCCCGCTGCCGCCGGGCCTTTAGACCCATTGGCGGCCACCCCTCCAAGGCCAGCTCAATGGCCTGCGATTCCACCTCCGAGTCGATCAGCAGCCGATCGATTCGATCAATGGTGGCGCGGAAGTTATCGTAATCGAGGCACCGGTCGACCACAGTTAAAGCTGGACGCAGGAGGCATTGGATGGCTATATTTTTCATAGTTTTTCATAGAAAGGGCTATCATAGAAAGGGCTATATTGATTTTCGCTAACTCAATTATAGAACCCTTTTTTGGCCGGATCGAGCAAAAACTTGCTCTTTCCGGCTCTTTTTATCAACGTCATCCAGTTGACTATAAAATCTTTATATTTTTGGGACAGCCTCTAGGTTAGCTTCTACTGCTGCCATAATTTCTCCCATCCTAAATCTGAGAAACATGGACCTTGTGTCTGTTCAGAAAACGGTAGTGTTAGCATTTTGAATGTTTAAGCTGTACTTTTTAGCGTGATTATGTTGTGAACTGGGAATGGTCCATATCACAGTAAAATGTCCTCAATGCGGAAGCGATCACATCATCAAGCACGGCAAGGATCCGAAAGGGGTTCAGAAGTATCGATGCAAGGGGTGTGGTTATCAGTTTCGGCTTCACCCCAAAAGTCGTGAGCATCCTCCGGCGCTGGTCAAGCAGGTGCTCCGTGCGCACCAAAACCGGATGAGCCTGCGTGCCATTTACCGTACCTTCGGGGTAGCCCCAAAGACGGTCATTGAATGGATTAAAAAAAAGTCCTGAGTTTGCCGAAGCTGGAGTCCACTCTGCTTGCCCGCCAGTGTAGTGATGTGCTGGAACTGGACGAGGTGTGGTCATTCTGGGGCGATAAGCGTTCGGGGCAGGTATGGCTATGGGTAGCCTTGTGTCGACGTACCCGACAGGTCGTCGGGTTTTCTCTGGGTGATCGTAGCGATCAAACGTGCTGGCAGTTGTATCACAACATCGCCCAGCCCTATCGCGACTGTGCCACCGTAAGCGATTACTGGGAAAGCTACGACAAGGTTTTCCCTCACAACAGCGCCAGCGCGCCAGCGGGAAACAATCCGGCCAAACCGCCCATATCGAACGCTGGAACAATACCTTGCGACAGTCCCTGTCACGCTATGTGCGTAAAACGCTGTCATTCTCGAAGTCTTTGGTCATGCATTTTCGCGTCCTGTGCTTGTTCATCTGGGAATACAACAGCAATATCAAATATTCGTCATGTTAACACTACCCAGAACCCAGAAAACTTTATGTCGTTATGACCTGAATTCCACTCCATAACCTTGACCTCATTATCCTTATCAACAACCATATCCCAACCGACACATCGCACATAAGGAATCAATCTATAGAGCTCCAAAGCTGTAGAAATGCAGTTGTCAAAATTAGGAATCCTTCTTCCTGCAAATGCAATACCGGTATCTGGATGCTTGTCTACAGTAAGCCAAGTAGTCAAATACCCCAACGCATCAAGCTCACCCGTTTTTAGATTAACTGAAATTCGAATGTGAGACGAAGATTTAACATGCGTATCTACACTCCGAGCCATTCGTAAATAACACGCTCGAATAGAGGAGTGACCGCATTCATCGATTATTGGGTAGTGTATTAAGTAGGAATGGTGGCTAATTCTTGATTATATTGATGAATGAAAAGTCTCAGACAGGTTTCATGCATACTCTTAAGCTTGGAAAAGGAGAGGGTTTTGCGTGTGAAACGACCCAGTCGTTGGCGCAGGGTATTGTTTGTAAACGCCGGGGAAAAACCGGTACGGTAAAGAGGGCGCTTTAAAACCGGTACGCTTATCCTAGAAAGGAGGAGTGTATCGAGATATGAAGCAATGGACAAGAGTGCGGCACAAAGTGCTGCGGGACAAGCAGAGCAAGCGCTCTGTAATGCGAGAAGAGGGACTGCACTGGGAGACCCTGGGAAAGATGCTGGCCTATTCCCAGCCGCCGGGATACCGGCGCAAGAAGAGGCGAGAGCGCAAGATCGATCCGTATGTGGGCTGGATCGAGGAGGTGCTCAAAGCGGACCGGAACGTGCCCAAGAAGCAGCGCCATACGGCCAAACGGATCTACCAGCGTTTGGGTCGGGAGAAGGGCTACCAAGGGGGCTACACGGCGGTCAAGGAGGTGGTGGCCGAGCTGCGAGCGAGGCGGCGGGAAGTGTTCGTGCCGCTGGAGCACCGCCCCGGGGAGGGACAGGTGGACTTCGGTCATGCCCTGGTGAAGGAGGCGGGGCAATTGCGTAGGCGGCCATTTTTTGCCATGAGCCTGCCCTACAGCGATGCCTTTTTCGTGCAGGTGTTCGAACGGGAGTGCACGGAGAGCTTCTGGGAGGGGCACCTGCGAGCTTTTGAGTTTTTCGGGGCGGTGCCCCGGCGCATCAGCTATGACAACTCGAAGGTGGCGGTGGGTAAGATTATCGGTTCGCGTGAACGCAAGCTGACCGACGGGTTTCTGCAGCTACAGAGCCATTACCTGTTCGAGGAACACTTCTGTCTGCCCGCCCGGCCCAACGAGAAGGGCGTGGTCGAGGGGATCGTGCGTTATGCCCGGGCCAACTTCCTGGTACCGGTACCGCAGGTTCGGGACCTGGAGGAACTCAACGCAAAGCTGTTGGAGGCATGTGAGCGGGACATGGAGCGTAAATTACGCGGGAAAAGGGCGGTGAAAAAGGAACTGCTGGCCGAGGAGCGCGCCGTCATGCTGGCGTTGCCGCCCATACCCTTTGAAGCGAGCCGCAAACGCTCGACCTGCGTCAGCAGCCTCTCGCTGGTGCGCTTCGAGTGCAACGACTATTCGGTGCCGGTGCGCTGCGCCCACCATCCGGTGGTGGTGGAAGGGTCCTGTCGGCAGGTGGTGATCTTCTGTGGGGGCCAAGAGGTGGCCCGGCACCGCCGCATTTGGGATAAAGAGCAAGTCTCTTTCGAGCCGGTGCACTACCTGGCTTTGCTGGAGAAAAAACCGGGCGCTTTGGACTTCGCCCGCCCACTCTCGGGCTGGCAGTTGCCGCAGTGCCTGCAGGTCCTCAGACGCCGGCTCGAAAGCCAATGCGGGGGCGAAGGCACCCGGGAGTATATCCGGGTGCTGCGGCTGTTGGAGAAACACCCCATGGCGGCCTTGCAGCAGGCCGTCGTCTCGGCCCTGCGGGTGGGGGGACTGACTCGTGAGGCCATCGCCCAGTATCTCTATCCTCAGGAAGACTACGGGAGCAGAACCTTCCGGCTGGACGGCCATCCACACCTGCGTCACGTCCGTGTGGCCGCCCCTGACCTCGGTGCCTACAGCGAACTGCTCAAGATTCCAGGAGGGGCTTTATGAAGGAAGAAAAAAACCAGCTGCTGTTACACCATCACCTCAAGAAACTGAAGTTGCCCACCATCCTGCGCGAATGGCCGGCGGTGGCCGCGGCTTGTTCCCGGGACCGGCTCGATTACGCCGCCTTTTTGTTGCATCTGGTCGAACGGGAGCTCATTGAACGCGAACAGCGGGCCGCCCAGCGGCGGATCAAAAACGCCCGTTTCCCCGTGCTCAAGACCCTCGAGAGCTTCGCCTTTGAAGCGCAGCCCTCGATCAACGAAGCGCTCATCCGAGAGCTCATGCGCGGGGAGTATGTCGACCAGCGCGAAAACGTGCTGCTCCTCGGTAACGCCGGTACCGGTAAAACGCACCTGGCCACCGCCCTGGGCTTTGCCGCCTGTGCCCAGGGCCGGCGGATCCTGAAGCAACTCGAAAGGCTCGACCTACTCATCCTCGACGAACTCGGTTACGTCCCTTTTTCCAAGACCGGTTCCGAACTGCTCTTCGACGTGGTCAGCCGCGCTTACGAGCGCACCAGTCTCATCGTCACCACCAACCTGCCCTTTGAGAACTGGATCGAAGTGCTCGGTTCCGAACGGCTCACCGGAGCTCTGCTGGACCGACTCACCCATCGGGTGCATATCCTCGAAGCCAACGGGCAAAGCTACCGCTTGCGCGATGCTCGACGCCGTGGCACAAAACAATAAACGCCTTGGGCCCGGCTCGTCGGCCTCCGGCCTCCTCACCGACCCCAAGCCAATCCCCAAAACCAACTCCCAAACCCTAACCCGGATATTTCGTAAAAAAAGTATCGTTGATATGCTTAACTGCTGATATACAGCAGGATAGATCAATAATTAAAGCAATATCAGCGATGACAAAAGGTAAACAATTAAAGCTACAGTTGACAAGGGTAAAAGGCCGCCGTGTGCGGGTTGATTTCAAGGGCGGAGAGGTTACTTCGGATGCCGGACTGCTTTTGATCCGGGAAGTGGATCGGCAGTTGGGCTTGACCGAACGAGCGGCCCGACAGTTAGTGGACAAACGGCAGAAGGGCAAAGTACGCCATGAGGTATTGGGGATGCTGCGGCAGCGCGTTTACGGGCTGGTGGCGGGCTATGAGGATTTGAACGACTTTGATACCCTGCGCCACGATCCATTGTTAGCAAACGGTAACGGGGCGCATTGAAACGTTGGCCAGCGCGCCGACTTTGTGTCGTTTTGAAAACGGGCAGGATCGGCGGGCGGCCTTTGCGGTAAACGAGCTGTTGGTCGAACAGTTCATGGGCTCCTTTGCCGAGGAACCCGAAGAGATCATCCTGGACTTTGACGCCACCGACAATCCGGTGCACGGGCTCCAGGAGGGACGTTTTTTCCACGGTTATTATGATCATTACTGTTTTCCACGGTTATTATGATCATTACTGTTTTCTGCCGCTATATGTTTTTTGCGGTGATCAGCTGCTGGTGGCCTACCTGCGGCCGAGCAAGATCGATGCCAGCAAGCATGCCGGGGCCATCCTCAAATTGCTGGTTAAACGGATTCGCCAAAGCTGGCCCCGTACGCGGATTATTTGGCGCGCCGACAGTGGATTTTGTCGAGACCGGATACTCTCTTGGTGCGACCGCAACGAAGTTAGTTACATCGTGGGGATGGCTCGCAATGCACGCTTGCAGCAAGACGCCCAGCAGTTGCAAAAGCAGGCCAAAGAATGGTTCGAACTAAGGGGTAAAAAACAACGGTTATTCCAGGACTTCGTCTATGCTGCCGATTCGTGGCGATGGCTGCGGTTGGTCATCCATAAAGCCGAACACACCGCACAGGGGTCCAACCCGCGCTTCGTGGTGACGAACCTGCCGGGCGATCCCCAGGAGCTTTACGACAAGGTATACTGTGGCCGCGGTGAAATGGAGAACCGAATCAAGGAACAGATGCAATTGATGCAATTGTTCAGCGAGCGCACCAGCGCCCATCAATGGTGGGCCAATCAGTGGCGATTGCTCTTGTCGGCGCTGGCCTACACCTTGATGGAAGCCATGCGCCGGTTAGCCTTAAAAGGGACGAAGTGGGCGCGGGCCCAATGCCACACCCTGCGGCTCAAATTAATCAAGATCGGAGCGGTCATCGTGCGCAACACCCGAACGATTCACTTTCACCTAAGTGAGAGTTATCCTTGGGCCAGTCTTTTCAACCATGCGGCCCGCCGATTGGTGCCAACCTAAAGGGTGCATTGGTGCTGCCCCCGGCACTACCGAACCAATGGGGGAAAGGGGGCAGTGTCTCTACACCCTGAAAAACACCTAAAAATCAAGACGATCTGCTCAAAATACAAAGAAATCCATCTCCAATAGCAATAACGAGCCAAACTTTACCCTTCATGAAATATCCGGGCTAACTTCGTTGCGGTCGCACCAAGAGAGTATCCGGTCTCGACAAAATCCACTGTCGGCGCGCCAAATAATCCGCGTTCGGGGCCAGCTTTGGCGAATCCGTTTAACCAGCAATTTGAGGATGGCCCCGGCATGCTTGCTGGCATCGATCTTGCTCGGCCGCAGGTAGGCCACCAGCAGCTGATCACCGCAAAAAACATATAGCGGCAGAAAACAGTAATGATCATAATAACCGTGGAAAAAACGTCCCTCCTGGAGCCCGTGCACCGGATTGTCGGTGGCGTCAAAGTCCAGGATGATCTCTTCGGGTTCCTCGGCAAAGGAGCCCATGAACTGTTCGACCAACAGCTCGTTTACCGCAAAGGCCGCCCGCCGATCCTGCCCGTTTTCAAAACGACACAAAGTCGGCGCGCTGGCCAACGTTTCAATGCGCCCCGTTACCGTTTGCAACAATGGATCGTGGCGCAGGGTATCAAAGTCGTTCAAATCCTCATAGCCCGCCACCAGCCCGTAAACGCGCTGCCGCAGCATCCCCAATACCTCATGGCGTACTTTGCCCTTCTGCCGTTTGTCCACTAACTGTCGGGCCGCTCGTTTGGTCAAGCCCAACTGCCGATCCACTTCCCGGATCAAAAGCAGTCCGGCATCCGAAGTAACCTCTCCGCCCTTGAAATCAACCGAAATCAACCCGCACACGGCGGCCTTTTACCCTTGTCAACTGTAGCTTTAATTGTTTACCTTTTGTCATCGCTGATATTGCTTTAATTATTGATCTATCCTGCTGTATATCAGCAGTTAAGCATATCAACGATACTTTTTTTACGAAATATCCGGGTTAGGTGTTTTTCAGGGTGTAGAGACACTGCCCCCTTTCCCCCATTGGTTCGGTAGTGCCGGGGGCAGCACCAATGCACCCTTTAGGTTGGCACCAATCGGCGGGCCGCATGGTTGAAAAGACTGGCCCAAGGATAACTCTCACTTAGGTGAAAGTGAATCGTTCGGGTGTTGCGCACGATGACCGCTCCGATCTTGATTAATTTGAGCCGCAGGGTGTGGCATTGGGCCCGCGCCCACTTCGTCCCTTTTAAGGCTAACCGGCGCATGGCTTCCATCAAGGTGTAGGCCAGCGCCGACAAGAGCAATCGGCACTGATTGGCCCACCATTGATGGGCGCTGGTGCGCTCGCTGAACAATTGCATCTGTTCCTTGATTCGGTTCTCCATTTCACCGCGGCCACAGTATACCTTGTCGTAAAGCTCCTGGGGATCGCCCGGCAGGTTCGTCACCACGAAGCGCGGGTTGGACCCCTGTGCGGTGTGTTCGGCTTTATGGATGACCAACCGCAGCCATCGCCACGAATCGGCAGCATAGACGAAGTCCTGGAATAACCGTTGTTTTTTACCCCTTAGTTCGAACCATTCTTTGGCCTGCTTTTGCAACTGCTGGGCGTCTTGCTGCAAGCGTGCATTGCGAGCCATCCCCACGATGTAACTAACTTCGTTGCGGTCGCACCAAGAGAGTATCCGGTCTCGACAAAATCCACTGTCGGCGCGCCAAATAATCCGCGTACGGGGCCAGCTTTGGCGAATCCGTTTAACCAGCAATCTGAGGATGGCCCCGGCATGCTTGCTGGCATCGATCTTGCTCGGCCGCAGGTAGGCCACCAGCAGCTGATCACCGCAAAAAACATATAGCGGCAGAAAACAGTAATGATCATAATAACCGTGGAAAAAACGTCCCTCCTGGAGCCCGTGCACCGGATTGTCGGTGGCGTCAAAGTCCAGGATGATCTCTTCGGGTTCCTCGGCAAAAGAGCCCATGAACTGTTCGACCAACAGCTCGTTTACCGCAAAGGCCGCCCGCCGATCCTGCCCGTTTTCAAAACGACACAAAGTCGGCGCGCTGGCCAACGTTTCAATGCGCCCCGTTACCGTTTGCAACAATGGATCGTGGCGCAGGGTATCAAAGTCGTTCAAATCCTCATAGCCCGCCACCAGCCCGTAAACGCGCTGCCGCAGCATCCCCAATACCTCATGGCGTACTTTGCCCTTCTGCCGTTTGTCCACTAACCCGGATATTTCATGAAGGGTAAAGTTTGGCTCGTTATTGCTATTGCTATTGGAGATGGATTTCTTTGTATTTTGAGCAGATCGTCTTGATTTTTAGGTGTTTTTCAGGGTGTAGAGACACTGCCCCCTTTCCCCCATTGGTTCGGTAGTGCCGGGGGCAGCACCAATGCACCCTTTAGGTTGGCACCAATCGGCGGGCCGCATGGTTGAAAAGACTGGCCCAAGGATAACTCTCACTTAGGTGAAAGTGAATCGTTCGGGTGTTGCGCACGATGACCGCTCCGATCTTGATTAATTTGAGCCGCAGGGTGTGGCATTGGGCCCGCGCCCACTTCGTCCCTTTTAAGGCTAACCGGCGCATGGCTTCCATCAAGGTGTAGGCCAGCGCCGACAAGAGCAATCGCCACTGATTGGCCCACCATTGATGGGCGCTGGTGCGCTCGCTGAACAATTGCATCTGTTCCTTGATTCGGTTCTCCATTTCACCGCGGCCACAGTATACCTTGTCGTAAAGCTCCTGGGGATCGCCCGGCAGGTTCGTCACCACGAAGCGCGGGTTGGACCCCTGTGCGGTGTGTTCGGCTTTATGGATGACCAACCGCAGCCATCGCCACGAATCGGCAGCATAGACGAAGTCCTGGAATAACCGTTGTTTTTTACCCCTTAGTTCGAACCATTCTTTGGCCTGCTTTTGCAACTGCTGGGCGTCTTGCTGCAAGCGTGCATTGCGAGCCATCCCCACGATGTAACTAACTTCGTTGCGGTCGCACCAAGAGAGTATCCGGTCTCGACAAAATCCACTGTCGGCGCGCCAAATAATCCGCGTACGGGGCCAGCTTTGGCGAATCCGTTTAACCAGCAATTTGAGGATGGCCCCGGCATGCTTGCTGGCATCGATCTTGCTCGGCCGCAGGTAGGCCACCAGCAGCTGATCACCGCAAAAAACATATAGCGGCAGAAAACAGTAATGATCATAATAACCGTGGAAAAAACGTCCCTCCTGGAGCCCGTGCACCGGATTGTCGGTGGCGTCAAAGTCCAGGATGATCTCTTCGGGTTCCTCGGCAAAGGAGCCCATGAACTGTTCGACCAACAGCTCGTTTACCGCAAAGGCCGCCCGCCGATCCTGCCCGTTTTCAAAACGACACAAAGTCGGCGCGCTGGCCAACGTTTCAATGCGCCCCGTTACCGTTTGCAACAATGGATCGTGGCGCAGGGTATCAAAGTCGTTCAAATCCTCATAGCCCGCCACCAGCCCGTAAACGCGCTGCCGCAGCATCCCCAAGACCTCATGGCGTACTTTGCCCTTCTGCCGTTTGTCCACTAACTGTCGGGCCGCTCGTTCGGTCAAGCCCAACTGCCGATCCACTTCCCGGATCAAAAGCAGTCCGGCATCCGAAGTAACCTCTCCGCCCTTGAAATCAACCCGCACACGGCGGCCTTTTACCCTTGTCAACTGTAGCTTTAATTGTTTACCTTTTGTCATCGCTGATATTGCTTTAATTATTGATCTATCCTGCTGTATATCAGCAGTTAAGCATATCAACGATACTTTTTTTACGAAATATCCGGGATAGGAGCACGAGGGTTAGCCCCAGCAACTCCGCGTGGCGAGGCTCCCGCTTTTCCAAATAGACATCCAGCAGGAGGAATGCAATCAAAGCAAAGAGTAAATTGACGATCTCGAACCCGCTAGAGGAGACCCCGATAACATAAACTGGAAATGAGGCCAGAAGGAGCATTCCAAGCAGGGCTAAACCACTGGAAAAAATCCGCTGGAGCAGAAAGTAAAATAAAAATAGGGTCAGGAACCCGGCCAGGGCGTTGAGCACGAACCCGTTGGAGGCGCTGTAACCTTTAACTGTGTGGAGAACCGATACGAGAAAGGGGAAAAGGAGCGGACGTTTGCCCTGAACGGTAGTTTTCGGCTCAAAGCTCTCAAAATAATAATACCCCTCTGTGGTGTTGCCGACGGAACGCTCCCTGTACATCGACAGGGCCACGCCCATGAGGTTCGTTTCGTCCGCCAGGATGCGGAATTTCGGCGGGCTGTTTAAAATCCCCGCCGCGGTCAGAATAAAGGCCACCGCCAAGGCGGGCCAATGCCCGCGGATGAACTCTTGGGACCGCTCAAAAGTCAGTTTTTCCGGCCACAGGCTGGCTGCCCATATAATAAAAGTTGCGAAAATAAAATAATAGCCCGCAGCCTGAAACCAGGAGGCCATGGTTTCCCTGGAGAGCAGGAAGAAACCCAGCAAAATCGCCACTACTGAAGTCAAAATAAAAAACAGAAGGGCGGTGGGCGGTTTCAATTTATCCCAATTCACAGTTCGCATGGTCGGTGTTAAGCTATAATTTAAGCCTCCAAAGCACAAGCCTCAACGGCTTGCCCCTTTGTTGGAAATGATGAAAAACGGGGAATTTCCCAGGACCAGGGTGAAGGTGGCTTCGCTCAGGGAACCATTGATTGGAATGCTTGAGACAAAACTTAAATTGCCCCGGGAAGACGCCGCCATAACGGTGGATCATCTGATACGTTCTGAGCGGGCGGGCAAATCGGACCACGGCTTGATCCGCATTCATTATCTTGTTTCCTCAGGTAAATTTGGGCCTTATGGCAATGCCTCAGCGCCCGCTCCCCGGCGTATTGGTTCCGGGCGCCTCCATGTGGACGGAGCCTAACATCTAGGTTACCCGGTTCTCCATAGATTAATGGAAGCGGGCTGTCGTGCGGTTCAGAAGCAAGACATCTGCTTCGCTACAAGCTCCGCTCTCTACCCGAGCAGAACGATTGGTGATTGGGTTCGTATGGCCTGCGGAAGGGGGTGGCAACTGTTGTCGCGGCTAATTCACCTCCCAGAGTGGCCGCACCCTCCGGCCACGAACCCATTGTTGGGACAAATCCCATCAGTATTGGCATTTCAACTCAACCGCTGCCCTTTGTTTCCGATAGCGCCACTAGTGAGATTACACATGGTATGCTCCTGCTGGCACGGACAACCGGGGATCCCTTGCCCCCTCATTCAACCGGTAAATCCGCCCTTAAATGAAGCTAAACGGTTTCAAGAAAAGAACTAGCCCGGATATTTCATGAAGGGTAAAGTTTGGCTCGTTATTGCTATTGGAGATGGATTTCTTTGTATTTTGAGCAGATCGTCTTGATTTTTAGGTGTTTTTCAGGGTGTAGAGACACTGCCCCCTTTCCCCCATTGGTTCGGTAGTGCCGGGGGCAGCACCAATGCACCCTTTAGGTTGGCACCAATCGGCGGGCCGCATGGTTGAAAAGACTGGCCCAAGGATAACTCTCACTTAGGTGAAAGTGAATCGTTCGGGTGTTGCGCACGATGACCGCTCCGATCTTGATTAATTTGAGCCGCAGGGTGTGGCATTGGGCCCGCGCCCACTTCGTCCCTTTTAAGGCTAACCGGCGCATGGCTTCCATCAAGGTGTAGGCCAGCGCCGACAAGAGCAATCGCCACTGATTGGCCCACCATTGATGGGCGCTGGTGCGCTCGCTGAACAATTGCATCTGTTCCTTGATTCGGTTCTCCATTTCACCGCGGCCACAGTATACCTTGTCGTAAAGCTCCTGGGGATCGCCCGGCAGGTTCGTCACCACGAAGCGCGGGTTGGACCCCTGTGCGGTGTGTGCGGCTTTATGGATGACCAACCGCAGCCATCGCCACGAATCGGCAGCATAGACGAAGTCCTGGAATAACCGTTGTTTTTTACCCCTTAGTTCGAACCATTCTTTGGCCTGCTTTTGCAACTGCTGGGCGTCTTGCTGCAAGCGTGCATTGCGAGCCATCCCCACGATGTAACTAACTTCGTTGCGGTCGCACCAAGAGAGTATCCGGTCTCGACAAAATCCACTGTCGGCGCGCCAAATAATCCGCGTACGGGGCCAGCTTTGGCGAATCCGTTTAACCAGCAATTTGAGGATGGCCCCAGCATGCTTGCTGGCATCGATCTTGCTCGGCCGCAGGTAGGCCACCAGCAGCTGATCACCGCAAAAAACATATAGCGGCAGAAAACAGTAATGATCATAATAACCGTGGAAAAAACGTCCCTCCTGGAGCCCGTGCACCGGATTGTCGGTGGCGTCAAAGTCCAGGATGATCTCTTCGGGTTCCTCGGCAAAGGAGCCCATGAACTGTTCGACCAACAGCTCGTTTACCGCAAAGGCCGCCCGCCGATCCTGCCCGTTTTCAAAACGACACAAAGTCGGCGCGCTGGCCAACGTTTCAATGCGCCCCGTTACCGTTTGCAACAATGGATCGTGGCGCAGGGTATCAAAGTCGTTCAAATCCTCATAGCCCGCCACCAGCCCGTAAACGCGCTGCCGCAGCATCCCCAATACCTCATGGCGTACTTTGCCCTTCTGCCGTTTGTCCACTAACTGTCGGGCCGCTCGTTCGGTCAAGCCCAACTGCCGATCCACTTCCCGGATCAAAAGCAGTCCGGCATCCGAAGTAACCTCTCCGCCCTTGAAATCAACCCGCACACGGCGGCCTTTTACCCTTGTCAACTGTAGCTTTAATTGTTTACCTTTTGTCATCGCTGATATTGCTTTAATTATTGATCTATCCTGCTGTATATCAGCAGTTAAGCATATAAACGATACTTTTTTTACGAAATATCCGGGCTAGTTGACAATTCAGGAGGGTGTTTCTGTAAATCAATTTCTCTTCGATGACTCGAAACGCGAGTAAAACTTGTCGTCCCTCGACGATTAACAAACGCCTTCCCTTCTAGTGTCCGACCTCATCTCCAAACATTAGAGAGTTTTATTGGCGATGTAAGGCTTCTTGCACTTTAAAATCACAATTATAAGGGCGAATTATCGATGCTTATTTTTCGATAACAAAGTCCGATAATGGCCAGCTTTTAAGCAAAAATCATTATATAATGGAGGCAATGAAACTGGAAAAACACTCTTTTTTTTATACAATTGTAAAAAGTCCCGTAGGCAAACTCCTCTTGACGGGAAACGGCGAGAGTCTGACTGGGCTCGATTTTCAGGAGGGCCCCCATCCTTTTAAACCTAAGAGGGACTGGGTTCAGGATGATGCGAGGTTTGCTCAGGTGGTGAAACAACTGAAAGCTTATTTTGCTGGTGATTTAAAGCAATTCGATCTGCCGTTGGCCCCACGGGGAACGGATTTTCAAATGGGCGTGTGGAAAGCCCTGCGCTCCATTCCCTACGGTGAGACGATTTCATACGGTCAGTTGGCGGATCAAATCGGGAACCCCAGAGCGGTCCGCGCAGTGGGTGGGGCCAACGGAAAAAATCCCATCGCCATTATAGTGCCCTGTCACCGGGTGATCGGCAGCGATGGCACACTGACCGGTTTCGGAGGCGGTTTACCCATCAAAGAAGCGCTCCTTAGACTGGAAGGCAGCCAGCAGGCATTTCAATTCGCCCTAAAGTGAGTTCGTCCCAATTTCAACATGGTCCACCACGCCGACGATGATGGAGCGAAGCGGAGCGGTGGAATCGTCAACCACCTGGCGGGCACCATTGCCTTCGTCCAGGACGAGCACTTGGTCCCCCACCCCGGCCTGGGCGTAATCGATGGCTATGACGTAATCTCCATCCGGTTTGCCCGAAAAATCGGTCGTTTCCACCATGAGTAATTTTTTGCCGTCGTAAAACGGATGGTTGATGGTGGAAAACACATCTCCGATAACATTGCCGATGATCATGCGCCCTGCTCTCCGCTAATCGTATTCACACCGTCGATAATCCCGATAATGGTGTGATCGACCGGCACGAAGGTGATATCGAGGGCCATAGCCGCCTCGCGCCCGCCCTCAAAATTCACCAATTCTCCGGGACCGGCGGCCCTCGTCTGGTCCGCCGCCACCAGAGAATTTCCCTTCGGTTCGAGGTTTTTGTCCAAGGGCTGCACCCACAGCATGGGAACGCCTTCCAACCCCTCGTAAAGCACCGAGCAAACCACCGTTCCAATGACGCGACCCAATTTCATTATGACATTTGAATAATCTTAAAACCTGCCAGACAGAGCTTCAAATCCAGGCAGGTAATTCCCTTCGCCTTCCAGTTCGAGGTATTTCGCTTTGTTGAAAGAGGTCGTGAAATTGATTTGCTCGACCAGACCCTCGTGGGGCGAGGCGATGATTTTCTCCGTAAACTCAATCTTTCGGGAGTTCAGGAAGTTTCCCGCGATCTCCATGGCCGATTCGATTTCATGGAGTTCGCCCTGGTAGATGCTGAGTCCTTTGCCCGATAAAAGGCTGTCGGCCAAACGAATCTCGACCAGGCTGACGTCGGTGCCCTTGAGGGCCATTTCGGCCGCCCTGATGTTGCTGGAAACGGTATCGGTTTCCATTATGGCTGTGGCCAGGGGCAGGCAGGGCGTGCGTTGACCGAATACGGCGTCATGCACATCGCAATGCACGTCCACCAGGAGCACGCTGTCCACCACGCTGTCGCCGCCCAGGATGAGCCCCGTGTGGTAGGATTCATCCACGGAGGCCGTCGTACCGGCAATCAGGGTGAGAAAGCGTCCGCGGCTGATGGTGCCCGACTTAATGAGGTCGATGGGCGCTCTTTTCAGCATGGCGTCCGTGGTATGAAGGCCCACGGCGATATTCTGAAATTCAACGGTGGCAATGGCAGGATGCTTTTTCATCAAATCAGATGATCCTGAAAGCGTCCACCAAAGTACACCTACGCCAGCGCGAAAAGGAACGCGGTCCGGTTAGTCCTTCCCCCGTGGGACTGGCGATGGTAAAGGAACAATAGCCTTCGCCATCCAGACCGAGGCCTGCCTGGGAGCGGCCGTTTTTAACGAAAATACTGCAATTGCACTCACGCGCCATGCGGCTCAGGTTGTCGATGTTCTTCGAATGCATGACGGCGGTATGGCGGCAGCCGCTTTCCATTTTGACGGCCAGGTCGATGGCGTAATCGGCATTGGGCACCCGGGTTACCGGCATGATCGGCATCATTTGCTCGGTCCAAAGTAGTGGATGGCCTTCATTGACTTCTACGATGCCCAGGCGAATCGTATCCGGTAAATCGAGACCGATCTGCCGCAGGATGACATTGGCGTTTTTGCCGATGCAGGCAGGATTTACCCTGGCCTTTTGTCTTGGTCCGTGCATTTCCGTAAAAATGACATTTTCGAGTTGAGCCATTTGTTCGGAAGAAATGATATAGGCATCCTGGCGGTCCTCGAAGGCCGCCATCAACTGGTCGGCCACACTGGAAACTACGACGACCTCTTTCTCATTCGTGCAAATGATGTTATTGTCGGTCGAGGCGCCCAGAACGATACATTTGGCGGCATTGGCCATATCTGCGGTCTCATCGACCACCACGGGGGGATTGCCCGGCCCGGCGCAAATGGCTCGCTTGCCGCTCTGTTGGGCCGCTTTGACCACCCCAGGACCGCCTGTGACCACCACCAGCCGGACATCCTTATGGGCCATGAGGGCCTGGGCGCTCTGGATGGTCGGCGTGGCCACCGTGGTGACCAGATTTTCCGGCCCGCCTTCGTTCAGGATCGTTTTATTGAGCAAAACAATGGTCTGGGCGGAACAGCTTTTGGCGTTGGGATGGACGTTGAAAGCGACGCTGTTGCCGGCCGCGATCATGCCGATGGAATTACAAATGATGGTGGAAGTGGGGTTGGTCGTCGGGGTGATGGCCCCGATGACGCCGAAGGGCGCCGATTCCTGCAAGGTAAGACCGTGATCGCCAGTGTAGGAAATGGGTTGAAGCTCCTCAATGCCGGGGGTTTTTTCCGTCACCAGGCGATTTTTTACAACCTTGTCCTCAAACCGTCCCAAACCGGTTTCATCGTGGGCCGCCTTGGCCAGGGGCGCCGCGTTTTCCAGCATTACTTCGCGAATTGCGGCGATGATCCGGCGGCGATGGTCGAGCGGGAGGGCCACCCACGATATTTGAGCTATTTTGGCCGCCGCCACGGCCGCTTCGACGGTGGGAAATACGCCCAGGTTTTGACTGGGAAGAGAAACTGCGGATGGAACGAGACCGGCGGGAATTCCAGCCGCCAGGGACGCCTGCTGAATGCGGGCTATCTTTTCCGCGATGGCTTCAATCTCTTGATCGGTCAATCTTATCATCCTGAAATCTCTCCCTGCAGAATATTCGGGAAATTTTGATTCTTTATATATTCAATGGAAAAACTACGGCCTCCCAGCGGCCAAACAGATGGCGGCGAAATCCGTCGCTTTTAAAGCAGCGCCCCCCACCAGCGCTCCATCAATGTCCGGTTGGGCCAGCAGTTGGGCGGCGTTGTCCGGTTTCACGCTGCCTCCGTACTGGATGCGCACGGCTTCGGCTGTCGGCTCGTCGTATAGCTCGGTCAGAAGTTGGCGAATGACGGCATGGACCGCCTGGGCCTCTTCCACTGTGGCCACCTTGCCCGTGCCGATAGCCCAAACCGGTTCATAGGCAAGCACCATGCCTGCGACCTGGCTGCTGGACAGCCCCGCCAATCCGCCCCTGACCTGACGATCGACCACGGCATTGGTTAATCCGGCTTCGCGGTCCTGAAGGGATTCCCCCACGCAGAGAATGGAGGTCAGTCCGGCCTCAAGAACCGCTTTCGCCCTGCCGTTGACGGTCTCATCCGTTTCTCCGAAATACTGCCTGCGCTCGCTATGGCCGATGATGATGTGGGTAACGCCGATCTCGACCAACATGCCGATGGCCACCTCGCCGGTATAGGCGCCCTCCTTTTCCCAATAAGCATTCTGGGCGCAAAGCAAAACCTTTGATCCGGCCCCAGTCAGTGCATTGCCCACTCGTTCCAGGCACGGAAAGGCGGGAGCGACCCCGATTTCACAATCCGCAGTCTGCACCAGGGCGGCTAATTCCCGCACCAAGGCCTCGCCCTCGGAGGGCGTCTTGTGCATCTTCCAATTGCCGACTACTATCGGTCGCCGGCCAGAAGCCGGAGTTTTGGAAGCGATTTTTTGGGCGATGGCTTCGATTTCGTGATCTGTTAAACGCATGGGCAACTTATAGAAGTTTTATTTATTTATTTTTTATAGACGATGTCCCCACCGATTTCCCAACTGTCGACGATGGCCAGGATGACGGCATCGCAGGGTCGGTTATCGGTGGCTTCTGTTTGCCGGGCGGAACTGCCGGTGGCGATGAGGACGTATTCCTCCACCCCGGCGCCAACGGCGTCCGCGGCCACCACCTGGCCGCCGGTTTCCTGGCCGGAGCTATCGAGGTATTTTACCAGGAGGAGCTTGAGCCCATCCATGCTGGAAACTTTTTGGCTGGCAACCAAGGTGCCGACTACTTTTCCGAGATTCATAGCAATGCAAAATATCCAGCCGGACAGGTTGAGGCCGGGGCCGGGGACCTTGATCCAGAATGCCCGGGCCCTCTCTGCGGCTGGGAAATTGAGGGTTACTTTTTTATTTTTTGCTTCCGGCCCGCGGAGTGCGGCCCAGCGGCAGAACCTGATCGATATTGGCGTGCGGGCGCGGGATCACGTGCACGGCGACCACTTCTCCTACCCGGGAGCCGGCGACCTGCCCGGCATCGCAGGATGCTTTAACCGAGGCGACGTCGCCTCTGACTATTACCGTTATGTAGCCGCCGCCGGTTTTCTCGTAAGAAACGAGATCCACCTTGGCAGCCTTTACCATCGCGTCGCCCGCTTCCACGGCTGCGGCAAACGATCTTGTTTCCACCATTCCTAATGCTTCTGCCATATTATTTTATTCTCCAATAGGTTGTTTAAGTTTTTTGTGCAGTATTGATTTGAATAACAAAAATTCGATTTTCTAGCGTTTCATTTCCCGGCCATCGATATCCTTGATGGCTTGTTCGGCCGCTTTGTAACCGACTTCCATGTCGGCCTCGTCACCCCCCAGGTAGAAACGCCCGAATGAGCCGAAGGTCCTGACCTCGAGGATATTGATATTGGCCGCTTTTTCCGCCTCATTGGCCGCAATGGCGGCATAACCGGCCGGGGCCACCTCCATAATGTAAAGGGTTTGTCCGGGTAATATCATGTTTCCATGCCGGGTCTTGTTGATCAATTGGGTGTGGTAATCGGACATGTTGCGGATCAACTGGCTGGTCGAGATATGCGGCTTTAGGCGGTCTTCTTCTTTGAGATCGAGCGCTTCCAGAATGGCCGCGCCCGCCTGGCGAACATCGGCCTGGGAATTGGAGTGCACCTCGAGCATTCCAAAAACCCGCTCAATGATCATCATGCCCGGCCTGACGTTGGTCGCTTTCAAGGCGATATCGGTCACCCGGTTGATTTCCATGCCGGGCGATATTTCGATGAAAAGTGAAGCCTGGCCGGGAACCGGCAAGTAGCCTCCCGCAATGGTGGCGATAAACGAGGCAAACTGCGGCTGCAGGCTGTCCAGAAAGGTGTAGGTTCTTAATTCAACCATGTGATATTTTTCCTTCTTTTAGGTCTTTCTTTTTTCTATTTCGATGCCAGTTCGATGGCTTTTTTGACGATTTTGATTCCGCTGCTGGCGCCGATGCGGGTGGCTCCTGCCCGAATCATTTTGACCGCGTCTTCATAGGTGCGCACTCCCCCGGAAGCTTTTACTCCCAGTTTTTTTTGCGCCACTGTTTTGGCCATCAGGGCGATATCTTCCACCGTGGCCCCGGCGGAACCGAAACCGGTGGAGGTCTTAACAAAATCAGCCCCCGCTTTCATCGCCAACTCACAAACCCGGACTTTTTCCCGGTCCGTTAAAAGACTGGTTTCCAGAATCACCTTGAGCAGGGCACTGCCATCGCGACAGGCCTCGGCCACAGCGCGGATATCTTTCAATACGAGATCCTCATTCCCGCTTTTCATGGCCCCCACATTGATCACCATGTCGATTTCCCCGGCCCCTTCGCGGATGGCCCGGCGGGCTTCCATGGCCTTGGTTTCCGGCGGATTGGCCCCCAGAGGAAACCCCACCACACAGCAAACTTTAACGTCGGTCCCGGTCAGGGCGGCTTTGGCTTGGCGGGCATAGATGGGGTTCACACAAACAGAGTAAAAGTGGTACTGCCTGGCTTCTTCACTCAGTTTTTGGACGTCTCCCAGAGACGCCTCCGGTTTCAAAATGGTGTGGTCGATCATTTGGGCAATCTCGTCCGGGCCGATAAATGCGCCGTTGCCCTGCGCTGGTGGATTGCCACTGGTTAATTCCTGCACCCGGCGGGATATACGCTCAAGGTCGTGGGGATGAATTTCCTGCTTTCCCAGGATACTGTCCGTTTCCGCGATGGCTGCGGTCGTTGAATAATTTCCCCTCTCAATATCGCGGATAAGCTGCACCCGCCGCAGATGCCTTTCTTCCTTGCATTCGGTTTCCAGAAAAGCGTCCAGTATTTTTTTGGCCTCATAAATGTTGGTTTGGCCAGACCCGAGTGTGAGGACATTGGCGCCGTTGTGTTGGCGTGAATTCCGGGCCAGCGCTTCATTATAACAGGCCGCCGCCAGGATGCCCGGCACTTTGTTTGCTGCCATGGCCGAGCCAATGCCCGCGCCATCGACTAGGACCCCAAAATCGCAATCGCCGGAAGCCACCATCCCGGCGACTTTTTTGGCAATATCCGGATAATCGACCGGAGTTTTTCCATGAGTTCCGCAATCGCGCACATGATGGCCCCTGGTCAGGGCATAGGCCAAAAGGTCCTGTTTCAATTCAAATCCACCGTGGTCTCCCCCCAGCGCGATTCTGTAGTGCTTCCTCATTAAGAATTTTCAATATCCTCCACCCACCGAAAAGGGTCAACGCGTTTATGCCGTCAGACCCGATTTGGCCGTTATTTAGCGCTATGTAGTGTGACTTTGCAAAAAATTACTCCCAAGTATGACGAATTTGTCACCAGTCGGTAACATTCTCAGGATGCTGGATACTGGATGATGTAGATTTACCGCTACCGAATGAAGCGTCCAAGAATCATTAAAAATGGGCTCTAAATTGCGGAAAACCGATAAATCCACTTCTCAGTCAAAGAATTACAGATTTTCTTGCAAATTTCGGCTAAAAATTTATCGTGCCCCATCATTGGCTGTGCAGGCCCTGCTTTCAATATGAAATATGTTATGATAGAACGCGCAGAGCGTGTCCCCGCCAAGCACTTAATAAGGAGGAATTGAGAATGACAATATGCCCTATTGCATTAGTAGTCGGCTGCAAGAAATGTCCAGCCTTCAAAGCCTGTCCGCTGAAAGGCGTCATTGGTGATTACAAGAAACCAGACGAAACCCAACCAAAGCAGCAAGGGGAGAACGCACCGAGCGATGTAAGCAAGGATTAAAACCCTAGGCGAGGGCATAAAAAAATATTGGATTCCTGACTGGACTCTAACCATACTCTGCAACAAACGTCCGCACGCGCCCACGGCTGAGTTCCAGCGTTAAGCATGAAAAAGAAATAGGTTATCGGGTTTTTAATAAGCAACTGTCTTCAGTTCAAAATATATCGCTGTTTGTTGAGAGCATTTAACTCTTTGGATAAGAGTAACTTCAGTCAAGTTTAAGTCTTCATAATAAGTCAGGGTAAGTCCCGATATGTCCTTGCCGGGTTATATTTTCGGGGTAATATAATATTGTTTTACGCCATTTACGCCAAATGGCATTGACAATATCCGCTTGTAAAAACCAATGAGAAAAGTGACACTCCAGAGTCTGGAGGATACTATGTTAAGACAAATGATAATAAAATTAAGACAATTTTTAAAAAGGCAAGTGCGGCTAGCCCGGATATTTCGTAAAAAAAGTATCGTTGATATGCTTAACTGCTGATATACAGCAGGATAGATCAATAATTAAAGCAATATCAGCGATGACAAAAGGTAAACAATTAAAGCTACAGTTGACAAGGGTAAAAGGCCGCCGTGTGCGGGTTGATTTCAAGGGCGGAGAGGTTACTTCGGATGCCGGACTGCTTTTGATCCGGGAAGTGGATCGGCAGTTGGGCTTGACCGAACGAGCGGCCCGACAGTTAGTGGACAAACGGCAGAAGGGCAAAGTACGCCATGAGGTATTGGGGATGCTGCGGCAGCGCGTTTACGGGCTGGTGGCGGGCTATGAGGATTTGAACGACTTTGATACCCTGCGCCACGATCCATTGTTGCAAACGGTAACGGGGCGCATTGAAACGTTGGCCAGCGCGCCGACTTTGTGTCGTTTTGAAAACGGGCAGGATCGGCGGGCGGCCTTTGCGGTAAACGAGCTGTTGGTCGAACAGTTCATGGGCTCCTTTGCCGAGGAACCCGAAGAGATCATCCTGGACTTTGACGCCACCGACAATCCGGTGCACGGGCTCCAGGAGGGACGTTTTTTCCACGGTTATTATGATCATTACTGTTTTCTGCCGCTATATGTTTTTTGCGGTGATCAGCTGCTGGTGGCCTACCTGCGGCCGAGCAAGATCGATGCCAGCAAGCATGCCGGGGCCATCCTCAAATTGCTGGTTAAACGGATTCGCCAAAGCTGGCCCCGTACGCGGATTATTTGGCGCGCCGACAGTGGATTTTGTCGAGACCGGATACTCTCTTGGTGCGACCGCAACGAAGTTATTAATCCGGCAATTGAATAGTAACAGTTAAGCGGCGAATAGTAACAGTTAAGCGGCGTATTGAACATCCCGATGATGGAAGAGTTTTTTAATCAAAATTGGTTTTCGTTGCCTGCTGCGCAGGTGGGTTCGCAGACTTCCCTGCAACTCAATTTGGCTGCGCGGGGCCGGCAGGTTCTTCAAGTTGGCTTTGACCGTGTTATTCAAATACTCATCGGGGTTCAATTCGGGACTGTAAGATGGTAGATAAAAAATCTCGATCCTATCGCGGTGGGCTTCAATCCAACCGGTTACTTTTTTAGCATGATGCACTCTCAGATTGTCCACAATGAGAAAGATTTTCCGTTTGGCTCCTTTGATTAACTGGCGCAGAAATTTGATAAACAGTTCCACATTCAAGGCTCCCTTGTAAACCATGAAACGCAGCTTTCCACGGTTGGTTATAGTCGAGATCATGCTCGTGCTAAAACGACGCGCACTGCGTTTGGCAACTGGCGTTTTACCGCGCGGAGCATAACCTCTTCCCCGATGATCTTCGCTACTGATGCCGGTTTCATCTCCCCAGTGGATTTGGGCCTGTTGCGCTTTGGCTCTGGCTTCGATGGCCGGGTAAGTTTGATCAAGCCACTTCTTAATCGCCTCAGGCTGCTGCTCATAGGCTTGTCTTCGAGGTTTTTGTGGAGTGAAACCCCAACGGCGAAGATACTCGCCCACCGTGCGGATCGGCATCTTCAAAGCAAACTGCCTTTCAATCAACTCTTGCACCGCTTGGCGCGTCCACAGGGCAAAGGGCATCTTAAGCTGGTCGGGTCCTCTTATCGGTAATCATTCGGCACACCATGCGCTCTTGTTGGGAGCTCAATCTTCGACATTGGCCCTGCCGACGGCCCCGTTGTCCAAGCCGCAGGGCTTTTGGCCCTCCATTTCGGTAAAGGGCCCACCATTTGCGCACAGCGCTGATCGATACCTTTAAAACCACGGAAACCTCTTCATAAGTGCAACCCTCTCTTTTCAGATCCACCGCCCGACACCTCAACTCATATATAGTCTCTTCGCTTAGTGAACGCGCATCATTCCTATTCATGAACCTACTTTAGCATAAGTTATTGATATGTCACTATTTATTTGCCGGATTAATAGTTACATCGTGGGGATGGCTCGCAATGCACGCTTGCAGCAAGACGCCCAGCAGTTGCAAAAGCAGGCCAAAGAATGGTTCGAACTAAGGGGTAAAAAACAACGGTTATTCCAGGACTTCGTCTATGCTGCCGATTCGTGGCGATGGCTGCGGTTGGTCATCCATAAAGCCGAACACACCGCACAGGGGTCCAACCCGCGCTTCGTGGTGACGAACCTGCCGGGCGATCCCCAGGAGCTTTACGACAAGGTATACTGTGGCCGCGGTGAAATGGAGAACCGAATCAAGGAACAGATGCAATTGTTCAGCGAGCGCACCAGCGCCCATCAATGGTGGGCCAATCAGTGGCGATTGCTCTTGTCGGCGCTGGCCTACACCTTGATGGAAGCCATGCGCCGGTTAGCCTTAAAAGGGACGAAGTGGGCGCGGGCCCAATGCCACACCCTGCGGCTCAAATTAATCAAGATCGGAGCGGTCATCGTGCGCAACACCCGAACGATTCACTTTCACCTAAGTGAGAGTTATCCTTGGGCCAGTCTTTTCAACCATGCGGCCCGCCGATTGGTGCCAACCTAAAGGGTGCATTGGTGCTGCCCCCGGCACTACCGAACCAATGAGGGAAAGGGGGCAGTGTCTCTACACCCTGAAAAACACCTAAAAATCAAGACGATCTGCTCAAAATACAAAGAAATCCATCTCCAATAGCAATAACGAGCCAAACTTTACCCTTCATGAAATATCCGGGCTAAGCCGATCAGGCTTTTTTCCAATGTAATATTTAATTCGTCAGTTGTGACCGAACCGTCGGGAACCAGACCTGATCCGTTCAATCCGACAGTAATTTCCGGAGTTTCCGTATCATTACTGTGAATCGTTATAGTGCCGTTGAACTCTCCTTGCGACCAGGGATTAAAGGTAACAAATATTTGAGTGCTTTCTCCATTATCGAGCCGAATATCTCCGGCGTTATCCAAAGAAAAATCAACACCTTCAAGGGACACGTTTGATATATGGAGAAAATCTTCTCCAGAGTTTGTTATTGTCAATGGAATACTGCTTGAAGCTTCTGAGGTCAATTGACCGAAATTTAATTGTAAAGGCGAAACAACAATGTCTTGAGCTATCGGATCTTGCACAGTAACTGTTATCGGGAGTGATAAATCTCTATTACTCGGATCGTTGGTATCGATTTGGAGGATTGCTTCGTAAGTTCCGGATGAAATATTTCTTGAATTAAAAGATATCACAACTCCCGCTGCATTATTAGGCTGAACAACTCCTGATATTTTATTTACTTCCAACCACTCTGAATTGGGGCTTAGGATATTAACTACCGCCTCAAAAATTTTCTGGTTTTGCTCGTCATCAATATTAAAACCATTTTCTGAAGCATATAATAGATAATACAATCGATTTACATTATTCAATTTTTGGGTAGTGTATAAAAAAAGAATGTTATTTTGTATTTTTAGCTGTACAAATAGCGTTAGGCAGTTTATTCTTAGTGCATGGTTACTAAAATTATTAATTGTCGGCACTGTGGAAGTGAAAATATCATTAAATTTGGCAAGACGCCCAACCATAAACAGCGCTACCGCTGCCATGATTGTGGTAAACAAAGCCGCGAAAACCCCACAGTGAAATACACCGAAGAGCAAAAAGAAATGATCCTTCGAGTCTATCAGGAACGCAGCAGTCTACGCGGTTTACAGCGCGCCTTCGGGGTGAGTCCCAACACCGTTTTGAGTTGGTTAAAAAAAACGACAATCGCTGCGACCGCTCAAAAGCACGATTCTTGCGGCCCGCCGCCATGATGTCATTGAACTGGACGAACTGTGGTCTTTTGTGGGGCGCAAGAGCGATGCCCAATGGGTTTGGATCGCTCTTTGCCGACGCACCCGTCAAATCCTCTCCTATGCCATTGGGCCTCGGGATTGGTATCGTTGCCGGGAACTTTACGAGCGTCTGCCACGGGCCTACAAAAGATGTGCCACCTACAGCGACTTTTGGAGCACTTATGATGAAGTCTTTCCTCATAACCGATCCGTGGGAAAAGAAACCGGTGAAACGGCCCATGTGGAACGATGGAACAATACCCTGCGCCAACGACTGGGTCGTTTCACACGCAAAACCCTCTCCTTTTCCAAGCTTAAGAGTATGCATGAAACCTGTCTGAGACTTTTCATTCATCAATATAATCAAGAATTAGCCACCATTCCTACTTAATACACTACCCAAATTAGATATATGTCTTCATAATCGTTCAGTTCATTTTTTTCAAAATTTCGACCTGCTTCCTTTCTCCATTCTTCGCTTATAAAATTAGAAACAGTTAAATTCGTCCCGGTATCGAATGCCAAAGTATCGACATCTTGTTCGAGAATTACCGGCTCAAACGAATTTCGATCAATACCGCGATATCTGCCAAATTCACCGTTCGATACGATGGCATACCCTTTGCATAAATAATCACTCATAGCCGAATTACGGTGAGGGTGAATCAAAGAAGTCAACGTTCATAATTCTTATTACTAAAATTCAGTGTGCGGGCCCTCCCAATAATGCGCTATAATTAACATGCCTGATAGGCCGGTAGGCTACCTTGTTTCGTAAACGTCAGCAGTTCCAATATAAATTATGAACATTGACTTCTTTGCTAGTGTTAGCCTTCGAGGGGAACGGTGATCCGTTTGCCCCCACGGTGGTAATGGAGGTGGGTGAAGCCTTTTTCTTTGAGCAAGGGGAGAATCGGTTATCATAAATTTGTCTCTGAAAAATAAATAATTGACTTATAATCGGCTCGGGAAAATAAAGCTATTTACATTATTGATACAATATTTAATGCATATTAATACAATTCTAATCATTTTGCGCTCGAACCTCTATGTCGAAGACTTCCGCTCTGCAGGAAAATATAAAATCCAGGGATTCACGCAACAATCCCATTACGGATTACGCAATATTGGTATCCGGCATCCTTTGAATTGCTCGTTGATGCCTGTAAATCGAGCCAAAGCCAGCTTTTAAAAACCTGCGTTTCAGATCGTAAAAACAATGAATGAATCCATTTCAACTAATTCACCAGTTGACGGAATTGAACGAATCGACCATCTCGGAAAATTGATTCCTGAATGCGGATTGGAGGGTGAACGGAGAAGTGACGACGTCGTGCCGGCCCATCCCAGCGGAATTCAGTTGAGCGAGAATCGCTGGTTGATTTTATACGCCACACGCATGTTTCGCGGGACCGACGACGACACCAGCATCGTTTACCAAATCAGGGAAAACACCCCGCATGGCAGGCTCATCAAGGAAGCTATGATGCAGCCTACCCTAAACGATTGGGATGCTCTGGGCAACGGCCGGCGATTCGTCAAGCAGCATGGCCACCCCTGCGTTTTCGGGGTACCCAAGGGAGCGGATATCGGGGGCAAGCCAGCGGAAAGCGCCAATGTCTTCGTCCTGCTATGGCGTATGGTGGCCCGGGAGTTTGACCCCGAGACTAATGTGACAGAAGGCACCAACATCGATCCCGATATACACAGACGATCATCAAGCACCGAATGGGCGCAAGTAAGGCTGAACGATGATGGAAACGATATCGAGTTTCTACGGGAAAACCGGCAACTGCGGCAGCTCGGTTACGGAGATGAGGGGCCTGATTTTTGCAGCGCTGAGAATGCCGTCCACATGGTGCAGGGCTACACGCCTCCTGTTCCTTTTAACCCGGAATGCACCGAATGGGTCATGTGCAATCATTTCTATGGCGCCCGTTTTGCGCCGCTTAAGTTTCGTTTCCATGAAGAAAAGGGGGTCTATGAATGGGTGGAGACGGGGCACTACCTTTTTCTCGGGCATGAACACCTGTCCGATGCCAGCCTGGCCCCCTACAATGGTTCCTGGGTGTGCTCGATTCGCACCGATTACGTCGTCGATCACGTCAGTTACAGAAAAGGATTGAAATGGCTGCGCATGGACGATCCCTTTGCCAAACCTCCAGAACCGATTTACAAGGAGTTTCCCGGCGTCAAATCCCCCAAAACCGTTTACAGGTGCCCGGACGGCGTCCTCAGGCTCTTTTCCAGCGATTGCGAAGTGTCGCCCTATGAAAACCGCTGGGATCCGCTTTATTGCTGGAATATCGACCCGGATAATAAATTTGAGGCCTCCAATCAACGCGTCGTTTTCGATACGGTGAAAGCGGGTTTGCCCTTCAGAAAGGAAGCCAGACCCAAGGCAGACATGTGCAAACTGCTCTTTCACAATGGGAAAACCCAATACCTCATCCATCGCGTCAGCGCGGTCAGCACACAAAGCGATCATGTCCATACCGTTCCCGTGCGGTGGGTGTTTCCAGCCATCAACGATGAGGAAAAAGACAGTTGTTCGATTTATTGTGCCAAAATCACTTACCGGGAAGCCTACCCGCAACACTGGAATCTCTAAGACGACGCTATCGCCAGCTGTGAAAGTATCCGCATTAAATGAAGGGGCGACTAAAGGTTCCCCCATTCAAGGAAACCCTCCGAGTACGATGAATAATCTGTTGAAAAATTATCGCAAAGCCCATGAACAAGCTTTCATGCCAATCTTCACGCGGGATCAATACGATAGTAAAATGCTGGTTGAAGCATGCGTCCTGGCCGGGCTTTCAACAATCGAATACACCCTGCGCCGCCCCGATTTTCGGGAAATGATTCCCTGGATTCGCGCAAATTTCCCTGATCTCAATATTTTGGTCGGAAGCACTTTGGACAGCGAATCCATCATTAAACACGCACGGATGAATTATCCGCAATTACATACCTTGGACGAATTGAAGGAAATTGGGGTCGAAGGATTTGTTTCGGCCAGCGGTTATAGTCAACAAACAATCGACGCTTATTCATCAAGCCATGTCCTGGTTCCAGCCGCTATGACGCTGAATGAGGCCATGCAAATGATGGATTGGGGAGCCCATTTCATCAAACTATTCGGCCCCGATCTGAATTTTGTAAAATTGGTCCGTCTGGAACCCCTGTTCGATTTTTGCCCCATTATGAGAACGGGGGGCGTCACTTTGGAAAGCATTCCTGAGATGATGGAGGCGGGTGTCATGTTGGCCGCTTGCGGCATGAACCTTGTGGCCGACTGCGCTCCTAACCCGGGATCGGCCGAATCTATTGCCGAAATCATTAAAAGTTTCGTTGAATTGGCACAAAATTCCCGGAGCAAAAAATGGCCAAAACTGGCACAATCCGGTGATTACGATGATGCCGCCTGGCTCTCGATTTTGCCTCACCATCATCCCTTCTAATTGAATTTGTTTATAAGGCAGATGACGTTGTATTCCTGTAACTGGAAGCCGATGAAGTGGCGCTGCCCCATAACCATTTACTGCACGCTTCAGGCATTTACAATAGTTTACAATCGCGCAGGGCCTATAGTGTCTGCTATATTGATGCCAGCACTCAGCATGTACGAGACGACATCACGTACCCGATCGCATTCGGAGAAGGCGCTCTCACATCGGCCTCCGAACAAATGGCCATCGCCAATTAAGTAATATGTCTACATACTCAGTTATTCCAGAACCACAAGATGCGCTCGTCGGACCGAATGGAACCGCCATCGGCACGGATGGGAAACTGCTTATATTGCTGCCGGGTGCAGGAAATAGCCAATTACTATTAATCCGGCAATTGAATAGTAACAGTTAAGCGGCGTATTGAACATCCCGATGATGGAAGAGTTTTTTAATCAAAATTGGTTTTCGTTGCCTGCTGCGCAGGTGGGTTCGCAGACTTCCCTGCAACTCAATTTGGCTGCGCGGGGCCGGCAGGTTCTTCAAGTTCGCTTTGACCGTGTTATTCAAATACTCATCGGGGTTCAATTCGGGACTGTAAGATGGTAGATAAAAAATCCCGATCCTATCGCGGTGGGCTTCAATCCAACCGGTTACTTTTTTAGCATGATGCACTCTCAGATTGTCCACAATGAGAAAGATTTTCCGTTTGGCTCCTTTGATTGACTGGCGCAGAAATTTGATAAACAGTTCCACATTCAAGGCTCCCTTGTAAACCATGAAACGCAGCTTTCCACGGTTGGTTATAGTCGAGATCATGCTCGTGCTAAAACGACGCGCACTGCGTTTGGCAACTGGCGTTTTACCGCGCGGAGCATAACCTCTTCCCCGATGATCTTCGCTACTGATGCCGGTTTCATCTCCCCAGTGGATTTGGGCCTGTTGCGCTTTGGCTCTGGCTTCGATGGCCGGGTAAGTTTGATCAAGCCACTTCTTATACCAAATCTCATTAGGTATGATAATAAGTTATTTGGCAGAAGCGTTTGCTTGAATGTGCTGCCAGCCTCCGCCAACTAAAGAGAGGACTTTTTCAGTGTCCTCCCACCAGTCTTTGAGATGGGTTGCGACGACTTCTTCGAGTCGCTCAATGCTCGGCCACAGTTTGTTGGCCGTTTGATCCTGTATCATATCCCAAAGTCTTTCAATCGGGTTGAGTTCAGGACTATACGGCGGCAAATTCACGATATGTATGCCCGGGGGGACGTTGGGGTGCTCCGAGTCGTGCGGATGGAAGCCTGCCCCGTCCCATACAACCACATGTTCCTCCTCAGGATATTGCTTTTTGATCTGTTGGAGGAAAGCCTCCGTCCACTGTAGATTCGTGCTAGGGGTTTGGATGCATACCATCTCGCCGTTGACCACGTCGAGGGCTCCGTAACAGTAGCTCCACTGGTATCTTGTCTGATATTTTTTGTGCGGCCGAAGCCCTCTTTGCGTCCAGCACCGGCGGTACACCGGAAGCAAACCAAAACGGCTTTCATCGGCAAACCACACCCGAACCCGATTGCCTCGGGTGAGGGAAAGCTCCTGGAGGATCTTAAAAAAGTCTCGCTTGAACGCTTCCGCTTTTGCCGAGTCCCGTTTCTCATGCACGGGGCGAGGGACTCGAAGCACCCCGGCGCATTTTTTTAGCCATCGCCACACCGTCTTGTAGGCGAAGGAGCGCCCGAAATGTCGCTCCAGCTCTTGCCCCGCCTGAACGGCTGTGTTCCAGCGCGCGACCTTCAAACCATTGAGCAAGAAGGCCTCCACCTCTTTGTCGCAACGGCTTTTGATCCCGCCTTTGTAGGCGCGTGTAAGCACCGCCCCGAGCCCTGCAGCACGATATTTGTCAAACCAACGCTGGATCGTCGCTTTGCCTCGGCCCACGATGGCTCCAATTTCATCAATGCTGTGGTGCGGCTGGAAGCCCATTTTTAATGCCACCAAACGCTCTTTACGCCAGCCGACAGCCTCTTTGTTGAGCAATTTCTTGATACGTTCACGGTCTTCATCGGTTCCCATATATCTTCTCATTCCGCCTTTATAGCTGTTTTTTAATCTTTATCAATCCTTTTGCGATTTGGTATTAATCGCCTCAGGCTGCTGCTCATAGGCTTGTCTTCGAGGTTTTTGTGGAGTGAAACCCCAACGGCGAAGATACTCGCCCACCGTGCGGATCGGCATCTTCAAAGCAAACTGCCTTTCAATCAACTCTTGCACCGCTTGGCGCGTCCACAGGGCAAAGGGCATCTTAAGCTGGTCGGGTCTCTTATCGGTAATCATTCGGCACACCATGCGCTCTTGTTGGGAGCTCAATCTTCGACATTGGCCCTGCCGACGGCCCCGTTGTCCAAGCCGCAGGGCTTTTGGCCCTCCATTTCGGTAAAGGGCCCACCATTTGCGCACAGCGCTGATCGATACCTTTAAAACCACGGAAACCTCTTCATAAGTGCAACCCTCTCTTTTCAGATCCACCGCCCGACACCTCAGCTCATATATAGTCTCTTCGCTTAGTGAACGCGCATCATTCCTATTCATGAACCTACTTTAGCATAAGTTATTGATATGTCACTATTTATTTGCCGGATTAATAATTGCGAGTTCAGAGCACCCCATCACGATGGAGGATTTTGAACCGGCTCTCACATTATTCGGCGAATCCGGAGCCCTCCAAAAATCAATTCCCGACAGTGAGGGAATCGCCGTTTCCGAGAACCGGCTGCTGGTATTTTGGTCCCAAGGCGAGAGCCTCCATGGCGCTGCCACTTCTTTTCCCATAAATGGCGACAGCAAATGGAAAAAATGGTCCTCGCAATCTCTAGGTAACGTCACCGTCGAACAAATCCTGACAGACCCCCGGGGCCGGGTGGTTATTCTTTACCGTGAAAAGCATTCCAATCCCGTCAAATTTAGCATGAGCCTTGCGGTTTTGGAGGGAAACCATTTCAACGCCACGACATTTTTGGAGTGCGAAGAAGCTGTTTACTCGCCTCGAGGTTGCTTTGACCAAGAAGGGAATCTCGAAATTATGTGGATGGCATCGGAGCTTACTCCGAATATCCTGTATATTCGCCTGGATGCCCACTATAAAGCTTCCGCTCCGCAGAGACTCCATGAAGGCATTAATCCTGACATTGCCAGCTCTGGAAATCGGACCTTCATTGTCTCCGGGCAATTGGATGGAACTCAGCGGGTGGATCTTCGGAAAGATGGTCATTTAATCGATATCCAAAGGCTCGGAGGCAGAGCGCGATACCAGCCATCCCTCAAGGTTGATGAACACGGTATCGTTTGGCTTTTCGCGGTCGATGCCGACCAGCGAGGCATGTATTACCGTCGCTTTTTAGGGGAGGAGTTCAGTTTCGAGGCACAGTGCGGCGGGGCTCCCGGCCAATGGTGGATGTCAATGGGATATTCGGTATTATCCTGTACTCAAGATTCTCAAAGCGGGTTTGCCATTCTTAGAGGCGAATATACCAGCGAGGATCACCGATTAATTTCCCAAAGTGAAAACTACCGCTACTGTTTTGATTATTTGCCCGTTCCCCGGTACTCGGTGCGCGATTCCCGGCATGTCCTCTTCCTCGATCTTCTGGAGGTCGCGGAAATGGAAAACCTGGAACAGGTTGTGGCCACGGCCCGGCGTTCCGAAGCCAATCCCTTAAATCTGACTGGTCCGCCCGGTTCGCTTGATGCAGCATGGTCAGGCTATGCCACCGTCCTGCTGGAAAAGAGGAAATTTCGCTGTTGGTATACGGGAAGTTCGGACAAATTCGAACGCAAATGGAATACCTGTTATGCTGAGAGTGAAAACGGGATCGACTGGATCAAGCCTGAACTCGGTCTGGTCGAGTATGAAGGATCGAAAAAAAACAATCTTCTCTTTCCCCTCGAATACTGCACCGGGGGGGCTCTTATTTTTCGGGATGAAAGTGATCCTGATCCCTCGCGCCGTTACAAATTATTTATTGATACCCACCACCATGGAGGGCCTGAGCTTAACCTGACTTATTCCGCTGACGGCATCCACTGGCAATTACCCCCCCCAACGCTTGTGGGGCAGACCTCCCGGACACAATCAGGTGCATCATGGTTTCAATCCCTGGGTCGAGGCCCTGCTCAGCATGTTTCGGGACCCCCTAACAAAACATCCCGGCTATCGCTGGAAGCTTTACGGCCAGGATCGCTGGGCCGGCTACCCCCACGGCGCCTCCCCCAAGACCCGGAACCTGTCCCTGGCCCACGGCCCTTCCCCCACCGAGTTGATGGGCTACAAAGGAAACCCGGTTCTGGACCCCCGCACCGGCTGCAACGAAGATCAAATCCACGGGGGACTTGTGCAACCTTACAAGGGCGTTTATTTGTGCCTCTACCAGCATTGGGAAGGGGAAAATTGGGAAGTCGATCTTCGATTGGCAGTCAGCCGCGACGGTATTCACTTTTCACGCATTCAACCAAACAATCCCTTATTGCCGTTGGGGCCCAGGGGCAGTTGGGATTCCGGGATGCTTTGCACTCCCAATTCCTTTTTTGCCCACGAAGGGAAAATCTGGCTCTACTACCGCGGTTCTATCGGAACCCTGACTACTGGAAGAATTGCTATGAGCGCTGCGGACACTCCCTCAGCCTGACGTGTACTGGATTTGTTGGACACGGGATTCTCTTATATTCATTGTTTATTGATTAGTGTGTCAGGCGGCTTGTTTTGGTAAAGGGTTTTGTTTTCTCGTTGCCCCCCATGGGGGGCAAATATTTTCCTCGAATTGGACTGGGCTTTGGTAACTCAGAGAGGAATGTTTGCGATATCGGTTGTAGAAGATTTCCACGTATTCGAAGACAGTTGATCGCAGTTCGCGCTCGTCGGCAAAGTGGCGGCCTCGAATCGTGCTGGTCTTGAAGCGGCCGTAGAACGATTCCATGGCCGCGTTGTCGTAGCAGTTGCCTTGGGCGCTCATGCTCGGCTTCATGCCTAGTTCAGAGACCAGCCTCTGATAGTCGTCGCTGGCGTAGGGGCTGCCCCGATCGCTGTGATGAATAATCCCGGTGCGCAGTGTGCCGCGGGTCATGGCCGCGGCTTTGAGGGCCTTGCCAACCAGCTTCGCGTCGTTGTGGTTGGAAACGCTCCAGCCCAGCAGGCGTCGGCTGAACAGGTCCATCACCGTGGCCAAGTACATCCAACCGGCCAGGGTCCGTAGGTAGGTCGTGTCCGCCACCCAGACCTCGTCGATATGGGTCGGCTGGCCATGCTTTTTAAGCACATTGGGGCTGTAACCATAGGGATGGTTACTGTTGGTTTTTAATGGCTTAAAGCGTTTACTCTGGGTGCTTTTGATTCCCATTTCACGCATCAGACGCAGAGCCCGGTCACGGCCGCAATCGATGCCCTCATCATCCTTCAGATGGCGGTGCATTGGCCGATGCCCATAGCGGCCCTTGGCCTCTTTGTGTACCTTCAGGATCGCCCCCTTGATTCCCTCGTCCTCGATCCGCCGGGCCGAGGGCGCTCGGTGCCTCCAGCAGTAATAGCCACTGCGACAAATCCCCATCGCCGAGCATATTTCCTCGATCTTGAAGCGCCCCTCGTTGTCTTTGACAAACTGGTACTTCATTGTTCGTCCTTGGCAAAGTAGCCCACCGTTTTTTTTAGTATCTGGTTGATCCGCTCCGAGCGGCGCAGCTCTTTGCGAAGACGATCTATCTCGGCCGCCATCTCCTTCGGACTGCTCTGTCGCTTTGAGGTGGCTTCGCCCTGCTGATCGTCCAGATAGAGCCTCTTCCACCTATACAATTGGTTGGTGTTGACCCCAAGTTTGGTCGATACCTCGGTGGCGCTCAGACCATCGAGTATCATCAGTTGAACTGCCTCATTTTTGAACTCTATACTAAAGCGTCTTCTTCCCATGCTTCGATTCTCCATTTAGGAGAATCTCGTGTCCACTTTTTCCAGTGCACATCAGCCCAGATAAAGGAAATATGGCGAATGAAAACAGGGTTGGCCCATTTACGTCAGGACGGCTTTGCATTTCTGACCCTCAAAAAACCGCAAATACACCCCCAGCCGCTGTATTACTTCAAAGTCCCCAAATACCGCATGGCGATGAGGGGAACCTTGAAAACAATTCCTATTGATAGCCAAGGCATCGCAGGGCGGGCCTTGCACATCAATGTGGAAAACTACGCACCGGGGTTTGGTTCCGTCAAAGTGCAAATTGCCGACACGGAAACCGGCGAGGTAATTCCGGGATTCTCTTTTGAGGATTGTCAGGCGATTGATGAAGCCTCTCTGGACAGCATCGTTACCTGGAACGCTTCGCCAAATTTAAGCGTCATCGCCGCGCAAGCGATTTGCCTGGAAATTGAACTATCAGGGGCCCTAGATTCCCCACAAATCTATTCATTCTGGTTTGCGGATCATTAAGGCTCCTGTTAAACATTTCTCAAATTGAAGTTAAGCCGCCTAGCTTTTTCAAATGCATTACAAATCAAATCCAAATGGAGTAACGCCATGAGCCCATCCAACTATCGAAAACCGCCTCCCGGTTTCACGCCCGATCAATGGGAAGAATTCATGAGAGAAGGTTTTCTGACCCTTGAGAATACCTTAACTCAAGATGAAATCGATTGCTATCTTGATGCCATCAATCGCTGTAGCGCAAACGACCCCGCTTATGTACCGGATAAAACTTATAATCCGACTAACGTAGTGGAAAGGGATAAGGTCTTTGCAGATTTGATCGATCACCCCCGGCATGTTGGATACTTTTACGATATCTATGGAGAACAACTCAAACTGCACCTGTCCCAATTTTTCATGAGGCCGACCAGCGGTAAACACAGCCCGTGGCACCAGGACGGACCGCGCGCGGTTCCTTATGGGGTATTCGCACCCACCCTGCCAATACAGGTGAAAATAGGTTATTGGCAACTTCGTCTATATGCCGGGCAGCCACAATACAAGGTACTTTTATGCTTATGAAACTCATAAGAGCCTACCCGGTGAAAAAATCATGTGCATTCCCCGCGGAACGATTACCCTGATGCATTGCAACCTCTGGCATCGGGTGGAACCCAACGAGAGCGATGTTCTAAGAAAAAATATTTTCCTGGCCTATTGCCCATCTTGGGTATGCGAGGCGGACCGTCATCAATCTTCCCCGCAATGGCTGGAAACGCTCAACCGGGAACAACGCATCATCATGCGAAGCTATGATTACGGATACGATCGGGCAAAACCTAAGGCTTCTGAATTGCCGCTCTTCCTCAACCGCGAGACGGGCCGTGAAACCGATTCGGATGATTTCCCCAACATTCCCATGAGGCATAGAAAACGGCTTACTATGCACGAGAAACTGATCCACGCGGAAACGGCGTAAGTTAAGTGGTAAATAACATCCAGCAAATGTCTTTGACAGATTCAGGGCAGCAAACGCCTATCGAGGACGGTCTCGCCGGTTATTGGAAACTACAAGGAGATTGCCGGGACCATTCCGGCAATGGAAACCATGGAAACGCCAAGGGCGAAAGTCCCGCAATTGGACAATTCGACGGAAAAAGTAGTTTTATCGAAGTGAAAAACAGCGCTTCCTTGAATTTCGGCATTAGCGACTTCACGATTAGCGCAGAGATATTCACGGATAAGGAGGCGGCAATCACAGGCGGTGATATCCTGGGTAAATTCGACGCATCCCGTAGGAAAGGTTTTTCCTTATGCCTCAACTCAAGCGCCGGGGGCTATAATTCCCAATGCAACAACCAACAAATTCATTTTGGCATCGATGATGGTAAAACTACGGATTGGGAGGATTGCGGGAGGCCAAACGAGAGCAGCAATTATTGCGGATCCTTAACGGTTTATGACGGCGGTTTGTACGTGGGCACAAACGATGCTCAATATGAAGCGGACTGGTGTCATGTCTATCGGTATATAGAGAGAGCCGAATGGGAAGATTGCGGACGGGTGGGAAATCGCCGCACCCACGGCATAGAGGCAATGGTCGTGCACGATGGCGCACTCTACGCGGGAACCTCAAATTACGACAAAGGCGGTGAAGTTTCCGAATCAGGCCTGGATTATAGCCGTATCTACCGCTACAAGGGCGGTCGGGAATGGGAAGATTACGGCCAGCCGGGGATGTGCAGTCGCCTGTCGAGCCTGGCAACCTATAAGGGGCAGCTCTATGTTTTGGGCTCCCGCGATGTTTTGGGCTCCCGCGATGAATCGACGACCGACCGAAAGTGCCGGTGTTATGTCTATGAAGGCGCCCAAAACTGGAAGCCATGCGGAGAATGGATCACTAATGTTCATTGCATGTTGGTCCACCACGGCAAACTTCATGTGGGGGGCAATGGTGCCAAATACTGGCCCGATGCCTGGCTCGATGGCTTTCCAGGGGCAGAAGTTTACACTTATGACGGCGAACGATGGGAATCGCTGGGAAATCCGCTCGGTTCGTGGGAAAAGTGCAATCAGGTGCATACCCTGGGGGTGCATCAAGGTAATCTCATTGCGGGCACCTGGCCAGATCCGGTGGCGGCCTCCAGAAACGGTCAATGGGAACATGGCGGCTTCCTCGGAGACAGCATTGAAACTAACGATCTAGTCGTATTTAATGGAAAATTATACGCCGGCACGATACCCAGGGGCGATATTTGGCGCTACGATGAAAACCTATCTTGGACTTTAATGAAGCGATTTTATTCACCCGAAGGTTGGAAGCCGGTGGAACCAAGGAAATACGGCGGCGACTACCGGGAAATGAAAAAGGCCTGGACCAGGATAACCAGTTTGACGGTTTTCGGCGGCAGATTGTTTGCCAGCATCGGCAGCTGCACGGGCTCCATACACCATGCACCGGCGGATGTCCGCGGGCGGGTATTCTCTTTCCAGGCGGGAAAGTGCGCCACCTCGGACCGCGATCCGGGAAATGGGTGGAAACACTGGGCGGCGGTAAAGGAGGGCGGCAGCTTGAAGCTTTACCTCGACGGGAAACAGTTGGCCTTATCCTCCCCTTTCCAGCCCGAAGATTTCAACCTGTCCAATGGCACCTCATTGAAGATCGGCTTTGGCGAATCAGGGTATTTCAGCGGCAAGATGCGCGAGATTCGGCTTTACCGGAGAGCTTTGCAAGCTGACGAGCTAAAAGGCTGACAGTGTTGCCATCCAATTTCCGTTTTGCCAACATAAATGACATGATTACGATTAATCCATCCAAACTGTTTCCGCTGCTCCTATGCCTGAATCTGGCGGGTTGTTTAGGCTCCAAGTCCGATAACAGCGATCAGGGCGCCAAGGTGGAGTCTCATCAAGCCCAACAGACTTCTACCGCGCCACCAACTATCGATTCCTCAATTCTGGACAACCGCGCCTTTAATGAAGCGCCCATGCTGGCAGAAAAAGTGCAATCCGGTAAATTACCGCCGGTCTCAGATCGTTTGCCCGAAAATCCCCTGGTCCTCGTTCCGGTGGAAGAAATCGGCAAATACGGCGGCACTATTCGAAGAGCGTTGAATACCGATGTCATTAACGAATCCGCCATTGCCAAGACATTCAGCGAAAACCTCATGGCGTTTGAAAGACCAATGCCCAACAGCCTACAGCTGAACTTGGCTGAAAGTTATGAATTTAAAGATGGGGGGCGCACCTTGCTCATGAAATTGCGAGAGGGAATCAAATGGTCGGACGGAGCCCCTTTCACGGTCGAGGATATTCTATTCTGGTATGAAGACATGACCATCGATGAAGACGCCCGCATCGCCGGTAACAATCCCCTTTTCCCCGCCAGATGGCTCAACGGTGGCCAACCCATAAAAATGGAAATGGTGGATGCAATCACCCTCAAAATTTCTTCAGAACAACCTATGGGAAAGATTCTGGAAACCCTCTGCCATAGCAAAATAGCCTTTCCCAAACATATTTTAGCCCAATACCACCCAAGGTACAATCCTCAAGCCGACTACGATTTATTCCGTAGCAACACAACCGATGGAATGCTCGCTTTCCAACCCGGTATTCCGCGTCTTTCGGCCTGGGTGCCCGTACATTGGGAACGCAGCCAGAGGGCCGTGTTTGAAAGGAATCCCTATTATTGGAAAATCGACACTCTGGGCAACCAGCTTCCCTACGCCGACAGGCTGGAATTTTCCATCATTCCGAATAATGAACTCATTTTGCTGAAATTTACCAACGATGAACTCGATCTATTCGGACGAAGTTTCAATGAAAATATGTATACTTTTCTCAAGGAAAGAGAGATAGGGAGCAGTTTCAAAATTCATCTTTCGACCTATTCCCCGGGAATAGCCCTCTACCCCAATTGGGACGTGCACAACCCGCTTTTACGAGAGGCATTTCGCAACAAGTTGGTTAGAATCGCTCTCTCACATGCCATTAACCGCGAGGAAATCAGCCAACTGGTCTATAGCGGCCTGGTTAAGCCGGGAGGGATCTCCTTCAGTCAGGCGAGCCCCTACTATTCCGAAGAACTCGCTCAACTCTACTCCCAATACGATCCGGAAAAATCACGAAAATTATTGGACCAGGCCGGATATAAAGATACCGATGGTAACGGTTTTCGGGAATTTGAAGATGGATCCGTTTTTGAAGTGATCCTCGATGTAATAAACTTTTCCGTCCTACCGGATTTCAGTGAACTGGTGAAGGAGTACTGGGAAGCCATCGGCATCAAAGTAAATCTCAATATCGCTATGCAAGAGATCATTATACCCCGGCGCATAAATGGAAATTTTGACGTAACCATTACGGGAATGCCTGCTCATCCATTGAACCAAACGCATATGCTGGCCCCGATAGGCCAAAACCTTCCCTTTTGGCACCGCAATGCTGGAGAAGAGGCTCCGTCCTGGCTGCGCGAAGCAACCACCGCCATCATACAGGCCCAAATTACATGGGATCCGGAGAAACAAGGGAAATACATGATTCGCATCCGGGATTTGTACTCCGAAAACATTCCCATGATTTCCATTGGTTCATTATCAAGACCATGGGGATCGAGCAAACGCCTGGGAAATGTACCGGCTAGTGGGAATTCGGAAGATCTCTACAGAGGATGGGAAAGAATCACCATGCCCGAGCAAATGTTTATCAAATACTAATTTATGAATGACTCTGAAAATTCTCATGGTAACGGTATTATAGAATTAAACGATGCCGTTATTGCCGTACCGGAAAAATTGAGCAAGCGGGAGGAAAATGCCGTCCGCATGCTCAGGGAGGAGGTCCAGGCTCGATCGAATATTTTGTGGCCCATTTCAGACTGTTGGCCCGAAACGGAAAAACCCACAATCTACATAGTCCCGTCCGGCGACATCGACCAGCTACTCAATGAATGTTCCGTAGAGCTATATCTGGCAGACGATTTCGACAAGGCCGAAGGGTACCAGATCCGCGTCCAGAGGAATGGCGGCAGACTACTGATTTTTGTCATCGGCAATGACGAGCGCGGAATCCTCTTCGGGATCGGTCGCCTCTTGCGAGAATTGCGAATGGGGCCGGTTAAAATTTATTTGCCGGAGGATTTTGAAGAAACAACAGCGCCCGTTTATCCTTTGCGCGGGCACCAATTGGGCTATCGGCCGAAAACGAATTCTTATTGCGCCTGGGACCTTCCTCAATGGGAGCGTTACATTCGCGATCTGGCAGTGTTTGGAGGCAACGCCATTGAGCTGATACCGCCCCGTTCGGATGATGTTCCCGATTGCCCGCATTTCCCCCTGCCCCAGTTGGAAATGATGATCGGAATGTCGAAACTGGCGGATGATTACGGGATCGATGTGTGGGTCTGGTACCCGGCCATGGATAAAGATTATTGCGATCCTGAAACGGTGGATTTCGCGTTACGGGAATGGGGAGAAATTTTTCAAGCTCTTCCCAGAATCGACGCCGTTTTCGTTCCCGGTGGCGATCCCGGGCACACCCATCCCAAACACCTCATGGCCTTGCTGGATAAGCAGACCGTAAACTTGCGCCAGTTTCATCCCAAAGCCCAAATGTGGATGTCGCCCCAGGGATTTACGGACGAGTGGTTCGATTTTTGGGTTCGGATGATGAACGAGGAGAAGCACGAGTGGCTGGAGGGAATAGTTTACGCTCCACAGTCCAGGATTTCCATTCAGGAATTTCGTCAGTTGATCCCGGAAAATTATCCCATCCGCCATTACCCGGATATCACCCATTGCCTCCGCTGCCAATACCCGCCCGCCCAATGGCATTGGGCCTTTGCCCTGACCGAGGGCCGGGAGCCTATCAACCCCCCCCGCGACCAGGCCGTAGTTTTCCAACAGGTGCAGCCTCATTCTTTCGGTTTTTTAACCTACTCCGAGGGCTGTAACGACGATGTCAACAAATTCATCTGGAGCGCCCTCGGCTGGAATCCCGAAGAATCGTTGGCTGAGACCCTGCGGCAATACAGTCGCTACTTTATCGAAGAGGAAATAGAGGAAGAATTTTCCAACGGTATTTTTGCCCTGGAGAAAAACTGGAAAGGCCCCATTACCGAAAATGCGGGAATCGGCTCCACCCTGAAACTGTTTCAGAATTTGGAAAAAACGGCTTCGGACGCTCTACGAGTCAACTGGCGGTTCCAGCAGGCGCTTTATCGGGCCTACTATGACGCCTATGTGCAAAGCCGTCTGGCATACGAAACGGCATTGGAAAACGAGGCGCTGGCGGAACTCCGCAAGGCCAACGAAAAGGGATCGTTAGCTGTTATGCAGAATGCGGAAATCATTCTTGATCGACCCCTTGACGATCCGATAACGCTCTCTTGGCGAAAAAGAATTTTCGAACTGGCGGAAGCGTTATTTCAAAGCATTGGAATGCAAGTGAGCGTGGAGCGTTATCAAGCGGTTGAAATCCACCGCGGGGCCAATCTGGATGCGCTGGATTTCCCCCTCAACAACGAACTCTGGATGATAGAAAATTTCACCCGAATCCGGCAATTGCCAGAAGAGAAGGAACGATTGCAAGCAATTGACGAAATTGTAAATTGGACCGATCCGGGACCGGGCGGTTTTTACGATGATCTTGGCGATGTTGCCCGTGAGCCGCATTTAGTCAGGGGTCCCGGTTTTGAAACTGATCCAAGTTTTCTCAAATCAGCCCTCGATGGTTGTGAAGTGGTGACCGATTTGAATCATCTCAATGGAATCCCTGCCGACGGTTACCGCACCTCCTGGCGAACCCGGGCGCAGAGCTTTTATGAAACGCCGGTGACTATGCATTATGAAAAAATCGAGGCAAAGGGCCGGTATCGAGTACGCATTGTTTACGGAGCTGACCTGGAAAAGCCTTTCCCAAAGATTCGCCTCATGGCCGGGGATCAAGATCAATATGAAGTTCATCCCTTAATCGATCGACCGGTGCCGTTTCAGCCCCTGCAATTCGATATTCCGCCAGAAGCCACGGCCGCGGGAGAACTAACCCTTAAATGGCATGCCGCGGCGGGTTTCGGGGGTAATGGCCACGGAGTCCATGTGGCGGAAGTATGCCTTATCAAACAAAACAAAATCGGTAGTGTATTAAGTAGGAATGGTGGCTAATTCTTGATTATATTGATGAATGAAAAGTCTCAGACAGGTTTCATGCATACTCTTAAGCTTGGAAAAGGAGAGGGTTTTGCGTGTGAAACGACCCAGTCGTTGGCGCAGGGTATTGTTCCATCGTTCCACATGGGCCGTTTCACCGGTTTCTTTTCCCACGGATCGGTTATGAGGAAAGACTTCATCATAAGTGCTCCAAAAGTCGCTGTAGGTGGCACATCTTTTGTAGGCCCGTGGCAGACGCTCGTAAAGTTCCCGGCAACGATACCAATCCCGAGGCCCAATGGCATAGGAGAGGATTTGACGGGTGCGTCGGCAAAGAGCGATCCAAACCCATTGGGCATCGCTCTTGCGCCCCACAAAAGACCACAGTTCGTCCAGTTCAATGACATCATGGCGGCGGGCCGCAAGAATCGTGCTTTTGAGCGGTCGCAGCGATTGTCGTTTTTTTTAACCAACTCAAAACGGTGTTGGGACTCACCCCGAAGGCGCGCTGTAAACCGCGTAGACTGCTGCGTTCCTGATAGACTCGAAGGATCATTTCTTTTTGCTCTTCGGTGTATTTCACTGTGGGGTTTTCGCGGCTTTGCTTACCACAATCATGGCAGCGGTAGCGCTGTTTATGGTTGGGCGTCTTGCCAAATTTAATGATATTTTCACTTCCACAGTGCCGACAATTAATAATTTTAGTAACCATGCACTAAGAATAAACTGCCTAACGCTATTTGTACAGCTAAAAATACAAAATAACATTCTTTTTTTATACACTACCGAATATCCTGAGAGTATCTTCCAACGGTTGACCATCATACGAATCGTCCTCCTCGATAATGATATTGATCTCCCATTCCAGGTGGGCGTTTCCGGAATTTCCTATGGTCAGATTGACGGAGCCGCTTCCTTGATAATCAACGGTCGCAGAAAAGCTCGTATCGCTGAGGAATAGCTGAGGCGCCTGGGCGGTGGCATACGGGGGGAAAGGATGTTGTACAATAAGGAGGTTGCGAGTGTCAGTGTTCGAATATTCATGGGCTGTCGGAGTTTTAAAAATGGAAATGAGTCAGTGAAAAAACTAAAATATCAGTTAGCTTACTCGCTCTATTACCGTTGGCAAGCCGGTTTTTCAATTTTTGAATAGTTTATGCTGTCCACGCGGGATTGAGATGGTAGCATGGCTTCTCTTTCATAGGTACTGTCAATTTTAGGTTATGGAAACTTTGCTGCCCGCTTTGTCTTTGCTTGTCGGCCTGGGGGCCGGGATTGGGCTTGCCTTGTGGCTGTCCCGCAGCCGTGGGCGCGCCGAAGAGGAGAAATTGGCTTTGCTCAACGAGGCGCGGGATAAATTGAGCGAGTCTTTCAAGTCGCTCTCGGCGGAAGCCCTGCAGGGTAATAACCGCCTTTTTCTCGATTTGGCTAAAGAGAATTTGGGGAAATTCCAGGAGGGGGCCAAGGGTGAGCTACAGCAACGCCATAAAGCGGTCGAGGAATTAGTCAAGCCGATGAGGGAGTCCCTCGAAAAGGTGGACGAGAAAATCCGTGAGATGGAGAAAGTCCGCATCGGCGCTTATTCCGGGTTGACCGCGCAGGTGGAAAATCTTCTCAAAACCCAAACGAGCCTAAAAGAGGAAACCGCCAACCTGGTGCAAGCTTTGCGCACCCCAAACGTCCGCGGCCAATGGGGGGAGGTGCAACTCGAGCGAGTGGTCGAGTTTGCCGGCATGGTTGAGCATTGCGACTTCGTGCAGCAGGAATCGGCCACCACCGGGGAGGGCGCCCGCCAACGGCCCGATCTCATCGTGCGCCTGCCCAATGGCCGGCAGATTGTAGTGGACGCCAAAACGCCCCTCATAGCTTACCTGGACGCCCTGAAAACGAATGACGGGGATGAGCGAAAAGCCAGGCTCAAGGCCCATGCCCGCCATGTGCGCGACCATATCAAAATGCTGGGGGCCAAGAGTTATTGGAAACAGTTTGAACCGACTCCGGAATTTGTGGTTCTTTTTTTACCGGGAGAGGCATTTTTCAGCGCCGCCTTGGAACAGGACCCCGGCTTGATCGAGTACGGGGCAAAAGAAAAGGTGATCCCGGCCACACCCACCACCCTGATCGCCCTGCTCAAGGCAGTGGCCTACGGCTGGCAGCAGGAAAAAGTGGCCGAAAACGCCAAATTAATAAGCGATCTTGGGCGGGAGCTTTATGAGCGCATCGGCGTTTTGGCCGCACATTTTTCCGACATTGGAAAACACCTCGACAAATCCGTGGAAGCATTCAACAAGGCGGTTCGTTCGACGGAAACACGCGTTCTGGTGACGGCCCGAAAATTAAATGAAGTGACTCCGGGCGAAGGTAAGGAAATCCCGGCTCCAGAGCCCGTTGAACGCATCACAACCCGTCCCCAGGCCGAGGAACTGACCGAGGCTGAAGGCGGCTTTGCAGAAACCGGCAAAGACAGTGAGTGAAGAACCATTGGAATTGCCCATTGACGGCGTTCTCGACCTGCACACTTTTCGCCCTCAGGAGATAGCAGATTTGGTCGGCGAATATTTGCGGGCCTGCCGGGAACAGGGAATTTTCACCATCCGGATCATCCACGGCAAAGGTATCGGAACCCTGCGCGAATTGGTCCACGCCCAATTGAAAAAATCGCCCCTGGTAGCCGATTTTCACCAGGCTGGGGGAGAAGCGGGCGGCTGGGGAGCCACCATTGTTTACCTGAAGCCGCTCAGTTAAAAATTATCTCAGGCGGGATTGTGTCATTTTGACACATATATTGTTGGTTTTCTCAACTAGAAGGTGTTACTGTGCCATATTGACACATCAAAGGATTTCAGTCAGTTTTGTAACTTCTTATTTACTATGAAATAGTTACTTTTGTTTCATGTTTGGCATGGAGCATGCAATAACAATGGCAATTCACTTTAACAACAAAAACGAAAGGTAGAAAAATCATGAAATTAATTAGATATAACCCGTCGGGAATCAATCCCTACAATGAAATCGATAGTTTGTTTGAAAATGTATTCGCTGACTTCGGGCGCCTCCCGATTTTTAATCGCGATGCCTTCAACAAATTAACGCGCAACGAACCCGCGGTCGATTTTTACGAGGATGCGGACAACTATTACGCCCGCTTTGAACTGCCCGGAGTGAAGAAAGGCGACATCCGGTTGAATCTGGAAAGAAACCTGCTTTCGCTCAAAGGTGATCGCAAAGAGAAGACCGCGGACGGCGAAAAATCATCTTCGTTCAGCCGCTCTATCAGCCTTCCTGAGGAAGTGGATTCGGAGAAGGTATCGGCCAAATTGCAAGACGGGCTTCTCACCATTACATTGCCGAGGGCCGAAGCGAGCAAAGCCAGGCAAATCAGTGTCAAATAAGTTCCCTGTTTTTGGCAGAGTAAACAACGATATACATTATGGATGGCTGGGGGTAGCCATCTACTCAAACAAGATAGGGCCGGGGTGAACCATTTACCCCGGCCTTATTTTTGTGTTTTCATGAAAACCGCGTCGCCTACCTTGACCCCGGCTTCGTTGGCAGCATGGGAACGATTGATGGCAATGACATGCCGCCCCTCCGCGTCCTCAAATACAACCCACTGTCCGACGGGGACATCGCTGTAGGTCTTGGCGCGGGTGGCCGTAAACTCTTTTCCCTTTAACCTAAAAACGATGTTCTGCCCAGAAGCGACCCCCAATCGGTTAAAATCGGAAGCCCGGTAATCGACCGTCAAATTGCCGAAAGTGGAGTCGACACCAACAATTTTCGTATAGGCGCCGCCATCGGCAAACCGGGCTGTCGAATCTTCTTCATCCACCTGCACCGTGGCGTCTTTCTCTCTCTCAATTTCACCAGTCTCCACCCAATGGTCGAGCGCCTTGGCCACTGCCAGGAATTCGGCCTCGTTGAAGTTGATATGGCCCTCTCTGCGGATACTCCAAAGCGCCGTCTCTTTGCCGTTTTTCCTCGATTTGAAAAAGTATTCCAGGGCTTGCCCGATTTCCGACTGGTTGCTCATAAACAAAACTGGCGATTCAGGCTCGTAAGAATAGACAAATTGGGTATCTGGGTCGCGGCTCATGAGTCCGGCCCCCAGAACCACGGCCCCGTGAAAACGCTCTGGAAGGCTCTCGATGAGGCGTAGGGAGACCGCCCCGCCCATCGATTCACCCATCAGCAGGGTCCGCTCCGGCTTGCCATATTTTCTTACCAAATTGCTGTGCAGGATTAAAACGTCTTCGGCGGCATCGTTGACAATCAAACCGTTGCGCCGAAAACTGCTGGCCGCCACCAACCAACCCTCCTGCAAAAGGGTACGAAACGGCTCACGCTCCGGTTCCATATAGGTAGAAAGCGGCAGGTGTTCAAAAATCAGGCCGTGGTTGAAAAGAAGGAGTTTGCCGTTCCAGTCGTCGGCCACGGCAACATCGTAGAGCACTCCGTCAATCTCTCCGCTTTCCACCTTGAATCCACCCTCACCGCGTGTTGCTGAAGGCATCATTAATGCGCACAATAGGAAGACCGAAAAGCATCTTCTCCTGTATATTGACGAGAGAACAGACTTCGTGAATAGTGCCAGCAAAATGGAGGATGGATGGTGGGAAAATTTCATGGATTCGATAAAGATTAAACTTTTCAAGAGTTTCTGCCAAGTATGAATCCCGCCCATCTTCCCATTCACGCCCTGCGAAACGAAGTCCGTGAAAAAATCAGCGAACACCCCAGACTGGTTTTGGCAGCGCCAACCGGTTCTGGAAAATCGACCCAGATTCCCCAATTTGTCCTCGACGATAACCTGATCGATAAAGGCGAAATAATCATCCTGCAACCACGGCGCATGGCAGCCCGGATGCTGGCCCGGCGGGTAGCCTGGGAGCGAAAATCGCGCCTCGGCCGGGAAGTGGGCTACCAAGTGCGTTTCGAAAATTGCAGCGGACCCGAGACCCGCATCAAGTATGTGACGGAGGGAATCCTGCAGCGCCGATTCCTCGGCGACCCAACACTGAAGGGAGTGGATGCTATTATCTTCGATGAATTTCATGAACGCCACCTGGAAGGCGATGTTTGCCTGGCCCTGGCCAGCATGCTGCAAAAAACTACGCGCCCCCATCTCCGGCTGATCGTCATGTCGGCCACACTTGAGGCTGCCGATCTGGAGGACTTTCTCAAACCCTGTCACATTCTTTCCAGCGAGGGGAGGACTTTTCCGGTCGAAGTGAAATACTCCGGTTCCGGCGGCCATAAAGAAAGGACCGAGGTCTGGGATCGGGCTGCCAATCACTTCAAAAGACTGGCAGAACAAATTCCGGAGGGGGATTTTCTCATTTTCATGCCGGGCGCTTTCGAGATCCGCCAAACTTTGCGGGAACTCGAAAAACTGCACGTCACGCGCGAATTCCGGTTGCTGCCCCTGCACGGAGAGATGTCCCTGGACAGGCAGGAGGAAGCCCTTGGCCCTTGCCCCAAACGCAAAGTCATCGTCTCCACCAATGTGGCCGAATCATCGCTCACCATCGACTCGGGGCAGGCCCGGATCGCCGCCTACGACCCTCGCCGCGGCATCAACACGCTGTTGGTGAAAAATATTTGCCAGGCATCGGCCGATCAACGCGCGGGCCGGGTCGGGCGCACCGCCCCCGGCTATTGCCTTCGCCTCTGGAGCGAGCGCGAGCACCGGCAGCGGCCGGTCAATGAAAGACCCGAAATTCGCCGCCTGGACCTTTCCGAGACGCTTCTAACGCTCAAGGCCGCCGGGCATAACAACCTGGGAGCGGAAGATTTTCCCTGGCTGGAACCGCCCGATGAAAACTCATTAAAACGAGCGGAATCGCTCTTAAGCGATCTGGGCGCATTGCGTTTGCAGGATGGGAGCTTGACCGAGATAGGCCAAAAGATGGCCCAATACCCGCTGCACCCACGCTATTCACGTATTTTCCTGGCGGCTCGGGATTATCAGTGCCTCCCGGTCATGGCCCTGATTGTGGCCTTTGCTCAAGAAAGGAGCTTGTTGATGCCCCTAAAGGACCAAAGGATGGAAGACCGCCGGGATGATATGATCGGTTTAAAGGGCAAAGTGGAGTCGGATTTCCTGGCCGTCCTGCAAGCCTGGATAGCGGCTCGCAGCCGGCAATACGACCTGAAATTTTGCCAAATTTTGCCAACAATGGGGAATCCATGCCCACTCGGCCAGACAGGCGGAGAGACTGGCGGCCCAGTTTTTAAACATCGCCAAAAAACAAGGCGGCGGTGGCGGCAAACAAGACCACGCGGTGCAATGGGATGGAGATTCGATAGGACGCTGCTTGTTGGCGGGATTTTCCGATCACCTGGCCATACGGCGGGACCGCGGCACCCTGCGTTGCGTCCTGGTTCACGAAAGAAGCGGTGAATTGCGCCGGCAAAGCGCCGTCCGCGATCATCCTCTTTTTGTCTCAGCGGAAATCGTGGAACGTGAAGTAAGGGGAAACGTCCACCTGCTCCTGGGAATGAACACGGCGGTAAAGGAGGAATGGCTGCAGGAACTCTTTCCCGGAGAGTTGATAGGGGAAACGCGCCAACATTACGACCCTCGGCAGCGCAAGGTCCTGCAACTCTGCGAACGCCGCTTTCGCGACCTGGTGCTCGAAAGCAAGGAAGAAGGATCGCCCAACCTGGAGGAAGCGGCCAATATCCTGGCTCGCGAAGTGTTCGCAGGAAGGCTTAAATTAAAACATTGGGATGTATCGGTAGAAACCTGGATCAACCGGGTCAACCTCCTCGCTGTCAGCCATCCAGATTTTGAAATACCCGCCATTACCGAAAACGAACGGCTTTTTCTCCTGCAACAAATCTGCCACGGAGCCGTCAGCTACCGGGAAATTAAAGACCGTCAGGCAATGCCGGTGTTGCAAGACTGGCTGGGCCGGGAACATCAGGAGTTCCTGGAGTATTCGGCCCCTCTGCGTTATACGCTGTCCCCGGCATCGGGAAAATCGCTCAAGATTCGATATGAACCGAATGGCAAAGCGATTTTATCGGCAACCATTCAGCAACTTTATGACGCCCCGGATAAACCCGCCATTGCCAATGGAAAGATCCCATTAACAATCGAAATACTGGCGGAAAGATCCCATTAACAATCGAAATACTGGCCCCCAATCAGCGACCCGTGCAAGTGACCGACGACCTGGGAGCTTTTTGGACCGGTGCCTACCCGGAAATCAAAAAACAACTCAAAGGCCGCTACCCGAAACAGCAATGGCGGTGAATTTTGCCGGGTGCAAGATGCTTGATACATGATGCTGGATACATAGACTCTTCCTGACACCCGCTGCATGAACTTATCTGATTTGCATAATAACGAAACACTGCGCCAGCGTGAGTTTCCCATCTGCTCAAGCCGCATTTATCTGGCCAATGCCGCCATCTGTCCCCTGCCAAGGTCCGTTGCCGAAGCCATCAGTGAATATGCCCTCATGACCACCTTGTGCGACCAGGAAAAAGGAATGCCGAAGTCCCTGCCGGATGAAATTCGCCAAATGGGAGCGGATTTGCTCAATTGCGATCGCGAAGAAATGGCTCTGGTCGGGCCCACATCGGTCTCGCTTTCCCTGGTCGCCAACGGCCTAACTTTTAAACCCGGCGATAATGTCGTTTATCATGGCGCCGACTACCCCTCCAATACGGTAGTCTGGATGAACCTGGCAGAAAAAGGCGTCGAATTGAGACCGGTCGAGCCGGAGGAACCGGGAAAAATCACCATCGACACCCTAAAGCCACTGGTCGATTCCAACACCCGCCTGGTGGCCTTGGCCTCCGCCCACTATATAAGCGGGTATCGAATCGATTTGAGGGCTATCGGGTCATGGTTGAAAGAGAACGGCAGAAAGACGCTCTTTTGTGTCGATGGCATTCAAACATTGGGCGCCTTGCCGACAACGGTGGAGCATGTGGATTTTCTCGCTTCCGACAGCCACAAATGGCTCCTGGGCCCCTGCTCGTCAGGGTTGTTTTATGTCGGCAAAGACGCAATGGAACAACTACGGCCCACACTGCTGGGCTGGCATAACGTCCGGTGTCCCGATTTTCTTCCCCCTAAGGAAATAGTATTCGAAGTAGGGGCGCGGCGTTATGAAGCAGGGACCGACAACTATCTCGGACAGGCCGGCTTCCATGCCGGTTTGTCTCTCTTGCGTCAATATACCCTGTCCAGGATAACGGAAATCATTTTGGGCCATACGTGCCATATTCGGGAAATGGTTCGGCTTAAAGATTACACCCTGGCTTGTTCCGACGAGAACCATCTGTCGGGAATTACCTCCATCCACAAAGAGAATATCGACATGGCCCAACTGCACAAAAAACTCGCTCTGGCCAAAATCGAAACATCTTTGAGAATCGATTTGAAAGGACGCCAATGGCTCCGTTTTTCCCCCCACTATTACAACACCTTAGCGGAAATCGATTCGGCCCTGGAACTCCTCTGATCCAGAGAAATAATTTAATCCTAAAACTAAAGCAGCTCATGAAAGCATCTGATTTATTTATCGAGGCGTTGGAAAAAGAAGAAGTGGAATTTATTTTCGGAATTCCCGGGGAGGAAAATCTTGATTTCCTCAACTCTCTTCGCGAATCCTCCATTAAGTTCATCCTCACACGTCACGAACAAGCAGCGGGATTCATGGCCGCCACCTATGGACGGCTGACGGGCAAAGCCGGTGTCTGCCTTTCTACCTTAGGCCCCGGCGCCACCAATTTCGTTACGGCTGCCGCTTACGCCCAACTTGGCGCCATGCCGATGCTTATGATTACGGGCCAGAAACCGATCAAAAGCAGTAAACAGGGCCAGTTTCAGATTGTCGACATCGTCGATATGATGCGGCCTTTGACAAAATACACCCGCCAAATTGTCAGTGGGGACAACATCCCCCCCGGGTGCGCGAGGCCTTCCGGCTGGCTGAAGAGGAGCGCCCCGGCGCAGTTCACCTGGAACTTCCCGAAGATATCACGGCGGAGGGCACCGACGCCGTTCCCCTGAAAAAAAGCAGCGTGCGCCGTCCGGTGGGGGAAGAAAAAGCCCTCCAAAAAGCAGTCGAAATGATACAAAACTGCAAACACCCATTGCTGGTCATCGGAGCCGGGGCCAATCGCAAACTAACGTGCAGGGTGTTAAACCGCCTCATCGAAAAACAGGGTATTCCCTTTATTACTACTCAAATGGGAAAAGGCGTCAACAACGAGGATCACCCCCTCTTTTTGGGAAACGCCGCGCTCTCCGCCAACGATTTCATGCACCGGGCCATCGAACGGGCAGACCTCATCATCAATATCGGGCACGACGTGGTGGAGAAGCCTCCCTTCTTTATGAAAAGAGGCGGCACCAGGGTGATTCATGTTAATTTCAACACCGCTTCCGTCGATCCGGTCTATTTTCCGCAGGTGGAAATTGTGGGCGATATCGCTCACAGCATTTGGGAAATCAATGAACGGATTTCGCCTCAGGAGTGCTGGGATTTTTCCTACTACCGGCGCGTATCCGAAGCCATGTCAAAAAACATGTGCGAAGGCGCCCATGACGACCGCTTTCCGGTTTACCCGCAGCGTCTGGTAGCCGATGTGCGCAAAGTAATGCCCGATGACGGCATCATCACCCTCGACAACGGTGTTTACAAAATCTGGTTTGCCCGCAACTACCGAGCCCGCCAGCCCAACACCGTCTTGCTTGACAATGCCCTCGCCACCATGGGCACCGGGCTCCCCTCGGCCATGGCAGCGCGCCTCGTTTACCCCGACCGCAAGGTAGGCCATCTGCGGGGACGGGGGGTTCATGATGAATTCCCAGGAATTGGAAACCGCCATACGGCTGAAAATGAACCTCGTGGTCCTCATCTGGTCCTCATCCTCAACGACAGCGCTTATGGCATGATCAAGTGGAAGCAGGCCAATATGGGCTTCAAAAACTGGGGTCTCGATTACGGCAACCCCGATTTCGTCAAATACGCCGAAAGTTACGGCGCAATCGGCCACCGCGTGAACAGCGCCGAGGAACTGTTAACTACCCTGCAATCCTGCCTCTCAACCGAGGGGGTGCATTTGATCGATATCCCGGTTGATTATTCCGAAAACGACCGGATTCTGAATCGGGAGATTGCCCAGAAAAGCAAATTGATCTAATATCGGAATGACCATGAAAACCCTTCCCTTAATGATCCCCGGGGCGAAACCCGAAGGCCAAAACCTGGTCGTGAGCGCCCCCTTCGACGGTTCCGCCATTGCAGAGGTGGAAACCGGGCGTGGTGAGGCCGTCAAGTTGGCCCTGGAAACGGCCCATCATTTATTTCGGAAAAAGAATACCTGGCTGAGCATGCCCCAACGCATTGAAATACTGGAAAAAACGGCCCGCATCATGCAAAACGAGTCGGAATCCCTCGCCCTGCAGGCAGCCCGTGAGGGAGGCAAGCCCCTCATCGACTCCAGGGTGGAAGTGGTCCGGGCCATCGATGGTGTTAAGGAATGCATTGAATTTTTGCGCACCCAATCGGGCGAAGAAGTCCCCATGCGGTTGAACGCAGCATCAGCCCATCGCCTGGCCGTAACAAGGCATGAGCCAATCGGGGTAGTGGTAGCGGTCAGCGCCTTCAACCACCCGCCTAATTTGATTGTGCACCAAGTGGGCCCGGCGGTGGCAGTGGGCTGCCCTGTAATTGTAAAACCGGCCGAGGACACACCTCTTTCCTGCATCAGGTTTGTGGAAATTTTGCGGGAAGCGGGATTGCCGGATGAATGGTGCCAGGTGTTCGTGACGGATGACTTGGGGGCCGCCACCCAGTTGGTGACGGATTCGCGAGTGGCCTTTTTTTCCTTCATCGGGAGCGCCAAAGTGGGCTGGATGCTGCGCTCGAAACTGGCTCCGGGCGCCCGTTGCGCTCTCGAACACGGTGGCGTTGCCCCAGCTATAGTGGCCGCGGACGCCGATCTCGACGACGCCATCCCCCTTCTGGCCAAAGGCGGGTTTTACCATGCTGGGCAAGTTTGCGTATCGGTTCAGCGCATCTTTGCCCACCAATCCATCGCCAGAGAGGTTGCCCATCGGCTGGTGAAAACAGCCGCATCCATGAAGATTGGCGACCCGACTTTAGAGGAAACCGAGGTAGGTCCGCTGATTCGTCCCAGGGAAGTGGATCGGGTGGAATCCTGGGTCTCGGAAGCCGTTGAGAACGGAGCGGAACTGCTTTGCGGCGGCGAGCGGATAAGCGACACCTGTTATGCCTGCACGGTTCTTTACGATCCCCCGCCGGGCACTGCGGTTAGTCAAATAGAGGTATTCGGCCCGGTAGTGTGCATTTATCCCTACGCCGATATCGACGAAGCGATTGGGCGGGCCAACGGGCTACCCACTGCTTTCCAGGCCTCCGTATTCACCAAAAACATCGATCTGGCCATGAAAGCCTATTCTCGGCTCGATGCCTCGGCAGTCATGGTTAACGACCACACTGCCTTCCGGGTTGACTGGATGCCCTTTGCCGGACTCAGAGAATCGGGCCTGGGGGTGGGTGGGATTCCCTTCACCATAAGCGACATGCAAATCAAAAAGTTGCTCGTCCTTCGCTCCGCTGAACTTTAAGCAGGCAATTTAAGGCCATAGAAAGCGATCGTATCCCATTGCGTTGTAATGAGTGAAGAAGATCAAGAATCCGGCTGGGGTAAACCCACTCTTCGGTATTCCCAAAAACATGGGCCGGAAATCGAAAAACTGAGAGCCGGCATCGTCACCCGATCGGCCGAGGAAATGGAGGACGTTGCCGCATCCTTCTGCCCAACCTTGCCGCCGGACAGCGCAATCGCCCTCTACGGCGAGTTGGGCACGGGAAAAACCACCTTCGTTCGCGGCCTCGCCCGTGCCTTGGGCATTAGCGACACCATTACCAGCCCCACCTACAATATCTACTATCTCTACCGGGGCCAGGGGAAAACGAACCTCCTTCACCTCGACGCCTACCGGCTGGATAATGAGACCCAATACGACGAGCTGTTAATAGAAGATTTCCTCGTCACCCCCTACCTCCTAGCCATCGAATGGCCGGAAAATTTGGGTAACCGCCTGCCCCAAAATTGCCTGCACCTGCATTTCACCATAATCGGGGAAAACCGCCACCGTATCCAATGGAAAGAGGTCCGAGAAAAAAGAAAACCTTAAAGTTAAAAAGAAGAAAATCACCGCACGGGCGGATGAAATTCCCACTCCTTGGTGCGGAAGTTGTAAAAGGCCCGATCGGTTTCCCTGGGAATACTCCAATCAGAAAGGCCACGATGATACTGGATCCAGGAATCGTCGTTTTGGCGGTACATCTTGGGATAGGCCGTTTCGCTCGTCCACAAGAACCCCATATCGGAAGTCCACAGCCAGATGTCAAACGGGTCCAATCCATAAATAGAGGCTGTCCCAAAAATATAAAGATTTTATAGTCAACTGGATGACGTTGATAAAAAGAGCCGGAAAGAGCAAGTTTTTGCTCGATCCGGCCAAAAAAGGGTTCTATAATTGAGTTAGCGAAAATCAATATAGCCCTTTCTATGAAAAATATAGCCATCCAATGCCTCCTGCGTCCAGCTTTAACTGTGGTCGACCGGTGCCTCGATTACGATAACTTCCGCGCCACCATTGATCGAATCGATCGGCTGCTGATCGACTCGGAGGTGACGTGTACTGGATTTGTTGGACACGGGATTCTCTTATATTCATTGTTTATTGATTAGTGTGTCAGGCGGCTTGTTTTGGTAAAGGGTTTTGTTTTCTCGTTGCCCCCCATGGGGGGCAAATATTTTCCTCGAATTGGACTGGGTGTAAACGCCGGGATGAAACCGGTACGGGGGTCGGGGTAAAACCGGTACGCTTGGAATAAGGTTTAGGTTAGTAATTGGGTAGTGTATAAAAAAAGAATGTTATCTGTATTTTTAGCTGTACAAATAGCGTTAGGCAGTTTATTCTTAGTGCATGGTTACTAAAATTATTAATTGTCGGCACTGTGGAAGTGAAAATATCATTAAATTTGGCAAGACGCCCAACCATAAACAGCGCTACCGCTGCCATGATTGTGGTAAACAAAGCCGCGAAAACCCCACAGTGAAATACACCGAAGAGCAAAAAGAAATGATCCTTCGAGTCTATCAGGAACGCAGCAGTCTACGCGGTTTACAGCGCGCCTTCGGGGTGAGTCCCAACACCGTTTTGAGTTGGTTAAAAAAAACGACAATCGCTGCGACCGCTCAAAAGCACGATTCTTGCGGCCCGCCGCCATGATGTCATTGAACTGGACGAACTGTGGTCTTTTGTGGGGCGCAAGAGCGATGCCCAATGGGTTTGGATCGCTCTTTGCCGACGCACCCGTCAAATCCTCTCCTATGCCATTGGGCCTCGGGATTGGTATCGTTGCCGGGAACTTTACGAGCGTCTGCCACGGGCCTACAAAAGATGTGCCACCTACAGCGACTTTTGGAGCACTTATGATGAAGTCTTTCCTCATAACCGATCCGTGGGAAAAGAAACCGGTGAAACGGCCCATGTGGAACGATGGAACAATACCCTGCGCCAACGACTGGGTCGTTTCACACGCAAAACCCTCTCCTTTTCCAAGCTTAAGAGTATGCATGAAACCTGTCTGAGACTTTTCATTCATCAATATAATCAAGAATTAGCCACCATTCCTACTTAATACACTACCGCCAAGTGTTGGGTAGAAGCCCTGGAAAAAGGAGGTGCAAAGGTCGATATTTATGACTTTTCAGGACTGACCACCGACACAGGGGAACCGGTCAATGATTTCAGGGATTTCCTTCGGGTTTCAGTGGACGATTGGGAAGCAGACCTAGAGGTAAGGGAGGCCATCCCCTATGAGTAGAATCAAAACGAATATTAAAGATCATAGCCTCGCCCACAAGTTGTAAACGCCGGGATGAAACCGGTACGGGGGTCGGGGTAAAACCGGTACGCTTGGAATAAGGTTTAGGTTAGTAATTGCAGGTACGTCAAGGTTTAGGGTTTGGGAGTTGGTTTTGGGGATTGGCTTGGGGTCGGTGAGGAGGCCGGAGGCCGACGAGCCGGGCCCAAGGCGTTTATTGTTTTGTGCCACGGCGACGGCGTCGAGCATCGCGCAAGCGGTAGCTTTGCCCGTTGGCTTCGAGGATATGCACCCGATGGGTGAGTCGGTCCAGCAGAGCTCCGGTGAGCCGTTCGGAACCGAGCACTTCGATCCAGTTCTCAAAGGGCAGGTTGGTGGTGACGATGAGACTGGTGCGCTCGTAAGCGCGGCTGACCACGTCGAAGAGCAGTTCGGAACCGGTCTTGGAAAAAGGGACGTAACCGAGTTCGTCGAGGATGAGTAGGTCGAGCCTTTCGAGTTGCTTCATGAAGCGCTGCAGGTCGTGGTTGTCGCGTTGCTCGAGCATATGGGTAACCAGGGCGGTGACCCCGAAGAAACGGATCCGCCGGCCCTGGGCACAGGCGGCAAAGCCCAGGGCGGTGGCCAGGTGCGTTTTACCGGTACCGGCGTTACCGAGGAGCAGCACGTTTTCGCGCTGGTCGACATACTCCCCGCGCATGAGCTCTCGGATGAGCGCTTCGTTGATCGAGGGCTGCGCTTCAAAGGCGAAGCTCTCGAGGGTCTTGAGCACGGGGAAACGGGCGTTTTTGATCCGCCGCTGGGCGGCCCGCTGTTCGCGTTCAATGAGCTCCCGTTCGACCAGATGCAACAAAAAGGCGGCGTAATCGAGCCGGTCCCGGGAACAAGCCGCGGCCACCGCCGGCCATTCGCGCAGGATGGTGGGCAACTTCAGTTTCTTGAGGTGATGGTGTAACAGCAGCTGGTTTTTTTCTTCCTTCATAAAGCCCCTCCTGGAATCTTGAGCAGTTCGCTGTAGGCACCGAGGTCAGGGGCGGCCACACGGACGTGACGCAGGTGTGGATGGCCGTCCAGCCGGAAGGTTCTGCTCCCGTAGTCTTCCTGAGGATAGAGATACTGGGCGATGGCCTCACGAGTCAGTCCCCCCCCACCCGCAGGGCCGAGACGACGGCCTGCTGCAAGGCCGCCATGGGGTGTTTCTCCAACAGCCGCAGCACCCGGATATACTCCCGGGTGCCTTCGCCCCCGCATTGGCTTTCGAGCCGGCGTCTGAGGACCTGCAGGCACTGCGGCAACTGCCAGCCCGAGAGTGGGCGGGCGAAGTCCAAAGCGCCCGGTTTTTTCTCCAGCAAAGCCAGGTAGTGCACCGGCTCGAAAGAGACTTGCTCTTTATCCCAAATGCGGCGGTGCCGGGCCACCTCTTGGCCCCCACAGAAGATCACCACCTGCCGACAGGACCCTTCCACCACCACCGGATGGTGGGCGCAGCGCACCGGCACCGAATAGTCGTTGCACTCGAAGCGCACCAGCGAGAGGCTGCTGACGCAGGTCGAGCGTTTGCGGCTCGCTTCAAAGGGTATGGGCGGCAACGCCAGCATGACGGCGCGCTCCTCGGCCAGCAGTTCCTTTTTCACCGCCCTTTTCCCGCGTAATTTACGCTCCATGTCCCGCTCACATGCCTCCAACAGCTTTGCGTTGAGTTCCTCCAGGTCCCGAACCTGCGGTACCGGTACCAGGAAGTTGGCCCGGGCATAACGCACGATCCCCTCGACCACGCCCTTCTCGTTGGGCCGGGCGGGCAGACAGAAGTGTTCCTCGAACAGGTAATGGCTCTGTAGCTGCAGAAACCCGTCGGTCAGCTTGCGTTCACGCGAACCGATAATCTTACCCACCGCCACCTTCGAGTTGTCATAGCTGATGCGCCGGGGCACCGCCCCGAAAAACTCAAAAGCTCGCAGGTGCCCCTCCCAGAAGCTCTCCGTGCACTCCCGTTCGAACACCTGCACGAAAAAGGCATCGCTGTAGGGCAGGCTCATGGCAAAAAATGGCCGCCTACGCAATTGCCCCGCCTCCTTCACCAGGGCATGACCGAAGTCCACCTGTCCCTCCCCGGGGCGGTGCTCCAGCGGCACGAACACTTCCCGCCGCCTCGCTCGCAGCTCGGCCACCACCTCCTTGACCGCCGTGTAGCCCCCTTGGTAGCCCTTCTCCCGACCCAAACGCTGGTAGATCCGTTTGGCCGTATGGCGCTGCTTCTTGGGCACGTTCCGGTCCGCTTTGAGCACCTCCTCGATCCAGCCCACATACGGATCGATCTTGCGCTCTCGCCTCTTCTTGCGCCGGTCTCCCGGCGGCTGGGAATAGGCCAGCATCTTTCCCAGGGTCTCCCAGTGCAGTCCCTCTTCTCGCATTACAGAGCGCTTGCTCTGCTTGTCCCGCAGCACTTTGTGCCGCACTCTTGTCCATTGCTTCATATCTCGATACACTCCTCCTTTCTAGGATAAGCGTACCGGTTTTAAAGCGCCCTCTTTACCGTACCGGTTTTTCCCCGGCGTTTACACGTCATCATTATCCACATCAATCGCATCTGTCACAATATCCCATGCCTCATCCGCATCTATATCGATATTGCTCGTTCCACCATCCTGCCCTGTGTTATCCAAGCCCCATTGCTCTTCATAGAATACGGATAATGAATTGAATGTACGATCGTTCGACAAGTGACCAGGGATATGACTATGAGCAAACGTAATATCATTTGGATACATATCTTCTACAAGATCACTTCTACTTCGTAATTTACTTATTGCGGTAGATATTGTGTCGGGGCCAATATATTCAAAGGAAACCCAATGTTTTTTTCTGGAGCCCACAATACCTAAAATAATGCCTCCTTGTGCCTCAATATGATCGGCAAGAGCTTGCAGCGAAGCGCCAGGCTTTATTTTAACGACAACTTCGTTGCCGACCACGGCCCTTTCGGAAATTATGAATTCCTCTCCGCTTTTTGGATCGCGCCAAACCACAGATTGAATGAGTGCATGTGGCTTCTTTCCACCACGTTCGAGGATTTTTTTACGAATAAATTCGTCGGGTTTATTAGTGGATGTGTATGAATCATGAATAATACCAAATCGCAAAAGGATTGATAAAGATTAAAAAACAGCTATAAAGGCGGAATGAGAAGATATATGGGAACCGATGAAGACCGTGAACGTATCAAGAAATTGCTCAACAAAGAGGCTGTCGGCTGGCGTAAAGAGCGTTTGGTGGCATTAAAAATGGGCTTCCAGCCGCACCACAGCATTGATGAAATTGGAGCCATCGTGGGCCGAGGCAAAGCGACGATCCAGCGTTGGTTTGACAAATATCGTGCTGCAGGGCTCGGGGCGGTGCTTACACGCGCCTACAAAGGCGGGATCAAAAGCCGTTGCGACAAAGAGGTGGAGGCCTTCTTGCTCAATGGTTTGAAGGTCGCGCGCTGGAACACAGCCGTTCAGGCGGGGCAAGAGCTGGAGCGACATTTCGGGCGCTCCTTCGCCTACAAGACGGTGTGGCGATGGCTAAAAAAATGCGCCGGGGTGCTTCGAGTCCCTCGCCCCGTGCATGAGAAACGGGACTCGGCAAAAGCGGAAGCGTTCAAGCGAGACTTTTTTAAGATCCTCCAGGAGCTTTCCCTCACCCGAGGCAATCGGGTTCGGGTGTGGTTTGCCGATGAAAGCCGTTTTGGTTTGCTTCCGGTGTACCGCCGGTGCTGGACGCAAAGAGGGCTTCGGCCGCACAAAAAATATCAGACAAGATACCAGTGGAGCTACTGTTACGGAGCCCTCGACGTGGTCAACGGCGAGATGGTATGCATCCAAACCCCTAGCACGAATCTACAGTGGACGGAGGCTTTCCTCCAACAGATCAAAAAGCAATATCCTGAGGAGGAACATGTGGTTGTATGGGACGGGGCAGGCTTCCATCCGCACGACTCGGAGCACCCCAACGTCTCCCCGGGCATACATATCGTGAATTTGCCGCCGTATAGTCCTGAACTCAACCCGATTGAAAGACTTTGGGATATGATACAGGATCAAACGGCCAACAAACTGTGGCCGAGCATTGAGCGACTCGAAGAAGTCGTCGCAACCCATCTCAAAGACTGGTGGGAGGACACTGAAAAAGTCCTCTCTTTAGTTGGCAGAGGCTGGCAGCACATTCAAGCAAACGCTTCTGCCAAATAACTTATTATCATACCTAATGAGATTTGGTATAAGTATTGCCTCATTAAAGCGACTATCAAAAACGCTCTATTTACGGAGTCTGCGAGTAGAAGCCTTTGCCTTTGCTCTTTCAGCAGCAGCTAGTTTTTCTGCGGCTTTGTTCTCCTGGCCTCGCCGGTAGGCTTCATTGAGTTCCTCTTGTGTCGGAATATCGGTCGGAGTGGCTGGCGTTGGCGGAATAACTTTACCCTGTGGGGGCGGGGGAGGAACATAATAATTATCAGGAGGAGGGGGGTTATCCTGTTGCTGTCCTAAAAGGTTCGCTTGTGCAGAAAAGATCAGGAGCGAACCGACGAGTGTGGTTGTGCATATATAGGTGAGGGCGTTATTGAGCGATATGGATTTTTGCATTTGTCAGTATTTTCCTATTGTTGAGATCTGAGCTTGTGTTTTGATGAGAAATTGAATGCATAAAGGTAAAACGCCGGCCATATTTATCCGTGCAAGGTCGTTTCATTTGGTGTGCGCAATAGAAGACTTTAAAATCGTAAAGCGTTAGCCTTGAACGAGTTCCTGTCGGTTTGGTGCGCGTTCTGTGCATTTGGGAATCGGTAATTGGGAATCGGTAATTGAGCCATATCAGAACACACCGCCGTTATCATGGCAAGAAGATAATGCGAAAAATCCCTAATTTTATAGCCATCTCCTCATTATTCGATGCTTAGTCATTATCCATGAGATTTTTACGTGGTTTTTGAACAAAAAACATTTTGGCGACCCATTTCTATGATGAATTCCAAAATTACTTCCCCATAGGGCAACCAATAGAAGTCGTCGGTGTTTTTTCTGACTGAGGACTTACCGCTCTCAGAAAGGACTAATTAGTATTTGTCTGTGTTGATTCCGGATCCGATTCCTTTTTCTCTAGGAGTTCCGAGTCGGCGCTGGAAAGTTCCGGTAGATCCTCTGCAGGTTCTGCCTCCACGTTCGATTCATTGAGCTCTTTATTCGGTTCCGGCTCCGAAGAACCAGCCTCAGCCTTTGTTTCTGTTTCCGTTTTTGATGGCGGGGAGCTGGCCAAGGATTCCCCTTCGGATTCGATTACCGGCCTATCCTCCTCAATTGCCTCGGGCGCCTCTGTGGATCCCGAATTTGCCTCTTCGACCGGAGTTTCCGGCGGCGGCTCAACTTCGGTTGGGGGTTCCTCAATTGGAACGATTTTCTCCGCATTTTCCGGATCAGCCTCAGAAATGGAGGAAACTATTTCTTCCGTTTCCGATGATTCGGGGACCGGATCCACCGGTAGCGCCTTGCCTTCCGATTTTTTGGACGGTTTGTCAATTTTGTCTGAAATCCCGGCTACGGCTACGGATGGCGGCTCATTTTTAATTCGCTCCCGGGATGGAGATCGGGGCGGAGGGGCGAAGAGTTTTCCGTCGGAGTATTCCACCACATAGCCTTCGGAAATCAGCCAGCGCAGATTTTGCCCCATCTCAAGGAATTTCGGATTATCTTTGGTGATTATTTTAGCGGGTTTTTCCTTCGATTCGGCAGCCTGGTTTTTCTTAGTAGCTGACTTTTTGGTCGTCGATTTTTTTGCCGGTTCGGTATCTTTTGCCTCAACGGTTAGCTCCAAAAATTCTTCCGCCAGCTTGGACACATGAAGCCCTGGCCGCTTTTCGATGAATTCGATTAACTCCAGCACCGGATCGGCAAAAGTCACAGCGGCGGAGCGAAATTTCCGCTTTACGACACAAACCAAGGAAACCCCCTTGGACCCTTTTTTATAGACCGAAAAATGCAGTCTCCGCAGACGGCCCCGCAGGTGATTGGCCGTAACGAGTGGAAAACGGCGCTGCCCCTCCAGATTGATTTCCACCGACCGCCGGATTCCACTGCTCGGTGAAAGGGTTGACAGCAGTTTCCCCGAAAATCGAGCGGTGGGGGAAACCGTAACGATTTTTTTCTTATCATACGTCAGCAAATAGCGCCGGGCGCTTTCCTGAGTTTCAAATGATGGTGGCGGGCTATCATCCCCCTCCCCTGGCTTTATTTTGAGGACGTAGCGGGTTTGAGTCCGCATTTTCTGCAGCCATTGCTCGATGATTTCAGGATCGGTCACAGCTTCGATTTTGGATCGGAACTTCTCCATGCTCATCTTGGAGAGGCGGGTGGCGTGATGAGTCTGTTCGATCTGGCTGTAGCGATGATAATTGGGCGGTCCGAGCAGCTCACTGGTAATGGTGCAGCGGTTTACACTCTTGAATACACCTTTGGGGGGATCGACTTCGACCGTTTCCAGATCGAAGAAATGGTCCAGATAGGCACTCATGACATGATTAACTGCTTCCTCTTCCGATTCGAAAGGAAGGTCATCGGGGACAGAAATATAAAATTCACGGGGTCCTGCAGAAGTATCGGCAAGAGGCGATATCATCGCCACCATCCGCTCCGGTTTCTCCAGAATCAAATGGGCCAGTTCGAACAATTCATAGGTGCGGCAGGAATGGCGCATGGCCTGGCTAAGCGCTCGAAATGGAGCATCCTCGGGATAAAAATCAACCTCCACGATCGGCTTGAACGGTGGCCTGGACTCAAAACGCTGGCCATGGCCAGCTCTTCGATCTTCCCTGTGGCCTTCCCGCCGGTCCACCGGACGCCTGCCTTCCCGCCGGTCCACCGGACGCCTGTTTGGCCTTGGCCTTTCCCGGCTGCGGCCAGGCGAACGCCCCGAGGGAGATTTGCGCCGTTCCCTGGCAGGATGCAATTGAGCCTGTTTTTGGGATGGCTCGTTGTAATTGGGGTCCCCCCAGCTCGGGCCAATGGAAAAATCCTGCAACCCGCTTAAATCAACTTGTCTGGATGCGGCCAATTTTTCCCCTTCGCCGAAATTCTCTTCGACCGTCGTCTCCTCCTGTGGTTCATCGTTCATAAGTCATTTTCCAAACAGATGATAAAGCCTTAAAAACAGCGCCAGGTCAAGTCCAGGTCATGAAGGACTTCAGAGCGCAGACAACGCATAATTCCTTGTAGAAACTGTCTTGAATTTGGAAGTAAAATGGGGTCTGTTTATTCCATTTTATGGCATCCGCCGAGAAAAGACTTGAAATTGGCAGAGCTGATGTTTTGGTGAAATGCCTTTGCGTCTGCGCCTTTACAAAAGCCGGTCCTGTCCCAAAGACAGGAGCAAGTGATTTAAAAAAAGAGGCGCCGCGAGGTAGAAGCTCAGGTGGTGGAATTGGTAGACACGTGCGCTTGAGGGGCGTATGCCGAGAGGTGTGGGGGTTCAAGTCCCCCCCTGAGCACCATTTTTAAGTTATTGTTGTTGAGTGCCTTAGAAATCATACCTTCATCGCTCACCAAAATTAAGAACGTAGGTAAGAACAAGTCATTGCTGTTCACCTGTATCTTTGAGAGATGAGGAAGTAATTCGTCACTCGGTTGACGCCTGCACTTGACGCCTGCACGAATATTCGAAACAAGCCTTCCTTATTAGTCGAGGTTACGCGAATTGGTCCAATTGGTCCGATTGCAAAGTGTAAACGCCGGGGAAAAACCGGTACGGTAAAGAGGGCGCTTTAAAACCGGTACGCTTATCCTAGAAAGGAGGAGTGTATCGAGATATGAAGCAATGGACAAGAGTGCGGCACAAAGTGCTGCGGGACAAGCAGAGCAAGCGCTCTGTAATGCGAGAAGAGGGACTGCACTGGGAGACCCTGGGAAAGATGCTGGCCTATTCCCAGCCGCCGGGATACCGGCGCAAGAAGAGGCGAGAGCGCAAGATCGATCCGTATGTGGGCTGGATCGAGGAGGTGCTCAAAGCGGACCGGAACGTGCCCAAGAAGCAGCGCCATACGGCCAAACGGATCTACCAGCGTTTGGGTCGGGAGAAGGGCTACCAAGGGGGCTACACGGCGGTCAAGGAGGTGGTGGCCGAGCTGCGAGCGAGGCGGCGGGAAGTGTTCGTGCCGCTGGAGCACCGCCCCGGGGAGGGACAGGTGGACTTCGGTCATGCCCTGGTGAAGGAGGCGGGGCAATTGCGTAGGCGGCCATTTTCTGCCATGAGCCTGCCCTACAGCGATGCCTTTTTCGTGCAGGTGTTCGAACGGGAGTGCACGGAGAGCTTCTGGGAGGGGCACCTGCGAGCTTTTGAGTTTTTCGGGGCGGTGCCCCGGCGCATCAGCTACGACAACTCGAAGGTGGCGGTGGGTAAGATTATCGGTTCGCGTGAACGCAAGCTGACCGACGGGTTTCTGCAGCTACAGAGCCATTACCTGTTCGAGGAACACTTCTGTCTGCCCGCCCGGCCCAACGCGAAGGGCGTGGTCGAGGGGATCGTGCGTTATGCCCGGGCCAACTTCCTGGTACCGGTACCGCAGGTTCGGGACCTGGAGGAACTCAACGCAAAGCTGTTGGAGGCATGTGAGCGGGACATGGAGCGTAAATTACGCGGGAAAAGGGCGGTGAAAAAGGAACTGCTGGCCGAGGAGCGCGCCGTCATGCTGCCGTTGCCGCCCATACCCTTTGAAGCGAGCCGCAAACGCTCGACCTGCGTCAGCAGCCTCTCGCTGGTGCGCTTCGAGTGCAACGACTATTCGGTGCCGGTGCGCTGCGCCCACCATCCGGTGGTGGTGGAAGGGTCCTGTCGGCAGGTGGTGATCTTCTGTGGGGGCCAAGAGGTGGCCCGGCACCGCCGCATTTGGGATAAAGAGCAAGTCTCTTTCGAGCCGGTGCACTACCTGGCTTTGCTGGAGAAAAAACCGGGCGCTTTGGACTTCGCCCGCCCACTCTCGGGCTGGCAGTTGCCGCAGTGCCTGCAGGTCCTCAGACGCCGGCTCGAAAGCCAATGCGGGGGCGAAGGCACCCGGGAGTATATCCGGGTGCTGCGGCTGTTGGAGAAACACCCCATGGCGGCCTTGCAGCAGGCCGTCGTCTCGGCCCTGCGGGTGGGGGGACTGACTCGTGAGGCCATCGCCCAGTATCTCTATCCTCAGGAAGACTACGGGAGCAGAACCTTCCGGCTGGGGACGGCCATCCACACCTGCGTCACGTCCGTGTGGCCGCCCCTGACCTCGGTGCCTACAGCGAACTGCTCAAGATTCCAGGAGGGGCTTTATGAAGGAAGAAAAAAACCAGCTGCTGTTACACCATCACCTCAAGAAACTGAAGTTGCCCACCATCCTGCGCGAATGGCCGGCGGTGGCCGCGGCTTGTTCCCGGGACCGGCTCGATTACGCCGCCTTTTTGTTGCATCTGGTCGAACGGGAGCTCATTGAACGCGAACAGCGGGCCGCCCAGCGGCGGATCAAAAACGCCCGTTTCCCCGTGCTCAAGACCCTCGAGAGCTTCGCCTTTGAAGCGCAGCCCTCGATCAACGAAGCGCTCATCCGAGAGCTCATGCGCGGGGAGTATGTCGACCAGCGCGAAAACGTGCTGCTCCTCGGTAACGCCGGTACCGGTAAAACGCACCTGGCCACCGCCCTGGGCTTTGCCGCCTGTGCCCAGGGCCGGCGGATCCGTTTCTTCGGGGTCACCGCCCTGGTTACCCATATGCTCGAGCAACGCGACAACCACGACCTGCAGCGCTTCATGAAGCAACTCGAAAGGCTCGACCTACTCATCCTCGACGAACTCGGTTACGTCCCTTTTTCCAAGACCGGTTCCGAACTGCTCTTCGACGTGGTCAGCCGCGCTTACGAGCGCACCAGTCTCATCGTCACCACCAACCTGCCCTTTGAGAACTGGATCGAAGTGCTCGGTTCCGAACGGCTCACCGGAGCTCTGCTGGACCGACTCACCCATCGGGTGCATATCCTCGAAGCCAACGGGCAAAGCTACCGCTTGCGCGATGCTCGACGCCGTCGCCGTGGCCCAAAACAATAAACACCTTGGGCCCACCTTGGGCCCGCCTTGGGCCCGCCTTGGGCCCGGCTCGTCGGCCTCCGGCCTCCTCACCGACCCCAAGCCAATCCCCAAAACCAACTCCCAAACCCTAAACCTTGACGTACCTGCAATTACTAACCTAAACCTTATTCCAAGCGTACCGGTTTTACCCCGACCCCCGTACCGGTTTCATCCCGGCGTTTACAAATGGGATCAAATCCTGGCCTGGGAAATGGTGAAGCCGCGAACAATTATCCATTTGCCCAGAATTTGCCCAGACACAGAGTTGCATAAGAAATACTTATGCTGAGCTGAGCAGCTGAGCAGCTGAGCAGCTGAGCATGTGCATGTATATAATCAGAAAAGCAAAAGCAAAAAAATCATTTAATGTTGACATAGCGTGATGCGAATCTTTAATGTTGACATAGCGTGATGCGAATCAATGTTGACATAGCGTGATGCGAATCATGCGAATCGAATCAATCGAATCAATCGAATCCAATGTATATATATATAATAATTTATAGTTATTTATTATCTATATGTGATATTGTGATATCTAGATATGTATCATAAATATTTAAATGTATTCATCGCGGGAATATTGGGGATCTGGAGCATTTCTGAAGCCGCAGAGATACGCGGACGGGTGATGGATCCAGACGGGAACAACTATCTGCAAGGAGCAGAAGTAAGGTTGGTGGAGCTTGGGAGAACCGTACAAACCCAGCGGGGGGGCAGCTTTGTTTTTAGAGGCATAGATCCGGGGAGATACCAATTGGTAGTGAAATACATAGGTTATTCGAACTACACCGAATCGGTCGAGGTCAGCGCTGAAGAAGAGAGATTATCGGTTTTCGTGACCATGCCGAAGGAACAAATAATTGAATTGGAAGGGTTTGAGGTAACAGGAACAAGGACTGGGCAAGCGAAGGCCTTCAATCAAAAGAAGGCCGCATCTAATTTAACAGAGATTATTGCTTCGGATGCATTCGGTCAATTCGTCGACCGCAATCCGGCAGAAGCCCTTCAACGAGTTGTTGGCCTTTCGGTGCAGCAGGACCAGGGAGAGGGCAAATTTGTCATTATTCGCGGAGCCGATCCGTCCCTCAATACGATTTCTGTGGACGGGGTGGTCTCGGCGACACCGGAGGAAGATGGACGATCCACCGGATTGAATATCATATCAATCGATCAGTTGGAACGGATCGAAGTTCAGAAAACCTGGCTGCCCGATGATTGGGCGCACTTTATAGGCGGCTCGGTCAATCTGGTCACCCGGAGCGCCCTAGACCGGGAGGGATCACATATCGGGTTTGAATACGCGGGGGGACAATATGAGACTTCTGAAGAGAGCAGCCGTCGGTTGAGCGCCACCTATAGCAATTCATGGGGGGAGAAGAAGAGAATCGGTCTTTCGCTTTCGTATAACTGGAGCGAAGATAATCGAGGTTCGGACACCCTCAGGACGGATGGCTGGAATCCTGATGCCAACCCGGAATTGAAATCGCCGAAACGGGGATTTGTGCTCGAGGGGACGCAACTTGAAGACTTCCTTATCAAACGAGAGCGGAGAGGAATCAGTTCCAAATTTGAATTTGAACTCAATGAAAACCACCGCTGGTTTGCCTCGGTTTCGTATAATCAGTTTGATGATGACGAGGTATTACAGGAAACCCACCTCAACCCGACCAACTCAGGGGAAGCCTACACCGGAGCGGCCACTCTGACGGAGGAGCGCGCGCTGGCCCTGGGCTATGACTTGAACGATCCTGAAATCAAGGCCCGGGTAGAGGGGGGCAGTCTTGAAGAGCGCCGACTGTCCCTTGATGAAGCCATTCAACTGGGGACGATTGCCTACGATGAAGAATCCCAGACTTACACTTCAATTGACCAGGAGAGCGATGCCCAGAAGACCCTGCAAACGACGGTGACCGAAGACAGTATCCTGACCTACCAGGCTGGAGGCGAGCATCAGCTTTCGGACGCTCTATCGATCGATTATATGGTTTATCGATCGGAGGCTGATAAGAACTGGAATGAGCGCCAGCTTCAACTTGAAGCAGAAGATTTTGATTTAAGAATTATGGTTGTGGACGGGCGGCCGGTCATAAGAGATAAAGGTGATAAACTGAGCAACACTGAAGTATTCCGCATTTCGGATAATGAGGGCTTCAATTCGAATCTGGGCTCAATTGAGAACAACTTCTTCATGAGCAACGATAAACGGTCGGGGGCGGAAATCAATGTCAAACTGGAAAGTAACTGGTTCGGACTGCAATGGAAAACGAAAGCGGGTTGGGCGGTCGATATTCGCGACAAGGCATTCGTTAGAGACTTCAATCAATTCAGCCGGGTGGATACAGGTGGCCAGGGCGTTCTCACGCTTGCCGATGAGCCTTTTTTCGGGGGGGAGCTTTCCGGATTTCTTCCTGATTATGGCGATGTTGAGGATTACCCGTTCGGCCCCAAGTTCGATGCGGCGGCAACACAGGCCTTTATTGGCGACTCCGGTGATATTAAGTTTGTTCAAACCGACGATGACCTGACCCTGGCTATAACCGATGCCATCCTGAAAAATTTTGAAGCCGAAGAAAATATTACGGCCGCCTATCTGATGCAGACGCTGAACTGGAAAGACTGGGAATTTATCGTCGGCTTTCGCTGGGAACAAACGAAAAACACATTCACCACGAATAGAGTCAATACGCATCGGGATGAACTCCCCGAGGATGTTCAAGCGATTTTGCCGGCTTCATTCCAGTTTATCCAACCGAGATTCTGGAGTAGTTTATTCAATAATTTTGGAGAGGAATCCGTACTCCGAAGCATTAAGAGCGAGCGCACCTATGATAATGCGCTGTATGCCTTTCACGTTAACCGTCGAATTGGAGACAACTGGGTAGCCCGGGCAGCTATTACGAAGACGATTGCGCGCCCCAAATACACGGATCTGGTTCCGCGGGAAATCGTCGATATTTCGGGCGCCCGGTTCACAGACAACGCGGAGCTTCCCGCCTTTGAATTGAAACCGATGACATCGGTTAATTTTGATGCTTCCCTCAGTTACTATTTCAAGAGTTTTGGCCTGTTCAGCGTGGCCGCTTTTCACAAGAAACTCGATGGCCCCGTTTACGATGAGGTCCGAACTTTGGGCCCGGCTGATCCTCTTGCCCAGGAGTTGACCGCACGCTATTTCTCAAACCCGCTGGAGTCGCCTGAATGGAATACCGAGCGCAGGACCAATGCAGGCGCCGGCAAGCTTACAGGGTTTGAGATCAGCTTCGAAAAACGCTTCACGAAACTACCCTCTCCCTTCGATGGGTTCGGGCTCCAGGCAAACGCCACCTTTGTTGATTCCGAGGTTGAACTGTTGGCGGAGCAACGAGAGGGAGAAAAAGTCCCTCTCTTCCTCCAGTCCGATAAAATAGCCAACGTATCCCTGTCCTATGAGAAGTATAAGTTTTTTGTGAGATTAAGCTGGGTCTTCCGCGGAAAATACCTGGATGATTCGATTGTGGCCGGTGATTTCATAGTGGATCTTGAAAACAAACTGAAACTTCCGGCCAACAGCCTGGATACCTGGGTTAACGATTTCTCGCGTTTAGACCTCCTCGTGGAATACCGCCCCTTCAACTGGATGGTTGTGTTTGTTGAAGGCACCAATATTTCGAACGAGCCTTTGGAAAAATTCCATGGCGTTCCTTCGCGACTTGCTTCCATCCGATTCACCGAGCCCATCTACTTTATCGGAGTAAAATTTTCACTTTAACCAAAACTTAATCTAACCCCAAAATCACTATGAAACAAAAAAAGTTAAGAATTAATCATCTGCTTGGCCTCGCCGCCATGCTGATCAGTCTTGGATTCAATCCGAATCTAATGGCACAAGTAGTAGTCTTCTCAGAAAGCTTTGAAACCGACGGAAGCTCTGCCACCGGCGATGGCCGCTACACGGTTGAAAACCCAAGTGACGATGGAGAAAACGACTATTTTAATCGCCGCGAGGAAACTTCCATCGGGAACCTTGTCCGCGGAGGCGCCATCGACGGAGATTGGTTCTGGGGCGCCAGGGATATGGATGGCGACGGCACCGCCGTTGGTGACCTGCAAGCGGACGAAGGACGGGTCACCTGGGAGCCATTCAGTATTTCCGGTGTTGCAAATTTTGTGCTCACAGCGGCCTTCGGTCAGATGGCCAATGAAGTCGAGTTTGATAACGTAATAGCGCTGCAGTATAGAATAGATGGAGGAGAATGGCTGACGATGGGAGGTTTTCGCGGGACTTACACGAACTCCCCGGGACGGTTTTTTGTCGGGGATTTGCGCACCTTGCCTCCGAACACAAACCCTCGCGTGACGCGGACATTCGTCGAGTACTCGTGGGATATCTTTGCCATCGGCGATACGATGCAGTTCCGCATCTTCGTCAATGCCAACGGAAGTACTGAAAATTATGCTATCGATAATATCGTTATCACCGGCCAATCCGGTTTGGCCTCCCTCGGTCTTTCGACCAGTGCGGTTACCTTGCCGGAGACTTCCGGAGCCGGCGGATTTACGATCGATTTCAATTTGGGGCAAGCGGCCCCCGCCGGGGGATTAACCGTGAGCTTATCCGATTCGGATGCCGATGACAGCGAGTTGGATATCCCTTCCGAAATCGTTATACCTGAAGGGCAGACCAGTTTCAGCCTTCCTGTCGATGTTATAAATGATGGACGATTCGATGGCGACGAACTGGTTTTCATCTTTGTTTCAGCCCCCGGCTTTGCCCGCGAAGCGCCGCAGGTAACCATACTCAATTTTGGGAACAAGCCCAACCTTGTTATGACCGAGGTTTATCCCACGCCGAATCGGGATTTTCCGGAAACCGATTCCAACCAGGACGGCGTTGCGCATAACACCAATGACGAGTTTGTTGAAATTGTTAACCTGGAGGATTTCGCGGTCGATGTCTCGGGATGGCCCGTGACGGACAATCTGGGCCCCCGTCACATTATGCCCGAGGGCACGGTCCTGAACCCAGGACAGGCGGTTGTCGTCTTTGGCGGCGGTGACCCCACGGGTGTTTTCGGAGGCGCCATTGTGTTGACTGCCTCCACCGGCAATATCGGCCCGAGTACTGAGGGAGATACGATGACTCTGGTGGCCGGCGGAGTTGGCGGCGCTCCCGTTACCAGCTTTACTTACGAGGGTGAAGTCGGGACGAGTGAACGCTCCGGGGTCCTCGCCAACGAGGTAGACGGCGCCGTCGTGGATATCCAAACCATTACCGGTGAAGGAGGCGCGATCTTCACCCCGGGGGTTCGCAACGATGGATCGACCTGGGAAGACTTCACGAATAAAGTAATCATCAATGTCCTCGAAGTTACCGTCACTGAAGATGGCGACGCCATCACCGCGACGTTGACCTTGGAAAGTGCTGGTAGCGAGCTGATCAACATCTTTGTCAGTGGGGAAAATGCTGATGAAGTGACTATCGAACCATCATCCCTTACGGTAACAGAAGCGGGAGCGACGATCACCATTACGCCAGTCAATGATGGTGTTCTCGACGGCGATCGCCTAGTGCGTCTGTTTGCCGGCGCCTCAGGGATATTCCCGGATGTGGCGCGTCTGACCGTTACCGATGTGAGCGAGGACACTTTCGACCTAGTCATCAATGAGGCTCTCTCCTCTGTGGTCGGAACCGGCGCGGACCCCAATAACAATGGTATCATTGAAGAACCGGTCGCGGATTTATTCATCGAAATCGTCAATGCGTCCGATAGCCAGGTCAACTTGGGCGACTGGCAATTGGACGCCTATTATGATGTAAATCTTAGAGGCGCTGAACTCGTGCACGTCTTCCCCAATCCCACTGTGCTTGCGCCCAATGGATCGATTGTTATTTTTGGCGACGGAGATGTCGCCGCGATGAACGCAGCCCCCTCTGAGATTTTTGGGAACGCGCTCATTCAACTCGCCAACCGTGGAGGAAATGGTGTCAACCTTCCCACCGGTGACGGAGGAATCATTGCCTTGAAAACGCCGTTTGGCTTCGAAGAGGACACTGTATCCTACAATATTGATATTGCCGATCAAAGCATGAGTATAACGCGCGATCCGGATATTACGGGTGATTTCGGCGCTTTGCATTTTGATGTTTCTACTGCATTCGAGTTCTTTTCTCCTGGACGCAGGCTCGATGGCACAGCCTTCCCGGGCAATGGAGCCATCGCACTGGACGTGTTCGGCGGCGTCGATATTACCGGGTTCCCGGGATGGAAGGCCTCCTCCTGGTATCTGAACTACAATGTGGATTTCCTGCCCTGGATTTTCCACGACGAGCACAGCTGGCAGTTTCTCGATTCAGGCAGTACTGTGGATGTGATATTCTTATTTGATCTGGGCTTAAACAACTGGATATTTGTAAATGAGGCCGCTTATCGGTGGATATACCTTTTCGGGCCCGAGATAGGCTGGATCTTTACCTTCAGCGACAACACGCCCGGCAGTCGTTTTTTCCAAAGGCTCGACGATGGCAGTCTGTTCAGCGTCCCTGCTGGACTGCCAACAAATTAAATTAAGTCTTGGGTTAGCACATATAGGTATGCACTGAAAAGGTGGGCACGCTACATGGCGTGCCCGCCTTCTCTTCTGCATTAAATGCAACATTAAATGCAACTGTGTAGAATTATTATATTTAAGAAAACCACTCTCTTTCATTTATTCGTATTCCTCTACTTTGCCGCAGGAACCCAAATTCTGCTGCACGGGCAAGATGCAGACCTTGTGCCCGGCGCTTCCGATGGAAGTTATCACTTTGTTATATTGCCTGACACACAATATTACTACGGCGATCAGGGCCCCGGAAATTTTGGCAAATGGCTCGCGCAGATGAATTGGATCCGTGATCACGCCGAGTCGCATAACCTAAAATATGTCTTGCACCTCGGTGATATCACCGATCAAGCCGATCATTCATCAACGCATTTGACGCAATGGGGGAGGGCCACTAGCGCTGCCAACGGAATCATGGACAAAGTACCGATGTCTCTTGTCACGGGAAATCACGACGGCCTTGATAACAGCCGGACATCGCTCTTTTCGAATCCCGAGTATTTTGGCACAGGCAGCGTCTATGCAAACCAGCCGACATTGATCGAAACAATGGAGCCCGACAAGTGGGAAAACAGTGTCCATCGTATAGAAATCGAAGGGCGATTCTGGCTCATCATTTGCTTCGAATGGGGTCCCCGGGATGAGGTGATTGCCTGGGCAGACGATGTATTGAACCGGTTTCCCGATGATTACGCCATTTTGACCACGCATGCTTATTTATTTCGAGATAGCAGCCGATTTGACTGGGGTTTACTGGGCTCTCATGATAGGGAAGACAGGCAAAGGGGTAACCCGATCGGTTACGAAGCGCTGAATGGAGACCCGGAGGGCGCTAACGACGGGCAGTTGATGTGGAACAAATTGATTCGACATCATAGCAACGTCAAACTTGTGCTCAATGGTCACGTCGGTCGCAGTGGGCACGGAAGGCGTGTATCGATCAACGATGATCGGCATTTTGTGCAACAACATCTGATCAATTTTCAGCACTGGAGTGGAGATGGAGATGGCAGGATGCGCCTGATGGAGTTCAATCCGGCTGGCGATACGGTTCAGATAAAAAGTTTTTCACCATTTTCCGGTGAAGTTCTGAAGGGACCGGATCTGGAATTTGCCTTTACCTTTTCTCTTTCCACGCGGCCGCTAAAGACCCACTACCGCGAGGCTTTGCAGGAGCTTAATCCGGTTGCCGCTTTCAGGCTGCAGGGAGAGGATGCACACCGACCCTTGATCAGCCAATTCCCAATAGGGGAATGGGAATTGGCACAGGCAGAGGGCTTCGCCTACGATGATGCCTCCCGCTTTCAATCCGGCAGTCGCATCCATTATGAAAGCAGTCAAACAGCCACAGATGCCTGGACTGCCCTCTTTTGGTTTCGTTCAAACGCAGCGGAAGAAACTCTTCCCATTCTGCGGATTGATGGGGAATCCGGTGAAGTCTTGTCAGTTTTTGCCGACACCAGCCCTTTAATGCTTCTTCCTCTCGATGACAGCCATTCGCAGTCAGTTTTCGAGGAAAGCATCAACCAATTGACGGTAATGATGGAGCCTTCTCAATGGCATCACTTCGGCCTCAAATATGAAGCAGGACAATTGATGCCGATCCTCGACGGTGAGGACCTCTCCAGAATCGATTTTCCAGTTGCCGAAGTCAGTAGTTTTACTCTTGGCGATTTCGCTGATGACTCTGTGGCAACAAATGCCGATGTCGAATGGAATATTGTGGATTTTTCATATCATACACGGGCGCTTTCGACCTCGGATATCGAATGGCTGTGGCGAAGCGCTTTCTGCCAGACGATTTCCGGTGAAGTCATCCTTAATGAAGGATTGGACTCGACAACTGCGATTGAGATTCAGCAAGACTCCTATCCTGGTTTTGCATTGCGCACGGAAAATGGTGGCGAAGTATTATTATTCGGAACCTCGGAAACGAGCATTTATCGAATACAGGACGAAGCAGGCGCAAGGCGCGATCCCCATAGTCGCTATTTGCGTTTGCCGCAGACTCTGGAATACAGCGAGGGTATTTTGCTGACTACGCCTCAGGTCTCCGATTCCTCCAATCCTTCCGTAGCGCCTCCCCCGGTGCGATGGAAACTAAGTAACCGAATCGAAGGACTTTATTTCGGGAGCAGTTATACGCTGACACGAATGAGCGTCTTAAATACTCCCTTGTCTTTACCAAATGATGGGTCCTTCGCGAAGCTGAATTCAACGTTCTTCCCTTTTGCCGATGATTGGAAAGGCGGCTACATTAACCAGTCGGGTCAATATCTTTATGGTCAGGAAGATGTGCTCGAAGAGGTCGCGGTAAGCGGGCTGGGAGGGGGAAAATTTCGTCTCACTCATCCGCAGGCCTGGAACTCCTCCACGCTGCTCGGCCAGTCATCCGAACAAAATACCCAAATGACTGTTCAACCTATCGAAGGCGGCTGGGAAGTGACTATCCACGAGGGGGGCCAACCGTCTTCCGGGAGAGTGCCTTTTGCTTTTGCCTTTGTCTTCGTTCCAGAAAATGCCTCCGAAGTTCGATCCGGTTGGGTTGATCCCGCCGATTCCGCCGGCCAAGGCTCCCTCTGGGAAATGACGGGTACCGGATCCTATCGGTTCACGGCGCCATTGGAAAACGGGCCGCGCGGTGTGCTCCAGATTACTCCCGGCGCCGCCGCTGGAGGCGAGGCGCCGCTTTTTAAATTATATTCATCGGATGAAGGGGTTTGGGAATTAAAATTCGAGGTAAATGGCGAGATGGTTGACGTTCCCTTTGCCTGGGCCTGGATTTCGTTGGAGGCGGGATATCCAGCAAAGGCAACGCCTGAGGACGCCCGTGTTCTGGAAGCCCTCGAGGATGCAGCCTACGGAGATTTGGGATGGTATTTTAGTGAACGGTTATCCTGGATATTCGTAGATTCAGAGTCCTGGCCCTGGGTCTGGAGTCCTGGTTCCGGCTGGCTCTTTCTTTTTTTGGAAACGGCCCCTGCGGATGACTTCTGGTTCTTCGAGTGGGCAAGTGGCGCATTTCTCTATGTCGACCGGGCAGTTCCCTCCTGGGCCTGGTCAACGAAGGATGGTTGGATTCCCTGGCCCCTGGAATCCTTAAACTAATAATTGAAGCATAGTTATATTTAAATTATGAACGCACATTTCATTGGGAGGACCACGCTCCTTATCCTGTGGTATATTTTCCCGATGCTCGTGATCGGGGCGGGGAGGGAAATCTCTTCCAATCCTCAACCGCAGTGGTGGAAGGGTAATCTTCACACCCACACTTTCTGGTCCGACGGTAATGATTTTCCTGAGATGGTGGCTGAGTGGTATCTTGACCATGGATATAATTTTCTGGCCTTATCCGATCACAATATACTCAGCCAAGGACAGAAGTGGGTTTCTCTGGAAAAGGCGGATCAAAGTTCAAACGGAGACGCCTATCCGAAGTATCTGAAACGCTTTGGTCATCATTGGGTGGAAACCCGCGGTTCGAGGGAAGAAGGCAATTTTGAAATTCGACTGAAGCCGTTAAGTGAATACCGGGCTCTGGTCGAGCAGCGTAACCATTTCATCATGATTCAGGGCGAGGAGATTACGGACGGAGCCGATAACGGATTGTCGATTCATATGAACGCAACTCATCTCGGTGAGCTGATTCCTCAGCCCGGCGGCAAAACGGTCAAAGAGGTCATCGCAAACAGTTTGCGCCTGGTTCGGGAACAGAGTCATCGCCTTGGCCGGCCCATACTTTTCCATGTCAATCACGTGAACTACAAATGGGGCGTCACGGCCGAGGACTTGGCCGGCATTATCGACAACCGTTTTTTCGAAGTCTGGAACGGAGTGGATGGTGATCATGATCCGGGCGATGACGAACATCCCTCATCCGAAGAAATCTGGGATATCGCCAATACCTTGCGCATGGTAACATTCAGTGCGCCACCCCTTTATGGGCTGGCCACGGATGATTCACATGATTATCACGGACACAAGGAGCGAGCGAAACCCGGCCGCGGCTGGGTCATGGTGCGCGCCCGCCACCTGACGCCGGAGTCCCTCATCAAGGCTTTTCATCGCGGTGATTTTTACTCCTCCACGGGTGTAGTGCTGAAAAACATCGATTTTAATGGGGAGCGGCTGGCAATCGAAATTGAATCGGTCGAGGGCGAGACGTATACAACTCGTTTTGTCGGGTCTCGCCGGGGCGTTAATGTGGAGGGTGTTTCCAGGAGAGATGACGAGGGATACATTATACTCACAACCCTTGATTACACCAGCAGCGAAGGGACGCAGATAGGAGAGGTATTCTCCGAGGTGACTGGAAATCTGGCGACCTATCGCATGGAAGGGGACGAGCTCTATGTGCGCGCAATCATTACTTCAGATGCTCAACCCGCTGTCCCAAGCAAGGAATTTCCGTATAAACGCGCGTGGACCCAGCCCGTCGGTCGGACGCGTTGGATCGAATCTGATTCGGGAAACTAAATGGAGGTAAACCGTCCGCCGAGAAAGAAATTCAATTATTATGGAGCTTACGTGATGAAGTTATTTTTAATAAGTTTGGTGCTCAGTCTGAGCCTTACGGCCATGGCTGTTGTTGATGCTGCTAATAATAAAAAAGTAAAAAGCGTGGAATTGCCGGATATGAAACCGGTGAAGCTTAAGGCCTACGGGCAATTGGAAGAGAATGCGCATCTCGAGCCTTCGGGCATGGTCAAGAGCCGGACGCATCCCAATCTCTATTGGACACTGAACGATTCGGGCGACGGGGCCCGCATTTTTCCGCATGACCGTAATGGAAAGCTCTATAATGAGAGAACCGAAGGGGTGCCTATATATGGCGCCTACAATGTCGATTGGGAAGATATGACGATTGATAATTACGGGCACATCATCATCGGCGATATTGGTAACAATTCACAGGCCCGCCGCGATTTTACGCTTTATTGGGTGCTGGAGCCGAATCCGGTAACTACGCGGATCAACTTTTTGAAGAAGGTTTTCTTCACCTATCCGGATTATCCCGACCCTTCGGAACTCCCGGCGCAAAAGAATAACTATGACAGTGAAGGGATCTGGTGGGCGAATGGAAAAGTCTATGTCGTAACGAAGAATCGGAGCGACTCCTTCACGTACCTGTATCGTCTGGACTCGGAAAAGCCTTTTGAGGTGAACACGCTGACTTATCTAGACTCGTTTGATGTCGGTGGAAGAACCACCGCGGCCGATACCACGCCGGATGGAACAAAGGTGGTGATTACCACGTACACGGCAATTTGGCTGTTCGAGGTCGAGCCGGGCAAGGACAACTACTTCGAGGGAAAGATTTCATGGCTTCCTATCGATACTTGGGTTCCGGGAGAAAGAATGCCATACGGTCAGAATGAGACCGTATGCTTTGATGGCGACAAGCTCATAATATCTTCCGGAGAAGGTGCGGAGGTGCCCATTGGAGGGACTTTGTATGAAGTGCCGTTGAGCGATCTCATCGTCGTGCAGGAATGGTCGTCCATTGGTGTCCTAGATAACTGAAATGCGGTATAATTTCGAATTTCGCATATTTAAATTAATTAAAAAAAAATTGGTATCAATAAATGCCATGAGTCATTTAGCGGCAACAAGCATGGAACGGGAAACTCTCGAAATGACGGGTAGTTTGCAAGCGTTCATTGGAACGGACGAGGGAAGCATTCAAGCAATCGAAAATGATGCAAGATACCTTGACTATGTGTTGAACCTGACACTAAAAATCGATTCCTGCCGAAAGCTGCGCGATCACTCAAATTATCTTGGAGGGAGGGATCGGTTTAAGGATGTTATTGACACCTTTCTAGTACCAAAGGGGGAAACTCCCGCTGGTTTCCGCTTGAATTACGTTCTTGATAAAGACCGTGTTGTCCGCGTCGATCTGATCCGGAATATTTCCTACAATAAGAATGGCGAGAAGAGGCCAAGCAAGATCCTCTTCTCGGCGGATAGCGCGAATCCCTGCGAAGTAGCCACTGATTCCCTTTTCGCCATTTCCTCTATTACGCGGAGTCGGTTATTTCGCAAGTTGAAAACCATTCCGCAAAATAGGGTCGATTGTTTTAATTGAAAGCGCTCTTTACGAAGATCCGATTCCGTATTATTTTATAGCTACCAAAATAGTAATTCGTAAACAATTGTTTTACATAAAATCTCGCCTTTTAAAAATAATTCAACCCAACTGGAGATTAAAGAAATGCCACTTTTAAGTTTAACACCCATGCTGTTGGAAGCGAAGCGCGGCGGTTACGCTGTGGGTGCCTTCAACCCCGTCGATTATGCCTCCATGAAGGCAATGGTGGAGGCCGCTGAAGAACTCGACGCGCCCGTCATCGTCCAGACATCCGCCAAAACGATCGTTTATTACAGCCACGAAACGCTGGTCGGATGGATGCGTGAACTGGCAGAAAGTTCACCTGTCCCCGTCGCCCTGCATCTGGATCATGGCAAGGACCTTGAAATGATCAAAAAATGCATCAAAACCGGATGGACCTCGGTCATGATCGACGCCTCCAATCTTCCTTTTGAGGAAAACCTGGCCCGTTCCCGGCAGGTGATTGAATGGGCGGCGGCCGTCGGTGTCGGGGTGGAGGCCGAACTGGGGGAGATCGTCGGAGTGGAGGAGGATATAGTCGTGGCCGAGGAGGACGCCCATCTGGCCGACCCGGATAAAGCGGAACGGTTCTGCCGGGAACTCGACCTGGGTGTTTTTGCCCCTGCCATCGGGACCGCTCACGGCTATTACAAGGGCGAACCCGATGTAAGGTTCGACCTCATCGAAGAAATATTCCGGCGTACGCAGACTCCGCTGGCCCTCCATGGCGGCACCGGCCTGCCGGATGAAACCATTCAGCGTTGCATAAAGCTTGGATGCGCAAAGGTAAACATATCGACCAACCTGAAGCACGCATTCATCGACGGATTCTGCGATTATCACCGGGACAATCCCAACGATTATGAGCCGCTGCGCGTCCTCAAGGGCCAATACGATGCCATGAAAGATCTGTTGAAAGCAAAAATTAGACAATTCGGCGGTGTCGGCAAGGCTGCGGATGTCAAAATCTTCGCCCAATGAAAGCGCTCATTTTCGATTGTGATGGTGTATTGGTCGATACCGAGCGCGATGGCCATCGCATCGCTTTCAACCGTGCCTTTTTTCATTTCGGCCTCAATATTGAATGGAGCGTCGATCTATATGGCGAACTCTTGAAAATATCCGGTGGAAAGGAGCGCATGCGCTATTTTTTCCAGGAAAATGGCTGGCCGGAAAATGCGACCGACCATGATCCTTACGTCAAAGATCTCCATAAAGTGAAAACGGATCTTTTTATGCAAATCATAGAATCGGGGGAACTTCCGTTGCGGAGCGGTATTGCCCGATTGATCGACGAAGCGATTGAGGCAGGTCTCAAGCTGGCCATCTGTTCAACCTCGAATGAGCGTTCTGTTAATTTAATTGCCCAAAAGATGCTGGGCCGCGCCCGTTATGAAAGATTTGACCATATTCTGGCCGGGGACGTTGTCTCCCGAAAAAAACCCGATCCTGAAATTTACAATCTGGCCAAAGAGCGCCTGGGATTGCGCGGAGAGGAATGCCTGGTTGTGGAGGACAGTCGCAATGGCCTCCTCGCGGTCAAAGGCGCCGGCTTACGTTGCCTCGTAACCACCAGCGCCTACACCGCCAAGGAAGATTTTTCCGAAGCCGATCTAGTCGTCGAGGAATTAGGCGATCCGCCAGAAAGAACGCTTTCCCTGAGTGAGATCAAAGAGAAAATATTCGGCCGATATAAGGCTTAAAAGTCCCCACATATGGCGTATGATCAATAGAGTGCAATTACTGGTTTTAATCCCATATTCAGTTATTGAATCAGTATCTGAAAATTTCACATAATATCCGGATTTAGACAACAGTTTGACTGCGAAAGGAATTTAAGTAAGTAAATGATTTTTATGGGAATTTGAGCAGTTTCTACGTGAACACCGGGGGAGAAATAAGAAGCGTGAATGAGTTAAAGTTAGCGGACGTAAAACTCGCATCTAAACTATGGCCGAAGTGGCTCTCGCCCATGAAAAGGATCGGCATCAACGATTGTTTCGCCATTAACGGTCCCTACGAAGATCTTATCGGCCTCTACGGCCTGCTCGGTTCGCAGATCGCCGAAACCGTGGAAGCCTTCTTGCAGAGTTCTGCCTGTGCCTTTTCGTCATGAATCCCGAAAACAACTCTTTTTTCGATTTATCAATACGGCTAAACAATTATTGGTTGCTATTCTTCTGAACTTCTGAAAAATTATATAGATATCTATATATGTAATGATTTAATGAAAATGGGATCTAGATGGTCACCGTTGACCAGTGGATCCTGCAAGTCTGAATCACATCAATAGACCGGTCATGAAAACAAGCAAATTAGAACCAACCGTAAAAACAAGCAAAGTAGCGATATCCCATGCCCAGAATCAACCCTTTAAGATGGATGAGGTTGAGGTGCCGGATCTTCGAGATGGTGAAATTCTGGTCAGAAACGAATACACGACTCTGTGCCGAAGCGATTTAAACACGTTTACGGGAAAGCGCACGGAGAAGACGCCTACGATTCTCGGGCATGAAATCGTTGGACGTATCGAAGAGTTTGGTCCGGGCGCCCGGACGACAGATTGCCGGGGCGGAACATTGCGAGTAGGCGATCGGGTTACGTGGGGGATTTATGCTTCCAACCCGGACAGCTACCTATCGCAGATCGGCATTCCGCAGAAAGGGGATGGGCTGTTAAAATACGGGCATGAGGAAATCAGGAAGGACAATCATCTCCACGGCGGGCTCAGTGAATACTGCATTCTGCGTAAATACACTCCGGTCATCAAAATTGAAAAGCCTCTTCCGCTTCCCGTCATTGCGCTCATCAACTGTTCTGTCGCCACGGTTGCCGGAGCCCTTCGTCTGGCGGGCTCCGTTGAGGATCGGACAGTGCTTGTCACCGGAGTGGGAATGCTGGGAATAATTGCCTGTGCCATGTGCAGGACAAGCAAAGCGAGGAAAATCATCGCATTGGACATCGACGTCGAGCGACTCGACAAAGCCCGCAAATTCGGCGTCGACGTCACTTTGAAAATGGAGGCGGATGGGAGTTCCCTGAAGGAGCGGCTCGGGCCTATGGCGGAAGGAGAACAGATTCAGGCTGCCCTCGATTTCAGTGGAGTACCGGAAACGATGGAATCGTCCCTATCGCTCCTCGGCATTGGTGGAACCGCCGTATGGGTAGGAGCAACGTTTCCACAGCGTGACCTGCATATCAACGCGGAAAAATTTGTACGCAATTTGCATACCATACGGGGCCTTCATAATTATAATGAAGAAGATCTGGTGACTGCGGTTGCCTTTATGGAAAAATACTACACGAACTTTCCTTTTGAAGGTCTCGTTCATGATGCATTTGACCTCGATACGGTTAATGAATCTTTTAATTACGCGATTGCCTCAGGCTCTTACCGTGTGGGAGTTCGCATATAGAATTGCATTACCACTGCGGAGGGTTTCTGCCAATGAACAGGAGGCGGATTATCGGGTTATCAAGAGACTAATATCCGAACTCTGGCGGGATTACTTTTTGTTGGGTCTCCCCGTCTCGTCGATGATGCATTAAAGCTACGAATAAAGAATAAAAGGAATACTATGAAAACACTTTATTACCTGCGAAAAGGATATCAGTGATGGCAATTTCAGAAAAAGAAGGTTCAGCATTATCGGTGGGCGCCCGCCAGGACAAGCGCGACATACGCTATGAGCGGTGGCGTTATATAACTTTTGGGGTTACCTGGTTGGCCTACGTTGGATTTTATTTTACGAGGAAATCTTTCCCCGTGGCCAAGATCGGCATCCTGGAGGATCCGGCCATCGAGATCACGAAGGCATCGCTCGGTTTGATCGATGGGCTCTATGGCATAGCTTATGCTCTCGGGCAATTCATCTGGGGAATGTGCGGAGACAAGTTCGGTCCCCGCAAAGTGGTGCTGGCCGGGATGTTTTTTTCTGTGGTCATAGCCGTGGCCATGGGGATGTCCTCCACTGTGATTCTTTTTGGAGCGCTCTTTTTTTGCCAGGGCCTTTGTCAATCCACCGGGTGGGCGCCCCTGACCAAGAATGTCAGCTATTGGTTTTCCCGTAAAGAGCGGGGCCGGACTTACGGTTTTTGGGCCACCAACTACCCCATCGGGGGAATGCTGGCCAGCGCCTTCGCCGGTTATATGGCCCTGGTTTTTTTGAATTGGCGCTTCGCCTTTTTCATGCCGGCTGTCGTTCTGGCCATTATTTGGTTGCTGTTCCTGCTTTTGCAGAAAAACCGGCCTGAGGATGTCGGTCTGCCCTCCATAGAAGAGTATCACGGAGAGACAGTCGACGTTCTAGACCAGGATGAAACGCCCGAGGAGGAACGAGAAGGATCCTGGAAGGTGATCGGTGAAGTTTTCCGCAATCCGGTCATTCTTACCCTCGGCGCAGTCTATTTTTTTATCAAGCCCACACGCTATGCTATTCTCTTCTGGGGGCCGCTTATGATTAACGATAAGTTGGGAACAAATATCGGCGAATCGGCCATTATCAGCGCAGCTTTCGAAGCCGCCGGACCATTAGGGGTTATATTTGCCGGTTACGCCTCGGACAAATGGTTTCATTCGCGCCGCATTCCCATAATAGTTCTGGGATTTCTTATTCTCGCCGTAATCCTCTTTCTCTTTAACGGCCTGACGGAGGCTGGAGGAAAGGGAACCATGGTTTTGCTGCTGTTTGCCATGGGGTTTTTCCTATTTGGTCCGGATGCCATGATCAGTTCGGTATCGGCGGTGGATTTCGGGACAAAAAAGGGCGCCGGATCATCGGCCGGGTTGATTAATGGCATGGGTTCGACAGGGCAAATTCTTGGTATGTCTTTACCCGGTATCATCTGGGCTCATTACGGCTGGGGAGTTCTCTTTAATTGCCTGGGAGCGTTTGTTATTATAGCGGTGCTGCTCCTTCTGCCCAGATGGAATGCCTTGCCTGCAACCGTGAAAAAAGAAGCAAATTCCGGCTGACTTCATTTAATTTAACCAACTTAACATAACACAAATAAAGGAAGAAAAAAATTATGAGTAAAATCAGTATGATCATGTTCGATCTCTCAGGGACCACTGTTTATGACGACACGGGTGTTCGGGACTGCCTCCACCAAGCGGCCACGGAATTCGACCTGCAAACGACGCCTGATGAGATACTCCTGCATATGGGCACCAACAAGATCCACCTCTATCAATTCCTCATCGCCCGGTCTCAAGGGAAGAAGGTTGAGATTGAAGATTTCGAAAAAATCATCTACCCGGAGACTCTCGATGAAGCGATGAAGGTATTTCACCGTTACTCGGAGATCATGATCGACCATTACCGTAATGAAGTCCGCGAAATAGAGGGAGCCGAAGACACCTTTCGGTGGTGTCATGAGAACGGCATCAAAGTAGCCACCGACACTGGTTTTCATCGCGATATCACCGAGGCCATCATGGACGGTTTGGGCTGGGTGCGGGACGGATTGGTCGATCTCTCGGTCGATGTCGAGCATGTTCCCGGTGAGCATGGCCGGCCGGCCCCTTTTATGATTTACTATGCCATGACGCAATTGAATGTGCAGAGCGTCCATGAAGTGCTCAAAATTGGCGATACGCCAGCGGATATGCTGGAAGGTTACAATGCCGGGTGCCGCGGCATAGTCGGGGTTCTCAGTGGCCCGCGGCCGGTGGAAGCGTGGGGAAAGTATCGGCACACCCATGTTATACCGAGTGTGAAAGACCTCCCCGCCCTCATCGAAACCGAGTTTTCCTGAACCCTGCCGCCCTTTCGTTTCTCCTCCAGACAAGGAACTTTTGACAGATGACGACCACTCCTGTTAAAGTGCTGTTATGCTCTGCTGATGACGGGATTATGGTGAATACTGTTGACACCTTGCTTAGGGCAAACGGGTTTGTGCCGAACCTTGTGGTCGTTGCCGATAAGGACGATGTCGAGACTATCGGACGGGAAATCGTAGATGCCGATATTGTTTATCCCAACAAGGCCTCGTTAATCCGGGAAATGATTCAGGGCGCTTCCCGCCTTCGGTTGATTCACTGTGGCACGGGTTGCGATACCGTCGATTTGGCAGCCTCTAAAGAACGGGGAATCTACGTCTGCAGCACCGCCCACATTATGGCTCAGTCTACTGCTGAACACGCCATTTTTCTTCTCATGGCTTTGGCCAAAAACGGCGATCATTACCTCCGGGAGATGAACACAGGCAGTTGGAGCCGCCGTATCGGCACGGAGTTGGCGGGCAAGGTCTTCGGGGTCTTGGGTTTTGGCCATATCGGCAAGATTACGGCAGAGATTGCCCATTCCCTCGGTATGAAGGTCATGGCCACAAGGAAGAACCCGCAAAAAGGGAACGAGGGACAGGATTTTGTAACCATGGTCGATCTGAATACCCTCTTGACGAAGGCGGATATCATTTCCTTGCATCTCCCTTTATTAAGAGACGGGCCCGATAAGACGGAAACGTTGATTGGGAAAGATGAATTGAAGAAAATCGGTGAGAAAGGGTTGGGTTGGCTCATCAACACCTCACGCGGAGCTATTATCGAGGAGAGTGAATTGGTTAATGCGCTTAAAAAAGGAACCATCCGCAAAGCTGGGCTGGATGTGTTTGCAACGGAACCGTTGCCCCCGGTCCACCCTCTGAGATCCTTGCCCAATGTGATACTCACTCCTCACGTGGCCGGTGAAACTGAAGAAGCGCTGAAAATGAGGTATTCCCAGATGGCCAATAATGCCGTCCGGGTGTTGCGCGGGAAAAGACCTGAGTATATCGTTAATTGACCACGGCCACTTTTCATGGAGAAGAACTTAAATGAATACACGTAACATTCTTTTTTTAATAATGCTAATTGCAATAAGAGGGTCGATGACCTTTATTCCGATGATCCAATCGGTTATCCTCGCTTCATGCAGGGGCCTATGGTGGGGGCCGTTGGTCCGAATGAAATCACCATCTGGGCAAGGCTCAGTGGATCTCACACCGGGGAGATCGAATACGATACTTCAAAAGATTTCACCCGGTCGAATAAGCAGGCGCTTTCCGCCACCAAGGAAGAGGATTACGTTTTGAAATGGAAGCTACGTGATTTAAAACCTGATACTCGTTATTATTATCGGTTCCGGGTCGAGGGTGGAACCCCCAGATACCAACGCGACCTGCCGCCATTTTATACAAAAACCGCCCCGCCTGAGGGGAAGAAGGGACGTTTTAGCATCGCGTTTGGCTCCTGCCCGCGCTACCTACTCGACCGCAAACAGGACGTTTGGACAACGGTTCTGCGGTTTCAACCCGACTTGTTTTTCTGGGTCGGCGATAATATTTATGGCGACACCCTCGATCCCGAGATTCTGGCCGAAGAATGGCGTCGCCAACGCGATGTCGCTACCCTCCAACCGGTCATTCATACCATACCCCAACTGGCAGTGTGGGACGACCATGATTACGGTCTCAACGATTATGACCGGCGCCACCCCCGCAAGGCGAATGGCCTAAATGTTTTTAAACGTTACTGGGTGAATCCATCTTACGGATTGTCGGGGTCGCCAGGGGTATTTTTTCAATATCACTATGGCGGTGTTGACTTCTTTTTTATCGACTGCCGTTACTACCGCGACCCCGATAAAGAGCCTGACCATCCCGGCAAAACATTTCTGGGCAAAGAACAGAGCGAGTGGTTGCAGCAATCACTTAAAGATAGCACAGCGCCCTTCAAAGTGCTGATTTTGGGCAGCGGCTGGTCGAAGGCCAAAGAACCGGGAGGAGATTCCTGGGCCTCTTATCTGCACGAACGCGACGCACTCTTCGATTTCATACGGGACAATGAAATAACCGGGGTAATCCTGCTTTCCGGCGATACCCATCAAGGTGAGCTCAATGCTATACCTTGGTCGGAAAGAGGAGGCTACGATCTCTATGATCTGGTCAGCTCGCCCCTCGGCCAGACACCAACAGAGGTAAATCCCGGGCGCAAACCGGAAATACGGATACGGCAAGTATTTACCCGGGAAGATAATTTCGGTCTGCTGGAGTTTGATTTAACCGGTGAACCGGTGCTTCGTTTTAATCTCATCGGGGCCAGCGGGAGGGAAGCCTGGAAGCCGTTCGTCATCCGAGCCAACGAACTAGTCAATGGCGTTACCTCCTAGAAGAATAAATAAGCGCCGCCGGAAGGCGCCTGCATGTGAGTCAACAAGGGATCGTACGAATACCCTGGCGAGTGAGAGTGGGGAATCGCCACTCCCCTCTGACCGCGAGGGGCGGCGTCAACTGGGTTGGTGCAGTCTTCTCCATGTCGTCAATGACGGATATATTGCCAGCCTCTCCCTTCTGCTTCCCTTCATGGCAGCGGAACTGGGGCTCTCCTACACCCAGTCCGGTCTTCTTAAAACGGCCGTTCACGCCGCCATCAGCGTTGCCCAGATACCTGCAGGACTCCTGGTGGAAAGAGTAGGGGAAACTCTCCTTCTCGGGCTTGGCACGGCGTGGTTCAGCGCGGGTTTTATCGCTTTGCTGCTGGCCTTCAGTTTTCCGGTCACGCTTGTGTTGATCCTATTTTCGGGAATCGGAGGCGGAGTCTATCATCCGGTTGGCACGGCCTTGGTGGCTAATGTTTCGAGACCTGAAAAGGCGGGACCTGCCATCGGCATCCTCAATTTCTTTGGCGATATTGGAAAGGTTCTTTTTCCCGCCCTCGCGGGTGTCCTGGTGATTAAGGCTGGCTGGCGGGGAACCTTTGCGGTCCTGGGAAGTATCGGTCTGATTGCCTCGATTTCGTATCTCCTCGCTTTTCGGAGGCAGATATTCCAAAGGCTGCAACGCCCGCGAAAGACGGAAGTAGCCAGTAATCGGGACCTGTCAAACGGGATTTCGGGTGCAGAGGCAGTGAAACCCTCCTTCCGGGGAATCCGAAAACGGCGGCAATTCATGCTCTTTTCGATTGTCGGCATGGTCGATACCGCAATCCGAAGTGCAGTTATGGCCTTTCTCGGCTTCTACCTGATTCAATCCGGCCTTCGAGAGGATTCCATTGGCTGGTTCGTGTCTCTGACTTTTTTCGGCGGGGCCTTCGGGAAGCTGCTTTGCCCTCCCCTCAATTCCGTCCGGGTGGGCCATGCTCTGTTTTCTTCCTGTTTTCGGATTTTTCCTGAATGGAACTTCGTCCGTGCTCTATATCGGATTGGTCCCTACATTGCATGAAGACTTTCGCAGTGAAGGATATGCTATTTATTACACGCCTACTTTTCTCTTGGCAGCCATCTCACCCTATTTTTTTGGATTGATTGGTGACGCTTCCGGCCTGCTGGCAATATTTTATGCTGCCGGTGCATTGATGTCTGCAGGTCTCATAGTCGTGGGTTTCTTGCGGGAAAACTAATCGCATTTCTCTCATCGCTTGAGTTGAGGGGAATTGCACCTACCGGACCGCTTCATCCTGATGCGATGAAACGGCAGTCCGTAATTAGAGGCTGTCCCAAAAATATAAAGATTTTATAGTCAACTGGATGACGTTGATAAAAAGAGCCGGAAAGAGCAAGTTTTTGCTCGATCCGGCCAAAAAAGGGTTCTATAATTGAGTTAGCGAAAATCAAAATCAATATAGCCCTTTCTATGAAAAATATAGCCATCCAATGCCTCCTGCGTCCAGCTTTAACTGTGGTCGACCGGTGCCTTGATGACGATAACTTCCGCGCCACCATTGATCGAATCGATCGGCTGCTGATCGACTCGGAGGTGGAATCGCAGGCCATTGAGCTGGCCTTGGAGGGGTGGCCGCCAATGGGTCTAAAGGCCCGGCGGCAGCGGGCCAGTTTTGCCATCAAGGCACTGCGCATGGATACGCTGGGCCGTCTGCTCGGAGGGATTTCGTTTCGGCATTTGTCGCGGGCTCTGGGCAGCAGCGATCTGTTGGCCGACTTTTGCCGTGTCCGGCAGATCGATGGCATCAGGGGCATCTCCAAAAGCACCCTGGAGCGGGCCTCGAAGTTTTTCAGCGAAGAGCAGTTGAGGGCCTTGCACCGGACCTTGACTGAGGTGGTGGGCGATGCCCTTCTGGCCCGGCAGGTGGGATTGGACAAGCCGATTGACACCACCATTTGCCTGATCGACGGCACCTGTTTGGAGGCTAACATTCATTGGCCGACGGACTGGGTATTACTCGAGGATGTAGCCGGCACGTTGCTCAAAGCGATCCGGCTGATCCGCGAGAAGGCCGGTTTGCGCCATCGCATGCCGATCGAACCGGAGCCCTTGGCTCGGCAGATGAATCGGCTGTGCATACAGATGACCCACAGCCGGCGGCGAAAGGACAGCGCGCGGCAGCGCAAGGGTATCTTGAGGCAGATGAAAAAGCTGCTCAAACGGATCGGGGAGCATGCCCGCAGTCACCGGGAATTATTGCAAGCCTGCTGGGAGCAAAGCGATTACAGCGAAAAACAGGTCCAACAGATCCTCGCCCGGATGGAGCGCATGAGCGAGCAAATCCCGGTGGTCATCAAACAGGCGCACGAGCGGATCATTGGCGGCCGCCAGGTGAAAAACGCAGAGAAAGTCTTGAGTGTTTACGAACTCGATGGGCAGGTGATTGTGCGAGGTAAAGCGGGCCAAGAGGTCGAGTTCGGCAACACCCTGTTTTTGGGAGAAAGCGTTGAAGGGTACCTGCTGGACTGGAAACTCTACGGCAGCCGAACTCCAAGCGAAAATGAACAAATGCAAGAGAGTTTGCAAAGACAGAACCGCTTCAACCTGGAAGAACCCATAGCGGCCATGTGCGCGGACCGGGGATTTGCCTCCCAGCGGGCCCGCTGGGAGTTAGCCCGGATATTTCGTAAAAAAAGTATCGTTGATATGCTTAACTGCTGATATACAGCAGGATAGATCAATAATTAAAGCAATATCAGCGATGACAAAAGGTAAACAATTAAAGCTACAGTTGACAAGGGTAAAAGGCCGCCGTGTGCGGGTTGATTTCAAGGGCGGAGAGGTTACTTCGGATGCCGGACTGCTTTTGATCCGGGAAGTGGATCGGCAGTTGGGCTTGACCGAACGAGCGGCCCGACAGTTAGTGGACAAACGGCAGAAGGGCAAAGTACGCCATGAGGTATTGGGGATGCTGCGGCAGCGCGTTTACGGGCTGGTGGCGGGCTATGAGGATTTGAACGACTTTGATACCCTGCGCCACGATCCATTGTTGCAAACGGTAACGGGGCGCATTGAAACGTTGGCCAGCGCGCCGACTTTGTGTCGTTTTGAAAACGGGCAGGATCGGCGGGCGGCCTTTGCGGTAAACGAGCTGTTGGTCGAACAGTTCATGGGCTCCTTTGCCGAGGAACCCGAAGAGATCATCCTGGACTTTGACGCCACCGACAATCCGGTGCACGGGCTCCAGGAGGGACGTTTTTTCCACGGTTATTATGATCATTACTGTTTTCTGCCGCTATATGTTTTTTGCGGTGATCAGCTGCTGGTGGCCTACCTGCGGCCGAGCAAGATCGATGCCAGCAAGCATGCCGGGGCCATCCTCAAATTGCTGGTTAAACGGATGCGCCAAAGCTGGCCCCGTACGCGGATTATTTGGCGCGCCGACAGTGGATTTTGTCGAGACCGGATACTCTCTTGGTGCGACCGCAACGAAGTTAGTTACATCGTGGGGATGGCTCGCAATGCACGCTTGCAGCAAGACGCCCAGCAGTTGCAAAAGCAGGCCAAAGAATGGTTCGAACTAAGGGGTAAAAAACAACGGTTATTCCAGGACTTCGTCTATGCTGCCGATTCGTGGCGATGGCTGCGGTTGGTCATCCATAAAGCCGAACACACCGCACAGGGGTCCAACCCGCGCTTCGTGGTGACGAACCTGCCGGGCGATCCCCAGGAGCTTTACGACAAGGTATACTGTGGCCGCGGTGAAATGGAGAACCGAATCAAGGAACAGATGCAATTGTTCAGCGAGCGCACCAGCGCCCATCAATGGTGGGCCAATCAGTGGCGATTGCTCTTGTCGGCGCTGGCCTACACCTTGATGGAAGCCATGCGCCGGTTAGCCTTAAAAGGGACGAAGTGGGCGCGGGCCCAATGCCACACCCTGCGGCTCAAATTAATCAAGATCGGAGCGGTCATCGTGCGCAACACCCGAACGATTCACTTTCACCTAAGTGAGAGTTATCCTTGGGCCAGTCTTTTCAACCATGCGGCCCGCCGATTGGTGCCAACCTAAAGGGTGCATTGGTGCTGCCCCCGGCACTACCGAACCAATGGGGGAAAGGGGGCAGTGTCTCTACACCCTGAAAAACACCTAAAAATCAAGACGATCTGCTCAAAATACAAAGAAATCCATCTCCAATAGCAATAACGAGCCAAACTTTACCCTTCATGAAATATCCGGGTTAGCCCAGGAGGGAATCTACGACGCGCTCTGTCCACGCGATCCGAAGCAGTTGAAAAAACGGATGGAGGAACCACTGTTTAGACAATTGCAAAAGCGCCGGGCCAGCACCGAAGGGCGGATCGGGGTATTGAAGAATCGCTGGCAGGCCGGGCGGTTGCGCAGCAAAGGCTTTGCCAACCGCTCGATCAGCGTAGCCTGGTCGGTACTCTCGCACAACCTATGGAAAGTAGCCAAGATGCTGGCCCAGCAAGACGAACTAAAAACCAAAGCGGCGGCCTAGAGAGCGGAAAAGCAAGGACAATACTTTTTCACAGCCGTACTGTCGGCTCATACAAAGAAAACCAGGCAACCGGACCCCAAAACCAGTATCCTAACGTCATAGGAGAGCAAAGTTGATACTCTCCCAAATGCAAATACCTCTAAAATGAGCGCCTATCAAAAGCCCTCGCAAAAATCACCCTTTTGGGACAGCCTCTAATTAGAGGCTGTCAAAAAATATAAAGATTTTGTACTCAATTATATGACGTTTATAAGAATAGACTTGAAGAGCAAGTTTTTGCTCGATCCGGCCACTACCCGAAGAGATAATGGAATATTCTCTGGTTGGGATTTAAATCGAAAAATCCCTACTGAAACGCCCGACCATCACCCCATGCGATAGACGAACAGGTCAATCGGCTCAATAATCGGCTCCAGATTCGATTCCTTTTTCAAATCCGCAGCCATGCTTTTCAACCCAGTCGAAAATTCATCATCCGAAATCGCCGCAAGCTCAGATAATGCTCGATGCTTAACCTTCTCATACATCGCTTGGAAATTCTCGGCAAATTCACTTTCGATCACATCGTGGGCGATCAAATCAAATCCTTGGTCTGAAAAGACGCTCTTCAGATTATATGCAGATGGTAGCATTTCCAAATCGACAACCCCTGCTCCCGGGAAATAATCCAAAAATGCAGCCCGATTCAATAATTCCACTGTTGGGTTGCGCACACACGCGTAACCACCATTTCTCAACACTCTTTGGAATTCCTGCAATGCGCGGTCAACATCCACAATGTGGTGCCATACCATTGAAAGGAAAACCAAATCCACCGTTCCGTCACCAATCGGAATATCTTCTGCCGATCCCTTTTTGAATACGAACCTTTCCCCCACCAAAGACTCGATTGCCTGCGTCAGCATTCTGGTAGACGGATCAATCCCGATCAGTCGTGCATCAAACCGCTCTGACAAAGCTTCAGAAAACCTTCCTGTTCCACATCCCAAATCAAGAATCGACTCAATCTCAGAAGGATCGATGTGCCGTTCAATCGCATCCATCCACAGAGCTAGTCCCGCGTCCCCTATTTCGCGTCCCTTCTTGTAGGATTCAGGAATTGTTGTTTGATCGTAGTCCATCGCCATTAACCTGTAAAAGTCAGGATCTGACCCAACAGCCAATGTCTGTCTTTGTTGGAGTGGTCGTTAACATAGAGGCTGTCCCAAAAATATAAAGATTTTATAGTCAACTGGATGACGTTGATAAAAAGAGCCGGAAAGAGCAAGTTTTTGCTCGATCCGGCCAAAAAAGGGTTCTATAATTGAGTTAGCGAAAATCAATATAGCCCTTTCTATGCTTTCTATGAAAAATATAGCCATCCAATGCCTCCTGCGTCCAGCTTTAACTGTGGTCGACCGGTGCCTCGATTACGATAACTTCCGCGCCACCATTGATCGAATCGATCGGCTGCTGATCGACTCGGAGGTGGAATCGCAGGCCATTGAGCTGGCCTTGGAGGGGTGGCCGCCAATGGGTCTAAAGGCCCGGCGGCAGCGGGCCAGTTTTGCCATCAAGGCACTGCGCATGGATACGCTGGGCCGTCTGCTCGGAGGGATTTCGTTTCGGCATTTGTCGCGGGCTCTGGGCAGCAGCGATCTGTTGGCCGACTTTTGCCGTGTCCGGCAGATCGATGGCATCAGGGGCATCTCCAAAAGCACCCTGGAGCGGGCCTCGAAGTTTTTCAGCGAAGAGCAGTTGAGGGCCTTGCACCGGACCTTGACTGAGGTGGTGGGCGATGCCCTTCTGGCCCGGCAGGTGGGATTGGACAAGCCGATTGACACCACCATTTGCCTGATCGACGGCACCTGTTTGGAGGCTAACATTCATTGGCCGACGGACTGGGTATTACTCAAGGATGTAGCCGGCACGTTGCTCAAAGCGATCCGGCTGATCCGCGAGAAGGCCGGTTTGCGCCATCGCATGCCGATCGAACCGGAGCCCTTGGCTCGGCAGATGAATCGGCTGTGCATACAGATGACCCACAGCCGGCGGCGAAAGGACAGCGCGCGGCAGCGCAAGGGTATCTTGAGGCAGATGAAAAAGCTGCTCAAACGGATCGGGGAGCATGCCCGCAGTCACCGGGAATTATTGCAAGCCTGCTGGGAGCAAAGCGATTACAGCGAAAAACAGGTCCAACAGATCCTCGCCCGGATGGAGCGCATGAGCGAGCAAATCCCGGTGGTCATCAAACAGGCGCACGAGCGGATCATTGGCGGCCGCCAGGTGAAAAACGCAGAGAAAGTCTTGAGTGTTTACGAACTCGATGGGCAGGTGATTGTGCGAGGTAAAGCGGGCCAAGAGGTCGAGTTCGGCAACACCCTGTTTTTGGGAGAAAGCGTTGAAGGGTACCTGCTGGACTGGAAACTCTACGGCAGCCGAACTCCAAGCGAAAATGAACAAATGCAAGAGAGTTTGCAAAGACAGAACCGCTTCAACCTGGAAGAACCCATAGCGGCCATGTGCGCGGACCGGGGATTTGCCTCCCAGCGGGCCCGCCGGCAGTTAGCCCAGGAGGGAATCTACGACGCGCTCTGTCCACGCGATCCGAAGCAGTTGAAAAAACGGATGGAGGAACCACTGTTCAGACAATTGCAAAAGCGCCGGGCCAGCACCGAAGGGCGGATCGGGGTATTGAAGAATCGCTGGCAGGCCGGGCGGTTGCGCAGCAAAGGCTTTGCCAACCGCTCGATCAGCGTAGCCTGGTCGGTACTCTCGCACAACCTATGGAAAGTAGCCAAGATGCTGGCCCAGCAAGACGAACTAAAAACCAAAGCGGCGGCCTAGAGAGCGGAAAAGCAAGGACAATACTTTTTCACAGCCGTACTGTCGGCTCATACAAAGAAAACCAGGCAACCGGACCCCAAAACCAGTATCCTAACGTCATAGGAGAGCAAAGTTGATACTCTCCCAAATGCAAATACCTCTAAAATGAGCGCCTATCAAAAGCCCTCGCAAAAATCACCCTTTTGGGACAGCCTGACAGCCTCTAACATAACAATAGTGGTTTCAGGTTATCTGACGCTGTCCGATAGGTCAAGTAGCGGCAACTACAAGTTATTGCCGGGTAAGAAGTCTTTGCCCTCATCCCGCCTCTCAAACCTCACATCGCCACCATCCATAACTGCGAATTCCGGATTAACGTTCAAAAACCAGCTTCCCTCCGATAAAAGTTTTTTCGACCTTGATATCCTTTATAAAGTCAAGTGGGGTATGAGTTGGATCATCCGTGAGCATCACGAAATCGGCCAGTTTTCCGTTGGTAATCGAGCCTTTGATCTTTTCGTCAAACGAGGCCAACGCGCTTCCCATAGTCCAAATCCAGAGCGCTTCCTGGACAGAGATTTTTTGTTTGGCTCCATAGACTTTGCCTTCCGCTGATTTGCGTGTTACTAAACTCTGAATCCGCAGCATCGGATCGGCCGCGCTGACGCCGTAATCGGAGTTGCCAGCCACAACGATGCCCAAATCCAGGGCCGACCGGTTGGCGTGCATCATGTTCCAACGCCTTTCACCGTATTCTTCCATTTTGTCCCCGTGTTCGTAGATATAAGAATGAAGAGCTAATACAACCCCCAGATCCTTGATCCGTTGGAGAATACGGTCGCTTACTATGCTGCAGTGTTCGATCCTGTGCCGATGATCTTCTCGCGGCGTTTTCTGCAAGGCTTTTTCGATGGCATTAAGCACCATATCGATTTCCCGGTCGCCATTGGAATGAACGGCGATTTGAAAACCCGCTGCATGAATATCGCTGAACAATTCAGTTAGTTTTTCCTGCGACCGTGCAGGCGGTATTCCATAGTAATCCTTTTTGCCAGTTCTCGGATTTATCCTCTCGTAGGGTTCGTACAACCAACATGTGCGGCCGGATAATGAATTTCCATGGCGCACTTTAATCGGACCGATTTTTAGCCGGCTGTTTCCAAACTTCGTGTGAATGTTCAACTTTTTCAAATCGGGAAAATATTTTTCACGAATCATCATGTTGATGCGAAGCGGCATTCCTGCTTCGACCAATTCCTGATATACACGGATTTTACCTGGATTAACGCCGGCATCGCCAATGCTGGTAATTCCTTTTCGCATGAACTCGTGGAAACAACGTTGATAACCCTCCAGTTCTTCTTTGCGGGAAGCTTCCGGCATGGGGGGGCCGCCATCTCGAACAAGCCCTCCGGCGCCTTCGCGGCAGATTCCATTCGGTTCCCCGCTATCATCGCGATCGAATGCTCCACCAGGCGGATCCGGTGTATCCTGAGTGATGTTTGCCGCCCGCAAAGCGTACGAGTTTACGACGCTTAAATGACCGCTCGAATGGCCAATCCAGATGGGATGATCGGTAGATGCCCGATCTAAATCCCAGCGGTTGGGACTTCGACCCAATTTAGTGCCCTGGTAACGACTTCCCCGAATCCATTGTCCCTTCGGCGTTATTTCCGCTTTGGCTTTTAAGGCAGCAACAAGTCCCTCCATTGTTTTGACGGCGGCGGGTGACAAATCGACACTGCCTAACCTGTGCGTCCATAAGTATATCGACCTGGGATGAAGGTGGACATCGATGAAACCAGGTGTAATCGTTTTGCCTTCTGCCTCGATGACCGTAGTATTCTTGCCAATCAGCGATCTAACGTCGCCATTCGTACCCACAGCGACAAATATTCCATCTCGAATCGCAAATGCTTCCGCTTGCGATTGGTCTTTATCAACCGTGATTACATTCGCATTGGTTACTACAAGATCAGCGAATAGCGGATCGCCATAAATGGGCATAGAATATATTCCCAGCATAATTATGGTTAAAACGTGGATCAGGATACTTAAACTAGAATTCATAGTTTGTTTTGTTAATTTTTTAAATATTCGCTTTTTCGCCGTAGCGAGATCAATGGGGCCGTGGGCCACCTATTTAGAGGCTGTCCCAAAAATATAAAGATTTTATAGTCAACTGGATGACGTTGATAAAAAGAGCCGGAAAGAGCAAGTTTTTGCTCGATCCGGCCAAAAAAGGGTTCTATAATTGAGTTAGCGAAAATCAATATAGCCCTTTCTATGAAAAATATAGCCATCCAATGCCTCCTGCGTCCAGCTTTAACTGTGGTTGACCGGTGCCTCGATTACGATAACTTCCGCGCCACCATTGATCGAATCGATCGGCTGCTGATCGACTCGGAGGTGGAATCGCAGGCCATTGAGCTGGCCTTGGAGGGGTGGCAGCCAATGGGTCTAAAGGCCCGGCGGCAGCGGGCCAGTTTTGCCATCAAGGCACACTGCGCATGGATACGCTGGGCCGTCTGCTCGGAGGGATCTCGTTTCGGCATTTGTCGCGGGCTCTGGGCAGCAGCGATCTGTTGGCCGACTTTTGCCGTGTCCGGCAGATCGATGGCATCAGGGGCATCTCCAAAAGCACCCTGGAGCGGGCCTCGAAGTTTTTCAGCGAAGAGCAGTTGAGGGCCTTGCACCGGACCTTGACTGAGGTGGTGGGCGATGCCCTTCTGGCCCGGCAGGTGGGATTGGACAAGCCGATTGACACCACCATTTGCCTGATCGACGGCACCTGTTTGGAGGCTAACATTCATTGGCCGACGGACTGGGTATTACTCAAGGATGTAGCCGGCACGTTGCTCAAAGCGATCCGGCTGATCCGCGAGAAGGCCGGTTTGCGCCATCGCATGCCGATCGAACCGGAGCCCTTGGCTCGGCAGATGAATCGGCTGTGCATACAGATGACCCACAGCCGGCGGCGAAAGGACAGCGCGCGGCAGCGCAAGGGTATCTTGAGGCAGATGAAAAAGCTGCTCAAACGGATCGGGGAGCATGCCCGCAGTCACCGGGAATTATTGCAAGCCTGCTGGGAGCAAAGCGATTACAGCGAAAAACAGGTCCAACAGATCCTCGCCCGGATGGAGCGCATGAGCGAGCAAATCCCGGTGGTCATCAAACAGGCGCACGAGCGGATCATTGGCGGCCGCCAGGTGAAAAACGCAGAGAAAGTCTTGAGTGTTTACGAACTCGATGGGCAGGTGATTGTGCGAGGTAAAGCGGGCCAAGAGGTCGAGTTCGGCAACACCCTGTTTTTGGGAGAAAGCGTTGAAGGGTACCTGCTGGACTGGAAACTCTACGGCAGCCGAACTCCAAGCGAAAATGAACAAATGCAAGAGAGTTTGCAAAGACAGAACCGCTTCAACCTGGAAGAACCCATAGCGGCCATGTGCGCGGACCGGGGATTTGCCTCCCAGCGGGCCCGCCGGCAGTTAGCCCAGGAGGGAATCTACGACGCGCTCTGTCCACGCGATCCGAAGCAGTTGAAAAAACGGATGGAGGAACCACTGTTCAGACAATTGCAAAAGCGCCGGGCCAGCACCGAAGGGCGGATCGGGGTATTGAAGAATCGCTGGCAGGCCGGGCGGTTGCGCAGCAAAGGCTTTGCCAACCGCTCGATCAGCGTAGCCTGGTCGGTACTCTCGCACAACCTATGGAAAGTAGCCAAGATGCTGGCCCAGCAAGACGAACTAAAAACCAAAGCGGCGGCCTAGCCCGGATATTTCGTAAAAAAAGTATCGTTGATATGCTTAACTGCTGATATACAGCAGGATAGATCAATAATTAAAGCAATATCAGCGATGACAAAAGGTAAACAATTAAAGCTACAGTTGACAAGGGTAAAAGGCCGCCGTGTGCGGGTTGATTTCAAGGGCGGAGAGGTTACTTCGGATGCCGGACTGCTTTTGATCCGGGAAGTGGATCGGCAGTTGGGCTTGACCGAACGAGCGGCCCGACAGTTAGTGGACAAACGGCAGAAGGGCAAAGTACGCCATGAGGTATTGGGGATGCTGCGGCAGCGCGTTTACGGGCTGGTGGCGGGCTATGAGGATTTGAACGACTTTGATACCCTGCGCCACGATCCATTGTTGCAAACGGTAACGGGGCGCATTGAAACGTTGGCCAGCGCGCCGACTTTGTGTCGTTTTGAAAACGGGCAGGATTGGCGGGCGGCCTTTGCGGTAAACGAGCTGTTGGTCGAACAGTTCATGGGCTCCTTTGCCGAGGAACCCGAAGAGATCATCCTGGACTTTGACGCCACCGACAATCCGGTGCACGGGCTCCAGGAGGGACGTTTTTTCCACGGTTATTATGATCATTACTGTTTTCTGCCGCTATATGTTTTTTGCGGTGATCAGCTGCTGGTGGCCTACCTGCGGCCGAGCAAGATCGATGCCAGCAAGCATGCCGGGGCCATCCTCAAATTGCTGGTTAAACGGATTCGCCAAAGCTGGCCCCGTACGCGGATTATTTGGCGCGCCGACAGTGGATTTTGTCGAGACCGGATACTCTCTTGGTGCGACCGCAACGAAGTTAGTTACATCGTGGGGATGGCTCGCAATGCACGCTTGCAGCAAGACGCCCAGCAGTTGCAAAAGCAGGCCAAAGAATGGTTCGAACTAAGGGGTAAAAAACAACGGTTATTCCAGGACTTCGTCTATGCTGCCGATTCGTGGCGATGGCTGCGGTTGGTCATCCATAAAGCCGAACACACCGCACAGGGGTCCAACCCGCGCTTCGTGGTGACGAACCTGCCGGGCGATCCCCAGGAGCTTTACGACAAGGTATACTGTGGCCGCGGTGAAATGGAGAACCGAATCAAGGAACAGATGCAATTGTTCAGCGAGCGCACCAGCGCCCATCAATGGTGGGCCAATCAGTGGCGATTGCTCTTGTCGGCGCTGGCCTACACCTTGATGGAAGCCATGCGCCGGTTAGCCTTAAAAGGGACGAAGTGGGCGCGGGCCCAATGGCACACCCTGCGGCTCAAATTAATCAAGATCGGAGCGGTCATCGTGCGCAACACCCGAACGATTCACTTTCACCTAAGTGAGAGTTATCCTTGGGCCAGTCTTTTCAACCATGCGGCCCGCCGATTGGTGCCAACCTAAAGGGTGCATTGGTGCTGCCCCCGGCACTACCGAACCAATGGGGGAAAGGGGGCAGTGTCTCTACACCCTGAAAAACACCTAAAAATCAAGACGATCTGCTCAAAATACAAAGAAATCCATCTCCAATAGCAATAACGAGCCAAACACGAGCCAAACTTTACCCTTCATGAAATATCCGGGCTAGAGAGCGGAAAAGCAAGGACAATACTTTTTCACAGCCTTACTGTCGGCTCATACAAAGAATACCAGGCAACCGGACCCCAAAACCAGTATCCTAACGTCATAGGAGAGCAAAGTTGATACTCTCCCAAATGCAAATACCTCTAAAATGAGCGCCTATCAAAAGCCCTCGCAAAAATCACCCTTTTGGGACAGCCTCTATTTAGGTGACGAATTTTAGCTCATGTCATGCCCATGCCCCACTCGTTCAAAACAGTCATCCAGAATATCGATCGCTTGATCGATCTCACCTCGGGTAATTGTCAATGCCGGAGTCAAAGTGAGGATATTGCCCATGGTTACTTTGAAACTTAGACCCATTTCGAGGGCATGGTACATGATTTTCTCAGCCTCTTCCACACCCCGTTGGCCGGTATCTCTAACAATTTCTATCCCCATCAATAATCCGATTCCACGGACATCGCCAATGATGCGATGCCTCAGTTTGAGCGCCTTTAAGCGCTCAAGAGCATAGTTGCCCATCTGTTTGGCATGGTCCAGCAACCGGTTCTCCTCGATATATTGGATGGCAGCCAGGGAGGCGGCGCTGGCGACCGGATTTTTTTCATGAGTATAATGACCCAAGGCATTTTTACCGGCAATGTTGAGTTCTTCTCTGGCGATTAACGCCGCCAGCGGAAAAATACCCCCACCGAGTCCTTTCCCGATGACAACCATATCCGGGACAATCCCAAAATGCTCGAATGTGAAAAAGGTACCGGTTCGGCCCAGACAATGGGGAATCTCATCCAAAATTAATAATGCACCGTGTTTGTGACAAGCTTTGCGGATAATTTGCCAATATTTTTTATCCGGTATATATGGCGTGCTGCGGACGGTCTCGGCAATAACCGCGGCGACATCTCCTTCCTTTTCCAGCATGTATTCTACGTATTGGGCACAGCGTAAATTGCACTCTCCTTCACATCCGAATACACAATGCTTAGGATCCGGCGGTGGCGCATGTTCGGCACCCGGCAGCAACGGGCCGATGTTTTTGCGGAAAATCGCTTCTCCGCCGACCGAGATAGCGTCCAGAGAGGCGCCGTGAAACGAATCCCACATGGAGATGCTTTTGAATCTGCCGGTATAGGACCTCGCCAGTTTTAATGCCATGCCAATGGCTTCGGCGCCGCCCGGAGCAAATAATACCCGGTTTAGATCGCCGGGCGCAAGCTCAGTCAATTTCCTGGCTAGTTCAACGGCCTTTTTATTGGTATATCTCCGTGTGCAGAAGGAAAGCTCTTCCATCTGCCGGGTAATGGCCTCAATGACATGGGGATTGCCAAACCCCACCTGGTGCACGTTGTTGCCGTGAAAATCCAGGTACTTTCGTCCCTGCAAATCTTCTATATAGGATCCCTTACATTTGGTTAAGACATTCAAACAGGGTGTGGACAAGGATTGATGCAGAAAATATCGAGCGTCTTCATCCAGCACGTTGCGAGTCTGGTCATTCACATTTCGGTCCTGCCATTGATGGCGCTGTGGAGATAGATTAACATCTCCCTCGGATTTTTCAATCTTATCGAACTCGTTGCGATTCATACCCCCCCCCATCTGATAATTGTCCGGACAGATATCGCCATTGACCGGAAACCATTACTGCTTCGAGACGGGGACCATGTGGCGTCGGTTGCACAATAATCAAATCCGCTTGAAAACCTTCGGCAAGTTTTCCGACATGGGTCAAGCCGACAGCATCGGCTGCCCGCCAGGTTGCCAACGAGACTGCATCCGGAAGAGGTATATCAATGTCCGAGGACACTTTAAAAAGGGCTGGCAATAGGCTATTTGGTTTGTAATCCGAACATAGAACATCGATTAGGTTCTGGCGAATCCCGTCGCTCGCTCGCAGGCCGCCACCCGAGCTGGCTCCACGAATGACGTTGGGCGCCCCCATGACTATCACCATATCATATTCGCGCGAAGCACGAGCGGAAATTTCATTGAGCGGAAACTCGCTTATTGTGGCTCCAAGTTGATGCCACTCACTGGCACTCTCGAGTGAGTCGAGATCATGACCGGAAATAGGAATTTTGGCGGCCTTTGCGGCTCTGAGCAGTCGATCATTTACTTCTTGTGAACGAGATTGCCGACTCTCCTTCTTGTACGCAATCAGCCTGAGGGCTTCACGTTCGGTCATGGCATAAGTTCGCATCAGGTAACTGGCATATCTGCCGTCCTGGGCGTATTGACCCTGGCCCGGGCTATGATCCATAAAGGAGATCAAATCAACTTTCCCCTCCTGAATTAGGGCTTCCACTAGGGGAACAGACTCGACGTCTGTGATTTCAAAGCGCAGGTGAAGTCGACGATGGAGGACAGCCGGTTCCCTATCAAGCGATCTGACAATTTGATCCGCAATGTTTGGATCTCGAACGCCGAACTCTTTTCCGGCAAACGCAATAGCATTGAAGACCGTGGTAATCCCGCAAGTCAGGTGCCGCTGATCACATTCTTTGATAGCAAATGGAATGGGAAAAAATATCTTGGGTCGTGGCTCAACCATTTTTTCAATCGCATCGCTGTGCAAATCGATGAGACCGGGCAGGATAATTTTTCCCGGCAATCGGATCTCTGTGCATTGGGGATTTCGGGTGGCGCCGGGGCCGATACTCGCAATACGCTCTCCCTTAATTAACAGCGGACAGTCTGATACCAGGGAATGGGGAAGCACCAAGTCTGCTCCCACCATCAAAAAGTTTTGCGCCATGATTGCGCACATCTAAAAATTAACGATCAAATCTACCCGATCCGCGCGATAACGACTGATCACGTATTCCAACGGCTTTTTCGATTCCACATCGACGTTGACGGTCTGTACCAGTAAAATGGGCCGATTCAATGGGATGCGCAGAAGTGCTGCGTCTTCACTGGTAGCCAATAAAGCGCTGATCATGCTGCTCTTCCGCCTTAGCCTGATATTGTATTTATTCTTGATGAATTCGTGCATGGAACCGGTTTTGAAAAGAGAATAAATCTCTTTGTGCGATTTGTGAGTGAAGCAATGAGTGCTGATGCAAAAAGGAATTTTATCAGCGTAAACCAGTGATTCGAGCCGCGTAACTAATCTGCCTTTGGGAATCTGCAAGTGCTTGGCCTCAATTTGTGAGGCAGGCTTCAACTGTCGTTTGATAAAAGTGCGATCACCTTTAACTCCCATACGCCTCAAGTTTCTTGTTAGTCGAGTTTCTTTATGCAGCTCATACTTGAGAGGATGAAGGAATACGAAAACGCCCACGCCCGCCCGTCGCTCCAGCTTGCCCTGCTCAACCAATTCATCGATAGAGCGACGCAGTGTATGCCGGTTAACTCTGAATCGCTCTGCGATTTTACCCTCGGGCTCAAGTCGATCCCCAGGCTCGTAGTTATTCTCGATCTCCTCTCGCAGGATTTTCGCAATCTGCAGGTATAAAGGCTCTCCGCTCGGGCGCATGGTATTATTTATTAGATAGATATCTGGATAAGATTATTTTCCAAGCCAGGCAACAAAAATCTAATACAGGTCAGCATCTGGACGTAGGGGTCCGATCACCCACTCAACCCCAACCCAAAAATTCATTGACTGTTGTGCTGTTTCCGGTTACTTACCTTTTCAACCTGCAAAACCAATAATACCAAACCTACGGAAATACTCTCACTTAAAGTGGTAGCAAAAATGGGGTCCGATCAGGTCTTCTTGGCTGATATTCTCTATATATTTTAGATCAAATTCTAATTGCGGTAGAGTATATTCTTTCAACTCTTGACGCCGAGATTGCGATAAGAGAGTACTCTTTTGCCGCTTTTCTATCTCTCTTCCGGCAATATATCGATCAATCAGGTCAGCCTTTTTGTCAATTGCTAACAAATAAACACTAGCGTCGTCCCAGCTTTGTATTGCCATCCATAACTTTGGATTACTCATAGCTCATCAAATCCTTAGTTTATCCAGCCTTTGCCAGATCGCCGACCGATGAGACTGGCAAGCGTAGCTCTGAGGCTATGGCGCGGATGCTTTTCCCCTTTTTACGCAAAGCCATGACTTTCTTGCGATGTTTGGCGAGCTTACCGGGCCTGCCGAGCTTGACTCCCCTGGCTCTGGCTGCACTCAGGCCATCCCTGACGCGCTCCTGAATGATTTCCCGCTCGAACTCCGCCACAGCCATGAGAACGCTCATTTGAAGCTTTCCCGCCGGGTTGCTCTCGCTCGTATCGATCCCCTGGGAAGTGCAAATCAGGGCTACCCCGCGACTGGTTAATTCCTCGATGATTAAGGCGAGCTGTGTGAGCGACCGGCCCAAGCGATCCAATTTGTAAACCACTACAGCATCGATCCCGCCCTTTCGCACGTCTTTAAGCATCCGGTCAAGGGCTGGCCGTGTATGTTTGGCACCGCTGATCTTGTCCTCATAGGATTGCACGTCCTTCCAACCGCGCCTTTTGCAATATTCCTTAATGACTTTTGCCTGACTGTCCGTATTCTGGCCTCCGGTCGAGACCCTCAAATAAATGGCTATATTCTTCGATTTCATGGTGTCTATAAATCATCCCCTGTTTTAGTGGACTGAGACACCGCATAAACAAAGGGATTGCAGGTGTCAATAGAAATGTCTGAAAAACTACTGTTTTACGGACACTGAGTTTGTGATGATCGCACAGGAGCAACCAGTTTCAAAGAAGAAAATGAGTCACCTTTCCTGTTCGAGGCCGGTAACAGAGACCGTAGGTAAGTCCGTCAAACGCGTGATCCTCTGCTTCGGTGTCGACATCCTCCGGGTTATGATGACTCCTCGGCAGTGCAGGCAGTGTTCGAACCAGATTTGTGCAGGTATTAAAGAAGAGCAATCCCGGCTTGTCCGGAAAGCCTTTCATGGGCGCGAGATACTCGTGAAGCATGTTTACACGGGCTACACGACTCCCGGGGCCTTTCGTAACGGGTCTCCACCTACAACCCATCTGGTTCATGAGTTGACCGATCGGTGTTCCCATTCCTAAATCTGCGAAGGCATTGGTATCAAGGTAGCCCGATAGGCGCTTCTCAAAGGGATTTTGCTCTTTGTCCCGTTTCAACACCTCACCACCGAACACACGACCCGTCATGCCGGTGCGGTAGAGTTCCTGATAGACGATTACCTGTCCATCCTGATTCTTTGCTAACCAATAGCAGGCAGAGGGCGACACAAAGCCCTGATCGGCTCCGCGCCATCTTTTCCAATCGCCGGGTATTTCAAAAGGTTCAATGATGTGACGCGTGGGATCCCATTCCGGGAACATGGCCCCGGCGAAGACGTCCCAGCGCCCATCTTTGAGGGCTTTGCGTCGTTGCTCAGGCAAGGCGTCAAGGGTGCGCTCATACTCGGTTCCGGCGAGATGGGGATTATCTTGTATTCGAGCCGGGAGGAACGCCCGGTGTAGGCCCGTCTGCGGGTCTTCTACGACGGTTTCCTTGCCGTCATTTGAGATATTGAATCGGGTCTTTACCCAATGGTGGCCGGGACCAGAAGGGTTGCAGGTTGCCCGAATCATCAGGCGGATATTCGAATTTGCCTTTCGACGCAATCGGGACATCAAATAGACATATTCCTCATCGCTCGGCCAGTGAGTAAGCTCATCAAACCCGAGGAAACTATTAATCCGGCAATTGAATAGTAACAGTTAAGCGGCGTATTGAACATCCCGATGATGGAAGAGTTTTTTAATCAAAATTGGTTTTCGTTGCCTGCTGCGCAGGTGGGTTCGCAGACTTCCCTGCAACTCAATTTGGCTGCGCGGGGCCGGCAGGTTCTTCAAGTTGGCTTTGACCGTGTTATTCAAATACTCATCGGGGTTCAATTCGGGACTGTAAGATGGTAGATAAAAAATCCCGATCCTATCGCGGTGGGCTTCAATCCAACCGGTTACTTTTTTAGCATGATGCACTCTCAGATTGTCCACAATGAGAAAGATTTTCCGTTTGGCTCCTTTGATTAACTGGCGCAGAAATTTGATAAACAGTTCCACATTCAAGGCTCCCTTGTAAACCATGAAACGCAGCTTTCCACGGTTGGTTATAGTCGAGATCATGCTCGTGCTAAAACGACGCGCACTGCGTTTGGCAACTGGCGTTTTACCGCGCGGAGCATAACCTCTTCCCCGATGATCTTCGCTACTGATGCCGGTTTCATCTCCCCAGTGGATTTGGGCCTGTTGCGCTTTGGCTCTGGCTTCGATGGCCGGGTAAGTTTGATCAAGCCACTTCTTAATCGCCTCAGGCTGCTGCTCATAGGCTTGTCTTCGAGGTTTTTGTGGAGTGAAACCCCAACGGCGAAGATACTCGCCCACCGTGCGGATCGGCATCTTCAAAGCAAACTGCCTTTCAATCAACTCTTGCACCGCTTGGCGCGTCCACAGGGCAAAGGGCATCTTAACCCGGATATTTCGTAAAAAAAGTATCGTTGATATGCTTAACTGCTGATATACAGCAGGATAGATCAATAATTAAAGCAATATCAGCGATGACAAAAGGTAAACAATTAAAGCTACAGTTGACAAGGGTAAAAGGCCGCCGTGTGCGGGTTGATTTCAAGGGCGGAGAGGTTACTTCGGATGCCGGACTGCTTTTGATCCGGGAAGTGGATCGGCAGTTGGGCTTGACCGAACGAGCGGCCCGACAGTTAGTGGACAAACGGCAGAAGGGCAAAGTACGCCATGAGGTATTGGGGATGCTGCGGCAGCGCGTTTACGGGCTGGTGGCGGGCTATGAGGATTTGAACGACTTTGATACCCTGCGCCACGATCCATTGTTGCAAACGGTAACGGGGCGCATTGAAACGTTGGCCAGCGCGCCGACTTTGTGTCGTTTTGAAAACGGGCAGGATCGGCGGGCGGCCTTTGCGGTAAACGAGCTGTTGGTCGAACAGTTCATGGGCTCCTTTGCCGAGGAACCCGAAGAGATCATCCTGGACTTTGACGCCACCGACAATCCGGTGCACGGGCTCCAGGAGGGACGTTTTTTCCACGGTTATTATGATCATTACTGTTTTCTGCCGCTATATGTTTTTTGCGGTGATCAGCTGCTGGTGGCCTACCTGCGGCCGAGCAAGATCGATGCCAGCAAGCATGCCGGGGCCATCCTCAAATTGCTGGTTAAACGGATTCGCCAAAGCTGGCCCCGTACGCGGATTATTTGGCGCGCCGACAGTGGATTTTGTCGAGACCGGATACTCTCTTGGTGCGACCGCAACGAAGTTAGTTACATCGTGGGGATGGCTCGCAATGCACGCTTGCAGCAAGACGCCCAGCAGTTGCAAAAGCAGGCCAAAGAATGGTTCGAACTAAGGGGTAAAAAACAACGGTTATTCCAGGACTTCGTCTATGCTGCCGATTCGTGGCGATGGCTGCGGTTGGTCATCCATAAAGCCGAACACACCGCACAGGGGTCCAACCCGCGCTTCGTGGTGACGAACCTGCCGGGTGATCCCCAGGAGCTTTACGACAAGGTATACTGTGGCCGCGGTGAAATGGAGAACCGAATCAAGGAACAGATGCAATTGTTCAGCGAGCGCACCAGCGCCCATCAATGGTGGGCCAATCAGTGGCGATTGCTCTTGTCGGCGCTGGCCTACACCTTGATGGAAGCCATGCGCCGGTTAGCCTTAAAAGGGACGAAGTGGGCGCGGGCCCAATGCCACACCCTGCGGCTCAAATTAATCAAGATCGGAGCGGTCATCGTGCGCAACACCCGAACGATTCACTTTCACCTAAGTGAGAGTTATCCTTGGGCCAGTCTTTTCAACCATGCGGCCCGCCGATTGGTGCCAACCTAAAGGGTGCATTGGTGCTGCCCCCGGCACTACCGAACCAATGGGGGAAAGGGGGCAGTGTCTCTACACCCTGAAAAACACCTAAAAATCAAGACGATCTGCTCAAAATACAAAGAAATCCATCTCCAATAGCAATAACGAGCCAAACTTTACCCTTCATGAAATATCCGGGTTAAGCTGGTCGGGTCTCTTATCGGTAATCATTCGGCACACCATGCGCTCTTGTTGGGAGCTCAATCTTCGACATTGGCCCTGCCGACGGCCCCGTTGTCCAAGCCGCAGGGCTTTTGGCCCTCCATTTCGGTAAAGGGCCCACCATTTGCGCACAGCGCTGATCGATACCTTTAAAACCACGGAAACCTCTTCATAAGTGCAACCCTCTCTTTTCAGATCCACCGCCCGACACCTCAGCTCATATATAGTCTCTTCGCTTAGTGAAGGCGCATCATTCCTATTCATGAACCTACTTTAGCATAAGTTATTGATATATCACTATTTATTTGCCGGATTAATAAATTGCCAGCCATGATATTTGAGAGCGTCGCTGAAAGAGGAAAGATTCCCGAACATGACAATCGCTCTAGAAGGGAATTGCCATTTCTTCTCAGTCTTATTGTAGCGGCCTCCGAGCAGCGGATAGAGGTCCCAGCTCCGTTTTATTAACTCCCCTAATTCCGGATAGGTTCGCCGGAATATGATAGCTGTATGATCCGGTTCACCGACGTATCGAGTGGCGGCAGCGAGGAGTGCATCGGATTTACCACCACCATTAGCTCCACCGTATAGGACCTCCCTCTGTCCAGCGCTCAAAAACGCCGTCTGCGGTCCCGGATTCGGCTCCCAAAAGTGATCTTCGCTCTGAGCAACACCGATCACTCCGTATCTCCTATATTGATTATGGGCAGAGCCAAAACTTTCGTTCCTACGTCCAAAGGTCTGCCGCCGGCACCCGTCTGTTCGAGTCGCTCTACATAGCCGCGGGCTTTTGCCTTTGTTTTAAGGTAGAAGATGATCGCAGTCATATTTCCCTCTTTGATTTGCTCGATCAATTTCGACTCGGCCAAATCTGTCGTGGAAGCCTCGGCTTCCTCACGTGCCTTTGCGCAAACTTTAAAATTCAGGCAGTAATCGAGTAATCGTATACTGTGCGGCGATTACATCGGAGTGTTCGAGCCGCGTTTATGAGAATCCCGCCAGCATCATTGATGGCTTCGGCGACTGTTTCGGGTTTAAATTTTCGTTTCTTCATTTTTTTAGGTGCGAGGATGGGAGTTTGCATCTCAATACTGAAATGCATGCTTGCATGCTTTGAATGCTATTTGGGTCCTTATAACATATCCTCCTTTCCCCTATTATGCCTTACAGAGCATGTTTAGCATGTAGGGCATGCAGATTTACGTAGATTTAGCCCGGATATTTCATGAAGGGTAAAGTTTGGCTCGTGTTATTGCTATTGGAGATGGAGATGGATTTCTTTGTATTTTGAGCAGATCGTCTTGATTTTTAGGTGTTTTTCAGGGTGTAGAGAAACTGCCCCCTTTCCCCCATTGGTTCGGTAGTGCCGGGGGCAGCACCAATGCACCCTTTAGCCCGGATATTTCGTAAAAAAAGTATCGTTGATATGCTTAACTGCTGATATACAGCAGGATAGATCAATAATTAAAGCTACAGTTGACAAGGGTAAAAGGCCGCCGTGTGCGGGTTGATTTCAAGGGCGGAGAGGTTACTTCGGATGCCGGACTGCTTTTGATCCGGGAAGTGGATCGGCAGTTGGGCTTGACCGAACGAGCGGCCCGACAGTTAGTGGACAAACGGCAGAAGGGCAAAGTACGCCATGAGGTCTTGGGGATGCTGCGGCAGCGCGTTTACGGGCTGGTGGCGGGCTATGAGGATTTGAACGACTTTGATACCCTGCGCCACGATCCATTGTTGCAAACGGTAACGGGGCGCATTGAAACGTTGGCCAGCGCGCCGACTTTGTGTCGTTTTGAAAACGGGCAGGATCGGCGGGCGGCCTTTGCGGTAAACGAGCTGTTGGTCGAACAGTTCATGGGCTCCTTTGCCGAGGAACCCGAAGAGATCATCCTGGACTTTGACGCCACCGACAATCCGGTGCACGGGCTCCAGGAGGGACGTTTTTTCCACGGTTATTATGATCATTACTGTTTTCTGCCGCTATATGTTTTTTGCGGTGATCAGCTGCTGGTGGCCTACCTGCGGCCGAGCAAGATCGATGCCAGCAAGCATGCCGGGGCCATCCTCAAATTGCTGGTTAAACGGATTCGCCAAAGCTGGCCCCGTACGCGGATTATTTGGCGCGCCGACAGTGGATTTTGTCGAGACCGGATACTCTCTTGGTGCGACCGCAACGAAGTTAGTTACATCGTGGGGATGGCTCGCAATGCACGCTTGCAGCAAGACGCCCAGCAGTTGCAAAAGCAGGCCAAAGAATGGTTCGAACTAAGGGGTAAAAAACAACGGTTATTCCAGGACTTCGTCTATGCTGCCGATTCGTGGCGATGGCTGCGGTTGGTCATCCATAAAGCCGAACACACCGCACAGGGGTCCAACCCGCGCTTCGTGGTGACGAACCTGCCGGGCGATCCCCAGGAGCTTTACGACAAGGTATACTGTGGCCGCGGTGAAATGGAGAACCAAATCAAGGAACAGATGCAATTGTTCAGCGAGCGCACCAGCGCCCATCAATGGTGGGCCAATCAGTGGCGATTGCTCTTGTCGGCGCTGGCCTACACCTTGATGGAAGCCATGCGCCGGTTAGCCTTAAAAGGGACGAAGTGGGCGCGGGCCCAATGCCACACCCTGCGGCTCAAATTAATCAAGATCGGAGCGGTCATCGTGCGCAACACCCGAACGATTCACTTTCACCTAAGTGAGAGTTATCCTTGGGCCAGTCTTTTCAACCATGCGGCCCGCCGATTGGTGCCAACCTAAAGGGTGCATTGGTGCTGCCCCCGGCACTACCGAACCAATGGGGGGAAAGGGGGCAGTGTCTCTACACCCTGAAAAACACCTAAAAATCAAGACGATCTGCTCAAAATACAAAGAAATCCATCTCTAATAGCAATAACGAGCCAAACTTTACCCTTCATGAAATATCCGGGCTAACCGGCGCATGGCTTCCATCAAGGTGTAGGCCAGCGCCGACAAGAGCAATCGCCACTGATTGGCCCACCATTGATGGGCGCTGGTGCGCTCGCTGAACAATTGCATCTGTTCCTTGATTCGGTTCTCCATTTCACCGCGGCCACAGTATACCTTGTCGTAAAGCTCCTGGGGATCGCCCGGCAGGTTCGTCACCACGAAGCGCGGGTTGGACCCCTGTGCGGTGTGTTCGGCTTTATGGATGACCAACCGCAGCCATCGCCACGAATCGGCAGCATAGACGAAGTCCTGGAATAACCGTTGTTTTTTACCCCTTAGTTCGAACCATTCCTTGGCCTGCTTTTGCAACTGCTGGGCGTCTTGCTGCAAGCGTGCATTGCGAGCCATCCCCACGATGTAACTAACTTCGTTGCGGTCGCACCAAGAGAGTATCCGGTCTCGACAAAATCCACTGTCGGCGCGCCAAATAATCCGCGTACGGGGCCAGCTTTGGCGAATCCGTTTAACCAGCAATTTGAGGATGGCCCCGGCATGCTTGCTGGCATCGATCTTGCTCGGCCGCAGGTAGGCCACCAGCAGCTGATCACCGCAAAAAACATATAGCGGCAGAAAACAGTAATGATCATAATAACCGTGGAAAAAACGTCCCTCCTGGAGCCCGTGCACCGGATTGTCGGTGGCGTCAAAGTCCAGGATGATCTCTTCGGGTTCCTCGGCAAAGGAGCCCATGAACTGTTCGACCAACAGCTCGTTTACCGCAAAGGCCGCCCGCCGATCCTGCCCGTTTTCAAAACGACACAAAGTCGGCGCGCTGGCCAACGTTTCAATGCGCCCCGTTACCGTTTGCAACAATGGATCGTGGCGCAGGGTATCAAAGTCGTTCAAATCCTCATAGCCCGCCACCAGCCCGTAAACGCGCTGCCGCAGCATCCCCAATACCTCATGGCGTACTTTGCCCTTCTGCCGTTTGTCCACTAACTGTCGGGCCGCTCGTTCGGTCAAGCCCAACTGCCGATCCACTTCCCGGATCAAAAGCAGTCCGGCATCCGAAGTAACCTCTCCGCCCTTGAAATCAACCCGCACACGGCGGCCTTTTACCCTTGTCAACTGTAGCTTTAATTGTTTACCTTTTGTCATCGCTGATATTGCTTTAATTATTGATCTATCCTGCTGTATATCAGCAGTTAAGCATATCAACGATACTTTTTTTACGAAATATCCGGGCTAAAGGCCCGGCGGCAGCGGGCCAGTTTTGCCATCAAGGCACTGCGCATGGATACGCTGGGCCGTCTGCTCGGAGGGATTTCGTTTCGGCATTTGTCGCGGGCTCTGGGCAGCAGCGATCTGTTGGCCGACTTTTGCCGTGTCCGGCAGATCGATGGCATCAGGGGCATCTCCAAAAGCACCCTGGAGCGGGCCTCGAAGTTTTTCAGCGAAGAGCAGTTGAGGGCCTTGCACCGGACCTTGACTGAGGTGGTGGGCGATGCCCTTCTGGCCCGGCAGGTGGGATTGGACAAGCCGATTGACACCACCATTTGCCTGATCGACGGCACCTGTTTGGAGGCTAACATTCATTGGCCGACGGACTGGGTATTACTCAAGGATGTAGCCGGCACGTTGCTCAAAGCGATCCGGCTGATCCGCGAGAAGGCCGGTTTGCTCCATCGCATGCCGATCGAACCGGAGCCCTTGGCTCGGCAGATGAATCGGCTGTGCATACAGATGACCCACAGCCGGCGGCGAAAGGACAGCGCGCGGCAGCGCAAGGGTATCTTGAGGCAGATGAAAAAGCTGCTCAAACGGATCGGGGAGCATGCCCGCAGTCACCGGGAATTATTGCAAGCCTGCTGGGAGCAAAGCGATTACAGCGAAAAACAGGTCCAACAGATCCTCGCCCGGATGGAGCGCATGAGCGAGCAAATCCCGGTGGTCATCAAACAGGCGCACGAGCGGATCATTGGCGGCCGCCAGGTGAAAAACGCAGAGAAAGTCTTGAGTGTTTACGAACTCGATGGGCAGGTGATTGTGCGAGGTAAAGCGGGCCAAGAGGTCGAGTTCGGCAACACCCTGTTTTTGGGAGAAAGCGTTGAAGGGTACCTGCTGGACTGGAAACTCTACGGCAGCCGAACTCCAAGCGAAAATGAACAAATGCAAGAGAGTTTGCAAAGACAGAACCGCTTCAACCTGGAAGAACCCATAGCGGCCATGTGCGCGGACCGGGGATTTGCCTCCCAGCGGGCCCGCCGGCAGTTAGCCCAGGAGGGAATCTACGACGCGCTCTGTCCACGCGATCCGAAGCAGTTGAAAAAACGGATGGAGGAACCACTGTTCAGACAATTGCAAAAGCGCCGGGCCAGCACCGAAGGGCGGATCGGGGTATTGAAGAATCGCTGGCAGGCCGGGCGGTTGCGCAGCAAAGGCTTTGCCAACCGCTCGATCAGCGTAGCCTGGTCGGTACTCTCGCACAACCTATGGAAAGTAGCCAAGATGCTGGCCCAGCAAGACGAACTAAAAACCAAAGCGGCGGCCTAGAGAGCGGAAAAGCAAGGACAATACTTTTTCACAGCCTTACTGTCGGCTCATACAAAGAAAACCAGGCAACCGGACCCCAAAACCAGTATCCTAACGTCATAGGAGAGCAAAGTTGATACTCTCCCCAAAGTTGATACTCTCCCAAATGCAAATACCTCTAAAATGAGCGCCTATCAAAAGCCCTCGCAAAAATCACCCTTTTGGGACAGCCTCTAATATAAGATATTTTGCATATTTATCAAGATAATCCGACCTCCCCTACCGCCAGGTAAAGTTGTCCTCGTTTACCTCCTTTTTGATCGAACTTGCGGATGGAGTTTTATCTCATGCCGTAATAGCGGCGAATGAACCACAGAATGGCGTTCCGTGGCAGGAATCGCGTCATAAATGGGGACAGGACAGCCTGGAAAAACCGGCCCGTGCGAACGGTTCCGCTTCGCGGTCTGAGTAGGGCTTTGCGCAGTTTCTGGACGGCAATTTCGACCGGCGGGCCGCTCTTGAGCTTCTTTTCGATCGCATCCCAGGCGGCGGAAACTTGTGGATTTCCCTCCCCCAAGGCCGCATCGCGTTTCATGACTGCATTGAATGATGTTCTGAAATCGCCGGGTTGGAAATCGATCACCGTCACTCCCGAACCACGGGATTCCAGAATCAAGCTTTGAGAAAAACCCGATAATCCGCTTTTGGAAGCATTGTAAAGGCTCATGTAGGGCAATGGAAATTCCGCCGCCAAGGAGGAGACATTGACCAGAACACCGTGTCCACGCTGGTGCATGCCGGAATAAGCCTGGCGGCAGATTTGTATCGGACCCGACAAAAGAACATCGATTTGGCCACCTATTTCGTTCTCGGGAAATTTATCAAAGGGGTAAAACGCGCCATACCCGGCATTGTTGACGACGAGATCGAAAGGAGGCCCCTGCCGAAGAACGTTGTCCAGAAAATCTTTCAGGGAATCGGCATTGCGCAAATCCAGCTCCACTGGATGAAATCTATCTCTTTCGGGCAATTGCCGGGGCCTGCGGGAAGTCCCCCAAACTTCCAGACCTTCATCCAGCAGCATGCGCACAAAACCTTCCCCCAGTCCGGCGCTTGCCCCCGTCACCAGCACCTTGCTATACATCGAGTTTAATGAATCTTTCACCATAAATCGGCTCATTGTCGGCATAAAATTTATCCAGGCAAACCCATTGCAGACGATGATTAACTTTGACAATGCCCTCTCTGCGACAAAACCTCAAGCCATGATTAAATGGCCGGATTTTACCGGATGGGGCATCGCCACGGTGCTCCTCGCATTCCAGATTCCGGCTTCACCAGGCATAGCCGATGTGGTAATAAAGACCGTCCACCATCAATTCCTGGAAGAAAATTATTTTCAGCGCCTAAGTGAATTTTTCACTGGAAAAGAAAACCGGGGACGGAGGGCGATTGTCCGAACCAAGGCGGATGTCCGCGCCGGTGAGTACTTTATCATTACCCTCAATCAAAACGTTCGCAACCTGCCCGAAAATTCCCAGATCAAACTCGAAATCATTACGGGCGAGTCAATACAGGAAAAACAGTTTCTCCTTCACCTGCCCTCCGGGATGCCGAAAACCCGTGAAATTTTTGCCGGCATTACTGGTAGTGACTGGGCGCAAAATGAAACCAAAATTCTGGCCTGGCGCCTGACCCTTCAAGATGCCCGAGGCAATACCATCGCAGAAAAAGAAAGTTTTCTCTGGAGATCGCCCTGAGAAATCGGATGGCTGGACCCGGTGGAAAATTCTGGAGTCTTCGACGCCCTTCACCCCGCGCTCCTTGGCTGAAACCCTCGATGGCGGCCAGGCCTTTCGCTGGAAACAATCGGGCAGAGGAGAATGGACGGGCATCTGGGGACGATCGCGGGCCAGTGTCAGGCTGGCAACCAATGGCGATCTGCAATGGAAATGCCCCTTTGCCCTGGAAAAACCAATGCGGCCGGAAATCAAGCGCTATTTCGGTTCCGATCGCAATTATGAAGAACTCACCGACAGGCTGCCCTGGCGAAGCGACCCAATCCTACATGCAGCCATGCTGGAATGGCGCGGATTGCGCATTCTGCGTCAACCCTTAGGCGAGACTCTTTTCTGTTTCCTCTGCAGCTCCAACAAGCAAATTGTGCAGATCAAACAAATTTGCGAAACTGCCGCCCGCCGATTGGGGCAAAGAATATCCGAAGATGACTATTCGCTGCCCGACTGGAAAACACTGTTGGATATTCCGGAGGTCGAGTTGCGGCTCTGCAAGGCTGGCTACCGGGCCAAATACATAAAACAAACCGCCCAAGCGCTGGCCAATGATCCCGGTTTTCTCAACCGCTTGCAATCGCTCCCATACCCGGAAGCCCACAAGCAATTGCAGCGGTTGCCGGGAGTCGGGCAAAAAGTCGCCGATTGCGTGCTCCTCTTCGGTGCGGGCAGGCTGGAGTCGTTTCCGGTCGATGTATGGATAGAAAAGGCCATGCGGCGGCAATACCGTCTGGATGGCTGGAAACGGGAGCAGATCGCCCATTTCGGTCGCACCCACTTCGGCCCCCAAGCTGGGCTGGCCCAACAGTTTTTATTTGCCGGAGAACGCCAAAAAACCTGAATTTGTATTTTATAATTTTAAAAGATAACAAAGAAACGCCGGACCCCTCCGTTTCCAAATTAATGTTGGCGGAGGTGTCCGGCGTCTCTTGGCGATTTTTCCGCGCCGGGTTAAAAGGCGGAATCTACCCGGCGCGTTGGTCAATAGTCTATGAATTACAGGTAAATTTCATGTTAGTTTTTCGGAAAGATATTCCTGTCCCAATGACGGTATGGAGAGCGCTTCTTTTTTTAATAAGCGAATTGGAATCTCAATCCCAAGGCGAAAGCATTGGGTTCTGTTCCATTGGGGTTGGTAAGGTTCTGTTCCATTGGGGTTGGTAATATACTGCAAATCAGGCTGAATCAGGATGTGCTGGTTGAGGCGGGCTTTGTAGAACAGTTCGATCATCGTTTCGTCGCTCCGATTACCCGGGAGTTCACCGCTGAAACTCATGTTTCCAATACCAATCCCAACGCTGTCTACGTCTCTGCCTGGTAATAAACCTTTGTAAACCAGGCCGCCACCCCAGTAAATTTTAGCTTTATTACGGTCCTTGGGGGCCCAGCCGAACTGTAAAAACATGCCCAGACCCTGCTCTTCGCCTTCATTCGCAGTTTGTTCTCTGGTCAAAAATTGGCTAAGGCCCAAATAGACGCCATAGTTCCCGTCGTGGACGGAGCCACCGGCCTGGTCTCCGAACTGGCCGCTGTGGTACCATGTGCCGATATGCGAATTGCCGGATAACTGACTGTCAAACAGAGTGTAGTTGGCCGTGAACTGATAGATGGAGAAAACATCGCCTGCACCGGAAAACCCATAATTGCGGCCATTGGGGGCGCCGTCCCATACACCGGCCTTGAACCCGATCAAATCACTGAGTTGAAAGAATGCCACCGCCCCGTAGGCGGGATCCGGGTAGGCGGGCATGGGAATCGTGTGGGTCCATCCCAAGGAGGTGTTGATGAAATCGCCCCCCAGTGTGGCCCCGGCGAACTCGGTATCGGCGAGGATCCTTCCCAACCTGACGGCAAGCCGTCCGCCCATCGCGCTTCGCTCATACCAAAACTGGCTCAATTGGGTGAGGTCAAAGCCTGCCCCCGAGTTGCCATCGATATTACTGATTCTCTGGTGTGCCCCGGTAATGCCTTCGGTGATTCCCCGGCCGCGCAAGTCCTGGAAGTGAAGCACTGCGACACCATCCGGACCAAAGTCCATTTTATCCAGATCCGCGCGAATATACATGTCGAAGCGCCCGGTATAATGGGCCCCATCGTCGCTGTTAACCCCGCCACTCAGGTTGTTCCATACTTCACCCGTGTAGGTTAGGTCGGTGATGATTCCGTTACGACCCAATGGCCTCTCTTGGGCCTCACTGGCAGTCTGCTCTGATGCCCAAACCGATACTGATATCATTATCTCCAATACAGTTATTATTACTGACTTTGTGGTTTTCATTTTTAATCCTTTATGTTTATTAACTCGTTCTCTTGAATTTGTAGTTATAAGTCCTTGAAGAATGGCTCAAAACCGTTCGTAGGAACGCACGGTTTTGAGCCTACACATCTCCGAGTAAGAGAAAGCCTTAGGCTCTAGATACGACTGAACTCTCCTCCGATTGGTTGAAGCTCCGACTCATCCATATCTTCAAGCTGATCCGTATTCGCCTGAGCGGCGTCGAGGATCACTGAGGATTGAACATGAACACTCTGATCAGAGATACCGTTTCCATTTTCATTGCCAACCGGCAGTTTAGTTGCACTGTCTATTTGATTATATTTAAACTGCTGCACCAGGCCTTGCAGGTCCGCCGCCATGCGGGAAAGTTCCTCGGCAGACTGCTGAATATTAGAGACACCTGATGTGGTGCTCTGGGCTGCCGTGGCCACCCCGTTGATGTTCTGGGAAATCTCTGCGCTACCCTTGGCCGCCTCGCTTACATTCCTCACGATTTCGTTGGTTGTTGCGCTCTGCTCTTCCACCGCCGTGGCGATAGTGTTCTGGATGCCGCTAATCTGACCGATGATATCGCTGATCTCTTGGATGGCTTTGACTGAACTATCAGTATCTTTCTGAATGGCCTGAATTTTCTTGCCGATGTCCTCGGTCGCCTTGCTCGTCTCTTTGGCTAATTCCTTGACCTCGCTAGCCACTACGGCGAATCCCTTGCCGGCCTCGCCGGCCCGGGCCGCTTCGATGGTGGCGTTAAGGGCGAGCAGATTAGCCCGGATATTTCATGAAGGGTAAAGTTTGGCTCGTGCTCGTTATTGCTATTGGAGATGGATTTCTTTGTATTTTGAGCAGATCGTCTTGATTTTTAGGTGTTTTTCAGGGTGTAGAGACACTGCCCCCTTTCCCCCATTGGTTCGGTAGTGCCGGGGGCAGCACCAATGCACCCTTTAGGTTGGCACCAATCGGCGGGCCGCATGGTTGAAAAGACTGGCCCAAGGATAACTCTCACTTAGGTGAAAGTGAATCGTTCGGGTGTTGCGCACGATGACCGCTCCGATCTTGATTAATTTGAGCCGCAGGGTGTGGCATTGGGCCCGCGCCCACTTCGTCCCTTTTAAGGCTAACCGGCGCATGGCTTCCATCAAGGTGTAGGCCAGCGCCGACAAGAGCAATCGCCACTGATTGGCCCACCATTGATGGGCGCTGGTGCGCTCGCTGAACAATTGCATCTGTTCCTTGATTCGGTTCTCCATTTCACCGCGGCCACAGTATACCTTGTCGTAAAGCTCCTGGGGATCGCCCGGCAGGTTCGTCACCACGAAGCGCGGGTTGGACCCCTGTGCGGTGTGTTCGGCTTTATGGATGACCAACCGCAGCCATCGCCACGAATCGGCAGCATAGACGAAGTCCTGGAATAACCGTTGTTTTTTACCCCTTAGTTCGAACCATTCTTTGGCCTGCTTTTGCAACTGCTGGGCGTCTTGCTGCAAGCGTGCATTGCGAGCCATCCCCACGATGTAACTAACTTCGTTGCGGTCGCACCAAGAGAGTATCCGGTCTCGACAAAATCCACTGTCGGCGCGCCAAATAATCCGCGTACGGGGCCAGCTTTGGCGAATCCGTTTAACCAGCAATTTGAGGATGGCCCCGGCATGCTTGCTGGCATCGATCTTGCTCGGCCGCAGGTAGGCCACCAGCAGCTGATCACCGCAGAAAACATATAGCGGCAGAAAACAGTAATGATCATAATAACCGTGGAAAAAACGTCCCTCCTGGAGCCCGTGCACCGGATTGTCGGTGGCGTCAAAGTCCAGGATGATCTCTTCGGGTTCCTCGGCAAAGGAGCCCATGAACTGTTCGACCAACAGCTCGTTTACCGCAAAGGCCGCCCGCCGATCCTGCCCGTTTTCAAAACGACACAAAGTCGGCGCGCTGGCCAACGTTTCAATGCGCCCCGTTACCGTTTGCAACAATGGATCGTGGCGCAGGGTATCAAAGTCGTTCAAATCCTCATAGCCCGCCACCAGCCCGTAAACGCGCTGCCGCAGCATCCCCAATACCTCATGGCGTACTTTGCCCTTCTGCCGTTTGTCCACTAACTGTCGGGCCGCTCGTTCGGTCAAGCCCAACTGCCGATCCACTTCCCGGATCAAAAGCAGTCCGGCATCCGAAGTAACCTCTCCGCCCTTGAAATCAACCCGCACACGGCGGCCTTTTACCCTTGTCAACTGTAGCTTTAATTGTTTACCTTTTGTCATCGCTGATATTGCTTTAATTATTGATCTATCCTGCTGTATATCAGCAGTTAAGCATATCAACGATACTTTTTTTACGAAATATCCGGGTTAGTCTGCTCGGCAATGGAAGTAATCACCTTGATGACTTGCCCGATCTGCGAGCTGCTCTCGGCCAGTTTGCCTATCACGGTGTTGGTTTTTTTGGCTACGCCGACGGCCTTGTCGGCCACCACGGTGGCCTCCGTGGCGTTGCGGGCGATCTCTTTGATGCTGGCGCTCATCTCCTCGGCCCCGGTGGCTACGGTTTGAACGTTGTTGGTAACCTGTTCGCTGGCTGCCGATACCACATTGGCTTGCGTGGAGGTTTCCTCAGCATTGCCAGCCAGCTGCTGGCTTACCTGTAACATCTCTGCCGATGAACCGGTCAGCACATGTGCGTTCTCCGAGATGGCTTGAATGGCGCCGCTCATCCCATCCACAGCTTTGATGAAGTTCTGTGATAGCAAATCCTGCCCGGACTTTGGGACGACCTTGACCGTCAAGTCCTTCCGACCGAGGGATTCAGCAGCGTCGGCAATTTCCCTTATGTAATCCGTCGCCTTATTTAGATTATCACCCATCTGGCCAATCTCGTCTTTACGGTCGAGATCGATCTGCTTGCTTAAATCCCCATCTGCCACAGCTTCGAGGACATTCATCGTCTGGCGCAACGGGGTGGTGATGCCACGGGTGATGATAAACGATAGGATGGCCGCTATTAAAATTGTTATAATGGTGCCCGAGATTACAGTCAGCATCGTACTGGCCGAAGTTTTATCGGCATCTTTTTTCCGCAATTCCATAAGGGTGTTCTCTCTTCCCACGAAGGTCTTTATCTGATCGCGAAATTTGTCGAAATAGACTTTGCCCCTTGCCTCTCCAATCAGCTTTGCCATATCATTCATGGTTTTTGCATCGCCAATTTCTGTCCGAAGGGCAATGGACGATTCCGTGACCTTTTCCTGCCACCCTGTGATATTTGTTTTGATTTCACTAAGCAGGGCCACTTGTGCGGGGTTGTCGTTTACGGTCTTTGCCAGTTTTTCGAGTGTCCCATAAAAATTGTTTTTGCCAGTCTCATACGGAGCAAGAAACTCTTCTTTACCGGCCAACAGGTAGCCTCTCATCCCGGTCTCCATATCAACTGCCGACGCCACCACTTTCATCGCCTCTTGAATCACTTCATGGGTGTGATCGACCATATCGGTGCTTTCTTCCAGTGAGTGCAGGTTACTTGTAGTATCGGCAAAAATTACCTTGGCGGTCTCTTGGCGTTCAGCCATAAGGCTTGCTTCCCTCTCTATGAAGCGCGCTATCTGTCCACGAAACTTATCAAAGTAGGTCTTGCCCCTGGCTTCCCCAATGAGCGCTGCTACATCATCCATTGTCTTTCCCCTACCAACGGATCGACGCAACTTGATGGCTGGCTCCGTGACGTTTTGCTGCCACTCACCGATGTTTTTTCTTATATCTTCCAGCAGGACTACCTGTGCGGGGTTGTCATCCACGGTCTTTGATAAACTTGTAACTAAATCGAAAAATTTCGCTTTTCCCTCGGTGTAGGGTCCAAGAAACTCGTCTTTACCAGCGAGCAGGAAACCTCGCATCCCGGTCTCCATATCAACGGCCGCAGCCTCTATTTTCATCGCCTCTTGAATCACCACATGCGTATGATCGACCCATTCGGTGGTTTTATACAGCAGGTTAACATTCTCTAAACCTCTGGCCGTCATTTCCTTGGCTTCCTTTTGCCGTACGGCCATAAGATTGCTTTCTCTCTCTATGAAGGTTTTGACCTGTCCACGAAACTTGTCGAAGTATACCTTCCCCCTTTTTTCCCCAACGAGACGTGAAATATCGTCCATGGTTTTTGCATCGCCGATTTCTCTGCGTAACTCGATAGTCGATTCGGTGACATTGGATTGCCAGCCGCCAATATTTTCCTGAATTTCTTCAAGCAGCTCTACCTGTGCGGGGTTGTCATTGACCGTCTTTTTCAATTCCTTGCTCAATTGAGAGAACTTCACACGACCAGAATTGTAGGGACCGAGAAATTCTTCCTTGCCCGCCAGTAGGTAGCCTCTCATGCCGGTTTCCATATCAACGGCAGACGCCTCAATTTCCTTTGCCGTTTGAATCACCTCGTGAGTATGTTCCACCTGCTCGCTGGTATCGGTCAGCGATCGGAGGCTGAGTATCGTGACAAAACTGGCCCGCTGCCGCCGGGCCTTTAGACCCATTGGCGGCCACCCCTCCAAGGCCAGCTCAATGGCCTGCGATTCCACTTCCGAGTCGATCAGCAGCCGATCGATTCGATCAATGGTGGCGCGGAAGTTATCGTAATCGAGGCACCGTGTAAACGCCGGGGAAAAACCGGTACGGTAAAGAGGGCGCTTTAAAACCGGTACGCTTATCCTAGAAAGGAGGAGTGTATCGAGATATGAAGCAATGGACAAGAGTGCGGCACAAAGTGCTGCGGGACAAGTAGAGCAAGCGCTCTGTAATGCGAGAAGAGGGACTGCACTGGGAGACCCTGGGAAAGATGCTGGCCTATTCCCAGCCGCCGGGAGACCGGCGCAAGAAGAGGCGAGAGCGCAAGATCGATCCGTATGTGGGCTGGATCGAGGAGGTGCTCAAAGCGGACCGGAACGTGCCCAAGAAGCAGCGCCATACGGCCAAACGGATCTACCAGCGTTTGGGTCGGGAGAAGGGCTACCAAGGGGGCTACACGGCGGTCAAGGAGGTGGTGGCCGAGCTGCGAGCGAGGCGGCGGGAAGTGTTCGTGCCGCTGGAGCACCGCCCCGGGGAGGGACAGGTGGACTTCGGTCATGCCCTGGTGAAGGAGGCGGGGCAATTGCGTAGGCGGCCATTTTTTGCCATGAGCCTGCCCTACAGCGATGCCTTTTTCGTGCAGGTGTTCGAACGGGAGTGCACGGAGAGCTTCTGGGAGGGGCACCTGCGAGCTTTTGAGTTTTTCGGGGCGGTGCCCCGGCGCATCAGCTATGACAACTCGAAGGTGGCGGTGGGTAAGATTATCGGTTCGCGTGAACGCAAGCTGACCGACGGGTTTCTGCAGCTACAGAGCCATTACCTGTTCGAGGAACACTTCTGTCTGCCCGCCCGGCCCAACGAGAAGGGCGTGGTCGAGGGGATCGTGCGTTATGCCCGGGCCAACTTCCTGGTACCGGTACCGCAGGTTCGGGACCTGGAGGAACTCAACGCAAAGCTGTTGGAGGCATGTGAGCGGGACATGGAGCGTAAATTACGCGGGAAAAGGGCGGTGAAAAAGGAACTGCTGGCCGAGGAGCGCGCCGTCATGCTGGCGTTGCCGCCCATACCCTTTGAAGCGAGCCGCAGCCTCTCGCTGGTGCGCTTCGAGTGCAACGACTATTCGGTGCCGGTGCGCTGCGCCCACCATCCGGTGGTGGTGGAAGGGTCCTGTCGGCAGGTGGTGATCTTCTGTGGGGGCCAAGAGGTGGCCCGGCACCGCCGCATTTGGGATAAAGAGCAAGTCTCTTTCGAGCCGGTGCACTACCTGGCTTTGCTGGAGAAAAAACCGGCCGCTTTGGACTTCGCCCGCCCACTCTCGGGCTGGCAGTTGCCGCAGTGCCTGCAGGTCCTCAGACGCCGGCTCGAAAGCCAATGCGGGGGCGAAGGCACCCGGGAGTATATCCGGGTGCTGCGGCTGTTGGAGAAACACCCCATGGCGGCCTTGCAGCAGGCCGTCGTCTCGGCCCTGCGGGTGGGGGGACTGACTCGTGAGGCCATCGCCCAGTATCTCTATCCTCAGGAAGACTACGGGAGCAGAACCTTCCGGCTGGACGGCCATCCACACCTGCGTCACGTCCGTGTGGCCGCCCCTGACCTCGGTGCCTACAGCGAACTGCTCAAGATTCCAGGAGGGGCTTTATGAAGGAAGAAAAAAACCAGCTGCTGTTACACCATCACCTCAAGAAACTGAAGTTGCCCACCATCCTGCGCGAATGGCCGGCGGTGGCCGCGGCTTGTTCCCGGGACCGGCTCGATTACGCCGCCTTTTTGTTGCATCTGGTCGAACGGGAGCTCATTGAACGCGAACAGCGGGCCGCCCAGCGGCGGATCAAAAACGCCCGTTTCCCCGTGCTCAAGACCCTCGAGAGCTTCGCCTTTGAAGCGCAGCCCTCGATCAACGAAGCGCTCATCCGAGAGCTCATGCGCGGGGAGTATGTCGACCAGCGCGAAAACGTGCTGCTCCTCGGTAACGCCGGTACCGGTAAAACGCACCTGGCCACCGCCCTGGGCTTTGCCGCCTGTGCCCAGGGCCGGCGGATCCGTTTCTTCGGGGTCACCGCCCTGGTTACCCATATGCTCGAGCAACGCGACAACCACGACCTGCAGCGCTTCATGAAGCAACTCGAAAGGCTCGACCTACTCATCCTCGACGAACTCGGTTACGTCCCTTTTTCCAAGACCGGTTCCGAACTGCTCTTCGACGTGGTCAGCCGCGCTTACGAGCGCACCAGTCTCATCGTCACCACCAACCTGCCCTTTGAGAACTGGATCGAAGTGCTCGGTTCCGAACGGCTCACCGGAGCTCTGCTGGACCGACTCACCCATCGGGTGCATATCCTCGAAGCCAACGGGCAAAGCTACCGCTTGCGCGATGCTCGACGCCGTGGCACAAAACAATAAACGCCTTGGGCCCGGCTCGTCGGCCTCCGGCCTCCTCACCGACCCCAAGCCAATCCCCAAAACCAACTCCCAAACCCTAAACCTTGACGTACCTGCAATTACTAACCTAAACCTTATTCCAAGCGTACCGGTTTTACCCCGACCCCCGTACCGGTTTCATCCCGGCGTTTACAAAACGGGTCGGTGGGGACTTTATCGGGAAAATACAGGTAGTCGGGCTCGGCCACCAGCAAGCCGCGTTCTTCCAGGGGCGCCAGCTTTTTCATCATGGTGGAAATGGCATCTAGGCTAACTTCCGGGCTGCTCATTTTCAAAACCGATGAATGGGGGCCGTTGGCCTCCAGCGTATAACCTTCCTTTTCGGCAAAGGCCTTTAATTCCCCGGCGGTGTCTTCATTGCTTGGCATAATGAGGAGGCGATTCGCCACCATGGCTTTTTGGCTATTTAACCATACCCGGCCATCGGCATCGGTGCGGATTTTTTCTTCAACCAAAATTGGAAAGGCGAAATCGTCAATTTGCAGCAATCGCACCCTCGATTCCTTGCCATTTTCGAGCGGTGTGGTTTTTTCCGCCAAAACGTCGGCTCCCACGAAACGATCCCGCGCCTCCCGTTTTTCAAGGGCCGAAATTCGTTGTTCATTATCTATATCACTATCAATCGGTTTTCCGCCCAAACCGTCACCGGGCTGAGTAGTATCCGGGATTTCAGATTGTTTTTGAGGTTGGATTACCCTGTCTGGACGGTTTTTGGGAAGGTCGGGCTCGGGGAAAGGCCAGACACTTAATACCACCAAGAGAATGCAGAGAAGCAATAATACCCCAGAGTAAGTAATAATAAACCGCCGCAAGCTTTCGTCCATTTCAATTCAACTCATCCATCCAGTGATCCCTGGATTCACCTAACCAAATTACGATTTTTAATAAATAAATAGCAGCAAATACCCCAGTGCGCAATGAATTCTCTCCCGGATTGCCATAGGGATGATTTGTAACCACTGTATGAATGCATGCTGATTGGGATTATTCCCGGCACTAAAAATTTATTTTTTTTATGTAAAACCCTCAAACGGGGACGGTGGTTTCAGGGGAATGTCCTTGTGCAGGTGGCGATTATGCTCTTTCAACTCAACCAGAGGAAGAAAATGTAACCCGCTGTCCTTGGCCGGGAATTGGGTAAATTAAAATAGAGCACAATCTATAGAAGCCGTAATGGAAGAACAAGAGTTGGTGTTTCCGGCAGGTGAAACCTGGATTTTCCCCTATGTGAATTTCCTACTTTGGGTGGGTCTGGCCTGTCTCATTTTTGTGATTGTCCGCTTTTTTTCCAAAACAAGGGAAACCCGCCATGGCAAAGTCGATCCCTGGACCATCAATTGGCTCAATTTTGGAATGTTTCTTTGGCTGATGTTCATCAGTGTATTATTAACAGGCTTAATCCTTGACGCCATAAGTTCAGGCGGAGGGCGGGAGGGGAATACAACCGATGGTGAAGTTTGGGAAATTGTGCTGGGCGGAATTTCCATGCAAGGGGGGATGATGCTGGTTTTCCTCTATTATTTAAAATACCAATCGGAACTTTTTCGGCAAAAAATTAATGCTGTCAGCCTGCCCGCGGTAAAAGCTCTTCTCATTGGGTTCCTTCTATTCCTGTCCGCCTTTCCCGTTATTTTTTTGGTCGGACTGGGCTGGCAGGGACTTCTCGCCCAGCTTGTTAAATTAGGTCTGGAACTTCCCCAGGAACCGCAGGAACTGGTTTACCATCTAAGCCAGAATATTTCCTATTTAGCCCGGCTGGCATTGATCCTCATGGCCACCGTAACCGCTCCCATTGTGGAGGAGGTTATTTTTCGAGGCGTCATCTACCGGTTTCTTAAGAGCCGGATGAACCCGGCCCCGGCCATCCTGGCCAGCGCATTCCTCTTTGCCTCCATCCATTTTAACCTGGTGAGTTTTCCCTCCCTCATCGTTTTGGGTATTTTTCTCTGCATCGCCTACGAAATGACGGGCAACCTGAAAGCCCCCATTTTTTTACATGCTATTTTCAACACCAATTCACTGGTCTTGATATCTTTTTACGGCGAATCGCCGGAAACCGATTACAGCGCTGTTTTAACAACGGCGCTTCTGTTTTTCTGAAATCGCTGATGCATCCTTTTACTGACATATTGGCTGACTCGGTCGGCCATGCGGGGGAGAAAAAATTACTCCGAAAAATCAGGCAATGGCTGGGCCCAATAGCGCCGCCTCAGCCCCTCGGAATGGGCGACGATTGCGCGGTGCTCCCGGCATCCAAGGGCGGCTGCCAACTGGCAACCGTCGATGCCCTCGTTTACAAGAAACATTTCGACGATTCGGCCCACCCCGGAGAAGCCGGGGCCAAACTGCTCAAACGCAACCTGAGCGATATCGCGGCCATGGGTGGCCAGCCGGATTACGCCCTCCTTGGATTAATGTTACCGGCCTCGCTGCGCCTCGATTGGCTGCGGGAATTCACCTTCGGTTTGCGTGATGAGGCGGTAAAATGGCATGTCGCCCTGGTGGGGGGCGATTTGTGCGAAACAAAAACAACCCTGGGAGGCCACCTTACTTTGTTGGGCAGTGCGGAACGGGCTGTTTTGCGCCAGGGAGGAAAAGAGGGCGATTTCATTCTCGTAACGGGCGAGCTTGGTGGCTCCCGGCTTGGGAAACACCTCTCCTTTCAACCCCGCCTCAGGGAAGGCCAATGGCTGGCCGGCAGAAAGGAAGTCAGCAGCATGATCGATGTGACCGACGGCTTGCTGAAAGACCTACCCGAGTTGATACCGCCGGGATGCGCGGCCGGGATCGACTTGAAAAACCTGCCCATCAGCGAAGCCGCACATCAAATGGCCCTGACCAGCGGGAAAACGCCCCAACACCATGCCCTCGGTGACGGCGAGGACTATGAATTGCTCTTTACTGTCGGGTCGGAAACCAGCCTCGATCATTTCATCGGCGAGTGGGTAAAGCAGTTTAAGACGCCACTTTCCAAAATCGGCAGGCTGATGGCGAAAGCGGTTGAAGGACCGGAAGGTGAAATCATTGATGGGCAAACCGGCCAGGCAATCGGGCTGGCCGGAGGCTACGAACATTTCAGCAAATCCTGGCGAGAAAACAGCACATGACGGCAGGGTGGGGGATTTACCAGGCTCGGTCCTTGAGGACGGCGGTGGCGGCGTTGCGGCCGCAAGCGCCCATGACTCCGCCTCCGGGATGCGCTCCTGCGCCGCACAGGTAATAGCCCTCAATGGGTGTCCGGTAGTGCGCCCAGCCGCCCACGGGACGCTGGAAATAAAGCTGACTCGGTGTCATGGCGCCGTGGAAAATGTTGCCCCCGGTGAGAGAAAATTCGCGTTCCATATCGAGCGGCGAAATGGCGTCCCGGGCGATTACGGAGGCACGGAATCCAGGAGCATATTCATCCATCAGGTCGATGCAGCGGTCGGCGAAAGCCTCCTTTTTCTCGTCCCAGGTTCCTTCCTTCAGCTTGTAGGGCGCGTATTGCACGAACATGCTCATAACGTGTTGCGATTCGGGCGCCAGGCTGTCGTCCAGAACGGAGGGAATGGTGCACTCCAGAACCGGGTTGCGGGAAGGGATACCTTGCCGGGCGTCGTCGTAGGCGGACTCGATCCAGTCCACGGTGGGGCTAATGTGGATGGTCCCCCGGTGCTGGGGACCGGGCTGGCTGCCTGGCAGAACCTTGAAGTTGGGCAACTCGCTGAGGGCGAGGTTTAATTTGAAGGTCGCGCTGGAAAAATCGATGGCCTCGATTTGCTGCACAGATTCAGGAGGAAGGGAATCGCCATTGAGAAGTTTGAGGAAGCTGATATTGGGGTCGGCATTGGACAGAACAACCCCGGCGCGGATTTCCTCACCGTCCCCTGTTAAAACACCAACCGCTTTTCCGTTTTCGAGTAAAACTTCGGCAACCGGACATGCGGTGCGTATTTCCACTCCGGAAGCACGGGCGGAAGTCGCCAGGGATTCGCTCAGTGCGCCCATTCCGCCGCGGACATAGGCCCACACTCCACGCGCCCCGTCGGTTTCCCCCATGACATGATGAAACAAAACGTAGGCCGTCCCCGGACTGGAGGGGCTGGCCATGGCCCCAATAACGGCATCGGTGGCGAGGGTCGCCTTGAGGTGTTCGCTCTCGAACCATTCGTCCAAAAGAGTGGTGGCCGGGCCGGAGAGCATCGAAAGGAGCCTGGTAGAGGTCTTTGCCCAGGCCGCGAGCGCGCCAACCGAGACGGATCATATCGGCCAGGTTGCGGGGATGGAGGGACAATGGGTCAACCGGTATTTGGTCGAGGGTTGGCTCGATAACCTCGACCAGCCGCTCCAGCATGGCTTCGTAGCGCGGGAAATTTTCCGCATCGCGGGCGCTGAATTTCTTTATCTCCCGCACGTTGGCGTCCATTTCCGGTCCCATAAAAAGAAACTGACCGTCGGGAAACGGGGTGGAAGAGGAGGGGTTGCGGGGCAGCATTTTCAGCCCGAACTCTTTCAAGCGGAGGTCTTTAATTATCTGTGGCCGAAAGAGGGAGTTGACGTAGGAAAGGCGGGAAAACTTGAACCCTGGAACGATCTCCTCCGTGATGGCGCTTCCTCCCACCATATCCCGGCGCTCCAGCACCAATACCCGCAAACCCGCTTTGGCCAGGTAAGCGGCCGCCACCAGGCCATTATGGCCCGCCCCGATGATGACGGCGTCATGCATGAGCAAGAAAACCTTCGGTCAATCGGTGAAAATGGACGCCCGTAAGCATCAAATGGTCATTGAGGAATAACCGCCATCGACCACCAATTCGTGCCCCGTGATAAAACTTCCCGCCCGGTCGCAGGCCAGAAGGAGGGTGGCGCCAATCAATTCGTCGGCATCTCCGAAGCGGTTCATGGGCGTATGGCCCTTAATGCTGGCCACTCGGTCCGGGGTTAGAACTTTGCGGTTCTGTTCGGCGGGGAAAAAACCGGGCACCAAGGTATTGACCCTCACATTGTGAGGAGCCCATTCGCGGGCCAGGTTTTTTGATAAATTGTGCACTGCCGCTTTGGTCGCGCTATAGGTAAAGACGCGTGATAAGGGCATTAACGCAGCCATGGAACCTACATTGATAATGCTCCCACCCTCTCCTCTCTCAACTAGGTAACGGCCAAAGATCTGGCAAGCCCTGAAAACGGCCTTGAAATTAATTTGGACAAGCTTTTCCAGTTCGTCATCGGAAATTTCCACAAATGGGGTGGTTGAATTAATGCCCGCCCCATTGATCAAAATGTCCACCTTTCCGGAGCGTTCCAGGACCGCGCTCAACAAGCCCTCCAATGCTTCTTTCGACCCGACATCGACCGGCAGAAAATAGCCTTGGCCGCCAATCTCATGGATCTTTTCCAGGCGTGTTTCCGCTTTGGCGGCATCGCGTCCGACAAGGACCACCTCCGCGCCTGCTCCCGCCAGGCCATTGGCCATGTGGCTGCAAAGTTCTCCCGTGCCACCGATAATGACGGCCACTTTTCCCGGCAGTCCGAATAATTTTTCGATATAGGAAGTCATTTGGATTTGTTCATTCAGTTGAATTTGCGATCTGATTCGTGGCCGCTCGGGCCAAAGTGGTGATGGCTTCCCAGGATTTTTCACGAATCAATTTTTGCGGCGCGATCCAGGAACCGCCGACCGCCAGAACATCGGGCACTTTCAAATAAGCGGTAAAATTGTTCAGGTTAATTCCACCAGTGGGAATGAAGCGCGGCTTCAAATGCGCGTAGGGCGCGGAAATATTTTTCAGGTGGGTCAGGCCCCCGGCGCTTTCGGCCGGAAAATATTTCAGGATGCGGCACTCCAAAGCAATGGCTTGGCCGATATCGCTCGGGGTCATCACACCCGGCGCGAAGGGCAGGCCCAACTCCTGGGCTTTGCCGATTATACTCGGGTCGCAGTTGGGCGCTACGGCGAAAGCAGCGCCCGCGGCCCGGCTTTTTTCCACCTGTTCTGTAGTCAAAATCGTGCCGACACCGGCCAGCACATCCGGAAGCTCGGCTTTAATGGCTTTTAGAGCTTCCAGCCCAACGGGTGTTCGCAATGTCAACTCAATTGCCGATATGCCTCCGGCCAATAAAGCGTTGGCCATCGGAACGGCCGATAATACATCGTCGATCACAACGACGGCGACGACACCGGAAGACTCGATTTGGCGAATTAAAGAATCCGAAAACATAAATATACAATTAAAGGTCAAATAAATTTTATCGCACGACGCGGGCTCCTGCGCCGGCCTTGACTTTTTCCACTTCATTGACGGTGACCATGGAGGTGTCCCCCGGAGTGGTCATGGCCAGGGCTCCGTGGGCCGCCCCATATTCGACGGCCTCCTGCGGATCGTTTATGGTCAGCAAGCCATAGATAAAACCGCTGGCAAAACTGTCTCCGCCGCCCACCCGGTCCATAATTTCGAGATCGGCATAGGAACGGCTTTGGTAAAATTCGCCCTGCAACCAGGCGATAGCCCCCCAGTCGTTGATGGTTGCCGTTTTTACACCGCGCAAAGTCGTGGCCGTGGCCTTGAAATTGGGAAACTCCCGCACTGCAGTCTCGATCATCTTTTTAAAACCCTCAATGGGCAGTTCCTGAAGATTCTCGTCAACCCCTTCCACCTCGAAACCGAGACAGGCCGTAAAATCTTCCTCGTTTCCGATCATGACATCGACATATTTTGCGATCTCACGATTGACTTCCCGGCATTTGGCCTGGCCACCAATGGATTTCCACAGTGAGGGCCGGTAATTGAGATCGTAGGAAACGATGGTTCCGTATTTTTGGGCCGACTGGACGGCTTCCAGAATTACTTCCGCCGTTGTCTCGCTGAGGGCGGCAAAGATGCCGCCGGTATGCAGCCACCGTGCGCCGCAGGTTCCAAAAATATGGTCCCAATCGACATCGCCCGGCTTCATCTGGCTTGAGGCGGTATGGCCGCGGTCGGGAACCCCCACCGCCCCCCGAATGCCGAAACCGCGTTCCGTGAAATTGAGCCCGTTGCGCACCGTGCGGCCAATTCCGTCGTAGGGTAGCCATTGAATAAATTGCGTATCGACGCCTCCTTGCAGTATGAAGTCCTCAATCAGGCGGCCGATTTCATTGTCGGCAAAAGCGGCCACCACGGCCGTCCTCAAGCCAAAACACCGGCGCAGTCCCCTGGTCACATTATACTCCCCGCCGCCCTCCCAGGCGGTGAATTGGCGGGCCGTGCGGATGCGTCCCTCCCCAGGGTCGAGACGAAGCATGATTTCTCCCAGGGAAACGCAATCGTATTGGCAGGAGTCGGCGGGTCTGATATCAAGGCTCATGGCGAAAAAAGTTTGTGGATATTAATAAAAATTATTGGATCGGCTTAATGGGCACATCGTTGAATTGGGCCAGGGGCTTTTCTCCCCGCAAGGCCAGGATCAGGTTTTTGGTCGCCTTGGTGGCCTGCCGAACCACGCTCTCAAAGGTGCGTGAACCGATGTGGGCCGTTATCAGGCAATTTGGCGCGCTGAGCAGTGGATGGTCTGCCGGGGGTGGCTCGAGGTCGAGCACATCAGCGCCATAACCGCCCACTTGCCCGCTCTTGAGCGCGGCCACCATGGCGTCGGTATCGACCAGTTCGCCGCGGGCGCAATTGATGACCAGAACGCCTTTTTTCATGCGGCCGATACTTGCCGCATCGAGCATGTTTCGGGTCTCTGGAGTAAGGTTGGTGTGCAGGGAAACGATTTCGGAATTTTTTAGTATTTCGTTGATCGATTCAGCTCTCTCGACTCCGTGCCGCTCGGCAAATTCACCGTCCCAATAGATGTCATAGGCCAGTGTTTCCAAGCCGAAAGCTTTGGCCCGGATGGCCATTTCCTTGCCGATGCGGCCAAGACCGATAATCCCGATTTTCCTGCCCATGATCTCATGGCCGGTGAGTCGTTTCCATTGGCCCGAGCGGGTGAAATTCACCTCTTCGACGAGGTTTTTAACCAACGCCAGAAGGAGGGCAAAACAATGCTCCGCCACCGTGGTGTGGTTGACGCCGGGGGTGAAGAGCACGGGAATGCCAAGCTCTGTGGCGGCATCGAGATCGATTTTGTCCAAACCGATGCCGTACTTGCTGAGAACACGCAAACGGGGGAGGGCCTTTTCCAAAACCCGCCGGGTTATCTTGTCATCTCCGCAAATGATGCCATCGACTTCGCCGACCAGTTCGAGGGTTTGCTCTTCGTTGAGAGGTCCCCGGGCGGTAATGATTTCATAACCGGTTTCGCGGAGCATTTTGTGATGCTCCCCGGGAATGTCCTGGAAAGAAGTCGTGGTAAGTAAAATAACCATTTGTAATTTAAGGTAGTATAATGATTTTGGTCCAATATGCAAAGAGGGGCCAAAGGGGCCAATCAAAATAAAGGAGATTTTGCACCAGGCGCGAAAATGCAAACCGAAATTACATTTTTTCCGCCATCAGGCGGCGTATCCTCCTACCGCGATACAATGGCAAGTCGTTCCCCCGAGGACGAACAGGTGCCAGATGAAATGGCAGTATTTAACCCGGTTATCAAGCGAGTAAAAAACCACTCCAAAAGTGTAGAAAAACCCTCCCGCAAGCAGCCAGAATAGTCCCCAGCCTGGAATAAGCAGCCACAACTGCTGGATGGCGATGACGGCCAGCCAGCCCATCAGGAGGTAGAGGAAGGTCGAAAAACGTGGGTAGCGCATGGGCCCGAAAGCCTTGAGCACCACCCCTACCAGAGCCAGACCCCAAATGATCCCGAAAATCGTCCAGCCCCAGGGACCGCGAAGCACACCGAGAGTGAAGGGCGTATAGGTTCCGGCGATCAGAAGGAAAATAGCGGAATGGTCGAGAATCTGAAAAACCTTTTTGGCCCGGTTCCTGGCCAACGCGTGATAGAGGGTCGAAACAAAATAGAGCAGCAGCATGGTGGCCCCGAAAATGCTGGCCCCCACCCCCCCCGCAGTCCCACCATTGCGGACGGCCATGACAATCAGCATGGGGGTGGCGACCAAGGCGCCCACCAGCCCAACGCCATGACTGACACTATTGGCAATCTCCTCCCTCAGAGTCTGCGGCCGTTCTTCCATGGCTGGCTTTTTCATTTTTTTAAAGGCGGTTCGACATTTTGCCCACGGAACTGCCAGCTGAATATTATTCGCCAATATTCAGGACCGCAGGATGCCCGAGGATTGTTCGGTGAGGAAATTTTGATAGGTGGTTTTGAGCCCTTCCTTAAGGGCAATACGCGGTTGCCAGCCGGTCTGCCGGATTTGGGAAATGTCGAGGAGTTTGCGGGGGGTGCCGTCCGGTTTGGTCGTATCGAGCAGAATTTCGCCCTCGAATCCCACAACCCGGCTGATGGTGCGGGCCAGTTCCAAAATGGAAATATCCGTGCCGGTTCCAACGTTTACCCAGTCGGGCGGATCCTCCAGTTGCAAAAGATGATATACGGCCTCCGCCAGATCGTCCACGTGGAGGAACTCCCGCCGTGGACTACCGCTGCCCCAGAGTGTGACTTCGCAGCGGCCTTCCTCCACCGCTTCGTGAAATCGCCGCAGGAGGGCGGGGATGACATGGCTGTTTTGCGGGTGGTAGTTGTCACCCGGGCCATAGAGATTGGTTGGCATGGCGGAGTGAAACAGCGCCCCATGCTGCCGCCGGTAGAATTGGCAGAGCTTGAGGCCCGCGATTTTAGCCAGGGCATAAGCCTCGTTGGTCGCCTCCAGAGGACCGGTCAGGAGAGCCTCTTCCGTCATGGGTTGGGGCGCCTCGCGGGGGTAGATGCAGGAGCTCCCCAGAAAAAGCAGTCGGCAGACTCCCGATTGGTGGGCCGAATGGATGAGATTGAGGGCGATGGCCAGGTTGTCGTAGATGAAATCCGCCGGATAGGTGGCGTTGGCATGAATCCCGCCCACCTTGGCGGCCGCCACTATGACATGGTCCGGTTTTTTGTTCTCGAAATAGGACCGCACTACCGCCATCTGGCGCAAATCCAGCTCGTCACGGTTGGCGGTGAGAATATTTTGAAAACCTTTCTCCTCTAAACTCCTCATAATGGCGGACCCGACCATTCCTCGGTGGCCGGCCACGAAAATGGAGTCGTTGAGTTCGAGTTTACTGCTTTCCATTTCTCTCGACGAAGAAGGGCTATTTTTGTCTGCGGGGATACTAATTAGCCTGATGAAGCCTGTTGGTAGGCCAATTCATTTTCAGCCAATTTCAGGTCCGCCTCGACCATGATTTGCACAAGTTTTTTGAATGTCACTCGTGGTTCCCAATTCAAATTTTGCCGGGCCTTGGCCGGATCGCCGACGAGGAGATCGACCTCCGCCGGGCGTTCGTAGCGTGAATCGCTTTTCACAAATTCCTTCCAGTCCAGATCGAGGTGCCCGAAGGCTTCCTGGCAAAAATCCCGCACGCTATGGTTCTCGTTGGTGGCGATAACATAGTCTCCTGGCTGGTCCTGCTGCAGCATGAGCCACATCGCCTCCACAAAATCAGGCGCGTAACCCCAATCGCGCCGGGCATCCATGTTCCCGAGAAAAAGATTCTTCTGCAAACCCACCTTGATACGGGTTGCGGCACGCGTAATTTTACGAGTGACAAAAGTTTCCCCCCGGCGAGGAGACTCGTGGTTGAAAAGAATGCCGTTGCTGGCGTGCAGATCGTAGGCCTCACGGTAGTTAACAGTTAACCAGTAGGAAAATACTTTGGCGCACCCATAAGGGGAACGAGGATAGAAGGGCGTTCTCTCGGTCTGGGGCACTTCCTGCACTTTCCCAAACATCTCGGAAGAAGATGCCTGGTAGAACCGAACTTTCTTTTCCAGGCCGGCCTCCCTCAACCCCTCCAACATGCGAACCGTGCCCAAACCGGTGACATCCCCCGTATATTCCGGGATGTCGAAAGAGACACGCACATGGCTCTGCGCTCCCAGGTTGTAGATCTCCTCCGGTTCGACATCGTAAAAAAGCTTGGCCAGGCGGCCTCCGTCAGAAAGATCCCCGAAATGCAGAAAGAGACGGTTACTGTCAATATGGGGATCCTGATAAATATGATCGATGCGTGAAGTATTAAAAGTAGAGGCGCGCCGAATAATTCCATGCACCTCGTAACCCTTCTTGAGTAGCAATTCGGCCAGATAAGAACCATCTTGGCCGGTGATTCCGGTTATTAATGCTCGTTTCATAAAATCAAGGTAGCGACCTACTTCCTCTCGCTGAATAAATTCGGTGAATAATTTTTAAAACAATCTTATACCAGAAAAAAGGCTGCATGTCTTTGCCAATCCACAGGTATTTTCATGTCCGAACCAAGCCAAAAAAATGCCTCTGTAGGCTGGAAAAATTCAGAAATCTGTCAACGGCGGGAGAAATACTGATTTTCAGGAATTGACGAAGACGCCCGGGATGGCAAAGTAGACCTTCTACCAGACACCCGGCCCACATCGGTGATCGGTTTTTGGGGGATTAGCTCAGTTGGTTAGAGCGCTTGCTTCACACGCAAGAAGTCGCTGGTTCGAGTCCAGTATCTCCCACCATTTTTTTCTTAGCTTTGGGAGAGCTCGATAGACCTTTTTTTGGCGGCTTGCAGGGTGTTTCCGATGAGTTGCCGGAAATTTCCTTTGCTCAATACCTCCAGGCCGGCCAGGGTGGTTCCGCCGGGGGAGCTGACCCAGTCTCGAAGGGTTTCCGGTTTCTCCCCGCTGCGGGCCAGCAGGCGGGCCGGCCCAAGAACCGTTTCCAGGGAGAGTTGCTCGGCCACGGCCGTCTCCAGGCCGGCCTCAATGCCGGCATCGCGCAAGGCCGCCACGAATTCGAAAACGTAAGCCGGGCCGCTTCCGCTGAGGGCCGTTACGGCGTCCAGGTATTCTTCCTTAATGGGAATGACCGGCCCCATGGAGGCGAGAATATTTTCCGTTGTTTCCCGGTCGGCAGGCTCAAGTTCTTTTTTCGCTGCATAGCAGGTGATGCCCGCCCCGATCTGGCCGGGAGTGTTGGGCATGGCGCGGATGATGTTTGCGGCTTCGGGAAACTTTCCCTGCAGTCTTGCCAGGGTGGAGCCTGCCAAGATGGAAATCACCAGTTTGCCCGCACAGAGCTTGGCGTGGACCGGCCCCATTTCGGACAATTGCTGCGGTTTGAATGCGAGGACAATTATTTCGCATTGGGATAATAATTCCTCGAGATTCGGGATGTGGCGGATTCCGGTTTGGGTGGAGAGAGCCTCGGCGGAACCGTCCGGTGCGCCCAGGCAGCCCAACTCCTCCGCTGTATAAAGATTTTTGCGGAGTATGCCTGTAACTATGGCAGTGGCCATGCGCCCGGCGCCCAGAAATGACACTTTGACCTTCACCTTTTTGAGTTAAGAGGGCTCGAAACTCGCTGTCGAGGCGGAATTTATGGCCGGGCACGGATTATCCCGAAGAGAAGGATAAGGATTTTTCAAATGGGATGGGATAACTCCGCGCAAATACCCCCATCGATTCTTGGCTTGAGCAGAAGTTCGCCACCCAGATTGCGAATTCCGTGACGCGCAATGGTCAGACCCATTCCATGTCCAACGGAGGTTTTCCCACTGATAAAAGGTTCGAAGATATGATCTTTAACATTTGGGTCGATACCGGTTCCTTCATCCAGAACCCGGATCCGAATCTGCCGATTAGTATCGGATTCCACCAATTCCGTTTCGATGGTGATTTTCCGGTTATTTTCTCCTTCGGGATAACTTTCGAGGGCATTTATGAGGAGGTTGCCAAGGATGCTTTCAAAGGCTTCCACGTTCGCTGGCAGCAGCAGGTTTTCCAGCTTGTTATTCACAACCACGGAATTGGAGAGGTTGTTTTCCAACTGGAACCGGCGAACACTGTTGTCTAAAAGCCGCTGCAGGGAAAGGGGTTGTAATGAAAATCTCTCATTATTGGCGATGGTTCCCAACTGCCGGACAATATTGACCATTCTTTGTATGGACTGGTCCATCAAATTGATGCAGCGATCCGTCATTTTCGGATCCTCTTTTGCTGCCTTGAGAAGGTCCAGGTATCCCACCACGACTCCCAGCAGGTTGTTCAGGTTGTGGGAAATTCCTTGGGTGATCGCCCCGATAGCTGCCGTTTGCCGGGAGTCGCTCAGGCGCTTTTGCAGATCAATGTTTTCCCTGTTGATTTGTTGAAAACGGAGCTGGGTTTTTACCCGGGCAATTGTTTCATCAAGATCAATCGGTTTCGTAATATAATCGACGGCTCCAGCTTCCAGTCCTTGCAATTTTCCCTCTTTGGAGGATTTGGCGGTAATGAAAATGATGGGGATGGCCTTGGTTGCCTCGTCTGCCTTGAGTATTTTGCAGACCTCGAATCCATCCATTTCGGGCATCATGATATCCAACAGAAGGATGTCCGGAGTCTCCTTTTTTACCTGGTCGAGGCATTGCCGTCCGCTGAAGGCGGGCCAAACCAACATCCCGTTTTGCTCCAGCTTGCGCTGCAGCAACTTTACGTTAACCGGTTGATCGTCAACAACGAGGACTTTTGAAATACTGCTCAAAATAATTTTTTTGAATGTTGTGTCTGACAGTTATTGACCGCTAATTAGAGGCTGTCCCAAAAATATAAAGATTTTATAGTCAACTGGATGACGTTGATAAAAAGAGCCGGAAAGAGCAAGTTTTTGCTCGATCCGGCCAAAAAAGGGTTCTATAATTGAGTTAGCGAAAATCAATATAGCCCTTTCTATGAAAAATATAGCCATCCAATGCCTCCTGCGTCCAGCTTTAACTGTGGTCGACCGGTGCCTCGATTACGATAACTTCCGCGCCACCATTGATCGAATCGATCGGCTGCTGATCGACTCGGAGGTGGAATCGCAGGCCATTGAGCTGGCCTTGGAGGGGTGGCAGCCAATGGGTCTAAAGGCCCGGCGGCAGCGGGCCAGTTTTGCCATCAAGGCACTGCGCATGGATACGCTGGGCCATCTGCTCGGAGGGATTTCGTTTCGGCATTTGTCGCGGGCTCTGGGCAGCAGCGATCTGTTGGCCGACTTTTGCCGTGTCCGGCAGATCGATGGCATCAGGGGCATCTCCAAAAGCACCCTGGAGCGGGCCTCGAAGTTTTTCAGCGAAGAGCAGTTGAGGGCCTTGCACCGGACCTTGACTGAGGTGGTGGGCGATGCCCTTCTGGCCCGGCAGGTGGGATTGGACAAGCCGATTGACACCACCATTTGCCTGATCGACGGCACCTGTTTGGAGGCTAACATTCATTGGCCGACGGACTGGGTATTACTCAAGGATGTAGCCGGCACGTTGCTCAAAGCGATCCGGCTGATCCGCGAGAAGGCCGGTTTGCGCCATCGCATGCCGATCGAACCGGAGCCCTTGGCTCGGCAGATGAATCGGCTGTGCATACAGATGACCCACAGCCGGCGGCGAAAGGACAGCGCGCGACAGCGCAAGGGTATCTTGAGGCAGATGAAAAAGCTGCTCAAACGGATCGGGGAGCATGCCCGCAGTCACCGGGAATTATTGCAAGCCTGCTGGGAGCAAAGCGATTACAGCGAAAAACAGGTCCAACAGATCCTCGCCCGGATGGAGCGCATGAGCGAGCAAATCCCGGTGGTCATCAAACAGGCGCCCGAGCGGATCATTGGCGGCCGCCAGGTGAAAAACGCAGAGAAAGTCTTGAGTGTTTACGAACTCGATGGGCAGGTGATTGTGCGAGGTAAAGCGGGCCAAGAGGTCGAGTTCGGCAACACCCTGTTTTTGGGAGAAAGCGTTGAAGGGTACCTGCTGGACTGGAAACTCTACGGCAGCCGAACTCCAAGCGAAAATGAACAAATGCAAGAGAGTTTGCAAAGACAGAACCGCTTCAACCTGGAAGAACCCATAGCGGCCATGTGCGCGGACCGGGGATTTGCCTCCCAGCGGGCCCGCCGGCAGTTAGCCCAGGAGGGAATCTACGACGCGCTCTGTCCACGCGATCCGAAGCAGTTGAAAAAACGGATGGAGGAACCACTGTTCAGGCAATTGCAAAAGCGCCGGGCCAGCACCGAAGGGCGGATCGGGGATCGGGGTATTGAAGAATCGCTGGCAGGCCGGGGGTTGCGCAGCAAAGGCTTTGCCAACCGCTCGATCAGCGTAGCCTGGTCGGTACTCTCGCACAACCTATGGAAAGTAGCCAAGATGCTGGCCCAGCAAGACGAACTAAAAACCAAAGCGGCGGCCTAGAAAGCGGAAAAGCAAGGACAATACTTTTTCACAGCCGTACTGTCGGCTCATACAAAGAAAACCAGGCAACCGGACCCCAAAACCAGTATCCTAACGTCATAGGAGAGCAAAGTTGATACTCTCCCAAATGCAAATACCTCTAAAATGAGCGCCTATCAAAAGCCCTCGCAAAAATCACCCTTTTGGGACAGCCTCTAGGATAAGGTCTGTATACCTAGATTGGTTTCCCGGTCGTCAGGGGAGAAGCGTATTATTGAGGACTTAGCCGCCATGATTAAGCCTTTCAGTCAATTCGACTATTACATCCAGAACTTCTTTAATGTCTTGCATGCCTGGATAGTAGGGATTTTCGGCGGGGGCACATCCGTCTACGACATTTATGTTCATCGCTTCATAAAGCTTTAAGAGAATCATGGCCATCGTCCCGGCGGAGACGAGTCTTCCCGCTCCCGCGGAACCGTGATGCCTCCTCGTGGTCGCTTATGTGTCAAGGCGAAGCATAAGTCCCTTTCAATCACGAAGGGTCGGGCTAGCCCGGATATTTCGTAAAAAAAGTATCGTTGATATGCTTAACTGCTGATATACAGCAGGATAGATCAATAATTAAAGCAATATCAGCGATGACAAAAGGTAAACAATTAAAGCTACAGTTGACAAGGGTAAAAGGCCGCCGTGTGCGGGTTGATTTCAAGGGCGGAGAGGTTACTTCGGATGCCGGACTGCTTTTGATCCGGGAAGTGGATCGGCAGTTGGGCTTGACCGAACGAGCGGCCCGACAGTTAGTGGACAAACGGCAGAAGGGCAAAGTACGCCATGAGGTATTGGGGATGCTGCGGCAGCGCGTTTACGGGCTGGTGGCGGGCTATGAGGATTTGAACGACTTTGATACCCTGCGCCACGATCCATTGTTAGCAAACGGTAACGGGGCGCATTGAAACGTTGGCCAGCGCGCCGACTTTGTGTCGTTTTGAAAACGGGCAGGATCGGCGGGCGGCCTTTGCGGTAAACGAGCTGTTGGTCGAACAGTTCATGGGCTCCTTTGCCGAGGAACCCGAAGAGATCATCCTGGACTTTGACGCCACCGACAATCCGGTGCACGGGCTCCAGGAGGGACGTTTTTTCCACGGTTATTATGATCATTACTGTTTTCTGCCGCTATATGTTTTTTGCGGTGATCAGCTGCTGGTGGCCTACCTGCGGCCGAGCAAGATCGATGCCAGCAAGCATGCCGGGGCCATCCTCAAATTGCTGGTTAAACGGATTCGCCAAAGCTGGCACCGTACGCGGATTATTTGGCGCGCCGACAGTGGATTTTGTCGAGACCGGATACTCTCTTGGTGCGACCGCAACGAAGTTAGTTACATCGTGGGGATGGCTCGCAATGCACGCTTGCAGCAAGACGCCCAGCAGTTGCAAAAGCAGGCCAAAGAATGGTTCGAACTAAGGGGTAAAAAACAACGGTTATTCCAGGACTTCGTCTATGCTGCCGATTCGTGGCGATGGCTGCGGTTGGTCATCCATAAAGCCGAACACACCGCACAGGGGTCCAACCCGCGCTTCGTGGTGACGAACCTGCCGGGCGATCCCCAGGAGCTTTACGACAAGGTATACTGTGGCCGCGGTGAAATGGAGAACCGAATCAAGGAACAGATGCAATTGTTCAGCGAGCGCACCAGCGCCCATCAATGGTGGGCCAATCAGTGGCGATTGCTCTTGTCGGCGCTGGCCTACACCTTGATGGAAGCCATGCGCCGGTTAGCCTTAAAAGGGACGAAGTGGGCGCGGGCCCAATGCCACACCCTGCGGCTCAAATTAATCAAGATCGGAGCGGTCATCGTGCGCAACACCCGAACGATTCACTTTCACCTAAGTGAGAGTTATCCTTGGGCCAGTCTTTTCAACCATGCGGCCCGCCGATTGGTGCCAACCTAAAGGGTGCATTGGTGCTGCCCCCGGCACTACCGAACCAATGGGGGAAAGGGGGCAGTGTCTCTACACCCTGAAAAACACCTAAAAATCAAGACGATCTGCTCAAAATACAAAGAAATCCATCTCCAATAGCAATAACGAGCCAAACTTTACCCTTCATGAAATATCCGGGCTAGAAAGCTGTGCGGGGAACCGGTTAGCTGACTATCCCTGTTGGAGTATGGACCCGACGCATGGAGGTCTGGTTGAGAGGGTTGCCCGACTGGAACGGCTTCGACCGACTGGAACGGCTTCGATTAACATATGTCCTGATGGCGAACGGGGGCGAGGTTTGAAAGGACAGGGATCACACAAACAAGGCAGCGGTTAGTTCCCTCCAAACCCAAGCATTTTCCCCTTGACAAACAGGGTCTTCAGCGCACCATCGAAGACTTCGGCGATGTGTTCGGGTCTGCTATCAAGCTATAAAACAATGAGGAAATGAATAAGGGTGAGATGATGAAAAACCCGTTACTCGCGCTGATGGTGCCAGCGTTGCTGTTCTCCTCCGGCCAAATATGGGCCAAGAACGGATTTTACATGGGAATGGACTTGGGCATTGCGGTGGCTCCGGGCATGGACGTGGAGAGCTGGGATAATGATGTTGCAACTCAATGCGACGGGTTCATTAATAATGACGGGGCAGGGAATTTTCTGGTGCCGCCGAGGAAGGATTGTACCCAGTCTACGAGAGACGCTTTCTCCTGGATTCAGCAGTTTGATGGGGGCACTGGCCTTTTGGCCGGGGTGGCCTTTGGGTATCGCCTGGAGAGATTAAGGGTCGAGGGGGAATATTTCTATCGCGGCACGACCTATGATGAATCGATCGATAACATCCAGCTACTACCTGCGGGGGAACCGTTCCAGGGTGGTAAGCAAGATGAACTCAGCTACATAGAAGCCGGGGTCGATGACGTGCTGTCGCACAACTTCTTCGCCAACCTGTACTACGACTTCCGCTCGGACTCGAAGTTTACACCGTACGTGGGATTTGGAGTCGGGTTTGCGCAGATTTCCTTGGACTACTTTAACCGATGGGCGAGGAATTATGACTTTCGCGACATACCGACATTCACAATTGACAAGGACATTGAGGATATTTCGGAGGCAGAACGTGAGAACCGCGAGCTTCTGAACCAGCGGGTCGCCGGGACGACTACCATCGGCAGGGCCAAGCTCTCGAATAGCCTGTTCGGGTATCAGGCGATCGCCGGGGTGGATTATCGGGTCAGTGAGCCGGTCACCATTGGGCTCAAGTTCCGGTGGGCGGATTTCGGTGAATTCGAGGATGGGGAAGAGTGGGATCAGCTCCGCAGTCATGAGTCCGCTGTTAAACCGGGCGGTGCGCGGGTGCGATACACAGCGATGACGGAGGACATTCAATTCTGGGGCGTCAGCCTCAACCTAAAGTATCAGTTCTGACCGACGACGAGCCGGCCCTCGAAGCCGTCCGCGATCTCCCGCAGATAGACGGCCTCGCATTTGAGCGAACGCAACAGCCGCTCGATGCGGATGTTGTCCAGTCACCGGCCCCTGCCGTCCATCGAGATCTTGACGCCAATTTCCCTCAGGCGGCCGCTGAAAGCGAAGCCGGTGAACTGGCTACCCTGGTCGGTGTTGAATATCTCCGGCGCGTGCCGTGGCGGGCCAGCGCCTCGTCGAGAGCGTCTGTGCAGAAACCCGCGTCGAGGGTGTTCGACAGACGCCAAGCCAGCACATGCCGACTCGCCCAGTTCATGACCGCTACCAGGTAAAGAAAGCCGCGCCGCACCGGGATGTAGGTGATGTCGGCGCACCAGAGCTCGATCGCCAAGTCATTGAGCGGATAGGGGTAGACCCGGTGCTCGGGGTGAGGATCGCTGATGCGCGGCGCGCGGTAGACCGCCTGAAGCCCCATCAGGCTGACTGGGCCCCTGGATTTCCTTCCGCTTAAGGTGGAGTCTATCGCCTGGAGAGGAGATGGACATGAAGACGTTCCCGTTTCAGTGAAGAGCAGATAATCGGCATCCCGCGCGGGTAGGAGCGGGGCCTGAAGACGTCGGAAGTGTGCCGTCGCCATGGGATTTCCGAGACCACGTTCTACAAGTGGAAAGCGAAGTTTGGCGGCCTTGAGGTGCGATTGTCTTATAGGTCAGTCCTTACGGGTCTGCGAACGGATGTTGGCCATGGCGACAAGACCCGACATGAAATAGACTTTCAGACCGGACTGCCCGGTGGAAGCCGGTCAAGGACATAACCATGGAAACGGGATGAGACGAAGAGGAAGCCGTGGATCGGCAGAAATTATGGTCACCCAAATGACCTCGGCTTTCCGTGCCGACTCCTATTCCTTAGGGAATCGCACTACGGTGAACGGTGAAGCTGAAGACGCCAATAACCCAGATTTTACGATACAGGTTGTGGGGGCGATTCTGAAGGGCGATAACAAGCGCCGCTTTAAAAATCCGGAGAAAGCAGTTCTCGAAAAGAATACGGGAGACGTTCTGAATCGGTTCTGACACGCCGTGGTGATGTCATATCCTTCCTGTAAAAGTGAAAAAGGTATAGTCTCCTGTTTTTGGGGTCCTCTTTGACCCCGTTATTCTTTCTCAGGAGGTTACACCTTTTTCACTTTTACAGGAAATATGGGTAGTGCCTCAGTTTGAAATCCGTTTTTTGTAGGGTCCGCGCTTCTTGGGCTTTGAGCGGTTCGATTCGATCAAGTCGATAATGTCGAAAGTCGACCCACAGATTCTGCAGACGAGGCTTGAAAATGTTCTGAAAATCGTGTTGCTTACCCGAGTTTTTCACCGACATTAAGAATTGGTATAGTCCACATTTTTCACCGCCTCCTTAAACCCGTAAGGAAGAATCCATGCGCAGTCTAACCGTGAACAGATCGAGAATACCACCCACAGTCGAAGATTCAGTGAGTTTCGTTCTTTCACGCATGCTTTCTGTCGTAGCCATGTGGATGCTTACACCACACCTGGCACAGGCCGGCTCGGGACTCTATGTGAGCAGCGAGTTTGGAGTCAACTTCACCCCGAACCTGGATATAACCGGCACGAGCAACGACCGGGCCAGTGTGTGTGATGAATTCATCAACCCGTTATTCGCGACGGTCACGCAAACTGAGGGGTATGAGAACTACAACTGCACGGGTGCGAATCGGGGTCAGGGTGACAACTGGATGAACAAGATTGACGGTTCCAAGGGTATCCTGGCCGGAGTGGCGCTTGGCTATAGACTATGGGATAAATATCAGGACAGTGCGTGGATCCGGTTTCGCGCCGAACTGGAATACTTCTACCGCGCCACCGAATACGACCAGACCTCCTCCCTTCTTGACGCCTCCGGGGCCAGCGGCGACAAGTTGGTCCAGGAAATTTTAACGGCCACGGACAGCATAGGCAGCCTCACCTCGCACAATCTGTTTGGTAACCTATACTTCGACTTTCCGAACAGCAGCCAGTTCACGCCCTACGTGGGGATTGGCGTTGGCGTGGGGTTTACCGATATGGACTACGGCGGTGTGTGGGCGCGGAATCCCGACCCCAACGCGATTACAACGGGAGCCGGTTTGCCCAACGTGGACGAGATCCGAAGGAATCTTGCCGGAAGCACCAGCAGTGCGCGAAACAAGCTTTCCGACAAGCTGTTCGGCTACCAGTTACTGTTCGGATTGGACTATGCACTCACCGAATCGATCACTCTGGGGGTCAAGGGCCGCTGGGTTAACTTCGAGTCCTTCAGCGGTGGTGGCGTCGTCTGGGATCCGCTGCGCAGTCACCAACCCAATCTGCGCGAAGACTTAAGCGAACCCGTATCGGGTGCAATCAAGACAGGGGACACCGAAATGTTCGGGTTCAGCGCAATCATAAAATACCACTTCTAGTGAGATCTGTGGCCCGGGTTGCCGGCCCTCCGCAAAAAGAGCCTTTAAACCGCCATTGTTCGCCTAGTTCCGAATTCACCGCTGCTCTCAGATAGTAAATCACCGAAATTTCTGGTTGAAAAGTAGTGCTTTGATTTAACGGCGACAATGCACCCTCCGGGTTGCCACTCTCTAAAAATGCAATTGCAGCACCAGTCAAAGCTCGTACGGAACCCGGGTTTAGATCTATGGCCTTCACCGTGTTTTCCAGCCGCGACATCGTCGGCTGGCTCGCCAGTGGCTGCTCCACCCCGCTGATCGTCTGCAGGGTCCCATCACTACGCATCCGGTCGCAGTCATTCGCATCCGGATAGCCGCCCATGATCTGATAGATCCGTTGGGTCAGCAATTCTTTCATACCATGCGTCGGATCAACCCGTCCGTCGCTGATGCATCCGGCCAGTTTCTCAATCCATCCAAGCGATTTTTCAAATTCCCCGATCGCCAGGAGCCCCGCATCCGAAGTTAATTCCGGTTCATCGAAAACAATCGAAACCTTTTTTCCGTTTAAGCCTTGAAATTCGAGTTCCTTTGCATCACGATTTTTTACCGGTGGACTTTCTGCTTTTGTTGGCATAACCTTGTTGTTGGCATAACCTGTTTTATAACAGGTTCTTACAAAAGCCCCCCGTGGAAGAGGCGACTATGACGAAAATGATGCTCCTTAACCCATCCAGACGTCTTGCCTTCGTGCTGGGTTTGTGCATACTCGCTTCGGCAGGCGTGGCAAACGCCAAAACAAGTCGGCAGGGATTCTACGCCGGCATCGAGTTGGGGTTTGCAAATGCCGAAGACATGGGGTCCGTGCTGACCGCAGTCAATCATCCGACGAGATGCGACCAGCTTCTTAAAGACAGACCAGACCACAACGTGGTTCCACTCAGCGACCCGGACTGCACAAATAATACGGCTCAACCGACCACCACCAACTCATTTGACCTGGGCGCCGGGTTCTTGGGCGGCGTCAGCGTAGGGTATGCGCTGGACAGGTTTCGCGTTGAATTCGAATATTTGAACCGGTCTCACGGAGGCGATTCCGCGCTTTGGAGGGTCCATGGTGAGAACGTTCCGCTGGTAGACAAGAATGACGAGGTGAGCACGCTCGACCCGCCCTCGGAACGGATATCGGACTTCAGTGCTCATCAATTCTCCGTGAACGCCTACTACGACTTTCTGAACGACTCGCGCTGGACTCCTTATGTGGGCGCGGGCGTCGGTTGGGCCCGCACCAGTCTGGACTACGAGGCCCGCTTTTTGCGTAAGACGATCGCTCAAGGCTACCCGGCTGGTAAACCACCGGCTGCCGCCGGTACGCTAAGCCTTCTGAATACTGAGTTCACCGACACGCTCTTCGGCTTCCAATTCCTGGGTGGCCTCGATTACGCGCTGACGGAAAAGGTATCAATCGGCATGAAAGCACGCTGGGCTTCTTTCCAGGATCTTGAAGGCGACACCGTGTGGGACCTCATCAGAAGTCACAGACCGGTCCGGGCTGACGGGGAAACTCCATTCGACAGCACGCTGACGTTCAGCGACATCCAATACTGGGCGCTCAGCTTCGTGCTGAAGTACTCCTTTTGACCCTGACGCTTGGCTGCGCTTGTAACCGTAACGGATATGCCAAATGTGGGGCCTTGACACCTCCGAACATTTTTCCTAGGTTTCGTCGGGAGATGGCATCGACGATCAAACGCTTCGCTTCCTCACTGTGTATTCTCCTGACCCTGACGGTTCTGCTGGTCCCGGTTCAAAGTTTTGGTTACCAAAACGAGGTGGACTGGATGTGGAACGACACGAACGAGGTGGACTGGATGTGGAACGACACGAAACCTACGTCCAAAGCGGAACCTGTCAACGACTTTGAGACACTGTCTCGTCCTAGCATGAGCCTGTTCGAAAAGGGTGAACGCCCTCTGCTGGAGCCAATGGAAGAAATTGCCCGTAAAAAAGAGTATGGTAAAAAGAAAAGTCGAAACGACTTTGTAGTGCCTTTGAAAAACGGGTGTTGATTATCAAGGACTCAACTCACAAAGTGCGAAAGTCGGGTTAACGCTTTGAATAAAAAGAAAATCGCTCAATGAAGATTCGAATCGAAAACATCCTTTTCTCCCTCTGCTGTAAAATCTGCCCTCGGAAGCGATGGCCGGTTGGTATAATGGCGTTTGGCCTGTTGCTCAATTCCAGCTTGAATGCTACAACGATCAAGGTGACGATCGAAAACCTTGCTCCCGAGGCAGGCACGCACTTGACACCGGTATGGATCGGGTTTCACGACGGGAGTTTCGATCTGTTTGATGAAGGAGAAACCGTTTCGGAAGCCCTCGAATCGCTCGCCGAGGACGGAGACACGAGTTCGGTAAGTGCCGATTTTGGAATGAGCGCAGGCGGCGTGCGCGATGCGACGATCACCGGCCCGGGATCTCCTCCCGTCTTTTTCCCGGGTAACTCGAATTCGACTGTCTTCACCCTGGACGCGGGTTCGCCGCTGAGCCGTTACCTCAGTTTCGCTTCCATGATAATTCCGAGTAACGATGCCTTTGTCGCCAATGATGATCCCCTCGTCTTTGAGATATTCGACGAGGAGGGAAACTTCATCGAAACGGAAATTCTCATAATGGGCAGTCAGGTTTGGGATGCCGGCAGCGAGGTCAATGACGAGGTGCCTGCAAACGTGGCATTTCTCGAGCAGGCGGCGCCGAACACCGGTGAGAGTGAAGACGGAAACGTCCAGTTCCATGAGGGGTTCAGCGAGGAAGGGGCGATCTTAGGTGCTTTTCCGAATGCCGACTTTACGATGGAAGATTACGAGATAGTCCGAATAACAATCACCGAAAAACCTGCCACTCCCGTCGAAGTTCTTGTGACAATTAGTAATCTGGCACCGGCGGAAGGGACTCATCTTGCGCCGTTCTGGGTGGGATTTCATGATGGCAGCTTCAATCTCTTCGATGAGGGTGCCGCAGCCTCTCCCGGTCTGGAATCAACAGCTGAGGACGGCGCCACCGCTTTGCTTTCGGCCGAATTTTCCAACGCTGCGTTGGGCTTTGAAGACGCCACCATCACTGGTCCGGGTCCGCCCCCTGTGTTCTTTCCCGGTAACACCAGTGCGTTCAAGTTCAGCCTGGATAGCAGTTCACCGCTTAATCGCTATTTCAGTTTCGCGTCTATGATTATTCCGAGTAACGATGCGTTCATAGGTAACGGGGATCCCATGGCCTATGAGGTTTTTGACGAATCAGGGAATTTCGTCATGACGGAGATCATAATCCTCGGAACACAGGTTTGGGATGCCGGTACGGAAGTGAACGACGAGGTGCCGGCAAACGTGGCGTTTCTCGAGCAGGCGGCGCCGAATACGGGCCCAGACGAAAATGGAACGGTGCAATTCCATAGTGGGTTCGCGTCGGGTGGTGCGATATTAACGGCTTTTCCGAATGCCGACTTTACAGCCGGTGGATATCAGGTGGCCCGCATTTCCCTTTCGTCGAGTCTGCTCCTGGAGGGCTCCGCCCTGTTTGTAAACGACGGCACTTCGTTTCAAGGAAATATCTATGACGGATTCAAATATCTATGACGGATTCGAATTAAACGGGGCGGAAGCGACGTTCTCATCCTTTCCCGGCGAGATTACTCGAGTCGCTTTCCTCGATCTGGACAGTGATCTCGTATTCGTGGAATTCGGGAGCGACGATCCGAATACGACCCTAACGATCAGCCTACAGGACTTCGCCGCGAGTGTACCATCTCCTTATAACAACCAAACCGGGAAGACCTATGTGCAGGGTCTGGCGACGATAACCATCGCAAATTCCACAGCGGGAACCTATTTATCGGTGTTTACTTTAGGCAATGATCCCGATCGCGTCGACACGGCCATAATCAGTGGCAGCACTTTTTCGGGTAATGTCGATGGAATTGCCGACATTAAATCAATCTCGGTGGAATCGGCCGATGGGCAAGTAACGATGATCGGCGGCATAAACGCAGCCAATGCAAATTTCGTGGGATTGCCGGGGGTGTTGCAATTCATCGGCATAAATGCACCCGACGTCATCGTTGCGAATTTTCTGCTTATTGGTGACCTCACTCCTGTCGGGCGGGCTGCCCCGAGAATCATAATAGATCCATCATCGACCATTCAGGAGATTTCCGTTACCGGAGGAGACTTGCGTGAAGCGGTAGGGTCACTTCGGGTCGACACGGATGATGGCGTCTATCCTTTCAGTTTTACCGCTTCATCCGGTCAGCGATCAATCAGCGACTCCTCCCTTCGACCGGACCTCGGTGACGGTAGGCTCGATGCCGCCACGGACACATTCGCGAGCGATGTGGATAGCTATTTCCTCACCGGTGGTCAATCGAGCGGCGTAGGGCAATAAAGAGCGGCCCACCAGCCGAAGTTGATGGAAGGATTGAAGTTTCAGGCGAGTGCGGCCCCGGACGCGCAGCCGGATAATCTGCCCTACGGCAGGTACTAATACCAAATCGCAAAAGGATTGATAAAGATTAAAAAGCAGCTATAAAGGCGGAATGAGAAGATATATGGGAACCGATGAAGACCGTGAACGTATCAAGAAATTGCTCAACAAAGAGGCTGTCGGCTGGCGTAAAGAGCGTTTGGTGGCATTAAAAATGGGCTTCCAGCCGCACCACAGCATTGATGAAATTGGAGCCATCGTGGGCCGAGGCAAAGCGACGATCCAGCGTTGGTTTGACAAATATCGTGCTGCAGGGCTCGGGGCGGTGCTTACACGCGCCTACAAAGGCGGGATCAAAAGCCGTTGCGACAAAGAGGTGGAGGCCTTCTTGCTCAATGGTTTGAAGGTCGCGCGCTGGAACACAGCCGTTCAGGCGGGGCAAGAGCTGGAGCGACATTTCGGGCGCTCCTTCGCCTACAAGACGGTGTGGCGATGGCTAAAAAAATGCGCCGGGGTGCTTCGAGTCCCTCGGCCCGTGCATGAGAAACGGGACTCGGCAAAAGCGGAAGCGTTCAAGCGAGACTTTTCTAAGATCCTCCAGGAGCTTTCCCTCACCCGAGGCAATCGGGTTCGGGTGTGGTTTGCCGATGAAAGCCGTTTTGGTTTGCTTCCGGTGTACCGCCGGTGCTGGACGCAAAGAGGGCTTCGGCCGCACAAAAAATATCAGACAAGATACCAGTGGAGCTACTGTTACGGAGCCCTCGACGTGGTCAACGGCGAGATGGTATGCATCCAAACCCCTAGCACGAATCTACAGTGGACGGAGGCTTTCCTCCAACAGATCAAAAAGCAATATCCTGAGGAGGAACATGTGGTTGTATGGGACGGGGCAGGCTTCCATCCGCACGACTCGGAGCACCCCAACGTCCCCCCGGGCATACATATCGTGAATTTGCCGCCGTATAGTCCTGAACTCAACCCGATTGAAAGACTTTGGGATATGATACAGGATCAAACGGCCAACAAACTGTGGCCGAGCATTGAGCGACTCGAAGAAGTCGTCGCAACCCATCTCAAAGACTGGTGGGAGGACACTGAAAAAGTCCTCTCTTTAGTTGGCGGAGGCTGGCAGCACATTCAAGCAAACGCTTCTGCCAAATAACTTATTATCATACCTAATGAGATTTGGTATAAGGCACGGTGAAACTTCGGGCATCCTGGAATACGAGAAGCTTCCGCTTTCCGCTACGATCTAGCATGAGCCTGTTCGAAAAGGGTGAATGCCCTCTGTTGTGAGCGTTTTGGCGGCATAAGCAAGGCGGATCGGTTCGGATCAACCCGTAAATGGGGTTCTCCGAGCCGATCGGACGCCGCAGATGCCCCAAACCGCCACAACCCGAAGGGCTGGGGCAATTTTGGTCCTGAGCAGCGTTCCCCTTGAAGAGCAGGGACTTATGTGTCCCGGCACCTTCAAGGGCGCCTCGCTCAGGACCAAAATTGGGGAATTATAAGGGGTTTTACCCAAAACTGTACACAGCCGCTGGTGACATACCAATATGGAGGTGCTAGATGATTACTTTCGAGGTTCTGCTGTGTAAACGCCGGGATGAAACCGGTACGGGGGTCGGGGTAAAACCGGTACGCTTGGAATAAGGTTTAGGTTAGTAATTGCAGGTACGTCAAGGTTTAGGGTTTGGGAGTTGGTTTTGGGGATTGGCTTGGGGTCGGTGAGGAGGCCGGAGGCCGACGAGCCGGGCCCAAGGCGTTTATTGTTTTGTGCCACGGCGACGGCGTCGAGCATCGCGCAAGCGGTAGCTTTGCCCGTTGGCTTCGAGGATATGCACCCGATGGGTGAGTCGGTCCAGCAGAGCTCCGGTGAGCCGTTCGGAACCGAGCACTTCGATCCAGTTCTCAAAGGGCAGGTTGGTGGTGACGATGAGACTGGTGCGCTCGTAAGCGCGGCTGACCACGTCGAAGAGCAGTTCGGAACCGGTCTTGGAAAAAGGGACGTAACCGAGTTCGTCGAGGATGAGTAGGTCGAGCCTTTCGAGTTGCTTCATGAAGCGCTGCAGGTCGTGGTTGTCGCGTTGCTCGAGCATATGGGTAACCAGGGCGGTGACCCCGAAGAAACGGATCCGCCGGCCCTGGGCACAGGCGGCAAAGCCCAGGGCGGTGGCCAGGTGCGTTTTACCGGTACCGGCGTTACCGAGGAGCAGCACGTTTTCGCGCTGGTCGACATACTCCCCGCGCATGAGCTCTCGGATGAGCGCTTCGTTGATCGAGGGCTGCGCTTCAAAGGCGAAGCTCTCGAGGGTCTTGAGCACGGGGAAACGGGCGTTTTTGATCCGCCGCTGGGCGGCCCGCTGTTCGCGTTCAATGAGCTCCCGTTCGACCAGATGCAACAAAAAGGCGGCGTAATCGAGCCGGTCCCGGGAACAAGCCGCGGCCACCGCCGGCCATTCGCGCAGGATGGTGGGCAACTTCAGTTTCTTGAGGTGATGGTGTAACAGCAGCTGGTTTTTTTCTTCCTTCATAAAGCCCCTCCTGGAATCTTGAGCAGTTCGCTGTAGGCACCGAGGTCAGGGGCGGCCACACGGACGTGACGCAGGTGTGGATGGCCGTCCAGCCGGAAGGTTCTGCTCCCGTAGTCTTCCTGAGGATAGAGATACTGGGCGATGGCCTCACGAGTCAGTCCCCCCACCCGCAGGGCCGAGACGACGGCCTGCTGCAAGGCCGCCATGGGGTGTTTCTCCAACAGCCGCAGCACCCGGATATACTCCCGGGTGCCTTCGCCCCCGCATTGGCTTTCGAGCCGGCGTCTGAGGACCTGCAGGCACTGCGGCAACTGCCAGCCCGAGAGTGGGCGGGCGAAGTCCAAAGCGCCCGGTTTTTTCTCCAGCAAAGCCAGGTAGTGCACCGGCTCGAAAGAGACTTGCTCTTTATCCCAAATGCGGCGGTGCCGGGCCACCTCTTGGCCCCCACAGAAGATCATCACCTGCCGACAGGACCCTTCCACCACCACCGGATGGTGGGCGCAGCGCACCGGCACCGAATAGTCGTTGCACTCGAAGCGCACCAGCGAGAGGCTGCTGACGCAGGTCGAGCGTTTGCGGCTCGCTTCAAAGGGTATGGGCGGCAACGCCAGCATGACGGCGCGCTCCTCGGCCAGCAGTTCCTTTTTCACCGCCCTTTTCCCGCGTAATTTACGCTCCATGTCCCGCTCACATGCCTCCAACAGCTTTGCGTTGAGTTCCTCCAGGTCCCGAACCTGCGGTACCGGTACCAGGAAGTTGGCCCGGGCATAACGCACGATCCCCTCGACCACGCCCTTCTCGTTGGGCCGGGCGGGCAGACAGAAGTGTTCCTCGAACAGGTAATGGCTCTGTAGCTGCAGAAACCCGTCGGTCAGCTTGCGTTCACGCGAACCGATAATCTTACCCACCGCCACCTTCGAGTTGTCATAGCTGATGCGCCGGGGCACCGCCCCGAAAAACTCAAAAGCTCGCAGGTGCCCCTCCCAGAAGCTCTCCGTGCACTCCCGTTCGAACACCTGCACGAAAAAGGCATCGCTGTAGGGCAGGCTCATGGCAAAAAATGGCCGCCTACGCAATTGCCCCGCCTCCTTCACCAGGGCATGACCGAAGTCCACCTGTCCCTCCCCGGGGCGGTGCTCCAGCGGCACGAACACTTCCCGCCGCCTCGCTCGCGCAGCTCGGCCACCACCTCCTTGACCGCCGTGTAGCCCCCTTGGTAGCCCTTCTCCCGACCCAAACGCTGGTAGATCCGTTTGGCCGTATGGCGCTGCTTCTTGGGCACGTTCCGGTCCGCTTTGAGCACCTCCTCGATCCAGCCCACATACGGATCGATCTTGCGCTCTCGCCTCTTCTTGCGCCGGTCTCCCGGCGGCTGGGAATAGGCCAGCATCTTTCCCAGGGTCTCCCAGTGCAGTCCCTCTTCTCGCATTACAGAGCGCTTGCTCTGCTTGTCCCGCAGCACTTTGTGCCGCACTCTTGTCCATTGCTTCATATCTCGATACACTCCTCCTTTCTAGGATAAGCGTACCGGTTTTAAAGCGCCCTCTTTACCGTACCGGTTTTTCCCCGGCGTCTACAGGCGGATCGGGGAAAACCACCCTGGCTTTGCACTTGGCTGTTGCCGCTCAGCAAGACGGCAAGACAGCCGTGATCGCCGATCTTGACGAGCAGGCTTCGGCCACTATGTGGCACAAGGCGCGTAAAGAGCCCCTGCCCCACGTCCAGCCGACCCATTCAGCGGCTCTGGACCAGTTTACCGCAGAAGCCGAGCTCCAGGGTATGGATTTCCTGTTCATTGATACAGCTCCGCAATCGGATAAGCCGGCGATCAATGCCGCCGCGGTGGCTGATATCATCCTGATTGCTTGTAAGCCCTCGGTCATGGACCTCCGGGCCATTCAGAACACCCTTCGATTGACCAAGCTAGCCAATCTGAAGCCCGAAGCGAAAATTTTCACGGTTTTGACTCAGATCGAGCCCTTCGGAAAGCTTCACGAAGAAGCCAGAACGACACTGCGCAAGCTCGCCGTCAACGTACTTCCCCATGGTCTGGGCCGCCGCGTGGCCTATCATCACGGGCTCATCGACGGGCGGACCGCCCTTGAATACGAGCCCGAAGGCAAAGCCGCCCAGGAGGTCAGAATCCTTTACAAGAAAATATGCAATCTTGCATTCATGCCATCAAGCCATCACAACGAAGGGACGCAAACCGATGAAAACAAAAAGATCGGCGCTTAATCTTGAAAGCTTAGGGGCCGCGGCCGAGGAGACCCATAACCCCGTTGACGTACTAGAGCATCACCGGGCCGGAACGTCCAAAAGCCGGACAGGGAAGAAGCAGATCCAAGGCTTCTTTGACCCGGCCTACCGTCAGACCATCAAGATGCTGGCTGCCAGAGAAGGGCGCACCGTCGAAATGCTGCTCCAGGAGGCCATGCATGATCTCTTTACGAAATACCAGATTGACTTGTAGACATGACTTCATGCCATCTTACCATCATTAGACGATCTAAGGGGAAGGGGAAGCGACGTGCCTAAGCTGGAGCCCATCACACCCCTTGTGCCGCGCGAGATGATTGTCGCGCCCTTCTTTGCGGCTGTGAAACAATCCCAGGGGCGCGAGATCGTCGTGGATGGCAAACGATGGGTGATCGGCCTTGAGCACCCGACTAAGCGCCGATCCTCTCCGGCGCTGGATATGCGCCACGGCAGGGCATGCTTTACGCTGCTCTCTTTCCGCGAACGCTTGCAGAACGGAAGAGAGATTTTCTTTTCCATGAATGAATTTTGCCGCCGCTACGCTTCCAGTCAGGGCGGCCGCTACGCGCGCGATATCCTGAATATCCTTTTCGATCTTCAGGAAACCTGGGTGGCCAGAGAAATCGACGGGGGCAAGGTCGAATACTTCCAGATTCTTGGAGACATCAAAATTCATCAAAAGGCCGCCAGGCGGCGTGATGCACTCAAAGCGCTATCCATGCAGCATGAAATGTGGCTCGACCGCGTGACCTTAAGCCCCGAATTCTTCGGACTCTTAAAGCGGTGGGAGGAGTTAGCTCGCATCTGCCTTGATGTCTTGACCTCCTTACGCAGTCCCAAGGCTCAGGCCATTTACACTTACATTCCGAGCCGCGCCGTTCACCACACAAAATCCGAGCCGTTTTCGATCAAGCTTGCTACGATCCTTGAGCAGATTGGCGCGCCGGTTCCGGCCGCCAAAAGCAAGCGTAAGCAAGTCTTCACCCAGAACAAGAATTCGATCCTTTCTCAACTCAACGGCGCGGAGATCATCGATGGAATCTTGCGCGCCGATTTGCTTGAAACCCGCGACGGTTCGGACTTCAAACTGATCTTCTGGGTGGAGAAGGGTAGCGCTCCCAAGACAATCGCCCCGCCCAAAAAATCCAAGATGCTGGAGGGCTGGACAAAAGGCGGACGCTCTCAGGCTTCTTTTCAGGAGCGCCTGAAGAAGGCCAGGGCGCTCGAATACTACCACCGCGAACTTCTGGAACGGGCAGGGGTAAAGTTGGAGAAAACCGAGAAGTTCCTCCAGATGGCCCATGCACTTTTAGGTCCGCGATTCGAGCAAATCCTCTCAGAAGCCAAGGGCGATGCCCTGGAAGGAAACCCCGGCAGTAATCCAACAGGGCGCCTCATCTATCGCATTCTTTATGAGCTCGAGCAGGGTTAGGACAACTAAGGAACATCGGTCCGATTCCTTAGGACAACTAAGGAAAAGCTTAGCCCGGATATTTCGTAAAAAAAGTATCGTTGATATGCTTAACTGCTGATATACAGCAGGATAGATCAATAATTAAAGCAATATCAGCGATGACAAAAGGTAAACAATTAAAGCTACAGTTGACAAGGGTAAAAGGGCGCCGTGTGCGGGTTGATTTCAAGGGCGGAGAGGTTACTTCGGATGCCGGACTGCTTTTGATCCGGGAAGTGGATCGGCAGTTGGGCTTGACCGAACGAGCGGCCCGACAGTTAGTGGACAAACGGCAGAAGGGCAAAGTACGCCATGAGGTATTGGGGATGCTGCGGCAGCGCGTTTACGGGCTGGTGGCGGGCTATGAGGATTTGAACGACTTTGATACCCTGCGCCACGATCCATTGTTGCAAACGGTAACGGGGCGCATTGAAACGTTGGCCAGCGCGCCGACTTTGTGTCGTTTTGAAAACGGGCAGGATCGGCGGGCGGCCTTTGCGGTAAACGAGCTGTTGGTCGAACAGTTCATGGGCTCCTTTGCCGAGGAACCCGAAGAGATCATCCTGGACTTTGACGCCACCGACAATCCGGTGCACGGGCTCCAGGAGGGACGTTTTTTCCACGGTTATTATGATCATTACTGTTTTCTGCCGCTATATGTTTTTTGCGGTGATCAGCTGCTGGTGGCCTACCTGCGGCCGAGCAAGATCGATGCCAGCAAGCATGCCGGGGCCATCCTCAAATTGCTGGTTAAACGGATTCGCCAAAGCTGGCCCCGTACGCGGATTATTTGGCGCGCCGACAGTGGATTTTGTCGAGACCGGATACTCTCTTGGTGCGACCGCAACGAAGTTAGTTACATCGTGGGGATGGCTCGCAATGCACGCTTGCAGCAAGATGCCCAGCAGTTGCAAAAGCAGGCCAAAGAATGGTTCGAACTAAGGGGTAAAAAACAACGGTTATTCCAGGACTTCGTCTATGCTGCCGATTCGTGGCGATGGCTGCGGTTGGTCATCCATAAAGCCGAACACACCGCACAGGGGTCCAACCCGCGCTTCGTGGTGACGAACCTGCCGGGCGATCCCCAGGAGCTTTACGACAAGGTATACTGTGGCCGCGGTGAAATGGAGAACCGAATCAAGGAACAGATGCAATTGTTCAGCGAGCGCACCAGCGCCCATCAATGGTGGGCCAATCAGTGGCGATTGCTCTTGTCGGCGCTGGCCTACACCTTGATGGAAGCCATGCGCCGGTTAGCCTTAAAAGGGACGAAGTGGGCGCGGGCCCAATGCCACACCCTGCGGCTCAAATTAATCAAGATCGGAGCGGTCATCGTGCGCAACACCCGAACGATTCACTTTCACCTAAGTGAGAGTTATCCTTGGGCCAGTCTTTTCAACCATGCGGCCCGCCGATTGGTGCCAACCTAAAGGGTGCATTGGTGCTGCCCCCGGCACTACCGAACCAATGGTGACGTGTACTGGATTTGTTGGACACGGGATTCTCTTATATTCATTGTTTATTGATTAGTGTGTCAGGCGGCTTGTTTTGGTAAAGGGTTTTGTTTTCTCGTTGCCCCCCATGGGGGGCAAATATTTTCCTCGAATTGGACTGGGCTTTGGTAACTCAGAGAGGAATGTTTGCGATATCGGTTGTAGAAGATTTCCACGTATTCGAAGACAGTTGATCGCAGTTCGCGCTCGTCGGCAAAGTGGCGGCCTCGAATCGTGCTGGTCTTGAAGCGGCCGTAGAACGATTCCATGGCCGCGGCTTTGAGGGCCTTGCCAACCAGCTTCGCGTCGTTGTGGTTGGAAACGCTCCAGCCCAGCAGGCGTCGGCTGAACAGGTCCATCACCGTGGCCAAGTACATCCAACCGGCCAGGGTCCGTAGGTAGGTCGTGTCCGCCACCCAGACCTCGTCGATATGGGTCGGCTGGCCATGCTTTTTAAGCACATTGGGGCTGTAACCATAGGGATGGTTACTGTTGGTTTTTAATGGCTTAAAGCGTTTACTCTGGGTGCTTTTGATTCCCATTTCACGCATCAGACGCAGAGCCCGGTCACGGCCGCAATCGATGCCCTCATCATCCTTCAGATGGCGGTGCATTGGCCGATGCCCATAGCGGCCCTTGGCCTCTTTGTGTACCTTCAGGATCGCCCCCTTGATTCCCTCGTCCTCGATCCGCCGGGCCGAGGGCGCTCGGTGCCTCCAGCAGTAATAGCCACTGCGACAAATCCCCATCGCCGAGCATATTTCCTCGATCTTGAAGCGCCCCTCGTTGTCTTTGACAAACTGGTACTTCATTGTTCGTCCTTGGCAAAGTAGCCCACCGTTTTTTTTAGTATCTGGTTGATCCGCTCCGAGCGGCGCAGCTCTTTGCGAAGACGATCTATCTCGGCCGCCATCTCCTTCGGACTGCTCTGTCGCTTTGAGGTGGCTTCGCCCTGCTGATCGTCCAGATAGAGCCTCTTCCACCTATACAATTGGTTGGTGTTGACCCCAAGTTTGGTCGATACCTCGGTGGCGCTCAGACCATCGAGTATCATCAGTTGAACTGCCTCATTTTTGAACTCTATACTAACCCGGATATTTCATGAAGGGTAAAGTTTGGCTCGTTATTGCTATTGGAGATGGATTTCTTTGTATTTTGAGCAGATCGTCTTGATTTTTAGGTGTTTTTCAGGGTGTAGAGACACTGCCCCCTTTCCCCCATTGGTTCGGTAGTGCCGGGGGCAGCACCAATGCACCCTTTAGCCCGGATATTTCATGAAGGGTAAAGTTTGGCTCGTTATTGCTATTGGAGATGGATTTCTTTGTATTTTGAGCAGATCGTCTTGATTTTTAGGTGTTTTTCAGGGTGTAGAGACACTGCCCCCTTTCCCCCATTGGTTCGGTAGTGCCGGGGGCAGCACCAATGCACCCTTTAGGTTGGCACCAATCGGCGGGCCGCATGGTTGAAAAGACTGGCCCAAGGATAACTCTCACTTAGGTGAAAGTGAATCGTTCGGGTGTTGCGCACGATGACCGCTCCGATCTTGATTAATTTGAGCCGCAGGGTGTGGCATTGGGCCCGCGCCCACTTCGTCCCTTTTAAGGCTAACCGGCGCATGGCTTCCATCAAGGTGTAGGCCAGCGCCGACAAGAGCAATCGCCACTGATTGGCCCACCATTGATGGGCGCTGGTGCGCTCGCTGAACAATTGCATCTGTTCCTTGATTCGGTTCTCCATTTCACCGCGGCCACAGTATACCTTGTCGTAAAGCTCCTGGGGATCGCCCGGCAGGTTCGTCACCACGAAGCGCGGGTTGGACCCCTGTGCGGTGTGTTCGGCTTTATGGATGACCAACCGCAGCCATCGCCACGAATCGGCAGCATAGACGAAGTCCTGGAATAACCGTTGTTTTTTACCCCTTAGTTCGAACCATTCTTTGGCCTGCTTTTGCAACTGCTGGGCGTCTTGCTGCAAGCGTGCATTGCGAGCCATCCCCACGATGTAACTAACTTCGTTGCGGTCGCACCAAGAGAGTATCCGGTCTCGACAAAATCCACTGTCGGCGCGCCAAATAATCCGCGTACGGGGCCAGCTTTGGCGAATCCGTTTAACCAGCAATTTGAGGATGGCCCCGGCATGCTTGCTGGCATCGATCTTGCTCGGCCGCAGGTAGGCCACCAGCAGCTGATCACCGCAAAAAACATATAGCGGCAGAAAACAGTAATGATCATAATAACCGTGGAAAAAACGTCCCTCCTGGAGCCCGTGCACCGGATTGTCGGTGGCGTCAAAGTCCAGGATGATCTCTTCGGGTTCCTCGGCAAAGGAGCCCATGAACTGTTCGACCAACAGCTCGTTTACCGCAAAGGCCGCCCGCCGATCCTGCCCGTTTTCAAAACGACACAAAGTCGGCGCGCTGGCCAACGTTTCAATGCGCCCCGTTACCGTTTGCAACAATGGATCGTGGCGCAGGGTATCAAAGTCGTTTAAATCCTCATAGCCCGCCACCAGCCCGTAAACGCGCTGCCGCAGCATCCCCAATACCTCATGGCGTACTTTGCCCTTCTGCCGTTTGTCCACTAACTGTCGGGCCGCTCGTTCGGTCAAGCCCAACTGCCGATCCACTTCCCGGATCAAAAGCAGTCCGGCATCCGAAGTAACCTCTCCGCCCTTGAAATCAACCCGCACACGGCGGCCTTTTACCCTTGTCAACTGTAGCTTTAATTGTTTACCTTTTGTCATCGCTGATATTGCTTTAATTATTGATCTATCCTGCTGTATATCAGCAGTTAAGCATATCAACGATACTTTTTTTACGAAATATCCGGGTTAGGTTGGCACCAATCGGCGGGCCGCATGGTTGAAAAGACTGGCCCAAGGATAACTCTCACTTAGGTGAAAGTGAATCGTTCGGGTGTTGCGCACGATGACCGCTCCGATCTTGATTAATTTGAGCCGCAGGGTGTGGCATTGGGCCCGCGCCCACTTCGTCCCTTTTAAGGCTAACCGGCGCATGGCTTCCATCAAGGTGTAGGCCAGCGCCGACAAGAGCAATCGCCACTGATTGGCCCACCATTGATGGGCGCTGGTGCGCTCGCTGAACAATTGCATCTGTTCCTTGATTTGGTTCTCCATTTCACCGCGGCCACAGTATACCTTGTCGTAAAGCTCCTGGGGATCGCCCGGCAGGTTCGTCACCACGAAGCGCGGGTTGGACCCCTGTGCGGTGTGTTCGGCTTTATGGATGACCAACCGCAGCCATCGCCACGAATCGGCAGCATAGACGAAGTCCTGGAATAACCGTTGTTTTTTACCCCTTAGTTCGAACCATTCTTTGGCCTGCTTTTGCAACTGCTGGGCGTCTTGCTGCAAGCGTGCATTGCGAGCCATCCCCACGATGTAACTAACTTCGTTGCGGTCGCACCAAGAGAGTATCCGGTCTCGACAAAATCCACTGTCGGCGCGCCAAATAATCCGCGTACGGGGCCAGCTTTGGCGAATCCGTTTAACCAGCAATTTGAGGATGGCCCCGGCATGCTTGCTGGCATCGATCTTGCTCGGCCGCAGGTAGGCCACCAGCAGCTGATCACCGCAAAAAACATATAGCGGCAGAAAACAGTAATGATCATAATAACCGTGGAAAAAACGTCCCTCCTGGAGCCCGTGCACCGGATTGTCGGTGGCGTCAAAGTCCAGGATGATCTCTTCGGGTTCCTCGGCAAAGGAGCCCATGAACTGTTCGACCAACAGCTCGTTTACCGCAAAGGCCGCCCGCCGATCCTGCCCGTTTTCAAAACGACACAAAGTCGGCGCGCTGGCCAACGTTTCAATGCGCCCCGTTACCGTTTGCAACAATGGATCGTGGCGCAGGGTATCAAAGTCGTTCAAATCCTCATAGCCCGCCACCAGCCCGTAAACGCGCTGCCGCAGCATCCCCAAGACCTCATGGCGTACTTTGCCCTTCTGCCGTTTGTCCACTAACTGTCGGGCCGCTCGTTCGGTCAAGCCCAACTGCCGATCCACTTCCCGGATCAAAAGCAGTCCGGCATCCGAAGTAACCTCTCCGCCCTTGAAATCAACCCGCACACGGCGGCCTTTTACCCTTGTCAACTGTAGCTTTAATTGTTTACCTTTTGTCATCGCTGATATTGCTTTAATTATTGATCTATCCTGCTGTATATCAGCAGTTAAGCATATCAACGATACTTTTTTTACGAAATATCCGGGCTAAAGCGTCTTCTTCCCATGCTTCGATTCTCCATTTAGGAGAATCTCGTGTCCACTTTTTCCAGTGCACATCACTCCCCCTACAGCCCCGATGACTATCCCTATCCACAGTCCGTGGAAGCCCGGATCGTGGCCGAACTCGGCGGGGCGATCTACGGCCCGTACACCGGCACCTACTTCCGCAGCACCCGCGCGACACGGACATCGAGCACATCGTCGCCCGCTCCGAAGCCCACGACAGCGGCCTGTGCGCAGCAAGCGCCGGCGTCAAAGCCGCCTTTGCCCGCGACCTCCTGAACCTCACGCTGGCGCATCCCCGTCTCAACCGCTACCAGAAGATCGGCAAGGACGTAGCCGAGTGGACCCCCGCAGTGAACACTTGCTGGTTTGCTGCACGAACTCTAGCTGTCCGCCGTAAGTACCGCCTGACCATAGACCGGGCAGAAGCCGCCGCGGTCGAGAGGATTCTGACCGGCTGCCCTTCCACCAACATGGTCCGGCATTCCCCGCGCCCCTTGTCAGCGCCGCCCGTGTCCCCCGCGATACCGCAGCCGGCCGTCGTTGATGCCCTGGCGCAGTGGGACGACAACTGTAACGGGCGCATCACTTGCGCCGAAGCGCGGCGGCACGGGATTGCGCCGGTCCCCAGGGGTCCAGATGGATATGCAGGATCGGTCGCAACTCAACTAACAGAGCGTTGTTGCATGGATCGGGGCCTATATCACGAAAGCCCTGCCTCGCCTTGCTCGCTGCCGCCCAACGCCGCCAGACGGCGGGCGCGCCACTGCAGGAGCCACAGCACCAGCCACGCCGGGAGCGAGACGATCCCGGCGTAGATCCAGATGCCGGGCGGTCCGAACAGACCGCCGATGGTGGCGGCGGCCACCGAGAGTGGACAAAGTACGGCCGCGCACGCGTATGTAGCCGGCCGGGAAACCGGATGCAGCCGCTCCAGGGCGCGCGTCAGCGGGATGCCGCCGGGCCAGGCGAAGACGAGTCCGAAGACCATCGCGGGCAGGGAGAACAGCATAGGGACGAAACCGGTAGAGAAACTCGGGTCGAAGCCGAACCGGATCACCGACAGAACGACCACGCCAATCGGCAGCCACAGCGAGAGCTTCAGCGTTCGTATCATGCGGATTGAGCTGTTAGCATTGGCAAACCCTTCAAATCAGCCGCTCGACGTTGGGGTGAGGTTGTTTGGTGGGGAAATAGCAACGGATGTTTTCAATGTGGATGTGTATATTCCAGCAAACTCAGCTAAGGCTTTCTTACTTGATGAGCTGGGAACGATCCCAGAGGATCATGTTGGGCTAGCCCGGATATTTCGTAAAAAAAGTATCGTTGATATGCTTAACTGCTGATATACAGCAGGATAGATCAATAATTAAAGCAATATCAGCGATGACAAAAGGTAAACAATTAAAGCTACAGTTGACAAGGGTAAAAGGCCGCCGTGTGCGGGTTGATTTCAAGGGCGGAGAGGTTACTTCGGATGCCGGACTGCTTTTGATCCGGGAAGTGGATCGGCAGTTGGGCTTGACCGAACGAGCGGCCCGACAGTTAGTGGACAAACGGCAGAAGGGCAAAGTACGCCATGAGGTCTTGGGGATGCTGCGGCAGCGCGTTTACGGGCTGGTGGCGGGCTATGAGGATTTGAACGACTTTGATACCCTGCGCCACGATCCATTGTTGCAAACGGTAACGGGGCGCATTGAAACGTTGGCCAGCGCGCCGACTTTGTGTCGTTTTGAAAACGGGCAGGATCGGCGGGCGGCCTTTGCGGTAAACGAGCTGTTGGTCGAACAGTTCATGGGCTCCTTTGCCGAGGAACCCGAAGAGATCATCCTGGACTTTGACGCCACCGACAATCCGGTGCACGGGCTCCAGGAGGGACGTTTTTTCCACGGTTATTATGATCATTACTGTTTTCTGCCGCTATATGTTTTTTGCGGTGATCAGCTGCTGGTGGCCTACCTGCGGCCGAGCAAGATCGATGCCAGCAAGCATGCCGGGGCCATCCTCAAATTGCTGGTTAAACGGATTCGCCAAAGCTGGCCCCGTACGCGGATTATTTGGCGCGCCGACAGTGGATTTTGTCGAGACCGGATACTCTCTTGGTGCGACCGCAACGAAGTTAGTTACATCGTGGGGATGGCTCGCAATGCACGCTTGCAGCAAGACGCCCAGCAGTTGCAAAAGCAGGCCAAAGAATGGTTCGAACTAAGGGGTAAAAAACAACGGTTATTCCAGGACTTCGTCTATGCTGCCGATTCGTGGCGATGGCTGCGGTTGGTCATCCATAAAGCCGAACACACCGCACAGGGGTCCAACCCGCGCTTCGTGGTGACGAACCTGCCGGGCGATCCCCAGGAGCTTTACGACAAGGTATACTGTGGCCGCGGTGAAATGGAGAACCGAATCAAGGAACAGATGCAATTGTTCAGCGAGCGCACCAGCGCCCATCAATGGTGGGCCAATCAGTGGCGATTGCTCTTGTCGGCGCTGGCCTACACCTTGATGGAAGCCATGCGCCGGTTAGCCTTAAAAGGGACGAAGTGGGCGCGGGCCCAATGCCACACCCTGCGGCTCAAATTAATCAAGATCGGAGCGGTCATCGTGCGCAACACCCGAACGATTCACTTTCACCTAAGTGAGAGTTATCCTTGGGCCAGTCTTTTCAACCATGCGGCCCGCCGATTGGTGCCAACCTAAAGGGTGCATTGGTGCTGCCCCCGGCACTACCGAACCAATGGGGGAAAGGGGGCAGTGTCTCTACACCCTGAAAAACACCTAAAAATCAAGACGATCTGCTCAAAATACAAAGAAATCCATCTCCAATAGCAATAACGAGCCAAACTTTACCCTTCATGAAATATCCGGGCTAGTCAACGTAATGTCGCTTACTCCAGGCCAGTCGGTATACGCAATCGGATTGAAGTTAACAGGGCCAGTGTTCACTACAATCCCGCCAACCATCGTACAGTGACAAGATCAAGGTCTTAAACTAGGAAATTCCGTAATGTTTTATATATCAACTATTGCATCAATAAGTTGCCTGAAATCCAATGGAAGCAGCAGATCTTAAACAGCTAAAACGGAGGACCTTGCATCAACTTCCCCACCAAGTCTTCCACGCCTCGATCGTTTGCACGGCTGCCAGAGTAAGAACCACTCGGGGCCGTTGAGTGGCCTTTGAGGGCCGATTCTTGTCCTCGGAACGCAGCGATGCTCGTTCGCTAGCTTTTTCAGGCTTGGCAAGAGCATAATGATGGTTCATCGTCGGTTACACAATGCCCGATAAACCGAAGAGCCATCTGACCTTGTACATCGCCGTTGCGATTGTTGCGGCCATCCTCCTGGCTGTTTTTGCTCCAAGATTTGCAATGCAGTTCGAGCTTGGGGGTAAGATATTCCTCAACGTGCTCACGATGATGGTCGTTCCGCTGGTGATGGCCAGCGTGATGAGCGGCATCATTGGACTCGGCGACATTCGAAAACTGGGCCGCCCCGGCGGTTTTGCGGTGACCTATTACCTGATGACAACCGTCCTGGCTGTGATCGTGGGTCTGCTCATGGTGAATTTGATTCAACCTGGTGTCGGTGTCGACCAGACGACCCTGGACGCGAGCCTCGCGGAGGGTCAGGTGAGCACTGCTGGCCGGGAAGATGCGGACCTGGGAACAATCCTTCGGGGCTTGGTCCTGATGCTCTTTACCGACAACCTGATCGAGTCGGCAGCCAAGACCAGCCTGCTACCGCTGATTTTCTTCTCGATCATCTTTGCCGGAATGCTCACGACAATGGGCACCCGAGTCCAGGCGCTTACCGAGATAATCGTCCAAGTCAACGAAGCGCTCTTGTCGTTCATCCTGTTGCTGATGAAACTGGCCCCGTTCGGAATCTTCTGCCTGGTGACTGCCCGCTTTGGTGAAGCTCAGGCTGGGGGAAATCTGGGAGCGGTTCTTCAACAGACTGGAGCGTACTTTGGAACGGTCCTTGCCGGGCTGGGGGTCCATGCATTTTTAACGCTTCCCTTGATCCTGTGGATCTTCACCCGAAGAAACCCGGTCCGTTTCATGTACCAGATGTCCCAGGCTCTACTGACGGCCTTTTCAACTGCGAGTTCAACGGCAACGCTGCCGATCACGATGAATTGTGCCGTCGAAAAGGCCAAGGTATCGAAACAATCCTCCGATTTCGTTCTTCCCTTGGGCGCCACGATCAATATGGATGGCACCGCCCTCTATGAGGCCGCGGCTGCCATATTCATCGCACAGGCGATTGGGTTTGAGCTCACGATCACCTCGCAGCTTGTGATTGCCGTCACTGCTACCATGGCGGCTATCGGAGCCGCGGGCATTCCCGAAGCCGGGCTGGTCACGATGGTGATCGTGTTGAACGCGGTCGGATTACCTGTCGAATATATCGGGCTGATCCTGTCGGTCGACTGGCTACTAGATCGTTTCAGGACGGCGGTGAACGTCTTTGGCGATTCGATTGGTTCCGCAGTGGTCGAGAAGAGCTTCAAACGGCAGGCGGAAGCCTTGGGCGATCGATAGGAGGGGAGGGCACTGTCAGAGGAAATTAGCAGGTCTGAGTTCTCCGCTGGCGATAGGGAATTAGGCCGCCCCGAGTTGACGCCACTGGGCAAGTGCAGCGGCGCGGTTGAGCTTGAAATTGTCCCGTGAGCAGAGGAATCGTCGCAGGTTGAAGTGGTTGTAGACGGAAGAATGGACGGTGGCAAATTTCTGGAGGCTTCGCATCCGCCTGAAACGGAGCATCGCGTGTTCTCGTCGCCGGAACGGCAGGTGGGAATTCTCCGCACGATTGTTCAGCCAGCGGCCAGCTTGATGCCGACCGCTTCCGCCCAGTTCACGCAATGCCGCGCGGTAAGACCTTAGCCGATCCGTGATGATCGCATCCGGTCGAGGGTAGCGCTTCATCAGTTTCCTGAGGAATTTCAAGGCGGCCTTGCGATCTCTCTTCTTCGAGACAAAGGCCTCCAGCATCTCGCCTTCCTGGTCCACGGCACGCCACAGGTAATGGCGTTCGCCATTGATTTTCACGAACACCTCATCGAGGTGCCACCGCCAACCCAACAACGCGCGTATTCGACCCTTCCGCTTCTTGCGGATCTCGGCGGCAAAGATCGGGCCAAAACGGTTCCACCAGAACCGGATCGGATCGTGGCTCACCTCGATCCCGCGCTCGTGGAGAAGGTCCTCGACATTGCGTAGCGACAGTGGGAAGCGCACATATATCATCACCGCAAGGCGGATGATTTCGGGCGAAGTCTTGAAATAGCGAAAGGGGCTCTTCATCCAAAGACACTTTCAAGACGCATCCCGCCGAATCAAGCCTGGTTTTCTCTGACAATGCCAGGTGTTTAGGTGACAGCTTGTGGAACGTCCCTTTGTGCGCCCGTTTCAACGGGGCCTAAAATGACTCCACTCCATTGGTGTGGGCCATGTCTTTGACGTACTCGGAGACACTGTGCCGGGACCGACTCATGGGTAAACGGCAAGCCGTCATAGGCCGAGGTGATGTGCACTGGAAAAAGTGGACACGAGATTCTCCTAAATGGAGAATCGAAGCATGGGAAGAAGACGCTTTAGTATAGAGTTCAAAAATGAGGCAGTTCAACTGATGATACTCGATGGTCTGAGCGCCACCGAGGTATCGACCAAACTTGGGGTCAACACCAACCAATTGTATAGGTGGAAGAGGCTCTATCTGGACGATCAGCAGGGCGAAGCCACCTCAAAGCGACAGAGCAGTCCGAAGGAGATGGCGGCCGAGATAGATCGTCTTCGCAAAGAGCTGCGCCGCTCGGAGCGGATCAACCAGATACTAAAAAAAACGGTGGGCTACTTTGCCAAGGACGAACAATGAAGTACCAGTTTGTCAAAGACAACGAGGGGCGCTTCAAGATCGAGGAAATATGCTCGGCGATGGGGATTTGTCGCAGTGGCTATTACTGCTGGAGGCACCGAGCGCCCTCGGCCCGGCGGATCGAGGACGAGGGAATCAAGGGGGCGATCCTGAAGGTACACAAAGAGGCCAAGGGCCGCTATGGGCATCGGCCAATGCACCGCCATCTGAAGGATGATGAGGGCATCGATTGCGGCCGTGACCGGGCTCTGCGTCTGATGCGTGAAATGGGAATCAAAAGCACCCAGAGTAAACGCTTTAAGCCATTAAAAACCAACAGTAACCATCCCTATGGTTACAGCCCCAATGTGCTTAAAAAGCATGGCCAGCCGACCCATATCGACGAGGTCTGGGTGGCGGACACGACCTACCTACGGACCCTGGCCGGTTGGATGTACTTGGCCACGGTGATGGACCTGTTCAGCCGACGCCTGCTGGGCTGGAGCGTTTCCAACCACAACGACGCGAAGCTGGTTGGCAAGGCCCTCAAAGCCGCGGCCATGACCCGCGGCACACTGCGCACCGGGATTATTCATCACAGCGATCGGGGCAGCCCCTACGCCAGCGACGACTATCAGAGGCTGGTCTCTGAACTAGGCATGAAGCCGAGCATGAGCGCCCAAGGCAACTGCTACGACAACGCGGCCATGGAATCGTTCTACGGCCGCTTCAAGACCAGCACGATTCGAGGCCGCCACTTTGCCGACGAGCGCGAACTGCGATCAACTGTCTTCGAATACGTGGAAATCTTCTACAACCGATATCGCAAACATTCCTCTCTGAGTTACCAAAGCCCAGTCCAATTCGAGGAAAATATTTGCCCCCCATGGGGGGCAACGAGAAAACAAAACCCTTTACCAAAACAAGCCGCCTGACACACTAATCAATAAACAATGAATATAAGAGAATCCCGTGTCCAACAAATCCAGTACACGTCAGTGGGGGTTAAGGGGGGGTTAAGGGTAGGCTTAAGGGTAGGGTTGCCACCGCGTTTACCATGCGCTCTGGACTTCACTCTATGTCGCGCATCCTGAACCATTCTACTACACATTAAAGCGCCTGTAGCAGGGCAGATGGAGGCAACGCCATATTCTAATAGAACCGCCTTTACCTTATCCCACTCGCCAGGATCAATTTTCAGAATCTTTGAAGCAATGATGCTGTCTGGAACAGCTTTTCCGGGGGTCAGCATGAGCTTTCCAATTTCGGGACTGGCGTGCATCTTAACCCGGATATTTCGTAAAAAAAGTATCGTTGATATGCTTAACTGCTGATATACAGCAGGATAGATCAATAATTAAAGCAATATCAGCGATGACAAAAGGTAAACAATTAAAGCTACAGTTGACAAGGGTAAAAGGCCGCCGTGTGCGGGTTGATTTCAAGGGCGGAGAGGTTACTTCGGATGCCGGACTGCTTTTGATCCGGGAAGTGGATCGGCAGTTGGGCTTGACCGAACGAGCGGCCCGACAGTTAGTGGACAAACGGCAGAAGGGCAAAGTACGCCATGAGGTATTGGGGATGCTGCGGCAGCGCGTTTACGGGCTGGTGGCGGGCTATGAGGATTTGAACGACTTTGATACCCTGCGCCACGATCCATTGTTGCAAACGGTAACGGGGCGCATTGAAACGTTGGCCAGCGCGCCGACTTTGTGTCGTTTTGAAAACGGGCAGGATCGGCGGGCGGCCTTTGCGGTAAACGAGCTGTTGGTCGAACAGTTCATGGGCTCCTTTGCCGAGGAACCCGAAGAGATCATCCTGGACTTTGACGCCACCGACAATCCGGTGCACGGGCTCCAGGAGGGACGTTTTTTCCACGGTTATTATGATCATTACTGTTTTCTGCCGCTATATGTTTTTTGCGGTGATCAGCTGCTGGTGGCCTACCTGCGGCCGAGCAAGATCGATGCCAGCAAGCATGCCGGGGCCATCCTCAAATTGCTGGTTAAACGGATGCGCCAAAGCTGGCCCCGTACGCGGATTATTTGGCGCGCCGACAGTGGATTTTGTCGAGACCGGATACTCTCTTGGTGCGACCGCAACGAAGTTAGTTACATCGTGGGGATGGCTCGCAATGCACGCTTGCAGCAAGACGCCCAGCAGTTGCAAAAGCAGGCCAAAGAATGGTTCGAACTAAGGGGTAAAAAACAACGGTTATTCCAGGACTTCGTCTATGCTGCCGATTCGTGGCGATGGCTGCGGTTGGTCATCCATAAAGCCGAACACACCGCACAGGGGTCCAACCCGCGCTTCGTGGTGACGAACCTGCCGGGCGATCCCCAGGAGCTTTACGACAAGGTATACTGTGGCCGCGGTGAAATGGAGAACCGAATCAAGGAACAGATGCAATTGTTCAGCGAGCGCACCAGCGCCCATCAATGGTGGGCCAATCAGTGGCGATTGCTCTTGTCGGCGCTGGCCTACACCTTGATGGAAGCCATGCGCCGGTTAGCCTTAAAAGGGACGAAGTGGGCGCGGGCCCAATGCCACACCCTGCGGCTCAAATTAATCAAGATCGGAGCGGTCATCGTGCGCAACACCCGAACGATTCACTTTCACCTAAGTGAGAGTTATCCTTGGGCCAGTCTTTTCAACCATGCGGCCCGCCGATTGGTGCCAACCTAAAGGGTGCATTGGTGCTGCCCCCGGCACTACCGAACCAATGGGGGAAAGGGGGCAGTGTCTCTACACCCTGAAAAACACCTAAAAATCAAGACGATCTGCTCAAAATACAAAGAAATCCATCTCCCAATAGCAATAACGAGCCAAACTTTACCCTTCATGAAATATCCGGGCTAGCCCGGATATTTCGTAAAAAAAGTATCGTTGATATGCTTAACTGCTGATATACAGCAGGATAGATCAATAATTAAAGCAATATCAGCGATGACAAAAGGTAAACAATTAAAGCTACAGTTGACAAGGGTAAAAGGCCGCCGTGTGCGGGTTGATTTCAAGGGCGGAGAGGTTACTTCGGATGCCGGACTGCTTTTGATCCGGGAAGTGGATCGGCAGTTGGGCTTGACCGAACGAGCGGCCCGACAGTTAGTGGACAAACGGCAGAAGGGCAAAGTACGCCATGAGGTATTGGGGATGCTGCGGCAGCGCGTTTACGGGCTGGTGGCGGGCTATGAGGATTTGAACGACTTTGATACCCTGCGCCACGATCCATTGTTGCAAACGGTAACGGGGCGCATTGAAACGTTGGCCAGCGCGCCGACTTTGTGTCGTTTTGAAAACGGGCAGGATCGGCGGGCGGCCTTTGCGGTAAACGAGCTGTTGGTCGAACAGTTCATGGGCTCCTTTGCCGAGGAACCCGAAGAGATCATCCTGGACTTTGACGCCACCGACAATCCGGTGCACGGGCTCCAGGAGGGACGTTTTTTCCACGGTTATTATGATCATTACTGTTTTCTGCCGCTATATGTTTTTTGCGGTGATCAGCTGCTGGTGGCCTACCTGCGGCCGAGCAAGATCGATGCCAGCAAGCATGCCGGGGCCATCCTCAAATTGCTGGTTAAACGGATTCGCCAAAGCTGGCCCCGTACGCGGATTATTTGGCGCGCCGACAGTGGATTTTGTCGAGACCGGATACTCTCTTGGTGCGACCGCAACGAAGTTAGTTACATCGTGGGGATGGCTCGCAATGCACGCTTGCAGCAAGACGCCCAGCAGTTGCAAAAGCAGGCCAAAGAATGGTTCGAACTAAGGGGTAAAAAACAACGGTTATTCCAGGACTTCGTCTATGCTGCCGATTCGTGGCGATGGCTGCGGTTGGTCATCCATAAAGCCGAACACACCGCACAGGGGTCCAACCCGCGCTTCGTGGTGACGAACCTGCCGGGCGATCCCCAGGAGCTTTACGACAAGGTATACTGTGGCCGCGGTGAAATGGAGAACCGAATCAAGGAACAGATGCAATTGTTCAGCGAGCGCACCAGCGCCCATCAATGGTGGGCCAATCAGTGGCGATTGCTCTTGTCGGCGCTGGCCTACACCTTGATGGAAGCCATGCGCCGGTTAGCCTTAAAAGGGACGAAGTGGGCGCGGGCCCAATGCCACACCCTGCGGCTCAAATTAATCAAGATCGGAGCGGTCATCGTGCGCAACACCCGAACGATTCACTTTCACCTAAGTGAGAGTTATCCTTGGGCCAGTCTTTTCAACCATGCGGCCCGCCGATTGGTGCCAACCTAAAGGGTGCATTGGTGCTGCCCCCGGCACTACCGAACCAATGGGGGAAAGGGGGCAGTGTCTCTACACCCTGAAAAACACCTAAAAATCAAGACGATCTGCTCAAAATACAAAGAAATCCATCTCCAATAGCAATAACGAGCCAAACTTTACCCGGTAGTGTATAAAAAAAGAATGTTATTTTGTATTTTTAGCTGTACAAATAGCGTTAGGCAGTTTATTCTTAGTGCATGGTTACTAAAATTATTAATTGTCGGCACTGTGGAAGTGAAAATATCATTAAATTTGGCAAGACGCCCAACCATAAACAGCGCTACCGCTGCCATGATTGTGGTAAACAAAGCCGCGAAAACCCCACAGTGAAATACACCGAAGAGCAAAAAGAAATGATCCTTCGAGTCTATCAGGAACGCAGCAGTCTACGCGGTTTACAGCGCGCCTTCGGGGTGAGTCCCAACACCGTTTTGAGTTGGTTAAAAGAAACGACAATCGCTGCGACCGCTCAAAAGCACGATTCTTGCGGCCCGCCGCCATGATGTCATTGAACTGGACGAACTGTGGTCTTTTGTGGGGCGCAAGAGCGATGCCCAATGGGTTTGGATCGCTCTTTGCCGACGCACCCGTCAAATCCTCTCCTATGCCATTGGGCCTCGGGATTGGTATCGTTGCCGGGAACTTTACGAGCGTCTGCCACGGGCCTACAAAAGATGTGCCACCTACAGCGACTTTTGGAGCACTTATGATGAAGTCTTTCCTCATAACCGATCCGTGGGAAAAGAAACCGGTGAAACGGCCCATGTGGAACGATGGAACAATACCCTGCGCCAACGACTGGGTCGTTTCACACGCAAAACCCTCTCCTTTTCCAAGCTTAAGAGTATGCATGAAACCTGTCTGAGACTTTTCATTCATCAATATAATCAAGAATTAGCCACCATTCCTACTTAATACACTACCTGATTTCATCCTCAATTCCACCGCTACCCGCAATGGAAGGGCCAGGTATTACTACCTTAGCCCGGATATTTCATGAAGGGTAAAGTTTGGCTCGTTATTGCTATTGGAGATGGATTTCTTTGTATTTTGAGCAGATCGTCTTGATTTTTAGGTGTTTTTCAGGGTGTAGAGACACTGCCCCCTTTCCCCCATTGGTTCGGTAGTGCCGGGGGCAGCACCAATGCACCCTTTAGGTTGGCACCAATCGGCGGGCCGCATGGTTGAAAAGACTGGCCCAAGGATAACTCTCACTTAGGTGAAAGTGAATCGTTCGGGTGTTGCGCACGATGACCGCTCCGATCTTGATTAATTTGAGCCGCAGGGTGTGGCATTGGGCCCGCGCCCACTTCGTCCCTTTTAAGGCTAACCGGCGCATGGCTTCCATCAAGGTGTAGGCCAGCGCCGACAAGAGCAATCGCCACTGATTGGCCCACCATTGATGGGCGCTGGTGCGCTCGCTGAACAATTGCATCTGTTCCTTGATTCGGTTCTCCATTTCACCGCGGCCACAGTATACCTTGTCGTAAAGCTCCTGGGGATCGCCCGGCAGGTTCGTCACCACGAAGCGCGGGTTGGACCCCTGTGCGGTGTGTTCGGCTTTATGGATGACCAACCGCAGCCATCGCCACGAATCGGCAGCATAGACGAAGTCCTGGAATAACCGTTGTTTTTCACCCCTTAGTTCGAACCATTCTTTGGCCTGCTTTTGCAACTGCTGGGCGTCTTGCTGCAAGCGTGCATTGCGAGCCATCCCCACGATGTAACTAACTTCGTTGCGGTCGCACCAAGAGAGTATCCGGTCTCGACAAAATCCACTGTCGGCGCGCCAAATAATCCGCGTACGGGGCCAGCTTTGGCGAATCCGTTTAACCAGCAATTTGAGGATGGCCCCGGCATGCTTGCTGGCATCGATCTTGCTCGGCCGCAGGTAGGCCACCAGCAGCTGATCACCGCAAAAAACATATAGCGGCAGAAAACAGTAATGATCATAATAACCGTGGAAAAAACGTCCCTCCTGGAGCCCGTGCACCGGATTGTCGGTGCCGTCAAAGTCCAGGATGATCTCTTCGGGTTCCTCGGCAAAGGAGCCCATGAACTGTTCGACCAACAGCTCGTTTACCGCAAAGGCCGCCCGCCGATCCTGCCCGTTTTCAAAACGACACAAAGTCGGCGCGCTGGCCAACGTTTCAATGCGCCCCGTTACCGTTTGCAACAATGGATCGTGGCGCAGGGTATCAAAGTCGTTCAAATCCTCATAGCCCGCCACCAGCCCGTAAACGCGCTGCCGCAGCATCCCCAATACCTCATGGCGTACTTTGCCCTTCTGCCGTTTGTCCACTAACTGTCGGGCCGCTCGTTCGGTCAAGCCCAACTGCCGATCCACTTCCCGGATCAAAAGCAGTCCGGCATCCGAAGTAACCTCTCCGCCCTTGAAATCAACCCGCACACGGCGGCCTTTTACCCTTGTCAACTGTAGCTTTAATTGTTTACCTTTTGTCATCGCTGATATTGCTTTAATTATTGATCTATCCTGCTGTATATCAGCAGTTAAGCATATCAACGATACTTTTTTTACGAAATATCCGGGCTAATAAATCAGAATTTCCACGCGTTTACAAGTAGAGAGCAGAGTTATTACGAAACATTGCTATGAAAGTAATTACCATCACATTTTTTCTCATAATTCAAACGATATCTCTGGCAAAACCCTTACTTCCTGATCCTGTTACTTCTGTGTCCTGGCATTCTATTTTTTTTGAATCCATTGACCGAAAGACGGTTCTCTCAGGCCTTATTCCATTGAAAGTAAAGGAGTTGAATACCCTTGAATCCGAGATAAGAATTTGGGTAGTGTATAAAAAAAGAATGTTATTTTGTATTTTTAGCTGTACAAATAGCGTTAGGCAGTTTATTCTTAGTGCATGGTTACTAAAATTATTAATTGTCGGCACTGTGGAAGTGAAAATATCATTAAATTTGGCAAGACGCCCAACCATAAACAGCGCTACCGCTGCCATGATTGTGGTAAACAAAGCCGCGAAAACCCCACAGTGAAATACACCGAAGAGCAAAAAGAAATGATCCTTCGAGTCTATCAGGAACGCAGCAGTCTACGCGGTTTACAGCGCGCCTTCGGGGTGAGTCCCAACACCGTTTTGAGTTGGTTAAAAAAAACGACAATCGCTGCGACCGCTCAAAAGCACGATTCTTGCGGCCCGCCGCCATGATGTCATTGAACTGGACGAACTGTGGTCTTTTGTGGGGCGCAAGAGCGATGCCCAATGGGTTTGGATCGCTCTTTGCCGACGCACCCGTCAAATCCTCTCCTATGCCATTGGGCCTCGGGATTGGTATCGTTGCCGGGAACTTTACGAGCGTCTGCCACGGGCCTACAAAAGATGTGCCACCTACAGCGACTTTTGGAGCACTTATGATGAAGTCTTTCCTCATAACCGATCCGTGGGAAAAGAAACCGGTGAAACGGCCCATGTGGAACGATGGAACAATACCCTGCGCCAACGACTGGGTCGTTTCACACGCAAAACCCTCTCCTTTTCCAAGCTTAAGAGTATGCATGAAACCTGTCTGAGACTTTTCATTCATGAATATAATCAAGAATTAGCCACCATTCCTACTTAATACACTACCAGAATTTGGAGTGGGTTTGGTTTATCAATGGGTGTAATAGGCGGGCATCCTCTCGACGGAATTGTCATCAATAACGGGAAGCAAGGATTTACTTTTAAACACCTGTCACGCTGTCCGGGAATGGGATATGAATTCGAGCCTTCATTGCAACCAAAAGAGTTTTGGTCCAGTTTAAAGAAGAATGGTATATTTGATTTGCCAGATGAAAATAAACTCAAATTGGATAAACGAGTTGTTGATGGAATATGTTATGTCGTTGAGTATAAGTTATTAATCCGGCAAATAAATAGTGACATATCAATAACTTATGCTAAAGTAGGTTCATGAATAGGAATGATGCGCGTTCACTAAGCGAAGAGACTATATAGAGGCTGTCCCAAAAATATAAAGATTTTATAGTCAACTGGATGACGTTGATAAAAAGAGCCGGAAAGAGCAAGTTTTTGCTCGATCCGGCCAAAAAAGGGTTCTATAATTGAGTTAGCGAAAATCAATATAGCCCTTTCTATGAAAAATATAGCCATCCAATGCCTCCTGCGTCCAGCTTTAACTGTGGTCGACCGGTGCCTCGATTACGATAACTTCCGCGCCACCATTGATCGAATCGATCGGCTGCTGATCGACTCGGAGGTGGGATCGCAGGCCATTGAGCTGGCCTTGGAGGGGTGGCCGCCAATGGGTCTAAAGGCCCGGCGGCAGCGGGCCAGTTTTGCCATCAAGGCACTGCGCATGGATACGCTGGGCCGTCTGCTCGGAGGGATTTCGTTTCGGCATTTGTCGCGGGCTCTGGGCAGCAGCGATCTGTTGGCCGACTTTTGCCGTGTCCGGCAGATCGATGGCATCAGGGGCATCTCCAAAAGCACCCTGGAGCGGGCCTCGAAGTTTTTCAGCGAAGAGCAGTTGAGGGCCTTGCACCGGACCTTGACTGAGGTGGTGGGCGATGCCCTTCTGGCCCGGCAGGTGGGATTGGACAAGCCGATTGACACCTCCATTTGCCTGATCGACGGCACCTGTTTGGAGGCTAACATTCATTGGCCGACGGACTGGGTATTACTCAAGGATGTAGCCGGCACGTTGCTCAAAGCGATCCGGCTGATCCGCGAGAAGGCCGGTTTGCGCCATCGCATGCCGATCGAACCGGAGCCCTTGGCTCGGCAGATGAATCGGCTGTGCATACAGATGACCCACAGCCGGCGGCGAAAGGACAGCGCGCGGCAGCGCAAGGGTATCTTGAGGCAGATGAAAAAGCTGCTCAAACGGATCGGGGAGCATGCCCGCAGTCACCGGGAATTATTGCAAGCCTGCTGGGAGCAAAGCGATTACAGCGAAAAACAGGTCCAACAGATCCTCGCCCGGATGGAGCGCATGAGCGAGCAAATCCCGGTGGTCATCAAACAGGCGCACGAGCGGATCATTGGCCGCCGCCAGGTGAAAAACGCAGAGAAAGTCTTGAGTGTTTACGAACTCGATGGGCAGGTGATTGTGCGAGGTAAAGCGGGCCAAGAGGTCGAGTTCGGCAACACCCTGTTTTTGGGAGAAAGCGTTGAAGGGTACCTGCTGGACTGGAAACTCTACGGCAGCCGAACTCCAAGCGAAAATGAACAAATGCAAGAGAGTTTGCAAAGACAGAACCGCTTCAACCTGGAAGAACCCATAGCGGCCATGTGCGCGGACCGGGGATTTGCCTCCCAGCGGGCCCGCCGGCAGTTAGCCCAGGAGGGAATCTACGACGCGCTCTGTCCACGCGATCCGAAGCAGTTGAAAAAACGGATGGAGGAACCACTGTTCAGACAATTGCAAAAGCGCCGGGCCAGCACCGAAGGGCGGATCGGGGTATTGAAGAATCGCTGGCAGGCCGGGCGGTTGCGCAGCAAAGGCTTTGCCAACCGCTCGATCAGCGTAGCCTGGTCGGTACTCTCGCACAACCTATGGAAAGTAGCCAAGATGCTGGCCCAGCAAGACGAACTAAAAACCAAAGCGGCGGCCTAGAGAGCGGAAAAGCAAGGACAATACTTTTTCACAGCCGTACTGTCGGCTCATACAAAGAAAACCAGGCAACCGGACCCCAAAACCAGTATCCTAACGTCATAGGAGAGCAAAGTTGATACTCTCCCAAATGCAGATAACTCTAGAATGAGCGCCTATCAAAAGCCCTCGCAAAAATCACCCTTTTGGGACAGCCTCTATATATGAGCTGAGGTGTCGGGCGGTGGATCTGAAAAGAGAGGGTTGCACTTATGAAGAGGTTTCCGTGGTTTTAAAGGTATCGATCAGCGCTGTGCGCAAATGGTGGGCCCTTTACCGAAATGGAGGGCCAAAAGCCCTGCGGCTTGGACAACGGGGCCGTCGGCAGGGCCAATGTCGAAGATTGAGCTCCCAACAAGAGCGCATGGTGTGCCGAATGATTACCGATAAGAGACCCGACCAGCTTAAGATGCCCTTTGCCCTGTGGACGCGCCAAGCGGTGCAAGAGTTGATTGAAAGGCAGTTTGCTTTGAAGATGCCGATCCGCACGGTGGGCGAGTATCTTCGCCGTTGGGGTTTCACTCCACAAAAACCTCGAAGACAAGCCTATGAGCAGCAGCCTGAGGCGATTAAGAAGTGGCTTGATCAAACTTACCCGGCCATCGAAGCCAGAGCCAAAGCGCAACAGGCCCAAATCCACTGGGGAGATGAAACCGGCATCAGTAGCGAAGATCATCGGGGAAGAGGTTATGCTCCGCGCGGTAAAACGCCAGTTGCCAAACGCAGTGCGCGTCGTTTTAGCACGAGCATGATCTCGACTATAACCAACCGTGGAAAGCTGCGTTTCATGGTTTACAAGGGAGCCTTGAATGTGGAACTGTTTATCAAATTTCTGCGCCAGTTAATCAAAGGAGCCAAACGGAAAATCGGTAGTGTATTAAGTAGGAATGGTGGCTAATTCTTGATTATATTGATGAATGAAAAGTCTCAGACAGGTTTCATGCATACTCTTAAGCTTGGAAAAGGAGAGGGTTTTGCGTGTGAAACGACCCAGTCGTTGGCGCAGGGTATTGTTCCATCGTTCCACATGGGCCGTTTCACCGGCTTCTTTTCCCACGGATCGGTTATGAGGAAAGACTTCATCATAAGTGCTCCAAAAGTCGCTGTAGGTGGCACATCTTTTGTAGGCCCGTGGCAGACGCTCGTAAAGTTCCCGGCAACGATACCAATCCCGAGGCCCAATGGCATAGGAGAGGATTTGACGGGTGCGTCGGCAAAGAGCGATCCAAACCCATTGGGCATCGCTCTTGCGCCCCACAAAAGACCACAGTTCGTCCAGTTCAATGACATCATGGCGGCGGGCCGCAAGAATCGTGCTTTTGAGCGGTCGCAGCGATTGTCGTTTTTTTTAACCAACTCAAAACGGTGTTGGGACTCACCCCGAAGGCGCGCTGTAAACCGCGTAGACTGCTGCGTTCCTGATAGACTCGAAGGATCATTTCTTTTTGCTCTTCGGTGTATTTCACTGTGGGGTTTTCGCGGCTTTGTTTACCACAATCATGGCAGCGGTAGCGCTGTTTATGGTTGGGCGTCTTGCCAAATTTAATGATATTTTCACTTCCACAGTGCCGACAATTAATAATTTTAGTAACCATGCACTAAGAATAAACTGCCTAACGCTATTTGTACAGCTAAAAATACAAAATAACATTCTTTTTTTATACACTACCGGAAAATCTTTCTCATTGTGGACAATCTGAGAGTGCATCATGCTAAAAAAGTAACCGGTTGGATTGAAGCCCACCGCGATAGGATCGAGATTTTTTATCTACCATCTTACAGTCCCGAATTGAACCCCGATGAGTATTTGAATAACACGGTCAAAGCCAACTTGAAGAACCTGCCGGCCCCGCGCAGCCAAATTGAGTTGCAGGGAAGTCTGCGAACCCACCTGCGCAGCAGGCAACGAAAACCAATTTTGATTAAAAAACTCTTCCATCATCGGGATGTTCAATACGCGCTTAACTGTTACTATTCAATTGCCGGATTAATAGAAGCTTGGTATCGTACCTATCATTACTGTAATCCCAAATACTACGATTTACCTGAAACAAAAAAAATGAGCGAGCTTGTCAATTTTTTAGAGAAGCAAACTCCAATGGGTGAACTTCCATGCCTTGTCCAGGACAAATGAATCCAATGATAACATGGGAGCTTTGTCATAGCTGTAGGTCATCAAAAGAAGCCAAGTTGATCTTTCTTGAATCCTCCAATTTTAAAAAATATCTGTGCTCATCCGTGTACCGATCAAAGCGACATCCTCCAATCCGTGGTTAAAAAAACCGGGGTAGTGTTAACATGACGAATGTTTGATATTGCTGTTGTATTCCCAGATGAACAAGCACAGGACGCGAAAATGCATGACCAAAGACTTCGAGAATGACAGCGTTTTACGCACATAGCGTGACAGGGACTGTCGCAAGGTATTGTTCCAGCGTTCGATATGGGCGGTTTGGCCGGATTGTTTCCCGCTGGCGCTGTTGTGAGGGAAAACCTTGTCGTAGCTTTCCCAGTAATCGCTTACGGTGGCACAGTCGCGATAGGGCTGACGTGTACTGGATTTGTTGGACACGGGATTCTCTTATATTCATTGTTTATTGATTAGTGTGTCAGGCGGCTTGTTTTGGTAAAGGGTTTTGTTTTCTCGTTGCCCCCCATGGGGGGCAAATATTTTCCTCGAATTGGACTGGGCTTTGGTAACTCAGAGAGGAATGTTTGCGATATCGGTTGTAGAAGATTTCCACGTATTCGAAGACAGTTGATCGCAGTTCGCGCTCGTCGGCAAAGTGGCGGCCTCGAATCGTGCTGGTCTTGAAGCGGCCGTAGAACGATTCCATGGCCGCGTTGTCGTAGCAGTTGCCTTGGGCGCTCATGCTCGGCTTCATGCCTAGTTCAGAGACCAGCCTCTGATAGTCGTCGCTGCCGTAGGGGCTGCCCCGATCGCTGTGATGAATAATCCCGGTGCGCAGTGTGCCGCGGGTCATGGCCGCGGCTTTGAGGGCCTTGCCAACCAGCTTCGCGTCGTTGTGGTTGGAAACGCTCCAGCCCAGCAGGCGTCGGCTGAACAGGTCCATCACCGTGGCCAAGTACATCCAACCGGCCAGGGTCCGTAGGTAGGTCGTGTCCGCCACCCAGACCTCGTCGATATGGGTCGGCTGGCCATGCTTTTTAAGCACATTGGGGCTGTAACCATAGGGATGGTTACTGTTGGTTTTTAATGGCTTAAAGCGTTTACTCTGGGTGCTTTTGATTCCCATTTCACGCATCAGACGCAGAGCCCGGTCACGGCCGCAATCGATGCCCTCATCATCCTTCAGATGGCGGTGCATTGGCCGATGCCCATAGCGGCCCTTGGCCTCTTTGTGTACCTTCAGGATCGCCCCCTTGATTCCCTCGTCCTCGATCCGCCGGGCCGAGGGCGCTCGGGGCCTCCAGCAGTAATAGCCACTGCGACAAATCCCCATCGCCGAGCATATTTCCTCGATCTTGAAGCGCCCCTCGTTGTCTTTGACAAACTGGTACTTCATTGTTCGTCCTTGGCAAAGTAGCCCACCGTTTTTTTTAGTATCTGGTTGATCCGCTCCGAGCGGCGCAGCTCTTTGCGAAGACGATCTATCTCGGCCGCCATCTCCTTCGGACTGCTCTGTCGCTTTGAGGTGGCTTCGCCCTGCTGATCGTCCAGATAGAGCCTCTTCCACCTATACAATTGGTTGGTGTTGACCCCAAGTTTGGTCGATACCTCGGTGGCGCTCAGACCATCGAGTATCATCAGTTGAACTGCCTCATTTTTGAACTCTATACTGAAGCGTCTTCTTCCCATGCTTCGATTCTCCATTTAGGAGAATCTCGTGTCCACTTTTTCCAGTGCACATCAGGCTGGGCAATGTTGTGATACAACTGCCAGCACGTTTGATCGCTACGATCACCCAGAGAAACCCGACGACCTGTCGGGTACGTCGACACAAGGCTACCCATAGCCATACCTGCCCCGAACGCTTATCGCCCCAGAATGACCACACCTCGTCCAGTTCCAGCACATCACTACACTGGCGGGCAAGCAGAGCGGACTCCAGCTTCGGCAAACTCAGGACTTTTTTTTAATCCATTCGATGACCGTCTTTGGGGCTACCCCGAAGGTACGGTAAATGAAGTGGACGGGGTTGTTTGGACAATTTTGACGTGGGATTAAGGTGGAAATCGTGTTCATATTATTTTTTAAAAATATATTTTGTCCTTAGCCAAAGACGGGCACGCAGGTGCCCGCAAGCTGTATTGGCGGGGAGGTTGGTTTTGCTCCGATTGCATGGACTTCGGCCGGGGTCCGGTAGCCCAGGGCTTGGTGGGGGCGCAGGTGGTTGTAGAAGTCCAGGTAGCGGGCTATCCCTTCGCTGGCTTCCTTTGCCGTGGCGTATTCGCGCAGGTAAATGTCTTCATACTTGAGGGTTCTCCAAAAGCGTTCAACAAATATGTTGTCCAGGTAGCGGCCACGCCCGTCCATGCTGATGCGCACCCCGGCTTGCCCCAGCACCGAGGTGAACTCGCTGCCGGTAAACTGGCTGCCTTGATCGGTGTTGAAGATTTGAGGTTGGGCCCGCCTCAGAGCTTCCTCCAGGGCGAGCACACAGAAGCGGCTCTCCAGGGTGTTGGAAAGCTGCCAGCTCAACACGTAGCGGCTGAACCAGTCCAACACCACGGTCAAGAAAAGGAATCCTCGGCTCAGCCGCAGGTAAGTGATGTCGCTGCACCATACCTGGTCGGGCCGCTCGACCGCCAAACCCCGCAGCAGATAAGGGAAAATGCGGTGCTGCCGGTGCCCCTGGCTCAAGTTTCGACGCGGATAAATAGCCTCCAGGCCCATTTGGCGCATGAGCCGCTGGATGCGGCCTCGTCCCACTGCATGGCCCTCTCGACGCAGCCACTGGGTCATCCGGCGAGAACCAAAAAACGGATATTGGGTGTAGAGCTCATCCATGCGATGCATGTAGAGAACGTTCTGCTCGCACTGGGCACGGGCCCGATAGTAATAGCTGCCGCGGGCCAGCCCCAGCAACTGACATTGCCTGCCGATACTGATTTTTCCTTGAAGTGGTTGCACCATCTTGCGCCTCTCACCAACCGAATTGTTCAGACTTTTTTTTTAGCCAATCGCATTCTACTTTCAGCTTTCCAATCTCCTGGTAAAGGTGATCTTTTTCCGTCTCGTTGTCCTTGCTGAGAGTCTGCCGCTGGCGCGAAAACAGCTCCGTTGCTCCCTGCAAAAGCTGCTTCTTCCATTGGGTCACCTGGTTGGGATGCACCTCAAAACGACCGGCGATCTCGTTGATGGTATGAGCGCCCCTGATGGCTTCCAGGGCCACTCGGGCTTTAAACTCAGCACTGTATTGTCTTCTCTTTCGTGATTTAATAACATTCATAGGTTAGCGGATTTAGTGGTTCAAGACCACCTTATTCCACTGTCCAGTTTTCCCCGTCCATTTCAAAATGGCACGCAGGCTCATCCGGTTTTGGTGCGCACGGAGCACCTGCTTGACCAGCGCCGGAGGATGCTCACGACTTTTGGGGTGAAGCCGAAACTGATAACCACACCCCTTGCATCGATACTTCTGAACCCCTTTCGGATCCTTGCCGTGCTTGATGATGTGATCGCTTCCGCATTGAGGACATTTTACTGTGATATGGACCATTCCCAGTTCACAACATAATCACGCTAAAAAGTACAGCTTAAACATTCAAAATGTTAACACTACCAAAAAACCCCACATCTCCAATCCAGTATCCTGCATCCAGTATCTGTGCAATCCGGACCTCAACCTTCACAAATCTTATTTTGCATCCTGACTCCATTTCGCTCTTCGCGAATAATGCCCTCTACTCTACTTCAGCAGATTCGGCGGGAAGGCTGGACCAGTGAGTCATTCCAGAGAGAGAGTTTGGGCGATGATTGACGCCAGTAGTATTTGAGGGTGTCACTTTCCCAATTGGCGTAAATTTCCTCCCATGATAGGTCGCAGTGCGGTTGGAGGGATTTTTCTTCGATAGGCTCATCGATGGGCTGGTAACGTACATCCATCGAAAGGCGTATTTGATCCTTGAATTGGCTGGGTAATGCCTTGTGCACGGTATAACAAGGGAAAGTCAGCACGTCGCCTAGTTCGTAGTCGCCCTCCATCCATTCCTCGACCCCCGGGCAAAGTTGAACGGCAATTTCACCGGCCCCCTTTACATGACGGATCGGGATGTAGCCCTCGCGGTGGGAACCCCGCAGAATAATCAATCCACCGTGAGAACGAGGGCAGTCACCCAAAGGGAACCAACACGTCCAGGTATTGGCGCTGCCCTGGATAAGTGGAAAATCTTGATGCTGGGGCGTGGGCGTCATTGAACGATGCCCCGTAATCATGCGCCCAATATGCCGTGGATGCACGAATACCTCACGTTCAAACAACCCGCCATAGAGCGCGATCAAATTGGGATGGTGCGGCAAACGGTGGAAACTCTCCAGTTTTTGGGTATCGTCATAGGCCGGGATGCTAACGCCGATATCATCGCGCATCTCACTATCCGGCACCTGGTTGATGGCTTCAAGATCGATAAAGGCTCCCAACGGATCCTGCCCGGCCTGTCGCCAGCCATACTTATCCACAACGGCCAGCATATCGGCCCGAACCCTGAGAATTTCCCCGGCGGGAAGCAATTGTTTAAAGAATAAGCAACCATCTACATCAGCCCGCAACCGCAGTCCTTCAAAATCCGGTAGTGTATAAAAAAAGAATGTTATTTGGTATTTTTAGCTGTACAAATAGCGTTAGGCAGTTTATTTTTAGTGCATGGTTACTAAATTTATTAATTGTCGGCACTGTGGAAGTGAAAATATCATTAAATTTGGCAAGACGCCCAACCATAAACAGCGCTACCGCTGCCATGATTGTGGTAAACAAAGCCGCGAAAACCCCACAGTGAAATACACCGAAGAGCAAAAAGAAATGATCCTTCGAGTCTATCAGGAACGCAGCAGTCTACGCGGTTTACAGCGCGCCTTCGGGGTGAGTCCCAACACCGTTTTGAGTTGGTTAATAAAAACGACAATCGCTGCGACCGCTCAAAAGCACGATTCTTGCGGCCCGCCGCCATGATGTCATTGAACTGGACGAACTGTGGTCTTTTGTGGGGCGCAAGAGCGATGCCCAATGGGTTTGGATCGCTCTTTGCCGACGCACCCGTCAAATCCTCTCCTATGCCATTGGGCCTCGGGATTGGTATCGTTGCCGGGAACTTTACGAGCGTCTGCCACGGGCCTACAAAAGATGTGCCACCTACAGCGACTTTTGGAGCACTTATGATGAAGTCTTTCCTCATAACCGATCCGTGGGAAAAGAAACCGGTGAAACGGCCCATGTGGAACGATGGAACAATACCCTGCGCCAACGACTGGGTCGTTTCACACGCAAAACCCTCTCCTTTTCCAAGCTTAAGAGTATGCATGAAACCTGTCTGAGACTTTTCATTCATCAATATAATCAAGAATTAGCCACCATTCCTACTTAATACACTCCCATTGCAGGTACGTCAAGGTTTAGGGTTTGGGAGTTGGTTTTGGGGATTGGCTTGGGGTCGGTGAGGAGGCCGGAGGCCGACGAGCCGGGCCCAAGGCGTTTATTGTTTTGTGCCACGGCGACGGCGTCGAGCATCGCGCAAGCGGTAGCTTTGCCCGTTGGCTTCGAGGATATGCACCCGATGGGTGAGTCGGTCCAGCAGAGCTCCGGTGAGCCGTTCGGAACCGAGCACTTCGATCCAGTTCTCAAAGGGCAGGTTGGTGGTGACGATGAGACTGGTGCGCTCGTAAGCGCGGCTGACCACGTCGAAGAGCAGTTCGGAACCGGTCTTGGAAAAAGGGACGTAACCGAGTTCGTCGAGGATGAGTAGGTCGAGCCTTTCGAGTTGCTTCATGAAGCGCTGCAGGTCGTGGTTGTCGCGTTGCTCGAGCATATGGGTAACCAGGGCGGTGACCCCGAAGAAACAGATCCGCCGGCCCTGGGCACAGGCGGCAAAGCCCAGGGCGGTGGCCAGGTGCGTTTTACCGGTACCGGCGTTACCGAGGAGCAGCACGTTTTCGCGCTGGTCGACATACTCCCCGCGCATGAGCTCTCGGATGAGCGCTTCGTTGATCGAGGGCTGCGCTTCAAAGGCGAAGCTCTCGAGGGTCTTGAGCACGGGGAAACGGGCGTTTTTGATCCGCCGCTGGGCGGCCCGCTGTTCGCGTTCAATGAGCTCCCGTTCGACCAGATGCAACAAAAAGGCGGCGTAATCGAGCCGGTCCCGGGAACAAGCCGCGGCCACCGCCGGCCATTCGCGCAGGATGGTGGGCAACTTCAGTTTCTTGAGGTGATGGTGTAACAGCAGCTGGTTTTTTTCTTCCTTCATAAAGCCCCTCCTGGAATCTTGAGCAGTTCGCTGTAGGCACCGAGGTCAGGGGCGGCCACACGGACGTGACGCAGGTGTGGATGGCCGTCCAGCCGGAAGGTTCTGCTCCCGTAGTCTTCCTGAGGATAGAGATACTGGGCGATGGCCTCACGAGTCAGTCCCCCCACCCGCAGGGCCGAGACGACGGCCTGCTGCAAGGCCGCCATGGGGTGTTTCTCCAACAGCCGCAGCACCCGGATATACTCCCGGCTGCCTTCGCCCCCGCATTGGCTTTCGAGCCGGCGTCTGAGGACCTGCAGGCACTGCGGCAACTGCCAGCCCGAGAGTGGGCGGGCGAAGTCCAAAGCGCCCGGTTTTTTCTCCAGCAAAGCCAGGTAGTGCACCGGCTCGAAAGAGACTTGCTCTTTATCCCAAATGCGGCGGTGCCGGGCCACCTCTTGGCCCCCACAGAAGATCACCACCTGCCGACAGGACCCTTCCACCACCACCGGATGGTGGGCGCAGCGCACCGGCACCGAATAGTCGTTGCACTCGAAGCGCACCAGCGAGAGGCTGCTGACGCAGGTCGAGCGTTTGCGGCTCGCTTCAAAGGGTATGGGCGGCAACGGCAGCATGACGGCGCGCTCCTCGGCCAGCAGTTCCTTTTTCACCGCCCTTTTCCCGCGTAATTTACGCTCCATGTCCCGCTCACATGCCTCCAACAGCTTTGCGTTGAGTTCCTCCAGGTCCCGAACCTGCGGTACCGGTACCAGGAAGTTGGCCCGGGCGGGCAGACAGAAGTGTTCCTCGAACAGGTAATGGCTCTGTAGCTGCAGAAACCCGTCGGTCAGCTTGCGTTCACGCGAACCGATAATCTTACCCACCGCCACCTTCGAGTTGTCATAGCTGATGCGCCGGGGCACCGCCCCGAAAAACTCAAAAGCTCGCAGGTGCCCCTCCCAGAAGCTCTCCGTGCACTCCCGTTCGAACACCTGCACGAAAAAGGCATCGCTGTAGGGCAGGCTCATGGCAAAAAATGGCCGCCTACGCAATTGCCCCGCCTCCTTCACCAGGGCATGACCGAAGTCCACCTGTCCCTCCCCGGGGCGGTGCTCCAGCGGCACGAACACTTCCCGCCGCCTCGCTCGCAGCTCGGCCACCACCTCCTTGACCGCCGTGTAGCCCCCTTGGTAGCCCTTCTCCCGACCCAAACGCTGGTAGATCCGTTTGGCCGTATGGCGCTGCTTCTTGGGCACGTTCCGGTCCGCTTTGAGCACCTCCTCGATCCAGCCCACATACGGATCGATCTTGCGCTCTCGCCTCTTCTTGCGCCGGTATCCCGGCGGCTGGGAATAGGCCAGCATCTTTCCCAGGGTCTCCCAGTGCAGTCCCTCTTCTCGCATTACAGAGCGCTTGCTCTGCTTGTCCCGCAGCACTTTGTGCCGCACTCTTGTCCATTGCTTCATATCTCGATACACTCCTCCTTTCTAGGATAAGCGTACCGGTTTTAAAGCGCCCTCTTTACCGTACCGGTTTTTCCCCGGCGTTTACAAGTATGCATGAAACCTGTCTGAGACTTTTCATTCATCAATATAATCAAGAATTAGCCACCATTCCTACTTAATACACTACCCAAAATCCTGGTCACGCAGCAAGGAGCTTGAGTCAACAAAGGTTGAACGGGTAATCGGGTTGGCTTCGGGGCTTGATTCTTTCATGGCAGCATTCCGCAATGGATTCTCATGATTTCATAAATAGAACCAACAGCAGATCGCAAATACGAAGCTTCCATACCGTAAAATGCAAGGCTCTGAACCTGGATTAGGGGGTTTTAAAAACCTTACCTTAAACTTTCAAACTCACACACCGGCCCCGTAGGCGTTTTGGGTGTATTTCAACCAGAAGGCCAACTCCTTCATGACACGGGCGCGGTGGCTGAGCCGGTCTTTTATGTCGGACCCTAATTCCGCCAACGTTTCATCAAAGCCCTCCGGGCTGAATACCGGATCGTAGCCGAATCCATGGGTTCCCGACGGCGCTCTCGTGATAACGCCTTCGCAGGCGTCCCGGAAAATCTTTTCCACCCCACTCGGTTCCAGTAAAACGGCGCAGCATACAAATCGGGCCGAGCGTTTGTCATCGGGTATGGACTCCATTTCCGCCAGCAGCTTAGTCGTGTTTTCTTCATCGGTGGCGTTTAAACCTGCATAACGGGCGGAATAGACTCCCGGCCTTCCCTGCAGGATATCCACTTCCAGTCCGCTGTCATCGGCAACGATCCAGGACCCTCTCGGAGCGACCGCCTTGAGGGCATGGGCTTTCAGGCGCGCGTTGCCCACAAAATTGTCCTCCGTCTCCTCGACCGCCGACATACCGCCAATTTCATCCGGTGAAAAAACCTCCAGAACATTCGTCATGGCATAAAGGATTTGGGAAATCTCCTTTATTTTATTTTTATTACCGCTAGCCAGATAAAGCTTCATTTCAGTTCCAGGATTCGGGATAGGCCAAAAAACCACGCATTAATTGATCGCTGCCAAAACTCGAATGCAACGCCTTATGCAAGCAGATTCCATCCTCAATGGCGAGCGTTTTCTTGCCGCCAAAGACGCCCCGGGCCTCATCATCGGCAAAAATCAGGGCGCCCCGATAGGCGAATAGGTAGGATAAAAGTCTTCCCCGCAGAAACGAACTGAGCAAAGAGACCCCGCCCTCTATAAATACGCCGGTTATTTCCCTCTCCCGGCATTTCCCCATGAAAGCCTTCAAATCCGGCCTGCCGGAGCCGTCTTCAGGCAAAACCCAATGCTGGATTCCCCTGTTTTTTAATGACTGCAATAGATCAATGTCCACATTTTCACCCGCCACCACAATGGTCCGCTCCCTATGCTCATCGCAAAAAAGATTCAGTTCGGGCTTCTCTACCGTCCGCAGTCCGGTGTCGAAAACAAACCGCAGGGGGCACCAGACCTCGCCCCCCAATCGGCTGGTCAGGCTAGGGTTATCAGCCAATACTGTCCCCGCGCCTACCGCAATGGCGGGAAAGAGCCGTCGCCACCGCATGACATCCGCCCGCGCCTCTTCTCCAGTAATCCACTGCGATTGACCGCTTCTGGTCGCGATACGGCCATCGATGGTGGTGGCAATTTTACCGGCCACCAGAGGCTCCCCCCGCGTAATCCAGTGATTAAAAATCAAATTCAAATCCTCGCATTCATCCCGCAAAATGCCCTCGACCACTTCGATCCCGGCGCTCCGCAATTGTTCAAAGCCATTGCCCACATGCAGGGGGTTGGGATCGGTTGTACCCACAACAACCCGCCCGATCCCGGACCCAATGATGGCCTCCGTGCAAGGCGGCGTTTTCCCATGAGTGCAGCAAGGTTCCAGGGTCGAATAAAGAGTCATTTCCCTCGATGGGCTGCGGTTTAAATTCCTCAAAGCGGCAATTTCGGCATGGGGCCCACCAGCGGCGGCATGATGCCCTTCGGAAACCATTTCACCCTTTTCCACGATTACAGCGCCCACCATGGGATTGGGATGAGTGGCCCCCCAACCCTTCCGGGCCGCCGCCACAGCCCTTTTCATAAACTCAGTATCGACAGACGATTTCATTTAAAAAAACAAAAGACTCAGACCAAACTGCGCAGAAACGGATTGGTTTTCTTCTCCACACCTACTGAAGTGGTGTAACCATGTCCGGGACAAAGCTTTGTCTCATCCGGGAGGGTAAAAATTTTTTCCTTGATGGAAGAAAGCAGTTGCCCGGAGCTGCAACCGGGAAAATCGGTCCGCCCAATGCTCCCGGCAAAAACGGCGTCTCCACAGATGGCCAGTTCTAATCCGGAAAAATAAAACAGCAGGCTTCCCGGGCAATGCCCCGGCACATGCCTGACCTCCACCGCCTCGCCCAGAAGGGTAAATTCCTGCCCTTCCTCCAGAAAATGATCGATTTTTCCACCTTCCAAAGAAATGCCTGGAACCACAAATTCCGCCATTTCGGATGGATTTTCGATCATGCCGAGATCGTCACGGTGGGCATGGACAGGGATGCCCGCCTCCACGAATCGGGCTACATCCAGGATGTGATCCCAGTGCCCATGAGTAAGATACAGGCCCTTTAAAGCGCACCCGGCCCCCCGTAGCTTCGGTTCAATTGCCTGCCAGGCATTCATGGGAGCGTCAAAAAGAACCGCCTCACCCATTTCCTTATGCAGGAGCAGGTAAGCATTGGTCTCGATAGGAGGAAGCGAAAAAACCTGTATTTCCATTGCCAGCGAGATTGCCGTCCGTCGTGCCGCTGGCAACGAGTTTTTTCTCGAATCATGGCCCCGTTACCGCCATTTTCTTCTTCCAATCAAACGAATTTATTACGAAAAATGAAGCAATAGACAGGGCATGAAGTCCTGAAACCTGAAAATCTGCCAATGGAAACCCTCAAATTTACAGTCTTGCCCGGCGACGGCATCGGCCCGGAAGTCATGGACGCAGCGCTTAAAGTGCTCAACCACATCGCCAGCAAACATCAATTCGCCCTCGATTACACGGAATACGATGTCGGCGGCATCGCCATCGACCGCCAGGGCACCGCCCTTCCCGCCGATACCCTGGAGGCCTGCCGCCAAAGCGAGGCCATTCTTTTCGGCTCCATCGGCGGCCCCCAATGGGAGCATCTGCCCCCCGCCGAACAACCGGAGAGGGCTGCCCTTTTACCCCTGCGCAAAGCCTTTTCCCTTTTTGCCAATCTCAGGCCGGGCCTTCTTTACCCCGAGCTTGTCGATGCCTCTCCCATTAAACTGGCCCGTATTCCCCAAGGCATCGACCTGGTTTGCGTGCGCGAATTGACGGGCGGCATTTACTTCGGCCAACCCAAGACAACAAGAACACTCGACAATGGCGAAAAAGAAGCCGTCGATACCATGATTTACCGCACCTCGGAAATTGAGCGCATTACGGAAGTGGCCATTCAAACGGCCCTCGGTCGCGGAAAGAAAATCTGCTCCGTGGATAAAGCCAATGTTCTCGCCACCTCCATCCTCTGGCGCGAAACGGTCGTCAATTATATTTCCAACAAAGCGCCCGAAATCGAATTAAGCCACCTCTATGTGGACAACGCCGCCATGCAAATGGCCAGCGACCCAGGACAATTCGATGTTCTCCTGACCGAAAACATGTTTGGCGACATCCTCTCCGACCTCATGGCATCCGTTTGCGGTTCACTCGGGATGCTCGCATCGGCCAGCCTGGGAACCGGAAAAAATTGCCACGGCCTGCCCTTCGGCCTCTATGAACCGGCTGGCGGAACCGCTCCCAGCATCGCCGGGAAAGGCATCGCCAATCCCTGCGCGCAAATCCTCAGCGCCGCCCTCATGCTCCGCCACAGCTTCGGCCAATCCGCCGCCGCTGAAGAAATCGAAAAAGCGGTTCACAAAGCAATCTCATCCGGCATTAGAACGAGCGATATAGCCTTTGAAACTGAAAGCGTCACCACCCGGCAAATGGCAGAGGCCATACTTTCCCACCTGGAATAAGGTCTATTCTTTCAATACCTGCAGTAATCTGCGTAATCTGTGGTTAAAAAAGTATTAAGTTCAATTTTTCTAAAATCCCATGAAATCTGACGAAATCCGGCAATCATTCTTCGATTTTTTCAAGGAAAAAGGCCACCAAATTACGCCTTCGGCCTCTCTCCTGCCGACCGCGCCCAATCTCCTCTTCACCAATGCGGGCATGAATCAGTTTGTGCCTCACTTCCTGGGGGAACGTCCCGCCGCCCAATTCAGAATTGCCAATACCCAGAAATGCATTCGCGCAGGGGGCAAACATAACGACCTCGATGATGTCGGCCTGGACACCTACCACCACACCTTTTTTGAAATGCTCGGCAACTGGTCCTTCGGCGATTATTTTAAAAAAGAAGCCATCGAATGGGCCTGGGAATTATTGACAGAGGTGTGGGGTTTTCCCAAGGAAAGGCTCTACGTAACCGTTTATAAACCGGCTGAAGGCGATCCGGCGGAATTCGACCGTGAGGCGTGGGATCATTGGACCGAAGTTTTCACCAAAAGCGGTTTGGACCCAAAGAAACACATCCAGGCCTGGGACAAAAAGGATAATTTCTGGATGATGGGCGATACTGGCCCCTGCGGTCCATGCAGCGAAATCCACATGGACCTGACGCCCGATGGTGATACCGGTGGCAGCCTCGTTAATAAGGATTCCCCGCTTTGCATCGAAATCTGGAACCTCGTATTCATCCAGTTCAACGCTGGCCAGGATGGTTCTTACAAACCCCTCTCCGCCCAGCATGTGGACACCGGAATGGGTTTCGAGCGCGTGGCCGGAATCATGGCCACGACAAATAATTTCATCGATTTCTCCAAAGCTCCCAGCAATTACGACTGCGATTTGTTTACCGATATTTTCCGGCATTTGGAAGAGTTGTCCGAGCATCGTTACTGTGGCACGGTCCCGAACGATCCCGACAAAATGAGCGATGGGGAATTGAAAGACTGTTCCTTTCGCGTCCTGGCCGATCACATCCGCACCCTCTCCTGCGCCATCGCCGACGGCATTCTGCCCGGCAACGAAGGCCGCAACTACGTCCTGCGCCGAATCTTGCGCCGCGCCGTCCTGTTTTCGCGTCACCTCGATCTGCCAGCTTCATCTTTCGTCAAACTGGCCGATTCGGTGGAGGAAAAACTGGCCGCCGTCTTTCCGGAACTGGTCGAACACCGCGAAGTGATCCGCAGAGTCATCGCCTCGGAGGAAGAATCCTTCGAGCGCACCATCGACCGCGGCCTGCAACTGTTCGAAAAAATTACTCAGGAAAATTCTGCCATCATCAGCGGCCGGGACGCCTTTCAACTCTACGATACTTATGGTTTCCCCATCGACCTCACCCAGATAATCGCCCGCGAACGCCACCTCAAAGTCGATCTCGATGGTTTTGCTCAAGAAATGGAAAAACAGCGGGCCAGGGGCCGGGCCGCCCAGAAAAAAACCGCTATCGAGGTTTCGGAAAATGATCAGGACACCCAAAAAACAGAATTCGTGGGGTTCGAGGAAGAAAACCTCACTAACCATCAAACGGAACTACTCGACCGGGTCGATGCCGATGGCAAATCTTTCCTGATTTTTCGTCAAACGCCTTTTTACGCGGAAATGGGCGGCCAATTGGGCGATACCGGTATTGTCCAAATCGAGGGAAAGTCATTTCGGGTCGTCGATACCATTAGTGACGACTCCGGCCGTTACCTGCATCAAATGGATGACGCGGACTTACTGAGCAGCGACTCGATTGGAAAACCTGCCCAATTGTCGGTCGATGTGCCCCGCCGAAAAGCCATCCAACGCCATCACAGCGCCACCCATGTTCTCCATTGGGCCCTCCGCAAAGTCCTCGGGGCTCATGTCCGCCAAGCCGGTTCCTTGGTGGCGGAAGATCGTTTGCGATTCGATTTCGCCCATTTTGAAGCCCCCGGCAAAGAGAAACTCCAACAGATCGAGTTGCTGGCCAACCAACGGCTTCTGGAAAATGTGGCCATCGATTGGTATGAGGTCCCCTTTGCCCAAAAACCGGATAACGTCATCGCATTTTTTGGTGAAAAATACGGGGAAATCGTCCGCGTGGTGGATATCGGGGGATGGTCCCTCGAACTTTGCGGCGGCACCCATGGGCGGGCCACCGGTGAAATCGGTCTGCTTAAAATTGTCCACGAATCGGCCATTGCCGCGGGCACCCGGCGCGTCGAGGCGGTGGTTGGAGAAAGCGCCTTTTCGCTGGTAGAAAAAAACTTCCAACTTTTAAACACCCTCGCCCACCAACTCTCCTGCCCACTGGCCGAGCTTGGCCAAAGATTAGCTTCCCTTCTTCAACAGCGTAAAAGCCAGGAGGACGAACTCCGCAATTTCCGCCGTCAAGGGACTACCGCCCTGGCTGATAATTTGGCCGCTGATGCAAAAGAAATCGGGGATCTAAAATGGGTAGCGGCCAAAGTCGATGTGGCCAATCCCGGCGACCTCAGAAAATTGGCCGTTGAAATATCCAGAAAAACGGGCCCCGCGGTGATCGTTCTGGGCGCGGTATTCGGCAGCAAGGCCACCCTTCTCGCCCTCTCCTCAAACGAAGCCATCAGCCAAGGCCATAAAGCCGGTGACATCATCCGCCAACTCTCCGCCAAATTGGGCGGCAAAGGTGGCGGCAAACCCGACTTCGCCATGGGCGGCGGAAGTGATATCGAATCCTTGCCGGACGCCCTCCAGTCACTCCTTAAAAACGATTAGCGCCTTCGCTGCCATGCCAACGCCAACCCTCACCAGTGCACAGAATAAATACCTCAAAGGTTTGGCTATGGGCTTGAAACCGAAAATGGTTATTGGAAAAAACGGTCTCACCGAAAACATCATCAAAGATCTAAAAACCGCCCTCGAACGTGAGGAATTAATTAAAATTAAATTACCAGGTAAACGCGAAGACAGAATAACCCTGGCCAACCAAGTGCAAAAAGCCGCCGCCTGTCACCAAATTGGCCTCATCGGCAGCATGGCAATATTTTACAAACATCCGCCAAAACCTAAAAAGCAACTCATCAACCTGCCTTAATTTTATTCAAAAATTCTTCTTTAACATTCAGTTCAGTAGCGCCCTACACCGGCCATGCAAAAGTACTCGAACCCCCGACAGGTACAAAAACGGGTAGTGTATAAAAAAAGGATGTTATTTTGTATTTTTAGCTGTACAAATAGCGTTAGGCAGTTTATTCTTAGTGCATGGTTACTAAAATTATTAATTGTCGGCACTGTGGAAGTGAAAATATCATTAAATTTGGCAAGACGCCCAACCATAAACAGCGCTACCGCTGCCATGATTGTGGTAAACAAAGCCGCAAAACCCCACAGTGAAATACACCGAAGAGCAAAAAGAAATGATCCTTCGAGTCTATCAGGAACGCAGCAGTCTACGCGGTTTACAGCGCGCCTTCGGGGTGAGTCCCAACACCGTTTTGAGTTGGTTAAAAAAAACGACAATCGCTGCGACCGCTCAAAAGCACGATTCTTGCGGCCCGCCGCCATGATGTCATTGAACTGGACGAACTGTGGTCTTTTGTGGGGCGCAAGAGCGATGCCCAATGGGTTTGGATCGCTCTTTGCCGACGCACCCGTCAAATCCTCTCCTATGCCATTGGGCCTCGGGATTGGTATCGTTGCCGGGAACTTTACGAGCGTCTGCCACGGGCCTACAAAAGATGTGCCACCTACAGCGACTTTTGGAGCACTTATGATGAAGTCTTTCCTCATAACCGATCCGTGGGAAAAGAAACCGGTGAAACGGCCCATGTGGAACGATGGAACAATACCCTGCGCCAACGACTGGGTCGTTTCACACGCAAAACCCTCTCCTTTTCCAAGCTTAAGAGTATGCATGAAACCTGTCTGAGACTTTTCATTCATCAATATAATCAAGAATTAGCCACCATTCCTACTTAATACACTACCGATGACGGAAACGTTAATTAATTTAACCAGGGGTGCTCTGGGGCTCGCCGGATTGTACGCCTTTCTCTATTTTTGCAGTTCTGACCGCAAGAATATCAACTGGCGTTTGGTGGCCGGCGGTTTCGGACTGCAATTGCTTATTGCCGTTCTTGTTTTGAAAGTGCCACCGATCAGCGATGCCATTGGCAGGATTTCTTTATTTGTTTATAAACTACTGGATTTTTCGGTGGCGGGATCTTCTTTCCTTTTCGGTGAATTGCCGACCGACCGATCGATCGGCGCTATCTTTGCCTTTAAGGTGCTCCCCTCCATTGTCTTTTTCTCCGCCTTGACGACGACGCTCTACTACCTGGGAATTCTACAAAGAATCGTTTACGCTTTCGCCTGGATCATGCACAAAACGATGCACCTATCCGGGGCGGAAAGCCTGGTGGTGGCGGCCAACGTATTTGTCGGGCAAATCGAGGCACCGCTCATTATCCGGCCCTACCTTGAGCGTATGACCCGTTCGGAAATTTTCTGCCTCATGACGGGAGGTTTTGCCACCCTGGCGGGGGCCGTGCTGGTCACCTACATCGAGATTTTGGGAGGCGACGACGCGGCTAAAAAAATCGAAATCGGCAGGCACCTCATCAGCGCCTCCATCATGGCGGCCCCCAGCGCCATTATTTGCGCCAAGATGTTCCTGCCCGAACGGGAGACAATCGATAAAAACCTGAAAATTTCCAAGGAAGCTATCGGTGAAAACCTGTTCGACGCAATTACCACGGGAACCGCTCAAGGCATTCGCCTGGCCGTCAATGTGGGGGCCATCGTGCTGGTTTTCCTGGCCCTCATGGCGATGCTCGATTACATAACGCTGGAGTGGATCGGTTCCTGGACCGGTATCAACGAAATCATCGCAACAAAAACCGATGGTGTTTTCGAGGGCCTCAAGCTGAGTTTTCTTTTTGGAGTGTTCTTTGCCCCCGTGGCCCTGCTGGTGGGGGTCGATCCGGACAGCATTTTGGTGGTCGGGCAGCTATTTGGGGAAAAGCTCGCCCTCAACGAATTCGTGGCCTACGCCCACCTCAAGGAATTGATCGATGCCGGGCACCTGACGGACGAAAAATCCATTCTCATTTCGACTTACGCCCTCTGCGGATTTGCCAGTTTTACCAGCATGGGGATTCAGATCGGCGGCATATCGGCGCTCGCCCCCAAACAGAGGTCCAACCTGGCCACAATGGCCTTCCGCGCCGTCATCGCCGGAACCACCGCCACCCTCATGACCGCCACCATCGCGGGCGCTTTATATTAATTTAATGGTTCTTCTGCAATTCTTGTGGCAGGATGCTGGATAAATGATTCTGGATAATAAAGTGGTTCTGGTGACGGGTGGGGCTTCCGGGATTGGCCGCTCGACGGCGCTGGCTTTGGCCGCGGAAGGCGCCAAAGTCGTTGTTGTTGATTTAGACGTTCAAGGCGCGGAGGAGTCCGTGGGCTTGATCGAAGAAAAAGGAGCTGAGGCCCTCTTCATTAAAGCCGATGTGTCGCTCGCCCCGGAGGTCGAGGCCATGGTCGGGAAAACAGTCGAGAGCTATGGCCGCCTCGATTGCGCTTTTAATAATGCCGGAATTCTAGGCGTGGCGGACACCCCGGTTGCGGATTACCCGGAAGACTCATGGGACAGGGTCCTCTCTATCAACCTCAAGGGCGTGTGGTTGTGCATGAAATATGAAATCCGTCAGATGCTCAAACAAGGCGTCGGGGTGATCGTCAACACCTCTTCGATTTATGGATTGGTAGGCGGAGGAAGCTCGGCTTATGTGGCCGCCAAACACGGGGTGGTCGGGCTGACCAAAACAGCGGCCCTGGATTATGGCCCAAAAGGAATCCGCGTCAACGCCGTTTGCCCCGGTTTCATCCGCACACCCATGACGCTGCGCCTCATCGAAGATAAACCGGAGACAGAAAAAAAGTTCAATGCCCTCCACCCGATAGGCCGCATGGGTCTGCCCGAAGAAATCGCCCAAGCGGTCGTCTGGCTCTGTTCGGATTCAGCCACATTCATCACCGGCCAAGCCATAACCATAGACGGCGGTTTCACAGCCAAGTAAACCCGCATGAACCTACTATGGTATGGCTTCTGCTGACTACTCTCAGCCAACGCTCCTGAAAACCACTCTTTAACCTTGCCCCCATCGGTTGAGTCCAACAAAATATATCTGCAATACCCGTTTGCCCGTTTGCGTAGGCAAAGCCCGTACAATACTAAAACATTAACTCTCATAGGCGCAGTAACGAGGTGAGAATGAAAAAAATTGCACCAGCACTCGCAATGCTTGCGTTACTACTGCTGAGTGCGTTTCCTGCCTGCACCCAAAATACGGGCGCTGAATGGGAAACCTTAAATCAAGAGGCGCAGACGCTCTATCAGGAGGGCAAATACGACCGCGCAGTCGTGGTCGCAAAGAAGGCCCTCAAAGTAGCCGAGAAAAACGTCGGCCCCAATCATCCCGATGTGGCCGCGAGCCTGAACAACCTCGCGTTGCCCTACATGGCCCAAGGCCAGTACGGTCCGGCCGAGCCGCTCTACAAGCGCTCGCTGGCGATAGATGAGAAAGCTCTTGGCCTCAATCACCCTTATGTGGCAGCAGACCTGAACAGCCTGGCCGCACTCTACTACACCCAAGGCCATTACGCACAGGCCGAGCCGCTCTACAAGCGCGCGTTGGCGATAAGAGAGAAGGCGCTGGGGCCGGACCATCCCGATGTGGCCCAGAGCCTGAACAACCTTGCCGTACTCTACTACACCCAAGGCCATTACGCACAGGCCGAGCCGCTCTATAAGCGCGCGTTGGCGATAAGAGAGAAGGCGCTGGGGCCGGACCATCCCGATGTGGCCCAGAGCCTGAACAACCTCGCGGCGCTCTACCGCACCCAAGGCCAATACGGGCCGGCCGAGCCGCTCTACAAGCGCTCGCTGGCGATAGATGAGAAAGCTCTTGGCCCCAATCACCCTTATGTGGCAACAGACCTGAACAACTTGGCCGATCTCTACTACACCCAAGGCCATTACATACAGGCCGAGCCGCTCTACAAAACAGGCCGAGCCGCTCTACAAACGCTCGCTGGCGATCTGGGAGAAGGCTCTTGGTCCCAATCATCCACATGTGGCCACGAGCCTCAACAACCTGGCCTCGCTCTATGACAACCAAGGCCATTACACACAGGCCGAGCCGCTCTACAAGCGCTCGCTGGCGATCCGTGAGAAGGCGCTGGGGCCGGATCATCCCGATGTGGCCTCGAGCCTCAACAACCTGGCCTTGCTCTACAACACTAAAGGCCAGTATGGACCGGCCGAGCCGTTCTACAAGCGGGCGTTGGCGATCCGTGAGAAGGCGCTGGGGCTGGATCATCCCGATGTGGCCGTGAGCCTGAGCGGTCTGGCCTGGCTCTACGGCACCCAAGGCCAGTACAGACCGGCCGAGCCGCTCTTGAAGCGGGCGCTGGCGATCTGGGAGAAGACTCTTGGTCCCAATCATCCACATGTGGCTACGGGTCTGAACAACCTGGCCGAGTTCTACAGAATCCAAAGCCAATACGCTCAAGCCGAGCCGCTCTTCAAGCGCGCTTTGACGATTTACGAGAAGACGCTGGGGCCGGACCATCCCGATGTGGCCTCGAGCCTTGAGAATTTGGCGGCGCTGTATCGAGCTACGAAACGAGACGAAGAAGCTGAATCTTTGGAGCAGCGGGCGGCGCGTATACTAGCGATCCAACGATGAAACGAATTGCGCCAGCACTTGCAATGCTCGCATTGCTATTGCTGGGTGTGTCGCCTGCCTTCTCACAGGATGCGGGCGATGAAGGGGACACCCTCAATCACGAGGCGCAGGCGCTCTATTTGGAAGGGGATGGTGTGCAGGCTCGATTGCCGGAGAGGATTTCCAATAATGCGGTGGCTTTGGCGGTTCTCGATGGCAGACCGGTTATTTATAGTTTTTTGGGTTTGTGCCCGGGGAAGACTTTTCGTGATACAAAACTATCCGCTTTTGAATATCATCTGGTGGGCAAAAAAGGACGTGTTTTACCGCCGGTTCCGGGATTGCATGGCCGGTTGGAGGGGGTTGCCGCCACCGTTGGAGGGGAAATTTATATTTTCGGGGGTTATCGCGTGGCCGCCGATGGGACCGAATTTTCCGAACCGCAGGTGCATGCCTATAATCCCCAATCCGCCGTCTATGGGGAACGGTCTCCCATTCCGACACCGGTTGATGATTCCGTCGCCCTTGTTTATAAAGACCGCTATGTTTATCTGGTCAGCGGATGGCACGACAAAGGAAACGTTTCCCTGGTCCAGGTTTACGATACCGAAAAAGATCATTGGTTTGGGGCGACCGATTATCCCGGCTCCCCCGTCTTCGGTCATGCCGGGGGCATGGTGGAAAACCGGCTGGTGATTGCCGACGGGGTTCGCATCGTGCCTCCTAAAAATGGAGATGGTAAGCGGAAATTTGAAATGACCAATGAGGTTTACCTCGGGCAGATCGATCCGACCGATCCAGCCGTTATAAGCTGGAAAAAACTGCCGCCCCACCCCGGAAAGCCAGGTTATCGCATGGCCGCAACGGGCGCATTTCGGGAAAACCCATTAGCCCGGAAATTTCATAAAAAAAGTATCGCTGATATGCTTATCTGCTGATATACAGCAGGATAGATTAAACATTAAAGCAATATCAGCGATGACAAAAAGTAAACAATTAGAACTACAGTTGACAAGGGTAAAAGGCCGCCGTGTGCGGGTTGATTTTAAGGGCGGTGAGGTTACTTCGGATGCCGGGCTGCTTTTGATCCGGGAAGTGGATCGGCGGTTGGGCTTGACCGAGCAAGCGGCCCGGCAATTAGTAGACAAACGGCAGAAGGGCAAAGTGCGCCATGAGATGCTGGCCATGATCCGGCAGCGCGTTTACGGGCTGGTGGCGGGCTATGAGGATTTGAACGACTTTGACACCCTGCGCCGCGATCCTTTGTTGCAAACGGTAACGGGGCGCACTGAAGCGTTGGCCAGCGCGCCGACTTTGTGTCGTTTTGAAAACGGGCAGGATCGGCGGGCAGCCTTTGCCCTGAACGAGTTGCTGGTCGAACAGTTCATGGGATCCTTTGCCGAGGAACCCGAAGAGATCATCCTGGACTTTGACGCCACCGACAATCCGGTGCACGGGCTCCAGGAGGGACGTTTTTTCCACGGTTATTATGATCATTACTGTTTTTTGCGCTGTATGTTTTTTGCGGCGATCAGCTTCTGGTGGCCTACCTGCGGCCCAGCAAGATCGATGCGAGCAAGCATGCCGGGGCCATCCTCAAATTGCTGGTTAAACGGATTCGCCAAAGCTGGCCCCATACGCGGATTATTTGGCGTGCCGACAGCGGATTCTGCCGGGATCGGATTCTCTCGTGGTGCGAGCGCAACGAGGTTTATTTTATAGTGGGAACGGCCCGCCATGCACGCTTGCAGCAAGCGGCCCGGCAGTTGCAGGAGCAAGCCAAACAATGGTTCGAGGGTAGCGGCAAAAAGCAACGGCTGTTTCAGCACTTCGAGTATGGGGCAAAATCGTGGCGGCGGCAACGCCTTATCATCCACAAAGCCGAACACACCGCACAGGGGTCCAACCCGCGCTTCGTGGTGACGAACCTGCAGGGCGATCCCCAAGAGCTTTACGACAAAGTATACTGTGGCCGCGGTGAGATGGAGAACCGGATCAAGGAACAGATGCAATTGTTCAGCGAACGCACCAGCGCGCATAAATGGTGGGCCAACCAGTGGCGATTGCTCTTGTCGGGGCTGGCCTACACCTTGATGGAAGCCTTGCGCCGGTTCGCATTAAAAGGGACGAAGTGGGCGCGGCTCCAATGCCACAGTCTACGGCTAAAATTAATCAAGATCGGAGCGGTAATCGTGCGCAACACCCGAACGATTCACTTTCATCTAAGTGAAAGTTATCCATGGGCCAGTCTTTTCAACCATGCGGCCCGCCGGTTGGTGCCAACCTAAAGGGCGCATTGGCGCTGCCCCCGGCGCTACCGAACCAATGGGGGAAAGGGGGAAGTGTCTCTACACCCTGAAAAACACCTCAAAATCAAGACGATCCGCCCAAAATACAAAGAAATCCATCTCCAATAGCAATAACGAGCCAAACTTTACCCTTCATGAAATATCCGGGTTAGTGGTCTTTGCCGGTGGCTCGGACAATCCCTACAACTTCAACGGCATTGGATATAACGGCCAGCCAAGCGAGCCTTCCAAGCGGGTTTTTGCTTACAACCTCAAACAGTGGCGATGGCGGACCTTTGCTCCCAAAGAGACGGCCACCATGGACCATCGCGGTTTGCTCGAATTCAACGGCGTTTTCTATACAGCCGGCGGAATGCTCAGCGGACAGGAGGTTTGCGATGGAATTTTTCCTTTTCGTCTGCGTCCGCAGGAGAAAATTAATCCACTTCAACCGTAGAAAAGAAAAGCCCGGCTTATTGAGCGCCGCGGCCGTGGCCGCTAGTTGGTCAGCAGGCTGTCGTCGATGTCGTAGTTGGCGTAAACGTTTTGGACGTCTTCGAGGTCGTCGAGGGCATCGATGAGGCGGAGGATTCTTTTGACCATATCGGCGTCGGTGAGGGAGATCAGGCTGCTGGGGATCCAGGCCAGGGTGGCGTCATCGGGCTGGATGCCTTCCTTGTCGAGGGCATGGGTTAGCTGGTCGAAGGCGTTCATGGGGCAGATTACCTCGAAATGGTCATCCTCCGTTATAATGTCTTCTGCCCCGGCATCGAGGACGGCCAACATGAGGGTGTCTTCATCCGTTTTGTCGGAGGAGATGAGGAACTGGCCTTTTTTCTTGAAATTAAAGGCGAGCGCTCCGGGACCGGCCAGGCTGCCGCCGGCTTTGGTAAAAGTGCTTCTGACTTCGGAGGCGCTGCGGTTTTTGTTGTCCGTGGTCACTTCCACGATGATGCCGATGCCGCCGGGGGCATAGCCTTCGTAGGTGATTTCCTCGTAGGTGACGCCGGGCAGTTCGCCAGTGCCTTTTTTGATCGCCCGGTCGATATTATCGGCCGGCATGTTGGCCCCTTTGGCTTTAATGATGAGGGTTCGCAATTGGGCATTGAATTCGGGGTTCCCACCGCTTTGGCGGGCGGACATGATGATCTCTTTGGAGATGACGCTGAAAATTTTACCGCGTTTGGCGTCAACGGCCGCCTTGTGCCGTTTGGTGGTTGCCCATTTGCTATGGCCGGACATTTCTTTAGTTTTTTACTTTTTGGGAGGTTTTTTAAATTTTTTCTTTTTGCGGGTGGCCGCCGGATGGGCCTGGCCGTGGGCCGTCTTCTTGGTGGAAATTGCGACGGTTTCTACGGTGTCTTTTTTGCGATTGGTTAGGTACTGTTGCAGGATGGTGAAGCAATTGGAAACGGTCCAGTAAAGAACCAAGCCGGAGGAAAAAGTATAGCAGATGAAGAGAAAGAATAAAGGCAGCATTCTGAATATTTTTTGCTGCGCGCTGTCCATATTCATGGGCGTCATCTTCATCTGGTAATGCATGGTGACGCCCATAACCAGCGGCAGTGGATTGACCGGAATACCGCCCAGGGTAGCAATGGTGTCGGACATGGAGAGGTCTTCAATCCACAAAAATTCGGCAAAGCGCAGCTCCGATGCGCTACGGAGCATCTGGAACAACCCGAAAAAGATGGGCATCTGGATCAAAATGGGAATACAGCCGGCGGCCGGATTGATCTTGTGCTGCTGGAAAAGTTTGAGGGTCTCTTTCTGGATTTTCTCGGGCTGGTCTTTGTATTTTTCCTTTATCTCTTTGAGCGGCTCCTGAATCTTCTGCATTTTCTTGGAAGATTGGGCGGCTTTGGCGGTCAGGGGCCAGAGGGTCAGCCGGATGATGATGGTCATCATAATGATGGCTATGCCATAGTTGCCGACCATGTTGTTGAGGCCGAGCAGCATCCAGAGGAGGAATTTTCCAATGAAGCCGAAAAATCCGAGCTGCATTACGTATTCCTGTTTTTGATCGAGGCTGATGAGCCGGGAATACTCTTTGGGGCCCACGTAAAGGTCCATTTCCAGACTGCGTTCGGAATGGGCATTGACGTTTTGGAGGTCGAATTCGATGCCCCCGGTGATGCCGACGACAGGTTCGCCCCGCGGAGTTTTAGGGGGCAGGTTGGCTGGCCGGGCGAAAATCCCAATGCCGGGCGTTTCCGGAGCGGGCGTCACGATGGAGGCGAAAAACTGGTTTTTGGCGGAGGCCCAGACTGTCTTGCCGGGTAGCTGGATGTCGCTGATGGGATCTTTTTTGAAGAATCCCAAAAATCCGCCGCCTTCGAATTTATTGAGTCTGATTTTCTCGTAATCTTCGCCGTCGTAATAACTGAAGTTGAGATACTCGCGGCGACTGTCGGCATCAGTCGGGGGGGCGGTGCCGACATTGACGAATATATGGTTGATGGAAAAAACAGTGGGGGTTTGATTGATGAAACGGGTGGTGTGTTTGATGATGTAAGGGCTGGCCCCTTCGGTCCCCTTGGACAACTCGTAGGAGCGCGCCAGCACCACCCCGGCAGCCAGTTCATAGGTAAATTCAATTTTGCGGGAACCGGACCCTCCACTCAAAAGCTGGTAAGCGGGCGCGTACTCCTCGACCGATCCATCCGCTCCGGCCAGGCTGATGCTGAGCGCGGGGATATCGCTGCCTTCATTAAATACATAAGGGGCGTCATCTCCCTGTATAGCGGGATATTTTTTAAGCTCCACCTCCTTGATGGCGCCGCCGTAAGTGGTGAATTTGACCCGTATCAAATCGTTTTCGATAATGTAAGTTTCCTCCGGCGGGCGGGTCTCGATTTCAGGTCCCGCTTGGGCCTGGCCGATAATGGGATCACCGCCATTGCCCATTATGCCGTTTTTATCGGAAAAAGAATTCAGTGAAGGCCCCGGGGCCTGGCCCGGTTCTCCTCGAAACGATCCTGCGCCCTCTTCCGGCCCGGTCGTTTCAGCCTCTTGAAACTGGGCGGCTTCCTCGGCCCTCTCTCTGGCTAGACGATCCCTTTCCGGCTTTTGCAGGAAAAAGAGGCCAAAGGCAGCCACAAGCATTAAAATGCCGACCAGGGTATAATTTTTATCCACTGGTTAAATCGCCTTTCTGAATAAAGCCTTGGTCTTCGGCCCCAACTTGATTAGGGGTTTCGGTTTTGCCGGGCTGAGTATTTGCCGGGACCGGGGCCGGATCATAACCGCCCGGGTGAAAAGGATGGCAGCGCAAAATTCGGCGGACGGAATAATAGCCGCCTACCCAAAACCCATGAGAGCGAAAACATTCGCAGGCATAAGTGGAACATGTGGGGTGAAACCGGCAGGCCGCATGTTGGCCGAAAAGGACATTTTTAACCGGCGACAGCAGCATCTTGTAAATGACAACCAGCCCGATGGCCAGGGTGGCCGGAAGCCGGGCCAAGGCCCCATACAATCTTTTTAACTGATGGATCATAATTTTGCTCTCCTCACTTTGGCCGCTCCTCTCCTCACTTTGGCCGCTCCTCTCCTCACTTTGGCCGCTCCTCTCCTCACTTTGGCCGCTCTTTTGCAGGCATTGAGGTATCGTCTTTGCAATTCATCGAATCCGTAGCGATCGATTGAGGCCCGCGCAACCATAACCACATCGCAGTTTTGGGGAAGCGATTCCTGATTGAGTCGAAAAATTTCCCTCATCGCCCTTCTGGCCCGATTTCTCGCAACGGCCGGCCCCACCCTTTTCGAGGCGATCACACCGAGCTTTCGATGGACGGGCGCACCCTCTTCCAGGTCGGCGCGCACCAGCAATTGCAGGATAAAGGCTCCACAATCGACCCTGCGGCCTTTGGCTCGCACAGTGGCAAACTCAACCGAGCGCCGGAGGTGCTGCCGGGCGGTAAAACATTGGCGCATGGCGGCGGCGGACGCGTCAGGCGCTAAGGCGGATTCTGCCTCGGCGACGGCGGTCGGCCAGGATCTTTCTCCCCCCGCGGGTGGATTTGCGGGCGCGAAAGCCCAGTTTGCGCTTTCGCTTGATTTTGGATGGATGATAGGTCGGCTTCATGGTTGGTGAAGAAAAGGTTGCCAAGAAACACAGTTCTCCCGGCCATGTCAAGCGAACAGACTGTATAAAAATCGTGTTTTATGACGGGTCTTGGAAACCGGCCGGGCATTCATTGAGGCCTTGAGGGAAAAATATAAAAAAAGACTTGCGCAGGTGGGGCAAGGACCTAGTTTCGGGTGCTCCAATTTCCGGCTGTCCCGTTCGTCTAGCCCGGCCCAGGACTCAGGGTTTTCATCCCTGCAACAGGGGTTCAAATCCCCTACGGGACGCCATTTTTTTGTACGATTGGTATTTTTTTTGATCCAAAGCGGTGCCCTCCCCGTGGATCGATCAAGTAGAAGGAAAACTGGATTCTTTCTGCTTTGGGCGAATCCCAATCGCCTCACTTATCAAAACTGCCAATGCTTCCTCGCGTAACGGGGAAACAGCACAGTCGCGCTACTGCCACAACAAGCGAGGCAATAATAAAATACCATAATGCTGAAAGCAGCCGGAGTTTGCCAGAACGCCAGATCAACGCGTTGGCGCTCGTTTTTCATGCGGCGTCCTGCTGATACGACCCGTGTCACAAACCATAGGTAACTCCTGCCGAGCGATAGGAAAAGATTCCGGCCTGCTCTAGTCTGAAGAAGTACATTGTTCCGGCCTTCGCCGAAGGCTCGGAGCACATAATGCCGTAAATCTGAAGGAGGCGGGTGTTGGGCACGGGCAGCGGTGTTGGTCCAGATGGAAATACCGGATGAGACCAGTGTGTGTGCCAGTTGGATACAGGCTCCGCGGCAAAGTCCTTCCGGCAAATCCAGAAATTGATATTTCAGGAAAAAATCGCGTCGGAACGCGAGGTTGTTGGCGAAGAAACCCTTACTATTCGATTGGATTGCGTTCTTTGGATTGCGCAATGGGAAAAACCACCCCAAGGCAAAGGCTTTTTCGAATAGGGATTCGTGAGAAAGGTAAGTGTGTCCAGCGACAACGCAAATTTCAGAATAGTCAAAGAAATGTTGTGAAATCTCTTTTAGCCAATTGTCTTCAGGCACGGCGTCGGTATCGATGAAAATCACGATTTGTCCCCGGGCGCGAGCGGCGCCCTCATTCTTCAGTTCGAAATAATGCCTGCCCAGCGCCTCTTCCAGCCGTAGGTCTACGGAATCGTTGGAGTCTCCCAGTACGAAGTGTTTTTGCAATACTGTTTCAATGCTGGCACGATCAATTTGATCGGGGTTGAAGAGCACGATTACTTCGGCCCTACGATTGATCTCGCCCAGTTGCTTGCTCAATTTGCGCAACATATGGAAACAGCGCTCATCCTCGGAGAGCAGAACGTTTTCCCATTCCACGATGATGCTTAAGTCAATCAGGGTATTCATTTCGATGTAGTATAAGCTAGTAGATGCTTTCCTGTCATGCTCATATTTACCGGCATGAATACTGCAAGAAAAATCAACCACTAGCCGAAAGCAAAGACCTGGTTTCGGAGAGCACCAATTTCCGGCTGTCCCGTTCGTCCAGCCCGGCCCAGGACTCAGGGTTTTCATCCCTGCAACAGGCGTTCAAATCCCCTACGGGACGCCATTTTTTTTACGATTCAGGTATACGACGCGCTTTTGATCCTAGCTCGGCAATATGGTGGAGAATACTTTTGCCGATAACTTCACCTAATTTCACTGGGACAGCATTCCCGATGAGTCTGCCAACAGTTTTTCTAATAGGTGACTGGTCTTTCGGAACAAAGGCGTAGTTGTGAGGAAAACTTTGCAGAATCGCGCCTTCTCTGAGCGAAATTGCCCGATCCTGTTCTGGATGTCCGAATCGTCCATTACCGAATCCGAAAAACTGCGTGGTTATGGTCGGTGAGGTTTCATCCTAGGACATTCGGCCATATACGCTTGGATAGGTTTTGCCAGTCGATTTTCGGTGGCAGTCGGCCACGAGATTGGCTCGCCAATCCCGCCACGTTCCACCGGGTTTAGATGAACGAATTCTGCGTAGATTCATTGGTGACAAAGAGCTACTTTGATGCAAGGAATCATCTTGGTGAACCTCCCCTGCCTGGATTGGTGGAAGATTCGAGATGGCTTCCCTGACCGAGCAATGTGGTGCCCCGAATTCTTCGGGCGTCATAATCTGTATCGACCCCAAACGCGATGCGAGGAGGACTAATCGGTGTCGACGTTGCGGAATCCGGTAGTGTATAAAAAAAGAATGTTCTTTTGTATTTTTAGCTGTACAAATAGCGTTAGGCAGTTTATTCTTAGTGCATGGTTACTAAAATTATTAATTGTCGGCACTGTGGAAGTGAAAATATCATTAAATTTGGCAAGACGCCCAACCATAAACAGCGCTACCGCTGCCATGATTGTGGTAAACAAAGCCGCGAAAACCCCACAGTGAAATACACCGAAGAGCAAAAAGAAATGATCCTTCGAGTCTATCAGGAACGCAGCAGTCTACGCGGTTTACAGCGCGCCTTCGGGGTGAGTCCCAACACCGTTTTGAGTTGGTTAAAAAAAACGACAATCGCTGCGACCGCTCAAAAGCACGATTCTTGCGGCCCGCCGCCATGATGTCATTGAACTGGACGAACTGTGGTCTTTTGTGGGGCGCAAGAGCGATGCCCAATGGGTTTGGATCGCTCTTTGCCGACGCACCCGTCAAATCCTCTCCTATGCCATTGGGCCTCGGGATTGGTATCGTTGCCGGGAACTTTACGAGCGTCTGCCACGGGCCTACAAAAGATGTGCCACCTACAGCGACTTTTGGAGCACTTATGATGAAGTCTTTCCTCATAACCGATCCGTGGGAAAAGAAACCGGTGAAACGGCCCATGTGGAACGATGGAACAATACCCTGCGCCAACGACTGGGTCGTTTCACACGCAAAACCCTCTCCTTTTCCAAGCTTAAGAGTATGCATGAAACCTGTCTGAGACTTTTCATTCATCAATATAATCAAGAATTAGCCACCATTCCTACTTAATACACTACCGAAACGATTGCAAGACCATTATTGGTTATAAACGAAGGTAATAAGAGATCTGGTCTATCTGGTGGGAATGGATCAGGATTGAAAGGAAGCTTGCCAACGCGAAAGATGCTATTTCCCTTCACGTCAGCCTCTAACTCTGTGTCATTTTCTGTATAAATTGCAATGCCCGTTGTGTCCGCATCATGAATATAATTATATTTTATGGTCACCTTCATCTTGTCGATCCGGTTCAAGCCCCGGATTTGAATGCCTCCAAAATAGGTTCGGAAATTGAACACTCCCCCGAAGCGGGGAAAAATATGGACGGCAGTGTTAAATCCGGAAAGTTCATTGTTTTGCACAGTCACCTTATCCACATCTTCCCCATATATCCCTGATGATTCTGTCCCGAGAACATGGATATGCTGAATTTTCGTTTTATCGGCCAAAATAACACCGTAACCACCATTGGTTGAATTAGTGGAATTAGTTATCATCGGCAGCTTATCTTTGTTAGCACCTTTCCCAATTTTACCTAGAGGCTGTCCCAAAAATATAAAGATTTTATAGTCAACTGGATGACGTTGATAAAAAGAGACGGAAAGAGCAAGTTTTTGCTCGATCCGGCCAAAAAAGGGTTCTATAATTGAGTTAGCGAAAATCAATATAGCCCTTTCTATGAAAAATATAGCCATCCAATGCCTCCTGCGTCCAGCTTTAACTGTGGTCGACCGGTGCCTCGATTACGATAACTTCCGCGCCACCATTGATCGAATCGATCGGCTGCTGATCGACTCGGAGGTGGAATCGCAGGCCATTGAGCTGGCCTTGGAGGGGTGGCCGCCAATGGGTCTAAAGGCCCGGCGGCAGCGGGCCAGTTTTGCCATCAAGGCACTGCGCATGGATACGCTGGGCCGTCTGCTCGGAGGGATTTCGTTTCGGCATTTGTCGCGGGCTCTGGGCAGCAGCGATCTGTTGGCCGACTTTTGCCGTGTCCGGCAGATCGATGGCATCAGGGGCATCTCCAAAAGCACCCTGGAGCGGGCCTCGAAGTTTTTCAGCGAAGAGCAGTTGAGGGCCTTGCACCGGACCTTGACTGAGGTGGTGGGCGATGCCCTTCTGGCCCGGCAGGTGGGATTGGACAAGCCGATTGACACCACCATTTGCCTGATCGACGGCACCTGTTTGGAGGCTAACATTCATTGGCCGACGGACTGGGTATTACTCAAGGATGTAGCCGGCACGTTGCTCAAAGCGATCCGGCTGATCCGCGAGAAGGCCGGTTTGCGCCATCTGTAAACGCCGGGATGAAACCGGTACGGGGGTCGGGGTAAAACCGGTACGCTTGGAATAAGGTTTAGGTTAGTAATTGCAGGTACGTCAAGGTTTAGGGTTTGGGAGTTGGTTTTGGGGATTGGCTTGGGGTCGGTGAGGAGGCCGGAGGCCGACGAGCCGGGCCCAAGGCGTTTATTGTTTTGTGCCACGGCGACGGCGTCGAGCATCGCGCAAGCGGTAGCTTTGCCCGTTGGCTTCGAGGATATGCACCCGATGGGTGAGTCGGTCCAGCAGAGCTCCGGTGAGCCGTTCGGAACCGAGCACTTCGATCCAGTTCTCAAAGGGCAGGTTGGTGGTGACGATGAGACTGGTGCGCTCGTAAGCGCGGCTGACCACGTCGAAGAGCAGTTCGGACCCGGTCTTGGAAAAAGGGACGTAACCGAGTTCGTCGAGGATGAGTAGGTCGAGCCTTTCGAGTTGCTTCATGAAGCGCTGCAGGTCGTGGTTGTCGCGTTGCTCGAGCATATGGGTAACCAGGGCGGTGACCCCGAAGAAACGGATCCGCCGGCCCTGGGCACAGGCGGCAAAGCCCAGGGCGGTGGCCAGGTGCGTTTTACCGGTACCGGCGTTACCGAGGAGCAGCACGTTTTCGCGCTGGTCGACATACTCCCCGCGCATGAGCTCTCGGATGAGCGCTTCGTTGAGCGAGGGCTGCGCTTCAAAGGCGAAGCTCTCGAGGGTCTTGAGCACGGGGAAACGGGCGTTTTTGATCCGCCGCTGGGCGGCCCGCTGTTCGCGTTCAATGAGCTCCCGTTCGACCAGATGCAACAAAAAGGCGGCGTAATCGAGCCGGTCCCGGGAACAAGCCGCGGCCACCGCCGGCCATTCGCGCAGGATGGTGGGCAACTTCAGTTTCTTGAGGTGATGGTGTAACAGCAGCTGGTTTTTTTCTTCCTTCATAAAGCCCCTCCTGGAATCTTGAGCAGTTCGCTGTAGGCACCGAGGTCAGGGGCGGCCACACGGACGTGACGCAGGTGTGGATGGCCGTCCAGCCGGAAGGTTCTGCTCCCGTAGTCTTCCTGAGGATAGAGATACTGGGCGATGGCCTCACGAGTCAGTCCCCCCACCCGCAGGGCCGAGACGACGGCCTGCTGCAAGGCCGCCATGGGGTGTTTCTCCAACAGCCGCAGCACCCGGATATACTCCCGGGTGCCTTCGCCCCCGCATTGGCTTTCGAGCCGGCGTCTGAGGACCTGCAGGCACTGCGGCAACTGCCAGCCCGAGAGTGGGCGGGCGAAGTCCAAAGCGCCCGGTTTTTTCTCCAGCAAAGCCAGGTAGTGCACCGGCTCGAAAGAGACTTGCTCTTTATCCCAAATGCGGCGGTGCCGGGCCACCTCTTGGCCCCCACAGAAGATCACCACCTGCCGACAGGACCCTTCCACCACCACCGGATGGTGGGCGCAGCGCACCAGCGAGAGGCTGCTGACGCAGGTCGAGCGTTTGCGGCTCGCTTCAAAGGGTATGGGCGGCAACGCCAGCATGACGGCGCGCTCCTCGGCCAGCAGTTCCTTTTTCACCGCCCTTTTCCCGCGTAATTTACGCTCCATGTCCCGCTCACATGCCTCCAACAGCTTTGCGTTGAGTTCCTCCAGGTCCCGAACCTGCGGTACCGGTACCAGGAAGTTGGCCCGGGCATAACGCACGATCCCCTCGACCACGCCCTTCTCGTTGGGCCGGGCGGGCAGACAGAAGTGTTCCTCGAACAGGTAATGGCTCTGTAGCTGCAGAAACCCGTCGGTCAGCTTGCGTTCACGCGAACCGATAATCTTACCCACCGCCACCTTCGAGTTGTCATAGCTGATGCGCCGGGGCACCGCCCCGAAAAACTCAAAAGCTCGCAGGTGCCCCTCCCAGAAGCTCTCCGTGCACTCCCGTTCGAACACCTGCACGAAAAAGGCATCGCTGTAGGGCAGGCTCATGGCAAAAAATGGCCGCCTACGCAATTGCCCCGCCTCCTTCACCAGGGCATGACCGAAGTCCACCTGTCCCTCCCCGGGGCGGTGCTCCAGCGGCACGAACACTTCCCGCCGCCTCGCTCGCAGCTCGGCCACCACCTCCTTGACCGCCGTGTAGCCCCCTTGGTAGCCCTTCTCCCGACCCAAACGCTGGTAGATCCGTTTGGCCGTATGGCGCTGCTTCTTGGGCACGTTCCGGTCCGCTTTGAGCACCTCCTCGATCCAGCCCACATACGGATCGATCTTGCGCTCTCGCCTCTTCTTGCGCCGGTATCCCGGCGGCTGGGAATAGGCCAGCATCTTTCCCAGGGTCTCCCAGTGCAGTCCCTCTTCTCGCATTACAGAGCGCTTGCTCTGCTTGTCCCGCAGCACTTTGTGCCGCACTCTTGTCCATTGCTTCATATCTCGATACACTCCTCCTTTCTAGGATAAGCGTACCGGTTTTAAAGCGCCCTCTTTACCGTACCGGTTTTTCCCCGGCGTTTACAGATGCTTACTTTTATTTTTCTTTGTTAGAAAAATATAATTTAAAGAAAGTCCCCAATGTTTGCGAGGCTCTGGTTAATGTTCATCCTCTTTTAAAAGAAAGAATAGCAATGAATGCCAGTGCAGTTTGGAGTGGGTCGAGGAAGATATATTTGGATTTTTCAAATAAGTATCCTCGGTCAGATAGAAGATTATTTTTAGTGAGGCTTTTAGCCCGGATATTTCGTAAAAAAAGTATCGTTGATATGCTTAACTGCTGATATACAGCAGGATAGATCAATAATTAAAGCAATATCAGCGATGACAAAAGGTAAACAATTAAAGCTACAGTTGACAAGGGTAAAAGGCCGCCGTGTGCGGGTTGATTTCAAGGGCGGAGAGGTTACTTCGGATGCCGGACTGCTTTTGATCCGGGAAGTGGATCGGCAGTTGGGCTTGACCGAACGAGCGGCCCGACAGTTAGTGGACAAACGGCAGAAGGGCAAAGTACGCCATGAGGTATTGGGGATGCTGCGGCAGCGCGTTTACGGGCTGGTGGCGGGCTATGAGGATTTGAACGACTTTGATACCCTGCGCCACGATCCATTGTTGCAAACGGTAACGGGGCGCATTGAAACGTTGGCCAGCGCGCCGACTTTGTGTCGTTTTGAAAACGGGCAGGATCGGCGGGCGGCCTTTGCGGTAAACGAGCTGTTGGTCGAACAGTTCATGGGCTCCTTTGCCGAGGAACCCGAAGAGATCATCCTGGACTTTGACGCCACCGACAATCCGGTGCACGGGCTCCAGGAGGGACGTTTTTTCCACGGTTATTATGATCATTACTGTTTTCTGCCGCTATATGTTTTTTGCGGTGATCAGCTGCTGGTGGCCTACCTGCGGCCGAGCAAGATCGATGCCAGCAAGCATGCCGGGGCCATCCTCAAATTGCTGGTTAAACGGATTCGCCAAAGCTGGCCCCGTACGCGGATTATTTGGCGCGCCGACAGTGGATTTTGTCGAGACCGGATACTCTCTTGGTGCGACCGCAACGAAGTTAGTTACATCGTGGGGATGGCTCGCAATGCACGCTTGCAGCAAGACGCCCAGCAGTTGCAAAAGCAGGCCAAAGAATGGTTCGAACTAAGGGGTAAAAAACAACGGTTATTCCAGGACTTCGTCTATGCTGCCGATTCGTGGCGATGGCTGCGGTTGGTCATCCATAAAGCCGAACACACCGCACAGGGGTCCAACCCGCGCTTCGTGGTGACGAACCTGCCGGGCGATCCCCAGGAGCTTTACGACAAGGTATACTGTGGCCGCGGTGAAATGGAGAACCGAATCAAGGAACAGATGCAATTGTTCAGCGAGCGCACCAGCGCCCATCAATGGTGGGCCAATCAGTGGCGATTGCTCTTGTCGGCGCTGGCCTACACCTTGATGGAAGCCATGCGCCGGTTAGCCTTAAAAGGGACGAAGTGGGCGCGGGCCCAATGCCACACCCTGCGGCTCAAATTAATCAAGATCGGAGCGGTCATCGTGCGCAACACCCGAACGATTCACTTTCACCTAAGTGAGAGTTATCCTTGGGCCAGTCTTTTCAACCATGCGGCCCGCCGATTGGTGCCAACCTAAAGGGTGCATTGGTGCTGCCCCCGGCACTACCGAACCAATGGGGGAAAGGGGGCAGTGTCTCTACACCCTGAAAAACACCTAAAAATCAAGACGATCTGCTCAAAATACAAAGAGATCCATCTCCAATAGCAATAACGAGCCAAACTTTACCCTTCATGAAATATCCGGGCTAGCCATTGATATCTTCATCGCTCACTCAATTAACAGGTTCGCTCACTGGGCAGAATGGATCCCTTTTATCTTTTCCTGTTGTTCGCCCATCGTGTTGATTTGGGTACTGTTAATCGATACAAGGTCAGGAAAAACCAAGGCATTCTATTATGGTGGAATGGTCGTCGGGGGAGTCTCCGTCGCCATTGGTATCGTCGGTTTAATATATCACTTAAAAAGCCAGTTTTTTGAAGAATTGACCATTAAAAGTTTGGTTTATACGGCACCCTTTGCTGCGCCTCTTTCTTATTCTGGCATTGGTTTTCTTCTCCTCTTGAACCGAATGGTTGCTCCGAACACGGATGAATGGAGACGGTGGGTCATTTTTATGGCCTTTGGGGGATTCGTCGGAAATTTTGTGAAGTGGACGGGGTTGTTTGGACAATTTTGACGTGGGATTAAGGTGGAAATCGTGTTCATATTATTTTTTAAAAATATATTTTGTCCTTAGCCAAAGACGGGCACGCAGGTGCCCGCAAGCTGTATTGGCGGGGAGGTTGGTTTTGCTCCGATTGCATGGACTTCGGCCGGGGTCCGGTAGCCCAGGGCTTGGTGGGGGCGCAGGTGGTTGTAGAAGTCCAGGTAGCGGGCTATCCCTTCGCTGGCTTCCTTTGCCGTGGCGTATTCGCGCAGGTAAATGTCTTCATACTTGAGGGTTCTCCAAAAGCGTTCAACAAATATGTTGTCCAGGTAGCGGCCACGCCCGTCCATGCTGATGCGCACCCCGGCTTGCCCCAGCACCGAGGTGAACTCGCTGCCGGTAAACTGGCTGCCTTGATCGGTGTTGAAGATTTGAGGTTGGGCCCGCCTCAGAGCTTCCTCCAGGGCGAGCACACAGAAGCGGCTCTCCAGGGTGTTGGAAAGCTGCCAGCTCAACACGTAGCGGCTGAACCAGTCCAACACCACGGTCAAGAAAAGGAATCCTCGGCTCAGCCGCAGGTAAGTGATGTCGCTGCACCATACCTGGTCGGGCCGCTCGACCGCCAAACCCCGCAGCAGATAAGGGAAAATGCGGTGCTGCCGGTGCCCCTGGCTCAAGTTTCGACGCGGATAAATAGCCTCCAGGCCCATTTGGCGCATGAGCCGCTGGATGCGGCCTCGTCCCACTGCATGGCCCTCTCGACGCAGCCACTGGGTCATCCGGCGAGAACCAAAAAACGGATATTGGGTGTAGAGCTCATCCATGCGATGCATGTAGAGAACGTTCTGCTCGCACTGGGCACGGGCCCGATAGTAATAGCTGCCGCGGGCCAGCCCCAGCAACTGACATTGCCTGCCGATACTGATTTTTCCTTGAAGTGGTTGCACCATCTTGCGCCTCTCACCAACCGAATTGTTCAGACTTTTTTTTTAGCCAATCGCATTCTACTTTCAGCTTTCCAATCTCCTGGTAAAGGTGATCTTTTTCCGTCTCGTTGTCCTTGCTGAGAGTCTGCCGCTGGCGCGAAAACAGCTCCGTTGCTCCCTGCAAAAGCTGCTTCTTCCATTGGGTCACCTGGTTGGGATGCACCTCAAAACGACCGGCGATCTCGTTGATGGTATGAGCGCCCCTGATGGCTTCCAGGGCCACTCGGGCTTTAAACTCAGCACTGTATTGTCTTCTCTTTCGTGATTTAATAACATTCATAGGTTAGCGGATTTAGTGGTTCAAGACCACCTTATTCCACTGTCCAGTTTTCCCCGTCCATTTCATTGTGTTGGCCCTGTGCGATCACGCCCAGAACGGATTTTTTTCCACCTCCGAATGGATACCGGTCTTTTCATCCGCAGTTGCGGTGGGTTTTCTTTTTACCCTGATCGTATCCCCGACTGATCAACCGCTCTTGAATTCGAGTGTAGTTGTCCTGGTTATTCAAATCCTTGTTGGGGTTTTAGGATTTGTTCTCCATTTTCAATCGATTCTAGCCTCAACCGAACCTCATTTTTTTGATAAAATCGTCTACAATGCCCCTATCTTCGTGCCTCTCCTTTTGCCCAACATTGCCTTGTTGGGACTGATAGGTATCTGGGATTGGAAAGAATGTCCCAGATAGGTTCTTCTTCTTTATTCCTCGTGATGTGACCGCCGGGGTAAAACCGGTAAGCTTATCCGAGAAAAGAGGAGTGTATCGAGACATGAAGCAATGGACTCACCTACGGCAGAAAGGGCCACCAATCGGATACCCCATCAAACCCTAGGAAGCGAGAATCTTTTGCGGCTGAAAAATAATCCTGAATTATCCAGATATAGGCGTATTTTGTCGGATGTATTCTTATTCCATACCATTTTCAGGAATGCAAGATAACATTAGATTTCTATTCAACTAATATACAATAAGATACCAAATGGCGGAGAGGGAGGGATTCGAACCCCCGGTACCGTTGCCGGTACACCTGATTTCGAGTCAGGCACATTCGGCCACTCTGCCACCTCTCCGTTATTAGAGTTATTTGAGTATTATCCTTTATTTTGTGCGGTTTGTCGTCGTGTTTGACAAAGCACTTGTAAAACAACGATAAAGCGGATTGATCGCCAATACGCCAGCCTAATATTTGGCTCAGGAAATTCGCGGGTAGTTTTAGCATGACGAAAAGAACAAGCACAGGACGCGAAAATGCATAACCAATGACTTGGAGAATGACAGCGTTTTACGCACATAGCGTGACAGAGACTTTCGCAAGGTATTGTTCCAGCGTTCGATATGGGCGGTTTTGCCGGATTGTTTCCCGCTGGCGCTGTTGTGAGGGAAAACCTTATCGTAGCTTTCCCGTAAATCGCTTATGGTGGCACAGTTGCGATACGACTGGGCGATGTTGTGATATAACTGCCGGCACGTTTGATCGCTACGATCACCCAGGGCAAAGCCGACGACCTGTCGGGTACGTCGGCACAAGGCAACCCATAGCCATACCTGTCCCGAGTGCTTATGGTCCCAGAATGACCACACCTCGTCCAGTTTACAGCATAATCACGCTAAAAAGTACAGCTTAAACATTTAAAATGTTAACACTACCCCAGTTTTTGCGAGTCCGTGAGAGTCTGGTTTTTTTTTTCATCATCAGGTAAAGCGGGTAGGTGCCTAAATACCCGATTTCGCGGATTTTGAAAAAATCAGCTGCGACTTTTAGGAATTCCACCGTATTGTAGGTATCCGCATTTTTATGCGCTCGGGCTTTGGCAGCGATTTCTGAGGGCAGTCGCTTCAAGTCAAGACGCCCAGAAAAAATCAGGCGTTCCGCGCACAATCCTGCCAGGAGGGTGAGGATTCGCCGGTGGTCAAAAAAAGCCTTGTCGCAGCGACTGCTACCCCAAAAAAGGTAATGATAGGTTCCAATCGTCATAACCGTTTGGAAAGGGCCACCGTAGCTTTGCGGATTTCCGCCCACTTCATTGAGCGCCGCCATTTTGAAATCGGTGTTTTCCCTGGCCAAAAAACCCTTTACCTGCCGGGAAATGGATATAAAAGGCTCAAACACATCGATGCCCAGTGCCAACCGGCAAGACTGCTTTTCCGACGCCTTGAATATATAATAGCCACGGCAGCACCCGATATCGAGAAACGACTCCATGTCGTCCAAAAACAGGTCCTCAACAAGCCGCTCGCGGCAAAAGAGACGGTAACTGGGTATCAGTTTTTTACCCCGGATGCGATAATTGTGGTTGCGAGGATAACCCTCCAGCAAGGAATCGAATTCTTTTTCTTTTTCCGAAGCCGGCTCGCTTCTATAAACGGCGTCAATACTCCTGTAATAGCTTCCCAGGTTTTTGATGGATTCGCTCAACCGGTGGAGCAACCCGGGCTTGTTTGAGATATTATCAGTTTTTTCCATGGCTTTGTGCCGGAAGGGGTAATCAGCCTCAGGCCTCAATTTAAACGTTGTTCCATCGGACACACATGCCCCAGCGCGAGGCAAGTAAAATCCGTTCCGGTTAGGGAAATCCCTTTCCCATTTCAAAGATGGAATTTACTGGAATAAATACCAATCTATGCATTAATGAAAATCCCCCCTGAAAATCAAAAAATCGAAGGATTTTTAAAAGGTAGAAAATTTCTGATTTCATGAATTCAACTCAAGACGAATTGAAAGACCGTTCATCCGCAGCCATGACGAAGGATGAAGGGATGAAACATCTTTGGGATCTCATGCCGGAGACTCTCAATGAAAAAATCAATGCCATAACCGCAGACGAGGTTGGTGAAAGGCGAGAGGTTACCATTCTGTTTTTGGATATTTCCAATTTCACCGGTGTATCCCAAGGTCTTGATAGTGAAACGGTTTACCTTTTCATCAATGAAACCATGCGCCTGTTGGCCCAGGTTGTTTACAAATTTGAGGGCACCATTGATAAATTTATGGGAGACGGGCTGATGGCTTTATTCGGGGCCCCCGTGGCCCATGAAAACGATCCGGAACGAGCCGTCAGGGCCGCCCTTGAGATGTTGGCTATTTTACCGCCCATGAAAAGACGGCTGAAAAGGAAATACGGAATTCATTTCGAAATCCGCATCGGCATCAATTCCGGATCGGTCATCGCCGGGAAAATTGGTCCCGACCGTCATTTGGAATATACGGTTATTGGTAACACCGTCAACCTGGCCAAACGGTTGGAGGAAAACGCACAACCAGGCACCATCCTGGCCAGTAGTGAAACCTACCAACCGACGAAACCGCTTTTTGAATACAGGCCGCTGCCTCCGATAGAGCTTAAGGGCATAGAAAAGCCCGTGGCGGCTTATCAGGCGCTGGCCATAAAGGAAAACCCGGATCGATTGCGAGGCTTGCCAGGATTAAGTACTCCGATGATCGGGCGGGAAGAAGATTTAGCGAAATTACAAGAGGCATTGGGTGAAGTCATAAGTCAAATCAGCAGCTGCATTGCCATACTCTCAGGCGAAGCCGGTGTGGGGCGAAGCCGGTGTGGGAAAAACCAGGCTGATCGCTGAATTCAAGTCCTCCTCCGATGATTTGAATATAGACATTTACCAGGGGAATTGCCCCGCCTATACTCGTTCCAAACCCCTCTGGGTGGTAGCCGATCTTTTAAGAGATATTTTGAACCTGTCCCAGATCGATCCGGCGCCCATGCAGAGTGAAGCGCTCCTTTCATTCCTCAAAAAGCATGGTTTGGAGAATGACGAATTGCGGCCTTATTTGGCCCTCGTGCTGGGCCTGCAGATTGAGGATGAAAAATTCGATGCCCTTTTTCGAAAATTAGACGCCAAGATGCTGCAAAAGCAGATCCACTCCGCCCTGCGCAAACTCCTCTTGACACTGGCCCAATCAACTCCGGCCGTTTTGATTTTCGAAGACCTGCACTGGATTGATCCGGCCTCCCGGGATTTTCTCGAGTATCTGGTGCAAACGGTTGCTGACGCGCCGTTGATGCTTGTTTTCAGCTCCCGGCAGTTGGAGAGGGAAACGGTTTTGGAGACGCTGTTAAAAGCTGCCGAAAAAAACCCTGGCCGGTTTGTCGATATTCAATTGCGGGCTCTTACAGATGCCGAGGGCCAATGCCTTATCGAGCAGATCATAAACGAATCTTCCGCAGAGACCGAGCCTCTCAAAAAAAGGATAGCAGATCGGGCCGCGGGCAATCCTTTCTACGTTGAGGAAATAATCCGCATGTTGATCGACCAGGAGAAACTGGAAAAAAACAATGGCACATGGCGAGTGCGGGAAGGAGCGTATGAGGCGCTGCAAAAAGTGCCCGGAAGCCTCCAGGGGTTAGTCCTTGCTCGTTATGATGAACTTCCCGCGGCGCTGCGGCGCACATTGTATCATGCCGCGGTGCTGGGTTCATCGTTTCCTATGGATCTACTGATCGAAATGAAGCGCGCAACCACAAGAACCATCACCAAGCAAATGCAGGAACTGGTGGCTAAACAATTCATTATTCCCAAACCCTTCAAATCCAGCATCGGTTTTGCATTTAGACACAGCTTGATTCAGGAAGGCATTTACAGCACATTATTGAAGCAGCCACGGCAGAAAATTCACCTGCAAGCCGCCCTCGCAATTAATAAAAGTTCGATCTGGCCGCAAAGTGAAAAGGCGCAGGCCATGGCCTTTCATTTCTATGAGAGCAGCAAACCGAAAAGAGCCATGCCCTACCTGATTAAAGCGGCCGCCAAAGCCAGAAACAGCGGCGCCAACGAGATCGCCATCGAACATTACAGAAAAGCATGCACCTTGCTTGCTCAGCCCACAATCAAGCAGTGCGAATCGTATTCAAAGATCTGGCTCGGCTTGGGCAATGCCTTGAAGCTGACCGGTGAATACCTGGAAGCTCGGCGCATCCTGGCAGAAGCTCTGGATCAATTGGAGGAATGGGACAGGGACTCCGAAGCCAGCTCAATTAAAACCACCCTGGTAGAAATACGACGGGAGTTAGCCGATGTTCACCAACGTGAAGGAGCATTCGATCCCGCATTGAACTACCTGGAAACAAGTTTACAACAAATTGATAAAATAGCGCCGCAAAATAACCGGGAGTTGTTGAACTCTGTATTGGATCGCATGGCCTGGATCTATTTCCGGCAAGGCAAACTACAAAAGGCCCTTGAGGCTGCCCTCCAGGCTATTGAGAATGTTGAAACCGAATCGGATATTATTAATCCGGCAAATAAATAGTGACATATCAATAACTTATGCTAAAGTAGGTTCATGAATAGGAATGATGCGCGTTCACTAAGCGAAGAGACTATATATGAGCTGAGGTGTCGGGCGGTGGATCTGAAAAGAGAGGGTTGCACTTATGAAGAGGTTTCCGTGGTTTTAAAGGTATCGATCAGCGCTGTGCGCAGATGGTGGGCCCTTTACCGAAATGGAGGGCCAAAAGCCCTGCGGCTTGGACAACGGGGCCGTCGGCAGGGCCAATGTCGAAGATTGAGCTCCCAACAAGAGCGCATGGTGTGCCGAATGATTACCGATAAGAGACCCGACCAGCTTAAGATGCCCTTTGCCCTGTGGACGCGCCAAGCGGTGCAAGAGTTGATTGAAAGGCAGTTTGCTTTGAAGATGCCGATCCGCACGGTGGGCGAGTATCTTCGCCGTTGGGGTTTCACTCCACAAAAACCTCGAAGACAAGCCTATGAGCAGCAGCCTGAGGCGATTAAGAGGTGGCTTGATCAAACTTACCCGGCCATCGAAGCCAGAGCCAAAGCGCAACAGGCCCAAATCCACTGGGGAGATGAAACCGGCATCACCGGCATCAGTAGCGAAGATCATCGGGGAAGAGGTTATGCTCCGCGCGGTAAAACGCCAGTTGCCAAACGCAGTGCGCGTCGTTTTAGCACGAGCATGATCTCGACTATAACCAACCGTGGAAAGCTGCGTTTCATGGTTTACAAGGGAGCCTTGAATGTGGAACTGTTTATCAAATTTCTGCGCCAGTTAATCAAAGGAGCCAAACGGAAAATCTTTCTCATTGTGGACAATCTGAGAGTGCATCATGCTAAAAAAGTAACCGGTTGGATTGAAGCCCACCGCGATAGGATCGGGATTTTTTATCTACCATCTTACAGTCCCAAATTGAACCCCGATGAGTATTTGAATAACACGGTCAAAGCCAACTTGAAGAACCTGCCGGCCCCGCGCAGCCAAATTGAGTTGCAGGGAAGTCTGCGAACCCACCTGCGCAGCAGGCAACGAAAACCAATTTTGATTAAAAAACTCTTCCATCATCGGGATGTTCAATACGCCGCTTAACTGTTACTATTCAATTGCCGGATTAATAATCCGGCAATTCGGGCCAGTCTGCACAATACTCTGGGGGGAATATGCTGGCAACAAGGTCAACTTGATAAAGCCATTTTCCACGTGAAACGGAGCCTGCAATGGTATGATAAATTGAATTATTCGGGGGGAATGGGCGTTGCCTACAACAACCTCGGAGTTCTCCATGATATCAGGGGCGATTGGCCCAATGCGATTAGCTGTTACGAACGGGCTTATTCCTTGCAAAAATCGATTGGTGACCTCGAAAATCAAGCCTGTAGCCTCGATAATCTGGGGATTTTATATTTGGCCAAAGGAGATTTTTCGGCGTCCCAGCACAACCTGAAAACCGCCTTGAAGATTCGTGAACAATTGGGAGAAAGCTTCGGAATGGCCCGGTCCCGTAGCAGTCTGGCCCAGCTCAGATTGCTGGAAAATCAATTAAAGGCGGCTTCCCGTCACGCTGAAATTAGCCTCAGTTTGGCCAAAGCCATTGGTGGAAAAGAGATTGAAGTTCGCGCCATTTGGATTTTAGCCATGGTCCAAGCCAATAATGGTGAATTAAAACTCGCCATTGCAACCGCTCAAAAGGCCCACCAAATGGCTCGCGAGGGTGGATTTGTGGATGAAGAAATTGACTGCCAGCGCATTGTCGGATTGCTCCTGGCACGCGGAGGCAAATTCAATCAAGCGATGCCATCACTGCAAAGCTCCCTGGAACTTTCCCTTCGACAACGAGACCCCTACAGGCAGGGACTCGCTTTACTGGAATTAAGCCAGGCATGGCTCAACAAAGCGGAAACGGAAGAAGAAAATGGGGAGCCAACCCGAGAAAAAGCAGAAAATTATTGCCGCGAAGCCATCCGCATTTTCAAAACTCTGGGATCAAACCCAAACCTCAGCAAAGCCGAGACAACGCTGCAATTGTGCATCCAAAGCCGTCAGCTCTAAACTCGGAATTAGACACCCTGTTTACCCGGGCAGCCACATTACCTGCTCCCTCCCCAAAAAGCATAGACCAACCTACACCCTGGAGAAAGCTCACGCTGAGCCTTTTCCAAAAAAAAGTGTTAATTGAACGTGCTGAAAAGGCAATTTTTGATGCACCATCTACCTGCCGGTCTCATAAACATGGGAAAGTCAAAATTAACGATTTATGAAAATTTTACCTTTTTTTAACAAAATTTCAGACCAATATTCCTTGTTTTTTTTAAACCGATATTTAAAATCCTCTCCAATTGAATTCCCGATAGCCCAAGAGGACCTAAAGCCAGGGCGCATTATATTCCGCAAAACAGAAAGACCCCACTTGCCAAATTCCGAACAGGAAGAGGACCAGGCTCTACAATTATTAAAGAGCAATGAACCGAAAAAAGCGGCCTATTACCTGATTAAAGCTGGGGATGAGGCAAGGCGCTGTTCCGCCAATGAGTCCGCCATACGGCACTATCGGCAGGCCTTGGATTTGCTCCCAAAACGCCTCAACGGGGATAATAAAAAGTTTTTTGAAGCCCGGCTGGGCCTGGGCAATGCCCTCAAACTGAGGGGCGAATTTGTCGAGGCGCAAACGGTTCTGCTCGACATCCTGCAAATCCTCGAAAAATGGGAAAATCGCGCCAGCCATGCTTTTTTTACCCCGATCCTGGTAGAAACTTTACGGGAATTGGCGGATGTCCGGCAACGCGAAGGCTCCTTTGCCGAAGCCATGAACTACCTTGAATTGGGGTTGCATCATTTAAGCAAATCCAGGCACGAAAAACAACGCCAGCTATGGTGCAGACTGATGGATCGAATTGCCTGGATCCGGTTTCGGCAGGGAGATTTCCGGAATGCCCTGGAGACCGCTAATGCCGCCATCGAAAGCTCAATAATAGATAAATCGGTGTAAACGCCGGGGAAAAACCGGTACGGTAAAGAGGGCGCTTTAAAACCGGTACGCTTATCCTAGAAAGGAGGAGTGTATCGAGATATGAAGCAATGGACAAGAGTGCGGCACAAAGTGCTGCGGGACAAGCAGAGCAAGCGCTCTGTAATGCGAGAAGAGGGACTGCACTGGGAGACCCTGGGAAAGATGCTGGCCTATTCCCAGCCGCCGGGATACCGGCGCAAGAAGAGGCGAGAGCGCAAGATCGATCCGTATGTGGGCTGGATCGAGGAGGTGCTCAAAGCGGACCGGAACGTGCCCAAGAAGCAGCGCCATACGGCCAAACGGATCTACCAGCGTTTGGGTCGGGAGAAGGGCTACCAAGGGGGCTACACGGCGGTCAAGGAGGTGGTGGCCGAGCTGCGAGCGAGGCGGCGGGAAGTGTTCGTGCCGCTGGAGCACCGCCCCGGGGAGGGACAGGTGGACTTCGGTCATGCCCTGGTGAAGGAGGCGGGGCAATTGCGTAGGCGGCCATTTTTTGCCATGAGCCTGCCCTACAGCGATGCCTTTTTCGTGCAGGTGTTCGAACGGGAGTGCACGGAGAGCTTCTGGGAGGGGCACCTGCGAGCTTTTGAGTTTTTCGGGGCGGTGCCCCGGCGCATCAGCTATGACAACTCGAAGGTGGCGGTGGGTAAGATTATCGGTTCGCGTGAACGCAAGCTGACCGACGGGTTTCTGCAGCTACAGAGCCATTACCTGTTCGAGGAACACTTCTGTCTGCCCGCCCGGCCCAACGAGAAGGGCGTGGTCGAGGGGATCGTGCGTTATGCCCGGGCCAACTTCCTGGTACCGGTACCGCAGGTTCGGGACCTGGAGGAACTCAACGCAAAGCTGTTGGAGGCATGTGAGCGGGACATGGAGCGTAAATTACGCGGGAAAAGGGCGGTGAAAAAGGAACTGCTGGCCGAGGAGCGCGCCGTCATGCTGGCGTTGCCGCCCATACCCTTTGAAGCGAGCCGCAAACGCTCGACCTGCGTCAGCAGCCTCTCGCTGGTGCGCTTCGAGTGCAACGACTATTCGGTGCCGGTGCGCTGCGCCCACCATCCGGTGGTGGTGGAAGGGTCCTGTCGGCAGGTGGTGATCTTCTGTGGGGGCCAAGAGGTGGCCCGGCACCGCCGCATTTGGGATAAAGAGCAAGTCTCTTTCGAGCCGGTGCACTACCTGGCTTTGCTGGAGAAAAAACCGGGCGCTTTGGACTTCGCCCGCCCACTCTCGGGCTGGCAGTTGCCGCAGTGCCTGCAGGTCCTCAGACGCCGGCTCGAAAGCCAATGCGGGGGCGAAGGCACCCGGGAGTATATCCGGGTGCTGCGGCTGTTGGAGAAACACCCCATGGCGGCCTTGCAGCAGGCCGTCGTCTCGGCCCTGCGGGTGGGGGGACTGACTCGTGAGGCCATCGCCCAGTATCTCTATCCTCAGGAAGACTACGGGAGCAGAACCTTCCGGCTGGGGACGGCCATCCACACCTGCGTCACGTCCGTGTGGCCGCCCCTGACCTCGGTGCCTACAGCGAACTGCTCAAGATTCCAGGAGGGGCTTTATGAAGGAAGAAAAAAACCAGCTGCTGTTACACCATCACCTCAAGAAACTGAAGTTGCCCACCATCCTGCGCGAATGGCCGGCGGTGGCCGCGGCTTGTTCCCGGGACCGGCTCGATTACGCCGCCTTTTTGTTGCATCTGGTCGAACGGGAGCTCATTGAACGCGAACAGCGGGCCGCCCAGCGGCGGATCAAAAACGCCCGTTTCCCCGTGCTCAAGACCCTCGAGAGCTTCGCCTTTGAAGCGCAGCCCTCGATCAACGAAGCGCTCATCCGAGAGCTCATGCGCGGGGAGTATGTCGACCAGCGCGAAAACGTGCTGCTCCTCGGTAACGCCGGTACCGGTAAAACGCACCTGGCCACCGCCCTGGGCTTTGCCGCCTGTGCCCAGGGCCGGCGGATCCGTTTCTTCGGGGTCACCGCCCTGGTTACCCATATGCTCGAGCAACGCGACAACCACGACCTGCAGCGCTTCATGAAGCAACTCGAAAGGCTCGACCTACTCATCCTCGACGAACTCGGTTACGTCCCTTTTTCCAAGACCGGTTCCGAACTGCTCTTCGACGTGGTCAGCCGCGCTTACGAGCGCACCAGTCTCATCGTCACCACCAACCTGCCCTTTGAGAACTGGATCGAAGTGCTCGGTTCCGAACGGCTCACCGGAGCTCTGCTGGACCGACTCACCCATCGGGTGCATATCCTCGAAGCCAACGGGCAAAGCTACCGCTTGCGCGATGCTCGACGCCGTCGCCGTGGCACAAAACAATAAACGCCTTGGGCCCGGCTCGTCGGCCTCCGGCCTCCTCACCGACCCCAAGCCAATCCCCAAAACCAACTCCCAAACCCTAAACCTTGACGTACCTGCAATTACTAACCTAAACCTTATTCCAAGCGTACCGGTTTTACCCCGACCCCCGTACCGGTTTCATCCCGGCGTTTACAAATCGGACGATACCGGAACCCTCGCCAGCCTCTACAACACCCTGGGAGGGATCAATTGGCAAAAAGGCCATCTCGGCACAGCCATTGAACAACTAGAACTCAGTCTGAAGTTGTATAAAGAGGAAAATAACTTGCGGGGGACGGGTGTGACACAAACCAATCTCGGCGTCCTTCACGATATAGAAGGTGACTGGTCAAAAGCCATTGAATATTACGAAAGAGCCTACAAGGTGCAAAAAGAAATCGGTGACCTCGACAACCAGGCTTGCAGCCTGGACAACCTGGGCATCCTGCGCATGGCACTGGGCGACCACAAAGCTACCCGGCGAGATCTGGAAGCGGCTTTAGCCATCCGGGAACAACTGGGGGAAAGTATGGGCGTCGCCCAATCTTGGGCCAGCCTGGCTCAAATCGCTCTATTCGAAAAGCGTCTCGATGATGCCGCCAGTCATGCCAATATCAGCCTGGAATTGGCAATGGCCATAGGGGCAAAGGAAATCGAGGTTTATGCACGCTGGATTTTAGCCATGGTGCAGGCCGAATGCGGCGATTTGACCAAAGGCTTGCAGACCGCCATGCAGGCCTGGCATATGGCTCGGGTAGGCGGATACCAAGATGAAAAAATCGATTGCCTGAGGATCGTCGGCCTATTGCTGGCACGAGGTGGGAATTTTAGCGAAGCTGAGCAATCTCTGCAAGGATCACTCGATCTATCCCGAGAACAAAGCGACCCCTATCGACAAGGTCTGGCTCTAATGGAGCTGGGCCGGGTATTCTTGACTCATCTCGAAAAAGAAGCGCCGGAACTCACCCAATTGCGTGATAAAGCCATTAAATACTTCCGCGAAGCGATAACAATTTTCCAAAATCTCGGCAGCGAGCACAACCTGCGACAAGCCAAAGCGGAGTTAAATAAATACCTGAACAATTAACCGCATTTTGGTTCTTCGGCAATTCTGGAGCCCCCCTTTTGATCAGTGATGTGCACTGGAAAAAGTGGACACGAGATTCTCCTAAATGGAGAATCGAAGCATGGGAAGAAGACGCTTTAGTATAGAGTTCAAAAATGAGGCAGTTCAACTGATGATACTCGATGGTCTGAGCGCCACCGAGGTATCGACCAAACTTGGGGTCAACACCAACCAATTGTATAGGTGGAAGAGGCTCTATCTGGACGATCAGCAGGGCGAAGCCACCTCAAAGCGACAGAGCAGTCCGAAGGAGATGGCGGCCGAGATAGATCGTCTTCGCAAAGAGCTGCGCCGCTCGGAGCGGATCAACCAGATACTAAAAAAAACGGTGGGCTACTTTGCCAAGGACGAACAATGAAGTACCAGTTTGTCAAAGACAACGAGGGGCGCTTCAAGATCGAGGAAATATGCTCGGCGATGGGGATTTGTCGCAGTGGCTATTACTGCTGGAGGCACCGAGCGCCCTCGGCCCGGCGGATCGAGGACGAGGGAATCAAGGGGGCGATCCTGAAGGTACACAAAGAGGCCAAGGGCCGCTATGGGCATCGGCCAATGCACCGCCATCTGAAGGATGATGAGGGCATCGATTGCGGCCGTGACCGGGCTCTGCGTCTGATGCGTGAAATGGGAATCAAAAGCACCCAGAGTAAACGCTTTAAGCCATTAAAAACCAACAGTAACCATCCCTATGGTTACAGCCCCAATGTGCTTAAAAAGCATGGCCAGCCGACCCATATCGACGAGGTCTGGGTGGCGGACACGACCTACCTACGGACCCTGGCCGGTTGGATGTACTTGGCCACGGTGATGGACCTGTTCAGCCGACGCCTGCTGGGCTGGAGCGTTTCCAACCACAACGACGCGAAGCTGGTTGGCAAGGCCCTCAAAGCCGCGGCCATGACCCGCGGCACACTGCGCACCGGGATTATTCATCACAGCGATCGGGGCAGCCCCTACGCCAGCGACGACTATCAGAGGCTGGTCTCTGAACTAGGCATGAAGCCGAGCATGAGCGCCCAAGGCAACTGCTACGACAACGCGGCCATGGAATCGTTCTACGGCCGCTTCAAGACCAGCACGATTCGAGGCCGCCACTTTGCCGACGAGCGCGAACTGCGATCAACTGTCTTCGAATACGTGGAAATCTTCTACAACCGATATCGCAAACATTCCTCTCTGAGTTACCAAAGCCCAGTCCAATTCGAGGAAAATATTTGCCCCCCATGGGGGGCAACGAGAAAACAAAACCCGTTACCAAAACAAGCCGCCTGACACACTAATCAATAAACAATGAATATAAGAGAATCCCGTGTCCAACAAATCCAGTACACGTCATCAGGTTGCCGAAAGACGCCCTGCCTGATACTGTCTACGCGATGCAGGATTCAGCCAAAATTTGGTTTAAAACAATCACCAAGGCTAAACCCTGGTGATTCATAAAGCCGCTCGTTTTCAAACCGGTACGGCGACCGGCAATGCCAACAACAGCGGGTTACAGACACTATTGTTCCAGCTATAAGCGCCCAACCGAGTAATCCGTGGTTACATCACTCTTTTGGTTTTAAAATAGTTATATGTATTATTCTAATACATTGTATTAGTTATTTTATGTTTATTTAGATTAATTATTAATACATTATAAAACTTGCAGCTAATATCAGTAATACGTGCTTAATCAAGATTATATATTAGTACTTATACGTAAATAATAAGTATTTTTACATATTTTTAACAAAATACCCATTTTATAACCTTGATTATAGTCAATAGATAGCTAGATTCGTTAGTTCGCTATGAACTAATTTAAAGCTAAATTAGCTTTTTCTATCCCCCTTCTTTTTCAAAGCGGCATAGTTGCTATCTATGTGGTAGTTATGCCTGTACATATAAATCGACTAAAAATAAAACCCTAAATTAAGGAGTATGCCACTATGTCACCAAATACCAACCCTGAAGATAAAGCTCAGTACTACCTAAAAAACAACCAGCCGGAAAAGGCTGTCTCTTACTTAATCGAAATTGGAAGTGAAGCCAGGCGGCAATGTGCTAACGATGATGCCATCAAACACTACAGACGCGCCATAGAAATTTTACCGGCTCAATTGAATGGGCAAAAAGAAGAATTTTTCGAAGCCCGTTTGGGTTTGGGCCAGGCTTTAAAATTTACCGGTGAATTCGAGGAGGCCGGTCTGGTATTTTCCGATACTCTGGACCATCTGAAAAAATGGGAGGGAGGCGCGAAATATACCCTTTTTACTCCCACTCTGGTCCGTACTTTGCGTGAATTGGGTGACGTCAAGCAACGCACCGGCTCCTTTGCGGAAGCCAAAGGGTTTCTGGAAAAAAGTTTCAGCTATTTGAGTGAAACAACCACGCAGCAATACCCCGCTTTAGCTCACACTCTGAAGGACCGCCTGGCCTGGATTCATTTCCGCCAGGGGGATTTGGAGGGAGCGATATCGTTGGCTCACGAAGTTTTTCAAGAAGTAGATGTCGATACGGAAGACGTAAAAGATTCCGCCACTCTGGCTAGTCTCTACAACACATTGGGCGGCATCTGCTACCAGCAAGGTAAGCTCGATGAAGCGATTGCAAACACAGAACGAAGCCTCAAGCTCTATCGTGAGTTGAATTTTTCATGGGGTATGGGTGTTGCCTATACCAATTTGGGTGTTCTTTTCGATATCAGTGGAAATTGGCTAGCCCGGATATTTCATGAAGGGTAAAGTTTGGCTCGTTATTGCTATTGGAGATGGATTTCTTTGTATTTTGAGCAGATCGTCTTGATTTTTAGGTGTTTTTCAGGGTGTAGAGACACTGCCCCCTTTCCCCCATTGGTTCGGTAGTGCCGGGGGCAGCACCAATGCACCCTTTAGGTTGGCACCAATCGGCGGGCCGCATGGTTGAAAAGACTGGCCCAAGGATAACTCTCACTTAGGTGAAAGTGAATCGTTCGGGTGTTGCGCACGATGACCGCTCCGATCTTGATTAATTTGAGCCGCAGGGTGTGGCATTGGGCCCGCGCCCACTTCGTCCCTTTTAAGGCTAACCGGCGCATGGCTTCCATCAAGGTGTAGGCCAGCGCCGACAAGAGCAATCGCCACTGATTGGCCCACCATTGATGGGCGCTGGTGCGCTCGCTGAACAATTGCATCTGTTCCTTGATTCGGTTCTCCATTTCACCGCGGCCACAGTATACCTTGTCGTAAAGCTCCTGGGGATCGCCCGGCAGGTTCGTCACCACGAAGCGCGGGTTGGACCCCTGTGCGGTGTGTTCGGCTTTATGGATGACCAACCGCAGCCATCGCCACGAATCGGCAGCATAGACGAAGTCCTGGAATAGCCGTTGTTTTTTACCCCTTAGTTCGAACCATTCTTTGGCCTGCTTTTGCAACTGCTGGGCGTCTTGCTGCAAGCGTGCATTGCGAGCCATCCCCACGATGTAACTAACTTCGTTGCGGTCGCACCAAGAGAGTATCCGGTCTCGACAAAATCCACTGTCGGCGCGCCAAATAATCCGCGTACGGGGCCAGCTTTGGCGAATCCGTTTAACCAGCAATTTGAGGATGGCCCCGGCATGCTTGCTGGCATCGATCTTGCTCGGCCGCAGGTAGGCCACCAGCAGCTGATCACCGCAAAAACATATAGCGGCAGAAAACAGTAATGATCATAATAACCGTGGAAAAAACGTCCCTCCTGGAGCCCGTGCACCGGATTGTCGGTGGCGTCAAAGTCCAGGATGATCTCTTCGGGTTCCTCGGCAAAGGAGCCCATGAACTGTTCGACCAACAGCTCGTTTACCGCAAAGGCCGCCCGCCGATCCTGCCCGTTTTCAAAACGACACAAAGTCGGCGCGCTGGCCAACGTTTCAATGCGCCCCGTTACCGTTTGCAACAATGGATCGTGGCGCAGGGTATCAAAGTCGTTCAAATCCTCATAGCCCGCCACCAGCCCGTAAACGCGCTGCCGCAGCATCCCCAATACCTCATGGCGTACTTTGCCCTTCTGCCGTTTGTCCACTAACTGTCGGGCCGCTCGTTCGGTCAAGCCCAACTGCCGATCCACTTCCCGGATCAAAAGCAGTCCGGCATCCGAAGTAACCTCTCCGCCCTTGAAATCAACCCGCACACGGCGGCCTTTTACCCTTGTCAACTGTAGCTTTAATTGTTTACCTTTTGTCATCGCTGATATTGCTTTAATTATTGATCTATCCTGCTGTATATCAGCAGTTAAGCATATCAACGATACTTTTTTTACGAAATATCCGGGCTAGTAAGCCTACTTTTTTTAAGTGCAACCTCTTCATTTTATGAGCCAGATCCATCGGTTAATAATGGACCTGCTTATGTTGAAACAAGTTTATGGGATAGCGAGTCGGATTCCATAGCCATTATCGCAACGGCTCAAAACTCCCGCACGGCGGCGCACATTGTGGCAAAGTTGGGAGGAGAGGTCACCAGCGATCTTCATATCATCAATGCCGTAGCGGCAGAAATTCCCTCATTCCGTTTGGGTGAATTGGCCGCATATCCCGAGATTGTCTCCATTGTGGAAAACAAACGCATCAAATCCGCGAAAAGGGGAAAGAAAGTCGGTAGTGTATTAAGTAGGAATGGTGGCTAATTCTTGATTATATTGATGAATGAAAAGTCTCAGACAGGTTTCATGCATACTCTTAAGCTTGGAAAAGGAGAGGGTTTTGCGTGTGAAACGACCCAGTCGTTGGCGCAGGGTATTGTTCCATCGTTCCACATGGGCCGTTTCACCGGTTTCTTTTCCCACGGATCGGTTATGAGGAAAGACTTCATCATAAGTGCTCCAAAAGTCGCTGTAGGTGGCACATCTTTTGTAGGCCCGTGGCAGACGCTCGTAAAGTTCCCGGCAACGATACCAATCCCGAGGCCCAATGGCATAGGAGAGGATTTGACGGGTGCGTCGGCAAAGAGCGATCCAAACCCATTGGGCATCGCTCTTGCGCCCCACAAAAGACCACAGTTCGTCCAGTTCAATGACATCATGGCGGCGGGCCGCAAGAATCGTGCTTTTGAGCGGTCGCAGCGATTGTCGTTTTTTTTTAACCAACTCAAAACGGTGTTGGGACTCACCCCGAAGGCGCGCTGTAAACCGCGTAGACTGCTGCGTTCCTGATAGACTCGAAGGATCATTTCTTTTTGCTCTTCGGTGTATTTCACTGTGGGGTTTTCGCGGCTTTGTTTACCACAATCATGGCAGCGGCAGCGCTGTTTATGGTTGGGCGTCTTGCCAAATTTAATGATATTTTCACTTCCACAGTGCCGACAATTAATAATTTTAGTAACCATGCACTAAGAATAAATTGCCTAACGCTATTTGTACAGCTAAAAATACAAAATAACATTCTTTTTTTATACACTACCCGGTAATCTGACTAATTTATTCAAATTAAACAGAACGTTATAATCACGTGATTAATTAGAACTATCAATAGGTGCAGTTTTTCAGTGCGGTGTTGCATTGAATAAGATTCTTGGAAGAACCCATGGATTCAAATATTTCTTTCGCCGCATGCAGAAAGCCTTGTGTTTTCTTGCGCAATATTTCTCTTTCGGGAGAAACATCTTGTTCCAATTTTTCAAGGTGGATTAAGCCTAGATTTAAATGAGCAAGGCCTTCACGATAAGGATCCTTTCCCTCAAGTGATAGATCGAGAGACCGTCGTAAAGTTTCTTCGGCTTTAATATAAGCACCGGTTCTTGCGATGAGAATTCCGCATGTTCTCAGGCAATCGATTTCTTCATCCCGGAACCCTTCATCTTGGGCCAGTTGCAATGCCCTGTTAGCGGTTGCCAAAGCATTCTCCATCTCTTCGTTTTCAGCTTCCACCAACGCCAGAACCCAGCCTGCCCAAACCTCGATTTCCTTGCCGCCGGTTTCTTTGGCCAATTCCATACTAGCCACCGCATGAGGTAATGCTTCTTCGATGTTATTTACCGTTAGAGCTAATTGAGCGAGGTTGGCCCGAGACTGCGATACTCCATATTTTTCGCCCAATTTTTCGCGGATTTGCAAAGCTGCGTTGAAGTTGTTCCCGGCCGTTTCATAATTTCCCTGCGCCATGCGCAAGGCCCCTAGGTTGTCGAGACTTCTGGCCTGGTTTTCCAGGTCCCCTAGCCCGGATATTTCGTAAAAAAAGTATCGTTGATATGCTTAACTGCTGATATACAGCAGGATAGATCAATAATTAAAGCAATATCAGCGATGACAAAAGGTAAACAATTAAAGCTACAGTTGACAAGGGTAAAAGGCCGCCGTGTGCGGGTTGATTTCAAGGGCGGAGAGGTTACTTCGGATGCCGGACTGCTTTTGATCCGGGAAGTGGATCGGCAGTTGGGCTTGACCGAACGAGCGGCCCGACAGTTAGTGGACAAACGGCAGAAGGGCAAAGTACGCCATGAGGTATTGGGGATGCTGCGGCAGCGCGTTTACGGGCTGGTGGCGGGCTATGAGGATTTGAACGACTTTGATACCCTGCGCCACGATCCATTGTTGCAAACGGTAACGGGGCGCATTGAAACGTTGGCCAGCGCGCCGACTTTGTGTCGTTTTGAAAACGGGCAGGATCGGCGGGCGGCCTTTGCGGTAAACGAGCTGTTGGTCGAACAGTTCATGGGCTCCTTTGCCGAGGAACCCGAAGAGATCATCCTGGACTTTGACGCCACCGACAATCCGGTGCACGGGCTCCAGGAGGGACGTTTTTTCCACGGTTATTATGATCATTACTGTTTTCTGCCGCTATATGTTTTTTGCGGTGATCAGCTGCTGGTGGCCTACCTGCGGCCGAGCAAGATCGATGCCAGCAAGCATGCCGGGGCCATCCTCAAATTGCTGGTTAAACGGATTCGCCAAAGCTGGCCCCGTACGCGGATTATTTGGCGCGCCGACAGTGGATTTTGTCGAGACCGGATACTCTCTTGGTGCGACCGCAACGAAGTTAGTTACATCGTGGGGATGGCTCGCAATGCACGCTTGCAGCAAGACGCCCAGCAGTTGCAAAAGCAGGCCAAAGAATGGTTCGAACTAAGGGGTAAAAAACAACGGTTATTCCAGGACTTCGTCTATGCTGCCGATTCGTGGCGATGGCTGCGGTTGGTCATCCATAAAGCCGAACACACCGCACAGGGGTCCAACCCGCGCTTCGTGGTGACGAACCTGCCGGGCGATCCCCAGGAGCTTTACGACAAGGTATACTGTGGCCGCGGTGAAATGGAGAACCGAATCAAGGAACAGATGCAATTGTTCAGCGAGCGCACCAGCGCCCATCAATGGTGGGCCAATCAGTGGCGATTGCTCTTGTCGGCGCTGGCCTACACCTTGATGGAAGCCATGCGCCGGTTAGCCTTAAAAGGGACGAAGTGGGCGCGGGCCCAATGCCACACCCTGCGGCTCAAATTAATCAAGATCGGAGCGGTCATCGTGCGCAACACCCGAACGATTCACTTTCACCTAAGTGAGAGTTATCCTTGGGCCAGTCTTTTCAACCATGCGGCCCGCCGATTGGTGCCAACCTAAAGGGTGCATTGGTGCTGCCCCCGGCACTACCGAACCAATGGGGGAAAGGGGGCAGTGTCTCTACACCCTGAAAAACACCTAAAAATCAAGACGATCTGCTCAAAATACAAAGAAATCCATCTCCAATAGCAATAACGAGCCAAACTTTACCCTTCATGAAATATCCGGGCTAGGTAAACCGGTCCTTGCATGTTAAAAATTGATTTCATGATTTGAAATCCTTTATAAATTGAGAAATAATATGTGCCCAAACTGCGTTTTAAGTGAAAAATATAACTTATTCCGGTAATCGGTAGTGTATTAAGTAGGAATGGTGGCTAATTCTTGATTATATTGATGAATGAAAAGTCTCAGACAGGTTTCATGCATACTCTTAAGCTTGGAAAAGGAGAGGGTTTTGCGTGTGAAACGACCCAGTCGTTGGCGCAGGGTATTGTTCCATCGTTCCACATGGGCCGTTTCACCGGTTTCTTTTCCCACGGATCGGTTATGAGGAAAGACTTCATCATAAGTGCTCCAAAAGTCGCTGTAGGTGGCACATCTTTTGTAGGCCCGTGGCAGACGCTCGTAAAGTTCCCGGCAACGATACCAATCCCGAGGCCCAATGGCATAGGAGAGGATTTGACGGGTGCGTCGGCAAAGAGCGATCCAAACCCATTGGGCATCGCTCTTGCGCCCCACAAAAGACCACAGTTCGTCCAGTTCAATGACATCATGGCGGCGGGCCGCAAGAATCGTGCTTTTGAGCGGTCGCAGCGATTGTCGTTTTTTTTAACCAACTCAAAACGGTGTTGGGACTCACCCCGAAGGCGCGCTGTAAACCGCGTAGACTGCTGCGTTCCTGATAGACTCGAAGGATCATTTCTTGGTAGTGTTAACATGACGAATGTTTGATATTGCTGTTGTATTCCCAGATGAACAAGCACAGGACGCGAAAATGCATGACCAAAGACTTCGAGAATGACAGCGTTTTACGCACATAGCGTGACAGGGACTGTCGCAAGGTATTGTTCCAGCGTTCGATATGGGCGGTTTGGCCGGATTGTTTCCCGCTGGCGCTGTTGTGAGGGAAAACCTTGTCGTAGCTTTCCCAGTAATCGCTTACGGTGGCACAGTCGCGATAGGGCTGGGCGATGTTGTGATACAACTGCCAGCACGTTTGATCGCTACGATCACCCAGAGAAAACCCGACGACCTGTCGGGTACGTCGACACAAGGCTACCCATAGCCATACCTGCCCCGAACGCTTATCGCCCCAGAATGACCACACCTCGTCCAGTTCCAGCACATCACTACACTGGCGGGCAAGCAGAGTGGACTCCAGCTTCGGCAAACTCAGGACTTTTTTTTAATCCATTCGATGACCGTCTTTGGGGCTACCCCGAAGGTACGGTAAATGGCACGCAGGCTCATCCGGTTTTGGTGCGCACGGAGCACCTGCTTGACCAGCGCCGGAGGATGCTCACGACTTTTGGGGTGAAGCCGAAACTGATAACCACACCCCTTGCATCGATACTTCTGAACCCCTTTCGGATCCTTGCCGTGCTTGATGATGTGATCGCTTCCGCATTGAGGACATTTTACTGTGATATGGACCATTCCCAGTTCACAACATAATCACGCTAAAAAGTACAGCTTAAACATTCAAAATGTTAACACTACCCATTTCTTTTTGCTCTTCGGTGTATTTCACTGTGGGGTTTTCGCGGCTTTGTTTACCACAATCATGGCAGCGGTAGCGCTGTTTATGGTTGGGCGTCTTGCCAAATTTAATGATATTTTCACTTCCACAGTGCCGACAATTAATAATTTTAGTAACCATGCACTAAGAATAAACTGCCTAACGCTATTTGTACAGCTAAAAATACAAAATAACATTCTTTTTTTATACACTACCAGAAAGTCAAGGTGCATATCAAAGACCTGAAGGCGACCGACAAAGCTTGGCCCGTTGGTATGGATGTGGGCGCCGACGAACTGCACAGAGAGAAGATAAAGGGCGGAGGAGTAACGGTTGCTGTCCTTGATTCGGGAGTGTATTTCTTTCCCATACCGGAAGCGGAAATCGACGGGGATGCAGAGGCGCTGAAGGGAAAAATCCTGACGATGAAAGATGCCATTCATTTTGTTGCCCAGGTTGATTTTGTGGACGATGGGATGTGTATCGATGACGGGTATTTCGAGGATGAAAATTTGGACGGCGTGGACGACGACGACCTGAACGGCATGTGGCAATACGACGGTTTTTGCATTAGCGACGCCCAGAACAGCCGAGACTACTATGGCCATGGTTCCCATGTGGCCGGCATTATCGGCAGCCGTTTCAAAGATTTGGATTCGAATACCTACCTGGGTATCGCCCCGAACGCAAAAATCTTCAGTGTGAGGGCACTCGATGACGAGGGTATGGGAACTTACGAGGACGTCATCGAAGGAATCCAGTTTGTCGTTGATAACAAAGATTATTACAAAATCCGGGTTCTTAATTTAAGCCTGAGCGCATATGCCACCACCCCCTATTTTGTGGATCCATTAAACCGGGCTGTGGAACAAGCCTGGGCCAGCGGCATTGTGGTGGTGGGCGCGGCTGGGAACACCGGGCCCAACGCCGAAAGTATAACCGTGCCGGGCAACGACCCTTATGTGATTACGGTGGGCGCAGTGGACAGCAATATGACGGCTGCCGATTGGTCGGACGATATCCTGCCGGATTGGTCGGCCACGGGACCGACCTTGGATAATTTCGCCAAACCCGACATTCTGGCCCCGGGCAGCAAGATTGTTTCTTTCATGTACAACGATCCCGACGACATCACCAATTCGGCCACCCTGGTCCAGCAACACCCCGATTATACGGAATCGAGCAGCCTTTTTCGCATGAGTGGAACCAGCATGTCCACCGCCGTTGCCTCAGGTGTGGTGGCCCTGATGCTGGACGCACTCCCGGACCTGGATCCCGATCAGGTCAAATTTCGCTTAATGTACACAGCGGCTCCCGCCATCAACGATGCAGACGGGGACCTGGTTTACAATATCTTCCAACAAGGAATGGGCCGTATATGGGCGCCAAACGCTATTTTCGGAGCCGACATTCCGGAAGACGGCCGGGCCAATTACGGCATGGATTTGGAAGCCGATCTGGCCCACGGAATCGGATGGGTCGATCTGAACGGTGACGACATGGTGGACCCAGACGAAGTCGATCCGGTTGAAATGTCCTACCATTATATGGGCCCGATCAATGTTCTGACCAGCGATGACAGTTCCGCTTTTATTTACACCATCTATGATGAGGAAGAGGCAGCCACGGTGGCATTGGGCGCCGCCTGGACAGACACCCTGGAGTGGATAGATTCGGAGACTCTGGAATCATCCGGCCTCACCTGGGAAGACAACCAGATGGGCTGGGGTTATGGAATGACATGGGCAGGCGGCCGATCCTGGGCCGGTGGTCGTTCTTGGGCTGGGGGAAGATCCTGGGCCGGAGGGCGTTCTTGGGCCGGCGGAAGATCATGGGCTGGCGGAAGATCCTGGGCCGGAGGGCGTTCCTGGGCCGGAGGGCGTTCTTGGGCAGGCGGAAGATCATGGGCAGGCGGGCGTTCATGGGCTGGGGGAAGATCCTGGGCCGGCGGCCGTTCTTGGGCCGGAAATGTCGGAATCGCCAACACTCTCTGGGTCGAGGAATTATAATTAATAGAGTCAAAGACATCCACAGAGTATAGCTACCGCTACAAGATAATACATAAACCAGGGTCGCAGGCAGGTTTTAAGAATAAACCTTTCAACTCTACCGCGCATTGGAGTTTCCAATGCGTTCGGGTTGAGGTGGAATAGAATTTGCCTGTTTATATGATTTATCCTTGGCAAGCGTTTTTAATAATTTTTGAATGCTGCCATTGGAAATTGAAGCCTGTGCATGGATGAATCAAATGCCATGAATAATGAGAAATCGGTGATCATGCCGGACGGGTGCACATTTTCTACAAGCGATTGGGAAATTCTTTCAGTCTATTGGCATCCTATTGGCATCCGGTAGCATATAGCGATGAGGTTCAAGACGCGCCCGTGGCAAGAAAACTGCTGGATGAGGAAATTGTGCTTTATCGCACTTGTAATAAAATTACCGCGGCACGGGATCTCTGCCTCCATCGGGGAACGCCGCTCAGTATCGGAACAATGGAGGGCGACGAAATCGTCTGCGCCTATCATGGTTATCGCTACAATGCTCATGGGAAGTGCACACTTGTACCAGCAAACCCAGAGGCGCCGATCTCCGGGCGGCTTTGCTTGAAAACCTACCTCTGCCAGGAAAAGTACGGCTTGATATGGGTCTGCCTGGGAACGGAACCAAAGGGGATGATGGCCGAATTTCCGGAATTCGACGATGCGGAATATCAAAACATAAATGTGCCGCCAATGGATTGGAAAATCTCTTCGGGACGGCAGATCGAGAGCTTTTCCGACGTAGCCCATTTCGCTTTCATCCACTTCGATTCTTTTTCCCGCCAAGAGGATGTCTTGGTGCCCAATTACAAGGTCAAACCTACATCCTATGGAGTTTATGCCGATTACATCAGCACGGTTGGCAATGCCCCTCGCCTTGCCGATACTTCCAACAGCGAAATAGACGAAGCTATTTGGAGAAGGGTTTACCACATCTACCTACCCTTTACAGCCCGGCTGGTGATTCATTGCCCGGAACCGGAAGGAGGAATCATCACCATTCTGAACGCCAACAGTCCCTGCTCAGCGGAACAATCGCGTCTCTTTGCCATTGTGACCCGAAACTTTGACCGCAATCAACCGGTAGAGGATGTCTCGCTTTTCAGGACAAGCTTTACAGCGAAGACCGAGCTATTGTCGAAAGGCAAACCCCGGAACGCCTGCCGCTCGATCTGGCCGAGGAAGTGCATGTCCGCGCGGACCGCACATCGATTGTCTATCACCAGGAGCTGGCCAAATTAGGACTCGGCAGAAAATTTACAGCTTAGGGCCGGGCAAGACAATCCCCTGTGGCCGTGGCATTTTTCTGCTGACTAACTAAAGCAGCAATCACTATGGTCCCTGGAAATGAATTCTGTCAGCTCTCGACTCCGCATAAAGAATATCGGCCATCTCGTCACGATGGATGCGAAGTGTTCGGTATTGAAAAACGCTTGGATTGACATAGCAGACGGCTGGATTTGCGCCATAGGATGTGGTCAACCGCCGGAGCAGGAATCTGCCGATAGCGAAACCATTGACGCCCGCCAAGGCATCGCACTGCCGGGGCTGATCAATACTCACCATCATTTTTTTCAAAATCTGGCCCGGGCTCACTCACCGGCTACGAACTTTGCCCTTCTCCCCTGGCTGACCTGCATCACATCGCTATTCAAAAACCTGACCGCGGATGACATCTTCATCGCCACAAAGGTCGCCATGGCCGAATTGATGCTGACCGGATGCACAACGACCGCCGATCATCACTACCTGTTTCCATCATCAAGCGCCGGCTATATCGACGCCCAATTCGAGGCCGCCAGAGATATGGGGATGCGGTTTCACGCCGGTCGCGGTTCCATGGACACCGCTTCGGAAATCATACCGCAATGGGCAACCGAAACGATGGACGAAATCATGCATGACTGCCAGCGTCTGCATGACCGCTACCACGATCCTGAAGGCGGCAGCATGAGCCGTTTGTTTTTGGCCCCATCGGCTCTCACCTGCGCGTCCCCCACCCTATATTCCGAAAGCGCCCGCCTGGCTACTGCTCTGGACCTGGGTTTGCACACCCATTGCGGGGAGACTCTGGCCGAAGATCAATATGCGCTCGACCACCTGGGGCGCCGGCAATTGCCGTTTCTGGCCGATTGCGGTTGGGAAACGCAACGCGTATGGCTGGCCCACGGAATCCACTTCGACGAAGGTGAAATTGCCCATCTCGGCAGGCGAAAGATGGGCATCGCCCACTGCCCCTGCTCCAATATGCGGCTGGGTGCTGGAATTTGCCGGGTCAATGACCTGCAAAAAGCAGGCGCCAGAGTCGGCCTGGGGGTTGACGGGAGCGCCTCCAATGACTCCGGGCACATGCTCAATGAGGTGCGGCAGGCGCTCCTCCTGGCCCGGGTCAAATACGGCGCCGGCGCCATGAGCGTTATGGAGGCCCTCCAATTGGCCACGACCGAAGGGGCGGCCTGCCTGGGCCGCAGCGATGACCTCGGTTCCCTGGAAACCGGCAAATGCGCCGACCTGGCGATCTTCCCGGCTGAGGATATTTTCAGCAGCGGAGCCGAAAATGCGGTCGAAGCCCTCATCCTGTGCTTTCCCCGTCAGGTGGACACCCTGATCGTCAATGGCCGCATCCGAGTGCGAGAGGGTCGCATCCCCGGTCTCGAGCTCGACCAACTCTTGGCCAACCACCGATCCACCGCCCAGCGAATCCAATTCCAAACCTGAATAATCGAGACTTTTTCGAAAATTCTTCTTAACCCGCAGTGAATATATTCCGAAATTAATACCGAATCGTGTTTTTTAAAAAAACCAAATGGTTAATTTTTGTTATAGGTATTGCTTGTGGAAAGAGTTAGAAGAAGTAGCGCGTTTACTCTAGTGGAGATAATGATTGTGGTCGTTATCATTGGTTTGTTGTCGGTCATGGCCATTCCCGCCTATAATAAAGTTCGCGCCAAGGCGCAGGCCACAACCATCGCCAACGACGTCCGCACATTCCGCGACGCCATCGAGGCCTACGTATTGGAAATTGGCGTTTTCCCCCAGGTGACGGGTGGCGGATTTCCAGGGGTATTTTCCGGCTGGATCAGTAGAGCGACATGGCGGGATGGATCCGCCCTGAGCGGAGCTTCCTGGGACTATTATTCTCCCGGAGGCGGCTACACGCCGGAACTTGTCCTCGACACTCCAGGCCAGGATAACAGTGTTATTTTTGCCCTCGTCGATGACATTCTGGATGATGGAGGCGCCGAAACCGGTCAAATGATATACGAATCGGAATTTCTTCTCTATCAGTTCCCGCAATAAGGCAACGGGCAAAGCAAATAATCAAATTCAGTTGAAGGAGCGGCCGCACCCGCAAGTGGATTCGGCGTTGGGATTGCGGATTTCGAAACCTTTCCCGTGCAGCCCATCATCAAAATCCACTTCCGAGCCTTTCATGTGGGAGAGGCTTTGGGAATCGATGATGAAGCGCACGCCGACGCTCTCCAATTCTACATCGCCTTCCTTCTTATGATCGAAGGACATCCCGTATTCCATGCCGGAACATCCGCCGGCTTCGACCAAAAGACGCAGCAGTTTGCTCTCATCGTCAATTTCCGATCGCAAGTCGCGGACGCGGCGAGCAGCTTTTTCTGTCAAGGTGATCATAGCTCTACATAATTGTCGAAATTTCCGAAATGTCAATTGAAGGAGATAAGCAAAAAAGTGAAACAAATGAACTAATTAGAGGCTGTCCCAAAAATATAAAGATTTTATAGTCAACTGGATGACGTTGATAAAAAGAGCCGGAAAGAGCAAGTTTTTGCTCGATCCGGCCAAAAAAGGGTTCTATAATTGAGTTAGCGAAAATCAATATAGCCCTTTCTATGAAAAATATAGCCATCCAATGCCTCCTGCGTCCAGCTTTAACTGTGGTCGACCGGTGCCTCGATTACGATAACTTCCGCGCCACCATTGATCGAATCGATCGGCTGCTGATCGACTCGGAGGTGGAATCGCAGGCCATTGAGCTGGCCTTGGAGGGGTGGCCGCCAATGGGTCTAAAGGCCCGGCGGCAGCGGGCCAGTTTTGCCATCAAGGCACTGCGCATGGATACGCTGGGCCGTCTGCTCGGAGGGATTTCGTTTCGGCATTTGTCGCGGGCTCTGGGCAGCAGCGATCTGTTGGCCGACTTTTGCCGTGTCCGGCAGATCGATGGCATCAGGGGCATCTCCAAAAGCACCCTGGAGCGGGCCTCGAAGTTTTTCAGCGAAGAGCAGTTGAGGGCCTTGCACCGGACCTTGACTGAGGTGGTGGGCGATGCCCTTCTGGCCCGGCAGGTGGGATTGGACAAGCCGATTGACACCACCATTTGCCTGATCGACGGCACCTGTTTGGAGGCTAACATTCATTGGCCGACGGACTGGGTATTACTCAAGGATGTAGCCGGCACGTTGCTCAAAGCGATCCGGCTGATCCGCGAGAAGGCCGGTTTGCGCCATCGCATGCCGATCGAACCGGAGCCCTTGGCTCGGCAGATGAATCGGCTGTGCATACAGATGACCCACAGCCGGCGGCGAAAGGACAGCGCGCGGCAGCGCAAGGGTATCTTGAGGCAGATGAAAAAGCTGCTCAAACGGATCGGGGAGCATGCCCGCAGTCACCGGGAATTATTGCAAGCCTGCTGGGAGCAAAGCGATTACAGCGAAAAACAGGTCCAACAGATCCTCGCCCGGATGGAGCGCATGAGCGAGCAAATCCCGGTGGTCATCAAACAGGCGCACGAGCGGATCATTGGCGGCCGCCAGGTGAAAAACGCAGAGAAAGTCTTGAGTGTTTACGAACTCGATGGGCAGGTGATTGTGCGAGGTAAAGCGGGCCAAGAGGTCGAGTTCGGCAACACCCTGTTTTTGGGAGAAAGCGTTGAAGGGTACCTGCTGGACTGGAGACTCTACGGCAGCCGAACTCCAAGCGAAAATGAACAAATGCAAGAGAGTTTGCAAAGACAGAACCGCTTCAACCTGGAAGAACCCATAGCGGCCATGTGCGCGGACCGGGGATTTGCCTCCCAGCGGGCCCGCCGGCAGTTAGCCCAGGAGGGAATCTACGACGCGCTCTGTCCACGCGATCCGAAGCAGTTGAAAAAACGGATGGAGGAACCACTGTTCAGGCAATTGCAAAAGCGCCGGGCCAGCACCGAAGGGCGGATCGGGGTATTGAAGAATCGCTGGCAGGCCGGGCGGTTGCGCAGCAAAGGCTTTGCCAACCGCTCGATCAGCGTAGCCTGGTCGGTACTCTCGCACAACCTATGGAAAGTAGCCAAGATGCTGGCCCAGCAAGACGAACTAAAAACCAAAGCGGCGGCCTAGAGAGCGGAAAAGCAAGGACAATACTTTTTCACAGCCTTACTGTCGGCTCATACAAAGAAAACCAGGCAACCGGACCCCAAAACCAGTATCCTAGCGTCATAGGAGAGCAAAGTTGATACTCTCCCAAATGCAAATACCTCTAAAATGAGCGCCTATCAAAAGCCCTCGCAAAAATCACCCTTTTGGGACAGCCTCTACCTACTGAAAAGCGGGATGCTGAGATAAAATTTCCTACCGAAAAGCTGGATGCTGAGATAAAATTTGAAACAGAAATTGCAAATCTCCTTCAAAACAATCCAGACGTTAACAAGATAAAAGATGGAGAAATCGCTATCCTCGGATGGGCAGTCCATCAAAATTATGTTTATGTAGATGCTGTTAAAACACTTCTCAAAAACGGAGCTGATCCAAATATTCGGGTAATGAAAGGTGTATCTAAAACAGCTCTTTTCTCCACTATTACATCAGAACCTATTGCTATCGGTCCAAGGGAGAGTCAAAGAGTCGACCGATCAAAAACCATTGCGGAGCTTCTCATAAAACATGGAGCATATGTTAACTACCTCGCTGCCGCAGAGAAGTATACACCTTTACATGAGGCAGCATTACAAGGACGCACTGACCTTTGCGAACTCTTCATTCAAAACGGGGCTGAAGTTGATGCACTCGATAAATTGTAAACGCCGGGGAAAAACCGGTACGGTAAAGAGGGCGCTTTAAAACCGGTACGCTTATTACGCTTATCCTAGAAAGGAGGAGTGTATCGAGATATGAAGCAATGGACAAGAGTGCGGCACAAAGTGCTGCGGGACAAGCAGAGCAAGCGCTCTGTAATGCGAGAAGAGGGACTGCACTGGGAGACCCTGGGAAAGATGCTGGCCTATTCCCAGCCGCCGGGATACCGGCGCAAGAAGAGGCGAGAGCGCAAGATCGATCCGTATGTGGGCTGGATCGAGGAGGTGCTCAAAGCGGACCGGAACGTGCCCAAGAAGCAGCGCCATACGGCCAAACGGATCTACCAGCGTTTGGGTCGGGAGAAGGGCTACCAAGGGGGCTACACGGCGGTCAAGGAGGTGGTGGCCGAGCTGCGCGAGCGAGGCGGCGGGAAGTGTTCGTGCCGCTGGAGCACCGCCCCGGGGAGGGACAGGTGGACTTCGGTCATGCCCTGGTGAAGGAGGCGGGGCAATTGCGTAGGCGGCCATTTTTTGCCATGAGCCTGCCCTACAGCGATGCCTTTTTCGTGCAGGTGTTCGAACGGGAGTGCACGGAGAGCTTCTGGGAGGGGCACCTGCGAGCTTTTGAGTTTTTCGGGGCGGTGCCCCGGCGCATCAGCTATGACAACTCGAAGGTGGCGGTGGGTAAGATTATCGGTTCGCGTGAACGCAAGCTGACCGACGGGTTTCTGCAGCTACAGAGCCATTACCTGTTCGAGGAACACTTCTGTCTGCCCGCCCGGCCCAACGAGAAGGGCGTGGTCGAGGGGATCGTGCGTTATGCCCGGGCCAACTTCCTGGTACCGGTACCGCAGGTTCGGGACCTGGAGGAACTCAACGCAAAGCTGTTGGAGGCATGTGAGCGGGACATGGAGCGTAAATTACGCGGGAAAAGGGCGGTGAAAAAGGAACTGCTGGCCGAGGAGCGCGCCGTCATGCTGGCGTTGCCGCCCATACCCTTTGAAGCGAGCCGCAAACGCTCGACCTGCGTCAGCAGCCTCTCGCTGGTGCGCTGCGCCCACCATCCGGTGGTGGTGGAAGGGTCCTGTCGGCAGGTGGTGATCTTCTGTGGGGGCCAAGAGGTGGCCCGGCACCGCCGCATTTGGGATAAAGAGCAAGTCTCTTTCGAGCCGGTGCACTACCTGGCTTTGCTGGAGAAAAAACCGGGCGCTTTGGACTTCGCCCGCCCACTCTCGGGCTGGCAGTTGCCGCAGTGCCTGCAGGTCCTCAGACGCCGGCTCGAAAGCCAATGCGGGGGCGAAGGCACCCGGGAGTATATCCGGGTGCTGCGGCTGTTGGAGAAACACCCCATGGCGGCCTTGCAGCAGGCCGTCGTCTCGGCCCTGCGGGTGGGGGGACTGACTCGTGAGGCCATCGCCCAGTATCTCTATCCTCAGGAAGACTACGGGAGCAGAACCTTCCGGCTGGACGGCCATCCACACCTGCGTCACGTCCGTGTGGCCGCCCCTGACCTCGGTGCCTACAGCGAACTGCTCAAGATTCCAGGAGGGGCTTTATGAAGGAAGAAAAAAACCAGCTGCTGTTACACCATCACCTCAAGAAACTGAAGTTGCCCACCATCCTGCGCGAATGGCCGGCGGTGGCCGCGGCTTGTTCCCGGGACCGGCTCGATTACGCCGCCTTTTTGTTGCATCTGGTCGAACGGGAGCTCATTGAACGCGAACAGCGGGCCGCCCAGCGGCGGATCAAAAACGCCCGTTTCCCCGTGCTCAAGACCCTCGAGAGCTTCGCCTTTGAAGCGCAGCCCTCGCTCAACGAAGCGCTCATCCGAGAGCTCATGCGCGGGGAGTATGTCGACCAGCGCGAAAACGTGCTGCTCCTCGGTAACGCCGGTACCGGTAAAACGCACCTGGCCACCGCCCTGGGCTTTGCCGCCTGTGCCCAGGGCCGGCGGATCCGTTTCTTCGGGGTCACCGCCCTGGTTACCCATATGCTCGAGCAACGCGACAACCACGACCTGCAGCGCTTCATGAAGCAACTCGAAAGGCTCGACCTACTCATCCTCGACGAACTCGGTTACGTCCCTTTTTCCAAGACCGGGTCCGAACTGCTCTTCGACGTGGTCAGCCGCGCTTACGAGCGCACCAGTCTCATCGTCACCACCAACCTGCCCTTTGAGAACTGGATCGAAGTGCTCGGTTCCGAACGGCTCACCGGAGCTCTGCTGGACCGACTCACCCATCGGGTGCATATCCTCGAAGCCAACGGGCAAAGCTACCGCTTGCGCGATGCTCGACGCCGTCGCCGTGGCACAAAACAATAAACGCCTTGGGCCCGGCTCGTCGGCCTCCGGCCTCCTCACCGACCCCAAGCCAATCCCCAAAACCAACTCCCAAACCCTAAACCTTGACGTACCTGCAATTACTAACCTAAACCTTATTCCAAGCGTACCGGTTTTACCCCGACCCCCGTACCGGTTTCATCCCGGCGTTTACAGATGGCGCAAACCGGCCTTCTCGCGGATCAGCCGGATCGCTTTGAGCAACGTGCCGGCTACATCCTTGAGTAATACCCAGTCCGTCGGCCAATGAATGTTAGCCTCCAAACAGGTGCCGTCGATCAGGCAAATGGTGGTGTCAATCGGCTTGTCCAATCCCACCTGCCGGGCCAGAAGGGCATCGCCCACCACCTCAGTCAAGGTCCGGTGCAAGGCCCTCAACTGCTCTTCGCTGAAAAACTTCGAGGCCCGCTCCAGGGTGCTTTTGGAGATGCCCCTGATGCCATCGATCTGCCGGACACGGCAAAAGTCGGCCAACAGATCGCTGCTGCCCAGAGCCCGCGACAAATGCCGAAACGAAATCCCTCCGAGCAGACGGCCCAGCGTATCCATGCGCAGTGCCTTGATGGCAAAACTGGCCCGCTGCCGCCGGGCCTTTAGACCCATTGGCGGCCACCCCTCCAAGGCCAGCTCAATGGCCTGCGATTCCACCTCCGAGTCGATCAGCAGCCGATCGATTCGATCAATGGTGGCGCGGAAGTTATCGTAATCGAGGCACCGGTCGACCACAGTTAAAGCTGGACGCAGGAGGCATTGGATGGCTATATTTTTCATAGAAAGGGCTATATTGATTTTCGCTAACTCAATTATAGAACCCTTTTTTGGCCGGATCGAGCAAAAACTTGCTCTTTCCGGCTCTTTTTATCAACGTCATCCAGTTGACTATAAAATCTTTATATTTTTGGGACAGCCTCTAGGTAAAATTGGGAAAGGTGCTAACAAAGATAAGCTGCCGATGATAACTAATTCCACTAATTCAACCAATGGTGGTTACGGTGTTATTTTGGCCGATAAAACGAAAATTCAGCATATCCATGTTCTCGGGACAGAATCATCAGGGATATATGGGGAAGATGTGGATAAGGTGACTGTGCAAAACAATGAACTTTCCGGATTTAACACTGCCGTCCATATTTTTCCCCGCTTCGGGGGAGTGTTCAATTTCCGGTAGTGTATTAAGTAGGAATGGTGGCTAATTCTTGATTATATTGATGAATGAAAAGTCTCAGACAGGTTTCATGCATACTCTTAAGCTTGGAAAAGGAGAGGGTTTTGCGTGTGAAACGACCCAGTCGTTGGCGCAGGGTATTGTTCCATCGTTCCACATGGGCCGTTTCACCGGTTTCTTTTCCCACGGATCGGTTATGAGGAAAGACCTCATCATAAGTGCTCCAAAAGTCGCTGTAGGTGGCACATCTTTTGTAGGCCCGTGGCAGACGCTCGTAAAGTTCCCGGCAACGATACCAATCCCGAGGCCCAATGGCATAGGAGAGGATTTGACGGGTGCGTCGGCAAAGAGCGATCCAAACCCATTGGGCATCGCTCTTGCGCCCCACAAAAGACCACAGTTCGTCCAGTTCAATGACATCATGGCGGCGGGCCGCAAGAATCGTGCTTTTGAGCGGTCGCAGCGATTGTCGTTTTTTTTAACCAACTCAAAACGGTGTTGGGACTCACCCCGAAGGCGCGCTGTAAACCGCGTAGACTGCTGCGTTCCTGATAGACTCGAAGGATCATTTCTTTTTGCTCTTCGGTGTATTTCACTGTGGGGTTTTCGCGGCTTTGTTTACCACAATCATGGCAGCGGTAGCGCTGTTTATGGTTGGGCGTCTTGCCAAATTTAATGATATTTTCACTTCCACAGTGCCGACAATTAATAATTTTAGTAACCATGCACTAAGAATAAACTGCCTAACGCTATTTGTACAGCTAAAAATACAAAATAACATTCTTTTTTTATACACTACCCTCTACAGCTACCCTGACCCGAGCAGTGCAGCCCAACCATGTGTGGAGTTGGGACTTTGTGGCGGATCGCACCGACCGGGGCGGTCCGCTCAGGCTCTTGACACTGATCGATGAACATACCCGACAATGCCTGGCCATTAAGGTTGCGCGCTCACTGAAAAGTACCGATGTGGTAGAGGTATTGAACAAAGCCATAAAGGAGAACAGCAAACCTCAGTGCATCCGCTCGGACAACGGATCGGAGTTTATAGCCCACCAAGTCAAAGAAGAACTGCAGCGGCAGGAAATTGCCATTGCATACATTGATCCAGGAAGCCCTTGGCAGAATGGACATATAGAATCCTTTCATAATCGTTTGCGCGATGAATGCCTTAATCAGGAACTGTTCCTGAGCGTGACCGAAGCGCGTGTGGTGGTCGAACAATGGCGACACAAATACAACGCGAAACACCCCCACAGCCGATTAGGCTTTCTCTCCCCAAATACATTTGCCAGACTCTGGCGAACAATCAACAAAGCAGCGGCTGGCTCCATTCGGCCTACGGCCTCATTGCGCCACCCGCTGCAAAACCTACAATACCAAACCTACGGAAATACTCTCACTTAAAGTGGTAGCTGGTAGCAAAGATGGGGTCCGATCAATCATCTTCGCGCTCTTCGGTGGTTTGCTCGCCCTTTGCTGGCGTTGGGTACCTTGGCTCCATATTCCCGCAGTGGCTTGGTCCCGCAGTGGCTTGGGGCGCGGCTTTGGAATTCTTTGGGTGGTTCTGTCCCCTTACTCCCCTCGAGAACTCGCTACGACAGGCGAGCGGGTCATCTGGGTATTCAAGCGGCTTCATCGAGCGTTATCTTATGCCCATCATCTACCCTAAAGAGCTCACACAAGGGTTGCAACTGTTCCTAGGATGCGTTCTATTGACGTGTACTGGATTTGTTGGACACGGGATTCTCTTATATTCATTGTTTATTGATTAGTGTGTCAGGCGGCTTGTTTTGGTAAAGGGTTTTGTTTTCTCGTTGCCCCCCATGGGGGGCAAATATTTTCCTCGAATTGGACTGGGCTTTGGTAACTCAGAGAGGAATGTTTGCGATATCGGTTGTAGAAGATTTCCACGTATTCGAAGACAGTTGATCGCAGTTCGCGCTCGTCGGCAAAGTGGCGGCCTCGAATCGTGCTGGTCTTGAAGCGGCCGTAGAACGATTCCATGGCCGCGTTGTCGTAGCAGTTGCCTTGGGCGCTCATGCTCGGCTTCATGCCTAGTTCAGAGACCAGCCTCTGATAGTCGTCGCTGGCGTAGGGGCTGCCCCGATCGCTGTGATGAATAATCCCGGTGCGCAGTGTGCCGCGGGTCATGGCCGCGGCTTTGAGGGCCTTGCCAACCAGCTTCGCGTCGTTGTGGTTGGAAACGCTCCAGCCCAGCAGGCGTCGGCTGAACAGGTCCATCACCGTGGCCAAGTACATCCAACCGGCCAGGGTCCGTAGGTAGGTCGTGTCCGCCACCCAGACCTCGTCGATATGGGTCGGCTGGCCATGCTTTTTAAGCACATTGGGGCTGTAACCATAGGGATGGTTACTGTTGGTTTTTAATGGCTTAAAGCGTTTACTCTGGGTGCTTTTGATTCCCATTTCACGCATCAGACGCAGAGCCCGGTCACGGCCGCAATCGATGCCCTCATCATCCTTCAGATGGCGGTGCATTGGCCGATGCCCATAGCGGCCCTTGGCCTCTTTGTGTACCTTCAGGATCGCCCCCTTGATTCCCTCGTCCTCGATCCGCCGGGCCGAGGGCGCTCGGTGCCTCCAGCAGTAATAGCCACTGCGACAAATCCCCATCGCCGAGCATATTTCCTCGATCTTGAAGCGCCCCTCGTTGTCTTTGACAAACTGGTACTTCATTGTTCGTCCTTGGCAAAGTAGCCCACCGTTTTTTTTAGTATCTGGTTGATCCGCTCCGAGCGGCGCAGCTCTTTGCGAAGACGATCTATCTCGGCCGCCATCTCCTTCGGACTGCTCTGTCGCTTTGAGGTGGCTTCGCCCTGCTGATCGTCCAGATAGAGCCTCTTCCACCTATACAATTGGTTGGTGTTGACCCCAAGTTTGGTCGATACCTCGGTGGCGCTCAGACCATCGAGTATCATCAGTTGAACTGCCTCATTTTTGAACTCTATACTGCGTCTTCTTCCCATGCTTCGATTCTCCATTTAGGAGAATCTCGTGTCCACTTTTTCCAGTGCACATCAGTTCTCCATTTCACCGCGGCCACAGTATACCTTGTCGTAAAGCTCCTGGGGATCGCCCGGCAGGTTCGTCACCACGAAGCGCGGGTTGGACCCCTGTGCGGTGTGTTCGGCTTTATGGATGACCAACCGCAGCCATCGCCACGAATCGGCAGCATAGACGAAGTCCTGGAATAACCGTTGTTTTTTACCCCTTAGTTCGAACCATTCTTTGGCCTGCTTTTGCAACTGCTGGGCGTCTTGCTGTAAGCGTGCATTGCGAGCCATCCCCACGATGTAACTAACTTCGTTGCGGTCGCACCAAGAGAGTATCCGGTCTCGACAAAATCCACTGTCGGCGCGCCAAATAATCCGCGTACGGGGCCAGCTTTGGCGCATCCGTTTAACCAGCAATTTGAGGATGGCCCCGGCATGCTTGCTGGCATCGATCTTGCTCGGCCGCAGGTAGGCCACCAGCAGCTGATCACCGCAAAAAACATATAGCGGCAGAAAACAGTAATGATCATAATAACCGTGGAAAAAACGTCCCTCCTGGAGCCCGTGCACCGGATTGTCGGTGGCGTCAAAGTCCAGGATGATCTCTTCGGGTTCCTCGGCAAAGGAGCCCATGAACTGTTCGACCAACAGCTCGTTTACCGCAAAGGCCGCCCGCCGATCCTGCCCGTTTTCAAAACGACACAAAGTCGGCGCGCTGGCCAACGTTTCAATGCGCCCCGTTACCGTTTGCAACAATGGATCGTGGCGCAGGGTATCAAAGTCGTTCAAATCCTCATAGCCCGCCACCAGCCCGTAAACGCGCTGCCGCAGCATCCCCAATACCTCATGGCGTACTTTGCCCTTCTGCCGTTTGTCCACTAACTGTCGGGCCGCTCGTTCGGTCAAGCCCAACTGCCGATCCACTTCCCGGATCAAAAGCAGTCCGGCATCCGAAGTAACCTCTCCGCCCTTGAAATCAACCCGCACACGGCGGCCTTTTACCCTTGTCAACTGTAGCTTTAATTGTTTACCTTTTGTCATCGCTGATATTGCTTTAATTATTGATCTATCCTGCTGTATATCAGCAGTTAAGCATATCAACGATACTTTTTTTACGAAATATCCGGGCTAACCCGGATATTTCATGAAGGGTAAAGTTTGGCTCGTGCTCGTTATTGCTATTGGAGATGGATTTCTTTGTATTTTGAGCAGATCGTCTTGATTTTTAGGTGTTTTTCAGGGTGTAGAGACACTGCCCCCTTTCCCCCATTGGTTCGGTAGTGCCGGGGGCAGCACCAATGCACCCTTTAGGTTGGCACCAATCGGCGGGCCGCATGGTTGAAAAGACTGGCCCAAGGATAACTCTCACTTAGAGGCTGTCCCAAAAATATAAAGATTTTATAGTCAACTGGATGACGTTGATAAAAAGAGCCGGAAAGAGCAAGTTTTTGCTCGATCCGGCCAAAAAAGGGTTCTATAATTGAGTTAGCGAAAATCAATATAGCCCTTTCTATGAAAAATATAGCCATCCAATGCCTCCTGCGTCCAGCTTTAACTGTGGTCGACCGGTGCCTCGATTACGATAACTTCCGCGCCACCATTGATCGAATCGATCGGCTGCTGATCGACTCGGAGGTGGAATCGCAGGCCATTGAGCTGGCCTTGGAGGGGTGGCCGCCAATGGGTCTAAAGGCCCGGCGGCAGCGGGCCAGTTTTGCCATCAAGGCACTGCGCATGGATACGCTGGGCCGTCTGCTCGGAGGGATTTCGTTTCGGCATTTGTCGCGGGCTCTGGGCAGCAGCGATCTGTTGGCCGACTTTTGCCGTGTCCGGCAGATCGATGGCATCAGGGGCATCTCCAAAAGCACCCTGGAGCGGGCCTCGAAGTTTTTCAGCGAAGAGCAGTTGAGGGCCTTGCACCGGACCTTGACTGAGGTGGTGGGCGATGCCCTTCTGGCCCGGCAGGTGGGATTGGACAAGCCGATTGACCCCACCATTTGCCTGATCGACGGCACCTGTTTGGAGGCTAACATTCATTGGCCGACGGACTGGGTATTACTCAAGGATGTAGCCGGCACGTTGCTCAAAGCGATCCGGCTGATCCGCGAGAAGGCCGGTTTGCGCCATCGCATGCCGATCGAACCGGAGCCCTTGGCTCGGCAGATGAATCGGCTGTGCATACAGATGACCCACAGCCGGCGGCGAAAGGACAGCGCGCGGCAGCGCAAGGGTATCTTGAGGCAGATGAAAAAGCTGCTCAAACGGATCGGGGAGCATGCCCGCAGTCACCGGGAATTATTGCAAGCCTGCTGGGAGCAAAGCGATTACAGCGAAAAACAGGTCCAACAGATCCTCGCCCGGATGGAGCGCATGAGCGAGCAAATCCCGGTGGTCATCAAACAGGCGCACGAGCGGATCATTGGCGGCCGGCAGGTGAAAAACGCAGAGAAAGTCTTGAGTGTTTACGAACTCGATGGGCAGGTGATTGTGCGAGGTAAAGCGGGCCAAGAGGTCGAGTTCGGCAACACCCTGTTTTTGGGAGAAAGCGTTGAAGGGTACCTGCTGGACTGGAAACTCTACGGCAGCCGAACTCCAAGCGAAAATGAACAAATGCAAGAGAGTTTGCAAAGACAGAACCGCTTCAACCTGGAAGAACCCATAGCGGCCATGTGCGCGGACCGGGGATTTGCCTCCCAGCGGGCCCGCCGGCAGTTAGCCCAGGAGGGAATCTACGACGCGCTCTGTCCACGCGATCCGAAGCAGTTGAAAAAACGGATGGAGGAACCACTGTTCAGACAATTGCAAAAGCGCCGGGCCAGCACCGAAGGGCGGATCGGGGTATTGAAGAATCGCTGGCAGGCCGGGCGGTTGCGCAGCAAAGGCTTTGCCAACCGCTCGATCAGCGTAGCCTGGTCGGTACTCTCGCACAACCTATGGAAAGTAGCCAAGATGCTGGCCCAGCAAGACGAACTAAAAACCAAAGCGGCGGCCTAGAGAGCGGAAAAGCAAGGACAATACTTTTTCACAGCCGTACTGTCGGCTCATACAAAGAAAACCAGGCAACCGGACCCCAAAACCAGTATCCTAACGTCATAGGAGAGCAAAGTTGATACTCTCCCAAATGCAAATAACTCTAAAATGAGCGCCTATCAAAAGCCCTCGCAAAAATCACCCTTTTGGGACAGCCTCCACTTAGGTGAAAGTGAATCGTTCGGGTGTTGCGCACGATGACCGCTCCGATCTTGATTAATTTGAGCCGCAGGGTGTGGCATTGGGCCCGCGCCCACTTCGTCCCTTTTAAGGCTAACCGGCGCATGGCTTCCATCAAGGTGTAGGCCAGCGCCGACAAGAGCAATCGGCACTGATTGGCCCACCATTGATGGGCGCTGGTGCGCTCGCTGAACAATTGCATCTGTTCCTTGATTCGGTTCTCCATTTCACCGCGGCCACAGTATACCTTGTCGTAAAGCTCCTGGGGATCGCCCGGCAGGTTCGTCACCACGAAGCGCGGGTTGGACCCCTGTGCGGTGTGTTCGGCTTTATGGATGACCAACCGCAGCCATCGCCACGAATCGGCAGCATAGACGAAGTCCTGGAATAACCGTTGTTTTTTACCCCTTAGTTCGAACCATTCTTTGGCCTGCTTTTGCAACTGCTGGGCGTCTTGCTGCAAGCGTGCATTGCGAGCCATCCCCACGATGTAACTAACTTCGTTGCGGTCGCACCAAGAGAGTATCCGGTCTCGACAAAATCCACTGTCGGCGCGCCAAATAATCCGCGTACGGGGCCAGCTTTGGCGAATCCGTTTAACCAGCAATTTGAGGATGGCCCCGGCATGCTTGCTGGCATCGATCTTGCTCGGCCGCAGGTAGGCCACCAGCAGCTGATCACCGCAAAAAACATATAGCGGCAGAAAACAGTAATGATCATAATAACCGTGGAAAAAACGTCCCTCCTGGAGCCCGTGCACCGGATTGTCGGTGCCGTCAAAGTCCAGGATGATCTCTTCGGGTTCCTCGGCAAAGGAGCCCATGAACTGTTCGACCAACAGCTCGTTTACCGCAAAGGCCGCCCGCCGATCCTGCCCGTTTTCAAAACGACACACAGTCGGCGCGCTGGCCAACGTTTCAATGCGCCCCGTTACCGTTTGCAACAATGGATCGTGGCGCAGGGTATCAAAGTCGTTCAAATCCTCATAGCCCGCCACCAGCCCGTAAACGCGCTGCCGCAGCATCCCCAATACCTCATGGCGTACTTTGCCCTTCTGCCGTTTGTCCACTAACTGTCGGGCCGCTCGTTCGGTCAAGCCCAACTGCCGATCCACTTCCCGGATCAAAAGCAGTCCGGCATCCGAAGTAACCTCTCCGCCCTTGAAATCAACCCGCACACGGCGGCCTTTTACCCTTGTCAACTGTAGCTTTAATTGTTTACCTTTTGTCATCGCTGATATTGCTTTAATTATTGATCTATCCTGCTGTATATCAGCAGTTAAGCATATCAACGATACTTTTTTTACGAAATATCCGGGTTAGCCCAAGGTCCCGGCAATATTGCGCCATGCGGGTTCGTGCCTAGCGGAGGTTCTTGCAGGCAGCGCCGAAATCTTGATCGGGCTGAAGTGGACGGTTTTGAGTTCGAGACCGGCCTTGATTTTGGCGACCGTTTTCATATTGCCCTGAGTTATTTATACAGCGATGCTCGCATTAGTGAAAGCCAGGACCAGCCGGAACTGAAAGGGAATCGCCTAGCTCAGACACCTGCCCACGAATTCGCTATTTCGCTTAATTGGGAACCAGTTAAAAACTGGTTACAGGTTTGGCAGGTGCGCTATACCAGCTCGCAGTACGAAAACGACACAAATTCGTTAGAACTTGGTGACTATGTGGTCGTGGATTGGGCCAGCACAATTAGGCTCAATGACAATATCGAGGTATTTCTTGGTATTGAAAATCTGCTCAATGAAAACTTTGAAACCGGAATGGCATCTAATGGTCTCATTTCCATCGGCCACCCACGGCTGATCAACGGTGGCTTACGCTTACGCTATTAAATCTGAACGACTCAAATCCTAATTTTATCTGAAAAAATCAGAGTATTCACTTGGGATACCACCGAATTGTCCATTCTGGTATATTTTTCTGAAGTATTAATAACTCAACCATTTGAACCAATTGGTTGATCTCGCTCAGCCGAGTTCTGGCCTCACCTGTCGAAGTTTTTATCCCTCGGCCAGGTGCTGGAGCCAGCGGGAGATTTCCTGGCGGATTTGCTGGGGGCCGGGCATACCGGGTTTCTCGCGGTTTTTAAGCGCCGTTTCGAGGTGGAATACTTTGTACCAGTCCGGCCCGATTTTGGGGTGCGCTTGACGAGCCTGAGCATAGGTAAGCTCCTTCATGGGCAAACCCACCTGCTCGGCCAGAGCAACCAGCTTGCCGACCGCGTGGTGGGCTTCCCGAAAAGGCACCTGTCGCTGCACGAGGTAATCGACGAGGTCGGTAGCCAGCAATTGCGGGTCAGCGGCGGCCGCTTTGCAAACGTCTGCACGGATTGTCAGCCCGGCGACAACCGCGCTGAGAACCTGGATTGAAATCATAGTATGGTCGAGGGAATCGAAGACGGGCTGTTTGTCTTCCTGCAGGTCGCGGTTGTAGGTCATGGGCAAACCTTTGAGGAGCGTGAAGAGGGTTTGCGCGTTTCCTTGCAGGCGCGCCGCTTTGCCCCGGATCAATTCGAGGGAATCGGGGTTTTTTTTCTGCGGCATGAGGCTCGAACCGGTGGTGAAGGCTTCCGGCAATTCGAGATAACCGAATTCTTCCGAACTCCAAATGATTAGATCCTCGGCCATGCGGGAAAAATGGGTCCCGCAGATAGCGCAGGCGGTCGCAAATTCCAGAAAAAGGTCGCGATCGGCCACGGCATCGAGACTGTTGCGGGTCAACTGAGGACGGCCTTTTTTATCTACAAATCCAAGCTCGTGCGCCGTAAATTCGCGGTCCAGAGGCAAGGTGCTGCCGGCCAGGGCGCCGGAGCCCAAGGGACAGGTATTGGCGTGTTCCGCAACCGAGCGAAATCGTTCGCCATCGCGGTTAAACATTTCCACGTAAGCGAGCCAATGATAGGCTAAGGACACCGGTTGGGCCCTGCGCAAATGGGTGTAGCCGGGGACGATTATATCGCAATGCTGGCCCGCTTTTTCAACCAGAGCAGCGAGAAGGCTTTTAATGGCGTTTTCGAGTTCGGCACAGGCCGATTTGAAAAAAAGACGCATATCCGTTGCCACCTGATCGTTGCGGCTGCGCCCGGTGTGCAGTTTGGAAGCGGCCGGAACTTTGCCGCTGAGCGCCTGCTCGATATTCATGTGCACATCTTCGAGGGTCTCATCCCATTGGAACTCGCCCCTTTCGATTTCCCGCAAAATGGCATCCAGGCCGCCTTGTATGGCATCTCGCTCCTCGACCGTGAGCAAACCTACATGGCAAAGCATGGCGGCGTGAGCCTTACTCCCTAGCACGTCGAATGGTGCCAGCCTCCGATCAAAGGAGACCGATTCGCTGAAACGGATCATCAATTCCGATGGATTCCCGGAGAAACGGCCCCCCCAGGTTGCCTGTGGTTTTTTTGCCATGGGCCGAAACATCGCAGGAGGCGTCAACCGAGGCAATCCAAAATCATTTGGAATTTGATAGGGAAGTATGAGAAAAAATATTTCTTAATATAAGGAATTATTATGCCGACTATATTTTATATTCAGTATTATGAAATCAGCACCGAAAGTTAATGGGTTCGAAAAATCCACATTCTTGCAATTGTGCCTGGAGGAAAAAGAAGAAATCCGGCGCTACAAAAAAAAGAAATCGGAAAAGGTCGGCTACGATATCGGTTATGATCGAGCATTGCTGGAGTGGATTCGGTACCACCAGGACAAGTGGTACCGCACCAGGGTCCATTTTGCCAGGAACGCTACAACTTCTCACTTTTTTATCTAAATTTGCTTAAGTTTTCAGGCGGACTTACCGATTTTATATTTATCCAAAGCTCCTAGCTCAAGTAACTTAAAATATTTAGCATAAAAAGCATTCGAGTTTGGTTGGAAGAGCCGGTTTTTGCCGGTTCTTCTTTTTTACAGGGACAGACAGGGGCCGGGGTGATCGGAATGTTGCCCTGATTATCGAAAAGCAATACAAATTTCAGCCCACTTCATTTGGCCCGTCCCTGTAGGGCTGCCTGACTTTGACGCGGGTGGCGATGACTCGAGTTTCGTCCACCTCGGTAATGGTCACCTCCAGTTGCTCCAATTCGAGGGTTTCTCCGTTGTCGGGAATTCGGCCCAATTCAGCCGTGATCAACCCGCCAAATGAGGCCACTTCATTTTTATTCTCTAATGAAATCCCCAGGGCCTCCTCCATATCCCGGATCGAAGCCAGTCCGTAAATCGCATATTCATCGGCTCCCGTCAATTGGATGAGTTCTTCTTCGGCATCGAATTCGTCCTGGATTTCACCCACCAATTGTTCGAGGATCAATTCCAGGGTAACGACACCGTTGGCGCCGCCGAACTCATCCGTCACCAGGGCCATGTGGGTTTTGCGCAAAAGAAGCTTGCGGAGGACTTTTTCCAGTGGGTCGTTTTCGCTTACCCATATCATTTCGCGCTTGATACGCCGAAAATCGAGAACCTTGGAGTCTTCTCTGGATCGAAAAATATCCTTGATATGGATGAGGCCCAGGCAATTGTCCAGATCGCCGTCGCATAGAGGAAAGCGGGTGTGCCCGGTCTCTTCGGCCAGTTTGAGATTGACGGTGTTTTCCACATTGACGTCGAAATACCGCACCTGGTTGCGCGGCAGAAGGATATCCTGCACTTTCACTTCTCGCATTTGCAAAGCGTTCTTAATCACTTTGAGCAAAACCTGGGAGCTATTCGGAGTCTCCTTCAAGGAATCAAGCTGCTCGTCAATATCCAGAGCCTCCCATTCCAGACCGGGTTCCATGCCGAATCGCTTCAGGATAAACCTGGAAAGCCTTTTGAAGGGTCCGACTATCGGCAGACCCATCAGGCCGGCCAATCTTACGGGCAGGGTGGCCGTGTGCAAAACGCGCACCGGTGATGCCACGGCCAAACCCCGGGGGAGCAGTTCGCCAAATAAATAATAGACTGCGAATGTTAACAAAAAAGCCAAATGGCGGGCGCTCCAGGCATCCGGCAAACCACTTTCCTTGAGGAAATAATAAAAAAGCGGATAGGCCGTGAGGGCATATCCCAGGGCGCAAACAAGATTTCCAAACCGCGCCACATTAACAGATTGGTCGATATTTTCGAGCAATGTCTGGGGGAGTTTTCGCGCCTTGAGTTTTTCTGGATAATCCGGATTAAAATAACTCAGCCTCAATCTAATAATGCTGAACTCGCCGGCTACGAGCAAGGCGTTCATAAAAAGCAAGCCCATTGCGCCGAACAGGCGCAGCAGTATCTCAACCTGTTCAGGATTCACGAGAGAGCCGTTATCATTAGCAACATCAAGTTAATTCCCGAAAAACTCGCCCAAAGTATTGAGCAGGCTCCGGTTCTGGTCTTCTGTGCCCACGGTTATTCTCAGATGTTCGGGAAGGGCATAGCCTGTAAGGGGGCGGACAATGATTCCTCTGTCATGTAAATAAGAATACACTTTGTCAGAATTCTCAAAGCGGACAAGGATAAAGTTGCCCACGCTGGGCACATATTCCAGCCCGAGTTGATCAAAGCCTTCCCTTAATTGAGCCATACCGTCGAAATTGGTGGATTTTGACTTCGCCACAAAAGCCTCGTCCTGCAGCGCCCCCAGGGCCGCCGCCAGCGCCACCGAGTTTACATTAAAGGGGGGGCGCACCCGGTTGAGTAAGTCCGCCAGTTCCGGGTGCCCATAGCCATAACCGATGCGAAAACCGGCCAGACCGTAGATTTTTGAGAAGGTGCGCGTGCAAATGACCTTCCGGCCCTCCGAGATGAGCGGTCGCAAATCCGGGGGTTGATCGAGGTATTCGGCATAGGCCTCGTCCAGGCAGAAAATCACATGATCGGGTAGGCTGCGAACGAATTCCAAGATTTCCGCTTCCGAATTGCAGGTTCCGGTGGGGTTGTTGGGGGAGGGTAGAAAAATGAGCCGGGTTTGCGGCGTCACCGCGTCCCTCATGGCTTTCAAATCGTGGCAATAATCGACTAAGGGAACCTCCAGGCAATTTCCCTCCTGCAATAAAACGGCAAGTTTGTAAGAGATAAAAGCGTGCTCCCCCATGACTACGTCAACTCCACGCTCCACAAAAACAGCGCAAAGCAATTGAATAATTTCGTTCGAACCATGACCGACGACCAGTTGATCGGGATGCACCCCACGAATTCCGGCTAGTTTTTGACGCAAAAAATAGGCTCTGTTTTCTGGGTAGAGGGACACTCCGGAAAGCGCGTTACGAGCGGCCTCAAGGCCCATTGGGGAAGCCCCCAGGGGATTCTCATTGGAGGCCATTTTGAGGATTGTTGCGGGGTCCAAATCGCATTCCATAGCCACCATTTCAATGGGTTTGCCGGGATTATAGACCGGTATGTCGAGAGCGGCTTTTCGCGCCAAATCGCTGTAGGATGTCATCTTAATACTTCAAAGCTTCAAAACTTGCTCTTAATTGGCGCTATGGCAATATCTTCCACAATTGGATCAGCATTGAACGACCAAATGCACATATTACCCGACAGGTTTGGCAACGCCTTCGATAACATGGCCGAAGACCTCCTTCTGCTGGAAGATTACCCGGAACCGGAGGCCGTGCGTTTTCGCCATTACGGTTGGACCGGACCGCCCGCCTTCACGTTTGGCTACAGCCAGAAGTTTGCCTGGGTCGAGGCACAAATAGCGACACCGGGTGCCCAAATTTGCCGGCGGCCCACCGGTGGAGGCATTGTTGATCACCGCCATGACTGGACCTACAGTATCGTCTTTCCACCCAGCCACTCATTTTCCAAAATGGACGCCACCCATGTTTACAATACAGTCCATCAGGCCCTGGCCAACGCCCTCATGAAATGCGGCCTCCAGGCCGAACTCGCTTCCGCACCGAAGAGAAAACCAGGCAAATCCTCACGGCCAACGGTATGCTTTGAAAAAGCCGAACCATGCGATGTCATCGACCCCGCGACAAAAAGGAAAATAGCCGGAGCCGCCCTCAAACGCAACCGCCACGGCCTCCTCCTGCAAGGCTCCATCACCCAAACCCCCAAACTATTACCCCCCCAATTCAAAAAAATCTACACAAACGAACTCACTCAACTAACCAACTCCGAAACAGAGGAAAAACCCTGGCCCCAATTCCCCAAAGAAAAAGAAAAAACCACCCGCCACCACTACCAATCCAAAACCTGGAACCAACGCCGGTAATTAGAGGCTGTCCCAAAAATATAAAGATTTTATAGTCAACTGGATGACGTTGATAAAAAGAGCCGGAAAGAGCAAGTTTTTGCTCGATCCGGCCAAAAAAGGGTTCTATAATTGAGTTAGCGAAAATCAATATAGCCCTTTCTATGAAAAATATAGCCATCCAATGCCTCCTGCGTCCAGCTTTAACTGTGGTCGACCGGTGCCTCGATTACGATAACTTCCGCGCCACCATTGATCGAATCGATCGGCTGCTGATCGACTCGGAGGTGGAATCGCAGGCCATTGAGCTGGCCTTGGAGGGGTGGCCGCCAATGGGTCTAAAGGCCCGGCGGCAGCGGGCCAGTTTTGCCATCAAGGCACTGCGCATGGATACGCTGGGCCGTCTGCTCGGAGGGATTTCGTTTCGGCATTTGTCGCGGGCTCTGGGCAGCAGCGATCTGTTGGCCGACTTTTGCCGTGTCCGGCAGATCGATGGCATCAGGGGCATCTCCAAAAGCACCCTGGAGCGGGCCTCGAAGTTTTTCAGCGAAGAGCAGTTGAGGGCCTTGCACCGGACCTTGACTGAGGTGGTGGGCGATGCCCTTCTGGCCCGGCAGGTGGGATTGGACAAGCCGATTGACACCACCATTTGCCTGATCGACGGCACCTGTTTGGAGGCTAACATTCATTGGCCGACGGACTGGGTATTACTCAAGGATGTAGCCGGCACGTTGCTCAAAGCGATCCGGCTGATCCGCGAGAAGGCCGGTTTGCGCCATCGCATGCCGATCGAACCGGAGCCCTTGGCTCGGCAGATGAATCGGCTGTGCATACAGATGACTCACAGGACTCACAGCCGGCGGCGAAAGGACAGCGCGCGGCAGCGCAAGGGTATCTTGAGGCAGATGAAAAAGCTGCTCAAACGGATCGGGGAGCATGCCCGCAGTCACCGGGAATTATTGCAAGCCTGCTGGGAGCAAAGCGATTACAGCGAAAAACAGGTCCAACAGATCCTCGCCCGGATGGAGCGCATGAGCGAGCAAATCCCGGTGGTCATCAAACAGGCGCACGAGCGGATCATTGGCGGCCGCCAGGTGAAAAACGCAGAGAAAGTCTTGAGTGTTTACGAACTCGATGGGCAGGTGATTGTGCGAGGTAAAGCGGGCCAAGAGGTCGAGTTCGGCAACACCCTGTTTTTGGGAGAAAGCGTTGAAGGGTACCTGCTGGACTGGAAACTCTACGGCAGCCGAACTCCAAGCGAAAATGAACAAATGCAAGAGAGTTTGCAAAGACAGAACCGCTTCAACCTGGAAGAACCCATAGCGGCCATGTGCGCGGACCGGGGATTTGCCTCCCAGCGGGCCCGCCGGCAGTTAGCCCAGGAGGGAATCTACGACGCGCTCTGTCCACGCGATCCGAAGCAGTTGAAAAAACGGATGGAGGAACCACTGTTCAGGCAATTGCAAAAGCGCCGGGCCAGCACCGAAGGGCGGATCGGGGTATTGAAGAATCGCTGGCAGGCCGGGCGGTTGCGCAGCAAAGGCTTTGCCAACCGCTCGATCAGCGTAGCCTGGTCGGTACTCTCGCACAACCTATGGAAAGTAGCCAAGATGCTGGCCCAGCAAGACGAACTAAAAACCAAAGCGGCGGCCTAGAGAGCGGAAAAGCAAGGACAATACTTTTTCACAGCCTTACTGTCGGCTCATACAAAGAAAACCAGGCAACCGGACCCCAAAACCAGTATCCTAACGTTATAGGAGAGCAAAGTTGATACTCTCCCAAATGCAAATACCTCTAAAATGAGCGCCTATCAGAAGCCCTCGCAAAAATCACCCTTTTGGGACAGCCTCTAATTACAAGTCGATATGGCCAACGACTCTGAATATATACCTTTAATCTTGTCCCAACCCCTTTTTCCAACAAATTGAATAAGATCATCTCTGCTTACGCTTTCACAGCCCTTATAATACTAATTTTTCGACAATGTTTAATGAGTGATATTCTTAATAATATTTCTTCTCTGACCGATGAAAAGAGAAAGAGTTTTATTCCTCGTTGCAGGGAAGTGGCACAAGGAGTTCTCAGTGAATTTAGTTTTCGAGGCTTGGAACAAAGTCCTGGCGCCTTTGTTAGGATTCAAGAATCTTTGATAGAAAACCTAGACTCGTATACAGGATTCTTCATTGAACAGACCGATTCAGTTATTAAGGTTTTTCACCAAGAAATCGGAATTGCTTCTGAAGGTGATATCAAGGCACTATTTCTTGATGATTTTGAAGGCACTATTTCTTGATGATTTTGAATGTTTGAAAGAATCATCCATATATGAATTAGAGAAATACCGTCGTTTCTATCGAAATTTTTCACTAGCCCGGATATTTCGTAAAAAAAGTATCGTTGATATGCTTAACTGCTGATATACAGCAGGATAGATCAATAATTAAAGCAATATCAGCGATGACAAAAGGTAAACAATTAAAGCTACAGTTGACAAGGGTAAAAGGCCGCCGTGTGCGGGTTGATTTCAAGGGCGGAGAGGTTACTTCGGATGCCGGACTGCTTTTGATCCGGGAAGTGGATCGGCAGTTGGGCTTGACCGAACGAGCGGCCCGACAGTTAGTGGACAAACGGCAGAAGGGCAAAGTACGCCATGAGGTATTGGGGATGCTGCGGCAGCGCGTTTACGGGCTGGTGGCGGGCTATGAGGATTTGAACGACTTTGATACCCTGCGCCACGATCCATTGTTGCAAACGGTAACGGGGCGCATTGAAACGTTGGCCAGCGCGCCGACTTTGTGTCGTTTTGAAAACGGGCAGGATCGGCGGGCGGCCTTTGCGGTAAACGAGCTGTTGGTCGAACAGTTCATGGGCTCCTTTGCCGAGGAACCCGAAGAGATCATCCTGGACTTTGACGGCACCGACAATCCGGTGCACGGGCTCCAGGAGGGACGTTTTTTCCACGGTTATTATGATCATTACTGTTTTCTGCCGCTATATGTTTTTTGCGGTGATCAGCTGCTGGTGGCCTACCTGCGGCCGAGCAAGATCGATGCCAGCAAGCATGCCGGGGCCATCCTCAAATTGCTGGTTAAACGGATTCGCCAAAGCTGGCCCCGTACGCGGATTATTTGGCGCGCCGACAGTGGATTTTGTCGAGACCGGATACTCTCTTGGTGCGACCGCAACGAAGTTAGTTACATCGTGGGGATGGCTCGCAATGCACGCTTGCAGCAAGATGCCCAGCAGTTGCAAAAGCAGGCCAAAGAATGGTTCGAACTAAGGGGTAAAAAACAACGGTTATTCCAGGACTTCGTCTATGCTGCCGATTCGTGGCGATGGCTGCGGTTGGTCATCCATAAAGCCGAACACACCGCACAGGGGTCCAACCCGCGCTTCGTGGTGACGAACCTGCCGGGCGATCCCCAGGAGCTTTACGACAAGGTATACTGTGGCCGCGGTGAAATGGAGAACCGAATCAAGGAACAGATGCAATTGTTCAGCGAGCGCACCAGCGCCCATCAATGGTGGGCCAATCAGTGGCGATTGCTCTTGTCGGCGCTGGTAGTGTATTAAGTAGGAATGGTGGCTAATTCTTGATTATATTGATGAATGAAAAGTCTCAGACAGGTTTCATGCATACTCTTAAGCTTGGAAAAGGAGAGGGTTTTGCGTGTGAAACGACCCAGTCGTTGGCGCAGGGTATTGTTCCATCGTTCCACATGGGCCGTTTCACCGGTTTCTTTTCCCACGGATCGGTTATGAGGAAAGACTTCATCATAAGTGCTCCAAAAGTCGCTGTAGGTGGCACATCTTTTGTAGGCCCGTGGCAGACGCTCGTAAAGTTCCCGGCAACGATACCAATCCCGAGGCCCAATGGCATAGGAGAGGATTTGACGGGTGCGTCGGCAAAGAGCGATCCAAACCCATTGGGCATCGCTCTTGCGCCCCACAAAAGACCACAGTTCGTCCAGTTCAATGACATCATGGCGGCGGGCCGCAAGAATCGTGCTTTTGAGCGGTCGCAGCGATTGTCGTTTTTTTTAACCAACTCAAAACGGTGTTGGGACTCACCCCGAAGGCGCGCTGTAAACCGCGTAGACTGCTGCGTTCCTGATAGACTCGAAGGATCATTTCTTTTTGCTCTTCGGTGTATTTCACTGTGGGGTTTTCGCGGCTTTGTTTACCACAATCATGGCAGCGGTAGCGCTGTTTATGGCTGGGCGTCTTGCCAAATTTAATGATATTTTCACTTCCACAGTGCCGACAATTAATAATTTTAGTAACCATGCACTAAGATGCACTAAGAATAAACTGCCTAACGCTATTTGTACAGCTAAAAATACAAAATAACATTCTTTTTTTATACACTACCTCGGCGCTGGCCTACACCTTGATGGAAGCCATGCGCCGGTTAGCCTTAAAAGGGACGAAGTGGGCGCGGGCCCAATGCCACACCCTGCGGCTCAAATTAATCAAGATCGGAGCGGTCATCGTGCGCAACACCCGAACGATTCACTTTCACCTAAGTGAGAGTTATCCTTGGGCCAGTCTTTTCAACCATGCGGCCCGCCGATTGGTGCCAACCTAAAGGGTGCATTGGTGCTGCCCCCGGCACTACCGAACCAATGGGGGAAAGGGGGCAGTGTCTCTACACCCTGAAAAACACCTAAAAATCAAGACGATCTGCTCAAAATACAAAGAAATCCATCTCCATCTCCAATAGCAATAACGAGCCAAACTTTACCCTTCATGAAATATCCGGGCTAGGACATATAAAGGTAGAAAAAGATTGTCCTGATTTGAAGGCCCGCCGCACTACTGAACTCAATTTGATTTTCAGAAATCTTGAAAAAGAAAGAGATAAAATGAGTGAAAGAATCGAGATAAATAATCCGTATCAAGTCCAGATAGGTAACCACAACACTCAAAATATGAATGTCTTGTTTGACACGCTCATTGAGGCTGTAAATAACTCTGAAACCTCTGAGAATGAAAAGAAAGAAGCAAAAGGAATATTGAAGAAATTAGTCGAGCATCCAGTATTTAAATCTTTAATTGGAACAGGCATAGACCTTCTAACAAAAAAACTAGAATAAAAGCCTCAATTCCTGGGTGAATAAAGTCTTGGAATCCGCTGCGGAATAGAGGGTTTTTCTTGGTAATTATCTTTTTTACAGAGTGGCGACGGTTTTGTTGTGGCGGGTTTGGGGGAAGTGGTCGAAGGGCTGCTTTTTTTTTTAATTTGTAGGCTAAATTTGCCATTAATTTTAGGTCTTGGGTGGCTGGCGGCGGTAGTCCTCATTATCCGCTCTGGGGAGAATTGTAATACTATCACGGTTTTGCCCAGCGCTTCTCCGAGAGTGGATTTGGCGTCGAGAGGGAGTTCAGCTTGAACGGTATCCATTATTATTTCGTCATGGTTCCCTGAAAATGAAAAGCATTTCCAATGTTCAAAGTTCATGGCAAAAATGCCCTTAAAGCCTTTTATGCCCTTAAAGCCTTTTAAAAAGGGGAAACCACAATTTGAGGAGGAAGCCAGAACTTTTGTCTGGTGGACGTGTCTCCTGAACTGTGAATGGGCTTGTCCCACTCCCATAAAATAATATATATTAGACTCTAATATATATTAGACTCTTTTTATGCCTTCTTGTCGTTCAGTCTTTTGTCAATTCGCCCTCTTTTATGCGGCTCTGGCTCCAGCTTTTTGCGCAGTTGGAGAGGACATCCTGCCGCTTTCCGAAGTCAAGCCCGGCATGGTTGGCGAATGGCGCACGGTGGTTTCCGGAACCGAGGTGGAGAGTTTTAAGCTGGAAGTCCTGGGAGTGGCGGAGAATTTCACCGGCCCGCAACGTTCGGTGATTATTTGCCAGGCTTTGGATGCCCGGAGCAAGCTGATAGGACCGGTGGCCGGAATGAGTGGAAGCCCGGTCTATATTGGGGGGAAACTGATCGGCGCCTATGCCTATGGGTTCACTTGGCCGAAAGAACAGGCCATCATCGGGGTCACCCCCATCGAGCAGATGCTGGAAATTCTGGATACTTATCCATTGGAGGCCTCGCGGCCTCGCAGGGCATCGGCACCGGCATCGTATTCTTTCACCTCATTGGCCATAACCGGAGGAGAAGAGGGGGCCGGCAGCTTAATGCCTGTCTTTTCCTCGGTGAATCCTGTTTCTTCAACTGGTGGAGAAAATTCTGGCAAACTCAAGCGGATGCAAACCTTGCTCGCTCCTTTGCCCACACCCATGATGGCGTCGGGGTTTTCAGAGCGGGCCCTGAGGGCTTTTCGACCGCAGTTGGAGGCATTGGGGTTGGATGTCATGCAAGCGCCCAGCGGCACGGCTGCCGACGGATCGAAATTTTCTCTGGAACCCGGTTCACCCATTGCGGCGGTCCTCATGAGCGGAGATTTCAATATGGCCGCGACCGGCACTGTTACCTACCGGGATGGCGATACCCTGTTGGCCTTCGGGCATCCTTTTTTCCAGTTGGGGCCAACACGTTTTCCCATGGCGGGAGCGGAAATCATTACCGTGATTCAGTCAGTCAACCAATCCTTCAAGCTTTCCAATACGGGACCTTTGCTGGGGTCGGTTTATCAGGACCGGCTGACGGCCATTGCCGGAAAAATAGGCGAGCTGCCGCACCTCATCGAAATGTCCATCACCACCCGCGGAGTCAATGGAGTGGTCCGGCAGTTTTCCGGGGATTTATTTGAGCATCGCTCCCTATCACCCATTTTTGCCTCCATTTCCCTGCTTGAATCCCTCTACCAGACCATGGAATCAAGCGAAGAGCAGACTTTTTATCTTGATGGACGGGTCGAACTTGAAGGCTATGACGCCATTGTGTTTCGGGATGTGGCCAGCGGGCCGGAGGGAGCGAAATCGGTGGCCATGAGCTTTTGGGAAAATTATTTGAAACTCGTCAACAACCCCTACGGAATGCCGGTGGTCACGAAAATCGATTTCAATATCGACATACGCGATGAGTGGCTATTGAGCAGCTTGAAGGCCGTGCAAGTAGTAAATAAGCGGGTAAAGCCAGGCGGAACTGTCGATTTAAACCTTTCCATCTACAATTATCTGGATAAGCCGACCCGCCATAGCATCAGCGTTCCCATTCCGCCCGGACTGCAACCGGGCGAGGCATTAACCATATTGGTGGCCGATGCGGCCGGGGCCGAATTGGCGGAAACCTCTGGACGGGGCTTTGTCACTTCGGTCGATGATATTATTAGGGAATGGAACCACCGCCGTTCCCGCCAAAGCATTTACATCAAACTTCTGAAAAAAGCGCCAGGGCTCATTCTGGACGGCGAAAATTTGCCAGACTTGCCCCCATCGGTGCAGGCTTTATTCACCTCTCCGGGGAACAATACGGCACGCCAGTTTCTTGATGAAACAACCCTGTGGGAAACCAAAATAGAGATTCCGGGTGAATTCAGGGGAAGCTACCAGGTCCCCATCACTTTGGAGTAGTTCTCTCTCGACATTGTCTTTATGAAAAAAACCGCAGCCGTCTTTTTAACGGTAGTTTCCATCCTTCCGCTGGTTCATGCCGTGCGGACGCAATCGTTTTTACACAGCGTTTACGAAGACTTCATCAAGGGGGAATTCGAGAATGTTTCCCTTGGTAACGAGGGGCATCTGCAATTGGCTCCGGCCCTGACCGAGTGGGTCGAAATCGACGAACCCATCATTTGGGCGGCGGTGGCCGACGCGGACGGGAACCTCTATCTGGGAACCGGCAACCGGGGCAAGGTGCTCAAGGTGAATGCGGAGGGGGAAGTAACGGATTATTTCAGCCCGGAGGAAATACTGAGCCGCGCCCTGGTGTTGGACGGCGAGGGGAACCTCTATGTGGGCACTTCGCCGGTGGGGCGCGTTTACCGCATCGTTCCGGGAGGACGACCGGAAATTTTCTTCGATCCGGATGACAGTTATATCTGGGATTTCGTTTTCGACCCCGAGGGCAATTTCTACGTATCCACCGGCAGCAGCGCCCGCATTTACAAGCTTCCGCCCGATTTCCAGCCCGGCGACGAGCCTCTGGTTTGGTTTAAAAGCGATCAAACCCATTTGACCGACCTGGCTTGGGACAACCATGGCCACCTCCTTGCCGGGAGCAGCCCGCAAGGCATCCTTTATCGCATAACGGGTGAAAATGAAGGTTTCGCCCTTTACAACTCCGGAGCGCAGGAGATTAAGCAGATTTCGACGCTGGATGACGGCAAAATCTATTTCGCCACCTTTGATACGAAATCGGGAAATGGAGGAGGAGGCTCTTCGTCGAATGCTACTCTTTCCCGGAACGAGGAAGAACCTTTTGTGGTAACGGCCAACGCTGGCTTCAGGTCGAGTTCCAATGGAAATAAGCGAGAAAAGAAAAGCGGTCCGGTGGGCAGGGGCATTATATATTCGCTCGACGAAAATGGATTTGTGGAGGCTTATTGGGGATTGCCCAGCGCCAATATTTTCGCCTTCGCCCACACTTCTTCCGGTGAAATTGTGGTCGGAACCAACGATGACGGGCGCATTTTTTCCGTAGTGGACCGCGGTTACTGGAAATTGCTGCAACAGTCGCCCAAAGGAGGCGAAATCTCCGTCCTCATGCCCGATCCCGCCAATGCGGACGATCTATTGGTTATCACCAGCAACCCGGGGGGCATATACCGCCTGCAAGGGCAGCCAGCATCGGAAGGCAAGTTTACTTCCCCGACGGTGGATGCCGGCCAGATTGCCCGATGGGGAAATTTGCACCCTTTGGGCAAGGGTGGCGGGGCTGCCGCAAACCGCCTGCGCACCCGTAGCGGCAATACCGAGGAACCGGACGATACCTGGTCTTCATGGGAAGAGGCCGTGTTTTCCGGCGACCGCCACCTGATCGAAAGTCCCAACGCCCGGTTCATGCAATACGAGCTATCTTTTGCCAGTGACCACGAAAACAACAATCCCTTAAGCATTGATAATGCTATGGTGCGCCGGCTTCGCCTTTTTTATCAGACCGGCAATGCTACTCCCAATATTAGTGCCATTCGTGTGATTCCGGCCGGCTTTGAAATGCTTAGATCTGTCGCCAACAAACCGAATATCGATCTAAAAAGTCTTCTCGAAGAGAGGAATCCGGAAAAATTGCTGCAAAAACCGGTTCCGCGCCTTCAGCTGAAAAACCTGGGCGAGGAAGGTTTGATGACCATTGCCTGGAACGCGGTCGATCCTAATGGCGACACCCTGGAGTTCGGTCTAAGCATTAAGGCAGTGGATGCTGTGGACTGGATAGCCTTGGCGGAAGAACTGGAGGAGCCCGTTTACACTTTTAATACGCGTGGATTTGAGGATGGCTATTACCAGGTCAAGGTGGGTGCCGACGACCGCCTTGATAATGACGCCCGTAACGCCCGCCGCGGCGAAAGGTTGAGCGAACTTTTTCTGATCGACAATTCTCCGCCCGAAATCGAATTTCTAGACACCACAGAGGATATGGGCAATAAGGACCACCTCATCCAGTTCAAGGCATCTGACGATTTGAGTGTCCTGCGGGCTGTTTATTATACTTTGGATGGTCAAAAGGCTCGTTCCCTGCGACCGCAGGACGGGCTTTTCGATTCGAAGGAAGAAAGCTTTGCCTTGGCCCTTGAGGACCTCAAGCCGGGATCGCACAGTTTGCTCCTGGAGGCATTCGATGAAAATGGAAGAGCGGCTGTTTTATCCTTGTCATTTGAAAGCTCTCCTTAACCCTCATTCCCGGCGGAGCTAAAGAAAAAAATCATTTTCGGGCTTGTTTATCACGAGTCGGCCCGCTTTCATTTCTGCCCTTTATCCATTTGCCATGAACAGAACGCATCATTGTTGTGAAATTACCAAGGCCGACGCCGGGAAAACCGTTGTTTTAAGCGGCTGGATCGATACCGTGCGCGACCACGGAGGCCTCATTTTTGTCGATCTGCGCGACCGCGAGGGCCGCACCCAGATAGTCTTTTACCCACAAGGGAATTCCTATGATGGAAATTTGAACCGCCTCAAACCGGAATCAGTAATCGAAGTCGGCGGGGTGGTGGAACCTCGCACCGAAGAGACGATCAACCCCCGCCTGCGGACCGGGGAAGTCGAAATTCACGCCGAAAAATTAGCCATCCTCAACGATTCCCAAACGCCGCCATTTCCCCTGGGCGACGACCAGGGGGACCGCGTGGGTGAAGACTTGCGCCTGAATTACCGCTATCTTGATTTGCGCCGGCCCAAAAATCTCAATATCCTTCGTTTGCGCCACCGGGCCGCCAAGGCCGTCCGCGATTTCATGGATGGCTGCGGGTTTATCGAAGTGGAGACCCCCATGCTTTTCAAGAGCACCCCTGAGGGTGCTCGCGAGTTCCTTGTGCCCAGCCGAGTGAGACCGGGGGAGTTCTATGCGCTCCCGCAATCGCCCCAGCAATTCAAGCAAATGCTGATGGTGGCAGGGGTGGAACGGTATTTTCAAATGGCGCGTTGTTTTCGTGATGAGGACCTGAGAGCCGACCGGCAACCAGAGTTTACGCAAATCGACATCGAGCAATCGTTCATCGACCGCGAGGACATTTACGCCCTTGTCGAGGCGCTTTTTCAGCGAATCTGGCAGGAGATCCTGCAAATCGATATTCCGCTGCCCTTTCCCCGTATGACCTTTAACGAGGCCATGAACCGTTTCGGCGTCGACAAGCCGGACACCCGTTACGCTATGGAAATTGTGGATTTAGGGAAAGTTTTCAGCCAATCCGGGTTTCGACTTTTTTCTGCAACCTTGAAAAATGGCGGTGTGGTCAAGGCAATCAATGCCAAGGGTCTGGCCGGCATCACGCAAGGGGAATTGCGGGACATGGAGGAGGCTGCCAAATCCATGGGGGCCAAGGGTCTAGCCTTTATCCGGGCCACCGGAGGTGAGTGGAAGTCTCCCATTCTCAAATTTTTCTCCGAGGAGGAGAAGGCATCATTGCAGGAAGCTCTCCAAATTGAAGAGGGCGATATGATATTTTTCGCCGCCGACGAATGGGAACGCGCCTGCCTCATTTTGGGTCGGGTGCGACAGGAATCGGCCCGCTTGCTGGTAAAAAGAGAAAAACTGGTTTTACCCCAGGATCGCTACAATTTTCTCTGGGTGATCGACTTTCCCTTGATGACCAGAGACGAAGATAGCGGCCGATATGTCTCCAGCCATCATCCCTTCACATCTCCCGTCGTGGAGGACATACCGCTCATCGACACCGATCCGGCAAAGGTTCGCGGCCAGCATTATGATGTGGTCCTCAACGGAGTTGAATTGGGCGGTGGCAGCATTCGTATCCACAAGCCGGAATTGCAGCGCAAGGTATTTGAAGAGGCCCTTGGCATCCCGCCCGATGTCGTGCAGAGCCGTTTCGGCTACATGCTGGAGGCATTCAAATATGGAGCCCCTCCGCATGGAGGCATCGCCATTGGTTTTGACCGGTTGGTGGCCATTCTGGCCAATGTGTCCAGTATCCGCGAAGTTATCGCTTTCCCAAAAACGCAAAAAGGGCAGTGTCTGATGACGGAAAGCCCCACTACCGTCACCCCACGGCAACTGCGCGACTTGCATATCGAAACGATTGAAACGAAGGAATAATCTTTGTTTGAAACTCCATATCTCATTGAGATTATAACCGGGCAGTTAAATTTTCATAATGATTTGAAAATGATGAAAGCGGTCATTCGCCCGTTCAGACTCGAATCCCTTTTCCGCATCCGCACCGACGATCAGGTGCTATAAGTATTAACAATTAGAGAAAAGAGTTGAAGACAGGTCGAACTTTCCATCGACACCAGATTTGCTAAAATATCGGCATGTCAACAAAATATCTGGCCATTAAATATCCTACAGGATTTGCTCGAGTCCACCACCTGGGAATTTATTGCAGACAGGATCCGTTTCAATGCCGGCATTTCTTACGTTTTTAGTATTTAGGTTTCGTTTTGCACCCATTGGAAACCCTTCAATGGGTTGGGGGGGGGTGGTTTTAGAAATTTCCGGTGCGCTGCTCGAAGAGGGTCGGTTTGCCCCAGGTTTCTCCGTCGGCTTGCAGCCAGGCTGCCGTCCAGGCGATGATTTGCTCTATGTCCACTTCTTTTCCGTTGAACAGGCGCCGGGATTTTTGCGCGTTGTTGAGCCAGGCCGTCTTTGCTTCCTGTCCCGTGATGATCGGCTCTTTGTCGAATATTTCTCCGAATCTTTGGGCCACCTGGCGCACCGAGAGGGTTTGCGATCCGGCCACGTTCAGGATGAAGGGCGGAGAGGTCGCGTATGATAGTGTCTGGATGATGTAGGCGATGGCATCGCCTTGCCAGATGGCGTTGAAATGGCCAGTGGTGACATCGACGGGCTGGCCTTGATAGACTTTTTCCGCTATGTCCATGAGTATCCCGTAGCGGAATTCCACCGAGTAATTGAGCCGCACGATGGCGCAGGGTGTGCCTTGTTGGCGCGAGCAGTGGATGAACGCTTCTTCCCGGCCCAGGCAGGAGCGCGCATAGGTGCCCACCGGGTCGGCCTGGTCCTCTTCCCGCGACCCGCCCGAGTTTATCGGCACAAAGGAGTAGACACAGCCAGTGGAAAAGACTACCAGGCGCGAATGGCTGAATTTTTTGGCCACCAGTTCCGGCGTGTGCACGTTCATCCGCTGGAGCATCTGCGGGGCGGAGGCGGTGCCGAATTTTATCCCCGCCAGGTAAAATATGTTGGGGCAATCAGGTAGATTCTCCAGTTCCTCGGCCACGCTCAAGTCGCACCGATGGGTCTCGATGCGGAACTTCTCGAAATCGATGCGCGGGCGCAGGCTCTGGAAGCGCGACACCGCTATCACACGATTGTCCCGGCCCAGGCGCCGAAAACCCTCCTGCAGGGCCAGGGACAGGTGCAGCCCCATCTTTCCCCCCGCTCCCAGAACCATGACATCTCCTTTGACATTTGCCAATGCCTCTATTGAGTTCGGGGTCGGTGTTGCAATAAACGAGTCTATCTCCGCGGCGTGGCAAGGCAAGATTCCCATTGGTTCCCTTAAAAATTTGACAAAATTCAGTAAATAGTAACTAAATGGTTACGTGCATGAAAAATAAAGACAAGTCTTTTTCGAGAAAAAAACCGCGGCCTCCCAACACCCGCGAGCGATTGCTTAAAACCGCTATCGGGCTTTTTTCCCGAGACGGTTACAACGGGGTCTCGGTAGACAAAATCGTGAACGCTGCCGGCGTCAACAAACGGATGGTCTATCACTACTTCGGGAGCAAGGAAAATCTCTACCATGCCGTCCTGCTGGAAGTTTACCAGCGGCTCGAACGGCTCGAGTTGAAAATTTTTGAAAAGCCCCAATCGCCCGAGGAGACCCTCAAACATATTCTCTCCAGCTACTTCACCTTCCTGGCCGACAACCCCGAATTCGTCAACCTGCTGCTGTGGGAAAACCTCAACCATGGCCGTGCGATCCAAAAACACGGCCACCTGCTGACCAAAAACCCGGTTATCGCCCACCTCGGCGCCATCATCGAAGAAGGCAAGGAAATAGGCATCTTCGACCGTTCGGTCAACGTCAAGCACCTGCTCATCAACTTCATCGGGCTGTGCTTCATCTACCACTCCAACCGCTACACCCTGAGCCAAGCGCTGGAAATGGATTTGGGAGACAAAGAAGTGCGCCAAAACGGCCTTGAGCAAGCCCTCCACCTCGTCCTCGACGGCATCCGCAGCAAATAAATGGCCAGGCCGCGTTTCCGGTAAGCCGGAATGAACGAATTGGTTGCGCTCATTGAGAAAATATTACTGGCGGCATGTGCCGAGAAAACTGATGGGTGCTGGAAAAAATGGACACGGGATTCTCCAAAATTGAAAATCGAAGAATGGGAAAAAGACGCTATAACATAGAGTTCAAAAGGGTCGTGTCGTTATTCGGTCTTATTGATATTTATCGTTATTTTGTTAACAAAATTGGAATTATTCGGGGTGGATTTTGAAGAAGGTTCTTTTGCCGGCCTGTATGGTGGTTGGTTGGTTGGGTTGGGAATTTTTTAGGATATGCTGAGGGTTTTCGCAACGTTGGGTGTTGATTTTTACGGCTCCTTGCTGGATGAGGCGGCGGGCTTCTTTTTTGCTGGGGAAGAGGTTGGTTGCGGCCATCAGGTTGAGGAGGGTGTCCTCTTCTTTATCGGTTAGGTCGTGCCATTGAAAGGTGGGCATGTCGTCGCGGGTTTGGCGGCGGGTGAAGACTTTCTCGAATTGTTCCCTTTCGTGGCGGGCGGTCTCTTCGTCATAGAGTTTGGCCGTCATTTGCTGGGCGAGGTTCTTTTTGGCTTCCATGGGGTGTTCGCCGGCGAGTGTTTTTAATTGTTCTTTGGAAGCGAGAAGGAGGAGGCGGTAGTATTCGCCCATCGCTTCGTCGGTGAGGGACATGATTTTGCCGAAGATGTTTTTGGGGCTGTCGTTGAAGGCGATGTAGTTGTCCATGCTTTTGGACATCTTTTTTACCCCGTCGAGGCCGACGAGGAGGGGCATGGTGATGACGATTTGCCCCGGTTTGCCTCCGGTTTTTTGCAGGTTGCGGCCCACCAGCATGTTGAAGAGCTGGTCCGTGCCGCCCAGTTCGATATCGGCCTTGATGGCGAGGGAGTCCTGGCCTTGCACCAGCGGGTAGAGAAATTCGATGATCGAGATGGGGGTGTTGTCCTTGTAGCGTTTGGCAAAATCGTCCCTCTCAAGCATGCGTGCGACCGTCATCCGGCGGGAGAGGGCGAGGGCATCCTGGAAGGTCATTTTCGTGAACCACTCGCTGTTATGGCGAACAGTGGTTTTGTTTTTATCAAGGATTTTGAAAGCCTGGTCGAGGTAGGTGCTGGCGTTTTCTTCGATCTCCTCTTTGGTCAGAACGGGGCGGGTGGCAGAGCGCCCCGAGGGGTCACCGATCCAGGTGGTGAAATCGCCGATGATGAGAATGGCCTCGTGCCCCAGGTCCTGAAACTGCCGCAATTTGTTAAATACCACCATGTGCCCGAGTGTGAGATCGGGCCGTGTGGGATCGATCCCCAGCTTGACCTTCAGCGGGCGATCCTGGCCGAGCCGCTCCTGCAGGTCTTCCAGGCTGATGATGTCCACGGTGTTGCTTTGGATGATTTGGAGAGGCGTCATGAGGAGAAGGGTGAAGGATAATTAGTGGTGGCTCCAGATCAAAAAATAATTTCATGGCCGGAAAATTCGCTCCCAGGACGACCGATTTCGATTGCCGTGGAGGGCTATGGCACTCATTTTATGGGGTTTTCACTAATTCAATAATAAGGAAATACTATGGCACTGGAAACTGGACAAAAAGCACCCGATTTCACTCTAAAAACAAAAACGGCCGATGGATTGGAGGATGTCACCTTGAGCGCCAACTTTGGCTCACAACAAACCGTTCTGCTCTTCTTTCCCCTCGCATTCACTGGGGTTTGCACCGACGAGATGTGCAGCGTGAGCGGGGCTCTGGGTGAATATGCAGCGGTCGACGCGGCCGTTTACGGCATTAGTGTGGACAGCCCCTTTTCGCAGGAGGGCTGGGCTCAGACCAACAATATATCGGTCACCCTTTTGAGCGATTTCAACAAAGAGGCGGCGGCTGCCTACGATGTTCTTTACGAAGACTTGATCGGTCTCAAAGGCGTAGCCAAACGCTCGGCTTTCGTCATCAACAAGGAAGGCGACATCGTTTACAGCTGGTCCTCCGATGACCCTCAAAACCTACCATCCTTTGATGAAATAAAAGCGGCCCTGGGCGGCTCCTGAGCGACTGGCGGCGCAATCGGCTTCAGGTTGCAATATCCATGCAATCAAATCTCTCCTATTATTAAATTAAACCAGGAGTTGAAAAAAATAAATTGATTGATGAGCGATCTCAAATTAAACAATCCCTTTAACAGCCTGCGGGAATTCAACAACGGCTTCCTCTACTCGCTGCCCGCTTTGGAAGAAGCCGGTCTGGGGCCCATCTCGCGAATGCCCGTCAGTTTGCGTATTGTTCTGGAATCCGTTCTGCGCAACTGCGATGGGCGGACCATCCAGGAAGAGGACATCAAGACGCTGGCCGGCTGGCAGGCGCCGGAACCCTCCTCGGCGGAAATACCCTTTGTCGTCTCCCGTATCGTCTTGCAGGATTTTACGGGGGTGCCGCTCCTCGTCGATCTGGCGGCCATGCGGGACGCGGTCCAGAAACTCGGCGGCGATCCTTTGTTGATCGAGCCCCTGGTGCCGGTCGATCTGGTGGTGGACCACTCGGTGCAGGTCGATCGTTCGGGGACGGCGGCAGCTTTTCAGCAAAACCTGGAAATCGAGTTCGAGCGCAACCGGGAGCGCTACCAGTTCCTTAAATGGGGCCAGCAAGCCTTTAAAACGGTCAGCATAGTGCCTCCGGCCATCGGCATCGTACACCAGGTCAACCTCGAATACCTGGCCAAGGTCGTTTTTGAAAAAACGGTCGGCGCCAGCAGCGTTTTTTACCCGGACACTCTGGTGGGGACGGATTCGCACACCACCATGATCAACGGCCTGGGAGTGGTCGGCTGGGGCGTCGGTGGCATTGAGGCAGAAGCCGGAATGCTGGGCCAGCCCGTTTATTTCCTCACCCCGGAGGTGATCGGGGTGCACCTGTCGCGAAAACTATGCGAAGGAGTCACCGCCACCGACCTCACCCTGCGGGTTACCCAGATGCTGCGGGAAGAAAAAGTGGTCGGCAAATTTGTCGAGTTTTACGGGGAAGGAGCGGCCAACCTGACATTGGCCGACCGAGCCACTATGGCCAATATGGCTCCCGAATACGGCGCCACCTTGGGGTATTTCCCGGTTGACGAAAAAACCCTCGATTATTTGCGTATGACCGGTCGTTCGGAGGAGCGGCTGGACTTGATCCGCGATTATTTTGAAGCCCAGAAAATGTTCGGCATTCCGCGTCAAGGGGAAGTGGACTACAGCAAGAGCCTGGAACTCGACCTGGCCTCCATCGTGCCCAGTGTAGCCGGTCCCCGCAGGCCGCAGGACAGGATCGACATGCCGGAGCTTAAAAACACTTTTTTGAGCCAATTGCAGAAAGAGGAAAGCGCCGGAGGTTTCGGGCTGGAGGCGGACGAGTTGAGCCGAAAAATCAACCTCGATGGCAACGGCGGAAATGGTCACGACCCCTCCATTGGACACGGCTCCGTTCTCATCGCGGCCATCACCAGCTGCACCAACACGAGCAACCCTAGCGTCATGGTAGCCGCCGGGCTGCTGGCCAAAAAAGCGGTCGAACGGGGCCTTCGGGTCAACTCCACGGTCAAAACCAGTCTGGCCCCCGGTTCCCGGGTGGTGACCGATTACTTGGCCAAAACGGGCCTGCAACCCTATCTGGATCAATTAGGTTTCAACCTCGTCGGCTATGGGTGCACGACCTGCATTGGTAACAGCGGCCCCCTCGACGAAGAGGTCGAAAAAGCGTTGAAAACCGGCAACCTGGTGGCCGCCAGCGTGCTATCCGGCAATCGCAATTTCGAGGCCCGGGTGCATTCCTCGATCCGGGCCAATTACCTCATGTCTCCCCCTCTGGTGGTGGCTTACGCCCTGGCGGGGAAGGTGGACATCGATCTTGAGAACGAACCTCTGGGCGAAGATAAAGAGGGGAATCCGGTTTATTTGAGAGACTTATGGCCCTCGCAGGCCGAAGTGCAGGAAAAGATAGCCACCGGTCTCACGCCCGAGATGTATGTACGCCAGTATGCAGACATCCTGGAGGCCAATCCGAGTTGGAGCGCCATCGAATCATCCACAGGGGCGCTCTATGGTTGGGACGAAAAGAGCACCTACATTCAAATACCGCCTTTTTTCGATGAATTTTCCATGCAACCCGGCGCCATTGGGAAATTGGAAGGGATGAGAGCCCTAGCCCTGGTGGGCGATTCCGTCACAACCGACCATATTTCGCCGGCGGGGGCCATTCCGGCCGACGGGCCGGCCGGGAAATACCTGGTGGCGGCCGGCATCGAGCCGAAAAATTTTAATTCCTTCGGTTCCCGGCGGGGCAACGATCGCGTCATGACCAGGGGCACTTTCGCCAATGTGCGGTTCAAGAACCTCATGGCCGACGGCCGGGTGGGCGGTTGGACCAAGCTGATGCCGGAGGGAGATTTGATGCCGATTTACGACGCCTGTCAGATTTATGCGCAGAGGAAGATACCCTTGATCGTGTTTACAGGCCATGATTACGGGATGGGCAGCTCCCGCGATTGGGCGGCCAAAGGCTCCTCCTTGCTGGGAGTTCGGGCCGTGGCGGCCAGTTCTTTCGAGCGCATCCACCGCAGTAACCTGATCGGAATGGGTGTGCTACCCTTGCAGTTCAGGGATGGGCAGACCCATCAAAGCCTTGGCCTCGACGGGTCGGAAACTTTTTCCCTGCGAGGGCTGGGGGCGGACCCGCAGCCACGGCAGGAGGTTGTCCTGGAAATCACCCGCCACACGGGAGACACAGAGTCCGTTTCCATGACCGCCTGTCTGGATACTCCGATTGAGATCGAATATTATCGACACGGAGGCATTCTTCCCTATGTATTAAGGAGTATATTAGGTTCTGTAGGTTAATGCTTCGCTCATGCCCCTGAACAAGGAATCGGTCTTCCTCGTCAAGACCTATGTCGAGCCCATCGTAGTGAAAATCAATGGACGGGCCAGCTACCTCAATTCCGCTCCGGTGAGCGATTTTTTAGCTCGCATGATCAAGGCCGGGAAGAAAAGCTTTATCTTCGATTTTAAAGATTGCCAAACCATGGACAGCACTTTTCTGGGCATTATCGCGGGACTCGCTCTCGATGTTGGTAATATGCGGCCGGCCGGCAGCGTCTCTCTATGCCGGTTGTCGAGGCGAAACCTCGAACTGGTGCGCAATCTTGGTTTGCACCGCATCGTCAATGTCGATTCAGGGGAATTCCCGATGGAATTCGAGAGTCCGGTGGAAAAGATTAAGCTGGTGAACCACAAAAAGATCGAAAATGCCAAACTCATCCTCCAGGCCCATGAAAACCTGATCGATATCGAGGAGAGCAACAAATCCAAATTTCAGGACGTAATTGATTTCTTAAAAAATCAGGTTGATTCGGAATAACTCTGGAATAGAGAATCAAATTATGTGGCTGTTTTTACTGGGCCTGGCGCTGGGAGCGCTCATTGGAGGAGTATTTTACCTTTCCACCCGCCGGGAAATAACGCGCCTGGACGAGCAACGGCAGCTATTGCACCAGGAGCAGCAGATCGTCCTCGAATTCATGCACAACATGGTGGAAGCCATCGGCGAGGGGGTGGATCGAACCGAACTTTTTAAAAGGGTGGTGCACGCCGCCATCCTCAGCACCGGCGCCTTGAGCGCCTGCGTCTTCGAGAAAAATGGCGATGGGCGCTTGCGCGGAGTCGTCGTGGAGGGGCTTTTCCCGCCCCAAAAACCACTCCCCGTGAGCACGGCCATGAAAATTACCACTCGCACCAAATTTATCGAGCAGGTGCTGCGCTCCGAAGTGCTCGAGATGGGCGAAGGGCTGGTCGGTGAAGTGGCCAAAACGGGGGAAGGCATGCTCATCGCGGATGCCGGCAGGGACCCGCGCATCATCCGTCATGACGACCCTTCGCTTACCGTCTGGTCCATCGTGCTGGTGCCGATCCGCTTCAAGGAGAAAAATCTTGGGGTTCTGGCGGTGGCCAATCCTGCCGACGGCCTGTCCTTCAACGAAACCGATTTTTCTCTCGTTGACTCGCTGGCGGAGCAGGCCGGGCTGGCCATCCACAACGCGGACATCATGAACCTACAGATCGAAAAAAACAAACTCGATCTCGATCTGGCGCTGGCCAGCAACATTCAGGGGATGTTGCTGCCGAAAAATTTCCCCCAAAAACCGGGTCTCGAAGTCGATGCCCGCTACCTGCCGGCCCAAAAGGTGGGAGGCGATCTGTATGATGTTTTCAGCGTCGGGCGCGATAAAATAGGCGTCGCCATTGCGGACGTTTCCGGCAAAGGCATCCCCGCCTCACTGCTCATGGCCATCTGCCAGAGCAACCTGCGCCATTTCGCTAAAAATTGTTCTTCGCCCGCCCGCGTCCTTTCGCGGCTCAATTCGGTGCTCAACGAAGAAATGAGCAAGGATATGTTTGTCACCCTGGCTTATGCAATCGTCGATCCCAAAAAGGACGAAATAACGATCGCCCGGGGTGGTCATGAATTGCCCCTTTTGGGTCACAAGGACGAGAAGACAAATCTATTTCGCACCCGCACCATCGGCTCCGAGGGCATGGCCCTCGGCATGGTTCCGGCCAAGCTCTTCGAAGAAGTCATCGAGGACAAAATAATACCTTTCCAAAAAGGCGATATTTTCGTTCTATACACCGATGGCGTGACCGAGGCATCCAATTTTGACGGAACCGAATTCAGCGCCGAAAGACTGGCCGACCGCATTAAGGAGTTGCGCAACCTATCCGCAGTGGACATGAATCAAGGCATCCTGGACAGCGTAGCCCGGTTTTCCGGCTCCAATGGGCAACCCGACGATATCACCATAGTTACCGTGAAACATAGTTGAAGATTGCCCGCGGCGCCTTAAAAATGGAGCCCTTCCGGCAATTTTTGCGGGCGGATGCGAAAGACATGATACTGGATGCAGGATTCTGTCTCCTATCCTTTGTCTCCAGTTGTTAGGTCTCGACAAATCCATCGTGGATCACATACCCTGCATCATTTATTTCATCATTCCCCATAAAAACTGCTGAGGGGCCAAAAATAAAAAAATGCCCATAATTTTGCAAAAATCCACCATCGACCGGTTTTCTTTGCCCGACCAACGAGGTCATTTCGGGCCTTACGGCGGTATGTATGTGCCGGAAACCTTGATGACGGCGTTGTATGAATTGCAGGAAGCCTATGAGGAAGCCAGATCGGATCCCACCTTCGACCAGGAATTACAAAAACATTTAAAGGAATACGCCGGGCGGCCAACCGAACTTTTCCATGCCCGTAATCTCAGCGAGCGCTTGGGCGGCGCCAAAATTTACCTCAAACGCGAAGACCTGCTTCATACCGGGGCGCACAAGATAAACAACTGCCTGGGCCAGGTGCTGCTCGCCCGGAGGATGGGTAAAACGCGCATCATCGCCGAAACCGGGGCCGGCCAGCATGGGGTGGCGACGGCCGCCGTTTGCGCCAAATTCGGCCTCAGCTGCGTCATTTACATGGGCGCCGTGGATATGGAGCGACAGGCCCTCAATGTTTTCCGCATGCGCCTTTGCGGGGCCGAAGTGCGAGCCGTCGAGGCGGGGCAAAAAACCCTCAAAGAGGCCATCAACGAAGCCATGCGGGACTGGGTAACGAATGTCCGCCACACCCATTACATCCTCGGTTCCGCGCTCGGTTCTCACCCCTATCCCATGATGGTGCGCAATTTTCATCGCGTTATCGGGCAGGAAACCCGCCGCCAGATACTCGAATACGAGGATACACTTCCCCATGAAATGGTCGCCTGCGTGGGCGGAGGCAGCAATGCCATCGGGTTTTTCTGGGACTTTCTGGAAGACGAATCCGTTCAACTGGTGGGGGTTGAAGCCGGTGGTCGCGGCCCCGGCACTGGTCCAGGTCGCCATGCGGCCCGATTTGCGGGTGGACGGATCGGTGTTTTGCACGGTTGCAAGACCTGGATTTTGCAGGATCCTGACGGGCAGATAGAGCCTACTCATTCCGTTTCGGCGGGGCTGGATTATGCCGCTGTCGGCCCCGAACATGCTTTTTATTACGATCGGGGCCGCATCAAATTCGGAAGCGCCACCGATGAAGAAGCCCTCGAAGCCTTTCAGGTGCTTTCCTCCACGGAGGGAATAATTCCGGCGCTGGAATCCTCACACGCTTTGGCCTACGCCATGAAACGCGCTCCGCAAATGTCTTCCCAACAAATCCTGTGCTTGAATTTAAGCGGACGGGGTGACAAAGATGTAGAGCAGGCGGAACGAATTTTAACTTCCAGAATATGAACAGCATGACGGGATATGGCCGTGGCAGCGCCACCGACGACGGTATGGATCTGGTCGTGGAAATTACCTCCGTCAATCGCCGGAATCTGGAAACGCATGTCTCTATGCCTAAAGAATGGCAGTCCCTTGATCGGATGATTTGCGCGGAGGTCGGGACTGTCATCAAACGCGGTCGAGTTCAAGTAAGCATACAATGTCAGGACGTGGATTCCCCAAACGGTTTTGTTTGGGACCGAGAGGGTGCGGCATCGTTGTTGAGGAGCCTGGCCGAATTTGCCCGGGAGGCGGGAATCCCATTTGAACCCAATATGGTGCTGCTAGGTAAGTTGGCCATGCTCCATCGCAAAAACTCCAAATTGTGGGAAGCTGAGGCCGCTATGCCCCTTGTGCAAACGGCTCTGGGTGAAGCCCTGGAAGAACTTCTTGCCATGCGCCTGCAGGAGGGCGCTTCCCTTCTGGCAGACCTGGCCGAGCGCCATGAGGCCCTGGAAAAGATTTTGGACGACATCCGTGAAAAATCCAGTGGCGAAGTTTCCCGTTACCGGAAAAACCTATTTAAAAGGCTGCGCCAGGCGGGGCTCGAACTCGATCTTGATGATGAAAGGGTTCTCAGGGAAATAGCCCTCTTTGCCGACCGTTGCGATATCTCCGAAGAGCTCGTTCGATTGGGCAGCCATTTGCAACAGTTTAGCGAAATCTTGACGCAAGAAGATTCCATCGGGCGCAAACTTGAGTTTCTTCTGCAAGAAATCCTTCGCGAATGCAACACCATCGGATCGAAATCAATCGCGGTCGAAATAAGCAAAAACGTCCTCGAGGCAAAAAACGAAATCGAGCGCATCCGGGAGCAATTGCAAAACGTCCAGTAAAAATTGATGGGTTATCAACTGTCGATATGCGCTGAGACGGTTTATCCGAAATTACCCTTTGCAGAGAGGGTCATGAAAATTGCCGAAGCCGGTTTCCGGGTGGAATTCTGGCTCTGGAGAGGACGCAACCTGGATATTTTTAATGATGAGAAAGTTCACGTCAGCAGCTTCGTCGGCTCCGGCGCGGGCAGCATGGTAGATCCCAGCACAAGCGAGGAATTTATTGCGGAGACGAAGAAGTCCCTGCCGGTGGCCAGGCAAATCGGTTGCCGCAGCATGATTCTTCTGGCGGGTGAACTTGGGCCCCAAGGCGAAGTCATTCATCGAACGGAACCTAATCCCGTTACCCGATGGATTACCGCTTACAAAACTTTAACGAAAATCGCCGCCCTGGCGGAAGAGCATGACGTTATCTTTTGCCTGGAACACCTCAACACCAAGGTGGACCATCCCGGTTACTGCATCAACCGGGTGGAAGATGCCGCCCGCCTGGTTCGGGAAGTAAACAGCCCCAACCTCAAAATACTGCTGGACCTCTATCACGCCCAGGTCGAGGAGGGCAATGTGATCCAGTTATTGAAGGACTATCATGCAATCATCGGGCACATTCATGTGGCCGACGTTCCCGGCCGCCATGAACCGGGAACGGGCGAGATGAACTATACCCGCATAGCCGAAGTCTTGCGCGAAGTGGGCTATGCCGGAGATGTCGGCCTGGAAGCCTTTCCCTCCGGCGACAGCGATGAGGCTCTGGAGCGCTTCCGGGAAATATTCAGTTAGCGGCGTCAAGTTTGGGGCTGGACTGTGGAGGCGAAGGGGGCGGCCATTGAAAATGAAACCTTGCCAAATTTGATTTGTCACCTTTAAAGAGCGTGCCTTTTAATTGAACCTGAAAAAATTCGTTTACTTACATGCAAGCTAATATCTCCGAAATCAACGACCGTGTGAAGGAGGCCTCCCAGTGGGTCCCTTTGTTGCAGCAGGAAATCGGCCGCGTCATCGTGGGCCAGAAATATTTGGTGGACCGCCTCATCATCGGCCTGGTGGCCAATGGCCATGTGCTCCTCGAAGGTGTGCCGGGGTTGGCCAAGACGTTGTCCATCCGCACCCTGGCGTCGGCTTTAGACGCGCATTTTCAACGCATCCAGTTCACCCCAGACCTGCTCCCCGCCGACATCATCGGGACCCTCATTTACAATCCCCGGGAAGGCGATTTTTCGACCAGGAAGGGTCCCATTTTCGCCAACCTAATCCTGGCCGACGAAATCAACCGGGCTCCGGCCAAAGTGCAAAGCGCCCTGCTCGAAAGTATGCAGGAGCGTCAGGTGACGATCAGCGAAACGACTTACCCGCTGCCCGATCCGTTCCTGGTCATGGCGACGGAGAACCCCATCGACCAGGAGGGCACCTACCCCTTGCCGGAAGCCCAGGTCGATCGCTTCATGCTGAAGCTCAAGATCGGCTACCCCAATCGCCAGGAGGAACGCCAAATCCTCGACGCGATGGCCTCCACTTCGCCCGATCTATCGGTCAACACGGTCGTTACGACGGACAAAATCCTGCAATCGCGCAAGGTCCTCAACGATATTTACATCGATGAAAAAGTGCGCGATTATATTGTCGAAATCGTGTTCGCATCACGTTATCCGGGGGAGCACAACCTGGCCGATTTGCGCGATTTCATACAGTATGGGGCGTCTCCCCGGGCGACCATCAACCTTACCTTGGCGGCCAAGGCCTGGGCTTTTCTGGAAGGGCGCGGGTATGTGACGCCCAACGATGTCAAAACCATTGGTATGGATGTGCTGCGGCACCGCGTTATAATCAGTTATGAGGCCGAGGCCGAAGACATGACTAGTGAAGATATCGTCACCAAAATTTTTGAAACAATTCCGGTGCCTTGATCCGGGCCGCGGTTTTACATTTACAAATTGTTTCCGTTTCAACCTTACGCCTCGAGGGTAACTATTTTCATGTCAGAAACTGCCGAAATCACCAAACAAATCCTGAAAAAGGTGCGCCAGGTGGAAATCCGCAACCGCCACTTCGTCACCGACACCATGGTGGGCGCCTACCACAGCGTATTCAAGGGCCAGGGAATGGATTTCGAGGAGGTGCGCGAATACGCGCCGGGGGACGATGTGCGCAATATCGACTGGAACGTTACGGCCAAGATGGACCGGCCTTTTGTTAAAAAATACCGGGAGGAGCGCGAGCTGACCATCATGTTGTGCGTCGATTTGAGCGCCTCTGGGGATTTCGGCTCGGTCGATCAGAGCAAGCGCGAGCTGGCGGCCGAACTGGCCAGTGTGCTCGCTTTTTCTGCCACCCGAAACAGCGACAAAGTGGGCCTCCTCCTTTTCACCGATAAAGTTGAAAAAGTAATTTTCCCCAAAAAAGGCCGCCAGCACGTCCTGCGGGTGATTCGCGATATTCTTTTTTATGAGCCGCAAAACCGGGGCACGGATATTCCCCTTGCCTTGAGATACCTCAACAAAATCCTTCGCCGTAGAGCCGTCACTTTTTTGCTTTCCGACTTCATTACGGAGGAATCCCTGGCCTGGATCCGGCCCACTACGGGGAAAAAAGACGAGCTCTACAAAACCATCCAACTGACCAATAAACGGCACGACCTCATTTGCATCGATCTTTCCGATCCGCGCGAATTCGAGCTTCCCAATGTGGGCATCGTCACTCTCGAAGACGCCGAAACCGGGGAGATGGTGGAAATTGACACGGCCAACCGCCAATTGCGCCATCTTTACCGCCACCAGAACGCCAAGCGGCATGAATCGCTGCGGCGGGGGTTGCGTTCGAGCGGGGTGGACCACCTTTCCGTTTCCACCTCGGAGCCTTATATTACAGCCTTGCGGGAATTCTTCACCAAGCGGGAAAGACGCCGATGATGACCCCATCTTTTAACTATCCAAGAAATTTGCCGGCTGTTCTGTTGCTCCTCCTGATTTCGGCAACGGGCCTGTGCGGGCAAACCAATCTGCCCCTGGATATGCTGCCGTCTCCTTTGGACGTCGATCCCGCCCAGTCCTCTTCTGTGCCGCCGGCCTCACCGGGACCGGGGGGAGGGGAAGCGATTGAGGACATCCGCGATATTCACGGCCCGGTTTCCATTCCCAACCCCTGGATGCCTTTCCTCATCGCGGCTGGGGTTTTGGCGGGTTTGGGCCTGTTGGCTTTCCTCGTTCGCCTGATTATGCGCAAGCTGTGTCAAAAATCGGACCCGATCCCGATCGATCCCTATGATCAGGCTTTGCAGGAGCTCGACGCCACCCGAAGCTTGATGAAATCGGGGCAGGACAAAGCGTTTTCCATCGCGGTTTCCGATGCCGTCCGCTATTTTCTGGAACGTCAATTCGATATGCCTGCGCCGGAGAGCACGACTGAGGAGTTTCTCTACGACATTCATGACCATCCACTGATCAAAGGCCCCCTGGCGGATAGTTTTTCCCGTTTTTTGCAAATGTGCGATCTGGCCAAATTTGCCCGTTACCCACTCGGTCTGGACGGAATGGAGGACCTTTTGGGAACAGGCCGCAAGCTGGTTGAGGAAACCTACGTGAAACATAAAATGCGCCTGCGGCTCCTGGCTGAAGCTGAAAAAAGAGGCGCCTCCGAGGGAGAGCCAAAGCCCGTTGAGGCCGAAAAGGAAGCCGTTCTGGCCGAGTCATAATATGATTTACCGATTTGAATCTCCCGAATTTCTATGGCTCCTGATTTTGGTTCCACTGCTGGCTTTGCTCAAGGGCCGCCGGGGCAGTGCCGCGTCCATACGTTTCCCCGCCACCGCCCTGGCCCGGCAAATTTCCGCTTTCGTGCGCAGCCGCCCGGGGAAGTTTCTCGTAAATATGCGGTTGGTCGCTCTCAGCCTTTTGATACTGGCCTTGGCCCGGCCGCAGATGGGCAGCTCCACCAACGAAATCGAGGAAAGCGGCATCGACATCGTTCTGGCCGTGGACCTCTCCACCTCGATGTGGGCTCACGACTTCAAAATTAAAGGTAAACCGGTCGATCGGTTGACTGTGGTTAAAGATGTGATGGAGGATTTTATCGAAAAAAGGCCCCATGACCGGATCGGCATCGTCGCATTCGCAGGGTCTCCTTACCTGGTCAGTCCGCTAACCTTGAACCATGAATGGCTTCTGCAAAATCTGGAGCGGCTCAAGATAGGGATGATCGAGGATGGAACGGCCATCGGCTCGGCCATCGGCATCAGTGTAAACCGTTTACGCGCTCAAAAAGCGAAAAGCCGCATCCTCATCCTGCTAACGGACGGAGCCAACAACCGCGGGAAAATAAGCCCCGCGGCCGCTGCCGAAGCGGCCGCAGCCTACGGCATCAAAGCCTATACCATCGGGGTGGGCAAAGAAGGCGAGGTTCCCTTCCCTGTCCGTCTCGACAACCAGGGCAACCCGATGCGCGACCGCCGGGGAAGGATTGTTCTGCGGCCCGGCCTATCCGATATCGATGCCGAGTCGCTGCAAAATATCGCCGAAACGACCGGGGCGCATTATTTCCGGGCCACGGATTTGGAAACTCTGGAAGATATTTACGACGAAATCGACCGGCTGGAAAAATCGGAAATAAAAATCAAATACCTGGCTTCGTTCACGGATATGTTCAAATGGCCGGCCCTGGCCGGGCTGGGCATCCTCCTGGTCGAGCTGCTGCTTGGCCAAACCCGCTATCGAAGACTGCCCTAAGATGACCTTTGCCTCCCATTTCTGGATGATCCTCGGATTGCTGGCCCTGCCCGCTCTGGCTTTTCTTTATTACCGGTCGGAAAAGAATAAAACGAGGAAATTGGCCCATTTCGCCGCCGCCAAGCTGTTGTTGGATCTGGCTTCTTCCTTCAGCCCGGTGAAACGCAATATCAAGGCCACATTGAGCGTTGCGGGAATTTTCCTCATCCTGGCTGCCTTGGCCCGGCCCCAGTGGGGCTATGTCTGGCAGGAGACCAAGGGCAAGGGGATCGATATCCTCATCGCCCTGGACACATCCAAAAGCATGTTAGCCGAGGATATCCGGCCCAACCGTCTGGAGCGAGCCAAGCTGGCCATCCTCGACCTGGCAGAACGGGCGGAAGGAGACCGGCTCGGCCTTATCGCTTTTTCCGGCAACGCCTTTTTGCAATGCCCCCTGACGCTGGATTACGACGCCTTCCGTCAAACCTTGGAAACGGTGGACACCAGCATCATTTCCCGTGGGGGGACCAACATCGCGGCAGCCATTGCCGAATCCCAGGTTTCCTTTGCTGATAAAGACAACTTCAAGATTCTGGTCCTCATTACGGATGGGGAGGACTTGCAGGAAGCGGGCCTCGAACAAGCCCGCCAGGCGGCCGAAGAGGGCGTTAAAATCTACACCGTCGGGGTGGGCAGTTTGGCCGGCGAACTGATTCCCGTTCGCGGTGAAAATGGAAGCGTCGATTTTTTGCGCGATGAAGAGGGCAATATCGTTAAAACCCGCCTGGACGAGAGAACCCTGATGGCCATGGCCGAGGCCACGGGGGCGTTTTACACGCGGCTCGGCAGCACCGGTCGGGGGTTGGAGCAGGTTTATACCGAGGGCCTGCAATCGATACCCAAAGAGGAAAGGGAAGCGCGGTTGCAGCAAATTCCCCATGAGCGGTTTCAATGGCCACTGGGCCTGGCCGTGCTCTTCCTCATGGCGGAAACTTTTCTGGGCACAAGGAAGCGAAAAGTCGCTTATTCGCCCCTGCCATTGCGCTGGACGGCGGGGTTGGTTCTGGCCGCTTTGACGATTGTGGAGATCGACTTGAGGGCTTCGACCGGCAAAGGGGAAAAGTTTTATGAGGAGGGAGAATTCGACAAAGCCGGCCAAGAATATGCCAAAGCCGCCGAGGATTCCCCCGACGATCCGCGAATCCAATACAACCTTGGCGCCGCCCTATACCGATTGGGACATTTTGAAGATGCCGAGGACACCTTACGCAATGCCCTGCAAACGGATGACCCGATTTTGCAAAAGGACACCTATTACAACCTGGGCAACACCCTTTACCGGTTGGGCGAATCGACATTGCCCATCGATCCGGCCCAAACCATCGAAATATGGGAGGAAGGGTTAACCGAATACGAAAACAGCCTCAATATCGATCCGCAGGACGAGGACGCCCAGTTTAATTACGAGCTGTTGAAAAAGAGGATCAAGGAATTGAAACAGCAACAGCAAGAACAGCAGCAGGAACAGGAAAACCAGGACCAGGAGCAGGAGGAAAATCAGGACCAGGACCAGAAGGAACAAAACTCACAGGAGCAGGAAGGGGATAACCAGGATCAGCAGGGCCAGCAGGAGCAGTCGAAGCAAGGGCAGAAGGACGAGCAGGAAAATCAGCAGGATGGCGAGGGCGAGGATGAGCAAAAAGAAGAGCAGGGGCAGCAGCAACCTTCTGAAGGTGAAGGCGATGATAAAAAAGAGGCCGCCGAGGAGCAGGCCCAGGCCGTTCCCGGTCGAATGAGCCGCGAAGAAGCCAGGCAATTGCTCGAAGCCATGAGAAATGATGAAAAGAAGCTCCCCGTCATTCAATTTGAAAAGGCAGATGGGAAGGAGCGGGAAGCCCCCATCCGCGATTGGTGATGAAGTTTTTCAAAACAAATTCCATTCTTCACCTGATATGGGCGGCAAGTTTTATGGCATTTTGTCCGGTCGCTGCGGCTCAGAATTCCAGGCCGGTTAGCCAGTTCAATCCCGCCAGCATCACCTTGGGGCAAGACGCCCAATACAGGGTCACCCTGGCGGTGAAATCCAGCGCCAAGTTCAAACCGCCGACTCCGGACGGGCTGGAATTAACTTTCCTGGGTCCCTCCCAAAGCATGCAGAGCACTTACACCAACGGAAAATTTGAAACCCAGGTGCAAACCTCATTTATCTTTCAGGCCAGGGTTAAGGCGACGGGAACTTACAAAGTGCCGGCTTATTCGCTCAAGATGGAGGGGGAAACATTTCGAGTGCCCGCGGCCACCCTCACCGTCCTTCCTCCAGATGGCAAAACGCAAGTTACTTTGGAGGAAGCATCCTTTCTAAAACTGGTTTGCCCGGAATCCCCCATCTATGTCGGGCAGGTGGCCCGATGCGTCCTCAATTTATATGTGCTGACGGCTTTTCCCGACTCGCGCTACAATCAGCCGACACAGTTGGGCGATGCCTTTTCCCAGGGCGGCATGGATGCACAAGGAGTCCAGAGCGCGGAAAGGATCAATGATCTCAATTACAACAAGATCTCCTGGCCGGTTACCTTTATTCCGCTCAAATCGGGGCCTCAGACCATCGAATATCAAATGGTTGTCGAAATCACGGTGCCCAGGACCGCCCGCCCGTCGCGCTCTTCCCGCAACGATATTTTCGAACGTTTTTTTAATGACGATTTTTTCGGCTCACGCAGCCAGAGGCAGCAGCTGAACCTGACTACGCGAGAAATTACGCTCGCTATCCTTCCCTTGCCGGAGGAGGACCAGCCGGAGAGTTTTTCCGGGGCCATCGGCAAGTTCAGCGCCACCCAGAGCCTTTCGGCCGAGGAGATGAATGCCGGCGATCCGCTCTCACTGACCTTGAAAATATCCGGGCAGGGCAATTTCGAGCGCATCCAGGCCCCTCAGATCGACGTGGGGCAAAGTTGGAAAACCTACACCCCCAAAGCCGAGTTCTCCCCCCGCGATTCCTTGAACTTCCGCGGATCGAAAACCTTCGAATACGTATTGATCCCCCAGCATGAAGATATCGAACACACCCCGGAAATCCATTTCAGTTATTTTGATCCCGAACTTGAAAGTTACACCGAAATGGTCCTTCCCGCTGCGACCATTACGGTGAACCCGGCCCCGGTGGGAACGGCCACCTTTACGGCCATCACGGCCGACTCGAACGGCGCGAATGTGAGGCTCCGGGAAAAAACCTTGCTGCCCATTGAATTGTTTCCGGGAACCTGGGTGCCCACCCTGCGCCCGGCATTTCTGTCGCCACGGTTTTTAGGCTGGCAGGTGGCCCCGTTAATTTTTCTTTCGGGCCTCATCTACATTCGCAAAAGGCAGCTTCGGCTGCGGGAAGACTTTCATTACGCGCGTAATTTAAGGGCCGGGAAATCCATGCGCAAGTGGCTTGGGAAGTCCAAAAAGGCCGCTTCCACCAACGATGCAGAGGCCTTCTTCGCGGCTGCCCAGCGATCCATCCAGGAGAGTCTCAGCCGCCATTTCAACCAAAGCCCCGATACCTTGACCCAGTCGGAAATCCTCGAATTTCTGGAATGGAAAGAGGTGGAAAGTGAATTGGTGGGAGAGGTCGGCCAATTTTTCCAAACGGCCGACGCCTTGAAATTTGCAGGCGCCGCGCCCGATTCGCCCTTCCTAAAAGAGAGGGTAAAAACGTTGGCAAAACTTGTCGGCCAATTATCCGGTATGAAATGAGATTACTGCGGAATATTATTGTCGGCGCGACCTTGTATGTTTTTTGTCTGCCGGGCGTTTTCGGGCAGGAGGGGTCAAGGCCGGATCGCCTTTTCAATCAGGCTAACGAAGCTTATAGCCGGGAGGACTTTGCCGCAGCCATCGAACTCTACCGCCAATGCTTGCCTATAGCTGAATCCGCCGCCCTCCATTACAATCTTGCCAATGCTTATTATGAATTGGGCGATACCGGCCGGGCTGTCCTGCACTATGAAAAAGCGCTGGCCATCGAACCCGCCAACCCCGATACGGCGGCCAACCTGAGCTTTGTGCGTGAGGCCGCGGAGCTCCCCGCGCCTTCCTACGGTTTAGCCACCCGATTGGGCAAAAAGTTGCCCGTCAATCTTTGGGGCTGGATGGGCGCCTTCGGATTTTGGGTATCTCTGGCGCTTCTGCTGCTGCCCCGGCTTTACAGTGGATCGCGGGCTTTGCCCGGGCTGTTGTTATGCCCCGCGATTCTCGTTACGATCACCTCCGGGATTGCCCTGACGGGTTATCATAAAATCAGCAAATACGGCGTTATTTTGCAGGAGGACACTCCCCTGCGGGTGGCCCCATCGGCGCAAAGCAATGAGTACGGTTACCTCCAGGCCGGTGAAATTATAACGATTGAGAAAGAACACCAGTCGCATATATTTATCGACAACAATAACGACAAATCCGGCTGGATTAATGCTGAGGAAGTGGGCCGGATATGGGAGTAATTTTATAGGCAAATATTGGCTTGGGATGGCTGCCCAGGCAGGTGTTACAATCCAACCAATTGTTACTGGGGCGTCCGGTTATTGATTCGGGTTAAGTTTGGATATATTTTGTGTTTTTCTATTGAAATACTGTTCATAATTCCGATAACTTCCATTGCTGGCTGTTTAAACTTAGATTGAGGGCGGAATTTCAATCTGAATTGTAAGGGGAGATATTGCTGTGGGATGACCAAAAAACCATCGACACGTAAATTGCTGTACCGTGTGCTAATTAGAGGCTGTCCCAAAAATATAAAGATTTTATAGTCAACTGGATGACGTTGATAAAAAGAGCCGGAAAGAGCAAGTTTTTGCTCGATCCGGCCAAAAAAGGGTTCTATAATTGAGTTAGCGAAAATCAATATAGCCCTTTCTATGAAAAATATAGCCATCCAATGCCTCCTGCGTCCAGCTTTAACTGTGGTCGACCGGTGCCTCGATGACGATAACTTCCGCGCCACCATTGATCGAATCGATCGGCTGCTGATCGACTCGGAGGTGGAATCGCAGGCCATTGAGCTGGCCTTGGAGGGGTGGCCGCCAATGGGTCTAAAGGCCCGGCGGCAGCGGGCCAGTTTTGCCATCAAGGCACTGCGCATGGATACGCTGGGCCGTCTGCTCGGAGGGATCTCGTTTCGGCATTTGTCGCGGGCTCTGGGCAGCAGCGATCTGTTGGCCGACTTTTGCCGTGTCCGGCAGATCGATGGCATCAGGGGCATCTCCAAAAGCACCCTGGAGCGGGCCTCGAAGTTTTTCAGCGAAGAGCAGTTGAGGGCCTTGCACCGGACCTTGACTGAGGTGGTGGGCGATGCCCTTCTGGCCCGGCAGGTGGGATTGGACAAGCCGATTGACACCACCATTTGCCTGATCGACGGCACCTGTTTGGAGGCTAACATTCATTGGCCGACGGACTGGGTATTATACCAAATCTCATTAGGTATGATAATAAGTTATTTGGCAGAAGCGTTTGCTTGAATGTGCTGCCAGCCTCCGCCAACTAAAGAGAGGACTTTTTCAGTGTCCTCCCACCAGTCTTTGAGATGGGTTGCGACGACTTCTTCGAGTCGCTCAATGCTCGGCCACAGTTTGTTGGCCGTTTGATCCTGTATCATATCCCAAAGTCTTTCAATCGGGTTGAGTTCAGGACTATACGGCGGCAAATTCACGATATGTATGCCCGGGGGGACGTTGGGGTGCTCCGAGTCGTGCGGATGGAAGCCTGCCCCGTCCCATACAACCACATGTTCCTCCTCAGGATATTGCTTTTTGATCTGTTGGAGGAAAGCCTCCGTCCACTGTAGATTCGTGCTAGGGGTTTGGATGCATACCATCTCGCCGTTGACCACGTCGAGGGCTCCGTAACAGTAGCTCCACTGGTATCTTGTCTGATATTTTTTGTGCGGCCGAAGCCCTCTTTGCGTCCAGCACCGGCGGTACACCGGAAGCAAACCAAAACGGCTTTCATCGGCAAACCACACCCGAACCCGATTGCCTCGGGTGAGGGAAAGCTCCTGGAGGATCTTAAAAAAGTCTCGCTTGAACGCTTCCGCTTTTGCCGAGTCCCGTTTCTCATGCACGGGCCGAGGGACTCGAAGCACCCCGGCGCATTTTTTTAGCCATCGCCACACCGTCTTGTAGGCGAAGGAGCGCCCGAAATGTCGCTCCAGCTCTTGCCCCGCCTGAACGGCTGTGTTCCAGCGCGCGACCTTCAAACCATTGAGCAAGAAGGCCTCCACCTCTTTGTCGCAACGGCTTTTGATCCCGCCTTTGTAGGCGCGTGTAAGCACCGCCCCGAGCCCTGCAGCACGATATTTGTCAAACCAACGCTGGATCGTCGCTTTGCCTCGGCCCACGATGGCTCCAATTTCATCAATGCTGTGGTGCGGCTGGAAGCCCATTTTTAATGCCACCAAACGCTCTTTACGCCAGCCGACAGCCTCTTTGTTGAGCAATTTCTTGATACGTTCACGGTCTTCATCGGTTCCCATATATCTTCTCATTCCGCCTTTATAGCTGTTTTTTAATCTTTATCAATCCTTTTGCGATTTGGTATTACTCAAGGATGTAGCCGGCACGTTGCTCAAAGCGATCCGGCTGATCCGCGAGAAGGCCGGTTTGCGCCATCGCATGCCGATCGAACCGGAGCCCTTGGCTCGGCAGATGAATCGGCTGTGCATACAGATGACCCACAGCCGGCGGCGAAAGGACAGCGCGCGGCAGCGCAAGGGTATCTTGAGGCAGATGAAAAAGCTGCTCAAACGGATCGGGGAGCATGCCCGCAGTCACCGGGAATTATTGCAAGCCTGCTGGGAGCAAAGCGATTACAGCGAAAAACAGGTCCAACAGATCCTCGCCCGGATGGAGCGCATGAGCGAGCAAATCCCGGTGGTCATCAAACAGGCGCACGAGCGGATCATTGGCCGCCGCCAGGTGAAAAACGCAGAGAAAGTCTTGAGTGTTTACGAACTCGATGGGCAGGTGATTGTGCGAGGTAAAGCGGGCCAAGAGGTCGAGTTCGGCAACACCCTGTTTTTGGGAGAAAGCGTTGAAGGGTACCTGCTGGACTGGAAACTCTACGGCAGCCGAACTCCAAGCGAAAATGAACAAATGCAAGAGAGTTTGCAAAGACAGAACCGCTTCAACCTGGAAGAACCCATAGCGGCCATGTGCGCGGACCGGGGATTTGCCTCCCAGCGGGCCCGCCGGCAGTTAGCCCAGGAGGGAATCTACGACGCGCTCTGTCCACGCGATCCGAAGCAGTTGAAAAAACGGATGGAGGAACCACTGTTCAGACAATTGCAAAAGCGCCGGGCCAGCACCGAAGGGCGGATCGGGGTATTGAAGAATCGCTGGCAGGCCGGGCGGTTGCGCAGCAGAGGCTTTGCCAACCGCTCGATCAGCGTAGCCTGGTCGGTACTCTCGCACAACCTATGGAAAGTAGCCAAGATGCTGGCCCAGCAAGACGAACTAAAAACCAAAGCGGCGGCCTAGCCCGGATATTTCGTAAAAAAAGTATCGTTGATATGCTTAACTGCTGATATACAGCAGGATAGATCAATAATTAAAGCAATATCAGCGATGACAAAAGGTAAACAATTAAAGCGACAGTTGACAAGGGTAAAAGGCCGCCGTGTGCGGGTTGATTTCAAGGGCGGAGAGGTTACTTCGGATGCCGGACTGCTTTTGATCCGGGAAGTGGATCGGCAGTTGGGCTTGACCGAACGAGCGGCCCGACAGTTAGTGGACAAACGGCAGAAGGGCAAAGTACGCCATGAGGTATTGGGGATGCTGCGGCAGCGCGTTTACGGGCTGGTGGCGGGCTATGAGGATTTGAACGACTTTGATACCCTGCGCCACGATCCATTGTTGCAAACGGTAACGGGGCGCATTGAAACGTTGGCCAGCGCGCCGACTTTGTGTCGTTTTGAAAACGGGCAGGATCGGCGGGCGGCCTTTGCGGTAAACGAGCTGTTGGTCGAACAGTTCATGGGCTCCTTTGCCGAGGAACCCGAAGAGATCATCCTGGACTTTGACGCCACCGACAATCCGGTGCACGGGCTCCAGGAGGGACGTTTTTTCCACGGTTATTATGATCATTACTGTTTTCTGCCGCTATATGTTTTTTGCGGTGATCAGCTGCTGGTGGCCTACCTGCGGCCGAGCAAGATCGATGCCAGCAAGCATGCCGGGGTCATCCTCAAATTGCTGGTTAAACGGATGCGCCAAAGCTGGCCCCGTACGCGGATTATTTGGCGCGCCGACAGTGGATTTTGTCGAGCCCGGATACTCTCTTGGTGCGACCGCAACGAAGTTAGTTACATCGTGGGGATGGCTCGCAATGCACGCTTGCAGCAAGACGCCCAGCAGTTGCAAAAGCAGGCCAAAGAATGGTTCGAACTAAGGGGTAAAAAACAACGGTTATTCCAGGACTTCGTCTATGCTGCCGATTCGTGGCGATGGCTGCGGTTGGTCATCCATAAAGCCGAACACACCGCACAGGGGTCCAACCCGCGCTTCGTGGTGACGAACCTGCCGGGCGATCCCCAGGAGCTTTACGACAAGGTATACTGTGGCCGCGGTGAAATGGAGAACCGAATCAAGGAACAGATGCAATTGTTCAGCGAGCGCACCAGCGCCCATCAATGGTGGGCCAATCAGTGCCGATTGCTCTTGTCGGCGCTGGCCTACACCTTGATGGAAGCCATGCGCCGGTTAGCCTTAAAAGGGACGAAGTGGGCGCGGGCCCAATGCCACACCCTGCGGCTCAAATTAATCAAGATCGGAGCGGTCATCGTGCGCAACACCCGAACGATTCACTTTCACCTAAGTGAGAGTTATCCTTGGGCCAGTCTTTTCAACCATGCGGCCCGCCGATTGGTGCCAACCTAAAGGGTGCATTGGTGCTGCCCCCGGCACTACCGAACCAATGGGGGAAAGGGGGCAGTGTCTCTACACCCTGAAAAACACCTAAAAATCAAGACGATCTGCTCAAAATACAAAGAAATCCATCTCCAATAGCAATAACGAGCCAAACACGAGCCAAACTTTACCCTTCATGAAATATCCGGGCTAGAGAGCGGAAAAGCAAGGACAATACTTTTTCACAGCCTTACTGTCGGCTCATACAAAGAATACCAGGCAACCGGACCCCAAAACCAGTATCCTAACGTCATAGGAGAGCAAAGTTGATACTCTCCCAAATGCAAATACCTCTAAAATGAGCGCCTATCAAAAGCCCTCGCAAAAATCACCCTTTTGGGACAGCCTCTAATTATAAAATATGGTATGGAATGGGGGATTCATTGTCGCAGGCAAGGGAGCTTTGCGCTGATTGCGTGTTTTTTGTGTTTCTTTCCGATCCTTTCCTCTTTGCCGTTGGAAGGCGTTGAGTATGAACCGGCTTTAACGAAAGATGGCCTCGAGATTGTCTCCCTGCAATTGCGGTGGTTTCATCAATTCCAGTTTGCCGGGTATTATGCTGCCAAAGAAAAAGGATTTTTAACGGGAAGCGGGATTTATGGTCCAATTATTGGAAACTCCAGCAGATGGTAGGTATATTGAAAATGTTTTGAATGGAGAAGCCAATTACGGTGTCGCTCTGTCCGAAGTGCTTCAAGCCCGTTTAAAAGGTCAGCCAGTTGTTGTTCTTGCCGCTATTTTCCAGCATTCTCCAGCGGCCTTGTTCGCCAGGACTGATGCGGGAATAAAATATTTGCATGACATAGTGGGAAAGCGTCTGACACTGGGGCATATGAGGAGAAACCCAGATGTTCTGGGTATGTTCCAACGGGAGGGTATTTCTCATGATCAACTAACAAACAACATCATTCCTCTCAGCTCATATCTCAGTAATTTTGTATCTAATAAATCCGACGTAGTTCCGGGCTATATCACTACTTTGCCCTATTACCTGAAAAATAGGGACCTGCCGTTTATCATGTTTCGCCCTTCCGATTATGGTATCGATTTTTATGGCGACTGCATTATTACTTCAGAGAGGGAATTGAAGGACCATCCCGAGCGAACGGCGAAATTTCTCGCAGCCAGTCTGCGTGGTTGGGAATACGCCATGGCCCATACTGGGTAGTGTATAAAAAAAGAATGTTATTTTGTATTTTTAGCTGTACAAATAGCGTTAGGCAGTTTATTTTTAGTGCATGGTTACTAAAATTATTAATTGTCGGCACTGTGGAAGAGAAAATATCATTAAATTTGGCAAGACGCCCAACCATAAACAGCGCTACCGCTGCCATGATTGTGGTAAACAAAGCCGCGAAAACCCCACAGTGAAATACACCGAAGAGCAAAAAGAAATGATCCTTCGAGTCTATCAGGAACGCAGCAGTCTACGCGGTTTACAGCGCGCCTTCGGGGTGAGTCCCAACACCGTTTTGAGTTGGTTAAAAAAAACGACAACCGCTGCGACCGCTCAAAAGCACGATTCTTGCGGCCCGCCGCCATGATGTCATTGAACTGGACGAACTGTGGTCTTTTGTGGGGCGCAAGAGCGATGCCCAATGGGTTTGGATCGCTCTTTGCCGACGCACCCGTCAAATCCTCTCCTATGCCATTGGGCCTCGGGATTGGTATCGTTGCCGGGAACTTTACGAGCGTCTGCCACGGGCCTACAAAAGATGTGCCACCTACAGCGACTTTTGGAGCACTTATGATGAAGTCTTTCTGATGTGCACTGGAAAAAGTGGACACGAGATTCTCCTAAATGGAGAATCGAAGCATGGGAAGAAGACGCTTTAGTATAGAGTTCAAAAATGAGGCAGTTCAACTGATGATACTCGATGGTCTGAGCGCCACCGAGGTATCGACCAAACTTGGGGTCAACACCAACCAATTGTATAGGTGGAAGAGGCTCTATCTGGACGATCAGCAGGGCGAAGCCACCTCAAAGCGACAGAGCAGTCCGAAGGAGATGGCGGCCGAGATAGATCGTCTTCGCAAAGAGCTGCGCCGCTCGGAGCGGATCAACCAGATACTAAAAAAAACGGTGGGCTACTTTGCCAAGGACGAACAATGAAGTACCAGTTTGTCAAAGACAACGAGGGGCGCTTCAAGATCGAGGAAATATGCTCGGCGATGGGGATTTGTCGCAGTGGCTATTACTGCTGGAGGCACCGAGCGCCCTCGGCCCGGCGGATCGAGGACGAGGGAATCAAGGGGGCGATCCTGAAGGTACACAAAGAGGCCAAGGGCCGCTATGGGCATCGGCCAATGCACCGCCATCTGAAGGATGATGAGGGCATCGATTGCGGCCGTGACCGGGCTCTGCGTCTGATGCGTGAAATGGGAATCAAAAGCACCCAGAGTAAACGCTTTAAGCCATTAAAAACCAACAGTAACCATCCCTATGGTTACAGCCCCAATGTGCTTAAAAAGCATGGCCAGCCGACCCATATCGACGAGGTCTGGGTGGCGGACACGACCTACCTACGGACCCTGGCCGGTTGGATGTACTTGGCCACGGTGATGGACCTGTTCAGCCGACGCCTGCTGGGCTGGAGCGTTTCCAACCACAACGACGCGAAGCTGGTTGGCAAGGCCCTCAAAGCCGCGGCCATGACCCGCGGCACACTGCGCACCGGGATTATTCATCACAGCGATCGGGGCAGCCCCTACGGCAGCGACGACTATCAGAGGCTGGTCTCTGAACTAGGCATGAAGCCGAGCATGAGCGCCCAAGGCAACTGCTACGACAACGCGGCCATGGAATCGTTCTACGGCCGCTTCAAGACCAGCACGATTCGAGGCCGCCACTTTGCCGACGAGCGCGAACTGCGATCAACTGTCTTCGAATACGTGGAAATCTTCTACAACCGATATCGCAAACATTCCTCTCTGAGTTACCAAAGCCCAGTCCAATTCGAGGAAAATATTTGCCCCCCATGGGGGGCAACGAGAAAACAAAACCCTTTACCAAAACAAGCCGCCTGACACACTAATCAATAAACAATGAATATAAGAGAATCCCGTGTCCAACAAATCCAGTACACGTCATTCCATAACCGATCCGTGGGAAAAGAAACCGGTGAAACGGCCCATGTGGAACGATGGAACAATACCCTGCGCCAACGACTGGGTCGTTTCACACGCAAAACCCTCTCCTTTTCCAAGCTTAAGAGTATGCATGAAACCTGTCTGAGACTTTTCATTCATCAATATAATCAAGAATTAGCCACCATTCCTACTTAATACACTACCTTATTTTTTATGCGTCATTATAGGTATTGGAGATTATTTAATCGTTTAAGAGGAATCCGTTTTACTAATTAATTCGAAGAATTGATCGAAACTTTGCATTTGGAAGAGGATTTTATCTTCCTTGGACTGGTCGAGGACGAGTCCAAGTGGTCCCTTTACAAGAGGGCGATCTGTTCGTACTGCCGAATTACGGGGAGAATTTCGGATTGGCGTGGCGGAAACTCTGGCTTGCGAAATGCCGGTAAGCGCGACCAAAGGAGCCCAGAGGGGTAGTTTGTCAACTCATCGTTGCGGTTGGTGGATCGAAACCGGCGTCGACCCTCTGGCTGGGGCTCTGACAAAGGCCATTTTACTGAGCGATGCGGAGCGAGCGGCGATGGTCATCGGAGGGAGGGAGTTAATTGAGGAGCGATTTTCCAACCTCAATGCGGTTCAATCAATGATCGAGGTTTACGAATAAGCGCCAGGCAATGGGCCGAAGCCGGATTGTGTTTTGTTTTGAAAGATTGAATAGTTGGCGGTTTTTGTCATTAATGGGTTTTGCCGATTGAGTGGCATGGACAAATGAGCGACGAATCACAGATAGATATTTCCGCCCACCGGAAGAACCTCAATTATGACAAGGGGGTTTTGCTGACCCGTGTAGCCTGGGCGTTGATAAGGCCGCTATTCAGGTTCAGTCCGCGCCATTTATACGGGTGGCGAAATTTGCTTCTGCGCTTATTCGGGGCGAAAGTCGGGCGGAAGGTGCGGATTTACCCATCGGCCAATATTTTTTATCCCTGGCAATTCAAAATCGGTGATTGGTCCACCATCGGGTGGGGGGTGGATATTTACAACCTGGGCAAAATTTCCATCGGGGCCAATGTGCTGGTATCGCATAGGGCGCATCTGTGCGCGGGTACGCATGATATTAGTAAACCCCACCTGCCCCTTCTAAGGCCGCCCATTTCCATCGGCGATGGCAGTTGGGTGTGTAGCGAGGCCTTTATCGGCCCCGGTATATCCGTCGGCCGGGGGACAGTGGTGGGAGCTCGCGCAGTGGTGGTCAAGGATGTACCGGATGGGGCGGTCGTCGCGGGAAATCCGGCCAAAATCATCAAAATGAAGCCGTTTTAAGAGGCGCACTGAGAAAACGGTTATTTGCCATGAGCAGGATATTTTTTAAGCTATTCCTCCTTTTACTGGACGTTTTATGCCTGACCGGGTTTTACGTGTTATCTCTGCGGGTGAGGTTTTCGGAAAATTTCGCCTCCTATTTCGATCCTTATGTGTTCTCTGTTTTACTCCCATCGACCATCCTGACGATAGCTGTGATCGGCGGTTACAACCGATCTATCGATATGCGCAGTTTGCGCTTTGCCAGCGAGCATATCATCGCATCGGTCATCAATTTTTTTCTCGTTTTGTTTCTCATCTACTTTTTAACAGGCGTCATTGCGGCTCGGGCCAACGTGGCTATGGTTTTGATCGTCTTCCCACTCTGGACGCTGGGGGGACGCTATATGCTGGCCACCATGACGCGCAAAACACTGGTCAATCGGTCCCTTTACATTGTGGGCGTGGGAGAGCAAGCTGTGGATTTTTTTCATGTTCTTAAAACCAATAACTGGCCCCAAAATCTGGTCTTTTTCGATCCCACCCTGGAAAGAAAAGGGGAAAACTTGGTCAGCGGGGATTTATCATCGCCCATAATTCAAGGAGACCTGGTCGAGGCTGTGGAAACCGAGGGGCTGGAAGTGGATTCCATTGTCATTGCTGAAAAAGCGGAGAATTTGCCTCAATCCCTTCTGGAAAAATTGGTGTCCATTCATTTCATGAAAGCCCAGGTGCAGACACTTTACACTTTTTTTGCCATCCATTGGAAAATGGTTCCTGTTTCCCAGGTATCACCTTATTGGGCTTTTGAAGAAGGCTTCCGGCTCAACAGCAGTTTGACTTATGAAAGGGCCAAACGAATTTTCGATATCATTTTCGCTTTGACAGGATTCCTTATCCTATGGCCGGTACTTCTGATTGTCGCCATGATGGTCAGACTGAGCAGCCCCGGCCCGGTCGTATTCAAACAAACCCGGGTGGGCCGCGATGAAAAACCATTCACCTTGTATAAATTTCGCACCATGATCGTCGGATCGGAAGAGGAGGATCTTTATACTCGGTCCGAAGATAAGCGCATCACCCGTGTCGGCTCATTCCTGAGAGTTACCCGATTGGACGAACTGCTTCAATTGTGGAATGTCCTGAGGGGCGAAATGAGTGTCATCGGGCCAAGAGCGGAATGGAAAAAAATCGTTGAAATTTACGAAAGAAAGATTCCCTTTTATCATTTTCGCCATTTGGTAAAACCCGGCATAACGGGCTGGGCGCAGGTCAATTATCCCTATGGCGAAAACGATCGCGACGCCGTCGAAAAATTAAAATACGACCTCTATTATGTCCGCCACTATTCGCTTTTGCTCGATTTGTCGATTTGCCTGAAAACCATATACGTCATCCTATTTGGCCTAGGACGTTAAACCGGCCGGATTTCTATTCTAGCCATTGGATAGTGAAAATATCTGGAAAACCCCACCTCCTTGAGATAAAGGAGATGCTTGAATTTACGAGGGTTATATTTTATTCGATGGCAATGAGGCAGCACCCATGACGCTCTCCCATAAAAAGATAAAATACATTCAGCGGTTGTAAACGCCGGGGAAAAACCGGTACGGTAAAGAGGGCGCTTTAAAACCGGTACGCTTATCCTAGAAAGGAGGAGTGTATCGAGATATGAAGCAATGGACAAGAGTGCGGCACAAAGTGCTGCGGGACAAGCAGAGCAAGCGCTCTGTAATGCGAGAAGAGGGACTGCACTGGGAGACCCTGGGAAAGATGCTGGCCTATTCCCAGCCGCCGGGATACCGGCGCAAGAAGAGGCGAGAGCGCAAGATCGATCCGTATGTGGGCTGGATCGAGGAGGTGCTCAAAGCGGACCGGAACGTGCCCAAGAAGCAGCGCCATACGGCCAAACGGATCTACCAGCGTTTGGGTCGGGAGAAGGGCTACCAAGGGGGCTACACGGCGGTCAAGGAGGTGGTGGCCGAGCTGCGAGCGAGGCGGCGGGAAGTGTTCGTGCCGCTGGAGCACCGCCCCGGGGAGGGACAGGTGGACTTCGGTCATGCCCTGGTGAAGGAGGCGGGGCAATTGCGTAGGCGGCCATTTTTTGCCATGAGCCTGCCCTACAGCGATGCCTTTTTCGTGCAGGTGTTCGAACGGGAGTGCACGGAGAGCTTCTGGGAGGGGCACCTGCGAGCTTTTGAGTTTTTCGGGGCGGTGCCCCGGCGCATCAGCTATGACAACTCGAAGGTGGCGGTGGGTAAGATTATCGGTTCGCGTGAACGCAAGCTGACCGACGGGTTTCTGCAGCTACAGAGCCATTACCTGTTCGAGGAACACTTCTGTCTGCCCGCCCGGCCCAACGAGAAGGGCGTGGTCGAGGGGATCGTGCGTTATGCCCGGGCCAACTTCCTGGTACCGGTACCGCAGGTTCGGGACCTGGAGGAACTCAACGCAGAGCTGTTGGAGGCATGTGAGCGGGACATGGAGCGTAAATTACGCGGGAAAAGGGCGGTGAAAAAGGAACTGCTGGCCGAGGAGCGCGCCGTCATGCTGGCGTTGCCGCCCATACCCTTTGAAGCGAGCCGCAAACGCTCGACCTGCGTCAGCAGCCTCTCGCTGGTGCGCTTCGAGTGCAACGACTATTCGGTGCCGGTGCGCTGCGCCCACCATCCGGTGGTGGTGGAAGGGTCCTGTCGGCAGGTGGTGATCTTCTGTGGGGGCCAAGAGGTGGCCCGGCACCGCCGCATTTGGGATAAAGAGCAAGTCTCTTTCGAGCCGGTGCACTACCTGGCTTTGCTGGAGAAAAAACCGGGCGCTTTGGACTTCGCCCGCCCACTCTCGGGCTGGCAGTTGCCGCAGTGCCTGCAGGTCCTCAGACGCCGGCTCGAAAGCCAATGCGGGGGCGAAGGCACCCGGGAGTATATCCGGGTGCTGCGGCTGTTGGAGAAACACCCCATGGCGGCCTTGCAGCAGGCCGTCGTCTCGGCCCTGCGGGTGGGGGGACTGACTCGTGAGGCCATCGCCCAGTATCTCTATCCTCAGGAAGACTACGGGAGCAGAACCTTCCGGCTGGACGGCCATCCACACCTGCGTCACGTCCGTGTGGCCGCCCCTGACCTCGGTGCCTACAGCGAACTGCTCAAGATTCCAGGAGGGGCTTTATGAAGGAAGAAAAAAACCAGCTGCTGTTACACCATCACCTCAAGAAACTGAAGTTGCCCACCATCCTGCGCGAATGGCCGGCGGTGGCCGCGGCTTGTTCCCGGGACCGGCTCGATTACGCCGCCTTTTTGTTGCATCTGGTCGAACGGGAGCTCATTGAACGCGAACAGCGGGCCGCCCAGCGGCGGATCAAAAACGCCCGTTTCCCCGTGCTCAAGACCCTCGAGAGCTTCGCCTTTGAAGCGCAGCCCTCGATCAACGAAGCGCTCATCCGAGAGCTCATGCGCGGGGAGTATGTCGACCAGCGCGAAAACGTGCTGCTCCTCGGTAACGCCGGTACCGGTAAAACGCACCTGGCCACCGCCCTGGGCTTTGCCGCCTGTGCCCAGGGCCGGCGGATCCGTTTCTTCGGGGTCACCGCCCTGGTTACCCATATGCTCGAGCAACGCGACAACCACGACCTGCAGCGCTTCATGAAGCAACTCGAAAGGCTCGACCTACTCATCCTCGACGAACTCGGTTACGTCCCTTTTTCCAAGACCGGTTCCGAACTGCTCTTCGACGTGGTCAGCCGCGCTTACGAGCGCACCAGTCTCATCGTCACCACCAACCTGCCCTTTGAGAACTGGATCGAAGTGCTCGGTTCCGAACGGCTCACCGGAGCTCTGCTGGACCGACTCACCCATCGGGTGCATATCCTCGAAGCCAACGGGCAAAGCTACCGCTTGCGCGATGCTCGACGCCGTCGCCGTGGCACAAAACAATAAACGCCTTGGGCCCGGCTCGTCGGCCTCCGGCCTCCTCACCGACCCCAAGCCAATCCCCAAAACCAACTCCCAAACCCTAAACCTTGACGTACCTGCAATTACTAACCTAAACCTTATTCCAAGCGTACCGGTTTTACCCCGACCCCCGTACCGGTTTCATCCCGGCGTTTACAAGCGGTTCTCTGGTAAAAAAGCGGCATCGCAAATGGCCCGTGAATTGAGGATTCCAGTGGATCAGGTGTTGGCCGTTATGGGAGGCTACATCGCAGCCAAAGCCATTCAAGAGAGAAACATTTGGGAAACCTGCGAAAACCGGTAGTGTATTAAGTAGGAATGGTGGCTAATTCTTGATTATATTGATGAATGAAAAGTCTCAGACAGGTTTCATGCATACTCTTAAGCTTGGAAAAGGAGAGGGTTTTGCGTGTGAAACGACCCAGTCGTTGGCGCAGGGTATTGTTCCATCGTTCCACATGGGCCGTTTCACCGGTTTCTTTTCCCACGGATCGGTTATGAGGAAAGACTTCATCATAAGTGCTCCAAAAGTCGCTGTAGGTGGCACATCTTTTGTAGGCCCGTGGCAGACGCTCGTAAAGTTCCCGGCAACGATACCAATCCCGAGGCCCAATGGCATAGGAGAGGATTTGACGGGTGCGTCGGCAAAGAGCGATCCAAACCCATTGGGCATCGCTCTTGCGCCCCACAAAAGACCACAGTTCGTCCAGTTCAATGACATCATGGCGGCGGGCCGCAAGAATCGTGCTTTTGAGCGGTCGCAGCGATTGTCGTTTTTTTTAACCAACTCAATACGGTGTTGGGACTCACCCCGAAGGCGCGCTGTAAACCGCGTAGACTGCTGCGTTCCTGATAGACTCGAAGGATCATTTCTTTTTGCTCTTCGGTGTATTTCACTGTGGGGTTTTCGCGGCTTTGTTTACCACAATCATGGCAGCGGTAGCGCTGTTTATGGTTGGGCGTCTTGCCAAATTTAATGATATTTTCACTTCCACAGTGCCGACAATTAATAATTTTAGTAACCATGCACTAAGAATAAACTGCCTAACGCTATTTGTACAGCTAAAAATACAAAATAACATTCTTTTTTTATACACTACCCGAAAACCTTATTCTGCCGATTATTATAGTCATTGCTCCGCTTGTCATTTTCGAGCGCAATTGGGATTATACCAATATGCCGAAAGCGGTATTTATCCAATTGGGAACTTTGTTCTGGCTAACTTTTTGGTTCATTAAGGGGTAGTGTATTAAGTAGGAATGGTGGCTAATTCTTGATTATATTGATGAATAAAAAGTCTCAGACAGGTTTCATGCATACTCTTAAGCTTGGAAAAGGAGAGGGTTTTGCGTGTGAAACGACCCAGTCGTTGGCGCAGGGTATTGTTCCATCGTTCCACATGGGCCGTTTCACCGGTTTCTTTTCCCACGGATCGGTTATGAGGAAAGACTTCATCATAAGTGCTCCAAAAGTCGCTGTAGGTGGCACATCTTTTGTAGGCCCGTGGCAGACGCTCGTAAAGTTCCCGGCAACGATACCAATCCCGAGGCCCAATGGCATAGGAGAGGATTTGACGGGTGCGTCGGCAAAGAGCGATCCAAACCCATTGGGCATCGCTCTTGCGCCCCACAAAAGACCACAGTTCGTCCAGTTCAATGACATCATGGCGGCGGGCCGCAAGAATCGTGCTTTTGAGCGGTCGCAGCGATTGTCGTTTTTTTTAACCAACTCAAAACGGTGTTGGGACTCACCCCGAAGGCGCGCTGTAAACCGCGTAGACTGCTGCGTTCCTGATAGACTCGCAGGATCATTTCTTGGTAGTGTTAACATGACGAATGTTTGATATTGCTGTTGTATTCCCAGATGAACAAGCACAGGACGCGAAAATGCATGACCAAAGACTTCGAGAATGACAGCGTTTTACGCACATAGCGTGACAGGGACTGTCGCAAGGTATTGTTCCAGCGTTCGATATGGGCGGTTTGGCCGGATTGTTTCCCGCTGGCGCTGTTGTGAGGGAAAACCTTGTCGTAGCTTTCCCAGTAATCGCTTACGGTGGCACAGTCGCGATAGGGCTGGGCGATGTTGTGATACAACTGCCAGCACGTTTGATCGCTACGATCACCCAGAGAAAACCCGACGACCTGTCGGGTACGTCGACACAAGGCTACCCATAGCCATACCTGCCCCGAACGCTTATCGCCCCAGAATGACCACACCTCGTCCAGTTCCAGCACATCACTACACTGGCGGGCAAGCAGAGTGGACTCCAGCTTCGGCAAACTCAGGACTTTTTTTTAATCCATTCGATGACCGTCTTTGGGGCTACCCCGAAGGTACGGTAAATGGCACGCAGGCTCATCCGGTTTTGGTGCGCACGGAGCACCTGCTTGACCAGCGCCGGAGGATGCTCACGACTTTTGGGGTGAAGCCGAAACTGATAACCACACCCCTTGCATCGATACTTCTGAACCCCTTTCGGATCCTTGCCGTGCTTGATGATGTGATCGCTTCCGCATTGAGGACATTTTACTGTGATATGGACCATTCCCAGTTCACAACATAATCACGCTAAAAAGTACAGCCTAAACATTCAAAATGTTAACACTACCCATTTCTTTTTGCTCTTCGGTGTATTTCACTGTGGGGTTTTCGCGGCTTTGTTTACCACAATCATGGCAGCGGTAGCGCTGTTTATGGTTGGGCGTCTTGCCAAATTTAATGATATTTTCACTTCCACAGTGCCGACAATTAATAATTTTAGTAACCATGCACTAAAAATAAACTGCCTAACGCTATTTGTACAGCTAAAAATACAAAATAACATTCTTTTTTTATACACTACCCATTAAGGCAGTTCGCAAAGGTCGTTTGGAAGTGTTAAAATGCCCTTTGTATTTTCCCCTGGCCGGATTTGTGGGTTGGGCGCTGTTGTCGTTGTTCTGGGCCCGTGAGCCATTTGGAGGATTCATCGTCTGGAATCGCTGGTGCGCCAGCGGGGTAGTATTTTTCCTCGCCCTGCAGTCCTTGGGCAGGCCCGGCCAAATCTATCGTCTGTTTGTCTCCATCGCTATTTCCGGAACGTTGGTCGCCTTGCTGGGGTGCACTCAATATTTATACGATGTCGATCTGGTAAAACAAACCGCTTCACCCGCCTCTACTTTTGCCAATAAAAACATGGGGGCGCAAATGATGATCATAACCCTGCCAGCCGCAGCAGCGTTATTTTTTCGGCCCGGACCGCCCTCGCCATCTGGTTCGGCTCTTTATCGACAGTCGTTATGGCGACTTATCTGTTTTACACATTTACGCGGGCGGCCTGGTTGTCCGTCATGGCAGAGATCATTCTGGCCCTCCTCATATTCGCCATATTTGTGCTAACCCGGATATTTCATGAAGGGTAAAGTTTGGCTCGTTATTGCTATTGGAGATGGATTTCTTTGTATTTTGAGCAGATCGTCTTGATTTTTAGGTGTTTTTCAGGGTGTAGAGACACTGCCCCCTTTCCCCCATTGGTTCGGTAGTGCCGGGGGCAGCACCAATGCACCCTTTAGGTTGGCACCAATCGGCGGGCCGCATGGTTGAAAAGACTGGCCCAAGGATAACTCTCACTTAGGTGAAAGTGAATCGTTCGGGTGTTGCGCACGATGACCGCTCCGATCTTGATTAATTTGAGCCGCAGGGTGTGGCATTGGGCCCGCGCCCACTTCGTCCCTTTTAAGGCTAACCGGCGCATGGCTTCCATCAAGGTGTAGGCCAGCGCCGACAAGAGCAATCGCCACTGATTGGCCCACCATTGATGGGCGCTGGTGCGCTCGCTGAACAATTGCATCTGTTCCTTGATTCGGTTCTCCATTTCACCGCGGCCACAGTATACCTTGTCGTAAAGCTCCTGGGGATCGCCCGGCAGGTTCGTCACCACGAAGCGCGGGTTGGACCCCTGTGCGGTGTGTTCGGCTTTATGGATGACCAACCGCAGCCATCGCCACGAATCGGCAGCATAGACGAAGTCCTGGAATAACCGTTGTTTTTTACCCCTTAGTTCGAACCATTCTTTGGCCTGCTTTTGCAACTGCTGGGCGTCTTGCTGCAAGCGTGCATTGCGAGCCATCCCCACGATGTAACTAACTTCGTTGCGGTCGCACCAAGAGAGTATCCGGTCTCGACAAAATCCACTGTCGGCGCGCCAAATAATCCGCGTACGGGGCCAGCTTTGGCGCATCCGTTTAACCAGCAATTTGAGGATGGCCCCGGCATGCTTGCTGGCATCGATCTTGCTCGGCCGCAGGTAGGCCACCAGCAGCTGATCACCGCAAAAAACATATAGCGGCAGAAAACAGTAATGATCATAATAACCGTGGAAAAAACGTCCCTCCTGGAGCCCGTGCACCGGATTGTCGGTGGCGTCAAAGTCCAGGATGATCTCTTCGGGTTCCTCGGCAAAGGAGCCCATGAACTGTTCGACCAACAGCTCGTTTACCGCAAAGGCCGCCCGCCAATCCTGCCCGTTTTCAAAACGACACAAAGTCGGCGCGCTGGCCAACGTTTCAATGCGCCCCGTTACCGTTTGCAACAATGGATCTTGGCGCAGGGTATCAAAGTCGTTCAAATCCTCATAGCCCGCCACCAGCCCGTAAACGCGCTGCCGCAGCATCCCCAATACCTCATGGCGTACTTTGCCCTTCTGCCGTTTGTCCACTAACTGTCGGGCCGCTCGTTCGGTCAAGCCCAACTGCCGATCCACTTCCCGGATCAAAAGCAGTCCGGCATCCGAAGTAACCTCTCCGCCCTTGAAATCAACCCGCACACGGCGGCCTTTTACCCTTGTCAACTGTAGCTTTAATTGTTTACCTTTTGTCATCGCTGATATTGCTTTAATTATTGATCTATCCTGCTGTATATCAGCAGTTAAGCATATCAACGATACTTTTTTTACGAAATATCCGGGCTAAAGAAAAGAAAACGGCCTTCTCTAAAGCGCCAGTTATTTATTCCCGGCGCAATTTCATTAATCCTTCTCGCCCTGACCACAAATTACACTAACGACGGCATGACGTGGCGATGGGCAGAAGCGGTCCGGGATTTAACAGGTTTGAGAGAGGCTCTCCAGGATAAAGAAAAAGTGGCCAATGATAGAGATAGCGACATAGACGCTCCGGTTAAAAGATACGGGGGAAGCGGTCGTGAGCGTCTGGCCCTTTGGAGCAATATTCTGGAAATGGTGAAGGACCATCCGGTAAGGGGCGTCGGTCTGTATAATTTTATCGTTTCTTATCCATTGGCAGCCAGTAAAGGAGGTTCGCAGAGGGGACTGACTATGATCCGGAGACCGGCCGAAGCCCATAACGATTACCTGCAGGCAACAGCGGAATTGGGGATCCCTTTCCTGATTTTTCTATTCTGGTCGCTAACTTTAATGGCCAGACAAGCGTGGAGGGTAGCGGGGGTTCCCGGTTCGAGCAAAGACTGGCTGGCGGCGACCGCCTGTTTGGCGGGAATATGCGGATTAGGGGTGGATGCGCTATTCAGTTTTCCTTTTTACCGGGCCATGCCGCCCTTTGCTTTGGCTTTATATGCGGCGGGACTTTTTTCGTTGGATTCGTCCAATAGTGAAAAGCAGCAGACTTCCTGGCGTTGGGAAAAAAAGGGATTGGCCCTGGGCGGAGCGGCGGCGGGTCTGATCCTTATCGTGGTTTGGACATCGCTGCAATACCGCTGGATGAAAGCCGACCGCTACTTTCGCTCTCAACGGCACGCCATGAACCGCAAGGAGGATTGGCAAATCGTCATCAACCTTGGGGAAAAGGTCCTCAAATACAATCCCTTGCGCAAAGATGCCAGACATCTCATCGGCAGGGCCTATGCAGTTACCGGCAGGCCGAATGAGGCGCGTGAATACCTGGAGTCATTTGAGCGGTATTTTCCGCATGATGGCTTTAACCTCTTTTACCTGGCCCAGGCATACGGCGATCTGAATGAGTTCGACAAGGCGACAACGGTTCTCGAACATGCAACCAAAATTTTGCCACAAGACGGATTTTTGCAGGGCGGACTGGGCCAGGTTTACCAGATCAAAGGCCGCCAAGAGGAGGCTTTGGGGCAATTCCGGCTGGCCACCGAATTAATGCCCGAAAACAGCTTTTATCATACCTTGGTGGGAAGCATGGCTGCATCCCTGGGGAAATTCGCGGAATCGGAATTGGCTTTCTCCAATGCCCTGGCCTTGAAGGAAAATTCACCCCGGGCTCATAAAGGCATGGGGAAATTGCTGATCAACATGCCCGAACGCAAACCAGAGGGTATTGGGCACCTGGAAAGAGCGTTGGAATTGGACCCAAATATCGAAAATGCCAAAAAATATCGTAAAATTATTTCGAAATGCAAAAAGAATTCCGGCCGAAAAAAATAATAGTAAAATCACGGGTAGTGTTAACATTTTGAATGTTTAAGCTGTACTTTTTAGCGTGATTATGTTGTGAACTGGGAATGGTCCATATCACAGTAAAATGTCCTCAATGCGGAAGCGATCACATCATCAAGCACGGCAAGGATCCGAAAGGGGTTCAGAAGTATCGATGCAAGGGGTGTGGTTATCAGTTTCGGCTTCACCCCAAAAGTCGTGAGCATCCTCCGGCGCTGGTCAAGCAGGTGCTCCGTGCGCACCAAAACCGGATGAGCCTGCGTGCCATTTACCGTACCTTCGGGGTAGCCCCAAAGACGGTCATCGAATGGATTAAAAAAAAGTCCTGAGTTTGCCGAAGCTGGAGTCCACTCTGCTTGCCCGCCAGTGTAGTGATGTGCTGGAACTGGACGAGGTGTGGTCATTCTGGGGCGATAAGCGTTCGGGGCAGGTATGGCTATGGGTAGCCTTGTGTCGACGTACCCGACAGGTCGTCGGGTTTTCTCTGGGTGATCGTAGCGATCAAACGTGCTGGCAGTTGTATCACAACATCGCCCAGCCCTATCGCGACTGTGCCACCGTAAGCGATTACTGGGAAAGCTACGACAAGGTTTTCCCTCACAACAGCGCCAGCGGGAAACAATCCGGCCAAACCGCCCATATCGAACGCTGGAACAATACCTTGCGACAGTCCCTGTCACGCTATGTGCGTAAAATGTAAACGCCGGGGAAAAACCGGTACGGTAAAGAGGGCGCTTTAAAACCGGTACGCTTATCCTAGAAAGGAGGAGTGTATCGAGATATGAAGCAATGGACAAGAGTGCGGCACAAAGTGCTGCGGGACAAGCAGAGCAAGCGCTCTGTAATGCGAGAAGAGGGACTGCACTGGGAGACCCTGGGAAAGATGCTGGCCTATTCCCAGCCGCCGGGAGACCGGCGCAAGAAGAGGCGAGAGCGCAAGATCGATCCGTATGTGGGCTGGATCGAGGAGGTGCTCAAAGCGGACCGGAACGTGCCCAAGAAGCAGCGCCATACGGCCAAACGGATCTACCAGCGTTTGGGTCGGGAGAAGGGCTACCAAGGGGGCTACACGGCGGTCAAGGAGGTGGTGGCCGAGCTGCGAGCGAGGCGGCGGGAAGTGTTCGTGCCGCTGGAGCACCGCCCCGGGGAGGGACAGGTGGACTTCGGTCATGCCCTGGTGAAGGAGGCGGGGCAATTGCGTAGGCGGCCATTTTTTGCCATGAGCCTGCCCTACAGCGATGCCTTTTTCGTGCAGGTGTTCGAACGGGAGTGCACGGAGAGCTTCTGGGAGGGGCACCTGCGAGCTTTTGAGTTTTTCGGGGCGGTGCCCCGGCGCATCAGCTATGACAACTCGAAGGTGGCGGTGGGTAAGATTATCGGTTCGCGTGAACGCAAGCTGACCGACGGGTTTCTGCAGCTACAGAGCCATTACCTGTTCGAGGAACACTTCTGTCTGCCCGCCCGGCCCAACGAGAAGGGCGTGGTCGAGGGGATCGTGCGTTATGCCCGGGCCAACTTCCTGGTACCGGTACCGCAGGTTCGGGACCTGGAGGAACTCAACGCAGAGCTGTTGGAGGCATGTGAGCGGGACATGGAGCGTAAATTACGCGGGAAAAGGGCGGTGAAAAAGGAACTGCTGGCCGAGGAGCGCGCCGTCATGCTGGCGTTGCCGCCCATACCCTTTGAAGCGAGCCGCAAACGCTCGACCTGCGTCAGCAGCCTCTCGCTGGTGCGCTTCGAGTGCAACGACTATTCGGTGCCGGTGCGCTGCGCCCACCATCCGGTGGTGGTGGAAGGGTCCTGTCGGCAGGTGGTGATCTTCTGTGGGGGCCAAGAGGTGGCCCGGCACCGCCGCATTTGGGATAAAGAGCAAGTCTCTTTCGAGCCGGTGCACTACCTGGCTTTGCTGGAGAAAAAACCGGGCGCTTTGGACTTCGCCTGCCCACTCTCGGGCTGGCAGTTGCCGCAGTGCCTGCAGGTCCTCAGACGCCGGCTCGAAAGCCAATGCGGGGGCGAAGGCACCCGGGAGTATATCCGGGTGCTGCGGCTGTTGGAGAAACACCCCATGGCGGCCTTGCAGCAGGCCGTCGTCTCGGCCCTGCGGGTGGGGGGACTGACTCGTGAGGCCATCGCCCAGTATCTCTATCCTCAGGAAGACTACGGGAGCAGAACCTTCCGGCTGGACGGCCATCCACACCTGCGTCACGTCCGTGTGGCCGCCCCTGACCTCGGTGCCTACAGCGAACTGCTCAAGATTCCAGGAGGGGCTTTATGAAGGAAGAAAAAAACCAGCTGCTGTTACACCATCACCTCAAGAAACTGAAGTTGCCCACCATCCTGCGCGAATGGCCGGCGGTGGCCGCGGCTTGTTCCCGGGACCGGCTCGATTACGCCGCCTTTTTGTTGCATCTGGTCGAACGGGAGCTCATTGAACGCGAACAGCGGGCCGCCCAGCGGCGGATCAAAAACGCCCGTTTCCCCGTGCTCAAGACCCTCGAGAGCTTCGCCTTTGAAGCGCAGCCCTCGATCAACGAAGCGCTCATCCGAGAGCTCATGCGCGGGGAGTATGTCGACCAGCGCGAAAACGTGCTGCTCCTCGGTAACGCCGGTACCGGTAAAACGCACCTGGCCACCGCCCTGGGCTTTGCCGCCTGTGCCCAGGGCCCGCGGATCCGTTTCTTCGGGGTCACCGCCCTGGTTACCCATATGCTCGAGCAACGCGACAACCACGACCTGCAGCGCTTCATGAAGCAACTCGAAAGGCTCGACCTACTCATCCTCGACGAACTCGGTTACGTCCCTTTTTCCAAGACCGGTTCCGAACTGCTCTTCGACGTGGTCAGCCGCGCTTACGAGCGCACCAGTCTCATCGTCACCACCAACCTGCCCTTTGAGAACTGGATCGAAGTGCTCGGTTCCGAACGGCTCACCGGAGCTCTGCTGGACCGACTCACCCATCGGGTGCATATCCTCGAAGCCAACGGGCAAAGCTACCGCTTGCGCGATGCTCGACGCCGTCGCCGTGGCCCAAAACAATAAACGCCTTGGGCCCGGCTCGTCGGCCTCCGGCCTCCTCACCGACCCCAAGCCAATCCCCAAAACCAACTCCCAAACCCTAACCCGGATATTTCGTAAAAAAAGTATCGTTGATATGCTTAACTGCTGATATACAGCAGGATAGATCAATAATTAAAGCAATATCAGCGATGACAAAAGGTAAACAATTAAAGCTACAGTTGACAAGGGTAAAAGGCCGCCAGGCCGCCGTGTGCGGGTTGATTTCAAGGGCGGAGAGGTTACTTCGGATGCCGGACTGCTTTTGATCCGGGAAGTGGATCGGCAGTTGGGCTTGACCGAACGAGCGGCCCGACAGTTAGTGGACAAACGGCAGAAGGGCAAAGTACGCCATGAGGTATTGGGGATGCTGCTGCAGCGCGTTTACGGGCTGGTGGCGGGCTATGAGGATTTGAACGACTTTGATACCCTGCGCCACGATCCATTGTTAGCAAACGGTAACGGGGCGCATTGAAACGTTGGCCAGCGCGCCGACTTTGTGTCGTTTTGAAAACGGGCAGGATCGGCGGGCGGCCTTTGCGGTAAACGAGCTGTTGGTCGAACAGTTCATGGGCTCCTTTGCCGAGGAACCCGAAGAGATCATCCTGGACTTTGACGCCACCGACAATCCGGTGCACGGGCTCCAGGAGGGACGTTTTTTCCACGGTTATTATGATCATTACTGTTTTCTGCCGCTATATGTTTTTTGCGGTGATCAGCTGCTGGTGGCCTACCTGCGGCCGAGCAAGATCGATGCCAGCAAGCATGCCGGGGCCATCCTCAAATTGCTGGTTAAACGGATTCGCCAAAGCTGGCCCCGTACGCGGATTATTTGGCGCGCCGACAGTGGATTTTGTCGAGACCGGATACTCTCTTGGTGCGACCGCAACGAAGTTAGTTACATCGTGGGGATGGCTCGCAATGCACGCTTGCAGCAAGACGCCCAGCAGTTGCAAAAGCAGGCCAAAGAATGGTTCGAACTAAGGGGTAAAAAACAACGGTTATTCCAGGACTTCGTCTATGCTGCCGATTCGTGGCGATGGCGGCGGTTGGTCATCCATAAAGCCGAACACACCGCACAGGGGTCCAACCCGCGCTTCGTGGTGACGAACCTGCCGGGCGATCCCCAGGAGCTTTACGACAAGGTATACTGTGGCCGCGGTGAAATGGAGAACCGAATCAAGGAACAGATGCAATTGTTCAGCGAGCGCACCAGCGCCCATCAATGGTGGGCCAATCAGTGGCGATTGCTCTTGTCGGCGCTGGCCTACACCTTGATGGAAGCCATGCGCCGGTTAGCCTTAAAAGGGACGAAGTGGGCGCGGGCCCAATGCCACACCCTGCGGCTCAAATTAATCAAGATCGGAGCGGTCATCGTGCGCAACACCCGAACGATTCACTTTCACCTAAGTGAGAGTTATCCTTGGGCCAGTCTTTTCAACCATGCGGCCCGCCGATTGGTGCCAACCTAAAGGGTGCATTGGTGCTGCCCCCGGCACTACCGAACCAATGGGGGAAAGGGGGCAGTGTCTCTACACCCTGAAAAACACCTAAAAATCAAGACGATCTGCTCAAAATACAAAGAAATCCATCTCCAATAGCAATAACGAGCCAAACTTTACCCTTCATGAAATATCCGGGCTAAACCTTGACGTACCTGCAATTACTAACCTAAACCTTATCCCAAGCGTACCGGTTTTACCCCGACCCCCGTACCGGTTTCATCCCGGCGTTTACATAAAACGCTGTCATTCTCGAAGTCTTTGGTCATGCATTTTCGCGTCCTGTGCTTGTTCATCTGGGAATACAACAGCAATATCAAACATTCGTCATGTTAACACTACCAAATCACGATCATGAAATCCATTATTGGGCAGAAGAGTTTCGATTGATAATTTACCGGATCGGGTGGAAAACAAACCATGGCGCTTTCCAAAAAGAAGCTAAAATACCTGCAACGGCACGCCGGGCGCAAGAGTCCGGCTGAATTTGCGCGCGATCTGAATGTGCCTCTAAAGGAGATCATGGCCCATCTGGATTCGCTTTCGGGCAAAACCGATGGAGGCGCTGCAGTTCCTCATAATTCGGATAAATATTTGGTCTGGATTCTGGCCGGAATTATCTTTTTGGCTCCATTCGTGGTCCTGCAAGAATTATACAATTTCTCCGATGCTCCCAAAAAAGCATTCATCCAACTGGGTTCCTTGATTTTATTCGGGTTTTGGGTGCACAACCTTTCCCGATCGCCGGTTGGTGAGATTCGCAAATGCTTTTTGTATCTACCATTAGGTTTTTTCCTCCTTTGGGCTCTTATCTCCAACAGTTGGGCCAGCGACCATTTTAGGGCGTTTATAATCTGGATTCACTGGGCGGCCTGCGGACTAGTATTTTTCGTAGCCATTCAGATCCTCAACGACACCCGCAAGCAAAACCTCATTTTAGGATTCATCTTCATCACCGCCACCCTGATTTCCCTCCTCGGCCTGGCCCAGGAAATCTTCGGGGTCGAATGGGTTCGACAAATTGCTCCGCCATCATCCACATTCGCCAATCGAAATGCCGCTTCCCAATATGTCGTATTAACTTTCCCTCTGGGATTGATATTATTACTGATGGCCAGGAGGAGAGTCTTGATCTGGGCCATCGCCGTGTCCCTGGCATTTATAGGCTCCTACTTGTTTCATACCTTCACACGAGCGGGGTGGCTTACCGTCAGCGGCCAGACATTTCTTTTCCTGGTTTATCTGGGCTATCGCCAATTCCGACTCAATTCTACGTTATTTTACGGCGGGCAAAAACTGGCATCTGTAGGGGCCGCCATTTTGGTGTTTCTGCTATTGGCCAGCCTATCCGAAAAGGGTTTGAGTTGGCGAGGCCAAAGAGCTTTCGACCGGTTATCCAGTTTAGTGGAAAGCGATGCCAAAGAGGATCATTCCACTGAAGATGAATTTCCAAAAAAGAGCCAAAAACTGAACAGTGTTTCAACCCGCAAAACCCTCTACCGGAATGCTTTGGAAATCATCAAGGGAAATCCATGGAAAGGCGTGGGGCTGAATAATTTCGTGGTCTATTACCCGAAAAGCACTCTCACCGGATGGCCGGACAAGGAAATCTCGCTGAATAAACAACAGGCCAACACACACAATGATTACCTGCAAATAACCTCGGAATTGGGCATGCCAGCCGTAGCGGCCATCCTGTGTTTTCTAGTTGCCTTGGCCGGCAGACTACCGGTTTTTATTGGCAAACGGCTTTCTCAGGAAAAGCGGGATACGGGCTGCGCTTGCCTGATCAGTATCCTAGGATTATCTGTCAACGCGGTCGTCAGTTTTCCCCTCTACCTGGCCATGCCTCCGTTTCTGCTGGGGATTTATACCGCGATTTTTTTCCTCGTGACCGATAAAAGGGAAGTTGGGGAAAAGCCCAAGTGGGTATTTTCCAACGGTAAAATCGCCTTTGCGGGCGTCATCCTGGTGACCGTAATTTTGGCCGTGGGGACCTATTGGCAATATCGTATTTTGCGTTCAGAATTTTATTACAACCTGCAAAGCATCGGCCTTCGCGACAGGTACTATAAAGAGTCCGTCCATTGGGGATTAAAGGCTCATGAGATGAACCCATGGCGCAAAGATGTAGACAATTATCTGGCCCGGGCACTGCTAAATATGGAAGACCGCAAGAGAGCCATAGAGCATTTTAAGCGATTTCATGAATCCTATCCCTACGCCACTTACAATCTTTATTACATGGCGCTTTGTTATAAGGAACTCAATCAATTCGAGAAGGCCAAACCGTTGGTGGAAAGAGCCATCGAAATCCTGCCCCACGAAGGCAGACTGCGCGACCTCATGGGCTGGGTCTACAGCAGCCTCAACCAGCCGGAGAAAAGCCTCAAGGAATTTCGCCTAGCGGCAAAAATGATACCTAAAAAAAGTAATTATCACTATAACCAGGGGGTAACGGCATTCTTAATGGGTAAATATGCGGAAGCCGCGGAGGCCTTGGGAAAATCGGTGGAATTAAAAGGCGATTACTATTTAGCCCGCAAATTTTTGGGGTTGACCCTGGTTGAGCATCTGGGCCGACAGGAAGAAGGGCTCATCCACCTCAAAGAGGCCCTGGCTCTCAAGCCCACCGGCAAAGATGCGAAAATATTGAGGAAACTTCTGGAAAAGTTCGACCAGCCGTAACCTTGAATCGAAAAACTACTTTTACCCGAAAACATTTCGACTTTACTTGAACTGGCAATCATTTCGACAAACCAGAACGAATTCGAGCATGAGCCTTTCCAACAAAAAACGCAAATACATCCACAGGCAGTCAAATCGGAAGGATCCGGATGAAATCGCAAATGTTCTTAAAATTCCGTTAGAAGAAGTTTTAGCGGAATTGGAGAAAATCCACCATAAGAAAAATCTATCTTCGAAGAACACATCCACTGGATTCCTTGTCTGGACTCTATGTGGAATGGTTCTCCTGGCTCCGTTTATAGTAGTCCCTTCATTCACTGATTTATCGGACATGCCAAAAAAAACCTTTGTGCAGATCGGTTCCCTGATGATTTTTGGGGTTTGGTTGCGAGCGTTGTATAATTCCCGTAAGGTTGAAATTCGAAAGTGCCCTCTTTATCTGCCACTGGCTATTATTATTGTTTGGTCCCTTCTCTCAGTCTTTTGGGCTAACGACGGTTATAACGCATTCACACAGTGGGCGCACTGGGCCGCATGCGGGCTGATTTTCATTACTATTTTGAATCTTCCGGCTGATAACCTCAGCTTGAGAAGGATTTTGTTCTCATTTTTTATTTCCACAACATTGGTGTCCCTTTTCGGGCTCACGCAATATTATTTCGAACTAGATTGGGTGCGTCAAACTGCTCCTCCCGCGGCCACTTTTGTTAATCGAAATCACGCATCCCAATATGTTGTTTTAGGTTTTCCCTTGGGGTTTGTGTTTTTTCTTATGGCTAACCCGGATATTTCATGAAGGGTAAAGTTTGGCTCGTTATTGCTATTGGAGATGGATTTCTTTGTATTTTGAGCAGATCGTCTTGATTTTTAGGTGTTTTTCAGGGTGTAGAGACACTGCCCCCTTTCCCCCATTGGTTCGGTAGTGCCGGGGGCAGCACCAATGCACCCTTTAGGTTGGAGGCTGTCCCAAAAATATAAAGATTTTATAGTCAACTGGATGACGTTGATAAAAAGAGCCGGAAAGAGCAAGTTTTTGCTCGATCCGGCCAAAAAAGGGTTCTATAATTGAGTTAGCGAAAATCAATATAGCCCTTTCTATGAAAAATATAGCCATCCAATGCCTCCTGCGTCCAGCTTTAACTGTGGTCGACCGGTGCCTCGATTACGATAACTTCCGCGCCACCATTGATCGAATCGATCGGCTGCTGATCGACTCGGAGGTGGAATCGCAGGCCATTGAGCTGGCCTTGGAGGGGTGGCCGCCAATGGGTCTAAAGGCCCGGCGGCAGCGGGCCAGTTTTGCCATCAAGGCACTGCGCATGGATACGCTGGGCCGTCTGCTCGGAGGGATTTCGTTTCGGCATTTGTCGCGGGCTCTGGGCAGCAGCGATCTGTTGGCCGACTTTTGCCGTGTCCGGCAGATCGATGGCATCAGGGGCATCTCCAAAAGCACCCTGGAGCGGGCCTCGAAGTTTTTCAGCGAAGAGCAGTTGAGGGCCTTGCACCGGACCTTGACTGAGGTGGTGGCCGATGCCCTTCTGGCCCGGCAGGTGGGATTGGACAAGCCGATTGACACCACCATTTGCCTGATCGACGGCACCTGTTTGGAGGCTAACATTCATTGGCCGACGGACTGGGTATTACTCAAGGATGTAGCCGGCACGTTGCTCAAAGCGATCCGGCTGATCCGCGAGAAGGCCGGTTTGCGCCATCGCATGCCGATCGAACCGGAGCCCTTGGCTCGGCAGATGAATCGGCTGTGCATACAGATGACCCACAGCCGGCGGCGAAAGGACAGCGCGCGGCAGCGCAAGGGTATCTTGAGGCAGATGAAAAAGCTGCTCAAACGGATCGGGGAGCATGCCCGCAGTCACCGGGAATTATTGCAAGCCTGCTGGGAGCAAAGCGATTACAGCGAAAAACAGGTCCAACAGATCCTCGCCCGGATGGAGCGCATGAGCGAGCAAATCCCGGTGGTCATCAAACAGGCGCACGAGCGGATCATTGGCGGCCGGCAGGTGAAAAACGCAGAGAAAGTCTTGAGTGTTTACGAACTCGATGGGCAGGTGATTGTGCGAGGTAAAGCGGGCCAAGAGGTCGAGTTCGGCAACACCCTGTTTTTGGGAGAAAGCGTTGAAGGGTACCTGCTGGACTGGAAACTCTACGGCAGCCGAACTCCAAGCGAAAATGAACAAATGCTAGAGAGTTTGCAAAGACAGAACCGCTTCAACCTGGAAGAACCCATAGCGGCCATGTGCGCGGACCGGGGATTTGCCTCCCAGCGGGCCCGCCGGCAGTTAGCCCAGGAGGGAATCTACGACGCGCTCTGTCCACGCGATCCGAAGCAGTTGAAAAAACGGAGGGAGGAACCACTGTTCAGACAATTGCAAAAGCGCCGGGCCAGCACCGAAGGGCGGATCGGGGTATTGAAGAATCGCTGGCAGGCCGGGCGGTTGCGCAGCAAAGGCTTTGCCAACCGCTCGATCAGCGTAGCCTGGTCGGTACTCTCGCACAACCTATGGAAAGTAGCCAAGATGCTGGCCCAGCAAGACGAACTAAAAACCAAAGCGGCGGCCTAGAGAGAGCGGAAAAGCAAGGACAATACTTTTTCACAGCCGTACTGTCGGCTCATACAAAGAAAACCAGGCAACCGGACCCCAAAACCAGTATCCTAACGTCATAGGAGAGCAAAGTTGATACTCTCCCAAATGCAAATACCTCTAAAATGAGCGCCTATCAAAAGCCCTCGCAAAAATCACCCTTTTGGGACAGCCTCTAACTAACCCGGATATTTCATGAAGGGTAAAGTTTGGCTCGTTATTGCTATTGGAGATGGATTTCTTTGTATTTTGAGCAGATCGTCTTGATTTTTAGGTGTTTTTCAGGGTGTAGAGACACTGCCCCCTTTCCCCCATTGGTTCGGTAGTGCCGGGGGCAGCACCAATGCACCCTTTAGGTTGGCACCAATCGGCGGGCCGCATGGTTGAAAAGACTGGCCCAAGGATAACTCTCACTTAGGTGAAAGTGAATCGTTCGGGTGTTGCGCACGATGACCGCTCCGATCTTGATTAATTTGAGCCGCAGGGTGTGGCATTGGGCCCGCGCCCACTTCGTCCCTTTTAAGGCTAACCGGCGCATGGCTTCCATCAAGGTGTAGGCCAGCGCCGACAAGAGCAATCGCCACTGATTGGCCCACCATTGATGGGCGCTGGTGCGCTCGCTGAACAATTGCATCTGTTCCTTGATTCGGTTCTCCATTTCACCGCGGCCACAGTATACCTTGTCGTAAAGCTCCTGGGGATCGCCCGGCAGGTTCGTCACCACGAAGCGCGGGTTGGACCCCTGTGCGGTGTGTTCGGCTTTATGGATGACCAACCGCAGCCATCGCCACGAATCGGCAGCATAGACGAAGTCCTGGAATAACCGTTGTTTTTTACCCCTTAGTTCGAACCATTCTTTGGCCTGCTTTTGCAACTGCTGGGCGTCTTGCTGCAAGCGTGCATTGCGAGCCATCCCCACGATGTAACTAACTTCGTTGCGGTCGCACCAAGAGAGTATCCGGTCTCGACAAAATCCACTGTCGGCGCGCCAAATAATCCGCGTACGGGGCCAGCTTTGGCGAATCCGTTTAACCAGCAATTTGAGGATGGCCCCGGCATGCTTGCTGGCATCGATCTTGCTCGGCCGCAGGTAGGCCACCAGCAGCTGATCACCGCAAAAAACATATAGCGGCAGAAAACAGTAATGATCATAATAACCGTGGAAAAAACGTCCCTCCTGGAGCCCGTGCACCGGATTGTCGGTGGCGTCAAAGTCCAGGATGATCTCTTCGGGTTCCTCGGCAAAGGAGCCCATGAACTGTTCGACCAACAGCTCGTTTACCGCAAAGGCCGCCCGCCGATCCTGCCCGTTTTCAAAACGACACAAAGTCGGCGCGCTGGCCAACGTTTCAATGCGCCCCGTTACCGTTTGCAACAATGGATCGTGGCGCAGGGTATCAAAGTCGTTCAAATCCTCATAGCCCGCCACCAGCCCGTAAACGCGCTGCCGCAGCATCCCCAATACCTCATGGCGTACTTTGCCCTTCTGCCGTTTGTCCACTAACTGTCGGGCCGCTCGTTCGGTCAAGCCCAACTGCCGATCCACTTCCCGGATCAAAAGCAGTCCGGCATCCGAAGTAACCTCTCCGCCCTTGAAATCAACCCGCACACGGCGTCCTTTTACCCTTGTCAACTGTAGCTTTAATTGTTTACCTTTTGTCATCGCTGATATTGCTTTAATTATTGATCTATCCTGCTGTATATCAGCAGTTAAGCATATCAACGATACTTTTTTTACGAAATATCCGGGCTAAGACTTTACCGAAACTCGTTGGAAATCATTAAAAACAATATTTTAATAGGTGTCGGATTAGATAATTTTGTGGTCCACTATCCCACCAGCGCCTTCACTGGTAAAAGGGATAAGGAAGTAAGTCTAAACTTCGTCCAGCCCAAAGCTCATAACGATTACCTCCAAATAGTTGCGGAATTGGGGATGCCGGGGCTTCTTGCGATTCTTTGGACAATGGCAATCCTGGTGAGAATGGTTCAGAGATTATTCAGAAGTAATTTATCAGATGAAAATCGCGATACGGCTTTTGCATGCCTGGCCGCAGTCCTGGGGCTTTCTATAAATTCGGTATTTAGTTTTCCGATGTACGTAGCATTGCCTCCATTTATTCTATCTATTTACGGAGCTACTGTATTTCGGCTTATCGATCCTGAGAGCAACGAAAAATTTTGGACTATCACACACAAAAAATTCGTCCTTATCGGGATCACACTAACGATTGGATTTTTAGTCACTTGGCTTTATTGGCAATACCGTTTTTTTCGAGCAGAGAGTAGCTTCGAAATACAAGGCCTAGCACTACGGGATGGATATCTTAAGGAATCCATTTATTGGGGAAACAAGGTGGAAAAATTCAATCCGTTTCGAAAGGATGTCCAACATCTCCAGGGTCGCGCTTTGGCTGAAATAAATAAACGAAGAAGAGCTATTGATTATATGGAGGAATTTCATAAAGTTTATCCGTATGCCACCTACAACCTTTATTACCTGGCCTTTATTACCTGGCCCTTTGTTACAAAGAGTTGAATGAATATGCGAAGGCAAAACCATTGGTGGAAACAGCTATAAAAATACTCCCCACCGATGGCAAATTACGGGACTTGATTGATGTGCACTGGAAAAAGTGGACACGAGATTCTCCTAAATGGAGAATCGAAGCATGGGAAGAAGACGCAGTATAGAGTTCAAAAATGAGGCAGTTCAACTGATGATACTCGATGGTCTGAGCGCCACCGAGGTATCGACCAAACCTGGGGTCAACACCAACCAATTGTATAGGTGGAAGAGGCTCTATCTGGACGATCAGCAGGGCGAAGCCACCTCAAAGCGACAGAGCAGTCCGAAGGAGATGGCGGCCGAGATAGATCGTCTTCGCAAAGAGCTGCGCCGCTCGGAGCGGATCAACCAGATACTAAAAAAAACGGTGGGCTACTTTGCCAAGGACGAACAATGAAGTACCAGTTTGTCAAAGACAACGAGGGGCGCTTCAAGATCGAGGAAATATGCTCGGCGATGGGGATTTGTCGCAGTGGCTATTACTGCTGGAGGCACCGAGCGCCCTCGGCCCGGCGGATCGAGGACGAGGGAATCAAGGGGGCGATCCTGAAGGTACACAAAGAGGCCAAGGGCCGCTATGGGCATCGGCCAATGCACCGCCATCTGAAGGATGATGAGGGCATCGATTGCGGCCGTGACCGGGCTCTGCGTCTGATGCGTGAAATGGGAATCAAAAGCACCCAGAGTAAACGCTTTAAGCCATTAAAAACCAACAGTAACCATCCCTATGGTTACAGCCCCAATGTGCTTAAAAAGCATGGCCAGCCGACCCATATCGACGAGGTCTGGGTGGCGGACACGACCTACCTACGGACCCTGGCCGGTTGGATGTACTTGGCCACGGTGATGGACCTGTTCAGCCGACGCCTGCTGGGCTGGAGCGTTTCCAACCACAACGACGCGAAGCTGGTTGGCAAGGCCCTCAAAGCCGCGGCCATGACCCGCGGCACACTGCGCACCGGGATTATTCATCACAGCGATCGGGGCAGCCCCTACGCCAGCGACGACTATCAGAGGCTGGTCTCTGAACTAGGCATGAAGCCGAGCATGAGCGCCCAAGGCAACTGCTACGACAACGCGGCCATGGAATCGTTCTACGGCCGCTTCAAGACCAGCACGATTCGAGGCCGCCACTTTGCCGACGAGCGCGAACTGCGATCAACTGTCTTCGAATACGTGGAAATCTTCTACAACCGATATCGCAAACATTCCTCTCTGAGTTACCAAAGCCCAGTCCAATTCGAGGAGAATATTTGCCCCCCATGGGGGGCAACGAGAAAACAAAACCCTTTACCAAAACAAGCCGCCTGACACACTAATCAATAAACAATGAATATAAGAGAATCCCGTGTCCAACAAATCCAGTACACGTCAGATGGGCTGGGCTTACACCGGGTTGAACCAATCGAAAAAGGCACTGGAAGAATTTCGACTGGCCGCACGGCTGGTTCCCAGGAAAAGCAATTATCATTACAACCAGGGAGTAACCGCATTTTTATTGGGGCGCTACGAGGAAGCTGCCGTTGCGCTGCAAACATCCGTTTCTTTAAAAGGAGATTACTTTCCGGCCCGAAAATACCTGGGATTGACCCTCATTCAGCACCTGGATCAACCCAAGGAGGGGATCGCTCACCTGAAAAAGGCCATTGAACTAAAACCTGTTGGCAAGGAGGCGCAATCGTTGCGAAATCTTCTGAAACAAATCGAGAGGACGGAACATTGAATCAGGTTACCTTATTTATTACAAAACTGCCCTGCCCTTTTTGGGTTGTGACTTGCACCGCTTTTGGGAACAGTTTTTAAAATGAGTATTTCCAATAAAAAACTGAAATACATCCACCGCTTTGTAGGCAAGCAATCGCCCGAGGACATGGCCAAAAAACTGCGCCTGCCGTTGGCCAAAGTGCAGCTGGAGATTGAAAAATTTTCCAACTCAAAGCTAAGACTGAAAACAAAAAAAACTGCTTATTTTACCAGTTTTCACATCCTGGTGATTTTGGTTTTTCTGGCCCCGTTCCCGAACTTCAAGGAAATCTACGCCAGCTCTTATCTGCCCAAGGCCGCGCTCATCCAGTTGGGTTCCCTGCTGCTGCTGACGGTTTGGCTGTTCGAGCAGTTTCGCTCCAAAACCCTGACCATTGTCAAATGCCGGCTTTACCTGCCGTTGGCCGCCTTTCTTTTATGGGTGTTGTTGTCCATAACCTGGTCCTTCAACACCTATTCCGGACTGTCCAAATGGACGCATTGGGCGGCCTGCGGGCTGGTCTTTTTCCTGACCGCGCAAATCATTAAAAACAGACAACAGGCGCGTGTTATTTTTATTGCGATCGTGTCCTCGGCCGTGGTGCTGTCGTTTTTGGGATTTTTTCAATATTTGCTCGGAGTGGACTGGTTTCCTCAAACGGCTCGTCCGGCCATTACCTTTGCCAATAAAAATATGGCCGGACACTTTTTCGTGCTGGTCTTCCCGGCTGGTCTTTACCTGCTGCTGAGCGCTAAAAATAAACGGACGATCTGGCTCTTTGCCTTCTTCCTGGCCTGTTTGAATACCTTTATATTCTACACCCACACCAAAGCGGCATGGGTTTGCGTTTCTTTCGAGTTCCTGCTTTTCATCTCCGTTTTCGTTTTCGAAAAGATTCGGTTCAAAACCGAAACCGTTTTTGGTAAACAGAAAGCGGCCGCATTAGGGGCCGCCATTGCCCTGACCATAGCGATGTCCTTCCTAACACCGGAGGGCGTGCGCTGGCGCGGCGAGGAGTCATATAATTACATTGCTGGGATGTGGGATGCGGAAACCCGCGTGGCCAATGAGAAATTTCAAAAGCTGCGGGGTTATTCCGCCATGAGCGTCAAATCACGCCTTATATTATATGAGAACACGCTTGAGCTGATTGCCAGAAAACCACTATTGGGAGTCGGGGCGGATAATTTCAAAATCCACTACCCGACAACCTCCATCAAACGGCCCAGAGGAAACAACAGCCTCATTCTTAAACAAGCGGTGCATGGACACAACGACCACCTGCAATTGCTGTCCGAACTGGGGTTGCCATTCGCCATAATTTTCATTTGGACCTGCGTCCTTATTGTTCAGAGAATGAGCAGGCTGCTGGGAAAAGAATGTCCACCGGATGACCGCCAATTGGGCGCAGCGGCATTGATTGCCCTGGCCGGAATGGCGCTCAATGCGAATTTCAGCTTTCCCTTCTACCGGGCTGTACCGCCGATATTGATGGCTGTTTACTTTGCCATATTCTTCACCTCATACCATAACCAGGGGGTTGCGGTTAAAAATCAGGAGCGTGGAGATACCTGGATCGTGGCCGGTACCCGATGGAGCGGAGCGGGCTGCATTCTGTCCCTGGCAGGATTGATCCTTTGGTCGATGGCGCAATACCGCGTCATTAAATCGGATGAACATTATCATTCTATGCATGTGGCCATCAGGTTGGAAAAGTATAAGGAAGCGCTGGCCCAGCTTGAAATGGCAAAACGTTACAACCCGCTGCTCAGTGAAACTATGAAGATGAAGGGCCAGATCTATCTGAAACTCGGAAAAGTGAAAAAAGCGAGGGATTTGCTGGCCGCCTATCAGAAACACAACCCCTATTACGCCCAAGGCCTAATGCTCCTGGGGAGAAGCCACCAGTTGCTGAAAGAATACCAGGAGGCAGAAAAAGCGCTCCAGAGAGGCATTGAAATCGACCCCAATGTGGAGAGAATGCACGATTTGCTGGCCAGCGTAAAATCTTCCCTGGGCAAGCATGAAGAGGCTCTGAAGGAATTTCGCATGGCCGTGGAACTGAAACCTGAGAACTTCAGCTACCAATACAATCTGGGGATCAAGGCCAGAGAAATGAAACGATTCGAGGAAGCGGCCAGTGCTTTCCGCAAAGCGATCGATTTAAAACCATCCTTCGATAAAGGGCATTTGCTGCTCGGCCTGATCCTTTTTTACGAACTTGATGAACCGGATTCCGGCATCATCCATCTGGACAAAGCCCTTCAGTTGAATCCCCGGATAAAAGACGCCGAGCAGCTCAGGCAGGTCATAGCCGCACATAAATCCAGTTCCAAGAGTTGAGGCTTTGCGCCGAACGGACATGGCGATTTCCAATAAAAAACGAAAATACATCAAACGCCACGCGGGGCGAAAACCGGTGGCCGAGATTGCCCGGGACCTGGGCTTGTCACCGGAAGAAGTCAAAGCGGAACTGCATCTGGTGGCAGGAGGAAACAAGGACAAAGCCGTCGGCCAACCACTGCGTGAAAGCTTGCTTTTCCGGCTCATCCTGGCCCTCATGTTTCTGGCGCCTTTCATCCTTATCAACGGGATCACCGATTACAGCGATTTGCCCAAAAAAGCCTTTATCGGAGTGGGCGCGCTCCTCCTTCTGACGATCTGGCTGGCCATCAACTGCGGCCGGAACCGCACGGTGGAAATTTATTCAAACCGGCTCTATCTGCCTCTGGCCTTTTTTATCGGTTGGTCGCTCATTTCACAAATCTGGACCACCTACCGGTTTCTGGCATTTTCCCAATGGTCGAATTGGGCCGCCTGCGCCGTGCTGTTCTTTTTGGCGGCGCAGGAGTTTCGCAACAAAGACCGTTGGGAGAGCTTTTTGAAAGTCCTGGCCCTGTCCGCAATGCTCATATCGTTTTTGGGAATCCTGCAGCATTTGCTGGGGGTAGACTGGGTGGGGCAAACGGCGAAGCCCGCCGCCACTTTTGCCAATCGCAACATGGCCGGGCATTTTATCGTGATGGCATTTCCGGCCACGGTCTATCTGTTTTTTTCCGCTCCAAGGACGGCCTCGGCCTCCGTGTGGGTGTGGGCGATGGCCGGAACGATCATGGCGGCCTACACTTTTTACACATTCACGAGAGCCGCCTGGGTTTGCCTGACGATGGAAACGGGACTTTTCGCGCTCTATTGGCTGCACAATCGTTTTGTGAGGAAAACCAAACGAGCTTTGAATAGAAACAAATCCTGCGCCTTGGCGGGGGCATTGGCCCTCCTGGCAATATTGACTCACCTCGGCCCCAATGGTTGGGAATTTCGTGAAAAAAAAATCTATTACCGCATCTCCGGCATGTGGGATTCCGGCACCAGTGTCGAAGATGGAACCAGGGCGACTGGGCAACTGCGAAAATCTCATAAATCGATCAAGGACCGATTTTTTGTCTGGAGCAATTCCCTGCGCATGATCAGGGATCGCCCCTGGATCGGGGTGGGGGTGCAAAATTATCGATTATTTTTCCCCGCCACAATGAATGAAGTTGAGAGCGAAGACAAATTGGTCATCTACCGGCACCGCTACCAGGCCCATAACGATTACCTTCAACTAACGGCGGAATTGGGGCTGGCGGGATTTTTTTTAATACTCTGGATGGCCTGGGAATTTCTCCGTATGGCAAAACGGCTTCTCGGTTCCGGCAGCCGGGAGGATGACCGGCTTATAGCTGCGGCTGGATTGACGGCCGTGGCCGGGATGTCGGTCAATGCTCTCTTCAGTTTTCCTCTCTATAGCGCCATACCGCCGCTCATTTTTGGCCTTTACGCTGCCGTGCTGGCACGGATATGCAGCATCGGCCCAACGGAAAAAGAAGGGAAATCAACCGGAGCCGCTTTCCCACGCATTTATCGATCCGGACCCCGTTTTTATGCAGCATTGACGATTGCCCTGATGGCCTTGGGCGGGTTCGGTTACCTACAGATTAAGTGGTTGTGGGCGGATCGTTACATCAGCCTGCAAAGGAGGTCGATCAGCAAGCAAAGCTGGGAAAACGCGATTGTTTATGGAGAGAAAGTGCGCTCTTTCAATCCCTACCGCAAAGACACCCTGAACTACATTGGAAGGGCGCACCTGGCCCTTGGGGAGTTGGATGCAGCCATCGAATATCTGACAAAAGTGGGTCGTCTTTCTCCCCATGACGCCGGAAACTTCTACCATCAGGCCACCATTTATTACAAGATGGGAAAAATGGACAAAGCCCTTGAATCCGCCCGCAAGGCAGCCGCATACTCCTTGAGAGACGGCAGCATCCACTACCTGTTGGGTCAAGTCCTGGGAGCGCAAGGAAAAGACAGGGAGGCGATGGAAAGCTTTCGTATGGCGGCCCAATATACTCCCGAAAAAAATCTCTACCATTACAACTTCGGTTATTATGCCTACAAAGAAAAAAAGTATGCAGAAGCAGCCAGGGCTCTGCTGGAATCCGTCAAACTAGACAATGCTTTTGATCTAGCCCACAAATATTTGGGCTATTCACTTTATTATGGATTGAAAAGGAAAGAGGAAGGCATTCGACACCTGAAAGCTTCCCTGGAGGTTAATCCGAAACAGAGAGATGCGGAAAGTCTTCGGAAAATCATTGCCGAATTTGAAAAGACCTCCCAAAAAGCGGAGGGTAGTTAATTAATTTCTGAATGCATATCGGTTAATGGAGCTGTCCAACAAAAAACGTAAATACATTGAACGGTCCGCAACGCGCAAACCGGCGGAGACTATTGCTGGGGATTTAAAGCTGCCCCTGGAACTGGTTAAGCGGGAGATCGAAAAAAAAACGGGAAGGCCAGTCCTGGAAAGGGTGCCGGTGCTGGAAAAACTTTGCTGGGCGCTCTTTTTAGCCGTCGCCCTGCTACTACCTTTTCCCATTTTTCAAACTACTTTCGATTATGCCAATTACCCGAAAACCATTTTTCTGCAACTTGGGGTTCTGGTCCTGCTGGCGGTCTGGCTGCTCCATTGCCGCCGGGAAAAATCCTTTTCCGTGTTGAAGTGCCCATTGTATCTTCCTTTGGGCGTTGGTTTCGCCTGGGGCGGCCTGAACATACTCCTGTCTAATTATGCATATTTGAGTTTAGTGCAGTGGATTCATTGGTTCGCTTGCGGTCTTGTATTTTTTCTAGCCGTCCAGTTGCTCCATCGACCGAAACGCAATATTCAATTGATGAGCTGCCTTTTGCTATCGGGGTTTCTCGTTTCCGCGATGGGTATTCTACAGTATTTGATCGGCCTCGATTGGGTTCACCAGAACGCTTCACCGGCAGCTACGTTCGCCAACCGAAACATGGCCACGCATTATGTGGTGGGCACGCTCCCGGCGGCTATGTTAATACTCGGGACCTGCCGAGGCAAAATTTTTACCTGGATCAGCGCGACGGTTCTGGCCGCTATGCTGATATTTGTTTATTTTACGGTTACGCGCGCCGCATGGTTGGCGATTAGTTGTCAATTTTTCTTCCTGGGAGCGTATTTTCTTTGGGATCGCTTGAGGCACAATTCGGTTCACCGGATGGATTTTAAAAAAATTGGCGCTTTTGCGATAGCTGTCATGGCGGTCTTTTGCGTGGCTTACCTGCCGAATTTAAAACATGAAAAAAAAGTTCGAGCCCAGACCGAAACAGTGGCGAAAAGTGAAAAACCGGCGCCTGATAAAAAGCAGAGACTCGCCAAATTGACCAACACTTCGTCGATGCGGTTTCGTCTCATCTATTGGGAAAATACCCTGAAAATGATTGAGGATCATCCTCTAACCGGGATCGGTGTGCAAAATTTCCGGGCGCAATATCCCAACTACCACGAGGCGCAAAGGGAGGACAATGAACTGAATCTGTTTAAAGCGCCACGATATGCCCATAACGATTTTATTCAACTGGCGGCGGAACTGGGCATACCAGGTTTTTTGGTATTGTTGTGGTCTGGTTTTCTATTATTTAAGATGAGCTGGCGCGTGTTTTTTCTAGAGGAGGGAAAATCCAGCCGCTTAATGGCCATCAACCATCTGGTCGCCCTGTTGGGAATAGGTCTGGTGGCTTGTTTCAGCTCTCCATTTTATCGGGCCACTCCACCCTATTTAATCGCTGTGCACATCGCTTTATTGGTACGATTAACTCCCTGGCCCGGGAAGAAGCAAATCAATGACAAAGGCGGTGAGACTCTTTGGACACTTAGTCATACCCTTCTGGCCGTCGGGTGTGCGGCCATTTCGATTCTTTTGGCGATATACTGGGGGGCACTGCAACACCGCTGGGTAAAGGCGGATGGGTTTTATGAATACCAGCGGTTTTCCATTGATCAGCAGGATTGGAAGAATGCCATACGCTTCGGTGAAAAAGTCAGAAAGCACAATCCCTATCGGGCGGACACACTAAATGCGAGTGGCGCAGCCCTCCTCAAGTCCCATAAATATAAGGAGGCCAAGGAAATCCTGGAGCGTTATGTCGGTTATTTTCCGAACTCCCCCTCGGCCTTGTTTTACCTGGGGCAATGCTATGAAAATTTAAGGGCCTACGACAAAGCCATTGCCACCCTTTCCCACGCAGCCAAAATTGTGCCCTACGAGGGCTGGGTGCACCGCATACTGGGGCGGGTTCTCCTGGCCAAGGGCAAAAAAGAGGAGGCTCTGGAAGAATACCGCCTGGCTACATCGTCAACGCCTGGCAATCGATCGTTTCATTTTTTTCATGGGCGCCTGGCTACGGAATTCGGGCTTCACGAGGAAGCGGCGGAACAGCATCTCAAGGCTGTTGAGGCCGACGAAAACTGGGACAACGCCCAAAAATACTTGGGCCTTGTTCTTTACAATGAGATGGGTCAAACAAAGAAAGGTGTTGAACACATGAAAAAAGCGCTCCAATTGAACCCAAAAATCCACCAGGCCAAAAAGCTCAAAGCCTTAATCAAACAATTCGAAACATCATCGCAGGCGGAACCTGAATCCTCTTCCCAATGAGCCAATATTTATCAGCCATCAGTTTGCCGGCTGTCAACGCCAGTTTAAATGCCGCCGCCGCAGTCCTGTTGACGATTGGCTATCTGCTCATCCGGTCGGGTAAAAAGGACGCCCACCGTATAGCCATGACTGGTGCGCTTTTCCTGTCCTGCCTCTTTTTAATCGGTTATGTGACGAACCGAATCCTGGTTAAAGGTATGCATACGGAATTCGGAGGCACGGGAATCTGGCCCCTGATTTATTACCCCATGCTGATTTCCCACATCATCCTGGCCATGGTCATTGTGCCCCTGGTCCTGCGGACTCTTTACCTCGCGGTGAAAGGAAATTTCGAAAAACACCGCCGTTGGGCACGTGTCACCTTTCCGCTCTGGTATTACGTCTCCCTGACAGGGGTTCTGGTGTATTTCTTCCTCTACCAGTGGTTCCCCACCCCCGCCGGGTGAGTGAGAACTGCTTAAATTCCAAGGTGATTCAGGAGCCGGCTTTGACGGTCATCAAGCCCTTCATTCCAGCCATGAGGTGGCCGGGAAAGGTGCATAAATAGGGATATCTACCAGGTTCCGATGGCGCCGTGAAGGTGACTTTGACGGTTTCACCCGGACCTGCCAGTGAGGTTTTGGCAATGACTTTGTCCTGCATGCCCGGTGATATATAGTCGTTGTCTTTGGCGGCGATCCCAGCCATGGCGAATTGCATCACATCGGTTCCTATTGTCACCACGACAACATTGTGGGCCATGGCCACTTTGGGCAGTTTTCCGATATTTTTCAATACAATGGTCACTTCCTGGCCGGCGGTAACTTCAAAGCTGGAAACATTGTATTTCATCTGGTCATTGCCGGTGATTTCGATAATTCCATCGGGATTCAATTGCATCACTTCATCAGCGGCCAGCGGGGAAGAATCGAGCAGTGGAAAAACAGCGGCCAAAAGGACAATTTTTAAAAAATCGTAGATGTATTGCACGTTGTTCCGGCGGTTTATGTTTTCAATTCTATCGTTCATGGTTCTTGATAAGTTCAGGTTTTTTATTAAGATAGGATGTTACAAAACACAAGTTGCGGCAAGCAATCTCAAAGAGCGGCCATCAGCCCAATAAATGAATAAATGAATAAAATACAATGACCTGGGAAATTGCCTTTATGTTCCTCCTTTTGGCGTTTGCGGTAGTAAGTTTTACGCTGGAAAAGCTGCCGACGGACCTGACGGCTATTGCTCTTTTCGGGGCCGTCATGCTGGCCGGGTTGCTGCCGTGGGCGGAAAAATTGCCCGGTCCGGAGAGGTTGATAAAGGTTTTCTCAAATCCCGCCCCGATCACGATTGCGGCCATGTTTGTGGTTAGCACGGCGCTGCAAAAATGCGGGGCCATCGATATACTGGCTGGCTTTCTCAGCCGCGTGGCCAGCATTGGCATGAGGAAATTTCTGCCCCTGATGATCTTGTCCGTCGCCTTTATTTCGGCATTCACCAACAATACGCCGGTGGTGGTGGTTTTTATGCCTGTGGTGCTGAGCCTAGCCCGCACCATGGACGTGCCGGCCTCGAAACTGCTGATACCCTTATCCTATGCTTCCATTTTCGGCGGAACCTGCACCCTGGTGGGAACAAGTACCAATATCCTGGCCAGCGAATTTATGGAAGAGGCCGGGCAACCTCCGCTGGCCATGTTCGAGCTGGCCTGGGTGGGGATTCCCCTCCTGCTGGTAGCAACGGTTTACCTGACTTTGTTCAGCAATCGTTTGCTGCCGAAAAGAGAGACGCTGACTTCGATTTTGAGCGAAGAGGAGAGAAAGGAATTTCTGACCGAAGCGTTCGTTCAAAAGGGGTCGGAACTGGTCGGCAGAACGGTGGATGAATCCGGCATATTAAAAGGGAAAAGCCTGAGGGTTCTGGAAATTGTGCGCAGTGAGGTGGTTCTCAGGGTCAACCCCAAAACCATACCATTGGCGGAAGGAGACCGGCTGGTGCTTTCCTGCCGGCCTTCCGGATTCGCCCATGCTCGCAGCCTTGACGGCCTGGAACTGTTTGCGGAAATGAATCTTGGCCTGGAAGCCATCGCCGCGCATGAGGGTTCCATCGTTGAAGCGGTCATCGGCCCACGCTCCACCTTAACCGGAAAAAAGGTCAAAGCCCTCAATTTCCGCCAGAGGTTCAACATGATCATATTGGCCATGCACCGCAGAGGCGTCAATGTGCGCGAAAAAATCGATCAAATGGAATTTGATTTCGGCGACATCTTGCTGTTGATGGGAACGGATCGTGCGATCGAGGAATTGCGCAAGAGCGACGACATTTTATTGCTCGACCGGCCGGCCACCCCGGCCAAGAGCGGGCGAAAAAAGATGCCACTGGTGGTGGGAACACTGGCGGCCATCATACTGCTGGTTTCATTGAACCTGGCTCCCATTGTGGCGGTATCTTTGATTGGATGCGGTTTTCTCTTCCTGACCGGCTGTCTCAAAACGAAGGAAGCCTACGAATCCATCGACTGGAGCATCATTTTCCTTATTTACGGAATGCTCGGTATCGGCCTGGCCATGCAGGATACTGGCGCGGCACACCTGATTGCCGGGGGCATGGTATCGGCGGTGGAAAACGTTTTTTCGGATGCGCTCAAGCCTTACGCAATATTGGCCGGTATTTATCTCTGCACGGCCATACTCACCGAATTGCTCTCCAACAACGCCACCATTGTGCTGATGGCCCCCATTACTCTGTGGGTAGCGGCCGATATGGGGATCGACCCCCGGCCATTGCTGATTGCCACCATGATCGCCGCCTCGGCCAGCTTCTCAACGCCCATCGGCTACCAGACAAATACCTACGTCTATGGCGTGGGAGGCTATAAATTCAGGGATTTTGCCAAAATCGGGCTTCCACTGAATTTTCTCTATTTCACCTTCAGTATAATCCTGATTCCCCGCATCTGGCCACTTTAGAACCTATCACATATGAACAAACCGTGGTTAATTTCGGTCAAAAACAATCAGGTTGCGCAGCGCTTTGCCTTGTTCCATTGACTCAATGGCTTCGTTGATTTGTTCAAGGGAATACCTTCCGCTGATCAATTCCTCGAGTTTGAGGCGGCCTCCCTGGTGGAGTTCGATAAGTCGAGGCACGTCCACTGCCAACCGGGTCGAGCCCATGCGGCTGCCGATGATGCGCTTCTCGGCGCGCACCAGGGTCATGGCTGAAAAGGAAACGAGGGTGTCAACCGGCGGTAGGCCCACGATGACAACGGTCCCCCGTTTGCCCACCAATTCTATGGCCTGCTCTATGGCCTTGACGGTCCCCACCGTGACAAAGGCATAATCGGCCCCCCGACCCGATGTGATTTTGCGGATTTCTTCGGCCATGTCCCCATCGCCGACGCGCAGGCAGTGGGTGGCCCCAAACTCTTTTGCTTGTTCCAGCTTGCTGTCCAGTAAATCGATGGCTATAACGGGATAAGCCCCTGCCAAGGCTGCTCCCTGGAGGGAATTGAGACCGACTCCCCCGGCACCGATTACGGCAACACTGGAACCGGTTTCAACTTCGGCCGTATTGACCACCGCCCCCACACCGGTGACAACCCCGCAGGCCAGCAAAGCGGCCCGCTCCAGCGAAAAACCCACCGGCACCGGGACGACCTGGGATTGGTCCACGACCACACATTCGGCAAAACCGGCCGTGAACAGGCCCGGCGCTAAAGTTTCCCCTTGCAAGTTCTTTAAACGGCTTTCCCGGGCGAGGGCAAAATCCCCCGAGCACATTTGGGGCAGTCCCTTGGCGCAATAATGGCAGCGTCCGCAATTGCGCACCAGGCAAACCACTGCCGGATCCCCCACTTTGGCTGTGATAACATCAGGGCCAATTTCTTCAACCACTCCGGCCACTTCATGCCCCGGAACGAGGGGAACGGGGCCGCCCCATTCTCCCTTGATCAAATGAATGTCGCTATGGCAAATGCCGGTCGCGGCCACCCGCACCTTGACTTCTCCCTGCTGTGGTGGAGCGATCTCGATCTCCTCGACCACGAGGGGTTTCCCAAATTCGTAACAAACGGCTGCCCTTATTTTTTGCATGTGAATTCATCTAACATCCATCTATTAATCCGGCAAATAAATAGTGACATATCAATAACTTATGCTAAAGTAGGTTCATGAATAGGAATGATGCGCGTTCACTAAGCGAAGAGACTATATATGAGCTGAGGTGTCGGGCGGTGGATCTGAAAAGAGAGGGTTGCACTTATGAAGAGGTTTCCGTGGTTTTAAAGGTATCGATCAGCGCTGTGCGCAAATGGTGGGCCCTTTACCGAAATGGAGGGCCAAAAGCCCTGCGGCTTGGACAACGGGGCCGTCGGCAGGGCCAATGTCGAAGATTGAGCTCCCAACAAGAGCGCATGGTGTGCCGAATGATTACCGATAAGAGACCCGACCAGCTTAAGATGCCCTTTGCCCTGTGGACGCGCCAAGCGGTACAAGAGTTGATTGAAAGGCAGTTTGCTTTGAAGATGCCGATCCGCACGGTGGGCGAGTATCTTCGCCGTTGGGGTTTCACTCCACAAAAACCTCGAAGACAAGCCTATGAGCAGCAGCCTGAGGCGATTAAGAAGTGGCTTGATCAAACTTACCCGGCCATCGAAGCCAGAGCCAAAGCGCAACAGGCCCAAATCCACTGGGGAGATGAAACCGGCATCACCGGCATCAGTAGCGAAGATCATCGGGGAAGAGGTTATGCTCCGCGCGGTAAAACGCCAGTTGCCAAACGCAGTGCGCGTCGTTTTAGCACGAGCATGATCTCGACTATAACCAACCGTGGAAAGCTGCGTTTCATGGTTTACAAGGGAGCCTTGAATGTGGAACTGTTTATCAAATTTCTGCGCCAGTTAATCAAAGGAGCCAACCGGAAAATCTTTCTCATTGTGGACAATCTGAGAGTGCATCATGCTAAAAAAGTAACCGGTTGGATTGAAGCCCACCGCGATAGGATCGGGATTTTTTATCTACCATCTTACAGTCCCGAATTGAACCCCGATGAGTATTTGAATAACACGGTCAAAGCCAACTTGAAGAACCTGCCGGCCCCGCGCAGCCAAATTGAGTTGCAGGGAAGTCTGCGAACCCACCTGCGCAGCAGGCAACGAAAACCAATTTTGATTAAAAAACTCTTCCATCATCGGGATGTTCAATACGCCGCTTAACTGTTACTATTCAATTGCCGGATTAATAACATCGATTGGGGGCCGGAATCAAAGGTTTTCCACCTTGTATTCCTGGGCAAAGCGGTCGAGCAACTGCCGGGTGCCCACTTCGATATAGTATTTCTTGTTGGTCATTCCCAAGATTGTTTTTTCCCAGGTGGGTGCATAGATTCCCGCCAGGTTATCGGTTGGTCGTTCCAGTGAAACCATTTTCTGCAAGGCCAGGTTGATGGAAAAAATATAACTGCTGCCATCCCTCACTTTGCGCAGGATAACGGTCAGTTCGAGGATCGGTTTTCCCGGCAGAGAGGATGATTTCTCCTCGGAAACAACCGGCAGGCCCGCCTCCTGCAAATGCTTGACCAGGACCTCGCGCAGTTTTTCCTGGGTGACACCTAATTTTTCGGCGTCGGGCGTCAGCTTGAGAACATTGACCGAGAAACCGGGCAGGTTCTGGAGGGAACTCAGGGAAAAACCGAATGTCTTTTCAATTGGTAAAAAGGCCAGAAAAATGGCGCATCCCAAAATCGAAAACCGATTTTTGTGTTTACTCATATTTGTAATATTGAACTTGAACAGCATCCCCGGATGTTAGATGAGTTGCCGTAAAAATGAAAGCGCGCTTTCTTATTCTAATAATCTTTTCCATCAGCTTGTCGACCTTTCGAGGAAACGAGGTTATTGAAAGTCCGAAAGGTCCTTCGCCATCTTCTTTGCCCAAGGGGGTGGTGGTGGTTTCCGATCTTGTATATCGGGATGTTTCATCCAAACCATTGCAACTGGATATCTATCGGTCTGAGGCGGATGTACCGGAGGCATTGCCCCTGATCGTTTACATCCACGGCGGCGGCTACCGCAGGGGGACGCGATCCGAAATCCTGGATATTCCCTTTTTCCGGAACCTTCTTCTCGATTTTGTGGCGGACTATCAAGTTATCCTCGCCTCCATCAATTTCAGCAAAGGCGGCAAGAAATCGCCCCTCAGCGCGTTGATTGATGATTGCAAGAACGCCGTCGTGTGGTTGATAGAGAATGCTGGCAAATACGGCATCGATGCCTCCAAAGTGGGATTGATCGGCAATGCCAGCGGTGGGCATCTCGCTCTCATGGCTGGTCTTGAGGACGAGACGATTTCATTTATCATAGCCTTTGGCCCGGTTACCGATTTGCACGAAATCGCCCTGGCGGTGGCAGACAGCGAGGAAAAAGATAAGAAAAAAGTGCGCACCCAACTGAAATACGGCCTCGGCGGGACGGTGGAGGAAGTTCCTCAAAACTACATTGATGCCAGCCCGGTGTATTTTATCGGGAAAACTTCCCCTCCCGTCCTTTTGATCACGGGGGAGGAAGATATCCTTTTTCCGCAATCCCAATTACTACAGGACAAAAGCCTGGAAACGGGAGCCGATTTGCGGCTGTTGATAGTGAAAAATGCAGGGGAAGCGGTCTATGTTGCTGAGGATTACCCTGAAAGATCGCCGGATTTGTCCGAATTGAAGGATATCGCGACCCTTTTCATACTGGATCAGTTCAACAGGCCGAGTCGGTCTGAAATAACAGATTCAGTATCTGGCAGTAGCCCCATAATACTCAACGCCACCTGTTTGATTACCAATTGCGAACGTAAAAATTGACAAATGGTATGGAAAATTAAAACTGTGAAATCGGGGAATCGCTATTTCCTGCGATTATGAATGTTCAAATGGGAAATCTCGGAATATTCAGCAACTTTGAGGGTTCTTATATGACATCCCGGATGAGAAATCTTCTGAAGCCCATTTTTCAACCTGTCAGAACTTTGGCGGTATGTCTCCTTCTGACGGATTTGAGTGTCTTTGCCATTGAAATAGACCAAATTGATGATTTTAACTCGGGCGGCGTCAACGGCTGGGGTGGTGGGGCCAATCCGGTGGTGGGGCCAATCCCATAGTTCGCACCGAGGGGGGAGCCAATGGATCGACGGACGGCTACCTGGAAATTCGGCGCGATGGCATTGCATTTCATTTAGGGACTAAGGGACTAAAAACACCTCTCGTTGGGCCGGAGATTACCTGGCCAATAACGTAAAAGCCATTGAAATGGATTTAAATCGATTCGACCTTCGCACCTCCAATGTCCGAATCAGGCTGCTGATATTTGGTCCGGGTGGAACATTTGCGACAAAATCACAAACCCCACCCTTGGCCGCAAATCTTTGGGAACACTATGTTTTCGGTCTTTCCGTGGATGACCTTGTATTTGTAGAAGGAGTCCATAAAGACCTAGAAGACCTAGGAATCAATGACGTAGAGCTAACGTTATCCAACGTCACCACCCTGCTTATCCGCAATGATGCTATTGAGCCCGTTTCCCCCGGTAAACATGCACCCCATGTTCTGGCCACGGTTGGCATCGATAATATCCACGCTATGGACTCCATGCCTTCGGACATTTTCAGTGGAACCGCTATTGCGGGTTTTCCCGGGTGGAGGGATTCTCCCTGGTACTCTAGCTATAACATCGAGTTTTGGCCATGGATTTTCCACAAAGAACACAGTTGGCAATTTGTTTTTGATGGGAGCACCACCGACGCGATCTTCCTCTTCGATCTCGGCCTTGGGGAATTTATCTTCCTCAATGAAAATACCTACCGCTGGATATTTCTCTACGGAGACGCCCTTGGCTGGATTTTTACCTTTGAGGACAACAGCCCGGAGATGCGGTTTTTTCAGAGGGGCGACGACGGCAGCTTGTTCAGCGTTCCAGCGGGATTGCCGACGGAATGAATGGCTGAATTCGATTTAAATTTAAGTGTGGATAATCAGTGTTCCACACTAGCCCGGATATTTCGTAAAAAAAGTATCGTTGATATGCTTAACTGCTGATATACAGCAGGATAGATCAATAATTAAAGCAATATCAGCGATGACAAAAGGTAAACAATTAAAGCTACAGTTGACAAGGGTAAAAGGCCGCCGTGTGCGGGTTGATTTCAAGGGCGGAGAGGTTACTTCGGATGCCGGACTGCTTTTGATCCGGGAAGTGGATCGGCAGTTGGGCTTGACCGAACGAGCGGCCCGACAGTTAGTGGACAAACGGCAGAAGGGCAAAGTACGCCATGAGGTATTGGGGATGCTGCGGCAGCGCGTTTACGGGCTGGTGGCGGGCTATGAGGATTTGAACGACTTTGATACCCTGCGCCACGATCCATTGTTGCAAACGGTAACGGGGCGCATTGAAACGTTGGCCAGCGCGCCGACTTTGTGTCGTTTTGAAAACGGGCAGGATCGGCGGGCGGCCTTTGCGGTAAACGAGCTGTTGGTCGAACAGTTCATGGGCTCCTTTGCCGAGGAACCCGAAGAGATCATCCTGGACTTTGACGCCACCGACAATCCGGTGCACGGGCTCCAGGAGGGACGTTTTTTCCACGGTTATTATGATCATTACTGTTTTCTGCCGCTATATGTTTTTTGCGGTGATCAGCTGCTGGTGGCCTACCTGCGGCCGAGCAAGATCGATGCCAGCAGGCATGCCGGGGCCATCCTCAAATTGCTGGTTAAACGGATTCGCCAAAGCTGGCCCCGTACGCGGATTATTTGGCGCGCCGACAGTGGATTTTGTCGAGACCGGATACTCTCTTGGTGCGACCGCAACGAAGTTAGTTAGAGGCTGTCCCAAAAATATAAAGATTTTATAGTCAACTGGATGACGTTGATAAAAAGAGCCGGAAAGAGCAAGTTTTTGCTCGATCCGGCCAAAAGAGGGTTCTATAATTGAGTTAGCGAAAATCAATATAGCCCTTTCTATGAAAAATATAGCCATCCAATGCCTCCTGCGTCCAGCTTTAACTGTGGTCGACCGGTGCCTCGATTACGATAACTTCCGCGCCACCATTGATCGAATCGATCGGCTGCTGATCGACTCGGAGGTGGAATCGCAGGCCATTGAGCTGGCCTTGGAGGGGTGGCCGCCAATGGGTCTAAAGGCCCGGCGGCAGCGGGCCAGTTTTGCCATCAAGGCACTGCGCATGGATACGCTGGGCCGTCTGCTCGGAGGGATTTCGTTTCGGCATTTGTCGCGGGCTCTGGGCAGCAGCGATCTGTTGGCCGACTTTTGCCGTGTCCGGCAGATCGATGGCATCAGGGGCATCTCCAAAAGCACCCTGGAGCGGGCCTCGAAGTTTTTCAGCGAAGAGCAGTTGAGGGCCTTGCACCGGACCTTGACTGAGGTGGTGGGCGATGCCCTTCTGGCCCGGCAGGTGAGATTGGACAAGCCGATTGACCCCACCATTTGCCTGATCGACGGCACCTGTTTGGAGGCTAACATTCATTGGCCGACGGACTGGGTATTACTCAAGGATGTAGCCGGCACGTTGCTCAAAGCGATCCGGCTGATCCGCGAGAAGGCCGGTGTGCGCCATCGCATGCCGATCGAACCGGAGCCCTTGGCTCGGCAGATGAATCGGCTGTGCATACAGATGACCCACAGCCGGCGGCGAAAGGACAGCGCGCGGCAGCGCAAGGGTATCTTGAGGCAGATGAAAAAGCTGCTCAAACGGATCGGGGAGCATGCCCGCAGTCACCGGGAATTATTGCAAGCCTGCTGGGAGCAAAGCGATTACAGCGAAAAACAGGTCCAACAGATCCTCGCCCGGATGGAGCGCATGAGCGAGCAAATCCCGGTGGTCATCAAACAGGCGCACGAGCGGATCATTGGCGGCCGCCAGGTGAAAAACGCAGAGAAAGTCTTGAGTGTTTACGAACTCGATGGGCAGGTGATTGTGCGAGGTAAAGCGGGCCAAGAGGTCGAGTTCGGCAACACCCTGTTTTTGGGAGAAAGCGTTGAAGGGTACCTGCTGGACTGGAAACTCTACGGCAGCCGAACTCCAAGCGAAAATGAACAAATGCAAGAGAGTTTGCAAAGACAGAACCGCTTCAACCTGGAAGAACCCATAGCGGCCATGTGCGCGGACCGGGGATTTGCCTCCCAGCGGGCCCGCCGGCAGTTAGCCCAGGAGGGAATCTACGACGCGCTCTGTCCACGCGATCCGAAGCAGTTGAAAAAACGGATGGAGGAACCACTGTTCAGACAATTGCAAAAGCGCCGGGCCAGCACCGAAGGGCGGATCGGGGTATTGAAGAATCGCTGGCAGGCCGGGCGGTTGCGCAGCAAAGGCTTTGCCAACCGCTCGATCAGCGTAGCCTGGTCGGTACTCTCGCACAACCTATGGAAAGTAGCCAAGATGCTGGCCCAGCAAGACGAACTAAAAACCAAAGCGGCGGCCTAGAGAGCGGAAAAGCAAGGACAATACTTTTTCACAGCCGTACTGTCGGCTCATACAAAGAAACCCAGGCAACCGGACCCCAAAACCAGTATCCTAACGTCATAGGAGAGCAAAGTTGATACTCTCCCAAATGCAAATACCTCTAGAATGAGCGCCTATCAAAAGCCCTCGCAAAAATCACCCTTTTGGGACAGCCTCTAGTTACATCGTGGGGATGGCTCGCAATGCACGCTTGCAGCAAGATGCCCAGCAGTTGCAAAAGCAGGCCAAAGAATGGTTCGAACTAAGGGGTAAAAAACAACGGTTATTCCAGGACTTCGTCTATGCTGCCGATTCGTGGCGATGGCTGCGGTTGGTCATCCATAAAGCCGAACACACCGCACAGGGGTCCAACCCGCGCTTCGTGGTGACGAACCTGCCGGGCGATCCCCAGGAGCTTTACGACAAGGTATACTGTGGCCGCGGTGAAATGGAGAACCGAATCAAGGAACAGATGCAATTGTTCAGCGAGCGCACCAGCGCCCATCAATGGTGGGCCAATCAGTGGCGATTGCTCTTGTCGGCGTCGGCGCTGGCCTACACCTTGATGGAAGCCATGCGCCGGTTAGCCTTAAAAGGGACGAAGTGGGCGCGGGTGTAAACGCCGGGGAAAAACCGGTACGGTAAAGAGGGCGCTTTAAAACCGGTACGCTTATCCTAGAAAGGAGGAGTGTATCGAGATATGAAGCAATGGACAAGAGTGCGGCACAAAGTGCTGCGGGACAAGCAGAGCAAGCGCTCTGTAATGCGAGAAGAGGGACTGCACTGGGAGACCCTGGGAAAGATGCTGGCCTATTCCCAGCCGCCGGGATACCGGCGCAAGAAGAGGCGAGAGCGCAAGATCGATCCGTATGTGGGCTGGATCGAGGAGGTGCTCAAAGCGGACCGGAACGTGCCCAAGAAGCAGCGCCATACGGCCAAACGGATCTACCAGCGTTTGGGTCGGGAGAAGGGCTACCAAGGGGGCTACACGGCGGTCAAGGAGGTGGTGGCCGAGCTGCGAGCGAGGCGGCGGGAAGTGTTCGTGCCGCTGGAGCACCGCCCCGGGGAGGGACAGGTGGACTTCGGTCATGCCCTGGTGAAGGAGGCGGGGCAATTGCGTAGGCGGCCATTTTTTGCCATGAGCCTGCCCTACAGCGATGCCTTTTTCGTGCAGGTGTTCGAACGGGAGTGCACGGAGAGCTTCTGGGAGGGGCACCTGCGAGCTTTTGAGTTTTTCGGGGCGGTGCCCCGGCGCATCAGCTATGACAACTCGAAGGTGGCGGTGGGTAAGATTATCGGTTCGCGTGAACGCAAGCTGACCGACGGGTTTCTGCAGCTACAGAGCCATTACCTGTTCGAGGAACACTTCTGTCTGCCCGCCCGGCCCAACGAGAAGGGCGTGGTCGAGGGGATCGTGCGTTATGCCCGGGCCAACTTCCTGGTACCGGTACCGCAGGTTCGGGACCTGGAGGAACTCAACGCAAAGCTGTTGGAGGCATGTGAGCGGGACATGGAGCGTAAATTACGCGGGAAAAGGGCGGTGAAAAAGGAACTGCTGGCCGAGGAGCGCGCCGTCATGCTGGCGTTGCCGCCCATACCCTTTGAAGCGAGCCGCAAACGCTCGACCTGCGTCAGCAGCCTCTCGCTGGTGCGCTTCGAGTGCAACGACTATTCGGTGCCGGTGCGCTGCGCCCACCATCCGGTGGTGGTGGAAGGGTCCTGTCGGCAGGTGGTGATCTTCTGTGGGGGCCAAGAGGTGGCCCGGCACCGCCGCATTTGGGATAAAGAGCAAGTCTCTTTCGAGCCGGTGCACTACCTGGCTTTGCTGGAGAAAAAACCGGGCGCTTTGGACTTCGCCCGCCCACTCTCGGGCTGGCAGTTGCCGCAGTGCCTGCAGGTCCTCAGACGCCGGCTCGAAAGCCAATGCGGGGGCGAAGGCACCCGGGAGTATATCCGGGTGCTGCGGCTGTTGGAGAAACACCCCATGGCGGCCTTGCAGCAGGCCGTCGTCTCGGCCCTGCGGGTGGGGGGACTGACTCGTGAGGCCATCGCCCAGTATCTCTATCCTCAGGAAGACTACGGGAGCAGAACCTTCCGGCTGGACGGCCATCCACACCTGCGTCACGTCCGTGTGGCCGCCCCTGACCTCGGTGCCTACAGCGAACTGCTCAAGATTCCAGGAGGGGCTTTATGAAGGAAGAAAAAAACCAGCTGCTGTTACACCATCACCTCAAGAAACTGAAGTTGCCCACCATCCTGCGCGAATGGCCGGCGGTGGCCGCGGCTTGTTCCCGGGACCGGCTCGATTACGCCGCCTTTTTGTTGCATCTGGTCGAACGGGAGCTCATTGAACGCGAACAGCGGGCCGCCCAGCGGCGGATCAAAAACGCCCGTTTCCCCGTGCTCAAGACCCTCGAGAGCTTCGCCTTTGAAGCGCAGCCCTCGATCAACGAAGCGCTCATCCGAGAGCTCATGCGCGGGGAGTATGTCGACCAGCGCGAAAACGTGCTGCTCCTCGGTAACGCCGGTACCGGTAAAACGCACCTGGCCACCGCCCTGGGCTTTGCCGCCTGTGCCCAGGGCCCGCGGATCCGTTTCTTCGGGGTCACCGCCCTGGTTACCCATATGCTCGAGCAACGCGACAACCACGACCTGCAGCGCTTCATGAAGCAACTCGAAAGGCTCGACCGACTCATCCTCGACGAACTCGGTTACGTCCCTTTTTCCAAGACCGGTTCCGAACTGCTCTTCGACGTGGTCAGCCGCGCTTACGAGCGCACCAGTCTCATCGTCACCACCAACCTGCCCTTTGAGAACTGGATCGAAGTGCTCGGTTCCGAACGGCTCACCGGAGCTCTGCTGGACCGACTCACCCATCGGGTGCATATCCTCGAAGCCAACGGGCAAAGCTACCGCTTGCGCGATGCTCGACGCCGTCGCCGTGGCACAAAACAATAAACGCCTTGGGCCCGGCTCGTCGGCCTCCGGCCTCCTCACCGACCCCAAGCCAATCCCCAAAACCAACTCCCAAACCCTAAACCTTGACGTACCTGCAATTACTAACCTAAACCTTATTCCAAGCGTACCGGTTTTACCCCGACCCCCGTACCGGTTTCATCCCGGCGTTTACACGCGGGCCCAATGCCACACCCTGCGGCTCAAATTAATCAAGATCGGAGCGGTCATCGTGCGCAACACCCGAACGATTCACTTTCACCTAAGTGAGAGTTATCCTTGGGCCAGTCTTTTCAACCATGCGGCCCGCCGATTGGTGCCAACCTAAAGGGTGCATTGGTGCTGCCCCCGGCACTACCGAACCAATGGGGGAAAGGGGGCAGTGTCTCTACACCCTGAAAAACACCTAAAAATCAAGACGATCTGCTCAAAATACAAAGAAATCCATCTCCATCTCCAATAGCAATAACGAGCCAAACTTTACCCTTCATGAAATATCCGGGCTAGACAGCGGCCATTGGAGGAGGTTATTTATTTTCCAACATGAATATCCTCAATCTTTTTAAATTGGATGGGCGCGTGGCTCTTGTCACCGGCGGGAACCGCGGTCTCGGTTTTGAAATGGCCTCGGCCCTGGCCGATGCGGGGGCCTCGGTGGCCCTTTTGAGCCGTGATGAAGAACGCACCCTGGCCGCCGCTGAAAAAATTCATGCGCGCACCGGGCAAAAATGCATTGCGCTCAATGGTGACGTGGTGAGCGAGGATCAGGTGCAGGCTGCGGTTGAGAGAACGGTCGCGGAATTTGGGAAAATCGATATTTTAATCAACAGCGCTGGCATCAATATACGGGGCGCCATTGAGGACCTTTCGGTGGAGGATTTTCGGCAGGTGCAGGAGGTCAATGTGACCGGTTCCTGGCTGGCTTGCCGGGCCGTGGCGCCCATCATGAAAGCCAATAAATATGGCCGGGTAATCAACATCAGCTCCATGTTCGGGGTGACCTCCATGCCCGAACGCACCCCCTATTCCACCAGCAAAGGTGCGGTTTTGCAATTGACACGCGCGCTGGCCCTGGAATGGGCCGCCACCGGTATCACGGTCAACGCCATTTTGCCCGGCCCTTTCGCCACCGAGATCAATCTGCCCCTCCTCAACGATAAGGAAAAATACCGGGCCTTTGTGGCCAAAATCCCTCTTGGCCGTTGGGGGGAACTGCACGAGATCGGCGGAATCGTCATCTTCCTAGCCAGCGACGCCTCTAGCTACGTCACCGGAGCCGGTTTCTCCATCGATGGCGGCTGGACGACGCAGTAGCAAGTTGGGACAGCATACTAAACCGGCCGATTGACCGCGTTGGGCGGGGTTTCTCCTTTGAGGATGGCGGCTACGTTTTTGGAGCAGATTTGGAGGGCTTCGAGCCGACTTTCGGTGGCGCTTCCTCCCAGGTGGGGGAGCAGTATGACATTCTCCCGGCCGAACAATCCGGGGTTGATGGCCGGCTCGTGCTCAAAAACATCCAGTCCCGCGCCTCCTAGGTGTCCACTTTCGAGAGCCTCCACGAGAGCCTCCTCGTCCACCACGGGGCCGCGTCCGGTGTTGATCAGGAAGGCGCCCTTTTTCATCTGCCTGAGGCGTTCGGCGTTGATTAAATGATGCGTTTTGGGGGTCAATGGCGTATGTAATGAGATGAAGTCGGCTTCCGCCAGGAGCGCTTCGAGGCTTCGGCTCTCGCTGTCATCGGTGATTTTCTGCCGGTGGTGAATCACCCTCATGCCGAATGCCCGAGCCCGTTTGGCGACGGCTTGGCCGATTTTGCCATAGCCGATCAACCCTAGGGTTTTGCCCGAAAGGAGGACCCCATTCCAGCGACCGTGCTGAGTGCGTTTCCACTGGTCCGCCCGCACGAATCGCTCGGCTTCGCCCAGCCTGCGGGCCAGGCTGATGATGAGCCCCAAGGCGCAATCCGCGGTGGGATCGACCAGCGGCTCGTGCGCATTGGTCGCCCAAACGCCGCGCGAGGCCATCAAATCCAGGTCGAAGTTGTCCGTGCCGATGGCTACGTTGGCGGCGATTTTCAGCTTTGGGGCCCGGTCGAGCAATTCAGCGTCGATGCGCAATTCGCTTTGGCTGATGACACCCACGCAATCGGTGATTTTCTCCAGCGCCTCCTCTCTGGCCATCTGAAACCCACCGCCGGGGCCGGGCACGATTTCCGCCAACCCCTGCAGAGGAGCGACCCCTTCGTCCTGGGGCAAAAAAGTCGTCAATACCTTGGGCAAGCTCATGACGGCTGTTTTTCCGAGACGTCGTTGCAGGTCCATTGGCCGTCGATGGAGCGCCAGGTTTGGCCGGTGGGGTTGGCGTTTTGCAGTTCCGGTGGAAGGCGGTTTGGCCGCACATTGTCGTAGCAATGCAGGGCTGCGAAACGAATCATCGAGGCGGGGATGCCGACAGCGGTAAAGCCCGGATGCCCGGTGGCCGGATAGGGCCCACCGTGGTTCATGGCCGGTGAAACAAGGACTCCAGTCGGCATCTTGTCATTCATCAGGCGGCCCACTTTTCCTCTCAAAACCGGTTCTATTTTTCCGTGAATGGGATCGTCCCGGCCATCGGAATGGCTGTATATGCTGCCGGTCAAATTTCCTTCCAGGCAATTGAGAATGTGGATCATTTTTTCGGTGTTTGCGGCGGTCACGATGATGCTGGCATTGCCGAAGGCTTCTTCCTGAAGCGCTTCAGGATTGGCCAGGAAACGGTCGCCATCCACCTTGAGCAATGTGTTTTCAACACTGCAACGTGCCTCTCCCGTCGAGTTTCCCCCAACGACTACCTCGGCCCCCGCGGTTTTCAATGCCTCAATGCCCCCGAGCAAAGATTTCTCCACCCCGCTGCTCAAAAGGGTGCCCGCAGGCGCGGTCGAAAACCGGGATCGCAAATCCTCCATGAAGGCGCTTGTTTGCTCGTTCTCCAGTAAAAGGATAAGTCCGGGATTTGTGCAAAACTGGCCCGTACCCATGAGCACGGAACCCACAAATTCTTCCGCCATGGCTTCTGCCCGTTCCTCCAGCACCCCCGGCAAAATAACCACCGGGTTGATACTGCTGAGTTCCAGGTAAATGGGATTGCCGGCTTTGTCCGCCGCTTCCTTGAGAGCGAGACCGGCGCGTCGCGAGCCGGTGTAGCCGGTGGCTCCCATGAGTGGGTGCGAGACCAGGCGGGCGCCATCGGCATGGCTGGTTCGGTAGAGCAATTGCACCATTGCCGGTGGTAGTCCCGTTTCCTCTGCCGCGTGCAGGGCTTCTTCGGCAAAAAGCCGGGTGGTTCCGGGATGGGATGTGTTGGCTTTGGCAATGACCGGGTTTCCGGCCGCAATGGCGGCAGCGAAATCCCCTCCGGCGGCGCTGTTGAAGGCAAAGGGAAAGTTGTTGGGACCGAAAACGCAAACCGGCCCGATGGCCTTGTAAAAGGCGCGGACATCGTTTGCCGTATCGATCACCGGCTGGCTCCAGGATCGCTGGCGGGCCGCTTTTGCCGCCAGGCGTAATTGGTTGGTGGTGCGGGGAAGCTCCACCGAGTTGAGGCGGGGCTCTGCGGGGAGGGCGGTCTCCCGGTTGGCCCATTGCACAAATTCTTCCCGGCGGTTCTCGATCCGGTCGGCCAATTTTTCCAGGAACGCCGCGATACCATCGGGCGAAACCTGGCGAAGTTGCTGGAAGGCTTCCGCAGCGGCCTCAATCGCCTCCTCGATTTCCGGCCAGGGGCTGACCGGGTAATTTTCCGGGAGCGTTTCCCCAATTTGAGAATTGGCCGATTGAAAGTAATCGGTCCCGACAGATGGCCGCCATTTTCCGGCGATTAAAACAGGTTGTGGGTTATTCATAATATTTTAATTTTATAAACTGGCTGCTAAATTTGCGGAATGCCGAGATCGCTTGAGCCTAGGGGCGACATTTGCGCTTCCGGGTATTCTCTTTGGATGAGATCGTAAATGAGCTTGGAACGCCTCACCCGCTCACGGCTGAGGGCCAGAACGGTGGACTCTATGTGGTAGCCCGAGGGGTAGATGTCGGGCGAGTTGCGAAGACCGGCTTTGACATAAATGGGCGAGGCATAACGGATCAAATCCGGCGTCTCATGATGGCGGACGAATCCCCCCAAACCGTCCGGCGCTTCGATGTAGATATCCAACGGCGCCTGGCAAACCTGCCGGATGGCGCTCACCTGGGCCACAGTCAAATCGGTTGCGATATTGATGGTGTTAGCTCCCGTATCTTCCAATAAACGCACCGAAGCGGGATTGGCCGGGGCCATCAAGGCGGAAGATTTAATGACCAGTTCCGTCGGTAATTTACTCTCCGAGCGAAGTTGCGAAACCACTTGGATCAAACCCCAATCGGAGAGGAGGACGCTGCGGATTCCCAGATCGACGGCCCGGTAAATATCGTCCAGGCAGTAACGCAACTGCTCCGCGCCGCGGATTTGCCATTGGATGGCTTTGCCCGCCGGGGCCGCCCATTGGCCCCCGATATCGAAATTGGCCCGCGGGGTGACGAAGAGGTTAATTTCGACCTTTCGATCCGCTCCTATCCGGCACATTTCGGAAATTTCCTCATCGGAAAGCATCTGGATGCCGCTTCCCTGGCTGAAACGGTGCAGGGGACAGCCGAGGCGGTCGCCCTCCTCAAAAGCCGCTCGCAATGCTTTGGGTCCTTCCGTGCTGGGAATTTCTATGCGGTATTGGCCGCCATCGGGAAATCGCACCTCGGAGACTTTTTTGCCGTCATCGGAAGGCAATCCCAGATGTTCGAGAGATTCAGCGGATTTTTTCATAAAGTCGTTTGCGTGCAGGGAAAACGCGCGGCAAGGAAATGAAAATATCAGGTTTATGCGCCATCCCGCAAATTCCAATCGGGATTGGCGAAAAGATTCAAGCCCGGATCCTGGATCACCCCGTCGATGAGCGGGGCCGCGTTTTCCCGCAGGAAATCGATGTCGATTTCGATTCCCCAGCCCGGTCCCTCTGGCAGCGAAAAATAGCCGTCGTTCACTTCCGGGTAGGGATGGCCGGCATTTTTGACGTATTCGTCGGCAAAATCGTTGAAATGCTCGAGCACCTTACCGTTTCTCAAGGTTGCCATGAGGTGGATGGCAGCTACGGTGGTAATGATGCCGCCGACATTGTGGGGCGCCACCATGACGTTGAAAGTTTCCGCCGTGGAAGCGATTTTTTTCACCTCCAAAAGCCCGCCGCAGTGATTGATGTCCGGTTGGATAATGTCCACACAGCGCAGGGGGAAAAGGTCGCGGTACTGGCTGGCCGTGTAAAGGCGCTCCCCTGTGGCGATGGGCAGATGAGTGTGCTGGGCAATTTTTTGCAAAGCCCCCAAATCCTCCGGGCGGCAGGGTTCCTCGATCCAGGCGGGATTGAATTTTTCCACCTCTTTAGCGATTTCGATGGCCTGGTGTGGAGCGAAACGTCCATGCATCTCCAGGTAAATTCGAAGCTTCTTGCCGGTTACGGAATGGACAGCCTCGATCAACTCGATCGACCGTTGGTACTCTTCCCGCCTGAGCTCCAAATCGCCATTGCCAAAGGGATCGAATTTCAACCCGAGATAGCCCCTTTCCACTACTTTTTCCGCTGCCTGAGCAAAGGCTTCCGGGGTGCGCTCGACCGTGTACCAGCCATTGGCGTAGGCGGGAATGCGGTCGCGCAGTTTTCCGCCGATCAATTTGTAAACGGGCAGATTGGCCAGTTTGCCGATGCAGTCCCAGGCGGCCATTTCGACCAGGGCCAGGCCGCTCATGGTAACTTCGCCAGCCACCCCGAAATCAAGCAGCATAAAGCGCCGGTAGAGGTCTTCGATGTCGAAAACGTCGTGCCCCACGATATGGCGGCGAACCTCTTTCAAATATTCGACCACGGTGTGGGTTTTGCCCAGGATGCGCGCTTCGCCCCAGCCGTAGGTGCCGTCCTCCAGTTCGAGCCGAAAATAAGTCAAATTTCGCCAGGGAGTTCCCAGAACGAATATCTCGTAATTACTGATTTTCATTAAACCTTTCCGGGTTGCCTACTTCCTTTCCAGAAGCTCGATTTCGTAGCCGTCGGGATCGTCAACGAAGGCCATTTTCCGGCCCGAGACAAATTTCTCCCGCCAGCCATCCGGCCAGATATCGAGGCCGTTTTTCTCCAGGCGGTCGCAATAGGCGATCAGGTCCGGCACACCGAGGGCGAAGTGCATGAGGTCCTCCGGCACGTTGACCTCATAATCGGGCGAATAAGTCAGCTCGAGGGTATGGGCGTTGCCAGGCAGCTCGAGATGAACAATCTCGTTGCCCGCGGGCGATTTATCATTCCGGCTAAGGACCCGAAATTCAAAATTGTCACAATAATACTGAATGGAGCGCTCAAGGTCGCTCACCCGAATACGAGTATGCAAAAAAACAGTCATAGTTCTTCAATTTAATATTTTTTAATAAAGAATTCCAGAATCAAGGAATCGAGATAAAAACTAATTCAAGGTTCCTCCCTAAGACAATCAGAAATCGACGAGCGAAATACTCGCAGATCGGGCATCCGAGAAATTTCTCCGCAAGGGAATGAATTTATTAGAGGGATTTCCTTTATCCCGAAGCTAGCTGCGCTTTTTACCCTTCGGCCCGGAGGATGGCCAGGGGCGGGTGGCTGGCGATGCCCCGGCTGTTGATGAGGCCGGTGGCGAGGGTCAGGAGGGTGACGGTCAGGATCGCTCCCAGAAATCCTGGCCAGGAGATCGAGAAGGGTATTTCAAATACGAAAAAGGCCAGTGCCCAGGTGGCCCCGACGGACAGGATCACTCCCGTCAACCCGGCCAAAAAGCCGAGCAGTAGGTATTCCACCGTCATGATGCGGCGGATCATGCCGCTGGTGGCTCCGAGGGTGCATAAAAGAACGCTTTCCTGGATGCGTTGATAACGGCTGGCCATGACCGAACCGGCCAGCGCAAAGAGCCCGGTGGCCACCGTGAAGAGGGCCATGAACCGAATGACAAAGGCCACCCGGTCGAGAATGGAGGTCAACGTTTCCAGCACGAGGGAAAGATCGATGGCCGAAACGTTAGGGTGTAACTCGATGATTTTCTGCTGCAGGGCGGCCAGGGCGTTGCGGTCGGGAACCTTGGTCACGAGAGCATAAAAAGCGGGCGCCTCCTCCAGAACGCCTTGAGGGAAGAGTATATAAAAATTAGGGCGCAACTGGGCCCAGTCCACCTCACGCACACTGTCGATAACCGTGGAAATGGGGATTCCCTGCACATCGAAAACGAGGGTGTCGCCAAGGGCCACATCGAGGTCTTCGGCAATGCTTTTTTCGATGGAAACGGGGACCGGTTCGGAGCCGTCGCTTCGGGGGGTGAAAGTGCCGGAAATGATTTTCTCGGTGCCGGTCAAATGATTCCGGAAAGTCGAGCGGTATTCCCAGCGCAGGGTCCAGTTGTCGGTCTTGGAATGGGGATCATTGTGAATTTCCTGAATCGTTCGACCGTTAATTTCCGACAGGCGCATGTTGACCAGAGGGGTTGATTCCCAAACCTTGTAGCCGGCATTTTGGACGATTCGCTTGACGTCCTCGATTTGATCGGGCTGGATGTCGAACAAGGCCATGTTGGGGCGCTTGTCGTCCGAATCCAGTTCCACCTGCCGCAAGAGAATGTTCTGTGTAAGGTAAATAGTGTAAATAAGAAAAGTGCCCATGCCCAGCGTGATGGTTAGAAAAAGGGTTCGATTTTGAGGGCGAAAGAGATTGGAGAGGCCCTGCCGCCAAAAATAAGGCCAGGTTCTGGGAAAAAATCTTTTCAAACCATGGCGAAGGCCCCAGGCCAGCCCGCAGAGCAATAACAGGGTGACCGCCAAGGTTCCGGCAAAGGCGGCCCCGTAAACAAATTTGCTGGTCTGGAGGAGGCTGAATACAAACGCCAGGATGGCGATAATTCCAGCCACAAGCCAAAAATAGGGATCCTTGCGCAACAGATGATTTTCTTCAAAAGACACACGCAAAGCGCGTAGCGGCGTGACCGAACGAACTGTCAGCAATGGAATGAAAGCGAAAAGCATGGTCACCCCGAGGCCGAAGACCAGGCTCAATAAAACACTGCCCCAGGAGATGAATACTTCTACCTTGAAAGGAAGAAAAGAACCCAGCACGGCGGGCAGCAGGAATTGCACGGAAACCCCCAGCAACGCGCCCATACACGAACCGGCTATGCCGATGGATAGCGCCTGGATGAGGTAGATGCCAAAAGCGTGCCGGACGGATGCCCCCAGGCACCGAAGCACGGCCACCGTGTTGAGCTTGTCCGTCAAATACACCTGCACCGCCCCGGCGACTCCCAGACCGCCCAGAAATAAGGCGACAAAACCGACCAGGTTGAGAAAATCGTAAAGATTGTCCAATCTCCGGCCCATGCGGCGTTTGCGATCTTCTACTGTATCGACGCGCACCCGGCTCTCGACGAATTGCCCTTCGCTGGCTTCCTCGATGCGGTTCTGCAAATCTTTCGTCAATCCCTTGGCAAACCGGAAGTGGACCCGATAGGAGGTGAGGCTGCCCCTCTGGATGAGACCGGTCTGTTCCAAATAACGTTGGTCGATAAAGACCCGTGGCGCAAAAATTCCGTAAATTTCCGTCTCACCGGGTATGCGCAGCAATTTTCCGGCGATGGTGAATTCCTGTTTGCCGAGCTTGAGTATATCGCCTTTTTCCACCCCGTATTGCTGCATGAGGCTTTCCTCGACCACGGTTAGAGGTTTCTCCCCCGTCCGAAAAACGATTCCCGCCGGGTCGGTTTCCATTTCTCCATAAAACGGGAAATCGCCCTCCACCGCGCGCACCTGCACCAGTCTCGAAGCGCCCTGCTCCCGAAATAAGACCATGGAGCGAAAACGAACCTCACGCGAGGTTTGAGCGGCCTGGAGGGAGTCGATGAATTTCTCCGTTTCCTCATCGAAAGGACGTAGGGATGAGAAACGCAAATCGGAACCGAGAAGGGTTTTGGCATGTTCGTCGATGGCCGTTTCGAGATTATGGCGGAAGGACCGGATGGCCACCAGCGCCCCGATACCGAACACGATGCAAAGGGTGAAAAGAAACAGCTTGCGCCGCTCCCCGCGGCTGTCCCGCCAGGCCATGAGGGCGATCCACCGCCAGAAGGCGGACCGGACGGGGACGTCTTTTTCAGGTATGGTTGGAGGAGAGCCGGCCATTTTCAATTTTTAATATCCGTTCGGTTCGCCCGGCCAGGGCCGGGTTGTGGGTCACCAAAACGAGGGTCGTGCGGGCTTCCCGGTTCAACTCGAAAAGGAGGTTGGCCACATGGTCGCTGGTTTCGCCGTCAAGATTGCCCGTGGGCTCATCGACGAATAAAATTTTCGGCTCGTTGATAAAAGCCCGCGCGATGGCCACACGCTGTTGTTCTCCGCCCGACAACTGGATGGGGTAATGGCTCTCCCGTTCCGCCAGGCCGACTTTTGCCAGCAATTGCTGGGCCCGGGGTTTAATCTCTTTTTCATACCTCAGCTCAAGGGGAACCATCACGTTTTCAAGCGCCGTAAGCGTTGGGATGAGTTGAAAATTTTGAAAAACAAAACCCACCCAACGATTGCGCAACCCGGCCCTGCGGTCTTCATCCAGAGACTCCAGGGCGAGTCCGTTGAGAACAACTGAGCCGGAGGTCGGCTCGTCCAATCCGGCGCACAACCCGAGCAGGGTGGTCTTGCCGCTGCCGGAGGGACCCACAATGGCGACGCTGGATCCCGCCAGCAGGTCGAAAGAGACGTCTTTCAACACGTTCAACGGCCTCCCGGCGCTGGTGAAATCCTTGCACAGGTTGTGGACGCGCAAAATCTGGGCGGAATCCTCTTTGTTATCTTTTGATGGAAACATTTTTCAAATAACGGAGACCATAGAGATAGCGAGGGGTTGCAACAAATTTAATTATTTCGCAGGTTGGAGCGAACAACAGGTTATGGGATTAAAATCGAAATTCTTCAAGAGTTTCCTGGCCGCCCTGATGGTTTGGGCTGCACAGAGCCTTTGGGCGGAGGAAACCGGGCCCCCGATTGGAACCATTCTTTTTCTCGGCGACAGCCTTACGGCGGGTTATGGCCTCGATCCGGAGGAAGCCTACCCCGCCATCATAGAGGGCAAGCTCGAAAAGTCCGGCCTGCCCTACTGGTGCATCAATGGCAGCGTCAGCGGCGATACCACAGCGGGGGGATTGCGCCGGATCAACTGGCTGCTGCGCCGGCCGGTGGACATCCTCATTTTGGCCTTGGGGGCTAACGACGGGTTGAGAGGAATCGAGATCGAAAACACGAGGGAAAACCTGCAAGCCATCATCGACCGTGTGCGGGAGGAAAACCCGAAAGTAGAAATCCTCCTGGCCGGGATGCAATTGCCCCCCAACATGGGCGAAGAATACACAAACTCCTTTCGCAGAATATATCCCCGTCTGGCGCAAAATAATAACGTACAATTGATTCCATTTTTACTGGAAGGAGTCGCCGCCGTAGCGGACCTCAACCAGTCCGACGGCATCCACCCCAACGCCGAAGGACAGCAAATCGTGGCAAAAACGGTTTGGACTTATCTCGAAGAATTACTGGTAGACGCGGGAGGCGCTGCGGATTACGAACATTAAAAACCTGCAAGTGCTTCGGGTGTAAGGATTAAGCATCGAGCAGTAATTAAATTGCTATATAATTAGTTAATCTTGAATTTTTTTCTTGCCAAGATAACGGCGTTGTGCTTTTATGTGGTTTCTATACCACCACCCACCACTATGCAAGGTGGCTTGATAAACCGACATTGAAACCCTGATATGCTGAGAACTCGCCCCAAACCGGCAACAAGTCTTTCAAGGCCAGTGACTTACGCTTTTAAAGATATGTATTGCGTGCACCTGATGTGACCGCCGAAAACACTACCATTGCCAGTGAGAGTCTTTCTGGAGAAATTACCGGAAAGACCTATGAAGCAAAAAAGATACACCCCTGAACAAATCATAACGATACTGCGCGAAGTAGACGCAGGCAAAGGCATTCAGGATGTCTGTCGGTCCCACAATATCAGTCCTCAAAGCTACCATCGTTGGCGTAAAAAGTATGGCCGCATGGAGCTGCGTGACGCCAAGCGGCTGAAGGAGCTGGAGCGCGAGAACACACAGCTTAAGAAGATAGTAGCCGAGCAGATGCTGGAGAACCGTGTGCTCAAGGAGGTGAACGCAAAAAAATGGTAGGCCCGAAGCAGAAAAAGGAAGCGGTGAAGCATGTATTGGCCCAAGGGTCGTGCTCGCTGCGTCGGGCCTGTCAGTATTTTGGGTTGCACCGCTCAACCTACCTGTATGAACCCAAGAAAGTGAACCCAAGAAAGCTACTGAGTATAGGCATAAACTGGTGGCACGCATCATTGCCTTTTCGAAGAAGCATCCGCGCTATGGCTATCGTCGGATCCGCGCTTTGTTGACCCATGAAGGTTGGCCCGTGAGTCGCAAATTCGTCCAAAAAGTGCGTCGTTTCGAAGGACTGGGTGTGCGGCCGCCTGGCAAGCGCCGTCGCCGGCAGGGCCAATCCACGGCTACCCCGACCCGAGCAGTGCAGCCCAACCATGTGTGGAGTTGGGACTTTGTGGCGGATCGCACCGACCGGGGCGGTCCGCTCAGGCTCTTGACACTGATCGATGAACATACCCGTCAATGCCTGGCCATTAAGGTTGCGCGCTCACTGAAAAGTGCCGATGTGGTAGAGGTATTGAACGATGCCATAAGAGAGAACGGCAAACCTCAGTGCATCCGCTCGGACAACGGATCGGAGTTTATAGCCCACCAAGTCAAAGAAGAACTGCAGCGACAGGAAATTGCCATCGCATACATTGATCCAGGAAGCCCTTGGCAGAATGGACATATAGAATCCTTTCATAATCGTTTGCGCGATGAATGCCTTAATCAGGAACTGTTCCTGAGCGTGACCGAAGCGCGTGTGGTGGTCGAACAATGGCGACACAAATACAACGCGAAACACCCCCACAGCCGATTAGGCTTTCTCTCCCCAAATACATTTGCCAGACTCTGGCGAACAATCAACAAAGCAGCGGCTGGCTCCATTCGGCCTACGGCCTCATTGCGCCACCCGCTGCAAAACCTACAATACCAAACCTACGGAAATACTCTCACTTAAAGTGGTAGCAAAGATGGGGTCCGATCACCTCCTGACACCCGACACCTGACACCAAGATCCAGCATCCAGTATCCCATCTTAAAACCTGAGCAATTCCGCTGCCGGTTGCCATGCTCGTCCAGCACATTAATCCTTGCGGTGGAACGGGATTTGCCAAGAATGCTGCCTTGTCAATAATAGGCCTTGGCAGGTCCGGTTATCCTCAATCTTTTCCCTCGAGGGCCGTCAATTTTGGATAAATAACAAAAAGCATGTCCTCATTGGAAAAATTACAGGAGCAAATGCTGGAAGGCGTTTCGCGCACTTTTGCCCTCACCATTCCCCAGTTGCCGGGGGAATTGTGCCTGGTGGTCTCCAATGCTTATTTACTGTGCCGGATCGTTGACACCATAGAAGATGAACCGGCTTTGTCGGCCGAACAGAAGAGGTCTTTTTGCAGCCGTTTTTCGAAGGTTGTTTTGGGTCAGGAAAATTTGGAGGAGTTTGCCGGGGAACTGGCCCCGCTTTTGTCCGACTCAACCATACCGGCCGAGCACGAGTTGATCGAAAACACCCCGCAAGTGATCCGCCTCACGCACAGCTTCTCGGCCGATCAGCGCCGGGCTATGGAACGCTGCATCCGCATTATGGCGGAGGGAATGGCCCGGTTTCAGGAGAAGGAAGGCCCCGCCGGACTCGACAATCTGGAGGAAATGGAGCTTTATTGCTATTATGTGGCCGGAGTGGTGGGAGAAATGCTGACCGATCTGTTTTGCCTCTATTCCCCGCAGATAGCGGAAAACCGGGAGGCCTTGATGAAAAGAGCGGTCTCTTTCGGCCAGGGTTTGCAGATGACCAATATTTTAAAAGACATCTGGGAAGACCGGCAGCGCTCCGCCTGCTGGCTGCCGCGAGATATTTTTGCCGAGGCTGGCTACGACCTCAATGACCTCGCCTCCGATAAGAATCGCGAAAATTTTACTGTCGGCATCCGCAAGCTGGTGGGCATTTCCTACGAACACCTGCAAGACGCCCTCGCCTATTCCCTCCTCATTCCCAAAAAGGAGACCGGATTGCGGAATTTTTGTCTATGGGCCATCGGGATGGCCTTGCTGACCTTGCGCAACATCCATAGCAACCGCAATTATACCAACGGGGCCGAGGTCAAGATTTCCCGGCGCAGCGTCAAGGCCACCATCATGGCCACTCGTGTCACGGCCCACAGCGACTTCTTGCTGCGAGCCCTTTTCCGATTTACCGGTTCTCCTCTCAGCCGTGCCTGAAAATTCCCGATAAACGAAACTAATTTTACTTAAAATCAAAGGCATGCCAAACGATCAAGCGCTGGTCAATTCTCCCTCCGCCTTGGAAAGTGCTTTAAACCGGGCCCGGCAAGGGATTCTCGACCTTCAGCACGAGGACGGATACTGGTGTTTCGAGTTGGAGGCCGATTGCACCATCTCGGCCGAATACATCCTCATGATGCACTTCCGGGGAGAGGTGGAGGCAGAACTGCAATCGAAAATCTGCGTCTATTTGCGCGAGCGGCAGGGCGCGGACGGCGGCTGGCCTTTATATTATGGTGGAGAGATGAACCTCAGTTGCTCCGTTAAAACCTACTACGCCTTAAAAATTTCGGGGGACGACCCGGATCTGCCCCACATGCGCCGGGCGAGGGAAGCGATTCTGGCCCAGGGAGGCGCGGCCCGCTGCAATGTCTTCACTCGCATCGCCCTGGCGTTATTCGAGCAGCTTCCCTGGCGAGGCGTCCCCTTCATTCCAGTCGAGATCATGCTTTTGCCGAAATGGTTTTTCTTTCACATCTCAAAAGTCTCCTACTGGTCGCGGACCGTAATGATTCCCCTCTTCATTTTATGCACCGTAAAACCCAAAGCGGTGAACGCGCAAAAAACAGGCATCCGGGAATTGTTCGTCACCCCCCCGGAGGATGAGAAAAAATATTTCCCCATTCGCTCCCGCCTCAATTACGTTTTTATCGCAATCGATAAATTGGGCCGCCTGATCGAACCACTCATCCCGGCCACGGTACGAAAAAGGGCTTTTAAAAAAGCGGAAAACTGGATCCTGGACCGGCTCAACGGCGATGGCGGCCTGGGGGCCATTTTTCCGGCCATGGTCAATGCCGTAGAGGCCCTCGAATGCCTCGGCTACCCCCGCGATCATCCAGACCTGGTTGTCGCCCGGGAGGCTCTGCGCAAACTCCTGGTGGTGGATGAAAAGCGCGCCTATTGCCAACCCTGCGTTTCACCCGTGTGGGACACCGGCCTGGCCGTTCTGGCTTTGCAGGAAGCGGCCGGCCAAGGCTCTGAAAACGAAGAATCGATCGAACGGGCGCTCGACTGGCTGGTGCCAAGACAGCTCCTGGAAGAACCGGGGGATTGGCGCGAATACCGGCCCGGACTAAAGGGAGGCGGCTGGGCTTTCCAGTTCCGCAACGACTATTATCCCGATCTCGACGACACCGCGGTGGTGGCTTTCGCCATGTGGCAAACGGGCCTGGAACGCTACGAGGAAAACATTGAACGCGCCGCCGACTGGCTTTGCGGAATGCAGTCGAAAAATGATGGATTCGCCGCCTTCGACGCCGACAACGCCAATTATTACCTCAACGAGATACCCTTCGCCGATCACGGCGCCCTGCTCGACCCTCCCACCAGCGACGTCAGCGCCCGATGCGTCATGCTGCTGGCCCCCTTGATCGAAAAACACGAACGTTACCGGCCGGTCGTGGAACGATGCCTGCAATACCTCTATCGGGAACAGGAGGAGAATGGTTCCTGGTTTGGCCGCTGGGGCACCAATTACATATACGGAACCTGGTCCGTCCTGGCAGGATTGGAACACGCCGGGATCGGGGGAGAAAACCCTCATGTCAAAAAAGCCGTGAAATGGCTGAAACAGGTGCAGCAAGCGGACGGAGGCTGGGGCGAGGGTAACGATACCTACTACCAACCGGCGGAATTGAAGCATAAAAAGTGGAGAAGCAATTCATTTCACACGGCATGGGCATTGCTCGGCTTGATGGCGGCAGGGGAAGTGGATTGCGAGGCGGTCGAGCGAGGCATCGGGTTTCTTCTGGCCAACCAGGAAAAAGACGGCCTTTGGGAAGACATCGAATTTACCGCTCCGGGGTTCCCCAAGGTCTTTTTTCTAAAATACCACGGATACGATAAATTTTTTCCACTCTGGGCCTTGGCCCGTTACAAGAACCACCTTTCGAAGACTTCGAACAATCCATGAAGCTGGGCATCAGCGCGGCTATGCCTGGGGAATTGCAATGCCTCACGAGGAAAATCCCACCTCCCGGCGAACCTTTCGATCTCGGCCACGACGTGATCGCCATTCACTCCGGCATCGGCCCGGAAAAAGCCCTCGCGGCGGGACGAGCCCTACTTGAAAACGGAGCCGGTGTCATTCTCAGTTGGGGTTGCGCTACCGCTCTCGAAGAAGGGCTGAAACCCGGAAGCCTCTTTCTGCCGCAAACTATTTTTCATGGCGATGGCCGCAAAAGCCCCGTCCATAATATGTGGCACGAACGACTCAACGTGACGCTTTCCTCCTTGGAGTTGGAAATGATCGCTGTCGGTTCTCTTGCGGAAAGCCCCACGATCTTAAAAAACAATCATGAAAGGTCTGCCCTGAAAAATAAAACCGGGGCCTTGGCCGCGGATATGGAAAGCGGCGCCCTGGCCCTGGCGGCCATGGAAAAGAATGCACCATTTTTGGCCATTCGCGTAATTGCCGATTGCACGGACGACCCGATCCCGGATTTTGTGTCCCACAGCATTGATGAATGGGGGCGCATAAAGTGGTTTCGTTTTTTATCCGGCGCTCTATTCAAACCTGGCGAATGGAAAAACCTGGCACGCCTGAACAAACATTTTAAATCTTCAATGGCGACCCTGAAAGCCGTTTGCCATCAGGCCGGCCCTCATTTCCAGGCATTTTCACTTGATGCCGAATAATCCAAAAATATTACCAAGAATAAATATTGATAAATAAAACTTGAACGCATTAAATGTGAAACGATGTTAGATTCGAAACTTGGCACCATTCTCAAGAACAAGGGCGGCCTTGTTCACAGTATTGAACCGGAAGCGACCGTGATGGAAGCGGTTCAGTTGATGAATCAGAATAAAATCGGGGCGCTCCTCGTCCACCGGGGCAAGCGGCTGTTGGGTATTTTTACCGAAAGGGATGTGCTCGTGAGGGTGGTCGACGCCCAGATGGACCCAAATACGACCCTCGTTCAGCAGGTTATGACGACAAACCTGCACACCGAGAATTCATCCATATCTGTCAGCGAAGCGATGACAATCATGACGACGGAAAAGTTTCGGCATTTGCCCATTGTCGATGACGAACGACTTATGGGCGTCGTCTCCATCGGCGATTTAATGATCCGCACATTGCAGGAGAACAAGAGCTACAGCCACAACCTCCTGGCCTATATTCACGGCCAGGACGTATCCTGAGAAAACCCCGATTCCAGGCCAATTCACCTTCCTTCGTTTCTAACGATAAAGGCGCAAAGCTAAGGGCTGACCCTCATCGGCTTCGCCCTTCGGTTCGATGGTCCGCCTATAATTCCACCAGGTGGGTCTTTTTTATTGCCTCAGGAGAGGTAATCTCATCCAAGGTCTTTTTGCCGGGCAAACTGTCCAACTGCAAAACCGTAAGGGCAAGTCCCCCCAGGGTGTTGCGGCTCAAGGACATGCTGGCAATGTTGACCTTATCCCGGCCCAGGACGCTTCCCACCATACCAATGATTCCGGGCATATCCACGTGTTCGAGGATGAGCAAATTTCCGTCCATACTGGTCTCCACTTCCCTCCGGTTGATGCGCACGATTCTCGGTGATTGCTTTAACCCGATCAAGGTTCCCTCCACGCTGGAGAGGTTCTTATCCGCATCGACGGCCTCGACCCGCACTAACTCCGTATAGTCCCGATCGCTGTCCGATTGAGTGACGATTACCTTGATGCCCAACCGCTTCATATAATGAGGCGCGTTCACCGCATTGACATTTTCCCCGCCAATGTTGCGTAGATAACCAGTCTGAATGCTGCGGGTGAGCGGAAGAGTCTCCAACCCGATAATTCTTCCCCAGTAAGTGATTCTCAACTTCTCGATGCTCGGATTGACGATTTGCTGCAAAACCCTGCCCAGCTTTTCCCCTAGTTCCAGATAGGGCTTCAGTATTTTCAGGGTTCCCAACTCAACCGAGGGCATATTGAGCGCATTGACGACGATCCCCTCTTTGAGGAAGCCGGCCACTCCCTTGGCAACTTCCAGGCCCACGCTTTGCTGGGCTTCGCGGGTGGATGCGCCCAGATGCGGAGTCATCACCAATCCCGGCAGCTTCCTCAATTCGCTTTCCGGGGCAACGGGCTCTTCCTCGTAAACGTCGAGGCCAGCTGCCGAGACTTTGCCGCTTTTTAATGCCGTTACCAAATCGGCTTCCACCACGATTCCGCCCCTGGCACAGTTTATGATGCGAACGCCGTCTTTCATCTGGGCAATGACGGCGGCATTTATCAACCCGCGAGACTTTTCGGTCAAGGGCATGTGCACGGAAATAAAATCGGCCCGTTTCAAAATCTCCTCAAACTCGACCGATTCGACATCGAGGGCTTGCCCGCGCTCGGGCGCCAGGTAGGGATCGCAGGCAATTACTTTCATCCCGAAGGATTGGGCTCGTTTGGCCACTTCGGTGCCCACCCGTCCAAGGCCGAGAATGCCGACTGTTTTGCCGAAAAGTTCCGTGCCGATGAACTGCTTCCGGTCCCACTGGCCCTGCCGCATGGAAGCGTCCGCCTGGCAGATGGGCCGGGCCGCGCAGAGCATGTGGGTGATAGTCAGTTCCGCTGTAGCGTTGGTGTTGCCGCTGGGCGCGTTCATCACTACGATACCGCGCTCGGTGGCTGCCTCCAGGTCCACATTGTCCACTCCCACTCCGGCTCTGGCGATCACTTTAAGCGATTGGGCCGCGGCGATGACCTCGACCGTAATTTTGGTTTCACTGCGTACGATAACGGCCGCCGCATCGAAGATTAACTCCATCAGCCGATCCGGCGCGGAGCCAACGGCTACGACTACCTCAAAGCCGGTCTGTTCTTTTAAATAATCGATTCCCGCATCGGAGATTTTGTCAGCGATCAATATTTTCATCGGATAATAAGTTAAGCATTCTTTAGATTTTGAACTCAATAGGAAATGGAGACTATTTCAATTTTAAGATTACCCATTAAACGCATCAGCGGCAAGGTCATGTCGAAAAGGCTGCTTTCATCCAGCGATCCGGTGTAAAAGGCAATCCTGGTGGGTGAGGTTTCGCTTTCCCCCAGAGCTGCGTCGCGTCGAAATCCACCCAGCGGCCGTGCAGGTAAAACTGGGTCCACATGTGGAATCCTAATATATTTTGCCTTCCCTGGTAATTCGCCACATAGGCCAAGCCGACCGCTATACGCGTTGGCAGCCCCTTTATGCGACCGAGAGCGGCCAGAAAGACGGCGTGCTCGGTGCAGTCGCCGGCGGGTTTCCGGGCGACCTCGCTGGCCGTGGCGAAACCGACGGATAGCGATTTTTGAGAAATGAAGCGGCTGGCAAATTGCCTTAGCCTATCGGCCTTCTCAACGGAACCCGAATATTGACCGACCGCTTCTGCCGCAAGTTCGATCAATTTTTCATCCTCAATATTCATGTTGGGGTTACCGCTTAGGTAGCGGGAGGGATCCATACTTTCCGCTCCTCCGCCGGGATTTTCCGGCAGGGATTCGTGATTGGCCCGCACGATTTTAATTAACGCGCCGGACGCATCCGATTTGAGAATGCTCTGCGAATAATATTCTGGCCAGGGAAAGGAATTATCCAGGGATTTTAAATAATTAACGGCATATGTAACTGCGGCTGCATTATCGGGAATCTTCTCGGACAGGTCCAGGAGGGTAAACTCGAACATATCGGCGGGAACATAATCTGTCAGGGCAGTCGATTCATCGGATGCATAAAGAGTCAGTTCCATGCCCCCCATGGGCATAACGGTTTTCAGCGCCCGGCCCGTTTCATCCACCCAGTAAATGCTTTCCAGCGAACCCATGCCCATATGCATGAGCGTTGCCACCTTTTGGCCCGTGACCATTTTCCCCCTTACGGCAAAGGATTCCATTTCTCCTATATTGATATCGGTCTGCACCGGGCCATCCAGTTGCACCTCCGGGTTGAACATGGGAAGCCGGTATTCCGTGCCGGGCTCGAACCCGCGCCGCAGGGTCTCCCGGGTGACCCCCCAGAGCAGGAGAGTTCCTTTCGTCCAGGGATACTCCTTTGACTGAAGAATTCCCGCCTGACTAGTCGTGACTCGCAAAAGCTCACCTGAAATCTCTCCCTCAATTGACACCGGAATGCTGCCCATGAGTATTTTCAGGGAAAAGGAAATGGGCTCCCCTGAAAGCGTTTCCACGGTTGATTGCTCCGTTTCCATGGAAACAGCCACCGCGCCGCGGGCAAGACGCATCGACATCAGGTTGGTGGAATAAATGCAATCTGCCGCGCGGGAAAAAACAGTCCTGGAATAGCCGATCTTGTTTTCACCCAAATATACTTCCTGCCAGTCTTCCCAAAAAACTCCCGGCGGCGGGGAGTTAATATCGATTTGCGTTAAATCGACGTTAGCCTTTGTTGCCAAAACTCCAGCCAATATAGGTAAAAGGACAAGAAGATCCCGCCAAAATGACTTTATATTTGTTGGCATGGAATATTTCAAACTGCTAGATAAATATAGATCAAAACAAATCCCATCATTTTCCCTGCATCTTTTACCCACCCAATTTTTTGGATTGATAATGTTGACGATTGCCTGTTGATTTTCATCAGGAAGATTAAGTGAACAAACACTTTGAATTTATTGTTTTGGGTGGGGGCAGTGCCGGTTATGCAGCCGCCAGCACTTATAGGGATTCCAGCGAAAGCGTGGCCGTGGTGGATAATGCTGCCGAGCTAGGAGGGTTATGCATTCTGCGCGGCTGCATGCCGTCGAAAACCCTTCTCTACATTGCCGAGGTGCTCCATCATGCCCGCCACGGAGCCACTTTCGGGCTCGATATCCCCTCGGCCAAAGCCGACATGGCGGCCGTCCACGAGCGCAAAAAGCGAATCATCGGTGAATTTTCCGAATACAGGGCAGGGCAATTGCAATCCGGTAAATACCAGCTTTACCGCAATTCCGCTCGTTTTCTGGACGACAAAACTATTCGTTTGGACGATGGATCGGAGCTGACCGCAGATGCCTTTCTGGTCTCAACCGGTTCGGTGGTCAACTTCCCGCCACTTCCAGGACTGGAACCCGACTCAGCCATGACCAGCGACAACGTAATCGACCTGGACCACCTGCCGGAATCGATCATCGTTTTGGGCGGCGGGGTGGTGGCCTGTGAATTGACTCAATTTCTCAACCGCATGGGCTCAAAAGTCATCCAGATACAGCGAAGCCCCCTGATATTGAGGGAAGCTTCCGCCTCATCGGCCAAAGTCGTCATGCAAGCCTTTCGCGATGAGGGCATCGAATTGCACACGGAAACCCGAATTACCGGAATCGAGAGGGCGGGTGACGATTTCCGGGTGACCTTTCAGGCCGATGGGCGGGAAGTCGTCAAAGAAGCCGCCTATCTGTTCAACGCCTTGGGCCGTAAACCCAATACAGCAAACCTGGGCCTGGAAAATGCCGGGGTTGAACTACTCCCCAGCGGGCATATCAAAACAAATTCCATCCAACAATCAACCAATCCTCAAGTCTACGCTGCCGGAGACGCCGCCGGTCCGCACGAAATCGTGCACGTAGCCATCCTGCAGGGTGAGGTGGCGGCCCGCCATGCAGCCGGCTTGAACCCGAAACCGGTCAATTACGATCATTTGACGAAAATCATTTTCACCGATCCTCAAATCGCCGCCACAGGGATAACGGAAGCGGAATTGCGGGACAGGAATATTTCCTATTTAACGGCGGATTACCCCTTCAACGATCATGGCAAATCAATCCTCATGGAGGCCAAATACGGTTATGTAAAAGTTTTGGCCGAACCATCGCGCGGGGTCGTCCTGGGGGCCGAATGTGTGGGAAAAGATGCCGGCGAGCTGATCCACTCCATGGCCGTGGCGGTGGCATTGGAGGCGACCGTGTTCGACCTCTTGAAAGCCCATTGGTACCACCCCACCCTATCGGAAATCTGGACCTACCCGATCGAGGAAATTGCCGATGCGATTACGGCAAATAAGAAAAGTTAGTCTCGGCCGACCCAATCACCCAGATTTATTTTGCCATCATAAAGCGCTTTCCCGATAATGACCCCCTCCAGGTTTGGATAGCTTTCCGACAGGATTTGAAATTTCCGCACATCGCCTGAAGAAGCCACCCCGCCGGAGGCAATCAGACGTATGGGAATCGTTTCCAGCATCTCCTCTTGAGCCGCGAAATTCGGCCCGGTCAACATGCCGTCGGTGGAAATATCGGTGAATATAATCGTTTCCACACCGACAGAAGCAACCCGCCGGGCGAGATCGAGGGCCGTCATCTCAGTTTCATCAACCCATCCCCTCAGAGCCACTTTGCCATAGCGGGCATCGATTCCAACGGCAATACGGGAGCTGAATCGCTCAACCATGGATTGCAGAAATTCACCGTCCTCTACTGCGCTGGTGCCCAAAACGACCCTCGACACCCCGCTCTCGAAAGCCCGCTCAATATCCTGCCGACGCCGCATACCGCCGCCCATTTGAATCTTAAGCCCGCTGGAGGCAATTTTTTCAATAGCGGCCCAGTTTTGCGGACGACCGCTAAAAGCGCCATCCAGATCAACCACATGGAGCCATTGCGCCCCAGCATCCTTCCAGAGTCCGGCCGGTATCGAGGGATCATCATAGTAAACGGTTTCCCGTTCCACCCTACCCTGCTCAAGACGCACTACGCGCCCCTGCCGTAAGTCGATTGCCGGATATAAATTCATGAAATCATAGCTAAGGTAAATAAAAGATTTTCCAAAGAAAAAAATTTCAAATTAAAGAATTTCTTTTTATCTCGAGATAGCCTATATAGAGGCTGTCCCAAAAATATAAAGATTTTATAGTCAACTGGATGACGTTGATAAAAAGAGCCGGAAAGAGCAAGTTTTTGCTCGATCCGGCCAAAAAAGGGTTCTATAATTGAGTTAGCGAAAATCAATATAGCCCTTTCTATGAAAAATATAGCCATCCAATGCCTCCTGCGTCCAGCTTTAACTGTGGTCGACCGGTGCCTCGATGACGATAACTTCCGCGCCACCATTGATCGAATCGATCGGCTGCTGATCGACTCGGAGGTGGAATCGCAGGCCATTGAGCTGGCCTTGGAGGGGTGGCAGCCAATGGGTCTAAAGGCCCGGCGGCAGCGGGCCAGTTTTGCCATCAAGGCACTGCGCATGGATACGCTGGGCCGTCTGCTCGGAGGGATTTCGTTTCGGCATTTGTCGCGGGCTCTGGGCAGCAGCGATCTGTTGGCCGACTTTTGCCGTGTCCGGCAGATCGATGGCATCAGGGGCATCTCCAAAAGCACCCTGGAGCGGGCCTCGAAGTTTTTCAGCGAAGAGCAGTTGAGGGCCTTGCACCGGACCTTGACTGAGGTGGTGGGCGATGCCCTTCTGGCCCGGCAGGTGGGATTGGACAAGCCGATTGACACCACCATTTGCCTGATCGACGGCACCTGTTTGGAGGCTAACATTCATTGGCCGACGGACTGGGTATTACTCAAGGATGTAGCCGGCACGTTGCTCAAAGCGATCCGGCTGATCCGCGAGAAGGCCGGTTTGCGCCATCGCATGCCGATCGAACCGGAGCCCTTGGCTCGGCAGATGAATCGGCTGTGCATACAGATGACCCACAGCCGGCGGCGAAAGGACAGCGCGCGGCAGCGCAAGGGTATCTTGAGGCAGATGAAAAAGCTGCTCAAACGGATCGGGGAGCATGCCCGCAGTCACCGGGAATTATTGCAAGCCTGCTGGGAGCAAAGCGATTACAGCGAAAAACAGGTCCAACAGATCCTCGCCCGGATGGAGCGCATGAGCGAGCAAATCCCGGTGGTCATCAAACAGGCGCACGAGCGGATCATTGGCGGCCGCCAGGTGAAAAACGCAGAGAAAGTCTTGAGTGTTTACGAACTCGATGGGCAGGTGATTGTGCGAGGTAAAGCGGGCCAAGAGGTCGAGTTCGGCAACACCCTGTTTTTGGGAGAAAGCGTTGAAGGGTACCTGCTGGACTGGAAACTCTACGGCAGCCGAACTCCAAGCGAAAATGAACAAATGCAAGAGAGTTTGCAAAGACAGAACCGCTTCAACCTGGAAGAACCCATAGCGGCCATGTGCGCGGACCGGGGATTTGCCTCCCAGCGGGCCCGCCGGCAGTTAGCCCAGGAGGGAATCTACGACGCGCTCTGTCCACGCGATCCGAAGCAGTTGAAAAAACGGAGGGAGGAACCACTGTTCAGACAATTGCAAAAGCGCCGGGCCAGCACCGAAGGGCGGATCGGGGTATTGAAGAATCGCTGGCAGGCCGGGCGGTTGCGCAGCAAAGGCTTTGCCAACCGCTCGATCAGCGTAGCCTGGTCGGTACTCTCGCACAACCTATGGAAAGTAGCCAAGATGCTGGCCCAGCAAGACGAACTAAAAACCAAAGCGGCGGCCTAGAGAGCGGAAAAGCAAGGACAATACTTTTTCACAGCCTTACTGTCGGCTCATACAAAGAAAACCAGGCAACCGGACCCCAAAACCAGTATCCTAACGTCATAGGAGAGCAAAGTTGATACTCTCCCAAATGCAAATACCTCTAAAATGAGCGCCTATCAAAAGCCCTCGCAAAAATCACCCTTTTGGGACAGCCTCTATATAACCCTTTAACCCTTTCCCGAAATTAATTGTATGACTGCTTAAATCCCATGCCGAAAAAGAAAATCCTGGCGCCACCAAAATTTTTAATCGACCTGCTCAATGCTCGTTCTCCTTCCGGTTATGAGGGGGAAGCCCAGGCGGTCGTCGATCGGGTCATCAAACCCGTTGCCGATGTTTATGAAAAAGATACCATGGGCAACCGCATCGCCACGATCAACCCCAAGGGCAACCCGGTCCTTATGCTGGCCGGCCACATGGATGAACTGGGTTTGCAAATTCGTTACGTCGATAAAAATGGGTTCCTCTATTTCGATACCATCGGCGGGCACGACAAGATTATGATTTCCGGCCGGAGGGTGGCTATCCTGACAAAAAAGGGAATTGTCAAAGGGGTCACAGGCAAGAAAGCCGTTCACCTGATGACTCCCGAAGATCGCAAAAAGGTGCCGGAACTGCACCAGATGTGGATCGATATCGGGGCCAAAGACAAAAAGGAGGCCCTCAAAATCGTGCAAATCGGCGATCCCGCCATTTACGACCAGAGTTTCGAGCTTTTGCGCGGAAGCGTCGGAGTGGCCCGGGCCTTCGACAACAAGGCGGGCGCCTACGTAGTCAACGAAGCCCTTCTAAGATTGGCCAAACTAAAACGGCTCCACGCCAAAGTGGTAGCCGTTTCGACCGCCCAGGAGGAGATCGGCACACGCGGAGCCATTCCCGCGGCCTATTCGGTCAATCCGCAATTTGGCATCGCCGTGGATGTCAGCCATGCCACCGACCATCCCGACTGCGACAACCGCAAATATGGAGAAACCAAGCTGGGGGGCGGCCCTATTTTGACCCGTGGGGCCAACATCAACCCTGTCATTTTAAAAATGTTAATAAATTCCGCGGAAAAGGAGGGCATACCTTTTCAGATGGAGGCGGACCCACGGCCCACCGGAACCGACGGCAGGTCCATCCAGATCGGGCGGGCCGGCGTGGCCACGGCCGTTTTGTCCATCCCGCTGCGCTATATGCACACCCCCAGCGAACTGGTGGACCTGGAAGATATCGAAAACTGCATCCGGCTCATCGTGGCCTTCGCCCGATCGCTCAAAAAGGGCAGCCACGGTCGCTGGTAATCATACAGCGGGCCGGAAAAGTTTTCTTATTCAAGCTCAGGCGGCGTCTTTGCCCGCTTTTTTAACCTTCACCATTTTGCGCAGCCTGGGCTGACGTTTGCCCTCTACCACGGCCCTCGTAATGGCTACCTCCTCAATCTCATCTAGATTGGGAATTTCATACATAATGTCGAGCATGAGCCTTTCCAGTATTGAGCGCAGGGCGCGAGCGCCAGTCTTCAGGGAGATGGCCTCTTCGGCCACTGCGCGAATCGCATCCTTGGTGAAATTGAGGCGCACCCCTTCCATGGCGAACAATTTCCCGTATTGCTTGATAAGGGCATTACGTGTGTTGAGGAGAATTTTCTCGAGTTCTCCAATGCGCAATTCATGGAGAATCGAAATAACCGGCAGGCGGCCCACAAATTCCGGAATCATGCCGTATTTCATGAGGTCTGCCGGAGCGATCCGTTTCATCAATTCGCTGTCATCTTTTTCCTGATGTAATTCCTCCCGAGCCGAGTTGTAGCCGAGAATCCTAACCCCCACTCGTTGACGAATAAGGTTTTTCAGACCGACAAAGGCGCCGCCGCAAATAAAGAGGATATTGCTGGTATCGACCTGGATGTATTCTTGATTGGGGTGCTTGCGCCCTCCCTGCGGGGGAACATTGCAAACGGTTCCCTCGAGTATTTTGAGCAGCGCCTGCTGGACCCCTTCTCCAGAAACATCGCGGGTGATGGAAACATTATCCGTCTTGCGCCCGATCTTGTCGATCTCGTCAACATAAATGATGCCGCATTCGGCTTTTTTGACATCGTAATTGGCGGACTGCAAAAGCCGCAAAACGATATTTTCGACATCCTCGCCGACATAACCGGCCTCGGTCAGGGTGGTGGCGTCGGTAATGGCAAAAGGCACCTCAAGCAGGTTGGCCAGGGTTCTGGCCAAAAGGGTTTTGCCGCTGCCGGTCGGCCCCACCAGCAGTATGTTGCTCTTTTCGATCTCGACTCCATCGAACTCATGCCTGCTGCCGCCGAGTGAGATGCCGGCGACCGGTTTCTCCGCCATGAGCCGTTTGTAATGATTGTAAACGGCCACCGCGAGCACCTTCTTGGCCTGATCCTGTCCGATGATATAATCGTCCAAGGATTTCTTGATCTCGGAGGGTTTGACGAGTTTGAAGGCGGTTTCGGCACTTCCCTCAGGGGAGCGAAGCTCTCGGTCAATGATGGTTTTGCAGACAGAGACGCAGGAATCGCAAATATAAACCCCGGACGGTCCGGCAATCATTTTGCGGACTTCATTCTGCGATTTTCCGCAGAAGGAACAGAAGGTTATTTTCGTGGAACGGGCCATAAATTGATCGAATCAGGCGCTCTTTTTCTTCTTCAAACGGTCTTTTTTAAATTCAATGACATGGTCAACGATGCCGTAATCCTTGGCCTCAGTGGCAGTCATGTAGTAATCGCGGTCGGAATCGCTTTCGATCAGCGCAATATCCCGGCCCGTGTGTTCGGCCAGAATTTCATTTATAATGCGTTTCCAGCGCAGGATTTCCCTGGCCGCGATAGAAATGTCCGAGGCTTGCCCGGTGGCGCCCCCGGTGGGCTGGTGAATCATGACCCTGCTGTGCGGCAGAACGCTGCGCTTGCCCGGAGTGCCCGCAGCCAGCAAAACGGTGCTCATGCTGGCCGCTTGCCCGATACAGGTTGTGGCCACATCGCAGGAAAGGAAATTCATCGTGTCGTAAACCGCCATGCCGTCGGTCACGCTGCCTCCGGGGGAATTGATGTAAATATTGATGTCTTTTTTCGGGTCCTCCATCTCCAGAAAAAGTAGCTGGGCGATTACGCCATTGGCCACATAATCGTCGATGGCAGTCCCGACAAAAATGATCCGGTCCTTCAACAGCCGGCTGTAAATATTCCACTCTCTCTCCGTGCGGCCGTCGTTTTCAACGACGCTTGGTATGGGAAGATAATAGCTCAATAGTTTTTCTCCTTATTAGATTGGTTTTTTAGTCTTTAATTAGTTCATCCCCACCATCGATTGGGTTTTTAGTCTTTAATTAGTTCATCCCCACCATCGAAGCAAGGGAATTTAACGGATGGTTGAAACCAGCTGCGGGACTATAATACTCTTTGAATATAATCATATGACGTTGCAAATGGGGAAACCTTAATCGGATTTTATCTCCTCCACGGACTCTTGGACCAACCACTCGAGGACTTTATCGTTTAAAGCCGATTTTTGCAAAGCCTGCAAGCGGGCGGGATCTTTTTGGATTTCCTTGACGAAATCATCCGGCTTTGTGCGTGTGGCCATGGCCTGAGAAAATATGGCTGCTTGCATATCCTTCTGCTCAACGGAAATTTTCTCCTCCGCCGCGATTCTTGAGATTAGAATGCCTGTTTTCACACGCCGGGCGGCGGCACGGCGGGCGTTTTCATAGATTTCCTCTTTATGCTTTTCAAATTCGCTTTCGGGCACTCCGCGATCCATATTTTGCATCATGATCTCCCTCATGGCGATGTTGGTCTCGTTTTCCAAAGTGCTCTCCGGCAATGAAAATTCTACCCGTGAATTGAGTTCCTCGATAATTTGTTGACGCTTATCCTGCCGGTTCTGGTATTTTTTCCGGTTCTCCAAATCCTCAAATACCTGGTCCTTTAGCTGCTCAACGCTTTCAAGTTTCATGCTTTCGAGAAATTTTTTATCCAGTTCGGGCAAGACACGGGTCCGCACCTCATGGACTTCAAACTTGTAATTGGCTTTTTTACCGGCCAATTCCGGAACCTGGAAATCTTCCGGAAATTCCATTTCCGCCTCTTTTTTCTCCCCCACATTCATTCCCACGATGCCTTCCACAACCGCCGGAACCCCTAATTCTTCTTTTTTAGTCCCGGCCTCCTCCCAGGTATTTTCCTGTTTTCCCCAAATCGGCTTGTCCGGCGCGATTTCGGCAATGGGCCGACCCTCGATCTCGCCCTCATAACTTACCTTGACGAAATCTCCCTGGGCCGCGGCTCGATCGACCACATCAAAGCTGGAACGTTGTTTGTGCATTTCCTCAATGGCGGTTTCGATTTCTTCGTCGGAAACTTCCTCGGACACCACTTCGGTCTTGATTCCCTTGTACTCAGGAAGATTGAAGTGTGGATTTACATCGACGGTAAAAGTGATCTGGCCCTCCCGGCTGGAATCAAACTCCCCCTCATCCATTTCAATTACGCCGGCAATATCCATATCGGCCTCCTTGGCGGCCTTTTCGTAAGCGCTGGCGGATAGCTTTCGATTCAGCTCGCCGGCAAATTCCTTGGCGTAGCGCGAACGGACAAGCTGCGGGGGCGCCTTGCCGGGACGAAAACCGGGAATCCGGACTTGCTGGATGAATTCCTTAAGGAGAGATTTTTCCTCCTCCAGAATTTCCTCCCCGGATATGGATACGATTAATTTTTTGCGGGTCTCACTGACCTCTTGGATAGTAACATTCACCTTGGATGCCTGCTGTTGACCTTGGATGCCTGCTGTTGCGCTTCTACAAATGAAAAAAGAGGGCAATAAATACCAATGATAAACTATGGTCAATGTTTGAATTGAGCAGTTTATAAAAATGAGAATGGCTGGTAGGCAAATCGCACCTCATTCAAACCCGGTTCCAGGGCGACCGCTTTAAATGTGCCGAACAATTTGTGGATGGGAACTTCCCGGCCATTGACATAGGCCTTCCAGTCGGGATCCCAATTGTCGATAAAGCTGACATAGGCGGATTGCCCAACGATGAGGTTGAACGTGAGCAGGTCGCCGTCGTAGTGGAGCAGTTCGAGGTTGAAACCTTGAGCCGCTTCGGCCCTTTCGGAATCGGCCAGGAAATCCTCCATGGTGGGATGGTCGATACGTTCGGAGACAAAGAGAAGCTTGGGCCTGGCAATGCCCATTAACTCATTGAAATAGGGCACTTTATGGGCAACTTTGACCTCCCCCCAATCATCAAATGTTCTGCCGTAAAACTCCAGGTAATCCTGAAAATACCATTGGTCGATCACGCCGACATTGAAATGCGGAAACTTGAAGGTATAATAACTCCGGACCCTGGGAATGAAAAATGCGGCGGGGATGTATCTGACAAAACGGGGAGTTATTTTTTTGGAACCGTAAACATTAGCGTAAATCCACTGTTTGGCCCCTCCGGCCAGGGAAAGTTCGGCAAAAGCCGCCACCGTCAGTATTAAAACGAGCGCATATTTCGAAAATTGGGAAGCAAAGGGCTTTTTAAGGGCTATCAACAGGATTCCCGCCAGCAGCAAAACGGCAATCAGGTTCAATACCGGAAATCGCCACTCAGCCCCATGCAGGTAGTAGAACATATCGACCCAGTAGGAGTCGAAAATTTTAAAGTTCAAAAGCAGCAACTGCAAAAAACCAAAGACAATGGCCGCCGCTGAGAGAACGCAGAGTGGACCCAACCGACTCCTGTCGCTAGTTTTTTCCATACTTTGGGAAACCAGAGATTCAAAATGCAGATAGGCTCTTGCCACTGCCAGAGCCAGAAGGGGAACCAGGATGATGTTTAAACGGCTCCAAACCCTCAAACTGTCAAAACCGGGTAGCCATCGGTAGAGAAAGTCAAACAGGTAGGATTGTTTTCCATAGGTAATCATCGAAATAACCAAAAACCAGCAAACCCCGATTCCCACAAAGAGCCAATCGCGGCGCATCCTTTCTCGATTCCGGAAAACGATTACGGTGTATAAAGTGATTAAAAACAATCCCGTAAAACCGAAATAAAACCATCCGTCGGCCTGGGCGGAGGGTGGAAAAATCAACGACCCGATGGAATCGATGATATCGAAAATAAAAGAGGTGGAAAATTCATAGCTTTTCCCACCGCGCCCGGCCGTTCTCTCAAAAAGCTGAAACATTTTCCGGTAATAAGGAATCGTTATCAATAGGGCTGTAAGGGCCGGGATGGCACAAGCTGCCATAAACCGCAAATTGGATACCGGCGGCGGCCCAGATTGGAAATGGAGGGCCCGGCGGGTTTTCTCAAAAAGCAGCAAAACAACATAAGGGGGGATCAGGAACAGGCAGTAATAACAGTAGTAGGGGTAACCGGCGGTAAGCAGCATGATACAGGCGGCAAAGAGAATAAGCGCGCATTCACGGCTTTTATTAGTTTCCCGGGCGCGGGCGATTCCATATAAAATCCAGGGTATCCAGGCCGCCGCATGGATCGCGTTGGGCAGCCGCATCAGATCGCCGATTTTGAAACTGATCGAGAAAACGAGGGCCGCGAACAATGCCCCCCGGCGGCACGGCAGGATTTGCCCCAGCCAGAAATAAAGCCCCAAACCAAAGAGTGCGGCTCCAAAAACGGAATAAATCTGGTGCTCAAAGACCGAATACTGGTCAAAGATTTTGTAAAAATAAACGAGGGGAACGTTTAAAGGGTAAAAAACCTGGTTGAACGGATTTGAGAAAAAGGGAAAGCCGGCCCCCTCCCCCGGAGACCAAAGAGGGAAATGGCCCTGAGCCATCATCTCCAGAAAGTAGGCCTTATGACCGTAATAAAGCACATAAAAATCATTGTCGATGGCGATCGGACTGTAGGAAGAGAGGAAGGCGCGAAAAAAAATAAAGGGCCAAACAAAAACCAGCGTTCCGCAAGCCAAACCCAAAAGCCGATCCGATGAAATCCGAAAACCGGCGGAATCCCCTTTTCGCCAATTCAGCAGACCTTTAGGAAACCGCTTCATTTTCCTTTTCAAAGTGCCTCGAGGCCCGCTGTTGCGAGGATTTCCTGGTCGCCTCCAGCAAATCGTCAACCGTGGGCAAGGCTTTCACCCGAACAAAAATTTGATAGGAAAACATCCCCAGGCTAAGCTTGATCAGGAAGCGGTTCAGGGCGAGCAAGGTCCGGCTGAAAAAATGATCCCCCAGGGCTTTGGGAAAAGGGGCCGGAATGCCTCTAAGTTCTTCAATCTCATAACCGTTTTGCCGCAGCAGGATGCGGAGGGAACTTTTCGTAAAGAGCCGCCGGTGGGTAAGGTCCAGGATACCCGATTTACCGTATTGAAATTTACCGAACAGGAGTTGAAAACGGATAATGCAAAAGGCTACATTGGGAACTGTTATGAGGATACTGGTTTTCGCCGCCTTATGGGGAATGGCCGCGCGCAGCCGTTCCAGAAAATCTTCCGGGCTGGACAGATGTTCGATTATATCGAGTAGCAAAACAAAATCTTCCTCCTCGACGGGAAGAGCGAGGCTTTCGAAATTAAGATCGCCGCGGGTGAATTCATCGACATTGGAAGGATCTACCAGTTCGTGCAAATCGACGCCATGCACGTGGCATCCTTTTTTTTTCAATTCCCTAGCCAGCAATCCCTGGCCGCAGCCTAGATCTAGAATCCTTGAACCGTTTGGAACCGTATCGAGAACGACCGTGTGGGAAGAGGCATAACCCAGTTTAAGATCGTAGTCGTCCTGTGGACCTTGCACATCAAAGACTCTGCGGTAGCGAATACCCATGCCGTGCAATCGGCTGGCAATGGTCGTCCATACGACATCGCGGGCATACTTGAAACCGTTCACGTAGCATATTTCATCACCATAATAAGTGGGAATGGGAATTTCCTTGATGACATATTTTTTCATCAAAAACTGGATGATGATTTCGGTATCGAAATGGAAGTCGTTGGTATTGTTTTGAAAAGGTATCCCGGCCAAAGCCCTCACCGAATAAATGCGGTAGCCGGAATGAAACTCACTCAGGCTGGCCCTCAAAAGCTTGTTCTGGAGGATCGTCAAAATGCGGTTGCCCACATATTTGTAGAGGGGCATACCGCCTTTTAAAGCCTGCCGCGGCTTCGACATGCGGCTGCCGAAAACGGCGTCGCATCGCCCCTCAAGTACCGGCCTGGCCAGCTCTTCCAGCATTTCCGGCGCATACTGGCCGTCGCCATGGAGCAAGGCCACCGCGTCAAACCCGTGGTCGATGGCATATTTGTAGCCTAATTTTTGATTGCCCCCATAGCCCTGGTTGACGGGGTTGAAAAGGACTTCCATATCCAGGCCGGGATTTTGTTTTTTGAAATCGAGGCCGAGGGTAAAAGTTTCATCGACGGAGGAATCGTCGATAATGAGAATGCGGCAACGGCATTTTTTATGCAGACTTTCAGGAATGCGCCGCAACGTGCTCAAGAGAGTGCTTTCGGCATTATAAGCCACAATAAAAATAAGGAGGGATTTGCCCTTTCCAATTTCCTGGGTCATGACTTTGTGGACTGGTTAAGCTTCTTTATCCGGTTTTATTTTTTTCGCCCTCGAACTTGAAAATCAGGGTGCTGTCGCCGGGCAGCAGCAGCTCCAGCGAATAGGGTTGGCCATGGAACGGAATGTCATCGGTATGCAGGCCGCCCAGATTGCCGGCCCCGCACCCGCCATAAGCTTTCGAGTCGGAATTGATGACTTCTCTCCAAAACCCTGGCCAGGGAACTCCAATGCGGTAAAGAGAGCGCTCAACGGGAGTGAAATGGCCGATCACGGCCAGGGTGTCTTCCGGCTTATCATTGAGGCGCAGGAATGAAATGACGGAACTCTCCGTGTCTTCGTGAGAGATCCAGGCAAAACCGCCGGGCTCGTTATCGGTTTCATACAATACCGGCGAGGAACGGTAAAGGGCGTTCAAGTCGCGCACGATTAATTGCACCCCTTCATGGTCCTTGTATTGCAGCAAATGCCAATCCAGGCTGCCGTCATAGCGCCATTCGGCGGACTGCCCGAAATCATTTCCCATAAAGAGGGTTTTTTTGCCCGGCCAAGCCCACATCAATGCATAAAGGGCCCGCAAATTATTGGCTTTTCCGGTCATCGAGGGAGCCCCCATTTTCAACATCATGGAGCCTTTTCCGTGCACCACTTCGTCATGGGAAAAAACCTGCACGAAATTTTCACTGAACTGATAAACCATGCCGAAAGTCAGGTTGTGCTGGTGCCATTTGCGATGAACGGGATCTTTCGAGAAATATTCGCAGGTGTCATTCATCCAGCCCATATTCCACTTCAAATCGAACCCCAGCCCTTCCTCGGAGGCCGGCCGGGTCACTCCCGGCCAGGCGGTGGACTCCTCGGCAATCATGAGAACGCCGGGATAATACTGATGCGCCAGTTCGTTGGTTTTGCGCAGAAATCGGATGGCCTCGATATTCTCACGGCCCCCGTATTGATTGGGTATCCATTCCCCTTCTTCCCGCGAGTAGTCGAGATAGAGCATGGAAGCGACGGCATCGACCCGGAGCCCGTCGATGTGGTAGCGGTCGAACCAGGCCAAAGCGCTGGCGATGAGGAAACCACGCACCTCATGGCGTCCATAGTTGAACACCAGAGTTCCCCACTCGTGATGAACGCCCTGACGCGGGTCGGCATGTTCAAATAGTTGCGTGCCATCAAACTCGGCCAAGGCGAATTGGTCCACCGGGAAGTGCCCCGGCACCCAATCTAGAATCACGCCGATGCCATTCTCATGCAGGGTATTGACCAGGGAGATGAAGTCTTGCGGGTTGCCGAAGCGGTGGGTCGGAGCGAAAAACCCGGTCACCTGATAGCCCCAGGAACCGTCGAATGGGTGCTCGGACAGTGGCAGAAACTCAACATGGGTATAGCCCATTGGTTTGAGATAAGCGACCAGTTCGTCGGCCAGTTCCAGGTAACTCAAGGGCCGGTTGCCATCCTCCACCACCCTTTTCCAGGAACCGGGATGCATCTCGTAAATACTGATGGGCTTCTTTGTCCAATCGGTGCTGGCCCGCGCTTGCAGCCACTCGGCATCGCTCCATCCGGCGCTGCCGACATCGTGGATAATGGATGCGTTGTGCGGCGGCGCCTCGAAGAATGTTCCGAATGGATCGACTTTTAGGCGAACGTATCCGTCGGGCCCCAAAATCTCGAATTTATATTTTTGCCCCTCGACCAGACCGGGAATGAAAATTTCCCAAATGCCGCTATTGCCCAGTGGTCGCATGGGATGGTAGCGGCCATCCCAATTATTAAAATTTCCCACCACCGAAACGCGCTTGGCATTGGGTGCCCAAACGGCAAAAGAAACCCCGTTGACGCCTTCCATCTCCCGTAAATGAGCGCCCAGTTTTTGATAAATCCGGTGTTCATTGCCTTCGTTGAAGAGGTAGGTGTCCTCCTCGCTCAGGCTGGGCAGGAAGCCGTAGGGATCGTAAAATTGCCGGATTTCACTATTGTACCGTTCGATTCGCAATCGATAGGGGAAAACTTTGCTTCGACCATCAATAAAGCCTTCAAAAAAACCTTCGGGAGAAATTTTCCGCAAAACATAGCGTTTCTCCGACACGCTTTGATAATCGATGACCTCACAACTGGCGGCGTCCCGGATCAAGGCCCGCACGACCAGCTTTTTCTTCCCTTTGTGGGAGCAAGGATGCATCCCGAGAAGGCTGTGGGGATGCCCATGCTCGGCTTTAATGAGGGATTCAAGTTCGGCTTGGTCTATAATCACGAAACTGCTTGCTCCTAAATGGTTAAGCGGGAAAAGCGCATTTATAAACCAGAAAACCAGCCCTCTGCCAAGCTGTAATAGCCATTGGTCATTGCGCTTGTGATTTCCACCAGGTTATCAATCATTATTTATTTAAACCGTTTTGAAACTATTTGGCTGTGAATTTATAAATGACTGAGAAGCAGGAGAAACACCACGTCGTTTCCAACAACAAGAAAAACGCTTCCAAAGGAAGGTCTTCGGTAGCGGCATCGGGGGTGGTATCGGGAGTATTTGGGGTCTTGCTGAGCTTTTTCCTGGCCATCACAGCCAATTCAATCGCGCTGTGGGCAGACGCGACCGCCACGCTGCTTGACTTCCTGGCGGTGTTTATCGCCTGGTGGGGTTTAAGGAAAACCGAGAGGGGTAAGACGGAGATTTTTAATTACGGTTTCGGCCGGTTCGAGAGCTTAACCAGCATGGCCATGGCGGCCCTCATGGTGGTTTCCTTTTTCTGTATATCGGGGGCGTCCATTATACGATTTCAGGATCCGGTAGCCATTAGTGGCCTCGGAGTAATGGTCGGCATACCTATACATCTCATCTTCGGAATCATTAATGGCAGATTGTTGATAGCCAGCCTGAAGCTCGAAAGGAGTGAAAAAACCGCTTTGGTGACGGCACAGCGCCGCCTTTATGCCATCAAGGTCGGAGCCAATGTGCTGCTCTTCAGCTCCCTTTGTGTATCCTATTTTTTACGCGATTATGCCTGGGCCGTTTACTCCGATCCCATAACCGCTGTTTTGATAGCTTTAAGCCTCGTTGTCAGCGCCTCAGCCTCGTTGTCAGCGCCTCGAAGATGTTTAGGTATTCCGTGCGAGACTTGCTCGGTTATGCGATCGAAGAGCGGGCACAATTGCTCATTCTTCGTGAATTGGCCCTTCATTTCGATGATTTCCAACAAATTCTCGAGATACGGTCACGATGTTCCGGTGGTAAGGTGTATGTGGAAATATTCCTGGAATTTTCTCCCCATTTAAAACACGGCGCGGTGCTGGGGACTATCCAGTCCTTGCAAGAAAAAATATCGGAACGTATCCATTGCGATGAGGTTCTCATCATTCCGTCGCTGCCTTCGAACACTCTTTTGAATTAATGGCAAAGGCAGACGACCCTCATACTGACGTGTACTGGATTTGTTGGACACGGGATTCTCTTATATTCATTGTTTATTGATTAGTGTGTCAGGCGGCTTGTTTTGGTAAAGGGTTTTGTTTTCTCGTTGCCCCCCATGGGGGGCAAATATTTTCCTCGAATTGGACTGGGCTTTGGTAACTCAGAGAGGAATGTTTGCGATATCGGTTGTAGAAGATTTCCACGTATTCGAAGACAGTTGATCGCAGTTCGCGCTCGTCGGCAAAGTGGCGGCCTCGAATCGTGCTGGTCTTGAAGCGGCCGTAGAACGATTCCATGGCCGCGTTGTCGTAGCAGTTGCCTTGGGCGCTCATGCTCGGCTTCATGCCTAGTTCAGAGACCAGCCTCTGATAGTCGTCGCTGGCGTAGGGGCTGCCCCGATCGCTGTGATGAATAATCCCGGTGCGCAGTGTGCCGCGGGTCATGGCCGCGGCTTTGAGGGCCTTGCCAACCAGCTTCGCGTCGTTGTGGTTGGAAACGCTCCAGCCCAGCAGGCGTCGGCTGAACAGGTCCATCACCGTGGCCAAGTACATCCAACCGGCCAGGGTCCGTAGGTAGGTCGTGTCCGCCACCCAGACCTCGTCGATATGGGTCGGCTGGCCATGCTTTTTAAGCACATTGGGGCTGTAACCATAGGGATGGTTACTGTTGGTTTTTAATGGCTTAAAGCGTTTACTCTGGGTGCTTTTGATTCCCATTTCACGCATCAGACGCAGAGCCCGGTCACGGCCGCAATCGATGCCCTCATCATCCTTCAGATGGCGGTGCATTGGCCGATGCCCATAGCGGCCCTTGGCCTCTTTGTGTACCTTCAGGATCGCCCCCTTGATTCCCTCGTCCTCGATCCGCCGGGCCGAGGGCGCTCGGTGCCTCCAGCAGTAATAGCCACTGCGACAAATCCCCATCGCCGAGCATATTTCCTCGATCTTGAAGCGCCCCTCGTTGTCTTTGACAAACTGGTACTTCATTGTTCGTCCTTGGCAAAGTAGCCCACCGTTTTTTTTAGTATCTGGTTGATCCGCTCCGAGCGGCGCAGCTCTTTGCGAAGACGATCTATCTCGGCCGCCATCTCCTTCGGACTGCTCTGTCGCTTTGAGGTGGCTTCGCCCTGCTGATCGTCCAGATAGAGCCTCTTCCACCTATACAATTGGTTGGTGTTGACCCCAAGTTTGGTCGATACCTCGGTGGCGCTCAGACCATCGAGTATCATCAGTTGAACTGCCTCATTTTTGAACTCTATACTGCGTCTTCTTCCCATGCTTCGATTCTCCATTTAGGAGAATCTCGTGTCCACTTTTTCCAGTGCACATCATACCTCATCCAGCAAGATAGAAAACGAAACCGGTGCCTCCGTCGCGGCCTTTGGGCTCTTAACCGGTATCGTCGGATTTTTGCTGGGCCTCTTCATCGCACTGACGGCCAACTCCATTGCTCTCTGGGCTCGCGTCATCGCATCGTCGCTTGATTTACTGGCAGTGTTTATTGCCTGGTGGGGTTCAAAAAAAACCGTAATGGAGAAGTCGGACTCCTTTAATTACGGTTTTGGGAAAATTGAGAGCCTTATCGGCCTGATCATGTCTATCTTGATGGGCGTTTCCTTCCTCTGCATATCAGGGGCGGGTCTGCTGCGGTTGATCGATCCCATTCCCATACAGGGTATGGGAATAAGCTTCGGCTTGGCTGTCCACCTGATTTTAGGATTTATCAACAGAAATCTGCTGGTCAAAACCCTGAGGATTGAAAAACGGATAAAGTCCGCTTTGGTCACTGCTCAGCGCCGTTTATACACTGTCAAGCTATGGTCCAATGTGCTCATGTTCGGATCTCTCAGCGCCTCCTATTTTTTCCCCAATTATTCCTGGGTCGGCTATGTGGATCCGATGGTAGCTATGGTCATTGCGCTTACCATTGTTGTCAGCGCCTCTAAGATGTTTCGGTTTTCCGTGCGCGACTTGCTCGATTGTGCGATCGAAGAGCGGGCGCAATTGCTCATTCTTCGTCAACTGGCCCTTCATTTCGATGATTTCCAACAAATCCTGGAGATCCGCTCACGATGTTCCGGGGGCAAGGTGTATGTGGAGATTTTCCTTGAATTTTCACCCCGATCGGAACACGGAACTGTCATGCAAACAGTCCGTTCATTACAAATGAAAATAAAAGAATGTATAAATTGCGATGAGGTTTTGATTATACCGTCACAGCAAACGGTCTACTGATAGTAACGGGCAATAACAAAAAATTCCAGCCGTCAAGGGGAAAATTCCTATGGAGCCTACACCGAAAAATCAAAAACTGGCCAGCGCTTCTATTTCGTCGGTGAGAACATTAAATATTTTATCAAAACCGGTAATTTTGTAAATTTCCTGCACGGAATCATTCAACCCGCAGATGCGCAATTCGCCCTCGGCATGTTTCATTCTTTTGGCCGTGTAGAGCAAGACCCTCAGCCCGGCACTGCTCACGAAATTAACTTTGTCAAAATTGATAATTATCTTTAACGCCCCGCCATCAATTACCTTGTCCGCACTCTCCTGAGCGCCTTTAGCCCGGATATTTCATGAAGGGTAAAGTTTGGCTCGTTATTGCTATTGGAGATGGATTTCTTTGTATTTTGAGCAGATCGTCTTGATTTTTAGGTGTTTTTCAGGGTGTAGAGACACTGCCCCCTTTCCCCCATTGGTTCGGTAGTGCCGGGGGCAGCACCAATGCACCCTTTAGGTTGGCACCAATCGGCGGGCCGCATGGTTGAAAAGACTGGCCCAAGGATAACTCTCACTTAGGTGAAAGTGAATCGTTCGGGTGTTGCGCACGATGACCGCTCCGATCTTGATTAATTTGAGCCGCAGGGTGTGGCATTGGGCCCGCGCCCACTTCGTCCCTTTTAAGGCTAACCGGCGCATGGCTTCCATCAAGGTGTAGGCCAGCGCCGACAAGAGCAATCGCCACTGATTGGCCCACCATTGATGGGCGCTGGTGCGCTCGCTGAACAATTGCATCTGTTCCTTGATTCGGTTCTCCATTTCACCGCGGCCACAGTATACCTTGTCGTAAAGCTCCTGGGGATCGCCCGGCAGGTTCGTCACCACGAAGCGCGGGTTGGACCCCTGTGCGGTGTGTTCGGCTTTATGGATGACCAACCGCAGCCATCGCCACGAATCGGCAGCATAGACGAAGTCCTGGAATAACCGTTGTTTTTTACCCCTTAGTTCGAACCATTCTTTGGCCTGCTTTTGCAACTGCTGGGCGTCTTGCTGCAAGCGTGCATTGCGAGCCATCCCCACGATGTAACTAACTTCGTTGCGGTCGCACCAAGAGAGTATCCGGTCTCGACAAAATCCACTGTCGGCGCGCCAAATAATCCGCGTACGGGGCCAGCTTTGGCGAATCCGTTTAACCAGCAATTTGAGGATGGCCCCGGCATGCTTGCTGGCATCGATCTTGCTCGGCCGCAGGTAGGCCACCAGCAGCTGATCACCGCAAAAAACATATAGCGGCAGAAAACAGTAATGATCATAATAACCGTGGAAAAAACGTCCCTCCTGGAGCCCGTGCACCGGATTGTCGGTGGCGTCAAAGTCCAGGATGATCTCTTCGGGTTCCTCGGCAAAGGAGCCCATGAACTGTTCGACCAACAGCTCGTTTACCGCAAAGGCCGCCCGCCGATCCTGCCCGTTTTCAAAACGACACAAAGTCGGCGCGCTGGCCAACGTTTCAATGCGCCCCGTTACCGTTTGCAACAATGGATCGTGGCGCAGGGTATCAAAGTCGTTCAAATCCTCATAGCCCGCCACCAGCCCGTAAACGCGCTGCCGCAGCATCCCCAATACCTCATGGCGTACTTTGCCCTTCTGCCGTTTGTCCACTAACTGTCGGGCCGCTCGTTCGGTCAAGCCCAACTGCCGATCCACTTCCCGGATCAAAAGCAGTCCGGCATCCGAAGTAACCTCTCCGCCCTTGAAATCAACCCGCACACGGCGGCCTTTTACCCTTGTCAACTGTAGCTTTAATTGTTTACCTTTTGTCATCGCTGATATTGCTTTAATTATTGATCTATCCTGCTGTATATCAGCAGTTAAGCATATCAACGATACTTTTTTTACGAAATATCCGGGTTAGCCGTATTCATATCGAGATTCCCCTCGAATCGCAAAACCGAAATGGATTCCACCGTGGAGCTAGTAATTTTCATAAATCGTTAGATTGCCTCTCTCCTAATCTTAATTATAACGTTTGGCCGGTAACTATATCTATTCAATGTTCGATTCGACTCGCTTTCATCAAAACAAAAGTCTTTATCGGATTCAGAAGCTATTACAACCATGAAACCGATTTTAGCAATTACAATCTTGGTATATTCTGAGAAAATATGACCCTGAGATTAGGCCTCATGTTGATCTTCCTGGCCCTCCTCGCGATGGTCGGAGGGGCTCTTTATGTCGTAAGGCTCACGGTGCAAAGCCAGAAGGAGATCGGGCCGGCTGAAATACGCCGCTACAATTCCTACAAACTGGCCGACGAACTGCGCCAAAGCTCTGATGATTTAACCCAAATGGCCCGGCTCTACGTTAATACAGCCGACCCCAGATTTAGAGACTATTTCGAAAAAATCAGGGCCATTCGCGACGGCGAGGCGCCACGCCCGGTTCACTATGACAGAATCTATTGGGATTTTGTAGCCGCAACCGGAAAAGATCCACATCCGCCTGGGGCGCCCGTGGCATTGGAATCTCTCATGCGGGCCATGCATTTCACGAAAGACGATTTTGAGTTGCTGCATCAATCCAAGATACGTTCCGACACCCTGATCGAATTTGAGGAGCGGGCCATGAATGCCATGCTCGGCATTTTTGCAGATGCAGACGGCCATTATACCATAAAAAGCGCACCCGATCAGGACCTCGCTCGCAAACTTATGCATTCCGCCGATTACCTGGCGGCCAAAGCTGAAATCATGGGACCCATCGAGGAATTCCTGGTTAATATCGACAGACGGACGGCGGCGGAAGTTTCCAGGCTGCAAAAACGGGGCCAAAGACTGAACACCGTTGCCGTGGCCATTATGAGCATTTCGGTAGCGCTCATTTTAATCTCTCTGCTCGTAATCCAGCGTCGATTATCTTCCCTTCCGTCCGAGGACGGCCTGACAGTGGAAACAGCCGGCCTCGACGGGGGAAAATCGTTACCATCGGCACTTTGGACGGCGTCATCGCCTGTCTGGCCATCCAGAGCACCACATGGTGGACGAAAACGCATCACATGGACAATATGCGGCGGGAAACCGGAAATACGCTGCAAGCCGTAATGCGCAACTCCATAATTACATTGGAAAATTGGTTTCAGAATCTGGAATCGGAAATGCGGATATGGGCGGCCACTCCCGTCCTGAAAACTTGGCTGCAAACCAGAAGCCATGCGGCGGGTTTCGAGCCGGTCTACGCCCTATTGAATCCTATTCTTTCCAATGAAGGCTACCTGCTTTTAACCCCGGATGGCAAAGTCCTCTCCAGTGACGAGGATGCGCTCATGGGCAAGGATATTTCCGGCTTCCTGCCGAGCGGTTTTCTTACTCAGGTTACGAAGCCACCCCTCTTCACTTTCATATCCATCCCAGGGAATGAATCCGGAAATGAAAATAACGGGATTGAAAATCCATTTTCCAGGGAAATCCTGGCGGGGGCGGCCATTCAAAACGACGAGGGCCGAAATATCGGTGTCCTCGTATTCAGGGTCTCGCCCGAGCGTGAACTGACCTCCATCCTGCAGCGTGGCCGCATCGGCGAAACCGGAGAAAGTTACGCCTTCAATCAATCGGGACAACTCCTCAGCGATTGCCGTTTCGACGAAGTTATGCGTCAGAGCGGCTATCTTGGTGAAGACGAATCGGAAATCCTCAACATCGAAATCCGTGATCCGGGAGGCAGCTTGGCGGACGGGTTTAAGCCCACTCAAGATAAAAGCGCATGGCCTCTCACGCAAATGGCCCACAGAGCCATCGCGGGAAGCAACGGCACCAATCTCGACAGCTATAACAACTATCGGGGAATTCCGGTGATCGGTACCTGGACCTGGAATGAGCGTTTTGGGTTCGGCCTGGCAACCGAGATGGAGGCGACCGAAGCCCACGAATTGATGCGCGGGTATCGCCGGCAAGCCAGATTCGGAAACAGTCTGGCCATAATCCTGATCCTCGGGTTGACGGGCATGTTTATCAGAGGCCGTATCAAAATCGCCACCGCCAACGCTAAATTGAACGATGCCTACGGAATCATCAAGGAAAGCAAGGACCGCATGGAGGAAGAGTTGAACATCGGCAGAGAAATTCAGATGAGCATGATTCCGCGGACTTTTCCCGCCTTTCCGGACCGCGATGAGTTCTCCATTTACGCCATGCTGCAGCCGGCCAACGAAGTAGCGGGAGATTTTTGCGATTTCTACTTTCTCAACGATAACAAAATCTGTTTCTGCATCGGCGATGTTTCCGGTAAAGGCGTTCCCGCCGCCCTCTTTATGGCCATGACGAAAACCCTCATTCAGTCCTGGGCGCATGATGTTCACTCGACCGCGAGCATCCTAACCCATGTCAATGAAGCGCTCAGCCAGGATAATAAAACCTGCATGTTCGTTACCCTCTTCGTGGGCATCCTGGAGGTCGATTCGGGGAAAGTCACCTACACCAACGCGGGCCACAACCCTCCCGCCTTGAGGCGTGCCAACGGCGCCATCGAACGCATCGATGAGCTTCATGGCCCTGTGGTTGGAGCGGTCGAGGGTATGGCCTACGGCGAATCGAATTTAAAGCTCGGCAAACACGACTTGCTTTTCCTTTACACGGACGGCGTAACGGAGGCCATGGATCATAACGATGAACTTTATACCGAACAGAGATTGATCAGTTCACTTGTGGAAAAACCCTCCCTCTCGGTTGAAGATACCGTAACGGAGATCGTTGCAGAGGTAAACAAATTCGAGGAACAAGCGATTCAATCCGACGATATTACGGTTCTGGGTCTGGAGTATCTCGGAAGCGAGGTAGAGACGGTTTTGCCACATTTCAGCGTTAACCTGAAAAACCGCTTATCCGAGTTGGAAAACCTGAAATCACGCTTCAATCAATTCGCCGAGCAAAATGCAATTTCATTATCCATGGCAAGATCGATCGATGTCGTCATCGACGAATTGCTGAGCAACATCATGACTTATGCCTACAAAGACGAGTTGAGCCACGACATTGAATTAAGGGCTGAATTGAATGGAAATCGACTGGAACTGACCATTATTGACGACGGCGTTCCGTTTAACCCATTATTATCGGAAACCCCGGATATCTCCACTTCCATTGAGGAACGGGAAATCGGCGGATTGGGTATTCATGTGGTGAAAAATCTGGTGGACGAAATATCCTATCATCGGGCAAGTGACCGAAACGTTCTCAGTATCGTAAAAATCCTGGAAGCATGAATGGCTGGTATTTTTGTAGACACCTTCAATATTTATCTTGTGCCCTAAAATGCCGGTCCGCATAGTCCGAATTCCGTGTTCTCGGGATTAAATTTATCAGCCCTGGCCTATCTTTTAATGGCCGCACAAGCCCCGGACCCAGCCCCCCAATTGAGTTCCGACCAGGCAATCGTATTCGACATCGCTTCCAAAAGCACGATTGCCCGGGGTAATGCCACCTTGACTCACCAGGGTTTGACGGTTGTGGCCGACGAAATTCGTTACTTTGACGAGCAGAATAAGGCTATGGCGGTGGGAGATGCGCGTATGCATTATGGCGATTTCCGGCTGGTCGGCCGCGGGCTGATTTATGAGGTGAAAAGCCGAAAGACCAGCTCGGAAGCTTTCCGCCTGGGTTCGCCTCCCATTTTTGCCGAAGGAGACGGCTTTAGCGGTACAATCGATAAATTCACGGCCCAAGGGGTCACGATCTATTTTGGCGAACCTTCACCTGTCGGGCTCAACATCCGGGCGGCCCAAGCCACCGTCTATCCTAAGGATCGCATCGAGGCGGAAAATGTCACCTTCCGCATCGGTAATTTCCCCATATTCAAACTGCCGCGCTACAGGCAAAGCGTCGAAAGCCTGGCTGTATTGCTCACCGCCAAGCTGGGCTACCGGGACAACTTGGGCGCCTATTTCCGCACCAACAGTCTCTTTCCGTTGACCGAAAACTGGCGGGCGGGCACCGTTATCGATGCTTACACGGCACGGGGATTGCTCATCGGTCCTGCCCTCGAGTGGAAGTTGAGAGAACCGGACAACCAGGCGATTTTCCAATTCGAAAGCGGATTTATTTCGGACAGCGGCCAACGCGGCCGGGACCTTCTGAGAAAACCCATCAATAAAGATCGTTATTTTATCACGATCCGCCACCGGCAAGAAACCGGTGAGCATTTATCCGTAAATGCCTCCATCCATGCCTGGAGTGATTCGGAGGTGGTACGGGATTTCCGGCCGGATCGATTCCGGGACCATCAGAAACCGGACAACTTTGTGGAAACCATTTACCGGGGTGAAAATTTTTTCCTCACTGGATTTGTCCGATTTGGGCCCAACAATTTTCAAAACATACAGGAAAGGCTGCCGGAAATTCGCTTCGACTGGATGCCCTCGCCAATTCTCCAATCGGGGGTTTACCAAAGTTTGAGCGCTTCCTACGTGCGTCTGCAAGAGGATGCCTTTAACCTGCAGCCGGAGCGTGAAAGCGACCGTCTTGATTTCTTTTACACCCTCTACAACCCCATCGAAGTACGTAAATGGCTGCACCTGCTGCCGGTGGCAAGCGCCCGTGTGACTCATTACACGAACACCTTGGGGAGCGGCGGTTCCTTCACCAGGGTAATGGGCGAATTGGGCCTGGATGTGGAAATCCTGGCGCATGCCACCTGGGATTATCAAAATAAAATTTTGGGTATCGACGGATTGCGCCACCTCATAAAACCGGTCGTCCGCTGGCGTTACCTGCCGGGGGGAAGCAGCGGCCGCAGGGAGATCATACCCATCGACCGCGAGGTATTCAATACCAGCCTGCCACCCATCAGCCTGGCCAATATCCGCAATACCGATGACCTGAGCGATCTCAACGTGGTCCGTCTCGGGATCGAAAACCTCCTGCAAACACGGGATGACGAATATGGTTCGCGGAATCTGGCGGAACTTAACTTTTATCAGGACATTCTGTTTTCGGCGGAAAAAGGAGAGGATGAATGGTCCTATTTTTTCGCCCAAATGAATATCCATCCGTTCAACTGGTTCAGTTTCGGCCTCTATAGTAAAATAGACACGGAGCAGCTCACCCTGCAAGAGACCCGCACCCGGTTTCGGCTCAGCGATGGCGATACCTGGCAATTATCATTCGAGACGAACAACCTGCAAAGACAGATCGAACAATACGACATCGATTTTTTCTATAAATTCAACGAGCGATGGGCCTTTCGCAGCCGTTGGCGAATCGACACCCGGCGAAACGATTTGACGGAGCAGATTTACGCCATCCGCCAGCGCATCGCCAATACCTGGGACATCGAATACCAGCTTGTCTTCCACCAGGGCAGCGTTCGCGAGGACGATTTTGGTTTCAATATCCGCATAAATCTATTGAGTTTTTAATATCATGGCCGAAGCCTTTACCCAACCTTTGGAACACCCGGTGAAACTCGCTCTTTTCGAAGGTCCACTCGATCTCCTTCTCTACCTCATCCGTAAAAATGAAATCGAGATTTACGATATTCCGATCAAAACGGTCACCCGCCAGTACATCGAAATCCTGGATCAGATGGAAAAACTGAGCCTGGAAGTGGCCGGGGAATTTTTTGTCATGGCGGCCACCTTGATGCACATTAAAAGCCGCATGCTGCTGCCCAAAAATGAACAGCCGCTGGAAGGCGCTCTGGAAGAAGAGGAAGAAATCGATCCCCGCTGGGAATTGGTCCAGCAACTCCTCGAATACCGTAAATTCAAGGAAGCCTCCTTTAAAATCAACGATTTGATGGCGGAGGCGCAGAAATTTCTTCCACGTCAATGCAAACTGGCCAAGGAAGATAAAGTGCCCCGCGAGATGAAACCGACCGACAAGATAGAAGTTTGGAACGTCTTCAATCAGGTCCTGCGACGGTTGGCCGATAAAATCGTGGTCGGCGAAATACATGGTGAAACGGTGACCGTTTCCGACCGCATGGAAGACCTCCTCGATGTCCTTAAGAAGCGTCGGGAGTTTCTATTTTCGAGCCTTTTCACAAAAGAGACTTACAATCTCAATTACTTTGTGGCCACCTTGCTGGCCGTTCTCGAACTGGTGCGGTTGAGAAAACTGGACGTGCAGCAGCGAGGGGAATTCGAGGATGTCCTGTGCACCGCACACGAGGAACCGGAAGCCGAACTGGATGTCGATGAGGAATCGGAAAAAATGAATGAAAATAGCAGGTCAACGTAATTCCGTCTTGATATTTACGGCAAAACCAACACTTCTTCAAAGCGTGAACAATAAATCGCCAAAACAGGAACAACGCCTGCTGGGAATCGGCCTTGACAATAAGGATGGGCATAAACGTATTACCGCGGCGGAAAAATTTTCTATCGTGGGCGGTTCCGAGGAGACTCACGAACGCATGACAGAAACCGTTGTGAAAACTTTTGAAAACCTAAAAGATCGCGGCAAAGAGCTGGAAGATGTCGAGGCCAGGGAGCTCTCAGACCTGCTGTCCAAAAACGATCCAAAATCCTGAGAAAAAGATTCCTGGCTGCCCTTTCATTCATTAACTTGCCCGTCTAACCTTTAAACAGTCTAAAAATTATGTCTGAAACCCTGCTCGATTTAAATACGGAAACTTTCAATGACTCCATTAAGACTGCCTCCACACCGGTCCTGGTAGACTTCTGGGCCCAATGGTGCGGTCCCTGCAAACAAATGGCGCCAATCCTGGAAGAACTGGCAGGGGAACTGACCGGCCAACTGCAAGTGTCCAAGGTGGACATCGATCAAAACTTCGATCTGGCCAAAGAATACGGCATCCAGTCGATTCCCACCCTCCTCCTTTTCAAGGACGGAAAAATGGTCGAACAAATCATAGGCCTGCGAGGCAAGGAAGACCTGCTCGAAAAGATTTCACCGCACCTTTAAAAAAAAGTAAAGTGGCCTCACCTGGCGCAATGGATGCAGAGGCCGGCATCCAGTTGAGCCTCTAGCCGCGCTTCGGCGATTTCTTTTCGGCATAGGCCGCAATTGCCGTAGGTTTTCTTATCAATACGCGCCAAAGCGTTTTGTAATTTCTGCAATTCCGTTTTCAGGCGGCGTTTGGCATTGAGCGCCATTTGCTGCATCTGCATGGAATCCAATCGCGATAAACGACCTATGGCTACATCGGGAGCGATGGGTTGGGTGTCGGCATCACCCATTCCCAGTTTTTCATTAATCTCCGTGATCCTTGCCTCAACCAGAATTCTGAATATTTCCAACTTCTCATTGTCCATAACGCTTTGTTTCTCAGTCCTAATATAAGTTCATGGTAGAGAAAAAAAGGTCAGCCGGGCGGAATGCTGAAGATCGATCCGTCGTCGAAACGCTGGAAGAAACGGCTGCCCGCTGTATTATTTTCAAAGGTAAATATCCAGCCGAAGTTTTGGCTGAATAAATAAAGCCATCGGTAGGTCTGTTCATTGAGGAAAATCCATTCCCCCAGGCCCAAATCCCACAAAAAAATGATGTCAATTGTGCTACCGTCGTCAACCCATTGCCAACCGTGTTCGTCATGGTAAATCCAGGGCCACATTTCGTTGTTGTAGTTCTTATACCAGGGCGAGCCATGCCAGCCGGGAAAGCCATCAATGGGCAGACCCCCGAGGACATCGGGGACGGGGTCGGGGGGCACACTTTCAAGATCGACATATACTAAACGGTGATCGGATGCGCTGATGAGGGAAAATGTGCCCTCGCTACTCAATGGCCAGAATACACCCGCCTCAATGATGCTAAATCCAAAGACGGAAGGCAGGACATAATCGGCCCGCAGGTTACCCGGGCTGTCATTGGAATTATCGGAAAAATCGGCAGTGTCGAGGGCTGAAGGGCCGGTATGGCTATCATTGACGCCTCCCTGAGACAGGGCCGCCTGAGTACCGCCCAAGCTGGTGGGCTCTATTGAAGTGTCAATATTGCTGTTATCCAACAGCAACTGGATAGGATCTCCGGTGCTCTCGCCATCGTTCGGGTCGGCATTCTGGTCTCCCATGATGACGAATCTTTTGTCTTCTCCGAGTCCTTCGATTGCCCCTTCGTCGTCATAAATATAGTCGTCTGCTCCAGGGGTCACATAATCGGCCCAGAAACGAATTTCGTCGTGGTTGCGCCGGCCATTGTGGTCTATCTCATCATCATCGAAAACCGGAGGCGTAGGATGGCTGACCAGAACATGGACGACCTGGCCGTCGATTTCGATGGGGACATCCCAATGACTCTTGGAAGAGAGGCGAAAAACCTCCAGTTCTTCGGTGGAGTAATAATCGCCCGCTTCGGGCGTGCCGGAATCGTCCGGTAAAAGAGCATTCGGCATATCCTTCCAGAGAAACTTTTGGAAGGTGCGAATATCCTCAACGACAATCGGGTATTTAGAATACAGGACCATGCCGTATTGGCCGGGGAAAACTCCAAACCCGAAGGAATCATCCGCATAGCTAAAAGATCCCGGTGTGGTAACGGCAGTGCCGTTATTATTGAGATCGAAACCGGAAGATATGCCGGTATTGGACTCGGCCACAAAACTGTAGGGAAAAGTGATGGTCGAAACACCGGCAGCCTGTGTCATTTCCAGATAGTTGGTCCTGAAAAGGTCAACTGCCTCATTATTCACCACGAAATCAAATTCATTGATGAGTAGAACATCTGGATTAACCCGCTGAATGATTTCCGCCACCCTCTTGGCCTGTGAATCATCGGCATCGGACAGATCGGTGACAAGTCTCCCGTCTGAGCTTCGATTGAGGGAGGCATTGTAGGTGGAGAACCTTACGGGATCGGCCTCTCCCTGGCCATAAGATTGATTCAGACCAAGACCAACAATCGTTAAGGTGGCAAAAAGAAGGGTTCCAGGTATCTGGACTCCATTTACAGTCTCTTTCAGGAATAGGAATTTCATTTTATTCATCAGTAGGCAGGTGGTTGGGATACGGAGGGCAATGAAAGTGCCTCCATCAGTGTGACTCACATCTTAGAGGCATTTCCGGTATCTTGGCAAGGCGTTTGAATACCTTGCCAAGGATAGGATAATAGGCATTCTACGGGCCAACATTACCATGAAGCCTTTCGTCAAAGGAGATATAGATGGATTTTTCGCCATCGCCATCGACAACCTTGTCCAGTTGCTGCTGCTGCTCGGCTTGCTCAATGGCGTACTGGGTTTTTCCGCGGAGATAGTTTACGGGAGAATTTTGCCGGGAGTGGCCGTTTCTTTTCTAGTCGGAAATCTTTTCTACGCCTGGCAAGCCCTCCAACTGGCGAAAAGAACGGGCCGCAATGATATCTGCGCCCTGCCCTATGGCATCAATACCATAAGTTTGATCGCCTTTGTTTTCCTGGTCATGCTTCCAGCCAAGCAGATAGCCATCGCGCAAGGGGCGGCTGACCCTGACCGGGTGGCCTGGCATGCGGGACTGGTGGCTTGTTTCGCCACCGGGATTATCGAATTTTCCTGTGCTTTCGTGGCTAAAAAAATCCGTGCGGTAACCCCTCGGGCGGCAATGATCGCCACTTTGTCCGGGGTTGGGCTGGCTTTCCTTACTCTAGGTTTTCTTTTCCAGCTCTTTGCCTTGCCCATAATCGGGCTGCCCACACTGGGCCTCGTTTTCCTGGTTTGTTTCGGCAAGGTGCAGTTTCTCAAAGGCACACCGGGGCTGGTCGTTGTAGTAGCGGTGGGAACCGCCCTGGCCTGGCTGACGGGTGTGGCCCCTCTGGGAGAAAAGCCTCTGGAACACACCGGTTTTTACCTGCCCTACCCTGTTTTGGGAGAACTGTTCACCGCCCTGAAAGGAAATAATTTGCTGCCCTACCTATCCATCATTTTGCCCATGGGGCTAATCAGCGGCCTGGCCTCGCTGCAAAATATCGAGTCGGCGGAAGCGGCCGGCGACGCCTATGCGGAGAAGCCGTCCCTCATCGTCAACGGCCTTGGCACCATGGCGGCGGCCTGTTTCGGTTCGACCTTTCCAACCTCGATTTACATCGGGCATCCCGGCTGGAAAGCAATGGGGGCGCGGGCCGGCTACTCTACCCTGAACGGAATTTTTATCACCCTGATTTGCCTCACGGGGACACTTTCCCTGGTCGCCTGGGCCATTCCCATCGAGGCTGGGATCGCCATCTTTATCTGGATCGGGCTCGTTCTGGTGGTGCAATCGTTCGAAGTCACCCCAAAAAGACACTACATAGCGGTAGCCGTTGGCATGCTGCCGGGATTGTCCGCCTGGGGTATTCTAACGGCCAAGAATACCCTGCGCAGTGTTGGCTACGGGGGAGAAGGCGGAGTTTTTTCAGCCGATATGCTCCCTGCTTTTCACGCCAACAATCTCTACCTGGAGGGCGGGTTTGCCCTCGAACAGGGATTTTTGTACACCGCCGTCATCCTCTCCGTCATCGCCGTCTATGTGATCGACCATCGGTTTCGGCTGGCCTCCATCTGGAGCCTGGTGGGGACCATCTTCTGCCTGGCCGGCCTCATGCACTCCTACCGCTACACGCCCGGCGACACCGTCGTAAACCTGCCGCTGCTCGATTTGATAAACGGCACATCCGGTGGACCGCGAGGATGGGCGGAGTTGTTTCCCGCCTGGCAATGGGCATTGGGTTACGCAGTGATGGGAGCCCTGTTCTTCATCACTCCCTGGATATCCCGCAAGACTGCCGAGGATTGAGACATACCTGGCACACCCCAATGAGCCAACCTGCTTGACGGCGGGGTTGGCTTACCTCAAATGCCCCCATATCATTCGGCGATGTCTTCATTCCACAATTCGGGATGATTTTTGATAAATGCCCCCATGAGACCGATGCAATCCCCATCGTTGAGCAGGACTACCTCCACCCCCTGCGACACCAGAAAAGCTTCGTTGCCGCCAAAATTGACATTCTCTCCAATAACCACGCGCGGTATCTTGAACTGAACGATGGCACCGCTGCACATCATACAGGGGCTCAAGGTGGTGTAGAGAATCGTGTCGCTGTAGGAAGCCTGCCTTCCGGCCCGCCGCAGGCAATCCATTTCCCCGTGGGCAATGGGATCGCCCTCCTGCACACGGCGATTATGTCCCCTGGCCACAATTGCACCATTCCGCACCAGAACGGCGCCGATGGGCAGGCCGCCCTCATCCACTCCATTACGCGCTTCCTCCAGAGCCAGGCGCAAAAACTTCCGGTCTTCCTCTCGTTGCATGGGGGCAAATGTTTAAGAAATCAGGCGATCAGATGTCAAACCGCTCCAATGGACCTTTTTTACGGCTGCCGCCAATCATTTGCCAAACACAACCACCTCATTCTTTTTTGATTGTGAACACTTTAGCCCGGATATTTCATGAAGGGTAAAGTTTGGCTCGTTATTGCTATTGGAGATGGATTTCTTTGTATTTTGAGCAGATCGTCTTGATTTTTAGGTGTTTTTCAGGGTGTAGAGACACTGCCCCCTTTCCCCCATTGGTTCGGTAGTGCCGGGGGCAGCACCAATGCACCCTTTAGGTTGGCACCAATCGGCGGGCCGCATGGTTGAAAAGACTGGCCCAAGGATAACTCTCACTTAGGTGAAAGTGAATCGTTCGGGTGTTGCGCACGATGACCGCTCCGATCTTGATTAATTTGAGCCGCAGGGTGTGGCATTGGGCCCGCGCCCACTTCGTCCCTTTTAAGGCTAACCGGCGCATGGCTTCCATCAAGGTGTAGGCCAGCGCCGACAAGAGCAATCGCCACTGATTGGCCCACCATTGATGGGCGCTGGTGCGCTCGCTGAACAATTGCATCTGTTCCTTGATTCGGTTCTCCATTTCACCGCGGCCACAGTATACCTTGTCGTAAAGCTCCTGGGGATCGCCCGGCAGGTTCGTCACCACGAAGCGCGGGTTGGACCCCTGTGCGGTGTGTTCGGCTTTATGGATGACCAACCGCAGCCATCGCCACGAATCGGCAGCATAGACGAAGTCCTGGAATAACCGTTGTTTTTTACCCCTTAGTTCGAACCATTCTTTGGCCTGCTTTTGCAACTGCTGGGCGTCTTGCTGCAAGCGTGCATTGCGAGCCATCCCCACGATGTAACTAACTTCGTTGCGGTCGCACCAAGAGAGTATCCGGTCTCGACAAAATCCACTGTCGGCGCGCCAAATAATCCGCGTACGGGGCCAGCTTTGGCGAATCCGTTTAACCAGCAATTTGAGGATGGCCCCGGCATGCTTGCTGGCATCGATCTTGCTCGGCCGCAGGTAGGCCACCAGCAGCTGATCACCGCAAAAAACATATAGCGGCAGAAAACAGTAATGATCATAATAACCGTGGAAAAAACGTCCCTCCTGGAGCCCGTGCACCGGATTGTCGGTGGCGTCAAAGTCCAGGATGATCTCTTCGGGTTCCTCGGCAAAGGAGCCCATGAACTGTTCGACCAACAGCTCGTTTACCGCAAAGGCCGCCCGCCGATCCTGCCCGTTTTCAAAACGACACAAAGTCGGCGCGCTGGCCAACGTTTCAATGCGCCCCGTTACCGTTTGCAACAATGGATCGTGGCGCAGGGTATCAAAGTCGTTCAAATCCTCATAGCCCGCCACCAGCCCGTAAACGCGCTGCCGCAGCATCCCCACTCATGGCGTACTTTGCCCTTCTGCCGTTTGTCCACTAACTGTCGGGCCGCTCGTTCGGTCAAGCCCAACTGCCGATCCACTTCCCGGATCAAAAGCAGTCCGGCATCCGAAGTAACCTCTCCGCCCTTGAAATCAACCCGCACACGGCGGCCTTTTACCCTTGTCAACTGTAGCTTTAATTGTTTACCTTTTGTCATCGCTGATATTGCTTTAATTATTGATCTATCCTGCTGCATATCAGCAGTTAAGCATATCAACGATACTTTTTTTACGAAATATCCGGGTTAGGTTTTCTGGAAACTGTTGTATTAAAATCAAAAAACGGAGCTTATTATGGACGCAAATTTTTATAAATTGATTCACATCTTAGGGGCGCTGATGATTTTTTTGGCTTTCGGCGGATTGATCGGGCGGAGCTTGTTGGGCGTGGAGGGCGCTCGGCTGAAGAAACTGGGGGGCATAACATCCGGCCTTGGCCTGATATTGATCTTGATTGGCGGCTTTGGGCTGCTGGCAAAATTGGGCTACGGATTTCCCGGCTGGGCTCTGGCAAAACTCGTTATCTGGATTGCCTTTGGCGGATTGATCGCGGCGGCCAATCGAAAACCGGCCCTGGCCCTTCCTATGTGGTGGGGCGTTTTGGTTCTCGGTTTTATCGCCGCCTACCTGGCGCTGTGGAAGCCTTTTTAAGATACTCCCTCTTTCCCTTTCCGGAAAGAATTTGGTGTCTATGCGAAACGCAACCTAACCCGAAATAGTCTCCTTGCATGAGATTGGAAAGTATCTGGAAAAGTTATATTGAGGATCCTGAATCCATCCACCGAAAAATCCCGGCGGAAGGGTTTCTGGACAACTGTTACCAGACCATCCTGTCTTACTGGGAAGGATTTTTGGAGGCCGCTCGAAATTATTTGGGCCTGGCCCTTGAGTCCAATCCGCGATCTCTAGTCGCTTCGGAACTGGATAAATATCTTGCCAAAAAAAAGTCGTCGAACCGCGACGCCATTTATGCCACGCCGAATGGGTTCAATCGTTTCATACGGGGCGGGGGAAATATCGAGCTTTATGAAAATCTGATAAAATTGTTGCGCAGGCTTTACGTCCAAAACAATGGATTGAAACTGCTCGATATCGGAGCGGGAGACGGTCGCGCGCTTTTGCCTTCGTTGACAGCTAATGTAGAATCGGTAAGTATCATCAAGCCGTCCAAACAAATGCTTTCCAGCCTCTGTGCCGCCCTTGATGAAAGGCAGATAAATTTTCGCTCATTTAACGGCCCGTTGCAAGAATTTGTCCGGGAAGAGAGGGAGCGTTGGGACATCATCCAGGCAACCTACAGCATTCACACTATACCGATGGAAGAGCGCAAAACGATGCTGGAATGGATTTGCCGGCATGGGAAAACTTTTGTCTTTGCCGAATTCGACGTCCCCGAATTTGCATCTCCCTGCGAGCCGGACAGTTTTAGGTATTATTTTGAAAAATACGAAACAGGCATTAGTGAATATGAGGAAGGCGAGGAAAGGGACGTAGTGGCACAAGAATTTCTCATACCGGTTTTATTGGGAAACTTGCACAAAGATGATAATCGGGTTACCTTCGAGCAGACCATGGATTACTGGAAATCCGACCTTAAATCAGTTGGATTTCAAAATATTGAATTAACACTCATTTCCAGCTATTGGTGGGCAGACTCCTATTTTGTAAAGGCAACATCCAATCATAATTGGCTTAATTCATGAGTGAAAGCGAATCGTTAGCCCAATCAGACGGTTCCGTCCGGGGTGGAGAGGCTCAGCCCTTTAAAAGCGGTCATATTTATCGTATCCGGGGTTGGCGGCTGCTGTTCTTTTGGCCTGCCTGCCTTTTTGTCCGTCTTTGGCACGCCACCCTCAGGCTGCGCATTGATCCGCTGGATGAGGCCTGGCTGCGCAACACCGAAATTCCCAAAATGCTCATTGGCTGGCACAACCGTTCCTTCATATTTTCGGAAATATTCCGGCGTTTTCACGATCCACGAAAAATCCATCTGCTGGTCAGCCCCAGTCGCATGGCCGCATGGGAGGCCGACTTTTTCTCAACCCTGGGCATCCGGTCCATTCGCGGCTCCAGCAGCCGCCGTTCCATCACCGCCACCCGCGAGCTGCTGGCCATCCGGAAATCCGGCCAGGACATCGGGATCAGCCCGGACGGGCCCAGCGGACCCCTCTACGATTTCAAGCGCGGCGCCGTATTTCTGGCAAGGGTAACCGATACGCCCATGGCCTTGATTTCCGCCAATTTCAGCCTCGCATGGCGATTGAATTCCTGGGACCGACATTTTTTCCCCATTCCATTTTCAAGGGTTGATGTGCGCATAGGCCGGTTGCCGCCCTATTCCCAGCTCGATTGCAAGGACGAGGAGGAAGCGGCCGCCAAAATAAAAGCCGCCTTGATGGACATTACCCTGGATAAAGGTTAATCAGGAAAAGGCCTTATCTAAAGCCTGCTCAATATCCGCCATCAGGTCGTCAGGGTCTTCAATGCCCACGGAAAACCTCACGGTGGTATCTCCTACACCGCCCAGTTCCCGTTCCTCCGCTTCCAGATCGGAAGCGAAAACAGTTTGCCCGGGGTCACCATCGACTCGGTTGACCCAAGACTGGCGGCCAAACGGAACAAACGCAGAGAATCGATAAAGGCGTACATTTGCCTCTCATTTCCGCACAGGTAAAAAGCCACGATTCCGCCAAAATCCTGCATTTGCTTTTTGGCCAATTGGTGATCCGGGTGTGATTTAAGGCCAGGGTAAAAAACCTTTTCCACACGTTCGTGTTCTTCCAGAAAAGCCGCTATTTGTTGGGCATTCTCGCATTGACGGCTATAACGCAAAAAATACGTCTTGAGCCCGCGAAGAATCAAATAAGCGGAATCCGGGGTGAGGGCTGCGCCGGTGGCGGCATAATCGGGCCGCATGGATGAAATGAGTTCTTTGTTGCCGATAACGGCCCCGCCCAGAGCGTCCCCATGGCCCGAGGCATATTTGGTCAGACTGTGCAGAAAGAGATCAATGCCATATTGACCATAGTTGTGCAACCCGGCAAAGGTGCTGTCGAGCAAGGTCAGGACATGGTTTTTTTTGGCTTGCCCGATTATGAAATCGAGGTCCGCGATCCAGGTCATGGGGTTGGTGGGAGTTTCGAAAATAATGAGCCGTGTTTTTTTCCGCGCCAGTTGGCGAGCAATTCTCCGATGGTCTTTGATCGACAGGAGCGAATTAGTTACGCCGAACCTGGCCAGGAGATTGCGCACGATGTAACGGGTCGGCCGATAGGTTTCGACAAACATCACCACATGGTCTCCCTGCTTGAGCAAGGACAGGAGGCAAAGCGTGATGGCCGTTACTCCGCTGCTGGTGGCGAGGGCGTCATCGCGGTCCTGCAAACGGCACAGGAGCAACTCCAACTGCCGCAGCGTGGGATTGGCATAGCGGGAGTAAAAATAGCCCTCCCTGTCCCCTCGCAAAAACTTTGCCATTTCCTCCACCGAAGGGAAAGTAAATTTGACCGACCGGTGAATCGGCTCCACCAAAGGCGCGTTTTCGGGCTCCGGCCGCACCGGGGGTTGATGGCTGACCAGCGTCTCCTTTTTCATGGCCGGCTCCTCAACTCAGGTAATGCTCGGTCATTTCCTTGACGATGAATTCATAGATATCCTCCACCGAATCCATTATCTGGAACAGGTCCAGGTCCTTTTCCGAAATGACCCCCCACTTGCAGAGGGATTTAAAATTAATCACCTCTTTCCAAAACTCCGACCCGAAAAGAATAATAGGAATACGTTTCTCAATTTTCTTGGTCTGGATAAGGGTCAAAACCTCGAACAACTCGTCCATGGTGCCAAAGCCGCCCGGGAATACCAGGAGGACTTTGGCCAGGTAGAGGAACCAGTATTTACGCACGAAGAAGTAGTGAAATTCAAAATTCAAGTCCCTTGAAATGTAAGGGTTATTGCCCTGCTCAAAGGGAAGGCTGATGCCCAACCCGATGGATCGCCCCCCCGCCTCGGAAGCGCCCCGGTTGGCTGCTTCCATAATGCCGGGACCGCCACCGGAGCAAATCAGGAAGCGCTCCAAGGGGTCGCGGATGGTGAGGGACCATCGGGTGATTTTATTGGCCAACTCTGACGCTACCCGGTAATAGACCGAGGTGCGCACATCCCGCTTGGCAGCCGAAAGCTTTTCTTCCCATTCCTCGCTTTGGGATTCCGATTTTTCGACCTTTTCCTGCAACACATTGAGGTTTTTCTCGGCCACTTCCGGTGATTTCAAACGGGCGGAGCCAAAAAAGACGATGGTGTTGCGAATCCCCAGCATTTCCAGCCGGTATTCGGGTTCCAGTAATTCGCACTGCACACGGATGGAGCGGGCGTCGGAACCGTTCATGAAATCCCGATTGTTATAGGCCTTGACCGGCCATTTTTCAGAATAAAAGTGGGATGAATCAGGCATCGAAATTTACAGGTTCAGGGTTTGGGCTTCGGAGCAATGGAGTTAACGACTTTTTATTATCATCTGTGTTCATCCGCGTAATCCGTGGTTAAAAATTCATCTTTCTTCATCCAGTATCTAGCATCCAGCATCCAGCCCTTCATTCAGCCGCATCCAGTAATTGCAGTTTGGCTTCGTAGTATTTTTTGGCATCTTTTCTATCCGCCGATATACGGAGGGCGCGCTCCCAACTGCCATAGGTGGGATTGGGAAAGAGAAACCAGCGCACACCCCAACGTCCGGTGGCCTCTTCCAGAATTTTTTGGCGCTCCTCCCTGGAGGATTCGCGCACTGGTGCAAAATCGTTAAAATCGTCACCGAAAAGCAAGAGAATCCTGTAATTTTCCGCCACATGCCGACGGCGTTCCACTTTGGAAGAACCCCAATTCGGCTTCTCCCCGTTGGTCAACACGGTATCCATGTTGGGGTCCAGCGGAAAGCCCTTGTTTTCAAGGTTTTTCCGGGTGCTCCCGTCGAGTGAGGAATTCCGGTTCGTAATATAGAACACGGCGACCCCGTTTCTGGCCGCAAACCGCGTGAACTCCAATGCTCCGGGAATGGACTCTGCCTGAGCCTCATCGCACCATTGAGCCCAAGATTCCGGCGTATAACCCTCTCTCTTGCGAATAAGGCGGGCGGCATAAGGAGAGTTGTCCAACACCGTTTCGTCCACGTCGAGGATTACAGCCGGCGGCAAATCCTGATAATTGCCCGTTTGCTCGCCGGAGGCCGTCCAATCGGTATTCTGCAAAGCCAATACCAGTTTTTCCCTCGCCGAATTGTAAATGCCTGTAGTTACGGCCTTATATTCCGCCGAGGTTTGCATCCACAAAGTAGCCTGCAAGGAATCATGGCTGTAATTATTGGCGGCCTTTTTTCCCGCCATCAAAGGAGACAGGAACAGAGTTGGGCAAAACAGAAGCAGGTAAAAAGCGATGGAGGATCTCATAAGCTGGATCAATGGCTGAACTTTAATCAAAAACAAGCCTCAAACGCAAGCCCGACCTGTATTCCCCATACTGAATCCTGACACCCGACACCTGAAACCTACTACCTTCCCCTACTGCCAAGAACCCACAGGGTGTCCTCATCGCGAAGAAGGTAGAGGGCAAAACAGGCGGCCAGCATGGGCCAGGCGGCGAAAAAGAGTAGATTTTTGAATGGATCCAGGTATTGGCCATAACTGGATAGAGTGGAAACGGCGTGGAATACCAACATCGCTCCGTAGGTAAACCGCTTGGCAAAACCGACTACGAAACCGAGAATAAGAAGCAATTCCAGCCCGGCCACAATCGAAAGCGCCGTCGATCCCATGCCTGGTATAAAATAAAATTTCTCATAAACCCTACCCGCATGTTCGGGGTTGACGATTTTATCCAGGGTCCACATGAGCATCACCAGAAACACGCTCAAACGGATAAACAGCAGGGCCAGGGGCAAACGATCTTTATCCTTCATAAACGATTCCTTGAAATGAGATTTAACATTCGGGGTAGTTGCGTTGATAAGCTTCTTTAAACACCGTAAATTGACATAGCGGATTGCACAAACCTTTTTATTAAATCGGCCAGAGCGCAGCGTACGCGCAGCCATCTCTTGCCGTGGGCTTAAAACAGACCCACACGGCCCAGCCAAGGCGGTGGGACGGCTCCTACCAGATCGGGAAAGTCATCTGCGGCGTCAAATTCATTGACCGCATAGAGAAAATCGCTACATAAAAGGATAAGGGAATACAAACGTCCTAAGTTAACCCCACATTTCCCTCACTCTTCCAAGCCCCACATTTGCTAGTACCCCGCGTCAGAATGTTCTCGAATTTAAATGCTTATGAAAACCGCGAATCGTTTGAAAACCGCGAATCGTTTCAATCCATGAGTAGTATCTCTTCAGTATTCGTTGCCGTCATATCCCTTGTTGTTGGAATTTCCCTTGTCGGTGTGGCTCGTGCGCAAGACCCCGATCCACCCTATTTAATAGTTAGTGGATTCGATCAAGATCAATACAATGGCGATTACACTATGACCGGTTGACCGGTCAATTTCGTACCGATCGGCCTGTCTTTCAGAATAGTAATGGAATCTACCTCTTTTACTTTGCCGGAAAAACTTGGGTCGTCCAACCAGGATTGCCATCTGACGTCTGGAATGCGCAAGAATATAGCGATGTTGACGCCTGGAACCCTGCGAATCCGGGGTGGAATGGGGATATTACGGTTGAATGGGTCGGAGATGACCCCTCGGCCGAGTGGAAAGCGATTTGGTACACTCAATTCCTGAGTGAATTGCTAGACGACTGGATGGCAGGCGTCACCAGCGTCGATTTCATACCCCAGCGGGTTGTAGGTTGCGACGAGGATGCGTTGTCGCCTGTCGCCGAGGCCCAGGCCGCAGCCTTACCAACTGGAGAAACCCAGATTGAACCTTCGGTTATTTTCTCCGATGAGACATTTACGCTCTTCTACCATCCAGAAACAGTGGAAGGATCTGGCATGGTTGAAACCCCCGAAATCTATGGGGAACTATTGCTCGAAGGCGAGGCAGGACGCCATCAACTCTACGATGATGGAACTCATGGTGACGCGATTGCTGATGACGGCGTCTATTCCCGGTCCTGTTTAAGTTTAAACGAGGAGTCCCTCGGTGGTAACCTTTTTACCGATTTTTTTGGTACAATTGTTCTTTCAACTTCACTTCGTGGAACGGTGGATCACACTCAAGTAAATCAACACGTCCGCACCACGGATTCCGGCTATTTTATTAACATTGGCGACGAATATGCTGATAGAAGGAGCGACCTGTGGAACTTGATCTCCCCGGAGACTTGTCTGTCCTGTGCGGTGGCATGGGACATCTCCGGTGATGTGTTTGATTTCTTCATAATCCAGGATCGTGATTCTACCGCCGGCGGCGGCTACATTCGCGTCCACGATAATATTGTGAACACGGGATTTAAACCTCCATGCGAACCAAGATCCCACTGCTATGAGATTGTTGATGGGAGAGAACATCGGGAATTCATTGGAATTTTAGACAATCATTACATCGTTTCGGAGGGATTTACTCACGAACTGGGGCATGGGCTTCTTGGGATGGAGGCCGATGATTTTCCCGCTGCGGGCAACCGAGCCTGGAATGCTGGCGACGGTCAACATCTGGACTCGGATACTACGGTAACCGGGGAGCTATCCGGGCCGTTTTGGGATCCCGCCCGGGGATGGCCATACCCAGTGCTGACTCCGAATGGAGAGGAAGTTTACTTGACGGTTGACGATAGTGGGGAATTCAGGATCAAACCGATCGATGACCAGCGATACGTCTGGGCGGACATCTTCCTCTACATGATGGGACTGCTTCCTCCCGAGGATGTGACGGAGACCTACTATAAATTGGTCAACCCGCATATTGATGGGTGTGAGTCAAATGAGAATGGCCTAATTTGCAGCGAAACCCTGGTAACCGCGGAAGAAGTGATCCCCTTTACAATCGATGACTTCATCGCCCAGTTCGGTGTCAGAGAACCCGCATACAACGAGAGTCAAAAAAGCTGGAACGTCGGGATTCTTTTTATCAGCGACAGGCAGCATACCGAAGCCGAGATGACATGGCTGACACTCTCATTCAAGGAATATGCGACGGCAACAAGCCGTGACAATCTGATATTTATAAAAGATACCCCATGGAAATTTGCAACTCGGGGTCTGAGCAGTCTGGTCATAGACCCGGCCCAAATGACACTCAGAGAATTGAGCGAGGATCCAACGGATCTTATGTTTAGAGGAGCCCCCATAGAAGGCTTTCCCGGCTGGAGGACCTCCTCTTGGTATAAGAACTATAATGTGGATTCCTGGCCTTGGATTTATCACGACGAACACGGCTGGCAATTCGTTTCTGAGAACAGCAACAGCGATGGAATCTTTCTTTTTGATTTTGGTTTGATAAACTGGATATTTCTCAACCAAAACACCTACCGCTGGATGTATCTATACGGCGCAAACCCCGGCTGGGTTTGGACTTTCGAGGACAATAATCCCTATAGCCGTTTTTTCCAAAGGTTTGACGACGGCAGCCTTTTCAGCGTTCCTCCCGATTTATCCGCAAATTAACTGCTTGTTCCAAAATCACAATGTCTGATCAGTCAGCTAAAATATTGGTAATTCCTTTTATCGCCGGCATTCAGCATTTCATCTAGTTAATCCTGCCGTATATGGAACAGGAGTTGGAGTTGGTCGAATACCATTATAAGAATCGAAATATGATAAAATTTTGTTTATCATTCCGTTCACAATCCGGTTGTCATCCGGCATCGACAGTAATCGGGCTGCTTTTAATTTTCATTTTCTCATTGCAGAGTGTAATTGGAGCTGAACCGAAATCAAGGGGTCCGATAATCGACATGCATCTGCATGCTTTTCCGGCGGATTTTCTGGGCCCACCGGGTAAGCTCAATCCAATCACAGGCAAGCCTTCCGCAGCCATCTCCACCGAGGCAATCATGGAAGCCTCCGTTGCAAACCTTAAACGTTTCAACATCGTTAAAGCTATCCTTTGCGGACCGGATCGAGAACTTCTCGATAAGTGGAAGGCAGCGGCGCCCGACCGAATTATAGCCTCGCCCATGATCAACGGTAAAACCTCCCCCCAGGACCCGCACTATAATATAACCTCCCTCCGAGCCGATTACCTGGCTGGGAAACTGGGAGCGCTGGGAGAAGTAACGACCCAATTTCAGGGGCTTTCTCCCAGCGATCCTGCTTTGGAGCCCTATTTTGCCCTGGCTGAGGAGTTAGACCTGCCCGTTGGCGTGCACATGGGACCGGGGACTCAACAAGGCCCCTCGCCTTTGCGCATGTCCCTCGGCAACCCCCTGGAATTAGAGGAAGTTCTGGTACGGCACCCGAAATTACGCCTCTACGTCATGCACGCGGGTTGGCCCTACTTGCAGGAAATCAAGGCCTTGTTGCACAACTATCCCCAAGTTTATGTCGACCTGGCGACCCTCCCATGGCTGTGGCCGCGGGAAGAGTTTCACTACTACCTCAAGGGTCTTATGCGGGCCGGTTATGGCAAGCGCCTCATGTTTGGCTCAGACCAATTGTTCTGGCCCGAAGCCATTGAAATGGCGATCGACGGAATTGAATCGGCCGATTTCCTGTCTGAGGAACAAAAGCGCGACATCTTTTATAACAACGCCGCCCGCTTCCTCCGAATGGATGAGATCAGTGAACCGTAGGTTCATATTTCATTATTCTATGACGCAATTGCAGCAGGTTTGCTTAAAGGCAGCAGGTTTGCTTAAAGACGGATTTGACCGAGAAAAATTTTATGACACAGTTTTTTGGGAATCTCTCTTGACTTGAGAGACTCTCAACCGATAAATACCCGTCGAATTATTATTTTGAGCATGTCTATTGACACACATCGTTTCGGATTCATTGAAATCCCCTTCATATCGAAGGCGGGGGCATGGATTTGTATAATTATGGCGATTATGTGCTGTTGCATCAACCAACAACAGGAGAACGGCTGTGCCATCAAATAGAGCGACCAGGTAAAATATAATAAGACCTGAACTAACTTTTTAAAGCCCCGCAGCCTCCTCAAGCTGCGGGGCTTTTTTTGTTTTTATTCAAAACATTCACCCGCAATTTCACTTCACTTTAATAAGCAAATAGCAAATCCAACATGAAAACAGATCACCCCAAAGCCTTGAGGTTTTCTCTCGATAATCCCAACCACCACCTGTGGAACAATAATGGAACATGGTTCATTCACTATACCGTTCACCCAACTTATCTGACGAAAAAGCGGATCCGCCATTCTCTGGGCACAAAATCCCTGGCCGAAGCCCGGCAGCGGCGAGACGAAATTATCGGGACCCTCAGTCAACATAAGTAATCTCAGGCCATTCCAGCGTTTAGTTCCACTTTCCAAAGATTTAAAAAGATAACCTCCAAACGAAATCCCTTCAAAGTGAAAAAGAAATTTTTCGAACCCAATTTCCTGACCCCACAGCAGGATCACTCGCGAGAAGAGCTCAACAAAGCGGCTTCCAACGGAGTGCGTGGCGATCTTTACGAAGAGTTGCGCCAGGACGATCCCAAGCTGGCCTGGGAAGCCGAGCAACTGAGCAAATCCTACGGCATCTACCTCGAATACAACCGGGCCAGGACGGGCCGGGAAAAGGATTGGGTTTATATGATCCGCGTTTCGATTCCCGGTGGCGGCCCCATTACAAGTGAGCAATGGCGGGTCCTCGATGATTTATCCGAGCGCTATGCCCATGCCGCTGAACACCGGCCTTCGCTACGCATTACCACCCGGCAGAACCTCCAGTTTCACTGGGTCAGGAAACAGGATGTTATTGAAATTGTGCGCACCCTGGCCCATAGCGGACTCTACAGCATCAATGGCTGCGGCGACAATGTCCGCAATGTCATGGCCTGCCCTCTGGCTTCGTTCAGCGATACCTTCAATGGCAACCGGCTGGCCCAGCAGCTGACCAGCTTTTTCCGTCTGCCGGCAGAACCTTTTGTCAAGATTTTCGCCATCGACCCGGAAGCCGTTCGCGATGACAGCAAATCCTTCAAATACGGCAAGCAGCTCCTCAATCGAAAATTTAAAATCGGCATTTCCGCGCATATCCGCGACAAAACCACTGGTTTATTGATTCCCGACAATTGCGTCGAGCTGCTCACCCACGACCTTGGAATTGCCCCGTTGGTGCGCCAGGAAAAGCTGCAAGGTTTTCAAATCTACATTGGCGGGGGCCAGGGCGAGAAGAACGGCAAACCGACCATGTCCGCCTTTGCCAAGCCCTTTGCCCAGGCTTCCGAAGCAAACCTCCTGCCCATTCTCGACGCCATCGTGCAGGTCCATCAAACCTGGGGAGACCGCCAAAACCGGCATTGGGCGCGCCTCAAATACGTCGTCAAAGCCCAGGGGATCGATTGGTACCGCCGCCAGGTTGAGGATATTGCCGGTTTCTCCCTCGATGCCCCCCATACAGACCACGATATCGGTAAACGCCACCTGCACCACGGCTGGCTGGATCATCCCGACGATGATATGGTTAATTACGGATTATTCATCGAAAACGGGCGGTTGACGGACGATAGCCCCAACGGCCGTTTAAAAACTCTGGTTCGATTCATCATGGACAAATATCCGGTGGAACTTCGATTCACACCGAACCAGGACCTGATCTTCGCAGGCCTTCCATCGGAAGCGAAAGAGGAGTTTACTTCCGACCTGAAGGAACATGGCTACGGCTCGCGCAATGGGTCGGACTACTCGGCGCTCCGGTTACGATCGGGCGCCTGCGTCGGCCTGGATACCTGCCGCCTGGCCTACACCGAATCTGAAAAAATCGAACCCCTCCTAATCGACCAATTGGAAAAACTCGGCTGGGGCGGCATGACCGAATCGATCGGTGTAACCGGGTGCGAGCGCCAATGCTTCCGCCCGGCGACCAAAACCATCGGGTTGATCGGTTCCGGCAGTGGCCGCTACCAAATCAGGCTCCTCGGCTCGGCAGACGGGCGTTTTCAGGGAGTGCCCGTCCTCTCAACTGACGGCTCGCAGCTTTACCTGAGAAAAGTGCCCCTCGATCGGATCCCCGGCGTCATCGACGTCCTTTTTCGGTTTTACCTTGAAAACCGCAGCGAAGCCGAGGATTTGGGCGCCTTTCTGCGGCGCACCGGAATGCAAGACATTATTCGCCGCTTTCAGGAAAACCCCGCCACCGTCGATCTGATGAAACCCGAAACGGTAACAACATTTATGGACTCAAAACCGGATCAAACTACCGAGAAAGACCTCGTTCCCGCCTGAATCATGACCGCATCGAACAATTATTTTCCCGTATACCTCGATTTGGCAGACCGCCGATGCCTGGTCGTGGGCGGTGGCGAAGTTGCCATTTCCCGGATCGAAAGCTTCCTTCATGCTGGAGCCGTGGTAACGATTATTGCTGAAAATGCGGACGACAAAATCCAGTCGTGGGCTGAAAAGGGCCAGGTACGGTGGTTGCGGCGGAAAGTGCGGGCCTCCGATGCGATTGACGCTTTTCTAGTCGTTGTCACGACCGATGACGAGGCGGAGAAAAGCGAGGTCTGCTCCCCTTCTGCAATGTCTCGGCAGCTTGTCAATTCCCATGACGACGCGGCTAACAGCAATTTCATCTACCCCGCCGTGGCCCGCTCCGGGCCGATTCAGGTAGCGGTCACATCTTCCGGGAAAAGCCCGGCCATGGCCCAACGATTGAGGAACAGGATTGAACGCCATCTGCTGACCGATTCTCTCGGTCAACTGGCCGATTTCCTGGGATCCAAACGCCCATTGGTCATCAGGTCCCTGCCCACCTATGAAGTGCGCAAACAATTTTGGAGCGCAGTCCTCGAATCGTCATTACCCGGCCTCCTGAAGAAAAATGATGGAGCGGCGGAAGCACGGTTCAACGAATTATTGGAATCATTCAAAAACGAAAAGGTATCGGCGCGGGAAGAACCCGTTCTGGTTTAGATTATCTTAATTAAATTTAGATGACGACGACAGGAAAAGTGATTATTGCGGGGGCGGGCCCAGGGGATCCATCCTTGATTACGGTGGGCGCGGTGGAAGCCCTCAAGCAGGCGGATGTCGTCCTTTACGACCGGCTCGTCAATCCAGCATTGCTCGCTTCTTACGCCCCCCAGGCGGAGCACATTTATGTCGGCAAACAGAGCAATCATACGCCATTCAGCGAGCAGGAACGCATTGCGCGTTTGTTGATTGCCTGGGCCCGCCAGGGGAAAACCGTGGTGCGGCTAAAGGGCGGCGACCCGTTCATATTTGGGCGCGGTTCGGAGGAGTGCCTTGAGTTGCGTCAGGCAGGCATTGAATTTCAACTCATACCGGGTGTCAGCTCGTGCAGCGGAGTGCCGGCCATGTCGGGCATTCCCCTCACCCACAGGGGCACGGCGGCTAATTTCGCCGTATTTACCGGGCATGCCGCCGGAGGCTCCCTCTTCGGGATCGATTGGGAACTGGCCGCCCGGGTGGACACCGCCGTCTTTCTCATGGGGGTGCGTCATCTGCGGGAAATCGTTTCCAATCTGACAACGTTTGGACGAAGCCCGCAAACACCGGTTGCCATTATCGAGCGCGGAACTTTGCCGGATCAGAAAACCTACACCGGAAACCTTGCCGATATCGTGGAAAAAGCAGCCGAGGCGCAGCCCCCCGCCATAATCGTCATCGGCCCTGTGGTCGAAATTGGAGCAGCCATCGGCCAACTGGGTTGCGCCGGGAGGCAGGAGTTCACCGACCAACCTCAACCTTATATTGTCAACGCCTGAACATGAATACTATGCTTGCAGCTGAACTTGCAGCTGAAATCAATAAAGCGGAATTCGCGACCGCGGATGCTCTGGACCGGATTCGTATGATCGACGCCATTTACGGCACCCGAGCGATCCATCTCTCAAGTATGCAGAAAACGGCCGGCGTCCTCATGCATATGATTTACCGAACCAGGGCACAGGCCAACATTGTTTTTATCGATACCCAATTGCATTTTCCCGAGACCCTGGCCATCCGGGATCAATTTCAGAAAAAATACGGCCTGGATATTACCACTGTGCAACCGGACCTGACTCCCCTCGAACAGAACAAAAGGTTTGCCGCGGAACTTCACCGCTATGTTGACGGACAGCCCCTATGCTGCCATTTGCGCAAGGAACTACCCCTCATCAAAGCGGTCGATCGCTTCCAGGCCAAGGCCCTCATCAGCGGGCTCATGCGAGCCGAAGGCAATAGACGCACAGATGTGCAGGCCATCAGCAGGGACCCACGCATTAATTGCACTGTTTTCAACCCGCTTTTTGACTGGAACTCTGAGCGATTAGAGTCCTATATACGTGAGCATGATGTCCCCGTTCACCCCCTTTACGCTCAATCCTATGCAGGCATCGGATGCGCCGTCTGCACGACTCCCGTAAAACCGGGTGAAGTCAGCCGGGCCGGGAGATGGCGTCACTTAAGGGCGTCCAACGGCAACCGGCCCATTTACTGCAACATCAATTACAGCGATAAAATCAACCCTTCAAAATCAAATACCTAAGATAAGATAACATAAGTTTAACTAACATGAAATTTGAAACCACATGCCTTCATGGGGGGACGCAGCCCGATCCCACCACCAATTCCCGCGCCGTTCCCATTTATCGGACCAGCTCCTATGTGTTCAAAAACACCGAACACGCGGCCAATCTCTTTGCCCTAAAAGAACTCGGCAATATTTACAGCCGCATCATGAACCCGACACACGATGTCCTCGAACAACGCATTGCCGCCCTCGACGGCGGGGCCGCCGCCCTCCTCACGGCCTCGGGCACCAGCGGCGTGTTCTACTCGGTAATCAATCTTTGCCAGGCCGGGGACGAGCTTGTATCGGCCAACAATCTGTATGGGGGCACTTACACCCAGTTTAACGATATTCTGCCCCAGTTCGGCATCAAGACGCGTTTCGTCGATCCCAATCATCCAGAAAATTTTGCCGCCGCCATTACGGAAAAAACCAAACTGCTCTTTTGCGAATCGGTCAGTAATCCCGGCCTTGATGTGGCCGATATCGAGGCCATTGCCGCTATCGCTCACGCCCACGGGATTCCCCTGGTGGTGGACAGCACTTTTTCCACTCCCTACCTCGAGCGGCCCATAGAGTTCGGTGCGGATCTCTCTATTCATTCCCTCACCAAGTGGCTCGGCGGCCACGGCACCGGCATTGGCGGAGTGGTGGTAGATTCCGGCAAGTTTGACTGGACGAGCGGGAAATTTCCCCTCCTTTCCGATCCCGACCCGAGCTACCACGGCATTCGCTGGGCCCATGACCTGGGCGATCTCAGTCCACTGGCTTTCATTCTCCGCATGAGGGTAGTGCCCCTGCGCAACCTGGGCGCCTGCATTTCCCCGGACAATGCCTGGATTTTCCTTCAAGGGGTGGAAACGCTTCCTTTACGCATGGATCGGCATTGCGAAAACGCCCTCGCGGTGGCCAAACACCTTGGCAAAAAGGATGCCGTCAAATGGGTGCGCTTTCCGGGACTGGAAAACGATCCGGCCTATGCCCTGAACCAGAAATACCTGGGCGGCAAGGGCGGCGCCATGGTCGTCTTTGGAATCGAGGGCGGCAAGGAAGCGGGCAGCAAGTTTATTGAAAGCCTCGAACTCTTTTCGCATCTGGCAAATGTCGGTGACGCCAAAAGCCTGGCTATTCACCCGGCCACCACCACACATTCGCAAATGACCGAGGAACAGCAGGCAGCAGGCGGCATAACCGCGGACCTCATCCGGTTATCTGTGGGCATTGAAAATATCGACGACATTCTTGCAGACCTCGACCTGGCCTTCAGCAAAGCCTTGCCAACCGTCCTCGCGGGTGCAGGCTGAAAATAAATAACTGTAAGCGCCTTTTAAGGGCATGATTTCCGAGAGGACAAAAACCTTGAGCACTGGGGAAAGCAGCATTTCCGTTTCCGCCAATGGTCGCGCCACGACCCGGTGGATGCCTATCGCAAATGCCTCCAATCCTATTTTATTGAAGTCGGGTGAATCCCTTCTGGAAGCCTCTCTCAGTTACGAAACCTACGGGCGCCTCAACCGGCGGCGGGATAACGCCATCCTTCTTTTTCACGCTTTGACCGGCAGCCAGCACGCCGCCGGTTTCAATCCCGCCGTCGAGGGGGTTGGCGCCCTCTGGACAAAGGACTGCCAGATTGGTTGGTGGGATCGCTTTATCGGTCCCGGAAAGGCCCTCGATACCGATCAATATTTCGTCATCTGCGCAAATTACCTGGGCGGCTGCTATGGTTCCACCGGACCGACCTCCATCAATCCTCAAACTTCGGCTCCCTATGGGCCGCTTTTTCCCCGCATCAGCTTGTTCGACATAGTGGATTCGCAGGTAAAATTGCTCGATAATCTCGGCATCGAAACTGCTCACGCCGTTCTGGGCAGCTCGACCGGCGGCCAGTTGTCCCTCAACTTTGCCGTTCGTTATCCCGATCGGGTGCGCAACGTCGTCCTCATCGCCACTGGGTTGGAAACAACGCCGCGGCAACAAATCCTTATTTTCGAGCAAATCTACGCCATAGAAAAGGATGCGAACTTCCAGAGCGGCAACTATTATGGTAAAAAAACGCCCGATTCAGGCATGGCTCATGCCCGCATCATCAGCCATAAAACTTTTGTCGCCCCGGATTTGCTCGAAACCCGCGTAAAACAGAATACGCCTCATTCGGAAAAATCATTCGACTGGTATCGATTCAATCACGACCTGGAGGCATACATGCTGCACCAGGGGAAAAAATTCGCCCGCCGGTTTGACGCCAATTCCTACCTCAGAATTCTCGATGCCTGGTCCAGTTTCAACCTCCTCGCCGATATAGAAACTTCCGATTACACGGAACTGTTCAGCTGCTGCCGGAACCAGCGACACCTCATATTCAGCATCGACTCCGATTCCTGCTATTTCCCGGAAGAGCAAAAACGGCTCGAATCCCAATTAAAAAAGGCCCAGTTGCCAACCACCCGCATCACCGTTCATTCGGAAAAAGGCCACGACTCCTTCCTCCTCGAACCGGAATTTTACTCCCCCCATATCCGCTTCGCCCTCGACTCTACCAGTTAGGGACAGCACTTGCCAATTCAGACAGCTGACCACTACAACGCGTTTTGAGGTATAAGGGAAATACTACTATTTCTTTTAAATAGTAGGGGGTTCAAGCTTTTCCGCTTCAACTTCAATTCTGACCATTTCCACGTGTACTTTACCCCTAGAATCTAATGGCTGTATCTTTATGTACTCGGTGGAGAGAGTTTTTATAAAATTTCCCCTTTTTTCTAAAGGGATTCGGGATTCGGGATTCGCTCTACGTAGGGCAACCACGTCGTTCGAATCCACCCTTCCAAACCAGACTTACCATCATGCTCCATATCTTTCTGGATGAGTTCTACACGATTAATACTAAAACCAGATTCATCTAATAATCTTTTGTATTTTTCTATACCATAAAAGCCGTAAGGAAAGTCAAAATCGGTAAAGTATCGCTTCCATTCATTGGAGGTTTGAAGCTCATCTAAAATTGAAAGTATAACTGCCGCATTGCCTTCACCTCCCATTTGCAGGAGTATTTTTCCATTTGATTTAAGGCTTCTGAACAACCCCTCTATAACCAGTTTATGATTCTTAACCCAGTGTAGAGCCGCGTTTGAAAATACTACATCAAATTGTGATTCAAATGACAACTTAGCCCGGATATTTCGTAAAAAAAGTATCGTTGATATGCTTAACTGCTGATATACAGCAGGATAGATCAATAATTAAAGCAATATCAGCGATGACAAAAGGTAAACAATTAAAGCTACAGTTGACAAGGGTAAAAGGCCGCCGTGTGCGGGTTGATTTCAAGGGCGGAGAGGTTACTTCGGATGCCGGACTGCTTTTGATCCGGGAAGTGGATCGGCAGTTGGGCTTGACCGAACGAGCGGCCCGACAGTTAGTGGACAAACGGCAGAAGGGCAAAGTACGCCATGAGGTATTGGGGATGCTGCGGCAGCGCGTTTACGGGCTGGTGGCGGGCTATGAGGATTTGAACGACTTTGATACCCTGCGCCACGATCCATTGTTGCAAACGGTAACGGGGCGCATTGAAACGTTGGCCAGCGCGCCGACTTTGTGTCGTTTTGAAAACGGGCAGGATCGGCGGGCGGCCTTTGCGGTAAACGAGCTGTTGGTCGAACAGTTCATGGGCTCCTTTGCCGAGGAACCCGAAGAGATCATCCTGGACTTTGACGCCACCGACAATCCGGTGCACGGGCTCCAGGAGGGACGTTTTTTCCACGGTTATTATGATCATTACTGTTTTCTGCCGCTATATGTTTTTTGCGGTGATCAGCTGCTGGTGGCCTACCTGCGGCCGAGCAAGATCGATGCCAGCAAGCATGCCGGGGCCATCCTCAAATTGCTGGTTAAACGGATTCGCCAAAGCTGGCCCCGTACGCGGATTATTTGGCGCGCCGACAGTGGATTTTGTCGAGACCGGATACTCTCTTGGTGCGACCGCAACGAAGTTAGTTACATCGTGGGGATGGCTCGCAATGCACGCTTGCAGCAAGACGCCCAGCAGTTGCAAAAGCAGGCCAAAGAATGGTTCGAACTAAGGGGTAAAAAACAACGGTTATTCCAGGACTTCGTCTATGCTGCCGATTCGTGGCGATGGCTGCGGTTGGTCATCCATAAAGCCGAACACACCGCACAGGGGTCCAACCCGCGCTTCGTGGTGACGAACCTGCCGGGCGATCCCCAGGAGCTTTACGACAAGGTATACTGTGGCCGCGGTGAAATGGAGAACCGAATCAAGGAACAGATGCAATTGTTCAGCGAGCGCACCAGCGCCCATCAATGGTGGGCCAATCAGTGCCGATTGCTCTTGTCGGCGCTGGCCTACACCTTGATGGAAGCCATGCGCCGGTTAGCCTTAAAAGGGACGAAGTGGGCGCGGGCCCAATGCCACACCCTGCGGCTCAAATTAATCAAGATCGGAGCGGTCATCGTGCGCAACACCCGGTAGTGTATTAAGTAGGAATGGTGGCTAATTCTTGATTATATTGATGAATGAAAAGTCTCAGACAGGTTTCATGCATACTCTTAAGCTTGGAAAAGGGTAGTGTTAACATTTTGAATGTTTAAGCTGTACTTTTTAGCGTGATTATGTTGTGAACTGGGAATGGTCCATATCACAGTAAAATGTCCTCAATGCGGAAGCGATCACATCATCAAGCACGGCAAGGATCCGAAAGGGGTTCAGAAGTATCGATGCAAGGGGTGTGGTTATCAGTTTCGGCTTCACCCCAAAAGTCGTGAGCATCCTCCGGCGCTGGTCAAGCAGGTGCTCCGTGCGCACCAAAACCGGATGAGCCTGCGTGCCATTTACCGTACCTTCGGGGTAGCCCCAAAGACGGTCATCGAATGGATTAAAAAAAAGTCCTGAGTTTGCCGAAGCTGGAGTCCACTCTGCTTGCCCGCCAGTGTAGTGATGTGCTGGAACTGGACGAGGTGTGGTCATTCTGGGGCGATAAGCGTTCGGGGCAGGTATGGCTATGGGTAGCCTTGTGTCGACGTACCCGACAGGTCGTCGGGTTTTCTCTGGGTGATCGTAGCGATCAAACGTGCTGGCAGTTGTATCACAACATCGCCCAACCCTATCGCGACTGTGCCACCGTAAGCGATTACTGGGAAAGCTACGACAAGGTTTTCCCTCACAACAGCGCCAGCGGGAAACAATCCGGCCAAACCGCCCATATCGAACGCTGGAACAATACCTTGCGACAGTCCCTGTCACGCTATGTGCGTAAAACGCTGTCATTCTCGAAGTCTTTGGTCATGCATTTTCGCGTCCTGTGCTTGTTCATCTGGGAATACAACAGCAATATCAAACATTCGTCATGTTAACACTACCTGGAAAAGGAGAGGGCTTTGCGTGTGAAACGACCCAGTCGTTGGCGCAGGGTATTGTTCCATCGTTCCACATGGGCCGTTTCACCGGTTTCTTTTCCCACGGATCGGTTATGAGGAAAGACTTCATCATAAGTGCTCCAAAAGTCGCTGTAGGTGGCACATCTTTTGTAGGCCCGTGGCAGACGCTCGTAAAGTTCCCGGCAACGATTGTAAACGCCGGGGAAAAACCGGTACGGTAAAGAGGGCGCTTTAAAACCGGTACGCTTATCCTAGAAAGGAGGAGTGTATCGAGATATGAAGCAATGGACAAGAGTGCGGCACAAAGTGCTGCGGGACAAGCAGAGCAAGCGCTCTGTAATGCGAGAAGAGGGACTGCACTGGGAGACCCTGGGAAAGATGCTGGCCTATTCCCAGCCGCCGGGATACCGGCGCAAGAAGAGGCGAGAGCGCAAGATCGATCCGTATGTGGGCTGGATCGAGGAGGTGCTCAAAGCGGACCGGAACGTGCCCAAGAAGCAGCGCCATACGGCCAAACGGATCTACCAGCGTTTGGGTCGGGAGAAGGGCTACCAAGGGGGCTACACGGCGGTCAAGGAGGCGGCGGGAAGTGTTCGTGCCGCTGGAGCACCGCCCCGGGGAGGGACAGGTGGACTTCGGTCATGCCCTGGTGAAGGAGGCGGGGCAATTGCGTAGGCGGCCATTTTTTGCCATGAGCCTGCCCTACAGCGATGCCTTTTTCGTGCAGGTGTTCGAACGGGAGTGCACGGAGAGCTTCTGGGAGGGGCACCTGCGAGCTTTTGAGTTTTTCGGGGCGGTGCCCCGGCGCATCAGCTATGACAACTCGAAGGTGGCGGTGGGTAAGATTATCGGTTCGCGTGAACGCAAGCTGACCGACGGGTTTCTGCAGCTACAGAGCCATTACCTGTTCGAGGAACACTTCTGTCTGCCCGCCCGGCCCAACGAGAAGGGCGTGGTCGAGGGGATCGTGCGTTATGCCCGGGCCAACTTCCTGGTACCGGTACCGCAGGTTCGGGACCTGGAGGAACTCAACGCAAAGCTGTTGGAGGCATGTGAGCGGGACATGGAGCGTAAATTACGCGGGAAAAGGGCGGTGAAAAAGGAACTGCTGGCCGAGGAGCGCGCCGTCATGCTGGCGTTGCCGCCCATACCCTTTGAAGCGAGCCGCAAACGCTCGACCTGCGTCAGCAGCCTCTCGCTGGTGCGCTTCGAGTGCAACGACTATTCGGTGCCGGTGCGCTGCGCCCACCATCCGGTGGTGGTGGAAGGGTCCTGTCGGCAGGTGGTGATCTTCTGTGGGGGCCAAGAGGTGGCCCGGCACCGCCGCATTTGGGATAAAGAGCAAGTCTCTTTCGAGCCGGTGCACTACCTGGCTTTGCTGGAGAAAAAACCGGGCGCTTTGGACTTCGCCCGCCCACTCTCGGGCTGGCAGTTGCCGCAGTGCCTGCAGGTCCTCAGACGCCGGCTCGAAAGCCAATGCGGGGGCGAAGGCACCCGGGAGTATATCCGGGTGCTGCGGCTGTTGGAGAAACACCCCATGGCGGCCTTGCAGCAGGCCGTCGTCTCGGCCCTGCGGGTGGGGGGACTGACTCGTGAGGCCATCGCCCAGTATCTCTATCCTCAGGAAGACTACGGGAGCAGAACCTTCCGGCTGGACGGCCATCCACACCTGCGTCACGTCCGTGTGGCCGCCCCTGACCTCGGTGCCTACAGCGAACTGCTCAAGATTCCAGGAGGGGCTTTATGAAGGAAGAAAAAAACCAGCTGCTGTTACACCATCACCTCAAGAAACTGAAGTTGCCCACCATCCTGCGCGAATGGCCGGCGGTGGCCGCGGCTTGTTCCCGGGACCGGCTCGATTACGCCGCCTTTTTGTTGCATCTGGTCGAACGGGAGCTCATTGAACGCGAACAGCGGGCCGCCCAGCGGCGGATCAAAAACGCCCGTTTCCCCGTGCTCAAGACCCTCGAGAGCTTCGCCTTTGAAGCGCAGCCCTCGATCAACGAAGCGCTCATCCGAGAGCTCATGCGCGGGGAGTATGTCGACCAGCGCGAAAACGTGCTGCTCCTCGGTAACGCCGGTACCGGTAAAACGCACCTGGCCACCGCCCTGGGCTTTGCCGCCTGTGCCCAGGGCCGGCGGATCCGTTTCTTCGGGGTCACCGCCCTGGTTACCCATATGCTCGAGCAACGCGACAACCACGACCTGCAGCGCTTCATGAAGCAACTCGAAAGGCTCGACCTACTCATCCTCGACGAACTCGGTTACGTCCCTTTTTCCAAGACCGGTTCCGAACTGCTCTTCGACGTGGTCAGCCGCGCTTACGAGCGCACCAGTCTCATCGTCACCACCAACCTGCCCTTTGAGAACTGGATCGAAGTGCTCGGTTCCGAACGGCTCACCGGAGCTCTGCTGGACCGACTCACCCATCGGGTGCATATCCTCGAAGCCAACGGGCAAAGCTACCGCTTGCGCGATGCTCGACGCCGTCGCCGTGGCCCAAAACAATAAACGCCTTGGGCCCGGCTCGTCGGCCTCCGGCCTCCTCACCGACCCCAAGCCAATCCCCAAAACCAACTCCCAAACCCTAAACCTTGACGTACCTGCAATTACTAACCTAAACCTTATTCCAAGCGTACCGGTTTTACCCCGACCCCCGTACCGGTTTCATCCCGGCGTTTACAAACGATACCAATCCCGAGGCCCAATGGCATAGGAGAGGATTTGACGGGTGCGTCGGCAAAGAGCGATCCAAACCCATTGGGCATCGCTCTTGCGCCCCACAAAAGACCACAGTTCGTCCAGTTCAATGACATCATGGCGGCGGGCCGCAAGAATCGTGCTTTTGAGCGGTCGCAGCGATTGTCGTTTTTTTTAACCAACTCAAAACGGTGTTGGGACTCACCCCGAAGGCGCGCTGTAAACCGCGTAGACTGCTGCGTTCCTGATAGACTCGAAGGATCATTTCTTTTTGCTCTTCGGTGTATTTCACTGTGGGGTTTTCGCGGCTTTGTTTACCACAATCATGGCAGCGGTAGCGCTGTTTATGGTTGGGCGTCTTGCCAGATTTAATGATATTTTCACTTCCACAGTGCCGACAATTAATAATTTTAGTAACCATGCACTAAGAATAAACTGCCTAACGCTATTTGTACAGCTAAAAATACAGAATAACATTCTTTTTTTATACACTACCCAACACCCGAACGATTCACTTTCACCTAAGTGAGAGTTATCCTTGGGCCAGTCTTTTCAACCATGCGGCCCGCCGATTGGTGCCAACCTAAAGGGTGCATTGGTGCTGCCCCCGGCACTACCGAACCAATGGGGGAAAGGGGGCAGTGTCTCTACACCCTGAAAAACACCTAAAAATCAAGACGATCTGCTCAAAATACAAAGAAATCCATCTCCAATAGCAATAACGAGCCAAACTTTACCCTTCATGAAATATCCGGGCTAGCCCGGATATTTCGTAAAAAAGTATCGTTGATATGCTTAACTGCTGATATACAGCAGGATAGATCAATAATTAAAGCAATATCAGCGATGACAAAAGGTAAACAATTAAAGCTACAGTTGACAAGGGTAAAAGGCCGCCGTGTGCGGGTTGATTTCAAGGGCGGAGAGGTTACTTCGGATGCCGGACTGCTTTTGATCCGGGAAGTGGATCGGCAGTTGGGCTTGACCGAACGAGCGGCCCGACAGTTAGTGGACAAACGGCAGAAGGGCAAAGTACGCCATGAGGTATTGGGGATGCTGCGGCAGCGCGTTTACGGGCTGGTGGCGGGCTATGAGGATTTGAACGACTTTGATACCCTGCGCCAAGATCCATTGTTGCAAACGGTAACGGGGCGCATTGAAACGTTGGCCAGCGCGCCGACTTTGTGTCGTTTTGAAAACGGGCAGGATTGGCGGGCGGCCTTTGCGGTAAGCGAGCTGTTGGTCGAACAGTTCATGGGCTCCTTTGCCGAGGAACCCGAAGAGATCATCCTGGACTTTGACGCCACCGACAATCCGGTGCACGGGCTCCAGGAGGGACGTTTTTTCCACGGTTATTATGATCATTACTGTTTTCTGCCGCTATATGTTTTTTGCGGTGATCAGCTGCTGGTGGCCTACCTGCGGCCGAGCAAGATCGATGCCAGCAAGCATGCCGGGGCCATCCTCAAATTGCTGGTTAAACGGATTCGCCAAAGCTGGCCCCGTACGCGGATTATTTGGCGCGCCGACAGTGGATTTTGTCGAGACCGGATACTCTCTTGGTGCGACCGCAACGAAGTTAGTTACATCGTGGGGATGGCTCGCAATGCACGCTTGCAGCAAGACGCCCAGCAGTTGCAAAAGCAGGCCAAAGAATGGTTCGAACTAAGGGGTAAAAAACAACGGTTATTCCAGGACTTCGTCTATGCTGCCGATTCGTGGCGATGGCTGCGGTTGGTCATCCATAAAGCCGAACACACCGCACAGGGGTCCAACCCGCGCTTCGTGGTGACGAACCTGCCGGGCGATCCCCAGGAGCTTTACGACAAGGTATACTGTGGCCGCGGTGAAATGGAGAACCGAATCAAGGAACAGATGCAATTGTTCAGCGAGCGCACCAGCGCCCATCAATGGTGGGCCAATCAGTGGCGATTGCTCTTGTCGGCGCTGGCCTACACCTTGATGGAAGCCATGCGCCGGTTAGCCTTAAAAGGGACGAAGTGGGCGCGGGCCCAATGCCACACCCTGCGGCTCAAATTAATCAAGATCGGAGCGGTCATCGTGCGCAACACCCGAACGATTCACTTTCACCTAAGTGAGAGTTATCCTTGGGCCAGTCTTTTCAACCATGCGGCCCGCCGATTGGTGCCAACCTAAAGGGTGCATTGGTGCTGCCCCCGGCACTACCGAACCAATGGGGGAAAGGGGGCAGTGTCTCTACACCCTGAAAAACACCTAAAAATCAAGACGATCTGCTCAAAATACAAAGAAATCCATCTCCAATAGCAATAACGAGCCAAACTTTACCCTTCATGAAATATCCGGGCTAGGCCGCCGCTTTGGTTTTTAGTTCGTCTTGCTGGGCCAGCATCTTGGCTACTTTCCATAGGTTGTGCGAGAGTACCGACCAGGCTACGCTGATCGAGCGGTTGGCAAAGCCTTTGCTGCGCAACCGCCCGGCCTGCCAGCGATTCTTCAATACCCCGATCCGCCCTTCGGTGCTGGCCCGGCGCTTTTGCAATTGTCTGAACAGTGGTTCCTCCATCCGGTTTTTCAACTGCTTCGGATCGCGTGGACAGAGCGCGTCGTAGATTCCCTCCTGGGCTAACTGCCGGCGGGCCCGCTGGGAGGCAAATCCCCGGTCCGCGCACATGGCCGCTATGGGTTCTTCCAGGTTGAAGCGGTTCTGTCTTTGCAAACTCTCTAGCATTTGTTCATTTTCGCTTGGAGTTCGGCTGCCGTAGAGTTTCCAGTCCAGCAGGTACCCTTCAACGCTTTCTCCCAAAAACAGGGTGTTGCCGAACTCGACCTCTTGGCCCGCTTTACCTCGCACAATCACCTGCCCATCGAGTTCGTAAACACTCAAGACTTTCTCTGCGTTTTTCACCTGGCGGCCGCCAATGATCCGCTCGTGCGCCTGTTTGATGACCACCGGGATTTGCTCGCTCATGCGCTCCATCCGGGCGAGGATCTGTTGGACCTGTTTTTCGCTGTAATCGCTTTGCTCCCAGCAGGCTTGCAATAATTCCCGGTGACTGCGGGCATGCTCCCCGATCCGTTTGAACAGCTTTTTCATCTGCCTCAAGATACCCTTGCGCTGCCGCGCGCTGTCCTTTCGCCGCCGGCTGTGGGTCATCTGTATGCACAGCCGATTCATCTGCCGAGCCAAGGGCTCCGGTTCGATCGGCATGCGATGGCGCACACCGGCCTTCTCGCGGATCAGCCGGATCGCTTTGAGCAACGTGCCGGCTACATCCTTGAGTAATACCCAGTCCGTCGGCCAATGAATGTTAGCCTCCAAACAGGTGCCGTCGATCAGGCAAATGGTGGTGTCAATCGGCTTGTCCAATCCCACCTGCCGGGCCAGAAGGGCATCGCCCACCACCTCAGTCAAGGTCCGGTGCAAGGCCCTCAACTGCTCTTCGCTGAAAAACTTCGAGGCCCGCTCCAGGGTGCTTTTGGAGATGCCCCTGATGCCATCGATCTGCCGGACACGGCAAAAGTCGGCCAACAGATCGCTGCTGCCCAGAGCCCGCGATAAATGCCGAAACGAAATCCCTCCGAGCAGACGGCCCAGCGTATCCATGCGCAGTGCCTTGATGGCAAAACTGGCCCGCTGCCGCCGGGCCTTTAGACCCATTGGCGGCCACCCCTCCAAGGCCAGCTCAATGGCCTGCGATTCCACCTCCGAGTCGATCAGCAGCCGATCGATTCGATCAATGGTGGCGCGGAAGTTATCGTAATCGAGGCACCGGTCGACCACAGTTAAAGCTGGACGCAGGAGGCATTGGATGGCTATATTTTTCATAGAACATAGAAAGGGCTATATTGATTTTCGCTAACTCAATTATAGAACCCTTTTTTGGCCGGATCGAGCAAAAACTTGCTCTTTCCGGCTCTTTTTATCAACGTCATCCAGTTGACTATAAAATCTTTATATTCTTTATATTTTTGGGACAGCCTCTAGTTACATCGTGGGGATGGCTCGCAATGCACGCTTGCAGCAAGACGCCCAGCAGTTGCAAAAGCAGGCCAAAGAATGGTTCGAACTAAGGGGTAAAAAACAACGGTTATTCCAGGACTTCGTCTATGCTGCCGATTCGTGGCGCTGGCTGCGGTTGGTCATCCATAAAGCCGAACACACCGCACAGGGGTCCAACCCGCGCTTCGTGGTGACGAACCTGCCGGGCGATCCCCAGGAGCTTTACGACAAGGTATACTGTGGCCGCGGTGAAATGGAGAACCGAATCAAGGAACAGATGCAATTGTTCAGCGAGCGCACCAGCGCCCATCAATGGTGGGCCAATCAGTGGCGATTGCTCTTGTCGGCGCTGGCCTACACCTTGATGGAAGCCATGCGCCGGTTAGCCTTAAAAGGGACGAAGTGGGCGCGGGCCCAATGCCACACCCTGCGGCTCAAATTAATCAAGATCGGAGCGGTCATCGTGCGCAACACCCGAACGATTCACTTTCACCTAAGTGAGAGTTATCCTTGGGCCAGTCTTTTCAACCATGCGGCCCGCCGATTGGTGCCAACCTAAAGGGTGCATTGGTGCTGCCCCCGGCACTACCGAACCAATGGGGGAAAGGGGGCAGTGTCTCTACACCCTGAAAAACACCTAAAAATCAAGACGATCTGCTCAAAATACAAAGAAATCCATCTCCAATAGCAATAACGAGCCAAACTTTACCCTTCATGAAATATCCGGGCTAAAGGGTGCATTGGTGCTGCCCCCGGCACTACCGAACCAATGGGGGAAAGGGGGCAGTGTCTCTACACCCTGAAAAACACCTAAAAATGACGTGTACTGGATTTGTTGGACACGGGATTCTCTTATATTCATTGTTTATTGATTAGTGTGTCAGGCGGCTTGTTTTGGTAAAGGGTTTTGTTTTCTCGTTGCCCCCCATGGGGGGCAAATATTTTCCTCGAATTGGACTGGGCTTTGGTAACTCAGAGAGGAATGTTTGCGATATCGGTTGTAGAAGATTTCCACGTATTCGAAGACAGTTGATCGCAGTTCGCGCTCGTCGGCAAAGTGGCGGCCTCGAATCGTGCTGGTCTTGAAGCGGCCGTAGAACGATTCCATGGCCGCGTTGTCGTAGCAGTTGCCTTGGGCGCTCATGCTCGGCTTCATGCCTAGTTCAGAGACCAGCCTCTGATAGTCGTCGCTGGCGTAGGGGCTGCCCCGATCGCTGTGATGAATAATCCCGGTGCGCAGTGTGCCGCGGGTCATGGCCGCGGCTTTGAGGGCCTTGCCAACCAGCTTCGCGTCGTTGTGGTTGGAAACGCTCCAGCCCAGCAGGCGTCGGCTGAACAGGTCCATCACCGTGGCCAAGTACATCCAACCGGCCAGGGTCCGTAGGTAGGTCGTGTCCGCCACCCAGACCTCGTCGATATGGGTCGGCTGGCCATGCTTTTTAAGCACATTGGGGCTGTAACCATAGGGATGGTTACTGTTGGTTTTAATGGCTTAAAGCGTTTACTCTGGGTGCTTTTGATTCCCATTTCACGCATCAGACGCAGAGCCCGGTCACGGCCGCAATCGATGCCCTCATCATCCTTCAGATGGCGGTGCATTGGCCGATGCCCATAGCGGCCCTTGGCCTCTTTGTGTACCTTCAGGATCGCCCCCTTGATTCCCTCGTCCTCGATCCGCCGGGCCGAGGGCGCTCGGGGCCTCCAGCAGTAATAGCCACTGCGACAAATCCCCATCGCCGAGCATATTTCCTCGATCTTGAAGCGCCCCTCGTTGTCTTTGACAAACTGGTACTTCATTGTTCGTCCTTGGCAAAGTAGCCCACCGTTTTTTTTAGTATCTGGTTGATCCGCTCCGAGCGGCGCAGCTCTTTGCGAAGACGATCTATCTCGGCCGCCATCTCCTTCGGACTGCTCTGTCGCTTTGAGGTGGCTTCGCCCTGCTGATCGTCCAGATAGAGCCTCTTCCACCTATACAATTGGTTGGTGTTGACCCCAAGTTTGGTCGATACCTCGGTGGCGCTCAGACCATCGAGTATCATCAGTTGAACTGCCTCATTTTTGAACTCTATACTGCGTCTTCTTCCCATGCTTCGATTCTCCATTTAGGAGAATCTCGTGTCCACTTTTTCCAGTGCACATCAGATGGTGTAGTTTCATATCAAGACAAGCTAATCTTTTGGGATAACAAATCTAAAGAAAAGGAAGTTAATCTAAAAGATCACCTAAGCCAGTTTGATGGTTACATCTGCAACGCGGACAAAAAAGTCGGCGTTTTTTTGGTGATCGGACCCGCATTTACTGATGAATCAAGTGTTATAGCGATGCAATATCTTGTAGAAAATGGCACTACTATCGCTCTAATTACAGCCGCTGAATTGAAATCCTTGGCAGAGGAATGGGCAGGGCAAAAAGGAGGGAGTGCAGATGCGCCATTTCCGTTGGGCTATCTTATTCAGCCAGGAAGGTTCAAACGTAATTTGATGCCAGCCATTAAGTAATTTCTTGAAAAAGCGAGTTTGGCATTTTATTGAAATTGTCAGGTTTTGTCTAGTCGTTGTTTTTATCTCAATATGCAAAAAAACCGACCAGCCCCTCCGGCTGTGGAGGAGTTGGTATAAAAGGATTGAAGGGCGACGTGGTTTTTTTATTTAAACCGGTCCAGAATGGCCAGGGCGATGGCTTTGCCGGCTTCGCGGTAGCATTTGCGGGACATTAAACTGTCTCCCGCCAAGGCGTAGGGGGTCAACAGCGTCAAGGCGCAATTACCCAAGGTTTCGCTACAATAGGAGACGAAGTCGTTTTCGAGGCCTCCGGGCCGTGGCGGAGCCGGTTTCTTGAAAGTGGCGGCAGGGGCGGCAAACTTTGGAGGTATCCGGTTGGCCAGGTTGTTGGCCCAGGCGGTGGAGAGTTTGTGCAGGTTGGCAAAACGCTCCGCATCGGGCAAATAGCAGTGAATGCCCTCGGTGTTGCAGATACCGGGGGATTGAAAATTAATTCCAAGGGCCGGTTGGCAGCGTCCCTGCCAGCGTTTCAGATCGCTTTGCATGACCAGGGTTTCGTGCCTATAAAAGGAATCTCCCCACGAGCGGTTGAGGTTGAAGGGATAATTTTTCTTGCCGTATTCACCGCGCGCAATCCCGTCGATGTCGGCCAGGGGAATCACCCACACCAGGCAGCGCTGGTTGCGGGTGCGGGCCAATTCCCGCAGAAGGCCGTCGAGGATCCATGAACCGGGCGTCTCCCCAGGATTTTGACGGGCCACCAGGTAGATGCCGGGCATCTTGCCGCCAGGCGTTCCATAGTGGTTGCTCAATCGCTGGATGGGCCGCCCGGATTGCGTCAGGCCAATCGTGTCGGACTGCCAGTAGCCCTTTGTTTTGCCCACCATCTGTTTGATTTCCAAAGTCCCGTAGGGAAAGGAGACGGCCACCTCCATGCTGGGATTGGGGTAGTCAACGACCCAGGAAACACTGTGCCGCCCGTCCTTGCTGACATCGATTTTTCCCGGTTTCATCCTCACCCAATCCCTGTTCTGGTGCTTGCAAACCGGCCGCACCCGGATGGGATCACCGCTGCCGAAAAGATTGTCGAAATACTCCAGAACCAGCTGCACTTTCTCCGCCTTGACGGTTACCGGCGCCGTCTCCACCAGACGAAAATAAAACCAGAGGCACTCGGGCCCCTGGCAAGGATCGGCCGCAAAGCTCACCACCGGCATATCGTCCCCGGTTACCAGCGATAAACGACGAGCATTGCCGCCGGGAAATTTCGATTCAAGTTTGAGACTCATTTAATTTAAATAGAAAAAACCAATAAACCATCGCGCATAACCCTGATTACCAATGGAAATAAATTCAACCACGGACTACACGGATGAACGCAGATAATTTGTCAAGCAGCCCTCGACAGAAGCTTTTTCTACCTAACTGCCGGAATGCGGAGACCCCTGTTTGATCAGAACTGACGGCTAAATTATTCGGCACCGTGATTTTTTAAAAGCTGAGCGACTTCTGAATGGCCATACTGCGACGCAATAAATAGCGGAGTTGCGCCATTTTTACGGGCTTTATTCACATTGGCCCCAGCTTCCAGCAGCAGCTTGACCAATTCGACATGGCCTTGATACGACGCAAAATATAGCGGAGTAACGCCTTCTTTATCGGCATCATCCACATCGGCCCCGGATTCCAGCAGCACTTTGACCACTTCGGCATGGCCACGATACGTCGCTTTGTAGAGCGGAGTTTTGCCATCTTTATCGGCTTTATTCAAATTGGCCTTGGCTTCCAATAGCAGCTTCACCACTTCGCCACGGCCATGCTCCGACGCTATAAATAACGGTCTTTCGCCACTTCTATCGCCTTTATCCACATCGGCCTCAGAATCCAGCAACAGCTTGACCACTTCAGCACGATCAAACTGCGACGCTTTATATAACGGTGTAACACCCTCTTTATCGGCTTCATTCACATCGGCTCCGGATTCCAGAAGCAATTTGACCACTTCGGCATGGCCTTGATACGAAGCTAAATAGAGGCTGTCCCAAAAATATAAAGATTTTATAGTCAACTGGATGACGTTGATAAAAAGAGCCGGAAAGAGCAAGTTTTTGCTCGATCCGGCCAAAAAAGGGTTCTATAATTGAGTTAGCGAAAATCAATATAGCCCTTTCTATGAAAAATATAGCCATCCAATGCCTCCTGCGTCCAGCTTTAACTGTGGTCGACCGGTGCCTCGATTACGATAACTTCCGCGCCACCATTGATCGAATCGATCGGCTGCTGATCGACTCGGAGGTGGGATCGCAGGCCATTGAGCTGGCCTTGGAGGGGTGGCCGCCAATGGGTCTAAAGGCCCGGCGGCAGCGGGCCAGTTTTGCCATCAAGGCACTGCGCATGGATACGCTGGGCCGTCTGCTCGGAGGGATTTCGTTTCGGCATTTGTCGCGGGCTCTGGGCAGCAGCGATCTGTTGGCCGACTTTTGCCGTGTCCGGCAGATCGATGGCATCAGGGGCATCTCCAAAAGCACCCTGGAGCGGGCCTCGAAGTTTTTCAGCGAAGAGCAGTTGAGGGCCTTGCACCGGACCTTGACTGAGGTGGTGGGCGATGCCCTTCTGGCCCGGCAGGTGGGATTGGACAAGCCGATTGACACCACCATTTGCCTGATCGACGGCACCTGTTTGGAGGCTAACATTCATTGGCCGACGGACTGGGTATTACTCAAGGATGTAGCCGGCACGTTGCTCAAAGCGATCCGGCTGATCCGCGAGAAGGCCGGTTTGCGCCATCGCATGCCGATCGAACCGGAGCCCTTGGCTCGGCAGATGAATCGGCTGTGCATACAGATGACCCACAGCCGGCGGCGAAAGGACAGCGCGCGGCAGCGCAAGGGTATCTTGAGGCAGATGAAAAAGCTGCTCAAACGGATCGGGGAGCATGCCCGCAGTCACCGGGAATTATTGCAAGCCTGCTGGGAGCAAAGCGATTACAGCGAAAAACAGGTCCAACAGATCCTCGCCCGGATGGAGCGCATGAGCGAGCAAATCCCGGTGGTCATCAAACAGGCGCACGAGCGGATCATTGGCGGCCGCCAGGTGAAAAACGCAGAGAAAGTCTTGAGTGTTTACGAACTCGATGTGCAGGTGATTGTGCGAGGTAAAGCGGGCCAAGAGGTCGAGTTCGGCAACACCCTGTTTTTGGGAGAAAGCGTTGAAGGGTACCTGCTGGACTGGAAACTCTACGGCAGCCGAACTCCAAGCGAAAATGAACAAATGCTAGAGAGTTTGCAAAGACAGAACCGCTTCAACCTGGAAGAACCCATAGCGGCCATGTGCGCGGACCGGGGATTTGCCTCCCAGCGGGCCCGCCGGCAGTTAGCCCAGGAGGGAATCTACGACGCGCTCTGTCCACGCGATCCGAAGCAGTTGAAAAAACGGATGGAGGAACCACTGTTCAGACAATTGCAAAAGCGCCGGGCCAGCACCGAAGGGCGGATCGGGGTATTGAAGAATCGCTGGCAGGCCGGGCGGTTGCGCAGCAAAGGCTTTGCCAACCGCTCGATCAGCGTAGCCTGGTCGGTACTCTCGCACAACCTATGGAAAGTAGCCAAGATGCTGGCCCAGCAAGACGAACTAAAAACCAAAGCGGCGGCCTAGAGAGCGGAAAAGCAAGGACAATACTTTTTCACAGCCGTACTGTCGGCTCATACAAAGAAAACCAGGCAACCGGACCCCAAAACCAGTATCCTAACGTCATAGAAGAGCAAAGTTGATACTCTCCCAAATGCAAATACCTCTAAAATGAGCGCCTATCAAAAGCCCTCGCAAAAATCACCCTTTTGGGACAGCCTCTAGTTAATAAAATAATAAAAATAAGTATTTCTGTAAACGCCGGGATGAAACCGGTACGGGGGTCGGGGTAAAACCGGTACGCTTGGAATAAGGTTTAGGTTAGTAATTGCAGGTACGTCAAGGTTTAGGGTTTGGGAGTTGGTTTTGGGGATTGGCTTGGGGTCGGTGAGGAGGCCGGAGGCCGACGAGCCGGGCCCAAGGCGTTTATTGTTTTGTGCCACGGCGACGGCGTCGAGCATCGCGCAAGCGGTAGCTTTGCCCGTTGGCTTCGAGGATATGCACCCGATGGGTGAGTCGGTCCAGCAGAGCTCCGGTGAGCCGTTCGGAACCGAGCACTTCGATCCAGTTCTCAAAGGGCAGGTTGGTGGTGACGATGAGACTGGTGCGCTCGTAAGCGCGGCTGACCACGTCGAAGAGCAGTTCGGAACCGGTCTTGGAAAAAGGGACGTAACCGAGTTCGTCGAGGATGAGTAGGTCGAGCCTTTCGAGTTGCTTCATGAAGCGCTGCAGGTCGTGGTTGTCGCGTTGCTCGAGCATATGGGTAACCAGGGCGGTGACCCCGAAGAAACGGATCCGCCGGCCCTGGGCACAGGCGGCAAAGCCCAGGGCGGTGGCCAGGTGCGTTTTACCGGTACCGGCGTTACCGAGGAGCAGCACGTTTTCGCGCTGGTCGACATACTCCCCGCGCATGAGCTCTCGGATGAGCGCTTCGTTGATCGAGGGCTGCGCTTCAAAGGCGAAGCTCTCGAGGGTCTTGAGCACGGGGAAACGGGCGTTTTTGATCCGCCGCTGGGCGGCCCGCTGTTCGCGTTCAATGAGCTCCCGTTCGACCAGATGCAACAAAAAGGCGGCGTAATCGAGCCGGTCCCGGGAACAAGCCGCGGCCACCGCCGGCCATTCGCGCAGGATGGTGGGCAACTTCAGTTTCTTGAGGTGATGGTGTAACAGCAGCTGGTTTTTTTCTTCCTTCATAAAGCCCCTCCTGGAATCTTGAGCAGTTCGCTGTAGGCACCGAGGTCAGGGGCGGCCACACGGACGTGACGCAGGTGTGGATGGCCGTCCAGCCGGAAGGTTCTGCTCCCGTAGTCTTCCTGAGGATAGAGATACTGGGCGATGGCCTCACGAGTCAGTCCCCCCACCCGCAGGGCCGAGACGACGGCCTGCTGCAAGGCCGCCATGGGGTGTTTCTCCAACAGCCGCAGCACCCGGATATACTCCCGGGTGCCTTCGCCCCCGCATTGGCTTTCGAGCCGGCGTCTGAGGACCTGCAGGCACTGCGGCAACTGCCAGCCCGAGAGTGGGCGGGCGAAGTCCAAAGCGCCCGGTTTTTTCTCCAGCAAAGCCAGGTAGTGCACCGGCTCGAAAGAGACTTGCTCTTTATCCCAAATGCGGCGGTGCCGGGCCACCTCTTGGCCCCCACAGAAGATCACCACCTGCCGACAGGACCCTTCCACCACCACCGGATGGTGGGCGCAGCGCACCGGCACCGAATAGTCGTTGCACTCGAAGCGCACCAGCGAGAGGCTGCTGACGCAGGTCGAGCGTTTGCGGCTCGCTTCAAAGGGTATGGGCGGCAACGCCAGCATGACGGCGCGCTCCTCGGCCAGCAGTTCCTTTTTCACCGCCCTTTTCCCGCGTAATTTACGCTCCATGTCCCGCTCACATGCCTCCAACAGCTTTGCGTTGAGTTCCTCCAGGTCCCGAACCTGCGGTACCGGTACCAGGAAGTTGGCCCGGGCATAACGCACGATCCCCTCGACCACGCCCTTCTCGTTGGGCCGGGCGGGCAGACAGAAGTGTTCCTCGAACAGGTAATGGCTCTGTAGCTGCAGAAACCCGTCGGTCAGCTTGCGTTCACGCGAACCGATAATCTTACCCACCGCCACCTTCGAGTTGTCATAGCTGATGCGCCGGGGCACCGCCCCGAAAAACTCAAAAGCTCGCAGGTGCCCCTCCCAGAAGCTCTCCGTGCACTCCCGTTCGAACACCTGCACGAAAAAGGCATCGCTGTAGGGCAGGCTCATGGCAAAAAATGGCCGCCTACGCAATTGCCCCGCCTCCTTCACCAGGGCATGACCGAAGTCCACCTGTCCCTCCCCGGGGCGGTGCTCCAGCGGCACGAACACTTCCCGCCGCCTCGCTCGCAGCTCGGCCACCACCTCCTTGACCGCCGTGTAGCCCCCTTGGTAGCCCTTCTCCCGACCCAAACGCTGGTAGATCCGTTTGGCCGTATGGCGCTGCTTCTTGGGCACGTTCCGGTCCGCTTTGAGCACCTCCTCGATCCAGCCCACATACGGATCGATCTTGCGCTCTCGCCTCTTCTTGCGCCGGTATCCCGGCGGCTGGGAATAGGCCAGCATCTTTCCCAGGGTCTCCCAGTGCAGTCCCTCTTCTCGCATTACAGAGCGCTTGCTCTGCTTGTCCCGCAGCACTTTGTGCCGCACTCTTGTCCATTGCTTCATATCTCGATACACTCCTCCTTTCTAGGATAAGCGTACCGGTTTTAAAGCGCCCTCTTTACCGTACCGGTTTTTCCCCGGCGTTTACATTTTTTCGCCTGATTTCGCCGGCAGAACCCTGAACATACCATAATTCCCCAAAAACGTCAATGGATAGGTTAGCTCCGTTTGATGCGTTTGAATAAACACAAAAAAAATCCAAAAATGCGCCAAAATGTCCCACAAAAAACCCAATCCCTTCACATTTCAGGTCGCCAGGCAGGTCGCCAGGTCTGTCCACAGCACGTTCGTTCAGCAAATTCTCCGTGCCTCCAGGCCCCCGTAAGAAACATCGTTCAAATTCAAAATATTCACTCACCACTATTTCGAAATTCAGATAAATTCCCTTCTCAGCCAATGAATTATAAACTTACTTGCAAAATTCGGTCAAAAATTTAATAAAACCAAATAGAGGAAACGAAAACTCCAACCACATAGGACTCGCGTAAAACAATGGATTATCTCAACACAATTCAGCAATTGTCGGTTCCACTATCAGCAGTGGTCGCTGCCACTGCATATATATTGAGAAATCGTGCATTGAAGAAGCGGCAAATTCGGCGCATTTTGTACCATTTACTGAATATCTACTGGATTTTTGATAGATTTCGACTCAACGAACAAATTTTCACTATAGTTTACCGTAAGGTTATAACAAAAGCATTTTCAAATTTAGGCTATTTGGTTTCCGAAAAAGAGATAACCGATACTATAGAACACATTGGCTGTCATTCAAAGATCTATTAGAGAAATTGAAAGACCTAAGTTTTTCGTTTGTTACTGACGATTACCTCGCTGACTTGAGGGAGCTTTCATATGAGTATCCGATCTTAGCTTACCGATTGAACGGACGAGATAATCTTATTCATATAAATAAAGGATTTGAGGATTTTGCTCGAAATATATGCAAGACTGAGGAGCATCAGCCAATTACAAAGACTAATGATTTGATTGATCTGAAGATTTCTCAGTCTTACGAAAAATCTAAAGAGGCACTCCGGTCTGATATTTTGAGTGTTGCATGGATGTGCGGAATACTCACATATTTCAAGATTAAGTTTTCTATTTTAATGATAGTCGATGGACAATCATTTGACGAGTTTGAACAAAAAATGATGGATGAGATGGTTCCGAAAATGGAAGATTTTATAAGTGAAGCGGAGAGGCAGCCGCTTACAGGCAATCATCCTCTTAAGGGAAATTAATTACAAGTTTTAGGAGAAAATACGTCAATGTTCATAATTCATATTTTGCATCCTGACTCCATTGCGTTCTTCGCGAATAATACCCTCTACCCTACTTCAGCAGATGCGGCGGGAAGGCTGGACCAGTTCGTCATTCCAGAGAGAGAGTTTGGGCGATGATTGACGCCAGTAGTATTTGAGGGGAACAAAAAAGATGTCAATGTTCATAATTCACATTCTGCATTTAAGAGAAGAATAGGAACTCTCACGGGGGCACAAAGACACGGAGAGGAATTTAAAACGAAAAGAGATTTCAAACGAAATATCATGAAGTATATTCGTCACCACAACAAACACGCTCGGTCGTTCGAGTGGACTTACCGCAATACCGCTAGCCGAATTAAATGAAATGTTCAGTTTCATACGTTACAGTGCACTAGCCCGGATATTTCGTAAAAAAAGTATCGTTGATATGCTTAACTGCTGATATACAGCAGGATAGATCAATAATTAAAGCAATATCAGCGATGACAAAAGGTAAACAATTAAAGCTACAGTTGACAAGGGTAAAAGGCCGCCGTGTGCGGGTTGATCTCAAGGGCGGAGAGGTTACTTCGGATGCCGGACTGCTTTTGATCCGGGAAGTGGATCGGCAGTTGGGCTTGACCGAACGAGCGGCCCGACAGTTAGTGGACAAACGGCAGAAGGGCAAAGTACGCCATGAGGTATTGGGGATGCTGCGGCAGCGCGTTTACGGGCTGGTGGCGGGCTATGAGGATTTGAACGACTTTGATACCCTGCGCCACGATCCATTGTTGCAAACGGTAACGGGGCGCATTGAAACGTTGGCCAGCGCGCCGACTTTGTGTCGTTTTGAAAACGGGCAGGATCGGCGGGCAGCCTTTGCGGTAAACGAGCTGTTGGTCGAACAGTTCATGGGCTCCTTTGCCGAGGAACCCGAAGAGATCATCCTGGACTTTGACGCCACCGACAATCCGGTGCACGGGCTCCAGGAGGGACGTTTTTTCCACGGTTATTATGATCATTACTGTTTTCTGCCGCTATATGTTTTTTGCGGTGATCAGCTGCTGGTGGCCTACCTGCGGCCGAGCAAGATCGATGCCAGCAAGCATGCCGGGGCCATCCTCAAATTGCTGGTTAAACGGATTCGCCAAAGCTGGCCCCGTACGCGGATTATTTGGCGCGCCGACAGTGGATTTTGTCGAGACCGGATACTCTCTTGGTGCGACCGCAACGAAGTTAGTTACATCGTGGGGATGGCTCGCAATGCACGCTTGCAGCAAGACGCCCAGCAGTTGCAAAAGCAGGCCAAAGAATGGTTCGAACTAAGGGGTAAAAAACAACGGTTATTCCAGGACTTCGTCTATGCTGCCGATTCGTGGCGATGGCTGCGGTTGGTCATCCATAAAGCCGAACACACCGCACAGGGGTCCAACCCGCGCTTCGTGGTGACGAACCTGCCGGGCGATCCCCAGGAGCTTTACGACAAGGTATACTGTGGCCGCGGTGAAATGGAGAACCGAATCAAGGAACAGATGCAATTGTTCAGCGAGCGCACCAGCGCCCATCAATGGTGGGCCAATCAGTGGCGATTGCTCTTGTCGGCGCTGGCCTACACCTTGATGGAAGCCATGCGCCGGTTAGCCTTAAAAGGGACGAAGTGGGCGCGGGCCCAATGCCACACCCTGCGGCTCAAATTAATCAAGATCGGAGCGGTCATCGTGCGCAACACCCGAACGATTCACTTTCACCTAAGTGAGAGTTATCCTTGGGCCAGTCTTTTCAACCATGCGGCCCGCCGATTGGTGCCAACCTAAAGGGTGCATTGGTGCTGCCCCCGGCACTACCGAACCAATGGGGGAAAGGGGGCAGTGTCTCTACACCCTGAAAAACACCTAAAAATCAAGACGATCTGCTCAAAATACAAAGAAATCCATCTCCAATAGCAATAACGAGCCAAACTTTACCCTTCATGAAATATCCGGGCTAGCCCGGAAATTTCATAAAAAAAGTATCGCTGATATGCTTATCTGCTGATATACAGCAGGATAGATTAAACATTAAAGCAATATCAGCGATGACAAAAAGTAAACAATTAGAACTACAGTTGACAAGGGTAAAAGGCCGCCGTGTGCGGGTTGATTTTAAGGGCGGTGAGGTTACTTCGGATGCCGGGCTGCTTTTGATCCGGGAAGTGGATCGGCGGTTGGGCTTGACCGAGCAAGCGGCCCGGCAATTAGTAGACAAACGGCAGAAGGGCAAAGTGCGCCATGAGGATTTGAACGACTTTGACACCCTGCGCCGCGATCCTTTGTTGCAAACGGTAACGGGGCGCACTGAAGCGTTGGCCAGCGCGCCGACTTTGTGTCGTTTTGAAAACGGGCAGGATCGGCGGGCAGCCTTTGCCCTGAACGAGTTGCTGGTCGAACAGTTCATCGGATCCTTTGCCGAGGAACCCGAAGAGATCATCCTGGACTTTGACGCCACCGACAATCCGGTGCACGGGCTCCAGGAGGGACGTTTTTTCCACGGTTATTATGATCATTACTGTTTTTTGCCGCTGTATGTTTTTTGCGGCGATCAGCTTCTGGTGGCCTACCTGCGGCCCAGCAAGATCGATGCGAGCAAGCATGCCGGGGCCATCCTCAAATTGCTGGTTAAACGGATTCGCCAAAGCTGGCCCCATACGCGGATTATTTGGCGTGCCGACAGCGGATTCTGCCGGGATCGGATTCTCTCGTGGTGCGAGCGCAACGAGGTTTATTTTATAGTGGGAACGGCCCGCCATGCACGCTTGCAGCAAGCGGCCCGGCAGTTGCAGGAGCAAGCCAAACAATGGTTCGAGGGTAGCGGCAAAAAGCAACGGCTGTTTCAGCACTTCGAGTATGGGGCAAAATCGTGGCGGCGCCAACGCCTTATCATCCACAAAGCCGAACACACCGCACAGGGGTCCAACCCGCGCTTCGTGGTGACGAACCTGCAGGGCGATCCCCAAGAGCTTTACGACAAAGTATACTGTGGCCGCGGTGAGATGGAGAACCGGATCAAGGAACAGATGCAATTGTTCAGCGAACGCACCAGCGCGCATAAATGGTGGGCCAACCAGTGGCGATTGCTCTTGTCGGGGCTGGCCTACACCTTGATGGAAGCCTTGCGCCGGTTCGCATTAAAAGGGACGAAGTGGGCGCGGCTCCAATGCCACAGTCTACGGCTAAAATTAATCAAGATCGGAGCGGTAATCGTGCGCAACACCCGAACGATTCACTTTCATCTAAGTGAAAGTTATCCATGGGCCAGTCTTTTCAACCATGCGGCCCGCCGGTTGGTGCCAACCTAACCCGGATATTTCGTAAAAAAAGTATCGTTGATATGCTTAACTGCTGATATACAGCAGGATAGATCAATAATTAAAGCAATATCAGCGATGACAAAAGGTAAACAATTAAAGCTACAGTTGACAAGGGTAAAAGGCCGCCGTGTGCGGGTTGATTTCAAGGGCGGAGAGGTTACTTCGGATGCCGGACTGCTTTTGATCCGGGAAGTGGATCGGCAGTTGGGCTTGACCGAACGAGCGGCCCGACAGTTAGTGGACAAACGGCAGAAGGGCAAAGTACGCCATGAGGTATTGGGGATGCTGCGGCAGCGCGTTTACGGGCTGGTGGCGGGCTATGAGGATTTGAACGACTTTGATACCCTGCGCCACGATCCATTGTTGCAAACGGTAACGGGGCGCATTGAAACGTTGGCCAGCGCGCCGACTTTGTGTCGTTTTGAAAACGGGCAGGATCGGCGGGCGGCCTTTGCGGTAAACGAGCTGTTGGTCGAACAGTTCATGGGCTCCTTTGCCGAGGAACCCGAAGAGATCATCCTGGACTTTGACGCCACCGACAATCCGGTGCACGGGCTCCAGGAGGGACGTTTTTTCCACGGTTATTATGATCATTACTGTTTTCTGCCGCTATATGTTTTTTGCGGTGATCAGCTGCTGGTGGCCTACCTGCGGCCGAGCAAGATCGATGCCAGCAAGCATGCCGGGGCCATCCTCAAATTGCTGGTTAAACGGATTCGCCAAAGCTGGCCCCGTACGCGGATTATTTGGCGCGCCGACAGTGGATTTTGTCGAGACCGGATACTCTCTTGGTGCGACCGCAACGAAGTTAGTTACATCGTGGGGATGGCTCGCAATGCACGCTTGCAGCAAGACGCCCAGCAGTTGCAAAAGCAGGCCAAAGAATGGTTCGAACTAAGGGGTAAAAAACAACGGTTATTCCAGGACTTCGTCTATGCTGCCGATTCGTGGCGATGGCTGCGGTTGGTCATCCATAAAGCCGAACACACCGCACAGGGGTCCAACCCGCGCTTCGTGGTGACGAACCTGCCGGGCGATCCCCAGGAGCTTTACGACAAGGTATACTGTGGCCGCGGTGAAATGGAGAACCGAATCAAGGAACAGATGCAATTGTTCAGCGAGCGCACCAGCGCCCATCAATGGTGGGCCAATCAGTGGCGATTGCTCTTGTCGGCGCTGGCCTACACCTTGATGGAAGCCATGCGCCGGTTAGCCTTAAAAGGGACGAAGTGGGCGCGGGCCCAATGCCACACCCTGCGGCTCAAATTAATCAAGATCGGAGCGGTCATCGTGCGCAACACCCGAACGATTCACTTTCACCTAAGTGAGAGTTATCCTTGGGCCAGTCTTTTCAACCATGCGGCCCGCCGATTGGTGCCAACCTAAAGGGTGCATTGGTGCTGCCCCCGGCACTACCGAACCAATGTGACGTGTACTGGATTTGTTGGACACGGGATTCTCTTATATTCATTGTTTATTGATTAGTGTGTCAGGCGGCTTGTTTTGGTAAAGGGTTTTGTTTTCTCGTTGCCCCCCATGGGGGGCAAATATTTTCCTCGAATTGGACTGGGCTTTGGTAACTCAGAGAGGAATGTTTGCGATATCGGTTGTAGAAGATTTCCACGTATTCGAAGACAGTTGATCGCAGTTCGCGCCCGTCGGCAAAGTGGCGGCCTCGAATCGTGCTGGTCTTGAAGCGGCCGTAGAACGATTCCATGGCCGCGTTGTCGTAGCAGTTGCCTTGGGCGCTCATGCTCGGCTTCATGCCTAGTTCAGAGACCAGCCTCTGATAGTCGTCGCTGGCGTAGGGGCTGCCCCGATCGCTGTGATGAATAATCCCGGTGCGCAGTGTGCCGCGGGTCATGGCCGCGGCTTTGAGGGCCTTGCCAACCAGCTTCGCGTCGTTGTGGTTGGAAACGCTCCAGCCCAGCAGGCGTCGGCTGAACAGGTCCATCACCGTGGCCAAGTACATCCAACCGGCCAGGGTCCGTAGGTAGGTCGTGTCCGCCACCCAGACCTCGTCGATATGGGTCGGCTGGCCATGCTTTTTAAGCACATTGGGGCTGTAACCATAGGGATGGTTACTGTTGGTTTTTAATGGCTTAAAGCGTTTACTCTGGGTGCTTTTGATTCCCATTTCACGCATCAGACGCAGAGCCCGGTCACGGCCGCAATCGATGCCCTCATCATCCTTCAGATGGCGGTGCATTGGCCGATGCCCATAGCGGCCCTTGGCCTCTTTGTGTACCTTCAGGATCGCCCCCTTGATTCCCTCGTCCTCGATCCGCCGGGCCGAGGGCGCTCGGTGCCTCCAGCAGTAATAGCCACTGCGACAAATCCCCATCGCCGAGCATATTTCCTCGATCTTGAAGCGCCCCTCGTTGTCTTTGACAAACTGGTACTTCATTGTTCGTCCTTGGCAAAGTAGCCCACCGTTTTTTTTAGTATCTGGTTGATCCGCTCCGAGCGGCGCAGCTCTTTGCGAAGACGATCTATCTCGGCCGCCATCTCCTTCGGACTGCTCTGTCGCTTTGAGGTGGCTTCGCCCTGCTGATCGTCCAGATAGAGCCTCTTCCACCTATACAATTGGTTGGTGTTGACCCCAAGTTTGGTCGATACCTCGGTGGCGCTCAGACCATCGAGTATCATCAGTTGAACTGCCTCATTTTTGAACTCTATACTAAAGCGTCTTCTTCCCATGCTTCGATTCTCCATTTAGGAGAATCTCGTGTCCACTTTTTCCAGTGCACATCAATGGGGGAAAGGGGGCAGTGTCTCTACACCCTGAAAAACACCTAAAAATCAAGACGATCTGCTCAAAATACAAAGAAATCCATCTCCAATAGCAATAACGAGCCAAACTTTACCCTTCATGAAATATCCGGGCTAGCGGCTTGATACGGAAAACTGGCATAAAACACCTTGGGTGCCCACGAGGGTCGCCCCACTGGCCGAGTGAGTAAAGGGGCGATATGTTTTTGTAAAATCGTGTTGCTCTGCAGCCGAATGGCATAGGAGAAGTTCTCTTGCTCAAGGTAACCGTAGAGGTCCGGATTGGCGAAGGCTGCGTCACCTCGGAAAAATCGTTTCAGGGGACAGTCACGATAGCGGGCAACGACCGGTTGGAGCACCGACAACCAATCGTCGGCACTGTGCACATTGCCTTTACGCAGGTTGGCCCGTTCCAGATCACCAAACTGGTTGAAGCAGAACAGGGGATGGTAACAGGTGCAGCCGAAATGACCGTTGAAGGCCGAGCCTTCCTGCTTCCCGTAAGTAGGGCTCTCCGAACTATCCATATCGAGAATCAATTTTTTCATCCCCACTCGCCTATTCACCTGGTCGATCCATTGACCACTCATGTCCATCAGTGCGCTCAGATTCGCAGGCTTGGTTAACATCTGTGTTTCAAAGCGGCTCATTTCACTGGGCGAAGCCGCCGGTTGCCAATCGGCACGACCCCCGACAATCTGCCTCATGACCGGATCAAAGCGCAGTCGCTCCGCATCGTTCGTATCTTTGTATCCTGCCAGGCGACTAAAGACAGACTGCCGAAGCAGAGCCGTTCTGCCGTGCTGGATATTTTTGCCCGTGCGCTCCTCCACCACATTTTTGCTTCCTATTGCAGTCAGCCCGAAAGCCTCATCGAGTTCCCGGTAGAGTAACAATCCTGCATCACTGGTAACCTTCGCACCGTGGAACTCCAACTTGATTCGGCGGTTGAATTGAACCCGAAAACTGCTCTTTTTTGCGTCACCCATTGGATTTTAAGAATTTGCTCGTTATAAGTATATTTAAGTAACTTATTATTGGTAGTGTATAAAAAAAGAATGTTATTTTGTATTTTTAGCTGTACAAATAGCGTTAGGCAGTTTATTCTTAGTGCATGGTTACTAAAATTATTAATTGTCGGCACTGTGGAAGTGAAAATATCATTAAATTTGGCAAGACGCCCAACCATAAACAGCGCTACCGCTGCCATGATTGTGGTAAACAAAGCCGCGAAAACCCCACAGTGAAATACACCGAAGAGCAAAAAGAAATGGGTAGTGTTAACATGACGAATGTTTGATATTGCTGTTGTATTCCCAGATGAACAAGCACAGGACGCGAAAATGCATGACCAAAGACTTCGAGAATGACAGCGTTTTACGCACATAGCGTGACAGGGACTGTCGCAAGGTATTGTTCCAGCGTTCGATATGGGCGGTTTGGCCGGATTGTTTCCCGCTGGCGCTGTTGTGAGGGAAAACCTTGTCGTAGCTTTCCCAGTAATCGCTTACGGTGGCACAGTCGCGATAGGGCTGGGCGATGTTGTGATACAACTGCCAGCACGTTTGATCGCTACGATCACCCAGAGAAAACCCGACGACCTGTCGGGTACGTCGACACAAGGCTACCCATAGCCATACCTGCCCCGAACGCTTATCGCCCCAGAATGACCACACCTCGTCCAGTTCCAGCACATCACTACACTGGCGGGCAAGCAGAGTGGACTCCAGCTTCGGCAAACTCAGGACTTTTTTTTAATCCATTCGATGACCGTCTTTGGGGCTACCCCGAAGGTACGGTAAATGGCACGCAGGCTCATCCGGTTTTGGTGCGCACGGAGCACCTGCTTGACCAGCGCCGGAGGATGCTCACGACTTTTGGGGTGAAGCCGAAACTGATAACCACACCCCTTGCATCGATACTTCTGAACCCCTTTCGGATCCTTGCCGTGCTTGATGATGTGATCGCTTCCGCATTGAGGACATTTTACTGTGATATGGACCATTCCCAGTTCACAACATAATCACGCTAAAAAGTACAGCTTAAACATTCAAAATGTTAACACTACCCAGGAACGCAGCAGTCTACGCGGTTTACAGCGCGCCTTCGGGGTGAGTCCCAACACCGTTTTGAGTTGGTTAAAAAAAACGACAATCGCTGCGACCGCTCAAAAGCACGATTCTTGCGGCCCGCCGCCATGATGTCATTGAACTGGACGAACTGTGGTCTTTTGTGGGGCGCAAGAGCGATGCCCAATGGGTTTGGATCGCTCTTTGCCGACGCACCCGTCAAATCCTCTCCTATGCCATTGGGCCTCGGGATTGGTATCGTTGCCGGGAACTTTACGAGCGTCTGCCACGGGCCTACAAAAGATGTGCCACCTACAGCGACTTTTGGAGCACTTATGATGAAGTCTTTCCTCATAACCGATCCGTGGGAAAAGAAACCGGTGAAACGGCCCATGTGGAACGATGGAACAATACCCTGCGCCAACGACTGGGTCGTTTCACACGCAAAACCCTCTCCTTTTCCAAGCTTAAGAGTATGCATGAAACCTGTCTGAGACTTTTCATTCATCAATATAATCAAGAATTAGCCACCATTCCTACTTAATACACTACCAGGAGCCCATGAACTGTTCGACCAACAGCTCGTTTACCGCAAAGGCCGCCCGCCGATCCTGCCCGTTTTCAAAACGACACAAAGTCGGCGCGCTGGCCAACGTTTCAATGCGCCCCGTTACCGTTTGCAACAATGGATCGTGGCGCAGGGTATCAAAGTCGTTCAAATCCTCATAGCCCGCCACCAGCCCGTAAACGCGCTGCCGCAGCATCCCCAATACCTCATGGCGTACTTTGCCCTTCTGCCGTTTGTCCACTAACTGTCGGGCCGCTCGTTCGGTCAAGCCCAACTGCCGATCCACTTCCCGGATCAAAAGCAGTCCGGCATCCGAAGTAACCTCTCCGCCCTTGAAATCAACCCGCACACGGCGGCCTTTTACCCTTGTCAACTGTAGCTTTAATTGTTTACCTTTTGTCATCGCTGATATTGCTTTAATTATTGATCTATCCTGCTGTATATCAGCAGTTAAGCATATCAACGATACTTTTTTTACGAAATATCCGGGCTAAAGCGTCTTCTTCCCATGCTTCGATTCTCCATTTAGGAGAATCTCGTGTCCACTTTTTCCAGTGCACATCATTTTAACCCCATCCGTTTTACCAGCCTCAAAATCGGGTAGTGTTAACATGACGAATGTTTGATATTGCTGTTGTATTCCCAGATGAACAAGCACAGGACACGAAAATGCATGACCAAAGATTTGGAGAATGACAGCGTTTTGCGCACATAGCGTGACAGAGACTGTCGCAAGGTATTGTTCCAGCGTTCGATATGGGCGGTTTGACCGGATTGTTTCCCGCTGGCGCTGTTGTGAGGGAAAACCTTGTCATAGCTCTCCCAGAAATCGCTTACGGTGGCACAGTTGCGATACGGTTGGGCGATGTTGTGATTCAACTGCCAGCACGTTTGATCGCTACGATCACCCAGGGCAAAGCCGACGACCTGTCGGGTACGTCGGCACAAGGCTACCCATAGCCATACCTACCCCGAACGCTTATCGCCCCAGAATGACCACACCTCGTCCAGCTCCAGCACATCATTACACTGGCGAGCAAGCAGGGTGGATTCCAGCTTCGGCAAACTCAGGACTTTTTTCTAATCCATTCAATGACCGTCTTTGGGGCTACCCCGAAGGTACGGTAAATGGCACGCAGGCTCATCCGGTTTTGGTGCGCACGGAGCACTTGCTCGACCAATGCCGGGGGATGCTCACGACTTTTAGGGTGAAGCCGAAACTGATAACCACACCTCTTGCATCGATACTTCTGAACCCCTTTCGGATCCTTGCCGTGCTTGATGATGTGATCGCTTCCGCATTGAGGACATTTTACTGTGATATGGACCATTCCGAGTTTACAGCATAATCACGCTAAAAAGTACAGCTTAAACATTCAAAATGTTAACACTACCAAGAAATGATCCTTCGAGTCTATCAGGAACGCAGCAGTCTACGCGGTTTACAGCGCGCCTTCGGGGTGAGTCCCAACACCGTTTTGAGTTGGTTAAAAAAAACGACAATCGCTGCGACCGCTCAAAAGCACGATTCTTGCGGCCCGCCGCCATGATGTCATTGAACTGGACGAACTGTGGTCTTTTGTGGGGCGCAAGAGCGATGCCCAATGGGTTTGGATCGCTCTTTGCCGACGCACCCGTCAAATCCTCTCCTATGCCATTGGGCCTCGGGATTGGTATCGTTGCCGGGAACTTTACGAGCGTCTGCCACGGGCCTACAAAAGATGTGCCACCTACAGCGACTTTTGGAGCACTTATGATGAAGTCTTTCCTCATAACCGATCCGTGGGAAAAGAAACCGGTGAAACGGCCCATGTGGAACGATGGAACAATACCCTGCGCCAACGACTGGGTCGTTTCACACGCAAAACCCTCTCCTTTTCCAAGCTTAAGAGTATGCATGAAACCTGTCTGAGACTTTTCATTCATCAATATAATCAAGAATTAGCCACCATTCCTACTTAATACACTACCGCTTGGAATGGCTTCGGAGACGGCCTCTAAGTCTTGTTTTTCCTGACACCCGCGCCAATAAACCTGATTAACCAGGGGCGAGGAAGCGGGAGTCGGTGGGCGTTGCACGATTTCCCTGGCCGCAATATACGTATTGGTCAAGCCATCCATCCAATTTATTTCAATAAGGGTATAAGAGGGTATAAGAACCTAGGGTATAAGAGGGTATAAGAACCTGCTCTTGATGTTTCAACGGATATGCAAGAAACCTCATATGGACAGTATTGATTGGCCTTCGCAATATGAGTATGACCTATTCCTGGTCGGATGGCATGGACAAAATCATCCCTTAGGCTATAAATCGTATATCTGGAATCATTCATGCCGCCCCAAAAACTGCTCAACAGGGCTTGGGCTTCTTCGGCTGATTCCATATTTCAAAATGAGTTGAAGAAAATTAATGGTTTGTCGCTAAAGAAACCGATTGAAATATTGGGTAGTGTATAAAAAAAGAATGTTATTTTGTATTTTTAGCTGTACAAATAGCGTTAGGCAGTTTATTCTTAGTGCATGGTTACTAAAATTATTAATTGTCGGCACTGTGGAAGTGAAAATATCATTAAATTTGGCAAGACGCCCAACCATAAACAGCGCTACCGCTGCCATGATTGTGGTAAACAAAGCCGCGAAAACCCCACAGTGAAATACACCGAAGAGCAAAAAGAAATGATCCTGCGAGTCTATCAGGAACGCAGCAGTCTACGCGGTTTACAGCGCGCCTTCGGGGTGAGTCCCAACACCGTTTTGAGTTGGTTAAAAAAAACGACAATCGCTGCGACCGCTCAAAAGCACGATTCTTGCGGCCCGCCGCCATGATGTCATTGAACTGGACGAACTGTGGTCTTTTGTGGGGCGCAAGAGCGATGCCCAATGGGTTTGGATCGCTCTTTGCCGACGCACCCGTCAAATCCTCTCCTATGCCATTGGGCCTCGGGATTGGTATCGTTGCCGGGAACTTTACGAGCGTCTGCCACGGGCCTACAAAAGATGTGCCACCTACAGCGACTTTTGGAGCACTTATGATGAAGTCTTTCCTCATAACCGATCCGTGGGAAAAGAAACCGGTGAAACGGCCCATGTGGAACGATGGAACAATACCCTGCGCCAACGACTGGGTCGTCTCACACGCAAAACCCTCTCCTTTTCCAAGCTTAAGAGTATGCATGAAACCTGTCTGAGACTTTTCATTCATCAATATAATCAAGAATTAGCCACCATTCCTACTTAATACACTACCAAATATTGCATGATGGTTTCGTACGCTTTAAGAAGTTCGATTGCGGCTACTGACGGCGGGTTTGGGAATCGTCAATCGTCCATTGCAAAGAAAAAAATCGGACATGATCGTATTGACTTTTTTTGGCAGTAAACTATGTTGCAATATTGGCACATCAAAAACGTTACCTTTATTTTGAGCATTGGGAGATTCAATCATGAAAAAAAGGAAAGAACCCGCAGTTAGAAAAGTCATTGATTTAAAGGACAAACTAGATGCCTACTGCGCCTCGGCCCTTGCGGCGGGAAATAGCAAAGGCCCGGCCCGATCCGGAAGTCTGCCCCTGGCCAGCGCCGCCACAGGAGCCGCCGCCCTGGCCGTCGCGCCGGCGGCCGAGGCGACCATCCAATACAACGCCCAGCAAAATATTTTCTTGCGGGGAACACTGGGAATAACGGTATATGATGGCTTCGCGCTTACTTACATCGATATGGATGGCGATGACAACGACGACTTCATCTTTGTTCACGGACACAAGTACACCAACACCGATACCGAAATTAACAAGTACATCGCACTAGCCCGGATATTTCATGAAGGGTAAAGTTTGGCTCGTTATTGCTATTGGAGATGGATTTCTTTGTATTTTGAGCAGATCGTCTTGATTTTTAGGTGTTTTTTAGGTGTTTTTCAGGGTGTAGAGACACTGCCCCCTTTCCCCCATTGGTTCGGTAGTGCCGGGGGCAGCACCAATGCACCCTTTAGGTTGGCACCAATCGGCGGGCCGCATGGTTGAAAAGACTGGCCCAAGGATAACTCTCACTTAGGTGAAAGTGAATCGTTCGGGTGTTGCGCACGATGACCGCTCCGATCTTGATTAATTTGAGCCGCAGGGTGTGGCATTGGGCCCGCGCCCACTTCGTCCCTTTTAAGGCTAACCGGCGCATGGCTTCCATCAAGGTGTAGGCCAGCGCCGACAAGAGCAATCGCCACTGATTGGCCCACCATTGATGGGCGCTGGTGCGCTCGCTGAACAATTGCATCTGTTCCTTGATTCGGTTCTCCATTTCACCGCGGCCACAGTATACCTTGTCGTAAAGCTCCTGGGGATCGCCCGGCAGGTTCGTCACCACGAAGCGCGGGTTGGACCCCTGTGCGGTGTGTTCGGCTTTATGGATGACCAACCGCAGCCATCGCCACGAATCGGCAGCATAGACGAAGTCCTGGAATAACCGTTGTTTTTTACCCCTTAGTTCGAACCATTCTTTGGCCTGCTTTTGCAACTGCTGGGCGTCTTGCTGCAAGCGTGCATTGCGAGCCATCCCCACGATGTAACTAACTTCGTTGCGGTCGCACCAAGAGAGTATCCGGTCTCGACAAAATCCACTGTCGGCGCGCCAAATAATCCGCGTACGGGGCCAGCTTTGGCGCATCCGTTTAACCAGCAATTTGAGGATGGCCCCGGCATGCTTGCTGGCATCGATCTTGCTCGGCCGCAGGTAGGCCACCAGCAGCTGATCACCGCAAAAAACATATAGCGGCAGAAAACAGTAATGATCATAATAACCGTGGAAAAAACGTCCCTCCTGGAGCCCGTGCACCGGATTGTCGGTGGCGTCAAAGTCCAGGATGATCTCTTCGGGTTCCTCGGCAAAGGAGCCCATGAACTGTTCGACCAACAGCTCGTTTACCGCAAAGGCCGCCCGCCGATCCTGCCCGTTTTCAAAACGACACAAAGTCGGCGCGCTGGCCAACGTTTCAATGCGCCCCGTTACCGTTTGCAACAATGGATCGTGGCGCAGGGTATCAAAGTCGTTCAAATCCTCATAGCCCGCCACCAGCCCGTAAACGCGCTGCCGCAGCATCCCCAATACCTCATGGCGTACTTTGCCCTTCTGCCGTTTGTCCACTAACTGTCGGGCCGCTCGTTCGGTCAAGCCCAACTGCCGATCCACTTCCCGGATCAAAAGCAGTCCGGCATCCGAAGTAACCTCTCCGCCCTTGAAATCAACCCGCACACGGCGGCCTTTTACCCTTGTCAACTGTAGCTTTGATTGTTTACCTTTTGTCATCGCTGATATTGCTTTAATTATTGATCTATCCTGCTGTATATCAGCAGTTAAGCATATCAACGATACTTTTTTTACGAAATATCCGGGCTAAGCAGGGCAATAAGTACCTCGGCGTCCGGTTTGCAAGTGAAAATGATGAAGAGTTTCATTACGGCTCGGCTGGATCAGGGTCAATGTTGCGGCAAGCAGCACCTCGATCACCATCATCGACTGGGCCTGGGAAGACGAGCCTGACATACCCATTCAGGCAGGAGCAGGCGTTGTCATCGTCCCAACATTGAACGAGTGGGGCATCATGGTCCTAATGACCCTGCTGGCCGGGGCTGCCGCCTGGAAAATGAACCGGCCCAAGCCCCTCCTGCAGGCTTAGAAAGACCGGCATTTTTCCGTGTCAATAGCACAGGCGTATGCCGGTTTAATTCAACGGACGAAAAATATTTAAATTTGAATGGTCTTGCCGTTTTCCGGCCGTTTACCAGAATATCAATCTGGTTGTTTTTGCCGTAAACGATTGAATCTATAAGCCTGCAAGAACTGCCTTTGCCTTGGTTTTGGTAGCTATTGAAAATTTAAAAAACGGACGAATATATGAAAGAATTGCTTGCACTCGCCTTTGCCGGCGCTCTTGGGAGTCTCAGCCGTTACGCTTTGAGCGGATGGAGCTACCGGCTGCTGGGCGAGCGGTTTGCCTATGGGACCCTGGTGGTCAACGTGCTGGGCTGCCTGTTACTGGGAATCGTGATGCAGGTCGCTCTCACCAGCGAAATCATTCATCCTTCTTGGCGGGCCCCGATTTCCATTGGATTTTTTGGCGCCTTCACCACATTTTCCACTTTTGGGTATGAGACGATTCGCTACATGGAAGATGGAGCCTGGTCGTTGGCGGCTTTAAACATTTCGGCAAACGTCGTGCTTTGCCTGGCCGCAATGGCAATCGGCCTGGCCATAGGACGAATTATCCTCGGAGGAACCTGATCGGATGCAAGTATTGAATGGTGAACAAGTATTGATGCGGATATTTATCGGTGAGGCCGACAAACATGGGATGCAGCCGCTTTACACCGCGCTGGTGGAATTATTCCGCAAGGAAAAATTAGCGGGGGCGACCGTCATAAGGGGCATGTCCGGCTATGGGGCCAAAAGCCACATGCACACCGCCCATCTTTTGCGTCTCAGCCAGGATTTGCCCATCATCATCGAAGTGGTGGACAGCCAGGAAAAGATCGACCGCGTTCTCCCGCTGATCGACCCCATGGTCAAGGAAGGGCTCATCACCATGGAAAAGGTGCATGTAATCCGCTACGCCCCGAAAAAATCCGGCCAATAACCATAACCCTTGGCTGAACTCACTTACCGGCCATAATCTACAAGCCATTAGATGAAAATCCGCCTGGCCCTCATCCGCACCTATCCCAAAAAAGGGGATCTCGAAGCGAACCACCGCCGACTCACCGAAATCTTGGGAGAAATCCAAAGCCATCGGCCCGATGTCGTCATTACACCGGAGTGTTTTCTCGACGGGTATGTCGTTACGGAGGAAAACGTCGACTGGGAAAATATCGCGGACTACGCCATCCATCCGGTAAATTCGCCTTATACCCGCTACATCTCTGATTGGGCGGCCGCCCGGAACTGCTGGGTGATCTATGGGTGTTCACGAAAAGTGGAGGGCATCGGGGTCTCCAACTCGGCCCTTGTGTTTGACCGCGCCGGTCGGCTGGCGGGTTATTACGATAAAACGCACTGTCTCCTGCATGACCGCAAGTTCATCCCAGGTGCAGCGCTTCCGGTATTCGAATCGGATTTCGGCCGGTTCGGGATCGTGATTTGCGCCGACCGGCGGCGCCCGGAGAGTGTTCGATCGCTAGCCCTGAAAGGCGCCTGCATCATCTTCAATCCTACCTACGGGAACTTCGGCGAGATTAATAATTGTCTCATGCGAACCCGGTCTGTTGAAAACGAGCTGTTCATTGCATTTACCCACCCCGGACAGTCTCTCGTCACGGACCCCTTGGGAAATATCGTTGTTGACGAAAACGACCCGGCGGCACCCTACTCAATCTGCGAAGTCGACCTTACTTTGGTCAACCGCCGTCGCGCCAGAGACAATTCAAACCTCAAAGGGAGGCGTTCAGATCTCTATGTGCCTTGAATTGCACATCTAATCCGCATCGCCCGCCGTTTCCAGGGCAACCGCACTTTCTTTATGCTCCACATAAATAGCATAAAGTTTTACGTCCTCGGGCCGCGGACCGCAAAAATCCACCCGTATTCGAACCGGATGATCGGTGTTGATAATATCCCCGTTCTCCCATTTCACCTTTTGCCCGAGGCCGGATTCCGGCATTGGCAAGCAATCATCAGCGCTAAAATCCGGCAATTCGCGGAAGCCCTCGTCAAGAATGGAAACTCGCACATTTGATAACGATGTTATACCGTCCACATTAAGAGAAACATTAACCGGCTTGTCGTCCGTTTCAATCGCTGCGGAGATCAAGTGCGGCTTGGTGTCTGGACCTGTATAAGGTTGCAAGCATCCAAGCCGATCCCTTTCCCATGTCGCCAGCCGAATGCCATCGCTATACATCTGGGGCCAAGGCGCATACCAAAACAATGTTTCCGCTCCCACATTTGCAAACCCTTGCCCTTGGACAAGTGCAGAATAACGCATTTCTGGTTGAGACGGAGGTAAACCATAACCTAATTCACTGCACGCTACTATCGGAAAATCAGGAATCGGTTCATGAAAATGGAGCGCATCGTGACTCACCAACAATCCTAAATTCATCCAGACATGCCGACGATCGCAAGATGGATGGCCATTCCACGCTCCATAAAAACCTATTATCACATTACCTCGATTCCACAGAGCCGCACCAAGATGCACCTGTTTGCCATTTATGGCTCCAAGAGTGGAGTCCGGCCCTTGGAGTAAGCTGTATTCGGTCGGCCTTGGAGGCAGCGGATCGCGTCGAAATCCCATGCACGACGCCTCGGTCCAATGTTCAAAATCATAAGAAACAAAGGTGGCAAGCTTCCTCGACCAATCCCCCGGCGACCAATGGACCCCCCCTTGACCGTTTACGTAATAGGCTCCATCCAATGATGTTCCACCGCTCATTTCAAGCATCGGACCCACCGGGTTCTTCGTATATTCCGTCCACCGAATCCCGTCGGAACTGTAGGCCACGGCCATTTTTCGCTCATACCGCCATGATTCAAATAGCATTTTGAAGCGCCGTTCACTACGCGACTCATTCGGATCATAAAACACCACTGCCGTAGAAATATGATCGCCATCACAAAGATCGATTAGGTTGTTTTCTTTAGTGCCATTATACTCAACCAGGCCCAGGTTGGGCCGCTCCCAATGTCGGCCATCACGGCTTTTTGCCAGGCACATCCGTTGATGCCAATCGCTTCCCGTTGACCCTTGCCCAAGATACCACATCCAGAACTCGTTCTCAACCTTGTGTACCGTGCCGTAATAAGTCACAATTCGATCATCGGGTTTGCCAGCCTCCCCCAGTCCCAGCACGATCTCCGACGGACGATGTATGAAACTGCATAAATTCATTCTCAGTCCCTGCTGGAATGGAATTTGATGTGCACTGGAAAAAGTGGACACGAGATTCTCCTAAATGGAGAATCGAAGCATGGGAAGAAGACGCTTTAGTATAGAGTTCAAAAATGAGGCAGTTCAACTGATGATACTCGATGGTCTGAGCGCCACCGAGGTATCGACCAAACTTGGGGTCAACACCAACCAATTGTATAGGTGGAAGAGGCTCTATCTGGACGATCAGCAGGGCGAAGCCACCTCAAAGCGACAGAGCAGTCCGAAGGAGATGGCGGCCGAGATAGATCGTCTTCGCAAAGAGCTGCGCCGCTCGGAGCGGATCAACCAGATACTAAAAAAAACGGTGGGCTACTTTGCCAAGGACGAACAATGAAGTACCAGTTTGTCAAAGACAACGAGGGGCGCTTCAAGATCGAGGAAATATGCTCGGCGATGGGGATTTGTCGCAGTGGCTATTACTGCTGGAGGCCCCGAGCGCCCTCGGCCCGGCGGATCGAGGACGAGGGAATCAAGGGGGCGATCCTGAAGGTACACAAAGAGGCCAAGGGCCGCTATGGGCATCGGCCAATGCACCGCCATCTGAAGGATGATGAGGGCATCGATTGCGGCCGTGACCGGGCTCTGCGTCTGATGCGTGAAATGGGAATCAAAAGCACCCAGAGTAAACGCTTTAAGCCATTAAGAACCAACAGTAACCATCCCTATGGTTACAGCCCCAATGTGCTTAAAAAGCATGGCCAGCCGACCCATATCGACGAGGTCTGGGTGGCGGACACGACCTACCTACGGACCCTGGCCGGTTGGATGTACTTGGCCACGGTGATGGACCTGTTCAGCCGACGCCTGCTGGGCTGGAGCGTTTCCAACCACAACGACGCGAAGCTGGTTGGCAAGGCCCTCAAAGCCGCGGCCATGACCCGCGGCACACTGCGCACCGGGATTATTCATCACAGCGATCGGGGCAGCCCCTACGCCAGCGACGACTATCAGAGGCTGGTCTCTGAACTAGGCATGAAGCCGAGCATGAGCGCCCAAGGCAACTGCTACGACAACGCGGCCATGGAATCGTTCTACGGCCGCTTCAAGACCAGCACGATTCGAGGCCGCCACTTTGCCGACGAGCGTGAACTGCGATCAACTGTCTTCGAATACGTGGAAATCTTCTACAACCGATATCGCAAACATTCCTCTCTGAGTTACCAAAGCCCAGTCCAATTCGAGGAAAATATTTGCCCCCCATGGGGGGCAACGAGAAAACAAAACCCTTTACCAAAACAAGCCGCCTGACACACTAATCAATAAACAATGAATATAAGAGAATCCCGTGTCCAACAAATCCAGTACACGTCAAATTGCACATTCATCAAAAGGAAATAATACGATATTATCCTGTCCAGAACCTACTTGTCCTTTTTTTATTTTCATACCCCATAAAAATTTTTACCTTTTTCTATCGCTCTTTAATTCATTGCTCAACAGGCGGCAAGTTTCAATCTTGCCGGCAAGGAATATTCAACCCTTGATCGATCGGTTTGGCGCCGGGTGGTAACATTGGTATGGGGATGGATCAGCATAAATTGTTAAATACTGCCGACTTGATCATCAATTAACGAAGGATGAGATTGCCAAATCAAAATGGGAGCAGGATATTGGATCGATATATTAGAAAGTAACCATAATTAGTGGCTGTCCCAAAAATATAAAGATTTTATAGTCACCTGGATGACGTTGATAAAAAGAGCCGGAAAGAGCAAGTTTTTGCTCGATCCGGCCAAAAAAGGGTTCTATAATTGAGTTAGCGAAAATCAATATAGCCCTTTCTATGAAAAATATAGCCATCCAATGCCTCCTGCGTCCAGCTTTAACTGTGGTCGACCGGTGCCTCGATTACGATAACTTCCGCGCCACCATTGATCGAATCGATCGGCTGCTGATCGACTCGGAGGTGGAATCGCAGGCCATTGAGCTGGCCTTGGAGGGGTGGCAGCCAATGGGTCTAAAGGCCCGGCGGCAGCGGGCCAGTTTTGCCATCAAGGCACTGCGCATGGATACGCTGGGCCGTCTGCTCGGAGGGATCTCGTTTCGGCATTTGTCGCGGGCTCTGGGCAGCAGCGATCTGTTGGCCGACTTTTGCCGTGTCCGGCAGATCGATGGCATCAGGGGCATCTCCAAAAGCACCCTGGAGCGGGCCTCGAAGTTTTTCAGCGAAGAGCAGTTGAGGGCCTTGCACCGGACCTTGACTGAGGTGGTGGGCGATGCCCTTCTGGCCCGGCAGGTGGGATTGGACAAGCCGATTGACACCACCATTTGCCTGATCGACGGCACCTGTTTGGAGGCTAACATTCATTGGCCGACGGACTGGGTATTACTCAAGGATGTAGCCGGCACGTTGCTCAAAGCGATCCGGCTGATCCGCGAGAAGGCCGGTTTGCGCCATCGCATGCCGATCGAACCGGAGCCCTTGGCTCGGCAGATGAATCGGCTGTGCATACAGATGACCCACAGCCGGCGGCGAAAGGACAGCGCGCGGCAGCGCAAGGGTATCTTGAGGCAGATGAAAAAGCTGCTCAAACGGATCGGGGAGCATGCCCGCAGTCACCGGGAATTATTGCAAGCCTGCTGGGAGCAAAGCGATTACAGCGAAAAACAGGTCCAACAGATCCTCGCCCGGATGGAGCGCATGAGCGAGCAAATCCCGGTGGTCATCAAACAGGCGCACGAGCGGATCATTGGCCGCCGCCAGGTGAAAAACGCAGAGAAAGTCTTGAGTGTTTACGAACTCGATGGGCAGGTGATTGTGCGAGGTAAAGCGGGCCAAGAGGTCGAGTTCGGCAACACCCTGTTTTTGGGAGAAAGCGTTGAAGGGTACCTGCTGGACTGGAAACTCTACGGCAGCCGAACTCCAAGCGAAAATGAACAAATGCAAGAGAGTTTGCAAAGACAGAACCGCTTCAACCTGGAAGAACCCATAGCGGCCATGTGCGCGGACCGGGGATTTGCCTCCCAGCGGGCCCGCCGGCAGTTAGCCCAGGAGGGAATCTACGACGCGCTCTGTCCACGCGATCCGAAGCAGTTGAAAAAACGGATGGAGGAACCACTGTTCAGACAATTGCAAAAGCGCCGGGCCAGCACCGAAGGGCGGATCGGGGTATTGAAGAATCGCTGGCAGGCCGGGCGGTTGCGCAGCAAAGGCTTTGCCAACCGCTCGATCAGCGTAGCCTGGTCGGTACTCTCGCACAACCGTCGGTACTCTCGCACAACCTATGGAAAGTAGCCAAGATGCTGGCCCAGCAAGACGAACTAAAAACCAAAGCGGCGGCCTAGCCCGGATATTTCGTAAAAAAAGTATCGTTGATATGCTTAACTGCTGATATACAGCAGGATAGATCAATAATTAAAGCAATATCAGCGATGACAAAAGGTAAACAATTAAAGCTACAGTTGACAAGGGTAAAAGGCCGCCGTGTGCGGGTTGATTTCAAGGGCGGAGAGGTTACTTCGGATGCCGGACTGCTTTTGATCCGGGAAGTGGATCGGCAGTTGGGCTTGACCGAACGAGCGGCCCGACAGTTAGTGGACAAACGGCAGAAGGGCAAAGTACGCCATGAGGTCTTGGGGATGCTGCGGCAGCGCGTTTACGGGCTGGTGGCGGGCTATGAGGATTTGAACGACTTTGATACCCTGCGCCACGATCCATTGTTGCAAACGGTAACGGGGCGCATTGAAACGTTGGCCAGCGCGCCGACTTTGTGTCGTTTTGAAAACGGGCAGGATCGGCGGGCGGCCTTTGCGGTAAACGAGCTGTTGGTCGAACAGTTCATGGGCTCCTTTGCCGAGGAACCCGAAGAGATCATCCTGGACTTTGACGCCACCGACAATCCGGTGCACGGGCTCCAGGAGGGACGTTTTTTCCACGGTTATTATGATCATTACTGTTTTCTGCCGCTATATGTTTTTTGCGGTGATCAGCTGCTGGTGGCCTACCTGCGGCCGAGCAAGATCGATGCCAGCAAGCATGCCGGGGCCATCCTCAAATTGCTGGTTAAACGGATTCGCCAAAGCTGGCCCCGTAAGCGGATTATTTGGCGCGCCGACAGTGGATTTTGTCGAGACCGGATACTCTCTTGGTGCGACCGCAACGAAGTTAGTTACATCGTGGGGATGGCTCGCAATGCACGCTTGCAGCAAGACGCCCAGCAGTTGCAAAAGCAGGCCAAAGAATGGTTCGAACTAAGGGGTAAAAAACAACGGTTATTCCAGGACTTCGTCTATGCTGCCGATTCGTGGCGATGGCTGCGGTTGGTCATCCATAAAGCCGAACACACCGCACAGGGGTCCAACCCGCGCTTCGTGGTGACGAACCGGCCGGGCGATCCCCAGGAGCTTTACGACAAGGTATACTGTGGCCGCGGTGAAATGGAGAACCGAATCAAGGAACAGATGCAATTGTTCAGCGAGCGCACCAGCGCCAATCAGTGGCGATTGCTCTTGTCGGCGCTGGCCTACACCTTGATGGAAGCCATGCGCCGGTTAGCCTTAAAAGGGACGAAGTGGGCGCGGGCCCAATGCCACACCCTGCGGCTCAAATTAATCAAGATCGGAGCGGTCATCGTGCGCAACACCCGAACGATTCACTTTCACCTAAGTGAGAGTTATCCTTGGGCCAGTCTTTTCAACCATGCGGCCCGCCGATTGGTGCCAACCTAAAGGGTGCATTGGTGCTGCCCCCGGCACTACCGAACCAATGGGGGAAAGGGGGCAGTGTCTCTACACCCTGAAAAACACCTAAAAATCAAGACGATCTGCTCAAAATACAAAGAAATCCATCTCCAATAGCAATAACGAGCCAAACTTTACCCTTCATGAAATATCCGGGCTAGAGAGCGGAAAAGCAAGGACAATACTTTTTCACAGCCTTACTGTCGGCTCATACAAAGAAAACCAGGCAACCGGACCCCAAAACCAGTATCCTAACGTCATAGGAGAGCAAAGTTGATACTCTCCCAAATGCAAATACCTCTAAAATGAGCGCCTATCAAAAGCCCTCGCAAAAATCACCCTTTTGGGACAGCCTCTAATTAACGATTATGAATGTTCACATGGGAAATCTCGTCTTGAAGTTTATGAAAAAGAATATAAAAATCGGTATATTCGATTTAGATACTTCGCTCACGGCGGTAGTGTATTAAGTAGGAATGGTGGCTAATTCTTGATTATATTGATGAATGAAAAGTCTCAGACAGGTTTCATGCATACTCTTAAGCTTGGAAAAGGAGAGGGTTTTGCGTGTGAAACGACCCAGTCGTTGGCGCAGGGTATTGTTCCATCGTTCCACATGGGCCGTTTCACCGGTTTCTTTTCCCACGGATCGGTTATGAGGAAAGACTTCATCATAAGTGCTCCAAAAGTCGCTGTAGGTGGCACATCTTTTGTAGGCCCGTGGCAGACGCTCGTAAAGTTCCCGGCAACGATACCAATCCCGAGGCCCAATGGCATAGGAGAGGATTTGACGGGTGCGTCGGCAAAGAGCGATCCAAACCCATTGGGCATCGCTCTTGCGCCCCACAAAAGACCACAGTTCGTCCAGTTCAATGACATCATGGCGGCGGGCCGCAAGAATCGTGCTTTTGAGCGGTCGCAGCGATTGTCGTTTTTTTTAACCAACTCAAAACGGTGTTGGGACTCACCCCGAAGGCGCGCTGTAAACCGCGTAGACTGCTGCGTTCCTGATAGACTCGAAGGATCATTTCTTTTTGCTCTTCGGTGTATTTCACTGTGGGGTTTTCGCGGCTTTGTTTACCACAATCATGGCAGCGGTAGCGCTGTTTATGGTTGGGCGTCTTGCCAAATTTAATGATATTTTCACTTCCACAGTGCCGACAATTAATAATTTTAGTAACCATGCACTAAAAATAAACTGCCTAACGCTATTTGTACAGCTAAAAATACTAAATAACATTCTTTTTTTATACACTACCATTTTTGGGTAGTGTATTAAGTAGGAATGGTGGCTAATTCTTGATTATATTGATGAATGAAAAGTCTCAGACAGGTTTCATGCATACTCTTAAGCTTGGAAAAGGAGAGGGTTTTGCGTGTGAAACGACCCAGTCGTTGGCGCAGGGTATTGTTCCATCGTTCCACATGGGCCGTTTCACCGGTTTCTTTTCCCACGGATCGGTTATGAGGAAAGACTTCATCATAAGTGCTCCAAAAGTCGCTGTAGGTGGCACATCTTTTGTAGGCCCGTGGCAGACGCTCGTAAAGTTCCCGGCAACGATACCAATCCCGAGGCCCAATGGCATAGGAGAGGATTTGACGGGTGCGTCGGCAAAGAGCGATCCAAACCCATTGGGCATCGCTCTTGCGCCCCACAAAAGACCACAGTTCGTCCAGTTCAATGACATCATGGCGGCGGGCCGCAAGAATCGTGCTTTTGAGCGGTCGCAGCGATTGTCGTTTTTTTTTACCAACTCAAAACGGTGTTGGGACTCACCCCGAAGGCGCGCTGTAAACCGCGTAGACTGCTGCGTTCCTGATAGACTCGAAGGATCATTTCTTTTTGCTCTTCGGTGTATTTCACTGTGGGGTTTTCGCGGCTTTGTTTACCACAATCATGGCAGCGGTAGCGCTGTTTATGGTTGGGCGTCTTGCCAAATTTAATGATATTTTCACTTCCACAGTGCCGACAATTAATAATTTTAGCAACCATGCACTAAAAATAAACTGCCTAACGCTATTTGTACAGCTAAAACTACAAAATAACATTCTTTTTTTATACACTACCGATTTTTGCAGCATAACGGGCCACGCTTTCTGGCCGGATATGCCGATGGATCTGGGGCGTCATAGCGACAGTATTGGCATTCATCTCGGCGGCTTTGCCAAGCTACGTTATTACTGGGAGGAACTGCTCTCCAACCTCGCCGCCTGCAATAAGCCCGGCAGCTTTGTCACCTTACCCAGTTATGAGTGGCACTCTATGGAATTTGGGGATTACAATTGTTATTTTAATGCCTTCGATGCAAAGTTAATTGACGCCCCGGACCGAACCTCCCTGGCTCGTTCTCTGGAGGAAAGCGGGTCTGCCTTCATGATGATGCCGCACCATTGCGCTTACGTGCGCGGCTTTCGCGGTCTGAATTGGGATGCCTATGACACGCGGATTTCGCCATTAGTTGAAATCTATTCAAATCACGGATGTGGAGAATCTGACGACGCGCCCTATGACTATCACCACAGTATGGGGCCCCGGGTGGGAGAATCTATGGTTCGCGCCGGACTCCTCGCCGGGCACCGCTTCGGCTTCGCCGCAGGCACTGATTCGCATGATGGTTATCCCGGCCACTACGGACACGGCAGGGTCGGTGTGATGGCTGAATCCCTGACTCTGCCCTGCCTCTGGAAAGGGCTCACAGAGCGGCGAACGATCGCCACTACGGGAACGCATTTCAACGCCATGATGAAACTCGACGACGCAGAAATCGGAGGCGTTGCGCGGGCAAAGAAAAAGATGTGTCTGCGCATTGAGGTTGAAGGCAGCGCCCCCATAGAAAGGGTTGACCTCATACGCGGAGAGAATGGCACTTGCAGTGTCCGGCGGCTGGCAGGTCAGGATCTATATTTTCTGTTTACTCCGGGCCGCTATAAAGTGAAAGTGGAATGTGGATGGGGCCGGGGCAAAACTCGGTCCGACTGGTTGATTATGTGCCACGTCCTGAACGGACGAATACTTGGCTGTCAACCCTGCTTCCGAAACAGCACCTTTGCCATGGATGAAGAGGAATCCTCGGAACGGATTCTAGAGCGAACTGAGGACACCCTGAAATGGACCTGCCGCGCGGTGCCCAATCCCTCCGGGATGATGGGTGGCACACATTTCAATGCATCTGGAACCCAAGCAGTTATCCTCGACCTGGAAGCTGGTTCGAATACCAGTTTGCAAGTAAAAGCCAATGGAATCTCGTTCGATCTTCCGGTGAGCGATCTGGTAAACGGATCGGTGGCAAAAAATCTTAACGGACTAGGTTCTCCCGCCCTTAAAATTCATCGGGCAGTAGCCGAGAGTGAGTTCACTTTTAAGTTTGAGGAAACCTTGGAAAATCCACCTGAAATCAATGGATTTCTCTATGCCCGTATTGTGCAGAGCGATGGTCAAGTTGGATGGACAAGCCCGATCTGGTATGATTAAGTTAAGGTAACCTTACCCTATTCCGGTATGTATTTATTGAAGAGTTTGGCATAATCTTCACGAACCGGGCTGAAAACATCGAGCACTACTGCCGGACCGTTAATGGGCTTGGCGGCATGCGGCGTGTTGGGCGGAATGATGAACATATCGCCCGGTTGGCAAAGCCGCGTTTCATCACCGATCGTCAATTCCAGACTGCCCTCGATCAACATCCCACCCTGCTCATGGGGATGTTGATGCGGTGGAATTAAAGAACCTTCGTCCAGCTCGAGGTAGGAAAGCATCAGGTTCGTCCCATAAGGTGTGCGCACACGGGCTCCGGGAGCCAGTTCAATCGGTTCGTATTTTTTAATGTTGATAAAGGGCATAATCGATTTCCATCAGATGGTTAAATAATCATAAGGACCTAGACAGCATTAATACCCTGGGCATGGGTTGCAATCTGGAACGGCGATTTCAATATTACCCTACCCAGCCAATTTATTGAGGAGGAAGATCACCGCAAACACTGGGGTCGCCACGGGGCCAATAATTTTCTTCAATATGCGCGCGAGTTAAAGAAATTCGGCTCCGCCCGGTTCAACATTTCCGATTCCGCTTGAGGATCGACAATAACTGTGGTGAATTCGATTTAGATAATAGATTTTTTTCCTCAGTTATAGATAAAAAAATGAAAATTTCAGTAAATCGTATCGTCTATAAAACCATTGGCGAAACCTCGTTATTCATGAAAATTTATAAGCCGGAGGTCGCTCATCGGCCAGAGCTTGGGCCAGCTGTGGTCTTCTTTTTCGGAGGTGGTTGGACGCACGGCGATATCGACCAGTTTAAAGAACAAAGCAGGTTTTTGGCGACTCGTGGACTGGTCGCCGTTTGTGCGGAATACCGGGTTAGGGACCGTCACGGAACAACTCCCTTTGACGCCTTGATGGATGCTAAATCGGCCATTCGATGGCTTCGCCAAAATGCACGGGATTGGGACATCGATCCGGGAAAAATCATCGCTGGCGGTGGTTCCGCGGGCGGTCATCTGGCAGTTTCAACAGCTTTCATCGCAGGGAATGACAATCCCTCTGATGACCTCGCCATAAGTTGCCGGCCGGATGCTTTGGTTTTATTCAATCCGGTGGTCGATACTACCGAGCTTGAATTATGCAAAAAGCTCATAGGCGACCGGCGTCGGGAGATTTCTCCGCTTCATTATGTTTCTTCAAACGGCCCGCCCACCATCATTTTTCACGGAACCCAAGACAAAATCGTCCCAATAAGAGACATCGAACGGTTTCAAATAAAGATGAAAGAGGCCGGAAATCGTTGCCACATCCATCAATTTAAGGACATGGATCACGGCTTCTTTAATTTTGGCCGCAATGAAGATCGCCCTTTTGATGAAACTATGCGCGCCACCGAAACATTTCTTTTTTCGCTCGGTTATCTAACCGGGAAGTCGTAATGCCTGGTGAGCTGCGCACCAACTGTCGAAATTGCGGGAATAGGACAATCCATTCCTCGATCGAATTTATAGGACTGACAGCATGGATTTACTTAATTTATTCAATTTGATAATTCTCGTTATCCTCCTCGCCAGCGGTTTTGTCCAGGGCGTCCTCGGCTTTGGTTTTGCCATTCTGGCCATTTCTATTCTGCCCCTATTGCTCCCCCTGCGAGACGCCGTTGGCCTTCTCATTTTGCTAAACTTTGTTGCCATGGGAGTATCTGTGGCCGGCACCCGGAGCCACTTTCAATGGGCTTCCGCCCGTAGATTGATCATCGGCAGCGTGCTTGGTGTACCCTTCGGGGTCTATGTTCTGGTCAGTATTCCCGAATCGATCCTCCTCCGCATCTTCGGCGCACTTATGCTCTTGATAAGCATAAACCACTTCGTGCTGGAACGAAAATACGGCTTCAAAATTCCTAAATCGTCGGGATTATTTGTTGGATTGCTGGCCGGCTCCCTGGCTGGCTCCTTCAATGCCGGCGGTCCGCCATCGGTTGCTTACGTCTTTTCACGCAACTGGCCCATTGATAAAATGAAAGCCACCCTGGCCGCGGTTTACGCCGCCACCACTTTCACCCGCTTTCTCTTCATAGGCATCACGACCGATGATTTGCCCCGAATTATCAAGATCACCCTTTGGACCTCGATTCCCATCGCGGTCGCGATTTTGGCAGGGCTCAAGTTCGGTCGCCGGGTTGACTCCATTCACCTCAAAGCCGTCGTTTTTGGGTTTCTCGGTTTGACTGGCATTTTACACCTCATAAATGGATGAACCGCGCCATTCAGTCCGGGCGGATTTTGTGCAGTATATCCTGCGGTATGGGAATCGGTTCGATTTCATCGTCGGAAAGGTTTTTGCGGGCATAAATTGAAGTCATTTCCCCTTCGGCCACTTTTTTCTTTTGGTTATCATCCATGATTTTCAGAAAACGAAATCCGTATTTTACTGTCTTGGGACCGATTTCAAGCGTCTGCAATTCGATTTCAAATTTATCCTGAAACCCCAGCGGTGATTTATAATCGCAGGAAGCCCGGATACGCGGCCAACCACGCCAACCGTCCCCCTCTTTTACATATACAGGAATGCCCAAAGAATCTAAAAAAGCATGTTCGGCTTCTTCCATATAAGTGAAAAAATTGGAAAAATGAACAACCCCGGCAGCATCCGTTTGGTGGAATTCAACCGTTCGTAAAATTGTGAATTGAGAGGGCATTGGAGGAAGTAATTAACTATCTATTATCCGCAAGAAGGCCTTCGAGGCGATACTTTGATTCTGTGACCTGCTCCTCACTGAGGCGGGGACTCATTTCCAGGACGAGGACTTGGCCGGGGCGGAAGTAGGAGGCGATTTTTTTGAAATCGATGGCACCGGTACCGATGGGTTGGTGATCCCTCTCATGGGCATCGACATCGTGGAGGTGAAAGCCGAGGAGCCGGTTTTGATTTTCCGAAAGCAGTCGTTCCTGGCTGATGATGCCGAGTATTTCCTTGAGGCGGGCATGGCCAGTATCGTGCCAGTAACCAACGACGCCGGAGCGTCCCATTTTATCGAGAAACGGAGCCATCTCGGCATCCAGAGGCAGTTCCACAAGACTCTCCCGGTTTTCCAGGCCGAGCCGGATGCCGCGTTCCCGGGCCAAAGGAATAACCGTCTCCAGCGAGGAACGCAAATGATTCATGTAACGAGCTTTTTTTCTCATTACCTTGTCCAGGCATTTTTCCAGGATCCGGGAATAGCGTGGATCGGTGGATAATTCCTGCCGGTTTTTTCCCGAACGATAGCGCTTGAGGGTTTTTCCCGGATCGAACCAGGAAAAGGGCGTCTTGCCGCAATGCAAAATGATGCGGTCCGCTTTTACCTGGGCGGCAAATTCGATGGTCCGGCGAGTATAGCGGATCCAGGAGGCTATTTCACCCTGGTCGCTGGATGTGGGCAGGAAAATATTGGGAGCCGCATGCATAACCCCTGTGGGCAGTGGACAAAAATTGTGGACCGAGGAAATTTTCACCAAACCCTCCTCCAGCGCTTTCAAAATTCCGGGAACCAGGGAAATGCGAATGCCGTGGCTCAGCTCAATGTATTCAAAACCGAGGCCCGCCATCTCCCGCGCCATCTCGAAGCCGTCGGTATGCCGGTGCGAACACCAACAGGTAGAGAGGGCGATTTTAGGTTTCATCGCTGGCGTCTGGTCCTGGTCCACACTCCACCACGCATGCTCGAATGAAATGCTTCATCCGTCGCCGCCGGCAGGGAGCCAGTATTTTTTCCGCCGCAGGGCCAAAAACCGAACGAAACCCGATCGGAATGAATTACCTGTTTTCGTGCCGAAGACGCAGCATATTGGAGAAGTCCATGACTTTCTTTTTGCGCCGTTTCACCTCGGATGGTTTCTCGAAATACCGCTTTGAGCGTACGTCGCGAATGACACCTTCACGATCAAGCTTCTTTTTCAAACGCCGGAGCGCGCGCTCCATGGGTTCACCTCTGCGTATTTTTACTTCGACGGACATAGTTCCCTGGTTGGGATGGGATGGATATTTAAAAGGAAAGGAAGTGAGGCCATTTTATCGGGAGAGGTCAACTATTTTTTAAGGCAAATCCGCATTTAAGAACGCCGAGCACAAATTGTGAACAAATCCAATAATTCCTGCTTGTAATACGTTCCTTGTGAGGTTGATTTTACAAGCACATGCCTGCCCGCGATAAGGAGTTCGTCCACCTTCACGTTCACACCGACTACAGCCTGCTGGATGGCGCCTGCCGCATCGACCGGCTGATGAAGAGGACGGCGGAGCTTGGCATGAATTCGATCGCCATAACCGACCACGGCTGCCTTTTCGGGTTGGTCGATTTTTTTAAGAAAGCTGGGCAAAGCGGGATCAAACCCCTGCTCGGCTGTGAGATTTACCTGACGACCGGGGATCGGACCGAAAAAGGCGCCCCAACGCGTAAAAAAGCGTTTCATATGGGTCTATTGGCCAGGAACTTTGAGGGTTACCGGAATCTCGTGCGCCTGGTTTCCGATGCTCACGTGAAGGGCTTTTATTACAAGCCGAGAGCCGATTTTACCACCTTGGCGGCCCATGCCGAAGGCCTTATTGGTTTTACCGGTTGCTTGCAAGGCGTTGTCCCCCAAGCGCTTTTGAATGAAGATTTCGAGGCTGCCAAAGAGTGGACCGGCAAATTTGTGGATATTTTTGGCAAAGAAAATTATTTCGTCGAAATCCAGGACCACACCATTGAGGAGCAGCGGCAGATCATACCGGGCTTGCTCAAGCTGGCCGGGATGTTCGACCTGAAGGTCGTTTGCACCAATGACGTGCATTATGTGGAGCGAAACGACGCCCCCACCCACGATGTCCTCCTGTGCATTCAAACCGGTTCCAAAGTGGCGGACGAAAAACGCATGCGCTACGCCAACGATCAGTTTTATCTCAAATCGCGTGATGAGATGGAGGCGATTTTTCGCGAACGCCCCGATTCTCTGATCAATACCAATGCGGTAGCCGAAATGTGCGAGGTGCAACTGCCATTCGGAAAAAATCATTTTCCGGTTTTCGAGCGGCCAATTGAGATTCAGGTCGCCTGCGCGGACAACGCCTCTTACTTAAAAGTCCTCTGCCTTAAAGGTTTAAAAGAACGTTACGGGGTGGATTATGAAAACCCGGAGGGCTATCAACCGAAGCCTTCAGAACCCAAAGACCTGGCCCAAACCCTCGTTGAGCGGCTCGATTACGAATTGGGGGTGATCGAGAAAATGGGCTTCGTCGATTACTTTCTCATCGTTCAGGATTTCACCAACTGGGCCTTGGGCAAGGGCATTCCGGTCGGTCCGGGGCGCGGGTCTGGCGCGGGCAGCATTGTCGCCTACCTGACCAAGATCACCGGCGTCGATCCCATTCGCTTCAAGCTCCTCTTCGAGCGCATGCTCAACCCCGAGCGCGTCTCACCGCCCGATTTCGATATCGATTTTTGCATGCGCCGGCGGGATGAAGTGGTCGATTATGTGCGGGAAAAATACGGTCAGGAAAGCGTAGCCAATATCATCACTTTTGGAAAATTCGGACCCAAAATGGTGGTGCGCGATGTCGCCCGGGTGCTCGATATTCCCTACGCCGAGGCCGACCGCATCGCCAAGATGGTGCCCGACAACCTCAATATCTCACTCGACCAGGCGCTGGATAAAAGCCTCGAGCTGAAACAGGAAGTGAGCAACAACCCTCTGGCGGCGAAAATTGTCGAACATGGACGGATCATCGAGGGCATGGTACGCAACACCGGCAAACACGCCTGCGGCATCATCATCGGCGATGGGCGGCTGGACGAGCTGGTTCCCCTGACCTTGCAGGAAGGAGACCTCACGACCCAATACCCCAAAGAACCGGTGGAGGATCTGGGCCTTCTCAAAATGGACTTTCTGGGATTAAAAACCCTGACCGTGATCGACGACGCCCAAAAACACGTCCGGCGAACCGCCCAGGCAGACTTCGATATCGAGAAAATCACTTTCGACGACGCCGGGACCTTCGATCTGTTCAACAGCGGCAAAACGGTGGGAGTCTTTCAACTGGAATCACTCGGCATGCAAAGTCTCTGCCGGCAGTTCAAAATCGCCAGCATCGACGAAATCATCGCCCTCATCGCCCTTTACCGGCCCGGGCCCATGGACCTCATACCCGATTATGTGCGGGGCAAACAGGACCCCTCCACGGTCAAGTATCCCCATCCTCTGCTGGAGGGTATATGCCGGGAAACCTACGGCGTCATGGTTTATCAGGAGCAGGTCATGGAAGCGGCTCAGATTATCGCCGGATATTCCCTTGGAGGGGCCGACATCCTCCGCCGCGCCATGGGAAAAAAGAAGGTTGCGGAAATGAAAAAGCAGCGCCAGGTCTTTGTTGACGGGGCCAGGACCACCCACGACCTGGATCGCCATACGGCCCTGGAAATCTTTGCACTGCTGGGAAAATTCGCCAGCTACGGGTTCAACAAATCCCACTCCGCCGCCTACGGGGTAATCTCCTACCAGACCGCCTACCTGAAAGCCAATTACCCGGTCCAATTCATGGCCGCGGTGCTTTCCAATGAATTGGGAAACGCCGACAAGGTGGCCCATTTTATTGAAGAATGCTCCGCCTTGGAGATTCCCGTGCTCGGCCCCGACATTAACCTGTCGAGGGAAAATTTTACTCCCATTTTTAACACCCAAACCGGCCAGGACAGCATACGATTTGGATTGGCAGCCATCAAAGGTGTGGGTGACGCCGCCGCTAGCAAGATTCTCGAAGAGCGTGAAACAGGAGGCAAATTTCAAGACTTCCACGATTTCGCTTCCCGCGTCGATGCCCGGGCTGTCAATAAGCGTGTTTATGAATGCCTCATCAAGACCGGAGCTTTCGATTTCTCAAACCAGGACCGAGGGTTCCTCCTCAAAAACCTTGAAGCGACCATGAACGAAGTCGCTGAAATGCAGCGAGACCGCGAGCGCGGCCAGGAATCCTTTTTCGATATCCTTGATGTGCCTGTAGTCAGCCACAGTTCCAACGGCAGCGCCCATGCCAACGGAACGGAAGATGAGGACCTCAGCATGTCGCTCAATGATAAATTGCAGTCCGAAAAAGAGTTGCTCGGGTTTTATGTTTCCGGCCATCCCATGAACGCCTATGCCGGTCTGGCCGAGAACATCGACACGATCGCGGGCGAGGAGTATTTGACCCTGCCCGACCGCACCCCGTTCCGGCTTTGCGGAGTCGTCTCCCAAGTCACCAAAAAAATCTCCCGTCGCGATAACAGGCCCTGGGCGATTGTTTTATTGAGCGGTCGCAAAGCGAATTTTCCTCTCAATATATATACCGAGCCCTATTCCCGGTGCGGTGAATGTGTCCAGCCGGGAAATATCCTCATGGTTACCGGAACGGTTTTTAACCGCGAGGACGACCCCCGGCTAAGCGTCTCCGAAGCCAGTTTGCTCGATCCCTTCCCCTTCCGGCTGATCGAGGAAATCGACTGGATCCTGCGCCCCGGCGTTCAATGCGATGAATTTCTCGGTTTGTTGCTCAAAGAAATTGCCCGCTCACCGGGGGAAACAAAACTCCGCATCGGGATTTTCATGGATGGGGACTACGCCGCCATGGCCGACACCCCCCGCTCCCTGCGATGGCAGCCGACCCTGGAAACTTACAAAAACCTTCGCCGGCATCCGGCGGTATATGGGGTCCAAATCCAATCAGCGGAACTTCCTCCGGTCGAAAACAACCGCTGGCGCAAACAACCGGTCGGCGCTTAAAACACGACCGGCAACTCCTCCACGCTGCGGAAGACAAAACCTGGCAACCGTCTGGGTTTCCACCTTGTCGAGCAGCCGATCCGTTATTTCCTGGATGCGGTTTTCCAGGCCGCGCACCCGAACGGGAGTAAAAACCTTGTGGGCGAGCTTGCGCAGACGGGCGTGATCGACCCCGTCTTTTTCCATAAAATTCTGCCGCACATAGCGGGTGAAATACGGGTGTTTGTGCCAGTGGGCGGCTTTCCGTTTTTGCCCAACCTCCTCCTCGGAAATAACGTGGTCCATGGTGCGGCCCAGCCGTTTATCCCCCAGCAAAGTGGCAATATCCTCGTAAGTGGTAAAAAACCACAGATTCCAGTCCTCATAGAAGAAGATGGGCGTTTCAGAGCGAAGTCGGTGGTAAGCGGGGTAAGGGTTTTCCATGAATTGCGGATCGTAGGGATCAAAATGAAATTTCGGTTTCGGTATCATCATGCCCAAATTTTTCCCTCTTCAGACTATTCGAACTTTCAAGTTTATAGGGATAAGCAAATCAATCATTCAAATTGATGTGACCGCCAAAAACACGGCCATTGCCAGTGAGAGTCTTTCTGGAGAAATTACCGGAAAGACCTATGAAGCAAAAAAGATACACCCCTGAACAAATCATAACGATACTGCGCGAAGTAGAAGAAGGAAGCGGTGAAGCATGTATTGGCCCGAGGGTCGTGCTCGCTGCGTCGGGCCTGTCAGTATTTTGGGTTGCACCGCTCAACCTACCTGTATGAACCCAAGGAAGCTACTGAGTATAGGCATAAACTGGTGGCACGCATCATTGCCTTTTCGAAGAAACATCCTCGCTATGGCTATCGAGCGTAGCGACACCGATACAACGCAAAACACCCCCACAGTCGATTTGGCTTTCGCTCCCCCAATACATTCGCCAGACTCTGGCGAACAATCAACAAAGCAGCGGCTGGCTCCATTCGGCCTACGGCCTCATTCCGCCACCCCCCTGCAAAACCTACAATACCTAACCTACGGAAATACTCTCACTTAAAGTGGAAGCAAAGATGGGGTCCGATCAGGAAAAAAAATGGCATCCCTATTGCCCTCAATGGATGAAGCGCTCGAAAAAGTGAGGAAACTCGGCTTGTGGTCTTTATGACTTAAACAATGCTAAATTAACCTAGCGTCAGTACTTGGCCACGGCAGGTTTATCTTGGCCCAACCCCAGCGTCTTTACCGTATCGGAGGCCTTTGCCAACATCATGCCAACTTCACTGGTAATGGCAATAAATTGAAATCCTTCCTCCCTGCGGCGGTGAGCCGTCTCGGCATCTGGCACATGAATGCCCGGGGCCACTCCATGCGCTTTGGCTGTTTTTAAAACATGCTCCACGGCTTGGGAAAACTCCCCATCATCAGAATTAAAGGTCGGCTTTTTGCCCATTGAATTCATAAGATCGTTAGGACCGATAAAAACGGCATCGACACCGGGCACACTCAAAATATCGTCCGCCGCTTCCACTCCTTTGACATGCTCGATCATTAAAACCAATAAAATCTCTTCATTGGCCCGCTCGTAATAGGTTGCCGCGTCCGTGCCAAAGCTGGCCGCGTGCAATTGGCCGCCAATGGATCGATTACCTATTGGATTATAACGGGTATTGACGACCGCCGCTTCCGCCTCGGCCCTGGAATTTACCATGGGAACAATAACGCCCCATGCCCCGTTGTCTAATACACGCTTGATGTTTTCGCCGGTATTCCAGGGGATCCGAACCAGGGGAACACAATCTTGCGTGGTTATGGCGGTGAAACATTGCCGAGCCATATCAATACCGATGGAGGTATGTTCCATTTCAACCGTTAACCAATCGAAACCCACGCCAGCCATTAGTTGGGCCGCAACAGGATCGGGCAGGGTCAGCCAGGTTCCAAAACTGGCTTCTCCTTGCTTCAGCTTTTTACGTACAAAGTTAGTTTTCATTTTAAATAATAATTCTGTCTGTGGACAGCTAACCCGGATATTTCGTAAAAAAAGTATCGTTGATATGCTTAACTGCTGATATACAGCAGGATAGATCAATAATTAAAGCAATATCAGCGATGACAAAAGGTAAACAATTAAAGCTACAGTTGACAAGGGTAAAAGGCCGCCGTGTGCGGGTTGATTTCAAGGGCGGAGAGGTTACTTCGGATGCCGGACTGCTTTTGATCCGGGAAGTGGATCGGCAGTTGGGCTTGACCGAACGAGCGGCCCGACAGTTAGTGGACAAACGGCAGAAGGGCAAAGTACGCCATGAGGTATTGGGGATGCTGCGGCAGCGCGTTTACGGGCTGGTGGCGGGCTATGAGGATTTGAACGACTTTGATACCCTGCGCCACGATCCATTGTTGCAAACGGTAACGGGGCGCATTGAAACGTTGGCCAGCGCGCCGACTTTGTGTCGTTTTGAAAACGGGCAGGATCGGCGGGCGGCCTTTGCGGTAAACGAGCTGTTGGTCGAACAGTTCATGGGCTCCTTTGCCGAGGAACCCGAAGAGATCATCCTGGACTTTGACGCCACCGACAATCCGGTGCACGGGCTCCAGGAGGGACGTTTTTTCCACGGTTATTATGATCATTACTGTTTTCTGCCGCTATATGTTTTTTGCGGTGATCAGCTGCTGGTGGCCTACCTGCGGCCGAGCAAGATCGATGCCAGCAAGCATGCCGGGGCCATCCTCAAATTGCTGGTTAAACGGATTCGCCAAAGCTGGCCCCGTAAGCGGATTATTTGGCGCGCCGACAGTGGATTTTGTCGAGACCGGATACTCTCTTGGTGCGACCGCAACGAAGTTAGTTACATCGTGGGGATGGCTCGCAATGCACGCTTGCAGCAAGACGCCCAGCAGTTGCAAAAGCAGGCCAAAGAATGGTTCGAACTAAGGGGTAAAAAACAACGGTTATTCCAGGACTTCGTCTATGCTGCCGATTCGTGGCGATGGCTGCGGTTGGTCATCCATAAAGCCGAACACACCGCACAGGGGTCCAACCCGCGCTTCGTGGTGACGAACCTGCCGGGCGATCCCCAGGAGCTTTACGACAAGGTATACTGTGGCCGCGGTGAAATGGAGAACCGAATCAAGGAACAGATGCAATTGTTCAGCGAGCGCACCAGCGCCCATCAATGGTGGGCCAATCAGTGGCGATTGCTCTTGTCGGCGCTGGCCTACACCTTGATGGAAGCCATGCGCCGGTTAGCCTTAAAAGGGACGAAGTGGGCGCGGGCCCAATGCCACACCCTGCGGCTCAAATTAATCAAGATCGGAGCGGTCATCGTGCGCAACACCCGAACGATTCACTTTCACCTAAGTGAGAGTTATCCTTGGGCCAGTCTTTTCAACCATGCGGCCCGCCGATTGGTGCCAACCTAAAGGGTGCATTGGTGCTGCCCCCGGCACTACCGAACCAATGGGGGAAAGGGGGCAGTGTCTCTACACCCTGAAAAACACCTAAAAATCAAGACGATCTGCTCAAAATACAAAGAAATCCATCTCCAATAGCAATAACGAGCCAAACTTTACCCTTCATGAAATATCCGGGCTAACCCGGATATTTCGTAAAAAAAGTATCGTTGATATGCTTAACTGCTGATATACAGCAGGATAGATCAATAATTAAAGCAATATCAGCGATGACAAAAGGTAAACAATTAAAGCTACAGTTGACAAGGGTAAAAGGCCGCCGTGTGCGGGTTGATTTCAAGGGCGGAGAGGTTACTTCGGATGCCGGACTGCTTTTGATCCGGGAAGTGGATCGGCAGTTGGGCTTGACCGAACGAGCGGCCCGACAGTTAGTGGACAAACGGCAGAAGGGCAAAGTACGCCATGAGGTATTGGGGATGCTGCGGCAGCGCGTTTACGGGCTGGTGGCGGGCTATGAGGATTTGAACGACTTTGATACCCTGCGCCACGATCCATTGTTGCAAACGGTAACGGGGCGCATTGAAACGTTGGCCAGCGCGCCGACTTTGTGTCGTTTTGAAAACGGGCAGGATCGGCGGGCGGCCTTTGCGGTAAACGAGCTGTTGGTCGAACAGTTCATGGGCTCCTTTGCCGAGGAACCCGAAGAGATCATCCTGGACTTTGACGCCACCGACAATCCGGTGCACGGGCTCCAGGAGGGACGTTTTTTCCACGGTTATTATGATCATTACTGTTTTCTGCCGCTATATGTTTTTTGCGGTGATCAGCTGCTGGTGGCCTACCTGCGGCCGAGCAAGATCGATGCCAGCAAGCATGCCGGGGCCATCCTCAAATTGCTGGTTAAACGGATTCGCCAAAGCTGGCCCCGTACGCGGATTATTTGGCGCGCCGACAGTGGATTTTGTCGAGACCGGATACTCTCTTGGTGCGACCGCAACGAAGTTAGTTACATCGTGGGGATGGCTCGCAATGCACGCTTGCAGCAAGACGCCCAGCAGTTGCAAAAGCAGGCCAAAGAATGGTTCGAACTAAGGGGTAAAAAACAACGGTTATTCCAGGACTTCGTCTATACTGCCGATTCGTGGCGATGGCTGCGGTTGGTCATCCATAAAGCCGAACACACCGCACAGGGGTCCAACCCGCGCTTCGTGGTGACGAACCTGCCGGGCGATCCCCAGGAGCTTTACGACAAGGTATACTGTGGCCGCGGTGAAATGGAGAACCGAATCAAGGAACAGATGCAATTGTTCAGCGAGCGCACCAGCGCCCATCAATGGTGGGCCAATCAGTGGCGATTGCTCTTGTCGGCGCTGGCCTACACCTTGATGGAAGCCATGCGCCGGTTAGCCTTAAAAGGGACGAAGTGGGCGCGGGCCCAATGCCACACCCTGCGGCTCAAATTAATCAAGATCGGAGCGGTCATCGTGCGCAACACCCGAACGATTCACTTTCACCTAAGTGAGAGTTATCCTTGGGCCAGTCTTTTCAACCATGCGGCCCGCCGATTGGTGCCAACCTAAAGGGTGCATTGGTGCTGCCCCCGGCACTACCGAACCAATGGGGGAAAGGGGGCAGTGTCTCTACACCCTGAAAAACACCTAAAAATCAAGACGATCTGCTCAAAATACAAAGAAATCCATCTCCAATAGCAATAACGAGCCAAACTTTACCCTTCATGAAATATCCGGGCTAAGGGGTAGAAGTCTTCAACCGCAAGCTTCCTGCGCCTTTTAATGAAAGTTGCATATTACCGGACTTGGACCGCGCTACCGGAACCGTTGCTCCATTGAATACGGCAGTAATCTTTGTGGATGGCAGGAACTTTCCTGTGATTTCCAAAGTATAAGAGCCTGTTGCAGAGACTTGGCCTGTGAATCCATCCCATTTTTTCCGATGGGGAAATTGCAGGGCCAGGGTAATGGGTATGGTTGAGGTAAATATTTTGCTATTGCCATAACTAAGAGAGGTAACCTGCCGGGCTGAAACCTAGGAAATACCTCCCAACTCAGATTCACGAATCATAGCAAAGGCGGCATCTGTTTCGATGCCTCCAACATTTTGGACTGAAGGCCTTAGCTGGTGTAAAATTGTATCTCGAACCGAGCCCAAATCTACGATGGCTCCGAGCCGTTTTTCATCTGATAAATCAGTTAAGGAAGGAGTTTTTCCCGGTGGTCTGGAATGGGGCTGCCAAAAAAGGTAGCAAAGCGCTCACCTTTCGCTTCTGGAAATCGCTCATGGAAAAAGGAGTCTTCACGGTGATGGCGGTATCGCCTGGGGTAGCGCCGGGCAAAGACCTCATCTGCACCTCGATATCGGCCCGCCACAGCCAGGAAGACCAGGAAAAGATCGGCGAAGCCATGGCCCAGGTAGTCAAAGAGCTGTTTTAGTCGGCTGTCTCAATCGGCTTATATACATCCATGACTTCCTAGAGGCCGATGCTTCGCAAATAGTCGCGGTTGCGTTGAGCGCTTTCTCTCGGGCTGCCCATGCCCGGCAGAACATCTTGTTCCACAACGATCCAGCCCTCGTAATGGAGTTTTTTAAGTTTCGCTAAAATGGATGGGAAATCGACGTCCCCTTGACCTAATTCGCAAAATATTCCGTGCTCGACCGATTGGGTAGCGTCCCAGCCCTGGCGGCGGGATTGTTCCGCCACGGCCGAGGAGTGATCCTTGAAATGAACATGCCAGATACGATTGATATACCGCACCAATCCCACCATCGGATCGCCTCCGCCGAAGCGGTAATGGCCCGTATCGAAACAAAGGCCCAGGATCGAAGGATCGGTCAACTCTAGAAGATGAGCAGTTTCTTCGGGCGTTTCCACCCAAGTGGCGATGTGGTGGTGAAAGACCGTCCGCAAGCCTGTTTCGCGTTTCACCTCCCGAGCCACCCTTTCAGCCCCCTCAGCCAGGACTTGCCACTGGGCTTCGTTTAAACCCTGTTGTGGCTTGATGCGCCCGGCATTTTGTCTACGCAGCGGGTCGCCGAAAGGATCGTTGCCCAAAATGATAAAGTTTTCCGGCCCGCCTACCTCGGCCAATAACCGGGCCGTGCGGACGGCATCCGCGGCGCTCTCGGCGTGGCGCCCGGCATCGTGCAGATAGACGCTGACCCACGAGCCCAGCAGTTGCAGGTGGCGCGCCGCCAGTTCCCGGCGCAGACGTTTCGGGTCGGTCGGCATAAAGCCCCAATCGCCGAGTTCTGTGCCCGCATAACCGGCCGCTTCCATTTCATCGAGGACTTTGGCATACCCCCCCCGCTGGCCTTCCACACTCTCGATAACTCCCCACGAACAGGGCGCATTGCCGATCGGCAGTCGAACTTGATCTTTCATTTTCATTTAATCCCGATTACAATCCTGATGGTTTTTTATAATTCAGGTGTGTAAGCTAAAATGCGGTGGACAACAAGCAGACAATCAGACGAAGACTGCCTGTGTTGGAAGATTCACCCAAAACCGATAAATTTTACTTCGAATTCATCTGTAAAAGAGCCGGACATCCGGCTATCCGATTTATTTTACCCGTAGATAGCAGGGCTGGCGATTGCAGAACGTATTGAGAGAAGCAAGATTCGTTCGTAATATAGAGGCTGTCCCAAAAGGGTGATTTTTGCGAGGGCTTTTGATAGGCGCTCATTTTAGAGGTATTTGCATTTGGGAGAGTATCAACTTTGCTCTCCTATGACGTTAGGATACTGGTTTTGGGGTCCGGTTGCCTGGTTTTCTTTGTATGAGCCGACAGTACGGCTGTGAAAAAGTATTGTCCTTGCTTTTCCGCTCTCTAGGCCGCCGCTTTGGTTTCTAGTTCGTCTTGCTGGGCCAGCATCTTGGCTACTTTCCATAGGTTGTGCGAGAGTACCGACCAGGCTACGCTGATCGAGCGGTTGGCAAAGCCTTTGCTGCGCAACCGCCCGGCCTGCCAGCGATTCTTCAATACCCCGATCCGCCCTTCGGTGCTGGCCCGGCGCTTTTGCAATTGTCTGAACAGTGGTTCCTCCATCCGTTTTTTCAACTGCTTCGGATCGCGTGGACAGAGCGCGTCGTAGATTCCCTCCTGGGCTAACTGCCGGCGGGCCCGCTGGGAGGCAAATCCCCGGTCCGCGCACATGGCCGCTATGGGTTCTTCCAGGTTGAAGCGGTTCTGTCTTCGCAAACTCTCTTGCATTTGTTCATTTTCGCTTGGAGTTCGGCTGCCGTAGAGTTTCCAGTCCAGCAGGTACCCTTCAACGCTTTCTCCCAAAAACAGGGTGTTGCCGAACTCGACCTCTTGGCCCGCTTTACCTCGCACAATCACCTGCCCATCGAGTTCGTAAACACTCAAGACTTTCTCTGCGTTTTTCACCTGGCGGCCGCCAATGATCCGCTCGTGCGCCTGTTTGATGACCACCGGGATTTGCTCGCTCATGCGCTCCATCCGGGCGAGGATCTGTTGGACCTGTTTTTCGCTGTAATCGCTTTGCTCCCAGCAGGCTTGCAATAATTCCCGGTGACTGCGGGCATGCTCCCCGATCCGTTTGAGCAGCTTTTTCATCTGCCTCAAGATACCCTTGCGCTGCCGCGCGCTGTCCTTTCGCCGCCGGCTGTGGGTCATCTGTATGCACAGCCGATTCATCTGCCGAGCCAAGGGCTCCGGTTCGATCGGCATGCGATGGCGCAAACCGGCCTTCTCGCGGATCAGCCGGATCGCTTTGAGCAACGTGCCGGCTACATCCTTGAGTAATACCCAGTCCGTCGGCCAATGAATGTTAGCCTCCAAACAGGTGCCGTCGATCAGGCAAATGGTGGTGTCAATCGGCTTGTCCAATCCCACCTGCCGGGCCAGAAGGGCATCGGCCACCACCTCAGTCAAGGTCCGGTGCAAGGCCCTCAACTGCTCTTCGCTGAAAAACTTCGAGGCCCGCTCCAGGGTGCTTTTGGAGATGCCCCTGATGCCATCGATCTGCCGGACACGGCAAAAGTCGGCCAACAGATCGCTGCTGCCCAGAGCCCGCGACAAATGCCGAAACGAAATCCCTCCGAGCAGACGGCCCAGCGTATCCATGCGCAGTGCCTTGATGGCAAAACTGGCCCGCTGCCGCCGGGCCTTTAGACCCATTGGCGGCCACCCCTCCAAGGCCAGCTCAATGGCCTGCGATTCCACCTCCGAGTCGATCAGCAGCCGATCGATTCGATCAATGGTGGCGCGGAAGTTATCGTAATCGAGGCACCGGTCGACCACAGTTAAAGCTGGACGCAGGAGGCATGGGATGGCTATATTTTTCATAGAAAGGGCTATATTGATTTTCGCTAACTCAATTATAGAACCCTTTTTTGGCCGGATCGAGCAAAAACTTGCTCTTTCCGGCTCTTTTTATCAACGTCATCCAGTTGACTATAAAATCTTTATATTTTTGGGACAGCCTCTAATATAGAATGAGCCTTAATTTCAACGACTCTAACGGATCATATGGGAAATCCCGGAAGAAAGATCAAATCCACTTCGCGGAAACTGAAAAATTATGAAATCATCCAAAACCCTCACTTTGGACGAGGATTCCATCAATCCTGAAGACCTGTCGATGGGCACATTGAAGCGGGAGCTAGACCTGCAAAAAAAACCGCCAATGGTATTGAGCAAATTGATGAATATGCTGGAAACCCAAAGACAGCGAAAAGGAATGGGCTGGTCTCGTGCCTGGAATAAATATGGGCTGAATGTCTTCCGCGCCCATATACATGATTTGAACGAGGATCGGGAATTTTTTAAAGTAGTGAAAAATATTATCGAAAACTTTAGTCGGGAAATCCCCCTAGATTACAATGATTTTTCCGAAGAACTCCAGGCCGATCCAAAGCGCATAGCTTTTACCTTTTATCATAACTACTGGAGCGAAAATGAGCAATATGAAGGGTTAACCATTTCTATGGGAAGAAAAGTGCCGTCTGACAGAAGCAAGAGAGACAGGATCGATGTGATCCTAGAGGACAAGCGTAAGGGGGGAAAAGTAGATGGGAAGGTGAATCGCATTCGAATTTATGTTTGTCCCTGGGAACGTTATAAAAAAGACTAACAACCCGTATGACAAACCGAACCAGCCCTCACGAGCGGGGAGCATTTGAACTCTCCCATAAAAGGCGTTACCTTTAAGGAGTTTGCGAGGGCGATTCAGGCTGGGGATTTGGTTCTGGCTGGAAAGATTTTGTCGCAGTTGATGGACTTTCCTGCCGGGATCGGGCTATCCGCGGCCACATTTTTATATCAGAAACTTGCAAGCGATCCTGGCATGTTTGCCAATGTCATGCAAATAAGGACGGAGATTCAAAGCGGGCAGAACAATGCCGCCATGATGCTCATTATGGAGTGCTTCCATGTCGATGGTTTGTATGCCGTGCAGGCGCTCAAGAGCTTGCAGAAAATGGCCTGACGCTTACCTCTGCTGGTTCGCCAGGATTACCTGCTGTTTGAAGTTCTGCTTCCCTTTGCCTGATCTTGAATGGCGAGGGTGGAAGGTGCACTAATCGACAGGCAGGTACCAAAAAACCATTGCTATACTGACTTGAATGCAGAAAATTGGATCGAACAACGATTATGAATGTCCATGTGGGAAATCCCGGATAAGGTTGATTATCATCTAAAGCATTGATTTCACAGGGAAATAACAATGTAGAACGAATTTGCGCATGAAGCCTAATCCAGTATATCGGAACAAGTTATGAAATTCAAGTCTGTGTTTATAGCAATTTTTGTAAGCACCTCGTTGATATTGGCGGCATTGTTGATTCAATCAAAAAGGCCGATGGTGGATTTAGCTCAACCTTCAGCCGACTTCGTACGAGCCACGGGCAAATGCGCAGAATGCCATCGCCAGGAGACGTCCTCCATAATCCATCAATTTGAAATCAGCCGACACGCACAAGTGGGTTTAAATTGTCTGGATTGCCATCAATCATTGGACGGACAGGAAAAGCAGAACCACCGCGGATTTGTCATTTCCGGGAAAGTGACATCCAATAATTACCGAGTATGCCATTCCACCCCCATTCCACCCAATACGATCAACTTGTGCGGAGTCGTCATGGGGCGCCGGCTTGGGCGGCCGTGTATGGTAGGCAGGATTTCACGGCGGAGCAAATCCTTCAATCGGAAAAATTTCATCGGGGCGCGGTTGATCGTGAGGCCAATCAACTGGCTATTCTTGAAGGAGAAAGCGCGATGTAAGTAGGATGCGCGGCATGTCATGACATCGGTCGTCCCAATCGAGATGGGACCATTGGAGATTGCACAAAATGTCATGCGCGCCACTCCTCTTCAATTGCTTTGGCGCGACAGCCCGAAACTTGCGGGCAATGTCACATGGGACCGGATCATTCTCAGTTGGAGATTTACAACGAGTCGAAGCATGGGATTTTGTTTCGAGCCCAAAAACTTAATATGAATCTCAATGCAGATCCAAAAAAACTTACGACCAAAGACATGCCGGTACCCACCTGTGCAACCTGTCACATGAGCGGATTGGAAGGGCAGAAATTTACTCATGATGTCACCGAAAGGTTGTCTTATTGGCTGTTCGCAGCGAAGTCAGAGAAGCGGCCCACCTATGAACAAGGTCAAATTGAAATGAAAGAGACTTGTCTGAAGTGCCACACAAAGCCTCACGTAGAAAATTTCTATGCAAACGCCGAAGCGGCTGTCGAAGCGACCAACGAAAAAGTGATCGAGGCAAAAAAGATAATTGAAGACCTTCGGAGAGAGAATTTATTGACCCCGGAACCGTTCGACGAACCCATCGAGTTTATTTATTTTGATTATTGGCATTATTATGGGCGAACGGCGGTAGTGTATTAAGTAGGAATGGTGGCTAATTCTTGATTATATTGATGAATGAAAAGTCTCAGACAGGTTTCATGCATACTCTTAAGCTTGGAAAAGGAGAGGGTTTTGCGTGTGAAACGACCCAGTCGTTGGCGCAGGGTATTGTTCCATCGTTCCACATGGGCCGTTTCACCGGTTTCTTTTCCCACGGATCGGTTATGAGGAAAGACTTCATCATAAGTGCTCCAAAAGTCGCTGTAGGTGGCACATCTTTTGTAGGCCCGTGGCAGACGCTCGTAAAGTTCCCGGCAACGATACCAATCCCGAGGCCCAATGGCATAGGAGAGGATTTGACGGGTGCGTCGGCAAAGAGCGATCCAAACCCATTGGGCATCGCTCTTGCGCCCCACAAAAGACCACAGTTCGTCCAGTTCAATGACATCATGGCGGCGGGCCGCAAGAATCGTGCTTTTGAGCGGTCGCAGCGATTGTCGTTTTTTTTAACCAACTCAAAACGGTGTTGGGACTCACCCCGAAGGCGCGCTGTAAACCGCGTAGACTGCTGCGTTCCTGATAGACTCGAAGGATCATTTCTTTTTGCTCTTCGGTGTATTTCACTGTGGGGTTTTCGCGGCTTTGTTTACCACAATCATGGCAGCGGTAGCGCTGTTTATGGTTGGGCGTCTTGCCAAATTTAATGATATTTTCACTTCCACAGTGCCAACAATTAATAATTTTAGTAACCATGCACTAAGAATAAACTGCCTAACGCTATTTGTACAGCTAAAAATACAAAATAACATTCTTTTTTTATACACTACCCGAACGGCCAAGCATGGCGCATTTATGGGGGGAGCCGATTTTGTTCAATGGCATGGAAATTACGAGTTATTGCACAAGCTGGCGGAATTGAAGCAGATGGCAAAAGAGATCAGGGCGAAGCATGAAAAGTGAGATACGCCCTTGGTTCAAGGATCGGGGGTTTTTGATCGAACTTTTCGTAATTTCCAATTTGGGCTTTCTAGCCCGGATATTTCGTAAAAAAAGTATCGTTGATATGCTTAACTGCTGATATACAGCAGGATAGATCAATAATTAAAGCAATATCAGCGATGACAAAAGGTAAACAATTAAAGCTACAGTTGACAAGGGTAAAAGGCCGCCGTGTGCGGGTTGATTTCAAGGGCGGAGAGGTTACTTCGGATGCCGGACTGCTTTTGATCCGGGAAGTGGATCGGCAGTTGGGCTTGACCGAACGAGCGGCCCGACAGTTAGTGGACAAACGGCAGAAGGGCAAAGTACGCCATGAGGTATTGGGGATGCTGCGGCAGCGCGTTTACGGGCTGGTGGCGGGCTATGAGGATTTGAACGACTTTGATACCCTGCGCCACGATCCATTGTTGCAAACGGTAACGGGGCGCATTGAAACGTTGGCCAGCGCGCCGACTTTGTGTCGTTTTGAAAACGGGCAGGATCGGCGGGCGGCCTTTGCGGTAAACGAGCTGTTGGTCGAACAGTTCATGGGCTCCTTTGCCGAGGAACCCGAAGAGATCATCCTGGACTTTGACGCCACCGACAATCCGGTGCACGGGCTCCAGGAGGGACGTTTTTTCCACGGTTATTATGATCATTACTGTTTTCTGCCGCTATATGTTTTTTGCGGTGATCAGCTGCTGGTGGCCTACCTGCGGCCGAGCAAGATCGATGCCAGCAAGCATGCCGGGGCCATCCTCAAATTGCTGGTTAAACGGATTCGCCAAAGCTGGCCCCGTACGCGGATTATTTGGCGCGCCGACAGTGGATTTTGTCGAGACCGGATACTCTCTTGGTGCGACCGCAACGAAGTTAGTTACATCGTGGGGATGGCTCGCAATGCACGCTTGCAGCAAGATGCCCAGCAGTTGCAAAAGCAGGCCAAAGAATGGTTCGAACTAACCCGGATATTTCATGAAGGGTAAAGTTTGGCTCGTTATTGCTATTGGAGATGGATTTCTTTGTATTTTGAGCAGATCGTCTTGATTTTTAGGTGTTTTTCAGGGTGTAGAGACACTGCCCCCTTTCCCCCATTGGTTCGGTAGTGCCGGGGGCAGCACCAATGCACCCTTTAGGTTGGCACCAATCGGCGGGCCGCATGGTTGAAAAGACTGGCCCAAGGATAACTCTCACTTAGGTGAAAGTGAATCGTTCGGGTGTTGCGCACGATGACCGCTCCGATCTTGATTAATTTGAGCCGCAGGGTGTGGCATTGGGCCCGCGCCCACTTCGTCCCTTTTAAGGCTAACCGGCGCATGGCTTCCATCAAGGTGTAGGCCAGCGCCGACAAGAGCAATCGCCACTGATTGGCCCACCATTGATGGGCGCTGGTGCGCTCGCTGAACAATTGCATCTGTTCCTTGATTCGGTTCTCCATGAGTGTAAACGCCGGGGAAAAACCGGTACGGTAAAGAGGGCGCTTTAAAACCGGTACGCTTATCCTAGAAAGGAGGAGTGTATCGAGATATGAAGCAATGGACAAGAGTGCGGCACAAAGTGCTGCGGGACAAGCAGAGCAAGCGCTCTGTAATGCGAGAAGAGGGACTGCACTGGGAGACCCTGGGAAAGATGCTGGCCGCTGGCCTATTCCCAGCCGCCGGGAGACCGGCGCAAGAAGAGGCGAGAGCGCAAGATCGATCCGTATGTGGGCTGGATCGAGGAGGTGCTCAAAGCGGACCGGAACGTGCCCAAGAAGCAGCGCCATACGGCCAAACGGATCTACCAGCGTTTGGGTCGGGAGAAGGGCTACCAAGGGGGCTACACGGCGGTCAAGGAGGTGGTGGCCGAGCTGCGAGCGAGGCGGCGGGAAGTGTTCGTGCCGCTGGAGCACCGCCCCGGGGAGGGACAGGTGGACTTCGGTCATGCCCTGGTGAAGGAGGCGGGGCAATTGCGTAGGCGGCCATTTTTTGCCATGAGCCTGCCCTACAGCGATGCCTTTTTCGTGCAGGTGTTCGAACGGGAGTGCACGGAGAACTTCTGGGAGGGGCCCCTGCGAGCTTTTGAGTTTTTCGGGGCGGTGCCCCGGCGCATCAGCTATGACAACTCGAAGGTGGCGGTGGGTAAGATTATCGGTTCGCGTGAACGCAAGCTGACCGACGGGTTTCTGCAGCTACAGAGCCATTACCTGTTCGAGGAACACTTCTGTCTGCCCGCCCGGCCCAACGAGAAGGGCGTGGTCGAGGGGATCGTGCGTTATGCCCGGGCCAACTTCCTGGTACCGGTACCGCAGGTTCGGGACCTGGAGGAACTCAACGCAAAGCTGTTGGAGGCATGTGAGCGGGACATGGAGCGTAAATTACGCGGGAAAAGGGCGGTGAAAAAGGAACTGCTGGCCGAGGAGCGCGCCGTCATGCTGGCGTTGCCGCCCATACCCTTTGAAGCGAGCCGCAAACGCTCGACCTGCGTCAGCAGCCTCTCGCTGGTGCGCTGCGCCCACCATCCGGTGGTGGTGGAAGGGTCCTGTCGGCAGGTGGTGATCTTCTGTGGGGGCCAAGAGGTGGCCCGGCACCGCCGCATTTGGGATAAAGAGCAAGTCTCTTTCGAGCCGGTGCACTACCTGGCTTTGCTGGAGAAAAAACCGGGCGCTTTGGACTTCGCCCGCCCACTCTCGGGCTGGCAGTTGCCGCAGTGCCTGCAGGTCCTCAGACGCCGGCTCGAAAGCCAATGCGGGGGCGAAGGCACCCGGGAGTATATCTGAAGTGGACGGGGTTGTTTGGACAATTTTGACGTGGGATTAAGGTGGAAATCGTGTTCATATTATTTTTTAAAAATATATTTTGTCCTTAGCCAAAGACGGGCACGCAGGTGCCCGCAAGCTGTATTGGCGGGGAGGGTGGTTTTGCTCCGATTGCATGGACTTCGGCCGGGGTCCGGTAGCCCAGGGCTTGGTGGGGGCGCAGGTGGTTGTAGAAGTCCAGGTAGCGGGCTATCCCTTCGCTGGCTTCCTTTGCCGTGGCGTATTCGCGCAGGTAAATGTCTTCATACTTGAGGGTTCTCCAAAAGCGTTCAACAAATATGTTGTCCAGGTAGCGGCCACGCCCGTCCATGCTGATGCGCACCCCGGCTTGCCCCAGCACCGAGGTGAACTCGCTGCCGGTAAACTGGCTGCCTTGATCGGTGTTGAAGATTTGAGGTTGGGCCCGCCTCAGAGCTTCCTCCAGGGCGAGCACACAGAAGCGGCTCTCCAGGGTGTTGGAAAGCTGCCAGCTCAACACGTAGCGGCTGAACCAGTCCAACACCACGGTCAAGAAAAGGAATCCTCGGCTCAGCCGCAGGTAAGTGATGTCGCTGCACCATACCTGGTCGGGCCGCTCGACCGCCAAACCCCGCAGCAGATAAGGGAAAATGCGGTGCTGCCGGTGCCCCTGGCTCAAGTTTCGACGCGGATAAATAGCCTCCAGGCCCATTTGGCGCATGAGCCGCTGGATGCGGCCTCGTCCCACTGCATGGCCCTCTCGACGCAGCCACTGGGTCATCCGGCGAGAACCAAAAAACGGATATTGGGTGTAGAGCTCATCCATGCGATGCATGTAGAGAACGTTCTGCTCGCACTGGGCACGGGCCCGATAGTAATAGCTGCCGCGGGCCAGCCCCAGCAACTGACATTGCCTGCCGATACTGATTTTTCCTTGAAGTGGTTGCACCATCTTGCGCCTCTCACCAACCGAATTGTTCAGACTTTTTTTTTAGCCAATCGCATTCTACTTTCAGCTTTCCAATCTCCTGGTAAAGGTGATCTTTTTCCGTCTCGTTGTCCTTGCTGAGAGTCTGCCGCTGGCGCGAAAACAGCTCCGTTGCTCCCTGCAAAAGCTGCTTCTTCCATTGGGTCACCTGGTTGGGATGCACCTCAAAACGCCCGGCGATCTCGTTGATGGTATGAGCGCCCCTGATGGCTTCCAGGGCCACTCGGGCTTTAAACTCAGCACTGTATTGTCTTCTCTTTCGTGATTTAATAACATTCATAGGTTAGCGGATTTAGTGGTTCAAGACCACCTTATTCCACTGTCCAGTTTTCCCCGTCCATTTCAAACCTATCTATTGCGGGATTGCGGGATTTTGAAAAATATGGTATAAGGGGCTGGAAGTTTTGAACCGCGAATGAACTCTAATAGACGCAAATTAAATACAAATTTTTGATGAATTTTGCCTTTAAATACCAGCTTCCCAATGCCGGTCGCTGTTTTGTAGCCGCTGTTGTTCTGGGATTGTTTTCGAATGGTTTTGGCGGGGAGGTGGCGGTTGGTGTGAAATCCAACCGATTGGCTTTGGAGAAGTCTCCTTATTTGCGACAGCATGCGGATAATCCCGTCGATTGGTATCCTTGGGGGGAGGAGGCTTTTGAGAAGGCCCGAAAAGAGGATAAAATGATTTTTCTATCGGTCGGTTATAGCACCTGCCACTGGTGCCATGTGATGGAGCATGAGTCCTTTGAAAATCACGAAACCGCCGCCCTCATGAATGAATCCTATGTCAGCATAAAGGTGGACCGCGAGGAGCGCCCGGATGTGGACAAGGTTTACATGACTTTTGTGCAGGCCTCCACCGGCAGCGGCGGTTGGCCGATGAGCGTCTGGCTGACGCCTGACCTCACCCCCATCTTCGGGGGAACCTATTTCCCGCCGGAGGACGGCTACGGGCGGCCCGGTTTCCCCCGGGTGTTGCAACACTGGACCGAGGTCTGGAAGGAACACCGGGAGGAGATTTTAGCCCAGGGAAAGCTCTTTGTGGAAGAATTGAAAAAAATGGGTCCAGGTCCGGGTAAAGGCGGCCTGGGCCTGGGAATCGAACACATGGAAGCGGCCTTTGAGCAATTGAGAGGGAGGTTCGATGAGACCGAAGGGGGGTTTGGGCAGCCGCCGAAATTTCCGCGGCCGGTCACTCTCAATTTCCTTTTCCATTATTATGCCGCCAAGAAGTTATCAGACCCACGCGGCATAAAGGCCCTCAAGATGGCATTGTTTACCCTCGACTCCATCATCGCGGGAGGCATCCGGGATCATTTGGGAGGAGGTTTCCACCGCTATTCGGTCGATCGATTTTGGCACGTCCCTCATTTCGAAAAAATGCTCTACAATCAAGCCCAGTTGGCCAATGCCTGTCTGGACGCCTTTCAAATTACCGGCGAAGCAAAATACGCCGATACGGCCCGCCGCATTTTTTCCTATGTCGCCGAAATCATGACTGATGCCGAGGGGGGGTTTTACTCCGCCGAAGATGCCGACAGCCTGCCTTCCCGGGATAGCCACGAAAAAACGGAGGGGGCTTTTTATATTTGGCCGGAGGAGGAAATCCTGAAAATCCTGGGCCTAAAAAAGGGAACCGTTTTCAATTATTACTACGGCGTAAATGCTTCCGGAAACGCTCCCCCAGGCAGCGATCCGCGCGGGGATTTTGAGAACAGCAATATTCTGAAGCAAAGCCATTCCGCACAGGAGACGGCGGATCAATTCGAACTTTCTCCATCGGCCGTTGAAAAAATGCTGGAGGAAAGCCGGATCCTTCTATTAGCAGTTCGAAATAAGCGGCCCCGGCCACATCTGGACGACAAAATCATCACCTCCTGGAACGGCCTCATGATATCCGCCTTGGCCCGTGGAGCGATTATCCTGGACCAACCGAAATACCTGGCGCGGGCCACACGCTCGGCAAATTTTATCAGGAAAAACCTCTATAATGAAGAAAAAGGCGCTCTTCTGCGCCTCTACCGGAATGGCCCCGGTGACACCGCTGCATTTGGCGACGATTACGCATTTCTCATCCAGGGGCTGCTCGATCTTTACCAGGCATCGTTTGAAATCAGATGGCTGCCCTGGGCGGTGAGACTTCAGGAGACTCAGAACAAACTCTTTTTCGATGCTGAAAATGGTGGATTTTTCAATGTAACGGACCGGGATGCACGCATTCTCCTGCGGATGAAGGAGCGATTCGACGGGGCAGAGCCCTCCGTCAATTCCGTATCGGCCCTCAATTTACTCCGGCTTGTTCAAATAACCGGAAGGGATGAATACCACACGAAGGCCGAAAAAACCTTGCAGGCTTTTGCTTCCAGTCTGGAGGAAAACCCCACCTCCATGCCCCTCATGCTGGCGGCCTACGATTTCTTCCGGGCCAAACCAAAACAGATCATTCTGGCGGGAAAACTCGATTCGGAAAACACCCGAGTCCTCTTGCGTGAGGTTTACCGGAACTACCTACCCAACAAAATTGTCCTCCTCGCCGACGGGGCCGAGGGGCAGAAATTTTTGAGTAAAAACAATGCTGCACTGGGCGCCATGGTTCCCATCGACGGTAGGACGACGGCGTTCATTTGTGAAGATTTCGTCTGCCAACTACCCACCAACGATGTTACTGTAATGGCACGGCTTCTGGCCGGAGAACCGGTCAGGGGCCGCTAAATACGATGCAGGCCTAAATCCGATGGCAGGTTGACAACTATGCCGATGAACGTAATGTAAACGACAATCCGGGAAGGGTCCCGTTCGTCTAGCCCGGCCCAGGACTCAGGGTTCTCATCCCTGCAACAGGGGTTCAAATCCCCTACGGGACGCCATTTCCACAATAATTTGCAAAGCTATTTTGCGAGAAAATAACGTTAATCGACCACCGTGGACAAACGCCCTGTAAAGGCTTCATTTGTCCTTCATGAAATCAGGCTTGAAAAACCCCTGCCTGACGATGGAATCTGTTTATTTCGGGTATTCCGTTAATGCCCAAACGGGGTTGGGTTCAACGGCCCCGTCTTTTGGTTGGTATTTTGTTCAACCGGGCGTGGAGTTCATCGCGGTGTTCGCGGGCCAGTCTTTGCGCTTTTCGTTTTCCCCCACATTTCAAATCGCTAAACAATTTGGAATAGGTCTCCCCATTCTTATACCCTCTTACAAACCAACCATGGGTAGAACCGGAATCGATCCGTGATATGCCTTTGTTCTTTGGATTTTTTCTCTTCGCCATCTTGAAGTCTCCTCTCACCTTAATTTTTCTCAAACGTCTAATGCCAAAAATATATTGTCCTGAATTTTCCTACTTTGGCAAGAAATACCGTAATTTATTTTACAAATTCTGGGAATGATCGATAATAACGCGTTATTTGGAGAACGATTCCATTTTATTCCGAATCGCATCCTAGTTGAGCGGATGTGGGCTTGAGGTGGCATTAGAGGAGTTTCTGGCGGAATTAGCGAACTCTTATAAGTGGCAGATAATCTATGTGCCGGCCTGAAAATCCTTTACTTTTTTCGTGCAGAGGATCATAGATTTAGGATGGTTGGGCACCTTGAGCCCAAGGTTTCCAACCCATTACCAGGCATGTTTTCATGAATTCGTTTTGCCAGTTGTTGAAATCCTCTATAGGCAAAAAATATTTGATGGCCTTAAGCGGTTTTGTTCTGGCCGGGTTCGTTTTTGGCCATATGGCGGGAAATGCGCAAATTTTTCTGTCGCCTGAATATATCAACGCCTATGGGCATAAATTGCAATCGCTGCCGGGGGTCATATTATGGGGAATTCGTCTTTTTCTGCTAATCTGTGTTATAGTACACGTTTGGACGGCCGTTGTATTGACGGTCGAGAACCGCCTGGCCCGCCCGGACCGCTACGAAAAAGAGGCCACCGTGGAGGCTACTTTGTCATCCCGGTCGATGCCTTACACGGGTTTAATCCTTCTGTTTTTCATCGTTTTTCACCTCTTCCATTTTACGGTGCGAAATATTTACGATTACAGCAATCTGCCCTTTAACCTGCATGGGGAAACGGTGCACGATATTTACGCCATGATGTATCTGGGATTTTCCCATTGGTGGGTCTCGGTATTTTATATTGCTTGCATGGCCTTGCTCTGCCCGCACCTTTCCCACGGGGTCTCAAGCATGTTTCAAACCATGGGCTGGCGCAACGAGAAATGGCGCGGTATTCTGGGCCTGGCCGCGGCCGCTTACGGGTGGATCGTTCTTCTTGGTTTTATTTCCATTCCGGTGGCCGTGCTGCTGACCGAACACGCCGGCATCGACATTCTCGACAAGGAACATGTGGAGGCCGCTCAGACCCTGGCACAATCGCTCACTTTAACTCCCTAAAATGAATCTCGATGCAAAAATACCATCCGGTCCTCTGACCGACAAATGGGACAACCGCAAGTTCCGCATCAAGCTGGTCAATCCCGCCAACCGGCGAAAATACCGGGTTATTGTGGTCGGTTCCGGGCTTGCCGGCGGGTCGGCGGCGGCTACGCTGGGCGAACTGGGTTATAACGTGGATTGTTTCTGCTACCAGGACAGCCCCCGGCGCGCCCACAGCATCGCCGCCCAGGGAGGCATCAACGCGTCCAAAAATTACCAGAACGACGGGGACAGCGATTACCGGCTTTTTTACGACACCATCAAAGGGGGCGACTACCGCTCACGTGAGGCCAACGTTTACCGGCTGGCCCAGTTAAGTGGCAACATCATCGACCAGTGCGTAGCCCAGGGCGTCCCTTTTGCCCGCGAATACGGCGGTTTGCTGGCCAACCGCTCCTTTGGCGGGGCGCAGGTTTCCCGCACTTTTTATGCCCGCGGCCAAACCGGGCAGCAGCTACTGTTGGGGGCCTACAGCGCGCTCAGCCTCCAGATTGGTCTTGGCCAGGTGAAAATGCACAACCGGCACGAGATGCTCGACCTCGTTCTGGTCAACGGGCACGCCAAGGGCATCGTGACACGCAACCTGGTCAGCGGGCAAATTGAATCCTGGAGCGCCGATGCCGTCATCCTGGCCACCGGCGGTTATAGCAATGTTTTCTTTCTCTCCACCAATGCCGCCGGATGCAATGTGACGGCCGCCTTTCGGGCCTACAAAAGAGGCGCCGGTTTTGCCAACCCCTGTTACACCCAAATTCACCCTACCTGCATTCCGCAAGCCGGGGACCACCAGAGCAAACTCACCCTGATGTCCGAATCGCTGCGCAATGACGGGCGGGTCTGGGTGCCGAAAAAGGCGGAGGATTGCCCTCAGGATCCAAGGCTAATTGCCGAGCAATACCGGGATTATTACCTCGAACGCAAATACCCGAGTTTCGGCAACCTGGCCCCCAGAGACATCTCTTCGCGCTCGGCCAAGGAGGCTTGCGACGACGGGCGTGGGATCGGCCCCGGAGGCCGCGGCGTTTACCTCGATTTTGCCGATTCGATCGAGCGGCTGGGCCGGTCCACCATTGAGGAGCGTTACGGCAATCTCTTTGAAATGTATGAGCGCATAACGGGTGAAAATGCCTACCAACGGCCCATGCGCATTTACCCTGCGCTCCATTACACGATGGGTGGTCTGTGGGTGGATTATAACCTGCAAAGCACCATCCCCGGCTGTTTCGTCCTAGGAGAGGCCAATTTTTCCGATCACGGGGCCAACCGCCTCGGCGCCAGCGCCCTCATGCAGGGTTTGGCCGACGGTTATTTCATCATTCCCTATACCCTGGCCAATTACCTGGCGGAAACCGGGGCCGGTGCGCCTTCCACCGATAGCGCGGAGTTCAAGGAGGTCGAAACCAAGGTAAAGGGCAAGATTGGGCGGCTTCTGGGCATCGAAGGCAAACGCTCGGCGCGATCCTTTCACATGGAGTTGGGTAAGATCGTATGGGAGTATTGCGGGATGGCGCGCAATGCCCGGGGACTGCAAAAAGCCCTTGATATAATCCCGGGTCTGCGGGACGAATTTTGGAGCGATTTGCGTGTCACCGGACAGGGAGAGGAATTGAATATGGAGCTGGAGCGGGCCGGACGGGTGGCCGATTTTATGGAATTCGGTGAGTTGATGGTAAGGGATGCGCTCGACCGCGATGAGTCCTGCGGGGGCCATTTCCGCGAGGAGCGCCAGACCGGGGAGGGTGAGGCCGTGCGCGACGACGAGAATTTTGCCAATGTTTCAGTCTGGGAGCATAAAGGTGACGACGCCCTGCCGGTTAAACATGTCGAAGACCTGAATTTCGAAAATGTTTCCCTATCCGTGCGCAGTTACAAATGAGTGACTGATGAGAATTTTGTAAGTCCGAATCAATGAAGCTGAATCTTAAAATATGGCGGCAAAAAAACCCGCAAGAAGAAGGCCACCTGGTTGACTACCCGCTGGATGACGTTTCGGCCGATTCATCTTTTCTCGAAATGTTGGACCTTCTCAACGAAGATCTGGTGTATAAAGGAGAAGAGCCGGTGGCCTTCGATCACGATTGCCGGGAGGGGATTTGCGGGACCTGCTCCATCAACATCAACGGGATTCCCCACGGGCCGCAGAGAGCGACCACTACCTGTCAGTTGCACATGCGTCATTTCCGGGATGGGGAAACCATCGTCATCGAGCCCTTTCGGGCCAGGCCCTTTCCGGTTATTCGCGATCTCGTGGTGGACCGTTCAGCTTTTGACGGCATTATTCAATCAGGAGGATACATTACCGCCCGCGCCGGGAGCGCTCCCGATGGGAATGCCATTGCGCTGGGCAAAACGATCGCTGACAAGGCCATGGACGCCGCTTCCTGCATCGGCTGCGGAGCTTGTGTGGCGGCCTGTAAAAATGCCTCTGCCATGCTCTTTGTGGGAGCCAAGGTGGCCCACCTCAATCTACTGCCCCAGGGCGCGGCGGAGAAAGATAGGCGCGTATTGAGCATGGTAGCCAGCATGGATGCTGCCGGTTTCGGCAATTGCACCAATTACGGCGAGTGCTCCGCCGTTTGTCCCAAAGAAATCCCTCTCGACGTCATCGCCAAGATGAACCGCGATTACGCCGCCGCCTCGGTCAAAAATATTTTCACTGAGGTGGGTTGAATACTCAATTCCCCAATACCCGTTTGTTCAGTTGCGAAGCCTATTGCGAGTAGTCGTTGCGCTCCTTGGGATCGTCTGAATAATATTGCACGAATTCCCACTCGAAACCTGTCCGGTCATAAAAATAAACCCGCTTTCGGTAGGGGTGGGGTTCCGGGACCATTCCTTCTTCATAGCCGGCATCCTGCAATCGCCGTTTGATCGAATCCACATCGTCAACCGCGTAACCCAGGTGGTTGACGCCAGGATCGTTGTAGGGCCAACGGTCATTTTCTTCAACTTGAACCGCTTCCTGCAAAGCGATATAATGGTCGTCAGTCCCAAAGTGCAGCCAGCGGGCACCTTGATTGTTTTTGCCGCCTCCGCGTTCTTTAAAATGGGAAAAAGCCGTTGATAAAAAGCGGACCGCTTCATCCATATCTTCGACAGTTATATTGGCATGTTCCAATTGGCATTTCATTTCTCGTTTCTCCTTTCTTGTTCTTTTGTAAATTGAAGACCATTTGCCAGGTTCAGGATTGCTTCCGCCAGTTCTTGAACCCGATTTTCAATTTTTGGGCTAATAAGCTTTTCCCTGCCGTCGGTCGCCGGGCCGAAATCGCTTCCTGTAGCGTAAACGAATCGGGGAACCACCAGGCACCGAAAATCGAACATGAGCTGGTTGGCCAGCGACATCACCGACATATAACTCGATTGACCACCGGCCGTCGCCAGAAACCCGACGATCTTGTCTTCCCAGGCGTTTCCCGTTAATTCGATCAGGTTTTTTGCCGCCGCATTGGCGTAGTAATTGTAAACCGGCACGGCCAGAAGAACTGACTTCATCGCCGCAATCCGCTCCGTCAATTTGATCACATTCGCATTCTCGTAGGCCGGGCCGCCGTCGCAAAGCGGCAGTTGAAAATCCTGCAAATCAATGAATTCGACCTCCGATCCCAGATCGCAAAGGGCTTCAGTCACCCGATTGGCCAATATCCTGGACCAGCTCGTTTTATTCAGTGAACAACTAATAACTGCTATTTTTTGTTTCATTTTTATTTTAATTAAGTAAAGTATTTCCTTTACATAGTATAAACTTGACTTAGTCAATATTTTTCTTTACAAAAAATGCATGAAAATAAAACCCCCCGGTTCTTCTTCCGACCAACGCGCCCGGCGGGCCATCATGCAGTGGCTCAAGGAACGAGGGCCGATGGATGCCAAATCCATTGCGGAGCGATTCGGAACAACCACTATGGCCGTCCGTTTGCATCTTTATTCCCTTCAAGAACAAAATTTTATCGATTGCCAGGAGGAACCCCGGCCCCTCGGCCGTCCGGCTAAAATCTGGCGTCTGAGACCTGAGGCCAATCGTTTTTTTCACAACGGCCATGCGGACCTGTCAGTGAGTTTGATCCGCAGCATGGGCAAGGCCTTTGGTTCCCGGGGGATGGAACGCCTGCTGTCCATCCGGGCCAAAGAACAAGTGGAAGATTACCAGGGTCGGCTTTGCGGAAAGAAATCTCTGGTTGACCGAGTAAAAATTCTGGCCGAGATCCGATCCGACGAGGGATATATGGCGGAAGTTAAGGAACAGGAGGATCAATCGCTGCTTCTGGTGGAAAACCATTGCCCGATCTGCGATGCGGCCGCCTCCTGCCTGGGATTATGCGATATGGAGCTGGAGGTATTCCAAAAATCACTCGGTTCGGATGTGAAGGTCGAGCGAACCGAACATATCCAGGCGGGCGCCCGGCGCTGCGCCTACAGTATCATACCCGCATCAATGCTAGAGCAATCTACTCCACCCGGCGGTAGCTGATCATTGTAAATAGGAAGTTCATTTGGGCGGCGGAGAAGCTGTCGGCGCTGAAATAAGTCGGGGTCCGCCCCACCTCGGCGGGAAACTTGATGGCGTTGCCGAACATCCCGCGAACTTCGACTTTTTCCACCATGGATTTGAATTTTAAGGCGGAACCATTCTTGCTCACGAGCACTCCCACCGCGCCTTCCTCATCGGCGAAAGTGAATAAATCAAAATCTTCCTCGATTAGGTAAACATCGGCCGGTTTTTTCCCCTCCAGGTGCCACATCATATTGGAAAGCGCACTCGCATTGGGGTTCAGGCGGCCGTCAACGTTGAAGATACGGGGTCCCGGCTGCCAAAGGTCTTTAAAGGGGTCGATGGCATAGCCGGGGACAAAAAAGCGTTCCACTTTTCCCGATAATAGAGCCAGGTAATAACGTACCGTGGCAGCCGCTTCGGATTTTGCGGCTTCAACCGGAAAAACGGGTACAACGTGCTGATAAAAATTAAAAATGCGCGAAACATTGGCGCGGGCCTGCACCTGCCAAAATCTTTCCTGCACCGGCATTTGATCGGCCAGCCAGGAAAAATCCTCAACCAGCCTTTCCAGAGAGGATTCCTTGTCGAAATTATCCTGAAAACTGATCGCGTCGGCATCCGCAGTGATTCCCGCCGCCAGCAATTCCCCGCCCTTCGTTCGTTCACCGTTGAGGTTGAGATTGACTGCCACAAGGGCGGATTTCGCCTGTTCCTTGATAGCCTCATAGGCCGCCTTCTGCATGGCTGCATAGTCTTGCGGATTGGCTAGAATTGGTTGAATTTCTTTTCCGGAAGACCCTTGGGAAGCGGAATCATTTTCGCTTTTCGATGGATCCTGCTGGTCTTTCAGGGACAGAGCGGAAAGAGTGCGCTCGGAGTAAACCAAGGGCCAGGGTTCCCAGGCCCGGATGACGTCCTTGAAGCGGTCAACCGTTTCTGCAATATATTGAGACCAGGATTCTGAGTCGGCGGGCAGTAGCGGCAGATCCAGGGGAAAATCCTCTGGCTGGTCGAGAGCCCAGGCCGGGGCCGGCCCCAGAACGGCCAGAACCTCCATGCCCAGTTGTTGATAAACCGAGCTGGCCATATCCGCTTTTTCAAACACTTTGCTGTCCGGTTCGGGGGCGGCATTTTTCCACGTAAAATTGAGGACGTCCCGCACCCATTTAAACCCCAATGCCTTGGCCACGCCGATTTCTTCGGCCCGCTCGCTGATGTGGGCCACCTCGATTCCGAAAGGTGAATCCGGGGACGCTTGGCTTGGGTTGGCCGGCGCCCGCACCCGGTGCAAAAGCGCTTCAGCCGGCCGCGAAACCGGTTTGTCTCCATCTCCCCAGGCTTGTAATTCCAGCCGGTAGGAACCCAGCGGAGGTTCATCGAGATCCTTCAGCAGGACCGTACGGCTGATCGGTTTGCTGCCGGTTACCTTCAGCGGACTGAGGGAATATTGACGCCCATCGATATCGAAAAGGGTTCCGGTTACCTCCCGAGCCATGGAGAGCGCTCCAAAAATGGTGACGCGCACGGCCATTTGCTCCCCTTCAAAACCAATCCCCATCGGGTTCAGCGGCTGGGCCACGATCTCCACCGGGCCGGTCCGTGCCAGTGGGGTCATCACGGCGGCTTTTTCCACCTGCAATCCATCCACCCAAACCGGTTCCACCGAGTGGGATACGATGTGCGCCAGGTAGTAACCGTCGATGTCGATTTCCAAGGGCACGGTAGTGCTGTATCGTTTCCATTCCTTGTCCACAACCACCCGCTGGTGGAATGGATAGAGCTTCGGATTGGCCAGAGGAGGGGTCAGGATCAAGCTGAGCTTTTGCCCCCGAACGCTGCCCCTCAAATACAGACTAAAGGTGTATTCTCCTTTTCCTTTACTGGAAAAAGGAGCCGTCAGAGAAGCTCCTTCTCCGGCCCACTTCAATGATGGAATGCCGGTCGGCCCGAACTCCAGACCATCGGAATACCGGTATTCGGCGTTGAGCAAAACCCAGGGGGCATGCACCCCGTCGGGAAACGAACTGGAGGGCAGAAGGTTGGGCGATTCTTCACGGATTACAGGCAGAACGGCCCCCTGTTTCGTCCGGTAAGGCTCCAGGTAAAAGGCATCGAACTCGATACTGGCCTCTTTATCGATTTCCAGGTAAAAACGGGCCTCCGGGTCGTCCACGGTGGCCTGCACCACAACTTCGCCGCTCGACCAGTCGAGGGGACACGGGATGGGCTGCTCAAAATAAATTTTCGCCGGGTCGGAACCGGATCGCAAACCGATTATAATAGTGGTGGGCTGTTCACTGCGCAGGGTAAGCCCCATCTGGAGCACCCGCCCTTTCTCGATAGGGATCGGTTTATACTCAAGCACAGCGCTGTCGCGCCCAGGGGAAACAACCACCATGCGCAATGCCTTCTCACCCTCCGGCACATCGTCATAAACTGGCCCGTAATAGACCTCGGCACCCGGCCCGGACACATCCGACCAGCCTTCCGGCAAGGTCCCCAGCAAATTATCCAACGGCCCCCGAACATCTACAAAACGGCTTTCAAAGTATTCTTCGACTGAAGTGGACGGGGTTGTTTGGACAATTTTGACGTGGGATTAAGGTGGAAATCGTGTTCATATTATTTTTTAAAAATATATTTTGTCCTTAGCCAAAGACGGGCACGCAGGTGCCCGCAAGCTGTATTGGCGGGGAGGTTGGTTTTGCTCCGATTGCATGGACTTCGGCCGGGGTCCGGTAGCCCAGGGCTTGGTGGGGGCGCAGGTGGTTGTAGAAGTCCAGGTAGCGGGCTATCCCTTCGCTGGCTTCCTTTGCCGTGGCGTATTCGCGCAGGTAAATGTCTTCATACTTGAGGGTTCTCCAAAAGCGTTCAACAAATATGTTGTCCAGGTAGCGGCCACGCCCGTCCATGCTGATGCGCACCCCGGCTTGCCCCAGCACCGAGGTGAACTCGCTGCCGGTAAACTGGCTGCCTTGATCGGTGTTGAAGATTTGAGGTTGGGCCCGCCTCAGAGCTTCCTCCAGGGCGAGCACACAGAAGCGGCTCTCCAGGGTGTTGGAAAGCTGCCAGCTCAACACGTAGCGGCTGAACCAGTCCAACACCACGGTCAAGAAAAGGAATCCTCGGCTCAGCCGCAGGTAAGTGATGTCGCTGCACCATACCTGGTCGGGCCGCTCGACCGCCAAACCCCGCAGCAGATAAGGGAAAATGCGGTGCTGCCGGTGCCCCTGGCTCAAGTTTCGACGCGGATAAATAGCCTCCAGGCCCATTTGGCGCATGAGCCGCTGGATGCGGCCTCGTCCCACTGCATGGCCCTCTCGACGCAGCCACTGGGTCATCCGGCGAGAACCAAAAAACGGATATTGGGTGTAGAGCTCATCCATGCGATGCATGTAGAGAACGTTCTGCTCGCACTGGGCACGGGCCCGATAGTAATAGCTGCCGCGGGCCAGCCCCAGCAACTGACATTGCCTGCCGATACTGATTTTTCCTTGAAGTGGTTGCACCATCTTGCGCCTCTCACCAACCGAATTGTTCAGACTTTTTTTTTAGCCAATCGCATTCTACTTTCAGCTTTCCAATCTCCTGGTAAAGGTGATCTTTTTCCGTCTCGTTGTCCTTGCTGAGAGTCTGCCGCTGGCGCGAAAACAGCTCCGTTGCTCCCTGCAAAAGCTGCTTCTTCCATTGGGTCACCTGGTTGGGATGCACCTCAAAACGACCGGCGATCTCGTTGATGGTATGAGCGCCCCTGATGGCTTCCAGGGCCACTTGGGCTTTAAACTCAGCACTGTATTGTCTTCTCTTTCGTGATTTAATAACATTCATAGGTTAGCGGATTTAGTGGTTCAAGACCACCTTATTCCACTGTCCAGTTTTCCCCGTCCATTTCAAACAATGCGCGTTAATTTATTTTGCGCTGCAGGTTTCTCTTCCTCAGTAAGTACCTCCGCTTCGGCAGTTTCCCCTGACTCCTGTGCTCCAATAATTTGCGCCCCAAAGCAAACCGGCAGAAGGGCCGCGAAAAATAGAGTACGAATGAAAACTGAAAAAATCATTTTAGGTGAATAATACCTTCATAAAACTTCGATCGAATAGAAACAAACCAATAATGAATTGTCCAAGTATGTGACTTCCAGATTCCGCACTATGGAAGTTTCTTTCAATATAGGCAGCTCAAACAACTTGACCAATTGATATGAAACGAGAGTCTTTGTGACATGATTGTTCGGCGCAAAATTGAGCGGCCCGAGGAGGATTTTCCCATGGCCCCCATGATCGACATGGTCTTTCTTTTGCTGGTCTTTTTTATGTGTTTGAGCACCCTGGCCCGGTTTGAAAAAAGCGCCCCCATTGATCTTCCGGTATCCGAGCAGAGCCGGGTGGCCGATAATTTCCAGGGGCGGGGCATCTTGTCCCTGGACAAGAAAGGGGTCATTCATATCGGGCGGCAAACGGTTACTCATGACGAACTTCCGGTTTTTCTGCGGGAATCTCTCGCCCGCAACCCCGATTTGAAAATACAGCTCAGGGCGGATCGGCAAACCTCCTATGCGGACATTAAAAAAGTCCTCCAAATCTGCGCCCAAACCGGCGCTTACGAGATCATCTATTCCACCTATCAAAGCAATTAGCGACGCGAATACCCGATTTAGCAAATACTCGATGATCCTTTTAAAAAAGAAAACCGGCCCAAAGCCCTCCATCCCCATCGCGCCGATGATTGACATGGTTTTTCTATTGTTAATTTATTTCATGGTTTCAGCCTCCCTGCACCGGCAGGAAGCGGATATATCTTTTCAACTGCCGGGAGTGGTGGAGCAGAGCGAACCGTTGGCAATGCCCGACGAACAAGTTGTGGAAATCAGCGCTCAAGGCCGCGTAGTGGTCAACGACTACGCCTACGATTTCCCCGGGGCGCCCCGCTTTATGGAATTGGCGTCCATGCTCAAGCGATACAAGGAAGCCAGCGATGCCACCCGCACGGAAGCCCGCATAATAATCGCCCCGGATGAAACCGTCACGCACCAAACGATTGTAAAAGTATTGGACGCCTGCGCCCTGGCCGGCATTGAAAGCGTCAACTTCGCCCTCGGCGAGGAGGATTTCGCATTGGGTTATTAGAATTCATTTTTCATCTGCTGATAACACGGATAGACACAGATAATTGTTTCGATTAAGAAAAAGCAAAATGGATATAGTAGCCTATAATAGAGGCTGTCCCAAAAATATAAAGATTTTATAGTCAACTGGATGACGTTGATAAAAAGAGCCGGAAAGAGCAAGTTTTTGCTCGATCCGGCCAAAAAAGGGTTCTATAATTGAGTTAGCGAAAATCAATATAGCCCTTTCTATGAAAAATATAGCCATCCAATGCCTCCTGCGTCCAGCTTTAACTGTGGTCGACCGGTGCCTCGATTACGATAACTTCCGCGCCACCATTGATCGAATCGATCGGCTGCTGATCGACTCGGAGGTGGAATCGCAGGCCATTGAGCTGGCCTTGGAGGGGTGGCCGCCAATGGGTCTAAAGGCCCGGCGGCAGCGGGCCAGTTTTGCCATCAAGGCACTGCGCATGGATACGCTGGGCCGTCTGCTCGGAGGGATTTCGTTTCGGCATTTGTCGCGGGCTCTGGGCAGCAGCGATCTGTTGGCCGACTTTTGCCGTGTCCGGCAGATCGATGGCATCAGGGGCATCTCCAAAAGCACCCTGGAGCGGGCCTCGAAGTTTTTCAGCGAAGAGCAGTTGAGGGCCTTGCACCGGACCTTGACTGAGGTGGTGGGCGATGCCCTTCTGGCCCGGCAGGTGGGATTGGACAAGCCGATTGACCCCACCATTTGCCTGATCGACGGCACCTGTTTGGAGGCTAACATTCATTGGCCGACGGACTGGGTATTACTCAAGGATGTAGCCGGCACGTTGCTCAAAGCGATCCGGCTGATCCGCGAGAAGGCCGGTTTGCGCCATCGCATGCCGATCGAACCGGAGCCCTTGGCTCGGCAGATGAATCGGCTGTGCATACAGATGACCCACAGCCGGCGGCGAAAGGACAGCGCGCGGCAGCGCAAGGGTATCTTGAGGCAGATGAAAAAGCTGCTCAAACGGATCGGGGAGCATGCCCGCAGTCACCGGGAATTATTGCAAGCCTGCTGGGAGCAAAGCGATTACAGCGAAAAACAGGTCCAACAGATCCTCGCCCGGATGGAGCGCATGAGCGAGCAAATCCCGGTGGTCATCAAACAGGCGCACGAGCGGATCATTGGCGGCCGGCAGGTGAAAAACGCAGAGAAAGTCTTGAGTGTTTACGAACTCGATGGGCAGGTGATTGTGCGAGGTAAAGCGGGCCAAGAGGTCGAGTTCGGCAACACCCTGTTTTTGGGAGAAAGCGTTGAAGGGTACCTGCTGGACTGGAAACTCTACGGCAGCCGAACTCCAAGCGAAAATGAACAAATGCAAGAGAGTTTGCAAAGACAGAACCGCTTCAACCTGGAAGAACCCATAGCGGCCATGTGCGCGGACCGGGGATTTGCCTCCCAGCGGGCCCGCCGGCAGTTAGCCCAGGAGGGAATCTACGACGCGCTCTGTCCACGCGATCCGAAGCAGTTGAAAAAACGGATGGAGGAACCACTGTTCAGGCAATTGCAAAAGCGCCGGGCCAGCACCAAAGGGCGGATCGGGGTATTGAAGAATCGCTGGCAGGCCGGGCGGTTGCGCAGCAAAGGCTTTGCCAACCGCTCGATCAGCGTAGCCTGGTCGGTACTCTCGCACAACCTATGGAAAGTAGCCAAGATGCTGGCCCAGCAAGACGAACTAAAAACCAAAGCGGCGGCCTAGCCCGGATATTTCATGAAGGGTAAAGTTTGGCTCGTGGCTCGTTATTGCTATTGGAGATGGATTTCTTTGTATTTTGAGCAGATCGTCTTGATTTTTAGGTGTTTTTCAGGGTGTAGAGACACTGCCCCCTTTCCCCCATTGGTTCGGTAGTGCCGGGGGCAGCACCAATGCACCCTTTAGGTTGGCACCAATCGGCGGGCCGCATGGTTGAAAAGACTGGCCCAAGGATAACTCTCACTTAGGTGAAAGTGAATCGTTCGGGTGTTGCGCACGATGACCGCTCCGATCTTGATTAATTTGAGCCGCAGGGTGTGGCATTGGGCCCGCGCCCACTTCGTCCCTTTTAAGGCTAACCGGCGCATGGCTTCCATCAAGGTGTAGGCCAGCGCCGACAAGAGCAATCGCCACTGATTGGCCCACCATTGATGGGCGCTGGTGCGCTCGCTGAACAATTGCATCTGTTCCTTGATTCGGTTCTCCATTTCACCGCGGCCACAGTATACCTTGTCGTAAAGCTCCTGGGGATCGCCCGGCAGGTTCGTCACCACGAAGCGCGGGTTGGACCCCTGTGCGGTGTGTTCGGCTTTATGGATGACCAACCGCTGCCATCGCCACGAATCGGCAGCATAGACGAAGTCCTGGAATAACCGTTGTTTTTTACCCCTTAGTTCGAACCATTCTTTGGCCTGCTTTTGCAACTGCTGGGCGTCTTGCTGCAAGCGTGCATTGCGAGCCATCCCCACGATGTAACTAACTTCGTTGCGGTCGCACCAAGAGAGTATCCGGTCTCGACAAAATCCACTGTCGGCGCGCCAAATAATCCGCGTACGGGGCCAGCTTTGGCGAATCCGTTTAACCAGCAATTTGAGGATGGCCCCGGCATGCTTGCTGGCATCGATCTTGCTCGGCCGCAGGTAGGCCACCAGCAGCTGATCACCGCAAAAAACATATAGCGGCAGAAAACAGTAATGATCATAATAACCGTGGAAAAAACGTCCCTCCTGGAGCCCGTGCACCGGATTGTCGGTGGCGTCAAAGTCCAGGATGATCTCTTCGGGTTCCTCGGCAAAAGAGCCCATGAACTGTTCGACCAACAGCTCGTTTACCGCAAAGGCCGCCCGCCGATCCTGCCCGTTTTCAAAACGACACAAAGTCGGCGCGCTGGCCAACGTTTCAATGCGCCCCGTTACCGTTTGCAACAATGGATCGTGGCGCAGGGTATCAAAGTCGTTCAAATCCTCATAGCCCGCCACCAGCCCGTAAACGCGCTGCCGCAGCATCCCCAATACCTCATGGCGTACTTTGCCCTTCTGCCGTTTGTCCACTAACTGTCGGGCCGCTCGTTCGGTCAAGCCCAACTGCCGATCCACTTCCCGGATCAAAAGCAGTCCGGCATCCGAAGTAACCTCTCCGCCCTTGAAATCAACCCGCACACGGCGGCCTTTTACCCTTGTCAACTGTAGCTTTAATTGTTTACCTTTTGTCATCGCTGATATTGCTTTAATTATTGATCTATCCTGCTGTATATCAGCAGTTAAGCATATCAACGATACTTTTTTTACGAAATATCCGGGCTAGAGAGCGGAAAAGCAAGGACAATACTTTTTCACAGCCTTACTGTCGGCTCATACAAAGAAAACCAGGAAACCGGACCCCAAAACCAGTATCCTAACGTCATAGAAGAGCAAAGTTGATACTCTCCCAAATGCAAATACCTCTAAAATGAGCGCCTATCAAAAGCCCTCGCAAAAATCACCCTTTTGGGACAGCCTCTAGGTAACACACTCTTTTACTATTCCGAGGAGAGAGGCTGTCTTAATTGGTTTTTCTCCCGCTATCGCATTAATTTCCGGTTTGTTGATAACCGGACCTCCACAATTTTCCGAAAAAACGAGGCCATCTAATAGTATCTCTTTCCCTTCCCCATATTTCACATCCCTTATTCTCGCAATTGACCCATTACGGCAAATAACATAATGACGATCCCTAATCATATCCATCGGGTATCCCAACAAAAATACTCCGTCGCCTTCAGAAATAGAAGACTCTTTCAAAACTTTGCTAGTAATTACGGTTTCTTCCTCGGCAAAGAAGGAAAACCTTCGCCTTTCCGTCTGTAGGAAACTTGCATTTATCCATATTTGACGTGTACTGGATTTGTTGGACACGGGATTCTCTTATATTCATTGTTTATTGATTAGTGTGTCAGGCGGCTTGTTTTGGTAAAGGGTTTTGTTTTCTCGTTGCCCCCCATGGGGGGCAAATATTTTCCTCGAATTGGACTGGGCTTTGGTAACTCAGAGAGGAATGTTTGCGATATCGGTTGTAGAAGATTTCCACGTATTCGAAGACAGTTGATCGCAGTTCGCGCTCGTCGGCAAAGTGGCGGCCTCGAATCGTGCTGGTCTTGAAGCGGCCGTAGAACGATTCCATGGCCGCGTTGTCGTAGCAGTTGCCTTGGGCGCTCATGCTCGGCTTCATGCCTAGTTCAGAGACCAGCCTCTGATAGTCGTCGCTGGCGTAGGGGCTGCCCCGATCGCTGTGATGAATAATCCCGGTGCGCAGTGTGCCGCGGGTCATGGCCGCGGCTTTGAGGGCCTTGCCAACCAGCTTCGCGTCGTTGTGGTTGGAAACGCTCCAGCCCAGCAGGCGTCGGCTGAACAGGTCCATCACCGTGGCCAAGTACATCCAACCGGCCAGGGTCCGTAGGTAGGTCGTGTCCGCCACCCAGACCTCGTCGATATGGGTCGGCTGGCCATGCTTTTTAAGCACATTGGGGCTGTAACCATAGGGATGGTTACTGTTGGTTTTTAATGGCTTAAAGCGTTTACTCTGGGTGCTTTTGATTCCCATTTCATGATGTGCACTGGAAAAAGTGGACACGAGATTCTCCTAAATGGAGAATCGAAGCATGGGAAGAAGACGCAGTATAGAGTTCAAAAATGAGGCAGTTCAACTGATGATACTCGATGGTCTGAGCGCCACCGAGGTATCGACCAAACTTGGGGTCAACACCAACCAATTGTATAGGTGGAAGAGGCTCTATCTGGACGATCAGCAGGGCGAAGCCACCTCAAAGCGACAGAGCAGTCCGAAGGAGATGGCGGCCGAGATAGATCGTCTTCGCAAAGAGCTGCGCCGCTCGGAGCGGATCAACCAGATACTAAAAAAAAACGGTGGGCTACTTTGCCAAGGACGAACAATGAAGTACCAGTTTGTCAAAGACAACGAGGGGCGCTTCAAGATCGAGGAAATATGCTCGGCGATGGGGATTTGTCGCAGTGGCTATTACTGCTGGAGGCCCCGAGCGCCCTCGGCCCGGCGGATCGAGGACGAGGGAATCAAGGGGGCGATCCTGAAGGTACACAAAGAGGCCAAGGGCCGCTATGGGCATCGGCCAATGCACCGCCATCTGAAGGATGATGAGGGCATCGATTGCGGCCGTGACCGGGCTCTGCGTCTGATGCGTGAAATGGGAATCAAAAGCACCCAGAGTAAACGCTTTAAGCCATTAAAAACCAACAGTAACCATCCCTATGGTTACAGCCCCAATGTGCTTAAAAAGCATGGCCAGCCGACCCATATCGACGAGGTCTGGGTGGCGGACACGACCTACCTACGGACCCTGGCCGGTTGGATGTACTTGGCCACGGTGATGGACCTGTTCAGCCGACGCCTGCTGGGCTGGAGCGTTTCCAACCACAACGACGCGAAGCTGGTTGGCAAGGCCCTCAAAGCCGCGGCCATGACCCGCGGCACACTGCGCACCGGGATTATTCATCACAGCGATCGGGGCAGCCCCTACGCCAGCGACGACTATCAGAGGCTGGTCTCTGAACTAGGCATGAAGCCGAGCATGAGCGCCCAAGGCAACTGCTACGACAACGCGGCCATGGAATCGTTCTACGGCCGCTTCAAGACCAGCACGATTCGAGGCCGCCACTTTGCCGACGAGCGCGAACTGCGATCAACTGTCTTCGAATACGTGGAAATCTTCTACAACCGATATCGCAAACATTCCTCTCTGAGTTACCAAAGCCCAGTCCAATTCGAGGAAAATATTTGCCCCCCATGGGGGGCAACGAGAAAACAAAACCCTTTACCAAAACAAGCCGCCTGACACACTAATCAATAAACAATGAATATAAGAGAATCCCGTGTCCAACAAATCCAGTACACGTCATCACGCATCAGACGCAGAGCCCGGTCACGGCCGCAATCGATGCCCTCATCATCCTTCAGATGGCGGTGCATTGGCCGATGCCCATAGCGGCCCTTGGCCTCTTTGTGTACCTTCAGGATCGCCCCCTTGATTCCCTCGTCCTCGATCCGCCGGGCCGAGGGCGCTCGGTGCCTCCAGCAGTAATAGCCACTGCGACAAATCCCCATCGCCGAGCATATTTCCTCGATCTTGAAGCGCCCCTCGTTGTCTTTGACAAACTGGTACTTCATTGTTCGTCCTTGGCAAAGTAGCCCACCGTTTTTTTTAGTATCTGGTTGATCCGCTCCGAGCGGCGCAGCTCTTTGCGAAGACGATCTATCTCGGCCGCCATCTCCTTCGGACTGCTCTGTCGCTTTGAGGTGGCTTCGCCCTGCTGATCGTCCAGATAGAGCCTCTTCCACCTATACAATTGGTTGGTGTTGACCCCAAGTTTGGTCGATACCTCGGTGGCGCTCAGACCATCGAGTATCATCAGTTGAACTGCCTCATTTTTGAACTCTATACTGCGTCTTCTTCCCATGCTTCGATTCTCCATTTAGGAGAATCTCGTGTCCACTTTTTCCAGTGCACATCACCTATGACCTACGTTGTTACGGGACTATGCGTCGATTGCAAATACACCGATTGCGCTGCAGTTTGTCCTGTTGAGGCGTTTCATGAAGCGCCCGACCGTCTCTACATCAATCCGGATACCTGCATCGATTGCGACCTCTGTGTGCCCGAATGCCCGGTGGACGCCATCTTCCAGGATTCCGAGGTTCCGGATGAATACGAGGAGTGGATCGAGAAAAATCAGGAAGCAGAGAATTATCCGATGATCAACGAAGCCATGCAACCCCTCCTGGGGCCGAATTGCGTTAATCCGGACGCTCGTTGATACGTAGATTTCGGCGACGCCATGCGTGGCGGATGCAAGTTTAGACATACCAGAAAGACAGGGCCAATCAAAACCCTTTGCCTACCCTCGCGGGGCTGACATTGCCCTGCTATGAAAATTTAACAAGTTTACGTTTTCCTATCCAGACTGCTACGTCGGCCACGGGGTGTCGTTGCGGATGTAGACGCCATCCATGAAACCTGCAAAGAAGGCTTTGACAAGGGGGTGGTCGACGGGGGCATCGGAATCGTCGGGTTCGAGGCTGCTTTGGGCCGCGTAAGTCGTCGCGGAATTGCCGTCCACAAGCACACGGTACCAGGGCTGGTCGCGATCGGGCTGCGTCTGGTTGGACTCGTACCAGCACTCATCCGCCTGGCAGACCAGGTTGAATTCGACAACGACCCCGCGGTAATGGTAGCGTTTGTGCTTAACAAGATCACCGGGGGAAAACAATTGCGACGGTTCGCTGCCGGCACCCGGTTTGTAAATGCTGATCATGGTTGCTGGGGGTAGTTCAGGGGTTCAGATGATGAAATATGTAGCACAGGTGACCGGTTGAATATGTAGCACAGGTGACCGGTTAATTCAACGATTATGAATGTTCATATGGGAAATCTCGGATAAATTTTCATCAGGCTAGAACCTATCGTAATTGTGACAGCAGGAGACAATCTTTTTTGGAAAACTTCTCACAATATACTCTTTCCATTCACTAAAGAATTCTATTGCATGGAGATGGCTGGTCCCTCGGGTGAGGGACGAATTTCTCCCGGGATATAGAATTGTTTTCAACTTGATGGCATGACGGATGTTTTAACAAAAACCGCTTCGGCGCCTTTTCATGTGATGACCAAACCGATTGGTCCTCGCTGCAATATTGACTGCAAATATTGCTTTTACCTGGAAAAGGAGAAGCTTTTCCCGAGAGGGGAAAATTTGCGTATGCCGGCAGATGTGCTGGATAACTATATCCGCCAATACATCGAGGCCCAGCCCGGTAACGAGGTTTCATTCGCCTGGCAGGGAGGGGAGCCAACCCTTATGGGGGTGGATTTCTTCCGCAAGGTAGTCGAATTGCAAAAAAAATATGGTGAAGGGCGCAAAATCGACAATGCCTTCCAGACCAACGCTACTTTGCTGGACGATGAGTGGTGCCGTTTCCTGCGGGACAATGACTTTTTGGTCGGCATCAGCATCGATGGGACGAGGGAGCTGCATGATATCTATAGGGTGGACCGCAAACAAAATTCCACTTTCGACCGCGTCATGCGCGGCATCGGGCTATGCCGCAAGCATGGGGTGCCCTTCAACACACTCACCTGCGTCACCCGCCGCAATTCCCGAAAACCCCTCGAAGTTTATAATTTTTTGCGCAAGATCGGTTCGCGCTACCTGCAATTCATTCCCATTGTGGAAAGAAAACCCGATGACGCCGCTTCTTTGCTGAAACTATCCCTGGCCACTCCCCCAGAACCCGAGGATGAAAATGAGAAACTAAGTCCGGTCACGCGCTGGAGTGTGCTGCCCAAAGATTATGGGGAATTTTTGGTCACGATCTTCGACCATTGGGTGCGCAACGATGTCGGGAATACTTATGTGCAGGTATTCGATGTGGCGCTGGGCAACTGGATGGGGATGGGTGGGGGCCTCTGCATTTTCAGCGAGCATTGCGGCCGGGCCCTAGCAATTGAGCACAATGGCGACCTTTATGCCTGCGACCATTATGTTTACCCGCAATACCTGCAGGGCAATATCCGCGATAAAACCATCGCCGAGATGGTCGATTCTCCCGCCATGAAAAAATTCGGGCGCGACAAAGCGGACACCCTGCCCGCCTATTGCCGCCGTTGCGATTACCGCTTCGCATGCCACGGAGAATGCCCCAAACACCGCTTCATGAAAACCCCCGACGGCGAATACGGACTCAACTACCTCTGCCCCGCCTACAAGCGGTTCTTCGCCCATATCGACCCCTATATGAAAACGATGCGCGATCTATTAAAAAACCGTCAGGCCCCGGCCACCATTATGGGCATGTTGAAAAAGGGCCTCATCAGGGTCTAGCGTAGTTTTGGGAATAAGTAGGAGGGCCTTTTATGAAAAACTTGGAATTGCCCTGCCCTGGAGCCTCCCGCAATCTGGGCTTATGGACAAGTTTGACGAGATTTTCGGGATGCAAAAAGCCCTCAACGAGCGCATCGGTGTTTACACAGATGACCTGAGTGAGGAGGAGAAAACCAAATGGATACTCAACTACACTCGGGCCATGGAACAGGAGCTGGCTGAGCTGGTTGATTCCGTTTCATATAGTTTTATCTCCCTTAAATTGTTTGAATTGTTATTTGTAAAATTTTACATAATAAATTAGATTTAACATGTGGTTTAGAATAGATTATGTCCCTCTCTCCCCGGCACATCAAAAGGGATATTGTGATAATGGGTTATCCCTATTTTATAGGCGAATATTGGGATTTCTTTTCTAAATGCCTTTGTAGCCTCTGAAATTGGCATCCAAGGTTATAGGATGGCACAGATTTCCCGTTCCACAGATAAAAATGGAGGGCGCGATGTGACATTCCCAGCCTTTTGGCAGCTTCAGTCTTCGTTATCGTGGCATCAGGTGCGTCGAGAAGGTCTTCCAGGCGTTCCTTGACTTTTCTCCATTTGCTCATGTTTTTTCCTTTGATTTGCTGGAGGCGGGCGGAATCGAACCGCCATCCGGTCACTGCTGCGCCGTCGAAATCCTTCGCCCCCAATATTGTATGCAATTTGAAGAAAACGTACTGGTTCTAATTCTGAATCCATGTCCACAGGTATGAATGTGAAATTCATGCTTAAATCATCGAACTTCTGATAAAGTGGCACTCTGATACCTATTTGCCCCCAACCCCCCGTTTTGAGACGTACAGCAATCCCTTCCTGATACCTTTACGCAGCACACTTGCCCTCCTGTTTGAGCAATTCTTCCCGATAAGCATTGTTGGCCGCAATTTTGGCACTTTCATCATTGGAATGGGTCCAGCCATACTTGCCCCATTCATTGTTGGTAGGGTACCGCTCCATTAGGGTATCCTTTTGGTCGCCCAAATAATGGCCTTTCCCTACCCGAATGATAATTACCTCATATCCCGGCTGTAAACGCCGGGATGAAACCGGTACGGGGGTCGGGGTAAAACCGGTACGCTTGGAATAAGGTTTAGGTTAGTAATTGCAGGTACGTCAAGGTTTAGGGTTTGGGAGTTGGTTTTGGGGATTGGCTTGGGGTCGGTGAGGAGGCCGGAGGCCGACGAGCCGGGCCCAAGGCGTTTATTGTTTTGTGCCACGGCGACGGCGTCGAGCATCGCGCAAGCGGTAGCTTTGCCCGTTGGCTTCGAGGATATGCACCCGATGGGTGAGTCGGTCCAGCAGAGCTCCGGTGAGCCGTTCGGAACCGAGCACTTCGATCCAGTTCTCAAAGGGCAGGTTGGTGGTGACGATGAGACTGGTGCGCTCGTAAGCGCGGCTGACCACGTCGAAGAGCAGTTCGGAACCGGTCTTGGAAAAAGGGACGTAACCGAGTTCGTCGAGGATGAGTAGGTCGAGCCTTTCGAGTTGCTTCATGAAGCGCTGCAGGTCGTGGTTGTCGCGTTGCTCGAGCATATGGGTAACCAGGGCGGTGACCCCGAAGAAACGGATCCGCCGGCCCTGGGCACAGGCGGCAAAGCCCAGGGCGGTGGCCAGGTGCGTTTTACCGGTACCGGCGTTACCGAGGAGCAGCACGTTTTCGCGCTGGTCGACATACTCCCCGCGCATGAGCTCTCGGATGAGCGCTTCGTTGATCGAGGGCTGCGCTTCAAAGGCGAAGCTCTCGAGGGTCTTGAGCACGGGGAAACGGGCGTTTTTGATCCGCCGCTGGGCGGCCCGCTGTTCGCGTTCAATGAGCTCCCGTTCGACCAGATGCAACACAAAGGCGGCGTAATCGAGCCGGTCCCGGGAACAAGCCGCGGCCACCGCCGGCCATTCGCGCAGGATGGTGGGCAACTTCAGTTTCTTGAGGTGATGGTGTAACAGCAGCTGGTTTTTTTCTTCCTTCATAAAGCCCCTCCTGGAATCTTGAGCAGTTCGCTGTAGGCACCGAGGTCAGGGGCGGCCACACGGACGTGACGCAGGTGTGGATGGCCGTCCAGCCGGAAGGTTCTGCTCCCGTAGTCTTCCTGAGGATAGAGATACTGGGCGATGGCCTCACGAGTCAGTCCCCCCACCCGCAGGGCCGAGACGACGGCCTGCTGCAAGGCCGCCATGGGGTGTTTCTCCAACAGCCGCAGCACCCGGATATACTCCCGGGTGCCTTCGCCCCCGCATTGGCTTTCGAGCCGGCGTCTGAGGACCTGCAGGCACTGCGGCAACTGCCAGCCCGAGAGTGGGCGGGCGAAGTCCAAAGCGCCCGGTTTTTTCTCCAGCAAAGCCAGGTAGTGCACCGGCTCGAAAGAGACTTGCTCTTTATCCCAAATGCGGCGGTGCCGGGCCACCTCTTGGCCCCCACAGAAGATCACCACCTGCCGACAGGACCCTTCCACCACCACCGGATGGTGGGCGCAGCGCACCGGCACCGAATAGTCGTTGCACTCGAAGCGCACCAGCGAGAGGCTGCTGACGCAGGTCGAGCGTTTGCGGCTCGCTTCAAAGGGTATGGGCGGCAACGCCAGCATGACGGCGCGCTCCTCGGCCAGCAGTTCCTTTTTCACCGCCCTTTTCCCGCGTAATTTACGCTCCATGTCCCGCTCACATGCCTCCAACAGCTTTGCGTTGAGTTCCTCCAGGTCCCGAACCTGCGGTACCGGTACCAGGAAGTTGGCCCGGGCATAACGCACGATCCCCTCGACCACGCCCTTCTCGTTGGGCCGGGCGGGCAGACAGAAGTGTTCCTCGAACAGGTAATGGCTCTGTAGCTGCAGAAACCCGTCGGTCAGCTTGCGTTCACGCGAACCGATAATCTTACCCACCGCCACCTTCGAGTTGTCATAGCTGATGCGCCGGGGCACCGCCCCGAAAAACTCAAAAGCTCGCAGGTGCCCCTCCCAGAAGCTCTCCGTGCACTCCCGTTCGAACACCTGCACGAAAAAGGCATCGCTGTAGGGCAGGCTCATGGCAAAAAATGGCCGCCTACGCAATTGCCCCGCCTCCTTCACCAGGGCATGACCGAAGTCCACCTGTCCCTCCCCGGGGCGGTGCTCCAGCGGCACGAACACTTCCCACCGCCTCGCTCGCAGCTCGGCCACCACCTCCTTGACCGCCGTGTAGCCCCCTTGGTAGCCCTTCTTCCGACCCAAACGCTGGTAGATCCGTTTGGCCGTATGGCGCTGCTTCTTGGGCACGTTCCGGTCCGCTTTGAGCACCTCCTCGATCCAGCCCACATACGGATCGATCTTGCGCTCTCGCCTCTTCTTGCGCCGGTATCCCGGCGGCTGGGAATAGGCCAGCATCTTTCCCAGGGTCTCCCAGTGCAGTCCCTCTTCTCGCATTACAGAGCGCTTGCTCTGCTTGTCCCGCAGCACTTTGTGCCGCACTCTTGTCCATTGCTTCATATCTCGATACACTCCTCCTTTCTAGGATAAGCGTACCGGTTTTAAAGCGCCCTCTTTACCGTACCGGTTTTTCCCCGGCGTTTACACATATCGGGCCAAGGCAGCACATTAATCTAAAATATACTGTCACCCGCTTTGCAGAACATGTCCAAGGGAAGCTACTCCACGAAATCACCACTGATGATGTTAAAGGATGGCTTGAGGGCATCCACGGTTCAAAGAAAACCTGGAACCTATACAGGGGAGACTTGAGCAGTTTTTTTGCATGGTGCATGGCCAGGCCGCGCTCATGGCTCTTGGAAAACCCGGTCACCGAAATTGATCGCTTTACGATTTCTATGGGGATACCGGAAATTCTCACAGTACAAACCGCCCAGGATTTTATGGCCCATGTGGAAAACTACCGCCGTAATGGAAACAGTCCAAGGGGCGAATGGTCTTTGTTTTTTGCCCTGGCTTTGTTTGCGGGGATACGCCCGGATTTTTTACATGGGGAGATGGCGAAGCTGGGAAAATTGGGCCTGGCTTCGTTTGTGGCCATGAAAAACGAGGTAATTCGCATCCCGCCGGAGGTTTCCAAGGTGAAGGACCTTCGGCAGATCAAGATACAGCCGAACCTCCGGGAATGGCTCGTCAGGTATCCACCTGAAACAACCCGCCTTATCCCAAAAACACCCACGCTGGACTACCCCAATATCCGCAGGGGATTCAATCTGCCGCATGACGGGCTTCGGCATACCTATATATCAAATCATGTGGGCAAGTTCCGCAGCGTCGGAGATACCGCCCTTCAAGCAGGTAATTCTGAGAGGATAATCAAAAAGCACTATCTTAACATGGTCCACTTAGATGACGCTGAATCCTTCTGGAAAATCGTTCCTGAACGCACAGGAAAGAAGGTATTGCAGTTTGATCGGTTGCTAGTAAAGGCCGATTAATTTAGCAACCTACTAAAATCACTTGCACGGCACGGAAGTGATAGATTAACTATCTAGTAATTAATTAATTACAGAATTAAATGGTTATTATATTCTTCCGGCAAAACACCGGGCAAATAGCGGTTTTAATCCTTCTCTTATTGATGCTGGCCGGGCATGGCAAAAAATGGCGGCCATCCGGCTTGGCTTTTTGTCTTCCACCCGTCATATTGGGAATAATTTTGATTTCATCCACTACCGTCATCGATTGAACCACCCTTTAAAGACAAACCAAAATATGAAAAGCGCATACGAACTCGCCATGGAACGACTGGAATCGGAAGATTCGGAAGTCTCCAAACCGCTGACCGGTGAACAACGCCAACAACTGGAGGAGATTTCCACCCGTTATAAAGCAAAAATGGCGGAACGCGATATTTTCCTGCAAAAGCAGCTTCGCGATGCCGAGGCCAGTGGAAATTTAGTGGAATCCGAACAGATCCGCAAACAAATGGCCCTGGAAAAAGAGCGCCTGGAGGTGGAAATGGAAGAAAAAAAGGAGAAAGTGCGCAAAGGATGAAAGATGTAAAATAGGGTTTCAGGTGTCAGGATTTTTCACATCCCGCATCCAGAAATTTTCAAAGCTCCAACACGGCTTTGAGCGCATGGTGGTCGGAGGCCATGGTCGGACAGACTTCGACCGATTTCAACTTCAGCCCGTGGTTGTAAAAAATATGGTCGAGGGTGTAGGGCATCCGTCGCCAGGTGAACGTTTCATTCTGGGCCGTCTTGTAGGCGGCTGATTCAATTTGAGCCACCGTGCCCTCACCGGGCGCGGAATTAAAATCGCCCGCCAAGATGGTCGGTATTTTGGAAGATTTCAATTCCGCAACCAGGCGGTCACGCTGTCCCGTGTAGTCGTCGCTACTATAATTGATGATAAAAAAGGCCTGCAAGTGTGTGTTGAATATTTGCAGGTCGTTGCCGTTAATATTGGTTTTTGCCGCAATTAAAAGCCGGTCCGTCGGGTTGGTCTCGACGCCCTCGTAGTGGAAGCTGATGGCGGGGGCAGGCAGGTCCACCTTGCGGGTGTCCGTAAGCGGGGTTCTGGAGAAAATGGCCAGACCGTAACCAAATGGCAGCTCCCTCGTATCCGAGACCGGGTAACTGAAATAGCTGTGGTATCCTTTCAGTTCATCCCGCAGCCGCGTATAGTTGGTCGGTGGCTGCAACTGGCCCATTCCCGGCGTTACGGCCTCGACCTCTTGCAGCATGATGATATCGGCGTCGTGTTGGCGAATTTCCTCGATAGTCTTATCAAGGCGAATGGGGGCGCCGTCCGGGTCCTCATCATCCCAGACCTTACCCCACTGCATATTAAAAGATAGCGTTGTAATCGAAGCCATGCCGCCCGCCGCTTAAGGAGATATCCTCCCGATTCGTTTTTTGCCCGAAAGAGAATTAAGGGTTCCGCCATGCCTGCCCCCGGCCACCGTGGCGGAAATGTATTTACCGGCCAGACCGGCTTCTCCCAAGGCATACATTTTTGTGGCCCGGCGCAGTTTTTTGGCCTTTCCACCCTTCCATAAGACCTTTTTCAGCGGTCTTTTCATAAATGAGGCCGTTATTTTCCCGCTGGCCCAATGCGTGCCCCGCCAGGTTTTTTTAGAAGCCTTGTGGGCCATTTTGGCCGAAAATTTAACCGCGGCAACGGACAGGGTTTTTGTAGTTCCATTCCATTTCTGGCCCCCGTTTTTAGCGGAGAAACCAGCCCCATCGACAACCTGCCCTGTGGCTGCCAGCAACCACCCCATTGCCAAAAGAACAACGGCAGCCTTCTTCGGGTCCGAGAGCATGGAGTATTTCATAGCTTTAAAGGGAAAGCGAATCAAGCCAAAATCTTAACCGGCATGGACGACGAAATCGAATTGCTCTCTGGCAGAACAGGTAGTAATAGTTTCTCGTCGATTTATGGGTGAATCTTCCCATCCAACCATTGACTTCGTGGCAGATTAATTCTTCTTTTTAAGCTCGACTGACACTATTGGCAAAAAATGGCCCCCAGCGATACCTCCACCACCAAATGAAAGAATACCACGACCTTCTCAACCTGGTTCTGGACAAAGGAAAAACCAGGAAAGACCGTACCGGAGTGGGCACCATTTCCATTTTCGGCGCCCAGGCCCGTTTCGACCTGCAAAACAGCTTTCCCCTGCTGACGACGAAAAAAGTCCACCTCAAATCCATCACCCACGAACTGCTCTGGTTTTTGCGGGGCGAAACCGACCTGCAATACCTGCACGACCACAAAGTCACCATTTGGGATGAGTGGGCCGATGAGACGGGCGATCTGGGCCGCATTTATGGGGCGCAATGGTGCCATTGGCGCCGGCCCGACGGCAGCACCGTCAACCAGATCGACAGGGTGATTGAGCAAATTAAAAACAACCCTTACAGCCGCCGGCATATCGTCACGGCCTGGAATCCAGGTGAGATCGAGCAGATGGCCCTCACCCCCTGCCATGCTTTGTTTCAATTTTATGTCGATGTCGAAGAAGGCGCTCTCAGTTGCCAACTCTACCAGCGCAGCGCCGATCTTTTTCTCGGAGTGCCTTTCAACATCGCCTCTTATGCCCTTTTGACATTGATGGTGGCCCAGGTTTGCGATTTGCGGCCCGGCGAATTTGTCCACAGCTTCGGGGACCTGCACATTTACTCCAACCACCTGGAACAGGTAAAACTGCAACTCTCCCGCGATTTCCGGCCTCTTCCGCAAATGAAACTCAATCCCCAAGTCCGCAATATCCGCGACTTCACCTACGAAGATTTTGAACTCACCGGCTACGACCCCCATCCCGTCATAAGAGCTCCCATCGCGGTGTAAATCCTGCATCCAACACCAATGCAAAAACCGTGGAAAGCCATTGCTGCCATGTCCCTAAACCGGGTCATTGGCTGCGATAACAAGATCCCCTGGAAAATCCCCGAAGATTTTAAATGGGTGCGCCAAAACACCATCGGGCAAGTCATCGTCATGGGCCGCAAAACCTATGAATCCATCGGCCGCCCCCTGCCGGGTAGGGAAAACATCGTCATTAGCCGAACGATGGCGCCCACCCCCGGCCTGACGGTTCTCCGCAGCCTCGACGAAGTGGAAAACATCGAGACCGAAAAAGAAATCTGGCTTTTCGGCGGGGCCCAAATCTACCAACAAGGGCTGCCCCGTTGCTCCGACCTCTACCTAACCACCATCCAAAAGGAAGTCAAAGGAGACGCCTACTTCCCCAATTTCGAGCCTCCCTTCCAACTTAAAAAAGTCATCCGCCAAGAACCCGAATTCATCATCCAACACTATGTCAACCTGGCCCCATCGCCCCCTTCGAAAAACCGGATCCCTGGTTGCTAACCTTCATAGATATTTGCCAGATCCCGAATCTTTCACCTGGTCAAAAAACCTTTTGGCTTTTAATCCTTTTATCATTTCGATACTTGGAGCAGTTCTCTACCCGTATTGTCGTAACGAATTAAAAAAAAGATTTTAAATTTTCAGTCATCTCTAATCATGCGATCGGTTTTTAAAATATAATGACGGGGGTAATTGGAACAATTCTCACGGTAGCTTTGATCGGTTCGTTGCCGATGGTTTATTCGTTTTGTACAGAAAGGAAATCTCGTGCCTATGGTGTAAAGTTTACGTCCGCCATATATTACTTCCCGGCATCTCGTTTGCTCCATGCCGTCTGCGGCTTTCTTTTTCTGTTTGCGGTAGCAATAACGGTATCAGACATGTCGCACTTGGATTGGGTTTTTTTTACTTTGCCTATCAGCATGATCCTAGGGGGAACTGCTGTTGCTTGTTACATTACTACCAGGAAAAATTTTGTTCGCATTACACCAGAACAGATAACTGTGAAAGTTTGGAGCGAGATTGAGGTTATTGATCGATCTAAGATAGTAGGTGCAAATGTATTAAAACCGGGATATATTGAGATTTCAACTAGCGTAGGTAAAAAATTTTATATACCGATTATATTTAAGGATTGCGCCATGATACTAGCCCGGATATTTCATGAAGGGTAAAGTTTGGCTCGTTATTGCTATTGGAGATGGATTTCTTTGTATTTTGAGCAGATCGTCTTGATTTTTAGGTGTTTTTCAGGGTGTAGAGACACTGCCCCCTTTCCCCCATTGGTTCGGTAGTGCCGGGGGCAGCACCAATGCACCCTTTAGGTTGGCACCAATCGGCGGGCCGCATGGTTGAAAAGACTGGCCCAAGGATAACTCTCACTTAGGTGAAAGTGAATCGTTCGGGTGTTGCGCACGATGACCGCTCCGATCTTGATTAATTTGAGCCGCAGGGTGTGGCATTGGGCCCGCGCCCACTTCGTCCCTTTTAAGGCTAACCGGCGCATGGCTTCCATCAAGGTGTAGGCCAGCGCCGACAAGAGCAATCGCCACTGATTGGCCCACCATTGATGGGCGCTGGTGCGCTCGCTGAACAATTGCATCTGTTCCTTGATTCGGTTCTCCATTTCACCGCGGCCACAGTATACCTTGTCGTAAAGCTCCTGGGGATCGCCCGGTAGGTTCGTCACCACGAAGCGCGGGTTGGACCCCTGTGCGGTGTGTGCGGCTTTATGGATGACCAACCGCAGCCATCGCCACGAATCGGCAGCATAGACGAAGTCCTGGAATAACCGTTGTTTTTTACCCCTTAGTTCGAACCATTCTTTGGCCTGCTTTTGCAACTGCTGGGCGTCTTGCTGCAAGCGTGCATTGCGAGCCATCCCCACGATGTAACTAACTTCGTTGCGGTCGCACCAAGAGAGTATCCGGTCTCGACAAAATCCACTGTCGGCGCGCCAAATAATCCGCGTACGGGGCCAGCTTTGGCGCATCCGTTTAACCAGCAATTTGAGGATGGCCCCGGCATGCTTGCTGGCATCGATCTTGCTCGGCCGCAGGTAGGCCACCAGCAGCTGATCACCGCAAAAAACATATAGCGGCAGAAAACAGTAATGATCATAATAACCGTGGAAAAAACGTCCCTCCTGGAGCCCGTGCACCGGATTGTCGGTGGCGTCAAAGTCCAGGATGATCTCTTCGGGTTCCTCGGCAAAGGAGCCCATGAACTGTTCGACCAACAGCTCGTTTACCGCAAAGGCCGCCCGCCGATCCTGCCCGTTTTCAAAACGACACAAAGTCGGCGCGCTGGCCAACGTTTCAATGCGCCCCGTTACCGTTTGCAACAATGGATCGTGGCGCAGGGTATCAAAGTCGTTCAAATCCTCATAGCCCGCCACCAGCCCGTAAACGCGCTGCCGCAGCATCCCCAATACCTCATGGCGTACTTTGCCCTTCTGCCGTTTGTCCACTAACTGTCGGGCCGCTCGTTCGGTCAAGCCCAACTGCCGATCCACTTCCCGGATCAAAAGCAGTCCGGCATCCGAAGTAACCTCTCCGCCCTTGAAATCAACCCGCACACGGCGGCCTTTTACCCTTGTCAACTGTAGCTTTAATTGTTTACCTTTTGTCATCGCTGATATTGCTTTAATTATTGATCTATCCTGCTGTATATCAGCAGTTAAGCATATCAACGATACTTTTTTTACGAAATATCCGGGTTAGCCTTAAAAGGGACGAAGTGGGCGCGGGCCCAATGCCACACCCTGCGGCTCAAATTAATCAAGATCGGAGCGGTCATCGTGCGCAACACCCGAACGATTCACTTTCACCTAAGTGAGAGTTATCCTTGGGCCAGTCTTTTCAACCATGCGGCCCGCCGATTGGTGCCAACCTAAAGGGTGCATTGGTGCTGCCCCCGGCACTACCGAACCAATGGGGGAAAGGGGGCAGTGTCTCTACACCCTGAAAAACACCTAAAAATCAAGACGATCTGCTCAAAATACAAAGAAATCCATCTCCAATAGCAATAACGAGCCAAACTTTACCCTTCATGAAATATCCGGGCTAGGCCTGAAGGCATTGCGCCTTTTTAAAGATCCGAACTTTGCGGTATTTGCCATATCCTCATTCCTGATCTTTTTCCCCGCGATGTTTTACTGGTCATTTGCCAACCTGTATCTGAATGAGTTCCCGACTATGAATGCAGCCCAGGCCTGGCAATCCTCGGGCCAGATGGCTGAAGTCATCTTCCTTGTTGCCATGCCGTTTTTCTTTGTCCGTTTCGGAGTGAAGATAATGCTCCTTATAGGTATGTTTGCATGGATCGCCCGCTTCATCTGTTTTTCATTTGGAGACTGGGGAACGGAGTTATGGATCCTGGTATTTGCTGGCCTCCTCCTGCATGGCCCGTGTTATGATTTTTTCTTTGTCACCGGGCAACTCTACACCGACAAGAAGGCCGACAAGAGCATCCGGTCCCAGGCGCAGGGCCTCAACTTCCTCATAACATTTGGTCTCGGTTGGTTTCTGGGCAGCAATCTCGCAGGCATGGTAGTCGAAAAATACGCAACAGAGGGTGGACACGATTGGCATACCATCTGGCTCTGGCCAATCGGCATGACAGCAGCACTGATCGGTTTCTTCATATTTTTCTTTAGAGATGATACCAAGGTTGCTCATGTCGAAGGAGAAAGCCATGCGTAATCAAAATGATACGATCTGGAAACTTCAAGCTAACGCAATGCCGTTAAAGTCGCATTAGTTTAAGTTAAAGGTATCGTATCACTAGTGTCCAGTTACCCCCAATACATTCGCCAGACTCTGGCGAACAATCAACAAAGCAGCGAATGGCTCCATTCGGCCTACGGCCTCACTCCGCCACCCCCTGCAAAACCTACAATACCAAACCTACGGAAATAATCTCACTTAAAGTGGTAGCAAAGATGGGGTCCGATCAATTCCATGCATTTTTTTCAAACAGGCATCCATTAGATAAAAGTATATGGCGACCCAAATCTGGGTCTTCACGGCGTTCTTGGTTATGCCAAAAAATGCCTTTATGCGGAGGTTCTGCTTAATCCACTTGAAGAACAGTTCGATATGCCAGCGGCTTTTGTATATGGCCGTGATAGTCAAGGCGGCCAAGGTGAAGTTGTTGCTCAGGAAAACCAGCCACTGTCTGGTTGCGGCATCGGGAACTCTGAAACGGGACAACATTCAAAATTCATATTTGGATTATCAAAAGAGGACGTATCGCTCTTTGATATTTACTCAATATACAAATATAATCCCGGCCAGCCCCTCCGGCTGTGGAGGAGCGGACATTGAAACTTCTTCCAATTAAAACGTGCCTTGCCAAATTGAATTGAGTGCCCGCCCCAATCTTTCTTAAATCTGCAAATTATTAACAAATTATCCGTGCTCATCCGTGCACCGAGCAAAGCGACATCCTCCAATCCGTGGTAAATAAATTGGAGAATAACTCTGCGACCAACTGCGCCCGTTATCAAATTTCAGGGTTTAGCTGAGCGATTCTGTTTTTCAATTCTTCGAGGGAAAGATGGGCGATTTCCAATGTTTTACGGCGGGACTTTTGCCCGGCGGTGATATTTGCTTCTCTTCGCGCTAATTTGAGGACTTTGCTTAAAAATTCAATGAGTGCCTTGTTGGCCCGCCCACCCTCCGGCGGGGCTTGCACCTTGATTTTCAATTCTTCCCCCACCCACCCGACGATCTCGTTGCGCGAAGCGTTGGGAATCACGCGCACCGTTATTTTTATTTTTTCACCCGTGGCCACTACCTGGCTTAGTCCTCAAACATCGGTGTCCGGGTAACTGCCGAGCCATTTGACCATGGAACAGGATTTCTCCAACTCCTCCACCGCCGCTTGCAGGGAGGGGTCCTTTTGGTTTCCCAGCACATCGATGAAAAAATAATAATCCCAGAGTTTCGTTTTACTGGGCCGCGATTCGATTTTGCTCAGATTGAGGCCCCGTGTGCTGAACGGCTCAAGGGCATTGATGAGCGCCCCAGGCTCATCTTTGATGGAAAAGACAAATGAGGTTTTTTCAGGAAATTCGCCCTCGGGATGTTCGGGCACAATTTCTCCGATGACAAAAAATCGAGTGAAATTCTCCCGGCGGTCCTCAATACCCTCCGCGATGATGGGCACATCGTATAATTCAGCAGCCAAACGGCTGGCGATGGCAGCGGTTCCAGGATTTTCCCCGGCAAACTTTACGGCCTGGGAAGTGCTGGCCGCCTCTACCCGCGTCACCCCGGCCAAATTGTGGTTGAGCCATTGGCGGCATTGCCCCAGGGCTTTGTCCTTGGAGTGAACCGATGCGATATCCTCCAGGGGCGAATTGGATATCAGGCAAAGAGAAATTCCCAAATGAATCTGGGCAATAATTTTAAGATCCGTCTTGACCAGCATGTCCAGCGTTTCCTCGACCGCGCCCTCGGTCGAATTTTCCCTCGGGATGACACCGTAATCGGCATCGCCCCTTTCCACTGCTGAAAAAACATCCCCAATGCCGCTCAAAGGCTGATATTTTACGCTGGAGCCAAAATTTTTCATGGCGGCTTGCTGGGTGTAAGTGGCTTCCGGGCCCAGGTAGGCCACCAAAATCGGTTTCTCCAAAGCGATTGCGGCCGAAATTATTTCCCGGTAAATAGACCGGATGGTATTCTCCTGCAGTGGCCCTTCATTAATTTCATTAAGTTTGGCAAAAACCTCCTCTTCCCTCCCCGGCACATAAACTTCCTGCCCATTCTCTTCTTTGATTCGGCCAATCTCGCAGGCCAGCTTAATCCGCGCATTGAGCTGTCCTATTATTTCCCGATCAATGGCGTCGATTTCCTGCCGAAGTTTTTCAAGATCCATGGCAATTGCAATTCACTGGCGAAATTTCAATATCAATATCAATTTCAGGTCACTTAATAATGATGATTTTTAGGATACATGAAACGGGATGCAGGATGCAAGAAGGTCTTACCTGCTTATATTGAATAAAGAATCCGGCTGCAATTGTTACAGCGGACCAGCTCCTTGCCCTTGAGCATTTCCGCCTTTACCTCATTAGGCACGCGCAGGTGGCAACCCGTGCATTTCTGCCCGTCCAGGGGAACTACAAATGGCGGCCTCTTGGCCTTCATCTTGACGTATTGGTATCCCCGCATCGACTTTTCATCCAACTCGGAAGCGGCGCTTTCGACGGCCGCCACGGCGCTCTCCAGATTGGCTTTAAATTCCTCTCGGTGGACCTCGCGCTTGGAAATTAAAGTCTTCAAATCCTCGATGCTCTGTTTTCGCTCCGCCTCTTCTTTTTTCGCTTTTTCGGCGGCTTCATCGACCTCCAGCATAATGCCTATTTCGCTGTCTTCGAGGTCGCTGATCTTGCTGGTCAAGTTGTTAATTTCATGCTGCAAAGCCTGATATTCTTCGTTCTTTTTGACCTGCAACTGCTGGGTTTTGTAACGGGCGATTTGTTCCTCGGACTGCTTGATTTCCGTATCCAGGTTTTTCCGGCGGACTTCCATCTCACGGACGGCATTTTTAGCCGCTTCAATGGCCTCCAACTCATTTTGGATGTTTTTCTCACTCCGGGCAATCTCCACCGGAATGCGCTCCAATTGACTTTGGATATTGTCCCGGCGCGAGTCGCACTCCTGTAAGGCCAATAGTTTCTCAATTACCGAGTCGAGCATGTACCCATCTAGATGAAGTCGTAATTTGAAATAGCAACTAAATTTAGGTCCGTCGGCATATTTAATAGAAATTGAGCTCTAACCCTGTAAAGTCTTTAACGGAATACGACACTAGCCGAAAGTGATAATTACGCGGTCGCTTTTTACCTCAACCGCATAGGTTTTTAACTGCCCACGGCATGATTCTGCCAGCGGGTCGCCATTGTTGAGGTCGAACTCCCACCCGTGCCAGGGGCATACGATGATTTGGCCTGTCTTGTCCAAAACGATCTCATCGCCGGGCAGACAGGGTTTGGGCGAACCGCTCACCAATCCGCTGGAAAGATGAGCACCCTGGTGGGGACAAATGTCCCGGAAAGCATAAAAGGCATCGTTGTTGCGGACAACCGCCAACTGCCTTCCGCCAACTGACATGGGGTAGGCCCGGCCCGATTGGAAATCGTCGATCGAACCGATGTCGTGCTCACTCGAAGCCATAAAACAAGGCCGCGTTTTCGCTCATGATCTTCTCGCGCAAAGACTTCGGCATAGCGGATGGCAAAGCGCGATCGGGGGCGTCGAAATCCCAATGAGGATAGTCCGTGGCGAACATTAAAAAATCATCGCGCCCGATCATTTCCATCATTTGAAGGAGGTGTATAGGGTTATTCGGTTCTTCCATCGGTTGGGTGGTGGCGCGGAAATGCTCCATAATGTATTCACTGGGCGCCTTCCTCAGCCAGGGAACCTCGCTGCGCAAACCACGGTAATTTTTGTCCAGACGCCACATGAGAGCCGGCAGCCAGGCAAATCCGCCCTCGATCAAAACCACCCGGGTTTGCGGAATTTGGTCAAAAACCCCTTCACAAACGAGGCTGACGACCTGGGTTTCAAAAGCCTGAGTCATTACGGTGTGGTCCTCAATATAATAGGAAGGCCACCCGCAGGGAGTAATCGGATTGCCCTTGCCATCGCCCCCGAAGTGTATGCCTACAGGCAGGCCAACCTCGGCCGCAGCCTCAAAGATGGGTCGAAATTCCCGGCGGCCGTAAGGCGCGTGAGAGCGCACCAGCAGTAGAACCTGAACAAAGCGCGAATCCGCGGAAACCCGCCGGATTTCCACCGCGGAGGCTTCCGGGTCGTTCACATTGACTACCATGGAACCGCGCCAGCGCGCATCCGCATCCAGCCAGACAGAGGCCATCCAGTCGTTCGTCGCCCGCATAAGGGCGTTGCCCAAATCGAGGTTGTGCACCGCCGGAATGCCCACCAGGGGATTGAGGATGGCGGTTTTTATCTTCCAGGCATCGAGCAGTTGTTCTCTGGCAAAATCGGGATCGGTTCCGGGCGCATTCCCATCAGGAGTCCAGGCATCGCGTCGGGCGGCTCTTTCATATACTTTGGGGTATAGCGAGACTCCCGGCAATGGCATCCCCGACTGGCAAATATAGGCCTTCCATCGGGAGGATAGAAAAGGGAAAAAGTCCTCCATGGAAGCAGGATAGTTGTGCACATCGGCATCGATGATGAAGGCCGCCGCCTCAGTTTGGGCGGTTTTCGACTGGAGCGATGAGGTAGCGAGTGGTGAATTCATGCAGTAACTATGAATTTTTAGAGGAAAAAGGTGGCATTTTACCTGTCAAGATACAAGAAAGATACAAGAGGATTGATTCCGGCAGCGAAATCCATGAAAAGATAAGGTTGACACTTTCGGCGCCCGGCAAGTACCTGAAACCCCATTCAAACAAGGCTAGAATACCAAGGGAACCAATCCACAAAGGGAACCTTGGACTCTTAATAATAAAATAAAATGACTGAGGAAAGTAAATCCATCTCTTCACTTATGAGCGAAAGGAGGACGTTTCCTCCACCTTCCAATATTACCGAAAAAGCGCATATAAACTCGCAGGAGCAATACCTGGAGATGTATAATCGCTCCGTGCGGGATGTGGAAGGATTCTGGCTCGAACAGGCAGAAAACCTGTCCTGGTTTAAAAAGCCGACCAAAGCGCGCCAGCAAAACTGGAACACCGAGCAGCGCAAGATCGAACATACCTGGTTTGCCGACGGGGAACTCAATGTTTCCCACAACTGCCTGGACCGGCACCTGGGAACGCCCACCGCCCAAAAAACAGCCATCATCTGGCAAGGAGAACCGGAGGAGGAAACCCGGCATATTTCCTATGCCGAACTGCATGGAGAAGTCTGCAAATTCGCCAATGTCCTCAAGTCCCTCAAAATAAGCAAAGGCGACCGGGTCTGCATCTACCTGCCCATGATCCCGGAACTTCCTGTGGCCATGCTGGCCTGCGCCCGCCTCGGGGCCATCCACTCAGTCGTCTTCGGGGGCTTCAGTGCCGACGCCCTGCGCGGGCGCATCAACGACTCCGACTGCAAACTGCTCATCACCGCCAATGTCTCCTTACGAGCAGGCAAGCATATCCGGTTGAAAGATATTTCCGATGAAGCCCTTCAGGACACCCCCTCAATTGAAAAAGTGGTTCTTGTCAGGCGAAATGAAGCGCCGTGCCAGGTCGTCGAGGGTCGCGATCTGTGGTACCATGATTTGATGGCGGAAGCCTCCGACCAGTGCGAGGCAGCCTCCCTCAACGCTGAGGACAAACTTTTTATTCTCTACACTTCCGGATCGACCGGCAAACCCAAGGGTGTGGTGCATACCACGGCGGGTTATTTGCTTTATGCCGCCATTACCCACAAATACATTTTCGACCTGCACGATGACGATATTTACTGGTGCACCGCCGACATCGGCTGGGTCACCGGGCACAGCTATATCGTTTACGGACCGTTGGCCAACGGGGCCACCACGCTCATGTTCGAAGGCGTACCTACCTACCCCGACGCGGGCCGTTTCTGGCAGATCGTGGAAAAATACAAGGTGAGCATTTTTTACACCGCCCCAACCGCCATCCGCGCCCTCATCCGGCTGGGTGACGAGTGGCCAGCCAAGCACAACCTGGATTCGCTCCGTATACTCGGCACGGTGGGCGAACCGATCAACCCCGAAGCCTGGATTTGGTACCATGAGCAGATCGGCAAAACCCGCTGCCCCATCGTCGATACCTGGTGGCAAACGGAAACGGGAGGCGTTCTCATAACGCCTTTGCCCGGAGCGCACACCACCAAACCGGGAAGCGCCTGCCGCCCGTTTTTCGGGATCGAACCGGCCATTCTGCGCGACGACGGTTCCGAATGCGACGTCAATGAGGGCGGCAAACTGATCATCAAGAACTCCTGGCCCGGCATGATGCGGACCAACTGGGGCGATCACGACCGTTTTATCGACACCTATTTTACCATCTACAACGATGTCTATACCACCGGCGATGGCTGCCGCGTGGACGAGGATGGCAATTACTGGTTGATGGGCCGGATCGACGACGTGGTCAACGTCTCCGGCCACCGTATAGGCACTGCGGAGGTGGAAAGCGCCCTCGTCAGCCACACAATGGTGGCCGAGGCTGCCGTCGCTCCCATGCCTCACGAAATCAAGGGGCAGGGCCTCTACGCCTATGTCACCCTGGTGGAAGGGGTGGCCGAAAGCGAAGGCTTGAAGAAAGAGCTTGTCCTGCACGTGCGCAAAGAAATCGGCCCCATTGCGGCGCCCGATAAAATACAGTTCACCGATGCCCTGCCCAAGACACGATCGGGCAAAATCATGCGGCGGATATTGCGGAAAATTGCCGAAGGAACCGTGGACAGCGAATCCCTGGGCGACATCTCCACCCTGGCCGACCCCTCAACGGTCAATCAACTAGTCAAGGGCCGCCAATAAGAATGATTGGCCAAAAATGAAGTTTCCCACCTCATATTCTATTGAAACGCCTCGGTGTCGTCTAAGATACGTTTCTCGTCTAAGATACGTTTCGAAAGAAGACATTCCTCACATATTCTCCGCAACCCGGCACGATGGCTTCAATGATGGCATGCTCTGGGATCCGCCTCAACGTGAGGAAGAGTTGATCGCACCCCACGAAGCGAATGTTAGAGCGTGGAAGGAAGATCAAGGCTACTGTTTCAGTATCGAATCGAAAAAATCAAAAGAATTTATCGGAAGGATATCGATTCGATCAAAAAGTGATTCCGTTTGGGATTTTGGCTTTTGGACCCATCCGGAAAAACAGAATAAAGGATACATGTCTGAAGCGATTTCTGCTTTGATGAAATTTGGATTCGAAGAATTAGGAGCTTCAAAAATCGTTGCCTGTCATGCAATCTGGAACAAAGCCAGCGAAATTGTTTTGATGAAAAGCGGAATGAAATTTATCGAATATATTCCTCAAGGATGTCAAAAGACTGGAAAGTGTGTTGACGTAAACCTACTTGGAATCTCAAGGGAAAAATGGGAGTCGAACAAGGCGTGTCAGGTAACGCCGACAAGCGACGCCCCGGCACTACAGCGATAGACCCCCCAAGGACTTTGGATACCAAACTGCTGGATTTCAATCTGCCGGAGGAGTGCATCGCGCAATCTCCGGCCTCACGGCGCGACGATGCCAGGTTGTTGCTCGCCAACCGCCAAAGCGGCCGCCTGGAACACTTCATTTTTCGCGACCTGCCGGATTTGCTGCCGGATGGCAGCCGATTGTTCCGCAATAATGTAAAGGTCATCAAAGCCCGTCTGAGGGGCCGCAGGCCGACCGGCGGAGAGGTGGAATGCCTACTCCTCCACCCTGCCGCTGGCATACCGAACCAATGGTGGTGCCTGCTCAAGCCCGGCCGCAGGCTCAAACCGGGTTCCACTTTCGGCTGCCAAGGCAAATATTCGGCCACGGTGATGGCCAAATCGGATGCCGGCCAATACCGGGTCGAGTTTAATCCGGCAAACTATGAAAGCATCTTGCAACTGACCCAACTAATGGGAGAAATGCCCCTGCCTCCCTACATTCGCCGCCAGAAACCCGATCCGCAGGACTCGGAGCGTTACCAGACGGTTTATGCCCATCCCAAAAAAGAGCTGGCCGCCGCCGCCCCCACCGCGGGCCTGCATTTCAGCCCTGAACTGATTGATCGCCTGGAGCGGCTGGGATTCCCTTTTCACGACCTAACTCTGCAAATTGGGCTGGATACTTTTCAGCCGGTGCAATGCGAAAAAGTCGAAGACCACCCCATCCACAAGGAAATTTATGAAATTTCCGGGTCCACCTTAAAAGCCCTCCAACCCGCTTCGGGAACGGTCCGGATTGCCGTCGGCACCACTTCGGCCAGAGCCATGGAGCACTGTTGGACCCACCGGCAGGCAATTCCTGAAGTGGAGGGAACTTTTCGCTCGGAAGCCGATCTGTTTATTATTCCACCCTATCGGTTTAAAGTCACGGATGCCCTTTTGACCAATTTTCACCTGCCGCGATCAACCCTCCTTTGCCTCGTATCGTCTTATCTCACGCCGGGGGAGACCACCGGCATTAAATGGTTGAAAGCTATCTACGGTGAAGCTATTTCGTTGGGTTACCGGTTTTTCAGTTATGGAGACGCCATGCTCATTATATGAATCGGAAGTTGAAATTCACTTTGTTAATCCAGGCAACATTGACCGGGAATAAAGTCTAAAAATGGATGCTCCTAAACAAGTAAATCAACATTTGGATTTTAATGATCTGGTGAAAAATTATTATACACCACTATTCCGTTTTGCCTACAGCCTGGCCAAAAATGAGGACGACGCCTGCGATCTCACTCAGCAGACGTTCTATATCTGGGCCACAAAAGGGTCTTCCCTGCGGGATGCCTCCAAGGTAAAGTCGTGGCTTTTTACCTCGCTCTACCGTGAATTTCTGATGGTGCGCCGCCGGGGCAGAAACATGAGTTCTTACGAACCGGAACTGCTTGAAGCCGAGATGCCCGTCGTGACGCCGGATTATGTGTCTTCGCTTGATGCCGCCGGGGCCGTCGAAGCGCTGGCCGAAGTTGATGAAATTTACCGCGCGCCGATAACCTTGTTTTACCTCGAAGACCTTTCCTACAAAGAGATAGCGGCAGCTTTGGAATTGCCCATCGGCACCGTCATGTCCCGACTCTCAAGGGGCAAGGCGCAATTGAAAGAAAATTTGCTCCGCAAAGAAAGGGGTTAAAAAATTGATGGATAAAAACGAAGCCAAACAAATCCTACGGGCCTATCGGGCCGATCTATCCGAAATGGATGACCCGGACGTCAGGGAGGCCCTGCGCATGGCCTCGGAAGATCCCCAATTGCAGGCTTTGCTGAAAAAAGAACAAGCCTTTGATCGCGCATTTGCGGCCAAATTGAAGGATATCCAGCCTCCGTCCGGATTGATGGAAAGGATTTTAAGCGAGGCCACAGCCGCTGTGGAAAACCAAACCAAAAAAGCCAAAATTATCTGGTGGAGACAGCCTGGGACATGGGCTGCCGCCGCTTGCTTGATAGCTCTCCTGACCGTGGCTGCGGTTTTCACCCAAAAAAAATCGACAGCGCCCCCAGTTGGGGAGCTTGCCCTAATGGACAATTTTGCGCGGGCCGCGGCCGTGCATTCGCCCACCATTCGGCCTCTGGATTTCGGAAGCCACGAGATAAATGACTTGAGCGCATTCCTGATCAAAGAGGGAGCGCCCAACCCGCATCGGCACCCCCACCCCCAGAGGCTGCCGGATAACATGGATCAGTTGTCCGGATTGGGATGTTTGACCTTTAAATGGGAAAACAATCCGGTGGGCATTCTCTGTCTCAAAGGGAACAAATTTTACAATTTATACGTGCTCAACCGGGAGGGAATCGCCACCCAAAGAGATCAAAAAGAGCCGTCCTTCAAACAATTCGGCAAATACGCCACGGCTCTCTGGATGGACGGTAGCATGATCTACGTTTTGACGGTTGAAGGCAAGCCGGAAGACTTGAGCCCGCTGCTTTAGTTTGACATCGGCGTTATTTTAAAGAGTCTATTTTGAATCGCAAAAACAATACCCCTGCCATGAAATTGCCTCTCTGGAAAAATTCCCTGCCTCTTTACTATACCGCCATTGCCCTTCTTTGCGGGACCGCTCAGGCCGCTGTCGATACCTACAAAATCGATCCGGCTCATTCCAGCGTTTCATTCAGCGTACGGCACTTCTTCAGCCCCGTTCCGGGGAACTTCTCGGAATTTGAAGGGACGATCCTCTACGATCCCGAAAATCCGGTCAACAACAGCGCCAAGGCGGTCATCCATATCGGCAGCGTCGATACTAACAGCGAAAAAAGAGACAGGCATCTGCGCTCGGATGAATTTTTTCACGCCCTTACCCATCCCACCATGACGTTTGAAAGCACCAACTGGGAGTCTGTCGGCGAAAACAAATTCAAAGTAACGGGCGACCTGACCATCCTCAAAACCACCAAATCCATTGTCTTGGATGTGACCCTCCTGGGCGCTGGTGAAGTTGGTCAAGGCGACAGAAAAAAATACATCAGCGGCTGGACGGCCACCGCCTCCCTCAAACGCACCGAATTCGGAATTGATTACGGTGTCCTCTCGATGATTGGTGATGATGTCTCTATTGAAATTACAGTGGAAGCGGTTCGGCAATAAAACGCCGAACACCGGCCACCGACTCGCCCTCCGAGAGGTTTGCCGCAAAGCGCCGCCGCCGGACGCTCATCCGCGCGGAATTTGAAATGGAATGCCGGAAAATTTCTCCATTAGCATCATCATGCCGACGCTTAACGAGGCGGCCTCGCTCCCTCATGCTTTAGGCAGCCTGTCGGACGAAAACGTGACTGTCGAAATCCTGGTGGTTGATGGCGGCAGTTCCGACCAGACACAAAACCTGGCCAAAGAAGCCGGGGCCCGCCTCCTAATCTCTCCCCTGCGCCAGCGGGCGGCGCAAATGAATATGGGCGCACACGCCGCCCGGGGGGAAATCCTCTTCTTTCTTCACGCGGACACTCGTCTTCCGGCCAACGCCCTGGAAAAAATCAATGCCTGCATGGCAAAGCCCGAAACGGTAGGCGGCGCCTTTTGCCGGCGTTTTGATCATACTTCGTTATTCCTGAAGTTCACCTGCCTGCTGGCCGATTTAAGACTGCGTTGGTTCGGTTGGAGCTTTGGCGACCAGGGAATATTCGTCCGAAAATCCATCTTCGAGGAAATGGGAGGGTTTCCGGAAATCGACCTCTTGGAAGATATGTCATTTTCCCGCCGCCTGGCCCAAAGAGGCAAAACAGCCATCCTCAACCCCCCCATCCTGACTTCGGGCCGCCGCTTCGGCCGAAACCCCATCCGCAAAACATTTCAGGACATCCTGTTAACCTGGAAATACCTGAAATAATCCTGACCAACGGAATCCAGCATCCAGCACCTATGTAAGGAAACAGTCAGGCGTCCGACCAATAATAAAATTTCGAATTTATTTTACCATCTAGACCCAACATGAAACCGGAAAAAGGCAAAGGAATCTATAATGTCATCGCCATCGGCGCTGGCACCGCGGGTCTGGTCACCACTTCGGCCATAGCCGGAATGGGAGGAAGGGCCGCCCTCATCGAAAAACATAAAATGGGGGGCGATTGCCTCAACTACGGCTGTGTGCCAAGCAAGGGCCTCATTTCATCGGCCCGCGCCATTCAGAACATTCGCCAGAGCGAACGTTGGGGACTGGAAAAGCAGGAACCGGTTTTCGAATTTAACAAAGTATTCGAGCGCATGAGAGCGCGCCGGGCCTTGATTGAGCCGAACGATTCGGTCGAGCGCTACGAAAGCCTGGGCGTGGATGTGTTTCAGGGAGAAGCGCGGTTTCTCTCCCCGCATGAAGTGGAGGTAAACGGCCAGGTATTGAAGGCCAAAAAATTTGTCATCGCGACGGGAAGCCGGGCCGGGATTCCGCCCATCGAGGGCATCGAACAAGTCCCCTATTTCACCAACGAAAATCTTTTTGACCACTTGAATGAAAAACCCGAGAGCATGATAGTGATCGGTGGAGGTCCCATCGGGGTGGAATTGGGTCAGGCCATCAACCGTTTGGGTGTTAAAGTTAAGCTGGTCGAAGTTTTTCCGCAAATTCTCATTCGGGAGGATGCGGAGGTGAGCCAATTCATACGCCAACGCCTGCAAGAAGAAGGCCTTGACATCCGAACCGGGGTCCTGCCCAGAAGAGTGGTTCAAGAAAATGGCCGCATTCGCCTGGAATTTGTTCCATTCAGCGATAAAGACGACCCCCAAGCCAAAGTCGAAACCATCGAGGCGGAGACTTTGCTGGTGGCGGCGGGCCGCATCCCCAACGTGGAAAAATTGAACCTGGAAGCGGCCCAAGTCGATTTCAACCGGAGGGGAATCATCGTAAACGAAAACCTGCAGACCTCTCAGCCCCACATCTATGCGGCGGGCGATATCGTGGGACCCTACCAATTCACCCACATGGCCGATCATCATGCCCGCACCGTCGTGGGCAACATTGTCAAAAGCCTCGTTCCCCTGCCGCTGCCCAGGAGCAAAGTGGATTACTCTGTCGTTCCCTGGGCCACCTACACTAGCCCGGAAGTCGCCAGGGTGGGCCTCAACGAGACCGACGCCAAAAAGGAAAACATCCCCTACGATCTCTACACACAACAAATGAACGATGTGGACCGGGCCATCCTGGAATCCGCCGACGAGGGTTTTGTCAAAGTTCTGACGGCCAAAGGCACCGATAAAATTCTCGGCGTGACTATCGTGGCAGAACATGCCGGTGATCTCCTACACGAGTTCGTCCTCGCAATGAAGCACGGCATCGGCCTGGGAAAAATTGGCAACACCATACACGCCTACCCCACCTTTGCGGAGGCGGCCCGCAAACTGGGCGACAGCTACAACCGAACGCGTCTGACGGCCAGAACCAAATCTATTTTCACCTGGCTGTTCCATAGGCAGGTCAATTGATAAAAAAAACGGCGATGCCGTATCAAAGAAAAAACCACACGCTTTTCCGCTGGATCGGCCTATTCGTGGCAATCATCCTGAGCCTGGCCGGCGGGATAGAATTACTGGCCCAAACGGGAGCGGAAACTCCCACCGGACCGGTTGAGTCCGGACGGGTAGAGGAATTTTACGCCTGGATCGAAAGCCTCGGGGTAGCCGGTTACGGCGTTTATGCGGCAAGCTACATAGTGGCCACGGTTTTCTTTTTCCCCGGTTCCATTCTGACCATCGGCGCCGGTCTGCTTTTTGGCGTTATCACTGGATCGATTCTCGTATCGTTCGGCTCGGTCACGGGGGCCGCCCTGGCTTTTCTGGTGGCCCGTTACCTGGCCCGTGAAAGGATTGAAAACAGGTTCGGGAAAAACCGCAAATTCACGGCCATTGATGCGGCCATCGGCAAGGAGGGCTGGAAAATCGTTTTACTCTTGAGGCTCACCCCACTTTTGCCCTTCAACCTCAGCAATTACCTTTATGGCCTGACTTCGGTGGCCTTCTGGCCCTATGTGCTGGCCAGCTGGATCGGCATGATTCCGGGCACGATTTTGTTTGTTTACATTGGATCGCTGGGCAAAACCGCAGCCGAAGCAGCGGCGGGAGGGGCCGACACCGGAAAGCTCGCCCTCAACGCGGTTGCATTTCTGGCCACCATTGCGGTGACGGTATATGTCACCAAAATTGCTCGTAAAGCTCTCCACGATGCCCACCTGGAACCAGACTCGGATACGGCAACAGTTTCCTGAATCTCCATGCGATTCTTCATTAATTTTCTGTTCATTGCCGGATACTGCGCCAGTGCCGGTCAGATACTCACCGGGGCCGATTACTTGCGCCCCTCGGTTCCCTCTGAAATCGAACACTCCCGTTTCGAGGAGCTTTTGCAAAAGTATGTCAATGCTCGCGGTCTGGTCGATTACGGGGCCTGGAAGACCGACCGGGGAGACATTGAGCGGCTGCAAGAATACCTCGATCAATACGCTCCCGCGCCCGACCCGAAAATCTCGAAAGCGGAAGAGGCCGCTTCCCTCATTAACGCCTATAACGCCTTTACCATCAAAGCGATGCTTGAAAATTACCCAGTCGAGAGCATTTTGCAAGTGAAGGATGTCTGGACTGCGCGCCGGTATCTGGTGGGAGGAATGCGAGTCTCCCTGGACGATATCGAAAAAGGCGCCCTGATTCCCCTCATCGGGTGGAAAGTTCACGCCGTTGTCGTTTGTGCGGCCCGCAGTTGCCCGCCATTGCAGAAATTTGCTTACGAGTCTGAGAATCTGGATGCACGGATCGAGGAGGTTTACCGCATCTGGCTTTCCAGGGTTGACCTCAACCGGTTTTCACATTCGGAAAAACGGGCCGAAATTTCCCGGATTTTCAAATGGTACAGTGAAGACTTTGCAGCTGGAGGCGGCATCAAATCAATATTGCAAAGGCACGCCCCGAAACGGCATAAACCGTTTCTGGCAGCAGGAGATTTCAAAATAGTCTATTCCAAATATCACTGGGGCCTGAACGATCAGGGCGGCCAAGGAAAAAACTACAAAGGCAGCCTTCTCGACATATTCCGTGATTAGCGCTAACCGCCAATCCATTTCCGTTTGGTTTTACAAAAGTTGGTAGTAGATAATCAGATGCAACTTTTCAGTCTTGCCTGGAAATTGGATGCAACTATTAAAAAAACAGCATGGGGTCACCCACTCAATCCTACCGCTGCCAATTTTCCACCCTTTTTTTATGGCTGCTGGGCGCCCTGATGTGCACTGGAAAAAGTGGACACGAGATTCTCCTAAATGGAGAATCGAAGCATGGGAAGAAGACGCTTTAGTATAGAGTTCAAAAATGAGGCAGTTCAACTGATGATACTCGATGGTCTGAGCGCCACCGAGGTATCGACCAAGCCACCGAGGTATCGACCAAACTTGGGGTCAACACCAACCAATTGTATAGGTGGAAGAGGCTCTATCTGGACGATCAGCAGGGCGAAGCCACCTCAAAGCGACAGAGCAGTCCGAAGGAGATGGCGGCCGAGATAGATCGTCTTCGCAAAGAGCTGCGCCGCTCGGAGCGGATCAACCAGATACTAAAAAAAACGGTGGGCTACTTTGCCAAGGACGAACAATGAAGTACCAGTTTGTCAAAGACAACGAGGGGCGCTTCAAGATCGAGGAAATATGCTCGGCGATGGGGATTTGTCGCAGTGGCTATTACTGCTGGAGGCACCGAGCGCCCTCGGCCCGGCGGATCGAGGACGAGGGAATCAAGGGGGCGATCCTGAAGGTACACAAAGAGGCCAAGGGCCGCTTATGGGCATCGGCCAATGCACCGCCATCTGAAGGATGATGAGGGCATCGATTGCGGCCGTGACCGGGCTCTGCGTCTGATGCGTGAAATGGGAATCAAAAGCACCCAGAGTAAACGCTTTAAGCCATTAAAAACCAACAGTAACCATCCCTATGGTTACAGCCCCAATGTGCTTAAAAAGCATGGCCAGCCGACCCATATCGACGAGGTCTGGGTGGCGGACACGACCTACCTACGGACCCTGGCCGGTTGGATGTACTTGGCCACGGTGATGGACCTGTTCAGCCGACGCCTGCTGGGCTGGAGCGTTTCCAACCACAACGACGCGAAGCTGGTTGGCAAGGCCCTCAAAGCCGCGGCCATGACCCGCGGCACACTGCGCACCGGGATTATTCATCACAGCGATCGGGGCAGCCCCTACGCCAGCGACGACTATCAGAGGCTGATCTCTGAACTAGGCATGAAGCCGAGCATGAGCGCCCAAGGCAACTGCTACGACAACGCGGCCATGGAATCGTTCTACGGCCGCTTCAAGACCAGCACGATTCGAGGCCGCCACTTTGCCGACGAGCGCGAACTGCGATCAACTGTCTTCGAATACGTGGAAATCTTCTACAACCGATATCGCAAACATTCCTCTCTGAGTTACCAAAGCCCAGTCCAATTCGAGGAAAATATTTGCCCCCCATGGGGGGCAACGAGAAAACAAAACCCTTTACCAAAACAAGCCGCCTGACACACTAATCAATAAACAATGAATATAAGAGAATCCCGTGTCCAACAAATCCAGTACACGTCACCCTCCTTATTCTGGATATAGCCCGGATCTGGATATTCGTGGGCATATCACTCGTCCAGATTGAACTGTTTCGAAACCTCAACCTGATCACCATGGTTGCCTTTTTCACTTCCCTCTTGCTGGTTTTGACACTGAGAAGTGAGATCAGTCCGGAAGGAATCACCAGTTACAATTCCCTCGGCGCGACCCTCTTCATGCCATGGGGGGAAATCAGGAAAGCCAGCCGGCAAAATATACTCGGGCTGGGTTATTTCCGCATAGTCGATCAGGATGGGGACTGCATTTACGTAGCCAGTTATCTCACCCGCCAAAGGGAGTTCGAGGCGATCGTTGCTGCCATCACGGATAAAAAAAATCCTCTGCTCCAGTGCATCCTCAACAATAACACCGAGAAGGCGCAAGAGACGGAATAACTTTAATAGAACCTATCCCTTCTCAGCCACGCGGTAGGTCATGGCATGGCAAAGGGCCACTCCGGCGGCGTCGGCCTCGTCGTGATTGAGGGTTTCGACGTGTCTCAATAGACTTTTTACGGTCCGGGCCACCTGGATTTTGCTGGCCCGTCCGTAACCGACTACCGCCTGCTTGACGCGCAACGGCGCATACTCGAAAACGGGCAATTTCCGCATCGCGGCCGCTGCAATGGCGGCCCCTCGCGCAGCCCCCAACACCTGTGCGGTTTGAACATTCTGCACGTAAATGGTCTGCTCAAGGGCGACGTGGTCCACCGGAAACTGATCCAGCACCTCGCTTACGGCCACTGAAATTTCCGCCAGGCATTCCGCCATGGAAAGGGCTGGTTTCAGCTTGACGGTGCGGCTGAATAAGAGCCGGGCGGGGCCTTCGGCTTCGTTGTTGAGAACGGCCAACCCGGTTCCGCGCAGGCTCGGGTCGATGCCCAGAATGGTTCCCCGAAATGGCTTTCGGCTGATAAGAGATCCGTCCTCCGGCCCGCCTGATGATCGCAGATTGCCTTTCAATTTGGCCGCCCATTGGGCTCTCACCGATTTTTTTGCCATAGCCGTTACTTGAATGCCGCGGAAAGATTAAAAAGTAGCGCGACTCCGGCTACGACAATAAAAAACCAGACCAGGTTTTCAAAGAATTTCTGGTTGATATACTTAATAGCCAGGCGGGAAAAAATGACGCCAATGGCGGCGACAGGAGCAAATGCCAGGCTCAATTGAAGGGTCTCTCCGGTGATTACCTCCAAATCCGCCTGCAAGGGAATTTTAACCAGATTGAGGATGACAAAAAACCAGGCGCTGGTCCCGATGAACGCCATTTTTGGCAATCCGACGGCGAGTAGGTAAAGAGCCGCAACCGGACCAGCCCCATTGGCCGTCATAGTGGCGAACCCGCCAATCAACCCCATCGGGGCGACGAACCAGAGCGAGTGCGGGAGGCGATCTTGACCATTTTCCAGGCCGACCCGGGCAAGCTGCCAACGACGAAAAAAATGCACCGCGGTCATGCCAAGTAAAATGATGCCGATAAGCCGGCGCACGCCATCATTATCGATTTTATCGAGAGCAAAGTAGCCCACCGCTATGCCCGCCAGCGACCAGGGCATGAGCTTACCGAGGGACAACCAGTGCACATGCCTCCGGTAAACCGTAATGGCGACCGAGTCGGCGCTCAGAAGCACGACAAGCAGAATGCCGACCGATTCCCGAGGCGGAAATGCCAGGGCGTATAAAGCGATGGTTAAATTGCCCATTCCCGGAATCCCGCCCTTGCCCACGCCTACCATCAAGGCACCCAGCCAACCGATAATCCATTGCCACGGCTCCATTTCAATCATCGCGGTTGCGCCCAATTTGCCAAGACCAGCCCTGCGCATTATCGGTCAAGATTAAACTCCGGCCGGTTATAGATGCCAGTGAATCCTGCGGATGGAGACCTCTTATCCGCATTAAATCGAAATCACCATGGTTCCCTCGAGGCTGGACTTAGACCTGTTCAGTTCTTCCCAAACCTCGATAAAAGCCGCTCTCAAACCATTCCAGGCCGCAGCGGAGGTGTCCCATCGGCCGCTCACTCGAAGTATGCGCCCGGCTTCTTCCGACTCGATTCCCATGGCCACAAGCACGTGGGATGGCCCCTTTTTACCCGTCGCGCAGGCCGATCCGGTAGATACCGTAAAACCGCGTTTATCGAGCAAGGCAACCCATCGGGTATTGGCATACTTTGGCATCACAGCGTAAACCGTATTCCACAACCGCTCGCTTTGGCCTCCGATAATGTGTGCCCCGGGAATCTCCCGGCAAAGGGTTTTCTCAAAAGCGTCCCGGCGGGCTTCCTGGTCGCACATGGTCTCCTGCTGGTTTTTGTAGACATGTTTGAGCGCCGCCAGCATGGAGTGAATGCCGGGTAAATTTTCCGTGCCTGCGCGACGCCCATTCTCATGTGTCCCGCCCAATTGGGATTTGAAACCGGCCTCCTCCCGCCCCATGAGGATAAAGCCTACCCCTTTGGGTCCGCCGAATTTGTGCGCGCAAGCAGTCAGGTAGTCGCAGTCGCCGAGCCCGTCCACAGGCATCTTCCCCAACCACTGGGAGGCGTCTATATGAAAAGGCGTCCCCTTGCGGCGGCAAATTTCGAGGCATTCCCGCCAAGGTTGCAATACACCGGTTTCGTTGTTGGCCGCCATCAGGGAAACCAGCGCCACTTTTGGATTTTCCAACAATTGCGGAAGCGTGGACAGGTCTGCCACTCCAGAAGGCAGGGCCGGAAGATAATCCACCCGGCCGGGAAAAGCGGCGCGGGCCGGTTCCAGAACGCTGGTGTGCTCAATGGCCGATACGACAACGCGGGCGTCGCTCGAATGTTTGGCCGCCAGATAATTGAAAATCGCATTATTGCCCTCGGTGGGGCCGGAATTGAAGACAATACCCTCGGCTGGGCAACCCAGCAGTGCCGCCAACCACTCCCGATTCTGATCGAAAAGGTTGCGCGCCCTGGCCGCCGACCGATAAGGGCTGGAGGGGTTCTGCCAATGATTCCTCGAAGCAATCAAAAAGGCTTCCTCAGCCGCTTTGCTCAGCGGTGTGGTGGCATTATTGTCAAAATAGGGCATAATTTTTTATTTTCGAGTCATTCAGCTTTATTGTCGGACATTCCCCCTAAAAATCAATTTAAGGTATGCGCAGTTCCACTCCAACCCTCAAATCGTTCGGATTGGCAAGCTTGTCCTGATTAGCCTGGAAAATTTCCCTCCAGCGGCCCGGGCTGCCATAAACCTTAGCGCTTATTTTGCTGAGATTGTCACCGGGTTGAATGATGTAAGTTGTGGGCCGCGTCTCGGCATTATTAGCCGCAACCCCAGAAGGTGCGGCAGGGGCCTGTTCATTACTACCGGCATAGGTCGGGGCATAGGTCTGCGCAGATTCCGGGAGCGAATCTTCACCCAAAGTTTGCGATTCTTCTCCAGCCATACCATTAACTGCGCGCATTGCAACACCGGCGGAGGCCGCCAATTGCTCGCGCATCCTTCGGTTGTCGAGTTTCAGTTGGTTGACAAGCTCCAGCAAATCGAGCCGGTCAATATCGTTTTCAAATGGATGACCGGCCAGGGTGCGGGCAAATTCCTTTTTGGAGGTATCGATCAATTGGCGGACGAGACCGGCTTGCACCGAATCGGGCCTTATTTCCAGATATTTCCTAAAATGGTAGATGGCCGAAATGGGGTCCTTTATATGGTTGAGGAATATTCTGCCCGCTTCCAGGTGCGAATCGGCCGCCTCTTCCCGCCGTGCAATGACTTTTAAAAAAGCGCTCAAAGCCTCGCTGTGGTTGCCTTCGCGCTCATATCGCTTGCCCCGCAGAAAGGATTTCTCCTGCTCTTCCGAAACCACCTCCACGGAACTGCCGCCGCAACCTGCCGCAAAGATCAGTAAGGCGGTTAAAAAAATGGTCTGTGGCAAAGTGATCATCGACAGTAGCTAAAATTAATTAGTAATTTAAAAAAAACACAACCTGGTTGTAAAGACAAGGCAGGCAGTAAATCCGCAAATCAATAGCATGAGTCTAGATGCTGAATCGCTTTTAAATAAAGCAAGAAATTGCCTCGATCTGGAAATTGCGGCCATTCGGGCCACCAGAGACCACCTGGGCCCAAGTTTTGTGGCCGTCATTGAGGCCATTCACGACACCATTTTGGCCGGTAAGAAGTTGATCTTGACCGGTGTCGGCAAGAATGCCCCCATATGCCAGAAGCTGGCCGGAACCTTTTGCAGCACCGGAGTGCCCGCCTGTTTTCTCGATCCCAATCAGGCCCTGCACGGTGATTTGGGGGTATGCTCCGAAGGCGATCTCGTTCTCATCCTCAGCAACAACGGGCAGTCCGAGGAAATTCTCTCCCTCTTTCCCATCCTCAAACGGCTGGGCGTACAAACCGTCGCCATGACGGCTCAGGGAAAATCCGATCTGGCTGCCAATTCGGACATCGTTCTTACCTACAAAGTGGAAAAGGAAGCCTGCCCCCTGAACCTGGCTCCGACCGCCAGCACCTCCGCCGCCCTGGCCCTGGGAGACGCCCTCGCCATGGTCTATATCGGGGTGCGCGGTTTCGACCGCGAGGATTTTGCCCGTTTCCACCCTTCCGGCAGCTTGGGCAAGTCTCTCTTGTTGACAGCCGGTGAAATCATGCGTGTCGGGCCGCGGTTTGACCACTTGCCCAAAACCGTCCACGTTAATGACGCGATTGTAGCCATAACCCAGGCCAAATGCGGAACTATCGCCCTGACCAATCCCCAAACGGGAGTATTGGAAGGCGTCTTTTCGGACGGCGACCTGCGTCGCTGCTCGATTGGCGGAAAGGATTTTCTCTACCAGCCGGTGGAAGATTTCATGACCAAAAATCCCAAGACAATCGAGGTGGAAGCTCTCGCCGTCGATGTCCTCAAGGTTTTTGAAACCACAAATATAAACGACCTTATAGTGGTCGATGCGCAGGGGAAACCGGTCGGGGTGATCGACGGGCAGGATTTACCCAAACTGAAAATCGTTTAGCCCGGCTGATAGGGGAACTGTTTTTCAGAATTGGCTTCTATGCCTGATGCGGTCGATACCCACGGCCAGAATGATGACCATGCCGATTATGATTTCCTGCACATGATTTTCCCAACCCATCAACTGCGTGCCGTTCCGCAATGAGGCCATAATGAGAGCGCCGATGACGGCCCCCGTCACGCTGCCCGTGCCCCCGCTGAGGCTGGCCCCCCCGATGACCACGGCGGCAATCACATCCAGTTCCAAACCCACGGCCACGGTGGGCGAGCCTTGTTGCAAACGCGATGCCTGCATCAAACCGGCCAGCCCATAGAGCAGCCCGGCGCAGCTATACATCGCCACCTTGATAAAACGGGTCCGGATGCCGCAGAGCCGGGCGGTCGCTTCGTTCGACCCGATGGCAAAAATATGCCGCCCGAAAACGGTATAGTTCAGGATGACCCCAAATACCAGAGCCATCGAAAGGGCCAGGAGCACACCCATGGGCGGCAGCCATAAGGGCCAATGGACGGGATTGTTCATGGCCAGATTAACCGGGCTGGCCGGATCGTAGTTGACGGTCTGGTTACCGGCCGCCCACTTGGCCGCCCCCCGCGCCACTCCCATCATCCCCAAGGTAACGATAAAGGGATTCATCTTAAAGCCCGCGATAATCACACCATTTATGAGCCCGAACATTCCGCCGCTGAAAACGGATACTAACACCACAATCGCCAGAGGCAACTCGGCCTGCACCGCCAAGGCCACACACACACAGGTAAAAGCCACCACGGAGCCCACGCTCAAATCTATCCCGCCGCTGGCAATGATCATCGTCATTCCGAGCGAGGCGATGGCCACGATGACTGTCTGGGTCAATATGAACTTGAAATTGATCGCCGTTAAAAATCCGGGCGCCGCTGAAAACAAGAGCAGGACCACCAGCAGCCCCAGGACCGGTCCCAATTTTTGCCAGGCGCCGATGGTCCAGCGCCATTTTGATAATGATGATTTTTCCGCCATGATTTGTTTCTCCGACTGTCTCTAGATTAAGAGGATTCCTGCCCCTGCCCCTGCCCCTCCCCCAGGGTCGATTCCAGTAGTAGCTGCTCGCTCCAAACTTCAGCCGCACGCAAATCCGCCAAGACCCCCCTTCGCATGACACCGATTGTGTGACAGACGCCGAGGAGTTCCGGGAGGTAGGAATTGACGAAAATAATCGCCTTGCCCTTGGCGGCCAATTCGTTGATGAGCCGGTAAATCTGCTCTTTGCTGCCAATGTCGATCCCGCGCGTCGGCTCATCCAGCAAATAAATTTCGGCATCGTGATGGAGAAGCCGTCCGAGGGCGATCTTCTGCTGGTTCCCACCGGAGAGTTCGGCTGCCGACTGGCTTTCGTTGCGGGCCTTTACTTGCAGCTTATTCAACCAATTAACAGCCGAATACCGCAACTTCCGGGAATTGATGAAACCAAACCGGGTGTATGGCCGGTAGCGCGTGGCGCATAGATTTTCCGCCAGACTGCGGTTGAGCATAAGGCCCTCATCTTTTCTGTTTTCACTGAGCAAACCGATGCCATTGGCAAGACGGGCCCGTGGAGTGGAGCGGGTTTCATCCTTGCCGTGAATCCAGACTACGCCCCCGCCAATGGCGTCGAGGCCGAAAACAGCCCGCAAAGTTTCCGTGCGCCCGGCCCCCACCAGTCCGGCCAATCCAAATACCTCACCCCGGCGCAGTTTTAGGGAAACACTATGCGGTTTTTTTATTCCGGCCATTTTATCCAATTCCAAAATGGTTTCACCGGGAGTGTTCTCTGGTTTCGGGAAAATCTCATTCACTTCGCGCCCGACCATGAGGCGGACGATTTGCCTGAAATCGGTCGCCGCCATCTCTCCGCCGCCCACCTTTTGCCCGTCCCGCAATACCGTAAAGCGGTCGGCCACTTCCCGGCATTCTTCCAGAAAATGGCTGATGTAAATGATCCCCACCCCTCTTTCCTTAAGTTTTCGAATGACCGCGAACAATACCTCCACATCGCTGCCGGAAAGACTGCTGGTGGGTTCATCCATAATCAATAATCGGGTCGAACCGAGACAGGCGCGGGCAATTTCAATGATCTGTCGTTGGGCCAGGGAAAGACGGTGCACCGGTTCATCCAGCGGCAGATTTTCGTGGTGCAAGGCGGCCAGGGCCTCCCTCGCCTGCCGCCGGCGCTCCTTGCGGTCCAGCCAACCCCACCGGGACGGCTCGGCCCCCAGTAGCAAATTTTCCTCCACGCTCAAATGCAGGGCCAGCGTGAGTTCCTGGTAAATGGTGGAAATGCCCATCCGCCGGGCATGGATCGGACTGCCCGCCACGACCGGTTTCCCATCCAGTTCAAATGATCCGGAATCCACCGCATAAGCGCCGCTGAGAATATTGACCAAGGTGCTTTTGCCGGCCCCATTTTCTCCGATCAAGGCATGCGCCTCGCCTTCCTGAACCTCCAGATCGACATTCCGCAATGCCTGGGTGGCTCCGAAATGCTTGTAAATTCCGTGAACCGAGAGCAGCGGAGTTGCGTTCTTATCGCGGGCGGAAGCGGACTCGCTCATCGGAATTGGGATGAAAAGCGCAATTCTTGATTACCCGTTATTGCAGGTATTCATCCAGGGCGGAGGGCGGGAAAGAGCATCGACTGGATTTCCATCTGCTGGAAATTGTCAATGGTGACAAGGCTCGCCCCCGTATCGAACCTTTTTTGGGTGGTCAAACCCTCCAGATGATCGACCATGAGCTTCACCCCCAGATAGCCCATGCGAAAGGGATCCTGGATAACAATGGCGTGCAAATCGCCCGATTGGAGAGCGTCAACATTCTGTTTGCCACCATCGAAACCGATAAACTTCACCTCCGAGGCCCGCCCGATGGAACGCAGGGCCAAAAGCATACCGTTTGTGCCGGATTCGTTGGGCGTAAAAATTCCATCCACCTCGTCCCCGAATCGTTGCAGAAGGTTTTGGGCTGCGGTGTAGGCGGTTTCCCGAGTGGGTCCGGCATATTGATTGGAGGAGAGCACCCGGATGCCGTCAAATTTTGCAATCGCGTCCAGAAAACCAGCCTCCCGGGCTTCGGTGCTGGCCGATCCCACCATCAGCCGAAGAAGGATAACATTGCCCTTGCCTTCCAACAGCTCGCCAAGGTGTTCACCGGCAAGGCTGCCCCCGTGATAATTGTCGGTCGAGGCAAAGCTCACATAGTCGGAGTAATCGAGACCGGAATCGATAATAACGACCGGTATGCCGGCCGCGCCCGCCTTTTGCACCGGCGGGATAAGCGCTTTGCGGTCGAGCGGGGGCAGAACAATGCCGCTGACATTTTGCCCGATAAAATTTTCCACCACATTGATTTGCGCCGCCCGGTCGTCCTCCAGCAGCGGGGCTTTCCAGATAACTTGCACCCTGGTGCCCAATGCATTAAATTCCCGCTCGGCCTTAACGGCCCCGGCATGTATGGACTTCCAGAAAACGGTAGTGTATTAAGTAGGAATGGTGGCTAATTCTTGATTATATTGATGAATGAAAAGTCTCAGACAGGTTTCATGCATACTCTTAAGCTTGGAAAAGGAGAGGGTTTTGCGTGTGAAACGACCCAGTCGTTGGCGCAGGGTATTGTTCCATCGTTCCACATGGGCCGTTTCACCGGTTTCTTTTCCCACGGATCGGTTATAAGGAAAGACTTCATCATAAGTGCTCCAAAAGTCGCTGTAGGTGGCACATCTTTTGTAGGCCCGTGGCAGACGCTCGTAAAGTTCCCGGCAACGATACCAATCCCGAGGCCCAATGGCATAGGAGAGGATTTGACGGGTGCGTCGGCAAAGAGCGATCCAAACCCATTGGGCATCGCTCTTGCGCCCCACAAAAGACCACAGTTCGTCCAGTTCAATGACATCATGGCGGCGGGCCGCAAGAATCGTGCTTTTGAGCGGTCGCAGCGATTGTCGTTTTTTTTAACCAACTCAAAACGGTGTTGGGACTCACCCCGAAGGCGCGCTGTAAACCGCGTAGACTGCTGCGTTCCTGATAGACTCGAAGGATCATTTCTTTTTGCTCTTCGGTGTATTTCACTGTGGGGTTTTCGCGGCTTTGTTTACCACAATCATGGCAGCGGTAGCGCTGTTTATGGTTGGGCGTCTTGCCAAATTTAATGATATTTTCACTTCCACAGTGCCGACAATTAATAATTTTAGTAACCATGCACTAAGAATAAACTGCCTAACGCTATTTGTACAGCTAAAAATACAAAATAACATTCTTTTTTTATACACTACCCAGAAAACGTGCGTCGTCCCCTTGGGAATGACGGCAATTTTATGAACCTTTTCGGAATCGCGCGAACACTGGCAGCCGGACAATAAAGCCAGGGCCAGCAAAACGACAAAAACACTTTTCAATATCCAGGAAAAATTTGGCATGGAAAATTTACTGGAATATGTTATGGTTGCGCTTTACGGGTCAAGGATTAAGACGATGCGGCAAGAAATTGGAATTGGTATAGGTAGAAATCTGGGTAGTGTATTAAGTAGGAATGGTGGCTAATTCTTGATTATATTGATGAATGAAAAGTCTCAGACAGGTTTCATGCATACTCTTAAGCTTGGAAAAGGAGAGGGTTTTGCGTGTGAAACGACCCAGTCGTTGGCGCAGGGTATTGTTCCATCGTTCCACATGGGCCGTTTCACCGGTTTCTTTTCCCACGGATCGGTTATGAGGAAAGACTTCATCATAAGTGCTCCAAAAGTCGCTGTAGGTGGCACATCTTTTGTAGGCCCGTGGCAGACGCTCGTAAAGTTCCCGGCAACGATACCAATCCCGAGGCCCAATGGCATAGGAGAGGATTTGACGGGTGCGTCGGCAAAGAGCGATCCAAACCCATTGGGCATCGCTCTTGCGCCCCACAAAAGACCACAGTTCGTCCAGTTCAATGACATCATGGCGGCGGGCCGCAAGAATCGTGCTTTTGAGCGGTCGCAGCGATTGTCGTTTTTTTTAACCAACTCAAAACGGTGTTGGGACTCACCCCGAAGGCGCGCTGTAAACCGCGTAGACTGCTGCGTTCCTGATAGACTCGAAGGATCATTTCCTTTTGCTCTTCGGTGTATTTCACTGTGGGGTTTTCGCGGCTTTGTTTACCACAATCATGGCAGCGGTAGCGCTGTTTATGGTTGGGCGTCTTGCCAAATTTAATGATATTTTCTCTTCCACAGTGCCGACAATTAATAATTTTAGTAGCCATGCACTAAGAATAAACTGCCTAACGCTATTTGTACAGCTAAAAATACAAAATAACATTCTTTTTTTATACACTACCGAAATCTGGTGGGAAATCTGGTGGGTATTGTTAATAATAAAAATAATTTAAATTGAATACATTGAAGATCCTCATGGTCAGTCATCACCGACGGTTTAAAGCCACCTGGCGAACGGTTCAAATAGCACGTGAACTAGTGCTTCGGGGCCATCGAGTCACAGTAATATGTATTGCTGACACTCGACATGTTGGCCTGGTGGAATACGTAGAAGAAGGAGTGGTCATGGTGGAATCTCCGGATTTGCTGTTTGGGAAATTGAGATCCGGTTGGGATCCCTGGACTACCTTGAGGAGGATGCAATACCTCAAGAATCGGGATTATGATCTCGTCCACGCTTTTGAAACCCGACCAGCCACCATTTACCCAATTTTGAATCTCATGAAACGTAAAAGAATTCGGTAGTGTATTAAGTAGGAATGGTGGCTAATTCTTGATTATATTGATGAATGAAAAGTCTCAGACAGGTTTCATGCATACTCTTAAGCTTGGAAAAGGAGAGGGTTTTGCGTGTGAAACGACCCAGTCGTTGGCGCAGGGTATTGTTCCATCGTTCCACATGGGCCGTTTCACCGGTTTCTTTTCCCACGGATCGGTTATGAGGAAAGACTTCATCATAAGTGCTCCAAAAGTCGCTGTAGGTGGCACATCTTTTGTAGGCCCGTGGCAGACGCTCGTAAAGTTCCCGGCAACGATACCAATCCCGAGGCCCAATGGCATAGGAGAGGATTTGACGGGTGCGTCGGCAAAGAGCGATCCAAACCCATTGGGCATCGCTCTTGCGCCCCACAAAAGACCACAGTTCGTCCAGTTCAATGACATCATGGCGGCGGGCCGCAAGAATCGTGCTTTTGAGCGGTCGCAGCGATTGTCGTTTTTTTTAACCAACTCAAAACGGTGTTGGGACTCACCCCGAAGGCGCGCTGTAAACCGCGTAGACTGCTGCGTTCCTGATAGACTCGAAGGATCATTTCTTTTTGCTCTTCGGTGTATTTCACTGTGGGGTTTTCGCGGCTTTGTTTACCACAATCATGGCAGCGGTAGCGCTGTTTATGGTTGGGCGTCTTGCCAAATTTAATGATATTTTCACTTCCACAGTGCCGACAATTAATAATTTTAGTAACCATGCACTAAGAATAAACTGCCTAACGCTATTTGTACAGCTAAAAATACAAAATAACATTCTTTTTTTATACACTACCGTTTACCGCAAAGGCCGCCCGCCGATCCTGCCCGTTTTCAAAACGACACAAAGTCGGCGCGCTGGCCAACGTTTCAATGCGCCCCGTTACCGTTTGCAACAATGGATCGTGGCGCAGGGTATCAAAGTCGTTCAAATCCTCATAGCCCGCCACCAGCCCGTAAACGCGCTGCCGCAGCATCCCCAATACCTCATGGCGTACTTTGCCCTTCTGCCGTTTGTCCACTAACTGTCGGGCCGCTCGTTCGGTCAAGCCCAACTGCCGATCCACTTCCCGGATCAAAAGCAGTCCGGCATCCGAAGTAACCTCTCCGCCCTTGAAATCAACCCGCACACGGCGGCCTTTTACCCTTGTCAACTGTAGCTTTAATTGTTTACCTTTTGTCATCGCTGATATTGCTTTAATTATTGATCTATCCTGCTGTATATCAGCAGTTAAGCATATCAACGATACTTTTTTTACGAAATATCCGGGTTAAACCTCTGGAGCATTGGTTTCAGAGGTTTGATGATGTGGATAATCTGGTTCTCAATTTGCAAAAAGAGGAAGCCTGCCAAAAAACGGTCGAAGACGCCGAAATCGTTTACAATTTGGCCGCCGACATGGGCGGCATGGGATTCATCGAAAATAACAAAGTTCTCTGCATGTTGAGCGTGCTCATCAACACCCACCTGTTGGAAGCTTCCCGCAAAGCCGGCGTGAGTAAGTTTTTCTATGCCTCATCGGCCTGCGTCTATGCCGCCGACAAACAAATAAGTGAAGATGTCACCCCCCTGGCCGAAGCGGACGCCTACCCTGCCATGCCGGAGGATGGTTACGGATGGGAAAAACTTTTCAGCGAACGCATGTGCCGGCACTACCACGAGGACTTCGGCCTGGAAATCGCGGTGGCCCGTTTTCACAATGTTTACGGCCCCGAAGGAACATACGATGGAGGCCGCGAAAAAGCACCCGCCGCCATTTGCCGAAAAATGATAGACGCTACCCTCAATAATTCCCTGGAAATTGAAATCTGGGGCGACGGAAAGCAAACGCGCAGCTTTACGTTTATCGACGATTGTCTCAAGGGAATCGATCTGCTCATGGGCAGCCATTTTCAGGAGCCTCTCAACATCGGCAGCGGCGAACTGGTTACCATCAATGGACTCGTCGATATCGTTGAGGCCATAGCCGGAGTAAAGTTGAAGCGAACCTACAATTTGGACGCTCCCAAGGGCGTCAACGGCCGTAACAGCGACAACACCCTCATAAAATCACTATTTCAATGGAAACCTTCGACCAAGCTGAAAGATGGGATGGAAGCAACCTATGGCTGGATTTATGACCGGATGACAAATAAATCCCGCGCGGAAAAACTCAGGTTTACACGCCCTTGAATTTGATCATTCCCATTCTTTTGCGGCAGCCGGCAATGTTTCAAGCCTGCGAACCTACCAATGATCTCTGGCCGGCTTGCGAATCGATTCGCAGTAGCGCATTTACGCTATCCTTGGCCAACTCTAGCAAGTCCACCATGTCCTGCGCGGATTTTTCCTCCTCCACCTGCTCGGTCAAGAACCAGCCTAGAAATTCGAGGGTGGTAAAGTCCTTTTCTTCCTGAGCCAATAAAAATAGATCATTGATCTGGCTCGTGACCTCGATCTCCTGCTCTAAACTATTGGAGAAGATTTCCAGCGGAGACGAATAATCTGTCTGCGGTTGTATTACTGCCTGCAATACTACCTTGCCGCCACGGTCGTTGAGATAATCGAAAATCTTCATGGCATGAACTTGCTCTTCTTCCGCCTGCAAGCGCATCCAAGTCGCAAATCCTTTATAGGGAGTGGATTCCAGAAATGCCACCATTCCCAGATAGGAATAATACGAGGCCAGCTCGTTGTTGATTTGATGGTTCAAGGCTTCTTCGACTCTTTTGCTGATCATAATTTTATTTTTGAATAGGTTTATTATTTAGAATTATTCTAATTATAATTAAGCGTGGCAAGCTTTTTTTTCTTCTTTCCGGTCAATCCGCTTTTTTTTCCATCATCAATCGGTTTTGAAACACGACATCATATAAGTGATTCTCCATTTTTTCCACCACAAATGAGGTTTCCATAGCGCTCGATAGCCTCTTTCCGACCTTGTGTTCGTCTGCGTAATTCTTTGCTTATTCCCGTCGTGAGGCAGATTGCCGGGGGTCGTAGCGAATGGAAACTGGCCGCTTCGACCAGTGAAATGAGCCGCTTTGAATCAAAGATGATCCACCATGCCAAGCAGTGAAGTGGACGGGGTTGTTTGGACAATTTTGACGTGGGATTAAGGTGGAAATCGTGTTCATATTATTTTTTAAAAATATATTTTGTCCTTAGCCAAAGACGGGCACGCAGGTGCCCGCAAGCTGTATTGGCGGGGAGGTTGGTTTTGCTCCGATTGCATGGACTTCGGCCGGGGTCCGGTAGCCCAGGGCTTGGTGGGGGCGCAGGTGGTTGTAGAAGTCCAGGTAGCGGGCTATCCCTTCGCTGGCTTCCTTTGCCGTGGCGTATTCGCGCAGGTAAATGTCTTCATACTTGAGGGTTCTCCAAAAGCGTTCAACAAATATGTTGTCCAGGTAGCGGCCACGCCCGTCCATGCTGATGCGCACCCCGGCTTGCCCCAGCACCGAGGTGAACTCGCTGCCGGTAAACTGGCTGCCTTGATCGGTGTTGAAGATTTGAGGTTGGGCCCGCCTCAGAGCTTCCTCCAGGGCGAGCACACAGAAGCGGCTCTCCAGGGTGTTGGAAAGCTGCCAGCTCAACACGTAGCGGCTGAACCAGTCCAACACCACGGTCAAGAAAAGGAATCCTCGGCTCAGCCGCAGGTAAGTGATGTCGCTGCACCATACCTGGTCGGGCCGCTCGACCGCCAAACCCCGCAGCAGATAAGGGAAAATGCGGTGCTGCCGGTGCCCCTGGCTCAAGTTTCGACGCGGATAAATAGCCTCCAGGCCCATTTGGCGCATGAGCCGCTGGATGCGGCCTCGTCCCACTGCATGGCCCTCTCGACGCAGCCACTGGGTCATCCGGCGAGAACCAAAAAACGGATATTGGGTGTAGAGCTCATCCATGCGATGCATGTAGAGAACGTTCTGCTCGCACTGGGCACGGGCCCGATAGTAATAGCTGCCGCGGGCCAGCCCCAGCAACTGACATTGCCTGCCGATACTGATTTTTCCTTGAAGTGGTTGCACCATCTTGCGCCTCTCACCAACCGAATTGTTCAGACTTTTTTTTTAGCCAATCGCATTCTACTTTCAGCTTTCCAATCTCCTGGTAAAGGTGATCTTTTTCCGTCTCGTTGTCCTTGCTGAGAGTCTGCCGCTGGCGCGAAAACAGCTCCGTTGCTCCCTGCAAAAGCTGCTTCTTCCATTGGGTCACCTGGTTGGGATGCACCTCAAAACGACCGGCGATCTCGTTGATGGTATGAGCGCCCCTGATGGCTTCCAGGGCCACTCGGGCTTTAAACTCAGCACTGTATTGTCTTCTCTTTCGTGATTTAATAACATTCATAGGTTAGCGGATTTAGTGGTTCAAGACCACCTTATTCCACTGTCCAGTTTTCCCCGTCCATTTCACAGTTCACCTTCCTCATGGCTGAGGTGACAATATCTCCTCATGGCTGAGGTGACAATATCAGGAAAATTGTTCCGGGCCGTATTGATGCGAGTAGAGCTATTGCGACTGGTGCTCGACTCGGGGTGTAAATGAGGATTTTTTGATACTAACCCGGATATTTCATGAAGGGTAAAGTTTGGCTCGTTATTGCTATTGGAGATGGATTTCTTTGTATTTTGAGCAGATCGTCTTGATTTTTAGGTGTTTTTCAGGGTGTAGAGACACTGCCCCCTTTCCCCCATTGGTTCGGTAGTGCCGGGGGCACCCTTTAGGTTGGCACCAATGGTTGGCACCAATCGGCGGGCCGCATGGTTGAAAAGACTGGCCCAAGGATAACTCTCACTTAGGTGAAAGTGAATCGTTCGGGTGTTGCGCACGATGACCGCTCCGATCTTGATTAATTTGAGCCGCAGGGTGTGGCATTGGGCCCGCGCCCACTTCGTCCCTTTTAAGGCTAACCGGCGCATGGCTTCCATCAAGGTGTAGGCCAGCGCCGACAAGAGCAATCGCCACTGATTGGCCCACCATTGATGGGCGCTGGTGCGCTCGCTGAACAATTGCATCTGTTCCTTGATTCGGTTCTCCATTTCACCGCGGCCACAGTATACCTTGTCGTAAAGCTCCTGGGGATCGCCCGGCAGGTTCGTCACCACGAAGCGCGGGTTGGACCCCTGTGCGGTGTGTTCGGCTTTATGGATGACCAACCGCAGCCATCGCCACGAATCGGCAGCATAGACGAAGTCCTGGAATAACCGTTGTTTTTTACCCCTTAGTTCGAACCATTCTTTGGCCTGCTTTTGCAACTGCTGGGCGTCTTGCTGCAAGCGTGCATTGCGAGCCATCCCCACGATGTAACTAACTTCGTTGCGGTCGCACCAAGAGAGTATCCGGTCTCGACAAAATCCACTGTCGGCGCGCCAAATAATCCGCGTACGGGGCCAGCTTTGGCGAATCCGTTTAACCAGCAATTTGAGGATGGCCCCGGCATGCTTGCTGGCATCGATCTTGCTCGGCCGCAGGTAGGCCACCAGCAGCTGATCACCGCAAAAAGCATATAGCGGCAGAAAACAGTAATGATCATAATAACCGTGGAAAAAACGTCCCTCCTGGAGCCCGTGCACCGGATTGTCGGTGCCGTCAAAGTCCAGGATGATCTCTTCGGGTTCCTCGGCAAAGGAGCCCATGAACTGTTCGACCAACAGCTCGTTTACCGCAAAGGCCGCCCGCCGATCCTGCCCGTTTTCAAAACGACACAAAGTCGGCGCGCTGGCCAACGTTTCAATGCGCCCCGTTACCGTTTGCAACAATGGATCGTGGCGCAGGGTATCAAAGTCGTTCAAATCCTCATAGCCCGCCACCAGCCCGTAAACGCGCTGCCGCAGCATCCCCAATACCTCATGGCGTACTTTGCCCTTCTGCCGTTTGTCCACTAACTGTCGGGCCGCTCGTTCGGTCAAGCCCAACTGCCGATCCACTTCCCGGATCAAAAGCAGTCCGGCATCCGAAGTAACCTCTCCGCCCTTGAAATCAACCCGCACACGGCGGCCTTTTACCCTTGTCAACTGTAGCTTTAATTGTTTACCTTTTGTCATCGCTGATATTGCTTTAATTATTGATCTATCCTGCTGTATATCAGCAGTTAAGCATATCAACGATACTTTTTTTACGAAATATCCGGGCTAAAGAAACCAGTGCTGTGACAACCTCCAACAAAGGGAATGGCCTTTCCCCGATTTTACCGAGTAAAAGGAAAATTATCATTAATCGCTTAATTCTGCCGATTAAATCATATAATTACGAAGGATAAGATTGCTGAATCACGAAATATGCATTAAGATGGATTGAATTATTGGAATGTAGGTATTTTCAACCATTATGAATGCTCACATGAGAAATCCCGGCTCATATCTTCTTTGCGGTGTAGAATTTAAGGGGCAAACGACTCGATTGACTGAAACGACTCGGAGGAAAAAGCGTGTTACGGAAGCCGTTATCCGATTTGGCAAGCAGTTCAGACCGGATCAAGACCCGAGCGAAGTGGTCTGAGATGGAGATGAATAAGGTAGAAACCTGAGGGAGAATTGAACATGGATATCTCTAAAAACCTCAATCTCAACTCTCTGGTAGCGCTAACGGTTTTGGCATTAAACGTTAACGGCGCCATCTTCTTCATCCTATGAATCACGCAGCAACTGGCCTGGAGCTCTCCATTAACTACGGGATCATGTGTTGCCCTATTTTAATTCCGGGCCAGGGCAATTTACCCGGTTTTGTATGGAATTACTGGTCTACAAGCGGGTAGTGTATAAAAAAAGAATGTTATTTTGTATTTTTAGCTGTACAAATAGCGTTAGGCAGTTTATTCTTAGTGCATGGTTACTAAAATTATTAATTGTCGGCACTGTGGAAGTGAAAATATCATTAAATTTGGCAAGACGCCCAACCATAAACAGCGCTACCGCTGCCATGATTGTGGTAAACAAAGCCGCGAAAACCCCACAGTGAAATACACCGAAGAGCAGAAAGAAATGATCCTTCGAGTCTATCAGGAACGCAGCAGTCTACGCGGTTTACAGCGCGCCTTCGGGGTGAGTCCCAACACCGTTTTGAGTTGGTTAAAAAAAACGACAATCGCTGCGACCGCTCAAAAGCACGATTCTTGCGGCCCGCCGCCATGATGTCATTGAACTGGACGAACTGTGGTCTTTTGTGGGGCGCAAGAGCGATGCCCAATGGGTTTGGATCGCTCTTTGCCGACGCACCCGTCAAATCCTCTCCTATGCCATTGGGCCTCGGGATTGGTATCGTTGCCGGGAACTTTACGAGCGTCTGCCACGGGCCTACAAAAGATGTGCCACCTACAGCGACTTTTGGAGCACTTATGATGAAGTCTTTCCTCATAACCGATCCGTGGGAAAAGAAACCGGTGAAACGGCCCATGTGGAACGATGGAACAATACCCTGCGCCAACGACTGGGTCGTTTCACACGCAAAACCCTCTCCTTTTCCAAGCTTAAGAGTATGCATGAAACCTGTTGTAAACGCCGGGATGAAACCGGTACGGGGGTCGGGGTAAAACCGGTACGCTTGGAATAAGGTTTAGGTTAGTAATTGCAGGTACGTCAAGGTTTAGGGTTTGGGAGTTGGTTTTGGGGATTGGCTTGGGGTCGGTGAGGAGGCCGGAGGCCGACGAGCCGGGCCCAAGGCGTTTATTGTTTTGGGCCACGGCGACGGCGTCGAGCATCGCGCAAGCGGTAGCTTTGCCCGTTGGCTTCGAGGATATGCACCCGATGGGTGAGTCGGTCCAGCAGAGCTCCGGTGAGCCGTTCGGAACCGAGCACTTCGATCCAGTTCTCAAAGGGCAGGTTGGTGGTGACGATGAGACTGGTGCGCTCGTAAGCGCGGCTGACCACGTCGAAGAGCAGTTCGGAACCGGTCTTGGAAAAAGGGACGTAACCGAGTTCGTCGAGGATGAGTAGGTCGAGCCTTTCGAGTTGCTTCATGAAGCGCTGCAGGTCGTGGTTGTCGCGTTGCTCGAGCATATGGGTAACCAGGGCGGTGACCCCGAAGAAACGGATCCGCCGGCCCTGGGCACAGGCGGCAAAGCCCAGGGCGGTGGCCAGGTGCGTTTTACCGGTACCGGCGTTACCGAGGAGCAGCACGTTTTCGCGCTGGTCGACATACTCCCCGCGCATGAGCTCTCGGATGAGCGCTTCGTTGATCGAGGGCTGCGCTTCAAAGGCGAAGCTCTCGAGGGTCTTGAGCACGGGGAAACGGGCGTTTTTGATCCGCCGCTGGGCGGCCCGCTGTTCGCGTTCAATGAGCTCCCGTTCGACCAGATGCAACAAAAAGGCGGCGTAATCGAGCCGGTCCCGGGAACAAGCCGCGGCCACCGCCGGCCATTCGCGCAGGATGGTGGGCAACTTCAGTTTCTTGAGGTGATGGTGTAACAGCAGCTGGTTTTTTTCTTCCTTCATAAAGCCCCTCCTGGAATCTTGAGCAGTTCGCTGTAGGCACCGAGGTCAGGGGCGGCCACACGGACGTGACGCAGGTGTGGATGGCCGTCCAGCCGGAAGGTTCTGCTCCCGTAGTCTTCCTGAGGATAGAGATACTGGGCGATGGCCTCACGAGTCAGTCCCCCCACCCGCAGGGCCGAGACGACGGCCTGCTGCAAGGCCGCCATGGGGTGTTTCTCCAACAGCCGCAGCACCCGGATATACTCCCGGGTGCCTTCGCCCCCGCATTGGCTTTCGAGCCGGCGTCTGAGGACCTGCAGGCACTGCGGCAACTGCCAGCCCGAGAGTGGGCGGGCGAAGTCCAAAGCGCCCGGTTTTTTCTCCAGCAAAGCCAGGTAGTGCACCGGCTCGAAAGAGACTTGCTCTTTATCCCAAATGCGGCGGTGCCGGGCCACCTCTTGGCCCCCACAGAAGATCACCACCTGCCGACAGGACCCTTCCACCACCACCGGATGGTGGGCGCAGCGCACCGGCACCGAATAGTCGTTGCACTCGAAGCGCACCAGCGAGAGGCTGCTGACGCAGGTCGAGCGTTTGCGGCTCGCTTCAAAGGGTATGGGCGGCAACGCCAGCATGACGGCGCGCTCCTCGGCCAGCAGTTCCTTTTTCACCGCCCTTTTCCCGCGTAATTTACGCTCCATGTCCCGCTCACATGCCTCCAACAGCTTTGCGTTGAGTTCCTCCAGGTCCCGAACCTGCGGTACCGGTACCAGGAAGTTGGCCCGGGCATAACGCACGATCCCCTCGACCACGCCCTTCTCGTTGGGCCGGGCGGGCAGACAGAAGTGTTCCTCGAACAGGTAATGGCTCTGTAGCTGCAGAAACCCGTCGGTCAGCTTGCGTTCACGCGAACCGATAATCTTACCCACCGCCACCTTCGAGTTGTCATAGCTGATGCGCCGGGGCACCGCCCCGAAAAACTCAAAAGCTCGCAGGGGCCCCTCCCAGAAGCTCTCCGTGCACTCCCGTTCGAACACCTGCACGAAAAAGGCATCGCTGTAGGGCAGGCTCATGGCAAAAAATGGCCGCCTACGCAATTGCCCCGCCTCCTTCACCAGGGCATGACCGAAGTCCACCTGTCCCTCCCCGGGGCGGTGCTCCAGCGGCACGAACACTTCCCGCCGCCTCGCTCGCAGCTCGGCCACCACCTCCTTGACCGCCGTGTAGCCCCCTTGGTAGCCCTTCTCCCGACCCAAACGCTGGTAGATCCGTTTGGCCGTATGGCGCTGCTTCTTGGGCACGTTCCGGTCCGCTTTGAGCACCTCCTCGATCCAGCCCACATACGGATCGATCTTGCGCTCTCGCCTCTTCTTGCGCCGGTCTCCCGGCGGCTGGGAATAGGCCAGCATCTTTCCCAGGGTCTCCCAGTGCAGTCCCTCTTCTCGCATTACAGAGCGCTTGCTCTGCTTGTCCCGCAGCACTTTGTGCCGCACTCTTGTCCATTGCTTCATATCTCGATACACTCCTCCTTTCTAGGATAAGCGTACCGGTTTTAAAGCGCCCTCTTTACCGTACCGGTTTTTCCCCGGCGTTTACAAATGCTATCAGATGAATGGATTTGCCAGAATATGATGTATTATTGGCAAATATTTAGACAAATTCTTCGACCGGGGGCGGGGGGGTCGCCCAATATCTCAGGCGGCGATATACGTATTGATCAATCCATCTATCCCAGAAATTTTACAAAAAGGAGTTTTCTGGAAGCATACACGTATTATTCAAGTGCCGATCAAAATTTTTTCTGTAAAGGGGGGGGATGAACCTACCTTGAGGTTGCAACTGATGTACCAGAAACCTCTTAAAGGCAGTTATTATTGACATTTAGGCCATCTGAGGGTATATCAAAATTTAGTCTTTCTAATACTTAGAAAGTACAAGTCTGTCTGTTCACCCCCAAAATTCCTCTACATGATGAAGAAAAAGCCAGCAGTTAAGAAAATCGGTAGTGTATTAAGTAGGAATGGTGGCTAATTCTTGATTATATTGATGAATGAAAAGTCTCAGACAGGTTTCATGCATACTCTTAAGCTTGGAAAAGGAGAGGGTTTTGCGTGTGAAACGACCCAGTCGTTGGCGCAGGGTATTGTTCCATCGTTCCACATGGGCCGTTTCACCGGTTTCTTTTCCCACGGATCGGTTATGAGGAAAGACTTCATCATAAGTGCTCCAAAAGTCGCTGTAGGTGGCACATCTTTTGTAGGCCCGTGGCAGACGCTCGTAAAGTTCCCGGCAACGATACCAATCCCGAGGCCCAATGGCATAGGAGAGGATTTGACGGGTGCGTCGGCAAAGAGCGATCCAAACCCATTGGGCATCGCTCTTGCGCCCCACAAAAGACCACAGTTCGTCCAGTTCAATGACATCATGGCGGCGGGCCGCAAGAATCGTGCTTTTGAGCGGTCGCAGCGATTGTCGTTTTTTTTAACCAACTCAAAACGGTGTTGGGACTCACCCCGAAGGCGCGCTGTAAACCGCGTAGACTGCTGCGTTCCTGATAGACTCGAAGGATCATTTCTTTTTGCTCTTCGGTGTATTTCACTGTGGGGTTTTCGCGGCTTTGTTTACCACAATCATGGCAGCGGTAGCGCTGTTTATGGTTGGGCGTCTTGCCAAATTTAATGATATTTTCACTTCCACAGTGCCGACAATTAATAATTTTAGTAACCATGCACTAAGAATAAACTGCCTAACGCTATTTGTACAGCTAAAAATACAAAATAACATTCTTTTTTTATACACTACCAGAAAATCATTGATTTAAAGGACAAGCTGGATGCCTACCGGGCATCGGCGCTTGCAGCGGGGAGAGGACCGGCCCGAACCGGCAATCTAGCCCTCGCCAGTGCCGCGGCTGGTGGGGCTGCTTTGGCTGTCGCCCCTGCGGCTGAAGCCGCCATACAATACAGCGGCTTGCAGAATAACCTTATGTTAACGGCCACGACGGAAGGATCTGATACTTCGTACAGGTTAATCGATTTGGACGGTGATGACACTGCTGACTTCGTTATAGTCCATAAATACGTCCCCGATGATGGCTTCTCCGCCTTTATCGTGGGTAATCCTTCTGAGTCTGCGGGCGTAATTAAATACGATCAGTGAAGTGGACGGGGTTGTTTGGACAATTTTGACGTGGGATTAAGGTGGAAATCGTGTTCATATTATTTTTTAAAAATATATTTTGTCCTTAGCCAAAGACGGGCACGCAGGTGCCCGCTGACGTGTACTGGATTTGTTGGACACGGGATTCTCTTATATTCATTGTTTATTGATTAGTGTGTCAGGCGGCTTGTTTTGGTAAAGGGTTTTGTTTTCTCGTTGCCCCCCATGGGGGGCAAATATTTTCCTCGAATTGGACTGGGCTTTGGTAACTCAGAGAGGAATGTTTGCGATATCGGTTGTAGAAGATTTCCACGTATTCGAAGACAGTTGATCGCAGTTCGCGCTCGTCGGCAAAGTGGCGGCCTCGAATCGTGCTGGTCTTGAAGCGGCCGTAGAACGATTCCATGGCCGCGTTGTCGTAGCAGTTGCCTTGGGCGCTCATGCTCGGCTTCATGCCTAGTTCAGAGACCAGCCTCTGATAGTCGTCGCTGGCGTAGGGGCTGCCCCGATCGCTGTGATGAATAATCCCGGTGCGCAGTGTGCCGCGGGTCATGGCCGCGGCTTTGAGGGCCTTGCCAACCAGCTTCGCGTCGTTGTGGTTGGAAACGCTCCAGCCCAGCAGGCGTCGGCTGAACAGGTCCATCACCGTGGCCAAGTACATCCAACCGGCCAGGGTCCGTAGGTAGGTCGTGTCCGCCACCCAGACCTCGTCGATATGGGTCGGCTGGCCATGCTTTTTAAGCACATTGGGGCTGTAACCATAGGGATGGTTACTGTTGGTTTTTAATGGCTTAAAGCGTTTACTCTGGGTGCTTTTGATTCCCATTTCACGCATCAGACGCAGAGCCCGGTCACGGCCGCAATCGATGCCCTCATCATCCTTCAGATGGCGGTGCATTGGCCGATGCCCATAGCGGCCCTTGGCCTCTTTGTGTACCTTCAGGATCGCCCCCTTGATTCCCTCGTCCTCGATCCGCCGGGCCGAGGGCGCTCGGGGCCTCCAGCAGTAATAGCCACTGCGACAAATCCCCATCGCCGAGCATATTTCCTCGATCTTGAAGCGCCCCTCGTTGTCTTTGACAAACTGGTACTTCATTGTTCGTCCTTGGCAAAGTAGCCCACCGTTTTTTTTAGTATCTGGTTGATCCGCTCCGAGCGGCGCAGCTCTTTGCGAAGACGATCTATCTCGGCCGCCATCTCCTTCGGACTGCTCTGTCGCTTTGAGGTGGCTTCGCCCTGCTGATCGTCCAGATAGAGCCTCTTCCACCTATACAATTGGTTGGTGTTGACCCCAAGTTTGGTCGATACCTCGGTGGCGCTCAGACCATCGAGTATCATCAGTTGAACTGCCTCATTTTTGAACTCTATACTGCGTCTTCTTCCCATGCTTCGATTCTCCATTTAGGAGAATCTCGTGTCCACTTTTTCCAGTGCACATCATGTAGAAGTCCAGGTAGCGGGCTATCCCTTCGCTGGCTTCCTTTGCCGTGGCGTATTCGCGCAGGTAAATGTCTTCATACTTGAGGGTTCTCCAAAAGCGTTCAACAAATATGTTGTCCAGGTAGCGGCCACGCCCGTCCATGCTGATGCGCACCCCGGCTTGCCCCAGCACCGAGGTGAACTCGCTGCCGGTAAACTGGCTGCCTTGATCGGTGTTGAAGATTTGAGGTTGGGCCCGCCTCAGAGCTTCCTCCAGGGCGAGCACACAGAAGCGGCTCTCCAGGGTGTTGGAAAGCTGCCAGCTCAACACGTAGCGGCTGAACCAGTCCAACACCACGGTCAAGAAAAGGAATCCTCGGCTCAGCCGCAGGTAAGTGATGTCGCTGCACCATACCTGGTCGGGCCGCTCGACCGCCAAACCCCGCAGCAGATAAGGGAAAATGCGGTGCTGCCGGTGCCCCTGGCTCAAGTTTCGACGCGGATAAATAGCCTCCAGGCCCATTTGGCGCATGAGCCGCTGGATGCGGCCTCGTCCCACTGCATGGCCCTCTCGACGCAGCCACTGGGTCATCCGGCGAGAACCAAAAAACGGATATTGGGTGTAGAGCTCATCCATGCGATGCATGTAGAGAACGTTCTGCTCGCACTGGGCACGGGCCCGATAGTAATAGCTGCCGCGGGCCAGCCCCAGCAACTGACATTGCCTGCCGATACTGATTTTTCCTTGAAGTGGTTGCACCATCTTGCGCCTCTCACCAACCGAATTGTTCAGACTTTTTTTTTAGCCAATCGCATTCTACTTTCAGCTTTCCAATCTCCTGGTAAAGGTGATCTTTTTCCGTCTCGTTGTCCTTGCTGAGAGTCTGCCGCTGGCGCGAAAACAGCTCCGTTGCTCCCTGCAAAAGCTGCTTCTTCCATTGGGTCACCTGGTTGGGATGCACCTCAAAACGACCGGCGATCTCGTTGATGGTATGAGCGCCCCTGATGGCTTCCAGGGCCACTCGGGCTTTAAACTCAGCACTGTATTGTCTTCTCTTTCGTGATTTAATAACATTCATAGGTTAGCGGATTTAGTGGTTCAAGACCACCTTATTCCACTGTCCAGTTTTCCCCGTCCATTTCAGGCGTCCGTTTTACGAATGGAACAGGCGAGCATTTCGGCTGGATCCAGGTAATCCTTGCGGCAGGCAGCACATCGATCGAAATCGTTGACTGGGCTTGGGAAGACACGCCCGGTGCCCCCATCACAGCTGGGACGACCATGGACGTCATCCCCACCCTAAATGAATGGGGTGTCATCGTATTGATGACCCTGTTGGCTGGCGCTGCCGCCTGGAAAATGAACAAACCCGAGCTTTTGCCCGCTTAAAAAGATTGGCTGAGGCTTTGGCCTGCAGTGAAGATAACACCTTTACCCGTAGGAACAAGAACCCATACCCGAATGCCTAAAGGCGCAGCGTAGCGTGTGCGAATCTCACCAGCATAGTTTGCGGTTGACCACTAGGCGTTCAGGTCGATGCCCTTTTGCAGAAGCGCATCAATGGCATTGGCAAAATTGCTGGTCGTTTTGACCAGCCGTTCGGCCAACTCCTGCATGATCATTTTTGTCAGTCTGGGACTTGTGTCGATGATTTCGTTTATGCTGTTGCCGACCAGCAGCAGGTTGCAATCCGTTTTCGCAATCACACTGCATGAGCGTCGCTCCTCCAGAACCAAGCCAATTTCCCCCACAATGCGGTTGGGAGCATCAATCTCACATATCACCTTATCCCCTTTTCGGATTTCTAGGATTCCGCTTTCCAAGATAAAAAGTCGGCTATCACTAGCTCCTTCGTTGATAAGCACTTCCCCTGCCGAATAACTTATGGGTCTGTTCATAGATAACTTTATTCAATTGTTAGCCCAAATAGAAATTACACAATATACCTATCCGGTAAAAATGCAATAACCATTTAAGCCAGAAAGCACTCTTTGCAGGAGCCCCGCTGGGCGAAGGAACTGGCAATGAGCATCTGCGGCCAGGCAATGGCAATTTCAGCGATCTTGCTTGGTGGGATGAACCTGACGCCAATATACCTCGTTTACATCTCCTGATTCGTCTGGATTATCAGCTTTTTGAAGTTCTGCTTCCTGTTGCCTGATCTGTTCAGAAAGGGCGGATGGGGTACTAATTGACCGCAGATACCAAAATCATTTGCCAAATCACCTTGAAAGCAATAAATTGGATCGAATTATTAGAAAGTAGCTATTATCAACGATTATGAATGCACATATGAGAAATCTCGGTTTATTGTTCGTCTCAATTCTGTTTTCTATCCAGTTCTACGCTGATGCTGAAGAGGCTAGCGACGACGAAAAGGTGTTCATTGCTGTGGTAGGTGGAACAACCTTTGGCGATCAGACAACGTTTGGAATAGGTTTGGTCGAGGAGGAAGGGGTCTTTACAATTGAGACCAGGGTTGGAACGAGCCCCCCGATCTACCGAATGCGTTACAAGGGGGCACCTTTCTATTATATCCGCATGTATGGTTTTGAGGCAAAAAAAGAAGGCGAAATCGAAGCCATGGGACACATCCGCTGCTGGGTTGCCCTTTACGACCTTGGCATCACCCACGTCATCGGTGGAGCCAGCTCAGGAGGAATTCGGACCGACTACGATTATGACGACCTCGTCATCGTGGACGATTTTATGGATATGGAAAATACCCGCCCCCACAACATTCTGGATTATTCTGGAATCGAGCGACCGGGTGTTTTTCAGAACTATTCCCAACCCTTTAGTCCGTCCCTGCGCAAACTTCTCATCTCGGAGGCCCGAAAAGCCCAGGAGGGCTACACTGGCAAGCTCTACGAACAAGGCGTCTTTGTGCAGCACAACCCAGATCGGTTCGAGACCGCCGCGGAGGTCCGCGCCATGCGAATCCTCGGTGGCGACCTCTGTAGTGAGAATATCGCAACTGCCACAACCTATGCCCGACAGCTCGGTATTCGCTTTGCGGCGATCTGCTCCATCTCCAATCCGGCAGTCGGCGTGCGCCCATTTCGCTATGTCGACATGCAAAACAGCGTGCAGCGAATCTCCAAACACGCCGTACCGATCGTCCTCGAAGTCATCGCTAGGATACCGCAGGAAGCCATGGACCCCGAACCCGTCTCAACCGGCGAAAAATTCCGCGGCTCCTACACTAATCCCGATTCAAAAAGCCACAAAATTCTTGTCGAGTAAGAACCTCCAATAAACGAATGAATCGAAGGCTCTTTCCCGCGATTGGGAATCATCGATAAAGCAGAGGGGATTAAAGGTAAGGTGAGTGTAGAAGGGCAGGTGGGCTTGTTCCAAGGGAATTTGCGGCTTCCCGACGCCGAATCGCGCCCGTCATAAATTCTACGGCTTGTCTGCCTCCGGAGGTTCGGCTTTTTCTACTTCTTTGCCTGGCTCATAATCTGGATTTACGGTCATTTCCTGAGCCTCCACCGAATGCCGCCAGGCCTTCAGCTTTGCATAAAGCCTCATTCCCAGTTCCTTTTTTTCCTCAAACAAATTTTGTTGCTCTCCGATATCATTAGCCAAATCGAACAGTTCCAGCGCGCCATCGGATTCGGGGCCATCGATTATACTTTTATCGAACCATTCGATTAGTTTGAAATACCCCTCTCGAATCGCTCCGCAGGGGGCAATGCCTTGGTGGTGATAGTGCGGATAATGCCAATAAAGGGCATCGCGGCTTATTGGGCCGCTCTGTTTCAATAGTGGCAAGAGACTGACGCCGTCCACTGCCGGATCGTTTGTTTTTGCGCCGATTGCTTCAAGTAAAGTGGGCAGAAAATCGATACCGCAGACCGGTGTTTGGCAAATCGTTCCTGCGTGAACCCGGCCAAGCCATTGAATGATTAAAGGAACCCGGATGCCGCCTTCATAAAGGTCGCCCTTGGCGCCCCGGAGCGGCTTGAGGGAATTGGTCTGGCCCCACATTCCATGATCGGATGTGAAAACCACCAAGGTGTTTTCCGTCAAGCCGAGATCGTCCAGGGTTTTCAACAGCCGGCCTATATTGCGGTCCAATGTTTCCACCATGGCGCCGAGCACGGGTCGGTTTTTATCGTCATCGGCATTGGCTTTGGCCGCATATTTGGCGATCAAATCGGGATGCTCCATTTCCGGGCGGTGGATTGTATTGTATTCTATAAAACAGAGAAATTCTTTATCTTTTTGGGCTTCCAGGAATGCAATCGCCCAGTCCGTGATTTTTTCGGTCTTGTGGGCGTCTGCCAGCGGATCGGCGTCCGGTTTGGGTTTAACGGAAGTGGTCACAAACTCGAACCCCTGCGATTCTGGATCGAGGAGCCTGCCGGGGCGGTGGTTGTAATCCTTGGCCAGGTGCCATTTGCCGAAATGCCCCGTCACATAACCGTTGTTTTGGAAGGCATTGCCAATGGTGGTTTCCTCCTGGGATAGAAATTTTCGCCAATTGGGCGTGAGCAATTTCGGGTTGTCGGGCTCGGAACCGGGAATGAAATTTGTCAAATGCAGCCGGGCCGGATATTTGCCAGTCATGACGCTGGCGCGGGAAGGCGAACAAACCGGTCCGGAGCCATAGGAATTGCTGAAAAGTATCCCTTGCGCGGCCAAATGGTCCAGATTTGGAGTTTCATAAAAGGAGTTGCCGCAGCAACCCAGTTGGTGGATTCCCATGTCGTCCACCATGACAAAAACAATGTTGGATTTTGTTTTTTTGTTTAAATCATTTGCCGTCATGCGTTGGTTCGTCATCATCCTCTGGAAAATTTAACGATTTCATAAAAACGGCGCTGAAACCATTTCAAAATTAAAAACATCAAAAATCTCCCCAACCCCAATCTAAATTAATTATCTATGACTCTTCATGCTTTAGATTATATCGTTGTACTGATTTACCTCGTAGTTATTGCGGCCATTGGCCTTTACGTGTCCCGCAACCAACAATCGACGAGCAAGTTTTTTATTGCGGATCGGAAGATTCCGGCCTGGGCGGTCGCCTTCACCTTGATGGGCACTCTCATCGGCAGCGGTACGGTGGTGGGGCATCCGGGGACGGTTTTTCAGAAAGGCATGATTTTTCTTGCCGGCATCATGACCCTGCCGCTGGTGTTCATCCTCGTGGCTTTTTTTATCGTGCCTTTTTACCGAAGGGTTATCAAAATGAGCGCCTACGAGTATATCGGCAAACGGTTCGGGTTCGGGGGGCGGCTTTACACTTCGTTCGGATTTCTGGCCGATCGCACTTTTGACCTGGGAATTACTTTGCTGACCACGGCAATCGCCATCAATGTGATGACCGGCTGGGACTTAAGGGCGGTAATTATCGGGGTAGGGGTTTTCACCATGGTTTACACGGCGATTGGGGGCATCGAAGCTGTTGTTTGGACAGATGTGGTTCAGGGAATCATTCTCATTGGGGGCGCTCTGCTGATTGTTTTGCGTCTGGTTTTTGCTCCCGAAGCAGGACCGCCAGGGGCGGTTATCGGCGAGGCCATACGGGGCGGAAAATTCACCCTGGGTTCCTTCGATTTGTCCTGGCAAAGTCTCTATGATGTGGAGGTGACAACGGTCTGGATTTACATGTTGGCTTTTACCCTAAACTGGAGCCGGCGTTATGTCACAGATCAGCACATGGTTCAGCGTTACCTGATTGCCAAATCCGATCGGGAAGCTTTTTTGGGAACCATGTGGGGAGCCGCTTCCTGCTTACCGATTTTTGTTATTTTTATGTTTATTGGAGCCTGTCTTTTCGGTTTTTACAGCCTGACCGGCCATACGGCTCCTGAAATCGGCGATAATATCATGCCGCACTTTATTGTTAATTTTCTGCCCACCGGCGTTGTGGGATTGATCCTGGCCGCCATTTTGGCCGCCGCCATGTCAACCGTGAGTGGAGATCTGAATAGTGTGGCGACTGTTATTACGACAGATTACATGGCACCGTTTTTGCCAAAATCCTCCGACCGGACGCGATTAATTTTCGGTCGATCCATGGTGTTGGTGGGGGGGACTCTGGCCAGCCTGGTGGCCATACTTCTCATCCCGGAAAAAGGTTCTGCCACAATACTAGAGCGGGCCGTCATCATAGCGGTGATTCTTTCGGCGGGAACTTTGGGTTTGTTTTTGCTCGGATTTTTAACCCGCCGGGCTACCCGGCTGGGCGCTTATTGCGGAATCGCATCCTGTTTGCTTTTTACCGCCTGGGGGGTTCTTACGGGACCGAATTTTCGAATATTGGATCTGGGCGCATTCAATTTTAACATGAACCCAATCCTCATAGGGGTTTTGGGGCATGTGGTTGTATTTGGGGTTGGATATACCGTTAGTATAATTTTTGGCGGCCACCGCCCCGACGACCTCGATAATTTAGTTTTCAGAAAAATCGCCAAATAGTTTTTAAAATATGATGAGGACAGGCAAAGGCTTGCAGGCGGAAGTTTTTGAATACAAAATTACGGACGATTGCCGGATTTGCGCCGATGTCTTCAGGTCTGTAGAATCCGAAGGTTCCGCTCCCGTTATTCTCTGGATTCATGGCGGCAGTTTTATCTCCGGTTCACGTGAAAAATTTTCCACTACCCGAGAAGATCACCTACGCGGTTTTCTGAAGGATGGCTATACGGTTGTTTCGATTGATTACCGGCTCGCTCCGGAAACAACTTTGCCGGAAATATGCCAGGACGCGGTTGATGCCTACAACTGGATCGCCACCAAAGGGCCCGAACTTTTCCAGGCCGATCCCGGCAATATTGCTGTTGTCGGTTATTCGGCGGGTGGGTTTTTGGCCTTGCATTGCGGTTATCGGGCTAGTCCAAAACCCAAAGCGATAGTGTCGGTATCCGGCTACGGAGACGTCCTCGGCGGATGGACGCGAGTGCCGTTTTACTATGAAGATGATGACGCTGAGCCTACGTTGGCCGAAATAAAAAAATTGATGCGAACGACCGCCATTACATCAAGTGTGGGATGCGGCGCGGAACGCGCCCGGATTCGAAAATATTTACGGCGCACTGGAACTTGGGCGGAAGGAGTTTGCGGGATCGATCCAGCAAAAGATTCCAACCGGTTCAAATCCATTTGTCCGCTCTACAATATTTCTCCCGATTATCCACCAACCCTGCTTGTGCATGGCGAGGCAGACACCAACGTGCCATTTCAACTGGCGGTGGATTTGGCAGAAGAATTAAGCCGGCACGGTGTCATCCATAAAATGATTTCCATTCCTGACGGAGTGCATGGCTTTGAAATAAAAATGGCCTCGGACCCCAATGTGGGGGGATCTTTTCAGGAAATCCTGCAGTTCCTCAAAAAATTTACCCGTCCAGAAAAGTGTCGAGGCAAAGGCATTTAAGGCCTTCATTGTCTGTCTGGAAATGGTAGCCTTGCCCGGCCGGGATAAAAACAAGATCTCCCTGTGTCAATTTCTTGGATTCATCTCCGGCGGTAATCTGGCCGGAGCCGGACAAGATGAATATCGACTGTTCTCTATCGCTGAAATTAAACGTTTCGGATTTGGCATCTGCTTCCTGCTCGAAAATGAGCGCTCCGCACCGGTCGGTATCTTCCCTCTGGATGATGGGTGAAATTGAATCTATGTCGGACACCCATTTGCCTTTTTTGAGGGATAGGGTTGAGGTGCCGTTGCTTTTTTCCTCATAAACGCCTTCGGCTTGGGCCTTGCGGTCCATTTTTACTTTATCGATGTGGTCGGCAAACGAAGAATGGCCTTCTTTGCGCGAATCCGTAAACGCGTTGAAAAGTAAATAGACGAGCGGTTCCTCTGAACCAACCAGGCTTTGATGCTTCACCCCGGCCGGAATGTAGAGAAGATGACCGGGCTTAACCTGGTATTTCTCCGATCCGATAATGATGGAACCGATCCCAGAGGTGACGTAGAACATTTGCTCTTTTTGGTCGTGGGCGTGGGGCGGGCCTTCCAACCCGATCCTCCATTTGTTCATGCCAATTTCCGTCAAGGCGGTTTCACTTCGGTCGATAAGGACTGTAATTTCGTTTAAACCGGCAACATCCAGTTTTTCGGCTTTGTAGGGATTTCTTAGAATCATTTTTTGAATTAGTTTTTAGTTCATGTGGAAATTGAATTATGAAATACAACATTAATTTGCCTGAAAATCAATTCCGGGAGACGCTTCTAGGAATATTATTTTACTATCAACGCGCAATCTTTCAATTTTTCCGTATTTTGCCATTGTGGCCTCAATTGTAATGGAGGTTGACTTGTAGTATCGATCTTCATACGAGTAATTTTACCTTGGGAAAAGTTCTCCTGGGGTCGAACCGTTTTTCAGTTTTCATTATTCGATGTGCGCACTTCAATCAGATAATATTACCGAGAATATTGATACCATAAAAACCGGCGTTGAAGATCCGCTGCTGAAAATAGAAAACCTGAAGACCTATTTTTATACGGACGATGGAGTCGTTCGCGCCGTGGATGGAGTTTCTTTGGAAATGGGCCACCGGCAAACATTGGGGGTGGTCGGTGAAAGCGGTTGCGGCAAGAGTATCATGGCGTTTTCCGTTATGCGGTTGATTCCAACTCCGCCTGGTAAAATTGAGGATGGAAAGATTCTTTTTTACCGCAAAAATAAAAAGACTCCTCTGGATTTGGCCGATCTCAATCCCAAAGGAGCCAAAATCAGAAGCATTCGGGGTAATGAAATCGCCATGATATTCCAGGAACCGATGACTTCCCTGAGCCCCGTTCACACGATCGGAAATCAGATTGGCGAGGCCATAAAATTACACCAGAAAGTAAACCGCAGGGAAACCCGGGAGCGCACCGTGGAGGCTTTGCGTAAAGTGCAACTGCCCCAGCCTGAACGCCAGGCAACCAGCTACCCCCACGAGTTGAGCGGCGGAATGCGGCAACGGGCCATGATTGCCATGGCTATGTCCTGCAACCCTTCCTTACTTATTGCGGACGAGCCGACCACGGCGCTCGATGTCACCGTGCAAGCCCAGATTCTGGATTTGATGAAATCTTTGCAAGAGGAAATCGGCATGTCGATTATGCTGATTACCCATGATTTGGGGGTAGTGGCGAGAATGGCCGATGTTGTCGCTGTCATGTATTTGGGCAAAATTGTGGAATATGCAGACACGCGAACGATTTTAAAAACGCCGCAACACCCTTACACCGTGGGCTTGATCGATTCCATTCCGCGCATTGGCCGCAAAACAAGGCTGGTTCCCATAAAAGGTTCGGTTCCCGATCCGCTGGAAAAGATTGTCGGCTGTTCTTTTTATGCGCGCTGTCCACACGCCATGCCGCAATGCCGGGAGGAACCTCCACTGGTGCAGGTTGAGCCTGGACATGCCGTCAAATGCTGGCTGATGGCTGGAAAATAGCTCATGGAAGAAGAAAAACCACTATTGGATCCATTATTGGAAGTCCGGGATTTAAAGACCTACTTCCCCATCAAACAGGGGCTTTTCAGAAAGGTTGTCGGTTACTTGAAAGCCGTTGACGGAGTTGACCTGGTTTTGCGCAAAGGGGAGACGCTCGGGCTGGTGGGGGAGAGCGGTTGCGGAAAATCCACCTTGTGCCGAAGCATCATTAGGCTGATCGAGCCGACCGAGGGAAAAATTTTTTTCTGGAATAATGGCAAATCCATCGACCTGCGTACCCTGGAAAAGGAGGAGTTGCGGGTGCTGCGGAAGGAATTTCAATATATTTTCCAGGATCCGTTTTCATCTCTCAACCCGCATATGACGGTTTTTGACATTGTTTCGGAACCGTTGCGGATCCATAAAGTGTTGTCGGGGGCTGAGTTGGTAAAATTCGTGGAGGAACTTCTGGTCAAGGTCGGTCTGAATCCCAATCATTTACGGCGCTATCCGCATGCTTTCAGTGGCGGGCAAAGACAGCGCATCGGCATTGCCCGGGCCTTGGCCCTGACGCCCAGCCTGATCATCGCCGATGAACCGGTGTCGGCCCTGGATGTTTCCGTACAGGCCCAAGTCATTAATCTGCTGGCCGACCTGCAGGCGGAATTTGGCCTCACCTACCTCTTCGTGGCCCACGATTTGAGCGTGGTCGAGCATATCAGCGATCGGGTGGCGGTCATGTATTTGGGCAAAATTGTCGAAGTCGCCGATGCTGATAAATTATACCGTTCCCCACTGCATCCCTACACCTCCGCATTACTTTCGGCGATCCCATCGGTGGATCCCGATGTCAAAGAAGAGCCATTGACCCTGCTGGGGGAAGTGCCGGACCCGGCCAACGCGCCAACAGGGTGCAAATTTCATCCGCGGTGCTCATTTGCCCAGGATATTTGCCGCCGGGAAGAGCCTGTCTTGCGGGAGATTGAGGATGGGCATTTGGCTGGTTGCCATTTTGCCGGTGAGCTTGATTTAGGCCGCCGCAGCCTTGAGAAAACAGCCACATAAAAAAATTTCAGACGATGGAATGGGCCGATCGGGGCCGCCGATTTGAAGCGTTTCCATGATGGAATTTACTTGTTTTGAAACAGAGAAATCTTCAGCGTGGGAGGTAACCCATGCTTGACGAAATGAATATTTATCCATCCAAATCCGAATTTCTAAAGCTTGCCGATAAGGGCAACCTGGTGCCGGTCTGGGCCGATTTGATGGCGGACTTTGAAACCCCGGTCTCCGTTTATTCAAAACTGAACCGTGACGGACCGGCCTATCTGCTGGAATCGATTGAAGGAGGAGCTAATCTCAATCGCTATTCGTTCATTGGCTGCCAGCCCAGAAAAACCTTCAGCGTGTTCTGGGACAAAACCTATGTCACCGAGCGCGGCGGGGAGACCCAAATCGTCACCACTCCCTCCGATCCGCTGGACATCATTGAGGAAGAAATGTCTCGCTACCGGCCGGTGCGCCTGCCTGATATGCCTCGTTTTATAGGTGGAGCGGTTGGGTTTTTGGGATATGAATACATCCACGCGGTAGAACCCTCCGTGCCTTTGGCCCAAAAGGACCCGATTCAAATGCCAGTGCTGCATTTTATAATCACGGACACCATCGTGATTTTCGACCGGGCGCGGCAGACCTTGCGGCTTCTGCGCAACGCCCATATTGAAGAGGATCGAGAGAAATCCTATGCGGAAGCGGTGGAAGGCATCGAAACCCTTTTCCAATGCTTGCAGCAGCAGCGTTCCTTGACCCCGATACCGCTACAAAGCACACAGTCTCTCTCCCTGCCGCCTGGCAATATGAGCCGGGAACATTTTGAGCGCATGGTGGTGCGGACAAAGGAGTATATTCGGGCCGGCGACGCTTTCCAGGTGGTCGGCTCGCAACGGTTCGAGCGAGAGTTCAGGCAGCCGCCGCTCAATCTTTACCGGGCTTTAAGAACGGTCAATCCATCGCCTTACATGTTTCTCTATGAAACGGAGGATTTCTCCCTCGTGGGCGCTTCACCGGAGGTGCATGTGCGTTTGACCGATGGCCTGGCCGAAGTTCGGCCCCTGGCGGGAACCCGCCCGAGGGGCAATACAGTGGACGAGGATTTGGCTATCGAGCGCGACCTGTTGGCCGATGAAAAGGAGTGCGCGGAGCACCTTATGCTGGTGGACTTGGCGCGCAACGATCTCGGGCGGGTGTGCGATTATGGTAGCATGGCGGTGCCGGAGTTCATGGTGATCGAGCGTTTCAGCCATGTCATGCACATCGTTTCCCAGGTTGAGGGAAGGTTGCATAAAGATAAAAACGCTTATGATTTAATGCGGGCCACTTTTCCGGCCGGAACGGTGAGCGGGGCTCCAAAGATCCGCGCCATGCAGATAATTGAAGAGCTGGAGGGGGAGCAAAGGGGGCCCTACGGCGGCGCGATGGTCTATTTCAGTTTCGATGGCAATCTGGACTCCTGCATTGCCATCCGCACGGCATTGATAAAAAACAACCGGCTTTTCATCCAATCGGGGGGCGGATGGGTGGCGGATTCGCAGCCCGCATCGGAATATGAGGAAACTATCAATAAAGCTAAAGGAATGCTCAAAGCGGTGAGCATGGCGGAAAATATTCGCCCCGTAAAAGCTTATTACTGATGCCGGTTGGCCGGGTTATTTTTTTGCCAAAAGTCGAAGCGATTTAATGAGCGCGGCAAAATATTCCATAAAATCCTTTGACTCCCAACCGGAGGATCTTTGACTCCCAACCGGAGGATATAAGCGGTGAAAATTCACCGTCCAGCCGGCATTCCACGGAACATAGTGCCATCAAGCTCTATCTGAGCGAAATCGGGCGCACTTCACTATTAAAGCCTGCGGAGGAGGTGGAACTGGCCCGCCGTATTAAAAAAGGTGATGACGAGGCACGCATGCAGATGATTCAGGCCAACCTGCGCCTTGTGGTAAAAATCGCTCACTACTATTCCAATTTCGGCCTCCCGCTCCTCGATCTTATAAGCGAGGGCAATATCGGGCTGATAAAAGCGGTGGAGAGATTTGACCCGGACAAAGGCGGCAAATTAAGCACTTATGCGGCCTGGTGGATCAAGCAGAGCATTAAAAGAGCTTTGGCCAATCAGAGCAAAACCATCAGGCTGCCGGTTCATCTGGTCGATAAAATTGCTAAAATGCGAAAAGTCTCCCTGCTTCTCTCGGAAGAGTTGGGCCGGGAGCCGACCAACGATGATCTGGCCCTCGAAATGGGCATTCCGGCCAGCAAGATTGCTCATTTAAAAAGTGTCAGTGTGCGGCCGACCTCTCTCCATGCCCCGGTTGGCGATGCCGATAACACCGAACTCGGAGACCTGGTGGGAGATGAGAACGCCCCCAATCCTTTCGATTATCTGCGCAGCAAAACCCTCATGGACGATATCAAGGCGATGGTGGCGCAATTGACGCCGCGCGAGGGGGAGATCATTCGCCTGCGCTTCGGCCTGGATGGGGACAAGCCAAGAACCCTGGAAGAGGTCGGCTACATCTTCAATATCACGCGGGAAAGGGTTCGCCAACTGCAAAACATGGCGCTGTCCAGGATGCGCAAATTCCTCGCAAAAAAAGAGCGCCAGAGGTCCGCCGATGAAATCCGCGAGGAAAAGCTTCAGCAGGAGCGCATGAAAGTACTGCAAGAATTCTATCAATCCAAAATGGATAATTGATTGAACTCTCCGGGACCGGAGTGAAGCCAATTCAAGAGAAGTATATACCTACGCCGTCTTTTCTTACTTTGTAGCTTCGTCGAGTATATCGCCCAGGCTGGTCAATTCATCGCGTCCTACCTGCTCGTAGGCGGCTGTTTCGACGGCTAATTGCTCGGAGTCGTAGTGGGCCGCCTTGATGCTCAGGCCGATTCGTCTTTCATCCCGGTCGATCTTGATGACCCGGGAGGTCACCTCCTGGCCAACCTCCAGCACGTCTTTGATTTTTTCGACCCTCTCTTCGCTGATCTGGCTGATATGCACCAGTCCGTCGATGCCATGCTCAAGTTCGATAAATGCGCCGTAGCTGGTCAGTTTGCTGACCTTGCCAGCGACCACGTTGCCAATTTTGTAATGGGTGCCGATCTCGCTCCAGGGATCGGTCAGGAGTTGTTTCATGCCCAGTGAAATTCGCTGTTTGTCCGACACAACATCGAGAACTATGGTGTCGATTTCCTCCCCCTTGGTCAATACTTCGCTGGGATGATTGACTTTCCGCGTCCAGGACATATCGGACACGTGGATCATGCCGTCGATGCCGGCCTCGAGTTCCACAAATGCGCCGTAGCTGGTCAGATTGCGGACTTGTCCCCGCACCCGGGCGCCGACCGGATAGTTATGCTTGACCATATCCCAGGGATTGGGATCAAGCTGCCGAACGCTCAAAGAAATTTTTTGTTCGTCCTTCTGGATGCCTATCACCACGGCATCGATTTCCTCCCCCACATGCAGCATGTCGCTGGGTTTATTGACTCGCTTGGTCCAGGACAGCTCGGTCACGTGAACCAGGCCTTCCACCCCTTCCTCGAGTTCTACAAAAGCACCATAAGGGACCAGGTTAACCACTTTGCCCCGCACCTGGGCTGCGACCGGATAACGCTTGTCGATGCCTTCCCACGGGTTCGGAGTGGTCTGCTTGAGACCGAGCGATACCCGTTCCCGGTCCCGGTCCACTTCGATAATCATGATGCTGATTTCCTCGCCCACTTTGACCATTTCGGTGGGATGGGCAATGCGGCCCCAACTCATGTCGGTGATGTGGAGCAAGCCGTCCAGGCCATCCAGGTCGATGAAGGCGCCGTAATCGGTGATGTTTTTCACCACCCCGCGACGGATATCGCCGGGCTTGACCTCTTCCAGCAATTTCCGGCGCTTGTTGATGCGCTGCTCCTCAATCAATTCACGGCGCGAAACCACGATGTTTCGCCGGTCCTGGTTGATTTTGAGGACTTTGAAATCATAAGTCTGGCCCACATACTGGTCTAGGTTTTTGGGGGGCTGGATGTCGATCTGGGAGGCCGGTAGAAATGAATCTACCCCGATATTGACGATGAGCCCGCCCTTGACTTTGGATTTTACGCGACCGGAAACAATACTCCCCTCCTCGCATTTGCTGAGGATTTTCTCCCAGTTTTTCTTTTGCTCGGCTTTGTCATAGGAAAGAATGGGGTTTCCCTCGCGGTCTTCCAGTTTTTCCAGAAAAATTTCGATTTCCGAGCCGATTTGCAATTCTCCGACATCGACGAACTCAGAGGCGGCTACCGCTCCCTCCGCTTTTGCGCCGATATCTATGATGACTTCGTTGTCGCGTATTTCAGTGATGGTGCCCTTCAGGACAGTGCCTTCGATCAGTTTGTCGAAACTGCTCTCGGCGAGCAGTTCTTCCATAATAGATGAACTCATAAGTTGGTTAAGTGTTTCAATAATCCGGATGACTGGGGAGATTCACGCCGCACCCGGAAATTCAAGGTTGAAGGTTAATAATTTAGATGAAGTTGATAATTGGACTGGAAAAATACCGGTTTTGATGGTTTCCCAGTCCAGTGAGAACAGAACAAACCCCTCCAATAAAGGGGCGAAGCGACTGAAAATGAACCTCCCCCTAGCCACGCGCAAGTTAAAAAACACGCATTTTTCAGCAATGAATTAGAGGGGAAGGCAAAATGTCGGCAAAGGAGGGTGGAGATCGCATTGCCGCATGCTCTAGGGGCCCGATGAGTAGCGCCGCCTACATCTAGCGGGGCATAGGCAGGTAAAGAAAATCGGCTTCAAAAGCGTCTCCGAGGGAGTCGGCGTGGAGTTGGGTTCGCTTGCCTGTGATGGTGTCGAGCAGCATGAGTTTCCTCGGCGATGCCATGCCGGAGGTGTAAATGAGGTGCCTGCCGTCATTGGCCCACTCGGGTTCCAGGCAATCGCCCGGCCAAGTAGTCAAGACGCGGCTTTTCCCAATTGAAAAATCGAAGATGGCGATTTTGAAATCCGCACCTTGACGAATGGTGAAGGCAACCAGTCCGGCATGGAGAGGATTCCAGGCAGGCTCGGCATTGTAATTGCTGATATTGGTGGGAACCCGGCGGGGAACTCCCCTTTTTGCGGAAACTTGAAAAAGCTGCGGGCTCCCCAGGCGATCCGAGGTAAAAATGATTTTTTGGCCGTCAGGAGACCAGGACGGATCGGTTTCCACTGATTTGGCGGAGCGAGTCAATCGGCGCATCCCGCCACCAGACAGGTTTCCTACATAGAGTTCGGAGCTGCCCGAAGCGGACAGAATCATGGCGACTTCCCGCCGACCGGGGCCGGGGCTAACGGCAGCTCCCGTATTGGTGCCATTGAATCCGGCGAAGAGAGTGTGGCGGCCGGAGCCCGTATCGAGTCGAAAAATATCGGGAAAACCGCTTTTATAATAACTGGTGTAAAAAAGACTGTGCCCATCGGGTGCCCACTCGGGGCTCAGGCAATCGGACCTTTTGGCCGTGATTTTACGGGCCGAGGTGAACAATAAATCGGACACATAAATTTCCCGGCTGCCGGAGCGGTTGCCGACAAAGGCCAGGCGTCCGGCAAAGAAACCGGGAATGCCAAGTGTTTTTCGAACCGACAGATCGCCGGCGCGCATAGCGGCATCATTTAATGAATTACCCCGAACTGTTTCTGAAAACAGGCTCTGAGCCGGTCGGCCGCTCTCGATATCAAGTCTCACAGAGGTACCATCAAGAGGGACAATTTGAAAGGTAAAATCGGCAGCCTCTTGTGTTTCCAATCGATAGCCGCCATGCAGGGCAAAAGCTTTTCTCAATAAACCTAGCAGACGAGCATCGGGAGAAGCCACGTAAACGGAAATAATTTCACCCCCGCCGCCTTTACGGCTAATGACGCCCAGATTGATTTCACCACCCGGCGGTCGAACCTGGGTCTGTTGGCCGGAAATCACCGGGTGGATGCAGAATGACAAAATAATTATGGGAAGTAATCTTAGCCGAATGCGAATCATGTAACAAAATTCTTAAACGGGTATTCCAACGCGGGGCAATGGAAAACCGGACGAGCAACCTTGCGGGATGGGGAAAAACGATTAGAATAGATTCGATTAAACTTTCTATTTTTGCTAGATTGATCATTTCTTTTCAACGCGGGAGCGATAATTACATTGAACAAAGACGTCGTTATTGAAGCATTAAAAAAGGTGATGTATCCAGGTTTCAACCGGGATATCGTTTCCTTCGGCCTGGTCAGGGACGTTTCCGTGGAAGGTGGTAAGGCCCGCGTCGCCCTGACCATCACGACTACCGATCAAAGGGTTCCCGGTATTTTAAAAGCCGCCGTCGATAAAGCGGTGGGCGCAGTAGCTGGCATATCCCAGGTGGAGACGTTGATCGCGGTCAGCCAGCCAAAAGCCCAGCCCCCTGGCCCTGCCGGGGGCGGCCTCCAGCAGAACAAAATCCCGGGGGTGAAACGCACGGTGGCCATTGCCAGCGGCAAGGGCGGCGTGGGAAAATCGACCTTTACGGTTAACCTGGCCTGTGCCCTGGACCAGATTTTTCGAGAAGGCAAGCAACGCAACGCGGTCGGTATAATGGATTGCGACCTCTACGGGCCAACGGTTCCATTGATGATTGGAATCAACGGCCAACCACAGGTCGATGGTGAGACGATCATCCCACTGGAAAATTTTGGCATCCGGGTAATGTCCATGGGGTTTCTCATCGACCCGGAAACGCCGGTCATCTGGCGAGGGCCCATGGTGGCGAAAACCATTACCCAATTCGCTCAAAATGTGGCCTGGGGCAACCTGGAAATAATGGTTATCGACCTGCCGCCCGGAACCGGCGATGCGCAACTGTCTCTGGCTCAAACGATTGCCTTGGATGGGGCCGTGGTGGTTACGACGCCCCAGGCGGCGGCCTGGACCGTTGCCCGGCGGGGAGCCATGATGTTCGAGAAAGTCAATGTTCCCATCCTCGGGGTGGCGGAAAACATGAGCTACCTGGACGACCCATCGAATGGCAAGAGAACGTATTTGTTCGGGCGGGGCGGAGGGCAAAAAACGGCCCAGGCACTGGGAACTCAACTTTTGGGCCAGGTGCCGTTATTCGAGGAAATTCGGGAGGGTGGAGACAACGGTATTCCCGTCGTTATCGGATCTCCGCAAAGTGAAGCGGCCAAAGTTTTCCGATCCATCGCCATGAAACTACTGGCAACTTTCGATTGAAGGATGCGGGCAGGCTGCCGATGACAAAGTAATTTTCTTTTTCGCTTGAAACCTCTTCCTATTTTTGATTTTCAACAACTTACGTTTATATAAAAAACGTCCACCTCCATGAAAGAGGATAAACCAATCGCCAAGCGTAGCCATGATTTTGTTAAACGTTCAGGACTCTATCAGGAGTTTCTGGCCGAACGTGAGGAAATATTAAAGCTCAAGTGGCTCGAATCCGAAAAAGCGGGGCACGACATCGGCTTTGAACGAGCGTTGCTGGATTGGATCCGCAATCACCGCGATGCTTGGCGAACCACCCGAAGAACGTCGCGTCTAAAGCCGTAAACGGCTTTTAAAAACCACCCCGCCCGACATGGACACTGGGCAGACCGGGAAAACAAAATCTTCGTGGCGGACGATGGGACTACTTCATAAAAAACAGAAAATCCTCTTCCTTTGCACCGGAAATTCCTGCCGCAGCCAAATGGCGGAGGGATGGGCGCGTCATCTCAAGGAGAAAACCATCGAGCCCTATTCCGCAGGCATCGTTGCCCACGGGCTGAACCCATGGGCGGTGCGTGTCATGGCCGAGGCCGGCGTCGAAATTTCAGGACAAAAATCTAAGCTACACCATGAATTTAAAGACATTTCTTTCGACTATGTGATAACCGTTTGTGACCATGCCCGCCAATCATGCCCGGTTTTTCCGGGAGAGACTGGCACAGCCCATTTCGGGTTCGACGATCCCCCGCAACTGGCCCACGAAGCCTCCTCGGAAGAAGAAACGCTGGCCATTTACCGGAGAGTTCGCGATGAGATTAGGGCCCTGGTGGAAAGATTGCCGGAAGCGCTTTCGCAATCGCTTAATGAATTTTCCAATCAAGGAGACAATGAATAATGAGCAGTGAAAAATTACCCCCTGTTGACCGGAAGATGACCAACGTTTTCGAGCGCTACCTGACTGTTTGGGTGGGCTTGTGCATTTTGGGCGGAATCCTTTTGGGAAAGGTTGCCCCGGATTTGGCCGGGAAACTGGACCGCATGGCAATTGAGGTCAACGGCGCGCCGGTGGTTTCCATACCGATCGCCATCTGCCTGTTTTTCATGATGTACCCGATCATGGTTAAAATCGACTTCGCCTCGGTCATCAAAGCGGGAAAAAGCGGCAAACCGGTTCTCCTGACCCTGATTCTAAACTGGGCCATCAAACCATTCACCATGTATGCCATCTCCTTGTTGTTTTTGGGATTTCTGTTCCGTGGATTTATTGGACCGGAGGCAAAGGATTTAATCAAGATGCCATTCGGGCTGGACCTTCCGGAAGGCGCCCGGCATGGCGCCGGAACCGTGGTCATGTGGGAAGGGATCAAGATGCTGGAAGTTCCATTGTGGCGCAGTTATCTGGCTGGCTGCATCTTGCTCGGTATCGCCCCATGCACGGCGATGGTTTTGGTGTGGGGTTTTCTGGCCCGGGGCAATGACGGCCTGACATTGGTCATGGTGGCCATCAATTCATTGGCCATGCTTTTACTTTATGGATTGCTGGGCGGTTTTTTGCTGGGCATCGGGCGGCTGCCCGTTCCCTGGCAGGCCCTCCTTCTGTCCATCTCTATTTATGTGGCTCTGCCGCTGGTGGCCGGGTATATAAGCAGACGCTGGATTTTGGCAACCAAAGGAGAGACCTGGTTCCGGGAAAAATTTCTCCATGTCCTGACCCCCATTACCATCATTGCCCTGCTTATCACCCTGGTGCTGCTATTTTCTTTCAAGGGCGAGGTCATCGCCGCCAATCCGCTGACGATTTTGTGGATCGCGGTGCCGCTTGCCCTACAAACGGTCCTCATTTTTACCCTGGGCTACCTGGCGGCGCGATTGATGAAGCTATCCTATGAGGATGCCGCCCCCGTTTCATTGATAGGCGCTTCCAACCACTTCGAAGTGGCCATAGCCACATCGGTCATGCTGTTCGGGCTCTCCAGTGGAGCTGCTCTGGCTACCGTGGTGGGTGTCTTGATCGAGGTGCCGCTTATGCTTTTGCTGGTGGGATTTTGCAAAAAGACCTCCGGCTGGTTCGCCCCTGTCCGATAGGTTTGGGCTTGAGGGTTCCGGCTACTTTTTCTCCCGGTGCAGGGTGTGCCGACGCAGGGAAGGATTGTATTTACTTTTCTCAATCCGGCCCTGTTGCAGTTTTTTGTTTTTGGAGGTCATGTAACGTGAGGGGCTTTTGCCCTCTTTACGCGCCTCCGTGCATTCCAAAATAATATGTTCTCTTGCCATAGGTTGGGGGTTATAAGTATTTGATTATCTATTTCAAGTCATTTTGCCGTTGAAGGCGCTTTTTATCTGGCCAGCATTTTCGAAATAGCGGCGGTCTGGCCTGCGGCCTCGCTACCGGGACCAAGCCCTAAGCCTTGACTTATACCAAATCGCAAAAGGATTGATAAAGATTAAAAAAACAGCTATAAAGGCGGAATGAGAAGATATATGGGAACCGATGAAGACCGTGAACGTATCAAGAAATTGCTCAACAAAGAGGCTGTCGGCTGGCGTAAAGAGCGTTTGGTGGCATTAAAAATGGGCTTCCAGCCGCACCACAGCATTGATGAAATTGGAGCCATCGTGGGCCGAGGCAAAGCGACGATCCAGCGTTGGTTTGACAAATATCGTGCTGCAGGGCTCGGGGCGGTGCTTACACGCGCCTACAAAGGCGGGATCAAAAGCCGTTGCGACAAAGAGGTGGAGGCCTTCTTGCTCAATGGTTTGAAGGTCGCGCGCTGGAACACAGCCGTTCAGGCGGGGCAAGAGCTGGAGCGACATTTCGGGCGCTCCTTCGCCTACAAGACGGTGTGGCGATGGCTAAAAAAATGCGCCGGGGTGCTTCGAGTCCCTCGGCCCGTGCATGAGAAACGGGACTCGGCAAAAGCGGAAGCGTTCAAGCGAGACTTTTTTAAGATCCTCCAGGAGCTTTCCCTCACCCGAGGCAATCGGGTTCGGGTGTGGTTTGCCGATGAAAGCCGTTTTGGTTTGCTTCCGGTGTACCGCCGGTGCTGGACGCAAAGAGGGCTTCGGCCGCACAAAAAATATCAGACAAGATACCAGTGGAGCTACTGTTACGGAGCCCTCGACGTGGTCAACGGCGAGATGGTATGCATCCAAACCCCTAGCACGAATCTACAGTGGACGGAGGCTTTCCTCCAACAGATCAAAAAGCAATATCCTGAGGAGGAACATGTGGTTGTATGGGACGGGGCAGGCTTCCATCCGCACGACTCGGAGCACCCCAACGTCCCCCCGGGCATACATATCGTGAATTTGCCGCCGTATAGTCCTGAACTCAACCCGATTGAAAGACTTTGGGATATGATACAGGATCAAACGGCCAACAAACTGTGGCCGAGCATTGAGCGACTCGAAGAAGTCGTCGCAACCCATCTCAAAGACTGGTGGGAGGACACTGAAAAAGTCCTCTCTTTAGTTGGCGGAGGCTGGCAGCACATTCAAGCAAACGCTTCTGCCAAATAACTTATTATCATACCTAATGAGATTTGGTATTACCTGCAATTAACAACCTAGACCTCATTCCAAGCATACCGGTTTTATCTCAATGTTTACAGTGCATTCTTTTAATTTTTTCACTCAGAAACTCGCTTTTTGGACAGGTGTGATACGCATCCTATGAGTAATCCAGGATGAAATTACAGGGCAAAACGGCAGTGGTAACGGGGGCTGGCGGGTATATCGGCCGACGGATTGCAGAATTGTTCGCTTTGGAAGGAGCCGCGATCGTCATTGTTGACAAGAATGAGAAGTCCGGCCGCCGGGTGGCCGAGGAAATTGCCGGAAATGGAGGGAAGGCGATTTCCGTTGCGGCCGATATTTCCGACCCGGAATCGGTATCGCGTTTCGTCGAAGCCGGATGCAGCGCCTTCGGCGGAATCGACATCCTCGTCAACAATGCCGCTATGACGGGGAAGGAGACGACTGCAAAACCGTTCCTTGAAATCGATCTGGCACGGGAATGGCGAAAGGCAATCGATACGAATCTGACGGGCACGTTTATTTGCTCCCAGGCTGTTGCTCGTTGCATGGTTAAACGGGAAAGAGGAGGAGTGATTATTAATATCTCTTCCATCGCCGGTTCTTTCCCTACCTTCAACTGCACCGCCTATGGCGTAAGCAAAGCAGGTATCGACAAGTTGACCGAATACATGGCGGGCGAATTGAGCCCTCATAATATTCGGGTAAATGCTATTGCGCCCGGCACCGTGCCGTCCGGGGAGCGATTGGCGGGTCTGAAGCAAGTGACGAACTTTGAAAAAACCGGCATCCTCGTAAACCGATGGGGCTCGCCGGAAGATGTTGCCCAGGCAGCCCTCTTTCTGGCGAGCGACGAGTCTGGATTTATCAACGGCCAAGTCATAGGTGTTGATGGGGGAGCGTCCGTCCGGTTCCGTTGGATGCGGTGGTTAAAGGGCAGATGAGGTGTGCCAAAAGCGAATGAAAAATTCACGTACTATCTTCGCCTATCCATGGGACCTCCACGACGAAGGGATTGATGCCTCCCTGGAAGTTATTGAAAAGACGGGCCGGTTTGATGAGGTGTGCGTGGCCCTAAGCTACCATATCGCAACTTATTTCCTCCCCCATAATCCCGTTCGAAAACTTTACTATGGCGACCACGGTGCCGTGTATTTCCACCCCGATTTAGAACTCTACACCGCCACCTGCATTCAACCCCATGTAAGCCCGGTGGTCGAGGGGCGCGATTATTCTCTGTCGATTCGTGAACGCGCCGCCAGTCGCGGAAT
>CBDDEL010000013.1:0-562709 GCA_965226885.1 Opitutales bacterium | reverse complement strand
AAGCTTGGAAAAGGAGAGGGTTTTGCGTGTGAAACGACCCAGTCGTTGGCGCAGGGTATTGTTCCATCGTTCCACATGGGCCGTTTCACCGGTTTCTTTTCCCACGGATCGGTTATGAGGAAAGACTTCATCATAAGTGCTCCAAAAGTCGCTGTAGGTGGCACATCTTTTGTAGGCCCGTGGCAGACGCTCGTAAAGTTCCCGGCAACGATACCAATCCCGAGGCCCAATGGCATAGGAGAGGATTTGACGGGTGCGTCGGCAAAGAGCGATCCAAACCCATTGGGCATCGCTCTTGCGCCCCACAAAAGACCACAGTTCGTCCAGTTCAATGACATCATGGCGGCGGGCCGCAAGAATCGTGCTTTTGAGCGGTCGCAGCGATTGTCGTTTTTTTTAACCAACTCAAAACGGTGTTGGGACTCACCCCGAAGGCGCGCTGTAAACCGCGTAGACTGCTGCGTTCCTGATAGACTCGAAGGATCATTTCTTTTTGCTCTTCGGTGTATTTCACTGTGGGGTTTTCGCGGCTTTGTTTACCACAATCATGGCAGCGGTAGCGCTGCTTATGGTTGGGCGTCTTGCCAAATTTAATGATATTTTCACTTCCACAGTGCCGACAATTAATAATTTTAGTAACCATGCACTAAGAATAAACTGCCTAACGCTATTTGTACAGCTAAAAATACAAAATAACATTCTTTTTTTATACACTACCCCGGTGCGCAGTGTGCCGCGGGTCATGGCCGCGGCCATGACCCGCGGCACACTGCGCACCGGGATTATTCATCACAGCGATCGGGGCAGCCCCTACGCCAGCGACGACTATCAGAGGCTGGTCTCTGAACTAGGCATGAAGCCGAGCATGAGCGCCCAAGGCAACTGCTACGACAACGCGGCCATGGAATCGTTCTACGGCCGCTTCAAGACCAGCACGATTCGAGGCCGCCACTTTGCCGACGAGCGCGAACTGCGATCAACTGTCTTCGAATACGTGGAAATCTTCTACAACCGATATCGCAAACATTCCTCTCTGAGTTACCAAAGCCCAGTCCAATTCGAGGAAAATATTTGCCCCCCATGGGGGGCAACGAGAAAACAAAACCCTTTACCAAAACAAGCCGCCTGACACACTAATCAATAAACAATGAATATAAGAGAATCCCGTGTCCAACAAATCCAGTACACGTCACAACCAATTGTATAGGTGGAAGAGGCTCTATCTGGACGATCAGCAGGGCGAAGCCACCTCAAAGCGACAGAGCAGTCCGAAGGAGATGGCGGCCGAGATAGATCGTCTTCGCAAAGAGCTGCGCCGCTCGGAGCGGATCAACCAGATACTAAAAAAAACGGTGGGCTACTTTGCCAAGGACGAACAATGAAGTACCAGTTTGTCAAAGACAACGAGGGGCGCTTCAAGATCGAGGAGATATGCTCGGCGATGGGGATTTGTCGCAGTGGCTATTACTGCTGGAGGCACCGAGCGCCCTCGGCCCGGCGGATCGAGGACGAGGGAATCAAGGGGGCGATCCTGAAGGTACACAAAGAGGCCAAGGGCCGCTATGGGCATCGGCCAATGCACCGCCATCTGAAGGATGATGAGGGCATCGATTGCGGCCGTGACCGGGCTCTGCGTCTGATGCGTGAAATGGGAATCAAAAGCACCCAGAGTAAACGCTTTAAGCCATTAAAAACCAACAGTAACCATCCCTATGGTTACAGCCCCAATGTGCTTAAAAAGCATGGCCAGCCGACCCATATCGACGAGGTCTGGGTGGCGGACACGACCTACCTACGGACCCTGGCCGGTTGGATGTACTTGGCCACGGTGATGGACCTGTTCAGCCGACGCCTGCTGGGCTGGAGCGTTTCCAACCACAACGACGCGAAGCTGGTTGGCAAGGCCCTCAAAGCCGCGGCCATGACCCGCGGCACACTGCGCACCGGGATTATTCATCACAGCGATCGGGGCAGCCCCTACGGCAGCGACGACTATCAGAGGCTGGTCTCTGAACTAGGCATGAAGCCGAGCATGAGCGCCCAAGGCAACTGCTACGACAACGCGGCCATGGAATCGTTCTACGGCCGCTTCAAGACCAGCACGATTCGAGGCCGCCACTTTGCCGACGAGCGCGAACTGCGATCAACTGTCTTCGAATACGTGGAAATCTTCTACAACCGATATCGCAAACATTCCTCTCTGAGTTACCAAAGCCCAGTCCAATTCGAGGAAAATATTTGCCCCCCATGGGGGGCAACGAGAAAACAAAACCCTTTACCAAAACAAGCCGCCTGACACACTAATCAATAAACAATGAATATAAGAGAATCCCGTGTCCAACAAATCCAGTACACGTCATTTACAGAAAAAATTTTGATCGGCACTTGAATAATACGTATATCGCAACCAGGGAAATCCACCGCCCCCCGCTCCTCGATGGGATCGCGATTGAAAAACCGTCCCAGGCTCGCGCTGTAGTAGCGAAACCCGTAATAGCTCAATTCCGTCTCCGAATCGTAATATTTGGTCGAAAACCGGAAACGATTCTCATCCGCAAAAGAACCCGTGGGGGAAGCCGCTTTCCCCACTTGCTCTGGACCGATCCTTCGGTAAGATTCGAGCTAAAACCAATACCCATCTACATCCATCTCTATGAGTGAACTCGTTTCCTACCAAGTCGATAATGGCATCGCCGTTTTGACCGTCAATAACCCGCCCGTGAACGCTATCAATTTCGCCATGGCCGAGGGGATTGACGAGGGAATCCGTTCGGCGGGGGCGGACGATTCCGTTGTCGGCATTGTTCTCATCGGCCAGGGCAGAACCTTTATTGCGGGAGCCGATATCAAGGATTTCGATGAGCCGCCGGGCGGAGAAAAGAAATCGAGAAGCAATCCTCACGCCCTCCTGAAGAATATCGAGGATTCTCCCAAACCCATTGTCTGCGCGATTCACGGCACGGCCCTGGGCGGCGGCCTGGAATACGCCGTGGCCTGCCATGCCCGCATTGCGCTGGATTCGGCAATGGTTGGACATCCTGAGGTAAAACTCGGTTTGATCCCCGGGGCGGCCGGGACCCAGCGCTTGCCCAGATTGGCGGGCCTCCCGAAAGCGGTCGAAATGTGCGCCTTTGGCGAAATGGTCGGGGCGGCGGAGGCGAAAACCTTCGGCATCGTGGATCGACTGGTGACCGGCGATTTGTTGGCCAAGGCCAAAGAATTTGCCCGCCAGTTGGCAGTATCCGAGCAACCGTTACGCAAAACCAGCGAACTTTCCATACCGGTCGGCGATCCTGCCGCCGAGGCCGCTGCCATGACCAGGCTGCGAGCCCAGGTAATTCGCAAATCTCGCGGTGGCCAGGCCCCCATCAAAGCCCTCGAAGCGGTCGAGGCCGCCGCCAAACTGCCTTATTCGGAAGGCATTAAAATGGAAAGGGAAATTTTCGAGACGCTGGTAGATACAGTGGAGTCGCTAAATTGCATCCACGTTTTTTTTGGCGAAAGAACGGTTAGAAAGATTCCCGATGTTCCGAGCGGCACGGAAACTTCTAAAATCGAAAAAGCGGCCGTTATCGGCGCTGGAACGATGGGGGGCGGAATCGCCATGGCCTACGTCAATGCCGGAATTCCCGTCGTTCTGAAGGAAGTGAGCCAGGATCGGCTGGACTACGGAATGAATGCCATCAAGCGCAACTATGAAATTTCGGCCCGGCGGGGGCGATTGACAGGGGAAGAGGTCAAGAAGCGTTTGGACTTGATTGAGCCGACCCTGAATTACGATGACATTGGCAGCGCCGACATCGTGGTGGAGGCGGTTTTTGAAGAAATGAATATTAAAAAACAGGTCTTCAGGGAAATCGATCAGGCGGCGGCCCCCAACGCCATCCTGGCCTCAAATACCTCCACCCTGGACATCGATGAAATCGCCTCGGCCACCGGGCGTCCCCAGATGGTCATCGGGACCCACTTTTTCAGCCCGGCCAACATCATGAAATTAATCGAGATCGTGCGCGGCCGGAAATCGAAAAAAGAGGTTGTGGCCACCTGCATGGCCCTCGCCAGGAGGCTGGGGAAAATCGGTGTCTTGGTGAATAATGGCAGCGGTTTCGTGGGCAACCGCATGTTTTATCACTACGAACGAGAGTGTCATTACATGGCGGAAGAAGGAGCCGCAATTTACGACATCGACAAGGCCTTGACCGATTTCGGTATGGCGATGGGTGTATTCGCCTTGGGAGACCTCGTGGGACTCGATATTGGCAGGCATGTCCGCAAGGAATTGGAAGGTAAGATACCTCCCGGATTTCGCCGGACAGGCGCTGGCGACCAATTGGTCAAGATGGGCCGTTTGGGCCAGAAAGCGAATGCCGGCTGGTATCGTTATGAACCAGGCGGCCGTAAACCCTTGGCCGACCCCGAGGTGGAAAAAATCATTGCCCAATGCGCCGCCGATGCCGGAATCAAGCAACGCCACATTAGCTCTCTGGAAATGCTGGAGCGCCCCCTGTATGCCCTCGTCAACGAAGGAGCCCGCATTCTGGAGGAGGGCATTGCCCTGCGTTCAGTCGATATCGATATTATTTACGTTTACGGTTTCGCTTTTCCCACCCATCGGGGAGGCCCCATTCGTTACGCGGACAACATTGGTCTGAAAAAAATTTACGCGCGGATTTGCCAATTCCAGAAAGAAAACGGCGCCTGGTGGCAGCCGGCCCCGCTATTAAAAAAACTGGTTGATGAGGGAAAAACCTTCGCCGATTTCGACAAGGAACGAATGAATCGCTAAAGCATCCAGCATCAAGCATCCGCCCATCCTCAGCGGATTATGCCGGCGGCCACCGTTTCATTGCTAAACTCGTCGATAAGAATGATGCTGCCGGTGATGCGGTTGCGGCGATATTTGTCGTAAAAGAGCGGCTGCGAAGTGCGTATGCTGACACGTCCTATCTCGTTCAGGCCGATTTGCAAATCATCTTCAATTTTGTGCAAGGTGTTTACATCGACTTTGTATTTAACCTCCTTAATGAGAGCTTTTACCTCTTTGGTGGTATGCCTCAATATGTATTTACCTCGAAGGCGCAGGTTGTTTTTTTCTGAAAACCAGCAAAGCATGACATCGATATCCTGGCCGCTGTTGGGAAGGTTCTGCGGCTTGGCAATCATGTCCCCCCGGCTGATGTCAATTTCGTCCTCCAGGGTAATGGCAACCGAGAGCGGGTGGAATGCTTCCTCCAATTTACCGTTAAATGTTTCAATTGATTTGATGCGGGAAGTAAAGCCGGACTGGAGGACTGTGATTTCGTCTCCCGGTTTGAACACACCGCCCGCCACCCTGCCGGAATAACCGCGAAAATCGTGGTGCTCATTGGAGTGCGGCCGAATCACTCCCTGAACCGGAAACCGCGGATCTATGTGATTGGCGTCAGGACCGATATAAACGTTTTCCAGGTGATAGAGAAGGGTCGGCCCTTGATACCAGGACATATTATCGCTTTTCTCCACCACATTGTCTCCGTGCAGCGAGCTGACCGGAATGAAGCTCATGTCGGCGATTTCCAGGCGCGAGGCGAACTCCTTGAAGTCATGCACTATGCTATCGAAAACCTCTTCCCGGTAGTCCACCAGATCCATTTTGTTAATGCAGAAAACGATATGCTGGATGCGCAGCAATGAGGCAATGAAAGAGTGGCGGCAAGTCTGCTCGATGACGCCTTTGCGGGCGTCAACCAGAATAACGGCCAAGTTGGCAGTGGAAGCCCCGGTTACCATATTGCGGGTGTACTGAATGTGGCCCGGTGTGTCGGCGATAATGAATTTTCTTCGCGGGGTGGCGAAATAACGGTAGGCAACGTCTATGGTTATGCCTTGCTCTCTTTCGGCGCGCAAACCATCGGTCAGCAAAGCCAGGTTGAGGTTCTCGTCTCCCCGGCGCTGGCTGGAAAGGGCAATCGCTTCCAACTGATCTTCAAAAATAGTTTTGGTGTCGTAGAGCAAACGGCCGATGAGGGTGCTTTTGCCATCATCGACACTTCCCGCCGTGGTAAACCGCAGCAAGTCCATATCCTGGTAATTCAAATCTTCAGTCATGATTTCGTTTTATTTGTCTTGTGGGATCAATAGCCTGCTATGCGGCTAAAAATAGCCTTCGCGTTTGCGGTCCTCCATGGCTGTTTCCGTCCTTTTGTCATCGGCCCGGGTACCCCGTTCGGCTATGCGGGCCGCGGCCACCTCCTGGATGATGTCTTCAATGGTGGCCGCCGGCGATTCCACCGCCCCCGTGCAAGTGGCATCCCCCACGGTTCGAAAACGCACCTGTTTGGTCTCAGGTTTTTCTCCATTGAGGAGCGTTATGAATTCCGTTACCGCCAATAAAACCCCGTTGCGCTGGATGGTTTCACGCTCATGGGAAAAATAAAGCGAGGGAATTTCCAGTTTTTCCGATTTGATGTACTGCCAGACATCCATCTCCGTCCAATTGCTAAGGGGAAAAATGCGGAAATGTTCGCCGTGATGTTTGCGTCCATTAAAAAGGTTCCACAATTCCGGCCTCTGGTTTTTGGGGTCCCATTGCCCGAATTCATCCCGGTGGGAAAAGAAACGCTCCTTGGCCCGCGCCTTCTCTTCATCCCGCCGGGCCCCGCCCACGGCGGCATCGAACTGGTGTTCCTCGAGGGCATCCAGCAGGGTGACGGTTTGCAAGGCGTTGCGGCTGGGATTGAGGCCTTTTTCTTCCAGCACCCTTCCCTTGTCGATCGATTCCTGCACCGAACCCACAATCAGGCGCGCTCCGGTTTCTGCAATCCACTTGTCGCGAAAAGCGATCGTTTCGGGAAAATTGTGTCCCGTGTCGATGTGCAGAAATGGAAATGGAACCCGCGCGGGCCAGAATGCCTTGCGGGCCAAATGGGCAATGACTATGGAATCTTTGCCGCCGGAAAAAAGGACAACGGGATTTTGAAATTGAGCAACCGTCTCCCGCATCAGAAAAATGCTTTCAGACTCGAGATGCTGGAGGTGATTAACGGTATAGGAATGGTGCATAATGATCCAGGGCAAACCTCTCGGCTGCCTTTATTGGGCTTTCGGGAAAAAGAATATGGTTAAGAAGATGGCAATCATTGGGCCCGGATTTTTGGTAATATATGCACGTAAAGTTTTTCCAAACAAGTTTCAAGACTGTCATATTCCGTATTCAGAATCAAATCCGGTTTTTCCGGTTCCTCGAATCGGGAATCATGACCTGTAAAATCCTTCAATTTCCCGGAACTGGCCTTCGCGTAAAGCCCCTTGGGGTCTCTTTGGGCACATTCTTGATAAGAGCATTTCAGGAAAACTTCTATAAAATGCTTTGCCCCGACTATCTCCTTGGCGGATTGCCGGAGGGCCTTGGCAGGCGTAATGAAGGACGCGATGGTCACAATTCCGGTATGGAGGAAAAGTTTGGCCACCTCGGTAATCCTGCGGATGTTCTCCGTGCGGTCTTTTTCGGAAAAACCCAGATCATTGTTCAAGCCAGTGCGAATGTTGTCGCCGTCGAGTATGCGGGTGCAAAACCCCTCGGCATGCAACTTTCTCTCCAGGGCATTGGCCAGGGTGCTTTTGCCGGAACCGCTCAGGCCATAAAGCCAAAGCACCAAGCCACGTTGTCGCAAGAGGGCCTCTTTGTCCCCTTTCGCCAACATGCGCGCAAATTCCGGATAAATGTTTTCGGGCTGGTTCGGCATGGAAAATCGTTTACAAAAATGAAAATTTTGCCAGCAGGCAAGATTCTTTGAATCATTAGGACATAAGGAAACCGTCCCTGAAATCGCGCTCACCGGGAATGCCCGGGCCTCAGGCGGGTTGCCGCAGGGCATCCCTGTGCTTCCGGTAAAGAACCCTAAACTGATTGTAGCTCAGGCCGAGAAGCCGGGCCGCCTTGGCCTGATGAAATTGGGTTGAACGAAGGGCTTTGCGCAAGGCATCCTGTTCGATCCGGCGGATCGAGTCGGGCAAGGACATTTCTGTAAAATCCGGCTGCGAAGGTTTGGTTAATTCTTCGGTTTTGGAGATTCCGGCATTTTCGGAGGAAATTCTCGAAACAGTGGCATAGGGCGAACGGAATGGATCGAACTCTATCGTTTTTATGAGTTTTCCACGGCTCTTGTAGAGTGCGCGCTCGACCACATTTTTCAGCTCCCTGATGTTTCCGGGCCAGGAATAAGCCTCCAGCAGGTCAATCGCTTCATAGCTGAAATCGGGCAGGCTTTGCTGACCCAGCTCCATCGCCATACGCCCGGCGAAGTGACGTGCCAACAGCATGATGTCTCCTTTTCGCTCCCGCAAAGGCGGCAAAAATAGCACTTCGAAGGAAAGGCGGTCGAGTAAATCGTGTTTAAATTTGCCCTCCTTGGCGAGCTGCCGCAAATCGGCATTGGTGGCACCGATAATACGCACGTCGACGCTGATGGGGGTCGAGCTCCCTACTCTTTCAAAACTGCGATACTCTACCACGCGCAGAATTTTTTCCTGCACCTCAATCGGGATAATACCGACTTCGTCCAAAAATAAGGTTCCGCTGTCGGCCGTTTCAAACCGGCCCTGCCGCCTGCCCCTGGCGCCGGTAAATGCGCCGGCCTCATGTCCAAATAGCTCGGACTCCAGAAGGGTCGAGGCGAGGGTGGCGCAATTCAAGGCAATCATGGGCGCCTCCCATCGTTTAGAGAGGAAATGCAGGCGGGCCGCCGCCAATTCTTTGCCGCTGCCTCGCTCCCCCACCAGCAACACCGGCCGGTCCACTGCGGCCACCAGCGACAATTGCTCCTGAAAGGCTATAAAGGCATCCGACTGGCCCAATGCTTCTCCTGGTGTTTCCAAATGCTTCCTCTATGTTACACTATTAATACTTATTATGGTTTAATATTACTATTTATGTATTTTTAATACCTACAAAATAAATTGCAAATCTTAATTTTAATACAATTTTATTTTTTATCTCACTGAATCTCACTGATAAAGAAGGTATTAAAGTAATATTTCAATTTTTTGGCATGGAGTCTGCAATAGAGAGGGCACATCAATTCAAACAAGGAAAATAATCATGGGTATATTCACACGTTTTAGAGATATCGTCTCGTCCAACATCAATGCTATGTTGGACAAAGCCGAGGATCCGGAAAAACTGATCAAATTAATGATCCAGGAAATGGAGGACACTTTGGTGGAAATCAAGTCCTCCTGCGCCGGAGCCATGGCGGGGCGTAAAAAAGTCAACCGCACCCTTGAGGATGTCAGCTACCGGGTATCCGAATGGTCGGCCAAGGCCAAATTGGCGCTGTCCAAAAACCGCGAAGATCTGGCCCGGGAAGCCCTCGTTGAAAAGCGCCGTTATGGGCAGGAAATTGAACGCATGGAATACGAGTGCCGGCAATTTGCCGACATCGTGGAGAAATACCAGGAGGACATCCGGCAATTGGAGGAAAAATTGGCCAATGCGCGTAAAAAGCACAACGTCCTCGTTCAGCGTCACCGCAAAGCCCGGCAGAGCAAGAAAACCCATAGCCAGATCCGCTATTCGGAAAGCCATGACACGGTAACGCGTTTCGAGCATTTTGAAAATCGCATCGAACGCATGGAAGCCGATGCCGATCTCGTCAACTTCGCCGCAAAACCTACCATTGAGGATGAATTTGAGAAACTGGCCGTCGACGAAGAAATCGAGGATGAACTATCCGCCCTCAAATCGGAACTTTCCGGTGAACCTTCCTCGTCCCAGGAAAACGAGGAAAATTAAGGTCGTCATTTCATCCATATCGTCTAATCTTCAAAAAAAAACAGATATAATGACGCATCAAATAATCGTCTACCTGGCCATGGCTGGTTTATCCGCCATTTGCGCCACGATCATTTCGGTGATCGCCATTCTTCACCTCAGAACCTAGCTAGATTCACCAACCCGGAGATACCAAAAACAAGATGCATGGAGGAGAAATAATAGCCATCATTGCTGTGGGACTACCCATCATTTGTGGAACGTTCATTGCGATAATCTCTATATTAAAGGGTAAACCCTCTAAAAAAGACCGCATCATGGGTGGCGAGGAAACCTCCCTCATCCAGGAAATGCATAGGGGCCTGACATCGCTGGAAGACCGCATAGAATCACTTGAAACTTTACTCTTGGACCAGGAACGCACAAAACGAAATAAAAAATGAGCTATTCACAAGAATACCACAAAAGAAGACTTTACCGCTCACGCGACGGCGCTATATTCGGCGTATGCCGGGGCATCGCCAACTACGCCGATATCTCCGTCTGCTGGGTGCGGTGCATATGTATCGCCGTTTTTATCTTTTCCGGATTTTTTCCACTCGCCTTGATATATTTGGCAGCCGCTGTCTTCATGAAGCCGGAACCGGTTATTCCGCTGTCGACCGAAGAGGAGTTGGAGTTTTACACCTCTTTTGCCAGTTCCCGCTCTATGGCGGTCTCCAGATTGAAACGGAAGTTTGAACAACTGGATCGCCGCGCCCGCAGGATTGAAAATATTGTCACGGCAAAGGAATTCGATTGGGAGCAGAGGCTGAACAAGCCCACCACTTAGGCAAATTTCCCGTCCTGCAGGCCTTTGTTGATGACCTCGAAGCAGATCCGCTTCGAGGTCTTTTTCTGTTTGCTTCCCAATCCCCATTCATTAATTTGCCACAAGAAATTTGGGTAGTGTATTAAGTAGGAATGGTGGCTAATTCTTGGGTAGTGTATTAAGTAGGAATGGTGGCTAATTCTTGATTATATTGATGAATGAAAAGTCTCAGACAGGTTTCATGCATACTCTTAAGCTTGGAAAAGGAGAGGGTTTTGCGTGTGAAACGACCCAGTCGTTGGCGCAGGGTATTGTTCCATCGTTCCACATGGGCCGTTTCACCGGTTTCTTTTCCCACGGATCGGTTATGAGGAAAGACTTCATCATAAGTGCTCCAAAAGTCGCTGTAGGTGGCACATCTTTTGTAGGCCCGTGGCAGACGCTCGTAAAGTTCCCGGCAACGATACCAATCCCGAGGCCCAATGGCATAGGAGAGGATTTGACGGGTGCGTCGGCAAAGAGCGATCCAAACCCATTGGGCATCGCTCTTGCGCCCCACAAAAGACCACAGTTCGTCCAGTTCAATGACATCATGGCGGCGGGCCGCAAGAATCGTGCTTTTGAGCGGTCGCAGCGATTGTCGTTTTTTTTAACCAACTCAAAACGGTGTTGGGACTCACCCCGAAGGCGCGCTGTAAACCGCGTAGACTGCTGCGTTCCTGATAGACTCGAAGGATCATTTCTTTTTGCTCTTCGGTGTATTTCACTGTGGGGTTTTCGCGGCTTTGTTTACCACAATCATGGCAGCGGTAGCGCTGTTTATGGTTGGGCGTCTTGCCAAATTTAATGATATTTTCACTTCCACAGTGCCGACAATTAATAATTTTAGTAACCATGCACTAAGAATAAACTGCCTAACGCTATTTGTACAGCTAAAAATACAAAATAACATTCTTTTTTTATACACTACCAGAGATTGGGATCGTCGGTATTAAGTTTTACCACCAGCCAATTTCGCTTGGCATTAAGATGATTGGCTGAAAACTGACGAAATTCGACTCCCTTTATAATTGGCATTTCAATTTCTAATTAATTTAAAGATTAAGAGCAGGATTGTTTTTTGTTTTTCGACAATATTTGTGCTAACAGGCGGATTGCGATCGATAGGATACAAGAGACAGAAATCAGGATTGTCGATTCCTGAATCCTGATAAAGTATAAAGGTTATGTCGATTTTTTCGGAAAAGTTTGACTTAGCCCGGATATTTCATGAAGGGTAAAGTTTGGCTCGTTATTGCTATTGGAGATGGATTTCTTTGTATTTTGAGCAGATCGTCTTGATTTTTAGGTGTTTTTCAGGGTGTAGAGACACTGCCCCCTTTCCCCCATTGGTTCGGTAGTGCCGGGGGCAGCACCAATGCACCCTTTAGGTTGGCACCAATCGGCGGGCCGCATGGTTGAAAAGACTGGCCCAAGGATAACTCTCACTTAGGTGAAAGTGAATCGTTCGGGTGTTGCGCACGATGACCGCTCCGATCTTGATTAATTTGAGCCGCAGGGTGTGGCATTGGGCCCGCGCCCACTTCGTCCCTTTTAAGGCTAACCGGCGCATGGCTTCCATCAAGGTGTAGGCCAGCGCCGACAAGAGCAATCGCCACTGATTGGCCCACCATTGATGGGCGCTGGTGCGCTCGCTGAACAATTGCATCTGTTCCTTGATTCGGTTCTCCATTTCACCGCGGCCACAGTATACCTTGTCGTAAAGCTCCTGGGGATCGCCCGGCAGGTTCGTCACCACGAAGCGCGGGTTGGACCCCTGTGCGGTGTGTTCGGCTTTATGGATGACCAACCGCAGCCATCGCCACGAATCGGCAGCATAGACGAAGTCCTGGAATAACCGTTGTTTTTTACCCCTTAGTTCGAACCATTCTTTGTTCGAACCATTCTTTGGCCTGCTTTTGCAACTGCTGGGCGTCTTGCTGCAAGCGTGCATTGCGAGCCATCCCCACGATGTAACTAACTTCGTTGCGGTCGCACCAAGAGAGTATCCGGTCTCGACAAAATCCACTGTCGGCGCGCCAAATAATCCGCGTACGGGGCCAGCTTTGGCGAATCCGTTTAACCAGCAATTTGAGGATGGCCCCGGCATGCTTGCTGGCATCGATCTTGCTCGGCCGCAGGTAGGCCACCAGCAGCTGATCACCGCAAAAAACATATAGCGGCAGAAAACAGTAATGATCATAATAACCGTGGAAAAAACGTCCCTCCTGGAGCCCGTGCACCGGCTTGTCGGTGGCGTCAAAGTCCAGGATGATCTCTTCGGGTTCCTCGGCAAAGGAGCCCATGAACTGTTCGACCAACAGCTCGTTTACCGCAAAGGCCGCCCGCCGATCCTGCCCGTTTTCAAAACGACACAAAGTCGGCGCGCTGGCCAACGTTTCAATGCGCCCCGTTACCGTTTGCAACAATGGATCGTGGCGCAGGGTATCAAAGTCGTTCAAATCCTCATAGCCCGCCACCAGCCCGTAAACGCGCTGCCGCAGCATCCCCAAGACCTCATGGCGTACTTTGCCCTTCTGCCGTTTGTCCACTAACTGTCGGGCCGCTCGTTCGGTCAAGCCCAACTGCCGATCCACTTCCCGGATCAAAAGCAGTCCGGCATCCGAAGTAACCTCTCCGCCCTTGAAATCAACCCGCACACGGCGGCCTTTTACCCTTGTCAACTGTAGCTTTAATTGTTTACCTTTTGTCATCGCTGATATTGCTTTAATTATTGATCTATCCTGCTGTATATCAGCAGTTAAGCATATCAACGATACTTTTTTTACGAAATATCCGGGTTAGTATAGAGTTCAAAAATGAGGCAGTTCAACTGATGATACTCGATGGTCTGAGCGCCACCGAGGTATCGACCAAACTTGGGGTCAACACCAACCAATTGTATAGGTGGAAGAGGCTCTATCTGGACGATCAGCAGGGCGAAGCCACCTCAAAGCGACAGAGCAGTCCGAAGGAGATGGCGGCCGAGATAGATCGTCTTCGCAAAGAGCTGCGCCGCTCGGAGCGGATCAACCAGATACTAAAAAAAACGGTGGGCTACTTTGCCAAGGACGAACAATGAAGTACCAGTTTGTCAAAGACAACGAGGGGCGCTTCAAGATCGAGGAGATATGCTCGGCGATGGGGATTTGTCGCAGTGGCTATTACTGCTGGAGGCACCGAGCGCCCTCGGCCCGGCGGATCGAGGACGAGGGAATCAAGGGGGCGATCCTGAAGGTACACAAAGAGGCCAAGGGCCGCTATGGGCATCGGCCAATGCACCGCCATCTGAAGGATGATGAGGGCATCGATTGCGGCCGTGACCGGGCTCTGCGTCTGATGCGTGAAATGGGAATCAAAAGCACCCAGAGTAAACGCTTTAAGCCATTAAAAACCAACAGTAACCATCCCTATGGTTACAGCCCCAATGTGCTTAAAAAGCATGGCCAGCCGACCCATATCGACGAGGTCTGGGTGGCGGACACGACCTACCTACGGACCCTGGCCGGTTGGATGTACTTGGCCACGGTGATGGACCTGTTCAGCCCACGCCTGCTGGGCTGGGGCGTTTCCAACCACAACGACGCGAAGCTGGTTGGCAAGGCCCTCAAAGCCGCGGCCATGACCCGCGGCACACTGCGCACCGGGATTATTCATCACAGCGATCGGGGCAGCCCCTACGCCAGCGACGACTATCAGAGGCTGGTCTCTGAACTAGGCATGAAGCCGAGCATGAGCGCCCAAGGCAACTGCTACGACAACGCGGCCATGGAATCGTTCTACGGCCGCTTCAAGACCAGCACGATTCGAGGCCGCCACTTTGCCGACGAGCGCGAACTGCGATCAACTGTCTTCGAATACGTGGAAATCTTCTACAACCGATATCGCAAACATTCCTCTCTGAGTTACCAAAGCCCAGTCCAATTCGAGGAAAATATTTGCCCCCCATGGGGGGCAACGAGAAAACAAAACCCTTTACCAAAACAAGCCGCCTGACACACTAATCAATAAACAATGAATATAAGAGAATCCCGTGTCCAACAAATCCAGTACACGTCAAACCCGAATAATTTTAAGATAAAGAATATATGAAATCCATATGATTGCTAAAACCTATGAAGATGCGGATTACGTTCCGCGGCAGTGTACTTTTTCGCCTTCGGACTGGAAGATTCTTTCCAACTTTTGGTACCCGATTGCTTTGGCCAAGGATATTGAGGACAAACCGTTTAAGGTGAGGTTGCTGGATGAAGATTTGGTGGTTTACCGCACAAGCACAGGGTTTGTGGTGGCCAAGGATCTATGTGTCCACCGAGGCTCCCCTCTTTCTTATAGATGGATCGAGGGTGACGAGATTGTCTGCGGTTATCATGGTTATCGCTATAATCCTGAAGGCAGATGCACCCTTGTGCCGTCCCATCCCGACTGGAAGCCGCCGAGCAAACTTTGCCTTAAAATCTACCTGCACGAGGAGAGATACGGCGTTATCTGGGCTTGTTTATCCGGCCAGCCAGCCAATGTCATTCCCGACTGGGATATGGAATGGAATGACAAGGATTTCCGCTGGTTTTCCTGGGGCCCTATCATTTGGGAATGCTCGGCCGGCCGGGCCATTGAGAATTTCATCGATAACGCCCATTTTTCATTCATTCACCGCAGCACTTTCGGGCAGGCATCGAGCGCTGAAATGGGCTCCGAGTATGAACTGACGTCATTCGAGCACGGCCTTGTCATGGACTTCGATTATCTGGCCGGAAACCCCCATGATTCGCCTATTCAAGGCACCGATCAAATCCAGCGGCACATGACCCGCACTTTGAATTACCCATTCTTCACCAGATCGCGCATTCAGTATCCGGAAGGCCGGGAGCATATTATCCATATTATCATTACCCCGGTTTCTGCGCGCAAATCGCAGTTCCTCTTCCTCTTTTCGAGAAATTTCGATCACCATGTGCCGGTGGAAGAACTCCTCACCTGGGAAAAGAAAATCCTGCTCGAAGATAGAAATTTCATCGAATCGCAAAAACCCGAAGAGATACCTCTCGATCTTTCGGAAGAAGTCCACGTTCGTGCAGACAAGTCATCGGTAGCTATGCGCAGGTGGATGATTAAAATCGGCTTGGGCCGAGATTTTACGGCTTAGAAAAACGCCGTAACCGTAACATCTGAAAGCAACGACCTGACCGCCAATCACTAACTCCCTTGCGGCGATGCCCAGCCCTTGGAGCGTTCCAGAGCCCGTTGCCAGCCGCTCTGGAGTTCTTTCATGTGCGCTTCGTTTGATTGGGGACGGAAAGTTTTATCGACTTGCCAATGACTCTCGATTTCATCGGTTCCAGCCCAAATACCGACCCCCATGCCGGCCAGATAAGCGGCCCCCAATGCTGTCGTTTCCGTCACCCGCGGCCGTATTATGGGAACTCTCAAAAGGTCGGCCTGGAACTGCATGAGTAGATTGTTCTGGCTGGCCCCGCCGTCCACACGGGTTTCTCCCAGGCCGATCCCGGCATCGCGCTGCATGGCCTGGAGAACATCGTTTGATTGAAAGGCAATAGATTCGAGGGCGGCCCTGGCCAGATGGGCGGAAGTGGAACCGCGAGTGAGGCCGACAATGGTTCCCCGCGCATAGGGGTCCCAATGGGGCGCGCCCAGGCCGGAAAAGGCGGGCACAAGATAGACTCCATCCGTATCCGTTACGGAGGAGGCAAGCGCCTCGATTTCGCTGGCATCTTTTATCAGACCCAACCCGTCGCGCAGCCATTGCACCACCGCGCCGCCAATAAAAATGCTGCCCTCCAACGCATACTCGGTCCGGTTTCCGATTTTCCAGGCCACCGTGGTGAGCAAATTATTCTCGGAAACCACTGGCGACTCGCCCGTATTCATAAGTAGGAAACAGCCCGTGCCGTAGGTGTTCTTGGCCATTCCGGGTTTGAAACAGGTTTGCCCGAATAGAGCCGCCTGCTGGTCGCCGGCCATTCCCGCGATGGGAATTCCGGCCAGCGCATCGACACTGGAAACCTTGGCAACTTCTTCGCTGGATGACTTGACGGACGGCAGAAGCGAGCGCGGAACGGACAATATTTGCAAAAGTTCTTCATCCCAGTCGCCCGTATGAATATTAAACAATAGTGTGCGGGAGGCGTTGGTTGCGTCGGTGACATGGACTTTTCCACCGGTCAGATTCCAAACCAGCCAGGAATCGACGGTGCCAAATGCGAGTTCGCCATTTTCCGCCTTTTGGCGTGCCCCATCAACATGGTCGAGGATCCATTTTACCTTGGTTCCGGAAAAGTAGGGATCGAGGAGCAAACCGGTTTTTTCACGAAAGGTTTTTTCCAGCCCGGAATCTTTTAAATGGCCGCAAATCTCGGCCGTGCGGCGATCCTGCCAGACGATGGCCGGATAAACCGGCTGGCCCGTGCTGCGCTCCCAAACAATCGTCGTCTCTCGCTGGTTGGTGATGCCGATGGCGGCAACATCCCCAATCTCGATATTGGCGGAGGCAAGAACATCGACGGCAACTTGCCGCTGCGTCTGCCAAATTTCCTCGGGATCATGCTCGACCCACCCCGGCTGTGGAAAATGCTGCCCGAATTCTTTCTGTGCCATGTCGATGATGGAACCCTCCGTATCGAAGAGGATGGCCCGTGAGCTTGTCGTTCCCTGATCTAGAGCTAGGAGATACTTCATAGTGCAATCTGATGTTGTTGATTTTACGATTCAAGCTTCTATTAATTATGCATCGAAAATGGAACCATGAGTAAAAGCAACGAAATAGGATTTGGGATTGTCGGCACGGGCGCCATCGCGGCGGTTACTGCCGCCGCCATTCATCAAGCGGCGGGGGCCGAACTCCGTGCGGTCTTTAACCGCAACGAGGAAAAAGGCAGGAATTTTGCCGAAAAATACTCGGTGCAATGCGTTACTTCATTGTCGGATTTGCTGACCCAAACCGATATCGATGTCGTTTGCGTAACCACGCCGAGCGGCGCTCATGGAGATGCCGCCATTTCCGCCTTTGCCGCGGGCAAACATGTACTTTGTGAAAAACCGCTGGAAGTGACAGTGGCCAGGGTTGACCAAATGATCGATGCGGCCAAGCGGCACGGCAAAATTCTGGCGGCCGTTTTTCAATCGAGGATGAGCGCGTCATCGCAAGCTTTGAAAAACGCCGTGGCGGATGGGCGTTTCGGGCGGCTGGCCTTGTGCAGCGCCTATGTCAAATGGTGGCGAAGCAAAGAATATTACCAAAGCGCCGACTGGCGCGGCACCTGGGAGCTTGACGGCGGCGGGGCTCTCATGAACCAGGGAATTCATTATGTGGATCTCCTGCAATGGCTGGTGGGGATGCCGGAAAGTGTCTTTGCCTATGCCTCCACGCAGGCACACCAAGGCATTGAGGTCGAGGACGTGATTTGCGGGACGATGCGATTTCCCAACGGCGCTTTGGGGGTTTTGGAGATGTCCACGGCCTGCTATCCGGGCTACGAGCGAAGAATTGAAATCTGCGGTGACGGCGGATCGGCGGTCCTAGAAGATAATCGCATCGTGCGCTGGGATTTCACCGAAAGCCAGCCGGAGGACGACGAAATCACCCGACAGGATGACGGTCTCAATCTGGGCGGAGGCTCCTCCAACCCCATGGATATCAGTTGCGACGGGCATCGCCTGCAAATCGAGGACCTGGTGCGGGCGATCCGGGAAAACGGCCAACCCAGGATCCCCGGTAGCGAAGGCAGAAACGCCATCCAATTGATTGAAAGCGTTTATCGATCCGCCCAAAGCGGGCAGCCGGTGATCCTTTAAAGAAGAAGGTGTCGGAAAAACGATCTCAGCGCTCAATCGATTTTATGTAGAGCTGTTCCGGAAAAACGCTGCGGTCGAATCCCCGGTAGTGCATTTCGGTTTCAACAATCTCCGGGATATTGCCGATGCGGGCATTTGCAGCCCATATACTGGACTGGTGGCCAATGGAAATAAACGGCAATTCGCGGGTCATGATTTCCCGCACCTCAATCATGTATCTGCTCAATATTTCCTCATCCAACGTGTTTTCACCTTTTCTGATTAGAGCCGTAACCTCATGCAGCCAATCGGGACCATCAGTCGCGGCATTGCGGTGCCAAAAGGGAAGAAACGGCCCCAGATAGCCGATATGATTCCCCTGGATCATGGGATCGATGGGAGGATCCGTGAGGTTTACTTCAAAAGTGCCATTGATTCTGCGAGGAATCAAAATTTCTTGCAGTCCATAATTGAGAACCACATCAACGCCCACCGCTTCCCAATATTCTTCCACCAACTCGCATAAATCCATCGTCGATTTGTGTTCGTTGAAAACATCCAAAATGAGCGAAAAAGGAGTGCCGTCCCGCAGTTCGCGAACGCCATCCCCATCTCTGTCCATGTAACCGGCTTCATCCAGTAATTGGCGGGATTTCTGCGGATCGTATTGGGAGTGCAGTTTCGATTGTTCTGCCGAATACCAGGGACTCGAAGGACTGAAAGAATAGCCCACCGGCTCAAGATGCCCCTGGAATTGAAATTCGCTTATCTCCGAACGGTTTATAGCGTGTGACAAAGCTATTCTCACACTGCGATTGCGAAATGCCTGGCGCAAAGAAACATTGGGCACGTCCCAATTAAAATAAAACGCAACATTGAGTCTGGAAGCGGTTTTATTGGTTATGAGGCCGCCTTTATTTTCTTCAATCTTTAACAAGGAGTATTTGCTCGGGTCGGTCAGGCTTTTTGAATAAAGATCAATTTCTCCATTGATGAGCTTCAGGAAGGCAATATCGGGATTTCGCAATATCGTGAATTCGTGCCAGTCGGCATAGGGGAGCTGGTTGCCTTCCGTATCCACTTTCCAATAGTAGGGATTGCGTTCGTAGACCGCTTTTTGGCCATGTACCCACTCGACCGGCACCCAGGCGGAGAGCCGAGGTATGCCTGGTTCGTAGGCCAATTGCCCATCGCTGGTCATCGATCGGAAGCTCTGGTAATCGGCCTTCGGATTATAGCGGGGGTGGTGTTCGGAAAAAATATGCTTGGGGATGGCCAGATGGTCGAAACTGAGCGTCCTCAAAACCATCCCTAACGGCTCATCAGCAAATATCCGCAAAGTATGATCGTCTATCTTTTCCATCCCTAAAGGCTTCCCGCGGCTGGTCCAACGGGACGGAAAAAGCGGGGCGTATCTGGCCTTTTCATTCAAGGTCATGTCCTCATACCAGAAAAGAATGTCATCCACCGTAAAAGGCGCTCCGTCGGACCATTTGACGCCTTTGCGTATTTTGAAAATCACACTGCGCCCTTCGTCCTCAAATTCATAGCTCTGCGCAAGGTTGATTTGCAATTGGGTGGGAACCGGTTTGGCGTACTGCATGAGGTTCTCGCTCAGGGTCTTCCGTATGGTCGATTCCTCATTGATGTCGCTTTCGATAATCTGTTGAAGGGTTCCTCCATAGGTCCCGATGCTATCCACTGGAATAATAACCATGGGATTTTCCGGCAGCCTTTGGGAAACGGGCGGCAATTCGCCAGCGGCAACCTTGGCCGCCAGCATGGGAGCTTCCTTAAAAGTACGGTTGGCCAGGATGGATGGATCGATCTCCTGTGGCGGTGGACCTTTTTTCTGATAAGAGATATGGACAGCGCTGTCCGCTCTACCTTTGCCCTCTTGGCCGGAATATTGTTCCGACTTAATACAACCGGCAAACGATAAGCCAAAAATCCCGATAGCGCACGCAGTGGGATAAATGAAATATCCAGCAAGCTTATTCATAACCTGGTTTAATGTAGAGTTGTTCATGATAGGACCCACGATCCCAACCTCGATAGATGCTTTCCGCATAAACAGGGTCGGGTATATTACCGATTCGATTATTGGATGCCCACAAGGACGGTCCTGAACCGATGGTGATAAAAGGTAGTTGATGAGCGTAAGTATCGCGAATAAAAATCATGGTATGATCGAGAATTTTCTCGTCCAGGGTATTTTCAGCCATCCTGATTTTGGCCGTAACTTCGCTCAGCCAATCCGGCCCATTGTCCGCCCCATAACGATGCCAAAAAGGTAAATGCGGTCCCATGGTTCCAAATTTTTCCGCCTCATACATCGGGTCCATGGGCGCGCTGGTTACGTGAACCTCAAAGTTCCCATTGATGCGGCAGGAAATCAAAATTTCCTGCAATCCTATATTGAGGATCGTTTTAATTCCAGCCGCCTCCCAATATTCGGCTATAAACCCGCCCAGATCGATCAGCATTTTATTGCTGAAAATATCGATAATTATGGTGAAAACAGAGCCGTCCGGAAATTCCCTATAACCATCTCCGTCCTCGTCCCTATATCCTGCTTCATCAAGCAAGGATGCTGTTTTTTGAGGATCGTACTGTGAATGCAGTTTGGCGGATTCTTTGGAATACCAGGGATTGGCGTGATTGAGAGAGAACCCGACCGGTTCGAGCAATCCATTATCCAAAATATTGCCGATTTCCATTCGGTTCAGCGCGAGGGAAAGGGCAATCCTCACCTTTCGGTTACGAAAGGCATTGCGCAGAGCGATGTTGGGGGCATCCCAATTCAGGAACAGCGAAATTATAGGCCGGGGTGCATTTTTCTGCACCTTGAAGACCCCGTTTTTTTCTTTACTCTTAAGCATGGTGCATTTGTCGCTGATACTGTGATCGTAAAGATCGAGTTCTCCGTTCATAAACTTGAGCAATGCGATTTCAGGATTGCGTAATATAAAAAACTCGAGGCGGTCGGCATAGGGCAATTGGTTCCCCTCGGTATCAACTTTCCAGTAATAGGGGTTGCGTGCGTAAACAGCTTTTTGGCCGTGTTCCCACTCTAACGGTACCCAGGCTGATAATCGCGGAATTCCGGGTTCGAATGCGAGTTGGCCGTTTGTCGTCCTCTTCTGTAAATCTTGATAATTGGCCTGCGGGTTATACCTTGGGTGGTATTGGGCAAATACATGCTTGGGCAAGGCAATATGGTCATGGCACAACGTTCTCAAAATCATACCCAATGATTCATCGGCTGAAATCTTCAGCGTATAATCATCCACTTTGGCCATGCGCACCGGTTTCCCGTTGCTCGTCCATCGCGTCGGGAAAAGAGGGTCGTAACGGGCATTGTCGTCAAGGGTCATATCCTCGTACCAAAAGAGATTGTCGTCCACCGTGAAGGGCATGCCGTCCGACCATCGAATGCCCTTACGCAATTTAAAAAGAACCGTTCGTCCATTATCTAGAAACTCGTAACTTTCGGCTAAATTGAGCACCGGTTTGCCCGGAACCGGCCTCTCATAACCCATCAGGCTTTCGCTCAGGGTTTTCCTCACAGCGGTTTCATCATTGATGTCGCTTTGCAAGGTGCGGCGGAGCGATCCCCCGTAATGGCCAATGTTTTCCACCGGAACGATGACGAGGGGATTTTCCGGCAGCCGCTCGAAAACAGGAGGCAATTCGCCCGCCTCAACACGAATTTTGAGCATGGGGGCCTCTTTGAAGGCGCGGCTGAAAAGAATGACCGGATCGATCTCTGCGGGTGCCATAGGCAACTGCTCTTTGACCGGAGAATTGTTGTTACTTTCGGCTAATTGACCGGTTTGGAAGTCGGATTTGAGACAACCGGTCAGCAGCAAACTGCCCAGGGACAGCTTTAACAAATTTCCGCCTAATAATGGCAATAGCTTCATGGCAAAAATACCTTCAAGCAAAGGTCCACGCTCCCGGCAAATCCTCCGTATAACGAATGCATCCATAATAAATACCGTGGGATTCTTTCATTTCCTCGGTTATGGCGGGAAGGCCGTGGTAACCGGCAACGCCGATATTCATCGCTCTCACCCTCCACAGCAAGTATTGCTCCCGCCCACCGCCGTGCGGAAGTAGTTTGCACATTTCCGACTTGGGCGAGGATTCCCTCGGCAGCAATCCATTACCGATGCAGTCGAATACTTCACGGCATTCCGTCAGATTGAAACTCTCGAGGCCGATTTTCCAGCAATACAGCGGATTGCGGGCATTGGCATAAGGCGACGCCTCCGAATCGCCCGTAAACAGGCGAAACTCTCCATCGGGGCAATTGTAAAGAGTAATGGGGGTCCGATTCGTCCGGTATCTTCTGAAAGAAGGTTCGGAAAAGGCTTTAAAAGGATCGGCTGTGCGAAAAAAACCATTGGCTCCGCGAACATGCGAATCTTCGCAATGAGAACGTGTGCATAGGATCCAATCCCGGCCATTGCGGACGATGCTGGTTTCGATGTGTTCCCACCGTTCGGTTTTGAGCATAGGGCCAGTTTCAACCCATTCATAAAGTCCTTTTCCAAAATTGAACCGGTATTTGACCGCCGCCACACCGCCACCCGAAAAATGATCGATGGCCACCCATTCGGAGGCATTATCGTTAAATGGAATCGGTAGTGTGAAATTCTGGTTCATCCAGGCAAATGAACCCCGTCGGCAAAATTCGGGACCTTTTTCATACCCGCGTTCAGCCGCCACCTTGACCGGGCAAAGCAATTCAATGTCATCCTTTTTGTCGTTGAGACGGAATTGAACTTCCTCAATGCGCAATCTTCTGGAAATATTGTCTTTGACCCTCTCGTGGACCAGGCCGGTTTCGGGATTGAGGACGCCGAAATTGTTTCTCCGCCAGCGGGCCATGAAAACATTTGCGTTGGCCGCCGGTTTCCCATCAATGACGGCTCCTTGCGGAATGCCATAGACAATCGGATGGCCGTGCTGCCTGATGTAATTCGATCCATCGCCGTCGGGGTCCCAATCTGTAATTGTTTGCCGGAAAAACCCTTCCTTAATGAGCGCTCCGTCCGGTTTTTTATCCCTAAGCTGATAGACGATACTACGATCGTCATCGACATTGCGCCATCCACGCGTCGCATAGATAATAAGCCAGCGATCTACACTTAGTTGGCAACCGTTTGGATGTCCGAGATAGACATCGTTGTTACGCCCCTCGCCGTCCAGTCTGCACGAGTCAATGAGTTTTCCTTTAGCCTCGATTGATTCTATCATTTAACACTTAATATCAGGTATTTAACACTTAATATCAGGTCGCCCACTTCCTTTAAAGAAAATTTTGTATTTATAACAGTTTAGTATTCATGTATTTATGATTTTACAGTTCTACCGTAGCTTTGAACATTGACAAAGCTGTGGTGAAATCCAAGTTAAATAAAAATGAACTCAAATAAACCAACCGTCCTCGGTCTTAAGAAATCATTCGGCTATGGAGACCGGCTTGGTCTGGCCGGACCGGGCCATATTGCGGCGAATGAGAAATTCGATTTTGCGGGTATTTTTGCCCAACAATCCATCCGCGAACTGGACCGCACAAAGCGAACGGCAGAAGAAGTATTGTCGGCGGCCCAAAGGTCCTTGGCAGCAGTGGATTGCAATAAGCCCTGGGGTGCCGATGCCGATCACTTGAAAACCGCGGACGATGTCCGCCGAATGGCGACTGCCGGTTATACTTTTTTCACCATCGACCCATCCGATTATGTGGTCAATGAGGCAAACGGAATGAGTGAAAAAGATTTGCGTGAATCCGTTTCCCGGCAGAATAGCGCGGGCATTTACGGCGGTGAATCACTGGAAAATCTTTACCTTGGTAAAAATTATGAAATTTCCGATAATCTAGAGCTGACCTTTACCCCGGAAGCGCTTTTGCGGGCCGGTGTCAAGTATGGCGAGGCCGTCCATTACATGGAAAAAATGGCTCGGCACATCGAACGGGAGTGTGCCGGCCAGCTTTACGAAATCGAGGTCTCGGTAGATGAAACGGAAACTCCCACCACTACTCTTGAACATCTTTTTATCGCCCTCGAATTAAAGAGGTATGGCGTTGCGGTTATAAGTCTGGCGCCTCGTTTCACCGGAGATTTTGAAAAGGGAGTCGATTTCAAGGGCAGCCTGCAATTATTCGAGGATTCCCTGCAAGAACACACCGCCATCGCCAAAAAAATGGGGCCTTACAAGATGAGCCTGCACAGCGGGTCCGATAAATTTGCGGTTTATCCCATCATCGGGCGGGTTTGTGGCGAACTCCTGCACGTTAAAACCGCCGGAACCAGTTATCTCGAGGCCCTGCGAGTGATTTTGCGCGAGGATTTGCCCTTGTTTAAAGAAATCGCCTGCTACAGTGTGGGCCGTTTTCCGGTGGACAAAGCCACTTATCATCTCTCCGTCACGGATGAGGATGTGGCCCGGATAAGCCACCAAAAGATCGATGACCTGGAGGATTTTTACCTTAACCAAAACAAAGGCCGACAGTTGTTGCACGTTACTTTCGGCTCTGTCCTGACCGACGGCAAAAGGGAGAATGGCCAAACTTTTAAGGAAGCGATTCTGGAAAATCTCGAAAAACATTCCCAACTGCACAAGGATGTGTTGAATGCCCATTTCAGCAAACACCTGCGGCTGTTGGGCAAAGGTTGACCGCAATTTTGCGAAACCCCCGGGTGATGGTTAAATTTTCGGCAGAGTAGAGAAGCTAGAGACACGGTAATTAGATTTCTCTACAGACTAACGATTTATGGAAAATAATAAACAAACGGTAATTCTCGCGGACATGTTGCAGTGCGAACCACGGCAGCCCTTATGGAAAAATCCTCAAAAAGGCTGCTGGCAAATCGTCAGTTACGAAACGGAAGAAGGCGTCAAAGGAAATATGGCCTTCGCTTCTCCGGACGATGAAGCGGTGGAAATTCGGCTGCCGCTTAACCTGGATGGCGTTTACAAAATTTTTCTGGGCATCAATTACACCCGTACGCCCGGCAGCGATACTTTTCACCACCGCCAATGGCCGCTCTACGGTCAACTGGAAGCCAAACTGACAAACGACAAAGGATTCAGCCGTTTTGCCCTGGAGATCGGTTGGAGATCTGATAATATCAAAAAGGTTGGCCGGGACAGCGAAGTTTATAAATCGATCCAGGAAGTTTATTGGAAAACGGCGGATGTGACGGATCAAACGGTAAGTTTTCGCCCCATGCAATGGCCCTATAACAGCCGTTATTTAGGGAAAACGGCCAACATTTCTTATGTCAAGTTGGTCCCTGTTGAAGGCGAGGAATTGGAGGCCAGCCAAAATCTCAATCCGCGCCCTGAAACTCGGCGTGTCGCCCTACAATGGTGCACGGGCATACTCACCGGCCACGCTTTCGGCACCCCGAATTATCACCCGACTGACCCCGATTGGTATACCCACGAAATACAGCCTTACCTCAACAACGATGTCGGCATTTTCATATTTGAAGCCATTCGGGGAAACCTTTGCGCTTTCCACACGAAAATCGGGGACGTCGGTGGAGAGGACAATCGCTGGAAAGATGAATGGATCGATTCATTGGCCGCATTTAAGGAACTGGCCCATGCCAACGGTATGAAGATTTTTTCCGGGATGAGAATGATGGGCCCCGGATATCCCATGGTGCCCAACCCTATCGGTTGGGGCAGTTTTTACTGGAAAAACCGCCAATTTGCCAAGCTGGATCGGGAGGGCGTTCCCACCACCAATCTGAGCATTGCTTATCCGGAGGTCAGGAATCACTGGATCAACCTGTTGCGGGAAACCCTGGACTACGGAATCGACGGGGTGCAAGTTTACCTCCACCGCTGCCAGCCTTTTGTTCTTTACGAGGAACCGGTCGTGCGATCTTTCAAAGAGAAATATGGGGAAGACCCGCGGGAAGTTTCCTCCAAGGACCCGAGGTGGCTGGAGCACAGCGCTGAATATGTGACCACTTTTTTACGGGAAATCAGGGCCATGGTGAACAAAAAAACGGGGCGCGAACTCGGCGTCACCTTTTATGGTACCGGTTTTAAATACGAAACGGATAAAATCTACGATCCCCTCAAATATAATTGCGATGTGCTCACCTGGATAAAGGAAGGCCTGGTCGATTACCTAATGCCGACGACCAGCGTGGAACCTGGTTTTATCGAGCAGTGGAGAGAAGCAGGAGGAGAAAAACTACATATCTGGCCGGATATGATGCCCCGTAACCAGCCCGGCGAAAATTTCGTTCGGATGGCCAAGGATTATTATGAACGCGGGGCCGACGGTTTTTCGCTCTGGGATGGTGACCGGCGCCCGGGACATGCCAGTGAATGGGCCGTTTTAAGGCAGTTGGGGCACCGGGAGGAATTGGATGATCTTTTAAAGGCCGCCCCGCATTACTATCGCAAAATCAACCTGAAGTATCTGAATGGGTTTTCCGTCCATCACTCATTCCACGATGGTTGAATCCGTGGTCTTGAATTGCATGGAGTAGAGCTTGCTGCCGCGCATACGAAATTCGACCCTTACCGGCACGCCTTGCAATTTTTCCAGGTCCGTTCCGGTATTTAGCCATTCAACCTCTGTCTCTATAAAGTCGCCGTTGATGTAAATACATTCATCAACCGAGTACCCGGGTATCGGCTTGCCTTGCATATCCACCAGGCCCACCTGGGCGTATCCGGCCGCTTCGGTGTCGATATTGAGGACCAACCGGTTCCCTTCAAAGATCAGAGGGCGTGTCGTCAGGGAGGCCTCTTTTTCGGGTAGTGTATAAAAAAAGAATGTTATTTTGTATTTTTAGCTGTACAAATAGCGTTAGGCAGTTTATTCTTAGTGCATGGTTACTAAAATTATTAATTGTCGGCACTGTGGAAGTGAAAATATCATTAAATTTGGCAAGACGCCCAACCATAAACAGCGCTACCGCTGCCATGATTGTGGTAAACAAAGCCGCGAAAACCCCACAGTGAAATACACCGAAGAGCAAAAAGAAATGATCCTTCGAGTCTATCAGGAACGCAGCAGTCTACGCGGTTTACAGCGCGCCTTCGGGGTGAGTCCCAACACCGTTTTGAGTTGGTTAAAAAAAACGACAATCGCTGCGACCGCTCAAAAGCACGATTCTTGCGGCCCGCCGCCATGATGTCATTGAACTGGACGAACTGTGGTCTTTTGTGGGGCGCAAGAGCGATGCCCAATGGGTTTGGATCGCTCTTTGCCGACGCACCCGTCAAATCCTCTCCTATGCCATTGGGCCTCGGGATTGGTATCGTTGCCGGGAACTTTACGAGCGTCTGCCACGGGCCTACAAAAGATGTGCCACCTACAGCGACTTTTGGAGCACTTATGATGAAGTCTTTCCTCATAACCGATCCGTGGGAAAAGAAACCGGTGAAACGGCCCATGTGGAACGATGGAACAATACCCTGCGCCAACGACTGGGTCGTTTCACACGCAAAACCCTCTCCTTTTCCAAGCTTAAGAGTATGCATGAAACCTGTCTGAGACTTTTCATTCATCAATATAATCAAGAATTAGCCACCATTCCTACTTAATACACTACCCTTTTTCGTAGGGTGAGTCTGCCGAAACAAATCCGTCCAAACGCTGCACTAACCTGTAACCGGCGCTTCTTTTGGGGCCTTTTTGATAACTTGAATGATAGATTTCCTCACCGTAATAATATTGCCATATTTCATTCCCGCGCCGGATTAAACCATCGGCCATATAAGCCTGGTGAATAGCCTGGTGAATATCACGTCCAAGATGATCCCCAATGCCGACATAGGCCGGACGCGGATAACGTTTCCACTCAAGACCATCCCGGCTGACGGAGACCTGGGTCTCTATCGGGCCGGAACCACGACCGCGAGATTCCTCGCCTAGTACATGGCGAGTGACCGGGCCGTCTACTTCATAATGGAGATAAACCACCGGAAAAGCCAGGTAGGCATCGGGTGCCCAAGGATATTTGATTGCTTTGGGATTGTAAATATCCGTGCCCGAAGGATCGAGTTCATCATCGGGTGCAAATCCGGTGGGGTATTCAAAACCAAAACCACCGGGAGTAAGCGGACCGTTGTCAAGATACCAGGGGTTGAGTGTGTGCATGCGCTTGTTTTTTGAAACCTCCTCAAAAACCGCCTGCGTGGCAGCTTTGAATGGCCAGGGGGCATCGATATCGACCGTTTCAGTGCGCACGAATTCCCGCTGCGTTTCACCGGCCAGGGTACGAGGATAATCGGTGCGGTGAAAAGCGACATAACGCTGCCTTTGATCATCATAATAAATGAATGATTGCGAGGCCGCTCTGAAGGGAAGCGCGGCCGTTTTATTCCGGCGGAAAGACCACCCGTCGGAAGAGGAATACATAAACATCCCCCGCTTGGAATAACCGCTGAAATATTTCCAGCGGGATTCCGCTGGCGCGTTGGGGTCCAAAAACAGGGAACCCGTTCCAACCCTCTCCGGAATGACAATATTTGGATAATCGCTGTCATCACTGAGGCCCAGATCCGGTATTTGCCAATGAATCCCATCCCTTGATATCCTGACCCCCAAATGGTTATCCTTCAGTCCATTGTATAGACGAATCAACCCATCCTCGCCTTCGATAACTGTAATATGTTTGCGGAAGGCACCCTTTATATTGTCAATCACCCGTTCGGCCAGCCGCGGAGGATTAGGGGTGAACTGAATGTTTTCCATCGATTCCACAATGGCATTATCGATGAACAAATATTTTCGTCCAGCCAGGGAAAGGACCTGTTTTTTATCGGATTCACCACCAAAGAGCAGAGACGGGCCTTTTTTCAACCTCAAGGGACCATTTTTTGCTCTCAATACCTGCCTGCCGAAGGTGCCCGGAGGCTGAAATCCCTCCTTGTAAACGATTCCCCTGGAAAACCGCAGCTCATCAATCTTGCCCGGCAACGGCCGCTGCCACAGGCCGTCACGCCCAATACTGAAATAGGCTTCCTCTCCAAAATCGAGGGACCGGATGGCCGCTTGCCGGGGCAGGGTTTGCAGAACGCCATCCACATAGTGCCGCAATTGCCCTTCTTCCGCATCGTAAACGAAAGCCAGATGACACCATTCCTTGGAACCGGGGCGGAGGGCCGATTTATCCGATGGAATGGCCAGGCTGATGCCGCCCGGTTCGTTATGAAATACAAACCCGTTGCGGTTTTTGTTGATGAGCAGCCGGGTTACCTTTTCATTTTCACCCCGCGGACCGGTTCCTATTTCAAAAACCACTCCTTCTTCTTGAGCCTTTCGAGACGGCAAATACCAGAATTCAATTGTCCAGTCATAAGTTCCCAGATTCAACCCGGTTCTGCTTGCGTTGAGGAATCCGACTTGTTTGCGCAAATGATTTTCTCCGCTCGTGGCAAGAGCGGCAAAATTGGCATTGGCCCAATTCATGGGCTGCACCTGGCTGCCTTCGGGGACCGGAAGAGGGGCCAAACCGAAGAGAATAATATCATCGGGATAATCCACTTTCGGTTGTTCTACCGGATACAATGCATTGCCGAATTTGCCTTCCTCAATTCGACCGCCGGGACCCATAACCAAGGGAAAGTCGGTTTCCGAAGAATCGCTTAAAACGCAACTGGGATAGATTCCGACCTGCTCGTCGAACAGCCAGAGCGCCATGGTCGTCGATTCCGCCCGTAAAAACTGGATGGGGAAAATCGCGCAGGAAAGATATAGCAACAACCTGTATTTCCGAAAAAACGAAATATTGGTTGTCAATATATTCATAGTTGAATTATACTGCATACCTTACAGTTTATAACAATACTTTTCAATATTCATGGAATCTATTTACAATACCCCAATGGAATGAGAACTTGGATGGAACGCTGTCGGCATTAATTTCGTCTAATCTCTCGATTATTCACAACTTCAGCCTGGATCCTCACCATGAATTCGATTTCTCGTCGGAAATTTCTGAAAAAAGCGGCTCTGGGTAGTGTTTCCTTATCCACCTTAGGGAGCTATGCCAACAAAGGGACGGGATCGGGAAAGAGTCATAAGCCCAATGTTCTCTTCATTCTAACGGACCAGCAGCGTTTCGACACTTTTGCCGCCTACGGCAACACAAAGATCGAAGCGCCCCATCTCAACAAGCTGGCCAGTGAGAGTATCGTGTTCAAAAGAGCCTATGTGACTCAACCGGTTTGCACCCCGGCGAGGTCCTCCATCATGACTGGCCTCTGGCCGCATACCAATGGCTGCACCTCCAATAATATTCCTCTCCGCGCGGACACCGCCTGTCTTCCCGGGCTGCTCAACGATTCCGATTACAGCTCCGCCTACATGGGAAAGTGGCATCTGGGCGACGAAGTGTTTCGGCAGCACGGGTTTGATGAATGGGTTAGCATAGAGGACAGCTACGCGCATCGTTACAGCGAAGGTCGCGATCCAACAGCCAGAAGCGCCTACCACGATTATTTGAAGGAACTGGGCTACAAACCCGATGAAGACAATATTTTTCAGCGAAGTTTTTCCGCATCTTTGCCCTTGGAACACTCCAAACCGAAATTCATGGAACACAAGGCCAGGGAATTCATTTTCCGCAACCGCCGGAACCCGTTTATTCTCTACACAAGTTTTTTAGGACCTCACCCACCCTTGGCGGGACCGTTTGAAAATAAATACCAAGCGGAAGAAATGGAGCTGGCCCCCAGCTTCGACAAGGTTTTGGGGGAAAACGATCCTTTGCGCTACCGTTTGTTTCAGGAATTTTTTTGGGACGAGTACCGCGGAAATCCGGATGAATATCGCAAGTTCAAGGCGCTCTACTGGGGCCGGGTCAGCCAAATCGACCGGAGCATAGGCGGATTGCTCGCATCCTTGGAGGAGGCCGGAGTTGCCGGCAACACCATCGTGGTTTTTACGAGCGAACACGGCGAAATGTTGGGAGACCACCATATACTGCATAAACAATTGATGTATGACGGCTCCTCCCGAGTTCCTTTCCTGTTGAAAATTCCGCAAATGAATGGGCGTTCCCTCACGGTAGAACATCCAGTCAGTCAAATCGACATCATCCCGACCTTGTTGGAACTCCTGCATGCAAAAGGCATCGGAGACTCCTTACCCGGTCAAAGTTTAGCCTCGCTAGCCAATGGAGGGGAAGTGGCCGAAAAACACGCCTTCATACAATGGAATCCCGCTAACAAGCCACCCAATTTTCTGGAGAATACGCAACTTTGCTCTCAGGAAGACATTGCCCGGATGAGCAGGGAGTCGGTCCGCACCGTGATTTCCCCCGACCTTTGGAAACTCTGCCTGAGCGATGTTGACAAGCATCAATTATTCAACCTGGCGGAAGATCCTCACGAAATGAACAATCTTTACTACACGAGTGGCTACAAGGATACGATCCAACGTTTAACCAAAAATATTCACCAATGGCAAAAAAAAGTAAAAGACACAGTCCAGGTTTGAAAACCGGACTTTTATGCGGGCTCTTAATCGGGCTGCTCCCGGGAATCATTTCAGGCCAGGATGATGAGAGCAAACAAAATGCACCGCCCGATGCCTATTTGAATGGTTCTCCCCTGCCCTATTACGGAAGCGAAAGCGCCTGGAACCGCCGGGCTTTCGGCCCCGAAAAATCGGCAGTCTCCTACAAACGCAGGGGACAACGGCAGATTTTGGCCATTATGGAGGGAAGGAATGATGAAGCCGTCGAATTATGCCAGGCTATCTTGGCGGACGATCCCAATGACCAGGAATCTTTGTTTAATTTAACCATTGCCCATTGCCAAATGGGGCGGATGGAAGAAGCGGTCACTTCAATGATGCGCGCCCTTAAGGCCGGTCTTCCCTTCGGGCGTTTTCTGGCCGGACCAAGGGATTTGCTGAAACCGCTGAGGGAAACCAGACAATTCAAAGACCTGGATGCGGAGTTTGCCATCAGGCTGATCCACGGACCCATGGTGGGATCGGTTACGGACAAGAGCGCAAAATTCTGGGTTCGCACGGATAAAATACGACAGGTTGAGGCGCGTCTGAGCACGTCTCCGAATTTGACCGATCCCATAAAATCGCCTAAGATAACTTCCCGCGCGGACCGGGATTACACCGCCGTTGTGGAAGTCGATGGACTCAGTCCCGGAACTGAATATTTCTACGAGGTATTAATCGATGGCGTTGCCTCCCTGACCCCAAACTTGCCCTCCTTTCGCACCTTTCCGGCCAAAGGCAGTTCCGGGCGTTTCCACATAGCCTTTGGCGGCGGCGCCGGTTATACCCCATGGAACGAACGCATTTGGGATATTATTTCATCGCACCGTTATGACGCTTTCCTGACCCTGGGCGACAACGTCTATATCGACCTTCCCGGTTTTCCCGGCCCCTTGCATGATTACACCTATTACCGCCGGCAATCACGGCTCGAATTTCGACGCCTTGTCCGTTCGACACCCGTTTACTCGATTTGGGACGACCACGATTGCGCCATGGACGATATCTGGATGGGGCCCTATACCGACCAGCCTAAATGGAAGATTCCGCTATGGCGTCTTTTCCGCAATAACTGGAACAATCCGGCTTATGGCGATGAAGAGACGACGCCGGGTTGCTGGTTCCGGTTTTCCCTGGGAGACATCGACTTTTTTATGCTCGACGGAAGGTTTTACCGAACCAATCCATTATGGGAAAACCCCAGCATGCTCGGGCCCGTTCAGAAAAAATGGCTCTTAAACAGCCTGAAAGAATCGCAGGCTACTTTCAAGGTAATCGTTTCCCCGGTTCCCTGGGCTTTTCGGGCCAAGCCCACCAGCGTCGATACCTGGAGAGGGTTTCCGGCCGAAAGAAATGAAATTTTCTCTTTCCTCAATAACCGCAAAATCGAGGGAGTCGTCCTGCTCTCTTCCGACCGGCACAGGACTGATGCTTGGAAAATTGACAGGGATGAGGGCTATCCGCTTTACGATTTACAGAGCGCGCGTCTGACCAATATGATCAGTAGCGACATCATGCCCGGCGCCCTCATGGCCTATATCGAAAAGTGCTCATTCGGCGTTCTCAACTTCGATACGGAAAAAGACGATCCCAAACTCACTTTTCAGATCATAAATATCGACGACGAGGTGATAGATTCTCTCACTCTGAAACTAAGCCAAATGTCCCACTGATGGCCGATCGATCTCCACCTCAATAAGTGGAATAAGGAGCGGCCGCGTCCCGGATGCCGTCACCCAGGAAATTGAGGGACAAGACCGCCACCAGGATACAGGCGCCAGGAATCAAGAGCCACGGATACAGGCTGAGCGCGTGCAAATTCATGGCGTCGGATAATAGCAGTCCCCAACTGGTCAAGGGCGGCTTGATGCCTAGCCCGAGGAAACTCAAGGTGCTTTCATGTAGGATGAATCCTGGAACAGCCAGCGTTGAAATAACGATTATATGGCTGAACATGGAGGGCAGCAGGTGGACGAAAATGATTCTCCGGTCTTTGGCCCCGCTGACACGGGCTGCGAGAACGAAGTCGGATTCGCTGATGGCCAGGGTTTTGCCCCTGATTTCACGAGCCAGCCCCCCCCAGCCAATAAAAGATAAAACCGTTATAATACCCAGAAATGTCAAATAGGATGGCCATTGCGGGGGCAAAAGCGCGCTCAACGCCATGAGAATAGGAATACTGGGAAAGGCGAAAATCAGCTCGATGGTTCTCTGTATTAGATTGTCAATGACCCCGCCATAGTAGCCCGAAATAAGCCCTAAAGTCGTCCCCAATGTCAGGCTCAGAAATACAGCCAGCAAACCTACCGTAAATGTAACGCGCCCCCCCGACAACAACCGCGAAAACATATCGCGCCCAAAACGGTCGGTCCCGCACAGGAAAAACGGATTGCCTTTGCCCGTGCCGAAAAAATGAATGTCCGTCTCAAAGAGCCAGAGAAATTTATAGGTGTCACCCTCAACAAAAAAATATATCGGGTATCTTACTGTGGTATCCTCATAAAAACGTTTGAGACCGTCCTCAGCACTGATCACGCTTTTGATCCCGTAAACGAAAGGCCGCGCGTGAAAGCCGTCCTCGGAAAATAAATGGACGCCTTGAGGAGGCAGATAAACGTATTGAAAGTAGCGGCGGGAAACTTCGTGAGGAGCCAGAAATTCAGCGAAAAGAAAACAGAAACACGCAATCAAAACGATGATTCCGCCAGCTACGCCCGCTTTGTGCCTGAGGAATCGTTTCCAGATCAAGCGTTTCTGGGAATAACTGACGCTAACGGCTTGCGACCCTTCATCCCCTGAAACCGTAGGTTCAGCGGTTCGTTCCATGGATGCCTTGTTATCCTTATCCATAGCGAATCCTCGGGTCCAGCCAGGCCAGGGCGATATCAGCGAACAAATTGCCAACCAGCAGAAAAGTGGAAGACAAAAGCAAAAAGGCCCCCGCCAGATACATGTCCTGAGAGGTAAGAGCGGTTAGAAACAAAGGACCGGCGGTAGGCAGCCCAAGCACGATCCCGGTGACCACGGCGCCCGATAGAAGACTCGGCAATTCCATTCCGAGCCGGCTTACCAATGGATTGATGGCAATGCGAACGCCGTACTTGGCGATGACCTTTACCTCCCGCAATCCTTTGGCCCTGCCCGTCTGGATATGCTGCTGCCCGAGAACATCCAACAGGTTGCCCCGCATTACCCGAATAATGGAAGCCGTTCCACTGGCCCCGATGACAATGATCGGCACCCAAATATGGGTCATTAAATCCTTAACTTTGGCCAAAGTCCAGGGCGCGCCCACAAATTCCGGGGACAAGAGACCGCCCACCGATTGGGTCTCAAAGACGGTCACCTGTAAATAGAGAAATATAAGGGCGAGCAGAAAATTGGGCGTTGCCAAACCGACGAACCCGATAAAGGTAAAACCATAATCGCCGATCGAATACGGCCGGGTGGCCGAATAAACGCCGATTGGAATAGCCACCATCCAAGTGAATACGAGGGTACACATAGTCATCAGAAGGGTTAGCCCCATGCGTTTCGACAATAGCTCGATAACATCCATTTCGAAGGTGAACGATTCTCCAAAATCCAGGTGCAGCACGATATTTCCGATCCACCTGAAATATTGCACATAGAGCGGGTCGTTAAGACCGTAGCGTTCTCGCAATACCATGACCTGCTCCAGGGCGCTCTCCGAACCCAATTCCCCCTGCTCTTCCAGCTTGGCCAGTTTCGAGGTCAGCATGTCCCCCGGTGGCAATTGGATAACGATAAAACTGGCCATTGATATCAGTATCAATGTCGGCACCATGTTGAATATCCGCCTGATGATATAACTGTGCATCGTTGGTCTAACTTTTAAAATTATGCATTCATCTGCTATAAATGGCGATTTTTCTTAATCCAATTCGTACAATTCGGGCCGCCTGTCCTGTAAATGCATGCTTTTTTTCCGCTTCTTTTCTATTTCCGAGAAATCGATCTCGTTGACCGTGAATTTTTCTTCCGCCGATGTCGAATTGTTTATGATTTCTCCAAATGGAGAGGTAATCAGGGCCTGTTTGGCATGCGTGAATGCGATAAAAATTTCACTTTCAAAGGACCGGGTGCGCATCATGCATAGATTCATGTCATTATGCATCCCGAAAGTGGGGTTGAAAATGACGTTGGCTCCCTTCAGGGCTAAGGTTCTGACCGTTTCCGGCCACCTGCGGTCCGCGCAGATGAGGACCCCGAACTTTCCGAAGTCGGAGTCGAAAACAGGCAGTCGATTTCCGGAAATAAATTTTTTGTCATGGCGCTGGCAATGCGTTTTGTCATAAATATCTACCAATAGTCCATCCCGATTAATAATCAGGGCCGAATTATAGACGCCTTCTTCGGTTTTTCTCATGCAACCAAAGATAAACCAGGTTTTATTATCAGCAGCCCATTGCGATAATTCATTTACTATTTTCGAATTACTTGGATCGATCGCATATTCGGCCAATTGCTCCTTGGAAACGCAATCCTCGGTTATAATATATCCGTCCAGATAGCACTCGGAAGTAATTACCACATCTGGACGGGAGGGAGCTACTTCGGCCAGGACGTCTGTCAATCGTCGGTAATTTTCGATTAATTTGCCTTTTTCCGGCGGAATCTTGATTTGTGCGATTTTTAATTTCATATCTTAAACCATACTTCAAAAATGGTACAATTAAGGGTGTATTTTCAAAATTTAGATACTGAATGTTTTTCTGCGAGCAACAAATTTATATATCATTACCGCTTATGAAGATGTATGTTGTTTCAAACTTAAAAATTTTCTTTTTGGAGAAAATAAAGTTGCCATGAATTAGACCTTGATTCATGCGGTTCATCGGTGCCAATATAATTAAATTGCAAGGTAGTGATTTTAAATTTTAAAGTACACTCATTGAAATACGGAAAGGACTCGTAGGTTAAAATGAAAAGAAGAGATTTTTTTAGATTATCAATGGGCGGATCGGCTCTGGCCGCGTTTGCCTCGCTTTCAACGCCCTCCCAACTTCTGGCTGAAGTAAGGGAAAAGGCCCGTCCACTCAACTTGAAGGTTACCGATCTGAAAACATTCCTGGTCCATGCCGGGGGCGATGAAAATTACGTTTTCGTCAAAATTTATACCAATAAGGGTATAGTTGGTTTGGGGGAAGGAACTTTTCCTTCCAAGGGTTTGACCATGTCCCACGCCATCATGGAGCATAAGCGCTACCTGGTGGGCAAAGACCCGACCGAGATCGAGCGCCATTGGCAGGCCATGTATCGGGGCCCCAGGTATCGGGGCGGCCCCATAATCGTGTCGGCCATCAGCGCAGTGGAAATCGCCCTTTGGGATATCCTGGGGCAGGCTTTGGAGCAGCCCATCTGGCAATTGCTCGGGGGCAAGGCCAGAGACAAAGTGCGCGTTTATGGCAAGCCTGGTGGCGGAGACACTCCCGAGGAAATGGCCGAAAAATGGCTCAAGGCCAAGGAGGAGGGCTGGACGGCGGGAAAATCTGGCATGCTGGCCACCCCCAATAATATCATGAATCCGGAATTTGCGGTGCGCGACGCGGTGGCCCGGGTTAAAGCCATCCGGGAAGCGGTCGGGGACGAGTTCCGCATTTGCATCGACCTGCACGGCAAAGCCACCACAACCATGGCGGTGGATTTCTGTCGCCAGGTGGAGCCCTACCGGCCCCATTTCGTGGAGGAACCCACCCAGGCGGAAGACCTCGGAGAGTTGGCCCATTTACGCGCCCATACCACCGTGCCATTGGCCACCGGGGAGCGCCTCTTCACCAAATACGCTTTCGGTGAAATCTGCTCGCGGCACCTCGTCGATTATGTCCAGCCCGATGTGACCCATTGCGGCGGAATCCTGGAAATGCGCAAGATAGCGTCACTGGCGGACACCTTTCGCATAGAAATACTTCCCCACAACCCCAACAGCCGTGTTTGCACTTTTGCCTCCCTCCATTTCTGCGTGGCCACTCCCAATGCTACCATACTTGAGGTCAGCGGTTCCGAAAAGCCAGTGTGGGACGACCTTTTTTCCGGCGCCGCCGTCACTTACGAAAACGGATTCGCACTTCCGCCTGACCGCGCGGGACTCGGCATCGATTTGAACGAAAAAGAAGCCGCCAAGCGGCCCTATGTCGAAAAACACTGGCATGGACCGCGTTTTGAAGACGGCTCCATCCATGATCGATAAAATCGATGGAGGCTGAAAATAAAGACACACAAACTGAATAGAGCTACCATGAATAAAGTCGCAATTATGATTAAACGGTCCTGTGCAGCCTTCTGTCTGTTCTTAACAATTCAAGTTGCTACACAAGGAGGGGAAGAATCCTACAAATTCGATCCCAATAATATCGGCCCAAAAACCCTGGCCGTCGATTTGAGCGAATATCGGGGAGTCAGCCATGTTTCCGCCAAAACCGGGTCGGACACCGATTGCGATGGGAGTTCCGCCAGACCATCGGCAACCATTTCCCACGCCCTTTCAACTATAACGGATGCCGGCCCCGAAAAGCGGTATGCGGTTTTAGTCGCCGAGGGTAAATACTCTGGTAGGACACTCGCCCTTCAGCCTTACGTGGATTTGTACGGCGGTCACAATGCTTCCGATTGGAGCAGGGACATTTTTGAAAATCCAACCATTCTCGATGGTGGCCTGATGCGTCGTGTAGTTGTGGGCGCGGATCATGCAAAACTAGACGGCTTTATCGTCAAACGGGGCAGGGTTCGAGGAAAAGGAGCGGGAATTTTGTGCGAAAATTCGTCTCCTGACATTACCAATAATGTTTTTATCGACAACATGACTTACGCTCCCACCGATTGGGATCCGCCTAAATGGCACGAGGTAGCCAACGACGGCGGAGCCATCATGTGCAATAATATGGCCTCGCCCAATATCTCTAACAATATTTTTGCGGGAAACCGCACGGAGATCGGCCGCGGGGCCGGAGTTACCTGCGACAATTATTCCTCCCCCACCATCGCCCACAATGTATTTTCCAATAACGTTACGGGCCTGATCGACATTGCCCGCAGCGCTGATGGCGGCGCCATATCCGTTTACGATTGGTCGCACCCAAAAATTGTCGGAAACGTCATCAGCAACAACGAGTCGTTAAATGGAAATGATGTCGGCGGAATCTTTGTAGCGCTGTGGTCGTCTCCGCTCATCGCGGGCAATATCTTGGTCGGAAATATAGGCGGCGATGATGCCGGTGCCATCTTTGTCGGGGGACAAAAACACCACTATGGCACACCCCTGGATACGCCGCCGCCGAAGGAGGACTTTTTGGTGCGCATCCTCAACAATGTAATCATGGGCAACGATAATTCGTCCCACAATTCCGGTTCCATGCGCATAACCATGGAAAGCCGGGTGGAATTGAAAAACAATATCATGGCCGAAAACGTGGGCCATGTTTACTTTCAGCGCTCCGACATCCTGCTCGTAAACAACACCATCACGGACGGTCTCTACCACACCGAAACAAAGGAAGGCCTGATTCCCGGAGCCTATCGGAACAACATCATTCACGGCTTGATTGAAATAGAAACGGCCGTCGAACTGACCTACAACAATTTGACCAGAGGTTACGAAGGGGAAGGCAATTTCATCGGGGATCCGCAATTTGTGGATAACGGGAAAAAGGGCAGCGCCGTGGTCAGTGCGTTCGACCACAGGCATTTTATGACCAGCCTGAAATACGCCGATTCTGAGAATGAAGATCTCTCCGGGCGCGTTATCAAGGTTGGTGAAAAATGGGGAGTAGTGGCCTCGAATGATGCTGGAAAAATCAATGTCTGGGGAGATTTTTCTAGATCGGGTTATTCAGACATATCCGATTTTGAAATAATGCCGACCTATCACCTGAAAGCCGGCTCTCCCTGTATCGATGCAGGTCATAACGACTTTGGGGCGAAAAATGACATGGATTTGGAGGATCGCCCTTTAAATGGCGGAGTCGATATCGGGGCTGACGAATATTCTCCCTGATGGGGAATGTAGTGTTCAGGTGTCTGGACTCGACATTTTTTCCTGAAACCTGACACCTCTTTCCATCAACCGACAGGTTTGCCGTCGGAAAATTCGACCTTGCTTATGAGGTTCCCGTGATAATCCCAGGTTCTGGCCATGCCTTCGCATCTCCCATTTTGCCAGCTCGATTGCGCTTTTAATTGTCCGTTAGGCCACCATTGGATCCATCGGGAAATCCCCTTGGAATCATGCTCCCACTGCCAGATTTTCTTTCCATCGATATTCCAATAGGTTTCCTTGCCTGCCTTGCGTCCTCTCTCTTCCTTGCCTGCCTTGCGTCCTCTCTCGAAGGCGGTTTCCAACTTTTTATTACCGTTGGCATATTTCCAAACCTGGGGTCCCTCCAATAAGTAACGACCGTCTTCGGCGATACCGCCACTGCCTTCAATCCTGGATTCTCCATTGGAATGCACTTCCACAAAATGTTTCACTTTTGAAAGTTCTCCCGAATCGGGGTTCGTCATTTTTTGTTCTGAGTATTTTCCTTTTTCCGACAAAATCCAGGCTTCATTGAGGGCAAAATGCAGGCTGGGATGGTTCATCGTCGTGATCAAATGAATGATGCCGTTAGGGGCCTGGCGGACCACGGAATAACCGAGAGTTTCGCCCCACGGCTGATCGGTTTCATGGAGCAATGTGCCAGGTATTTTTTTAATCTTCCAAGTCTTCCCTTCGTCCTCGGAAAGCGCCGCAAAAGCGCCTTTCTGAGTAATTCCCAAGGGTTGCCCCCCTCCCCTTTTTTGAAAATCCGCAGCAAAGAAAAGCCGTCCACTTTGCAGCCGTATGATGGTGGGCCTCTGGTTGGAGGCTAAAGCGGGAAACGGAGTTTTGCTGACTTTCCAGGTTTTGCCGCCATCGTTGGAAACCGATTTCGGCATGAATCCGTCAATATTGGTGTTTTTGCCTCCCATGCCCAGGATATCGCCATTTTTCAATTGCACATAGGTGGTGTGGCGACCGCCGCTAGGTGGTGTGGCGACCGCCGCTGCGACCGCCCGTATCGAACCAGGTGGCTCCGTCATCCTTACTCGCCCAGAGGACGGAGGTGCCGCCTACTCCATCGCTGGCTACATAGAGGGTACTATCCAATCCCCGAAAGGCCGAATTAATGGGCTGGCGAAAATGCGATAATACCGGGCCGTCAAAAACCGGAAATTTTATCTCTTCAAACGAAGCGCCGTTATTAGTCGAAACCGTCCATTGGAAGGGATAACCGCCGTCAAGTTGAGGATTGCCCCAAAAAAAGTGTAGTTTGCCGTTATCATTCCAAAGAAGAGGGGCGTGGTCGTTGGCATCGGGAAAATCCATAAATGGCGTAGGCATGTCCCATTGATCCGCCCCGAACCTTAGCCTGGCAGCCATCAAGGAAACCCCTGGTTCATACTCATTGTAGGAAGTGTAAATGACCAATAAAAGGTCTCCATTGGAACAAACTTCCAGAGCCGGACTATGATTGTGACCTCGAAAAGAAGGATGAAACCCGGCGGCGTCGATGGCTTCACGGGAACTGTTTTCCAGTGGAATCGGGAGCATGACCCGTTTGCGGAAATACGGTTTTTCCGGCGAGGGTCCTTTCTTTACATGGGCAACATTTTGACGAACGCCCTGCATGGCAAAAGGCACTTCGAAGGGATGCGGTTGAGTGGTCGGCATGGGCGCCTGCACGACGCGAAAACCAATTGGATTTTCCCGTGGTTTTTTGCTTTTCATAACTTCATCGCCGACAAAATGCTTGTCCGCATCGGAATGCCAGAATGCCTTTGCCGGAACGATCGTTTTCTTCTGCCCCGAATGGGTCCAATACAAACGCAGAAAGGAGCCTCCGCCATCCGTGAAAAGGGAAAGTTTAAATGGATATTTCCTGCCTTTTTCCATGGTAAAAACGCCTTTAAGTTCCGAACCTGACTCCCAACCATCGATAACAACTCGGCCGTCGATTTCCACCCGCAGGCCATTGTTCACCTCGGCAAAAAATTCAATCGAACCCGTCATGGGGGCTTCCAAAAATCCTCTCCATACAGCCGACCAATCATTGCTCGACTCCCAATCCATTTGATCGGAGTTAATAACCTCTACTGGCCAAATACTCGACGGGCGGGTTAAATAAGAGCTATTGTAAAAATTCCCCACTAAGCCCGGAAAAAAAGCACCATTTTCAGGTTGGGAAAAATCTTTCGGCGTCGCATCCTCTCCATCCTGTGAGGGAATCTGCCGGAATCCAGGGGCCATTCCGGCGCGATTGGCGGAACGTCTGTAAAATGAGCTTAACCGGAACAGCATCCTTTCTTCCCGATCAAGAGGGCCGCCACGAACAACGCGGACAAACCCGTGAGCAGGACCTGCCGGATCGACCCGGTCGTCGTGCGGATAAACGCCGTGCCAGTCCAGGCACCACTCGACCACGCCTGAGTGCATGTTGAGCAGCCCCCATGAGTTGGGCGAATCCGGTTCCGGCAGCTCATCGCCCGAAGAAAAAGGTGTACCGGTTCCCGCCCGGCAGGCATACTCCCATTCCGCCTCGGTCGGCAGGCGGTAGGGCTTTCCCTCTTTTTCACTCAACCACCGGCAATAAGCCATGGCCTCATGCCAACTCACTCCGGTAACGTAAGGTTGATAATTTTTCGAGCCTTTGTAATGAGGCTTGAATTTCCAGTATTGTTCTGTTGTGACTTCGGTCTCTGAGATGTAAAATGGTTTACTGATAGTCACTTTGTGGCGGGGAAATTCGTCCCAGTCAGGCGGCATCTTTGAGAGATTATCGGCCTTGACAAATGGAAATGAAAACCGGTCGCTTTTACCCGATATTTTTGAGCCCATCTGATAAGATCCCCCTTCCAGCCGAATCATTTTCATGCCAACGGAATTGGTTTGGTCTATTGGCGAATCAGCAAAACCGATTAGACAAGAGCCCAGCCATGCCGCCAGGCTAAGTTGTTGGCAGAGAGTGAAACTAATAAATCTCATTGTCATCCTTCGCGTTAGTAAATAAATTCATGGAAAGGTAGTTCATGGTTGAAGGGTAAACCCTTACAGTGTGCTTATAATGGGATTATAATTACTTTTGAACTTGACTAATGATATGCTGCCCCAAACTATGATATGCTGCCCCAATTGTGTTAGGGCAAGTTCAATTGGAATGGGAATGAAAATATCAATATTTGATAGAGATTTCGGGGTATTTGGCGGGAAATATATTTCTCACCAAACCTGCCGCATGGTTGTAAAAACTGATTGGGGCCAAAGAGGATTCTTTAATCCTAAAAATGGCCATGCTTTTTTCAAATTCTGTGCCGTCCTCCTGACTTTCTTAATTCCGTGCTTTATCCAGACCGGCTGCATGAAAGGGGGTAAAGGAAAGGAATCGGCTTCTCAAGACGGGAATGTCTCCGCCCCATCTGAACAGATGCAAAGGATATTGCGCCTTGAAAAAATCGATCCGACAATTTTGGCCAACCGTTCGTTTCAGGAAGCTCCCATGCTAACGGATCTGGTGGAAAATGGGAAATTGCCGCCCGTTTCGGACAGGCTGCCGGAGAATCCTCTGGTCGTTGTTCCTGCAAATGAGACCGGCGTCTATGGCGGTGCCCTGCGAAGGTTGATTGCCACTGAGATAATCGAGGAACAAGGGGTAAACAAATCGCTCAATGACGGGCTTTTCCGTTTCGAAAACCATCTGCCCGGCAAATTCCAACTCAACCTCGCGGAAAGTTATCAGTTTTCCCCTGATGGGCGGGAATTAATCGTTAGAATACGCCGGGGGGTTAAATGGTCGGACGGGATTCCATTTACCGTCGATGACATTATTTTCTGGTACTACGACATGGTCTTCGATGAAGAGGCGCGGACAATGCCGCTTTTCCCGAGCACATGGCTGGTGGACGGCAAACCGATGAAGATTGATAAAATCGATGATACGACTTTTAAAGTGTCCGCCGAAAAACCTTTGGCCCGTGTATTGAATTCCTTTTGTCATAACCAATTCGCTTATCCCAAACACGTTTTAAGTCGGCACCATCCTCGTTACAGCAAGGAGGCCACTTACCAACGTTTCAAGGAGATCACCTCGCAGGCGAATCTGGTTCTACAACCAGGAATTCCTAGGCTTTCCGCCTGGATTCCCGTTCAATGGGTTCGTGGCCAAAAAATCGTCTATGAACGAAACCCGTATTACTGGAAAATAGATACCGTAGGCAACCAATTGCCTTATGCGGACAGAATGGAATTTACGGTCTATGAAAACCGCAATATTATGCTCCTGAAGTTTATTAATGGGGAAATCGATTTTTTCGGACGCTATAGTGAACCCCAACATTATTTAACACTCAAGGGAGCGGAAACAGCCGGCAAAATAGAACTTGGCCTGATGGGACCAGCTGACATCCCCTGCTTATACCTGAATTGGGATGCGCCCGGGCTCAATCAGAGGGAGGCGTTTCGGGACATTCGGGTTCGAAAAGCACTCTCGCATGCATTGAATCGAGAGGAGATTAAGCAAATTCTCTACCACGGCATTCTTCTGGAACCTTGCGGATATTCCCTTAACAGGGGCAGCCCGTATTTCACCGAAGAAACCTATCGAAAATACACCGATTACGATCCCCAACTCGCCATGGCTCTCCTGGAAGAAGCAGGATATTCCGATAACGATGGCGATGGGTTTCGTGAATTCAATGACGGCTCCCGTTTTGAGATAACGATCGATTTTTCTACGGATAAACTGATTGAGGCTGACGTTTGCGAGTTCGCTAAAGGTTACTGGGAAAATATTGGAATTAAAATCCATCTCAATGGAGGAAAGAAGGAAATAATTTACGACCGCGGCTTGAATGGGAAATTTGATGTTACCATGAAATCTGTCAGCGCCCCTTCCGATCCTCCCCAGCGGCCCAATTACTGGTCCATCACCAGCCCCCAAAATCCTTTTTGGCACCGGCACGCCTGGAGGGAAGGTCCCGATTGGTTGAAGGAAGCGACCCAGCTGATGAAAGGCGTTCTGGCCACTCTGGCCACAATCGACAGTGAAAAAATAAAAACCAACATGGAGAGGTTTCGGGACCTCCATACCGATAATATTCCGGCCATTGGCATCGGTTCCCAATACCGGGCCTGGGCGGCCAGCAAACGTTTGGGAAATGTTCCCTACGACATCGTTTACGACAACGATTATCACGGTTGGGGCGGATCGCTCCACCTATGGCAAATTTTTATCAAAGAAAAATAAAAAAATCATTATGATCGAAAAAATTGAATCGAAAGGTTATTACATAGACCAATGCCGCCTGGAGGGCGAAACCAAAGCGGACGACCATGTCCCTGCTCAGCATAACACCCTCCAGATGAGCCAAAACCGGTGGTTTGTCATTTACGAAACCCGCACTTTTCGCGGGAGCGACGATAACCGCAGCGTCGTTTACCAGGTGCGCAAGGATACTCCCGACGGGCCCGTATTGTCGGAGGGCTGTCTAGACAAATCGGATCAGGATTGGGATCCGCTGGGCGACGGCAGCCATTATGTAAAACTGTGCAATCATTCGGTTGTTTTCGGTGTCCCCCAAGGGGCCGTTATTAATGGCAAACGGGCTGCCCACGGAGGGTATTTTGCCGCTTCCTGGCGCGCCAACCCACGCGTTCTGGACCGGCAAAGGGATTACCTTTTACACGAAACCGAAGAAGTGCTGCCGCCGGAAAGTTACCGGGATTACTGGGTGCAATTCAAATTGAACGAAACGGAAGACGACATAGAAATCATCAGTCCGGTGGCCCCCTTGCGGCAGAAGGGCTACGAAGAAGGCCCGGCGGTTTGCCGTCATGAGGAATTCGTGCAAATGAACCAAAGCTATGTTGTCCCCGTGCCCTACAACGGGGATTGCACGGAGTGGGCATTCCTTCTTCATTGGGGTGGCGGACTGCATACTTTGAAGTCGGCCTGCACGGCCATTCTTTACCGCTGGAACGATACTATAAAACGCTATGAATGGGTCGAGACGGGCCCCATTCTGGATGGCCCCAATGGAATGGGTATTTTCGAGGGCGCCATCCTCCCATATAAAAACGGTTGGTTGGTTTCGGCCCGCATCACGCAAAGGAATTATCTGGGCAATGTATGGTTCAGAACAAACGATCTATTTGGCGCAGACCCGGAACCGGTCTATTCGGATTCCGTCAAGAGCATCTGCCCCCGCACCACCTTCTGCTTTCCCGATGGAATTGTGCGCGTCTGCACCACGGACCAGGAAAAATCGCCTTATAATCACCTGACAGATGTTCGCATACCGCTGGATATTATGGATATCGATCCGGACGACAACTACCGGGTAACGAATTCAGCAGTAGTTTTCGACAGTATCAAAGAGGGGCTGCCGATAAAGGTGGAATCTGCCCCCACCATTCATTTTTGCCGCCTCTTGCCCCATACCGGCGGCAACAAGGGAAAACTCACCTATTTCGTGCGTCCGCGCGGTCTCAAACACCCTTTGACGGCCGGTCGCAACAAAGGCCTCCTCAAACGCGAAGACATGCTCATTTCAGGGGTCTATTATTCCGAGATCACTTATGATAACGAATTCGCGCCAACTTGGCAATTCGATGCCAATTCGATGCCTGAAGATCGAATCAATACTTCTTCATTTATGAAATACACTTCGGTTATTGCTTTTCCATTGTTCCTGGTTGCCTTCGCATTCTTACTGATGCCCCCTGCCAGACTTGCAGGGGAAGGCAATTTACCCCTTTTCAAGACCCTTAAAACGGAGGGTTATGGAGACCTCTCGGGCCGGGTGCAAACCCTCCTCATGGGCCGCAAGTTTGAAAATCACGGCGCAGGTGACACCGAGTTGCATTCCGGCACAATCGCCATTTCCCTGAATTACCAAAGTCCCGCCTACAAGGGCATTTCCGTTGGCGGCGAGTACATGTATAGCTGGAAATTACTTAGTACCGGCGACAGACTGGCTTTCGGCAACTTGGATCCCGCTTATGTTTTATCAAATTCGGATTTCTCTATATTGAATAAAGCCTATATCCGCCTCACCTTGGACGACTTGGGATGGAAGAACTCTTACCTTAAAGTGGGCAGACAGGCCTTGCACACTGTTTTTGCGGGCACTTACAACATTCGCCAAAAAGACCAGTCTTATGAAGCGGTCCTCTTGCATGTAGAAAACAACCAGAACTTCAGCGCCGATTTGGGGTTTATCGACAAATTCAGCAGTTGGACATCGAGGGACGATTTAACCAACGGACCTTCCGCCAATGGATTCAATCCGGTGGAAAAGGTGGAGGGTGTTCCTTATTCCACCAACGGAATGCCGTTTTTCGAAGTGACTTATACGGGAATCGAGCGAGCGGAATTGACTTTATACGATTTCTACGGAGACGATCTGTATAATACCTTCGGCCTTAATATCATGGGTACTGTTATTGATTCCGACACATTCAAGACGGATATAAAAATCAAATACATCCGACAGCGCGGATTGGATAGGTATGATGATTTTACAGGATTCGATCTGCGCTCCGATGCGCTTCAGGGCGGCGTAAATTTCCAGAAAGGGGACTTTCGTATCGAACCAGGGTTTTTCATTGTCACCGGCGGCGGCGCAGACAACGACATCCACAGTCCCTTCCAACCCAGTTTGATTATCGAAGAGCCGATGGTCGAAACGGACGCCGGTTTTTTTGGAGGCAGCCAGTCGTTCTATGTCGAATCCAATTACGCCTGGAATAGCAATAATCTATATATTCTCTACCTCCACACCGATCTACACTCCTCGAACCCGGTCGATAAAAGCAAGGAGCTTGATATCATTTATACCAGGAATCTCGGTTCCCGCTACTACTTCAAACTCAAAATGGGATTCGTCGATTACGACGGCGTTAATACGGGGACGGAGAAGATACTCGATTATCAAATCTTTCTAGGGTGGAACTTGTAAGACACCCTCTAATACCAAATCGCAAAAGGATTGATAAAGATTAAAAAACAGCTATAAAGGCGGAATGAGAAGATATATGGGAACCGATGAAGACCGTGAACGTATCAAGAAATTGCTCAACAAAGAGGCTGTCGGCTGGCGTAAAGAGCGTTTGGTGGCATTAAAAATGGGCTTCCAGCCGCACCACAGCATTGATGAAATTGGAGCCATCGTGGGCCGAGGCAAAGCGACGATCCAGCGTTGGTTTGACAAATATCGTGCTGCAGGGCTCGGGGCGGTGCTTACACGCGCCTACAAAGGCGGGATCAAAAGCCGTTGCGACAAAGAGGTGGAGGCCTTCTTGCTCAATGGTTTGAAGGTCGCGCGCTGGAACACAGCCGTTCAGGCGGGGCAAGAGCTGGAGCGACATTTCGGGCGCTCCTTCGCCTACAAGACGGTGTGGCGATGGCTAAAAAAATGCGCCGGGGTGCTTCGAGTCCCTCGCCCCGTGCATGAGAAACGGGACTCGGCAAAAGCGGAAGCGTTCAAGCGAGACTTTTTTAAGATCCTCCAGGAGCTTTCCCTCACCCGAGGCAATCGGGTTCGGGTGTGGTTTGCCGATGAAAGCCGTTTTGATTTGCTTCCGGTGTACCGCCGGTGCTGGACGCAAAGAGGGCTTCGGCCGCACAAAAAATATCAGACAAGATACCAGTGGAGCTACTGTTACGGAGCCCTCGACGTGGTCAACGGCGAGATGGTATGCATCCAAACCCCTAGCACGAATCTACAGTGGACGGAGGCTTTCCTCCAACAGATCAAAAAGCAATATCCTGAGGAGGAACATGTGGTTGTATGGGACGGGGCAGGCTTCCATCCGCACGACTCGGAGCACCCCAACGTCCCCCCGGGCATACATATCGTGAATCTGCCGCCGTATAGTCCTGAACTCAACCCGATTGAAAGACTTTGGGATATGATACAGGATCAAACGGCCAACAAACTGTGGCCGAGCATTGAGCGACTCGAAGAAGTCGTCGCAACCCATCTCAAAGACTGGTGGGAGGACACTGAAAAAGTCCTCTCTTTAGTTGGCGGAGGCTGGCAGCACATTCAAGCAAACGCTTCTGCCAAATAACTTATTATCATACCTAATGAGATTTGGTATAAGAGGCTAACAGGCTAACTTTGAGTCAAGTCCTCAATAGATGCACGTAAATACTCCACCATTCGAGGGAATTCGGAGAGGGCTTGACTCATCTGATCGACGTCGAAGCTTTCCACCGCGAGGTTGAGTTTGGCGGCATAATTTGTGAATTCAGTTACCTTGAATTCTTGCGCCAACCGATCAATCTTTTGCGAGATTTCCTTAATCGGCCCCAGCCGAGAGCGTTTGCTCGCCCGCTCGAACTCCGACATAAGATCATCCTCCAATATACCCAATAACTTCGGAAGGCGTGACCGCTCCGATGCGGACATTGTTGGAACCTCTTCGTCAACCGTCTCCAAGATTGGAGTATGGCCGCTCCCCTCCGTCTCGACGGACTTTATTTTGCTGATGTGATGGGGGAGAAACTGCCGCAAATGTTCGATGAGGTGATCCTTGGCTATTGGTTTCAACAGGAAGCCTTGGAGGTCCAATTGCGTCATTAAATTTTCTTCTCCAGCTTGCGAGGAGGCGGTCAGAACAACGATCGGGATGTCCGCGATATCGGGGTCTTCGCGAATCTGTGCGGCTGCCTCGCGACCGTCCATTATGGGCATATTAAGGTCGAGCAGAATAAGGTTGGGCCGATGAGCCCGAGTCATTTCTAGGGCCACTGCGCCGTTTTCAGCTTCAATTACTTCAAGACCGGAATCGTTCAAATATTCATAAATCAAGGAGCGATTCATGACGTTATCTTCAACTATAAGAACCTTCGAGGGCTCGAAACGCACGATGTAATCCGATTGCGACAGTCGCTCAGCATGGGCCTCAACTACGGCAGCGGGTTCAATTTGTTTTAGCCTCACGGTAAACCTGCTGCCCTTGCCGGACTCACTTTCAACAGTGATTTCACCTCCCATCATCTCAACGAGGCGTCTGGTGATGGCGAGCCCAAGCCCGGAACCCTCGAACTGGCGGGTGCGTTGACCGCTTTGCTGCTCGAATGCTTCGAAAATACGTTTTTGATCTTCTTTGGGAATTCCCACGCCGGAGTCTTCAATCGAGAAAAGGAGGTCAAAGTTTTCTCCATCGTCCTGTGATTCTAAACGCTTAGCCGATAAATTGATGTAGCCTTTGGGCGTAAATTTGACGGCGTTTCCCACGAGATTGAATAGCACCTGGCGCATGCGAACTTCGTCCAATAGGATAGACTCCGGCAGGCTGGGGTCTATCTCCACACGCAAATCCAGACCTTTTTCCTGCGTTTTAATCTCGAATACGTGGCCAATGTCCAGAAAGAGAGCAGATATCCTGACCGGTTCGGGTTCGAGAATGAGTTTGCCCGCTTCAATCTTGGAAAGGTCAAGCAAATCGTTGATAAGGCTTAGAAGCGTACGGCCACTGGAGGCGATCGATTCCAGAAAGCGCTTCTGTTTGGAGTCTTTGATGTCTCTTTGTAAGAGCCCGCTGAATCCGAGGATGGCGTTCATGGGTGTGCGAATTTCATGGCTCATATTGGCCAGAAAGAGACTTTTGGCCTGATTGGCCGCCTCGGCCCGCTGCTTTGCCTTTTTCAGTTCTGCCTCGGCTTGTTTGAATTCAGTAATGTCGCGGACGCATGCGAGGATGGCTGGCTCGTCCTTATATTCTATTTTTCGGAGCACGATTTCGGCCTCGAAAACATGGCCGTCCTTGGGCCGCCGCGCTTTCCACTCCAGGCGATGAACTTTGCCCTCCATGACTTCGGGCAAGAGGGATTCCAGGATTTCGGAAGAGTTTTCCTGAGCAGAGTAATGAAGGAAAGTGCCGTATTGGGCCGCCTCTTCGCGGCTTACCTGAAAAATTTCCAGCATCTTGTCGTTTACGTCGATAACGCGCCCGTCCACGGAGTGGATAAAGACGGCGTCATAAACCGAATTGAAGACCGTTTTGAGGGCTTCTTCCGATTCCCTGATAGCTCTTTCCTTGCGCCGCATTTGTAAGGTCCAGACCAGGGCGATGGCCAAAATTATGGCAGCCACACCCCCAACTTGAAGGCCCACCCGCCACAGCTCGCCAATATCCGTTTTCGTGTCGAAGCGCACGCTGATCCAATTGCGGTAGATTTCATCGCGCTGCTCTTTCGAGATCGAGGCTAGCCCCTTGTCCAGAATTGAGACCAGCTCTGGCCAGTCTTTGCGCACGGCAAAGGAAAGCTCCACCGTGTAAGGGGTGGGCGCGGCCACTTTCAAGTTGGTCAGGCCTTCCTTCTGGATGAGGTAGCTGGCCACCCCCAGCGACGCCACGAAAGCATCGGCCGCCCCTGTCGATACCGCTCGCAGCGCTTTTTCCGGGGTGGCTGCGGTCAGCAAGTCTAAATCGGGAAAATCTCCTTCGATCGATTCTTGTGTTGAGTAACCAGAAACCACCATCACTCTCAAATCCGCCAGATCGTCCAGGCCGCTGATGAATTTTTCATCAGCCCGGGTAATTATAACAATTGGAAAATTAGCGTAAGGTTTGCTAAAATTGAGGTATTCTTTTCGCTTCGGCGTTTCCGCAATGCAGTAAACGACATCGAGCGTCTTTTCTTTTACCCGATCCAGTATGTCCGTCCACGCCAGGTCGAGAACTACTTGAAAATCAACACCTAGACGCTCCTCCATCAACCTTACGTAATCCGAGGAAATACCCGCATGAGTGCCCTCCGCATCGAAAAAATCATAGGGAGGAAATTCCGGATCGGCGCCCCCCAGAAGGATGTTATGATTTTCCAGCCATTGGCGCTCTTCACCTGTAAGTCTCACCATTCCCTCGGTTCTTTCGAAATAGCGGTTTTGGGGATCGGCGATCCAGCGCTGCTCGATTTCTCGTAGCTCATCTATGCTGATTGCGCTGAGGCCCTCGTCCACCAACTTGAGCATTTCGCTGTCACCCTCGACAACTGCGGCAAACATATCCTCACTATAGAGAACGCGACTATCGGCTGTGATGCTGCCGGACAAACCGCGACGGCTCAGAAACGCCTCCGTGACGGGAGCGGCTTCCAGAAAGGCCCTGATTTCTCCGGCAATCGTTGCGTTAATCATCTCCAAACCGTCGAGAAACACAACCGTTTCCACCCCTGGCAAATTTTCCCGAAGATATGCCTCCTGCGTGGTGCCCTTAAAGGCGCCTACTTTGAAACCGTTGAGTTCGCTCAAATCGCCCACCGGGCCAAGGTCGGATGGATAGAATAAGCGGTATTCGAGCCCATAAAACGGTTGGGAGTAATCAATAAATACATCACGCTCTTCAGATAAAGCCAGTCCGCAATGAATCTGTGCGTTTCCATCCTGCATATACCCCAACGCCACATTCCAAATCGCAAATTTGAACTCCACTGGCCGTCCTGTCTTCTCCGACCACAAGTTCCAAAAATCGATCAACAGACCCGCCGGATCACCTTGCGCATTGAGCATCGTAAGCGGCGGAGAATCCAGTGCCGCTGCGATCACCAGGGCGTCCTCCTTGTCCATTGTTGGCTCCGCCCAGCGCCCGGTGATGGCGGCGCGCTGGGCGGTCGGGATGAGCGCAATCCCCTGGTTGAATATTTCCACCATATCACCCCTACCCTCGGCTGATGCGGTATGGAAGGCACGAGCAAATATCGGACTTTCTGGGTGATAACGAAAGTCTTTCAATAAGCCGTTTTGGGCTAATTGAAAGATAAGCCGTTTTGGGCTAATTGAAAGACGATTGGGAGGGTGTCGCCAACAAGTATTCGCACTTCTCCGCTGCGGGCGGCGTTCATCATGCCCTCAAAATTGTCGTACTCGATAACGGGCGCTCCGGGCTGACGTTCTCGCACATAATTGACCGCGAAATCTCCCGTCAATATACCGATTTGGAAGCCGGCAAGGTCTTCGACCTTTTGCAGGCCAAAGATGCTTCGATGGAAAAAGAAGTGATTATCCCCGGTAAAGATCGGTTCGGTATAGTCTAGGAATTGGTCTCGGGCTTCACTGTAAAACAGGCCGCCATGATAGTCGGCCTCACCGTTTTTTACCATCTGGATGGAGCCATTCCAGGTAGAGCTTTTGAATACAACTTCAATCCCCGTGACGGCCGACCAAAGTCTCCAGAATTCGACCAGTGAGCCCCGCGCAACTCCATCTTCATCTACGAACTGAAATGGGATAATGTCCTCGGCAATGGCAACGGTGACAGTCTTTCTTGAAGCGTTGGTCAAAATCAACTGCTGCGCGCCCGTCCGGCTACGAATGTTTTGGTCAATTCCGTTTTCACTGATTTTGCCCGGCTCTTGCCGTGACGTGGTTTCCTCCTGCGCAAAACAAAGTGGGATGTTCAAAACAAACAGCCCTGCCCACAAGAATGCCATTACTCTGCCTATCATATAAATTCATCCTATGCCGAAATGCATGCATACGGCGATTACGTTGCGAAAAGAATGTATTTTATCCTTAGGACCCATTATCTCAAGAGTTTTCGTAATTCATTGGTGGACAACCTTTTTTCATGCTTCTACAACGCTGTCAATTTCGGATAATTTTGCCACCGCAGCCTCCCATTCACTTGTCAGGCTTTGCAGATTCCCAACCACACCGCTTAATTCCCGGTTGATTCCCTGGGCGCGTCCCGGTTCATCATAGGTTTTGGGATTTTCCAGTTCTGTGGTCAATTTAGTCTGACGCGTTTCCCACTCCTCAATATCTTTCTCCAATCGCTGGATGGTATGTCGATGCTTTTTTCGCTTGCGCGAGCGCGCCTGGCGCAATTCGGCTTCAATACGTTTGCGCTCTTTATTTTGAGTCTTGGACTTTTTGGTAAATTTGCTTGAACCAGCCCCCCCACGCTTTTCACCGGCGGTCAACGCTTCCCGTTCCGATGAGGCTGCGGTCTTCTCGAGGTAATACTGGTAATCCCCCGCATAATGAGTCAGTGCGCCATCATTGACATGGATAACATGGTCAGCCACTGCACGGATGAAATACACATCATGACTGATAAAGATGATCGTGCCCTGGTATTGGGTAAGAGCCGTCAGCAAGGCGTCGATGCTCGGAATGTCCAAGTGTGTAGTAGGCTCATCCATGAGCAGGAAATTGGGCGGATCGAGCAGCAGTTTAATCAGTGCCAAACGGCTCTTTTCACCACCGCTTAAGACGCCGACTTTTTTGAACGCGTCATCCCCTCGAAATAAAAATGAACCCAGCACACTGCGGGCAAACTGTTCCGTGATGCGCTGCTCGGTGTCCAGCGCCTCCTCCAGCACCGTCCGATTCGTTTGCAGCATATCGATGCGATACTGCGAATAATAACCGGCCTTGACGTTGTGCCCCAACTCGCGGCTCCCACTTTGAAATTCCAGAACCCCGGCCAGTATTTTAATCAAAGTGGACTTTCCTGCGCCATTTGGGCCTACCAAAACGATCCGCTGGCCCCGCTCGGCTTTGAAATTCATACCCCGATAAACCACATTCGTCCCGTAAGCCTGATGGATGTCCTTCAATGTGACCACCTTCAAGCCGCTTCGCTGTGGTTGTGGAAAATGAAACTTGATCCGGCGCTGGTCGGCTGCGGGCGCTTCGATCTTTTCCATCCGCGCAATCTGTTTCAACTTGCTCTGAGCCTGGGTTGCCTTGGTGGCCTTGGCTCGAAAACGGGTCACAAACGACATCAACTGCGCAATCTCGCGTTGCTGATTTTTGTAAGCCGCCAGCAATTGCGCCTCATTCGCCTCCCGCTGCAAAAGAAAATCCTCGTAATTACCCCGGTAGCGAATCAAACGGCTCTGCCGAATCTCCACAATTCCACTGACCAGAAAATTGAGAAATTCACGATCATGGGAAATTACCAGAATCGCTCCGGAATAGTTTTTGAGGTAATTCTGAAACCAGATCAACGCTTCCAGGTCGAGGTGGTTGGTGGGCTCGTCCAGCATCAATAAATCGGGCTCCTGCACGAGTAATCGGGCCAGATACGCCCTCATTACCCAACCGCCACTCATTTCCTTGGCCGAGCGGTCAAAATCCTCCACCTGAAAACCAAGTCCTCCTAAAATCCTTTTCGCCTTCGGCTCCAGCAAATATCCGCCCAGTTCCTCAAACCGCGCATGCGCGTCGTCATGGAGATCGATTTCGTGATCGTGGTCCTCCTCCTCTGCTTTCAACTGCTTCTGAAGTTCCACAATTTCAGGAGATACCGCCGTGGCCAACTCGAGGACCGTTTCCTCCCCCACTGGTGCGGTTTCCTGCGGTAGAAACCCGAGCGAAACATTACGTTCCAGAAGCACATTCCCCGCATCGGGTGAATCCTCCCCCAGAATCATGGAAAAAAGCGTAGACTTGCCTACCCCATTAGGACCGACAAGACCAAGCCGATCCTGCCGATTCACCTGAAGTTTCACCTCATCGAACAAGACCCGCTCCCCAAAAGCCTTGCAAACTGCCGTAATCGTAAGCATACAAAAACCGCTCAAACTAAGGAAAATAATGGAAAGGTAAACGCCAAAAATGAAACACTTTTAAACCGCCCGGTAGAGACCCGGAATTGGCTTCTTCATGCAGTCCAGGGGACCCGATTATTTGCTCTTTCCATTTTTCCTGGCAAGTGTGATCAGCTGTTTTTGACCCTTTTCTTTAAAACTAACAACAATTTCCTCTGCATAATTAAAAGGAACGGTCATAAAAGAAAATTTATCCATTATCTGTATATCACTGATATGATTGGATTTAATCGAGACTCTGCTCATAATAAGTTGAACAAGTTTTCTGGCACCAATCTTGTCTTTCCTCCCAAGTGCGACAAAAAGCCTCGCCTTACCCTGTTTATCGAGTTGCCTTCCTTTTCCACCCGCTTCTTTTATTTCACCGTAGCTATCAGGATTTAACTCTTCTTCAAAACAATAATTCAGTATAGCAGCTAATATTTCTGTCGGTTTTCTATCCTCAAGTAAATTCTTGGCCCAGGTATAATAGTTAGTATCAACTCTATCTTCAAGAATAGCAGTCAAATCATCGTATATCTTTTTCTTTTTGGCTTTAATTATATCTTTTACTTCTGGTATTTTTGATTTCCTGATATCAGTTTTGGCGACTTTCTGAATGAACATCAGTTTCCTATACTCATTAGGAGTAATAAACGTAATAGCGGTGCCCTCATTCCCGGCCCGTCCCGTACGACCAATGCGATGAACATACGAATCCGGATTTTGTGGGAGTGAATAATTGATTACGTGGGTGAGGTTAATAACATCAATGCCCCGTGCGGCAACATCTGTTGCTACTAGAATATTGATAGTCTGTTTCCTGAATTTTCCCAGAGTCCGTTCTCTTTGCGCCTGCGATAAATCTCCATGAATAGCCTCGGCGTCATAGCCTCTATCCATTAAATGAGAGGCTAAAGAATCAACATCATTTTTTGTTCTGCAGAAAATCAGGGCATAAAAGTTACTTTCAATGTCGATTATTCTACATAGCGACTCAAATTTGTCAGAAGCTTTTACCTCAAAGTATATTTGCTCCGTTAGATTCGACGTCAATTGCTCTTTCTCAACTGTGAGAAGCTCATATCCATCCATGTATTTGCGTGCGAGGGTTTTAATCCTTCCTGGTATTGTTGCAGAAAACAATAGGGTTCTTTTTCCAGGATTTGTATGCTGCATTATTTCTTCCATATCTTCGATGAAACCCATATTCAGCATTTCATCGGCTTCATCGAGTATCAGATGCTCAATTTTCCCAAGCATGAGTGTTTTTCTGTTAAGATGATCTATAACCCTGCCAGGAGTCCCAACTACAATATGTACACCCTTTTTCAGCCTGCGTAACTGTTGATCTATAGATTGTCCGCCATATATTGGCACTATTTTGATATTCTTCTCTCCTTTGAGTGAATTGATTTCTTCTGAAACCTGAATGGCCAGCTCTCGTGTCGGAACCAGAATAAGTGCCTGAACTGCTTTGGAATCTGCATTAATCATATCTATCAGAGGTAATCCAAATGCAGCGGTCTTGCCGGTACCTGTTTGCGCCTGAGCGATGATATTAGTATCATCTCTTAGCATTACAGGGATAGTCTTAGCTTGAATTGCGGTTGGCTCTTCAAACCCCTTTTTATTAATTGCGGCCAAGGCTTTCTCTGAAAGTCCAAGGTCGTTGAATGTCTTTTTGTATTCCATAATTTTTTCTTTATCTAATTAAAATCCACTTACTCAATCGTATTTAACGAATATACAATACTATTCTCAAAAAAAATATCAATATAACCCCTAACCCCTAACCCGGATATTTCGTAAAAAAAGTATCGTTGATATGCTTAACTGCTGATATACAGCAGGATAGATCAATAATTAAAGCAATATCAGCGATGACAAAAGGTAAACAATTAAAGCTACAGTTGACAAGGGTAAAAGGCCGCCGTGTGCGGGTTGATTTCAAGGGCGGAGAGGTTACTTCGGATGCCGGACTGCTTTTGATCCGGGAAGTGGATCGGCAGTTGGGCTTGACCGAACGAGCGGCCCGACAGTTAGTGGACAAACGGCAGAAGGGCAAAGTACGCCATGAGGTATTGGGGATGCTGCGGCAGCGCGTTTACGGGCTGGTGGCGGGCTATGAGGATTTGAACGACTTTGATACCCTGCGCCACGATCCATTGTTGCAAACGGTAACGGGGCGCATTGAAACGTTGGCCAGCGCGCCGACTTTGTGTCGTTTTGAAAACGGGCAGGATCGGCGGGCGGCCTTTGCGGTAAACGAGCTGTTGGTCGAACAGTTCATGGGCTCCTTTGCCGAGGAACCCGAAGAGATCATCCTGGACTTTGACGCCACCGACAATCCGGTGCACGGGCTCCAGGAGGGACGTTTTTTCCACGGTTATTATGATCATTACTGTTTTCTGCCGCTATATGTTTTTTGCGGTGATCAGCTGCTGGTGGCCTACCTGCGGCCGAGCAAGATCGATGCCAGCAAGCATGCCGGGGCCATCCTCAAATTGCTGGTTAAACGGATTCGCCAAAGCTGGCCCCGTACGCGGATTATTTGGCGCGCCGACAGTGGATTTTGTCGAGACCGGATACTCTCTTGGTGCGACCGCAACGAAGTTAGTTACATCGTGGGGATGGCTCGCAATGCACGCTTGCAGCAAGACGCCCAGCAGTTGCAAAAGCAGGCCAAAGAATGGTTCGAACTAAGGGGTAAAAAACAACGGTTATTCCAGGACTTCGTCTATGCTGCCGATTCGTGGCGATGGCTGCGGTTGGTCATCCATAAAGCCGAACACACCGCACAGGGGTCCAACCCGCGCTTCGTGGTGACGAACCTGCCGGGCGATCCCCAGGAGCTTTACGACAAGGTATACTGTGGCCGCGGTGAAATGGAGAACCGAATCAAGGAACAGATGCAATTGTTCAGCGAGCGCACCAGCGCCCATCAATGGTGGGCCAATCAGTGGCGATTGCTCTTGTCGGCGCTGGCCTACACCTTGATGGAAGCCATGCGCCGGTTAGCCTTAAAAGGGACGAAGTGGGCGCGGGCCCAATGCCACACCCTGCGGCTCAAATTAATCAAGATCGGAGCGGTCATCGTGCGCAACACCCGAACGATTCACTTTCACCTATGACGTGTACTGGATTTGTTGGACACGGGATTCTCTTATATTCATTGTTTATTGATTAGTGTGTCAGGCGGCTTGTTTTGGTAAAGGGTTTTGTTTTCTCGTTGCCCCCCATGGGGGGTGACGTGTACTGGATTTGTTGGACACGGGATTCTCTTATATTCATTGTTTATTGATTAGTGTGTCAGGCGGCTTGTTTTGGTAAAGGGTTTTGTTTTCTCGTTGCCCCCCATGGGGGGCAAATATTTTCCTCGAATTGGACTGGGCTTTGGTAACTCAGAGAGGAATGTTTGCGATATCGGTTGTAGAAGATTTCCACGTATTCGAAGACAGTTGATCGCAGTTCGCGCTCGTCGGCAAAGTGGCGGCCTCGAATCGTGCTGGTCTTGAAGCGGCCGTAGAACGATTCCATGGCCGCGTTGTCGTAGCAGTTGCCTTGGCCGCTCATGCTCGGCTTCATGCCTAGTTCAGAGACCAGCCTCTGATAGTCGTCGCTGGCGTAGGGGCTGCCCCGATCGCTGTGATGAATAATCCCGGTGCGCAGTGTGCCGCGGGTCATGGCCGCGGCTTTGAGGGCCTTGCCAACCAGCTTCGCGTCGTTGTGGTTGGAAACGCTCCAGCCCAGCAGGCGTCGGCTGAACAGGTCCATCACCGTGGCCAAGTACATCCAACCGGCCAGGGTCCGTAGGTAGGTCGTGTCCGCCACCCAGACCTCGTCGATATGGGTCGGCTGGCCATGCTTTTTAAGCACATTGGGGCTGTAACCATAGGGATGGTTACTGTTGGTTTTTAATGGCTTAAAGCGTTTACTCTGGGTGCTTTTGATTCCCATTTCACGCATCAGACGCAGAGCCCGGTCACGGCCGCAATCGATGCCCTCATCATCCTTCAGATGGCGGTGCATTGGCCGATGCCCATAGCGGCCCTTGGCCTCTTTGTGTACCTTCAGGATCGCCCCCTTGATTCCCTCGTCCTCGATCCGCCGGGCCGAGGGCGCTCGGGGCCTCCAGCAGTAATAGCCACTGCGACAAATCCCCATCGCCGAGCATATTTCCTCGATCTTGAAGCGCCCCTCGTTGTCTTTGACAAACTGGTACTTCATTGTTCGTCCTTGGCAAAGTAGCCCACCGTTTTTTTTAGTATCTGGTTGATCCGCTCCGAGCGGCGCAGCTCTTTGCGAAGACGATCTATCTCGGCCGCCATCTCCTTCGGACTGCTCTGTCGCTTTGAGGTGGCTTCGCCCTGCTGATCGTCCAGATAGAGCCTCTTCCACCTATACAATTGGTTGGTGTTGACCCCAAGTTTGGTCGATACCTCGGTGGCGCTCAGACCATCGAGTATCATCAGTTGAACTGCCTCATTTTTGAACTCTATACTGCGTCTTCTTCCCATGCTTCGATTCTCCATTTAGGAGAATCTCGTGTCCACTTTTTCCAGTGCACATCAGTTTTTCAGGGTGTAGAGACACTGCCCCCTTTCCCCCATTGGTTCGGTAGTGCCGGGGGCAGCACCAATGCACCCTTTAGGTTGGCACCAATCGGCGGGCCGCATGGTTGAAAAGACTGGCCCAAGGATAACTCTCACTTAGGTGAAAGTGAATCGTTCGGGTGTTGCGCACGATGACCGCTCCGATCTTGATTAATTTGAGCCGCAGGGTGTGGCATTGGGCCCGCGCCCACTTCGTCCCTTTTAAGGCTAACCGGCGCATGGCTTCCATCAAGGTGTAGGCCAGCGCCGACAAGAGCAATCGGCACTGATTGGCCCACCATTGATGGGCGCTGGTGCGCTCGCTGAACAATTGCATCTGTTCCTTGATTCGGTTCTCCATTTCACCGCGGCCACAGTATACCTTGTCGTAAAGCTCCTGGGGATCGCCCGGCAGGTTCGTCACCACGAAGCGCGGGTTGGACCCCTGTGCGGTGTGTTCGGCTTTATGGATGACCAACCGCAGCCATCGCCACGAATCGGCAGCATAGACGAAGTCCTGGAATAACCGTTGTTTTTTACCCCTTAGTTCGAACCATTCTTTGGCCTGCTTTTGCAACTGCTGGGCGTCTTGCTGCAAGCGTGCATTGCGAGCCATCCCCACGATGTAACTAACTTCGTTGCGGTCGCACCAAGAGAGTATCCGGTCTCGACAAAATCCACTGTCGGCGCGCCAAATAATCCGCGTACGGGGCCAGCTTTGGCGAATCCGTTTAACCAGCAATTTGAGGATGGCCCCGGCATGCTTGCTGGCATCGATCTTGCTCGGCCGCAGGTAGGCCACCAGCAGCTGATCACCGCAAAAAACATATAGCGGCAGAAAACAGTAATGATCATAATAACCGTGGAAAAAACGTCCCTCCTGGAGCCCGTGCACCGGATTGTCGGTGGCGTCAAAGTCCAGGATGATCTCTTCGGGTTCCTCGGCAAAGGAGCCCATGAACTGTTCGACCAACAGCTCGTTTACCGCAAAGGCCGCCCGCCGATCCTGCCCGTTTTCAAAACGACACAAAGTCGGCGCGCTGGCCAACGTTTCAATGCGCCCCGTTACCGTTGGCAACAATGGATCGTGGCGCAGGGTATCAAAGTCGTTCAAATCCTCATAGCCCGCCACCAGCCCGTAAACGCGCTGCCGCAGCATCCCCAATACCTCATGGCGTACTTTGCCCTTCTGCCGTTTGTCCACTAACTGTCGGGCCGCTCGTTCGGTCAAGCCCAACTGCCGATCCACTTCCCGGATCAAAAGCAGTCCGGCATCCGAAGTAACCTCTCCGCCCTTGAAATCAACCCGCACACGGCGGCCTTTTACCCTTGTCAACTGTAGCTTTAATTGTTTACCTTTTGTCATCGCTGATATTGCTTTAATTATTGATCTATCCTGCTGTATATCAGCAGTTAAGCATATCAACGATACTTTTTTTACGAAATATCCGGGCTAAGAGAATAAACTGCCTAACGCTATTTGTACAGCTAAAAATACAAAATAACATTCTTTTTTTATACACTACCAGGGGTTTCAGGTCTACCTTCTATTGAGCGGGTGGTATTTATCCCGCCTGTTGGTCCCACGGGGGGTTTGAATAGCAAGACATCAGGGGGAATATTTTTTGCCCACATTGAAAATAGAAACCTTTCTGGCCCACGACCTTATGGTTAAAAGCAAAAGGAAAAGCCGATAAAACCCAATTCGCACGGGTGTTGGAAGGAGAAGGAATCCTTTAATAGCCCAGAGAAATCTCGTTTGTTCAAGTTTCGCCACTTGTAGCAGGTGCCTATCGACAGTCGCGAAATCATCCAACCGGAGGCAGTGTCTGGAAATTTCTTTGAGAATAACCGCGTGAATATGAGGAAGACCATTTAATTCCTTCTTGAACTTCACAAGTTTCGCCTCTTCGCCTCTTCTCGCGGCTCGTATGCCGGATAGGCTTTCGGTGGTTATTCGATCGGGATGCCCAACGTAATAATAAACTAGTACCTCAGGCACGAAATCCACTTTGTATTGATGGCATACACGTCGAATGAAATCCCCATCTATTCCTCTGCGAAGCGATTCGTCGAATCCGCCCAAATTTTTCACAACCGTGGCCGGAATCAGTAAAGTAGAACCATTTCCTATCGGTTGACCTGCTAGCGTTTGGGGAAATATGCGTCCACGGAGAATGGGATGGTTTTCCCTGATTTTTCGGTCTTTTAGAAAAACATCCGTCCAGCAATAGACTAAGCCTAATTCAGGATCCATGCCTTGCATAAGTGCAACCTGCTTATCCAGTTTCTTCGGAAGCCAGGTATCATCGTCATCAAGGAAGGCAATCAATTCTCCGGTGGCGTTCTCTATGCCTGTATTGCGGCACGCCGATAAATGCAGGTTTGTCTTATGAGAAAAATACCGTACGCGCTTGTCTGATATTTGCCGGAGGACTTGCACGGTGTCATCGGTCGAAGCATCATTGATTACGATACATTCAAAATTTTCATAGGTCTGGTTTAATACGCTCTCAATGGCTCGCATTAACAAATTTGAGCGATTGTAAGTAGTAAGAACAACGGAGACAAGTGGCTTCATTTATTTTCATTTTCTCTGTCTGAAACAGTTGGCTTTTCTGCTTCAAGGATGATGACAAAAGCAGATTTCATCCATTCAACATCAGCGTGCCACTCCAAATTGCAAAGATTTTTATAATCGGATTCCCCGAACTTTCTCCAACTTAAATTTATGAAACCAATTTGGCGATAGAGTAATTCAAGTGTTTCCTCATCATAAATGAATTGATGTCCCCACAAACGCATCATATCGTTAAAAAAATCGGCAGCAGATAGGCACGGGCGATTCGGATGGTGATTGCGAACGTGTCGATCGTAAACTTGATTGCGGGACACTCCCGGATGCCGATCCAGGTATATATCGATTAAAGGAGCGAGGGAAGGAGTGCTCTGCCGCAAAACACCTCCTGGTTTCAAAATGCGGTAAGCTTCATGCAAAAAGGATACGCCGTCATTTAGTGACAGGTGTTCAAAAAATTGTTCGGTAAAAACGTAATCGAATGATCCATCCGCAATAGGCAATGGGCGTCGCGCATCCAGGTATATATTTCCACCAATTATATCTCCATTTAGCCAGCGTTTGATATTGTGGCGGCCTCCTCCCACCTGAAGACCACGCGGTTCATAGCGATTTTTTAAATAGTTTCTGATTCGTATACGGCGAATCAAATGGCTAGCCCTTAACCAGTGGATATACGGCAGTAAAGAGAAATATATTCTCCCTAACGTTGCTCTTTTTTGGAGCAAAAATCGTTTAATTGGAATACCTCTTAAGTCCGCGATCAATTTGTTTGTAGATTGTAGCCGATAATATTTCAATCGAGTTTTCCCATATGAACATTCAAGTTCGATGAAATCGCTACATTCCAATATTTCGATCCAATTTTCTGCTTACATTGTGATTTGTCAATCTTCTCCCCTGTCGGCCTATTACGGTTTGATTTGATCCAAATCCGTGGGGAAGGCCTGGCTATTTCAATGATTCAACAATTTTGGCTATGCCGCCGAGTCGCTCCTCTTCAGACCCTAGTTTTCGCAATAGAACAAATCTGCGCACGATCCGCTTCCTTTCATTAAGCGCCTCATCAATGCTATCCAGATTCGCGCCCCGGTTGAGCCGGATGGCTTGGTATTTCCAAACGCTTAATTGCATGCGAATACTTTGAAAAAGAGCCTCGGCCAATTCAAAAGCACGCGCTCGCCACTCCGGGCGCACCCTCTCAGTAACGGCTCTCTCATAAATGGCCTCGGCCCGGTCCATTGCGTTGAGGGATCCGAGTTCAGGCGCTTTTCCGAGAACTTCGATCGCCTCTTTCTCCAACTCTGTTTCGTAATGGAGACGAGCTTTTATGTAGGCGTCATAATAGGCGCGATAGAGGCCTTGCTGGAATCGCCAGTTGAGCTTTTCCCGGGGCGTGGCCCACTTTTCCATTTCCTGGAAGCGTTTCAATGTTTCATAGACGACATCGTTTTGCGCCAGGGGACCCGCCCAGTTTTCCTCAAGTCCAACCAGCCCTTCGGTAAATGCATCCTCAAAGCGTCTGCCGATGAAATAGCGGCTATACTCCCTCAATATCGTTTCCACGTCGCGATTGGGGTCCCAACCGAGCGAACTCCAGATAACTTTGTTGACGTCGTCATTGCAGCCTTCGCTGTAAGTGATGGCTCCGATTGCATAAGGCATTATTTCGCGAAAAATCCTGGCATAGGCATAGGGCCGCGGGTTAATCGGCTCACGCCCAAGCGTGTCGTCGAAGGCCGAATCCCAATCGGGTACTTCGTACTGACCACCCCCGCTGTGGGTGATATCCGGGTAACGCCTGATAGGATATTTAGCCGGAACCGCCTCCCGCAACTCCGAAAGGCTCATTTCTACCTGAGGCCCGAACACAACACCGTCCAGCCATTCCGGTTCGTCACTTTTCAAAATATCCAAAAAAATGCCCATCCATCCATCGCGGTTTTTTCCGGGTCGGTCAAAACCTTGAGGGGAAACCCACATTTGGGCCTTTGGATGATATTGGTTCAAATTGCGCTTCTGCCTTTCCATGAAATGAAGCAAGACGGCCGGATGAGTGTTGCCGGGATCTCCACCCGGCACAAAAACGGCATCGACTTTGGGCAGTTTTCGAAACACCTCCCCCCATTCGTCCAAAGCTGCTTTTACCGTTTCTTCGTTCGTATAATCTTCGTCTATAGCCGGAAACCAGATCCATACGTCCAACCCATAATCCTTGGCCAACTGCGACATGCCCTCCATCATGGCTAATTGCTGCCGCGGGAAATGTGGGCTGTCCAAATCATCATCGCTTCGTGGCGGAATAAGTTCAACCGCGTTGGTCCCAAAAATAATCATATCGCGGTAATATTGCTCCCACATTCCCAGGGTCCAACCATCATAAGAATTAGTTTTTGGACGATACCCGATCTGGTGTCCGCGTAACGCGATTAGCGGAGCAGATGCCTCCGTTGTTCCCTGGGGCAGACTGACTCTGTCACGAGCCATGAAAAGTGTCCGCAGAAGCCGCCCGGCGGCATAAAGTACGCCCCTTTCATCATGTCCCGCTAAGTAAACAAATTTCTGGCCGCCTTCCTCAACGGATGTCCACAGCGCATAGCCATCGATCTTGTTCGGTAATTTCAGACCTTTTGGAACTGAAATCCCATGCTTAGATAGAACTTCCGCTGTTCCAAGGAGAATCGCGGGCTTGCCATCTATAGGGACTTCAGAAGCGATCTTCAGGTCAATTCTTGTTCTCTTGAAAATTTCATCGCGGAGCATGTCCGCCGCGTTGCTTAGGATTTTTCCTTTACCGGCTATCACAATTATTGCATCCGCCAGGTCCAGTTGCGCCTGTTTTGGTTGCTCTTTTATAGAAAAGGGATCGTTTGCGGGTTGGAAACGAATTTTGGGAATCAGGTCGAACTCAGTCCTCACCTCATCCGGAAGCAGGTTCAAGGTGTGGCTCAAAACCGCCGGCGGAACGATGCCGGGAGAACTTCCACTCCAATGCCAGGAAAGCTTCAGTTTTGCCAAGCCGCGATTGGTGGTGAAATCTAATATCATTGGGAATATCGCCCCTTTTTTCATCCGAACGGAACCCCTACGGGAACCATTTAATTCCAAACCGTCTATAACTAAAGTATTGCCGATCGTCAGTCGTATACCGTCGTTGGCTTCTACAGTAAAAATAACTTCGCCAGAGATGGGACCTTCGATGAATCCATACCAGGAAGCAGACCAGTCATTGCCTCCAGCCGATCCCCAATCGTGATCGACCCCGAGCAAATAGCCGATTCCGTCCGGGCGAGAAAACTGATCGCCGTTGTAATTGAGGCCTACCAGACCCGGCTTGAATACCTCGGGCTCGTCGTCTGCCGATCCCGAAATCGCTGCAAGCGCCAAAGCCTGCAACATTAATAGGCAAAGCATAATAGACCTGAAATTCAATTCAGAAAACGGGTTACTCATCAATCGATTGGTTAATAAATAATCTGAAAATTTACTCAAAGGCGATTTCCACAGTTGTGAGAATGGGAGAGTGGATGCCATTATAGGTATCGAGGATGGCCCGGTATTGAATCCACTCGGTTATTGGCAGGTGTTTGAGTGAACTATTCCGCGCGGTAAAGGCTGTCCCTCCACCAGCGGGGCCTGCCCAGGCTGCATCTTCCAGTCCTTCCAGTGTTGACGCCACCCGCACCTGGAAACGGACAGAGCTGCGGTGCGGTTCTTCAGCCAGCCAATTGATCCATATGGGTTGTTTTGCATGGCTGCGATAGGGGGAGGAAATATAATCGAAAAGAAAGCCGCGGTTGAATATGTGCCCGAGTTCATCGCTCGTTTTGCGAAAATGAACGCCGCGTCCGGGAAGACTCAGTCGATTCTCTTCGCTATAACCAGTTGGACTTCCCCAGTAAAGGAATGACTCGGTTATGTGATCGCCGTATTGGCCTATCGCATTAACGTCTCCATCGCCCCGATGGCAGAACCACATGATATCGTTATAGCCGTCGAAATTGAAATCGGTGACCAACGCTCCATCGCCCCCTTTGGTGGGCAGTGAAATCTTGCGATCAAGGCGAAATCCGTCTGGCCCGCCCAGCAGGGTATCGGAGTAACCGTCGCGACCGTAGGGTTCGCTGGGATGCCAGTAATTGGCGCAAAGAAGGTCGAGCCAGCCATCCGCATTTACATCGGCGACATTCATCGTTTTGGCCCACACGCCTTCCATTTTCACCCTTCGGTCAATGCTGTAGGCAGCTTCCTCATCGCCATAATAGATAAAAAAGAAATCCTCGGTTTTCCGGCCCCGTGTGAAAACAATATCAAGAAAACCGTCCTTATTGAGATCGGCAACCTGAAGCTGGCCCGTTTTTTCAGTGCCCTCAACCCACTGGCGGCGCCAATTGTCTGTGTTGCGGGTTCCGTCGTTGAAAAATATCGATCCGGTCTGGTCCATTTCAGAGCCGTAGTTGCCAAAAATAAGGTCCAGATGACCGTCGCCATTCAAATCGGCTATGGCAGGCTGCCGACAATCAAGCACCGGAAGAATTGAACGATCGGAGACTACCCAACCCTGCGGCCCCCCCCAGTAGATAAGGGAGCCGGATTCTACCTTGTCCGGTTCTGGATAGGCGTTCTCCTGGCCGGAGAGGATGTCGAGGTAGCCGTCGCGATCCAGATCCGCGATGACCAGACCACCATGCACCTTATAGATAGGCAAACCAGTGCGCCGATAGAAGTCAAAACTGTTACCCTCATTCCAATAGATGTAGAGATCCTGGTAACCCCATTTTGTCAGGTTATCCTCGTTATAGTTGGAAAAAACGATGTCTACCTGCCCGTCGTCGTCCATGTCCGACATGCCTCCCCACTGAGACATGTGCCCGGTCAGTTCCAGGCGGTTCTCAATATTATAAAGCCCCTCCGCGTTTCCGTAGTAGAGATAGTTCTGGTGATACTCATTTCGACTCCCTGTCATGGTAGAAACGATCAACACATCGAGATGACCGTCTCCATTGAAATCGGCCACCGTATTGCCCTTGGCTCCGTGCTCATAGAGGGGGGTTCGCCGGGAAATATCAAACCCGTCTTGTGAATTCCAGTAAATAAACGTAGGCAGTTCAAAGGTGTTATGCTCTTCAAAGTTGCTCACTAACAGGTCGATCCAACCGTCCTCATTGAGGTCAGCGGCGGACGCCCCCCAACCGCCCATGGTCTTGAAACCGAAACGGCTCTCGTTGGAAAAGCCATCCACCGTACCAAAATATAGGTAGGAATCCGCCAGGCGGAATCCTTTGACATCGTGGGTGGTGAAAAATACATCGGCCAGCCCGTCGTTGTTGAAATCGGCCACAACGCTGTCCCTGGCCGAGTGCGTCTCGAATTCCAACAGTTGGTCTTGACCGTAGGAACCGGCGCGGTTGAGATAAATCCAGGAAAACTCGCCTTTTCTATTGGCGAAAATAAGGTCGGGCCGGCCGTCGTTATCGACATCTGCGACCTCCACAGAGTGGGCCTCGCTAGTTGGCAGCTCAAGTTGGCGGTCAGATGATATGCCCTCCGGACCTCCCCATAGCACTACCGATAGGTCTTTCATTCCGCTAAAGATAATATCCGGCCAGTTGTCTTCGTTGAGATCGGCAACTGCGACATCGGTGGTGTCGGACACAGGGAGATCGGTAGGATCATTGGTATTGAACTCGCCCCCACCCTTTCCCCAAAAAAGCCGGGCCACTCCATTTTTGGCGAAAACAATATCGAGATTTCCGTCTCCATTAATATCTCCCACAGCGCTATTATTGGAACCCTCGATGGGTAAAACGGTTTTTTTTCTGAAAGGATAGAACGCCCATTGATTTGGCTTTTTAGAGAAATCGGGACTGTCCAGACCACCGTAATAGACAAAGCTTTCCATATCATCCGACGTTCCGTTTTGCCGATTGGCCAGAACCAGATCGCCCGCGCCATCCTTATCGAAATCGGCGGGTGTTACCGTTTCAGGACCCCACCCCGGCACATAGGAATGGTTTTGTATACTGTAGTCCTTACCGTTTCCCCAATAAATCGAGAGATCGACCTGAACGGCATAAGGATGGGAATTTGCATACAACAGATCGACATAACCGTCGTCATTGGCATCCCACCGGTTGATGTTTTGAATCCGGCCTCCGGCGGAGACATAAGTATTAGCACCGCCGTCTCCAAAGGTTCCGTCGCGAAAATCCTCAAAAGTGCTTTCTCGCCAAATTTCAGCGGTCAATACAGTGGTCACTACAATTCCAAATAAAGCTACGATATATTTCAATTTCATGACTGCTTAATAGGTTGGAGTTATCATTCCTCACGATAAGAATATCAATGTTGATTTATCCAAACATATTTCCGGCTGGATTCATTGAAAAGCTCTAAAAGCCGATAATTACTACCCTCGTAAAGGGTTTGGTCGTTGTTCGGTAATTAACGAAGGAAAAGATTGAAAATACTTCTTGAAAGGAACACAGTTCACCCAAATTACAGGAACACCTCTATATTCAGCGACTGTAAATATTCAGATGGGTAATCTTGAATGAAATATTCACGACGCAAATTTGGTTTGGCGCTCGGGGCAGCGGCCATTTCTCCAAACCTCTGGGAGGCGGCGGCAGCTGAAGTAGAAGAGAAGGGCGAGATATCCAGGGAGAGGGTAATGGCTTTGCTTGACGCCCAGGGTGAACGTGGGATTTATGAAGATTCAGAGCTGTTTGAAGAACTGCGGACCGCTCTCGCCTTCAAGCTCAAGGAGCACAAGATTTTGCGTGATTTTCCCGTTCCCGACGATGTGGAGCCACTTCTTGGGTTTCAGCGTTAAATATGATCTATGAAATGGACGGGGAAAACTGGACAGTGGAATAAGGTGGTCTTGAACCACTAAATCCGCTAACCTATGAATGTTATTAAATCACGAAAGAGAAGACAATACAGTGCTGAGTTTAAAGCCCGAGTGGCCCTGGAAGCCATCAGGGGCGCTCATACCATCAACGAGATCGCCGGTCGTTTTGAGGTGCATCCCAACCAGGTGACCCAATGGAAGAAGCAGCTTTTGCAGGGAGCAACGGAGCTGTTTTCGCGCCAGCGGCAGACTCTCAGCAAGGACAACGAGACGGAAAAAGATCACCTTTACCAGGAGATTGGAAAGCTGAAAGTAGAATGCGATTGGCTAAAAAAAAAGTCTGAACAATTCGGTTGGTGAGAGGCGCAAGATGGTGCAACCACTTCAAGGAAAAATCAGTATCGGCAGGCAATGTCAGTTGCTGGGGCTGGCCCGCGGCAGCTATTACTATCGGGCCCGTGCCCAGTGCGAGCAGAACGTTCTCTACATGCATCGCATGGATGAGCTCTACACCCAATATCCGTTTTTTGGTTCTCGCCGGATGACCCAGTGGCTGCGTCGAGAGGGCCATGCAGTGGGACGAGGCCGCATCCAGCGGCTCATGCGCCAAATGGGCCTGGAGGCTATTTATCCGCGTCGAAACTTGAGCCAGGGGCACCGGCAGCACCGCATTTTCCCTTATCTGCTGCGGGGTTTGGCGGTCGAGCGGCCCGACCAGGTATGGTGCAGCGACATCACTTACCTGCGGCTGAGCCGAGGATTCCTTTTCTTGACCGTGGTGTTGGACTGGTTCAGCCGCTACGTGTTGAGCTGGCAGCTTTCCAACACCCTGGAGAGCCGCTTCTGTGTGCTCGCCCTGGAGGAAGCTCTGAGGCGGGCCCAACCTCAAATCTTCAACACCGATCAAGGCAGCCAGTTTACCGGCAGCGAGTTCACCTCGGTGCTGGGGCAAGCCGGGGTGCGCATCAGCATGGACGGGCGTGGCCGCTACCTGGACAACATATTTGTTGAACGCTTTTGGAGAACCCTCAAGTATGAAGACATTTACCTGCGCGAATACGCCACGGCAAAGGAAGCCAGCGAAGGGATAGCCCGCTACCTGGACTTCTACAACCACCTGCGCCCCCACCAAGCCCTGGGCTACCGGACCCCGGCCGAAGTCCATGCAATCGGAGCAAAACCAACCTCCCCGCCAATACAGCTTGCGGGCACCTGCGTGCCCGTCTTTGGCTAAGGACAAAATATATTTTTAAAAAATAATATGAACACGATTTCCACCTTAATCCCACGTCAAAATTGTCCAAACAACCCCGTCCACTTCACTACGATGACCTTTGCTACAAGTCGGTTGCCGAACTTTCACGCGAAATAGAAAGTGGCAAACTCTCTCCTGTGGAGTTGACGAAGGCCTATCTGGCACGGATTGAGGCTTACGAGCCGAAGTTAAACGCCATCATCACCTCACTGCCAGAGCTGGCGCTGAGTAAAGCGCGAGAGGCGGAGGAAGAGATTCGCCGAACGGGTCCTCGCAGTCCTCTGCATGGAATTCCCTATGGCGTGAAAGATCTTTTCGATACCAAACATATCAGAACAACATGGGGTTCAAGTATTTTTGCTGATCGAGTGCCGGACCGGGATGCAACGGTGGTGGAAAAACTAGATGCGCCGGGTGGCATTCTGGCTGCCAAGTTAGCTATGTCCGAATTTGCCGGTGGCTCGACCCGTTCCCACCTTCTTGAATACCCGCACAATCCCTGGAAACTGGATCGAACAACGATGGGTTCTTCCACCGGTTCGGGTGCCGCTACAGCTGCCGCCTTAATTGGTTTTTCACTTGGGACGGAAACAGGAGGCTCGATTATTTATCCATCGGCTTCTTGCGGGATTACGGGGCTTCGCCCCACCTACAGCCGAGTGAGCCGCTTTGGTTGCATGTCTTTGTCCTGGAGCCTGGATAAAGTGGGACCCATGGCGCGGACGGCATTTGATTGCGGTCTTATCCTCGAAGCCATTGCCGGACAGGATTCACGAAGCAAGTTATCGGGTGGAAGAAATTTTCAATTTCGAAAAACGCCTCTTGAAAATACCGGTGAAAAAATCGCGCTGGTCGGAGCGGAATTCGAACGTGCCCCCGCCCCCAACCAAAAGATTTTTGAGAATGCTTTGAAAATTTTTCAAAACCTCGGATTCGAGCTGGAGGAGATCGTCCTGCCCGATAGACCCTACCGCGAAGTTTATAAAACTACCGACTACGCCGAAGCGGGAACCTTTTTCAAGGCGCTCTATGATGATAAGCGTATTGCCAGAATGTTTACCGCCAGCCGTCGCGCACACTTCCTTGCCGATAGTATGCTGCCGGCATCCGACTACATAAAAGCGCAACGTATCCGACAGATGATAACGCAGGAATCGGATGAACTGTTAACGCGCTACAGGGCTTTGATCGCTCCAACGCGCATTAAGGGTGCCGGGCTTATCAAGGCAAAAAAGAATAGTCCGGATTCGCTTCCCGGCCAGGGGAAGGAACATCTGATGCGGTTGTCAAACCTTGCCGGTTTGCCGGGAATATCCATTCCTTGCGGCTTTGATAAGGAGGGTATGCCGCTGGCCCTGCATTTGGTAGGCTCGGCCTGGGACGAACAGGGGATTATTGATATTGCCACGGCATTCCAGAAGGAAACAGATTTTCACCTGAAACGCCCGTCTTTTCGAGCCTGAAAAATAGAATCATGGGCATAAATTACGACCATAATTTTCTACGATAATTTTCTACGCATAGACTATTAATTTGGTATTTAATAAATAGGCCAATAAGAACTACTTTAAACTACCAATCTCTTTGTAAAGACGACTAACCCGGATATTTCGTAAAAAAAGTATCGTTGATATGCTTAACTGCTGATATACAGCAGGATAGATCAATAATTAAAGCAATATCAGCGATGACAAAAGGTAAACAATTAAAGCTGCAGTTGACGGTAGTGTATTAAGTAGGAATGGTGGCTAATTCTTGATTATATTGATGAATGAAAAGTCTCAGACAGGTTTCATGCATACTCTTAAGCTTGGAAAAGGAGAGGGTTTTGCGTGTGAAACGACCCAGTCGTTGGCGCAGGGTATTGTTCCATCGTTCCACATGGGCCGTTTCACCGGTTTCTTTTCCCACGGATCGGTTATGAGGAAAGACTTCATCATAAGTGCTCCAAAAGTCGCTGTAGGTGGCACATCTTTTGTAGGCCCGTGGCAGACGCTCGTAAAGTTCCCGGCAACGATACCAATCCCGAGGCCCAATGGCATAGGAGAGGATTTGACGGGTGCGTCGGCAAAGAGCGATCCAAACCCATTGGGCATCGCTCTTGCGCCCCACAAAAGACCACAGTTCGTCCAGTTCAATGACATCATGGCGGCGGGCCGCAAGAATCGTGCTTTTGAGCGGTCGCAGCGATTGTCGTTTTTTTTAACCAACTCAAAACGGTGTTGGGACTCACCCCGAAGGCGCGCTGTAAACCGCGTAGACTGCTGCGTTCCTGATAGACTCGAAGGATCATTTCTTTTTGCTCTTCGGTGTATTTCACTGTGGGGTTTTCGCGGCTTTGTTTACCACAATCATGGCAGCGGTAGCGCTGTTTATGGTTGGGCGTCTTGCCAAATTTAATGATATTTTCACTTCCACAGTGCCGACAATTAATAATTTTAGTAACCATGCACTAAGAATAAACTGCCTAACGCTATTTGTACAGCTAAAAATACAGAATAACATTCTTTTTTTATACACTACCCAGTTGACAAGGGTAAAAGGCCGCCGTGTGCGGGTTGATTTCAAGGGCGGAGAGGTTACTTCGGATGCCGGACTGCTTTTGATCCGGGAAGTGGATCGGCAGTTGGGCTTGACCGAACGAGCGGCCCGACAGTTAGTGGACAAACGGCAGAAGGGCAAAGTACGCCATGAGGTATTGGGGATGCTGCGGCAGCGCGTTTACGGGCTGGTGGCGGGCTATCCCGGATATTTCGTAAAAAAAGTATCGTTGATATGCTTAACTGCTGATATACAGCAGGATAGATCAATAATTAAAGCAATATCAGCGATGACAAAAGGTAAACAATTAAAGCTACAGTTGACAAGGGTAAAAGGCCGCCGTGTGCGGGTTGATTTCAAGGGCGGAGAGGTTACTTCGGATGCCGGACTGCTTTTGATCCGGGAAGTGGATCGGCAGTTGGGCTTGACCGAACGAGCGGCCCGACAGTTAGTGGACAAACGGCAGAAGGGCAAAGTACGCCATGAGGTATTGGGGATGCTGCGGCAGCGCGTTTACGGGCTGGTGGCGGGCTATGAGGATTTGAACGACTTTGATACCCTGCGCCACGATCCATTGTTGCAAACGGTAACGGGGCGCATTGAAACGTTGGCCAGCGCGCCGACTTTGTGTCGTTTTGAAAACGGGCAGGATCGGCGGGCGGCCTTTGCGGTAAACGAGCTGTTGGTCGAACAGTTCATGGGCTCCTTTGCCGAGGAACCCGAAGAGATCATCCTGGACTTTGACGCCACCGACAATCCGGTGCACGGGCTCCAGGAGGGACGTTTTTTCCACGGTTATTATGATCATTACTGTTTTCTGCCGCTATATGTTTTTTGCGGTGATCAGCTGCTGGTGGCCTACCTGCGGCCGAGCAAGATCGATGCCAGCAAGCATGCCGGGGCCATCCTCAAATTGCTGGTTAAACGGATTCGCCAAAGCTGGCCCCGTACGCGGATTATTTGGCGCGCCGACAGTGGATTTTGTCGAGACCGGATACTCTCTTGGTGCGACCGCAACGAAGTTAGTTACATCGTGGGGATGGCTCGCAATGCACGCTTGCAGCAAGACGCCCAGCAGTTGCAAAAGCAGGCCAAAGAATGGTTCGAACTAAGGGGTAAAAAACAACGGTTATTCCAGGACTTCGTCTATGCTGCCGATTCGTGGCGATGGCTGCGGTTGGTCATCCATAAAGCCGAACACACCGCACAGGGGTCCAACCCGCGCTTCGTGGTGACGAACCTGCCGGGCGATCCCCAGGAGCTTTACGACAAGGTATACTGTGGCCGCGGTGAAATGGAGAACCGAATCAAGGAACAGATGCAATTGTTCAGCGAGCGCACCAGCGCCCATCAATGGTGGGCCAATCAGTGGCGATTGCTCTTGTCGGCGCTGGCCTACACCTTGATGGAAGCCATGCGCCGGTTAGCCTTAAAAGGGACGAAGTGGCCGCGGGCCCAATGGCACACCCTGCGGCTCAAATTAATCAAGATCGGAGCGGTCATCGTGCGCAACACCCGAACGATTCACTTTCACCTAAGTGAGAGTTATCCTTGGGCCAGTCTTTTCAACCATGCGGCCCGCCGATTGGTGCCAACCTAAAGGGTGCATTGGTGCTGCCCCCGGCACTACCGAACCAATGGGGGAAAGGGGGCAGTGTCTCTACACCCTGAAAAACACCTAAAAATCAAGACGATCTGCTCAAAATACAAAGAAATCCATCTCCAATAGCAATAACGAGCCAAACTTTACCCTTCATGAAATATCCGGGCTAGCACGCCTTTACACGAATGTTTCTCTGGACAAGCTGCAAAAAAGGGTAGTGTATAAAAAAAGAATGTTATTTTGTATTTTTAGCTGTACAAATAGCGTTAGGCAGTTTATTCTTAGTGCATGGTTACTAAAATTATTAATTGTCGGCACTGTGGAAGTGAAAATATCATTAAATTTGGCAAGACGCCCAACCATAAACAGCGCTACCGCTGCCATGATTGTGGTAAACAAAGCCGCGAAAACCCCACAGTGAAATACACCGAAGAGCAAAAAGAAATGATCCTTCGAGTCTATCAGGAACGCAGCAGTCTACGCGGTTTACAGCGCGCCTTCGGGGTGAGTCCCAACACCGTTTTGAGTTGGTTAAAAAAAACGACAATCGCTGCGACCGCTCAAAAGCACGATTCTTGCGGCCCGCCGCCATGATGTCATTGAACTGGACGAACTGTGGTCTTTTGTGGGGCGCAAGAGCGATGCCCAATGGGTTTGGATCGCTCTTTGCCGACGCACCCGTCAAATCCTCTCCTATGCCATTGGGCCTCGGGATTGGTATCGTTGCCGGGAACTTTACGAGCGTCTGCCACGGGCCTACAAAAGATGTGCCACCTACAGCGACTTTTGGAGCACTTATGATGAAGTCTTTCCGGTAGTATATTAAGTAGGAATGGTGGCTAATTCTTGATTATATTGATGAATGAAAAGTCTCAGACAGGTTTCATGCATACTCTTAAGCTTGGAAAAGGAGAGGGTTTTGCGTGTGAAACGACCCAGTCGTTGGCGCAGGGTATTGTTCCATCGTTCCACATGGGCCGTTTCACCGGTTTCTTTTCCCACGGATCGGTTATGAGGAAAGACTTCATCATAAGTGCTCCAAAAGTCGCTGTAGGTGGCACATCTTTTGTAGGCCCGTGGCAGACGCTCGTAAAGTTCCCGGCAACGATACCAATCCCGAGGCCCAATGGCATAGGAGAGGATTTGACGGGTGCGTCGGCAAAGAGCGATCCAAACCCATTGGGCATCGCTCTTGCGCCCCACAAAAGATCACAGTTCGTCCAGTTCAATGACATCATGGCGGCGGGCCGCAAGAATCGTGCTTTTGAGCGGTCGTAGCGATTGTCGTTTTTTTTAACCAACTCAAAACGGTGTTGGGACTCACCCCGAAGGCGCGCTGTAAACCGCGTAGACTGCTGCGTTCCTGATAGACTCGAAGGATCATTTCTTGGTAGTGTTAACATGACGAATGTTTGATATTGCTGTTGTATTCCCAGATGAACAAGCACAGGACGCGAAAATGCATGACCAAAGACTTCGAGAATGACAGCGTTTTACGCACATAGCGTGACAGGGACTGTCGCAAGGTATTGTTCCAGCGTTCGATATGGGCGGTTTGGCCGGATTGTTTCCCGCTGGCGCTGTTGTGAGGGAAAACCTTGTCGTAGCTTTCCCAGTAATCGCTTACGGTGGCACAGTCGCGATAGGGCTGGGCGATGTTGTGATACAACTGCCAGCACGTTTGATCGCTACGATCACCCAGAGAAAACCCGACGACCTGTCGGGTACGTCGACACAAGGCTACCCATAGCCATACCTGCCCCGAACGCTTATCGCCCCAGAATGACCACACCTCGTCCAGTTCCAGCACATCACTACACTGGCGGGCAAGCAGAGTGGACTCCAGCTTCGGCAAACTCAGGACTTTTTTTTAATCCATTCGATGACCGTCTTTGGGGCTACCCCGAAGGTACGGTAAATGGCACGCAGGCTCATCCGGTTTTGGTGCGCACGGAGCACCTGCTTGACCAGCGCCGGAGGATGCTCACGACTTTTGGGGTGAAGCCGAAACTGATAACCACACCCCTTGCATCGATACTTCTGAACCCCTTTCGGATCCTTGCCGTGCTTGATGATGTGATCGCTTCCGCATTGAGGACATTTTACTGTGATATGGACCATTCCCAGTTCACAACATAATCACGCTAAAAAGTACAGCTTAAACATTCAAAATGTTAACACTACCCATTTCTTTTTGCTCTTCGGTGTATTTCACTGTGGGGTTTTCGCGGCTTTGTTTACCACAATCATGGCAGCGGTAGCGCTGTTTATGGTTGGGCGTCTTGCCAAATTTAATGATATTTTCACTTCCACAGTGCCGACAATTAATAATTTTAGTAACCATGCACTAAGAATAAACTGCCTAACGCTATTTGTACAGCTAAAAATACAAAATAACATTCTTTTTTTATACACTCCCGTCTTTCCTCATAACCGATCCGTGGGAAAAGAAACCGGTGAAACGGCCCATGTGGAACGATGGAACAATACCCTGCGCCAACGACTGGGTCGTTTCACACGCAAAACCCTCTCCTTTTCCAAGCTTAAGAGTATGCATGAAACCTGTCTGAGACTTTTCATTCATCAATATAATCAAGAATTAGCCACCATTCCTACTTAATACACTACCCAAAAAAGTATCCATCGAAAAAGGCACCTAGCCCGGATATTTCATGAAGGGTAAAGTTTGGCTCGTAAAGTTTGGCTCGTTATTGCTATTGGAGATGGATTTCTTTGTATTTTGAGCAGATCGTCTTGATTTTTAGGTGTTTTTCAGGGTGTAGAGACACTGCCCCCTTTCCCCCATTGGTTCGGTAGTGCCGGGGGCAGCACCAATGCACCCTTTAGGTTGGCACCAATCGGCGGGCCGCATGGTTGAAAAGACTGGCCCAAGGATAACTCTCACTTAGGTGAAAGTGAATCGTTCGGGTGTTGCGCACGATGACCGCTCCGATCTTGATTAATTTGAGCCGCAGGGTGTGGCATTGGGCCCGCGCCCACTTCGTCCCTTTTAAGGCTAACCGGCGCATGGCTTCCATCAAGGTGTAGGCCAGCGCCGACAAGAGCAATCGCCACTGATTGGCCCACCATTGATGGGCGCTGGTGCGCTCGCTGAACAATTGCATCTGTTCCTTGATTCGGTTCTCCATTTCACCGCGGCCACAGTATACCTTGTCGTAAAGCTCCTGGGGATCGCCCGGCAGGTTCGTCACCACGAAGCGCGGGTTGGACCCCTGTGCGGTGTGTTCGGCTTTATGGATGACCAACCGCAGCCATCGCCACGAATCGGCAGCATAGACGAAGTCCTGGAATAACCGTTGTTTTTTACCCCTTAGTTCGAACCATTCTTTGGCCTGCTTTTGCAACTGCTGGGCGTCTTGCTGCAAGCGTGCATTGCGAGCCATCCCCACGATGTAACTAACTTCGTTGCGGTCGCACCAAGAGAGTATCCGGTCTCGACAAAATCCACTGTCGGCGCGCCAAATAATCCGCGTACGGGGCCAGCTTTGGCGAATCCGTTTAACCAGCAATTTGAGGATGGCCCCGGCATGCTTGCTGGCATCGATCTTGCTCGGCCGCAGGTAGGCCACCAGCAGCTGATCACCGCAAAAAACATATAGCGGCAGAAAACAGTAATGATCATAATAACCGTGGAAAAAACGTCCCTCCTGGAGCCCGTGCACCGGATTGTCGGTGCCGTCAAAGTCCAGGATGATCTCTTCGGGTTCCTCGGCAAAGGAGCCCATGAACTGTTCGACCAACAGCTCGTTTACCGCAAAGGCCGCCCGCCGATCCTGCCCGTTTTCAAAACGACACAAAGTCGGCGCGCTGGCCAACGTTTCAATGCGCCCCGTTACCGTTTGCAACAATGGATCGTGGCGCAGGGTATCAAAGTCGTTCAAATCCTCATAGCCCGCCACCAGCCCGTAAACGCGCTGCCGCAGCATCCCCAATACCTCATGGCGTACTTTGCCCTTCTGCCGTTTGTCCACTAACTGTCGGGCCGCTCGTTCGGTCAAGCCCAACTGCCGATCCACTTCCCGGATCAAAAGCAGTCCGGCATCCGAAGTAACCTCTCCGCCCTTGAAATCAACCCGCACACGGCGGCCTTTTACCCTTGTCAACTGTAGCTTTAATTGTTTACCTTTTGTCATCGCTGATATTGCTTTAATTATTGATCTATCCTTCTGTATATCAGCAGTTAAGCATATCAACGATACTTTTTTTACGAAATATCCGGGCTAGAAACAACAAACCTATAGAAACCACAATTGTTGCTAAAGCGATGTAAGCCATCCTTCTTCTGTTCTTGAATCGTTGAGTTGCGTGCTCTATCAAATTTCTCTTATCCTCAAACGTTAAGTTTTTGTTCTCCGCAATTTCTATCATTATTTTGATCGGAACTTGTGACGTTTGAGATGGTCCAACCGTGGTTATCGGTGGAATTACTGAAGGCGAAGAAGGCAGGGCTTTCTCCTCCTTTTTCTGTACTTCTCCAACCTTTTCCGCCGGAATTGGCTTTACATCTCCCGGTTGTTCCTCTTTGTCTTTATCTACGTTGGTTATCTTTTCTTCCTCCTCTTTTCTTTGCCTAACACTATAATACTATACATCCCGAGATTTCCCATATGAACATTCATAATCGCTAAAAATAGGTATTTTCTAATAATTCGATCCAAATCCCTGCTTTCATTGCGAATTGGCAATTATCACTATTTTTAAAATATTATAATATGTTTTTGGATTTTTTATTACTACAGTCAAATTCAATAAATATTGGCCGAATTGCCTTTTGAATGATGATTTTAATTAAGAAAATATTTTGGCCTGCCCTTCCCCTTTCCAAATAGTGGAAAAGGGCACGCCAATCGTCGATGCTCTTTGAAGTCCAAAATCAAGACATCCTTTATTATTGTTTTCGATGATTCTTCCGGATTGGTTAAGAATCAATGAGGGTGTTTTGTCAGACCGAAGAAAGCATTGACCTTTCCTCCTCATGGCAGCCCGGTTCAATAAACCAACACACCGTTGAAAGTCATAGTTCAATTTAAGTGACGTGTACTGGATTTGTTGGACACGGGATTCTCTTATATTCATTGTTTATTGATTAGTGTGTCAGGCGGCTTGTTTTGGTAAAGGGTTTTGTTTTCTCGTTGCCCCCCATGGGGGGCAAATATTTTCCTCGAATTGGACTGGGCTTTGGTAACTCAGAGAGGAATGTTTGCGATATCGGTTGTAGAAGATTTCCACGTATTCGAAGACAGTTGATCGCAGTTCGCGCTCGTCGGCAAAGTGGCGGCCTCGAATCGTGCTGGTCTTGAAGCGGCCGTAGAACGATTCCATGGCCGCGTTGTCGTAGCAGTTGCCTTGGGCGCTCATGCTCGGCTTCATGCCTAGTTCAGAGACCAGCCTCTGATAGTCGTCGCTGGCGTAGGGGCTGCCCCGATCGCTGTGATGAATAATCCCGGTGCGCAGTGTGCCGCGGGTCATGGCCGCGGCTTTGAGGGCCTTGCCAACCAGCTTCGCGTCGTTGTGGTTGGAAACGCTCCAGCCCAGCAGGCGTCGGCTGAACAGGTCCATCACCGTGGCCAAGTACATCCAACCGGCCAGGGTCCGTAGGTAGGTCGTGTCCGCCACCCAGACCTCGTCGATATGGGTCGGCTGGCCATGCTTTTTAAGCACATTGGGGCTGTAACCATAGGGATGGTTACTGTTGGTTTTTAATGGCTTAAAGCGTTTACTCTGGGTGCTTTTGATTCCCATTTCACGCATCAGACGCAGAGCCCGGTCACGGCCGCAATCGATGCCCTCATCATCCTTCAGATGGCGGTGCATTGGCCGATGCCCATAGCGGCCCTTGGCCTCTTTGTGTACCTTCAGGATCGCCCCCTTGATTCCCTCGTCCTCGATCCGCCGGGCCGAGGGCGCTCGGTGCCTCCAGCAGTAATAGCCACTGCGACAAATCCCCATCGCCGAGCATATTTCCTCGATCTTGAAGCGCCCCTCGTTGTCTTTGACAAACTGGTACTTCATTGTTCGTCCTTGGCAAAGTAGCCCACCGTTTTTTTTAGTATCTGGTTGATCCGCTCCGAGCGGCGCAGCTCTTTGCGAAGACGATCTATCTCGGCCGCCATCTCCTTCGGACTGCTCTGTCGCTTTGAGGTGGCTTCGCCCTGCTGATCGTCCAGATAGAGCCTCTTCCACCTATACAATTGGTTGGTGTTGACCCCAAGTTTGGTCGATACCTCGGTGGCGCTCAGACCATCGAGTATCATCAGTTGAACTGCCTCATTTTTGAACTCTATACTAAAGCGTCTTCTTCCCATGCTTCGATTCTCCATTTAGGAGAATCTCGTGTCCACTTTTTCCAGTGCACATCAAAGCAATAAAAAAAATCCAAAACTTCCGAAAATCAAAAATAAGGTGAAATTTTTATTAATTATCTTTTCTCGAGAAGCGCCATAGTCCTCAAAAAGAGCCGTTTCAATACTTTTTAGGAGGTTGTCGCTGAAGACAATCCGGAGCAATGTAAACCCCAGAAAACCAATCGCGAAATTACAAAATAAAAATAATTCTAACCATTGCATAGCCTAACCTGGGCTAGATGATGGCGCATTATTTGTGCCAATTATTTGATTTATTGAATTTTTTGATATTATTGCATTTTATCAGGTTTTGCTTGAAAATCATTCATTTAAAACCGACCGAACGCAAAATTCTTTAGTCCCTTTTAAATTTTGCTTTAAACTTCTTAAACTTCCCTTTAATATTGGAGTGCATTTTGAAAACACTAATATCAAACGCCGATAGGGATAATCCCTATATCCACGGTGTGGTGGAAGGGTTCGAGCATCCTGGCCCTATTCTTGCTATATTGCAGAATATAAAAGTAGAGCGGGTCATTCTTCTGGAGACATCGGAAACAAGATCAACTGTCTTGGAAACCCGAGATGCCATCGAGAAATTATTCCCATTAATATTGATCGAATCCAGGATTATACTCGAACCCAAGTCCAGTAAATTAACAGATATAATAAAACGGCAATACGATGACTTTAGCAAAATCCACAAAGCCAATCCTGAGGGGGATTACTTTATTAATATCGGATCCGGAACAGAGGAGGAACAGGCAGGCTGGAATAAACTGATTCATGATAAAAAAATACCTGCCCATGCAGTATTTTCAAACCCCAGGCGGGTTGCCGAAAAGGAAAAACCGGAATTATTCGAGATAGTTCCTATGCGCATGACCGACACCGTGGAAAGATTCAGAAGACGAAAGCTATTTGCTGCTGAGCCGTATGAACCCCTATTGGAGGATGTGGCAAGAGAGTGCGGCTGCATTGGAGACCACCCACTGTTCCGCAAAGCGCTTAACACCGCCGCGGCCCTCGCCAGGCATGATTCCCCCATCCTTATCCAGGGCAAAACAGGCACTGGCAAGGACGTCCTGGCTCGGCTTATTCACCGGATGAGCGAGCGAGCCGACAAACCCCTGATCACCGTCAATTGTGCCTCCATCCCGGAAACCCTGGCCGAGAGCCTGTTGTTCGGCCACAAAAAAGGAGCTTTTACAGGCGCCATCATGCGCCAAAAAGGGAAATTCGAATTGGCTGACGGGGGCACCCTGCTGCTCGATGAGCTGGGGGAACTCTCTTTAAAAATTCAAGCAAAATTATTGCGGGTAATCGAATATGGGGAAACGGATCCTCTGGGCTCCACCCGGCCCTACAAAGTCAATGTGCGCATAATTGCGTCCACCAACAAAAATCTTAATGAACAGGTCGGCCTGGGAAATTTTCGAGACGACCTTTATTATCGGCTCAGGGTGGGGGAAATCTGGCTTCCTACATTGAGAGAAAGAAGAAGCGATATATCCAAACTTGCCCTCTACATTTTGGAAAGAATCAACAATTCCCTGAAAATCCCTAAGCAACTATGCGTAAGGAGCCTCGAAAACCTGGAAAAACAGCCCTGGCCGGGGAACATCCGCGATTTGCAAAACGTAATCGAACGCGCAGCCATGCTCTGCCCCAAATCCCTCCTCGAACCAGAGGATTTACAGACTGACGACATGCAAACGGCCCATTACCGGATACCAGAAAGAGAATCGCCGGTTGTGCAAGAAGGATTTTCCATGGAAAAATACCTCGGCGCCATGCGCAAACGATTGATTTTCGAAGCCCTCGAAAAGGCAAAAGGCAACAAGAGTGAAGCCGCCCGGCTCCTGGGCATAAGCCCTCAGGCGGTCCATCAGTTCCTGAAATCCGAAATGCCACCCGACTCATAAGCCAACAATATATTGGGCAAATCTATGCGGGATGCAGGGCCAAAAAAACGATTCAATGACGAACCGGTCAAGTTACTGATTTTTGAGTTTCAACAACCCGTTCCTGCTCCTTGCAACCGCTAATGGGATCTATTTTATTATCGCCTTCGTCGCCGCAAAGCTCGCATCCTCCCACCCCGCCACAGCTTCCCTTGATTTCACGTTTGCCGAATATCACCCCCACCGACATGACGGCGATGACGATGAGAAAGATGCAAAGGGTGACAACGTAGATCATAATTCTGCCTTATGGCCGGTTAATGGACATCTGTTTAAAGCCTCTTGTTTCCTTTTCAAGGAATCCATCTTCTCCTTTGATGATAAAATAGGCCTCTAGGTTTCTTTTTTCAACCATTTTAAAACCTTCTACTGGACCCAGAACGATGAGGGCCGTGGCCCAGGCGTCGGCACGCATACAGGAAGGGTCCAGAACCGTGACAGAGGCCAGGGCATGGCGGATGGGCCAGCCAGTTCGCGGATCGATCTCATGGGAATACCTCTGCCCGTTCGCTTCAAAATAGTTCCGGTAATCCCCCGAAGTCGCCACCGCCAAATTACTGACCCCGATGGCGCGCTGAATTTCTCTATCCTCAACGATCGGGCTTTCAATGGCAATTTTCCAAAAGGAGCTATCCTTTTTTCGGCCTTTGGCCAGCATGTCGCCACCGATATCGACGATAAAATCGACAATCCCCATGGATTCCAGAGATTTGGCCACGGCATCGACGGCGTAGCCTTTGGCAATTGCGGAAAGGTCTACATAGAGATCGCCGATGTCTTTTTTGAGGGCCGGTGGAGAGGGGCGAACCTGTAAGTGTTGCGAGCCGATCTTGTCGCGGGCGCTCTCAATTTTATCTTGGGCGGGAGGCTCGGTTCTTTTTTCCGGCGGCCCGAATCCCCAAAGGTTGACCAGCGGCCCAACCGTAATGTCGAAAGCGCCACCGGTAAGCCGATGGATTTGCAACGCCTCGGTAACGACTGTGGCGGTATCCCCGGATACCGGAAACCAATCCGTCCCCCTATATTGATTGAAGCGGGAAAGCTCGGAATCAGCCCTATAGGTTGACATTTTGGCGTTTATGTCGTCCAGCCTGTCTTCAATGACCGCTTTTATTTTATCGTGGGGAAAATCGGCGGGCTCGGCGGCAAGGGTAACCCGATAGTAAGTTCCCATGGTGGGGCCGGAGAAAATCAATGGCCGGACGGCAACTGTTTCGTGAGGAGATTTGCCGCAGCCCCCGAATATCAAAAGCAGGGCCAAACCGCAGAGCGGGAAAACAAGCGATTTAACCCCCGAAGTCATCAAAAAGGATATTCTCCTCTTCAACACCGAGGTCATCAAGCATTTTCAGGACGGCGGTAAGCATCATTGGAGGGCCGCAGATATAATACTCACAATCTTCGGGGGCGGGATGGTTTTTGAGGTAATTTTCCAGGAGAACCTGGTGAATGAAACCGGTGTAGCCCTCCCAATTATCCTCCGGCAGGGGTTCGGACAGGGCCACGTGCCAAGTGAAATTTTCATGCTCACGCTGGAGCATGTCGTAATCTTCCGTGTAAAACATTTCCCGCAGGCTGCGGGCGCCGTACCAAAAAGTGATCTTTCTTTTTGAATTTAGACGTATGAGCTGGTCGAAAATATGCGACCTCATGGGGGCCATGCCGGCGCCGCCGCCGACAAATATCATCTCGGCATCGGTTTCTTTGGCATAAAATTCCCCGAACGGCCCAGATATTGTGACATCGTCCCCTGGGTTGAGTTTGTAGATATAGGATGACATTTTCCCCGGGGGGATCCCCTCCGGGCCTCGCGGCGGAGGCGTGGCAATGCGGACATTGAGCATAACAATGCCCTTTTCTTCCGGATAATTGGCCATGGAATAGGCCCGCACCACCGTTTCATCGACCTTGGAACGATAACGCCAGAGGTTGAATTGATCCCAATCCGGCTTGTATTGCTCGTCGATGTCAAATTCTTCATAACTGAGCTCGTGGGGGGGACATTCGATCTGGATAAACCCCCCGGCCCGGAAATCCAGGTCGTCATCCGGCGGAAGTTCCAACACAAGCTCCTTGATAAAGGTGGCCACGTCGAGGTTGGAGCGCACTTTACAATTCCATTTCTTGATCTCGAAGACCTCCGCCGGGACCTCGATTTTCATATCCTGCTTGACGGCTACCTGGCAGGAGAGGCGCATCCCCTCGCGCGCCTCGCGTTTAGTGATTTGGGAGAGTTCGGTAGCCAGGATATCGCCTCCCCCCTCGGTAATTTTCACTGTGCATTGGCCACAGGTGCCACCGCCTCCACAGGCCGAGGAAATGAATATTTTTTCACCCGCCAGGGCCGTCAGAAGCTTCCCTCCGGCCGGTACGGTAAGCGATTTGCTGGGATCGCCATTGATCGAGATGGTGATATCTCCACTTTGCACCAGCATCGCTTTGGCGATCAGGGTAATGACCACCAAAGACAGCACGACGGTTGTAAAAGTGACCAACCCCATGAAAATTTCAAAAATCATTTTTTTTACCGGCAGTGTTCCACCATTAATTTGGAGGCTGTCCCAAAAGGGTGATTTTTGCGAGGGCTTTTGATAGGCGCTCATTTTAGAGGTATTTGCATTTGGGAGAGTATCAACTTTGCTCTCCTATGACGTTAGGATACTGGTTTTGGGGTCCGGTTGCCTGGTTTTCTTTGTATGAGCCGACAGTAAGGCTGTGAAAAAGTATTGTCCTTGCTTTTCCGCTCTCTAGGCCGCCGCTTTGGTTTTTAGTTCGTCTTGCTGGGCCAGCATCTTGGCTACTTTCCATAGGTTGTGCGAGAGTACCGACCAGGCTACGCTGATCGAGCGGTTGGCAAAGCCTTTGCTGCGCAACCGCCCGGCCTGCCAGCGATTCTTCAATACCCCGATCCGCCCTTCGGTGCTGGCCCGGCGCTTTTGCAATTGTCTGAACAGTGGTTCCTCCATCCGTTTTTTCAACTGCTTCGGATCGCGTGGACAGAGCGCGTCGTAGATTCCCTCCTGGGCTAACTGCCGGCGGGCCCGCTGGGAGGCAAATCCCCGGTCCGCGCACATGGCCGCTATGGGTTCTTCCAGGTTGAAGCGGTTCTGTCTTTGCAAACTCTCTTGCATTTGTTCATTTTCGCTTGGAGTTCGGCTGCCGTAGAGTTTCCAGTCCAGCAGGTACCCTTCAACGCTTTCTCCCAAAAACAGGGTGTTGCCGAACTCGACCTCTTGGCCCGCTTTACCTCGCACAATCACCTGCCCATCGAGTTCGTAAACACTCAAGACTTTCTCTGCGTTTTTCACCTGGCGGCCGCCAATGATCCGCTCGTGCGCCTGTTTGATGACCACCGGGATTTGCTCGCTCATGCGCTCCATCCGGGCGAGGATCTGTTGGACCTGTTTTTCGCTGTAATCGCCTTGCTCCCAGCAGGCTTGCAATAATTCCCGGTGACTGCGGGCATGCTCCCCGATCCGTTTGAGCAGCTTTTTCATCTGCCTCAAGATACCCTTGCGCTGCCGCGCGCTGTCCTTTCGCCGCCGGCTGTGGGTCATCTGTATGCACAGCCGATTCATCTGCCGAGCCAAGGGCTCCGGTTCGATCGGCATGCGATGGCGCAAACCGGCCTTCTCGCGGATCAGCCGGATCGCTTTGAGCAACGTGCCGGCTACATCCTTGAGTAATACCCAGTCCGTCGGCCAATGAATGTTAGCCTCCAAACAGGTGCCGTCGATCAGGCAAATGGTGGTGTCAATCGGCTTGTCCAATCCCACCTGCCGGGCCAGAAGGGCATCGCCCACCACCTCAGTCAAGGTCCGGTGCAAGGCCCTCAACTGCTCTTCGCTGAAAAACTTCGAGGCCCGCTCCAGGGTGCTTTTGGAGATGCCCCTGATGCCATCGATCTGCCGGACACGGCAAAAGTCGGCCAACAGATCGCTGCTGCCCAGAGCCCGCGACAAATGCCGAAACGAAATCCCTCCGAGCAGACGGCCCAACGTATCCATGCGCAGTGCCTTGATGGCAAAACTGGCCCGCTGCCGCCGGGCCTTTAGACCCATTGGCGGCCACCCCTCCAAGGCCAGCTCAATGGCCTGCGATTCCACCTCCGAGTCGATCAGCAGCCGATCGATTCGATCAATGGTGGCGCGGAAGTTATCGTAATCGAGGCACCGGTCGACCACAGTTAAAGCTGGACGCAGGAGGCATTGGATGGCTATATTTTTCATAGAAAGGGCTATATTGATTTTCGCTAACTCAATTATAGAACCCTTTTTTGGCCGGATCGAGCAAAAACTTGCTCTTTCCGGCTCTTTTTATCAACGTCATCCAGTTGACTATAAAATCTTTATATTTTTGGGACAGCCTCTAATTTAAACCCATTCAGAGCTGAATCCCGGAAAAGGCCATAAAGGCCAGGGACATTAGACCAACGGTGATAAAGGTGATGCCTAGCCCCCTTAATCCCACGGGGATATCGCTGTATTTGAGCTTCTCACGGATTCCGGCCAGCCCCACGATGGCGATGGCCCAGCCGAAGCCCGAACCAAACCCGAAAACCACGCTCTCGGCGAAGTTGTAGTTGCGCTCGACCATGAGAAGAACACTGCCAAGAATGGCGCAATTGACAGTAATGAGGGGCAGAAAGATACCCAGTGCATTGTAGAGGGCGGGGAAAAACTTGTCCAAAGTCATTTCCAGAATCTGCACCATAGCGGCGATGACACCGATATAGCAGATCAACCCGAGGAAGCTCAGGTCGATTCCCGTAATTCCGGCCCAGGCCAGCGCATCCTCCTGCAAGATATACTGGAAAATGAGGTTGTTGACCGGAACAGTGAGGGTCAACACCGTTATGACGGCCAACCCCAAACCAAAAGCCATTTCTATGGTTTTGGAAACGGCCAGGAAGGTGCACATGCCGAGGAAAAATGCCAGCGCCATATTCTCGACGAATACGGCGGTCAAAAACAGGCTGAGAAAAGATTCGATCATGGACTGTTTAATTCTCCTCCAACTGTTCGCGTTTCCAGGTCCTCAGAACCCAGATGTATAAACCGATGATAAAAAAGGCGCTGGGCGGCAGCAGGAGCAGCCCGTTGGATACATACCAGCCTCCCTCCGTCGAAAGTGGCAGCACAACATGGCCGAGCAGCCGGCCCGACCCGAACAACTCGCGGATGACACCCACCACCACCAGGATCAGGCTGTAACCGAGGCCGTTGCCGATGCCGTCCAAAAAGCTCAACCCGACCGGTTCCTTCATGGCAAAGGCCTCCGCCCGACCCATGATGATGCAGTTGGTAATAATCAAGCCAACAAAGATGGAGAGTTGTTTGCTGATTTCGTAAGAGTAGGCCTTGAGCACCTGGTCCACCACGATGACGAGCGATGCGATTATGGTCATCTGCACGATGATGCGGATGCTGTTGGGTATGTGGTTGCGGATCAGGCTGACGCTGGCATTGGACAAGCCGTTGACTATGGTGACGGCGGCTGCCATCACGAAGACGGTTTCCAGCTTGGAGGTGATGGCCAGGGCCGAACAGATGCCGAGCACCTGCAGGGCAATGGGGTTGCTGTTGAAAAAGGGATCGATGAAAACTTTTGAAGGTTTATCAGCCATATTAAATTATAAACCTTCCTCTTTTCGTAATTGGATTAAAAATGGTTTAAACCCCTCTTCTCCCAGCCAGTAGTGCAGCAGCGCATCCACCCCTCGAGTGGTGATGGTCGCCCCCGACAAGCCGTCCACCTCATATTGGGCGTTGGGGCTTTGGGGGTTCACCTTGCCCTTGAGAACCTTGATTCCGATGCGGCCCGCCTCGTCAAAGGCCTTTTTCCCCACCCACTGGGCCTTCCAGTCGGGGTTATCGACTTCACCGCCCAAGCCGGGGGTTTCTCCGTGCTCATAAAAGGCAAAACCATTGATCGTGGTCAAGTTCGCATCCAGAGCGATAAAGCCATACATGGTGGACCACAAACCCCTGCCGTGGACCGGCAGCACCAATTGCTGAAATGTCCCCTTATCGTCTCTGGAGATGTAAACCGGGGCGTAGCGGGACCTGCGCTTGATTCCGGCCAAGTCCATCTTTCTAGTGATTTCCAACCCCATCTCCGCGCTGCGCGCAGCCTTCCGCTGATCGAAGGTGGTGGCGTCGAAATTCTCATCGTATTGACCGGTGGCCAGTTCGACCACCCGGATCTCGAATTTCTGGAAAAGTTCCTCCACCGCCCTCCCCTTCTCGTAAAGACCGGCTGCCATGAGGATGTTTTTCTTGCGGTCCAAATCCTTGTTTCTGGCCTGGTTGGGCCTCAAAAATACGGCCGAGCTGGAAACAAAGGCCGAACAGATAAGAGAAAGCAGCCCGGCGATCAATAGAGTTTTTCTGATCGTATCGTTACCCATTTCTCGACCTCCTGCGCTTAATACTAGCTTGTACCACTACGTAGTCAATGACAGGAGCAAAAACGTTCCCGAATAAAATCGAAAGCATCATGCCCTCGGGAAAGGCAGGATTGATGACGCGGATGAGAATGACCATGAATCCGATCAAAAATCCATAGAACCATTGGCCGGTTTGGGTCATGGAGGCGGAAACAGGGTCGGTCGCCATGAATACCAGGCCAAAGGCAAACCCTCCCAATACCATATGCCAGGCGGGGTCCATCTGGAACATGGGATTCGTCTCGCTGCCCGCAAAATAAAGCAGGGAGGACGTTAAAACAGCGCCGATCAGAACGGAGAGCATGATACGCCAGGAGCCGATCCCGGTATAGAGTAAAAAGGCCGCTCCCAAAAGGCAGGCAATGGTCGAGGTTTCCCCCATCGATCCCTGGATTTGACCGACAAAAGCCTGATTCCATGTGATGGTGGCAGTGAGGGCGTCCATTCCCTCCGCCGCCACCAACCCGAGCGGTGTGGCCCCGCTGAAACCGTCCACCGCGGTCCAGATGGCATCGCCGCTCATCTGGGCCGGGTAGGCAAAAAAGACGAAGGCGCGCGCGGTAAGGGCGGGATTGAGAAAATTTTTCCCCGTTCCACCGAAAATTTCTTTCCCTATGACCACCCCAAAACTGATTCCCAGAGCAACCTGCCAGAGTGGAATGGTGCCCGGCAGGGTCAGAGGGAAAAGCAATCCGGTAACGAGAAAACCTTCATTGATTTCGTGACCCCGGACGGACGCGAAAAGAACCTCCCAAAGACCGCCGACAATATTGCAGACCAGAAATACGGGTACAAAATAGAGCGAGCCGTGGAGTATATTGGACAACAGGTTTTGAGAATCATAATCCATGCCCAAAAATTGCATGACCAGTCCCCTCCATCCGGGCGCTTGCCCAATACCCATTTCGGCCATGGCCAGGTTTGCCTGGTAGCCTGTATTGTATAGGGCCATGAGGACGCAGGGACCCAGGGCCACCCCCACGGTGATCATGAGCCGCTTTTGATCCAGCCCATCGCGCACGTGCGTGTGGCCTTCGGTAACATGGCCGGGAGAATAGAGAAAAGTATCTGCGGCCTCGTACAGCGGATAGAGTTTGGAAAACTTTCCGCCTTTGCTGAAATGGGGATGAAGACCGTCCAGAAAATTTCTTAAAAACTTCATAATATCAGGTCAGCCATCAATTTCAATAGTGGTGAGGTTTTGCCTCAGGATGGGGCCAAAATCGTATTTCGCGGGACAGACAAAGGTGCACAGGGCCAAATCTTCCTCATCCAGCTCCAGGCAGCCGAGGGCTTGCGCCTGGTCCGTGTCTGCCACGATGAGGGCGCGCAGGAGAAAAGTTATGACCAGATCCAGAGGCATCACATTTTCATAGGTGCCGATCGGGACCATGGCGCGGTCGCTTCCCTCCTTCGAAGTGGTGAAGGCGAACTTCTTTCCGCGAAAAATATTTGATATAAAAGTCCGTTTTACCGAAAACCGGTCGAATCCAGGCCGATGCCATTCGAGAAACAGCCTCTCCGGATTTTCCCTGATGGCGCTGATTTGCAAATGGTAGCGGCCTAGAAAAGCATGCGCTCCGGCCGCCCTGTGCCCGTATAAAACTGAGCCTGAAATGGTGCGGACATCCTCTTCCGCTAATTCGCCTTTGACGATTTCCTTAACGCTGGCTCCCAGCCGGGTGCGCAGATACCGGGGACGCTTTATCATGGGCCCGGCCAGGGAAATGATTCTCTCCACATCAAGCTTGCCGGTGGTGAACAGTTTGCCCATGGCGAGAACGTCCTGGTAGTTCACATGCCAGACGGTTTTATGGGCGCTGACCGGATCCAGGTAGTGTATGTGCGTCCCGGCCAAACCGGCAGGATGAGGGCCCTTGAATTCCGCCCAACTGACAAAATCGAGTTCCTTGCCGGGAATGTCGTCTCCCGCTTTGCCGCAGAGGTAGAGTTTGCCGCCGGTCAGTTTGGAAAGCGCCGTAAGTCCATTGATAAAATCACTCTTCCGTTTATCGATGACGAACATCGGGTCGATAGCCATCGGATTCGTGTCCATGGCATTGACAAAGAGGGAATGGGGCTCCGTTTGCGGTGATGGGACCTTGCTGAATGGTCTCGTTCGCAATGCCGTCCAAAGACCGGAAGCCAGCAGGTTGGCTTTGACTTCCTGGGCGGAAAGAGTAGCGAGCCGATTCGCCTCATAGGAGGCGAAGGTTTCTTCTTCCTCCACGTCCCCCACTGCGATTTCCACCGAGAGGAGGGCTCTTCTATCACCCCTGTGAATGGCGGTAATCGTTCCACCAGCGGGTGCCGTATAGCCCACTTCCGGATTTTTTTTGTCCGTAAAGAGTAGCTGGCCCCGCTTGACCCTGTCCCCCTCTGCAACCGCCATGGTGGGCTTCAACCCGAGATAGTCGGTCCCAATAACGGCAGCCATGCCGACTTTGGGGGCATCCTCCAGGATTGGCTCCGGCTCACCCATGATGGGCAGATTGAGACCTTTTTTAATCTCTATAGAGCGGTGGCCGTCACGCTCACTTTTGACAGGAAGCCGATCACCCTGGAGACTTGTTAAACTTTTGAGGTTATTGGCTGACACAGTTGGGCAACAATCGATTTTCCAGCTTTTAAATAGTTAGGGGGCGGGCGGAACAAATACCTGAAAATGCGAGAATTTATGTTTTTAAATTTGGAAATCAAGAAAAAATACCAAGGTTTTCAAAAGTACCCTAATTGACGCTTTGAAGACAGATTCCGGTATTTAAATTCAATTCCGGTATTCGTGTGGGAAAAAGAGGGTTGTCTCTTTAGCCTTGCTGCCACAATTCACAAGCATGACAAAAATCGGAATCGTCAACATATCCGACCGGGCCAGCGCGGGTGTCTATGAAGATTTACCCGGAAAAGCCGTCGTTGCCCTGCTCAACGAATACCTGAAAACGCCCTGGGAGCCGGAGTACGCCGTGGTTCCGGATGAACAGCCTCTCATTGCAAAAACCCTCATCGACTTTGCCGACAATCGAGGATGCTGCCTCATCGTAACTACCGGCGGAACCGGCCCGGCTTACCGCGATGTCACCCCGGAGGCGACCGAGGACGTTTGTCAAAAAATGCTGCCCGGTTTCGGCGAATGGATGCGGGCAACCTCATTACGCTATGTCCCCACGGCCATCCTTTCGAGACAAACTGCGGGTATTCGAGGCCGCTGCCTGATTCTCAACTTGCCGGGCAAACCCAAGGCCATCCGGGAGTGCCTGGAGGCTGTTTTTCCCGCCATTCCCTACTGCATCGATTTGATCGAGGGCGATTACCTGGAGAGCAACGAGTCGGTAATCAAAGTATTCCGCCCAAAAAACCGCTAAACTTTTACCAGGAACTTAAACTTCGTTTGGATGGAGGATTTACCCTTCCTCACGGAGGTCGTTCAGTTGTCCACGGGCAATTTTAAATTCATAAAAATCGACGATTCCCGTATCCAGGCAATGTTCCAGTAATTCCACCGCTTTTTCCTTTTTCCGGTTCAGCAGATGCCATTGGGCGGCATAAAAATAAGCTTCGCAGAATTGTTCCCGTTCCGTGATGGGGTCCTCATTGGCGGCTGTCTTAAATAAAGACTCTTCGCTATCCTGGCCCAGGGCAAACCGGGCTATTTTTTCATACCAATCGCCCATGGATTCTTCGGAACGGTCCGCCAATTGCAGGATCAGCGCTTTGTTGGCCTTTTCCAGTTCACCCAATCGTGCGCGCATCATCCACTTCCAGAGGCGGGCATAGTCCCTACCCTCGCTTTGCTTGGCCAGGCGCAATCCTTTGTCGATATCTGCCAGGGCTTCCGGCAGCTTATCCTGGGAATAATAAAGTAATCCTCTTGAGAAATAATTTCCGGCTGCATTGCGATTCATCTTGATGGCTTTTCCGAAATCGACCAAAGCGCTATCGTAGAGGCCCTGGGCGAATTTCACATCGGCCCGGATTTGGTAGGCGAGGGAAAACCGGCGGTCTTGCTTAATAGCTTTGTTAATATCGCGCAGCGCCCCTTCCGAATCCCCGGCAAAAAATTTTGCCCTGCCCCTGAGCAAAGTCAGAGAAACCACATCCAGAGCTGGGTTAGTCCTGGTGTCACGGACGCCCTGGCGCAATAAATCGAGCACCCGGTCATAATCTTCGACCGCTCCGGCATAATTCTTTCGCTTGCTGCGCAGGCTCGCCTGGGCCAAATGGTAGGGCGAATGGCCCGGTTTCAGTCGGATCGCCTCGGCCAGGTCTTCGATTGCTCCCTCCCAATCGTATTTTTTGATATTAGCCTTGCTGCGCTCGAAAAAAGCCAGGTCCTGGCGGGCGTCCACTTCAATTGCCTCGGTAAAATCGTAGATAGCCCCGTCGGTATTGCCCTGTTTATAACGGGTCTTGCCTCGCATGATATAGGCCTGGGTATTTTCCGGATCGACCCTGATGGCTTCCGTGAAATCAAAGATAGCGCCTTGGGCATCCCCCACATCGGCCAACTCCTTGCCCTTTTCCACGTAACGCCGGGAACGAGATTCGGCTTCCGGTGAAACCGCCTGGGCAGACGGCCAATACAGGCAAATGGAGCCGGTTAATAATAATACCGCCCCCCGCAAATACTTATTCGAATGCCTTATTTTCCAGGTTTTAATAAGGCCATAATGTGTGAAAATTTTTGCCACGCCGCAATCCCAATCCCATTATTTATATATACGTTTATTGCTTATTTAAAAAGCACCCCTCATTCACCATTGAGAGTGGTTTGAGTTGTATTCACGGATTGGAAGAAATTCTGGAATGGTTAATTTAGCTAGAAATCCGGACGAAATCTTAATTTGGCAACCGATACGAAGCACACCAAATAAATTCGATCTCCTGCCACTCCAAGTCCGCACCTAGTCCCTCAATCGTTTCCGAAAATTCCTCGCGAGTCGTCAGATTCTTCAAGACTTCATATTTATCTCCATTCTCCAACCTGCGAGTCTGATACGTATTGCCATCGTCATCAGTGCGTGTAAATGGCCAGCGAAATGCGCTCATGACAGGCAGACTGTCACATAAAACCACGAGCCCTCCAGGTCGAATTTTAGAGTGAAAAGCAGTCAGGAATTCACTACGTCGCCGTTTTTCGATGTGGGACCATAGAAATCCCGCGTAACCTGAATCAAAATTGCCGCTTACCCGATCCAGCTTGAAGGCATCATCTCTCAGGAAACCCACATTCTCAGCACATTCCAGCTTCACCTTGGCAATCTCCAAAACTTCTTCGTTGATGTCCGTTGCTAGAACGCTCTTCGCAACTTTGGCAATGTCCTTGGTTGCAAATCCTGTTCCACATGCAACCTCCAAAACCGTTCGATCAACAAAAATGTTTCGGAGAACCGAAAGCAGATACGGGACAGCCGCTTTGAAGTCCTCTCGCTCATAAATTTTATCATATTCCTTGGCTCGGTCCGCGTAATATTGGACCAATTCATCTGAGCTCTCGTTGTTCATTCTTTATTCACCAGTTCTTTTAATAAGCATCGTGGATTGCCAGGTCGGGTCGGTGTTTAGATGGGAGTGCAATGGCCACAGCGGAAGTCGAAGGCTTTATTTACTGAACCTTGCCCTTCTGCAGGGCGATTTTGTACTCCTCGAGAGCCAGGGGCATTAATTCCAGAAGCTGTTCCCGGCGTTTTTCACCCGACGGATGAGTGGAAAGGAATTCGGGTGGTTTCGGACTGGTATTGGCTTCTTCCATGCGACGCCAGAATTCCAAGGAAGCCACCGGATCGTAGCCCGCACGAGCCAAATATATCAACCCGAGATGATCTGCCTCCCGTTCGCTCAACCGGCTATAAGGCATCTGGTAACCGAAGGTCGCGCCTGTGCGAATGGCTGAATTGACCGCCCGGCGGCTTCGCACACTGCTATCCTCCATGGCCGAATCCACTCCGATGGAGAGCAATTGAACGAGAATTCCGCGGGATGATCGCTGGTTGGCGTGGCGGGCCACCACATGGGCAATCTCGTGCCCCATGACGACCGCCAACATGCTGTCAGTCGTGGCGATTTTGAAAAGCCCGCTATAAACCCCAACTTTGCCTCCCGGCATGGCGAAGGCGTTTATCATTTCATCGTCGTCGAAAACGACGAATTCCCAGTCGGCTTTTGGCAAATCCTCGCCCACCGATTCCGCGATGCGCCGTCCCACCCGGTTCACCCGGTCAATCATTTCGGTGTCCTCAGAAATTTTTTCCTCCACTTTCATCTGGTTGAAAGAAGCCAGGGCCAGCTGGTTGACCTGCCCGTCGGGCAAAATATTCAAAGCTGTGCGCCCCGTTTCCGGAACCGTGTAGCATCCTGCAATTAAAAATAATGCGAAAATAAATGCCAAAACTACCCCGTTATCCGATTTCCATTTCATACTCTATGAGAGTAAGTATTTTCCCTCAAGATTCCAGTTCAAATTTTGCGGATTCGGGCGAATTTGACGGGGCCGGCCTCGATCCCTTTTACCCGGGCGGTTCCGGGTTCAACCTTCAGTTGACTGGATTTTTCCTCAAGGAAAGCTTTAACCGTCGGTTCTTCCAGAAAGGTTTGTGAGACCACGATGTCCTCGCCGCAGGAAAGCCCTTCCAGGCGGGCCGTCAGGTTGACGGCGGCCCCGAAATAATCGAGGCGGTCATCCTGATTGATAGCAATGCAGGGTCCGCTGTGGATTCCTCCCTTGAGGCCGAGGGGGCACCCGCCCGATCCACCAGTCAGTTCTTCCTGCGCGGCCAGCATGGCCTGCAACGCATTAACCGGCTGGATAAAGGCCGCCATGATGGCGTCGCCCATTGTTTTGATAATGGCGCCATCGTGTGCGGCCACATGCTTTTTGAGAATTTCAAAATGATCCATGACGACACCGAAAGCGGGAGCGTCGCCGATTTTTTCATAGAGGCTGGTGGAATTGCGTAGATCAGTGAAAACGAGGGTTATATTGCCGACCGAAATTTTCTCCCCGTAAGCGATCACTTCGCTCGAAAAGAGATCGCGAAAGGCCTGCCGCGCCGTCACTTCGGCGGCCGTTACGGCATCATCCATCCAGGCCAATTGCTCAAGTATGGCGAGCTGAGGGATTTCGCTTTGATTGGAAACATTTAACTGGCTTGTGGGAGCGAGGGAACTATCTGCCGGAGTCCAACCTTCCTCGTTGATTGCAATGGACGGGGATTTGTTTCCCCCATCGATAACATTGAGGTAAGAGCATTCGTTTTGCGATGCCGCCCGCAGACGATAGCGGCCCGGCTCTAGATCAAGGCCCCATTGCACACTTTTGCCGGAAGGCAGGGTTTGCTGGGCAATGATATGGGGCGTTACCTGTGGGCCGCCGACACAAAATTCGTGCGACTCTATGCTTCTGATGGACGGATTCGGCGAGAATACGAGTTCAACCGCCTGGTCCAGATTTGTGTCGAACCGGATGTTGCAAGTATCGCAATGGGCGGCGTCCTCCAACTGGCGCAGGCTGGCCACGGTGGACTTCGCTCCCCGGCAGAGCGGGCAAAGGATTTCCCAACTGAAATCGAGCAATCCCTCCCGCGTGGCATGGAGAAACAAATCGAGAAGGGCCTGGCGGGGTAATTTCCACAATTTTGCCAGAACATAGGGACGCATCCGGTTGAGGGAAAGATCGTCGCCGGTTTGCACAAGATGCAATACCGGGTTGAGTATTGAGGAATCGAAACCGGTTTTTTTAATCAGCCGCTGCTCAATTTCGCGCAAACGCCGCCGAGCGCCAAAAGCGAGGGCCTTGCCCGGCCTCCGGGGGCGTTCTTCTCTCAAGACCGAGGAGCCTTCGGTTGCCAGTTTGTCATAATGGCGGAAGGCGCGTTCAAAACTGTGCCGGGCTGAAATACCGATCTGCAACGGGGCAGCCAGCCACCCGATTAAATTTCGCGGCACAATCCAGACGTTGTAGTGTAGCAGGGTCCCGTTTTCTTTTGATTCCAGAACGGTTTGCATGCGAAGGCTTTCCAGAGGCCCGTTAATGTAACGCCGGACCACGCCGAACCGTTCGGGCGCAACCCAGTCAAATGGATATTCGCGTCATCGAATGGTCATGCCCCAGAATTTCAAACGCATCATTCGCACCGCTGGGTTTTCCGCATCCATACCCTCCGTAATCATAGGCGGCAGGCCGGTGTCGCGGTTAAAGCGATTGGTATCCGCAATCAGCGGCCATAGTTTCTCCCGGGGATTTTTCAGGTCCCATCGAAAAGCGTAATGACGTTCCGCGAATTTCACTTGAGATAAACTTTTTCCTTAAATCATTGCCATGATTTCCTGACGTCAATATTCGTGCGCTGACATTTTTCTGACAATGGGAATAAGAATAATCTCAAAAGACATGTTTAAAATCAAAATTTTAATTGCAATAATCGGGTTCATGATGGCGGTGAGCGCTTCTGTTCTTGTGGCGGATACCGTGGAAACGAGAGACGGGGCGCGCCTGGTGGGCAAAATTACCGGTATAACGGACAAGAAAATTACCCTCGACACGACCTACGCTGGCGCCCTCGAGATCAATAGGGCAGAGGGCAGAGGTGGTCGGCTTCAGCACCGACGAGCCCGTATATGTCCGCCTGGAAAACGGGATCACCATTTCCGGCAAAATTTCCCACACGGGCCGGTCGAAATTGAATATTGTTGCATTGAGCGGTGAATTAACCACCGAAATGCCGAAAATCGCCGCTTCATGGGGAACGGAAGAGGAAGATCCCGTGATCGTGAAAAGAAGAGAGGAAATCGAAGCCCGCCGCCGCAAATGGTCTTACGAGACAGGCTTGGACTTGACCGGTAAATCCGGCAACAGCGAGGAGTCCGGCATGGCGGCCCGCCTCAAGGCAACCTTTGCCGGGCCGGATGATTCATTGGGCATCTACCTCTCCTTCGACAAGGCGCAAAAAAATGGCGACCAGACATCGAATGAAGTCATCGCCGGAGCCACCTACAATTCCTTTTTCAAGAAAAAACTGGGCTGGTTCGTGCGGTCGGAATATGAAAGGGATGAATTTGAGGACATCGACCTTCGGGTCACCACAGCCGGCGGTTTGAGCTATCGGTTTTTCAAGCAGGAACATCATTCACTAAACGCACGGGCGGGATTCAGCTACCGCTTTGAAACCCTCGACAACGGAACGAAGATCAAATCTCCCGGTCTCGATTTCGGGTTCAAGCATTTTTATCGATTTAATAAAATCGGCAAAGTGACCACGGATTTGAAATTCATACCCAGTGTGGAGGATTTTTCAGACTTCCGCTTCACCCAGGACACGGGATTCGAATTCCCCCTGGGGGGCGGCAAATTCTGGAAAATACGCTTCGGCCTGGCAACTTCATTCAACAACAACCCGGCCCCCAACAGGGTAAAACTCGATACCACCTACTACACCCGCCTCATCCTCAACTGGAAATAAAATACCGCCAAATATCAACCTACGAAAGTGAGGTAAAATGATACGCCCATTTTTCAACCACGGATTACACAGATAAACCATCATCAGGATTTACTTAATTACAAACCGGGCGTTACGAGGAAAAGGCTTCCGTCATCGCGGCCCTGGAACCATCTTCTAATTGGGGTGTTGCCCCCAAAAGTCCAGATCCAACCGGGGGTGTTGCTGAATAAGAAAAACCAGCGATAGGTGTTTGCGTTGAGAAAAATCCACTCCTCCAAGCCCAGATCAAAGAGTAAGATGATATCCTCGGAACTGTTTTCAGAAACGAATTGCCAGCCGTGCTCGTCGTGGTAAATCCAGGGCCAGAAATCTACGTTGTAATTCAAATACCATTGTGAGGCTCTCCACCCTACAAAACCGTCGATAGGTTGCCCCTGGAAAATGTCCAGATTTTGCGGTTCGAATATAACAGATGTGCCCCCGTTCTGTAGGCTTTCGATAACTGCAAGCGCTGAAGATCCTGCGTTCAGAAGGAGGAAATTGCCGCTAACATTGAGCGCTTCCAGATTGCTCAAGCCCATTAAAGGGCTGATGTCACTGATCTGATTACCATTTAGTATTAGGAATTCGGTAGTGTATTAAGTAGGAATGGTGGCTAATTCTTGATTATATTGATGAATGAAAAGTCTCAGACAGGTTTCATGCATACTCTTAAGCTTGGAAAAGGAGAGGGTTTTGCGTGTGAAACGACCCAGTCGTTGGCGCAGGGTATTGTTCCATCGTTCCACATGGGCCGTTTCACCGGTTTCTTTTCCCACGGATCGGTTATGAGGAAAGACTTCATCATAAGTGCTCCAAAAGTCGCTGTAGGTGGCACATCTTTTGTAGGCCCGTGGCAGACGCTCGTAAAGTTCCCGGCAACGATACCAATCCCGAGGCCCAATGGCATAGGAGAGGATTTGACGGGTGCGTCGGCAAAGAGCGATCCAAACCCATTGGGCATCGCTCTTGCTCCCCACAAAAGACCACAGTTCGTCCAGTTCAATGACATCATGGCGGCGGGCCGCAAGAATCGTGCTTTTGAGCGGTCGCAGCGATTGTCGTTTTTTTTAACCAACTCAAAACGGTGTTGGGACTCACCCCGAAGGCGCGCTGTAAACCGCGTAGACTGCTGCGTTCCTGATAGACTCGAAGGATCATTTCTTTTTGCTCTTCGGTGTATTTCACTGTGGGGTTTTCGCGGCTTTGTTTACCACAATCATGGCAGCGGTAGCGCTGTTTATGGTTGGGCGTCTTGCCAAATTTAATGATATTTTCACTTCCACAGTGCCGACAATTAATAATTTTAGTAACCATGCACTAAGAATAAACTGCCTAACGCTATTTGTACAGCTAAAAATCCAAAATAACATTCTTTTTTTATACACTACCGAATAGTGATACTCACTGTGGCGGTAGCAGTAAATTCGCCATGACTGATTTCGTAAACAAAGCTGTCTGTGATCGATCCGGCCCCGTCGTGAGTGTAGGTGAATGTGCCGTCCGCCGCCAGGATCAAGGAACCATGATTCGGTCCGCTCACCGAAATTGAATTTACCGTCAGAAAATCACCAACCGCATCGGTGTCGTTTGCTAATACACTGTTGGCCCCACCGACAAGAACCGAAACCGTGCCCCCCGCGGCGACTTTGGCCGCATCGTCATTGGCTACGGGAACCGAGAATGAAAATTTCTGGATGCGGTTGTTATTGATATCCACCACATAAACGTTACCAGAACTATCCACCGCCACGCCAGATGGAAGAGAAAAATTTGAAACCCACTTGGTAATGAAAGTGCCGCTGCTGTCGAATTTCTGGATGCGGTCGTTGATTTGGTCTGTCACATAAACGTTGCCGGAACTATCCACCGCCACGCCGACTGGAAACGGAAAATTAAACTGTCCGTCGCCTGAACCTCTTGAACCCCATTTAAGAAGAAAGTTTCCACTGCTGTCGAATTTCTGGATGCGGTGGTTTTCGCTATCCACCACATAAACGTTACCGGAACTATCCACCGCCACGCCGCGTGGAAAAGAAAAATTTGAACCCCACTTGGTAATGAAAGTTCCGTTGCTGTCGAATTTCTGGATGCGGTGGTTGAGTTGGTCTGTCACATAAACGTTGCCGGAACTATCCACCGCAACGCCATATGGAAAATCAAACTGCCCATCGCCGCTGCCAAAGGAGCCCCAATTGAGGAGAAAGTTGCCGCTGCTGTCGAATTTCTGGTTGCGGTCGTTGAACGTGTCTGTCACATAAACGTTGCCGGAACTATCCACCGCCACGCCACGGGGGCTATTAAACTGCCCGTCGCCTGAGCCGGTAGCCCCCATTTGAGTACAAAAGAGGGATGAAGGGCTTCAAGCTGAGGGATGAAGGGCTTCAAGCTGAAGTGTAGTCAGGGCCAGGAGGAGGCCTGTCAGGATAAATCGGCGATACCGAGTGAGGGTTTTTGTGGGGTATAGTTTCTCCATCGGGGTAGTCCCTTCTTGGGTGGTGGGGTAGTCCCTTCTTGGGTGGTGGGGTAGTCCCTTCTTGGGTGGTTTTGCTGGAAAGGACAATAATTCAGAATTGCCCTTGGCTAATGACATTAGCCTGAGATCCCGATCTGGTGTATTCAGTCGGGTAGCGGCATTCCCAAATGCCAGCCAGCAATCAGGTTTGATGGTACGTATGCCCACCATGAATAAGGGAAGTATCCTGAAATGGCTTAACTGTCAAACGAAATTTTGCAGTGGTTACGTTATTAGTCCGTTTTACCCGAATGCCTTAATCCAGGGGTGTCGAGATGGAGGAGTGTGCGCAGTTTTCGTGGATTTCGTTCCAGGTCTGGATCTTTAATTCGAGGTCGACGACTCCGCAGGGGGGGAGGTTGTACAGGGATGACCTGTCACCGGTTAGGAGGTGGTTGGCCAGATCGGTCCAGGTGGGGTTGTGGCCGACTATGAGGATGTGCTCAAGGGTGTCGTCCAGTTTTTCCATGACTTTATACATTTCCGTTAGACCTGCGCCGTAAAGGGTTTTGTTATGAACAATACTCTTCAGGGGGAAATCGATGGCGGGGGCGATGATGGCCAACGTCTCGAGGGCACGTTGGGCCGGGCTGGTCATGATGCCTTCGGGTTTAAAGTTCCGTTTGGCCAAACGGTCGCCCATTTCGGCCGCATCGCGCCTACCCCGCTCATTCAGAGGCCGCTCGAAATCGGTTAGGCCGGGGTGGTTCCAGTTCGACTCGGCATGCCGAAGGAGCGTGAGCCTTTTCATCGCTCAGGCTGCAATCGGGTTTGGTAAAGGATTTTCCCAACGGTGTCGCGCACGGAGGCGGTCAATTTTCCCCCTTCGTCGATGGATATGACTCCGAAATTGAACCACTTTTTGGCTTCCTCCCAAGTGGTCACGGAGTCCGCGGTTTCCGGGCCGTGGAAAAAGAGGCTTTCGGGATTGAGGGTAAGATCGAATTTCCGGTTGGGGAACAACCCGGCGTTGAGTGGGCCAACCACTAACTCGTACAGCTTGAAAGACGGGTCATCTTTATATGGTGTATAGCGAAAGACCTCGGCAAAATGAACGTCGGTAGTAAGCCAGACAAAATTGCGCTGAGGGAGGCCCTTCATAAAGCCGATGATGTCGAGGAGTTCGTTCTCGTAACCAGTTTCCTGATCGTAATTGGCCCATCCGTCGCGCTCACCGATGGTCGAACCGGTGGGGATGGACATGGGCACGCTGGAAATGATGACTTTCCACAGCGCGTTGGAAGAACCCAGTTTTTCCTTCAGCCAGACCACTTGCTCACGGCCCAGCATGGTTTTGTGATGGGCTGGATCGTCGGCCTCGTTCTTGGCGTCGCGATACTGGCGATTGTCGAGGAAAAACAATTCCAGGTTCAGGCCCCAGCGAATATTATAATACAAACGATGGGGAGAATCAGGATTCTCCTCGATTGGGTTATAATCCTCGAAAGCCCTGCGCCCGAGGGGTAAAAGATGCTCACCCGGAATATAGGGAGGCTCCTCCCGGGTATCTTGAAGGGGGCCGAAGTCGTTGACCACCTCGTGGTCGTCCCAGATAACGAAATAAGGTGTTTGGGCCAGCAATTGCTGGTAGCCGGGATCGTCCCGATTGTATTTCCAGTGCTCCCAGTAATCCTTCATATTGGCGGAAGGCCTAAAATTTCCGGTGACCTGCCGGTTCCCGTACTTGCCCGTTCCCTCACAGGTATTGTCGGCGTAGATCATATCCCCGAGGCCGATGAAGAAATCGATGGGCAAGGAATTTATGACCTTGAAGGCTGGAAACCCCTCTTCTGCATCGCGGCAAACATTCTGCCCGGCCACATCCCCGCTCCAGGCAAATGAAACGGCCTGGCCGTCCACGGCGGAGGGCGCGGTGCGGATTTTCCCCCGGAAGGCGGGGTGTTTTTTGCCGGATTCTGGATTTTCAACGGTGAACCACACCCGGTAGGACAAAAGCGTATCCGCTTTAAACCCGCTGACTTTTATCTTGCCCGTGAAATCGCGGTATGCCGTTGCGGGAGTCGTTTTTTCCAAAACGGAACCGCCATCCTCACTTTCGATGGCCAGATGCATGATCGCCTCGCGGTCGGTGCGCGACCAGAAAAGGGCGTTGCCACCCTCGACCGCCCCAATGGCCACCCCGTGGGTCACGGGAGCATCCCCGTAATCGGCCCCATTACCCGAAAGGTTCCCGATCAGGCAAAGAGCGGCCATTAACGGAATGAAAAAGGAATCATGAAATTTCATTTCTGAAAGAAAATGATTGGTGATAGTGTTCTTTAATTTTAACATGGCTGGCAGTTATTATGTAATGCGCCAGTTGGCGTGTAAATGAAATGTATTAAGAAAAATCGATTCCCTTGAAGCGCCAGTGAAAACAGAACGGAAACTTCGCAGCAGCCTTGGGGCGAAAAACCTGCCAGCCAGCTATTTCACTTCCGAAAAGATTTTCAGCCGCCGCTGGCTATGCGTTGGCCGGGAGAGTGAAATTAAAAAAAGTGGAGAATTCATGCAATGCCGCCTGGAAGGGGAAAGCATCCTCATCGTGCGGGGCCAGGATGGAAAATTGCGGGCTTTTTACAACCATTGCCGACACCGGGGCACACGCCTCTGTGATGAAAAAAATGGTTTATTAAAAGAAAACTTACAATGCCCCTACCATGCCTGGACTTATAACTTCGAGGGCGAACTGACCGCCGCCCCCAATATGGCAGGGGTGGATGGCTTTGCCAAAACCGACTACTCCCTGCACCGGATTTCCCTGCAATTATGGGAAGGCTTTATTTTCATTAACTTCTCGGATCGGGCGGAACCTATTCAAACGGCGTTCGCCCCCGTTTATCATAAATTTGCCCAATGGCAACTGCCGGAACTACTCACGGCCGAAGGCAAGAGTTATCGCATCCGGGCTAACTGGAAGCTGTTATTCCATAATTATTCCGAGTGCTACCACTGCCCCAGCGTGCATCCGCTTTTAAACAAAATCACACCCTACAAGGACAGCAGCAACGACCTGGAGGAAGGTCCCTTCCTCGGCGGCCCCATGACCATCAAGCCAAAGGACGGCAGCCTGACCACGAGCGGACGCGCGTGCGCCCCACCCCTGGTTGCAAATGAAAACCAGCAAAAGGTTTTCTTTTATACCCTTTTCCCCAACCTGTTTTTAAGCCTGCATCCCGATTTCGTGGTGGCCCACCGGTTGGAGCGGCGGAGCGAGGTTGAAACAACAATCCACTGTCATTGGCTATTCCACTCCGAGGCCGCTGAAAACCCGGATTATCGCCCGCAAGAAGCCATCCAATTCTGGGACATGACGAATCGGCAGGACTGGCATGTGTGCGAACTTACCCATGATGGTTTGCGCTCCCGCGTGGCCAAACCCGGCCCCTACGCCAACCTGGAAAGCATGCTGGCAGCGTTTGATCGGGAATACCTCAGGATTATGGGCTAAGAGGAGGCATCAATACTTTTCCAGGTTTCGAGTTTTTCCTGGATAAACCGAAATGTTTCTTCCTGTTCTTTGCGTCCATTACCAGTCAAGTGAAGTGGTTCTCCAAAGCAGACGCGGATTTTTTTTGCCGGTTTGATTTTACCCATATCCTTAATCCATTTGCCACAGCCCCAAGCCTCCGATTGCACCGCCACGGGGACAACCGGCACTGCGGCTCTTCGGGCCAGTTTGACACCGATGGAATTAAACGATTCGGCCTTTATCTCATTGGTTCGAGTGGTTTGGGGAAAAATGACAATGGAAATCCCATCGCCGAGCCGCTCCGCCCCGCCTTGCAAAACTTCTTTCAGATCCTGCCGGGGAGTTTTGCGGGTCACTAAAATGGGGTTTCGGCTCTTGAAGATGTGCTTCAGAATGGGCATTTTCACCAGATCTTCCTTGATGACGAAGGTAATTGGCATGAAGGGCCTGATAATGCAAGGATAGCAAAATCCCTCGAAGGTACTCATATGGTTTCCCACAAAAACGCACGGGCCCTCCAAATTCGATAAAACAGAGAGGTTTTCGACATCAATCTTAACCCCAACCGATTCCAGGTTTTTAAATACGTCTTTGCTGCTTAAAACCCACTCCTCATCCTTGAAATTACCCTGGACGGCTATAAGCGAATATTTAAGTATATAACAAGCGAGCTTGGTATAGTAAACCAGCGACGGGAATTGACGGGCCAAGAAAGAAATTCCCGCGTCGCCGGTGCGATAAATATTTTCCTGGGCGATGGGTTGCATGAGCGAAGTTGAAAGACAATCTCTGGCTTTTCCCATAAGTAAAGAAAGAAAAGATAATAAACCCCGGATTTTCTCAAGGTGCAACACTTCCCGGCTAAGCCTCAATGCATTCGGTAAGCAAAAGGGGTAGTGTTAACATTTTGAATGTTTAAGCTGTACTTTTTAGCGTGATTATGTTGTGAACTGGGAATGGTCCATATCACAGTAAAATGTCCTCAATGCGGAAGCGATCACATCATCAAGCACGGCAAGGATCCGAAAGGGGTTCAGAAGTATCGATGCAAGGGGTGTGGTTATCAGTTTCGGCTTCACCCCAAAAGTCGTGAGCATCCTCCGGCGCTGGTCAAGCAGGTGCTCCGTGCGCACCAAAACCGGATGAGCCTGCGTGCCATTTACCGTACCTTCGGGGTAGCCCCAAAGACGGTCATCGAATGGATTAAAAAAAAGTCCTGAGTTTGCCGAAGCTGGAGTCCACTCTGCTTGCCCGCCAGTGTAGTGATGTGCTGGAACTGGACGAGGTGTGGTCATTCTGGGGCGATAAGCGTTCGGGGCAGGTATGGCTATGGGTAGCCTTGTGTCGACGTACCCGACAGGTCGTCGGGTTTTCTCTGGGTGATCGTAGCGATCAAACGTGCTGGCAGTTGTATCACAACATCGCCCAGCCCTATCGCGACTGTGCCACCGTAAGCGATTACTGGGAAAGCTACGACAAGGCTTTCCCTCACAACAGCGCCAGCGGGAAACAATCCGGCCAAACCGCCCATATCGAACGCTGGAACAATACCTTGCGACAGTCCCTGTCACGCTATGTGCGTAAAACGCTGTCATTCTCGAAGTCTTTGGTCATGCATTTTCGCGTCCTGTGCTTGTTCATCTGGGAATACAACAGCAATATCAAACATTCGTCATGTTAACACTACCGCAAAAGGTAGTATTCCTTCTCGTCATCAAGCGGCTCGATCATTCTTTGGGCACGCTTGTGATAAATGGGCTGCCGATAAAAAAGATCGACGAATTCCCGAATCCTTTTTTTCGATAAAACCGCTCCCACCGTGCCACGGCCGAAAGAGCGGCCTCCGAAATTATCACCCCGCATCAGTAAACATGCTCTCTTGAATCCGCCCTCTCCCAAAAAGTTGTCAACCACATACCTGCGATTCGACAGGCCATCGGATTGGCTCCCGAATACAGACTTTTCGCGGATCCTTTTACCTGCGGACACAGCGACGCATAATTCATAAACGTACATTTACAACGGAGTAAGTCGGCTGCGCGCCACGAAAATGTAGCGCTGAAGCGCAATTGGCCTAATAGATTCAAAAAATCGCTGGAAATGAGACTCCCTTGCTCAACCGTGGTTTTATTGTTTCTTAGGAATTCCAGTTTCCAGCAGATCGATAATGACGGTTTTCAGCTCGCTGCGCGGGAGCAGCAACTCACCCCCGGACTTCATATCCCGGATTTTCACCGAATCCGCCGCCAGCTCCTCCGAACCATAGATCATGGCATATCGAGCGCCGGATTGACCGGCCTGTTTGAACTGTTTCCCAAACCCGGTTTCCTTCAACGGGTATTCAACCCTCAACCCAAGCTCGCGTAGGCTCAGGATATCGCTCAGGGCCGTTGCGCGCTCCTCGGCCCCGCCCAGTATGACATGGATATCGGGAACGGCAACCATGCCAGGCAATAGATTTTTGCGGGAGAGCAAATCGCAGAGTGTGACATCGCCCATGGCAAACCCGGAGGCCGGCAATTCGCCGTAACCGAGTTTTTGCACCAGCCGGTCATAGCGTCCGCCGCCGGCCAGGGACCGCAACTTCCCCCCACACTCAAAGGCCTCGAAGACAAAACCCGTATAATAGGCCAGACCGCGAACAATCCCCAGGTCGATTTGCACATATTCCATCAAACCCATGGCTTCGAGATAACCGAGCAGCGCTTTCCAGTCCTCCATTCGCTGTGCAATTTTTTCACGGTTTTCCGCACGACTGCCGATGGATGCGGAGCCAAGCAGGATTTCATTGAGACTTTCAAAAACCGTCGCCTTCGCCAGCTTCTCGACATCTTTCAGAAAATCTTCGGCCGAACCTCCAAATATTTCTCCCAACTTCTCCAGGCAAACCTCCCGTTCCACCCTTTCCCGTTTGTCGATAATTTCGAGCGTTCGGGCGGCGGCTTCCCCCTCGATTCCGTATCCGGCAATAAAATACAACCAGATATCCCGGTCACTAAGGCGGATCCGAAAGTCTTTCGAGCTCAGGCCAAAGGCGGTCAGGCTCTTAATGCAGAGGGCAATCAACTCGGCATCGGCGGCGGGTCCGGGTTCACCCAGAATATCGGCATTGAATTGGTAAAAAGCGCGCAAGCGGCCTCTTTGCGGTTTTTCATAGCGGTAATGCTCTCCGACATGGAACCATTTAATGGGCCTCCTGAGGCTGCCCGCCTTGGCCCCGGCCAATCGGGCAAGAGAGGGCGTCATTTCCGGCCGCAAGGCCACCTCCCGGCCGCCTTTGTCAGTGAAGGCAAAAAGCTGGGAAACGACCTCCGGACCGCTTTTTTCCCTAAACAGGTCGAGCGGTTCGAGAACGGGAGCGTCGTATTCGGAAAACCCGAAAGAGTTGGCCGTTTGCCGCCAAATCCGGAACAAGTGGTTGCGCGCGGCGCATTGTTCGGGATAAAAGTCGCGAAAACCCGGAAGACTTTCGAACATCAGGATGGTTCCCCCCGGTCAAAGGGTTAAGTGGAAATGCAGCCTGCGCTAGCCCCCAATCCGATCCAGATTGAGGCTTTTAAGCTCAGCTTTGAGTTCCTTTCCCGCTTTAAACTTGATTACCGCGCGCTTGGGAATGATGACATCCTTTTCCGGTTTGTTGGGATTGCGCCCGATGCGCGATTTACGCACTTGCACTTCAAAAACACCGAAATTGCGCAATTCCACATTTCTACCCTCGGCGAGAGCTTCAGCGATTGCGTCAAGGGTCAACTGCACCACTTCGCGAACTTCTTTTTGGGGAAGACCCGTTTTATCGTAGATGTTTAGAACGATGTCTCTTTTTGTAAGGTTGCCGGACATAGTGGTTGAATTTTAGGGTATGGCTAATATAAGTAGGGTCAAACTAACTAATCATCTGATACTTCTGTAAATTTACAAGGTAGTGTCAAACAATAAATTATGAGCGACGAACCGAAAAATCCCTTTGAGGAAATACAAAAACAAATCCAGGAGGCTTTGGGCGGTAAAAATGTAAGTTTCAGCATTCACAAAAACCCCGGTATGCCTCCGCCGGAAGGAGAAAAAGCCCCCCAACAGGATACCCAAGCTGCGAAACGGGAAGATGAGGCCATTTTAAAGCGCATTCAGGAATTCAGCCTAAAGCCCAAAGAGATCCGCGATTTTCTTAACCGTTTTGTTATCAAACAGTTAGAAGCCAAAAAAGTGCTTTCTGTGGCTATCTGCGACCACTATAACCATGTCCGCCAGTGCATCCAGAATCCCAATCTCCTGGAAAAAGAATACCAAAAGCAAAATATCATCCTCCTGGGGCCTACCGGAGTGGGCAAAACCTACCTCATGCGCTGCATTGCCAAGTTGATCAAGGTGCCCTTCGTGAAGGCCGATGCGACCAAATTTTCCGAGACCGGATATGTCGGCCACGATGTCGAAGACCTCGTGCGGGACCTCGTCAAGGTGGCCAACGGCAATGTCGATCTTGCCCAGTACGGCATCATTTACATTGACGAAATAGACAAAATCGCGTCCAGCACTGAAGCCATGGGGCGCGATGTGTCCGGGCGCGGTGTGCAGATCAACCTCCTCAAGCTGATGGAGGATACCGAGGTCAATCTTTTCAGTCCGAATGACATGATGGCCCAGATGCAAGCCATGATGGAAATGTCCCGCGGTGGCAAAACGCGCAAAAAAACCATCAGCACCCGGCATATTCTTTTCATTGTCAGCGGCGCTTTCGATAAATTGGCCGATACCGTCAAAAAGAGGCGTCAGGCCTCCAAAATAGGTTTTGCCGGCATCTCGGAAGATACTGCCAGAGATGCCTCCGACTTTCTCCAATACGTGGAGACGGCCGATTTTATCAAATATGGGTACGAGCCCGAATTCATTGGACGCCTCCCCATCCGGCAAGCCTGCGACCAGTTGACGAAAGAGGACTTGGCGCAAATCCTGACCAGTTCGGAGGGTAATATCCTGGCCCAATACAAACACGATTTCAAAGGCTATAACATCGATTTCAATATCACTCCGGAAGCCATCGATAAAATCGCCGCACGGGCTTCTGAGGAGAAAACCGGCGCGCGCGGCCTGCTGACCGTTTTTGAACGCGTCTTCCGCAATTATAAATTCGAGCTTCCCTCCACTGCGGTCAAGCGATTCGAAGTGACCACCGATACCATCGTGAAGCCGCAGGAAACGCTGAATGAACTCCTCAAAGAGCACCAGCACGCCCAACGAGGAGTCATGGGCAAGGATATCGAGGCCTTTGCGGGCAGGTTTTCGGCAGAACATGGTTTGAAACTGAAATTCGAGGAAGAGGCCATAAACGCCCTCATCGATGCAGCTATAGAAACGGACAAGGCCATCCGCACGGTCTGCGAGGATAAGTTTCGCGATTTTGAGCACGGCCTCAAAATTGTCTCCCGCAACACTGGAAATACTACTTTTGCCATCACCCAGGCCATCGTCGAAAACCCGGACAAAGAGCTTTCTCAAATGGTGGTGGAAAGTTTTAAGGAAATGGAAGCCAAGGAAGAAGTGGAGGACTGACCCGTTTATGCCCGAGGCTTCCGCCGTTAATGAAATGTTTGCCGGCATCGCCGGACGCTACGATCTAGCCAACCACTTGCTCAGTGGGGGCCTGGATTTTTACTGGCGCCGGGAACTGGCTTTGGCCGCCCGCCAAAGCCGTCCGAAAATCGTGGCCGACCTGGCCACCGGGAGTGGAGATGTCGTCTTTGCCCTTGCCAAAACCTTGGCCGGATCGGCGCAAATAACGGGCATCGATTTTTGCGCCCCGATGCTTGAGAAGGCGGAGGAAAAAAAGAAACTGCTGCAAAAAAAGCAAAAATGGGCAGTTTGTCTGGAAAATGTTGATTTTGTTCAGGGTGATTGCCTAGAACTACCTTTTTCTAACGGAGAAATGGATTTATTAACCATAGCATTCGGCCTGCGAAACCTGGAAAACCGTGCTCGCGGTTTGCGCGAAATGCACCGCGTCCTGCGTAAACCGGGCGGCGTTTTGCTGGTGCTAGAATTCAGTCAACCAGCAGCATGGCTGCGCCCCTTCTACTATTTATACCTGCGGTCTATTCTTCCGTTCATGGCGAGGCTGGCAACGGGCAAACCCGAGGCTTATCATTATCTGGGTGAAACCATCGGGAAATTCCCGTCCCGGAAAACACTAACGGAGGAAATTTGCGCTGCCGGATTTGAAAAAGTTGATTCCCGGGGGCTATCATTTTCCATTGTGGCGATTCACCGGGCAGAGATTTTGACATGATCAAATTTACCGCCTTAATCATTATTTTCAGCCAGGCGATGAGCCTACTTCTAACTCCACTGGCCAAGGCAGATTTCAACAACGATTTCCATTACTGGTGGAAGGCTAATGTCAATGAATGGGATGGGGAAAAGGTGGATGTCGGCTTGGAAGCTGAAATGAGATTTAATGAGGAAGTCTCAAATCTGTTCAATTGGAGACTGTCTCAAAAATTAGTTTATTCGCCAAAGAAAAATTTAGATTTGGGAATCAATTACAGTTTCGAAAAAAGTAGAAGTAGCTCAGGCATTCCTTTCAAAAGAACACACCGTTTGGAATTAGAAGTAAATCCACATTTCCAGCTTCTCAATAAATTTAAAGTTTCCTTCCGTAACCGCCTGGAATTGCGCTGGAAGGAAAATCAGGGAGGAGAACTCTTCCCCAGGTATCGCCCCAGAATAATTTTCTCCACCCCCGCAAATTGGTTTCCAGGGTTGGAGAAAATCGCATTTGGCAATGAATTTTTTTATGACTTCAATGCGAATAAATGCAACCAGAACCGGTTATACCCTTTAAAGGCCCAATTTAGGCTGACACCCAAACTGGGTCTGACGATTTACTACATGGTGCTGTCTGGTCGAAGTTCCCAATCCAACGGCTGGCTGCATACACACGCAATCGGTACCGAATTAAAGTTGAACCCCTTGAAATCAATTTCGAAATCGAAACGGTAATCCTAACGGGCGTTATTATCTCAAATTCTCTCATTTCATCTAGAGTAATCAAGTCTCTTCAGGTGAAAATATTGAGGAATTATTACGTTATCCTGAGTAATCCCGAATAATCCCAAATTTTGAAGTCAGGTAGGACTTTGGGGTAAACTTTCAAAATTTCTTCGATAAGCAACAATTTTTATGAAATCCTATCTTAAAAATAGTAAACGGGAAACGAATTCAAAAATTCATCGAAATCTTTGTCCTAAACTGGAGAAACGAACCCGGTAAATTATTAAGTTTGCGCACCCCTATCTCAATCAACCGGTAACCCCACCGGTACGCTGAATAGGCTACCATCGTCAGACCTTTGAAAATATCGCCTGTTGGGAGTGTTATCCCCGAAGGTAAAAATCCAGCCTGAGTTATCCCCAAACAAGAACACCCAGCGGTAGGTATTTTCGTTGAAAAAGAGCCATTCGCCAAGGCCCAAATCCCAAACGAAGATAACTTCCGTTGTGCTCCCGGAGTCGACAAACTGCCAGTCGTGTTCGTCGTGGAAAATCCACGGCCAAAAATCGACGTTATAATTCATATACCACGGGGAAGCTTTCCATCCGGGAAAGTCACCGATAGTTTGCCCTTGGAAAATGTCCAGATTTTGCGGCTCGAACTCAACCGTGAGCCCGTCGATGGCATTGAGGTTGTCGATGATCTGCCGCTGCGACGAGCCAGGAGTCACGTCGATGAAATTTTCCTGAAGTCGCAAACCTAGACCGTCAAAAAGAAAGTCATCCTGAAGATTAATCAAACCCGCCAAAGCGCCGATATCCGTGATATGGTTGTTATGGAGCCAGAGCAGAGCCAATTGCTCCAACCCGCTCAAGGCGCTGATATCGCTGATCTGGTTGTTTTCGAGCCAGAGCCATCTAAGCCTGGTGAGCCCGCTCAGGGCGCTGATATTGCTGATCTGGTTGTTTTCGAGCCCGAGCTGATCCAGGAAGGTAAGCCCGCTCAGGGCGCTGATATTACTGATCTGGTTGTTTCCGAGGTATAATCTCGTCAGTATAGTGAACCCGCTCAGGGTGCTGATATCGCTGATCTGGTTGTTTTCGAGCCAGAGCTGATTCAGGAAGGTGAGCCCGCTCAGGGCGCTGAAATCGCTGATCTGGTTGTTGGAGAGGCTTAGCGCGGTCAGCCTGGTGAGCCCGCTCAGGACGCTGATATCGTTGATCTGGTTGTTGGAGAGGATTAGCGTGGTCAGATTCACGGCAGCCTCCAGTCCAGTCAGGTCGGCAATATTCAAATCAGAGATCGAAAGGGAAGTCAGGGATTCCATATCCGCCTGGGTAATCTCTCCCACAGGTTTGCCCAGAGTCTCGCGGATAGCTATTTCCAAGGCAGAATCCGGTATTTGGACCGGAAGGGCGGGTAATGTGCTTAGTGTCAGGAATACAGCCGCCAACAAATATTTACCAAATCGGCCTCCGTTTTGGGGTAGTGTATAAAAAAAGAATGTTATTTTGTATTTTTAGCTGTACAAATAGCGTTAGGCAGTTTATTCTTAGTGCATGGTTACTAAAATTATTAATTGTCGGCACTGTGGAAGTGAAAATATCATTAAATTTGGCAAGACGCCCAACCATAAACAGCGCTACCGCTGCCATGATTGTGGTAAACAAAGCCGCGAAAACCCCACAGTGAAATACACCGAAGAGCAAAAAGAAATGATCCTTCGAGTCTATCAGGAACGCAGCAGTCTACGCGGTTTACAGCGCGCCTTCGGGGTGAGTCCCAACACCGTTTTGAGTTGGTTAAAAAAAACGACAATCGCTGCGACCGCTCAAAAGCACGATTCTTGCGGCCCGCCGCCATGATGTCATTGAACTGGACGAACTGTGGTCTTTTGTGGGGCGCAAAAGCGATGCCCAATGGGTTTGGATCGCTCTTTGCCGACGCACCCGTCAAATCCTCTCCTATGCCATTGGGCCTCGGGATTGGTATCGTTGCCGGGAACTTTACGAGCGTCTGCCACGGGCCTACAAAAGATGTGCCACCTACAGCGACTTTTGGAGCACTTATGATGAAGTCTTTCCTCATAACCGATCCGTGGGAAAAGAAACCGGTGAAACGGCCCATGTGGAACGATGGAACAATACCCTGCGCCAACGACTGGGTCGTTTCACACGCAAAACCCTCTCCTTTTCCAAGCTTAAGAGTATGCATGAAACCTGTCTGAGACTTTTCATTCATCAATATAATCAAGAATTAGCCACCATTCCTACTTAATACACTACCCGTTTTGGTAAGAGAATATTTTAAACATCGGGATTGCCCTTTCTCTGCAGGTTATCCCTCAACAGCCATTGGGGTGTCAATGTCCTCAAAGAAATCGAGGGGCGAACAAACAAAACTCCACAGTATGGCTTTCATTCGGACAATTTCATTGTTCCCCAACGGCAATTCAAGCCTGAAGTTTAAATCTAGCCTTAGATGATTTAAAAGTCAAGGAATTCGTAATCCCCGGTTCTAGTTATTGACTCAAAAAATAACCTCTTTGTTTTTCGGAGACAGGCAAACCTACCTTCTCCATAACGGTCAGCATGTCTTCCCAAATGGTCCGTTTGGCGCGGAGGGTTCCGCTGCGTAATATGTAGGAGGGATGATAGGTAATCATCAAAGGAATGTTTTGAAATTCATGCCACTTTCCACGGACATCACCCATGCGCCGTTTGGGATCGGGCCCGAGGAGCCCGTTGACGGCCGTCGCGCCCAGGGCAATGATCACCTTGGGCTGCACGATCTCGAGTTGGGCCCGTAAAAAAGGCAGGCAGTAGTTGAACTCATCAACGGTCGGGGGGCGGTTGCCGGAGGCAGTCGGTAGCTCCGGCCTCCAGTTCATAATATTGCCTATATAAACCTCGTCTCGTTTCAGGCCCATTCCTCCCAGGATCTTCGTCAATAACTGCCCCGCCCTGCCGACAAAAGGCTCGCCCTGAATTTCTTCGTCGGCCCCCGGCGCCTCCCCACAAAAGAAAAGCTCGGCATGAACACTGCCAACGCCAAAAACGACTTTTTTTTCGGACTTGAGGTGTTTGTTGCAAACCGGATCATGGAGGACCCGCTCCCGCAGCCATTCCCAACGCTGTTGTTTACCACCTTCGGGCAATTGAAATTCAGGTGGTGGCGGGATCGGCGCTATTTGGAATTCTTTCTTTTTTCTCTGAACCGGAACTGGCATGGGGGTATTTTCGGTCTTAGGAAGAACCGTTTTGGGTTTTACTGATTTGTGAACGGATTGTCGCAGTTTCTCCAGCGTCCCGTCTGCAATGAAGACGTTTTCCCGGCCCTCGGTTTTTAGGCGTTTAAGCTCACTCACGAGACTTTCCAACTGCTCTCTCATAACGCCAAATTATGAAATGGAGGGTTCGCGATCCGGCAATAGTTTTTCCACATATTTGCCTAATAAATCGAATTCGAGGTTCACCTGCTGGCCGGTTTGCCGCTCGTTGAGATTGGTTGCCTGCATGGTGTGCGGGATAAGCCAGACGGAGAACCCGGTGTCGTCCACTTCGGCTACCGTGAGGGAAATTCCATCGATGGCGATGCTGCCTTTATAAATGAGATAACGCATATACTCGGGCGGTGGCGTGATCCTAATGTAATAGTCTTTGCCACGCTTTTCGAGGATTTCCACCCGGCCGGGGGTGTCGATATGACCACTCACAAAATGCCCCCCGATCTTGCCGTTGAAACAGAGGCTCCGCTCCAGGTTGACCCCGGCCCCCACGGCCAGTTCGTTAAACGATGTCAAGCGGACGGTTTCACCCAGCAGCTCGAAACTGACGCTTTCGGAATCGAAAGTGATAACGGTCAAGCAACAGCCGTTGACCGCCACGCTGTCTCCAAGGGCCATGCCGTTCTGGATTTTATCGGTCTTGACGGTTAGCCGATAAGCCTCGCCGCCCTCTTCAAAAACCAGGACTTTGCCCGTTTCTTCAACAATTCCAGTAAACATTTCAGTTCTATGTTTAGTTTATAGTGTGCTTTAACCTAGCGGAGTTTTACCCGCAGAACGGAAGTTTGATTATGGCGGTCAATGAGGAGAACAAATTCGTCGCGGGATTCGTCGTTTTCGATGGACGACAGTAGTTCCACCGCTGTTTCATAGTTGGATACCGCCTCCCCGTCGATTTCCTTTATCCAGTCGCGCAGTTGCAAACCGGCGGCATGAACGGGGCTGTTGGGCTTGACGAACTGGGCGATGACTCCGGGCGCATCGAGAAACGGAATACGCTGCCGGATGGCGTCGTAAACCACGAATTCCCTAACCGATAGGCCTAGGTCCGCCAGGTATTGCCGCCGGGCCTTATTCAAAGTCTTGGGGTGGTCGCCAACAACAATTTCGACGTGTTCCCGCCCATCCCCGCGAACCACCTCAAGGGCCAGGGTTTCGCCAGGTTTTTTCAAAAGCACCAACCTTTCAAAATAATTTTGCACAATGACATCGGGCCGAAATTTGGGCAGTATCTCACCATCCACCGAGACAATAATGTCCCGGCTTTGCAAGTTGCTGCCCTCGGCTGGACTTCCTTCCAGAATGGTGCTTATAGCCACCGCTCCCTGATCTTCCAATCCCAAAAATCTGGCCACCTCCCGATCGATAGGCTGCATACCGGCAATGCCTATCCAAGGCCGGGGATCTCCCGCCGGATCAGCGGGAACCCGGCCGATGTTTGCAAAAAATTCGTCCGCAAAGAGAAAGGCTCCGCTTTCCCGGATGGGGCGGAAGCCAACCCTCGACTGGCGGCCATCGCGCAATAGGATGCGCTCCCGCGTAACGGGGTTGCCGGCCCAGCCCGCGAAACGGCCCTTAAAATCGAACACAGGGCAGCCGGGACTGGCCAGAAGGTTCTCCGAAAAACCGATTTTGAGAGGAACTTTTTGCATCATGGCCATGCGGCCATCCAAAAAATAAGCCCTGTAATCGAAGTTCTGGTCGAGAATGCCGATGCCCCATAACTTTTGCCCCATCACCGGGGTGGTCGTTTCAAATTTAGCGATGGGAACCAGCCGGGGTCGCAGGGCCTCCTCCACCTTCAGGTAATGCCAGCCATTGAGGTAGTCGCTACCGAGGTATTCCGCCTCATAGCCGTCGCCGCCTTCCCCCGGCGGATAAACCTTAAAATCCTTGAAATGATCGGGCGGCAGCCAATTGGGCACGGCCGATTCGTTTATCACTATCAGTCCTTCGCTATCAATAACTAGCCCAACGGTATCAACCGGCGAACGATCCAATTCCCTTTGAATGAAATATTCTATGGCAACCACCGATTTCGCCCTCTCCGTAAACAAATCGCCGACCCCTTCGGCCAAATCATCACCCCCAAAAAGAGATACCGCCGCCAAACAAATGGGTGTTAACACAAAGGGTAAGTGGTTACGCAATTTCATTAATTTTATTCTGCAATGGAGAGTCTTGGGACTTCAGGGTTTTATTAATATATAAAACGAATCCTGATGGTAACGCTGGGCTTCGAGAAGAATTTCCCTGGGTTCCGCCTGGTAGTCCTCATAGGCCAGCTTTAGCTGATCGAGGGAGCGGATCGACTCCCGGTTGATTCGCAAAATGATGTCTCCCCGGCGCAATCCGGCGTCGTCGGCCGGAAAAGCGGTCTGGGTCCCTATTACGAGGACGCCGTCATCGGTGGGTAGTTTTTGCTCCCGGACAATGGCCCGGGAGACTCTTTGCACGCTCAATCCCCAATCCTCAAAGGCCCACTGCTCCCCCACCCGGCTTTCCAGCCGCTCCGTTTGAGCCTCCACGGTGAGATTTTTTCCGTTGCGTTTAAGCTCCAGGGTAATCACGGAACCGACCGGCTTGCGGGCAATTTTTTTTTGAATGGGCGGAAGCTGCTCTGGAAAACGGCCATCCATTTTCTCACCGTTGAGCGTCAAAATGATGTCGCCGGGCCGCAGACCGGCTTTATCGCAGGGGGAACCCGGATCGACGGCGCTGACGAGCATTCCGGTGTTCATTTCGAGGTTAAAAAAATCTTCCAGATCCTGCAAGGGACTGAGTTTCAGGCCGATGTAGCTGCGCACGATTTCGCCTTTCTCGAGCAAGGCTTGCATAACTGTTTGGGCGGTTTCCGCGGGCACTGCAAACCCAAGATTGTTGGCTCCGAGGTAACCCCGGGTGTTGATGCCGACGACGCGCCCGTCCTCCGTCACAAGGGGGCCGCCGCTGTTTCCCGGGTTGATGGCGGCATCCGTTTGCAGCCAGGTGTTGAAATAACCGGTCTCGTGGCCGCGAATGTGGCTGCTGCCTTCAAAATAGCGGTCGGTGTTGGAAATAATGCCCTTGGTCACAGTCCGGCTCAACCCGTTGGGAGTTCCCGCCGCATATACGATTTGGCCCGGATAAAGCTTTTTGGAATCGCCGAAACGGGCCGTAGAGAATTTCAAATTCCTTTTCTCCACTTCCTCGATATCCATTTGAAGCACAGCCAAGTCCGTCCAGTGGTCCCAACCCAGCAGCCTGGCATTAACCCTTTCCAGATTGGCCAGGGTGATGGAAATCTCCTCCGCCTTGGGGCTGGCGACATGGGCGTTGGTCAATATGTGCCCCTCCTTCGTCATGATGACGCCGGAGCCGATGCCGCGGATAATCCTTTTGGAGCCGCCTTCAAAAGTAGCCTCGCTAACATCGATCCGCACCACCGCGTCGAGCAATTTGTCGAAGGCCCGGCCCTTGGCGTCGAGGCCGACAGAGGTGAAAATTAAATAACCCGCCGCCAGCATGGCCATCGGCACAGCCCAGGGAAAACTCCCTTTATGAGTGGTTGACCCTCTATTAAATTTTATCAACATAAGCTGTTTTTTTCGATTCATGCCCACACCTTGCACAGATTACGACTTTTCACAGATTGAACCGTATTGGCAATCTTTCTGGGAAAAAAACAAGACTTTCCGCGCCGAGGATTTTTCCGCAAAACCCTCCTATTACATCCTGGACATGTTTCCCTATCCTTCGGGAGCCGGACTGCATGTCGGACATCCCGAAGGCTATACCGCCACGGACATTCTCTCGCGATATAAAAGAGCGCTGGGTTTTAACGTCCTCCATCCCATGGGCTGGGACGCCTTCGGTCTGCCAGCCGAGCAACACGCTGTGGAAACCGGCACCCATCCGCGATTGACCATACAAAAAAATAGCGATACTTACCGCCGCCAAATCAAACGGATCGGCTTTTCAATCGATTGGGACCGGGAAATCAACACCACCGACCCTCATTATTTCAAATGGACCCAGTGGATATTTTTACAGCTTTTCAAGCAAGGGCTAGCCTATGTGGATGAAAAGCCCGTCTGGTGGTGCGACAATCTCGGCACCGTCCTGGCCAACGAGGAAATCGTTGACGGCCTTTCCGAACGAGGTGGCCACCCGGTCGTCCGCCGCAACCTGCGCCAATGGGTTTTGCGCATAACGGCTTACGCGGACCGGCTGCTGGCCGGCCTGGAAGGGATCGACTGGCCGGATTCGACCAAGAGGCAGCAGCGAGCCTGGATCGGGCGCAGTGAAGGTGCCGAGGTCACTTTCGCCCTCAAGGGGTTTCCGCATAACAAACTGAAAATTTTCACAACAAGGCCGGATACCCTTTTCGGGGCCACTTACATGGTTTTAGCCCCGGAGCACCCCTTGGTGAAAAAACTGACCCTCCCCGAACGCCTGAAGGAGGTTGAGCAATACATCCAAAAGGCGGCCGGAAAAAGCGATCTGGACCGCACCGACCTGGCCAAGGACAAAAGTGGTATTTTCACCGGCAGCTACGCCATAAATCCGGTTAACAATGAGGAAATCCCCATCTGGATCGCCGACTATGTGCTCATGAGCTACGGCACCGGAGCCATCATGGCGGTGCCTGCCCATGACGAAAGAGACCACGAATTTGCTGTAAAGTTTAAATTGCCCATTGAGAAGGTAATCGAAAAGCCCGAAAAAAATGAACCCGAGGTCAAAAAAACAATCTTACAAGCGATCGAGGAAAAATACAGCCCCTACACGGGTCATGGAAAGATGGTCAATTCCGGATCCTATACCGGTCTGGATTCGAGAATCGGCATCCGGCAAATTACCGAAGATTTGGAAAAATCGAATAGGGGCAAGGCGGCCATCAACTTCAAATTGCGCGATTGGCTTTTTTCGCGGCAGCGTTACTGGGGCGAGCCTTTTCCCATCGTCTGGGTCGAAGAGGAAGCCTATCTGCGCGCCAAAAATGCCGAAGACAGCGAAGTGGCCCGTTTTCTGCCCAAGGAAGCGGTTACTTATAAAAGCGGCGGCGTCACTTATTACGCCTTGCCGCTGCCGGCTGGTCAATTGCCTTTGGAATTGCCGGAGACGGATAATTACCAGCCTTCCGGCACTGGCGAAAGCCCGCTGGCCAATATCACCGAATGGGTGGAGGTGTGGTTCAACCTGTCCACCGGTGAAACTATCCCGGCGTCTCAGGATAAACCGGAAAGCGACCTCTGGGCAAAAGGCCGACGGGAAACCAATACCATGCCGCAGTGGGCGGGTTCCTGCTGGTACCACCTACGCTATCTCGACCCGGGCAACGATGAATCGCTAATCGACCCGAAAATCGAAAAATTTTGGGGAACACCGGACATCTATATGGGTGGGGCCGAACACGCGGTTCTGCACCTGCTCTATGCGCGTTTCTGGCACTATTTTCTCCATGATATCGGCGTGGTGTCGGATCCAGAGCCGTATAAAAAGCTTTTTCACCAGGGCCTCATTTTAGGGGAAGACGGCGAAAAGATGTCCAAAAGCCGGGGCAACGCGGTCAACCCCGAAGAAGTCATCGATCGTTACGGGGCCGATTCACTCCGGCTCTACGAAATGTTCATGGGCCCGCTGCAGGACATAAAACCCTGGAACACACGCGGCATCGAGGGAGTCTTCCGATTTTTGAAGCGGGTCTGGCGATTGTTTATCGACCGGGAGGGCGCCGTTTCGGATCGTCTTACGGATTCGCCGGAAGATTCTCCGGCCACGGAGAAACTGCTCCATGAAACGATTAAAAAAGTAACCGAAGATATCGAAAACCTGCGCTTCAACACCGCAATTTCGCAAATGATGATCCTCTCCAATCATTTGCAAAAAGAGGGGCGAATGACAAAGCTAACGGGAGAAACTATTCTCGCTTTGCTGGCCCCGTTCGCCCCGCATATGGCGGAGGAAATCTGGGCGCGTATCGGGAATCCTTCACCGGTTTCCAGTCATCCCTGGCCCCAGTACGACCCCCGGAAATTCGCCACCGAAAAAGTTAAACTGGTCTTCCAGGTCAACGGCAAATATCGTGGGGATGCCTCGGTGAACAAAGGATTGAATCAGGATGAAGCCCTTCAAACAGCAAAAGAACATCAAAGGGTGGCCAATCATCTGGAAGGAAAACAGGTTGTGAAGGTTATTTACGTGCCGGGTAAAATCCTTAACATAGTAACGAATTAAGACGAGATACCCATTTTCTGTCTCCTGTCTTCTTCCTCTCATAATACATTAAGATGACCTATTCGCGGTTTCTGCCAGAATCTTTTGATCCATCGCGGCCCATTGCGGTGATTGCGGGCAAGGAAATTTACCCGAAACTTTGCTTGGAGTCCATCCGCAGGCACGATCTTCCGGTGCGCCTGATCGCCTTCGCAGGGGAGACTCGTGAGGACATTATCGAGTCTTTTCCAGAGGACGAATCGGTGGTCATCAAAGTTGGGCAATTGGGCCATATGCTGGCGGCGATCAGGAAATTCGAAGCCGGTTACGCCATGATGGTCGGCCAGGTGACCCCCCGGCGTCTATTCAAGGGCCTTCACCCGGATACCAAGGCGATTTTGCTCTTATCCAGACTCAAAAAGAAAAACGCGGAATCTATTTTTGGAGCCGTTTCCAATGAAATTGAAAAACAGGGTGTGCGGATGCTCGACGCCCGCTCCTTTCTCGACCACGAACTAGCGGAGGAGGGCGTTATGACGGGCGGAAAACCTGGTGTGAAGGAGCAGGATATTGAACACGGCATAAAAATCGCCCGTGGTTCGGCCCAGCTTCACGTTGGACAGGGAGTGGTTGTGCGAAAGGGCACCGTGATCGCGGTGGAAGCATTCGAGGGCACCGACGCCATGCTGCGCCGGGCCGGCAGCTTTAAGACGGATCAATTGATTTTTGTCAAAACAAGCAAAGCGGAAAAGGATTTCCGATTCGACGTGCCGGTCTTCGGCCTGCGAACGTTGGAAGTGATGCGCGAAGCGGGCATCGGGATTGCCTGTCTGGAAGCCGGCGTAACCCTGATTCTGGAAAAACAAAAAGTCATCCGCGAAGCCCGCAACTGGGGCCTGCAATTGTTCGGTTATTAAAAATCGAAAAAAAGGAGTCAACGTTCATATTCGACATCCTGTCCCTGATAGGATTAACGTGGTCTTCATGCCACGGACAAATAGAATCGAAACCAGCGACGGCCTCTACCATGTGATCAATCGGGGCAACTATCGACAATTCGTCTTCAAGACCGAAGGCGCCAGGAATGCTTTTGAGGTGGCGCTCTTCGAGGCGTGCGGAAGGTTTTCCTGGCAGCTTCATGCTTACTGCATCCTATCCAACCACTTTCATTTGTGCATCGGCACGCCCCAGGGCAATCTCTCGTCGGGCATGCAATGGCTCCAGGGTACTTTTGCCAGGCGCTTCAACCAATTCCGCAAAGAACGGGGTCATCTATTCCAGGGGCGCTTCAAATCCCTGGTGGTGGAACGGGGCAAGCATTTCGCGGACCTGGTCAACTATATTCATTTGAACCCATTGCGGGCGGGCCTTGCCGACATAGAAACCCTAAGCAAGTATCGTTGGTCGAGCCTTTATCACTTCCCTAAACGCAAGATGCGTCAGGCGTTCTTCGAGGCGGGTTGGATGTCCTGTGCTAACGGCGAAGGGTTGACGGATACCCGCGGTGGCTGGAATCGTTATTCACGGCTCCTGCAACTCGGGGCAGCGGATGAACCGAAACAGATCAAGTCGCTGGAACGGCGCATGTGCCGCGGATGGTGCATAGGAGAAAAAGAGTTTAAAGAAGCTTTAGTAAAGGAATTGCTCGAAGCCGAGGGACAGTTGCGACTGGAAAAGGACGAGCTGGAAGATTTCAACCGCACCCAATGGGAAATGGCCTTGAAAACATGCTTGAAAGCGTTGGGCAAAAGACGCTCTGAAGCAAAGAAAAGCAAATATTCAGAAGCCTGGAAGCTGGCCATAGCGAGCAAACTGAAAAGGGAAACCTCCGTAACCAACGCCTGGCTTAGCGAAGCCCTGTACATGGGAGAACCCAAAAGCGTAAGCAACCTCTGCGGAAAATACACAAAAAACCGCGAAAAGAAATGCCCCCACGCCCAAATACTCAAATCTCATAAAATATGAACGTTGACTCCTTTTTCTATCCCTTATCGGCTTGACTTTGTTTTCGTTTGTTTGCCATTCCCCACAATACATAACCACCAATAACAAATATGGTAGTGTATAAAAAAAGAATGTTATTTTGTATTTTTAGCTGTACAAATAGCGTTAGGCAGTTTATTCTTAGTGCATGGTTACTAAAATTATTAATTGTCGGCACTGTGGAAGTGAAAATATCATTAAATTTGGCAAGACGCCCAACCATAAACAGCGCTACCGCTGCCATGATTGTGGTAAACAAAGCCGCGAAAACCCCACAGTGAAATACACCGAAGAGCAAAAAGAAATGATCCTTCGAGTCTATCAGGAACGCAGCAGTCTACGCGGTTTACAGCGCGCCTTCGGGGTGAGTCCCAACACCGTTTTGAGTTGGTTAAAAAAAACGACAATCGCTGCGACCGCTCAAAAGCACGATTCTTGCGGCCCGCCGCCATGATGTCATTGAACTGGACGAACTGTGGTCTTTTGTGGGGCGCAAGAGCGATGCCCAATGGGTTTGGATCGCTCTTTGCCGACGCACCCGTCAAATCCTCTCCTATGCCATTGGGCCTCGGGATTGGTATCGTTGCCGGGAACTTTACGAGCGTCTGCCACGGGCCTACAAAAGATGTGCCACCTACAGCGACTTTTGGAGCACTTATGATGAAGTCTTTCCTCATAACCGATCCGTGGGAAAAGAAACCGGTGAAACGGCCCATGTGGAACGATGGAACAATACCCTGCGCCAACGACTGGGTCGTTTCACACGCAAAACCCTCTCCTTTTCCAAGCTTAAGAGTATGCATGAAACCTGTCTGAGACTTTTCATTCATCAATATAATCAAGAATTAGCCACCATTCCTACTTAATACACTACCACAAATATAATGCTTGCTTTCAATAATCCCCAACCAAAATAGCCTGCGAATAATAAGGAATATATAAAGCCCGCAATTGTAATTGCCGCAAAAGTAAACATAGAATATGAAAGGTAACGTTCAAGCATTTTATCTTACATCCCATAATTAGAATTAAAAAAAGTCCCACTTGTGCCGGAGTATTAAAAAGCTCTTTTACCACTTGTTGGTAAAAGTGGGTGCTTTCTGGGGGGCTTTTGTCTTCCGGTTGACGGCGTGACAGCCACCCTCTCAGGTCAAGCTCCCTATTGTTCAGAATCAGGATAAGAGCGCTATTCTAACCTCCGCACACAGCAGGATGGGGCGTATATTTGCAAAAATAGGCGATGACGTCAATTGCAGAGGGATTTTTTAGATATATTCCGTCAATCAATGCCCTTTTATGATACCTTGGATGGCTGCGGGCTACAGATCTTCGCAGGAGGGATCGATCTCGACCAATATCTCGCTTTGCAGACCGGCCAGAAACAGGTAGCAAAGGTAAGAGCGCTGCTGGTCGAAAGAGAGTTCGGCGGGATTGATGGCGCCGTGTTCCAAAGGCTCGTCGCCGATGCCCCCCAGGGCTGCCTCCCGTATTTTCAGGCGTATGGCCGAACATGCCCGGATAAGGCCATCGGCGGTGGTTTCTTCCAATTGCAGCTCACCTTCGCCAAAATCTTTGCGTTGGAGGGTTTCGAGTAAAAAATCGCAGTCCTCGCGCAGGGTCGCGGTCAGCTCGCTTTTCCAGGCATCCAGCAAATCGGGATCGTCCTCGGGCAAGGCGGGATCGATTACCAGATTTTCCCCCAGGTCATGGCGCACACTCTGCACCTCATCGATCATTGCGCGTGCCAGGGAAGGTTGCAGATGAAGGTCGATTTTAATCATCGTGCTCAAGGATGGCATTGAGCTGCCATTGGTGCAGGGTGTGGGTATAGGCTTCCGCTTGTTCCCGCTCTCCAGTCCACACGCGTGAACGGCCCAACTCGTGAACTTCAAGCATGTGTTTGCGCGCTATTTCATGGTTGAAACCAAAGACTTTGCGCAACACCACCACCACATAGGACATTAAATTCACCGGATCGTTAAGAACGATCACATGCCAGGGAGGAGAAAGCTGGGTTTTGGTATCGGCAGCCACCTCGGTCGTCGTCTGGGTGGCTGATGCCTGAAAAATTCTGGTCATGATCGCGGTGATGATAAAAAAGTTGAGGGGTCTTGAATATTACAGCAATTGTCATCGGCAGACAATTCATTTGATTAAATTTACCAATAGCAGCAGAAAGAAAAAAACCTTGATGGAAAAGGAGCCCGATGAAACACCGAAACCTGTACCGTTGTTATGGGTTTTCATAGCCGTACTTGCTTACATATTGCTGCAAACTTTGTATATCGTGTTTCATGATTGAAACCTCCTTCCGGCATCACGTTTTTCTCAAAATATGGAAATTGGCCATGGAAATGCCGCTCAGCATGGCCCCGATGATTCCCAGAAATCCCTGGTCGGTCCCGCATAGATAAACATTTTTCAGTCGAGTGCGCCCGTCTTTCACTTTTTGGGGCGACCCGTAAACAGCGCCACCCAGGTGCCCGGTGTATTTTTTGATGGTTCGGGGTGTGAACATATCCTGGTAGATGGTGCAATCGTCCAGGCATTCTTTGGAAACCGGTTTCAAAAACTCCATGGCCTTTTGGGCCAGACGCTCGTGCCAATGATTTTTCGCTTCCCGGTAATTTTCTTCGGGCAAAGTTGACCATTTTTCGTAATCGGCCAGGCAGGTCACCCGGAAAACTCCCTCGGGCAATTGATTGCCTTCGCTGTATCGATAGTTGTTGGGGAAACAAATGACACCGCTGCGAGGGTCCACTAGGTCTTGGGGGCAGGCATAAATAAAGCGTTCATGGTCGTTGAAAAAAATAATGGTGTCATCCCATCCCAGTTCCACGGGCTGGAGATTGAGAATGTTGATGGTCTCGACGAAGGATAAATTGCCGACCTTTGAAGGGTCCGGGTCCGGCTGGAGGTCCTGGCAGAGCCTTTCGGTTTCGACAAGCCCTATGGAGGAAAGCACATGATCGGCCGTAATAACCTCGCCATTATCGAGCCATAGTTCACGGGCCCGTTCTTTGGAGCTGAGAATCTGGAGCACTCCGCATTTCATTTTGCGCTTGCCGCCAAGCTCCCGGTATCGCGCCAGCATGACACGGATGATTCGCCGAACTCCATCCAAGGGCCGGGCGAAGCCCTCCCGGTAAATCGAGTTGAACATGATGGCGAATTGCCCGAAATCCATATCCATTTCACTGGCGCTGCCATAATACATGAGCGGGCAAAACAGCATGTCCTCCAGCAAAGGATCGCTTATGTAGCTGGAAACGATCTTGCGGGCCGAGAATTCTTTCCCTTCCAGTTGAAAAGGATCATGATCATCGATTTCCCGGATGAGACGCCGGAAATTATCTATTTGGCGTGGAAAATGCCGGTCAACTTCGGACACAAGCACCTCGAAGTCATTGGTAAACCGCAGATCGATACCGGGAAAGGCCACCCGGGAGCCCATTTGCGGGCAGAGGCCGAAATCTTCGCGCCTTATCCGCAATTGGCGAAAGAGTTTCCCCAGGGGCGTCCCCTTTACTCCCTTGTCCACGTAATTAGTCACGGCATGCAGCCCGACGTCGAACTTCCGTCCGTCAAAGCTGTAAAAGCTGTTAAGTCCTCCTGCCGCGTTGTGGCGCTCCAGGATCAATACATCGCGCCCGAACATAGCCAAGCGGATGCCGGCCGCCAATCCAGACATACCGGCGCCAATAATGACCGTTTCAAAATGGGAGTTGGCAGAAATTTCCAAAGGGAAAAGTAAAAGGCCCCCCGGTTAATGAGGCCAGGGCCGTTCAGGCGCTCACCGATTTGAATTTTGGAATCAGGTATGCGGCGCTGCTTTCGAGGGAGGCCAAATGATGATATTCCTCCTCCGGCACTTCGATGCCGTATTTTTTCCGTAATTCCATGACAATATCTAAAAAATCCATCGAATCGAGATCCAACTGGTCGCGCAGGTTGATCTCTGGCTTGACGTCGCTGAGGTCTTCATCGGGGGCTATTTCCGCGATAATTTCCAGGACGAGTCTATGGGCATCTTCATTTGTCATAAGAGAGCAGTTATAAAAGAATAATCTCTATTCTGTAAATCTTTTTATAATCAGGCAGGAGTTGATCCCCAACATCCCGAATGAGTTGTTGAGGATGCAATCGACTTTAGAGACCTTCAAGGAGTGGTTAATCACCAAGTTGGGCAATTTGCACTCTTCGTCAAGCTCATCAATGTTGATGGTCGGGTGCACTGTCAAGTCTTCAAAAGCGGGAATGTTACCCGCCAGTTCGAGGGCACCGGCGGCGCCCATGGCATGGCCGATGTAGCTTTTGGTGTTGTTGAAATAAGTTTCCGGGCAATCGGTGAATACCTCCCGTAATGCTCGGCACTCCTGAATGTCGCCCTGCGGAGTGGCCGTAGCGTGGGTGTTGACGATGTCTATCTCACGGGGCTGCAAACCGGACATGGAAAGAGCGGCCCGCACACACTGCGCCTGCCGCACGGGATCGGGCAGGACCGCGTCGCCGGCATCGGAGTTGATGTGATAACCGGCGATCTCGGCCACAATGGGGGCTCCGCGGGCCAGGGCATCCTCCAGCCGTTCCAGGGTGTAAACGGCTCCGCCCTCGCTGACCACGATACCGTTGCGGCCGACATCGAAGGGGCGGCTGGCTTTGGCCGGATCTTCATGTTTGGCCAGTGCCCCCTGGCTCTTGAAACCGGCAAAAATGCCGAAAGTGTGAATACTTTCGCTGACGCCTCCCGTGAAGGCAAAATCGACCTCGCCCAGCCGCAGCATTTGCATCCCCTGGATCAACCCGGCATTGCCGGCGGCACAAGCGGCCCCAATAGTGTAGTGGGGCCCGGTCACGCCGAGGTTGATGGATGCCTCCCCGGCCGGGTTGTTGGCCACCGTGCGGGGGTTGTGGTGGTGACTCCAGAAGCGGGTATCATAATCGAACTGTGAGATGTTATAGACCTCGTTCTCGGTCTCCACATTGCCGTGCTCGGTAATCCCTAAATAAATGCCCGCCTGCGATTTGTCAAAAGACTCCCAATCGAGCCGGGAGTCCGCGAGAGCTTCGCGTGCGCAGTAAATACCGATGCTCCCGGCCCGCGTGCCGTTACGAATCTCCTTACGCTTCTGGTATTTCCCGGTCTCGAAATGGCAAACCCCGGCCGGCGCTGGCCCTATATAACGCATATCGAGCATCTCGATTTTGGCCACCCCGGCGAGGAGGTTTTCACGAAACTCGGACAAAGTATTGCCATTGGGCGCGGTCAAGCCCAACCCGGTGATCACTATGCGGCTATCAATCATGGAGAAAAACCCCAATAAAACGGAAAGTTGTCCACGCAGTGTCAATATTATACCATGGGCGCACAAAGCCAATGCTCTCTGCGACCGGCTCTGTGGGGAGTTAATATTGAGATAAATCTAGTAATTTCGGGTTAATTTGCCAAGATTCCGGCTATGAACGTGCTTGTAGTTGGAGGGGCCGGTTATATCGGCAGCCATTGTGTGCGGCAACTCACAGCGGCGGGGCATCAGCCGGTGGTTTTGGACAACCTGGTGTTCGGCCACCGCGAAGCTGTTTCTCCAGAAATAGCCTTTTATGAGGGCGACCTGGGAGATTCCGCCTTGGTTAAGGAAATATTTGAGCGGGAAAAAACCGAACTGGTGATGCACTTCGCGGCCTTTGCCTATGTCGGCGAATCGGTGGAAAATCCCCTCAAATACTACGAGAACAACCTGGCCAAACCGATCACCCTTCTCAAAACGATGTTGGACTGCGGCGTCGGCAATTTCATCCTTTCCTCCACCTGCGCAACCTATGGCATCCCCGCGGAACTGCCCATTGTCGAGGAGACCCCGCAAAAACCGATCAATCCCTATGGCCAAACCAAGCTCGACCTGGAAAATATTTTGAAGGCAACGGCCGAGGCCCACGGGCTGAGCTTCGCCGCCTTCCGCTACTTCAACGCCGCCGGGGCCGCCGAGGATGGCTCCATCGGCGAAGACCACGACCCGGAAACCCACCTCATCCCTCTGGTCATCGAAGCGGCCATGGGGCAGCGGAAAAATATCGCCATTTTTGGGACCGACTACCCCACCCCGGACGGCACCTGCCTGCGCGACTACGTGCATGTGGACGACCTCTCACGCGCCCACATCGCCGCCATCCCCAAGCTGGCGGAGCCGGGCCGACAACTCTTTTACAACCTGGGAACCGGCCAACCCCACTCAGTGCGCGAAGTCATTGCGACGGTGGAAAAAGTTTCCAGCCTGAAAGTGCCCGTCCAGGAAGGCCCCCGCCGCCCCGGAGATCCACCCTCCCTCTACGCCGATTCCAGCAAAGCCCAAAAAGAATTAAACTGGAAAATCCAATACCCCGGCCTCGAACCCATCATCGCCACCGCCTGGAACTGGCATCAATCCCACCCCAACGGGTATATTTAGAGGCTGTCCCAAAAGGGTGATTTTTGCGAGGGCTTTTGATAGGCGCTCATTTTAGAGGTATTTGCATTTGGGAGAGTATCAACTTTGCTCTCCTATGACGTTAGGATACTGGTTTTGGGGTCCGGTTGCCTGGGTTTCTTTGTATGAGCCGACAGTACGGCTGTGAAAAAGTATTGTCCTTGCTTTTCCGCTCTCTAGGCCGCCGCTTTGGTTTTTAGTTCGTCTTGCTGGGCCAGCATCTTGGCTACTTTCCATAGGTTGTGCGAGAGTACCGACCAGGCTACGCTGATCGAGCGGTTGGCAAAGCCTTTGCTGCGCAACCGCCCGGCCTGCCAGCGATTCTTCAATACCCCGATCCGCCCTTCGGTGCTGGCCCGGCGCTTTTGCAATTGCCTGAACAGTGGTTCCTCCATCCGTTTTTTCAACTGCTTCGGATCGCGTGGACAGAGCGCGTCGTAGATTCCCTCCTGGGCTAACTGCCGGCGGGCCCGCTGGGAGGCAAATCCCCGGTCCGCGCACATGGCCGCTATGGGTTCTTCCAGGTTGAAGCGGTTCTGTCTTTGCAAACTCTCTTGCATTTGTTCATTTTCGCTTGGAGTTCGGCTGCCGTAGAGTTTCCAGTCCAGCAGGTACCCTTCAACGCTTTCTCCCAAAAACAGGGTGTTGCCGAACTCGACCTCTTGGCCCGCTTTACCTCGCACAATCACCTGCCCATCGAGTTCGTAAACACTCAAGACTTTCTCTGCGTTTTTCACCTGCCGGCCGCCAATGATCCGCTCGTGCGCCTGTTTGATGACCACCGGGATTTGCTCGCTCATGCGCTCCATCCGGGCGAGGATCTGTTGGACCTGTTTTTCGCTGTAATCGCTTTGCTCCCAGCAGGCTTGCAATAATTCCCGGTGACTGCGGGCATGCTCCCCGATCCGTTTGAGCAGCTTTTTCATCTGCCTCAAGATACCCTTGCGCTGCCGCGCGCTGTCCTTTCGCCGCCGGCTGTGGGTCATCTGTATGCACAGCCGATTCATCTGCCGAGCCAAGGGCTCCGGTTCGATCGGCATGCGATGGCGCACACCGGCCTTCTCGCGGATCAGCCGGATCGCTTTGAGCAACGTGCCGGCTACATCCTTGAGTAATACCCAGTCCGTCGGCCAATGAATGTTAGCCTCCAAACAGGTGCCGTCGATCAGGCAAATGGTGGTGTCAATCGGCTTGTCCAATCCCACCTGCCGGGCCAGAAGGGCATCGCCCACCACCTCAGTCAAGGTCCGGTGCAAGGCCCTCAACTGCTCTTCGCTGAAAAACTTCGAGGCCCGCTCCAGGGTGCTTTTGGAGATGCCCCTGATGCCATCGATCTGCCGGACACGGCAAAAGTCGGCCAACAGATCGCTGCTGCCCAGAGCCCGCGACAAATGCCGAAACGAAATCCCTCCGAGCAGACGGCCCAGCGTATCCATGCGCAGTGCCTTGATGGCAAAACTGGCCCGCTGCCGCCGGGCCTTTAGACCCATTGGCGGCCACCCCTCCAAGGCCAGCTCAATGGCCTGCGATTCCACCTCCGAGTCGATCAGCAGCCGATCGATTCGATCAATGGTGGCGCGGAAGTTATCGTAATCGAGGCACCGGTCGACCACAGTTAAAGCTGGACGCAGGAGGCATTGGATGGCTATATTTTTCATAGTTTTTCATAGAAAGGGCTATATTGATTTTCGCTAACTCAATTATAGAACCCTTTTTTGGCCGGATCGAGCAAAAACTTGCTCTTTCCGGCTCTTTTTATCAACGTCATCCAGTTGACTATAAAATCTTTATATTTTTGGGACAGCCTCTATTTAGGGAACGAGAAGGTCGATGGTCGCGTAAAATAGTCGGATCAATACCCGGCGGCGTGGCCGTCTTTGCGGGATTCACTGGCGCCGTAGTAAACGTCGTTTTGGGCGTCGTAGAGGATGGCCTGGTAGCCTCCGTAGGGACCCACGTTGACCCCTATTTTGTGCCCCATGAGGTCCAATTCCCGAACCGTCTCGTAGGGGAATCCGGTTTCCAGGGTGACGAGGCCGCCGTCGGTCATGACTTCGCCGGTGGGTTGGGAGGAATAGCTGTGGAGGATGCGGGGGGCGTCCCCGGCTTCCTGCAGGTTCATGTCGAAATCGACCATGTTAATGATGATTTGGGCGTGCCCCTGGGGCTGGGTGGCGCCGCCCATGATGCCGAAACTCATGTAGGGTTTCCCGTCCCTGGTGACAAAGGCGGGGATGATGGTGTGAAAGGGCCTCTTGCCGGGAGCATAGGTGTTGAAATGGCCTTCCTGCAGGTTGAACAACTCGCCCCGGTCCTGCAGGTTGAAGCCGAGCCCTTCGGGGCACATGCCTGAGCCCATTCCGCGGTAATTACTCTGGATGAGGGAGACCATGTTGCGGTCTTTGTCGGCCACGCTCAGGTAGATGGTATCCCCGTTTTCCAGGACAAGGTCGCCCGGCGGGTAGCTTTCGGAGGCGCGCGCGGGATGGATTAGCTGGCGTCTTTGGGCGGCGTAAGCCTTGGATATGAGGGCCTTTGTGGGGATTTCATTGAAGGCGGGATCGGCGTAAAATTTGGCCCGGTCCTCGAAGGCCAGTTTCTTCGCCTCGACGAAGTGATGCACATATTCCTGGCTGCCGAAACCCATTCCGCGAATATCGAAACCCTCCAGAATGTTGAGGATTTGCAAGGCGGCGATGCCCTGGCCGTTGGGGGGAATCTCCCAGACGGTGTAACCGCGGTAATCGGTTGAAACTGGCTCCACCCAATCTGAAGTGTGAGAGGCGAGGTCGTCGTAGGAGAGGAAACCGCCCTCTCGTTTCATAAAAGCATCGATGGTTCGGGCGATTTCTCCGCGGTAATAAACGTCCCGCCCACCCTTGGCGATTTTTTCCAGCGTATTGGCCAGCATGGGGTTTTTAAATATCTCACCCTTACGCGGAGCTCTCCCGCCCGGCATATAGGTTTCCCTGAAGCCGGGCCATTCTTCCTGCACGGGAACGCTTCGCCCCCAGTAAAAGGCGATCAATTCGGTGACGGGAAATCCTTCCCGCGCGTAGCGGATGGCCGGAGCGAGGATTTCCTCCATGGACAGGCTGCCAAACTTCTCATGCAGCTCGAACCAACCATCGACGCAGCCGGGAACCGAAACCGGCAGAGGCCCGTGGGAAGGGACTTTGGTCAGCCCGCGTTTCTTGAATTCCTCCAGAGTCAGGCTTTGGGGAGACCGTCCACTGGCATTGAGCCCGTGCAACTTCCGCGATTCATTATGCCAGACGATGGCGAAGAGGTCCCCGCCGATGCCATTGCCGGTCGGCTCGACCAGCCCGAGGACGGCATTGGCGGCGATGGCCGCATCAATGGCGTTGCCCCCTTGTTTCATGATATCCAGAGCCGCCTGGGTGGCCAGGGGTTGGCTGGTGGCGGCCATGGCATGGCGGGCAATCACCTCCGATCGCGTGGCAAAGGGTTTGCCGGTTATGCGATCGGCGCTCATGAGATGCGGGTAAGGGAGGCTGAAAAATAGGAAGAGGAAAAGGAAGATATGTAATGGTACATAAACGTTTGAGGTGAATTTATAGCGGTTCATGGTAACCATTGTGACAAATGGGGTGGAACCCTGGCAATCATTTTAAGACGTTACACCAGCAACCATAATGCAAGCGGACGGGGCTGTTCAGAAAAGAGCTTCGAGCACTTTTTTGGTGCCGTAACTTTTGCCCATGATGTAAAAATGGAGGCAAGGAACGCCGTGTTCGAGTAACTCCTTGCACTGCTGTATGCCCCACTGGATGCCGATGTCGCGCACCTCCTTGTTGTCACGGCATTTTTCGACTTCCGCCGACAACTCTTCCGGTATATTGACATGAAACACGCTGGGAAGAATATTGAGATGCGTCTTCACGGCCAGCAGCTTGATTCCCGGAATGATGGGAACCTCAATGCCGATTTCCCTGCACCGGCGCTCGAATTCGAAAAACATCCGGTTATCGTAAAACATCTGCGTGACAATGTAATCGGCCCCGGCTTCCACCTTTTTCTTCAAATACTTCAAATCGGTGGCCATATTGGGAGCCTCGAAATGTTTTTCCGGATAACCGGCCACCCCGATGCAAAAATCCGAATTGGTGGCATTGTCCAGATCCTCGTAAAGGTAACGGCCATTATTCATATCGGCAATTTGTCGAATCAAATCGAGGGCGTAAACATTGCCGTCCGGTTCGGGGATAAATCTTTTTCCGTTATTGGGAGGGTCGCCCCTGATGGCCAAAATGTTGTTGATGCCGAGAAAATTCAGATCAATGAGGGCGTTTTCGGTTTCCTCCCTGGTAAAACCGCCACAAATGAGGTGGGGAACCGATTCCACCTCGTATCGATACCCAAGGGCTGCCGATATGCCCACCGTGCCGGGCCGCTTGCGCACGCTGAATCGTTTGTGCAGGCCATTGGGCATTTTCCGGAACTCATACTCTTCCTGATGGTAGGTGACATTGATGGCGAAGGGTTTGAACTCCATCAACGGGTCGATGCTGTTGTAAATCGAATCAATGCCCACGCCTTTCAACGGAGGTATGATTTCGATGGTGACTAGCGGCCCATCCGCCTTTTTCAAATATTCAGTAACCTTCATAGGTCTTGCAAATGGAAGAAATTACAGGGTGGCCAGTAAATTTTGCCGGCAAAAAATCGCAACAGTATTATTTTCAATCCAAACCACCCACATTCAGGCCATTGACTTGAAGACTGTGCGCGCCTCTTTGAGGTTCTGGACAGGTTTGGGAAATGAAAAACGAAAATGGGACATTCCGGACAGGAGATCGAAACCCTCTCCATCCATCCCAACCATGACCACGCTTCGACTTTCATGGGAAACAGAATCATCCATCGGGGGTAAACAATTTTGTAAAAAAGGCATGTGGTCTTCGTTCATGTGCGAAATGGCCTTTTCCTCATCTTCCGAAAAAAATGGATTGGGAAGCAGTAAATCATCCGCCTTAAACCAGAAAACATCCCCAAACCCGCCGATATACCGGGCTTTGACCACCCGCAACCGGCAAAAAAAGAACCCGTGAGCCTGAGTGTAATCGCCGGAAGAAGGGAAAAAACGCCCGTAACGTCTTTTCAGTTCCTGCTCATCGGGGTCCAGGTTTTCCGCATCAGCCAGGAGGGTCAAACGAGCGACGGCCTGAACATCATCGTCGTCACCGGCCTGGATGGTGATGGAAACCCTGCCATCATGGTCGATGTTTTTCGAGTGTTGGGCGATATCGCTGATGTAAATGAGTGGATTCCCTTGCCCATCAAGGCAATAGGGCACAACCGAACCAAACGGGTAGCCAGGAACATCGACCGATAGAGTAGAGAGAACCCCGGATTTTTCCCGCAGCAACAAAGCTCGGGCCTGGACGCAGAATGGATCGTTGGAACTCATAGTTTAATGGTTTGATGGTGGTTTGATGGAAAATAAGTGGATAAATCGAAGATTTTGAAAAGATCGGTTGAAACCGTTTATCGGCGGGACGGGAAGAATATTATAAAGATTTGTCAGGCCTGCCCGAACTCCTGGATTCGTTTGCGAAGTGTCACTCTTGAAATGCCGAGCAAGGCGGCGGTACGGACCTGATTGCCCCCCGTTTCCCGGAGCGCCCGTTGTATGATTTCCTCTTCCAGGACCCGCAGGATAGATTGGTCGTGCTCTCGGCGGATTTCTTTATAAGCGACATCGAGAGCGTCGGATAAAGTTGCCCGGTTACGCTCGCTCTCTGCGAATTCCGTTTCGGGACTTGATATGACCTGGCGGATTGTGTTTCCCGCTGCCTCTTTTCCCGATTCTACAGAAGGACGAACTGAAACCTTTTCCTGGCTGTGCAGTTCCTCCGGAAGGTTTCCAGCCAGAATAGTCTCTCCCCGAGCCGTAACGGCGCTTCTTTGCAGAACATTCTCCAGCTCGCGCACATTGCCCGGCCAGGAATGCCGGCGCAAAATCTCCAATCCTTCAGTGGAAATTCGCTTCGCTTTCCCCTTGCCCGATCGAACCAGCCTGCGGAGCAGAAAATCGACGATTTGGGGAATATCTTCAGGCCTCTCGCGCAAGGGAGGAAGGTCGATCCTGACGACGTTGAGCCGGTAGTAAAGATCTTCTCTGAAACTGCCGTCGGCGACCATCCTGTCGAGGTCCCGGTGGGTGGCCGCAAGCATACGAACATCCACCTTGGTGGTTTCGGAAGCGCCGATGCGTTGGATTTCTCCTTCCTGTAGGGTGCGAAGGATTTTGGTCTGAGTGGACGGTGACATGTCACCAATTTCATCAAGGAAAAGGGTGCCCCCGTCACATTGCTCAAATTTCCCCCGATGGAGCCTGGAAGCGCCCGTAAAAGTGCCCTTTTCATAACCGAAGAGTTCGCTCTCAATCAAATTTTCGGGAATGGCTGCACAGTTGACGGAGAGGAACGGACCGCTGCTGCGCAGACTATGCCGCCATAGGCTGCGGGCGACCAGTTCTTTACCGGTGCCGCTCTCGCCGGTTATCATGACCGTAACCTCGGTGGCGGCCACCTTGCCAATCGATTTGAATACCTCCTGCATGAGCCGGGAATGGCCCACAAATTGTTCACCGAAATCTTCGTCCTGGCTAAAGGAGGCTCCGGAATCTTCCTGGTTTTGGGAAATCTCTTTCAGTTCCTGCAAGGCTCTTTCCGCCAGACCGGTGATTTTATCGATATCGAAAGGTTTCAGAATATATTCGAAAGCCCCGAATTTCATGGCTTCAATGGCGGTCTGGGTAGCGCCGTAAGCCGTCATTAATATAATCTTGGCGGCGGGCACGAGGGAATGCAGGCGCTGCAATGTTTCCAGTCCGCTTAATCCCTCCATCCGGTTGTCGAGGAAAATGACCTGTGAATTTTCCCGTTCGGCCAGGCGCAGCCCTTCCTCCCCGCTGGCGGCAGTGACAACCCGGTATTGGCGGGCGCTTAACACCCGGTTCAATGAATAGCGCACCTCAGCGTCATCGTCGATGATCAGTATGTTGCCGCGGTTGGATGGCGCGCTCATTTGGATTGTCTGGATACAGTTGCGGGAATAGGGGTCGATATTTGCAACTGGTTCCTATAGGTATGGAATTGTGATCGAGAATGGATAAAAGGGAAACCTAATAACAATTTATGGGCAGATACGGGTCAATTAAGTTATTCCGCCTCTTTGGCATCCAACTGGAGCTGCATTTCACCTTTCTACTCCTGGTGGCCTGGGTGGCCTGGGGCAGTTGGCGGGATGGGGACGGCGACTGGACGCGTGTCGTATGGTCCACCTCTCTTATCCTGCTGGTCTTCACCTGCGTGGTGCTGCACGAGTTGGGGCACTGCCTGATGGCCAGGCGTTACAAGATCACCATACATCGCATATTGCTGCTGCCCATCGGTGGGATGGCGCAATTCGGGCATATTCCTCGAAAACCTCTGCGGGAACTTTTCATAACCCTGGCCGGGCCCATGGTGAATTTTCTCCTGGCCGGGATTTTGCGCATTATTCTAGGGTCCCCCTGGGAATGGCTCTATGCGGATTTTACCTATGGCTGGAGGGATCTCTTTTTCTCGCTTCTGTTATTTAACCTGGCAATGGGTCTTTTTAATTTGCTCCCCATATTTCCGATGGACGGCGGGCGCATCCTGCGGGCACTCCTGGCCCTGCGTTATTCCTACCTCAGCGCGACGAGGACGGCAACCTATGTGGCCATGCCTCTGGCCGCGGGCGGTATTGTGGCGGCTTTACTTTACGAAAATGTGAGCGATATAATGGCGCTGCTGCTTGCTTTTATTTTTGTCGGCGGGCAACTGGAGTATAAAATGGTCAAGCGCGGCGAAACACTGCGCAGATGGACCGTCGGAGATGTTGCCAGCAAGAACTTTATTTCTCTGCCGGGAGACTCCACAATCGCGGAAGCAGCCGGTCTGGTTGCCGGCCAGCCCATGATTGAGGCTTTGTTTCTCCGCGATCGGGAGCGCCATTACACTATTTCCCGGCAAGACTTCCAGGATATTTCCTCCTGTCAAAACCCGGATGCGCCCTTGGGCCCTTTTACCCGACCGGTTTCCATATACCTAGATGCGGACTGGCAATTTTACCCGTCCTCAAAGGGGGTGTTTTGATCGGAGTTTTCAATACGGAGAATTTTGTTTCCATTTTGGACAGCGATTAGTGCTTATCAATGGATTGGATGATATTGACCGACTTTCCCGAATTGAACAAAAAAAAGACCCCAATAGGGCATTGCTTTGGGGAAAATAAAGGTGGGGTATTTCCCCTATTCTAGAGGCTGTCCCAAAAATATAAAGATTTTATAGTCAACTGGATGACGTTGATAAAAAGAGCCGGAAAGAGCAAGTTTTTGCTCGATCCGGCCAAAAAAGGGTTCTATAATTGAGTTAGCGAAAATCAATATAGCCCTTTCTATGAAAAATATAGCCATCCAATGCCTCCTGCGTCCAGCTTTAGCTGTGGTCGACCGGTGCCTCGATTACGATAACTTCCGCGCCACCATTGATCGAATCGATCGGCTGCTGATCGACTCGGAGGTGGAATCGCAGGCCATTGAGCTGGCCTTGGAGGGGTGGCCGCCAATGGGTCTAAAGGCCCGGCGGCAGCGGGCCAGTTTTGCCATCAAGGCACTGCGCATGGATACGCTGGGCCGTCTGCTCGGAGGGATTTCGTTTCGGCATTTGTCGCGGGCTCTGGGCAGCAGCGATCTGTTGGCCGACTTTTGCCGTGTCCGGCAGATCGATGGCATCAGGGGCATCTCCAAAAGCACCCTGGAGCGGGCCTCGAAGTTTTTCAGCGAAGAGCAGTTGAGGGCCTTGCACCGGACCTTGACTGAGGTGGTGGGCGATGCCCTTCTGGCCCGGCAGGTGGGATTGGACAAGCCGATTGACACCACCATTTGCCTGATCGACGGCACCTGTTTGGAGGCTAACATTCATTGGCCGACGGACTGGGTATTACTCAAGGATGTAGCCGGCACGTTGCTCAAAGCGATCCGGCTGATCCGCGAGAAGGCCGGTTTGCGCCATCGCATGCCGATCGAACCGGAGCCCTTGGCTCGGCAGATGAATCGGCTGTGCATACAGATGACCCACAGCCGGCGGCGAAAGGACAGCGCGCGGCAGCGCAAGGGTATCTTGAGGCAGATGAAAAAGCTGCTCAAACGGATCGGGGAGCATGCCCGCAGTCACCGGGAATTATTGCAAGCCTGCTGGGAGCAAAGCGATTACAGCGAAAAACAGGTCCAACAGATCCTCGCCCGGATGGAGCGCATGAGCGAGCAAATCCCGGTGGTCATCAAACAGGCGCACGAGCGGATCATTGGCCGCCGCCAGGTGAAAAACGCAGAGAAAGTCTTGAGTGTTTACGAACTCGATGGGCAGGTGATTGTGCGAGGTAAAGCGGGCCAAGAGGTCGAGTTCGGCAACACCCTGTTTTTGGGAGAAAGCGTTGAAGGGTACCTGCTGGACTGGAAACTCTACGGCAGCCGAACTCCAAGCGAAAATGAACAAATGCAAGAGAGTTTGCAAAGACAGAACCGCTTCAACCTGGAAGAACCCATAGCGGCCATGTGCGCGGACCGGGGATTTGCCTCCCAGCGGGCCCGCCGGCAGTTAGCCCAGGAGGGAATCTACGACGCGCTCTGTCCACGCGATCCGAAGCAGTTGAAAAAACGGATGGAGGAACCACTGTTCAGACAATTGCAAAAGCGCCGGGCCAGCACCGAAGGGCGGATCGGGGTATTGAAGAATCGCTGGCAGGCCGGGCGGTTGCGCAGCAAAGGCTTTGCCAACCGCTCGATCAGCGTAGCCTGGTCGGTACTCTCGCACAACCTATGGAAAGTAGCCAAGATGCTGGCCCAGCAAGACGAACTAAAAACCAAAGCGGCGGCCTAGCCCGGATATTTCGTAAAAAAAGTATCGTTGATATGCTTAACTGCTGATATACAGCAGGATAGATCAATAATTAAAGCAATATCAGCGATGACAAAAGGTAAACAATTAAAGCTACAGTTGACAAGGGTAAAAGGCCGCCGTGTGCGGGTTGATTTCAAGGGCGGAGAGGTTATACCAAATCGCAAAAGGATTGATAAAGATTAAAAAACAGCTATAAAGGCGGAATGAGAAGATATATGGGAACCGATGAAGACCGTGAACGTATCAAGAAATTGCTCAACAAAGAGGCTGTCGGCTGGCGTAAAGAGCGTTTGGTGGCATTAAAAATGGGCTTCCAGCCGCACCACAGCATTGATGAAATTGGAGCCATCGTGGGCCGAGGCAAAGCGACGATCCAGCGTTGGTTTGACAAATATCGTGCTGCAGGGCTCGGGGCGGTGCTTACACGCGCCTACAAAGGCGGGATCAAAAGCCGTTGCGACAAAGAGGTGGAGGCCTTCTTGCTCAATGGTTTGAAGGTCGCGCGCTGGAACACAGCCGTTCAGGCGGGGCAAGAGCTGGAGCGACATTTCGGGCGCTCCTTCGCCTACAAGACGGTGTGGCGATGGCTAAAAAAATGCGCCGGGGTGCTTCGAGTCCCTCGCCCCGTGCATGAGAAACGGGACTCGGCAAAAGCGGAAGCGTTCAAGCGAGACTTTTTTAAGATCCTCCAGGAGCTTTCCCTCACCCGAGGCAATCGGGTTCGGGTGTGGTTTGCCGATGAAAGCCGTTTTGGTTTGCTTCCGGTGTACCGCCGGTGCTGGACGCAAAGAGGGCTTCGGCCGCACAAAAAATATCAGACAAGATACCAGTGGAGCTACTGTTACGGAGCCCTCGACGTGGTCAACGGCGAGATGGTATGCATCCAAACCCCTAGCACGAATCTACAGTGGACGGAGGCTTTCCTCCAACAGATCAAAAAGCAATATCCTGAGGAGGAACATGTGGTTGTATGGGACGGGGCAGGCTTCCATCCGCACGACTCGGAGCACCCCAACGTCCCCCCGGGCATACATATCGTGAATTTGCCGCCGTATAGTCCTGAACTCAACCCGATTGAAAGACTTTGGGATATGATACAGGATCAAACGGCCAACAAACTGTGGCCGAGCATTGAGCGACTCGAAGAAGTCGTCGCAACCCATCTCAAAGACTGGTGGGAGGACACTGAAAAAGTCCTCTCTTTAGTTGGCGGAGGCTGGCAGCACATTCAAGCAAACGCTTCTGCCAAATAACTTATTATCATACCTAATGAGATTTGGTATTACTTCGGATGCCGGACTGCTTTTGATCCGGGAAGTGGATCGGCAGTTGGGCTTGACCGAACGAGCGGCCCGACAGTTAGTGGACAAACGGCAGAAGGGCAAAGTACGCCATGAGGTCTTGGGGATGCTGCGGCAGCGCGTTTACGGGCTGGTGGCGGGCTATGAGGATTTGAACGACTTTGATACCCTGCGCCACGATCCATTGTTGCAAACGGTAACGGGGCGCATTGAAACGTTGGCCAGCGCGCCGACTTTGTGTCGTTTTGAAAACGGGCAGGATCGGCGGGCGGCCTTTGCGGTAAACGAGCTGTTGGTCGAACAGTTCATGGGCTCCTTTGCCGAGGAACCCGAAGAGATCATCCTGGACTTTGACGGCACCGACAATCCGGTGCACGGGCTCCAGGAGGGACGTTTTTTCCACGGTTATTATGATCATTACTGTTTTCTGCCGCTATATGTTTTTTGCGGTGATCAGCTGCTGGTGGCCTACCTGCGGCCGAGCAAGATCGATGCCAGCAAGCATGCCGGGGCCATCCTCAAATTGCTGGTTAAACGGATTCGCCAAAGCTGGCCCCGTACGCGGATTATTTGGCGCGCCGACAGTGGATTTTGTCGAGACCGGATACTCTCTTGGTGCGACCGCAACGAAGTTAGTTACATCGTGGGGATGGCTCGCAATGCACGCTTGCAGCAAGACGCCCAGCAGTTGCAAAAGCAGGCCAAAGAATGGTTCGAACTAAGGGGTAAAAAACAACGGTTATTCCAGGACCTCGTCTATGCTGCCGATTCGTGGCGATGGCTGCGGTTGGTCATCCATAAAGCCGAACACACCGCACAGGGGTCCAACCCGCGCTTCGTGGTGACGAACCTGCCGGGCGATCCCCAGGAGCTTTACGACAAGGTATACTGTGGCCGCGGTGAAATGGAGAACCGAATCAAGGAACAGATGCAATTGTTCAGCGAGCGCACCAGCGCCCATCAATGGTGGGCCAATCAGTGGCGATTGCTCTTGTCGGCGCTGGCCTACACCTTGATGGAAGCCATGCGCCGGTTAGCCTTAAAAGGGACGAAGTGGGCGCGGGCCCAATGCCACACCCTGCGGCTCAAATTAATCAAGATCGGAGCGGTCATCGTGCGCAACACCCGAACGATTCACTTTCACCTAAGTGAGAGTTATCCTTGGGCCAGTCTTTTCAACCATGCGGCCCGCCGATTGGTGCCAACCTAAAGGGTGCATTGGTGCTGCCCCCGGCACTACCGAACCAATGGGGGAAAGGGGGCAGTGTCTCTACACCCTGAAAAACACCTAAAAATCAAGACGATCTGCTCAAAATACAAAGAAATCCATCTCCAATAGCAATAACGAGCCAAACTTTACCCTTCATGAAATATCCGGGCTAGAGAGCGGAAAAGCAAGGACAATACTTTTTCACAGCCGTACTGTCGGCTCATACAAAGAAAACCAGGCAACCGGACCCCAAAACCAGTATCCTAACGTCATAGGAGAGCAAAGTTGATACTCTCCCAAATGCAAATACCTCTAAAATGAGCGCCTATCAAAAGCCCTCGCAAAAATCACCCTTTTGGGACAGCCTCTAGGTGGCACATCTTTTGTAGGCCCGTGGCAGACGCTCGTAAAGTTCCCGGCAACGATACCAATCCCGAGGCCCAATGGCATAGGAGAGGATTTGACGGGTGCGTCGGCAAAGAGCGATCCAAACCCATTGGGCATCGCTCTTGCGCCCCACAAAAGACCACAGTTCGTCCAGTTCAATGACATCATGGCGGCGGGCCGCAAGAATCGTGCTTTTGAGCGGTCGCAGCGATTGTCGTTTTTTTTAACCAACTCAAAACGGTGTTGGGACTCACCCCGAAGGCGCGCTGTAAACCGCGTAGACTGCTGCGTTCCTGATAGACTCGAAGGATCATTTCTTTTTGCTCTTCGGTGTATTTCACTGTGGGGTTTTCGCGGCTTTGTTTACCACAATCATGGCAGCGGTAGCGCTGTTTATGGTTGGGCGTCTTGCCAAATTTAATGATATTTTCACTTCCACAGTGCTGACAATTAATAATTTTAGTAACCATGCACTAAGAATAAACTGCCTAACGCTATTTGTACAGCTAAAAATACCAAATAACATTCTTTTTTTATACACTACCGATTCCGGCAGCCATCAGGATCATGGAGCTTTCATCTCCGGTCTGCCATTGTCCCCAGTGGAAAAACCCGAAATAGCCCAACCCCAGCATGGCCCGAAATCTGACCATGGGAAATATATCGGAGACCGACAGTAAAAGGAAAACGGCCAGAAACAGGTCCGCAAATCCGACCAGCAGGAGGGGTTTTTCCAACAGCGCCAGGTAGTTCTCATCGTTCACCACATCCATGATGACGGAGTAATTGGGAAACACGTTGTTGAAGGTGCTGATGAGCATGATAAAACCGAGTATAGGCATCGATAAACCGGCGGCCTTTTCCTCCCACTTGGCGGCTTCTTTGAGGTGCTTCGTCTCCTCCGTGTCTCCCTCTGCCGCAGCAAGCATATCCGACACTGATATGGCTTCTATTTCATCTTCCGAGGCATTGAGCAGATCCATGTCTTCGTCCGATTTGGCTCTCAGGATGAGTTTCTTTTTTTCCGGAAAAACCCGGCTGGCCAACTCCTTGTTATCGCTGAAGGCAAGCGCTGAAGGCAAGCCACTCTTCTTTTTCGTCGTCGTAATAGAGGGTTTCTTTGTCCACCTGGTCGATTTCCACCAGTGAAGACAGTTTCTCCATATTAAATGGGCCGCGCGCGTCCTCCGAGTCCGGTGCGCGGATGTAGTATTCCTCTGCTACGGGTTCTTCTTCTTCTGATTCTGACATGGTAAGCTACTCAATCACGCCCATTCTTTTGATATTTTCCTCATTGAGCAAGGAAATTTTTACTTTCAACGGGGTAATTCCGGCAGGTTGAGGAAACCGCTCAGAAAATGTGGCCAATACTCTACTCGTGGGCTTTCTTATTCCACACTGCGAGGGCAAATGCCATGGACAGGACTGAGCTGCTGATCCAGAAATAAAAGGCCCAGCGGAAATCAAAAACTTCCTCTCCGCCAACCATTGATTTGCCGGCATTGATGAGCAGCCCGCTGATCCAGTCCTGGGTGGCTGCCGCCATGTAGCTGAATAGTCCGATCATGCCCTTAACGGCTCCGACCGCCCCTTTGGGCATTAAATCCACCGCGGTCAGTCCGGCTAGAAACACGATCAAACCACCGATACCGAACCCGAATAGGCCCAGGGCCAGGGCGTCGAGGTAAAAATGCCCCGGCGGCACGAGATAGAGCATAATCAGTGAAATGGTTTCGCACAGGCCGTAAAAGAGAGTGGGAACATTTCTGCGGGAATTAAAAACCTTTTCCGAGACCCAGCCGGAAAGCACGGCGCCCAGAAAGCCCAATATGGGATAAAGGGCCATAGCCCCCCCTGCCACGACCAGGTCGTAGCCTTTGGCCGTTTGCAGATAAAAAATTCCCCAGCTGTTGATGGCATAGCGGCCCACATACATGAATGCGCTGCTCAGACCCATTATCCAGACGATCGGGCTTTTTAACACTATCAATTGCTGCCTGCCGATCGATTCGCTGCTTGGCTTACCGGCTGAAAAATCCTGGCGGTATTCGGAAACCTGGGGGAGGCCGTAGGTTTGCGGCCTGTCGCCCAGGTTGAAATAAAGGATGATTGCCATGCCCACACAGGCGATTCCCGGCCCTATGAAACCGTAGCGCCATCCAAAATAGCTGATCAGTAAGGCGGTGCCCAGGAAAGTCAGCCCCTCCCCCAGATTATGCGCGCCCGCCCAGATGCCGTAGCGCCGTCCCCGCTCCTGATGGCTGAACCATTGGCACAACGAAACCACGCTGGGGGCCGACCCGATCGACTGGAACCACCCGTTGAGCAGCCACAAAATCATAAATATAATAAAATGGCTGGTTAGCCCGAAAAAGATATTGACGATGGCCGAACAGAGCAGGGCGAGGGACATGAATTTGCGGATATTCGCTCGGTCGGCCAAAAACCCGTTACAACATTTGCCGAATGCATATACGTAAAATAAGGCCGCGCCGATGATTCCCATCTCGGGAACGGACAAAATCCCGGCATCCAGCATCGGTTTTTTGGCCACCGAAAGGCTCAGCCGGCAGGTGTAGAAAAATCCGTAACCCAAGATCAGCCAGGTGAAAATACATATACGTTTACGCTCATAGATGGCGCGGACTTTTCCTTCGTCCTGGATCAAGGGAAGATCGGGACCCGACTTAAAAAAACCTGTGATTTTACCTATCATTTTTGTTCATTCCGATTTTCGGTTAGCTTTTGGATGAATAAAGGGTAGTGTATTAAGTAGGAATGGTGGCTAATTCTTGATTATATTGATGAATGAAAAGTCTCAGACAGGTTTCATGCATACTCTTAAGCTTGGAAAAGGAGAGGGTTTTGCGTGTGAAACGACCCAGTCGTTGGCGCAGGGTATTGTTCCATCGTTCCACATGGGCCGTTTCACCGGTTTCTTTTCCCACGGATCGGTTATGAGGAAAGACTTCATCATAAGTGCTCCAAAAGTCGCTGTAGGTGGCACATCTTTTGTAGGCCCGTGGCAGACGCTCGTAAAGTTCCCGGCAACGATACCAATCCCGAGGCCCAATGGCATAGGAGAGGATTTGACGGGTGCGTCGGCAAAGAGCGATCCAAACCCATTGGGCATCGCTCTTGCGCCCCACAAAAGACCACAGTTCGTCCAGTTCAATGACATCATGGCGGCGGGCCGCAAGAATCGTGCTTTTGAGCGGTCGCAGCGATTGTCGTTTCTTTTAACCAACTCAAAACGGTGTTGGGACTCACCCCGAAGGCGCGCTGTAAACCGCGTAGACTGCTGCGTTCCTGATAGACTCGAAGGATCATTTCTTTTTGCTCTTCGGTGTATTTCACTGTGGGGTTTTCGCGGCTTTGTTTACCACAATCATGGCAGCGGTAGCGCTGTTTATGGTTGGGCGTCTTGCCAAATTTAATGATATTTTCACTTCCACAGTGCCGACAATTAATAATTTTAGTAACCATGCACTAAGAATAAACTGCCTAACGCTATTTGTACAGCTAAAAATACAAAATAACATTCTTTTTTTATACACTACCGAATAAAGGAACGCTGGGCAAGGTCAATGTTTTAGAGCAATCGGATGAAATCCGGAATAATGTTTTTCAATAAAACGATGCTTGATAGAGAACTCATGGAACGAGATTTCTCCAGATTCTTTTCAAATCCTGACAATCAATTTGATCATTTCTCCGTCCGCCTTGGCAGCTACGGCCTGACCGCTCACAACTAACCCGACATGCTCAACCTCGCAATAAGCCTGGCCGATTTTCTTGCCCACATGATCCGACCATTTCCAACCCGGCTCATAAGTCGCCCGACCAATGGCAAGATCTCCAATATGCACGACCTCAAACTTGCCCTTCTCAAACTCCCGAACCTCGTCAGGCTCATCAAACCGTTTTATAATCGCAGCGTTCATAGATTAAATTTTGCGTCCTGTGGAGATCAGTATCCAGCCCAATGTGACTACCAGTGTTGCCGTTATCAAAACAAGAAACCATTTGTTCTCCAGAAATTGAAATCCTTTCCGGTCTGAACCTGCATTGTATTCGGGGTTTATTATTTCCGCCGTGAGATGGGCCGATGCCGATTGATTAGATTCTCGCAATGAATTTAAAACATTGGCAAAATCGTATTGGGGTCTTTCGGCCGTTTTGGATCCGTAAAACAGGCGGTAATTGTTTTCAGAATTGTTGAGATAAAGAATTTCATAAACATTCCCCATTGCTTCCAGTTCTGAAATTTGCAGCGGGGGATTATCCTGATTATTTAATATGAGGCGGTAAACCTCCTCCCGATGTTCCGGGAATTCGATAAAATCCGTATCTTTTCGATAACCTTGAAAATCAATTTTTGAAAGGGTGGTATGGCCAATATCAACCCAGTCTTCATTGCCGTATTGAATTCTTTTAACTTCGATATGGGCTCGGCGATTAAAGTTGCGGTCAGGAGTGACAATACCGATTGCTGTGAGCGGCTCCCGTCGTGTGGACAGCTCGATTACCGTCTGCTTTTCTTTCTCATTCTCACTGACGGAAAAATCAGCCACAGGGTATTTCTTCTTAACATCGTTTTTAAACTGCTGGCGGGTATTTTTATGCCAGAGGTCGATACGATCAATCCGGAAGGTGCGATTATAGACCGAGAATTGTTCAATATGCTCTAACCCGGATATTTCATGAAGGGTAAAGTTTGGCTCGTTATTGCTATTGGAGATGGATTTCTTTGTATTTTGAGCAGATCGTCTTGATTTTTAGGTGTTTTTCAGGGTGTAGAGACACTGCCCCCTTTCCCCCATTGGTTCGGTAGTGCCGGGGGCAGCACCAATGCACCCTTTAGGTTGGCACCAATCGGCGGGCCGCATGGTTGAAAAGACTGGCCCAAGGATAACTCTCACTTAGGTGAAAGTGAATCGTTCGGGTGTTGCGCACGATGACCGCTCCGATCTTGATTAATTTGAGCCGCAGGGTGTGGCATTGGGCCCGCGCCCACTTCGTCCCTTTTAAGGCTAACCGGCGCATGGCTTCCATCAAGGTGTAGGCCAGCGCCGACAAGAGCAATCGCCACTGATTGGCCCACCATTGATGGGCGCTGGTGCGCTCGCTGAACAATTGCATCTGTTCCTTGATTCGGTTCTCCATTTCACCGCGGCCACAGTATACCTTGTCGTAAAGCTCCTGGGGATCGCCCGGCAGGTTCGTCACCACGAAGCGCGGGTTGGACCCCTGTGCGGTGTGTTCGGCTTTATGGATGACCAACCGCAGCCATCGCCACGAATCGGCAGCATAGACGAAGTCCTGGAATAACCGTTGTTTTTTACCCCTTAGTTCGAACCATTCTTTGGCCTGCTTTTGCAACTGCTGGGCGTCTTGCTGCAAGCGTGCATTGCGAGCCATCCCCACGATGTAACTAACCCGGATATTTCGTAAAAAAAGTATCGTTGATATGCTTAACTGCTGATATACAGCAGGATAGATCAATAATTAAAGCAATATCAGCGATGACAAAAGGTAAACAATTAAAGCTACAGTTGACAAGGGTAAAAGGCCGCCGTGTGCGGGTTGATTTCAAGGGCGGAGAGGTTACTTCGGATGCCGGACTGCTTTTGATCCGGGAAGTGGATCGGCAGTTGGGCTTGACCGAACGAGCGGCCCGACAGTTAGTGGACAAACGGCAGAAGGGCAAAGTACGCCATGAGGTATTGGGGATGCTGCGGCAGCGCGTTTACGGGCTGGTGGCGGGCTATGAGGATTTGAACGACTTTGATACCCTGCGCCACGATCCATTGTTGCAAACGGTAACGGGGCGCATTGAAACGTTGGCCAGCGCGCCGACTTTGTGTCGTTTTGAAAACGGGCAGGATCGGCGGGCGGCCTTTGCGGTAAACGAGCTGTTGGTCGAACAGTTCATGGGCTCCTTTGCCGAGGAACCCGAAGAGATCATCCTGGACTTTGACGCCACCGACAATCCGGTGCACGGGCTCCAGGAGGGACGTTTTTTCCACGGTTATTATGATCATTACTGTTTTCTGCCGCTATATGTTTTTTGCGGTGATCAGCTGCTGGTGGCCTACCTGCGGCCGAGCAAGATCGATGCCAGCAAGCATGCCGGGGTCATCCTCAAATTGCTGGTTAAACGGATTCGCCAAAGCTGGCCCCGTACGCGGATTATTTGGCGCGCCGACAGTGGATTTTGTCGAGACCGGATACTCTCTTGGTGCGACCGCAACGAAGTTAGCCCGGATATTTCGTAAAAAAAGTATCGTTGATATGCTTAACTGCTGATATACAGCAGGATAGATCAATAATTAAAGCAATATCAGCGATGACAAAAGGTAAACAATTAAAGCTACAGTTGACAAGGGTAAAAGGCCGCCGTGTGCGGGTTGATTTCAAGGGCGGAGAGGTTACTTCGGATGCCGGACTGCTTTTGATCCGGGAAGTGGATCGGCAGTTGGGCTTGACCGAACGAGCGGCCCGACAGTTAGTGGACAAACGGCAGAAGGGCAAAGTACGCCATGAGGTATTGGGGATGCTGCGGCAGCGCGTTTACGGGCTGGTGGCGGGCTATGAGGATTTGAACGACTTTGATACCCTGCGCCACGATCCATTGTTGCAAACGGTAACGGGGCGCATTGAAACGTTGGCCAGCGCGCCGACTTTGTGTCGTTTTGAAAACGGGCAGGATCGGCGGGCGGCCTTTGCGGTAAACGAGCTGTTGGTCGAACAGTTCATGGGCTCCTTTGCCGAGGAACCCGAAGAGATCATCCTGGACTTTGACGCCACCGACAATCCGGTGCACGGGCTCCAGGAGGGACGTTTTTTCCACGGTTATTATGATCATTACTGTTTTCTGCCGCTATATGTTTTTTGCGGTGATCAGCTGCTGGTGGCCTACCTGCGGCCGAGCAAGATCGATGCCAGCAAGCATGCCGGGGCCATCCTCAAATTGCTGGTTAAACGGATTCGCCAAAGCTGGCCCCGTACGCGGATTATTTGGCGCGCCGACAGTGGATTTTGTCGAGACCGGATACTCTCTTGGTGCGACCGCAACGAAGTTAGTTACATCGTGGGGATGGCTCGCAATGCACGCTTGCAGCAAGACGCCCAGCAGTTGCAAAAGCAGGCCAAAGAATGGTTCGAACTAAGGGGTAAAAAACAACGGTTATTCCAGGACTTCGTCTATGCTGCCGATTCGTGGCGATGGCTGCGGTTGGTCATCCATAAAGCCGAACACACCGCACAGGGGTCCAACCCGCGCTTCGTGGTGACGAACCTGCCGGGCGATCCCCAGGAGCTTTACGACAAGGTATACTGTGGCCGCGGTGAAATGGAGAACCGAATCAAGGAACAGATGCAATTGTTCAGCGAGCGCACCAGCGCCCATCAATGGTGGGCCAATCAGTGGCGATTGCTCTTGTCGGCGCTGGCCTACACCTTGATGGAAGCCATGCGCCGGTTAGCCTTAAAAGGGACGAAGTGGGCGCGGGCCCAATGCCACACCCTGCGGCTCAAATTAATCAAGATCGGAGCGGTCATCGTGCGCAACACCCGAACGATTCACTTTCACCTAAGTGAGAGTTATCCTTGGGCCAGTCTTTTCAACCATGCGGCCCGCCGATTGGTGCCAACCTAAAGGGTGCATTGGTGCTGCCCCCGGCACTACCGAACCAATGGGGGAAAGGGGGCAGTGTCTCTACACCCTGAAAAACACCTAAAAATCAAGACGATCTGCTCAAAATACAAAGAAATCCATCTCCAATAGCAATAACGAGCCAAACTTTACCCTTCATGAAATATCCGGGTTAGTTACATCGTGGGGATGGCTCGCAATGCACGCTTGCAGCAAGACGCCCAGCAGTTGCAAAAGCAGGCCAAAGAATGGTTCGAACTAAGGGGTAAAAAACAACGGTTATTCCAGGACTTCGTCTATGCTGCCGATTCGTGGCGATGGCTGCGGTTGGTCATCCATAAAGCCGAACACACCGCACAGGGGTCCAACCCGCGCTTCGTGGTGACGAACCTGCCGGGCGATCCCCAGGAGCTTTACGACAAGGTATACTGTGGCCGCGGTGAAATGGAGAACCGAATCAAGGAACAGATGCAATTGTTCAGCGAGCGCACCAGCGCCCATCAATGGTGGGCCAATCAGTGGCGATTGCTCTTGTCGGCGCTGGCCTACACCTTGATGGAAGCCATGCGCCGGTTAGCCTTAAAAGGGACGAAGTGGGCGCGGGCCCAATGCCACACCCTGCGGCTCAAATTAATCAAGATCGGAGCGGTCATCGTGCGCAACACCCGAACGATTCACTTTCACCTAAGTGAGAGTTATCCTTGGGCCAGTCTTTTCAACCATGCGGCCCGCCGATTGGTGCCAACCTAAAGGGTGCATTGGTGCTGCCCCCGGCACTACCGAACCAATGGGGGAAAGGGGGCAGTGTCTCTACACCCTGAAAAACACCTAAAAATCAAGACGATCTGCTCAAAATACAAAGAAATCCATCTCCAATAGCAATAACGAGCCAAACTTTACCCTTCATGAAATATCCGGGCTAGCCCGGAAATTTCATAAAAAAAGTATCGCTGATATGCTTATCTGCTGATATACAGCAGGATAGATTAAACATTAAAGCAATATCAGCGATGACAAAAAGTAAACAATTAGAACTACAGTTGACAAGGGTAAAAGGCCGCCGTGTGCGGGTTGATTTTAAGGGCGGTGAGGTTACTTCGGATGCCGGGCTGCTTTTGATCCGGGAAGTGGATCGGCGGTTGGGCTTGACCGAGCAAGCGGCCCGGCAATTAGTAGACAAACGGCAGAAGGGCAAAGTGCGCCATGAGGATTTGAACGACTTTGACACCCTGCGCCGCGATCCTTTGTTGCAAACGGTAACGGGGCGCACTGAAGCGTTGGCCAGCGCGCCGACTTTGTGTCGTTTTGAAAACGGGCAGGATCGGCGGGCAGCCTTTGCCCTGAACGAGTTGCTGGTCGAACAGTTCATCGGATCCTTTGCCGAGGAACCCGAAGAGATCATCCTGGACTTTGACGCCACCGACAATCCGGTGCACGGGCTCCAGGAGGGACGTTTTTTCCACGGTTATTATGATCATTACTGTTTTTTGCCGCTGTATGTTTTTTGCGGCGATCAGCTTCTGGTGGCCTACCTGCGGCCCAGCAAGATCGATGCGAGCAAGCATGCCGGGGCCATCCTCAAATTGCTGGTTAAACGGATTCGCCAAAGCTGGCCCCATACGCGGATTATTTGGCGTGCCGACAGCGGATTCTGCCGGGATCGGATTCTCTCGTGGTGCGAGCGCAACGAGGTTTATTTTATAGTGGGAACGGCCCGCCATGCACGCTTGCAGCAAGCGGCCCGGCAGTTGCAGGAGCAAGCCAAACAATGGTTCGAGGGTAGCGGCAAAAAGCAACGGCTGTTTCAGCACTTCGAGTATGGGGCAAAATCGTGGCGGCGCCAACGCCTTATCATCCACAAAGCCGAACACACCGCACAGGGGTCCAACCCGCGCTTCGTGGTGACGAACCTGCAGGGCGATCCCCAAGAGCTTTACGACAAAGTATACTGTGGCCGCGGTGAGATGGAGAACCGGATCAAGGAACAGATGCAATTGTTCAGCGAACGCACCAGCGCGCATAAATGGTGGGCCAACCAGTGGCGATTGCTCTTGTCGGGGCTGGCCTACACCTTGATGGAAGCCTTGCGCCGGTTCGCATTAAAAGGGACGAAGTGGGCGCGGCTCCAATGCCACAGTCTACGGCTAAAATTAATCAAGATCGGAGCGGTAATCGTGCGCAACACCCGAACGATTCACTTTCATCTAAGTGAAAGTTATCCATGGGCCAGTCTTTTCAACCATGCGGCCCGCCGGTTGGTGCCAACCTAACCCGGATATTTCGTAAAAAAAGTATCGTTGATATGCTTAACTGCTGATATACAGCAGGATAGATCAATAATTAAAGCAATATCAGCGATGACAAAAGGTAAACAATTAAAGCTACAGTTGACAAGGGTAAAAGGCCGCCGTGTGCGGGTTGATTTCAAGGGCGGAGAGGTTACTTCGGATGCCGGACTGCTTTTGATCCGGGAAGTGGATCGGCAGTTGGGCTTGACCGAACGAGCGGCCCGACAGTTAGTGGACAAACGGCAGAAGGGCAAAGTACGCCATGAGGTATTGGGGATGCTGCGGCAGCGCGTTTACGGGCTGGTGGCGGGCTATGAGGATTTGAACGACTTTGATACCCTGCGCCACGATCCATTGTTGCAAACGGTAACGGGGCGCATTGAAACGTTGGCCAGCGCGCCGACTTTGTGTCGTTTTGAAAACGGGCAGGATCGGCGGGCGGCCTTTGCGGTAAACGAGCTGTTGGTCGAACAGTTCATGGGCTCCTTTGCCGAGGAACCCGAAGAGATCATCCTGGACTTTGACGGCACCGACAATCCGGTGCACGGGCTCCAGGAGGGACGTTTTTTCCACGGTTATTATGATCATTACTGTTTTCTGCCGCTATATGTTTTTTGCGGTGATCAGCTGCTGGTGGCCTACCTGCGGCCGAGCAAGATCGATGCCAGCAAGCATGCCGGGGCCATCCTCAAATTGCTGGTTAAACGGATTCGCCAAAGCTGGCCCCGTACGCGGATTATTTGGCGCGCCGACAGTGGATTTTGTCGAGACCGGATACTCTCTTGGTGCGACCGCAACGAAGTTAGTTACATCGTGGGGATGGCTCGCAATGCACGCTTGCAGCAAGACGCCCAGCAGTTGCAAAAGCAGGCCAAAGAATGGTTCGAACTAAGGGGTAAAAAACAACGGTTATTCCAGGACTTCGTCTATGCTGCCGATTCGTGGCGATGGCTGCGGTTGGTCATCCATAAAGCCGAACACACCGCACAGGGGTCCAACCCGCGCTTCGTGGTGACGAACCTGCCGGGCGATCCCCAGGAGCTTTACGACAAGGTATACTGTGGCCGCGGTGAAATGGAGAACCGAATCAAGGAACAGATGCAATTGTTCAGCGAGCGCACCAGCGCCCATCAATGGTGGGCCAATCAGTGGCGATTGCTCTTGTCGGCGCTGGCCTACACCTTGATGGAAGCCATGCGCCGGTTAGCCTTAAAAGGGACGAAGTGGGCGCGGGCCCAATGCCACACCCTGCGGCTCAAATTAATCAAGATCGGAGCGGTCATCGTGCGCAACACCCGAACGATTCACTTTCACCTAAGTGAGAGTTATCCTTGGGCCAGTCTTTTCAACCATGCGGCCCGCCGATTGGTGCCAACCTAAAGGGTGCATTGGTGCTGCCCCCGGCACTACCGAACCAATGTGACGTGTACTGGATTTGTTGGACACGGGATTCTCTTATATTCATTGTTTATTGATTAGTGTGTCAGGCGGCTTGTTTTGGTAAAGGGTTTTGTTTTCTCGTTGCCCCCCATGGGGGGCAAATATTTTCCTCGAATTGGACTGGGCTTTGGTAACTCAGAGAGGAATGTTTGCGATATCGGTTGTAGAAGATTTCCACGTATTCGAAGACAGTTGATCGCAGTTCGCGCTCGTCGGCAAAGTGGCGGCCTCGAATCGTGCTGGTCTTGAAGCGGCCGTAGAACGATTCCATGGCCGCGTTGTCGTAGCAGTTGCCTTGGGCGCTCATGCTCGGCTTCATGCCTAGTCAGAGACCAGCCTCTGATAGTCGTCGCTGGCGTAGGGGCTGCCCCGATCGCTGTGATGAATAATCCCGGTGCGCAGTGTGCCGCGGGTCATGGCCGCGGCTTTGAGGGCCTTGCCAACCAGCTTCGCGTCGTTGTGGTTGGAAACGCTCCAGCCCAGCAGGCGTCGGCTGAACAGGTCCATCACCGTGGCCAAGTACATCCAACCGGCCAGGGTCCGTAGGTAGGTCGTGTCCGCCACCCAGACCTCGTCGATATGGGTCGGCTGGCCATGCTTTTTAAGCACATTGGGGCTGTAACCATAGGGATGGTTACTGTTGGTTTTTAATGGCTTAAAGCGTTTACTCTGGGTGCTTTTGATTCCCATTTCACGCATCAGACGCAGAGCCCGGTCACGGCCGCAATCGATGCCCTCATCATCCTTCAGATGGCGGTGCATTGGCCGATGCCCATAGCGGCCCTTGGCCTCTTTGTGTACCTTCAGGATCGCCCCCTTGATTCCCTCGTCCTCGATCCGCCGGGCCGAGGGCGCTCGGTGCCTCCAGCAGTAATAGCCACTGCGACAAATCCCCATCGCCGAGCATATTTCCTCGATCTTGAAGCGCCCCTCGTTGTCTTTGACAAACTGGTACTTCATTGTTCGTCCTTGGCAAAGTAGCCCACCGTTTTTTTTAGTATCTGGTTGATCCGCTCCGAGCGGCGCAGCTCTTTGCGAAGACGATCTATCTCGGCCGCCATCTCCTTCGGACTGCTCTGTCGCTTTGAGGTGGCTTCGCCCTGCTGATCGTCCAGATAGAGCCTCTTCCACCTATACAATTGGTTGGTGTTGACCCCAAGTTTGGTCGATACCTCGGTGGCGCTCAGACCATCGAGTATCATCAGTTGAACTGCCTCATTTTTGAACTCTATACTAAAGCGTCTTCTTCCCATGCTTCGATTCTCCATTTAGGAGAATCTCGTGTCCACTTTTTCCAGTGCACATCAATGGGGGAAAGGGGGCAGTGTCTCTACACCCTGAAAAACACCTAAAAATCAAGACGATCTGCTCAAAATACAAAGAAATCCATCTCCAATAGCAATAACGAGCCAAACTTTACCCTTCATGAAATATCCGGGCTAACTTCGTTGCGGTCGCACCAAGAGAGTATCCGGTCTCGACAAAATCCACTGTCGGCGCGCCAAATAATCCGCGTACGGGGCCAGCTTTGGCGAATCCGTTTAACCAGCAATTTGAGGATGGCCCCGGCATGCTTGCTGGCATCGATCTTGCTCGGCCGCAGGTAGGCCACCAGCAGCTGATCACCGCAAAAAACATATAGCGGCAGAAAACAGTAATGATCATAATAACCGTGGAAAAAACGTCCCTCCTGGAGCCCGTGCACCGGATTGTCGGTGGCGTCAAAGTCCAGGATGATCTCTTCGGGTTCCTCGGCAAAGGAGCCCATGAACTGTTCGACCAACAGCTCGTTTACCGCAAAGGCCGCCCGCCGATCCTGCCCGTTTTCAAAACGACACAAAGTCGGCGCGCTGGCCAACGTTTCAATGCGCCCCGTTACCGTTTGCTAACAATGGATCGTGGCGCAGGGTATCAAAGTCGTTCAAATCCTCATAGCCCGCCACCAGCCCGTAAACGCGCTGCCGCAGCATCCCCAATACCTCATGGCGTACTTTGCCCTTCTGCCGTTTGTCCACTAACTGTCGGGCCGCTCGTTCGGTCAAGCCCAACTGCCGATCCACTTCCCGGATCAAAAGCAGTCCGGCATCCGAAGTAACCTCTCCGCCCTTGAAATCAACCCGCACACGGCGGCCTTTTACCCTTGTCAACTGTAGCTTTAATTGTTTACCTTTTGTCATCGCTGATATTGCTTTAATTATTGATCTATCCTGCTGTATATCAGCAGTTAAGCATATCAACGATACTTTTTTTACGAAATATCCGGGTTAGGCTTTCTCTCCCCAAATACATTTGCCAGACTCTGGCGAACAATCAACAAAGCAGCGGCTGGCTCCATTCGGCCTACGGCCTCATTGCGCCACCCGCTGCAAAACCTACAATACCAAACCTAAGGAAATACTCTCACTTAAAGTGGTAGCAAAGATGGGGTCCGATCAACCTGGCTGGCAGTTGTGCATAGAAGTTTCGTTCGCCATAAGGGAAGGGCTTTTTTTGGCCAAATCTAAGGCAGCCAATTCCGGGGATGGCATGACTGGTCTTGGTCAACCTGGAAGATCGGGTAGTGTATAAAAAAAGAATGTTATTTTGTATTTTTAGCTGTACAAATAGAGTTAGGCAGTTTATTTTTAGTGCATGGTTACTAAAATTATTAATTGTCGGCACTGTGGAAGTGAAAATATCATTAAATTTGGCAAGACGCCCAACCATAAACAGCGCTACCGCTGCCATGATTGTGGTAAACAAAGCCGCGAAAACCCCACAGTGAAATACACCGAAGAGCAAAAAGAAATGATCCTTCGAGTCTATCAGGACCGCAGCAGTCTACGCGGTTTACAGCGCGCCTTCGGGGTGAGTCCCAACACCGTTTTGAGTTGGTTAAAAAAAACGACAATCGCTGCGACCGCTCAAAAGCACGATTCTTGCGGCCCGCCGCCATGATGTCATTGAACTGGACGAACTATGGTCTTTTGTGGGGCGCAAGAGCGATGCCCAATGGGTTTGGATCGCTCTTTGCCGACGCACCCGTCAAATCCTCTCCTATGCCATTGGGCCTCGGGATTGGTATCGTTGCCGGGAACTTTACGAGCGTCTGCCACGGGCCTACAAAAGATGTGCCACCTACAGCGACTTTTGGAGCACTTATGATGAAGTCTTTCCTCATAACCGATCCGTGTGTAAACGCCGGGATGAAACCGGTACGGGGGTCGGGGTAAAACCGGTACGCTTGGAATAAGGTTTAGGTTAGTAATTGCAGGTACGTCAAGGTTTAGGGTTTGGGAGTTGGTTTTGGGGATTGGCTTGGGGTCGGTGAGGAGGCCGGAGGCCGACGAGCCGGGCCCAAGGCGTTTATTGTTTTGTGCCACGGCGACGGCGTCGAGCATCGCGCAAGCGGTAGCTTTGCCCGTTGGCTTCGAGGATATGCACCCGATGGGTGAGTCGGTCCAGCAGAGCTCCGGTGAGCCGTTCGGAACCGAGCACTTCGATCCAGTTCTCAAAGGGCAGGTTGGTGGTGACGATGAGACTGGTGCGCTCGTAAGCGCGGCTGACCACGTCGAAGAGCAGTTCGGAACCGGTCTTGGAAAAAGGGACGTAACCGAGTTCGTCGAGGATGAGTAGGTCGAGCCTTTCGAGTTGCTTCATGAAGCGCTGCAGGTCGTGGTTGTCGCGTTGCTCGAGCATATGGGTAACCAGGGCGGTGACCCCGAAGAAACGGATCCGCCGGCCCTGGGCACAGGCGGCAAAGCCCAGGGCGGTGGCCAGGTGCGTTTTACCGGTACCGGCGTTACCGAGGAGCAGCACGTTTTCGCGCTGGTCGACATACTCCCCGCGCATGAGCTCTCGGATGAGCGCTTCGTTGATCGAGGGCTGCGCTTCAAAGGCGAAGCTCTCGAGGGTCTTGAGCACGGGGAAACGGGCGTTTTTGATCCGCCGCTGGGCGGCCCGCTGTTCGCGTTCAATGAGCTCCCGTTCGACCAGATGCAACAAAAAGGCGGCGTAATCGAGCCGGTCCCGGGAACAAGCCGCGGCCACCGCCGGCCATTCGCGCAGGATGGTGGGCAACTTCAGTTTCTTGAGGTGATGGTGTAACAGCAGCTGGTTTTTTTCTTCCTTCATAAAGCCCCTCCTGGAATCTTGAGCAGTTCGCTGTAGGCACCGAGGTCAGGGGCGGCCACACGGACGTGACGCAGGTGTGGATGGCCGTCCAGCCGGAAGGTTCTGCTCCCGTAGTCTTCCTGAGGATAGAGATACTGGGCGATGGCCTCACGAGTCAGTCCCCCCACCCGCAGGGCCGAGACGACGGCCTGCTGCAAGGCCGCCATGGGGTGTTTCTCCAACAGCCGCAGCACCCGGATATACTCCCGGGTGCCTTCGCCCCCGCATTGGCTTTCGAGCCGGCGTCTGAGGACCTGCAGGCACTGCGGCAACTGCCAGCCCGAGAGTGGGCGGGCGAAGTCCAAAGCGCCCGGTTTTTTCTCCAGCAAAGCCAGGTAGTGCACCGGCTCGAAAGAGACTTGCTCTTTATCCCAAATGCGGCGGTGCCGGGCCACCTCTTGGCCCCCACAGAAGATCATCACCTGCCGACAGGACCCTTCCACCACCACCGGATGGTGGGCGCAGCGCACCGGCACCGAATAGTCGTTGCACTCGAAGCGCACCAGCGAGAGGCTGCTGACGCAGGTCGAGCGTTTGCGGCTCGCTTCAAAGGGTATGGGCGGCAACGCCAGCATGACGGCGCGCTCCTCGGCCAGCAGTTCCTTTTTCACCGCCCTTTTCCCGCGTAATTTACGCTCCATGTCCCGCTCACATGCCTCCAACAGCTTTGCGTTGAGTTCCTCCAGGTCCCGAACCTGCGGTACCGGTACCAGGAAGTTGGCCCGGGCATAACGCACGATCCCCTCGACCACGCCCTTCTCGTTGGGCCGGGCGGGCAGACAGAAGTGTTCCTCGAACAGGTAATGGCTCTGTAGCTGCAGAAACCCGTCGGTCAGCTTGCGTTCACGCGAACCGATAATCTTACCCACCGCCACCTTCGAGTTGTCATAGCTGATGCGCCGGGGCACCGCCCCGAAAAACTCAAAAGCTCGCAGGGGCCCCTCCCAGAAGCTCTCCGTGCACTCCCGTTCGAACACCTGCACGAAAAAGGCATCGCTGTAGGGCAGGCTCATGGCAAAAAATGGCCGCCTACGCAATTGCCCCGCCTCCTTCACCAGGGCATGACCGAAGTCCACCTGTCCCTCCCCGGGGCGGTGCTCCAGCGGCACGAACACTTCCCGCCGCCTCGCTCGCAGCTCGGCCACCACCTCCTTGACCGCCGTGTAGCCCCCTTGGTAGCCCTTCTCCCGACCCAAACGCTGGTAGTAGATCCGTTTGGCCGTATGGCGCTGCTTCTTGGGCACGTTCCGGTCCGCTTTGAGCACCTCCTCGATCCAGCCCACATACGGATCGATCTTGCGCTCTCGCCTCTTCTTGCGCCGGTATCCCGGCGGCTGGGAATAGGCCAGCATCTTTCCCAGGGTCTCCCAGTGCAGTCCCTCTTCTCGCATTACAGAGCGCTTGCTCTGCTTGTCCCGCAGCACTTTGTGCCGCACTCTTGTCCATTGCTTCATATCTCGATACACTCCTCCTTTCTAGGATAAGCGTACCGGTTTTAAAGCGCCCTCTTTACCGTACCGGTTTTTCCCCGGCGTTTACATCCGTGGGAAAAGAAACCGGTGAAACGGCCCATGTGGAACGATGGAACAATACCCTGCGCCAACGACTGGGTCGTTTCACACGCAAAACCCTCTCCTTTTCCAAGCTTAAGAGTATGCATGAAACCTGTCTGAGACTTTTCATTCATCAATATAATCAAGAATTAGCCACCATTCCTACTTAATACACTACCGCCGTCTGCACCTCGATATTTTTAAAGAATTCGTATTGAGACAACTCGAAATCGCCCCAGCAGGGGGTCGAGAATCGCAACAAGGCAATCGATATTAAAATGATTGCCAGAATCTTCCCGGGTAATGATTCCAGTAGGCGCTTGAGGGATTTCATTATTATTCTTTTTTTTCTTCCTCTTTCTCCTCCTCATTGGTGAAGGCTTGCCGGTAATGCAGGTAAACGAAAGAACCGGAAAGTATAAGAATGCCCAGTAGTATGAACGCAATAATCCTATATAGCTGCTCCAGCTTATTCAGGTCCACAAAGAAGATCTTGGCCACTACGACGGTAAACAGAAATAGCCCGCAATAGCGTAAAGTGGATTGATTTTTGCGAATGCCCGTGATAAGAAACGTTATCCCGAAGACTGCCCACAAGATGCTCACCCCGCCAACCCTCAGACCGGGTAGGAAATTTGCCAGTAGGGTGTCCGTTTCCAAAGTCGCATAGATGAAAAACAACGCTAACCCCAGGGCTGCCAAAATCGCGCGCTCTTGCCGCATATCCGTTTTCCCCAACAATGTGAAATAGGAGAACCCGCAAAAGGCGATAATCATTCCGAAGTCCATAGTGCGGAATATTCCTTCGACAATCGAATAGGCGCCCGCATATCCGTGGGTTATTCCATAGTCCCATCTTAATAGATCAAAGGTGAGTAATTTCATCGCCGCCAAGCCGCAAAAGAATATGAAAAACGAACCGATGGCGCCACTTTCCGATTTCTTGTAAACGACCAGCAACAGAGAGCACAAGGCGAGCCAGATAAGGGTCAGAGCCGGCAATTGCAGGGGCGCGTATATAAATTGCAATGTGCGATAGGCTTCGAGGTTCAAGTAGATGAAAGCAATGGCTACAGCCACTATGAATCCGGTTTTGGCAACCCCCTGTTTTTGCAACCACTCTTTAATGTCGTTGGGTTTGGATGCGGTATTTTTGAAAGGACTTTGGGTTTTTCCCAGCAGGAGCGCTGCGCCTAGCCCGGATATTTCATGAAGGGTAAAGTTTGGCTCGTTATTGCTATTGGAGATGGATTTCTTTGTATTTTGAGCAGATCGTCTTGATTTTTAGGTGTTTTTCAGGGTGTAGAGACACTGCCCCCTTTCCCCCATTGGTTCGGTAGTGCCGGGGGCAGCACCAATGCACCCTTTAGGTTGGCACCAATCGGCGGGCCGCATGGTTGAAAAGACTGGCCCAAGGATAACTCTCACTTAGGTGAAAGTGAATCGTTCGGGTGTTGCGCACGATGACCGCTCCGATCTTGATTAATTTGAGCCGCAGGGTGTGGCATTGGGCCCGCGCCCACTTCGTCCCTTTTAAGGCTAACCGGCGCATGGCTTCCATCAAGGTGTAGGCCAGCGCCGACAAGAGCAATCGCCACTGATTGGCCCACCATTGATGGGCGCTGGTGCGCTCGCTGAACAATTGCATCTGTTCCTTGATTCGGTTCTCCATTTCACCGCGGCCACAGTATACCTTGTCGTAAAGCTCCTGGGGATCGCCCGGCAGGTTCGTCACCACGAAGCGCGGGTTGGACCCCTGTGCGGTGTGTTCGGCTTTATGGATGACCAACCGCAGCCATCGCCACGAATCGGCAGCATAGACGAAGTCCTGGAATAACCGTTGTTTTTTACCCCTTAGTTCGAACCATTCTTTGGCCTGCTTTTGCAACTGCTGGGCGTCTTGCTGCAAGCGTGCATTGCGAGCCATCCCCACGATGTAACTAACTTCGTTGCGGTCGCACCAAGAGAGTATCCGGTCTCGACAAAATCCACTGTCGGCGCGCCAAATAATCCGCGTACGGGGCCAGCTTTGGCGAATCCGTTTAACCAGCAATTTGAGGATGGCCCCGGCATGCTTGCTGGCATCGATCTTGCTCGGCCGCAGGTAGGCCACCAGCAGCTGATCACCGCAAAAAACATATAGCGGCAGAAAACAGTAATGATCATAATAACCGTGGAAAAAACGTCCCTCCTGGAGCCCGTGCACCGGATTGTCGGTGGCGTCAAAGTCCAGGATGATCTCTTCGGGTTCCTCGGCAAAGGAGCCCATGAACTGTTCGACCAACAGCTCGTTTACCGCAAAGGCCGCCCGCCGATCCTGCCCGTTTTCAAAACGACACAAAGTCGGCGCGCTGGCCAACGTTTCAATGCGCCCCGTTACCGTTTGCAACAATGGATCGTGGCGCAGGGTATCAAAGTCGTTCAAATCCTCATAGCCCGCCACCAGCCCGTAAACGCGCTGCCGCAGCATCCCCAATACCTCATGGCGTACTTTGCCCTTCTGCCGTTTGTCCACTAACTGTCGGGCCGCTCGTTCGGTCAAGCCCAACTGCCGATCCACTTCCCGGATCAAAAGCAGTCCGGCATCCGAAGTAACCTCTCCGCCCTTGAAATCAACCCCCACACGGCGGCCTTTTACCCTTGTCAACTGTAGCTTTAATTGTTTACCTTTTGTCATCGCTGATATTGCTTTAATTATTGATCTATCCTGCTGTATATCAGCAGTTAAGCATATCAACGATACTTTTTTTACGAAATATCCGGGCTAGAAAAGAACCGGCTGGCACGACAAAAACCACCAAACGCTCAATGAGCTCCGGCAGGTATTTCCACAAAGTCATATCCTCCGGTATCGGATTTCTGGAAAAATTACCCGGAAGATCCAAAAACGCATAACGGTAAAGAACCAGGCAGTAAAGCAGATAAGCGGCCAGGCGGAGGAATTCGCTGCGAACTTTGCCAGCAATCCACCTTTGCCAGCAATCCACAATAGTACCAGGGCTTGCAGTGCCCAACTGACTGTTATCCATTCCCGCGACAGGACCAATGGCATCGTGACGGTCAGGAAGAAAGCCGATAATCCGGCAAACGTGAACAACAGGTTGCGGTCAACCAGCTTCTTTTCCAAAAACAGCCGGACATGGAGACAATAGAAAATGGCCAAGCCCAACGTAATAACCGCTACCCATTCATCGCTATACCTGGCACTGATAAGGCCCTGGCTCATTCCGTAAAAAATAGCCCCATTTAACAGAAGGCCCAATACATCCAGGAGGGTCGATTTTGTCCCGTTAACCAAATGGTGGATGAAGGCCATGGTGGAAAACAAAATGAAAAAGGATCCCAAAAATGGCATTACCAGCCAAAAGGCTTCGATTTCGTAATATTTAGCCCGGATATTTCATGAAGGGTAAAGTTTGGCTCGTTATTGCTATTGGAGATGGATTTCTTTGTATTTTGAGCAGATCGTCTTGATTTTTAGGTGTTTTTCAGGGTGTAGAGACACTGCCCCCTTTCCCCCATTGGTTCGGTAGTGCCGGGGGCAGCACCAATGCACCCTTTAGGTTGGCACCAATCGGCGGGCCGCATGGTTGAAAAGACTGGCCCAAGGATAACTCTCACTTAGGTGAAAGTGAATCGTTCGGGTGTTGCGCACGATGACCGCTCCGATCTTGATTAATTTGAGCCGCAGGGTGTGGCATTGGGCCCGCGCCCACTTCGTCCCTTTTAAGGCTAACCGGCGCATGGCTTCCATCAAGGTGTAGGCCAGCGCCGACAAGAGCAATCGCCACTGATTGGCCCACCATTGATGGGCGCTGGTGCGCTCGCTGAACAATTGCATCTGTTCCTTGATTCGGTTCTCCATTTCACCGCGGCCACAGTATACCTTGTCGTAAAGCTCCTGGGGATCGCCCGGCAGGTTCGTCACCACGAAGCGCGGGTTGGACCCCTGTGCGGTGTGTTCGGCTTTATGGATGACCAACCGCAGCCATCGCCACGAATCGGCAGCATAGACGAAGTCCTGGAATAACCGTTGTTTTTTACCCCTTAGTTCGAACCATTCTTTGGCCTGCTTTTGCAACTGCTGGGCGTCTTGCTGCAAGCGTGCATTGCGAGCCATCCCCACGATGTAACTAACTTCGTTGCGGTCGCACCAAGAGAGTATCCGGTCTCGACAAAATCCACTGTCGGCGCGCCAAATAATCCGCGTACGGGGCCAGCTTTGGCGAATCCGTTTAACCAGCAATTTGAGGATGGCCCCGGCATGCTTGCTGGCATCGATCTTGCTCGGCCGCAGGTAGGCCACCAGCAGCTGATCACCGCAAAAAACATATAGCGGCAGAAAACAGTAATGATCATAATAACCGTGGAAAAAACGTCCCTCCTGGAGCCCGTGCACCGGATTGTCGGTGGCGTCAAAGTCCAGGATGATCTCTTCGGGTTCCTCGGCAAAGGAGCCCATGAACTGTTCGACCAACAGCTCGTTTACCGCAAAGGCCGCCCGCCGATCCTGCCCGTTTTCAAAACGACACAAAGTCGGCGCGCTGGCCAACGTTTCAATGCGCCCCGTTACCGTTTGCAACAATGGATCGTGGCGCAGGGTATCAAAGTCGTTCAAATCCTCATAGCCCGCCACCAGCCCGTAAACGCGCTGCCGCAGCATCCCCAATACCTCATGGCGTACTTTGCCCTTCTGCCGTTTGTCCACTAACTGTCGGGCCGCTCGTTCGGTCAAGCCCAACTGCCGATCCACTTCCCGGATCAAAAGCAGTCCGGCATCCGAAGTAACCTCTCCGCCCTTGAAATCAACCCGCACACGGCGGCCTTTTACCCTTGTCAACTGTAGCTTTAATTGTTTACCTTTTGTCATCGCTGATATTGCTTTAATTATTGATCTATCCTGCTGTATATCAGCAGTTAAGCATATCAACGATACTTTTTTTACGAAATATCCGGGTTAGCCGGTCGCGAATTCCATTCACCTTAACGATTAAAGCAATCAGCAGGAAAAAAGATATGATGGATAGGAGGACTTCCATAGCATTTATTATCGATGTTCCCGCATTATCACCATTACGTGTTTTTTTTGAATAACAGAACCTGAATTACTCCGGTTCCATCAATTGCAACATTAGCCACAAGCCACAATCTCGCACCATGCAAGAGGTAATTCCGTTTAATCCATCCCTTAAATCAATAAGGGGGCATGTTTACCTTTTAGAAAAAACGGGATTAAAATTATATATACAGCCAAGCTTAGCTGGTTTTGTATTTTTTTATGCCATCGAATAAATATTGTTCAGTTTTTGCCAGGCGGTGAGGGTGAGGTTTTCGGGGCGGCTTTGCAGGGGGATGCCGGTTTCTTCCAGGAATTTTATCCAGGGCGTTAATGTGGGATCTTTGCGGCAGAGGGCACCGATTTGTTTACGTCTTTGAGTGAACAGGCTGCGAATTTTTTTCGTGGATTTTTCGGAAAATGTAATGGGCGAATTTTTTCGGACCAGTTTCAGGATAACCGAATCGACCGCCGGTATCGGGTAAAAGCAGTTGGGCGATACTTTGTGTTTTTCCACCAGATTATAAGCGGATTGCAGGAATACCGTTATGGCTCCGAAATTCTTCGAGCCGGATCCGGCGGCGTAACGGTCGGCGGTTTCCTGTTGCAGCATGAGAACCATGGTGGAGGGAAGGGGGCCGGCCAAAACGCGGTTCAACCAGGGCGACGATATGGCGTAGGGAAGGTTGGAAACGATTTTGAAATCTTCCAGTTCGCCGTCTGCGTCAGGCTTTGGAACATATCCCGCCAAGGGGTTGGCGACGGCGTCCGCTTGCATGAGGTGAAATCGTGCGGGATATTTTGACAAAAATTCCGGCTCGAGGTAGGCGGCTAAAACTGAATCTGCCTCTATGGCATAAACGTGTGCCCCGGTTTTTAAAAGAGCTTGCGTTAGAGCGCCCAAACCCGGCCCGATTTCGATAACCGCATCTTCCGGTTGCAATTCGGCCAGGCGGCAGGATTTTTGCACGATGTTGCCGTCGATGAGGAAATTCTGCCCCAGCTTTTTTTTCGGAAAATGCTCCAAACCGTTAAGGATTTTCCTTGTTCGGCTCGGCGTTAACGACTCCCCAGGCATTTATGTCAAGTCTCGCAATTCCTTGATAAAAGGTTCCGGGTCTTCCAATTCCATAAGCGCCTGTCCGATCAGGACAGCATCGGCTCCGGCATCGCGAACGCGCCAGGCATCGTCCAGGTTAAAAATGCCGCTTTCGCTAATTTTCACGATTCCCTTCGGGATCAGGGGCAGCAATTTTTTCGATATGGAAAGATCGGTTGTGAAATTGGAAAGGTTGCGATTGTTGACGCCTACTATTTTTGCCCCCGCTTGAATGGCTCGGTCCAGCTCGTCCTGGTTATGGATTTCAAACAGGCTGTCCAATTCTGCCAGGTTGGCGGCTTCAAAAAGAGATTCGATCTCATCGCCGTTGAGTACTCTCACGATAATCAGGATAGCTTTAGCTCCCGCTTCGGCCGCCTCCAGAACTTGAATGGGGTGGACCATGAAGTCCTTGCGCAAGACCGGCGGTGGGTCCTCCCGCAATTGCAGGAATTCGCTCACCTCCCATAAATCCCGCAAAGCGCCGGAAAAGTATTTTTCATCGGTCAGAACGGAAATGGCATCGACGTTGGCATTATAATAGAGGCGTGCTCTCTCCTGGGCCGGAGTATCTGCGGCGATATTTCCGGCCGAAGGGGAACGGCGTTTGATTTCCGCGATCAGGCTCAGGCCCTCGGGATCGGCCAAGGCTTCCCGAAAGGAACGTCCTTTTTTGACAATCCGGGCCTGTCTGGCCAGTTCTTCCTCGCGGACCGGCCGGATGCGGTCGGCGATCTCCCGCCTTTTCCAGGCCATAATTTCGTCGAGTTTGTCCATGGATTAAAAAATGTGAATTGCAGGCGACCGAATCTTGTGTGATAAAAGTAAAAACCGAGAGTCACTAAAAGCGAGCAACAATGACAGCTTCCCCCGACAGCATTCAAGAATTAAGAAAAACCGTGGCCCGGTTGCGGGCGCCCTATGGATGTCCCTGGGATCGCGCCCAGACCCACCAATCCCTGGCCGATTGCCTAATAGAGGAATGTTGCGAACTGCTCGATACCATCGACCGGGAGGATACGGAGCACATGCTGGAAGAACTTGGGGATGTGCTTTTACAGGTGGTGATGCATGCCCAGTTGGCGGAGGAGGCCAATCATTTCGATCTCAACCGGATCGCCCGGGAGGTCAATGACAAGCTGATTCGCAGGCATCCCCATGTTTTTGGCGACATCAAAGCCGGCAATGCCGAGGAAGCCCTCAGCCGATGGGAAGCGATAAAAGCGACCGAAAAAAACAATAACGGCAAGACGGATTCGCTTTTTGGGGGAATTCCACCCCGGTTACCCGCTCTGCTCTACGCCCGCGACGTGTTTAAAAAAATCGGAAAAAGCGGCCTTGCGAAGGATGGCCAAATAAATTCCTCCAAGCTGAAGACGCTGGGGGAGCGAATGAATGAAGAGCTTGCGGGAGCCATGCTGTTTGAACTGGCGGCGGCCTGCCGATTAGCCAAAATCGACCCCGAATCGGCCCTGCGGCGTTATACCAACCGGTTGATCGGCAAAATTGAAAATGCCGGTGAAAATAAATAAAGAGCCCCAACCCCATTTCTGCTCGCTGCAAACAGCCGAGGGAGTTCTCATGGTGCCTTATGAAATGAGGCGCTCACGGCGTTCCCGTTATCTTCGCCTCACCATCACGCCCGATAAACAAGCGCTGCTCACTTTACCCGGCGGGTTTAGCGAAAAGCAGGCCCTTGATTTTTTGCATGAGAAAGCCGATTGGGTCAGCAAGCAATTGAAAACGAGGCGAAAACAACGGGTTGGATTGATGGCCTATCTGCAAAAAAATCCTAATCTCAGTTTTGATGGAAGCCGCGCGGAACTAAAAATCAGTTTTACGGAATCGAGATCCTCAATTTCCTGGGATGTGAACAAGAAAACTGTAAGTCTTTTTATAAATTCCAAACATCCTCTGGAAGATCAACTTGCAGATTTGATGAGACGATTTGCTTCCAGGGTGATTCCTCCACAAGTTTACCGGGCAGCCGAAAAATATCAGCTTGAGGTTAAACGGGTATCGGTGCGGGATCAATCCACCCAATGGGGCTCTTGTTCCGGCAAGAGAACACTGTCCCTGAACTGGAGGCTGGTTTTGCTCCCTCCCGAATTACAGGAGTATATCATATTGCATGAGCTGGCCCATCTGACTCATTTCGATCATTCGGAGGATTTTTGGAGTCTTCTCAAGCAATACGATCCCAAAGCCCGCACCCATGATTGGAGGATAAGCAGGATTGGAGAAAAAATTATCCATCTGGGGCGTTTGCCTTGATCGGCTTCGGCACAAACCATAGGTCGGTCTGACACTTTATACTGCGAAATTCTGTTGAAAATGTCCTGGAATCTTGCCATTGATACGGGCGGAACCTTTACCGATTGCCTCGGGTATTCGCCTGAGGGCAGGATCGAGCGCGCCAAAGTGCTCTCGAGCGGGGCATTGCGAGTGCGGGTCGGCGGTCGCATTGGAGATCGAACGCTGCTGCTGGACATTCCCTGGGATTTGCCCAAAGACTTCTTCATGGGCTTCCGAATGCGAATGGCCGGTCCATCGGACCACGATTTCGAAATTGCCCAATGCGATCTGGAAAAACGCCAGGTTACGCTTTCCGGCTCTATTAGAGAGATGTTTCCCAGTGGATCCATGGTGGAGTTTTACACCGGGGAAGAATCACCCATAGTAGGCGCCCGCATGCTCACGGGAACCCCCGGCAACCAGCCCCTGCCGCCTTTGGCCTTGCGACTGGGCACTACGCGGGGAACCAACGCCTTGCTGGAGGAGGAAGGCTCGAAAGTGGCTCTCTTTGTCACCAGGGGGTTTCAAGACCTACTTCTCATCGGGGACCAGAAGCGTCCCGATCTATTTGCTTTGAATATCATAAAACCGGAACCGCTCTACCACCATGTGGAAGAAATCGATGAACGCATTGCGGCCGATGGGGCAGTCCTGAAATCTCTAGACTTGTCGGCTGCGAAAACTGCGGCCCAGCAGGCCTTGCAAGCCGGTTGCGATGCCGCCGCCATCTCTCTCCTGAACAGCTTCCGGAACCCCGCCCATGAACAAGCTTTGCAGGATTTGTTATTGGACCTTGGTTTTGAATATGTGGTTTGTTCGGAAAATCTCTCCCCTTTCATCAAATACCTTGAGCGCACCCAAACGGCTGTCGTCGATGCCTACCTCGGTCCTCTTATGGGGCGTTACCTAACCCAGGTAGAGGAGGCGGTTGCAAAGGGAGCATTAACCGTTATGACGAGCGCGGGCGGCTTAGTTCCGAGACATCGTTACCGGTCCAAGGACAGCCTGTTGAGCGGACCGGCGGGTGGAGTGGTGGGAGCGGTAGCGGCTGGCGCGCGGGCCGGCTTGAAGAAAATTATTCCGTTCGATATGGGTGGCACCAGCGCCGATGTCTCCCGCTTTGACGGCGAATTTGAATACCGCGAAAGCCACCGTGTGGGTCGCGCCCAACTGATGGCGCCCGCTTTGCCGATCGAGACGGTGGCTTCCGGCGGCGGCTCGATTTGCGGTTTTAACGGCGAAGCCCTCTTTGTCGGGCCCAAGAGCGCCGGAGCCAATCCCGGCCCGGCCTGTTATGGCACCGGGGGGCCGCTTTGCTTGACCGATGTCCATCTTTTGCTGGGGCGGTTGAACCTGGACTCATTCGGCATCCCCGTTTTCGAAGAAGATGCGGCCAGGAGATTCGCGGAGTTGCTGGCTGGGCTGCCCGGCCGTCATGCCCAAGCCCATCCCGATGAGGAAAGGAAAATCCTGCAAGGGTTCCTCGATATTGCCAACGAGAGGATGGCCGATACCATTCGCCGCATTTCATTACGGGAGGGCTACGATCCGGGCGAATATGCCCTGGTCGCTTTTGGTGGGGCCGGTGGGATGCATGCCTGTTCGGTCGCAGAACGGCTGGGGATCAAGCGAATCCTTTTTCCCGACGAAGCGGGCCTTTTGAGCGCTCGCGGTCTCAGTCATGCTGTCGTCGATGCCTTTGCCGAGCGCCAATTGCTGCGGCCTTTTTCCGAAATTACCGCTGAACTTAAAAATATTTTCCTGGAACTTGAAAATGAAGCCATTGGGCGTTTGACGGCCGAAGGTTGGGAAAGAGAGCATTTGATGATCAGGAATCGTTTTGCCCGATTGCGTTTTCTTGGGCAGGAATCCTCCCTTGTAGTAGCCTGGGAGAAAGGCGAAAATCTTCTAAAGCAGTTTGAGAAACGTTATAGGTCCATTTTTGGATATTTCCCCTCGGCCAAGAAAATGGAAGTGGTTTCCCTTCAGGTCATAGCTGCGACCCCCGATCCTGAAATACGGGCGGAAACTTTTGCCGAGTCCGGTCAAAAACCTGAGCCCGTAAAAAAGACCGCCGCTGGTTCGAGCCGGTGGGGTGGGGGTATGCCACTTTTCAACCGGAATGATTTGTCAACCGGCTCGGCGATTGAAGGGCCGGCCATCATAACGGATGCCTACAGCACGCTGGTGATTGAATCCGGCTGGAAAGCCGTCGCCGGAAGTGAGCAGTCTGTCATGCTGACGAAAGTGAACGAGATCGAAGGACCGGCCACCGGCGACCTCCCGGAAGTCGTGCAGCGAGAGCTTTTCACCCATCGTTTTCGTCAAATTGTGGAGGAGATGGGTTCACAATTGCGGCGCACCGCTCTTTCCACCAATATCAAGGAACGGCTCGATTTTTCCTGCGGCTTGCTCGATCCGGAAGGCCGTCTGGTAGTCAATGCGCCCCACATACCCGTGCACCTGGGCGCTTTGGGGCTGTGTGTGCGCGAAGTGGCCAAACTCATGGATTTTTCTCCGGGAGATATTATTTTGACCAATCATCCGGCTTTTGGCGGTTCGCATCTCCCCGATGTGACTCTCATTACGCCCGTATTTGTGGATGATGGAAAAAATAACCAACGCCTGCTGGGATTTGTCGCCAACCGGGCCCATCATGCTGAAATTGGCGGCACCCGCCCCGGTTCCATGCCCCCGGAGGCCCGCAGCCTGGCCGAAGAAGGGGTTGTCCTGGTGCCCTTCAAGCTTTTTATTGCAGGCAGGGAAAATTTTGGGGAACTTGAGAGGCTCCTCCAATGCGGTCCCTGGCCGACACGGGCGCTTGAAGATAATCTGGCAGACATCAAGGCGCAGGTGGCCTCCAATATACGAGGAGCAGGGGCTTTTCAATCAATGGCTAAAAATTACGGGCCGGAAACGGTTTCGACCTATTTGAATGCCCTGCGCAAACGGGCCGCTTGCCTCATGAAATCAAAACTGGCATTTCTTTCCCGAGCACCCCTGAAAGCCCGCCAGACCCTCGACGACGGTCATGTGATCGAAGTCTGTTTGCGCCGCGAAGCCGATGTTTTGACCGTTGATTTCAGCGGGACCTCGCCCTTGCATGGGGGGAACTTGAATGCCACCCCGGCTATCGTCAATAGCGCCCTGGTCTATGTCCTACGGTTGTTGCTGGATGAGAAAATTCCTTTAAACGAAGGATTGCTGGAACCGGTTCGGGTGATCTTTCCGGATTGCTTTCTCAACCCCGTTTTCGGTCATGATCCCGCCAAAGCGCCCGCCGTGGGCGGCGGCAATGTGGAAACCAGCCAAAGAATTGTGGACACCCTCTTGCTGGCTTTGGGGGCTGCTGCGGCCAGCCAGGGAACCATGAATAATCTTGTTTTTGGGGATGAGAGCTTCAGTTATTATGAAACGATTTGCGGCGGATCGGGGGCCACCGAAAAAGCGCCCGGCGCTTCCGCAGTGCACACCCACATGACAAACACGGCCATAACGGACCCGGAAATTCTGGAGCATCGCTATCCCGTCAGGCTGCGGCGTTTTGAGATTCGCGCCGGTTCCGGTGGTCGTGGAAAGCATTGTGGTGGGGATGGAGTCGTCAGGGAAATCGAATTTTTGGACGAGTCCCAACTTTCGCTTTTAACCCAGCGCCGCGCCGCCGGGCCCTACGGAATGGCGGGAGGCTCGTCCGGAAAGCCGGGGAAGCAGTATCTGGTCTCACCCTCCGGTAAAAAAGAGTCGCTCATGCCCCTGGATTGCCGTAGCGTTCAGCCCGGCGATCGTCTCGTCATGAAAACCCCCGGCGGCGGCGGTTGGGGCCTGCCCGCGGAGCCGGTTGAATGAAATTTCGACAAGAAAGAATACAAGTTGAATTCTTTCCTTTAAAATGACTAAAACCGCTTTTATTTACCATCCGGGTTACGAGCTGCACGATACTGGCTCCGTGCATCCGGAAACTTCCTGTCGGGCCAGGGTTGTGCATGACCGCATCCAAGGTTCGCTATTCAAGGATCGCCTCTTGTGGCGGCAGCCGCAGGAGGCCGAGGCGCATTGGATAGAGAAATGCCACACGGCTGAATACCGGCTTTTTGTCGAGCAATCCTGTCGTCAAGGGCTTGCCTTGCTCGACGCCGGAGATACGCGGGTCTGCCCGGATTCCTACCGAGTGGCCCTGCTAGCCAGCGGGGGAGCCATGATGGCTGTGGATTCGGTTATGGATGGCAACTGCCGAAATGCGTTTGTCTGCTCCCGTCCTCCGGGGCACCATGCCCGGCCGGGGGTCGCAATGGGGTTTTGCCTATTTGACCAGATTGCCGTTGCCGCTCGTTATGCTCAGGAGAAATATGGGCTGGAGAGGCTGCTCATCATTGATTGGGATGTTCACCACGGCAATGGCACGGAGGAAATTTTTTATGAGGATCCATCCGTCTTTTATTTCAGCATCCACCAATACCCTTACTACCCCGGAACGGGCGCTTCAACAGATACCGGCCGGGGCGCCGGGGAGGGATTCACCCTCAATGTTCCTCTGCCCGCAGGTTGTGCCATCGAGGAATACCAAAAAGCATTTCAGGAGCAATTGATACCGGCTGCCAAATGCCTGAGGCCACAAATGATACTAATATCGGCCGGGTTCGACGCTCACCGGGAGGACCCTCTGGCGGCAATGAGGCTGGAGGATGATGACTTTGCCGAACTGACTCGGTGGGTCGTGAAATTGGCCGATGAACATTGCGCGGGTCGGCTGGTTTCGATTCTCGAAGGCGGTTATAATCTGAATGCAATGGCGCGCTCAGTCGAGAGTCATCTGGCGGTATTGTGCGGGCATGAATAGAATTTTTAAGCATAAACGGAGGCACTGGTTGAACGCCAGCCTTTTACTAGTCTCCTTTTTGGGATTGCCGCTGGCCGGTCTGGCCTTGGCGGGCCGCGATGTGTCTCCTTTTCTGCAATTTCCTCCCCTGCAATGGGAAATGGATTACACGAGCTTTCATCCTATTATTTATTGGGCTTACTGGGGCCTTGTAGCTCTCCTTATCCTGATTTGGTTTTCATTTAATAAATCACTGACCAAAGTGGTCCATCGGGAAATTGAACGGCGTCATAATTTTCCCTGGTGGGGTTGGCTGGGACTCGGTTTAGGCATGGTTTGCTGGATTTTAGCGTGGAACCGGTTTGCCTGGTTTGCTCCCTGGCAGGAATATACCTTCACCCCGCTTTGGTTGTCCTTTATTACAACGGTCAATGCGCTCATTTTCCGCAAGTTGGGCCATTGCCCCCTCCTGCAAAGGCCGTTGGAGTTTTTAATGCTGTTTTTAACGAGCGCCGCTTTTTGGTGGTTTTTTGAATATTTAAACCGCTTTGTGCAGAACTGGCATTACCTGGGATTGGAAAATATATTACCGATAAAATATTTTTTCCACGGAAGTCTTTGTTTTTCCACCGTATTACCGGCAGTTTATAGCGCGCAATGCTATTTGCGAACTATTCCCGCGCTGGAGCGGCTGGCGGCGTCCGGGCCGGCCCTTAGCATCCGCTTTGAGGCCGAGGTGGCGGTTCTTGTCCTATTAGCTGTTTTCCTCGCTTTTTTCTTTATAGGTCTTAAACCGGAACTTCTTTTCCCGATTTTGTGGGCCGGCCCCCTGGCCGGGTGGGTGGCCCTCAACCGGTTAACCGGTACCCCCGTTTGCCTGGGCGGCATCGGCCAAGGCAATTGGTCCTATGTTTTCAACTGGGCTTTGGCAGCCTTGTTGTGCGGTTTTTTCTGGGAAATGTGGAACTTTCTCAGCCTGGCCAAATGGACTTACAAGATTCCCAGTTTTGATGTCCTCAAAATATTCGAAATGCCATTGGCCGGGTATTGCGGATACCTCACTTTCGGGCTGCAATGCGCCCTGGCGGCGGAAGCGGTGCTTGGGCCGGGGCCGGGATTTACCGCCCGACGGCCTCGATAGGCTGCGATTCGTTGTTTTCTCTCAATCCCGCCAGATCTTCCATGTCGGTGGGAACGGTGGCGATGCATTCCTCGAAGGAGGACAGACCCTCCCTCACTTTTAACATGCCGTCCTGGTGGAGGGTGGCCATGCCATTCCTGACGGAGATGCCTTTGATCTGAGAAATTTGTAGGTTGGCATTAATGCCTTGTACCAACTCGTCATTCGAGGCCATTAACTCGTGGATGCCGACCCGCCCGCGATAGCCTGTGTTGCCGCAATTGGGACATCCGGCCCGTTTCGAGGTGTAAATGGGACCACTCCATCCGATGGCCTTTTCCATGATCTCCTTTTCCATTTCATTGGGTTCGTAGGGCTGTTTGCAGGTTACACAAAGCCTGCGCATGAGTCTTTGGGCGCATACACAGATGAGAGAGGAAGAAATCATAAACGGTTCGATACCCATGTCCGTGAGGCGCACTATGGTGCTGGGAGCATCGTTGGTATGAAGGGTGCTGAACAATTTGTGCCCTGTGAGGGAGGCTTCGATGGCGATATCGGCGGTTTCCTTATCGCGGATTTCCCCCACCAGGATGATGTCCGGATCCTGCCGGAGAAAAGCCCTCAGGGAGTTGGCGAAAGTAACTCCGATTTTGCGATTCATCTGCACTTGGACAATGCCGGGCAGAGTATATTCAATGGGGTCTTCGGCCGTGCGGATGCAGAGGTCCGGACTGTTGATCTCATTGAGGGCCGAATAGAGGGTCATGGATTTCCCCGAACCGGTTGGTCCGCAGTGCAGGATCATCCCGAACGGGCGGGAGATCAATTCACGGTAATGTTCCAGGTTTTGTTCCGAAAATCCTAGGTCCGTCAAGGGCAGGGTGGAGCGCTGCTTGTCCAGCAGACGCATGACACAACCCTCGCCGTAATTCATGGGGGCGGTGGAAACACGAAGGTCCACATCGATGCCCTTGCGATTGAATTGCTTGAAAACGATGCGCCCGTCCTGGTAGCGCCGGCGTTCGGCAATATCTAGGTTGGCCATCACTTTGAGCCGAGCCAGGAGAGTGGCGGCGATTTTTTTCGGAATGGTCAGCCGTTCCTTGCAAATTCCGTCAATGTGCACCCGTACGCGAGTGTGGTGTTCGAACGGCTCGATGTGAATATCGCTGGCGCCGGAAAAATAAGCGTCTTCTACGATACGGTTGGTCAGCAGCACGACCGGCGCGGATTCCTCGTTTTCGAGGTCTTTTTCCTCGATATTGTCGGCGTCGAGATCGAATTCCATACCCAGCGCTTCAACCACGTCGCCAAACCCGAGGGTGGGCGAGATTTGATCTTTGTTTTTCTCCCCGAATTTATCATCCAAGTCTTCGGCCAGCGCGATGAGGAAGTAGAACGGTTTTTTGGTAACCCCTTCAATTCTTGCTTTGAGGGCCGGATTGAGGGGGTCGGAGGTGGCAATGGCCAGGTAACGGCCAATATCTCCCAAGGGTAAAATATTGTGTTTGCGGCAAAACTCGAGTTCCAGAAACTCGAAGCATTGGTCCGTGACTTTGAATTTGGCGATGTTGATGGGAGCGAGTTTGTAGGCTTTTGCCTTGGCCAGAAGGAGCGGTATGGGAGTGACATTGAAATCCGCGATCAGGATTTTCTCCATGGCAAAGCCGGAGAGATCGGATTTTTCCAGCAGAGATGCAGCGTTGGTATCGTCCAAGCTGCCCAAATGCCTGAGGGTTTCTACTAGAACTATCTGTGATCGCGCCAGCATTACACCGATTCCTCCACCAAATCGTCCTTTTCTGCACCTGCGGAGTTCTCGTCTTCCGTTTCCGGTTCCTGAGTTTCTTTTTCCAGCCGTTCCAGAGTCATGGTGAGCGAGGAAAGGTCAACGATATACCAGACAATGTCGCGGCAGAGACGTTTTTCCCAATGGGCTACAACTACTTTGCTGATGTAGCTGCAAGAGGCCACAAAAAACACTCCTTCCAGCAAGTCGAAGGGCAGAGACATGGTGGCCCAGCATTCGTTGAGGGTAAAATTAGACAAAAGAGATTGATCGATTTCGTAATTGCTCAGATTGCAATGGCCCAGGCTGTAATCCTCAATATGGTGGTCGATGATCAATTTCTCATTAACCAGATTGAGGTCCCAGGACAATATTTTCAGGAGGGAGGCCTGTTTGATATTACCTTGGTCAAGATGCTTGCGCAGAGCGGGAAGCCCTTGTTCGGTAATAATTTCCTCTTCCGACAGCCGGAGTTTGACGAGAGATTTGCCCAAGGAAACATTGGCCCGCCATGCGAGGGCTTTTACGGGATCAGTGTAACCATCTCCTGGGGTTTGAGCGATTGCCATTGCTCGATCGTGTAAGTGGGACTTTCTCCCCCATAATTCTTCAATTGTTCGTCAAAATGCAAGCGATATTCGCCCCGGATGATAATCCGGTCTCCCACCACGGCTCCCGTAAAGGCGCCATCCTTGTTGTCCCCACGCATGTCGATATAGGCCCGGGGGGCATAGACGGTGCCGAAAATCATGGGTTTGCTAACCCGGATATTTCGTAAAAAAAGTATCGTTGATATGCTTAACTGCTGATATACAGCAGGATAGATCAATAATTAAAGCAATATCAGCGATGACAAAAGGTAAACAATTAAAGCTACAGTTGACAAGGGTAAAAGGCCGCCGTGTGCGGGTTGATTTCAAGGGCGGAGAGGTTACTTCGGATGCCGGACTGCTTTTGATCCGGGAAGTGGATCGGCAGTTGGGCTTGACCGAACGAGCGGCCCGACAGTTAGTGGACAAACGGCAGAAGGGCAAAGTACGCCATGAGGTATTGGGGATGCTGCGGCAGCGCGTTTACGGGCTGGTGGCGGGCTATGAGGATTTGAACGACTTTGATACCCTGCGCCACGATCCATTGTTGCAAACGGTAACGGGGCGCATTGAAACGTTGGCCAGCGCGCCGACTGTGTGTCGTTTTGAAAACGGGCAGGATCGGCGGGCGGCCTTTGCGGTAAACGAGCTGTTGGTCGAACAGTTCATGGGCTCCTTTGCCGAGGAACCCGAAGAGATCATCCTGGACTTTGACGCCACCGACAATCCGGTGCACGGGCTCCAGGAGGGACGTTTTTTCCACGGTTATTATGATCATTACTGTTTTCTGCCGCTATATGTTTTTTGCGGTGATCAGCTGCTGGTGGCCTACCTGCGGCCGAGCAAGATCGATGCCAGCAAGCATGCCGGGGCCATCCTCAAATTGCTGGTTAAACGGATTCGCCAAAGCTGGCCCCGTACGCGGATTATTTGGCGCGCCGACAGTGGATTTTGTCGAGACCGGATACTCTCTTGGTGCGACCGCAACGAAGTTAGTTACATCGTGGGGATGGCTCGCAATGCACGCTTGCAGCAAGACGCCCAGCAGTTGCAAAAGCAGGCCAAAGAATGGTTCGAACTAAGGGGTGAAAAACAACGGTTATTCCAGGACTTCGTCTATGCTGCCGATTCGTGGCGATGGCTGCGGTTGGTCATCCATAAAGCCGAACACACCGCACAGGGGTCCAACCCGCGCTTCGTGGTGACGAACCTGCCGGGCGATCCCCAGGAGCTTTACGACAAGGTATACTGTGGCCGCGGTGAAATGGAGAACCGAATCAAGGAACAGATGCAATTGTTCAGCGAGCGCACCAGCGCCCATCAATGGTGGGCCAATCAGTGGCGATTGCTCTTGTCGGCGCTGGCCTACACCTTGATGGAAGCCATGCGCCGGTTAGCCTTAAAAGGGACGAAGTGGGCGCGGGCCCAATGCCACACCCTGCGGCTCAAATTAATCAAGATCGGAGCGGTCATCGTGCGCAACACCCGAACGATTCACTTTCACCTAAGTGAGAGTTATCCTTGGGCCAGTCTTTTCAACCATGCGGCCCGCCGATTGGTGCCAACCTAAAGGGTGCATTGGTGCTGCCCCCGGCACTACCGAACCAATGGGGGAAAGGGGGCAGTGTCTCTACACCCTGAAAAACACCTAAAAATCAAGACGATCTGCTCAAAATACAAAGAAATCCATCTCCAATAGCAATAACGAGCCAAACTTTACCCTTCATGAAATATCCGGGCTAAGGTAGTAATACCTGGCCCTTCCATTGCGGGTAGCGGTGGAATTGAGGATGAAATCAGGTAGTGTATTAAGTAGGAATGGTGGCTAATTCTTGATTATATTGATGAATAAAAAGTCTCAGACAGGTTTCATGCATACTCTTAAGCTTGGAAAAGGAGAGGGTTTTGCGTGTGAAACGACCCAGTCGTTGGCGCAGGGTATTGTTCCATCGTTCCACATGGGCCGTTTCACCGGTTTCTTTTCCCACGGATCGGTTATGAGGAAAGACTTCATCATAAGTGCTCCAAAAGTCGCTGTAGGTGGCACATCTTTTGTAGGCCCGTGGCAGACGCTCGTAAAGTTCCCGGCAACGATACCAATCCCGAGGCCCAATGGCATAGGAGAGGATTTGACGGGTGCGTCGGCAAAGAGCGATCCAAACCCATTGGGCATCGCTCTTGCGCCCCACAAAAGACCACAGTTCGTCCAGTTCAATGACATCATGGCGGCGGGCCGCAAGAATCGTGCTTTTGAGCGGTCGCAGCGATTGTCGTTTTTTTTAACCAACTCAAAACGGTGTTGGGACTCACCCCGAAGGCGCGCTGTAAACCGCGTAGACTGCTGCGTTCCTGATAGACTCGAAGGATCATTTCTTTTTGCTCTTCGGTGTATTTCACTGTGGGGTTTTCGCGGCTTTGTTTACCACAATCATGGCAGCGGTAGCGCTGTTTATGGTTGGGCGTCTTGCCAAATTTAATGATATTTTCACTTCCACAGTGCCGACAATTAATAATTTTAGTAACCATGCACTAAGAATAAACTGCCTAACGCTATTTGTTCAGCTAAAAATACCAAATAACATTCTTTTTTTATACACTACCGAAATCAATCGGTTTTTTCGACTCAGTGATGATTTGGCCGGAGTCGTAGATGGTAAAATCGTCGTAGAGATAAATAACCAGGGAGCCGCCATTTTCCACCCGGACTTTGCCGCGGAGGTAAAAATCGTCGTCAATTATCAGCGCCACATGGTTTCTGATGACCAAGGTTTGCGAAGAGCTGATATTCAAATCACCTGAAAACCGATAAAGCTTGGGATTGCCCCGGTTGAGACTGCCATTGTAAGTGACAGTGCTTTTACTCGACCATTTGGTCGCATTCTTTTTAACGGGTGCCGTCTTGTCCGGAAAAGAGGCTTTGAAATCGGTGGCGATGCGGTCTTGATCCCGTTTCACATAGTAGGGAGTGTCTATTCCGTAAACCCTGCCGTTTCTGCCAACGCTTACCGGCTGGCCTTTTTTTGTCGCCATATAACCGTAAATTTCGGCATTGGAGCGGGAATAGGTGTACATCCTTTTGCTGGCCACCGTTCCTTTGTCATTGCGGTTGCGGTTCAGGACCGGGTCGTAATCGCCTTTGGCTGAATCGTAACTGTCTATTTTGATGATATTGTTGTTTTTACTGCCCCTGTAAAAATAGACATAGTCGCGCGCCGTGATGGCATTGGGAAACAACGCTCTGGGCTGGGTCTCCACCTTGATTTGCTCCTGCAGCGTTTTACCCCTGGGCAGGTCGATGCGCCCTTCACTGATAATGAACGGGTCGGTGAACCTGTCGTCTATCTTAACCGTTATGGTACCCTCAAGGCTATTCCCGATATCCACTAAGGGAAGCTTCTTGAGGGCTACTTTTCCATTTAAAGTCCAGCCAGACCAATCATTGGTATTGAGGGCCAGGACTCCGGTTTCCGCTCCCGCCTCGGCCAGGTTTTTAGCGCTCCCGGTATAATAATTTTCTTCCGCCAATTTACGTTCGAGCAAGGTAGCCTTGAGGTAACTGGTCACGAGATACCCTCCGATGGCGGCCATAAACAGCGCTGCCAGGATAATGGATCCCTCTTTTTTCTCCATTCTCATTGGATCGCGATCAAATTAATTGTGCATTTTTCGGTTTCGCATGACCACCTGGGTGGCGATTTCGCGATCGATGACGGTTTCAAGGCCGCTGCCCCGTGTCAGTTCTGCCCTAAGCCTGATCTTTTTGGTTTCGATGGCTTTTGTCGTAACATCGCCCACTATGGTGTAATAGGTGAAAGAAAATGACTTCAATCCATCCATCAGTAAAATATCCTCTTCATTCAGGGTATTGACGTAAATGGTGCGGACCAATGTTTGTTTGTTGGCATCGTAATTGTATTCCACCAAATTGCTTTTTGCCGGGTCCAGGGAAGTCTCCAGCAGAAGTTCGTCTGAATCCAAAACAATAATATCGGTGGCAACCCGGACGTCATCGGTAAATGAGTTCAATGTTTTTTTCCCTTGGGCGGTAATTTCGGCATGGTAGGTCAAACTTATGCTATGCAGCATGATGGCTCTGATGGAGAATGCGATTACGGTTAAAATTAGGGAGGCAACCAAAGCGACTACGATTACTTCTGGTAAAAGGTAAAACGAATCCATACCTCTTGTTCTTCGCCTGCGGCCAGTTGCGGCGAAATCCTTTTACTGCTTTTTCTAGTCTTCGATTTTCCGGTTCGTTACTGGACTGGAGCGGAAACCGGGAAAATCAGAGTGAACGATAGGAGTAGTCAAAAAGCCCCTCCTTCGTGTAATAAGTGACATATTCGTTGGAGTGGCGTTTCCCCCTCAAATCCGTCCATTCCACGATAAGACGAATTTCTTTTTGAGAGGTTCCCTTCGACGAAACAATCCTCGTGCAGGAGTAGTCCCGCAAAGGTACAGTGGAAAAGTTCTTTCGAGGATCGAAAGAATCTTTGCCCTGCAGGTTTGCCACCTCGTCCCATTGCAGCAGGTGGATTTCGTCCATTTCGCTTTGCAAGAGCTGCGCTGCGAAGCTGCGCTGCGAAATTGGAGCTTTGCACGACTTCAGAGATACAGAGCGCTTGCCCCAGACCGCTGAAGGCGCCGGCGAGCACAAGAGTAAGGATTGATGAACCCACCATGAGTTCTACCAGGGAGAATCCTTTTTTGTCCTGGGTGGGGCGACGATCCATTCGCCGCGTTTCTAAACCATTTTGTATTATCCTATTCATGTGTCTGATAAAGAATTTAGGGGAAATACCTCATTTGTCCAGAAAAAACATGGTTAAAAAAGTGTTAAAAAAATTCAAAAACTTTTGTGAAGTAAGGACTTACGTAATTTTCCTTTACACTTTTTTTACAAATTTATTTCTAACGTATTTAAAATTCATAACGCTACATTTGTCCTCATTTCAGTATTCTGCTTGCAATGCCGGTTGGGTTCGCCGCCCGATCCTACGAAAAACAGCGTAATCGATTCCCCTCAAAGGCGAGCGATGCGATGTCGGATTACGGTGTTTTCTTCGATTTCCGAACCTTCCCGAGAGTTTGCCTAGCAGGTTCCCAAGAATTATCCAAGTCGTTGGTATTCATGGTGCCAGGGGGGAGAGTTGAACTCCCGACCAAAGGCTTATGAGTCCTCTGCTCTACCACTGAGCTACCCTGGCGACAATCGGGCGGTGCGCAAATGCCTCCCTCCCAGAACAAATTATAAAAAGATGCCTTTCCCGTTCACTCAAGCAAAAAGAGAATGGGCCTTTTCTGCTTCCATACTCATGCACGCGGCCTTATCGCCTTCTGCCGGATACCGTTAGCCTGGACCGCTCCCCAGCCAGACTTTAGCATAATGTAAAAACCCGGTTTTTTTTAATTTAATATCATAGAGGCTGTCCCAAAAGGGTGATTTTTGCGAGGGCTTTTGATAGGCGCTCATTTTAGAGGTATTTGCATTTGGGAGAGTATCAACTTTGCTCTCCTATGACGCTAGGATACTGGTTTTGGGGTCCGGTTGCCTGGTTTTCTTTGTATGAGCCGACAGTAAGGCTGTGAAAAAGTATTGTCCTTGCTTTTCCGCTCTCTAGGCCGCCGCTTTGGTTTTTAGTTCGTCTTGCTGGGCCAGCATCTTGGCTACTTTCCATAGGTTGTGCGAGAGTACCGACCAGGCTACGCTGATCGAGCGGTTGGCAAAGCCTTTGCTGCGCAACCGCCCGGCCTGCCAGCGATTCTTCAATACCCCGATCCGCCCTTCGGTGCTGGCCCGGCGCTTTTGCAATTGTCTGAACAGTGGTTCCTCCATCCGTTTTTTCAACTGCTTCGGAGCCCGTGCACAGAGCGCGTCGTAGATTCCCTCCTGGGCTAACTGCCGGCGGGCCCGCTGGGAGGCAAATCCCCGGTCCGCGCACATGGCCGCTATGGGTTCTTCCAGGTTGAAGCGGTTCTGTCTTTGCAAACTCTCTTGCATTTGTTCATTTTCGCTTGGAGTTCGGCTGCCGTAGAGTTTCCAGTCCAGCAGGTACCCTTCAACGCTTTCTCCCAAAAACAGGGTGTTGCCGAACTCGACCTCTTGGCCCGCTTTACCTCGCACAATCACCTGCCCATCGAGTTCGTAAACACTCAAGACTTTCTCTGCGTTTTTCACCTGGCGGCCGCCAATGATCCGCTCGTGCGCCTGTTTGATGACCACCGGGATTTGCTCGCTCATGCGCTCCATCCGGGCGAGGATCTGTTGGACCTGTTTTTCGCTATAATCGCTTTGCTCCCAGCAGGCTTGCAATAATTCCCGGTGACTGCGGGCATGCTCCCCGATCCGTTTGAGCAGCTTTTTCATCTGCCTCAAGATACCCTTGCGCTGCCGCGCGCTGTCCTTTCGCCGCCGGCTGTGGGTCATCTGTATGCACAGCCGATTCATCTGCCGAGCCAAGGGCTCCGGTTCGATCGGCATGCGATGGCGCACACCGGCCTTCTCGCGGATCAGCCGGATCGCTTTGAGCAACGTGCCGGCTACATCCTTGAGTAATACCCAGTCCGTCGGCCAATGAATGTTAGCCTCCAAACAGGTGCCGTCGATCAGGCAAATGGTGGTGTCAATCGGCTTGTCCAATCCCACCTGCCGGGCCAGAAGGGCATCGCCCACCACCTCAGCCAAGGTCCGGTGCAAGGCCCTCAACTGCTCTTCGCTGAAAAACTTCGAGGCCCGCTCCAGGGTGCTTTTGGAGATGCCCCTGATGCCATCGATCTGCCGGACACGGCAAAAGTCGGCCAACAGATCGCTGCTGCCCAGAGCCCGCGACAAATGCCGAAACGAAATCCCTCCGAGCAGACGGCCCAGCGTATCCATGCGCAGTGCCTTGATGGCAAAACTGGCCCGCTGCCGCCGGGCCTTTAGACCCATTGGCGGCCACCCCTCCAAGGCCAGCTCAATGGCCTGCGATTCAACCTCCGAGTCGATCAGCAGCCGATCGATTCGATCAATGGTGGCGCGGAAGTTATCGTAATCGAGGCACCGGTCGACCACAGTTAAAGCTGGACGCAGGAGGCATTGGATGGCTATATTTTTCATAGAAAGGGCTATATTGATTTTCGCTAACTCAATTATAGAACCCTTTTTTGGCCGGATCGAGCAAAAACTTGCTCTTTCCGGCTCTTTTTATCAACGTCATCCAGTTGACTATAAAATCTTTATATTTTTGGGACAGCCTCTATTGTAACAGCAGGTGATCGGACCCCATGGACCCCATCTTTGCTACCACTTTAAGTGAGAGTATTTCCGTAGGTTTGGTATTGTAGGTTTTGCAGCGGGTGGCGCAATGAGGCCGTAGGCCGAATGGAGCCAGCCGCTGCTTTGTTGATTGTTCGCCAGAGTCTGGCAAATGTATTTGGGGAGAGAAAGCCTAATCGGCTGTGGGGGTGTTTCGCGTTGTATTTGTGTCGCCATTGTTCGACCACCACACGCGCTTCGGTCACGCTCAGGAACAGTTCCTGATTAAGGCATTCATCGCGCAAACGATTATGAAAGGATTCTATATGTCCATTCTGCCAAGGGCTTCCTGGATCAATGTATGCGATGGCAATTTCCTGTCGCTGCAGTTCTTCTTTGACTTGGTGGGCTATAAACTCCGATCCGTTGTCCGAGCGGATGCACTGAGGTTTGCCGTTCTCTCTTATGGCATCGTTCAATACCTCTACCACATCGGCACTTTTCAGTGAGCGCGCAACCTTAATGGCCAGGCATTGACGGGTATGTTCATCGATCAGTGTCAAGAGCCTGAGCGGACCGCCCCGGTCGGTGCGATCCGCCACAAAGTCCCAACTCCACACATGGTTGGGCTGCACTGCTCGGGTCGGGGTAGCCGTGGATTGGCCCTGCCGGCGACGGCGCTTGCCAGGCGGCCGCACACCCAGTCCTTCGAAACGACGCACTTTTTGGACGAATTTGCGACTCACGGGCCAACCTTCATGGGTCAACAAAGCGCGGATCCGACGATAGCCATAGCGCGGATGCTTCTTCGAAAAGGCAATGATGCGTGCCACCAGTTTATGCCTATACTCAGTAGCTTTCTTGGGTTCATACAGGTAGGTTGAGCGGTGCAACCCAAAATACTGACAGGCCCGACGCAGCGAGCACGACCCTTGGGCCAATACATGCTTCACCGCTTCCTTTTTCTGCTTCGGGCCTACCATTTTTTTGCGTTCACCTCCTTGAGCACACGGTTCTCCAGCATCTGCTCGGCTACTATCTTCTTAAGCTGTGTGTTCTCGCGCTCCAGCTCCTTCAGCCGCTTGGCGTCACGCAGCTCCATGCGGCCATACTTTTTACGCCAACGATGGTAGCTTTGAGGACTGATATTGTGGGACCGACAGACATCCTGAATGCCTTTGCCTGCGTCTACTTCGCGCAGTATCGTTATGATTTGTTCAGGGGTGTATCTTTTTTGCTTCATAGGTCTTTCCGGTAATTTCTCCAGAAAGACTCTCACTGGCAATGGTAGTGTTTTCGGCGGTCACATCACAGGCAAAGACTCCCCGGCCAGAGAGATCGCCAATAAGTGCAATATCCCGATCATAGAACTCATGGCAGACACCGAGGCGGAGGCCGGTGTTTTCAAGTTGAACCTGCTTTCGGACATCGTCTCTTCATCCCAGATGAAAAATGGTTCCGCACAACCTGAGGATATTGCTTTGGTCTTGCACACATCTGGCACTACAGCGCGTCCCAAAATTGTGCCGCTGACCCATAGCAATCTCATTGCCTCGGCGCGAAACGTACGCAAAACCCTCAACCTCAAACCGGAAGATCGCTGCCTGAATGTGGTAGTGTATAAAAAAAGAATGTTATTTTGTATTTTTAGCTGTACAAATAGCGTTAGGCAATTTATTCTTAGTGCATGGTTACTAAAATTATTAATTGTCGGCACTGTGGAAGTGAAAATATCATTAAATTTGGCAAGACGCCCAACCATAAACAGCGCTACCGCTGCCATGATTGTGGTAAACAAAGCCGCGAAAACCCCACAGTGAAATACACCGAAGAGCAAAAAGAAATGATCCTTCGAGTCTATCAGGAACGCAGCAGTCTACGCGGTTTACAGCGCGCCTTCGGGGTGAGTCCCAACACCGTTTTGAGTTGGTTAAAAAAAACGACAATCGCTGCGACCGCTCAAAAGCACGATTCTTGCGGCCCGCCGCCATGATGTCATTGAACTGGACGAACTGTGGTCTTTTGTGGGGCGCAAGAGCGATGCCCAATGGGTTTGGATCGCTCTTTGCCGACGCACCCGTCAAATCCTCTCCTATGCCATTGGGCCTCGGGATTGGTATCGTTGCCGGGAACTTTACGAGCGTCTGCCACGGGCCTACAAAAGATGTGCCACCTACAGCGACTTTTGGAGCACTTATGATGAAGTCTTTCCTCATAACCGATCCGTGGGAAAAGAAACCGGTGAAACGGCCCATGTGGAACGATGGAACAATACCCTGCGCCAACGACTGGGTCGTTTCACACGCAAAACCCTCTCCTTTTCCAAGCTTAAGAGTATGCATGAAACCTGTCTGAGACTTTTCATTCATCAATATAATCAAGAATTAGCCCCCATTCCTACTTAATACACTACCCTGAATGTCATGCCACTTTTTCATATCCACGGCATCATTGCGGCGTTACTCGCCTCCCTTGATGCTGGCGCGAGTGTGATCTTCGCTCCGGGATATGAAGGAAAAAACTTCGGTTCATGGCTGACAGAGTTTTCACCTACCTGGTACACGGCAGTCCCCACCATTCACCGGGCTGCAGTGGACAGTATTGTAGGGCATCCCGAAACAACTGCGCACCAGCACCACTCCTTAAGATTCATCCGCTCTTCTTCCTCCGCGCTCCCTCCCTCCCTGATGGATGAAATGGAGGAGACTTTCCACGTTCCGGTCATAGAAGCTTATGGGATGACCGAAGCCGCCCACCAGATGGCATGCAACCCCTTGCCGCCGGGCGAGCGCAAGCAAGGGTCTGTAGGACTGGCGGCAGGACCTGAAGTGGCCATTATGAACGACGCAGGGAACCTGCTCCCACCGAGAGCGACCGGAGAAATCGTCCTACGCGGCAAAAATGTCATGGCCGGTTACGAAAACAACCCGGAGGCAAATAAATCTGCTTTCACCCAAGGCTTGTTCCGGACAGGCGATCTGGGTTATTTGAATGAAAATGGCTATCTTTTCATCTCCGGGCGAATCAAGGAGATCATCAACCGTGGCGGCGAAAAAATCTCACCGCGTGAAATCGACGAGGCGCTGATGAATCATCCGGACATCGCACAAGCGGTCGCCTTCGCAAGCCCGCACCCCAAATTGGGTAAAGATGTCGTCGCCGCCGTCGTCCTGCGGCAGGATGGAACAGCCACGGCAAGAGACATACGCGATTTTGCCTTTTCCCGCCTCTCCGACTTTAAAGTTCCCTCTCAAGTGCTGATCGTGGACGAGATACCCAAAGGCCCCACCGGCAAGCTCCAACGAATCGGCCTGGCCGAAAAGTTGGCGCTGCAGCTCAAACCGGAATATGCCATTCCAGAAGGCCCGGTCGAACTTGCACTTGCGGAAATCTGGACTAATGTGCTGGGCATCTCCACGGTAGGAAGCAACGACAGTTTTTTTGCATTGGGAGGTGATTCGCTTTCGGCGACACGGGTAGTTTCAAGGATAAAACAGGCTTTTGATTTGGATCTGCCTTTGGATAAAATCTTCAGAGAACCCGTTCTGAGCGAACTGGCAATCGCCATCGAAACACTCCTCCTGGAAGAAATAGAAGCGTTGAACGATGAGGATACCGGATAAGGAAGACCTATCGATGCGCCGCGCGGCCCTCTCACCCGCAAAGCAGGCGCTATTGGAAAAACGGCTGCAAGGCAAAGCAACCGGCTTACCTAAAGCATACGTAATCCCTCGTCATGAGGACAAGGACCCGGCAACACTGTCTTTTGCGCAGGAAAGGATATGGTTCCAGGAACAACTGGCGTCCGATTATCCGCTTTACAACCGACCGGTATGCGCACGCCTTTCAGGTCTGCTTAACCCGGACGCATTGGGCAAAAGCCTGAATGAGATTGTACGGCGGCACGAATCTTTGCTCACACGTTTCCCTGTCGTAGACGGACAACCTTTCCAGGAGACGGCACTACACCTGGAACTGACATTACCTTTAACAGACTTCAGGCGCCACCCGGAACCGGCGCGAAATGCAGAAGCCATGCGGCATGCCGTAGAAGAAGTCCGGCGGTCTTTCGATCTGGCCCATGGCCCCCTCGTGAGAGCCGTCCTGTTCCGGTTGAGCGATCTGGAGCATTGGCTGGTTCTGACGACGCATCATATCGTCTTCGACGGCTGGTCGGAAACCGTGCTCTTTAGAGAACTCGCCACTCTTTACGAATCTTTTTCAACAGACAAGCCATCACCTCTGGCTCCGTTACCCATTCAGTACGCCGATTTCGGCCACTGGCAGCGACAGCATTTGCAAGGCAAGACAATCGAACCCCTCCTTTCCTACTGGAAGCAACAACTGATGGGATCCCCGCCCATCCTGAAGTTGATGACAGACCGGCCTCGGCCCGCGGTGCAGACTTTCCGGGGTAAGCGAGTGATTTTACCCTTACCCCCAACTCTGTACGAATCGCTTAAGAATCTGAGCCAGAGAGAAGGGGCTACTCTGTTTATGACGCTGCTGGCAGCCTTTCAGACACTGCTTCAACGTTACACGGGACAATATGATGTCCTCGTAGGTGTTCCCATCGCCGGCCGCACTCACGTAGAAACAGAGGAGCTTATCGGAGTCTTTATCAACACACTGGTCATGAGAAACGATTTCTCGGGCGATCCCGCTTTCCGGGAGTTGCTGGCGAGGGTAAGAAAAACGGCTCTGGCCGCTTATGCCCACCAGGATTTACCTTTTGAAAAGTTGGTGGAAGAACTACAGCCCGAACGTGACCTGAGCCGAAATCCAATAGTTCAAGTGCTGTTCCAGTTGAGGAATTTTGACCTTAAAACAATGCAGGCCGATCCTCTCATGATCGAACCCTTCGAGTTCGACTATGGAACCGCACTATTTGACTTGAATCTGGAAGTGGTGGAGCAAGAGGCCGGGCTGCTCTGCCGGTTCCATTACAACTGCGATCTGTTCGAAGCAGCTACGATCGAAAGCATGGCGGGTCATTTTCAGACTTTGCTGGAAGGGGTCGTAGCCGATCCGAATCAACCCATCTCGAAGCTCCCGCTCCTCACCCAGGCCGAACAACATCAACTCCTGGTTGAGTTCAACGACACCCGGACTTCCTACCCGAGTGACAAATGTATTCATGAGCTGTTCGAGGAGCAGGTGGAGCGTACCCCGGAAGCGGTAGCTTTGGTATTTGTGGAAGAAGAGCTAAGTTAGAGGCTGTCCCAAAAGGGTGATTTTTGCGAGGGCTTTTGATAGGCGCTCATTTTAGAGGTATTTGCATTTGGGAGAGTATCAACTTTGCTCTCCTATGACGTTAGGATACTGGTTTTGGGGTCCGGTTGCCTGGTTTTCTTTGTATGAGCCGACAGTACGGCTGTGAAAAAGTATTGTCCTTGCTTTTCCGCTCTCTAGGCCGCCGCTTTGGTTTTTAGTTCGTCTTGCTGGGCCAGCATCTTGGCTACTTTCCATAGGTTGTGCGAGAGTACCGACCAGGCTACGCTGATCGAGCGGTTGGCAAAGCCTTTGCTGCGCAACCGCCCGGCCTGCCAGCGATTCTTCAATACCCCGATCCGCCCTTCGGTGCTGGCCCGGCGCTTTTGCAATTGTCTGAACAGTGGTTCCTCCATCCGTTTTTTCAACTGCTTCGGATCGCGTGGACAGAGCGCGTCGTAGATTCCCTCCTGGGCTAACTGCCGGCGGGCCCGCTGGGAGGCAAATCCCCGGTCCGCGCACATGGCCGCTATGGGTTCTTCCAGGTTGAAGCGGTTCTGTCTTTGCAAACTCTCTTGCATTTGTTCATTTTCGCTTGGAGTTCGGCTGCCGTAGAGTTTCCAGTCCAGCAGGTACCCTTCAACGCTTTCTCCCAAAAACAGGGTGTTGCCGAACTCGACCTCTTGGCCCGCTTTACCTCGCACAATCACCTGCCCATCGAGTTCGTAAACACTCAAGACTTTCTCTGCGTTTTTCACCTGGCGGCCGCCAATGATCCGCTCGTGCGCCTGTTTGATGACCACCGGGATTTGCTCGCTCATGCGCTCCATCCGGGCGAGGATCTGTTGGACCTGTTTTTCGCTGTAATCGCTTTGCTCCCAGCAGGCTTGCAATAATTCCCGGTGACTGCGGGCATGCTCCCCGATCCGTTTGAGCAGCTTTTTCATCTGCCTCAAGATACCCTTGCGCTGCCGCGCGCTGTCCTTTCGCCGCCGGCTGTGGGTCATCTGTATGCACAGCCGATTCATCTGCCGAGCCAAGGGCTCCGGTTCGATCGGCATGCGATGGCGCAAACCGGCCTTCTCGCGGATCAGCCGGATCGCTTTGAGCAACGTGCCGGCTACATCCTTGAGTAATACCCAGTCCGTCGGCCAATGAATGTTAGCCTCCAAACAGGTGCCGTCGATCAGGCAAATGGTGGTGTCAATCGGCTTGTCCAATCCCACCTGCCGGGCCAGAAGGGCATCGCCCACCACCTCAGTCAAGGTCCGGTGCAAGGCCCTCAACTGCTCTTCGCTGAAAAACTTCGAGGCCCGCTCCAGGGTGCTTTTGGAGATGCCCCTGATGCCATCGATCTGCCGGACACGGCAAAAGTCGGCCAACAGATCGCTGCTGCCCAGAGCCCGCGACAAATGCCGAAACGAAATCCCTCCGAGCAGACGGCCCAGCGTATCCATGCGCAGTGCCTTGATGGCAAAACTGGCCCGCTGCCGCCGGGCCTTTAGACCCATTGGCGGCCACCCCTCCAAGGCCAGCTCAATGGCCTGCGATTCCACCTCCGAGTCGATCAGCAGCCGATCGATTCGATCAATGGTGGCGCGGAAGTTATCGTAATCGAGGCACCGGTCGACCACAGTTAAAGCTGGACGCAGGAGGCATTGGATGGCTATATTTTTCATAGAAAGGGCTATATTGATTTTCGCTAACTCAATTATAGAACCCTTTTTTGGCCGGATCGAGCAAAAACTTGCTCTTTCCGGCTCTTTTTATCAACGTCATCCAGTTGACTATAAAATCTTTATATTTTTGGGACAGCCTCTAAGTTATGGGGAGCTGAACGCACGGGCCAATCAACTGGCGTGGAAGATGCGGGAGGATTATGAGGTAGGGCCGGACCGGATCGTGGGGTTGCTGGTGGAGCGGTCAATAGAGATGGTCGTTGGGATATTGGGGATCCTCAAGGCAGGGGGAGCGTATTTGCCGATAGACCCGGAGTATCCACGGGAGCGGATCAAGTATATGTTGGAGGACAGCGCGTGCGATCTCCTGCTGACGCAGGGACGATTCGTGGGGACGATGTCCTTTTCTGGGGATACGATTGATTTAGAGGAATGCAAAACGCTGCAAAGGCGTTCAGCTGGCAATCTACCTTCAAGGGGATCGTCGAGTGATTTGGCGTATGTGATCTATACATCTGGTTCGACCGGTAAGCCCAATGGGGTGTTGGTGGAGCATCGCAATGTGATGAATACCTTGAATTACCTTGAGTCGGAGTATCCCTTGGTAGCAGGAGATGCCTATTTGCTGAAGACGACTTATACATTCGATGTATCTGTAAGCGAGCTGTTCGGGTGGTTCATGGGAGAAGGCCGATTGGTGGGATTGGACCCGGATGCAGAGAAGGAACCCTTTGCACTAGCCCGGATATTTCATGAAGGGTAAAGTTTGGCTCGTTATTGCTATTGGAGATGGATTTCTTTGTATTTTGAGCAGATCGTCTTGATTTTTAGGTGTTTTTCAGGGTGTAGAGACACTGCCCCCTTTCCCCCATTGGTTCGGTAGTGCCGGGGGCAGCACCAATGCACCCTTTAGGTTGGCACCAATCGGCGGGCCGCATGGTTGAAAAGACTGGCCCAAGGATAACTCTCACTTAGGTGAAAGTGAATCGTTCGGGTGTTGCGCACGATGACCGCTCCGATCTTGATTAATTTGAGCCGCAGGGTGTGGCATTGGGCCCGCGCCCACTTCGTCCCTTTTAAGGCTAACCGGCGCATGGCTTCCATCAAGGTGTAGGCCAGCGCCGACAAGAGCAATCGGCACTGATTGGCCCACCATTGATGGGCGCTGGTGCGCTCGCTGAACAATTGCATCTGTTCCTTGATTCGGTTCTCCATTTCACCGCGGCCACAGTATACCTTGTCGTAAAGCTCCTGGGGATCGCCTGGCAGGTTCGTCACCACGAAGCGCGGGTTGGACCCCTGTGCGGTGTGTTCGGCTTTATGGATGACCAACCGCAGCCATCGCCACGAATCGGCAGCATAGACGAAGTCCTGGAATAACCGTTGTTTTTTACCCCTTAGTTCGAACCATTCTTTGGCCTGCTTTTGCAACTGCTGGGCGTCTTGCTGCAAGCGTGCATTGCGAGCCATCCCCACGATGTAACTAACTTCGTTGCGGTCGCACCAAGAGAGTATCCGGTCTCGACAAAATCCACTGTCGGCGCGCCAAATAATCCGCGTACGGGGCCAGCTTTGGCGCATCCGTTTAACCAGCAATTTGAGGATGGCCCCGGCATGCTTGCTGGCATCGATCTTGCTCGGCCGCAGGTAGGCCACCAGCAGCTGATCACCGCAAAAAACATATAGCGGCAGAAAACAGTAATGATCATAATAACCGTGGAAAAAACGTCCCTCCTGGAGCCCGTGCACCGGATTGTCGGTGGCGTCAAAGTCCAGGATGATCTCTTCGGGTTCCTCGGCAAAGGAGCCCATGAACTGTTCGACCAACAGCTCGTTTACCGCAAAGGCCGCCCGCCGATCCTGCCCGTTTTCAAAACGACACAAAGTCGGCGCGCTGGCCAACGTTTCAATGCGCCCCGTTACCGTTTGCAACAATGGATCGTGGCGCAGGGTATCAAAGTCGTTCAAATCCTCATAGCCCGCCACCAGCCCGTAAACGCGCTGCCGCAGCATCCCCAATACCTCATGGCGTACTTTGCCCTTCTGCCGTTTGTCCACTAACTGTCGGGCCGCTCGTTCGGTCAAGCCCAACTGCCGATCCACTTCCCGGATCAAAAGCAGTCCAGCATCCGAAGTAACCTCTCCGCCCTTGAAATCAACCCGCACACGGCGGCCTTTTACCCTTGTCAACTGTAGCTTTAATTGTTTACCTTTTGTCATCGCTGATATTGCTTTAATTATTGATCTATCCTGCTGTATATCAGCAGTTAAGCATATCAACGATACTTTTTTTACGAAATATCCGGGCTAGCCGCCTCAATTGGGAGATATGGAATAACACATATTAATTTCGTTCCCTCAATGCTTGGGGCGTTTCTTGAGGTGCATGGTAATGACTCTGCAGTGTTGCTGAAAGGGGTAAACTACGTTCTGGTGGCAGGGGAAGCGTTTCCGAAAGAGTTATGTGAGAAGTATCTCGAACTCGAAATTTCTGCGAAGCTTGAAAATATCTATGGCCCGACAGAGGCCTCGGTTTATGCCTCAAGATACAGTCTGGATCAGTATGCTGGAGAAGGGCCTGTTTTGATTGGAAGACCTATTGACAACACTCAGATATTTATTATCGACGAAAAAGATCAACTGGTACCAATAGGGGTGTCAGGGGAGTTGTGCGTTAGCGAGGATGGATTAGCGCGTGGCTATTTAAATCGTGGGGAGCTGACGGCGGAGAAGTTCGTGCAAAATCCTTTTGTTGTCGGAGAGCGGATGTATAGGACCGGGGATCTGGCGCGGTGGCAGCCGGACGGCAACATAGAATTTTTAGGTCGCATTGACGAACAGGTAAAGATACGGGGCTTTCGCATCAAGTTGGGGGAGGTTGAGAGTGTTCTGAGGGCAGTTGAGGGAATTCAGGAGGCAGTGGTATTAGCAAAGGAGCGAAAAGGGGCCAAGGCGCTGGCGGCCTATTACGTTAGTGATGGGGAGATCGAAGCCAGCGATATACGCGAGAGAATGGGCCGGACATTGCCGGGATACATGGTGCCCACGCATTATATCAAGTTGGAGGAGATTCCGTTGACGGCGAACGGGAAGGTGGACCGCAAGGGGTTGCCGGAGCCAGACGGGAGTCTGTCAACAGCAGTAGCATATGTGGCCCCGCGCAATGAGGTGGAGCGAGAACTCGTACAAATATGGGAAAACATTTTTGATGTCAGACCCATTGGCATAAAGGACGACTTCTTCGATCTGGGGGGACATTCAATACATTCGATAATCCTCATTCACAAAATTGAAAAAGAATTGGGTAAAAAATGCGACGCGGCCGCGCTTTTTAAGGCTCCTACAGTGGAGCAATTGGCCGATGTTCTGCGCAAGGGAAAGTCAATGGATCCAAATGAATCTTTCATACATCTTCAAGGTGGAGGAAGCGGGCCGCCCTTGTTCCTCATTCACTTTCTCTATCACTACAAAAACCTGCTGCAATATATGGAGGACCAACCTTTCGGGATAATCAATTTACGGTAGTGTATTAAGTAGGAATGGTGGCTAATTCTTGATTATATTGATGAATGAAAAGTCTCAGACAGGTTTCATGCATACTCTTAAGCTTGGAAAAGGAGAGGGTTTTGCGTGTGAAACGACCCAGTCGTTGGCGCAGGGTATTGTTCCATCGTTCCACATGGGCCGTTTCACCGGTTTCTTTTCCCACGGATCGGTTATGAGGAAAGACTTCATCATAAGTGCTCCAAAAGTCGCTGTAGGTGGCACATCTTTTGTAGGCCCGTGGCAGACGCTCGTAAAGTTCCCGGCAACGATACCAATCCCGAGGCCCAATGGCATAGGAGAGGATTTGACGGGTGCGTCGGCAAAGAGCGATCCAAACCCATTGGGCATCGCTCTTGCGCCCCACAAAAGACCACAGTTCGTCCAGTTCAATGACATCATGGCGGCGGGCCGCAAGAATCGTGCTTTTGAGCGGTCGCAGCGATTGTCGTTTTTTTTAACCAACTCAAAACGGTGTTGGGACTCACCCCGAAGGCGCGCTGTAAACCGCGTAGACTGCTGCGTTCCTGATAGACTCGAAGGATCATTTCTTTTTGCTCTTCGGTGTATTTCACTGTGGGGTTTTCGCGGCTTTGTTTACCACAATCATGGCAGCGGTAGCGCTGTTTATGGTTGGGCGTCTTGCCAAATTTAATGATATTTTCACTTCCACAGTGCCGACAATTAATAATTTTAGTAACCATGCACTAAAAATAAATTGCCTAACGCTATTTGTACAGCTAAAAATACAAAATAACATTCTTTTTTTATACACTACCCAATTTACCTATCGTAGAGGCTGTCCCAAAAATATAAAGATTTTATAGTCAACTGGATGACGTTGATAAAAAGAGCCGGAAAGAGCAAGTTTTTGCTCGATCCGGCCAAAAAAGGGTTCTATAATTGAGTTAGCGAAAATCAATATAGCCCTTTCTATGAAAAATATAGCCATCCAATGCCTCCTGCGTCCAGCTTTAACTGTGGTCGACCGGTGCCTCGATTACGATAACTTCCGCGCCACCATTGATCGAATCGATCGGCTGCTGATCGACTCGGAGGTGGAATCGCAGGCCATTGAGCTGGCCTTGGAGGGGTGGCCGCCAATGGGTCTAAAGGCCCGGCGGCAGCGGGCCAGTTTTGCCATCAAGGCACTGCGCATGGATACGCTGGGCCGTCTGCTCGGAGGGATTTCGTTTCGGCATTTGTCGCGGGCTCTGGGCAGCAGCGATCTGTTGGCCGACTTTTGCCGTGTCCGGCAGATCGATGGCATCAGGGGCATCTCCAAAAGCACCCTGGAGCGGGCCTCGAAGTTTTTCAGCGAAGAGCAGTTGAGGGCCTTGCACCGGACCTTGACTGAGGTGGTGGGCGATGCCCTTCTGGCCCGGCAGGTGGGATTGGACAAGCCGATTGACACCACCATTTGCCTGATCGACGGCACCTGTTTGGAGGCTAACATTCATTGGCCGACGGACTGGGTATTACTCAAGGATGTAGCCGGCACGTTGCTCAAAGCGATCCGGCTGATCCGCGAGAAGGCCGGTGTGCGCCATCGCATGCCGATCGAACCGGAGCCCTTGGCTCGGCAGATGAATCGGCTGTGCATACAGATGACCCACAGCCGGCGGCGAAAGGACAGCGCGCGGCAGCGCAAGGGTATCTTGAGGCAGATGAAAAAGCTGCTCAAACGGATCGGGGAGCATGCCCGCAGTCACCGGGAATTATTGCAAGCCTGCTGGGAGCAAAGCGATTACAGCGAAAAACAGGTCCAACAGATCCTCGCCCGGATGGAGCGCATGAGCGAGCAAATCCCGGTGGTCATCAAACAGGCGCACGAGCGGATCATTGGCGGCCGCCAGGTGAAAAACGCAGAGAAAGTCTTGAGTGTTTACGAACTCGATGGGCAGGTGGTTGTGCGAGGTAAAGCGGGCCAAGAGGTCGAGTTCGGCAACACCCTGTTTTTGGGAGAAAGCGTTGAAGGGTACCTGCTGGACTGGAAACTCTACGGCAGCCGAACTCCAAGCGAAAATGAACAAATGCAAGAGAGTTTGCAAAGACAGAACCGCTTCAACCTGGAAGAACCCATAGCGGCCATGTGCGCGGACCGGGGATTTGCCTCCCAGCGGGCCCGCCGGCAGTTAGCCCAGGAGGGAATCTACGACGCGCTCTGTCCACGCGATCCGAAGCAGTTGAAAAAACGGAGGGAGGAACCACTGTTCAGGCAATTGCAAAAGCGCCGGGCCAGCACCGAAGGGCGGATCGGGGTATTGAAGAATCGCTGGCAGGCCGGGCGGTTGCGCAGCAAAGGCTTTGCCAACCGCTCGATCAGCGTAGCCTGGTCGGTACTCTCGCACAACCTATGGAAAGTAGCCAAGATGCTGGCCCAGCAAGACGAACTAAAAACCAAAGCGGCGGCCTAGAGAGCGGAAAAGCAAGGACAATACTTTTTCACAGCCTTACTGTCGGCTCATACAAAGAAAACCAGGCAACCGGACCCCAAAACCAGTATCCTAACGTCATAGGAGAGCAAAGTTGATACTCTCCCAAATGCAAATACCTCTAAAATGAGCGCCTATCAAAAGCCCTCGCAAAAATCACCCTTTTGGGACAGCCTCTAAATAAGCGGAATATCGCTTAAATAAGGTGATTCGGTGGATCGGGTTCAAGCCGACGGTAACCGCAAACAAAATACGGTTTCATCAAAATCCGACTTTTCCAGTTGCAGCGTTCCCCCATGGGCATTGACGATTTCCAGAGCCAGGCTCAAGCCCAGGCCGAAGCCATCGTGTTGGCGGCTGCGTGAGCTGTCCTCCCGAAAAAAACGCTGGAATATCTTGCCCTGGTTGCGAGACGCAATGCCCGGCCCGGTATTGGCAATGCGGCACACGACATCGCTTTTCTCCTTTTCGAGACTGATGACGACCTTGCCCTCGGGTTGGTTGTAGCGCACCGCGTTGCTCAGTAAATTATAGAGGGCCTGCCGAATCAATGTGCCGTCCCCGAAAACCGAAAAACCGCTTTTAAATTTCTCGATAAAGCTCAGCGTTTCTGCCTGGGGATCCAACTTGACGTCTTCCAAAAGCCCGGCCAGTTCTACGCCCAAATCGATTTCATTTTTATCCAGGCGGAGTTTTCCGGCATCGGAGCGGGAAAAGAGAAGAAGGCTTCGGGTAATCGTTTTCAGGCGTTGGACTTCTTCCTGCAAATTGGCCAGGATCTTCTCGTCGCCGCCCTTGAGGTCGTCGCTTTGCAAAGCGTGTTCCAGTTCGCCCTGCATGACGGCAAGCGGTGTGTTCAATTCGTGGGAGGCGTCCGCGCTGAACCGGGCCATCTGCTCAAAACTGGCTTCCAGGCGCTCAAACATGTCATTCAAAACCGATGTCAAACGGCCCAGTTCGTCATCCCTTTTCAATTTCGGGATTCGTTTATTTAAACCACTGCCATTAATTTTCTCCGCGATACCGGTGATTATTTTTATCGGTCCGACGGCTTTTTGAGCAAGCAACAATCCTCCCATGGCGGCTGCTATTAAAGCGATGGGCAGAGCCCAGGCAAAGGCATCCAGGACATTCTCCGCGGCATCGATCAACTCATCCAGCCGGGTGGCTACTATAGTTGTCCATTTATCATCATTGACAATGGCGAGGCGCCAGTAATCACCTTGGTAGCGAATCGTGCGAAAGGTATCGGAACCCCTCCTGCTGATATCAAAAACATACCTACTCCAACGTGAAGAACGAAACAGAGTCTCACCTTGCGGAGTAATGACCATTATCAATTGCAAACTGCGGCGATCATCGAAAACATCCAATAGTTTTACCATTTCCTGGCGTTTGGGATGACTCTCATGGTCAATCTCTTCAATAAGATCTTCCCCGAATCGCTCCATTTCGGCATCAACCGTATCGAGAAACTCCACATACAGCAGATAAAAAGTCCCCAGTCCGAAAACGAGGACGACAATACCTGAAATCAAGGCAGACCAGAGCGCCAGCCGGAAGCGAAAGGATCGAAAAAATTTCATTTTTTAATACTGCTATGAGGATTGTTTTCCCGTTTTTTGGGCGGCCAATCGATAGCCAACGCCGCGAACCGTTTGGATTAATTTCTCATCGAAGGGATCGTCCACTTTACGGCGCAAACGCTGTATGTAAACATCGACGACATTGGTGTCGCAATCGAAATGATAATTCCAGACGTGCTCCACAATCTGTGTGCGCGTGAGCACCCGCCCCGGGGATCGCATCAAAAACTCCAGCAGTGAAAATTCCCGAGGGGCCAGCTCGATGGGGCCGCCACCGCGTATTACTTCACGGTTCATGAGATTGATGCTTAAATTTTCAACCTGCAGAATACTCAGCCCCTCCCCCGACGACCGCCGCCAGACGGACTTCAATCGCGCAATCAATTCTTCGAGATAAAATGGCTTAACCAGGTAATCATCAGCGCCCAAATTGAGACCTTCGATTTTTTCGGATACCTCTCCCCTGGCGGTGATTATGACGACGGGAATTTTGTTTTTATTTTCCCGAAGAAGGCGCAGGATGCTTAGCCCATCCCGGCCCGGCAGCATGATGTCCAGTACCAGAGCATCATAGGAATGTGTTCCCGCCATGCAATAACCGTCGTCGCCATTGTCACAGGTATCGACGACAAATCCCTGCTCTTCCAATCCCTTGCGCACGAATGAAAGAATTTTTTTTTCGTCCTCTACCACCAATATACGCATTTTTTTCTCAAGCGATTAGAACCTATTTCAAAATTTATTAAAGTTATAAGCCTCTCCTATTTCCTTGAACACTTTGCCAAGTTGCTGAAAATAATATCCTGAAGCCACATCCAGATCAACCACAGTTTCAAAAAACTCGGCGATCTGTTCGAGAAATTCTTTCTCCGTTTCAAATAGAGAAACTCGCGATTGAATTAGATTGTCCATCGTCTCATTACCTTTCCGAAAAGCTTCCAGTTTTTGCAGATAAACCGAATTACGCAACTCCCTGCTGACACTGAGTTCATTCACCAATATGCGCCGATTGCGCACATGAGAGACCCGCCTCCTGATCAGATTTTTCACCTGTCGTTCCCTCCAGGTTATGTCAGCGGTGAATTTTCGGATTTCCGCCTCCGCCTGCTGGAGAGAGAGCCGGAGCAGTTTAGGGTCTGTCCGCTGAACGCTGAATCCCAGCCCTACTCCGAATCCGGTGGGTCTTCGGATATTGTCTCCCCTGTTTTCAAAGTCGTAGGTTCCGAAAAGCTTGCCGATAATATCCCACTTGCCACGTTCAGCCAGGGATTTCTTAAGTTCAGCGTTTTGGCGGGCAATATTGAGAACTTTTATTTCAACATCGTTTTGAATTGCCTCGGTGATTATCTGTTCGAGATCTTTTTCAATGTATTGCTTTCCGTAATAATCGTCTCCCCTCATTTCCAGTGGCTCTACCTTTTCAAGGGGAAGGACGTCCAAACCCAAACTATCGAGCAAACCGATCTGCCAGATGTCGACATTTCCGCGCTGATTAACGGTCATAGACAGGAAGGCCTGGATTTGATCCTCTATTTGACGAATTTCATCTCCATTGCCGGTGCCGATTATTTTCGTTTCATCGAGCAAATTCTGGAAATCGCGTACCGTAACTTCTGCTAATTTGAGCCGCTTGATGGAATTTTGCAGGTCGATGTAGTCTTCCTGGCTGTCGCTCACTTCATCCCGCACCGTGTCGATAAAATCCAGCCAGGCCTCAAGAAGCTCATTCTGTTCAAAAGTGCGTTCCGTGACTCGCTCCAAGGTTGTTACGGAACTGAATAAGGGAAAGCGTAGTTCCCCTCCAATGAACGGATTGGCGTTTTCGCCATCGTCGTTCGAGGTTGCTCGAACCCCGACTCCGGCGGCAAACTTTTTTCCATCGAAAAACTCCTTTTCTACGCCCACCGTAACCCGCGCCTCATCTTCATTCTGGGTAATTCGATTTCCCCCGATCAAATTTCTTTCCGATTCCCGCTCGATTTGAGAATCGACAACCAGAGGAACGAACTGGCTCAGGTTGCGCTCGAATCGACGAAACTGGAAATCGGTCTCCTCGATTTCGTATCGGGCGGCGGCGATCTCCAGGTTCTTTTCGTAGGTGATCTTAATGATAGAATAAAAATCTATGGCCGCGCCTACCGTTGCGCTATCCTGCGCCTCAAGGCCCGCAGATGGCGAAATCTGGTTGATAAATGAAAGAAGCAGTGTGATTTTAGCTGTTTTTAATATATTCATTAGCAAGCACGAAATAAGCATGTTGAATTTATGACAATTGATAATATACCATCATCAAATGACAATGAGGCTTCGGTGATAATGACGATTTTGTCATTTTGGCCAAAAAACAACAGTATGGCGCTAGTTAAACCAATGAGACTCCTCAGGCTATTTATTATTTTCGGGATCGTACCCCAACTCTTTCTTGCAGCGGACGCTATCAGCCGGTTGGAGGGTAAAACGGATACCGTCCTCATTTTGCACACCAACGACATCCACGACCACTTGCGACCGGATTACGATGGAGCCGGTGGGCTGCCCTATGTTTCGGGCTACGTGAAAAAGATTCGGGCCGAACGCGACGATGTCATCTTACTGGACGCTGGCGATGTGGCGGAAAAAGGAGACATGGTGGCATTTGAAACTGATAGTGAGATTACCTACCGGGCGTTGGGCATGATCGGGTATGACGCCGGCACATTCGGAAACCACGATCACGATTTCGGAATTCCACAAATGCGCAAATTCGAATCGCTGGCCGGTGAAATGAAAATGCTCTGCCTCAACCTGATCAAAGAAAATGGAGATCTGGAATTCACACCCAGCGCAATCTTCGATGTGGATGGAGTCAAAGTAGGGGTGATCGGGGCAATCGTTCCAAGGGATGAATATGGGCTGAATCTGGAGGAAACGGCCAATGCCCTGGCTATCGAAGCAAAGCGGCTGGATGAAACGGCCGATCTTATTATCGCCGTCTGCCACATCACTGCAAAACAATGCCGAATGCTTTCTCTGATCGCTCCAGAAATTGATGTTTTTGTTTCAGGGCACTCCCATGAGGTGATCCCGAAAGCCATTGTCGTAAAGGAGACCGGGGCTTATATCGTCCAGGCCGGTAGTTATACCGAATATGTCGGCCGCCTGGAGTTGAAAATCAACTTGACGACCGAGCAAATCATTAGCGCGAAAAGCGAACTGATTGCCATGAAACATGACACGGTTCCCCTTGATGAAGAGATGTTGGAATGGGTTCTCGAAAAAGAGCGATCGATAACTCCAAAAGCTTCCCAATTCGTTTTTCGTAACAATTCCGAAGTCGACCGTATCGGGATGGGGAATCTGGGAGCTGCCGCCCTCCGGGCCAGTTCCGGAGCCGACATCGGTTTCTGCAATGCCGATCAGGTCATTCGTGATACTCTGCCAATTGGCGATGTTGACATTAACGCGATTTTCAGGACTGGAGGCCATCGTGGACATGAGGTCATTAAAGCCAACCTGAAGGGCGAAGCAATCGAGGCCTATTTAAACGCACTGCGGCGAACGGATTCACCGTTAACCCAGTGGTCGGGATTTCGTGCCTTTGTGCCTGCGGAAAATACCACCTCGGATATCATTAAAATCGACCTTGATCCGGACCGCCTCTACCATGTCATAATGCCCAGGAAGGAATGGGATACACGACTTTTAAGGTCGTTCAGTAAAGTGATAGAACGAAATATAGGCGATGGAATCAAGGTTCCTCAACATGTCCTCACAGCGATACCGACATCCATAACATTTACGGAAGCAGTAACGGATTATATAACTAAATTAGATGGCGAAAAAATTTCGCTTTCTGCTCATATTACTGAAATTGTAGAGTCCCAATTACTAGAAAATAATTAAAGTAATATTTTTGTTTATGAAACCTCACGTTTTCGATAATTCCATTCAAATAGCGGTAAACGGAACCTTGATGCGAGGTTTGGAACTGAATGAAAACCTCTTGCAGGCAGGGGCAAAATTTATACGGGAAACGCGCACGGACTCCCATTACCGATTGTGGTCCATTGACGACCACCATCCGGGTATGCTTCGTTCCCAGAACGGTGGAAAAGAAATTCATTTGGAAATCTGGGAACTTACGCCGGAGGGGCTTGTAACTATACTGCGCCAGGAGCCTCCCGGATTATGCCTGGGACATATAACACTTGCCGACGGCCAAAGCAATTTAGGCATCCTGGCTGAGCCCTACTTGGTGGAAAATCAAAAGGAAATAACAGAGTGGGGAGGCTGGCGGGCTTATATCGACAGCCGATAGCATTATTACTTTACTTTGTGATAAAAATTACCTTCGGCCTGAAACTGGTTTAATTTAAATAAAATCATTCAACTTCACTATTGTAATCATGAAACTTAGACGCGTTCACCAATTTTGTTTTTTTATCACTTCATTAATGGCAAATGTTTTTCTGGTTTCGGCGGAGGAATCGGGTCAAAATATTGCAGAGCTTGAAGGCAACGCCGTTTTCAGTTTTGCCATTATGAGCGACCACAAGGGCCTCTCCCCATCCGATAGTGAACGTTTCGCCAAGATGGCTAAGTGGATTGAAAAAAGCGGTGACCGCTTCGTTATAGGTCTCGGAGATCATTTGAAAATCAATCGCCCCAATACCTTTTTGGATTTTATCGTGGAAAACCAATGGTGGAATAATAATTTTTACCCCAATATCGCCGATGGGGAAAATGAGTTCTACGGTGGCTCGCAGGACGCCTGGGGAAAAGGTGGACCGTTATTAATCCACCAGGGATTGGATAAAAGACCCCATATAGATATTCGCGGCAATGGGGTTGAATATTACGCCAAAATCCCTGCCGAAGATTACACCATTCATTTGATTCAACTTCATTTCCCGGATCATCCCCGTGACGATAAACTCTCCTTCCGTGAGGACTCAAAAATCTACTTGGAAGAAACCTTGCATAATTTGGACAAAGGACCCAAAGATATCGTCATTGTGGCGGCCCATTCCATCAGTGGATTCTGGATGGAAAAAGTTTCCGGGAAGCAAAAACAGTTACTCGCCGACAAAAGCGATCTTGTCCTATCGGCTACCACCCATCATTTTCAGCGCAAAAAACTGGCCGAATACGGAGACAGCGGGGCGCTCATTATCAATACAGGATCGATCACTTATCCTGATTCAGATACCTATGGGTCCGTTGCCGGATATGTGCAGGTGCATGTCCTGGAAAACCCATTGCGGCTCGACGTGAAATTTCTCGATATCGATATGGAAAAACGGCAGATGCCTAACCGTGAATACGCTTTCACCAAGATAGTAGGAGAGAAAACGAGTTATACTATACCAGACGATGGTTGGGTAGTGTATTAAGTAGGAATGGTGGCTAATTCTTGATTATATTGATGAATGAAAAGTCTCAGACAGGTTTCATGCATACTCTTAAGCTTGGAAAAGGAGAGGGTTTTGCGTGTGAAACGACCCAGTCGTTGGCGCAGGGTATTGTTCCATCGTTCCACATGGGCCGTTTCACCGGTTTCTTTTCCCACGGATCGGTTATGAGGAAAGACTTCATCATAAGTGCTCCAAAAGTCGCTGTAGGTGGCACATCTTTTGTAGGCCCGTGGCAGACGCTCGTAAAGTTCCCGGCAACGATACCAATCCCGAGGCCCAATGGCATAGGAGAGGATTTGACGGGTGCGTCGGCAAAGAGCGATCCAAACCCATTGGGCATCGCTCTTGCGCCCCACAAAAGACCACAGTTCGTCCAGTTCAATGACATCATGGCGGCGGGCCGCAAGAATCGTGCTTTTGAGCGGTCGCAGCGATTGTCGTTTTTTCTAACCAACTCAAAACGGTGTTGGGACTCACCCCGAAGGCGCGCTGTAAACCGCGTAGACTGCTGCGTTCCTGATAGACTCGAAGGATCATTTCTTTTTGCTCTTCGGTGTATTTCACTGTGGGGTTTTCGCGGCTTTGTTTACCACAATCATGGCAGCGGTAGCGCTGTTTATGGTTGGGCGTCTTGCCAAATTTAATGATATTTTCACTTCCACAGTGCCGACAATTAATAATTTTAGGAACCATGCACTAAGAAGAATAAACTGCCTAACGCTATTTGTACAGCTAAAAATACAAAATAACATTCTTTTTTTATACACTACCCGTTCCTGATAGACTCGAAGGATCATTTCTTTTTGCTCTTCGGTGTATTTCACTGTGGGGTTTTCGCGGCTTTGTTTACCACAATCATGGCAGCGGTAGCGCTGTTTATGGTTGGGCGTCTTGCCAAATTTAATGATATTTTCACTTCCACAGTGCCGACAATTGATAATTTTAGTAACCATGCACTAAGAATAAACTGCCTAACGCTATTTGTACAGCTAAAAATACAAAATAACATTCTTTTTTTATACACTACCCAGTTGACAAGGGTAAAAGGCCGCCGTGTGCGGGTTGATTTCAAGGGCGGAGAGGTTACTTCGGATGCCGGACTGCTTTTGATCCGGGAAGTGGATCGGCAGTTGGGCTTGACCGAACGAGCGGCCCGACAGTTAGTGGACAAACGGCAGAAGGGCAAAGTACGCCATGAGGTATTGGGGATGCTGCGGCAGCAGGTATTGGGGATGCTGCGGCAGCGCGTTTACGGGCTGGTGGCGGGCTATGAGGATTTGAACGACTTTGATACCCTGCGCCACGAGCCATTGTTGCAAACGGTAACGGGGCGCATTGAAACGTTGGCCAGCGCGCCGACTTTGTGTCGTTTTGAAAACGGGCAGGATCGGCGGGCGGCCTTTGCGGTAAACGAGCTGTTGGTCGAACAGTTCATGGGCTCCTTTGCCGAGGAACCCGAAGAGATCATCCTGGACTTTGACGCCACCGACAATCCGGTGCACGGGCTCCAGGAGGGACGTTTTTTCCACGGTTATTATGATCATTACTGTTTTCTGCCGCTATATGTTTTTTGCGGTGATCAGCTGCTGGTGGCCTACCTGCGGCCGAGCAAGATCGATGCCAGCAAGCATGCCGGGGCCATCCTCAAATTGCTGGTTAAACGGATTCGCCAAAGCTGGCCCCGTACGCGGATTATTTGGCGCGCCGACAGTGGATTTTGTCGAGACCGGATACTCTCTTGGTGCGACCGCAACGAAGTTAGTTACATCGTGGGGATGGCTCGCAATGCACGCTTGCAGCAAGACGCCCAGCAGTTGCAAAAGCAGGCCAAAGAATGGTTCGAACTAAGGGGTGAAAAACAACGGTTATTCCAGGACTTCGTCTATGCTGCCGATTCGTGGCGATGGCTGCGGTTGGTCATCCATAAAGCCGAACACACCGCACAGGGGTCCAACCCGCGCTTCGTGGTGACGAACCTGCCGGGCGATCCCCAGGAGCTTTACGACAAGGTATACTGTGGCCGCGGTGAAATGGAGAACCGAATCAAGGAACAGATGCAATTGTTCAGCGAGCGCACCAGCGCCCATTAGCCTTAAAAGGGACGAAGTGGGCGCGGGCCCAATGCCACACCCTGCGGCTCAAATTAATCAAGATCGGAGCGGTCATCGTGCGCAACACCCGAACGATTCACTTTCACCTAAGTGAGAGTTATCCTTGGGCCAGTCTTTTCAACCATGCGGCCCGCCGATTGGTGCCAACCTAACCCGGATATTTCATGAAGGGTAAAGTTTGGCTCGTTATTGCTATTGGAGATGGATTTCTTTGTATTTTGAGCAGATCGTCTTGATTTTTAGGTGTTTTTCAGGGTGTAGAGACACTGCCCCCTTTCCCCCATTGGTTCGGTAGTGCCGGGGGCAGCACCAATGCACCCTTTAGGTTGGCACCAATCGGCGGGCCGCATGGTTGAAAAGACTGGCCCAAGGATAACTCTCACTTAGGTGAAAGTGAATCGTTCGGGTGTTGCGCACGATGACCGCTCCGATCTTGATTAATTTGAGCCGCAGGGTGTGGCATTGGGCCCGCGCCCACTTCGTCCCTTTTAAGGCTAACCGGCGCATGGCTTCCATCAAGGTGTAGGCCAGCGCCGACAAGAGCAATCGCCACTGATTGGCCCACCATTGATGGGCGCTGGTGCGCTCGCTGAACAATTGCATCTGTTCCTTGATTCGGTTCTCCATTTCACCGCGGCCACAGTATACCTTGTCGTAAAGCTCCTGGGGATCGCCCGGCAGGTTCGTCACCACGAAGCGCGGGTTGGACCCCTGTGCGGTGTGTTCGGCTTTATGGATGACCAACCGCAGCCATCGCCACGAATCGGCAGCATAGACGAAGTCCTGGAATAACCGTTGTTTTTTACCCCTTAGTTCGAACCATTCTTTGGCCTGCTTTTGCAACTGCTGGGCGTCTTGCTGCAAGCGTGCATTGCGAGCCATCCCCACGATGTAACTAACTTCGTTGCGGTCGCACCAAGAGAGTATCCGGTCTCGACAAAATCCACTGTCGGCGCGCCAAATAATCCGCGTACGGGGCCAGCTTTGGCGAATCCGTTTAACCAGCAATTTGAGGATGGCCCCGGCATGCTTGCTGGCATCGATCTTGCTCGGCCGCAGGTAGGCCACCAGCAGCTGATCACCGCAAAAAACATATAGCGGCAGAAAACAGTAATGATCATAATAACCGTGGAAAAAACGTCCCTCCTGGAGCCCGTGCACCGGATTGTCGGTGGCGTCAAAGTCCAGGATGATCTCTTCGGGTTCCTCGGCAAAGGAGCCCATGAACTGTTCGACCAACAGCTCGTTTACCGCAAAGGCCGCCCGCCGATCCTGCCCGTTTTCAAAACGACACAAAGTCGGCGCGCTGGCCAACGTTTCAATGCGCCCCGTTACCGTTTGCAACAATGGATCGTGGCGCAGGGTATCAAAGTCGTTCAAATCCTCATAGCCCGCCACCAGCCCGTAAACGCGCTGCCGCAGCATCCCCAATACCTCATGGCGTACTTTGCCCTTCTGCCGTTTGTCCACTAACTGTCGGGCCGCTCGTTCGGTCAAGCCCAACTGCCGATCCACTTCCCGGATCAAAAGCAGTCCGGCATCCGAAGTAACCTCTCCGCCCTTGAAATCAACCCGCACACGGCGGCCTTTTACCCTTGTCAACTGTAGCTTTAATTGTTTACCTTTTGTCATCGCTGATATTGCTTTAATTATTGATCTATCCTGCTGTATATCAGCAGTTAAGCATATCAACGATACTTTTTTTACGAAATATCCGGGCTAAAGGGTGCATTGGTGCTGCCCCCGGCACTACCGAACCAATGGGGGAAAGGGGGCAGTGTCTCTACACCCTGAAAAACACCTAAAAATCAAGACGATCTGCTCAAAATACAAAGAAATCCATCTCCAATAGCAATAACGAGCAAAACTTTACCCTTCATGAAATATCCGGGCTAGGTTCGTAATCCACCTTACAAGAGATGATCGTGGGACATTTAGCAATGGATCTACTGCTCGAGATAAGCTTCAAGCAATATTGGGTAGTGTATTAAGTAGGAATGGTGGCTAATTCTTGATTATATTGATGAATGAAAAGTCTCAGGCAGGTTTCATGCATACTCTTAAGCTTGGAAAAGGAGAGGGTTTTGCGTGTGAAACGACCCAGTCGTTGGCGCAGGGTATTGTTCCATCGTTCCACATGGGCCGTTTCACCGGTTTCTTTTCCCACGGATCGGTTATGAGGAAAGACTTCATCATAAGTGCTCCAAAAGTCGCTGTAGGTGGCACATCTTTTGTAGGCCCGTGGCAGACGCTCGTAAAGTTCCCGGCAACGATACCAATCCCGAGGCCCAATGGCATAGGAGAGGATTTGACGGGTGCGTCGGCAAAGAGCGATCCAAACCCATTGGGCATCGCTCTTGCGCCCCACAAAAGACCACAGTTCGTCCAGTTCAATGACATCATGGCGGCGGGCCGCAAGAATCGTGCTTTTGAGCGGTCGCAGCGATTGTCGTTTTTTTTAACCAACTCAAAACGGTGTTGGGACTCACCCCGAAGGCGCGCTGTAAACCGCGTAGACTGCTGCGTTCCTGATAGACTCGAAGGATCATTTCTTTTTGCTCTTCGGTGTATTTCACTGTGGGGTTTTCGCGGCTTTGTTTACCACAATCATGGCAGCGGTAGCGCTGTTTATGGTTGGGCGTCTTGCCAAATTTAATGATATTTTCACTTCCACAGTGCCGACAATTAATAATTTTAGTAACCATGCACTAAGAATAAACTGCCTAACGCTATTTGTACAGCTAAAAATACAAAATAACATTCTTTTTTTATACACTACCCAATATTGAATAGTAGAACTATATAAGCTATTAGACCACACTCGTTATTCAACAAGAAGATTCAAAGTCAAAATTCTATTAATCCGGCAATTGAATAGTAACAGTTAAGCGGCGTATTGAACATCCCGATGATGGAAGAGTTTTTTAATCAAAATTGGTTTTCGTTGCCTGCTGCGCAGGTGGGTTCGCAGACTTCCCTGCAACTCAATTTGGCTGCGCGGGGCCGGCAGGTTCTTCAAGTTCGCTTTGACCGTGTTATTCAAATACTCATCGGGGTTCAATTCGGGACTGTAAGATGGTAGATAAAAAATCCCGATCCTATCGCGGTGGGCTTCAATCCAACCGGTTACTTTTTTAGCATGATGCACTCTCAGATTGTCCACAATGAGAAAGATTTTCCGTTTGGCTCCTTTGATTAACTGGCGCAGAAATTTGATAAACAGTTCCACATTCAAGGCTCCCTTGTAAACCATGAAACGCAGCTTTCCACGGTTGGTTATAGTCGAGATCATGCTCGTGCTAAAACGACGCGCACTGCGTTTGGCAACTGGCGTTTTACCGCGCGGAGCATAACCTCTTCCCCGATGATCTTCGCTACTGATGCCGGTTTCATCTCCCCAGTGGATTTGGGCCTGTTGCGCTTTGGCTCTGGCTTCGATGGCCGGGTAAGTTTGATCAAGCCACTTCTTAATCGCCTCAGGCTGCTGCTCATAGGCTTGTCTTCGAGGTTTTTGTGGAGTGAAACCCCAACGGCGAAGATACTCGCCCACTAAGCGAAGAGACTATATAGAGGCTGTCCCAAAAGGGTGATTTTTGCGAGGGCTTTTGATAGGCGCTCATTTTAGAGGTATTTGCATTTGGGAGAGTATCAACTTTGCTCTCCTATGACGTTAGGATACTGGTTTTGGGGTCCGGTTGCCTGGTTTTCTTTGTATGAGCCGACAGTACGGCTGTGAAAAAGTATTGTCCTTGCTTTTCCGCTCTCTAGGCCGCCGCTTTGGTTTTTAGTTCGTCTTGCTGGGCCAGCATCTTGGCTACTTTCCATAGGTTGTGCGAGAGTACCGACCAGGCTACGCTGATCGAGCGGTTGGCAAAGCCTTTGCTGCGCAACCGCCCGGCCTGCCAGCGATTCTTCAATACCCCGATCCGCCCTTCGGTGCTGGCCCGGCGCTTTTGCAATTGTCTGAACAGTGGTTCCTCCATCCGGTTTTTCAACTGCTTCGGATCGCGTGGACAGAGCGCGTCGTAGATTCCCTCCTGGGCTAACTGCCGGCGGGCCCGCTGGGAGGCAAATCCCCGGTCCGCGCACATGGCCGCTATGGGTTCTTCCAGGTTGAAGCGGTTCTGTCTTTGCAAACTCTCTTGCATTTGTTCATTTTCGCTTGGAGTTCGGCTGCCGTAGAGTTTCCAGTCCAGCAGGTACCCTTCAACGCTTTCTCCCAAAAACAGGGTGTTGCCGAACTCGACCTCTTGGCCCGCTTTACCTCGCACAATCACCTGCACATCGAGTTCGTAAACACTCAAGACTTTCTCTGCGTTTTTCACCTGGCGGCCGCCAATGATCCGCTCGTGCGCCTGTTTGATGACCACCGGGATTTGCTCGCTCATGCGCTCCATCCGGGCGAGGATCTGTTGGACCTGTTTTTCGCTGTAATCGCTTTGCTCCCAGCAGGCTTGCAATAATTCCCGGTGACTGCGGGCATGCTCCCCGATCCGTTTGAGCAGCTTTTTCATCTGCCTCAAGATACCCTTGCGCTGCCGCGCGCTGTCCTTTCGCCGCCGGCTGTGGGTCATCTGTATGCACAGCCGATTCATCTGCCGAGCCAAGGGCTCCGGTTCGATCGGCATGCGATGGCGCACACCGGCCTTCTCGCGGATCAGCCGGATCGCTTTGAGCAACGTGCCGGCTACATCCTTGAGTAATACCCAGTCCGTCGGCCAATGAATGTTAGCCTCCAAACAGGTGCCGTCGATCAGGCAAATGGTGGTGTCAATCGGCTTGTCCAATCCCACCTGCCGGGCCAGAAGGGCATCGCCCACCACCTCAGTCAAGGTCCGGTGCAAGGCCCTCAACTGCTCTTCGCTGAAAAACTTCGAGGCCCGCTCCAGGGTGCTTTTGGAGATGCCCCTGATGCCATCGATCTGCCGGACACGGCAAAAGTCGGCCAACAGATCGCTGCTGCCCAGAGCCCGCGACAAATGCCGAAACGAAATCCCTCCGAGCAGACGGCCCAGCGTATCCATGCGCAGTGCCTTGATGGCAAAACTGGCCCGCTGCCGCCGGGCCTTTAGACCCATTGGCGGCCACCCCTCCAAGGCCAGCTCAATGGCCTGCGATTCCACCTCCGAGTCGATCAGCAGCCGATCGATTCGATCAATGGTGGCGCGGAAGTTATCGTAATCGAGGCACCGGTCGACCACAGTTAAAGCTGGACGCAGGAGGCATTGGATGGCTATATTTTTCATAGAAAGGGCTATATTGATTTTCGCTAACTCAATTATAGAACCCTTTTTTGGCCGGATCGAGCAAAAACTTGCTCTTTCCGGCTCTTTTTATCAACGTCATCCAGTTGACTATAAAATCTTTATATTTTTGGGACAGCCTCTAGCTAGCAGTTTCTATAGATATGGAGGATAGTATGCCCAACTACATTTGCCAAACGTGCGGCACGCAATTTAGTCAAACGGTCAGCCCCCCAGCCCATTGCCCTATTTGTGAAGACGAACGTCAGTATGTAAATTATCAGGGGCAACAGTGGACAACGCTGGACAAGCTGCATAGGGTTCATCGCAACATCATCAGGGAAGCGGAACCCAATCTAACCGGAATAGGGACACACCCCGCATTTGCCATTGGACAACGAGCCCTGCTGCTGCAAACATCGCAGGGTAACTTGCTCTGGGATTGCATCCCTCTGTTGGATGACGCTACTATTGCGGTGATAAAATCGCTGGGCGGCATAAAGGCCATTGCCATTTCCCATCCCCATTACTACAGTTCCATGATCCAATGGAGCCAGGCTTTCGATGCCCCCATTTACCTGCACGCCGCCGACCAACAATGGGTGATGCGACCCGATCCGGCCATAGAATTTTGGGAGGGGGAGACCCATCCCCTATGGGATGATATAACGCTTATTCGGTGTGGTGGTCACTTTACTGGGGGGACCATATTACACTGGCCCGCAGGGGCAAAAGGGCAGGGGACGCTGTTAACTGGTGACATTATCCAGGTTGTCCCTGATCGTCGCTATGTCAGTTTTATGTATAGCTACCCTAACCTCATCCCACTCCCGGCGAACAGTGTGGCACATATTGTGGCCGCGGTAGAGCCGTATCCATTCGATCGCATTTATGGCGCCTGGTGGGAACGGATTGTGGCAGAGAACGCCAAAATGGCTGTGTCCCGCTCTGCCCAGCGTTACTTGCAGGCCCTTCAGCCCTCATAGCTTGAGGAATTCCCGTCCTAACTCCCTGTATAACCAGGGCGCTTGCGCGGCCCACTCCCTTGCTTTACTGAAATTCAAATCATACTCGATTTCGGCGACGAGAAGTTGCTCTTTGTGCGTGGCGCGCGCCAAGACCGGTTCCGGACCCTGCCAGTCGGGACCGATTATCCGGCTGTTGTTCACAAAGTGCGGGCTGCCGCCGTTGGCCACGACCAGATGGAGCCCGTTTTCCATCGCCCGGGATCGCTGGGAAGCGCACTTGCCGGCATACCGGCGCTTTATATCCTTGCCGCCAGGTATTGAATAATAGGTCGGCTGACAGAACAGATTTGCGCCTTTTAAGGCCAATAATCTCGACAATTCGGGAGAGCGTTGATCCCGACAGATAAAAATCCCGATCTTGCCGTAGCGCGTTTGGAAAACATTGACCTCGGTCGCGCCCTCGAAGACCGGTTCGGGATATACTTTTCGCTGCTTCCCGATATACCCCTCATTTGGTCCCGTAATAAACGCTGTGTTATAGATTTTTTGCGAGCGGAGTGGTTTTTCCACCATACCGAAAATGATATACATGTCCGTCTCCGCCGCCTTTGCGCTGAATAGGTCCACCATTGGGCCCGGAACAGGCTCCCCGTAGAACTTGCTCCGACAAGCTTTTTCATTTAGCCAACCGCTTTCCCATCCCGTGCTCGCACATTCCGGAAAACACAAAATCTTTACCCCTCTGCTGGCCGCCTTGTCACAGTACCTCAGGGCTTTTTCGACATTCCCCTTCACGTCACCGGGGGTCGGAATCATTTGCACCGCGCCTACTCGAACCTTAACTAACTTCTTCTTAGACATAATAATTCATTGTGTTAGGGAGATAAACTCCTGATGATGAGCCCAACTTATTGATTAAACCCGCTTCTCACTTATTTCTTAGCTAATTGCAATATGATCCAGATTGGAAAAGAACGCCAACTATTCCTCGACGACTATGTCCTGGCGACAACCCGTAATATCGATCGTGGGATCGACCCAGCCGGGAAGCACCCCGATAACCCGCTCATCAAAGCGACTGATGCGGACAAACACCCTTCGATTTTCGGAACCGTGATTCCCAATGAAACCTCAGGTTACGACATGTGGTACGCCTCCTCTGACCGCGATCGCTCAACCTCCGATGTCAACCATGTGGTAAGCGATGACGGAATCACATGGCGCAACCCGCAAAGCTCCCTGACACCGCCCGGCGGGGGGAATCCTCAGGTTGTTTTTGGATCCAGATTCATCGATAATTTCGCAGAGATGTTCACCGTCTTGCGTGATTGCGAGGAAGACGATCCCGGGCGGCGTTACAAGATGCTCTTCAAAACGAAGAAGCGGGGGGAGCCGTCACCTTACCTAGAGGAGATTTTCTCTAACCATGGGGCAGTTTTCGCCGATTTGGAGCGCCGCGGAAATAGCGATCTAGTCAGCCATTATAGAAAAATGATATCCGATGCGCTGTATCTGCCGACGCAAAAGCGGGCCGCCGGCGTGGCCTATTCGCCGGACGGCATTCAATGGGGGGAGTGCGATTCATTTTTCATACCCGCCATCGGGGATCTCAGCCACTTGACCTGGGATCCATACCGTAAGCAGTACCTGATTTTCGCCCGGGATTTTTTCCTCCCTGAAGAGGTACACGCGAAATTCCGCGACACAGAATGGTATCGTAAGGAATTTTGGGGCAGGGCCGTCCGGCTCTACACGAGCAAGGATTTCGTCCATTGGACGCCGGGCGAAATCGTCATGTATGCGGACATTGATGACCGTCCGGGAGATGAAATCTACAGCATGGCGGTTTTTCCTTACGAGGGCCTCTATATCGGCCTCATCCAAATGTACCATGCTTTCCCGGGAGACAACACGCTCGATATTCAGCTTGCGGTGAGCCGTGACGCGGTGAGCTGGCAGAGGGTGGGGAATCGTGAGGCTTTTATACCCTTGGGTGACGTTGGCACGTGGGACCGGTTTAACCAGTCGTTGGCCTCATCGCCGGTAATGGTCGATGACGAAATCCGGATTTACTACGGTGGGCGGACATGGCGTCATCCAGTTTGCGGTAAACTCTTCGAGGGAGCGGATACTGGACCCCTGTGGTCGGGGATCGGTATGGCAACGTTGAAGCGCGATCGCTTTGTCCACCTCGCGGCAAGCTTTGACGGTGGCTACGCGGATACACCAGAACTCGTTATTCCCGATGGGCGCCTGCACGTGAACACCCAGTCCCGATTTGGGACTGTGCGAGTGATTGTCTGTGATGGGGAGGGTAAACCCTTTCCTGGTGGCGAGTCGAAGCCCATTAGCGAGGATACCCTCGATGCTGTGGTGGAGTGGGACACTGCTAGCCTCATGGATTTGGCGAAAGGGCGTTCCCTGCGGTTCCGTTTTGAATTGAAAAATGCGAAATTGTATTCCTTCTGGATCGATTAAATTGTTAGCAAAAGGAAAATCCGGCACTAATCACTGAGGGCAGCGATTTATTATGAATACTGATTGCGGAACCAAAACCGTCTTTCTCGACCTCGAAGATATCCAGGATCTTAACGGCATTGTCCAGAGCGTCTGTGAAGCGGTCAAACACCCCTATAATCCGCTGCTGCCGCTCGGCGACCTCCATGAGTGGGATTCACTGCGTGCAGTTCCCTGGGAAGGGAACGTAATTTACGACGAAGAGGAGCAGCTGTTTAAGTGTTGGTACGGGGCCTCCGATGTGGCACAGACGGGTTTTCATGCCTTGGGCTACGCATTCAGCGAAGACGGCATCCATTGGGAAAAACCGAATCTCGGCCTCTTCGAGTACAATGGAAACACCGATAACAATATTTGCCTGATGTCCCTCGGCAGAGTGGTCAAAGACCCGTCTGAGCCGGATGAGGAAAAGCGCTACAAGATTCTCACCACCCAACGGCCACCGGTGCGGACTCCACGCCCCGGGTTTTCACGAGATCACCTGGCAGGTTATTCGCCGGACGGTATTCATTGGACCATTGGCGAGCCAGTTGTCATTCCGGGTTGGGACGGGCCCTGGGGCGACCTCGTTGCACTGGTTCTCGATGACGTTGACCCGGATCCCGAGAGACGCTTCAAGCTTGTCTGGCAAAATCTTGAACCGCCCAACAAGCCGGGGCCTCCGGTCGTGCGCACCAAATACCTGGCCTTCGGCCCCGATCTCGAACACTTTACGAGAGAAGCTGCCGGGAATCCGGTCCTTTCGCCGGAAACCGAGGACGAAAACCATTTCCTCATGCTGGCACCCTATGCAGGGCAGTATGTCATGCCTTACGAATATGGATGGTACGTCCCCGATGGTTACGGCAAATATGGAACCTACCATGCCGACATCCGCCTGGCGATTAGTCAGGACGGTGAACATTTCCAGAGGGTCCAGCCGCATCAGAAGCTGATCAGCCGGGGCCGTCGCGGTGAATGGGACGATGGGTTTCTGGTTATTACGGACAAGCTGATCGTAAAGGATGACACCCTCTATTTTTTCTACTGCGGGCAAGGGCGGGCAAGGCCACGAATGGACCAGCTGGCCGAGCAGCCATAACATGCCGGATAGCTCGTATCTGAAAAATGTGGGCTCGGTGCGGATGTCACGGATGGGCTTGGCGACGCTTCGGCTCGACCGGTTTACCTGTTTGGAGACTCCCGACCGGGAGACCCCGGGATGTGCCGTTACCGCGCCCATTGATATCACGGACCGGGAGGTTCAGCTGGTAATCAATGCTTCCGAGGTCCAGCAGAATCGAAGCTGGATTGAAGTCGAGATCCTGCATGAATCGCGTGACGAAGCGCTGTCCGGATTTAGCCGCGAGGATTGCCGGGATATGCACTACGACTCGGTTCGTGCGCCTGTTGCTTGGCGTAAGAGCCGACTCGCTGACATAGAGGAGGAGCGCATTCGGCTGCGGTTTTGGCTTTATGGATCCGCCCGATTGCATGCCTTTGGGTTCGAGAAGATTTAACCACTAATGGCAAAAAGATGAAAAAGATTCTCAGCATGATTGATCTCACGAAAGCTCCGGAGGCGTTGAACCTTCTGGAGTTGAGCTGCGAAGTTACGTACTCGGCCCCGTGCCAGGAGTTGTTGCGGGAGACGATTGAGCATTTCGACGGGTTCCTGACCCCGTTGGGGGTAAACAGCGACGCTGAAGTGATTTCCAGCGCGAAGCGATTGAAACTGATTGCGACCCCGACAACCGGAACGGACCACATCGACCTCTCGGCGGCTAAGGCGGCGGGCATAACGGTGTTTTCGTTAAGGGAGGACAAAGATTTGCTCAATGAGATCACGTCCACCGCGGAGATGGCCTGGGCATTGCTTCTGGGAGTGATTCGCCGGTTACCTTGGGCCTTCGACTCGGGGAGGTCGGGTCATTGGGAATCGGGTCCCTACCGGGGGCACCAACTTTCGGGCAAGACGCTCGGGGTTCTCGGCTACGGCCGGCGCGGGCGGTTTATGGCGGAATACGGTAGGGCTTTTCGCATGCCGGTTCTCGTTTGCGGGCACAAACCCGGGTAGTGTATAAAAAAAGAATGTTATTTTGTATTTTTAGCTGTACAAATAGCGTTAGGCAGTTTATTCTTAGTGCATGGTTACTAAAATTATTAATTGTCGGCACTGTGGAAGTGAAAATATCATTAAATTTGGCAAGACGCCCAACCATAAACAGCGCTACCGCTGCCATGATTGTGGTAAACAAAGCCGCGAAAACCCCACAGTGAAATACACCGAAGAGCAAAAAGAAATGATCCTTCGAGTCTATCAGGAACGCAGCAGTCTACGCGGTTTACAGCGCGCCTTCGGGGTGAGTCCCAACACCGTTTTGAGTTGGTTAAAAAAAACGACAATCGCTGCGACCGCTCAAAAGCACGATTCTTGCGGCCCGCCGCCATGATGTCATTGAACTGGACGAACTGTGGTCTTTTGTGGGGCGCAAGAGCGATGCCCAATGGGTTTGGATCGCTCTTTGCCGACGCACCCGTCAAATCCTCTCCTATGCCATTGGGCCTCGGGATTGGTATCGTTGCCGGGAACTTTACGAGCGTCTGCCACGGGCCTACAAAAGATGTGCCACCTACAGCGACTTTTGGAGCACTTATGATGAAGTCTTTCCTCATAACCGCTCCGTGGGAAAAGAAACCGGTGAAACGGCCCATGTGGAACGATGGAACAATACCCTGCGCCAACGACTGGGTCGTTTCACACGCAAAACCCTCTCCTTTTCCAAGCTTAAGAGTATGCATGAAACCTGTCTGAGACTTTTCATTCATCAATATAATCAAGAATTAGCCACCATTCCTACTTAATACACTACCGAAAATACTATTGTCAGGTCTTCTGGCGATTTTTCTCCCAGTGGAGCAATCCGATACAACTCAGATAGCTCATCCAAATCTACTTCACCGTGATCATAAACCCATGAAAATTCCATCGTGTTCTCCTAGTGAAACATAACGGATGATCGTTCAACGGCACGCACGCCCTTCCGATCTCCCGTTGTTGAGGAACCTATTCATCGACCTCTCCGGTCATGGAATAGGCACCGACACGGTCCACCGAGACCAGTTCTTCAAGATTGAGAAGACCGAAGCGGGACCAAGCCGGCTTGGTCCCCTTGCCAATCACCACGAGCATGAGCGGTGGATGGTCCTCATCCAGGCCAACCACCTCGGACACCTGATTGGGTTCGAACCCAATCATAGGACACGAGTCGTAGCCGAGCGCCCGTGCTGAGAGCATGAGGGCCATCGCCGCCAAACCTACGGAGCGACAGGCTTCATCGCGTAAAAGTTGGTCGTTCCCTTCGTAAAACTTCCCAATCATCGGTTCGAATTCTTCACGAATGGGAGATGGGACATTGCGAAGGAAGCGATCAGTTCTCTCGTGAGCCTTCAGGTCACCCGTCAATACCACGCCGACCGATGCATCTCGCACTTGCTCCTGCCCCCAGGCGGCCGCCTGAAGCTGGTTCTTGCGCTCCTGGTCCACAACCGCAACGAAGTGCCTGTTCTGGATATTGAAGGACGTTGGCGCCAACGCGGCTGCAGAAAGCAGGGTGCGTAATTCGGTAGTGTTAACATTTTGAATGTTTAAGCTGTACTTTTTAGCGTGATTATGTTGTGAACTGGGAATGGTCCATATCACAGTAAAATGTCCTCAATGCGGAAGCGATCACATCATCAAGCACGGCAAGGATCCGAAAGGGGTTCAGAAGTATCGATGCAAGAGGTGTGGTTATCAGTTTCGGCTTCACCCTAAAAGTCGTGAGCATCCCCCGGCATTGGTCGAGCAAGTGCTCCGTGCGCACCAAAACCGGATGAGCCTGCGTGCCATTTACCGTACCTTCGGGGTAGCCCCAAAGACGGTCATTGAATGGATTAAAAAAAAGTCCTGAGTTTGCCGATGCTGGACTCCACCCTGCTTGCTCGCCAGTGTAATGATGTGCTGGAGCTGGACGAGGTGTGGTCATTCTGGGGCGATAAGCGTTCGGGGTAGGTATGGCTATGGGTAGCCTTGTGCCGACGTACCTGACAGGTCGTCGGCTTTGCCCTGGGTGATCGTAGCGATCAAACGTGCTGGCAGTTGAATCACAACATCGCCCAACCGTATCGCAACTGTGCCACCGTAAGCGATTTCTGGGAGAGCTATGACAAGGTTTTCCCTCACAACAGCGCCAGCGGGAAACAATCCGGTCAAACCGCCCATATCGAACGCTGGAACAATACCTTGCGACAGTCTCTGTCACGCTATGTGCCAAAACGCTGTCATTCTCCAAATCTTTGGTCATGCATTTTCGTGTCCTGTGCTTGTTCATCTGGGAATACAACAGCAATATCAAACATTCGTCATGTTAACACTACCCGTAATTCCTGCTCGGTGAGCTTGTGGTCGGCATCGTATTGTTTGATAGCTCGTCTCTTCTTGATGGCATCGAATACTTTCATGGCTATATTAATTTCCTCCTCTCGTAGTCTGACATATTGTAGGCAGCATTTATGCACCCCTAAATTTATGCACCCCTAAATAGAGGCTGTCCCAAAAATATAAAGATTTTATAGTCAACTGGATGACGTTGATAAAAAGAGCCGGAAAGAGCAAGTTTTTGCTCGATCCGGCCAAAAAAGGGTTCTATAATTGAGTTAGCGAAAATCAATATAGCCCTTTCTATGAAAAATATAGCCATCCAATGCCTCCTGCGTCCAGCTTTAACTGTGGTCGACCGGTGCCTCGATTACGATAACTTCCGCGCCACCATTGATCGAATCGATCGGCTGCTGATCGACTCGGAGGTGGAATCGCAGGCCATTGAGCTGGCCTTGGAGGGGTGGCCGCCAATGGGTCTAAAGGCCCGGCGGCAGCGGGCCAGTTTTGCCATCAAGGCACTGCGCATGGATACGCTGGGCCGTCTGCTCGGAGGGATTTCGTTTCGGCATTTGTCGCGGGCTCTGGGCAGCAGCGATCTGTTGGCCGACTTTTGCCGTGTCCGGCAGATCGATGGCATCAGGGGCATCTCCAAAAGCACCCTGGAGCGGGCCTCGAAGTTTTTCAGCGAAGAGCAGTTGAGGGCCTTGCACCGGACCTTGACTGAGGTGGTGGGCGATGCCCTTCTGGCCCGGCAGGTGGGATTGGACAAGCCGATTGACACCACCATTTGCCTGATCGACGGCACCTGTTTGGAGGCTAACATTCATTGGCCGACGGACTGGGTATTACTCAAGGATGTAGCCGGCACGTTGCTCAAAGCGATCCGGCTGATCCGCGAGAAGGCCGGTGTGCGCCATCGCATGCCGATCGAACCGGAGCCCTTGGCTCGGCAGATGAATCGGCTGTGCATACAGATGACCCACAGCCGGCGGCGAAAGGACAGCGCGCGGCAGCGCAAGGGTATCTTGAGGCAGATGAAAAAGCTGCTCAAACGGATCGGGGAGCATGCCCGCAGTCACCGGGAATTATTGCAAGCCTGCTGGGAGCAAAGCGATTACAGCGAAAAACAGGTCCAACAGATCCTCGCCCGGATGGAGCGCATGAGCGAGCAAATCCCGGTGGTCATCAAACAGGCGCACGAGCGGATCATTGGCGGCCGCCAGGTGAAAAACGCAGAGAAAGTCTTGAGTGTTTACGAACTCGATGGGCAGGTGATTGTGCGAGGTAAAGCGGGCCAAGAGGTCGAGTTCGGCAACACCCTGTTTTTGGGAGAAAGCGTTGAAGGGTACCTGCTGGACTGGAAATGATGTGCACTGGAAAAAGTGGACACGAGATTCTCCTAAATGGAGAATCGAAGCATGGGAAGAAGACGCTTTAGTATAGAGTTCAAAAATGAGGCAGTTCAACTGATGATACTCGATGGTCTGAGCGCCACCGAGGTATCGACCAAACTTGGGGTCAACACCAACCAATTGTATAGGTGGAAGAGGCTCTATCTGGACGATCAGCAGGGCGAAGCCACCTCAAAGCGACAGAGCAGTCCGAAGGAGATGGCGGCCGAGATAGATCGTCTTCGCAAAGAGCTGCGCCGCTCGGAGCGGATCAACCAGATACTAAAAAAAACGGTGGGCTACTTTGCCAAGGACGAACAATGAAGTACCAGTTTGTCAAAGACAACGAGGGGCGCTTCAAGATCGAGGAAATATGCTCGGCGATGGGGATTTGTCGCAGTGGCTATTACTGCTGGAGGCACCGAGCGCCCTCGGCCCGGCGGATCGAGGACGAGGGAATCAAGGGGGCGATCCTGAAGGTACACAAAGAGGCCAAGGGCCGCTATGGGCATCGGCCAATGCACCGCCATCTGAAGGATGATGAGGGCATCGATTGCGGCCGTGACCGGGCTCTGCGTCTGATGCGTGAAATGGGAATCAAAAGCACCCAGAGTAAACGCTTTAAGCCATTAAAAACCAACAGTAACCATCCCTATGGTTACAGCCCCAATGTGCTTAAAAAGCATGGCCAGCCGACCCATATCGACGAGGTCTGGGTGGCGGACACGACCTACCTACGGACCCTGGCCGGTTGGATGTACTTGGCCACGGTGATGGACCTGTTCAGCCGACGCCTGCTGGGCTGGAGCGTTTCCAACCACAACGACGCGAGGCTGGTTGGCAAGGCCCTCAAAGCCGCGGCCATGGAATCGTTCTACGGCCGCTTCAAGACCAGCACGATTCGAGGCCGCCACTTTGCCGACGAGCGCGAACTGCGATCAACTGTCTTCGAATACGTGGAAATCTTCTACAACCGATATCGCAAACATTCCTCTCTGAGTTACCAAAGCCCAGTCCAATTCGAGGAAAATATTTGCCCCCCATGGGGGGCAACGAGAAAACAAAACCCTTTACCAAAACAAGCCGCCTGACACACTAATCAATAAACAATGAATATAAGAGAATCCCGTGTCCAACAAATCCAGTACACGTCAAACCATTTTATACAAACATCGACCCCTGATACGCCTCATAAGAGGCATAGTACCTAGCCAGACATTCCGATTGGGGAATAACATATTCAAGAGGGTAAAAGGGGGTGGAAATCGAAAAGCTGGGGGTGGAAATCGAAAAGCTGTTTGTAAAAAAAATGTAAAATTAGTGCGAAAATCTTCATTTTTTTACATTTAGGACGTAATATTTTACTACGAAATAAGGCATTTAACGTCCACTAAAACGAAATCCAGGCTACCCATGAAAAATCGTTTATCCCGAGAAATTGAGAGCGAATCAAAAAGCACGCAAATTGAAGCGATTCGCTGCCTGCGCAGAAAATTACAGCGCGCTCTCAAAGTTCGGTGACGAATGAGGAAGTAGCCGATTATTGGTTCAAAAGTTCCTACTGCCAGTATTTCAGCTACCACGCCCAATAATCACCAACCCGGCGATTCCGCCAGAAGTTGGCGGAAAATTATTAAAATGACTTGCCGGGAAGCGGGGATTTAGGTTGCCCCTTTAAAGACCTGCTCCATCCTTTCTGACTACTCGATAGTCATGAATCGGAGCGAAATTCAAAATATAGTGGAAGAGGCAACCCTGGACTTCACTCTAGGAGAAAACGAAATTGCCCTGCAGAAGCTTCACCAAGCTGTGGGCCAGGACCCGCAATCTTTTGCCGCCTGGCATGCCCTGGCAGAAGTTTGCTTCTCCTTGCGCCACCTCGACGAGGCCCTTGAGGCCGCAGAAAAAGCCCTTGCCATTTGCCCCCAGGACATACATATTAATACCAGTTTATCCAGAATCTGGATGGAACGAGGCAACAAGGAAAAAGCAGAAAAATTTGGGGCCAAGGCCCGCACCCTTAGTTGGAAAGACGAACTGAAAAATCCTCCGAACGAAAAATCTTCTTGAATACATACTTTTAATTATCAATGAGTTAAAAGGATTGGATTCTCGGCCTCGGCCAAGACGAAGGGACATTGACGGGGTCTGGTCGTGATATCATAATCTCAACTGTTAATTAATTAATTAATGGATAAACCGCAATATGCACTTGATTTTGAAAAGCCGCTGCGCGACCTCGAAGAGCAGCTGTTTACTCTCAATAACACATCCAAAAAACACAAATTGGATGTTCGAAAAGAAATCGGGGCGATCGAAAAAAAAATCGAGGCCACCCGGCGGGAAATTTTTGCCAACCTCACCGCCTGGCAAAAAGTTCAATTGGCGCGCCACCCCAAAAGGCCCTATTCGCTTGATTATATCGATGCCATTTTTGACGATTTTCAAGAGCTGCACGGCGACCGGCGAATGGGCGACGATCAGGCCCTCATTGGCGGCACGGCCTTTTTCGAGGGTAAGGCGGTCATGCTTCTGGCCCAGCAAAAAGGCCGGGGAACCAAGGAAAATTTGCGGCGCAATTTCGGCATGCCCCAGCCCCAGGGATACCGCAAGGCCAACCGCCTCATGAAAACGGCGGGAAAATTCAATCTGCCGCTGATTTCATTCATCGATACACCCGGCGCCTACCCGGGCATCAAGGCCGAAGAATGCCACGTGGCAGAAGCCATTGCGACAAATTTGATGGATATGAGCCAACTACCGGTTCCGATCATTGCCATTGTAATTGGGGAGGGCGGCTCCGGTGGAGCCATCGGCATAGGGGTAGCTGATCGCATTCTCATCCTCCAATTCGCTTACTATTCGGTGGCTTCTCCAGAAGCCTCGGCCGCGATCCTATGGAAAGACCGATCGCATGCCTCCAAAGCAGCCGAAGCGATGAAAATCGGCGCCACTGACCTCTACCGCCTGGGCGTGGCCGATGAAATCATCACGGAACCCTTCGGGGGCGCTCATCGCGACACCGAACTGGCCGCTGAAAATGTTCGCGAAGCGATATCCCGGCATCTTAAGGAATTAAGAGCCTTTACTTCCAAAGCGTTGCTAATAGACCGCTACCATAAATACCGAGAAATCGGGGTGATTGAAGAACCGAAAGAAAGTCCGGGGCAAAACCTACCGTCGGATCCAGCTTCAAAAGCGGCCAACGAATAATCATAAGCGAAAACGGATTTACCCCTGCCTGTTTAAAGGATTACCCGAAGACCGTCATAAGCCAATGAAATGCCATCGGGAAGCTCCCCATCCACGATGTCATGGTCCACTGGAAATGCCATATGGGTAAAATAAGATTGGGGGGCGCCTATATCCAGGGCCGTTTCCACCGCCTCATCGATTGACATGTGGGTGGGGTGTGTTCTTGGCTGCAAAGCGTCAAGAATGACGACATCGGAATTTCGGGCCATCTCGCGCTGGTTGGGCCGCACCGCGTTGCAATCCGTGAAATAAACCGCCTTCTTACCGGAACTACGCTCGACAAAGATCAATCCTAAAGTATCGATCGGACCGTGGGGCAGAAGGGTTGAGTGAATGCAACCGCACTCGAGATCAAGAACGGCGGGCATCTCAATCAATTCAAAAGCGGGGTAAAAACGGTTGATTGGCTTGGTCCGATTGACCGCATAGGGGAAAATGCTCTCGATGCATTGAAGCCCATCGGTAGTGCTGTAAACAGGGAGCTTAGTGGATTCGCGCATGGCGCAAAAACGCCTCAAATCGTCCATGCCCATGACATGGTCGGCATGCCGGTGGGTTAATATGAAATGGTCAACCTGACGAATGTTTTCCCTCAGACATTGGATGCGAAACTCCTGGCCGGCGTCCACCTGGACATGACAGCCGTCCATTTCCACATGAATACTGGGGCGGGTGCGCCAGTTTTTGGGGTTATCCAAATCGAGATCGGGAGCATCATGGGCAATCATGGGGACGCCTTGAGAAGTGCCGGTTCCCATAAAAATGATTTCCATGGCCCTATGGCGGCAAACAGGTTGGGCAATGGCAAGTGAATTTGTTTTTACAATCTTGCGCCCGGCATCCAGCGTCCTGCATCATGCATCATGCATCGTGCATCCTGCATCGTCATTACCGGGGTCTCCCGCGGGCTGGGGCGCGCTTTAACGCAAAAATTTGTGAAGCTCGGGCAAACCGTCGTCGGTTGCGGAAGAAACGAAGTCGACCTGAGAAATTTGGGCAAAAAACTTGGCCCGGCCCACTTGTTACAGGCGGTTGACGTTTTGGATTGGGCCGCCGTTAAGGGTTGGGCCAGTGCCGCCCTGGATAAATACGGCGCCCCGGACCTGCTCATCAACAACGCCGCTCTCATTAACAAAAACAACCGGCTGTGGGAAGTCCCGTCGGAAGAATTTTCAAACGTCATCGATGTGGGCTTGAAAGGGACGACCAATGTTCTGCGGGCTTTTCTACCGTCCATGATAAAATCCGGAAGAGGCATCATCGTTAATTTCAGCTCCGGCGCGGGGCGCAGCGGGTATCCAAAAATCGCGCCTTACTGTGCCGCCAAGTGGGGCATAGAAGCCCTCACCAAAGCCCTCGCGAAAGAACTACCCAACGGCATGGCCGCCATTCCCCTCGGTCCCGGTCCCGTCAACACGGACATGCTGAAAAGCACCTTTGGGAAAGAATCGGCGGCCAATTATCCCAACCCGGCCGTATGGGCAGAGCGGGCGGCTCCCTATATTTTGAACTTAAAAGCATCCCACAACGGAATATCTCTAACGGTAGAATGAAAGTATTTACATTTTTTCTGGCGATTACTTTAATTTTCTTGTCGGGCTGCGGAAAGCGAAATGAATTAACGGTGTCGGCAGCCGTCAGCCTACGCGATCCATTGAAAATAATCGGCGACCATTTCAGGGAAACCTTTCCCGGCATCCAGCTGACTTTCAATTTCGGCGCCTCCGGTTCTCTCAGCCGCCAAATTGAAAACGGCGCGCCGGTTGATTTGTTCATTTCCGCAGCCGATATTCATATGCGAAACCTGGTCCAATCGGGTTTAATCAAGCCGCAATCGGAATTAGATTTGCTCACCAACAGCCTGGTCTTGATCTCCCCGTCCGATGGAAAACGTTTTTCCAATTTTACCGATTGACCTCGCCGTCCGTTCGTAAAATTGCCATCGGGGAGATTCGCAGTGTTCCTGCGGGATACTATGCAAAAGAGGCGCTGCAGAAACTGAGCCTATGGAGCCGTTTGGAGGAAAAACTGATTTATTCGAAAAACGCCCTGCAAGTGAAAACTTATGTGGAAACCGGCCAGGTTGATGCTGGTATTGTTTACGCCAGCGATGCCAAACGATCCCCGAATATCTCGATAGGACCTGAACTTCCAGCCCAATTGCATTCACCCATCCGGTATTCGGTCGCAATGGTGAATGGAACCGGGCAACCCAACAATGCCGCCCGATTCATAGAATTTCTAAGCGGCGAAAAAGCCAAAGCCATCTTCATTTCTTATGGATTTGGGATTGTGGAAAAGGAATTAGACTGATTTAGAAACAATCGGCTTCCAAGTTTACAAATGGAATTTTCACCCCTTTGGATATCTCTTAAAACGGCCGCCACCGCCACCCTCATTGTTTTTGTGCTGGGTGCGCTGGCGGCTCGCTGGCGCTTGCGTTTCGAGAGCCGGAGCTTCCAGATTCTCGATGGTATATTGATGTTTCCACTGGCCCTGCCCCCGACGGTAATAGGTCTGGGGCTGATTTTAATATTCGGCCGTCAATCTCCGGTCGGCAGTTTGCTCGAACTCATCGGCCTGAACATCGTCTTTTCCTGGCCCGCCGCGGTTCTGGCCGCAACCGTAGTATCTTTCCCCCTCATGTACCAGACCCTGCGGGCCGCCTTCATGCAAATCGATCCTGCGCTCCTCGATGCGGCCCGCATTTTCGGGTTCAGCGAGTGGCGCATTCTCTGGCAAGTCATGCTGCCATTAAGCTGGGCCGGGGTGGCCGCGGGCCTGGTCATCTGTTTCATGAGAGCCTTGGGTGAGTTTGGTGCCACTCTCATGATCGCAGGCAATATCCCCGGGCGGACCCAAACAGCTCCCATAGCCATTTTCTTTTCCGTCGAAGCGGGTGAAATGACCCAGGCGGCCATACTTTCGGCCATTATCCTGGGGGTCTCTATCTGCGTGGTTTTGGTCATGGGACTGCTAAGCCGCTTCAACCACCAATAGCGGTAAGGGTCGGGTCAGTTATTTTCTGGGATGGAAGCGGGCGTGCTGCTCCCATAAACGTTCCTTTTCCACCGCCGTATAAATCTGTGTGGTGGAAATATCGGAGTGCCCCAGCATTTCCTGGATGGCCCGCAAATCGGCTCCGCCTTCAAGCAGATGAGTGGCGAATGAATGCCTCAAATCATGAGGTTTCACTGCCATGGGAAGGCCGGCCCGGCGAGCCCATTGCCGGATGCGCAGCCAAACCGTTTTCCGAGAGATGGCCTTTCCCCGGTTACTCAGGAAAAGCGCGCTCCCGGTATTAGGTTTGACCAAACGCGAGCGGGCCGCCGTGGCATAGACATCGACCGCTTCAATGGCCGGGGCTCCCAAGGGCACCACCCGGTCCTTCCTGCCTTTGCCGGAGTGAACGCGCACGAATCCGTTTTCCAGATCGACGTCCTGCAGTTCCAGCGAACAAATCTCGGAAACCCTCAGTCCGCTGCTATAAGCCAGTTCCATGATGGCGCGATCCCTGGCCCCCTGGGGCGTGGACTGGTCTGGTATGGCCAGGAGCCGCTCGACTTCCTTCCTCGTCAAAGTGTCCGGAAGTTTTCGACTGGCTCGCGGAGCAGCCTGCAAAACGGTATAGTCTTCATCGCATTTTTTTTCCCTGAGAAGATGGCGGGCGAACATTTTGAGTGTCGATAATTTTCGGGCCAGGGTAGCCACGGCAAATCCTTGGCCACTCAAATGGTTGATCCATCCGGCAACGTGTTCAGGACGGGCCAGGGACCACTTGCCTACTCTCTTTTGGGCAAGGAACCCGGCAAATTGGGTCAGGTCGCTTTCGTAACCCTCAGTAGTGTTTGCAGAAAGGCCTTTTTCTAGTTCGCAATAAGCCAGAAAACCGTCGATGTCATCCTCCATCCCGGTTGCTTCCTCCCTCCCCGGTTTAGCTTTCACACCGAAACGATTTTCTGCAAACGGTTGACCAGAGTATCCATTACACCATCGAAGGATCCGTTGGAAAAGAAACAGAGAACGAGCTTTTCGCGCCGGGCCTCAAGACAGAGGCGGTGAACCGCTTCCAAAAGGCCGGCATTGGTTTCGAAGGCATGCGCATCAACCTCTTTTTGGTGGAGCATCCCGGTTAATTGACCGGTATCGAGGGCGAGGTCGGGGGCCAATTTTTCAAGCCGATGGACCGGCCCCAGAAAGACGCTGTCGGCCAATGCCAAGGCGTCGCCAAATTCCGTTTGAAAGACGGAGGAACGGGCGGTATTGCTGCGTGCCTCAAAACAGGCAGCCAGGCGGCAGCGCGGATAACGGAGCTGCAAGGTCTCTAGTGTGCCAGCGATGGCCGTGGGGTGATGACCGAAGTCCTCCATCACCATCAGGTCATCATTTTCGAACAATATTTCCTGACGGCGTTTGACCCCTTTCATCCCTCCAAGAGGGGCCAGGGACATTTGGGAAACATCTTTAGGTTCAGGATTGAGGGCCAGGGCTGCGGCCAGGGCGGCCATGGCTGCGTTGCGGGCGTTGAATATGCCGTGCAGCCCCCAGGAGACCCGACCCCATGTTTGCCCCCGCCATTGCAGGATAAAAGCCGAACCCGCATTTTCCGTTTTGTAATCGAGAATACGTAAATCGTTGCCGCTACCCATGCCCACGAACATAGTTTGCGTCCAGGCAGACGGCAGCAGTTCTTTCAGGTTGGCATCGTCGCCATTGGCCAGGATGCAGCCGTTGGCCGGGACCAGCCGCAGGAGATGGTCGAAACTTCTTTGCACATCTTGCAAATCGCGAAAAACGTCTCCGTGATCGAACTCCAGGTTGTTGATGATTAAAATATCGGGATTATAATGAATGAATTTGCTGCGTTTGTCGAAAAAGGCGCAATCGTATTCGTCGCCTTCAATCACAAAAGGGTCGCCGGGGTCGCCGCAAGCCGCCCCACCGGGCAAATCAAGAGGTATGCCGCCAATGAAGTATCCGGGGTCTTTGCCGTGGGCCCGTAGCAGAGCCGCCGTCAGGGATGAAGTCGTCGTCTTGCCGTGGGTGCCGGTGACGACAATACTTTTCCGGTTTTGCAAAAACTTTTTGCCGATAAATGCAGGCAGAGAGGTATAGGGAAATCGACGGGTCTGCCACAACCACTCCACTTCGGGGTTTCCCCTGGAAAGGGCGTTGCCAATGATAACCAGGTCCGGGCCGATGGATTCCAGTCGGCGGGGATCAAAACCCTCAAAACACTGGATGCCAGCTTCCCGCAGAGCATCCGACATGGGCGGGTAAACGCCGCTGTCGGCGCCGCTCACATCGTAGCCCAGGCTTTGCAGCAAAATCGCCGTGTTGCCCATGGCAACTCCACAAAGACCCATGAAATATATCCGCATAAAGTTCCTTTGAGAAAAATGATGATGATCTCAAAAGACAAATCAAAAGGCGGCCTATTACTATTTTAGGATACCTCATGGCCATTTTGCCGTTATGGGATTGGCCAGGGATTGCTTCTTTACAATGAGGATAAAACGCTCCACATTTTGAGATTAAAGCCATGGCTCCAATCCCCGGATATATAACCTGCCTATGCACGGCGAACACCTGCCGCAGCCCAATGGCGGAACGGCTTCTGGCCCACGCTCTCAAGGCTGAGGACGAGCCGTTGCGATCCATTCCCGTGATCTCGGCTGGAATCTCATCCTATGAAGGGGAGCGGGCTTCTGAAAACTCGATCCGCGCCCTGCAGAAAGTCAGCCTGGACCTTTCCGACCACTTCAGCCACTCCCTCACCCAGGAAATTGTTGATAACTCTCTGGTCTTTTTTTGCATGACCGATGCGCATCAATATTTATTGAAAGAGTTTTTTCCCGGTGTTGAGGCGCCGGTGCTCCTCTTCCGCCAATTTATCGACCCCCCGGCCAATACCCAACTGCCCGATCCCTACGGCATGCCGCTTGAGGCCTATGAAAATTGCCGGGATAATCTGGTCGAAGCCATCCCTTCGTGCATCCAATATTTAAGAGAAAACCTCGCTCCCAATCTCAAGTGAGAGAACAATTTTATGAATACGGACAAACTGACTTTCGACAACCGGCCCCTGGAAATACTGGATCCCGAAATATATGCGGCCATCCAGGATGAAGTTCAACGGCAGCAAACCCACCTTGAGCTGATTGCCTCCGAGAATTTCACCTTTCCGGCCGTTCTGGAAGCGCAGGGCAGCGTCATGACCAACAAATATGCGGAAGGTTATCCGCGCCGGCGCTGGTATGGCGGCTGCAAATTCGTGGATGTGGCCGAGCAACTGGCCATCGACCGGGCCAAGCAGCTATTCGGGGCCGAACACGCCAATGTGCAGCCCCATTCCGGCAGTCAGGCCAACGCCGCCGTTTATTTCGCCGTGCTCCAGCCGAGAGATAAAATTTTAACCATGAGCCTGCCCCACGGCGGCCATCTGACCCACGGTTCCCCCGTCAATTTCAGCGGAAAACTCTACCAAGTGGTCAATTACGGTGTGGTTGAAGAAACCGGCCTGATCGATTACGACGAATTGGCGCGTATCGCCGCGCGGGAAAAACCCAAAATGATAACAGTGGGAGCTTCCGCTTATTCGAGGATCATCGACTTCGAGCGCATGGGGCAAATTGCTCGTGATTGCGGCGCGCTGCTCATGGCGGACATTGCCCACATCGCGGGATTGGTCGTGGCCGGATTGCATCCTTCTCCCATTCCCCATGCCGATTTTGTCACTTCCACCACCCACAAAACCCTGCGCGGCCCCCGCGGCGGCGTAATCTTGTGCCGTCAAGAAAATGGTCGGACGATTGACTCCTCTCTCTTTCCGGGAACCCAGGGCGGGCCGCTCATGCATGTCATCGCGGCCAAAGCAGTATGCTTTCAGGAAGCACTCAAACCTCAGTTCAAAGAATACCAGGGGCAAGTGGTGAAAAATGCCAAGGCTCTGGCCGAAGCCCTTCTGGAACTGGGCTTCGACATCGTCAGCGGAGGCACGGAGAACCACCTGCTGATGCTTGATTTTCGCAAAACTCATCCCGATTTAACGGGTAAAGCGGCCCAGCAAGCCCTCGATAAAGCCAACATTACGACCAACAAAAACACCGTGCCGGGGGAAACGAGGAGCCCTTTTCAAGCCAGCGGTTTACGCCTGGGATCCCCCGCCGTAACGACCCGCGGATTGCAAACGGAAGAAATGAAAACCATTGCCAAAGCCATTGCCGGGGTCCTGGCCGATCCCGCCGATGAAGAAAAAATTGCGCAGGCCAAAACAATCGCTCTCGATCTTTGCCAACGCTTTCCCCTACCCTATTGACCAATCTTGACGAGGGCCTGTTTTTTACTATCCTTCCGCAAAATCAATAGCAGGCAAAACTATGCAATTTAACCGAAATAGCGGCCAGCGCCCCGGCTTCACCTTGGTGGAACTTTTAACAGTTATCGCCATTATCGGCATACTGGTGGCACTTATCATACCCGCTGTGGGCAAGGCCAAGGAACTGGCTCAAATGCAAAAAGCGAGCAGCAACCTTCGTCAAATCACGCTCGGTTACCTGACTTTCGCTAACCAAAAGGAGCGTACCCGATCCATCCCCAACACCGGTGAAAAAGCCGTTACCGATATTTATCAGTGGGCTCAATTCCTGGCTGCCGAGTCAGATTTGAACGACGCCGCACTTTATTATGTGGATGTCGATCCACTGGCCGTGGCTGCCACCCTGCCGCGGAGCTGCCACCCTGCCGCGGATCATCGTGCGTAATAATCGCGAAACCGGGGCGCTCACCGTTGAACCGGCCTGGGAAGACTCTCCGGTGGGCTACGAGGCCTTTACTGGGCTGAGCCCGCGAGCTCCCGCCTCCACCACACCACTTATTTGGACCCGGGGCCTGAGGGCGGACGGCACCTGGGACCCCGATACTTCGCCCTGGGAAGGGACCGGGGGGCACATCGCATTTCTCGACGGACATGTGGAATTCTTCAAAAACCTCAAAGGCGAAGACGGACAAGGCGTCCTCATTGATTACACCACCCAGGCTCCAACCACCGACATTTCCAAGGCGGCCAACAGTGCCGCCACCATTGTTCGGCCCAGCATCGGCAACTGAAAATCCCTGACCCAAGAGGAAACAGCCGGGGCTTTCCGGCCTGGAAAGGTATTATTTATGGGCTCATTGAGTCCGATTCATTTACTAAAATCAATTTATGGAAGAACTAATTTTCAAATTAATGGCTGAACCCGATTATGCGCCTTTGAAAGCGGCGGAAATCGGGCAAAGACTCAAACTGCGGGAAAAACAGAAGTCCATCCTCAAAAACATTCTGCGCAGGCTGGTCATTTCCGGCTCTGTCGTGGTTGTCAAAGGCGATCGCCATTGCCTGCCCGCCGATGCCGATTTGATTCCGGGAATCATAAATTTCCGGCAGAGCGGCGCGGCCATACTCATTCCCGACCCCGAAAACAAACGCCTCCGCCAATTGGGCATGGCGGCGGGTAAGGATCGCCTTTACATTCCGGCCGAAGACACTGGCGTGTCCATGCACAGAGACCACGTCCTGGCCCGCCTGGTGCAGCAAAAAGGGCGTTACCGTAGGCGGCGTCCGGGAAAAAGTGCACCTGCCTATCCTCAGGAGGATATGCGCGGACGGGTCATCCGGATTCTGCAACGCGCCCGCAAAACACTTACCGGAACTCTACAAAAAAGCCGCGCTTACTATTATGTAATCCCGGATGATCCGCGCATTATTCAGGACATCCTGGTGCCCGATCCAAGAAAATCCAAATTGAAACCCTTTCCCCGCATCAATGACAAGGTCGTCGTCCGGTTGATGGAGTGGAAACAGCGGCACCTCAATCCGGAAGGAAAGATTATCGGGGTTTTGGGTAAAACCCATACTCCGGGAGCCGAGTACGAGGCCCTCCTGCACCGTTTCGAGTTGGACCCGGAGTTCCCACAGGAAGTAAACAGCCAAGCCAACCAATTGCCGGGAAAAGTGGGCCCACGGGACCTGCAGGGAAGGCTCGATTTGCGGAATAAATTCACATTTACCATCGATCCGGACGATGCCAAGGATTTCGACGACGCCCTCTCCATCGAGAAAAAGGAAAACGGCGAATTTGTGGTGGGAGTGCACATCGCCGATGTCGGCGCCTACGTCAAAGCGGGCAGCGCCATCGATAAGGAGGCCCAGAAAAGGGGCAACTCGACCTACCTCGTTGGGACCGTTATTCCTATGATTCCGAAGGCTTTGTCGAACGGACTGTGCAGCCTTTCGGAAGGGGCGGACCGGCTGGTGAAAACGGCTTTTCTAACCTTCAGCGCCAAGGGCCGGCTGGCCCATGTGCGTTATGCCAATTCGGTTATTCATAGCAAAAAGCGGTTAACCTACACTCAGGCATACGCTTTTATGCAGGATTTTGATAATAAAAAGATCCGCAATCTTCCCGTGCCCCCGGCACACCAGACCGGCTCTGCGGGAAGGCCCTTGTCCGAATTATCCAATGAGGATTTGGAACGCCTGCGCACCAATATCAACCAGCTTTGGTTTATCGCCTCCAAGCTAAGGAAGAGGCGCATGGACAAGGGAAGCCTCGACTTCGATATGGCGGAAATCAAAATATATGTGGATGAACAAGGCTACGCCGACCGCATTGAGCAAATCGAGTACGACGAGAGCCACCAGTTAATCGAGGAATTCATGCTGGCCGCCAATGAAGCGGTGGCAAAATCTCTGCGGCAGGCCGGTCTGCCCACGGTTTATCGGGTCCACGACAAACCCGATGAGGACCGGTTGGAAGAGCTGCGCGATTACCTGGTCGGGTTCCAACTGAATGTGGGCGATTTGACCAAACGGCGCGAAGTAAGCAAATTTCTGCGTCAAATCAAAAACCATCCGCAGGAATACACCTTAAAACTCCAATTCCTGAAGAGCTTGAAAAAAGCTATTTATAAAGAGCAATGTGACGGCCACTATGGCCTCAACAAGGAAAACTATTTGCATTTCACCTCACCTATCCGGCGCTACTCCGATCTCATCGTTCACCGCGTTCTGGAACGGCACCTGGCCAAGTCCGGCAAATCGAAACTGGATGGGGCGCCGCCAAAAAGATATGGTCCGGGCGATGCGGCAAGGCTCTCCCAGCACCTCACCCTGACCGAATCCAACAGCGTGGAGGCCGAGCGCGAATCCCAAAAACTGAAATTGCTGGAATTTTTCCAACGTGAAGTCGCCCGCGCGGATAAAACCGTTTTTGAAGCTATCATAACAGACGTCAAAAATCACGGCATGTTCATCGAGCTGGTACAGTCAACCACTTTTGGAATGATCCATATCTCAACTTTAAAGGACGATCTCTATCGGATCAATGACAGCCGCACGGCGATAATCGGCCGCCGCAAAAACAAAACCTATAAAATCGGACAAATAATCAAAGTGGTGGTGCACAAGGTAGATCGATTCAAACGGCAAATAGATTTCAGGCTGACATGAAATGAAAGGTTTCCCAAGAATTCGCGTCTTAGAATTATAATGAAAAATTACGATTATCAAAAACAGTTGCAGGAAATCTGGGGAAAGGCGGTCCAGCTTTATGCTGACGGCAACCGTAGGCCCGACAGTTATTTTAACGAAACGGAAGCGGAATTCATCGCCTCCATTGGAGTAACCGCCCAGGAGATTTACGATTTCGCGGAAGACTTCAATAGCAGCGGTGAACCCGATTTTGCCACTTTTGCCCTCATTCATGACATCCGGCGTTCTTATTTTCTGGATAAGCAAAATGGAGTTTCCAGCGGGGAGATTTTAGACCCGGAAACATTGCCGGCCCGAGATGCAGAGGCCAGGGGAATCCGCTGGCTGCCGCGCATCATCGAGAAAGCCAAGGCCAAATTGCGGGGAGAATTGCATTCGGATATAATGTATTCCTGTGGCGGCGACCGCGCTTTCCTCAAGGAAAACGACATTCACGCCTCGGAATTTCTTCGGGTGGTTGCCGAAAACGAGGATGATGAGCAGAAAATAATCGATTGGGTGGCCAATCGTTCCCCCGCCGTCGCAAACGTTTAAGCAAACGGCGGCGGCAAGGCGGGCTTAAAACAACTCGCCTTGCGGGTTTTCCTCTTCCTCCAGGAGATGCTCGCCGTAGCGTTTGATCCAGGCGTCCAGCTTCTTGTTGTAATAGGCGGGATCGTAGGGAAAATTCTCAGGATCGTAAGAATTCAGGGGAAGGGCTCTTTGCCAGTCGGGACGGCGCGGCTTGTCCGTAACCGGGATGTAGTAGGACACCCGCTGACCCATTTTGGGCTGCGGGTTCATTTTCAGGGCCACTTCCAATGAGGCGCGGCGGGGCTTTCTCCCATTATCAATTTTCTCTTTATACCTGTCGGGACTCTGGCTGAGGTATTCCGATTTCGCGAGGCGGTTGATCTCCATCGACCTGGAATTGATGGCCGTGCGAAATCTCTCCGCCAAAACAAGCGGCGATTCCTCCTCCACGCCTAACAAGAAGCCGATCAGCTGCCGGGAAAGCTCTTTCAAGTAAGGCTCGATACCGCGGGAACGGAGCGCGGAGCCGCGAATGGTTATTTTGTTGCCATCGTACAAGGCGTAATTTTTCGCCTTATAACAAAACATGGAATCATAACGGCCATCATATTCCAGCTCGATCCCTTCCGGCAGAATTTTGCTGATTTTAGCCAGCAGAATATTCGGAATTTCCCAGTATTCATCCGTAGCAAGGTAAATCCCGTCGGTGTCCGCTTCCAGCACGGTGCAGTCCAGCCGTTCGAATTCGGCAATCAGTTCGCGCAACAATTCCCGCCCCCGCCGGGTAACTTCAGCGGCCAAATCGCTATCCGCAAAACGGGCTCCGGAAAATCCCAGGTATCCATAAAAGGAATTGATGAGAATTTTATAGGCGGTCTGCCGAGCCTGACTCTCAATACGCAGTTCCTCGGTTGGGGCTGTGCGGGCCAGCTCCTTGAATTCGAGCCTCGCCTGGCGGAGTTTTTTTAACAAGGGAATAAAAATTCCCAGCGAGTCGGAGGAAGGATTGCGGCCGATCAGCATGAGAAGGCTGGGATAAAGCGAGGCCACATCGAAATGGAGCACATGGCGATAAACGCTGGTGACAAAACTTCGTGAAAAAGCTCCCTCGAATGAGCGCACCACCGGGTATTCGGGCAGACTCCGGCGGGCTTTGAAATAATTTTCCTGCAGGAGCAGGTCCACCTTGTTGGCCGAACCCCGCAAAGTAATTTCCTGCAAGGTCATGGGGAAATTTTCAGTCTGGGCGAAATAAGTAGGCAGAAGCAGACCGGCCACTCCCGCGGTTTCCCTCAAATCATCCCCCAGGTAGGCTAAAAAACGTTCGCGGTCCTGGGAAAACGTCTGCTGGATTTCTTCCGCTGAAAGGTAGGTTCGCTCCTCCGATTGCGGGCGCGTCACCCCCAGATATATGGCCACATCCTTGAGCGAATAGGAAATCATGTCGCGCGTGGTGACATCGAATTGCTGTATAAGCAAATAAGTGTCGATGATCGCCCGGCCCGGTATGTCGCAGCGAACGAAGTCGATCCAGCGCTCCGCCACCCGCAGTCGGCTTTTGCGAAAGAGCGCTTCCTGACCGAAACGGCCCCAGGCGCAGGGCAGCCGGAAACGCGAACTACGGCGGCGCAGGTATTGCAGGTCGAAATTAAAAAAGTTGTGCCCCTCGATGACATCGGGGTCCTTTTCCGCTAAAATTTTGTTGAACCGCTTCAGAAGGTCGCGCTCGGCGGCATCGTTCATTTCCTCCAGAACCAGAAAAACCGGTTCGCTTTCCCCAGAGAAGGATAGCCCTATGGCAAGCACACGATCCTCTTTCCGGCCGGCATTGCTGAAACCGCCCGGCACGCTGCAAGCCGTCTCAATATCGCATTGGCAACGGCGCAACCGGCTGAAGGGAAGGTTCTCGTATAGACGTTTTTGATAGCGCAGCAGGAACTGGCTTTCCAACGCCCTGACATTCTCCACGAAGATATTTTCCGGTCGGTTTTTGAACAAATCGCGGTAGCTTTGGAGATCATCGAAATGTAGCAGGAAACGATAGGGGGCATCGCCGGAAAGAGTTTCTTCCCTAAAAATAGCCGTTTGCGGAAGATCGTTGGCCCAGGCAAAGGGAATGAAAGGATGCTTAATTTCCCGGCGGCCATTTTTATGGTCGAGGAGGGAAAGGCAGGCCTCCCCACTCTCGCTTATCCAGAGACCGCAGATCGTTTCATTGAAGGGAAGCTCATCGCCACTGCCAGTTTCACCCATATTCTCAAAGTTAAACTAGATTCGTGACTTTTGCATCACAATTCCATAGATTCATCCCAAAATCCGTTTTCAAATTCCGATGAAATTTCAAAAATACCACGCCTTGGGCAACGACTACCTGGTTCTGAACCCGGAGGAGGTCGATGGGGAATTAACGGCGGCTCAAATCCGTCTCATTTGCCACCGCAATTTCGGGCTCGGCTCGGACGGCATCCTGTTTGGGCCCCTGCCCTCCTCTGAGGCCGATTTCGGTTTGCGCATCTTTAATCCCGACGGTGGAGAAGCGGAAAAAAGCGGCAATGGCCTGAGAATTTTTTCCCGCTATCTTTGGGATTGTCATCGGGTTTCGGAAAAACCTTTTACCATTTCAACGGCGGGAGGCGTCGTCACCTGCGAAGTTGGCCCTGGCGCCCGCAAAATAGTGATTGCCATGGGCAAAGTGTCCTTTGACAGCGAAACCATTCCCGTCGAAGGGCCGAAACGGGAAGTTCTGGCAGAATCCGTCGAAATCAATGGCCGTGAATACAATTTTTATGCCGCCACCATCGGGAACCCGCATTGCGTTCTCCCTCTGGATGATATTTCCAGCGCCTTGGCCCGCGAATTAGGACCGATTCTGGAAAAACACGAGCTGTTTCCCAACAGAACCAATGTCCAGTTATTGAAAATTCTGGATCGAACCAATATTCAGCTCGAAATCTGGGAACGCGGGGCCGGCTACACCCTTGCTTCGGGCAGCAGCAGTAGCGCAGCCGCTGCCGTGGCGCGAAAGATGGGTGCCGTCGATTCTAACCTCACCGTCCACATGCCTGGAGGAAAACTGAAGATTCGGATCGGCCACGACTATGAAATTACCATGTCAGGCCCGGCTACAAAAGTGGGCCAGTTTGAGCTTGATGCCGAAGCCTTCGACGAAATTTGAAAAAAATAACAGGCAAACGGAAAAATTGCCCCAATTGAGGTTGCGAAACCTTTCGAATACTGTCATTTTAAAATCAAGATGAACCGAGTTCTTATTAATTTATCCTGCCTGGCAATGAGTCTTATTTTGTGGACCGGTTGCCAAACCCCCGACAGTTCCCCCCTCCAGCCGGTGGCGGAGGGAGTTCAGGAATCGCCAGTGGGCTCAGTCGTTTCCGGCGAGATCACCGGATTTGAGGATTATATCGCAAAAGTCAAGGAAAGCAACCTGCAGGCCCGGCAGGAAAAAATTAGGGAAATGAACCAGGATTCAGTCAAAGCCTTCAACCTCGACACCGGCAATTACGAATACATCGAGGCGGACTCGCTCCAACATTGGAACGAAGAAAAAAAGCGCTGGGAATTCAGGCCGGAGTGATCGAATCGAAGTTCGCCCTCATCCCGTCAAATGGGCCCAGGAAAAAGTGGCCGCGGTTCTTGGCCAGGGCGATGCCGCCATCGACGCAACCGTCGGCAACGGGCACGATACGGAGTTTTTAGCCCGATGCGTTGGCCCCAAAGGCCACGTTTTCGGCTTCGATATTCAGCAAAAAGCGCTGGCCGGGGCACGTTCTCTCCTCGACCAGAATAGTTTGACGGCCAGGGTGCGGCTTCTTTGCGCAAATCACGCCAAGATGGCCGATCATCTGCCCAAAGAAATAAAGGGTGAAGTTCAGGCCATCATGTTCAAGCGCGTTTACCTGCCGGGTGGCGACAAAAGTTTGATTACAAACCCCGCCGACACAATCGAGGCCCTCAATGCGGCCCATGAACTTCTCAAACCGGCAGGTATTCTGACAATCTTGAGCTACCGGGGCCACCCGGGAGGCAGAGAGGAATGTGCCGCAGTTGAAAAGTGGTCCTCTTCACTCGATTCAAAAGAATCATTCGTGGAACTGGTCGATACACCCCGAGGCAAACAGTCCAAACCGGCTCCACGGCTTTTCATAATCAAGAGAAAAAATAAAGAATCATAACCAAAATCTCAAAATAGATTGGGTTGCCAAACCATCAAGATTCTCAATTTTGACAATGGTTACAAAACTCCATCCGTCAGTATTCCTATATCCCGACGATTACGATGAAAAAAGCCATCGGATCACCTGGCCCAGGTTCGGCCGGTGGCCCTGGGCCAGTAACCCGAAACGAAAAATCTTTCCGCTGCCCCAAACGCACAACAAGGTGAAGGCGACGCATAAAACCAGGCTGAGTCCTATTTCCCAGGGTGCGGGACCGGGAGGAATCCCAAGGCGCAGTAGCATGAGCATGGGCGTAAAGAGAGGGACCAGCGAAATGCCAATGGAAAAAGCGCTCCCCGGTGATTCCAGGACCGGGATAACCAGCGCAAACGGCGCAATAACCATGATGACCGTCAATCCGGCAAAATTCTGGGTGTCTTTTATTTCCGAACAGGCTGCCCCGATGCTACCCCAAATGGACCCGTAGCTCATCAAGGCAAGAATCAGGAAAAGGATAAACCAGAGGCACAGCCGTCCGGGAATGGCATCCCCATCGCCAAAAGTCAGGAACAAGGCGATCATGGACCCAAGATAAACCGTCGCCAAAGTGAGTCCGACCATGGTGGCGGCCAGCAATTTACCCAGCATCAGGTGGAAAGGCGGGACCGAGGAAATAAGCACTTCCATGATCTTGTTCATTTTTTCCTCAATAACCATGTTGAGCATGAGTGGGGCGCTCATGTTAACGATAATGAAAAGAAGGAAAACGGCTCCCAGCGGCACAATGAACGCCTCCACCATATCCTCCTTTTGGGCCAGACTTTTCAAACCCTCTTTGGACGCATCCGCCAAACCGAGACGATCCAGGGAAACGGGCTGCAGCAACTTGTTCACCGTGCGTTGATGTATGCCGGCGCTCTCAAAGCGCAGCGACTCCACTTTTTCGTTGGCAGCCTCGCTCAACCAATCGGGCAAGTCATAAGTGGTGGGAGAATCCGAATAATAGGAAATTCTATTGTCGGAACCCTCGCCCGGATGGACGACATCTTTTCCAATCAAGGCAAAAGCAAATATTTCCTTGTTGCGAATTTTCTCCGAAAGATCCTTTTCGATTTTGTCCACCATCGCAAAATCGTTTCCATAAGGTTCGATCAAAAAACGGGAACCGACCTTTTTTTTCTTGCCCAAATCTCCGCTTAGCACCTTACCGCTGCGGTTTCTTTTGACAGCCTTTTCCGCGATGGCGGGATAAAGAACATTGCTCCGATCAACCACCACCAGGACCTTGTCCTGCAAATCCTTATTGCTCCGGGCAATCAACTGAATACCCGAAATGCCGAGAAAAAGCAGGGGCGCCAACAGCAAACTGATGAGAAAAGTCCGTGAAATGACGGTTAAAAGATAGTCGTTCCAGGCAATGCTCCAAATTTTAATCATGGCTCGACTCAATTACTTTTTCAGGCGGCTTGTTCCCACCGGCCAGTCGCAAGAATATATCGTGCAGCGATGGCCGCACAATCTCGAAATGCTCGACATCCCCAAGACCGGAAAGCTCCTTCAGGATTTTACCCGCATCTCCTTTATACCTAGAGGCTGTCCCAAAAATATAAAGATTTTATAGTCAACTGGATGATGTTGATAAAAAGAGCCGGAAAGAGCAAGTTTTTGCTCGATCCGGCCAAAAAAGGGTTCTATAATTGAGTTAGCGAAAATCAATATAGCCCTTTCTATGAAAAATATAGCCATCCAATGCCTCCTGCGTCCAGCTTTAACTGTGGTCGACCGGTGCCTCGATTACGATAACTTCCGCGCCACCATTGATCGAATCGATCGGCTGCTGATCGACTCGGAGGTGGAATCGCAGGCCATTGAGCTGGCCTTGGAGGGGTGGCCGCCAATGGGTCTAAAGGCCCGGCGGCAGCGGGCCAGTTTTGCCATCAAGGCACTGCGCATGGATACGCTGGGCCGTCTGCTCGGAGGGATTTCGTTTCGGCATTTGTCGCGGGCTCTGGGCAGCAGCGATCTGTTGGCCGACTTTTGCCGTGTCCGGCAGATCGATGGCATCAGGGGCATCTCCAAAAGCACCCTGGAGCGGGCCTCGAAGTTTTTCAGCGAAGAGCAGTTGAGGGCCTTGCACCGGACCTTGACTGAGGTGGTGGGCGATGCCCTTCTGGCCCGGCAGGTGGGATTGGACAAGCCGATTGACACCACCATTTGCCTGATCGACGGCACCTGTTTGGAGGCTAACATTCATTGGCCGACGGACTGGGTATTACTCAAGGATGTAGCCGGCACGTTGCTCAAAGCGATCCGGCTGATCCGCGAGAAGGCCGGTTTGCGCCATCGCATGCCGATCGAACCGGAGCCCTTGGCTCGGCAGATGAATCGGCTGTGCATACAGATGACCCACAGCCGGCGGCGAAAGGACAGCGCGCGGCAGCGCAAGGGTATCTTGAGGCAGATGAAAAAGCTGCTCAAACGGATCGGGGAGCATGCCCGCAGTCACCGGGAATCAGTCACCGGGAATTATTGCAAGCCTGCTGGGAGCAAAGCGATTACAGCGAAAAACAGGTCCAACAGATCCTCGCCCGGATGGAGCGCATGAGCGAGCAAATCCCGGTGGTCATCAAACAGGCGCACGAGCGGATCATTGGCGGCCGGCAGGTGAAAAACGCAGAGAAAGTCTTGAGTGTTTACGAACTCGATGGGCAGGTGATTGTGCGAGGTAAAGCGGGCCAAGAGGTCGAGTTCGGCAACACCCTGTTTTTGGGAGAAAGCGTTGAAGGGTACCTGCTGGACTGGAAACTCTACGGCAGCCGAACTCCAAGCGAAAATGAACAAATGCAAGAGAGTTTGCAAAGACAGAACCGCTTCAACCTGGAAGAACCCATAGCGGCCATGTGCGCGGACCGGGGATTTGCCTCCCAGCGGGCCCGCCGGCAGTTAGCCCAGGAGGGAATCTACGACGCGCTCTGTCCACGCGATCCGAAGCAGTTGAAAAAACGGATGGAGGAACCACTGTTCAGACAATTGCAAAAGCGCCGGGCCAGCACCGAAGGGCGGATCGGGGTATTGAAGAATCGCTGGCAGGCCGGGCGGTTGCGCAGCAAAGGCTTTGCCAACCGCTCGATCAGCGTAGCCTGGTCGGTACTCTCGCACAACCTATGGAAAGTAGCCAAGATGCTGGCCCAGCAAGACGAACTAAAAACCAAAGCGGCGGCCTAGAGAGCGGAAAAGCAAGGACAATACTTTTTCACAGCCTTACTGTCGGCTCATACAAAGAAAACCAGGCAACCGGACCCCAAAACCAGTATCCTAACGTCATAGGAGAGCAAAGTTGATACTCTCCCAAATGCAAATACCTCTAAAATGAGCGCCTATCAAAAGCCCTCGCAAAAATCACCCTTTTGGGACAGCCTCTAGCTAATCGAAACATAGGTTCTTTTGGAATTCGTGGGGTTCGACCCCTCAAGAGTGCATAACCCACAACCAAATTCGATACCAGTTTTTTTGAACACATTATATTATCTCTCATTAGTAAACGGCCAGTGAACTGCCTTGTTGTCAGCGGTATTTGGGCGAGTTTTGGTGGCAATCAGGCAGAGTGGGCTGTGCCTTGGGTCCCTTGTGCCGAACGTGCAAGCTCACCTGTCGTTGTGGATCATAGCGGAATAGCGGCCCGGTGTAGCGCATTGTTAGGCATTCATAATCAATTTAAAATTTGGGTAGTGTATTAAGTAGGAATGGTGGCTAATTCTTGATTATATTGATGAATGAAAAGTCTCAGACAGGTTTCATGCATACTCTTAAGCTTGGAAAAGGAGAGGGTTTTGCGTGTGAAACGACCCAGTCGTTGGCGCAGGGTATTGTTCCATCGTTCCACATGGGCCGTTTCACCGGTTTCTTTTCCCACGGATCGGTTATGAGGAAAGACTTCATCATAAGTGCTCCAAAAGTCGCTGTAGGTGGCACATCTTTTGTAGGCCCGTGGCAGACGCTCGTAAAGTTCCCGGCAACGATACCAATCCCGAGGCCCAATGGCATAGGAGAGGATTTGACGGGTGCGTCGGCAAAGAGCGATCCAAACCCATTGGGCATCGCTCTTGCGCCCCACAAAAGACCACAGTTCGTCCAGTTCAATGACATCATGGCGGCGGGCCGCAAGAATCGTGCTTTTGAGCGGTCGCAGCGATTGTCGTTTTTTTTAACCAACTCAAAACGGTGTTGGGACTCACCCCGAAGGCGCGCTGTAAACCGCGTAGACTGCTGCGTTCCTGATAGACTCGAAGGATCATTTCTTTTTGCTCTTCGGTGTATTTCACTGTGGGGTTTTCGCGGCTTTGTTTACCACAATCATGGCAGCGGTAGCGCTGTTTATGGTTGGGCGTCTTGCCAAATTTAATGATATTTTCACTTCCACAGTGCCGACAATTAATAATTTTAGTAACCATGCACTAAGAATAAACTGCCTAACGCTATTTGTACAGCTAAAAATACAAAATAACATTCTTTTTTTATACACTACCGGTACCTGAACTACAATGTCGATTCCTGGCCCTGGATTTTCCACGACGAACATGGCTGGCAGTTTGTCGACTCCGGGAGCACAGAGAATGTCATCTTCGTTTGGGACTCCGGCTTAGGTGAATGGCTTTTCCTGAGCGAAAACACCTACCGCTGGATGTTCTTATTTGGGGATAACTCAGGCTGGATTTCTACATACGATGACAATACCCTGGGGAGACGATTTTTCCAACGCTTCGACAATGGCAGCCTTTTCAGCGTCCCGGCTGGCTTGCCCGTTGATTAGGACTAGCCCGGATATTTCATGAAGGGTAAAGTTTGGCTCGTTATTGCTATTGGAGATGGATTTCTTTGTATTTTGAGCAGATCGTCTTGATTTTTAGGTGTTTTTCAGGGTGTAGAGACACTGCCCCCTTTCCCCCATTGGTTCGGTAGTGCCGGGGGCAGCACCAATGCACCCTTTAGGTTGGCACCAATCGGCGGGCCGCATGGTTGAAAAGACTGGCCCAAGGATAACTCTCACTTAGGTGAAAGTGAATCGTTCGGGTGTTGCGCACGATGACCGCTCCGATCTTGATTAATTTGAGCCGCAGGGTGTGGCATTGGGCCCGCGCCCACTTCGTCCCTTTTAAGGCTAACCGGCGCATGGCTTCCATCAAGGTGTAGGCCAGCGCCGACAAGAGCAATCGCCACTGATTGGCCCACCATTGATGGGCGCTGGTGCGCTCGCTGAACAATTGCATCTGTTCCTTGATTCGGTTCTCCATTTCACCGCGGCCACAGTATACCTTGTCGTAAAGCTCCTGGGGATCGCCCGGCAGGTTCGTCACCACGAAGCGCGGGTTGGACCCCTGTGCGGTGTGTTCGGCTTTATGGATGACCAACCGCAGCCATCGCCACGAATCGGCAGCATAGACGAAGTCCTGGAATAACCGTTGTTTTTTACCCCTTAGTTCGAACCATTCTTTGGCCTGCTTTTGCAACTGCTGGGCGTCTTGCTGCAAGCGTGCATTGCGAGCCATCCCCACGATGTAACTAACTTCGTTGCGGTCGCACCAAGAGAGTATCCGGTCTCGACAAAATCCACTGTCGGCGCGCCAAATAATCCGCGTACGGGGCCAGCTTTGGCGCATCCGTTTAACCAGCAATTTGAGGATGGCCCCGGCATGCTTGCTGGCATCGATCTTGCTCGGCCGCAGGTAGGCCACCAGCAGCTGATCACCGCAAAAAACATATAGCGGCAGAAAACAGTAATGATCATAATAACCGTGGAAAAAACGTCCCTCCTGGAGCCCGTGCACCGGATTGTCGGTGGCGTCAAAGTCCAGGATGATCTCTTCGGGTTCCTCGGCAAAGGAGCCCATGAACTGTTCGACCAACAGCTCGTTTACCGCAAAGGCTGCCCGCCGATCCTGCCCGTTTTCAAAACGACACAAAGTCGGCGCGCTGGCCAACGTTTCAATGCGCCCCGTTACCGTTTGCAACAATGGATCGTGGCGCAGGGTATCAAAGTCGTTCAAATCCTCATAGCCCGCCACCAGCCCGTAAACGCGCTGCCGCAGCATCCCCAATACCTCATGGCGTACTTTGCCCTTCTGCCGTTTGTCCACTAACTGTCGGGCCGCTCGTTCGGTCAAGCCCAACTGCCGATCCACTTCCCGGATCAAAAGCAGTCCGGCATCCGAAGTAACCTCTCCGCCTTTGAAATCAACCCGCACACGGCGGCCTTTTACCCTTGTCAACTGTAGCTTTAATTGTTTACCTTTTGTCATCGCTGATATTGCTTTAATTATTGATCTATCCTGCTGTATATCAGCAGTTAAGCATATCAACGATACTTTTTCTACGAAATATCCGGGCTAGCGATGTCTCGTTGCCCTTTCCCCCTGTTTGGAATGGCTTCGGAGACAGTCTGAAAAGTTCTGTTTTTTCCTGACACCCCTACCTAGAGGCTGTCCCAAAAGGGTGATTTTTGCGAGGGCTTTTGATAGGCGCTCATTTTAGAGGTATTTGCATTTGGGAGAGTATCAACTTTGCTCTCCTATGACGTTAGGATACTGGTTTTGGGGTCCGGTTGCCTGGTTTTCTTTGTATGAGCCGACAGTACGGCTGTGAAAAAGTATTGTCCTTGCTTTTCCGCTCTCTAGGCCGCCGCTTTGGTTTTTAGTTCGTCTTGCTGGGCCAGCATCTTGGCTACTTTCCATAGGTTGTGCGAGAGTACCGACCAGGCTACGCTGATCGAGCGGTTGGCAAAGCCTTTGCTGCGCAACCGCCCGGCCTGCCAGCGATTCTTCAATACCCCGATCCGCCCTTCGGTGCTGGCCCGGCGCTTTTGCAATTGTCTGAACAGTGGTTCCTCCATCCGTTTTTTCAACTGCTTCGGATCGCGTGGACAGAGCGCGTCGTAGATTCCCTCCTGGGCTAACTGCCGGCGGGCCCGCTGGGAGGCAAATCCCCGGTCCGCGCACATGGCCGCTATGGGTTCTTCCAGGTTGAAGCGGTTCTGTCTTTGCAAACTCTCTTGCATTTGTTCATTTTCGCTTGGAGTTCGGCTGCCGTAGAGTTTCCAGTCCAGCAGGTACCCTTCAACGCTTTCTCCCAAAAACAGGGTGTTGCCGAACTCGACCTCTTGGCCCGCTTTACCTCGCACAATCACCTGCCCATCGAGTTCGTAAACACTCAAGACTTTCTCTGCGTTTTTCACCTGGCGGCCGCCAATGATCCGCTCGTGCGCCTGTTTGATGACCACCGGGATTTGCTCGCTCATGCGCTCCATCCGGGCGAGGATCTGTTGGACCTGTTTTTCGCTGTAATCGCTTTGCTCCCAGCAGGCTTGCAATAATTCCCGGTGACTGCGGGCATGCTCCCCGATCCGTTTGAGCAGCTTTTTCATCTGCCTCAAGATATGATGTGCACTGGAAAAAGTGGACACGAGATTCTCCTAAATGGAGAATCGAAGCATGGGAAGAAGACGCTTTAGTATAGAGTTCAAAAATGAGGCAGTTCAACTGATGATACTCGATGGTCTGAGCGCCACCGAGGTATCGACCAAACTTGGGGTCAACACCAACCAATTGTATAGGTGGAAGAGGCTCTATCTGGACGATCAGCAGGGCGAAGCGATCAGCAGGGCGAAGCCACCTCAAAGCGACAGAGCAGTCCGAAGGAGATGGCGGCCGAGATAGATCGTCTTCGCAAAGAGCTGCGCCGCTCGGAGCGGATCAACCAGATACTAAAAAAAACGGTGGGCTACTTTGCCAAGGACGAACAATGAAGTACCAGTTTGTCAAAGACAACGAGGGGTGTAAACGCCGGGGAAAAACCGGTACGGTAAAGAGGGCGCTTTAAAACCGGTACGCTTATCCTAGAAAGGAGGAGTGTATCGAGATATGAAGCAATGGACAAGAGTGCGGCACAAAGTGCTGCGGGACAAGCAGAGCAAGCGCTCTGTAATGCGAGAAGAGGGACTGCACTGGGAGACCCTGGGAAAGATGCTGGCCTATTCCCAGCCGCCGGGATACCGGCGCAAGAAGAGGCGAGAGCGCAAGATCGATCCGTATGTGGGCTGGATCGAGGAGGTGCTCAAAGCGGACCGGAACGTGCCCAAGAAGCAGCGCCATACGGCCAAACGGATCTACCAGCGTTTGGGTCGGGAGAAGGGCTACCAAGGGGGCTACACGGCGGTCAAGGAGGTGGTGGCCGAGCTGCGAGCGAGGCGGCGGGAAGTGTTCGTGCCGCTGGAGCACCGCCCCGGGGAGGGACAGGTGGACTTCGGTCATGCCCTGGTGAAGGAGGCGGGGCAATTGCGTAGGCGGCCATTTTTTGCCATGAGCCTGCCCTACAGCGATGCCTTTTTCGTGCAGGTGTTCGAACGGGAGTGCACGGAGAGCTTCTGGGAGGGGCACCTGCGAGCTTTTGAGTTTTTCGGGGCGGTGCCCCGGCGCATCAGCTATGACAACTCGAAGGTGGCGGTGGGTAAGATTATCGGTTCGCGTGAACGCAAGCTGACCGACGGGTTTCTGCAGCTACAGAGCCATTACCTGTTCGAGGAACACTTCTGTCTGCCCGCCCGGCCCAACGAGAAGGGCGTGGTCGAGGGGATCGTGCGTTATGCCCGGGCCAACTTCCTGGTACCGGTACCGCAGGTTCGGGACCTGGAGGAACTCAACGCAAAGCTGTTGGAGGCATGTGAGCGGGACATGGAGCGTAAATTACGCGGGAAAAGGGCGGTGAAAAAGGAACTGCTGGCCGAGGAGCGCGCCGTCATGCTGGCGTTGCCGCCCATACCCTTTGAAGCGAGCCGCAAACGCTCGACCTGCGTCAGCAGCCTCTCGCTGGTGCGCTTCGAGTGCAACGACTATTCGGTGCCGGTGCGCTGCGCCCACCATCCGGTGGTGGTGGAAGGGTCCTGTCGGCAGGTGGTGATCTTCTGTGGGGGCCAAGAGGTGGCCCGGCACCGCCGCATTTGGGATAAAGAGCAAGTCTCTTTCGAGCCGGTGCACTACCTGGCTTTGCTGGAGAAAAAACCGGGCGCTTTGGACTTCGCCCGCCCACTCTCGGGCTGGCAGTTGCCGCAGTGCCTGCAGGTCCTCAGACGCCGGCTCGAAAGCCAATGCGGGGGCGAAGGCACCCGGGAGTATATCCGGGTGCTGCGGCTGTTGGAGAAACACCCCATGGCGGCCTTGCAGCAGGCCGTCGTCTCGGCCCTGCGGGTGGGGGGACTGACTCGTGAGGCCATCGCCCAGTATCTCTATCCTCAGGAAGACTACGGGAGCAGAACCTTCCGGCTGGACGGCCATCCACACCTGCGTCACGTCCGTGTGGCCGCCCCTGACCTCGGTGCCTACAGCGAACTGCTCAAGATTCCAGGAGGGGCTTTATGAAGGAAGAAAAAAACCAGCTGCTGTTACACCATCACCTCAAGAAACTGAGGTTGCCCACCATCCTGCGCGAATGGCCGGCGGTGGCCGCGGCTTGTTCCCGGGACCGGCTCGATTACGCCGCCTTTTTGTTGCATCTGGTCGAACGGGAGCTCATTGAACGCGAACAGCGGGCCGCCCAGCGGCGGATCAAAAACGCCCGTTTCCCCGTGCTCAAGACCCTCGAGAGCTTCGCCTTTGAAGCGCAGCCCTCGATCAACGAAGCGCTCATCCGAGAGCTCATGCGCGGGGAGTATGTCGACCAGCGCGAAAACGTGCTGCTCCTCGGTAACGCCGGTACCGGTAAAACGCACCTGGCCACCGCCCTGGGCTTTGCCGCCTGTGCCCAGGGCCGGCGGATCCGTTTCTTCGGGGTCACCGCCCTGGTTACCCATATGCTCGAGCAACGCGACAACCACGACCTGCAGCGCTTCATGAAGCAACTCGAAAGGCTCGACCTACTCATCCTCGACGAACTCGGTTACGTCCCTTTTTCCAAGACCGGTTCCGAACTGCTCTTCGACGTGGTCAGCCGCGCTTACGAGCGCACCAGTCTCATCGTCACCACCAACCTGCCCTTTGAGAACTGGATCGAAGTGCTCGGTTCCGAACGGCTCACCGGAGCTCTGCTGGACCGACTCACCCATCGGGTGCATATCCTCGAAGCCAACGGGCAAAGCTACCGCTTGCGCGATGCTCGACGCCGTCGCCGTGGCACAAAACAATAAACGCCTTGGGCCCGGCTCGTCGGCCTCCGGCCTCCTCACCGACCCCAAGCCAATCCCCAAAACCAACTCCCAAACCCTAAACCTTGACGTACCTGCAATTACTGGTAGTGTATTAAGTAGGAATGGTGGCTAATTCTTGATTATATTGATGAATGAAAAGTCTCAGACAGGTTTCATGCATACTCTTAAGCTTGGAAAAGGAGAGGGTTTTGCGTGTGAAACGACCCAGTCGTTGGCGCAGGGTATTGTTCCATCGTTCCACATGGGCCGTTTCACCGGTTTCTTTTCCCACGGATCGGTTATGAGGAAAGACTTCATCATAAGTGCTCCAAAAGTCGCTGTAGGTGGCACATCTTTTGTAGGCCCGTGGCAGACGCTCGTAAAGTTCCCGGCAACGATACCAATCCCGAGGCCCAATGGCATAGGAGAGGATTTGACGGGTGCGTCGGCAAAGAGCGATCCAAACCCATTGGGCATCGCTCTTGCGCCCCACAAAAGACCACAGTTCGTCCAGTTCAATGACATCATGGCGGCGGGCCGCAAGAATCGTGCTTTTGAGCGGTCGCAGCGATTGTCGTTTTTTTTAACCAACTCAAAACGGTGTTGGGACTCACCCCGAAGGCGCGCTGTAAACCGCGTAGACTGCTGCGTTCCTGATAGACTCGCAGGATCATTTCTTTTTGCTCTTCGGTGTATTTCACTGTGGGGTTTTCGCGGCTTTGTTTACCACAATCATGGCAGCGGTAGCGCTGTTTATGGTTGGGCGTCTTGCCAAATTTAATGATATTTTCACTTCCACAGTGCCGACAATTAATAATTTTAGTAACCATGCACTAAGAATAAACTGCCTAACGCTATTTGTACAGCTAAAAATACAAATAACATTCTTTTTTTATACACTACCCAATTACTAACCTAAACCTTATTCCAAGCGTACCGGTTTTACCCCGACCCCCGTACCGGTTTCATCCCGGCGTTTACACCCAGTCCAATTCGAGGAAAATATTTGCCCCCCATGGGGGGCAACGAGAAAACAAAACCCTTTACCAAAACAAGCCGCCTGACACACTAATCAATAAACAATGAATATAAGAGAATCCCGTGTCCAACAAATCCAGTACACGTCACCTCCGAGTCGATCAGCAGCCGATCGATTCGATCAATGGTGGCGCGGAAGTTATCGTAATCGAGGCACCGGTCGACCACAGTTAAAGCTGGACGCAGGAGGCATTGGATGGCTATATTTTTCATAGAAAGGGCTATATTGATTTTCGCTAACTCAATTATAGAACCCTTTTTTGGCCGGATCGAGCAAAAACTTGCTCTTTCCGGCTCTTTTTATCAACGTCATCCAGTTGACTATAAAATCTTTATATTTTTGGGACAGCCTCTATATAGGCGACCAGGGCAAACCACCAAAAATTGACAAACATCATTTCCAGTGCCATGGCGGATTGCAGCCATAACGGTGTCGTAGTTGAGATAATGACGGTAAAGAGGCTCCAGAAAAAGAGGATAGCTTTAGGGTTAATGAGGTTGCAGACGAAACCCTGTCGCACCGCGGCCGAGGAAGTCAGGGGGCTCGAACCCGATAAAACGCCGGGGGCCTCAGGAGCAATAGCTTTTTGACGAATGGCCTGCGCCCCCAAATAAAAAAGATAACCGGCACAGGCATACTTCAAAAAGAGGAAGAGGCTTTCTGAACTTTTCAACACCAGAAGAAGGCCCAACAGGCAATAGCTCAGATGAACTCCAATGCCCAGCATGATTCCAACCGAAGTGTAGACACCCGTTCTCCGGGAGCCCATGAGGGAATTGCGAAGGACCAGAAAAAAATCCGGACCGGGGGAAGAAACAGCCAAAAAGTGAACCACGGCTATTTTTAAAAACGACACTAAGTAACCTTCCAGCATGATAAACCGCAATCCGAATACAGCCTAGCCCAATGCCAATTCCCCGCAAAGGGAATTCCATGCCACGGCGGAAGCTTCCTTTTGCAACCTGGAATCCTCATCAGACGGTTCTGCCGGTAGCGCTAGGAAAGCAAAAATGATGCGCGATTGCCCACACGGGTAGTGTATTAAGTAGGAATGGTGGCTAATTCTTGATTATATTGATGAATGAAAAGTCTCAGACAGGTTTCATGCATACTCTTAAGCTTGGAAAAGGAGAGGGTTTTGCGTGTGAAACGACCCAGTCGTTGGCGCAGGGTATTGTTCCATCGTTCCACATGGGCCATTTCACCGGTTTCTTTTCCCACGGATCGGTTATGAGGAAAGACTTCATCATAAGTGCTCCAAAAGTCGCTGTAGGTGGCACATCTTTTGTAGGCCCGTGGCAGACGCTCGTAAAGTTCCCGGTAACGATACCAATCCCGAGGCCCAATGGCATAGGAGAGGATTTGACGGGTGCGTCGGCAAAGAGCGATCCAAACCCATTGGGCATCGCTCTTGCGCCCCACAAAAGACCACAGTTCGTCCAGTTCAATGACATCATGGCGGCGGGCCGCAAGAATCGTGCTTTTGAGCGGTCGCAGCGATTGTCGTTTTTTTTAACCAACTCAAAACGGTGTTGGGACTCACCCCGAAGGCGCGCTGTAAACCGCGTAGACTGCTGCGTTCCTGATAGACTCGAAGGATCATTTCTTTTTGCTCTTCGGTGTATTTCACTGTGGGGTTTTCGCGGCTTTGTTTACCACAATCATGGCAGCGGTAGCGCTGTTTATGGTTGGGCGTCTTGCCAAATTTAATGATATTTTCACTTCCACAGTGCCGACAATTAATAATTTTAGTAACCATGCACTAAGAATAAACTGCCTAGCGCTATTTGTACAGCTAAAAATACAAAATAACATTCTTTTTTTATACACTACCCCCACACGCTGCCTTTTAGCCATGCAGCGCGATTCCACCAACCTAAAAATGTGGGGCGAGGGAGGCGATGCGTTACACCGCCCGGCCACTCAGTCAAATATGCTCAGGAGCTTTTTTGCCTGGCCGCCATTTTACGGAAAATGCCTGGGCCATGAATTTGGCGAAGCATTTTCCGCCGATGAGCAACGGCGAGTTTGAAAGCTTTTTTCTCCCCATATCTGCGAATAGAGAAGGATGTGCATTTCTGTTCACCGGGCGCCGGTCTCCAACTGACCGAATAACATTCGTTTATTGTCCCGTTAGGACTTGTTTTTGCCGTGCGGCAAACACCCAACACACCTGTAGTATTGCGCGCATCACGATAAACGATCCTCCGACCCCGAGGCTTGGTGGGGATTTGGGCCAACTTTTCGTAAAGCTCATCGCGAAAAGTTCTCGCTGCCTGCTGAGCTTTTCTTTTACCCCCGCACTTCATGTCGCTATAAAGTTTGGAGTAGGTTTTTCCATTTTTGTACCCCCTCACAAACCATCCATGAGTCGAACCCGAATCTATACGGCTTATTCCCTTGTTTTTTGGATCTTTTCTTTTTCTTTTTGCCATAACCTAACAGTTGTTATTGTTTCTTTGCTAATTTTAATTTACCTGTAGTTATGTATATTGGGAGAAGTTTGCCCTATGATTTCTTTTTAAAATGAAAATTAAATTTCATGATAAATTAGGTTTTTGTTCCCTAATCGATCATTTTACAAGTATAAAATTGGGTTTATTAGATATATTACTTAACAAACTTAAGTAATCCAACAATATTTAATAAAAAGACGAAATTTGCAACCGAATTTGGGTAGTGTTAACATTTTGAATGTTTAAGCTGTACTTTTTAGCGTGATTATGTTGTGAACTGGGAATGGTCCATATCACAGTAAAATGTCCTCAATGCGGAAGCGATCACATCATCAAGCACGGCAAGGATCCGAAAGGGGTTCAGAAGTATCGATGCAAGGGGTGTGGTTATCAGTTTCGGCTTCACCCCAAAAGTCGTGAGCATCCTCCGGCGCTGGTCAAGCAGGTGCTCCGTGCGCACCAAAACCGGATGAGCCTGCGTGCCATTTACCGTACCTTCGGGGTAGCCCCAAAGACGGTCATCGAATGGATTAAAAAAAAGTCCTGAGTTTGCCGAAGCTGGAGTCCACTCTGCTTGCCCGCCAGTGTAGTGATGTGCTGGAACTGGACGAGGTGTGGTCATTCTGGGGCGATAAGCGTTCGGGGCAGGTATGGCTATGGGTAGCCTTGTGTCGACGTACCCGACAGGTCGTCGGGTTTTCTCTGGGTGATCGTAGCGATCAAACGTGCTGGCAGTTGTATCACAACATCGCCCAGCCCTATCGCGACTGTGCCACCGTAAGCGATTACTGGGAAAGCTACGACAAGGTTTTCCCTCACAACAGCGCCAGCGGGAAACAATCCGGCCAAACCGCCCATATCGAACGCTGGAACAATACCTTGCGACAGTCCCTGTCACGCTATGTGCGTAAAACGCTGTCATTCTCGAAGTCTTTGGTCATGCATTTTCGCGTCCTGTGCTTGTTCATCTGGGAATACAACAGCAATATCAAACATTCGTCATGTTAACACTACCCGAATTTGTATCGTTTTAAAATAATTTATCAAAGATTAGTTAAAGACGCCATTGGAAATCGTTTGTTGGGTTGAACGGCGCATTTTGGATTTTGCAGCCATCCACCCATGCCATACATTGTCGAGTGCAGTCGAGGTTTTGGCTATGGTAAGGCCGGCTCGTTCAGGTTGAGCGGGATTTAGAAATTTTACCCTATTTGTTTTATGAACGCGCGAATGATTTTTTGCTCCTCGATGGGCCGATCCTGACTGCTGGTTTGCATGCTTTCGAGTTTTTTTATCGTTTTATATCCTTCGACTACTTTCCCGAAGATGGTGTGGTTCATGTGGAGCCAGGGAGTTTTTGCGGTCGTAATGAAAAACTGACTGCCATTGGTGTTGGGACCGGAATTGGCCATGGCGAGAATTCCTTTTTCATTAAACTTTACATTTTTGGAGCATTCGTCCTCAAAACTTTCGCCCCAAATGGATTGGCCACCGCTGCCGGTGCCGGTTGGGTCTCCACCCTGGATCATGAATCTTGGAATTATCCGGTGAAAAATCAAACCGTCGTAATATCCATTGCGGACGTGTTCCGTTAAATTTTGACAGGCCTTGGGCGCAACCTCCGGCATCAGTTGGATTTCAATGACTCCCTGGTTGGTTTCCAGGACAACAATTGGTTCGGGATCGGACATTTTTTATTAATTCAATATTTAGCCCGGATATTTCGTAAAAAAAGTATCGTTGATATGCTTAACTGCTGATATACAGCAGGATAGATCAATAATTAAAGCAATATCAGCGATGACAAAAGGTAAACAATTAAAGCTACAGTTGACAAGGGTAAAAGGCCGCCGTGTGCGGGTTGATTTCAAGGGCGGAGAGGTTACTTCGGATGCCGGACTGCTTTTGATCCGGGAAGTGGATCGGCAGTTGGGCTTGACCGAACGAGCGGCCCGACAGTTAGTGGACAAACGGCAGAAGGGCAAAGTACGCCATGAGGTCTTGGGGATGCTGCGGCAGCGCGTTTACGGGCTGGTGGCGGGCTATGAGGATTTGAACGACTTTGATACCCTGCGCCACGATCCATTGTTGCAAACGGTAACGGGGCGCATTGAAACGTTGGCCAGCGCGCCGACTTTGTGTCGTTTTGAAAACGGGCAGGATCGGCGGGCGGCCTTTGCGGTAAACGAGCTGTTGGTCGAACAGTTCATGGGCTCCTTTGCCGAGGAACCCGAAGAGATCATCCTGGACTTTGACGCCACCGACAATCCGGTGCACGGGCTCCAGGAGGGACGTTTTTTCCACGGTTATTATGATCATTACTGTTTTCTGCCGCTATATGTTTTTTGCGGTGATCAGCTGCTGGTGGCCTACCTGCGGCCGAGCAAGATCGATGCCAGCAAGCATGCCGGGGCCATCCTCAAATTGCTGGTTAAACGGATTCGCCAAAGCTGGCCCCGTACGCGGATTATTTGGCGCGCCGACAGTGGATTTTGTCGAGACCGGATACTCTCTTGGTGCGACCGCAACGAAGTTAGTTACATCGTGGGGATGGCTCGCAATGCACGCTTGCAGCAAGACGCCCAGCAGTTGCAAAAGCAGGCCAAAGAATGGTTCGAACTAAGGGGTAAAAAACAACGGTTATTCCAGGACTTCGTCTATGCTGCCGATTCGTGGCGATGGCTGCGGTTGGTCATCCATAAAGCCGAACACACCGCACAGGGGTCCAACCCGCGCTTCGTGGTGACGGGTAGTGTATTAAGTAGGAATGGTGGCTAATTCTTGATTATATTGATGAATGAAAAGTCTCAGACAGGTTTCATGCATACTCTTAAGCTTGGAAAAGGAGAGGGTTTTGCGTGTGAAACGACCCAGTCGTTGGCGCAGGGTATTGTTCCATCGTTCCACATGGGCCGTTTCACCGGTTTCTTTTCCCACGGATCGGTTATGAGGAAAGACTTCATCATAAGTGCTCCAAAAGTCGCTGTAGGTGGCACATCTTTTGTAGGCCCGTGGCAGACGCTCGTAAAGTTCCCGGCAACGATACCAATCCCGAGGCCCAATGGCATAGGAGAGGATTTGACGGGTGCGTCGGCAAAGAGCGATCCAAACCCATTGGGCATCGCTCTTGCGCCCCACAAAAGACCACAGTTCGTCCAGTTCAATGACATCATGGCGGCGGGCCGCAAGAATCGTGCTTTTGAGCGGTCGCAGCGATTGTCGTTTTTTTTAACCAACTCAAAACGGTGTTGGGACTCACCCCGAAGGCGCGCTGTAAACCGCGTAGACTGCTGCGTTCCTGATAGACTCGAAGGATCATTTCTTTTTGCTCTTCGGTGTATTTTACTGTGGGGTTTTCGCGGCTTTGTTTACCACAATCATGGCAGCGGTAGCGCTGTTTATGGTTGGGCGTCTTGCCAAATTTAATGATATTTTCACTTCCACAGTGCCGACAATTAATAATTTTAGTAACCATGCACTAAGAATAAACTGCCTAACGCTATTTGTACAGCTAAAAATACAAAATAACATTCTTTTTTTATACACTACCTGGTGACGAACCTGCCGGGCGATCCCCAGGAGCTTTACGACAAGGTATACTGTGGCCGCGGTGAAATGGAGAACCGAATCAAGGAACAGATGCAATTGTTCAGCGAGCGCACCAGCGCCCATCAATGGTGGGCCAATCAGTGGCGATTGCTCTTGTCGGCGCTGGCCTACACCTTGATGGAAGCCATGCGCCGGTTAGCCTTAAAAGGGACGAAGTGGGCGCGGGCCCAATGCCACACCCTGCGGCTCAAATTAATCAAGATCGGAGCGGTCATCGTGCGCAACACCCGAACGATTCACTTTCACCTAAGTGAGAGTTATCCTTGGGCCAGTCTTTTCAACCATGCGGCCCGCCGATTGGTGCCAACCTAGCCCGGATATTTCGTAAAAAAAGTATCGTTGATATGCTTAACTGCTGATATACAGCAGGATAGATCAATAATTAAAGCAATATCAGCGATGACAAAAGGTAAACAATTAAAGCTACAGTTGACAAGGGTAAAAGGCCGCCGTGTGCGGGTTGATTTCAAGGGCGGAGAGGTTACTTCGGATGCCGGACTGCTTTTGATCCGGGAAGTGGATCGGCAGTTGGGCTTGACCGAACGAGCGGCCCGACAGTTAGTGGACAAACGGCAGAAGGGCAAAGTACGCCATGAGGTATTGGGGATGCTGCGGCAGCGCGTTTACGGGCTGGTGGCGGGCTATGAGGATTTGAACGACTTTGATACCCTGCGCCACGATCCATTGTTGCAAACGGTAACGGGGCGCATTGAAACGTTGGCCAGCGCGCCGACTTTGTGTCGTTTTGAAAACGGGCAGGATCGGCGGGCGGCCTTTGCGGTAAACGAGCTGTTGGTCGAACAGTTCATGGGCTCCTTTGCCGAGGAACCCGAAGAGATCATCCTGGACTTTGACGCCACCGACAATCCGGTGCACGGGCTCCAGGAGGGACGTTTTTTCCACGGTTATTATGATCATTACTGTTTTCTGCCGCTATATGTTTTTTGCGGTGATCAGCTGCTGGTGGCCTACCTGCGGCCGAGCAAGATCGATGCCAGCAAGCATGCCGGGGCCATCCTCAAATTGCTGGTTAAACGGATTCGCCAAAGCTGGCCCCGTACGCGGATTATTTGGCGCGCCGACAGTGGATTTTGTCGAGACCGGATACTCTCTTGGTGCGACCGCAACGAAGTTAGTTACATCGTGGGGATGGCTCGCAATGCACGCTTGCAGCAAGACGCCCAGCAGTTGCAAAAGCAGGCCAAAGAATGGTTCGAACTAAGGGGTAAAAAACAACGGTTATTCCAGGACTTCGTCTATGCTGCCGATTCGTGGCGATGGCTGCGGTTGGTCATCCATAAAGCCGAACACACCGCACAGGGGTCCAACCCGCGCTTCGTGGTGACGAACCTGCCGGGCGATCCCCAGGAGCTTTACGACAAGGTATACTGTGGCCGCGGTGAAATGGAGAACCGAATCAAGGAACAGATGCAATTGTTCAGCGAGCGCACCAGCGCCCATCAATGGTGGGCCAATCAGTGGCGATTGCTCTTGTCGGCGCTGGCCTACACCTTGATGGAAGCCATGCGCCGGTTAGCCTTAAAAGGGACGAAGTGGGCGCGGGCCCAATGCCACACCCTGCGGCTCAAATTAATCAAGATCGGAGCGGTCATCGTGCGCAACACCCGAACGATTCACTTTCACCTAAGTGAGAGTTATCCTTGGGCCAGTCTTTTCAACCATGCGCCCCGCCGATTGGTGCCAACCTAAAGGGTGCATTGGTGCTGCCCCCGGCACTACCGAACCAATGGGGGAAAGGGGGCAGTGTCTCTACACCCTGAAAAACACCTAAAAATCAAGACGATCTGCTCAAAATACAAAGAAATCCATCTCCAATAGCAATAACGAGCCAAACTTTACCCTTCATGAAATATCCGGGCTAGCCCGAATGCTCCGAAGATGACCATGAGCGTCATTTTCAGGGTCAGGGTGCATACGAATATCCCCAGAGAACCCATGATTCCGGAGTAGTGTATTAAGTAGGAATGGTGGCTAATTCTTGATTATATTGATGAATGAAAAGTCTCAGACAGGTTTCATGCATACTCTTAAGCTTGGAAAAGGAGAGGGTTTTGCGTGTGAAACGACCCAGTCGTTGGCGCAGGGTATTGTTCCATCGTTCCACATGGGCCGTTTCACCGGTTTCTTTTCCCACGGATCGGTTATGAGGAAAGACTTCATCATAAGTGCTCCAAAAGTCGCTGTAGGTGGAGGCTGTCCCAAAAATATAAAGATTTTATAGTCAACTGGATGACGTTGATAAAAAGAGCCGGAAAGAGCAAGTTTTTGCTCGATCCGGCCAAAAAAGGGTTCTATAATTGAGTTAGCGAAAATCAATATAGCCCTTTCTATGAAAAATATAGCCATCCAATGCCTCCTGCGTCCAGCTTTAACTGTGGTCGACCGGTGCCTCGATTACGATAACTTCCGCGCCACCATTGATCGAATCGATCGGCTGCTGATCGACTCGGAGGTGGAATCGCAGGCCATTGAGCTGGCCTTGGAGGGGTGGCCGCCAATGGGTCTAAAGGCCCGGCGGCAGCGGGCCAGTTTTGCCATCAAGGCACTGCGCATGGATACGCTGGGCCGTCTGCTCGGAGGGATTTCGTTTCGGCATTTGTCGCGGGCTCTGGGCAGCAGCGATCTGTTGGCCGACTTTTGCCGTGTCCGGCAGATCGATGGCATCAGGGGCATCTCCAAAAGCACCCTGGAGCGGGCCTCGAAGTTTTTCAGCGAAGAGCAGTTGAGGGCCTTGCACCGGACCTTGACTGAGGTGGTGGGCGATGCCCTTCTGGCCCGGCAGGTGGGATTGGACAAGCCGATTGACACCACCATTTGCCTGATCGACGGCACCTGTTTGGAGGCTAACATTCATTGGCCGACGGACTGGGTATTACTCAAGGATGTAGCCGGCACGTTGCTCAAAGCGATCCGGCTGATCCGCGAGAAGGCCGGTTTGCGCCATCGCATGCCGATCGAACCGGAGCCCTTGGCTCGGCAGATGAATCGGCTGTGCATACAGATGACCCACAGCCGGCGGCGAAAGGACAGCGGGCGGCCTTTGCGGTAAACGAGCTGTTGGTCGAACAGTTCATGGGCTCCTTTGCCGAGGAACCCGAAGAGATCATCCTGGACTTTGACGCCACCGACAATCCGGTGCACGGGCTCCAGGAGGGACGTTTTTTCCACGGTTATTATGATCATTACTGTTTTCTGCCGCTATATGTTTTTTGCGGTGATCAGCTGCTGGTGGCCTACCTGCGGCCGAGCAAGATCGATGCCAGCAAGCATGCCGGGGCCATCCTCAAATTGCTGGTTAAACGGATTCGCCAAAGCTGGCCCCGTACGCGGATTATTTGGCGCGCCGACAGTGGATTTTGTCGAGACCGGATACTCTCTTGGTGCGACCGCAACGAAGTTAGTTACATCGTGGGGATGGCTCGCAATGCACGCTTGCAGCAAGACGCCCAGCAGTTGCAAAAGCAGGCCAAAGAATGGTTCGAACTAAGGGGTAAAAAACAACGGTTATTCCAGGACTTCGTCTATGCTGCCGATTCGTGGCGATGGCTGCGGTTGGTCATCCATAAAGCCGAACACACCGCACAGGGGTCCAACCCGCGCTTCGTGGTGACGAACCTGCCGGGCGATCCCCAGGAGCTTTACGACAAGGTATACTGTGGCCGCGGTGAAATGGAGAACCGAATCAAGGAACAGATGCAATTGTTCAGCGAGCGCACCAGCGCCCATCAATGGTGGGCCAATCAGTGCCGATTGCTCTTGTCGGCGCTGGCCTACACCTTGATGGAAGCCATGCGCCGGTTAGCCTTAAAAGGGACGAAGTGGGCGCGGGCCCAATGCCACACCCTGCGGCTCAAATTAATCAAGATCGGAGCGGTCATCGTGCGCAACACCCGAACGATTCACTTTCACCTAAGTGAGAGTTATCCTTGGGCCAGTCTTTTCAACCATGCGGCCCGCCGATTGGTGCCAACCTAAAGGGTGCATTGGTGCTGCCCCCGGCACTACCGAACCAATGGGGGAAAGGGGGCAGTGTCTCTACACCCTGAAAAACACCTAAAAATCAAGACGATCTGCTCAAAATAAAGACGATCTGCTCAAAATACAAAGAAATCCATCTCCAATAGCAATAACGAGCCAAACTTTACCCTTCATGAAATATCCGGGCTAGCCCGAATGCTCCGAAGATGACCATGAGCGTCATTTTCAGGGTCAGGGTGCATACGAATATCCCCAGAGAACCCATGATTCCGGGGTAGTGTATTAAGTAGGAATGGTGGCTAATTCTTGATTATATTGATGAATGAAAAGTCTCAGACAGGTTTCATGCATACTCTTAAGCTTGGAAAAGGAGAGGGTTTTGCGTGTGAAACGACCCAGTCGTTGGCGCAGGGTATTGTTCCATCGTTCCACATGGGCCGTTTCACCGGTTTCTTTTCCCACGGATCGGTTATGAGGAAAGACTTCATCATAAGTGCTCCAAAAGTCGCTGTAGGTGGAGGCTGTCCCAAAAATATAAAGATTTTATAGTCAACTGGATGACGTTGATAAAAAGAGCCGGAAAGAGCAAGTTTTTGCTCGATCCGGCCAAAAAAGGGTTCTATAATTGAGTTAGCGAAAATCAATATAGCCCTTTCTATGAAAAATATAGCCATCCAATGCCTCCTGCGTCCAGCTTTAACTGTGGTCGACCGGTGCCTCGATTACGATAACTTCCGCGCCACCATTGATCGAATCGATCGGCTGCTGATCGACTCGGAGGTGGAATCGCAGGCCATTGAGCTGGCCTTGGAGGGGTGGCCGCCAATGGGTCTAAAGGCCCGGCGGCAGCGGGCCAGTTTTGCCATCAAGGCACTGCGCATGGATACGCTGGGCCGTCTGCTCGGAGGGATTTCGTTTCGGCATTTGTCGCGGGCTCTGGGCAGCAGCGATCTGTTGGCCGACTTTTGCCGTGTCCGGCAGATCGATGGCATCAGGGGCATCTCCAAAAGCACCCTGGAGCGGGCCTCGAAGTTTTTCAGCGAAGAGCAGTTGAGGGCCTTGCACCGGACCTTGACTGAGGTGGTGGGCGATGCCCTTCTGGCCCGGCAGGTGGGATTGGACAAGCCGATTGACACCACCATTTGCCTGATCGACGGCACCTGTTTGGAGGCTAACATTCATTGGCCGACGGACTGGGTATTACTCAAGGATGTAGCCGGCACGTTGCTCAAAGCGATCCGGCTGATCCGCGAGAAGGCCGGTGTGCGCCATCGCATGCCGATCGAACCGGAGCCCTTGGCTCGGCAGATGAATCGGCTGTGCATACAGATGACCCACAGCCGGCGGCGAAAGGACAGCGCGCGGCAGCGCAAGGGTATCTTGAGGCAGATGAAAAAGCTGCTCAAACGGATCGGGGAGCATGCCCGCAGTCACCGGGAATTATTGCAAGCCTGCTGGGAGCAAAGCGATTACAGCGAAAAACAGGTCCAACAGATCCTCGCCCGGATGGAGCGCATGAGCGAGCAAATCCCGGTGGTCATCAAACAGGCGCACGAGCGGATCATTGGCGGCCGCCAGGTGAAAAACGCAGAGAAAGTCTTGAGTGTTTACGAACTCGATGGGCAGGTGATTGTGCGAGGTAAAGCGGGCCAAGAGGTCGAGTTCGGCAACACCCTGTTTTTGGGAGAAAGCGTTGAAGGGTACCTGCTGGACTGGAAACTCTACGGCAGCCGAACTCCAAGCGAAAATGAACAAATGCTAGAGAGTTTGCAAAGACAGAACCGCTTCAACCTGGAAGAACCCATAGCGGCCATGTGCGCGGACCGGGGATTTGCCTCCCAGCGGGCCCGCCGGCAGTTAGCCCAGGAGGGAATCTACGACGCGCTCTGTCCACGCGATCCGAAGCAGTTGAAAAAACGGATGGAGGAACCACTGTTCAGACAATTGCAAAAGCGCCGGGCCAGCACCGAAGGGCGGATCGGGGTATTGAAGAATCGCTGGCAGGCCGGGCGGTTGCGCAGCAAAGGCTTTGCCAACCGCTCGATCAGCGTAGCCTGGTCGGTACTCTCGCACAACCTATGGAAAGTAGCCAAGATGCTGGCCCAGCAAGACGAACTAAAAACCAAAGCGGCGGCCTAGCCCGGATATTTCATGAAGGGTAAAGTTTGGCTCGTTATTGCTATTGGAGATGGATTTCTTTGTATTTTGAGCAGATCGTCTTGATTTCTAGGTGTTTTTCAGGGTGTAGAGACACTGCCCCCTTTCCCCCATTGGTTCGGTAGTGCCGGGGGCAGCACCAATGCACCCTTTAGCCCGGATATTTCATGAAGGGTAAAGTTTGGCTCGTTATTGCTATTGGAGATGGATTTCTTTGTATTTTGAGCAGATCGTCTTGATTTTTAGGTGTTTTTCAGGGTGTAGAGACACTGCCCCCTTTCCCCCATTGGTTCGGTAGTGCCGGGGGCAGCACCAATGCACCCTTTAGGTTGGCACCAATCGGCGGGCCGCATGGTTGAAAAGACTGGCCCAAGGATAACTCTCACTTAGGTGAAAGTGAATCGTTCGGGTGTTGCGCACGATGACCGCTCCGATCTTGATTAATTTGAGCCGCAGGTGTGGCATTGGGCCCGCGCCCACTTCGTCCCTTTTAAGGCTAACCGGCGCATGGCTTCCATCAAGGTGTAGGCCAGCGCCGACAAGAGCAATCGCCACTGATTGGCCCACCATTGATGGGCGCTGGTGCGCTCGCTGAACAATTGCATCTGTTCCTTGATTCGGTTCTCCATTTCACCGCGGCCACAGTATACCTTGTCGTAAAGCTCCTGGGGATCGCCCGGCAGGTTCGTCACCACGAAGCGCGGGTTGGACCCCTGTGCGGTGTGTTCGGCTTTATGGATGACCAACCGCAGCCATCGCCACGAATCGGCAGCATAGACGAAGTCCTGGAATAACCGTTGTTTTTTACCCCTTAGTTCGAACCATTCTTTGGCCTGCTTTTGCAACTGCTGGGCGTCTTGCTGCAAGCGTGCATTGCGAGCCATCCCCACGATGTAACTAACTTCGTTGCGGTCACACCAAGAGAGTATCCGGTCTCGACAAAATCCACTGTCGGCGCGCCAAATAATCCGCGTACGGGGCCAGCTTTGGCGAATCCGTTTAACCAGCAATTTGAGGATGGCCCCGGCATGCTTGCTGGCATCGATCTTGCTCGGCCGCAGGTAGGCCACCAGCAGCTGATCACCGCAAAAAACATATAGCGGCAGAAAACAGTAATGATCATAATAACCGTGGAAAAAACGTCCCTCCTGGAGCCCGTGCACCGGATTGTCGGTGGCGTCAAAGTCCAGGATGATCTCTTCGGGTTCCTCGGCAAAAGAGCCCATGAACTGTTCGACCAACAGCTCGTTTACCGCAAAGGCCGCCCGCCGATCCTGCCCGTTTTCAAAACGACACAAAGTCGGCGCGCTGGCCAACGTTTCAATGCGCCCCGTTACCGTTTGCAACAATGGATCGTGGCGCAGGGTATCAAAGTCGTTCAAATCCTCATAGCCCGCCACCAGCCCGTAAACGCGCTGCCGCAGCATCCCCAATACCTCATGGCGTACTTTGCCCTTCTGCCGTTTGTCCACTAACTGGCGGGCCGCTCGTTCGGTCAAGCCCAACTGCCGATCCACTTCCCGGATCAAAAGCAGTCCGGCATCCGAAGTAACCTCTCCGCCCTTGAAATCAACCCGCACACGGCGGCCTTTTACCCTTGTCAACTGTAGCTTTAATTGTTTACCTTTTGTCATCGCTGATATTGCTTTAATTATTGATCTATCCTGCTGTATATCAGCAGTTAAGCATATCAACGATACTTTTTTTACGAAATATCCGGGCTAACCCGGATATTTCATGAAGGGTAAAGTTTGGCTCGTTATTGCTATTGGAGATGGATTTCTTTGTATTTTGAGCAGATCGTCTTGATTTTTAGGTGTTTTTCAGGGTGTAGAGACACTGCCCCCTTTCCCCCATTGGTTCGGTAGTGCCGGGGGCAGCACCAATGCACCCTTTAGGTTGGCACCAATCGGCGGGCCGCATGGTTGAAAAGACTGGCCCAAGGATAACTCTCACTTAGGTGAAAGTGAATCGTTCGGGTGTTGTGCGCACGATGACCGCTCCGATCTTGATTAATTTGAGCCGCAGGGTGTGGCATTGGGCCCGCGCCCACTTCGTCCCTTTTAAGGCTAACCGGCGCATGGCTTCCATCAAGGTGTAGGCCAGCGCCGACAAGAGCAATCGCCACTGATTGGCCCACCATTGATGGGCGCTGGTGCGCTCGCTGAACAATTGCATCTGTTCCTTGATTCGGTTCTCCATTTCACCGCGGCCACAGTATACCTTGTCGTAAAGCTCCTGGGGATCGCCCGGCAGGTTCGTCACCACGAAGCGCGGGTTGGACCCCTGTGCGGTGTGTTCGGCTTTATGGATGACCAACCGCAGCCATCGCCACGAATCGGCAGCATAGACGAAGTCCTGGAATAACCGTTGTTTTTTACCCCTTAGTTCGAACCATTCTTTGGCCTGCTTTTGCAACTGCTGGGCGTCTTGCTGCAAGCGTGCATTGCGAGCCATCCCCACGATGTAACTAACTTCGTTGCGGTCGCACCAAGAGAGTATCCGGTCTCGACAAAATCCACTGTCGGCGCGCCAAATAATCCGCGTACGGGGCCAGCTTTGGCGCATCCGTTTAACCAGCAATTTGAGGATGGCCCCGGCATGCTTGCTGGCATCGATCTTGCTCGGCCGCAGGTAGGCCACCAGCAGCTGATCACCGCAAAAAACATATAGCGGCAGAAAACAGTAATGATCATAATAACCGTGGAAAAAACGTCCCTCCTGGAGCCCGTGCACCGGATTGTCGGTGGCGTCAAAGTCCAGGATGATCTCTTCGGGTTCCTCGGCAAAAGAGCCCATGAACTGTTCGACCAACAGCTCGTTTACCGCAAAGGCCGCCCGCCGATCCTGCCCGTTTTCAAAACGACACAAAGTCGGCGCGCTGGCCAACGTTTCAATGCGCCCCGTTACCGTTTGCAACAATGGATCGTGGCGCAGGGTATCAAAGTCGTTCAAATCCTCATAGCCCGCCACCAGCCCGTAAACGCGCTGCCGCAGCATCCCCAATACCTCATGGCGTACTTTGCCCTTCTGCCGTTTGTCCACTAACTGTCGGGCCGCTCGTTCGGTCAAGCCCAACTGCCGATCCACTTCCCGGATCAAAAGCAGTCCGGCATCCGAAGTAACCTCTCCGCCCTTGAAATCAACCCGCACACGGCGGCCTTTTACCCTTGTCAACTGTAGCTTTAATTGTTTACCTTTTGTCATCGCTGATATTGCTTTAATTATTGATCTATCCTGCTGTATATCAGCAGTTAAGCATATCAACGATACTTTTTTTTACGAAATATCCGGGCTAGAGAGCGGAAAAGCAAGGACAATACTTTTTCACAGCCTTACTGTCGGCTCATACAAAGAAAACCAGGCAACCGGACCCCAAAACCAGTATCCTAACGTTATAGGAGAGCAAAGTTGATACTCTCCCAAATGCAAATACCTCTAAAATGAGCGCCTATCAAAAGCCCTCGCAAAAATCACCCTTTTGGGACAGCCTCTACAATAAGTGCTTTGACATTCAGATCCGTCAGGAAAAATTCAAACTCAGTTTTCGAATAAGCGGGATTCAACGGAGCGCAGGTAGCAACGGAAGCTATAGCGAGAAAGGCCGTTGCCATCTCGGGTCCGTTCGGCAGTGTCAATGCGATTCGATCATTCCGGCCGATTCCCCAGGCGTTTAACTGAGCGCCTGCCTCATCAATGTGACGGCACAATCGACCGTAACTCAAAGAAGAACGACCAGACCCCATGATCGCAATGGCGTCAGAATTAAATACTTTATTACACTGAAGAATACCTCTCATACTTTACATACAGAAGCAACTTAGGAAATAAGGAAGCGTCCTCCAGAAAGTGTGAATACTGCCATTATTCTCCACCCCTTAAAGTATAATTAGATAATATTTCCCTTGTCACCATTAATGAACATTTGAGAGGTAAATATTTCGGCGACAGCGGAATCGATCTCCGTTTTAATAGAATGGTATTGCGCTTTTAGGTCGAGCAGGGGAACTTTCATAAAAATAACGGGATGAAAATATTTTATCCTATGAAGCGATCGGAATTAGATGTTCTCTGAAGCCGAAATGATGGCGGGAAGCCAGCTTCTATTTTCCAGGTGCCATTGAACCGTTTGCTTAAACCCATCTACCGGGCTCATTGCAGGCTCCCAGCCAAGAATTCGTTGAGCTTTTGCGATATCGGCCCTCGTTTCCCGCATATCGGCGGAAATATGGGGACCAGGTTGAATCTTTGCTTTTTTGCCGGTTAGTTTTTCCAGCAATTGGAAAAGATTGTTGATTGAAAGAGGATTTTTTCCGCAGCCTATATTTATGATTTCATACCCCAAATCTTTAAGACCAAGAATGGTCCCATCGACGACATCATCGATATAGGTGAAGTCACGCGATTGATTGCCGTCACCGAATAATTTCAGGGGCTTTTGGCCAAGAATCCACTCGATAAAACGAAAGGGCGCCATATCGGGCCGGCCGGCAGGTCCGTAAACTGTAAAATATCGCAATACGGTTACATCGATTCCGTAAAGGTGATGATAGGTGTAAGCCAACGTCTCGGCTGATTTTTTTGATGCCGCATAAGGCGAGATCGGCGTGTTGGAAGGATGGGTCTCGACAAACGGTGAATCCTCTCCGGCATAAAGTGAAGAAGTAGAGGCAAGGACTAATTTAGCGGTTTTAAATTTCCGCATAGCCTCCAAAACATTGATAACGCCCAATGAATTAGTGCGAAAATAATCTTGAGGATTTTGCAAACTCCGGCGGACTCCGGCTCGCGCAGCCAAATGAAGCACGGCCCGAGGTCGATGCTTGGCAAATATCTTGTCAATTTCAGTTTCGCTTTCGATGTCCGCCTTATAAAAGATGAATTTGGGATTTTTCAGCAGTCGATCGAGGCGGAATTGTTTCAATTCGATGGGGTAGTAATCATTCAAATTATCCACTCCAATTACGCTGAGGCCCTGAGCCAGTAATTTTTCCGTAGTGGCGGCTCCGATAAATCCGGCAGCCCCGGTTAGAAGTATATTCTTCAAAGCTTTAATTTCTGAAGGTTGGGCATAGATTAGAGGCTGTCCCAAAAGGGTGATTTTTGCGAGGGCTTTTGATAGGCGCTCATTTTAGAGGTATTTGCATTTGGGAGAGTATCAACTTTGCTCTCCTATGACGTTAGGATACTGGTTTTGGGGTCCGGTTGCCTGGTTTTCTTTGTATGAGCCGACAGTAAGGCTGTGAAAAAGTATTGTCCTTGCTTTTCCGCTCTCTAGGCCGCCGCTTTGGTTTTTAGTTCGTCTTGCTGGGCCAGCATCTTGGCTACTTTCCATAGGTTGTGCGAGAGTACCGACCAGGCTACGCTGATCGAGCGGTTGGCAAAGCCTTTGCTGCGCAACCGCCCGGCCTGCCAGCGATTCTTCAATACCCCGATCCGCCCTTCGGTGCTGGCCCGGCGCTTTTGCAATTGCCTGAACAGTGGTTCCTCCATCCGTTTTTTCAACTGCTTCGGATCGCGTGGACAGAGCGCGTCGTAGATTCCCTCCTGGGCTAACTGCCGGCGGGCCCGCTGGGAGGCAAATCCCCGGTCCGCGCACATGGCCGCTATGGGTTCTTCCAGGTTGAAGCGGTTCTGTCTTTGCAAACTCTCTTGCATTTGTTCATTTTCGCTTGGAGTTCGGCTGCCGTAGAGTTTCCAGTCCAGCAGGTACCCTTCAACGCTTTCTCCCAAAAACAGGGTGTTGCCGAACTCGACCTCTTGGCCCGCTTTACCTCGCACAATCACCTGCCCATCGAGTTCGTAAACACTCAAGACTTTCTCTGCGTTTTTCACCTGGCGGCCGCCAATGATCCGCTCGTGCGCCTGTTTGATGACCACCGGGATTTGCTCGCTCATGCGCTCCATCCGGGCGAGGATCTGTTGGACCTGTTTTTCGCTGTAATCGCTTTGCTCCCAGCAGGCTTGCAATAATTCCCGGTGACTGCGGGCATGCTCCCCGATCCGTTTGAACAGCTTTCTCATCTGCCTCAAGATACCCTTGCGCTGCCGCGCGCTGTCCTTTCGCCGCCGGCTGTGGGTCATCTGTATGCACAGCCGATTCATCTGCCGAGCCAAGGGCTCCGGTTCGATCGGCATGCGATGGCGCAAACCGGCCTTCTCGCGGATCAGCCGGATCGCTTTGAGCAACGTGCCGGCTACATCCTTGAGTAATACCCAGTCCGTCGGCCAATGAATGTTAGCCTCCAAACAGGTGCCGTCGATCAGGCAAATGGTGGGGTCAATCGGCTTGTCCAATCTCACCTGCCGGGCCAGAAGGGCATCGCCCACCACCTCAGTCAAGGTCCGGTGCAAGGCCCTCAACTGCTCTTCGCTGAAAAACTTCGAGGCCCGCTCCAGGGTGCTTTTGGAGATGCCCCTGATGCCATCGATCTGCCGGACACGGCAAAAGTCGGCCAACAGATCGCTGCTGCCCAGAGCCCGCGACAAATGCCGAAACGAAATCCCTCCGAGCAGACGGCCCAGCGTATCCATGCGCAGTGCCTTGATGGCAAAACTGGCCCGCTGCCGCCGGGCCTTTAGACCCATTGGCGGCCACCCCTCCAAGGCCAGCTCAATGGCCTGCGATTCCACCTCCGAGTCGATCAGCAGCCGATCGATTCGATCAATGGTGGCGCGGAAGTTATCGTAATCGAGGCACCGGTCGACCACAGTTAAAGCTGGACGCAGGAGGCATTGGATGGCTATATTTTTCATAGAAAGGGCTATATATTGATTTTCGCTAACTCAATTATAGAACCCTTTTTTGGCCGGATCGAGCAAAAACTTGCTCTTTCCGGCTCTTTTTATCAACGTCATCCAGTTGACTATAAAATCTTTATATTTTTGGGACAGCCTCTAGATTAACCGGAAACCAAAAGGGTAAATTTATTGTTAACCGAGATTTCCCCTATGAACATTCATAATCGTTGAAAATAGATACTTTTCAATATTTCGATCCAATTTGCTCCTTTCAATACGCTTTGACAATTGTTTTTTCTATATATATCTCTGCCAGGCGTGATGTAACCGCCAAAAACACGACCATTGCCAGTGAGAGTCTTTCTGGAGAAATTACCGGAAAGACATATGAAGCAAAAAAGATACACCCCTGAACAGATCATAACGATTCTGCGCGAAGTAGACGCAGGCAAAGGCATCCAGGATGTCTGTCGGTCCCGCAATATCAGTCCTCAAAGCTACCATCGCTGGCGTGAAAAGTATGGCCGGATGGAGTTACGTGACGCCAAGCGGCTGAAGGAGCTGGAGCGCGAGAGCACGCAGCTTAAGAAGATAGTAGCCGAGCAGATGCTGGAGAACCGTGTGCTCAAGGAGGTGAACGCAAAAAAATGGTAGGCCCGAAGCAGAAAAAGGAAGCGGTGAAGCATGTATTGGCCCAAGGGTCGTGCTCGCTGCGTCGGGCCTGTCAGTATTTTGGGTTGCACCGCTCAACCTACCTGTATGAACCCAAGAAAGTGATGTGCACTGGAAAAAGTGGACACGAGATTCTCCTACACGAGATTCTCCTAAATGGAGAATCGAAGCATGGGAAGAAGACGCTTTAGTATAGAGTTCAAAAATGAGGCAGTTCAACTGATGATACTCGATGGTCTGAGCGCCACCGAGGTATCGACCAAACTTGGGGTCAACACCAACCAATTGTATAGGTGGAAGAGGCTCTATCTGGACGATCAGCAGGGCGAAGCCACCTCAAAGCGACAGAGCAGTCCGAAGGAGATGGCGGCCGAGATAGATCGTCTTCGCAAAGAGCTGCGCCGCTCGGAGCGGATCAACCAGATACTAAAAAAACGGTGGGCTACTTTGCCAAGGACGAACAATGAAGTACCAGTTTGTCAAAGACAACGAGGGGCGCTTCAAGATCGAGGAAATATGCTCGGCGATGGGGATTTGTCGCAGTGGCTATTACTGCTGGAGGCACCGAGCGCCCTCGGCCCGGCGGATCGAGGACGAGGGAATCAAGGGGGCGATCCTGAAGGTACACAAAGAGGCCAAGGGCCGCTATGGGCATCGGCCAATGCACCGCCATCTGAAGGATGATGAGGGCATCGATTGCGGCCGTGACCGGGCTCTGCGTCTGATGCGTGAAATGGGAATCAAAAGCACCCAGAGTAAACGCTTTAAGCCATTAAAAACCAACAGTAACCATCCCTATGGTTACAGCCCCAATGTGCTTAAAAAGCATGGCCAGCCGACCCATATCGACGAGGTCTGGGTGGCGGACACGACCTACCTACGGACCCTGGCCGGTTGGATGTACTTGGCCACGGTGATGGACCTGTTCAGCCGACGCCTGCTGGGCTGGAGCGTTTCCAACCACAACGACGCGAAGCTGGTTGGCAAGGCCCTCAAAGCCGCGGCCATGACCCGCGGCACACTGCGCACCGGGATTATTCATCACAGCGATCGGGGCAGCCCCTACGCCAGCGACGACTATCAGAGGCTGGTCTCTGAACTAGGCATGAAGCCGAGCATGAGCGCCCAAGGCAACTGCTACGACAACGCGGCCATGGAATCGTTCTACGGCCGCTTCAAGACCAGCACGATTCGAGGCCGCCACTTTGCCGACGAGCGCGAACTGCGATCAACTGTCTTCGAATACGTGGAAATCTTCTACAACCGATATCGCAAACATTCCTCTCTGAGTTACCAAAGCCCAGTCCAATTCGAGGAAAATATTTGCCCCCCATGGGGGGCAACGAGAAAACAAAACCCTTTACCAAAACAAGCCGCCTGACACACTAATCAATAAACAATGAATATAAGAGAATCCCGTGTCCAACAAATCCAGTACACGTCAAAAGCTACTGAGTATAGGCATAAACTGGTGGCACGCATCATTGCCTTTTCGAAGAAGCATCCTCGCTATGGCTATCGGCGAATCCGCGCTATGTTGTTCCACGAAGGCTGGCCCGTGAGTCGCAAATTTGTGCAGAAAGTGCGACCTGCCGAAGGACTGGGTGTGCGCCCGCCTCGCAAGCGTCGTCGCAGGCAGGGCCAATCTACAGCCTCCCCGACCCGGGCCGTGCAGCCCAACCATGTGTGGAGATGGGACTTCGTGGCCGATCGCACTGACCGGGGCGGTCCGCTCAGGCTCTTGACATTGATCGACGAGCATACCCGACAATGCCTGGCCATTAAGGTTGCTCGCTCACTGAAAAGTACCGATGTGGTGGAGGTATTGAACGAAGCCATAAGAGAGAACGGCAAACCCCAGTGCATCCGCTCGGACAACGGATCGGAATTTGGTAGTGTTAACATGACGAATGTTTGATATTGCTGTTGTATTCCCAGATGAACAAGCACAGGACACGAAAATGCATGACCAAAGATTTGGAGAATGACAGCGTTTTGCGCACATAGCGTGACAGAGACTGTCGCAAGGTATTGTTCCAGCGTTCGATATGGGCGGTTTGACCGGATTGTTTCCCGCTGGCGCTGTTGTGAGGGAAAACCTTGTCATAGCTCTCCCAGAAATCGCTTACGGTGGCACAGTTGCGATACGGTTGGGCGATGTTGTGATTCAACTGCCAGCACGTTTGATCGCTACGATCACCCAGGGCAAAGCCGACGACCTGTCGGGTACGTCGGCACAAGGCTACCCATAGCCATACCTACCCCGAACGCTTATCGCCCCAGAATGACCACACCTCGTCCAGCTCCAGCACATCATTACACTGGCGAGCAAGCAGGGTGGATTCCAGCTTCGGCAAACTCAGGACTTTTTTTTAATCCATTCAATGACCGTCTTTGGGGCTACCCCGAAGGTACGGTAAATGGCACGCAGGCTCATCCGGTTTTGGTGCGCACGGAGCACTTGCTCGACCAATGCCGGGGGATGCTCACGACTTTTAGGGTGAAGCCGAAACTGATAACCACACCTCTTGCATCGATACTTCTGAACCCCTTTCGGATCCTTGCCGTGCTTGATGATGTGATCGCTTCCGGGTAGTGTATAAAAAAAGAATGTTATTTTGTATTTTTAGCTGTACAAATAGCGTTAGGCAGTTTATTCTTAGTGCATGGTTACTAAAATTATTAATTGTCGGCACTGTGGAAGTGAAAATATCATTAAATTTGGCAAGACGCCCAACCATAAACAGCGCTACCGCTGCCATGATTGTGGTAAACAAAGCCGCGAAAACCCCACAGTGAAATACACCGAAGAGCAAAAAGAAATGATCCTTCGAGTCTATCAGGAACGCAGCAGTCTACGCGGTTTACAGCGCGCCTTCGGGGTGAGTCCCAACACCGTTTTGAGTTGGTTAAAAAAAACGACAATCGCTGCGACCGCTCAAAAGCACGATTCTTGCGGCCCGCCGCCATGATGTCATTGAACTGGACGAACTGTGGTCTTTTGTGGGGCGCAAGAGCGATGCCCAATGGGTTTGGATCGCTCTTTGCCGACGCACCCGTCAAATCCTCTCCTATGCCATTGGGCCTCGGGATTGGTATCGTTGCCGGGAACTTTACGAGCGTCTGCCACGGGCCTACAAAAGATGTGCCACCTACAGCGACTTTTGGAGCACTTATGATGAAGTCTTTCCTCATAACCGATCCGTGGGAAAAGAAACCGGTGAAACGGCCCATGTGGAACGATGGAACAATACCCTGCGCCAACGACTGGGTCGTTTCACACGCAGAACCCTCTCCTTTTCGAAGCTTAAGAGTATGCATGAAACCTGTCTGAGACTTTTCATTCATCAATATAATCAAGAATTAGCCACCATTCCTACTAATAATTAGCCACCATTCCTACTTAATACACTACCGTCTTTTTCCTGAAAGTCGCCGCAATAAATCTACGCTCCTCCTCTTTCGTACAACTGATCCAACGATTTATCAATCCGGCAAATAAATAGTGACATATCAATAACTTATGCTAAAGTAGGTTCATGAATAGGAATGATGCGCGTTCACTAAGCGAAGAGACTATATATGAGCTGAGGTGTCGGGCGGTGGATCTGAAAAGAGAGGGTTACACTTATGAAGAGGTTTCCGTGGTTTTAAAGGTATCGATCAGCGCTGTGCGCAAATGGTGGGCCCTTTACCGAAATGGAGGGCCAAAAGCCCTGCGGCTTGGACAACGGGGCCGTCGGCAGGGCCAATGTCGAAGATTGAGCTCCCAACAAGAGCGCATGGTGTGCCGAATGATTACCGATAAGAGACCCGACCAGCTTAAGATGCCCTTTGCCCTGTGGACGCGCCAAGCGGTGCAAGAGTTGATTGAAAGGCAGTTTGCTTTGAAGATGCCGATCCGCATGGTGGGCGAGTATCTTCGCCGTTGGGGTTTCACTCCACAAAAACCTCGAAGACAAGCCTATGAGCAGCAGCCTGAGGCGATTAAGAAGTGGCTTGATCAAACTTACCCGGCCATCGAAGCCAGAGCCAAAGCGCAACAGGCCCAAATCCACTGGGGAGATGAAACCGGCATCACCGGCATCAGTAGCGAAGATCATCGGGGAAGAGGTTATGCTCCGCGCGGTAAAACGCCAGTTGCCAAACGCAGTGCGCGTCGTTTTAGCACGAGCATGATCTCGACTATAACCAACCGTGGAAAGCTGCGTTTCATGGTTTACAAGGGAGCCTTGAATGTGGAACTGTTTATCAAATTTCTGCGCCAGTTAATCAAAGGAGCCAAACGGAAAATCTTTCTCATTGTGGACAATCTGAGAGTGCATCATGCTAAAAAAGTAATCGGTTGGATTGAAGCCCACCGCGATAGGATCGGGATTTTTTATCTACCATCTTACAGTCCCGAATTGAACCCCGATGAGTATTTGAATAACACGGTCAAAGCGAACTTGAAGAACCTGCCGGCCCCGCACAGCCAAATTGAGTTGCAGGGAAGTCTGCGAACCCACCTGCGCAGCAGGCAACGAAAACCAATTTTGATTAAAAAACTCTTCCATCATCGGGATGTTCAATACGCCGCTTAACTGTTACTATTCAATTGCCGGATTAATAATACCGGAACGCCCATCAAGAACCATTCAAAATACCTCCGCTCTCTCACTCCGGAACGATTAGTTCCCACGTAACGTTTTCTAACGAGCGATTCGCTCGACAGCACAATCGGATATTGACGGGAAACACGTAGAAAATACTCGTAGTCGGGAGGCTCATTTCGATTCTCCACGATAGGTCCTATGCGATCGAATACGTGCCGGGGTATCAGCGTTTGCCCGAACGCGGCTATGAAATTCGACGCCACAAAGAATCTAAAATAGTCCCCTCTTATCACCGAAGAATGCGATTCAGCCAATAGCCGGCGCGGAACTCCTCCAATCAAATGCGGCAATACGATCTCTTCACCGTCAACTTCAATGCCGTCACATGCAACCAGCCCGCAGGCCCGGTGCGATTCCGCGATCTCAACCTGTTTACTTAAAAACGATTCGTCCCACAGATCGTCGTGGTCAAGAAGCGCAATATAAGTTCCGGACGCCGCTCGAATCCCCGTATTCCGTGCCACGCCTGATCCGGAATTTTCCTGCCGAATGTAGGTGGCGTCGCCGGCGTGAGCCTTGATCTTATCGTACGTATTGTCAGTCGACCCATCATCAACTATTATCACTTCTGACGTGTACTGGATTTGTTGGACACGGGATTCTCTTATATTCATTGTTTATTGATTAGTGTGTCAGGCGGCTTGTTTTGGTAACGGGTTTTGTTTTCTCGTTGCCCCCCATGGGGGGCAAATATTTTCCTCGAATTGGACTGGGCTTTGGTAACTCAGAGAGGAATGTTTGCGATATCGGTTGTAGAAGATTTCCACGTATTCGAAGACAGTTGATCGCAGTTCGCGCTCGTCGGCAAAGTGGCGGCCTCGAATCGTGCTGGTCTTGAAGCGGCCGTAGAACGATTCCATGGCCGCGTTGTCGTAGCAGTTGCCTTGGGCGCTCATGCTCGGCTTCATGCCTAGCCCGGATATTTCATGAAGGGTAAAGTTTGGCTCGTTATTGCTATTGGAGATGGATTTCTTTGTATTTTGAGCAGATCGTCTTGATTTTTAGGTGTTTTTCAGGGTGTAGAGACACTGCCCCCTTTCCCCCATTGGTTCGGTAGTGCCGGGGGCAGCACCAATGCACCCTTTAGGTTGGCACCAATCGGCGGGCCGCATGGTTGAAAAGACTGGCCCAAGGATAACTCTCACTTAGGTGAAAGTGAATCGTTCGGGTGTTGCGCACGATGACCGCTCCGATCTTGATTAATTTGAGCCGCAGGGTGTGGCATTGGGCCCGCGCCCACTTCGTCCCTTTTAAGGCTAACCGGCGCATGGCTTCCATCAAGGTGTAGGCCAGCGCCGACAAGAGCAATCGCCACTGATTGGCCCACCATTGATGGGCGCTGGTGCGCTCGCTGAACAATTGCATCTGTTCCTTGATTCGGTTCTCCATTTCACCGCGGCCACAGTATACCTTGTCGTAAAGCTCCTGGGGATCGCCCGGCAGGTTCGTCACCACGAAGCGCGGGTTGGACCCCTGTGCGGTGTGTTCGGCTTTATGGATGACCAACCGCAGCCATCGCCACGAATCGGCAGCATAGACGAAGTCCTGGAATAACCGTTGTTTTTTACCCCTTAGTTCGAACCATTCTTTGGCCTGCTTTTGCAACTGCTGGGCGTCTTGCTGCAAGCGTGCATTGCGAGCCATCCCCACGATGTAACTAACTTCGTTGCGGTCGCACCAAGAGAGTATCCGGTCTCGACAAAATCCACTGTCGGCGCGCCAAATAATCCGCGTACGGGGCCAGCTTTGGCGAATCCGTTTAACCAGCAATTTGAGGATGACCCCGGCATGCTTGCTGGCATCGATCTTGCTCGGCCGCAGGTAGGCCACCAGCAGCTGATCACCGCAAAAAACATATAGCGGCAGAAAACAGTAATGATCATAATAACCGTGGAAAAAACGTCCCTCCTGGAGCCCGTGCACCGGATTGTCGGTGGCGTCAAAGTCCAGGATGATCTCTTCGGGTTCCTCGGCAAAGGAGCCCATGAACTGTTCGACCAACAGCTCGTTTACCGCAAAGGCCGCCCGCCGATCCTGCCCGTTTTCAAAACGACACAAAGTCGGCGCGCTGGCCAACGTTTCAATGCGCCCCGTTACCGTTTGCAACAATGGATCGTGGCGCAGGGTATCAAAGTCGTTCAAATCCTCATAGCCCGCCACCAGCCCGTAAACGCGCTGCCGCAGCATCCCCAATACCTCATGGCGTACTTTGCCCTTCTGCCGTTTGTCCACTAACTGTCGGGCCGCTCGTTCGGTCAAGCCCAACTGCCGATCCACTTCCCGGATCAAAAGCAGTCCGGCATCCGAAGTAACCTCTCCGCCCTTGAAATCAACCCGCACACGGCGGCCTTTTACCCTTGTCAACTGTAGCTTTAATTGTTTACCTTTTGTCATCGCTGATATTGCTTTAATTATTGATCTATCCTGCTGTATATCAGCAGTTAAGCATATCAACGATACTTTTTTTACGAAATATCCGGGCTAGTTCAGAGACCAGCCTCTGATAGTCGTCGCTGGCGTAGGGGCTGCCCCGATCGCTGTGATGAATAATCCCGGTGCGCAGTGTGCCGCGGGTCATGGCCGCGGCTTTGAGGGCCTTGCCAACCAGCTTCGCGTCGTTGTGGTTGGAAACGCTCCAGCCCAGCAGGCGTCGGCTGAACAGGTCCATCACCGTGGCCAAGTACATCCAACCGGCCAGGGTCCGTAGGTAGGTCGTGTCCGCCACCCAGACCTCGTCGATATGGGTCGGCTGGCCATGCTTTTTAAGCACATTGGGGCTGTAACCATAGGGATGGTTACTGTTGGTTTTTAATGGCTTAAAGCGTTTACTCTGGGTGCTTTTGATTCCCATTTCACGCATCAGACGCAGAGCCCGGTCACGGCCGCAATCGATGCCCTCATCATCCTTCAGATGGCGGTGCATTGGCCGATGCCCATAGCGGCCCTTGGCCTCTTTGTGTACCTTCAGGATCGCCCCCTTGATTCCCTCGTCCTCGATCCGCCGGGCCGAGGGCGCTCGGTGCCTCCAGCAGTAATAGCCACTGCGACAAATCCCCATCGCCGAGCATATTTCCTCGATCTTGAAGCGCCCCTCGTTGTCTTTGACAAACTGGTACTTCATTGTTCGTCCTTGGCAAAGTAGCCCACCGTTTTTTTAGTATCTGGTTGATCCGCTCCGAGCGGCGCAGCTCTTTGCGAAGACGATCTATCTCGGCCGCCATCTCCTTCGGACTGCTCTGTCGCTTTGAGGTGGCTTCGCCCTGCTGATCGTCCAGATAGAGCCTCTTCCACCTATACAATTGGTTGGTGTTGACCCCAAGTTTGGTCGATACCTCGGTGGCGCTCAGACCATCGAGTATCATCAGTTGAACTGCCTCATTTTTGAACTCTATACTAAAGCGTCTTCTTCCCATGCTTCGATTCTCCATTTAGCCCGGATATTTCATGAAGGGTAAAGTTTGGCTCGTTATTGCTATTGGAGATGGATTTCTTTGTATTTTGAGCAGATCGTCTTGATTTTTAGGTGTTTTTCAGGGTGTAGAGACACTGCCCCCTTTCCCCCATTGGTTCGGTAGTGCCGGGGGCAGCACCAATGCACCCTTTAGGTTGGCACCAATCGGCGGGCCGCATGGTTGAAAAGACTGGCCCAAGGATAACTCTCACTTAGGTGAAAGTGAATCGTTCGGGTGTTGCGCACGATGACCGCTCCGATCTTGATTAATTTGAGCCGCAGGGTGTGGCATTGGGCCCGCGCCCACTTCGTCCCTTTTAAGGCTAACCGGCGCATGGCTTCCATCAAGGTGTAGGCCAGCGCCGACAAGAGCAATCGCCACTGATTGGCCCACCATTGATGGGCGCTGGTGCGCTCGCTGAACAATTGCATCTGTTCCTTGATTCGGTTCTCCATTTCACCGCGGCCACAGTATACCTTGTCGTAAAGCTCCTGGGGATCGCCCGGCAGGTTCGTCACCACGAAGCGCGGGTTGGACCCCTGTGCGGTGTGTTCGGCTTTATGGATGACCAACCGCAGCCATCGCCACGAATCGGCAGCATAGACGAAGTCCTGGGATAACCGTTGTTTTTTACCCCTTAGTTCGAACCATTCTTTGGCCTGCTTTTGCAACTGCTGGGCGTCTTGCTGCAAGCGTGCATTGCGAGCCATCCCCACGATGTAACTAACTTCGTTGCGGTCGCACCAAGAGAGTATCCGGTCTCGACAAAATTCACTGTCGGCGCGCCAAATAATCCGCGTACGGGGCCAGCTTTGGCGAATCCGTTTAACCAGCAATTTGAGGATGGCCCCGGCATGCTTGCTGGCATCGATCTTGCTCGGCCGCAGGTAGGCCACCAGCAGCTGATCACCGCAAAAAACATATAGCGGCAGAAAACAGTAATGATCATAATAACCGTGGAAAAAACGTCCCTCCTGGAGCCCGTGCACCGGATTGTCGGTGGCGTCAAAGTCCAGGATGATCTCTTCGGGTTCCTCGGCAAAGGAGCCCATGAACTGTTCGGCCAACAGCTCGTTTACCGCAAAGGCCGCCCGCCGATCCTGCCCGTTTTCAAAACGACACAAAGTCGGCGCGCTGGCCAACGTTTCAATGCGCCCCGTTACCGTTTGCAACAATGGATCGTGGCGCAGGGTATCAAAGTCGTTCAAATCCTCATAGCCCGCCACCAGCCCGTAAACGCGCTGCCGCAGCATCCCCAAGACCTCATGGCGTACTTTGCCCTTCTGCCGTTTGTCCACTAACTGTCGGGCCGCTCGTTCGGTCAAGCCCAACTGCCGATCCACTTCCCGGATCAAAAGCAGTCCGGCATCCGAAGTAACCTCTCCGCCCTTGAAATCAACCCGCACACGGCGGCCTTTTACCCTTGTCAACTGTAGCTTTAATTGTTTACCTTTTGTCATCGCTGATATTGCTTTAATTATTGATCTATCCTGCTGTATATCAGCAGTTAAGCATATCAACGATACTTTTTTTACGAAATATCCGGGTTAGGAGAATCTCGTGTCCACTTTTTCCAGTGCACATCAACTCAAGAAAAGAGGCATTTAAGAAACGAAATAATAAATAAAAAGAATTTGCTTCCGGCAATGACTGATGCAACATTCTTACCGTTGTCTTATTACGATCCAATTTTATGAAAACCTAGTCTGGGAAATGTCCTCCAAATAGATCAAAGCCCGGTACCGATTCCCCCTAAAAGCCGTCTCCTGCATGATTTCAAAATTTACTTAGGCCACTAAACTGAGCCGATCATTCAAAAATATCTTTATCCGAGTCAATCCATGTTTAAAAAATACCATCCAATCCAAATTACAATTTAGCAGTCATTCGTGAAATTTGCAGTTCCAACAATTATCAATCCATTCAATCCACATCCAAAGTTTCATGAAAACCGCACTCTACCTCACAACCCATAATTTGGCCACCATTCCGTTGCTTGCATTGGCACAATTCAAAGATAGAACGGAGCATCTCCGGCACATTTCTTCCAACCCCACAAATACACCATCAACACCAGGACTCTAATCTTGACCTAAAAATTCTTGGTAGTGTTAACATGACGAATGTTTGATATTGCTGTTGTATTCCCAGATGAACAAGCACAGGACGCGAAAATGCATGACCAAAGACTTCGAGAATGACAGCGTTTTACGCACATAGCGTGACAGGGACTGTCGCAAGGTATTGTTCCAGCGTTCGATATGGGCGGTTTGGCCGGATTGTTTCCCGCTGGCGCTGTTGTGAGGGAAAACCTTGTCGTAGCTTTCCCAGTAATCGCTTACGGTGGCACAGTCGCGATAGGGCTGGGCGATGTTGTGATACAACTGCCAGCACGTTTGATCGCTACGATCACCCAGAGAAAACCCGACGACCTGTCGGGTACGTCGACACAAGGCTACCCATAGCCATACCTGCCCCGAACGCTTATCGCCCCAGAATGACCACACCTCGTCCAGTTCCAGCACATCACTACACTGGCGGGCAGGCAGAGTGGACTCCAGCTTCGGCAAACTCAGGACTTTTTTTTAATCCATTCGATGACCGTCTTTGGGGCTACCCCGAAGGTACGGTAAATGGCACGCAGGCTCATCCGGTTTTGGTGCGCACGGAGCACCTGCTTGACCAGCGCCGGAGGATGCTCACGACTTTTGGGGTGAAGCCGAAACTGATAACCACACCCCTTGCATCGATACTTCTGAACCCCTTTCGGATCCTTGCCGTGCTTGATGATGTGATCGCTTCCGCATTGAGGACATTTTACTGTGATATGGACCATTCCCAGTTCACAACATAATCACGCTAAAAAGTACAGCTTGAACATTCAAATTGTTAACACTACCCAATTCTTATCATGAATAAAGTATATATAAAATATTTTTTATCTACGTTCGGTTACGAATTCAGAAATTCTAAAAATAAAGTGGCAGAAAACGAGGAATTTGAACATTGAAGATAGCATATTGCATTATCCCTAAAATTAGTGGCCCCTATCGGTTTTATCTTAACTTACGGAAAACCTTTAAAACATTCGATTGCACTTTACAAGGTGTTAGTATCGGGCCTGAAAATGACATTTGGGACGATTCCATTGCCGATGAAGGTTGCATAAAAATAGCTTCGGGCGAATCTGCTTTGCAACCCTGCGCCCGTAAATTCGTAGAGTGGATTGAGGATAATCAGATCGATATAGTCATTCCCATGAGTAGCAGAATCGCAAGTGCTTCAATTCCACATCTTCCTAATTCAACACGGGTGATTATGCGGTGCAATAATATTACCCGACATACCTATGACATAGTTACAGTGCATCCCCAAAGAGTAAACAAAATCATAGTAAACTCACTTAGACAGTGGAATGACCTTATTCAAAAACGGAATATACAGAAATCAAAAATCAGGTTAATACCTCATGGAACAGATATTCAACCTCCTAATAAATCTTTTCAAAAATGTTCTTCAACAGGGAAATGCATAAATCTAGTATTTTTGGGGCGACTAGAAGAATATTCAAAAGGAATTTTTCTTCTTCCCAAGATTCTTAATGTTCTGGAAAAATGGAAAATTCCTTTTCATTTGTCCATTATCGGGGATGGTCCAGATGGTAGGACATTAATAAAAAAAATGCAAAATTTTGTTGATACTAAAACCGTTACCTTCCTAGGAAAACTTAACCCAGAAAAAACTTCTGACGAATTATCACATGCGGATATTTTCTTGATGCCTTCCAAATTTGAGGGTTTACCAAACGCTCTTCTGGAAAACATGGCTAATGGTGTAGTACCAATTGTATCAATAATAAAAGGAGTAACAGACTGGATCGTCGATAATGAGGTCAACGGATTAATTTGTAATCAAGGGAATTCGCAACAATTCGCTGAATGTGTTAGACGCCTTTATTATGATAATAATTTATTAGAAAGCATGAGTAAATCGGCCACCAAAAAGGTAGCGAGGAATTATAATCTTGAAAAAATTGGGGCATCTTATAACAAGGTATTTTGTGAAGTAATCACTGACCCAGAACCCGCAACGGCTCCTGAACCTTGGTGCAATTTTAAACCCGCAATGAAATTTCAACCAACATGGCGTCGATTCGTTCCCGAAGTAGTAAAAGGAAAAGCGAGAAATATCTATGAGAGATTTGGGTTTTTTCATCGTTTTTAATATAATTGGTAGTGTATTAAGTAGGAATGGTGGCTAATTCTTGATTATATTGATGAATGAAAAGTCTCAGACAGGTTTCATGCATACTCTTAAGCTTGGAAAAGGAGAGGGTTTTGCGTGTGAAACGACCCAGTCGTTGGCGCAGGGTATTGTTCCATCGTTCCACATGGGCCGTTTCACCGGTTTCTTTTCCCACGGATCGGTTATGAGGAAAGACTTCATCATAAGTGCTCCAAAAGTCGCTGTAGGTGGCACATCTTTTGTAGGCCCGTGGCAGACGCTCGTAAAGTTCCCGGCAACGATACCAATCCCGAGGCCCAATGGCATAGGAGAGGATTTGACGGGTGCGTCGGCAAAGAGCGATCCAAACCCATTGGGCATCGCTCTTGCGCCCCACAAAAGACCACAGTTCGTCCAGTTCAATGACATCATGGCGGCGGGCCGCAAGAATCGTGCTTTTGAGCGGTCGCAGCGATTGTCGTTTTTTTTAACCAACTCAAAACGGTGTTGGGACTCACCCCGAAGGCGCGCTGTAAACCGCGTAGACTGCTGCGTTCCTGATAGACTCGAAGGATCATTTCTTTTTGCTCTTCGGTGTATTTCACTGTGGGGTTTTCGCGGCTTTGTTTACCACAATCATGGCAGCGGTAGCGCTGTTTATGGTTGGGCGTCTTGCCAAATTTAATGATATTTTCACTTCCACAGTGCCGACAATTAATAATTTTAGTAACCATGCACTAAAAATAAACTGCCTAACGCTATTTGTACAGCTAAAAATACAAAATAACATTCTTTTTTTATACACTACCATATAATTTATTAAAATGAATAATACTACATACACTCGAAAAGTACTTTTACCGTGAAAATCGCTGTTGCACGATTGGGAGCACATCTGCATTATGCAGTTCCTAGTATCTTTCATGAAGCCGGAGTACTTGATCGTTTTTACACTGACATTTGTGCAACAAATGGCTTGCCCCGCCTATTAAAATTCTTACCAAAAGGATTATTGCCCTCTTCCATGAAACGATTGGTAGGTCGCATTCCTTTTGGCGTACCAAGAAATAAAATCAAAACTTTCGAGACTTTCGGCCTTCAATATGCATTTAAAAGGTATTCAGCCTCGTCTCTTGAGGAAAGTAGGACCTGCTACCTTTGGGCAGGAAACAGCTTTTGCAATAAAATCCTAAACTATGGGATCGGAGATGCCACGGCAGTTTACACATTCAACTCTACCGGTTTAGAATTGCTGCAATGGGCACGTTCAAAGGGATTGACGACAATTACAGAACAAGTAATGGCCCCATTCGAATACTATTGTAATTTATTAAAAATTGAACAGGTGAAATTTCCTGATTGGGAAATCTCTCTTCCAGAAAGTTCAATTTTCCAAGATTTCGCCGATCGGGAAATGGAAGAATGGAAACTAGCAGATTTTATTATTTGTCCATCTGAATTCGTCAGAAGAGAGGTAGTGAATTGTGGAGGGCCCTTAGAACGTTGCCATGTTGTTCCCTATGGTTTGAATCTTCCTCCCTCGGATGTACCGGTGCGCATTCGAGAAGGTCCATTACGGGTTTTAACTGTTGGGGAGATTGGCCTGCGAAAAGGCTCTCCCTATGTTCTCAAAGCGGCTAGGCAAATGGAGGGGAAAGCAGTCTTTCGTATGGTGGGCGCGGTCAATGTCCTCCCCGAAGCAAAAAAATTGCTCTCCAGACATGTTGAGTTAACAGGAATTGTTCCTCGTTCCGAAGTCAAAAAACACTTCAAATGGGCCGATGTATTTTTATTGCCCTCTCTTTGCGAAGGTTCAGCCACTGTAACATATGAAGCCTTATCTGTTGGACTCCCGATAATTGCCACTCAGGAAACGGGCAGCATTATTCGCCATGGTGAAGATGGTTTTATAGTTCCACCTCGCGATTCTCGGGTTATCGTAGAAAAACTTGTATGTCTATTGGAAAATCCTAATAGATATAATGAAATGTCAAACAATGCAAAGGCTCGATTACCTGAAATTAATATTGGCGCTTACGGAAAAAGGTTGCTTAAAGCAATTTGCAATTGAATATATCTAATTAGCCTATATTGCAGAATATAGTGGTATCCCCTTAAATTCATTGAAATAATTGCTTGAAAAAGAAAATGCCATTGACTCAGGAATTAAAATGTTTTTTCTTCAAAAGACCCTCATTACGCATTCTTTTCTCTTATAACTTTTTATTGAATTTACCAATCAATGACAATACTCCTTCAACGTTCTATCTTGACTGACAATCGAAGTCATTCCTAACTTTTATTTCCACAATATATTACGAAATATCCCATTTTTCTCTTTCGAATGACTACCACCATACAAAGAATCAATAATTTAGATGTCTCATTGTTTAACGCAATTCCATCAACAACGTCTGACGATGATAAACAATCACTTCTTGCAGTTCAAAGAGCAACGGCAATTAATAAAGGTGATTTCTTTTATTTAGAAATTGGGTCCTACATGGGAGGGACTATCCACCCATTTCTGCTGGATCAACGCTGTAAAAAGATATATTCAATTGATTCAAGGCCTAATATTGTTCCAGATGATCGTTCTAAAAACTACATGCCTACTTACAAAAATAATTCTTCAGAAAGAATGTTAAAATTACTTGGTGAAATTGACGCTTCAGAGATATCGAAAATTGAATGTTTTGAAACAGATACTAAAGGTATTGAACCATCAGAGATCAATTTAAAACCAAATGTAATTTTTATAGATGGGGAACATACTAAGAATGCAGTTCTTTCTGATTTTCTTTTTGCATTAAAATATTTTCTAAGGATTGCACTATTCTTTTTCATGATTTATATATCATCTATCCCGCAATTAGTCAAATATGCAAGAATTTAAAAAAACAAAAACGAAAGTTTAAAGCTTTTAAGATCGACGGTGGTATTTTTGCCATATTCTTAGATAAAGAGTTGATCTTACAAGATAAATTTATTAATAACGTTTATACTCGCAACAAAATAAAATTTTACCTTATATAATTTATCACTCTCTAGAGAAATTGTTACCGAACCCCTTTTTTACCCCTATTAAAAAAATTAATAATTTATTTAAATCTAATATTTTAATTTAGCATCTATTTGTATATTCATTTACTTGTTCATTTTGATGATTCACGACAAAATAGTTTCAGTAGTAATACCAACAAAGAACCGCAAGGAAGAATTGCGTATTTGTTTGCTATCAGTCCTTAAACAATCCATTAAACCTGAAGTTATTGTACTTGACGATGCTTCAACCGACGGAACTGCTGATATGATGGTTAAAGAATTTTCTAGGGTAAAGTTTGTAGGTTCGGAAAAATCAATCGGTCCCATCGTTCAACGAAATTTTGGCACTAAACTAGCTAGTAGTCCAATAGTCGTATTCATCGATGATGATACTGAATTTAAAGATACCAAAACAATAGAACAGATACTTGTATATTTTGATCATCCTCGTGTCGCCGTTGTTACTATACCCTATATTAATATATATCTTGGTAATAAAATTTATCAGCGTTCCCCCAATAAAGAGGGTTTTTATATTATTCATACATTTACAGGCGTTGGTTTTGCCGTACGAAAAGATATCTTTCTTGACCAGAAAGGATTTAGAGATATATTATTTATGGACGCTGAAGAATCTGATATATCTATTCGGATGTTAGATGATGGCTACGTAGTAAGGTTAGGTTATTCTGTACCAATTTCTCATTTTCTTTCACCTAAGAGGGAAAATGTTTTCCGATTTAATATTAGGGTTCGTAATCATATTATACTGCCATGGTTAAATACACCAACGTGCATTCTACCCTTTCATATTATTGCAACAGTCATTAATAATTTAATACAAGGTTTGCATAGCGACAAATTATTACAAACTCTTCAAAGTCTTTTAAAAGGTTTCAGATTTATACTTAGTGAATGGTCCAGCCGTAACCCGATAAGTCTAAATACTTACATAATTTATAGATTGCTTCGTAGAAAGATTTATACTAATTTTTTTGAAATCGAAGATAATCTAAATCCATTAAACATGAAAAATTGAAATGAAACCAAATTTTTTCATTGTTGGAGCTCCAAAATGTGGAACTTCTTCCATGTACTACTACCTAAAACAGCACCCCGATATATTTATGTCTAAGTTAAAGGAACCACATTATTTTTCGATGGATCTCTTAAGCAGGACTCATGATTACAGGATTAAAAACATAAATACATATTTGAAACTTTTTGCCAATGTTAGTAATGAAAAACGTATTGGTGAAGCATCAGCATCTTATCTTTATTCTAAGGTAGCTGCTGAAAATATTAAGGAATTTAATCCCAATGCCCGTATAATAATTATGCTCAGAAATCCCTGCGATGCTGTTTGCTCCATGTTTAAAATGCTAGTATCCAATACAACTGAAAATATATTGGATTTAGAAATGGCACTCGAAGCAGAAATAGATCGGCTTAAAGGCATATCCATACCAAAATACATTCGGTTTAATCATCTATGTTGTTACAAAGAGAGCGTTAGCTATTCAAAACAAATTAAAAGATATTACGATGTCTTTGACAAAAAATGCGTTAAAATAATTCTTCTTGATGATATAAAAGAAGATAGCGGCAGAGTTTATAAAGAAACGCTCCAATTTCTTGAAATCCAAAATAAATATTTACCTAATTTTGAAATACGAAACGCATCCTCGGCTGTACGGAATCTAAGAGTTCGACGATTGCTTGTGACAACTCCTTTATTTAAAAAAATATTAGTTATGGTTACTAACGAAAATATTAGACATTCGATAGGAAATATTTTATCCGCATACTTTGACAGAAATAACAGAAATATTAAACCCATTATAATTGATAGAACAATAATTCGTTTAAAAAATGAACTAAAAGTTGAAGTAGAAGATCTTAGCAGACTCTTAAATCGAGATCTTTCTCATTGGATTATATGACTGATAAGTAATCTAATCTTGACCTTAATAAATATAGATTTATACTTTAAATTTTACATCTAATTAAGTTATCATGCTAAAAATTGGTAGTGTTAACATGACGAATGTTTGATATTGCTGTTGTATTCCCAGATGAACAAGCACAGGACGCGAAAATGCATGACCAAAGACTTCGAGAATGACAGCGTTTTACGCACATAGCGTGACAGAGACTGTCGCAAGGTATTGTTCCAGCGTTCGATATGGGCGGTTTGGCCGGATTGTTTCCCGCTGGCGCTGTTGTGAGGGAAAACCTTGTCGTAGCTTTCCCAGTAATCGCTTACGGTGGCACAGTCGCGATAGGGTTGGGCGATGTTGTGATACAACTGCCGGCACATTTGATCGCTACGATCACCCAGAGAAAACCCGACGACCTGTCGGGTACGTCGGCACAAGGCTACCCATAGCCATACCTGTCCCGAACGCTTATCGCCCCAGAAGGACCACACCTCGTCCAGCTCCAGCACATCATTACACTGGCGGGCAAGCAGTGTGGACTCCAGCTTCGGCAAACTCAGGACTTTTTTTTAATCCATTCGATGACCGTCTTTGGGGCTACTCCAAAGGTACGGTAAATGGCACGCAGGCTCATCCGGTTTTGGTGCGCACGGAGCACCTGCTTGACCAGCGCTGGGGGATGCTCACGGCTTTTGGGGTGAAGCCGAAACTGATAACCACACCTCTTGCATCGATACTTCTGAACCCCTTTCGGATCCTTGCCGTGCTTGATGATGTGATCGCTTCCGCATTGAGGACATTTTACTGTGATATGGATCATTCCCAGTTTACAGTATAATCACGCTGAAAAGTACAGCTTAAACATTCAAAATGTTAACACTACCAAAAAATTATCTCAAACATATCCGACGACAGACTAATTATATCGGACTTGACCTTATTGGATTTCTAGATTTACTCTCTTTAAGGCTTAGTGGAGCCTACGAATCAAAAACCTTTGTTTCATTTTGTACTTCAGTAAAAGATCGATTTGATCATTTGGAAGAAACTTTCCTAAGGAATATCGAGGACAACGATACATACCCCAATTGTGAATTTGTTTTACTAAACTACAATTGCCCAGATCCAAGAACGGATAAATGGGCAAAAATTATGCTTAAACCATATATCGATTCCGGAAGAGTTAATTATTATTATTTTCCGAAAACCATGTATTATTCTCAATCCCATTCTAAAAATTTGGCAGTTCGCCTTTCTAAAGGAGATGTCGTTTGCAATATAGATGCGGATAATTTTACTGGCCCGTCTTTTTCTTCCTACGTATCAGCAATGCTTAGCCGTGGCGAAATATTTCTCTGCGGCCCTTCAGATGGTCGAGGTCTTGCAGGTAGGATTTGTTTATTGAAAAAAGACTGGTTGGCCGTAGGAGGATATGATGAACGCTTTATTGGTTGGGGATTGGTTGGGGTTTTGAAGACCATGATATGATTAATCGGCTTCTTATGTTAAATCTGACAAATAATACCAAATCGCAAAAGGATTGATAAAGATTAAAAAACAGCTATAAAGGCGGAATGAGAAGATATATGGGAACCGATGAAGACCGTGAACGTATCAAGAAATTGCTCAACAAAGAGGCTGTCGGCTGGCGTAAAGAGCGTTTGGTGGCATTAAAAATGGGCTTCCAGCCGCACCACAGCATTGATGAAATTGGAGCCATCGTGGGCCGAGGCAAAGCGACGATCCAGCGTTGGTTTGACAAATATCGTGCTGCAGGGCTCGGGGCGGTGCTTACACGCGCCTACAAAGGCGGGATCAAAAGCCGTTGCGACAAAGAGGTGGAGGCCTTCTTGCTCAATGGTTTGAAGGTCGCGCGCTGGAACACAGCCGTTCAGGCGGGGCAAGAGCTGGAGCGACATTTCGGGCGCTCCTTCGCCTACAAGACGGTGTGGCGATGGCTAAAAAAATGCGCCGGGGTGCTTCGAGTCCCTCGCCCCGTGCATGAGAAACGGGACTCGGCAAAAGCGGAAGCGTTCAAGCGAGACTTTTCTAAGATCCTCCAGGAGCTTTCCCTCACCCGAGGCAATCGGGTTCGGGTGTGGTTTGCCGATGAAAGCCGTTTTGGTTTGCTTCCGGTGTACCGCCGGTGCTGGACGCAAAGAGGGCTTCGCCCGCACAAAAAATATCAGACAAGATACCAGTGGAGCTACTGTTACGGAGCCCTCGACGTGGTCAACGGCGAGATGGTATGCATCCAAACCCCTAGCACGAATCTACAGTGGACGGAGGCTTTCCTCCAACAGATCAAAAAGCAATATCCTGAGGAGGAACATGTGGTTGTATGGGACGGGGCAGGCTTCCATCCGCACGACTCGGAGCACCCCAACGTCCCCCCGGGCATACATATCGTGAATTTGCCGCCGTATAGTCCTGAACTCAACCCGATTGAAAGACTTTGGGATATGATACAGGATCAAACGGCCAACAAACTGTGGCCGAGCATTGAGCGACTCGAAGAAGTCGTCGCAACCCATCTCAAAGACTGGTGGGAGGACACTGAAAAAGTCCTCTCTTTAGTTGGCGGAGGCTGGCAGCACATTCAAGCAAACGCTTCTGCCAAATAACTTATTATAATACCTAATGAGATTTGGTATAAGACAATTTTTCCCGAGAAGTTTTGTAAATCAATCTCCCATACTAATGAAATACGATCTCGACATTACCCGAAGAACGTTGTCGAAACCAGAAGACGCAACAAGAAATATAAAGAGGAAAACTTTGAACAAAGAATTTTCTGTCCAAATGGAAAATATTTCGGTCACGGCCGCGTCCAAAAAAATTTCCAAAAATGGATACAAGTCTAATGAGCAAGATATAATATTTTATTAGTATTTTTCCAAATTATTTTTAAAATGAAACCAAATTTTTTCATTGTTGGCGCACCTAAATGTGGAACTACTTCAATGTGGGCCTACTTAAGGCAGCATCCTGATATTTTCATGCCAAAATTGAAAGAACCACAATATTTTTCGACGGACATTATATTGCGATTTAAAAAAGACCGAGTTACAGATATAGAAACATATTTAAAACTATTTTCTAAAGCTCGCAATGAAAAAATGATAGGAGAAGCATCGCCTACCTACCTACGTTCACAAGTAGCTGCTGAAAATATAATGAGTTTTAATCCCAAATCTAAAATTATAATTATGATTAGAAATCCAGTCGATGCAATTTGTTCTGCATTTCATATGCATGTGGTAAATGGACTAGAGAAAATTACAGATCTTGAAGATGCTTTAAACGCTGAAAAACAACAATTAAATAATCATATTTTCTATCAAAATAGGGTACGATATTCATCAAGAATATCTCAGTATATTGATGTCTTTGGTAGGAAAAATCTTTTTATAATTATATTCGATGATTTCAAGGTAAATACAAAATATGTTTATAGAGAAGCTCTTAAATTTTTGGAAGTAAATTCAAATATTTGTCCGAATTTTCGTATTTATAATCCAGCCCGTTCTGGAAGAAATTACAAAATTATTAGATATTTTAGCAAATACCCAAGAACCCAAGATTAAAAAGATTTCTATTGAGTCATATTGATAAAAAAAGGAGGGATTTTATTTTAGATATGATACCACCAATTTTAGGGAATGAGAAATCACCTACTCCTATCATACGTCAGTCAACAAAAAATCGATTAAAAGAAGAATTAAAAAGTGAAGTAGAAGATCTGAGCAAACTCTTAAATCGAGATCTTTCACATTGGGGTATTCCTAAATAGTCTTTTATCTCTGAATAATATTATGAAACCAAATTTTTTCATTGTTGGCGCACCTAAATGTGGAACTACTTCAATGTGGGCCTACTTAAGGCAGCATCCTGATATTTTCATGCCAAAAATTAAAGAAATTAATTATTTTTCTTCAGATAAGCCTGATCTTCATGCGAAATGGTTAAATAAGAATTTAAATAATTATTTAAAATTATTTGCAAAAGTTAATAATGAAAAGGTGATTGGTGAAGCATCTGTTTCATATCTTTATTCAAGAGTAGCTCCTGAAAATATTAAATTATTCAATCCTGAAGCTAAAATAATTATAATGGTCAGGAACCCTGTGGACGCAATTTGCTCCGCCTTTCATATGCATATTGCTAATGGGGTTCAGAAAACTTTCGATCTTGAAAAAGCATTGTATGATGAAGATTGTAGAAAATTATCAATTTTTGAGGATGAAACATATTATGTAAATAAAGTTCGATATTCAAAAAGCATATCCAGATATTTAAAAGTCTTTGAAAGACAAAATGTCTTCATAATTGTTTTTGATGATTTCATTGCTAATAGTGAATCTATTTATCTTAAAACTTTAGAGTTTTTAGAAGTTGCTCCAACTTTTATTCCAGATTTTAAAAATTACTTTCCTGCTCGCACTTTAAAAAATTATAGTATCCGACGTTTCTTTAGTTCTCATCAAAAATTAAGAAAACTTGGAATATCAATAATGAAGGAGAAATACAGACATTTTATCCTAGATTTGTTGTACCCCATATTTTTGGGAAAAAATACTCCTAAACCAATTATTCGACAAGAGATTAAGGATCGATTGAAAATCGAACTTAAAAGTGAAGTCGAAGACCTGAGCCAAATATTAGACCGGGACTTGACTCATTGGACTAAAATATAAATTATCAATAATGTGAAATTGTGCATTCTTTTTCATTGTTTCGGGCCGTATCATATTTCCCGCCTTGTGGCTTCCGGTCTATATTGTGAATTGCATGCCATTGAGGTATTTTCCAAGGGGGACGTTTATGAATGGGATAAGGTGGAAGGATCCGCTAATTTTAACCGCATAACTTTGCTGGAGCATCCGAACGTTTTGAGGGAGGGAGGGGTAAAAATTCACAAATTGGTTTTTGATGTTTTGAACTCAATTCAACCGGATGTTGTGGCCGTTCCCGGTTGGTTCTATGAAGCTCCTCTTGCTGCTATTTCGTGGTGCATTTCCAAAAACAAGCCTGTTATTTTAATGTCCGACAGCAATTATCAGGATAAGCCTCGAAAATGGTGGAAGGAATTTCCAAAGCGTCGGTGCGTCCGGTTATGTGGTTCTGGATTGGTTGCTGGTTCTTTGGCAACTGATTATCTGCATCATCTTGGTATACCACGGGAAAAAATATGGACAGGCTACGATGTGGTGGAAAACGATCACTTTACCAACGGCGCAAAACGGGCGCAATCTAATGCTTCAGGTTTAAGGCAGCAATTAGATCTCGCGGAAAATTACTTTTTGAGTTCTAATCGTTTTGTGGAAAAGAAAAACCTCCCCATACTACTTCGTGCTTATGCCAGTTATAAGGCTTTGGCGGACGCCAAGGCATGGAAACTGGTCCTACTGGGCGATGGTCCCCTTCGGCCCACCTTGCTTAAACTCAGAAAGGAATTAAATCTTGAAGATGCCGTTCTCATGCCCGGTTTCAAACAATACGACAATTTGACCAAATATTACGGATTGGCCAATGCATTTGTTCACACCAGCACATTCGAGCAGTGGGGCCTGGTGGTCAATGAAGCTATGGCCAGCGGTTTACCAGTGCTTGTTTCTGAACGTTGCGGCTGTGTACCTGAACTGGTTTTGAATGGTGAAAATGGTTTTACATTCAATCCTTATCGGGAGGAGGAATTGGCTGCTCGAATGCTTGAATTCAGCAGTGGCAAGCATGACCACAAAGCGATGGGTGAAGCCAGCCGCCGTATAATTTCTAAATGGTCACCAGAAACCTTCGCCACGAATCTCCTCAAGGCAGCGGAGGCTGCCATGGCCGAATCACCTAAAAAAGCTTCCTGGCTCGATAAGGCGATTTTGCAAATCCTCATTCGCCGGTGAAAATTACTCTATTTTATTTAACTAAACAAGCTCTCTCCAAATGAACAGGTGGATTCGAGAAACAAAACATGGTCTAACATTTTTATTAGATCTGAAAAGAGAATTTCATTTCCGGCAATTCTGCCCATACAAATTGCCCAATGGATACCAAAGAGTTTATTTGTACCATATTCGTAAGACTGATGGACTATCCTTAACTCATATATTTTTTTCACTCGGCGGTGAAGACCCAATGGATGTTGATGTTCGTACTATGAATGAACTAAACTAGAGGCTGTCCCAAAAATATAAAGATTTTATAGTCAACTGGATGACGTTGATAAAAAGAGCCGGAAAGAGCAAGTTTTTGCTCGATCCGGCCAAAAAAGGGTTCTATAATTGAGTTAGCGAAAATCAATATAGCCCTTTCTATGAAAAATATAGCCATCCAATGCCTCCTGCGTCCAGCTTTAACTGTGGTCGACCGGTGCCTCGATTACGATAACTTCCGCGCCACCATTGATCGAATCGATCGGCTGCTGATCGACTCGGAGGTGGAATCGCAGGCCATTGAGCTGGCCTTGGAGGGGTGGCCGCCAATGGGTCTAAAGGCCCGGCGGCAGCGGGCCAGTTTTGCCATCAAGGCACTGCGCATGGATACGCTGGGCCGTCTGCTCGGAGGGATTTCGTTTCGGCATTTGTCGCGGGCTCTGGGCAGCAGCGATCTGTTGGCCGACTTTTGCCGTGTCCGGCAGATCGATGGCATCAGGGGCATCTCCAAAAGCACCCTGGAGCGGGCCTCGAAGTTTTTCAGCGAAGAGCAGTTGAGGGCCTTGCACCGGACCTTGACTGAGGTGGTGGGCGATGCCCTTCTGGCCCGGCAGGTGGGATTGGACAAGCCGATTGACACCACCATTTGCCTGATCGACGGCACCTGTTTGGAGGCTAACATTCATTGGCCGACGGACTGGGTATTACTCAAGGATGTAGCCGGCACGTTGCTCAAAGCGATCCGGCTGATCCGCGAGAAGGCCGGTTTGCGCCATCGCATGCCGATCGAACCGGAGCCCTTGGCTCGGCAGATGAATCGGCTGTGCATACAGATGACCCACAGCCGGCGGCGAAAGGACAGCGCGCGGCAGCGCAAGGGTATCTTGAGGCAGATGAAAAAGCTGCTCAAACGGATCGGGGAGCATGCCCGCAGTCACCGGGAATTATTGCAAGCCTGCTGGGAGCAAAGCGATTACAGCGAAAAACAGGTCCAACAGATCCTCGCCCGGATGGAGCGCATGAGCGAGCAAATCCCGGTGGTCATCAAACAGGCGCACGAGCGGATCATTGGCGGCCGGCAGGTGAAAAACGCAGAGAAAGTCTTGAGTGTTTACGAACTCGATGGGCAGGTGATTGTGCGAGGTAAAGCGGGCCAAGAGGTCGAGTTCGGCAACACCCTGTTTTTGGGAGAAAGCGTTGAAGGGTACCTGCTGGACTGGAAACTCTACGGCAGCCGAACTCCAAGCGAAAATGAACAAATGCAAGAGAGTTTGCAAAGACAGAACCGCTTCAACCTGGAAGAACCCATAGCGGCCATGTGCGCGGACCGGGGATTTGCCTCCCAGCGGGCCCGCCGGCAGTTAGCCCAGGAGGGAATCTACGACGCGCTCTGTCCACGCGATCCGAAGCAGTTGAAAAAACGGAGGGAGGAACCACTGTTCAGACAATTGCAAAAGCGCCGGGCCAGCACCGAAGGGCGGATCGGGGTATTGAAGAATCGCTGGCAGGCCGGGCGGTTGCGCAGCAAAGGCTTTGCCAACCGCTCGATCAGCGTAGCCTGGTCGGTACTCTCGCACAACCTATGGAAAGTAGCCAAGATGCTGGCCCAGCAAGACGAACTAAAAACCAAAGCGGCGGCCTAGAGAGCGGAAAAGCAAGGACAATACTTTTTCACAGCCTTACTGTCGGCTCATACAAAGAAAACCAGGCAACCGGACCCCAAAACCAGTATCCTAACGTCATAGGAGAGCAAAGTTGATACTCTCCCAAATGCAAATACCTCTAAAATGAGCGCCTATCAAAAGCCCTCGCAAAAATCACCCTTTTGGGACAGCCTCTAAACTACAGAACTATTTCAAATGAGGTAGTGTATAAAAAAAGAATGTTATTTTGTATTTTTAGCTGTACAAATAGCGTTAGGCAGTTTATTCTTATTCTTAGTGCATGGTTACTAAAATTATTAATTGTCGGCACTGTGGAAGTGAAAATATCATTAAATTTGGCAAGACGCCCAACCATAAACAGCGCTACCGCTGCCATGATTGTGGTAAACAAAGCCGCGAAAACCCCACAGTGAAATACACCGAAGAGCAAAAAGAAATGATCCTTCGAGTCTATCAGGAACGCAGCAGTCTACGCGGTTTACAGCGCGCCTTCGGGGTGAGTCCCAACACCGTTTTGAGTTGGTTAAAAAAAACGACAATCGCTGCGACCGCTCAAAAGCACGATTCTTGCGGCCCGCCGCCATGATGTCATTGAACTGGACGAACTGTGGTTGATATTTCGGCCCTCGATTCAAATTCTGGTAGCAATTGCGTATCATTTTGAAGCGCTGGTAATTTTTCATATTGTTTAGAAGCTATCTCAAATTCGGGCGGGCTGCTGTGTGCAAATTCGTACCAGGGATTGGGGATTGAGAAGAAACGGAGATATTGTATATCTCCGTTTCGGGGATTACACGGTGTCTTCGTAAAATGAAGTTTAAACTTTATCCACGATGGCGTCGGCCAGGCCGTAATCGATGGTCTCCTGGGCGTTCATGTAAAAATCGCGATCGGTGTCCTTGCGGATTTTCTCGATGGGCTGGCCGGAACTCTCCGCGAGGATGCCGTTGAGCTCGTCGCGAAGTTTCTCCATTTCCTGGGCTTGAATGTTGATATCGACCGCCGCGCCCATCATGCGGCCGGTGATGAGGGGTTGGTGAATCAAGATGCGCGAGTGGGGATAGAGGAGGCGTTTGCCCTTTGCTCCGGCGCATAAAAGCACAGAGCCCATGCTGGCGGCCATTCCTGTGACTACCACGGTAATGGGCGAGCTGATCAGCTTCATGGTGTCGTAGAGGGCCATGCCGGCGGTGATGGAGCCGCCCGGGGTGTTCATGTAAAAAATGATTTCTTTACCCGGGTCGGTCGATTCCAGGTAGAAGAATTTATCCGTCACATCGCGGCAGCTTTCATCGCTTACTTCCCCCCAAAGGAACACTTTCCTCTCCTCGAGGAATTTTTTTTGCATGATGTTGCGGATGCTGACGGCCTCATCCCGAGGTTCAGCTTCGTCTTTGAGCATTTTCATAACTAGCCTGGTAAAAGTTTCTGGAATCAAAAAATTGTTGAAAGAGCCATCTATTAGCCGACTCTGTTATCGACACCAAGCAAAAAGTTTTCCTCTTTTTGATAGAAAATTGGGCACAGGAAGATGGTTGACTTGCTCCGGTTTGTTTGAGAACCCTCTTGGCTTTGCTCAATAAATGAAAAAGAAATCATCCAGAAAGAGGAATATTATAGCCGCCAACCCGCGTCAGGCAGGGTCTGTGGAAACACCGCCTGGGGATGGCGATTTCGAGGAGCAGGTACTCCAATTATGGGGTGTTCACGGGAATCGCCTGGTCATGATCGTGGCCCTGGTGGTTGTGGCGGTGCTGGCTTACCAGGTTTCCGGGTATCTTGCCCAGCGCAATGTGGAGAAGATTCAGACGGCTTACCAGGAAACCGAAGACTCGACCGATTTGGTCACTTTCGGATTGGAATATTCCAGCCATCCGCTGGGCGGTTTCGCCTATTTGCAGGCGGCCCATCAGGAATACGACCAAAAACAATTTAAGGAAGCGGCCGGGCACTATGAGAAAGCGGCCGAAATTTTAGCGGATACGCCATATGCGGGCCGGGCGCAACTTGGCTATGCCATGGCCAGTCTATCAAATGGCCAAGCAGTTATAGCGCAGCAATCTTTGGAAACCCTTGCCAGAGATGAATCTATGCTCGATTCCACTCGCGCGGAGGCGGCCTACAATCTGGCCATCCACCATTGGGAAAAGGAAGAATTCGAGGCGGTGCAAGAGCAGCTTGATTTTATCGACACGCTGGCCAAGCCCGGTTACTGGATTTGGTCTATCAAGGTGGGCCAACTGCGCGATAGTATTCCCGAACTTCGAGTCGAAGAGGCGGAAGAGGAAGCCGAGACGGAAACGGCCGGGCTTTAGGGTAGTTTACGGCGCGGGGAAAACTCCGCAATATTGAGTTATGGGCAGCCGGAGCCGGATAAGTCGCTGAATATACAATCGCTGTTCGCCCGGACAAAAAAACGTTCCACAGGATTTCCATCCGGGAAGGACCAGACCCAGCCGGGCGTATCGCCAAAGAGAAAGAACCATCGGTAGGTGTTTTCATTAAGAAAAATCCACTCGTTAAGGCCCAAATCGAAAAGAAATATTCCCTGCGGACCGTTCTCCAGATTCACCCATTGCCAGCCGTGCTGGGAATGATACACCCAAGGCCATAAATCCGTAAAATAGTCGTCGTACCAAGGCGAAGCGTTCCAACCGGGGAAATCGGCGATTTCTTCCCCTCCGAAGGGATCGGGAAAAGGACGGTCGAAGGCTACGGCAAAAGGGTCCGGCGAGCCGGTGCGGGTGTCGATCCAGATGGCAACTGCGGGGGCTTGACCACCCAAAGCGGAAACCACCCCCAGGTAATCTCCTAACATGCGCCCACCCGGCGTCAATGGGGCCAGAAGGGCGTTGCTGGGGGTATCCGAGAGGCGGGTGTTTGGCTCCCAGGTACCGCCACCGTCAAAAGACTCGGCCAGGTAAAGATGGAAAAGGTTGCCGTTTTGCGGATTATCGCGGGTATCGTAAAAAATTATGGTGACATGGCGCCCATCGGGCGAAACTGCAATAGCGGGACTGGCGATGGAACTGCCGGCGGGATTATTGCTCGCGGCGAGGGGCGCTGTCCAGGTTTGCCCTTTATCGGATGAACGGGTGAACACAACTTTGGGAATGCCCTCCATAACCGCCTGATAGGTGACAAAGAGCGCACCTGCATTACGGTCTGCGGCAGCAGAGGGTAGAAATGTGCCGCCGTGCAGGACTGGGTCACCATAAACCGTGAAGCCGCCCGCCACCAGAAGCGGGGGACCAAAGACGCCGCCACCGTCTTCAGAAATCCTAATTTCAATCCGGTCGTCGGCAAAACCACCGTCGGGGGTTATAAAATTCCAATAAACGACCGCCAAATCGCCATCGGGCAGGTAAACGGGTTGGGAACCCTGGCAAAATGAGTTGGGCGGGGTCACGAAGATAAGTTCCGAAAGCCAACTTTCTCCCCCATCGTCACTGTAAGAAGCCATAATGGGAAAACCAGCGTCGTCGTCGCGGAAATTGGTAAATGATGTGAAAACCCGTCCGGCAGTGGGCGTTCCGGAAAAAGTGTTCACGACAACCCAGTTCTTGTCCAAAAAATCGCCTTCACCGGGCGGCTCAGCAGCCACTACGGGCAAATCGAAATTAAACCCCCCGTCGGAACTCTTGCTCATCATAATCAAGTTGCCGGTTGGAAAAGGTGTGATGCCGAGGGTGTTGAGGTAAATATTGCCCAGATGATCGACCGCCGACACGGGATCGGATGCCCTTTCAAAAGTTCCCCCGGAAACAGTAGTCAGACCGGGAATGAGAGCCCGATTCCAGTTCAGCCCGCCATCCTGACTGACGGCGTAACCGCAATTGACCGCCCCGCCATCGGTAAACCGGCCCTCCTGGAAAGTACCTACCACGAGGTCCGGATTCATGGGATGCCGAGCGATATGCGGCTCTGCCTGATGACGCATTTGGGCGGGCAGCTCATCCGGGTCGTCCCCAAGCCGGATGTTGAGGCCGACACGGGAGGCCAAGGATGCGCTGGCCTGCCCTTTATAGGGAGTTTTTTCTAAGCGGGCTTCCGTTTCGCGGACCAATTCGCTCCCCAGCCCGAGAGCCAAATATGTTCCCGACGAAACATATTCCCTAATGGCAGGGCGCAAGGCGTCCGCATACTTAGAGGCTGTCCCAAAAATATAAAGATTTTATAGTCAACTGGATGACGTTGATAAAAAGAGCCGGAAAGAGCAAGTTTTTGCTCGATCCGGCCAAAAAAGGGTTCTATAATTGAGTTAGCGAAAATCAATATAGCCCTTTCTATGAAAAATATAGCCATCCAATGCCTCCTGCGTCCAGCTTTAACTGTGGTCGACCGGTGCCTCGATTACGATAACTTCCGCGCCACCATTGATCGAATCGATCGGCTGCTGATCGACTCGGAGGTGGAATCGCAGGCCATTGAGCTGGCCTTGGAGGGGTGGCCGCCAATGGGTCTAAAGGCCCGGCGGCAGCGGGCCAGTTTTGCCATCAAGGCACTGCGCATGGATACGCTGGGCCGTCTGCTCGGAGGGATTTCGTTTCGGCATTTGTCGCGGGCTCTGGGCAGCAGCGATCTGTTGGCCGACTTTTGCCGTGTCCGGCAGATCGATGGCATCAGGGGCATCTCCAAAAGCACCCTGGAGCGGGCCTCGAAGTTTTTCAGCGAAGAGCAGTTGAGGGCCTTGCACCGGACCTTGACTGAGGTGGTGGGCGATGCCCTTCTGGCCCGGCAGGTGGGATTGGACAAGCCGATTGACACCACCATTTGCCTGATCGACGGCACCTGTTTGGAGGCTAACATTCATTGGCCGACGGACTGGGTATTACTCAAGGATGTAGCCGGCACGTTGCTCAAAGCGATCCGGCTGATCCGCGAGAAGGCCGGTTTGCGCCATCGCATGCCGATCGAACCGGAGCCCTTGGCTCGGCAGATGAATCGGCTGTGCATACAAATGACCCACAGCCGGCGGCGAAAGGACAGCGCGCGGCAGCGCAAGGGTATCTTGAGGCAGATGAAAAAGCTGCTCAAACGGATCGGGGAGCATGCCCGCAGTCACCGGGAATTATTGCAAGCCTGCTGGGAGCAAAGCGATTACAGCGAAAAACAGGTCCAACAGATCCTCGCCCGGATAGAGCGCATGAGCGAGCAAATCCCGGTGGTCATCAAACAGGCGCCCGAGCGGATCATTGGCGGCCGCCAGGTGAAAAACGCAGAGAAAGTCTTGAGTGTTTACGAACTCGATGGGCAGGTGATTGTGCGAGGTAAAGCGGGCCAAGAGGTCGAGTTCGGCAACACCCTGTTTTTGGGAGAAAGCGTTGAAGGGTACCTGCTGGACTGGAAACTCTACGGCAGCCGAACTCCAAGCGAAAATGAGCAAATGCAAGAGAGTTTGCAAAGACAGAACCGCTTCAACCTGGAAGAACCCATAGCGGCCATGTGCGCGGACCGGGGATTTGCCTCCCAGCGGGCCCGCCGGCAGTTAGCCCAGGAGGGAATCTACGACGCGCTCTGTCCACGCGATCCGAAGCAGTTGAAAAAACGGATGGAGGAACCACTGTTCAGACAATTGCAAAAGCGCCGGGCCAGCACCGAAGGGCGGATCGGGGTATTGAAGAATCGCTGGCAGGCCGGGCGGTTGCGCAGCAAAGGCTTTGCCAACCGCTCGATCAGCGTAGCCTGGTCGGTACTCTCGCACAACCTATGGAAAGTAGCCAAGATGCTGGCCCAGCAAGACGAACTAAAAACCAAAGCGGCGGCCTAGAGAGCGGAAAAGCAAGGACAATACTTTTTCACAGCCTTACTGTCGGCTCATACAAAGAAAATCAGGCAACCGGACCCCAAAACCAGTATCCTAACGTCATAGGAGAGCAAAGTTGATACTCTCCCAAATGCAAATACCTCTAAAATGAGCGCCTATCAAAAGCCCTCGCAAAAATCACCCTTTTGGGACAGCCTCTAACTAACTTCGTTGCGGTCGCACCAAGAGAGTATCCGGTCTCGACAAAATCCACTGTCGGCGCGCCAAATAATCCGCGTACGGGGCCAGCTTTGGCGAATCCGTTTAACCAGCAATTTGAGGATGGCCCCGGCATGCTTGCTGGCATCGATCTTGCTCGGCCGCAGGTAGGCCACCAGCAGCTGATCACCGCAAAAAACATATAGCGGCAGAAAACAGTAATGATCATAATAACCGTGGAAAAAACGTCCCTCCTGGAGCCCGTGCACCGGATTGTCGGTGGCGTCAAAGTCCAGGATGATCTCTTCGGGTTCCTCGGCAAAGGAGCCCATGAACTGTTCGACCAACAGCTCGTTTACCGCAAAGGCCGCCCGCCGATCCTGCCCGTTTTCAAAACGACACAAAGTCGGCGCGCTGGCCAACGTTTCAATGCGCCCCGTTACCGTTGGCAACAATAGATCGTGGCGCAGGGTATCAAAGTCGTTCAAATCCTCATAGCCCGCCACCAGCCCGTAAACGCGCTGCCGCAGCATCCCCAATACCTCATGGCGTACTTTGCCCTTCTGCCGTTTGTCCACTAACTGTCGGGCCGCTCGTTCGGTCAAGCCCAACTGCCGATCCACTTCCCGGATCAAAAGCAGTCCGGCATCCGAAGTAACCTCTCCGCCCTTGAAATCAACCCGCACACGGCGGCCTTTTACCCTTGTCAACTGTAGCTTTAATTGTTTACCTTTTGTCATCGCTGATATTGCTTTAATTATTGATCTATCCTGCTGTATATCAGCAGTTAAGCATATCAACGATACTTTTTTTACGAAATATCCGGGCTAGATCCATTCCGTGATGTACAGGGATTGCTGGACACAGGATTCTCTAATATTCGTGACATAAGTTGAAAACAGCGTTTTCGTTACTTATTATGGAGAAAATAATTTTACAGCCGATAGTATTAAGACGAATCGAAATTTATTGATCAACAAGAGAATAAAAATTTCTAATGGCTTATTAAGGCTTCTCGGCCTTGATGACTCTCAGGGGGAAGGTGGCGGGGGCGGTTTTGGAGTAGATTTTGTGGGACTCGATTGACTGGATGGTGAATCCGGCTTGGCGGACGGTTTCCACCGTGCGGCGGTTCCAGTTGCAGCCTATATCGTTGATGCGGAGCCAGATTGGGTTGAATAAATCCAGCAGGGGACCGGCCAGCCAGTGCTCGCTGCGGACGTGCTCCAGTAGCCGGAGCCGGCCTCCCGGTTGAAGGACTCGTTTGAATTCGGCCAGGGTCCTGGAGGGCGAGGCTACGCTGCACAGGGCCATCGAGGTGGTCACCACTTCAAATGCAGCATCGGGAAAGGGAAGTTTCTCCCCCGCACCCGGAATGACACGGATATTGGCTGCGGCGCTTTCAGCGGCTTCTATAGAGGCGGCCCGAAATTCGTCGCTTGGCTCGATTGTGGTAACATTCGCCTTGGGTCCGTAATAAGGGAAAGTGGCTCCTGTCCCCGATCCGATTTCCAGAATCTTTCCCTCCAGATCGCCCACCAGGCTGGTCCGAAGCTCCGCAAAACCATCCGCATCAAGATCCCTGGCAATGGCTTTCATGAATTCAACCATGCCCAATTCAATCTTCCGCTTCTGAACCCCCGGCCCATACCGGAAAAAGAAATAAATTTCCTTGATCATTAATTATTTATCGTTGGAAGCCGGGGTAGTTGTCCACAATCAATATTGATTGTTCTACGTCAGACATTTCTTGAGAAAGGATCTCAATGTATCATAAGGTGAACCATATCCTGTGGTATGGCCCAGTTGAAGTAATACCTGAATTCAATTATGAATTTTCCGCTCAAGCACTATTAACCGGTAAGTGTTCTATGAAATATCCTGCTATTTTTCTTTTTAGTTTTTTCCTGTTTTTTTGTAATGGCCTGGTGGCTTCGCGTGAACCGGGATTCCAGGCTGTGGTCGAGGTGGAAGAGGAGATTTACAGTTTTGTGAACGCCAACAATGGCGCCAACCCGCTCTGGTGTTATGGAAATACCTGCATCGTGCGTTATGGCGAAGAGGTGTTTGCCAGCGGATTGGAAACCCTGGAGGGAATCCCGCCCGACAATAACACCCGCTGGCTCTTTTTTAAGAGGGACAAGGAGGGCTGGAAACTTGTCCAGAAGGACGAAAAGGACCTCACTCGTGAGCCCTCGCCACTGACCGTGTTGGCGAACGGGCAATTATTTCTATCCGTCAACCCGACTCTTGAACCGGGTATAGAAGCGACCGGACCATTTGCGATAAGTCTGGCAGAGCCTCGACTGCTGCGTTTTTCAGCGTCCGAAATTGAAGCTCCCTACAAAACGATCGTGCCGGTATGGCAAGAAAAATTTAGATTCAAGGAGACTACCTATCGCAGTTTCGTGGCCGACCGCACTGGCGGTGACATGATTTTGTTTCAAAATGAAAGTGTCGGGGAAAACATGGCCGTTTGGACCTACCGAAATGCCAAGGGTGATTGGTCCCGCCAGGGAAATTTGAAATACCCCTGGGGGCCGGATTATGAGGTGCCTCAAACCATCCGCGTCTGCTATCCGGCGGTACAGTTGAAGGAGAGGGAGGTTCATTTATTCGGGGTCAGCGACATTATTGAACCGAATCGGACCTGGCGCGAATACAAGCTTCAGTTGACCGGCAACAAGTGGGATTACGACTTCCGCCGCATGTTTTACACTTGGTCGGAGGATATTTCGACAGGCAAATTCAACCAGTGGGTGGAGGTGGCAAGCCGGGAGGAGACCTGTGGATGGCTGTTTCCGGCCGATCTCTGGGTGGCCCGCAACGATCTGGTTCATGTGCTCTGGACGGAACGCGCCCTTGACGAGCGCCTGCGGGAGAAATTTTTTCCCGAAGCCAAACAATCTCATGCTCTCAATTATGCAATTTTGGATGAGGGGAAGGTAATTTTCAGAGCGCCGGTCATGCATGTCGAGGAAGGGGAATCGGAAATCGTACCCAAGGCCGGTCGATTCCATATTACGCCTGATGGGAGAATTTTTATATTCTATTCTTTAGGGCACAAGGATAACGGTCAGCATATTCAGGCGACGGAAAACCGTATTATCGAAGTCAAGAGTAACGGCGTATTTTCCGAACCGGTCGTTTTGGAAATGAAGACGCCTCTGATGCGATTTTTCACGGCAACCCCACGCAGCGGTTCAGCGCCTTCCCAAACGCTCGACATTCTCGGGATGTTGGGCAATACCATGAGGTATGCGCGCATCAGGATCGATGATTTAAAGTAAGGGAATTCGATAATGGAACCTAATATGATCGGCGCCTATGGCCCCTGGGCGGCTGGGTTGGTGAAAGATCCTCCGAATTTGTCTTTTCGCAACCCGCAGTGGCAGGATGTGGAAAAATGGCGGCCCGTCGCCCGTAAACGGATGGAAGAACTGCTGGCCCAGGCGAACAGCGGGGGCGCTCCAGAAGTAACGGTGCATGAACAATTCATTTACGACGGCCTGTACGTCGAGCTGCTTTCCTGGCAGCTACCCTATGGGCCGCGCACCGAAGCCGTTTTTTTAAAACCGGAGGGCGAAGAGGATCCGCTGCCGGGAGTGATGGCCCTGCACGACCACTCCGGCAATAAATATTTCGGCAAGCGCAAGGTATGCCGAACAGCGGATGTACGGCACCCGATAATGATCGAGCATCATGAAAAAATGTATGAGGGAAGGCCGTGGGCGAATGCCTTGGCCAAACGCGGTTATGCGGTCCTGGCCCCCGATGTTTTCCCCTTTGGCAGCCGAAGGGTTTTGTTGGAGGATGTGCCGGTAAATATACGTCAAGGAATTACTTGTGCGGATTCAGAAGACGAATTGTTCATCAAGGCTTACAACTTTTGGGCCAGGGTCCATGAATCGATCCTGGCCAGGTCTCTTTTTTGCGCCGGGACGACATGGCCGGGGGTCTTTTTGGCCGATGACCAGCGCGCCCTCGATGTGCTTTGCGCGTGCTTTGCGCGCGCCAGGATGTTGATGCCGACCAAGTGGGTTGCGGGGGTCTTTCCGGCGGCGGGCTGCAAACCGTTTTTCTTGGGGGAATGGATTCCAGGATCAAGGTCGCGGTCACCGCTGGTCTAATGACGACCTGGAAGGATATTCTTCTCAATCGCTCAAAAAACCATTCCTGGATGGGCTACGTTCCACATCTGCCGCATGATCTCGACTTTCCGGAGATTCTGGGATTGCGGGTGCCGCTGCCTACCCTGATCCTCAATAATTTGGAAGACCCGCTGTTCACGCTGCCCGAAATGAAGCGGGCGGATGGGATTTTAAAAGAGATTTACGACAAGGCTAGAGCGCCGGATCACTATAAAGGCTCTTTTTATCCGGGGGTTCATAAATTTGACCGCGAAATGCAGGAGGATGCTTTCGCCTGGTTCGACCGCTGGTTGAAGCAATAGCAAAAAAGGCTCCCGCGGTCCAGGCAGACGATCCATAAGCGAAATTTAAGACGACCATCATTCGACCTTATTTTCCAGGGTTCCCAATCCGCTTATGCGGATGCTGATATTATCGCCCGATTGCAATGTAAAATCGGATCCCGGAACGATTCCGGCTCCTGTCAACAGGTAGGCTCCGCAGGGAAACACGTTGTCTCGAAAAAGAAAGGCGGTCAGTTCCTCGAAGGATCGCTTCAACTGGACAAGGCTCGTTTTTCCAACGAAAACAGTCTGATTCTCACGTTCGATGATCAGCTCGATGGCGGTATCGCGGTCGAGAGATTTCATGATGGTCAAACCAGGCCCCAAAGCACAACATTTGCGGTAAACCTTGGCTTGTGGCAGGTAGAGCGGGTTGGCCCCCTCGATGTCGCGCGAACTCATATCGTTGCCGATGGTGTAGCCGAACACTTTGCCGGCAGCGTTTAGGGCCAGGGCCACCTCCGGCTCAGGCACATTCCAGTGCGAGTCCGAGCGGATGGCCACTTTTTGCCAATGGCCGACCGTTCGGGAGGCCGTGCCCTTGAAAAAAATCTCAGGGCGCTCGGCCTCGTAAACGAGGTCGTAAAAGGTGTCGCTGCCCGATTTCAGGGACTCCTCCACCCTGGCTTCCCGGCTACGTAAATAGGTGACTCCGGCGGCCCAGATTTCCTGATTTTCCATCGGCGGGGAAAGTTCCATAGCGGCAATCGCAGCCGGCATTTCGCTATCCGCCATTGGCCAATCCCCTATCCTTTCCATCAGCCAACCCTCCGGGTCGTCCTCCTTAAAAAGGGTATCGAATGAAAAATCCGAGGAACTATACCAGCGGCCTTCAAGGGTCAGAAAAAATTTGTCATTTGTTCGGTAAATGCGGATCATAGGGCAAAACTTTTGAGTGGGAACATAGAGACAAAAAAATGAACCCGAAACCCGATGCCAAGAATCATCACAAAATTGAAACCGTTTCTACGGGCAAAAGGGAAATATATGCCGGATCGTGCCGGATCGGATTGATAAAACCTAAAATTTAATGAAACTATTAACCGGGCTTGCAGAAAATCAATAAACACCCAACTCCGATGAAAAATAAATTTCTTATCAGCTTCCTTATTTTTATTTCACCGATCCTGCTTTTTGGCGAGGAGTCCACCAAGGTCTTCCCCACCGCCGTCTATGGGACTCACAAGAAGGAAAAAATTCCTGTATTCGGTGTGGAGGGCAGGTATGCACTTTCAAAGTATAAGGGAAAGACCGTTAAACTGCTGCCCAAACACTTGAGCATTGAGAGGAGCGATTATTACAATCCGGGATTTATTGAAATAACAAACGCAAAATTTGTAAGCACCTATGACGGGGTTTACTCCCTCGATTCCACCATAACTATTTCAGGCTCCAAGTCCAGTTTAGTGGGAAGTTATTCGGCCAAAATGAAGGCCAATGGCAACCTCGACAACGTCTATTTGGTGGCTATTTGTATTCCCAGCTCGGCTATGCAATTGGACGAACTCACTGCCGAGCGCATCAATATTACATTCAAAAAACTGGGATCGTTAAAAGACCGGGACGATATCGACTTAACGATTGATGTGAACTTCATGCCTGATTTTTTTGAAGCCGGTGACGACTACATTCTCATCCCAATTTTTTACTCAAACGGGTACGAAATACGAAGCAGTCTCAGTTCGGAAATCTATTCCTATTTCCGCAAACAGGAAGAAATATATCATAAACAACTCGTTTCCGAATACCTAAAAAACAACGCTGAAAATACATTGAAACAAACTCCATTTGTGAGATTCCTGCCCTACCTGCCGCCAGAACCATATGAGAGGCAAGGGCCCATCGACACAGCGGCCATCCTTACCATTGACAAAACAGGTAAAGTGCGAAAAGTAGAACTCGTCTTGGAGGATATGGATGCAGAAGCGGCCACCTGCATAAGTGACGGCCTCAAAGACTGGCTCTTTCTCCCACCCCTAAAACAAGGTGCACCCCACCCCTTTCGCATCCAAGTCCCGTTGCAATATTGAGAGCACTTCTAGCGTTAAAAAGTAGAAGCTTTTTTAAAGATTAGTGCGGTAGTGGTAGGTTGCGCGGAGGAAGAGGTGGTGTTGGCCGTAGAGGCGGATGGCTTTGTATTGGATGAGGGGGTTGTTTTGAGGGGTGAAGTATTGTCCTGGTGGTAGGTTGAATAATCCGGGCCGTGGGTCGCCGGCGGAATTTTGGGGGCCGGAAAAGTGGCCTGCGTAGGTGAGGCGGCATTCGTCGAGGAGTTTTTCTTTGGCCAGGGCCGCAATGAGTTTCCCGCCAGCGGTGACGTCGAGATAGCGGATGCCCATTTCCTGTCTTAAATAACGCATGACTTCCCGGTAATTGAGTGTCTCGCCGCCGAAGGATTGCAGCCGGGTGTTGCCGCGCTTGAGGGGATGAATGCCCGCCGATGCTGCCTTCTGGTTATTTCTGAGGATGGTTTCCCGGCCCGAGCGGGTGGTCAGGATGACGGTGAGAAAGCGGTCGTCATTGAACATGGGGTGCCGCATATCGAAATCGCCGGTTGCCGTGATAACTAGATTGGCGGGAAAGGGATCGGGTTTTTTGTGAACTTTTTGCCGGTATTCGATCAAGTCTTGAAAAACGGGAACCCATTTGATTTCCGGTTCGGCCCGGATGATGCGGCCCGTGCCGAGGACCGCGTCGGCATAGAGCCAACCGGCGTTGAGGAGCCGCCAATCCGCCTCGCTACCGGAGTTTTTAATATGGGTCAAGGCAATGGTGTCGCCGGCCAGGGCTTCGCTCTCCTGAAAAGAGGTTATCCCATCAAGAGTGACAACGGACATGGACCAGGCGTAGGGCCGGTCATGGGGCGCCTCGATGCCTTTAAGGGTATAAAATGCCTCGATCTCCTCCAGAGGGATGAATTGGTTGCTGAATTCAGCCAGGCGGGGTTGGATATTCATAATTTTCAGACAAACAGTTTTCTCGCATTTTAACGAGGTGTAATTCGATGCTAAATAATTGAACCACGGATTAGACGTCAAACCCATCATCCTAACCGCGAATGAATGCCAATGAACGCGAATGTTGAAGAGAGATGAAGGATGCAGAAGAAAGAAAATTTTTTTGGCTATGAATTGTGATTATGATTATTGAAACGTTTGGACTGCCGCTAACCTCTTGATGTCCAAGGCTAGTTTTGAGGAATTATTAAACTGCATTTTTATGAAAAAAAAGCTTGCGGATTGCTTCAATATGTGTTCTATTGTTCACTATTATGAAAAACCGACTTAATTCCGAATGCTTTGTTGAACCACTGATGAACGTAGATAAAGAAAGCACCTTTGGCGTGGTGTTTAATAGATCATCCGTGTTTATGTGTAAACGCCGGGATGAAACCGGTACGGGGGTCGGGGTAAAACCGGTACGCTTGGAATAAGGTTTAGGTTAGTAATTGCAGGTACGTCAAGGTTTAGGGTTTGGGAGTTGGTTTTGGGGATTGGCTTGGGGTCGGTGAGGAGGCCGGAGGCCGACGAGCCGGGCCCAAGGCGTTTATTGTTTTGTGCCACGGCGACGGCGTCGAGCATCGCGCAAGCGGTAGCTTTGCCCGTTGGCTTCGAGGATATGCACCCGATGGGTGAGTCGGTCCAGCAGAGCTCCGGTGAGCCGTTCGGAACCGAGCACTTCGATCCAGTTCTCAAAGGGCAGGTTGGTGGTGACGATGAGACTGGTGCGCTCGTAAGCGCGGCTGACCACGTCGAAGAGCAGTTCGGAACCGGTCTTGGAAAAAGGGACGTAACCGAGTTCGTCGAGGATGAGTAGGTCGAGCCTTTCGAGTTGCTTCATGAAGCGCTGCAGGTCGTGGTTGTCGCGTTGCTCGAGCATATGGGTAACCAGGGCGGTGACCCCGAAGAAACGGATCCGCCGGCCCTGGGCACAGGCGGCAAAGCCCAGGGCGGTGGCCAGGTGCGTTTTACCGGTACCGGCGTTACCGAGGAGCAGCACGTTTTCGCGCTGGTCGACATACTCCCCGCGCATGAGCTCTCGGATGAGCGCTTCGTTGATCGAGGGCTGCGCTTCAAAGGCGAAGCTCTCGAGGGTCTTGAGCACGGGGAAACGGGCGTTTTTGATCCGCCGCTGGGCGGCCCGCTGTTCGCGTTCAATGAGCTCCCGTTCGACCAGATGCAACAAAAAGGCGGCGTAATCGAGCCGGTCCCGGGAACAAGCCGCGGCCACCGCCGGCCATTCGCGCAGGATGGTGGGCAACTTCAGTTTCTTGAGGTGATGGTGTAACAGCAGCTGGTTTTTTTCTTCCTTCATAAAGCCCCTCCTGGAATCTTGAGCAGTTCGCTGTAGGCACCGAGGTCAGGGGCGGCCACACGGACGTGACGCAGGTGTGGATGGCCGTCCAGCCGGAAGGTTCTGCTCCCGTAGTCTTCCTGAGGATAGAGATACTGGGCGATGGCCTCACGAGTCAGTCCCCCCACCCGCAGGGCCGAGACGACGGCCTGCTGCAAGGCCGCCATGGGGTGTTTCTCCAACAGCCGCAGCACCCGGATATACTCCCGGGTGCCTTCGCCCCCGCATTGGCTTTCGAGCCGGCGTCTGAGGACCTGCAGGCACTGCGGCAACTGCCAGCCCGAGAGTGGGCGGGCGAAGTCCAAAGCGCCCGGTTTTTTCTCCAGCAAAGCCAGGTAGTGCACCGGCTCGAAAGAGACTTGCTCTTTATCCCAAATGCGGCGGTGCCGGGCCACCTCTTGGCCCCCACAGAAGATCACCACCTGCCGACAGGACCCTTCCACCACCACCGGATGGTGGGCGCAGCGCACCGGCACCGAATAGTCATTGCACTCGAAGCGCACCAGCGAGAGGCTGCTGACGCAGGTCGAGCGTTTGCGGCTCGCTTCAAAGGGTATGGGCGGCAACGCCAGCATGACGGCGCGCTCCTCGGCCAGCAGTTCCTTTTTCACCGCCCTTTTCCCGCGTAATTTACGCTCCATGTCCCGCTCACATGCCTCCAACAGCTTTGCGTTGAGTTCCTCCAGGTCCCGAACCTGCGGTACCGGTACCAGGAAGTTGGCCCGGGCATAACGCACGATCCCCTCGACCACGCCCTTCTCGTTGGGCCGGGCGGGCAGACAGAAGTGTTCCTCGAACAGGTAATGGCTCTGTAGCTGCAGAAACCCGTCGGTCAGCTTGCGTTCACGCGAACCGATAATCTTACCCACCGCCACCTTCGAGTTGTCATAGCTGATGCGCCGGGGCACCGCCCCGAAAAACTCAAAAGCTCGCAGGGGCCCCTCCCAGAAGCTCTCCGTGCACTCCCGTTCGAACACCTGCACGAAAAAGGCATCGCTGTAGGGCAGGCTCATGGCAAAAAATGGCCGCCTACGCAATTGCCCCGCCTCCTTCACCAGGGCATGACCGAAGTCCACCTGTCCCTCCCCGGGGCGGTGCTCCAGCGGCACGAACACTTCCCGCCGCCTCGCTCGCAGCTCGGCCACCACCTCCTTGACCGCCGTGTAGCCCCCTTGGTAGCCCTTCTCCCGACCCAAACGCTGGTAGATCCGTTTGGCCGTATGGCGCTGCTTCTTGGGCACGTTCCGGTCCGCTTTGAGCACCTCCTCGATCCAGCCCACATACGGATCGATCTTGCGCTCTCGCCTCTTCTTGCGCCGGTATCCCGGCGGCTGGGAATAGGCCAGCATCTTTCCCAGGGTCTCCCAGTGCAGTCCCTCTTCTCGCATTACAGAGCGCTTGCTCTGCTTGTCCCGCAGCACTTTGTGCCGCACTCTTGTCCATTGCTTCATATCTCGATACACTCCTCCTTTCTAGGATAAGCGTACCGGTTTTAAAGCGCCCTCTTTACCGTACCGGTTTTTCCCCGGCGTTTACATTTATGCGTATAATCCGTGGCTGAAATATTTGAGCGTCCTGCAACCTCATATTCAGCGACTGTATTGAAATACAATTAAATAGAATGACCAACAGACTATATATTCCAGGAACCCGAAATCGGACTTTGGTCATGCTTTTGGCAGGATTCCTGACTGCCTTGGCGGCGGCCGATACCGATCGCAGGGACCGCGTTACGAAAGAAGATCTTGTTAAACTATACGATTTATCGAACCCACAGATCGATTTGGATGAGATGCTGGCACCCGGCGTGCCCAAGGATGGCATTCATTTCCTGACTAATCCCAAGCGGATAAAGGCGCGCGCGGCCAGCTATCCCCAGCCCGGGGAGCGCGTGGCGGTAGTGGATTTCGACGGTGAGGCTGTGGCCTACCCTCTCGGTATCCTCAATTTTCACGAAGTGGCCAATGACACTGTGGGCGGCGTTGCCGTTGCCGTAACCTACTGCCCGCTGTGCGATTCGGTGGCTGTTATGGACAGGCGTTTGAAAATTGGCAGCGAATCCGGCCCCGGAGAGGAGATCGTGCTGGAGTTCGGTATTTCGGGGTTTCTCTACAACTCGAACATGGTTTTATACGACCAAACTTCGATGGGCTTGTGGTCGCAGGTTTATTTAAAAGCCTTTACGGGAAAATTCGCCGGAGAATCCTTGAACTACCTTCCGGTCCGGATAATGAAATTCGGCGCATTTCGGGAAAAATACCCAGAAGGCGAGGTCCTGAGCACCGATACAGGTTTTGATGAGCCTTATGAGAGGAATCCCTACGCGGATTATTTGACCAGCGAGAGAGTTTTCCGCGGCCACGATTTCGGGTTCAAAAAAGATTTGCCGCCCAAAACGCTGGGGCTCGGCTTAAAGGTTGGCAGTTTCGCCGCCTTTGTCACGGCTGAGTTAGCCCGCAAAGGACCGGTAAAAATTGAAACTCCCGAGGGGCTGGCAATCGTTACCGCGGATGAAGCTGGGGTAATGCTACAATCCGCCCCCGCCGGGACGCGAGCCTTGCAGACTTTTTACCATAGCTGGTCGGCCTTCCATCCTCAGACGAAAGTATTCGAGGTCGAGAAATAGCGAAGGCGCCGTTTTCTGCCCAACAAAATCCTGAAGATGAGGATTTTTTCTTATATCTATCGGTTTTGCTTATAATTGGGCGATTCCCTTTAATTCTGCCAATATTGGTACAATATGCAGTAATCAGCTAATTGTTATCCAACCGCAGAAAATGATTAAAAACAACCTCTCTTTGGTGGCCGCTAGAGCAATCGCGGTCCTCTTTTCGTGCCTTCTGTGCAACCCCCAGTCGTTGGCCGAGCGCCCAAAATACCAGGTTCTCAGATACAACGAGAACTGGTCCAAGTTGGCCGAGGATGACAAGGCGGACTCCTTTGACGGCATCAAATATATTGAGCTGGGCAACGATGGAAACGCCTGGTTGAGCAACGGAGGTCAATTACGGGAACGGATTGAGGCCTGGTCTGGATTCGCCTTTGGCGACAACAACGACGATTTATTCGATTTGCACCGGATTTTTCTGCATGGAAACCTGCATTTAGGACCCAATGTGCGCATATTCGGCGAGTTCATCAACGCTCTCTCCACCAATCGCGACCTGCCGGGAGGCCGAAGAGGGCTCAATGTGGATTCCGTCGACCTGCTGAACGCTTTCATCGATTTCAAATTTCCCCTGGATGATGCCAACCTGACACTGCGAATGGGGCGGCAGGAGTTTTTGTTCGGAAAACAACGGCTGATCAGTCCCCTGCCCTGGGCTAACACGATGCGCCGGTGGGATGCCGTTAGCGCGATTCTTTCCACTGAAAACTGGGAAATTCATGCATTCGCCTCGAAATTCGTTCCGGTGGATAAATACGATTTCAACAAAAACGACGACAACAACATCCTATATGGGATTTACGGCACTTTTAAAAAATCCCTGGATATCTATTACCTGGGACGCGAACGGGACAATTTAGACAGCATCCGCCATACCATCGGGGGGCGCGCCTTTGGCAAATCCTCAACGGGATTCGATTACGATGTGGAGGCCGCTTACCAATTCGGCGAAATGGGCGCTTCCGATGTCGAGGCCTTTATGGTGGGGAGCCAATTCGGGTATGCCTAGACGGAAAACCAATGGAAGCCGCGCCTTTGGCTGGGTTTCGATTACGGGAGCGGCGATGGCAACCCCGCTGATGACAAATTGGAAACCTTCGACCAGCTTTTTCCCCTGGGCCACGCTTATATGGGATACATCGATATTGTGGGCCGGCAGAATATCATCGATTTCAGCCTGGGACTAGACCTCAAACCGGCCAAAAAGATGGGTTGCAAGCTAGCCCATCATTTTTTCCGCAGGGCGGAAGCCACAGACGCCTTCTACAACACGGGCGGAGGCGTTGTCCGCGCGGGAACGGCAGGAACCGATAAAGAAATCGGAAGCGAAATGGATATTAAGGCCACCTATTCAATTAATTCCCACACCTCCATGTTATTCGGCTATGACGTGTACTGGATTTGTTGGACACGGGATTCTCTTATATTCATTGTTTATTGATTAGTGTGTCAGGCGGCTTGTTTTGGTAAAGGGTTTTGTTTTCTCGTTGCCCCCCATGGGGGGCAAATATTTTCCTCGAATTGGACTGGGCTTTGGTAACTCAGAGAGGAATGTTTGCGATATCGGTTGTAGAAGATTTCCACGTATTCGAAGACAGTTGATCGCAGTTCGCGCTCGTCGGCAAAGTGGCGGCCTCGAATCGTGCTGGTCTTGAAGCGGCCGTAGAACGATTCCATGGCCGCGTTGTCGTAGCAGTTGCCTTGGGCGCTCATGCTCGGCTTCATGCCTAGTTCAGAGACCAGCCTCTGATAGTCGTCGCTGGCGTAGGGGCTGCCCCGATCGCTGTGATGAATAATCCCGGTGCGCAGTGTGCCGCGGGTCATGGCCGCGGCTTTGAGGGCCTTGCCAACCAGCTTCGCGTCGTTGTGGTTGGAAACGCTCCAGCCCAGCAGGCGTCGGCTGAACAGGTCCATCACCGTGGCCAAGTACATCCAACCGGCCAGGGTCCGTAGGTAGGTCGTGTCCGCCACCCAGACCTCGTCGATATGGGTCGGCTGGCCATGCTTTTTAAGCACATTGGGGCTGTAACCATAGGGATGGTTACTGTTGGTTTTTAATGGCTTAAAGCGTTTACTCTGGGTGCTTTTGATTCCCATTTCACGCATCAGACGCAGAGCCCGGTCACGGCCGCAATCGATGCCCTCATCATCCTTCAGATGGCGGTGCATTGGCCGATGCCCATAGCGGCCCTTGGCCTCTTTGTGTACCTTCAGGATCGCCCCCTTGATTCCCTCGTCCTCGATCCGCCGGGCCGAGGGCGCTCGGGGCCTCCAGCAGTAATAGCCACTGCGACAAATCCCCATCGCCGAGCATATTTCCTCGATCTTGAAGCGCCCCTCGTTGTCTTTGACAAACTGGTACTTCATTGTTCGTCCTTGGCAAAGTAGCCCACCGTTTTTTTTAGTATCTGGTTGATCCGCTCCGAGCGGCGCAGCTCTTTGCGAAGACGATCTATCTCGGCCGCCATCTCCTTCGGACTGCTCTGTCGCTTTGAGGTGGCTTCGCCCTGCTGATCGTCCAGATAGAGCCTCTTCCACCTATACAATTGGTTGGTGTTGACCCCAAGTTTGGTCGATACCTCGGTGGCGCTCAGACCATCGAGTATCATCAGTTGAACTGCCTCATTTTTGAACTCTATACTGCGTCTTCTTCCCATGCTTCGATTCTCCATTTAGGAGAATCTCGTGTCCACTTTTTCCAGTGCACATCAGTTTTTCAGGGTGTAGAGACACTGCCCCCTTTCCCCCATTGGTTCGGTAGTGCCGGGGGCAGCACCAATGCACCCTTTAGGTTGGCACCAATCGGCGGGCCGCATGGTTGAAAAGACTGGCCCAAGGATAACTCTCACTTAGGTGAAAGTGAATCGTTCGGGTGTTGCGCACGATGACCGCTCCGATCTTGATTAATTTGAGCCGCAGGGTGTGGCATTGGGCCCGCGCCCACTTCGTCCCTTTTAAGGCTAACCGGCGCATGGCTTCCATCAAGGTGTAGGCCAGCGCCGACAAGAGCAATCGGCACTGATTGGCCCACCATTGATGGGCGCTGGTGCGCTCGCTGAACAATTGCATCTGTTCCTTGATTCGGTTCTCCATTTCACCGCGGCCACAGTATACCTTGTCGTAAAGCTCCTGGGGATCGCCCGGCAGGTTCGTCACCACGAAGCGCGGGTTGGACCCCTGTGCGGTGTGTTCGGCTTTATGGATGACCAACCGCAGCCATCGCCACGAATCGGCAGCATAGACGAAGTCCTGGAATAACCGTTGTTTTTTACCCCTTAGTTCGAACCATTCTTTGGCCTGCTTTTGCAACTGCTGGGCGTCTTGCTGCAAGCGTGCATTGCGAGCCATCCCCACGATGTAACTAACTTCGTTGCGGTCGCACCAAGAGAGTATCCGGTCTCGACAAAATCCACTGTCGGCGCGCCAAATAATCCGCGTACGGGGCCAGCTTTGGCGAATCCGTTTAACCAGCAATTTGAGGATGGCCCCGGCATGCTTGCTGGCATCGATCTTGCTCGGCCGCAGGTAGGCCACCAGCAGCTGATCACCGCAAAAAACATATAGCGGCAGAAAACAGTAATGATCATAATAACCGTGGAAAAAACGTCCCTCCTGGAGCCCGTGCACCGGATTGTCGGTGCCGTCAAAGTCCAGGATGATCTCTTCGGGTTCCTCGGCAAAGGAGCCCATGAACTGTTCGACCAACAGCTCGTTTACCGCAAAGGCCGCCCGCCGATCCTGCCCGTTTTCAAAACGACACAAAGTCGGCGCGCTGGCCAACGTTTCAATGCGCCCCGTTACCGTTTGCAACAATGGATCGTGGCGCAGGGTATCAAAGTCGTTCAAATCCTCATAGCCCGCCACCAGCCCGTAAACGCGCTGCCGCAGCATCCCCAATACCTCATGGCGTACTTTGCCCTTCTGCCGTTTGTCCACTAACTGTCGGGCCGCTCGTTCGGTCAAGCCCAACTGCCGATCCACTTCCCGGATCAAAAGCAGTCCGGCATCCGAAGTAACCTCTCCGCCCTTGAAATCAACCCGCACACGGCGGCCTTTTACCCTTGTCAACTGTAGCTTTAATTGTTTACCTTTTGTCATCGCTGATATTGCTTTAATTATTGATCTATCCTGCTGTATATCAGCAGTTAAGCATATCAACGATACTTTTTTTACGAAATATCCGGGCTAGCCCGAATGTTTCGGCAAGCAGAAAAGGCCATTTTATCAACATGCCATTGGTTTGCAGCAAGGTCAACGAATCCTCAACGGTCATGCGGGGCAGCCGGTCCTTCAGTTTCATACCCCGGTAGAGCAAGCCTGATGTATTGAAAAGCTTCCTCACCATTCCGTCATAGGAATCCAGCATGAAATGCAGTTCATCCGCCGAAGGGGGAGATTCCACAATGGGTAGATCGGTATAATCCAGGCCGTGACGATCCAGCCATTGCAAAGCCTTCCGGCAGGTGCTGCACTTATGGTAAACGTATATTTTCATCAGGGTAGAATCTATCGTGACTGTGACTGTAGGAGACAATCTTTTGGTAGTGTATAAAAAAAGAATGTTATTTTGTATTTTTAGCTGTACAAATAGCGTTAGGCAGTTTATTTTTAGTGCATGGTTACTAAAATTATTAATTGTCGGCACTGTGGAAGTGAAAATATCATTAAATTTGGCAAGACGCCCAACCATAAACAGCGCTACCGCTGCCATGATTGTGGTAAACAAAGCCGCGAAAACCCCACAGTGAAATACACCGAAGAGCAAAAAGAAATGATCCTTCGAGTCTATCAGGAACGCAGCAGTCTACGCGGTTTACAGCGCGCCTTCGGGGTGAGTCCCAACACCGTTTTGAGTTGGTTAAAAAAAACGACAATCGCTGCGACCGCTCAAAAGCACGATTCTTGCGGCCCGCCGCCATGATGTCATTGAACTGGACGAACTGTGGTCTTTTGTGGGGCGCAAGAGCGATGCCCAATGGGTTTGGATCGCTCTTTTCCGACGCACCCGTCAAATCCTCTCCTATGCCATTGGGCCTCGGGATTGGTATCGTTGCCGGGAACTTTACGAGCGTCTGCCACGGGCCTACAAAAGATGTGCCACCTACAGCGACTTTTGGAGCACTTATGATGAAGTCTTTCCTCATAACCGATCCGTGGGAAAAGAAACCGGTGAAACGGCCCATGTGGAACGATGGAACAATACCCTGCGCCAACGACTGGGTCGTTTCACACGCAAAACCCTCTCCTTTTCCAAGCTTAAGAGTATGCATGAAACCTGTCTGAGACTTTTCATTCATCAATATAATCAAGAATTAGCCACCATTCCTACTTAATACACTACCAATCTTTTTTAGAAAACTTCTCACAATATACCCTTTCCATTCACTAAAGAACTCTATTGTATGGAACCTTGTATGGAACCGGCTGGTTTTCGGGTGAGGGACAAATTTCTCCCGGGATATAGAATTGTTTTCAACTTGATGGCATGACGGATGTTTTAACAAAAACCGCTTCGGCACCTTTTCATGTGATGACCAAACCGATTGGTCCTCGCTGCAATATTGACTGCAAATATTGCTTTTACCTGGAAAAGGAGAAGCTTTTCCCGAGAGGGGAAAATTTACGTATGCCAGCAGATGTGCTGGATAACTATATCCGCCAATACATCGAGGCCCAGCCCGGCAACGAGGTTTCATTCGCCTGGCAAGGGGGGGAGCCAACACTGATGGGGGTGGATTTCTTCCGCAAGGGGGGGAGCCAACACTGATGGGGGTGGATTTCTTCCGCAAGGTGGTCGAATTGCAAAAAAAATATGGCGAAGGGCGCAAAATCGACAATGCCTTCCAGACCAACGCAACATTGCTGGACGATGAGTGGTGCCGTTTCCTGCGGGACAATGACTTTTTGGGCGGCATCAGCATCGATGGGCCAAGGGAGCTGCATGATATCTATAGGGTTGACCGCAAGCAAAATTCTACTTTCGACCGCGTCATGCGCGGCATCGGGCTGTGCCGCAAACATGGGGTGCCCTTCAACACCCTCACTTGCGTCACCCGCCGTAATTCCCGAAAACCCCTCGAAGTTTACAATTTTTTGCGAAAAATCGGTTCGCGCTACCTGCAATTCATTCCCATTGTGGAAAGAAAACCCGATGATGCTGCATCGTTGCTGAAACTTTCCCTGGCCACACCCCCCGAACCGGAGGATGAAAATGAAAAACTAAGTCCGGTCACGCGTTGGAGCGTACTGCCCAAAGATTATGGGGAATTCCTTGTCACGATCTTCGACCATTGGGTGCGCAATGATGTCGGGAATACTTACGTGCAGGTATTCGATGTAGCGCTGGGTAACTGGATGGGGATGGGCGGGGGCCTTTGCATTTTCAGCGAGCATTGCGGCCGGGCTCTCGCCATCGAGCACAACGGCGACCTTTATGCCTGCGACCATTATGTTTACCCCCAATACCTGCAGGGCAATATACGCGATAAAACCATCGCCGAGATGGTCGATTCTCCCTCCATGAGAAAATTCGGGCGCGACAAAGCGGACACTCTGCCCGCCTATTGCCGGCGTTGCGAATACCGTTTCGCCTGCCACGGAGAATGCCCCAAGCACCGATTCATGAAAACTCCCGACGGTGAATATGGGCTCAATTACCTCTGCCCCGCCTACAAGCGATTCTTCGCCCATATCGACCCCTATATGAAAACGATGCGAGATCTACTAAATAACCGGCAGGCCCCGGCCACCATTATGGGCATGTTGAAAAAGGGCCTCGTCCGGGTCTAGCGTAGTTTTGGAATAAGTTTTCCTCTTAATGGGAACTTAGACATTGCCCTGCCATAGCGCCTCTCGCAATCTGGGCTTATGGACAAGTTTGACGAGATTTTTGGGATGCAAAAAGCCCTCAACGAGCGCATCGGTGTTTACACAGATGATCTGAGCGAGGAGGAGAAAACCAAATGGATACTCAACTACACTCGGGCCATGGAACAGGAGCTGGCTGAGCTGGTTGATTCCGTGCCCTGGAAATGGTGGGCAAAATACCAGAAGTTCGATGAACAAAACGCCCGGGTGGAAGTGGTAGACCTATTTCATTTCCTCATTTCGCTGTCCCAGGTTTTGGGTATGAGCGCGGATGATGTTTACCGAGCCTACTTGAAAAAAAACAAAATCAATCATAATAGGCAGGAATCGGGTTACCGGGAAAAAGACCTGGAAGACTCCCGTCACATTTAATTCGGAAAAACTGCGGTAGATTTATACAAAAAAACAGGGCGGGCCCGTTTTACCGGAACCCACCCTGTTCGTAGCAGTAGTGGTAGTGGTAATAACCACTAGCCCGGATATTTCATGAAGGGTAAAGTTTGGCTCGTTATTGCTATTGGAGATGGATTTCTTTGTATTTTGAGCAGATCGTCTTGATTTTTAGGTGTTTTTCAGGGTGTAGAGACACTGCCCCCTTTCCCCCATTGGTTCGGTAGTGCCGGGGGCAGCACCAATGCACCCTTTAGGTTGGCACCAATCGGCGGGCCGCATGGTTGAAAAGACTGGCCCAAGGATAACTCTCACTTAGGTGAAAGTGAATCGTTCGGGTGTTGCGCACGATGACCGCTCCGATCTTGATTAATTTGAGCCGCAGGGTGTGGCATTGGGCCCGCGCCCACTTCGTCCCTTTTAAGGCTAACCGGCGCATGGCTTCCATCAAGGTGTAGGCCAGCGCCGACAAGAGCAATCGCCACTGATTGGCCCACCATTGATGGGCGCTGGTGCGCTCGCTGAACAATTGCATCTGTTCCTTGATTCGGTTCTCCATTTCACCGCGGCCACAGTATACCTTGTCGTAAAGCTCCTGGGGATCGCCCGGCAGGTTCGTCACCACGAAGCGCGGGTTGGACCCCTGTGCGGTGTGTTCGGCTTTATGGATGACCAACCGCAGCCATCGCCACGAATCGGCAGCATAGACGAAGTCCTGGAATAACCGTTGTTTTTTACCCCTTAGTTCGAACCATTCTTTGGCCTGCTTTTGCAACTGCTGGGCGTCTTGCTGCAAGCGTGCATTGCGAGCCATCCCCACGATGTAACTAACTTCGTTGCGGTCGCACCAAGAGAGTATCCGGTCTCGACAAAATCCACTGTCGGCGCGCCAAATAATCCGCGTACGGGGCCAGCTTTGGCGAATCCGTTTAACCAGCAATTTGAGGATGGCCCCGGCATGCTTGCTGGCATCGATCTTGCTCGGCCGCAGGTAGGCCACCAGCAGCTGATCACCGCAAAAAACATATAGCGGCAGAAAACAGTAATGATCATAATAACCGTGGAAAAAACGTCCCTCCTGGAGCCCGTGCACCGGATTGTCGGTGGCGTCAAAGTCCAGGATGATCTCTTCGGGTTCCTCGGCAAAGGAGCCCATGAACTGTTCGACCAACAGCTCGTTTACCGCAAAGGCCGCCCGCCGATCCTGCCCGTTTTCAAAACGACACAAAGTCGGCGCGCTGGCCAACGTTTCAATGCGCCCCGTTACCGTTTGCAACAATGGATCGTGGCGCAGGGTATCAAAGTCGTTTAAATCCTCATAGCCCGCCACCAGCCCGTAAACGCGCTGCCGCAGCATCCCCAATACCTCATGGCGTACTTTGCCCTTCTGCCGTTTGTCCACTAACTGTCGGGCCGCTCGTTCGGTCAAGCCCAACTGCCGATCCACTTCCCGGATCAAAAGCAGTCCGGCATCCGAAGTAACCTCTCCGCCCTTGAAATCAACCCGCACACGGCGGCCTTTTACCCTTGTCAACTGTAGCTTTAATTGTTTACCTTTTGTCATCGCTGATATTGCTTTAATTATTGATCTATCCTGCTGTATATCAGCAGTTAAGCATATCAACGATACTTTTTTTACGAAATATCCGGGCTAGTGGCCATGGTTACCACCACTTGTGGTTTTCCTCGATCTTCCACAAGGGTTGACCGCAGGAAACTTGTTTTCTACCCCCCGGTAGAAAATTATCTTCGACTCCAACACGAATAAATTTATACTTTGTTAAACTCATTTAAAAATCGATTATTATATAGAAATTTTCTCCTGTTAATACTGACAAGCATTAATTTTATGAGTATTAAACTTTATAAGAAGCATAGGCATAATACCCTAAAAAGCAATTCATAAATACCTCTTTTCAGTTAATAAAATGTAAACATTTATTTATATAAGTCATTATACAACAGTCACATTTACCAATTATATAAAAAAATTGTAATATCATTGTAAAAAAATTGTTAATTCTAATAATTGTGATTTTTTATTTTTAGTTATAAATTTAAATGATTCGAGCTGATGAGGGAAACAGGGTTCGGGTGTTAGAACTCGAAATGACAAATATCTATAGACAACAGCATCCCTAATTTCCAATCCTGAAACCTGCATCCTGTTTCAAATCCATCCCAAAATGCGGGTTAAAACCAGTGCGGTTAATGCGCCTGTTTGCGCGCTTCCACTGCCCACCGGTATATATTTTCATAAGCGCTGGCGGGCTTTTTCCAGGAAAAATCTTTTTTCATGCCGTTTGATTGCATACGGCGGTATTCTGTCGGCTTTTCTTTGTAAAGGGAGGCCGCTTCTTCCACAGTGGCGCCAAGTTCTTCCGGAGTCGCACGGGTAAACATTAATCCGGTGGCGGACTTGTTTCCAGTTTCATGGGGAACGATGGTGTCGATTAATCCGCCGGTGGCTCGGGCAATTGGCGGCGTCCCGTATCTCATGGCATACATCTGACTCAACCCGCAGGGTTCAAATCGGCTCGGCATGATAAAAAAGTCCGAACCGGCATAAATTCTGTGGGCCAATTGGTTGCTGAAACCGATTTTAATCCCCACCCTGTCCGGATATTTTTTGGCCAGTTTTTTGAATGCTTTCTCACTTTTCTTGTCGCCGATCCCCAACAGCACGACTTGAGCGTCGGTGGTTTCCATAATCCCGGGAACCGCTTTGGCGAGCAAATCTAGACCCTTCTGGCGGTAGAGCCGGGAGACCACTCCGAATAATGGATTTTCGCCCTTAACCTCTAGAGCCATTTCCTTTTGCAATTCGGTTTTGCAAGCCGCCTTGCCTTTTCTGTTGGTAACCGAATAGCGGGCGGGAAGCAGGGAGTCCCTTTTCGGATTCCAAATGCCTGTGTCGATCCCGTTGATTTCTCCAATTAGATCGGCTGCCCTGAATTTGAGAATATGGTGCAAACCGTGCCCATTGGAATGTTCCAGGATTTCACGGGCATATTGTGGGCTTACGGTGGTGATCTTGGTAGCGTTGTAGATCCCGCCCTTGAGAAAATTTACATTACCCATAGATTCGAGGCCATCCGGCCGGTAAACCGAATCGGGCAATTGGGCATACTTAATGCACTCATACGGGAAATGCCCTTGGTGTTCCAGGTTGTGGATAGTCAAAACGCTGGCCGCTTTTCCCAAGGGTTCATAATAATCGTTGGTGTTCAAGAAAACCGGGACCAGCGCGGTCGGCCAATCGTGGCAATGAATGACGTCGGGCATCCACCCCAAATAGTAGCACAAATTCAAGGCAGCCCGAGACAGAAAGATAAACCTCCGATCATCATCGCGAGGACCAACGCCGGAATTTCCGTAAACATCGGGCCGATCGTAAAACTCGTTATATTCGAGAAAATAGGCCTCCACCTCCGAATCGGGCAGGCGATTCTCCCAGATTTGGCACAGCAGGTTCTTATTATTGAGATTAACCGATAACGGAATATTGTAGGGTACCCATTTGCCAATATCCCGGATCCCGGAATATTTCGGGCAAACCAGTCGGACTTCATGCCCCAGAGCAGCCAGTTCTTTGGGCAAAGCGCCAACGACATCGGCCAGTCCTCCCACCTTAATGAAGGGAGCGACCTCGGAGGCTATCATGAGTATTTTCACAGCAAAAAGTATTCGATACAGAAAAGCAAAAATTCATCCACAACGCAAAACATTCAGTTCTTTGTTCGAATGGAAAGGGTTCATTGAGTCCGGAAGAAAAAAGGCAAACAAGCTAAAATGGCGTCAATCCACTTGAGGTCAAGACTGGAGATGAACCTCAGAGCAAAGTGCCGTTTGATAAAAGTAACTCGTTAACGCATACTTTTTGATGACTTCCGGGCAATTATAGGCGGCCAAAAAAATATTCGTCCCAGGCGAAACAATTGTAATATCGCCAGGGGTGCGAAAAAATAAACCGTTTGCACGGTTCCCGTCTTTTCCTGCAAGGCTTGATGGAAAATGATGAAAAAAGCCGCAAGGTAGACTATACGGTGAAGTCGTTTCCATTTTCTTCCCCCCATTTTACGCACTGCCCAATTCGTGCTGGTCAGGGCAAGAACTGATAAGAGGAAAAAAGCCGTCGCGCCAGATAACAGGAACGGCTTTCCAATATCTTCAAAAAATGCGCCCGATCCGCTTGTGTAAACCAGGTAAAAGCCAAAATGAACCAGGGCGAAGAAAAATGAGCTGACGCCTATCAGTCGGCGGTAGCGATTGAAATGACGCACTGGCGGAAATTTTGGAAAAAGAATACTCAGCGGACTGAGGGTCAGGACCACGATCAGAAACAGAGTGGCCGTTTTGCCATAGTATTCCAGCAAGTGCTTGGCGGGATCGGCTAAAACGGAAGGATCGGCCTTTAATAGTGGATATGCCGGGTAGAGCCCCGCCCCTAAAATCGCCGCCCAAATGAGCAGTTTTATTAGATAGCGCATGGGAACGGCTGGAAAGGGAATCAAAAGTGCAGGCGCAGGTTGAGGCCCTTATAAAGCTGGGCGACCTCTTTTTCGTAGCCGTTAAAGGGAAGCGTTGGCTGCCGGGCGAAAAAACCGCCCCCGATGATTCTTTCCGATGCCTGCGACCATCGCGGGTGATCGACCTCCGGGTTTACATTGGCATAGAAACCATATTCCTGCGGGGCCAGCAATTGCCAGGTATTGCGGGGACGGCTGCGGGTAAACTCGATTTTAACAATCGATTTGATGCTCTTGAATCCATATTTCCAGGGAACTACCAGCCGAATCGGGGCGCCGTTCTGGTTGGGCATCGGTTTTCCGTAAACGCCAGTAGCCAGAAAAGTGAGAGGATGCGATGCTTCCTCCAGAGTTAGCGCCTCCACATAGGGCCAATCGATGGTCGGCCGGCGCTGGCCGGGAGCTGCCTGGGGATCGAGAAAAGTGGTAAATTTGACAAAACGGGCAGTTTCTTTGGGCTGCGCCAGCTTGATCAGTTTCAGAAAAGGAAACCCGTCCCAGGGCACAACCATGGACCAAGCCTCGACACAACGAAGGCGGTAGATACGCTCCTCAATACCGCCCATTTTCACAATCAGCTCATTGACATCGATTTCGAAAGGATTTTCGACCAGGCCGCCCACTTGAAGGGTCCACGGTTCCGTTTTCCAACCCTGGTTGGCCAATGTTTTGACATCTGCCTTGTCCGTCGTGAATTCATAAAAATTATTGTAGCTGGCCACATATTCATAGGCGGTAGACTCTAGTCCCGATCCCTTGAATCTGGGATTTAGTTTGGCCGGAAATCCAGCCGTCGCTCCTGTCAAAACGGAAGAGTTCAGAGAGGCCGCGGCCAGCCCCACCCCCATAGTCTTCAAAAACTTCCTGCGGTGGTGAAATGCCTCCTCCGGGGTGACCGCAGATTCTGGCAAATGCCAGTTTTCAGGTATTTTAATAAGCATTAGTAATAAGACGGTCCAACAGCAAAATCCTTTCCGCCACGGATTGCATTATTTTAATACCCCGCCTGTCCATGGAAGTTCCCCCGAACAGGTTTGGGCAAAAAATTCGGCATGGCCGATCAGGTGCCGTAAAGGCGGTCGCCGAAATCGCCCAACCCCGGCAGGATATACTTCTTTTCATTTAACTCACGATCCAGGGCGGCGGTATATATGATGAGGTCAGGAAACTTGTTTTGCAAAACTTCGACCCCCTCCGGAGCCGCCACGATATTGAGGAAATTCACGTCGGTCGCCCCTTGCTCGTAAACCATACGTATGACGTGCTCGGCGGAACCTCCGGTTGCCAGCATGGGATCGACCACCAATACGCGCCGGTTTTCCATGGGTGGCAGCTTGCAATAATAGCTGTGGGCCTGGGCCGTTTCCTCGTCCCGCTCCATGCCCACAAATCCGACCGCAACGGAAGGCAACAGATCGACAATGGTGTCCACCATACTCATTCCGGCCCGCACAATTGCCACCACCACCACCGTTCCGGCCAGTTTTCGACATTGGGCCGTTTCCATCGGTGTTTTCACTTCCACCGGTATGCTGGGCAAATCCCTGGTAGCTTCCATGACCAGAAGAGAGGTCACTTGCCGGCTCAAGGTTCGAAATTGAGCCGAGCCTGTGTTTTCATCTCTCAACAAACTGAGGATATGATTGGATACAGGGTGATTTAATACGTGTAGGGACATGATAATTCGGGAAAAACCGTCATCTAAAAATTACTTGCCCGCGAGGGACTATTGCAAGTAAAACCAGCTTATGGCAGTGTAGCCCCATCCGTCCGGCTAACAACCGGTTTTAATGGCCTTTTTTTAATACCAAACCACAACTGATGAAAAATAATCCCATCGTAATCGTAGGCAGTTTTAATCAGGACTTGACCTGGTATTGCAATGATTTTCCGCAGCCGGGAGAGACCATTTTCGGCTCCTTTGCGACAGGCCCTGGCGGCAAAGGCTCCAACCAGGCAGTAGCAACGGCCAGAACCGGGACCGGCACCACATTTGTCGGAGCCGTCGGCAAGGATGTTTTCGGCGCAGGGGTCAAACGGTTCTATAAGGAAGAAGGCATTGACTTCCAGCTCGTCGAATATGACGACATCCCAACTGGCAATGCCGGCATCTTTGTTTCCTCAAACGGTGAAAACGAAATCATCGTGGCGCTCGGGGCCAACCTGGCTTTCAAATCGGAGGATGTCCGGGAGGAGACCCTGGCCGGCGCTCGAATCGTGGTTTGTCAGAACGAAATAGATTTGGGCACGACCCGTGAGGTGTTGCGGCGGGCTCGCGCTGTTGGGGCTGTCACGGTTTTCAACCCCGCCCCCATGATAGCGGACTTTCGCTCCGAATACCTCAAAGATGTCGATATCCTGATACCTAATGAAACGGAATTTGCCGAACTCATTAAATCGATCCACCCACAAGCGATGGGAAAATTTCAAACGGCCCATATTGACGATCTAACGGAGAATGAGCTACAAAATCTGTGCCGGAGCGCCGGAACGGCCACAGTCATTCTCACTCTTGGGAGCAAAGGCTGTTTTGTTTCCACGCCCGAGAGCGGCAAAACCCTGCCCGGCTGCCAAGGGATTGAAGTCGTGGACACAACCGGAGCCGGAGACGCTTTCGTGGGGGGATTCGCTTCGGGTATGGTACAGTTCGACAACGATTTATTGCGCGCAGCCTCCTACGCCAACGCCGTCGCCGCCCTCTCAGTAACCAAGCCCGGCACCGCCCCCTCCATGCCCCACAAAGAGGAAATTGATAATTTTCTAAACCGATAATCAATTCTAAATATTGGTAGATTGATTATGAAGATTAAACATCGGATTGTGACGGCCATTCTGTCTATGATGGGGACATTGCCCCTGCACACCGTGGCGGCGAACGAAGATAAAAAAAAAGAAGCAATCGCGGAGGTCGAAAAACACCGCGAGGCCCTCATTGATTTGAGCGATCGTATCTGGGCCTATGCCGAGACTGCATTGAAGGAGACTCAATCCTCCCAGGCGCTGGCCGATTATGCGGAGCAGGCGGGTTTTGAGGTCGAACGCGGCGTGGCCGGGATGCCGACCGCATTTGTGGCCAGTTATGGCAAAGGTTCGCCCATCATTGGCGTTCTGGGCGAATACGATGCCTTACCGGGACTTTCCCAAAAACCCTCGACAGTAAAAGAAGCTTACGAGCCGGGAGCGGCCGGTCATGGATGCGGGCACAATTTATTGGGCGCGGGAAGCCTGGGGGCGGCTCTCGCAATAAAGGAACTGATCGCTCAGGGAAAACTCACCGGGACCGTTCGTTTCTACGGCACCCCGGCGGAGGAATCAGTGGGCGGCAAAATTTACATGACACGCGAAAGCCTTTTTGACGACCTCAATGTCTGCCTCTCCTGGCATCCTAATGATGAAATCAAGGCGGATGTGCAAAGCTCCCAGGCGCTCGTCGATTTTATCGTCGAATTTCATGGTCAAGCCTCCCATGCCGCCTATGACCCCTGGAATGGCCGCAGCGCAGTCGATGGGCTCGAGCTTTTCACCCATGGAATCAATATGCTGCGGGAGCACGTGAAACCCTCGGTGCGCATCCACTACGCCATTACAAAAGGCGGCGACGTGCCGAATGTTGTTCCGGAATATGCCAAATTGTGGTGCTGGGTACGGGATTCCCACCGGGACGGGGTGGAAGATGTGCTCAGCCGGGTGCGCGCTATTGCAGAGGGGGCGGGCCTCATGGCCGGAGTTGAAACCAATCTCTCAATCATTTCGGGGGACTACGAAATGCTCGTCAACATGACGGGCGAAAAGATGATTTATAAAAACCTGCAATGGCTTGGGCCGATTGAATACACCGAGGAAGAACAGGAATTTGCCCGAGCCATCCAACGCGCAGTAGGCATTGAGGAAACCGGCCTCCTGGGCGAGGTGCAACCTCTCGAAGAACCAAAGGAGGATCCACCCGGCGGTCCAACCGATGTAGCCGACGTTAGCTGGAAAGTCCCCGCTTTGCAACTGACAGTCACCACGGCACCGGAAAAATCGCCCTGGCATGCCTGGCCGGTGGCGCCTGCGGCAGACATTCCATCGGCCATAAGGGTATGCTCTACGCGGCCAAAGCGCTGGCCATTTCCATGGTCGATTTGTTTGCAGACGCGGAACTGCGGGAGGCTATTAAATCGGAGTTCGAAGAAAAAAGAGACGGGCATATCTACCAGCCTTACATTCCTGATGGCCCTCCGCCCATTCCGGAAACATCCCTTTGAGTAATAATTGCCCGAAGGGATTGCTTCTCTGGATGGGAGAAAATATTATTAGCCGAAAGGATGTGCATGTAAATTAACGGTTAACAAGCAAGGTTTATCTTTGCCTTGATGAGGAGACAATCTTTCCTTCTATTGCATTGACCGTCCTTTGGGTTGACTTTTAATGGCTTTTGACCGGGACTCGCCGCTGCCTGCACTTATCAGGTTCTTTAACCCGGAATGGCCGGGACACATTTTCACATTTTTATCAGATGAAGTATATTTTTATTACCGGAGGGGTGGTTTCATCCCTGGGCAAAGGATTGACCACGGCCGCCTTGGGGGCGTTGCTCGAACAGCGGGGCTTGCGCATCATGCTGCAAAAATTCGACCCGTATTTAAACGTCGATCCGGGCACCATGAATCCTTTTCAGCACGGGGAAGTCTATGTGCTCGACGATGGGGCCGAGACCGATCTGGACCTGGGCCATTATGAGCGTTATACCTCGGGCAAACTTTCGCGCAAAAACAATCTCACCTCGGGCCAGGTTTACGAGACCGTTATCACCAAGGAGCGCCGGGGCGACTATCTGGGGCAAACGGTGCAGGTCATTCCTCATGTCACCAATGAAATTAAAAACCGTCTCTATTCTGTGGGTGATGATATCGATGTGCTGGTCACGGAACTCGGCGGAACGGTGGGCGATATCGAGGGCTTGCCTTTTCTCGAAGCGATGCGGCAGTTTCGCCTCGATGTGGGCAAGGAGAACGTGCTTTTTATCCATTGCACGCTTATTCCCTACCTGATCGCGGCAGGGGAACTGAAAACCAAACCTTCCCAGCAAAGCGTGGCCAAACTGCGGGAAATCGGCATCCAGCCCGACATCCTGGTTTGCCGCTCGGATAAACCTCTCAACCTGGAATTACGCCAAAAATTGAGCCTTTTTTGCAATGTGGAACTGAAAGCGGTCATCGAGGAAATGGATGTGGAGACCTCCATCTATGAACTGCCCCTCATGCTCCAGCAGGAAAATCTCGACGGGCTGGTCAATGATATGCTCTCACTGGGCACTCAAAAAGTGGAGGAAAACGGTTGGGAAAATGTCGTCCGCCGCCTAAAGTTTCCCGCCCATCGGGTGGATATTGGAGTGGTCGGCAAATACATTGAGCTACAGGATGCCTACAAATCGGTTTACGAGTCGCTCACCCACGGCGGAATCGCCAACGACTGCCATGTCAATATCCACCGCATCAATTCGGAATTCCTTGAGGAAGGGGACGGCCACAAGCGGCTGCTGGAACTGGATGGCATTTGTGTGCCGGGTGGTTTCGGCAGAAGGGGGATACCAGGAATGATAGATGCCGCGCAAATCGCGCGCGAAAACGGGATACCTTATTTCGGCCTCTGCCTGGGCTTGCAGGTGGCGATCATCGAATATGCCAGAAATGTGCTGCAAATCGAAGGGGCCAACAGCACGGAGTTCGACGAGGAGGCCGTTGAACGGGTCATCGACATCATGGAGGACCAGAAACAGCTGACCGAAAAGGGCGCCACCATGCGACTGGGTTCATACAAATGCAAACTGGTTGCCGGCACTCTAACGCAAAAGAACTATGGGGCGGATGTCATCCGTGAGCGCCACCGGCATCGATTTGAATTTAATAACCAATACATGGAGCAATTCGAGGAAGCGGGTTTCAGGGTGGCCGGGGTTAATCCGAAGCGCAATCTCGTGGAAATTATGGAGATTACCGATCACACTTGGTTTGTCGGCGTTCAATTTCACCCTGAATTTCAATCGAAACCCCGCCAGGCCCATCCTCTCTTTGAAGGATTTGTGGCAGCCGCCCTGGAGCGCAGAAACCAACGTTAAGGCACAGGCTGTAGCCATTCATTTTCCGTGATTTACGACTCCTCCAAGCTCCTCCTCATCGCCGGGCCTTGTTCTCTTGAGTGTGAAGAGATTGCACTGCCCGTGGCAGAGGTTTTGGCCAACTTGCAGGCTTCGCACCCAGACCTCAAAGTCATTTTCAAAGCTTCTTATGACAAAGCGAACCGCACTTCACTGGACAGCCCGCGGGGTCCGGGAATCGAAGCCGGGCTGGCTCTTTTGAAAAAAATCGGCGAACACTCGGGCCTCCCGCTATTGACCGATGTTCACACCGCATCCCAGGCGGCATTAGCGGCGGAAGTCTGCCAGGTTTTGCAAATTCCGGCTTTCCTCTGCCGGCAGACCGACCTATTGATGGCGGCTGCTCAAACCGGCCGCGTCGTTAATGTGAAAAAGGGCCAGTTTCTTTCCCCCGCGGAAATGTCCTTTGTGGTCGATAAAATAAGGCAAAGCGGGGCGAGGGAAATCTGGCAGACCGAGCGCGGGACGACCTTCGGCTATCAAAATCTTGTCGTGGATATGCGCTCTTTTACCATTTTAAAAACTTTTGGCCGACCCGTTATATTCGACGCCACCCACAGCGTACAGCTTCCCGGTGCCAGTGGAGGCAAGACCGGCGGTCAAAGGGAATTTGTCTTTCCCCTGGCCAAGGCCGCCCTCGCCGCTGGAGCCGACGGTCTTTTTATGGAAACCCATCCCGATCCGGAAAACGCCATCTCCGACGGCCCCAACCAGATCCTGCTCGAGGAATTGCCCACCATGGTTGAAAAATGCCTGCAAATCTGGCAAACGGTGAATGCATAAAAATGAATCCATGAGTATGAAAACCAATTCCTGCCTGCTATTTGTTTTCTCATTGCTTCCTTTGACAGCGGAAGCCGGCCTGACGGCATACTGGACGTTCGATGCCGATTACTCCAGCGAGATAAACAACGACCTTTATGAGGGCACCCCTCTGGGCGAACCGTTTACAAGCATCACTCTGGAATCCGGTGAGTTCGTGCGCGGCATGGGGGCCTTGAAACTGGATAGTGGGCCAGGCAACGGGAACCGCACTTTTGTAGCTATTGGGAACGAGGTCTTTGCAGACGGAGCCCAGGTTTTCACCATCGTTTCCTGGTATAAATTTGAAGATATCACCTCAACGGGCTCGGACCTCCGAAATATTATTTGGGAAACATCGCCCGCTTTCTCCGCTTCCTTCGGCTTGCGCCTTAACGACGATCGCCGGGATGCCGAGTGGTATTACGAACTTTCGCCATCTGGATCCTTGAGTAACACTAATGGTCCCATTGTCAATGACGGGCAGTGGCATCATGTGGCCATGGTCTGGAACCGGACGGACCGAATAATAAAATACTACCATGATGGCCGATTGCGCGATGCCTCTCCCCTGGCCGCTAACGTGCCGGATCTGGAGCCAACGAGCAGGTTCTTCATCGGCAATCACAGACTCGGCTCCGGGACGCGGGATTGGGATGGTTTCATTGACGACATGGCTGTATTCGACGAGGCCTTGACCGCTTCTCAGGTGGAGGCTCTTTATTCAGGTGAAGCCACTCCACTGAACATTGACCAGGTTTCCGAATTGCCGCCGCCGGAGGAAGTTCCGGCATTTGTGCCCGGCTCCTGGACTATGGTCATCATTCCAGATATTCAGAAATACACCCAGGACGCCGTCTTCATCCAGGTATTGATCAACATGATGGAGTGGATCAGAGACCACAAAACGGAGCGCAATATCGTCATCGCCCTGCAAGAGGGCGACATAACCGATGATAACGACGACGACGGCGGTATCCAATGGGTACGCGCCAAAAGCGGTCTCTCCATCCTCGACGGGCAAATACCCTATGTCCTGGCTACGGGAAACCACGACTACGGCCCTAGCGGTAACGCCTCGACCCGCAACACCTTGTTGAACGAATACTTCACCCCCGCCGACAATCCGCTCAACGATCCTAGCCAGGGCGGAATTTTGGCCGGGTTGAAGGAGCCCGGTGAACTGCAGAACGCCTATTACGATTTCACAGCCCCGGACGGGAAAAAATTTGTCATTTTCTCTCTGGAATGGAGTCCACGGGAGGAAACTGTCGAATGGGCCAACACCATTGTCAGCCAGGAGCAATACAGCGACCACCTAGCCCGGATATTTCGTAAAAAAAGTATCGTTGATATGCTTAACTGCTGATATACAGCAGGATAGATCAATAATTAAAGCAATATCAGCGATGACAAAAGGTAAACAATTAAAGCTACAGTTGACAAGGGTAAAAGGCCGCCGTGTGCGGGTTGATTTCAAGGGCGGAGAGGTTACTTCGGATGCCGGACTGCTTTTGATCCGGGAAGTGGATCGGCAGTTGGGCTTGACCGAACGAGCGGCCCGACAGTTAGTGGACAAACGGCAGAAGGGCAAAGTACGCCATGAGGTATTGGGGATGCTGCGGCAGCGCGTTTACGGGCTGGTGGCGGGCTATGAGGATTTGAACGACTTTGATACCCTGCGCCACGATCCATTGTTGCAAACGGTAACGGGGCGCATTGAAACGTTGGCCAGCGCGCCGACTTTGTGTCGTTTTGAAAACGGGCAGGATCGGCGGGCGGCCTTTGCGGTAAACGAGCTGTTGGTCGAACAGTTCATGGGCTCCTTTGCCGAGGAACCCGAAGAGATCATCCTGGACTTTGACGCCACCGACAATCCGGTGCACGGGCTCCAGGAGGGACGTTTTTTCCACGGTTATTATGATCATTACTGTTTTCTGCCGCTATATGTTTTTTGCGGTGATCAGCTGCTGGTGGCCTACCTGCGGCCGAGCAAGATCGATGCCAGCAAGCATGCCGGGGCCATCCTCAAATTGCTGGTTAAACGGATTCGCCAAAGCTGGCCCCGTACGCGGATTATTTGGCGCGCCGACAGTGGATTTTGTCGAGACCGGATACTCTCTTGGTGCGACCGCAACGAAGTTAGTTACATCGTGGGGATGGCTCGCAATGCACGCTTGCAGCAAGACGCCCAGCAGTTGCAAAAGCAGGCCAAAGAATGGTTCGAACTAAGGGGTAAAAAACAACGGTTATTCCAGGACTTCGTCTATGCTGCCGATTCGTGGCGATGGCTGCGGTTGGTCATCCATAAAGCCGAACACACCGCACAGGGGTCCAACCCGCGCTTCGTGGTGACGAACCTGCCGGGCGATCCCCAGGAGCTTTACGACAAGGTATACTGTGGCCGCGGTGAAATGGAGAACCGAATCAAGGAACAGATGCAATTGTTCAGCGAGCGCACCAGCGCCCATCAATGGTGGGCCAATCAGTGGCGATTGCTCTTGTCGGCGCGGGCCCAATGCCACACCCTGCGGCTCAAATTAATCAAGATCGGAGCGGTCATCGTGCGCAACACCCGAACGATTCACTTTCACCTAAGTGAGAGTTATCCTTGGGCCAGTCTTTTCAACCATGCGGCCCGCCGATTGGTGCCAACCTAAAGGGTGCATTGGTGCTGCCCCCGGCACTACCGAACCAATGGGGGAAAGGGGGCAGTGTCTCTACACCCTGAAAAACACCTAAAAATCAAGACGATCTGCTCAAAATACAAAGAAATCCATCTCCAATAGCAATAACGAGCCAAACTTTACCCTTCATGAAATATCCGGGCTAGCGGTGCTGCTCACCCATGCCTATCTCTGGTCGGAGAACCAGCGGCACAATTGGAATGCTTTTGGAACCGGGCAATCCGGGAACCCCCACTCCTACCAGACGGCCTCCCTCCCCGGCGGGGTCAATGACGGCCAGGAGCTTTGGGATAAACTGGTCAAGCTGCACCCAAATTTCAAATTTACATTTAACGGCCATACCGCCCGGGCCAGCCTGGGTTCGGAAAGAACCGGAGCCAGCTTCCTGACCGATTTCGGGGACAATGCCAATTATGTCCACCAGATGCTATTCAACGCCCAGCATGTGGGCGGAAACGGCGGTGGCGGCTGGATTCGCCTGATCGAGTTTACGCCCGGCGGATTGATTCAGGTGAAAACCTTTTCGCCCTACCTCGAATCGATTGGCGAAAACCCCTGGCGAACAGCCCACTACGACCAATTTTCCTTTATCATGGAGGACCCACTGCAAGGAAGCCACAACCGCCTGCCCAATGCCGTGGACTGGATTTTCTCACTCTGGTTCGGGTTCTACAACATTTCCTATTTTCCCTGGATATTTCATGAGGATCACGGGTTTAACTACCTATTTCCCGATTCCACGCCGGAGGGAATTTATCTTTACGATCCCATAATTGCCGATTGGTTATATGCCATAGAAGCCTATTATCCCGATCTCTATTTTTTTGACGGCCAAGGCTGGATGCGTTTCCTCGCCGAGTCCGAAAGCAACCGCCAATATTACCGCTATTCGGACGGAGTAATGGTCTTTTATCCAAAGTCGAATTAAGAACGCCAGAGTTCACTGGAATTGCAGGGCGGCTGGGTCTGAATATTTTTGGCTGATCGTTGAGGATCCTCGTAACGCTGAAAGTGTTTCTCCAGCCTATTTCCCATGCCGGTAATTTTGTCCTGCCAAAGTGGATCGCCTATTCGATTGACGGCTTCCCTCGGGTCGATGGAAAGGTCGAAAAATTCATCCGTATAAAAGTCTGAGTGGGGCGCATAACGACGCACCAACTTCAATTTGCTATTGGAAATCATGCGGCCGTTCCCGTATTCGCAAAATTGGTAGGCGCGCCAATCACTGGAAATGCCCTCGATATGAGGTAGCAGGCTTTGACCCGGACTGTTGATTTTTTTCTTTTGTTCGGAAGACAACTTCACTTGGGCCGCATCGAGAATGGTCTGAAAAAGGTCGCAGTGATCGAATGGCATGGACGGCTGCCGTTTGGCGGGGAGTTTTTTCGGCCAGCGCATGAGGCAGGGGACGCGAATGGACTCCTCGTAAAAATTTTGCGGCATGGTGGCATTGCCCCTTGCCGTAATGCCCGTTCATGTGCCCGTGATCGGACGTATAGACAACCAGGGTGTTGTCGAGGTCGCCGCTTCCATTGAGTTCATCCAGGAGGACGCCAATCTGATCGTCGAGCATGCCAACAGCCGAGTAATACTGCGCCAGCGCTTCTTCTGCAGTCCCCTTATAGGGAGAGATGTGGCTGGAAGGTTCCAAATGGGACTTTTCATTTTCCGGAATATCCCAAAAGCGGGCTTGCCGGTAATGCTCCGCCAGCCGGGAGGGGTGCCCCACAAACGGAAAATGAGTATCGGTAGGCCCGACAAACAGGAAAAACGGCTGTTTCGTGTCCCGCTCCCGTAAAAAACGAACGGCTTGCCGGTTGAAAGAACGGGTTTGATAACCGTGTATCAGCTTGTCCTCGCCCTGCTCCGAAATAAGGGTCGGGCCTTGATGGAGGTACTGGTTTCTCCATCCCGCTTTTTCATTATAACCATAGCTGACCCAACGGTCGAAGCCGGGCTGCGGCGCAGTGCTGCTCGTTGTGCAATGCCATTTGCCGATGAGTCCGGTTTGATAACCGTTTTCCTTTAGCAACATGGGCAGAGTAGTCTCTCCGTTCATCCAGCCATGATTAAACTCCTCGGTGCTGGCTAAAAAATCGTGAATCCCATGCTGGGAAGGCAGACGCCCGGTAAAAAAGCAAGCCCGTGCAGGGGAACAAACCGGGCAAGGCGTGTAAGCGTTCTGCATGAGCAGCCCGCTTTCCGCAAGAAAATCCATATTCGGAGTTCTCAGCTCCGAATTGCCATAGCAATGGGCTGCCCACTGGGCATGGTCGTCAGCCATGATGACGAGGATATTCGGCAAGGTAGGTTCCGTCATATTAACGAAGTATGCTAGACATGAATCATTTTGCCTTAATCGGCCATTGGCAACATTGGTTTTCCCCCTCCATAGACTTTACCTCTCCCCAGGCAGATTAAAAATTACGATTATATAATAAGTATATCTTAGCGCCATCCATAACTCATCCAATACAAATAATTATTGAAGATGGCGGTATGAATCTCCATAAATTATTGAGAAGGTTCACGCGGCTTGAGGTTTTTTTTATCCACCTCTTATAGCGGGGCAGCATCTGCTCTTTTCTCGATTTAAGGAAAGCTTTCTCCTGGCAATCGCGATCTGTTTTTGAAGGAGCGGCAGGAATTTCGATGGTTCCGGTTCCATAAGTTATATCCACGATTTTCCGCGATCTTTTTATGATTTCACCTTTACTTACAATCATTGTAACACCCACATTGGCCTCGATGATGGGAACTCCGTCTTCCCGCGCCCGAGCCAGAACAGTGGCATCCTGACGAGCAGAACGGTTTCCATACGATGGAATAAGTAAGTAGCGCGCCTCGTCGAGAACGAGGATGCGTGCTATATCCGGGTTCCAGCGATCGTTGCAAATGAGGAAACCTGCGCGACCGAAGGGCGTCGCGAAAGCACGGCTATGTTGGCCCAGGCGATTGAACCACCATGAGTCTTGATAACCACACCCGAACTGCATCTTGTGTTGTTTTCCACGGATTTTCCCACTGTGGTCGATGAAGATGGCGCAATTAAAGAGTTCCTCACCAATCCTCTCAACAAACCCGAATGGCAGGCATATGCCGAGTTCGCGCGCGAGGCGGCGAAACCTCCCTATCCCGGAACTGCGCACTGTGAGAGAAACCTCTCTCATTCGTTCAGCGGGCTGAATCCCCTTCAGGATATCGCTGACAACGTATCCTTCGAGAATACCTTCGGGACCGAGGGCCAAATCCGCCCCCTCTTGGGCAGCTTGACGGAATGCCTTTTCCAGACGGTTGGAATTGCCCTCAAGGTCGTATTTACGTGGCCGGAATGAAATAGCAGCCGCTTTGATCTCAGTGAACATGATATATTTCCTATTTCTAATATACTTGAATGTCTGGCCAAAATTAGCCTTTTATATAGATCGGGTGCGATTCTAGAAATATTTTTGGCGCAATCGATAAGAAATGCATTATCTTTCAAATTAAAACTAATTAATGTTTCGAAAGGTTATATATTCGTTGTTCCTTTTTTGCGGTCTTTTTTTCTGTGGCTGCATAAAATCAGATCCTCCGGAGAATTCGGATGGGCCGAAAGCGAGCGCTTCTTCCACTCTGGAAATCAGGCAACCAACCCGTGCGCCGTTTGAAATAGACGCTGCCATTCTGGCCACCCGCTCCTTCGGGGAAGCTCCCATGCTGGCCAAACTTGTTGCCCGTGGTGAATTGCCCCCGGTGTCGGAAAGGCTCCCTGAAAACCCGCTGGTTGTGGTGCCCATCGAAGAAATCGGAACTTACGGGGGAACCATTCGCCGCGCTCTCACCGACGACACTGTGCAGGAAACCGAAATTACCAAAACATTGAATGAAAATTTATTGGGTTACGAACGACCCGTGGCCAGGAGTATCCAACTGAATTTGGCAGAGAGTTATAAATTTTTTGAAGATGGTAAAACGGCTGTTTTCCGTATCCGCAAGGGAATCCGTTGGTCCGATGGCATTCCTTTCACCGTCGATGACATCCTCTTCTGGTATTACGACATGGTTTTCGATAAAAACGCTATGACAGAGCCTTTTCCACCTAGTGAGTGGCTTGCCGATGGCAAACCTATCAAACTGGAAAAAGTTGACGATCTCACGTTGAAAATCACCTCTTCGAAACCGTTGGGCCGTGTATTGAACTCCCTTTGCCATGACGACCTGGCTCAACCCAAACATATATGGGCCAAATATCATCCCCGTTACAACGCTGAGGCCACCTACGATGATTTCAAGAAGCGCACCAGCGTTACTGCGGGGAGGCTCGTTATGGAGCCGGGTATTCCGCGACTTTCAGCCTGGGTACCAGTGGAGTGGGTTCGAGGCCAGAAGGTGGTTTATGAGCGCAATCCCTACTACTGGAAAGTGGACAGCGCCGGCAACCAGTTGCCCTATGCAGACCGGCTGCTCTTTAGCATCGTACCGGAAAGGCAGATGATTCTGCTCAAATTCACGAATGGTGAGATCGATCTTTTTGGAGAAAATTTCAAAGCCGAAATGGTGCCAGCGGCCAAAGCCGAGGAAAAAAGAGGTCGCTTTCAATTAAGGCAGTCTACACCTGTTCGCGGTCCAACTCTTTATTTGAACTGGGATGCGCCATCACCGGCATTGCAAAGAGCCTTTCGAGAGAAAAATGTCCGCATTGCCCTCTCCCACGCCATTAACCGGGAGGAAATCGGACGGATCGCCTACAATGGCCTTCTTGTCCCAAGCGGATACACTTTCGGCACGGGAAGTCCTTATTATTCCGCAGAGGCCGCCCGAAAATATTCCTCCTACGATCCTCAAAAATCACGCCTGTTGCTCGACGCTGGCGGCTATATCGATTCGGACAACGACGGAACCCGGGAATTGAAGGACGGCTCCCCTTTCGAGGTAGTAATCGATGTCATCAACAACTCTGCACTTCTGGATTTTTGCGAACTGGTCGCCGACCATTGGAAAGACATCGGAATCCGCGTCCACCTGAACCCTGGAGAAGAAGAAATCCTTTTTCCCCGCAAGCTGAATGGAGAATTCGAAATAGCTGCCAGCCTTCAGCGGGCAGCCGCCGATCCATTGGACGCCCCTCACCATTGGGTGACTTGGGCGCCCAACCAACCATTTTGGCATCGTAATGCTTCCAAGGAAAGTCCGAAATGGTTAATGGAGGCAACCGCTCAGATGAAGAAGGCCTTTTTCTCTGTCAATCCCGATGAGCGACGCGAAGCCATGGTGCGGGTTCGGGATCTGCAGACCGAAAATATTCCGGCCATTGTTATCGGCGCCGCTTACAGAATCTGGGGCGCGAACACCCGGCTTGGCAATGTTCCTGTTGAATGCAGTGTGGAAAACAACTTCCGCGGTTGGCCCCGCCCCATTTTCCAGGAACAGATATTCATCAAGCAAGACCCGGTCAGTTTCTAATTTCAGTAAGGGTGGCCGCATTTGCCTTACTGATTGATTTAAGAGGGCTGCTCTTGAAACCAACTGACGGCGGCTTGGAGAGCTTCATTGGCGGGGCGAGGTTCGTAACCAAGTTTTTGACGGGCTTTTTCGATGCTAAAGAACATTTTCTTTTTGGACATTCGAACGCTGTCAACGGTGGCCTGGGGTTCATACCAACCGGTTATTCGGGCCCAAGTTTCCATGGCAAAGGCAATGGGCAAAACGAGGTTGTGGGGCAGTCGAATGTGCGGCGGCGTCCTACCTGCGAGGCGGGCGATTTCTCCTAAGATTTCCCGCAACGTCATGTTTTCGGAACCGAGTATGTAGCGCTCTCCGATTTCACCTTTTTTAAAGGCCAGCAAATGCCCTGCGGCGACATCATCGACATGGACGATGTTGAGGCCGGTATCGACATAAGCGGCCATTTTTCCTCCAACCGCATCCTGGATCAATCGGCCGGTGGGGGTTGGTTTAATATCCCGCGGCCCGACAGGAGTGGAGGGATTGACGATGACGACGGGCAATCCTTCTTCTACCGCCATTTTCCGCACGACCTCCTCGGCCAGGAATTTGGAGCGTTTGTAATGTCCGATCATATGGTCGATGAAGACGGGCGTCAATTCGTCAGCCGGAGTCCCATCGGAGTGCAGGCCGAGGGCGGCCACGCTGCTGGTGTAAACTATACGCCCGACTCCAGCCTGGGCGGCGGCCTGCATGATATTGCGCGTGCCTTCGACGTTGTTTTTGTAAATTTCCTCCGGTTTGGGGACCCATAACCTATAATCGGCGGCCACATGGTAAAGCGCCTGGCAGCCGCGGAGGGCGGAATCGAGGGACGCGCGGTCATTAAGATCTCCGATGACGATTTTTACTGAGAGATCATTGAGGTTTCTGCGGTCGCTTCCTTCGCGGGCCAGGGCGCGCATGCTGTGACCTTCCTGCAATAAAAGGCGCAGGACGGCGGAACCGACAAATCCTGTGGCGCCTGTGACGAGAATTTCCATTGATGGATCCGTTTTAGGCTCTAAGCGCGTTTAGGCTTTTTCAAAAAGGCCGGCAATACAAGCAGGGTAACAAGCAAAGTGAGCGCCACGCCCAAAGTGAGGAGCTGGCCCATACTGGCGGTTCCCCGGTGAGATAAAAATCCAAGTGTGCCGAAACTGAAAATAGTAGTCAAGGCGCTGAAAAAGATGCCCCTGGCCGTGCTCGTATGGAGCAAGGTGGCGCTTTCCGGAACCGGTTTTCTGAGACGATGAACCATGTGCACACCATTATCCACCCCTAGACCGAGCAAAAGGGGCAGAGCGATGATGTTGGCAAAGTTAAACGGCATATCGAGAAGCACGGTGGCTGCACCAGTCAGGGTTCCGGCTACTACCAACGGAAAAAGGACGAAGATTGGGTCGCGGAAGTTTCGGAAAACGAGCACTAGGAGCAGGGCGATGAGAATGATCGCGCTGATAAAAGCCTTCTTAAAGGAGCCTATGATGGCTTTGCCCGCTTCGAGAATGAATACCGGACCAGCGGTGGCCCCAACGGAGATGGTCCGCACTTCGCTCACGAATCGCTTGAGAGCATCGTTATCGCTGATGTTTTCAAGGGGAAAAACCTGCAAGCGGTAGTCGCCCTCATCGCTGACCCATCGCCGGTATAGATCTTCCGGCAAATCATCCCTCGTGAATGGAGCGGATGATAACGAGGTCTCCAGGGTGTCCAAGGAGACGGGAAGTGTGGCCATCAGGCTGTTTTCCAGGTTCGTCACGCGTGCAACGCTTTTTTCGGAATTATCATTTTCCAGGGTTTCCAGCAATTTTTTCAATAATTGGCCGGTGCGGGCCAACTCTTTTGAACGTTCGGCGCCTTTCGGATTTTCCTCCAGGGTGGCCAGAAAACTGCGGATTTTTAAAATTTGTTCCTCATAAGCGGGCGGTTCGTCTTGGGGGGATTCGAACATTTGAGGTCCTAAAATGAGGTCGATGTCTTCGACCAGGTAATTTTTTTCCTCCTGCTCATCGGGCACGAATTTATGAATGGACACCACCTTGTCCACGGTGCTCAAGTTCTCGATTTCTTCGGCCCAACTACGGGCGGTGGCATCGTCTTTGGCCAGAACAATGATGGTGCTGGGATGTTTCCCCGTCGTTTCGATGATATCCTGGACCAAGGCGATCGATTCGGCCGTCGGATCGCGAAGTTTAAGCGGATCGTAATCAAAAACAATATTGGGCAGCGCAAAAATAGCTACGAACAGAAATACATAACTGAGCAGGCGAATCGGACTTGCATGGCGGGTGGGGAGGGTTTTCAACGGTTCCAGCAGTTTGCCCATCAGCGGTACACCCAGCTTTGTCGCCTTCGGAGCCGGCAAGAGTTTGAGAATCGCAGGCAGCACTGTCAGGCTGACAAACAGGCTGATAAACATGCCGGCGCCGGAGATCAGTCCGAGTTCGGAAACGCCCGCGTAATCGGTGGGAACAAAGGCGAAAAACCCGATCGAAGTGGAGAGAGTGCAAAGAAAGATGGATGGGCCGATATCGAGCACGCTGGCCTTCAAGGCTTCGTGCCGGGAAAGCCCCTGATGGAGAAAAGCGAGGTAGCGCAAGCAGATGTGGATGGCGTAATCAACCCCCATGCCGATATAAAGAATGGCGAAGGCAATTGAAATCAGGTTCAGGTATCCGATGGACAAGGCGGCGAAACCGGAAGTGAAAAGAATGCCCATGAGGAGGATTGTAAATGTAGCGCCCACCAGCCCTATGGAACGCAAACCGATCGATAGCGTGATCAGGACGAGGGCTAAAGAGGCCGCCCCGGCAGCGGTCGAGCCGGATATGAGGCTGTTTAACTCATCATGGCCGAGGGCGGCCCCGCCCGTCACCCGCACCCGAATGCCCTTCGAGCCGTCCTTATCCAGTTCTCTGCCGATGGAGTGGATTTTTTCCAAAATTTTGGATGCCGGAAGGAGTTGATTGTAATCGAAAACGGCCTGCGTCAAAACCAGGCGGCGGCGATCTTCCGCGCTGGCATCCTTGTCGCCCATCACCTCCTGCCAGGAGAGATAGAAGGGCCTGTCCTCGAGATTGGCCTGGAATGCTTCATTGATTCTGGCAAAGACCGGATCGAGATTCAAATCTTCGTCCTCCGCTAACACCTCAATGCCGATTTCCAGCATATCGAGGAGCCCGCGCAAGCTCGGGTCGCGATGGAGGGAGGCCAGCAGTGGCTGCGCTTTGGCCAGGTTGTCGGTCAGGTCCTCCAGTTTATCCAGGGAGAGAAACATGAGACCATTTTCCTCCAGGAATTTCCCTCCCCGAGGCAGATAGGTATTCATGAAATGGGCCGTGTCCGCCTGCAACCGCCGGGACAATATTCGGGCACCTTCCTGGGCGAATTCCGGCGTGTCGGCTTCCACCGCGATGGCCAGACCGTCCGGGTATTGGGGAAAAACTTCCTGATAATGGGCGTAAGTTTTGCGGAACGGCAGCTCCGCAGAGATCATGTCGCCGGTATTGGTGTTTATCTTTAGGTTGTTGGCCGTATAGTGGTAAACGAAAACGCTCAACAACACGGAAAGAGCCAGAACTGTGCCCGGCCAACGCAAAACGATGCCGATCCACATTTCCAGAAATCGGCGCAAAATATCTTCCAGCTTTTTCATCATTCCGTAGGTGAAGGCTGTTAAAAATTATTTCAGAACCCGAAAGGTCAACAAGATTACATGAATGGTTGGAAGCCTCCGCCCATAACTATATTCCTCGCCGCATCCATTGGCACAGCCGTATTAAACCCCGTGAATGTGTCTCTTGACGCAGAAAGTCAGGTTCTGTTAGTTTTTATTCCAATATGGGGAAAATAACGAAAACTCGAAAACGGATCCAACCAACCTTGATTTTGGGGGCCATGCCTTCTGAAACCGTCCCCATTGAGGCTTTGATGAAAATGACCCAATCGGGCCTTTCGGACGGATTTCCATGCCATCAAGGGCGGCTTCACGGCCATCCCGTGGTGGTGGCAACGACCGGGGTGGGCATCACCAATTCGGCCATGTGCGCGGCCCTCTTCATCGCCCGGTTCCAACCCAAGGAACTGATTTTCACCGGATCGGGTGCGCGCATAAACCAGGAATTGCGCACCGGAGACGTCATCATTGCAAAAAAATCCATCCACCATTGCGCCGGAAGTTTAACCGAGGACGGGGTGGTTTATCGAAAAGTGCGGGGACCGATCAAAGGTTCCATGACCCATTATTTTTTCAGTGCCGACCCGGGTTTATTGAAGCTGGCTAAAAAAGCGGCCAAAAGCTACACTACCGGCGAGGTGAAAGTGGGCGACCAGAGCTATCGACCAAAAGTTCTGGTAGGTTCCGTTTGTTCGAGCGATTTTTTTGGCGTTACCACTGAACGAATTGAAGATATCCGAAAAAAACTGGGATGTGACCTCATGGAGATGGAAAGCTCCGCTGTGGGCCAGGTCTGCCATCACCTGAAAGTGCCTCATCTAATCATCCGCAGCGGTAGCAACTCGGCCCAACCCGACCCCGGAGTCCACTACCGAAAACTAGGCCAAATCGCCGCCCGCCAAGCCGCCCTCTTCACCATCCATTTGGTGAGCCTGCTGGCGGAAAAGAGATAAACGCCAATTCCATTTCGTCACTACATCTAGAGGTATTTTTTCCATACCATTTTCCGGTTTTTTTTCGGGGGATCCCCGACCCTATTTATCCCTTGTGAATGTTGGGTAATTTGGCCCATTATGACGGGCAGCTTTTGGAAATTATACAAATGGATGAAATGGGCCAATTGAAAGAATCGGTCCGGTTTTTGCACCACGCCAAACGGCTTCATTGCGGCGGCGGCATGGAGGCCGTCATGCGCTCCCACCTGCGGGAATCCGGCCGCCAAGCTTTTTTTGTTTCGTTTCTACTGGGAGATGAAAAAGACACCGCCCGGCAGGTATGCCTGGATGGGGCACCCCATCAAACTATTGGCGGGTTAAGGCGTTTGTATGCGGATAAAGTTCACACCCGCCTAGGCGCCGAAGCGTCGCTCTATCATAATTGCTGGGGTTTGGATTTATGGGCCGACCTGGATCCGGCGGAATTTCGCATAGGTTTTATCCATTCCAGCTACCCTCGGGTGGAAAAATTTATCCGTTATTATGCCCGCTTCGCCGATGGTTTCATTTTTGTAAACGAGGAGATGATGGCAATGACTCGCCAAATCCTTCCCCATTGGGACGAATCCCGTTTGGCCTATTTCCCGCACATAATAAAGGCTCCTGACTGGATTGGCAGGCAGGGCTGTCAACTACGCCAAAAGGTGGTAATCGGTTTTGCAGGGCGTTTGGTTAAAAAACAAAAAAGGATCGACCGAATTCCCTCATTCCTCGAAATACTGGATCAAAAACTGCCTGGCGCTATTTTTGAAATTCTGGGCGCGGGCCCCGATGAAAACTGGCTCCGGGAAGCTTTGGCGGAAAGGGAAAATGTTCATTTTCACGGCTGGAAAGAGGGCGACGATTATTGGAAAATCCTCAACCGCTGGAAGTTCATGGTATTTTTCAGCGATTACGAAGGGCTCCCCATTGCCTTGCTGGAAGCGCTCGCTGGCGGTGTTGTCCCTCTTTATCCCGACTTTTACGGGGGGCGTGATTTTCTTGCACGAATGGACCCTACCTTGCTTTATCGACCGGGCAATATTGAGAGCTTGTTGCAAACCCTCTGCGCAGCCAACGATTGGTCTAGCCAGAGACAAGAGCAATTTTTTGAAAAATCACAAAAAATGATGGCTGGAATGCAAATGGATTCCCTGGAAAGCCGTTACGATCAATTTTTAAGCGGTTTAGCAAAAGTCCTGCCTATAACCGATAGGTACCGCAAATCCGTTTCCTTAATGAAGTCGATGACGCCCATCTGGGCCCACAATCGATGGGAGCGGCGGCTTTTTTAGCCAATGGCCAACGGGGTCGGGCTAAATATTGAACAGACGGCTCCAGATACTGCGTTGGCTCTTCTTCAGCAACCGGCGGATTTTCCATTGGGAGCGGGCCAATCCGGCGGCCGTGCCCAACCCGTAGCGGCCCGCATCGAAGTCCTCCCGCAACCACTGGTTGCGCAGTTGGTTGTCGTAATATTTCAGCCGGTCCCTATGCGCGTGGACGCTGTTGCCATAAGCGGATCGCCGGTCATTTCGGCGGTGGTGGTAGTTGGCCAGAATTTGAGGAATCACCCCGATATCGAAATGCCGCAAAAAACGGACATTGAATTCCCAGTCTCCCAGAACCGGCAGTTCCTCGTTGAAAGGTCCGACTTTTCCATAGGCTTCCCTTTCGAATAGAAAGGAAATGGGGGGGAAGCAGTTATCGGCTAGCATTTCGAAAAAGTTGATGTCGCGGATCCAGTCGTTGTGCGGGTATTTTTTTTGAATGCGGATTTTTCCGTTTTCGACCTTCTCTTCAACCAGGAATGAGTGGGTCATTACGCCTTTGGTCTTGGGAGGGCGTGGCGCCTCCATGAATCCGGCCGTCGCTTTTAAAAAATCCGGCTCCCAACTGTCATCGTCGTCGTGGATGATCAGGTATTTGCATTGCAGGTTGGCGATGGCCTTGTTGGAGGCCGCTTCCATGCCGCCGGACGCGTCCAGTGAAATCAGTTGGCAACGATCGGCCAGAGCGCTCCGAAATTGGTCGAGGACCTCATTTACCGGTTCGGGTTCGCCCCCGTCGTTCACCACGACCAAAGCCCAATCTGAAAAAGTCTGATTGAGAACGCTTTCCAGGGCCCGTCCGAGCATTAGCGGGCGGTCTTTTGTGCGGGTGACAATTCCAACTGCGCCTGATGGCATTGATGACTGGCGAGAATAACTTGCCCATGGCAGGTCAGGCTGCGCCGTTTAGAAGCTCAATTTTTCAGGAACCTTCCCCTCGGGTCACGATTTCGAGAAGTTCCACTCGGAAAACCAAAGTGTCGCCCGCCTTTATAACCCCGCCCCGCGGCTGATTGCCGTAGCCCAGATCGGAGGGAATGTAGAGCATGATCTCTCCTCCTTCCCGCACCAATTGAAGGCCTTCGGTCCAGCCCGCGATGACACGGTTGAGGGGGAAGGTGGCTGGCTTATTGCGACTGTAGGAGCTGTCAAACTCGGTGCCGTCGATAAGGGTTCCATGGTAGTGGACTTTGACCGTATCGGTTGCCTCGGGGTTGTCGCCGTCGCCTTCCCGGACCATTTTGTAATAGAGTCCACTGGCCGTTTTTTTCAAATTTTCCGATTTCTCAAGTTCGGCTATATAAGCCTTTCCAGCCTCGATATTGGGCATCGACATTTCTCCCTCCTCCTTTTGTTGATTTTTAGAATAAGCCTCGATTTTCGGCAGCATAATTTTTTTCGCAGCCGCCAACTGTTTCTCAAAATTGGCGGGGGGCGCCTTTCCGGCAGCCTGCCGGCGCATTCCCTCGAAGATGGCTACCATTTGGTCCTCCGTTAATCCTACGTTCAAACTGACTTCCCGGCCGAATTGGTAGCCGAGAGCCCGCAACGCTTTTTGTTCCGCCTCCGCCCTATCGGGAGCTTCAGTTTTTGGTTCAGATGGAGGTGGGGGAGTTGCCACCTCCATTTTGCCTTCCGTTGACGACTCTTCTTTTTTTGAGCAGGCAAGACCCATCAACAGCAAGGAAACCACAAGGGGGATATAAATAATTTTTTGCGGTAAATGATTGATTCGCATACCGGAGAAAAAGAACCGAGCGGCCTCATAGGTCAATCAAAAGCCCGTCCATGGCCTAAAATAGTTGGCTGGTTGGGCGCAATCCATATGTGCACTATAACAGAGAAACCGTTGAGGGAGCGCTATTCCGATTCATCTTCCGCCATCTCCTCCTCGAATTCGAAATCGAACTCGTCTTCAAATAAATCCTCCAGCGGGGGGTTGCCATCATAAATATGATAATTTCGATCACCTAGGAAAGCTTCGCGGACAAATATATATCGATCCACGGCGGACTCGTCCACTTCCTTGATGGCATCGATCAGACTCGCCCGCTTGTTAATCGTGCCGAGGATACCGAGGGGAAAGGTGATCGCTTTTACGTTTATGTAGAATAAAATATTAGTGGCTGAGGAGACGAAGCGGCCGGGCTCATCGCGTATTGTGCCGGGTCCCAGAATAGGCAGGACCAGGTAGGCGCCTTCTCCAAAGCCCCAAACGGCCAGAGTCTGCCCGAAATCTTCTTCATGCCGGGGCAATCCCATGGGAGTGGCCACATCCAATATGCCTCCCAGCCCGATGGTTGAGTTTACCGCGAACCGGCCAAAATCGTCCAGGCCGTCTTCGAATTTTCCCTGTAGCAAATCGTTAAGGATGACATTGAGTTCACCTAAATTGTTAAAAAAATTAGTCACACCTTTCTGCACCGGAGCGGGGACCGTTTTAGCATAAGTTGCGGCCACCGGTTCGAGCAGGACGGTATCGAGTTTGTGATTGAGGGAATGAAAGGATCGGTTCCACTTCTCGAACGGATCGCCCGGTGTGGCGCCCTGCCGGGGACCGACGCAGCCCGAAAATATTAGAACCAGCCCCCCCACGGCGATGGATATTATTCGTGATTGAAAACTATTCTGTTTTTCAAATTTATAATCGAATCTGAGTAGTTTTATAATCATTGCGTTTATTTAATCAAATAGGCGGCAACTATTGATACTCAGTAGAAAAAAAGATTACCTGAAATGAGGATCAAAGCGCCGTGCTCTGTGCCTCGGTTTCATCTTCGATGTGTTTTTTTTCAAGTTTCTCAAGATTTTTGGAAATTCTGTCCAGCAATGTATCGAACCCGTTCTTGGACATGATGCTCGTATATTCCGCCCGTTTGATGGCCAGGTCACTGATCCCTTTGGCAATAACATTGATGATTTTCCAGTCTCCGCCGACTTCGCTGAGAATATAACTCAGCCGAATCGTTTCTTCGTCTTTCAGGTAAAGGTCAGACTTTATGACGATTTGCCCGCGTTTCAGGGTTTCCTCGGAAATAATTTCAAAATGTTCGCCCTGGAATTTCCAAAATCGTGAGGCATAACCGGAAACGCTCAAACGGGAAAACAATTTCAAATAGGAATGTTGTTCTTCTTCGCTGAGATCTCTCCAATAGCGCCCGATGGCAACACGCGCTATCGATTTCAGCCGGTGCGTATCCAAAACTATAGTTTGGAGAATTTGGTATCGACCGCTAAATCCGATTTCGGCACCACCTTTCATGGATTCGATGAGGCCGTTTTGTAGCCTTTCGACTATGGCCCGAGGCTCCTCCTCGCTGAATGCCACCGGGGTATTGGCCAGAATGGCAAGGAGGATTATGGAATTCCAAACCGGTTTTATGCCGGTCGCTCTATTTTTAATAGTAACCATGATGAGTTTTCTTCAATTCTAATTATAATAAGTGCGATTTTTCCAGCGGGAGCGCTCGCCTTTCCAGTAGCGAAAAGCGGAATTCCAGGTCATGCTCAGAAAAAGGGCCGCCGTCAAGGGAAGGCAGAGAGCCCATACCGGGGATCTGTGGTAGAATAAGAGAGTGGGCAAATAGGTGACAACCATCCCGGCAAACGCGAAAAGGGCAAAATACCCAGCTGAACCAAGCCCCAGAAAAGGGAACCAGGCGGGAACCCCAAACACCAACCCCATTAGCAATGTGCAGCCCATCAAGAGAATTACCGAATAGCGCAATTGAGTGAAAGCAGTCCGCGCCACCATGTTCCAAATTTGGCCAATGTTTTCATAGGGTCGAATGCTGCGAACCGACCGCGACAAACCAATCCAAGTGGCAAAACCGGCCTCCTTGACTCGCTTAGCCAGGGCGCAGTCGTCGATAAGGGCATCCTTGATCGGTTCAAACCCCCCGATTGTTTTGAGGATTGCGGTTTTCATAAAAATGCATCCGCCGGCCGCCGCCGCCATTTTGGAGGTGGCTGCATTGGACAGATGGAATGGATAAAGCAATTTAAAGAAATAAACAAAAGCGGGCATAAAAAGTTTCTCCCACCATCCCTCCATTGAGGGCATAGCCATTAGAGAAACGAATGGTCGTTCTTGTTCCGTAAGTTTTTTCAACAACGCGGAGACGATTCCCTCCTGTAGTTCGATGTCGGCATCCAGCAGCATGAGGTATTCCGTGCCGATCTCGGTCCAGCCTTGTTCCAGTGCCCATAATTTGCCCGACCAGCCGGGAGGAAGAGGGGCGCCGGCAATTACTCTCAATGACACGCCCCCCGCCGCTTGGGCCAATTGCGCCGTTTGATCGGTCGAATCGTCATTGACCAAAAGTATCCGCAACCCACCGCCTTGCCGTAGAACCGAGCGGACGGTTCGTTCGATGACGTCCTCTTCATTGCGGGCCGGGATGAGAACGGTTAAATCGGACAGGTCTATGGCACGGGAGGAGGCATCCGCTTCTAAAACTTCCCTGTTCCGCCACGGCTTCCAGGGCAGAAACACAATAATGAGCCAGATGAGCGCCGATAACCCAGCGAGGGTTGTCAGAAGAACATCCCAGGTCTGGGCGATCATCTTTGACTTGCCCTGCCTAGGTGGATTTAGCGGCGCCGCTCGTTTCCACCGGAAGTCCCGCCGGGGTGGCCGGAGATTTATCTTGCGCGTAGGCGATGGGCAGTTCCGGCGCCATGGGACCATCCGTTCCCGGGCCCTGGATAAATTTCTGAAAAGCTTTCAAGGGGTGAGCGAAGGTGTCGTTGACGGCCGTGGCCTCGTAACCGCAGTGGGCCATGCAATTGGCGCATTTGGGGTTGTTGCCGGTTCCGTATTTACTCCAATCGGTCTCCTCGATGAGGCTTTTGAAGGTGGGGGCATAACCTTCGTCCACGAGCAGATAACAGGGCCGTTGCCAGCCGAAGAGGTTGCGCGTGGGGTTGCCCCAGGGCGTGCATTGATAGGTCTGGTTACCGGCCAAAAAATCGAGATAAAGGGTCGAGTGGTTGAGGGGCCACTTTTTGTTTTTGCCGCGTTCGAAAATCCTGCGGAAGAGCCTCTTGCTGGCGCTTCTTTGCAGAAATACTTCCTGTTGCGGGGCGTGGTCATAGCTGAAACCGGGAGATACCGTAATGCCTTCCACCCCCAGGCTGGTAGCGTAATCGAAAAACTCAGCCACCTCTACCGCATCTTCGCCCTGAAACAGGGTGCAGTTGACGTTCACCCGGAATCCTTTGTCCACAGCCATACGGATCGCCTCCACTGCTTTGTCGAATACCCCTTTCTGGCAGACCGAGGTGTCGTGGCGAAGCTCATTGCCGTCGAGGTGAATGGAAAACGTGAGAAAAATCGATGGCGTGTAATCCTTCATTTTCCTCTGCAAAAGGAGGGCATTGGTGCAGAGGTAAACGTATTTCTTCTTTTTCACGAAACCCTCCACGATTTCCGGCATTTCCTTGTGCACGAGGGGTTCGCCCCCGGCGATGGAAACGATGGGCGCCCCGCATTCGTCGATGGCGGAAAGGCAATCCTCCTTGCTCATGCGTTGGTTGAGGATTTCATCCGGGTAGTCGATTTTCCCACAACCGGCGCAGGCCAGGTTGCAGCGAAAAAGCGGCTCCAGCATAAGCACCAGAGGGTAGCGTTTTACCCCGCGCAATTTCTGACCCAGGATATAGCGCCCGACGGCGGCTTGTTGGCGTATAGGAATGGCCATGATTTATTAGTCCTTACTGGTTACTCTTAGATTATCAAGTTGTTTCGACCACTCTGGCCTTCAACTCCTTGGGCAAAGGAAAAGACACGGATTCCGGTTCGGCACCCATTTCTTCCACGCTTTTAATACCGAATTCCTGCAGTTTTTCAAGCACTCCTTGGACCAGTACTTCCGGGGCGGAGGCCCCCGCCGTAAGACCTACCCGAATGCTTGGATGGAACCAGGCGGGGTCGAGGTCGTCCGCATCCTGCACCAGGTGCGCTTCCAGACCCTGGTGTTCGCCAAGTTCTCTCAGGCGGTTCGAGTTGGAACTGTTGCGCGCCCCCACCACCAATAGCAAATCGACATTTCCGGTGAATTGCCGGACCGCGTTTTGACGGTTCTGGGTGGCATAGCAAATATCGTTGTTGCGGGGACCGACAATCTTCGGGAAGCGCCTCTTGAGGGCGTCGATGGTTTGCATGGTATCGTCCACCGATAGGGTAGTCTGGGTAACGAAGGCCAACTCGTCGGGGTTTTGCACCTCCAGATTGGCCACATCTTCCACATTTTGCACCAGGTAAATTTCTCCGCCGAATTCCTTGTTGTACTGCCCCAGGGTGCCATTGACTTCCACATGCCCGGCATGGCCGATGAGGATTACCTCCCGCGCGGCCCGCGAGTGCCGGGCCACCTGCAAATGCACTTTTGTGACCAGAGGGCAGGTGGCGTCGATAATGTGCAAATTCCTCTCCTTCGCTCTTTCCACCCTGCTGTGGGCCACCCCATGGGCGCTGAAAATGATATTGGCCCCATTGGGAACTTCCTCCAACTCCTCAACGAAAATCGCCCCCTTGGATTGTAAATCCTTCAACACCCATTGGTTATGCACAATTTCATGCAACACGTAAACGGGCGGGCCATAAATATCCAGGGTGGTCTCGACAATATCAATTGCCCGAACTACCCCAGCGCAAAATCCCCGCGGTTGTGCTAATAAAACATCCATAGTATTCAATCCTTCCAATAATAAATCGCAGCCTGCAAATGAATAGGAAACGGATACAAGCGCCTTGGGTCAAGCGGTATTCTCGTCCTCCCGGCCACCGGCATCCTGCCTGCACCTGCACGTCCAAAAGTTTTAAAATGCCCTCCAAAGGCACTCACTCCATAAAATAGGTTAGAATCATTCATTTAAGTAATCCTTGGGCTTATGAATCAATAGGGGATAATATAATTCCCCCAAAAAAAGCCCAAGCCTCGATTGTTCAATCAACATTCGCGTCCATTCGTGTTCATTAGCGGTTTAATAAAATCTCAGTGTTACACCTGAAGGTTAGGTTAATGCAGGTGAAGCGATCACATTACCATAAAATCAACAAAACGTCAATGGATAGGTTTGACGTGTACTGACGTGTACTGGATTTGTTGGACACGGGATTCTCTTATATTCATTGTTTATTGATTAGTGTGTCAGGCGGCTTGTTTTGGTAAAGGGTTTTGTTTTCTCGTTGCCCCCCATGGGGGGCAAATATTTTCCTCGAATTGGACTGGGCTTTGGTAACTCAGAGAGGAATGTTTGCGATATCGGTTGTAGAAGATTTCCACGTATTCGAAGACAGTTGATCGCAGTTCGCGCTCGTCGGCAAAGTGGCGGCCTCGAATCGTGCTGGTCTTGAAGCGGCCGTAGAACGATTCCATGGCCGCGTTGTCGTAGCAGTTGCCTTGGGCGCTCATGCTCGGCTTCATGCCTAGTTCAGAGACCAGCCTCTGATAGTCGTCGCTGGCGTAGGGGCTGCCCCGATCGCTGTGATGAATAATCCCGGTGCGCAGTGTGCCGCGGGTCATGGCCGCGGCTTTGAGGGCCTTGCCAACCAGCTTCGCGTCGTTGTGGTTGGAAACGCTCCAGCCCAGCAGGCGTCGGCTGAACAGGTCCATCACCGTGGCCAAGTACATCCAACCGGCCAGGGTCCGTAGGTAGGTCGTGTCCGCCACCCAGACCTCGTCGATATGGGTCGGCTGGCCATGCTTTTTAAGCACATTGGGGCTGTAACCATAGGGATGGTTACTGTTGGTTTTTAATGGCTTAAAGCGTTTACTCTGGGTGCTTTTGATTCCCATTTCACGCATCAGACGCAGAGCCCGGTCACGGCCGCAATCGATGCCCTCATCATCCTTCAGATGGCGGTGCATTGGCCGATGCCCATAGCGGCCCTTGGCCTCTTTGTGTACCTTCAGGATCGCCCCCTTGATTCCCTCGTCCTCGATCCGCCGGGCCGAGGGCGCTCGGTGCCTCCAGCAGTAATAGCCACTGCGACAAATCCCCATCGCCGAGCATATTTCCTCGATCTTGAAGCGCCCCTCGTTGTCTTTGACAAACTGGTACTTCATTGTTCGTCCTTGGCAAAGTAGCCCACCGTTTTTTTTAGTATCTGGTTGATCCGCTCCGAGCGGCGCAGCTCTTTGCGAAGACGATCTATCTCGGCCGCCATCTCCTTCGGACTGCTCTGTCGCTTTGAGGTGGCTTCGCCCTGCTGATCGTCCAGATAGAGCCTCTTCCACCTATACAATTGGTTGGTGTTGACCCCAAGTTTGGTCGATACCTCGGTGGCGCTCAGACCATCGAGTATCATCAGTTGAACTGCCTCATTTTTGAACTCTATACTGCGTCTTCTTCCCATGCTTCGATTCTCCATTTAGGAGAATCTCGTGTCCACTTTTTCCAGTGCACATCAGCTTTTACCTGTTTTCAGAAGAACACGGCTGGCTTTGGACAACCGAACTCACCGAGAAATATTACTCATTTGCCGATAAGGAATTCAAAGCCATTGAGGAAATTACCGGAAACTAATTTTTCGCACCAAGGAATGGGAGTTTCATCCGCCGGTGCCGTGATTTGATTTTTCTGACGGGGCAACGATGCAGTGTGGCTTGAATATAATGATAATCCGCAAACCGAGGACCGTGATTTTTATAACTACAGCACGGAGCAATGAGAGGAAATTGAAATTTCGGGGACCAATGGCTCCCCGCCGTAGACACCATAATCCCTCAAAGATTCAAAACCAGATGCTTGAAAAAATGAAATCAAAAAGGACAGGTTTGGTAATCAAGATTTTAATGATAACGGCAGCCATGGCGCTACTCCTGCTGTCTGAAGCGCAGGCAGACAGGCCTCGGTATTTTGTCGTAGGCGAACCGAACCGGACGCCTGATGATCCTCAAACAATGCAATCGTATGTCGTGCCTATCGCGGACCAGGAACAGATCGAATTTGCCCGAAGCATCATCGGTGATGAAACGCCGCCAATAATGATTGTGGTCGCTGCCATTGCGCCATGGTCCAGTCCCATCAACCGCAATTACCTGCTGGAGAATGCTCCCGCCTGGTCCTGGTCGGTCATTTCCCTCGTTACTTTTGCCGAAGGGGTCCTCACAATACTTGATGGAAGACCATCTTTCGTTGAAGCAAATCCGGACGGATGGATCAAAAATACGCAGGGATTAATTGGATTCGTTGGTTACACCATAATCGGTGAACTGCCCATTCAACCAATATATTTTCTCAGCGATGGGTGGAAGCGTGCCTTTGGGGCGTTGGTAGTGTATAAAAAAAGAATGTTATTTTGTATTTTTAGCTGTACAAATAGCGTTAGGCAGTTTATTCTTAGTGCATGGTTACTAAAATTATTAATTGTCGGCACTGTGGAAGTGAAAATATCATTAAATTTGGCAAGACGCCCAACCATAAACAGCGCTACCGCTGCCATGATTGTGGTAAACAAAGCCGCGAAAACCCCACAGTGAAATACACCGAAGAGCAAAAGGAAATGATCCTTCGAGTCTATCAGGAACGCAGCAGTCTACGCGGTTTACAGCGCGCCTTCGGGGTGAGTCCCAACACCGTTTTGAGTTGGTTAAAAAAAACGACAATCGCTGCGACCGCTCAAAAGCACGATTCTTGCGGCCCGCCGCCATGATGTCATTGAACTGGACGAACTGTGGTCTTTTGTGGGGCGCAAGAGCGATGCCCAATGGGTTTGGATCGCTCTTTGCCGACGCACCCGTCAAATCCTCTCCTATGCCATTGGGCCTCGGGATTGGTATCGTTGCCGGGAACTTTACGAGCGTCTGCCACGGGCCTACAAAAGATGTGCCACCTACAGCGACTTTTGGAGCACTTATGATGAAGTCTTTCCTCATAACCGATCCGTGGGAAAAGAAACCGGTGAAACGGCCCATGTGGAACGATGGAACAATACCCTGCGCCAACGACTGGGTCGTTTCACACGCAAAACCCTCTCCTTTTCCAAGCTTAAGAGTATGCATGAAACCTGTCTGAGACTTTTCATTCATCAATATAATCAAGATTTTCATTCATCAATATAATCAAGAATTAGCCACCATTCCTACTTAATACACTACCGGGGCGTTTAGAGATTACCGAGACGATTATTACCCGTGGATTTATTTTTTCGATCATGGCTGGCTGCGCATTTACGGGCTCGACCCCTTCGACATCTGGCTGTGGGAACCGGTCTTGGGGTTCATGTGGACGAGCGAGACCATCTATCCCATGATGTATCGACAGAGCGACGATACGTGGCTGCATTTTCGCCTAAACATGTCCAGCGCCGACACGGTTCGGGTATTCTATAATTTTCGCACCAAGGAGTGGGAATTTCATCCGCCCGTGCGGTGATGTGATTTATCCGGCGGGGTGTTATATCGGACCTGGGCGCGGGTCGGGTGGCTTTGCGTTCGTTTTGTGGTGAATAGTTGACATTGCGGCCTGGCTTTCGCAAGTTTTGTTCTTGTTCATGCCCGCTCTTGGCTTGAGAGCTTGAGGGGGAGAGCGAGGTTATGTTCGAATACTCTAATTTGACCAGGGAGGCTTACCTGGGTTTTCTGGAACAGCACAATGAGGTTGAAAGCGAGGCTTTTGCGGCCCTCGTCACTCCCATTGTCGATAGTTTTTGCGCCAAAAATGGTCTGGCCGCGATCGATCCCGATACGGTGGAGCACTATGCCGGCGTCCTCTGGGAACTAGCGAATGAGGAGGGGATTTCAGGGTCTTTGCCCAAGGGTGAAAAGGGGGAGCCCCAGAGCCTTGATGTCGATCGGAAAACGGAATTGATCACCGAGTTGCTTGATCGGCTCGATGATTCAGAGGCTGAATTCGAGCTGGCCCATGTGGGGAATTATCTCCTGGCAGCGCTTTTGCAGCCGGAATTTGCCAATTGCCGGCTGAGCTATTGCACGGCCAATGAGGTGGGCGAATACCGGCGGCAGATCCTGGATTATTGCAAAAAGCGCATCAGCGGCTCCCACTGCGTCGATTGCCCTCTTTTTATCCAAACGGAGCCGGAGAAACATCCCCAAATCCTGCAAGTGCAGTGGAAGGCAATGGACGACTCGGAATTGCACCAGAATCTCGAGGTTTTTTTACCGGAAGAATTTCGTCAATTCAGGTATTTTCTCCACCTTCACCGTCGATTTGCGGGAGGCGCCGGAGAGGGTGAGGAAATGGCGGCGGCAGGCGCGGATGAATCCGCCTTGGAGGAGAGCGCCGCTCTTGACACCGGGATGGACGAATCCGGTTTCGAGGATATGGGTTTCGATGATATTGGAATCGAGGACGATATGAATATCGGTGATGAGGATTTGGGTTAAGCTGGATTGATTCAAACCTTGGGCGCCGATGCTTTCTTTTTGGGAAGGATTTTTGGTGCCGTTTGAGTATTTATTCCGGGTTCGTCATCTGTTTCTACGGAATCCTCCTGCAAGAGATTATAAACCGTGCCGGTGTATTTTTCTTTGTTTTTTTAACATAATCCTGCAAGTTTTCAATGGCTACATTTTTTGGATGCAGGTCTTTGAATTCCTGGGCTTTGCGGAAATCATCCACTTCGAGCAGGAGCGAATTGCCCATTTTTAAGGTTAATTGCAACAATTCCTGCAACTCGGCGAAATTACCCGGCCAATTTTTGTTTTTGAGGTAATCAATGGCGGCTCCTTCGATCATGGGCGGCCTGGGCATCCGGGTTTTTTCCGCTTCCTCTTTCAATATTTGTTGTCCCAGGAAAAATATGTCCTCCCGGCAATGGCGGAGTGGAGGGATAACGATTTTTGATTTTGTCGAAGACAGAAAGCAATAAAACTGCTCATCTATATGCCCCTCCTCATGGAGGTCTTCCAAATTCCGGGTCAGACAAAAAACAAATCGATATTGGCCGGACAGGTCTTCAAAAGGTTTTTCTTTATGAGCGAGGTCGCAAATGAGTGTCCTTTCCTCCTTCCGAAGTCTTTCCGTTTGCAAGGCGACGAGGGTGATGCGCCCGCTTGATCTAGCGCCTAGTTTCTGAAGGTCTTTCTTTAAATTTTCGGTCGCTATGGTGCCCGCTTCGAGGTAGTAAAATCGTTCTTCATCCGGGTGGCTGAAATTGTCCAGGTCCCGGCAGATTCTTTTAAATTGGCTACCTTTCTCGCCCTCCAGCAGAAGGGCCGATTGAAAATTTCTGCTGGCATACAATTGGCCGGCAAAATCCAGGCTGGCGGCTGTCTTGCAGGGAAAGGATCGCATTTGCCAGATCAGGTCCTGGCGGCAAAATTCCGCCGTTTTTTCCGATGAAAAATCGGGCGTGGGTGGATCCTCGATAAATAACAGTGAATCATTCAAGAGTGAGAAAATGTTCAAAGGCTTGAGGAATATGCCTTTAACCTCTTCCGCCAGTAATTCCTCGATCACGCTTTTTTCAAGAAATCCCGACACCAGAACGACCGGCACATCGTCCCGAATTTTCCGGATGGCGCGGATAAACTCCACCCCAGTCATTTGCGGCATCATATAATCGCTGATGACCAGATCGAAATGGTTCCGGCTGAAAAGTTCGACGGCTTGGCGTGGGTCCAGCACAGAAACCGCGTTATAATCGGTCTGAAGGAAAACATCGGTTAACAAGCTGTTAAAATCAGCGTCGTCATCCACTATGAGGATGTTTTTTGACATTTATTATTCCCCTGGCCCCTGGTCCCCTTGAAATTCTGAAAACTTGTCTTTCAGAACAATTAATCGGCCAGCAAGATAATACCTGAACGAAAACAAATCAACCCTGAAACATCCTTAATTTGAGCTCTTAAAATGCTATTCCCTGCCGTCAACGCTGGGAAATGATCCTGTTAAAATAATTGATATTTCAGGGCTTGGCGGCCTCCGATTGCAGTCGTCTGTAGAGCTTTATTTTCAAGTCCTCAATCCCGGATTGGAGCAGGCAGGAAATGGGCAGGGCATTGGTCTCGGTATGCTTTTTCATAAATAATTTCAAATTCGCTGGAGCTTCCGCCAAATCCATTTTATTGGCCGCCACAAGATGGGATTTTTGTAAAAGCTGCGGGTTGTAATGGTCGAGTTCCCGCAGGAGCTGCTCGTAATCATCGGTCGGGTCCCGGCCGTCCACACCGGCCATGTCGATGATGAACAAATGCAGCGGGCACCGTTCGATATGTCTTAGAAAGCGGTGTCCTAGGCCTTTGCCGGTATGAGCGCCCGCCACCAGTCCGGGAATGTCGGCCATCAGAAATCTGGCGTACTCTTCCGGGATTTCGACCACCCCCACATTGGGATGCAACGTCGTAAAGGGATAGGCCGCAGTCTTGGGATGGGCGCGGGTGATGAGGCCGGTCAGGCTGGATTTTCCGGCATTGGGCAAGCCCACTAATCCGACATCGGCGATGATCTTCAGAACGAATTGAAAAACTCCCCCCTGTCCTAGCTGGCCCGGAGTCGATTGTCGCGGCGTCCGATTGATGGATGACTTGAAGCGCATGTTACCCAGGCCGCCTCGGCCGCCTTGGAGCAATACGACAGACTCTTCATGGCGGATCATTTCAGTCACCACTTTTCCTGTGCTTTTGCTCAAAACAACCGTACCGGGCGGTACCGGGAGTAGGATATCCGCGCCGCCTCGGCCGTCTTTATCGCCTCCCCGACCGGGCTGGCCATTTTCCGCATGGGCATGGGGTTTGAATTTATATTGGACTAAATCCCCCTTATTTTCGTTGCAGACCAAGATCACGTCGCCCCCCTTGCCGCCGTTGCCGCCGTCCGGTCCGCCCTTGGGCCGATGCCGTTCGCGGCGAAAGCTGACGCACCCGCTGCCGCCGTCCCCTGATTTCAGTTTCACTGTCACTTCGTCTATAAACATGATTATCCCTCATCCATTGGCATTGCCAAAAGACTACCCTAAATATAACATGTCGGGGAAAATGAAACTTAAATCGCACCCTTATTTCTGGATGGTGGAGCCTCTGGCGGGAAAGCCTTCTTTTCTGGCCAAACCGATGTTCGGATCGGTGGGGTGTTATTTCGACGGCAAGATTGTGCTCGTTCTCTCGGCCCGCGAAGAGCCCTGGAGGGGCATTCTCGTGACCACCGAGCGGGAGCATCACGAATCCCTTTTGGCCCAGTTCCCGGAACTGGAGCCCCATGAAATATTACCCAAATGGCTCTACCTGCCGGAAACGGACGACCGCTTCGAGGCCATCACCCGGCAATTGGTGGAACTCATCCTCAACCACGACCCCCGCATGGGAACCATCCCAAAGAAAAAGAAGAAAAAACGGTCCAAAGCCACCATTGACGGCCGCCCACCCCACCTGGCGTGAAGAGGGAAATTGCGACGATTAGGCGGATACTTACGAAAGATGGAAATATTACGCTTGACGTATGTAGTGGAGCGAGGCATTTTTTAAACCGATGATTCGTAGTTTTCGGCACAGGGAAACAGAGCGCCTTTACCTGCGGGAGGTTTCTCGAAAACTACCTCTTAATGTTCAGAAAGTGGCACGCCGAAAGCTAAGAATGCTCAATCAGGCCAAAGAACTTCAGGATATTAGAATACCTCCAGCGAATCAATTGGAACGTCTCAAAGGGAACAGAAAGGGACAATTGAGTATTCGGATTAACGATCAGTGGCGGATATGCTTCCGATGGAAATCAGGCGATGCCTATGATGTTGAAATTGTCGATTATCATTAATTAAAAACAACCTAAACAATGAAAAAGCAGAAGAAATTACCATTAATTCATCCCGGTGAGATTTTGTTGGAGGAGTTTCTCAAGCCCATGGGCCTGTCGCAATATCGATTGGCGCAGGATTCGGGAATGCCGCAGTCTCGCATCACGGAAATCGTTAAGGGGAGACGCTCGATAACGGCTGAAACTGCTTTGCGATTCTCCAAATATTTTGGCACGACTGCCGGGTTCTGGCTTGGTCTCCAGTCCGAACACGATTTGGAAGTGGCGGAGGAGCGATTCGGGAAGCGTATCGAAGCGGAAGTCAAGCACCCTGAGTTCGTTCGATAGGAAATTATAAATAAAGGGCTTTCGGGAGTGAGAAATCCAACTTGAAAACTTTTTTATGACTTTGGAGATTGCTGGAGTGTTGGCCATTTTGGTCGTATCGCTCATTCTTTTCCTGACCGAGCTCATTCGCATGGACCTGGTCGCTTTACTGGTTTTGGGATCGCTCGCTTTGACCGGCCTGGTCAGTCCGGAGGAGGCTTTTTCTGGGTTCAGCAATCCGGCCGTGGTGGCCATTTGGGCCATGTTCATTCTTAGCGAGGGACTCAGCCGGACCGGTGTGGCCGACCAAATCGGTAAAATGATTCTGCGTCTGACTGGAACGAGCGAAGCGCGCACGATCATCGTGATCATGGTGGCGGGTGGCGGTTTATCCGCTTTTATGAACAATATCGGGGTTGCCGCCCTCCTCCTTCCGGTTGTCATGGATATTGCCCGAAAAACAGGCCGGCCACCCTCCCGCCTGCTCATGCCCCTGGCATTCGGGACTCTCCTGGGCGGTCTCACCACTTTGATCGGCACACCGCCCAATCTCCTCGTTAGCACGGCGCTGCGAGACGCAGAGATGGCCCCCTTCGGTCTTTTCGATTACACGCCGGTGGGTCTTTGCGTAATGGTTGCCGGCATCCTCTTTGTGGCTTTTGTAGGCCGCCATTTCCTGCCCAAGGTGGACCCTGAAGCCGATTCTTTCAAAGGGTCGCCGGAATCGCTGCGGGAACAATATGCGCTCGGGGACATTACCTTTGTATTGCGCCTGGAAAGGGATTCTTTGCTGGCCGGAAACACTTTGGCCGAGAGCCGTTTGGGTTCCGCTCTGGGGCTGCATGTGATCGCCTTGGTGCGTGACGGGCGCACCCGGCTGGCGCCCGAACCGGCAACCGTCTTCAGGGCCGGTGACCGATTGGTGGCCCAGGGCCGTATGGAGAGGCTTGACGAATTGCAGGGTTGGCGGGAATTCGCGATCGATCCCATGCCGGGCGATCCTCGCGACCTGCTGGCCGGAAATCTGTCTCTGGCCCAGGCATTCCTCAAACCCGAGTCATCGCTCACCGGCAAGACCCTGGCGGAAACGGATTTCAGGAATCGCTTCGGAGTAAATGTGCTCTTGATTCGGAAAAAAGCCGGATCGGCAAGACAGGGAATGCAAGACCCGCGCCTGCAAGGGGGAGACCGGCTGCTTTTGCATGGCCCGAGGGAAAAACTGGACCTACTGGAAGAGGCTTCCTCCGATTTCGAGAACTTTCAGGAAGCGACGGAATCCGATCTGGGAAAGGTGCAAAGTTTTGCCCAAAGAATATTCGAGGTGGCGGTGCCCGAAGAATCTTTTCTGGCGGGCAAGACTCTGGCCGAAAGCCGCCTGGGCGACGCATTCGGGTTAAGAGTGCTGGCTATTGCGCGGGATGGTGAAAAGAAATTGCTGCCGGGGCCGGAGGAAAAATTGCAGGCGGGCGATCTATTGACGATCCACGGCCGGCCCGTGGATTTGAAAATTCTGCGCGGTCTCCAGGAATTGAAAATCGAAGGGGAAACTTCTGTGGAATTGAGGGACCTCGATTCGGAAAAAGCGGGCATGATTGAGGCCGTTCTGGCGCCCCGGTCCAATCTCGCCGGAAAAACCCCCCGGAGCCTACATTTCCGGGAAAAATACGGCCTGCAAATTCTGGCTATTTGGCGCGAGGGTAAACCCCGCCGGTCGAACTTGCGCGATATTGCACTGCGTTTCGGCGACGCCCTATTACTCATGGGCCCAGGGGAGAAACTGGATCGACTGGCTGAGGAGCCGGATTTTCTCATCCTCACCCGGCGTGAAAGACCGGCCGTGGATACAGCCAAGGGACCCCTGGCAGCGATCATCATGATGGCGGTGTTGATTCCCGTTTTGGCGGGCTATTTGCCGATCTCCCTGGCGGCGGTTTGCGGAGCGGCTATGATGGTTTTAACGGGCTGTCTGAAAATGGAGGAAGCCTACCAGGCCATCGAGTGGAGGGCGGTTTTCCTCATTGCCGGGATGCTGCCTCTGGGCTTGGCCATGCACCAAAGCGGGGCGGCGGAATATCTGGCTGGGGGAATGGTGGCCGCCCTTGGTGATTTCGGGCGCTGGCCAGTCCTTATGGGGCTGTATCTGGTAACGGCGATTGCCACCACCGTAATTCCCACCTCCGCCCTGGTCGTACTGATGGCGCCCATTGTTCTGAAAACCTGTGCCGATATGGGCATTTCCCCCTACGCTGGAATGATGGCTATCGCCGTGGCGGCATCGGCCAGTTTCACCAGTCCCATCTCTCACCCGGCCAACATCCTTGTCATGGGCCCCGGCGGTTATAGGTTCATCGACTACCTGAAGCTGGGAGTTCCCCTTTCCCTCGTTACCTTCGTCGTCGTTATGCTCACCCTTCCCTTTTTCTGGCCAATTTAAATTATGAAAAAAACATTACTTGTTTTTTTGCTATTTACTCCGATTGCGCAGGCGGCGGCGCTGGATTTGAGCCATGCGGTCATTGTGGCCGAAATCGGCGAAAACCGCGCGCAAGACAAGGCCGTTGAAATGCTGGTCGATGAAGTGGAAAAGCGAACCGGCATACGATTGCCAACCGCAGAAAAATGGCCTCCTCCCGACCGGCCCGTAATCGCCATCGGGCAGAGTGAAAGTAAATTATTGCAAAAATTACCTTTTAACCCGCTTGCCGAGTGGCTGGAGGATCGTGAAACACCAGCTCCCGAAGGCTATCGGATCGGCAGTATTGCTCAAAATGGAGCGGTCGGACTGGTGGTGGTGGCGGGAAGCGATTTGAGGGGAGTCCTTTTTGGCGTTGGGCGGCTGCTCCGGCTCTTATCCATGTCCGAGGGCCAGATAGAGATTTCCGGCCAAATCAGGGAAATTTCCGCTCCGGCTTATGCAATGCGCGGGCACCAGATCGGCTACCGGTCAAAGTCGAATACCTATGACGCCTGGTCGTTGCCCAGGTGGGAGCAGTATATTCGGGATTTGGTCGTATTCGGCACCAATGCCATTGAATTGATCCCGCCGTTATCCGGCGACAAAGACACCAGCCCTCATTTCCCCCTCCCCACAAAGGAAATGCTGGTTCAATTATCCCGCCTACTGGACGATTACGATCTCGATACCTGGTTATGGTATCCGGCTCATTTTGAGGATTATTCCGACCCTGCGACGGTTCGACTCGCATTGCAGGAATCGGAAGAAATTTTCAGCCGGATGCAGCGCCTGGACGGGGTTTTTGTTCCCGGAGGAGATCCCGGCCATACCCGGCCCATACATCTATTGGCTTTTCTGGAAAAACAGGCTGAAGTTCTGCGCCGTCACCATCCCGATGCCGGGATGTGGGTTTCCCCCCAGCATTTCGGTGCGGAGAAGCTGGAAGAATTTTTCGAGCTTCTGAGGGAAGAACCGGAGTGGCTGAGAGGGGTTGTCTATGGCCCGCATGTGAGAGTATCGGTCAAGGAATTGCGGGATAAAACGCCGTCCCGATATGACCTGCGGCTTTACCCGGATATCGCCCATATGCGGCAATGCCAGTACCCCATCCAGGATTGGGACATGGCCTTTGCTTTAACCGAAGGGCGTGAATCCATTAATCCGCGCCCTCAGGCGTATAAACGCATCATGGATCTTCACGCCCTGGATTCAGTGGGATTCATTACTTATTCCGACGGCGTCAACGATGATGTGAATAAATTTATCTACAGCAGCCTGGGCTGGAATCCTAATGCGTCCGCCTACGAAATCCTGAAGGAGTACAGCCGTTATTTTATCGGAGAGGACTACGAGGACGATTTTTCCCAGGGTTTGATGGCCCTGGAAAGCAACTGGAACGGCCCCCTTTTGCAGAACGAGGAAGTTTACACAACGTTAAAGCAATTTCAATCCATGGAGCGGTCGGCTCCGGCGGCAGTGCGATCCAACTGGCGTTTCCAAATGGCTCTTTATCGCGCTTATTATGATGCTTACCTTCGCAGCCGATTAATACACGAAACTTCTCTGGAGGAATTTGCTTTTGATGCGCTTGGCAAAGCGGAACGAGGAAATTCGATGAAAGCCCTGGCCGCGGCGGAAGTTATTCTCGACCGGGTAGAATCGGAACCGGTATCGACAGACTGGCGGGATCGGGTATTTGCATTGGCCGACGATCTGTTTCACAGTATCGGCATGCAGCTTAGTATCGAGAAGTATCAGGCGACAGAAATTCATCGCGGCGCCAACCTGGACTCCATCGATCTTCCTCTTAACAACCGGCTTTGGCTAAAGCGTCGATTTGCCGAGATTGGCATTCTCTCGGAGGAAGAACGATTGGCGGGTATTGATGAATTGCTAAACCACACCAACCCAGGATCGGGTGGGTTTTACGACGAGCTTGGCAACTTAACCCGGCAGCCGCACCTGCTCCGCGGGGCGGGCGTCGAAAACGATCCCATGCTCCTGCGATCTTCATTGGCCGGATTCGGAGAGCGAGAAGCGGAGTTTATTGATTACCCGATATACTGGTGGCGTTATGCCGAAACGAAATACGATACCCCCGTGCAAATGCGATACACCGACCTCGACCCCGAGGCACAATACCTCTTGCAGGTTGTCTATGCCGGGGACAGCCCCGACAAGAATATCCGGCTGACGGCCAACGATCAATTTGAAATCCATCCTTTAATCGAGAAGCCGGTTCCATTTCGCCGTCTTGAATTTGCCATTCCGCGAGAGGCCACCACGGGCGGTGTTTTGACCTTGAGCTGGCGACGGCAGAGCGGACTGGGTGGTAATGGCCGGGGCTGCCAGGTAGCCGAGGTGTGGTTAAGAAAAGTGAAAATCCCCGGCCCAGGTGATGGATAAAGCCATGGGAAGGGAAAGTGTCAAAATAGAAGTTTTTTGCGCAGTGACGTGTACTGGATTTGTTGGACACGGGATTCTCTTATATTCATTGTTTATTGATTAGTGTGTCAGGCGGCTTGTTTTGGTAAAGGGTTTTGTTTTCTCGTTGCCCCCCATGGGGGGCAAATATTTTCCTCGAATGCCTTGAGCGCGTATTCGTTAAAGGCGGTTACAAAAACCACCATGGGAGAGCAGGAAATTCGATTAAGCACCTCGAATCCGTTAAATTCCGGCAATTCGATATCGAGAAAAACCAACTCGGGCCGCAACCGGTCGATGGTCGCTACGGCGCCTTCGCCATCAAGGGCTTCTCCCACAATGCGAATTTGTGGAAAATTTCCCAACTGATCCTTCAAACGTTCGAGGGAAGGCGTTTCGTCCTCGACGATTACAGTGTCAACTATGTCTATGTCTTGCACGAGGAATTTCAAGAATGGCTTCTGCTCCCCCGGTGGAATCGGAATTTTCCTTGAGATGAAATTCAGCCCCTTCCTTGTAGAGAAGTTTCAGGCGTTCACGGAGGTTGCCAAGGGCCATGCCATTGCCTGCATGCAAACTGTTCAAACCAGACCCGTCATCGCGAACGGTTAACAATAGGGTATCCCCATGATTTTTTGCGGATATGTGGATATGGCCCCCTTCCTTTTTCTTGCTCAACCCATGCAGGATTGCGTTTTCCACCAATATTTGAAGGGCCATCTGCGGGATCTGCCAGGATTGCAGTGAGTCGTCCACATCGACTTCGAAACGAAGACGGGATCCCATGCGCGCTTTTTCCACCAGCAAATAATTATTGACCAGCTCGATCTCCTCTTTAAGGGAGGTCAACTCATGGTCGGGGTGGGCCAGTACTTTGCGGTAAATGCCTGCCAAATTGAGGATAATCTCCTCTACCTGAGCCGGTTGTTTATAGACGAGGTCCACCACTGTGTTGAGGGTGTTAAAGAGGAAATGCGGGTTCACCTTGGATTGAAGGGCGGCGAACCGTGTTTCCACCTGAAGCCGCTTGAGGCGCTCATTTTCCCCGACTTCTTTCTCCAGCTCATTACGCAAACGGGCTTGCAAATAAACCAGGACGGAGGCCAACACACTGATGGCAATGACGGCCAGGTTGGCCAAGGCAAAGGCTATATGTCCTTTATCAACCGAATGCTGGATGCCCATGGGACAGACCATGCCTACAATCCGGGGCGCTATTTCCCTGGCAAACAATAATACGGCGAGAACAATGATGCCATTGGCGGCTATCCTCAGGATTCCTTTTTTCAACCATTTTTCAAAAAAAGCGGAATCGAGGATCAGTAAAATACTGAAAGCCAGAGCAGCCAGATTGGTGAATACGAGGACCAGGGATAAATAGTAGGAAAAGGCATGGAATCCCTGGCGTGTGAATGAAAAGACGATGGCAGCGGCCAGGCCGAGAATTTGCCAGCCAGTCAGAAGCAATACCCACTCCGGTAGTGTATTAAGTAGGAATGGTGGCTAATTCTTGATTATATTGATGAATGAAAAGTCTCAGACAGGTTTCATGCATACTCTTAAGCTTGGAAAAGGAGAGGGTTTTGCGTGTGAAACGACCCAGTCGTTGGCGCAGGGTATTGTTCCATCGTTCCACATGGGCCGTTTCACCGGTTTCTTTTCCCACGGATCGGTTATGAGGAAAGACTTCATCATAAGTGCTCCAAAAGTCGCTGTAGGTGGCACATCTTTTGTAGGCCCGTGGCAGACGCTCGTAAAGTTCCCGGCAACGATACCAATCCCGAGGCCCAATGGCATAGGAGAGGATTTGACGGGTGCGTCGGCAAAGAGCGATCCAAACCCATTGGGCATCGCTCTTGCGCCCCACAAAAGACCACAGTTCGTCCAGTTCAATGACATCATGGCGGCGGGCCGCAAGAATCGTGCTTTTGAGCGGTCGCAGCGATTGTCGTTTTTTTTAACCAACTCAAAACGGTGTTGGGACTCACCCCGAAGGCGCGCTGTAAACCGCGTAGACTGCTGCGTTCCTGATAGACTCGAAGGATCATTTCTTTTTGCTCTTCGGTGTATTTCACTGTGGGGTTTTCGCGGCTTTGTTTACCACAATCATGGCAGCGGTAGCGCTGTTTATGGTTGGGCGTCTTGCCAAATTTAATGATATTTTCACTTCCACAGTGCCGACAATTAATAATTTTAGTAACCATGCACTAAAAATAAACTGCCTAACGCTATTTGTACAGCTAAAAATACAAAATAACATTCTTTTTTTATACACTACCAGAGATTGGGATCGTCGGTATTAAGTTTTACCACCAGCCAATTTCGCTTGGCATTAAGATGATTGGCTGAAAACTGACGAAATTCGACTCCCTTTATAATTGGCATTTCAATTTCTAATTAATTTAAAGATTAAGAGCAGGATTGTTTTTTGTTTTTCGACAATATTTGTGCTAACAGGCGGATTGCGATCGATAGGATACAAGAGACAGAAATCAGGATTGTCGATTCCTGAATCCTGATAAAGTATAAAGGTTATGTCGATTTTTTCGGAAAAGTTTGACTTAGCCCGGATATTTCATGAAGGGTAAAGTTTGGCTCGTTATTGCTATTGGAGATGGATTTCTTTGTATTTTGAGCAGATCGTCTTGATTTTTAGGTGTTTTTCAGGGTGTAGAGACACTGCCCCCTTTCCCCCATTGGTTCGGTAGTGCCGGGGGCAGCACCAATGCACCCTTTAGGTTGGCACCAATCGGCGGGCCGCATGGTTGAAAAGACTGGCCCAAGGATAACTCTCACTTAGGTGAAAGTGAATCGTTCGGGTGTTGCGCACGATGACCGCTCCGATCTTGATTAATTTGAGCCGCAGGGTGTGGCATTGGGCCCGCGCCCACTTCGTCCCTTTTAAGGCTAACCGGCGCATGGCTTCCATCAAGGTGTAGGCCAGCGCCGACAAGAGCAATCGCCACTGATTGGCCCACCATTGATGGGCGCTGGTGCGCTCGCTGAACAATTGCATCTGTTCCTTGATTCGGTTCTCCATTTCACCGCGGCCACAGTATACCTTGTCGTAAAGCTCCTGGGGATCGCCCGGCAGGTTCGTCACCACGAAGCGCGGGTTGGACCCCTGTGCGGTGTGTTCGGCTTTATGGATGACCAACCGCAGCCATCGCCACGAATCGGCAGCATAGACGAAGTCCTGGAATAACCGTTGTTTTTTACCCCTTAGTTCGAACCATTCTTTGGCCTGCTTTTGCAACTGCTGGGCGTCTTGCTGCAAGCGTGCATTGCGAGCCATCCCCACGATGTAACTAACTTCGTTGCGGTCGCACCAAGAGAGTATCCGGTCTCGACAAAATCCACTGTCGGCGCGCCAAATAATCCGCTTACGGGGCCAGCTTTGGCGAATCCGTTTAACCAGCAATTTGAGGATGGCCCCGGCATGCTTGCTGGCATCGATCTTGCTCGGCCGCAGGTAGGCCACCAGCAGCTGATCACCGCAAAAAACATATAGCGGCAGAAGACAGTAATGATCATAATAACCGTGGAAAAAACGTCCCTCCTGGAGCCCGTGCACCGGATTGTCGGTGGCGTCAAAGTCCAGGATGATCTCTTCGGGTTCCTCGGCAAAGGAGCCCATGAACTGTTCGACCAACAGCTCGTTTACCGCAAAGGCCGCCCGCCGATCCTGCCCGTTTTCAAAACGACACAAAGTCGGCGCGCTGGCCAACGTTTCAATGCGCCCCGTTACCGTTTGCAACAATGGATCGTGGCGCAGGGTATCAAAGTCGTTCAAATCCTCATAGCCCGCCACCAGCCCGTAAACGCGCTGCCGCAGCATCCCCAATACCTCATGGCGTACTTTGCCCTTCTGCCGTTTGTCCACTAACTGTCGGGCCGCTCGTTCGGTCAAGCCCAACTGCCGAACCACTTCCCGGATCAAAAGCAGTCCGGCATCCGAAGTAACCTCTCCGCCCTTGAAATCAACCCGCACACGGCGGCCTTTTACCCTTGTCAACTGTAGCTTTAATTGTTTACCTTTTGTCATCGCTGATATTGCTTTAATTATTGATCTATCCTGCTGTATATCAGCAGTTAAGCATATCAACGATACTTTTTTTACGAAATATCCGGGTTAGTTACATCGTGGGGATGGCTCGCAATGCACGCTTGCAGCAAGACGCCCAGCAGTTGCAAAAGCAGGCCAAAGAATGGTTCGAACTAAGGGGTAAAAAACAACGGTTATTCCAGGACTTCGTCTATGCTGCCGATTCGTGGCGATGGCTGCGGTTGGTCATCCATAAAGCCGAACACACCGCACAGGGGTCCAACCCGCGCTTCGTGGTGACGAACCTGCCGGGCGATCCCCAGGAGCTTTACGACAAGGTATACTGTGGCCGCGGTGAAATGGAGAACCGAATCAAGGAACAGATGCAATTGTTCAGCGAGCGCACCAGCGCCCATCAATGGTGGGCCAATCAGTGGCGATTGCTCTTGTCGGCGCTGGCCTACACCTTGATGGAAGCCATGCGCCGGTTAGCCTTAAAAGGGACGAAGTGGGCGCGGGCCCAATGCCACACCCTGCGGCTCAAATTAATCAAGATCGGAGCGGTCATCGTGCGCAACACCCGAACGATTCACTTTCACCTAAGTGAGAGTTATCCTTGGGCCAGTCTTTTCAACCATGCGGCCCGCCGATTGGTGCCAACCTAAAGGGTGCATTGGTGCTGCCCCCGGCACTACCGAACCAATGGGGGAAAGGGGGCAGTGTCTCTACACCCTGAAAAACACCTAAAAATCAAGACGATCTGCTCAAAATACAAAGAAATCCATCTCCAATAGCAATAACGAGCCAAACTTTACCCTTCATGAAATATCCGGGTTAGTCCATCGGTCCGAATTTTTTATCAGCGCATGCACATTATGCCCACCGGGGTAGAGGGCCAGGACCTTGCCGTGTTCCTCATCTCCGGATTCGATAATAGGCAGCTTGGCCGGGTTATTAAGATCCCATTTTCCCAAGCCGTTCTCAAAATTATCGAAGAACGAAATTTGCTTTAAATTTTCCGCGGACTGTAAACCATTTGCGGCAAGAAGCCACAGGATAACCGTACTGAAGTATCTGAAAAACAAATTCATTGCTCCCATTCCGTTGTCGATTGAACGACGAGGTTTCTGAAATGAGCCACGGTTGACCGGGATGTCCAAAGAGCAATCTTTCCTCTCGTGTCTCCGAGTTTCAAATCGTTTACGATTAGGCATGGCTGTTCCGCGCCATTAACAAAAAGCTGCGCCTGCAGGCCGGATACCACGACTTTGATTGCAGTCCATTGAGCAGGAACCATATCTACATAAGATTCATAGACTGGTAGTGTATAAAAAAAGAATGTTATTTTGTATTTTTAGCTGTACAAATAGCGTTAGGCAGTTTATTCTTAGTGCATGGTTACTAAAATTATTAATTGTCGGCACTGTGGAAGTGAAAATATCATTAAATTTGGCAAGACGCCCAACCATAAACAGCGCTACCGCTGCCATGATTGTGGTAAACAAAGCCGCGAAAACCCCACAGTGAAATACACCGAAGAGCAAAAAGAAATGATCCTTCGAGTCTATCAGGAACGCAGCAGTCTACGCGGTTTACAGCGCGCCTTCGGGGTGAGTCCCAACACCGTTTTGAGTTGGTTAAAAAAAACGACAATCGCTGCGACCGCTCAAAAGCACGATTCTTGCGGCCCGCCGCCATGATGTCATTGAACTGGACGAACTGTGGTCTTTTGTGGGGCGCAAGAGCGATGCCCAATGGGTTTGGATCGCTCTTTGCCGACGCACCCGTCAAATTCTCTCCTATGCCATTGGGCCTCGGGATTGGTATCGTTGCCGGGAACTTTACGAGCGTCTGCCACGGGCCTACAAAAGATGTGCCACCTACAGCGACTTTTGGAGCACTTATGATGAAGTCTTTCCTCATAACCGATCCGTGGGAAAAGAAACCGGTGAAACGGCCCATGTGGAACGATGGAACAATACCCTGCGCCAACGACTGGGTCGTTTCACACGCAAAACCCTCTCCTTTTCCAAGCTTAAGAGTATGCATGAAACCTGTCTGAGACTTTTCATTCATCAATATAATCAAGAATTAGCCACCATTCCTACTTAATACACTACCCCTGATTTTAAGCGGCATTCCAATGTTCTCTCCCCTGCACGGCCTGATCCGAAACCAGCGGGAGAAATTTCGGCAGCAATGGTCTTTTCCCGGCATCGATTGCTTGCAAGCGTCTCTCGAAGGCGGGCTCAATGGATACCTGAGCCGCCGCAGCGCTCATTTCAGGGCTGCCACGAGATCGATTAAACGAAAGGCCGAAAAAGCCGGGCTTCGCTTCCAATATATCGCAGCAGGATCGGATGGTGATTCGATCTTCGATCGTATCCTGAAGATAGAAAAGCTATCCTGGAAACAGGAAGCGGGAGAGAGCGTATTTCTGCTCCAGGACCATCGCCATTTTTACCGGGAACTTTTTCAAAGAGCGGCCGCCAAAGGCTGCCTGAGGGTCGTATTCGGGCAAAATACCGAAGGCGCCGATATCGCCTATACCGCCGGTGGCATCCTGGGAAAAACCTACCGGGGTTTCCAAATGGGTTATGACGGCCATTATGCTGCCTGTAGTCCGGGTAATTTGGCCCAATTGGAAATGATCGCAGGACTGGCCGGCGAAGGAATTGAGGTCTACGACCTGGGCATGGCCATCGATTACAAAAAGCGTTGGGCTGAGCGTTTGCTCCGCCTCGCCAACTTCATCATCGTCCTCTAGCTATTTTCATCGAGCAAGGCGATGCGGCCCACGTGCCGGCCGCCTTCAAACTCCGTGTCGAGCCAAACGCGGACGATGGCCAGGGCGGTATCGAGGTCCATCATGCGCTCGCCAAGGGAAAGCATATTGGCATTGTTATGCCGGCGGGAGAGCCTGGCGGATTCCTCATTCCAGCATAAGGCGCATCGAATGGACCGCAGCCGGTTGGCGCACATGGCCTCCCCATTTCCCGAACCGCCCAGGACGATCCCCCTTTCGCAATCGCCATTGGCCACCGCCTCCGCCGCGGGCCGGATAAATTTCGGGTAATCGACCGATTCAGGGCTCCCGGTCCCGAAATCCACCACCTCGTGGCCCAATTTTGAAAGCATTATTTTAATAGCTTCCTTGTATTCATATCCGGCGTGGTCGGAACCGATGGAGATTTTCATGGCGATTGGCGCAAATGCGTTTAGAAGGTGAAGGCTTGTTTTGTCGGTCAATCCTGATTAAGCAATTAACCCGTTCTCTTAAAATTTTAGATTGTCCAAAGTTCTAATGAACAACCAGCCCCGGCTTCAAGTTTGAAACTGATCCATCGCTACATTTTCCAATCCGTCATTCTTTGTTCGGTCTCGGCTGTTGGCCTGTTCGTATTTGTCTTGCTGGCCGGAAACGCCTTGAAGGAGATCATCGGCCTGCTCGCTGCCGGCCGGTTGACCGGCGGGATGTTTGCCGACCTGCTCCTTCTCTTGATCCCTTATGTCGTTTCCTATGCCCTGCCTCTGGGTATTTTGACCGGCATTCTGATGGTTTTGGGCAGACTGTCGGCGGGGCGGGAAATTATCGCTTTCAAATCGGCCGGTATATCGCTCTGGAGGTTGTCGGCCTCCCTTTTCGCGGTCGCCCTGATCGGTGTGTTCCTCTCTCTGGTCATCAACAACCGCTACGCCCCGGAGGCCAGGGCTCATTTTAAAAGCATCCTCAATAACCTGGTCCGCGAAGATCCGCTGCGTTTCATCGTCGAGCGAACTTTCATCAAAGATTTCCCCGGCTACGTTCTCTACGTGAACTCCAAGGAAGGCCGTGAACTGAGCGACTTGTGGATTTGGGAGTTGGATGACGAGTATCGCGCCCTGCGCATTCTGCGCGCCCAATCGGGGCGATTCGACTACGAGGAGGCAACCGACACGCTCATCCTCACATTGAAAAACGCCACCGCGGAACTGCGCAGCGAAAACCGGCCCGAGGACATGCAAGCCATCCGCCCCACCGCTTCATTCCGGGAAACCCGGCTGCGGCTGCCGCTGGATCGGCTTTTGGGCTGCAAGCGCCAGTACGTGAGCCTTGCCGCCCTCAACCTCACCACTTTGCTGGAACGCAAAAACACCTACGCGGAGGAACTGGAACGGCTTCAGCGAATCCCGGAAACGCCGCCGGAGGAAATACAAAAAACCAAAAAGGAAAAAATAAAGATACAACTGCGCATCCAGAAAAATTTTGCCATGGCCTTTTCCGTGTTGTCCCTGGCCATGATCGGCATACCCCTGGGAGTGCGCGTGGGCCGCCGGGAGACCTACGCCAACGTCGCCCTGGCCCTCGTCCTGGCCATGACCTACTATTTCCTCATCATCATGGTCGGATGGCTGGAAAATGAACCCGCCCTGCGCCCCGACCTCCTCATCTGGCTCCCCAACCTCCTCTTCCAAACCCTCGGCCTCAGGCTCCTCTTCAAAGCCAACAAACGTTAAGAATAAAACCCCTGATCTTTGAGATAGGATTTGAATTTTGGGAAACAGAAAAATCCTCTTCTTCGCCCAAGGACTACAAACTTACTTGCAAAATTAGGCCAAAATTTTATGGATACTCAATCACGGGCTGCGTAGAGGCAGCCTGCAATATGATGACCAAAAAAATGAAAGTAGATTTCGGAAAAGCAGCGAGCGACTATCGAAAGCATAATAAGATGCTAAAGGAAAAGTTTCCTGAGAGTCCTCTGTTCATCCCTCACCGTATATTTGTAATCCATGGAACAAAGAAAGGCGGACCAAGCAGCAATACTAACGATAATAGCCGCATTATGCCTACTGTAAACGCCGGGATGAAACCGGTACGGGGGTCGGGGTAAAACCGGTACGCTTGGAATAAGGTTTAGGTTAGTAATTGCAGGTACGTCAAGGTTTAGGGTTTGGGAGTTGGTTTTGGGGATTGGCTTGGGGTCGGTGAGGAGGCCGGAGGCCGACGAGCCGGGCCCAAGGCGTTTATTGTTTTGTGCCACGGCGACGGCGTCGAGCATCGCGCAAGCGGTAGCTTTGCCCGTTGGCTTCGAGGATATGCACCCGATGGGTGAGTCGGTCCAGCAGAGCTCCGGTGAGCCGTTCGGAACCGAGCACTTCGATCCAGTTCTCAAAGGGCAGGTTGGTGGTGACGATGAGACTGGTGCGCTCGTAAGCGCGGCTGACCACGTCGAAGAGCAGTTCGGAACCGGTCTTGGAAAAAGGGACGTAACCGAGTTCGTCGAGGATGAGTAGGTCGAGCCTTTCGAGTTGCTTCATGAAGCGCTGCAGGTCGTGGTTGTCGCGTTGCTCGAGCATATGGGTAACCAGGGCGGTGACCCCGAAGAAACGGATCCGCCGGCCCTGGGCACAGGCGGCAAAGCCCAGGGCGGTGGCCAGGTGCGTTTTACCGGTACCGGCGTTACCGAGGAGCAGCACGTTTTCGCGCTGGTCGACATACTCCCCGCGCATGAGCTCTCGGATGAGCGCTTCGTTGATCGAGGGCTGCGCTTCAAAGGCGAAGCTCTCGAGGGTCTTGAGCACGGGGAAACGGGCGTTTCTGATCCGCCGCTGGGCGGCCCGCTGTTCGCGTTCAATGAGCTCCCGTTCGACCAGATGCAACAAAAAGGCGGCGTAATCGAGCCGGTCCCGGGAACAAGCCGCGGCCACCGCCGGCCATTCGCGCAGGATGGTGGGCAACTTCAGTTTCTTGAGGTGATGGTGTAACAGCAGCTGGTTTTTTTCTTCCTTCATAAAGCCCCTCCTGGAATCTTGAGCAGTTCGCTGTAGGCACCGAGGTCAGGGGCGGCCACACGGACGTGACGCAGGTGTGGATGGCCGTCCAGCCGGAAGGTTCTGCTCCCGTAGTCTTCCTGAGGATAGAGATACTGGGCGATGGCCTCACGAGTCAGTCCCCCCCCCCGCAGGGCCGAGACGACGGCCTGCTGCAAGGCCGCCATGGGGTGTTTCTCCAACAGCCGCAGCACCCGGATATACTCCCGGGTGCCTTCGCCCCCGCATTGGCTTTCGAGCCGGCGTCTGAGGACCTGCAGGCACTGCGGCAACTGCCAGCCCGAGAGTGGGCGGGCGAAGTCCAAAGCGCCCGGTTTTTTCTCCAGCAAAGCCAGGTAGTGCACCGGCTCGAAAGAGACTTGCTCTTTATCCCAAATGCGGCGGTGCCGGGCCACCTCTTGGCCCCCACAGAAGATCACCACCTGCCGACAGGACCCTTCCACCACCACCGGATGGTGGGCGCAGCGCACCGGCACCGAATAGTCGTTGCACTCGAAGCGCACCAGCGAGAGGCTGCTGACGCAGGTCGAGCGTTTGCGGCTCGCTTCAAAGGGTATGGGCGGCAACGCCAGCATGACGGCGCGCTCCTCGGCCAGCAGTTCCTTTTTCACCGCCCTTTTCCCGCGTAATTTACGCTCCATGTCCCGCTCACATGCCTCCAACAGCTTTGCGTTGAGTTCCTCCAGGTCCCGAACCTGCGGTACCGGTACCAGGAAGTTGGCCCGGGCATAACGCACGATCCCCTCGACCACGCCCTTCTCGTTGGGCCGGGCGGGCAGACAGAAGTGTTCCTCGAACAGGTAATGGCTCTGTAGCTGCAGAAACCCGTCGGTCAGCTTGCGTTCACGCGAACCGATAATCTTACCCACCGCCACCTTCGAGTTGTCATAGCTGATGCGCCGGGGCACCGCCCCGAAAAACTCAAAAGCTCGCAGGTGCCCCTCCCAGAAGCTCTCCGTGCACTCCCGTTCGAACACCTGCACGAAAAAGGCATCGCTGTAGGGCAGGCTCATGGCAAAAAATGGCCGCCTACGCAATTGCCCCGCCTCCTTCACCAGGGCATGACCGAAGTCCACCTGTCCCTCCCCGGGGCGGTGCTCCAGCGGCACGAACACTTCCCGCCGCCTCGCTCGCAGCTCGGCCACCACCTCCTTGACCGCCGTGTAGCCCCCTTGGTAGCCCTTCTCCCGACCCAAACGCTGGTAGATCCGTTTGGCCGTATGGCGCTGCTTCTTGGGCACGTTCCGGTCCGCTTTGAGCACCTCCTCGATCCAGCCCACATACGGATCGATCTTGCGCTCTCGCCTCTTCTTGCGCCGGTATCCCGGCGGCTGGGAATAGGCCAGCATCTTTCCCAGGGTCTCCCAGTGCAGTCCCTCTTCTCGCATTACAGAGCGCTTGCTCTGCTTGTCCCGCAGCACTTTGTGCCGCACTCTTGTCCATTGCTTCATATCTCGATACACTCCTCCTTTCTAGGATAAGCGTACCGGTTTTAAAGCGCCCTCTTTACCGTACCGGTTTTTCCCCGGCGTTTACACACCTCTTTGAGATTAGACGATTTTTCCCCTATGAACATTCATAATCGTAGGAAATCGCTACTTTCTTATATATCGATCCATTTTTCTGCTTTCAATGTGATCTGGCAATCTTATCCTTTGTTATTTTCGATCAAATCGGTAGGGAAATTAAAAAGGGATTATATACCGAGGGATTATTGAATAAACGTGTTGAGAACAGCTCATTCCACCAAAAAATGCGGGTAGTGTATTAAGTAGGAATGGTGGCTAATTCTTGATTATATTGATGAATGAAAAGTCTCAGACAGGTTTCATGCATACTCTTAAGCTTGGAAAAGGAGAGGGTTTTGCGTGTGAGACGACCCAGTCGTTGGCGCAGGGTATTGTTCCATCGTTCCACATGGGCCGTTTCACCGGTTTCTTTTCCCACGGATCGGTTATGAGGAAAGACTTCATCATAAGTGCTCCAAAAGTCGCTGTAGGTGGCACATCTTTTGTAGGCCCGTGGCAGACGCTCGTAAAGTTCCCGGCAACGATACCAATCCCGAGGCCCAATGGCATAGGAGAGGATTTGACGGGTGCGTCGGCAAAGAGCGATCCAAACCCATTGGGCATCGCTCTTGCGCCCCACAAAAGACCACAGTTCGTCCAGTTCAATGACATCATGGCGGCGGGCCGCAAGAATCGTGCTTTTGAGCGGTCGCAGCGATTGTCGTTTTTTTTAACCAACTCAAAACGGTGTTGGGACTCACCCCGAAGGCGCGCTGTAAACCGCGTAGACTGCTGCGTTCCTGATAGACTCGAAGGATCATTTCTTTTTGCTCTTCGGTGTATTTCACTGTGGGGTTTTCGCGGCTTTGTTTACCACAATCATGGCAGCGGTAGCGCTGTTTATGGTTGGGCGTCTTGCCAAATTTAATGATATTTTCACTTCCACAGTGCCGACAATTAATAATTTTAGTAACCATGCACTAAGAATAAACTGCCTAACGCTATTTGTACAGCTAAAAATACAAAATAACATTCTTTTTTTATACACTACCAAAATGCGAGGGAGCGGTAAGGGGATTTGTTTTTGGTGGGACATTTTGGCGCAATTTGGTGGTTTTTGGTATTTTTTTTGAAGTTTATTCAAACGCATCAAACGGAGCCAACCTATCCATTGACGGTTTTGGGAATTTATGGTATGGTGTGGCTTGAAACGGATCGCCCATGCCATGGGGGGCGATGGGGGGCGGTGCTGAGGAACTGATTTTGTGGGTAAATTTAGCTGTGAATAAAATTTTTGAAAATCCTATTGCGCTGGAGAATAATATCTCCCAATTATCTGCCGCCGAATTGATGAAGGAAGTTAAGCGGATTGAGAGCGTGGAAATTCAGGAGGCTGTCGAAAGCCTCGTCCAAGCCATCTGCAAACGCCACCGTGAGACCGAAAAACTGGTTGTGGCCAGTATTGCAGACGGTGGGATCGCCCTCGGCCATCGGATTGCGCAGGGTCTATCGGACAATTTGAGTCGTCCCGTCGCCCATGGCACGGTCAATGTGGCCTTTCACCGCGACGATATCGGGCGCAAGCCGATACCGAACCCAACCGAGCGCACGGAGCTGCCTTTCGATATCGAAGGGGCTACGGTTATCCTGGTCGATGATGTGCTCTTTACGGGGCGCACCGCGCGGGCCGCCCTCAATGAAATTTTCGACCAGGGCCGCCCGGCCCTGGTGGAGTTGGCGATCCTGTGCGACCGCGGCAACCGGCGCCTGCCCATCCAACCCGATTATATTGGTTTTACAGAGATGACGACACCGGAACAAAAGGTGGTGCTTTCCATGCAGGCCGATGAGGCTGGTGAAAATTTTTTAACGATTTACGGAACATGATTTTGAGCAGTAGCTGGACGCATAAAGACTTTATCTCTATCGAGGATGTCACGCCGGATGAGTTGGAAACCATATTCAAACTGGCCTCCTCATTCAAGCAAACGCTTGGCAGATCGCAGAAAAAATTGCCGTCATTAAGGGGGAAAACCGTGGTCAACCTGTTCATGGAACCGAGCACACGGACACGGGTATCTTTTGAAATCGCGGCTTCACGGCTGAGCGCCGATAGCATCTTCATTGCGGCCTCGGCGAGCAGCCTGGTGAAGGGGGAAACGCTGCGCGATACGGCCCGCAACATCGTCGCTCTGGATGCCGATTTGCTTGTCATGCGCCACTCCGCCGCCGGTTCTTCTTATTACCTGAGTAAAATTATCGACATTCCGGTTATCAATGCGGGAGACGGCGCCCATGCCCACCCCACCCAGGCGCTGCTGGACTGCTTTACCCTACGGGAACGCTGGGGCAGTGATTTTACGGGAAAAAAAGTGACCATTCTGGGGGACATCCTGTTCAGCCGGGTGGCCCGGTCCAATATTTTGGCGATGCAGAAACTTGGCGCCAAGGTGACCCTGGTGGGTCCCTCCACACTGGTGCCGGAGTATTTCAGCGCCATGGGGGTGGAAGTCTCCCACGACCTCAAGAGCGCCTTGATCGACACCGATGCCCTCATGCTTTTGCGCATCCAGCACGAGCGGCAAACCTCCACCCATTTTCCATCTCTGGGGGAATACACGAGCATGTTCGGCCTCAATGCCATGCGAGCCTCGTGGCTCAAGCCGGGGACCATCATCATGCACCCGGGACCCATCAACCGCGGAGTGGAAATCGACTCCAAACTGGCCGATTCGGACAACTCCGTCATCCTTGAGCAAGTCACCAACGGCATCGTCTGCCGCATGGCGGTTCTCTACCTGTGCGCCAGTGCGGTGCATCCGGTAAGCAGTGAAGAGGTAATTTAATTAATATAATATGAGCGACATACTTTGGATAAGCGGCGGGCGGGTCATCGATCCGGCAAACAATAGGGATGAAACCGGGGATGTCTTCGCGGTTGAGGGGAAAATTGTGGCGGAACTGAGCGAGGAACAGAAGCAATCGGCCCGGCGTGTCGATGCGGGTGGGCTGGTCGTCTGCCCGGGGTTTGTCGATATCCATGTCCACCTGAGGGAACCGGGACAAACTCACAAGGAAAATATTGGCAGCGGGACCCGCGCCGCAGCCGCCGGCGGGTTCACCACAGTCGTCTGCATGCCCAATACCTCGCCCCCGGCCGACAATGCCGGAACCATCCAGTACATCAAGGACGCCATCGCACGCGAGGCGGTAGTCAATGTTTACCCGACGGGCTGCATTACGGTCAGGCGCGAGGGCAAGCTGCTGGCCCCCACCGGTTCTCTACAGCGAGCCGGCGTAATCGCAATCACGGACGACGGCGATTGTGTGCAAAATACGGAATTAATGCGGCGGGCGGTCGAGTATGCCAAAATGTTCGATCTCTGTGTGATGGATCATTGCCAGGATGCAGCCTTGACCGAAGGAGGCGTCATGAACGAAGGGGTAAACTCGATCCGCTACGGCCTGCGTGGCTGGCCCAATTCAGGTGAGGACATTATCGTATCGCGGGATGTCATCCTTTCGGCCTACAGCGGCGCTCACATTCATTTGCAGCACATCACCTCCGCCTATGCGGTCGATGTCATCCGGCGGGCCAAGCAGCGGGGCATCCGCATCACGGCGGAGGCTTCACCGCATCATATTTCGCTAACGGATGATGGCCTGAAAACTTACGATGTGAATTTCAAGATGAATCCACCCCTGCGTACGGAGGAGGATCGCCAGGCGCTCATCGGCGGCTTGCTCGACGGCACCCTGGACTGTATTGCGACCGATCACGCCCCACATACCGATTACGAAAAAGATCGCGAATTCGATTACGCTCCATTTGGCATTATCGGCCTGGAAACAGCGCTTGCGGTCTGCCTGCAAACCCTGGTGCAAGGCGGTCACTGCGACCTGTCTTTTCTCCTGTCTCTTCTCACCCATAAACCGGCGGCTGTTTTAAAACTGGACAAAGGTGCGCTCAGTCCCGGCGCCGATGCCGACATTACGATTTTTGATCCCAATCTGGAATGGACGGCAAACCCTGAAGACTACCAGAGCCGCTCGGCCAATTCCCCCTGGAACGGACAAAAGCTCAAGGGCAAGGTTATCCACACCGTAGTGGCCGGAAAGACTGTGTGGAGCCTGTCCCCTGCCGAACAACCAGCTGAATCACGGCTGCCGCTCCGCGGGGCATGAAAAACAAGGCCGCCAAAGAGGCTCCATTTTTCAATCACGGTAGTGGTTTTCTTAAATATTAGTGAAATTAATTGGCTTGCTTTGATTTCTTTGTCATAAACAGGATTTTCTTTTCAGAAAGGAGGCGGCGAAAGCCGTCTTTGATTTTTTAAAATAACATAGGACTAAACTGATGCAGACTTATTTAAGAGGTCGTGACATGATCACGACACAGGAATGGACTAAAGAAGAAATCGATACAGTCATGGACGTGGCGGTAGACCTGAAAAGGAAAAGAGCCCTGGGGCTGCCTCATGCCTATCTGAGGGACAAGGTGCTGACTATGCTCTTCTTTTTCTCCAGCACGCGGACCCGGTCTTCTTTCGAAGCGGGGATGGCCCAGCTTGGCGGTCATGGCATGTTTTTGGCCAGTTCGTCCACCCAGATCTCCCATGGCGACGGGACAAGGGAAATCGGCGAAATCCTGGGCCGCTACACCGATGGGTTGGCCATTCGCCACTGCGATTGGGGTGTGGGCACGCAATACCTGCGCTGGGCGGCCGAAGCCTGCCGGGTGCCGGTACTAAATATGCAGTGCGAAACCTATCACCCCTTCCAGATTCTGGCAGACCTGCAAACGATCATGGAAAAGAAGGGCGATCCCCGGGGTAAAACGATCACGGTTAGCTGGGCCTACGCGGCCAGTTATCAAAAACCGATGAGCGTACCGCAAAGCCTCATCCTGCTCTTGACCCGCTACGGCATGAACGTGCGCCTGGTGCACCCGCCCGAGTTCAATCTCATGCCCCACATCGTCGAACAAGCCCAGGAAAACGCCCGCAAACACCGCGGCAGCCTGGAAGTGATGGACGATTTTGAAGCTGGCATTAAGGGAAGCGATATCGTCTATGCGAAAAGCTGGGGTGCCATGAACACCACCACCGATGATGAAGAAGGCGCCCGCATCATCGACAAATATAAGGACTGGATCACGGACGAGCGTCGTATGGCCATGGCCGACCCGGACGCTATTTACATGCATCCTCTCCCTGCAGACAGAAACGTGGAAGTTAGCGACAGCGTCATCGATGGGCCTCAATCAGTCGTTTTCGACCAGGCGGAGAATCGACTGCACGCGCAAAAGGCGGTAATGGCCCTGACCATGAATTAGTCAGGGTAAAATTCGCTGGACTTGGAAGGATTGGAATTTTGCTCTTCCCCCTAACACGGGACCAGAGCAAATGTCCGATCATTCTGTTTATTAGTTGTTCAATGCCAATGACAGGATAAAAGGAGGCAATTATGGCCAAAAAAATCGCCGTTGTGGCGATCGGTGGAAATTCGCTGATCAAAGATAAATTTCACCAAACCGTAAGGGATCAATACATCGCAGCCAAGGAGACCTGCGATCATATCGTTTCCATGATCAAGGATGGATGGGATGTGGTCATCGCCCACGGCAACGGCCCTCAGGTAGGTTTCATGCTGCGGCGTTCGGAGCTGTCGTTGCATGAATTGCACGAAGTGCCCCTGGAGGTGTGCGGTGCCAATTCCCAGGGCTCCATCGGCTACTCTCTCCAGCAAAACCTATACAATGAATTCAAGGAATTCGGTCTGGATAAAAAAGCCGTCACGGTGGTAACCCAAGTGGAAGTATCGCGCGACGATCCCGGTTTTCAAACCCCCTCCAAACCCATCGGTTCATTCATGGACAAAGAGATTGCGGAGAGACGCCGGGAGTTGGACGGATGGCATGTGATGGAGGACGCCGGGCGGGGTTGGCGGCGGGTAGTAGCCTCCCCCAAACCCATCCGTATCGTCGAAGTGGAGGCCATTAAAAAACTCATTGAGGATGGTTTCGTGGTAATTGCGGCTGGAGGTGGAGGCATCCCCGTGGTGGCGAATGAAGATGGCTACCTCCAAGGGGTGGCCGCCGTCATTGACAAGGACCACGCCAGCGCGCTCTTGGCCAATGAAATCGGCGCTGAACTCTTTATTGTCAGCACCGCGGTGGAAAAAGTGGCCTTGCATTTCGGCAAACCGAACCAGCAGTGGATCGACCGCATGACCCTGGCCGAGGCTAAACAATACCTGGCCGAAGGGATTCATTTCGCCGGCGGCAGCATGGCCCCGAAAATTGAAGCCGCCATCCATTTTCTGGAACGAGGCGGCAAAGAGGCCATTATTACCGATCCGGAAAATATCGAGCGCGCCCTAATCGGAGAAACGGGCACTCGGATTGTCCCTTAGCCCGGAAATTTCATAAAAAAAGTATCGCTGATATGCTTATCTGCTGATATACAGCAGGATAGATTAAACATTAAAGCAATATCAGCGATGACAAAAAGTAAACAATTAGAACTACAGTTGACAAGGGTAAAAGGCCGCCGTGTGCGGGTTGATTTTAAGGGCGGTGAGGTTACTTCGGATGCCGGGCTGCTTTTGATCCGGGAAGTGGATCGGCGGTTGGGCTTGACCGAGCAAGCGGCCCGGCAATTAGTAGACAAACGGCAGAAGGGCAAAGTGCGCCATGAGATGCTGGCCATGATCCGGCAGCGCGTTTACGGGCTGGGGGCGGGCTATGAGGATTTGAACGACTTTGACACCCTGCGCCGCGATCCTTTGTTGCAAACGGTAACGGGGCGCACTGAAGCGTTGGCCAGCGCGCCGACTTTGTGTCGTTTTGAAAACGGGCAGGATCGGCGGGCAGCCTTTGCCCTGAACGAGTTGCTGGTCGAACAGTTCATCGGATCCTTTGCCGAGGAACCCGAAGAGATCATCCTGGACTTTGACGCCACCGACAATCCGGTGCACGGGCTCCAGGAGGGACGTTTTTTCCACGGTTATTATGATCATTACTGTTTTTTGCCGCTGTATGTTTTTTGCGGCGATCAGCTTCTGGTGGCCTACCTGCGGCCCAGCAAGATCGATGCGAGCAAGCATGCCGGGGCCATCCTCAAATTGCTGGTTAAACGGATTCGCCAAAGCTGGCCCCATACGCGGATTATTTGGCGTGCCGACAGCGGATTCTGCCGGGATCGGATTCTCTCGTGGTGCGAGCGCAACGAGGTTTATTTTATAGTGGGAACGGCCCGCCATGCACGCTTGCAGCAAGCGGCCCGGCAGTTGCAGGAGCAAGCCAAACAATGGTTCGAGGGTAGCGGCAAAAAGCAACGGCTGTTTCAGCACTTCGAGTATGGGGCAAAATCGTGGCGGCGCCAACGCCTTATCATCCACAAAGCCGAACACACCGCACAGGGGTCCAACCCGCGCTTCGTGGTGACGAACCTGCAGGGCGATCCCCAAGAGCTTTACGACAAAGTATACTGTGGCCGCGGTGAGATGGAGAACCGGATCAAGGAACAGATGCAATTGTTCAGCGAACGCACCAGCGCGCATAAATGGTGGGCCAACCAGTGGCGATTGCTCTTGTCGGGGCTGGCCTACACCTTGATGGAAGCCTTGCGCCGGTTCGCATTAAAAGGGACGAAGTGGGCGCGTCTCCAATGCCACAGTCTACGGCTAAAATTAATCAAGATCGGAGCGGTAATCGTGCGCAACACCCGAACGATTCACTTTCACCTAAGTGAAAGTTATCCATGGGCCAGTCTTTTCAACCATGCGGCCCGCCGGTTGGTGCCAACCTAAAGGGCGCATTGGCGCTGCCCCCGGCGCTACCGAACCAATGGGGGAAAGGGGGAAGTGTCTCTACACCCTGAAAAACACCTCAAAATCAAGACGATCCGCCCAAAATACAAAGAAATCCATCTCCAATAGCAATAACGAGCCAAACTTTACCCTTCATGAAATATCCGGGTTAGGTCCTCAAACCAGCAATTTCGCCAAAGCCGAACGAGCCCTCTCCAATGCCTCCGCGGGAAGAGCGATTCGCTCCGCCTCGAAATCTGGCGGCAGCGTCGCGTCAATGCCCAACTTGGCGGACATGCCATCGACGGCGGAAGGGTCGAGTCGATTGCAAAATACTTTGGGCACGACAAACAAATCGGTGTCGGCCTGAAATCGGGTAGCCAAAGCCCAGAGAATATCCTCCACGTTGTAAATATCGATGTCCTCATCGACGGCGATGACTAGTTTCAGATAGGAATCCAAACCGAACAAAAGCATGATGGCGTGCCGGGCCTGCCCCTCGGCCCCTTTTTGGAGGGAGATGTAGGCGTGAAAATGAGTTCCCGACTTGGGGTAATTAATGGCCTTGACCCCCGCCACGACCTCCTTCAGCCGATTGAATACATGCGCTTCCTTGGCACAGCGGCCAAGCAATAGATGTTCGCTCGAATTACCCGGAATGATGTCCAGATAAATCGGTTTCTCTCGCCGGGTGACCGCCTTGACGACGAATACATTGCGGGTTGATCGGTAAGTTGAGTAGCCGGTGTATTCACCGTAGGGGCCCTCGTCCTCACTCGCATCGGCCAGCAATTCGCCCTCGATGACGATCTCGGCCTCGGCTGGAACCTCTATATCGATAGTGCGGCATTTTACGAGATCGACCGGTTTCCCCAAAAGCCCGCCCGCAATGTCCAGCTCATCCACCTCCATGGCCACCTTGGCGGCGGCCGCCAGATAAATAGCCGGATGCGCCCCGATAACCACCGCCACCTCAAGATTTTTGCCCCGTTTCTGCGAGCGAATCAAGTGATCCCATATATGGGCCCTGGAGTGCAAGCTGGCCCCAAAGCGGTCTTTGCCCTTCAACTGCAAACGCTGGTAGCTGAGGTTGCGCACGCCTGTGTCAGGGTCTTTGCAGATCAATATGCCGGAGCCGATGTAGCGCCCGGCGTCGGCCTGAAAATGGCGGCTGATGGGAAGCGTCCGCACATCCACCTCGTCGCCGATGAAAACCAACTCCTGGGCGGGACCGGAATCGACAAGACGAGGCGAAACGGGATTATTTTCCGCCCGCAGCCAGGTTTCGTTGAAACTGGCCGCATCAGGCGCCCCGGCGATACGGGCAATGCGGTCTCTGTTAGCAAAAATATTGGCCACTACCGGCATATCGAAGCCATTGGGCTGCTCAAACCAAAGCATGGGAAATTTCTGCTCTTTCCCCAATTCCAGAGCCAGCGCGGTCGGAGTATAATCCAGTTCCATCGGCTCTTCGAAGCGCAGTATCTCATCTTCGGAAAGAGTTTCGAGAAAAGTTCTCAGTGATGCCATCGATCAATCTTCCTTTAACTTTTAGGTTCTTGTGACTGCCCAGGGCCTTGCCAGCGTTCATACAAATCCTCATCCAATTCGATATCCATCAGGTCTAGTGCGCGGTTGGCCGTTTGGTTGATGATATCGTCCAACTTTTTCGGACGATGATAAAAGGCGGGAACCGGCGGCATGATGATGGCCCCCAATTTGGCGGCACGCTCCATTAGTTCAATATGACCCCGGTGCAAGGGTGTTTCGCGCACTAAAAGAAGTAATTTCCGCCTGTCTTTCAAGACCACATCGGCCGCCCTGAGGATCAGATTATCGCACACGGAATGAGCGATTCCGGAAAGGGAATGAATCGAGCAGGGCGCCACAATCATGCCGTAGGTCTTAAAAGAGCCGGAGCAGATGTTGGCGGCGATGTCGCCAATGGCAATTACTTCGTCGGCCAGCGCTTCCACCCCGGCAATTGAAAAATCCGTTTCCAGGAGAATGGTGCGCTTACCGGCATTGCTAATGGCAAGGTGGGTATGCACCTCTTGCGTTTCCCGCAAAATTTCCAATAAACGAATTCCATAAATAACGCCGCTGGCGCCGGTAATGCCTATAATTAATCGTTTCACGTCTAAGCTAATCCAATTAGTAGCTTGTTTAATGGCCAGGAGCAAGAGAACAAAATAAAGCCGATTTCAGTTTTCAGGCGCATAATTTTCGATTTTATGGCCCGCCATCATCAAACCGATTTCCTCGATAAGTTCGTTATTTGCGGGGGTTTGGCCGACAATTTTTCCTTCATAAAAAATGAGTAAACGGTCGCTGAGGGCAAACAATTCCTCCAAGTCCGAAGATATAAGCAGCACGGCCGATCCTGCATCGCGGGCCGCCGCTATTTGCCGGCGGACAAATTCGGTGGCCCCGATATCGATCCCTCGGGTCGGCTCGTTGACCAACAGGAGACGCGGGCTGCGCTGCAATTCCCTAGCAACGACCACCTTCTGCTGGTTTCCGCCCGAAAGCTGGCCGATCTCCTGATCCACCGCGCTATGGCGAACGGCATATTTTTGGGCCAGCTTCCTGGCGTGGCGGCGAATTAACCCCGAACGCAAAAATCCGTTCCGGGCAAATGGCGGATCGCCGAAATCGTGCAAAATAAAATTTTCCGCCACCGTGAAAGGCAGCACGATTCCCATTTTGTGCCGGTCTTCGGGCACATGGGCGAGCCCCAGGCGGCTCAATTTTCGCGGAAGCAGGTTAGTCGCCGGGGTGTCGAGAAAATAAATTTGGCCGCTTGAAACGGGCCTCAATCCGGCTAGAGCCAAGGCCAGTTCACTCTGTCCATTCCCGGACACCCCGGCAATGCCAACGATTTCCCCGCTTTTCACCTCAAAAGTTATATCCCTTACAGCCGGCAAACCCCGCTCGTCGTTGACCGTCAGGTTTTTCACCGAAAGGATATTTTTACCCACCGTTCCCTCTCTCGACGGAGGTTCCAGAAAAACCTCCCGCCCCACCATAAGCCGGGCCAGCGCGCGCGGATTGGTTTCCGCCGTTTGCACCATGGCAACCTCCCGGCCGTCGCGCAATACCGTTACCCGGTCGCTCGCCCGCATAACCTCGTCCAGCTTGTGGGTGATGAAAATAACGGTCAATCCGCGCCCAGTCATTTCTTTCAAAAAGTTCAAAAGCCCATCCGTTTCCTGAGGGGTAAGCACGGCCGTCGGTTCATCGAGAATGAGCAGGTCCACGCCCTGATAAAGAGCCTTCAAAATTTCCACCCTTTGCTGTTCCCCCACCGAAAGACGATGCACGGGAGCGCGAGGATCGATTTTCAGCCCGAATTTCTGGCTCAACTCCTCGATTCTCGATTCCACTTTACCCATTTCCCGCAAAACCTTCCAGGGCGGGTATTGTCCCAGAACGATATTTTCCGCCACCGTCAGGGTTGGAACCAGCATAAAGTGTTGATGGACCATGCCGATGCCTCTTTTGATGGCGTCTTTGGGAGAATGGATGGCAACAGGTTCGCCGCGATAAACAATGCTCCCGGAATCGGGTTGGTGGAGCCCATAGACGATGCTCATAAGAACCGTCTTGCCGGCGCCGTTTTCACCCAGCAAAGCATGAATTTTCCCTTTCCCGACTTCCAGGCTGATCCCGCGGTTAGCCTTTACACCGGGAAAACTTTTGACGATTTTATCCAATTTGAGAAAAACTTCACTCATAACGACTGTGCCACAATTTCAAGTCATGATTTGTAGGGAACGCCCAGCGCGGCGGGCGGGGCGGTTCGTTTGCGCAGAACGACGAATACAAGCAAAGTCAGCAGGTAGGGCAAGGCTTGCAGAAACTGGTAGGGTATCGTTATGGAGGAGACCGCTTGCAGCCTCAATTGAAGGGCGTAAAAAAATCCAAACAAAAGGGAAACGAAGAATGCGCCCCAGGGAGACCAACGTCCGATAACGACCACCGCCAGGGCAATAAATCCACGGCCCGAGGTGATGCCCTCGTTAAACTGGTTAGTGTGAGCAATTGTCAAATAAGCGCCACCCATGGCCGCCAATCCGCAACCGGTTAAAACACCACAATAGCGGATCAAGCTCACTTTCAATCCCGCCGCATCGACCGTTCGCGGGTGTTCTCCGACGGCCCTGAGGGAGAGGCCGAAGGCGGTCCGGTAAAGGATGAAGGCGCCCGCCAAAACCACCAGCGGGGTGGCGTAAACGATCAAATTTTGCCGAAAGAAAATTTCACCGAAAAATGGCAAACGGCTTAAGAATGGTATTTCGATGGGAACGAAGGAAACGTATTCCCGGGCCGTCTCCATGCGCCCGGAAAACACGGACCGGTAAAGAAAACTGGTCAAACCGAGACCGGCCAGGTTGAAGGCTGCCCCCACCACGATTTGGTTGGCCCGCACGGTTACGGTCAAAAATGCGAAGAGCAGCCCGCAGAGCAATCCGGCGGCCAAAGCGGCCGCCAGACCGAGAAAAGGGCTGCCCGTAAAAAAGGCGATGGCAAATGCGTTGAAAGCTCCGATCAGCATGACGCCCTCGAGCCCGATATTCAATACTCCGGCCCGCTCTGAAAATACTTCTCCCAACGATGTATAGATGAAAGGAGTGGCCAGCCTCCAGGCAGCCCCCAGCACCGCAGCGAGAAATGCAATTATGGCCAGCGGTTCCATTTTCAACTACTCCTTATGTGGATCCGCCACGGTGATTCGAAATACTCCGAAAGCTGCCGCCGAAAGCAAAACCGCCCCCTGGATGACGGAAACCAGGACGGCGGGCACCTGGGCATTCATCTGCATGACTTCGGAACCGGAGCGCAAGGCCCCAAAGAGAATACCAGTGAAGATGACCCCCAGGGGATTGTTGTTGGCCAAAAGGGCGACGGCGATCCCGTCAAAACCGTAACCGGGAGAAATCTCCTGATAAAGCCGATAGGTTAAACCGGTTATTTCTACGGCCCCGGCCAATCCCGCCGCCCCGCCGCTGATAGCCATGGCGGTGAGGAGGCCCGCGCCCACATTGATGCCGGCATAGCGCGCCGCATCCGGGCTTATCCCAACGGTGCGCAGGGCATAGCCGCGGCTGGACTTGAAAAGCAGCACATAGGTCGCCAGGGAGACGGCCAAGGCCAGGATGAAACCAATATGGAGGCGGGTCGGCAACAAGATGCGGGGAAGCCGGGCCGCTTCCGCGATTTGTGCCGTTTGCGGAAATTTACCCACTTCCTCAATCATCGGCCCGGTCACCAAATAGCTGGTGGCAATGATGGCCAGGAAATTGAGCATGATGGTGGTGACTATTTCGCTGGCGCCGAACCGCACCTTGAAAAATCCGGCCAGTCCGCCCCACACAGCGCCGCCGGCCATACCGGAAATCAAAACCAAAGGAACCAGGAGGACTGCGGGCAGATCCGAAAAAACAGTCCCCGCCAGAGTGGCCGCCACCGCTCCGGCATAGAGTTGGCCTTCGGCCCCTATATTCCACATGCCGCTGCGAAAGGCCACCGCCAGCCCCGAACCGATCAAGATCAAGGGCGTAGATTTGAGAAGCGTCTCCGCCAGGTTGTTGACCGTACCGAAAGCCCCATACCCCATCACCCCGTAGGCCTTGAGTGGAGAAAATCCCGCCGACAAGAGCAGGATCGCTCCTGCCGCCAACGCAATGCCCACGGCAGCCGTGGGCAGAGCAACGATTCGCCCGGCAGAACGCAGGATCTTAATCGGAGGGGGAAAATTTTTTGGTTCCGGCTGATTTGACGGCATATCCTGTGCACTTTCCGCATCCCTGGCGTCCACAGTTTCCCTTTTCAATGGTTGGGCGCCAAGGTATCGATTTTACCGGCAATGATCTCCTGCCTGGCGGCTTCCACCAGTTCCAACACATCGGCAGGCACCCTGCCCTCTTCAAACTCAACCCAGATCACGTCTTCGTCCTTAACCCCGAATACGATATTCGATTCAATCGCAAAACTACCCTCCTGCACCTGCCGGGCAATATTGACCAAACCTTGCCCGTAATCGTTGAAATAGTTGCCGATCATATTGTCCGGGGCCTGTGAGGTGAAATCGTTGTAGATTCCGAAAGACCAATAGCCGGGGCCGGTCTCCTTAAGGGCCTGGTAAACGCCGGAACCAGCAGCATCGGCGTCCGGTATGATAAAATCGGCCCCCTCCCCTATCATGCTGAAGGCCGCTTCCTTGGCTGCCGCGGCATCGGTCCAACTGCCCAAATAAGTGGTGCTGATGGGAAAAGAGGGGTCGATGCTGCGAACCCCATTGGTGAATCCGATAAATGCGTTGGTGATGGGCGGTATTTCCACCCCCCCGATCAGCCCGGCGGCTTTGCCCATTTTGGCCGCTATGATTCCCATCAGGTAAAAGGGCTGGCTCGAATCGGTGTCCACCCCAATGACATTGCCCTCCCGAATTTTGCTGCTGGAAATGAAGAACCAGGTGTCGGGAAAATCTTTCGCCACCGTGAGGGCCGAATCCTGAAATTCAAAACCGTGACCGAGGACCATCTGATAACCCTGGCTGGCATAATCGCGAAAGGCCCGCTCGAACAAGGCCGGCGATTGCTCCACCTCCACATAGCTGATTTGCGCCCCCAATTCTTTCTCAATCTTTAGTAGAGCCTCATAGGCAATCTGTGTCCAGCCTTGCCCGTTGACGGGTCCCGGGCTAAGCAAACCGACCATGAAAACATCGGCATCGCCTTTCTTTTCAACCCCGCCGGAGCACCCTCCGGCCAAGGCCATCAAGAGGAAGCTTGCCAAGAACAGGAAGCCTGACTGCCAAAAGTCTTTTTTCACAATTATAAACTCAGGCCCCAACGGGCTCTCCCACCGGGATTTTGCACAAACGGGCGATGTTGCCCCCGATCATTTCATAAACCTCATCGGCAGAGGCGCCCACACCCAGGGGCGGAGGCAGGTGCAGGTTGATCACCTGGCGCATCTGGTGGCCCATCGATTGCGGCGCACAATCGCTCTCAAAAATGATTTTGCTCGGCCCAACGGCGTAATACATCTCGCTCAGATCCAACGGCTGCACCCAACTGGTGCCTAAAAAGACATTGTCGTTGTGCCGCGCCACGATGGTCGCCGCCAGTGCGTAGCTGATTTCGTTATTCGCTCCCGAATGGGCAATGATGATCGGCACATCGGGAAATTCCTGGGCAATCGGATCGATGGATGAGGGGTTGGAGTGGGGCGGCTCGCCCATGTGGATCATGACCGGCACTCCCAACTGGCGGGCTTTCTCAAAAAGGGGAAAAACCAGTTTGGTGGTCTCCCGGCCAGGATAAGGATTACCCATGGGCAACAGGAAATTGTGCATCGTCGGGTGCAGTTTGAGCATGACCAGGTTGGAATCCTCGACCCACTGGTCCACCTGGTTCAACTCATCGACGCTCCAGATTCGGGGATTGTAAACGGCGTTCAGGTAAAGGCGATCGGAATGTTCCTGCACGCACTGGCGAACATATTGATGCGCTTCCGCCATCGTGTAGTCGCCCAGTGCGGTGATCCCCAGCGATCCCATAGTAACGGCTTTTGCAACGTGCCGTATTTCCCCCATGACATCGTAGTCCCGGTCCATGGTGGCGATGAGGTCGTCCCCTGTAAAACGCGGCCCCCAGCCCCAGACGGGCTCCCGGTGGTTAATAATGTGGTTGTGCGAATCTATAATTATACGAGACATGATAAAAAATATTTCCTAATGTTGGGCTACTGCCGTATCGGTTTTTTGGATCAGCCCGGCAAGATTCCCGCCGAGCACTTTGCGGGTGTTGTCAAAAGAGAGACTCATGCCAATGGGCGGGGCCAGGGTGAGGGACTCCTCCACCGTCATAAGCTGCTGGGTCGGCTCCATGGGTGGGCAATTGCTGCCGAACAGCACCCGCTCGGAGCCCAGCGAATGAACGCTCTCAATGAGCATGTGGCATTGCGTAAAACTGGTTTCCAGCAAAACATTGGGGTGATTCTGGGCCACCAGCAGGGACTCCAGGGTGTAAACCACCCCCTGGGTCCCCATGTGGGCGATGATCATGCTCACATCGGGAAATTCACCGGCCACGAATTCAACAGTCGCGGGCAATCCATAGGGAGGCTCGCCGGTATGCAATAAAACCGGCAACGACCACTTGCGGGCAAACTCGAATACCGGATAGAGCAACTGCTTCGACCCCTCGCTCTCGCTGGGAGTGGAAATTGGCAGCCAGTATTTATGAAAGGATGGATGAATATAAAGCATCCGGAAATTATCCTCCCGCACCATCGACTCCAGTTGGCCAGCCACATCGTCGTTCCACAGCCGGGCGTGGATGATGGCCCCTCCTATCAGCCGGTCGGGGTATTTGCGCACACTTGCGAGCACATATTCGTGTTGCTCCCCGAAAGATAATTCGGAGGTGGGAACCGTCTCCCCAAGGGCGGGAAAAACGATTGATTGGTCGATTCGGGCGGATTCGCCTAGAATTTTCCGGGGAGCGTCCATTTGCGCGATCAGGTCCTCGGCCAAAAACCGTGGCCCCCATCCGACAACATCATCAGCCCCCCGGCTGATATGGGTTAAACAATCAATAATGGGTGGTTTCATAAATTTATTTCAGTCTTTTTGTATGGATTATTAGATTTTTGCCAACGCCTTAAGAAATTTTTCCGGTGTGATGGGAAGTTCCCTCATGCGGACCCCGGTGGCGTCGTAAACGGCGTTGCCAATGGCCGGGCCGATAGGGATGATGGGGTCTTCCCCGATGCCTTTGGCTCCGAACGGTCCGCCGGGGTCGGGATATTCCTCCAGAATGATGGTTTTTATTTTGGGCATGTCCAGAGCCAGGGGCATCTTGTAATCGACGAAACTCGGATTCAAGGCCCGTCCCGTTTTTTTATCGATAATAAAATCTTCGGTCAGGGCATGCCCGAATCCCTGCTGTATGCCGCCTTCGATTTGACCGGCCACGGCAATAGGGTTGATCGCCCGGCCGATTTCATGGACCGCCACCACCTGCAAAACCCGGATTTGCCCCGTTTCAATGTCCACTTCCACCTCCGCGAAATGGGCCCCGAAAGAGTAGGCCACGGTGGGCTCGTTGTTTCCCTGGCCGATGAGGGTCCGGGGCGGGCGTCCACCCTCTCCCGCCACCAGGTCTCTGATTGCCATTCCTCGATCGGGCGAGCGCTTCACAAATGCCCGGCCTCCGCCCAAGATTATTTCTTCCCAGGGGACATTCATCCTCTTCGAGGCCAATTCCAACAACTGCCGTTTAAGATGTTTGGCCGCCTTGAGGACCGCCCCGCCCCCCACAAAGGTGGTGCGGCTGGCATAGGCCCCGATATCGAAGGGTGCCACATCGGTATCGCCATCGATCACGCTTATATCCTCGAGCGGCACACCCAAAACCTCGGCCGCAATTTGAGCCGCCATGGTGCGGGTTCCGGTGCCCAGATCGGCCATTCCGATCAAGAGGTTCAGGGTGCCGTCCTCGTTCATTTTAGCGACCGCATTGGACTGCTCAACGATGTCCGGATAGGCGCCGCTGCTGTGCATCTCGGTCGCCACACCCCAACCTCGCCTGAGGTATCCATGCCCCGGCAGTGCAGATTTCTTACGTTCATGCCAATTCGTTTCCACGACTCCCCTTTTCAAACAAGCGGCCAAACCATCGCCCCGGATCTTGTGCTCGGAAGGGCTCAGGTCGCCATCTCCAACAACATTCCTGAGCCTGAAATCGATCGGGTCTTCGCCCCGCGCCGCCGCCATTTCGTCGATTTGGGTTTCCAGGGCAAAATAGGACTGCACCGCCCCGAAACCCCTATAAGCCCCGGAAATGGGGTTGTTTGTATAAACGGAGATTCCTTCAATTTTAAGGTGTTCCTCGCACCGGTAAAGGGAGGCGATATCGAGGCAGCCCACCGCGGTGATCCCCAGGCCATGGGAAGCATAACCGCCGGTATCGGAAACGTAGCGGGCTTCCCTGGCGGTCAGCGTGCCGTCTTTGGCCAAGCCTTGTTTCAGGTAAATCCGGGTGGGATGCCGGGTGCGGCCGCCCAGAAAACTTTCCTTGCGGGTATATTCCATTTTGACCGGTCGGCGGGTCTCACGAGCCAGGATGGCGCAAACGAATTCGTGCTGGTAAAGGTCCTGCTTGGCCCCGAAACCTCCGCCCATGTGCTCGACAATGACTCGCACATCGTGGGCTGGAATGTCCAGCACCTGGCTCAAGATGCCCCTGACCATGAAAGCGCACTGGGTCGAACTCCAGATGGTCAGTTTGCCACCGCGATCGAACCGGCAGAGACAGGCATTGGGCTCCATGTAGCAGGGAACCGGCCTTCCGGTTTCATAATAGGCTTCAAAAATCGTTTCCGCCTCGGCAAATCCTTTTTCGACATCGCCCCGCTCGATGATGAAGGGCGGCCCAACCAAGTTTCCCGCCGTGCCGTGAATGCTGGGAGCATTCGGTTTCATGGCCTCATTGGTATCGAAAACAGCCGGGAGTGGTTCGTAATCGACCTGTAACAATTGGAGTGCTTCCTCCGCGATTTCCTCGGTCGTGGCCGCCACGGCCGCGATGCCGTCGCCCGCATAGCGGGCTTTTCCCGCCAGAACGTATTGATCGGCAACGAGTTGTCCGACTCGTGGAGCCGGAGCCCCGGGGTGCAGGACTTTCGGCGTGTCCTCGTGCGTGATGACTGCCTTCACACCCTCCAGAGCGAGGGCTTTGCTTTTATCGATTTTTAGAATCCTGGCATGGGCCTGTTCGCTACGCAGAATTTTTCCATAAAGCATTCCCGGCAGAGTGTAATCCGCCGCATAGAGAGCCGAACCGGTAACTTTCTCCAACCCGTCGATTCGAGGCGGGCTGGTGTGAACCACGGACAGGCCGTCCCCCGTTGCCTGCTCAACGGGCAAACTGGGAGGTTTGGCTTCCAATACGGTTGTGGGCGTCATGGAGTAGCCTCCGCAACTGGGGTATTTACGATGGCATCAATGATTTTGGTGTAGCCCGTGCAGCGGCAGAGATTGCCCGCAATGGCAAAGCGCGCCTCTTCTTCGGTCGGGTGCGGATTTTCATCGAGCAATGTCTTGGCCGCCATGAGAATCCCCGGAGTGCAAAACCCGCACTGCGCCCCCCCATGCTGGAGAAGGCTCTCCTGTAGAGGATGCAATGGGGCGCCCGGCGCAGTCTCATCGGCCAACCCTTCAATTGTCGTCAACTCGAGCCCGTCGATCTCCACCCCCAGAACGAGGCATGAATTTACCGTCTTCCCGTCAAGAATTACGGTGCAGGCTCCACAGTCGCCCACATCGCAGCCTTTTTTAGAACCAGTTAGTTCCGCTTCGTTGCGCAATACGTCGAGCAAACTGCGGAACGGCTCAATGGCCAATTCGCGTCGCTCTCCGTTAATCGTTGTTGAAACAATGTGCTTCATGACGATTTATCCAAATTATCATTTTCCGCCGCCGTCCAAGCCATGCGGAGGGCTCGACGGGTTAAGACCCCCACCATTTCCCGCCTATAATCCGCGCTGCCACGCACATCGGAGATGGGCCGGCTTTGGTGGCGGGCACACTGGGCCGCCTTTTCCAGCGCTTCATCCGTTAATTCCTTACCCAATAAGACGTTCTCAGCCTCGGTCGCGCGCAGGGGCGTCGGGGCCACCGCTCCCAATACGATGCATACCTGGCGGCAGAGTTTCCCCTTCACCGTTAGGTTGACGGCCACCCCCACAGTGGCCAGTTCCATGGCCGCCCGGCGGCCCAGTTTTAGGTAAACCTTGCCCGTATGGGGCGGTGGGCTGGGAACCGTGATTTCGGTTAATATTTCCCCTTCCCCAAGGATCGTTTTCCCGGGACCGGTAAAAAAGTTTTCCAAAGGAACCGACCGCGACCCATTGGGACAGAATGTTTGTATGACAGCGTTATCGGCGATCAAAGGCGGCAGGGTGTCGGCCGATGGCGAGGCCCGGCAAATGTTTCCCGCCACGGTGGCCCGGTTACGCACCTGGATCGACCCCAATTCCCTGGCCGCCCGGTAGAGGCCGGCGTATTTTTCCTTCACCAAAGGGGATACCTCCACCTCCCGCAGGGTAGCCAGAGACCCGATCTTCAAACCCTTTTCGGAATCGTAGCTTAAATAGTCGAGGCCGGGAACTTTTTTGATGTTGATAACAATGTCCGGCAGCCGAATCCGCTCCTTGATTTCAACCAGCAAATCGGTTCCGCCGGCCAGGATGCTGGCCCGCCCGTTATAGCGCTCAAGCAATGCCGCCGCTTCCAACAAAGTAGCGGGCTCGAAGTATTCAAACGCCCTCATCAGCAAATCGCCTCGCCATCGGTCATTTATCTTCCCGGATTGATTTTACCCTTTTGAATACACCTTCGAGATGTTCTTTCATGGCTCTGCGGGCTGCCTCACCGTCTCCATTTTCAATGGCCTTGATAATGGCTCGATGGCTCGATATTCTTTCCGAAAGCAATTCCGGTATTTCAGCCCCCACCCGCCGCATCTCCCGCAACAGGTCCATAATGCCATCCATCAGGTTGACCAAAATATCATTGCCCGTGGCCACCAAAAGCTGGCGGTGAAACTCAAAATCGGCCACGATCATTCCATCGATATCGCCGCGGGCGCTGCACTTTTCCACCAATTCATGAAAACGGCGTAAATCCTGCAATTGCTCGGGCGTGATACATTGAACTGCCCTGACGGTGGCCTCAACTTCAATAATGAGGCGAAGATCGAACAGTTTTTCCTGAATGGCCGTATCGGTCAGAAAATTGGAAATCAAGGCAGTTTGCAGGATTTCCCCGCTAGGATCTTTGACAAAAGATCCCAACCCCTGCCGGGTTTCCAGCAATCCAGCCGTTTCCAGCCGCCGGATGGCCTCCCGCACGGAATTGCGGCCCACCCTCAGTTGCCTGGCCAACGACCGCTCCCCCGGCAACTTGTCGCCCGGGGCATAGCGACCCCCCCGAATTCGATCCGCAATGAAATCGAAAGTTTCCCGTGCAATAGAAGATTTCTGTCGAGTATAAATCATTAATCAACCCCTCCAAGAAAAAAAGATTCGCCAAATAATAAAGAAAAGGAAAACAGGTCAAAAACAAAGCTGGTCTTACCGGTATGACCAGTTTAATTTGCGCAGCAAAATAGGTTTGTCAACGCCCTATTTCGTTAACTTTTTGTTTTTTTCCAATCCTGACTTCATCAGCGCAGAAAAAAAATCCCACAGTCCCGGCAATGTCTTTCTGCAAATTCCGGCAAATGAAAATATTGCCAAAAAAAGAGCATTGGCCATACCGGTCTGACCAGCACATTTTGCCCGCAGGTTCCGTTCGCCAACTTCCAATTTGGAGATCTTTTCGATGTTCTCTCTATTCCCGACTCTATCAGCCTGGATGATAAAATGCCCTTCGCCTCCAGCGGCATCTTTTTTTTCAAATTCCGGAAAATGGAAATATTGCCAAAACAAGAGCGTTGGCTATACCGGTCTGACCAGCACATTTTGCCTGCAAGTTCTGTTCGCCAACTTGCGGTGCCCAGAGGTCAAGTCCCTTTGTTATTTACATTTTTAATTTCTACATTCGCATTCCGCAGATAAAGCCCACAAAATATTCTCTCCCTCCCCGCCTACCCTAATTGGATGGTTGCAAAAAATCGTCAGCCCACCTTTGTTGGAGCATCTTCAGTTGAATATTGTAGAATTGATTGGACCCTTCTTCATACAATTTATTTTTCCGGTAATAATATTTTGCGTGGTCTTTGAAACCTGTTATATGAAATGCGAAGGCGCGACAAAGATACAATAAACGTGGGTCCACATCTTTCATGGTGTATTCGCTCCAATCAAAAGTTTCGTTTATAAGATCCATATCGATTTTCAATTTCGATAATGATTCCAAATCATATGAAACCTCATTTATACATCGAAAAATGACCATAGAAGAATGAGCAACCTGATATACATAGGAAAAACTGTCACGAAGAAGATACATGAATATATGTAAAAACGATGTGCTCGCCCAAAGATAATCCTGGTTGGCCATGTAGCCTTTACCCGGAATCAAAAATGGCACAAATTCCTTGAATACATTCTTGCCGATTCTTGCCGACTTGCCGATATTGATAGACTTAACCGCATCGTTAATGATTAACCCGGATATTTCGTAAAAAAAGTATCGTTGATATGCTTAACTGCTGATATACAGCAGGATAGATCAATAATTAAAGCAATATCAGCGATGACAAAAGGTAAATAATTAAAGCTACAGTTGACAAGGGTAAAAGGCCGCCGTGTGCGGGTTGATTTCAAGGGCGGAGAGGTTACTTCGGATGCCGGACTGCTTTTGATCCGGGAAGTGGATCGGCAGTTGGGCTTGACCGAACGAGCGGCCCGACAGTTAGTGGACAAACGGCAGAAGGGCAAAGTACGCCATGAGGTATTGGGGATGCTGCGGCAGCGCGTTTACGGGCTGGTGGCGGGCTATGAGGATTTGAACGACTTTGATACCCTGCGCCACGAGCCATTGTTGCAAACGGTAACGGGGCGCATTGAAACGTTGGCCAGCGCGCCGACTTTGTGTCGTTTTGAAAACGGGCAGGATCGGCGGGCGGCCTTTGCGGTAAACGAGCTGTTGGTCGAACAGTTCATGGGCTCCTTTGCCGAGGAACCCGAAGAGATCATCCTGGACTTTGACGCCACCGACAATCCGGTGCACGGGCTCCAGGAGGGACGTTTTTTCCACGGTTATTATGATCATTACTGTTTTCTGCCGCTATATGTTTTTTGCGGTGATCAGCTGCTGGTGGCCTACCTGCGGCCGAGCAAGATCGATGCCAGCAAGCATGCCGGGGCCATCCTCAAATTGCTGGTTAAACGGATTCGCCAAAGCTGGCCCCGTACGCGGATTATTTGGCGCGCCGACAGTGGATTTTGTCGAGACCGGATACTCTCTTGGTGCGACCGCAACGAAGTTAGTTAGAGGCTGTCCCAAAAGGGTGATTTTTGCGAGGGCTTTTGATAGGCGCTCATTTTAGAGGTATTTGCATTTGGGAGAGTATCAACTTTGCTCTCCTATGACGTTAGGATACTGGTTTTGGGGTCCGGTTGCCTGGTTTTCTTTGTATGAGCCGACAGTACGGCTGTGAAAAAGTATTGTCCTTGCTTTTCCGCTCTCTAGGCCGCCGCTTTGGTTTTTAGTTCGTCTTGCTGGGCCAGCATCTTGGCTACTTTCCATAGGTTGTGCGAGAGTACCGACCAGGCTACGCTGATCGAGCGGTTGGCAAAGCCTTTGCTGCGCAACCGCCCGGCCTGCCAGCGATTCTTCAATACCCCGATCCGCCCTTCGGTGCTGGCCCGGCGCTTTTGCAATTGTCTGAACAGTGGTTCCTCCATCCGGTTTTTCAACTGCTTCGGATCGCGTGGACAGAGCGCGTCGTAGATTCCCTCCTGGGCTAACTGCCGGCGGGCCCGCTGGGAGGCAAATCCCCGGTCCGCGCACATGGCCGCTATGGGTTCTTCCAGGTTGAAGCGGTTCTGTCTTTGCAAACTCTCTTGCATTTGTTCATTTTCGCTTGGAGTTCGGCTGCCGTAGAGTTTCCAGTCCAGCAGGTACCCTTCAACGCTTTCTCCCAAAAACAGGGTGTTGCCGAACTCGACCTCTTGGCCCGCTTTACCTCGCACAATCACCTGCACATCGAGTTCGTAAACACTCAAGACTTTCTCTGCGTTTTTCACCTGGCGGCCGCCAATGATCCGCTCGTGCGCCTGTTTGATGACCACCGGGATTTGCTCGCTCATGCGCTCCATCCGGGCGAGGATCTGTTGGACCTGTTTTTCGCTGTAATCGCTTTGCTCCCAGCAGGCTTGCAATAATTCCCGGTGACTGCGGGCATGCTCCCCGATCCGTTTGAGCAGCTTTTTCATCTGCCTCAAGATACCCTTGCGCTGCCGCGCGCTGTCCTTTCGCCGCCGGCTGTGGGTCATCTGTATGCACAGCCGATTCATCTGCCGAGCCAAGGGCTCCGGTTCGATCGGCATGCGATGGCGCACACCGGCCTTCTCGCGGATCAGCCGGATCGCTTTGAGCAACGTGCCGGCTACATCCTTGAGTAATACCCAGTCCGTCGGCCAATGAATGTTAGCCTCCAAACAGGTGCCGTCGATCAGGCAAATGGTGGTGTCAATCGGCTTGTCCAATCCCACCTGCCGGGCCAGAAGGGCATCGCCCACCACCTCAGTCAAGGTCCGGTGCAAGGCCCTCAACTGCTCTTCGCTGAAAAACTTCGAGGCCCGCTCCAGGGTGCTTTTGGAGATGCCCCTGATGCCATCGATCTGCCGGACACGGCAAAAGTCGGCCAACAGATCGCTGCTGCCCAGAGCCCGCGACAAATGCCGAAACGAAATCCCTCCGAGCAGACGGCCCAGCGTATCCATGCGCAGTGCCTTGATGGCAAAACTGGCCCGCTGCCGCCGGGCCTTTAGACCCATTGGCGGCCACCCCTCCAAGGCCAGCTCAATGGCCTGCGATTCCACCTCCGAGTCGATCAGCAGCCGATCGATTCGATCAATGGTGGCGCGGAAGTTATCGTAATCGAGGCACCGGTCGACCACAGTTAAAGCTGGACGCAGGAGGCATTGGATGGCTATATTTTTCATAGAAAGGGCTAGCCCGGATATTTCATGAAGGGTAAAGTTTGGCTCGTTATTGCTATTGGAGATGGATTTCTTTGTATTTTGAGCAGATCGTCTTGATTTTTAGGTGTTTTTCAGGGTGTAGAGACACTGCCCCCTTTCCCCCATTGGTTCGGTAGTGCCGGGGGCAGCACCAATGCACCCTTTAGGTTGGCACCAATCGGCGGGCCGCATGGTTGAAAAGACTGGCCCAAGGATAACTCTCACTTAGGTGAAAGTGAATCGTTCGGGTGTTGCGCACGATGACCGCTCCGATCTTGATTAATTTGAGCCGCAGGGTGTGGCATTGGGCCCGCGCCCACTTCGTCCCTTTTAAGGCTAACCGGCGCATGGCTTCCATCAAGGTGTAGGCCAGCGCCGACAAGAGCAATCGCCACTGATTGGCCCACCATTGATGGGCGCTGGTGCGCTCGCTGAACAATTGCATCTGTTCCTTGATTCGGTTCTCCATTTCACCGCGGCCACAGTATACCTTGTCGTAAAGCTCCTGGGGATCGCCCGGCAGGTTCGTCACCACGAAGCGCGGGTTGGACCCCTGTGCGGTGTGTTCGGCTTTATGGATGACCAACCGCAGCCATCGCCACGAATCGGCAGCATAGACGAAGTCCTGGAATAACCGTTGTTTTTTACCCCTTAGTTCGAACCATTCTTTGGCCTGCTTTTGCAACTGCTGGGCGTCTTGCTGCAAGCGTGCATTGCGAGCCATCCCCACGATGTAACTAACTTCGTTGCGGTCGCACCAAGAGAGTATCCGGTCTCGACAAAATCCACTGTCGGCGCGCCAAATAATCCGCGTACGGGGCCAGCTTTGGCGAATCCGTTTAACCAGCAATTTGAGGATGGCCCCGGCATGCTTGCTGGCATCGATCTTGCTCGGCCGCAGGTAGGCCACCAGCAGCTGATCACCGCAAAAAACATATAGCGGCAGAAAACAGTAATGATCATAATAACCGTGGAAAAAACGTCCCTCCTGGAGCCCGTGCACCGGATTGTCGGTGGCGTCAAAGTCCAGGATGATCTCTTCGGGTTCCTCGGCAAAGGAGCCCATGAACTGTTCGACCAACAGCTCGTTTACCGCAAAGGCCGCCCGCCGATCCTGCCCGTTTTCAAAACGACACAAAGTCGGCGCGCTGGCCAACGTTTCAATGCGCCCCGTTACCGTTTGCTAACAATGGATCGTGGCGCAGGGTATCAAAGTCGTTCAAATCCTCATAGCCCGCCACCAGCCCGTAAACGCGCTGCCGCAGCATCCCCAATACCTCATGGCGTACTTTGCCCTTCTGCCGTCTGTCCACTAACTGTCGGGCCGCTCGTTCGGTCAAGCCCAACTGCCGATCCACTTCCCGGATCAAAAGCAGTCCGGCATCCGAAGTAACCTCTCCGCCCTTGAAATCAACCCGCACACGGCGGCCTTTTACCCTTGTCAACTGTAGCTTTAATTGTTTACCCTTTGTCATCGCTGATATTGCTTTAATTATTGATCTATCCTGCTGTATATCAGCAGTTAAGCATATCAACGATACTTTTTTTACGAAATATCCGGGCTAGCTATATTGATTTTCGCTAACTCAATTATAGAACCCTTTTTTGGCCGGATCGAGCAAAAACTTGCTCTTTCCGGCTCTTTTTATCAACGTCATCCAACGTCATCCAGTTGACTATAAAATCTTTATATTTTTGGGACAGCCTCTAGTTACATCGTGGGGATGGCTCGCAATGCACGCTTGCAGCAAGACGCCCAGCAGTTGCAAAAGCAGGCCAAAGAATGGTTCGAACTAAGGGGTAAAAAACAACGGTTATTCCAGGACTTCGTCTATGCTGCCGATTCGTGGCGATGGCTGCGGTTGGTCATCCATAAAGCCGAACACACCGCACAGGGGTCCAACCCGCGCTTCGTGGTGACGAACCTGCCGGGCGATCCCCAGGAGCTTTACGACAAGGTATACTGTGGCCGCGGTGAAATGGAGAACCGCATCAAGGAACAGATGCAATTGTTCAGCGAGCGCACCAGCGCCCATCAATGGTGGGCCAATCAGTGGCGATTGCTCTTGTCGGCGCTGGCCTACACCTTGATGGAAGCCATGCGCCGGTTAGCCTTAAAAGGGACGAAGTGGGCGCGGGCCCAATGCCACACCCTGCGGCTCAAATTAATCAAGATCGGAGCGGTCATCGTGCGCAACACCCGAACGATTCACTTTCACCTAAGTGAGAGTTATCCTTGGGCCAGTCTTTTCAACCATGCGGCCCGCCGATTGGTGCCAACCTAAAGGGTGCATTGGTGCTGCCCCCGGCACTACCGAACCAATGGGGGAAAGGGGGCAGTGTCTCTACACCCTGAAAAACACCTAAAAATCAAGACGATCTGCTCAAAATACAAAGAAATCCATCTCCAATAGCAATAACGAGCCAAACTTTACCCTTCATGAAATATCCGGGCTAACTCGATTCTGGCTCCATGCCATTTTTCTTTATTAAGATCGCTTTTTATTATATTGAGGTAATCTTTGTGTAAACTCATTAAGTCGCAGAAATAGGAATAGAAACAATCTCCCGGTTTGAATTTTCCACTATGAGGGCCGTCTTTAGCCATAATATCAAAAAATTTTATTCATTCAAAAAGATCATAGACATAATAAAAACGATCATTACCTATCCTAGGGTTTTCCGGTAATCCTTCACAGGTGGAGCTCGTTAGCGAGCCCATCCAACACCCCCATTCCACAATACAACCGCTCCCGGTATATTTTTCGGCGGCAAAATAGCGACACCAAGCTTGCTCATTGCTTGCTCATTGGCAGTTGTGGCGCCGGATTTTCCCCTTTGCAGGTACTTCTGGTAATCTTGATAGTTTTGCATTTTTAAAATTCATAATAAAATATCTGTTATGAAGATAAGCAAGCGTTTTAATAATTAAAATATATTGATTTGCATTTGCATTTGAAAATTAAATCGCGACACTGAAATTAATTCAGGAGAATTTCATTGTCAGAACACTCTTAAATTAGCTATTTTTTAAGATAATAGGTAAACCCCTTATTAATCTTCAAATTTATGCCCTCGAGATTGACAGAGCAGGAGAGGCGGGCCTTGACCGTTTTATTGATTTTATGCAGCCTGAGCCTGATTGGGCTGATTCTTTTTTGAAGGACCTGCGTTATCTTCTTCCTTCTTTTTCCCGGTGCTGGCAATGTGACCGAGTTAATTTATACGTTAGGATAAAGAGGATTGGTTCAAACAGTTGGAACAGATTAAAGAATAATCTTGATGCCGTGTCTCAGATAGGTAGGTACATCAAGGTCTTCGCCATCGTAGAGATTGCGTTCGGTTGTTTCGAAATAGCCTCTCTGCTCTTCCGTTCGTGTAAATTCGAACTCGGGCTGTCCTTTGCCTTTTTTACTTTTCCGCGGTTTGAGTTTTGACTGGTGGATTTTCTTCGGCCTGCCCTGCGCATCAAGAGCGTTGACGGCAGGCTGACCAATCACGGCGGGGCTTCTTTTTTCAAATGCGGATTTTGCCGTTACCGTCGAGGTAGAAGTTGAGGTTTTCATGAAACCACGATTATTTTCCACATCGGTCATTCCGATGACGCAGATATCGAGGGTGTTTTGCAGACTTTCATCAATAACGGCCCCGATAACGGTGTTTTCTTTGCTGCCGAATTTTTCGACCATGACAGCTATAACTTCGTTGATTTTGGTTAGGGTCAGATCGGCGCCACCGGTTAGGTTGACAATAAGATTGTCGGTCCGCCGGGCATAACCGGGTGTATGCAGTAACGGACAAAGCATGAGATCGTTAATCGCTTTATTGACATAATCACCGCCTTCCCCCCGGCCCAAGCCGAAGAGAGTTTTTCCACCGCGAAGATGGAAGGATTTGCGAAGTGTGGCAAAGTCGATATTGATCAGCCCTGTTTTATGGATGAGATCCCAAATGGATCGCACTCCGCGGTTGATCCACTCATCGGCAATGGCAAACGCTTCCAGAACAGTGGCGTCTTCCTCGACTTGCTGAAGTAATATATCGTTAGGCAGGTCTATGACGGCATGACAATTATTACGCAAAGCCGTGAGGCTTTCTTCAGCCTGACGCAGGCGCCGTTCTCCTTCCAGAGTGAAAGGCATGGTGATAAAAGAGATGACGAGAGCGCCTTGCTCGACCGCAGTTTCAGCAAGCAAGGGCAACGCCCCGCTACCGGTGCCGCCGCCCAGACCGCCTAGAAGGAAAACAAGGTCCACTCCATCAACAATCCTACGCAGACTTTCGCGATCCTCCAAAGCCGCCTGTCGGCCCAGATCGGCCTCGCCTCCAGCACCCAGGCCACGGGTGACCTTACCACCGATGAGTAGTTTTTCTGCCAGTGGTGATTGGGCCAATACCTGCCCGTCGGTATTGACCACGGCGAGGTTGACATTGCTCAAATTATCCAGCTTGAGTCGGTCCACGGCATTATTGCCGGCTCCGCCCACCCCGATGATTTTGATCCTTATATTTTCCTCCGAATTTTCGGCTATGGAGAGATTTTCAAGCGTCATTTTTAATATTTCGGTCAGGAATTTCAGGATATATTAAACAACCGGGTCATTTTACCGAGGATGCCGGCCTTCGGTTTACCCTCCTCTTCCGAACGTTCGGCCGTCAGACCGTAATAAAGCAGCCCGAGCACACAGCTGTATTCCGGATCACGCAAATCTTCACGCACCCAGCTTGGATTTTCCCCGATGCGGGCCGGCAATTCAAATATCTTCGAGGCGAGATCGGCTAAATTGGACAAACGGGAAACGCCACCGGTTAATACTATGCCTCCTGGTAGTTCATGACTGGTGATAGAGGAACCAAGCTCTTTTTTCAAAATATTGAACAATTCCTCCATGCGGGCATTCAAAATCTGGCAGATGGCCTTCCTCGGAATGGCCCGGTCTCCTATCGTGAGGTCGCCGATGAGCCAGACTTTTTCCGCCGGGTCTTCCAGTTCGAGGGTGGCGTTGCCGAACTCACGTTTGAGGTTTTCGGCATGTTTGGGATTTACGCGCAAACCAAGCGATAAATCGTTTGTCAGATGAGCGCCGCCGACACAAATAACGCCCGTGCGTTGAATAACGCCGTTACGATAGAGAACGTAATCGGTGGTTCCGCAACCAATGTCCAGCAGGAGCGCACCATTGGTTTTTTCCGCCTCTTCCACGACCATGGAACCTGAGGCAATGCCGGAAACAATCATATCCTCGACCCGCAGACCGAACCCGTTGATAACGTGGATGTTGTCGGTTACCTTCCTTTCGTCTCCATGCACATGCCAGTAGCCCACCTCAAGCCTGTCCCCTTTCATTTGATAGGGGTCGTCCACCGGTCGTCCATCAAGAAAAAAACCGTTCCTGATATGGTGGATATAAACACGCCCGGCAGGCACTTCTTTACGTTTGGCGTTTTCCACAACATGGTCGATATCGGATTTCCGCACCTGGCCATCATGCGAACTAACGGAAATTTCCCCCTTGTCAAAAAAACCTTCCAGATGACGGCCGCTTTGGGCCAGATAAACGCCTTCAATCGTTACTCCGGCATTTTTTTCGGCAGAAATGATAGCGGCGCAAGTGCAATCGCTGGCAGCCCGAAAATCGACAATCTCACCTTTTTTCACCCCCCTGGCGGTCGATTGACCCATCCCGATAATGTTCAGGCTGCGGCCGCCGATGATTTCCCCGGCCAGCACAACCACTTTGGAAGTTCCAATCTCTACCGCGGCGATTACTTTGTTATAAGCCATAAGTTTTTAAATTTAATAAGCATCCTTCAATTGCGGAACCTTTTTCGCCGCAGGTCCGGAAAATCCTGAACCACCACCTGATCTCCCAGGGAGAGATCGATTCTTTTAATGACGCGAATACCTCGCTGGCTGGAATGTTCAATAATTTGCTCAAGCTGTCCTAACTGCCACTCAAAGTCAGGCGGTGTAAAGACAACCTCCTTAACGTTTCGGCTTTTAATGGTTATCAATGCCTGGTCCACTCCGAGGGCATTGCCCGGTTGTTGCAGGGAAGCCACTTTCCAGTCATCGTAAATCTCCGGAAAACGAGTGCGGGTTAAAGTGAGAAGACGAATCAGTTCCCGTATATTCCCAACCGGTTCTATGCCCTCTGGCCCGCGGGAAAAACGAACCCCTCCGAGATAAGGCAAATGAGCCAGCCGGGATCTCGGGTATTCCATACCTTGATAAACCACTCCCTCTCGAGAGATAAGTCTTTCCTGGGGTTTGCTTCCTCTTTCCGTGGAAACACGGGCGCGCAATACGGGAACTCTTTCCCTAGCGCTTATATGCAATTCATGGGGAAATTTGCGGGATACGGTGGTTTCTTTTATCTGCCCGAAATTTTCCATGTCTTCCTTGATCCGATGGATGTCCAGGTCCATTAATTTAGCCCCCCTGGCGATAGGCACGGCAGCGGCGAACCAATCCCGGGTGAGCACCCCGTCAGTTTCGAAATGAATTAATTTGAGGGGTTCGGAAGGACCCGAAAACCTGAACGCGTCGCGATGAGTCTGGAAAAAATAAACTCCCGTGGCCAAGGACGAAATGAAAAGAATAACCACTAAAAATGCGGCCGGCGCTTTCAGATAAACCCGGCGTCTGCGCTTGCGGACCAAATCAGTCACGGCTTTGCGACCGCCTTTTTGCTCAATGGTACGCCAGGTACGCGAGGCGGCGGAAGAATGGTTGGATTTGGAGGAATACTTTTTCACGATTTGACGGTGGCTGTGGCGGACAGATGGCGCTTCCGCGCAGGGAGCACCAGTTCACGGGCCAGTTGGACAAAATCGTAACCGGCGCAGGAGGCGCTCATGGGAAGCAAGCTTGTGGCAGTGAGACCGGGCAATGTGTTGATCTCAAGGAAATAACTCTCTTTTTTCTCATTCAGCATAAAATCGATTCTGGCAAAATCGCGGCAACCACAAACGGCGTAAGCTATTTCTGCCGCCCGGCGGATTTCCATTTCGACGGCTGTCTCCACCCGGGCCGGAAAATTATATTCGGTAAGGCCCTTGGTGTATTTGTGCCTATAATCGTAAGAACCCTCATGGGGCCGGATTTCGACCAATCCGAGGGATTTTCTGCGGAGCATGCCAACCGTTATTTCCCGGCCCTCGATTTTCTTTTCCAAAAGCCATCGGCCGGGTTGAAGGCGGCTGAACATGCCATGTAATTCGTCCGCTCCGTCGATCATGAGCAAATCGATGCTGCTTCCCTGCCGGTCGGGTTTGAGAACGAAGGGAGGACCCAGCTGCAAAATTCGCTCAGCCGCCGGAACCGGACCGGGAACCGTGAAGGACACACCGGGCGCAACCCGCACACCAGCGGCATCAACTTTTGCCTTGGTTTCTTCTTTGGCAAAACATAGGCGGCTTCCTTCAGGGCCCGTGCCGGCATAAGCGATACCGGCCTCTTCCATCAACTGCTGGATGCCGCCGTCTTCCCCAAACCGGCCGTGCAAGGCAGGGAAAACGACATGCCGTTCCGGATCGAGTCCAACCGGTAACGCGTCGTCTTCAATTGCAAAGAGATCGACTTCAAAATTATGTCGTAAAGCATCCGCCACAGCTTGGCCGGTGGCCAGTGAAACCTCGCGCTCTTCGGAGGGCCCGCCAAAAATAACGGCTATGCGCACATCCTCGTTCATTTCATAAAATCTGTTCCCAGCTTTTACCCATGAGGAGGACCTCGGGCTGTAGTTCGATGCCGGTTCGCCTTTGCACTTCCCGGCGGATATTGCGAATCAGGCTGACCACGTCCAGACAAGTGGCGCCGCCCCGATTGATGATAAAATTTCCGTGCACTTGAGACACTTCCGCCTCTCCCACGCGAAGACCTTTCAAACCGAGTTCATCGATGATTCTTCCGGCATAGGAATCCTCTGGATTTTTAAAAATGCAGCCCACGCTCGGTTCCCTCGGCTGAGAGCTTTTCCGCTTCCGTGAAAACTCTTCCAAGGTCGCCCTGATGGAGCCGCTAGAGGCATTGTTACGGGTGCGCAAAATGGCCCCGACAGCCACCGTTTGGAGAAGTTCGCGACATTCCCTGTAACCCACCTGAAATTCCTCCCGTGGGAGGGTTTTCAAAACGCCATCCAGGGTCATGAACTGGACTTCCTCCACGACATCGAAAATCCAGCCGCCCATGGCCCCGGCGTTCATCCGCAAGGAACCACCGAGGGATCCGGGAATTCCCTCCAGAAACTCAAGCCCGGCCAAACCGAGGCGGCAAGCTTCTCCGCAAATTTGTTTCAAGCGGGCGCCGCCGCCCACCCACAGCCGGCCCCCCTCCAGCAGTTCGATGGTCCGCCAGGAAGGATGGTTGAGCCGAATAACAAGGCCCTCGAATCCGTCGTCGGGCACGAGCAGGTTTGAGCCTCGCCCCAAAAAATAAACGGGTAGAGATCGAATGGCGGCGCTTTTAAGGAGCAAACTCAAATCTTCCACACCGGCAGGTTCGGCGTAAAAGAAAGCGGGTCCGCCCACCCGCAGGGTCGTTTTATCGGCAAGCGAGACTCCGGTCGATAGCGAGGTCTCGGGATCGACAACCAAACGCAATTTTTCCCACCAGGAATTACTATTGCTATTATGAATTGGGTCGGGCGTAAATTCCGCAAGTTTGGGTTCTTTAGCTTCAAGGAGTTCCCTGACAAAGGCGCCGGCCCATTGGTCGATGTTTCCAGCTCCCAGAAAAAGAATTACGGATGGCTCTTCTATTTCTTTCTTCAAAATAGAGGACAAACGGGAATAGGAGGAAATTTTCCGAGGGGATAAATCCTCGGCCTCGGCAAAACATTCGATGAGGTCCTCGCTGGAACCTCCTACCAGAGGAGCTTCACTGGCCGCATAAACATCCATGAGAAAGAGTTCATCAGCTCCTTCAAGGGAACGAGCCAGTTCCTTTTTGAGGCGCAGCGTCCGCGAAAAACGATGCGGCTGAAATACAATGCAAAGTTTGCGATCCGAATAAACATCATGGGCAAACCGAATCATGGCTTCTATTTCCCGCGGATGGTGGGCGTAATCTTCAAAAACGACACATCTCTGGGAGTCGTAGAGCTTTTTCTGCCGCCTGCGGATTCCGGGGAAATTTTCCAGGCTGCCCGGTTGCAGGGATCCTGCAGTCAGGTAGTGACCGACGGCGAGAGCGGCCAGAGCATTTTCCGCATTAAAAGAGGCTTCCAACGGAAGCAATTCCGATTGCCCGGAGAAACGCCCGCCCAGCCCCAATTTTAAAAAGCCGCTGCCCGTTTCCATGAAATTGAAATGATAATCACCGCCGGGGCCCAAGCGGATTTTCTCGATGCTCACATTTGCGGATAAACGATTCAATTTCTCGCAATTGGCGGGCAGAAACAGGGCTTTCCTCGTTCGTTGCACAAGCGCTTTAAACGTCTCCTCCAATTGGCGGAGGCTGGTGTAAAAGTCCGCATGGTCCCAGTCCAGGTTGAGAACGAGCGTAATTTCGGGCTGAAAAAGGTCTATGGTGCCGTCGCTTTCATCGATTTCGGCGACCACCCATTCGCTTTTGGAATAACGAGCGGGGAGCAAATCGTCCCCCTCAAAAAGTGCGCCCACTATATAGCCGAAGGGGAATCGGTTGCGCAAAAGGGAGTGCGCCAGGAGGGCCGCGGCGGTGGTTTTTCCGTGACTTCCCACCACCGCGACAACTTTCTTTGGAGCGAGAACCTCGGCCATCATTTCTCCGCGCCGGAGCATGGGGAGTCCGCGCCGGGAGGCATCTATCAATAACGGGTGTTGGGCAGAAATGGCGGATGAGTAAACGACCTTGTCCGTATTTTCGGGCAGAACGGGGCAATCGATCCACTCCACCCCGGCACTCCGCAGCAGGGCGCCAACGGGTGGACGCAAATGGTCATCGAAACCGCAAACCGGGCAACCCATCTGCCGTAGGTAAATCGCCAGCGGGGTCATTCCCATACCGCCAACTCCAAGCATAAAAATGTTATTTTCGTTCGTTTTCATGCGGGCATTTGCATTTTGGGGCGCCTTGGTCTTTGCGGCCCGAGCAGGTTGACAGCCAGGTTTTCCAAATCTTGGGCAATTTTTTTCGAGCAGACACCCCTCTCAATACGCTCCAGGTTCTGCCGGAATTTCGCCAGCAGCCAGTCATTGTAAATGAGTTCGAGAACTTCCTCCTGCAAGGTTGCGAGGCGGCTTTGCTCGAGGACGACGCACCCGCCGTGCTGCTCCAAAAACCGGGCGTTAGCCAACTGATGGTTGTCCGCCGCATAAGGGAACGGCACCAGTATGGAGGGGGCCCGGCAATGCTCGAGTTCGGCAATGGAACCGGCGCCGGCCCTGGAAACAACCAGGTCGGCGCTGGAGAGAACCGCGCTCATGCAATCGGAAAAAGGAATGAAATAAGTCTTGATGACGCGCCCATCCGGAAGCTGATACTCGGAAACGCTTTGCACGCCTTTGCCCAATCCGGTAACGCAATAAATATTGACACCTTCGGCCGCCAGGCTCTCCGCCCGCTCCATCACCCACTCGTTGAGAATTTGGGCTCCCTGGCTTCCCCCAAACACCACCAGCAACCGCCCGGCAATTTCAACATTAAGGCTTTTTCGGGCCTCTTTTTTCGATATCGGATTGATATCCTTGCGCAATGGCAGGCCGAAATGCTTGATAGCGTCCGGCGGCAGGCCGGTGACGAGGACACCCTCAGGCAAATAAAGGCGATCGGCCAGGCCGCGCAGATAGCGAACGGCTTTTCCGGGTTTGCGGTTGGCCTCATGCAGGGCAATGGGACAGCCCAGAATAAAGCCGGAAATTGTGAATCCAGTGGTCATGAAGCCTCCAAATGCGATGATGGCATCGGGTTTTATGGAGCGCAGGAAGCGGAAGGAGAAAATGAGCAACTTGAATTGTTGAATTGCGAAATTTACGAAGAGCATGGGCCGCAGGGAAAAACCGGAACCGGGCGCACGGATAGAATTAAGGTGCCCGTAATTAAGGATCAATCGTGCATCGACTTGTTTTTTGCTGATAATCAGCCAGCAATGGTGACCTCTGTCCAATAATTGCTCGGCCACCGATATGCCCGGCGATAAATGCCCTCCCGTGCCCCCGCAGGCGATGACGAATTTGCTCATAGCGTTACCGGTTTAGGTAATGGGGATTGGCCCCAGGTTCGCAGGCAATTGATCAGAATCCCCACCAGGATGAACATCGCTACCAACCCGGAGCCGCCGTAACTGATAAAGGGCAGGGACATTCCTTTGGTCGGCAGACAGCCGGTGGTCACCCCGATATTGATGAGTGCCTGAGAGGTTATCATAATAACGGCTCCGGCCGCTAAAAGAAATTGGAATAAATTGGGCGCTCTGCGAAGATTCCACAGGCCGCAGAGGAAAATCAAAAGAAACAAAGCGACCACTCCTGCCGAAAATAAGAGGCCGAGCTCCTCCCCGATGATGGGAAAAATAAAATCGGTGTGAGCTTCTGGAAGAAAGGAATTCTGCTGGCGGCCGTTACCCAAACCGACCCCATTGAGACCGCCCGCCCCAAAGGCCAGGATGCCCTGCCAAAGCTGGTAAGCGCCGTCGCTTTTATGGGCCTCAACATCGAGAAAAGAGGTAATTCTCTTCATCCGCACGGGATCGAACATTATGGCCAGAGCAAAGAAAAGAACTCCCAGGCCGAGGGACGGCAAAAGATAAGCCAAACGGACGCCGGCCAGGAATAGCATGGTGAACCCAACCAGACCCAGAAGAAAAGCGGTCCCGAAATCGGGCTCCAGCATAACGAGCAGAAAAACCGTTCCGACAATGGCCATGGGAATGAAAAAACCCTTGGCAAAAGAACCCAGGCAACGCTGATTGGCGGCCAAATAATGGGCCAGTAGAAAAATCATGGCAATTTTGGCAAGATCGGAAACCTGCATATTGATGGGACCCAGATCGAGCCAGCGCCTGGCCCCGTTAACCATTACGCCAACTCCGGGCAAAAGCACGAGCAAAAGAAGCGCGCCCACCAATGCGGCCAGATGCCAGGCCAGTGGGCGCAGGTTTTCCAAATTCAGAAACGCGGTTGTTCCTCCCGCCAGAAGGGCTATTATAAGCCAAAGAGCCTGCTTCCCGACGATGGCGCTCAATCCGCCCAGGTGAGCCTGGGTAGCGCTGAATAGAATGATAAAACCGAGATGGGTCAGGCCGGCCACGGCCAGAAGAATTAAAAAGATGGGCCCATCGCGCTTAATTAAATACCATCCTGAACTTGGCCCAGCCTGCATGTTTATTTAGAATGTTAATTTTTACAGATGGTAAATGAGGGGCTCCGGCCAATAAAATATTGAGGTTAATCGGTGGAGCCTTGCCCCACGCCTTCATCGTTGTCCAGAGGGATGACGGGGATGTCTTCCTCCTCATCGAAAAGGGAGCGCTCAGGCTCGTCCATAGTGTCAGCCGGAATAGGAGTTGAACTGTCCTCCACCGCATCATAACGAATGGCCGAAGCGGATCGAGGAGTGGTGGCGGGCGCTCCCCCGGTTTTGTGGACAAGGAGCCTTTGGCCAATCTGCAGTTTTGTCGGGTCGGAAATATGGTTAATTTCCATGAGGTCTCTCGCGCTCATGCCGTATTGGCGCGCTATTGCACTGGGAGTATCTCCCGAAACCACAATGTGGACAGCTTCACCCAATGCGGTCGATTTCTTTTTCGCAGGAGCGGCCGCGGGCGGCGGCCCTTTTCGCTGAGGGGCTGAGCCTCCCAATATTATGAGGGTATCGCCTATCCGAATGAGGTCGCTTTCCAGAGCGTTGGCTCTTTTCAGTTCCGCCACCGTGGTTCCGTATTTTCGGGCAATTCGGCTCAACGTATCGCCGGATTGAACTGAGTGCATCAAGATACCCTTCTCATCTTCTTGTTTGGATGAATAAGCGGGTTCCGGCGTTTTTGGGGCCGGTTTGAGAATTTCCTGAGGAGGTTCATCAGTCGTATCGCTCTGGAAATCCCAACTGGGCCTGGTGGGCGGGTATCTTCCGGCGGGTGGGCTGGCAGTGGGTTCAGCGGCATCGGTCAAACCGGCATTAAAATCCGGATGAAGCTCCCTTCCGGCGGGTGGAGCGGCCCTATCGCCGCTTTCGGTTCCAAGGGTGGAAGTTTCGTTGGAGGCAGCCTCGGCAGACTCCTTGTCGGTTGTGGCGCAACCGGGCAAAACAAAGAGAAAACAGATGGCGAGTAGGTGCAGGCTCAAGACCAGGGCAAAGATTTTTATTAATTTCATTGGTGTGCGGATGGAGGTGATAGAGAAATTAAAAACCTGGGTGAATTTTCTTCAAACCCAAAACGGTTTTTTCAAAGCATTTTCCTCGATGGGCATAATTTTTGAACATGTCGAAGCTGGAAAAGCCAGGGCTGAACAGGATAGATTCTCCCGGCCGGGCGGCCCGCATGGCTTCGGCCACAGCTTCTTTCAGGTTACGGCAGACGCGGGCCGCAGAACATACCCGGCTGAATTCCCCAGCGATGGTTTGCGCGGTGTCGCCGATGAGATAGGCAGTTCTTGTTTTCCGAGCCATATGGCGTGCAAATGCAATCAAAGCGCCGCCGCCGTTCCAGCCCCCGCCGATCCAATGGACAGGACCGGAAAATGATTCCAGAGCCGCCTGGGCGGAGGCAAAATTAGTGGCCTTGGAATCATTCCAGAAAGATACGCCGCGGATTTTGCAAACGTGGTTTAAGCGGTGCCTTCGGGCAGGAAAAGAAGCGGTGCTATTCTTGAGAACATTTTCCGGATGTCCTTTAAGTTTCCAGAATCGCCGGGCCAATCTTAAATTAGCGGCTTGGGGCGGGGCTGCGAAGGCGGATGCAACCGGCAAGGGCCAGGAGGATTCTCCTTTTTCCTCAACCATGGAAGCACTCGGCGGCAACTCAAATCCATAGCGCCTTGCGGCGGAAAAAACGCTCTCCCCCGCCACAAAAACTGAATCTTCCCGCACGATTCGATTGACCAGGTTCCACTTGGCCTTGAAATAACCTTCCAGGGATGAATGGCGGTCGAGATGATCTTCCTGAAAATTGGACCACAGAAGAGCGTTGCAGCGAAAATGACGCAAAGTCTCCGACTGGAACGAACTTACTTCGCATACGGCCAGTTTGTTTTCGGTATTTTTCCTCCCCGCCACAGTTGCCAGCGGGCGACCGTTATTGCCCACCGCAAAGGCCCGGCGGCCGTTTTTATGATAGGCCTCCGCCAGAAATTCGGTCAAGGTTGTCTTACCGTTGGTTCCCGTTATGGCAATGACCTCTCCGTGGAAAAACAGTGAGGCGAAATCGATTTCGCCTAAACAGAGACAACCAGCGGACCGGGCCATTTGCAGCCACGGGTGGTCGGGCGCAAAACCGGGGCTGTAAATAATCAGGCGATGGCTCCGGGTCTGTTCATGGCCAAAATCACCCCTCGCTCCCTCGACCGGGCGTTGGTCATACAATACGGAGGGCAACCCCAATCGCCGCAGAAGGCCTTGGGTAGCTTTTCCACTCACTCCGGCGCCCAATACGGCCACTGGCTGCCTTATGGTTGCGAGGAATTTATGCGCAACTGTTTTCAATGTGTGAGTTTGATTCAACGAAGTTTTAATGTTGCTAAACCACTAATGGCAAAAATCAAAGACAATATCCAAAATCTTATTACCACTTTGGCTTCGGCCCAGCCTTTAAGTTCAAAATGATGATGAATGGGTGCCATGCGGAAGACCCTCTTGCCACGGGTCTTGTATGACACGACCTGAACGATTACTGACAGGGCCTCCATGACAAAAATACCACCCACGATGATCAGGGTGAGGGGTTGGTGAATCATAAATGCGATGATTCCAATCAACCCGCCCAGGCCGAGCGAGCCAGTGTCGCCCATAAAGACCTCGGCCGGGTAGGCGTTGTACCATAAAAAGGCCAGACTGGCGCCGACCATGGCAGCGCAGATGACGGCCAGTTCTCCCGACCCGGGCACATTGCTGATAAGCAGGTAATCGGAAATGATTAAATGGCCCGCCGCATAAGCCATGATGCCGTATACCAGGGCCACAGTAACGGTGCATCCGATGGCCAGCCCGTCGATCCCGTCGGTCAGGTTGATGGCATTGCTGGAACCAGCCAGGATGAGAAAAAGAAAAATCGCGAGGAACCAGAGGGGCATCGTCTGAATCAAGGGATCCTTGACAAAGGGAACCCACAATTCCGTCATTAGAAGGTTGGACTGGCCGTTTAAGAGCAAGGCTGCGAGGACGGCAAAAGTGACTGCCATCTGCCAGAACAGTTTGGCCCTGCTGGAAAGACCGCCGCTGCTTTTGCGTGTAATTTTGAGGTAATCGTCGGCAAATCCAAGAATGGTTAGAGCAGTGTAGGCAAAGAGCGCCGTGAGGACGTAGATATTGGGCCGGGCCCAAAGAAATGAGCTGACCATAATAGACCCGAATATGAGAAACCCACCCATGGTCGGGGTGCCTTCTTTTCCGGCGTGAAGGGCAGCGAGATCACCCACTTCTGAGGTTTCCCGAAGAATTTGGGAAATATTGAAGGCACGCAATTTCCTCAGCAGCCAGGGAGCCAGGGCAAAGCCGAGTAGGAGGGCGGTTCCCGCGGCCAAAACACTGCGCAATGTGATATAACTAAAAAGACGAAACGGTCCGAACCATTCTTCCAGCTCTGCCAGATAGCTCAACATGCTTCTCTATTTTCAATCTCCAGATTAAGTTCCGTGCCGGGTAGGAGGTTTTCCAGTTGATAAGTGCGGCTCCCCTTAAGAAGCACGGCGCCGTCGAAACCGGCCAATTCTTCGTGGGCGTCTTCTGGAGATTCCAGTATGACAACCTGATCCTCACTGTTGCCGGCGTATAGTAGACCCTGGCGTAAGCTGGATGCGTCCGTTCCGCAAATCATGACTTTGTCCTGCGGGCGCAATTTCAGCTGTTCGCCGACCTCGATATGCAAATTGGGGGATTGCTCGCCCAATTCCGCCATGCAGCCGAGCACATAGCGACGCGCCAATTCGGGCGGCATATTGAGTTCGAAGGAGGCGAAGGCATCGACCATGGAAGCGGGGCTGGCGTTGTAACAATCGACGTAATAGAGGGTCTTTCCATACTGGATGATTTCACCGCGCAGGCGGGCCGGCCGCCAACGGTTGAGCCTTTCCTGAATGCTCTCGTCGCCGACCCCCATTTGTTCCGCCATAACAATGGCCAGAGCGGCATTGCAGACCATCCCCGGACTGACCGGGGGCAATTCGAAATGCTTTTCTCCTTCGGGGAATTTCTTGAGTGTCAAGCGGCAGCCCCGGGCCGACCGGCTGCCCCGATTTTCATTCCAGAAAACCACTTGGGAAGCGGGCAGATTGATCGGCCCCGATGTATTTTCAGGCGCCAGGATAATAGATGTAGCGGGAAAATTATCGAAACTGGAATATTGGGTGCAATAATGAGGGAAAATAACGGTTCCGTCCGGCCGCGTATAACAGCCGAGATAGGACTTTTCGCGCGCAATCTGCTCGACCGTACCGAAACCCTCAAGATGGGTGGGGGTAATACCGGTTATGAGGCTGGCCGTGGCATCAATGATTTTGGCCAGAACCTCCAGTTCTCCGGGAGCGCTGGAACCGGCTTCCACCACGGCGCAACGATGCCTGTCCGGAAAAATCGCAAGCAGGGACAAGGGCACTCCGATCTGGTTGTTAAAATTGCCTTCCGTGCGGTGCACTCCGTCCTCTCCCAGCAGAAGAGCGAGCAGCTCCACGGTGGAAGTTTTGCCCACCGTGCCGGTGACACCGATGACCGGTCCATCGAATTGCTGCCGCCATTTGGCGGCGATAGATTGCAAGGCATCGAGGGGATCGTCCACCAGCAACTGCGGCAGCCGTATGCTGGTGTTGATTCTGGAAACAATCGCCCCCGATGCCCCGCGCTGTGTGGCGTATTCAAGAAAATCGTGCCCGTCCCTGCGCGGCGTTTTAAGGGCAACAAACAATTCGCCCGGCTGCAGGTTGCGGGTGTCAATGGAAAATCCGGTGATGGTCCGAGAGACTTTGCCCCTCCATTTGGACTGGGCCCACTCGCTTAATTGTCTCGAATCGTATTCAGGCATGGCTCGATTGGGTTCAGGATTGTATCAGTCTTTTATTTTGTAAAAGTTCAAGGGCCACCAGGCGGTCGTCGAAAGGCAGCACCGATCCGGCGATTTCCTGGCAGGTTTCGTGGCCTTTGCCAGCGATCAGCAAACAGTCTCCGGGGTTACAATTGTCCAGAGCCAGGCTGATGGCGCGCCTGCGCCCTTCCACGAATTCGATGCCGCTGGGGTCAATAACGCCAGGCTTCATGTCCTCGAAAATGGCTTCGGGGGATTCGCTGCGGGGATTGTCAGAGGTTGCCCAGCAAAAATCGCAACGATCCATCACCGCCTGCGTCATGAGCGGTCGTTTCTTTCTGTCGCGATCGCCACCGCAACCAAAAACAGCCAGCAATCTTCTTGCCGTAATAGGGCGCAGCATATCGAAGGCGTTTTTCAAAGCATCGTCGGTGTGGGCGTAATCAACCAGCACATTGAAAGGCTGCCCGGCGTCTACCTTTTCCATGCGGCCGGGAACCCCGCCGAAATCCCGCAAACACTCGATCATTTTTGGAAGGTCGCAACCGAGGTGGCGGCCAATGGCAAGTGCGGCCAATAGATTGCTTACATTATAGCGGCCCAACAACGGGGAAACCACCGGCATGGTTTCGTTTTCCCATTCTAGATTAAATGCGGTTCCATCCGCTTTCAAATTCAGGTTGACGGCGCAATAATCGGCCCGGGGGCTCTCCCCGAAAGTGATCAACTGGCTACCAGTGGGAATTTTTTTCGCCAGCCGCCGCCCGAAGGGATCATTGACATTGACTACGGCAATTTGCGGAATATGGCCGGTCCGACCAGTAAATAGCCCCGCTTTGACCTCAAAATAGGCCTCCATGGTGGAGTGGTAATTGATATGGTCCTGGGTCAGGTTTAAAAAGGCGGCGATCTTGTAGGGAAGCCCTTCCACCCGCCGTTGATGAAGACCGTGTGAGCTCACTTCCATGACAGCCCGGCGGCACCCATAATTGCGCATTTTCGCCAGCATGGAGTAAATTTCGGGCGATTCGGGGGTTGTCCGCCCGGCCGGCAAGGTCCGACCGCCCAAATCATATTTCAACGTGCCCAGCATTCCCGAAGGCAGTCCGGCGACGGTTAAAAAATAGTGGACCAGATGGGTTACGGTAGTTTTGCCGTTGGTGCCGGTTATCCCAGCCATCTCAAGATGGCGTTCGGGATGTTGAAAAAACCTGCCCGCAATTCGGGCCAGAACCCCGCCGATATCATCAACCTGTATGAAACAAAACTCCTCCCGACGGGTGGATGGATGGGTTGAAACAATGGCCCCGGCCCCTCTTTCGATGGCCTCCTGGATAAAACTGTTGCCATCCGTTTTGAGACCCGGGAGGGCGAAGAATAGGGCTCCAGGAACGACCCGGCGGCTATCCGTGGCGATGCTTTTCACCAGGCAGCCGCCATCGCCCCATTGAGCCTTAATGGGGATGCCATGAAACAGTTTTTCAAGAGTCGGCTTCATCGATTGGGATGAAATCAAGTTACCAGAGTTATTTTCCTGCTGGTCGGCCATAAGAAGGCCTGATGGAGAGGAGGAAAAAGTTAAATCGCTAAAAACTTCGGGCATGGGTCTTTTCCTTGAAGGCGAGGGTTTCTCCAATTGGAGATGGCGGTTGAATGGCCAGGTAGGGAATGAGCTGTTTGGCCACGTTTTTGAATACGGGCGCAGCCACCCGCCCGCCGTAAGCGGTGCCGGGTAACTCGGGATCGTCAACAATCACAGTGATAACCAATTGCGGACGGGAAGCTGGAAAAAAACCGCTGAATGTTGCCACATGGTGGCTGTGCGAATATTCTCCATCGATCACTTTTTGCGTTGTCCCGGTCTTTCCGGCGACCTCATAACCGGCAATGGCGGCGCGGGGAGCGGTGCCTCCGATTCCGACCGCGTCGGTTAAAAAACCGGCCATGGTGCGGGCCGTGCTCGCGCGCACCACCCGGCGTTTGGCCCGAGGGGGAAAACTGACCACGGTACGTCCTTCTTGGTCGAGAACCCGCCGGGCCACCCGTGGGGTCATGAGGACTCCGCCGTTAGCCATGACTGACATGGCGAAATGGATTTGCAGGGGCGTTGCCCCGACCGCGTGGCCCATGGGAAGACGGCTGATGGTGAGCCTGTCCCAGAGGGAAACTTCATGCAGCATGCCGTTGGTTTCGGGACTGAGATTGAATCCGCTTTTTTCACCAAAGCCGAAAGCGCGCGCATAATTATAAAGTTTTTCCGCGCCCAGAAGCATGCCCAGTTGAGCCGCTCCCCGATTGCTCGACTTGGAAACTATGTCATGGACAGTCATTACTCCATGCGGAATGGAATCCTCCGGCAAGCTGATCAAACGGCCTCGGTAGTCGGCCTTGGATCGCCCGCAATCAAACAAACTTTCAGGAGTCACCAGATTTTCATTGAGGGCGGCGCTGGAGGCCACAATCTTGAAGGTGGAACCGGGTTCCAGAATATCGGTGGCGGCCCGGTTGCGATGGCTATCAACAGGATAAAGCCAGAAGGCGTTGGGATCGAAAGAGGGATAATTGGCCAAACCGAGAATGAATCCGGTGGCCGGTTCGCTGACCAGGATGGTGGCCGATTGGGGGTTAAATTCTCGAACCAGGTTGGCAATCTCCATTTCGATGATGTTCTGCACGACTATATCAATAGTCATTTCCACGTTGAGGCCATCCACCGCTTCGACTTCCCGGGCCCGGAACCGCGCCATTTCCTGCCTGTGGCCGTCCATTTCCGTTTCCCACCAGCCATCCTGACCCCGCAGGTAAAAATCGAGATAAGCCTCCACCCCGCCTACGGATTGGCCTTCCTTGTTGAGGAATCCCATGAGGTGGGCAGCTAATTCACGCCCCGGATAGACGCGTTCGTATTTTCGATTGCCGTAAACTCCAGCCATCTGCAAGGCCAGAATCTTTTTATAGGTGTCCTCGGAAACTGCGTCCGCTATCTTGCTCCAGCGAATCAAGCGAACCTGGCGCCCATACTCATTGTCCGATGAAACGGTTTTTTTATTGAATCGCTCCCGCAATTGCTCCAGCGGCATTCCCGTATAAAAGGCCAGCAAGGGAAGCTTGGGCTCATCCTCCAGCTCAACCGCCTGTGGATCCAAACCCACCTCCACCACGGTTCGGGTGGAAGCCAATAGATTTCCCCGGATGTCGACAATGTTCCCCCTCCGGGAGTGCTTTATTTCCAGCTTTCGCCGGTTGTTTTCAGCGATTTTCTGCAATTCCTTGCTTTCCCAGACATGCAGGTAATACAGACGACCGAAAATCCCGCCAAAGGCCGCCATGACAACCATGACAACCAGGCCGAGCCGCCAAGCGGATATGAAGGCTTTGTTCATTCGGCTTTCTGGAATTGAGTATCAATCGAAAAAAGAGCCAGGTCGTAGGAGGAGAAAAGCGACTCCTCGGGCTCCTCGGAAACAAAAGTTTTCGGTCTCTCCCGGGCCCGCAAATGAACCGTTTGGCTGCCATTGGGCACGACCAGCGGCAACCCGCGACGACGGGCGAGTTCTTTCAGAAATTCGGGTTGGTGAACCGTCGCAATTTTAGTGTCCAGCAAATGCAGGTGGCGCTCCAGCCGGGCAATTTCCTTTTCATAAGCCTGTCCCTGATCGGCAATGAGGGAGGATTCCTGCCGCAGCCAGACGAGTGAGAGTCCGCCCAGAGCCGATACCAGCAAAATTGCGGCCATCAGCAATAATACCCTGCGGGTAAAAGATTTGCCTGTGTTTTGGTCCAATATCATCCCTCCAAAGTCTTCGTTTCCAGTTTCTGCAATGCCCGCAGACGGGCGGAACGGCTGCGCGGATTTCGGTCAATTTCCTCTTCACCGGGCCTGACGGGACGGTTCGTCAACAAGATGGCCTGGCATCGACGAAGTTGCTGCGGAAGGGAATCTCCCGAATGTTCAGGTTTTCCCGCCATTCGCCGGAAAAATCGTTTTACGATGCGGTCTTCCAGGAATGAAAACCGATCACGACCATGATCCCGCCGGGAACCAGCCGGTCAAAGGCCGCCGGCAGGGCGGATTCCAGGTTTTCCAGTTCCCGGTTGACCGCTATGCGAATACCCTGGAACGATTTGGTGGCCGGATGGATGCGGGAAACACGAAAAGGTTTTCGTCCGGCGGCGGTGGCAATCAATTTGGCCAGACTGTCAGTGTCCCCCAATGTACCGGTTCCGCGCGCTTCGAGGATGGCATTGACGACCCGCCACCAACGCCTTTCTTCTCCGTAATCGCGGATGGCCCGGACGAGTTCCTCCCTCGGCGCTTTTTCCAGAAATGCGCCGGCCGGATTTCCCTCCCGGGGGTCCAGGCGCATGTCTGCCGGTCCTTTTAATCGAAATGAGAATCCGCGCTCCGGCGTATCCAGTTGATAGGAGGAGAGCCCCAGGTCCAGTAATACGGCATCAAAATCGCCTTCCGGCAAGCAACCCAGTTGTCCGAAGTTGAGATCGTGGAAACAAAACCTGGAGCCGAATTGCGCTTCCAGAAGCACGGCCCGGCCCGAGGCCTCGGGGTCGCAATCGAGCGCGGTTACGGTGGTGGGGGGGGAGGCATTCAAAAAAGCTCGCGAATGGCCGCCCCCACCGAAGGTGCAATCCAGCAGTCTGGTATGGGAGCAAGGGTTGAGGAAGGCAAGAGCCTCCGCCAGAAGCACTGGTTGGTGGGCGGCCATGGCGATAGGATGGAGGAAATCAATGTGAACGAAAGACATTGAGAAAGGTATTCCAGCAGACGGACAGGGGGTTGTTGGTTGTTTTTTGAAGGAATTGAGCCGAATCGTAAGATTGCTCCGGTTTGCCGTCGTGGAATTTAGGACTGCCTAAATTCCACTCCGAATAATGACGCACATCGCCTGAGTAAAGTATCCCGTTAGCTCTTAATTTATCGTTCAACTTCATAGGCACGGATATTGTGGTTTAGCACGGATATTGTGGTTTAGCACGGATATTGTGGTTTAGTTTAGGGGGCTGAATAAAATCAAATTCCAAAATCCCTCATGGCTGCCAGCAGATCGAAGTCCTCCTTTTCCATTTCTTCGTAACGCTGGGCGCTCCACAGGTTAAAAGTCTCCCCCAGGCCGACCAGGGCCACATCTTTAGTCAGCCTGGTTCTCTCCACCAGGTCGTCGGGTATCTTGACTCTGCCCTGCCGGTCGCAGCCGAATTGTTGGGCACGGCCGAAAAGCTGGCGCAATATTCTCTGGCCCCGCGGATCGCTTTCGCTGATATTTCTTATTTTCTGGCGAAATTCTTCCACCTTCCGGGGCGGATATACAGCCACGTAACCGTCTGGATGCGCCCAGGCCAAGTAAATATCGGCATCGTCACCCCGAAACCTCCATTTGGAAGGAATTGTGACTCGATTTTTGGCATCGAGCCGATGCCGGTAGTTGCCGACGTAGAAAGGCTCTGTGTCGCAATGGCTCATTTTATTTATCGAGAATACACCATTGAGAATACACCATTATTTGACATTTTCTGACATTTTGCCCCACAGTGGTCAAGTATAAATGCCTTGATTTTCAATAATTATTTAATTTTTTCTTTATTTTGTGTTATTTTTCCTACTTCCGGCTAATTTCGGAAATCTGAGAGGATTGAGAAATCGAAGTTTTTATGGCAGCCCGGGAGAAAAAAAAGAAATTGCGGCTCGATGAGCTGCTGGTGGAGCGGGGTGTCTGCCCCACCCGCTCGCAGTCCCGCGCGTTCATCATGGCGGGGAATGTCCGCGAGGCCCACGGCATCCTCGACAAGCCGGGCAAATCGGTGCCCGCAGACATCGCCCTGACATTTCGCCAGCAACCCCGTTTTGTCGGGCGTGGCGGTGAGAAACTGGAAGGATTTCTCGAGCAATATCCACTCGATGTAAAAGGCCGGGCGGTGCTCGACGTGGGTGCTTCCACCGGCGGATTTACCGATTGCCTCCTACAGCGGGGCGCCGCCACCGCGGTTTGTGTCGATGTCGGCCGCGGCCAGTTGCACGATAAACTTCGCCGGGATCCCCGAGTAACTTCGCTGGAAAAAGTTAACGCCCGTTATCTCGAGGCGAAAAACCTTCCCCGACCGCATTACGACCTAATCGTGATCGACCTTTCCTTTATTTCCCTGCGTAAAGTTCTTCCGGCCATCTGGCCTCTTTTGACTGAGGGCGGCCATTTAATCGCTTTGGTAAAACCGCAATTCGAGGCCCAAAAAAAGGAAGCGGACAAAGGGGGCGGCATTATCCGCGATCCTGTAATTCGGGAGCGTGTGCTGCGGGAAATTCGGGATTTCGCCGCCCAACAATTGCCCAATTGCCGTGAAATGGCCCACACCGAATCCCTAATTACCGGAGCCGGTGGCAATATCGAGTTTTTCCTGGCCCTGAAAAAAGAAAAGGCCACCCCCGCCGCTTAAAGCCAGGATATTGAAAGTTGCCAAACGGGAAATAATTAAGAAAATCATTTGGCCTGGAGCCTATTTTTTAATAATTAATAAAAGTGCCGTGAAACCGATTCAGTCCATCGTCTTTGTCGTTAACAAAGGCAAACCCGGCGCGCCGGAGCTGGCCAACTCCCTCAAAACCCTGGCCCGCCAGGCGGGGGTCGCCACGCGGCTCACCACCCGCTTTCCCCTGCCCCGGAACTTCCTGCGCGGGGCCGGAGCCTGCTGCGTTATCGGCGGGGACGGCACGCTCCTGGGGGTTGTCGAGCAAGCCGTCGCCCACCAGGTTCCCGTCATCGGCGTCAACCTGGGCAAACTGGGATTCCTGGCCACCTGCTCGGCAGAGGAAGCCCCAACCCGGTTCACCTCGCTGCTCAAGGGAAATTACCGCGTATTCTCCCGCACCATGCTGGAGTGCCGCAACTCACGCGGCCGGGCTGCCATCGCCCTCAACGACATCGTCATCAAAAGCGCCGCTCCCGGCCTGGTGGAACTGGAAGTGTTGTCCGATGGAAAGGTTGTGAACGACTATTTTGGCGACGGCCTTATTTTCGCCACCCCGACCGGATCGACGGCCTACAACCTCTCCGCCGGCGGCCCCCTCGTCCACCCGGCGGCCAAAGTCATCGCCATGACGCCCATCTGCCCCCATACCCTGAGCAACCGCAGCGTCATCTTCGATCACGACACCCGCCTGCAAATCCGCCTGCACGAAAGCCAGAGCCGGGTAGAAGTGAGCATCGACGGAAAAGCCTGGAACTGCCCCTCGAGCGAATTTCCCCTCGCCATCACCATCTCCAAAAAAACCTTCCCCCTCATCCAGGAAAAAGGCTACACCCACTTTACCCTCGTAAGAACCAAACTCCGCTGGGGCAACAGCCCGTGAGTTTGGTTCTATATAGCTACATTTCCTAGGTAAGCAGAAAATAGAGATATCTGCGGTTTGGAAAAGGATCCATTTAGATTCCCCCTTTTCATCTTTGTGCCGCTGTTTCTCTGTGAGAATATTTTTTTCATCGCGTGCTTGACATTATTAAATATATATGTATTTATGTATATTTATACTCTTTTAATAACTGAATAACAATAAAATCGCTGTGAAAAAATCGGATAAAAAAGAGAAATTCATTGTTGAACGTGTGCAGACCGGGATTCGCGTTGAAAAACGGATTCTGAAGGTACTAAAAGCTTTGGCGGAATATTATGACATGACCTTGGGTGATCTGCTGGAGGGCATCATTTTGCACGTTTTCGAGGGGAAATGCCCTTTTGGCGATGAATCCCAGAAGCTAATCGCGGACCTCAAGCGCATCTACGGCCTGGACCTCGGCTCGGAGGCTAGCCACCGCCTTCTGGAAAAGGAGTCGTGAACTTGCTCGAATTGAATTCATTTTTTAACCACGGAGGGAGGTATTTCTATGATTTGCGCAACAAATACTATCGTGGATGAAGACGAGGCATTCATTCGAGCCTTCGAGGATGCTACGCTTGCCCCGGAGAATTTTCGCCATCGGGACCATATCCGTTTGGCCTGGCTGTCCTGGCTGTATTTGCAAAATTATACCGTTCCCGAGACGCTGACGCGGTATTCGCGGGGCATAGAAAACTTCGCCCGAGCCAACGGCAAAGAGAACCTCTACCACGAAACCATCACCTGGGCTTTCATATTTTTGGTTGAAGAGCGGATGGAATCATCTCCCGATAGAAATATGGATTGGGAAACGTTTGCCGAAGAAAATTCCGATTTGTTGAACTGGCAGGACTCCATCTTGAGCCGATATTACCGGACGGAAGTTCTATTTTCCAGCCTGGCCAGACGAACTTTCATTTTACCTGAATCCTTTTCCGGTTAGTCAAGGCAAGGTAAGAACTATCCGCGCCGGGCGCGCCGCCACTTTTGACGGGCCGTTGGGAAGTAGCCAAAAATGAGTCCCACCACTAAGCCAACGGTGTGGACGGTATTTGCAACCGCGCCCAGCGCCCCGGTAAAACAAAGCACCAGCCAACCCATCATAAACCACAAAATGGTCGAACTGATGAAGAGACCTTCCTCGGGCTGGAATTTCATTTTCATCCAGACATATCCCAGCAAACCGTATACCACCCCGGACATTCCTCCGAAATTTGGGCCGCTAGTGAAATATTGGGCTAAATTGGAAAAACCCGCTACGGCCAGAACCATCCAGATGAAAAACTTATGCCCCTTACGGCTCTCGATCATTCGCCCCAAATCGTGCAGCCAGAGCATATTAAAAAGGAGGTGTATCATTCCGAAGTGTATAAACATGGGCGTAAACAACCGCCAGATCTGGCCGCTGGCCAGTTGGCTCAAGCCTTCCCATTTGATGTAAAAACCGTCGAAAACATAAGTTGCGATGGAAAACAACGCCATAACCGAGCCCGCTTTGTCTTGACCGAGTTTTGTCAGCAAAGCCACCGCCAGGCTGATGATTATCATAGCCATAGTCACTTTCGGTGGCATCCCGGCCATCTGGTGGAATGTCGCCCGCAGGTCCTTTTGCATGCCCCGCCACCGCTTTTCTTCCCGATGGACTTTTTTGCGTATTTTTGAAGCCGACTCTTCTGCCCCGCTGAATTTGGGATTGTCAGGATCTTTAATGAACTCCCGGATTTCCACACCAGCCGCCTCGATCTTGTCTTCGTCCTCAATCCAGACCGCCCAGCCGTGGTCGAAGTCGTCCACCCGGTTTTCGTAACCCAGCGTGAAAAGATAATCCCCGAATTTGCGGGCTTCTTTTTCGTTTTCGATTATTCCGATTCGTCTCATCGCTATTTTACAACAACTTCCTCAGGTTTATCTTTAGCCATTGCCTGTATTTCCGCCAAAAGCTCGTCGCGGCTGTTGATTAATGCCGGATCGGTGACGGCCTCGGCCAGAGACTTGGCCTCCTCGGTGCGATCCAGCTTGGAGATGACTTTGGCCCGATGAAGGCTGGCCGCTTCCCTCATCAAAGAAGTCCTGGCCGATTCCTGCAATTCCTCCCACAAACTCAAGGCCAGTTCCCAATCGGGTTTTTCCAGGTCATAGATGCTCTCGGCGTAGCGCATTTTGAAATCCTGGTTTTTGGGATCTAGCTGCACCGCCTGGGAAAAAGACTTCATCATTTCATATTCCAAAACATCCCGGAAATAGACTCTTTCCTCAATGAAACTCTCCTTGTAAACACTCAACAGTTCAGCCATCTGGTAATGGTATAGGGCCGTTTCCGGGCTAAGCAAAATGGCCTGGATAAAAAAACCGAGAGCCTCCTCGAACTTCCCCATCTCGGCCAGGTAATTACCAATTTGCTGTTTCACCACGGCCACGCCGCGATCAATCTCGTCCGCTTTGAGAAACATTCGCACGGCGTGCTCCTGCTGGCCGATCCGGTTAAGAAATTTACCATAGAGGAGGTAGGGCATCAAGTCCTCGGGGGATTCGGCTATGATGGATTCGTATTCTTGAGTCAGGTTTCGGGCTCGAAATCGCAAATCTTCCATATCGTATTGGCTCAACTCCTTTTTGACGGAGTATCGGGCCAAAAGCTCTTCCTGTTTTGCAACAACGGCGAGGAGTTTTTTCTCGGAAAACGAAATGTTTTCTTCGGCCTGACCAGAATTTTTATTCGCGGTATGGGCCGCGGCCGCTGCCGCTGTTTCTTTGACCGGTGAAGAAGGTTCCTTGCCAATCAGGGAAGATACTGGGCCCGCCAGCAAACCAATAAAAGCCAAGCCTCTTAGGATTCCGGCCAAATTCCCTGGCAAGAGGTTTAATTTAATCCGCATGGTCCCCCAGGAATGCCACAGGTTCGGCATTCGGGCATGGATTCCGAAGCTCCGCCGCTCGAGCTGGCGCCGGCGGCAAAGGTGGAAAACATCTTTTCCAGGTTTTTGCTTTGGCATTGCGGACATTGGGAATTGGTTGAAGAGCGCACCAATTTTTCAAAGGTATGGCCGCAATCCTCACACTGATACTCGTAGATAGGCATGGCAATAGGGTGGTTCCAAAATTTATTAAGGCACAAGGCACTGAGGCTATCAAACTAATCAAAAGAATTTCAAGTCTGCTGTTTGCGACCTGAATCAGATTTATTTGAACAAATCTCCAAAGTCGGGTTCTTCAACAAAATAGCCGGTCTTCGGATCGATTTCCGCCAGAATTTCCGGACCGTCGTTTTTGGCGCTGTTGACCAATGTGGAAATCGGGCGGCGCCCCAACAAATCCTCCCGGCACGATTTGAACAATGGCTTCAGCTTTTCCGGTGTGGTCATTTTCCTGTCTAACCAGCAATCGAAATCCTTTTCTTCCAAAAAAACCGGCATGCGGTCGTGAATCGGCGCCATCACTGAATTGGGTCCGGTCGTCAAAATGCAGCAGGACTTGACAGTCTTGCCTTCGGGGCCCGACCCCGGATCCTTCCAAGTTTCCCACAATCCGGCCATGGCAAGAGGCTCTCCGTCAATGGGATAGAAAAAGTAAGGCGTTTTTGGTTTTTGCCCATCTCCACGCTGCCATTCGAAGAAACCGCTGGCCGGTAAAATACACCGCCGGTTTTTGACCGCATTCCGAAAAGCCGGTTTTTCAGCCGCCGTTTCACTGCGGGCATTGAACATTTTGTAGCCACTATTCAAATCCTTGGCCCAAAACGGCACAAGCCCCCACCTGCGCCGGCATGCCACCCGTTCAATGTCACTTTCGCCATCCTCCAAAATGGCCACCACCTGCTGGCTCGGCGCGATATTGAAGCGGGGCTTAAAATCCTGCAAAACCTCCTGCCGGACAGGCTTGAGCAAAAATTTTCGCGCCAGCTCCTCCCGCTTTGCCGTTAAAGTGTATCTTCCGCACATAATGAAATTAAATGAAATTAAAAATTTCAATGGACCTGATTCCGTTTCAATTTCAACACTATAAAAACCACCGGCAAGCGGAAACCCACCACCATTCGCATTAATCATGAAATCCAGAGAAGGTATTGACAACCGGCCGGGAAACGCTTGATTACATTCCCCTCACACTATTCCTCGACCATACGACTCGAGGCATAGAAATGCAGGCAGCAAATGGTGGTTGTAGCTCAGTTGGTTAGAGTACCGGGTTGTGGTCCCGGGGGTCGCGGGTTCAAATCCCGTCAGCCACCCCATTTTATAGAGCTGTTAAATTATTTATATCCAATATGTTATGTATATATTTCCTTATTCTTATATTTAATCTCCTTACAATTCCTTTAAATAATCCTTGCTTTTCTGGTATCTTAGGGCATAGTAATGCCTATGACGGCAAGGAATGATAACAGGAAAAAACATCCCAATCTGAAGGTTTGGGAGTTTCCCAAAGGAAGTAAGATAACTATTGGGGAGATTATCAACCGGACACTTGGGAAGGATTACAACGGCTCCTACCGTGTTTGCATTCCAAGGCGGGTTTCAGGCACAAAAAGGATACTTCGGCAATTTCCCACCAAAGAAGCCGCTTTCAAATTTGCGGAGCAGGAATTCAGCGGCAAACAACAATACGGGGAACGGCACTTTGCCCTCACCTCACCCCAAAGGGAGGAAGCTTTACAAGCCATCAACATCCTACAGGGAACTGAGATCAGCCTTATCAGCGCGGCCAGATTCGCAGTAAAGCATCTGAAACCGCCAGCCGGGGAGATCACGGTTCAAGACCTACTCACCCAATTCCTTGAGGAAAAAGCCACCATGAACCTGCGGGAACGCTCCCTCAGAGACCTTAGATCACGGCTCGGCATATTTGCCAACACATTCGGGCACAGCCAAGTAAAGGACATATCCCAAAAGGAGATCAAGGGTTGGCTCAAGGGGATGCAATTGCTTTCCGCCAGGAGTCGCAAAAACTACCGGCTCAGTGTGTCCACATTTTTTAATTATGCCATCGGCCAGGGGTATCTTTCACTCAACCCCGTAAACAAAATCCCCATCCCAAAGGAGGATTGGATTCCACCCTGCGTTCTCACCATACAGGAAGCCCAAAGGCTTATCAGAACGGCCCACAAGACGCATTACAAGGGCAATGAAAAGCCTTCCGGCCTTGGACTCCTACCATACGTTGCCCTGGGCCTGTTCGCCGGAATACGTTCAAGTGAATTGAACCAATTGGATTGGAGGCATATCAGCCTTGATAGGAAATTAGCCACCATCCCGCACACATTAGCCACCATCCCGCACACCATTGCCAAGAAAAGGCGGCTCAGGAATATCGACCTGGAAGAAAATTGCCTTCAATGGCTTCGCCTGGTCGAAAGAAAAGCCGGTAAAATTGCACCTCCGGGTGCATTGAAAAAATTCAAAGTCCTGGGCGTGTTAGCGGGCTTCCCCGATTGGAAGGGGACTCATACGAACTCGATGAGGCATTCATTCGGTTCGTATATGTTCGCAAAAACCCAGGATGCCCAAAGGACGGCGGCTCTCCTGGGCCATCGAGGAGATGATCAAGTTCTTTTTGACCACTACCGCTCCCTCGCTACCAAAAAGGACGGCGAAAGATATTTTGCCATTACCCCAGCGAGCATCGACGGCAAGCTAGTGGCGTTTCCCAAGGTTGTTGGGTAGTGGAACATAGGCATGGCGACAGATTTGCTAGTTTTCTAGGGGGTGTCCCAATTATCTGATATCACTCATCGCGGGTTTGGGAAATCCCGGTTTGAAATACCGCCACACTCGTCATAATATTGGACGTGCGGCGGTGGAGGCTTCGGCGCTGACCGGTTGAGGGCGGAGTTCAAGGAGGAATCGCGCTGGAAGGCCCGGGTCGCCCGCTGTGAAGTCGAGGGTAGAGGCGTTCTCCTGGTCGTTCCCACAACCTATATGAACGACAACGGCGGCCCCCTGGGAGCGGTTTGCCGGTATTATAAAATTTGCGCTGTGGATTTGGTGGTGGCGTGCGACGAAATTCAGATCGATCTGGGGAGAGTAAAAATTTCCGTGGGCGGCGGGGCAGGAGACAATAATGGCCTGGAGGACGTATTAGATTACTTTGAGGAGGATTTTGTCCGCTACCGCATCGGCATCGGTCCCAAAATGCCGCCGCAGATGGACTTGAAGGATTTCGTTCTGGGGGAATTCACAAATTGCCAATAAGACATTGTTTGTAAAAAAATGCCCGATTTTGTGAATGGGTTGGACCTCCCGCTTTTGCACTTTTGCACGAAAGAAGGGATAGATGTCATAATACTTTAATAATAAGATAGTTATCGTCCTCCATTGCTAACGTTTTTAGCCGTAATTATCCGTAATTATAAAAAGAAAGCAAATCCTCAAAGTTCCTTCTTGGCGGTGGTTTACTGGGGCCCAGCATTATGACTAAACTATGAGTAGGATTTTGTAGCTGCTCCCAGAATAAGCAAATAAGAACCTGAACAGAAAGGACAAAATACAGTTGATAATGAACGCTGAAATACAAACCGTCCCAGAAATCATGGGGAGACCACAAGCCGCGAAATTCATCGGCGTTTCCCCGAAGGGTTTCATAAACTACGTGAACCGAAAGCTGATCCCAGAAATCAAGCTGGGGAAGCGCCGCCTATACCGCAGAACCGCGCTTATAGACGCCATGAAAAGATTGGAGGAACCAGCAATTTACAAATAAAAAGAGGGCTCCCGTCGCCAGCAACTCCCCCGAAAAAATTTGGTTTTTTCTTTAATACAGCAAAAAGAGTAAAAGAGTAAAAACCGATTTTTCCGGGAAATCCAGAAAAAAGTAAAATAATGCTTTTACTGGGATTATCCGATCCCGGAGCATTGCTATCCTAGAGGCTGTCCCAAAAATATAAAGATTTTATAGTCAACTGGATGACGTTGATAAAAAGAGCCGGAAAGAGCAAGTTTTTGCTCGATCCGGCCAAAAAAGGGTTCTATAATTGAGTTAGCGAAAATCAATATAGCCCTTTCTATGCCCTTTCTATGAAAAATATAGCCATCCAATGCCTCCTGCGTCCAGCTTTAACTGTGGTCGACCGGTGCCTCGATTACGATAACTTCCGCGCCACCATTGATCGAATCGATCGGCTGCTGATCGACTCGGAGGTGGAATCGCAGGCCATTGAGCTGGCCTTGGAGGGGTGGCCGCCAATGGGTCTAAAGGCCCGGCGGCAGCGGGCCAGTTTTGCCATCAAGGCACTGCGCATGGATACGCTGGGCCGTCTGCTCGGAGGGATTTCGTTTCGGCATTTGTCGCGGGCTCTGGGCAGCAGCGATCTGTTGGCCGACTTTTGCCGTGTCCGGCAGATCGATGGCATCAGGGGCATCTCCAAAAGCACCCTGGAGCGGGCCTCGAAGTTTTTCAGCGAAGAGCAGTTGAGGGCCTTGCACCGGACCTTGACTGAGGTGGTGGGCGATGCCCTTCTGGCCCGGCAGGTGGGATTGGACAAGCCGATTGACACCACCATTTGCCTGATCGACGGCACCTGTTTGGAGGCTAACATTCATTGGCCGACGGACTGGGTATTACTCAAGGATGTAGCCGGCACGTTGCTCAAAGCGATCCGGCTGATCCGCGAGAAGGCCGGTGTGCGCCATCGCATGCCGATCGAACCGGAGCCCTTGGCTCGGCAGATGAATCGGCTGTGCATACAGATGACCCACAGCCGGCGGCGAAAGGACAGCGCGCGGCAGCGCAAGGGTATCTTGAGGCAGATGAAAAAGCTGCTCAAACGGATCGGGGAGCATGCCCGCAGTCACCGGGAATTATTGCAAGCCTGCTGGGAGCAAAGCGATTACAGCGAAAAACAGGTCCAACAGATCCTCGCCCGGATGGAGCGCATGAGCGAGCAAATCCCGGTGGTCATCAAACAGGCGCACGAGCGGATCATTGGCGGCCGGCAGGTGAAAAACGCAGAGAAAGTCTTGAGTGTTTACGAACTCGATGTGCAGGTGATTGTGCGAGGTAAAGCGGGCCAAGAGGTCGAGTTCGGCAACACCCTGTTTTTGGGAGAAAGCGTTGAAGGGTACCTGCTGGACTGGAAACTCTACGGCAGCCGAACTCCAAGCGAAAATGAACAAATGCAAGAGAGTTTGCAAAGACAGAACCGCTTCAACCTGGAAGAACCCATAGCGGCCATGTGCGCGGACCGGGGATTTGCCTCCCAGCGGGCCCGCCGGCAGTTAGCCCAGGAGGGAATCTACGACGCGCTCTGTCCACGCGATCCGAAGCAGTTGAAAAAACGGATGGAGGAACCACTGTTCAGACAATTGCAAAAGCGCCGGGCCAGCACCGAAGGGCGGATCGGGGTATTGAAGAATCGCTGGCAGGCCGGGCGGTTGCGCAGCAAAGGCTTTGCCAACCGCTCGATCAGCGTAGCCTGGTCGGTACTCTCGCACAACCTATGGAAAGTAGCCAAGATGCTGGCCCAGCAAGACGAACTAAAAACCAAAGCGGCGGCCTAGAGAGCGGAAAAGCAAGGACAATACTTTTTCACAGCCGTACTGTCGGCTCATACAAAGAAAACCAGGCAACCGGACCCCAAAACCAGTATCCTAACGTCATAGGAGAGCAAAGTTGATACTCTCCCAAATGCAAATACCTCTAAAATGAGCGCCTATCAAAAGCCCTCGCAAAAATCACCCTTTTGGGACAGCCTCTAATTAACAAACAAATTTCAAACAAAGGAAATCCGATGAGCAATAGCGATTCAAAAAAAATAGCTGAATTACGGTCAGAATATTCTGCACTTAAACGAAGTGCTATCGTTTTTGCAATTATTATCTGCGCTTGGGTTGCGCTTGCCCCGTTTTTCTTAACTTATAGTCAACTACGAACGAAACGATTGGACATATTGAATTCGGGAGGAGGAACAACAATTTCCCATTCAGTTGATGACGGGGAAAATGGTAGAATTCGTGTTTTTAATAAAAATAACACAATGATTTTGGATATTGGCTCAACGAAATTATACGATGGAGCGATAGAGTTGTTTAATACAAAATCGGTACCGGTTGTAACGTTATCCTCGTTGAGTGACGGCTCTGGCTCCATTTTGATTGCAGACAGAAGGAAAAATCCTATAGTGTTTTTATACGCTCCTCAAGACGGAGATGGAACAGCGAAAACTTTTGAACGAAGCACTCAGGACGTCGTCAAGTAGTGAATATAAAGGGGTCAACAGTCATAATTAATATTTTGTGAGATCAAGATATTTTTTGAACCTGGGGATTCCACGCAATACTATAACACACTACTCAATAGGCAAAAACCCGACCCAGAACCTCTTGTTGAGGGGGCAAAAAATTAAGGTGACGGCTGCCGTTTGCTGTGGTAAATTTGATTTCTGAATTTTTTAACTCATAATTGTCGTAGTAAATGACTGAAAGCAGCCAGACCGCCCTGGGTGGGAATCGGATTGATACCAGCTTCGATGTGAATGAGTTGCGGGCTCGGTTTCCCATACTCGCTAAACGTATCCGGGGGAATCCTTTCATCTACCTGGACAATGCCGCCACAACTCAGAAGCCCCAATCGGTGATCGATGTTTTAAACGAATATTACACGGATCAAAACGCCAACATTCATCGGGGCATACATTATCTCAGCGAGCAGGCCACGGAGGCTTATGAGGAAGCGCGCTGCCGGGTGGCCAGATTTATCAATGCTCCCAGTGAACGGCAGGTCATTTTTGTGCGGGGCACCACCGAGGGCATCAACCTGGTGGCGCAAACCTTCGGGCGGCAGCGCATCCGCTCCGGAGACGAAATTCTCATTTCCACCCTCGAGCACCATTCCAACATTGTTCCCTGGCAATTGGTGGCGGAAGCCGTGGGCGCCGTCATCAAGGTTATCCCCATGGATGACCGCGGCGTGCTCGATCTCGAAGCCCACCGGAAATTCCTCAACGAGCGAACGCGCATCGTGGCCTTGTCCCATGTTTCCAATGCCATCGGCACGGTGGTTCCCATTGCCGAGATGTGCCGGGAAGCGCGCCAAAAAGGCATCCCGGTAGTGGTGGACGGCGCCCAGTCGGCCCCCCACATGAAAGTCGATGTACAGGCCCTCGATTGCGATTTTTTCGTGTTTTCGGGCCACAAAGTATTTGCCCCGACCGGGATCGGCGTTCTCTACGGAAAAGATAAATGGCTGCGCGAAATGCCACCCTACCAAGGCGGCGGCGGCATGATTCAATCGGTTACCTTCGAGAAAACCCGCTACCTCGAATACCCGGGACGATTCGAGGCGGGAACCCCCCACATCGCCGGGAGCATCGGTCTATCGGCGGCCCTCGATTTCATGGAGGAAATCGGGCTTGATAAAATCGCCGCCTACGAGCAGGCAATCCTCCACTACGCCACCGAGCAATTCAGCGGCATCGACGGCCTGCGCATCATTGGCACGGCCCCGCAAAAAGCCGCAGTCCTCTCCTTTGTCCTGAACGATGTGCATCCTCACGACATCAGCACATTTCTGGACCAGGACGGCATCGCTATACGGGCCGGGCATCATTGCGCCCAGCCCCTCATGAACCGCCTCGGTCTGTCTGGAACGGCCCGCGCCTCCTTCAGCATTTACAACACCAGGGAGGAAGTCGATAAAGTGGCCGAATCCCTTCGCAAAATAGTTCGATTTTTTAAAAGATGAATGAGCTTTTCGATCTTTATCAGGAGATCATCCTGGACCACAACAGGCGACCGCGCAATTATCGCGCCCTGGAAGAGCCGACCTGTTCCGCGGATGGCTACAACCCCATTTGCGGCGACGAGATAAAGGTGTTTTTAAAGCTCGATGGCGACAAGATCGAGGACATCAGTTTTCAGGGCCAGGGCTGCGCCATATCCAAAGCCTCGGCTTCGCTCATGACGGTCGATCTCAAAGGCAAAACCCAGGCCGAGGCGAAGGCCGAGTTCAAACGCTTTCTGGATATGCTGGCCGAAGAAGTGGAGAAGGAGATTGATTTTCTCGATTTCGGAGACCTCGCTTCTCTCTCCGGGGTGCGCCTTTTCCCCGCCCGTATTAAATGCGCCACCTTGGCTTGGCATGCCCTCGAAGCGGCCTTGCAGGGGCAAAGGGAAACCACCACGGAATAATACCAAATCGCAAAAGGATTGATAAAGATTAAAAAACAGCTATAAAGGCGGAATGAGAAGATATATGGGAACCGATGAAGACCGTGAACGTATCAAGAAATTGCTCAACAAAGAGGCTGTCAGCTGGCGTAAAGAGCGTTTGGTGGCATTAAAAATGGGCTTCCAGCCGCACCACAGCATTGATGAAATTGGAGCCATCGTGGGCCGAGGCAAAGCGACGATCCAGCGTTGGTTTGACAAATATCGTGCTGCAGGGCTCGGGGCGGTGCTTACACGCGCCTACAAAGGCGGGATCAAAAGCCGTTGCGACAAAGAGGTGGAGGCCTTCTTGCTCAATGGTTTGAAGGTCGCGCGCTGGAACACAGCCGTTCAGGCGGGGCAAGAGCTGGAGCGACATTTCGGGCGCTCCTTCGCCTACAAGACGGTGTGGCGATGGCTAAAAAAATGCGCCGGGGTGCTTCGAGTCCCTCGCCCCGTGCATGAGAAACGGGACTCGGCAAAAGCGGAAGCGTTCAAGCGAGACTTTTTTAAGATCCTCCAGGAGCTTTCCCTCACCCGAGGCAATCGGGTTCGGGTGTGGTTTGCCGATGAAAGCCGTTTTGGTTTGCTTCCGGTGTACCGCCGGTGCTGGACGCAAAGAGGGCTTCGGCCGCACAAAAAATATCAGACAAGATACCAGTGGAGCTACTGTTACGGAGCCCTCGACGTGGTCAACGGCGAGATGGTATGCATCCAAACCCCTAGCACGAATCTACAGTGGACGGAGGCTTTCCTCCAACAGATCAAAAAGCAATATCCTGAGGAGGAACATGTGGTTGTATGGGACGGGGCAGGCTTCCATCCGCACGACTCGGAGCACCCCAACGTCCCCCCGGGCATACATATCGTGAATTTGCCGCCGTATAGTCCTGAACTCAACCCGATTGAAAGACTTTGGGATATGATACAGGATCAAACGGCCAACAAACTGTGGCCGAGCATTGAGCGACTCGAAGAAGTCGTCGCAACCCATCTCAAAGACTGGTGGGAGGACACTGAAAAAGTCCTCTCTTTAGTTGGCGGAGGCTGGCAGCACATTCAAGCAAACGCTTCTGCCAAATAACTTATTATCATACCTAATGAGATTTGGTATAAGACAACCGCCCGGCACTCTATTTCTTTCCGTCACCGGACGGTTTCAAAGAGGCTTCCGCGCACTTTTTATTTGCATAAAATCTCCTCAACTCAACTTCTGGGCACCCATTTGGCTTTGATGGGGTCTTCGATCGGGACCGGCCCCACATCGAACCGCTCGGCCATCGTGGGGATGCCGGTGGTAAATTGCAGGTCGTAACGCGAGACCAGGGCGCCCAGGGTCACGGCGGGCAGTATCCTGGCCAGGTTCTGGCCCACGCAGCGGTGCTCGCCCCCGCCATAGGTCCCGTGCACGTCCCTCTCCGGCAATTGCGGGTTTTCGAGAAAGCGACGCGGGTTGAATTTGCGCGGTTGCTCGTAAAACTCCTTCAGAAAATGACAAAGCGTGTGCAAATGGAGAACGGGCGTATCTTTCGGCACATTATAACCCCCGAAATCGAAATCGCGGGCCGCTATGCGCAGGAAAATGGGGACGGAGGGCCTCAATCGCTCGATTTCCAGGCAGGTCGCGCGAAGCTTGGGAAAATCGCTCATACCGGCGAAGCTACCCGCATCCCACTGCGTGAGTTCCTCGCGCAGTTCTTCCAGCCAATCCTTGTCCAGGTAGGTGTGCAGAAGGCCCCATAGGATGAGGACCGCCGTGGTCGTCGAGCCGCCCATGAATAATTGCGATAAATCGTGCACCAGTTCATAACGCGGCAGGGGCGGCTCCTCCTTGGGATGGGCTTTGAGGATCAAGGACATGATGTCGTCCCTCTCCACCGGATTTTTCTCCCGCTCATCGATCACCTGGTTGAGATACTTGAATATTTTCCTTCGCCGGTACCGTTTTGGCGGATACCAGTACCACAGACGCCGCCATTTCCCCAGACTGCTGGCACGTAGCATCTCTTTGTTGCTGATGGCCATTGTCTCGTCCATTCCCTCCGGTAGCCTTTGTTGCAGAAGCACCCGGCTGGTCATGCAAATAATCAATTTCATGCAGAACAGCCGCAGATTAACCTCCCGTCCGGCCAGGTTTTCAATTTCCTCGAAAATAACATCGGCATGCTCCCACAGTGGCTCATGAGCATGCTAGGCTTGAACCCCTGATTAATCCGGCGGCGTTTTTTGGTGTATTCCGAACCCTGTAGCTGGTTGAGGTAGCGCCTGCTAAATTGCTCGCGGAAAATCCGGTTGGATTTATAGTAATTCCACAGCGTTTTGTCGCCCCAGGTGAATCGATTGGCTTCCACGCCACCCATGGCTACCCTTTCCTGCCCATAAAGGCGGCAGCGAAAAATGGGGCCCATCTGGCGGTAAGTGTCTGTGAAAAAGGAGGTCGGCCCCTTGAAATACCCGGCGCTGCAATCGGAATTTGCGCCTCCCTGAGGTTCAAAAAAGGGTATTTCCGAAAACGGTTTCGCTCTCTCACCGGTTGGGATTTCTATTTCCAAAGCCATTCCCTGATTTTAGACCAGTGGAATCGAAAAACAAGCCTTTGGTTGGAGACTTGGATAAGATTGAAAAAACTTCGGCGAAAAATTCGATTGTCAGGCCTGAACCATTTGTTTTTTGTGGAAAATTCTGAAACCGATCCCGGTTGCCTGATGAATCGATAAGCAATGAATAAAACTATAGTCATAACTGGAGCGGGCAGCGGTGTGGCCCGGCCGATCGCCATCAAGCTTGCCCGGTCAGGCTGGCAAATCGCCCTCGTGGGACGAAGCGAACATACATTGCAGGGGACGGCCGATTTGTGTCAAAACCAGCCGGAAGACTGTAGGGTATGTCCTTGCGATATTACCGATTCCAAAGCGATTTTCGCCATGGCCGCAGGTGTCTTGGCAAAATTTGGCGGCCTGGGTGCCCTCGTCAACTCGGCCGGCTTGAACATTGCCAAACGCTATTGCCAAACGCTCTTTGAAAACGGTCACATTGGAGGACTTTCAGCTCGTCCTGAAAACCAATCTGGAAGGAGCTTTTAACTGTATCCAGGCGGTGTTGCCGACCATGCGAAACCAGCGAGAAGGAACCATTGTCAACATCAATTCAGTTGCCGGTAAATGGGTTTCGGAAAAAGCCGGCGCCGCTTATTCAGCATCAAAATTCGGCCTGGCTGGTCTCACCGAAACTATCAACAAGGAGGAGCGTCGCAACGGAATCCGCGCCTGCGGCATTTTCCCCGGAGATATTAATACCCCACTGCTGGACAAGCGGCCCCATCCGCCGACGGCCGAGGCCCGTTCACAGATGTTGCAGCCCGAGGATATCGCCGAATGTGTTTCTCTGGTTCTCAACTTGCCCAGGCAAGCCGCCATTGAGGAGATCCTGATTCATCCCACCGAGATAATCCCGCACAATTAGCAGGCCGGTCAGGCCGGCATTTGAAAATCACACCGGCGGTTCCGAATCGTCTTTGGGCAGCGTGATCCAGGGAGCGATGAACATGATGGCGGCCAGAACCAGGTAGCCCCACGTCCATTTGGGCAGTGACAGGGTGAGGCGCCCGACCACATCCGTGGGCATGAATTCATAGGTGTGCATGAAGCCGATGGCGGACAATACTGCCCCTATTAAAAACCAGCACGAAGCATGACGGAATTTTCTTTCGATAATACAGATGGTGGCGGCGGAAAGAACAATCGAGGTATAGACCCAGCCTTGCTCCAGGGCGAATGCGCCGTCGGCGTAAAATTGCCTCAGGCCGACGAAGGCATCGGTCGTTTGTGCGTTAAAAAGTGGTTTTCCGGAAATCGCGCCGCCAACGAACAAGGCGTGCTTTATCCCCAGAGCCATGTAGGCTGCCAGGACCGGTATCATTCCAATGATAACCGCTGGCGCATGATGCCTGGGGGTCGCTTGAAAGGCCTGCGCCCCCATCATCACCCCGATCCAGATGAGGATGGCCATACCCGCCTCGATAGGGATGAAATAGACGATAAAACTGAGCGTTCCGGAAAAACAGACAGCCGACCAGACGATGGCGTTGAGGGTCGAGTAACCGGCCCGCGCCCCGATCGCCTTCCACCCGGGATGGCCGATGTAAATGGAGGTCGGAAAAGGCGCCCCGCAAAGAGCCGCCCCGATGGTCCCCAAACCGTTGAAGGCGAGGGCTGGTTTACTCTCGAAGGAATCGCCCGCTGCAGCTGCGGATTCAATATTTTGCAAGGAAAGGACAAGGTTGATAAAACCCATGGGCACGATTATGGGCAGGTATTCGACCAGATAACTGAACGACGCTATGATGTCCCAAATCGGCGGGATGGGTAAGCGAAGTCCGATTTGACTGAAATCGAGGGACCCAACCGGTACCAGGTCGGCCCCTCCCGTATAATGCATGACCCAGGCAATAATAGTGCCGGTGGCGACAACCACAAACCCTCCCGGCAGCCCCAGCTTAAACTTAACTTTCCCAAAATAAACAAGCAGAGTGAGTCCCAGGGTGGTAAACCCGATCAACGGATAGGCGTAGGTGCGAAAGACGTAATCCATCCCGATAAAGGCGATCCCGATTCCGGCCAAGGCAGCCAGAAGGGCCGCCCTCGGGGTCACCTTGCGGATGCGCTCCACCACGAAGGCCCCAAAAAACTCGATCAAACCGGAACCCAGGCAGGCGATGAGCCCGGCGTGCCAGGCGATGACATCGGCAGCCTCCTTGTTCAATCCTTCCGCCAGTGCCTTTTGCTGGGCCGGATACATTACCAGAAAACTGTAAACAATGACGGTTACCAGGTTCGTGCCGTAGGGAATGGCGCAGACATCGTCCCGGTTCTCCTTTTTTGCCAATTGCAGGGCCTGGCGGGCATAAAACACATTTCCAATAATCAGTCCGACCGCCATGGCCGGCAATATGCGGCCATAAAACAAATCGATGGAAAACCCGAGGAACCCCAAGCACAGGTTGCTCATGAGCAGGAACATAATCATGTTGTCCAGCCCCAGGGCAAAAAATCCATCCAGGTCCCCTTTGACAAATCGTTTCATGAATCAAAACCGTTTGAAAATACTCTTAATCGCTTAAATAAGATATAATGGCATGATCAATTCTGGCCAGGCTTTTGCTCAGTTGCAATGAACTTGATTATTTTCCGTCGCTTGCGACGGCTTTTCAAATACTCCAAAAAAAATCCCCGCAATTCAATGTGGGGATTTTCTTATCAAAGGTTAAGTTTTTTTAAATGCAGGCTTTAAATCCTAACTACCACATGTACTTGAAAGTCAATTCTGCCCGGATGGGAAGTTCCGCCAGCAAAGATTCAGTGCCGTAGACACGGTGCGGCGGCGACCAGTTTTTCTGGTCCGTCAGGTTAAACAAGTCCAGTTTTACTTTCCACCGATCCGTTGCATAACCAATAGCCATGTCGAGGGTGTACTGCCAAGGCACCACTGGGGAAATACAAGTGACTGGCCCGGCCGCGAACTCGAGGCATGCCCCATGAAATCCTGTATTGAATTCCGACGTTACGACTAAACCGGTGTTAACGAACATCCCATTATCAAACTGGAAGTGAGCCAGCATATTAAAGAGGTGGTCCGGGGCGCCGTTAAGTTCAATTCGCTGCAAGGTTATGCCGAACGAATCCGTAATTGGCTGAAGATCGACCGAGCGGGGAGCGACGCTAAACGCTCCCGCCGCTATTGTGGCATCGATATAGCTATAACCCATGGTCATGTAGAAGCTCTTTTTGGGCTGGTAATTGGCCTCGATTTCAAAACCCCTCAGGCGGGTTCTGTCAAAAGTGCCCACTGACTGGCCCAGAGCATTAACGGAAGGGTTGGCGAACTCCTGATAAAAAGCGGCTGTTGAAATAAACAGGGTGTCCTCCTTGAAACTGAACTTAAAGCCGGCTTCATAGAGAAAATTTTCCTTGTGGAAGTCGGAATCGTCGAAACCAATCCCGCCATGATCGCTGGGGACAAATCCTCCACCGGTGCCGGCCGCGGCCGATTCACTGAAGTTGTAGGTGAAATAGGTGGACATCCTATTATTTAACCGGTAGAGGAGACTCACATTGTAGTTTTCCATCTGCTGTTTGGTCTCGGCCTCGAATGCGAAAGCCCCGCCTGCAAAACCTGAGAACGGTTCCTTGTATTTGACATCCATGTAATCGCGGCGATAACCGCCAAAAAAGTTCAACTTTTCACCAAATTGCATATCGAGTTGAAAGAACGGCCCCAAGCGGGTTGCCTGCGAATCGCCGGTATCCCCATTAAACCCAGGATTGGCATAACGAGCTGCAAGAATGCCTCGTGGTCTCTCCCCGGCGATGGCTACCTCAATGAAGCCGAAAGCTTCCTGAGGAATCCGCCTCGTAATCGACCCGCCGGCAAGAGCTTCGTCCACCGTTGAAGGGCGCACCGTGAGATCATGCACATTGGCCGGTTCGATGAAATAGAGATTCATGGCCAGAACATTCTGCCAACGGAAATGAAGTCCGAAATTGACGTTCGCAGTAAAACTATCCGAATCGGCAACATTGAGGCGAACTTCAGTCCGGTTGTCGATCGAGACGTTGTCGATGAGCACTTCACTGTAGCCATAGGAACTGAAGGTATCCCGGTCGATCCAGTTGTAGGCCGTATTATTGGAGATCGAAAACCGGTCGCTAAATTCCCATGTTTGAATCGCCTGGGCCGTGAACTGGCGGCCGAATGAATCGTCGCCTGGGGCCAGCAAACGTTTTGTTCGGCTGATCTTAACTGGAGCGCCAAAATTGATAAAGTTGTCTGAGCCGCGGACATCGAATAAATTCACCACCCCGTCCTGGTTTCTGTCCATCTCGTCAAAACCATCTACAAGGACTCCCGTCGGTGAAATCTGCCCCGGCAGATACATCCCATTGTCGATTAGGTCCTGGGTAATTCGGTTGATGCCCCAGTTCTCAGTATAACTGGACTGAAAGTACTCGAAATTGAATTCCAGTCGGTACCTGTCACTCGGTTTCCAGGTCAAAGCGCCATAGAGGGCCTGAGATTCCTTCTTGCCGAACTCATAATAACTTCCCGTTTCCTCGCCGGAATAGCTGAAACGTATAGCTAATTCATCGCTAATGGGCCTGCCATAATCAATCGTCCAGCGATATTGGTCGTACATCCCGATGGTGAATGAGGCCGAGCCGCGGGGGGCATCGAAATACGGCTTTTTCGTAATCTGGTCGGAATAACCTCCGGTATATTGGGAGGCGCCATAGATGGCCGTCGGTCCGCCTTTGACGATGTTGATCGATTCCACCGCGTTGAAATTTACCTGCAATCCGTTGCCGTTGCTGGTCAAACCACGCCGCATGCCATTGACGAAGGTATCTGCCGTCTGGGTGCGAATGCTCGGATTGGAAGGCGCTCCGAAATTGGTCTTGGTAAAGCTGCTGGCGGTTAATTTTACGAAATCGCGCACATCGTAAATGGCGATGGCGTCGAGCTGTTCACGTGAAATGATGGTCACGTTTCGAGGGGTTTCCATGATGCTGCGCCCGGTGCCGTAAACGGAACTGAAGGGGCGAGTGGTGGGAAGAATGCTTTCCTCGATGGGAACATCGCTGACAAAGAACTCCTCAAGTTCTTCAATTTCTTCTTCCTGAGTGAACGCAGGGGACAATCCAATCACCAAAAATGCCCCTAAGAGCGACAGTAATCGGAATTTGAGTGTATTTTTATTCGAGTTCATAACGTTTCTGTTTTTTGTTTTGAAGCTTAGTTGGTTTGTTTTTGATTTCCCACCCGATCACAGGCAAATACGATTCCGGGAATTTAATTAGCAAATTACAGGATGAAGTGGATTGGGGGTAATGACACTGGATTATCGAAATCCCCCATATTTGAATGAATTTCAGTGAGCAATGCAAGTAGAAATTCTGCCTTCATTCCTTCATTAATTGACTGAATTAACCAACCACTAAAGGAATTTTTTCCATGGCCGGAACCGTGATGAGGCCCTTGTTGGTGAGCCGGATTTCGGGAATGACCGATAGCGGCAGGAGGTTGAAACCCATATAAGGCAAAGTGCATCCAGCTTCCAGCCAGGCTTTTTTCAAGGCGCTGGTTTCGGCGGCCACCTCGGTGGCTCTTTTGTCCGACAGGAGTCCGGCTACCGGAAGCGCCACAAGGGCTTCTACTTTGCCATTCACAACCACCGCCACGCCGCCGTTATTTTCCTTGATGGTCTGGATGGCTAGGCTCATATCCTGTGCATTTTTGCCCGCCGCCACGATATTGTGGGCGTCGTGGCCCACACTGCTGGCTACGGCGCCGGCCTCCAGCCCCATATTCTGGACGAGCCCGTGAGCGACCTCGCCGGTTTTCCCATGGCGCTCAACCACGGTCAGGAAACATAGCTGGTGCTGGCTCAAAAGGACCTCCCAACTATCCGGGGCTGATTCCAGAACCAGTTGACGATGTATGGTGATGATTCCCGGCGGTTCGATGCCGATATAATTAAGGGTGCAGGGCGCATCCGGCAGGTCGGGCGTGAGTTTTATGCCGTCCTCGAAATGAACCGTTTCATAAGCCTTGGCCGGGTAGCGATACCGGCGATGGGACAATTGCTCATCCAGAACCCCCGTGATTTTTTTGTTTTCAACCACCAACTCCCCGCCATACCAGGTATTTTGCACTTCCAGAGAATCGTTCAAAAGGACGATATCCGCTCGCCGGCTATGGCCCAGAGCGCCGAACTCTCCGTCCATAGCGTAGCGGGTTGCGGGGTGGAGCGACCCCATGCTCCAGGCTTGCACAGGGCTCAAGCCGTTGGCCATGGCCTGGCGGGTGACCCAATCGAGGCCGAAAAGGAAGAGGTCGTCGGCATCCCGGTCGTCCGTGCAGACACAGACTCTTTTGTGGCTGGCCCCAAGCTCAGTAATCGTCTTGATGGCTTCGGGAAGACTGTGCCAAGGCGTAGTGGGAGGACCGCCGCGGAGAAAAATCCAAATTCCGGCCTCCAGGAAATCGTCCGCGATATCCCGGTCGATAGCCTCATGGGTATCCGTCACCCCACTGGCGGCATAAGCGGCCACAAACTCCCGCCCATAGATATGCCCACTCACCGGACGGCCCCGCTTGAGGGCTTCGGCAATGATGGCGTGGCTGCGCTCATCGCCCAGGCAAACCGGCACAAAGTCCATTTTTTCCCCCAGGGCGGCTGCCTCCGGCCAGGCGTCGAAGATAGCGCCCACCTTTTCCGCGGTGAGGTCGCCCCCAGCCGTTTCGAGGGTGTCGTTGGTGGCCGGGATGGTGCTGGGAATGGTCAAAAAAATATTGAGGGGCGCCTCGCGGGCGTCTTCCAGCATCCACTCGACGCCCTCCCGGTCACAGACGTTGCCGATTTCATGGCTGTCGCAAAAAATCGTGGTAGTGCCATTAAGGAGAGCACCTTCGGCATAGGCGCAGGCGGTCATCATGCTGCTTTCGATATGGATATGGGGATCGACCAGGCCCGGAGCAAGAATTCCGCCGCTGGCATCGTAAAATTGGGAGCCTCCATCATGGGGGCAGGTCCCCGCTGGCTTGACCGCGGCAATGCGGCCCCGATGAATCCAGATCTCCCGGTTGGGCAGCATTCTCTCCGTGTAGGTGGACAAAACGCGCCCGCCCCTCACAACCAGTTCTGGCGGCCGCCGACCTGAGGCCACATCGGCCAGTTCACGAGTTAAGGTGTGGAGCGGGGGGACCGAGAAACGATTCATGAGTTAATAATCTTTGGTTTTAACCGGCAGTGAGGCCGCCATCGATAGAGTACAAGCTACCCGTGACGAAGCTCGATTGGTCGGAAGCGAGAAAATAGACGAGATCGGCCACTTCTTCCGGTTCGCCGATCCGCCGCAACGCATATTTAGCCGCTTCATTTGCCCAGAGTTCCTCCACCGGAGCGTTCAATTTCTTGGAATAGCGGTCAAATACATCCATCGACAAAGGGGTGCGGATGCTACCGGGGCAAACGGCGTTGACTCGAATATTTTTGGGCCCCAGATCGAGGGAAATGCTTTTTGTCATCTGCCCGATAGCCCCTTTGGTGGCGCCGTAGACGAGGCTGTTAGTTTTACCTATCAAGCTCTGGTCTGAGGCCATCAAGATAATGGACCCGCCGCCATTTTCAACCAACCGGGGCGCCCCCTCCATGAGGGTGTAGAGAGTGCCTTTGAGGTTGATATTCATAACCAGGTCCCAGGTTTCCTCATCCACATCCAGCACCGTATTGGAGCGGTGAATGCCAGCGCAGGTAAAAATGATGTCCAGCTTGCCGAAACGCTCGACCGTGCTGGCAATAGCCTCCGCGACATCGCTGCGTTTGGTTACGTCCCCTTGCAGGAAAACCAGGTTCTCCTCACCGTGTTCGGACTGTGCTTGCAGGCCGTCCGTCTCATTGTTGTCGAACATACCGACCTTGATTCCCTCGCGGACGAATTTATCCGCCGTGGCCCGGCCAATGCCGGTGGCGCCGCCTGTAATGAATGCTACTTTCATAGATAGATGGATAGATTATTAAAAAGATTTTTGGTTAGGGAATTAAGCGCATTCCCTTTTGTGGTCAGTAAGCGCATTCCCTTTTGTGGTCAGGATATTTCCCCTGGCTCAAGCGATTAATTGAAAAATATATATTGAAGGGGAAGGGAACCGGGCTGTCAAGTTGACCTCTCAATAGGTTCAGGCGGCTAAATTAACAGCCGCTTTTCGTTTACATTCCCAAGTTTTACATCTATATAATGGCAAACAAGCGCAATACTTTGTATTTGACCGGCAATTTTTTCCCGATTTAGTTCTCTTACGGGACGGGGAATTGTTTCCTGCCGTCGCATTTTTCATATAACCCCAAGAATTTAAGGAAATAATTAATTATGGTAGCTACAGCCCCAGCCGCATTTGAATCCGTTGAAATCAGTAAATGGACCCAGGATTTTCTTTCTGCGCCTAAGAAAATGCTTCTCAACGGCCAATGGGTCGACTCCGCCTCCGGCAAAACATTCCCCGTATACAATCCGGCAACCGGCGAAGTCATCGCCCAGGTAGCCGAAGGGGATAAGGAGGACATCAACAGAGCCGTCAAAATTGCCCGCGATACTTTTGAGAACAGTAGCTGGAGGTCGATGACCCCGTCCGAGCGTGGCCGCATTATTTGGCGCATTGGAGATCTTATTCTTGAACACCTGGAAGAATTTGCCGAACTGGAGTCCCTCGACAACGGCAAACCGATCACGGTGGCACGGGCGGCCGATGTCCCACTCAGCGCCGATCTTTTTCATTATATGGCCGGTTGGGCCACAAAAATTGAAGGCACCACCATACCGATTTCCGTGATTTATGCGCCCGGAGCGCGTTTTCACGCCTATACCAAGCGCGAACCGGTGGGCGTCGTCGGCCAGATCATTCCGTGGAACTTTCCACTGCTCATGGCGGCCTGGAAATTGGGCCCGGCCCTCGCTACCGGCAATTGTGCTATCCTCAAACCGGCGGAACAAACACCTCTCAGTGCGATTCGTTTGGGCGAACTTCTGAGCGAAGCTGGTTTACCCGACGGGGTGGTCAGCATAGTGCCCGGTTATGGGGAAACGGCCGGGGCAGCCCTGGCCGCCCATAACGATGTCGATAAAGTCGCCTTTACCGGATCCACTGAGGTTGGTAAATTGATCCTCCATGCGGCCGCCGGTAACCTCAAAAAATTGACCCTCGAACTGGGCGGCAAATCGCCCAATGTGATGTTCAAGGATGTTCCAGACCTGGAAACCGCCATCGACGGGGCGGCCAATGCCATATTTTTCAATCACGGCCAATGCTGCTGCGCTGGTTCGCGCCTCTTTGTCGAGGAGGATATCTATGAAGAAGTCGTTGCCGGAGTCAGCGCCCGGGCCGATAAAATCAAGATTGGGCCCGGTTTAAACCCCGATACAGAGATGGGTCCCCTCGTATCCGTAGAACAACTGGAGCGCGTAACCGGGTTTCTCGATTCTGGCTACAGCGATGGGGCCTGTATGAATGCCGGTGGTAAACGGGTTGGCGAGAGCGGCTATTTCGTGGCCCCCACCGTAATCACCAAATCGAAACCCGACATGAAAATCGTGCGGGAGGAAATTTTCGGCCCCGTGGTGGTAGCGGAACCATTTAATAACCCTGAGAATATCCTCCAAAGTGCCAACGACTCCGAATACGGATTGGCCGCCGCCGTCTGGACCAAGGATATTGCCAAGGCCCACCGCACGGCTGAACTTTTAAAAGCCGGAACGGTCTGGATCAATTGCTACAACATATTCGACTCCGCCCTCCCCTTTGGCGGCTACAAACAATCGGGCTGGGGAAGGGAAATGGGCAAGCAAGTCCTCGACAATTACACTCAAACAAAGGCTATTTGCGTAGCTCTCTAAACGGGAGTGGATTATACGCTTAATTGATTCAGTGCCTCATCGAAGATCAAGCCCATTATGGGGCCGGATTTGAAATGTGCCCGGACCTGAGCGCCGTCTCAATTCCTCGAACGCTTGTAAAATCTTCCGATTCGGGTAAATTATGATTGCCAGCCTTCCGGTAAAAGGATGTCTCTCCCGAAACCCGATTTCATCAAACGCAATAAGGCCCTCAAAAACCAATTTGGACTAAATAAGATAAGAAAATGAATGTTCAATCGCAGATTCAGGAATATACGCCATTTTACTGGACTGTTTTTTTCATAATGGCGTACAAACGATAGATATAAGAAAATGGATATATACGTAGGAAATCTTCCATACGACATTGAAGAGCAAACTTTGAATACAAAGTTCGCCGAGTATGGAAAAGTAGATAATGTCAAAATTGTTATGGATCGCTACTCCGGACGCTCAAAAGGGTTCGGATTTGTTTCCATGGATGATTGGAAAGAAGCCCAAAATGCCATCAAGGCTTTAGATGGGGAAACTGTCGAGGGACGCCCCCTGAAGGTCAACCAGGCTAAGCCAAGGGAAGATCGCCCACCCAGGAGGGACAACAGGGACGACTTTAAAAAAAGAAGGTATTAGTCTTAATCCGATCCTTGATCCTTTATTGAAATGAAGATAAGCCTGTTTGCGTGATATTGCGCAGACAGCCTTCTTCTTTTCAAGAGAACAGGCACTGCGAGGCAAGGGCTTGTAAAACTACCGCCTACCCGCCTGCAATCAAGCATATGCCGGATAAAAACCGCAGCAGGCAATTGGCCATTCTATATGGTGTTCTAGCCATCCTGGTGGCTTTTACTTCCTATCAGGTGTATTGGGATAATTCCCCGCAGGAAGTCTTCCACTATTGGAAGCGCGATTTGAAAAACCTGCTCCATGAGCCGGAAGTGGTGGACCTTTTCCCGCCGGAAAATTCGGGGGTCTTGAATCGCCTGGAGGAATACGCAAAAGAACGCCCCTTGAGCGATGGGGCGGCATTTCGGGACAGGCTGGCCGAAGTGCTGGGTGTACGGGTCGATCCGGAAAATCCTCCCGAAAAAATCTTATCAAAAAAAAACGACCGGTTAACGCAATCCGGTTCCACTATTGAGAAAAACACTTTTACCGCCTACGATGGGGTTGAAATCATTTTTTATGCGATTTTTCCTCCCGGGTTTGAGGAGAATGGTAAGTATCTGGCAATTGTCATGTACTCGGGACACGGCAACGCCGGACAGTTGGTGTTTGACAAAAGCTCCTACCAGCATGCCGGCGCATTCGAATTGGCGCAAAGCGGTTTCGTCGTCTATGCCATGGAAAACCGCGGCATGGGCGAGCTTTCCTATTTGGGCGATCATATGCGGATCGACGCCGTAGCCAGGCTCACCGGCGGCTCCTGGTATGGCGAAATCACTACGGACGCCCTCTATTTGTTTGAGCATGTTTTCCAACAGCCCTTTGTCGAAAAAGATAAGATCGGCGTAGGGGGAGTTTCTACCGGCGGAGCGCTCAGCCTCTTCGTATCGGCCCTAGACAGGAGGATTGCGGCCAGCTTTGTGCAAGGATATTTGGGCAGTTTCAGGACCACCTTCGGGACGCGGGCCAACCACCATACCTGCAATAATATTGAAGGGATTTTGCTTGTCGGGGATTTGGCGGATATTGCAGCCCAAGTGGCTCCCCGGCCACAGATGTTCGTCAATGGGACTCGCGATACCTTTTTTTGGCAGGATGCCGAACAGGCTTTCCACCATATAAAAGAGAAATATTTTGAGATGGACGCTGCGGACCGGGTGGAATTTCTAAAACCTTCCGGCATTGCCCACGAGCTTTCAACTCAATTAGCTGTCGATTTTTTCCTGAAAACCTTAAAACATGGCGGGTAAATCAAACCTATGGTTAAAAAAATCAGTCTAATATTCTTTGCCGTATCGATGTCATTTCACCTATGGCCCGCAAAAATGATGGCCAATTCTTCTCCCCCTCCCCCACTTCCCGAAAAGGGGCTTTGCGCCCACCGCGGGGTTATGGACACCCATCCCGAAAACACGCTTCCGGCATTCCGCGAAGCCATCCGGCTGGGGGTCCACATGATCGAGTTCGACGTCTATTTCACCAAAGATGAAGTGCCTGTGATCATTCACGATCCTGAGGTTGACCGCACTACCAATGGGACTGGCCTGGTCGTTGAAATGACATTTGAGGAAATCCGCCAACTGGATGCCGGCAGTTGGAAGTCCCCCTTGTTTACGGGAGTGCGGATTCCCACGTTGCAGGAAACCCTTGCCATAATGCCCAACAATATCTGGCTCAACGTGCACATTAAAGGCGGCGCTGATGTCGGCCAGGCGGTGGCCCGGATACTATTGCAAACGAATCGTCAGGGGCAGGCATTTCTTGCCTGCAAGAGCGAGGCCGCCACGGCCGCCCGCGCGGTATCTCCGGAAATCTTGATATGCAGCATGGACCGCCGGGATAACCCCAGGGACTATGTAAACGAAACCATAGCCGCGAAAGCCGATTTTATCCAGTTGAGGAAACCCTTCCGCCCCGATTTGGCCGAAGATGTGGAAAAATTGCGGCTACACGGCATCAGGGTAAATTTTTACGGGACCGATTCCGCCCAGGAATTGCAGGAACTCTTTGCCATGGGTGTGCAATTCCCGCTCGTCAACGAACTGGCCTCGTCCATGCGGGCGGCGGCTGAGCTTGGCATCCAGCCCGTCAAGCCGCAATACGCCGCACCGGAAACACCTTGACCCACCTCTTTGCGGGCGGAAAAACGGCCCCGCTACAAGCCATGAATTCAGGAATCCGCAAGGACGGCCGCGGCTGCGGCCAAACACGCACGGTCCGGGAATTTTTCGAAGAATGGGACGCCTATGGCTGTATCATCGAGAACAATTACATGTTCCACCGCGAAAACTATGCCGCCGTGCATCGACAACTGAAGAAACATTTCACCGCTTCCTACAAGATGCTCGAACTCGGCTGCGGAGACGCCTCCAGCACGGCCAAAGCGGTCCGGGGCACCCCCCTAGCCTTTTACAGCGGCAGCGATCTTTCCGCAGCGGCCCTGCAAAAAGCCCGGCGCAACATGGCGGATGTTCATTGTGAGCAGGAATTCACCCGCGGAGATTCTTTTGAAATCATCAAAACCGAGAAACGCCGCTGGGACATTGTCCTGGCCGGATTCTCCATGCACCACCTCACCAACGAAGGCAAAGGCGAGTTATTGGGCCGCTGCCGTGCCCTCCTCAACAACGGCGGCATAATGCTCATCCTCGATCCCTACCGGCGGGAAAATGAAACCCGCAAGGCATTCCTCCAACGCTGGTGGGAAAACTGCGAAGCCTCCTGGACTCTGGTGCCGCCCGCCAACCAGGCCCTCTTTCGCGAGCACATCTTCGCCCACGACCACCCCGAAAGCCTCCAAAGCATGGAGCAACTGGCCCACAGCAACGGTTTCAAGAGCACAAAACTCCTCTACCTCGACCCCCCGCAATTACACGGCCAACTCCTCATCGAAACCTAGCCTAGAAAAGCAACTCTCAGTCGCTAACAATCGATAGTTTCGGCTAAACTATTAGCTTACTCCTCTTCCCGGTAGCGGCGGCGGATTTCGTCCCGGCAGTCTCTCATGATGCGGAGGCAGACTTCCCTTTGGTCGAAAAGCCGGATGCGGGATTGGCGGCACATGGTGCGGAGCTTGACCGAACTGCCGCCGGGCAGTTTTTGTAGGATGCGGAACGATTGGTTGATGGCTCCGAGGGCGGATTTGAGGTGGCAAACGGCGAGGGCGAAATCCCCCATGTCGAGGGCTTGCAGGGCCAATACGGAGTTCATTTCCCCCTCATGCAGGCTGTTGCCGTATCTCCAGGAAATATCGGATGAAAAAACGGAAGGGTTGCGGATCATGGCCAATTCCCAACTCCGTTTCAGGTAATAATAAAGACCCCGAGTGACGATGAATACAGGGTGGCGGTGGAGGGTGTAGGGATCGGTGTCGGTATCATCTCCCTCCGCATCCGCGGGCGCATCCTCTACATTGGCATGAAGCCTGCCTCGATCCAATTCATCCCATTCCGAGTCCTTGATCGACCAGTCGTCGTGATCCCAGCCCATTTTGTGGGCAATGAGATCAAGCCGGTCCGGGCGGTCTGTCAATTGGGTATAAAAGGCTATAAAACGGCCGATCTCTTCCTTGGCGCGCTTGAGGTACTGCTGCCAGTCGAACTCGTTCCAGACCAGTTCGCCACGTTCCTCCCAATCTCCCTCCGGACTCCCTTCGTAATCAAAATTGCTCATTATGCCTATGGAATTTAAAGAACGATTTTTTCCCTCTGGCCATTAATCTGTTGCCGGGCTGGCAAAAAGCAATCCCTATCTTCGTTTCGGAACCGAAATTTAGACGGGTTCACTTAACTCGTTGAAGAGAGCGAAAATTGGCTCGCTTGCGGGGGGACTTTTTGCAATCTGTGGCATAATTGTTTATGAATGATTTAGTGTTTCATACCGAAGTTTGCTTTTCCGGGCGTGTGCAAGGGGTGGGTTTTCGGTATTGCGCCTGGCAAGTGGCCCGGGAATTCGAGGTTTCCGGCTATGTTGTCAATTTGTCCGATGGACGCGTCCTGCTCGAGGCCGAAGGCGTCGAAACCGAGGTGACGGGTTTCAAGGATGAAGTTGAAAGCCGTTTACAACCATTTATCCGCAAGGTGGAGGCAAAAACGCAAAGGCGTTCTCCACGGTTTGCCGGTTTCACTATTAAGTGACTGAATATCAATAAATTAAAAATTCATTCAGCATGATTTCAGAACCCTCACCGGAAATGAAACGGACTCTCGACCTTCCCGAAATGAGCCAGATCGGCATTATAGTGAAAGACCTGGAGCGCACCATCGAGTATTATGAGAACACCCTCGGAATGGGCCCGTTCACGCGCTCAGGGGTGGATTTCAACCTGGTTTTTGACTATATCGAATTGCGTGGAGAACGCGTCGAGACCGATTTCCTGTTGGGGTTTGCCGCCCTCGGTTCATTGGAGCTGGAACTCATCCAGCCGGTCCGGGGGCCGTCCCTATACCAGGAATTTCTGGAGCGCAGCGCCGAGGGTCTTCACCACCTGTGTTTTGATGTTGACGATTTGGACGAGCGTCTCAAACGCTACCGCTCAATGGGTTTGACCGTGCTCATGGAAGGCCGCACCCCCAACAGCGGGTTTGCCTATCTGGATACGGATAAAATCGGCGGCGTCATCATCGAATTGGTGCAGAGACCCTCCCGGCGGTCCTGAGCTTAAAAAGGTACAATCCTTATTTCTCCCCGCTTTCCGGCGAAGGGCTTTTATTGCCCATATCCACCAAAACCTTCCAGGAGCCATCGGCCTGCTTTATCCAAACATTGAGGTATTTACCATGGCTTTTCACCGGCTCGCCGTCTTTCCCTTTGGTAGTAATGGTATATTTTCCCCAGGTGTAGCCAAAATCGCCGGATTGGGCCGCTTTGCCATCCTGGGGTTCCCAGGACAGGACATATTTGTCTTGGTCCGGTTTCATTCCCTCGTAGATGGATTCACGGCCAAAAACGGGGCTTGAGCCTGCCGGCATTGTCATGGCATCCTCTGCCAGGTAGGCTCGGAATGCTTCGGCCGCTCCTTCCTCAACCGATTTTCTGGAAAAATCGCGATCCGTCTGCATTAGAACCGCTTTTTCTGCGGCCAAATTCAATTCATCCGTTTGACGGCAGCTCGTGTTCAGAAAAAGCAGGCAAACGGCTATAATCGCCACAGGCATGGATTGATATGGAATTGGTTCAATCAGTTTCATCTAGGCCTTTCTAGAACCTATCTCAAATCCACACCTGGCGTTCCACCGTCAGTTCCGATTTCACATTGCCTGTGTGAGCAGTTGATTTTGGCTCGAAGAGGACAATTTGGGTTTCCTCATCGGCCTCGGGTTTGTGTTCGACTCCACGCGGCACGATGAAAAACTCCCCCTCGTTCAGACAGATTTTTTGATCGCGCAAGTGGAGCGTGAGGGCGCCTTGGACAACCAGAAACAACTCGTCCTCATTTTCATGACTATGCCAAACCATTTCTCCCTGAACTTTGGCCAATTTGACATACTGACCGTTCAATTCACCCACGATCTTGGGAGTCCACAGTTTTTCGAAGAGACCAAATTTTTCCCTTAAGTTTACTTTCTCCATACTTGTTTTAAATGCCGCTGGATAATTGGATGTCCTGGTATTCTTTATCCAGCAAGTAGAGAAACATTACCGCCATGGAATCCTGATTTTTATCCGTCGTATTGTGATAATGGCTGGTCAATTCGTATTCATGGTCCTTCCTTATAGACGGGAATGCCTTCAGACGGGAATGCCTTCGGCGCTGGAATAGTATTCCACCTCATCAATGCCACTTTTGTCGCTGCTGGATCGCACTTGGCTCTTAAAAATCGTTTGGCCGGCAGTTAAATCCTTCAATTCCAGGGATTCCCAGGGATTCCGCAAACGGATGGAGGTGGATGGCTATATAATGAACCCGTGTATCAAAAGGCAGATTCATCCAGTTCGTTACTAGGGTTCTATTGATTTCACGGCCCGGCTTGACGATCCAGTGTCCGCTAAATTTGCGGCCGAATTTATCCAGGCGGTAACGGCCGGTCACACCCTCGCCGACCAGGCAGCCGGGCCCATGCAATTCAACCTTGGGCTGCGCTTCGTTGTAGTATCCGTCCTCACCCTCAACCAGCACCAGCCCATTGGCGGCTTTCATGAACAAAGGTTTCATCGGCTCCTGCAAATCCTTGTCCTTCGCGTAATCAATTGTCACCTTGTGCCGCACATTCAAGTTTGCCTTTTCGACATTGAGGTTAAGCACCTGGGTGGTCAGGGAAAAAACTTCGTTAGACATAATGGGAATGCCAAACCCCCTGGGAAATTCTATTTCGAATTGACCTTGGGAGAGTGTGAAGAGCCTATTGCTGGAATTTTTCTTCCAATGAAACAACTTTCGATGTTGGCTCATGTCGATATCGAGATTGCTGTGACACATAAATTCCTGCGATTGGGGGGTGCGTCCATCGGGTCCGACCATATGGGCCCGGTAGCCCGTAATCCACAGTAACTCCGGAGTCTCGATTTTATGGCCCAGAGTAACCTCGCGTGTGCTCTGCGGGCCCTGCATCGATTTGTAAATACGATCAATGGCGTATACCGGGGAGATTATCTCCCTGGACTGGATGGGGAAACTCATATCCTCCGCCCTGCCCTGGCCAAAGAAGCAGGCCAAAGCCAGGAATAGGATTGCTTTTTTCATATTTCTTCTATTATTGACCGTAATTATAGGGTAATAGCGTCAAACCTCATTGTATTTTTTAAATTTCGGGGTTTTTTGCAAGTTCCAAATCTTCCAGGCGCTGTCTAAAGCGGTAACAATGAGGGAAATGGGGAAAGTCGAAGCCATCAGGCTGAAAGCAATTCTAATTATCCAGTTGAGCAAAATCTTCAGTAAATACCTGCAATTCCAACGGCAAAAGTTTTAAGTCAGTTAAATCTTGTCACCGGCCAAGTAAATTCCATGCTTGGTTCCAATTCCGATCTCTGGCAATCGGATAGACGCTACAGTTATACTTTACTCGAAAATGAATCCATCAAACAAAAAAAGTCATGGGCATTTAAAAATTGCCCAACAGTCGAGGAAATTTGCTGAACCGGTATATCGCTCCAGCCAATCAAGGCTGGAGAAACTATCGACTTTTACGGTAAGGAGGACCGGCAACTCCATCCGCCGGCGTTGCCGGGAGGATGAGGCCACCCGCTTGCGTCTCAAATACAATCCTTACTACCACACTATTGAGGGGCAAAACGGTTCCCACGTCCACGTCAACGGGCAGGAACTGATCATGCTCAGTAGCAACGATTACCTGGGTTTGAGCCATCATCCCAAGGTCATCGAGGCGGGTAAACGCGCCCTCGAAACCTGGGGTAGCAGCACCACCGGGGCCCGCCTGGCCAACGGCAGCCGCCGCTACCACCTGGCCCTGGAGGAGATGCTGGCCGATTTTCTGGGCAAGGAGGCTTGTCATGTGAGCGCCGCCGGCTACCTCTCGTGCATGTCCGGGGTGGCCACCTTCGCCTGCAAGGGGGATCTCATCCTGGTGGACCGCAACGCCCACTCCTCGCTGTGGTCGGGCATCTGCGTGTCGGGAGCCCGGGTGGAACGCTTCAGCCACAACAACCCAGCCGATTTGCAGGACATTTTATCGCTGGAGCCGCCGCAAGGGCCCAAGCTGCTCGTCATCGAGGGAGTTTACTCGATGGAAGGGCACATCGCGCAGATACCCGCATTTCTCAAAATCACGAAAGGGAAAAACTGCTTCATCGTAATGGACGACGCCCACGGGCTGGGCGTTTTGGGACGCGAAGGGCGGGGCACGGCCGACCACCTGGGGGTGACCGGTTCGATTGATGTGATCGCCGGGAGCATGTCCAAAGCGCTCTCCAGCACGGGAGGCTTCGTGGCCGGCTCAAAGGAAGTGATCGATTATTTGCGCACCAATTCCAAACAGACCGTATTCAGCGCGGCCATCAGCCCCTGCCAGGCGGCCTGCGCGCAAGCCTCCCTGGAAATCCTCCAAACGGAGCCGGAGCACCTCCAGCGGCTGTGGGAAAACACCCGCCAATACATCAAAATACTGAACGGGCTAGGGCTGGACACCTGGGGCAGCGAATCGCCCGCGGTGCCCATCGTGCTGGGCAGCAAAGCGCTCACCTTTCGCTTCTGGAAATCGCTGATGGAAAAAGGAGTCTTCACGGTGATGGCGGTCACCCCCGGAGTAGCCCCGGGCAAAGACCTCATCCGCACCTCGATATCGGCCCGCCACAGCCAGGAAGACCTGGAAAAGATCGGCGAAGCCATGGCCCAGGTAGTGAAAGAGCTGTTTTAGTCGGCTACTAGCCACTCCATTGCCATCACCATTAAAGACGCGGAATGGTGAGGCCGCCATCAATCATGATGACCTGACCGGTGGAGTAGGGAAAATCTCCCCGGGCCAGCGCCGCAACCGCTTTCCCGACGTCTTCCGGATAACCCCAGCGGGCCTGCACGCACAATCCCTCTTCCAGCAGCTTATCGTATTTTCCGGCAACTCCGCTGGTCATGTCGGTTTTCGTTATTCCAGGGCGTATTTCGAAAACGGGAATTCCATATTCCCCCAATCGAACCGCAAACAGTTGGCTTGTCATACTCAGACCCGCCTTGGCGATGCAATATTCCCCCCGATTGACCGATGCCACGGTGGCGGAGATGGAAGAGTTTGTGATGATGCAGCCTTCAAACGCAGGGTCTTCCAGTTTCTGGGCAATCATCCAATTGGCGATTGCTTGGGTGAGAAAGAACGTCCCCTGGAGATTCGTTTTTAAAACAAATTCAAAACCCGCTTCACTCGTCTCCAGAATGTCTTTGCGCTCTTTGGGGGCAACGCCCGCATTGTTCACGAGAACATTCAGTCGCCCAAAATGGGCTTTCACTTTATCCACAATAGATTCACGATCACCGGTTGAGCCAATATCGCCGCGGCAATAGATCGCATCGGCTCCCAGAGATCTTAATGCAGACAGCGAATCTGCAACCGCCGATTCCTCCCGCACTCCGTTAATTGCAATACCGAAACCTTCTTTCGCCAGGCAAATGGCGCAGCCGAGTCCGATACCTCGGCTACCTCCCGTTATTAACGCTACTCGATTATTATTCGATGAGGTATCCATGAATTTACAAATAAGCTAAACTTCCAATTCGGGGATGTTCACCCATTGGCGTTTTTCCCAACTCTCCAATCCTTTTTCCGCCAATTGCACACCTTTAACACCTTCCAAAAGATCCCACTGAAAAGGTTCATCCAAAACGACATGCCGCAGGAATAGCTCCCATTGGGCCTTAAAAGCATTGTCGTATTCTTCCTGATCGGGCAGCAGCGACCAACCGTCCAAGAAATTTATCGGTTGATCGATGTCCGGATTCCAAACCGGTTTGGGCGTGTTGCCGTAATGCTGAATCCGGCACTGCCTCAAGCCTGCCACGGCGGAGCCATGCGTTCCATCGACATGGAGCGTTAGTAAATCATCGCGGCGAACCCGCGTTACCCAGGACGAGTTGAAATGCGCGATGATGCCGTCTTCCAGTTCGAATGTGGCGTAGGCCGCATCGTCGGCCGTGCAAAGGTAGGGTTTTCCGTTTCCATCAATGCGTTCGGGAATATGGGTGGCGCCCAGACAGGAAACCGCTTTAACCGGCCCAAAAACCTGATCGAGAACGTATCTCCAGTGGCAGAGCATATCCATGATTATGCCGCCATCGTCCTCTTTGCGGTAATTCCAGGAAGGCCGCTGAGCCTCAATGGTATGGCCCTCGAAAACCCAGTATCCGAACTCACCTCGAACGGATAGAATTTTTCCGAAAAATCCAATTTCAATGAGGCGCTTTAATTTTCTCAAACCGGGAAGCCAGAGTTTGTCCTGCACAACCCCATTTTTCACCCCGGCTTCGCGGCAGAGGCGGTAAAGCTCCATTGCCGTCTGCGTATCTATGGCGATCGGTTTTTCGCAATAAACATGCTTCCTCTCCTTCACCGCCCGGCGAACGGCATCGGCGCGACGGCCCGTTGTCTGGGCATCGAAATAAATGGAATAATCCGGATCGGCCAACGCTTCATTAACATCAGTGGTCCATTTTTCGACACCGGATTGAGCGCAAGGTTTTTTTAGTTTGTCCGGATTGCGACCGGCCAGGATGGGATCCGGCATGATGGTTTCGTTGTCGCTTACGGCCACACCGCCCTGCTTGATAATTTCGACGATCGAACGCATGAGATGCTGGTTGGTTCCCATGCGTCCCGTGACGCCATTCATGATAATTCCAATTTTATGCACTTTCATATACGGCAATATTATACGTGATTAAGATAAGTTTTCACAATTTCATCAAGAAACTGCGGCTGGTCCATTTTCCAGTATTTTTTTGAAAATATTTCCACCTCGATAAAACCGTCAAACCCCGCGTTGTCCACCCAGCCTCGTATTTCTCGGATGTCAATGCATCCTTCACCCATAAGACCGCGGTCGAAAAGAAGGTCCTCGGTCGGGGTTTTCCAATCGCTAACGTGAAAACTCGCTATGTTGCCGTTTTTTCCACACCGCTGAATCTCCCTTCGCAAATCGGGATCCCACCACAGGTGATAAACATCGATGGCCACCCCCACCCAAGGCGAAGCAAAGCTTTCGGCCATGTCGTTGGCCTGTCTCAGGGTGTTGATGGCCGACCGGTCATCCGCATACATGGGGTGCAAGGGCTCGATGGCCAGCCTTACTCCACAGGCTTCGGCATGGGGCAGGAGGGTTTCCATGCCATCGCGAATTTGCTCACGAGACATGGTTAGAGATTGACTGCGCGCCGCGCCGCAAACCAATACCAGGAGAGGCGCTCCGATAACGCTTGCCTCATCTAACCTGCGCCGGTTGTCATCCAGGGCAGTCTGCCGCCCTTCCCTCTTCAAGTGAGGGAAAAAACCGCCCCGGCAATAGGAAACAACTTTCAAGCCGTAGTCATCAAGCATGGATTTGGCCTCCTTCGGGGTGATGTCGTTCAAATTATCACTCCAAACCGTTATTCCAGGAATTCTCGCACGGGCAAAGTTTTGGGCGGCCTCCCGCAAACTCCAAGGCTTTGTCGTGATGGTATGGACGCAGCAGCGTGAAAGATCGGTCAATGGTTGTGCAGTCATAAAATATTAGTATCAATCGTCAGGTTAGAACAATTCATTCCACACCGCCGAAAAAAGTGTAATACGGTTCCCCTTTTACAACGCGTATAAGGTAGAGGGCCAGCTCGCGGGCATGATAATCGTCCCACATGCTCGATTCTCCAAAAGCTATTTTTTGACCTTCGGGTACATGGTCCCATCCATTGGGCTGGTGATAAATCGAATGAAGTATCAAACCTTGGTGCGCGCTGTCGCTGCTCAAATAATGTTCGGAAAATAAGGCTTTAGCAACGGTCAAGCCGGCCTGCCAATAACGGGTTCCATCATCCGTTTCGCCCTTATTCGTTAAATAACGGCCCAGTCTCAATAGACCCTGGGCGCCCATCGCCGCCGCCGAGCTATCCACCGGTTCCCAGGAATTAAACGGTTCGGCAGGCACATTGAGATAATCCCCCAACCGATGCAGATTAGGCGCCCCCGTATCCCAATAGGGAATTCCATCCGTGGCGGTATTCTCGATATAAAAATCACAGGTTGCCTGAGCGGCTTTCAGCATGAAGGCCTCGATTTGAGATCTCCCTCCGAAGGCCTCCAATTCCTCCCCATTGAGAATTTCCAGGAACTCCAGTTCTTCGGCGAAACCGAGCATGGCCCAAGCCAAACCTCGCGTCCAGGTGGTGAATCCGCTATACCCTTGCTGTGCATTCGGGCAGCGATAATTGCCGTCGGTTACATTGAAAACGCTCTCATGCGCCGTGCGCCCCCACACATCGTAGCTATCCCGCCCCTGTCCATAATAAACGGAATATTCGGCGGTTGCCCGGGAATGTTGCAAGGGTTGCAAGGCGCGCGCGAGCAAATTAATTTTGGTATCATTTTCACCCATCAGGACATGCCCGAGCCGATGACTCACCAAAAGCGCCCGGCAAGTTCGAATGGTATCCACAAAAAGCGAGTGGGGTCCGTTAAATGAATGGGTAGTGTATTAAGTAGGAATGGTGGCTAATTCTTGATTATATTGATGAATGAAAAGTCTCAGACAGGTTCCATGCATACTCTTAAGCTTGGAAAAGGAGAGGGTTTTGCGTGTGAAACGACCCAGTCGTTGGCGCAGGGTATTGTTCCATCGTTCCACATGGGCCGTTTCACCGGTTTCTTTTCCCACGGATCGGTTATGAGGAAAGACTTCATCATAAGTGCTCCAAAAGTCGCTGTAGGTGGCACATCTTTTGTAGGCCCGTGGCAGACGCTCGTAAAGTTCCCGGCAACGATACCAATCCCGAGGCCCAATGGCATAGGAGAGGATTTGACGGGTGCGTCGGCAAAGAGCGATCCAAACCCATTGGGCATCGCTCTTGCGCCCCACAAAAGACCACAGTTCGTCCAGTTCAATGACATCATGGCGGCGGGCCGCAAGAATCGTGCTTTTGAGCGGTCGCAGCGATTGTCGTTTTTTTTAACCAACTCAAAACGGTGTTGGGACTCACCCCGAAGGCGCGCTGTAAACCGCGTAGACTGCTGCGTTCCTGATAGACTCGAAGGATCATTTCTTTTTGCTCTTCGGTGTATTTCACTGTGGGGTTTTCGCGGCTTTGTTTACCACAATCATGGCAGCGGTAGCGCTGTTTATGGTTGGGCGTCTTGCCAAATTTAATGATATTTTCACTTCCACAGTGCCGACAATTAATAATTTTAGTAACCATGCACTAAGAATAAACTGCCTAACGCTATTTGTACAGCTAAAAATACCAAATAACATTCTTTTTTTATACACTACCAATGAATGAATGAAACCACCGCCCGCAATGGTAGTCCATCGGGAGGCTTGCACTGCACCGGAAACCTTCAAGGCCAGCTCGTAAAAGTTCTTTTCAGATTCGTCTGCCGGAATTTTTCCTTCCTTCAGCAACCGAAGCAGGTTGCCGTAAGTGCTCACGTTGTTAAATCCGTGATCGTGAACGCCGGTATGGCTGACATGGGGCGCCATCCATTCCACAGTCTGTTTTTTGCCCAGTTGCAGAAATTCTTCATCGCCCGTGGCATCGAATTGCAAGATGCTGGATCCCACTTGAAACCCCTGCGTCCACTCAGTCCAACCCCGTGTCGAGTAACGCCCTTCGACAGTGAATACGGGCGAACCTGAATTAATGTCGTAATCCTTTTCCACAAGCCGGATTTTTTCCGCCGAAAGAGACCAAAGGGCATCCAGATTACCAGTCAAATCCTCGGCTTTCAATTGATCATCGATATTCATAATTTCCAGGGTAAAGGGTTAAAAACGATTCTCTTTTTTCAGGTGGATAATCAGTATTTTTGAATCTTCGAGAGCTTCATAAGTGTGTTCCTGAATGGCGTCGAATTGCACGCTCTGCCCAGCCTTTAAGTTTACCGATTCGTGGGGTAGTTTAATGTCAATGCTCCCCTCCAGAACCCAGCAAAATTCATAATCGTCGCGGTGAATTTCCGGTTTGGACAACTTAGTTCCTTTCGGAGCCTCGGCCAAAAAACAGCGCAAATTGGCATATTCTATTTTTTGAAAATGATACCCACCCGACTGGTAGGACACGGATTGTTTGCAATGCGACAGCCGGGATTCGGCCAGGGAAATTAAATCGGTGGCGCTTATGCCGAACACCCTCCCCAGTTTATATAGCGTTTCCAGCTCCGCCTTGGTCTGATTGCGCTCCAGTTTAGAAATGACCGCCGAGGATACTCCCGAGGTTTGAGACACGTCGCCAATGGTAAGGCCCTCCTTCTTGCGCATCTCCCGCAGGACCGTGAAATCATACATTTTATAAGTCATTTTTCGATCTCAATTGATCGATAAATACTCAAAATATTTTCTTTTGCAATATATTTCTGCTATTTTTTTAACTTTAAAGAAATTTTTAAGCAAATTTTAACAAATAGCCTTTAATAATTATCTGTGTTTACCCGTGTAATCAGGGATTGAAAAATGGAGCCGCCGCTTGCGAAAATTCAGGCGGACACGTCGAAAAAGAGCTTAACCCCTTCGCGGTTTTCAAAGGTTTTGAATGCTTCCTGCCATTGGCTCAGTGGATAGGTGTGGGAAATAAGGGAGTGGACATCGATTTTCCCGGAAGTGAGAAGTTGAAGGGACCTTTTCCATGCCGTAGGTTTCTGCCCCAGAGAACCGGTCACGACGAGTTCCTTGAACGCGATCTGCTCGAAATCCAGGGTAATTGGCTGCCCAAAAAGACCGACCTGGGTATATTTCCCCTGCTTTCGCACCAATTGGAGAGCCAGTTGCGCACCGAGGGGATGACCCGAACATTCCAGAACAGTGTCAACGCCATAACCTTCGGTTAAGTCCAGGGCAAAAGCATGGGCGTCGTTCTCCTCGACATTGAGGGTAAACTCGGCCCCAAGTTGCCGCGCGAGGTCGAGCCGGCCAGCATCGGAGCCGGTCCCGAGAACGATGGCCCTGCCCCCTTCGGCCAATACCACCTGTAGGCAAAGGAGACCGATGGCGCCAGGTCCGACTATAGCAACACTATCCCCTGCGCTGACTCCCGTCAGTTCAGTTACGGCATGAACGCAACAAGCCAGCGGTTCGGTAAAGGCTCCAGCCCGAAAGTCCACGTTATCAGGTAACGGCAAGACATTGCGTGCGGGAACGATGGTGCTGGGAGCAAAGGCGCCATCGTGCATATAGCCGAGGGTTTCACGACTTGGGCAAAGGTTGTAATACTCGGTCCGGCAATAACGGCATTTTCCGCAATAACTATAAGCCGTCAGGGCCGTGACGCGATCTCCCACGCGGGCATTTTCCACACCCGAACCGTATTCTACGACCTCTCCGCTAAACTCATGTCCAACCACAACGGGAGTCCGGATGGGTATATTGATCTGATCGTGATAAATATGCAGATCGGAGCCGCAAATGCCGACTTCACGAATAGAGATGCGAACTTCGCCCGGTTCAAGGGGCCGTTCTGCCACCTCGCGGATTTCCATATTGCCGGGACCCCGGGCTGTTTTAACAAGTGCTTGCATCAATGAAATGAACTCTATTATTCAAAGTGATATGACTGAGGTTGGCAACCGCCACCCTGACTATTGCGTTTTCATACCTCTGCTCATTAAACGTTTTTGCGTCAATCGACAATCTGGTGCTTGAGCAATTTGTGCTGCATCTCCCCGCGAAAGCCATGTATGCGTTTTATGGTCATTTCGGCAGCAGCCACCCCCATTTGATAACTTGGTTTGATAATCTTGTAGGCATGAATTCCCTTGGGAAGGATATCGCCATCCTCAAGAGTGATGGCCAGCTTGAATTCCGACCCATACGACCATATGCTGCCGCGCAACTCCTCGATCAGTCCCGGCCTGTCCGGCGGAACGCCAATGACTAGATTCCCCTCCCAATTTTCCCGAACCAATTGTGCGGTCCTTTCAAATGCCGTTATTTCTGTCTTGCGGAGAATTTCGGCTTCTACCTGGATTTTTTTGTTCAAACCAACCTCTAGTCCTTGCAGTCGCGCCAGCGTGGGAATACCGTTATGGCCAAGAAATTTTATGGGGCCTTTCAGGGAGGGCCACAGCAACCGCCCCAATTCCCGGAAGGCAGAAAAATAATCGGGCATAACCGAATCCGCGACAACGGAGGGAATCGGCAAACAGGTCACCAACGGGACCGCCAGATTTCGGAAATATTCCAGGCGGCTCTCGTTTTCAAGTCGAAAAAAATTGCTCGTCGAAAGAGCGGTGATGATGCCGGCACATCCTAAATTTTCCATAGTTGCGAGGATTTCGGCCTGCGCCTGGTATTTATCCTTGGGGCCGAAATCGGCAATCTGAAATCCGTTCTTTTCAGCCGTTGCACGGACGCCTTTAAGAAAAAGATCATTGGAGTGAGGGGCCACCTCACCATCGGTATAGACGCCGATGACGACGCTTCGCGAGGTATTTCCAGCGATATAGATGCCGCTCCCTCGGCGCCGATGGATCAGGCCCTGGCGATCGAGTTCATCAAGACAACGCTCTATGGCGGATTGGCTGACCTTGTATTCGGTCATCATGGAGCGCACCGTGGGCAGTCGTTGGCCAGGTTTGCCCACGTTCACTTTTTCGATTAATAGATCGAAGACTTGCCGGTACTTGGGAACAAATTTCATCGAAAAATGTATTTTGGAGCGGAATATGCGGAAATGTATTTCATGCTATCAGGCACGAGAGATTAAAATATATATTCACAAAATAGGTGATCCATCAGAGAGCTAAGGGCAAATTTCATTTCCTGCAATGAAGATTCGATTGAGATTTCAACTTTTAGGGCCAAATTTTTTGACATGAACCAATTTAATTGTAACTATTATATATAATATCGTATCCTACAATTATTCATTGCCAAGCCGAAAAAACAATGGCTCAATGCAGTCTGTTTTTGCTCAAATTAAGATGAAAGATGCCGCCATTTATTCCCCATTAACCCAGCGTCTGGCCATGGGCACGGCTTTCTCTTCCTATGGCATCCAATGGAATCAGGTAAATCCTCTGGCCATCCCGTAAATCGGTAATTTTTCGCACGCAACCTGGGATTCCCGCCACATAAACCGGTCAAAATTCAGTTTAAACTTAAAAATGCAAAACTCTATTCATTCTGGGCCGCATGGAACATCCGCCCTTATTTTTTGCAAATAAACATAGCTGAATATTTAATAACCTCCTAAACTAAATCCTATACGAATGATTGAAAAAATCGAATCCAAGGGATACTACATCGAAGAGTGCCGCCTGGAAGGTGAGACCAAGGCAGACCAGCGCGTTCCAGCGCAGCACAACACTATCCAGGTCAGCCGGGATCGCTGGTTTGTTGTCTATGAAACGCGCGGATTCCGCGGGGTGGACGATAATTGCAGCGTGGTTTACCAATTGCGCAAGGACAGGCCGGACGGCGAAGTCCTGGCCGAGGGATACCTGGAAAAATCCATCGACGACTGGGACCCACTTGGAGACGGCGGAAAATTTGTCAGGCAGGGGAATCACTCGATAGCCTTCGGAGTGCCCAAGGGGGCTCTCGTCAACGGTCGGCGAGTTCCCCACGAGGGCGTATTCGCGGTGGCTTGGGGCAACCATGCGCGAGTCCTCGACCCGGAAACCAATTACCTCTGGCAAAACCAGGAAATGCCGACGCCGGAGGGCAGCCACCGTTGCGTTTGGGTGCAGATTCGCTTAAATGAAAAGGAAGACGACATTGAGATAGTGCAACCGCTCAAGAGTTTGCGCCAGAAAGGTTATGAAACCGGCGAGGCCCTCTGTTCGCACGAAGAACTTCGCCACATGAACCATTCTTTTGTCGCTCCTGTGGCATATAACGAGGATCGCTCCGAATGGGTCCACGCCCAACATTGGGGCGGGGTCTGCGTGCCGGTTAAATACCGGTGGAACCAGGAGACAGGAATCTATGATTGGGTGGAATCGGGTCCGCAACTCAAAGGACCGCCCAACCGGTCCATCGGGGAAGGCTCCATCGTCTCTTATAACGGGGACTGGCTCTTTGCCGCTCGCCTGGGAGGAAAGGATTACGGAATCGCCTGGTTTCGCACCAACGATCTCTTCAATTGGAAACCCGAACTGATCCTCTCCGAGGAGGTCGGCAGCCACTGCCCCCGGACCGTTTATAGGTTCCCCGATGGCGTGGTCCGCGTTTTTACGACCGATCAACGCAATTCGCCCTACCAGCATATTTTTCGAAGACGAATACCCTTAAACGTCCTCGATATCGATCCCGATGATAATTTCTCGGTGACTCACTCCAATATTGTTTTCGACAGCATAAAGGAGGGGTTGCCAATTCCGGAAAAACACGCTCCCTCGATGCATTTTTGCCGCCTGCTTCCGCACCCGGGGGGTCGGAGCGGTTATGCCACCTATTTTGTCCGCACACGGGCAATCTTGCCGCGCGAATACTCCATCGGCAATTTCAAGGGTATCACCACCCAGGAAGAAATTGACGCCTGCGGGGTCTATTATTCAGAAATTACTTACGACCGGGAGTATTCTCCAACATGGACGTTTACCTGAATCATGAAATTGGAAAAGGATGCAAATCTTACAGTTGGGCAGTAAATTGACAGGCATTCCCAGATTTCTCATTCCAATCCTTTTATCGGCTCTGGCCCTGTGGGCAGGTTTGCCGGCATCCGCTTCCGATTCCCAGCAGACAGACAAACTCCGGCGCCAACGTGAATACGTGGTTTTGATGAGCGAACGCCAAGCTGCGGGGCGGTTCTCTGAAGATTTGAAAATAGCTTGGAATGCTTTTGGATCGCTCAATATGGCGGAAGCCATTGACCTGTTCGAGCGCGTCAACAATGCCCCAAATGCCGCCGAAAGCGACCGAGTACAGGCTCTTTACGGTCTCGGGCTCTGTTACCGCTACAGCCAGACGAAGGAAGATAAAAACGAGGCCAGGGAATATTTTAACCAACTGGTGGAAGCATACACGCAAAACAGCGCCGCCGCCTGGGCTCTCCTGGAGCTTGGCATAATGGAGAATGTTTATGCGCTAGAGGGCAAACTGGAGGCCAGGCGGCATTATCAACGACTTCTCCGCAATTACCCAAAAAGCCTCGCCATTCACGAAACCGCTCTCCGCCTGGCCGATACCTATTTGGGAAAAATCATCGATCCTACAGAAATCCAGGCGGGTCTTTCCGTCCTCGAAAAACATATTGAAAAATACCCTGACAACCCCCTGGTGGGAAGCATGCACTATCGGGTGGGTTATTTTTATTTCGCCTGCCTGCAGGATTATGAAAAGAGCCTGCCCCACTCTGTCGCCAACAGCACTTTGCGGATGGAAGACCCCTACCGTTGGCCGGAAGATTTCTGGCACACAGCCATGAATTTCATGCGGCTTAATCGGGTCGAGGAAGCGCTCCCCTGGTTCGAGAAAATCGTCAACGAATCACCAACCGGACGCGAGTCGCTTCCAGCCAAAGAAATGATAGAAAGGATAAATCGTTATTTGAATAATAGGTCAAAAGGCTAATCCCCTCCACCACAATAACGGGTTGTTCATTTTTTTTAAAAATTACCGCAAATGAATTCGAAGCTGCCAGCAAAGGAACACAGGCGAACCCTCTCACCTTTTCTTGTTTTCGGCCTCTTCCTTCTTTTGGCCTCTTATGTCGTTTCCATATATCACGTAATTAAAATACAAAGCGACCAGCCGGATGAGGAAGACGGAGATCGGATCGTCATCCGCCTCGCGCATTTTCTGAGTGAAGAGAACGTAATGGAAGCGTTCAATAAATTGGCGCGCGATTATGAGGAATTGCATCCCGAGGTAAGAATAATCATTCAATCCGTTCCCAAACGCGCCTATCAACAGTGGCTGAACACCCAGCAGATCGGAAGAACCACCCCGGACCTCTTTCAACTCGAGGAACGGGGCAACTGGACCATGGCCTCCAGGTTTCAGGAAGTGCTGACATCGCGAGTGGGTGAAGTTAATCCCTACAATGCCGGCACCGGCATGGAAGGCGTTCCCTGGCGCAATACCTATACCGACGGCATGGAAGGAGGATATTTTTATTCCCTGCTGGAGTTTTATGGCATTCCTTTGACGGTCGAAACCGTTCGAATTTTCTACAACAAAGATCTTTTTAGAGAAGCAACCGGCAGCGATGCGCCGCCGAGGAATTTTCAGCATTGGATGGAAATCTGCGCGGCCATCAAAGAATATGCCCGCCAGAAAGGAGAAAAGATTTTTCCAATCGCGGTGACGCGTGAAGACGTCAAACAGAACAGTTTTCATAATTACTACCTGCAAAGTTTGGTAGTGTATAAAAAAAGAATGTTATTTTGTATTTTTAGCTGTACAAATAGCGTTAGGCAGTTTATTCTTAGTGCATGGTTACTAAAATTATTAATTGTCGGCACTGTGGAAGTGAAAATATCATTAAATTTGGCAAGACGCCCAACCATAAACAGCGCTACCGCTGCCATGATTGTGGTAAACAAAGCCGCGAAAACCCCACAGTGAAATACACCGAAGAGCAAAAAGAAATGATCCTTCGAGTCTATCAGGAACGCAGCAGTCTACGCGGTTTACAGCGCGCCTTCGGGGTGAGTCCCAACACCGTTTTGAGTTGGTTAAAAAAAACGACAATCGCTGCGACCGCTCAAAAGCACGATTCTTGCGGCCCGCCGCCATGATGTCATTGAACTGGACGAACTGTGGTCTTTTGTGGGGCGCAAGAGCGATGCCCAATGGGTTTGGATCGCTCTTTGCCGACGCACCCGTCAAATCCTCTCCTATGCCATTGGGCCTCGGGATTGGTATCGTTGCCGGGAACTTTACGAGCGTCTGCCACGGGCCTACAAAAGATGTGCCACCTACAGCGACTTTTGGAGCACTTATGATGAAGTCTTTCCTCATAACCGATCCGTGGGAAAAGAAACCGGTGAAACGGCCCATGTGGAACGATGGAACAATACCCTGCGCCAACGACTGGGTCGTTTCACACGCAAAACCCTCTCCTTTTCCAAGCTTAAGAGTATGCATGAAACCTGTCTGAGACTTTTCATTCATCAATATAATCAAGAATTAGCCACCATTCCTACTTAATACACTACCCAAAGTTTTACCGGCGGAATGCTGATCCCCTACGATGTCAATGCCGGGGCCGGCCCCACCTCGCAGGGATTGCTGTGGGGTTTGCAAACCGGCACACTCAACCTGAAAACGGCACGATTAAGGTCCGCATACGATCTACAGCGAGAACTGGCGCAAAACTTCCAGCCCGGGTTTATTAGCGATATGGCCGATCAGGTGCGCTTTCTCTTCGTCCGCCAGCGGGCGGCCATGGTTTTGGGCATGACTTATGACTTCGTCCTTTATAATCAAACGGCCAAGTTCGACGTCGGAGCTTTCCGCATGCCCCTACCGGATGAAAACGATCCCAAATACGGCAAATACTTTATGGGCCAGACCTGGGAGGAGCCGATCACCAAGTTTCTTTTCGGCCTTTCCAAGTCAAGCTATAATAAAGATATCGCACTGGACTTCATGAAGTTCTGCACGTCGGTTCGCAACAACGAGTGGTTTTGCCGGCAACTCGACTGGTATCCCGCCATTCGCAATGCCAAAACCAAAGATGAGTTGAAAATATTCGCTCCGGTTGATCAGGGAGTATCGAGTTTTCTCGATTATCTAACGGCACCAGATATCGAACTGTATTTCGACCAGAATTTCTTTCTGTACCTTGGAGGCCAGCTTTCCTTCGATGAGTATATGGATGATTTTATGCACCTGTGGGTCACCAAGGGAGAGGAATGGCTCATGGTGCAGCGCGACGCCATCAGCAAAAAAGAGAATGTTGGAAGAGAGCGCAATCTGGCCCGTTCGCGAGTGAAACTGTTGTTCGAAGAAGCCGGTCAAATGAAACCGGGGCAGACCATGGGAACGGGTACCCCATATCAGTTGGGAGTGCAAGTCATTCAGGCATTTTTTGGGCATGTGTTCACCTATCGGCAATATGTTCACGAGCAAATCAAAAATGGAACGTATTCGTTTCCACCTCGAAGCCAATTGCCGGTCGAGTTGTTTCCCATACCTCCCAATGAAAAAATATTGTCGATAATGCGCAAACTTCCAGGTGATTTATGAAGCAGGTCGGCATAAGACAACTGAGGTTCCATTGGCAGGTTTACTTGTGGGTTCTGCCCAGCCTGACCCTGCTTCTCACTTTCGCCTATTTCCCGGCCTGGGGAGCCATCTATTATTCTTTTTTCAATTGGGACGGCGGTTATATAAAGGAGTTCATTGGTTTCGACAATTATCGCAGAGCGTTTACCGATCCTTACGTCAGATATGGTTACTTCATTGTTTCCATTCTCGTCGTCGCCAATCTCTTTAAAATGATACCGTCTATTGCCGTGGCGGTCGCCATCCACCGCCTCAAAAGTGCCAGATTCGGTTATTTCTACCAGGTTCTCTTTGTCATTCCTCTTATCATTCCGGCAATCGTTATGATTTTGATCTGGAAATATTTCTTCGATCCCAATTTCGGCATATTGAACACTTTTCTCGAGTTTACCCGCCTGATGGAAGTCCTCATTTACATCGATGGCCTGTTCCAATGGGCCGTGTTTGTGGAAGGAACCAGCCCGGCCTGGCTCGGCAGACCCGAACTCATTTTGCCTTCGCTCATTCTCTGGGGCTTTCCCTGGGTGGGAACTATCGGGGTGTTAATTTACCTTTCGGGACTCTCAGGCATTTCCGATGATGTTTATGCCGCAGCCAAGATCGACGGCGCCGGGCCTTTCCGAACCTTCTGGAGCGTCGAGCTGCCCCTCATTCTGACCCAGGTTCGCATCAATCTTGTCCTCATGATAATCGGGACGATCAAGGATTACGGCCTGGTCCTCGTGCTCCTCGGCAATACCGGCGGACCCGGAGGAGCGGGCCTCGTTCCGGGCCTCTACATGTTTCGAAAAGCCTTTTACGACAAGGAAACCGAAATGGGTTACGCCTGCGCGCTGGGGATCGTTATGTTTATCATCATCCTCTTGTTAACCTACGTCAACCAAAAGTACGTGAGGGTAGATAAGTGAAAAGCAAATCACCATTGAATCAATTCCTTCAGAAGCGTAGATGGGAACTGCCCAAGCACGCTTTCATTTGGCTGATCTTGTTTTTTGCTTTTTTTCCGCTCTACATGATTTTGAATATTAGCCTGAAAACTAATGAGCAGTTTTTTAACGATCCGCTCATACCCATATCTCCTTATTATTGGAGCAACTGGATGACGGGCTGGAAGCAGATCAGCGGCTCCATTTACGTAACTATCTTTATCTCCTTCACGGCAACCGCTTTCAATCTGGCCATTTCCATTTGTGCCGCCTATTTCTTTGGTCGTTATAAAATGCCCGGCGGCAGATTCCTTTTTCTACTTTTTCTCATGCAGATGTTCATTCCCGGGGTGGTGAATCTGATCCCGCTTTTTGCCTTGCTGAGGGATCTCGGCCTGCTGGGAACTTTTGCCGGGGTTATCATTCCGGCCACGGCAACGGCGCAGGTGGTGGCGATTTATCTTCTGCGCAATTTTATTGAGGACATTCCGCAGGACCTATTCGACTCCGCACAGATGGACGGGGCCAGCGATTTCAGGCAAATCATCCATGTCGTCGTCCCCATCTGCACGCCCATCATAGTAACGGTCGCCATCCTCGACTTTATCAATCACTGGAACGACTTCGTTCTGCCCCTCATTGTATTGGGCAAAGAGGAACTCTACCCCATCGGGGTTAAACTCTATCAACTGGACGGCGTTAATCTGAAACAATGGGGCCCTATGATGGCCACTTATTTAATTGCAGCCATACCGCTGATCATCCTATTTATTTTTGGAATGCGAGTCTTTGTTCGCGGCATCGGATCGGGAGCGATAAAAGGATAATTATTTATTTTAATGAGAACGGAAATTGAAAAACTGGCCATTGAGGGCGGCAAGCCGGTCATCGCATCGCCATTGCCGACCATAAAGAACGCATCCGGCCGTCTCATTGGCGAAGAGGAGATGGCCCTGGTCAAGGAAGTGCTCGAGAGCGGATGCCTGGCCTATATTTACGGCAGCAAGGTTGCGGAATTTGAAAAGCTTTTTTGCCAGCTTTACCAGGTTGATCATAGCGTTGCCGTGAGCAGCGGCACGGCTGCCCTGCACACCGCCATGATCTATCTCGACCCGGAGCCGGGAGACGAAATCCTGGTTTCCCCCATCACCGACATGGGGAGCGTTATTCCAATTCTCTACCAGCAGGCCATTCCGGTTTTTGTGGAGGTCGATCCATTTAACCAGAATATGGATCCCAGAAAAATCGAGGAGCACATTTCACCGCGCACACGGGGTATCATGGTGACGCATATTTACGGTAGCCCGGCGGACATGGATCCGATTATGGAAATTGCGCGCAGGCACAACCTTTTCGTCATCGAGGACTGCGCTCAGGCCCACATGACCGAATATAAAGGCCGCCTGGCCGGTGCCATCGGCAATATCGGCTGTTTCAGTTTTCAACAAAGCAAACACATAACGACGGGCGATGGCGGGTTGGTAATGGCGAACGAAGACCGGCGTTTCGGGCGAAGGCTACGCGAATGCTTTGATAAAGGTTGGCCCCGCCACAAACCGGGCCGCGATCATTATTTCCTGGCCCCCAATTACCACATGACGGAATTGCAGGCTGCGGTCGGGATCGCCCAAATACAAAAATATTCCATTTCCATCGAAGCCCGGCGCGAGGCCGCGGCGGAACTGGACCAATTGCTCTGGGAAGAGAAAGCCGTTGAACCGGTGGGAACCTTGCCGGATTGCAAGCAGACCTATTTTTATTATTGTTTTCGTCTCAAGCCGGAACGACTTACGGCCGACACGGAAACCATTGTTCAAGCACTCAGGGCCGAGGGTCTGGGTTGCGAACATGGCTACCCCGGACCGATTCCGCTCTACCTCTATGCAATGATCCGATCCGGGATCAAAAAACGTTTGGTAAATCCGGTTGGCCATTCAATGCGCCCACCGCGCGCAAACGATGGAAATACGAAGAAGGATTATGCCCCCTGGCCGAAAAATGCTGCCGGGAAACCATAATTCTACCCTGGAACGAATGTTTGCACAGCGAACATGTTCAGTTAATCGCCGCAGTCTTGAAAAAAGTTTTAAATGCTTACAAAACGTAAAATCAAAAACCATTATATTAAATCATGAATATTGAAATTGGAATAGTTCCGGCACTCATCACCCCTTTGAACGAGGATGAAACGATTGATGTGCCAAGTCTCGAAAACCTCATCAACTGGATGCTCGGCTACGATTTGAAAGGATTGTTCGTGGGCGGCACCATGGGCGAGGGCATTGCCCTGCGCGACAGCCAGAGGGCGATCCTCTTCCGTGAATCCGTGCGCATCGTCAACGGCCGTGTCCCGATTCTGGCCAATGTGTCGGAAATTAGCACAAAAAGGGCGCTCGACAATGTAACAATGGCCGTGGAAGCAAAAGTCGATGCCGTTGTGGCGACTCCCCGCATGGTGTTTCCCAGCCGAACCCCGGGAGAAACTTTCCGATTCATGAAGGTTTTGACTGAAAATTCAGCGGTGCCGGTCTGGTTTTACGAAAACCCCTATGTCACACCTTTCGCCAGCGATTTTGAATCGATAGCGGAATTCATGTCACTACCCAATATGGAGGGTCTAAAATTTTCTGCTCAAAACTTCGAATTATTTGCCCGATGCGTTAGAGAGTTGCCGAACAATACGCCATGCTTCAACGGTAGTGTGCGGGAGATCGCCAAATCTGCAAAAATCGGCGGCGGCACCATCGCCGGCATTGGCAGCATGTTGCCGGGTCTATGCGTGGCTGTCTTCAAGGCAGCCCTGGCAGAGCGGGAGAATGAAGCGAAAAAATACCAAGAGGCTATCAACTCGGCTTATTCCATTTACGGTGGCGATGGTATGCCGTTATGGCCCTCAGCCCAAAAACATGTTCTCATGCGCCGGGGCTTGATCAAAACAAACATGTCCACAGAACCGTTCCAGCGGCTCAATTCAGAGCAGGAAAGGATGGTCGATGAGGCGCTGGAAAAAATTGAGGACTGGGTCTTCGAACCCGCCGCCGTTTAATCGCCTTCGTCCCCTCTCGAATTATCATACGGGACCATTTTCACATTCCCTCTACCTACCTATGAAGGTCAGTCTATTATATGGGCAGAGCGGATTGGAAGTCGATCTTGAAGGCGTCAATGCAACGACGCTGAAGCCCGCCTTCGTGAAGGGAATTTCCGACCAGATGGCCGCATTTCAGGCAGCCGTCCGCAGTCCCATAGAGTGCCTGCCATTGAAAGAGCTGGTTGGGGCAAAAGACCGGGTTGTGGTGGTCATTGCCGATATCACGCGACCACTGCCGAGCGACCTGCTACTGCCCTGGCTCTTCCGTGAATTGAAGCATGTGCCCAAAGATCGATTCACAATAATTATAGGAACCGGTTCCCATCGTGGAAATACGCCGGCCGAAATCGAGCAGATGGTGGGAAAAGACATCGCCGCAAATTACCGGATCATCAACCATGACGGCCATAATCACGACACCATGGCCTATGCCGGCGAATCGCCATTCGGCTACCCCGTTTATTTTAATCGCGAGTATGTGGAGGCAGACAGGCGGATAATCCTGGGGTTTATTGAGCCTCATTTCATGGCCGGATTTTCCGGCGGCTACAAGGCGGTTTTCCCCGGCGTGACAAATGTGGAAGCGATCATGAAATACCACGGCGCAAAAAATATCGGCCACCCCCGCAGCGCCTGGGGAATTCTTGAGGACAACCCTACCCAGGAAAACGTAAGGGCGGGCGCTTCGCTGCTTCCCATCGACTTTTGCATCAATGTCGCCCTGAACGACAAAAAGGAGATTACGCGATTTTTTTGCGGGGAAACGCTGGCCGCTCACCGTGAGGGCTGTAAATTTGTCAGAGAAACGGCCATGGTCGCATGCCCCAATCCATTTCCAATCGTAATAACGACAAACGGCGGTTATCCTCTCGATCAAAATCTTTATCAGGCCGTCAAGGGCATGTCCGCGGCCGCCCAAATCCTCAAACCGGGCGGATTGATATTAGCGGCTGCCCGCTGCAACGATGGGTTCCCGGAGCACGGTAACTTCAAGAGTTTTCTCTTCCATTACCCTACTGCGCAAGCAATGCTCGATAAAATATTCGAGCCCGGTTTTGAAATGTTCGATCAGTGGGAGGTGCAGATGCTGGCCAACATTATGGTCAAAGGGCGGATCGGGTTGTATAGCAAAATCTCCGATCAAGATACGCTGAAAGCCAAACTTATCCCAATTCACGACTTGAAGAAAAGCTTGCATGATGAACTGGCCAAAATAGGCGGCGACTCGCCTGTCGCGGTATTACCGGAAGGTCCGCAAACCATACCTTATCTGCAATAGAGGCGGTATTTTCTCTGATAATTATATCTCCTCCCTAATATGACATGGGAGGTTATGGCTGGCTATATCTATCAGTTGTCGATGACTTTTATCCGGATGAATCGGGTGGCGGTCGCATTGACGGGTATGGTGTCTTTAACCGTTATGCGGTGCAGGTAATCGTTGTCGATCACGCTGACGGTTTCCGTATCGCTTTCGATTATGTCAATCGTGTCCGTGGAATCGATCGTTATCAATTCGACGGCATCGGCGAAAGTTCCATTTTCAGATACCTCAACCACATAATCTAAATCTTCTCCATTGGCAAAATTGTCGAGACGGTTAAAGGTCACGCTGAGGTATTCTTCGCCGTCGATCTGGATCAAGCCAAACGCGGGTCCGGGATTGGTCCGTGAGCCATCGTCGAAGGCGGGCTGGGCATTGGCCTCTCTCGGGTCCATGCCGAAAGCAAATTCCTGCAAATTGGTAAACCCATCGCTGTCGTCATCGTCCCCTTTAGCGTTTACTGAGTTACCGCTGCCCTGATCGGGTTCGGCGTTCCAGAAGGTCGCAAACTCGGTGAAGTCCTGTGAGAACGGGCGGGCCAGGATTTCGATATTGTGAGAGCCGAGGAAGGTAATGGACGCTCCCGATACCATGGCCACGTCGTCCGAAGTAATGTTGGTGTCGAGGGCAAAAAAGATGGAAATGGGCGATTCATTGCCCGGTGTTCCCGTTGTGTTCGGGTCATCGACGGTCAAATTACTGAAGACCGGGAATTCATCCGTGATATCTGATTCGTTATAGGCGGGCAGCTTGAGGCTCGCGCTGAATGTGACGCTGGGCGGATTGAGGCCGGTCAAGTCGGCGCGAATACCGCGATCATCGGCGAAAATGACCAGCGTGCGATCCAAATTGGTTTGCTCCGTGATTTCCTGCACATCACCGTTATCGTCAAATGTATCCGTAAATTGCCCTTTCAGATCGATGGTGATTTGGAAAGATTCGCCAATCGGGAAGTCTTCGAATCCGGTGTTGACGACATCGAATTCTAATTGAATTTCTCCATTTTTAAAGTAGCTGCCGGTTCGGTAGGTCAAATTCTGGATTCGCAGGTTGGGGCGAAGATCGAGGGTGACATCGGCACTTTCAGAAAATGAGAAGTTATTGGCTTCATCGAATTCCTCGAAAATCTCGGTGCTGTCCACGAAGGCCGCGACAAAGTAGTCACCTTCCGCATAGGGGTTGGAAAGTATCCACGATTGGGTAAAAACGAAGCGGCCGTTATCATCGATCTGCTCAATTTCGTTCAATTTGCCGAGGATAATATCATCGGAATTGCCCCAAATTTTATCCAGAGAGAGCCGAATTTCCACATCAAAGAGCTGGCTGCCGGTAGAGGAACCGCTATCGCTCATGGGCACTCCGGCATTAACTCCCACCACCGTAACGTCAAAGGCGGTGTTGGCTTGTATGACAAAGGTGCCTTCCGAAAAATCGAGACTGGTAATGATCAAATCCGGTAGAGTTAGCGCTTCGATCAACAGATTGTCCACAAACGCCTTTTCGGCCGGATCGTCGTCTCCGTCGTTGTTGCGCGTATAGGTCCAGCGGACAAGACGGTCGGTGGAACCGGCCTGGATGTTGAGGTCGATGGTGGAAAATCCGTCCGTTCCGATTATGGATGCGACTTCCACACTATCGATGGATAATGACAGGGTGTCTCCGGCGGAGAAAACCTTCCATTCGAAGAACAGAAGGAAGGGGCCTGGTATGCTCGTCTCGAAAAATGCGGTCTGGCCGGCAATATCGAGGTCGGGCACCGTGCCGGCATCGTCGCCATTGGTGGTATCGGCTCCGTCGAGCCCTTCGGCACCATACCAGGAGGCGTCTCCCCCAATAGTAAATGATGCCGGGGCCAGATCACCGCTAGCGTCCATAGCATCGGACAAAGAGAGAGAATTTACGGTGACCGTATTGGGCGTATCAAGGTCGAACTCGATATTATTGGCTTCATCGACCTCGTTGATAACATTGGTGGAATCTATGTTTACTACCACTGAATACACGCCGGGATTGGCGGTGTTGGGAACAACAAGATCAAAATCAGTATCCGAAATGAGGATAACGTCACTGGATGCATCTATGCCACTGGCCAATTCGAATGTGCCCAGAATCACGTCATCCGCATCGCCGAACTCATTATTAAGCGACAGCAGCACCTCGAATATGAAGGCCCCGACGGCAGCATTGCCGTTATTTGTCAAGGTCACACTCAAGCCATCTACGGGGTCTTCCCGGTCCACCGCTATGTCGCCGCCTACTTTTATATCCGTCACTTCGAGGTCGAAAATATTGACGGCGATATTGTCGATATAGCCGACATCGGTTCCTTCGGGGTTTTTGCCCTTTTGATAGACCCAGCGTAAGGTGTGGTCGCCATCGCCCAAGACTACGCTCTCCTGCTGCCAATCGACATCTCCGGAAATGCGTTTTTCGATAACCCCGTCAAGCAGCAATGCCAAGCTGTTGAGGTTCTCCAGTGTGTCGGATTTCCAGAAGAAGGTGACCTCTGCCGGACCTGGTATGGGTACTTCAAATGCTGTTTCGCTGCCCTCGTCGATGAAGGGGCTCTGGGCAGCGTCGCCGTCGCCATTGTGTACGTCTCCCTGTCCGAACCAAGGAACTTCTAGATCGCGAGTGGAAGCCAAGGGGCCGACGGGCGCGGAGACATCATCCAGATCGAGCGCTTCATCCAGTGTAACGACACCGCCTCCGGCATTTACGGTGACCACCGGTTGATCCGTGAATAGCACGTTGTTGGTGATATCCACTTCTTCGATTATTCCGGTAAAATTGACAAATGCGCCCAGGAAATAATCTCCCGGCGGAGTAAATTCGGACACCCTGAGGGTAAAGAATTCGCTAACATCTCGTGGGATTAAGGGGTCTGCACTGGCCACCAGGGCATCGTCCAATTGCACGGTATGGGTGTCCTTAAGGAAACCGAGTGCCTCGCTCCGCAGGAGAATATCGTTGTCGTCGCCAAAAACCTGATCTGTGGAGAGCCGGAACTGGAAGACGAGAGGCGTATTGGCGGGCACATCCTTGGCTCCGGTATTGACTATTTCGATAACCGCGTCTGCCAAGTCTATAGTATCTCCTCTGGCCAGTGTTTGCGATCCGCCCGTAAAATCGATGGTTTGAAGAGCGATTTCGGGGAATGAGAGTTCGAATTGATCGATGAACATACCAGTCCCGGCATCAAATTCCTCACCGGCAGACACAATATCATCACCATCCTGCAGGTCCGCCTCCAGTATTATAGTGCCGGAAATGAAGGTGAAAGTATAAAAGTCTCCCGGATCGAGCTCGATCTGGAAGCCATTCCATATACCGTCCCCCTCGGGAGCGATCAGCTTTACCTGCCGGATGATTTCATCTCCCTGCTTGATTTGAATAACGGGAGTGCCCATGTAAGCAAAGCTGACGAAGGTGGGCGAATCGATGAATACGGTGCTCGAAAGATTAGAGAATTCCCCTTCGGCCAACGTTGCCGGAGACTTGACGGCATCCTCACCATCGAGAGATTCTTCACTTTGCCCGACCCAGGGAACGCATGACGACGAACCATCGAGAACCCAACGCAACCGGGTGGCATCCAAAGCCTCGCCCAGATCAATTCCGGTGATGAAGGTATCCAGGTTGGTGTTGAAAGTGGAATTGTTGTCTTCGTTCGATTCATCGACGCCGTCGGAAGTATCGGCGATGACATTTATGTTTCCGCAAGTAGTGGAAATGGGGAAATCGTCCTGAACTGTGACGGACACTTGAATAAACCGCCGTTCTCCGATGGCAAGCCCCTCTGTATATTCGAAAGTAGTGAATTCGCTATTGTCGAGCACTACGCGCATGCTGATCGGTTCACCGCCCTCGAAAACACTGGATATGCTGCGCAAACCCTCGTTGGCCATGTCGAATGAGAGAAGGATGCTCTCACCGTAGGAGAAAGTTCCGTTGGTATAAGTAAAGTTTTCAAGGGTGATATCGGGCCTGGTTTCGACCACGATGTCAGCTTCATCGGAAATGAGGATGTTGTTGTTCTCATCCAATTCGTCAAAGTTGCCGGCCGGTTTCTCCGACGTGGGCGGATCGATTCTGAGGCCGAGGAAATAACTGGCGGAGGCTGGAATTACGATGCCAGCCCGGTTCGTCTCGGGAATCTCAATAATATTTCGATAAACAAACTGGTTGTTTTCATCGAGCGGTTCCGCGATGAGAAAAGATCCCAGGATGATGTCGTCGCCATTGCCTATTTCCTGGTCGATGGACAAGACGGCTTCCACCTCCAGGGTGTCGGATGGGATGGGCAACAGGTCGCCCCCGATATTTACCCCGATGGCATTGAAATCAAAGCTGTCGCGCTGGACCACAAATGTTCCGGGCTCGTAATCGGCGCTCAGAATGGTAAAGTCGGGATCGTCAAGCTCGGTATCGGTGGCGGCGTTGATTTCGATGGAATCGACCCAGCCGGCATCCAGAAATTTGAAGGTGTTGGCATCTTTGCGATAGGTCCACCGGAAGGTGTAGCTGCCGGGATCGAGAACATGGGTCACTTCAGTAAACGTGATGTTGTCGCCGGAAATCGATTCCATCTCCTCACCATTAATGCTGAAAAGGAGAAAATCGAAGCCGTCCTCGGAGGATACGCTCCAGAAAAAACTGAGCTCAAAGCGTTCTTCCTGAAAAACAGAAAATTCAAAGAGGCTCTCCTCGTTATCGCCGACCGCGCCGCTCTGGCCTCCGGCCGCGCCGTCCTCGACCTGATCGGTCTGCGCAAACCAGGACGAGACTCCTCCCAGACTGGCGAAAATGCCTATTGGATTGGCGGGACTATGATCTTCCAGCGCTTCTTCCAAGCCATCGGAAGTGTCTCCGGTGCCGAGAATGGTGATATCGGCAAAGGTTGAAAAGATAGTGTTGTTGGTTTCATCGATCTCCGTAATCTCGCTATTGAAATCCACCCGCACAGCCAGGAAATAATCGCCGACCGGGGTGTCGTCCGGTATAAGGACATTGAAGCCGCTTGTGACAGAAGCCGTATCCCCCTCCCCCAGGACTTCTGCGATGACGATCTCGGGAACGATTATGGCGTCATCGAGATTACCGAAAATGCGGTCCTTGGAAAGGCGCACCTGTATGGCTGTTCCACCCGGGGCGTCAAAGAGGCTGGTGTTCTCTATGGTGATGCTGTTGATAACGATGGCCTCGACCCCCCGAACGTAGTCGGAGTTATCGGTATTGTCGGGATCGTAATTGTCATCGTTATCGTTACCACTTTCCAGCGGTGAAACCTGTAAGTCCGTCAGGAGATCGAAGGACTGGATGGAAAAGGTGGTGTTGTTGGCTTCATCGGTTTCACCCACCTGGTTGAGCGGATCGATGCGGGCGGCGACGATGTAAGTGCCAGAAAGAATGGGGTCTGGAATGGCTAGGCTCTGGCTTTCACTGGGAGTATCACCCGAGAGGATGGGAGCGGTAAATCCAAAATCATTGCCAGTGCCAAGGATGTGATCGTCGCTGTTGCCGATTACATTGTCCGTGGTCAGCACCAGTTGCACGGTGACGTCCTCTGCGCCGAGGTAATTGGTGCCCAGGTTGGCCGCAGTTACCTTGAATCCGGAGGTCGCCCCGGGAATCAAATCGCTGTTTGGCAATTCAAGATTTGTGATGGTGAAATCAGGATCGATGCGAATGGGCTCGGTGCTGATAAATGTATTGTTGTCGGTGTCGTTCTCCACGATGGAATCTTCCGGATTGACTCTCAACGCGAGAAAATAGCTGTCCGAATCGATGGGCGATGGTATTTGCAGTATCTCGTTTTCAACGATGATTGATGTGTTGAAACTCAATTCCGTTCCCACTGTGATGGAGCCTAAGGGCAGGTCGTCGCCATTGCCGAATGTGCCGTCGGTGGAGAGGGCTGCATCCACCACGATGGGGAATCCGCCGCCCAGGTCGAAATAATCGGCGCCCAGGTTGGTCAGGTTGAAACTGAGGAGGATTTCCGCTTCCGGCAAAACCGGATCCGGCGGTACGATGACGACGTCTTCTTCTGTGATGAGAAAGTCGGGATTGAAACTCACCACATTGGCGGGAGCTTCGAAATCCATGATGAATGTATTGTTGTCTTCATCCTCTTCGGCGACCAGGTTTTCGGGGTCGATGCGGAACATGAATACGTAATCTCCCTGCTCCAGAGAAGCCGGCAAGGTAAAGGATTCATCTGTCAGTGGGAGGGTTCCTCCGGCATCGATTCCCACCGTCAGTATGGAGGAACCTACGAACACATCATCGCCATCTCCGAATACCGCATTGCGAGTCAGAAATATCTCGATCTCCACCGGTGTGGCGCTGTCCGGAAGATCATCGCCAAAGTTGCGCACATTGATGTCCAGAGTAGCATTTTCCTGCGGGCGCGCCACAGGCACAGAAATGGTAGCGGAACCGACCGCCAGGTCCGGAAAACCGAGGGTCTCGAAAGTACCCGCCGCAAAGAGCGTGTTATTGGTCGTTTCCTCGATTTCTGTTACCGCATCGTCCGGATCGACAAAGGCTCCCACGCGGTAGAATCCCTGCGTAGTGCCCCCGTCAATGGTAAAGCTACCGCTCAGCTCAACACTTTCGCCCGCGCCCAGGATTCCTGCAAATTGGACGGTGGCCAGCAGGGCGTCGGCCGGATCGTCAAAAACCAGGTCGGAGGACAAGCGCAGATCGATATCGACGGGATCGGCCGCCGGTGCGGGGACATGGTCCTCTCCGCTGACATTGGTCACCGTTATGGTGAATTCGACCGGTTCGATGGGCGAGAATTTAAGGTCGAGCTTGTCGATTAAAAGCTGTGTCAGTTCGAAGTCGGGCGGATCTGGCGGAATGGCCACCGGGGCGATGGTCAGTGAATCCACCCAGGCGGTATCCTCAGGGACCTCCAGGGCAAAATCTTTCGAGTAGGTCCAGCGGAGAGCGTAGCTGCCAGCGCCCAAACGAGTGCTGACGGGTAGAAATTCGGCAATATCGCCGCTGATGGGCGCAATTCCATCCACAGGTTCGCCGTTGATGGTGAAACTTAGGAAATCGAAACCGGTTTCGGAGGATACTCTCCAGAAAAAGCTCACATCGGATTCTTCGTCGATCGTTATGAGAACCTCAAAAAAGGCCTCTTCATCGTCTCCCACCTGGCCGCTCTGGGCTCCGGCCCCCGTTTCAAAGACATCCGTTTGCCCGAACCAGGCGGATACGCCGCCGATGGCGGGAACGAAATTCAGCCGGTCGCCCGGGTCCAGGTGGTCTTCGAGAGCTTCGGCCAGGGATATACCGGTCACCTCGAGATCGGGCAGTTCGGTGAAGAATATATTGTTGCCTTCATCCGATTCATCAAGGGCGGCAAAGGGGTCGACAAAAGCTCCGATGAAGTAATCGCCGATGGGTGTGTTCGATGGTATGGTCACATCGAATGCAGGCAGGGTCACGGTGGGCGCGCTGTCCACGGTTGCGCCTGCCGGGCCGAGATCGGTGAGCAGGGTGAGAATACCAGGTTTTCCTCCAGTACGCTGTCGTCGATATTACCCCAAACGCGGTCTTCGGATAGGCGCAATTGAAGGATAAGGTCGGTGCCCGTGGGCAGGAAAAAGTCCGTGTTGTTGGCAATGGTCAGATCACTTACCTCGAAAGAAGTCCCGCGAGCCAGGTCGTCCGGCAAATCGTCAGAGGAGAGCACGGTCACTTCAAGATCGCTGAATAGGTCGAAGGATTGCGATGAAAATAAGCTGTTATTGAATTCGTTAATTTCGGAAAAACTTCCTTCGCTGTCGATGGTGGCCGCAACAAGATAAGTACCCGCGGTGACGCCGTCGGGCACCGTATAAGCCTGGCTGCCGATGCGGGTTTCTCCATTCAGGATGTCGCCTTCGAATGTGATGGGTGTCGCCGCCGTGAGGACCACATCGTCGGCGTTCCCAAGTTCATCGTCCTGCGTCAGGACAATACTTACAACAATACCAGGATCACTAACCTCCACCTCGTGAATGGCGCCCCGGTTAAGTCCCGTAACCTTGAATCCCAAAGCGGAACCTGGGATGAACTCAGTACTTGGAATAAGGAGTTCGGTGATGATGAAATCCGGGAAAATGCGATAGGTAATGGTTGAGAACTGCCCGTTGTTATCAACTGTAATCTCAGGCAGCGCTCCCTCCGGATTGACCCGGAAACCAACGAAATATTCGCCGGGCGGAATATTCGAAGGCAGGGTAACGGAATTGGCAGTGGTGAAGGATTGCTCGAAATCAACCCCGTCGATCCGGGTTTCCACCGTGACCGGTATGTCAGACGGGTCGCCGAAATTAGTGTCCAGAGACAGGATAATCTCAGTATCCAGGTTGGCGGCTCCGGCCGGAATATTGGCGGCATTGTTGCGTATACTGAAACTGAAATCGAGGTTATCGCCCGGCACCAAATCAGTATCGGGAACACTGACCGATAGCATTTCGAATTCGGGGCTGAAAGTGAATGTCTCACCCGCCGGGGTTATGAATGTATTATTGTCGTTGTCGCTCTCGTCAATGATTTCCGGGCTGTCCACAATGACAGCAATGCGGTAATCTCCAAAGTCGATGTCGTCTGGAAAGGTAAAGGAAAGTGGCGTGGAGGATACCGAAGTGCCACTGCTGATTCCCACGTTGCGGGGAAAAGTGCCAATAATGACATCATCCGCGTTTCCTATAATTTCATCCGTAGTCAAACGCAGTTCAGTAGTAATTACTTGTGCACCAGTAGGTAGGTCGTCACCTGCATTTCCGATGATTACCTCAATCACTGTCTCACCCTCGGGACGGGGGTCGATGGAATCGACGTTTACATTGAGCACCAAAAGGTCGGGGAAGGACAGCACCTCAAACGGATTGTCTGTAAAGGCCGTATTATTGGAATCGATCTCGAGCGGGACCAGACCTCCGGGATCCACCTTGAAAGCGATGAAGTAGTCGCCCACCGGGGTCAGCGGATCGATCTGGAAAGTGCCCGCGACAACGGCGGAAACACCCGAATTGAGGCCGCTGGGGAACTCAACCGTCCCAATTAGCGGATCGCCTGCATCAAATGTGAGGTTGTCTGGGGAAAGGCGGATCTCGATTATCACGGGGTCTTCATCGGCCACGAAATCGGCCCCCTGATTCAGCAGGGAAATCTCGAAATCAACGACTTCGACGGGAGAAAGCTGAAAGTCTGTTTTATCGATAAAAATGCTTTCGATGATAAAGTCCGGGGCCCCTTCGACCACGCCGATGGGGTTGACTTCCATCGTATCGACATAGCCGGTGTCGGCTCCAAAAGAGACTTCATCGTCCTTGGAGTAGGTGAAGCGGACAAGATGTGTGCCGATGGATAAAATGACGCGCTCGTCTTGCCAGCCCCCACCTTCTCCCGATAGAGCAGGAACTTCGTCAACTTCGTCTCCGTTCAGGGTAAAGCGCAAGAAATCGAACCCGGCTTCCGAATCGACCATCCAGGAGAAAAGCAGTTCTGACTCGACCAAAACCGTGATCTGCAACTCGAAGAAGCTTTCCTCATCATCACCGATGGGCCCGGCCTGGCCCGCCGTTATGCCGATATCGTCGGGGTTAAAGACTATATTTTGCCCGTACCATGAACTGACGCCGCCCAGCAGGGGTTGGAAATCTTGACGTTCGCCAACAGTCAAATGGTCCTCGAGTGATTCCCCCAGGCCGTTCCCGACGACCAAGGTGTCATCATCGGCCGAGAAAAATATATTATTATTTTCATCCACTTCGGGAATGGTGTCAGCAAGGTCCACCCTGGCAGCCACATGGTAGTTGCCGATCGGGGTATGCGCGGGAATGGTCAGGGCAAAGGGATCGCCGCCGCCATCCGCGACCACCTCCAGGGTTGCCCCGGCGGTAAAATCAGCGGGCAGAGTGATGGCATAATCAGTTATCAGCAGAATATCGTTGATATCGCCGTAAAGCCGATCCAGAGACAGCTGCACCTCAAGGGTTATTTCGGTTCCAGCGGCCAGATCGAAGTCGCCGTTGTTGACCAGTGTTATGTCGCTGAAAATCAAATTGGCGCCGCGTCCGATGCCACCCGGTGCGGGGGTAAAGGTAAATCCCGTAATTTCGAGATCGCTCCTCAAGTCGAAAGACTCTTGCGAAAAGAGGGTATTGTTATCGTCGTCGATTTCGGGGGTAATATCCTCGGCATCAACGGTGGCGGCCACGAAGTACACCCCCGCCACTACAGAGGAAGGCACCACATAGCCCATGCTGTCGGTAAATTTTTCGCTGGCCGCAATATTGCCGGCTTTTTCAATGACTCCGTCCAAAGCCAGATCGTTGTCATCTAAGATCAAATCTTTTGTGAGGTGGACGGTTATTTCCAAAGGCTCATTGCCACCGGCCACGTAGTCACTCCCCTGGTTTTGGGCCGTGATCTTGAAACCAATCTCGGAATCGGGCGCAAAATCAGTTTCCGGGATCAATAACTTGGTAACGACGAAATCGGGGAGAAACCGGAATTCGCGAATGGCGAAAAGATCGTTGTTGTCGCTGGAAATCTCTTCCACAGGCACATCGTTGCTGTTGACCCGAAAAAAGAGAGAATAAACATCCGATGGCACATCCGCGGGTATGGTCAATGTATCGGAAGCTGTTATGCTATCCCCGAAGTCAATACCGTCACTGAATGAGGTAACGCCCAACAGAATATCGTCGGAATCGCCTATGGTGTTATTGACAGTCAGGACCAGTTCGACCTCTACATCGCCCGAATCGGCGGGATGGTCGGCGCCGGTATTGGTCACTGTATAATTGAAACTGAGGTCGTCGCCCGGAAATAACTGGCTTGAGGGTAGACTCAAGCTGAGAATGGAAAAATCGGGTACGAAGGAAATTGATTCAACCAACACAAATATATTATTTTCGAGGTCGGTCTCACTCAGTTCCGATGATGGATTGACATTGAATATATAGACGTAATCGGCCGTCTGGATGCCGGTGGGAAGAATTAAATCTCCGCTTACGGTTTTTGTCTCTCCTGAGCCTAATCCGGTGGTGAGGGAGATGGTGCCGACGATCAAGTCATCGGAATTACCGAGGACCGCATCAATGGATAAAGTGACTTGGATCGGAACGGATTCGGAGCCGCTGGGATAATTGCCGGCCAGGTTGACCAAGTCTATATTGAACGTGACCGCTCCTCCGGGCCGCGGGTCCGGGGTATCGAAGTCCACGCCAGTGACCTCAAAATCGGGATCGCCAAAAATTTCGAAAGTAGTGGCGGTTACAGCTATGTTATTGTTTTCATCAGCTTCATCGATAATTTCACTCCCGTCGGCCACAAATATGATAAAATAGACACCCTTTAAAACGGTCTGGCTGAGAACAAAGGAATCGTCGATGGTTGTGCTCGCCCCGCCTACAAGAATGTTGCTGAAATCGACCGTATCGACCAGTTCATCCCCCGGGTTGAATTCGTCATCGGCAGAGAGAAATACCCGAATCTCGACCGGATTCGCGCCCGGCAAAAAATCGGTGACTTCGTTCACATTGTTCAGGTCCAGGGAGTAAGTTACCGTTTGTCCCAAAGTGAATTCCTGCCCTTCACTATCTACTACCACGTTGCTGATGGTGAAGTCGGGCCTGGGATCGCCGGGGCCTGGATCGAAAAAGACGAGGGGCCCCACCAGGCTGGCAGAGGAGGAACCCGCTGCTGGCTCACCCAATTGACCTTTGGCATTACTGCCCATGGAAAAAACCTGGCCGCCGGAATTGGCCAGCAGGGAATGGCTTTTGCCCGCCGCCACCGTAGTCCAATTTGAAGCGGAGCCGAGTTGTTCGGGAAAAGCGCGGTTGGCATTGTCATCATCGCCCAAGCCCAACTGGCCGCTGCTATTTCTGCCCCAGACCCATAATGTGCCGGAACTGCCGGAACCGCGAATGGCCAGGGTATGCTGGTGGCCGGCGGAAATGGTCAGCCAATCGGTGAATGCACCAATCTGCTCCGGTTCGAGATGATCTAATGAAAATTGCGGCCCCAAACCCAGCTGGCCTTTGCTGTGGCTACCCCAACCCCAGAGCGAGCCATTGGATTTGATGGCCAGACTGTGGGTGCCTCCCGCGGAAACGGTGTCCCAGATTGCCGTATGGCCAAAGAGTGGAATTCTCCGGCCGAGATGGCTACATATACCTGTCCCGATGCGCTTATCTGCATAGGCGATGTAATGACATCGTCGGTCGTGCCGATGCCCCCCTGCCCCAGGCCCAGAGCGAGCCGTTGGATTTAAGGGCCAGGGTGTGCTGCCCGCCGGCCGACACCGCAGTCCAGTTGGAATCGGACCCTATCTGGGTCAACACATCGACAACCGTAGTTGAGGAACCGAGGCCGAGTTGCCCATTCTCGTTGCTCCCGACGCCCCATAGAGTGCCATTGCTGCGCAAAGCCAAGGTGTGGTGGTTGCCGGCCGAGACCATCGTCCAATCTTCGCTCGGCCGGTATAAAATGGGTTCAGACCTGTTTTCCAGGTCTTCGGAGGCCAACTGTCCTTTGCTGTTGCCGCCCCACAACCACATGCTGCCGGGAGAATTGACGGTAACGGAATGATCCATGCCGGCGGCCAGCGGCTCGGCGGCGACCCGGACAGGCCCCGCCGTTGACAGGAAAAAGGACAAGACCGCCGTATATAAGCCAGGTAACAGGAGTGGAAATTTCTCTCGGTATGGATATGAATTCATCTATTTTGCCCTTTTTCCAAAATTTGTTCTACGAGTAGCCGAGATCTTGTTCGTGTCTTAGAGGTCAACCTTTTCTATTTTGAGCCGCATGAAACGGGATGCAAGATCATCGATGGGAACAAAATCCCGAACCGTTATTCGCGTTGTCGCGCCAAGAGGCGTTACGGTAAAGACCTGGGTATCTTTGATCAGCCCGCCAACTCCGGTCAGGCTGGTAATCTCCATAAAGGGCGGCTCAATAAAATATATGGGGGCAAAATTCACGCCGTTGTTGGATATTTCGACCGTAAAGAGCAGATCGGTGGCAAAGTTATTGAATTCAAAGGTAAGGTAAGGCCAAGGTATTGCTCTCGTAAGGTAAGGCCAAGGTATTGCTCTCCATCGACGAGGACCACCCCGGGAACATTGAGCAGGCTGTTGACTCCCCCCACCACGGAGGCCTCGGATACCTTCGGGTTGGACCCGAGGGCGTATTCCTCCAAGTTGGTCAGGGTATCGCCATCCAGATCTCCCACAAAATCACTGGCAGTAACTCCGTTGCGGATGGCCCAATCGTCAAAATTTTCCAACTCCGGCGCCCGTAGTTTGAATTCTTTGACCAGCACGTAAGTGTTTTGCTCATCGGATTCGACAACCAAGTCGCTGGCATCGATATCGATAATCAGGTAAAAGGTGAAAATATTGAGAAAAGAAGCAATTTCACCGCCGTCGGAAAGGGCCACCGAAATCTGGCCGAGGGTGAGCAGGGTCAATTCGGATTCAAAATTGAGGACGCCCCCGTTGGGATTGAGTTCGCCGACTCCAGGCAGCGATTCGAAAAATTCCACCCGGTTGCCATCGGCCTCGGTCAAATCTTTGACCAGCACGGAAATGCCAATGGTGTCCTCCACATCGGCCGTGTTGTTGACCAAGTCGCCTACGGGTGTTCCAAACACTGTCGGAAGGCCCGAAAACAAACTTACGCGCTCAATCACCGGTACGCTGCCATTAGTTCTCGCCAGCCCTCTGTTGCGAATGGTGAAGTCCAGATTGATGGTCCCTTCCGGACAGTATTCCTTGGTGTTGTCAAAGACCACGTTTTCCAGTGTCAGGTCCGGCCTGCGGGTTATGGAGATGGAACGCGAGGACGTGATGGCCATGTTGTTGTCAGTGGCCGTAAATCGTTCGAAATCGTTCGGTTGGTATTCCTCGAAACGATTCAGGAAATCCACATAGACGATAACGAAGTAATCGCCAGTGGGGGTGATGAGAGGTATTTCGACATCGCCGCTGAAGGAGATTATTAGCCCTTCGTTGGTGTTTTCGACGCGGGCAAATATGCCCAGAGGAATGTCGTCCGCATTGCCGAATACACGGTCGGAGGAAAGAACCACATCAATGTCGGAAGGAGTGATCTCAGTCACATCCGGCACGTCGGCCCCGCGGTTTTTGGCCACCACGGTGATAGGCAGCTTGTCCCGGTCGGGATCATCCCGGCGGTCCAGAATATACTCTCCGGGCGCCACCGAAAGGGTTGTCACCAGCAGGTCGGGCTGTGTTACCGGCACGACCTCCACCTGATCGACCCAGGCGCTGTCCTCAATGTTTTCTTTCTGCTCAATGCTGTTTTTATTGTACGACCATTCAATGAACGGTGTTCCTGCCGAAACAAAGAATTCAACATGCGGAGAGAGCAGCAGGGTCTGCACCTCCTGGGTCGAGGCGTCACCTTTGACCGTTTCCAGAACCCTGAAGGTTCCGGGCTGGCCCAGAAATTCTGGATCGATCTTGAAGGCAGTCTGGTCGCCGAAGTCGTTATAAAGGTGACGGTGTAGGTTCGGGCCCCCTCCGTAGAGGGTATACCGCCCGCCACGGTAACACCGCTGCCAACCGTGCCAAAGAGGTTTATAGCGGCTTCAACATCGGCCGTAGAGGCCTCGAAGGAGAGTGGCGGGGTCTCCGCCTCGAAATGATTGATGGCAAAACTGCCCCTTGTAAAGGTCCAGTCAATATCGCCGGAAATGCGCTCCTGCTCGATATCACCGACAATAAAATTGAGGAAATTGAAATTCTCGATGGAAGACACTTTCCAGTAAAAACTGACAATGGCGGGTCCATCGATGAGGGTTTTCAGATTCGCCCGCTGGCCGGTCAGTAGGGGCGAGGATTGGGCCGCCGAATCATTGCCGGGGGCATCCACGAATTTACCGTTTTGCCCGAACCAGGTGGAATCTCCAGCCGTCTGCCATCCATTGGCCGAAGTGAATTCCCCGGCGTTGAGCGAGGTCGCCAAATCAATTGTCGGCTGAATGCTCAAGAGGCTGGAGGGGGTGAATAATTCGTTGTTGGTTTCGTCCGATTCGGCGATATCGCCCAGCACGTCAACGAGTACTCCGACAAAATAATCGTCGGGCAGGGCGATGTTTATGGGAACGTTCAGTTGTCGATTAAAGACCACGGTTTCCCCCGCCGGAAGGCCTGCATCAATCTCGAAAGTATCGAGGATAAAATCGTTGCGCACGACATCGGCCTCATCGTCGAATTGCTGATCGGTGGAAATACGGATTTGCACCCGGAAAGGCGGCGAGATGGGAACATCCGAAACACCCTGATTGGCGATGGCGACGTCTACCTCGAAGGGCGCCCCGGCAGTAAGAAATTCTCCCTCAGCCAGCACCGGCGAAACGTCAATATCCGTCACCACCAAGTCCGGGCTGGTGGTGCGGACAAAGTCCACCCAACCGGCATCCTGCCCGAGTGTGACGCTGCCGTCCTTGCTGTAAACCCACCGCAGAACATGCGCCCCCGGCTGTAGGGTAAAGCTTCTTTCTTCCCAATCAATTTCACCGGAAATGAAATCCTGCTCCACATCGTCTATGTAGAAGGTGAGGGCGTCGAATTTAACGACATCTCCTTCCCCATCGACAATAATGCTCCGTTCGGAGGATACTTTCCAGGCGAAGCTGATCACCTCGGGCTGGTCTCCGACAGTAGTGAAATCGACCTCGAAGGTGGCCGTTTCGCTATTGTCGATATTGCTGCTCTGCACGGCGTCGTGGCCTGCCTGCACGATGAAGGCTTCTTCTAACTGGCCAAACCAGGGAAAATTTCTGTCGCCATCGTCCAGCCTCTCATTGCGGTAAATGCGCCCCGCATTGTCGTCCACCGCTTCGGCGATGGGGATTTCTGAAAGCATGACTAATTGGGTGTCGGTGGACCCAATGGTGTTGTTGATTTCCTGAATTTCCGTGACCTGCAAACCGGAATCGACGACCAGCCCGATGAAGAAACGCTGTCCGGTGGGGGTATCCGGCTGGATTTCAACGGTCACATGATAATTGCGTGTCTGCCCCACCGGCAAACCCAGGGTTTCCGTAATGGACACAACCGTGAAATCGCCGGCCGTCCCGAAGTCGGTGTCAGCCGAAAGAACGACATCCAGGTTGAAGGGGGTCGGCTGCCCGGTGGTTGGATCGGTCGGAACATCGGCCAGACCCTCGTTTATAATCTGGAAATCGAATTCCAGTTTTTCACCATAAAGAAAGAAATAGGGATCAGGATCGACCGCCACGGTGGGATCGGGCTGTAGCGGAGGGATCGGAAATCGAGGATTAAAGTCGAGGGTGACGGGGACGATGTCGGGCCGCGGCTCGATGATCAGGTCCGCGCTATCGGAGATGAAGAAATTGTTTTCCTCATTAATTTCATCGATGATATTGCCGCTGTCCAACTGAACGATGAGGAAATAATTGCCGGCCGGTATGTTGGCCCCGATTTCCAGTGAGGCGAAATAGCCGAACCTGTCGTCGGCATCGAGTTCCGGAAAACGTTCCAGGGTTCCCAGTACGACATCCCCCTCCTCGGTATCGGGATCGCGATCAAGCGAGAGGGTGACGGTTACTTCAAAATCTTCCGTCACGATCTGACCCTGGTTGCTCCCCAATACCGTAACCGGCAGCCGGTTCTGCAGCGGGACAAGGACGCCCGGGGTGAAGCTGGTGCTTACCATGACAATGTCTTTGCCCTCCAGGGCAATCAACTCGACGCCGTCCACCCTCCCTATATCGACGGCGGGGTCTTCATTAAAGGGAGTTCCCTGATGAAAGGTCCACCGCACTTTATTGTTCAAAGCCGGCAGGGTGAAGGTTACGCGCTCAAAGGGATTGTCGCCAAAGATGCGTCCATCTTCCTGCTCGGCGCCATCGACACTGAAAGAGAGGAAATTATCCGGGCTGTTGGTATTGGCTTGCCAGAAGAAGGAAATGCGGCTGGGCCCGGGCACGGTGGCTTCAAAAAAGGCCGTTTCTCCCTCCAGTAAGGGCGGACTTTCGGCGGCGTCATCATTATCCACGGGAGCACCCGGGCCGGTAAAGATATCTTTATCCTGGCCATACCAGGAGCCGTCCCCTCCGGTCGTGAACTGAATGGGACCTTCGAGGTCCGGATTGTCCAGCGCCTCTGTCAGGTCGATCCCGGTCACCTCGATTTCAGAGCTTTCCGGTATAAATACATTGTTGTCCTCGCCGACATTGTTGCCCTCGCCGTCATCGGCAAATTCGTCAATATCATCATTGACATCAACTTCGGCGATAATTCGGTAAAATCCCACCGGCAAGGCGCGCGGCAGCTTGACGGTTACGGGTATGGGGATTGCGCCCCCGGCATTAATTCCGCCCTCTATATTGAGTTCTTCAATCAGGACGATGTCCCCAGTATCGTCGGGAATCCCGTTTTCTGAAAGCAGCAGCCTGATGTCGAAATCGCCATCCTCCCCTGCGGACAGCCGGCCATTGCCATCATTGGAAACCTGTAAAATGAAATTGACTTCGGATTCACCCAGAAAGGGGGCGCCGCTGAGATCGAGGCTGGTCACCGCAATTATAAGGTCGGGCCTGAATTCGAGGGCCTCGGCAATGGCCCCGTCGTTGTTTTCCTCTTCAGTCTCGTTGACCGTATCGGTGGTATCAGCCCGGCCCACGATGAAATAGGTGCCGGCATTGACGACGGCGGGCAAAACGACCTCAGCATTCACCGTCAACCCCAAACCGCTGCCGATGGCGCCATTGGTCACAATGGGGCCGCCCCCGGAAGTTACTAGCCCGGATATTTCGCAAAAAAAGTATCGTTGATATGCTTAACTGCTGATATACAGCAGGATAGATCAATAATTAAAGCAATATCAGCGATGACAAAAGGTAAACAATTAAAGCTACAGTTGACAAGGGTAAAAGGCCGCCGTGTGCGGGTTGATTTCAAGGGCGGAGAGGTTACTTCGGATGCCGGACTGCTTCTGATCCGGGAAGTGGATCGGCAGTTGGGCTTGACCGAACGAGCGGCCCGACAGTTAGTGGACAAACGGCAGAAGGGCAAAGTACGCCATGAGGTATTGGGGATGCTGCGGCAGCGCGTTTACGGGCTGGTGGCGGGCTATGAGGATTTGAACGACTTTGATACCCTGCGCCACGATCCATTGTTGCAAACGGTAACGGGGCGCATTGAAACGTTGGCCAGCGCGCCGACTTTGTGTCGTTTTGAAAACGGGCAGGATCGGCGGGCGGCCTTTGCGGTAAACGAGCTGTTGGTCGAACAGTTCATGGGCTCCTTTGCCGAGGAACCCGAAGAGATCATCCTGGACTTTGACGCCACCGACAATCCGGTGCACGGGCTCCAGGAGGGACGTTTTTTCCACGGTTATTATGATCATTACTGTTTTCTGCCGCTATATGTTTTTTGCGGTGATCAGCTGCTGGTGGCCTACCTGCGGCCGAGCAAGATCGATGCCAGCAAGCATGCCGGGGCCATCCTCAAATTGCTGGTTAAACGGATGCGCCAAAGCTGGCCCCGTACGCGGATTATTTGGCGCGCCGACAGTGGATTTTGTCGAGACCGGATACTCTCTTGGTGCGACCGCAACGAAGTTAGTTACATCGTGGGGATGGCTCGCAATGCACGCTTGCAGCAAGACGCCCAGCAGTTGCAAAAGCAGGCCAAAGAATGGTTCGAACTAAGGGTTCGAACTAAGGGGTAAAAAACAACGGTTATTCCAGGACTTCGTCTATGCTGCCGATTCGTGGCGATGGCTGCGGTTGGTCATCCATAAAGCCGAACACACCGCACAGGGGTCCAACCCGCGCTTCGTGGTGACGAACCTGCCGGGCGATCCCCAGGAGCTTTACGACAAGGTATACTGTGGCCGCGGTGAAATGGAGAACCGAATCAAGGAACAGATGCAATTGTTCAGCGAGCGCACCAGCGCCCATCAATGGTGGGCCAATCAGTGGCGATTGCTCTTGTCGGCGCTGGCCTACACCTTGATGGAAGCCATGCGCCGGTTAGCCTTAAAAGGGACGAAGTGGGCGCGGGCCCAATGCCACACCCTGCGGCTCAAATTAATCAAGATCGGAGCGGTCATCGTGCGCAACACCCGAACGATTCACTTTCACCTAAGTGAGAGTTATCCTTGGGCCAGTCTTTTCAACCATGCGGCCCGCCGATTGGTGCCAACCTAAAGGGTGCATTGGTGCTGCCCCCGGCACTACCGAACCAATGGGGGAAAGGGGGCAGTGTCTCTACACCCTGAAAAACACCTAAAAATCAAGACGATCTGCTCAAAATACAAAGAAATCCATCTCCAATAGCAATAACGAGCCAAACTTTACCCTTCATGAAATATCCGGGCTAGTGCGATGTCGCCGCCGTCGAAAATGTTATCTTCGCTAAACCGCAGTTCGATTTCTATGCCGGAGTTTTCCGGAATCGTTTTTGTGCCCACGTTGAGCAGAAATATGTTCACATTAACGATCCCGCCGGGTGTGGGATTGTCAGGATTGACGAGGATGGCATCGATGGTGATGTCGGGAATGCCGAAAAACGATCCGCCGAAGCCGTCCGTATCTAGAAGCGTTTGCATAATGGTATTGTCGCCCAATTACCCCTGGTCGTTGGTCCCCGAAGTAAAGACAATGCCAATGTCATCGCTCAGGGCGGTAAAACTGTCGCCCGCCGCGGCTGCCGTCCAATTGGTCAGGGAACCGAGCTGAACCGGCGCAAACTTTATCTGATTTTCAAAAATAGGCTGCTGGGCGACATCTAAAGTGGGCAAACCCAGTTGGATAGAGTCGTTCAGGCCCCATCCCCAGAGGGCCCCATCGGTTTTCAGGGCAAGAACGTGTGTGGAACTGGCATCGACTCCGCCCCAATTCGACTCTGTGCCCACTTGGGTGGGGCTTAAGGCCGAGGAGACAGTGGTACCCCAGCCCTAAAAAGGGAGCGCCGCTGAAGCCCCAGGCATAGAGGTTGCCGCTTGCATCAATGGCGAAAGATGAAGAATTTGCGGCCGAAATCGAGACCCAGGGAAAGAATGAATTGCCTACCTCTGTGACGTTGATTATGGGCAGGCCGGGCGCTATCCCCAAGCCCAATTGGGCGGAACCGTTATTTCCCCAGGCTGTCAGAATGCCCGAGGCCCGTATGGCCAGGACATGGCCAACCCCGGCGGATATGGCCACGTAATACCGATCTTCATCTTCGTCCACCGCCAGCGGTTCGGAGGACTGGGGTGTGGCGGCCGGGCTGCGGGCCAATTGCCCGAGGTCGTTGGAGCCCCAAACGAACGCCTTGCCAGCCTGGCCGGAACTACGAATCCCCACTGTGAAGTTCGACCCCGCGGAAACATGCGTCCAATCGCTGAAGGTTCCCACCCGCACGGGGGTTAGGCTGTTTTCGTTGTCTCCCGTGCCCAGTTGTCCAAAATTGTTTGCGCCCCAAGTCCATAAGCTGCCGTCCACAGCGATGGCTGCGGAGTGGGTTTCGCCAGCGCTGACATAGCGCCAGTCGGTTTCGGCCCCGATGCGGGCGGGCTGCAGTTTATCGATGGTTGTGCCGTCGCCCAGTTGGCCGGAGGCATTGCCGCCCCAGCCCCACATGGTATCGTTTTCGCCGATGACCAAGGTGTGTGACTGGCCCGCGCTGAGTGTCTGGTTGCCGTTCCCGTGGAGGGCTGGCTGCATGACTCCCAAGCCGAGGCCTATGCCAAGCAGGAGCCAAGGAGTTGCCTGTTGTAGTGACTTTTTCATAGGTCGAGAAAAAATGATTAACTTACCAGTCTAATCTCTTTTTCTTGTTCGGCCGTTCATCAGAATCGTCTTTATATTTACCTTTGCTCTGGCTTGATCGAATGGCTTCCAGTTGTTGGCGTAATTTGGATTCGGTTTTCAAGGAATCCAAATTATCGCGAATCGCTTGCACCTCTTTGTAAAGCCGGGCCGATTCCTCCGAGATTTCCGCTCCGGGCAATTCGGAACTCTTGATACCCATTTGGTGCAGGGCTTTTGGTGAAAATATGTCTTTATAGGTGCTCCCGTCCGGGTTGAGGGTTTTGGCAGTGACAAAAATAATCAGGTTGCGGCGGTCTTCGCTGTCGCTCCGGCTGCGGAACAGCTTGCCCAATCCTGGGATATTACCCAGAAGGGGTACTTGGTTGCGGCTGTTTTGCACCGTTTTTTCGATCAAACCACCGATGGCCAGGGTATAGCCGTCCTTGATCGTTATGGTGCTCTCCGTCTTGCGCGTCGTAATAATGGGGATTTCCGCCCCGGCAGCGCCGCCGAAATTAACCGTGCCGGCAGCGCCGCCGAAATTAACCGTGCCGGCCCGGCTGCTAACCTCCGGCCTGATGTTGAGGTCGATAAAACCAGCGCTATTCACATGCGGGGTAACTCTCAGGAGGATGCCGATGGCTTTGAAGGTGAATCCGCTGACCTCGAAGGTGCCGCGCTCCTCATTGTAATTGTAATCAGGTATGGGGAATTCCTCACCGATGTTGATCGTGGCCGGTGTGTTGTTCAGCGTCACCACGGTGGGATTGGAAATCAGCTGGGTATCGCTCAGGGACTCCAGGGCGCTGAGCACGATACTAAATGCGGGAGCCGAGAAAACGGCCGTATCGATACGGCCCTGGGTGGCGCTATTGAGCACCGAGGCGGCCCGGGTGAGTATATTATTGCCGATGGTGTTGGTGGAGGAGTTGTTGGTGATGTCGGTGATGCTGTTGGGCGATCCGGGCACCGGGATGTTGGATGTGAAATTGGTCGTATTGTCCGAGAGGTTGTCGGTAGTGGTGATGGATGTGTTATCGTCGTTGCCGAGGGCGGTCTGGTTTATATCACGATTGTAGTCACGCTGAAAGGGGCCGGCAGTGAGTTGGTAGGAGTTGAGGGAGGACCAGTTCACGCCCAGGTTGACGCTGTCCCTGTTGGTCACCTCGACAAATTTTGTTTCAATCATCACCTGTGCGGTGGGCCGGTCCAGCCGCTCGATGATTTCCTGGATGCGGTTCATCCGGGTAGGCCTCGAGGTAATGACGAGGGCGTTGCTGCGGGAGTCCACCTGTATCCGGCCCCCCTCCCCGATGAGCGGGGCGATCGAACTTTGGATTTCGGAGGCATTGGCGAAATTAACGATGAATACTCGTGTATCCGGTTTTTCCTGCTCCAGATCGAGATTGCTGCGGATTTTGATGATGTTGCGGTCCTCCACAAAGCTGAAACCCAATGGTTCCAGCACTACCTCGAATACCTGTCGCCAAGAAACATTGCGCAGTTTGAGGGTCGTGCTGCCCACCAGAGTGTCGGGTATGACCACGTTAAGGTCATAAAGATCGGCTACATTGCTGATGATGACTCGCACTTCCTCATCGGGGAAATCCACCGAGATGGTTTCCTCGTCAAGGGTTAGCTCGGCCTCTCTTGCCTCCTCGGTGGGAGCGGTGTAATCCACTTCGCCGGGGGGTGGAGCAAAATTCATCTCGGGAGAACTTGACACCGGCGGTGGCGGCATTACCGACGCCTGTGGACCCGGCGTCATAATTTGGATTTCATCGGAACCGAGAGTCTCAGGTTCTTCGACCTCGGGCGGCTCCTGTCCCCAAGCCACGATGGTGGAGAGTAGAAGTATTAGGGGAATATTGAATGTAGGGCGAATCATAGTTCGTGCCTTTCTTAGTGGTTAAATTGAAATATCAAAAAGAAGGCGGTTAGAATTTATAGAATTATTTGTCATTTGGCAAGGCGGCACAACAATATCACTAATCTTTACTGACGGCGCCTTTCGAGCTGGTGATTTTAAAGGACCGAGTAATTCGGGCCTCGTTCAGGCGGAGGGTGTAATCGTTTGGAGTGATGGCGGCCACAATGATATTGTAGGCCTTCCCCCGGACCGTCGTGGGTATGGAGCCGCCCACTGATAGTTTCCCCCCGTTGGAAAAGAGGAGGAGGCTTCTTCTGCTCGTGACCAGGCTGCCCTTGGGGTTGAGCCGGTCGGCCACATATCGTAAAATGTCCGCATCGGGAATCTTCGGCGGGGCTTTCGGGGCTTTCGGTTTGGCTACTACTTTGAGCCCTTGCGGAGTCTCTTCCACTACTTCAACTACTTCTTCCTGGGGAGGGAGAAAGGGACTGTGCATCGTTAGCAGGGCAGTCAGAAACCCCGGATTTTCCGAGTGCAGTATATTTTCGGCTTTCTCCAGAACTTCCTCCCGGTTTTTTTTGGGCAATACAAGCCGGGGTGGCTCATCCTGCCCAATGAGGAGCGGGGACCCGCACAAGCCCAGAAAAATGAATCCCGCCGTAGACGTGGCTGCGGCTTTGGACAAAAAAGAGCTTTTGCCTGAAAATGGAGGATTTTTCATCTTATTCTTATTTTTATTTCACTCCCAGGATATCCATTTTAAGGCTGATCTGGACCGCATCGGCTTCGTCTTTACCAATGGAATTGCAGGAAAACCCTTCAATGCGGGTGAAGTATTGGCCATGTTCGAGCCGACTGAGAAAATCAAGGACCTGGTGAAAGGTTCCGGAAATACCGACCGAATACGCGATGGGAGCGTAGAGGGTAAGGTTGGGTTTGCCCGGCGGAGCTCGCGGCGGCGGCGGGGTGTCCGATTGCGAGAGGAGAGTCAGGGAAATGCCGGTTTGCTCCTCCAAACCATAAAAATATTGCTGATTGACGGCTTTCGTTGCGCGCACCATGAGGCGGGAATTTATCTCTTTACTGTATTCATTAATTTTCTCCACTTGCCCGGTAACGTCTGTAGACTCGGTCGTATTGGACGTCATGGCCTCCCATTGGGCCTCCAGAATCTCACGTTTCCCCTCCAGTTCGGGAACATGCGATTTGCGCAAGAAATAACCTGCTCCGACAATCACTATAAAGACAAGACCTCCCACTGCAAGTGGGTATTGTTTTATCTTGGCGAGGATGGCTTGGGTATTCATTTCTTTTACGGCGGCACCAACTCGATGCGAATAAAGTAGTTGAAAAGCCCCAAGGCTTCATCGCGAATGAGCGATTGCAGCTCCACTTTATGAAGGCTTTCCTTAATCATCTCCAGATTTTTGAGGGTTTCCACAAATTCGGTTACCAATTGCGTGACTTCGGCTGGCGAGCCGCTAATCGAGCCTCGAATGCCGATGGTTTTACCCGGAGCCGTCTTGCGGTTGCCTAGTATGATGTTTTGGGAGTCGTAACTGATCGTTTTCAGCAGCATCCCCACCGGTTTGATTTCTGTAAAATTGAGGAGAAAGTCGGAGGGTTTGATGGGAACGTCCATAAAAGCTTCGACTTCGGTTATTTCCTTGGAAAGGGTTCCGAACTCGCCGCTCAACTTTAAGTTATTGTTGTTGGCGGCGGTGTTTTCGCTGATTTTCGTCTCGAAATCCTTTATGTTTCGCCCGACCGAAAGAGCGGAAAATTCGTTTTTGAGGAAAAACATCAACAATGCCACAGCCACTAGAACCACTCCCCAATTAATAACGAAATCGGTCCTGATGGCTTTAATGTCCGGCAATGTTTCAACATTGCGGAAATTTGGATGCCATGCTGGCTGAACGATTTTTTGGTAGTGTATTAAGTAGGAATGGTGGCTAATTCTTGATTATATTGATGAATGAAAAGTCTCAGACAGGTTTCATGCATACTCTTAAGCTTGGAAAAGGAGAGGGTTTTGCGTGTGAAACGACCCAGTCGTTGGCGCAGGGTATTGTTCCATCGTTCCACATGGGCCGTTTCACCGGTTTCTTTTCCCACGGATCGGTTATGAGGAAAGACTTCATCATAAGTGCTCCAAAAGTCGCTGTAGGTGGCACTTCTTTTGTAGGCCCGTGGCAGACGCTCGTAAAGTTCCCGGCAACGATACCAATCCCGAGGCCCAATGGCATAGGAGAGGATTTGACGGGTGCGTCGGCAAAGAGCGATCCAAACCCATTGGGCATCGCTCTTGCGCCCCACAAAAGACCACAGTTCGTCCAGTTCAATGACATCATGGCGGCGGGCCGCAAGAATCGTGCTTTTGAGCGGTCGCAGCGATTGTCGTTTTTTTTAACCAACTCAAAACGGTGTTGGGACTCACCCCGAAGGCGCGCTGTAAACCGCGTAGACTGCTGCGTTCCTGATAGACTCGAAGGATCATTTCTTTTTGCTCTTCGGTGTATTTCACTGTGGGGTTTTCGCGGCTTTGTTTACCACAATCATGGCAGCGGTAGCGCTGTTTATGGTTGGGCGTCTTGCCAAATTTAATGATATTTTCACTTCCACAGTGCCGACAATTAATAATTTTAGTAACCATGCACTAAAAATAAACTGCCTAACGCTATTTGTACAGCTAAAAATACAAAATAACATTCTTTTTTTATACACTACCATATTTATATTTTGAAACAATAGGCCAAATTATCCTGTATCCATTCACTCAAAACTGCCGGGGCCTGGTAGATTCTTCCGACCGCCACCGCAGGATGCCCATGTGATAGCCGCTGTAGCCCTCAATTCGGTCCGAATAATAAGCTGTCACCAGGGTTCCGTCCTTCGTGTGGATACTTGAGGGGTAGCCACAGTCGGCCCCTTCGCCGAATTGGGTCATGACAAATGGCGCGCTCCAGGTTGCTCCCTGGTTTTCACTGATGCGCCCGCCGATCCCAAAAAGTCCCCGATTGCGTAGGCCATAAGTCAGCAAAATCACGCCGTCAGGAAGGAGCAGAAGGTCCGCCGGATGCTGCCTGGGCAGGGTGAGCGGCCCGGACTGCGACCAGGAATTTCCCCCATCATCGCTGCGGTAAAGCTCCACATGGTGATCGACATGGGTTCGGGCGGCAGCCAGACATTGGCCATCGGACAACCTCAATAGCGCAGTTTCATTGGTGTCTCCATTCCCGATTTGCGAGAGAATGCTCCAGCTGTCTCCGCCATCGTCGCTCTGCAAAAACCAGGTACGGCTAAGGCGGCCCATACCTTCGCTCAAATAGGCTGCCGCGTTCAGCTTTCCATCCTCGCGATGGCAGATAATCTTTCCGTAGGGGATCATCAAAGGTTGCCCACCCGGCAATCCGGGAGTTTTGTTGATGGTCCAGGTCCGTCCTTCGTCCATCGACCGCGAAAACCACATGCCCTGCAAATGTCCGGTAGTGTATAAAAAAAGAATGTTATTTTGTATTTTTAGCTGTACAAATAGCGTTAGGCAGTTTATTCTTAGTGCATGGTTACTAAAATTATTAATTGTCGGCACTGTGGAAGTGAAAATATCATTAAATTTGGCAAGACGCCCAACCATAAACAGCGCTACCGCTGCCATGATTGTGGTAAACAAAGCCGCGAAAACCCCACAGTGAAATACACCGAAGAGCAAAAAGAAATGATCCTTCGAGTCTATCAGGAACGCAGCAGTCTACGCGGTTTACAGCGCGCCTTCGGGGTGAGTCCCAACACCGTTTTGAGTTGGTTAAAAAAAACGACAATCGCTGCGACCGCTCAAAAGCACGATTCTTGCGGCCCGCCGCCATGATGTCATTGAACTGGACGAACTGTGGTCTTTTGTGGGGCGCAAGAGCGATGCCCAATGGGTTTGGATCGCTCTTTGCCGACGCACCCGTCAAATCCTCTCCTATGCCATTGGGCCTCGGGATTGGTATCGTTGCCGGGAACTTTACGAGCGTCTGCCACGGGCCTACAAAAGAAGTGCCACCTACAGCGACTTTTGGAGCACTTATGATGAAGTCTTTCCTCATAACCGATCCGTGGGAAAAGAAACCGGTGAAACGGCCCATGTGGAACGATGGAACAATACCCTGCGCCAACGACTGGGTCGTTTCACACGCAAAACCCTCTCCTTTTCCAAGCTTAAGAGTATGCATGAAACCTGTCTGAGACTTTTCATTCATCAATATAATCAAGAATTAGCCACCATTCCTACTTAATACACTACCCAAATGTCCCAATTTTCCGTTGACCAGTTCAAATCCAGTGGACAAGACGATCGGATTTTCATTTCTGTCTAACCCGAACGCGCAATGCATGCGGTTTTTGCCCCCTTCATGGGGAGCGGCAACCCCTTTTCTGACCCAAGCCTTCCCCCCATCGAGGCTGTGCCAACATTCCAGGCTCCCCGCATCCAGCCCATGGCTTGGTTGATTGAAGATAATGGCCAGCAATTCTCCGCCCGGCAGAGCCACCAGGTTGGGCCAGGCGCAAACGTTTTTTATAGCGATTAAGCGATTCACTCGAAAGGGCATTGAGTCTTAAGAACCTGTCTCAAAATCGCAGATGAATAATGTTTGTAGCGCCACAGTGGCAGATGCCAGGCGGCTTCGCGCCAAGATGGACTGGGAGCCTCTCTGGCGCGAACCAACGCCGCAGGTGCTACCGTGCCGCACAAATCCTTCGGACAGAGGCTTTTATGAGTTTGAGCGGCGTTCCGTCGGGGCGGCAGGGCTTCCAGCCCAGCATGTACCGACGCGCCTTGCTCAAAACATATAATAGCTCTCTGCATCGTCATCTTCGTTTTTGAGATAGATTCTAAACAGATTTTATCGGCAAACCCTTATGCGCCTTGACCTTTTCGCTCCATTTTCCCCAAATTGGAACCGATCAAATGCGATGGAAATGCACAGTGGCTTACGATGGAACGGGCTTTTACGGATGGCAGAGCCAACCCGGCGGCAACACCATCCAGGATATTCTCGAAAACCGTTTGAAAATTCTTTGCGGCCAACCCATACGCATCCACGGCAGCGGGCGCACCGACAGCGGCGTCCATGCCAAGGGCCAGGTTTTTCATTTCGACGGATCGTGGAAGAATCCCCGCACCGATTTGCTCAACGCCCTGCGTAGCGGACTGCCGGAAAGCATCCAGGTAACCGCCGTCAGGAGGGTTCCAAATAAATTTCACGCCCGCCATTCCGCCACCGGAAAACGTTATGTTTACCACCTCTGCGAAGGGTTTTCCCCGCCCATGGAAACCCGCTTCTACTGGTCTCTGGGGCGGCGGAAATTGGATCTCGATCGCATGAATAGGGCCGCCCCGCACCTTTTGGGAAGGCATGATTTTTCCGCCTTCGGAGCCGCCACAGGCGATGATTCCACAGAAAACCCGGTTAAAGACGTCCGGCGTTTGCAAATCACTCGCCGGGGCCGCCGCATCCGCATAACAGCCGAAGCGAGCGGTTACCTCTACAAAATGGTCCGCAGTCTCGTCGGTACCCTAGTCGAGGTAGGCATAGGCAAACATTCACCGGCCGAGGTGCAACGAATACTAAAATCGCGAAAACGAACCACTTGGGTTGTCACCGCGCCCGCACGTGGATTGTGCCTGCAAAAAGTCTTTTATTAATTATAATTAGCAATAGGGATTGAAGCTATTTTATAATTCGTAATTTATCATTTATTGACCGTGTCCGAGACAAATCCCGCAGTTCGCACATAGGAGTCGAGAATGCCCTGGAAGAGTCGTCCCATGGTCGCGGATTCGTAATCGCAAAGCTGCGAGCCATTTAATATCGGCGTGATGAGGGGAAACGGATTCGGTTCCCAGACGACGAGCTGGCCGCTCCTGTCATAACTGTAGTCAAAGGCGACGAAATCAAATCCGAGAGCCTTTCGCGCCCGGTTCAGGATATCGTGGTTGGGATCGGAGTTTTCGACATAGTCGGCTTCCTCCTGGCGAGTGTGGGCGGGATGTACTTTATTTTTACCGCGAACGATCCAATTAGGAGATAAGAAGAGGTGGCGGGGGGCTCCTTCATTGCCGAAAAGGACGTAACGGTACTTTCGATAGAGCCCGTCTTCGCTTTGCACGTCGATATACTCAACGGCCACCGGGTGCGAGTAGACTTGCCAATTTACCCGACGGATATCTTCCTCCTGGCAAACCAAAAAGGAAGAGCCCGATTGTACCCAATCATCCCGAATAAAGAATGGAGGGGTGAGGCCGCCGAAGGAGGAAAGAAACGCCTTTCGATCTGTGATTCGCACGATTCTGGCGGTTCGGATGCCAAGTTTGCCCATGATGGGCAGAGCGACCGATTTTATCGAATTCGACAGCGTCTCCAACGGGTTGACAATCGTGATTCCGCGCTCGCGACACTTTCGTTGCATCCTCATGGCGAAATAATAATCTAAAGGAAAAGCCTCCTTGAGGGGATCCTGGAACCACGGGACAAAGAGAGCGACGCGATCCCAGTCGATTCCCCAGGCAGGCAACCGGCACAACTGCATCCGCGAGGCAATCTCCGGGCGGGTGGACCGAACCCATTGCAGGAAATGCTCATTGAAATCGTAGTGATCGCTAGGATGCCGGGCGATCAAGATACGACTTTCATGCTCTCGCAACAACGCATTGTGGGGCGCATACGACACATGCGCTCTCCGGTAACACGCAAAGGTTTTGATCGTATGTCGTATCTTCCGACTTAAAAGGCTCCCGACCGAGTGAAGCCAGCCCTTGTTTTGTCGATCCATTGTAATGCGTTAGCGCCTATCTTAAAACGATAAACAAATCAGGAGTTTACTACAGAAATACAAAGATATAAAATTATCACCATAACATTGATTTCTAAATTAATACAGATCCCCAAAAACCACATTCTCCAGTTCAGGCCTGAAAATCGAAAGCTACGCTATTTTGCAATAGGGGTATCATGGTTTCGGCAGCCGCTTTATGTTCAGGATGCACAAGGTATTCGTCCCGTGCCGAAGAATCTTTAAATGTCATTATGAATCCGTGTGTAAATCCGCGATTAAAACCTTCGGGACTGAAATATGACCCTCCGCAATAATCGAGAAGACCCGGAATGTGGTTCTCCAATTCCTTTATCAGAGAGAAAAAATCTTCGATTTGCTCCGTGCTTACTTCGGGTTTAAATTCAATCAGGACGATATGCTTTATTTTGGACATGTTACATTTTTCTGTTTCAAACGGAATTTCGATGTAATGATAATGTATCAATAAATCCGTTATCTCTGGATATTTCGGGCGAATCTTGCTCCTTCTAACCCGGATATTTCATGAAGGGTAAAGTTTGGCTCGTTATTGCTATTGGAGATGGATTTCTTTGTATTTTGAGCAGATCGTCTTGATTTTTAGGTGTTTTTCAGGGTGTAGAGACACTGCCCCCTTTCCCCCATTGGTTCGGTAGTGCCGGGGGCAGCACCAATGCACCCTTTAGGTTGGCACCAATCGGCGGGCCGCATGGTTGAAAAGACTGGCCCAAGGATAACTCTCACTTAGGTGAAAGTGAATCGTTCGGGTGTTGCGCACGATGACCGCTCCGATCTTGATTAATTTGAGCCGCAGGGTGTGGCATTGGGCCCGCGCCCACTTCGTCCCTTTTAAGGCTAACCGGCGCATGGCTTCCATCAAGGTGTAGGCCAGCGCCGACAAGAGCAATCGCCACTGATTGGCCCACCATTGATGGGCGCTGGTGCGCTCGCTGAACAATTGCATCTGTTCCTTGATTCGGTTCTCCATTTCACCGCGGCCACAGTATACCTTGTCGTAAAGCTCCTGGGGATCGCCCGGCAGGTTCGTCACCACGAAGCGCGGGTTGGACCCCTGTGCGGTGTGTTCGGCTTTATGGATGACCAACCGCAGCCATCGCCACGAATCGGCAGCATAGACGAAGTCCTGGAATAACCGTTGTTTTTTACCCCTTAGTTCGAACCATTCTTTGGCCTGCTTTTGCAACTGCTGGGCGTCTTGCTGCAAGCGTGCATTGCGAGCCATCCCCACGATGTAACTAACTTCGTTGCGGTCGCACCAAGAGAGTATCCGGTCTCGACAAAATCCACTGTCGGCGCGCCAAATAATCCGCGTACGGGGCCAGCTTTGGCGAATCCGTTTAACCAGCAATTTGAGGATGGCCCCGGCATGCTTGCTGGCATCGAACTTGCTCGGCCGCAGGTAGGCCACCAGCAGCTGATCACCGCAAAAAACATATAGCGGCAGAAAACAGTAATGATCATAATAACCGTGGAAAAAACGTCCCTCCTGGAGCCCGTGCACCGGATTGTCGGTGGCGTCAAAGTCCAGGATGATCTCTTCGGGTTCCTCGGCAAAGGAGCCCATGAACTGTTCGACCAACAGCTCGTTTACCGCAAAGGCCGCCCGCCGATCCTGCCCGTTTTCAAAACGACACAAAGTCGGCGCGCTGGCCAACGTTTCAATGCGCCCCGTTACCGTTTGCAACAATGGATCGTGGCGCAGGGTATCAAAGTCGTTCAAATCCTCATAGCCCGCCACCAGCCCGTAAACGCGCTGCCGCAGCATCCCCAATACCTCATGGCGTACTTTGCCCTTCTGCCGTTTGTCCACTAACTGTCGGGCCGCTCGTTCGGTCAAGCCCAACTGCCGATCCACTTCCCGGATCAAAAGCAGTCCGGCATCCGAAGTAACCTCTCCGCCCTTGAAATCAACCCGCACACGGCGGCCTTTTACCCTTGTCAACTGTAGCTTTAATTGTTTACCTTTTGTCATCGCTGATATTGCTTTAATTATTGATCTATCCTGCTGTATATCAGCAGTTAAGCATATCAACGATACTTTTTTTACGAAATATCCGGGTTAGCCCGGATATTTCATGAAGGGTAAAGTTTGGCTCGTTATTGCTATTGGAGATGGATTTCTTTGTATTTTGAGCAGATCGTCTTGATTTTTAGGTGTTTTTCAGGGTGTAGAGACACTGCCCCCTTTCCCCCATTGGTTCGGTAGTGCCGGGGGCACCCTTTAGGTTGGCACCAATGGTTGGCACCAATCGGCGGGCCGCATGGTTGAAAAGACTGGCCCAAGGATAACTCTCACTTAGGTGAAAGTGAATCGTTCGGGTGTTGCGCACGATGACCGCTCCGATCTTGATTAATTTGAGCCGCAGGGTGTGCCATTGGGCCCGCGCCCACTTCGTCCCTTTTAAGGCTAACCGGCGCATGGCTTCCATCAAGGTGTAGGCCAGCGCCGACAAGAGCAATCGCCACTGATTGGCCCACCATTGATGGGCGCTGGTGCGCTCGCTGAACAATTGCATCTGTTCCTTGATTCGGTTCTCCATTTCACCGCGGCCACAGTATACCTTGTCGTAAAGCTCCTGGGGATCGCCCGGCAGGTTCGTCACCACGAAGCGCGGGTTGGACCCCTGTGCGGTGTGTTCGGCTTTATGGATGACCAACCGCAGCCATCGCCACGAATCGGCAGCATAGACGAAGTCCTGGAATAACCGTTGTTTTTTACCCCTTAGTTCGAACCATTCTTTGGCCTGCTTTTGCAACTGCTGGGCGTCTTGCTGCAAGCGTGCATTGCGAGCCATCCCCACGATGTAACTAACTTCGTTGCGGTCGCACCAAGAGAGTATCCGGTCTCGACAAAATCCACTGTCGGCGCGCCAAATAATCCGCGTACGGGGCCAGCTTTGGCGCATCCGTTTAACCAGCAATTTGAGGATGGCCCCGGCATGCTTGCTGGCATCGATCTTGCTCGGCCGCAGGTAGGCCACCAGCAGCTGATCACCGCAAAAAACATATAGCGGCAGAAAACAGTAATGATCATAATAACCGTGGAAAAAACGTCCCTCCTGGAGCCCATGCACCGGATTGTCGGTGGCGTCAAAGTCCAGGATGATCTCTTCGGGTTCCTCGGCAAAGGAGCCCATGAACTGTTCGACCAACAGCTCGTTTACCGCAAAGGCCGCCCGCCGATCCTGCCCGTTTTCAAAACGACACAAAGTCGGCGCGCTGGCCAACGTTTCAATGCGCCCCGTTACCGTTTGCAACAATGGATCGTGGCGCAGGGTATCAAAGTCGTTCAAATCCTCATAGCCCGGATATTTCGTAAAAAAAGTATCGTTGATATGCTTAACTGCTGATATACAGCAGGATAGATCAATAATTAAAGCAATATCAGCGATGACAAAAGGTAAACAATTAAAGCTACAGTTGACAAGGGTAAAAGGCCGCCGTGTGCGGGTTGATTTCAAGGGCGGAGAGGTTACTTCGGATGCCGGACTGCTTTTGATCCGGGAAGTGGATCGGCAGTTGGGCTTGACCGAACGAGCGGCCCGACAGTTAGTGGACAAACGGCAGAAGGGCAAAGTACGCCATGAGGTATTGGGGATGCTGCGGCAGCGCGTTTACGGGCTGGTGGCGGGCTATGAGGATTTGAACGACTTTGATACCCTGCGCCACGATCCATTGTTGCAAACGGTAACGGGGCGCATTGAAACGTTGGCCAGCGCGCCGACTTTGTGTCGTTTTGAAAACGGGCAGGATCGGCGGGCGGCCTTTGCGGTAAACGAGCTGTTGGTCGAACAGTTCATGGGCTCCTTTGCCGAGGAACCCGAAGAGATCATCCTGGACTTTGACGCCACCGACAATCCGGTGCACGGGCTCCAGGAGGGACGTTTTTTCCACGGTTATTATGATCATTACTGTTTTCTGCCGCTATATGTTTTTTGCGGTGATCAGCTGCTGGTGGCCTACCTGCGGCCGAGCAAGATCGATGCCAGCAAGCATGCCGGGGCCATCCTCAAATTGCTGGTTAAACGGATTCGCCAAAGCTGGCCCCGTACGCGGATTATTTGGCGCGCCGACAGTGAATTTTGTCGAGACCGGATACTCTCTTGGTGCGACCGCAACGAAGTTAGTTACATCGTGGGGATGGCTCGCAATGCACGCTTGCAGCAAGACGCCCAGCAGTTGCAAAAGCAGGCCAAAGAATGGTTCGAACTAAGGGGTAAAAAACAACGGTTATTCCAGGACTTCGTCTATGCTGCCGATTCGTGGCGATGGCTGCGGTTGGTCATCCATAAAGCCGAACACACCGCACAGGGGTCCAACCCGCGCTTCGTGGTGACGAACCTGCCGGGCGATCCCCAGGAGCTTTACGACAAGGTATACTGTGGCCGCGGTGAAATGGAGAACCGAATCAAGGAACAGATGCAATTGTTCAGCGAGCGCACCAGCGCCCATCAATGGTGGGCCATCAGTGGCGATTGCTCTTGTCGGCGCTGGCCTACACCTTGATGGAAGCCATGCGCCGGTTAGCCTTAAAAGGGACGAAGTGGGCGCGGGCCCAATGCCACACCCTGCGGCTCAAATTAATCAAGATCGGAGCGGTCATCGTGCGCAACACCCGAACGATTCACTTTCACCTAAGTGAGAGTTATCCTTGGGCCAGTCTTTTCAACCATGCGGCCCGCCGATTGGTGCCAACCTAAAGGGTGCATTGGTGCTGCCCCCGGCACTACCGAACCAATGGGGGAAAGGGGGCAGTGTCTCTACACCCTGAAAAACACCTAAAAATCAAGACGATCTGCTCAAAATACAAAGAAATCCATCTCCAATAGCAATAACGAGCCAAACTTTACCCTTCATGAAATATCCGGGATAGCCCGCCACCAGCCCGTAAACGCGCTGCCGCAGCATCCCCAATACCTCATGGCGTACTTTGCCCTTCTGCCGTTTGTCCACTAACTGTCGGGCCGCTCGTTCGGTCAAGCCCAACTGCCGATCCACTTCCCGGATCAAAAGCAGTCCGGCATCCGAAGTAACCTCTCCGCCCTTGAAATCAACCCGCACACGGCGGCCTTTTACCCTTGTCAACTGTAGCTTTAATTGTTTACCTTTTGTCATCGCTGATATTGCTTTAATTATTGATCTATCCTGCTGTATATCAGCAGTTAAGCATATCAACGTCAGCAGTTAAGCATATCAACGATACTTTTTTTACGAAATATCCGGGCTAACCCGGATATTTCATGAAGGGTAAAGTTTGGCTCGTTATTGCTATTGGAGATGGATTTCTTTGTATTTTGAGCAGATCGTCTTGATTTTTAGGTGTTTTTCAGGGTGTAGAGACACTGCCCCCTTTCCCCCATTGGTTCGGTAGTGCCGGGGGCAGCACCAATGCACCCTTTAGGTTGGCACCAATCGGCGGGCCGCATGGTTGAAAAGACTGGCCCAAGGATAACTCTCACTTAGGTGAAAGTGAATCGTTCGGGTGTTGCGCACGATGACCGCTCCGATCTTGATTAATTTGAGCCGCAGGGTGTGGCATTGGGCCCGCGCCCACTTCGTCCCTTTTAAGGCTAACCGGCGCATGGCTTCCATCAAGGTGTAGGCCAGCGCCGACAAGAGCAATCGCCACTGATTGGCCCACCATTGATGGGCGCTGGTGCGCTCGCTGAACAATTGCATCTGTTCCTTGATTCGGTTCTCCATTTCACCGCGGCCACAGTATACCTTGTCGTAAAGCTCCTGGGGATCACCCGGCAGGTTCGTCACCACGAAGCGCGGGTTGGACCCCTGTGCGGTGTGTTCGGCTTTATGGATGACCAACCGCAGCCATCGCCACGAATCGGCAGCATAGACGAAGTCCTGGAATAACCGTTGTTTTTTACCCCTTAGTTCGAACCATTCTTTGGCCTGCTTTTGCAACTGCTGGGCGTCTTGCTGCAAGCGTGCATTGCGAGCCATCCCCACGATGTAACTAACTTCGTTGCGGTCGCACCAAGAGAGTATCCGGTCTCGACAAAATCCACTGTCGGCGCGCCAAATAATCCGCGTACGGGGCCAGCTTTGGCGAATCCGTTTAACCAGCAATTTGAGGATGGCCCCGGCATGCTTGCTGGCATCGATCTTGCTCGGCCGCAGGTAGGCCACCAGCAGCTGATCACCGCAAAAAACATATAGCGGCAGAAAACAGTAATGATCATAATAACCGTGGAAAAAACGTCCCTCCTGGAGCCCGTGCACCGGATTGTCGGTGGCGTCAAAGTCCAGGATGATCTCTTCGGGTTCCTCGGCAAAGGAGCCCATGAACTGTTCGACCAACAGCTCGTTTACCGCAAAGGCCGCCCGCCGATCCTGCCCGTTTTCAAAACGACACAAAGTCGGCGCGCTGGCCAACGTTTCAATGCGCCCCGTTACCGTTTGCAACAATGGATCGTGGCGCAGGGTATCAAAGTCGTTCAAATCCTCATAGCCCGCCACCAGCCCGTAAACGCGCTGCCGCAGCATCCCCAATACCTCATGGCGTACTTTGCCCTTCTGCCGTTTGTCCACTAACTGTCGGGCCGCTCGTTCGGTCAAGCCCAACTGCCGATCCACTTCCCGGATCAAAAGCAGTCCGGCATCCGAAGTAACCTCTCCGCCCTTGAAATCAACCCGCACACGGCGGCCTTTTACCCTTGTCAACTGTAGCTTTAATTGTTTACCTTTTGTCATCGCTGATATTGCTTTAATTATTGATCTATCCTGCTGTATATCAGCAGTTAAGCATATCAACGATACTTTTTTTACGAAATATCCGGGCTAAGGCTCTTGAATGGATACTGAAAGCTGTCGAACAAGGTTTGGATTCAAGCGAAATCACAGTTATATTCAAAAACGAAAACGATGAATGGGTTCATCTTATTAATCCGGCAATTGAATTGATGTGACCGCCGAAAACACTACCATTGCCAGTGAGAGTCTTTCTGGAGAAATTACCGGAAAGACCTATGAAGCAAAAAAGATACACCCCTGAACAAATCATAACGATACTGCGCGAAGTAGACGCAGGCAAAGGCATTCAGGATGTCTGTCGGTCCCACAATATCAGTCCTCAAAGCTACCATCGTTGGCGTAAAAAGTATGGCCGCATGGAGCTGCGTGGCGCCAAGCGGCTGAAGGAGCTGGAGCGCGAAAACACGCAGCTTAAGAAGATAGTAGCCGAGCAGATGCTGGAGAACCGTGTGCTCAAGGAGGTGAACGCAAAAAAATGGTAGGCCCGAAGCAGAAAAAGGAAGCGGTGAAGCATGTATTGGCCCAAGGGTCGTGCTCGCTGCGTCGGGCCTGTCAGTATTTTGGGTTGCACCGCTCAACCTACCTGTATGAACCCAAGAAAGCTACTGAGTATAGGCATAAACTGGTGGCACGCATCATTGCCTTTTCGAAGAAGCATCCGCGCTATGGCTATCGTCGGATCCGCGCTTTGTTGGCCCATGAAGGTTGGCCCGTGAGTCGCAAATTCGTCCAAAAAGTGCGTCGTTTCGAAGGACTGGGTGTGCGCCCGTCTGGCAAGCGCCGTCGCCGGCAGGGCCAATCCACGGCTACCCCGACCCGAGCAGTGCAGCCCAACCATGTGTGGAGTTGGGACTTCGTGGCGGATCGCACCGACCGGGGCGGTCCGCTCAGGCTCTTGACACTGATCGATGAACATACCCGTCAATGCCTGGCCATTAAGGTTGCGCGCTCACTGAAAAGTGCCGATGTGGTAGAGGTATTGAACGATGCCATAAGAGAGAACGGCAAACCTCAGTGCATCCGCTCGGACAACGGATCGGAGTTTATAGCCCACCAAGTCAAAGAAGAACTGCAGCGACAGGAAATTGCCATCGCATACATTGATCCAGGAAGCCCTTGGCAGAATGGACATATAGAATCCTTTCATAATCGTTTGCGCGATGAATGCCTTAACCAGGAACTGTTCCTGAGCGTGACCGAAGCGCGTGTGGTGGTCGAACAATGGCGACACAAATACAACGCGAAACACCCCCACAGCCGATTAGGCTTTCTCTCCCCAAATACATTTGCCAGACTCTGGCGAACAATCAACAAAGCAGCGGCTGGCTCCATTCGGCCTACGGCCTCATTGCGCCACCCGCTGCAAAACCTACAATACCAAACCTACGGAAATACTCTCACTTAAAGTGGTAGCAAAGATGGGGTCCGATCAGCGTTTATTGTTTTGGGCCACGGCGACGGCGTCGAGCAAGCGGTAGCTTTGCCCGTTGGCTTCGAGGATATGCACCCGATGGGTGAGTCGGTCCAGCAGAGCTCCGGTGAGCCGTTCGGAACCGAGCACTTCGATCCAGTTCTCAAAGGGCAGGTTGGTGGTGACGATGAGACTGGTGCGCTCGTAAGCGCGGCTGACCACGTCGAAGAGCAGTTCGGAACCGGTCTTGGAAAAAGGGACGTAACCGAGTTCGTCGAGGATGAGTAGGTCGAGCCTTTCGAGTTGCTTCATGAAGCGCTGCAGGTCGTGGTTGTCGCGTTGCTCGAGCATATGGGTAACCAGGGCGGTGACCCCGAAGAAACGGATCCGCCGGCCCTGGGCACAGGCGGCAAAGCCCAGGGCGGTGGCCAGGTGCGTTTTACCGGTACCGGCGTTACCGAGGAGCAGCACGTTTTCGCGCTGGTCGACATACTCCCCGCGCATGAGCTCTCGGATGAGCGCTTCGTTGATCGAGGGCTGCGCTTCAAAGGCGAAGCTCTCGAGGGTCTTGAGCACGGGGAAACGGGCGTTTTTGATCCGCCGCTGGGCGGCCCGCTGTTCGCGTTCAATGAGCTCCCGTTCGACCAGATGCAACAAAAAGGCGGCGTAATCGAGCCGGTCCCGGGAACAAGCCGCGGCCACCGCCGGCCATTCGCGCAGGATGGTGGGCAACTTCAGTTTCTTGAGGTGATGGTGTAACAGCAGCTGGTTTTTTTCTTCCTTCATAAAGCCCCTCCTGGAATCTTGAGCAGTTCGCTGTAGGCACCGAGGTCAGGGGCGGCCACACGGACGTGACGCAGGTGTGGATGGCCGTCCAGCCGGAAGGTTCTGCTCCCGTAGTCTTCCTGAGGATAGAGATACTGGGCGATGGCCTCACGAGTCAGTCCCCCCACCCGCAGGGCCGAGACGACGGCCTGCTGCAAGGCCGCCATGGGGTGTTTCTCCAACAGCCGCAGCACCCGGATATACTCCCGGGTGCCTTCGCCCCCGCATTGGCTTTCGAGCCGGCGTCTGAGGACCTGCAGGCACTGCGGCAACTGCCAGCCCGAGAGTGGGCGGGCGAAGTCCAAAGCGCCCGGTTTTTTCTCCAGCAAAGCCAGGTAGTGCACCGGCTCGAAAGAGACTTGCTCTTTATCCCAAATGCGGCGGTGCCGGGGCCACCTCTTGGCCCCCACAGAAGATCACCACCTGCCGACAGGACCCTTCCACCACCACCGGATGGTGGGCGCAGCGCACCGGCACCGAATAGTCGTTGCACTCGAAGCGCACCAGCGAGAGGCTGCTGACGCAGGTCGAGCGTTTGCGGCTCCGCTTCAAAGGGTATGGGCGGCAACGCCAGCATGACGGCGCGCTCCTCGGCCAGCAGTTCCTTTTTCACCGCCCTTTTCCCGCGTAATTTACGCTCCATGTCCCGCTCACATGCCTCCAACAGCTTTGCGTTGAGTTCCTCCAGGTCCCGAACCTGCGGTACCGGTACCAGGAAGTTGGCCCGGGCATAACGCACGATCCCCTCGACCACGCCCTTCTCGTTGGGCCGGGCGGGCAGACAGAAGTGTTCCTCGAACAGGTAATGGCTCTGTAGCTGCAGAAACCCGTCGGTCAGCTTGCGTTCACGCGAACCGATAATCTTACCCACCGCCACCTTCGAGTTGTCATAGCTGATGCGCCGGGGCACCGCCCCGAAAAACTCAAAAGCTCGCAGGTGCCCCTCCCAGAAGCTCTCCGTGCACTCCCGTTCGAACACCTGCACGAAAAAGGCATCGCTGTAGGGCAGGCTCATGGCAAAAAATGGCCGCCTACGCAATTGCCCCGCCTCCTTCACCAGGGCATGACCGAAGTCCACCTGTCCCTCCCCGGGGCGGTGCTCCAGCGGCACGAACACTTCCCGCCGCCTCGCTCGCAGCTCGGCCACCACCTCCTTGACCGCCGTGTAGCCCCCTTGGTAGCCCTTCTCCCGACCCAAACGCTGGTAGATCCGTTTGGCCGTATGGCGCTGCTTCTTGGGCACGTTCCGGTCCGCTTTGAGCACCTCCTCGATCCAGCCCACATACGGATCGATCTTGCGCTCTCGCCTCTTCTTGCGCCGGTATCCCGGCGGCTGGGAATAGGCCAGCATCTTTCCCAGGGTCTCCCAGTGCAGTCCCTCTTCTCGCATTACAGAGCGCTTGCTCTGCTTGTCCCGCAGCACTTTGTGCCGCACTCTTGTCCATTGCTTCATATCTCGATACACTCCTCCTTTCTAGGATAAGCGTACCGGTTTTAAAGCGCCCTCTTTACCGTACCGGTTTTTCCCCGGCGTTTACACTATTGGAGATGGATTTCTTTGTATTTTGAGCAGATCGTCTTGATTTTTAGGTGTTTTTCAGGGTGTAGAGACACTGCCCCCTTTCCCCCATTGGTTCGGTAGTGCCGGGGGCAGCACCAATGCACCCTTTAGGTTGGCACCAATCGGCGGGCCGCATGGTTGAAAAGACTGGCCCAAGGATAACTCTCACTTAGGTGAAAGTGAATCGTTCGGGTGTTGCGCACGATGACCGCTCCGATCTTGATTAATTTGAGCCGCAGGGTGTGGCATTGGGCCCGCGCCCACTTCGTCCCTTTTAAGGCTAACCGGCGCATGGCTTCCATCAAGGTGTAGGCCAGCGCCGACAAGAGCAATCGCCACTGATTGGCCCACCATTGATGGGCGCTGGTGCGCTCGCTGAACAATTGCATCTGTTCCTTGATTCGGTTCTCCATTTCACCGCGGCCACAGTATACCTTGTCGTAAAGCTCCTGGGGATCGCCCGGCAGGTTCGTCACCACGAAGCGCGGGTTGGACCCCTGTGCGGTGTGTTCGGCTTTATGGATGACCAACCGCAGCCATCGCCACGAATCGGCAGCATAGACGAAGTCCTGGAATAACCGTTGTTTTTTACCCCTTAGTTCGAACCATTCTTTGGCCTGCTTTTGCAACTGCTGGGCGTCTTGCTGCAAGCGTGCATTGCGAGCCATCCCCACGATGTAACTAACTTCGTTGCGGTCGCACCAAGAGAGTATCCGGTCTCGACAAAATCCACTGTCGGCGCGCCAAATAATCCGCGTACGGGGCCAGCTTTGGCGAATCCGTTTAACCAGCAATTTGAGGATGGCCCCGGCATGCTTGCTGGCATCGATCTTGCTCGGCCGCAGGTAGGCCACCAGCAGCTGATCACCGCAAAAAACATATAGCGGCAGAAAACAGTAATGATCATAATAACCGTGGAAAAAACGTCCCTCCTGGAGCCCGTGCACCGGATTGTCGGTGGCGTCAAAGTCCAGGATGATCTCTTCGGGTTCCTCGGCAAAGGAGCCCATGAACTGTTCGACCAACAGCTCGTTTACCGCAAAGGCCGCCCGCCGATCCTGCCCGTTTTCAAAACGACACAAAGTCGGCGCGCTGGCCAACGTTTCAATGCGCCCCGTTACCGTTTGCAACAATGGATCGTGGCGCAGGGTATCAAAGTCGTTCAAATCCTCATAGCCCGCCACCAGCCCGTAAACGCGCTGCCGCAGCATCCCCAATACCTCATGGCGTACTTTGCCCTTCTGCCGTTTGTCCACTAACTGTCGGGCCGCTCGTTCGGTCAAGCCCAACTGCCGATCCACTTCCCGGATCAAAAGCAGTCCGGCATCCGAAGTAACCTCTCCGCCCTTGAAATCAACCCGCACACGGCGGCCTTTTACCCTTGTCAACTGTAGCTTTAATTGTTTACCTTTTGTCATCGCTGATATTGCTTTAATTATTGATCTATCCTGCTGTATATCAGCAGTTAAGCATATCAACGATACTTTTTTTACGAAATATCCGGGTTAATTGTTGTGGTATTTACCGCCCTTTGCAGGTAGTGTATAAAAAAAGAATGTTATTTTGTATTTTTAGCTGTACAAATAGCGTTAGGCAGTTTATTCTTAGTGCATGGTTACTAAAATTATTAATTGTCGGCACTGTGGAAGTGAAAATATCATTAAATTTGGCAAGACGCCCAACCATAAACAGCGCTACCGCTGCCATGATTGTGGTAAACAAAGCCGCGAAAACCCCACAGTGAAATACACCGAAGAGCAAAAAGAAATGATCCTTCGAGTCTATCAGGAACGCAGCAGTCTACGCGGTTTACAGCGCGCCTTCGGGGTGAGTCCCAACACCGTTTTGAGTTGGTTAAAAAAAACGACAATCGCTGCGACCGCTCAAAAGCACGATTCTTGCGGCCCGCCGCCATGATGTCATTGAACTGGACGAACTGTGGTCTTTTGTGGGGCGCAAGAGCGATGCCCAATGGGTTTGGATCGCTCTTTGCCGACGCACCCGTCAAATCCTCTCCTATGCCATTGGGCCTCGGGATTGGTATCGTTGCCGGGAACTTTACGAGCGTCTGCCACGGGCCTACAAAAGATGTGCCACCTACAGCGACTTTTGGAGCACTTATGATGAAGTCTTTCCTCATAACCGATCCGTGGGAAAAGAAACCGGTGAAACGGCCCATGTGGAACGATGGAACAATACCCTGCGCCAACGACTGGGTCGTTTCACACGCAAAACCCTCTCCTTTTCCAAGCTTAGGAGTATGCATGAAACCTGTCTGAGACTTTTCATTCATCAATATAATCAAGAATTAGCCACCATTCCTACTTAATACACTACCCCTTTGCAATATGGCCGAATTAACGGGTAGTGTTAACATTTTGAATGTTTAAGCTGTACTTTTTAGCGTGATTATGTTGTGAACTGGGAATGGTCCATATCACAGTAAAATGTCCTCAATGCGGAAGCGATCACATCATCAAGCACGGCAAGGATCCGAAAGGGGTTCAGAAGTATCGATGCAAGGGGTGTGGTTATCAGTTTCGGCTTCACCCCAAAAGTCGTGAGCATCCTCCGGCGCTGGTCAAGCAGGTGCTCCGTGCGCACCAAAACCGGATGAGCCTGCGTGCCATTTACCGTACCTTCGGGGTAGCCCCAAAGACGGTCATCGAATGGATTAAAAAAAAGTCCTGAGTTTGCCGAAGCTGGAGTCCACTCTGCTTGCCCGCCAGTGTAGTGATGTGCTGGAACTGGACGAGGTGTGGTCATTCTGGGGCGATAAGCGTTCGGGGCAGGTATGGCTATGGGTAGCCTTGTGTCGACGTACCCGACAGGTCGTCGGGTTTTCTCTGGGTGATCGTAGCGATCAAACGTGCTGGCAGTTGTATCACAACATCGCCCAGCCCTATCGCGACTGTGCCACCGTAAGCGATTACTGGGAAAGCTACGACAAGGTTTTCCCTCACAACAGCGCCAGCGGGAAACAATCCGGCCAAACCGCCCATATCGAACGCTGGAACAATACCTTGCGACAGTCCCTGTCACGCTATGTGCGTAAAACGCTGTCATTCTCGAAGTCTTTGGTCATGCATTTTCGCGTCCTGTGCTTGTTCATCTGGGAATACAACAGCAATATCAAACATTCGTCATGTTAACACTACCAATTAACGAACTGTTCCATTGAGTTAAACGGCTTTCCTCTTTCCCGCAAAAGGCAAACTATTTCTAATGCCAATTCATGGACTTCGCGGTCTTTTAATTCGCGCATGCCGGAGCGATAGGCATTTTTCCAATCTTGCTGGGGACGCTTATACCAATCCTTTTTCTCTTCAGGCGTTACTTCTGGATATTGAGGATATATTTCAAATGGATGCGAAAACTGCCGATCGGCGCCATGAGGCAGTCGAAACAAACCGTTTTTCACCCTTGGCCTCGTGATTGGCAGAAGCGGTTCGGTAAAAGTAAAATCATCAAATCGATAGGTCCAGTCGTAGAGTTGAAGCCCGGAGAGAATCGATTTCCATGCATTAACGGAAGTGGAATTAACATTGAAGGCCCCTTCCACTAAAAAATTGCGGGAGGAAAATTGACTTTGAAATTCCGCTTCCGGCACAGATTTTGAATAATTTTGATGCACGTTCAGAAAAGTATTTGGAAGACGTTCCAATGGATTCCAGGTGGCATCCCCCGGCGGGGCGGTGGAAAAGAAATAACGATCAAAGACAGAGTTGCGGAAACCGCCCCAAGGATTCCCGATGCTGAATGGGCGGTCATCTACTACCTGCAAGTGTTGCAGCGAACCAATCGAAACCGGGTCCACGGCGGGAAAATCAAATATCCTGAAATAATTTCCGGCTCCATCGTCCAGCAGATCAGTATCATCGAAGAATACCTCAAAATGGAGCGCAGAAGGATCGATCGTTAGCCAAAAAAGGGAGGCATGCAGAAGATTATCTCCAGGGTCCAGATGAACGGAGCGAAAATCGACTTCAGAAAGCCATTTTTCCATATCCGATTTTTGCTCCTCGGCGAGAGAAAACGAATCGTCCAATAGTTTGTAATGAAATGCGAATTGAAAGTGTTTCGGATTTGTCCTGGACGGAGTCGCGTTCCGGCTGAGACCGTATTCGGACGTATTAAAAGATTCAAAACGAATGTTCCGAACCTCTCTCAACAATTGCCCGGAAGCATTAAAAAACTGAACCGTTAGAATGCTGGACGGCGCGGAGATGGAAACAATGTTTTTGGCTGGGTTATTGACCGTGCCGGGAGGCAACGATGGCTCGAGCACATGGCTGATTCTGGCAATGCGGGTTTTAACCTCGCCTTCAGCTAACGGTATTCCAAAATTAATGGTTAACTCGTCTTGAAAATCATCCAAATCAAGGGAGAATGAGCCAATGCGGTTATTGTTCTGGCCGCGATTGGCCTCCCAATCGACCTGAATGACCGGTAGACCGCTAATCTTGATTACGAGATCATTTTCAGTATCCGGATCGAAGGCCATTGGGAAAGAATAAGGATTCCAGGTAGTGTATAAAAAAAGAATGTTATTTTGTATTTTTAGCTGTACAAATAGCGTTAGGCAGTTTATTCTTAGTGCATGGTTACTAAAATTATTAATTGTCGGCACTGTGGAAGTGAAAATATCATTAAATTTGGCAAGACGCCCAACCATAAACAGCGCTACCGCTGCCATGATTGTGGTAAACAAAGCCGCGAAAACCCCACAGTGAAATACACCGAAGAGCAAAAAGAAATGATCCTTCGAGTCTATCAGGAACGCAGCAGTCTACGCGGTTTACAGCGCGCCTTCGGGGTGAGTCCCAACACCGTTTTGAGTTGGTTAAAAAAAACGACAATCGCTGCGACCGCTCAAAAGCACGATTCTTGCGGCCCGCCGCCATGATGTCATTGAACTGGACGAACTGTGGTCTTTTGTGGGGCGCAAGAGCGATGCCCAATGGGTTTGGATCGCTCTTTGCCGACGCACCCGTCAAATCCTCTCCTATGCCATTGGGCCTCGGGATTGGTATCGTTGCCGGGAACTTTACGAGCGTCTGCCACGGGCCTACAAAAGATGTGCCACCTACAGCGACTTTTGGAGCACTTATGATGAAGTCTTTCCTCATAACCGATCCGTGGGAAAAGAAACCGGTGAAACGGCCCATGTGGAACGATGGAACAATACCCTGCGCCAACGACTGGGTCGTTTCACACGCAAAACCCTCTCCTTTTCCAAGCTTAAGAGTATGCATGAAACCTGTCTGAGACTTTTCATTCATCAATATAATCAAGAATTAGCCACCATTCCTACTTAATACACTACCGGATTCCACAACTCCGACCAGTAGCCCAATTCGAGCCGAAAAAGGTCGCTATCGAGACTGTTTTTGAAGATACCGACAAAGAGGGCGAACTCAGTCGTCAAGGGTGAGGGCGCGTTAAGAAAATCTCCTGAATTGAGATCGGCAGGCTGTCCATCGCCGGGATATTCAACAAATCCTTCCTCGTTAATGCGCCGTCTGGTAGCTCTTTGCAGAGAATCCAAAAAAGGGTAACCGGAATCCTGGATATCGGCGGCGCTCAAATCTCTTTTCAGACCGCCATCGGCTGTGTTGCTGAGGACTCCATAGGAAAGATGAGTGGCATCAAAGAAAATCTCCTCCAATTCATCGTCGGGAAAGCCGGGTAGGTTTGCGATTTGACCAAAGGTAGCTGTCTTGAGCAGGCCTTCCCGAATTACTTCACGGTCCTCATTCTCCAGTTTGGGAAAAAACACTTCGGCCCGATGGCGGACAGGGCTCAACTGTCGCAAACGTTTACGAAATAGATCGTTGTAGCGTATCGCGCTTAATTCATCGACACGGTCTGTTTTGGCCAAACTCGCTTTGACACCTTCGTCACTCACCCAATATGCATAATTTCCTTGCCGGTTTTCAGTTGGAAAGGAAGAGCCGTCCGGCGAACTACCCGTTTGAATCGGAACGAGAGCTGCTGAAGCTCCCTGGTTACCGTCCGTTTTTTTTGCTAATTGAATGCCAATAAACGAAACTGCGGGATCCGGGTCGCCGCCCGAAACAAACCAAACCGATTCATCGTTATCTCCTTCCGTTGACCAAACGCCTGTCCAATAAGGATTTTCCAGGCTTTCGTCCTGAATATCCGCCCTTGCCGTCACACGCCGGTCCGGTCCGGCCAGTTCTTGCAATTCACCCAAGGCAATCCGCAAACCAAGCAAAGCGTTCTGACGCGCTGGCAGGCGATGCGAACGAGCCATGTTTATCCCGGTCTGCAAACGACTCAAGGTTGTCATGGCCAATAAAAGAAGCAAGACAAAGGCGGTCAGCCCGAGGGCGAGAATCAAGGCAAATCCTTCTTTTCCCCGCTTCCGATCAAACGCAATCAATCTACCAAGAGTAAAAATATGCCGGCACACAGGGAATTTTTAAACAGCCGGAAGCCTCGACTGCAACGGCAATTGCAAATTGGAACCCAATTCTTTATTCAGGGCTTTACGGTTAGACAAACTTTTTTATCTTCGGTTAGCCATTTACCGGAAAAGTTTTTCAAGTCCTCGATTGTCAGGCCGTCGATGCGCACATCGTAGTATTTCCAATCGTTAAAGGGAAGTCCGTAAAGCGCATTCAAAGCCGAATGCATGGCTCTGGCACCGATGGTTTGCAGTCCCAGGCGTTTGGCCGCTTTAAGGCGAGTCTGGCAGCGGTTCAATTCATCCTCGGTCACCTTACCGGCGGTCACCCTGGAAACCTCGGCCTCGAATTCGGCATACAATTCCCCATAAAGATCGGGCTGGGTTCCGGCGCAAAGATAAAACATGCCCATATCGATTCCAGCCAAACGGTTGGTGCCGACGAAATATGCTAGGCTGCGCTCTTCGCGCACGCGGGTGAACAAACGACCCGACATATCGTTGAAAATCTCGGTTAATAATTCACCCACAAAATAATCCCGCCCGGTCACTCCGCAATCGGGATAGGCTTGAAAGACAACCGCCTGCTTTCGCGGTAAATTCTCCTCGAAACAACCTGCGGTTGCGGGCCAGGGTAATTGCAAGCTGGTTTGCGAGAAAGGTTCGGAGGGGAGCTTTTTCAGCGTCTCGATTAAAGGAGGCAGCAACTGATCAGTCTGAAAATCACCAGCTACACTGACAACGACATTGGAACCCAAGAGGAGGCGGCTGCGCAATTCTTCGACATGAGGCATCTTAATTGCATTGAGCGTTTCAACCGTGCCGAATGCATCGATGCTGAAAGGATGTTCTCCAAAAAAACGTTTTCTCAATTTGTATTTCCCGAAACTAACGATGTCGTCCAAAGACTCTTTGACGGAGGCAATCTGGCCCTCTTTTTCGCGTTCAAAAGTTTCCCGGTTGAATTGCGGCGCGAGCAGAGCCTGGGCAAACAGATCGAGGAGGATTTCCCCATCGTCAGACATGGTTTCGAGGTAAAACCCGAAGGAATTATTACCGGCAAACTCACTAAAGTTTCCACCGATACTTTCAATTAATTCGGCCACTTGGGAAGCGCTTCTGGTTTCAGTATCGCGGGCCAAAAGAGTGGCCAAAAGCCCGGTAATCCCCCGCAAATGATCCGATTCGTAAAGTGGACCGCCCAAGGCCACCATGCGCAGATTGATTTTGGGATGCCTAGCGTCCCTCTGGACAAGAAGACGGGCTCCGTTTGGCAATGTCTGCATTTCAAAATCGGGAATGCCGGGAGAAGCTTTGGTCTCCGATTGCGTTGGCCGTTTGGCAGGCATTGGATTTAAGGATACAGCGGTTAAACCTTCGGACTTGAGATAATCGCGGGCCAGGTTTGGCAAATCCGCCAAACCGACTTTGTAAAGCTTTCTATAGTATTGGCGGGGGTAGGCCAGATCTCCCACCACAACTTCCGCCAGACCGAGACGGGACGCCTGGTCGCTCATGGTTTTGCGGGCGTTTATTTCGCCGATCAACGTTTGGCGGATCGCTTTTTGCAATCGCTTTTCGTCCACCCTGTCGCGGATTAATTTTTGAATTTCCTCGAGGATGGCCTCCTGAGCCGCAGCGCGTTTGCCCTCGTCGCAGGTATAGGAGATCCAAAAAAGGCCGCCGTAGCCGGGATTCCAGCATGAGGCGTCGATATGATGGACCAGTTTTTTCTCATCCCGCAGGTTCTGCCAAAGGATTGAGCTGTGCCCCACCCCGAGAACCGAGGCCAGCAGATCGAGGCCGGGGGCATCGGGATGCTCCAGGCCGGGTATCTTAAAACCGAGACCCGCCCGGCAAATCTGCACGTCGCCAAAAAGATGATCCTCGCGCATGGCCAATTGCTTCGGCTCGGGTTGCACATAGGGCTGGGAGCCCCCGCCGCGTTGAACGGCCCCGAAGTGTTTTTCAATCACATCGAGCAAGGAGGAGCTTTCGATATCTCCGACCACCACAAGGGTCATGTTTTCGGGCACATAGCGGTCCCGATAGTATGAAAGGAGTTGGGAGTGGGAAAGATTTTCAAACAATTCCCGATGGCCGATAACCGGCAAACGATAGGGATGCTCCCTAAAGGCGGTTTCAAACAAAGCTCGTGAAACCTGATGATCGGGATCGTCCAGACCCATATCGATTTCGCGCAGGATAACATCCTGCTCTTTGACCGCCTCCTCTTCCGGAAGCAGTGAATTGAAGGCGGCATCGGCGAGGAGCTCCACCGCCAGAGCAGTTTGCTCGCTCAATCCGTTGATGAAATATACGGTACGATCGAAAGTGGTGTAGGCGTTGATGCCGCCGCCGGCGGCCTGCACCTGGCGGCTTATTTCGTTGCCAGGGCGTTTATCGGTGCCCTTAAAGAGCATGTGCTCCAAAAAGTGGGAGACCCCGGAACCAAGCATGGACCCTTCGTGCAGGCTCCCCGTCTTGACCCAGAGCTGCACCGAGGAAAGCCGGTTGGAGGCATCTTCTTTGAGAATAACCGTGAGGCCGTTGGCAAGCGTCCGGCGGTCAATCCGTTCGGCCAGCAATTGCTCAAGGACAGCCGGGAGCCGCCCGTCGTTTTCAGAAACCTTTTCCATACCGTAAAATATTCAAGCACTCCAAACTCCGGCTGGAAACTGGCCACAGGCCTTTCAGTTATTCCCCTCGGGAGCGTCTTCTGGCAGTTTTTCAGTTTTGCCACCATTGGAACCGGATGCCGGCCCGGCTTCCAGATTGCCCTTGGGCATAAAGGGTTTGAGGAAAGCTTCATCGAAGTCATACACTCCTTTAAAATCCTCGATGTCGTCGTGTTCCGTTTTCCCGAAAATGCCGTATTCGACAAGATTGAATACGATTGCGCCGAAATCCGAAGTTTGACTCAATTGCCAGTTTTCAAAAAGGGTATAAGACATGGGCCCGAATTGATCTAAAGCGTAATCGCGGATGCCTTCCAGCAGTTCCTTTCCGGAAACATGATGGCCCTTCTCCCTGGCCGGTTTCTTTTCCAGACCTTTCAGAGTGTGATCGAGAGCTTTTCTGACAAAATAGTAGGCAGGCTTAGGATAACGCGGGTCATCCTTAATAATCAGCTTAACCACCTCTGAAAAATCCTTGCCACTCATTGCTCTTTCTCTCCCATAGTTCAGTCGTCTCGTGTAGTGTCAAATTGCTTTCCCCCGGCAGTCAAATTCTTTAAAGCGATATATCGGGAAGAAGTCAGAAGTGTCGAGTCCTGAAATCTGAAACCTTTATAAAGCCAGCAGCTCGCGCAAAATCTGGTCCACCAGGGCTGGGTTGGCCTTGCCCCGGGTCGCTTTCATGACGCCCCCTTTGAGCGCGTTGATGGCTTTTTCGTTTCCGGCCTTGAATTGCTCCGCCGGTTTGGGATTCTCGGAAATAATTTTCGCGCAAATGCCTTCGATTTCCGCCCTGTCGGTGGATTGCTGTAATCCCTTTTCCTCGACAATCGGCAATGGGCTGCGACCACTCAGAAACATTTCCGGAATCAGGTCCTGCGCGATTTGCTTCGAGATGACGCCATCGTCCACCAATTTCACCAATTCGGCTATTTGGGCGGGCCCGATGAGCAACTCTGAAATTTTACGAATCCCCTGGCCACCGGCCCGTGCCCTTGCCAAGGAAAGCTCCCGCAATAAATCATTGGCGACCAGGTTCCCGATCTCCGCAGGTTTGTTGTGAACCTTTACGGCCTCCTCGAAAAAATCACCCAAGGCCCTGTCCTGGCACAAAACGGAGGCGGTCGAATAGGGCAAATCGTAATCCTGCAAAAACCGTCGTTGGCGGTCGTAAGGGCGTTCCGGAACCTCCTTCCGGAGACGATTCAGCATATCAGGGGAAATCTTGACCGGCATCAGGTCGGGATCGGGAAAGTAGCGGTAGTCATGGGCTTCCTCCTTGGAGCGGAGCGGCGTCGTGTAGCCCTGCTCGGCATTCCAGCGTCGCGTTTCCTGGACAACCTGCCCGCCTTTTTCGAGCACCCGGATTTGCCGCCGGATTTCATAGGCGACCGAATCGCGGGTCCCGGCGATGCTGTTGAGGTTCTTCATCTCGGTGCGGATGCCCAAGGTATCGCTTGCCGCCGGCTGCACACTGACATTGGCATCGCAGCGCATCTGCCCTTTTTCCATGTCGCAATCGGAGAGGCCGGCATAAACCATGTTGAGGCGGATGGCGTTGAGGAATGCCGCCACCTCGTCGGTGGAAAAAAGATCGGGCTCGGTCACGATTTCGAGGAGGGGCGTTCCGGCCCGGTTGAAATCGACCAGGCTGTCATTTTCAAAATGAGTCAGCTTGCCCACATCCTCCTCCAGGTGAATGCGGGTCAGGCGCACCTTGCGATGCTCGCCCATGACATTACGGGTGGCGGCGGGCAGCTCGATTTCGACCGCTCCTCCCAGACATAAGGGCTGGTCGTATTGGGAAATCTGGTAGTTTTTGGGCTGATCCGGGTAAAAATAATTTTTGCGGTCCCATTTGCAGATGGCTGCGATTTCACAGCCGAAGAGGAGTCCGGTCCTGATGCTCAGTTCGATGGCCGCCTGGTTCATCACGGGCAGGGTGCCGGGCAAACCCATGACAACGGGATTGGTCAGGGTATTGGGTGGTTCCCCAAATTTAGAGGCCGCGCGCGTGAACATTTTAGAGTTCGTTTTCAACTGCACGTGGACTTCGAGCCCAATGACCGCCTGGTATTCCATTTTATTTAAAGTCAAATAACGGGTTGCTGCATGCCATAGCGATGGCTGGAATCGTAGAGATGGGCGATGGATAGCAATTCCGCCTCCCGGTAGGGTTGGCCGATCAACTGCGCCCCTACGGGCAAATTTTCGGAATTGAATCCGCAAGGAATGGAAATTCCGGGCAAGCCCGCCAGGTTGACCGAGAGGGTGTAAATATCGCTCAAATACATGGAAAGCGGGTCGTCCGATTTATCACCGATTTCAAAGGCTGCGGTGGGAGAAACCGGGGCAATGAGGGCATCGACGCTTTGAAAAGCTTCCAGAAAATCGTTCCGAATGAGGGTGCGGATTTTTTGCGCCCGCAGGTAATAGGCATCGTAATATCCGCTGCTCAGCACATAAGTGCCCAGGATGATGCGGCGTTTCACCTCCGGGCCGAAACCTTCCCCTCGTGATTTAAAATAGAGGTCCACATGATCGTCCGATTGTTTGCTGCGGTGAGAGTAGCGCACACCATCGTAACGAGCCAGATTGGAGGAGGCTTCGGCGGGCGCGAGGATGTAATAAACAGGCACCGCCAGATCGGTATGGGGCAGGGAAACTTCCACGATTTGGCAACCTTCGCTTTTGTAAAAATCGATCACTTTCTGCACCGCCGATCGTATCTCGGGATCCAGACCCTCGCCGAAATATTCTCGCGGCAGACCCAGTTTCCAGTGTCTGGAAGGAGAATTCAGGGCCGTGGCGTAGTTGGGAACTTCGGCCTGGCAGGAGGTGGAATCGAGGGCATCGTAACCGGCGATTGCTTGCAAGAGGATGGCGCTGTCCTCCACCGTCCGGGTGATAGGGCCAATCTGGTCGAGGGAAGAGGCGAAGGCGGCCAATCCATATCGTGAAACGATGCCGTAAGAGGGTTTCAGCCCGACAACTCCACAGAGCGAGGCTGGCTGGCGGATCGACCCCCCGGTGTCGCTGCCCAGAGCGGCGATGGTTTCCCCGGCGGCGACAGCGGCGGCGCTGCCCCCGCTGCTGCCTCCCGGTATGCGGGCGGCATCCCAGGGATTGCAGGTGGTTTGATAAGCCGAATTCTCTGTTGAAGACCCCATGGCGAACTCATCCATATTCATACGCCCCCAGAGGATGGCGCCATTTTTCTTCAGTTTGGCCACGCAGGTGGCGTCGTAGGGAGAAATGTAATTTTCCAGAATCTTGCTGCCGCAGGTGAGGCTTTGGCCCGACTCACATATCAAATCCTTGAGGCTGACGGGGATGCCGTCGAGGGGGCCACGGGAATTCCCGGCGGAGCGTCGATCATCGCTCTCGACCGCTTCGGCCAGTGATTTTTCGGGATCGAACTTGAGAAAAGCGTGGATTTTTTCCTCGACCTGTTGCGTTCGGCCGATGACGGCCTCGGTCAATTCCCGCGCGCTGATTTTTCCCGTTTCAAGCAAACGGCTCAGTTCAGCCAGGCTTTTGTAAAAAAGTTCGCACATCGGCCATCATCAAGCGTCTTCGACCACCTTGGGGACAACGATTTGGCCATCGCGCCGGGCGGGGGCGTTGAGCAGGGCTTGCTCTTGGGTAAAACCGGTTTCCACGACATCCTCTTGCCAGACATTGTAAACCGGAAAGGCGTGGGCGGAGGGCTCGATCCCCGAAACATCGACTGCTTTGAGCCTTTCAAAATAGGTGAGGATATCAGCCAGCTGGGCGGAAAAGCGGCTCTTTTCCTCCTCGCTCAATTCGATGCGGGCCAGCGTGGCAACATAATCGATGTCAATGGTTGGTTCCTTGGGCATTTTTATTAATCCACGAAATCGTCCAACAATTACTGGCGAATGGAATAGCCGCCAGCCACTATGGATTTTTGAATGGCGTCAAAGGCGCGATTGACTTCTTCATCGGTGAGGGTGCGTTGGAGGGAGCGGAAAACCAGATTAAAGGCGAGGCTCTTCTTTCCCTCGGGCAATTCTTTGCCCCGATAAACATCGAATACGCTGATGGACTCCACCAAGAATGCGCCTGCGGCCGCCTCTCTGGCAGCGGATTCGAGGGCATTTTTGACCTTTTCAGCGGCCAGGCTCTCATCGACCATGAGGGCAAGGTCCTTGGTAATGGGCGGATACTGGCTGATGGGCCGATGGGCCGGGCGGCTGCGGAGATTTCTTAAAAATGCCGGGCGCAAATAAACCGCTCCGGCCAGAACCGTTCCCTTGATGTCCCATTTTTTGAGCATGGAGTAGTTCAGAATGCCGGCCTTGGCCTGATACCCCAGGGCGTAATCGAATATGGAGGCGGCATGGCCCTCCTGCCAGGAGTCCTCGGTCTCGATAGTTTCAAAGGGTAAAGCATCGGCTTCGGCCCCGGCCAGTCTGAGAAGATTTCTGACCGTTCCTGCCACCTGGAAAAAATCCGGAGGCTGGCGCTCAATCCACTGGCCGCTCCCCGAATCCTGCACCATAAGGAAGGCCACGGAAAATAGTTCCCAGAGACGGCCGTCGCGCTCCCGCCAGACGTTACCGGTTTCGAACAGACGCAGGGGATTGTTGCCCCGATTGCGATTGAGCCGCAGGCTGTCCAGCAAACAGGGGATGAGGGACGGGCGCAGATGGGATTGATCGCTGGCCAATGGGTTGGCCAATTGCAGGGTGGAAGCGGCGGCATGGCTGAACCACAGGTCAACCTCTTCCGCGCTGCGCATGGAATAGTTGACGCATTCATTGAAGTGCCGGTCGCAAAGATAGGCCGTCGATTTTCTTTTGAAAACATCCACCGGATCGTCCTTGTGCAGAAGGCCGGGCGCCACAGCCCGTGCGGTGGGGATATTGTCCGTTCCGTAAATGCGCAGAAATTCTTCCACCAGGTCTATGGGCCGCTCCAAATCCAGACGAAAACTGGGTATGCCGACATTCCAGTAAATGGAACCGTCTGCATGGCGGCGTATTTGCACGTAGAGCCCGAGCGCCTCGAATACCTCGCCGATGGAAGAATCCTCGACATCGAATCCCAGCCGGCTGCGGATGAAACGTGGCCCGATCTCTATTTCCCTCTCCACCAAGGGCGGCTCGCCGACCACAAAGGGCGGACCTTCCAGTTTTCCCCCGGCAATTTCGAGAATTAGATCGATGGCCCGCAAGGCGCCAAATTCCGTTCCCTTGGGATCGATGCCGCGGGCGAACCGATAGGAGCTGTCCGAGACAAGGTTCAACCGCCGGGAAGTCGAGCGAATGTTGGAGGGATTGAAATAGGCGGCCTCCAGCACCAGGTCGACGGTCGAGTCATCCACCTCGGCATCGATGCTGCCCATGATTCCGGCCACCACGAGGGCGCGCTCGGCGTCCGCAATAACGGTCATGGGAGGCGCAAGGACCCGCCGCTTGTCGTCCAGGGTGACGATTTCCTCCCCCCGCACGGCTTGCCGAATGACGAGTTTGCCGCCCCGGATTTTTGAGGCGTCAAAAGCATGCAACGGCTGCCCCAGCTCCAAAAGCACGAAGTTGGTAATATCGACCACATTGTTGATGGGGCGAAGACCCGACGATTTCAATAGCCGCTGCATCCACTGTGGGCTGGGGCCTATTCTTACGCCCCAGATGCAATAAGCTCGATAATGAGGGCATTTATCCGGAACCTCGACGATCACTTTGTCCAGCAGAGGGGGAAGAGTTTGGGCGGTTTCAGGATTCGATCTTCCAACGATTTCAGGAAAGTCGATAGGCAAGCCGAAGCGGGCCGACAATTCGCGGGCGATCCCCAGATGGCTGAGACAATCCGGGCGATTCGGCGTCACCTCTATATCAAAAACCAAATCCGTATCCGGAAAAACCTCGTTGATGGGTGTGCCGACGGCGGGACGGTCTTTTAGGATGAGGAGGCCACGATGGTCGTCGCCCAATTGCAGCTCGCGGGCGCTGCACATCATACCGTCGGAAGGCACACCTCGCAGCTTGCTTTTCTTTATTTTAAAATTGCCGGGAAGCACGGCACCCGCCAGTGCCACCGGCACGCGATCTCCCACCTGGTAGTTTTTGGCCCCGCAGACGATGCTTTTAGTTTCTCCGTCTTCGCTCACGGACACCTCGCAAACGGTGAGCCGGTCCGCATTGGGATGAGGTTCGCTGGACAGCACCTCTCCCACCACAACCTTGTCCAGCAGGGACAGCCCGATTTCCTCGACTCCCTCCACCTCGAATCCGATGAGGGTGAGGGCCTCCTCAATTTCCTCCCGTGAACGGTCGAGGTCGATATACCGCCTTAACCACTGTTGGCTGACTTTCATTAATTAAGATGGGATGGAAATTTGAAATTTTTTGACGGAAACGAGAAGCAAAGGGCACGTTCAACGGCTCAGGCAAACTGATGTAAAAAACGTAAATCGTTCTGGTAAAAATAGCGAATGTCATCGACTCCGTAGAGAATCATGGCAATTCGTTCGATGCCCATACCGAAGGCATAACCGGTCCACACCTCGGGGTCATAGCCGACGGCTTCAAATACGGTGGGATCGACCATCCCGCAACCCATGATTTCCGTCCACTCGGTCCCCACTTTGGCGAGGTGCCCGGAGTGGAAATCGACCTCGAAACTGGGCTCCGTATAGGGGAAAAAGTGAGGCCGGAAACGAGTCCGCGCATCTTTGCCCATGAGGGACTGGAAACAGTAGTCGAGGTCCGCCTTGAGGTCTTTGACGGTCACGTTCTTATCGACGTAGAGGCCTTCGATCTGGTGGAAATTGGCGCTGTGGGTGGCGTCGGGGGTATCGCGCCGGAAGCAGCGGCCGGGGGAAATGATGCGCAGGGGCGGCTGTTGCTCGAGCATGGCCCGGATTTGCACGGTGGAGGTGTGCGACCGTAGCACGTAGCGTTCGTCCTGGTGCTGCGGAATGTTGGCAAAGTGAATTTTATCCTGTAGGTAATAGGTATCCTGCAAATCCCGGGCTGGATGGTCGGGGGGCGTGTTTAAGGCGTCGAAACAGAAAAACTCGGTTTCGACCTCGGAACCTTCAGCCACCACAAACCCTATTTGCCGGAAAATGGAGCAAAGCTCGTCCCGGATCTGGGTCAGCGGGTGGAGGGAGCCGGGCAACTGCTCGGGACTGGGCAAGGTGGGGTCGATGGCCGCTCCCAGCCGGGAGGACAATTCCTGTCGTTCAATCCTGTCGAGAATTTCCGCCAGCATCTCTTCCAGGCGGTTCTTGGCCTGGTTGATTTTTTTGCCGAAAGCGGGCCTGTCTTCTTTGGGGATTTGGCCCATCTGTTTGCGCACCTGGGTAAAAGAGCCCCTGGGACCCATCAAGCCGGCCTTGAATGCCTCGAACCCGGCTCTGGAAACTACAGCCCGGCCGCCTTTTTCGGTCTCAGCGATAATGGTGTCGAGAGTTTCCTGCATCTGCATGGTTGTCTGGATTTAGTTATTCCAATTGAATATTTCCATTAACGAGCGGCCGGTCCATCAACGAGCGGCCGGTCCATCAAATCCGATGGCCGGGAGCATTCGTGGAAAAGGCAGACTTCGGGAACGCCTCAGGCAGCGCTGACTGCGGACTTGGCCTTTTCCACCAAACTGTTAAAAGCCACCTCGTCTCGTACGGCGAGTTCGGCCAGAGCTTTGCGGTCGAGCTCTATGCCGGCCTTCTTCAAGCCATTCATAAATCGGCAGTAGGTGATGTCTTGGGCACGGCAGGCCGCATTGATGCGGACGATCCAAAGCTGACGCCATTGGGTTTTCTTTTTGCGGCGGTCCCGGTAGGCGAACTGACCGGCGCGGTCCACCGCGTCCTTGGCAAAGCGGTAGAGGCGGGATTTGTTGCCCCAGTAGCCGCGGGCCTTGCTTATTACGCGTTTGCGCCGTTTATGGGTTGCGGGAGTGTTGGATGCTCTAGGCATGTTTCGATTTCCTTAGTTGTTTCTCCAAACCGCCAGACCTCCTGTCGGGGTTGCCGAATCCTTTACCTGAACGCCTGGAGGGGCAAGATTTAAAATAGATTGGGGGCGGCGATTTTAACTTGCCGGGCGAGCCCCGGAGCCACGGACTTATCTATACTTGCACGTCGTTTCTGCTTTTTACTGAGCTTGCGCAATATATGGCGGTGCCCCGGAGTGCGGCGCAACACCTTGCCGGTGCCCGTGACTTTAAAGCGTTTCGCTATTGATTTGCGTGTCTTGTGCATGATTTAATGAGAAAGGTGGAAAAGAAAACGCTTTCCTGCGGTAATGTAAAGCGTCAATTCAAAAAATTAATCGCTTGCGAAATTTTCGCCTCGATTTGTCGAATCCAGGCAAGGAATGAGAATCGAATTGCCAGACAATGGCTGGCAGACAAAAGCTTGACAGGACAATGGGGCCGGCCAAGGTGGGAAGTTCACTTCATATCTTTATGGCAATCCTGTTAAAATGCTGGGAAAAGCAGGATTGATTAAGTTAAATCCTGACGACAATATTTCTCTCCTCTATTAATTAAATGGCAACCATTTCGGAAAAAAATTCCATCAATTTCTAAAATAGAACAAATTCTTCGCACCCCTCCTTTCGCACCCCTCCTAGTTGAGAGAAAAAGACATATCAAAAAATTACTGATGAAAATTTCGCAATTTGCTAAAATGGCAGCTCTGGTCACAGCTTTGACCGCTTCTGCCGGCAGCTATGCTCAAAATTCGAGCTATACCATGGGGGAAACTCCCTCAATGATCGAAAAGTGGGTGAATACAAGCCAACTCATCTCCCAAGAGGCCAGCGACTGGCGGGAGCAGAAGGTGATCATGACCTTCAAGATCAACCTCCTCATAAAGGAGATTAAAGCTCTCGAAGAGCAGATTGAAGAATCCCGCAAGGATGTGGCCCTGGCCGATGCAAAACGCATTGAGATGGAGGTCGAAGAAAAAATATTACGCTCGGCCACCGAGGTGGTGGAAGATGCCATTCCGCGCTATGAACAAACCCTCTTGCGACTGGCCAAGAGCTTCCCCGGACCCCTCCTGGAAAAAACCTCTTCCCTCCTGGCAAAGATGCCCGCCGATGCAGAGAAAACGTCGCTGACGGGTGCAGAACGCGTCAATATTATCTTGGGGATTCTCACTGAGGTGGATAAATTCAACGGCGCTGTGACCGTTGTAAGCGAATTAAGGGAAATTGACACCGACAAAACGGTGGAAGTTAAAACGCTCTATCTCGGGCTGGCCCAGGCATTTTTTGTCGATTCCAACCAACAATTCGCCAAGGCCGGCAAGCTGGCCGACGGTCAGTGGGTGTGGACGGAGCAAAACGATTACGCGCACGATATCTGGAGGGCCATTGCTATGTATGAAAACGTCATCAAGCCGGCCCTCTTCCTCAAGCTTCCGGTAACCATTAACTGATCCAGCAGGTCCACCTCGCCCATAAGAAATATTTTTAACATATGAAGAAAGCGATTATTCTCCTCTCCATCTGGTGCGCTCTACCTCTGATTGGGCAAAACCTGGATACGGGCAACTCAATTGCCGCCAGCGATCTGCAGAAAGTGTTGCGGAATCTTTCCGTTCTGCGGGCGGAGATTGAAAGTGAAAGAATTCCCTTGGCCAAGGAACTGAACTTGCTGGAAAAAGACGCACTGGGCAAACGCCTGGAAGCCGACCGCAACAAACGCATCCGGGAAAACAGCGAAGTCAATATCACCACCATGGAACAGCGCATCTCGGGTTTGCGAGATAACAACAGCTACCTGGCAAGCCAATTAGCAGAATATATCCGCCGTTTCGATACCAGTATCCATGTCGGAGAGCAGCAGCTATACAGGGATAAAATCAATGATGCCAATATGGCTGTGGAAAGCGCAACGATAGACGAAAATGAAAAGTTGGCCACACAACTAATAGCCATTGATGCAGCCTTTGCGCATTTGAATGACGTTATCGGCGGTCATATTTTCGAGGGCAGCGCGGTCACTCCGGACGGCAGTTATGAAAAAGGGAAATTTATCATCGTCGGGCCGATCAGTTATTTTTCCAGCGATACGGGCAACGCCGGAATCGCCCAAAGCGATATCAAGGCCACCAATTCCGTGGTGACGGACATCGGTCAAGATAATGCGGCAATCATCAGCGCTTTAGCCTCGACCGGCACCGGGCAGATTCCGGTGGACCCTACCCTGGGAGATGCCATCAAGCTGGCCGCCACGCAAGAAACCATAGTCGAACATATCAAAAATGGCGGCATTGTCATGTATCCCATTCTTGGGTTGGCTACCTTTGCCTTTATCGTAGCTATTTTCAAATGGTTCGAGATCGGTCTGGTAACCCGGGCCCGTCCCCGGGACCTGAGCATTATTCTCGATTTTTTGAAAGCCGGTGAGCGGGAAAAGGCTATGGGTCATGCCAAATCCGTGAAAGGGCCGGCGGGCAGAATGCTGACGGCGGCGGTAAAAAATTCGGAGGCGGATAACAACTTCATTGAGGAGGTCCTTTACGAGAAAATTATCGAGACCAAACCCCACCTTGAGAGAATGCTGCCCCTGATCGCGGTAACTGCGGCCACGGCCCCCCTACTGGGTCTGCTGGGTACGGTTACGGGAATGATTAAAACGTTTAAACTTATCACCGTATTCGGAACGGGCGATGCCAGCAATCTGGCCACCGGCATCTCGGAAGCTCTTATTACGACAAAGTTCGGCCTCATTATCGCCATTCCCGCCCTCATTCTGCACGCTTTGCTTAGCCGCAAGGCAAAAGGGGTGGTTGCCAGTATGGAGCAGACCGCTGTCGGTTTCATCAACGGACTGAGCGAATTTAAAAGATCTTAGCAGAGCGCTGAAAAACTTTTTTCCAAAAACGCACATTAATTATGAAAAATAAAGGTGTTCTTGCCGGAGGTGAGCCTGAACTGAGCGAAATCAATATTTCGCCCATGATCGACATGGTATTCATTCTCCTCATCTTTTTCATCGTCACCACGGTGTTTGTGGAAGAGCCGGGGGTGGAGGTTAACCGGCCACCCTCGATAACGGCCCGCGACCTGCAGAAAAACAGTATTCTGATCGCCATAACATCGGCCAATCAGATCATTTATGGCGGGCGTGAGATCGGCATTGCCGGCATTCGCCCGATTGTCAAACGGCTCAACCTAAAAGACAAAATGCCGGTCATTTTGCAGGTAGATGAGGCATCCTCCGCCGGTCTGGTGGTCAGAGCCATCGATGAAGCGAAATTAGGCGGAGCGGATATTGTCAGCATTGCGACGGAACTATGAGGCCGCTTGATGGGTCTGGGGTATTGGAAAAAGCAGAAAGTGAAAGATTGACCGCTGTAAATAGTAAGGGTGGACCGAGCCAGCGGATTGAAAATTTAAGCTCCGGGTTAAAATCATGATAGGCAAAACTAAGCATGGGGGCCAGCATCCCCGAAGTAAAAACAGCCGCCAGGACGGCTTTTCCCTCATTGAAATCCTCATCGTGCTGGCCTTGATAGCATTGCTGGCCGGAGTGGTGGTCACCAATTTCACCGGTATTTTTGCCGGAGGCCAGGAGTCGACGGCCAAAATCTTCGTGGATGCCTCGGTGGATGCCCCCCTTCTCAAATTCCGTATCGACACGGGCAGTTTTCCCTCCACGGCAGAGGGACTGGGCGCCCTGCTAAAGGCACCCGGAAACAAATCGACCAAATGGAAGGGACCCTACATCGACAACCTGCCCGACGATCCCTGGGGAAATCCTTACAAATATCGCTATCCCGGTTCCAAAAACCCGAACAAGTACGACCTCTACTCGCTGGGTGAGGACGGCACGGAAAGCGCCGACGATATCGGTAATTGGGAATGACGCGGGCTTTCCGCTACTTGCCATTTACGGTTCATAAACCGGTTTGAAACATTTCTGCGTCGATTTGGTTTATTAATTGGTAAGAAACCCCTTTCAATTTCACGAGAATTGAAATACCAGGATTTGTCAGTGTATTGCTTTGGCTTGGTATTTCCGGCACAAAATTGCATTTCCGACCCAAAGCTGTATTCAAATTGACTGTGAAGAAAATGAGGAGAAATTCATCCGGCTTTACCATCATTGAAGTGGTTATGGTCCTGAGCCTGCTGGCCATGATCTCGGGACTGGTAATCATCAATGCCAACGCCATTTTCCGGGGCTTCGAGGAACGGCCCCTGCCCGAAATTTTGCGTAAGGTGGTGCGGGACGCCCGCTTCCAGGCAGCCAAAGACAGGGAGCCGGTTTTCCTCGATTTCGACGTGGAAAAGAGCGAATTCCAAATCACCGATCGCAGAAATAATGTCCTCCAGGCAATTCCCACCGGGTACTCGGCTGACGATAAGAACCTGGAAATCATTTTCTACCGAATACTTCCCGAAAGGGGGACCAGCTCTTTGCGGAACTTCTCCGCCAATCGGAAAAAAACCACTCACTTGATATTTCATCCCGATCGTTCCTCGACGCCTTTTGTGGTGGAATTGAACTACGATGAAGAACATTCCGTCCATCAGTTCGACCCTTTCTCGGACACGGAAATCGATTTTTCCGCCCTTTAATCCTAAACCATGAAAACCCCCACCGAACAGAGCGCCGGTTTCACCCTCATTGAGATCACCTTGTCGATTGCTTTGTTCGGGCTGACCATGGTCGTCATTACACAGGCTTTTGTGAACACTCTGGTCAGTCTTGCCTCGATTGAGAGCGAATCCGATGTGCAGTCCGATGTCAGGTTTGTTCGCACCATCGCCCTGGAAGAATCAGACCGGGATGAATTTGAAAATGGAGGCAAGGTGGAAACCCTCTCTTCGGGCAGCGCAAACTGGCGCGCCACGGTGGAAGAAACCAGGGTGAGTGATTTGTTCTATGTTCAATTGACTATCGAATTAACTCCGCCCAATGAGATTAGTCAGCAAATCTTTATCCAGAATCTGGTGGTTCTACGGCCCACCTGGTCGGACCCGGTCGAGCGCAGCCAATTGATTGCGGAAGCCCGCGAGCGCCTCCTGGCAAGACGCCAGCACAACCAATATCGCTGAATCGATGAAGAACCTGAAAAAACATTCCGGTTTTACCCTGATCGAAGTCTTGCTCGCCCTGTCCATCGGCGGAACGCTCATGACGGCGATCATGGTGCATGTATTCTCCCTTTCCAATATCTGGATCAACAGCACCGGGGATGATTTTTTCAAGCAGCATGTGGACGGAGTGACCATCTTCCTGAAAAACGTCCTGTCCCTTTCCGAGGGTCTCAACGATGAAGAAAAAGCGGCCCCCGTAAATTGGGACCGGCCCCCCGGTTATAGCGACCTGGACGAGCCGCTGCTGACCTTTCGGCTGAAGGAATCCCCGGCCCTCTATGTATGGGAAGGGCTGCCCAGGCCAGCCGTCACCAGCCATATTTATTTTCGCGAGCGGGACGGGCTTTCCTTATTGTGGTATTCGCGGCTGGACGAAGTGGATGACCTCAATGATGTGCGCCGAACCCATGTTTCTCCCTATATAACCCAAATAACTTATTGTTATTACGACAGGGAGACGGACAATTGGGACTTGTATGACAGACCGGAAAAAGACCTTGAGGGCCAATACCTATTGCCGGACTTCATCAAGCTGAAATTTGAATATGAAGGCGAGGTCAAAGTGATTCCCTTCTACTTGCCGCAAAGGAGCCAGGATGTTCCCATTTTTTAAAAATAATAGAAGTCGACGCCGGCCACGGCAAAGGCAAAGCCGCGGGAGCATTCTCATTGCGGTCCTGGCCCTGACCGCCCTGGTGTCCTTTATCTTGCTCGAATTCATGGAGGAGGCCACGGCCAAAATAAAGTATTATGGTCTATTCTACAATCGCGATGATTTGCGGACCGAGGCTTATTCGGTCATGGAAACCGCTCTGGCCGTAATCGATGAAATCCGGGAAATCGACAACGCCCTGCATTCTCCCGCCCAGGGTTGGGGCAATCCCTTGCAATACGCCAAAGTTAGGTTTGACCCAAGCCTCGATATCAAAGTCCGGATATCGGACGAATCGGCAAAATTTTCCCTTGCCCTGGCGCAGGAAGACCCACTGCTCATGAAAATGATTTTTGAGGAAATGGGGATCACTATGCAGGAAGCCGAAACCCTCGCCGATTCCCTCCACGACTGGGTTGACGAGGACGACCTAGAGCGCCTCAATGGGGCCGAAAGCGATTATTATGAAAACGGCGAAGACGGTTACCATCCACCCAACGAGGCCCTCCAAAGCTGGGAGGAGCTGCGCTTGATCCAAGGTTTCGATGTTTTGTTTTTTGATGAAACGGGTCGCCCGACGCGCTATTTCAACCAGTTTAAAAATGCGGTATCACTGGATCACAACAGCCCGGTCAACCTCAATTCGGCCAACAGTTTCGTTCTCACGGTATTGGCCCGTTTGTCCGGTTTCGACCAGGTAGCGCTCAATGATTATATAAACGGTTCGGATGGGGAGCGGGGCACGGCGGACGACCAGATGATCAACTCCCGCAATCATCCTTTCTTTCCCGCCAATATCGCATCCAGCGGCAACATCGCCGATTTGCAAACACAGGTCCTCAAAGTGGTGGTGGATGTGAAACGCGGAGAATCCAGTTTCCTGCTATCGTCGATAGTCTCCTGGACCGGGGCCGATCCCAGCGCCAAGACCAGCAGAATGTATGTGGAAACCGTTTATTCCGCCGATGGAAAAATCATCGGGGGCCGCCCCAAACGCGGGGGAACCAAGGCAAGGGGCAATGCCGGAGCGGAACTGGGCTATCCCTTTAAGGTCACACGAATAACCGAGAACTTTAAAATATGATCGACAGAATGACCCTTGAAATAGTATTAGTAAGTGAATATTAATGATTAAGGCACTCTCCAGTATTGAAGAGAAAATAAAAAGCAAAATCCCGCAGCGCACTCTGTTGCTGCTGCCGGGCGAGTATTTCTTTACCCAAATGGTAGGGTTGCCCGAGGGCATCGAAGGCAAGGATATCGAGCAGTTCGCTGAATTCTCGCTGGAAGGCGTGTCCCCTTTCCCTCTGGAACACCTTTACTGGGGGTATTTGCATCATAAGGATTCCCCCCATATTCTGATTTATGCCGCTTATCGGGAACGGCTGCGCAAAAATGGCTTTGAAAACCTGGAAAACCACGATCATGTCTTTCCGGACTTCGTGGCGGGGCTGCCGGAAGCGTGCGACCAACCGGAGATTTGCTTTTTGAACCACCAGGCCAGCTTGAGCGCGCTTTATTTCAAGCCCGGCTGCAGGGTGCCCGTCAATGCCCATTCCATGCCCCTACCGGAGGACGAATTGGAGGATGAGGAACTATTGAAACAGCGGGAGAACCTCCTGGCATCTCTCGATCCTGCCGGTTTCAAGGTTTCCGATGGAGTCCGCTCCATCGCCGTCACTGACGGCAAAGCGGGCCGCAATCCCAAACTTTTTAGCCGGACCGTAACGGGGAAGGACGTGGACACCCTATGGCGTCATGACGATTCCTTTCCCGGCCTGTCGGAAACAGCCTGCTGGGAGGCCGATGTCCGGGACAAGAATTTCGTGCGGACGGAGCGCAAAGCCGTGGCCATTTCCAAAAAAGTCTGGCTAGGCGCGATGGGGGCGGGAATCGCCGCGGGATTGCTCCTGCTTTTGCAGGTGGGGGTTCTGGCCGGGAATATTTGGGTAAAAAGCCGGGAGAATACCATCGCCCGCCAAGCCCCTGAATCCGCTTACGTGGAAGAACGGCAAAGCCTGCTGGAAAAAATCGACCAGTACGTGCAGCAGGAATTGAGGCCATTTGAAATGCTCACCCTGCTCAATGCCGGGCGGCCCAAAATCATCCATTTTACGGAAGCTGCCTCGGCCGCTTACAACCAAATGGTGGTGGAGGGCGTTGGCAATAATGTGGAGGCCGTCAACAGTTATACCCAGACCCTGCGTAATTCTGCCCGCATATCTTCCGTCGTTACGCGGGTCCGATCCAGCGGCGGCAAAGCCCCCTTCACCTTACAGATCACTTTCACCGACGAGCCGCAGCTGCCGGAGACCGAAACCGCTCCCGACCAAGACCAGGTGGTGGCGGAGGTGAATAACGACAATTAACGAATTTAAACCGGTTTAGAACTCTTTACTTTAAAAATGTTAAAAAATTTATTCCAGGCCTTGTCGCTTCGCGAGCGTTTCCTGCTCACGTTGTTTATTTGGGTTTGCCTGCTGGTGTGGGGAGGATCCGTGATGCGATCGGTAAAAGCCTTTCGCAACGAGTTTACCCGGACCGGGAATGAATTGACCATGCAGCAAATCCTGATGGGCGAACGCGAGACGATTGAAACGCGCTTGCAAGACCAATTGCAGCGTTTGGATCCTCAAAAAACCTACAACAGTTCCCAACTGGTGGGAAAACTGGACTCATTCGCGCGAAATGCAAATCTGAGATTTGACACCAATACCCCCCAAACCGAACCGGGAGACATCTTTAACATCCACACGGTTCGCATCCAGGTTCAACAGGCTGGAATCGGCGAACTGATCGACTTTGACAATCAGATAAAAAAGGGAGCTCCTTACCTCGGACTGGAAAGGGTGAAACTAACCTCCAACAAATCGGATCCTCGCCTCCTTAACGCTCAATTTGTCATTTCTTCCTTTGAGCTGAAAGAGAACGCGCTTTAATTTAATATATAGATGCCGCCGCATCACCGACTGGATTATGAATACTCGCATAAGCATAAAAACATTCATGCATAATTGTTTCAGGACCATTTTGGGTGGCCTGACGGCAACTTTTTTAACTACGGCATTGCAGGCTCAGCAAACCGATGTCCCCAACCCCGATGAGACAGTGGGCGTTATCCGCATGAGCGACCTGGGGTCCAACGAAGTTCTCGACATGATGGAGCGGTTTACGGGCAAGCCGATTTTACGGCAGCAAAGCCTCCCTACGGTTAAGATGAATTTTTCCAGCCAGGGCCCCATGACCAAAGCTGAGGCCGTTCTGGCCCTGGAAAGTTTGCTCAGCCTCAACGGGATCGCCATTACAGATGTGGGGGAAAAATTCCTCAAGGCAGTGCCCTCAGCCGCTATCGGAACACAGGTGCCTCCCATGATCGAAAAGACCACCCTGGATGCCATTCCCAGCCAGAAGATATATGCCAAGTTTTTCCGCCTCAATTACCTTCAGGTGGCCGAAGCGCTTCCCCTCCTGCAGCCCATGCTCACCCAGGGAACGCCGGTGGCATTCGATAAAAGCAATTCCCTCATGATCGTCGATGCCCTCATCAATTTACAAAGAATTGAGAAAATCCTTTTGAAAATCGACGTCCCGGCGCCTCTGGACACGGCCATCTACTTCTTCACCATGAAGCATGTGACGGCCTCGGAGATTGTCACGCGCTTGACAGCCATGCAGCAGGGCAGCCTCCGGCGGTATTTTGAAAACAACACGACCTTCGATGCCGACGATCGCACCAACCAGGTCATCGTGGTCACTCATCACAGCAACAAAACGATTATCACCGATTTGATAGATAAACTGGATATCGATGTTGCGCCCTTAACCCAGACGGAGGTGTTTCGCCTCAAACATGCCGATGCCGAGGAAGTGGTCAGCCTGGTTGATCAAGTCATTACCGGCCAGCAGCAAGCCCGTGAAAGCCAGGCCGGGACACCACAAACGACCAGGCGCCAACAACCGGCGCAGCAACAGCAGCAAGCACGAACCAACAAGGTAGCGGCCGCTGTCGCAGCCAGTGAAGAGAACCTCCAGTTTAGTGAATACATGCGCATCGTGGCCGATCCGCGGGCCAACGCCATTGTCGCCTACGGCACCCACGGCGACCTGAAAGCATTGAAGGAATTGGTAGATAAAATAGACGTTTTGCTGGCCCAGGTCCGTATCGAGGTGGTTATCGCCGAAGTTTCCCTGTCGAAAGACTTGGTGCGAGGCATCGACGCTTTCAATTTCTCCTATAACGCCTTACAAAGTAGTGGTGACGACGATACAACCCCAACAGGCTCAGCCAATCAGTTCGTATATTCTGTAACACCGTCCGGTTCCAGCATAGGTTCTAAAACCATTTTTGATATTGCCAGGGGAACTATAGATCCGTTTTCAATTGCCGCAGTCATCAATAAAGCGCGGCAAAACAATTTGGTAAAGGTGCTCTCGGCTCCAACCATAATGACCACCCATAATCAGGAAGCCACCATAAATGTTGGAGAAGCCCGACCGGTAATCACGAGCTCCCAATCGAGCCTCGCCTCCCAGGGATTCGCCCGCAGCACGGTGCAATTTCGCGACATCGGGATCGAGCTGAAAGTCAAGCCCCTCATCGGCGCCAATGGCGTTGTTCAAATGGAAATCGAACAAAAGGTGGAAAGCGTGGTCGGCGAGATTTCAGTCGACGGAAACCAGCAACCGATCATCGGCACACGCAATGCAACCTCATTTATCAGTGTGAGGGACGGGGAACTGGTTGTTCTGGGAGGATTGCAATCGATTGATGAAACGGAGAGCAAGTCCAGACTGGCTTTATTTGGTTCGATTCCTCTGTTGGGTTCGCTCTTCGGTTCCAAATCGATTGTTCTTACGAAAACAGAATTACTCATATTCATACAACCGCATGTCCTCACTACCAGCCAAGAAGCTAATGAGGACGCAGGAAAACAAATCGATCTTCTTCAAAGCAACGAGGAAGTTCTCCACTATTTAGAAAAGGGAACCTTCAAACCGAAGGAAGATGAGGAAGAGCTAAAGTCTTTTTTGAAACCGAAGAAAAAGAAAGATAAATGACCGGTATAGGAATAAAGCGCACCTGTCTGAAAGTATCGATCCGCCTTGTAGTCAGAACGACCGCATTGGTTGCTTTTATCGCTACTTCAAGCCTTTCTCTGCACGGGGCCGACCTGGTGGACAACTCGCCTTTTATCCCGGACAATTTCAATGCCCGCCAGCGAGCTAAAAAACCAACACCCAAACGACCCGCCTCGGCAGCCCTCGAATTTGAATTTCGCGGCGTTTATTCATTGGGTGGAGAATACCAGTTCAGCATTTACAACAAGAAACAACAAAAAGGGGAATGGGTCAGCCTCGGGGAAACCGGCTCCTCTTTTGAGGTGACCGGGTATGATGAAACATCCCACAGCATCCAGTTGAGCATTGATGGCAAAACCGAGGAAATTACCCTGCGCACGCCCGATAACAAACCCATCCCGGTGCAAACCACCCGACCTGGAGCCACCAAATCAAGACAGGAGCTGGCCGCGGCCAACCGGGCGGCCAGAGCCAAAAAGAAACCGGTCGTTCGCCGCCGGGTAATCGTACCCAACAGGAAAGCTCCGGCCGCCAGCCGGGCTAATAACCAGGCAAAACCTGCGCCCCAAAGGCCGCAATTTCCGGGCAACACCCAAAGAAAAAATTACAAAACACCGAAGGAAGCTGAGGAATTGTTGAAGGAACTGCAAAACCGCAGAAACCGATCTCAAAATTAATTCTCCAATTTTTTAATAACGATTTTAGATAACAAAGGAACAGAAAAACATGGTTGCCGATCTTGAAAATGGACCCCTCAAAGAACTGACCCGCAAATTAGACGAGGACCAGCGGGCCATGCTTACGGAATCCCAGCGGCAGGACCGCCTGCCTTTGCTGGCCCAATTCCTGCGCTGCAATGAATTGGAAACCGTTCAGCGGATCGGCGAAGCCTGCAGGATTCCCGTGGCCGAGACTTTCGAGCTATTGCCCAAAGCCACCGAGCAGATACCGCTGCGCCTGATTCACGAATACCAATGCCTGCCCATTGAGGGGAAAAATGAGGAAGACCTGGAGCTGATTACCCTTTGGCCGCCAGAGGATCGCATGAACGAGTGGATTTTTGCCGTTTGCGGCAAAAAAACGCATTGGCGCCTCGGTCCGGCCAAAGCGGTGACCAATTGCATCACGCAAAACTTCGGGGTCGGCTCCGACAGCTTGGGCGATTCCCTGATCGCGGACGCCGATAACACCGGGCGCGAAATCGAGGAGAGCGAGGATGAAAATGCCGCCCTCATCCGATTCGTCAACGAGGTTATCCAAAAAGCGGTCGATGATCGCGCTACCGACATTCATTTCGAGCCGCTCAAGGAATCCCTGCAAATCCGTTACCGAATTGACGGCGAGTTGGTGCCCATCCGCCTCCCCGACAACCTCATCCAATTCCAGGGGGCCATCATTTCCCGCCTCAAAATCATGGCCAAGCTCAATATTTCGGAAAAACGCCGGCCCCAGGACGGGCGCATCAATTACGGGTCAGGGAACAGCGAGCTGGACATCCGCATTTCCACCATGCCAGTTATGTATGGGGAAAGCATCAGCCTTCGCCTGCTCAACCAGAGAAATCAACCGCTTAATTTCGAGGAACTGGGTCTTCTTGCCTCCGATCAGGAAAAGATTCAAAAAGTCCTCGATCTGCCCCACGGGATCATTTTGGTGACCGGCCCAACAGGTTCCGGTAAATCGACCTCCCTGACCGCCTTTATCCGGGACATCAACACGCCGGGCAAACGCATCATTACGATTGAGGACCCGGTTGAATACGAAGTGCCGGGCGTCAATCAAACCCAGGTGCGGCCGGAAATCGGGTTTACCTTCGCGGGAGCGCTGCGGCATGTGCTGAGGCAAGACCCGGACGTCATCATGGTCGGCGAAATACGTGACATGGAAACGGCCGATATCGCCATTAGGGCAGCCCTTACCGGGCACCTCGTTTTCAGCACCATTCATACCAATGACGCACCCGGCGCCCTCACCCGGCTCATCGATATGGAAATCGAGCCTTTTCTCATCGCCTCGGCGGTGGAGTTGATAATCGCCCAGCGTTTGGTCCGCCGCCTTTGCAACCGCTGTAAAACCCCCGACACAAGAGGCCGAGGATACCTGGAAGAATGCCTGCGGGCTCTTCAGGTCAATTATACGGATGAAGACCTGAACACGACGGTTTACGTCCCCGATGGCTGTGAGCATTGCCGAAACCTGGCTTTTCGCGGCCGGGTCGGTTTGTATGAAATTCTGCGCATCAATGACGACATTCACGAAATGATTATCCAGAAGCTCTCGGCCAAGCAAATACGGCAGCAAGCCGTTAAAACCGGCATGGTCACCTTGCAGGAGTCGGGCTGGAACCAGGTAAAACGAGGCCTCACATCCTTGAGCGAAGTCATGCGCTTCTCCAAAATCAGCGATGAAGGTTGATGGGGTGTTGATTGCAATATTCATTCACCACACCCTTTTAATTTTCGTTTAGATAGTATCCACCACCTATGCCCTCTTTTGTTTATAAAGCTATTGCCGAAAATGGCGAGTCGGTTAGCGGCACCATTGAAGCGCGCGATCGCAAACAGGTCGGGCAACAGCTTTTTGCTCGCAATTTCAAACCGATCGCGATCAAGCAACGGGATCAGGAACAGACCGATATCACGGAAATTTCCTACGATTTTTTTAAGAGCGACCGCAAAGCCAAACCAAAATTGAGACTGCCAGGAGGGGCCGCCAAAAAGAACCTCTCACTGCAATTTTTCCGCAAACTGCTGGAATTGCTGACCAGTGGAATGCCCCTGGGAGATGCCGTCAAACTGCTCAACATGCGCTTGAACGACCCGGAACAGAAGGGATTGGCCGAGGCGCTCTGGCGTGATTTAAGCGAGGGCCGCACCCTGGCCGCCTCCATGGCCACCCGTAAGGATATTTTTGACCAATCGAGCATCCATTTGGTGGAAGCGGGCGAGGCGACGGGAAACCTGGTGTCCATTCTGGAAAGGATTGTCGCCTACAAGGAGGAAGCGGCTGAATTGCGCACCCGCATCCTTACCAGCCTGGCCTACCCGGTATTTATCTGTGTCGTGGCATTCGGGGTGGTCGGCTTTTTTCTCTTTTTCCTGTTGCCCAAGATTGAAAACATGCTCACGACCCTGGGTGGGGAAATGCAAATTCTGGCCCGGATGCTCATCGGCAGCGCGCATTTCACGGTTAATTTCGGGCCATTCATCATAATTGGACTGATCTTTGCAATCACGGCCCTGGCCCAATGGCGCAAGACCCCCAATGGAAGGGAAAAAACCGATTTCTGGCTTCTGCGGCTCCCCTTTATCGGGAGGATTTTCCTTTATTCGGAAATTTACCAGGCCACCAGTTTGATGGCCACCTTGATGGAGAGCGGGATCAATACCACTGAAACCCTCCGTCTGGCCGAACGGACTCTTCATAATACCCAGTTAAAAGCCAAATTCCGAATTTGCCGACGGCAGATCCAGGAAGGGGTGTCCCTCGCCTCCGTCTTCCGGCAGACCTACTTCATGCCGGACATCGCCATCGACATCCTCACGGTGGGTGAAAACACCGGCAACATCGTCAACAGCCTGCGCGAAATCACCAAAATGAACCGGCGCGACCTCACCGGCTCCCTCACCTTCCTGACCAATTTCATCTCCTCCGCGGCCCTCATTTTCGCTTTCCTACTCGTCGCCATGATCGCCCTCAGCATCATCTTCAGCGTCCTCAACATCAGCCAGACGCTGACCCTTTAAAAAAGATTCTGGATTTGGACACGACCAGTTAATCAATCGCACAAAGAAAGTTGGTTCTGCTGCTCTCTCTCTTTTTACCTGCTCCTTATAAAAGCAAAACGCTCCGGTTTTTCAACCGGAGCGCTTTGTTTAAAAAATCGTAGGGCAGGATAGAGTCAGTCAGTTAAAAAGCAGTCATACCTTCTTCTTGCGGCCATAACCGGCAATCAAAGCCAAACCCCCAAGAGCCATCAAAGCATAAGTAGAGGCTATCCCAAAAATATAAAGATTTTATAGTCAACTGGATGACGTTGATAAAAAGAGCCGGAAAGAGCAAGTTTTTGCTCGATCCGGCCAAAAAAGGGTTCTATAATTGAGTTAGCGAAAATCAATATAGCCCTTTCTATGAAAAATATAGCCATCCAATGCCTCCTGCGTCCAGCTTTAACTGTGGTCGACCGGTGCCTCGATTACGATAACTTCCGCGCCACCATTGATCGAATCGATCGGCTGCTGATCGACTCGGAGGTGGAATCGCAGGCCATTGAGCTGGCCTTGGAGGGGTGGCCGCCAATGGGTCTAAAGGCCCGGCGGCAGCGGGCCAGTTTTGCCATCAAGGCACTGCGCATGGATACGCTGGGCCGTCTGCTCGGAGGGATCTCGTTTCGGCATTTGTCGCGGGCTCTGGGCAGCAGCGATCTGTTGGCCGACTTTTGCCGTGTCCGGCAGATCGATGGCATCAGGGGCATCTCCAAAAGCACCCTGGAGCGGGCCTCGAAGTTTTTCAGCGAAGAGCAGTTGAGGGCCTTGCACCGGACCTTGACTGAGGTGGTGGGCGATGCCCTTCTGGCCCGGCAGGTGGGATTGGACAAGCCGATTGACACCACCATTTGCCTGATCGACGGCACCTGTTTGGAGGCTAACATTCATTGGCCGACGGACTGGGTATTACTCAAGGATGTAGCCGGCACGTTGCTCAAAGCGATCCGGCTGATCCGCGAGAAGGCCGGTTTGCGCCATCGCATGCCGATCGAACCGGAGCCCTTGGCTCGGCAGATGAATCGGCTGTGCATACAGATGACCCACAGCCGGCGGCGAAAGGACAGCGCGCGGCAGCGCAAGGGTATCTTGAGGCAGATGAAAAAGCTGCTCAAACGGCTCGGGGAGCATGCCCGCAGTCACCGGGAATTATTGCAAGCCTGCTGGGAGCAAAGCGATTACAGCGAAAAACAGGTCCAACAGATCCTCGCCCGGATGGAGCGCATGAGCGAGCAAATCCCGGTGGTCATCAAACAGGCGCACGAGCGGATCATTGGCGGCCGCCAGGTGAAAAACGCAGAGAAAGTCTTGAGTGTTTACGAACTCGATGGGCAGGTGATTGTGCGAGGTAAAGCGGGCCAAGAGGTCGAGTTCGGCAACACCCTGTTTTTGGGAGAAAGCGTTGAAGGGTACCTGCTGGACTGGAAACTCTACGGCAGCCGAACTCCAAGCGAAAATGAACAAATGCAAGAGAGTTTGCAAAGACAGAACCGCTTCAACCTGGAAGAACCCATAGCGGCCATGTGCGCGGACCGGGGATTTGCCTCCCAGCGGGCCCGCCGGCAGTTAGCCCAGGAGGGAATCTACGACGCGCTCTGTCCACGCGATCCGAAGCAGTTGAAAAAACGGATGGAGGAACCACTGTTCAGACAATTGCAAAAGCGCCGGGCCAGCACCGAAGGGCGGATCGGGGTATTGAAGAATCGCTGGCAGGCCGGGCGGTTGCGCAGCAAAGGCTTTGCCAACCGCTCGATCAGCGTAGCCTGGTCGGTACTCTCGCACAACCTATGGAAAGTAGCCAAGATGCTGGCCCAGCAAGACGAACTAAAAACCAAAGCGGCGGCCTAGCCCGGATATTTCGTAAAAAAAGTATCGTTGATATGCTTAACTGCTGATATACAGCAGGATAGATCAATAATTAAAGCAATATCAGCGATGACAAAAGGTAAACAATTAAAGCTACAGTTGACAAGGGTAAAAGGCCGCCGTGTGCGGGTTGATTTCAAGGGCGGAGAGGTTACTTCGGATGCCGGACTGCTTTTGATCCGGGAAGTGGATCGGCAGTTGGGCTTGACCGAACGAGCGGCCCGACAGTTAGTGGACAAACGGCAGAAGGGCAAAGTACGCCATGAGGTATTGGGGATGCTGCGGCAGCGCGTTTACGGGCTGGTGGCGGGCTATGAGGATTTGAACGACTTTGATACCCTGCGCCACGATCCATTGTTGCAAACGGTAACGGGGCGCATTGAAACGTTGGCCAGCGCGCCGACTTTGTGTCGTTTTGAAAACGGGCAGGATCGGCGGGCGGCCTTTGCGGTAAACGAGCTGTTGGTCGAACAGTTCATGGGCTCCTTTGCCGAGGAACCCGAAGAGATCATCCTGGACTTTGACGCCACCGACAATCCGGTGCACGGGCTCCAGGAGGGACGTTTTTTCCACGGTTATTATGATCATTACTGTTTTCTGCCGCTATATGTTTTTTGCGGTGATCAGCTGCTGGTGGCCTACCTGCGGCCGAGCAAGATCGATGCCAGCAAGCATGCCGGGGCCATCCTCAAATTGCTGGTTAAACGGATGCGCCAAAGCTGGCCCCGTACGCGGATTATTTGGCGCGCCGACAGTGGATTTTGTCGAGACCGGATACTCTCTTGGTGCGACCGCAACGAAGTTAGTTACATCGTGGGGATGGCTCGCAATGCACGCTTGCAGCAAGACGCCCAGCAGTTGCAAAAGCAGGCCAAAGAATGGTTCGAACTAAGGGGTAAAAAACAACGGTTATTCCAGGACTTCGTCTATGCTGCCGATTCGTGGCGATGGCTGCGGTTGGTCATCCATAAAGCCGAACACACCGCACAGGGGTCCAACCCGCGCTTCGTGGTGACGAACCTGCCGGGCGATCCCCAGGAGCTTTACGACAAGGTATACTGTGGCCGCGGTGAAATGGAGAACCGAATCAAGGAACAGATGCAATTGTTCAGCGAGCGCACCAGCGCCCATCAATGGTGGGCCAATCAGTGGCGATTGCTCTTGTCGGCGCTGGCCTACACCTTGATGGAAGCCATGCGCCGGTTAGCCTTAAAAGGGACGAAGTGGGCGCGGGCCCAATGCCACACCCTGCGGCTCAAATTAATCAAGATCGGAGCGGTCATCGTGCGCAACACCCGAACGATTCACTTTCACCTAAGTGAGAGTTATCCTTGGGCCAGTCTTTTCAACCATGCAGCCCGCCGATTGGTGCCAACCTAAAGGGTGCATTGGTGCTGCCCCCGGCACTACCGAACCAATGGGGGAAAGGGGGCAGTGTCTCTACACCCTGAAAAACACCTAAAAATCAAGATGATCTGCTCAAAATACAAAGAAATCTGTAAACGCCGGGATGAAACCGGTACGGGGGTCGGGGTAAAACCGGTACGCTTGGAATAAGGTTTAGGTTAGTAATTGCAGGTACGTCAAGGTTTAGGGTTTGGGAGTTGGTTTTGGGGATTGGCTTGGGGTCGGTGAGGAGGCCGGAGGCCGACGAGCCGGGCCCAAGGCGTTTATTGTTTTGGGCCACGGCGACGGCGTCGAGCATCGCGCAAGCGGTAGCTTTGCCCGTTGGCTTCGAGGATATGCACCCGATGGGTGAGTCGGTCCAGCAGAGCTCCGGTGAGCCGTTCGGAACCGAGCACTTCGATCCAGTTCTCAAAGGGCAGGTTGGTGGTGACGATGAGACTGGTGCGCTCGTAAGCGCGGCTGACCACGTCGAAGAGCAGTTCGGAACCGGTCTTGGAAAAAGGGACGTAACCGAGTTCGTCGAGGATGAGTAGGTCGAGCCTTTCGAGTTGCTTCATGAAGCGCTGCAGGTCGTGGTTGTCGCGTTGCTCGAGCATATGGGCAACCAGGGCGGTGACCCCGAAGAAACGGATCCGCCGGCCCTGGGCACAGGCGGCAAAGCCCAGGGCGGTGGCCAGGTGCGTTTTACCGGTACCGGCGTTACCGAGGAGCAGCACGTTTTCGCGCTGGTCGACATACTCCCCGCGCATGAGCTCTCGGATGAGCGCTTCGTTGATCGAGGGCTGCGCTTCAAAGGCGAAGCTCTCGAGGGTCTTGAGCACGGGGAAACGGGCGTTTTTGATCCGCCGCTGGGCGGCCCGCTGTTCGCGTTCAATGAGCTCCCGTTCGACCAGATGCAACAAAAAGGCGGCGTAATCGAGCCGGTCCCGGGAACAAGCCGCGGCCACCGCCGGCCATTCGCGCAGGATGGTGGGCAACTTCAGTTTCTTGAGGTGATGGTGTAACAGCAGCTGGTTTTTTTCTTCCTTCATAAAGCCCCTCCTGGAATCTTGAGCAGTTCGCTGTAGGCACCGAGGTCAGGGGCGGCCACACGGACGTGACGCAGGTGTGGATGGCCGTCCAGCCGGAAGGTTCTGCTCCCGTAGTCTTCCTGAGGATAGAGATACTGGGCGATGGCCTCACGAGTCAGTCCCCCCACCCGCAGGGCCGAGACGACGGCCTGCTGCAAGGCCACCATGGGGTGTTTCTCCAACAGCCGCAGCACCCGGATATACTCCCGGGTGCCTTCGCCCCCGCATTGGCTTTCGAGCCGGCGTCTGAGGACCTGCAGGCACTGCGGCAACTGCCAGCCCGAGAGTGGGCGGGCGAAGTCCAAAGCGCCCGGTTTTTTCTCCAGCAAAGCCAGGTAGTGCACCGGCTCGAAAGAGACTTGCTCTTTATCCCAAATGCGGCGGTGCCGGGCCACCTCTTGGCCCCCACAGAAGATCACCACCTGCCGACAGGACCCTTCCACCACCACCGGATGGTGGGCGCAGCGCACCGGCACCGAATAGTCGTTGCACTCGAAGCGCACCAGCGAGAGGCTGCTGACGCAGGTCGAGCGTTTGCGGCTCGCTTCAAAGGGTATGGGCGGCAACGCCAGCATGACGGCGCGCTCCTCGGCCAGCAGTTCCTTTTTCACCGCCCTTTTCCCGCGTAATTTACGCTCCATGTCCCGCTCACATGCCTCCAACAGCTTTGCGTTGAGTTCCTCCAGGTCCCGAACCTGCGGTACCGGTACCAGGAAGTTGGCCCGGGCATAACGCACGATCCCCTCGACCACGCCCTTCTCGTTGGGCCGGGCGGGCAGACAGAAGTGTTCCTCGAACAGGTAATGGCTCTGTAGCTGCAGAAACCCGTCGGTCAGCTTGCGTTCACGCGAACCGATAATCTTACCCACCGCCACCTTCGAGTTGTCATAGCTGATGCGCCGGGGCACCGCCCCGAAAAACTCAAAAGCTCGCAGGTGCCCCTCCCAGAAGCTCTCCGTGCACTCCCGTTCGAACACCTGCACGAAAAAGGCATCGCTGTAGGGTAGTGTATTAAGTAGGAATGGTGGCTAATTCTTGATTATATTGATGAATGAAAAGTCTCAGACAGGTTTCATGCATACTCTTAAGCTTGGAAAAGGAGAGGGTTTTGCGTGTGAAACGACCCAGTCGTTGGCGCAGGGTATTGTTCCATCGTTCCACATGGGCCGTTTCACCGGTTTCTTTTCCCACGGATCGGTTATGAGGAAAGACTTCATCATAAGTGCTCCAAAAGTCGCTGTAGGTGGCACATCTTTTGTAGGCCCGTGGCAGACGCTCGTAAAGTTCCCGGCAACGATACCAATCCCGAGGCCCAATGGCATAGGAGAGGATTTGACGGGTGCGTCGGCAAAGAGCGATCCAAACCCATTGGGCATCGCTCTTGCGCCCCACAAAAGACCACAGTTCGTCCAGTTCAATGACATCATGGCGGCGGGCCGCAAGAATCGTGCTTTTGAGCGGTCGCAGCGATTGTCGTTTTTTTTAACCAACTCAAAACGGTGTTGGGACTCACCCCGAAGGCGCGCTGTAAACCGCGTAGACTGCTGCGTTCCTGATAGACTCGAAGGATCATTTCTTTTTGCTCTTCGGTGTATTTCACTGTGGGGTTTTCGCGGCTTTGTTTACCACAATCATGGCAGCGGTAGCGCTGTTTATGGTTGGGCGTCTTGCCAAATTTAATGATATTTGCACTTCCACAGTGCCGACAATTAATAATTTTAGTAACCATGCACTAAGAATAAACTGCCTAACGCTATTTGTACAGCTAAAAATACAAAATAACATTCTTTTTTTATACACTACCCGCTGTAGGGCAGGCTCATGGCAAAAAATGGCCGCCTACGCAATTGCCCCGCCTCCTTCACCAGGGCATGACCGAAGTCCACCTGTCCCTCCCCGGGGCGGTGCTCCAGCGGCACGAACACTTCCCGCCGCCTCGCTCGCAGCTCGGCCACCACCTCCTTGACCGCCGTGTAGCCCCCTTGGTAGCCCTTCTCCCGACCCAAACGCTGGTAGATCCGTTTGGCCGTATGGCGCTGCTTCTTGGGCACGTTCCGGTCCGCTTTGAGCACCTCCTCGATCCAGCCCACATACGGATCGATCTTGCGCTCTCGCCTCTTCTTGCGCCGGTATCCCGGCGGCTGGGAATAGGCCAGCATCTTTCCCAGGGTCTCCCAGTGCAGTCCCTCTTCTCGCATTACAGAGCGCTTGCTCTGCTTGTCCCGCAGCACTTTGTGCCGCACTCTTGTCCATTGCTTCATATCTCGATACACTCCTCCTTTCTAGGATAAGCGTACCGGTTTTAAAGCGCCCTCTTTACCGTACCGGTTTTTCCCCGGCGTTTACAAAGAAATCCATCTCCAATAGCAATAACGAGCCAAACTTTACCCTTCATGAAATATCCGGGCTAGAGAGCGGAAAAGCAAGGACAATACTTTTTCACAGCCTTACTGTCGGCTCATACAAAGAAAACCAGGCAACCGGACCCCAAAACCAGTATCCTAACGTCATAGGAGAGCAAAGTTGATACTCTCCCAAATGCAAATACCTCTAAAATGAGCGCCTATCAAAAGCCGGTAGTGTTAACATGACGAATGTTTGATATTGCTGTTGTATTCCCAGATGAACAAGCACAGGACGCGAAAATGCATGACCAAAGACTTCGAGAATGACAGCGTTTTACGCACATAGCGTGACAGGGACTGTCGCAAGGTATTGTTCCAGCGTTCGATATGGGCGGTTTGGCCGGATTGTTTCCCGCTGGCGCTGTTGTGAGGGAAAACCTTGTCGTAGCTTTCCCAGTAATCGCTTACGGTGGCACAGTCGCGATAGGGCTGGGCGATGTTGTGATACAACTGCCAGCACGTTTGATCGCTACGATCACCCAGAGAAAACCCGACGACCTGTCGGGTACGTCGACACAAGGCTACCCATAGCCATACCTGCCCCGAACGCTTATCGCCCCAGAATGACCACACCTCGTCCAGTTCCAGCACATCACTACACTGGCGGGCAAGCAGAGTGGACTCCAGCTTCGGCAAACTCAGGACTTTTTTTTAATCCATTCGATGACCGTCTTTGGGGCTACCCCGAAGGTACGGTAAATGGCACGCAGGCTCATCCGGTTTTGGTGCGCACGGAGCACCTGCTTGACCAGCGCCGGAGGATGCTCACGACTTTTGGGGTGAAGCCGAAACTGATAACCACACCCCTTGCATCGATACTTCTGAACCCCTTTCGGATCCTTGCCGTGCTTGATGATGTGATCGCTTCCGCATTGAGGACATTTTACTGTGATATGGACCATTCCCAGTTCACAACATAATCACGCTAAAAAGTACAGCTTAAACATTCAAAATGTTAACACTACCCAAAAGCCCTCGCAAAAATCACCCTTTTGGGACAGCCTCTAAGTAGAAGGCTCCGGCACCGCCTCAAGAACAAAGTGTCTGGCAGGTAATTCAATTATTGTCCCTACATTGAAGCTGAACGTATAGGCAATTGATGAACCTGCAAAACTTGTATACTCAGACAAAGGATCTAACACCACTTGTGTGAGATCACCTTCATTTCCTGCAAGCCAATCAGTTGAACCACTGGTATCTCTCCATAATCCAAATGACGTGTACTGGATTTGTTGGACACGGGATTCTCTTATATTCATTGTTTATTGATTAGTGTGTCAGGCGGCTTGTTTTGGTAAAGGGTTTTGTTTTCTCGTTGCCCCCCATGGGGGGCAAATATTTTCCTCGAATTGGACTGGGCTTTGGTAACTCAGAGAGGAATGTTTGCGATATCGGTTGTAGAAGATTTCCACGTATTCGAAGACAGTTGATCGCAGTTCGCGCTCGTCGGCAAAGTGGCGGCCTCGAATCGTGCTGGTCTTGAAGCGGCCGTAGAACGATTCCATGGCCGCGTTGTCGTAGCAGTTGCCTTGGGCGCTCATGCTCGGCTTCATGCCTAGTTCAGAGACCAGCCTCTGATAGTCGTCGCTGGCGTAGGGGCTGCCCCGATCGCTGTGATGAATAATCCCGGTGCGCAGTGTGCCGCGGGTCATGGCCGCGGCTTTGAGGGCCTTGCCAACCAGCTTCGCGTCGTTGTGGTTGGAAACGCTCCAGCCCAGCAGGCGTCGGCTGAACAGGTCCATCACCGTGGCCAAGTACATCCAACCGGCCAGGGTCCGTAGGTAGGTCGTGTCCGCCACCCAGACCTCGTCGATATGGGTCGGCTGGCCATGCTTTTTAAGCACATTGGGGCTGTAACCATAGGGATGGTTACTGTTGGTTCTTAATGGCTTAAAGCGTTTACTCTGGGTGCTTTTGATTCCCATTTCACGCATCAGACGCAGAGCCCGGTCACGGCCGCAATCGATGCCCTCATCATCCTTCAGATGGCGGTGCATTGGCCGATGCCCATAGCGGCCCTTGGCCTCTTTGTGTACCTTCAGGATCGCCCCCTTGATTCCCTCGTCCTCGATCCGCCGGGCCGAGGGCGCTCGGTGCCTCCAGCAGTAATAGCCACTGCGACAAATCCCCATCGCCGAGCATATTTCCTCGATCTTGAAGCGCCCCTCGTTGTCTTTGACAAACTGGTACTTCATTGTTCGTCCTTGGCAAAGTAGCCCACCGTTTTTTTTAGTATCTGGTTGATCCGCTCCGAGCGGCGCAGCTCTTTGCGAAGACGATCTATCTCGGCCGCCATCTCCTTCGGACTGCTCTGTCGCTTTGAGGTGGCTTCGCCCTGCTGATCGTCCAGATAGAGCCTCTTCCACCTATACAATTGGTTGGTGTTGACCCCAAGTTTGGTCGATACCTCGGTGGCGCTCAGACCATCGAGTATCATCAGTTGAACTGCCTCATTTTTGAACTCTATACTGCGTCTTCTTCCCATGCTTCGATTCTCCATTTAGGAGAATCTCGTGTCCACTTTTTCCAGTGCACATCAAAACTCTTGGTTATTAAAGTTAGCAAAGGCATATAACTCGGTTCCTTCAATACCTGTTATGTTTGCACTACCTAAAACAACGGTTCCATCAACTGTAAATCCGGGGTTCGAAGTGGTAATAGTATCATCTTCTACTAACACAGTTGAATTATCAATAATATCTTGAAAGGTTATTTCACCAGCGACTGGAGTAAATGAATTGAAAGTTATTATACTTACATTAATTCCATTAGTAGAAACCTGATCTGATGTTTGAAAATCACTGCCAGAAGAGACTACAAAATTGATCGTGAATGCATCTAAAAAATGAGTATATGATATTAAACTGATTAAAATTATTAATAAACGCTTCATTTAATTAATCTTTATTTGAATTAGTAAAAATATAGTGATAATAGAATATAGGGAATCTAAAAAGTAGGCGGTTGAAACCAATTAAAACTATCGCCCCTTCTGATCACCAAGAATGAACTACCCGCTTTAATTATTACGTTAGTTACATCATCATTTCCTCTTGTCCAATAATTTGCAGATTCGAATTGAAGGAAGTATGTTTGCAAAATACCTTGATCATCAAAAATTCGTACATTATCCGCGGTAGTAATGAAAAAACTCGCCAATAGTCCACTTTCACCACCATCCTGAGTATTAAGTCCTGAGTTGCCTAATGTCGTATCCACAGGGAAAACATTTGATATAATATTAAACCCGTTCTCAATTGTGATCGCTGTTGCATCCGTATTGGCAGAACCTAGAAGTTTTGTGCTGGCGACACTGGTTCCTATTCTACGAATAACAAAGCCTTGATCTGGATAAATGATCATGTCTCCCACAGGATCTCCTCCATCGGTCCAAAAACCAAATGAACCAAAATCTTGGAAAAATATTGTAGTACTTCCCTGAGCGTCAAAAAACTGAATTGTATCAGAAGTGGTTATAAAAAAGCTCCCTAAAAGGCCAAATTCGTTATTTGCCCCAAAAACTGAGTCCACGGTATGGTGTTTGCGGATTTTAATGATATCATTGATGGCAATCAATGGTGATATATCCTGAGCCAATGTAATAGAATCGCTGGCCGTACTTACAATATCAACCATTATACCCGAATTATCGCCACTGGCAATTTGCACAAAATAAAATTCATCAAATTGGCTGGCTGCGATTCCACTTACACCCAATACTGTGCCGTTGACCGTGTCGACAGGTCCTTGAAATTCAATAGCATTAAATAGGCCGAGGCCGAGCAAAGAAAGCTTTCTAGTTACCCCGTCATCGCTGGGATCCGCCGTCAGAGTCACAAACCCGACGGGGTCGGTGCAGGCGGCTCCTTCGGGGCAGTCGATGGCCTGGGTGGTGGAAGCGGAGAGTAGTAGGCCGAGGGCCGTAATGGTGGTTAAAAGGGGAATTCTAAGCGTTTTCATAGGAGTCCTCAGATATAGGAGTCCTCAGATCAAGGTTGCTTTAATATACCTGATGGGCGTCTGAATTGTCAACTCAATGTTTTTAAATTTTTTAGTTAATTGGTTAGCCCGAAAATTTCATAAAAAAAGTATCGCTGATATGCTTATCTGCTGATATACAGCAGGATAGATTAAACATTAAAGCAATATCAGCGATGACAAAAAGTAAACAATTAGAACTACAGTTGACAAGGGTAAAAGGCCGCCGTGTGCGGGTTGATTTTAAGGGCGGTGAGGTTACTTCGGATGCCGGGCTGCTTTTGATCCGGGAAGTGGATCGGCGGTTGGGCTTGACCGAGCAAGCGGCCCGGCAATTAGTAGACAAACGGCAGAAGGGCAAAGTGCGCCATGAGATGCTGGCCATGATCCGGCAGCGCGTTTACGGGCTGGTGGCGGGCTATGAGGATTTGAACGACTTTGACACCCTGCGCCGCGATCCTTTGTTGCAAACGGTAACGGGGCGCACTGAAGCGTTGGCCAGCGCGCCGACTTTGTGTCGTTTTGAGAACGGGCAGGATCGGCGGGCAGCCTTTGCCCTGAACGAGTTGCTGGTCGAACAGTTCATCGGATCCTTTGCCGAGGAACCCGAAGAGATCATCCTGTACTTTGACGCCACCGACAATCCGGTGCACGGGCTCCAGGAGGGACGTTTTTTCCACGGTTATTATGATCATTACTGTTTTTTGCGCTGTATGTTTTTTGCGGCGATCAGCTTCTGGTGGCCTACCTGCGGCCCAGCAAGATCGATGCGAGCAAGCATGCCGGGGCCATCCTCAAATTGCTGGTTAAACGGATTCGCCAAAGCTGGCCCCATACGCGGATTATTTGGCGTGCCGACAGCGGATTCTGCCGGGATCGGATTCTCTCGTGGTGCGAGCGCAACGAGGTTTATTTTATAGTGGGAACGGCCCGCCATGCACGCTTGCAGCAAGCGGCCCGGCAGTTGCAGGAGCAAGCCAAACAATGGTTCGAGGGTAGCGGCAAAAAGCAACGGCTGTTTCAGCACTTCGAGTATGGGGCAAAATCGTGGCGGCGGCAACGCCTTATCATCCACAAAGCCGAACACACCGCACAGGGGTCCAACCCGCGCTTCGTGGTGACGAACCTGCAGGGCGATCCCCAAGAGCTTTACGACAAAGTATACTGTGGCCGCGGTGAGATGGAGAACCGGATCAAGGAACAGATGCAATTGTTCAGCGAACGCACCAGCGCGCATAAATGGTGGGCCAACCAGTGGCGATTGCTCTTGTCGGGGCTGGCCTACACCTTGATGGAAGCCTTGCGCCGGTTCGCATTAAAAGGGACGAAGTGGGCGCGGCTCCAATGCCACAGTCTACGGCTAAAATTAATCAAGATCGGAGCGGTAATCGTGCGCAACACCCGAACGATTCACTTTCATCTAAGTGAAAGTTATCCATGGGCCAGTCTTTTCAACCATGCGGCCCGCCGGTTGGTGCCAACCTAAAGGGCGCATTGGCGCTGCCCCCGGCGCTACCGAACCAATGGGGGAAAGGGGGAAGTGTCTCTACACCCTGAAAAACACCTCAAAATCAAGACGATCCGCCCAAAATACAAAGAAATCCATCTCCAATAGCAATAACGAGCCAAACTTTACCCTTCATGAAATATCCGGGTTAGTTGTCAATGGGCAGCATCTCCGGGCCAAAGGTCGGTAAAACAGGCGGCAGGAGTGGGCGTTGACCAATCCACTATTGTAGAGGCTGTCCCAAAAATATAAAGATTTTATAGTCAACTGGATGACGTTGATAAAAAGAGCCGGAAAGAGCAAGTTTTTGCTCGATCCGGCCAAAAAAGGGTTCTATAATTGAGTTAGCGAAAATCAATATAGCCCTTTCTATGAAAAATATAGCCATCCAATGCCTCCTGCGTCCAGCTTTAACTGTGGTCGACCGGTGCCTCGATTACGATAACTTCCGCGCCACCATTGATCGAATCGATCGGCTGCTGATCGACTCGGAGGTGGAATCGCAGGCCATTGAGCTGGCCTTGGAGGGGTGGCAGCCAATGGGTCTAAAGGCCCGGCGGCAGCGGGCCAGTTTTGCCATCAAGGCACTGCGCATGGATACGCTGGGCCGTCTGCTCGGAGGGATTTCGTTTCGGCATTTGTCGCGGGCTCTGGGCAGCAGCGATCTGTTGGCCGACTTTTGCCGTGTCCGGCAGATCGATGGCATCAGGGGCATCTCCAAAAGCACCCTGGAGCGGGCCTCGAAGTTTTTCAGCGAAGAGCAGTTGAGGGCCTTGCACCGGACCTTGACTGAGGTGGTGGGCGATGCCCTTCTGGCCCGGCAGGTGGGATTGGACAAGCCGATTGACACCACCATTTGCCTGATCGACGGCACCTGTTTGGAGGCTAACCCGGATATTTCGTAAAAAAAGTATCGTTGTGTAAACGCCGGGGAAAAACCGGTACGGTAAAGAGGGCGCTTTAAAACCGGTACGCTTATCCTAGAAAGGAGGAGTGTATCGAGATATGAAGCAATGGACAAGAGTGCGGCACAAAGTGCTGCGGGACAAGCAGAGCAAGCGCTCTGTAATGCGAGAAGAGGGACTGCACTGGGAGACCCTGGGAAAGATGCTGGCCTATTCCCAGCCGCCGGGAGACCGGCGCAAGAAGAGGCGAGAGCGCAAGATCGATCCGTATGTGGGCTGGATCGAGGAGGTGCTCAAAGCGGACCGGAACGTGCCCAAGAAGCAGCGCCATACGGCCAAACGGATCTACCAGCGTTTGGGTCGGGAGAAGGGCTACCAAGGGGGCTACACGGCGGTCAAGGAGGTGGTGGCCGAGCTGCGAGCGAGGCGGCGGGAAGTGTTCGTGCCGCTGGAGCACCGCCCCGGGGAGGGACAGGTGGACTTCGGTCATGCCCTGGTGAAGGAGGCGGGGCAATTGCGTAGGCGGCCATTTTTTGCCATGAGCCTGCCCTACAGCGATGCCTTTTTCGTGCAGGTGTTCGAACGGGAGTGCACGGAGAGCTTCTGGGAGGGGCACCTGCGAGCTTTTGAGTTTTTCGGGGCGGTGCCCCGGCGCATCAGCTATGACAACTCGAAGGTGGCGGTGGGTAAGATTATCGGTTCGCGTGAACGCAAGCTGACCGACGGGTTTCTGCAGCTACAGAGCCATTACCTGTTCGAGGAACACTTCTGTCTGCCCGCCCGGCCCAACGCGAA
>CBDDEL010000012.1:0-441818 GCA_965226885.1 Opitutales bacterium | reverse complement strand
TTTACATTGGATTGATTTGCAATCATGAAGGTCCGGAACACGCCCATTAATCAATCCATAAAATAAAGGACAGGCAGGATAGGAGAAAACCAATTTTCAATCAGAAACATCCCGCGGCAGCCGCAAAACGCGGCCAAAGGGCGGTTGAGAACTCATAAATAAAGACAACACAACGCAAAGCAAAGAAGGAACACCAAAACCTAGACAAGAGAAGATATGATTCACTTATTAGCAGAAATATACGGCAGCATACAGGGCGGCCTGGGATGCATCGGCGCCGCCATCGGCGTAGGGCTGGTCGGCATGAAAGGCGCGGAAGCAGTGGGCCGCAACCCCGATGCTTCGGGGAAAATCCTGGTCCAGGCTATTATCGGAATGGCTTTGGCTGAGGCTGTGGCATTCTACGCCATCTTTCTCAACAATACCGGCCCGTAAACCCTTTCTTCAATGGGGAGCGCGGTTGGGCTGTCTCCCGGCCGCGGGCCGCGCTTTCTTAACTTTGATTCGATATGAGAATAAACAACATTCTTGCTGTGGCCGAATCGGCTGCTCACGATGCATCCCAAGCCAGCGGCAATCCGATTGTGGACCTGGCCAACCAGTTCCATGTCGAGTGGCCGTTCCTCATCGCGCAGATCATCAACTTCTGCATCGTCGCGTTCATCCTCTACCGCTTTGCTTTCAAACCCATTCTGGCCACGGTGGACCAGCGGCAACAGAAGATTGCGGAAGGGCTCCAATATGCCGAAGAGATGAAAACAAAGCTGGCCGAAGCTGAAAAGAAGGAGGCCGAAACCCTTCGCCAAGCACGCGAGGAGGCTAAACAAATTCTCGAAGAAACACGCCAGAGCGCCAAGGTTATGATGGAAAAGAATTCCCAGGAAGCCATCGCCAAGGCCGAGCAGATACTAAAGAAGGCCGAGCAGAGGATTTCCCAGGAACGCATTGCCATGTTCTCCGAGGTGCGGCAGGAAATCGCCCGCCTGGTCGTGCTGACCACCGGAAAGGTGCTGCGCAAGGAACTCACCGAGCAGGACAAGACCCAATTCAGCGAATCGGCTGCCCGGGAACTGGCCGCCACCGAATCCTGACCGAGAGTCAGGGACAAGGAATCTAAATTTTTGTTATGGCCAAGGCCGAAAAATCAAACAAAGACTTCGCCAGAAAACTGGTTCAATTGAGCCTGGACGACGGCACGGTATCCGAGGAAAAAGTAGAGGCCATTCTGGCTGTCTTGGCGGAGAACCCGCCACGTCGCTTCAAACCCATACTCAAGCAATACCTGCGCATCATTAAACAAGAAATCCGAAAATCCCAGGCCGTTGTCGAGCATTGCGGCGAATTGGGCGAGGAGACCCTTCGCAATTTGGAAAGTCGGCTTACGGCCCGTTACAGCAGGACCATCCAGGTGACGACCCGGGAAAATCCCGACCTTATTGCCGGCATCCGCGTCAGCATTGCCGACGATGTTTACGACATTTCACTGGCCGGGCAGCTGGAGACCCTGGCCAGCGCCGTTCATTAAATAAAACAATAAAACGAGTTCAATATAATATAAAATTAGATTAACCTGCCAACCCATCCATAATTTCCATTTTTATCAACCGCTATGAGCACAATCATCGATCAGATTCAGGAAGAAATCGCAAAATTCGAAGCGAAGACGGTCAGGAAAAACACCGGCAAGATCATCCAGTTGGCGGACGGAGTGGCCAAACTGGACGGCCTCTCGGAGGCCATGTACAACGAGATGATCGAGTTTCCCGGCGAAGTCTTCGGCATTGCACTGAACTTGGAAGAAGATGAGGTCGGGGTGGTCATTCTGGGCGACCCCAGCAAATTGAAAGAGGGCGATGAGGCCAAGACAACCGGCCGCCTGCTCTCCGTTCCGGTGGGCAAGGAACTCCTCGGGCGGGTAGTGGACGCCATCGGCCGGCCGTTGGACGGTAAAGGCCCCATTGAGACGGCCCAAATGTCCCCGGTTGAAAAAATAGCCCCCGGCATCATCCCGCGCCAGAGTGTCAGCCAACCTGTCCAGACCGGCATAATGCCGATCGATTCGATGATCCCGATCGGCCGTGGCCAGCGCGAACTCATCATCGGCGACCGCCAGACGGGGAAGACCACCATCGTCATCGATACCATCATCAACCAGGCGGCGATTAACAAGAAAGGTATCGAGAAGGGCGATCCCGATTTTCGCCCCGTATATTGTATTTATGTGGCAGTGGGGCAGAAAAATTCCAATATTGCCCGTACCATCAAGGTTCTCGAAGAACATGACGCCCTTGACAACACCATCATCGTATCGGCCCCCGCTGCGGACAATCCGGCCAATCAATACCTGGCCCCGTTTTCAGGGGCGGCCATGGGCGAGTATTTCATGGAAAATGGGATGGACGCGCTGATCGCTTATGACGACCTCTCTAAACAGGCGGTGGCCTACCGGCAGATTTCCCTTGTCCTGAAAAGGCCGTCCGGCCGTGAAGCCTATCCAGGGGACGTATTTTTCCTGCACAGCCGCCTGCTGGAACGCTCCGCCCGCTTGAATGCAGAAAATGGAAACGGTTCCCTGACCGCATTGCCCATCATCGAAACGCAAGCCGGCGACGTTTCCGCCTACATCCCGACCAATGTAATTTCCATCACCGATGGGCAAATTTTTCTGGAAACGGACCTTTTCAATCAGGGCATCCGTCCGGCCGTCTCCGTGGGTTTGTCGGTTTCCCGGGTTGGTTCGGCCGCCCAGATCAAGGCCTGCAAGCAGGTTGCCGGCACGGTTAAACTGGAACTGGCCCAGTATCGCGAGCTGGCCGCGTTTGCCCAATTCGGTTCCGACCTGGACGCCCGCACCAAGGCCCAGCTCGAACGCGGCGCCCGCATTGTCGAAGTATTCAAGCAGCCGGCCTTCAGCCCCAAGCCCATCGAGATTCAAGTGGGTATCTTGTGGGCGGCTCAAAACGCCTATTTCGACGACATCGAGGTCGGCAAGATTGTCGAAGCCAGCGCCAGTCTGCAAAATTTTTATGCCACCCGCAAAGAAGACCTGATGGCACGAATCCTGAAAGAAAAGCAGATTACAGATGAAATCGAGGACGAGCTGAAGCTGGCGGTGGAAGATTGGAAACGGACCTTCGCCGCATAAATGAGCCCGCCGTCTCGTCTTATTATTTGAACTGACTTAAATTGCCATGGCCAATACCAGCGATATCCGTCGCCGCATCAAGAGCGTTAAAAATACCGCTCAGATAACGCGTGCCATGCAGTTGGTGGCGGCCTCGAAAATGAAAAAGGCGCAGGATTACGCCTTGGCTGGCCGCCCCTATGCCAAACTGATGGCCGAGATGCTCAGTTCGATAGGCAACCGCCTCATTGATTTCAACCACCCCTTCCTCGAGATCCGGCCTGTGCGCAAGCGCGGAATACTTGTTGTAAGCACGGACAAAGGGCTCTGCGGCGCCCTCAATGCCAATTTGTTCAGGATGATTGCGGAAATCGAAGGAAAAGCCGTCTATGTTACCATTGGCCGGAAAGCGGCCCAGTTCGTAAGTCGAACGGGTAGGGACCAGCTGGCCGATTTTACCATCACCGACAAGGTTCCCTTTGCCGAAGTCCGCACCGCCGTCGAGTTCCTCATCCAGAGCTACCAGGAGGAGAAAATAGACACCCTGGAAGTGCTCTATACCCAATTCATCAACACGATGGTGCAGAAGCCCGTCCTCCTTCCCCTGCTGCCGTTTCACGATTTAAAATCGATCCTCCAAAAGCAGGAACAGGATACGGGAAAAGCAGGCGACACGGAAGACACCCGCGAGATACAGTTTGAGCCAAACGCGGCAGCCATCCTGAACGAACTGTTGAACCTCTATCTCAAGCAGGAAATTTATCACGTGGTGCTCGAGGCGAAAGCCTCCGAACACAGCTCCCGCATGGTGGCCATGAAAACGGCGACCGATAACGCCCAAGGCCTGGTGGAGGACCTTACCCTCGAATACAACAAAGTTCGACAAGCCGCCATCACGCAGGAAATTCTGGAACTTTCCGCCGCCGCCAATTGATCATCAATTCAACCGTCAAGACTTGAAACAACCTTTTATTTAAAACTCAATTCCCTTCAAAGCTATCATATTATGAACAAAGGAATCATCGTTCAGGTAATCGGAGCCGTCGTCGATGTGAGATTCACCGATGGCAATGTGCCCGAGATCAACCAGGCCCTGGAAGTTAATTATAAATTGCGCGGAAAAGATACCAAGCTGGTACTCGAAGTGCAGCAGCATCTGGGCGAAGGGATGGTCCGGGGTGTGGCCATGACCTCGACCGAAGGGTTGATACGCGGTGGCGAGGCCTTCGACACAGGGGCCCCCATTTCGGTGCCGGTGGGCGAGGGCGTGTTGGGCCGCATTTTAAATGTCCTCGGCGAACCGGTGGATGAAAAAGGCCCGGTCAAGCACGAGAAGCGTTACGCCATTCATCGCAACCCGCCAACCCTTATCGAGCAGGACACCCAGTCCAATATCCTGGAAACCGGCATCAAGGTGATAGATCTCATCTGCCCCTTCATCAAAGGTGGCAAGGTGGGCGCATTCGGAGGCGCTGGCGTTGGCAAAACGGTAGTCATTATGGAGTTGATCAACAACATCGCCAAGACACACGGCGGATTTTCCGTTTTTTGCGGGGTGGGGGAGCGATCGCGGGAAGGCAACGACCTCTACCACGAAATGTGCGGCGCGGGGGTTATCGACGTGGAAAACATCGAAAATTCCAAAGTGGCTCTTTGTTACGGGCAGATGAACGAACCACCCGGCGCCCGCATGCGGGTTGGCCTCTCCGGGCTTTCCATGGCCGAATATTTCCGGGATGAACAAAACCAGGACGTGCTCCTCTTCATCGACAACATCTTCCGGTTTTCGCAGGCCGGCTCGGAAGTGTCCGCCCTCCTTGGCCGCTCCCCCTCAGCGGTTGGCTACCAACCGACCCTTTCCCAGGAAATGGGCATCTTGCAGGAGCGAATCACTTCCACCAACAAGGGATCCATCACTTCCTTCCAGGCCGTTTATGTGCCCGCGGACGATTTGACCGATCCGGCCCCGGCCAATACATTCGCCCACCTCGATTCCACCATCGTGCTGGAGCGGCGCATCTCCGAACTGGGCATCTACCCGGCGGTCGATCCGCTGTCGTCCACCTCCAACGCCCTCGATCCGGCGGTGGTGGGCGAGGAGCATTTCCTCGTCGCACGCAGGGTTCAGCAGGTATTGCAGCGCTACAACGATTTGCAGGACATCATCGCCATTCTGGGCATCGACGAACTTTCGCCGGAAGACCGCCAGGTGGTTTTCCGGGCTCGTAAAATCCAGAAATTCCTTTCCCAACCCTTCACCGTGGCCGAGGTCTTCACTGGTGTGCCTGGAAAGATCGTGACCATCGCCGAAACCGTCCGTGGCTTTAAGATGATACTCGACGGCGAACTCGATAACGTCAACGAGAACGACTTTTACATGAAAGGCGGCATCGACGAGGCCCTTGGCGCTTGATCAAGTTGAAAAAAGAACTTTACCGGGATAATAAACTGAAATGCCTTTAATTCTTGAAATCGTAACGCCCGAAGAGAAAGTTTACAGCGATACGGTGGACGCCGTGGTGCTTCCCACGGTGGTGGGAGAGGCGGGCATCCTGCCTGGCCACGTGCCCATCCTGACCATGCTCAAACCCGGTGAATTAGTCGTTACTAAAGATGGTGAGAAAACCATGCTGGCGGTAGACAAGGGGTTTGCCCAGGTATTGGGGGACAAAGTCTCCGTTCTGGCCGAGGGCGCCATCGATATAGCGGAAATTGACCTGACGGCGGTGGAAGAGGCCCAGGAAAGGGCGGAAACAGCTCTGGCCGAAGCACGGGCGAAAAAACTTGATCCGGCCGAAGTGGAAAAACTGGAAACCATCGTGCGCTTCTCCCTGGCCCAGAAACTGGCCAAGAAAAAGCGGTGGTATTAGCCCTGTCGTGCCGGGAGTCCATGGCTTGCCTTTTCATTTCGCCGGGCGGGGCCGGTGAATGTTTTTGGCGAAATCCTCATGTATTTGCCATACGTCATAGTCTTAATCGGGGTTTTTGCCGGTTCCACCTCCGTTATATTATTAAAATTAAGCCAGACTGAACCAGTTCTGCTCTCCGCCTACCGGCTGCTGGTGGCGGGAATAGTTCTGCTGCCGTGGTTTTTCCGGGCCAGGGCCAGGCATCCCGGCGCATTTGAGTGTAAAGACTTGAGGCGAATATTCTGGCCTGCCTTATTCTTGGCCGTTCATTTTATGACCTGGATGATAGGGGCGCGGTTTACACCTGCCGCCAATTCCACCCTCATCGTCATGATGGTGCCCATCGCAATGCCTTTTCTGATGTGGTTCCTGTTGCGCGAAATGATAAACCGAAGGGAAATCCTGGGCACGCTGCTTTCCATGTTTGGAGTTGTTTTGCTTGGCCTTGCCGACTACCAGTTTAATCCCGCATACGCTTTGGGCGACGCTCTCAGTCTAGGGTCGATGGTTCTGCTGGCCCTTTACATGGCCCTGGGACGGGTGAACCGAAATTTTGCCTCACTTTACCTATATATAGTGCCAGTTTTTCTGCTTGGCGGTTTCATATGCCTGGTCTTTGCTGCAGCCGGTATCGCGGTCGGCCTGGTGGAGCCCTATCCCGCTGGCGCCGATCTCTGGACAGAAATTGTCTATATTCTTTGCCTGGGTCTGATTCCCACCGTATTCGGCCATGGAATTATCAACTATGCGCTCAGATTCCTGAGGGGCCAGGTGGTGGCGATTTTCAATTTGGGCCAATTCATATTTGCCGGCATCCTGGGGGCGCTTATTCTGAGCGAAATTCCCACGGCCGAATTTTACATCGCCAGCTTGTTGACGGTAGCTGGAGCCATCATCGTAATCCGGGCCACCCCCGCCCGGCTGATGGAATAAAGGATTCCGTAGCTCGTTATTCGGGATTTTCCGTCAGTTCCATCAAAATGCCCTCCGGTCCGTAAAAATAAGCCAGTTTCTTGCCGGTTTTCGGATAAATTTTTATTTCGCTCAAAAATTTTACGCCGCTGGATTCGAGGCGTGCATATTCGGATTCGATGTCCTTGACTTCGAACGCGATATGGCGGAATCCGATCTGATTGGCGACCCCCTGAGCAGGATCTTTTCCGGATGGAGGTTGCAGGTACTCAATCAGTTCGATGTTGGTTTTCGAGCCCTCATGGGAAAGCACCACATAGCGCGCGCGGACCCGGTTCAACCCGACAATCGAGTCAATCCACTCACCTGACAAATCCGCCGGGGCGGTCGATGCAAAACCAAGCAGCGAAAAGAACTGCATAGCGTCCTCCAACTCGCTGACCACGATATTGATATGATCGAGTTTCCTTATCATGGCAAAATACTTTCTGGCACGATTCTAAACATTTTCGAATATAATTTCTAATCTGTTTGCCCTGACTCCGAAATGCCGGGCTATATTTTTGGCTCTGTTTATTATTTTGGGAAAAATCGTTTGAGGGAGCTTCTTGAAGGGATAAACTTTGAATTCGAGGCCAGAGCCATTCAATTTATAGCGCCAGGTAGCAATGGTTTTTCCGAGGTGAATGACGGTCGCCTCGATATGACCGGCCGGCCGCCAGACGCGCTTGTAAAAAGGTTTGGGGCAAATCCAGGTTTTGTCTTTGTGTCCCAGCAGGATGGGATCGAAGCGGCCCAGCATGATCAATGGCCAGCGGTTTCTGGGAGGAGGGTCTGCTAGTAGCTCGTCCAGGTCTTTGCCCAGGCAGTAGTGAGTCCGGCCCTGGCCCTCTATTTTGCATGGTGCGATTTCCTTCTCAAGAGCGTCCAGCGAGGATTGAACAACGCTAACGGCGAGTCCCCGCCAATAGGCAAGATCGCTGGCTGGCGCTGGCCCGTAAGTGTGAAGGTATTGCCTGGCCAGTTGTTGGTCGGCCTGCTCCTGCGGCGGGAGCTTCCAGTCCAGTTGTGGAAGCCAATGCTCCCGGTGAACGAAGTAACTTAGGCCGCCATTTTGTCTGCTGTGACAGGCCAGACCCTGCTGCACCAGCTCGGCAAACAGTCCTCCCCAGGACGAGAGCATTTCCGGGCTGTTATCGAAGGGAAGCTGGCGGAGGTTGGTGCGGCTCATGCCATCCAGGCCCTTCTTTCGGAGGAGGGCGGCGGACATTTTCACCCGTTTATTAAAATCCTTTTCATCGCCCCCGTTTTTACAGAAACTGCGCCGCCACCAGGTTCGGTTGCGTACATAGGCGGAATGAATGGTCGGCCATTCGGCGGAGGGGTAAAGATGCAGCGTAAACCGCTGGGCCCAAAGTTTTACCAATGTGCGCTCCTGCCATAGAAGTTCCTCCAATCTGGTTTTGGAAAACCCGTTGAGGCGGTTGGTCAACGCGATCCCGGCCGCGGAAAGGATTTGGGCCTGTACGCCACCGAGGGCGCAGGCGGCTTCCTCCGGCCTTTTGAAAGGCTCAACCAAGCCCGACCTTTTCAACCGGAACCAGGCCAATTGGTCCGCTGATACATTTATTTCCGGCATGGCATCAATCCAGACTCAGGCATACTCCCCAACGCCGAATATCTCCCGCTCCCACAAGTTCTCCATTAGCCCGGTTGAATACCGTGTGGGCTCCTCCGAAAAACAAATTGTTGTCGGGCCATACTTTGACCTTGGAAAACCGCTCCTCCATTTGTCGCACGACCTCCGCTGAAAATTTCCCCTCCAGATGCAACAACCCGTTTTCAAAATGAATGCGTGGACTTTGCACGGCCTCATCCACCGGCATGGCAAAATCGATATGGTTCAGGATCACCTGCAAGATGGCCGAGCGGATGCGGTTGGAGCCGCCCGAGCCGGTAGCCAGGACGCCCTCCCGGTTGAAGATCAGGGTGGGGGACATCATGGAGGCGATTCGCGTATTGGGCTTCCATTGGTGAAAACCGGCCGGGTTGAGGTCCTCCTCTCCCAGCATATTGTTGAGCATAAAACCGCAGTCCGGGGCCATAATACCGGAACCGGAGCCATTGGAAAGATTGAGAGCGGCCACATTGCCATCGGCATCGATGACGCCGACATGGGTGGTGCCGGATGGACAAACGGGGTGCTGCGCCAAAATTGTTTTGTAAGAGGCCAGGAGGTCTTTATCCAGTAATGACTCCGCCCTATCGAGGTCTCCAGGAAACTGCCCGGTACGCTCCCTCTTCAGTCGCCCCGTCAATTGCATGGTGCGGGCCAGAATTTCCAGATGGCCGAGGGAGCCAAACTCGTGCCGGGGCAATGAACCGCCCGCTATCAACTTCAGGGCTAGGCCTATCAATGTCCCGCCGAGGGCCGGGGGCGGATTGGTCCAAATCGTTGAATCCCTATAGGCCACTTGCAGTGGGCGGCGTTTGTGGGCTTGATAATGCTCGAAATCCTCCATCCTCAGGTGCCCCCCCCGTTCGCGGCAGGATTGGACGATTTTTCGAGCCGCCTCTCCCCGGTAAAAAAAATCCTCCCCCTCGTCGGCCAGCGCCTCCAGAAAAACGGCCATTTCGGGTTGGGTAAAACGCTCTCCATTTTGCAGAATTTTACCGGGATGAGTCTTGCTGGCAAAGACCCTTGCAGCCTCCGGCGAAGCCAGGTAGATACGGCTGACAACATCAAGCAGGACGGGCAAAAAATCTTCCACCACGAACCCTTCACGGGCCAGGGTAAGAGCCGGTTCGATCAATTGCCGGAGAGAAAACCGGCAGCAATCGCGCCGCACCATTCCCATGCCTTTTATGGCGCCGGGTGTGGCGCAGGACCCTAGCCCGAGATGAAATTCCTGAGTGGTGGGACCGAAATCGGCATGAACCGGAAAAAAATCCAGTTGACCCTCAGTCTTTTGCCGAGGCGTTTGGGTGAAGAAATCGTAGAGGACAGGGTCTCCGCCGCGCCAGGCGAGCAAAAAACCGCCCCCGCCGGGAGAGGCCAGGACGGGTTCCGCCACACAAGCCGCAAAAAAGGCCGAGACGGCCGCATCGAAGGCATTGCCTCCGGCTTCGAGGGCGGTCAGGGCGGCACGGGCGGTATGAATGCTTCCCGCCGCCACGATTCCTTTTTTGCCGCCTGCCATCGTTCTTAGAAAACTAAAAGGAGCGCAAAAGACAAGAATCCGCTGCGGGCCATGACCTTAAATTTGCAATGATGTCTGCATGGAAATTAAAATTCCGTTTCCAACTGCAAATCGCCCGGAATTACCTCCAGAAGCTCGACCTCGAATATGAGGGTGGAATTCGGCGGGATCTTGCCGGACGGCCTATCCCGATAGCCCAGCCGGGCTGGGATATACAGATTAATTTTTCCCATTTCCCTGACCATTTGCAAACCTTCGGCAAAGCCCGGTATCAACTGATTGAGATTTAAATCTGCCGGCTGGCCCCTCTCCACGGTAGAATCGAAAACCTGGCCGTTGACAAGCATCCCGGTGTAGTTCAGGCGTATCAAGTCATTCCCCTCGGGTTTTCTGCCGATACCTTCATCAATCATTTCATAATATAGGTCCGAGGCGGTTTTTTGGATGCTCGGGTTTCTATCCAGTTCGGCAAAAAATGTTTCTTCGGAGACCATTTTTTCAGGCTCCTGGCTGGAGCTTATTTTTTCCTGCATTTCCTGAAAGGCTGCCAATCGCTGCCGGATCATACTTTCAACCTGGACAACGGCTTCTTTGATATTGTCCGGGCCCGGAGCTCCCCGCGCCCCCATTATTAGGCCATTGATAATAAGTGTTAGTTCGTCATCCGGATAGCCAATATAAAGCGCCTTTTCTTGCCCGATAAACCAACCATAAGCTTCAAAAAGCTCCTTCTGGGTCAGTTCAGTCGATTCCACCGCGACCACCGTTTCGGCTTCCACCACCAGTTCATCCTGTCCCCTAAGACTGGGCAAAGGGATCGATACGGAAGCCAATACGATCAAGGAAATAAATCGGAAAAATATTTGTCCTCTAGGTCTGGAATCCATTTCTTCTATGTTGAAGGTGAGAAAATCAGGGTCAATGGTTAAGGGGAAGTTAGGGTTACTAAGTTGGGGAACTAGAAAAGATTTTGTTGCGGGGAGAGAATCCCACGCCTTAGATTATTTGCAATAAAGGCCGGTTTAAGCGCTCCTATCATTCGCTTTCCGTTTACTTAATTCAATCCAACAAAGGATGAAAACAGCCTCCATGATCATCTATAAAAACCATTTTTTAATAAAATCTCTTCCCTCCTGTCTTTTCAGTTTCGGGATGCTGGCCTTCAGTCAATTTATGATTTCGGAAAGGCTTGGAGCCGAACCGGAAAATGCCGGGCAAGATTCGATCTCCGATTCCGGGGTGCTGGAAATGGAACTGGACGAGCTCAGGGCTGGTTTGTTTGGCGGAAAGTTTACCAGTGAAGATGAGTTCCAGGAGGCTTTGGCCCGGGCCGCCAAGGCGGGATTGCCGGAACAAAACCGCATTGAAGCCAAGATCTCGCGCTACTGGACCCAGGGACAATTCGAGGACCTCATGGCACTGCTCCCGCAAATGGAAAAGAACCTGGAAAACTGGGATTATAAGGAGAGCGAAATTTTTACCGAAAAGCGGGAACTAATGGGCTATTACCACTTGTTTCGCACTTACGAAGCCAAGATTTCGGGACCGTCGGAGAGTTTTGCCAGCAATGCCAAGGAGAGTTTTTGGAATTACCCGGAATTGGCGGAGATTCTCACTATTTGGATCGGTGAAAAACGCCAAGAGGAGAGAATGACCAACCTGGTCATTCCCATGGATACGGTTTTAACCACCTCCCAGGGCGAAAAAACCACCTTGAATGAGCTGGTGACGGACAAGAAGGGCATACTCATCGATTTTTGGGCGACCTGGTGTGCTCCCTGCATTGCTCTCATGCCGGAATTGATTCACAAAGCGGAAAAACTGGAGCCGCAGGGAATAGTGGTTGCCGGAATGAATACGGAAACGGAAGAACGGGCCGATACCGTGCGAAAAGCCCGGGACATCCGCTTCGCCTGGCTGGTGGAGCCACAGGGGGCTCCTTTTCAACAGCTTTTGAAGATTGATTCCATTCCCCGCATGATCCTGGTTTCTCCCCAGGGTAAGGTGCTATACAACGGCCACCCAATGGATCCGGCATTGAATGAAGCCCTCAGCAAACTTGAAGTAACCCTCTAATATAAGTCTGCCTTCCCGATCTTTCGAGTTTAAGATAAATAATAAATGCCGGAAAATCCAGGCCCGCTTTATTTATTCGTCCTCTTTTTCGGCATCAACCGCTGCCGGGCTTTCTGTTTTTACTCCGTTTGCGGACTCCACATTATCGGAATCGGTATCTCCGACGGTGGAAAGCGGCTCGGAAACACTCAAGGAATAAAGGGGAGGCGGCGGGGGTGGGGGAGGCATTTTTGGTTTGTCCCCGTGCACTCCAAATGTTTCCCGAAAATAACGGAGCCTCTCCTCATGGGTCATGTTTTTCAATTTATTCCGTTCGGACCGGCGATCTTCTTCCGACATACTGAGGAAACGGTTCCGCATCATTTTTCGGCGTTCGGTAGAAACAGCGCTCCATCTAGCATGCACTTTTTCCCGTTCACCGCGAGGCATGCCCCTGAATTTCCTTATTTGCTGCCTGATGCGCTCCTTTTCCGCCGGAGACATTTTCTGAATCAACTCGATGGATTTTCGCACTTCCACAAGGCGTTCGGGCTGAAGGCTGAGGAATTTTTCGACCAGCATCATTTCCTGCAAACCCTTGCGTTCTTCCGGCGAAAGCCCGGCAAAAATTCGTTCGGGATTTTTATTGGGGTCGATTTGGTTCAAAGTCGGGGGCAGCCCCAGAAATTCTTCGCTCGGCTGACCGCCTAAACCCAAAGGCAAACCCGTCATCATCAAAATAATACTCGCCGTGGTGGAAAGCAACCGCGGACTATCTGTTGACGATAGCTCAATTATTTTCTTTAGGAACATCGGGTTGGTTGTGAGAAAAATTTATTAAAACAGGACCACTTCTTCGTAGGACAAACTATCGAGGGTCGCGTAAGCCTCGTCATCGAGGAATAATTCGGCATCGCTGAGCCCATCGACAAGAACAAATAAAGCTTCCATATCTGCCAGGACGGATATAGCGCGCTCCTCCACATCAAAGGGATTCGCCGGTTGTGTGTTCTTCACCAAAACCGGATCCATCCTTGAGGGTTCGAGGAATGACTGCGCGGCAAAAAACCCGGCCACCAGCATGGCCGCCGCCGCTCCCGCCCACCAGAAGATTCGCGGAAAGCCAGACAGTTTGCCGCCGGTCGGTTGGCGGTTTTGGACGAAGATGACGGCCAATGTTTTCTCGGTAAAATCGGGCGAGGCCTTTACGGGCTGATTTTGCAAAAGGGCGTCGAGCGTGGCATCCGCATCCCTATTCCGGAGGCGCGCCATGACCGCGGCTTCAAAACCGGGTGAGGTGGACACCGGTCGGGAGGCCAGCAGCTTGTCCAGTTGGCGATCGATGGAGGGGTTTTCTTCTGACGGTTTCATTTTACATTTTCAACAATTCGCCCAGGGCGGTTTTGAGATGTTTGCGGGCACGGAATATCCAGGTTTTGACGGCCGATTCGGTCGATTCCATGGTCTCGGCGATTTCCTTGTAGGAAAGTTCCTGCTGCTTGAGCAAAAGGATGGCCGTGCGCTGGTTTTCGGGCAGCCCCACGAGGGCCTGGCTGAAGGCTTCCTCGATTTCCATGATGCGGAAATCTCCGCTGCTGGATTCCTTCATCATCAAAGTATTGGGATCGACCATTTCGAGCGGTTTGCGCTGCTGCCGCCGGTATTCGTTGATGAGGAGCCGCCGGGCGATGTGGAACATAAAGGTGGAAAATTTGGCCGTGGGCCGATACTTGGGGGCCGCCCGGTGGAGGCGTATATAAACCATCTGCGCCAGATCCTCGGACTGCTCCAGGGATTGCAAAGAACGATAAAAAAAATTGACCAGCGGTTTTTTCCAGCGATCAATCAACACGGCCAAGGCGGCGTCTTCACCCACCCCGACCCGCTGCATCAGGGATTCATCGGATTCCCGGAGACAGGTCGTAGATGAATCCTCTGCGGTTGACGCGTTTTTGGGCATGTTGCGGATCTTAAGACCGGAATCATGCGCCTGCCAAGCCGGTAGTTGTATGACCTCGGCATTCACGCATCATTAATCACTGATTTTGGGAAAAAAGTTGCACTCTATACCCCTTTTTTTCATCCGCCTAAGCAAATGTCCGTCCATTGCGGAGCAGCCGGCAATTTCAAGCATCGCTCTGAAAATGTGAACAAACATGAATTTCAAGCGTTTGCAATGTGGACAAGCTGTTAATTGCGAGCCAATAAAATGGAACAACTTTTTATTGCCCCGGACCGACGGAAAAGGAATTTTTATGACAGGCCGGAAGATGTTTTCATACTTGGCTTGAAAAACACTGCCTAAAAAAAATAAAAAAACTTTATAAAAACTATTGACGCAATATATGGTGTTTTTATAACCTTAAAACCCCAATATATGGTGATGAAATTTAAAAAAGCTTCTTTTTACTATTCCCAGGCCGGAATGGAATGGAACTCCTTCGGGATAAGTTCTTTGGAGAAGGGGAGCCATTTTTCATCGTCATAACCCCGCGCCGAAACCTGTCTAGCCTTCAACCTTTTACCCATCGCCATGCAAGAAACTTTTACGATTGGAAAAAAGACCTTTCACCTCGACAAGGCAAAGGCCGAAGCGGCCTTTGCAGCCAAAAAAGTCATCAACGGCCGGGAGACCATGTTTTTTAACATTCTCCCCCTCAAATACCAGTGGGCCTACGATCTTTACCGGGACATGAAGGCCAATCATTGGGAACCGGAAGATGTTCCCATGCAAAAGGACTGCGAGCATTGGCGCTCCGATGAAATATCCGATATCGAGCGCTGGATCATCAAGATGGGCATCGGTTATTTCTCCGGAGCGGAGGGAATCGTTGGCGACAACATCATCCACGTGGTCCGCGAGTTGGTCACGGCGCCGGAATTGAAACTCGTTTTAGGGCGCCATGCGCATGAGGAAAACATCCACGCTGACAGCCTGGTTTACATGATCAGTTCCCTCGGCATCAACCCCCACGAATGCGAATCCATTCTCGAGGGCATCCCAACCGTCCAGAAAAAAACCGACTTCGTTTCGAGCAACTCGCGCGCCATGCGCCGAGACGTAGACCTGACCCAAACTTCCGCCAAACAGGACTTAGCCAAAAATATCTTCCTATTCGGGCAGTGCATGGAAGGGACGCAGTTTTACGGCCTCTTCGGGATGGTTCTCTCCCTTTACCGGCAGAACAAATTTCCCGGCATCGGGCAGATGTTTCGCTACACTTTGCGCGACGAATCCAACCACATCGAACTGCTGCGCAATCTCTTGATGGATTTAGTGGAGGAAAATCCTGACATCTGGACCCAATCTTTTCGTGACGAACTCACCCAACTGATGGTGGAGGCCGTCAACCTGGAAAAAGAATTCATAAACGACTGCCTGCCGGTCAACGCGGTGGGCCTGAGCGCGGAGGAATTCACCCAATATATCGACTATATTGCCGATCGCCGGCTCGAGGGCGTAGGCCTGCCTCTGCTCAACCCCGGCGTCAGAAATCCCTTTCCCTGGCTGGCCGAGATGATGGACATCAAGAAAGAGCAAAACTTCTTCGAAGGCCGCGTGACCGAATACCAGAAATCATCAGCCCTCGATTCTGTCGATGACGATGAACTGTAAACAAAATTTAAAGCCTCAACCCACCACCCCAAACCCCCTGAAAGAACAATGATCCGCCAAATTTCCCTGCAAGAAGACCTGGAACTGAAACGACTGACGACCACTCCCAAAAACGAGAAACCGCGTTTTTGCTGGCGGGACGTGCTTTTGAACGAGCGTCTTGTCCAGCCCGATATCATGGTCGAAGTAGGAGGCGTGGAAAGGGAGTTCGATCTGGCAGAAGTAGCGGACACCATCGGCCATGCCCTGACCGATTTGATGCTCTCCCGCCGGCAAGAGAACATCTTCACAGAGCAAAACCAGGAGTTTGTCGCCTCCGTAGCCCGCGAGGTGGGTCGGCTGCTGACCCAGGAATCGAAAGAAAACCACCCCGGCAAACTGACCGAGAGCGAAATCTACCTGCTGATTGAAAAAGCGTTGGTTACCCTAAAAGCACACGATGTGGCCAAAAGCCTGGTCTTTCGCCGATCCCACGCCGCCAGCACCAACGCGCCTTTTCCGGTCACCCAACACTCGGTCCGGCTGATTCGACGCAACGGCCAGGTGGTCCCCTGGGCGGTGGATAAAATTGAGATCGCCGTGCGCAAAGCATTTCTCTCCAACGATATGGACTCAGATCCAGCCATCGGGGTGGCCCATGCGGCCAGCGAACGGGTGCGCAATCTGGACCAGGCCTTCATCCATATAGAGGATTTGCAGGATATCGTGCAGGAGGAACTCATGCGCCAGGGCCACTTCAAAGTGGCCGAAGCCTACATCCTCTACCGCGCCGACCGCGCTCGTATGCGGGAATTGAGCGAGGCAGAGGAGGTGGCCGATGAAAAACGGCAAGACTCCATGATCGTGGTCAAAAGAGCCGACGGGGAGACTTTTTTCTGGAACGGACGCGAACTGCAAAAACGGATAGAATTCGGCATGATCGGGCTCGATCTATGCCTCAGCCCGGATGAGATCGAAGCGGAATTACGCCGATCCATCTACTCCGAAATGGACGAGGACGACCTTAAAAAGACAATCATCCTCAATGCCAAGACCCTCATCGAAAGGGACGCCGATTTCGCCAAATTCGCCGGACGCATCCTGCTCACCTTCATCTACGAAGAGGTGCTCGCCTGGGACATCCTCAATGACGGACTGGAAGCGCTCAAGGATTGCCACCGCCTGCGTTTTCAAGGCTATATCGAGGAAGCCGTCCGCATCGAACGGCTCGCCCCAAGGATGCTCGATCGCGATCTGGACAAACTGGCCAACGCGATCGACCCGTCGGCTGATCTCGATTTCGACTACCTGGGTATCCAGACCCTCTACGACCGCTACCTCATCATCGATAAAACGGGCAAAAAGCCCCGCCGCCTGGAAACCCCGCAAATGTTCTGGATGCGGGTCGCCATGGGCCTCTTTATGGAGGAAAAGGATGCCGGCGAGGAATGGGCCATCAAGTTATACAACCTCTACAAAAGCAGGCGTTTCTGCTCCTCCACTCCGACCCTCTTCAACAGCGGCACACGCCATTCGCAGCTCTCCTCCTGCTACCTTTACAAAGTCGATGACAATATCGAGTCGATCATGATTCGCGGAATTGCCGAAAACGCCTTCCTCTCGAAATGGGCCGGGGGCCTGGGGGGAAGCTGGACCTCCGTCCGCGGCACGGGCAGCCATATTAAAGGCACCAACGGGGAAAGCCAAGGCGTGATTCCCTTCCTCAAGCTGCACAACGACCAACTCGTGGCCGTAAACCAGGGCGGCAAAAGACGCGGCTCCGGCTGCGCCTACCTGGAAAGCTGGCACAACGACATTTTAGACTTTCTCGAGTTGCGTAAAAACACCGGGGACGACCGGCGGCGCACCCACGACATGAACACCGCCAACTGGATTCCCGACCTCTTCATGAAACGCATGGAGAACCGGGAACACTGGACCCTCTTCCGCTCCAGCGAAGTCCCCGATTTGCACGATCTCTACGGCAAGGCATTCGAGCAGCGCTACATCGAATACGAAGCCAAGGCGGAAGTCGGCGAAATCTACGGCCAAAAATTTCCGGCCATCGATTTATGGAAGCGCATGCTGACCCTTCTTTTTGAAACCGGCCATCCCTGGATCACCTTCAAAGACCCCTGCAATATCCGTAACCCGCAAGACCACACCGGAGTCATCCACAGCTCCAATCTGTGCACGGAAATTACCCTCAATACCAACCGGGAGGAAACCGCCGTCTGCAACCTGGGCTCCATAGTGCTGGATAATCATCTGGACGAGAGTGGCCGCCTGGACCTGAAAAAACTTCATGAAACTGTGAGCATCGCGGTGCGGGCCCTGGACAATATAATCGACATCAATTTTTGCCCCACAAAACCTGCCGAAACATCCAATAAACGCCATCGGCCCATCGGGCTCGGGATCATGGGCCTGCAAAACGCGCTTTACAAAATGGGCATCCCCTTCGCCTCCGAAGAAGCCATCGAATTCAATGACGAGTTCATGGAGGCAATCGCCTACTATGCCTACGAAGCCTCCAGTGACCTGGCCAAAGAGCGCGGTGCTTACGAAACCTACAAAGGCTCCAAATGGAGCCGCGGTATTCTCCCGCAAGACAGCCTCGACCTGCTGGAAGAAAACCGTGGATTAAAAATCGACCTTCCCCGTGGCGGCAAGCTGGATTGGGCTCCCCTGCGCAAAAAGATCGCCCGCCAAGGCATGCGCAACAGCAACGTCCTGGCCATCGCGCCCACCGCCACCATCTCGAACATCATGGGCAGCACCCCCGGCATCGAGCCGTCCTACAAAAACCTCTTTGTCAAAAGCAATCTGTCGGGTGAATTCATCGTCCTCAACGCCCCTCTGGTACGCGAACTCAAAGCGCTCAACCTGTGGAACCAGGAAATGCTCGACATGCTCAAGTATTTCGACGGCGAATTGACCAGCATCGACGCGATACCGGAAAAGATGAAACAAAAATACCTGACCTCCTTCGATATTCCCTACAAATACCTCATCGAGGCCGCCGGGCGCAGGCAGAAATGGATCGACCAGTCCCAATCGGTAAATCTCTTTCTGGGAAAACCGGACCTCAAAAGCCTTTCCCACATGTATCGCGCGGCCTGGCACAAAGGCCTCAAAACCACCTATTACCTACGCACTCTGGGCGCATCCAACATCGAAAAAGCCACCATAAGCGTAAAAAAAGAAATACGCGGCAGCATGGCTTTAACGGGAAACGGAGAAACGGAAGCCCCTGCCTCAACGGATGGGGGAGGGGATTCGAACCCCCGGGCCTGCAGCCTGGAAGCCCTCATGAATGGAGAAGAATGCGAAGCCTGCCAATAACCGAAATCCATAATTTACCGGATGCATTCCGTGGAAGCAGTTTTCCTGGGTTGTATGCTCCCTACAAACTAAACCAGTGAATGGCTGGAACTTGTCGGGGCCCTGATAAAAATCGGGCCCCGGCTTTTTTTTGTTTTTTGTTTTTGAAAATTTCTCCCCATCTACTATCCTTCCCCATGCCATGAGAATAGAATCGGAAATTAAATTGGACTTCAAAGACGTCCTCATCCGCCCCAAACGCTCAACCCTGACCAGTCGCAAAGACGTCAATTTAAAACGCGCCTACACCTTCAAGCACAGCGGACGCACCTTCGATGGCATCCCCATCATCGCTTCCAACATGGATACGGTGGGAACCCAAGCCATGGCCAAATCCCTAAGTTCCTTCGAGGCGCTGGTTGCCCTGCACAAACATTACAGGGTGGAAGATTTGGCGGAGTTTTTTTCAGAAAACCCCAAAACCCTTCCCTACACCTTCATCACCACGGGTATCGCCGATGAGGATTACGCCAAATTGAAAGAGTCTCTGCGGCGTGAAGAACTGCAAAATATCATCGGCATTTGCATCGATGCGGCCAACGGCTACACGGAGGCCTTTGTCGATTTTGTCTGCAAAGTCCGCGACTCTTTCCCTAAAATGACCATTATTGCCGGCAACGTGGTAACCGGGGAAATGGTCGAAGAACTCATCCTCAGCGGGGCGGACATCGTCAAAGCCGGCATTGGCCCCGGATCGGTCTGCACGACCCGCCAGATGACCGGGGTCGGCTACCCGCAACTGTCAGCCATCATCGAATGCGCGGATGCCGCCCACGGCCTCGGCGGCCACCTCATCGGCGACGGCGGGTGCGCCATCCCCGGAGACATTTCCAAGGCCTTTGGCGCGGGGGCTGATTTCGTCATGCTCGGTGGAATGCTCGCCGGGCACGAGCAGTGCGAGGGGGAAATCGTCGAAAGCGACGGTCAAAAACAGATGGTATTTTATGGCATGTCGAGCGACACGGCGATGAAAAAATATGTCGGCGAAGTGGCGGAATACCGGGCCAGCGAAGGCCGCACCGTGAGCGTTCCCTATCGCGGCGACGTTTGCGTCACCTTTCGGGAAATCCTCGGTGGTCTGCGCTCCAGTTGCACCTATGTCGGCGCCCGCAGCCTAAAGGAGCTGCCCAAAAGAACCACCTTCATACGGGTCACACAGCAATTGAACGAAGTCTTCGTAAATTCCTGATTCGTGCAACCTTTGTGAGGACAAATTTAACCATGAAAGTAAATTTTTACGAGGCATTTGCCGAAGAGACGGAGAGGCTCGGCTACTACCTCCAGACCCACTCCGGAATTAAAGCCGAGTTTACGCAGAAAACCATCCAGGAATGCAGTCTCCTGAATGAAACTCCACCCGCCTCCGTCATCAGTATTCGCAACCAATCGGAGATACCGGTCGCCTGGAGCCAACACCTGGCAGGTATTCTTACCCGCAGTACCGGCTTCGATCACATAAAAGACTATTGGAGAGCTTGCGACAGAAAAGTGCCATCCGCTTACCTACCACTCTATTGCAACCGCGCCGTGGCGGAGCAATCCATGCTCCTGTGGATGGCTTTGCTCCGAAAACTCCCCCGGCAACTGAAACAATTCAACGACTTTGACCGAAACGGGCTGACTGGAATTGAAGCCCTTGGCAAAACCCTGGTGGTGGTGGGGGTTGGCAATATCGGCAAGGAAGTGGTAGCAATCGGCCAAGGTCTGGGCATGAAGGTAATCGGAGTCGATATCGTAAAAAAACACCCCACAGTAACCTATTTACCCATCGAGGAAGCCCTGCCGCAGGCCGACATCATTGTCTGCTGCATGAATTTAACGATCGAAAACCGAAGCTATTTTTCCCGTCGCCGTTTAGCCCTTGCGCCCCCCGAGGCCATATTCATAAACACTGCCCGTGGGGAATTATCGCCCTCCGGAGGACTGCTCGAATTACTGGAAGAAGGTCGCTTAAGAGGCGTCGGGATAGATGTATACAATGAGGAAAAGACGCTCGCGGTGGCCTTGAGAGAGGGAACCGAAGCCCAGGGCAAAGAAGCCCAGGCGACCCTCGCCCTGTCCCGGCGGCCCGATGTCATCTGCACCCCCCACAACTCCTTCAACACCATCGAAGGGCTGGAGCGAAAATCCGCCCAAAGCATTGAGCAATTGCTTCACCTCCAAAAACACGAAACCTTCCTTTGGCCGGTTCCCTAGGCTCTATTTTCAAAAAACGATGCCAAGTTTCGCTTGACCCCCGGCGGCATAACCCAATTCTCTATCCTTTTCCCCGAGCGGCTGAACGGTCGCAAAACAACGGGCTGTGGCGCAGTCTGGTAGCGCACTTGCATGGGGTGCAAGGAGTCGCAGGTTCGAATCCTGTCAGCCCGACCATCCGTTCTTGTCGTTGGCGTGGCGAGGGGTAAGCATCACCAGATTCACAATTGACTGCCGATACTTTGCGCCACCTGCGCTCCCAGAATCGCGCAGCCCTCTTCGTTGAAATGGACATTGTCCTGCAAAGTCTCCAGGTGCCGTTGAGACAGCGTAAAGAGGTCGTTCACCAGGATTCCTGCTTCCGCCATCACTTTGTCCGCCACATCGTTGTAGGCGCGGACATCCTCCATGCGCCGAACATTATACGGTTCGATAGCCGTCGTCCGGGCCCAGACCAGTTGCGCGCCGGTCTCCCCCAAATAGAGAGTCAATTTCCGCAGATTTCGCTCGTATTCTGCGATTGGAACCTGCTTCGCCCCTCCCCCATCTGCCACTCCATTCTTCATCCGCGTGATATCATGTATTCCACAATTGAAATGGATCACCCGCCAGGGTCCCGGCCCGATCATCTTATCAAGTTTACCCAAAGTCTCACGTGTCGTTCGAGCGTTGTCAGGCACACGATGAACATTTGCCCTTCCCTCCAGATCCTGACGTACCGCCCGGGTGTAACCGATCGAGATGGAATCACCCAGAATCAGCACTCGCGGCAGTTCCGGATCATCCATTACCGCTTCGAAACCGGGTCTTTCTCGAAAACGTTCAGGCACCCGCGCATACCATTCCTTTTCGCTTCGCAATGCAGATGTAACCATAATAGCACGCTGCCCACAAGTAGTCTTTCAGTCCATCATAATTATGCGCCGCAACTGTGTTGCATCCTCTCCCCATCCTGTCGCTATAACCTAATTTCGTTCCATCACTGGAATTAGTTTTTAGTTGAATAGAAACCGCTCTTGCCACACGTTCGCACCCATGGCGATTGAGCTCACAGACAAGGTGTGCCTCATAACGGGGTGTGGAGAAGGAGTAGGGCTCGGGCTGGTGCACGGGTTTTTGCAGCGCGGTGCCAGGGTAGCGGCCGGAATTCGTAATTTCACCAAATCCGCCGGGGCGGTAGAGCCGGCCTTTAAGATCCAACTCAATGTCACCAAGCGCGACCAGGTGCAAAGCGCCATAAAATCGGTGGTGGAGGAGTTCGGTCGCGTCGATGTCCTTATAAATAATGCCGGAATATACCCAAGAATGCCTGTCGAGGAAATGGATTTCGATGAGTATCATCGCATTATGGATACTAATCTTGATGGCGCATTCCGGTGCGCGGAAGTGGTCATCCCGCATATGCTCAAACAGAAAAGCGGTGTCATCATCAATGTTGGCAGTATTACCCTGCGACTCGGTATGGCGCATCTGGTTCATTACACCGCCAGTAAAGGCGGTCTTGTTGGAATGACCCGGGGCTTGGCGCGAGACCTTGGCGGCTACGGCATCCGGGTCAACTGCGTGCACCTGGGAGCCGTGCGAACGGAAGGGGAACTCCGTCTATATCCCGACCAGGAAGCGATCACAAAGGACCTTAATGCCAAACAGTGCCTACCCGGACGCCTTACTCCGGAAACCGTTGAACCCGTTTTCGCTTTTCTCGCCTCCGACGACAGCATCGACATCACCGGACAATGTATCACCGCAGACCGTGGCTGGGTCCACGACTGATACCAAATCGCAAAAGGATTGATAAAGATTAAAAAACAGCTATAAAGGCGGAATGAGAAGATATATGGGAACCGATGAAGACCGTGAACGTATCAAGAAATTGCTCAACAAAGAGGCTGTCGGCTGGCGTAAAGAGCGTTTGGTGGCATTAAAAATGGGCTTCCAGCCGCACCACAGCATTGATGAAATTGGAGCCATCGTGGGCCGAGGCAAAGCGACGATCCAGCGTTGGTTTGACAAATATCGTGCTGCAGGGCTCGGGGCGGTGCTTACACGCGCCTACAAAGGCGGGATCAAAAGCCGTTGCGACAAAGAGGTGGAGGCCTTCTTGCTCAATGGTTTGAAGGTCGCGCGCTGGAACACAGCCGTTCAGGCGGGGCAAGAGCTGGAGCGACATTTCGGGCGCTCCTTCGCCTACAAGACGGTGTGGCGATGGCTAAAAAAATGCGCCGGGGTGCTTCGAGTCCCTCGGCCCGTGCATGAGAAACGGGACTCGGCAAAAGCGGAAGCGTTCAAGCGAGACTTTTTTAAGATCCTCCAGGAGCTTTCCCTCACCCGAGGCAATCGGGTTCGGGTGTGGTTTGCCGATGAAAGCCGTTTTGGTTTGCTTCCGGTGTACCGCCGGTGCTGGACGCAAAGAGGGCTTCGGCCGCACAAAAAATATCAGACAAGATACCAGTGGAGCTACTGTTACGGAGCCCTCGACGTGGTCAACGGCGAGATGGTATGCATCCAAACTCCTAGCACGAATCTACAGTGGACGGAGGCTTTCCTCCAACAGATCAAAAAGCAATATCCTGAGGAGGAACATGTGGTTGTATGGGACGGGGCAGGCTTCCATCCGCACGACTCGGAGCACCCCAACGTCCCCCCGGGCATACATATCGTGAATTTGCCGCCGTATAGTCCTGAACTCAACCCGATTGAAAGACTTTGGGATATGATACAGGATCAAACGGCCAACAAACTGTGGCCGAGCATTGAGCGACTCGAAGAAGTCGTCGCAACCCATCTCAAAGACTGGTGGGAGGACACTGAAAAAGTCCTCTCTTTAGTTGGCGGAGGCTGGCAGCACATTCAAGCAAACGCTTCTGCCAAATAACTTATTATCATACCTAATGAGATTTGGTATGACACCTCAATGAAGGAGGGGAATTAAGACTTAACGGCCGGTTTCGGATGAGGGGCGGTTTGGGGCGGTGGAGTGGAAATGCGGTTAAATTCGTCGAGTATTGTCCGACATATCAGTGTGTGCCCTTGCCTTTTTTTAGCGAGGTTGGGGCTAAAGTGTTTATTGCTATGAGCGAGACTTTTAATATTGAGCTGTCGGGGCATAAAATCCTCGTTATCGACGACGACGACACCAGTCGCCGCCTGGCTCGCATGGTCCTGGAGCGCAAAGGAATCTTAGTGGAGGTTGCTTGCAGCGGCCAGGAGGCGTTGGAAATGCTGTCAGCCCGATCTTATCCTGCTCGACATTATGATGCCGGGCCTGGACGGCTTTGCCACTTGCGCCGAAATCAAGAAATTGCCCGATTGCCAGGATGTGCCCATCATTTTCCTCACTACCAGGATGGAAACCGCTTCCATCGTCAAAGCGCTTTCCCAAGGCGCCGCCGATTACATCACCAAGCCATTCCGGCCCGACGAAGCCCTGGCGCGCATAAAGGTGCACCTCCAGGCGAGCTTCCTGATGAAAAGACACCTGGACGATATTGAGGCGCTGCAAATAGCGAATAAGGAAAAGAGCCGATTAATGGGAATCGTCTCCCATGATTTAAAAAACCCACTCATCTCGATTCGTGGGTTGTCGGAATTTCTGGCCGAGGAGTTGCCCGGGCCCCTCAACAAAGATCAGGCTACCATGATTCAAAGTGTGCTCTCCGCCTCCGGCAACATGCTTTCCCTGGTCGATGATTTGCTCGATTACTCCCTAACGAAACACCGCGAAGAGCGGAATGAAATTGCACCCTGCAGCCTGGCCGAGGTGGTGCGTAACTCCACCAACCTTTTACGGTTTAACGCAGCCCAAAAGAGTATTAATATCAAAGTTGAGGATGGAGATATTAAAACTGCCATTCATTTCGACCAGCGCCAGATTCGCCGGGTAATCGATAATCTGGTCAGCAACGCGATCAAGTTTTCCCCGCCTCAGACCAATATTGAAGTCCATCTGCTCAATGGGGGAGACTCCGTGCGTTGCGAAATAATAGACGAGGGGCCTGGTATTCCCGAGTCCGAAAGGGACAAGATTTCTAAGGCATTCGGAACCATCTCGGTCAAACCCACCGCCGGGGAAATGAGCACCGGCCTCGGTCTTTCCATATGCAAAAAAATCATCGAATCGCACGGGGGAAGCATTTCGTACCGCAATCGGCCCGAAGGCGGCTGTCTGTTTGCCTTCTGCCTGCCCATCCTGGTTCCGGCCACGGCCAAGGATGAATTGCCGGTGGGCTGTTAAAAGTTATCAGCCTCTTTCAATTTATCGCCCAGGTCTTGCAGGTACTGAAAACTATACAAACCAGTGTTGTGCCCGTCACTGAAGTTGAAGCGAAAAGCGTAATTGCCGACCTGCTGCCAGCCCGAGACTTCTACTCCGGAAAATTCTTGAGGACCGCCTCCTCCATGGAGACGCCCTAAAATATCCATCTCTCCGGTGTTCTCCGCGCTGGGTGAATGAGCCCGCAGTTTTTCCATGGAAAAATAGTCCTCGCGGCCATTCTGCCAAAGAATGGCGATTTCTTTTCCAATGGCTTGAATATCCTTGGGAGGCGCAATCATATTAAATATTGAAGATGGAAGACTCACGGCAGGGCCACGGCCACGACAAATAATTTCGATTAATTTCTAATTTCCGATCCTTATTTTCGTATATTCTTTTATCGAAATTAAAATAAAAATCTTTTAATAACGGAACTCAATCGAACAGGCCGTTTTCTATTCATGGAGACAATTGCTTAAAAGTGAAATTAATCGCAACAGCCATTTTTTGGGTAAGCCTGACATTGTCCCTTGTCTTTGGCCAAGTAGAGGAACTGCTCCCAGAAACTGTTACAAACCCCCAAGAACTGGGATTTGCCGAGTTGAAAGAGGAGGCCGAAGCCCATTACTCGAATAAAAGCTTTTCCCTTGCCCATGAAATTTATAAGCGCATGCAGGGCTTGGAACTTACGGCCGAAGAAAAACGGTGGATGGATTTTCGGTTGGCCGATGCGCAATGGCGGGCACATGCCGCCGCTGGCCAATATGAGCCGGGCCCGATCCCGGAATCCCGCCGGGAACTCGAAAGACTGGCCCGCGAACTTGATGAACTGGAGGGGCCGCCGCCTGCGCTCTGGGCCGATATCGAGGAATCCCTGGGCGATTCCTTCTGGAACCGGCAGCCGTTTAATAACTGGAGCCAAGCCTGGGCGCATTATAAGATTGTCCTCAACTGGTTGGCGGGCTCCAAGGACCTGCCAACGGCTCGCCACCGATACCTGAATATCGTCTGGAAGGCCGTCGGTATACCCGATCCCGGCGGGCAGAGTCTTCACTATCGGGGTCGGCGTGGCAATGCCCTGCCTTTGGAAATCATCGAAAATGCTCTCAGGATTGCGGAAACGTCCGCCGATCAAGCCCACGCCCATTACCTGCTGGCCATAACCCTGCGCCAGCAGGGCGGCAGGCCGCAAATGCTGGCACGGGTGGCTGAGGAAATTGCCTTCGCTATTGAATTGGGCGCGCACAGCGCGTGGTACGACGATGCCTTATTTCAATACGCCCAGTGGTCTTCCCAAAGCGGCCATTTGACTTATGACGAAAACGGAGATCAGCGCCTGGAACCCGATTATGAAAAGGCCATCCGCCTCTATCGGCGCATCCTTGATGAATACGATGAGGGTGAGACCGGCTATTACCGTTCCGCTCGACAAGCTATTGAAAACATCGTCAAGCCGTATGTAAATGTATTCGTCACCCACGCCTACCTGCCGGGTTCCGAGCCGCAAATTAATCTCAATTGGCGCAATGCCGAAGAGGTGGAGGTTTCCCTTTATCCGGTCGACCTGAACGAGGCGGTCCGTTTTGCCAATCCTAAAAAAAGAAGCCTGCACGGTTGGGTTGACACCATCGACACCAGGGAGATGGATCCTTGGCATTCATTTACTTTAGACCAGGAGGCTGAACGGCCCTACTACCCCTTGACTGAACAGCACCGGCTAGACCTGGAAATTCCCGCTGGCGCCTATATCGTCGAGGCCGATGGAGGGAGTAGCGCCGGTAAAACCCGCGACATTCTACTCGTCACGGATGCTGCGCTGGTCCTCAAATCAACCGAAAACGAAGTCCTCGCTTATTTTTGCGACTCATTTACTGGAGCGCCCCTGGAAGAGGCCCAAGTGGTGCTTTGGGAGCGCGGGTTCGATGGGCGCAATTGGCATTTAAGCAGCAAGTCCGGGACTACCGGCAGCGATGGCTTGGCCCTCTTTCAGTTGTCCGGCAAACGAGAACACCGGGAATATTTCGCCGCCGCGCGGCATGAAGACCGCCAGGCCTTCGCCCTGTCACAGGGATATTATTACGGGAATTTCCAGGATTTGCAATGGCAGGTCTATGCCTACACCGACCGACCCGCCTACCGCCCCGGCAGCACCGCCCAATGGAAGGTCATCGCCCGCCAGCACGATGCGGATTCCTACCGTGTGCCTACCGATGAGCAAATCCGGTTTACGATCACAGATCCTCGCGGCCAGAAAGTGGACGACGGAGTCCTCAGGCTGAATGCCTTCGGAGCCGCCTGGGGTGAAACCGCACTCAACGAGGATATGCCTCTTGGCCCCTACCAAATCCAGTTCACCCGCTATTCTAACCAGGAGTATATTGGACGGGCCCAGCTTTTTCGTTTGGAAGAATACAAACTGCCGGAATTCAAGGTCGAGATCGGCATTGCGCGCGGGGAAGACTCTGCGGTTGAGGTTTTCCGTCTCGGCGATTCAGTGATGGGTGAGATTCAGGCCGACTATCATTTCGGCGGCCCGGTCCCCAACGCCCAAATCGAGTTGGTCATCTACCAGCGGCCGTTTTACCACTGGTGGCTGCCAGAGCGCGAATACAGTTGGCTCTATGCCGATCGGGACCATCAAAACCGCTACCGGAATTTTGGTTACGGCGGCCCCGGTTCCGTCATTAAGAAGGAGACTTTGCAAACCGATACCACCGGCTCCGCCACGTTTACCTTCGAGACGCCTCAATCTTCCGAAAACGACTACCAATACACCGTCGAAGCAAGGGTGACGGACGCTTCCAGGCGCGAAATCACCGCCTCAAAAACCCTTAAAGTGACCCGCCAGGGCTACTATGTTTATCTGAAACTGGAACATCAGATTTACCAGCCGGGAGACACTGCGGAAATCGCCATCCGCACGATGGACGCCAATAGCCGCCCTATCTCGGCCGAGGGTCGTTTGCGGCTCACCCGCGAATACTGGCGGGAAATCTGGATCGACGATGGGGGTAGGGAAATTTCCAGCCAGCAGATGGAAGAACTGCGGGAAAAGTCCTTCCGGCGTTTCTCTTTCGGCGCCTCGGCCGGCGATTATCGCCTGAAGGAAAAAGGCTACAAGGTTGAGGAAATCGAAGTGACTTCCCTGGCGACCGATGAGAAAGGGGAAGCCATTTACAAAATCTCTGTTCCCAGAGAAGGTTATTTCAAAGTGGCCTGGGTCAGCCGCGAGGAAAATGGGCAACCCATCAAGGCCGAGACCGCATTCTGGTCCTCCCGCGAAGGCGATACCGAGATCGGCTACCGCCCCGGTGGGGTCTCTATCGTGGTGGACAAGGACAGCTTCCGTCCGGGAGAAAAAGCGCCCGTCATGATCTCCACCCCGGCCTCGGGGCGCACCGTTCTCTTCACTGTGGGAGCCGCCCACCTGCAATCCTACCAAATTCTGCGACTCGACGGCACCGTTAAGCTGCTCTACCTGGACATTGGCGACGAACACATTCCCAACACCTTCCTCGAAGCCCTCATGGTATCCGGGCACGAAATGTTTATGGAGCAAAAGGAGATCGTCGTCCCCCCCGAACAGAACTTTCTGAAAATCGAGGTCTCCGCCGACGCCGAAGGCTACCATCCGGGTGAAAAAGGTTCCTATAGCATTCGTGCGACCGATTGGCAGGGCGAGCCCGTCTCCGCCGAAATCTCCCTCGGACTGGTCGATGATGCCGTCTATTACATCCAATCGGAACTGGCCCCCGACATCCGGCAATTCTTCTACGGAGAGAAACGGCATTACGCCATCCAGACGGCCAGCACTTTTAACCAGAAGCCGTATTTCAAGGTCAAGGAGGTTGGGGAGAAAAAATCTGGGGCAATCGGAGGAGTGGTAATGGGCGCACTTATGGGCGACCTAGGCCAGGTGGCTTATCATCAATCGAATCTTAGTATTGGTGTTCGGAGCCGAGGCCAAACTGAGTTGGAAGAGTTTTCTGCCGATGCCCAAAGTTTAGCGGCTCCCGAAGCCTCATTGCGGCAATTGAGGGAAGAACCGGCCGTTCAGGTGCGGGCCGATTTTCGGGAGACGGTTTTCTGGCAGCCGGATATCCTGACGGACGAAAATGGTTTGGCCAAAGTCGAGGTGACCCTTCCCGATTCCCTCACTACTTGGCGGGCGACGGCTCGCGCGGTGTCTCAAAAAAGCCGGTTCGGAACCGCCGCCGACACCCGGCGAACCCGCCTGCCCCTCATTGCCGGCCTTCAAGCGCCGCGTTTCTTCATAACCGGCGACCGCTTGCTCATCACCGGTGTTTTTCATAACAACACCTCCGTACCCATGCCATTGGAGGCATTGCTGGAAACGGATGGCGGGCTCGAGATTCTCGAAAGTCCCTCCGGAGCCGTCTCTATTCCCGCTAATTCGCAAACGCGTCTCGATTGGCTTGTAACGCCGATTCTCCCTGGAGAAGTCCGGGTTAAGCTGACCGGCAAGAGCCGCAATTTCGCCGATGCCATGGAAAAAACCTATCCCGTTTACGAACATGGGATTGAAAAATTTATCGGAAAATCCGGACGTCTCAAAGGCGATGCCGTGACGGTTTCGCTCAACATTCCGGCCGAGCGGAAAAAAGCATCGACCGCCTTCAGCGTCCAGGCAACAACCAGCCTGGCGGTGGCCATGCTGGACGCGCTGCCCTACCTCATTGGATTATCCCTACGGCTGCACGGAGCAGACTTTGAGCCGTTTTCTGCCCTCGGTCCTGGTGGCCAAAACCCTTCGCGGGTTGAACCTGGAACCCGCCGACATCGCCGGAAAAATGTTCGGCGGACTGGAAAAAGAATACGCCGATGCCGCCCACCGCAGAGGCCCCGGGGATATGAACCAGTTGCCCAAAATGGTTGAGGCCGGCCTTGAGCGGCTCTACGATTTTCAACATGCGGACGGCGGTTGGGGCTGGTGGAAAAAGGGATCTACCGACCCTTACATGAGCGCCTATGTAGTCTGGGGATTGACTTTGGCCGGGCAGGCCGGAGTCGAGGTAAAAGAATCAACCCTTGATCAGGCCCGATCCTATCTGGAAAAAGTTCTTGTCGAAGCCGAATTCGCCTACGACCTGCAGGCCTGGCTGCTCCATGCCCTGGCGGTGCGTTTTAGCGATGCCAAGGACAAACGGCCATCGCGTTTCGAAGCCTCTGCCTTCCTCAACCTCATGCGGAATCGCGAGCAGCTCAATTCCTTTACTCGCGCCCTGCTGGCCTTGTCGGCCTGGCATTTCGGTTCTGAGGAAGAGGCCGGATTGCTGGTGCAGAACCTGCGAGACGGCGTTAAAATCGACAAATCTCCCGACCAGTCGATCCTGATCACGCAAAACGGGGAAACATCACCCGCCGTCATGGCCACTGCCCATTGGAGCGAGGGCGGCGTCTATTGGCGATGGTCCGACGGAGGGGTGGAAGCGACCTCATTCGCCCTAATGGCTCTTCTGGCGATCGAACCGGAAAGCGATTTGATCGAGCCAGTCATGAATTGGCTGGTTAAAAACCGCCGGGGCGGGCACTGGAGCAACACGCGGGACTCCGCCATCGCCCTGCTGGCCCTCAACCAATACCTGGAAATGACAAAGGAACTGGAATCGGACCTTGACTACGAAATAATGGTCAACGGGCATGTTCTGGCAGAGGGGCACAGCGGAGGCGGCAACTGGCTGGCCGGCCAGAGTAATTGGCAGGTTCCCCACGAATGGCTGCTGGATGGCGGTAACCAGGTGGAAATTCGCCGCCTCTCGGGTCAGGGAAGCCTTTATTTTTCCATCCAGGCGGAATTTTTCAGTCTAGAAGAACCGGTCCCGGCGGCCGGAAACGAGATCTTTGTGCGGCGCGATTATTACCGGCTGCGGTCGGTTCCCACCTTGCTCAAGGGATTCGTCGAGGAGAAAGCGCCGCTTAACGACGGGGATTCACTGCAGAGCGGCGACCGCATCGAAGTAGTCCTGACCATCGAAGGCAAAAACGATTACGAATACCTGGTTTTTGAGGACCTCAAACCCGCCGGGGTGGAAGCCGTGCAAATTCGCAGCGGGGAAGCGCTTTACGCCAGCGAAATCAAGGCCGCCGATGTGAACGCCGATGCGGCTGAAGAGAGCGAACGCCTAACCGGGAAACGCCGCTGGGTTTACCAGGAGTTGCGCGACCGGAAGATGGCCTTCTTTATCGACAAGCTGCCCGAGGGATTTTGGGAAATCCGCTACCGGCTGCGGGCCGAAACACCGGGCGAATTCCATGCCTTGCCGGTGCTGGGTCACGCCATGTATGTGCCCGAAATCCGGGCCAACGGGGCCGAAATCCGGCTCACGGTGGAGGAGGATTAAAGAGGTAAATCTCGGTCAGTTTTCCCGCATTATCCGCGCTTTTTTCAGCACAGCCCGATAAACATTAACATTGGATTCCGCGCCTGTCATTCCGGTATGCTTGAGCGGGTCGCTGGTTTCCGGAGCGATTTCCAATTTTTGCGACAATTCGCCACCAAACAAATCCCGCACGCCCAGGCTCCACGCCATGGAGGGCAGAGCGAGGATGAAGTAGTGGTAAAGCTCGCGCCAGGTCTTCCCTGAGGCGCGGAAAAGGTGGTCCACGAAGGAAATGTCGAACCAAGCGTTATAGGCAACGAAGAGCACATTTCTGCCGTCCGCCACCCGCTTGTGAAAAGCGATCATTTTTTCCACCGCTTTTCCCGTGCTGATAAATCCCCGTTCCTTCCACAGATCAACCGAGAAACCATTCACCGCCACGGCGCCGGGGGCGGCCCGCTCTGGATAATCCGGCATGATACGCAGAAACAATCGATCCAGTTCCCTTCCCTCCAGAGCGGTCATAACGATTCCGATATCGATCATCTCATGATAACCGGGAACCAGCCCCGTAGTCTCCACATCGATATGAGCCAGAATCCACGCTTCCGGCGCCCTGGCCGGGGAAAGCGCCGGAACCGGCGAGCCTTCCATCGCCGCGATAAAGGCCGGCAACTCCTCGCCTGTGCCCGTAAGGGACGAAGCACCATAAATGAAAACGATAGTTGTAAAAAAGCATCTGTATGGATTTCTCATGATTTTAAGTGCGTGATCTGTGGTTTTAGGTAACATTAGGACAAATTATTGTACCAATTTCCCAAAATCCGAAAGAATCAAATACATCCAGAATTTAATCGGCGTTCTCCTCACAAAAGGCCAACCGCATAAACTTCCACGATGAGATACCTTACCTGATCACTTTCGAGTAATTTTATAAACTCGAGAAAATCCTGATTTACGTTTTCCACCCTCTTCATGTGCTCTGGAGATCAATGCCACAGCGGTTAACCGTTCCTCTTAAGTCCGTTTCGTCCATGTGAGAACTTACAGACATAATAAACGCTGTTGCCATCAACATTTGGTTTTTGAAAACACGACCTAATCGAGTTTGAACACTCCGGACCAGATATAGTCACCCGGATCTTCCCACCTCGGCCTCCAGAAAATCCGTAAAGGTCTCTGCCCGGAATGGTCTTTGTCCATGATGGCTATGTTCAACCGGACATATTCCATTTTTCCTCCGCCACGGTCCTCCAGGGCCGGGCGAAAAGCGTCCATGGGAAAAGCGATTTCTGTGTTGTAACCGGTTTCCGTTATTACCGATGTTGCCCGAATGTCACCATTTATATCTTCCAAAACAAATAACCGCGATTCTTCCGGCGTATTGCTGGGGGCCACGGCAAAGAGCGGATTGTCGTCTCCTTCGCCGCCGGGGAATATATCGAACCACAAATAGAGGCTGTCCTGGCGGTCAGCGGTATAGTCTAATCGAGTCTGAACCTGATCATCGGTTGTTTCGATGGCCAGGTAAACAGCTTTTTGATCATAAGCCACTGCAAATTTGAGGGAAGCGTCGTCAGAACCTTCCCAAAAATCGGCCATCTTTAACGGCGCAAATGCTGTAGGGCGTATAAACTCATAGGGTAGGTTAGTCCATTCTTCGAGATTTCCATCGATATTCGGGGCTCGGGCCAGGCGACGGGCTGAAAACAAGCGATCAACCTTGATTTCGCGGACGACCTTTTGGCTTATGGTTCGTTCCTCGTCCCTGTAATCCAGGAAGAGCTCCATTTGAACAGGCGGGATTGAGAGAACATCGGCAGCGGCGCTTGAACTGAGGGTGAATTTGAGGGTATCGGAATCACCGGGCGATAAATTAACGGTTCGAGTGGAAGGCTTGATCCGCAAACCATCGGGGACGGACATGGAAATTCTGCCTTCCAGGGGGTAAAGCTCCTTGTTGGTCAGTGTAACCGTAAATGAATCTTTTTTAAATCGCTTATTTTCAGATAACAGCGGGCTAATTATGAGGGCTTCCGGCTGCACCAGGTATTGTTGGGTCAAAGTTTGGAAATAAGCTTCTGAAGTAGCGTAGTCTTTGGATTCCATAGGATAAACATCGAAATCGAGCCCCCTCCTGGTGACGGCCCTGTATTGCGTCTTTTGACTGGAAACATCCACCTGCCAGAAATGCATGACGGAGATCGTTTTATCCAGGTACCAGCGTTTTTGGATGGGAATCGCCCGGGGATTACGTCCCCAGCAGCCGTCTCCAAGGTAGAGAACGCCCTGGCCATCGGGGGCAACTTCACCGTTCATCAGTTTTTTCGTTCTTTTAAAGGTGTGGTCGTGGTTTTCAAATGCGGCCGTCAATTCGTAATGACTGAAAAGAGGTTCCCAATGCAAGCGCCCAAGTTCAGACTTTTGCCCATTATAAACGCGGTGGCTGGGATAAAGCGGAACATGGTAAATGGCGAACCGGTTGGGAATGTCCCTATCGGCCTCCATTTGACTTTTCAGCCAGGTGGTCTGGCTTTGGTGTGAAGCGATGTGGCCTGAATCGAGAAAATAAACCACCATGTTGGGCCCGAACTGGCGGCGGAAGTAGCTCCTTTTGCTGTTTTGGGCAAAAAAACCGAAAAAGAAGGGCGCATCTTCAATCTTGCCATCATAGCGGCTGCTGACCTCATGATTCCCGATGGCCAAGGCCACCGGGACGGTATATCCCTTGGGCGTTATCATTTCCTCTGTCCATTGGCTCATCCAGTCTTCCCACAGGTGCAGGTTTTTTGGGTTGCCATTGGCATATGCGACATCTCCCCCGATGAGCGCAATATGAGGCTCCCTGGCTGCGGACTGGCGAATGATCTGGCGCACCTCATCCGACACACCCATATCGCCCCCGGTTACAAACCTGATGGCTGACCCATCATTGGGAACGGTGCGGAATTTACGCTCCGCCGAGACTCCGTAACGCGGATCGCCAGCGATAAAGAAATAGGATTTACCCGGTGAAAGATTTTTCAGTTCCGTCCAATGCACTTTCGGCCCGTTGGCAACTTTGGACAAACTGTGGCTGCGTCCGCTGGCTGAAAAACGATATTTCTCCGGATCGCCCCCCCGGGATTCGGTATCGTAATAAACAATGCTTCTGGCGTCTTCTTCCGCCGTCAGGTAATTAACGGTTATGGTGCTGCTGGTATCGCCCTGCCAGGTCAGGTAAACCGCCTGGGGTTTGCTTTCTGCCGATTGCAGGGGCAATAAGCTCAGCGTCACCAAAGACCCTAATACTCCCAGCTGCCATTGGCACCCATTGATTTTGATCCAGTTTAAACTAAAAAAGTTATTCATATAACTGGAATAGATAAACAGAATTACGGATTTGACAAAGTAATTTCTGCAATGGCCCCAGTTCCGTGGTTTTCATAACCACACAAGCCAAGCCATAACCTGTATTCTAGCCGGTCCTTAAGTCTGCAGAAGCTCGGGCTTGTTCATTTTCCAGGCGGCGGCGCCAGCCAATAGGGTCATCAATACGATGATCCCCCACTCGTTCAACGTTGGGATGACGGCAGTGGTCGACCCTGCTGGGATGGATGTGCCGGGCGTGTCCTCCCAGGCCCAGTCTATAATATTGATTGAGGTGCTGCTGGCCGCAAGGTTGACCCGGATCCAGCCAAAGTGTTCGCCTGTTTCATTCGTAAACCGGACGCCGATGTATTTGTTGCCCTGACCTTGGAAGGGGCCAATATTACTTTTGCCAAAATATTGAGGAGGGCCGATGGTACCGTATTTCCAGTATCCACTTCCGGCAGTATCAAGGGTGTCGGCGATGTTGTAGTTCGCAGTCAAGGTCTTGAGAAAGGGACCGGGAGCATCGGTGTATTTAATTACGCCCGCCTTACCAGTCCCATCAAATTCACCTATTGGAACGATGTAGGCGGCGTCAGAGCCAGGATCTTGGACTAAAACAAAGTCATTTGAACCATCACTGTCCATATCGATTAACAAGTAATCACTATAATACGCACTACCATAGGATGTGCCCGTCAACATAATACTCTGTGGTCCACTCCACTGTACTGTATGGCGGCTTCAGCCGCAGGTGTGATGGCCAGAGCGGCCCCACCGGCAGCAGCACTGGCCAGGGCCAGATTTCCGGTTCGGGTGGGCCCTTTCCTCACCGCAAGGGCCGATGCCCGATAGGCCTCCAGGTTGTCATTTAAATCACTGATTTTCTCAACTGCTGCTTTTTTCATCATTCATTCTCTCGAGTTTTCAATTAAAGGTAACGTTTTCCGTTACTAATTTTCACCATAGATTGCGGCCAACATGATGTGACCGCCGAAAACACTACCATTGCCAGTGAGAGTCTTTCTGGAGAAATTACCGGAAAGACCTATGAAGCAAAAAACAATCCACCCCTGAACAAATCATAACGATACTGCGCGAAGTAGACGCAGGCAAAGGCATTCAGGATGTCTGTCGGTCCCACAATATCAGTCCTCAAAGCTACCATCGTTGGCGTAAAAAGTATGGCCGCATGGAGCTGCGTGGCGCCAAGCGGCTGAAGGAGCTGGAGCGCGAAAACACGCAGCTTAAGAAGATAGTAGCCGAGCAGATGCTGGAGAACCGTGTGCTCAAGGAGGTGAACGCAAAAAAATGGTAGGCCCGAAGCAGAAAAAGGAAGCGGTGAAGCATGTATTGGCCCAAGGGTCGTGCTCGCTGCGTCGGGCCTGTCAGTATTTTGGGTTGCACCGCTCAACCTACCTGTATGAACCCAAGAAAGCTACTGAGTATAGGCATAAACTGGTGGCACGCATCATTGCCTTTTCGAAGAAGCATCCGCGCTATGGCTATCGTCGGATCCGCGCTTTGTTGGCCCATGAAGGTTGGCCCGTGAGTCGCAAATTCGTCCAAAAAGTGCGTCGTTTCGAAGGACTGGGTGTGCGCCCGTCTGGCAAGCGCCGTCGCCGGCAGGGCCAATCCACGGCTACCCCGACCCGAGCAGTGCAGCCCAACCATGTGTGGAGTTGGGACTTCGTGGCGGATCGCACCGACCGGGGCGGTCCGCTCAGGCTCTTGACACTGATCGATGAACATACCCGTCAATGCCTGGCCATTAAGGTTGCGCGCTCACTGAAAAGTGCCGATGTGGTAGAGGTATTGAACGATGCCATAAGAGAGAACGGCAAACCTCAGTGCATCCGCTCGGACAACGGATCGGAGTTTATAGCCCACCAAGTCAAAGAAGAACTGCAGCGACAGGAAATTGCCATCGCATACATTGATCCAGGAAGCCCTTGGCAGAATGGACATATAGAATCCTTTCATAATCGTTTGCGCGATGAATGCCTTAACCAGGAACTGTTCCTGAGCGTGACCGAAGCGCGTGTGGTGGTCGAACAATGGCGACACAAATACAACGCGAAACACCCCCACAGCCGATTAGGCTTTCTCTCCCCAAATACATTTGCCAGACTCTGGCGAACAATCAACAAAGAACAAAGCAGCGGCTGGCTCCATTCGGCCTACGGCCTCATTGCGCCACCCGCTGCAAAACCTACAATACCAAACCTACGGAAATACTCTCACTTAAAGTGGTAGCAAAGATGGGGTCCGATCAAACAGAAGTCAATACCATTGCCTTCGGCTCTTTGTTCTAACAGCGATAGATGATTCAAAATTCCGAATCCAGCGGTAGCTCTCCGAAAAGAAATTCAATTCGTTACTCAAGTAGTCACTGCTGACGTGTACTGGATTTGTTGGACACGGGATTCTCTTATATTCATTGTTTATTGATTAGTGTGTCAGGCGGCTTGTTTTGGTAAAGGGTTTTGTTTTCTCGTTGCCCCCCATGGGGGGCAAATATTTTCCTCGAATTGGACTGGGCTTTGGTAACTCAGAGAGGAATGTTTGCGATATCGGTTGTAGAAGATTTCCACGTATTCGAAGACAGTTGATCGCAGTTCGCGCTCGTCGGCAAAGTGGCGGCCTCGAATCGTGCTGGTCTTGAAGCGGCCGTAGAACGATTCCATGGCCGCGTTGTCGTAGCAGTTGCCTTGGGCGCTCATGCTCGGCTTCATGCCTAGTTCAGAGACCAGCCTCTGATAGTCGTCGCTGGCGTAGGGGCTGCCCCGATCGCTGTGATGAATAATCCCGGTGCGCAGTGTGCCGCGGGTCATGGCCGCGGCTTTGAGGGCCTTGCCAACCAGCTTCGCGTCGTTGTGGTTGGAAACGCTCCAGCCCAGCAGGCGTCGGCTGAACAGGTCCATCACCGTGGCCAAGTACATCCAACCGGCCAGGGTCCGTAGGTAGGTCGTGTCCGCCACCCAGACCTCGTCGATATGGGTCGGCTGGCCATGCTTTTTAAGCACATTGGGGCTGTAACCATAGGGATGGTTACTGTTGGTTCTTAATGGCTTAAAGCGTTTACTCTGGGTGCTTTTGATTCCCATTTCACGCATCAGACGCAGAGCCCGGTCACGGCCGCAATCGATGCCCTCATCATCCTTCAGATGGCGGTGCATTGGCCGATGCCCATAGCGGCCCTTGGCCTCTTTGTGTACCTTCAGGATCGCCCCCTTGATTCCCTCGTCCTCGATCCGCCGGGCCGAGGGCGCTCGGTGCCTCCAGCAGTAATAGCCACTGCGACAAATCCCCATCGCCGAGCATATTTCCTCGATCTTGAAGCGCCCCTCGTTGTCTTTGACAAACTGGTACTTCATTGTTCGTCCTTGGCAAAGTAGCCCACCGTTTTTTTTAGTATCTGGTTGATCCGCTCCGAGCGGCGCAGCTCTTTGCGAAGACGATCTATCTCGGCCGCCATCTCCTTCGGACTGCTCTGTCGCTTTGAGGTGGCTTCGCCCTGCTGATCGTCCAGATAGAGCCTCTTCCACCTATACAATTGGTTGGTGTTGACCCCAAGTTTGGTCGATACCTCGGTGGCGCTCAGACCATCGAGTATCATCAGTTGAACTGCCTCATTTTTGAACTCTATACTAAAGCGTCTTCTTCCCATGCTTCGATTCTCCATTTAGGAGAATCTCGTGTCCACTTTTTCCAGTGCACATCACTGCCTCCTATGCAACTGATAAATATCAAGAAAAAAGACATTTGCCAAAACGATTTGCCAAAACGTATTGAAAGGAGCATGATGCACTCAAAAGCTACAGATTTCGCTACGATGATTTTAACGATTCATACCAGTCATTTGGGAAATTCCGGTTAATATAGAAGGAGAGTTGATATGGTCAATTACACGCCAAAAACACTTAAACAACAAAGAGACAAAGAGATTACCGTAAAGGATATTATGCTTAGGGCGTTTACCTCGTTTACAGAGGATATGAACATTGTTGAGGCTTCAAATATTTTGGTGAAAAAAAATATCTCGGGAGCGCCTGTAATTAATGAGAATAAAGAGCCCGTCGGGTTTCTGTCGGAGAAGGACTGCTTAAAATCCGAGATCGACATGAAATATTACAACAACCAGGCACAGAAAGTGCGCGATTACATGTCGAAAAAAATTATTCCTATTAAACCTGATACAGATATCTACAAGGCAATTGATTTGTTTACCAAACATCATTTTTATTGTTATCCGGTAGTAGAAAACAAAAAAGTCGTTGGAGTAATTTTTCGGCGCTCCGTTTTGCAAGCTGTCTGCAAGATGATACAGGCGAAATGGAAGTAAGAATTTTTGTTCTCCATGAGTGGTGGTTTTTTTCCATTTTTCACTCCTGCCATGAACTTGATTCTTTTTCAGAAAAAATCGGATTATGAGACGCTCCCCGGCGACGACCGGCGCGCCGTGCATATACGGGAAGTTCTCGGAATGCAAAAAGGCGACCGTTTGGATATCGGCCTCGTCAACGGGCCAAGGGGGAAGGCGGTTATTTTGAACGATGCTTCCGCCGAGGAGCTGCGCCTAAAAATCGAATGGGGAGAAGATGTTCCGAAGCCTTGCCCGATTTCTTTGCTGGCAGGCCTGCCCAGGCCTCAAACGGCTAGAAAGCTGCTTCGCGAAAGCGCCAGTTTTGGACTCGTCAGGATCGTGTTTTTCGAGACTGAAAAAGGGGAGCCATCTTATAAAAAAAGCAAGTTGTGGAGTACCGGCGAGTGGCGCCGGCAATTGGCCCAAGGGGCTGAACAGGCTTTTTCCACCGTTATCCCACAAGTTTCCCATTTCCCCACCTTGAGAGCGGCTTTGAATGATTTTGCGGAAGGTCAAACCCGAATCGGCCTCGATAACTATGAATCGGCGGCGGCGCTTTCCAGGTATCCAATGGATGGAGATGAAAAACACGACTGCCTGCTCGCGGTTGGGCCGGAACGCGGATGGTCCGCTGGAGAAAGAGACACTCTACGGGAGTCCGGTTTCACTCTCGTCCATCTGGGCGAACGCGTCTTGAGGATAGAAACGGCAACCATCGCCGCCATATCGATCATGGCGGCAAAAATGGGGCTGATGTGAATGGGATGCCCGCACCACTGCGATCATTCCAGTCTCACATTCAGGTGGCAGTTTTTTTATAAATATTCATAGCCGGTTCTCCAGATTTTCGGCTGCCCAGGCTACGTGCCAGTTCCCAGCCTGCTGGCTCGGGATGAAAATCGCCGGGCATTTCAAACAAAAGGCGGCCAGCCGGGTTTTGACCAATAAATTTAGCGGCCAGGGCAAAAAGCGAATCCGAACGCTCGACGGCCAGCGAGTAGGGCGCGTCCAGAAAGATGAAATCGAAGCCTTCCGGTCTTTCAGTCCGCCATTTAAAGACATCTTTTTGTGTCACACGGCTAACGGCCTGTGCCGCCTGCTGTCCTTTTAGGGCCTTGTTGAGGACGTTCAGATTTTCCATCAGACAAGCCAGGGTTCTTCGGTTTTTTTCCACAAAATGGCAGCGTATGGCGCCACGGCTGATGGCCTCAAGACCATAGGAGCCGCTTCCGGCAAACAAATCCAAAACGGAAGACCCGACGATCGAACCGCCCAGGCTGGAAAAAACCGCCTGACGTGTGCGGTCGGTGGCCGGACGCACATTTTTGGGAGGGCTTTTCAGCGGTGCGCCCCTCGCCCTGCCCCCTGTGATTCTCATTCCGGCCGCGTTTTCAATTCAAGTAAATACCCGCATCCCGCATCCCATCATTTTTCAACGAAAAATGCGAATGGGCCAATTTAAAAACAAGAATTTTGAACGTTTTATCCCCATGCGAAGTCTCTAATTACAAGTCTGGCCCTATGCTGGCCCTATGGAATTTGGAAGCAAGGGTTAAAGTTCATAGTTTCAGTCTGGTTTGTAGTTTGGTTAACTCTTGTAGGCGCCGCCGGTTTATTCCGGCGGCGCCTGCACTTTTAAAGGCTCCCGGCAGCCGGAAATCCATTGGCTCGAGGGAAAACAATTCCGATCATTATTGAACGTTCTGCTTTCCAGTCCGTCTAAGAAATTGAAATCTAACCTGATTGGAGAGACTAGAGCGAGAGTTTAGTTTTAAGTTTCAGTCTGGTTTGTAGTTTGTTAAGCAGTGGGTGACGCCGCAGACTTTGTTCTGCGGCGTCTTTTTTTTACCGATTGATTCACCTGCCTGATAACTGATAAACCTGCCCTATTATAATCGAACAATCTGTAGCTCGATGAATCTCGATGAATCCGCGCAGAAAGAACATAATCGTTATCCAAACGGACCAACTGCGAGCCGATGGCCTCGGTTGCATGGGCAACAGGCTCGCCCGTACGCCGGTCATCGACTTTTTGGCCGCGAGGGGGACCCTCTATACGAACCATCAATCCGTCAACCCGGTTTGCACGCCGAGCCGTGTTTCTTTCCTCACGAGCCGCTATCCTCAAACCCATGGGAACCCATGGGGTTCGAGAGAATGGATTGTTCATGCCTGAGACTGAGCTGACATTACCGGCGGTATTTAAGGAGCACGGTTATAATACAGCACTGATTGGCAAGGCGCACTTTCAGCCTTATCAACACGACCCCGTCTCGCCATCGATGGAGAGCAAGGCAAGGTGGAAAAATGGTGAACTCGATGATTGGAACGGCCCCTACTACGGTTTCGACCATGTGGAAATCACCGCTGGCCATGGGGAACAAGTCGAAGGACATTACGAAGGACATTACGGGCGTTGGCGGGAGCACAACTTCCCGAATCTGAAGTTGAGGTTTGAAGGCGCCCAAGATTACTTACGGGATCCGGAATTCCAATGCTATAAATCCGCCATTCCCGTCGAAGCCCACCACAGCACGTGGGTGGCTGACCGCGCGATTGCCGCGATTGAGAGACAGGATGGAACCTGTCCGTTTTACCTTCAAGTCTCTTTCCCCGATCCACACCATCCTTTCACGCCGCCAGAGCCCTATGCTTCGATGTTTGACGACGTGGAATTTCCCGAACCTCACTACGTCGTTGGCGAGAACGAAAACAAGCCGCTACCGTGGCGGGAGGCTATGACCCAATCCCCCTTCGAGGGTAACGGGTGCGCGCACCATTATCCATCGTTTCGAGGCGAAGTATACCAAGCCGTACTTGCCCACACACACGGTATGATTGCGCTCATCGACGCAAGTATCGGACGAATTCTAACCCGCCTTTCCGATCTTGGTTTGGATGAAAACACCATTGTCGTTTTTACTTCAGATCATGGAGACTTCCTCGGCGATCACGGAATGCTTTTCAAAGGTCCGTTCTGTTGCAGATCGCTATTAAACATACCGCTGATCATTGCCGAGCCCAATGGACCAAAGGATCGTGTTGACTCCATCAGCAGTAATATAGACGTCGCGCCCGAACTCCTTTACCGCTGCGGTATTTCAATCCCGGAGGAGTTCCAGGGATTGCCCCTTACACGTAGCGGGAACAATCAATTCCGCGAATATGCACTCTCCGCTGCATGGTACTGCCGCGGGTCTGAGTACTTTAATTACTCTATTTGCACCAACGAATGGCGGCTTACGGTCTATCCTGTATTGACGCAGGGAGAGCTATACAATCATACAATCTCAGTGATGCAATCATACAATCTCAGTGATGATCCCTTTGAAAATCAGAACCAATACAACAATCCTGCCTGTAATGGGCCGAAAGAGGAATTGCTTCGTTGCCTGCAAATTGAGCATGGTCGAGCATCGGGAACGGTTCAGCGAAAGGTCGCTCTGTGGTAAACGGATCTGACTGCCAAAAACACGACCGTTGTTAGTGAGAGTCTTTCCGGAGAAATTGCCAGAAAGCTCATGACTACAAACAGTCAACTATACAATTGCCCCGCGTCCCTTGCTAGGGCATGACCGAAGCTCACCTGAACCGCCTTGGATATGGGGATACTCCGTTCACTGTCCTTTTCAAGACCGCGGGTATTAAACTTTATTGTGTAGTATTAAACTTTATTGTTTGTTTACGCCCATGCCGGGAATTCGTTGTTATTTTTCGCCCGCCGAGGATTTTGACGGCCAACAAATCCGGTTGGACGACTCGGAAAGCCGCCACCTTTTGAAGGTGCGCAGGGCCCGAATCGGTGAAGAGTTGGTGGTTTTTGACGGCGAGGGCAATCAATGGCAGTGCCGCCTGGCCGGAACCGACCATAAGATTGCCCGCCTGGCTGTTCTCAGCCACCGCAGAGCCGTGCCCCCGCCTTGCACTGTGACCCTGGCCCAGGCCCTACCCAAGGGCAAGGTTATGGAGCGAATCGTGCAGAAAGCCTCCGAATTGGGAACGTGGCGCATTCAGCCACTGGCAACCGACCATTGCGAAGCCGGCGTCAACCCCTCCCGTCGCGAATTCAAACTTTCCCGTTGGCGCAAAATCGCCATCGAAGCCTGTAAACAGTCGGGCAATCCTTTCCTTCCGCGAATCAATCCTCCGATGCCCCTGGCCGAATTCTGCTCAAGCCCGTCCCCGCATACTCTGAAACTGTTGGCCTCGCTGGACTCAAAAGAGCCGGCCCGTCAACTGATTCTTGATAAACCCTTGCCCACGGAGGCCATCTGGCTCATCGGCCCGGAAGGCGATCTAACCGGCGAAGAGTATGCCATCGCCTATGAACACGGCTTTAAACCGGTTTCTCTCGGGCCAAACGTATTGCGAGTGGAAACAGCCGTCACGGTAGCGTTGGGTATCCTCCAGTACGCCCTCTCAATTTAGGGCATTACCCAAAACGGTCCGGAACTTGAGGGATTTTCCGTTGCGCCAGCACGATTGCATGGGAATGCAGGCCGCGTCCGCTCGCTGTCGTTTAAGTTTTAGATGCGTCTGTCCGATAAATGTTGGGTGAAATCGATTTCGAGGGAAAGTAATTTAATGAGAAAAAAAATTTTAATAGTGGAGGACGAGACGCTCCTTCTTAATTTCATTACCGACTATATTGAATCCAATCCCTGGTTTGAAATCGCTGGGGCTTGCACGGATGGTATTGAGGCTTTGTCGCAATGCGCCGCGAGGAAGCCCGACTTGGTCATTCTGGACTTGCATTTGCCGGGTCTCAATGGAATCGAGGTCCTCAAAACGCTGCGCAAGGAGAACGCCGGGATAAAAGTGCTGGTCTTTTCCTCAGCTTATACGCCCAGCCTGCTGCGCCAGGCTTGCGATGCCGGGGCAGACGGTTTCATTGATAAAATAGCTGGCTTGAAGGAGTTTAACGAAGCCCTCGAAACCATCCTCAAGGGAGGAAAGTATTTCAGCGATACTGTGAAATCCTTGATCGAAAACAGCGATGGAGATGGCGGTGGAGGTTTAGCCCGGAAATTTCATAAAAAAAGTATCGCTGATATGCTTATCTGCTGATATACAGCAGGATAGATTAAACATTAAAGCAATATCAGCGATGACAAAAAGTAAACAATTAGAACTACAGTTGACAAGGGTAAAAGGCCGCCGTGTGCGGGTTGATTTTAAGGGCGGTGAGGTTACTTCGGATGCCGGGCTGCTTTTGATCCGGGAAGTGGATCGGCGGTTGGGCTTGACCGAGCAAGCGGCCCGGCAATTAGTAGACAAACGGCAGAAGGGCAAAGTGCGCCATGAGATGCTGGCCATGATCCGGCAGCGCGTTTACGGGCTGGGGGCGGGCTATGAGGATTTGAACGACTTTGACACCCTGCGCCGCGATCCTTTGTTGCAAACGGTAACGGGGCGCACTGAAGCGTTGGCCAGCGCGCCGACTTTGTGTCGTTTTGAAAACGGGCAGGATCGGCGGGCAGCCTTTGCCCTGAACGAGTTGCTGGTCGAACAGTTCATCGGATCCTTTGCCGAGGAACCCGAAGAGATCATCCTGGACTTTGACGCCACCGACAATCCGGTGCACGGGCTCCAGGAGGGACGTTTTTTCCACGGTTATTATGATCATTACTGTTTTTTGCCGCTGTATGTTTTTTGCGGCGATCAGCTTCTGGTGGCCTACCTGCGGCCCAGCAAGATCGATGCGAGCAAGCATGCCGGGGCCATCCTCAAATTGCTGGTTAAACGGATTCGCCAAAGCTGGCCCCATACGCGGATTATTTGGCGTGCCGACAGCGGATTCTGCCGGGATCGGATTCTCTCGTGGTGCGAGCGCAACGAGGTTTATTTTATAGTGGGAACGGCCCGCCATGCACGCTTGCAGCAAGCGGCCCGGCAGTTGCAGGAGCAAGCCAAACAATGGTTCGAGGGTAGCGGCAAAAAGCAACGGCTGTTTCAGCACTTCGAGTATGGGGCAAAATCGTGGCGGCGCCAACGCCTTATCATCCACAAAGCCGAACACACCGCACAGGGGTCCAACCCGCGCTTCGTGGTGACGAACCTGCAGGGCGATCCCCAAGAGCTTTACGACAAAGTATACTGTGGCCGCGGTGAGATGGAGAACCGGATCAAGGAACAGATGCAATTGTTCAGCGAACGCACCAGCGCGCATAAATGGTGGGCCAACCAGTGGCGATTGCTCTTGTCGGGGCTGGCCTACACCTTGATGGAAGCCTTGCGCCGGTTCGCATTAAAAGGGACGAAGTGGGCGCGGCTCCAATGCCACAGTCTACGGCTAAAATTAATCAAGATCGGAGCGGTCATCGTGCGCAACACCCGAACGATTCACTTTCATCTAAGTGAAAGTTATCCATGGGCCAGTCTTTTCAACCATGCGGCCCGCCGGTTGGTGCCAACCTAAAGGGCGCATTGGCGCTGCCCCCGGCGCTACCGAACCAATGGGGGAAAGGGGGAAGTGTCTCTACACCCTGAAAAACACCTCAAAATCAAGACGATCCGCCCAAAATACAAAGAAATCCATCTCCAATAGCAATAACGAGCCAAACTTTACCCTTCATGAAATATCCGGGTTAGGAGAGGGAGGCAAAGAACTCTGTGCAGCCGATTTGGAAATCCTCAATCAATTGACGGAAAACCAACCCTTCAACTAGCGACATGAGGCAACGCTTTACCGGCCTCCGGTTTAGATAAACCGTTCCATGACTCCAGAGAGAACTCCATTTTAAATTCGTTGTCGTCACAATGGGAAAAATATTGGCAGCGGGACAGCCTGGAGCGTTCCTCGAACGCCTTGAGCGCATCCTGGAGAAAGCGGCTTACGAAGTCTTCACGGCCCACGACATCAGCTCCGCGGCAAACCTTCTGGATAAGGAAATCCTGATCGATCTTATTGTCCTGGCGGACTTTGCGGGGGCGGAAGATAACTACCTGCTGTTAAGAAATATCCGCCAGGACCCAGTTTTCAAAAAGATTCCGGTTATCATTATCAGCGAGCGCACAGAGCGGGAAACGGTGATCGGGTTTCTACGCCTGGGAGTTCAAAATTACCTTGTCCAATCCAATCTGGAGGGAAAAATTGTCGCTTCGGCGGCAAAGGCGATCGAGCAAAACAACTGGAGGGCAAAACTTTGTCCCAACCTGAACAAACTGCATGCATCGACCAATATTTCTTCTGGCATTCCCCTTAAAAGATACCGGGAAACGTTAACCGCGTTGAACTGGTTTTTGCCAAAATTGTCCGCGACCCTCAAGAACGAAAATTTTAAGCAGGTCAATACCGCGGTGCGAATTCTCGGCTTTTTAGCCAAGGAAACCGGGATTTCCGTGATGAATGACCTGATTGTCGAATTTGCCATGTCCAATCGGGCAGCCACCAGAGAGCAAGCGGCTCATTATCTTTCGCGAATCGAAATTCTGAGGAACTTGCTGGTAATGCTGATCGGAAAGGGAAGTCTTGGAGCAAAGCCGCCTTTTTCGCCACAGTCTGCCCCTAAACAATCGGAAGCGGTAGCTCCGCCATCCATCCAAAAAAGGCCGGTTGCCAAAAGTATTGTGTTGGACCAGAGTGGAACGGAAATTTTCCAGGCCATATCGCGGTTAAACCACCTGCCGGTGATGGAGCCGGTCTTGTCCTTCATTCGGGACGCGACAAGCAGAGGGCATCTCGGACTGGACGATGCCGTGGACTACTTGAAAATGGAGCCGGGGCTTTGCCTGCAAATTCTGTCGATAGCCAATTCCACCTATGTTGCCTCCAAAAGTTCGGTCAACGACATCTCATCAGCCCTTCAGTTAATTGGCATCGGAAACCTGGAAAATATACTCCTCAAAACCAGAAATATCACACCCTTTGAAAAACTTTTCATGTCTATCGATGGACAGGGTTTTTGGGCCCATCAGGTCGGAACGGCGCGCCTTTGCCAGCGGGTGAACGACCTGCTTGACCTGCCCCACTACCCCGAAGTTTATATGGCAGGTTTGCTCCACGATGTCGGCAAAACCGTCCTGGCCCATCTATTTCCCAAAGAATACAACGCCGTGCTGGCCAGATCCCGGCAGGAAAAAATACTCCTGACCGAAGCCGAATATAGTTGTTTTTCGATGACGCATGAAGAAGCCGGAGCCGCTTTTATAGAAAAACAAAGACTTCCCGGCGCAGTCAAGACAGCCGTCCGTTTTCACCGGTTTCCGGAAAAAGCCCTCTCCGATGTCGAATTGACCGCCATTGTTAATGTGGCCAATTTTCTGTGCAAAAAAGTAGGCGTCGGCTGCAGCGGTTCCTCTTTGCTTGAAGACAACAATGAAATTCTGGTGCAGCCCGGGTGGAAAATTCTGAGGAAATATTTACACACGGGAGAGAGCGAGGAAGAATTTGCCGATGAGCTTATAGAGCAAGCGGCCAAACTGGAGCAGGAAGTGCAGTTGGCTACTTTGCAGCTGGCTTGAGCAGGGGAGGGCGGACGCCCCCATTCCTTTTCAAACCGCGGATTGCGGCCGATTCGGGTGGGGCCAATCGATATGGAAAAACTCTCCGCGCGGATGATCCGTGCGCTCATAGCTGTGGGCGCCGAAATAATCCCGCTGCCCCTGCAAAAGATTTTGTGGCAGGCGGGCGCTACGATAGCCATCGTAATAAGCCAATGAGGAAGAAAGCGTGGGTGTGGGAATGCCGTGGCTGATAGCGGCCGAGACCGCCCTACGCCAATTCGACTGGGCATTTTCGATGGCGTCTATAAAATAAGGATCGAGCAGCAAATTGGCCAATGATGGGTCGCGCCCGTAAGCCTCCGTGATTTTTTGCAAAAAGGCCGCCCGGATGATGCAGCCGCCTCGCCAGATTTGGGCAATTTGGCCGAAATCCAGTGTCCAATTATATTCCTTTTGCGCCTCCCCCATCAATTGAAACCCTTGGGAGTAGGAACAGATTTTAGAGCAATAGAGAGCGTCGTGCAGGATTTGGATAAATTCATCCTTGTTCTCCGTAAATTCACAGGATGGCCCCTTTAAAAGCGTGCTGGCGGCCACTCGCTCTTCTTTGATCGCGCTCAGGCAGCGGGCAAAAACCGCCTCCGAGATAGTGGGTGCGCAAATGCCCATATCGAGCGCATTGATGCTGGTCCACTTGCCGGTGCCCTTTTGCCCGGCCGCATCGAGAACGATATCGACCAACGGGCCACCCGTAACGGGGTCCGTCTGCTGCAAAATATCGGCCGTTATTTCAATGAGATAGGAATCAAGGAGCCCCTCGTTCCAACGGGCAAACACCTGGCCGATTTCCGCTGCTTCCATGCCTAAAAGCCCGTCCATGAGGTGATAGACTTCGCAGATCATCTGCATGTCGCCGTATTCGATACCGTTGTGGATCATTTTAACATAATGACCCGCTCCATCGGGGCCGATATGGGCGGCGCAGGCTACCCCGCCATCAATCGGTTTGCCCGGTTCCGCCCCCTCCAACTGTTTGCCGGTGGTGGCATCGACTTTTGCCGCCATGGCCAGCCAGATGGGTTTTATTTCATTCCAGGCTTCCACCGCCCCGCCGGGCATGAGTGAGGGACCGTAGCGGGCGCCTTCTTCGCCCCCGGATACTCCCGATCCGACAAAACGGAGGCCCTTTTCGCGCAATTCCTTTTCCCGGCGAATGGTGTCGGTCCACTGGGAGTTACCGCCATCAATCACGATGTCGTCTGGATCAAGCAGCGGAACGAGCCCCTCAATTACCGCGTCGGTGGCTTTTCCGGCCTGCACAAGCATGATGATTTTTCGCGGTTGGGCCAGAGACTGGACAAAACCCTCAAGCGTATCCGTCCCCTCAATGCCGCCGGGAGTATCGGGATTGGCGGCCACAAAGGTTTCGGTTTTCGAAGTCGTCCGGTTATAGACCGAAATCCGGAAACCGTGATCGGCAATGTTAAGAGCGAGGTTTTGACCCATCACGGCCAGGCCAATGAGTCCTATATCGGATTTTTCATTTGTCATCACTAGTGTCCAGTTAAAAGCCCTTGAGCATCAACTGGTTGTGTAATGCTAAGTTTGGCTTTCTTGTTTCGAACTTTGCAAGTAGTTGATATACAGGATCTTTTTGAAAGACGTTCACACTCAAAACTTGCAGAATCCGACTCAGACTTTCAGTGACTCCATGCACTTTTTTCAAACAGGCGACCATGAGATAAACGCATATGGCTACCCAAATTTGGGTCTTCACGGCGTTTTCGGTGGTGCCGTAGAAAGCCTTGATGCGGAGGTTTTGCTTGATCCACTTAAAGAACAGCTCAATGCGCCAGCAGAACAGCTCAATGCGCCAGCGGCTTTTGTAAATGGCCGCGATAGTCAAGGCGGGCAAGGTGAAGTTGTTGGTGAGGAAGACCAGCCTCTGGCCAGTTGCGCCATCGCGGTAGCGAATGCGCCGGAGCTTGCCGGGGTATTGGCTTTTGCTTTTGGCGACTTTCAATCCGATGATCTGGTCGCAACTGATTCCGCTGGATCGGTCCACGGGTTGGGAAGCACTAACGTAAAAACTCATATTGCTTTTGGCGCGGGTGACGAAGAAGGCAGCAGCCAAATGGATGCGAAAGAGCCGCTGAAAATCGACGTAACCACGATCCATTACGTAAATGCTTGCGGGTTCAAAAGCCAGTTCATCAAGGATGTTCACGTCATGCACGCTTGCGTCTGTAATACTGATGAATATAGGGATGGAGCCACGCAAGTCCATCATCGTATGCAGTTTGATGGCCGCCTTGGTGCGGCGAAATGTTGCCCACGAAAACAACGACAGGCACAGGTCTATGGTCGAGGCATCCAGGGCATAAACCATCTCGTCTACATTCAATCCAATCGCGTCTTGGGCATACAAACGGCGCGCCTTGGCGATGAGCACTTGAGCCAATGCTTCGTAAAGGCGCCAGTTGCGATGCTCGTTGGCGTAGGCCAAGTTCGTGCGTGTCACATTGCCCCGGATTCCCATCGCATACAAGTGAGGACTTCCCCGCAGACACGCCTCGATGTCACGCAAACTCTCACGGAATGTCATTTGCGCAAAGGCCATGCTCAAGAACTGATCACGGGCACTGAAACTACGACTGGTTCTTGGCATGGGATAAAGACTAACGCAGCGTTCGAACTGTTCGCGATGGAGCAAATCCATCGCCTGCGTGAATGCAAGGCGGCCTTCGTTCATGCTGCCCAGTCTCAAAAAGGGTGCGGAAAGCGCCAGCTAACTTCAAATGCGTCACATCCATGTGGCTACTCAACAAACACATCATCAACGAAATACGACTTTAGACTGGCCGCTTAACTGGACACTAGTGATTTGTCATAATAGTTTCTAGAAATTGATAAGGCTATGGATTGCTGGATTTATTGGGCGGAACTTCGGAGCGAATCCAACCGGAATCACCGTCGCTGTAATGCTCTTTTTTCCAGATGGGGAGCCGCTGCTTCAGTTCGTCCATGATATACTGGCAGGCGGCAAAGGCGTCCTTGCGGTGAACGGAGGCCACCCCAACCCACACAGCCATATCTCCCAATTGCAGGTGACCGCTACGGTGAAAACAGCGGGCGTCCAGTATGTCGAACTTTTCCCGGGCTTCCTTCAGGATGAGGGCGCCCTCTTTTTCCGCCAGTCCGGCATAAGCTTGATAATCCAGACTGGCAACGGCTCTGCCTTGATTGAATTTCCTCACCATTCCTGAAAATTCGACGCAGCCACCGGCGTCCCGGCGGTGAAGGGGGCCCTTCAGGTCTAGATTCTCAAGCGGTTCTTCGGATAAAGTGAAGATGGGAATATCCTGGGTTCTGCGGTTCGTTCATTGGTGGCCACGGCGCGACAATCCCGATTTTACGGCGGCATTGGCCACGGTACGATCGAATACACTGGGCACGATGTAGTAGGGTGAAAGATTCTCATCTTTGACAACCGAGGCGATGGCATAGGCGGCGGCTATTTTCATCTCTTCGTTGATCTTGGTCGCTTGACAGTCGAGGACGCCTCGAAAAATACCCGGAAAACAGAGAACGTTGTTTATTTGATTGGGATAATCGCTCCGGCCGGTAGCCATTACAGAAACATGCGGCTCCGCCAGCTCCGGGGCGATTTCCGGCATTGGATTGGCCATGGCGAAGAGGATGGGGTCGGGGTTCATGGTTTTGACATCCTCGACCGTTAAAAGGTCGGGGCCCGATACGCCCACAAAGAGGTCCGCCCCGCGCAACACTTCCTGCAAGGTCCCTTTCTCCCGTCCGGGATTGGTAATTTCCGCCATACGCCTTTTTTCTTCATTCAAATCGGTCCGATCTGCGTTAATGGCGCCTTTGCGGTCGCATCCGATAATGTTTTCGACCCCCAGCGACATCATTATTTCGGTGCAGGCAATGCCGGCCGCGCCCATCCCTGCCACTACCACCCGGAGGTCTGCAATATTCTTTTGCACCACCTTGAGCGCATTAATGAGCGCGGCGATCATAACCACGGCAGTCCCGTGCTGATCATCATGGAAAACCGGAATATCGAGTTCTTTTATCAGGCGTCGTTCGATTTGAAAACAGCGCGGGGCCGATATATCCTCCAGGTTGATGCCCCCAAATCCCGGCGCGATGTTTTTTACCGTCTCCACAATCTCATCCGGGTCTTTAGTATCCAGGCAGATGGGAAAAGCATCGACGCCCCCGAATTCCTTGAAAAGCATGGCTTTGCCTTCCATCACCGGCATGGCCGCCTGCGGGCCGATGTCGCCCAGGCCGAGCACGGCCGTGGCATCGCTGACCACCGCAATGGTTTTTTTTTTAATGGTCAAATTGCTGGCTTTTTCTGGTTGTTCGTGGATGGCCATGCAAACGCGTGCCACGCCGGGCGTATAGGCCATCGAAAGTTCGTCCCGGGTCTTAATGGGAATTTTGCTGCAAACCTCAATTTTCCCCCCCAGATGTATGAGAAACGTGCGGTCCGTGACATGGACTACTTCCAGTCCTTCGACCTGGCTGAGGGCTTTGGCGATCTCCTCGCTATGCTCGGCTCCCGAGGTGTCCACGGTGATATCGCGAACGATTTTGCCCTCTTCAATTCGTATGATGTCGATGGCTCCGATATTTCCGCCGCATTTTCCAATTACGGCTGTTGCGCTGGCCAGCACTCCGGCGCGATGGTCGAGTTTCAAACGGATGGTTACGGCATTTCCCGGACTTGTATTCATGGCTGAGGAAGTTCTTTCATTTTCTAGGTATTCAGATCAACCCTTCAACCCCCGGCCACGGGCGGAAGGAATACAATTTCGTCACCTTCATTAATGGGCCTGTCGAAATCCACGAAATCGCCATTTATAGAAACGCGCAAATCCGCGCGGGCTAAAGAAAAACCGTATTCTTTTTTTAAATCATCATAAAGCTCGCCCGTGGTGGCTGCCTCGGTGGCGCGATTCTCCGAGTCAAGGCCTCTTTGTTCACGCAGTAAGGCAAAATACAGCAGGGAAACCTTTTTTGGCTCTGTAATCATGATTTGATGGAAGTTTTTAGAATCTGCAAGGCCTCCCTGTAATCGTCAGGCGTGTTGATATTGTCAAGGGCGCGTTCATGGGGAAGCGCCAGCAGCCGGGTATTGGAACGCATCATTATCTTGCGCGGACAATGCATCTGTTTTTCTGTGGAAAATTGGTGCAATATCGACAAAGCCATCGGTTCGTAGAGGGCACAGAGAGGCTCCGGGAGGCCGTCAAAGTTGCTCCTGTATGCGGTGAAGGGCCGCTTGCGATTACGGTTTGTAATCAAGTGGGCCAAGGTGTTCGCGTCAAGGAAAGGAAGGTCCACGGCCATGCCCAGCCAGGGATGATCGGGGTGCTTTTCGAGGGCGGTTATAATGCCTCCGAGAGGGCCGATGTTCTCCCACCTGTCTCGCAGAATGGTAAGGTTGACCTCCGTATTTTCCGCCTCCATGGGCGCGGGCTGCCCCTTCCGCAGGGAAAGAAAAACCTTGGCGCATACATTTTTTGCAAGATCCAAGGCGTTTTCCAGTTGGGTCCTCCCGCCATAGCGAAGCCCGGCCTTGTCCTTGCCCATGCGGGCGCTGCGCCCTCCCGCCAGAACGAGCCCGTAAATGTCGTGGTTGGAGGTGGGCGCCATCTCGAAATTTAAACGGCTTCGAAATCGCTTTTTCCGCCCGTCTTTTTTATCAGTCGGACGTTTTCGATAACGATTTCCTTGGAGACGGACTTGCACATGTCGTAGATGGTCAGGGCGGCCGCCGCAGCTCCCGTCAGGGCTTCCATTTCGACGCCCGTTTTGTGGGTGGCCTTGGTTGTGCAATCGATGACCACCCGGTTGTCGTCCGCGGGCCGGATTTGAATTTTACAATCTTCGATAACCACCGGATGGCATAATGGAATGAGCTCGTGGGTCTTTTTTGCGGCCATGATTCCGGCAATGTTTGCGGTTTGGAAAACGGGCCCCTTTTTGCTCATGAGTTCACCGCCGATGAGCTGCTCCATGATTTCACCGTTCAGCAAAACGATGGCCCGCGCGTGGGCTTCGCGCTGGGTAATCGATTTTGAGCCGACATCGACCATCTCTGGTTGATTATCGGGATTGATGTGGGATAGGCTGGTCATTTTGTTTTAGTATCTTATATCCATCCAAAATACTTTGCAACATATCCAGTAGGAAAATCGTTCAAATCCCCACCGGGCAGTTCCACAAATCCCGAAGTTTCGACGATGGAGGCGTAATCCCCGGAATTGCTGACGGGTCGCGGAGTGGCGGATAGGAGTCCATTCGTTCGGCTTTCTGTTATTACCGGCAGGAAAAATGTCATGGGCCGCTTAAAGTCAAAAGGCTCGGTCAGAGCAGCCCAAAGCGGTTGCGGCGGCAACAAACCGAGCATTTTCTGAAGAGCAGGAACGACGAACCGATGAAAGCAAACCAGGGTGGAAAGGGGATTGCCGGGAAGGGCAAATACGGGAGGCCCTCCCTCTTTAACTCCGAACCAAAAGGGTTTGCCGGGCCGCTGGGCGACGCCGTGAAAAAGCTTTTTAACACCCAGTTTTTGCAGAATTTCCGGAACATAATCGTAGCGGCCCTTGGAGACGCCTCCGCTCAGAATGAGCACATCGAAATCTTCCAGAAGACTAGCCAGCTTTTTTTCCAGTTCCTCGGGCCTATCGTTGAGATGACAGCGGTTGACGGTGGAAATCCCCAAAGCGGCCAGTCCTGCTTGTAGCGAATAGGCATTGGAGGTGCGGATTTGATGCCGCTCCACCAGCTGGTCGATTTCCACCAGTTCATCGCCGGTGGAGATAAGGCTGATTTTGGGAAGCCGGGTTACCCTCAAATGAGCGCAGCCGCTGGATGCGGCCACCGCGACTTGCCGTGAAGTCAACCGACAGCCCGGCCGCAACAGGGTTGCCCCGGATGGATAATCGGAGCCCGTTTTGTGAATAAATCGACCCGGCTGTGGCGTAAATCCATCGATTATTTGCGCTTTGCCCTCGTTGATTTCGACTTCTTCATAGGGCGCCACGCAATCGCAGCCGTTTGCCAGAACCGAACCGGTCATGATCTCGAAACAGTTTCCGGAACCGGAAAGAGTTTTCGGGGGCGAACCCGCCCCCTGCGTTCCGGCAATGGAAAATTGGCGCACCCCATTCTGCCAATCCCGGTAGCTAAAAGCGATCCCATCCATCATGACCCGATCATACGGAGGCACCTCCCGGTCGGCCCGCACCGGCTGGCGCAGCGCCCGGCCGATGGAATCCACCAGGGAAACTTCCACCGTGGGTAGGATTTCAATGGCTTCCTCAATGATAAGGGCGGCCTCTTTGACAGCGATTAAGGACATGCTAAAATAGAAGACAGGGAATGAGCGGAGGGCAACGATTATTGGCCCATTCATTATAGCACTGGACAATTGCATACTTTTGCAGCATTGTATTAAGTGGACTGCTATTTGTGATTATGGATTACCCGATCGACACTCTCAAGAGGCCACTAAAGGACTTGCGCATATCGGTTATCGACCAGTGCAATTTCCGCTGCCCCTATTGCATGCCTGCCGAGGTTTTCGGCAGCCAATACGCTTTTTTGAAACGGGACGAGTTGCTCAATTTCGAGGAAATTACACGTTTGACCCGAATCGCCGCCGACTTGGGCGTGCACAAAATCCGCCTCACCGGCGGGGAGCCCCTGCTCCGCAAAGACCTCGACCAATTGATTAAGATGCTGATCGATATTCCGAGGATTGACGACCTCGCGCTGACCACCAACGGGGTGCTCCTGCCAAGATTTGCGGAGCGTCTTAAAAATGCCGGTATGGGGCGCATTACGATAAGCCTGGACGCCCTCGACAACAACTGTTTCCAGAAGATGAACGGCCGCAATGTGCAGGTGGAAACCGTTTTAAAAGGCATTGAGGCTGCCGCAGCGGCGGGTTTAGCCATCAAAATCAACATGGTGGTGCAAAAAGGCGTCAACGAGAAAGAGATTCTGCCAATGGCCCGGTTTTTTAAACAAAGCGGCCATACCCTGCGATTTATTGAATTCATGGACGTGGGTAACCTCAACGGCTGGAAAATGGAAAAGGTCTTTCCCTCTCGCCGGATTGTCGAACTCATCCAGACCGAATTTGCTCTGGAACCCCTCAATCCGAACTACCGCGGGGAGGTGGCCCGCCGCTACCGCTACACCGGCACGGAGGTGGAAATCGGCGTCATTGCCTCGGTCACCCAGCCCTTTTGCGAAAACTGCGTTCGTGCCCGCTTATCCGCCGACGGCAAACTATACACCTGCCTTTTCGCCAACGAAGGCTGGGACCTGCGCGAAATCCTCCGCAACGGCGAATCCGACAAAGACATCCGCGAGACCCTGCGCGCCATCTGGGAAAACCGCCACGACCGCTACTCGGAACTACGCACCGAAATCCTCAAAAAGCACCTCCACCCCCACAAAGTAGAAATGTCCTATATCGGAGGCTGACCGATTTTCAATTCGTTGTTCCACTTCAAGAAACACACTGCGATCCTGTTGTTCGTCAAAGAATTACAAATATTCTTGAAAATATCGGACGTAAGAATAATATACTTAATTTTCGCGGCATATTTACCGCCTATGTATAGTTAGGCGTAAATGTAAACAAGTCTTGGACCGACCTTCAGCAACAGAATGACTTCGATAACAAATCCAGGGCATATCGTCGCATTGGGGGGCGGCGGCTTCTCCATGGAGCCGGATGACCCGCTCCTCGATTCCTTCATTCTGTCACTCTCGGTACATCAACCTGCAAAGGTATGTTTCGTTCCTACCGCCAGCGCCGATTCGGCTGCATACATTGCAAAGTTCTATCGTGCCTTTAGCGGGCGTGCCATACCCACCGATCTGACGCTCTTTGACCCACCTTCTCTTCCCAGGCAACCGTCGCGTAGATTAGATCTGGCCGACTTTATCAGTGCCCAGGACATAATCCATGTCGGGGGTGGAAACACTGCGAACCTACTTGCAATGTGGCGGGCTCATGGCTTGGACAAGTTGCTCCGTGACGCATGGTCACGCGGCGCAATACTGTGCGGAGTGAGCGCTGGCATGATCTGCTGGTTCCGGGGCGGGGTTACGGACTCTTACGGAGATCTTGATGGCCTGACCGACGGTTTAGGGCTTATTGACGCTACGGCATGCCCACACTACGACGGCGAGGAAGAGCGCCGCCCCACATATCATCGATTGATTCTGGAAGGGCTACAATGGGGGTATGCAGCTGATGACGGAGCTGCCCTCCACTTTCAAGGAACAGATCTGGTGGAGGTTGTGAGTTCAAGGGTAGAAGCGGCTGCCTACCGCGTCGAGATGCTGAATGACCAAGTCGTCGAAACGCGAATCGAGGCGCGGTTCCTAGAAGGCTCCATTGAGACCGAACGATCTGGACCTAACAAGCGCATGGAGAGCAACGGCTGACTCGCCTTGAGTTCGAATGACTTACCATAATTCCAACCCCGGTCCTGCATCAATGCCGTGCCTCATGCTTAATCGTTCAACGGGAGACGATATGAAAAAAACATACTTTCTGGCACTGGTATTATTAGCGCTGCTGATGGCTGGCTGTTATACGGTTCGCGAAGATGCAGCGGAATCTTTCGATGTTGATGTCATGAGTTTCAACATCCGCTATGGGACAACTCGTGATGGTGAGAACCATTGGGATAATCGGAAGGGACAGGTTATTGATGTCATCCGCCAATATTCACCGGATGTCCTGGGATTGCAGGAGGCGCTCCGCTTTCAGATGGATGAAATCAGGAAGAGTCTTCCGCAGTACGGCGAGACAGGTGTGGGGCGGGACGGCGGAACGGAAGGGGAGTATTCAGCCATTCTCTATCGGCTCGATCGATTCGATGTGTATGAGTCGGGAACTTTCTGGCTTTCGGATACACCGGAGGTCCCTTCAACGCATTGGGGCAACCGAATTCGCCGTATCTGCAGCTGGGCGCGTCTTTTGGACAGGCAGTCGGGGTTGGCCTTTTATATCTACAATACTCACCTAGATCACAGGTCCCAACCCTCAAGGGAAAAGAGTGTTCGGCTGATAGTGGATTTCATACAAAAGCGAACACACCCGGATCCGTTTGTCTTAACTGGAGATTTTAATGCCGGAGAAGACAACCCGGCTATTGAATACCTGAAGGGAAAAGGAAAAATGGCGGATACTTTTCGCATTCTTCACCCTGAGGCCGAAGTCGTCGGGACTTTCAATGGTTTTAAAGGACGATCAAATGGTCCGAAGGTAGACTGTATATTTGTTTCACCGAGCGTCACTACATTGCATGCTTCTATCGTTCGGACTGAAAAGGAAGGCCGTTACCCCTCCGACCATTTTCCCGTGACTGCCAATCTTCAGTTTTAGGCCAATGGCAAGACGAATTGAGAAGAAAAATAGAGCCAACGGTCATAATTCATAATTGGGGCGGCGCGGGCTGATGGATCATATGGGCAGGGTGAGGGTGGCCCGGCAGCCGGGTTGGCCAGTTCGGTTGACTACCTCTACGGTTCCGTCGTGGGCTTCGGCTATTTGACGGCTGAGGGTGAGGCCGACTCCCGAGCCTCCAGGCTTGGTGGAGAAAAAGGGCACGAAGAGGTTGCTGGGGTTGGCAATGCCCGGCCCTTCATCTTCAACCCAGATTTCCACCCGGCCTTCCAGCTCGTCCCAGCCAGCGCGAATGCTGCCCTTGGTCGCCTCAACCGCATCGACGGCATTTTTGACCAGGTTGATGAGGAGCTGCTCGATCTGGCTGCGATCGGCCATGACGGTGCATGGTGGCCCTTTTTCTATTTGAATCTGCCCAAAAGCGCTGGTGGAAAGCCCAGCCACCTGTTCCACCATTTGGCCCACTTGGACGGGTTCCTTTTGCGGCGGCGGCAGTTTGGCGATTCGGGAAAAATCTTCCAGAAACCGGCTCAGCCCCTCTGCCCTCGACCCGATAATGCGGAGGCTTTCGTTGATATCCTCCTTCCAATCCGGTGGCAAGGGTTGTCGGGTAAGGATTTGTTCCATGCTGCCAGCCAGCGATTTGATGGGGGCCAAGGAGTTGTTCAGCTCATGCCCCAGAACCCTTATGAGGCGGCGCCAGGCCATTCGTTCTTCCTCGCGGAGCGGCTGGCTGACATCGGTCAAGAGCAGAAGTTGGTGTGGTTTGCCCGCTTCCCGGAAGTGGCCCGTCTTAATGTACCAACGGCTGGAACGGCCATCAGTTGATTTTCCCTAGTCAGCCGGGTGAGGCAATTTTTCAGACCCAGATCGGCTGCTTTTTTACCGCTCAACTGGTCCGCTGGCTGGGCCAGCAATTTTTCACCCGCCCGGTTGACCATGCCCAGACGGTCGTCTTCATCGAAGGTAAAGATAGCCACATCGATCTCCTCCACCACCTTGTTTAAAAGGGTGAAGGCCTCGATGGCCCCCATGCGCTGGCTGCGTAAGACATCGGTCAGGGCATTGATCTCGTGCATGACCTGGCCCATGGGGTCTTCGTTGTCGCCGCCGTGCGATTGGAGGGAGTAGTCGCCTTCGCGCAATGCGGAGAGCATGTTCGATGCCGCTTGCAGGGGCCGGATGACGCGGTTTCGCAGCATCGTGACAAATAGGAGCCAGAACCCTACAACAAAGGTCAGCAGGGTCAGGTGGACTTTCAAAGGGTAGTTCCCGATTTGCAGCAGCAGGATGGTGCCCAACACCCCTGGCAACCCACTCAACAGGGCCAGCCATAGCAGACGGCGCATGTGCTTCCCCTGCTTTTTTCTTCTGATAAATGATAAATTTGGGACTCACCTTGAATAGATTAAACTTCGGGAGAGTAAATTACTTGCCGGGAAAGGATTACAGATCGAATCGCTGCAGGCGGCGGTAAAATGCGCTGCGGCTCAGACCCAGGGCCTTGGCTGCCTGGGTGGCGTTGCCCTGATGCCGCAGAAGGGTGCGTTTTATGAGGTATTTCTCGACTTCGTCAATAGTCATATCGTCGAGGGAGGAAGGCCCCGCCTCGGTCGCGCTGAGGCCCAGGTCCAACGGCTGAATTTGCGTTCCCTTGGCCAGGAGGACAGCGCGTTCGATGCAATGATCCAGTTCCCGCACATTTCCCGGCCAGGCATACGAGCGCAGGGTCTCCAGAGCAGTGGAGGCAAAACCAGTGATTTCCTTGCGGTATTTTTGCAGATGCTTTTGCAGGAAATGATCGGCTAATAGCGGGATGTCCTCGATTCTCTCGCTTAATAAAGGCAGGTGCAGGTGGATGGTGTTGAGCCGGTAAAGGAGATCCTGCCGGAAACGCCCCTCGGCCACTTCCTTTTGAGGATCGGCATTGGTGGCGCTGATCAACCGCACATCGACATTTTGCGTTTTAGAGGAGCCCACCCGCTCGAATTCGCCTGTTTCCAGCAACCGCAGCAGCTTGTTTTGCTGGGCCAGTGGGATGTTGGCGATTTCATCCAAGAACAAAGTGCCCCCGGCAGCCATTTCGAAACGACCGGCCCGGTCCGCCTTGGCATCGGTAAAGGCACCTTTGACGTGGCCGAACAGCTCGCTCTCGAAAACCCCCTCCGGCAAGCTGCCCATGTTGACGCTGACCAGGGGTTTGTCCCGCCGGTCTGATTTTTCATGCAGAACCCGCGCCACGACGCCTTTGCCGGTCCCGTTTTCACCGGTAATAAGTATATTGGCATCGGAAGGCCCCACGCTTTCAATAATTTCCAGCACTGGTTCCATGGCCTTCGATTGGGCCAACAAGGTGACCCCGTCCTGTCCTCTGAGCAGACGATTTTCTTCCTCCAAAAGGTTTTTCCTCTTAACCGTGCGGTAAAACTGGGTGTGAGTGCGGACGATGGAAAGAACTCGGGCGTTGTCCCACGGTTTTTGCACAAAATCGCAAGCCCCTTGCCTCATGCACTCGACCGCCACGTCGATTGTGGCCCAAGCCGTCATCACCACAATGGGCAGATCGGCGTCCAGGGCGCGGATTTTTTGCAGCAGGTCGAGCCCTTCGCGCCCCGAGGTGGTGTCCCGTGTGTAGTTGAGGTCGATCAAGGCCACATCGAAATCGCTTTTGCACAGAGCGCTGAGGACTTCCTGCGGCGAGGTCGTCATCCTGGTTTTATAGCCCTCTCCTTTAAGCAGGAGGGCCATGGCTTTTAACACATCGGGCTGGTCGTCGGCGATCAATACACGCGGCGGGGCGGGGCCTTGGAAAGGGAAAAACTGGAAATTCCGCTATTCAACACAACATCTTCAATTTTAATACTGCAACTGCCGGAACCGAGGCAAAACAAAATGCACTTCTACCGGTTGCCCTGCTTCTGGCAAGTCCGCATTGGGCGCCGGGGCGGAATCCCGCCGATGGTTATTTTGGGCCGACATTAGTTAGCTTTTTAGTTAAATTTGCCGCAAAAAGGTTCCGGGGTTTGTGTCAATTCAAGTAAATTAACACGCGTTCAAATTTTTTATAAAATATTTACATTAAGTATAGACATTTTTTCTGAAATCCTTTGTCCTTTGTCCTATTAGCTGTTCATAAAAATCGGATGCCCCTGAGACGGTTTTTTTGGATAAGGATAAACGAAATAACCATTTCAACTACTCTATGACTAGCGCCAAACAATCCCGGAAAGGGATTAAAAACTAAATCTCCTAAACGGATCGCCAGCTAAACAGAAGAAGCTGCGGTGCGGTTTTTCGGAATCGCCCAAGTATCCGCGGTCTTCCTTTGCCTAAGTTTCACTGGCTGATCTTATCGATTCTATGTGGCGACCGAGCTTTTGCAAACGGTCCCACCAAAAACTCCATAGTTAGAGGCTGTCCCAAAAGGGTGATTTTTGCGAGGGCTTTTGATAGGCGCTCATTTTAGAGGTATTTGCATTTGGGAGAGTATCAACTTTGCTCTCCTATGACGTTAGGATACTGGTTTTGGGGTCCGGTTGCCTGGTTTTCTTTGTATGAGCCGACAGTACGGCTGTGAAAAAGTATTGTCCTTGCTTTTCCGCTCTCTAGGCCGCCGCTTTGGTTTTTAGTTCGTCTTGCTGGGCCAGCATCTTGGCTACTTTCCATAGGTTGTGCGAGAGTACCGACCAGGCTACGCTGATCGAGCGGTTGGCAAAGCCTTTGCTGCGCAACCGCCCGGCCTGCCAGCGATTCTTCAATACCCCGATCCGCCCTTCGGTGCTGGCCCGGCGCTTTTGCAATTGTCTGAACAGTGGTTCCTCCATCCGTTTTTTCAACTGCTTCGGATCGCGTGGACAGAGCGCGTCGTAGATTCCCTCCTGGGCTAACTGCCGGCGGGCCCGCTGGGAGGCAAATCCCCGGTCCGCGCACATGGCCGCTATGGGTTCTTCCAGGTTGAAGCGGTTCTGTCTTTGCAAACTCTCTTGCATTTGTTCATTTTCGCTTGGAGTTCGGCTGCCGTAGAGTTTCCAGTCCAGCAGGTACCCTTCAACGCTTTCTCCCAAAAACAGGGTGTTGCCGAACTCGACCTCTTGGCCCGCTTTACCTCGCACAATCACCTGCCCATCGAGTTCGTAAACACTCAAGACTTTCTCTGCGTTTTTCACCTGGCGGCCGCCAATGATCCGCTCGTGCGCCTGTTTGATGACCACCGGGATTTGCTCGCTCATGCGCTCCATCCGGGCGAGGATCTGTTGGACCTGTTTTTCGCTGTAATCGCTTTGCTCCCAGCAGGCTTGCAATAATTCCCGGTGACTGCGGGCATGCTCCCCGATCCGTTTGAGCAGCTTTTTCATCTGCCTCAAGATACCCTTGCGCTGCCGCGCGCTGTCCTTTCGCCGCCGGCTGTGGGTCATCTGTATGCACAGCCGATTCATCTGCCGAGCCAAGGGCTCCGGTTCGATCGGCATGCGATGGCGCAAACCGGCCTTCTCGCGGATCAGCCGGATCGCTTTGAGCAACGTGCCGGCTACATCCTTGAGTAATACCCAGTCCGTCGGCCAATGAATGTTAGCCTCCAAACAGGTGCCGTCGATCAGGCAAATGGTGGTGTCAATCGGCTTGTCCAATCCCACCTGCCGGGCCAGAAGGGCATCGGCCACCACCTCAGTCAAGGTCCGGTGCAAGGCCCTCAACTGCTCTTCGCTGAAAAACTTCGAGGCCCGCTCCAGGGTGCTTTTGGAGATGCCCCTGATGCCATCGATCTGCCGGACACGGCAAAAGTCGGCCAACAGATCGCTGCTGCCCAGAGCCCGCGACAAATGCCGAAACGAAATCCCTCCGAGCAGACGGCCCAGCGTATCCATGCGCAGTGCCTTGATGGCAAAACTGGCCCGCTGCCGCCGGGCCTTTAGACCCATTGGCGGCCACCCCTCCAAGGCCAGCTCAATGGCCTGCGATTCCACCTCCGAGTCGATCAGCAGCCGATCGATTCGATCAATGGTGGCGCGGAAGTTATCGTAATCGAGGCACCGGTCGACCACAGTTAAAGCTGGACGCAGGAGGCATTGGATGGCTATATTTTTCATAGAAAGGGCTATTTTCATAGAAAGGGCTATATTGATTTTCGCTAACTCAATTATAGAACCCTTTTTTGGCCGGATCGAGCAGAAACTTGCTCTTTCCGGCTCTTTTTATCAACGTCATCCAGTTGACTATAAAATCTTTATATTTTTGGGACAGCCTCTAGTTAACGTTAACAGAAAAAAACTGATAGCATGAAAAACAAACTACAAGAAAACAATACCAACCCACTACTCCTTCGTTTTGGATGGCTTCTGGTTGTTCCCGCGCTTCTATTCGCGATCAACCTGACGGCTCAGGATGAAGAGGAGGAACTCGAGGAGATGATTATCACCGGCTCCATGATTCCCACTACTGAAACAGCCTACGAAACCCGCGCCACACCCGTTCAGGTGCTGGAACGCTTCCAGATCGACCAGACCGGTTTTGTCACGGCTGAGGAACTGCTCCAGAAACTCACCGTCAACAATGGGAATACCGTTCCTGTATCCAACAATGCCACCGGGTTTACCTCCGGCGCCACCTCCGCATCCTTGCGCGGCCTTGGCCCGGACACCACCTTGGTTCTCATCAACGGACGCCGCTTGCCTGTTTTCCCGACCGGCACTGGCGGAACCACCGCTTTTGTTGACCTGAGCTCTATACCCGCTTCCGCTATCCAGCGCATCGAGGTGCTCAAGGATGGCGCTTCCGCTACTTACGGCGCGGACGCTGTTGCCGGCGTGATCAATATCATCATGCGCGACAACTATGAAGGCGGTGAATTGACTGTTCGCTACGGCAATGAGTCCAGCGGCAACGATTCTTCCGAATTTCTGCTCAGTGCCGTTTACGGCGTAAAGAGCGAAAAGGGCAGCATTACCGTGGGGATGAACTACTACACGCGCAACCCCATGTTCAACGGCGACAACGACTTCTCGCTTCCCCCATTCCTCAGCTCCAATTCGAGCCCTCTCAATATCGAGATATCGGGACAGACGGCGAGGGATGCCCTGGGTCTTGCTGCAGGCGCTGATATCCCCGGTCTGGAAGGCGAGGCAATCGGGCAAGACGATATAATTCTCGTCACCTCTGGTCCTACGGACGCCTTTGGGGTTCCCCTCCCGACAAGTCAAAATGCCAATAACCAAGGCGATGTGCCGGCAAATTTATATACTTACATGGGCGGATTTGGCGGCCCGTACTCGAAGTACAACTTCAACGCCGAGTCCGGCTCCTTACCTGAACTCAAGCGTATTGGCGCATTCATGAATTTCCGTCACAAGCTCTTCGGCACGGATAATGTGGAAACCTATGGCATGTTCAGCTACCAAAATGCTGAGTCTGACAACCAGTTGGCCCCTTCGGCCACCGGCAGTTTCTCCAATCCGGGCGGTGTATCCCTGGTCATCCCGGCCAATACGCCCAACCCATTCATCCGGGCGGACCGGGAAGGACGAATTCCAGAAGTAGCTGATGGCGCCTTCAACGAGTTCAATCCTTTCAACATGGATCTGGAAGGACGTACCCGCATCCGCCTCTTTGATTTCGGTAACCGCATCTATATAACCAAGACGGAGGCCTTCAACGTTAATTGGGGCATGAGAGCCACCAACCTGTGGAACAAGTGGAACGCGGATGTTGGTTTTGGCTTCGGTAAAATCAACGAAACCGCTTTTAACAAATTGGTCTCCATCAGCACATTCAACCGCCTGGTCAATTCGAATGACTCGTTTTTCGATCCCACCAGCAGCGATTACCTTGGGACCACAACGGCCTTCAATCCATTCGTTTATTGGGAAAACCCATTGCCCAACAATGTGCTCCTGGCCCCAACGGGTATCGTTGAGCAGAAAAATCGCAACGAATCGGAATTGCTCCAGGCCTGGGGAAATATGACCACGTCTGAGCTATTCAATCTCCCTGCCGGCGGTGTGGGATTTGCCGCTGGTTGGGACTGGCGACAGGAGGAACTCTTCCAGAGTCCTGATTCGTCAGGCACCACAGGTGATGTCATCGGCTCGTCTACGGCTGCCGTCACCCGGGGCCGCAGGAGAGTCGGTTCGCTTTTCTTCGAATTTAACATACCGGTCATCAGCCCGGAATCGGATAGCTTTGTTCATTCCCTGGAAGTCAACGCGTCCGGACGTTATGAAAAGTTCCTTCAAACCGACATTAGTACTTTCGTTCCGAAATGTTCCGAAATTTTCGGTTCGCTTGGCTCCTGTTGAGCAGTTGGTCTTGAGGGCAAGCTGGGGCGAGGGGTTTCGCCAACCGTCCCTCTATGAACTGTACTCCACCTCCACCTTCTCGCTCACGCCTATCAGCAACCCGAGAACGGGCAGGTTCGAGCAGGAGCAGGACACCGTTTTTCTCGGTAACACCGGCCTCTCTCCCGAGGATACCGCATCCTGGAATTTGGGCGTTGTTTATTCGCCCAAGTTCATCAAGGGCGCTACTGTCAGCGTGGACCTCTGGAACGTCAAACGTGAAGGCACCGTCAGTTTTAATGCGCAGGATACGGTTGACCGTTTCTTTGCCGGTGAAACACTCTTTCCGGGTGAGTTTGTCGATCTCTCCAGTACCGACGAGATTATTCTTCTCGGCACGGTCTTCTTGAATCAGGGACGCACCGATGTGAAAGGCCTCGATTTCGCCGCCAGCTACCTGCTGGAAACCGAGAACTGGGGAACTTTCTCCTTTACCGTCAACGCCACCAAGTTGTTGAAATACCAGCTTGCAGATACTGGGGATTTACCGAGATTCGATAGGGTGGGCCATTCCACTGATGCCGACTTTATCCTGGTGGACAATGACCAAACTGCCGGTGAGACCATAATTGGACCTTTCGGCAGCCAAACCCAGGTTGTCTCCCAATCCGGATCGGCCAGCGACGCCTATTTGGAGTGGAAATTCAACCAGTCCCTGACCTGGAACTGGCGTAACCTCAGCACCACAATGAGCGGTTACTTTACTGATGGATTCGTCGATTATGATGAAGCATCTCCTCCAAACTGGGGGAATATCGACAGAGTTCATGCCCGCTGGATTTGGGACGTTCAGTCTTCCTACACCTTCTTCAAAGATTCAGAAAAATGGTGGGGCGGCACAACCGTCACGGTTGGTGTGGACAATGTCTTCGCCCAGAAACCCCCGAGCGCCTTTGCCAATTTCGGAAACACCCAGGGCTATCCTGGCTTCCTCTATACGGCGGAAGTGCAGTTTCTCTGGATAAGCATCAAGAAGAAGCTCTAAATAAAATCTTCAAACATCTTTTCACAATTAACCAAAGAGCCAGGGCATCAGCCCTGGCTCTTTGGTTTGTCTTCCCATAAATACTACAGGATTCAGCCTTGAACTGGGTAAAATTGAAGATAATCTTTATCCCAACCTAATGCTTAATAGAGAGAGGATTAATTAACTATGAACCTTTTTTATAGATTCATTTTCACTGCTATCGCTATTTGTATGGTTTCAATGTGTCCGTTGATGGCTTCGGCTGCCGATCCAGGCAAAAGCAAGGAGCTGTTTGATTTTGGCAAGGAAATGAGCCGGAAGGAAATGAAACAATCCGGCCTCGATCAACTGGAGCCGGAACAAATGGAGCAGCTAAACTCCTGGATGCGTGGCTACCTCGGCCAAGAAGAGGAAAAGATGCGCGTCGAAATGGTCAAAAAGGAAGAAGAAATACGCGTCGAAATGGTCCAAAAAGAGGAAAAGATGCGCGTCGAAATGGTTAAAAAGGAAGAAGAAATACGCGTCGAAATGGTCCAAAAGGAGGAAAAGATGCGCGTCGAAAGGCGCAAGACCAAAGAGCGTTTCTTCGGGTTTTTCAATCGCGAGGACAAACTGAAGGAAATCGCCGCCGAGGAAGTGGTCGAGGCCATCGAATCGCGAATCCTGGGAGATTTTTACGGCTGGAGGGGCAACACCGTTTTTCATCTCGAAAACGGACAGGTCTGGAAACAGGGCAAAACGGGCGGCACCTATGCCAGAAAATTTACCGACACCGAAATCATCATCAGGAAAAGAGGGGAAAGCTACTGGCTCAGGATCAAAGACGCCAAAGCATCCGTGCCGGTTATCCGCGTTCGGTAATATCACTTTTTTGCTAAATTCCCCGGATGGAGAATTAGGCCATTAGGCCTTTAGAAAAATTGTTCTCACTTATTAGAAAATTAAATGATACTTCTTTACACTGATGTAAAAGTGGTTATAGTTTGTTTACCCAACTGGACAAATTACGCATACTAAAAACCAGATTCTTGCCGATGATGCACAAAATCGATATTTTGTCTTGAGCCTTGAGCCTATTGAAGGGACCGGGTTCCCAATTCACTCTGTTTTCTAATAACCTGAAAAAAACGCCATTAATCATGAAAATCGCAAAAGGAGTTCTGCTTTCCCTCAGTTTAATCTCAACTTTTCTGTTTTTTGTCGGCTGCGCCACTAGTCCCTCGGTCGAACTCTGGAAGCACGGTTTTTCCAAAGAGGTCGATAATAATCCCATCTACCTGGGCGACCGGATCGTCTCTAATGATGGTCACATCATTGGGCTGGCCACCAACCGTAAAGGTAGTAAATTCTGGTTTGTCGCCAATACCAACACTAAGAAAGTAAATATTTTTTCCATAAAGGATATGGAAGGCATTGATCGCTCTGAAGATATTCAGAAGCTAATGGATGAAGTCTTTAATGAGGGCGGCGAAGAACTATTATTTGCCGTCGAAGGGGACGCAGCCAATCAGGCCATGGAGCAATTGGATTGGACCTGGGTGCGCAGCGGTATGGTAATTTCTTCAACAAGTTCCTACTTGGGATTCGGAGCCGATAACCTGGAAATCGTCAACAGCGTTGACGATTTGAGAAAAATCTCGGGCTTAACTCTTCGTCGAAAGAAGGGATTATAGCGAGAATTCATTTATTTACACCTGGATTTTTATGTAGTTAACTGGATGTTGTATCCAGAATAACCGGAATATCTTCTGAATCTTTGCTATTCACACGTCTCCAATATATGAATAAAATAACTACCCCACTCACGCTCCTTATTTTAGCCGCGCCAATCTTGTTTTTTATGGGTTGCGCCTCCACCAACCCCGCTGTTGTCCTATGGCAACACGGTTTTTCCAAGGAAACTGACAATAACCCAATTTCATTAAGCGACAATTTGGTGTGGCACGAAAATCAGGTTACTGGCATCGCCACCAATCACCGGGGAAAGAAGTTTTGGTTTACTGCCGACCTGGAGACAAAAATGGTCGAAATCTATGCCTTAACCGATAAGAACGGGACCGACCTTACGGATCAGATTATTAGCCAGTTGAAGGAGAAGGTTGCCCTGGGAGGTGAAATTGTGAGGTCGGGAGCCGGAGAGGCTTATGGCCATGTTGGACTGGACCTGGGAGCGTCAAACTATGGGCGGCAGTGTCACGGGTTCCAGGCTGGGGGCCAGCACCGCCAACCTATCGGAGTTCGACCCCGAGAACCCGAAAAACGATACGAGCCTGACCTTGAGAGATGCGACCCGCCGTATGGGAGATTGATTGAGGATTTCCCCTCCTCGCCGCCAATCAGGGGCGCCCTGCTGGAAAATTATCAATCGGACTGCAAAAAAGCTGCCAGGCCGGACCCGAGGATGGCTGTTGCTCCGAGGGCGGCGCCACCAAAAATAAGGAAAGGGAGCAGCTGGGAACCGAGGGATTGCAGGTTGAAAGCCATTGTTATTTGGGCCAGGACAATCTGAGGATCGGGCATCTGAAATACGGTCGCCACGAAGGCCAGAGCGGTCATTCCCGAAAATACGGCAAAACGCCTCCAATCCCTAACCCTGGCCGGCTGCAATGGCGGCAAGGTCTGCATTACCCTGGCCGAGAACCCGTCATCGGCAATGTAACTGGCGTTATCGAGCAAGCAGCTCTCCATCCAATCTTTTTTTTCTTCGGGATTCATTTCATTTCAAACTTTTAACGGATTCGGTTTTCAGGAAGGAGCCCAGTCTTTGAGGTATTGACGCAATTTCGCTTTTCCGCGCAGGATGTGGGTTTTTATTGTGCCCAGCGGCAGATGCAAAGCCGCGGACGCCTCTTCGTGGGAAAGGCCTTCATTGTAGCATAAAAATAGTGCCGTCCGCTCCGGTTCTGTCAATCGCTTCATGGCGTCCTCCAAATCTTGTTTAAGGCTGACTTTGTCGGAATGCGATGGCTCCGCGTCCTCGTGGATGGCTTCATCCAGTTCCATTTGCAAATGGGGCCGGGAGCGTCGCACTTCGCTGAGAAAAACATTGTAGGCGATCCTGTAGAGCCAGGTGCCGAATTTGGACTTGCGCCGGAATTTGCCCAAAGAGCGGTAGGCGCGAATAAAAGTGATTTGAGCCAAATCGTCAGACAGGGTCTCGTTGCCGTTGGTAAGCCTGCGGTGCAATCCGCGAACGGCCGATTGGTGACGGCGGACCAACTCGTTGAAAGCATTGCGGTCGTCATCATGCAGAACCCGGTCAATGAGATTTGCATCTGTAAGGGGCACTTCTGGTCCACTGCTAATCTATAAATTCCTGATATCGGCTTCATTGGCGATACCCGTCTTGTTCTTGTTTCCCAGTTTCCAGACGATCAAATAGCCCAGACCCAGGAATAAGGGGAATAGCCCCAGACCCCACATGCCATCGGCCACGGCCAGGAAAAAGCTGGAAATTCCTATTCCACCTGTAATCAACAGAATACCATTGCGCAAATCCTTTTTTTGCGGCCTGAGAAGCGCCGGTGGGATTTCCAGGCCTTTTTCGGCCAGCAAATAGGCGGTCTCGTGGGACAGTTTGCGGCGCCGGTAAAAGTAATAAAGAATCACTCCAAGAAATATTGCGGGTGAAAAAAAGATTATCGAGCAGAGGACAATCGCCGTCAACAGCTTGATCCCGCTCCCCTCGGAAAGGGATATGGATAATCCATGATCGTCGTCATCGCCTCCACTAAAATGGGAATCGAAATCGTCAAAAAAATCGTCCCCGGCCACAACCACAATATCCTCTTCGTCTTCCTCCGAAACCGGTTCCGGCTCAATGGCATCGGCATTGGTTTGAACGTCAATATTTTTCTCGCTTTCCTCTTCCTGGGCCGAGGCCGAAGGTGCGCCGTACGGAGCCGAGAAAGCGATAATCAAGCAAAGACAGAGAATGATGGAATGAATTTTAGACATGTTTTTCTTTGTTTTTTCCTGTTTTGATGCGCCCGATGGAGCTGGGGATTCAAAAAAATGCCATTTAATTAATAAATTTTCTTTTAATTTCCCCAATTATGTTTTATGCAATCTGCAACAGAAATAAACCCACTGTTAAACAGACTCAGCAATATAATCGCCATGTTAAGTAAAATTAACCGATCCGGTAGTTATATTGGCACTGAGGGATCCGGCGGTTGATGGTGTCCTAGCGCCTATAGACAATACGCCATTGTTCATAAGTGACCGTCGGATCCTTCGGTGCAATTTTTCTCAACCTCTCCCTCCAGTCCAGTATTCGGGCTTTCGGGCGGCCAAAAATTTTGTGCGCTCCATATTATTCGTTCAGCGCCTCAACCGGCTCCACGCTTCCGGCCATTACGGTGATCATGTCTTTGGGGTTCAAATAGCGCTTTATGGCGGCATTGACGAATTTGAGCTGAAGCGCTTCGAGGTCTTTGGGGTATTGGTCCAGGTAACTCACGGGGCGTCCCATTTGGGCGAACGAGTGGATTCTCCCGGCCATGCCGCCGGTATTGGCCAGCCGCACCTTGTAAGAGCCGATTAATGTGGTCTTTTTGGCTTTCAATTCCTCTTCCGTAACTCCTTCCTCATACCAGAGGTTCAATTGCTTATGGGTCGAGGCTAGGCCTTTCTCCAGCAGTTGTGGAGCGAAAGTGGCACTGATCCGCCAGAGACCGTCGCTGTAGAGGTCGTTGCTCAAGCGTGAACTTATGCCATAGGTGAGGCCCTCCTCATCGCGAACCGTTTGCATGAGCCGGGCGGAGAAGTTTCCTCCCAGGATATAGGTCCCCATCATCAGGTCGAGGTAATCGGGATCGTTTTTTTGTAAATCGGAGGCCATGGCCAGGCGCACGCTCACGCTCGGTTTGTCCACCATGTGAACCGTCTCCTCATGCCCTCGGTTGTGTTTTCCAGCTCGTTCGTAAGAGGGAATTTTTATGCCTCCAGACCATTTTTTAAAAGCGCTTTTTATGGTGGCATGCAGGACGTCGGTCTGCAAGTCGCCCACCGCCACCAGAATCATTGATTTGGGACCGTAAACCGATTGGTGGAATGCTCGTAAATCCTCCACCGTGACGGATTCCAGGTCCTTGATTACCTCTTCCACGGATGGGTGATGATTGGGGTGGCCTTGTGGAAAAACAAGCCGTGCGAGGGCATCGGAAGCCTGGTGGTTGGGGTCCTCCAGAAGCTGTTTCAGTTCTCCGGTGCGAAGTTTTTTAAGTTTTTCCAACTCTTCCGCATCAAAAGCCGGCTCCCGCAACTGTTCGGCCAACAGGTTCGCCAGCAGTGGCAAATCTTTTTTCAGGCACTTGCCGCTAATGCTCAGCCGGTGCGGGCCGACTGAGAAATTTAGGGAAGCCCCGACTCTTTCCAGTTTTTCCGCCAACTCGAATTTGCCCGTTTGCATCGTTCCTTTGTCCAGCATGTTACCGGTTAGATCGGCGATGGCTGAATTGCGCTGCGGACTGAAAACATCGCCCGCCGGGAGACTTCCAACAATGGTGACAACATCCTGAACCTCCGTTTTCATCGAGATGACATCGATTCCATGAATGCGGTTTTGCACGATACCGGTGGAATAGGACGGCGTATTTGCAGTAGAAGCCGAAGCCGCGCCCGTTTTTGCTTCTCGGGTTTTCACAGCTGCGGCGGCTAATGCAGTTCCCGTGGAGATGCCCGCATTGCGGTAATAGAGGACGCTGTTTCCCGGTGAAAATTGTTGAGGCCTGGCATCGCCCTGGGATCCGCCGCCCGGAATCTCGGGGATGAAATAACCGGTTGTGCTATGATCTTCTACCAAATAAGTTTCAGCCACCCTCCGGACGTCTGCCGGGGTGACTTTGGCCACTTTCTCGGAATAACGAAAATAAAAGGTCCAATCACCCATCGCAATGGTTTCATTGAGAACGCTGGCGATGGAAAAGGAGCCATCCCGGGCATAGGCGGTATCAGCCTGTATCTGGCTGATGGCCCGATCCACTTCCTCCTGCCCGACGCCGTTGGTTTTGATATTTTCATACTCCTCCAGAATAATATTTTCCACCGATTCGTGAGAGGTTCCCGGCGTCATAAAAATAAATGGCGCGAACAGACCGGGATCGTGAAAGGGAAAGTTCCAGAGGAAAACATTAACCGCCAATCCCTTATCCATGAGGAGTTTGTAAAAACGGCTGTTTTTGCCCGAAGAGAGTATTCTCTCCAACACGCTGAGGGCAAAAGTATCTTCATGCAGGCCCTTCGGAATCTTGTGGGCAATGCTGACCACGCCCAGCTGTCCGTTGCGCTTCAGGGTAACCCGCCGGGGACCTCTTTGTTCGGGCTCCTCCGTATACATTTCCGGGATTGGGAGGGGAGAAGATGGTATCGTGCCATAGTATTGCATGATCGTTTCCAAAACCTCCTTTTTCTGAAAATCTCCAATCACCGAAACGATCGCATTGTTGGGCCAATAAAAAGTGTCGTAAAATTGACGCAATTTTTCGATGGCAACCTTCTCGATATCCGACCGCCAACCGATGGTGGAATGGTGGTAGGGATGAGCGACGAAAGCAGCCTGGTAAATCTCCTTTAACAGGCTGCGTACGGGATCGTTTTCTCCCCGCTCGAATTCGTTGCGCACGACCGTCATTTCGGACTGCCGATCCTCGTCATGAAGGAGCAAATTACGCATCCGGTCGGCCTCAATCTCAATCGTCATTTCCAAATGATCGATAGGCAGATTGGCATAATAATTCGTCCGGTCGTACCATGTGGTGGCATTGATGAGCGCGCCCACGTTTTGCAGTAGCCTCGTCGGGTCGGTTTGGTCGTCCTTGTTGAATTTTTTCGTCCCTTTGAACATCAAATGCTCCAATATGTGTGTTGCGCCGGTTGTGCCGGTAACTTCATTTCGCGAGCCCACCAGGTAGGTGACCATAAAAGTTGCCACCGGGGCCGAATGATCTTCCATCAGAAGAACCGTCAAGCCGTTTTCCTCCAGAAGGTATTCTTCGATGCCGCCCATTTCCCGGATATTTTTGAAGCCATCGAAATTCGCAGTTTCCCCGGCCGCAAGAGCCATCGGCAATAGGGCGAGGCCAATGAGTGTCGAGATTATTTTCGATTGGAAGGCGTTGATCATCGTTTTCATAGTTGAGTTATCCAATGGATGCAGTGGCAGTGGGTGAGGGTTTCTTAAATCAGCTGGACGAATGGAACTTGGGTCCGGCATAACAGGAAAAACTATGCCGTAGAGCCATCCGGCAATCAACACGAAAACGCTTTGTCCGGCTGGGGCCGCGTATCTAATATTTTTTTATACTACCGGCGCCGCTGATTTTTTTCTCGACCACGGGGTCACCTTTATAGACCACATCTCCCGCGCCTGAAATTTTCACTATAAGTTCCTCTTCGGCATGAATTTCGGCGTCGCCCGCCCCACTGATGGTCATTTGCGTCTTTTTTGTCCGCAAATCGAAGGCTTTGATTTCCGCCGCCCCGCTGACCACAATTTTGTGGTTTTCGGCAACGCCGGAAAAGGTCATCTCACCAGCCCCGGAAATAGAGGTCTCCAAAATATCGGATTGGATTTCCAGTATCCCTTCGCTGGCCCCCGAAAAATCCAGCTCGATCTTTTTCGACACCAAAGGCCCCGCCGATTTAACGGAAACTCCGCCGCTGAAAGAAAGTTCTCTGTATTCCGGCGCCGTTATATAAAAGCGAATCGGTTTATCGCTACGCACAGATTTCTCAAATTTTACTTTCAATCGGTTGTTTTTCACCTCGGTTATGAGCAAAGGTAGAAGGTTTTCGTAAGTTTCCACCCGGATTCCATACTTGTCCCCAGTGATGAGCGCGATCTGTCCCTTCCCGCTGAAATCGATACTGTCGAAGGACGGCAGCGACCGCACTTCCTCTCTTATTTCACCCTCGCCTTTGACCCCGCCGAACGAAAGATCACAGCCCGTTAAAAATAAAACCGAAATTGCGATCAACGATCCGGTTATGACTGGCGAGAAACTTTTCATGGATTTCATGGCATACCTATCTTTTTGAAATTAGCAGGTTCATGGATGAAATGAGAATACACGACTCTTTTGTGCAGAACCATTTACCCTTATTGATTATGTTCATTTTGTTCTTATGACAACCGATTACCTGTAAATGGATTCAATTAAATAGGGAATCTTTTCCGCCTCTCGAATGGGCGTGGCTGCTTTCTTTTGCCGTTGCCATCGTAGATTTAATACGGCCTAATGCCAGAGACCGAAATAAAGAGGAACTTTCCCTGGCACCAATATATCCCAAACAGTCTATATGAACATTGCTCACCTTCTATTTACTACCCTCGCGGCAGGCTTGCTCCTGCCCTCGATCAAAACTCATGCCGGCTTAAATACCCTGGAGCATTATCAAAAAAAAGCTCAGCAATATCATTCGACCATAAAAGCGCCGGTATTTGCCAAAACCCCAGAGGAAATCAAAAAATCCCTCCTGCACTATCTGGCTGTGGGCGACATGAGAGGGGACGCCATCGCCAGATTCAAAAAAGACGAGGTTTCCTTTGAAAACACGGTCGGCGCTCTTGACGACCTATTTTTTCGGATCGGATCGGACATCGGTATGATCTCTATTCTGAAAAATGCCTCGCCCGATCCGGCCATCCGGGAGGCCGCCGCCGAGGCCCTGAAAAAATACGACCAATGGGAGGTATCCCTGAATTACCGGGAAGATATTTACGAGGCCATCAAAAGTTATGCCGATATCGGGCCGTCGCTGGAGGGTGAAAAAGCGAAACTGTTCATAGAGACCCTATTGGACTACAAGAGGAATGGATTCGATCTTTCCAAGGAGGCGAAAGGAGAAATAGAGCTTTTGAAAAAACGGTTGTCGGAACTCTCCAACGATTTCGACACCAACATCGCCGACGCCTCCAGGCCGCTCACTTTTACGGCGAAGGAACTTGCCGGTGTGCCCGAATCTTTCCTCAACCAGGAGGGAATTAAAACTGGCGAGGATGAATACACCCTCATGGCCAACATTACCTGGCATTTTTTAACCGTTATGCGCAATGCGCGCAAAGAGGATACGAGAAAGAGGATGAAGATCGCCCGCTACTCTCTGGCCCGGGAAAAGAACATCCAACTGCTTTCAGAGATTTTAAAAACACGCGGCCATATTGCCTCCAAACTGGGCTATGCATCCTGGGGCGATTACCGGACGGAAACCAGGATGGCCGGCAATACGGCCAATGTCCTGTCCTTTCTGGAAAACCTCAATTCCGGGCTGAAACCTAAATTCAAGGCCGAGATAGCGGCCTTCCAGGCCCTCAAGGCCAAAGACACCGGCCATGCGAAAGCGGAAATAAAAATCTGGGACTGGCGCTACTACCGCAACCAGTATATGAAGGAGAAATACCAGGTGGATGCCGAAGCCTTGAAAGTCTTTTTCCCCTACGAGGCGACCCTTGAGGGCATGTTCGGGATTTATGAGGAAACCTTCGGCCTTGAAATCGAGGAAATCGTCAATCCTTATCGTTGGCACAAAGATGTCACCCTGCATGTTGTTTCCGACTCGGAAACAGGGGAACCTTTGGGCCTGTTTTACCTCGATATGTTTCCCCGGCCCGGTAAATACAACCATTTCGCCCAGTTTTCCATCATCGATGCCAGGCGCCTGCCCAATGGCCAAAAGCAGAGGCCCACTGTAGCCCTTATCTGCAATTTTCCCACCCCGGGACAGGATAAACCATCGCTGCTTTCCCCTGACGATGTGGAAACTCTGTTTCACGAATTCGGCCATGTCCTTCACTCCGTGTTGACGCAGGCGAATTATTACCGCTTCTCCGGCACAAGCGTCCCCCGTGATTTTGTCGAAGCCCCTTCGCAAATGCTTGAATACTGGCTGCAAAGCAAGGAAGTGCTCGACCGCTTTGCCGCCGATTATCGCGATCCTTCGAAAAAAATTCCGGCCGAAACCATCACCAGAATAATCGAGGCCAAAAAAGCCACCGTGGCCACGACCTACAGCCGCCAGCTTCTTTTTGCCACCATGGATATGTCCCTGCACGGACCCAAAGAGGCCGAGGAAGAGTTCGACCTACTCAAAGTGTCCAACCAATTTTTTGAGAGTGCATTTTTGCCCGCGCCCGAAAACTCCGCCTTCGTCGCTTATTTTGGGCATCTCACGGGCTACGATGCCGGTTATTATGGTTATGCCTGGGCCGATGTCATTGCCGCAGACATGGCCAGCGTTTTCGAAAACGCACCCGGCGGATACCTCGACCCCAAAGTAGGCCGGAGATTACGCAACGAGATATACGCCACCGGCGATTCCCGCGATGTGCGCGAATCCATCGAAACCTTTTTAGGCCGCCAACAATCCATGAAACCGTTTTTGAAAAAGCTCGGTATCGAGTAAACTTGCATCCAGGCGTCCCCCGAGCCAATCCACCAATAGTATTCGAATACATGATGAAAATCGCTAAAACTAAAAAAATCTTCAAAGTGTGGGCTCTTATTGGATTGGCTGCATGGCTGGTTTTATTAAATTCCGGATGCGGAAAAAAAGAAAGACAGTCGGTGGTTGCCGCCCGCCAAGGCATCCTTCTTTTCAATAACGGCACGGAACCCAAGGGACTGGATCCCCACATCGTTACCGGCGTTCCTGAGAACCACATCATCTCGGCCCTCATCGAAGGTTTGATCGCCTACCATGTGGATGATGACTCCATTCCCGCACCGGGCGTGGCCGAGAGCTGGGAACCGTCTGAAAACTACAAGGTTTGGACCTTTTTTCTACGTCAGGACGCCCTCTGGTCCAACGGCGATCCGGTCCGGGCGCAGGATTTCGTCTATTCCTTTAAACGAATGCTCTCCCCCAACCTTGGCGCTGAATACGCCGACATGCTTTACATCCTAGAAGGGGGTGAAGCCTATAATCGTGGGGATACAACCGATTTTGAGCAGGTGGGGGTAAAAGCGATTGATGACAAAACCCTGCGAGTGACTTTGGTTGGGCCGACCCCTTATTACCTCTCCATGCTCAAGCATTATTCATGGTTTCCGGTGCATCCGGGAACCATTGAAAAATTCGGCAAAATCGATGATCGCGTTTCCCTCTGGTCGCGACCGGAAAATTTTGTCGGCAACGGACCCTTCATCCTCGCCGAATGGAAAACCAACCAGATTGTGCGTGTGACCAAAAGCCCGACTTACTGGGACCGCGATATGATGAAACTCAACGAGATCCGTTTTTTTCCCATCGAAAATCCCAGCACCGAGGAGACGGCGTTTTTGGCCGGGCAGGCCCACAACACAAATACCATACCTCAAGATAAGATTCCTTATCATTTGAAAAACAATCCGGAAATCATCCATCTCGATCCTTACCATGGCGTCTATTTCTACCGTCTTAATGTCACCCGCCCTCCCATGGATGATGTTCGCGTGCGTATGGCCCTCAACCTCTCCCTTGACCGCCTGCTCATCGTCGAACAGGTGACCCAAGGAGGGCAGCGCCCCGCTTACGGCTACACGCCCGACGGCATGTCGGGTTATTCAACTCCCCAAAAATTGAGTTACGATGTGGAAAAAGCCCGCCGCCTTTTGGCCGAGGCCGGGTTTCCCAACGGGGAGGGATTCCCCCCCACGGACATACTCATCAATACGGAGGAAAACCATCGAAAAATTGCCCAAGCCATCCAGGAAATGTGGCGTAAAAACCTGAATATACCCATCACGATATCCAATCAGGAATGGAAGGTTTACCTCGATGCCCAGTCTAGTCTGCAATACGATATTTCACGTTCGGGCTGGATTGCCGATTTTACCGACCCCATTACATTTCTGGACATGTACACGACCGGCAACGGCAACAACGACACCGGCTGGTCCAACTCCCAATACGACCGACTCATCAGCAAGGCCAAACAAGCTAAGAGCCCGCAAGTACATTTTGAAGCCTTGGAATCAGCCGAGGAACTTCTACTCACAGAGGTTCCCATCGTGCCGATTTATTGGTACACCAGAACCTATTTGCTCGACCCAATAGTAAAAAACTGGAATCCAAAATTACTCGATAACCGGCCTTACAAGTATATTTATTTTGATCTGGATGAGTGAGGTAAACAACCGGGCCGGATTCCGCTTAAGGTAGAGTCAAATGTAGCATGTAGCACAGGGTATGTTAAAGTTCATCCTTTATCGTTTTCTTCAGATCATCCCGGTGTTGCTGGCCATTGCCACGATGACTTTTTTCATGGTCCATGCCGCCCCGGGCGGCCCCTTTAGCCAAGAGCGCAACGTAAGGCCGGAAATTCTCGAAAAGATGAACGAGTATTACGGGCTCAACGACTCCCTCCCTGTCCAATACTGGAATTATTTGGTCAAACTTTGCCCAAAAAAATTCAATCCTCTCGAACTCTTTGTTTATGATGAGTCTTTGGAGCGGAGAGTTTTTAATTTCAACCTCAAAGAAATATTCGGCATCGATCTTGGGCCCTCCTATAAATACGAAGGGCGCACCGTGAACGAACTCATTGCCGAATCTTTCCCGGTTTCCATGAAGTTGGGCCTGGTGGCACTGGCCGTCGCCCTGTGTTTGGGCGTTCCGGCGGGAATCATCGCCTCAATCGGCAAAAACACCGCCCTCGACTATGTGCCCATGTCGGTAGCCATGGTCGGGATATGCCTGCCCACATTTGTCATGGGTCCCATCCTGGCCCTGGTTTTCGGTCTCTGGCTGGGCTGGGTCAACGTTTCCGGTTGGTTTACCTGGAGCGATATCATTCTGCCCTCGCTCACTCTCGGCCTTTTTTATGCGGCTTATGTGGCCCGTCTCACGCGCGGCGGAATGCTCGAAATATTATCCCAGGATTTCATTCGCACCGCCCGGGCCAAGGGTGTGCCGGAGTCCAAAGTAATTATCAAGCACTCCTTCAAGGGCGGCCTCCTCCCGGTCGTATCCTTTATGGGACCGGCTCTGGCGGGCATGATCAGTGGTTCCTTCGTCATCGAGACCATTTTTCAAATCCCCGGTTTGGGCCGCCATTTTATCAATTCCGCCTTCAACCGCGATTATACCATGGTCCTGGGGACGGTCCTTTTTTACGCCTCTTTTATCATCATCATGAATTTGCTGGTGGACATCGTGCAGGTCATCATGAACCCGAAACTTAAATACGAGTAGAAGAGGCCCCGCCACGTTATGTCCCTGGAATCGATGAAAACATTAAGCCCGCAAGATCTGCCGGTTATCCCGCTTGAGAAAATGGAAGATGGTAGTTCCCTTTGGAAGGATGCTTGGCACCGGCTGCGCAAAAATCACCTCGCCTTTGCCAGTTTGATTTTTTTCATCTTAATGACTGTTTTGTGCATGGTCGGCCCACTGGCATCCCCTTACTCGAATGAGGAGCAAGACCTTGCCTATAATGCCCAACCTCCCAACGCCGAACATTGGCTGGGAACCGATTCGCTAGGCCGGGACCAGTTGACCCGCATCCTGCATGGGGGGCGGGTATCCCTCGGGGTGGGCTTCCTGGCCACTGCTGTTTCCCTCCTTATCGGGGTTGTTTACGGGGCCGTTTCCGGTTATCTGGGCGGCAAGACGGACGCCTTTATGATGCGTTGCGTGGATATTCTCTATGCCCTCCCGTTCACCATTTTTGTCATTTTGCTGATGGTCATCTTCGGACGCAGCGTGGTGCTCTTGTTTATCGCCATCGGGGCGGTCGAATGGCTGACAATGGCTCGAATCGTGCGCGGCCAAATCCTCTCCCTGAAAAAACAGGAATTCGTCGAAGCCGCCATTTCCCTTGGGCACAGCAATACCCGCATCATTCTGCGGCACCTTATCCCCAACGTGCTCGGACCGGTCATCGTTTACGCCACTTTGACGGTTCCCGCCGTCATGCTGCTAGAAGCGGTGCTCAGTTTTCTCGGCCTGGGCGTGCCCCCGCCGATGAGTTCCTGGGGCGTCCTCATCAAGGAAGGCGCCGACGGCATGACCGTTTTTCCCTGGCTCTTGATCGCCCCGGCCATCTTTTTCTCGGCCACCCTCTTTTCCCTCAACTTTCTTGGCGACGGCCTGCGCGACGCCCTTGATCCCCGCTCCTCCAAGGATTAATTAATGCCTCTGCTCGAAGTCGATAACCTGGCCACCCACTTCCACACCCGCAATGGCATTGTGCGGGCCGTGGACGGCATTTCCTTCAGCCTGGAGCCGGGGGAAACACTGGGCATCGTGGGGGAGTCCGGCTCCGGAAAATCGGTCACCTGCTATTCCATCATGGGACTCATCCCGCAGCCGCCGGGCAGGATCGAGAGTGGGCGGGCCATTTTCGACGGCACGGATTTGCTCTGCTGCCCGAAGGAAACGCTCAGGAAAATCCGTGGCAAACGCATCTCCATGATTTTCCAGGATCCCATGACGTCCCTCAACCCCTACCTGCGGGTTTCCACCCAACTCATCGAACCCCTGCTTATTCACGAGGGAATAGGAAAAAAGGAGGCCCTCAAAAGGGCCATTGCGGCTCTCGAAGAAGTTGGCATTCAGGACGCCTCCAAGCGGGTCCTTTTTTACCCCCACGAATTTTCTGGCGGAATGCGTCAGCGGGTCATGATCGCCATGGCCCTCATCACCCATCCTGAAATCCTGATTGCCGACGAGCCCTCCACCGCCCTTGATGTGACCGTCCAGGCTCAAATTCTCGAGCTTATTAAAAAACGCCAGAAGGAACTCGGCACCGCCGTTATATTCATCACGCACGATCTTGGCGTGGTGGCCGGTTTCTGCGATCGCGTTAACGTCATGTATGCCGGCAGGATTATCGAATCCGGCGCTACCGGCGAAATCTATTACCGATCCCGCCACCCTTACACCCTCTCGCTGCTCAAATCGATACCCTCGCTGCAGGAGAAAGGAAGGGAGCTTTACACCATTCCCGGGATGCCGCCCGATCTCTCCCACGAATTCACAGGATGCCCCTTTTACGAACGCTGCCCGGTGGCCAAAGAAGACCCCTGTGCGAGCACCCCCACCATCCTCAAAGACCTCCAGCCCGACCACAGCACCTCTTGCCTACGTTACCAGCGGGAAGACCCCTCAGCCATCGAAATGTGAACAATAATTCTATTTTTAAACGCAGATGAGTGAATCCTTTCTAACGCTCGAGTCCGTTAAAACCCATTTTCCGGTTATTAAGGGTGTCATCCGCCGCAAAGTGATCGGCCACGTCAAGGCCGTTGACGGTATTTCGCTGAGTCTGAAAAAGGGGGAAATCCTCGGCTTGGTGGGCGAGTCCGGCTGTGGAAAATCGACGCTGGCCCGCACCATCATGCAATTACTGCCTGCGACCAGCGGAACCATCGTTCTCGAAGGGCGGGACCTCTGCTGCCTGAGCAAAGCCGAGGTGCGGGCCGAGCGCATCAATTTCCAGATGATTTTTCAGGATCCCTACGCCTCCCTCAACCCCCGCATGACCGTATTCAACACCCTGGCCGAGGCCATCAACACGCGCCACAAATGCAAGGGCCGGGAAATGCTGGGCAGGGTCGGGAAATTGATGTCAACGGTGGGCCTCTCCCCCGCCCAGATGAAAAAATACCCCCACGAGTTTTCCGGCGGCCAAAGGCAGCGCATTGCCATCGCCCGCTGCCTCGCCCCCGAGCCCAAACTCGTCCTCGCTGACGAGCCCGTTTCCGCCCTCGACGTCTCCATCCAATCGCAAATTTTAAACCTCATCCAGAAACTCTGCCGGGAGATGGAATTGACCATGATCTTCATCTCTCACGACCTCTCGGTGGTCAAATACATCGCCGACCGCATCGCCGTCATGTATTTGGGCAAACTGGTGGAAGTAGGTGACGCCACTGAGGTCATGGAAAACCCTTTGCATCCCTACACCAAGGCCCTCGTCAGCGCCATCCCGGTGCCCGATCCCGACAAAGAACGCACCCGCACCCGCCTCGTGCTGGAGGGCGATCCCCCTTCACCCATCAACCCGCCAAGCGGCTGCGCCTTTCACCCTCGCTGCGCCTTCGCCACCGAAGCCTGCGCCCAAACCATTCCCGAACTGGAAAACTACCAAAACCGCCGCCACGTCGCCTGCCTCCGCACCGCCGAGATCGACGCTGAGGAATGAATTCGCCACAACTTCCTCTTCCTGTTAATCTTTCCCTTTCAGCGGCTGCATGGTCCAGCCGGTGTATCCGTAGAAGATGGAGATGAGGGGCGTGGCCAGGTTGAGGAAGGCGAAGGGCAGGTAAACAAAGGGGGAAACGCCGAGAGCCCCGAACATGTAAACGGCGCAGGTGTTCCAGGCCACTAACGGCGAGGTGAGGGTGCCGGCGTCTTCCAGGCAGCGGGAGAGGTTTTTCGGGTGCAGGTTGGCTTTTTCAAAAGCATCTCGATACATCCGGCCCGGCACCACGATGGACAGGTATTGGTCGGGCGCGATGATGTTCATGGCCACGCAGGTGGCCACCGTCGAGGCGACCAGCGAACCGGCGCTTTTTGCCATTTTTAAAATGGCATTGGCCAACACCATGAGCATGCCGGTTTTTTCCATAATCCCGCCAAACGACATGGCGCAGAGGATGAGGGCGATGGTGTTCATCATCCCGATCATGCCGCCGCGGCTGAGGAGGGCATCGACATCGCTTACTCCGGTGGTGGCGGCATAGCCGTCTTTGGCCACCGAGAAAACGTCGCCCAGGCTCATACCCTGAAAAACCATGCCCAGGATTCCCCCCAGGGCGGCTCCCCCCAGCAAGGCGGGTAAAGCCGGTATCCGGTAAATGACCATGACGAAAACCAGCAACGGCGGCAGCAGCAGCAGGGGGCTGAGGTTGAAACCCGCGTCGATGGTGTCGAGGATGAGGGCAATTCCACCGCTCGAAGATTCTCCATTGCCACTAACGGTTAGCCCCAGCACGGCATAGAGAATGAGGGCGATTATTAGGCCCGGGACTGTGGTGTAGGTCATGTGGCGAATGTGGTCGAAAAGCTCGGAACCGGCCACTGCCGGGGCCAGGTTGGTGGTGTCGGACAGGGGAGACATTTTATCGCCGAAGTAAGCGCCCGAAATAATTGCCTCGGCTACCATCCCGAGGTGCATGCCCAGCCCTTGCCCCACCCCGATGAGGGCCACGCCGACCGTTCCGGCGGTCGTCCAGGAGCTGCCCGTGGCCAGCGATACGATGGAACAGATGATACAAGCGGCGATGAGAAATATTTCCGGGGTGAGCAATTTCAGGCCGTAGAAAATCATGAGTGGCACCACCCCGCTGGCTATCCAGACGCCAATGAGGATGCCGATTACGAGCAAAATGAGCACCGCCTTGAGGGCAATAACGATCCCGCTAACCATGCCCTCCTCAATTAATTTCCAGGAATAACCCAGACGAATTCCCACAATCGCCGCCACTACCGTGCCGAGCACCAGCGGAATATGCGGTTCACCGCCGTAAAGTTTAATATTGAGGGCGAGGAAAAATATCAAAGCCGCAACCGGGAGAATGGCTTCCCACAAACGAGCCTGGCGGCCCTCCACATTCTGTTCTGGAGCCTCGTTGAAAGGTTGGCCTTGACTCATTCTGCCTTCAATTGCCGGTATTAAGGCCAGATTCCTGGCGTTTTTGGTTTTCCCGTTGCTTAGCTATGCCAATAAATTTGTGCATGATATAAGCTCAGAATTGCATGGCTCACTCAAGCCTTTATTTTCTCCTGAAAATGCCGCATAATTGGATATAGGCAAGTAGGCCGCTGCCCGCTCTTGTCTTTGACAAGTATTAACCATTCTTTTTGTTTACCATGGACGATTTTCAACCCTATTTGCGAGGTATCGAGACGGAAATGGAAGTGGCGGAGATGCGCGACCTCCTCATCTCCTGGTGCGGTATCAATTCCGGGAGCCAAAACCCTGATGGCTTGTTCCGTATGATGGAGGCGCTGAAAACCGGATTCTCCTGTTTACCTGGCCGAATAAGGGAAATGGAATTGGCGCAAACGCCAGGCCGGGGTTTACAGCTCATCTGCCGCCCGCAAGCGCCCGTGCAAGTGTTTCTCAACGGCCACATGGACACGGTTTACGGCCCTGAGCACCCGTTTCAGAAATGCCGTCTGATCGATGAAAATATACTCAACGGTCCGGGAGTTGCCGACATGAAGGGCGGGCTCCTCGTCATGTTGAAGGCGCTGGAAATCTTTGAACGCGCTCCCTTTGCCGGAAATTTGGGTTGGGAGGTCTATATCGGGCCGGACGAGGAGATCGGCTCTCCCGGCAGCGCCCGGATTTTGCAGGATGCCGCCCGCCGCCATCATCTGGGCCTGGTTTTCGAATCCTCCCTCAGGGACGGGGCCTTAATCCGCAAGCGCAAGGGAGCGGGCACATTCAAGGTCACAGCCAAAGGGAAGTCTGCTCACGTGGGACGGGATTTTTCACTTGGTCGCAACGCCGTGGCCGCGCTCTGCAATTTTGTTTCTGAGGTTCAAAGGTTGAACGGAGAAATTCCCGGGGCCATTTTTAACGTGGGAAATATTTCCGGTGGCGGACCGGTAAACATCGTTCCCGAGTACGCTGCCGCCCAGTTCAATATTCGCATCGACCGTTGTGAGGATATTGCCGTTATTCAAAATTGTATCCGGGAGCTGTTGTGCAAAGCCAATCGGCAGGAAGACCTCCACTTGGAAATGGACGGAACCTTCAACCGGCCTCCCAAGGAATTGACTCCGCAAATTGAGCAGCTTTTCGGTTTTTACAAAGACTGCGCCCGCGACCACTGCGCCCGCGACCACTGCGCCCGCGACCTCGGGATGAGCCTCGACTGGCGGGATTCAGGAGGTTGCAGCGATGGCAACAACCTGGCCGTTGCCGGTCTGCCCACCCTCGACACCCTCGGCGTGCGCGTAGGGGACATACACAGCGACAAAGAACACGTTTACCTCGACAGCCTGCCCGAACGCATCCGGCTAACCGCTCTTTTCCTCATGAAACTGGCCACGGGCAGCATAACCCTGCCCAAATCATTTTCCACCTCGGCCGCATGAAGAACACGCATTCACCTGTCCCCTTTGGGATTTGGGCTAGGTCAATATGAGGATTCGGGACTTTCCCCCTCCTCATTCGCTTTTTTCAAGGCTTCAAGCTGGGCCTTGAGTTCTCGAATTTTTGCCTCGGCTTCTTCCTCTCGCTCGATTGCTTCTTTAAGGGAATTATCCCGCGTTTTGGCATTTGCTACCTCAGCCTGGAGTTTATTCAGTCGTCTTTCCGCTTCATCGGCTCGTTTTTGAGCCGCACGGACTTCGGTCGGAGTGATATTGTATCCTTCTTGAATGGCCAGAATTTCAGCCCGCTGTCTGGATTCACGAGATTCTCTTTCACGAATGCCGATAACTTCTTGTTGATAAGCCCTTTCCTGGCCTAACCGTTCCTGGTATCTCGCCTCTTCATTCTCCCGCACATCTCGAGAGTGGCCCATGGCTCCGCCCAGAACGAGGCCGCTGACGGCTCCGATAGCGGCGCCTTTACCCGCGTCTCCTGCGGCGGCTCCGATTAACGCTCCCAAGGCAGCGCCTCCCATCCCTCCTTTTGCCGCGCCTTGCACCCCATGGCTAGGTCCGTTCCGGTCGTTTCTTGCACCATAACTTGAACCGGTAAAAAATAGTATGGGAACAATCAAAGAAAAGATGAGGGTTTTTCGATTAATCAATAGAGATAACTTATGCTTTTTTATTATATTGTTCATCTACGAATAGTCGAAAACTATGCCCATACCTTTCATTCTTTTTCGGTGATCCTTCATTTGCCCCGGCCACTTCACCCTTTTTTAAAGATTCTGGTTATTCCACCGCAAATGGGCGCTCTTCGGCTTCCTCGGGGTTCTTTTTGTAGGTGAAATTTTGTTTCATGCGCAGAAGTTTGTCCATCACTCTGGGGGTTCCCTCCTCGATGGCGGCGATGCGCGGAATGGCGGCGGCCACGATTTTCAGGCAGACGGGGTTCATCCGCTGGTAGATGCGCGCAAGGCCGGACCATTCCCAATCCCCAAGACTTTCGGCCGGGTTCGAAATAAGGTTCATACACGCGTAATGGATGCCCAGTTGCCGGGCGTAGGACATTTCCGTGCCATTGTTCATGGTTACCAGGTCTCCCCCCGAGTTTTTGAAGAATCTTATCTCGGCGGGGCTTTCAAAACGCCCCCCGCGGGCTTGTACGAGAGTACCTCCGTTCAGAATGTTAACGTCGATTAAATCCTCCCTGGAACGCAGTGCGCGCCGGCCTTCTTCGAGCAAAATTTGCCTCAAAAGCGGATCGGTTGCCGGGTTCATGCGGGCCGTGACGCGCGCATCGGGGCCCATTACCTGCGGAACAATATAGGGTTTTCGGGTCGTGTTAAAATCAATGATGTCGTTCGGCAGGATGAGGTCGAAATCGTTGAGCAAGGGATTGAGGGAGCCGGCCGTGGCGCCGCCAATGAGCTCTTTCACTCCCAATTCATAGAGAGCGGCGAAGGTTTCCACCCATTTGCCGCCGCCATGCCCGTGGATGTAATAAAATGGCGTCTCTTGGACCTCGCCGTAGTGAATCTCGGGAGAGGTTCCGGCCCTGGTCTCGATGGTGAAACTCTCCTTTAAATAACCCGAGTCGAACATGGCGTCATTGAGGAAAGTGCCGCCCAAAACGGCGATTTTGGCCTTTGGATAATCGGATGAATCGGCTCCGGCGCAGATGTTCAATGATAGTAATATGGCGCATAAGAATGTGTATTTGTGCATCTTTAATTTTTTTACCTAGGTGGGTTATGGCTTCAGTTTCAATAAAAGATATTGCGGTCCAGGCTGCGGTATTGGATGGCTTCGAGCAGGTGGGGAGTTTCGATATTTTCGGAATCGGCCAGGTCCGCGATGGTGCGGGAAACCTTGAGGATGCGGTCGTAGGCTCGGGCCGAGAGGTGCAGTTGCTCCATGGCTTGCTGCAGCAAATCGCCCGAAGTGGAGCTGATCCGGCAATTCTTTTTCAGGTGGGACTGGCTCATGCGGCCGTTGCAGTGAATCCTGCTGCCGTGGAAGCGTTTTTGCTGAATGCACCTGGCTTCGGCGATGCGGTTGCGCATGGGTTCAGAGGCCTCCGCCGGAGTATCTTTGCGCAATTCGCCGATGGAAAGGGAGGGAGCTTCCACATGGATATCAATGCGGTCCAGTAGCGGCCCGGTCCAGTAGCGGCCCGCTAATACTTGTGCGGTAACGCTGGATTTGCGGCGGTGTGCACCGGCACTCTCTGCGATGATCGCCCAAATAACCTCAGGGGCAGGGGTTCATAGCGGCCACCAGCATGAAGGAGCACGGCAGGGTGATCTTGGCCGCGCTGCGGGAAATGGTGACATATCCATCCTCCAGCGGCTGGCGGAGGACCTCCAGGGCCGAGCGCTTGAACTCCGGCAATTCGTCCAGAAAGAGCACCCCGTGGTGGGCCAGGGAAATCTCTCCGGGGCCGGGAATGGCGCCACCGCCCAGCAACCCCACATCGCTGATGGTGTGGTGCGGGGAGCGGAAAGGCCGCTGGAACGGCTTAAGTTTGTCGTTCAAAGTATTCCCGGATGCGGAGCGGATGCTCAGAATTTCCAGGAATTCTTCCATCGTCGGCTCCGGAAAGATAGTCGGAATGCGTTTTGAAATCATCGATTTGCCTGATCCGGGTGGGCCGATCATAAGCATATTATGGCCTCCCGTGACGGCTATTTCGACGGCTCGCCGAACGTTTTGCTGGCCCCGGATTTCAGAAAAATCACGGTCGTAACCGCTGGCCCCGGCCTGCTCTCCGGGTCGGGCGTATAGCGTCGGCTTGACCCGCGGGAGCATTTTTTTGCCGGAAAGAAAAAGCACCGCCTCGTCCAGGGAATGGACTTTGTAAACGGGTTGAGTTTCCACCAAGGTGGCTTCTTCAGCCGATATGGGGGGCAGGATAATGCCGGATTTTTTTTCCTCTTTGGCCAGCAGAGCGAGGGGGAGAGCCCCTTTAATCGGCCGGGTTTTGCCTGAAAGGCTGAGTTCTCCAGCGATAAGATAGTCACCCAGACGGGGGGCCGTCAATTGCCCGGTGGAGGCCAGTATGCCCAAGGCTATGGGCAAATCGTAAACGGGACCCTCTTTGCGGATGCTGCCCGGCGCCAGGTTGATGGTTGTACGGGTGGTGGGGGCCCGCCATCCGCTGTTGGTTATGGCGGAAACAACCCGATCGTTGGACTCCTTCACGGCCGCCCCGGGGAGGCCCACCAGAATCATCCTCGGTTCGCCGCTTTCTCCGGTATTGACTTCGACCTGGACGGAAATTGCGTCAATTCCCTGTAGTGTGCCCGATGATACTACCGCCAGCATAAAGCGGAATGATTTAACGGGACAAAGAAACGTCTGTCTATCTTAAAACAACAGCCCTCATTCAGGCAGTTATGCCCATCATTTCCTTGACTGTATCCACATTGCTCTCGATTTCCAGCACGTATGAGTTGATGCCGTCGGGATACGGTTCGGCCAGAAATTTGTAGAGAGATTCGCAGTCGTTATCGAGTTTTGGGATGACGATATTGAACCAGAAAAAAGGCGTGCCCCGGAGCAATTCGTCACAGCTTTTGAAAATGCGATCCTCTTTGGCGATTTCGCGATAGTCATCGGATTCCTCAAACTCCAGGAAGAGGACGGGCAATTTTTTAATGTATTTGGGGTCGCTCATTTGCCCCAGATAATCCGCCGTGCACACCGCCATGCCCATGATTTTTTCCAATTTGTTGTAAAAAGGTATGGCATCGATGAGGCTGCGAGGCCCAGTGCAGCTGATGAGGTGCTGGACGGCGAAAATGCTTTTTTTGGGCCATCCTTGCTCTTCCAGATACATGTCCGCAAATTCACAGCTGCGTCTTTTGTGGACAAAGGTAAACTTGGCTCCGGTCCCTTCGTCATCGTCCTCTTCCTTCAGGTATCCGACATCGTGCATGAGGATGCCGACAAAACCTATCTGAAAATCCTTCGGGGTCATCATCGGCTCGACTTTCGACCGGTGGCGATTGGCCATCAAGCGGACCCAGCACAAGGTGGCCTGCAAAGTATGCTCGAGGTCGTGATAAACGGTGTCCATGGCCTGGTAGTGCGTGTAATTGCCCATGAACATGCCGGCCACATCCTTGAAATATTGTGGGATGTATTTCCAGTCCGCCCCCGGAAAGATCTCCTGATGGATTTCGACCACTGCTCCAGCCACCGCTTCGTGGCTTTGCGTGTCCATATCCTTGAGCCTATACTTAGGTTCCATTTCTATCTCCCATAATCCTCTATTTCGATAACGGTAGTAGTATTCGACTATGATGACGATTTAGGTGGAAAAGGCAATGCATTTTTCAGCACCCTCGATTTGCCCATTGACCGCTCATTGTTGGCCCCTAGGATAAACCCGCACTGCAACTCCATTTTTCAGAGGAAAGCTTTGAGGGTAAAATACAGCTGCCTACAGTGCGATTTTCTTAGAATTAACCCCGCTTGCTATACTTAATTATTCACTATGTTACGGGTTGGACTGACCGGAGGAATCGGCTGCGGCAAATCCGAAGCGGCTGGCATCCTGGCTGAAACGGGAGCGCTCTGCATCGATTGCGACAGGATCGTGGCGGAGCTGCTCGATGGCGATCCCGTTGTGCAGAAGGCCCTGCTGGAGCGCTACGGCTCATCGGTCATCGATCAAAAAGGAACAGTTGACAGAGCTTTTCTTTCCCGTATCGTATTTGCTCAAACTCCTCACCGGCTTTGGCTGGAAAATCTATTACACCCCCTGGTGAAAAAAGATTGGGAGTCCCGCCTGGACAGGCATTCAGGATCGCTTTGTGTTGTTGAAATTCCTCTCCTTTTTGAAAAAAAGCTTGAAAAACATTTTCATTTAACTGTTTGTATATCAGCGAGCCTTGCCGTGCAATTACGCAGGTCCAGGGCCAAGGGCCTGAGCAAAGAGCAATTTTTTGCCAGAAATGCCCTCCAACTGTCCCTTCCTGACAAGGTTAAGCGCGCTGATTACGTGATCTCCAACAACGGCTCGAAAGAGTTCCTGCGCAATCAGGTTTTGCTGCTCCGCCAACAAATCAACAGAAATTAATTAATCAATGCCGCAGGCAGCTGGTCCGCGGGCCGGTATTTCCGCCCCCGCCAGCCCAAGCGGTCGCCAATATGTCCGAATCAGATAAACTGGAAACCTCCGGCCCATCCGTCGCCGCCGTCGAAAATAAATCCCCCGATTTGCCAAAAGCAAAGGAGGAGTTGCCCGGTGGGGCTGCCTCGCCTGCCACAGTGGAATCGGATAAAACGCCTTCCGGGGAAATTGCCGAAGAGGAGGGCTCCGAACAGAGATCGCAATCTTATCGGGGAAAACAGGCCGGCAAGGACCGCAATAAATACCAAAAGGGAAACCGCTCCAATAATCAGAATTTTAAAAATAAATACCCGAAAAAGAAATCCGCCCAGCGGCCTTTTCCCAAAAAGAAGAAAAAATTCGCACCCGGGCGCGGACGCAATGATTTTTACGGAACGATCAAGGGGCCCTCTTTGAACGTCGGGGAGTTACCCCATTTTGAGCCCCTCGAAGATTTGACGGAAATGGCTAAATTGTGCCAGGAAATCTCCGGCGGGGGAGAGCCTGTATCGCTCAACCCGCTCATGGCTATGCCCCTGACTCAACTGGTCGAAGAGGTTCGCGCTCTCGGTGTTGAATGGAATTCGGCGCCCAATCGCAGCCAGTTGGTGGATAAAGTTATCGATCGATGCTTCGAACAAAAAATCCCCGTTTATATGGAGGGCGCTCTGGAAACCACCCAGGATGGCTACGGGCTTCTCGTTTTTGAAACCGACAACTATAAAATAAAACCCCAGAACGCCTTTGTGCCTGCCTCCCTGATCCGTAAATACGGGCTTTTCCGCGGTCATTGGGTGCAGGCCCAGGTGCATCCTCATCGGCCGGGCGAAACATGTCCCTTTGTTGTTCGCCTCAATTCCCTCATGGGACACCCTCTGGAGGAAGACTCCAAGGTCGAACCCTTTGAAGATTTGGTTCCCTATTATCCGCTCAAACGCATGCTTTTGGAAACCGCTCCGGATGTTTCCTGGGACAATCTTTCTATGCGAGTGGTGGATATGCTCACCCCCATCGGGTTTGGCCAGCGCGGTCTCATTGTGTCGCCGCCCCGCACAGGAAAAACCGTCATCCTGCAATGCATCGCCAATTCCATCGCCCGCAATTACCCGGAGGCCCATCTCATTGTCCTGCTGGTGGACGAAAGGCCGGAGGAAGTCACCGATTTCCAGCGACAGGTAATCGGCGAGGTTGTCAGTTCCACCTTCGACCAGTCGGCCGAAAGCCATGTCCATGCCGCCGAAATAGTGATCGAGAAATCGCGCCGGATGGTTGAGGACGGGCGCGATGTCGTCATATTGCTCGATTCCATCACCAGGCTGGCCCGCGCTTACAATACGACCATGCCCAGCAGTGGAAAAATCCTTTCCGGCGGAGTTGAAGCCAGCGCGCTGCAAAAACCGAAGCGTTTTTTCGGCTCCGCCCGCAATATCGAAGATGGCGGCAGTCTGACCATCCTGGCCACGGCTTTGATCGATACCGGCAGCCGCATGGACGAGGTTATTTTTGAGGAATTCAAAGGCACCGGAAATATGGAACTGCACCTTGACCGCGCTCTCGTGGACAAGCGCATTTATCCGGCCATCAATCTGGAACAGAGCGGCACTCGCAAGGAGGAATTACTTTACCACCCGGACGAAATGAACAAAATTTATTCCCTCCGGCGAGCCATGAGAGGCGTCCCTTCTCCCGAGGCAATGGAGTTGTTAATCCAGCGGGTCAAGAAAACGAAATCCAACGCCGAATTTTTGATGGGCTTGAACCGGTAAAACATTTTTCAGTTCCGGGACAAGATGTGGTCTTTTCCCCGGCCCGTTGGCCTCTATCCATGAAAACCACCGGCCAATATATCAGGCAGCTTCTCCACGATAGAGGGGTAGATTCCCGCGATGCCCTGGCCGTCATGGTAAATACATCCCGCATGGAGCCGGCCCCTGAAAATTTAGGGGATGAGGACATCGCCCCTTTGTTCGACAAATTAGTCAATCGCCATCCGGCAGACCGGCGGAAAATCCTCGATGCGCTGGCCCGGGAATTCCAATGGGAAAGCGTTTCCCTGGCCGACCTCAAGCCTCAACCCGGAGTTCTGGAAAAAATCGATAGAGACGTGGCCGAACGCTATGGAGTATTTCCTCTCAGTTTCGAGGGACAATGCCTGCAACTGGCCACCGTCAACCCCTGCAACCTGGACGTCCTAGATGATCTCAGCCACCTATTGGGAATGCCGGTAGAGGCAAAGCTGGCCTGGCCCGAGGATATCGGGCAAGCCATTGCCGGGTTCTATGACAATGACAAGGGAATCGAAAAAACTTCGACTCCTTTCTCGGCATACCCTCAGACCAACTTCAATTTTGGGCGAATCCCGACCAGCCGGGTCGACTTTTCCAGAGAAAACCGGAAACTCCACGAGGAGGAAGCGCCGATTGGCGAATTCGTACAATGGCTCATCGGCAAAGCCCTCCAGATGGGCGCTTCCGATATCCACCTGGAACCCCTCGAGAAGCTTTTCCGCATTCGTTTCCGTATCGACGGCGTTTTGCGCGAGATTCAATGTCCGCCCAAACGCCTGCAATCGGCCATCATCTCGCGGCTCAAATTAATGGCCGACATCAGCATATCCGAAAAACGGCTCCCGCAGGATGGGCGCATTCTTATATCTTCCGGTTCCGATGAAATCGATTTGCGCGTTTCGACCCTTCCCACCGCCCACGGGGAGAGCGTCGTGATGAGAATCCTGGACAAGGCGAATTTGCGCCTCGATTTATCCCGTCTGGGTTTTCAAACCGGGGATTTGCCTAAAGTAAAGCAACTCCTCGCCCTTACCGATGGCATGATTTTGGTCACCGGCCCGACCGGTTCGGGCAAAACCACCACCCTTTATTCCTTTCTTCATTCCATCAACCATCCGGACCGTAAGATCATCACCGTCGAGGAGCCGGTGGAATACCAACTCAGCGGCATCAATCAGGTGCAGGTGAAGCGCGAGGTCGGCCTGGATTTTGCCGCCGCCCTGCGTTCCATCCTCCGGCAAGCCCCGAATATCATCATGATTGGAGAAATCCGTGATTTGGAAACAGCGGAAATCGCCGTCCATGCGTCCCTCACCGGGCACCTTGTTTTCAGCACCCTGCATACCAACGATTCGGCGGCCGCTATTTCCCGTCTTGCCGATATTGGGATCAAGCCCTTTCTGCTCTCGGCTTGCCTTCGTGCCGTGCTCGCCCAAAGATTGGTCAGGCTGCTGTGCCGCGATTGCCGCGAACCGTTTAAAAAGACCGAAGAGTTTGCCGGAATCGAGGAGGCGGGCCGGATTCCTTATGCCCTTGGCCCCGGTTGCGACCATTGTTCCGGCTGCGGTTATGCCGGGCGCACCGCAATTTTTGAAATTCTGGAGATTGATGAAGCTCTCAGACAATTGATTTACCAGCAGGCGTCCTTGACCGAAATTCGTGCCGCGGCCGGCCAATCGGGTCTGCAAACTCTTTGGCAAGACGGGATGGAAAAGGCTTCCCGTGGCCTTACCACGATCGAAGAAGTCCTCGCCTTGACGGTGGGTGCGGGCCAAGAAGATGCCTTGGGCGTCTTTCGGGTTTGACTCCGCATCCAACCTTCGACATTTAAACCTGTAGCGAAACTTTAATTGGAGGAGACACCATGAGCTATGAAATGAATGAATTGTTGGATTTAATGGTGGATTCGGGCGCATCCGATTTGCACATACAGGTGGGGCAGCCCCCTACATTGCGATTGTCAGGCACCATGACGCCTGTTGACGGTCCGAAACTGGAGCCTATCGACACCGAGGACCTGATGAAGTCGATTGCCTCCGAAGCCCACCAGGAGAAAGCAAAAACCGTAGGTGGAACCGACTTCGGCTTCGCTTTTATGGGCAAGGCCAGGTTCCGCGTCAGCGTTCTCAAATCGAAAGGCAATTACGGCATAGTACTGCGGCAAATTCCCAACAAAATGTTCGGTTTGCGCGAGGTCGGGCTGCCTGAGAAAATAAAGGAACTGCTCTGCCGGCCTCGAGGCCTCTTCCTGGTCACCGGTCCGACCGGTTCTGGCAAATCGACGACTCTTGCTTCCATGATCAACTGGATCAATGAAAACCGCGATGGCCATATTATCACTATTGAGGAACCGATCGAGTATTACCATGATCACAAAAGATGCATCGTTACGCAAAGGGAGGTAGGGATCGATGTACAATCCTTCTCTGGTGCCATCCACGGCGCGTTGCGCCAGGATCCGGACGTCATTCTGGTGGGGGAAATGCGTGACCTGGAAACCATTGAGGCAGCCGTCAGCGCAGCGGAAACGGGCCACCTGGTCTTCGGCACCTTGCATACCACCGGCGCAGCCCGCACGGTTGATCGCATTGTCGATGCCTTCCCGGCCAATTCCAAAGACCAGATTCGAACCCAGCTGGCCGCCGGTATTGTGGCCGTTATTTCCCAGGTGCTTTGCAAGAAAGTCGGCGAGGGGCGCATTGCCGGTTACGAAATCATGATTGCCACCACCTCCATCCAGGCCCTCATACGGGAAAATAAGACCTACCGCATTCCATCCGATATCCAGACCGGAGCGGGTTTGGGCATGATCTCCCTCGATGCCCATCTCATGAGTCTGGTCAATCGGGATTTAATCTACGCCGAGGAAGCCCTCGAAAAAGCCCAAGATTCCGCGACCATGAAAGAAAGCCTCTTGGCGGCTGGAGCCGAGCTTCCCGTATTGGACTGATTATCTCTTCAAGAAGTTGTTTAATCCCTCCCTGCCGACAGCATGTTTGAGGACCATAATGCCTCGATTCACGATGCAGTGTTCGCCTCGAACCTTCTTTCTGCCGAGAAGTTGGAAGCATTCGTCCGCCAGAGCAGGCAATCCCGAAAATCACTGGCCGATGTCATTCTCCAGTCGGGGAAAATGGGCCGCAAGCGATTACTGGAAATCATTGCCCGTTATTTGCAGTGCGATTATCTAGACGACCCCCCGGCGGCGCCCGATGAAAGCGTTTGCCGCCTCCTGAAACCGGAAATAGCGCGTAAATATGCGGTCGTTCCACTTCGGGTGGAAGGGTCTTCGGTCCATCTAGCGGCCCGCGATCCCTTTAACAGCCAAATCGTCGAAGACCTCACCTTTACCCTCCAAAAGGATATCCGCATGGTGGTCTGCGATCCCGATATCGTGAGCCGTTGGCTGCGCTTGGTTTATGGCGATGGCGAAGAGGATTCGGCTTCTCTGGATGAAATCCTCGCCGAGTTGGCATCAGAGTCCGCATCCGAATCATTGAGCCTTGATCAGAGAAACGGACTTGACGAGGGCGACAGCGCAATTTCGGAAAATTCTCCTGTCATCCGCTTCGTCGAGCTTGTCCTCACCCAGGCCGTCGAGAAGATGGCTTCCGATATACATTTTGAACCTTATGAAGATCGATTCCGCATCCGTTGCCGTGTCGATGGCGCCTTGAGCGAGATGCCTCCACCACCCCGGCATCTGGTTCAGTCGGTTACAGCGCGCCTCAAAGTCATGGCCAATCTCAACTTGGCGGAAAACAGGATTCCCCAGGATGGGCGCATACGCATCACCCTGGCCGGACGGCCGGTGGACTTGCGGGTCTCCACATTGCCCACACCTTTCGGTGAAAGCGTCGTTTTGCGCATCCTCGACAAATCAAACGTCAGCCTCGACCTGGACCGCCTCAACCTGCCGCCAGCATTGGTCTTGCAGCTACGGCGGATAGCCCGGCTTCCCCACGGGCTTTTTATTGTCACCGGTCCGACCGGCTGCGGAAAAACCACCACCCTTTACAGCGTGCTGCGTGAAATCAACAGCCCGGACAATAAAATCCTGACCATAGAAGATCCCGTCGAATACGAAATCGATGGCATCATGCAAGTCGCCGTCAACCCGCAGATCAATCTAACATTTTCCCGCGCTCTGCGATCTTTCCTGCGGCACGATCCCGATAAAATATTGGTGGGGGAAATCCGCGACCTGGAAACGGCCAGCATCGCCGTGCAGGCTTCCCTAACCGGTCATTTGGTGCTCACCACCTTGCATACCAACAACGCACCGGGGGCCGTCACCCGCCTCGTTGACATGGGGCTGGAACCCTATCTCCTGGCCGCGACCCTCGATTCCGTCCTCGCCCAGCGCCTGCTGAGGCGGATTTGCGATAACTGCCGCCGGCCTCTGACACCACCCCCCGATCTCATGGAGCTACTTGACTTGAGCCCAGCCACGGTCACGGTCACCAGCGAAAATGGCGGGGTTTTTGCCGGAACGGGATGCGATAGTTGCCGGGGCGAAGGATTCCTGGGACGTATCGCGCTTTTTGAAATGCTTGTCCTGAGTGAGCCATTGAGGGAAATGATGGTCCGGAAAACCTCCGCCCACGACCTCGAAAAAAGGGCTCGCCAAGAAGGCATGAAGACTTTGCGGGAGGACGGCTTGAGGGCCATCAGCGAAGGCCTCACCACCGTTGAAGAGGTTTTAAAATATACTTGAATGGGCCAACCCAACATGGATACCGCACACCAAAAGTGGCCACCGGAAGAGGACCCAAAACCTTCTACGTACGAAGTTATTATTCCGTCCGGGTGCCATTGGTGGAATCGGTCTGTCCCTTCTACTAAGTTGACAGTTTTCATTCGGCAACTCGCCACGATGATCAATTCGGGGTTGCCGCTTTTGAAAGCCCTCGAAATCCTCCTGCGCCAGGAAAAAAGCAAATATTTTCACCATGTAATTCGCTCCCTGGCGGATAATATCCGGGGCGGAAATACTCTTTCCTACGGATTATCCCGATTTCCGGAAATTTTTGACCAGCTTACCGTCAACATGGTTCGCGCCGGAGAAACCAGTGGAGCGTTGGACCTCATTTTGCTGCGCCTTGCCCGTTACAGGGAAAAAAACCTACAAACCCGCAAAAAGATAGCCGCCGCCCTTTATTATCCAATCATCGTTCTTCTCACGGCGGGGATCATCGTGGGAATGCTTTTGGTGTTTGTCATCCCGAATTTTCGAGCTGTTTTCGACGGCCTGCATGGCGGAGCGCCCCTGCCGCCTCTCACACAGTTTGTCATCGATTTGAGTCTATTGGCCAAAGACCGGTGGTGGGTCGTCATTGCAGGGATTGTCCTATTGGGCCTTTTTTACCGATGGGTGCGCAGAACCAGGCCGGGGGCGCTTTTCATTGATCGAATTTATCTCGGTTTGCCGAAAATCGGGGACCTATTGCTGAAGATTTCCATTGCCCGGTTTGCCCGCACCTTCGGCGTACTTTTATCCAGCGGCGTAGCCATTCTGGCGGCACTCGAAATTACCCGCAAGGTGGTCGGCAACAACCATATCGAGAAAGCGCTCGGCAATGTCGCATTACAAGTCCGCGACGGCGAGGGATTGACCGGGCCCCTCCGGCGTAGCGGTGTTTTTCCGGACCTGGTTACCGGGTTGGTGGAAGTGGGAGAGGAAACCGGTCAACTCGATCCTATGCTATTACGCATAGCCGACAGTTATGACGAAGAGGTCGATCACACAATCACCGCTCTCACCTCGCTCCTGGAACCCCTCATGATTCTATTATTGGCCCTCGTCATAGGCGCTCTCATCATAGCTCTCTTCCTTCCCTTGATCGATATCCTGCACAATCTCAGCGGGATTTGAATTTCATTATCAAAAATTACTTAAATTTATGTCGCATCCATTGAAGTCGAATTTTATGAATTACCATTGACACGGGCGCTGATTTTGCTTTTTCTGCGCGGCTCACTTTAAATTTTCCCTTTTCCCTTATATGAAAGTTGTATCCTCCATAAAGACATTGAAAAACCGGCATCCGGATTGCCAGGTGGTGCGCCGCAAGGGCCGGATTTATGTCATTTGCAAAACCAATCCCCGCTTCAAAGCCCGCCAGGGCTGAAAAGTCTGCTTTGTTTAAAAATGAAAAAAGGCCTCCATCCGCAGTTGTATCCTGTTTGTTTCGTGGACGTATCCACCAACAAGAGGTTTCTCACCCGCGCCGCCATGAAGTCGAAAAAGACGGAAACCATTGACGGTGTGGATTATTACATCGTGGTGCGGGACGTCACCAGTGACTCCCATCCGGCATATACGGGAGAGAAACGCTTCGTCGATACGGCTGGCCGGGTGGAGAAATTCCGCAGCAAATTCAGCCGCCGACGCTGATTCGATAAAAGTCTTTAGGGTCCATGCCCAGCCTGAGGCTCGAAGGTGTGGATAAAGAGGCCGGAGCGCAGTTTGGGCTCAAACCAGGTTGATTTGGGCGGCATGTTGCGGCCGGAATCGGCAATTTCCAGGAGCTGCTCAATGGTCACCGGATAAAGGGAAAATGCGACCATTCCCCGGCCGCTATCGACCCTCTTTTTCAGGTCATCGGGACCGCGGATGCCGCCTACGAATTCAATCCGCTCGCTTGTTTTCTGATTTTCGATGCCTAAAATAGGGCGAAACACTTTTTCTTGTAATACGCTGATATCGAGCCGTTCCACCGGCCCGCTGTCGGGATCGGCAGCCAGCTTGAGGCAATGCCATCGGCCGTCCAGATACATGCTCACTTCACCGGGGTCTTCGGGGGTGGGGGAAACATCTTCTGCAACCGGCAACGCGGCCCGCACATTTTCCAGAAATTCACAGGAATTCTGGCCGTTCAAGTCGCTGACAACGCGATTGTAAGCCAAAATCTTTAATTGAGAGGCTGGAAAAAGCACACAAAGGAACCAGTTGTAGTCCTCATTGCCGGTTGGATTCGGGTTGGCGGAGCGCCTTTCCTTAGCCACCCGGGCGGCGCTGGCGCTACGGTGATGCCCGTCCGCCACATAAAAACAGGGTGTCTCATGGAAGGCTTCCACGAGGGGTTCCCTGGACGGGATCTTCCAAAGGGTGTGTCGGACGCCGTCGGAAACTGTGAAATCATACAACGGCTCTTTTTGCGAAATTTCCTCAACCAGCGAATCGATAATGGCATCGTCGCGATAGGTCAGAAATACTGGCCCAGGGTTGGCGCTCAATTCGCTGGTCAGACGTGTGCGGTCATCCTCCTTCTCTTTGCGAGTGCCTTCGTGAAGTTTAATCAGGCCATTTTCATAATCTTCCAGGTGGCAGAGGGCGGCCACTCCCCTCTGCCGGTGTTGGCCCGTTTCCAACTGGTAGAGGTAGAGGGAAGGTTCGGTTTCCCGGATCAAATGTCCCTTCGACTGCAATTTGAGGAGATTTTCCACCGCCTGCTTATAAACGCGGTCCGAGTAGGGTTGGATGCCTGCCTCCAAATCGCCCTCGGCCCGAACGACCCGCAACATGCTGAGAGGATTGTCCGTCACGATTGCCCGGACCTCCTCCACGGTGACCACGTCGTAGGGGGGCGAGGCGACTTTTTCCACCACGGACCGGGCCGGTCTGAGACCCTGAAAAGCCCGAATCTTCATACCATATTGAAGTTGGTGGAATACGAATTAAAATAAGGAAAAATCCTACTTTGCTTTTTTCTTTCTCCGACGGGCCTTGTGACGGCCTTTGAAGGTAAGCTCGGCAATGCCCGATTTATCGAGTTCGCCCAGCCCTTCCTCAATCATGCGGTCGTATTGCGCCTTGGTGGCATCGTTGAGAGGAAGTTTGAGACGGTGTTTGCGCGCCAAAGCCGCCGCGATGCCGGAATCCTTGGCGGCGTGGGCGGACGAAAAATAGCATTCGTGATCGCGCACCTGCATATCTTCGCCATCCGTTTCCAGCACCCGCGAATTGGCGCCCGTTTGCGCAAAAACTTCCTGCAGCAAAGACAGGTCCAGACCCAAAGCAGCGCCCAGGCCCAACCCTTCGGCCAATCCCGCCGTATTGATATTCATGACCATGTTGACCAAGGCTTTGACCTCGGCCGCTTTTCCCGCCGGGCCGATATGACGCATCTTGGAGCTGAGGTCTTCGAGGATTCCTCTGACCCGCTCGAAAGTTTTCTTTTTCCCCCCCACCATAAGGTAGAGTGTGCCATCGCGTGCCTGCGTTATGCTGGAAGCCATGCAGCCTTCGAGGGTCGAAGCGCGCGCCTGGCCAGCCACCTTTTCGATCTCGATATGGATTTTAGGGGAAACCGTGGCGCAATTGATGAAGACCCGGCGGCCCGCCCCCATCAAGAGGTTGTCCTTTTTTCCTTTAAAAATTTTCCGCATGGCGCCGTCATCCGTCACCACTGTGATGACCACCTCGGAGGCCTTTGTCACGCCCGCCAAGGTTGGGCTGTGCAGGCAACCCAGTTCCTCCGCCAGGGCTTCAGCCACATCCCGGTTGACATCATAGACCGCGCTGATGGGGTAGCCGCAATCTTTAAGGCGCCGGGCCATATTTGCGCCCATGCGGCCGGTTCCGACGAATCCTACTTTTTTCTTTTTTGCCATAATCTATTAGGGTCTCGTGATGTGTTTCTACTTACCTAAATTCCGGGTGAAAAGGATTGTGCGCTTTTTCCTCGCCGACGGTTGTCATGGGGCCGTGGCCGGGACAAATGATCGTATTGGCTGGCAGGGATAGAATTTTTTCTCGGTTATTTTCCAAAGCTTGCAGGTAAGAACCGGGGGCGCCCCCCATGGAATTGGCGAAAAGCGAATCTCCAACCACGGCTACTTTTCTCTCCAGACCGGAAATCACAAAAGTGGTGCCGCCCGGTGAATGGCCGTGAGTCAAACGGGCTTCCATGCTGAGAACGCCCACCTGGAATCGATCGTCCTCGTCGATCAGATTGGCCCCACGGTGCGGTTCCCGCTGGTTCACATAAACCACTGGGCTGCCCGTTTCCCGGCATAAACGGTCCACATCCGCAATATGGTCTTCGTGGGTGTGGGTCAGAAAAATGCCCATCAAAATCAGGTCGTGTTTCTTGATTTTGTCGAGAATTCCAACGGCATCGGCCCCCGTATCGAACGCCGCGGCCTGTCTTGAGGCCGGATCCCAGACCAGATAAGCATTTACCGTCATTTCCGCATAACCAGGGATTGGGAAGGGCGTGTTGAATGAACTGAGACCGATCATTTCCACCGCCCCGGGATGCCAGGCCTTTTTCCCGCACTCCACCAGCGAGTCGGCATCAAGATTGAGAACCGTGGCTACCGCACGTGCCGTCTCCTCAGCAAAAACGCCGTTCATGGCATCATTGACCGCCTCCGTCGAGATTCCGGCCTTCTCGGCCAATTCGCGCTTCCCCAAGCGGAGGCCGGTGGCAGCCTTGCCGACAATATCCTCGTAATAATCTTCCAGTGGAATTTTCAATTTTCGCTTTCTTTGATGGTGATTGAATTGAGTAATGTTTCAGGCGGATGCGGCTCCCCTATTCAAACCGAATTGCTCCGATTGCTCCTCCGCATGATAGGAAGATCGCACCAGAGGTCCCGACTCGACAACGTCAAAACCAATGGAGAGGCCGAATTCTTTCCATTCCTCAAATTCCTCCGGCGGGACCCAGCGATCAATCGGCGCATGTTCCGGGGTAGGCTGCAAATATTGCCCAATGGTAATGATCATCACTCCCGAATCGCGCAAATCCGTCAAAACTTCCCCAATTTCATCACGGCGTTCTCCAATTCCCAGCATGATGCCGGATTTTGTCACAAAACCGTGTTTATGAGCGTGGCGGAGAACCCCCAGAGTGCGTTCATAGCGGGCGGTTTTGCGAATCGGCCGCTGCAATCGCCGGACCGTTTCCATGTTGTGATTGAGGATATCCGGATGGGCCTCCAGAACGGTGTCGAGGCTGTTTTTATGGCCGCGAAAATCGGGGATGAGCACCTCGATTGCGGTGGTGGGATTGCGGTACCGAATGGCCCGGATGGTGGCCGCCCAGGAAGCCGCTCCGCCATCCGGCAGGTCGTCCCGGGCCACGGAAGTGACCACGCAATGGCGCAAACCCATTTTGGCCACTGCCTCGGCTGCCCGGGCCGGTTCGCCCAAGTCCGGTTGTTCGGGTCTGCCCGATTGAATAGCGCAAAAAGTGCAGGATCGTGTGCAGACATTTCCCAGAATCATTAAAGTGGCGGTTCCCCTCGACCAGCACTCGCCCAGGTTCGGGCAATGGGCGCTCTGACAGACCGTATGCAGGTCGTTGTCCTCAACAATATGACGAACGCGCTGGTAGGAAGGGCTGAAAGGCAGGCGAGCCCGCAGCCAGCTTGGTTTTCGATTACGTTTGCTCGGCATCATCCGTGCGGGGTAATGAAAGGAATTCCCGGAATGACCGCAAGCCAGTATTCGTTTTAAAAAAGCCAGAATAGTAGCTTCGCCTAGGAGTTTTGGGCGAGGAACAGGAAAAAGCCCGCAATCAGGGTAACGGTTACCCCCAGTTTGAGAACGAATGCCACCAGGCCGCCGACAATGGTTCCGACCCCCGCTCTTCCCGCCTGGGCAAGATTCCGCCCTCCCATGATTTCCGCCAGGACGACCCCGACTAGGGGCCCTATGATGAGACCCGGCAAATTGAATATCAAAACCCCGATGAGACCCCCGGCCACTCCGCCCAGGGCGCCCCTCCAGCTCGCGCCGAACTTTTTCGCCCCCCAGTAGGTGCAGGCCATATCCAGGCCCTGGGCAAAAAAAACAAGCCCGGTGGCGACGCCCAGGAACCACCAGGGAACGGAGGCATCCCCAAGCCAAAGCTTGTGTATGACGATGCCCGCCCAGGCGATTACCGTACCGGGCAGAATCGGTAAAAACGAGGCCAGCAGTCCCACGGAGAAACAAATAATTACCAGGAACAGGGCAAAATTGGCGGTTGTAAACATGAATCGTTACTTTCTAAAATTGGACGATATTCCATTTTCAGAGGCAATCTTGAAATAAAAAGAAACAGGAGACAGGAGTCAGTATCCATCATCCTTCCAATAGATGGCCCGGAACCTAGTTTCGGATTCAAAATTCCCATTGATTCTTGGCGGATCATCACACAGGCTAAACGGTTTTTATTTCCACCAACATGAGTAAACCAAAATCCGATAGTCCACAGACCCATGATCTTTATGCGGTGCGCTTGGATAAACTCGATGCCATGCGCGAGGGCGGCTTCGATCCTTTTCGCGCAAATTGGGATCAAGAGCACACTTCCGCCCAGGCCCGTTCACTTTACACCGAGGACGAGGAAAAGAGCCCCACCGTCAAGGTGGCCGGCCGCATCGTTGTTTTTCGCCTCATGGGCAAGGCGGCCTTTGTCAAAATCCACGATCGCGATGGCAAGGTGCAGCTTTATTTCCGCCGGGACGAAATCGGTGAAGAACCCTACAAAGCTTTTCGCAAGCTGGACATCGGCGATTTTATCGGGGTGGAGGGGCCGCTTTTTAAAACCAAAACCGGGGAAATCACGGTTCGGGTAAAGCGATATCAACTGGTGGCCAAGGCTCTCCGGCCCCTGCCCGAAAAATGGCACGGACTTACCGACAGCGAGCAAATCTATCGTCAGCGCTACCTGGACCTGATCGTCAATGAGGAATCCCGCGAGCGCTTTCTCAAACGCAGTAAAATTGTTTCCTGCATACGGCGGTTTCTTGATGGGCGGGATTTTCTGGAGGTGGAAACCTCCATGCTTCAGCCCGAGTTTGGTGGTGCAGCGGCCCAGCCGTTCGTCACCAATTTCAAGGCACTCAATTGCGATTTTTACCTTCGCATCGCTCTGGAGCTGAACCTTAAACGCCTATTGGTGGGCGGATTCGACCGCGTTTACGAAATCGGGCGGATCTTCCGCAACGAGGGCATTTCCCGCAAACATAGCCCGGAGTTCACCATGCTGGAGGTTTACCAAGCCTATTCAGATTATCGCGGAATGATGGAATTGGTGCGGGAAATGATCCAAGCCATCTGCCGGGAAGTCCTTGGGACCACGGTTGTTGAGCGCTACGATGGGCAAAAGATAGAACTGGGCGGTCAATGGCGGGAGGTTCCCTACAAGGAGCTTGTCATTGAGGCGACGGGCGACCTGCAGTGGTTTTCCCGCTCGAAAGAAGAAATGCTGACCCGCTGCGAGGCATTGGAGGTCTTATCGAATCCCGACCAGGAGAGGTTCGAAATCACCAACGATGTTTTTGAAAAATTAATCGAACCCCAGCTCATTCAGCCCACCTTTGTTACCCACCTGCCGCGGGAGCTATGCCCACTGGCCAAATTAACCGAAGGGGATGAATCCACCATCGATGTTTTTGAGCTTTGCATCGGGGGCCAGGAGATCGCCCCCGCCTACTCTGAGCAAAACGATCCACTGGCGCAGCAAAAAATGTTTGCCGCCCAATCCGGGGAGGAACAGCAGAATATCGACCGGGATTTCCTTCTCGCCCTGGAGCACGGCATGCCGCCGGCGGGGGGTATCGGGGTGGGCATCGACCGCCTCGTCATGCTCTTGACCGGCGCCGCCAACCTGCGGGACACCATCCTTTTCCCCACCCTCAAACCACCGGAAAAAAAATCCTAGCCTGGAATATTCTGGGAACGGAGGAACCCGAACGAACCATTCGATGACTATTCCATTGACCCGATTTTCCGCTTTCCGGTTTTTTAATCATTAAAATGCCCTGGTATCTATATCTGGCGCTAAAGCAGCTTTTCCCCACCGGCAAAAGGGTCTCCTTCTTTTTTTTGATTTCCGTTTGCGGCGTTATGCTCGGGGTCATGATTCTGGTTATCGTGCAAAGCGTAATGGGCGGTTTCGGGCAGACCTACCGGGAGAAAATTGTCCAGACCAACGGGCATATCCGCATCGAATCCGGCGACCCTATGTATGATTACCAAACCGTCCTGGATACGGTCAGCGGTATGGCGGAAGTAAAAGGCGCTTCTCCCTACGCCCACGGTGTTGTCATGCTGCAGCACAACAACCGGCCCGCTTTTCCTACTATTCGGGGCATCGATGTCGAGCGGGAACCCTCGGTCGTGCCGATGCAGGATTTCCTGCAACTGGGCAGTCTCGACGATCTGGATGACGACTCAGTGTTGCTAAGCCGTATGCTGGCCGCCTCCATCGGGGCCACTTTAGGTACCACCGTCGAGGTTTTTACACCGCTCATGCTGGATAAGTTGAAGGATGACGAGGTACTCCTGCCAAGGGAACTGCAAGTGGCCGGGATTTATGAGACCGGCTGGAACGATTTCGACAGCAATACCATGGTCAGCACTCTACGCCTCATGCAGGAGCTTTATAACCTGCAAGGAGCGGCCCACGGGGTGGCCTTGAGGCTGCATCCGGGCATAGACGAGGCCGTCGTGGCGGATGAGCTGAACGAAATTCTCACCGGCGGCAAGCGGGCCATGACCTGGCTGGATATGTATGAGGATTGGCTCTGGATACTCCAGATGGAAAAAAACATGATGTTTTTTCTCCTTATTTTCATCGTTCTGGTGGCCGCCTTCGTCATTGCCATTGCCCAACTCCTGACCGTCGTGCGGAAAACGAAGGAAATCGGGCTTCTCGTGGCTATTGGCGGTCAACCGCGGCATCTGGTGGCCTGTTTTTGTTTCCAGGGGTTTTTCATTGGATTTCTGGGCGTTCTGCTGGGAATTCTCTTTGCCCTGGTGGCACTGTTTTTCCGCAACGACATTATCTATGGGTTCGCCAGCTTGACCGGCAGCCAGGAGGCGTTGGTCAAGTTTTACCAATTTTCCCAGCTTCCGGTTCACTATGCGGTTAGTGATTTTGTCGTCATTTCCCTGAGCGCCCTTGTCCTGACAACCTTGGCCGGCCTTGTTCCAGCCCTGCGGGCCGCCCGTATGAAACCAGCGGAGGCCCTGCGCAGTGAATGATTCCGAAAAAGAGCTGAGGGTCCGCCGGGTGGCCAAAACCTTCGTCAGCGGGGGCAGCCCGATTGAAGTTCTCAAGGGCGTCGATATGACACTCGAAAGGGGAAACAGTGTCAGTATTCGGGGAGAGTCCGGCAGCGGCAAAACCACTCTTCTCAACATCATCGCCGGTCTGGAGAAGGCTGACAGCGGAACCGTTTCCCTCAACGGAATGGATCTCCATCAGTTGAGCGAAAAGAAACTGGCCTCGGTGCGCTGCCGGGAGATTGGAATGGTTTTTCAGGCCTATCACCTGATTCCCGAGCTCGACGTGGAGGAGAACGTCCTCATGGCGGCGCGCATCCTTGGCGATTTGAGCAAGCCCAATCGTGGACGGGCGCGCGAGTTGCTGAAAAGGGTCGGTCTGGGGGGCCGTCTGAATTCATCCCCCATGCAGCTTTCTGGCGGGGAAAAACAGCGGGTTGCCCTGGCCCGCGCCTTGATGAACCGTCCGACCCTGATTCTGGCCGACGAACCGACCGGGAACCTGGATGAAAAAACGGCCCACGGGGTGATCGACCTGATTTTTGAAGTTTGCCGGGAAGAAAATTCCAGTCTCGTTATGGTAACGCACAATCCGAAATACGCCGCCCGAACCGATAGGCAGTTGTTGCTCAACCACGGTTTGTTGTCAAATGCCCTCAATCATCCGAGCGGAACCTGAAGGAACAGACGGCTTGTCAAAGCCACTGGCTGAGTCTTAATGTGCGGCATGGCAGATGAAGAACCAATCGTCCGATGCGGGGTTGCCGGGGTAGGATACCTGGGCCGTCATCACGCCCGCATTTATGCCGAGTTGGAAGGCTGTGTGTTGGCCGGTATTTTCGATCCGGATGAAGAACGGGCTTCGGAGGCGGCCCTAAGTTATAATTGCGAGCGATTTTCAACCCTGGAGGAACTGGGTGAGGCTTGCGACGCCGTCAGCGTGGTAGTTCCGACCGACAAGCATTGCGAGGTGGCTCTTGAGTTGTTCGAGGCCGATTGCCACCTCTTGATCGAGAAACCGCTATGCGCTAGCCTGGACGAAGCTGAGCGGATTCTCTCCGCCGCCAATTCTTCCGGACGAGTTGTGCAAGTTGGCCACATTGAGCATTTCAACCCGGTCATGAAATTCCTGGAAGAAGCCGTCGAAATGCCCCGTTACATCACCGCTGACCGGCTGGCCCCTTTCAATATCAGGGGAACGGAGGTGGGTGTGGTGCTCGACTTGATGATCCACGACCTCGGCATCATCCTGCAACTGGTCAAGTCGCCGGTGCAAAATTTCGAGAGCGCCGGGGTCAGCGTGCTTTCAGACTCCGAAGATATTGCCAACACCCGCATCACCTTCGAGAATGGCTGTGTGGCCAATGTCAACACGAGCCGGGTGAGCCAGAAAAAAGTGCGGGAGATTCGCGTCTTCCAGCCCAACACCTACCTTTCGCTCGATTTTATGAACCAGAAAGGCCATTTGCTGCGAAAAGTCGGCCAGAGCCTGGAGAAGGAGGAGATTCCCATCGAAAAAGGCGAGCCGCTGCAATTGGAATTGGCTTCCTTCGTCAATTGCGTCGCTCATTACGAGGAACCGAAAGTGGGCGCGGCCCTGGGAAAAACCGCACTCGAACTGGCCATTCGGGTATCCGAGCAGATTCGCGCTCAACAGGAAGAATTCCGGACCTGAGTCTCCATGCCGTCGCCGCAGACAACTCCAGCACGTCCGGTCCCGGTTTTTCCTCCACCCCAAACAGCCAAGACGGATTTGCTCATTATCGCCGGGGAACATTCCGGGGACGAGCACGCGGCCCGCATGGTATCTGCCTTGCGTCGCGCCCGGCCCGGTATCGCAATAGCCGCATTAGGGGGTGGGAAACTGGAAAAGGCGGGGGCTCAACTTCTTTACGACATGACATCGCTTTCCGTGATCGGATTCGCCGAAGTACTCAAAAACTACGGCCTCTTTCGCCGCATCTTCCGGGAATTGCTGCAATGGATAGAAAGTTATGCGCCGGCCAACATTTGCCTGGTCGATTATCCCGGTTTCAACCTGCGCCTGGCCCGGCAATTGAAAAATCTTGGATTGAGCCGTAAAGGAGGCGGTTCGATAGGTGTCTTTTATTACATTTCGCCACAAATTTGGGCCTGGAAAGCGAAGCGCCGTTTTGCCATGTCGGATACGCTGGACGGCCTGGGCGTCATCTTTCCATTTGAAGTCGATTGCTTCAAAGATACCGAATTGGCGGTGGAGTTCGTGGGGCATCCTTTTTTGGAGGAAGGCCATGTTCCCGAATTGACCTATGTGCCCGAGGGTCCGGTCCTTCTTTTGCCCGGCAGCCGGGTGCAGCCGGTGGCCCGAATATTTCCGGCCATGGCGGCGGCCTTTGCCCAATACCGGAAAAAGAACCCTTCAAATTGCGCCGTGGTCCTCTACCCCAGTGAGGAGATTCGCGCCGTGCTGGAAAAAGTATTGTCCGCCCAATGCGGCGCCAACAGTCTCATCGAGCTTGTTTCCAATGACGGGACCGGGGAAGTTTCCGCCAAAGCGGTATTGACCAGTTCCGGAACCATGTCGCTTACCTGCGGGCTGGCTGGAATCCCCGGCGCGATTGCCTACAAGGCCCACCCGCTGACCTATTTTTGGGCCCGCCGGTTGATCCGGGTTCCCTATATCGGGATCGTCAATCTTTTGCTCAAGGAGTCCGTTTACCCAGAGTTCATTCAAGGCAGGGCCATTCCGCGCCTTCTGGCCCAGGAGATTGAAAATGCCGTTTCCGACGAGGCAATAATTGAAAATACAAGCAAAGCGGCTGGTCGGTTGCGGCAAATATTAACCGGCCATAAAAATGTTTCACCCGCCTCCTGGCTGGCATCAAGAATGACTTAGGGATAGCGTTTTCCACAAGCGCGCCGACTTTTTCGAGAGCGCTTTGCGGCAAGCCTCAACCTCGCTTTGGCGTATTTTCAGGTTTTCATTGGAGATTTCAGCGAGGTCGTCCAGGTTATAAAGGTAAACTCCGGGCAATTGCCCCGCCTCGCTTTCAATGTCCCGGGGCACCGCCAGGTCGATCAGAAAAAGCGGTTTATCCGGTCGGCGTTGAAGGGCTTTCTCGATCATGTGACGGGTAAATATCCATTTTTTGGCTGCCGTTGAGGTGATCATGATGTCGATTTCCGGCAGGATATTCGGGCATTCCTTGAAAGGGATGGCCCTCCCTCCGATTTCACTGGCCAGGGTGAGCGCTTTTTCCGACGAACGATTGGACACGGTGATGTTTTTAACTCCCCGGCTGATCAATGCCTTGACCGTCATCTCGCCCACTTCTCCCATCCCGGCCACGAGGATGCGGCTGTTATTCAGATTTCCGAAAATACGCCGGGCCAGGTCCACCGCGACATTGCCCATGCTGACTTGGCCGCGGCTGATGGCGGTGTTGGAACGGGCCCATTTGGCCGCTTGAAATCCTTTTTGTAAAACTTTGTGCAGGACCGGGCCTACTGTCTTTTTTTGCACTCCGAGGGCATAGGAATTCTTTACCTGCCCTAATATCTCCGTCTCTCCAATCCTTTGCGAATCCAGACCGGAGGCGACTTCGAACAGATGGTGGACGGTATCAAGACCGCTTTTCCAATAACCGAAATCCCGGAACCAGACCTTCTCCAGATGCGGAAAATTGTCGAATTGCCGCAAGAACCAATCCTGCCCGCCAGACTTATCGGCCAAACCGTAAATTTCGATGCGGTTGCAGGTATTGAGAACCAGACATTCCTCCAAACCAACGGTAATTTTGAGGTATTGGTAAAGTGCCTCGATATGTTTTTCCGAGAGGGCCAGTTTCTCCCGCACCTCGAGGGATGCCGTTTGGTGGCTAACTCCTTGCAGAAATAGGGTTGCCTGATGATTCTCTCCCTTCATTTCCGGGTCAGGGTTGTATTTGAGTGGAATCGGGCTTGGCTCTGCCGCTCGAGGTAACCGGCCACAGAGTGACCAGTGCGAGCAGGAAGAGTATAATGCAGCCGAGGGCAAATTTTTTTACAGCCAGCCGTTTTGTATATTGCAGCAGGAGCAGAACCGAGTAGGCCAGCCACACGGCAACGGTCGCTATTATTTTCGCGCTCTGCAAATCGGACAAATGGGTCCGAAAATATACCGCCCCCACGGCAAAAGAAAACGTCAGCATGGCCAGCCCCGTGAGCAGAAGGCGGCGGTTCATCTGGTCCAGTTGCACAATGGACGGCAGAAGCGTAAAGAGCCCGGCGAACCGTTTGCGTTTGAGCCCGTAGTTTTGCAATAGATACATCAGCGAGGTGAGAGCCAGGATGCCGAATATGCCATAGCTGAAAACGGCCAAGGCGGCGTGCGTTTCGACCCACCCGCTGTTGGCCGACTCCGCTCTTTGGTAGGGCAAATCCCAAGCGTTGATAAAAAATGAGGCCGCCCCCAAAACGGCAGCCAGTCCCGAGCTAAAAAACCCCAGCAAGCTCATGCGGAAGGCGGGCCCGATGACGAGGTAGAGCAAAATGGCCGACCATACAATGAATTGCAATTTTTCGAAAGGATTGCCCAAAGGGCACCTGCCCAAGTCAATCCCCCGCATATACAAGCCCAGAGTTTGCAGGACAAACCCGCCCAAAACGAGGGCCAGCATGAGCAATTTGCGATGCTTCCGTTTTCTAATCAGCGCTATCAGCCCGTAGGCGAAAGCCCCGCAGTAGAGAAGTATGCCCAACCCGATAAAAGTTCTCTCATCGAAACTTAAAAAGTTCATTTTTCCGGTTCTTCGCGAACGAGCCATGCTGCCACTTTCCCCTCTAGAAAGCGAATGAATTCGGGGTGGTCGTTGAGGCAGGGAATCAGTTGCAAGGACTCCCCTCCGGCCTGCTTGAATGTCTCCGCCCCCTGCATGGCAATTTCTTCAAGCGTCTCCAGGCAATCGGAAAGAAAGGCCGGGCACATGACGAGGATTTTCTTGACGCCCTCCCTCCCGAATCGCTCCAGCTCGAAATCGGTGTAGGGCTTGAGCCAGGGATCGCGTCCCAGACGCGATTGAAAGGAAACGGCATATTTATGAGAGGGAATATTTGCCATTGATACAAATTTTTCAACCGTTTGAAAGCACTGGTGCCGGTAGCAGGTGGCGTGGGCCGGATGGGTCCCTTTACAGCAATCCGGCGCGGCCAGGCAATGGCAATGGGTGGGATCGCTTTTACGCAGATGCCGTTCAGGAATGCCGTGAAAACTGAATAACAGCTTGTCATAATCTTTTTCCAGAAAAGGCTTGGTCTGTTGTGTGAGAGCTTTGATATAGGCCTCTTCGTCATAAAATGGCTGGAAGATCGTTGTTTTTAGGGTGACACCTTGCTTTTCAATTTCATCAACAACCCGCTCCACGACGGTTTCGTAACTAGACATGGCATAGTGTGGATAAAGGGGGACGATGAAGAGATCATCGATCCCTTGGCGGCGGATATTCGAGATAATGTCCGGGATGGAGGGAGAACCGTAACGCATGGCCAGGTGTACCGGTAGGTCGACCTTTTCCTGTAACAAGGCCTGCTGTTTCCGGCTGATGACTGTCAGGGGTGAGCCTTCCGCGGTCCAAATTTTGCCATAGGCATGGGCTGACTGTTTTGGCCTGAACGGCAGGATGCACAGATAAACCACGAAGGCACGGATCGGCCAGGGCGTATCCAGGACGCGTTCATCCATCAGAAATTCCCTCAAATAACGGCGCACATCTCCCACCGAACATGAATCGGGAGATCCGAGATTCAACAGAAGGACCGCTTTCCCCGTCATGGCATTGGCAACGCTCTGCGGCATACGTTTAAATGGTCCTTACACGCCGCAGGAGGTCCGGCTGGTCTTATTTTTGTAATAGGCTTCGGTTCCAGTTGGGGCATTTTCATGAATAATTATGAACCGTTTCCACGAGTGTTTCAACATTTTCCAGTTTGGCATCGGGGAGAATGCCGTGGCCCAAATTGAAGATGTGCCCCGGCCGGCCTTTCATGGAGTCGAGAATTCGCTGCGTTTCATTTCGGACAATTTCCGGCTCCGTATTCAAAACGACGGGATCGAGGTTTCCCTGCACAGCGATTTTTGGACCAACCTGTGTGGCGAAATTCGCCAGATCGACCGTCCAGTCCACACTCAAAACACTGGCCCCGGTTGAGGCCAATGCTGCCGCGTTGGCAGCCATGCCTTTGGCATAGAGGATGACCGGCACCCGGTTGTCGAGCGATTCGATGATGCGCTGCGCCCAGCAGAGCGACATTTCCTCGTAAAGGGATCCCGCGCAGGCCGCACCCCAGGAATCGAAAATTTGCAGCGCATCGATGCCCGCATCAATTTGCATTTTAAAATAATCGACCAGGGCGGCGGTTATTTTTTCCATCAACGCTTCGAAATCGTTTCGGTGGTTGAAAAACAGATTCTTGATTTGCAGGAAATTGTCGGAATGGCCGCCTTCGACCATGTAAGTGGCCAGTGTCCAGGGTGAGCCGCCGAAACCGAGGAGAGCCTTGCCGTCTCCCAGTTCCCGGCGGACTATTTTTTGGGCTTCCGCAACATATCCCAGTTTTTCCCGAATCCCGGCGGGGTCGAGCTGGTCGATTTGTGACCGGTTCTCGATGCGGTATTCCATCTTGATGCCGCCGGTTTCCTTAAACCGGTAGGGCTGGCCGAGGGCTTCCGGAATTACCAGTATATCACTGAAGGTGATGGCCGCGTCGAATTCGTATCTTTGCATCGGCTGCAACGTTACGCGAGCAGCCAGCTCCGGCGTCTGGGCCAGTTCGAGAAACGAATGTTTCTTTTTTAGCCTACGGTACTCAGGCAGGTAACGCCCCGCCTGCCGCATGATCCATACCGGCGGCCGGTCCACCGGTTGACATCGGCAGGCGGCCAGAAATCTCTGACGATCATTCATTTCGCCAATTATATCGGTCAAATTTAAGGAAAAAAACGTCTAATTAACCGCAGCCACTTTGGCGTTGAAGTCGCGGATGCGGTCATCGATTTCATGGACTTCCTGTCGCAGCTCCGTCCAGTAACTCTCATCGTACCACTGGGCGTTCAATTCATCCAGTTCTCGGCCCTGCTGCTCAATCCAGGTGAAATATTTGAGGTTATGCACTCGCTTGCGGTCCTGGTAGGTAAGCTCCTGCATATAATCGGTGGACACTCCGAGGAGGTGCCGATGGTGGTCTTTCATGGCGGTTTCCCGGTTGTAATCGCCCAATTCTTCGCGCAGCTCTCCGATCCTGCTGCCATAAAGTTCCATTGAGTCAGTGAAGACGGTAAAGAGGAAATCCTTTTCCGTTAATTCGTGGTATTTGGCCAGTTTGATAGCTGCGATAAGATTGCTCAGCCCGGAAATCCCTACCTGAGGCAGCTTTGCGATGAGGTCATCGGAAACTCCGACGCTTTTCAGGTAGTCCTGGCCGGCTGGTTCGTTAAAGAGGCGCAGGGAATTCATGCAGTGCTCATCATCTACGGCGATGACAAAGTCAGTATTGCGCACGTTGTGAATCCAGGGAACATGCTTGTCCCCGATGCCCTCAATGCGATGCCCGCCATAGCCATTGAGGAGCAGGGTGGGGCACTGGAGAGCTTCCACGGCGGCAATTTTACTGCGTGGGAAACGCTCCTTGAGATAATCGCCAGCCGCTATCGTGCCGGCCGAGCCGGTGGAACTTATCCAGCACGCGAATTGATCGCCAGCCGACATATGCTGCCCCAGCACTTCCTCAATCGCGCTTCCGGTCGCGGTGTAATGCCAGAGGTAGTTTCCGAACTCCTCAAACTGGTTGAAAATGACGATATCGTCGCGAGTCCGGCGCAGTTCCCAGCATTTGTCATAGATTTCCTTGACGTTGGATTCGCAGCCCGGAGTGGCGATGACTTCTCCGGCGATTTTGCTCAGCCACTCGAAACGCTCGCGGCTCATTCCCTCCGGCAGTATGGCAATGGCATCGCAATCCAGCAATGCGGAGGTGTATGCGCCGCCGCGGCAGTAGTTGCCAGTCGAGGGCCAGACCGCCTTCTGGCTGGTGGGATCGAACTGGCCCGTGACCAGACGAGGCACGAGGCACCCGAAGGCCGCCCCGACTTTGTGGGCGCCAGTGGGAAACCATTTACCCACCAGGGCGAAGATGCGCGCCTTAACTCCGGAAATTTCGGAGGGGATTTCCATATAGTTGACTCCCCCAAAACCGCCCCCTTGAGCGGTGGGTTCGTTCTTCCATGTGGCCCGAAACAAGTTTACTGGGTTGACCTCCCACAAGCCCACCTCTTTCAGCCGGTTCTTGATATCATCGGGAACTTGGGAGGGATCTTTTTGCTGCGCGAAGGTGGGAATGATAATATTTTGTTCGCGCGCGCGTTTGACCGCGTTGGCCTGTTTTTGAGCGTCAACTTGGAGGTCTATTTTCATAATGCTGTCCTGATATTTCTTTTATGATAAAAAAAATGGAGTTGGATGCAGGTCACTCTACCCTCTTGAGGTTCCCCACCTGCTCTACGAGCCAGCCTGAGCCGTCGTTGGGAGCTGCTTGCAAGCCGAGAATTTGGCAAAGCAATTCGTAAATTTCAACATTGATAAAAGGTTCCACCCTTTCTCCCCGTGGAATATTGGGCCCGTAGGCAATAAAAATTCCGTGCATCAATGGTTCCTCGTTATCAAAACCGTGATCGCCCTTCAAGGGGTGATTCATGGGTATGCTGAGGGCCTTCGTGGTGACCACTTCCCAGCCAAGGTCGGGAATTCCAACAATCGGGGCAATGCGGATATGCCCGCTCAATTTAAAGCGCTCCGGTATATCATCCCTGGCAAAAACTTTTAGATGCGGGTGGGCTTTTTTCAATTTGCGAAGAATTTTCGGAATTTTCTTGGGAGACGCCCATATGCCCAACTGGGCCCCGTAGCGAATCCAGTCCGCTTCCGTGGTGTCGATATAATCGTCCAGGTTTATTTGCCTTTCCGGACTGACATCGACCATCCCATGATCGGATACGATGATAATATGGGTAGAGTCTAAAAGACCACGCTCCTCCAGTCCTTTCATGATTTTCCCAACCGTACGATCCACCAATTCAACAGCTTGGTAGGTTTCGGGGGCATCGGCGCCGGCATAATGGGCCACTTCGTTTACTTCCGGCAGGTAAAGAGAGATAAAATTCGGCCTTTCTTCTTCGGGCAGGTCCATCCAGTCCAAAATAATATTCACTCTTTTCTGGTAGGGCATATTGTGTTGATAAGGGAGCCACTGAGTCGGCCGGTAGCCATTGATTTCAGCTTCGGTTCCCGGCCAAAACAAGGTGTTGGCTTTTAGCCCTTGCTTGACGGCCGTTACCCACACTGGCTCTCCGTGCCACCAGCGGCTGCTGGCCAATTCATCCCTTTTGCCGAGATCGAAATAGGCGTCATAAACCGGATCGTACATTTCGTTGTCGATAATGCCGCTGTGCGCGGGGTAGAGCCCGGTTACGATGGAGTAGTGGTTGGGAAAGGTATTGGAAGGGAAAACGGGGATGAGGCTTTCAGCTTGAAGCCCCTCTTGGCGCAGGCGATCGAGGTTGGGTGTGTCCGCCTTGTCGAAATAATCATAGCGAAAGGCATCCAGGGATATGAGCAATACCGTGGGTTTCTCCGTTTTTCCGGCCAGGAGCGTCCCTGGCGGTACGAATAACGCCATCAGAAGCAAAAGAAAAATAAAGAGGCGCTTTGGATTGCCCGGGCTCGAATAATTTTGTTGCATTAAAAGTGCAGATTGGGCCTGTGAAGCCGCCTGACAATACAAAAAATCATATGGTTCCGATAGCGGTTTATACGCCTATGCGGGTCCCGGAAAATGCGCACGGTCGAGACAATGCTTGAACCATCCATTTGTCGTGGTAGCAGAAGAGTACTTTTCACTTCAAAAAACAGAGTCGGAATTTATGAGTAAATCAACAGCACACAGACTTCAAAAACTGGGAACGGAAACCGCATTTGCCGTATCGGCCGATGCGGCAGCATTTGCCGCCGAGGGCAATGTGGTCTATCCTTTTCATCTGGGGGATCTGGATTTTCGGACGCCGCTTAATGTCATCGAGGCCACCCACCGGGCGATGCTGGATGGTAAAACGGGCTACAACCCTTCGGCCGGAATCATGCCCTTGCGCGAAGCCCTGGCCGAAAATGTCGGGCAGGAGCGCAATGTCTCCTACGGGCCGCTCAATGTGGCCGTTCAGCCGGGAGGCAAGCCGGTCATCAGTAAATTTCTGGAAATCGTCATGAATCCTGGCGACGGCGTTCTTTATCCCAATCCGGGGTTTCCCATCTACGAATCGCAAATCAATTACCTGGGGGGCAAGCCCCTGCCCTACGGATTCATTCCCACCGGCGATGGTTTCGAAATTGACCGGGATGGGGTCGAGTCGCAGATCGGCGACGGCGTGCGGGCCATTATTTACAACAATTACCAAAATCCCATTGGGGCTGAATCTTCTGCTGAGGAGATACAATGGGTGGCCGACCTCGCCATCCGCCACGACCTATGGGTCCTTGCCGATGAGGCTTATTTCAAAATCCTCTACAGCGGGCAGGGTCAGAGCATCGTTTCGTTGCCGGGGATGATTGATCGCACCGTCATTCTTTACACTTATTCCAAAACCTACGCCATGACCGGCCTGCGCCTGGGGGCCGCCATCGGCCCGGAATCCATTATCGAGAGCATGGGCAAGCTCAACGTCAACGTCGAGTCCTGCACCAACCACGCCTTGCAGTATGGGGGCATCGAAGCCTTGCACGGCGACCAGTCCGGAGCGCATGAAATAATGAATACCCTGCGGCAGCGGCGCGATGCCCTGGTGGAGGAATTGCAAACCATCAATGGGGTCGAGGTGTTTGTGCCCAATTCCACCTTTTACCTTTTTCCTGATGTGACACGGGTTTACGAAAGGCTGGGGTCCACTTCGATGGAAGATTTTCGCAGCCGCACCTTGCGTGAAACCGGGGTCTCCTTTTGCACCCGCGAGCATTTCGGCAGCCCTCTGCCGGGTGAAGACCGTAAATTTATCCGCTTCGCCTTTTCCGGCATTTCGGTGGAAAATATCAAGGAGGGCCTGGCCCGGCTGAAGACATTCTGGAACTGATCCCTGGCCGGGTGGCCGGAAGATTAAAATTCTCTTTACAAGGGGAACCGCCTGGCGATATTCTTTTACCCAGTAACCAACAAATGATTTAACATTTGGAGGTTGAGGGCTGATCGAAAGTCTCTCCGGGATTTCGGTCGCAAAGCCAGTATAGGAGTGAAAAGTTTTTAATTTAGGGAAATTACCCGCTGGCTGCTTTTCACTGAGTCAAGGCTGATGTGTGGGCCGGTCTCGTGACCGGGATTCCTCGGTTGGCTCTTCCCTCCGCAAAAGAACGAGGATTTTTTATGGCAGAATTGCGCGGTGTCAGCCTGGGACAACATCTCCAGGCCATAGTCTCGGAACTGGAGATGTGTAAAACCATTTACGGCTATCGCCAGCGGGACATCTTTACGGGCGACCCGGAACACGATTTTTCGGTCGATTTTCATGACAGGCGCGCTTATACCCAATTGGGGCCCGCCTCCGGTCCGCACACCCAACTGACACAAAACATTATTCTGGCTTTTTTGGGCGGGGGCAGGATTTTTGAGCTCAAGACGGTGCAAATCCTCGACCAACTGGATATCGGCCGACCCTGCATCGAAGCGCCCAATATCGGTTTCAACATCGAATGGTCGCAGGAGTTGAATTTGCAAGCCTCCTACGATGAATACGTCAAAGCCTGGGTGCTCCTCAAAATAATTGAGGACATGGAGTTGCTGGGAGTTCCCAAGGGCGATCCCTTTTACGATTTCGTTTTCGATATTTCCATCGGCTACGATCTCAAAGGCGTCTCTTCACCGATTATGGTGGAGTGGGTTAAAAAGCTGATGAACGCCGAGGAGGCTATCCGGCAAATGCTGCATGAATTACCGGAACCGTTTTCCCGCTACCGCGATTTCGAGGTCGATCCACATATATCCAATTCAGCCACTCTCTCCACCTTTCACGGTTGCCCCAAGGAAGAGGTCGAAGGCATCGTCAAATTCCTCATCAAGGAACACGGTCTGCATGTCATCGTCAAATGCAATCCCACCCAACTCGGTTATGACTGGGTAAATAAAACCTTGCTCGAGGACCTCGGCTATTCGCACTTGAAACTGGACCGGCATGCCTTCGAGGGCGACCTCTCCTTCGAGGACGCCGTGCCTTTGTTGAAGAGGTTGGAGGAATTTGGCGCTGAACATGATAAAAAGGTTGGCGCAAAATACACCAATACACTGATCGTCAACCACGGAGAATCCGTCATGACCAATATCGAGCCGGGGGTTCCGGACAAGGTCATGTATCTTTCTGGCCGCCCCCTGCATGTTATTGCCATGAATGGAATGCATAATATGCGTTCTTCTTTGGGGAGCCATTTTCACATCTCTTTTTCGGCTGGCATCGACAAGGAAAATTTCGTCGAAGCGGCGGCCTGTTACTTGAGGCCTATCACCACTTGCACGGACCTGCTGCAAAAGGGTGGTTATGCCCGCATGCCTGCGTATTTAAAAAATCTGGGCAAAGCCATGGATGAGGCGGGCGCCTCGAATATGGGCGAGTTCCTGCGGGCCAGGGCCGGGGACGACAGCCTCAGCCTGGAGGAAGCCGGTCATATAAACGCCCAGTCCCTGGTTCCGGCTCTGGTCGAGAACCCCCGCTACCACAACAGCCAGAATTCGGCCATGCCCCGGGCTATTGATTCGCATCTGGAATTATGGGATTGTCTGACCTGCAATATCTGCCTGCCGGTTTGCCCCAACGCGGCCACTTTCAATATCCCAATCGGCAAGCAGAATATTGCGCAAACGGATTTCATTTACCGCGACGGCGGTTTTGCGCCGGTTTCGGGGGGCGAAATTCAACTGAAAAAGAAGGGGCAGATCGCCATCCTGGCCGACTTTTGCAACGAATGCGGCAATTGCGACACCTTCTGCCCTGAGCAAGGCGGTCCCTATATCGAAAAGCCGAATTTCTTTTTCAATCGTGAATCCTACGAGACCGATTCAAAATGGGATGGGTTTTATTTCGATTCGGCCCATGTCATGCGGGGAAGAATCCAGGGCGTCGAGCACTCGCTCGAGTATTCCGAAATGGATGACCGCTACACCTACCAGGGGCCGGGGGGAAGATTCGTTCTCGATTCCGAAGGGGGGCTGGTCGCAGGCGAGGCCGGGGAAGGCCTGGAAGACGGTACCACCGTCGATATGAACTCGTATTATGTCATGAAAATATTAATGCAAGGATTGGCCTCCGCCCCAGCCGCCTACACAAACCAATTTTTATTGGAAACTTCATGAATGAAGGCGCCTATTGCGCATTTAATCTTTTAAACTATAATATAATTATCCGAGAATTGGAATTTAGGAGACTGCTGGCATGGAATTTACTTTAAATAAAAATAAAATAGAATACGGAGGGGATCCCGAAATCTCCCTGCTCGAATACTTGCGGGAACAGGCTGGAATCACTTCCCCCAAAAAGGGCTGTAATGACGAGGCCGCCTGCGGCTGCTGCTCCGTGCAGGTGAACGGCAAGGGAGCCCTCGCCTGCGTGGTCAAAATGAAAAAAGTCGAAGGGAAGGAAGTGACCTCAATCGAAGGCCTTGATTTGAGGTTGCAGGAAGCCTTCGCCGACGCCTTCGTGGAAAAGGGCGGCATCCAATGTGGTTTTTGCATCCCCGGCTTTGTCATGCAAGCCAAGGGCCTGCTCGATAAAAATCCCGACCCGGCGCGCCAGGAAGTTATCAAGGCTTTAAACAAAAATCTCTGCCGCTGCACCGGTTACGTAAAAATCGTCGATTCCGTTCTCGAAGCAGGCAGGGCCATTCGCGAGAATGACACGGTTCCGCGCGCCGACACGACCGGCAAGGTGGGCTGTAACTTGCGCAAATATGAGTGCGATACGGCCACGCTCGGAATGCGGCCCTATGTCGATGACATGTCACGGGCGGGAATGCTTTACGGCGTTTTCAAACTGAGCGATCATCCACGGGCCAAAGTCATCTCCATGGACGTTTCCGAAGCGGAAAAATTGGATGGAGTGGCCAGGGTTTTCACAGCCGAGGACATTCCTGGCGAGCGTGTCATCGGCCTCATCGTTCAGGATTGGCCAATCATGATTAAAGTCGGTGAAAATACTCGTTATATCGGCGATGTCCTGGCCGCCGTGGTCGCCGACACGGAAAAGATCGCCCGCGCCGCCGTTGAACTGATCAAGGTGGAATATGAAGTGTTCGAACCAGTTACCGACGTAAATCTGGCTCTCGAACCTGAAGCGCCCAAGGTGCATGCCTCCGGCAATCTCCTTTTCGAGGGCAGAATCGATCGCGGTGATTTTGCCCAAGCCATTTCCGAATCGGCCTTTACAACCAAAGGCCGTTACACAACCCAGCGGGTCGAGCACGCCTTCATGGAGCCGGAAGCCTGCCTGGCGGAGCCTTTCGGGAGCAATGGCCACACCGGCGTGAGGGTCTATTCGCAAGGACAGGGCATCTTTGACGACCGGGTGCAGATCGCCAAAATTCTTGGACTCGAGCAGGCGGACGTCGACGTCGTCCAAGTGCAATGCGGGGGCGGTTTCGGCGGCAAGGAGGACCTCATCATCCAGGGGCACGTGGCGCTTTTCGCGTATTTGTTGAAGGTCCCGGTAAAGCTCACGCTGAGCCGCACAGAATCCCTCATCATGCACCCCAAGCGACACCCGTTTATTATGGATTACGAGGTGGGCTGCGATGCCGACGGCATGTTAACAGCGCTCAAGTCGGATATTTTATGCGATACCGGCGCTTACGCCTCGGTCGGCATGAAAGTGGCCCAGCGCGGACTCGGCCACGCCACCGGCGCTTACTCCGTGCCCAATGTGGCAATCCAGTCGAAGGCCGTTTACACCAACAATATCCCCTGCGGCGCTTTTCGTGGTTTCGGAGTCAATCAGGTGGCTTTCGCCATGGAGCGCTGCATCGACGAATTATGTGCCCAGGGCGGTTTCGACCGCTGGCAGTTCCGTTACGACAATTGCATCCGCAATGGCTCCTACACCGCCACGGGTCAAAAAATCGAAAGCGGCTGCGGTCTGCGCGAAACCCTTCTCGCCGTGAAGGACGAATTTTACGCCGCCAAATACGCCGGAATCGCCTGCGGCATCAAAAACACCGGCGTGGGCAATGGCATGCCCGATACCGGCGAATGCAAGATCGACATCGTTTCAGGGAACAGTGTGGTGATTTACCACGGATGGACGGAAATGGGGCAGGGGGCGCACAATATGGCCATTCAGACCCTCTGTGAAGAAACGGGCCTCAACCCGGACATCATCGATGTTTACGTCGATACGGCCCAGGAAACACTCTGTGGGATGACGACCGCCTCCCGCGCCACCTCCCTCATCGGCAATTCCGTTATCAATGCCTGCATCGAGCTGAATAAAGACCTCGCAACTCATTCCCTGGCCGAATTGTCGGGCAAATCCTACCGCGGTAAATGGATTTGCGATTGGACCACCAAACCGGGCATTCTCAATGAGAAAGGCGAGGAGGTTACCCATTATTCCTACGGTTACGCCACCCAGGTCGTGACCCTCGATGAGAATGGCAAGATCGACACCGTTTACGCAGCCCACGACGCCGGCAAAATCATGAACCCGGTCCTCTTTGAAGGCCAAATCGAAGGGGCCATTCACATGGGCCTCGGTTATGCCCTGACCGAGGATTTGCCCATGGAAAACGGCTTTCTAAAATCAACTCGTTTTGTCGATTGCGGAGTTCTCAAGCCGCAGTTCATGCCGCGAACGGTGGTCAAAGGCGTCGAAGTGGCCGATCCGCACGGGCCTTACGGGGCCAAGGGAGTAGGCGAAATCGGCCTTGTACCGACGGCCGGGGCGGTAGCCAACGCCCTCTGCCAATTCGACCAAAAACCGCGCAACAGCTTGCCATTGATGGAGAAAAACGTGTTGCGGTAGGAGCCTCGGTTTCGAGCCGTGTTTTCGCTTTTATGGAAGCTGGCCCGGGCCAGCTTCCACAACCTCAATTTTACTGGACAGAACAACTATGAATGAAACAACTCTGAATTACGAAAAAATTACGGCCCAAGCCAAACATTACGAACCACAGATGGTTTCCTTTTTACGGGATTTGGTTGCCATACCTTCCACCAGCTCCAACGAGGAAAAGGTGATCGCCCGCATCCGGCAGGAAATGGAAAACACCGGGGCGTTCGACCGAATCTGGACCGATCCTATGGGCAACCTTTTCGGGCAAGTGGGCACAGGTTCGCGCCTAATCGCCGTCGATGCCCATGTCGACACCGTTGGAGTGGGAAATCCCGACGAGTGGCAGCACGATCCATTCGAGGGAAAAGTCGAGGATGGTTTCGTTTACGGGCGCGGAGCGGGAGACCAGGAAGGCGCCGTCCCGTCCATGGTTTATGCGGGAAAAATCATCAAAGATCTTGGCCTCAAAAACGATCAATGGACCCTTCTGGTAGTATTCACAGTGCAGGAGGAGGATTGTGACGGACTCTGTTGGCAATACATCGTCAATGAAGGCAAAATCCGCCCCGAATGCGTGGTTGTGACCGATTCCACCAACACCAAAATCCTGCGCGGCCACCGGGGGAGAATGGAAATCGGGGTCACCGTTTACGGCCGTTCGGCCCACGGGTCAATGCCCCACAAGGGAGATAACGCCGTTTACAAAATCGCCAAAATTGTCTCCCAAATCGAAAAGCTCAACGACACCCTGACGAAGAACGAATTCCTGGGCAAAGGAACCATCACCGTTTCCTATGTGGATTGCCAAACCCCCAGCCTGTGCGCCGTTCCCAACCAGGCTTATATCCACCTCGATCGCCGAGTGACCGAGGGTGAAACCAAGGAAAGCGCCTTGGAGGAAGTCCGCCAGGCCATTGCCCTCGCCGGGGTGGAGGGGGCCGAGGTGAAATTGAACAACTACGCCAAGCCAAGCTGGACTGGCCTGGTTTACGAAACCGAATGCTATTTCCCTACCTGGCTTTTCCCCCAAAGCGATCCTCACGTGCAGGCCGCCTCCGATACTTATAGACGCTTGTTCAACGAGGAGCCCACTGTTAGCCGCTGGACATTCAGCACCAACGGGGTAGCTATAGCCGGGATATTCGGCATACCCTGCGTCGGTTTTGGTCCCGCTGAAGAAGAAGTGGCCCACACCGTCAACGACCGGGTACCTATCGAACACCTCGTTAAATGCGCCGCTTTCTACGCCGCTTACCCGGAAATTTACTGCTCGGAAAATCCCCTCGTTCAATAGCAGACTGAACTACAAGGGTTTATGATCTGAAATTTCAAGGGAAAACCCATTCCCGCGAATCGATCCGTGTCTACAGTATTGTTCCGCACGAACTGGCCGTTGCTTTACTGTCATGGTATGTGAAAATGTCTTTTCTCCATAGCGTTTAATATGCTATGGAGAAGGCCGTGACATCTTTTTCATCTTCACGGGTGGCGGCACGGGTGGCGGCTGTACCGCGGGAAGCGTTTAAAGCTGTGGCCTGGATTGGGCCGATGCTGATGCTTCTGGGCGAAGCCATCGGCAGCGGGGAACTGCTTACCGGACCGGTGGCCGGGGCTCGGTATGGGGCCGTGCTTTTTTGGGTGATTATTTTTACCGTGGTTTCCAAGGCCTTTTGGAATGAAGCTATTGGCCGCGTCTCCTTGGTGACGGGAAAGAACTTTCTCGAAATCTGTTTGGGTGCGGGTCCTCGGCTGAGTTGGATTCCATGGGTATGGTATGCCGTCAACGTGGTAAAAGATTTTGTTTTGCGCGGAAGTATTGTGGCCATTGCCGGTCTGGTTTGTTACAATATTTTTGGGCCCCTGCCGAACTGGCTTTTGCCTCCATCCTGGGCGGTTCTTTCATTTCAACCTAGCGACCATGCTGAGAGCGAAAAACTCCTCCAAAGCGTTGCCTGGACAGGTCTTAATTTTGTCCTGGTCTGGTTCCTTCTCACCATCGGCGGTTATCGTACGGCGGAAAGGATCAACACCGTCCTGACCATCGTTTTTACGGTTTGCCTGGTAGCTTGCGCCGCCCTCGTTCTGCCCACCATTGCGGGCGACCTGGCCTTGGGATTGGTGCCCAGGATACCTTCTGGCGAAACCGGTTCGGGCGGTCTTCTCATGATTGTCGCCTTAGCAGGGTTCATCATGGCAGGTTCGGGGACCGTTCGCTACAGCGCCTGGGCAGAGGAAAGGCATATGGGCTTGTATAAATACCGTCGAGAGAAGGGGCTCCCACCTTCCAGAGAAGAAATGGAACCGGAATCGGAGGAGGAAATAAACCGAATGCGCGGATGGCTGCGGGTAAATCGGATCAATATTTTTATAACTTATCTTCTGGGTGGTTTGGTATGCGCCTCCACTTTTATTTTGGGAGTCGGCATATTGCGCCCGGCGGGAGTCAATCTGACCGGCCCGAATCTGACCATGGAGCTGAGTCTTATGATGACCGAGGTGTGGGGCGGCTGGGCCCGGGGAGTGTTTTATCTGGGCACCTGGGCGGCCATCATCAGCACCGCCATCTCCGTTTTCGACGGGGCTGCCCGCATGTACACCCAGCCGTTCCAAATGTTTGCCCCGAAGATGACGGCAAAGGTTCCCAAAAACATTTGGAACACCATTTTAATCACCTTCATGATGGGTGGTTCCTGGGTCGTTTACACCATGGTGCCGGAGCCGACGACCCTGGTCCTGACGGCCGGTATTCTGGATGCTCCCCTGGTCGGAATCTGGATGCTCCCCTGGTCGGAATCCTCATCATGGCCTATGCCTATCTGGCCGGAAAACACATTCCGAAGGCCTACAGAAGAGGCCTTCTATGGACCGCACTTATGCTCCTGGTTGGGTTGATATATGTGGCTATGGGCGTCCTGGCCGGCGCCGGAAAATTCAGCTAAGCTGACAGGGTACTGAAAAACTCGGATAAGCCGCAGTTTGGGATCAGCCCCCGGCGCTGGCCTCGAGCGCTTTTTCTCGTTCATTCAGTTTTTGCTCCCGCTGGTCCAGATCTTCCGACAATTGTTCAAGTTCGGTTTCCCGCTCTTGCTGGGCCATCACTTTTTCAAAAAGAGTGTTTTCGCTCGTTTCGAGAAATTCTTCCCGCTCGATGAACATGGCTTTGGCTTCCTTGATGGCTTCCTCCTGAGAATCGAGTTCGGCCTTCAGTTTTTCCAGGGCTTCCTGGGCGTCGGCCGATAATTCGGTCTTTCCGGTGGAGGCATCTTGGCTGCTGGCTTCCTCCACTTTTTCGCGCGCTTTGACCACGGACTCGGACTCGGACTCGAAAAGATCGGCCACCCCGGCAAGCTTGGCCGCCTTCTCCTTGTCATTGTCGCATAAGTGCAGCAATTCGGTAATATAGGCTTCTTCCCGGGCCATCAGGAAGGTTTTCAAGTTGGGCCATTTGCGGGCGTCTTTCAACCGTAGCGGCAATTGATTGGCGTTGATCAACCGGTTATGGGAAACAACCACGACAGAGGTCAGAACATTGGACAGTTCGATCAAGTTTCCCGGCCACGGGTAATAATACATCATGGATTCGGCATCCCGGGATAACTCGATTTGCGATGTATCGAAAAAAGGATTTTCCGCTCTTTTCAAAATATCTTTTACGAGTACGGGCAAATCCTCCCGTCGATTGCGCAAGGGCGGCATTGTGATGGGCAGGGTGGCGATCTTGAAAAAGAAATCATCCGATATGTTGCCCTTTTCGAGACGGCTCTCAAATTGCACTTCGGTCGCGCAAATCAATCGAAAAGTACCCCCCGATACTTGTAGAACCTTGGCCAGCTTGTCGATATTGTTGAAAAAGAGGGTGCCTCCCTGGGCTTTCTGGATCAAAAATCCGGGCGTGCCGTCTCCATTGGCCAATCCTTTTCGCAATTCTTCCGGGTCGGCCAGGCGGCAATCTATGCCGATAAAGGGTGCTCTTGCACCCGGGCCTTTCTGATGAACAAGATCAGCCAGGCTCCGCTTGCCGGTGCCGACTTCCCCTTGGATGAGCATCGGAGTTTTAGCCCGCAGCAACTTTTGCACTAGCTTGTTGACAGCATTTATAGCCTCGCTCTCCCCGGCCAGCGCTCCCACCACATCCTTTTCCGCTCTCAGGGGTTCCTCGACGGCCGCAACCTTGGCTCCCTTGCCCTTCTTGCGGGCATCGACGGCGCGGTGCAGGGTTTTGACCAGCTCCTCCAGTCGAAACGGCTTCTGCACATAGTCGAAAGCACCGAATTTTAGGGCTTGCATGGCAGTATCGGTCGAGGAGTAGCCCGTCATCATGATGACGATGGCATTGGAGTCGATGGAGCGGAGCTCCTTGAGAACGGTTATGCCATCCATCGGCTCCATGGCGATATCGACCAGGACGACATCGATGTTGCCTTCCCGATAACGTTTGAGGGCATCTTGGCCGTTCAAGGCGAAGGCGCTTAAAAACCCGCAAGGGTTGATAACCGCTTCCAACATCTCGTGCACGGCCGGGAGGTCGTCAACTATTAGTACCGAAGCCATAAAGCGTTATTATTTCTTAAACCAGCGAGCCGCTTGTTATGAAATTTCCCCAAGATTGTATTTTGTCCATGTTCTTCTGGTTCGGGCAAATCTCCACCTAGCTCCTTCCGGAATGGAAAATCAGCCCACAACGGAGGATAGTTGGAAGATCGGCAGAAACATGGCCATGACGATGCCGCCGATGATAACTCCCAGAACGCAAATGAGTATCGGTTCCATAAGGGAGGTGAGCGCCTCCACAATGGTCTCGATTTCAGCATCGTAAAAGTCGGAGATTTTGTCCATCATGCCATCGACATTCCCGGTGGACTCGCCCGCCTTGGCCATGTGCTTAACCATGGGCGGGAAGAATGGGTCGTTGGCCAGAACTTCCGATAACTGCCCGCCCTGGCTGACATGCCTGGTGATATTGACCACGGCCGCTTCGATATAAGTATTTCCACTGGCATTGGAAACGATTTCAAGGCTTCGCAGAATGGGCACGCCACTGCGCAAAAGGATGGCGTAGGTGCGGCAAAACCTGGAAACCGATGTCTTTTGCACCAGGTTGCCAACCACCGGTATCCTGAATAACACCTGGTCCTTGATCACTCTTCCACACCTGGTCCTTGATCACTCTTCCCCTCGGAGTGCTGGTAAATTTCATGAGCATTTTAAAGCCGATAAACAGTCCAGCGAGGATGTGAAGGATGTTGGGGGGCCATATCCAGATACCGGGCCAAGGTTTCAAAAAATTACTGGCGTCGATGAGCAACTGAGTTGGTTTTGGCAGTTCGGCCCCGAAACCGGAGAACATATCCGCAAACACCGGAATCACCATGATGAGCAGAACATTGACCAGGGCACACGACAGACAGATGACCCCGACCGGATAGGTCATAGCCCCCTTTACCTTTTTGGTCAATTTTACGGACTGCTCGAAATAGGTGGCCACTTTGCCCAGGATGGATGCCAGGCCGCCGCTGGCCTCACCAGCCTCGACCATGGAAATGAACAAATTGGGGAAAGCGTTGGGGAATTTCCGCACCGCATCGGAAAAGGCGGTGCCGCCCGACACATCGGCTTTCACCTCGCGTATGACAACTTGAAATACCGGATGTTCGGTCTGTTCCTGGAGCGCTTCCAAAGCTTGCACCAAAGGCAGACCGGCCACCAACATGGAGGAGAGTTGTTGTGTGAAAACACAGACGTCGGCTAACCCGGATATTTCGTAAAAAAAGTATCGTTGATATGCTTAACTGCTGATATACAGCAGGATAGATCAATAATTAAAGCAATATCAGCGATGACAAAAGGTAAACAATTAAAGCTACAGTTGACAAGGGTAAAAGGCCGCCGTGTGCGGGTTGATTTCAAGGGCGGAGAGGTTACTTCGGATGCCGGACTGCTTTTGATCCGGGAAGTGGATCGGCAGTTGGGCTTGACCGAACGAGCGGCCCGACAGTTAGTGGACAAACGGCAGAAGGGCAAAGTACGCCATGAGTGGGGATGCTGCGGCAGCGCGTTTACGGGCTGGTGGCGGGCTATGAGGATTTGAACGACTTTGATACCCTGCGCCACGAGCCATTGTTGCAAACGGTAACGGGGCGCATTGAAACGTTGGCCAGCGCGCCGACTTTGTGTCGTTTTGAAAACGGGCAGGATCGGCGGGCGGCCTTTGCGGTAAACGAGCTGTTGGTCGAACAGTTCATGGGCTCCTTTGCCGAGGAACCCGAAGAGATCATCCTGGACTTTGACGCCACCGACAATCCGGTGCACGGGCTCCAGGAGGGACGTTTTTTCCACGGTTATTATGATCATTACTGTTTTCTGCCGCTATATGTTTTTTGCGGTGATCAGCTGCTGGTGGCCTACCTGCGGCCGAGCAAGATCGATGCCAGCAAGCATGCCGGGGCCATCCTCAAATTGCTGGTTAAACGGATTCGCCAAAGCTGGCCCCGTACGCGGATTATTTGGCGCGCCGACAGTGGATTTTGTCGAGACCGGATACTCTCTTGGTGCGACCGCAACGAAGTTAGTTACATCGTGGGGATGGCTCGCAATGCACGCTTGCAGCAAGACGCCCAGCAGTTGCAAAAGCAGGCCAAAGAATGGTTCGAACTAAGGGGTAAAAAACAACGGTTATTCCAGGACTTCGTCTATGCTGCCGATTCGTGGCGATGGCTGCGGTTGGTCATCCATAAAGCCGAACACACCGCACAGGGGTCCAACCCGCGCTTCGTGGTGACGAACCTGCCGGGCGATCCCCAGGAGCTTTACGACAAGGTATACTGTGGCCGCGGTGAAATGGAGAACCGAATCAAGGAACAGATGCAATTGTTCAGCGAGCGCACCAGCGCCCATCAATGGTGGGCCAATCAGTGGCGATTGCTCTTGTCGGCGCTGGCCTACACCTTGATGGAAGCCATGCGCCGGTTAGCCTTAAAAGGGACGAAGTGGGCGCGGGCCCAATGCCACACCCTGCGGCTCAAATTAATCAAGATCGGAGCGGTCATCGTGCGCAACACCCGAACGATTCACTTTCACCTAAGTGAGAGTTATCCTTGGGCCAGTCTTTTCAACCATGCGGCCCGCCGATTGGTGCCAACCTAAAGGGTGCATTGGTGCTGCCCCCGGCACTACCGAACCAATGGGGGAAAGGGGGCAGTGTCTCTACACCCTGAAAAACACCTAAAAATCAAGACGATCTGCTCAAAATACAAAGAAATCCATCTCCAATAGCAATAACGAGCCAAACTTTACCCTTCATGAAATATCCGGGTTAGTGCGCGCGACCCATAATCGCATTCTCAAAGAAGAGCAGGAAAAGCTCTGGGAGAGCCTGCAGAAGGAGGAGGTGGCGGGAACCCTACAGGTGCAAGTACCTCGAAAACCCGGACAGCCAAAGCGACGGGCCAGCCTGCAGATCCGCTATAAACAGGTCCTCCTGCAGGACCCGTGCAGGGGCGGGCAGAGCGTGCCAGTGTGGGCCGTCTATGCCCATGAAAACAATCCCCCCAAAGGGTGCAAGGCGCTTTCGTGGATGCTCCTCACCACGGTGCCTGTAAACGGTTTAGCCCGGAAATTTCATAAAAAAAGTATCGCTGATATGCTTATCTGCTGATATACAGCAGGATAGATTAAACATTAAAGCAATATCAGCGATGACAAAAAGTAAACAATTAGAACTACAGTTGACAAGGGTAAAAGGCCGCCGTGTGCGGGTTGATTTTAAGGGCGGTGAGGTTACTTCGGATGCCGGGCTGCTTTTGATCCGGGAAGTGGATCGGCGGTTGGGCTTGACCGAGCAAGCGGCCCGGCAATTAGTAGACAAACGGCAGAAGGGCAAAGTGCGCCATGAGATGCTGGCCATGATCCGGCAGCGCGTTTACGGGCTGGTGGCGGGCTATGAGGATTTGAACGACTTTGAAACCCTGCGCCGCGATCCTTTGTTGCAAACGGTAACGGGGCGCACTGAAGCGTTGGCCAGCGCGCCGACTTTGTGTCGTTTTGAAAACGGGCAGGATCGGCGGGCAGCCTTTGCCCTGAACGAGTTGCTGGTCGAACAGTTCATGGGATCCTTTGCCGAGGAACCCGAAGAGATCATCCTGGACTTTGACGCCACCGACAATCCGGTGCACGGGCTCCAGGAGGGACGTTTTTTCCACGGTTATTATGATCATTACTGTTTTTTGCCGCTGTATGTTTTTTGCGGCGATCAGCTTCTGGTGGCCTACCTGCGGCCCAGCAAGATCGATGCGAGCAAGCATGCCGGGGCCATCCTCAAATTGCTGGTTAAACGGATTCGCCAAAGCTGGCCCCATACGCGGATTATTTGGCGTGCCGACAGCGGATTCTGCCGGGATCGGATTCTCTCGTGGTGCGAGCGCAACGAGGTTTATTTTATAGTGGGAACGGCCCGCCATGCACGCTTGCAGCAAGCGGCCCGGCAGTTGCAGGAGCAAGCCAAACAATGGTTCGAGGGTAGCGGCAAAAAGCAACGGCTGTTTCAGCACTTCGAGTATGGGGCAAAATCGTGGCGGCGCCAACGCCTTATCATCCACAAAGCCGAACACACCGCACAGGGGTCCAACCCGCGCTTCGTGGTGACGAACCTGCAGGGCGATCCCCAAGAGCTTTACGACAAAGTATACTGTGGCCGCGGTGAGATGGAGAACCGGATCAAGGAACAGATGCAATTGTTCAGCGAACGCACCAGCGCGCATAAATGGTGGGCCAACCAGTGGCGATTGCTCTTGTCGGGGCTGGCCTACACCTTGATGGAAGCCTTGCGCCGGTTCGCATTAAAAGGGACGAAGTGGGCGCGGCTCCAATGCCACAGTCTACGGCTAAAATTAATCAAGATCGGAGCGGTAATCGTGCGCAACACCCGAACGATTCACTTTCATCTAAGTGAAAGTTATCCATGGGCCAGTCTTTTCAACCATGCGGCCCGCCGGTTGGTGCCAACCTAAAGGGCGCATTGGCGCTGCCCCCGGCGCTACCGAACCAATGGGGGAAAGGGGGAAGTGTCTCTACACCCTGAAAAACACCTCAAAATCAAGACGATCCGCCCAAAATACAAAGAAATCCATCTCCAATAGCAATAACGAGCCAAACTTTACCCTTCATGAAATATCCGGGCTAAACCTATTTTTTTCTTCTTAGCCTGTTTTTCATAGGCCCTTTGCTTGGCCAGTTTCTGCCCTTCCATGAAAGTGAGCTTCTTGGCGCCGCCGGCTCTCCCGCCGCCCGCAGATGCTGCTGCACCGGATGTTAATAAAGCCATGATATTTCCTTGTTTTTAATGATTTGCTCGAAGATTACAAAATCATAGCAGACATTGTCAGGTTGAAAAGACTTTTTTCCACCTCTTTTAAGTCAATCTAAATAGAGCCTTCAAGAAAACCTTGACCCCCTCAATTCTTTCCGAAAAAACTGCCTGTTATAGTTAGCGGGCATAGTTTAGCGGTAAAACCCCAGCCTTCCAAGCTGGTGTCCTCGGTTCGATTCCGAGTGCCCGCACCAATTTTGTAAGTACTTGTTGTATAAGTAATAAGATTGCCATTTCGTATTCCAATGGAGTGAATATTCTACCTTATTATGGCAAGAGCCGGGAAAGCGCCCCTGCTTTTGCTCCTGTAATCTGAACTTTGGGTTTAAGATAATTAATGAAAATCCCGGACAAACTTCCGGCGCAGGGGGAATACATCATCGTATTTCTTGATATTGCAGGTTTTCACAAAAATATCGTGCTAAAAATTACATCATCGGAATTGTTTCTGTTCATGCAGGAATTTTATGACTGCGCGGAAGCGATCATTTCTCATGGCAATGGCAAAATTATTAAATTTATGGGCGATGCCATACTCGTTATCTTCGATCCGGAGGAATTGCAAAACCCGGTCGCGTTTCTGGACGGTATGCGCGAGGCATTGAATGAGTGGATCGAAAAGCGTTGCGTTGGCGTCCGCGTACACCTCAAAGCGCATGTCGGGTCAGTAACTATTGGGCGGATTTCCTCCCGGGAATTCAGTCATCTCGACATTTTTGGCCCCGCCGTCAATGAAACCGCCCTACTCTCCAATAATGATTTTGTATTGTCACAGGATTTGAGCAATAGATTCAAACGCTGAGCGTATATTCAATCAAGATCGGCAGCGGCGCCACCCATCCATTCTATTTAGCCCACCTGTTTGGGTACGCTTTCATTTAAGAAGGGCATTCCATTTGGCGGCCAGGAGGAGGTCTCCATTTAATTTTGCCGTCTGGGCGCCATCGTAGAGGAATTTTTTAAACAGTGGGCTGGGCAATCCTTTGCTTAAAATGAGGTTTTTATAAATCTGGAGGCCGGATACCGCATCACCGTTTTGCACCAGAAGGTCGGCAATTTCTTTGGCCGGCAGCCAGTCGTTGTTGGAAAAATGATGGATGTAAACGCCGATGCGTAGTGTATCCAGAGCCGTCGCCTTTTTTCCGGATGCGAGGTAGGTTTTCCCCAATTCCAGGCCGAGGGCCAGTCCGGGGCTTTTGCGAAACCCTTTGGCCCCTTGGCTAAGAGCTTCCGCAAAGTCGCCTTCCGCCCGCAAGAGCCGCATTTTGCGGATGACCGCGTATTGGCCGAGCGGCAGGTTGTCGGCATCAAGGTTATCCAGTTGCCGCTGGAGTGAAAATTTGAAGGGTCTGATAAAGGGGATCGCCAATCAGAACCGCCTGCCAACTGAGAGCTGGCAGGGCATAGTAGGCGGCATCGCCTAGATTCCGGCCCTCGAGGAGGGCTTTGAAGAATTCGTTGGGATGGTGGGTGAACCTCAAATAGGGTTCCCATACATTGCCGAATGTGGCCGTGGCGCCCCGCATGACCAGGGGCCCGCACCAGTAGCGCGACGGATCGGACAGGGTTGAAGCGGAGAAACTGTGGATATGAGCGGCAATCGCCCCCGGCGGAAAGTAAAAGCCGGGGTTTAAGAAGGGCCCGGTGATGTTTCTGCTGTACCATCCGAAATAAAGGGCTGGCGCATCAAAACGGGCTTCGGGTCCGAAAACCTGCTGAGTATTTTCAATTTGCAAGTCGAAGCCGGTTTTTTCCAGCTCTGAGGTCAAATCACGCAGCCATTCATTGCCAATTTCGTGAGACCCCCCATTGTCAATATAAGCGCGCCCCATCAAACCTTCCTTTTCCGCTCGCAGGGCATTGTCCACCAAGGCTTTTGCGCTGGATAAAGTGGGGCCGTCCAGGCGCGAGACTTTCAATACCTTTTGATCATCTGGAAACGAAAATTTTTTCTTGAGAAAAAGCGGGTTGGGCATCCAGCCGGTAATCGGGTAGGGGGAGACCGGCAGCAGGGACAGTTCTGAATCGACGCTGCCCCGATTGGTCAGGAATCGGCTGTCCTGGTTTTGATCGATGGAATCATTAACCCAGGCCGGTTCATTTCGAATCTTCAGGGGAAGCCCCCGGCAAACAACCAGATAACTGATCGAGTGCCCAAGGATACCATAGCGCAGGCGGCCATTGTCATCCTTTAATTTTGTCGCCACCGCGTCTATCCAGCCGTTTTTGACCAAAGCTCTCAGAAGCGGGTTATGGATAGCGTCAATATAAGTTTTCCAGTCAATGGCGTCCTCGGCGGGCGCTTCCACCTCGATCAGGTTGACCGTCGGAATGCCTCTTTTTTCCATGTAGTAACGCGCCAGAGAGACCGTATCCGGGTCGGTCTGGTTGGCCACCACCACAACCGATCTGGCGGCGGATTGGGCCTGGGCGAGTCCGGTTGAAAGGCCTGGACCTAAAATGCAAATGATGGCCAAAAATCGCCACATGGAGGCAAAATGTGTTATTTTCCCCGCAAAAGATTGAGGGTTTTTTGGTATTGGAGAATGCCGTTGGCAATGGACTGGGCAATTTTTTGCCGGTAGGCCGGTGTTTGTAGTTTGCCGGCTTCGGCTGAATTTGTAAAAAATCCGGTTTCCACCAACAGGCCGGGGCAATTCAAGGTTTTCAGTACCGCCATGCGGGCTCGTTTTAAACCGCGATCCGTTGCCATCAGGTCTTTCACTGCCTGACGTTGGACATAGAATCCGATGAGGGCGTTCCATGGGTCGTAGCGATTGCCAGGATAAGCCCTGCGGTCCGCCGTCTGAAGACCGGAGTTGCGGCTTGAGGGTTGATTTTGCAGGGTGAAAATAAAAGTCTCAACACCTTTTACTTGTGACGAACCGGCCGCGTTGGCATGCACGCTAATGAATAAGTCGGCTTTTTTGCTATTGGCCAGGGCAGGCCGTCGGGCCAAATCGATGAATTGGTCGGACTGGCGGGTTAAAATAACATCGTAACCCTGCTTCTTGAGAATCGTTTGCAGCCTCTTGGAAATATCCAGCACGACCGTTTTTTCTTTCAATCCCTTTTTGCTGTTTTGGGTTCCCGGGTCTTTCCCGCCATGCCCCGGATCGATAACGATTCGAAACAGCTTGGGCACAGGCGTAAAAGCCTGGGGGGTCAATAGGGGTTTAAGCGTTTTCTCGAAATCGGTTCGGCTCAGGTAAAGGTCGGAGCGATGGCGGGTTATGGCAAAACCGAGATAAACCTTTCTTCCGTTCATCAGAAAATAGCGCCGGTCGGAATCGAATTCCAACCTCGTCCAATCGCTGCTCAGGGCAAGTTTTTGACCGCGGACGGCCCAGGTGTGTTTCATCCCGAAATACTCTGCCGTGGACTTGAGGCTCAGGTAGTCCACGCCGCCCATTTTCAGATTGGCCTGGACTTGTTCCAACGGGGCGGCCAACCCGGCCAGGAAAATTAAAACGAATACTGTGGGAATAGTGGAAGACAGATGGCGGGCAAACGAATCAGGCCGCCCGATGCGGCCCAATATTCTGCACAATTGGAACACCCTACTCGACCTCTTCGTGCGGTTCGTTGTATATTAACTTGCGTTTGTTCTCAGGAAGAGGACTTACTATAAGGATTACGCTCCGCCCGGCCAACCTGGGTTCGGAGTCGGGAGTCCCTATGTGCTTGAGGTCGGCCACCGCTCGGTTGATAACGACGAAGCCAAGATCCTTATGCTCATTTTCCCGGCCCCGAAAAGAGAGGGTGAGCTTGACCTTAAAGCCCTTGTCCAAAAATTGCTCTGCCCGGCGCAGTTTGACCATATAATCGTGCTGCTCAATGCGCACCCTGAGCTTGACCTCCTTGATTTTAGAGCCCGTCGGTTTAGTGTCTTTACCTTTTTTGGACTGTTCGTATTTGTATTTCCCGAAATCGAGAATACGGCAAACCGGCGGCCGGGCGGTGGGGGAAATTTCCACCAAGTCGAGGCCATACTGCTTGGCCATCCTGAGGGCGTCTACCGTGGGAACGATACCGATCTGCCTGGCATCAGGGCCGATCAGCCTGACCTCCCGAACGCGAATACGCTCATTTTTGCGCAGCCTTTGTTTGAAGGGGCGTCTGCCCTTATATCGGCCGCCCGATCTAGGAAATTTTGCCATCCAGGAATTATCGACGGTTCAATTCAAATAACCGCTCCGAACGAGCGAATTCTCTTGAATTTCCTCAGTAACATTGTGAGCCAAGTGCAAAAATTTCCATTCATTACCATGCAGTATAGCCAATCAGTAATGCCTTAATCGCGTTGTATTACAACCTTTTTTTCAAGAAAATGCCCGCCGGTTTCTCCGATTAATCTTACGTTGCCCCTTCTCCCCGCAATACTACCGGAATGGTGCGCATCAGGATGACAAAATCCAGCCACAGGCTCCACGAATCGATGTACTCCAGATCCAGTTGTACCCATTCGATCCAGTTGTACCCATTCGGAAAAATCCTCTATTTGGCTGCGGCCGGAAACCTGCCACAGACCAGTCAGACCGGGCAAGACACTGTAACGGCGGTGGTCTTTAAATGCCTCGAAATTCCTCGTTTCGTAAACGGGCAGAGGGCGCGGCCCCACTAGGCTCATTTGTCCTTTAAGCACATTGCAGAGCTGCGGCAACTCATCCAGACTGTAGCGCCGCAGAAATTTTCCGACCGAAGTGATCCGTGGGTCCTCAGCGGATTTGAAAACCGGGCCTTTCATCTCGTTTTGGCCTTTCAACTGTTCCAACTGCTCTTCCGCTCCGGGCAGCATGGTGCGGAATTTAAACATCCTGAAAACCTGGCCGCGCAGCCCCGTTCGTTCCTGCACATAATAAACCGGGCCATGCGTTTTAATTTTTATGATCAGGGAAACGATCAGAAAAATCGGACTGGTAAGGATCAGAAGAAAGCAAGAAAGAAAAATATCGACAGCCCTTTTGGCCAACAATTTTCCTTCGTAATGGGAAGTCGTGCGGTAAACGATAACTGGTTTTCCCCCGAATTCGTCAACTTCCGGCCGGGCCAGTAGTGGCGATATGAAATCTGTAAAAAACCAGACCTCTATTCCTTGCTCTTCGGCCATTCTGAGAATGCTCCTTTCGCATTGCGGGTCTGATGCGACCAGAAAAACCAAATCAAAACGACCTTGGGAGAGGATGGCGCTAATATCGGCTATCTCACCCAGAATAGGCACTGGAGCATCGGCCCCGGCCACGCTTTCCTCTTCTTTATCCCTGATCAGGATGGCTCCTTTTATGAGCACACTCGATTGCCGGCGTTCCTCGAATTCCGTCAATTTATCGCTTAATTCCCCACGGGAGCAGACCAGTACAGCCTCCAATGGTTTCCGCTCGTAATAATCGATCAGGTAACGGCGCAACCCCAGTTCCTTGAGTATATGGTAGGTTGAGTATATGGTAGGCAAAAAAAATGCCGGCAAATCCGAACAGGAGGGAACGGTTGAAACTTTGGTAGGAGAAAAAATAAAAGAAAATCGTTATCATGCCCACCCCGATGGCGATGCTTTTAAAGGACTGAAAGAGCACTTCCAGCCAATCCGCAAAGAGGTTGACCTGATAATATCGGTTGAGCCGAAGCGAGGCGAATAGATTGAAAAGAATGACCAGAAAAATCCATTTTTCATCGGCCAGGTGGGAAACGCTCTGGATGTAAAAAGGATACCCGGTTACGGTGAACAGAAATGTTTCCCAGGCAGCTCCAAAATGAAGTAGAAACAGGTATATTACCCCTAAAAGGACTGTCCCGGCAAAAATATCGATGCCGAAGCTGAGGTTTTCCAAATATTTCTTTTTACGTCCGAGCATTGGATATTTCCGCTATGAGCCAGACGACAGGGATGCCATTTTTGACAGGGGCGGGAGCGCAATCGTTAAATACTGAAGCTTTCTCCACAGGAACAGCTGCTTGTGGCATTTGGATTTGAAAATTTAAAGCCGCCCGAGATGAGGCGCGTGGAGTAGTCGAGTTCCGTGCCTTTTAGATAGAGAGCGCTTTTGCTATCGACCAGGATGCGCACCCCGCTCGAATGCACCAATATGTCTCCCCGCCTGGGCGATTCGACAAACTTCAAACGGTAGGACAAACCATTGCAGCCGCCCCCCGTAATGGCCACCCGCAAGAGGTTGCCCTGGTTTTCCCGCTCGGCCAGGTTGAGCAGTTTTTTCCCCGCCAGATCCGTGACCAGGATCAGGTTCTCATTGCCCAGGCGGACGCCTTCGGGAAGGTCGATGGAAATCGTTTCAGTCATAATTTTTTAATAAACCAGCATATATATCGACTACTTCAACATTTGGCAATGACTTTGCAACTCATGTAGTGGGGGCGCAATACCCGCTCCCTGAAAGTTTGAGCGCCATTTTGATGGCATTTCCTATACTTTTAGGGTCCGCTATTCCACGACCCGCGATAGGGAATGCGGTTCCATGCGAGGTGCTCGTCCGAATCCACGGAAGCCCCAGGGTAATGTTTACTGCAGCGCGAAAATCAACGGCTTTGAGCGGCCCCAATCCCTGGTCGTGATAAAGGGCGACAACGACATCGAAATCGCCCTCAAGATGTCTCCAGAACAAGGTGTCGGCTGGCTGGCAGGCTGAAAGTCCTGGAATATGTGAGCGCAATCGGGCCAATACCGGATCGATAAATTCCAGTTCCTCGGTTCCCAATATTCCGTTTTCGCCAGCGTGGGGATTGAGCCCGCAAACACCGATTTTGGGCAATTTCGAACCTAGGCAGCGGGCCAGCCGCTCCGCCTGCACCATGGTTTTTTTCAGGATGTCTTCGGTTAAATGGGAGACCACTTTCCCTAGAGGAATATGCCTCGTAGCCAGGACCACCTTCATTCTGCCCCCCGCAAATGCCATGACCGCATCTCCGCCCCAGCGGTCGGCAAAAAATTCAGTATGTCCTAAGAATTGGAATCCCGCTTTTTTCATCCATTCCTTGCTGGTGGGGGCGGTTACCACTGCCTCGAATCGCCCATCCCGGCAGCCTTGGGCCGCTTTCTCCAGTGCCTCCATAGCAACCCGCGCTCCATCCACATCGGGTTGGCCCGGAGTGGCCTCGTAATCGGGCGGTCCCACCGGCGTTTTTTCCAAAGTGGGTGAAGGACCCAAATTCTGCAACCATATACTGGGCCCCAGCAGGACCATTTGCGGCGTCTTGTCCTCGTCCCTGCCTTTGTTTAAATCCAGCCACGAGGCGATCACTTCCGGGCCGATGCCGGCGGGATCTCCGCAGGTGATAGCAATTTTTTTCATGAACGCAGGCCAGTGGTTTTTCCCTTCCCAGGCTTAACGATTACGGTCGAACAACTCCAATTGAGGGTCTTTTACCAGATCGTAGTTTTTTAATATGCGGAGGATTTGCAGGGTGTCGGATTTTGAATAGTTCAAATTGGTCTCCACTTTTTTTAGAATGTCCTGTAGCATGGAGCGAAATGAGATAATCCCGTCCACCCCGTGTTCCTTGAGCAGTCGAATACTTTCGGAGCGATGCGGTTCCGCCGTGGGCAAGCCCGGCAAAACCAGGATCTTGAGCATTTCGGCCACATTTTCCAACTCCTCGGGATTCACCTGAAACAGTTTTTCGGCCTGCTTCAACACCGTTCGCTCCAGGAAGCGGAAAATCTCGGAACTGCTTTTGAGGGTCGAAGGATTGAATCGCAGGGTCGAGTGCCAGCCCTTTACAACCACCACTGCCCGGTGAATGTATGGCAATTCGCTCGAAAAAAGTAGAAAATCGGGGGAGCGCTCGCCTTTTACAAAAGCCGGGTTGTAAACCAGCAGGTCGATCTCTTCCTCGGCCAGTTTTTTGCGCGACTGCACTTGGTACTTGCGCAACTGCCGCACCAGGAATCCGTGCAATTCGAAGTATTCGCGCACAATATTTTCGTCAAATCCGGCCATGGAATAGATATTTACTGGGGAGCGGGAAAAATAAATCCTTTTCCGGTCCCCGGGTTTATTTAATTATTTAATTGCGCTTAATTTAGTGGTTATCGGCCCCGGCTTCAATCCACAATTTACGCCACAATTCTTCCGGAATGCCATTTTCGGTCTTCGCGTTTCCGAGGCTCGACAGGATGACGAAGCGCACCTCCCCCCCACGGACTTTTTTGTCCCGTTTCATGGCCTCGCAAAGCGCCGATGCTGGCAGAGGATCGGACAATTGGATGGGTAAACCATAGACAGCCACCGCCTTCCTGACATGGGCGACATCACTTTCACTGAGGAGCCCCAGTTTTTGCGAAAGTCGCGCCGCCAGAACCAGGCCCAGCCCAACCGCTTCCCCGTGGAGGTAACTGCCATAGCCGGTCACCGCCTCGATGGCGTGGGCAAAGGTGTGCCCCAAATTGAGAAGGGCGCGACCACCTTGGGAGGCTCTTTCCTCTTCGTCTTCCGCCACGATACCGGCCTTGATTTCGCAGCAGCGGCGAATGATCCCTGGCAGTTGCGGGCTTGTCGGATTCAGTTTGCCCATTGATTGTAGTTGGTCAAAAAGTGAATGGTCCGCCAGCAGCGCAGTTTTGATTATCTCGGCCATTCCGGCCGCAAACTCCCTCGGGGGTAGAGTTTCCAGAAAGAACGTATCAATATAAACCGCTCTTGGCTGATGAAAGGCCCCGGCCAGGTTTTTTCCCGCCGCCAGGTTGATTCCCGTCTTTCCCCCCACCGAACTGTCTACCATGGCCAGTAGAGTGGTGGGTACCTGGCAATAATCGATACCGCGCAGAAAACTGGCTGCCGCGAAACCGGTCAGGTCTCCCACCACGCCTCCGCCGATGGCCAAAAGGCAACTGTCGCGATCGAGTTTTTTATGGGCCAGGAATTCGCAGATTTCCTCCAAATGGGCGAACGACTTGGTCTTTTCACCCGGCGGCAGCGCCATTGTGGGCAAATCCGGCCCGAGCGCAGCAATATAAGCGCCTTGGCATCTTTTTATGTTCTCATCCGTGACGGCGGCAACCGGCCGGCCTTCCGCTTTTAGGGAAGCGATATCCCGGCGCAGTGTAGCGGCCACTTGGCTGCCGAAATGGATGGGGTAACTTCTTTTGCCCAGTTCAACTTGCAGAATTGCGCTCATTCTTCCCCCAGACCAAAAATGGCCTTGGCATAGGTGTCCACCGAAAAGGGTTCCAGATCCTCCATCTGTTCGCCCAGGCCGACAAAGTAGATGGGCAATTTGAGTTCGCCATAAATTCCGGCCAAGGCGCCGCCGCGGCTGGTGCCGTCGAGCTTGGTAATGACCAGCCCGCTGAGGCCAAAATCCCGGTGAAAGACCCGCGCCTGTTCGATCGAGTTGGTCCCCAGGCTGCCGTCCACCACCAGCCAGCTGTGGTGCGGGGCGGTTCCGTTCAATTTTTGCAGGACTCGGCGAATTTTTTTCAATTCCTCCATCAGGTTGCCCTTGGTGTGCAGACGGCCCGCAGTGTCGAGGATGAGAATTTGCCGCCCGCGGCTGGCCGCCGCCTGATAGGCGTCGAAAGCCACCGCCCCGGCATCGGCTCCGTGATGGCTGGCCACGAGGTCGATATGCAGGCGCTGGGCCCAGATTTTTATCTGTTCATTGGCGGCGGCCCGAAAAGTATCGCAAGCCCCCAATAACGCGCTGCGCCCCTCCTTGGCAAAATAATGGGCCAGTTTTGCCGCCGTGGTGGTTTTACCTGAACCATTGACCCCCACCAGGCAAATCACCTCCGGATGATGCTCTGCCGACGGCAGGCGCCCCTCGGCCCCCTCCATCCTTCGTTTAAGAACGGTGGCCCCAATTCGGGCCGCCTGTAGGCCGTGAAGTTGCTTCTCTTTTTTCAGGGCAGTCCCAATTTCTTCAAGAATTTCCGCCGTGGTTTCCACGCCGAAGTCCGCTCCGTAGAGCGCCTCCTCCAATTCATTGAGGGAATCGGCGTCCAGGGTCTTGCTCCCAAAAATCCCTCCGCTTTCACTGAAAACCCGATAAAAAGTAGGAGTCGTCCGTTTGAGGCCCTCCTTGAATTTTGAAAATAGGGAGCGCATCAATACTACCTTTTTAAAAAAATAAAAATTAACCCTAAGCAATAGCGGTTATTCCTCAGGTGAGGCTTCTCGCAAAGGACGATGTAGTTTCAGTATAAACTGGTCGAGAATACCATTGATGAAGCGTTTGGCGTCCTCAATGGAGAATATTTTGCTCAAATCGATGGCTTCGTTTATGGATACAATGGGCGGTACGTCATGGCGGTGGAGCATTTCGAAAATCGCCAGACGGAGGATGGCCAGATCGATTTTGGCAATGCGTTTAAAGTCCCAGTTTTGTGCATATTCCCGGATAATCTCGTCAAGTTCTTCGATGTGCTCATGGATTCCCAATACCAGCTCTTCGGCAAAAACATAATAATCCCTGGGCTTTTCCTGGTCGCCAAAAAATTGCGCTATAACCGACTCAATGCTGCTTGAGGGGTTGATATCCCACATATAAAGGAATTGCATTGCGGCAATCCGGTTGTCCCGTCGGGTACTCACGATAAATTTACTTGGTCAGGATTTCCAGATATCGGAGCCCTCTTCCCATGCCTTCGGAATTTCGTTTCCCATCCTATCATTACTATTCAAACGCTCCACCAACTTTTTTCTCAACGAGGCCATTTCAACCGCAGCCAGGGCAAATTCCCTTCCCCGGTTGATTGAGCCGCTGGTGCGGGCCGCCGCCTGTTTCCGGTTTTCCGCCACAATGATGCCATTGATGACCGGCATCTGGCAATCGGTGGAGATGCGCTGCAACTCCAATCCGGAATTGCTCCCCACTATGACATGGTGCTGGGTGTCTCCACCGATGAGGACGCCCAGAGCGATCAGGCAATCGTGCTCATCGATTTCCGCCAGCAGGGAAATGGCAAAAGGAATCTCGTGCGAACCGGGAACCCGAATGCATTCGATGTCATCCGGGGAAACGCCCGCCGTCTCCAGGTTTTCGACCACGTTTTTGAGCAGAGCATCGGCAAACTCACCATTGAAGCGCGCGGCCACAACCGCGTATTTCAACCCCGCGGCCTCTCCCGGCAAATTTCCTGGCGCATCCGTGCTCATAACCAATCAATATTAATAATCAGTGGTACATATGCCTACCCCGCCAGCCAAGTCAAAGGGAATTGCATCCGGCAGTTTTCTGACAACTTTCCGGTCTTTTTAGGGTTTGCCCTATAATCGAGGCGTAAAATACTGCTGGCATGATACCTACTACTGCTTATGAGGATTTGATCTCCGACTTGCAGCGCATAAATCGGCTCAAAACGGCTCTCGAATTGCTGGAATGGGATGAACAGGTCAACTTGCCGCCGGGTAGCAGCGAGCGCCGGGCCGAGGAGATGGCCGCCTTGTCGGAAATTGTCCACCGTGAGTGCACCCATGAGCGGCTGGCCCATTGGCTGGATGAATTGGAAGCGGACCTGAACGGAGGTGTCGATGACGATGGCATTGAAAAACTGACCGTTATACGGGAAGCCCGCCGTAATTACGACCGGGCGGTAAAGCTTTCTCCCGCCTTCGTGGCCCGGCAATCCGCGCTCAACAGCCGGGCTTTCCACGCCTGGGCCGAGGCCAGGCAAAAAGGTGATTTTGAGCTTTTCGCTCCCTTTCTGCAAAAACAGGTGGAAATGGCCAAAGTGGAAGCGGAACGGGTCGGCTACAAAGAGGAAACGGCTTACGATTACCATATCGACAAACACGATCCGGGGTTGACGGCCGATTTTGTCGAAAAAATCTTCGGTTCCCTTAAAATCGATCTTTTGCCATTGGTGAAGCGGATTGTCGATTCCCCGGTCAAGCCGGATACTTCCATTTTCAAAGGATTCTCCCGGGAGGGTCAGGAAAAAATGTTAAAACAGATATCGACCAAACTCGGTTTCGATTTCAGCCGCGGGCGCATCGACACCTCCGTGCACCCCTTTTGCTCCGGCAACGGGGCCGATACACGCATGACGACCCGTTACGAAATCGACAACCCCCTCAATTCCCTATTCAGCGCCATCCACGAGACCGGCCACGGGCTTTATGAGCAGGGTTTGCCCCTGGAGCATCTGGGGACAGGCTTGAGCGAGGCTGTGGGCATGGCCATGCATGAATCCCAGAGCCGTTTGTGGGAAAACCAGGTGGGCCGAAGCCAGGCTTTCTGGCAATATTGGGAGCCGGTTTTGAGGAAAACTTTTCCCGCCCAATTGGCCGATGTTTCCAGTCAGGAACTGTTCATGGCCATCAACGCCGTGAGCATCATACCGATTCGGGTCGATTCCGATGAAGTGACCTACAATTTGCACATAATCCTGCGTTTTGAGTTGGAGAAAAAATTCTTTAGCGGAGAATTGGCGGTGGCAGAACTGCCGGAGGCCTGGAACAATGCATCGGAAGAAATCATCGGCATAAGGCCCAAAACCATGTCCAAAGGCTGTCTCCAGGATGTCCATTGGTCGGGTGGCGCTTTCGGGTATTTTCCCAGCTATTGCCTTGGCAACATGATCGCGGCCCAGCTCTGGCATCGGATTAAGGAAGTTTACCCGGATATTGAGGAAGATTTTGCCAGGGGCGAGTTCGGCCGGCTTTTAGAATGGCTGCGGGAAAATGTCCACTACCGGGGCCGCCAATACAATACCCTGGAACTAACCCGCAAGATTACCGGTCAGGAACTCTCTCCCGAGGGGCTCATCCGATACCTCAAGGAACGTTACCTTCCCCTTTATACTTAATCTTATTTAGAAGCTGCTAAAACCCCAAATGAAGCTAATCCTTACTTTTTTATTCCTAGCAATAGCCTTTCCATTGCCGAAGATCTTTTCGCAAATCATTACATTGCCCAATGAGTTTACCGGCCCGGCCGTCATCACCGACATTGAGGACTTCGTTGACCCCGACACCTCAACGACCCTGGCAATTGACCTGCGGAACCACTTCCAGGTGACCAACGTCCTCGGTCAAGTCGTTCAGTTCAACTCCAATTTGGGCATCATCAATCTGGAGTTGTTCGACGCTAACACCCCTTACAACCGGCCCGTAACGGTCGCCAATTTTTTGAATCTGGTCACCGCGGGTGATTACAATAATACGATTATACACCGATCACCGCCCAATTTTGTCATCCAGAGCGGTGGCTTTATCAACACTCAGGGTACAGGCGAATTTCTGCTGGATACCTTTCGAGAGATTGATCCCATTAGCAACGAGCCCGGCATCTCGAATACTGTCGGAACCATCGCCATGGCCAAACAAGGGGGGAACCCAGACAGCGCCACCAGCCAGTGGTTTATTAGTGTGGGCGATAATAGCGCCAACCTGGACGAACAGAATGGCGGATTTACCGTCTTTGGACGGATCATCGGAAACAGCATTACCGTAGTCAACGCGATCGCAAATCTGATCGATTTCCCCTTTGCTTCGCCGTTCGACGAGCTGCCTTTGACCGGTTTTTCTGTGGAAGATTTTAATAACGGCGTTGCCCTGTCTGCGGAATTCTTTGTCACTTTCACTACCGTTTCAAGCATCAACATTTATCCAACGGTGGAAAATTCGACGGCGGTTTTATCTTTCCAGCTCACGAACAACAACCAGAACCTTCTCACCGTCTCGATTGTGGGTAGCGAACTGCGCCTAGACTTCATTTCCGGTCAAACGGGCCAAGCCGAAATCTCGGTCGCCACCTTCGATACGCACAATCTCTCCGCTGAGACTTCTTTTTTGGTGACGGTTACCGATTCCGGTCAAAACGATGTCTTCGACGGGACGGACATACCTGATTTCCCCGGCTGGAAATCGGTAGTGTATTAAGTAGGAATGGTGGCTAATTCTTGATTATATTGATGAATGAAAAGTCTCAGACAGGTTTCATGCATACTCTTAAGCTTGGAAAAGGAGAGGGTTTTGCGTGTGAAACGACCCAGTCGTTGGCGCAGGGTATTGTTCCATCGTTCCACATGGGCCGTTTCACCGGTTTCTTTTCCCACGGATCGGTTATGAGGAAAGACTTCATCATAAGTGCTCCAAAAGTCGCTGTAGGTGGCACATCTTTTGTAGGCCCGTGGCAGACGCTCGTAAAGTTCCCGGCAACGATACCAATCCCGAGGCCCAATGGCATAGGAGAGGATTTGACGGGTGCGTCGGCAAAGAGCGATCCAAACCCATTGGGCATCGCTCTTGCGCCCCACAAAAGACCACAGTTCGTCCAGTTCAATGACATCATGGCGGCGGGCCGCAAGAATCGTGCTTTTGAGCGGTCGCAGCGATTGTCGTTTTTTTTAACCAACTCAAAACGGTGTTGGGACTCACCCCGAAGGCGCGCTGTAAACCGCGTAGACTGCTGCGTTCCTGATAGACTCGAAGGATCATTTCTTTTTGCTCTTCGGTGTATTTCACTGTGGGGTTTTCGCGGCTTTGTTTACCACAATCATGGCAGCGGTAGCGCTGTTTATGGTTGGGCGTCTTGCCAAATTTAATGATATTTTCACTTCCACAGTGCCGACAATTAATAATTTTAGTAACCATGCACTAAGAATAAACTGCCTAACGCTATTTGTACAGCTAAAAATACAAAATAACATTCTTTTTTTATACACTACCAATTTTGCGATCGAGAGCGAAAAATATTGGAACCGGTTTTTCCTTGAAAAAGGAATCGAGCCTTTCAAGGTCGTCTATGAGGATTTGGTTGAGAAATTTGAGGAAACCGCCCTTGCCATCCTCGATTTTTTAGGAATCGAATATCCGCCCGATTTGCAGTTTGCGGCCCGCTACCTCTTGCAACAGACCGATCATATCAACGATGAATGGGAGCAAAAATTCCTTGCCGCCGAGGCCGAATTATCATTCCGCAAAGATTCAAATTAAGCTTGATTATTTCCCGGGGCGGCAGAGCAGATCATTCATGGATTCCTAATGCTTTGATCCTTATTATTTTAGGCTCGAAATTGGTTTGCGCGTAAACAGATGGAATGGGATTTCATTTATTTTAGAGATGACTCAAGAGGCCGATATAGTCTCCTAAATGAAGGAGGAACTGAAAGACTTTATACGCAGGTTCAATACCGTGCCCCCATCTCATCATGTCCTGGCCCGGCTTCGGCAGGCCATTGCGGATGAAGATTCGGACCTCAATGACATTGCCTCGATTATAAAAGTGGATTCCTCCCTGGCCACCTCGGTCATGCGTTTGAGCAATAGCGCATATTTCGGAACGCCGACCCCGACTGACAGTATCGAGGAGGCTATTTCCCTTCTCGGTTCCAGAGAAGTCTATAAACTGGCTGCCATCGTTGCTATTCTGGACATGATGAATTCCCGCAAGTCCGCATACCCTCTCACCTCGGAGGAAATTTGGCGCACCACTGTATTGACGGCCATCATCATGGAACGGTTCGCCCGCATTACATCCATGGATGGCCATACCGCCTACACGGTCGGTCTTGTGCATTCGGTGGGCAAATGGATTTTGAATCAATTTATGGAGGTCTATTCAGGCGAAATCGATTACGGAGTGGACAAGGATTATATATCATTGGCCCAATGGGAAAGAAACATATTCGATACCGACCATGCCGAAATCGGAGGTGAAGTGCTTGCAAAATGGGATTTTACCAACGAACTGACCCAGCCGGTCCTATACCAGCTAAATCCCTTGCAATCGTCGTCGAACGAACACACCCCGATGGCCTGTCTGCTGCGCTCCAGCATATCCGCGGCGGCCTGCGCGACAGCCCGGAACGGGAGTGGCAATGGCAATTCAAGCCTGAAAGTGCCGCTGGAAGTATTGGAAAATATCGGTTTGAGCGACTACGACATGGCCGAAGTCCTCCCTCTGGCGCGGGAAGAACTGGTCCAGGTTTACAAATTGCTGCGGACAATTTAACCTACAACTTCAGCCTGAAGTTGTTGCGATCTCTGGCGGCAAATCTTCTCCATGATCCTACGCGATCAATTAGCAGCATCTGAGGTCAGGCCCAGCTTGCTCAGGAGTGCTTCTTTGCCGGAAAATCCGACAATCTTGCCGGTCACCTTTCCACCCTCAAAAATCACCATTGTGGGGATAGCGCTGATGCCGAACTGATTGGCCAAATTTTGGTTTTCATCCACATTAACCTTGGCTATCTTGACAGAGTTTTGGTGTTCGTCGGCAATTTCCTCAAGCACCGGCGCGATCATTTTGCATGGGCCGCACCAATCCGCCCAGAAATCGACCAGCACAGGCTTGCTCGATTGCAAAACTTCCTCGCCGAAAGTGGATTCAGTCACATTTACCGTGTTATTGCCGCTCATGGTGATTTTATTCCTATTTTATGGTTTTTGAATTACTCTTTTGCTTACCTAGAGGCTGTCCCAAAAGGGTGATTTCTGCGAGGGCTTTTGATAGGCGCTCATTTTAGAGGTATTTGCATTTGGGAGAGTATCAACTTTGCTCTCCTATGACGTTAGGATACTGGTTTTGGGGTCCGGTTGCCTGGGTTTCTTTGTATGAGCCGACAGTACGGCTGTGAAAAAGTATTGTCCTTGCTTTTCCGCTCTCTAGGCCGCCGCTTTGGTTTTTAGTTCGTCTTGCTGGGCCAGCATCTTGGCTACTTTCCATAGGTTGTGCGAGAGTACCGACCAGGGGTTGTGCGAGAGTACCGACCAGGCTACGCTGATCGAGCGGTTGGCAAAGCCTTTGCTGCGCAACCGCCCGGCCTGCCAGCGATTCTTCAATACCCCGATCCGCCCTTCGGTGCTGGCCCGGCGCTTTTGCAATTGCCTGAACAGTGGTTCCTCCATCCGTTTTTTCAACTGCTTCGGATCGCGTGGACAGAGCGCGTCGTAGATTCCCTCCTGGGCTAACTGCCGGCGGGCCCGCTGGGAGGCAAATCCCCGGTCCGCGCACATGGCCGCTATGGGTTCTTCCAGGTTGAAGCGGTTCTGTCTTTGCAAACTCTCTTGCATTTGTTCATTTTCGCTTGGAGTTCGGCTGCCGTAGAGTTTCCAGTCCAGCAGGTACCCTTCAACGCTTTCTCCCAAAAACAGGGTGTTGCCGAACTCGACCTCTTGGCCCGCTTTACCTCGCACAATCACCTGCACATCGAGTTCGTAAACACTCAAGACTTTCTCTGCGTTTTTCACCTGGCGGCCGCCAATGATCCGCTCGTGCGCCTGTTTGATGACCACCGGGATTTGCTCGCTCATGCGCTCCATCCGGGCGAGGATCTGTTGGACCTGTTTTTCGCTGTAATCGCTTTGCTCCCAGCAGGCTTGCAATAATTCCCGGTGACTGCGGGCATGCTCCCCGATCCGTTTGAGCAGCTTTTTCATCTGCCTCAAGATACCCTTGCGCTGCCGCGCGCTGTCCTTTCGCCGCCGGCTGTGGGTCATCTGTATGCACAGCCGATTCATCTGCCGAGCCAAGGGCTCCGGTTCGATCGGCATGCGATGGCGCACACCGGCCTTCTCGCGGATCAGCCGGATCGCTTTGAGCAACGTGCCGGCTACATCCTTGAGTAATACCCAGTCCGTCGGCCAATGAATGTTAGCCTCCAAACAGGTGCCGTCGATCAGGCAAATGGTGGTGTCAATCGGCTTGTCCAATCCCACCTGCCGGGCCAGAAGGGCATCGCCCACCACCTCAGTCAAGGTCCGGTGCAAGGCCCTCAACTGCTCTTCGCTGAAAAACTTCGAGGCCCGCTCCAGGGTGCTTTTGGAGATGCCCCTGATGCCATCGATCTGCCGGACACGGCAAAAGTCGGCCAACAGATCGCTGCTGCCCAGAGCCCGCGACAAATGCCGAAACGAAATCCCTCCGAGCAGACGGCCCAGCGTATCCATGCGCAGTGCCTTGATGGCAAAACTGGCCCGCTGCCGCCGGGCCTTTAGACCCATTGGCGGCCACCCCTCCAAGGCCAGCTCAATGGCCTGCGATTCCACCTCCGAGTCGATCAGCAGCCGATCGATTCGATCAATGGTGGCGCGGAAGTTATCGTAATCGAGGCACCGGTCGACCACAGTTAAAGCTGGACGCAGGAGGCATTGGATGGCTATATTTTTCATAGAAAGGGCTATATTGATTTTCGCTAACTCAATTATAGAACCCTTTTATAGAACCCGTTTTTGGCCGGATCGAGCAAAAACTTGCTCTTTCCGGCTCTTTTTATCAACGTCATCCAGTTGACTATAAAATCTTTATATTTTTGGGACAGCCTCTACCTAGTCGCAGCAAACCTCAAAAGCTTACAGGCACCCTTATCCCATTCGGACTCCACGCTTGATGAAATATTCTATGGCCGATACATGAAAGGATCGACGGAAAAGACCTGGGGGCTCTTTGGATCGACCGTGACGGCCACTCCATGGATGTTATGTTCTCCAAAAACTTCCGCTCGGGTGAAATGCTCGAATACCCTGCCGGAGCCTTTGTAATACAACGGTTTATCCACCCGAAAATAATGCGAATCGCCATGAATGCAAAGGACCGGTTTGCGAAAATTTTCCAGCCGTTCGTATAAGGATTCTAAAAAATCTCGAAAACCGCTGCCTTCCCGCCAACTGCCGGTTTCATTCCACACGGTGTTCTCCAAACCGGGATTGGCGTGAAGAATTAAAACTAATCCATTTACGTTGTCTTTTTCGGCCAGCTGGAATGATTGTTTTAAGAAGAAAAGATTGGCGGCGTTTCTTTCCTCGTATTCGGCCAGAGTCGAAGGGCGTTCCGGCGTCCGGTTGTTATTGCTGCCAACTATGTGAAGAACCACAAAAAGAATGCCGTTTCGGGTGAACCGGTAAATCTCCGGATATTTCTCGAATTCCTTTCTCTCACTCAAATGAACGGCATTGAGCCGGTTGAGTTTGAGAGCGGTCTTATCCCCAAAAAAGATCTCCCGGAGAAAGTCCAAGCGCTCCAGAGGATCGTACTGGCCGCAGGACTCGCGATGGCAGTCCGTCCATTCATTGTCGCCCGGTGAGTAAACTACTGGAACGGGAAGAGCCTGCAAAATATCGAAAGCGTGCCGGATGGCAGCATCGTCACAAAAACTGGTTCCCGATTTCACATCCCCCACATGAACGAAAAATTGAAAATCCTCCTTCCCCGCGGCGTCGAGCAAACGCATCATTTTTTCTTCGTCCCCAGAGTTATAAGGCATGTCGCCAAACGCGAAAAAACGAAAGGATTCGTCCTTATTTTCATTCTCAGTTTCGGCTCCAAGGGCAAGACCGGCCACCAAAAGCGAGCAACTAATGGCCAGGTTTAAACCGTGATTCGTTATTCTCATGGTTTGCACCAGTAGACAAAAATCGAAAATCAATCAATCAACCTTTGCCCGAAAAGATACTTCCAGGAATCCTGCCGATATCCGACCCTAATGTGAAATCTATCCATCGTGAATTGCCCAACCGCTGTTAAGGCTGGACGGGGGATAGCTTGTATGGCAATAAACCACTGCTATTGCAACGATGACAGAGATTCCCAATGTTTTGGCTTCCCGTTATGCCTCGCCGGAAATGGCCGCAATATGGTCCCCGGCGGGCAAAATTGTGAGGGAACGGAAATTTTGGCTGGCCGTGTTGAAGGCCCAGAAAGAACTCGGACTGGATATACCGCAGGAGGCTATCGAGGCTTGCGAAGCGGTCCTTGAACGGGTCGACCTGGTAAGCATCCGGCGGCGAGAACGGCTCCTTAAACATGACGTCAAGGCCCGCATTGAGGAATTTTGCGCACTGGCCGGGCACGAGCATATCCATCGAGGATTGACCAGTCGCGATGTGACGGAAAATGTGGAGCAGTGGCAAATCCGGGAGGCCATGCAGCTAGTCCGGCAAAAAGCAGTTTCGGCATTGATGGCGCTCTGCGGACGGGCGGAGGAATGGAAAGGGCTGGTCCTGACGGCCCGGACCCACAATGTGGCGGCCCAGTCGACCACCTATGGGCGACGGCTGGTTATGTTCGGCGAAGATTTGCTGCTGGGAATGAATCGTTTGGACCATTTGATTGAAAATTACCCGGCGCGGGGACTGAAAGGGGCGGTGGGGACTCAGGCGGACCAACTCGCTTTTTTCGGTGGCGATGCCGCCAAAGTGGAAAAGCTGGAAGCCAAAGTCTTAGAGCATCTTGGGTTTGAGAAATTATTAACCGCGCCCGGCCAAACATATCCGCGTAGTCTGGATTTCGAGGTGGTCAGTTCTCTCTACCAACTGGCATCCGGTCCGGGGGCATTCGCCACCACCTTGAGGCTGATGGCGGGGCAGGAATTGGCCGGCGAAGGATTTGCCAGCGAACAAGTTGGCTCCACCGCCATGCCCCATAAGGTGAATTGCCGCAGTTGTGAGCGGATTGTGGGATTTTGCGCTCTGCTGGAGGGCTATTTGGCCATGACGGCCAAGCTAAGCGGCAGCCAGTGGAACGAGGGCGATGTCTCCTGCTCGGTGGTGCGGAGGGTGGCCCTGCCGGACAGTTTTTTCGTCATCGACGGATTATTGGAAACATTTCTCACCGTTCTGCAAAACATGGAGATTTACCCGGAGGCCATGGCGCGGGAAAATGAGCGCTACGGACCCTTCCTAAGCTGCGGGGCGATTCTAACGGAGGCAGTGCGGAACGGGGTGGGGAGGGAAACCGCGCATAGACTGATTAAAGAGCATGCCCTGGCTGTGGTCAGAGACCTGCGTTCCGGCAAGGCCAAAGAGAATAATTTGATTGACCGACTGGCTTCGGATGGACGTCTGGGACTTGCTCTTGAGAAATTGAAAGTCATTGCCAGTCAAGAAGATGAACTCATTGGACAAGCCCTGTCCCAGGTCGATGCCTTTATCTCCCGGCTGGATTGCTGGAAAACCCGTTTTCCGGAAACCTTAAAATATGTTCCGGGGGATATTCTGTAAAAAAGAGAACGGGAACGGCGATATTTACAAAAAAAGAATTTGCTTTATGGCCGCCTTGCATTTCTGGTGTCTGCTCGAATTTAAATAAACAAAGCATAGCTAATGGCGGAAGAACTAATAGGTAATTGTTTGATTGCACAATCGGGTGGACCCACCGCGGTTATTAACTCCAGTTTGGCAGGTGTAATCACGGAAGCGCTCAATCATGAGGAGATTGAGGAAATCTACGGTGGATTAAACGGCATCCTTGGCATATTGAGGGAAGATCTGGTCGATCTGGCGGAGGAATCGCAGCAGACTATCAGAGGATTGCGTTATACGCCCGCTTCGGCCCTGGGCACATGCCGGTTCAAGCTGAAGAAGGCGCTGGATTTCGATCGCGTTCTGGCGGTCTTCCAGGCCCACAACATTCGCTATTTTTTCTATATCGGCGGCAATGACTCCCAGGATACGGCTGACCGCATATCCAAATTGGCGGCTGAGCGGGGCTATGGCCTTCGCGTAATCGGCATTCCCAAAACGATCGACAACGACTTGGTGGCCACCGACCACTGCCCCGGTTACGGCTCCGTGATCAAATACGTGGCCACCACGGTTAAAGAAATCGCTGCCGATAACGAAAGCATGGGACAGGGCGACCTCGTATCAATCCTCGAGGTTATGGGCCGCAATGCTGGCTGGATCGCGGCCGGCTCCACGCTGGCCAAACGCCGGGAGCACCCCAACGACCCGCCCCACCTCATATACCTGCCGGAAGTCGCCTTTTCGCCCCAAAAATACCTCGATGACGTGCAGCGTGTGCTGAGCAAAAGAAAGTTTTGTTTTGTTGTCGTTGGTGAGGGCCTCGTTGACCAGGACGGCAATTACCTGGCCACTTCCAGCGCCCAGACGGACTCCTTCGGGCACGCTCAGTTGGGAGGCGCCGGAGAATATCTCCGCACCATGGCGGAACAGCAACTGGGCATCAAAGTGCGGGTAGCCAAATTAGGCATCAGTCAACGGGCGGCGGCCCATTGCGCCTCGCAAACGGATAACAATGAATCGTTTATGGTGGGCCAGGCCGCGGTAAAGGCGGCCGTTTTACAAGGTGAAACCGAGAAAATGGTGACCCTCATACGTGGGGATGGAGATCAATACAGTTGCGAGACCGGCCTGTGCGACCTTGAAGATGTAGCCAATGGGGTTAAGATGATTCCCGCCACCTGGATAAATGACGACGGTGTCAGTCTTAATTATCAATTCACCAAGTACGCCTTGCCTCTGACCTTTGGCGAGATGGATATTCCTTATGAAAATGGGGTTCCCAAGTTCGTTCAGCTCAATAAAATACGGGTCGATAAAATGCTCGACCCCCATGTTTTAGAATAACTTCCCAAAGGACCCGCGGCGGATTGATTTTTCTTTTGCAAAGAATGTTATTCACCCACCGATTCTGCCCTGGATCCGAAATCAACAACCGATAAGGTTTTCCGTTCAAGTGGTACCGGCAACAGTGTTGCACCAGTCGTAAGCGCCGGGACCTGTTACTTGAATCATTTCGCAAATTAGGTCGCGCATGGCACCGATACGTTCCATTTGACCTGTTTCCGAGGCGCGATTGTGCATCTCTTCAGGATCGCGGTCGAGATTGTAAAGTTCATCGGCATCGAATCGGTTGCAAACATATTTCCATGCGCCATCCCTAACCATTATTTGAGCCGCGAGCTCTTCTTCGTTATCGGTAGAGCAATTAAGAGCTCCCCATGTTGAGATTTCGGAAAAGATCGGCTTGGCTTGTGGTTCTCTTGCGTTCAAAAGGTCAGAGGCAATGCTGCGCCCATCGACTTGGCATTGGAGCGGTATTCCGGCCAGATCCAGCAGGGTCGGCATGAGGTCGACTCCGGCCAGCGGCGTTTGGACTCGAAGGGGGGTTCTCAACGCTGTCGGCCAGGATAGGATGCAGGGCACTTTTACCGATGCTTCGTAAAGCACGCGCTTTGCTATGAAGCCATGTTCACCGAGCATTTCGCCGTGATCGCTGATGAATGCGATGAGCGTATTGTCGAGCTTTTCAGTTTTCTCAAGGTAGCTTAACAGTCGCCCCACCTGATCGTCAATGTGCGTGATGAGCGCGAAATAGTGCGCTATCATCTTACGAAACTTATCCGGGTCTGTCCCTTGCGGTATACGTCCAAGTTCTTTTTGCTGGTAGGCTGGTTTGCCTTCGAGTGAATCGCCCCAGGTATCCGCCAGATCAATCCCCTCCGGCGGATAGGTTGTTACGATTTCCGGCGGCACAATCATGATCGGGTGGGGATCTTTGATGCTGAGAAAGAGGAATTGCGGCCGATTGTCGTCCCCCGCCTGCTCGAAGAATTCAATGCCGCGATCGACGGTCCAGGTGGTGCGTTGTTGGATGGGGTCGCTATAGACACCGTATTTGAATGCCACATAATCGCCGTCGCCATCGTCGGTGATTTCCGGGATACCCTTTTTGTAGAGGTTTTTCACTCCCTCTTTTTCAAAATAATCTATAAGCCGATCCCTGTTTCCGACGCCTTGATATCCAAACGTTTTCCAGTAATCGTTAAATCCGTGTTGGGGGTGCTCATCGTCTCCCAAATGCCAGGGACCCACAATCCCACAGCTATAACCCGCTTGGTTGAATGCGTCTCCCAACGTTGTACACTCAGCGTGCATGCTCGTGCCCGGGCGCCCTTTCAAAGCGGGGGTTATCCTATAGTTAATCAATTGCTGGTGGGCACGGGGGTAAAGTCCCGTTAGCCAGCTCGCTCTGGCCGGTGAACACATCGGTGAGGCGCAATAGCCATTTTCAAAGTAGATTCCATTTTTTGCCAGCCGGTCGAGGTGGGGAGTGCGCACTTGAGGATGCCCCGCACAGCCAAGGCAATCAGCCTTTAACTCATCGCACATGATAAGAATCACATTAGGTTTCATTGCCAATCAGGCTTGGAATATCGTAGCGAGTGTCAATATCCATGAATTGCTCGCCTACAAAGGCGGGCCGTATTCCGGGAACTTGAAAAACTAGATTAGGAAAGCCGATTATTATTTATTTGAAGTCCCCGCAAATTGATCATCTATAGGTATTTGTACAGTTATGAAAATCAGAATGCACCGCCGGGAATTTTTGAAGGGATTGGGGGCTACCGCTTCCCTTCTGACATTGCCCGGCATTTCCAAGGCCATTGATCCAAAAAAGCGCCCCAATATTCTTTGGATTGTGGCGGAAGACGCTTCACCCCATATCGGGTGCTATGGAGAGACAACGATCAATACTCCAAACCTCGACGCAATGGCAAAAAATGGAGTTCGTTTCGAGGCGGCATTTGTCACCTGCCCCGTCTGCTCGCCCAGTCGCTCGGCAATGATTACGGGAATGTATCAAACCACCATCGGCGCCCATAATCACCGCAGCCAGACAGACAGCGGAAAAGCCGGCGGGAATGTTGATTACTATGAGAGTTACAGCCTGCCGACCAAGCTGATTCCCCAACTATTTAAAGAAGCCGGCTATTATGTAACGCTGGGGAGTGATCCTGAATGTGCCGAGCCCGGTAAAACGGATTACAATTTTATCTGGCCGAATGGAACCTATGACGGTCCCGATTGGCGCACCCGTCCCAAAAGCAAACCATTCTTTGCTCAGGTCATGCTGAGTGGCGGAAAGAACCGTGAGGCCAAAAACCACGCCACGGACCCAGCCAAAGTTAAACTGCCGCCATATTATCCCGATCACCCCGACCTTCGCCAGGACTGGGCGGATTACTTGAACTCATGGGTGCAGGCCGACCTCGAAACGGGACAGATTCTGCGAAGTTTAGAAGAAGCTGGTGTGGCCGATAATACGATCGTCTTTTTCTTGACCGATCACGGCGTGAGTCATTTGCGGGGCAAACAATTTCTCTATGAGGAAGGTATCCGAGTGCCCTTGATCGTGCTTTTTCCCGATGGGCGGCAATCCGGTGAAATTCGAAAAGATCTTGTCCTCCAGATAGATATAGCGGCCACCTCGTTGGCCATGGCTGGAATAGAGATTCCCCGCTTTCTTGAGGGTGTCGATTTATACTCCGGTAATTATAAACCGCGCGACATGATAGTAAGCGCCCAAGACCGGTGCGATGAATCAGTGGACATCATTCGTTGTGTGCGCACGGAGCGTTACAAATATATCCGCAATTTTCTATCCCATCTGCCCCATGCGCAGCCGAATCAATACAAGGACGCCAAGAAAATTACTCAGACAATGAGAGGGCTTCACCAGGAAGGGAAACTCAACGAGTTGCAAGCGCGGATATTTTCCACCAGGCGGCCCGCAGAAGAACTCTACGACCTTGTACGAGACCCGCATGAAACAGTCAACCTGGCCGACAAGCCAGAGCATAAGCAAGTTCTAACGGAGCTTCGAAAAGAACTCTACCAATGGATGGTGCGAACCCGCGACCTGGGCCTTATTCCGGAACCGATTTTGGAAGAAATGGGTAAGAAATACGGCAACAAGTATTTCGTCTTGCAACAAGCTGAAAGCGAAAACCTCATTCATAGTCTGATCACAATCATTGAGGCGATGGATGGTGGAAATCAAAATCTGTTGACTAAGGCCGTGGAGTCGCCGGAGCCTGCACTTCGCTATTGGGCTGCAATCGGATTGGGATTACTCAATAACCCCGCTGCCGCCGATAGGCTGTCGAGTCTCCTTTCCGATCCCTCTGTGAGCGTTCGAATTTCCGCGGCCCTTTCATTATGCCGGATGGGATTGCCAGAGAACGAAGACGCTACTCCATTGCTCGTGAAGGAAATTGACAACAGCAACCTCATTGTCGGCCTCTACGCCATCCGGGCACTGGAACTGTCGCGGGTGGACAATCCAGCCGTCCGGGAAGCGGTCAAAAAAGCCCAGCAGAACCTTTATGAGTTCACCCGCCGAATCGCGAACCGGATGGTGATAAATTTTGGTGCCTGATTCCCAAACTTGAAAGGCCTCCCTGATTATTTATAACAGTTTAAAAAGACAGGGTGGCTCCGCCGTAGAATCCTCGGTCGAGGGCTTTGAAGTCGGCGATGGAGTCGTATTGCTCGTTGAAGAGGTTTTCCACTCTGGCAAATAGCGAAAGGTTCGAGTGGATGCGCCAGTTTGCGTAAATACGCCCTAGGTAATAATCGCCCGGATTGACGTCGATGACGTAGGGCGGATTAGGCGGGAAGGAGCGGTCTTTTCTTTGCAACGCCCCGGTAACCTCGAATCCGAAATTGAAGCTTTGGGTCGGTGCAGCCGAAAATCCGCCCGTAAATGTGTAGCGTGGCCGCCGCAGGAGCCGTTCGCCCGCCGTCAGGTCCTCGGCGTTCATGAAAGTGAAATTGCCGTAGAGCTGGAGCTTTTCATTCCAGTTCCAGGTGGTGGCGAGTTCAACTCCCTCCGTGCGGATGCGTCCCCTGTTTTTGGTGGTGAAACTAACGGCGTCGAAAATAATGCGGTGATGGATGTCGTTGTAAAAATAGAGGACTTCGAGGGATATTTTTTCGTCGAAAAGAGACTGCCTCAAACCGAATTCCCAGGAATTGCTTTCTTCGGCATTGAGGAGGGGGTTACCGAAAGGACCGTAGAGGTCGTTGCCCTGCGGGGGGGCATAGGCGGTGGCCGACTTGAGAAAAATGGCGGTTCCGGTTTCGTTGAGGTCGTAAGCGCCCGAGACGCTCCAGGTGATGGGGCTGCCGAAATCGGAAAATTCGTCTCTGCGCACTCCGGCTGTAAAAAAGAAGCGTTCTTTCCAGCGCCACTGGATTTGCCCGAAGATGCTTTGGCTGTTAGAACTGTTATCGACCAGAACGGACCCGAATTGAACATCCTGACGGTAAAAATCGTTGTTCAAATAAGTGTAGCCGAAAGTGGCCAGAAGACTGTCTTTTGCCTGCCAGTCGATTTGCAAACTGGCCTCATCGGTGGAAACTTCGAAATCGTTGAGACTGGTGAAAAAGCCGGTGGTGAGGGATTTCAGCTTATCCCGCGATCTCGAATAAAACATGCGGAACTTGAGTGAATCGGATAATTTCAGGAGCATTCCGGGAGAGGCCATCCAATAGGAGTTATCCTGGAAATCTTCTGTTTTGGGAAAGCCGAAATCGACGCGCGCGCCGGGGAGTTGGTTAGAGGACTGGTAGTAGAGTCCCTGAAAATCGAAGGTAATGCGCTCGTTGAGGCGATAGCTGATGCTCGGCGCCCAATCGAAGACCCGGTAATTGGCGTGGGGTGTCTGGTTTTCAGTTTCAAAATGGGACAGACCCGTGGAATACCTGAAATCTCCGCTACTTCCAGCCAGAGACAGGGCTACCCTGTAGGTCCCGAAAGAACCCGCTTCCGTGCTCAGACGGTAGGCCGCGCCCGACCCTTCAGGAGACGATTCCCGCAAGTTGATGGCGACCACTCCGCCGATGCTTTCCGACCCGTACAAGGTGGTGGAGGCGCCGCGCATCACTTCGATTCTGTCAACATTATCGAGACCGAGCTGAGTCAGGTTGAACTGTCCGGAAAACCCTGGATTGATTCTTCTGCCGTTGAGGAGAAAAAGAGTGTGGTTGCTTTCCGTTCCACGAGTAAAGAGGGATGCGTTGGCGCCTGTTTGGCCGTTTTGGCCGAGGAAAATTCCGGGCATGCCTTGGAGTGCATCGGCGACTGTGAACCATTGCTTTTGCTCCAACTGATCGGAGCTCACTACGGAAACCGAAGGGGATACCCAGTCTGCGGAAAGAGGCGTTCTGGTCGCCACCACCACGAAAGGCTCGAGGTTTGATTCCTGGGCCACGGAAAACTTCATGGCGAGTAGCGACGCCGTTGCCAAAATCATTTTTTTAAGATCAATATTTTTATACATTTGTTTATGGGTTTTAGTGTTAGCTTGTTAGGAATTTTCAAAAAAAAATGACTACTGCATCGAATTTTAAATTATGGCAATTAATTGTCAATAAGGATTGAATGTCTTCTCGAGACTGGACAGAATGCATACACTGTTCTTTTGTGGGATTTGAGCGTGAAGAATCTGTGAATCGGAAAATAAAAATTTACCTGGTAGGGGTGTTCCTGGGCTGTCTCGTGCTGATGGTTTTACCCAAGCCATTCGAGAAGAGCCGGAAAAGTGCCCGTTCCTCAGCTGCCGGAGGGCACGGCATTTATCCCATGACGTTTAATGACGGTTATGGGCGGGAGGTTACTTTAAAGTACGAACCGAGCCGAATCATCTCCCTGGCCCCCAGTGTGACGGAAATCCTTTATGCCATTGGCGTAGGGGAACGCCTGGTGGCCAACACAAAATTCGACCGTTATCCTCCTGAGGCGGTAAATCTCTACAAAATTGGAGACATGCGCCACCCGAACTTGGAAATGATGGTGCAATTGCGCTCCGGTCTGGTGCTCGGCACGGTACTCAGCCCGGCTTCGCTTTATGATCGCATGGAAGCGGCCGGATTAACGGCGGTTGCCCTGGCCCACACCGATTGGGAGGGAGTCCTGGCGGACATCGGAACGGTGGGAAAGCTGGTCGGGGCACCGGGAGAGGCATTGCGCGCCATCCGGGAATTACGGGCAAAGCGGGACCGAATCCTGGAGAAGATAAATTCTCAACGCCACAAACCGGCACAACGGGTGGCTTTGCTCTATGATCTGGAAAAGCTTTACAGCGCAGGGAGCGGTTCCTGGGTGGGCGATCTGGTCGAACTTTGCCATGCCGAAAATATAGCCGCCGGTCTGCCCTCGGCCTGGCCTCAGCTATCTCTGGAAGGATTCCTGAAATCCGATCCGCAAGTCGTCATTGTGGCGGTGGGGGAGGGCGCTGGTGCTCGTCAGGCCGCCACCCGGGCTATTCAAGCATTAAAAGAAGATGCGGTCTGGAAGCAGATCAGCGCAGTGCGCAATGGGCGCGTGGCAATGGTTTATAAAGATTATTTTGAAGTTCCCGGCCCCCGCATGGTCAAGGCCCTGGAAGAGGTCGCCCGGGCCATTCACCCGGAAGCCTTTTCGGCACAATCCGGGCAGGTTCCGTAAAAGATGACTTCTTCTCCCTGAATAGTGAAACCGGGCGGCGGAGTATAGGGTACATCCGGGGCTTCCTTATCGAAATCGTACATCTTCCGGCACCGCGAACATATGAAATGCGGATGACGCCGCCAGTCCACCTGCTCATAGCGGGTCGGCTGTCCGGGATAGTCAAGGCTGACCAACACGCCTTCCGAGACCATGCCGTGAATCTGGCGATACACCGTGCGTAGACCGAGGCGGGGCGATTTTTTCCGGCCCTGGGCATGGATTTCTTCCACCGTCAGGGGCCGGCCTGCTTCCTCAATAGCGGACAGAATAGCCTCGTGTTGTCTGGTTTTTCGAATCATTGGCGGCTGTTTTTTGGAATAAAACAGGCTATATAGAACCTATCTCAAATTCGCTGATGAATGATGTTTGTAGCGCCACGGTGGCAGATGCCAGGCGGCTTCGCGTCCAGATGGGCTGTAAGCCCCTCGGGCGCGAACCAACGCCGCAGGTGCAACCGTGCCGCACAGATCCTTCGGACAGAGGCGATTATGAGTTTGAGCGGCGTTCCGTCGGGGTGGCAGGGCTTCCGGCCCAGCACATACCGACGCGCCTTGCTCAAAACACATAATTGCTCTCTGCATCACCATCATCGAAATTGAGATAGGTTCTAGTAAGCTTCCAGAATGACAATGAGGTTGCCGCCTTCATGTGAGGGGCCGCCCAAAATGGCAGGAGCCCCTTTTTGCATCACCAGCACGGTGTTGATGAAGGTCGTTTTCCCTTTCATCCAACGGACTCCGGCGCGGATTTTATTTTTTGGAGCGGGGGAAATTTTGACCTCCATGCGAAAGCCACTGCCGAGGGAAAAGGAGGATTCACCGGGCATTTCGATGGAAGCGGAGCCCTCCCCATAATGGCGATAATGGGCAAAGTTGAAAAGGCGGTGCAGTTTTCCCGCAAATCTTTTCACCTTGGCGTCATTCAGCCCCTTTTCATTGGAAGCCAATATCATAGTGCCTCGCAGGGAAACCTTAGCCGCCTCCGCCTGGGTGGTGCAAAGGGAAATTCCCAGCAACAAAGTCAGACAGAGAAAAATAGATGGGGAAATTCGTTTTTTAATCATCGAAAATCCTCCATTTTTGATTGTATCGATTGGCGGGCATGGTGGATGCGCGACATGGGCATGGTGGATGCGCGACATAACTGTTCCGATTCTGCATTTCATGATATTAGCAATCTCCTTGTATGACAATCCTTCAATTTCCCGTAAAATAAGCACGGTGCGTTGTTTTTCGGAAAGTGAGTTTAATGCAATTTGAAAATGTTCTTTGAATTCTTTGCGGGCTAGGGCCGTGACCGGAGATTCGGTGGCACTTGAGGTCTGGGCGGTGATGGGTTTCGGTGACTGCCCTTCCTCATAATTCTCGAAAAAGGAGACCTCAGCCCGGCGTTTTTTCTTGCGTATAAAATCCCATGCGGTAAAAACCGCTATGCGGTAGAGCCAGGTGGTAAAGGCCGCTTTTCCCTTGAAGGAAGGGAGTTTTTTCCAGGCTTTTACCCAAGTTTGCTGGGCCAGGTCGCGGGCATCGCTTTCATTCATGACAATCCGGTAAAGAAGCCCGTAAACCTTATCGTAATGCGTCCTCACGATTTCGCCAAAAGCGTCCTGATCGCCCTTTTGAGCTGTCTCTGCCAGCTGCCGGATTTCATCCATTATTTTGAATAGAGCGGTATTTTGACAACATCGTTCCTTTAGGTAGTGTTTTCATAATCAAAATGTGTGATGGTGCGAGGCAAAACAAAGATCGCTTCATTTTTTGCGACGACATTTTTAGCAAGAACTTGCGCTGGCGGCAATAACGACTTATGCTGTTTGCAAATGAGATACGGTAAAAGAAACTCCTTCTTCAAAATCAAAACCACTCTGGGAAAATGGCCGCTTTGGGCGGGTTTTCTGGTCGGTTGGCTGTTTCTGGGGCAGCTCGTGGCCGAAGTGGACGGCAAAGGCCTTCCTCTGGAAAAGATCAAGCTGCCGGATGGTTTCCAGATCGAAATATTTGCGCATAACGTGCGCAATGCCCGATCCTTGGCTCGAAGTCCCTCCGGCGTCCTTTATGTGGGGACCCGCCGCATCGGCAAAGGTCAGGTCTATGCCTTGATTGATGAGGACAACGACTACAAGGCGGATGAAGTCATTGTCCTGGCCAAGGAACTGCACTTGCCCAATGGGGTGGCTTTTCGCAATGGAGACCTATATGTGGCCGAAGTCAGCCGGGTCATAAAATTTCCCCAGATCGAGAAGGACCTCCATAACCCGCCCCCGTTCGAGATCGTCAATGATACCTTTCCCAACAAGGAGCATCATGGCTGGAAATTCATCCGTTTCGGCCCCGATGGGCGGCTCTATGTGCCGGTGGGGGCGCCCTGCAATATCTGTAATGAGCGCGATCCCTTTGCCACCATTATGAGCATGAAGGCGGATGGCTCGGATTTGCGGATTTTTGCTCGCGGGGTGCGCAATACGGTCGGATTCGACTGGCATCCGCAAACCGGCGATCTGTGGTTCACCGACAATGGCCGGGACCGCCTCGGCAATGACGTGCCGCCGGATGAATTGAACCGAGCAGCCAAATCAGGCCAGCATTTCGGTTATCCCTACCGGCACAGTAAGAACGTCTTCGACCCAGAATTCGGCCACCTGGCCGCAAATTTCGATATCACCCTCCCCGAACAGGAACTGGACCCCCATGTGGCGGCGCTTGGGGTGCGTTTTTATAATGGGAAAATGTTTCCTGAGCCCTACCGGGGGCAGCTATTTTTTGCCGAACACGGCTCCTGGAACAGGGACGAAAAGATCGGCTACCGGATATCCGTGGTGACTTTGGAAAATGGCCGGGCGGCCAGCTACGAAACCTTTGCCGAGGGTTGGCTGCAAGGTGACAAGGCCTGGGGACGGCCCGTCGATGTGGAAATTTTGCCCGATGGCTCCATGCTGGTGTCCGACGATTTTGCCAACGTCATTTACCGGATCACCTACCGGGGCGATGGTTCCTGAAGGACCCGGTTAATCTAAAGCAGAAACCCTGACTCCATTATTGAAAGACATTGCCTTTCGCTGGTGAAATACAATTTATTGGAGCATGGAAATCACTGAAGCGGAGAGGAAATTTACAATAGAAGGATTACAGCGAAAGGAACTTCGCGAGGATCCCCTGGAGCAGTTCGAAAGTTGGTTCACACAGGCTTGGGATGCGAAAATTCCCGACGCTCACGCCATGAGTTTGGCCACCGCTTCGGCCAAGGGCGTCCCTACCGTGAGGACGGTTCTCCTCAAACAATTCGACCCAGATGGTTTTGTATTTTATACCAACTACGAGAGCGTCAAGGCCCGCCAGATTGATGAAAATCCTCATGTTGAATTGCTGATATACTGGCAGGCTCAATATCGGCAGGTGCGCATAGCCGGGCTGGCGGAAAAAATTCCCACCGCCGAATCGCTTAAATATTTCCTCACCAGGCCATTCGAAAGCCGTCTTGGGGCCTGGGCCTCGGCCCAAAGCAGTGTTATCTCCACCCGTGGTATTATGGAGATGAAATTCGAGGAGATGAAACGCAAATTTTCGCTGGGCGAAGTGCCCCTGCCGTCCTTTTGGGGAGGCTACCGTGTGATCCCGCACACGTTTGAATTCTGGCAGGGCAGGAAGAATCGGATGCATGACCGTTTCCTCTACTCGCTAGAGGAAGACAGTTCCTGGAAAATCGAAAGGCTGGCACCATGATTTTCGACTGTCACATGCATACCAGGCTTTGCGGCCATGCGGGCGGCTCCACTGGCGAGTATGTCCAATGGGCGGCCCGCAAAGGTATCCAACTGGTCACCTTTACCTGCCATATACCCATGGACATGGGCGGATTCGGAAACTACGGAATCCGCATGAAAGAGAAGCATTTGCCAAAGTATTACAAAATGGTGGACAAGGCCCGAATTGTTGGAGAACGGCTGGGGGTGGAAGTCCTCTGCGGCATCGAGGCGGAAATTTTTCCCGACGAACGGGTGATGGCTCAAATGGACAAAACCCTCGAAAGCAACCAATTCGACTTCATACTCGGCTCCCTTCATCACTTTACCTCAAGTTACCAGGATCGCCTGCGCGGCGCCAACGCACGCACGGATTTTGAAAAAGTGGAAACCTATTTTGAGGACCTCGCCGCCGGTGCGGCCACGGGTCGTTATAACAGCATTTCCCACCCTGACGTTATCCGCATCTATGGAACGGTCTCAAATTTCGAGCCCTCAGACCACGAGGAAAGCATCCGGCGTTTTCTGCAAACCGTAATCGAGGCAGACATCTGCATGGAGATCAACACGAGCGGATTCATTAAGGACTGCGCCCAGGTACACCCCGATCCGATCATCCTCGATTGGGCGGCCAATATGGGCGTCAAACTTACCATCGGCTCCGACGCCCACAACCCCACAAGCGTGGGCCAATTCTTCGAAATCGTTCTGCCCCTGCTCAAGGAAAAAGGCTTCACCCATCTCCATTACCACCGTGGCGGCAATCGAATCGCCGTACTCCTTTGATTCACCCCCAAAGACGGCCTCTTCCTACCCAAATCCCTGCAAAAGCTGAATCCCGAATACCTCATGGGCTGAACGGGGCGCAGTCCAATGTTTTTAAACCGCGATTAAGCATCCGGCTGCAAGCGCGACGTTAGGCATTGTTGGAATTTACGTTGCTCTTAGGAGATTTCGCCTGTTGCGAGCCAGTGGGCACATTCATTTTCCAGTTCTTTCGCAGCATGTTGTTCGTACTTTAACGACTCGTCCTTTTGGAGAACATCGCGCCAACGGCCATTCGTACCTTTGTGAATAAATGTTTGAGCCCCACCGTCCCAAAAGGCGCCACCGAGAGGCACGCTTTTTGTGGCATTTGCTTTCATGTAGTCAAAACTGCAGTGAAGCAGTATGGACACCCATTTAGTTTCATCAATTGGGATTTCGAGAAACTCGGCTATTCGACGAATTTCCCCCGGCATGTCACTTTTAAGGTTAGAGAAGTGCACAAAACAGACATTCGGCAGATTTCTGATAGCCCACCATGAGCGTACATTTTCCCAGAAAGGCCACCAGGGATGGCCATCCCGATCCAGCCAGTCATGATAATACTGCATTATAGAGGAGGTCGGTTTTTCAATAGGAGGACCAACTCTGCCGGGGGTATCATTTAATGCCTCATACCAGGCCTCATTCGCAGTAACATGATGGTTGTACATACTCCAAAGAACATCGCGGCCATCCCGGCCGATATAGATGTACTTTGCCTTTTCAGAAAAGACCAATGCATCCACCGGCAAATGTGTTTTAATGAATCTCCGGTGCGTTTGTGCTTCAACAATAGGAAGTTTTACTTCCTTGGGTGGCACCCGGAGATCCATCCAGGGCGACATTTCCGCCACTTCTAAACCATCTTCGCCATTGAACAACAGTTGGGCAATGATTTGCTGCATCCAGGTTGTCCCTGACTTAGCATAAGTTGCGATAACGATGTCATCGACTCGAAACTTGAAATCATTCCAGATCGTGGAGTCAAAATGATGATTGTTAAACTCCCGAGTTTTACGGGGACCGGGTTTACTGTTCATAAAGGCTTTTTTTTGTAACTAGATATGCCTAACGGATCGCGGTTCATAGGCGGCGCATATGCCCTGTCCACTGAACCTCCTGATAGGTGCTCTTCCATCCTCCTATTCCCGAAAATCACGGCGATATCGCTGTAATAACTGTTTTGCATCGTTTTCCAAAACGTAGATTTTGCCGCGCATGATCTTGGTTTCTCCCGGTGCGAGGCCCCCGATCCGAAAGTCGGCATGGATACATGTGGCGATCCCTTGAAACAGCTCCTGATACGGTTGCCACGCCGTTGCCACCAACATCGACTCGTCTGCGGAATAACACCCGATCAAGCCATTCGAAGGGATCGCGGGGCTGAGGGGCCTCGGGTTGAGATTGTCTCGGTTTATCTCATCAGGGGCGTACACCTGGCCCGGAGTTAAGAATCCATCCGAGGAACGGGGTGTATTATCCAGGGTCGTCAACTTGCCGTCCAGAAAAACGAAACACATGTCAACGTAGTGATCCTCTTCGTACCATTTGAGACCGCGACCTGTGAATTCGCCTACCCTGATGCACGGCTGAGCCCAAAGGACATCGACGTTCTCCTCACCTCGATTCCGGGCAGTTACAAAGAAGCTCACCTCGTCTATACTGGCAGTTATCTTATGCTCAACGATCACAGGTGGGTCAGTTGAAACTTGTCCTGACTCAGATATGACCGGGAGTTCGCTTCGAAGAATTATCGAGGACCCATCCTCAGCTCGAGCGATCAAAGTCGTTCGATGCGGTGTCACAGACTCATTCCAGTCTTGATTGGTCGAGCCAGATCGGACAAACGCCTCCAGATAGTGGATCTTAATAGGGGCAGCCAATCGAAATCCAGATATGACGAGGAATTCATCTTCCCAATCTAGGTAAAGGCGTTCCACGATGGTGGAGGCAGACGCAAAGAATATCAAGACAAACGTCGTTGCCGTTATCAGCAAGCATAGGCCGTTCCGTCGCATGGTTCGTTCCACGTTTTTCACGTCCGCTTTACATATTGTAGGCAGCGTCTACGCAGACCCAAATTGGGTACGATAAAATTTTTGGCGAAATTTGCAAGTGAGTTTGTAATCCTTTAATTGAAGAGAGGATTTATCTGGATTCAGGATTCATGATGCTTTCTTTATCTGCTTTTATCTGTGAAATTTGCGGGTTTTTAGAAAAGATAGAGGATTTTGTGGGACATTTTGGCGCATTTTTGGGAGTTTTGCAGTTTTTTTTAACTTTATTCAAACGCATCAAACGCAGCCAACCTATCTATTGCGTTTTTTTTGGATTTATAGCATGGTGTTGGCCAATGCGGAATATATGGATGCTTGATTCTTGATACTGGATTTATTAACTACTGATTACATAGATATTGGATGCAGGATGCTGGATGAGGGAAGCAGGAATTTTTTAACTACGGATTATTTGGATTAGGACAGAATTATGGGCTATCAAGAGGATAAGGAAATTGTTGATTTTATTCAGTGGCTGCCGAAGACGGAGACTCATTTGCATATTGAGGGGGCGCTCCCTTTTCATCTTTTGCAGGAACTGGACCCGGAGCAGTATCAATCGCTTCCCGCTGGCTGGGGACTGGATTTCAAGTTTGCCACTTTTAAGCATTTCGAGGACGAACTGCTTGGCATGGTCAATGCGTGGTATATTTCTCCCGAGCGTTATCATATTGCCGCCAAGGAAATATTTCCGGCCCTGGTCGAGCAAAATGTAAAATACCTGGAGCTTAGCTTTCATGCGGGAATGGTGGAACTTCATGATTTGCATGGACCGGAGGTTGTGGACGCGATCAAGAGCGCTGCGCCCGAGGGATTGCAGGTAAGCGTTTTTATGGGAATGCTGCGCAATCAATACAACGAGAAGATGGCCCCAATCCTCGACGAATGCCCGAACTGGGAGGGGCTCGACGGGATCGACTTGCACGGGCCGGAAAGAATGCCCATTTTGCCCTGGAAAGAGCGTCTGTGGCAGGCGGCGCGCGAGGCCGGGCTGGAAACAAAAGCTCACGCCGGTGAATTCGGGGGCGCCGAGTATGTGCGCGACGCCATCGATCTGCTAGGGGTGAAAAGAGTCCAGCACGGTATTCGGGCTATCGAAGATCCCGAGGTCGTGCAAATGGCGCTGGATCGAAATGTCACTTTCGACACCTGCCCCATCAGCAATGTCAAACTCGATGTAGTGGAAACGATGGAAGCGCATCCGATCCGCCAATTATTCGACCAGGGGGTCCGCTGCACGATCAGCACGGACGACCCGCTATCCTTTGGGAATCGGCTCATTGATGAGTATGAGGCTTTGTCGGTGGATTTATTCAGCAAAGTTGAATTGGCCAAAATCGCCCGAAACGGTTTCGAGGTCGCTCTCATGGATGACGAGGAAAAGAGCCCCTATCTGGCTCAAATCGATTCCTTTGTGGAAAATAATTAATGTTATTGATAACAGAGCAGATGGCCACCATGCCGGAGGGGGAGGAAATTGTCGTGGAAGCGCCACCTGGAATTGACAAGGCGCGCGCGGACAAGGTTTTACACAGCCTTTGCCCCGAATACAGCAGGACCCGGCTGCAAGCCATGTTCGATGCCGGACTCGTCTGGCTGGACGACGAGGCTATCGGCAAAAACCACAAAATATCGGCCGGGGCAAAAATTACTTTCACCCCACCGGCAGCGGCTCCGACGGAGTTGAGGGGGGTCGAACTACCTCTGGATATCCTGTATGAGGATGATCACCTCATCGTTGTAAACAAGGCTACCGGAATGGTCACGCATCCAGGGAATGCGACCGGGGACGACACCTTGGTGCATGCCTTGCTATTCCATTGCGGTGAGAAATTAAGCAGCATCGGTGGCTCTCTTCGGCCCGGCATCGTGCATCGCCTGGACAAGGAGACCAGCGGCGTCATGGTGGCCGCCAAAAGCGACGCCGCCTACATGGAATTGAGCCGCTCATTCGCGGAGCGTAAAATCGACAAAGAATACCTGGCCCTGGTCACAAGCAAACCGGAATTGCAAAGCGGAACCATTAACGAGCCCATCGGACGGCACCCGGTCCATCGGGTTAAAATGGCCGTAAATCCGCGGGGGCGGCCAGCCCGCACCGATTGGGAAATGGAGGAAGCTTTTAGCCACAGTTATTCCCTTCTTCGGTTGAAAATCCATACCGGCCGCACCCATCAAATCCGCGTTCATCTGGCCCATATCGGGCATCCCGTGGTGGGTGATCCAGTTTATGGGAGAAAAACTGTCAAAACCGATTCGATTGAGGCCAAACGGACCATGCTGCACGCCCGGAGGCTTGGGTTTCAGCATCCGGTCGATAAGCGACCGATCATTCTGGAAGCCGATCTTCCCGACGATTTCTCAGCTTTGCAGGCTGAGCTTGTTGAAAAATTCCGCGGCCAACCCGAAGCGTAAATTGTAGAAAGTGTGTAAAAAGCTGTCCTTTTCGGCCATATCAGCAAGGGTCAGGAGGGTCAAGAGGGCAACCGGAATGATGTCGGCCCTTGAGGCCGGCAAACCTGGAAGAGACTGCCGCTCTTTCATGGACATGGAGCAAAGTTCGTCGCACAGGGTTCGCAATTCATGCCCAGGCAATCGGTTGGGATAATCTTCGAGTTCCATGCCTTCCCTTTGGGCCAGCAAATACCGGGAATAGGAGAACGCTCCCCCGGAGCCGACCAGGGGCGTTTCATTTTTGGCAAACCGAAAGCCGGATTCTGTAATTTTCCGTTGCACGGCTTTTTTAATATTGTTTTTGGCTGCTTCATCCAAGGGTTTTTGGGGATCGCCAATATAGAGCTCCATCAGGCGGACCGCGCCCAGCTTGAGACTGGCAGTCCGTCCCGGTTGCCCATTGGCTACATCAATGAGTTCCAGGCTGCCGCCTCCCAAATCGACCATTTGAAAATTTTTCAGGTTTCCCAGGGAGGGGTCCAGAGTGGCTCCCAGAGCGATGTAGCGGGCTTCTTCCTGACCGCTCAGGACTCGTAGTTGGTGGCCGGTCTTTTCCTTTATAGCCCGGATGAAATCCTGTCCGTTGGCCGCTTCGCGGACGGCGCTGGTGGCCGTTGCGATGACGGTGTCGGGATTGTGCCGGCAAGCTCTCCGGGCCAGCGATTGAACGGCTTCGGCGCCTTCGGTGATTGCTTTTTCTTGCAGTTGGGGAATTTCATCCCCGATTCCCCGGCTGATTCTCGTGTCGAGGGTTGCCTGTTCCAGAATATTCAACTCCGGTCCGGATTGGACGACCAGCAGTTTGATGGTATTGCTGCCAACATCGATGATGGCGGCGGTTGATTTTTGCCAAGCCATTGCGCGAATTGGTTTGTTCAGAGAACGAATCCGGATTTGGCGATGAGGACGACAAACTCCCCTTTTAAACTTTTTGACTGCACTTCTTTCTGAATCGATTCTGCTGGTCCGGTGTGAAAGGATTCGTGTATTTTGGTGATTTCCCGAGCCACGCAAATCACACGATCAGCCTCCAGGACCTCAATCAAATCATCCAGGAGTTTGGTTATGCGGTGTTTCGATTCAAAAAGGACAATGGTATATTCGAAGTCCCGGTAGCGCTCGAAAAACCGTCTCCTGGCAGATTTTTTTGGCGGCAGAAATCCGGCGAATAGAAAACCGTCACTGGGCAGGCCGGAGGCGGATAAAGCAGCCGTCACCGCCGACGGGCCGGGGATCGGCACAACCGGCAAATTACGACGGCGGCATTCCCGCACCACCCTGAAACCTGGATCGCTTATGGCCGGAGTGCCAGCGTCGCTGACGATGGCGACCGATTGCCCCTCCGCAACGAGGTCGGCGATGGAGGAGGCCCGGGTTTTTTCGTTAAAATTGTGCAGCGCCGTGGTGCGCGCGGATATTCCCAAATGGGAAAGGAGTTGCCGTGTTTTTCTGGTGTCCTCGCAGGCCAGCAATTGGCATTGGGAGAGCGCTTCCTCGGCTCTTTTTGTGATGTCGCCCAGATTGCCGATGGGAGTGGCTACCAGATAGAGGCATCCAGAACCCATCTCCTGGCTGCGGCCATCGCTCTTAGGCCTGGTGGAATTCCGCTTGGGCACTGGGGGTGATCGACCTATCGTCCCCCCATGCCGGGAACCTGGCCCTCCCAGTCGGCGGGTTGCGACCAGGGCACCGCTGTTTCATGCGGATCCTGCTCGCAACCGGCAAAAAACAGCAGGGGGCCGACTGCCAGAAGGATTAACGCGACAAGTTTGTTTATGGATTTTTTCATAGCTACTTACGTTTTCTATTGAACAATAAATGAAATTTCTTCGTTTTCAACCATTTGATCGGGATAACCGGGATGGGAACCCGGAAGGATATGAGCGATGCTGAATTGGGGTTCGACTTTGGAGATTTCTATGAGGGCGATGGGTCCGAGTTCATTGACCAACTGTAATTTCATGGCTTCTTGAATACCATGGTCGCCGCCCAGACTGATAGCCAGCACCGAATGGCGGGGCCCGAGGCTGAGAATCCAGCCCGGCAGGCGGTCTCCTCTGCTCAATTTGCCGGTGGTGCCGGAATAATCGGACGAAGATCCCTCCGACAGGTTCCGGTAAGCATATAAATCGGCTTTCAGCTTGATGATTTCATCGTTGAGAACCGAGATCTGCTCCTCTGTATTTCTCCTGGAAGAGCGTTCGGAAGCATCGGAATAATTAGTTTTTAAAGCCACCAATTGGCGTTTGAATTCCACTAATTCGTTGTCGCGATTCCTGGAATTGAACTCCATTTCCTCCATTCTTTCGGTTAGCATGGAAATCTCTTTTCGGCCCTGCAAGTTTTCCTGCAGCAGGGCGCCCGACCTTGCTTCGGAGGAATCCAGTTCCGATGTCAGGGAGCCGATTTTCTTGTTCAGGGCAGTGTTGGATTGTTGGATTTTTTCATTGCCCATCCTCATTTTGTAGGTCGATTCCCGCGATGAAGCCAATTCCTGCGATAAATGGCTTTTTGCCTTTAGGGTAAAGGCCAGAAGGAGGGCAAAAGTTGCCGCGGCAGCCATCGATGCTAGATTTATTCGATTTTTTCCAACAGTCGGCATGTTTATTGGGTGAGTTTAAATGAGAACCTTAATTTAGGGCAATCATGGCGAAGAATCAAACCTATAACTGCCGGCAAAAATAACCTCGTTTTCTTGTTTAACGACTCCGCCGGCCGGGTTGGCGGCCATGTGTTCGAGTAATTTGAAAATAATTTCAGTATCCATGGTGCGGTCGAGGGCGTCGGCCAACTGTTCCGCCGTGTAGGCTTGGTTGGGCCGCTCCCGCAAGAAATCCCGAATATTCTTTCTCAATTGGAGAAACGAAGCGGCAGTTTTCTTCCCGGCTTCGACTCCGGGCTGATGATAGGCGTTTACACCGACCAGGCCGGCGTAATACCCGACCGCTCGCTCGAACAGCGCAATCAGCATCCCAACCGTAGCCGGAGAGATTTCATCCAGGGTTATGGTGATGGACTCCCTCCCGTTTTCGTGCAAAGCCGCCCTGGTGCCGAGGAAAAACCCATTCAGGTAGTCGCCGGAAGTATTTCCGGGATCGACTTCAACGAGGAAGTTTCCATCCCGATCCTTGAGCGTCTCGATAAAAATTACAAAAAAATTGGCCACTCCCTCCCGAAGCTGCTGCACATAGGCGTGCTGGTCGGTCGAGCCCTTGTTGCCGTAAACGGAAATTCCCTGGTGGACGATATTGCCCTGCAAACCCTTCTCTTTACCCAGCGATTCCATGACCAGCTGCTGGAGGTATTTGGGGAACAGGGCCAGGCGGTCGCGGTAGGGCAGGACCACCATATCCTTGGCCCCTCGGCCATCCGTGGCATGATGCCACATTAGGGCCAGTAGTACCGCCGGATTCTCACCGGTCTTTTTTCGACGGGTTAAGCTGTCCATGTTGGCCGCCCCCTTGAGGAATTCTTTTATATCGATTCCCTGTATGGCGGCCGGTAGCAGACCCACGGGACCGGTTTCGCTAGTGCGCCCGCCAACCCAGTCCCAAAGTGGAAAACGCTCGATCCAGCCGTTATCGAGGGCCAGCCGGTCGAGTAAACTGCCCTCCCCTGTGATGGCCGCGGCGTGTCGACCGAAGTCCAGACCGGCGTGTTCGTAGGCGAGCTTTGTCTCGATCATGCCGTTGCGGGTTTCCGCTGTGCTGCCCGATTTGGAAACCACCACGGTCAAGGTTTCACCCAGTTGTCCCTCCAATTCTCCCAAAATCCTGTCAAAACCATCAGGGTCGGTGTTATCGAGGAAAAAAAGTTTCAACCTGTCTTGGGAAAGATTGCCGAGGGCTTGACTGACAAACTGGGGTCCCAGGGCAGAACCGCCGATGCCGATCAACAGCAGGTTGCGGAAAGGGCCGTTTTGGCCGGTAATGGCTCCCGAGTGAACGTCTTCTGAAAACCGGTGAATTTTTTCAATTGCGTTCTCAATGGCCTCACGGATTTCGGCTGATGGCGCCCGCCTAGAGTCTCGCAGCCAGTAATGGCCCACCATCCGGTTTTCATCGGGATTGGCAATGGCTCCAGATTCCAGCGCTTCCATATCGTCAAAAGCCGATTCCATACGCCCTGCCATCGATTCAAAAAACGAATCGGGGAAATTCATTTTGCTGATATCGAGGGAAAAACCCAATTCCCTGGCAGCAAAGTGGTATTTTTTAAATCGATCCCAGGACATCTTTGAAGAAATAAACGAATATCCTTGATTATTCAGGCGCGAAAATCGGCTGTTCAAAGCCCGGCGTCGGTAACGGCGCCCAGAGATGCTGAATTGACCAATTTGGCGTACTTGGCAAGGACTCCCCGCCGTGATTTTGGCGGACGGGGTTTCCAGGCAGCTAGTCTTTCTTTGAGTTCTTCTGCTGAAATGTGCAGGTTCAATTCGTTGGCCTCGGCATCAATGATGATGGTGTCGCCATCCTCGACAATAGCGATTGGGCCGCCCACAGCGGCTTCGGGGGTGATGTGCCCCACGACGAATCCATGGCTTCCGCCGGAAAACCGGCCATCCGTAATGAGGGCGACCTCTCCGCCCAGCCCGCGGCCCATGATAGAGGAGGTGGGGGCCAGCATTTCCCTCATGCCGGGTCCTCCCTTGGGGCCTTCGTAGTGGATGACGACCACGTGGCCGGCCTGCACGGTTCCATCCAGAATGGCCTTGCGGGCATTTTCCTCCGAATCGAAAGTTAGGGCGCGACCGGTAAAACTGAGTCCTTCCTTCCCGGAAATCTTCGCCACGGCGCCCTCCGGAGCCAGGTTTCCGTAGAGAATGCGCAAATGGCTGTCCGGTTTCAACGGTTTGTCGAATGGATGGACCACATCCTGATCCTCGGGGTAGGGACCGACATTTTCCAGGTTTTCCCGCAGCGTTTTTCCGGTAACGGTCAAGCAGTCCCCATGCAGCAATCCATGGTCCAGGAGCGTTTTCATGAGCGGCCGTAAACCGCCGACCCGTACCAGATGAGACATGTTGTATTTGCCGCTTGGCTTAAGGTCGGCCAAAACGGGCACATTTTTACCGATGCGGGTAAAATCGTCTATACTCAGCGATACCTCAGCGGCATCGGCGATGGCTAATAGATGCAGAACTGCATTGGTCGAGCCCCCCAGAGCAATCACGACGGTAATGGCATTTTCGAATGCTTCCCTGGTCAAAATGTCGCGCGGGCAAATGCCCTTATTGACCAGATTGACGATCGCTTTTCCGGCCTCCACGCACTCTTCCCTTTTGTCTTTAGAGATGGCCGTGCGGGCGGAGCTGTCGGGCAGGCTCATCCCGAAGGCTTCGATGGCGGAGGCCATGGTGTTGGCCGTGTACATGCCTCCGCAAGCTCCCGCTCCGGGCACGCTGCAAGTTTCGATCTGTTTCAGTTCCTCGTCGTCGATCTTGTTGCTGGCGCGTTGCCCGACGGCCTCGAAGACAGACACGATATCGACAGATTTACCCTTGTGGATCCCCGGCAGTATGGTGCCCCCGTAAACAAAGATTCCGGGCCGGTTCATGCGGGCCAGGGCCATCAGGCAGCCGGGCATGTTTTTATCGCACCCTCCGATGGCGACCACTCCGTCGAAGCCCTCGCCCCCGGTCACCGTTTCGATGGAATCGGCAATCACCTCGCGGGAGACGAGGGAGTAGCGCATGCCGGAAGTGCCCATGGCAATACCATCGGAAACCGTGATGGTTCCAAAAATAATGGACTTGCCGTCCGCCGCATCGACTCCCGAACCGGCTTCCCGGGCCAGTTCGTCGATATGCATATTACAGGGCGTAATCATGCTCCAGGTGGAGGCCACCCCGATGATTGGTTTGGTAAAATCTTCGTCTTTAAAGCCAACCGCTCTGAGCATAGACCTGTTTCCAGCCCGGTCGTAACCGTCCACAAATTCCGCCGAGTAGGTTCTGGGATCGTTTTTTTCTGAATTCACTAAATTTCCTGATTTCGAGTTAAAATTAAGAGTGTTTCAATGCGGGCTTGCCTGCACTGCCGCAAATAGACAATTTCTTGAGAAACTCTTTTTTCAATCAATCAAACCATGATGACAATCCTTTTCATCGCCTGGCCGAAGAACTGCGACGAAACGGTATCGAATGATCTTTCACCATGAGGGCGATTTCATTCGAATTTCATTTTCTTTAAATCGACTTCATGCATGGAATTTAATCTGCAAAAAATCCTCAAGGCGTTGTTGTTTTCGACATCCGAACCCCTCTCAATCAAGGATGTGCAGGCGGTCATTACCCGCTATCATGACAAATCCTCCCGTTCAGAGGCCGTCGACGTTGAGGAATCGGCGCAAAACAAAGAGTCGCTCAGCGAGGAGAACGGCCAGGGGCTGATGAAAGCGCTCATCGACCAGGTTCCCTCCCTGCTCACTTCAACCCAGATTCGGGACGCCATGGATGTGATAGCCAGTGAACTGATTGAAAATAAGGAAGTTTTTCGCATCGTTCAGGGGCCCAAAGGATATCGCCTTGCCATCCAACCGGACTTCTCAGGCTGGGTCAGGCTTTTCAGAGAGGAACCGAGACCCTTGAAACTCAGTCCGGCCTCCATGGAGACCTTGGCAATTGCAGCCTATCGCCAGCCTATCACTCGGGCCGAAGTAGAATCCATCCGGGGGGTATCCTCTGACAGTTCCCTCAACACTTTGCTCGAGCATGAGCTGATAATTGTCACCGGGCGGGCGGAACTGCCAGGGCGTCCCTTGCAGTATGGCACCACGGACAAATTCCTCGAACTCTGCGGCATCCGGTCGGTCGAGGAGTTACCGGCCTCGGACGTGCTCTCGCCTAACCAACTAAGCGAATGGATACGGGAAGCATCCGGTCCAGCCCATGAACTGCAGGACGCCGATATGGGCCTGGCCATGGATTGACAATAGGGATTGCAGATTAAAAGAAACAGGTGCCGGTTTTAGGTTTAAACTGCGCTATGCCGGAAAGAATTTTCAGGATTCTGCCTCCTGAATCTTGACTTTTGTCTTCTAACTACTGACTACTTTTTCGATGTTTAAGAGCATTCTTCTCGATCTGGACGGAACGGTTTACCGGGGAACCGAGGAGGTTCCGGGGGCGGCCGATTTTATCAAGCGGGTTCGCAAAGAGGGCCTCGACTGCGCTTTTGTGACCAATCGAGCCAATCGCTCTCCACAAACGGTTTGCCGGATATTGAGGGAGATGGATATTGAGTGCGAAGTCGGCGATGTGCTTACATCCGCCCAGGCTGCGGCCCGGCATTTATCTCCCGGCAAATTTTATTATATCGGGGAAGAGCCTCTTCGCCAGGCCCTGATTGAGGGCGGCCATACCCCTTCTGAAGAGTCGCCGGATTATGTCGTGGTCGGTTATGATCCTTTCGTAGATTACCAAAAACTGACAAAGGCGACACAATTCATAAGAGCCGGCGGCCAATTCATCGGAACCAACCCCGACAAGGTTCTCTTCACCGAAAATGGATTTGTTCCGGGTAACGGCGCCATCCTGGCCGCATTGACCGCCACCACAGGACTGGAACCGGTTATTATCGGGAAACCGGAACGACTCATCATCGATATCGCCCTGCAGCAACTGGAAATTTCTCCTGAGGATGCGCTGCTGGTGGGCGACAGCATCGAAACCGACGTTAAGGCCGGTTACAATGCAGGGGTGCCCACAGCGCTCATTTTAACCGGTGTTTCCTCCCGCCAGGATTTGCAAAATTCAAACCTGCAACCCAATTGGGTGGTGGATGATTTTGAGCAACTCGAGGAATTGGTTTTCGGTTCCTAATCGGTAAAAAGGAGCCAGGCGGTGGCCAAAACCGATAAATGGGACCATCCTCCCGTTTCGCGTCCTACCTTGGCCAGAGCGCGTTCCACCATTCCCTCGTGGGATGGAAATTTTCTCAACCCTTCCACCATCAGCAGGAATATTTTGTCTTGATCCTTCTCCTGGAATACGCCGATCACTTTTTGCCGTTTTTCCAGCCAGGAGGCAGATTTCCACTCCAGTTGCTGATTGAGGCTTTGCCAGGAAGAATCGGCGCTGCTGGAATGTAGGAGCCAGCCGGAAGTTATATCCAGCCAGGGGCAAATTTCACTCATCAGCTCATAGCGGTCCTCCCGGTTGCGTAAACGCAGCAGGGCGCGAAAAACGTCTTCGGCGTGTTCTTTGGCATCAAGGTGAAGCAGGGAAAGGCAGCAGGCCGAGACCAGAGTCAAACGCAATTGCTCCTCCTTCATGGCTTTTAAAAGGTGGAAAATGGTTCCGCTCTCCTCCAGTTTTCCCAGAGCCCGGGCCGCCATTATGCGTACCCTGTTCGGCGTTTCGAGGGAGAGGCGCTCGACCAGCAAATCGCAAGCGGGCTGGTATTTTAATTCCCCCAGAGCCCAGGCGGCCTGGTCCCAGAGCGCCCGGCGTTCTTCATCCTGCAATACTTTTTGCAACTCCTTTCCGGCCAGGGTGGAACCACTGCGGGCAAGGCTTCGGGTGGCCTCCGTGCGGACTTCGTAAGAGGGATCGTTCAATAGGGCGAGAAGTGGCTCAATGGACATCGGATTGCTATTCAAGCCGAACCAGTGGGCCAGTTTGGTGCGCCTTTCGGGAGTTTCATCGTAAACGTTGCGGATGGCTATTAGAGTGCGCGCCGGGCTGTTTATAATGGCGTTGAAAAAATGACTCACACCGAACCAGGGTCGCACATTGGGCAGCCGAAGCGCTATGGGAATAGTGAGGAAAAGCAGGGCTGGTGAAAACATGGCCGCGAATCCCTTATACCAATCGAGGTAAAAAAGCCCGCCTCCGATGGGCATGGAACCGGCCGGAATAGCGATATGCTGGAGGAAAAGGCCGGCCAGGAATGCCACCACGGCCTGAAACCCGGCCGAGATCACGGCCAGCACATTCAAGGCCTCGAAGCTGTCTTTTTGGCTCACATGGTGCAGTTTAATGGAGACTACCGCGATGCCTATGCCCGAGGTCAGAGCCCGTTGGAAAAACCCAGGAAGAGGAGGGCGCCGATGCCCAGTATGGTGGCCGGCTGCAATTGACCCCAGTCCAGCCCCTGTTCCGGAAATGGAGGGACAAAAATGATGAGCGGCAGAGAAACCGCCGTCAGCAATAACAACCCGATGAGCATGGGGCGGAACCCGATGGTGTCCGCCAGGCGGCCCCATAAAAAGAAAAAGAGAGCGCTCCCGGTTGTGCTGAAAAAAATGAACAAGGCCACCAGGTTGGCTGGCACATGGAGCATTTGTCGGAAGTAGATGACGCCCAGAGGTAGGCTGGCGGCGGTGGTCAGCAGGGCAACCAATAGGGGCAGCCGCATCAATGGGGAGTGGCGCAAGACGTTCAGAATGGAAATGCCTTTGGCGCCTTCATCAGCCTTCGTTTTCCTTTTCCGTGCTGAGATATCGGGTAGAAACTTGATCCAGAACAAACTGTTCAGCATCCCGACCAGGCTGATCAGGAGCATGCCCTTGTAAACGCCCTCGGTGACCGATTTTCCAACCAGAAATATGATGATCCCATTTAATACAAGGTTGGTTGTGTTGAAAGAAAAACGCATGCGGGCGAAAAATTTCCCCCGGTCCTCGGTTGTTGTGTAATCCCGCAATAACGATTGCCACACCAGGCCGATACCAAGTTCCCTGGAGATCAAAAACAAAAAAATGAGGCCAGCGTAGATCAGTGGGGTGAGCAGGTTGGCCGGAGTCAGGAGTAGCAAAACGATGGTCAATACCTGAAGAGCCCGGCCCACTTTGAGAGTTCGTATGCGGCCGAATTGGCGAACCGGCCCCATCATGGGAAGGCGGAAGAAGGTAATCAGCGGGGTAAAAGCGACAATGGCGGCAATCGTCAACGCATTGTATTGGAGCACATCGGTGGCGAAGAGCATCATATACTGCCCCGCCACCACATTGCCGGCAAAAGGCCCCACCAAGTGCCCCAGCATGGCATGTTTTTGAGCCTTGCTCCTTTCCGCCGTGGTAAGGTTGGCAGCGTCTTTCTTTTTAACTGTATTTTCCAATGGTGGCATTAATTAAATAACCCTGGGCCGGATCGATCCATAACTTGCGGCCAAAGCGGTTTCTTCTTTTCAAACCACTTTGCCGGGAACTCGGCGCCCGAGTCGTCTTATTTAGATTTTTAGGACAGCGCTTCCTTTTAAGCCCCCTTCACGCATGTCCTGTAGGGCCTGGTTGGCTTCCTCAAGTTCATAGACGGTTATATGGGAACGCACTTGAACTTTGGGGGCAAGTTCGAGAAAGTCAATGCCGTCGCGCCGCGTTAAGTTGGCCACCGAGCGGAGCACCCGTTCCTGCCAGAGGTCCTGGTAGGCAAAAGAGGGTATGTCGCTCATGTGAATGCCCGCGCAAACGACCACTCCGCCTTTGCACACTGCTCTCAGGGCAAGCGGCACGAGATCGCCGACGGGGGCAAAAATGATGGCCGCCCCCAATGGCTCGGGAGGCCGCTCAAGCGAGCTGCCCGCCCAGGAAACCCCCAGCCTGCGGGCAAACTTGAGGCCTTCCTCATCGCCCGGCCGGGTAAAGGCAAATACCTTCCGCCCGTCGAAATGGGCAATTTGGGCAATGATATGGGCGGCGGCGCCAAAGCCGTAAAGCCCGAGACGCCGCGCCCGCCCGGTCATACGGTAAGCGCGAAAACCGATCAAACCGGCGCATAGCAGGGGAGCTGCCTGGATGTCGGTTATCTCCTCGGGCAGATTGAAGCAAAAATCTTCATCCGCAGTGACATATTCGGCATAACCGCCATTTTTGTTGTATCCGGTAAAAACAGGGTAGTCGCACAGATTTTCATGATCCTCCAGGCAAAACCGGCAATTTCCGCAAGTGCTGCCCAACCAGGGAACGCCAACCCGCTGCCCGAGTTCGAAGCGTCCCACGCCATAGCCCAACTTTTCCACAATTCCCACAATCTGATCCCACAATCTGATGGCCTGGCACCAAGGGTAGGACCGGATTTTTCAAATCCCCGTCAACGATATGCAGATCGGTCCTGCACACGCCGCAGGTTTGCACGCGCAGCATCACCTCTCCGTACTTCGGCTCTGGTTCGGGCAGATCAACCAGCTTCAGGGGCTGCCCGGCTTTTTCTAGAACCATTGCTCTCATACTTCTTAAAAATTGTGGCGGTCTCTTTTGTTTAAACCCCTTATTTCTTACAATCAATGCTTTTCCATTCGGTTGGCGCCGTTTGAATTATGGAATCTTCTTGCCCGCTGCAGATTCCGCCTTTGCAATATCCGGTTATGGCGGATTGCCAGCATTTGATCATCGACGGCTACAACATGGTCCATGCCTTTCCCGAATCCCGTGAGGCTCTCAGCAGCGGCACCGCGGCGGCCCGCCAGCAGTTGGCCTCGCTGGTGCGGATTATTCACGACTTCGAGGGTGTTCGCATGACCTTGGTTTTCGATGGAAAGGGGGAGGATATTTCCATCGAGCGGCCCTCCGGCCAGTTGACATTTTCTTTTCTTTATTCACCCTCCAACATGACGGCTGATGCCGTTATAGAGCAATTGGTGCGCAGTTCCTCAAATCCGCAAAAAATCATAGTGGCATCCGGAGACAATATGATCAGGCAATCCACCGGAGCGGCCGGTGCTCTCACCATTGGGTTTCGCCAATTGGCCGACTGGATCCATTCCTGCGAGATTCGACAAAGCGAAAAACTGAAACGCCGGAGCCAGATCACAGAAAAAGAGTGGCGCTGGCCGAATCCATAAACGTGAAAGAGAATGCCCTAGCCCGGAAATTTCATAAAAAAAGTATCGCTGATATGCTTATCTGCTGATATACAGCAGGATAGATTAAACATTAAAGCAATATCAGCGATGACAAAAAGTAAACAATTAGAACTACAGTTGACAAGGGTAAAAGGCCGCCGTGTGCGGGTTGATTTTAAGGGCGGTGAGGTTACTTCGGATGCCGGGCTGCTTTTGATCCGGGAAGTGGATCGGCGGTTGGGCTTGACCGAGCAAGCGGCCCGGCAATTAGTAGACAAACGGCAGAAGGGCAAAGTGCGCCATGAGGATTTGAACGACTTTGACACCCTGCGCCGCGATCCTTTGTTGCAAACGGTAACGGGGCGCACTGAAGCGTTGGCCAGCGCGCCGACTTTGTGTCGTTTTGAAAACGGGCAGGATCGGCGGGCAGCCTTTGCCCTGAACGAGTTGCTGGTCGAACAGTTCATCGGATCCTTTGCCGAGGAACCCGAAGAGATCATCCTGGACTTTGACGCCACCGACAATCCGGTGCACGGGCTCCAGGAGGGACGTTTTTTCCACGGTTATTATGATCATTACTGTTTTTTGCCGCTGTATGTTTTTTGCGGCGATCAGCTTCTGGTGGCCTACCTGCGGCCCAGCAAGATCGATGCGAGCAAGCATGCCGGGGCCATCCTCAAATTGCTGGTTAAACGGATTCGCCAAAGCTGGCCCCATACGCGGATTATTTGGCGTGCCGACAGCGGATTCTGCCGGGATCGGATTCTCTCGTGGTGCGAGCGCAACGAGGTTTATTTTATAGTGGGAACGGCCCGCCATGCACGCTTGCAGCAAGCGGCCCGGCAGTTGCAGGAGCAAGCCAAACAATGGTTCGAGGGTAGCGGCAAAAAGCAACGGCTGTTTCAGCACTTCGAGTATGGGGCAAAATCGTGGCGGCGCCAACGCCTTATCATCCACAAAGCCGAACACACCGCACAGGGGTCCAACCCGCGCTTCGTGGTGACGAACCTGCAGGGCGATCCCCAAGAGCTTTACGACAAAGTATACTGTGGCCGCGGTGAGATGGAGAACCGGATCAAGGAACAGATGCAATTGTTCAGCGAACGCACCAGCGCGCATAAATGGTGGGCCAACCAGTGGCGATTGCTCTTGTCGGGGCTGGCCTACACCTTGATGGAAGCCTTGCGCCGGTTCGCATTAAAAGGGACGAAGTGGGCGCGGCTCCAATGCCACAGTCTACGGCTAAAATTAATCAAGATCGGAGCGGTAATCGTGCGCAACACCCGAACGATTCACTTTCATCTAAGTGAAAGTTATCCATGGGCCAGTCTTTTCAACCATGCGGCCCGCCGGTTGGTGCCAACCTAAAGGGCGCATTGGCGCTGCCCCCGGCGCTACCGAACCAATGGGGGAAAGGGGGAAGTGTCTCTACACCCTAAAAACACCTCAAAATCAAGACGATCCGCCCAAAATACAAAGAAATCCATCTCCAATAGCAATAACGAGCCAAACTTTACCCTTCATGAAATATCCGGGCTAGAGGAAATTCAGGGTCTTTACGGTCCTGTCGCAATTTCCGAGAAACTGGTTCAACAAATCTGGTTGCGTGGAGATTTCAGCCAAAGCTACTTAAACACCCTGGATAAGGAACCTCTTAAAATACACCATCCCGGAAGGTGGAACCAGGTGGAGGGACCCGATTTCAAGGATTGTTCGATCGAAATCGATGGCCATCGCCTGCGGGGCGATGTCGAGGTGCATTTTCATCAACGAGACTGGAAAAACCACTGTCACGACACCAATCTCAACTTTGATTCCGTTATTCTTCACGTGGTTTTGTTCGAGCCGGGTCCCGCGGAACCCAGAACTATAACCTCAAGCGGCAAAGAACCCCACACTTTGGTGCTGCTCCCTTATTTGCAGCAAGACCTTGAGGAATATGCCCTCGAAGAAGCGCTTCTGGCTCTAGAAAACCGGGACAAACTAAGCTGTTTCGAGGCCCTGTTGGAAAAATCCGTGGACGGGCGTAGGGAGTATTTGATCGGCAAATCCCGTCTGCGCTGGCAATGCAAAGTGGATTCCCGGGTTCGGCTTTTGGACGAGAAGGGATGGTCCGGCTCCTGCCACAGCCTGGCCCTGGAAACGCTTGGCTATAAACGAAATCGGCTACCCATGCTCCGTCTGGCCCAAAAAGATCCTCTGGCTGAAATGGCGGCCTTAGGCAAATCCGCGAATGCCTTGTTCGAAGAGGCCAGGAGCGATTGGAAGCTGATCGGGCTTCGGCCGGCCAATCACCCGCGAAACCGGCTCGAACAATACATGCGGGTTTTGGACCATAATCTTCGATGGCCGGAGGCGCTTCTGGAATGGAGCCATGATTTGAAAACATCGACCGGGCGTCTTTCCTCAACAGCGGATTTTCGGCGCACCGCCCGCATGAAACAACTGAAAGGGCAACTTTCCGAAAAAATACTGGGAAATAATATTGGCGGCTCGCGGCTTGATACGCTTGTCTGCGACGCCCTGCTGCCCTTATTAGCTGCCCGCGGCCAAACGGATTTGTTCAACTGGTGGTTCCACTGGTATCCGGGCGATCTTCCGTCCAGCCTTTTCGGTTTGTTCAAACATTCACCCGTCAACGACAGGAGTACCTGGCCCATGTCAAATGGGTGGAAGCAGGGCGCCTTGCAACTATGCCTGGAGAGCCTGTTCTAACCAATCCAATTAAATAATATAAATTATGAAATCGATTCTCATAACCGGAGCCAACCGCGGGCTGGGCCTCGAATTTACACGCCAATACCTGGATTCCGGCCATCGCGTTATCGCCACAAGCCGAAATCCCTCTCAAGCAGAGTCGTTGCAAGGGCTAAAATCCAATGGCGGCGAGAGATTGAGCATTCATAGTCTGGATGTTTCCAACGAGGAATGCATTACTCAGGTGGCTGATGAGGTGGCGCATCGATTTGATGCCATCGATCTCCTGATCAACAATGCCGGGGTGGGGGATTGGGCCGGGATCGAGGATACGACATTGGATAACATGGCCGAATCTTATCGCATCAATGCCGCCGGGCCCCTTCTTGTTACGCGATCTTTTTTGCCGCTTCTAAAAAAAGGGGATCGTCCCCTGGCGGTATTTATAACGTCCTTGCTCAGTTCGATAACCTACCGGGAAAAAATGGGTAAGGATGCCGGTTCCTATTGTTACAACGCCAGCAAGGCCGCCCTCAACATGATCGGCGAAATGCTCTCCGTTCAGCTTAAGGAAGACAATATCATTGTTCTATTGCAAAGCCCCGGCTGCAAAGCCCCGGCTGGGTGCGGACGGACATGGGCGGAAATGAAGCCCCCAACTCAGCGCAGGATGTGGTCACCGGAATGATCGAAATCTTCCACCGGGCAACCCTTCAGGATACCGGAAAATTCCACGAGTGGAACGGCCAGGAACTTCCCTGGTGAGTGGTTTCTATTCTTGCCATGAAGCCTCCCTATTATGCGGTCATTTTTTCCTCCATCCCTTCGCAGGATGATCGGGGTTATGAGGAGATGGCCGAGCTCATGTTTATCCGGGCGGCCCAACAGCCGGGCTATCTTGGTGTGGAGACGGGTAAGGGAGCCGAGGGAAATGGCATAACGATTTCCTATTGGAAGGATTTGCAATCGATGCGGGACTGGAAAGCGAATGAAGAGCACCTCAAAGCCCAGCAATTGGGCATGCGCCGGTGGTACGACAAATATACCGTCCGCATCTGCCGGGTGGAAAGGGAATACGGCTCTGCCTGAATTGCTAAATTTGAAAAACTGTGCTCTTTGCGTTTATCAGGATTTGTGACTGTTATTGACGGTCGAAATTCGCTACTCTTCCGGCTCTATGGAAATACCTTTATACCAGATTGACGTGTTTACAAAAAAACTCTTCGGTGGCAACCCTGCCGCTGTCTGCCCGCTAGATTCCTGGTTGGACGACGAAACCCTGCAATCGATTGCGGCCGAAAGTAATCTTTCCGAAACTGCCTTTTTCGTCCCTCAAAACGGAATCTTTCACCTGCGTTGGTTCACCCCCAAAGTGGAGGTCGATTTATGCGGTCATGCCACCCTGGCGGCGGCTTACGTCCTATTCATGGAAAACCCGTCAATGGAGAAGGTCGAGTTTAACACCCGCAGCGGCCGATTGGTGGTTTACAAGGATGGCGACGGCGACGGCGAATGCCTGCGGATGGATTTCCCGGCATTGATGGTCAAGCCGGTGGACCTGCCCGAACCCCTGGCCGATTGGTTGGGAAGAGATACCGTGGGTTGTTTCGAGGGGCTCTACTTGATGGTCGTTTTTCCGGAAGCAAAAAAAGTGGCCGCCCTCGTGCCCAACCTGGACGCCCTGCTCCGGCTGGATGCTTTCGGCATCATCGTGACGGCCCGGGGCGACGGCCCGGATTGCGACTTTGTTTCCCGTTTTTTTGCCCCCAAGGCCGGAATACTGGAGGACCCGGTGACCGGCTCCGCCCACAGCCTGTTGACCCCCTATTGGTCGGACATCCTCGGGAAAAAGCAGCTCGAGGCCATCCAGATATCCTCGCGTAGAGGTTATTTGCGATGCATCCACCGCGGTGAGAGAGTCGATTTAATCGGTCAAGCAAGGCTCTACGCCAAAGGCCGTATTTTTCTTTAGCGCCTCTGGCCGAGCCCAATCCGGTTTTGCCTTTTCGCCGGAAGTTTCATTTAACGATTGGAAAATTCCCGTCGTACATTTCATATTTGAGTTGCCTGGAATGGAAACCACTCAGGAGGAGATGAATCAATTTACAACCATACTCGGCATCCGTTTTTTTTCGGGTGCTGTGGAGGAGGTTGCCGCCCGCGCGGCTGATGGCGGCCTCATTCTGGCGCCTTCCGGTCCGGGCCTGGCGACTCTGGGGCAAGACCGGCTTTATCAGGAGGCAGTGGAAAACTGCGATATCGCTTTGCCCGACAGTGGTTTCATGACGCTTCTTTGGAAGCTCTTCAAAAGAGGCTCCCTGAAGCGCCTTTCGGGTCTCAAGTTTTTAGCCCATCTGATTTTGCATGACGAAGCCTTTCGCGCGGAAGAAAACCGGTTTTGGATTATGCCCAGCGAGGATGAGGGAGAAGCTTATTGTGCCTGGTTGCAAGAAAACGGCATTAGTGTCAGCCCTTCCGAATGTTATACGGCGCCTTATTATGATCCCGGTGAGATCGAGGACGATGCCCTTGTGGCCCTGCTTTTGGAGAGAAGGCCCCGCTATATCATTGTCAACCTGGGCGGCGGGGTGCATTGTCAACCTGGGCGGCGGGGTGCAGGAAATCCTGGGTTATTATTTGCGGCGATCTCTTCCCTATCGGCCGGCTATTATTTGCACCGGGGCGGCCATCGCATTCCTCAGTGGCCGGCAAGCCAGGATTCCCCCCTGGGCCGATCGTTTTTACCTTGGCTGGTTGCTGCGCTGCTTAAAAACGCCCGCCAGCTTTATCCCTCGATACTTCAATGCCTTACGGCTCCTCCCGCTCCTCTGCCGCTATGGGAAAAAGAGTCCTCCCGCTTTAGTGGCGCATTCGGGGTAAAATCACCGCAATAAAAGGCTTCAATAGGCACTCCGGGGGGGAATAATACCTGCACAAATGTTTTGAAAATAAGCCCGATATCCAGCCAGATGGACCAATTGTTGATATATTGCATGTCCAGCCTGATTCTTTCCTCGATCAGGTCTATGCTGGTGATTTCTCCCCGATATCCAAAAGTCTGGGCCAGGCCGGCCAGGCCGGTAATGCCGGGTTTGACAAAATGCCGGGTGCGGTAAATTTCCACCAGACGCTTGAACTGCTCGTCGTGTTCCGTCATGTGGGGGCGCGGGCCCACCACGCTCATATTCCCCTGGAGCACATTGATAAACTGGGGAAACTCATCCAGGCTGGTTTTCCGCATAAATTGGCCGAAGGAGAAGATGCGGGCGTCTCCCTCACTCGCCTGCCGGGTCTCCTCATTGGGCTGATCCGAATTCTCTGGCTGACAGTACATGCTGCGAAATTTGAAAATTGAAAAAGTCTGCCCCTTGAACCCCGTTCGTTTTTGCCGGTAAAAAAGCGGTCCGGGGGCCTCCCGAATCTGATAATATTTCACAATTAAAATGAGAAAAGGCAGCGCCAGCAAAACCACGGGCAGAGCCACCAGCCAGTCCAACAATCGTTTCAACAATCGATTGACGGGATTCTCCAGCGGTTCATCCTGAAGGGTAAAAAAAGTATGTTGCCCCTCCTCCACGGCGGTCAGCTTCTGGTCGAAATAATCTTCCCACTGGTTTAAGATGAGAATCCGGCACCCTTCCCGATAGCAAGTATCGACGACGTAATTGACCCAGGCTTTTGAATTCCGCGATTCGAGAAGAATGACCTGGTGAACCTCATGTTGAGCAAGCAACTGCTCAAACTCCGATATGTGACCGAGGATGGGCAGGTTCAAATTCTCATCTTCAACCTCTCCGTAACTGACCAGCCCCAGCACATTCATACCCAAGGGAGGGTTGTTCAGGATCCAGTCCTGAAGGTTTTCCGCCCTTTGGGGATTGCCTGCCAGGATGGTATTAATGGTGTTTTTACCGCGAAATAACAGATTTGAAAAAACCACCGGCAGATACCGGTAGAGGGCCAACAGCAATAGCCAGCTGGATGAAATGTAAAGGCCCAGAAAGATGCGGCTGATGGCCTTGTCTTTGGTCGCATATACAATGCCGAAAAGGACGAGGGCCAAAATCAGTATTCCTGCATTGGCCTTCCTCACCGCGGCGACAAAAAGAAAACTTCCCGGCCCGTGGGGCGGCGTGGGACTCTCATAGTTAAGAAACAACAGGCAGGCGCCGGCAATTCCCATCAGGTAAAAAGGAAAATTTATCTGGTGCAGCAAAATCTCCAAACCGAACCTCTCCGCCAACCAGGTCAGGAGTAAGAACCATGTCGGCATGATCACGAGAAGACTGAATGTTTGCAAAGTAATCAGTCCTCTGGTCCGACTATTAATCATAACAGATAGATCCTCAAAGATTATTTATTTTCAAGGTAAACGTAATCCCCCAAGTTTTTCCTGAGCATAAATTTGCTGAAAAGTGCATAAATTGCAACGCAAACTCCCGGCTGGAAATTAATGAAAAAGACCAAAATCCGATACTTCTCACAAAATTTCATAAAACAACGAGTTGCATGGATGAAAAAGAAGGCCTCGATATCTAATTTTGAATCATGTCCGGCCATCTGCATTATCGGCGGTTAATTTTGAGCAATTACTTAATTTCATAAATTACAATATCATCAAAAATTTCAATTATAAATGAAAATAAGCTTGCTTTTATTCTTTTTATCCCCACCATTTGCCTTCACCGAGGAATATTATGGACATCCAGACGGAATCCTTGACGGAAGTTGAGGCGGAGGTGATCGACATTTTTGTGCGGGCCGCTCAAGTGATCGGCTTGCCCAAATCGATTGGCGAAATTTACGGGCTTTTATTCATTGTGCCCGTGCCCATGTCCATGGATCAGATCATGGGCAAACTGCAAATCAGCCTCGGCACGGCCAGCCAGGGCTTGAAACAACTGCGGGCCTTCAAAGCTGTCAAAGCCGTCTATGTTCCTGGTCAGAGAAAGGATTTTTTCTCCGCCGAATCGGAGTTTCGAAAACTCATGGCGGGGTTTTTCAAGGAGGAGGTTTCTCCTCAATTGGAGGCTACGGCCGAGCGGCTGCAAGTGCTCAAGCCGCTTTTGGAAAACGTTCCCGGCGACAAGGCGGGGCATTACCGCAACCGCATAGAGAAGATCGAGCGTTGGCAAAAGAACGGGCTCAATCTCATCGACAAGGTACTCAAATTCATAAACTTTTAGAAATCAAATGGTTGAATCCTCCATTAGCAATCCGCAGGCTTCCGCCTGGTATGCTTTGAAAGCGCAGAGCAAGAGAGAACACATTGCCGCCGCAGCCATCCGTGCCCAGTCCGAGCTCGAAGTATTCTGCCCCCGCATAACCTATTTAAAGCAAACCCGCAGAGGCCGCGTGAGATTTACCGAAGCCCTCTTTCCCGGCTATCTCTTTGTTTGCTGCGACATCAAAACCCATTATCGCCATTTGGTGGCCATGCGAGGGATTAGCGCGGTCCTTCGCTATGGCGAGGAGATTCCAGCCGTTCCGCAATACTTCATTGAAGAGTTGAAAAAAGAGATTCCAGCCGAATGCCGCCAAGTGGAGGAGGAATCTTTGAGAGAGGGTGGCGAAGTGGTCATCGCAGAAGGCCCGCTTATGAATATAAAAGCCATTGTCAGCGGTATTATACCTGCCAGCCAACGCATCAACCTGCTGCTCGAATTTTTAGGCCGTCAAGTCACCATGGGTATGCCGGTCAGCGCCGTAATTTCGGCCAAATCCGAACCCAAGTCGTTTCTACGAAAATCAACGGGCTGAGTCCCGCAAAACAGTCAATCGCCGGAGCTGCGTCTACCGCAGACCGCAAAATAGAAAACTGGTTTTGCCACTGCCGAGGCAAGCGACCAGGGGCGGTAGCGTGCTTGCCTATCAACTGACCGGTAATCCCTATCAACTGACCGGTAATCGGATATGAGCAATATTGAAACGATAATAAAGCCTAACAGTAACTGGCTACGCATTGATTGGCGGGAAATCTGGCAATATCGCGATCTTCTCTTCCTCATTGTGCGCCGCGATTTCGTTTCTCGCTTCAAACAGACTATTCTGGGGCCGTTATGGTTTATCTTTCAACCGCTTGCCATGACTATGGTGTTCACCATCATATTCAGCCGGGTGGCCCACATTCCCACCGATGGTCTGCCCCCCACGCTCTTTTACTTTTGCGGACTTCTCGGCTGGAATTATTTTAGCCAGACGTTTTCCGGCGTATCGAATACCTTCGTTCACAACATCCACATATTGGGAAAAGTATACTTCCCTCGGTTGATAATCCCGCTGGCCGCGGTCTTCTCCAATCTCATCGTATTCGGGATGCAATTGCTGTGTTTCATTGTTATATTTTTTTACTTCAAAGTATTCACACCGGCTGGCGATTCTTTTGCCCTGTCCCGGTATATCATTCTACTTCCCTTCGTTCTGCTTCAGGTAATTCTACTTGCTTTGGGCGTGGGCCTGTGGGTGGCGTCCCTGACGGCCAAATACAGGGATTTAATACACACCCAGCAGTTCCTGACACAGCTTTGGCTTTACGCCACCCCCGTGATCTATCCGGTTTCAAAAATTCCCCAGCAATATCAATGGATTATAGCTCTGAATCCCATGACCAGTATCGTGGAATCATTCCGCCTCATCTTACTTGGAAAAGGCACGCTCACCCCTGCCGTATTCTTCACATCGCTTTCAATTACTCTTTTGTTGCTGGTTTCCGGCATACTCATATTCAACAAGGTGCAGCGTAACTTTGTGGATACCGTTTAGACATTGTCATGCAGCAGCCCATAATCGAAGGCGAAAATATCTCCAAGTCTTACCGCCTTGGTCAGATTGGCGCCACTAAGCTTAAAGACGAGATGCAGCGTTTTTGGGCTCGGATTAGAAACCGTACCCACCATGATCATTCCGGCACTGGCCTGCAGCATGCTTCCAATGATCTCTTTTGGGCGCTGGAGGATGTTTCTTTCTCCCTCAATGAGGGCGATGTTCTCGGAATTGTCGGTAAAAACGGGGCCGGCAAATCCACCATCCTCAAGATCATGAGTCGCATCACAGAACCGACAAGTGGTACCATAAAGCTTAGAGGTCGCGTTGCCTCCTTGCTCGAAGTCGGAACTGGCTTCCATCCCGATCTTACCGGTCGCGAGAATGTATTTCTCAATGGAGCTATTCTGGGCATGACCAAGCGCGAGGTGCAGGAGAAATACGATGAAATTATTGCCTTTTCAGAAATCGAACAATTCATCGACACCCCGGTCAAACGATATTCCAGCGGCATGTTCGTGCGCTTGGCATTTGCCGTCGCCGCCCACCTTGACCCCGAGATTTTGATCATCGACGAAGTGCTCTCCGTGGGCGATGCTTCTTTTCAGAAAAAGTGTCTCGGAAAAATGAACGACCTATCTGGAAATCAGGGCCGCACCGTGCTTTTTGTCAGCCATAACATGAACGCTGTGGAGAACATTTGCGATCATTGTCTTTACCTCGAATCTGGCCGTGTAAAGGGTTTCGGTAGCGATGTTGGTGGTTTGATCCGTAGTTATCTTCAGGAGACCACGGTAAACACATTATCGGTCGAATGGGTCAATAACGGTGGCGAATGGGAAAATGACCGCTTCATGCCGGAGCGCTTTTACCTCAGTGACGAATCCGGGAGGCCCCTTGACTTGCCGGTGCGTAACGACTCCTCCATATGGGTATCGGTAGAAGGTACCGTTCTCAAACCCGGTCCGGGTATCCAGGTAGGTTACGGTCTCTTTCATGTCAGTGGCCCCATGTTGTATTGGAGCACCAACCGCGACCTCCCTGAATCTCAATGGCAGGAACTGGCATCTGGAAAATGTGTCCTGCGTAGCCGGATTCCCGTACGCTTCCTCAACGAGGGCGAGTATCGCCTCGATCTGTTTCTTGGGCTTTATCATCGGCAATGGTTCTGTGAGCCTGGCGTCAATAGTCCTTCCATACGTCTTGAAATTAAGGGTGGCTTGAGTGATTCGCCATATTGGGTGGAGGGTCGTCCTGGAATCATCGCTCCGGTCACTGCCTGGAATTTGCAACAATAGGTTCTTATAAAATCATGCTGGCCACTAAAATCCTGCCCGATAATTATCGTCACTGGAATCTGGTCCATGGCGCCCCTTATGGCTACACACGGTACCGTTGGAGTCTCTTCAGGGCATTGATCCCCGATTCTCTGTGGGAACGCATGCGGGGTCCATTCGCCTTTCAGGGAAACAACTCCATTCGCGCTTTCGAGTATCCGTGGGCTTTTCATGCGGCCGGGCTGGAACCGGGCATGAGGGTTCTCGAAATCGGAGGTGGCTTGAGCGGTTTTCAGTTTGTGCTCGGTTCAATGAACTGCCGGGTCGTGAATGTCGATCCCGGCATGGAAGAACTCGACTGGCCCTGTAATTCCGAATCCATGAAAATACTGAACAAACGATTTGGAACTGATGTTCAATTGAGAAACACCACGGTTTCGGAGGCTGCTTTGGAAGATGACACTTATGACCGAATTTTTTCCATCAGCGTCATTGAGCATCTTGATGACCGGGAGATTCAGAATATCATGAATCACGCTTACAGGTGCCTGAAGCCGGGGGGCCTTTTTCTCATGACTATTGATCTATTTCTTAATGTGGCTCCTTTTACCGGGCGCCAGGAAAATGAATACGGAGGGAACAGAAATGTTCGCTGGATCGTTGAGTTGATGCCATTTGAGTTTGCCGGAGGCGAGTTGAATGAGCTATTTGGTTATGACGGTTTTGATCCTGAGCGAATTCTTTGCAACCTCGATAAATACCTTATCGGTCACTATCCCGCACTATCCCAATGCTTGGTCTTGCAAAAACCGAAGGCTTGATTTTCGAGTGCCTCGCAATCCCAAAATAATGGTCGTAACGCGCAACTCGCCAATCCCGGGTGAGAGTGGTTCGGCATCATACCTTGTAGATATCCTTCAGTATCTTGCTGAGAAAGGTTATTCTGTTAACATCTGTTGGGTTGGTCAGGTAGACTTTATCAAAATAAACGCATGGTACCGTATGCCTGACGGGTTGCCGCGAGACTTCGAGCTTTCCATCATCGGCGAACTGTCTTTTGGCCGTTTCAAGGTTTTCCCGCTCATCCGATTGTTGCCGCTTAAAGCCCGTATACTTTATGCTCTGAAAAAGCTCCTCAAAGCCTTGGGCTTGTTCTCGCAGGTGCAGAAACTCAGGAATAAAAAGGAATCTGCACAACCAGTTTCCAGTCAACCCATTCCGGTTTGGCGGGAAGCGCCCACTGAGGATGAAGTTGCCTTTGTCGGTAAATCCCTTCGTCGCCATCAGCCCGATATCGTTCTGGCTAATTACTGTTGGATGAATGAAGCCGTCAACCGGACCAATGCGGCGCTTCCTGTCTTTCGTGCGGTTTTGGCTCATGATGTTCAACACCAGATGCTTTATCTTACCGATGGCCGGCTTGCGGAAAAAGAGAAACCGGATTTTCCACGGACCCGTGAGGAAGAGTGGTTGTTGGGGGCCGATGCAGTTCTTGCTATTAGCGAACCCGATGCCCGGATCTTTCGTGGTATGCCTGCCGGAATGGATGTGACGGTTGTGACCAAAGCGTTTACCCCCAACAGTGTGGCCTCCCGTACGGTTGCGGGACGATGTCTCTTTATCGGCAGTCTGGCCCATTTCAATGTAGACGGGCTTACCTGGTTCCTGCAATCGGTATGGCCCGCTATCTTGCAAGCTCAACCCCATGCTTCGCTTCACGTTTGCGGCGCGGTTTGTCAGGGCTTTTCCGATAAGGAAAGTGTGCCCGGCGTTACCTTTAGTGGCGTTGTGGATTCTCTGGAGGGGCATTATGCCGAAGCAGAGGTTGTCGTTCTCCCGCTCCTTGAAGGCAGCGGTGTCAAAACTAAGCTTGTCGAGGCGTTTTCCTACGGCAAGGCATGTGTGACCACATCCATTGGGTTGCATGGCTTGCCTTTTTTCAAGGACGACCTCCTTTTGTCGGACAATGCCACAGAGTTTGCTCAAAACGTAAATCGCTTGCTGCATGATAACAAACTCCGTTTGGACCTTGAGAAAAAAAGCCGCGAGAGTGTCCAGAAGCATCTTTCCCGGGATCGGTGCTACGAGCCAGTTTGTCAACTGTTCAATAGTGCCGTAAGCGCAAGGATGTTATGACTTCGAAAAATCACCCTAAGGTCAGCGTCCTCATGCCGGTTTACAACGCCGAACGTTATCTGAGCGAAGCTATTGAGAGCATACTGAAACAGACGTTTGAGAATTTTGAGTTCATCATAGTTAACGACGGCTCTACCGACCATTCGCTGAAAATAATCCGCAACTTTGAAATGTCAGATAGCCGCATCAAAGTCATCAGCCGTGAAAACACCGGCATAGTCGGTGCGCTTAACGATGGTCTGGAAATAGCTTGCGGTGAATATATTGCGCGCATGGATGCGGATGATGTTTCCTTGCCTGATCGACTCGAAGCCCAGGTCGAGTACATGAACTCTAATCACGATTACGTGATTGTTGGCGGCCATGCGTTGGTGATCGATCCCGATGGAGATATTCTCAAACTTTATCGCAGGCCGTTGCATCACGAAGATATTATGGAACAATTATTGCAGGCTGATGGAGGTGCGATTGTGCATCCCGTGGCGATGTTTAGAAAATCAGCTATCGATAAAGTGCGTGGTTACCGGAAGGAATATGAATTGATCGAGGATTTGGATCTTTACCTCAGGCTTCTGGATTGTGGCAAACTTGCTAATATCGATCAGACTCTAATCTACTATCGCCAGCACCTCGCTAACATCACAACTCGAAAAGGCACCCGCATGGATAATTTACAGAAAACCCTTGTCCTTGAAGCACGCAAAAAAATGGGCGTCCCGAATATTGATATCCCTGTAGCGTCACGGTCAGCAAGATATTCCCGCTCTTTTCAGCGTCGGCGTTGGAGCTGTTGGGCGCTCGAAGAAAATCGGATTCAAACCGCATGGAAACACGCTTGGAGAGCATGGTTGAGTAAGCCTTGGTCGCGGGAGTCCATTCGGCTTGTCAGCTATATCTTGAAAAAACGATGGGGTATGATCTCTTAAACCTGTATCTTTTCAATCAAGAGCCATTTAACGTGACAACTCTGAAGTCTCATGGCTATTGACCAAAAAAAAGGCATGCTTTTGCTTAGAAAGAGAGTCAGCGGTATAATCGACGCCGTGGAGAGCGCATTTATACTATCATATTTCAAGAGGCATGGGGTCAAAATCGGCGCACGCCCGAGGATATTCGGAAAAAAGCCGATCATTAAGAACCAGAATTCATTCCGCATCGGTAATGACTTTCAGGTCAATTGTGAGCAGTATCGAACGAGTTTTAGAATCTACGCTTCCGGACGGCTTCTTCTTGGAGATAACGTATATATCAATGAGGGCGTCAATATCGCCGTCTCCGAACGGGTCGAGATCGGTTCGCACACCCTTATTGGAGACTGTGTGTGCATCTACGATACTAGCTTCCACGAAATCGGAGAAAACGAATCGATCAAAAGAGCGCCCGTTATCATTGGCAGAAATGTTTGGTTGGGAAGAGGCTCTATTATACTTCCGGGTGTGGCCATCGGAAATCACTCCGTTATTGCTGCTGGTTCCGTTGTAACCAAAAGCCTTCCGGAGAAATGTCTGGCAGGTGGTAATCCCGCTAAAGTTATTAAGGAGATTAATTGTTCGGACAATTTTCGAAGAGGTTATGACAAAGAGTTTGTATGATTAATAATACGTTTTCTTTAAGCGTCGTTATCTGCACTCATAATCCAAGGCGAGATTTCTTGGAGCGTACGCTTGATGCGCTAAGAAAACAGACTAGTCCTCTTGACGAATGGGAGCTAATACTCATCGACAACGCTAGTTCCGAACTCGTCAAAAATCATTTCGATCTCTCCTGGCATCCGAATGAACGTCACGTTCGTGAAGACAAGTTGGGCATTGTGCAGGCGCGCATTCGTGGCATGAAGGAAGCAAAGGCGGAACTGATTCTATATGTCGATGACGACAATTTACTTGCGCCTGACTACATCGAGAAAGGCCTGCGAAAAAGCAAGGAATGGCCGATACTCGGCTGTTGGGGTGGCCAACTCTTGCCCGAGTTCGAATCAGAGCCTCCTGAATGGACTAAGCAATGGTGGTGCTACCTCGCTATTCTTCCCCTCAAGACAGACCTCTGGACCAACTTGCATTATCAGTACGGATCGACACCGACCTGTGCTGGTATGTTTATTCGTCGTAAAGTTTGGGAAGCCTATCTGGACAATGTCGCTCGGGATTCCAACCATATGCTCCTTGGGCGAAAAGGAGATTCTGTAATTTCAGGGGAAGACACCGATCTTGCGCTATGTGCCTGTGATCTTGGTCTTGGTGTGGGCAGATTCAAAAATCTTGAGTTGACTCACATTATTCCCCCCGAGCGTCTTACCGAAGAATACTTAGTCAGGTTGGTCGAAGGTATCTTCTGCTCAACCGTAATACTCGAAGCTCTTCGAGGCAAGTTTCCTCCGGTTGACCGGCGGCCTCTCTGGCAGGCTCTGCTTCAAAGATTCAGTGCTTGGAGGCTACCTCACAGGAATAAGATCTTCTATCTTGCTGAAATCCGGGGTCGTAAAAAAGCCTTGGAAATCGTGAATAACTTCCGAAACAGAACTGACAATGAATCTGTGGATACTTGTTGATTGGTCACATCCCTTGAACCGGGTATGATCTGACCGCCTAAAACACGACTTTTTCCGTGAACGATCCTACGCTACCACTCATCAGTATTGTCATCCCAGCTCACAAAGCTGAAATATATATAGTAGAATCTCTGGAATCGATTTTTCAGCAGACATACCCGCGTTGGGAAATCATTCTGTGGGAAGACGGTGTATTCGACAATACCGCCGATATTATTAAGCAGTTGCGGACGCCAAATGGTCAGCCTTTACGTTTGTTCAGGAATGAAACCAATTGCGGGGTATCATTTACCCGCAACAGCGCAATGGAAAAAGCCGAAGGCGAATACATAGCCTTTATGGATGCCGATGATACTTGGGAACGCGATCATTTAGAGTTGACCTTGAAATGGCTGGAGCGGGAACAGGCGAGTATGTGTTTCTCCGGCAACAATTTCATTGATGAAGTCGGACATTACACAAAAAGGAACGAACTGCCTTCTGGGGAGGCCTTAAAGGACATACCGAATAGCATCTATAACTATAATTTTATAATGGTTCCGTCAGTTTTAATACGTAGGGAGATAGTCGATTCAGGATTGAGGTTTGATGAAGGACTTTCTTATGGTGAGGACCTGGATTTTTGGCTGCAAATTATTGCTAACGGTTACAAGGTAGCACATTCACCACATGCTTCCTATAACTACCGGAAGCATACTTCTAGCGCAATGGCGCAGACGCTAAAGATGGTTGAAGGGATGTTGGGGTTTTATGAGAAAAATTATTCCAACGATTTGATTTCTATTAAATTACGAAATCAAAATTTGAGAAAAAGTCTTTATGTTCATGGGAGATTGAATTGGCGTATTCAACCTGCTCTTGGGTTTCAGTCTTTTTGTAAATTACTCAAATTAAGCCCGGCCAATCCCAAATATATCTTTTGGACGTTTCTATCCTTCTTGTATTCGACCTGCTACCATCGGAATTCCCAACCCCGAGTCGTATAAGAGCTCTTCATTATATGAGCACGGTAAATTCCAGAATTAAAGCTATCATTGTTGGTTGCGGTGCGGTCAGCCGGTTTTTCTACACGCCTGCCCGCCGAAGTTCCATGCGCGGCAGTATTTCATGGCTCGAATTTATCGGCATACCGGTGAGGAATATGTCTTCCAATGTGTCGTTGAAAAATTGAATGAATAAGCCCCTACTCGTCAGTGTATTGATCCCGGCTTACAATGCTGCGCCCTTTATTGAGAAGGCCTTGAACGGCGTAAAAGCGCAGCTGCATGACAATTGGGAGATGCTTATAGTTGAAGATGGCTCAAATGACGGCGTGAAAGAAATAGTGAGAGAATTTGAGCGAAGTGTATCACAACGGGTGTTCTACAGAAGGAATGAGGAAAACTTGGGTGTTTCCGCCACTCGCAACTGCCTCATGGAGATGGCCCGGGGCGATGTTTTTGCATTTCTCGACGCTGATGATTGGTGGACGCCCGAGCATATCAAAAGCGGTCTTGAAACTATCAGTCAGGGCTGTGACATTTGCTATTGCGGCTTTGATATTTATCTTCAGGCAACCGGCAGCGTTGTCGGCACGATTAAGCCGGATCCGGTCGATGTTAAAAACGCTCCAGCTTCCATGTTTGAAAGCAACTTCGTTCAGACCACCAGCTTGATTATGATGCGGCGTGGCATATACGAAAGTATCGGGGGATTCGATACCGGGCTCAAGGTGTCTGAAGATCTTGATTACTGGATACGTGCGGTGGCCCAGGGATTTAGATTAGGGTTTGTGGATGCAGTAACCTGCCAATACTTAAAGCATCCGCAAAGCGCGATGGCCCGGACAGGCCTTGTCGCCTCGCATAAAGTTCGTTTTTACCACAAACATTTGAAAAGCGAATTTTTACCCTTGGCTTTGAGGAAAAAATGCTATGCCGACAGCCTATTCCAGCGCGCGCGGCTCATTCGAAAGCAGGAACCCTGGACTGCCTGCGGGGAATTTCGTGAAGCGTGGAAATTCCAGCGCTCGAATCTGCGTTACGCAGGTTTCCTTCTCGCCTCGTTATTCCTCTCATTATTTTCGCCCGTAAACCGTAAAGTTGTTTCATAAGCCATGCCTGAAGTGACGATCTGCATTCCTGCCTATAATGCGGACAAGTATTTGTCCGAGACCTTGGATTCGGTCCGGAATCAGTCCTTCCTGAATTGGGATATGATCGTAACGGAGGACGGGTCCAAAGACCGGACTGAAGAAATTGTTAACGACTTTGCGAAAAAGGTTGCTCAATCAGTAACTTACCAGAGGCATTCGCAAAACATGGGGCTCAGCGCGACACGTAATACATGTATCAGAACGGCTTCATCTCCTCTCCTGGCATTTCTTGATTCCGACGATTGCTGGAAACCGGAGCATCTTGAAACTGTAGTAAATATTTTCAAGGATCCAGATACGGCGATCGTTCATTCAGGTTCGATTCTGTTTGAAAGTGAAACTGGAAAGAAAATCTCGATAAGAGCGCCTTCCCCTCAAGACGTTAGTGATTTTCCGCTATCCCTGTATTTGCATCGATACATCATCCAGCCCTCGTCAGCCGTCATTCACCGGCGGGTTTTTGAATCTGTGGGTGGATTTGATGATGAAATGCTCAGCGTTGAGGACATGGAATTCTGGTTTCGGGCAGTAAGCAATGGTTTCCGTTTCGCCTACACGGGTACCCAGACTTGTCTTTACCGTAAACATGGCGACGCCCTGTCGGAAAACAGCCTCAAGATGGTCCACTATACGGCGAGGGCCTACGAAAAGCATCTATTAATCCGGCAATTGAATAGTAACAGTTAAGCGGCGTATTGAACATCCCGATGATGGAAGAGTTTTTTAATCAGAATTGGTTTTCGTTGCCTGCTGCGCAGGTGGGTTCGCAGACTTCCCTGCAACTCAATTTGGCTGCGCGGGGCCGGCAGGTTCTTCAAGTTGGCTTTGACCGTGTTATTCAAATACTCATCGGGGTTCAATTCGGGACTGTAAGATGGTAGATAAAAAATCTCGATCCTATCGCGGTGGGCTTCAATCCAACCGGTTACTTTTTTAGCATGATGCACTCTCAGATTGTCCACAATGAGAAAGATTTTCCGTTTGGCTCCTTTGATTAACTGGCGCAGAAATTTGATAAACAGTTCCACATTCAAGGCTCCCTTGTAAACCATGAAACGCAGCTTTCCACGGTTGGTTATAGTCGAGATCATGCTCGTGCTAAAACGACGCGCACTGCGTTTGGCAACTGGCGTTTTACCGCGCGGAGCATAACCTCTTCCCCGATGATCTTCGCTACTGATGCCGGTTTCATCTCCCCAGTGGATTTGGGCCTGTTGCGCTTTGGCTCTGGCTTCGATGGCCGGGTAAGTTTGATCAAGCCACTTCTTAATCGCCTCAGGCTGCTGCTCATAGGCTTGTCTTCGAGGTTTTTGTGGAGTGAAACCCCAACGGCGAAGATACTCGCCCACCGTGCGGATCGGCATCTTCAAAGCAAACTGCCTTTCAATCAACTCTTGCACCGCTTGGCGCGTCCACAGGGCAAAGGGCATCTTAAGCTGGTCGGGTCTCTTATCGGTAATCATTCGGCACACCATGCGCTCTTGTTGGGAGCTCAATCTTCGACATTGGCCCTGCCGACGGCCCCGTTGTCCAAGCCGCAGGGCTTTTGGCCCTCCATTTCGGTAAAGGGCCCACCATTTGCGCACAGCGCTGATCGATACCTTTAAAACCACGGAAACCTCTTCATAAGTGCAACCCTCTCTTTTCAGATCCACCGCCCGACACCTCAGCTCATATATAGTCTCTTCGCTTAGTGAACGCGCATCATTCCTATTCATGAACCTACTTTAGCATAAGTTATTGATATGTCACTATTTATTTGCCGGATTAATAAATTGGCTGGAACTGCCCAAATCTCTGAGAAAAAGAACAACATCGGAAGCTTTCGCCAATGCCGGCAAAATGAATTTCCGAAAGTCGCCCCGTGCAGCATTTGCTTATTACTTGAAAGCCTGGAAGATTAAGCCCGAATCGGTCGGTAGTGTATTAAGTAGGAATGGTGGCTAATTCTTGATTATATTGATGAATGAAAAGTCTCAGACAGGTTTCATGCATACTCTTAAGCTTGGAAAAGGAGAGGGTTTTGCGTGTGAAACGACCCAGTCGTTGGCGCAGGGTATTGTTCCATCGTTCCACATGGGCCGTTTCACCGGTTTCTTTTCCCACGGAGCGGTTATGAGGAAAGACTTCATCATAAGTGCTCCAAAAGTCGCTGTAGGTGGCACATCTTTTGTAGGCCCGTGGCAGACGCTCGTAAAGTTCCCGGCAACGATACCAATCCCGAGGCCCAATGGCATAGGAGAGGATTTGACGGGTGCGTCGGCAAAGAGCGATCCAAACCCATTGGGCATCGCTCTTGCGCCCCACAAAAGACCACAGTTCGTCCAGTTCAATGACATCATGGCGGCGGGCCGCAAGAATCGTGCTTTTGAGCGGTCGCAGCGATTGTCGTTTTTTTTAACCAACTCAAAACGGTGTTGGGACTCACCCCGAAGGCGCGCTGTAAACCGCGTAGACTGCTGCGTTCCTGATAGACTCGAAGGATCATTTCTTTTTGCTCTTCGGTGTATTTCACTGTGGGGTTTTCGCGGCTTTGTTTACCACAATCATGGCAGCGGTAGCGCTGTTTATGGTTGGGCGTCTTGCCAAATTTAATGATATTTTCACTTCCACAGTGCCGACAATTAATAATTTTAGTAACCATGCACTAAGAATAAACTGCCTAACGCTATTTGTACAGCTAAAAATACAAAATAACATTCTTTTTTTATACACTACCACTCGGTCCACTTCCTTTTCATTTCAATCCTTGCCTGTCTTTTGTCACTTTTCAGGCATTCCCCTAACCCGGATATTTCGTAAAAAAAGTATCGTTATCGTTGATATGCTTAACTGCTGATATACAGCAGGATAGATCAATAATTAAAGCAATATCAGCGATGACAAAAGGTAAACAATTAAAGCTACAGTTGACAAGGGTAAAAGGCCGCCGTGTGCGGGTTGATTTCAAGGGCGGAGAGGTTACTTCGGATGCCGGACTGCTTTTGATCCGGGAAGTGGATCGGCAGTTGGGCTTGACCGAACGAGCGGCCCGACAGTTAGTGGACAAACGGCAGAAGGGCAAAGTACGCCATGAGGTATTGGGGATGCTGCGGCAGCGCGTTTACGGGCTGGTGGCGGGCTATGAGGATTTGAACGACTTTGATACCCTGCGCCACGATCCATTGTTGCAAACGGTAACGGGGCGCATTGAAACGTTGGCCAGCGCGCCGACTTTGTGTCGTTTTGAAAACGGGCAGGATCGGCGGGCGGCCTTTGCGGTAAACGAGCTGTTGGTCGAACAGTTCATGGGCTCCTTTGCCGAGGAACCCGAAGAGATCATCCTGGACTTTGACGCCACCGACAATCCGGTGCACGGGCTCCAGGAGGGACGGTTTTTCCACGGTTATTATGATCATCACTGTTTTCTGCCGCTATATGTTTTTTGCGGTGATCAGCTGCTGGTGGCCTACCTGCGGCCGAGCAAGATCGATGCCAGCAAGCATGCCGGGGCCATCCTCAAATTGCTGGTTAAACGGATTCGCCAAAGCTGGCCCCGTACGCGGATTATTTGGCGCGCCGACAGTGGATTTTGTCGAGGCCGGATACTCTCTTGGTGCGACCGCAACGAAGTTAGTTACATCGTGGGGATGGCTCGCAATGCACGCTTGCAGCAAGACGCCCAGCAGTTGCAAAAGCAGGCCAAAGAATGGTTCGAACTAAGGGGTAAAAAACAACGGTTATTCCAGGACTTCGTCTATGCTGCCGATTCGTGGCGATGGCTGCGGTTGGTCATCCATAAAGCCGAACACACCGCACAGGGGTCCAACCCGCGCTTCGTGGTGACGAACCTGCCGGGCGATCCCCAGGAGCTTTACGACAAGGTATACTGTGGCCGCGGTGAAATGGAGAACCGAATCAAGGAACAGATGCAATTGTTCAGCGAGCGCACCAGCGCCCATCAATGGTGGGCCAATCAGTGCCGATTGCTCTTGTCGGCGCTGGCCTACACCTTGATGGAAGCCATGCGCCGGTTAGCCTTAAAAGGGACGAAGTGGGCGCGGGCCCAATGCCACACCCTCCTGCGGCTCAAATTAATCAAGATCGGAGCGGTCATCGTGCGCAACACCCGAACGATTCACTTTCACCTAAGTGAGAGTTATCCTTGGGCCAGTCTTTTCAACCATGCGGCCCGCCGATTGGTGCCAACCTAAAGGGTGCATTGGTGCTGCCCCCGGCACTACCGAACCAATGGGGGAAAGGGGGCAGTGTCTCTACACCCTGAAAAACACCTAAAAATCAAGACGATCTGCTCAAAATACAAAGAAATCCATCTCCAATAGCAATAACGAGCCAAACTTTACCCTTCATGAAATATCCGGGCTAAACAGATTTAGAACATGTGAAAAATCACCATTCAATTGCCTGCACCCTTTTTGAAAAGAATTACCACTACGGCGTGGGCGTATGGATTAATTCGTTGTATCAAAATGGATACAGGGGAGTTGTGTATGTAGGTTTTCGCGGTGAACTTCCACCGTGGGCTGGCAGCGCTAACGATCAGGGCGAGTACCTCCAGCTGAATATAAATGAAGAGTTAACGGTTCGATTCGTCAACCTCACTACGGATATGCATCTGGCTGCCTACAAGCCGGAGTGGATGAGGCGGATCATTCGTGATTTTGAGCCGGTCGCTGATTCCATCTTTTATTTCGACCCTGACATCGTTATCAATTGCCAGTGGTCGTTCTTTGAAGATTGGGTGCGATTGGGGATTGCGCTTTGTCAGGATGTAAATGGCTGTATGCCGGCCGATCATCCGGTGAGATTGCATTGGAAGCGATATCTAGATGGCCAGGGCTATTCCACCCACAGAGAACTCAATGTTTATTATAATTCGGGTTTTATCGGACTGGCCAGAGAATCGTTTGAGGCGCTTGAAATTTGGGAGTCCCTTATTAACAAATCATTGCAAGGGGAGCTGGATGTTTTAAACGGATGGCCGGCCATACATCGTACGGATGTATATTGGGGTTTTGATCAGGATACCATGAACATGATGGCCATGGCTACGCCGTATTCTCTCTCGACCATGGGTCCCGAAAGTATGGAATTTGTTCCAGGCGGGATGGTTATGTCACATGCTGTGGGTGCAAAGAAACCGTGGAATAAACCCTATCTGCGCTGTGCCTTGAGAGGCGAGCCACCGACGCGTGCGGATAAGGCTTATTGGCAATATGTCGAGGCACCCATCCGTTTATATTCAAAAACATCACTTCTGCTTAATCGCTTACGGGTTAAGCTCGCGGCTGCCATCGGGTGCTTTATCAGACGAAACTGACTACTGCATTCTCTTCAACATATTTATGCTAATTGTCAATATAGCAAGTTGTCTTGAACACGAAAAGGATGGGATCCAATTATTCCAGCTCCGCCGTACCCTTAACCGATTTGGGTTCTGAGACTATATCTCATACTGCCTCTAGTAATCCCACCCATGTTTTATCGTCAAAATTTGAAAATAAATTCCTTATATAGAAAAATAAGGAGAGTTTCATTTTCATATGTTTATAGGATATTTATTACATTCTTACAACGATGGAGAGATCGATTTAAGTGGAATGATTTGAACCAATTGTATCCTGAAGACTGGTTCGCGCAAAGAAAAAGCGGGGATTGGAATGCCGATATCCGAACATTTTGCCAAGTAATATACGATTCATTTAAGCCTGATTCAGTTGCCGATGTCGGGTGTGGAATCGGTATTTACTTGCAATTATTAAAAGAAATGGGCGCCAAGCGGGTTTTCGGCCTGGAGGGCACCGATAACGCCCTTAAACAAGCGATAGTTCCTGTTATCGAAAAGCATGACTTGCGGCTGCCATTCCAGCCAAAGGATAGTTTTGAAATTGTGCTCTGTCTGGAAGTGGCCGAACACATCCACGACGTATATGCCGATACTATGGTAAATACAATAGTAGAACTATGTCAAAAAGGCGGAACAATTATTTTTACCGCGGCAGTACCAAGACAAGGCGGTTTTCACCACATAAATTTGAAGCCTAGAAAATATTGGATCGAAAAATTCAATACCGTTGGGTGTCAATTCAAAGAAATTCTTACCGAAGACATTCGGAAAGAGCTCCAATTGAAGGTTTTGCCCTGGTTGAAATCCAATTTAATGGTTTTTATTAAACATCCTTTGTAATTCAATTATCTCATTTTTAAATACTAATATTAATAAAGAATTCGCCATTTTTATCGACAAAGTCATCTACTTTGAAAAATATACGGCTTCATGTTTGGAAAAATTAGCCGGAAAGGAATATCCATTTAATTCTTCCTCATATTTGAAACCCGGGGTTGGAACAGCATGAAAATTGCTTTTTTAACCTCATGCCTTGAACCCAATTACGATGGGGTGGGGGATTATACTCGAGCTCTTGCATTGGAATGCAATCGTTTTAAATATCCATCCAGAATTTTCGCTTTGAAGGACCGTTTTATCGATACAGCGGAGATTTCCAGAAGGGAAATGGATGAACAATCCGGTCTAACTACTATACGGTATCACAACGTATTTGATGGGAACGCCAATAATAAATTTATGCGTGATTTGGCAGACTGGAACCCCGAATGGGTTAGCCTTCAATTTGTTGGTTACGGATTTCATCCGAAAGGAATTGTTTTTACTATTTCGGACAAACTTAAAAAAGCCATAGATGGACGTAAATTACATATTATGCTACACGAAATATGGATTGGCGATTCGGTGGAATATGGTTGGAAAGACAGAGCGATAGGCTATTTTCAAAAACGAAGTATTGTTAAATTAATTAGAAAAATCAGACCCCGTATCATTAGTACAAGTAATCCAGTTTTTCGATATCTATTAAACCGGAATGGTATCAATGCAGAGGAATTGCCTATATTCGGAAATATACAGATAGTTGCAAATCCCATTTATGAGGAAACGTATCGTTTGCTGAATTACAATGGTTTTAAAATCGAAGCCAATAAACGAGAAAAATATGTGTTGGCTGGTTTTTTCGGAACCATCCATCCCGGTTGGAATCCAGATGTGGTTTTTGGGCAATTATTAAAGACCTGGAAAAAATTAAAAAAAATTCCGATTATTATTTCTATGGGAAGAATGGGAGAGAGAGGTGCGAATATATGGAACTATTTAAATAAACATTACTGTAAAAATATTCATTTTATCAATGTGGGAGAACAGTCCTCTGGATCGATATCTACCATAATGCAAACTCTGGACTTCGGAATCACGACAACACCCTTAGCATTGGCAGGAAAAAGCGGAAGTGTGGCTGCCATGGTAGATCACGGATTGCCGGTGCTTTTTCTGCGGGATGACTGGGTTTTGCGATCCGGTCCTACACCATCTTCTAATGAGAATTTGTTATACCACAAATTGGATTCAAATTTCGCAAAAAAATTGGCAAGCGGGTTGAAACGTGGCATTCCACAATCCACTCGTGAGCGGATTGCGCGGCAATTCATTACGAATTTGGACTATTGAAAATTTTATTGCAAAGTTATGCTTTCACACCATCGGTCGGCGGTATTGAAATCGCTTCAGAAATTCTGGCGAATGAATGGGTGCGGGGGGGGCACGAGGTTATTCTGGTCACATCAACGCATTCGGGACCAACAAACGATTTTCCTTATACGGTTTACCGCAGACCAGATTTTAAAACCTTGATTGAAATTATGCGATGGAGTGATATTATTTTTCAAAATAATATATCTCTCAGTTTACTCTGGCCTAATATTCTGATTGGACGTCCCACTGTTGTGACTGTGCAAACCTGGATCGGTTCGTCCACCGGATCGAGAAATTTAATGGAAAAAATTAAAGCCCAATTAAGCCCAATTGCATCAACTTTGCACTTGTATTACAATCAGTGAAGCAGTGACCGAGCATTTGCCTGCATCATCCATAGTCGTGTCTAATCCCTATAACGATGATATTTTTAAAATAGATTCTGAGGTTGCCCGAACGTGCGATCTAATTTTTGTGGGGCGATTGGTTTCAGACAAGGGCCTTGGGTTACTACTTGAATCGCTATCAAAATTACAACAATTAAATGTTAGAGCTAACTTAACGGTAGTTGGAGATGGGCCCGAAATGAATGCCCTTGTCATTCAATGCGAAAAGCTTTCCCTGAGAGAGCAGGTCAAGTTTGTTGGTGTTAAGATGGGAATTGAATTGCGCGAATTGATGAATGCTCACCGGATATTGGTGGTTCCATCTTTATGGGCAGAACCATTTGGTATTGTCGCATTGGAGGGTATTGCTTGTGGTTGCGTTGTGGTAGGGTCAAAGGATGGCGGATTGAGAGAATCGATCGGACCGTGCGGTCTTCTATTTCCAAATGGAAATTGTGATGCCTTGGCCGATTGTTTGAGACGTCTGCTTACTGATCCTGATCAATTAGAAACTTTATCGGAAAACAGGGTGAATCACCTCGGTAAATTTAAAAAGTTGATGTGACCGCCGAAAACACTACCATTGCCAGTGAGAGTCTTTCTGGAGAAATTACCGGAAAGACCTATGAAGCAAAAAAGATACACCCCTGAACAAATCATAACGATACTGCGCGAAGTAGACGCAGGCAAAGGCATTCAGGATGTCTGTCGGTCCCACAATATCAGTCCTCAAAGCTACCATCGTTGGCGTAAAAAGTATGGCCGCATGGAGCTGCGTGACGCCAAGCGGCTGAAGGAGCTGGAGCGCGAGAACACACAGCCTAAGAAGATAGTAGCCGAGCAGATGCTGGAGAACCGTGTGCTCAAGGAGGTGAACGCAAAAAAATGGTAGGCCCGAAGCAGAAAAAGGAAGCGGTGAAGCATGTATTGGCCCAAGGGTCGTGCTCGCTGCGTCGGGCCTGTCAGTATTTTGGGTTGCACCGCTCAACCTACCTGTATGAACCCAAGAAAGCTACTGAGTATAGGCATAAACTGGTGGCACGCATCATTGCCTTTTCGAAGAAGCATCCGCGCTATGGCTATCGTCGGATCCGCGCTTTGTTGACCCATGAAGGTTGGCCCGTGAGTCGCAAATTCGTCCAAAAAGTGCGTCGTTTCGAAGGACTGGGTGTGCGGCCGCCTGGCAAGCGCCGTCGCCGGCAGGGCCAATCCACGGCTACCCCGACCCGAGCAGTGCAGCCCAACCATGTGTGGAGTTGGGACTTTGTGGCGGATCGCACCGACCGGGGCGGTCCGCTCAGGCTCTTGACACTGATCGATGAACATACCCGTCAATGCCTGGCCATTAAGGTTGCGCGCTCACTGAAAAGTGCCGATGTGGTAGAGGTATTGAACGATGCCATAAGAGAGAACGGCAAACCTCAGTGCATCCGCTCGGACAACGGATCGGAGTTTATAGCCCACCAAGTCAAAGAAGAACTGCAGCGACAGGAAATTGCCATCGCATACATTGATCCAGGAAGCCCTTGGCAGAATGGACATATAGAATCCTTTCATAATCGTTTGCGCGATGAATGCCTTAATCAGGAACTGTTCCTGAGCGTGACCGAAGCGCGTGTGGTGGTCGAACAATGGCGACACAAATACAACGCGAAACACCCCCACAGCCGATTAGGCTTTCTCTCCCCAAATACATTTGCCAGACTCTGGCGAACAATCAACAAAGCAGCGGCTGGCTCCATTCGGCCTACGGCCTCATTGCGCCACCCGCTGCAAAACCTACAATACCAAACCTACGGAAATACTCTCACTTAAAGTGGTAGCAAAGATGGGGTCCGATCAGTCATACCCAAAGTGTTTACGATCAATGACGTGATTAAAATGGGACGTTGGGTTTTGATTTTATCCATACCAATGGCTTTTTTAATGGCGATGCAATTTCTCTCGGATCCCAACGATTTTTGGAACTACGGTCCTGGGGGTAGAGAGGGTGCCCAGATTCGTGGCGGCGAGGGCAGAATCCGTCCTCCGGGATATTTTTCATTTATAACGGGAGCGGCTCAATTTTTAGCTTTAGCGACTTCGATGGCGCTTTTCGGTATGCTTCGGAAAGGAGTTTACTCCATGCCGCTTTTAGTCGGAAGCGGAATGGCGATTTTTATATCCGCAGCGGTTTCTTCCTCCCGGCTTACGCTGGGCAGTATCGGGTCAGTTTTCATAATGCTCGGCGTGGCTTATCTTTTTAACAAAAGACTTCCCAGGCGCCTTATCCGGCTGTTAATTCCGATAGGCATTATCTTAATGGTGGCTACGAACCTGGGTAGTGTATAAAAAAAGAATGTTATTTTGTATTTTTAGCTGTACAAATAGCGTTAGGCAGTTTATTCTTAGTGCATGGTTACTAAAATTATTAATTGTCGGCACTGTGGAAGTGAAAATATAATTAAATTTGGCAAGACGCCCAACCATAAACAGCGCTACCGCTGCCATGATTGTGGTAAACAAAGCCGCGAAAACCCCACAGTGAAATACACCGAAGAGCAAAAAGAAATGATCCTTCGAGTCTATCAGGAACGCAGCAGTCTACGCGGTTTACAGCGCGCCTTCGGGGTGAGTCCCAACACCGTTTTGAGTTGGTTAAAAAAAACGACAATCGCTGCGACCGCTCAAAAGCACGATTCTTGCGGCCCGCCGCCATGAGGTCATTGAACTGGACGAACTGTGGTCTTTTGTGGGGCGCAAGAGCGATGCCCAATGGGTTTGGATCGCTCTTTGCCGACGCACCCGTCAAATCCTCTCCTATGCCATTGGGCCTCGGGATTGGTATCGTTGCCGGGAACTTTACGAGCGTCTGCCACGGGCCTACAAAAGATGTGCCACCTACAGCGACTTTTGGAGCACTTATGATGAAGTCTTTCCTCATAACCGATCCGTGGGAAAAGAAACCGGTGAAACGGCCCATGTGGAACGATGGAACAATACCCTGCGCCAACGACTGGGTCGTTTCACACGCAAAACCCTCTCCTTTTCCAAGCTTAAGAGTATGCATGAAACCTGTCTGAGACTTTTCATTCATCAATATAATCAAGAATTAGCCACCATTCCTACTTAATACACTACCCGAACCTGGACATCTATAGCGAAGGAGAAATCGCTTTTGAAAGTCGATTGACAGAAACCGGCGATTTTGATGCCACTTGGAGTGAGCGGGCAACGACTTGGACTCAAAGGGTTTTCGGTGATTTTACAAGCAGCTTGTCTGCCTCCAGAAATGCGCCATTTTTCGGTCACGGGCTTGGAATGGGGACAAACGTCGGAGCCAGGCTGGTAAGCGGGCGTTTGCATTTTCAACTGGCCGAGGGTGAGTGGTCCAGAATTGTTTTGGAAAATGGAGTTTTTTTGGGATACGCCTACCTTTTCTTTAGATTGGCCATTGTTTTCCAGCTATTCGGACATGCCATACGAGCGGTCCGGAGGGATATGTTTTTTCCACTGCTTCTTTTGGGGGGCTGCTTGCTTCTTATTCTCACGGGGCAGGTTGGGCAAGCAACGACAATGGGATTTATCGCCCTGGGCGGAGGGTTGACACTGGCGGCCGACCGGATGCCCCCTAAACGCCGACAGCCGCCGCGGCCCTCTCGTCAATGAATCGATACCCATTTCAAATTTTGCTGGTTGGCAATTATGTGGGGGACGGCCAGTACAGCATGCAGAAATTTTCTTCATTTCTCAAAGATTCGTTGCTGGAGAGGGGCATAAAGGTTCATTATATAAAACCGCCGGCAGTCATTAACGCCTGGTCGGGAATTCCACTTTTTTTACGGAAATGGGTGGGGTATGTGGATAAATTAATCCTTTTTCCGAAACAGTTGAAAAAGGTTCTACGCGCCATTGAAGAAGAGTCCGGCGATCCGTTGATCGTCCATATATGCGATCACTCAAATGCTTTTTATATAAGTCAATTAGCCCGGAAATTTCATAAAAAAAGTATCGCTGATATGCTTATCTGCTGATATACAGCAGGATAGATTAAACATTAAAGCAATATCAGCGATGACAAAAAGTAAACAATTAGAACTACAGTTGACAAGGGTAAAAGGCCGCCGTGTGCGGGTTGATTTTAAGGGCGGTGAGGTTACTTCGGATGCCGGGCTGCTTTTGATCCGGGAAGTGGATCGGCGGTTGGGCTTGACCGAGCAAGCGGCCCGGCAATTAGTAGACAAACGGCAGAAGGGCAAAGTGCGCCATGAGATGCTGGCCATGATCCGGCAGCGCGTTTACGGGCTGGTGGCGGGCTATGAGGATTTGAACGACTTTAACACCCTGCGCCGCGATCCTTTGTTGCAAACGGTAACGGGGCGCACTGAAGCGTTGGCCAGCGCGCCGACTTTGTGTCGTTTTGAAAACGGGCAGGATCGGCGGGCAGCCTTTGCCCTGAACGAGTTGCTGGTCGAACAGTTCATCGGATCCTTTGCCGAGGAACCCGAAGAGATCATCCTGGACTTTGACGCCACCGACAATCCGGTGCACGGGCTCCAGGAGGGACGTTTTTTCCACGGTTATTATGATCATTACTGTTTTTTGCCGCTGTATGTTTTTTGCGGCGATCAGCTTCTGGTGGCCTACCTGCGGCCCAGCAAGATCGATGCGAGCAAGCATGCCGGGGCCATCCTCAAATTGCTGGTTAAACGGATTCGCCAAAGCTGGCCCCATACGCGGATTATTTGGCGTGCCGACAGCGGATTCTGCCGGGATCGGATTCTCTCGTGGTGCGAGCGCAACGAGGTCTATTTTATAGTGGGAACGGCCCGCCATGCACGCTTGCAGCAAGCGGCCCGGCAGTTGCAGGAGCAAGCCAAACAATGGTTCGAGGGTAGCGGCAAAAAGCAACGGCTGTTTCAGCACTTCGAGTATGGGGCAAAATCGTGGCGGCGCCAACGCCTTATCATCCACAAAGCCGAACACACCGCACAGGGGTCCAACCCGCGCTTCGTGGTGACGAACCTGCAGGGCGATCCCCAAGAGCTTTACGACAAAGTATACTGTGGCCGCGGTGAGATGGAGAACCGGATCAAGGAACAGATGCAATTGTTCAGCGAACGCACCAGCGCGCATAAATGGTGGGCCAACCAGTGGCGATTGCTCTTGTCGGGGCTGGCCTACACCTTGATGGAAGCCTTGCGCCGGTTCGCATTAAAAGGGACGAAGTGGGCGCGGCTCCAATGCCACAGTCTACGGCTAAAATTAATCAAGATCGGAGCGGTCATCGTGCGCAACACCCGAACGATTCACTTTCATCTAAGTGAAAGTTATCCATGGGCCAGTCTTTTCAACCATGCGGCCCGCCGGTTGGTGCCAACCTAAAGGGCGCATTGGCGCTGCCCCCGGCGCTACCGAACCAATGGGGGAAAGGGGGAAGTGTCTCTACACCCTGAAAAACACCTCAAAATCAAGACGATCCGCCCAAAATACAAAGAAATCCATCTCCAATAGCAATAACGAGCCAAACTTGACCCTTCATGAAATATCCGGGCTAACGACATTATCCTGACAACTGGCGGCAAAAACGAGGACAACGTAGCCTCCTATACCAGTAATGCGGATGGCACGTTCACCGTGTTCAATCGGGACAACTTGCTTAACGGCACGCAGGAGCAAGATCCCATCGCGTTCGTCTACCTGCCCGTGGGCGCCGTCGCCACAGGTATGTCCGACGATTTGCTACCCTTGGGGCGTTTCGACGCGGATGGCAGCAGGATCCTCGGGCAGGGACAGATCATGGCTGTTCGCGATGGGTCCAACGACCGCTGGACCGTAACCGTCACCGGGCAGACTCCCAATACGGGCACGCTACTGGTAGCCAAGGATGAAGACAACAATTTTGCGTTCGACAACTTCATAACTGCCCGGCCGAGCGGTTCAATCTGGATCGTCGAACATTGGGACATTGATACCGATGATGTCACCGTCAAAACCGGACTGGCAGGATCCGCTTTCAGTGCGGTTTTCCTGCCCGACGCGGGAGTGATTTTGGCCAGTTCCGAGACCGTCCCCACCCTCACCGAATGGGGCATGATCGTTTTGATGACCCTACTGGCTGGTGCAGCCGCCTGGAAAATGAACAAGTCTGAACTTTTGCAGGCTTAAAAAGACCGGCAAGCCTTGATAAATGGGCCTAAATGGGCCAATGGGCCTATTGCAAGGAAGCAATACCTTCACCCGAAGAAACCAATTACCCTTACCCGGATGCCTAAAGCGCTCAGCGTAGCGTGTGCGTAGCTCACCGGCATTGTTTGCAGCCTCGAAATCCGTCCTTTCGACGGGGCGCATTAAGGCTAAAACCGGTATTTTTTCCGTATCAATAGCATAGCCGTATGCCCGGCCAAGCCCTTCCTTCCAATTGCCCACACGGTCAATCTCAATAGCAAAGCGATCCGTGACAACATCGGGGTGGCCAGATTTCACTTTGTCAGGCCTGCCTACCTAAAGCAGAGAACGGGTATTTTGCAACCTCTTATGGTGGCGGTGGTGGCGCTGCCGATGAGTAGGTAGCGGATGCGGGTGTGGCCGTAGGCGCCCATCACGAGGAGGTCGATGTTTTCTTTTTCGACATAGCCGGAGAGCGTTTCCTCAACATGGCCATGCAGCAATTGGCAGACCGGTTCGTAACCGGCCGCCCGGGAAACCGTTTCCGCCTCATCAAGGCATTTTTGGGCCAATGCCTGATCCTTATTTTCGACAACAGTAACGATGTGAAACTGAACATCCGCCATGATTTCCTGGCCGGACATAGTGAGGTGCCGGAGAGCTTTGCCACAGCTTTGGCCGCCATCGTAAGCGAGCAGGATTTTGCGGATTTCCCGAAATTTGCGGGAGGTCACGAGGCAAGGTTTCTTGCTCGCCCGCAAAACGCGTTCCATGGTTGAGCCAAGGTGCTCGGTGGCAAAGTCGGCATTTTCTCCTCGTTTCCCGAGCATAACGAGATCCACATCATTCTCAAAGTCTCCCAGGCAATCGATGAGCAGACCCGTGCGATGGTGAAAATTTATCCCCTCGGCCTGCCCGCCGGCAGCCAGTACCTGGCGGCTTGATTCCTCGATCATGATGGCTTTTTTGCGCTCCATTTCTTGCAATTGGCTCATGATGTCCTGATAGGGCTGGATGCCGAGGCTGCCGCTTAAATCGGCGATGAAGGGCACTTCGAATTGCCGGATGTCGGTCAGGTAGAGCAGATCGATTTTGGCGTCGGACCGCCCTGCCAGCCAGGCGGCGTACTGGCAGCAAACCTGGGCGTAATTGGAACCATCTGTGCAAACAAGTATCTTCTTCATTTGGATGGCCTTTTTGCTTGCCCCGGCGCTATTTGATACATTTTGAGCCCTTCGGTTTTATTTATGGAGTATGAGACTTTGAATGATGCTGAATAGTGGGTTTTCTCCTCAATCGCCTCTGGCCGCGTAGAGATCGTCGATCTTGCGAAGCCGGCGGCAGAGGTCGCGGGAAATGTTCAGAATGAGAATGGCGAATTGGGAGGGAGCGGTCTTGAAAAGGCGATGAAGGTCCGATTTATGGAGTGCGTAAACCCTCGTTGGTTCCTCCAAGGCTCGCACCGAAGCCGATCGGGCAACCGACTCTATGATTGACATTTCCCCAAATATTTCCCCCTTTTTGAGCTTGTCTAGGACTAATTCCCTAGGCTCGTCCAGATTTTTCAAAACCTCCACGGAGCCTTCCGAGATTATGTAAAGAGTGTCCCCCAAGGTGCCCTCGGTTATTACAATATTACCGGGAGAATAATCCAGGGCGCGCACGTTGCTCGTCAGGTTCAGCAAGGCTTCATCGCTCAACCCGCGGAAAACAGGGTTAATTTTAATTTGATCAAGAGGTTCGATAAAAGAAGATTACTAATTTCGGCATAAAATTCCAAGCAAAAGTTCAATGCAAATGAATATCCCTCCTGAGCCAATGGCCGTTCCCCAGGCGGAGCGGGAGGATCGATTTGCCATCATTGGGATGCATTGCGCTTCCTGCGTGGGTCGGGTGGAAAAATCGGTTCTCCAACTGGACGGGGTCCATCGGGCGCTGGTAAATCTGGCTGCGGGCGAAGCGCGGGTGGCCTATGAGCCCGGCCGCATTGGGCCCGAAAGGATTTGCGACCAAATTGCCGGTGAAGGGTTCCCGGCTGAATTGCTCGATTTTTCCGCAGATTTGGACGAAGTCGAAAACCGTCGCCAAAAAGATGAAACCCGGGAATACAAACGTCAGTTCCTCAAACTTGGCCTTTCCGCCATCCTGGCTGCCGCCGTTCTCATCATTTCGATGGGTAAAATGGTTTTTCCCGGCCATTCCTGGGTTCTCTGGGGTTTGGCCACGGGTGTTTTGATTCTGACCGGCAGTCCTTTCTTTAGAAGCGCCTGGAATCGGCTTTTGCATTTTGGGGCGGATATGAACACCCTCATTTCTATAGGTTCGGGAACCGCCTATCTTTACAGTTTTTCCGTCACCGCGGCGCCCGGATTTTGGGAAAAACTGGGCCAGACACCCCATCTTTATTACGATGCTACGGTGGTGATCATCGTTCTGGTGGGGTTGGGCCGATTGCTGGAAGAGCGGGCTAAAAGAAAAACGACCGCCGCCCTGCGCAACCTGATTGGGCTGCAACCCAAGACGGCCAGCGTCATTCGGGAGGACCGCGAGATAAAAATACCATTTCAGGATGTGTCCGTGGGGGAGATCGTTGTCGTCAGGCCCGGCGAGATCCTGCCCCTTGACGGTGAAATCATTTCCGGAGCCTCTTCAGTTGATGAATCAATGCTGACGGGTGAGCCCATGCCGGTGGAAAAAGCTCCCGGCGATCCCGTTTACAGCGGCACATTGAACCGAACCGGAAGTTTCCGCTTCCGGGTGACATCTGCGGCCACGGACACCCTGCTGCGAAAAATCATCGATCTGGTACGCGAGGCGCAAAGTTCCAAACTCCCCATTGCCCGCCTGGCCGATGTCATCAGCGGCTATTTCGTTCCCGCCATCCTGCTCATTTCATTGGCCGCCGGCGCCTATTGGTTGAAATTCGGGCCGGAACCCACCCTGCCCTTCGCTTTGCAGGTATTTGTATCCATCCTCATCATCGCCTGTCCCTGCGCTCTGGGGCTGGCCACGCCCACCGCCATCACGGTGGGAATGGGCAGGGGAGCCGAGTTGGGCATCCTCGTCAAAAATGGCGAAGCCCTCGAATTGGCGAGCAAACTGGATGGCATCGTTCTGGATAAAACGGGAACCCTGACGGAGGGACGACCGCGCGTTTTAAGAATCCAGACCACCGGTGAGATGGCGGAAGATGAGCTCCTGCGGTTATGCGGCAGCGCCGAATCCGTCTCCGAGCATCCGGTGGGCCGGGCCCTCTTCGAGTTGGCCAAAGAGAAGGAATTAACCATCAGCGAGCCAAAAGATTTCCGCGCCCTGGAAGGGTTTGGAATCGAGGCGCAGGTCGAAGGCCAAAAACTCCTCATCGGCAATATTCCCTTGATGAAGGAAAGAAATATCGGCCTGGAGGCTCTTTCGTGCGGAATTGAGGAAATTTCCCATGCCGGTGAAACGCCCGTTTTGGTTTCAATTGATGGGAAGGCCGCGGGCTTACTGGCGGTGGATGATGCTCTCCGGCCAACCTCGCAGGAATTCATCAATACCATTCGCAATCTGAAACTTGATATTCGACTGGTATCGGGCGACCAGCCAGGAGCGGTGGAAAAAATCGCTCGCCAGCTCGGAATCGAACATTACCTGGCCGAGGTAAAACCCGCCGGGAAAGCCGGCCTGGTCAAGCAATGGCAGGATGAGGGAATGCTTCTTGGCATGGTCGGTGACGGGATCAACGATGCCCCGGCTCTGGCCCAGGCCGATATCGGCTTCGCCATTGCCTCCGGGACTGAGGCGGCCATCGAGGCCGGCGACATAACCCTGATCCATAACGATCTCCAGGGGGTGGCGGTGGCGGTGCGGTTATCGCGCCGCATACTGGGAACCATCCGGCAAAATCTTTTTTTCGCATTTCTATACAACATGGCGGGTGTGCCTATAGCGGCAGGAATCCTCTACCCCTGGACCGGCTGGCTGCTCAACCCCATGATTGGCAGCGCAGCCATGGCCCTAAGCAGCATATCCGTAGTAACCAACAGCCTGCGACTACGCAAATTTAAATAACCGGCACCCGATACGGGATGAGGAAGAGGATATTTCGATACAAAAGGAACCAGTGCTGTGGGAACCTCCAACAGAGGGAAAGATCCTTCCTTGGTTTGACCAAGCAAAAGGGAATTCAGCAATAATTGTTAAATACTGCCGATTGGATCGAAATATTCGAAAGTTGCTATTCTCAACGATTTTGAATACTCATTTGGGAAATCTCGGTGAAGATCAACCATGCGCGCAACAGTTGTAATTATTGTGTTTCTTTCGATTTGTTCGACGTCCTATATGATGACTGATCCGGCGATGCTTCCAGCCACAATTCATACGACTCCCGGCCCTCAGTATGCGGGGGCAGCGCGGGGGTTTCAGGGCATCCCGGGAATCGTGCGCGCGGCGAATGGACGCTTGTGGGCGGTGTGGTACGGCGGGGGCGACGGCGAAGGCCCGGAAAATTATGTGATGGCGGTCACAAGCGGGGATGACGGCAGGAACTGGTCGGATTTGAAGTTGGTGGCCGATGGTGAAGGGTTGGTGCGCACTTACGATCCCACGTTGTGGCTCGATTCGGAGGGACGGCTCTGGCTTATCTACGCGCAATCCTACAGTTGGTGGGATGGACGTGGGGGAGTCTGGGCGATAGTTGCGGAAAATCCCGGAGACGAAAACCCGCGGTGGTCGAAACCGAGACGGATCGGCGATGGGATCATGATGAACAAGCCAACAGTGCTGGCTTCAGGCGAGTGGCTTTTTCCGATTGCCGGCTGGGGTCATAAGCCGGTCAACGATCCGACCAGCGATCGGTTTATTCCAGATAAGTATTTGCAGTGGGATGAATCGAAGACCGGTGCGCATGTTTATTTGTCACGGGACAAGGGGGAGACGTTTGAATTGCTGGGCACTGCCCATGTGCCTGAGGTTCGTTTTGAAGAGCACATGATTATCGAGCGCGAAGACAGGAGCTTGTGGATGCTGGTACGCACTCAGTATGGCATTGGCGAGAGTATTTCGACGGACCGGGGAAAAACCTGGAGTCCGGGCCAGCCATCGTCGATACCGCATCTGGCGGCACGGTTTTTCATACGACGGCTGGACTCGGGACGGTTGCTACTGGTCAAGCACAACCCGGACATGGATACGGCGTGGCTCGAAGCAGGCGAAGTGGAAGGTTCCTGGAAACAACGCAGCCGTTTGACGGCGTATCTTTCCGATGATGACGGGCAGACATGGCACGGCGGCTTGATCATCGACGAGCGGCTTGCGGTGTCCTACCCGGATGGGGTGCAAGCGCCGGATGGCAAGATATACCTGATATACGATTACAATCGTTACAAGGACAAGGCTATACACCTTTGTGTTTTCACGGAAGAGGATGTCGCGCAGGGTGCGTTTGTTTCGCCCACAGCGCGGCAACGAATAATCGTGAACCAGGCGGGAGCGAAGTGATTAAATTGGGAAAGGATGATAAACGATGAGATGTAACACCTTCATAGGTTGGATTGCCGGATTATCTTTAATTGCTCTGGCGGATGAATCGGGGATGGCTGCGTCTGAGAATTCTGGGGCGTCGCCTGTATCCGGTCTGTTACAGGGGCCGTTCATTGGGCATACCGAACCGAACCGCGTCTTTATCTGGGCGCGGGTCCGGACGGCCGGGAATTACACGCTTGATGTTCGCGACGACCAGGTAACGATGCGATCCTTCCAAGGGTCGGCGTCAACGGATCGCGATTTGTGCATGGTTTGGACTGTTGACGGCCTCTCTCCCAATCACGAGTACACTTACCTCATCAAAGACTCCGACAGGAAGACGCTGGTCGAAAACTACGGCTTCCGCACCGCGCCCGAGCCGACTGCCGATGGCTCGACTCGCCTCTTTTTTGGTTCCTGCGCCTATGAAGATCCCGGCACCAACCAGTTGTGGAAGCAAGCGGCGCGCGAAGAGATCGATGCCGTGGTATTGCTGGGCGACACCCCATACATCGACACCACAGAGCTGGACAAACAACGGGCCCGATACGCCGACTTCGCCAGCGTTGAGGCCATGGCGAAGCTGCTGCACTCAACACCCTGGTACGGCACCTGGGATGATCACGACTTTGGCGCCGATAACATGGACGGGCGTTTGCCCGGCAAAGAGCGTTCGCGACGCGCCTTTATCGAGTATCACGCCAACCCTTCATACGGGGATGGCGAAAATGGGATCTACACCAAATTTCGCTACGGCCCGGTCGAAGTCTTTTTGCTGGACACCCGCTATTTCGCGGCGACCGAACCATCGCCCTTTCTGAGACATCGCGCGTCCCTGCTGGGTCAAGCTCAATGGGATTGGCTGCGAGAGGGCCTTGAAAGCTCGACCGCTCCAGTCAAGGTGTTGGCCTGTGGAATGATTTGGAACGAAGCCACCCGGCCTGGCAAACTAGACCATTGGGGCAGCTATCCTCACGAACGACGGGCTCTGTTCGAATTTCTCGGCGAAAAGAAGATCGGTGGCGTCGTCCTGATAGGAGGTGACATCCACCGTTCTCGTGTGCTGCTTCATGACACCAAAGAACTGGCAGGTTATGATATCTATGAGCTTATCAGCACCCCCATGCACGGCCGTATCATCAAGGCCGCCAACGTTCCGCATCCCGGCCTGATCAAGGACATGGGCATCCCCTTCATCTTCATGCTCCTCGAAGCCGAACAGCGCGCCGGGGTGGTGACGAGTCTGCAAGCTCGCTTTTTGGATTCATCCGGCGAAGAGCATTACCGGATTGGTTTGTTGGATTAAAAACAAGCGCGGTTTACCCAGACCGCCGGTTGATCCTTTTCCGATAGGTGGTCCACCATGACAAGTATTTCACCTCCCCGTTAGAGATGACCGAGGTGGCCATTCTCAGGGAGAAACAATTGCCAAAGCGTATTGAAGAAGCAAAATTGGATCGAAATATTGGAAAGTAGCAATTTTCAACGATTATGAATTTTCATATGGGAAATCTCGGCTAGTAAGGGTTAATTTTTATGAACATTGAATATCCAGAAAAGGAAGGGACTCCGGTCTCTTTTCTCCCATTCAGTCCTGTCGTGAAGTCGGGCGGCTTCCTCTTTGTTTCCGGACAGGCGTCAGTTGATGCGGAGGGAAACATTGTCCCCGATACTTTCGAAGGTGAAGTGCGCCGATCCATCGAAAACTTGAAAAAGATCCTGGAGGATACGGGCAGCGACTTGCAGCATGTGGTGCAGACAAGAAACTATGTCAGGGATAAGGAGCAGGTGCCGGTTTTCAACGAGGTCTACAAAGAATATTTCAAAAAGCCCTTCCCCTCACGCACCACACTCACCGGTTGCCTTAACAAAATTCAGTTCGAAATCGATTGTATTGCTGTGGTCAGGGATGACTGATCCCCTAGAAGTAATTTATGAGGTTTTGGTTTCAGTAAATTAGGACTACCACCGAAAGATAGCCAATAATCTGGAAGTGAAATTTTCACAGGGGACGTGGTCAGGTTTAGGTAGGGGTCAAGACCTGTCTACAAGAATAAGTTAGGGAGTGGTAAAATCAAAAGTAGGCGCGGTCAAGTGGAGCGTTACCCAAGAGGATAAACAAACTGTCAAACCCCATACAAGCCAAACGAAATTCCGGAACGTTTTTATACTATGCACTTATAGTGAAGTTGATGAGGACATTCACTCCCAAAGAGGATGGTAATCCGGAAATTAATGTGGTTAATAGTGCAAACGTAAACCCGTTTATCCCCTCTCAACGCGTGGCAGGAACCTGAAAAGAGCAAAATACGCTCGAAAACTCCAGAAGCCGTTAATTTTACTAATTCATCACAATCATACGGGTAATCCCGTTTGAGATACAGCCATGATTGAAAGAGCAATTCGCAAAGACCAGGATGGTTTAACCACAGGGCAAATCGAAGAATTCCAGGAAAATGGATTTTTGGTTGTCGATGATGTTTTCCCTATGGAGAAAGTGGATGAGCTGCGCCGGGCCACGGAATCCGATGCGCTTAAGGAACAGCTGAAGCAGAGAGGGCATGCCACCAAGGCGGTCCACCTATTGGAAATCACCACATTGGATTCTATTTTTATGGATTTGGCGCGGGATCCAAGGATTTTGAACCGGCTTGTCCCCTTAATCGGCCCGGACATTCAGCTACAGCATTCCAAACTGGCAACCAAGCCGCCGACCAAGGGAAAGGGAACCTTTGCATGGCATCAGGACCTGGCCTTTTTTCCCCACACCAACTCCTCAGTGCTGGCCGTAATGATTATGCTGGACGATGCCACCCCCGAAAACGGCTGTATGCAAATGGTCAAGGGAAGCCATAAATTGGGATACCTGAACCATTCTGTGGATGGTCTTTTTACGGCCGAGTGCCAGGAAAGCCATTATTGGGAGGATGAATCCAAGGTTGCGCAGATCATCCCTAAAACCGGCGGGATCAGCATACATCACGGCCTTACATTGCACGGTTCACCGGCCAATCTGTCGGGTAAACCGCGCCGGGGCATTGTTTTCGAATACCGCGCCGATGACGCTTATCAAATTAGCGACACGGTGTGGAAAGACACGGGTTTGTTAATGTGCGGCCGCCGGCGAGAGGTTGTGCGTAGCGAACAGGGTCATATCCGTCTGCCCAAACAAGATCCGAAATCGGAGTTTTACACCGGCCATGTTTTCGGCAACGCCTTCAATCAAAACGGCGAGTTGGTCGATGAAACGGAATATTACCGGGATTGATGTCACACCTCTTGTTTTTCTGTATAACGAGAAAACGCATGCTGGGTTTTCTTTCGACATCTGACTGTCTCTCCCTTTACTAGCAGGAATGGTGGAGTTTTTGAGTGGCGTCGGTCGGGCTATATTGGGCCTTTCGGCGCTTATGCTGATTTGTTACTCTTTAAGCGAAAACCGAAAGGGGATCAACTGGCGTCTCATTGCGGGTGGACTTTTGCTGCAACTGGCGTTGGCCATCCTGATCCTGAAAGTTTCCCTGGTCGAATACATGGTCGAGGCCGGTTCCCGTTTTTTTGTCAGCATCCTTGAATTCTCAACGGTTGGAAGTCGTTTTCTTTTTGGAGATCTGGTTACAAGCCGCGAGATCGGGGCGGTCTGGGGCTTTCGCATATTGCCGACCGTGGTTTTCTTTTCCGCCCTCACCTCTGTTTTATATTATTTGGGCATACTACAAAAGATCGTCTTTGTTTTTGCCTGGTTGATGAGCAAGACCATGCGGCTGTCTGGTGCGGAAAGTTTGGCTGCCGCGGCCAACATTTTTATCGGCCAGACCGAAGCGCCACTGATTGTTAAACCATACCTCGAACGCATGACCCGATCGGAGCTCGCCTGCCTCATGACCGGTGGCATGGCCACCATCGCCGGCAGTGTGCTGGTTGCCTATATTTTCATTCTGGGCGGGGACGACCTGGAAAAACAAGTCATGTTTGGCAAGCATCTCATCGCCGCCTCCGTCATGTCGGCCCCGGCTGCCATTGTTTTTGCCAAGTTATTACTTCCTGAGAGCGAAGCAGTCTCCAGAGACCTGCAAATCCCGTCGGGTTCGGTTGGGCTGAACCTGTTCGATTCAATCACAACCGGGACCGCCCAAGGAGTGCGCCTGGCTGTAAACGTGGGGGCGATGGTGCTCGTTTTCATCTCCTTGGTCGCGATGCTGAACCACATCACGAATCATTGGATTGGTTCGGTTACGGGGCTCAATCCAATCATTTACAATGTAACAGGGGGAGCTTATGAAGCGCTAACCCTGCAGTTTATCCTCGGCATCCTCTTCGCGCCAATCGCCTTTATCGTGGGAGTCGACACTGGCAGCCTGCTCGCGGTCGGTCAATTGCTGGGCGAGGGTATGGTTCTGACCCAGACCGTTTCCTACATCTCGATGGCGGAACTGATAGAAAAGGGCGCGTTGACCGATCAGCGATCTATCGTAATCGCTACCTATGCCCTTTGCAGCTTTTCCAATTTTGCCTCAGTGGCCGTGCAGATAGGTGGAATATCCGTGCTGGCCCCCAGCCAGCGCTTAAACCTGGCCCGTTTCGCCTTGCGAGCTTTGATCGGGGGAACCTGCGCCACCCTCTCCACCGCCACTTTTGCCGGTATTTTTATCGGCTGATCAATGGACGGCATCCGGCTCCCAACGTTTTTCCTTGGGAAAACCATGATTGTAAAAAGCTTCCCGGCGCTTGAGGAAACCTTGAAAATCAACCACCCCTTGGGGTTTGCGAACGCTTTGGACAACAAAATCAGCTTCCGGCGGAGAGCAGGCGATTTGCAGATTTTTCTCATAGTCGGTGGGATTTTCCTCCGGCCAGAGATCCACGTTATTGGGAGTCTCCGAGCTTTGGTAGCGTAGATCGACGCTCCACCGAATTTCATCCGTCCGATTGGAGAGCGAGCAATGGGCGGTCAGGTTAGTCAGCAGGAGCACACTACCGGCCTTTATTTCGATTGCCACGGTGGGTTTCTCGCTTTTTGGCAGATCCTCATCTTTTATGAGGAGGTAACCCTTGCGGTCGGCGCATTGATGGTGCTTGACGATGCCTGAGCGGTGAGATCGCGGAATGACTTCCAGGCAGCCATTTTCCCTGGAAACATCGACCAATGGTATCCAGCAGGTCAGAATGAGGTGGGAATCGCAGTGGGAAGAGAAATAGCCGGAATCCTGGTGCCAGGGCACCTCTTTCAGTTTGTCGCCCGGAATCTTGGTCCGCAGCCGGTAAATAGCCGAGGAAACCAGTTCGGGGCCGAGAATGGATTCCGCCAGTTTGAGCATTTTGGGATGCTTGATGAGGTTGAACATCTCACGGCCATGGTAGCCGCTACCTCCAAGTCCCTCCAGGTGGCACATGATCTGCCGCCCGATTTCCTCATTGTCCCGAAAAATCTTAACCAGGCGGGTCTCCAGCGCTTCGGTTTCATAGGTGTTTTTTAAAACGCCATCCGACTGCAGCGCTTTGATCTTCTCGTCGATGCCTTCAGCGAGTTCCCGGCGGAGGGCGTTTAAATCGTTATCCCGAAAAACATCCTCAACGATCAAATATCCTTCCCGGTGAAACGAGTCGATCTGCTCATCCGACAGATCTGCCACTCCCTCTGCTAAACCCATAGGAAAATCGCATACCTGCAGGGCAAATGTGTCAACCTCTATGCTTCGCCAGCCAATCGGGCTGCAGCATTGACTTAACCGGCGGCGGGATTCACATTTTTTCGACTCAATTTTGAAATTTAACCTGAAATCAAACAATGGCGGAAGATAAAGAATGGGTTTCACAAGCGGAACGGCCGGAGGGCAAAGGCAGGCTGCAGTATCACATACGGTGCGGCGAGGGAGATGTCGCGGATACCATTCTATTGCCGGGCGACCCGGATCGAGTGGCCAAAATTTCCAGCTATTGGGATGAGTTTAGGGAAATTTCCTCCTACCGGGAACATGTCGTTCACACCGGAAAATTTAGGGAAATGGACATTTCAGCCTGTTCCACCGGAGCCGGAGGCCCCTCGACATCGAATGCCTTGGAGGAACTGGCCGCTATTGGAGGCCGCACCTTCATTCGCGTCGGAACCACCGCTGCGCTCCAGCCGGACATCGAATTAGGGGATTTGATCATCTCCACCGGTTCGGTTCGGTTCGATGGAACGAGTGAGAATTATGTTTCCCTGGGGTATCCGGCGGTGGCTCATTATGAGGTCGTGCTGGCCTTGATTGAAGCTTGTGAGAAACTTGGGTTTAGCTATCACGCGGGCATCACTGCGACAACGGCTTCTTTTTTTTGCGGGCAAAACCGACCCGCCTTTAGCGGCTTCCGCCAAAGTTGGCAAAAGACACGCCATGAAGATCTGATTGCGGCCAAGGTTCTCAATTACGAGCAGGAAGCCGCCACCTTGTTGACCCTGGCCGGCCTTTTCGGGTTAAAAGCGGGCGCGATTTCCGTGGTCATCGCCAACCGGGCTACGGACGACTTTGTTTACGGTGGAATTGAAAAATGTGTGCAGGCCGGAAATGAAGCCGCTCACATCCTCCACCGGTGGAATGAGGAACGCCTGGCCAAAAACAAAAATCGCTGGTACCCTTCTATTTAGCCATGAAATTAAAAGCCGCCGATTCTTTCCCCAAAATCACTTTGCCTCTGGTGGGCGGAAGAACCATTGAGCTCGGCAAGCCGCGAGGTGATAATAACTGGCAACTGGTTGTGGTTTACCGGGGTTTGCATTGCCCTCTGTGCCTCCACTACCTGGCCCGACTGGAAGCGCTCCGTAAGTCGTTAAAAAATCTGCGAGTGGAGATCATAGCAGTTTCCGGCGACCCCGAGGAGAAAGCCGAACAACTGGTCCGGGTAAGTAAATTAACGTTACCCGTCGCCTATGGTCTAACGTTGGATGACATGCGGGAAATGGGCTTGTATATTTCCCCTCCTCGCTCCGCTCAAGAAAATGATCGTCCCAACCCGGAACCGGCAATGTTTGTCATCGACGAGGATGGTAATTTGCGTTTGACCGATGTTTCCAATAATCCTTTTTTACGCCCGGACCTGGATGCGCTCTCGCAGGGACTGGAATATATCCGCGGTCCGGCGAACGATTATCCCATCCGTGGGACTTTATTATAGAACCTTTCTCCAGAAAAAATGCTGAACGAATACCTGGATTTGCTGCCCGAAGTGGCTGCGGCGCTCGACCGGGGACAACCGGTCCTGGCGTTGGAATCCACAATTATCGCGCACGGGATGCCTTATCCGGAAAATGTCCGCACCGCTCGCGAAGTAGAATCAATTGTCCGAAAAAATGGCGCTACCCCCGCCACTCTGGCCATTCTGAAAGGAAAGTTGAAGGTGGGTTTGAGTAAGGAGGAAATTGAGTTTCTGGGAAAAGGAGAGGGAATCCTGAAAGCGAGCAGCCGCGACCTGCCTTTTTTGGTGGCCGAAAAATTAAATGGCGCCGCCACGGTTGCGGCCAGCGTCCGAATTGCCGCCCTGGCAGGCATAAAAGTCATGGCCACGGGGGGAATCGGTGGGGTTCACCGGGGAGCGGATAAGACCTTCGACATCTCTGCCGACTTGCCGGAATTGGCTCGAAACGATGTTGCGGTAGTTTGCGCCGGGGCAAAATCGATCCTCGATATCGGCCTGACCCTGGAATACCTGGAAACGCTGGGCGTTCCCGTAGCGGGTTATCAAACCGATAGGTTTCCCGCATTTTTTACCAGAGACAGCGGTTTTGAAGTCCCACAAAGGGTCGATTCGATTGAGGAATTGGCCAATATCCTGAACACCAAATGGGCAATGAGAATAAAGGGCGGCATGGTGATTGCCAACCCGATCCCAAAGGAGCACGAAATACCGAAGAGAAAAGCGGAATCGGCAATTTCCCAGGCCCTCGCGGAATTGGAGCAAAAGGGCATCAAAGGAAAAGCCGCCACACCTTTTCTCCTTTCTCGTATCGAAGCCCTAACTGATGGGGAAAGCCTGCGCAGCAATATTGAACTGGTGCGCAACAATGTTAAGTTGGGCACTCTCCTGGCGGTTGAATTATCAAGCATTACCACTTGAAGCCTCTTCTCTCTAAATAAAAAAACCAAATTTCCTGAATCGCTTATCGCCCCACCAAAACAATCCCGCATCGCTTGCATTGGCGGCGTCAATATCGACCATAAAGCCCGGCTGCACCGAAGTTTTCGGGCGGGAACCTCCAATCCAGTCTCCGTCACTTCAACTCCGGGGGGAGTCATTCGCAATATCGCCGAATCCCTGGCCAGGCTGGAATGCGAGGTCAGCCTTTTCTCCATCATCGGTTCCGATTCGGCCGGGGAAGCCCTGCTTGCTTCCCTGAAAAATCCGAAAATCGACACTTCCGCCGTGGGGCTTTCCACCAGCTCTCCCACTGCCGCTTATACTGCCATTCTCGAGCCGGACGGACGACTGGCGGCCGGATTGGCCAATATGGCTATTTTTGATGAATTGACTCCATCCTGGGTCGAAAAAAACGATTCGCATCTGGCCTCCTGCGGAGTTTGGATCATCGACTCCAATCTCCCGGCTCCGACAATCGAATACCTCCTGGAGCATGGCAAAAACGAGGATGTCAAGGTTCTGGCTGATCCCGTGTCGGTGGCCAAATCGGAGCGGTTTAGAACGGTGCTCGATAAAATCGACATCCTGTTCCCGGACCGGCAGGAAGCGGCTGCGCTTTCGGGATTGAAGATTGAAAACAATGAAGATGTGGCTTCGGCGGCGGCAAAAATCCGCCAACTTGGGGTAGAGACGGTTGTCGTCACTCTAGGGGCAAATGGTATCTATATGGATATGGATAGCCCGATCAAGAAGGAGTTTTATCCAGCCATTGCTCCCATGAAAATACTGGACGTAACCGGCGCCGGGGATGCGTTTCTGGCCGGCTATGCCTGCGGATTGTTGAAACTTCCGATGTCGGATGCGATTCTCGCAGGGCTTGCCGCTGCCAGCCTGGTCCTAGAAAGCAGCCAATCCGTGTCCCCAAAATTGACTCAATCCGCTTTGCTGGAACGACTTAGCAGGTTAATTCCCGAAAAAGACCGGAAACATACTGAATAGGACGTCTAATGGTTATTTAAAGCATTTTTAATATTCAAATCCTAATTATTCTATTAAATTTCAGGAAATAATGGAATACTGTATTGCAAAGTTGTTCATATTTATACAATAATACCAGCATACCCCTGTTGAATTACCCCTTGCTTCCCCGGACCGCCACCACGATCTGCATGAGTTTTTTCTGAACTACAAAAACCAAACGAACCCCTAAAACCATAACTATATGAATATTAACAGATTAAGAATAGCAATATTGCTTTTCACGAGCCTTATTCTCTCTTCGGCCGGTTATGCCCAAAACATCACCTCCTCCGGCATGAACGGCACCGTGACCGATAGTGACGGCAACCCTGTCGCGGGCGCCAACGTGCGCATCGTGCATGTCCCCACCGGAACGACCAAAACGATGACCTCCACCGGAAATGGTTCTTTCGCCGTACGGGGGATGCGCGTGGGAGGCCCCTACAGCGTTACCGCCAGTTTTGACGGTTATCAAACCTCAACCGAGGAGAACATTTATCTGACCGTGGCAAGTGTCTCCAATATCGTCATATCGATGGCGGATGCGGCCGATATCACCGAGTTGGAAGAATTCATTTTTACAGAGGAACAGGAAGGTCTCTTTAATAGGGATTCCCGCAGCTCGGTGACGAGTTTGGACGAGGCCCGCGTTCTGGGAGTATCCAGCGCTGACCGTTCCTTGAATGAGTTGCTCAAGATGAATCCCAAGGTGAGCGTGGACAAGGATTTCGGTTCCTTTACCGCGGGCGGCATCAATGCACGCTATAATAATGTGATGGTTGATGGGGTTCGGGTAAATGATCCCTTTGGCCTCAATTCAAATGGCCAGGCCACACGCAACGGCCCCCCTGTTTCAATTGATGCCATTGAGTCGTTGCAAATCGACACGGCGCCCTTTGACATTCGGCAGTCCAAATTTACGGGCGCAGCCGTCAATGTTGTGACCAAAAGCGGCACCAACCAGTTTCACGGTTCCGCCTACTACTACTGGCGCGATTCGGATCAATTTGGAGAAAACGAAAATGGTCAGGCATTCGACCCTGTGTTCACCGAGAAAACCTATGGATCTACCTTGGGTGGACCCATCCTGAAGAATAAGCTGTTTTTCTTTTTCAATTATGAAAAACTGGAGCGGGAACGAAGTGGCACCAGTGTAGGTTTGATCGGTAGCGGCGCGACCAATATTTTCCCCGGCACACAAGCGGAAATCGACGAGATTATCGATATTGCGACAAACGTTTGGGGCCTTAGTCCAGGAACGCCCACCGGGGCAGATATATTGGATGACTCGGTCGAGAAAATAATGGTCAAAGTCGATTGGAATATCAACGACAAACACCATCTGAGCTTTAAGTATGACAAGGCCGAAGACAATGTCGTGATCATTACGCAACGCAATACGGCAGCTTTTTCCCTGAGCAGCTATTGGTACGATCAACCCAGCATCAGTACGAATTATGTGGCTCAGCTTTTCAGCGACTGGAATGACCGCTTCAGCACAGAAATTCGTTATTCTTTTTCCGATTACGATGGCAGCCCGGTAACACCTACGAACGATCCTCAAGTTGCAGTTGCTGTTGCCAGTGGTAACAACGTGTTTATGGGAGCGGAATTATTTCGTCATTTCAATTTTCTCTTTGCTGAAACGACCACCTTTACGGCGGCGGGCACTCTCTTTTCGGGGGCCAACCGAAATCACGAAACGGTTTTCGGTTTGGATTTTTCAAAGAAGATCATAGCCAATACGTTTCTTTTCGCCAATAAAGGAGTATGGAATTTTGCCAGTATCGATGATTTCAGGGCGGGAATAGCTTCCGGTTTATTTCACAGATTTGAAGCCGAGGGAACCAACGTAACCGCCAATTGGGAAGAAAAAATATGGTCCCCTTATCTCCAGCATACCTGGCGGGTGCACAACAATTTTTCCATGACCGTTGGTATTCGTTGGGATATCAATGATTTTCCTTTAAAACCAGGGTTTAATCAGCGGTTTCAGGATTTCTTCGGCAGACCCAATGATAATACTATTGATGGTGAAAGAACTTTCTCCACACGATTCAGTTTTAATTGGGACATTAAAGGAGATAGCACCGTTCAACTGCGTGGCGGCATAGGCAAATTTTTCGGCAAGTCGCCCGGGGTGTGGCTTTCCAATGGGTTTACCAATGACGGGCTCACCGTTTTGACGGCAAGTTTCCCGGATGGCAACCCGGCGTTTGAGCCGGACTCCACCAACCAACCCAAAGGAGTGCCTGGCGCGCCCAGCGGGGAGGTCGATTCCCTGGCCGCTGGATTCAATTCGCCTTCATCCTGGAAAGGTGTGCTGGCCCTTGACTACAAATTCAAGGCGCCGCTACTGGGCGATATGGTCGCCACCATCGAAGGCGAATGGTCATTTGTCGAAGATGCCGTGGTATTCCGCAACCTTGTTGCCGAACCGGTCGGGACAGGTCCGGACGGTCGCATTATCATGTCGACAGCCCGTGCCGGGGCCGAAGGCTTTGGCGGTTTTGGGAGTGTAACGGAATTAAGAAACACAAGCCTGGGTGATTCCACCAATTACACCCTTACCCTCACTCGTCCGATGAGGGAGGATGGCTGGTTTTCCACCTTTGCTTATTCCTACGGTAGTTCCAATGAAGTTAATTCCGGGACAGGCTTTATTGCAGTGGAAAATTTTCGGGCTACTCCGATCTTCAATGCCAACACGGATGAATTGGGAACTTCGCCTTTTGAGGTTCGCCATAATTTTATCTGGGCCATCTCCAAACAAATCAAATGGGGTGGTGAAAATAGTAAGTGGAAGACGAATATTTCTCTCTTTTATCAAGGTCGCTCAGGCAAGCCCTATAGTTACGTAGCCAAAAATAACACGAATAACGATGACTGCTGCTCGACCAATGACCTCTTTTACACACCGAATGGACCGGACGATCCCTTCGTGACCTGGGCGGCTGACCCCAGCGGTGTCCTTACCGCCGCCGAGGCTGCTGACCGGGATGCTTTTTTTGCCTTCGTCGCCCAACACCCTGACCTCGAACCAGGCAAACGGCATCAGAAAAACGATGCCACTCTTCCCTGGATTCATCAATGGGACCTCAAGATTGCACAGGATATCCCTATTGCTACAAAATGGGGCAAGTTGCAGTTCACCATAGATTTCCTTAATATCGGCAATCTGATCAACAGTTCCTATGGCCAGATAAGGGACTTCCCGATTGGTTTTGGCGGCACCCCTTCACAGAATATCGCCAGCGCAACTTATATTGAGGAATCAAACAAGTATCTCTACTCATTCAACGGGGTGGGCAACACGGCAATAGTTGAGGACCGTTTAGGCCAATCCCGCTGGAATATTCTTTTTGGCATAAAGTATATCTTCTAATTCCAGGATTGAGTTAAGACGATTCTTTCATTTTCAATTAGATGCCCCGAGATGCCCCGGAGCTTTCTCCGGGGCATCAATGTTTTGAGAAAACTTTTTAAACATCCGGTAATGACAATTCGTTTTGGGGCCCCTTTCCTATTCCGGGGGCGCCAGTTTTTAATTGCCTCTACGGCATTATTTTTGGCAAACGGATTCGCCTGGCCGGAAACGGGCTTCAATGATTCTGTTCGTGAAATCACCATCCTCCACACCAACGATTTCGAGAGCGCTTTTAATCCCATTCCCGCCTACTGGCGGGACGATGTGAATTTCCTCGGAGGCGGGGCGGAGCTGGCCTCGCTGGTGGAAGAAATTCGTACCCGTGAGGACCTGGTTTATCTTTTCGATGCCGGGGATATGTTTACCGGCCTGCTCTCCAACCGCACGCAAGGAGAAGTGCTCATGGAAATGATGATCACTATGCGTTACGACGCCATGGCCATCGGCAACCACGAGTACGACTACGGTTGGGAAAATCTGAGAAAACAAAAAAACCGCGTTCCTTTTCCGGTATTGGGGGCCAACATTTTTTATAAAGGAACCGATATTCCCTACGCTCAACCTTATGCCATCGTGGAAAAAGAAAGATTCCGTATCGGTGTGATTGGAATCATCGGTGAGGACGCCCGCAGCGTGGTGCTGCCGTCATTTGTGGCAGAACTGGAATTTCGCGACCCGGCGCCCATTGTCCGGGAGGCGGTCGCCTACCTCAAACCGGACGTGGACCTGGTGGTGGTTCTGGCCCACATGGGGATGACCGCCCCCATGCAAACCGATGCCTCGGCGCACCCCGAAATCCAGCGCGGCGTAGAGGCGGACCTGGCACTGGTGGGAGCGGTTCCCGGAATCGATATTTTCATCGGCGGACATGCCGATCACGGGACGGAAGAACCCATCGTCCATCCCGAAACAGGAACTCTCGTCGTTCAAACCTACGGTCACGGCACCCGGTTGGGTTATATCAAATTAAAATATGATACGGCCGCCAAAAAAATAGTGTCCTATGATGGAAAATTGTTGCTGGTAGAGAGTGAAAAGCTGGTCCCCCACCCGATTGTGGCGCGAAAAATCGAGCATTACCGGAAACAATATCCCGAAATCGAAGCCGTCGTGGGACATCTCCAAGAGAGGCTTATCCGCAGCTACAACACGGAATCTTCGCTCGGCAGCTTCGCCGCCGATGTCATGCGTGAATCCGCCAAGAGCGACGTCGCGTTTATCAATGCGGGCGGTTTGCGGGCCGATTTGCCGGAAGGAGAAGTAACCTACGGGAACGTCATCGACGCCTTTCCCTTCCCTAATCGCGTTGTTTTGATGGACCTGTCCGGGAAGGATATACTCGGTGTTCTCGAGCAATCGATGACGCTTGAGCGAGGCATGATCCAGGCATCGGGACTCATCGCCCATTACGATCTGGACCGCCCCAAAGGTCAACGTGTGACCGATCTTGAAATCGGCGGAAAACCTGTGGACCCAGAGCAGATTTACAAAGTTGCGGTGGCGGATTTGTTGGCCGAAGGGGCCGACCTCTATTCCTCTTTCCTGAATGGGACGATTACCCGGAAACGCGGGGACAGCCCGAAGATATCCGAGGTAATCCTACAATATTTTTCCGATGTCCCGGCGCCGGACTTTCCCAAACCGGGACGACTAATTCCAACCAAGGAGAGCCATTAAATACCATATTCAATTAAATAAAAATTTAATCAAGGGCGCTGAATACGTTCTTTTGCCGGGCGATCCCGCCAGGGTTGAAAAAACGGCAAAATACCTCGATGAAAATGCAAAATTTCTTGCCACCAATCGCGAATACACCTCGTTCCTGGCGACACTTTGCGGCCAAAAGGTCCTGGTTTGTTCGACCGGTATCGGGGGACCGGGAACGTCCCTGGCCCTGGAAGAGCTGGCCGATCTAGGTCTTAAAAATTTTTACCGCATCGGAACGACCGGCGCCATTCAACCGGATATACCAATTCCTTCTCTCATAATTACCAGTGGATCCGTTCGCCTGGACGGGGCTTCGACCCACTATGCGCCCATTGAGTATCCGGCCGTGGCCGATCTCGAGCTGACTAACTCCCTCGTCGACGCGGCCCGTCAACTGGGACTCGAATACCGCGTGGGGATTACGGCATCGACGGATACTTTTTATCCGGGCCAGGAACGTTACGATACCTTCAAGGGCTACGTGATCCGCAAGTTCCAAAACAGCATGAAAGAATGGCAGGCGCTCAATGTTCTCAATTACGAAATGGAATCCTCCACCTTGCTGACGATTATCGCCACTTTCGGCCTGAAGGCCGCCTGTGTCGCCTCTGCCATCGTCAACCGCACCCAAACGGAAACCCCCAACGAATCGGTACTGCATGAGGCTGAGGCTAATTTAGCCATTGTGATGAAAAAAGCCCTCGAACTCCGCTTTGCCTGAACTCTTCAATTCAAATGTGGGATATTCTGGTTAACCTGGCGAGGGGCGTATTTGGAGTAGCGGTCATACTCGGCCTTTGCTTCGGATTGAGTAACGATCGCAAGCATATCAACTGGCGGTTGGTTATGGGCGGACTCGGCTTACAGTTGATCATTGCCGTATTGGTAATGAAAGTGGAAATAGTCGCCATGGGCTTTGAATCGGCCTCACGCTTGTTTGTCAATATTCTACGATATTCAAGCGATGGTTCGCGGTTTATATTCGGCAACCTGGTGGACGATAAAACAATGGGGGCGCAATTCGGGTTTCAGGTGCTCCCCACAATTATCTTTTTCTCGGCCCTTACATCCATGCTCTATTATTTGGGCATATTGCAGAGAATCGTCTTTGTTTTCGCCTGGATAATGAACCGGACCATGCGCCTTTCCGGCGCCGAAAGCATGGCGGCCGCGGCTAATATCTTTATCGGACAAACGGAGGCCCCGCTTCTCGTCAGGCCTTATTTGGAGCGTATGTCGCGGTCCGAACTTGCCTGCCTCATGACGGGCGGCATGGCGACCATCGCGGGGAGCGTCCTGGCGGCTTATATAGCGATCCTGGGAGGCAACGACCCAGCCGAGCGAATTATCGCCGGCAAACGCCTGCTGACGGCATCCATTATGGCTGCCCCCGCCGCCATCGTTTTGTCCAAAGTGCTTTTCCCGGAAACGACGCGGGTCGATACCCAACTGAAGGTGCCCAAGGAAACGATCGGCTTAAACCTCTTTGATTCCATCGTGGCGGGCACCGCCCAAGGCGTCCGACTGGCTGTAAATGTGGCTGCCATTCTCATCGTTTTTATTGCCCTGATTGCCATGATTAATTTTATTCTGACCACCTGGATTGGCTCTGTAGGGGACTTTAATTCCGTCATCAAGTCATGGACGGATGGCGCCTATGAAGGCCTCACCCTGCAATTTCTATTCGGGATTCTTTTTTCGCCAGTCGCTTTCATAATCGGCGTAGATTTCGGCAATCTGCTGGCAGTTGGGCAGCTGTTGGGTGAAAAATTGGTCCTCAATGAGTTTTTTGCCTATATTACACTTGGAGACATGATAAAGGACGGCACCATGACCGATCCAAAAGCCACTTTAATTTCGACTTTTGCCCTCTGCGGTTTTGCCAATTTTGCCTCTGTCGGGGTGCAGATCGGCGGAATCGGAACCCTGGCTCCTGGTCAACGGGACAACCTGGCCAAACTTGCGCTTCGGGCCTTAGTCGGTGGAACGTGCGCAACTTTGATTACCGCCACCATCGTGGGGACGATCTCAGGATAACTTTATTTGGTTTTTATGGCATTGATACTGGAAATCATCCGCGCGCTGATCGGGGTAGTGGCGCTACTCGCCTTTTGCTATTGGCTCAGCAACGACCGCAAGGGCATCAATTGGCGCCTCGTCTTTGGGGGTCTTGGGCTGCAGGCCGCCATCGCCCTGCTGGTATTGAAAACACCTTATGTTGGGGATGGACTGGGATTAATCGCCCAATTTGCCGTCAACCTGTTGGGATTTTCCCTGCAAGGAAGCCAATTTGTTTTCGGAGAATTGGCTACAGATTCATCCTACGAGGCCGTTTTCGCCTTTCGGGTAATGCCATCGATCGTGTTTTTCTCGGCCCTGACCTCGATTCTTTACTATTTGGGCATATTGCAGAAGGTAGTTTACGCCTTTGCCTGGGTCATGCAGAAAACGATGAAGCTATCCGGCGCGGAGAGCCTGGCTGTAGCCGCCAACGTCTTCATTGGTCAAACGGAAGCGCCCTTGATGGTTAAGCCATATCTGGAACGCATGACAAGGTCCGAAATCACCTGCCTGATGGCGGGCGGGATGGCCACTTCCGCCGGAGCGATATTCGCCGCTTATGTTTCCATTCTGGCGGGGGACGATGCGGCCCTCCAGGTGGTAGTGGGCAAACGGCTCATATCCGCTTTCATTATGGCTGCGCCGGCAGCGGTTGTCTGCGCCAAAATATTGCTGCCCGAGCATGAAGAGGTGGAAACCGATTTGCGAGTATCAACGGAATCGATGGGGGTAAATATTTTCGATGCGGTGGCGGGCGGAGTAACCCAGGGAGTCAAACTCTCGGTCAATGTGGGCGCGGTGGTTCTGGTGTTTGTGGCTCTGGTAGCCATGCTCAATGACCTTACCGGCTGGGTGGGCGGCGTCAGCGGGCTTAACTCGGTCATCAAGGAGGCTACCGATGGTGGTTTCGAGAGCCTTACCTTGCAATTTATACTTGGCGTCATTTTTATGCCGGTGGCATGGCTGATAGGAGTCGATGTCGATAGCCTGCTGCAAGTGGGGGTGCTTCTGGGAGAGAAACTTATCCTCAACGACCTGGTCGCCTATACCACCATGGCCGAGATGGTCAGCCAAGGCAACTTGCTGACCGAAAAAGCGGTCGTTATTTCCACTTTCGTCCTCTGCGGCTTCGCCTCATTTGTTTCGGTGGGAGTGCAGATCGGCGGAATTTCAGTGCTTGCGCCCGGACAAAGAACCAACCTGGCCCAGTTGGGAATCCGCGCCATGATCGGTGCTTTCTGCGCCTCTCTGATGTCGGCCAACCTGGCCGGACTATTGATTGGCTGACCAACAGGCCGATCGTCTACCTCGGGACCAGTTGGTGAAGGGCGGTCATTTTAAAGTGGGCTCAGGCATCCAGCGAGAAGGGACAGGAAAATTATCGCCATCGCCTTTAGTATAATGGAGATAAAAGTTTTCCCGCAGTTTCATAAACCGGTCGAAATTGACAACCGTATCCGGGTTTTCCCGGCTCTGCACGATGAAATCGGCCTCCGGCGGGTAACATGCCAGTTCCACATTGCGCAAATGGTCCGCCTCGCTGAGGTCAGGCCTTAAGCCGATATTGTTGGGCGTCTTGGGGTTCTGGTAACGAATATCGATGCTCCAGCGAACCTTGTCCGTCAGATTGGCGGCGGAGCAATGCGGAGTCATATTGGTCAGGATGACAACGCTGCCGGCGTCCACCTGCGCAGCCATTGCTTTTTGTCCTCCTTCGGGCAAATCCTCGTCTTCAATGACAAGGTAGCCCTTTTTCTCCCGGCTCCAGTAATGTTCGATGACTCCCTGTTTATGAACACGCGGGAGGATTCTCAGGCAGCCGTTTTCCTTGGTGGACTTTACCAGCGGAATCCAAAAAGTGAGAATCAGGTGAGGATCGCATTGTCCTGCAAAATAACCGGCATCCTGGTGCCAGGGAACTTCCTTCATCTTGTCGCCGGGGATTTTTGTCCTGAGCCGATAAACCGATGAGGATATGAGTTCCTGTCCGATAATCGATTCAGCCAGGCGGAGCAGTTTGGGGTGCTGAATGAGTCGAAAGATTTCTTTCCCTCGAAAACCACCGCCCATATAACCCTCCAGGTGATACATGATGTCCACGCCGTTCTGCTCATTGTCGAAAAAAATGTTGGCCGTGCGTTTTTCGAACGATTCCCCCTCATGGGTATTTTCGATACGGCCTTCGGACTTCATCTGCCGCAATTTTTCATCCACGGCAGCGGCCAGCTCCTGCCTGAGGGGTTCAAGCTCAATATCGTCCAATACATTTTCCGCGATGAAATAGCCTTCACGGTAAAAAAAGGCCAATTGGTCCTCTGATAATTTTCCATCGATCAATTTCATGCCAAAATCTTAATTTTTTTAAGTAAATTTGTCAATCCGCCCTGCCGGTGGTAGAAAATTCCTGAAAACGGTTCTGCCTTAATCTTCTTTTTTCAGGCCGATGCTGACCAGACGGCGATTTAGGAATTCACCAGCGGTGATGTCCTCGAATTTTTTCGGGCGCTCCCCGTCCACACAGGAGGGGAGGCAGCTCAAGTCCATCTCGGGTTTGGGTTGCAGGAAAAAGGGGATGGAAATACGCGGGATATGCCACATTTCGCGGGGCGGATTGACGACCCGGTGTTTGGTCGAAACCAATCGGCTGTTGCAAAGCCTTTCCAGCATGTTTCCCACGTTGACGACAATTTGATCGGGCGAAATTTCCGCGGCAACCCATTCCCCGTCGTGATTCATGACCTGCAATCCCGGGGTATCGGCGCCCAGCAGGAGGGTGATCAGGCAGATATCCGTATGCTCGGCGGCGCGGACGGCATCCTGAGGATTTTCCGTGATGGGAGGCGAATAAATTGCCCTCAGAATACTATGTCCATTATGAATTTTATGGTCGAAATAGTCTTCATCCAAATCCAGATAAAGGGCCAGGGCGCTGAGCAGTTTGCGGCCCGATTCCTGGAAATTGCTGAACAGCTTCAAACCGGTAGGGGTGTATTCCGGCAAAACCTCGGCGACGACGTTTTCAGGATATTCAGCCCTCAATGCGGGATCGTCCTCCACTTCCGGGCCGAACTGGAACATTTCCTTGAGGTCGGGAGTTTCGACACCTTCGGCGTGTTCCACACCCATGGCGATATACCCGCGCATTCCCCCCGCCTCGTATTTCTTTTTCACTTCTAAAGGAAGCTGGGAAAATTCTTTGACCAGAGAAAGAAACCTGTCGATCAGGTCCTGGTCGATGCCATGATTAGTCAGGGCGACAAACCCCACTTCGGCATAGGCCTCTCCTATCTCACGAATAAATTTCCTTTTTCGGGCCTCATCGCCGGAGAGAAAGTCTGCAAAATCAATACTCGGTATGGTAGTGAATGAACTCATGACAGTCCTGTTGGATTTTCCTTTTTTGTTCCCGGAGAATATAAGATAACGACTATACAGCCAATAACCGGAAATGGCATTTAAATGGCTGAAGTGAACATCCTATTATTATTTTCTGCAAACTGGAAGGTTTTTCGGCTCTTAATTTTCAGAAATCGCGGGGATCGATGCCCTTTGTTTCCGGTCCATAGGGGTGCGGGTACAACTCGCCAATGGTCATGAGGTCGATCTCCCTCTCAAGAGTGGCCCCGATTATTTTTACCTCCGGATCGGCCCCGCAAAATTCCCAAATCACCTGCCGGCACTCGGCACAGGGCACACCGGAGAATGGCCCGTGGCAAACCAGCGCCTCGATTTCCCGGTCGCCTCCGGCAGCCATCTGATTAATGGCGTTGCGTTCCGCATGCACGCATTGTTGCAGGCTGACCACCTCGACATTACAGGCGGCATAAATTTTACCGGATTTGGCCCTTACGGCAGAGCCCACTTTGTGCTCCGAATAGGGTGAATATGCATTTTCCCTGGCGCGCTCAGCAGCTATCACCAGTTCGCGGTCAGCCTCGGATAATTCCTCGAATTTTATTCGCTGCATTCAGCCGGTTCCCCTCCCAGTTATTATTTCCAGTTCTCCATCGGAATTCAATCGGCGGTAAAAGCACCCGTGACGAGCTGAGCCGTCCGCCATTCTGGTATGGCAGGCGCCGCCCCCACTGAGGCGAACCAAAAAGAGGACCGCGGTTTGCTCGCAATTTACCCGTGTTTCGATGATGCGAAGCGTATCCCCGGTATTTTTGCCCACGGTCCAGACTTCATCCCGCCAAGTGCTCCAGAAAGTGACACTTCCTTCCTTTAAAGCGATTTCGAAAACTTCCTTGTTAACATAACCGAGCATCAATACCTCCCCGGTTGCGGTATCCTGGACAACTGCCGGGATGAGGTCTTTGCCGGTGGCCGCGATATCGTTCAGCTTGTTAAAATCAAGCTGCAGCTCTTTTCCTTCCTCTAATTCGACGTTGGGCATCGTTCTGGCTCCTAAACTGACTAACCCGGATATTTCATGAAGGGTAAAGTTTGGCTCGTTATTGCTATTGGAGATGGATTTCTTTGTATTTTGGGCGGATCGTCTTGATTTTGAGGTGTTTTTCAGGGTGTAGAGACACTTCCCCCTTTCCCCCATTGGTTCGGTAGCGCCGGGGGCAGCGCCAATGCGCCCTTTAGGTTGGCACCAACCGGCGGGCCGCATGGTTGAAAAGACTGGCCCATGGATAACTTTCACTTAGATGAAAGTGAATCGTTCGGGTGTTGCGCACGATGACCGCTCCGATCTTGATTAATTTTAGCCGTAGACTGTGGCATTGGAGCCGCGCCCACTTCGTCCCTTTTAATGCGAACCGGCGCAAGGCTTCCATCAAGGTGTAGGCCAGCCCCGACAAGAGCAATCGCCACTGGTTGGCCCACCATTTATGCGCGCTGGTGCGTTCGCTGAACAATTGCATCTGTTCCTTGATCCGGTTCTCCATCTCACCGCGGCCACAGTATACTTTGTCGTAAAGCTCTTGGGGATCGCCCTGCAGGTTCGTCACCACGAAGCGCGGGTTGGACCCCTGTGCGGTGTGTTCGGCTTTGTGGATGATAAGGCGTTGGCGCCGCCACGATTTTGCCCCATACTCGAAGTGCTGAAACAGCCGTTGCTTTTTGCCGCTACCCTCGAACCATTGTTTGGCTTGCTCCTGCAACTGCCTTTGGCTTGCTCCTGCAACTGCCGGGCCGCTTGCTGCAAGCGTGCATGGCGGGCCGTTCCCACTATAAAATAAACCTCGTTGCGCTCGCACCACGAGAGAATCCGATCCCGGCAGAATCCGCTGTCGGCACGCCAAATAATCCGCGTATGGGGCCAGCTTTGGCGAATCCGTTTAACCAGCAATTTGAGGATGGCCCCGGCATGCTTGCTCGCATCGATCTTGCTGGGCCGCAGGTAGGCCACCAGAAGCTGATCGCCGCAAAAAACATACAGCGGCAAAAAACAGTAATGATCATAATAACCGTGGAAAAAACGTCCCTCCTGGAGCCCGTGCACCGGATTGTCGGTGGCGTCAAAGTCCAGGATGATCTCTTCGGGTTCCTCGGCAAAGGATCCGATGAACTGTTCGACCAGCAACTCGTTCAGGGCAAAGGCTGCCCGCCGATCCTGCCCGTTTTCAAAACGACACAAAGTCGGCGCGCTGGCCAACGCTTCAGTGCGCCCCGTTACCGTTTGCAACAAAGGATCGCGGCGCAGGGTGTCAAAGTCGTTCAAATCCTCATAGCCCGCCCCCAGCCCGTAAACGCGCTGCCGGATCATGGCCAGCATCTCATGGCGCACTTTGCCCTTCTGCCGTTTGTCTACTAATTGCCGGGCCGCTTGCTCGGTCAAGCCCAACCGCCGATCCACTTCCCGGATCAAAAGCAGCCCGGCATCCGAAGTAACCTCACCGCCCTTAAAATCAACCCGCACACGGCGGCCTTTTACCCTTGTCAACTGTAGTTCTAATTGTTTACTTTTTGTCATCGCTGATATTGCTTTAATGTTTAATCTATCCTGCTGTATATCAGCAGATAAGCATATCAGCGATACTTTTTTTATGAAATTTCCGGGCTAAAGGGTTTGCCGGAACCACTTTAGAGTTCGGCTCATTACATTTTCGGCCGTGGTTTGGTCTTCACCCAATACTCCAAATATGTGATCGGCGCCGGATAATAGAACCCCTTCGGAAGGACGCCCTTTGGCCGACGAGGCGAATTTCGGGATATGTGCGGCGGAGAAATCTTCCGTCCCAGCGATGGAAAGGAAAGCGCCCGGATATTTTTCCAGGCTTTTCAGGACATCGTATTCATTTAATTTTTCAAAAAATCCCTTTTTTAACGTTACTTCCCGCCAACCCAGGTCGATGGTTATGATTCCTTTTTCCATCACCTCATCGAATCGTTCCTGTCCGAGTGAATCCAGAAAGTTCTTCCCCAGGTCCCCCGCCGAAGACCAGGTGGCCATCGACTTGTACCAGGCCGGGTTTTCTCCGGCTGAGATAATGGCGGTTGCCCCGCCCATGCTGAATCCCAGGATTCCCATTCGCTGCGCATCGACAAAAGCCTGTTCGGATAAAAACTCATAAGCTTGAGCAGCGGCGTTGACTCGTGTTTCGATTGAAGAATCGGCCATTTCTCCGCCGCTTTCGCCCCAACCAGGGAAATCAATGCGCAGGGATGCGATGCCATTGAGGGCCAGTTTTTCGGCCAATCTTTTGTACATATCGCCGACTTCGTTTTTATGGCTCCCGAACCCGTGGCACATCAATATGGCCGGCGCCTTGCCTTCCGCATCGGGTTGGGCCAAAATGCCAACGATTTGCTCACCGATAGTGACGTAACTCTCGCTCCAGGAATTTTCCTCTCCTGCCATCAGGGTTGAGGAAGTAATGAAAAACCCCAATAAGGCAAATAATAAAGCAGTAATTGTTTTTATCATAATTGGATAAGAGAGGGATATTTTTAATAATAAGATTTTGGGGCCGCCGGCCAGGTTTTTGGGAAAAATGGGTCATCGCAAAGGTCTCCATGTTTTACATACGGTCCCATCTGAACACCCATGGGATTATATCCGCCGTATTTATTGTAAGCAGTCCCCTGAGGCATAAAGTGTAAAACGAGAGAAAGCCTTGGCTCTCCCGATGTGTTGGATGTTGAGCCATGGTAAATCAAACCGGAATGAAAGCTTACCTGCCCCGCCTTGAGTATGGCCGGAATTTCCACCCAATCCCTACCTTCCCGGTAAAACCTTGTTTTAAGGACATCGAGGTCTGTTTCCATGAATGTGGCCGCATCTTCATTCAGGCCCCATCTATGGGAACCTTCGATAAAATTCATGGCTCCATTGGATAAATCGGTGTCCTGCAGGGCGATCCAGGCTGAAACATAATTGGAGGTGTTGAAGACCGTAAAATGGGCCGCATCCTGGTGCCAGCCGACATGAGTTTTTGAAGATGAGTCATCCTCTTCATCGACGGATGGTTTATAAATTATCTGATCGAGGGCCAGACGCACTTCCGGTACGCCGAGCAATTTCGAAACAATGTAGCCGATTTGGGAATGGTATATGGTTTCCCGGATTTTCTTGTTAACCCACCAGCTATTAACCAGGAGACCGAACTCGCCGCTCTCGGGATCGAAATCGGGCTTTTGGAAATAGTGCATACTGTCGAAGTCTTTTTCTCCCCGAAAGGTCCGCATCAATTCGTGGCGAAGCTCCTCAACCTCCTCCTCGCCAAATAATTGGGGGCTGATCCAGTAACCGTTTTTCTCGAATTCCAAAACCGCCCGCTCACCCAATTTCTTGAGATCGCTTTCCAATAGCAGTTTGTTTTCAGCCATAACTAGTAGAGTTATCAAAGAGTCGATTTAAATAAATGAATTCATCGTCCCGCACTTTCATAGCCCGATTTTATGAGCAGACTTTTCATCGACTGAAAAATCTGCCCCAATGTAGCATAAATTTTGCTCGTGCGTCAAACTCTTTCCCCGTGTTCCGGCAATGCGCCGCAGGTGCTCCGCCCCGATTTTCAGCCAACACCTGGCCTACTGTTTTTGTTGTTACGCCCTTCGATAAAATTGAGTGCGTTTACTTCCAGCGACGGGCTATAATTTCAGGCCAAGACGTTTTTGACCGTATCCATAGGTAACGGCCTTGACGGATTTCAGGGGCTGCCGCCAATCACTGGTGGAATACTTTTGGGCAAAGGTTTCCATCTTTTTGCGGTATTCTTCCAGCAATTTCTTTTTCACATCCGTTTGAGCAAAAGAGAACTTCAGGCTGTATTTGCCAATTTTCATAATCTCTTCCCAGGAAAGGTTGAATTGAGTCACGGCGACATAAAATTCGTCCGTCATATTGGAATCCCACATGCCGCGATCGTCGGTGCTGAGGCCGACGGGTATTCCCTGCCGAAGGTATATGGGAAACGGGTGCTCGGCAATGGAATCCACATAGCCTAGCAACTCGTTGCTTATGAGATTGATTTCAACAAAGAACCGGCCCGTGCGCATGAGCATCATAGTGTCGCGGTCGTCGATCAGGTTGATCCCGTGTCCGATGCGGGTGGCACCCAGGCGCAGGGTGTCGATAATGTGTTCGGAGGGCTCGTTTTCCTCCCCCGCATGGATGGATATGCCGATTCCTGGATATTTGCGGAGGGCCTGGTCGTATGCTTCTGTAAACCTTTGGGGATGGCCTCTTTCATTGTCCTCCCTGCCAGCCATGTTGATGCCCCGCCAGAGATCTCTATGGCTATCGATAAACTCGAATGTCCGGCCCACTCGCTCGAGAGCATCGGGAGCAAATCGCAAAACGGTTAACTGGAAGCGCACCGTCACCCCGGTGGCCAAAGCATCGGGGCGGTTGATGCGTTCCTTGTAAATTTTGTACACTTGATGAGGAGAAAGGGGATTCCCATTTTTATCATTTCGACTGAAGACGCTTACCTGCGGCTCGAAATACAGCAGGCCCTCGGCCCCGAAACGCTTCATGTTGTCCACCACCAACTCGCTCATCAAATAGGGATTGCGGGAAAGCTCGTTGATGCGGGGAAACTGGTATTCGAAGAATTCGTTCTGGCTTTCGCCGGGACGGTCCAGAATGAGGGACGACATCCAGGCCCGGCGTTCTCCGTCAGTCAACTCATCGATGGGCTTATACTCGCTGCGGGGGCAATCGTTCAGTTTTTGCCAGGACCTTTCGTTAATATTAACCCAATACATGAGGGATTTTGAACCTTTCCTCAAACCCGGCGGAGTGGCATCCTCCCCGCAATTCATTATCCGGTTGCGGGTATAATAGCGCTGGCCGTCATTCAATTCGGGATCGGTGGCGACCTTATACCAGGCTTCGGTAATGGTGGACCCGCCGTGGTGGTGGTGGAGGTCGCCCCCCTTGGGCATATCGTAGAGGAATGTATAAAGCTCCTCCGGCGAGGCTTCCCGTTTGATGGTTTCAAAAATCTGACTGAAATCCTGGAGGGAACCGGCTTCCTCGCTCCAGGTCTGGTTAAAAAATAATATAACCAAAATCAGGCCAGGAAATAATTTGGATTTAATTGGGCTGCAAGTGGATCGTTTTTTTGAGTTCATCTTCATAATGATGGTGAAACAAAGAATGGAACTCTCGATAATAATGCAATAACCGATTGGGTAAGTATTATTTATCCTTTTTCGGTTCCAAATCGGGATGCATCCTGAGAGCGTCCCCGGCCCGCGGAACCCCCGCCAGTTTAGCCACTTTGGGAATTGCCTCGAGATAAATTTTGATGGATTGCTCGTGAAAACGCGGGTAAAGATCCGTCAGCGTATCCCAACCCCATTCCCCGAGGCCCTCGGCGGGATTGCTGATGCCGATAATGCTGCCGTAGTTCATGCCCAACTGCCGGGCATAGGATATCTCAGTCGGAACGGACATCGTAACCAGATCGCATCCAAGCATTTGCATCATTTTTATTTCCGCCACAGTTTCAAATCGACCCGCCGCCGCCTGCGCGATGACACCCCCCTTCCAGGCCTGGACACTTTTGGCATTTTTCAAACAAGCCTGGTAGAGAATCTCGTCGATATGCGGGTCGGTGGCCGGGTTGACCCTTGGCAGAATGTTGGCGGCGGCGTCACCCAATACCTGGTAGGCGATCGAACGCGGCCGCTCCACATTGAAATCGATAAAATCGTCGGCCACCACCCAGTCGCCCAGTTTGTAATCGGGATTGATGGCGCCTGCCGTGGCGCCGCCCAAAACTTCCGTCACCCCGAGAAGATGCATCGCCGACCAGGTACGCAGGGGAGCTATGCGAATCTCCTCCCGGTTTTTCCGGTCCACTCGATGCCCCCATGCAGCGGAATATGATAAAAGGGAACCCCCTTCACCTCGCCATGATAAATTTTCGGTGATTTTCCGAACGGAGTCTCTATGGTAAAAGAGCCGCGGATATATTCGGTCCTGGTGAGCGCCTTGGCAACATTGGTGCCCCCCAAAACACAGATCTGCGAGGCCGGCACTCCTTCCGGCAGTTGGATCGAAGAATGCGGTTCCGCGAAAAGACACAGCGGCATGAAAAACAAAGCGATTATGGACTCAAAGCTGATTTTCATAATGCAATTCAGGTCTATCCATGGAAAATGAATTTACCAGCGCCAAATAGCGCCAGTGACAATTTAGCGAAGCAGAAGTATAGGATTTGATTTTTCATTTACTCTCCGGTAAAAGCCAATCGTTGGAAATAGAAACTCGCAATTTGTCCTTATGAATAATTCCAAGTTTTACCCATTGTTCTTGAATTTGTTGATTCCTTTTCTCGCTCTGCCTGCGGGATGGGCGGATGCCAAACCGATACCCGTCAAGGTCGTGGTAGTGGCCATGTTCGAGCGGGGAACCCAGGATGATGGCAACCCGGGGGAACTGGAGTTGTGGATTAAAGGGGAAAAACTGGACAAGGTAATCCCCTTTCCCTTGGGAGTAAGTGACTTGCGGATGAACGACAATGGCGTTTTGGCTCTCGAAACGGGTGTCGGAGTAACCAATGCCACGGCCACCATTATGGCCCTGGGCCTGGACCCGCGTTTCGATTTCTCCAAATCCTACTGGCTGATAGCGGGCATTGCCGGGGCCGATCCGGAAGATGCTTCCCTGGGAACGGCGGCCTGGGCCGAATACGTCCTCGACGGCGATCTCGTCCATGAAATGGATTCGCGGGAAATTCCCGAGGATTGGCCCTACGGGATACTTCCATTGAGCGGCACAAAGCCGAATGAAAGGAAGCCCCACTCCTCCGATTCCGTCGTGGTTTACCACCTAAATCCCCACCTACAGGAATGGGCTTTCCAATTGACCAAGGATCATCCCATCGAAGACGGCCCGGAAATGAAGGCGTTTCGAATTCAATATAAAAACTACCCCAACGCCATGCGCCCACCCTTCGTCATGAAAGGCGACGCCATGGGATCGAGCACTTATTGGCACGGGCACCTGCTCAATAATTGGGCCAATGATTGGGTGAAATTATACACCGAGGGAAAGGGAAACTTCGTCATGACAGCGATGGAGGACAACGGCAGTCTAACCTCGTTGAAACGCCTCTCAAAATCGGGCAAAGTCGATTTCGACCGGATCATGGTGCTGCGCACGGCCAGCAATTACTCCACCCCGCCCCGAGGCAAGGGGGCCGAATGGCATTTCAGCGCACCCTATGTTTTAAAAGGTCTGCCCGCCATACAGGCGGCTTATAAAGTCGGCAGCATAGTGCTCCATGAACTGGCGGACAACTGGGACCGCTACGAAAATCATCTCCCAGAAGAGAATTAAAATGAAAAAATGATGCACAGGATAAAACAAATAATAACTCTGGTTCTCCTTCTGTTCGTGTTGGCGCCCCTCGGTGGAGCCGAAAAGAAGGAGCGCATCCCGGTAAAGGTGGCCGTCATCGCCATGTATGAGATCGGCGATGATACGGGCGATAAGCCGGGCGAGTATCAGTTTTGGGTGGAGAGGGAAAAACTGGACAAGATATATCCCTTTCCCATGGGTCCGCACGATCTGCGCATGAACGACCGGGGAGTCATGGGCATTTGCACGGGGCCGGGAGTGACTAATGCCGCCATGGTCATAACCGCCCTCGGTCTGGACGAGCGGTTCGACCTGAGCAGAACCTACTTCATCGTTTCCGGCATTGCCGGAGGGGACCCCCAGGATGTATCCATCGGCAGCGCCGCCTGGTCTCGCTGGGTGGTGGACGGGGACTTGACCCACTCCATCGATTCGCGGGAAGCGCCAAAGGATTGGCCTTATGGCATTTTTCCCTCCGATGGGAAAAAACCGAATGACAGGTCCGGTGGTTGGACTTACCCCAACATGTCGTTCAGGCTCAATCAATCTCTGGTCGAGTGGGCCTACCATTTAACCAAGTATGTGGAGTTGACGGACCACACCGAGGTGGCGGAGTTTCGGAAACGTTACAAGGGCTTTCCCAATGCGTCGGCCCCGCCAAAAGTGGTCATGGGAGAGAGCCTTGGTTCCAACGCCTACTGGCATGGAACAGTCCTCAATCAATGGGCCAACGACTGGGTGAAATTATACACCGAAGGGAAGGGAAATTTCATGATGACCAATGTCGAGGACAACGGCACCCTGCGCGCTCTACACCGCCTTGCCGAAAACGGTAAGGTGGATTTAAACAGGGTGCTTGTGCTCAGAACGGCTAGCAACTACTCGCATCAGCCTCCTGGAAAAACCCCCGACTGGAGCCTGACCGCCCCCTACCCGGCGCAAGGTTTGACGGCGCTGGAATCCTGTTATAGGGTGGCCAGCCCGGTCGTCCACGCCCTCGTCAAGGACTGGAAAAAATACAAAGATACTCCACCGGGCTCCGCGAAATGACTAAGCTCATTTAAGCTACTCCCATGAAAATGATAAGCATTTTATCAACAACGGCCATTTTACCGCTTTTTATGGCTGTATTGCCATCGGCAGCGGAACCGCTTCCGATCAAAGTGGTTGTCGTCACCATGTTCGAGGCGGGGGAAGATAGCGGCGACCGACCCGGCGAATCTCAAACTTGGGTGGAACGCTTCCCTCTCGACAAAGTTTTCCCGATGCCGCAGGGCTACCGGGATTTGCGCTACAACGAAAAAGGTGTTCTGGGATTGGTGACGGGGATCGGTACAGCCAGGGCTGCGGCCTCGGTTATGGCCCTGGGAATGGATGACCGGTTCGACCTGAGCAGGGCTTACTGGATTGTGGCGGGAATTTCCGGAGTCGATCCCGCGGATATGTCTCTTGCTTCGGCGGCTTGGGCCGAATGGCTGGTGGATGGCGATATCGCCCATCAAATCGACATTCGCGAAGCTCCGGCGGACTGGCCGACCGGCTACATCCCATTGCGTAAATCCAAACCCTATGAACTCCCCCGGCAGGAGGACAACGAGGGAGCCGTCTATCACCTAAACGCCGGTCTGGTCGAGTGGGCCTATCAATTGACCAAGGATGTTCCGCTGGAAGACCTCGAAGAATTGAAAAAACATCGTGCCAAATATAAGAATTACCCCATTGCGCAGCGACCGCCCTTTGTCCTGAAGGGCGACCACTTGGCGGCATCCACTTTCTGGCACGGCAAATTGCTCACCCAATGGGCTAATGATTGGGTCTCCTATTGGACGGAGGGCAAAGGAAATTTCGTTACTGCCGCCATGGAGGACACCGCCACGCATCAATCGCTCAATTTTCTGGCCGGGGCAAAAAAAGTGGATCCGCGCCGATACCTTGTCCTGCGCTCAGCATCGAACTACTCCATGCCCCATGAAGGATTGACGGCGGCCCAAAGCCTGGCTGGTGAGAAAAAGGATGGCGCGGGTTACTCCGCCTATTTGCCCGCCCTGGAGAATGTTTACCTGGTTGGCAGCCGTGTCGTCAACGAATTGGTGGAAAACTGGGAAAAGTACAGGGATGAAATTCCGTCCGCGCAATGAGGCCGGAGGTTTTTCCCTTTTCTACGCCGCCTTATGTTTGGGGCTTTTGACCGTCTTCACACCAGCCGCCAGCGGTCATTTGCTCAATAAGACTATTATTGTGGTGGAAATCGACCAGAATGCCGGTGATATCCGCATCCTGGTGAAAGCCGACCTTACGCGCATCCTCAACGGACCCCGACCTTATTACGAATTGACCACCCTTCCCCCGGAGGCCCAAAAAGAGCGGCTCGATCCGATCCTGAACCGGATTTTAGCAGGAATGCACTTCAATTACGGCGCGGCGAGATTGGCCCCGCAATTCGTATCGGCATCCCTCCCAAAGCTGAAAAGTGAACGATTTTTCAGCCCCATGGCGGCGCCCATGACGCAAATTCAACTAGTGGAAAAACTGCCCCAAAATGAGGCAGCGTTCTCTTTTCACACCGATCCTGAGATACCGGTTGAAATGCCCATTGTTCTGACCATTAAAACGATCGGTGAAAATCGACGCATCACCCGCTGGCTGCAAGGCGGTCAGAAAATCGAGCCGTTTACCCTGCAACCGGTCCGGCTGACTGAGGCCGAGACCGAGGCCGGGCAAGCAACCGAAGCATCCGGCTCAAAGCCACCGGAGCCGCAGGAGGCCGTCATGGGCTGGGTTTTTCTCGCCGGGCAATATCTTGAATTGGGCTTTACCCACATAATCCCGGGCGGGCTCGACCACATCCTCTTTGTCGTCGGGCTTTTTCTGCTGGCCATCCGGTGGAAACCCCTGCTGGCCCAGGTAACCTGTTTTACCTTGGCCCACTCCATCACCCTGGCCGTGGCCGTGCTGGATATTTTTACCCTTCCGTCAAGTCTGATCGAGCCGCTCATAGCCCTTTCCATTGTCTATGTCGGATTGGAGAACATTTTGCGCGCTAATTTGAGTAAAACCAGGCTGGCGGTAGTTTTCCTGTTTGGGCTGTTGCATGGCATGGGGTTTGCCAATGTGCTTCTGGAACTGGAAATTTCCGGCCGTGAATTGGTTCCCTCTCTTTTGTTTTTCAACATCGGGGTCGAGTTGGGGCAAATCGCCGTGCTCTGTGCGGCTTTCTGCGCCGTGGGGTGGTTTCGCAATTGGCTGCATTTCAAGAAGGCCATTCTCATCCCCGGCTCCGCCATTATCAGCTTGGTGGCCTTATTCTGGACTCTGCAACGTTTATCACTTATCTGAACAAAATGAAAAAATGCACTATCCTTTCTCTTTTCATTATTGGGGCCGGGACCGCCTTTCTTTGGGCCGATGGGGGAGACTTTACCTTTGATGAGGAAACCCGGATTCGGCAAAATCTCATGCGTGTGGCCATGGGCCAGGACAAAGCCGACCTTATTCTGGCCCACGTCACTATGCTAGACGTGCATACGCTCACCTGGCAAAAGAATTGGGATATCGTGATCAAGGGTAAACGCATCGCCTGGACAGGGCCTTCCGGCCAATGGACTGGCGAAGTTATTAAAATGGTCGATACCGAGGGCCTCTACGCCGCTCCCGGGTTCGGAGAATCGCACAAGCATATCGAAAGCTCCCACCTGACACCGGAATTTGAGGCCGCGTTAGTAATACCGTTCGGCAACACCTGGACGGTGGAAGGCTCCCACGAATTTTCCAATGTCAGCGGCGAGCACAATGTCGAGTTCTGGCTGATGCCGAGGGAACACGGCAGCCCCTTGAAAATTTTTCCCGAACTGGGCTCGGCCACTCCTCCAACGCCCTACGAAACCGGCGGGGGCTACTATGGCTACACCGAAGTCAGAGAAAATATGGCCCGCCACCCCTGGGTCATCGGATTGGGGGAAGTCATGGACTGGCCCCGGGTCTGGAACACCGAACTAGACGGTTCCGGCCGGATTTGGGAGGTCATTCAGGCGGCCCGGGATGCCGGCGGAGTCATCGAGGGGCACGGGGCCGGTTTGATAGAGCTGGGCGACATTAACGCCTTCGCCGCCGCCGGTCTGGAGAGCGACCACGAAGTGGGTTTCGCGGAGGAAGCCTGGAACAAGCTCAACCGGGGAATTTTCCTGCAATTGCGCTACCACGCCCTGCCGCAGATCATCCCTTACTTCAAGAAAAAGGGCATAAAAGACTGGTCGCACCTCTCGATTACAACGGATGACCGCAACGCTGCCGAAGCCCTCGAAATCGGCACCACCGACCACAACCTGCGGGTGGCCATCAAAAGCGGTGCGCCGGTGGAAGCCGCCTACGCCATGGCCAGCCTCTACCCGGCCAGACACGCCGGCATCGATCACCTGGTGGGGTCTTTGGCTCCCGGTCGTTTTGCCGACGTGGTTTTGCTCGAAAACCCCGAAACCGTCGATATCAAACAGGTTTACGCGGATGGCATGTTGGCGGCTGAAAACGGGAAATACCTTCTCGATCCTCCAATAATCGATTGGCCGCAGTGGGCGCGAGAGACCATAAATTTGCCGCGCCAACTAAGGGCCGAGGATTTTCATATACCCGCCCCCGAGGGCAGGAAAACGGTGCAGGCGGCCGTCCTCAAACCTTTCCATTTTGAAGAAAATTTTCTGACCGAAACGCTCCCGGTGGAAAATGGCCTGGTCCTGCCGGAGGCCGAAAAGGAGATCACCAAACTGGCTTTGATCGACCGTTATACGGGCCAGGGCAAAATCGGGAAAATGTTCTGGAGAACAGTGGGGCCGAAAACACCGCGTTCGGCCTTGGCTTGCTCGGTGTCGCACGATTTGCACAACCTGTGGGTAATCGGCAACGACGACGACGCCATGGCCCTGGCGGTCAACGAACTCGCGGCCATGGGGGGCGGCTGGGTCCTCGTACGCGAAGGCGTCATAACGGCCCGTGTGCGGTTTGAAATTGGCGGATTGATGAGCGCCCGCCCGCCGCATGAGGTGGCTGCAGAATTGAACAACCTCTATGCGGCGGCAGACGAAATGGAGTGGATCGGCGAACCGGGACTGCCCCGGCGCATGATCTTCGTTTTCCTCACCTGCACACCCTGGAAATGGTGCCTGGTGGCGCCTTTCGAGGGCGCTCCGGAGGGATTAATCAATGTCGTAACAGGGGCAACCCATCCTGTTGTCTGGTAAGGTCACGGTATCTGCCAGCAGCCTTTTTTTAAAGACTGCCCCGAGTGAGCGATCTGCTGTAGCGAACCACGCCTTCCTCGGAGCCGGGACCGGAAAAGAGAAAACCGTTTTTCTCCATGACCCGCACCGAGGCTAGCAAATCTGGATATGTTTCCGCGATTATTTTCCTCACCTCACCCTGGTCGAAAGCCCATTGCAGCAAACGGCCAACCGCTTCCGTGGTATATCCCTTTTTGCGATGCTGGTGCAGAACGGAATAGCCAATCTCGGCCACACCGTCGCGCTTGGGCCGTCCTTTAAAACTGCAAACTCCGATAACTACGGGGTTTTCGGGCGATTCCTTGGCCAGGACCATGTACCAGGAATACCAGCCGGTATCGGCCGGGTTGGCTTTTAGTTTACGGGCCGTGAATGCGAGCACATCCTCGGTCAAGTCGGGTGGCCAGTTTTTGGGCACATCGGCCCGCAGCAACCGAGACAATCGGTTGTGGTCGTTCATTTCCGCGTTCACGGTTTCAGCGGTGGCCGCGATTAAACGAAGGCGGGCGGTGTTGAGTTCAAAAAGAGAAGTAGTCATTTTATGCTTATGCTTGGTATTTTTTAAAACGGCTAAATTCACCTGGAATAACGACACATTAGTCGTTCAGGTGAAATCAAAACAAATTTTCGGCCCCATCTCGATAATGGCATAGCCGACAATATTAGGCACGTTCATCGGGGAACGTTCCAAATCAATAATTTTAGATAGAAAAAACTAAGCAAGCATAGGCTCTAAAACAACTACCTACATTTTGCAGGGGCAGTTACAAGTGAAATATTGCCAAATGAAATGAATTAATCAGGCTGTTCCACCTACACGGAGGAAATTATGAAATTAATGAAGCTACAAAAAAATCTTATTTGCATTTTTCACATGGGTCTGGTGGCATTGGCCTTCATGGCTATACCGTTACATCTCGGTGCCGAGGAAAAGACCACCATCGCGGTGGTGGGCGGCACATCTTTTGGCTACCCGCCGGATTTCGGCAAGGGTTTGGTGGAGGAGGAGGGCTCTTTTACGGTACAAACCGAGGCCGGGGAAAGCCCGCCCATTTACCGCATGCGTTACAAGGGGACGCCGTTTTACTATATCCGCATGCATGGGAAAGAGGGCAGAAAAGAAAACCAGAAGACGGGTTGGGAATTTGTCACCACCTGGGCGGCGCTGCACCAATTGGGTGTCACCCATGCCTTCGGCGGGGCCACTGGCGGGGCCATCAACACCGGTTACGATTTCGACGACTTGCTCATCGCGGATGATTTAATCCTCTATGCCAACCAAAGGCCGCAAAATGTGTTAAATGCTGCCGGCATTGTGCGAGAAGGCGTTTTCCCGAACTTTGCCGTGCCCCTTTGCCCGGACCTGCGGAGGCTGCTTATGGAAGAAGCCAAAAAGAGTTATCACGGCCGCATCCACACATCCGGGGTCATCATTCAGGACGACCCGGGCCGTTTTGAGACCCCAGCCGAAATCCGCATGATGCGCAAAATGGGGGCCGACTGGGTGAGCCACAATGTCGGCACGGAAACGATTTACGCGCGACAGTTGGGAATCCATTTCGCGCTCCTCAACTCCGTCTCCAATCCTGCCGTGGGCACACGCCCCTTCACCTTCGAGGACATGCAAAACAGCGTGCAACGCATCACCGCCGGGGCGGTGCCCATCGTGCTGGAATGCATAGCGCGGGTTCCCAACCTGCAGCACACCTGCGGAATCGAATGCACTGGTGAACCTTACGAGGGCAGTTATACCAAACCGAAGGAAGTGGAATAAACCGGCGGCCAAAATGATTGTCAAAAAAGTCAAAGACCATCACATCATAACGAGCAATACTTGCGGGAACATTCATGAAATCCTGACGGACGATGACTATGATTCCTTAAGCGTGGCCGTTCTACCGAACAGCCAGCCCACAAAAGGGCATTACCACGAGAAGTTTGAAGAAATCTATTTTGTTCTCGACGGCACCGTGAAGCTGAAATTCCACAACCCGGAAAACGGCCGCACCTGGAACGAGGAATTAAGCGCGGACGAGCTTTGCGTCATCCCCAAGGGGGTTCATCATGTCATCGAGGAGACCTCTTCGGGAAACCGGCTGTGCGTCCTTTGCGTACCCCGCTTTGTGGATGGGGATTTGATTCCTTCGGATATATTGTAGGGAGGGAAACAGGATGTTGGATGCTGTTTTCCGGCTCAATGCGTCTGCCGTTCGTTATAAATTTTCCATACGAGAATGAAGGCCCGGGGAAAATCGCCGGGCCTTTCCGCAATCCATTGCGTGATTTTGTCAGCAGAAAACCAATCTCCACATACTATTTCCGAGGCCTGCAGGGTAAAGGGTCCTTCATTTTCAATGCGGTAAACCTGCAAGAATTCCTCATCCGTGGCGGGACTTGCGTCGAGCTTGAATAGGTATTGCAGCAGACCGCCGGGTGACAGGCCGAGTTCTTCCTGCAATTCTCTGGCGGCTGCTTCATCATAACCTTCCCCGGCTTCGAGATGACCGGCCGCGGATGAATCCCAAGTGCCGGGATGGGTGTCTTTGCTCATGGATCGTTTTTGCAAAAAAACCTCTCCCTGCCGGTTGCAGACCAAAATATGAACGGCCCGGTGCCGGAGTCCCAAACGGTGGACTTCGCTGCGCGGTCTCTGCCCGATCACTTCATCACGGTCGTCAACGATATCGAAAATCTCATCCACCGGCAGCTTCTCAAGCAGTAGAACCTATCTCAAGTTTCCAGGGAAACGAGACGCCCGTCCTGCCATTGTTCCAGCCAAACCGTGCAATCCGGCGTCCAGGAAGGGGCGCACACAACGATCATTTCAAGGTCTTCCTCGAAGGCGTTGACCATTTTGTGGTGGCTGGGCGGGTTGATGTGGATGACCTCTCCGGGGCCCACTTGCGCCTCTTCGCCGTCCAGTGTCATGAGGCCGCGCCCATTGATGATGCAATAGGTCTCGACGACATCGGGATGAAAGTGTTTCGGTGTCAAGCCGCCCGGCAGGACTTTCACATGGGCAATGCTGTAGTTGACGGTTGTGCCCTCGATTCCAGCTCCCACCAATTCCGCGATAACCTCGCGAGTGGCAGTTTCGAGGACAATCCGGCTATTTTCAGGAGTATAAATATTCATTGAAAAATGAATACCCCAGGCAGCCGCTCCTGTAAATCCATTTGCAAAAATCCATTGGCAGAACTTAAAATATTTTGCAGCACCCTCAACCAGTTTCCCCTCCGGTGAGACGGGAAATCACTGAAACTTGGAGACTTTTTGCTCCCTGACCATTTCTGCACTGTTCGCTTTGACGAAGGCAACATCCCTGTCCGACTCTTTCAGGGTGATAACTTCCTGGCTTTCCGTACTCTGGCCGACGTAAGTGATGGAAGCCGCCGCCATGAGGGGCAAATATTTATCGATGTCATCGCTTTCGTCCCTGTTTTTTACGGTCACCTGCCAGGCATGGGGAGAGTCTTCAAGGCTTTTGCCCGTGCGGTTGTCGATGGCCGTAATTTGCAAATACTTCTCGTAGGTGGTAATCGGAACGACTTCGTTTTGAGGAGCTTGCACAGGCTGGCCGATCGGCCCGGCTATAGGGGGAATGCCCCCGCGCGAATAACCCCTCCTGGGATAGCGGGAGCCGGGATAGGTGCTGCTGCCAATAGGGTTGTGGATGGAACCGGGAGCCGCCGGGTTATTAACCGTCTTGAAAGAAATATTGGGGGGGGCCGTGCCATAGGCGATATTGATGATCAGGTCGGCGTTCTCGGCATTGGGAGCCTCGTAATAGCCTTTTCCGGATAATGCGGTTTTTACATATTCGGAGACTTCATGGAATTGAGGATCCGTTTCATCGACCGTGTTAGTATGCGAGCTGACAATCCGATACGACCTGCCTTCCTCCACCTCCGGGTTTTTCATGGCATTAACCTTGAAAGTGTGGGAAGTGGTTTCGCATCCGCCCTGCAAGACAAGCGCAAAAAACAGGGAAATCTTTATCCAACACGCTCCAATGTCCTGTTTCATGGCCAGCCTCCTGTGGTTCATTTAAATTGCCTTAACCTCAATATTCTTACTATCCGCCAGCGCCGGCGCCGGCTGGCAGCAACCGATCTTGTATTACATGCCCTCCTTGATGAAGGCAACCGATTCGTCGGTATCCTTGATTTTTACCTCTTGCTGCTGTTCCGTATTTTCCCCCACGTAATCAACGGACGCAGCCGCCATCAGCGGGAGGTATTTTCGAAGATCTTCACTTTCATCCTTGTTTTTTACATAAATGCTCCAAACCTGCACGGGGCCCTCGCTTTCGTCGGCATCCTGGTTTTCACGAGAGGTCATGCGGAGAAATTTCTCATAGTTGGTAATGGGGACGATCTGCTCTTCCATCCCGACAATTTGTTTGCGGGGTGGGATGTAAATGGTAGTGGTGACCATGCGCACCTTTCCATTCGGACCGACAACGGGGGTCGATACGGTTCGATAACCGCCCCCGACCATGGCATAAACCGGCGTCGTGTAGGTTTTGAAATCGACCTGCGGTTCGCTGATGCCATAGGAAATATCCACAATCATGTCAGCGTCAGCGCTTTCAATATCCGGCGCTTCGTAGAGGCCTTTGCCGGAAAGGGAGGTTTTGACGTATTCGGCCACTTCCTTGAATTGCAAGTCCTCCTCGCTCACCTCCGGGTTTGAACTGACAATTTTGTAGGATTGGTACTCGGTGGCCTCCGGGTTATTAATGGCATCCACTTTAAAAGAATAGGTCGAGGCGCACCCACCAAGAAAAAAGGCAGAAATAAAGATGAATATTATGCGATGGATTTTCTGGATGCCATTCATGGCGACCTCCTGATTGAGAGTTTTATGATACGATTAGGACAAATAAATTAAATGAGATTTAATGGGATTGAATGGGTGGGCGGACTTCACTCATCTCCTTTAAGTTCTTTCAGTTTTTCTTCCAGCTCGCGTATTTTATCTTCGGCCTCGGACATGCGTTTCTCCGCGTCCTGCAAGGAGGTTGACTTGTTTTTGGCCGTCGCCAGTTCCGCTTGCAGTTTTTTCAGGCGCGCTTCGGCCACTTTGGCTTTATCCTCCGCCTCGATCAATTCGCGCTCGGTAATACGCATACCCTCGGCGATTGCCAGCTCCTCCTCGCGGGTGGCGGCCTCGCGAGCGGCCATTTCGCGCATTTTGGCGATTTCCTGCTGGTAGGCGCGTTCCTGGGCAATTTGCTCCTGCTCACGGGCTTCCTTGGCGTCCTTGGCGGCTCCTATGAGCCCACCGATGACTGCCCCGCCGAGCGCACCGATTATGATGCCCTCTCCGGTTTCTCCGCTCTGGTGCCCGATAATGCCGCCCGCGACGCCGCCCGCCACGGCGGTGGTGGTGGCCCCCTTGGTCGTGTGCGAGCTGGTTTGGCACCCGCTCAAAAAGATTAAAGGCGCGACCAGCGAGCCGGCCAATAGTTTGTTAATGCAGGTATTGTATTTCATATTGATGAGCTTGATCTAAAAATATCTGTTGCGGCCTTAACTTTTATACAGTTTATAGAGTATTTTGCAAGCGGATTTCTTCCCGATTTGGTATGGAAAAGTGTAATATTTGCATCTGGGCACAAAAAATATGGATTCTAAGGGGATTTTTCCAATTTAAAATATTTTGAGGTATCCATCCAGCATTGCGAGCCGCAAACAAAAGGGTATTCCACTTTTGCCAAGTCAGAAGGATGGTTGCGCTGCCCATCGTTTCCTTTTTTTTTGCCTGATTTTGCAACAATTTCAGTTTGTCCGGTATTATTCTATATAACAATATTTAAACATGGAAAATAATCGTAAGCCAAGAGTCTACCCGGAATATACCTTTTGGAAATAAAAAGCCCTCCGGGTTTTCTAATTAATGTAACCCATAGAATCGGCTCATCGGTTGCAGAGAAATGAGATGTCCAATAAAAATATAAAATACACGCTTTTTTCCAGGGAAAATATTGTCCAGTTCCTCGGTCTGGTCCTCTCTTTCGTGATCATTCACGCCATTTACACGCTGCATATACGGCCCCAGGCGGAAACCATTGCCATCACCCAGCAGGTATTGCGCGACCAGGACAGCGGCAAGGAAGGTTACGTGCCGGAGCGCAATATTTACATCATCCTTAAAAATTATGAGCAGGAAAGCTGCTTTGTGCTCCTTTCCTGGGCCATGACGATCATTATTTACAAGCTCTTCCTGGTTTATAAAGAGAAGAAGGTCATGGGGGAAACCTATGTCGATATCGATCGCGGCGAGCGTATCATTCCCCTGGAAGCCCTCAGTCATTGCAAACACCTCGAATCGCGCCTTAAAAATACGCCCGATTTAATCGGCAAGCTGCTGCCATCCGTTATTTTAACCGGCCTTTACAGGTTTCATTCCACCCATTCCATCCAGGATGTCTCCCAGGCTGTGCGCGAGATTTCAGAGTCGGAGGCGGACCGGCTGGATTCCGATTTATCGCTAGTGCGCTACATCGCCTGGGCCATACCCTCGGTCGGGTTCATCGGCACGGTCAGGGGCATCGGCGAAGCCCTCGCCCAAGCCGACCGGGCCATCCGCGGGGACATTCAGGGCGTCACCAACTCTCTCGGGCTGGCTTTCAACTCAACCTTCGTCGCTCTGGTTTTAAGCATTTTCCTCATGTATTTCATCCATTTGCTGCAATCCCGCCAGGAGAGCCTCATTTTTGATGTCGAGGAATACTGCCGGGAAAAATTAATCGCAGTCATGAAAATTCCCTACCAGGAAGAAACGGAGGTCACTTTTTCCTGATCTAAAGGCGCCCCATGAGAACCATAGGCATTGAATTTTGCGATGAAGGCTTTGTCGCCGTAGAAGCCGCTGAATCGAAATTCCATTATATAGAACTGGAATCTTCCAGCACAGGAAGCCCAGGGTTTGTCTATTACGATGGCGAACGCTATATTTGTGGCCGGCAGGCTCAAATCAGGTCCAGGGTTTACCCGCGCTACGTCACCGATCAATGCTGGGACCAGTTGTCGCTGCGGCTCTCCGACCTCAATGTGCCGGGCAAGGCCCCCCGCTATTCCGAACTGGCCTACCGCCACCTGCGCATGATCTGGAAGCACATTCAGGCCGGCGGACCGGTGGGCAAAGTGGTATTCGCCCTGCCCGGCAATTACCTCGCCGGGGAAGATGGCGATGATGAAAAAATCGGCCTCATTCTGGGACTCACGCAGGACTTGAACATCCCCCTGGCCGGTATTGTCGATATGGCCTGCGCCTCTCTGGCGGCGGAAATAAAACCGCTCGGCATCGGGGCCGGGGCCTCAACGGCCTTCCATATAGATGTCCATGCCCGGTCCACCTTCTTCAGCATCCTGCAGTTGAAACCCCTGCTGCGGAGCGTCCGGCTGGCCACCGCACCCATCGGGTTCCACCACATTTTTGCTGAACTTAACCCCAAACTGGCCAACAGTTTTCTCAGCCAAACCGCTTTCGACGTCACCCACGAAGCCAAAACGGAACAGCTATTCTACAACCAGACTCAAAACCTGCTGGAATGGTTCAAGGATCGGGAAGAAGCCACCATTGAGATGGAAAGCTTCAAGCGATCGAGGAAAATGTCCGTTTATCGAGACATGGCGGCCAAATACCTCGAACCGGTTACCGAATCTCTGGCCCAGATAATGGGAAAAGTCGTCAAAGAATCCTGGACTGCGGAGGAAATAAAAAGCATTCCCTTCATTTTCAGTGAGCGGGCCGCCAAGATTCCGGGCCTCGCGGAAAAAATCGCATCCGCCATCGATTGTTCCATCACCGTAACCGAATTTGGCTCGGCCGCTCGCGGAGCCGCCCTCATCGGCAAAACCGCCTCGGTATTCAAGAACCTGGAGGAAGCGAGCATCACTTCCGCCATCGACCTCGACCAATTGGGATTAGCCCCGGCCAGCGAAAAGATGAATAGGGAGCCTTCGGACGATAATATTACCGTCCCTTCGAGCAAAAAAAATAATGAGGCCGGGGGGGAAATGGCGCCCACCCATGTGGTTTGTGGCGGCATCGGGCGCCGCATCAGCCAGTCCGGCTTTAACCTCGGCGAAACCTTTGAGAATTGTCCCGAGGGCTTCTCCCTCACGCGCCACTCCGATGGCCGGGTCCAATTGGATAATTCCACCAATGGAGTCCTCCTCCTGAACGGCCAACCGGCCGCCAACGGGGAATTTCTCAAACCGGGCGACCTTCTCACCCTCGCCCTCGGCCTTGAGGATGGAACTTCGACGGCCCAATGGCTTCTTATTCATTGTGCCGGCTAATCTGACTTAATTTTACGGCCAAAACACCCCATCCACCATGGCCCGGAAGAAAAAAGCGCTCCAGCCCCTCAGCATGGCCTTTCTCGATGTCATCTGTTGTGGGTTTGGAGCCATTATTCTGCTCTTCGTCCTGACCAGCGGAAAAAAGTCGGCGGATACGGTTAACCAACTCTCCGACACGGAAATAGATCTGGGTCGATTGCGCAGGGACATCCAGGGGGAGGAAAAGCTCCTTATGCAGTTAGCCAGCTCCATTGAGGAGATCAAAAAACGATTACAGGAGTTGAAGTTCAAGGAGATTGATTTTTCCACCACTTTGACCGACAGGACGACGGACCTGAGCCTCATGCTCTCTCAACTTTCCGAAATGGAGGAGCTGCGGGAGATCCTCCTGGGTGATTTGGAACACCTGCCCACCGTCCCCGAAGAAGTGCCCATTCCCATGCCCAACCCCACCCGCCGCCAATACCTGACCGATTTCAAGCTCGATGGCGAACGGGTCCTCTTTCTGGTGGAAGCTTCCGGCGGTATGCTCGACGACACTATCGACGGGGCCATCGAACGGCTCGCCGGCAACGAGGATGATAAACGAGCGGCCCCCAAATGGAAGCAGACCATGCGGGCCCTGGAATGGATGCTGACCGCCCTCAAACCGCCCACCACCTACCAGATACTATTCTTCAGCAAAGAAGTTGAGTCTGTCATTCCGCTCAGGGCGGGTGAGTGGCTGGAAATCTCGGACCGGCAAACCATGGCCGAAGCGCTGGGGAAAATGAAGGAAGTCGTCCCCCGGGGCGGAGCCAACCTGGAACGGGCTTTTTTCCATGTCGGCGGCATGAACCCCAAGCCGGACAACCTCATCCTCTTTGTGGACGGCCTGCCCACCTTGAGCGATTCGGTGCCGGCCGGGCCCATCATCGACCAGCAGTCCAGAGTGCGCATGTACAACGCCGCCTTGCGCCAGGCCCCCCTGGGCATTCCCATCAACACAATCATGCTGCCATTAAGCGGTGACCCCGCCGCCGCCACCAGCTATTGGCTTCTGGCGACGAAAACCGAAGGCTCCTTTATTTGCCCCTCCAAAAACTGGCCCGAGACATGAGCAAAAAGAAACAACGCGATCTCTCCGTCTTCAGCCTCTCATTCCTCGATGTCATCAATTGCGGTTTCGGGGCCGTCATACTATTGTTCGTCATCTCCCTGGGCTCGGAGAGGCTGGTTATTTTCGATATCCGCGACACCCTGGAAAAACTCTTTCAGGAGCGCATGACGGAACTGCAGAGCATCCAATCAAAAAAACAGCAGCTCAAAGATATTCTTAAGCAAAACGAACAGACTGAAAAAGAAAAAGAGGAAAAAATCGCCTCCCTGCAAACGGACATTGATGAATTGATCAACCGGATCAAGGAGGCTGATTTCGGGAAAGAAAAACTCATCGCCGAAGTGGACGACCTGGAAGAGGAAATCGACGCACGCGAAAAAATAGTGGACATTCCCCAAAACGAGTCCGACCTGCCCATCGGAGTGCCCGTCTTGAGCAACCATATCATTTTCATTTTGGACACCTCCGGAAGCATGCGCGATCCCAGCACCGGGCAAATCTGGAGATCCGTCACCACCAAAATCAGGGAAACCCTGGAAATTTATCCCATTGTCAAAGCCATCCAGGCCATGGACGCCGACGGCAATTTCATCCTCCGCTCAAGCCGCGGACAATGGATACCTGACAGCCGGGTCGCGCGCGACCACATCAATCGAGCCATCCTCAGGTACGAACACCACAGCCAAAGCAACCCCGTTCCCGGCATCCTCCGGGCCATCCGCACCTTTCGCGATGATAAAACGCCGGAAAATAAAATCGGCATCTACATTTTCGGGGACGAATTCACCCAAACCGCGGAAAAAGTCCTGAACCGTATCGACACCGCCAACAGTCCCGACGAAGAGACCGGCGAAAGACCCATCACGATCAACGCCATCGGCTTTCCCCACGTCATCAAATTCGAGCGGCATTTCACCCGCACCGGCCTCAAATACGCCAACCTCATGCGGGAACTCACCTACCAGCACGGCGGCGCCTTCATCGGCACCCATTAATTGAGCCGCAACCAGGGCTCCACCCCTTCAGCCTGCCTGTTTTTAGCTTTCGCTCTGCGGACACAAATAATTAACGTATTACGATGGAACAACAAGACAGAAGCTGGCTCCGTTTGGCCTGGCGCTTTTTAAGTCCGAAGACACGACATTCGATCCAAACCTTCGCGTGTTACCGCAAAGCGCAAGGTTCGGATGCGCCCCACAATGCCTCGTTGCGCGAGCATGATAGCCGCCGCATCCTGATCGCTCGGCATCCCAGTCGTCTCACCGATTACAATGAGCATTTCCTGCAATGGGTGCGGTCCTCCCGCCCGGAGATTGCCTCGCGGATGCAGTTGTGCCGTTTGCCTGCCTGGGGAATCGACTGGGATCGCGTCGCTCTCTTTATCCCGTGGCTCCAGGATCCCCTCAAGGAGAATTATCCTTTGGATTATTATTTCGCCATGAGGATGCAACGAAAGTGCCGCGCGCGTGGAATCCCGATTGTCCATGCGGTGGAGGGGTTGTCGAATTCCATAAAATCGGGCGCTCTTCCCATCATGGGCAAACTTGGCATCCGAACCGCCAGAATCGTGCGAATCACAGATCGAAAGGCGTTTCTTTCCTCTTTCGGCGGCCTTATTCCTCCATTCTTTATTCGGGAGGACCGGGTGCATTCGGGGTCTTGCTTCCTGATTCGCCAGGAGGAAGATGTCCACCAGGTAGATTGGCAAGCCTACTCACACCCTGTGGCCGTTGAGTATATCGACGTGCAAAGCGAGGACGGGTTCTATCGAAAATACCGTTACGTCCTTTTTGGCGATGAAGGCGTCCCCCGCCACCTCATCATTTCTCAAAATTGGATCGTTCATGCTGACCTGAGAGTCTTTAACGCCCACACACGACAGGAGGAAGCCGACTATGTCGAAAACCCCGATCCCAACCACGAAATACTGAACCGGTCGCGAAAGGCTCTCGGTCTCGATTTCGTTGCCTTTGACTACAGCTATGACAAAAGCGGCAAGCTCATCGTATGGGAACCGAATCCGTTTCCCGTTCTTTGGGCGGGCTTCAATGACTCGCAGCTTTACGATTACCAATCCGAAACCATGGAACGACTCTACGAGGGCATTCTCGCCTATTATGTGCGAACTGCGGGTTTTGTCTCGGGCGCGGTCAATAAAGGTGGCGGAACCGGTCAGGATCTCGATGATTCGCGGCAGACGGGGGGAGATTACAAGAAAACTTTCGAGGCCCGCGGTCATGATTACAATAAGGCTAAAACGATTTGCCTGAACGCAAGGCAGGCGGAAATCAATGCGCTGTTGGACAGAGCCGTTTTCACAACGGGTCAGGTCGTTATGGACACCCCGGCCGGGGGCGGAGTCGTCGCTGATGGCGTCCATGCCCGAACACGTGGCGGTGTTGAGATTATATGCGTCGAACCCTCTCCTCAGTTCGCCGAAGCGATTTCTGGAGCCTACCGTGTCCTCCATCACGAAATGCCCGCTGTTGCCTTACCCGACGCCAGCGTCGACGTGATCCTCAGTCTGGCCGGCCTGCATCATGTTGCTGACCGGGCACCGGTTTACGCAGAGTGGAACCGTCTGCTGAAGCCGGGCGGGCAGTTGGTCGTGGCCGATGTGGCCAGTGGAACACCCACCGGCGCGTTTCTCAACGAATTCATCGACCGCTTTACCCAAGGCGGCCACCAGGGGGTATTTATCGAAGAAAACGAGTTCGAAGACGGCCTCGGTGAGGCGGGCCTTATGGCAAGTAACTGCCGGTTGGAAGACGTCCCGTGGCGGTTTCCGGACCGCGAAACAATGGCCCTATTCTGCTGGACCCTGTTTTCCGCCAAAAAGACCACACCCGATCGAGTTGCGGAAAGCCTCATCGATTACGTGGGGCTGGCCAACACAGAGGGCGGAGGAATCCAGATCAATTGGCAGTTGCGCTACGGGCAGTTGCGCTACGCAACCGCGACAAAACCCCGCTGAGAGCCAGAGATGTGCAGGTTTCCGGGAGTTTGGGATGGGAGCCGACAATCGAAACCAGACCTGTTATCGTTGATGATCAGCAGTTTATTGATAGCCAACGCTGGAAAGGCGCGGATACATACCTAGCCCGGATATTTCGTAAAAAAAGTATCGTTGATATGCTTAACTGCTGATATACAGCAGGATAGATCAATAATTAAAGCAATATCAGCGATGACAAAAGGTAAACAATCAAAGCTACAGTTGACAAGGGTAAAAGGGCGCCGTGTGCGGGTTGATTTCAAGGGCGGAGAGGTTACTTCGGATGCCGGACTGCTTTTGATCCGGGAAGTGGATCGGCAGTTGGGCTTGACCGAACGAGCGGCCCGACAGTTAGTGGACAAACGGCAGAAGGGCAAAGTACGCCATGAGGTATTGGGGATGCTGCGGCAGCGCGTTTACGGGCTGGTGGCGGGCTATGAGGATTTGAACGACTTTGATACCCTGCGCCACGAGCCATTGTTGCAAACGGTAACGGGGCGCATTGAAACGTTGGCCAGCGCGCCGACTTTGTGTCGTTTTGAAAACGGGCAGGATCGGCGGGCGGCCTTTGCGGTAAACGAGCTGTTGGTCGAACAGTTCATGGGCTCCTTTGCCGAGGAACCCGAAGAGATCATCCTGGACTTTGACGCCACCGACAATCCGGTGCACGGGCTCCAGGAGGGACGTTTTTTCCACGGTTATTATGATCATTACTGTTTTCTGCCGCTATATGTTTTTTGCGGTGATCAGCTGCTGGTGGCCTACCTGCGGCCGAGCAAGATCGATGCCAGCAAGCATGCCGGGGCCATCCTCAAATTGCTGGTTAAACGGATTCGCCAAAGCTGGCCCCGTACGCGGATTATTTGGCGCGCCGACAGTGGATTTTGTCGAGACCGGATACTCTCTTGGTGCGACCGCAACGAAGTTAGTTACATCGTGGGGATGGCTCGCAATGCACGCTTGCAGCAAGACGCCCAGCAGTTGCAAAAGCAGGCCAAAGAATGGTTCGAACTAAGGGGTAAAAAACAACGGTTATTCCAGGACTTCGTCTATGCTGCCGATTCGTGGCGATGGCTGCGGTTGGTCATCCATAAAGCCGAACACACCGCACAGGGGTCCAACCCGCGCTTCGTGGTGACGAACCTGCCGGGCGATCCCCAGGAGCTTTACGACAAGGTATACTGTGGCCGCGGTGAAATGGAGAACCGAATCAAGGAACAGATGCAATTGTTCAGCGAGCGCACCAGCGCCCATCAATGGTGGGCCAATCAGTGGCGATTGCTCTTGTCGGCGCTGGCCTACACCTTGATGGAGGCCATGCGCCGGTTAGCCTTAAAAGGGACGAAGTGGGCGCGGGCCCAATGCCACACCCTGCGGCTCAAATTAATCAAGATCGGAGCGGTCATCGTGCGCAACACCCGAACGATTCACTTTCACCTAAGTGAGAGTTATCCTTGGGCCAGTCTTTTCAACCATGCGGCCCGCCGATTGGTGCCAACCTAAAGGGTGCATTGGTGCTGCCCCCGGCACTACCGAACCAATGGGGGAAAGGGGGCAGTGTCTCTACACCCTGAAAAACACCTAAAAATCAAGACGATCTGCTCAAAATACAAAGAAATCCATCTCCATCTCCAATAGCAATAACGAGCCAGACTTTACCCTTCATGAAATATCCGGGCTAGTTTCCATGGCCGACTAATTCACGCTTGAATGTTTTTCTGAAAGACTTAACCCTATATCAAAATTTTCTGACAATTACTGACAGTTAAGCTTCAAACCGCATAAATAAAACCTATTTGCCATGAAACATACATTATCGGTCCTGGTTGAAAATAAGTTCGGCGTGCTTGCGCGCGTGGCCGGGATGTTCAGCGGGCGCGGATTCAATATCGATACTCTCAATGTGGCGCCCACCCAAAATCCCGAGATTTCCCGCATCACGGCAACCGTCTACGGCGATGAGTCCCACCTCGACCAGGCCGTTAAACAGCTTAATAAGTTGGTCAACGTAATCGATATCAAGGATTTTAAAAAGGGCCAATTCGTAGCTCGCGAACTCCTCATGGTAAAAGTCAATGCCAGCTCCGAAACCCGTTCCGAGATTTTGCAGATTTGCGATATTTTCAGGGCCAAAATCATCGATGCTTCCCCTACCAGTGTGATTATTGAGGTGACCGGCAACGAAGGCAAAATAAAGGCTTTCTACGAATTGATTGAACCGTTCGGGATCAACGACCTGGCCCGCACCGGCAATCTCGCCCTAGAACGCCGCATGTTTACTTGACCAAAGGTCAGTGATGCCTCATTGCGCTACCTGCTGAATTTTTTTGTTAAATCCGAAATAGAACAATTATAATTATGCCTGCTACAGTATATACAAACAGAGACGCCGATCTTCGCGTCCTCAGAAATAGAACGCTCGGCGTGATCGGCTACGGCTCTCAAGGCCACGCCCATGCTTTGAACCTCAAGGACAGCGGTCTGAAGGTCATCGTGGGACTTTACCCGAAAAGCAAATCGGTCAGGGTGGCCCGCAAACATGGGTTCGAGGTTTGTTCAAACGCCGAGGTGGCCCAACGGGCGGATATCATCATGCTGGCGGTGCCCGACATGAAGCAGGCAGATGTTTACACCAACGACCTTCTGCCTCATCTGGAGAAGGGAAAAACGCTCTTGTTCAGCCACGGATTCGCCATCCATTTCGGCCTCATTAAACCACCCCGCGGTATTGATGTGATAATGGTTGCTCCCAAAGGCCCCGGCCATGTTGTGCGCAGCCAATACCTGGAAGGAAAAGGTGTGCCAGCGCTTATCGCGATGGCCAAAGGTTCTTCTAAAAATGCCAAGAAAAACGCTCTGGCCTGGGCCAAGGGGATCGGGGCCACACGGGCGGGAGTTTTGCAAACAACCTTCAAAGAGGAGACAGAAACGGATTTGTTCGGCGAACAAACCGTTCTTTGCGGTGGGGCCAGCGCTTTGATAACGGCTGGTTTCGAAACTCTGGTGGAAGCGGGCTACCAACCGGAAATGGCGTATTTCGAGTGCTTGCACGAACTCAAGCTGATCGTCGATATGATGGTGGAATCGGGCATCGCAGGAATGCGTTTTTCGATCTCGGAAACCGCCAAATGGGGCGATGTTTCACGCGGCCCGAGGGTAATCAACAAATCGACCAAACGGACCATGAAAGCCATATTGAAAGATATACAATCCGGCAAGTTCGCCAAGGAGTGGGTCAATGAATACAATTCAGGTTTGAAAAATTACAATGCCCTCATGAAAGAAGGTGAGGACCACCTGATCGAGAAAACCGGCCAACGACTGCGCGGCATGATGCCCTGGATAAAAAAGAAAAATTTGAAAGGGGCCCAGGCCGCTTATTGAGCCGCCAACATTTTGCAGAACATGCCACAAAACAAAATAACCGTGGCAACACGAAAAAGCCCTCTCGCTTTGGCTCAAACCGAGCTGACGCGCAACTTTTTGGCGGAGAAGCTGCCGGGGGTTGAATTTCAGGTTATGCCGCTGGTCACAACCGGCGACCGCAGGCAGGGCTGGTCTCTGGAAAAGGAAGGCGGCAAAGGGCTTTTCACCAAGGAATTGGAAACGGCTTTGTTGGAGGGCCGTTGCGATCTTGCCGTACACAGCGCCAAAGACCTGCCGACGAGCCTGCCAAGCGGGCTGGCCCTGGCCGGTTATCTGCCGCGGGAACTCGCTCATGATGTGCTCGTTGTTAGGGAGGATTGCACCAGCCCCGCATTCATCGCCACGGGCAGCCCTCGACGCAGAGCCCAGGCCAAGATTTTGTTTCCCCGGGCGGTCTGGGGTGAGATTCGGGGAAACGTGGATACGCGGCTGAACAAAATCAGCAGAGGCGATGCCGAGGCCACTATCCTGGCCGCCGCCGGATTGAAACGGTTGGGATTCAAAAGTTGGCCGGGCGTCGAATTCAAACCATTCGATGTGTGCCAAATGGTTCCGGCCGCCGGTCAGGGGGCCGTTGCCCTGGAATGCAGGGAGGAAGATGTTGAGAAATTTTCACCGTTACTGGATCGGGAAACGGCCCGGGCGGTTTCCCTGGAACGGCATTTTCTGGGTTTGCTGGGGGGCGGATGTCATAATTCCTATGCCGTTCACTTGTGCCACAACCGGCTGCTCGTTTTTGTGGAAGAAAGTGGTTTTCACGAATACGATATGTCCGCTTTCGATGATGATTCGGCCATGAAAAAGATCGAAGAAATCGCCGGGGAATTTACCGGAAAATGACATTGGGCGGCAAAAGGGTGGTCGTTACGAGGAGTCCACAACAGGCGGCTGAATTAAGCAGGAAGCTCGAAGAAGCTGGAGCCGTGCCTTTAGAACTGCCGCTCATCCAAATTCAACCCTATTTCGATCCCCAAACGGCAGAAGAGGTCTTTGCGGAAATCGCTCAGTACGACTGGTTAGTATTTACCAGCGCCAATGGGGTAAAATATTTTTTTGAGCAATTTTTTAAACATTTCGAGGATATTCGATCCCTCGGTTTTTTACGCATTGCAGCGGTTGGCAAAGGCACTGCCAAGGCTATTAAAGCTCATCATTTGAAAATCGATCTAATTCCCGATGAGGCAACCTCGGAGGCTTTGGCCGAAGCCCTTTGCCAGGAGCAAAGCCTGGATAGCGTAAAAATCCTCCTTGTAACCGGAAATATCAATCGCGATATTTTAGAAAAAAAACTCAATGAGGCTGCCGCCATTGTGGATACCTTTCCCGTTTATCAAACATTAAAATCCGATCTGACTAATGATCCGGCCGCAATTTCCTTTCGCCAGCAAGGTGCTGATGTGGTAATATTCACCAGTCCCTCCACCGTCAAATCGTTCGTCGATCAGGCTTCCCATTTGCAACTCGAAAAAGAGGCCCGGCATCCCCTAACGTGCAGCATTGGGCCCGTTACCTCGGATGCTATGCGCAAAGCCGGAATGTCTGTAGGTATCGAAGCGGTGGAGGCTACCTTGGACGGCATCGTGCAGGCGTTGGTGAAAAAATTTACGGACTCCACAAATTCCTGATTTAATTAAACGATGTCTAACCGTATTAAAGTCAAAGTTTGTGGGATCACCCGGCAGGGGGATGCAATAGCGTCGTTAGAATTGGGAGCCGATGCCATCGGCATCAATATTTATCCCCCATCGCCCCGCTCTGTCAGCCTGGAAAGGGCGAAGGAGCTGCTGGAAACAATTCCCCCCGGCAAACGGGTAATGGTGGACGTTGCCCCAACGCCCAAAGATTTGAAGAAACGGTTCGCCCTGGGCTTCGATTTTTTTCAAATTCATTTTCCCCTCTCCACTCATCATACCACTATTGCCGAGTGGTCGAATATGGTTAGTCCAGAGCGGCTTTGGCTCGCTCCGCGCCTTCCCGAAGGTGAATCATTTCCCGAAGCTATTCTTGAATATGCCAATACTTTTTTGGTGGATGCCCACTCCGGCAAACTTTATGGAGGCACAGGTAAAACGGGCGATTGGCAAGCATTCAACTCCTTAAAAAATAAATACCCGGAAAAAACCTGGATACTAGCTGGTGGATTAAACCCGGACAATATCAAAAAAGCCATCCAAACAAGTGGAACCCGTTATGTGGACATCAACAGCGGAGTCGAGTCATCGCCCGGCAATAAGGATGCTGAAAAAATAAACAAACTATTCCAAAACCTGAAATATTTGTAATATTAGTTTCAATTTCATCTAACGTGTATTTATCACACTAGCCAACTGAATATTGCGTTGGAAAATTACAATCAAACACCACCATCAATATTTCGTTTTACGCGATCTCTTGCGATTATCGACGGTTTTAGTGTTCTGAAACTTTTTTAGATCTTATACCAAATCTCATTAGGTATGATAATAAGTTATTTGGCAGAAGCGTTTGCTTGAATGTGCTGCCAGCCTCCGCCAACTAAAGAGAGGACTTTTTCAGTGTCCTCCCACCAGTCTTTGAGATGGGTTGCGACGACTTCTTCGAGTCGCTCAATGCTCGGCCACAGTTTGTTGGCCGTTTGATCCTGTATCATATCCCAAAGTCTTTCAATCGGGTTGAGTTCAGGACTATACGGCGGCAAATTCACGATATGTATGCCCGGGGGGACGTTGGGGTGCTCCGAGTCGTGCGGATGGAAGCCTGCCCCGTCCCATACAACCACATGTTCCTCCTCAGGATATTGCTTTTTGATCTGTTGGAGGAAAGCCTCCGTCCACTGTAGATTCGTGCTAGGGGTTTGGATGCATACCATCTCGCCGTTGACCACGTCGAGGGCTCCGTAACAGTAGCTCCACTGGTATCTTGTCTGATATTTTTTGTGCGGCCGAAGCCCTCTTTGCGTCCAGCACCGGCGGTACACCGGAAGCAAACCAAAACGGCTTTCATCGGCAAACCACACCCGAACCCGATTGCCTCGGGTGAGGGAAAGCTCCTGGAGGATCTTAAAAAAGTCTCGCTTGAACGCTTCCGCTTTTGCCGAGTCCCGTTTCTCATGCACGGGCCGAGGGACTCGAAGCACCCCGGCGCATTTTTTTAGCCATCGCCACACCGTCTTGTAGGCGAAGGAGCGCCCGAAATGTCGCTCCAGCTCTTGCCCCGCCTGAACGGCTGTGTTCCAGCGCGCGACCTTCAAACCATTGAGCAAGAAGGCCTCCACCTCTTTGTCGCAACGGCTTTTGATCCCGCCTTTGTAGGCGCGTGTAAGCACCGCCCCGAGCCCTGCAGCACGATATTTGTCAAACCAACGCTGGATCGTCGCTTTGCCTCGGCCCACGATGGCTCCAATTTCATCAATGCTGTGGTGCGGCTGGAAGCCCATTTTTAATGCCACCAAACGCTCTTTACGCCAGCCGACAGCCTCTTTGTTGAGCAATTTCTTGATACGTTCACGGTCTTCATCGGTTCCCATATATCTTCTCATTCCGCCTTTATAGCTGTTTTTTAATCTTTATCAATCCTTTTGCGATTTGGTATTAATCGTCATCTTCATCTTCAATCAATGCTGGGTCTTCCGTTAAAAAAGGCTCAAAATCTACTGTACCACCGTTTAATTCTAAAATCGCAATTGGTCCTGCAGGACTGCCATACCAATTGTTTTCTGCAACAAGGTCATAAGGCCCATCTGCGCTAAGATCGAATGCAAAGCACGCAATAGAATTATTTCCTTCACTACCGAGAGCTCCACCACCCGCATCCATTGAAGAGGCAAGCGTGACACCGCCAGGTTGTTCAAACACTCGGATTCCAGAGATACTACCTGGTGCACCTACAAGCACATTATCTTCGATTTTGATGTCTAGCTGATCTTTAACCGCTTGACCCTGGTTAATGAAAACACCAAATCGAGAAATATTAGTAAATACGTTTCCAGACATATCCAGGCTTACATTTACCCCTACACTAACACCTAAAGAGAACAAATTTGTTTGTACAATAACTCCATCGTTACCCCCGTCCCCTTTGTTATTTTTAAGGATGTATTCTTCCGTGGTATCCACACTGTAAACGCCGGGATGAAACCGGTACGGGGGTCGGGGTAAAACCGGTACGCTTGGAATAAGGTTTAGGTTAGTAATTGCAGGTACGTCAAGGTTTAGGGTTTGGGAGTTGGTTTTGGGGATTGGCTTGGGGTCGGTGAGGAGGCCGGAGGCCGACGAGCCGGGCCCAAGGCGTTTATTGTTTTGTGCCACGGCGACGGCGTCGAGCATCGCGCAAGCGGTAGCTTTGCCCGTTGGCTTCGAGGATATGCACCCGATGGGTGAGTCGGTCCAGCAGAGCTCCGGTGAGCCGTTCGGAACCGAGCACTTCGATCCAGTTCTCAAAGGGCAGGTTGGTGGTGACGATGAGACTGGTGCGCTCGTAAGCGCGGCTGACCACGTCGAAGAGCAGTTCGGAACCGGTCTTGGAAAAAGGGACGTAACCGAGTTCGTCGAGGATGAGTCGGTCGAGCCTTTCGAGTTGCTTCATGAAGCGCTGCAGGTCGTGGTTGTCGCGTTGCTCGAGCATATGGGTAACCAGGGCGGTGACCCCGAAGAAACGGATCCGCCGGCCCTGGGCACAGGCGGCAAAGCCCAGGGCGGTGGCCAGGTGCGTTTTACCGGTACCGGCGTTACCGAGGAGCAGCACGTTTTCGCGCTGGTCGACATACTCCCCGCGCATGAGCTCTCGGATGAGCGCTTCGTTGATCGAGGGCTGCGCTTCAAAGGCGAAGCTCTCGAGGGTCTTGAGCACGGGGAAACGGGCGTTTTTGATCCGCCGCTGGGCGGCCCGCTGTTCGCGTTCAATGAGCTCCCGTTCGACCAGATGCAACAAAAAGGCGGCGTAATCGAGCCGGTCCCGGGAACAAGCCGCGGCCACCGCCGGCCATTCGCGCAGGATGGTGGGCAACTTCAGTTTCTTGAGGTGATGGTGTAACAGCAGCTGGTTTTTTTCTTCCTTCATAAAGCCCCTCCTGGAATCTTGAGCAGTTCGCTGTAGGCACCGAGGTCAGGGGCGGCCACACGGACGTGACGCAGGTGTGGATGGCCGTCCAGCCGGAAGGTTCTGCTCCCGTAGTCTTCCTGAGGATAGAGATACTGGGCGATGGCCTCACGAGTCAGTCCCCCCACCCGCAGGGCCGAGACGACGGCCTGCTGCAAGGCCGCCATGGGGTGTTTCTCCAACAGCCGCAGCACCCGGATATACTCCCGGGTGCCTTCGCCCCCGCATTGGCTTTCGAGCCGGCGTCTGAGGACCTGCAGGCACTGCGGCAACTGCCAGCCCGAGAGTGGGCGGGCGAAGTCCAAAGCGCCCGGTTTTTTCTCCAGCAAAGCCAGGTAGTGCACCGGCTCGAAAGAGACTTGCTCTTTATCCCAAATGCGGCGGTGCCGGGCCACCTCTTGGCCCCCACAGAAGATCACCACCTGCCGACAGGACCCTTCCACCACCACCGGATGGTGGGCGCAGCGCACCGGCACCGAATAGTCGTTGCACTCGAAGCGCACCAGCGAGAGGCTGCTGACGCAGGTCGAGCGTTTGCGGCTCGCTTCAAAGGGTATGGGCGGCAACGCCAGCATGACGGCGCGCTCCTCGGCCAGCAGTTCCTTTTTCACCGCCCTTTTCCCGCGTAATTTACGCTCCATGTCCCGCTCACATGCCTCCAACAGCTTTGCGTTGAGTTCCTCCAGGTCCCGAACCTGCGGTACCGGTACCAGGAAGTTGGCCCGGGCATAACGCACGATCCCCTCGACCACGCCCTTCTCGTTGGGCCGGGCGGGCAGACAGAAGTGTTCCTCGAACAGGTAATGGCTCTGTAGCTGCAGAAACCCGTCGGTCAGCTTGCGTTCACGCGAACCGATAATCTTACCCACCGCCACCTTCGAGTTGTCATAGCTGATGCGCCGGGGCACCGCCCCGAAAAACTCAAAAGCTCGCAGGTGCCCCTCCCAGAAGCTCTCCGTGCACTCCCGTTCGAACACCTGCACGAAAAAGGCATCGCTGTAGGGCAGGCTCATGGCAAAAAATGGCCGCCTACGCAATTGCCCCGCCTCCTTCACCAGGGCATGACCGAAGTCCACCTGTCCCTCCCCGGGGCGGTGCTCCAGCGGCACGAACACTTCCCGCCGCCTCGCTCGCAGCTCGGCCACCACCTCCTTGACCGCCGTGTAGCCCCCTTGGTAGCCCTTCTCCCGACCCAAACGCTGGTAGATCCGTTTGGCCGTATGGCGCTGCTTCTTGGGCACGTTCCGGTCCGCTTTGAGCACCTCCTCGATCCAGCCCACATACGGATCGATCTTGCGCTCTCGCCTCTTCTTGCGCCGGTATCCCGGCGGCTGGGAATAGGCCAGCATCTTTCCCAGGGTCTCCCAGTGCAGTCCCTCTTCTCGCATTACAGAGCGCTTGCTCTGCTTGTCCCGCAGCACTTTGTGCCGCACTCTTGTCCATTGCTTCATATCTCGATACACTCCTCCTTTCTAGGATAAGCGTAATAAGCGTACCGGTTTTAAAGCGCCCTCTTTACCGTACCGGTTTTTCCCCGGCGTTTACACCACACTGGAATAATAGGACGATAAAAGAAAGTTGGGGCCAGACGCATCTTTAAAGTCACAGTTCTTCGCTTCAAATCGTATTGAGGCACCAACCGCTTTCGCATCTAAGGCGACTTGAAATGGCTGATCCTGGAAGGTCCCAAGGCCTCCGCTTGGGTTCCGATAGACATAGCGATCAAAAACGACATCCAAATGTGCGCTATCAGCTGAACCAGCGAATGCCCCATCATAATCGTTAAAGTGGATTCCTACCTGATCTTCTGCTGCAACCCCATGATCTTCAATATAAAGATCTATAACTTTTGCCGTTAAAATGGAATCATCATTGGAAACGATGGTAGTGTATAAAAAAAGAATGTTATTTTGTATTTTTAGCTGTACAAATAGCGTTAGGCAGTTTATTCTTAGTGCATGGTTACTAAAATTATTAATTGTCGGCACTGTGGAAGTGAAAATATCATTAAATTTGGCAAGACGCCCAACCATAAACAGCGCTACCGCTGCCATGATTGTGGTAAACAAAGCCGCGAAAACCCCACAGTGAAATACACCGAAGAGCAAAAAGAAATGATCCTTCGAGTCTATCAGGAACGCAGCAGTCTACGCGGTTTACAGCGCGCCTTCGGGGTGAGTCCCAACACCGTTTTGAGTTGGTTAAAAAAAACGACAATCGCTGCGACCGCTCAAAAGCACGATTCTTGCGGCCCGCCGCCATGATGTCATTGAACTGGACGAACTGTGGTCTTTTGTGGGGCGCAAGAGCGATGCCCAATGGGTTTGGATCGCTCTTTGCCGACGCACCCGTCAAATCCTCTCCTATGCCATTGGGCCTCGGGATTGGTATCGTTGCCGGGAACTTTACGAGCGTCTGCCACGGGCCTACAAAAGATGTGCCACCTACAGCGACTTTTGGAGCACTTATGATGAAGTCTTTCCTCATAACCGATCCGTGGGAAAAGAGAAACCGGTGAAACGGCCCATGTGGAACGATGGAACAATACCCTGCGCCAACGACTGGGTCGTTTCACACGCAAAACCCTCTCCTTTTCCAAGCTTAAGAGTATGCATGAAACCTGTCTGAGACTTTTCATTCATCAATATAATCAAGAATTAGCCACCATTCCTACTTAATACACTACCCAATCGTAATGGATAAACTCTTCCGGTTCCATACCATCTTCATCAAAAGCTTTGCGAAAATCACTGAATTTCTCATAAAGCTCACTTAAAATCATTTCATCGACAGGTTCCTCAATACTGAGATGCGGCGTTATGGCCGAGTCGTTGAATCGGTTCCACCAGGCATAGGGTATTGTTTGCAGGACATCGGCGTCGATCAGTTCCGACCATTGCAGATTATTGCGATAAGCGGCCGCGAGCAACTTGCCCCGGTAGCCTCTTGGTTTGAATACCTGGTGGGCTTTTTTAAAGACGGCCACGCCGGCCCAATCGATGAAACCTGCATCGATATCGATTTTTTCACTCTCCCGCACACGGCGTAACTGGTCGTCAACACGACCCACCATAATGGTAACATAGGGGTGAATATTCTCAGTCTCAATCCCGTTATTTTTTGCTTGCTTAATTCCTCTCTCCATTGCTTCAGCCGCAGCCACTGCCTGGGAAACGGAGAAGCTTACGGTGGCATTGACCCGTATTCCCTGAGACGTCATTTCTTCAATCGCGGCAATCCCGGTTTGCGTTGCCGGCGCCTTGATCGCTATATTGGGCGCGAGCGATGAGAGATATTTCGCCTGGTTGACCATAAGGTCCTTGTCGGGATAAAACTTGGGATTCACTTGCATGGAAAGATAACCTTTTTCACCGTTGGTCCTTTCATAAACCGGATAGAGCAATTTGGCGGCTTCCTTGCCGATGGTGGCGATGAGTTTCCAGGCAATATCATCTTCTGTGTCGGATGGATTATCCCGTATGATTTTGTCCAGCACGGGCAGCCATAAATCCTCTTGGCTTTTGACTGCGGCGCTGACAATGACGGGATTAGAGGTGGCTCCCACCGCGCCCTCCTGCACGGCGTGGGAGAGTTCATCGGTTGCGCAGGAGTCGTTCCACCAATCCGCCCCTAGGCCGGACATGATTTGCATTTTTGATTGAGATAAACTGATTTCAGACATGATAGTTTTTAGAAATAAAACCGTTGTTTACTTTTGGCTTCCTTATAAGCTTTGCGAGCTTCCATTACATTTGGATTTTCTGAAGAATCCGACATCGGCACGTCCCACCAGGAGTAGCCGGGTATGTTGGAATTCGCATCTACAGGGATATAAATAAGGGAAGTCCTTTTTTCTTTACGGGCCGCCTTGAGGGCTTCCAACAGAGACGATTCATCCTCCGCTTTAAAAACGGTCGCGCCCAGGCTTTTGGCGTTAGCCATGAAGTCGATATCGACATCCTCACCTTCCAGCCGTCGATTTTCTTCAGTGCGGCGACGGAATTCGTTTCCGAAGCTTTTGCCTCCACAGGACCGCTGCAGCCCATGTATGCATTGATAGCCATGATTGTCGTTCAGGACGATGGTAATTTTAAGTCCTTCCTGGATCGAAGTAACGATCTCATGGTTTAGCATCAAGTAGCTGCCATCGCCGAGGAAGGCAAAGACCTCGCGCTCGGGATCGGCCATTTTCACACCTAGCGCTCCGGCAATCTCATAACCCATGCAGGAATAACCGTATTCGGAATGATAATCGTTATAATCCCTCGATTTCCAGAGTTTGTGGATATCGCCGGGAATGCCGCCCGCGGCGTGCACTACGGTTGAATTTTCATTACAATGATCATTGAGGATGCGAATGACTTCGCTCTGGAAAAGTTTCCTGCCTTTGTTCGCGGAGTAAACGATCTCCTTGTATTGCGTTTCCCAAATCGCTTTGGCATTCACATTCAGGTCGCGCCACTGGCTGGAGATGGAATACCCATCGAGCATTTCGGAAAGGGCTTCGATGATTGAACGGGCATCTCCGACTAAAGGCAGAGCGCCATGCTTATGGGCATCGTAGGCGTTGACATTAATTCCGGCAAATCGAACCGCCGTATTTTGAAACAATGTTTTGGAGGCGGTTGTGAAATCGGCCAGACGGGTTCCGATTGTCAGAATAAAATCCGCTTGCGCGGCTGCTTGGTTGGCGGCGGAATTACCCGTGACTCCTAACGCGCCCAGGCAGGCAGGATTGTCGTCAAGCAAAGCGCCTTTGCCTGCTTGTGTTACGACTACAGGTATTCCGTTCTTTTTTACGAAATTTTCGAGAGCTTGGCAGGCTTCCGAATAATGGACTCCGCCACCGGCGATAATCAATGGTTTTGTGGAAGCTTTGATAAGATCGCAAGCGGCCCGGAGAGAGTTTTGAGAACAGCAGTTTCGCTCCACCGCATAAACGCGTTTTTCAAAAAAATTAAGTGGATAGTCATAGCTCTCAGCCTGAACATCTTCGGGCATGGCAATGGTGACGGCGCCTGTTTCCGCAGGATCGGCCAAAACCCGCATGGCTTCGGGCAGTGCGGTAAGTATCTGTTCGGGACGGTTCATACGGTCCCAGTATTTAGAGACTGGCTTGAAGCAATCATTAACGCTGATATCCTGGCTGTGGGGAGCTTCCAATTGCTGAAGTACCGGTGCTGGTATGCGGTTGGCAAATATATCGCCTGGAAGAAGGAGAACCGGGAGACGGTTAACGGTTGCGGTGGCCGCGCCCGTGATCATGTTTGTCGCCCCAGGACCGATAGAGGAGGTGCAGGCTAGCGCTCCCAGACGTTTTTTTGTTTTCGCGTAGGCGATTGCTGTGTGGACCATGGCCTGCTCGTTTTTTGGCTGAAAATGGGGAAGATCGCTGCGACCGTATTCCTCGAGGGCCTGTCCTAAACCGGTTACATTGCCATGACCGAAAATACCGAAAACCCCATTAATGAGCCTGTGCTCGACGCCATCGCGGGAGGTATACTGATTCTTGAGAAAGTTGACTATGGCCGCCGCCATGGAAAGACGCCGTGTCCTCATTGGGGACCTCCATTTCCTTTATAATCCTTTGGTTCCCAACCCTGATCATTCGGGTTGAGTGTCCATTCATGGTCCTTTGTAAATACGAACCCGGTGTAGGGATTTTCGGGTAGATGCCGTATAATCCAGAGGTAATACATGCCATAACCGGGCGCGGATACCTGGGCGTGGTCAAGTCCATCGGATATCAAGACCGTATCGTTTTGTTTGACCTTGAATACACGATCACCCAACTCGGCATGTCCATAGCCTTGCGGCTTTGTAAAGCGATAATGATAAATTTCCGGCTGTGCATGATGGTGTGGCGGGTAGCTTGACCACTTGCCGGGATAATTGACTACTTCGCCAATTACCAGATTGGAGTCCTTGCGAGTCTCGTAATCGAAGATCAACCTGACATTGCGAAGGCAAGCCCCCTGGACCAATCCATCGCCACGGTATTCGGGTTCAAGTTCTCGGGGCGTATAAAGTCGGGACTGCACCGTTCGATCATTTGGTGTCCGCGCTACGGCCCATTCTACCTGATCGCTTAATGGATTCAGGCGAACCGGAGTGGGGGGGTTCGGCTGGAGGTGGATTGCCGAAGGGGGATCGTTGAAAATCGATTGGCGCTCGATAACATGGGTTTGGCCGTTTAAAGAAACCTCCACCTTACCATTCATCAGAACCCAGACGGATTCCTTGGGATGTGCCTCCTCAATGATTTCACCTTGCTCCTGGCGGTATATCCCGAAGTCGATGCCGGTATCGAAGCCGCCTTCAGGATCGGGTTCACCGCCCCGTGTTATTGCCGTGTAGCCACGTAAAAACCCTTCTCGGTGCCGAGTGATTACTGAATCCTCTAATTTCATGAAAACTAATGTAACATGAAAATTTTTGAATTGCTACTCAATGCAGCCGGTTTTCAAACCTAAGGGGCCGGCAATTTCCGCCCATGAAAAAGCCGCCACATTGCCGTCGTTGTCAATTGCGTAAAAAACGCCTTGGGGAAATCTCGGGAGCGCTTTTTGGCTTAACCACACCCCATCCGTATTCAAAGTGACTTCTCCTTCGAAAGTGCCCACGAAACTTAATGTTTGACGATCAAAGAGGTGAAAGTAATTGGCCGCTTTTCCCTGGTCGGTAAAAATCCAGTAGCCGGAACCGTCATCACAAGAATAGAGGGCAATTCCTTCCGGCTGGTATTGAAATACGCCATCGCCGATGGTTTCACCTGTAAAATTTCCCGCAAAATCGTAAACTTTGATATTTTTGCCGCCGGGAGCATCCATATATTCATCTCCTATCATCAATCGGTTGTGCGCCGGATCCCCATAAATGGATTCCACGATGTTCAAAACACCCGCTCCCGAAGTGGCGCCAATGCTGCTGGGCCTGTCTTCTGTCAGTTCTCCTTCAGCCACATTGCCCTCGACTGCCAATTCAAACACCCTAACGCGATCACCTAACTGGTCGGGCGGCGGCACTTCTTCCTCCGCGGTTTCGTAATTATCCGTCACATAAACGATGTATTCACCATCATCTTCTTTTTGCACAAACAGGCCGTATGGGTTGCGCAGAACTTCAGAACCAAAAGAAGTCAACGAGACCATGTCCGGCAGACTGAACACTTGGATGCGGCGATTATCACGCTCCACAACCAGCATCAAGTTATCCACGACGGAAATTCCGTTGGGACGATTGAATTGTCCCGCCAGATGGCCTTGACCGCCCAGACGCCGAATAAAAGCGCCGTTTTGAGCATCGTAAACACCCACACTGTGGCTTGCTTTTGCCGTCGCGAAAAGGAGGTGCTCACCATTCGGCCCATGCCAGACCGCCGGGGAATCGACATCCTCGGCTTCGTTGCGGGAGGTAAAGAAGAATTCTTTTAAGGTAACCGGAGCATTACCAGACTTTATGGCCGACTTAACTTTGCGTTCGATGATTTCGCCCTGAGAATTCATATCCAAGCTAATCGATTTACTCGCGTGGGTCAATTTTACCTCAAATCCCGTATACTCGTTGCGGGTGACTAATTCAGCTTTTGTAATAACCGCACCTAAATATTCCTTGTTGATAGTTTTGATGACCGCTTGTGGTAAATCCTTTTTCTCAATGCTTTCTTCAATTTCCACCACGGTTCCATCAGCTAAATAAAGAATGTCTCGCGTGATATCCCCGTCGTTGCTTTCGATTTCGTAGTAGGTGTTACCCTCTTCGAGCTCGAGTCCATAACCGCGAACCACAACGTTTTTATATTGTTGATCAAAGGCATCCAGCACTGGTGTTGGCACTTCATCCCGTGAGATTACCTGGTCCCCGAGGAGGTAGATAGTTAATGCCGATACCGAAGCCAGCGATATTGCAACTTTTTTTAAAAAATTTCTCTTCCTACAATAGAGGCTGTCCCAAAAATATAAAGATTTTATAGTCAACTGGATGACGTTGATAAAAAGAGCCGGAAAGAGCAAGTTTTTGCTCGATCCGGCCAAAAAAGGGTTCTATAATTGAGTTAGCGAAAATCAATATAGCCCTTTCTATGAAAAATATAGCCATCCAATGCCTCCTGCGTCCAGCTTTAACTGTGGTCGACCGGTGCCTCGATTACGATAACTTCCGCGCCACCATTGATCGAATCGATCGGCTGCTGATCGACTCGGAGGTGGAATCGCAGGCCATTGAGCTGGCCTTGGAGGGGTGGCCGCCAATGGGTCTAAAGGCCCGGCGGCAGCGGGCCAGTTTTGCCATCAAGGCACTGCGCATGGATACGCTGGGCCGTCTGCTCGGAGGGATTTCGTTTCGGCATTTGTCGCGGGCTCTGGGCAGCAGCGATCTGTTGGCCGACTTTTGCCGTGTCCGGCAGATCGATGGCATCAGGGGCATCTCCAAAAGCACCCTGGAGCGGGCCTCGAAGTTTTTCAGCGAAGAGCAGTTGAGGGCCTTGCACCGGACCTTGACCGAGGTGGTGGGCGATGCCCTTCTGGCCCGGCAGGTGGGATTGGACAAGCCGATTGACACCACCATTTGCCTGATCGACGGCACCTGTTTGGAGGCTAACATTCATTGGCCGACGGACTGGGTATTACTCAAGGATGTAGCCGGCACGTTGCTCAAAGCGATCCGGCTGATCCGCGAGAAGGCCGGTTTGCGCCATCGCATGCCGATCGAACCGGAGCCCTTGGCTCGGCAGATGAATCGGCTGTGCATACAGATGACCCACAGCCGGCGGCGAAAGGACAGCGCGCGGCAGCGCAAGGGTATCTTGAGGCAGATGAAAAAGCTGCTCAAACGGATCGGGGAGCATGCCCGCAGTCAACGGGAATTATTGCAAGCCTGCTGGGAGCAAGGCGATTACAGCGAAAAACAGGTCCAACAGATCCTCGCCCGGATGGAGCGCATGAGCGAGCAAATCCCGGTGGTCATCAAACAGGCGCACGAGCGGATCATTGGCGGCCGCCAGGTGAAAAACGCAGAGAAAGTCTTGAGTGTTTACGAACTCGATGGGCAGGTGATTGTGCGAGGTAAAGCGGGCCAAGAGGTCGAGTTCGGCAACACCCTGTTTTTGGGAGAAAGCGTTGAAGGGTACCTGCTGGACTGGAAACTCTACGGCAGCCGAACTCCAAGCGAAAATGAACAAATGCAAGAGAGTTTGCAAAGACAGAACCGCTTCAACCTGGAAGAACCCATAGCGGCCATGTGCGCGGACCGGGGATTTGCCTCCCAGCGGGCCCGCCGGCAGTTAGCCCAGGAGGGAATCTACGACGCGCTCTGTCCACGCGATCCGAAGCAGTTGAAAAAACGGATGGAGGAACCACTGTTCAGGCAATTGCAAAAGCGCCGGGCCAGCACCGAAGGGCGGATCGGGGTATTGAAGAATCGCTGGCAGGCCGGGCGGTTGCGCAGCAAAGGCTTTGCCAACCGCTCGATCAGCGTAGCCTGGTCGGTACTCTCGCACAACCTATGGAAAGTAGCCAAGATGCTGGCCCAGCAAGACGAACTAAAAACCAAAGCGGCGGCCTAGAGAGCGGAAAAGCAAGGACAATACTTTTTCACAGCCTTACTGTCGGCTCATACAAAGAAAACCAGGCAACCGGACCCCAAAACCAGTATCCTAACGTCATAGGAGAGCAAAGTTGATACTCTCCCAAATGCAAATACCTCTAAAATGAGCGCCTATCAAAAGCCCTCGCAAAAATCACCCTTTTGGGACAGCCTCTACTTAATACACTACCCATAATTGTAATGGTTATAGCCGAGATTTCCCATATGAACATTCGTAATCGTTGAAAATAACTACTTTCTAATATTTCGATCCAATTATCTACTTTCATTGTGATTTGGCAATCCATTCCTTCGTTATTTGATGATCAAATCGGTAGTATTTAACAATTATTGCTGATTTTCCTTTTGTTCGGTCAAACATGGGAAAGGTCTTTCCTTCTGTTGGAGGTTTCCACAGCACTGGTTCCTTTTGTATCGAAAAATCTTCTTACTCACCCCGTATCAGGTGCGAGTCGCAGTCGCTCTACTCGCTTCAGCATGGTTCGAAACATTTCTCTTGGGATGGCCACCTCAGCCATCTGGAAAGTGATATACTTGGCATGGTGGATCACCTTTGCTCCGATTTTGATGAGTTTCTCCCGTAGAGAGCTCAGCATCCAGTGCTTCACCTTGCCGGGAAGAATCAACCGGCGCATGAAGTTACCCAGATTGTAGGCTAAGCCGAAGAGCTGAAGCCGAACGGCGTTGTCCTCAAAGTCATGGCAGGACAAGCGGGTCCAGTGGATGGCATGTTTGCCCTCTTTGATCCACTGCTCTGCGGTGCCCCGGTGGTTGTAAAATTTCACTACCTTCTTGGGTGGCCAGTTCAGATTCGTCACGATGAAACCGACCCGCGCAAATAACTCTCCGGCCTGCCACTCGACCTTGGCCACCACCCGGCGAGGTCTCTGCCAACTGGCGGCTTGATACAAAAAACTCGTATAAAACACCTTGGGTGCCCGCGAGGGTCGCCCCACTGGCCGAGTGAGTAAAGGGGCGATATGTTTTTGTAAAATCGTGTTGCTCTGCAGCCGAATGGCATAGGAGAAGTTCTCTTGCTCAAGGTAACCGTAGAGGTCCGGATTGGCGAAGGCTGCGTCACCTCGGAAAAATCGTTTCAGGGGACAGTCACGATAGCGGGCAACGACCGGTTGGAGCACCGACAACCAATCGTCGGCACTGTGCACATTGCCTTTACGCAGGTTGGCCCGTTCCAGATCACCAAACTGGTTGAAGCAGAACAGGGGATGGTAACAGGTGCAGCCGAAATGACCGTTGAAGGCCGAGCCTTCCTGCTTCCCGTAAGTAGGGCTCTCCGAACTATCCATATCGAGAATCAATTTTTTCATCCCCACTCGCCTATTCACCTGGTCGATCCATTGACCACTCATGTCCATCAGTGCGCTCAGATTCGCAGGCTTGGTTAACATCTGTGTTTCAAAGCGGCTCATTTCACTGGTCGAAGCCGCCGGTTGCCAATCGGCACGACCCCCGACAATCTGCCTCATGACCGGATCAAAGCGCAGTCGCTCCGCATCGTTCGTATCTTGTAGGTTGCCTCAGTATGATTGCCCAGCTTTTTCGAGTCCTTCCTCCGACGAGTTATATGGACCCATTCTCGGAAGGACTCAAAAAGCTGTTGATCTGTGACAGCGTTAAAAATGCCAGGAGTATCCGGGTTGGTGATGGCCAACTCAGATATGCTTCAGATGAGATCAATTCGTGTCTTGTAGGTTGCCAGGCGACTGAAGACAGACTGCCGAAGCAGAGCCGCTATACCATGCTGGATATTTTTGCCCGTGCGCTCCTCCACGTGTAAACGCCGGGATGAAACCGGTACGGGGGTCGGGGTAAAACCGGTACGCTTGGAATAAGGTTTAGGTTAGTAATTGCAGGTACGTCAAGGTTTAGGGTTTGGGAGTTGGTTTTGGGGATTGGCTTGGGGTCGGTGAGGAGGCCGGAGGCCGACGAGCCGGGCCCAAGGCGTTTATTGTTTTGTGCCACGGCGACGGCGTCGAGCATCGCGCAAGCGGTAGCTTTGCCCGTTGGCTTCGAGGATATGCACCCGATGGGTGAGTCGGTCCAGCAGAGCTCCGGTGAGCCGTTCGGAACCGAGCACTTCGATCCAGTTCTCAAAGGGCAGGTTGGTGGTGACGATGAGACTGGTGCGCTCGTAAGCGCGGCTGACCACGTCGAAGAGCAGTTCGGAACCGGTCTTGGAAAAAGGGACGTAACCGAGTTCGTCGAGGATGAGTAGGTCGAGCCTTTCGAGTTGCTTCATGAAGCGCTGCAGGTCGTGGTTGTCGCGTTGCTCGAGCATATGGGTAACCAGGGCGGTGACCCCGAAGAAACGGATCCGCCGGCCCTGGGCACAGGCGGCAAAGCCCAGGGCGGTGGCCAGGTGCGTTTTACCGGTACCGGCGTTACCGAGGAGCAGCACGTTTTCGCGCTGGTCGACATACTCCCCGCGCATGAGCTCTCGGATGAGCGCTTCGTTGATCGAGGGCTGCGCTTCAAAGGCGAAGCTCTCGAGGGTCTTGAGCACGGGGAAACGGGCGTTTTTGATCCGCCGCTGGGCGGCCCGCTGTTCGCGTTCAATGAGCTCCCGTTCGACCAGATGCAACAAAAAGGCGGCGTAATCGAGCCGGTCCCGGGAACAAGCCGCGGCCACCGCCGGCCATTCGCGCAGGATGGTGGGCAACTTCAGTTTCTTGAGGTGATGGTGTAACAGCAGCTGGTTTTTTTCTTCCTTCATAAAGCCCCTCCTGGAATCTTGAGCAGTTCGCTGTAGGCACCGAGGTCAGGGGCGGCCACACGGACGTGACGCAGGTGTGGATGGCCGTCCCCAGCCGGAAGGTTCTGCTCCCGTAGTCTTCCTGAGGATAGAGATACTGGGCGATGGCCTCACGAGTCAGTCCCCCCACCCGCAGGGCCGAGACGACGGCCTGCTGCAAGGCCGCCATGGGGTGTTTCTCCAACAGCCGCAGCACCCGGATATACTCCCGGGTGCCTTCGCCCCCGCATTGGCTTTCGAGCCGGCGTCTGAGGACCTGCAGGCACTGCGGCAACTGCCAGCCCGAGAGTGGGCGGGCGAAGTCCAAAGCGCCCGGTTTTTTCTCCAGCAAAGCCAGGTAGTGCACCGGCTCGAAAGAGACTTGCTCTTTATCCCAAATGCGGCGGTGCCGGGCCACCTCTTGGCCCCCACAGAAGATCACCACCTGCCGACAGGACCCTTCCACCACCACCGGATGGTGGGCGCAGCGCACCGGCACCGAATAGTCGTTGCACTCGAAGCGCACCAGCGAGAGGCTGCTGACGCAGGTCGAGCGTTTGCGGCTCGCTTCAAAGGGTATGGGCGGCAACGGCAGCATGACGGCGCGCTCCTCGGCCAGCAGTTCCTTTTTCACCGCCCTTTTCCCGCGTAATTTACGCTCCATGTCCCGCTCACATGCCTCCAACAGCTTTGCGTTGAGTTCCTCCAGGTCCCGAACCTGCGGTACCGGTACCAGGAAGTTGGCCCGGGCATAACGCACGATCCCCTCGACCACGCCCTTCGCGTTGGGCCGGGCGGGCAGACAGAAGTGTTCCTCGAACAGGTAATGGCTCTGTAGCTGCAGAAACCCGTCGGTCAGCTTGCGTTCACGCGAACCGATAATCTTACCCACCGCCACCTTCGAGTTGTCGTAGCTGATGCGCCGGGGCACCGCCCCGAAAAACTCAAAAGCTCGCAGGTGCCCCTCCCAGAAGCTCTCCGTGCACTCCCGTTCGAACACCTGCACGAAAAAGGCATCGCTGTAGGGCAGGCTCATGGCAAAAAATGGCCGCCTACGCAATTGCCCCGCCTCCTTCACCAGGGCATGACCGAAGTCCACCTGTCCCTCCCCGGGGCGGTGCTCCAGCGGCACGAACACTTCCCGCCGCCTCGCTCGCAGCTCGGCCACCACCTCCTTGACCGCCGTGTAGCCCCCTTGGTAGCCCTTCTCCCGACCCAAACGCTGGTAGATCCGTTTGGCCGTATGGCGCTGCTTCTTGGGCACGTTCCGGTCCGCTTTGAGCACCTCCTCGATCCAGCCCACATACGGATCGATCTTGCGCTCTCGCCTCTTCTTGCGCCGGTATCCCGGCGGCTGGGAATAGGCCAGCATCTTTCCCAGGGTCTCCCAGTGCAGTCCCTCTTCTCGCATTACAGAGCGCTTGCTCTGCTTGTCCCGCAGCACTTTGTGCCGCACTCTTGTCCATTGCTTCATATCTCGATACACTCCTCCTTTCTAGGATAAGCGTACCGGTTTTAAAGCGCCCTCTTTACCGTACCGGTTTTTCCCCGGCGTTTACATCCACGACATTTTCGCTTCCTATCGCAGTCAGCCCGAAAGCCTCATCAAGTTCCCGGTAGAGTAACAATCCTGCATCACTGGTAACCTTCGCACCGTGGAACTCCAACTTGATTCGACGGTTGAATTGAACCCGAAAACTGCTCTTTTTTGCGTCACCCATTGGATTTTAAGAATTTGTTCGCTTTCGCTATAAGTATACTTAAATAACTTATTATTAAACACATAGCGATTATTTCAAACAAATTTTCTTATGATGAAATGGAAAATATGGGCTTGAATAAGAAACACAATGGCTTCAAGATAGAATTGAAACTTTCAAAGAGGTGAATATGGTTGCATTTATCCTGCCAGATATATTTAATATCACTAGTGTCCAGTTAAAAGCCCTTGAGCATCAACTGGTTGTGTAATGCTAAGTTTGGCTTTCTTGTTTCGAACTTTGCAAGTAGTTGATATACAGGATCTTTTTGAAAGACGTTCACACTCAAAACTTGCAGAATCCGACTCAGACTTTCAGTGACTCCATGCACTTTTTTCAAACAGGCGACCATGAGATAAACGCATATGGCTACCCAAATTTGGGTCTTCACGGCGTTTTCGGTGGTGCCGTAGAAAGCCTTGATGCGGAGGTTTTGCTTGATCCACTTAAAGAACAGCTCAATGCGCCAGCAGAACAGCTCAATGCGCCAGCGGCTTTTGTAAATGGCCGCGATAGTCAAGGCGGGCAAGGTGAAGTTGTTGGTGAGGAAGACCAGCCTCTGGCCAGTTGCGCCATCGCGGTAGCGAATGCGCCGGAGCTTGCCGGGGTATTGGCTTTTGCTTTTGGCGACTTTCAATCCGATGATCTGGTCGCAACTGATTCCGCTGGATCGGTCCACGGGTTGGGAAGCACTAACGTAAAAACTCATATTGCTTTTGGCGCGGGTGACGAAGAAGGCAGCAGCCAAATGGATGCGAAAGAGCCGCTGAAAATCGACGTAACCACGATCCATTACGTAAATGCTTGCGGGTTCAAAAGCCAGTTCATCAAGGATGTTCACGTCATGCACGCTTGCGTCTGTAATACTGATGAATATAGGGATGGAGCCACGCAAGTCCATCATCGTATGCAGTTTGATGGCCGCCTTGGTGCGGCGAAATGTTGCCCACGAAAACAACGACAGGCACAGGTCTATGGTCGAGGCATCCAGGGCATAAACCATCTCGTCTACATTCAATCCAATCGCGTCTTGGGCATACAAACGGCGCGCCTTGGCGATGAGCACTTGAGCCAATGCTTCGTAAAGGCGCCAGTTGCGATGCTCGTTGGCGTAGGCCAAGTTCGTGCGTGTCACATTGCCCCGGATTCCCATCGCATACAAGTGAGGACTTCCCCGCAGACACGCCTCGATGTCACGCAAACTCTCACGGAATGTCATTTGCGCAAAGGCCATGCTCAAGAACTGATCACGGGCACTGAAACTACGACTGGTTCTTGGCATGGGATAAAGACTAACGCAGCGTTCGAACTGTTCGCGATGGAGCAAATCCATCGCCTGCGTGAATGCAAGGCGGCCTTCGTTCATGCTGCCCAGTCTCAAAAAGGGTGCGGAAAGCGCCAGCTAACTTCAAATGCGTCACATCCATGTGGCTACTCAACAAACACATCATCAACGAAATACGACTTTAGACTGGCCGCTTAACTGGACACTAGTGATAGCAAATATTAAAATGAAAATCTGTGCGGTAAAGACGTTCCTTGATCTCCAACCCCAATTCATAACGTACCCTCCGACCCTATTACTCTTCCGACCTCGAGCTCGCCCGCTTCTGCAATGAACATTTTTACCATGGCCTTGGAGACGTTGTATTCGGTCATTTTGGTATTTCGTAGCCAGAATCTAATTCGTCCTTCGAAATCTCCGGGCTCCTTCGCCATCCCGCTAAAGACAAAGAAAGTTTTTCCCAGTCAACATTTTTGATATATCATATATTTTAAAGCTCTTATTCCCTTCATTTACAAGTATGAATCATCCGAACATCATCTTAATCCTAACCGATCACCTCCGGCGCAGCGCGCTGGGGTCCAGCACGCCGAATCTGATGAAGTTGGCAGAGGAGGGGATCCGCTTCACAAATGCCTATTGCGCCTCGCCGTTGTGCATGCCTTCGCGCAATTGCATCATGAGCGGATTGCACAATTCGCAGACTGGCATCTGTGGCAACCAGACGGAACCACTGGATGAATTCCTTCGCCACGATACCTTCATGCATCACCTACAAAGGACCGGTTACTACACGGCGATGATCGGCAAGCATCATTACATCGATTCTTACGGCCTGGGCGTCGACACGTGCGAAAATAACGGACTGATCGCGGATTACGGGTTTGATCACGTCTTCCAGGTTCAGGACGATGCCGAGAACGGGCACAACGACGACGAATACACACATTACCTGAAGGGGAAGGGAAAGCTGAAGGAATTCCGAGAAGCGCTGAAAAAAGGCGGCTACCGGCATCCCTTTGATGATCCTGACGAAACCGCGGAAGGGTTTATCGGGCGCCACGGCATCGACTTCGTCGAGCATTACAACGGTGATAAACCATTTTACCTGAACCTATCCTTTATCGGTCCGCATCCTCCCTTTTGGCATCCCGGAGAGTTAAAACACAGACCGAAGGATATGCCGGCACCGCTGGGCCGCGAAGACACGGAAGAAGAACGTATTCGGCGAGCACACTACATGGATAAATGTTCCTTGATTGATAGTTATATGGGGACCCTGATTCAGGTGCTCAAAGACCGTAACCTGGCTGAGAACACAGTTGTTATATTCACCTCCGATCACGGGGAAAACCTGGGAGATTTCGGCATCTGGGAAAAACGATTCTTTTACGAACAAAGTGTGGGCGTGCCCTTCATCATGGCGGGTCCGGGTATCGCAAAAGAAGAACGCATGAACGGCCCACGCGTGAGCAAGTGCCTCCTTTCCCACCTTGATCTCTATCCTACCCTTCTCCACCTGGCCAGATGCGATATGCCGAAGTCCCGCATCCGTTCGGGACGCAACATCCTCGCGGCGATGGGAAGTGATTCGTCCACGGGAATCCATCGTGAGATAATCTCGGAACTCGGCACCGCGGTCATGATCCGCACCGGCAACTGGAAGCTTGTCTACGACCCCCAGGCGGGTGGCGTGCAGCACCTCTACAACCTCGTCAATGATCCCCACGAGTTGAGTAACCTCACCGGTGTCGCGGGATACGAACGCATCACTGCCGAACTGATGGAAAAGCTCCTCGCCGACCGCATCCGCCTGCACCAGTACACACACGCCAAAGAAGAGCAGCGGGTGCAAAGAGTACAAGTCGATTTCTAGTATGAAACAACAGAATAGGGATTCCAACAGCACGTCCTTAGCCGACCAGCGACTCGCCGAAGGCAAGCGGCAGACGGAAACTCTGCCGGATAAGCGACATATCAGCTACGGAAGCGAGATTCCCAGCCTCCACTACGCAGATCAACCCTACATTGTGAAGACAAATGACGGTGCTTGGCTATGCGTCATGACCACGGGATCGGGAAAAGAAGGAGAGCAAGGCCAACACGTGATCTCTTTGCGAAGCATGGACTGCGGGAAGACCTGGGAAGATCCCGTACCCATGGAGCCGCCCGGCGGGCCAGAAGCCTCCTGGGCCGTTGCTCTCACCGCGCCTTCCGGCCGCATCTATGCCTTCTATATCCACAACACAGATAACAGACGCGAATTGAAGGCGGATAACCCGCCCTATTCGAGCGGTTACACCCAACGTATGGATTCATTTGGGTATTATGTTCTCAAATACAGTGACGATCATGGCCGCAGTTGGTCCGACAAGCGCTATACCATTCCGGTCCGTGAATTTGAGATCGATCGCAAAAATGTATACCAGGGCAAAATCCGGTTTTTCTGGAACGTGGGTCGGCCATTCACTTTTGAGGGAACAGCGTTTCTTCCCATTCATAAAGTAGGAGGCTTTGGAGAGGGGTGGTTCACAGCGTCCGAAGGCGCTCTTCTGGCGAGCCAAAACCTTCTTCTCGCCGACGATCCCGACAAGATCGAGTGGGAGACCCTGCCCGATGGCGAGGTCGGTCTGCAGGCGCCACCGGGAGGCGGGCCCATTGCCGAAGAACAGAGTTTCACGGTTCTAAGCGATGGAACCCTATATTGCGTCTACCGTACCATCGAGGGGTATTCCGTCTGCACCTACAGTTACGATGGTGGCCATACCTGGACCGAGCCTGAGTACACAACCTATGCCGACGGCCGGCGGATGAAGCATCCCCGCGCCGCTAATTTCGCCTGGCGGTGCCAGAACGGTAAGTTCCTATACTGGTTTCATAATCACGGCGGGCGGCAGATTCGCGAACATCCACAACGGAGGACCATCTCCTACCAGGATCGCAATCCGGTATGGCTCAGCGGTGGCACTGAAACCGCCACTCCGGAAGGGAAACGGATCCAGTGGTCGCAACCGGAAATCGTCCTCTATGAGGATGACCCCTACATCCGAATCAGCTATCCCGACCTCATCGAGGAGAAGGGCTGCTATTATCTCAGCGAAACGCAAAAGTTTATCGCCCGGGTGCACGAGGTCGATCCTGTGCTTCTTCAAGGGATGTGGAATTCATTCGAGGCCAAAGGAATCGCCGAAGAAGGCCTTATCCTGAATCTGTCCGAGGAGTCCGGAATAAAAACGGCTGGGATACCTGCCCCGGACCTCCCACATTTCAATGAGCGCGATAACACTGGCCACGGTTACGGGACGCGCGACCTGCGTCAGGGATTCACACTCGACGTGTCGTTCGCGTTGGAATTCCTTGATCCCGGGCAAGTCCTGATCGAAAACCACCGCGACGACGGCAAAGGCCTCTGCCTGCAGACGACAAATAATGGTACCATCGAGATCGTCCTCAACGATGGGCGAACCGAAAACCGATGGGACTGCGATCCCGATTGTTTGGAGGCGGAAAAAAGCCATCACCTAACAGTCATCGTTGACGGTGGTCCGAAGATCATCTCCTTTGTCGTAGACGGCAAGTTCTGTGATGGTGGTGAATACCGACAGTTCGGATGGGGTCGATTCAGCCCGCATCTGAGAGAGGCCAACGGTGGTGATACGTTACGCATCGGCGAAAATGTGAAAGGCGCGATTCACTCATTACGCATCTATACCCGCGCCCTACGCACCGCGGAGGCAGTTAGCAATTTCAACCTCAACCGATGAGGATGTCTGAAATTTGCAACTGTCTGTCTGGATTCTGAACGGCTTTAGCCTTTTCTTGGGTAGTGTATTAAGTAGGAATGGTGGCTAATTCTTGATTATATTGATGAATGAAAAGTCTCAGACAGGTTTCATGCATACTCTTAAGCTTGGAAAAGGAGAGGGTTTTGCGTGTGAAACGACCCAGTCGTTGGCGCAGGGTATTGTTCCATCGTTCCACATGGGCCGTTTCACCGGTTTCTTTTCCCACGGATCGGTTATGAGGAAAGACTTCATCATAAGTGCTCCAAAAGTCGCTGTAGGTGGCACATCTTTTGTAGGCCCGTGGCAGACGCTCGTAAAGTTCCCGGCAACGATACCAATCCCGAGGCCCAATGGCATAGGAGAGGATTTGACGGGTGCGTCGGCAAAGAGCGATCCAAACCCATTGGGCATCGCTCTTGCGCCCCACAAAAGACCACAGTTCGTCCAGTTCAATGACATCATGGCGGCGGGCCGCAAGAATCGTGCTTTTGAGCGGTCGCAGCGATTGTCGTTTTTTTTAACCAACTCAAAACGGTGTTGGGACTCACCCCGAAGGCGCGCTGTAAACCGCGTAGACTGCTGCGTTCCTGATAGACTCGAAGGATCATTTCTTTTTGCTCTTCGGTGTATTTCACTGTGGGGTTTTCGCGGCTTTGTTTACCACAATCATGGCAGCGGTAGCGCTGTTTATGGTTGGGCGTCTTGCCAAATTTAATGATATTTTCACTTCCACAGTGCCGACAATTAATAATTTTAGTAACCATGCACTAAGAATAAACTGCCTAACGCTATTTGTACAGCTAAAAATACAAAATAACATTCTTTTTTTATACACTACCTCATTTGAAATAGTTCTGTAGTTTAGAGGCTGTCCCAAAAGGGTGATTTTTGCGAGGGCTTTTGATAGGCGCTCATTTTAGAGGTATTTGCATTTGGGAGAGTATCAACTTTGCTCTCCTATGACGTTAGGATACTGGTTTTGGGGTCCGGTTGCCTGGTTTTCTTTGTATGAGCCGACAGTACGGCTGTGAAAAAGTATTGTCCTTGCTTTTCCGCTCTCTAGGCCGCCGCTTTGGTTTTTAGTTCGTCTTGCTGGGCCAGCATCTTGGCTACTTTCCATAGGTTGTGCGAGAGTACCGACCAGGCTACGCTGATCGAGCGGTTGGCAAAGCCTTTGCTGCGCAACCGCCCGGCCTGCCAGCGATTCTTCAATACCCCGATCCCCCCGATCCGCCCTTCGGTGCTGGCCCGGCGCTTTTGCAATTGTCTGAACAGTGGTTCCTCCATCCGTTTTTTCAACTGCTTCGGATCGCGTGGACAGAGCGCGTCGTAGATTCCCTCCTGGGCTAACTGCCGGCGGGCCCGCTGGGAGGCAAATCCCCGGTCCGCGCACATGGCCGCTATGGGTTCTTCCAGGTTGAAGCGGTTCTGTCTTTGCAAACTCTCTTGCATTTGTTCATTTTCGCTTGGAGTTCGGCTGCCGTAGAGTTTCCAGTCCAGCAGGTACCCTTCAACGCTTTCTCCCAAAAACAGGGTGTTGCCGAACTCGACCTCTTGGCCCGCTTTACCTCGCACAATCACCTGCCCATCGAGTTCGTAAACACTCAAGACTTTCTCTGCGTTTTTCACCTGGCGGCCGCCAATGATCCGCTCGTGCGCCTGTTTGATGACCACCGGGATTTGCTCGCTCATGCGCTCCATCCGGGCGAGGATCTGTTGGACCTGTTTTTCGCTGTAATCGCTTTGCTCCCAGCAGGCTTGCAATAATTCCCGGTGACTGCGGGCATGCTCCCCGATCCGTTTGAGCAGCTTTTTCATCTGCCTCAAGATACCCTTGCGCTGCCGCGCGCTGTCCTTTCGCCGCCGGCTGTGGGTCATCTGTATGCACAGCCGATTCATCTGCCGAGCCAAGGGCTCCGGTTCGATCGGCATGCGATGGCGCACACCGGCCTTCTCGCGGATCAGCCGGATCGCTTTGAGCAACGTGCCGGCTACATCCTTGAGTAATACCCAGTCCGTCGGCCAATGAATGTTAGCCTCCAAACAGGTGCCGTCGATCAGGCAAATGGTGGTGTCAATCGGCTTGTCCAATCCCACCTGCCGGGCCAGAAGGGCATCGCCCACCACCTCAGTCAAGGTCCGGTGCAAGGCCCTCAACTGCTCTTCGCTGAAAAACTTCGAGGCCCGCTCCAGGGTGCTTTTGGAGATGCCCCTGATGCCATCGATCTGCCGGACACGGCAAAAGTCGGCCAACAGATCGCTGCTGCCCAGAGCCCGCGACAAATGCCGAAACGAAATCCCTCCGAGCAGACGGCCCAGCGTATCCATGCGCAGTGCCTTGATGGCAAAACTGGCCCGCTGCCGCCGGGCCTTTAGACCCATTGGCGGCCACCCCTCCAAGGCCAGCTCAATGGCCTGCGATTCCACCTCCGAGTCGATCAGCAGCCGATCGATTCGATCAATGGTGGCGCGGAAGTTATCGTAATCGAGGCACCGGTCGACCACAGTTAAAGCTGGACGCAGGAGGCATTGGATGGCTATATTTTTCATAGATCATAGAAAGGGCTATATTGATTTTCGCTAACTCAATTATAGAACCCTTTTTTGGCCGGATCGAGCAAAAACTTGCTCTTTCCGGCTCTTTTTATCAACGTCATCCAGTTGACTATAAAATCTTTATATTTTTGGGACAGCCTCTAACTAATGTCTACATTTCGAGCCAGTACCCAAGAAGGCCCGCGTCTACATTTCGAGCCAGTACCCAAGAAGGCCCGCTCCCCTACGCGGAGGAGTGGCGCAGAACATGCCCGGACTATGTGGTGTATCATCCGGCTCCGGACGGAAATCCACGATGGGACGATGAGGATTTCACGGTTCTCAACGAACAGACAATTATTGTCGCTACAAGAAACGGGGATCTGCTTGCTACGTGGACCGGACACGGGCCATTCAAGTCATGGATTCTTAGACTATTTTCCAGCCGAAGCAATGACGGTGGCAAAAGCTGGGGACCCAACCTATGCTAATTGCTGGCAGCAAGGGAGACAGAGCGGGATGGCAAGTGCCCGTAATCATCCCGTCGGGTCGCATTTACCTTTTTTACTGTAAATATGTACCGGCGCCCAGTACCCGCATGGCCCACTTGGCCTGCCGGGTTTCAGACGACGACGGACGCAGCTGGGGCTCCGAAGTGCTACTACCGATGAAACGACGATCGATAGACCATCCCGATCCCAATATACCGGTCGCCTGGCTTGGCTGGCGGCAGGTCGAATGGGACGCCCAAGGGCGGGCACTCTTTCCCTTTACCCGGTTCGACAGCAAACTAGCTTCCGAGGAAAGGCCTAAAGAATGGTGCCAGAGCGAGGTTATCCGATTTGAGAATATCGCCGAAGGCCCTGATCCGTCAGACTTGCAGATAACTTGGCTTCCCGAAGGTAAAGGCGAGGCTCTGGACTGTACCTTCCAATATGCCCGGGTTGAAATGGGCGAACGAGTCGAATCCGATTCCGCTTCCAGACGGTCGTATATTTATCGGTAGTGTATTAAGTAGGAATGGTGGCTAATTCTTGATTATATTGATGAATGAAAAGTCTCAGACAGGTTTCATGCATACTCTTAAGCTTGGAAAAGGAGAGGGTTTTGCGTGTGAAACGACCCAGTCGTTGGCGCAGGGTATTGTTCCATCGTTCCACATGGGCCGTTTCACCGGTTTCTTTTCCCACGGATTGATGTGCACTGGAAAAAGTGGACACGAGATTCTCCTAAATGGAGAATCGAAGCATGGGAAGAAGACGCTTTAGTATAGAGTTCAAAAATGAGGCAGTTCAACTGATGATACTCGATGGTCTGAGCGCCACCGAGGTATCGACCAAACTTGGGGTCAACACCAACCAATTGTATAGGTGGAAGAGGCTCTATCTGGACGATCAGCAGGGCGAAGCCACCTCAAAGCGACAGAGCAGTCCGAAGGAGATGGCGGCCGAGATAGATCGTCTTCGCAAAGAGCTGCGCCGCTCGGAGCGGATCAACCAGATACTAAAAAAAACGGTGGGCTACTTTGCCAAGGACGAACAATGAAGTACCAGTTTGTCAAAGACAACGAGGGGCGCTTCAAGATCGAGGAAATATGCTCGGCGATGGGGATTTGTCGCAGTGGCTATTACTGCTGGAGGCACCGAGCGCCCTCGGCCCGGCGGATCGAGGACGAGGGAATCAAGGGGGCGATCCTGAAGGTACACAAAGAGGCCAAGGGCCGCTATGGGCATCGGCCAATGCACCGCCATCTGAAGGATGATGAGGGCATCGATTGCGGCCGTGACCGGGCTCTGCGTCTGATGCGTGAAATGGGAATCAAAAGCACCCAGAGTAAACGCTTTAAGCCATTAAAAACCAACAGTAACCATCCCTATGGTTACAGCCCCAATGTGCTTAAAAAGCATGGCCAGCCGACCCATATCGACGAGGTCTGGGTGGCGGACACGACCTACCTACGGACCCTGGCCGGTTGGATGTACTTGGCCACGGTGATGGACCTGTTCAGCCGACGCCTGCTGGGCTGGAGCGTTTCCAACCACAACGACGCGAAGCTGGTTGGCAAGGCCCTCAAAGCCGCGGCCATGACCCGCGGCACACTGCGCACCGGGATTATTCATCACAGCGATCGGGGCAGCCCCTACGCCAGCGACGACTATCAGAGGCTGGTCTCTGAACTAGGCATGAAGCCGAGCATGAGCGCCCAAGGCAACTGCTACGACAACGCGGCCATGGAATCGTTCTACGGCCGCTTCAAGACCAGCACGATTCGAGGCCGCCACTTTGCCGACGAGCGCGAACTGCGATCAACTGTCTTCGAATACGTGGAAATCTTCTACAACCGATATCGCAAACATTCCTCTCTGAGTTACCAAAGCCCAGTCCAATTCGAGGGAAAATATTTGCCCCCCCTGGGGGGCAACGAGAAAACAAAACCCTTTACCAAAACAAGCCGCCTGACACACTAATCAATAAACAATGAATATAAGAGAATCCCGTGTCCAACAAATCCAGTACACGTCAGATCGGTTATGAGGAAAGACTTCATCATAAGTGCTCCAAAAGTCGCTGTAGGTGGCACTTCTTTTGTAGGCCCGTGGCAAGACGCTCGTAAAGTTCCCGGCAACGATACCAATCCCGAGGCCCAATGGCATAGGAGAGGATTTGACGGGTGCGTCGGCAAAGAGCGATCCAAACCCATTGGGCATCGCTCTTGCGCCCCACAAAAGACCACAGTTCGTCCAGTTCAATGACATCATGGCGGCGGGCCGCAAGAATCGTGCTTTTGAGCGGTCGCAGCGATTGTCGTTTTTTTTAACCAACTCAAAACGGTGTTGGGACTCACCCCGAAGGCGCGCTGTAAACCGCGTAGACTGCTGCGTTCCTGATAGACTCGAAGGATCATTTCTTTTTGCTCTTCGGTGTATTTCACTGTGGGGTTTTCGCGGCTTTGTTTACCACAATCATGGCAGCGGTAGCGCTGTTTATGGTTGGGCGTCTTGCCAAATTTAATGATATTTTCACTTCCACAGTGCCGACAATTAATAATTTTAGTAACCATGCACTAAGAATAAATTGCCTAACGCTATTTGTACAGCTAAAAATACAAAATAACATTCTTTTTTTATACACTACCTATTTATCTCTCTCCGCACACGCCTTGGGCAAGTGTGGTATAGTGTTAGCGATGATGATTGAAATGGACGGGGAAAACTGGACAGTGGAATAAGGTGGTCTTGAACCACTAAATCCGCTAACCTATGAATGTTATTAAATCACGAAAGAGAAGACAATACAGTGCTGAGTTTAAAGCCCGAGTGGCCCTGGAAGCCATCAGGGGCGCTCATACCATCAACGAGATCGCCGGTCGTTTTGAGGTGCATCCCAACCAGGTGACCCAATGGAAGAAGCAGCTTTTGCAGGGAGCAACGGAGCTGTTTTCGCGCCAGCGGCAGACTCTCAGCAAGGACAACGAGACGGAAAAAGATCACCTTTACCAGGAGATTGGAAAGCTGAAAGTAGAATGCGATTGGCTAAAAAAAAAGTCTGAACAATTCGGTTGGTGAGAGGCGCAAGATGGTGCAACCACTTCAAGGAAAAATCAGTATCGGCAGGCAATGTCAGTTGCTGGGGCTGGCCCGCGGCAGCTATTACTATCGGGCCCGTGCCCAGTGCGAGCAGAACCGTTCTCTACATGCATCGCATGGATGAGCTCTACACCCAATATCCGTTTTTTGGTTCTCGCCGGATGACCCAGTGGCTGCGTCGAGAGGGCCATGCAGTGGGACGAGGCCGCATCCAGCGGCTCATGCGCCAAATGGGCCTGGAGGCTATTTATCCGCGTCGAAACTTGAGCCAGGGGCACCGGCAGCACCGCATTTTCCCTTATCTGCTGCGGGGTTTGGCGGTCGAGCGGCCCGACCAGGTATGGTGCAGCGACATCACTTACCTGCGGCTGAGCCGAGGATTCCTTTTCTTGACCGTGGTGTTGGACTGGTTCAGCCGCTACGTGTTGAGCTGGCAGCTTTCCAACACCCTGGAGAGCCGCTTCTGTGTGCTCGCCCTGGAGGAAGCTCTGAGGCGGGCCCAACCTCAAATCTTCAACACCGATCAAGGCAGCCAGTTTACCGGCAGCGAGTTCACCTCGGTGCTGGGGCAAGCCGGGGTGCGCATCAGCATGGACGGGCGTGGCCGCTACCTGGACAACATATTTGTTGAACGCTTTTGGAGAACCCTCAAGTATGAAGACATTTACCTGCGCGAATACGCCACGGCAAAGGAAGCCAGCGAAGGGATAGCCCGCTACCTGGACTTCTACAACCACCTGCGCCCCCACCAAGCCCTGGGCTACCGGACCCCGGCCGAAGTCCATGCAATCGGAGCAAAACCAACCTCCCCGCCAATACAGCTTGCGGGCACCTGCGTGCCCGTCTTTGGCTAAGGACAAAATATATTTTTAAAAAATAATATGAACACGATTTCCACCTTAATCCCACGTCAAAATTGTCCAAACAACCCCGTCCACTTCAGATGGAGTAACTTTCAGGCAACCAGAAGTGATGCGCGACCAAGATGGAGGGGCTCCTATTCTAGAGGCTGTCCCAAAAATATAAAGATTTTATAGTCAACTGGATGACGTTGATAAAAAGAGCCGGAAAGAGCAAGTTTTTGCTCGATCCGGCCAAAAAAGGGTTCTATAATTGAGTTAGCCCGGATATTTCATGAAGGGTAAAGTTTGGCTCGTTATTGCTATTGGAGATGGATTTCTTTGTATTTTGAGCAGATCGTCTTGATTTTTAGGTGTTTTTCAGGGTGTAGAGACACTGCCCCCTTTCCCCCATTGGTTCGGTAGTGCCGGGGGCAGCACCAATGCACCCTTTAGGTTGGCACCAATCGGCGGGGCGCATGGTTGAAAAGACTGGCCCAAGGATAACTCTCACTTAGGTGAAAGTGAATCGTTCGGGTGTTGCGCACGATGACCGCTCCGATCTTGATTAATTTGAGCCGCAGGGTGTGGCATTGGGCCCGCGGCCACTTCGTCCCTTTTAAGGCTAACCGGCGCATGGCTTCCATCAAGGTGTAGGCCAGCGCCGACAAGAGCAATCGCCACTGATTGGCCCACCATTGATGGGCGCTGGTGCGCTCGCTGAACAATTGCATCTGTTCCTTGATTCGGTTCTCCATTTCACCGCGGCCACAGTATACCTTGTCGTAAAGCTCCTGGGGATCGCCCGGCAGGTTCGTCACCACGAAGCGCGGGTTGGACCCCTGTGCGGTGTGTTCGGCTTTATGGATGACCAACCGCAGCCATCGCCACGAATCGGCAGCATAGACGAAGTCCTGGAATAACCGTTGTTTTTTACCCCTTAGTTCGAACCATTCTTTGGCCTGCTTTTGCAACTGCTGGGCGTCTTGCTGCAAGCGTGCATTGCGAGCCATCCCCACGATGTAACTAACTTCGTTGCGGTCGCACCAAGAGAGTATCCGGTCTCGACAAAATCCACTGTCGGCGCGCCAAATAATCCGCGTACGGGGCCAGCTTTGGCGAATCCGTTTAACCAGCAATTTGAGGATGGCCCCGGCATGCTTGCTGGCATCGATCTTGCTCGGCCGCAGGTAGGCCACCAGCAGCTGATCACCGCAAAAAACATATAGCGGCAGAAAACAGTAATGATCATAATAACCGTGGAAAAAACGTCCCTCCTGGAGCCCGTGCACCGGATTGTCGGTGGCGTCAAAGTCCAGGATGATCTCTTCGGGTTCCTCGGCAAAGGAGCCCATGAACTGTTCGACCAACAGCTCGTTTACCGCAAAGGCCGCCCGCCGATCCTGCCCGTTTTCAAAACGACACAAAGTCGGCGCGCTGGCCAACGTTTCAATGCGCCCCGTTACCGTTTGCAACAATGGATCGTGGCGCAGGGTATCAAAGTCGTTCAAATCCTCATAGCCCGCCACCAGCCCGTAAACGCGCTGCCGCAGCATCCCCAAGACCTCATGGCGTACTTTGCCCTTCTGCCGTTTGTCCACTAACTGTCGGGCCGCTCGTTCGGTCAAGCCCAACTGCCGATCCACTTCCCGGATCAAAAGCAGTCCGGCATCCGAAGTAACCTCTCCGCCCTTGAAATCAACCCGCACACGGCGGCCTTTTACCCTTGTCAACTGTAGCTTTAATTGTTTACCTTTTGTCATCGCTGATATTGCTTTAATTATTGATCTATCCTGCTGTATATCAGCAGTTAAGCATATCAACGATACTTTTTTTACGAAATATCCGGGTTAGCGAAAATCAATATAGCCCTTTCTATGAAAAATATAGCCATCCAATGCCTCCTGCGTCCAGCTTTAACTGTGGTCGACCGGTGCCTCGATTACGATAACTTCCGCGCCACCATTGATCGAATCGATCGGCTGCTGATCGACTCGGAGGTGGAATCGCAGGCCATTGAGCTGGCCTTGGAGGGGTGGCCGCCAATGGGTCTAAAGGCCCGGCGGCAGCGGGCCAGTTTTGCCATCAAGGCACTGCGCATGGATACGCTGGGCCGTCTGCTCGGAGGGATTTCGTTTCGGCATTTGTCGCGGGCTCTGGGCAGCAGCGATCTGTTGGCCGACTTTTGCCGTGTCCGGCAGATCGATGGCATCAGGGGCATCTCCAAAAGCACCCTGGAGCGGGCCTCGAAGTTTTTCAGCGAAGAGCAGTTGAGGGCCTTGCACCGGACCTTGACTGAGGTGGTGGCCGATGCCCTTCTGGCCCGGCAGGTGGGATTGGACAAGCCGATTGACACCACCATTTGCCTGATCGACGGCACCTGTTTGGAGGCTAACATTCATTGGCCGACGGACTGGGTATTACTCAAGGATGTAGCCGGCACGTTGCTCAAAGCGATCCGGCTGATCCGCGAGAAGGCCGGTGTGCGCCATCGCATGCCGATCGAACCGGAGCCCTTGGCTCGGCAGATGAATCGGCTGTGCATACAGATGACCCACAGCCGGCGGCGAAAGGACAGCGCGCGGCAGCGCAAGGGTATCTTGAGGCAGATGAAAAAGCTGCTCAAACGGATCGGGGAGCATGCCCGCAGTCACCGGGAATTATTGCAAGCCTGCTGGGAGCAAAGCGATTACAGCGAAAAACAGGTCCAACAGATCCTCGCCCGGATGGAGCGCATGAGCGAGCAAATCCCGGTGGTCATCAAACAGGCGCACGAGCGGATCATTGGCGGCCGCCAGGTGAAAAACGCAGAGAAAGTCTTGAGTGTTTACGAACTCGATGGGCAGGTGATTGTGCGAGGTAAAGCGGGCCAAGAGGTCGAGTTCGGCAACACCCTGTTTTTGGGAGAAAGCGTTGAAGGGTACCTGCTGGACTGGAAACTCTACGGCAGCCGAACTCCAAGCGAAAATGAACAAATGCAAGAGAGTTTGCAAAGACAGAACCGCTTCAACCTGGAAGAACCCATAGCGGCCATGTGCGCGGACCGGGGATTTGCCTCCCAGCGGGCCCGCCGGCAGTTAGCCCAGGAGGGAATCTACGACGCGCTCTGTCCACGCGATCCGAAGCAGTTGAAAAAACGGATGGAGGAACCACTGTTCAGACAATTGCAAAAGCGCCGGGCCAGCACCGAAGGGCGGATCGGGGTATTGAAGAATCGCTGGCAGGCCGGGCGGTTGCGCAGCAAAGGCTTTGCCAACCGCTCGATCAGCGTAGCCTGGTCGGTACTCTCGCACAACCTATGGAAAGTAGCCAAGATGCTGGCCCAGCAAGACGAACTAAAAACCAAAGCGGCGGCCTAGAGAGCGGAAAAGCAAGGACAATACTTTTTCACAGCCGTACTGTCGGCTCATACAAAGAAAACCAGGCAACCGGACCCCAAAACCAGTATCCTAACGTCATAGGAGAGCAAAGTTGATACTCTCCCAAATGCAAATACCTCTAAAATGAGCGCCTATCAAAAGCCCTCGCAAAAATCACCCTTTTGGGACAGCCTCTATTCTAAACCCCTCCGATAACGCACCTCTATACAGGCTATCCGATGGAAGATATCTTTTGTTTTACCATGATAACGATGGGAATGCCTTCAATACGATAGATGTCCACGACACCCGAAACAGGCGACCATGCTACGTGTCGGTGGGCGCGTTTCGCACCGAAGCGCATCAACCGATTTGGTGGAGTAAGCCGAAACTTTTTATCGACATCGACGACGTGCCTATTGATGTCGGCTTTTCCGTTCCCCGCTACGAGGCGATTGACTACTGCGGATTCACGGAGATCAACGGCGAAGCTGTTCTGTGGTATCCTGATCGAAAGCACTTCATTCTTGGGAAGCGAATCAGCGAGGCGTTTCTTTCCGACATGCACCCTTCTGAGCCTTAGGCTAAGGAGTGAGGACCCCGAAGAAAGATAACCAACAAAATAGTAAAGCTTGGGAGCTGGATAAGCAAATGCCGGAACGAGGGCCCATTCTGCGGTATTATGTTCCCCCTGAAACGCGTGAGGAGCACCTTGCAGAATGTATGGCCACCTGCAAAGCCTGTGGATTTAAGGAAGTGTCGCTCTTTACGACACTTTATAACGCCTGGTATCTTGAAGAAACTCAATTCGAAAGGCAATTGATGCCCCATCTTCAGTCCTGCGCAGAAGCCATCCGCGCTGCGGGATTGATCTTCACTCTAAACGTTTTTCACACCTTGGGGCATGTGCGTGTGCCGCAAGAAATCGTAGAGAGGTTTGGATTTGAGCGACAGATTACCATGGATGGCAAATGGGCCGTGCATCCGGTGCTGGACCCACGTTGTTCCAAATTGCGCCGGCACCTGAGACGGGTCTATGCCCGTTATGCCTCACTACAGCCGAGGCTGATGTTCTTGGATGACGATTTTCATGTGAAGCTTGAAACTGCGTTTCATTCTGGTCGGGTGGTGGAAGCTGCCCAGCAGTTGGGCTGTGCGCCGACACGCGAAGCGGTGGTGAGTTTGGTTCAAAGCAGTGATCCGGAAAAATCTAATCGAGCCTGTCAGATCATGCTGGACCTGGCAACACGGGACCTGGAGGATTTCGCAAAGGTCATGCAGGAAGCAGTGCATGCCGTTGCACCGCGGACGCGGCTTGGATTGATGTTTCCTGATAGTGTGGTCATTGACGTGGGGCGGGTAGCACGGGCCCTGGCGGGTCCGCATCAGCCCTTCGTTCGCCCGCAGGTTACGTTATATCGGGAGGAAAAGGCCTTGTATGATTACCCTGCGGCCTTTTGGTCGGTGACCAAGTGGAAAGCAAGGCTGGGGGAAGACTTTGAGTTTTATCCGGAATGTGAGAACTGCCCCTATAATGATTGTGATTGCAGCAAGTCAGGGCCGGCCGTATATGCACATCTGGCGACCATTTTCGCGCGAGGAGAAAGTGCTCCGGCAACCAGTCTGAATAGTAATAATTACGGGGAAATTCCCGCGGGGGAATCCCGACGAATAGTGCACTATGTGGCTCAAAGAAAAAATCAGATCCAACAGATCGCTCGACTGCTGGATGGCACGACGCAACCTGCCGGCATTGGAGTCTGGTCCAGGCAAAACATAAATCTGGAATTACTGGGTTTGCCTTTCGATGCGACACGAAATGTGCAGGATGCGGTGATTCATTTCGGCAATGCGCTTTCGGGGTGCTCCGATGAACAGGTACACCAAGTGGTAGACCGAGGCGGCGTGTTTGATGTGGACTCGCTGCGAATACTGGAGGAAAGAAATCTCCTTTCATCGCTGGGTTGTGAAATGGGTCCTGCGTGCAATCTATACGACCTTGGCGGTATTCGTTTTGATCGCATGGATCAACTCGGGCAAAAGGTTTGGGACCTGTATTATTTTATCCGTGCCCTTCCGGTATCCGGCTGTCCTGTTTCCATTGAAATCTCTAACGCTGAGATTCGAAACTGGATTCACGGGGTTTCCGGCAAACCACTGGTGCCTTTGTCGTTAAAATGGACATCCCCGAACGGAGGGCGTTTTGCCTTTATCAATTTTTCCTACCGGTTGTGGCCGATCTATTCCTGGCTGCACCCTTGGTTTCCGCCGTTATTGAGTGACCTGATTAGCTGGGTGAGTGGGAAGCCGCTTCCCGTCCAAGTTGAACAGCGGGCCCGAGTTGCTGTTCAGATATGTCGACTTCCCGACAAAAACGCTGCTTTGATTACTGTTATCAATTACAGCACTGGGCCCTACGAGGATGTTCCCTTACAACTGGGGCCGGAATTTGCAACCTCGGCGTTTTGTGAAATCAAAGCTGACGGCTCCGAACGTTCACTTACAGCGGAAGTCACCGCTGACAAGGTTATGTTGCATATCCCTGGTCCCGTTCCTTGCCTGGATGTGCGCTTTGTTGTTGCCCAAAAACGGAAGACTCGATGAAAGGATAATTATAACCACCTTCCCGGTCGGCTCCGCCGCCAAAAAGCAATTTCCGATCAGTTTGGCTCAAAAAGCTCAGGCCATCCACATTGACCACGAAATGAACCCAATCTTTCGGCTCAAAACTCAAGGGAGCGCTGGAGACGAATATACATCTATCGGTTTCATCAATTAACTGTGCTTCTACTTTACCTTCGTTCCCAAGACCAATCCAGAAGACGCCTTGGCCTTTTTCGTTTCTGAGGTCAATGATGGTTTGACCGGCTTCCAATCCATCAAATGCGACCTGTGCTTCAATGGCAAATGATCCTCCATCCTTCAATTTCTTGAACCGTTTGAAGGTTTCACCCAATTCAACCTTCAAGGGCGCGTTGGTATCATCGAAGAGTATGTATCGCGATTCTTCATTGATGAATGCAGCCACAGAACCGTCCTGACTCTTGATGAGGGTGGCTCCGGTTATGGCTTGATCGATGTCTTCAATGACATCGCTTGATCGATGCACACCTACGCACACTTTCAGCCGTTCTGTGTACACGCTGCGGACCTTTCGTTGGTTTGCCAGGCCATTAAGCAGATCCTGCGGTACTTCGCTTATTTGTAATTTTGTTTTCTTGTTGGAATAAGCAACGAACAACCGTCCATCCGTTTCGAATAAAAAGGGTGCATGGACACAGAAGCGATTTCCTTCCGCGCTCTTGGTTACGTCCTGATCGTTATAAAGTAGAATCTCAGGATGAGAAAACCTTAGTACATCACCATCCTGCCACCCGACCGCGCACCACAAAGGCGAGCGATCAGACAGATTGTTGCAATTTCCAGACATTGTCACCGGAACTGAACGACAGCCTCAAATAGCCTACTGCCCGTCCCGGCGCGCCGGGACTGCGGGGAATCTACGGCTTTTCGCCCTTCAGGATCGCCTGTCGTCCTACGAGGTTTTTTTTCGAAACCCTGTCCCTGCCTGCCGGGACAGGGGATGATCCAGTGCAATTGTAAGAAAACCCAAAAAATCCGTCGGCAGTTAAGCGTGTCTTCAAGTTTGAGAGAGCTATGCTCTACTACCGCGTGTTATTACATGTTTCCTAAATTCACTTGGCCGTATATCAAATTCCTTCTTGAATCTTTGGCTCAGGTGCGCCGCACTTGAGAAACCTGATTCGTAAGCGATGGTCTTGATAGAACAATGAGGGTCCTCTGTGATCAGCTTTTTAACCATCTTGAGCCGATGTTGGAGAATAAATCTGTGAATAGGTATATCTTCAAACTCTCTAAAAATTCTATTCAGTTGTCTCTCACCAACATGTATGATGTGCACTGGAAAAAGTGGACATCACTTTCCCTGGAAGAAGAGGAAACGAATCTGTGCCCCCTGGTCGATGATAAAACTCGGCTGGAAAAACTGTGCGAGGGTCTTTAAGAGCTCGAATCCCTTGCGAATTCCTGGCTCTTTGTAGTCGAATTTCCCGCCAAACGTTTCGTAGAGCGGATTGGCAGGGGTTCCCCACATCAATGAGCTGAACCTGTCCATCATGTTCGCATTCAACGTCGGAAAATACCGATCATACAAGGTCCTTACATCGGTTTGGGATACGGCGATAGGGTACAGGGTTTCCTCCCTTCCTTCTGCGTAGGCCTCGATTTGGCGAAACATGCGGATCATTTCTCGAAAGTTTTCCGGAGGTTGGTCGCTTCCCGTAATGGATTTGAGCAAATCCTTATTATAAAATACACGGGCGCTATCCAGGGTAAGCGGTATGCCGTAAAACTCCATGAGGTGCAAAAAGTAGCCCCCTTCCATGTTATCCACAAAGGTCTCCCTCCACCGCGTTCCCTTATGCGGGTTATCCCGGTTGTAAGGGTTGGGCGCAAGGACGTGCGGGCTGAGTGCCACCAGGTGCTCCTGGGCCAGGTTGGACCAGGTTCCGCTCCGATCGAGGAGCAGGATGAGATCCGGGGCGGTGTCCCCCATCAGTTGAGTCGTCACCCACTGTTCGTAGGCTCGCAGGGGAATGGATTGTATATAGACGGCAACTTCGGGGTGGAGCACGTGATAGCGGGCGGCTAATTCGCGAAAGGCCCGATTGACGTTCTTTTCGCTGAGGTTATGGGCTACACGAACCACTGTGGAAGCCGTAGAACCGATACCTTTTTCCCGGAGGTCGTGGCGGCCGACATGGAAGACACTTATGAGATAGAGACCGAGCACAATGCAAACGGCCAGATCTCGTTTAAAAAGGGTTTCCCACCGGAATCGGACCTTCTTTTGCGAATTGGTGTTTTCTGCCATGTCGATGTGGGTTTTCCTGGCGATGATTGACGATCTCGGAGCGCGCGCGTTAATGATCCACTTCAGAGGCGTGTTCCTGCTTCAGCTGTTGCACCATCTGTTTCGCGGCGAAGACATGGGGGGACTCTGGGGTTTCTTCGATAATCGACTGATACCAGGGGATGGCTTTTTCCGGTTGTTTAAGGCGGAGATGGTAGATGGATGCGACGTGCCAGTAGTGTCGGCTCCACCGGAAGGGATCGCTCATCTTCTGTTCTGCCAGGGCAAGGGCGTGGGGAAGCGCTTTTTCGTAATCCAAGAGAATGTCCGACCATGTGTAGTCGGCTCGAAAATGCATTACGGTATTCAGAGGGTTATTGGGATAGGCCTTCAGGTGCGCTTCCAGAATATCCATTGCCTTCCGGGCGGAGGCTTGCGTCGTCTCATACAGATAGGTGTTTACGATACTTAGAGGCTGTCCCAAAAGGGTGATTTTTGCGAGGGCTTCTGATAGGCGCTCATTTTAGAGGTATTTGCATTTGGGAGAGTATCAACTTTGCTCTCCTATGACGTTAGGATACTGGTTTTGGGGTCCGGTTGCCTGGTTTTCTTTGTATGAGCCGACAGTAAGGCTGTGAAAAAGTATTGTCCTTGCTTTTCCGCTCTCTAGGCCGCCGCTTTGGTTTTTAGTTCGTCTTGCTGGGCCAGCATCTTGGCTACTTTCCATAGGTTGTGCGAGAGTACCGACCAGGCTACGCTGATCGAGCGGTTGGCAAAGCCTTTGCTGCGCAACCGCCCGGCCTGCCAGCGATTCTTCAATACCCCGATCCGCCCTTCGGTGCTGGCCCGGCGCTTTTGCAATTGTCTGAACAGTGGTTCCTCCATCCGTTTTTTCAACTGCTTCGGAGCCCGTGCACAGAGCGCGTCGTAGATTCCCTCCTGGGCTAACTGCCGGCGGGCCCGCTGGGAGGCAAATCCCCGGTCCGCGCACATGGCCGCTATGGGTTCTTCCAGGTTGAAGCGGTTCTGTCTTTGCAAACTCTCTTGCATCTGTTCATTTTCGCTTGGAGTTCGGCTGCCGTAGAGTTTCCAGTCCAGCAGGTACCCTTCAACGCTTTCTCCCAAAAACAGGGTGTTGCCGAACTCGACCTCTTGGCCCGCTTTACCTCGCACAATCACCTGCCCATCGAGTTCGTAAACACTCAAGACTTTCTCTGCGTTTTTCACCTGGCGGCCGCCAATGATCCGCTCGTGCGCCTGTTTGATGACCACCGGGATTTGCTCGCTCATGCGCTCCATCCGGGCGAGGATCTGTTGGACCTGTTTTTCGCTATAATCGCTTTGCTCCCAGCAGGCTTGCAATAATTCCCGGTGACTGCGGGCATGCTCCCCGATCCGTTTGAGCAGCTTTTTCATCTGCCTCAAGATACCCTTGCGCTGCCGCGCGCTGTCCTTTCGCCGCCGGCTGTGGGTCATCTGTATGCACAGCCGATTCATCTGCCGAGCCAAGGGCTCCGGTTCGATCGGCATGCGATGGCGCACACCGGCCTTCTCGCGGATCAGCCGGATCGCTTTGAGCAACGTGCCGGCTACATCCTTGAGTAATACCCAGTCCGTCGGCCAATGAATGTTAGCCTCCAAACAGGTGCCGTCGATCAGGCAAATGGTGGTGTCAATCGGCTTGTCCAATCCCACCTGCCGGGCCAGAAGGGCATCGCCCACCACCTCAGCCAAGGTCCGGTGCAAGGCCCTCAACTGCTCTTCGCTGAAAAACTTCGAGGCCCGCTCCAGGGTGCTTTTGGAGATGCCCCTGATGCCATCGATCTGCCGGACACGGCAAAAGTCGGCCAACAGATCGCTGCTGCCCAGAGCCCGCGACAAATGCCGAAACGAAATCCCTCCGAGCAGACGGCCCAGCGTATCCATGCGCAGTGCCTTGATGGCAAAACTGGCCCGCTGCCGCCGGGCCTTTAGACCCATTGGCGGCCACCCCTCCAAGGCCAGCTCAATGGCCTGCGATTCCACCTCCGAGTCGATCAGCAGCCGATCGATTCGATCAATGGTGGCGCGGAAGTTATCGTAATCGAGGCACCGGTCGACCACAGTTAAAGCTGGACGCAGGAGGCATTGGATGGCTATATTTTTCATAGAAAGGGCTATATTGATTTTCGCTAACTCAATTATAGAACCCTTTTTTGGCCGGATCGAGCAAAAACTTGCTCTTTCCGGCTCTTTTTATCAACGTCATCCAGTTGACTATAAAATCTTTATATTTTTGGGACAGCCTCTAACTATTAACCTGATTAACTGATTAACCTAGGGCAAGGGGGGGAGGGGGTCAGGCTGTTTTCCCTGGTGGCGATATACGTATTAGTCAAATGCCGATCAAAATTTTTTCTGCAAAGGGGGATGAGCCTGCCTTGTGGTGGCAACTGATTTGCCAGAAACCTTGTAGGGGCAGTATTTGTTGACTTATAGGTCATCTAAGGGTATAAGAAAATTCAGTCTGCTTTCTACCCCTGAAAGTACAAGTATGATTGTTTACCCCAAAACTCCTAAATGATGATGAAAAAGCCAGCAGTTAAGAAAATCAGTGATTTAAAGGACAAGCTGGATGCTTACCGAGCATCGGCCCTTGCGGCGAGGAAAGGTCCGGCAAGGCTCGGGAATCTCGCCCTGGCTAGTGCTGCTGCCGGTGGCGCTGCCCTGGCCGTCACCCCTGCGGCGGAAGCCGTCTTACAATACAGCGGTCCGCAGAATATTTTGGTGACGAACAAGAATTTGTTCGTCGATGTGGACGGTGATGGCGTTAATAACTTTATTATAAACCATGCCTATACCACCTCGACCTATTATGGTTCCACCTACTTTTTTACTTCCGCCAAAATCTTTCCACGATATGGTGCGAGCATCATTGCCTCGGGTGGTATTGCCAGGGCCTTGAGCGCAAACTACAATATTGCCAACACCCTTACCGGGAATGGAACGTGGAATAGCAGATACCCTCTTCTTGGCTACCGTACATTTGGCGATTTGGCGATTTCCCCGGCGCGGGAAACAAGTACATCGGCGTCCAGTTTACGAATGCGGGCACAAACCAGCGGCACTTCGGCTGGATTCAGGTCAACCTTGCAGCAGGCAGCACCTCGATCACCATCGTCGACTGGGCCTGGGAAGACACGCCCGACACCCCCATCCCAGCCGGGTCGTTCACGGCCGTCATTCCAACGCTAAACGAATGGGGCATCATCGTATTGATGACCCTCCTGGCTGGCGCTGCCGCCTGGAAAATGAACAAGCCTGAACTTTTGCAGGCTTAAAAAGACCGGCAAGCCCTCCCAATCCCTGGTTCGTCTGGATTATCAGCTTTTTGAAGTTCTGCTTCCTGTTGCCTGATCTAGTCCGGGCAGGACGGAAGGGGGATAATTGACCGCAGATACCAAAATCATTTGCCATATCACCTTGAAAGCAAAAAATTGGATCGAAATATTGAAATCAGATATCTTAAATCGAAAATTCTAAATCTATGATCGCCATCGCCCCCCGCCAATTCCGCACCTCGCTGCCAGGCCGCCGCTGCCTGCCTCTCGCTACCCTCACGCTCCTCTTCGCCCTTTGCCTCCCGCAGCCTGACCTCCGCGCCGCGCCGCAGATGGAGCACGGAATCGTTTCCCACGAGGAAGGCCGCTTCCTCGCTCATGCCGCCAACCGCGGCGTCTGGTCATGGGGCAACGAAATCCTCGTCTGCTATTCCAATGCCGCCTACCACTATTACCCCGACGGCCATTCGCGCGACCCCAGCAAGCCCCGTTACCTCGTCCTCGCCCGCAGCACCGATGGCGGCCGCACCTGGGAAACCCACCACACCGAAGCATTCTCCACTGACAATCCCGCCACCCTCGATCGGCCTATGGACCTGTCCAACCCCGATTTCGCCTTCCGCAGCCGCAACAACCTCTTCTGGTATTCCGAAGACCGCGGCCACAAATGGCGCGGCCCCTTCCTCTTTCCCGACTTCGGCCTCGAAAACGCGCTCTCCGCCCGCACCGATTACCTCGTCTACGATGAGGATACCCTCACCGTCTTCCTCTCCGCAAAAGACGGCCAGGTCGAGGCCGGCATACAGGACCGCGCCTTCTGCGCCAAAACCGATGATGGCGGCCTCTCATGGTCTTTCAACGGCTGGATGACCCATTATCCCTACAACATCCGCTCCGTCATGCCCTCGACCGTCCGCCTCCACGACCACGAACTCCTCAGCGTCGTCCGCCGCCGTTTTGACGCCCATGACGACGAAGCCCTCGGCCGCGTCGACATCAATTTCCTCGAAGCCGAATACTCCCTCAACAACGGGGAGGACTGGGAAAAACGCGGAATCGTCGCCTTTACCGATACCGAGCACCGCAACGGCAACCCTCCCGCCCTTGTCAAACTGCCCGATGGCCGTGTCGCCGTCATGTATGGCTACCGCGGCGTTCCATATGGCATGCGGGCCAAAGTCAGTGCCGACGGCGGCAAATCCTGGGGCCATGAAATCATCTTGCGCGACGACGGCCTCAACTGGGACCTCGGCTACCCCCGCGCCGTCGTCCTCCCCGACGGCCGTATCCTCTGCCTCTATTACATCGCAACAGCCGAACGCAAAGAACAGCACATCGCCTGGACCATCTGGCAACCTTAAACATTTGCTTATGGCAGAAATAACCGTCCAGAATTCCGATGCGAATACCTACCAGGTCACCGTCAAAGCCGGCACCACCACCGAGCACACCGTATCTCTTGCCGATGATTATTACCGGAAGTTGACCGACGGTGAAGTCACGCCCGAAACTCTCATCGAGAAATCCTTCCAGTTCCTCCTCGCAAGAGAGAGCAATACCATGATTCTCAGCAGTTTCGACCTCCCCCTCATCGGTCGCTACTTCCCCGAATACGAGCGCACCATCAAGGACATGCTCTAAGCCTGCTTATTCTTCTCCCTCCGGTACATACTCGTCTGCCCCGAGGTCGATCGTGGGGAAATAACGCTGCTGCCCGTCTATGTCGTCCGCCGCAAAATCTGCGTAAATCCCCCGGTTGATACTCGCAGAGTCCGGTGCAAGGTGAAATGTCGGGATGATCTCAAGTTCGCTTCCTGACTCCATGTCAAACTTTCCCCAAACCGTAAGGCTTTCGACATTGTTGTCCGTCACCAGCGTCCACTCGTCTCCCATTCGCACCACGCGGTCCTTGAGCGCATGAGCGGTCAAACCCTCCATCATAATCGTCGTTTGAAACCTGCTTCCATCATAACGCGAGCTGCTCGCTGTGAGTGTCAAGCCGTCGTCCAGAAACCCAGGCTCATGCCCGGAAACCCCGTAAGCCGCTTCGAAACCGCCGCGTATCAGATTATAGGATGCATCCGTATGCGGTTCGAAAAATACCTCGTCCGGTTCGTTATGTGAAAATATGTTATTCCGCACCACCGGCACCTTGAGGAACGGATTCTTGGTGTTGTAATAATAAACGCCCCCGCCATGCTTGTCGGATGTGTTATGGACCACCGTATTGTTTACGATATGCAGCCAGACATGCGAGCCGCCCAACGCACCGGCGTGGGACTTCGCGGTATTGTAGGCGAAAATATTGTTCTCCAGCATGATGAGTGAATCGTCCCCATGAACGCCTCCGCCCGAACCGTTCACGTTATTCCCGAAAAACATGTTATACTTCACCCGGGGGTAGGAAAACTTCTGAGAATCCAGCCCGCCCCCGTCGTCCCCGGCATGGTTGTTCAGAAAAATATTCCAGCGCACTATTGGCCACGAGAAGTATTCGCAGAAAATCGCCCCGCCGTCGCTCTCGCCCAGCGCCTGGTTGTCTACGAAAAGATTATGCAACACTCCCGCGCGTGAGCTGGCGATCAGCGCCAAGGCTCCGCCGTTGGAGGACCGGGTGTCGTCCGCATCGCCTGCACCGGCCCGGTTCCCGAAAAACACATTATAGCCCACCTGCGGCATGCAGTCGTCCTTTGCGCCCAGTCCCGCGCCGTAACCAATCTCTGTGGTGTTGTGGATGATCAGGTTATGGAGCACCTTCGCTTTGGAGTTATACTCCAGCCCGATACCGCCGCCATAGTTGCCCTGTTTGCGCAACCGGTCCGCATCGCGCTCGAAGTCTGCCGGTGCCAGCACATGGTTGTTGCGGATCACATTGTTCGTGATCTTCGGTGACGTCCGGTAGCAGTAAATCCCCGCGCCATGCCCTGCAATCTCACCCCCAGTCACGATAAATCCGTCCAGCCTTGTATCATCGCTCCCGATCACAACCCGGCTCTTCTTTAATGCATCCAGCGTTGTTGGATGCTCAAAAATATTCCGCTCCCACGAAACCGGATCGTAACCCCCATACAGATCGACGAAAGCCGCCATCTTAACAGGAGTCTCCGAATAGATGCCACCCGCCACCAGCACTGCCGTGCGGTTATCTGCGGTTGATTCACTCCCCCCGCTCAGTGCCGCCTGAATCGTCTGAAACGGTTTTTCCCGCGTACCGTTACCCTTGCGATCGTTTCCCTTTGTCGCCGACACATGGACAATTCGACCATAAGAAGCGGTGTCCACCGTTTCCGTTCGCGGCCCCAGTTCCTGCAAATGCCAGCCATGCGGGGCATTCGGCCAGGCATGTTCTTTTTCACTGGGATCAGCCTGTAGAAAAACAGATCCCAAAGTCAGGAGAGCTATGGAGAGAATGAGATTAAGGTAACGCATAAGACTGAAATTATTTGAGGAATGATTCCAGGGCAACATCAATACTGGGGTATACGAAAAATGCATGCCAATGGCAAGATCAGGGTATTAGCCAAATCTAGAAGTTCTTGATAAGATAGTCCCCATACCATGAAAAATTCACGCTAAATAATATCTTAAAATGAAAACAATCGTTACATCACTTCTGTTACTAACAACCATAAGTGTCTTAGCCCGGATATTTCATGAAGGGTAAAGTTTGGCTCGTGTTATTGCTATTGGAGATGGATTTCTTTGTATTTTGAGCAGATCGTCTTGATTTTTAGGTGTTTTTCAGGGTGTAGAGACACTGCCCCCTTTCCCCCATTGGTTCGGTAGTGATGTGCACTGGAAAAAGTGGACACGAGATTCTCCTAAATGGAGAATCGAAGCATGGGAAGAAGACGCAAGTGGACACGAGATTCTCCTAAATGGAGAATCGAAGCATGGGAAGAAGACGCAAGTGGACACGAGATTCTCCTAAATGGAGAATCGAAGCATGGGAAGAAGACGCAAGTGGACACGAGATTCTCCTAAATGGAGAATCGAAGCATGGGAAGAAGACGCTTTAGTATAGAGTTCAAAAATGAGGCAGTTCAACTGATGATACTCGATGGTCTGAGCGCCACCGAGGTATCGACCAAACTTGGGGTCAACACCAACCAATTGTATAGGTGGAAGAGGCTCTATCTGGACGATCAGCAGGGCGAAGCCACCTCAAAGCGACAGAGCAGTCCGAAGGAGATGGCGGCCGAGATAGATCGTCTTCGCAAAGAGCTGCGCCGCTCGGAGCGGATCAACCAGATACTAAAAAAAACGGTGGGCTACTTTGCCAAGGACGAACAATGAAGTACCAGTTTGTCAAAGACAACGAGGGGCGCTTCAAGATCGAGGAAATATGCTCGGCGATGGGGATTTGTCGCAGTGGCTATTACTGCTGGAGGCACCGAGCGCCCTCGGCCCGGCGGATCGAGGACGAGGGAATCAAGGGGGCGATCCTGAAGGTACACAAAGAGGCCAAGGGCCGCTATGGGCATCGGCCAATGCACCGCCATCTGAAGGATGATGAGGGCATCGATTGCGGCCGTGACCGGGCTCTGCATCTGATGCGTGAAATGGGAATCAAAAGCACCCAGAGTAAACGCTTTAAGCCATTAAAAACCAACAGTAACCATCCCTATGGTTACAGCCCCAATGTGCTTAAAAAGCATGGCCAGCCGACCCATATCGACGAGGTCTGGGTGGCGGACACGACCTACCTACGGACCCTGGCCGGTTGGATGTACTTGGCCACGGTGATGGACCTGTTCAGCCGACGCCTGCTGGGCTGGAGCGTTTCCAACCACAACGACGCGAAGCTGGTTGGCAAGGCCCTCAAAGCCGCGGCCATGACCCGCGGCACACTGCGCACCGGGATTATTCATCACAGCGATCGGGGCAGCCCCTACGCCAGCGACGACTATCAGAGGCTGGTCTCTGAACTAGGCATGAAGCCGAGCATGAGCGCCCAAGGCAACTGCTACGACAACGCGGCCATGGAATCGTTCTACGGCCGCTTCAAGACCAGCACGATTCGAGGCCGCCACTTTGCCGACGAGCGCGAACTGCGATCAACTGTCTTCGAATACGTGGAAATCTTCTACAACCGATATCGCAAACATTCCTCTCTGAGTTACCAAAGCCCAGTCCAATTCGAGGAAAATATTTGCCCCCCATGGGGGGCAACGAGAAAACAAAACCCTTTACCAAAACAAGCCGCCTGACACACTAATCAATAAACAATGAATATAAGAGAATCCCGTGTCCAACAAATCCAGTACACGTCACATTGCTTCTGGCCGGCACGGGGTTTGTGGTGGTTTTCGTTCCCCGGTTTAGTCCTGAACCTGTATTTGTGGCCAGGAAGACCATTTACCTTCCCCAGAGGGAATTGGAGCATCGGGCCACGTTGGCTGAATTGCGGCAGCTTTCGAATCCGCCAGCTTTGCTGAGCAGGCTGACTTCGGATAATTTGCTACCCGATTCTTTGCCCACCCTACCGCAACTGCCATTTATGGATGCAAGGGTTTTGAGTAGCGGTTTAAGCCCGCAATTAGGGGAATCCTTGCTGGGACGGAGCGGGTTGTTGAGCGGTATGGAGGACTTGAGTTTGGAGGTTTCCAAATTTTCCATTCTGGGTATTTCGGATGAAGCCAAACGCCTGGTGATTGCTTTTGATATTTCTAGTTCGGTGGTCGATAACATGGCCAAAAGTGGCATGGATATTTTGAGGGTCCGGGATGAAACAGCCAGTGTCGTGGGCAGCCTCAATGCCAACAGTCTATTTGCCCTTATCCAATTCAGCCGTCGATACGATCTTTTTGCCGAATACCTGGTTGCGGCTACCAAGAGCAACAAAAAGGCGGCCCGGGAATGGCTCCGCACCGAGTTCAAGACCACGGGTAATAGTGGGCGTAATTGGACGTTGAAGGATCCGAATGGGATTCAATCGGTTTTGGGGGCGGCTTTTCAGTTTAATCCCGATGTCGTCCTGATTATTTCGGATGGATCTTTTCAGCGGAACCATCCTGATAAACGCTATGAGAATGTGCCCTGGAGCGAACTTTCCGAGGATTTGGAAAGCTATCAGCGAAACTTGGAGAAGAAGGCGCGCATTCATTTTATCGGGTTTGGGATGAAAGAAAATAATTCCCGGGAAATGCGGGAACTGGTCCACCGTTATAAGGGCAGGTTCAAAAGCTTCTGACATGAAGCTTAACCTTATACCGGTTGGCGCGCGGCCCCGGATGGTTCGGCTATTTTGTGCTGGCGGTTACTCGATTGTCCACCACGGTCTGCCAGATTTCTGGTTCACGGGCGATTCCGTGCTTTTTCAGGCCTGTTAAAATGTCGTTTTTTTGCGGCTCTTCGATGTGGTGTTTGTGGTCCGCTGCGAAGTCCGGCCTGGCTTGCCTGACAATTTGCCAGCAGGCCCAGGCTCGCCAGGATAGCCGTTGCTGCCTCCGGCCCCGAATGCGGCCCGCCTGGTGCTGGTAGCTGATTCGCGGATTGCCCAAAAACCCGTAGTCCTCCCGGTAGTTTAATAGAAACCACTGCAAGGCGCAGTAGGGCAGGGGCCATCGAGTCAATTGTTCCTCACATCCATCGAGTTCCGCATAGAGTGCACGGGTCATGGATAGGATCGCCCTGGCCGGAGAGTCATGGAGCCAAAGGTATTGGGCGTAACGCAAGGCCATAAGGTAAAACTCAATATCGCGGATTTTGCCGAAGGCATGCAGGCACCTCCAATCCATATCGGGCAAGGCCGGCGGGAGGTGGGGGCATGGTTGGGGTGAATCGGGCATGATGTGGGCGCCGCTTTGGTCTTGAGGAGCCGAGGGAGAAGCCTTCGATGGCTAAGGGTTTGCTTTTGACCAAAAGTCGGCTAAATCCTGTAAATGTAAATGTAAACGCAGATTTTTTGAATGGAGCCTGAGCCTGTATATGAAATTTCTGGTTGGCGCAAGCTGGCATTATGGCCTTTGAGCGTTCTGGTGCGTCTCTGGGGGGCCACCATCCGGCTCCGCATTGACCCTCATGAATTGGAAATATTAACGCGCAAGGATTCTCCGACGGTCATTATTCTATGGCATAATCGACTATTTCTGGCGGCCAGTGTTTTTCGCCGCTTTCGCAAGCACCGGGGGGTTTGCGGATTGGTCAGCGCCAGCCGGGACGGGGCCTGGTTGGCCGCTTTTTTTTCATTGATGGGTCTCGGATCGGTGCGCGGATCCAGCAATCAACGCACATTGGAATCTTCCCGTGAGTTGATGAAAGCACTGCAATCGGGCAAAGACATCGGCTTGACCCCGGACGGGCCGAGGGGGCCCCGTTACAGTTTTAAAAAAGGAGCGGTGCGTGTGGCCCTGAAATCGGGCGCGCCCATCATGCTTATTTCCGGCCGGTTGGGGCGATCCTGGCGATTGCATAGCTGGGATCGCTTCTACTTGCCGGTGCCCTTCTCCAGAGCCGAGATGAAGGTGCGCTACTTTCCCCATTACGAATCCCTGGGCGCGGAATCGGTGGAGGAAGCGGCAGCCTTTTTAAAAAGGGAAATGATGGAAATATCCCCCGACCCGGACGAGTGAGAGAAGCATTGAGCCGGACTGGACGGGCCGGAAATGGAAGGTGGTCAGGAAAATTTCGGCTCGACCACCAATTGCTTTCCGGCCTTGAGGGTAAGGTTCTCCCCGGCCGACCAGATGCGGTCGTTGATGAGAAACTTGCACTCGAAGTCATTCCCGAATTCGCTGGAGGTGAGCTTCCATTCATCGCTGTTGGTATTGTCCATAGCAATGCCACGGTCCCAATTCAGATTGGCTCCGCTGCCCCGGATGAAAAGCTGATTGCCGAAACCGACATCGATTTTCGCGATGACGGTAGTGATGGACGCTTGGGCCGTTTTCAGAGCTGTTTTCCGGGTTGATGTGCGGAGTTTGCGGGGGGCCGTTTTTCTGGCAGCCTTCTTTTTCACGGTTTTCTTCACCGCTTTTTTCGGGGCGGTCGTTTTTTTATTTTTTAAAGATTTGTTGCTCATTAGGTTATGTATTCTATTTGAGAATGATTTCTCCGTTCTGAAATTAATTTTCGATTGGTGTAATTATGGTTTTGGAAAAAACAAAGCCTGCGTGTAGCGGTTTTTTTCATCAAATCAAGTCTAAAAGGAGAAATGGCCGCGTTTGTTTTGTTGCCCTATTGGGCCATGACGCGCTGACGGTGGGAATTCGCCAACCTGTCGGAAGATAGACTGGACGCTGTTTTGAACGCCAGCTTTCTTACCCTGGTGGTGGTCCTGCTGACGGAAGGAGGCCGCACTATTTGCCAATCCGGCCGAAATGCTGAGATATTAAATAGGTACAAATTGCCCCGACAGATGCGGTTTTAAGGGCCCGAGGATTACCAGGTCTTTTTGATCCACTTCGCATCTCGGGCGACGACCACCTGCTCTATTTCCCCTCGGAACAAGCCCCCGCCCCCTTCGATGCGCCCGGTGACGATGGGCGCCTGGCAGTCCAGCAACGCACCGGTGGCGGTCCGCTCGGCAGCCGTTTTCCCGTCGATATAGAGCTTCAGCGAAACGCCGTCGTAAACACCAGCCAGATGGTGGCGTCCAGGCGCCAGTGGACGATGGGTGGCGATACTGCGTATCCCCTGCGCTGTGTTGACCAGAAAAGCCGGTCCCGGCACCGCCGCGCAGAGACCGCCGTTGTGACCATAATCGCAGTAGCGCAGACTGAAGGCGCCTTCGTCGCCGAGGGTATCGTAGCGGGCGATGCGGCCGTGGATGTCCCACTCGGCCATGGTCTTACCCCAGCGGCTGCGCCAGGGCGCCGCGTAGAAGAAGCGACCGTCGAAAGCGCCGCCGTTGTAGCCGACGATCCGGACCCCATGGGCGGAGGGAGCCTCATGCGCCGCCCAGGCTTCCGGGTTCTCGAAAGGCATTTGTGTATCGTAGCGCAGCCAGCGGGCGTGGAAATGCCCATCGAAGAAAAATGGCACGAAGTAGACGTAACGGCCATCGAAGAAACCGCCGTCAAAGCCGCGGGTGTCCAGGCCATCGGTAACGCCGGCATCGAACATGGTCCAGGCCTCGAGGGACTGAAAATCCCCTTCGGTATCGAAGCGCACCACCCGCCCCTGGCCGTCGCCGTAGGGTACGTAATAGAGATATCGGCCATCGAACACGGAGCCGACGCACATGCCGAGGCCGATGGAGCCCCCGTCCCGGGTTTGCCAGGACGATGCCTTCGCAAAAGGCCGATGGGTGTCATATCGCAGGGCGATGCCAGTACTCAAGGGTATGAAGTAGATGTGCCGACCGTCAAAAGCGCCACCGTCGTAGCAGCCGACGGCGAGACCGTCCAACCCCTCGGCGTCGAACCGCTGGTAGCTGTTGGGGTCGTAGAATTCCGCATGGGTATCGTAGCGGATCACGCGACCGGACAGGCGGCTCTTGCCCTCCTGGTCTTGGCGATAGCCGGGACAGAAGTAGATATAGCGGCCGTCGAAGGCCGCGCCTTGGTGGTCCTGCCGCTCGCCGAAGTCGAAGGCGCTCCAAGACGCCGGGTCGCGGAAGTCCCGCCGCGGATCATAGCGGAGCAGATGGCTGTGGTTGTAGCCGTCGCAGTGGCGCGGTATGAAATAGACGAAGTTGCCGTCGAACACTCCGCCATAGTAGCCGCGGGTTTCCAGCCCATCGGTGGGATTGGCGTCGTGGGCCTGGTAGGCGGACGGGTCGTGGAAATCGGCGTGGGTGTCGTAGCGAAGCACCACGCCGTGACCGCCGTCGGGGTGTAGCTCGGGACAGAAATAGATGTGGCGGCCGTCGAACACAGCACCGAAGTAGCCGGAGGTCTCCAGCCCGTTGATGTGACTGGCATCGAAGCCTGCGAAGCGGTCGAACGACTGGCGCAGACGCCATTGGGAGGCGATCACCTGCAACCCCTCGGCCCGGTCGTCGTCGGCCCGCACCCAGGCGGAGACGGTCAGCTGGTCGGGATATGTAGGGGTGTCGTGGAGAATGAGGTTTGGGGGTGGGGGCATGGCATTCCTTCAATACCGTTTCTCCTACTCAATGTCCAGCTGTGATGTAAACAGAAATTTGACATCCAAAAGAAAGACTCGAACTCTGTCATTTGCAGTTCAACATGATCGTAGGTAAATTCAGCAAAGGCTACGTAAACCCCTTTCTACCGGTCACGAAAGAGGCGATTGTAAAGTTCGCCGTGTTTCCGCTACAAACAGTCGGTTTTGATGAGATTCCGCTTCATTGCCGCCCGGAATCCGCTATGTTTGTTAAAGGTGCGATCTTCGCTTAAAAAAGTATTAATGAAAATAAATTTTTTATTTCCAGGTCTTGCCCAAACATCGGATTGACTCGGGAGATGTGAGACTCTACTGGATAAAACCATATTTAAACACCCATGGCATGGGGCCGTAGCTCAGTTGGAAGAGCGCGTCGTTCGCAATGACGAGGTCGTCGGTTCGATCCCGATCGGCTCCACCAATTTAAATGTAATGGTATTTGTAGCGCTTTTAAATGGTCTGATAAAAGAGATTCATCCATGAGCCGGGAAGAAATTCTTTTAAAATCAGCGATCGAGGCAATCGGTTCCACGCCTTTGGTCGAGTTGAGCCGGTTGACTGACGGGTTGGGCCTGGAAGGACGGATTTTGGCCAAGCTTGATTATTTGAATCCGGGTTTTTCCAAGAAGGACCGGATTGCGCGGCAGATCATTGAGGATGCGGAAAGAAGCGGCGACCTGCGGCCGGGGCAAACGGTCGTGGAGCTGACCAGCGGCAATACGGGGACCGGTCTGGCCATTGTCTGTGGGGTGAAGGGCTATCCTTTTGTCGCCGTTATGTCCAAGGGGAATTCGCGGGAGAGAGCCCGCATGATGGCAGCCTTGGGAGCGGAGGTTGTCCTGGTGGATCAATTGCCGGATTCGACTGCGGGCAAAGTGTCCGGCGGCGATCTTGAGTTGGTCGAATGTAAAGCCCGCGAAATAGTCAGTGAGAGAAACGCCTTTCGGGCCGATCAATTTCTGCTCGAAGGCAATTTCAAGGCCCATTATTTACACACCGGCCCTGAGTTTATCCGACAGTCGGATGGAGCGATTGACGGGTTTTGTGATTTTGTGGGAACGGGGGGCGCTTTTGCCGGTTGCGCAGCCGCTTTGAAGGTGCGAGATCCGGCCATCCAGTGTTTCGTGGTGGAGCCCGAAAACGCCGCCATTCTGGCCGGAAAGCCGCTTATCGATCCCAGCCACCGGATTCAGGGCGGGGGGTATTGCCGGAACGATCTGCAATGCCTGAACCGTGAACATATCGACGGATTTTTAACGGTTTCGGATGAAGAAGCCATCCATTGGGCCCGGCAATTGGCCAAAAAAGAAGGGATCTTCGCGGGATTTTCTTCTGGAGCCAACATCGCAGCGGCCCTTAAACTGCTCGAAGGACCGCTAATAGGAAAAACTGTCGCCACCATCATCAACGATTCGGGTCTCAAGTATTTAAGCACAGATTTATGGGAGTAATTGAAATGAATTCAAATAATATTAATATAAATAAAAACAAGAGTCGGCGGGATTTTTTGAGGACCATGGGTAAGGCCGGTTTGGCGCTTCCTTTGGCCGGAACTTTGCGGGCCGCGGAGAGTTGGGGTAAAGGGACGGAGAGGCCGAATATCCTTTTGATCATGCTCGATGATGTCGGGAGGGAGGCGCTCGGATGCTATGGGGGCGAATCCTACAAAACTCCCCGTATCGACCGACTGGCGGCGGCGGGCATGCGTTTCGAGCACGTTTATTCGGCGCCCGTCTGCCATCCAACGCGCATTTGTCTTATGACCGGGCAATACCCTTTTCGGCTGGGTAACCCCAAATGGGGGACCTTTCCGGCGCGCGCGGAAATGCAGACTTTTGCCCACGAACTGAAAAAGGCGGGTTACGCCACCGCCATCGCGGGCAAATGGCAGATCGCCAAGCTGGAGGATGAACCGGATCACCCGCACCGTTTGGGTTTCGACGAATACTGCCTCTTTGGCTGGCATGAAGGGCCCCGCTACCATGAACCGCGCATCTGGCAAAACGGTCGTCTCAGAGAGGATGTCAAAGATCGTTACGGGCCGGATGTTTATGCGGATTTTCTGATCGATTTTATGAGACGGCACAAAAATAAGGAAGACAGTCCGTTTTTTGCCTATCACTCGATGGCTTTGTCCCATGCCGTTTCTAACGACCTTGATCCGCCTCCGCCCTACGGACCGAAAGGGCGTTATGATAATTTTGGAGAGATGATGGAACAGATGGACCGCATCGTGGGCAAAATCATAGATGCGGTCGATGATCTTGGATTGAAAAATGAAACCGTTATCCTTTTCACCAGTGATAACGGCACCGCTCACTCAACCATCATCCGCCATGAAAACGGTGAATACCTGTCGGAGTCTAATTTTTCGATGATGAATGGGGTTAAAATTCGGGGCGGGAAAAAAAGTTTCAACGACTGGGGAACACGGGTTCCCACCATTGCCCGCTGGCCAGGTAAAATTCCAGCCGGTTCGGTTTCCTCAGACCTTATTGATTTCAGTGATTTTCTGCCCACACTGAATGCAATGGCGGACCGTTCGAAGCCGGATTTTAAGATCGATGGGCACAGTTTTGCCGGGATGATGACCGGTGGCGCCTATACGCCGCGCGAGTGGGTTTATACCGAACATGAGGGGACTTACTGGATACGTTCCAAAAACTGGAAACTCTATAACGACGGCCGCTTTTACGACCTCGTGGCCGATCCTGAGGAACAAAAACCTCTGGACTCGAACAACGCTATGCCGAAAGCTGCTGAAGCGCGGAAAAAACTTTCCAGGACCTTGAAGAAATTGAGAAAGTCTTGAGCCTGTGCACAAACCAACGATTTAAGTAAGATAATTATAACGCAGACACCGCAGATTAAAAATGAAATTCACAAACCTACTTATAATCATCGCTGTGTTGTTAGGGTCGAGTCCATTCGCTGTGGCGGAAAAATCGGCTGAATTTGATGCTGGCGCCAGGGATACCAAATCTTCGAGTCTAAATGCCGCCCAAGCGCTGGAATTGTTAACGGCTGAGAAAGATGTGATCGTTTTGGATGTGAGGACGCCGCAGGAATTTTCCATCGGCCACATTGAGGGGGCGATAAATATCAATATTAACGGAGATGCTTTCGGGGAAAAAATCGGCAAGCTGGAAAAAGGTAAAACTTATTTGCTGCACTGTGCGGCGGGAGTGCCCAAAGGCCGCAGCCGACGCGCTGAAAAATTGATGAAAAAGTTGGAATTCAAGCAGCTTTACCATCTGGATGGAGGCTTTATCGCTTGGCAACTGTCTGGAAAACCGTTCCAGACGGAGGAGAATGCAGATAAAGACCAACTACCGATGGATCCGCATCACTGAATTCAAGTTTGCGGGGGGGCAGCATTATTAAGGGTATCGGGTTCAATATCAGGCTTGAATAATTCATTATATGGATTATTATGATGGATTCCGTTCGTTATATAAATTGAGTTTATTCAAAGGTTAACATTTTTGATGTGTAACCAATACCAAAGAAAAAAATGAAAACAAAATTAAATCCAGTCTTGAAGGCATTATTCATCATTATATTGGGAGGATTTTGCATGACTGCTTTGGCTTCCGGGAATAAAGAAAAAGAGAGGGATATCCCGCTCTCGGAGGTCCCGGAGCAAGTAATTGCAGCGGCCAAGGCTGCGGTGGAAGGAATTATCCTGACCGATGCCGAAATCGAGGAAACCAGGAAGGGGCTGATCTATGAAATCGAGGGCTATGTAGGTGACACGGAATACGAGATTGAGATCACTCCCGAGGGCGAGGTGATCGAGGTGGAAATAGAAAATGACGACGACGACGATGACGACGATTAGGAGGCATAGTCGGCCTTAAAACCTGGCGAAATCGGCTGGCCCCTAATTAATCTTCCCGCTTCTTTATTTTTTATTAAATCCAGCAAGTATTCCGCGGTGGCTGTTCAGGCCTCGATATTGCCTGTTGCCTGGCGCTTACATAAAGGTATAGGCTCCTGCCGTGATTTCTTTGGCTTTTTGTTTGTTCAGCTCCTTATTGATTTTTCTTAGCCCTTTTATTGGATTTGCAGCCGATGGAGAAGCTGCCGTTGCGGATTCCTATGCCGCTGAAATCAAAAATTGGCAGCAGGAGCGGGAAAAATCATTAACTTCTCCTTCGGGATGGCTGAAAGATGGCAAGAACAGCTTCGGCTCCGATCCTGCCAACGATATTGTTTTCCCGGCGGGGAAATGCCCTGAATTGATGGGTTCGTTTTTCCTTGAGAAGGGGGAGGTCACGATTCAGGTAAATGCCGGCATCCGGGTTTTGCATGGTGAAAAAATCGTCACCGCCCAGGTTCTGAAAAATGACCAAAGCGGGGAGCCGACAGTGCTTTCCTATGGTTCCCTGATATGGTTTGTGATCGAGCGCAGCAGCAGGTATGGCGTTCGCTTGCGCGATTACGAAAGCCCTGATCTGCTCGCTTTTAAAGGTTTGGAGCGATATCAGGTGGATCCTGCCTGGCGCATCGAGGCTCGATTCGAGGAATATGAAATCCCGAAAACTTTATCCATTCCGACAGTCCTGGGGACTCAAATCGATATGCTTTCCAAAGGGACTCTAGTTTTCCGGGTCGATAAGCAAACCTACCGCCTGGAAGCCTCAATGGTCGGCGATCCTGCCGATGAAATGCTTTATGTAATCTCTGGCGACGCGACCAATGGAGAAGAAACCTATGGTGGCGGAAGATACCTGTATGTAAAAAAGTCCTACGATTCGGACAATTATGCAATCGACTTCAACCGGGCTTACAATCCACCCTGCGCCTTTACCGATTTTGCCACCTGCCCGCTACCAGCGCCCCAGAATCGCTTGTCTGTCAGAATCACTGCGGGTGAAAAAAAATACCGGGAATCGGGTCATTGAAGAAAGGGCTATGAATATGACCAAAGAATCTACAGAATTATTGAGCGAACTGCTGCGGCGGAGTGGGAAGATTTTGATTTTTACGGGGGCTGGGATATCGACCGGCAGCGGGATTCCCGATTTTCGGGGGCCGGGGGGTGTCTGGAGCCGTCGCAAGCCTGTCTATTATCAGGATTTTATGCGTTCGGAAGAGGCGCGGATCGAGCATTGGGACTATAAGCTGGAAGCGTGGGACGATTTTAAGGATGCCCGCCCCAACAGTGTCCACGAATCCATTGTGTCATTGCAGAAAGCGGGAAAAATCCTCCGTGTGGTCACCCAAAACATTGATGGGCTGCATCAGAAGGCGGGGGCCTCGCCCGGACTGGTCATAGAATTGCACGGGACCAATGCCGAGATCGAGTGCCAAAGCTGTCAGCGCCGTTCCCTGCCCGGTCCGCATTTCGATTATTTTCGCCGGACAGGTAAGCCGCCCTGTTGCGAATGCGGCGGTTTTTTAAAACCGGCAACGATTAGTTTCGGCCAGAACCTGCGGGGCGAAGATATTCGCGGGGCGGAAAAAGCCGCTATCGAGACAGACCTGGTGGTAGCCTTGGGCTCCACGCTGTCGGCTTATCCGGCAGCCTCCATGCCGCTGATTGCCGCGCAAAGGGGCGTTCCTTACGTCATCATCAACCGCGGCGCGACCGACCATGACGGCGAGCCATCGGTGACGCTGCGGCTGGAAGGCGATGTGGGCGCTATCTTTCCACCGGCCGTGCAAGAGGCATTGGAGAAAGTCTAAGCTTGAAGATCACCCAGAAAAGGCCGGATAATTATTATCAGGGTTAACCTATTGCAATGCCGCTTGCCATTTACCCGCACAAAGCTTTAAGTTGAGTTTGGTGAAAATATTGAACAATATAATCTCCAACGGTAATTCGATCACCATAATAAATTAATAATTTAATGATCTGATATGAGCGACGAAACCAATTTGCCTCCCGAAATCACTACCAAACGCACCCTGGCCACCATTGTTTTTACAGACGTGGCCAGTTTCAGCGCCCAAATGAACGAGGACGAAATGGGCACTCTGAAACGGGTCAATCGCGACTTCACGATGATGCGCGAAATCTGTGAAAAGAAGGGGGGAAGAGTCCTTAAATCGATGGGCGACGGGCTGCTTCTGTATTTCGACAGCGCCTCCCAGGCGGTCGCCTGCGCCATGGAAATCCAGAATGCCAATCACGATCTGGCAAAAAAGGAACCCAATGAGAAAAGGCTCCTGCACCGCATCGGCATCCATATCGGGGATGTCTATTTCAACCAGTCCGATGTCATGGGCGATGGGGTGAACATCGCCTCGCGCCTGGAATCCAAAGCGGAGCCGGGGGGATCTGCATTTCCCAAACGGTTTACGATGTGGTGAAAAACAGCATCAAGCTGGACACCACCTACCTGGGCCCCATTGAACTGAAAAACATCCGGGAAAAAGTGCCCGTTTACCAGTTGCTGCTGGAGGCGCATCTGGGTGAAGAAGGGGTCAAGAAAAGAAAAGGCTCGGTTCCGAAAAAGAAAAAGCGGAAAACCATGTCCCTGGTGTTGGTCGGCGCCGCAGTGATCGCTGCCGTGGCCGCCTTCGGCATCTATCCGTTGATTAAGAAGAAAGAACTGGCCAAGGAAGAAGCGGCGGCGGCCAGGGAAGCAGTAGTAGCAGCGGCCGCAGTGGAAGAAGCCGACAGGGTGGCCAGAGAACAGGAAGAAACCGCCAGCCAGCTACAGGATGTTTTGGGGCAATTCGAGACCGCCTTGAAACAGCAGGAGGAAGCCGTCACCAAGGCAGAGGAAGAAGTAGCCAAAGTTACTGAAGAATCCGAAGCGGCCATCGCGGCGGCGGTGGAAACGGCAAAAACCGAGGCGCTGGAAGCGACGACCCCGAAGCTGGACGTAAAGCGTATTTATGTGGCCATTTTCGAAAACCTGACGGGCGATCCGGCAGAGCAAAAACTGGGCAATGTGATTTGCGATTCCATCGCCCAGGGGCTGGAGGGAACCAAGCTGGTGTCGGTCATTCCGGCCACAATCAACCGTGTGTCGGCGGATTCCATTATCAACCAGGGAGTGGAGGGGGGAGCGAGCGGTTCCATCGTCGGGCAGGCGGAGCAGAACGGGGCCGGAATTGCCATCTACGGCTCCTATTTCTGGCAAACCTACGATCTAAAAATACAGACCAAGATCATTCTGGTGGAGACCGGAGAAGTGCTCAATTCGATGGATCCGGTGAGCGGTCCGTTGATGTCGCCGCGCAAAGTAGTGGGCGAATTGCAGGAACGGGTGGCCAGCGCCATGTCCCTCTATTATTCCACCTATCGTTTTCTGGCCGACGCGACCAAAAACTGGCCACCGTTGTACAGCGCTTATAAACTGTATGAGGAGGGCATGAAAAGCTTCGGCCATGGGGATTACCAGGAAGCCTTCGATAATTTCAATGAAGCCCAGAGAAAGGACCCTCAATTTATGACCCCGACTGTGATGAAGGCGGCCGCCATGGCCAATCTGGATAAAGTACAGCAGGCCAATGCCCTATTCGAGAATTTAAGGAAAAAAGGCAATCAGCTTAACGACCTCGACCAGGCTTATGTGGACTTTGCTTTAGCCTCGAACAATGGAGAGGTATTGCGCTCCTACCAATACGCGAGGCAATTGGTTGATCTGGAGTCCTCCCACCGCACCCTTGTCAATGCGGGGCTTCGGGCGCTCTGGCTGAATCGGCCGAGGGAAGCGCTGGAAATTTTCCAGAAAACGGATCCGGAGCTGCGCATGACCCCATTGGACGCTTATACCTACAATTTTCATTCCGTGGCCCAGAGGCAGTTGGGCAACTACGAGGAAGCCCTGAAAGTAGCCCAGGAGGGGGTTAAAGAATTTCCATTCAATTTTATCGCCCTGAGGGCGGAAACCCTGGCCTTGGCCGAGTTGGGCCAATTGAACGAAGTCAACCGGCGCATCAGTTCCTCTTATCGTTTTACGCCACTGAGAGATATGACGACCGGGCGGCTGCTTCTCGACACGGGCATGGTGCTGGCGGCAAAGGGCAATGTTTCAGCAGCCAAGGAACTCTACGACCAGGCCTTTCTATGGGTCGAAAAACTGCCCGACAAGATGGTGGAAACCGATCAACACCGGTTTTTTTATGGAGAACTTCTCTACCGGGCCGGTAAATATGAGGAGGCTAAAAAAGTCTTCATCGCCTTGGCCAGCGAATATGGCGAGTATCCCGTTCCCATCGGTTATGTAGGATTGTGCGCGGCCCGCATGGCCGAAACGAGGGAAGCGTTGGAAATTTTTAATGACATGCGCACTGCCGATTACCCGGAATCCTATGGCTGGGACAGCTATATGCGGGCCCGCATCGCCGCCCTCATCGACGACAAGGAACAGGCGGCGTCCCTGCTACAGGATGCTTTTATGCAAAACTTTCCCAATGTCGTTTCCTGGACAGTCGACGACCTGCGCCGGGAAGGCGATTTTGCCTCGGTTCGCGAGACCGATGCCTTCGTTTCGATCCTTCAGCCGAAAGGGTGAAAGGAGGAGCCGGGAGAGGGAAAAATCTATTTTCAGGCAAGTCCCAGGGGTTAGGTCGATAAATTTCCGGGCATGAAATTTAGCCTTACATGCGCTGACAGACAATGGCTTATGACATAAGACAGCATCGGAAATCGGAAAAATGAAACAGAGAAAAGGGATCTTATTGGCAGGCGGTTCGGGGACGCGATTGTATCCGTTGACCCTGGCCGTGAGCAAGCAGTTGATGCCGATCTACGACAAGCCGATGATTTATTACCCCTTGTCCGTTCTTATGCTTTCGAATCTGAGGGAAGTTCTGGTCATCTCGAAGCCCACCGATTTGCCTTTATTTCGCCATTTGCTGCAAAACGGCAGTCAGTTCGGAATGCGCGTTTCCTATGCCGAACAATCCCGCCCGGAGGGGCTCGCCCAGGCCCTTATCATCGCTGAAGAGTTTCTCAATGGGGATCCCTCGGCCCTCATTTTGGGCGACAATCTATTTTATGGGCACAATTTGCCAAAAACCCTACTGGCCGCCGATGGCAGGGAGGCAGGGGCCACTATTTTCGGTTATCAAGTATCCGATCCGGGGCGCTACGGGGTAGTCGAGTTCTCCGCTACCGGGAAAGCCCTATCGATCGAGGAAAAACCTGCCCGGCCGCGTTCGCCCTATGCTGTGCCAGGAATTTATTTTTACGACAATCAGGCCCCTCGAATGGCGGGCCAGCTAAAACCTTCCGAGCGCGGTGAGCTGGAAATCACCGACTTGAACCGGGCGTATATGGAAAAAGGGCAATTGCGGGTGGAGCTACTGGGGCGCGGAATCGCCTGGCTGGACACCGGAACCCACGACAGTCTTTTGGACGCCTCAAACTTCGTTCAGGTCATCGAAAGACGGCAAGGGATGAAAATATCCTGTCCGGAGGAAATCGCCTACCGCAAGGGTTGGATCGATGCCGAGGCTTTGCAGCGCCAGATCGAATCTTTGGCCCATTCGCCTTATCGGGATTATTTACAAAAGATTCTTCGGGGTCATTGATTTCCCAATAAAAACCGAAGTGTTTTTTCCGCTTGTTTTTGCGGGGGAAAATTCTTTCGGGCATGTTCTTGAGCCTCAATGCCAAATTGTTTCCGCTTTTCCGCGTGGAGGATCATATTTTGCAAGGCTTTCACAAAAGCATATTGATCTCCCCGTGCAATGAGATGGCCGGTCGTGCCGTCCTGGAAAGTCTCCTCAATGCCCCTGTATTTCATTGCCACGACCGGTAATCCATACCATTGGGCTTCGATCAGGAAATTGGGCAGGGAATCCTCCTGCGAGGCCGATACGGCAATATCCGCTTGCCGGTAAAGGCCACGAGGGTCGTCGATATAGCCCAGGAAAGCGACTCGATTCGTTTGGCCCAATCGCGCCGCCAATCTTTCGCAGCGGCGCATGTTCGGGCCGTCGCCAACAAATCGGAGCCGCCATTTTAGGGAGGGGTCGAGCCGGGAAAAAATCTTGAGTAATTCATCTTGCCCTTTTCCCTGCCGAAATGCGGCCACACTGAGGAAAACACAGGCGGGATCGTCGGTATGAGACTCCCAGAGGCGGTCGTTCTCTAATTTTCGATCTTGGGCCGATTCATCCTGGCCGCCGGTCAAAGTCATGGAATTGCGGATGATTTTGATTTTATGGCTCTTAAAGCCATCGCCCTCCAATCGGTGTTTCCACCATTGGCTGTTCACAATTATCCCCCCGACTCCCCTAAGGGACCTGGCGGATAAGAAAGACAATTTTTTGCCGGTGCGCAGAGTGCCGACAACTCGAATTTTGGGGAAGCTTTTTTGTATTTTTCCCCCGTATAGGTTGGCCATGCGGCCCATGCACATGACGGCATAGGGGGATTGGCGGGCGATCTCATTTATCAAACCAGGAGCGTAAAACGACAAGCCCGAGTCGAATTTCTGCAATGATTTTAATAAAATTCCGTCCGGGCGATTTTTGGCCCATGGCGACGATAATCGACCGCCGGGGCGAAAGGTGAGCAGCGATACTTCATGCCCGCTTCGCCGGAAGTGTTTGGCCAGGAAAATCGTTTGCCGCTCAGTCCCGCCCGAACGCAGAAAATCCTGAAGAATCATTATTTTCATTTTTATAAATGGAAATGAAATGAAATTGTGTGCCTTGCAATAGGTTGCAATCAACCCATTAATTGAGCATTTGATTTGTCTGCCATGGAAAGCGAGAAATTGCCAAATGCTGAAATTGTGATGGTGACGCATGAATTTTTCCCGCGAAAAGCAGGAATATCGACTTATGTGCAGGAAATGGCCCGATGTGCCGCCGAAATGGGTTTTCAGGTGGAGGTATGGGCTCCCAGGCATGATCGTTTGCGGGAAAAATCTTTTCCATATTGGGTAAGGGAGCTACCCGTCAAAGGGGGCCAGGGCTGGATGGACAGGTTCAGGCTGGGCTTCTACATTTGGCATCATCGGAAATTACTGGCCAATAAAATTGTCTATTTGCCGGAACCGGGCCCACTGCGGGCCATGATGTATCTGCAATGGATTCCGGCCATTTCGTGGAAAAAATTGATCATTACCCTTCACGGGTCGGAAATATTGCGGTTTTCATCCCCGATCCACCGGCGCTGGTTATTCAATAAACTTCTGCAAAAAGCGGACAAAATTGGAGTGGTGTCCCGTTTTTGCCGCAAATTACTGGTTGAAAAATTTCCCTCATCAATGGCTAAAACGGTCCTGACATCCGGCGCATTGCGCAGCGATTTGAAGATTCTGTCTAAAATTAAACAACAGCAAAACAATCGGATTATTCTATTGACGGTAGGAAGAATCACACCCCGCAAAGGCCAATTGAGGGTTTTGCAGGGGCTCAGGCTGTTGCCCAAAGATGTGCTAGAGAAGGTGGAATATTGGCTTGCCGGGCCTGCCCGATCCCGGGGGCAGAAAAGCTATTTGCGTGAAATTGAGCACTATTCTTCACGGCATGACATTAAAATCAGAATATGGGGAGAAGTCGATGATTCATCGCTTGGAGAAATTTATTCGGGGGCAGATATCTTCCTTTTAACCAGCCATTTACATAATAAGAGCGTCGAGGGCTTCGGTCTTGTCTGCCTGGAAGCGTCGGGTTATGGATTGCCCATTGTGGCTTCCCGCAGCGGGGGAATCGAGGAGTCCGTTCTGGATGGGGAAACGGGGATTTTGGTTTCGCCGGGCGACTCTCTGGAATTGGCTGGCACCGTTCAGAAGCTATGTGAAGATAAAGTATTGCGACAAAAACTGGGGAATGGAGGCAGGACATATGCCGCGCGATTTACCTGGAATCACAATGTAAACGTCCTCTTTTAAGGGCATAAGCTGTAGGTATTCAAACGAAAGCTTATGCAGCCGGAGAACTCAGATAAATTAAGAAATCGTAAATTTAATCTTCTTACTTTACAAAATGGTAAGAACCCTTAAATTGGTTAGACGGTGGTTTGGTCATCGCTCCCTGACTATGAAATGGAATATATATCTATTTGAGTTCCTAGCGGAAACTAGTAATTTTTCTTGCCTTGAACCGGGTAAATATACTTTCTGATAGTGCTTTATGAATTTCCTATTGGTTCCATAACTTGTATTTATTGTGCAATCCAAAAGGTTTACCTACCTTCTTTTTCAACAACCATTGCTGAGGTAATAACATCAAAGTGGAAAAACTATCGACTTTTACGGTAAGGAGGACGGGCAACTCCATCCGCCGGCGTTGCCGGGAGGATGAGGCTACCCGCCTGCGTCTCAAATACAATCCTTACTACCACACTATTGAGGGGCAAAACGGTTCCCACGTCCAGGTCAACGGGCAGGAACTGGTCATGCTCAGCAGCAACGATTACCTGGGTTTGAGCCATCATCCCAAGGTCATCAAGGCGGGCAAACGCGCCCTCGAAACATGGGGTAGCAGCACCACCGGGGCCCGCCTGGCCAACGGCAGCCGCCGCTACCACTTGGCCCTGGAGGAGATGCTGGCCGATTTTCTGGGCAAGGAGGCTTGTCATGTGAGCGCCGCCGGCTACCTCTCGTGCATGTCCGGGGTGGCCACCTTCGCCTGCAGGGGGGATCTCATCCTGGTGGACCGCAACGCCCACTCCTCGCTGTGGTCGGGCATCTGTGTGTCGAGAGCCCGGGTGGAACGCTTCAGCCACAACAACCCAGCCGATTTGCAGGACATTTTATCGCTGGAGCCGCCGCAAGGGCCCAAGCTGCTCGTCATCGAGGGAGTTTACTCGATGGAAGGGCACATCGCGCAGATACCCGCATTTCTCAAAATCACGAAAGGGAAAAACTGCTTCATCGTAATGGACGACGCCCACGGGCTGGGCGTTTTGGGGCGCGAAGGGCGCGGCACGGCCGACCACCTGGGGGTGACCAACTCGATTGATGTGATCGCCGGGAGCATGTCCAAAGCGCTCTCCAGCACGGGAGGCTTCGTGGCCGGCTCGAAGGAAGTGATCGATTATTTGCGCACCAATTCCAAACAGACCGTATTCAGCGCGGCCATCAGCCCCTGCCAGGCGGCCTGCGCGCAAGCCTCCCTGGAAATCCTCCAAACGGAGCCGGAGCACCTCCAGCGGCTGTGGGAAAACACCCGCCAATACATCAAAATACTGAACGGGCTAGGGCTGGACACCTGGGGCAGCGAATCGCCCGCGGTGCCCATCGTGCTGGGCAGCAAAGCGCTCACCTTTCGCTTCTGGAAATCGCTGATGGAAAAAGGAGTCTTCACGGTGATGGCGGTCACCCCTGGAGTAGCCCCGGGCAAAGACCTCATCCGCACCTCGATATCGGCCCGCCACAGCCAGGAAGACCTGGAAAAGATCGGCGACGCCATGGCCCAGGTAGTCAAAGAGCTGTTTTAGTCGGCTACTAGCCACTCCATTGCCAATGAGGGTCTTTCCGCAGAAAAGACCCGAAAGCTCATGACAAAAAACAGCCGTCTATGCAATTGCATAGACGGCAGTTTTTCCATATTCCGGTGTTTTTAAGGCTGGTAGAGGTGGCAGGCGGTTTGGCGGTTTTTCTCCAGCCTGATCAATTCGGGCGTCTCGCTTTTGCAGGGGGCAAAGCATTCGGGGCAGCGGGGGTGAAAGCTACAACCGGACGGCAATTTCCCTGGGTCGGCTACTTCGCCGCCGATTGAAAAATCTAATTTGATGTCCGGATCGGGGTTGGGAATGGCTGAAATGAGCGCTTTGGTGTAGGGGTGCCGGGGATCGTCAAAGAGGTCTCGGGTGGGCGCTATCTCGACGATTTTTCCCGCATACATGACAGCTACCCGGTCACATACATGCCGCACCACACTTAGATCATGGGCCACGAATATATAGGTCAGATTGAATTCGCTTTGCAGGTCTTTGAGCAGATTGATTACCTGGGCCTGCACAGATACGTCGAGCGCCGAGACCGCTTCGTCTGCGATCACCAGGGACGGCCGCATTATGAGAGCGCGGGCGATCCCTATGCGCTGGCGCTGACCGCCGCTGAAGGCGTGCGGATACCTCTGACGGTGTTCGGGTTTCAATCCTACCATGCGCAGCATTTCCACGATGCGCTCCTCCCATTCTGAACCTTTGGCGAGGCGGTGGATCGTCAGCGGCTCGCCCACGATGTCGCCAACCGTCATGCGTGGATTCAAGGATGAAAACGGATCCTGAAAGATCATTTGCATCTTCGTCCGCAAGGGTTTCAAGTCACGCTCCTGGACTCTGGCCAGGTCTATAGTCTTACCGTTTGCCCGGAACAGTACTTCCCCTTCCGTCGGTTTCAAAGCCCGCAGGATAGTTCGCGCGCAGGTGGTCTTGCCCGAGCCGCTTTCGCCCACCAGGCCCAGGGTTTCTCCGCGTTTCAAATCAAAGGAAACCTGATCAACCGCCCTTATCGTGGCGATTTGTTTCTTAAAGAATCCACGGCTGAAAACGGGAAAATGTTTGCACAGATTGCGGACCCTTAAAAGAAGATCCGTTCCGGGCACCTCGGGCTCCGTTTCGCTACATGAACTAACCTCCAATGCTGTCATAATTGTCTCACGGATTGGTTCAGGAATGTGCCTGCGCTATCTCCTTTATACGCAAACAGGCAACGAGACGACCGTCACTCTGCACCTCGAGACGGGGCGGATTTCCAACATCGCAGACACCCGGCGCGGCGTGAGAACACCGGGGATGAAAGGGGCACCCGGTCGGTATTTCCATCAACGAGGGTACGCTTCCGGTGATGGCCGACAAGCGTTGGTGATGGCTTTCCATGCGGGGTAGCGATTCGAGCAAGGCAATGGTATAGGGATGGAGCGGAGATTTCAGCGCCTCCCGAACCGAGGCTCGCTCCACAATGCGCCCCAGATACATCACGGCCACATCGTCGGCGACCTGCGCCACCACCCCAAGGTCATGGGTAATAAAGATAACCGAGGTGCCGATCTCTTTCTGTAAGTCTTTGATCAATTTCAAAATCTGGGCCTGTATGGTAACGTCGAGGGCCGTCGTTGGTTCGTCTGCAATGAGCACTTCCGGCCGGCACACCAGGGCCATCGCAATCATGGCGCGCTGGCGCATTCCCCCGCTCATCTCATGCGCGTATTGGTTGAGGCGTTCTACAGGGTTGGGAATGCCAACCTTCTCCAGCATCTCGGCCGCCAACCGACGCGCTTCGGTTTCCGAAACTTCCTGATGCAGCAAAATGGCCTCGCAAATCTGGTTGCCGATGGTGTGTACCGGGCTCAACGCCGTCATCGGCTCCTGGAAAATCATGCTGATCTTGCCGCCGCGTACTTGATAAAGCCGCTCGTCCTTCTCATCCAAAGCAACCATATCGATCACTTCCCCTCCCATGGGAAAAAACTTTATCTTTCCTCCCAAAATTCTGCCCGGTCGTTGGATGAGCCTAAGAATCGAAAAAGCCGTGACGCTCTTGCCGCAGCCACTCTCGCCCACAATGGCCAGTGTCTTTCCCCTTTCCAAAGTCAAATTCACGCCATCGACCGCCGGAATTTCTCCCTCCTCCGTATAAAAATAGGTTTTCAAACCCTCAATCTGCAGAACCACCTCCCGGTTCTCACTCCCGCTCCCACAAATTGTGGTCATTGTTGTTTTCTCAACTAAAATATTAATCTTTGACCATGCCTGAGTAACTAACCCAAGCTCAATTTCTATCTTGTCGTTTCCAACCAATCAATTTGCGTAAATTGAATACTACAGCTTGTTGGATTTAAGTTCAATGCATTTAGTAATGAAAAAGCAACAGCCTAGCCCGGATATTTCGTAAAAAAAGTATCGTTGATATGCTTAACTGCTGATATACAGCAGGATAGATCAATAATTAAAGCAATATCAGCGATGACAAAAGGTAAACAATTAAAGCTACAGTTGACAAGGGTAAAAGGCCGCCGTGTGCGGGTTGATTTCAAGGGCGGAGAGGTTACTTCGGATGCCGGACTGCTTTTGATCCGGGAAGTGGATCGGCAGTTGGGCTTGACCGAACGAGCGGCCCGACAGTTAGTGGACAAACGGCAGAAGGGCAAAGTACGCCATGAGGTATTGGGGATGCTGCGGCAGCGCGTTTACGGGCTGGTGGCGGGCTATGAGGATTTGAACGACTTTGATACCCTGCGCCACGATCCATTGTTGCAAACGGTAACGGGGCGCATTGAAACGTTGGCCAGCGCGCCGACTTTGTGTCGTTTTGAAAACGGGCAGGATCGGCGGGCGGCCTTTGCGGTAAACGAGCTGTTGGTCGAACAGTTCATGGGCTCCTTTGCCGAGGAACCCGAAGAGATCATCCTGGACTTTGACGCCACCGACAATCCGGTGCACGGGCTCCAGGAGGGACGTTTTTTCCACGGTTATTATGATCATCACTGTTTTCTGCCGCTATATGTTTTTTGCGGTGATCAGCTGCTGGTGGCCTACCTGCGGCCGAGCAAGATCGATGCCAGCAAGCATGCCGGGGCCATCCTCAAATTGCTGGTTAAACGGATTCGCCAAAGCTGGCCCCGTACGCGGATTATTTGGCGCGCCGACAGTGGATTTTGTCGAGACCGGATACTCTCTTGGTGCGACCGCAACGAAGTTAGTTACATCGTGGGGATGGCTCGCAATGCACGCTTGCAGCAAGACGCCCAGCAGTTGCAAAAGCAGGCCAAAGAATGGTTCGAACTAAGGGGTAAAAAACAACGGTTATTCCAGGACTTCGTCTATGCTGCCGATTCGTGGCGATGGCTGCGGTTGGTCATCCATAAAGCCGAACACACCGCACAGGGGTCCAACCCGCGCTTCGTGGTGACGAACCTGCCGGGCGATCCCCAGGAGCTTTACGACAAGGTATACTGTGGCCGCGGTGAAATGGAGAACCGAATCAAGGAACAGATGCAATTGTTCAGCGAGCGCACCAGCGCCCATCAATGGTGGGCCAATCAGTGGCGATTGCTCTTGTCGGCGCTGGCCTACACCTTGATGGAAGCCATGCGCCGGTTAGCCTTAAAAGGGACGAAGTGGGCGCGGGCCCAATGCCACACCCTGCGGCTCAAATTAATCAAGATCGGAGCGGTCATCGTGCGCAACACCCGAACGATTCACTTTCACCTAAGTGAGAGTTATCCTTGGGCCAGTCTTTTCAACCATGCGGCCCGCCGATTGGTGCCAACCTAAAGGGTGCATTGGTGCTGCCCCCGGCACTACCGAACCAATGGGGGAAAGGGGGCAGTGTCTCTACACCCTGAAAAACACCTAAAAATCAAGACGATCTGCTCAAAATACAAAGAAATCCATCTCCATCTCCAATAGCAATAACGAGCCAAACTTTACCCTTCATGAAATATCCGGGCTAGAGCGGAAATTTTCATGCTGGCTTGCTGGAAAGGGTGATGCATCTTCTTGGACTCGATATTGGGGGAACGAAATCTGTCGCCGTGATCGGCGCGGTTGAGGGCGAAATCATCGAGCGCAGAGCCTGGGCCTCAAATGCCGAGCGGGGCCCCGAAGCCATGTTGGCGGATATTCGGGAAAGATCGCGGGAATTGCTAAAAATCTTTCCCGGTGTGAAAGCGGTTGGCGTTTCGATTGGAGGGCCGTTGGACGCGGATCGTGGCATCATTCAGTCGCCTCCCCATTTGCCGGGTTGGGATGCACTTCCTTTGAAGGAACGGCTGGAAGAGCAACTGCGGCTGCCGGTCGCGGTCGAGCATGACGCGGCGGCCTGCGCCTTGGCGGAATTCCGGTGGGGGACGGACGGCGAGGTCCGCCATCTGGTTTACCTGACTTGCGGCACGGGTTGCGGGGCCGGCCTGGTGCTCGATGGCAGGATTCATCGCGGGGCCGGTGGCTACCCCTGCGATCTCGGACACTGGCGCATTCGCCAGCATGGACCCGTCGCTTATGGCAAGGAAGGCACGGTAGAGGCTTATTGTTCCGGGACGGGCTTGCCATTGCTGGCCGCCTGGAAATTTCCTGGCCGTTGGACAATGAACCCACCTTCGGGTCCTGAAATCAGTGTGCTGGCGGCGAAAGGCGACGCTGATGCCCTGGAGATTATTCGCCTCAATGCCGAGGCGTTGGGCGACGTATGCGCACTTCTGGCGGACTTGCTCTGTCCGCATATCATCGTTTTGGGCAGCCTGGCCTCTTATTTTGGAAGCGATTGGCTGAATCTCGTGCACCAGCGGTATTTGCGGGAAGTCCAACCCGAGGTGGCCAGGTTGTGCACCGTGCGGCCGTCAAAACTGGGTGATCGCATCCAGGACCTGGGGGCTCTTGTGGTGGCGGTTGAAGCAGCATCCCGCCCAACGCATCAATGATTCTAAGGGGCCGGAATCAGCCTCTCCGCATTCTGGTAATAAATCCGGTTAACGGTTGCTTCATCAAGGGGAAGCGTTTGCAGAAACTGGTGTAGTTTCTGCTCGTATTGGTCTCGCCCGAAGAGCAGGCGATGGGAATATTTTTGCAAAAAGGAAACCGCATGTTGGGGGTCGCGCTGCAGGGCGATGCGGCCGGAGCCCGCCGATAAATCCGCAAACAAATTCTCATAAGTATCGAAAAGCCGGTAGATTTCTCCGGGGGCGGGAATGGGTGTATCCGGATAGGGTTTCCCATCGGTGGCCGCATCCGCGCTGATCTCTCTCCAAAACCCCGGAGCATGCCCGATGAATATGGTGTCCGGACAGGCCTGAAGGGCGCGCTCCAGGTTTTCTACGGTTCCGCCGTACCAATCGGGCTGGTACTCGGGTCGGCCATTTTGTAGCAAATAGGGCACGTCCAGGTGCAGCACGACCGGCATTTTCAACTCGCCCGCGACATGAAAAATCTCCAGGCAGCGCGGATCGTCGAAGAGCATTCGATACTTCCACTCACCGCACATTTGAGCCCCATGCATGTGGTGGGCGTTGCGCAGGTAAATGGCCGCCAGCCGCCAACGGGGGTTGGGGCAATAGCCCACCACATATCGTTGAGGATGCTTCTCCTTGGCCTCCACAATATCGCGCAGGGTAATGCCCTCTTGCGACCCGTCCAGGCGGACATTGACGGGATTGAGCGCGCCACCCGAGTACGGCACCGGGTCGTCCGGTTCCGTGAGCCAGGTCAGCAGCCAGGAATAGCTGACCCCGTGCTCATCCATATCGCGAATCGACCCGGACACATTACGCTGGTGCCAGTTCACATGCTGATGGGTATCAACGATCTTCCGAGGATTTATCATAAATTAGAGCGGCACGGTATTACCGGTCAAGCGGCTCTCGTTGGCGGCTTCCAGAAACCGGATGACTTCAACTGTTTCGGCCACAGCGATGGGGCTTATCCCGGTGCGGAAAAATTCGATTATGGATTTCGTCAGATGAACGTGTTTTGTTTTCTCGCCGGAATCGAGATCGAGGAATATCATTTCTTTATCCGTGTGGAGGACGCCGCCAAAGTAATAACCGGAACCGCGGAATCCCCGGATGGTTCCTATGCGCCCATCCCGCCAGTGGCCGACGGCAAGGTCATGGTTTTCCACAGTTGTTACGCGGACCTCGGCGCAGCCGGGCCCCATGACTTCAAAAAGAGCTTCCGCCGCGTGTACGCCATACCAGAAAAAGCCGGGTTGGGTGGGTTCTATTGGCATGGGGCCGGTAAAATCAGCGCCCGTTATGTTTTCGCCCGAGCGCCCGGCGAGAGCCACAGTCAAAGCCTCGGCATAACGTAAGGGAGATGAACTCATCAAGGGGACCTGGTTTTTTTCAGCCAGTTCCGCGATTTGACGAGCGTGCTCAGAGCTTACCGCAAATGGTTTATCAATGAAAGTCGGTTTGCCAAAAGGGGCGATGCGGGAGAACTGGTCGAGATGAACGCGCCCGTCCACCGAGGTGAGGAGTATAACATCGCATTGTTCGGCCACCTCCTCGGGAGATTCAACCAAGGCCACCCCGAACTCGTCCTTCAGTTTCCGGGTAAAACCCTCGACCCGCGATGCGCTCTTCTCGAAATCCGGTGAACCTCCGGGGTATCCCGTCGTAATGCGGGCTCCGGGGATAAAATCCTTGTGCTGAGGATCGTTTAGGAAATTGGCTAGCCCTGCCACGTGGGAGGTGTCCAGGCCGATGATTCCGACTCGCAGTTGAGAATTCATATAAAAATCAAAGTAGTTTTTCCTGTCGTAAAGACCAGCGAAAATGTTTTATTTTCCACTTGCGCCTTCATCATAGCGAATGCGCGGGTCCAGCATAATGAGCAGCAGGTCGCTGACGAGAACTCCGCAAACACCCAGGAAACTGAGGGTCAGCACATCCTTACTTATGTTGGTAAACAGAGGCGACCGCCAGCTGACGGAAAAGGTTATGGTGCGATTGGAGTGGGCAGAAGTGGAAGCCGAGTTCAGAGATGAGTCCGAGATCAGCGAGGCAGCCAGAGAACTACCCCGGATATTTCATGAAGGGTAAAGTTTGGCTCGTTATTGCTATTGGAGATGGATTTCTTTGTATTTTGGGCGGATCGTCTTGATTTTGAGGTGTTTTTCAGGGTGTAGAGACACTTCCCCCTTTCCCCCATTGGTTCGGTAGCGCCGGGGGCAGCGCCAATGCGCCCTTTAGGTTGGCACCAACCGGCGGGCCGCATGGTTGAAAAGACTGGCCCATGGATAACTTTCACTTAGATGAAAGTGAATCGTTCGGGTGTTGCGCACGATTACCGCTCCGATCTTGATTAATTTTAGCCGTAGACTGTGGCATTGGAGCCGCGCCCACTTCGTCCCTTTTAATGCGAACCGGCGCAAGGCTTCCATCAAGGTGTAGGCCAGCCCCGACAAGAGCAATCGCCACTGGTTGGCCCACCATTTATGCGCGCTGGTGCGTTCGCTGAACAATTGCATCTGTTCCTTGATCCGGTTCTCCATCTCACCGCGGCCACAGTATACTTTGTCGTAAAGCTCTTGGGGATCGCCCTGCAGGTTCGTCACCACGAAGCGCGGGTTGGACCCCTGTGCGGTGTGTTCGGCTTTGTGGATGATAAGGCGTTGGCGCCGCCACGATTTTGCCCCATACTCGAAGTGCTGAAACAGCCGTTGCTTTTTGCCGCTACCCTCGAACCATTGTTTGGCTTGCTCCTGCAACTGCCGGGCCGCTTGCTGCAAGCGTGCATGGCGGGCCGTTCCCACTATAAAATAAACCTCGTTGCGCTCGCACCACGAGAGAATCCGATCCCGGCAGAATCCGCTGTCGGCACGCCAAATAATCCGCGTATGGGGCCAGCTTTGGCGAATCCGTTTAACCAGCAATTTGAGGATGGCCCCGGCATGCTTGCTCGCATCGATCTTGCTGGGCCGCAGGTAGGCCACCAGAAGCTGATCGCCGCAAAAAACATACAGCGCACAAAACAGTAATGATCATAATAACCGTGGAAAAAACGTCCCTCCTGGAGCCCGTGCACCGGATTGTCGGTGGCGTCAAAGTCCAGGATGATCTCTTCGGGTTCCTCGGCAAAGGATCCCATGAACTGTTCGACCAGCAACTCGTTCAGGGCAAAGGCTGCCCGCCGATCCTGCCCGTTTTCAAAACGACACAAAGTCGGCGCGCTGGCCAACGCTTCAGTGCGCCCCGTTACCGTTTGCAACAAAGGATCGCGGCGCAGGGTGTCAAAGTCGTTCAAATCCTCATAGCCCGCCACCAGCCCGTAAACGCGCTGCCGGATCATGGCCAGCATCTCATGGCGCACTTTGCCCTTCTGCCGTTTGTCTACTAATTGCCGGGCCGCTTGCTCGGTCAAGCCCAACCGCCGATCCACTTCCCGGATCAAAAGCAGCCCGGCATCCGAAGTAACCTCACCGCCCTTAAAATCAACCCGCACACGGCGGCCTTTTACCCTTGTCAACTGTAGTTCTAATTGTTTACTTTTTGTCATCGCTGATATTGCTTTAATGTTTAATCTATCCTGCTGTATATCAGCAGATAAGCATATCAGCGATACTTTTTTTATGAAATTTCCGGGCTAGGGCGTAAATTGCGCCCGATTCACCCAGAGATTACCATCGATGACGTGGAGAAGGTGTCATTTCAGCTTCAGCCAGATTACGTTCCGGATGCACCGAAAGGAGAACTTCCAAAAAACGTCAAATTGAGAAATCCGCAGCCCGAGGCGGTTCGTCGGTTGGGTGTCATCGTGGCGAAATCGTTCGATTTCGATATCGTATTGCTGGCTTGTTTGGAACCGACGCTGCGCAGCAGGAAGTATTAGAAGCGACTAGACATCGGATCGCAGGAATCTCTCCGCGATGCGGCGATGGCCCTTGTCTTCGGGATGGAATGGCAAACGGCGGTTGCAAACTTGGCCGTTGACTACCGAGTCGGGGATTCCTCAGAGGTTGAATGTATCCTGGGATATCATCGGAATCCTTTATGATTCAACAAGTTACGTTCACTCCTCTACCTGGCAGGGACAGGAGTCGACTTTATTGTCCGGCGCGGAGTGGTCAGTTTCCAAGTTTATTGTCTAGGATACAACTTTATTGTCCGTCTACATGTACTCGAACAATAAAGTTTGATACCGGACGGATTCATAAATCATTGATGATCAACAAGTGTAAAGTGAAACGTGAAATGCCTAAGAACAATAAAGTTTAATACTCAAATGCCATTTCCCTTGAATCCCCGGAAATCAAGAACAATATAGTTTGATACTGGCAATCCTGAAAAGAAAAGGGAACGGGGTATCGCCATTTCCAAGGTGGTGGGGCAACTGAATGGGCGACCGTATTTCGTCATGAGCTAATTCGGTAATTTCTCCGAAAAGACTCTCACTGGCAGTGGCCGTATTTTTGGTGGTCCGATCACGGGACCTAAAGGGGATGCAACAGCTCGGCGCAAGTTCCGCCACGGGTTCTCGGTTTGTGGATAAGTTCGCCGCCGAGGTTGCGTATTCCGTTGCGGGCAATGGTCAATCCCATTCCACGGCCGACGGAGGTTTTTCCGCTGATAAAGGGTTCAAAAATGTGATCTTTAACTTCAGGACTGATTCCGGTGCCTTCGTCAAAAACTTTTATCAGGATGCTCTGTTTGGAATCGGAATCGACTAGTTCCGTTTTAATGGTTACCTTGCGGTTTTCTTCTCCTTCTGGGTAACTTTCCAGAGCGTTCATCATCAAGTTGCCCAGAATGCTTTCAAAGATTTCAGCATTGGCCGGCACCTGAATATTCTCCAGCGGGTTGATAACCACTATGGAATCGGATGTATTGTTCTCGGCCTCGAATCGACGAATGCTGCTGTCGAGGAGTCGCTGCAGCGACAGAGGTTGCAAAGCAAAATGTTCTTTATTGGCGATTTTGCCCAGTCTGCGGACAATATTGACCATTCTTTGAATGGCCTGGCCAATCTGATTGTAGCAACGCTCGACCGCTGCCGGGTTATCCTTGATGGTTTTCAATAGGTCCAGATAGCCTACCACCACACCGAGAAGGTTGTTTAGATTGTGCGATATGCCCTGGGCGATTGCCCCAATGGCAGCGGTTTGCCGTGAGTCTGCCAGGCGCTTCTGCAATTCGATGTTTTCGCGGTTGATCTGCTGAAAACGGAGCTGGGTCTTTATCCGGGCAAGCGTTTCCTCCAGGTCGATCGGCTTGGTGATGTAATCGACGGCTCCCGCATCCAACCCTTTCAATTTTCCCTCTTTGCTAGTTTTCGCGGTTAAAAAAATTATGGGGATTGCCTGGGTAGCCTCATCTTCTTTGAGGATTTTACAAACCTCAAATCCGTCCATTTCGGGCATCATAATGTCCAGCAGGATCAGGTCCGGCATTTCATTATTAACTTGATCGAGGCATTGCTGGCCGCTGTAGGCGGACCAGACCAGCATCCCGTTCCGCTCCAGCGCATACTGGAGCAACTTTACGTTTACGGGCTGATCGTCAACGACGAGGATTTTATGTATGCTGCTCAATAAACCAAAGATAACGGTTCCTTATCAACCCACTTGAGATATACCTAATATTTGTAACTGACGATGGACATTCGGGCTAAAATACTTCTTTCTGGAAAAGAGGGATGGCAGTGCTTTATTCAATTCCTTCAGGCCACAGGATTTCTCAATAAATCCGTCCGCTCCACTTACTATGGCTTCCTTAATGGTTCCAAGGTCAATGGAACCCGAAAAAAACGCCCCAATGATCGTGGGGTATTTTTTCTTAAAAATTTTAAACAACACAAGCCCGTTAATTTTGGGCAACAGGATATCAAAAAGGATGAGGTCAGGCAACAGGTCTGCACAGGCTCGCAAGGCCTCTTGACCATCTCGGGCAATTCCCACCAAATCAAATTCAGATAAAGCCATCTGAAAATACGCAGAGTACAAATCGTAAAAAATTGGATTGTCCTCAACAATATAGACTTTATTCATTGGAATTATATGGCTTAGAATTTGCAAACATCTTCTCAATTGGAAATGCGACCATATTTGAAGTTTAACGATATCGAAATCCACCAAACTCTAGTTAGCTGAAGAAATAATGGGATTAGGGAAAAGTAATTGATAGTATAACTTATTTGGAACAAAAAATCAATAGGGTACATAGTTCATTTTACGGTTAAATAGCATCTATAATTTTTGGATATGCAATAGGGGCGCATTATCCCATGGGGCGCATTATCCCATGTGAACATTCACAGCCGGAGTAAATTGTGGTTTACTGATTGGAAGAAATGGGAGAATGTGAGTTTTCTGGGGGCGGGGTATTGGGACTTGCTTTTAATTTCAATCACTGACGACTGAGTTGACTTTTTCTTTGTTCTCTGTGGTGATCGGACCCCATCTTTGCTACCACTTTAAGTGAGAGTATTTCCGTAGGTTTGGTATTGTAGGTTTTGCAGCGGGTGGCGCAATGAGGCCGTAGGCCGAATGGAGCCAGCCGCTGCTTTGTTGATTGTTCGCCAGAGTCTGGCAAATGTATTTGGGGAGAGAAAGCCTAATCGGCTGTGGGGGTGTTTCGCGTTGTATTTGTGTCGCCATTGTTCGACCACCACACGCGCTTCGGTCACGCTCAGGAACAGTTCCTGATTAAGGCATTCATCGCGCAAACGATTATGAAAGGATTCTATATGTCCATTCTGCCAAGGGCTTCCTGGATCAATGTATGCGATGGCAATTTCCTGTCGCTGCAGTTCTTCTTTGACTTGGTGGGCTATAAACTCCGATCCGTTGTCCGAGCGGATGCACTGAGGTTTGCCGTTCTCTCTTATGGCATCGTTCAATACCTCTACCACATCGGCACTTTTCAGTGAGCGCGCAACCTTAATGGCCAGGCATTGACGGGTATGTTCATCGATCAGTGTCAAGAGCCTGAGCGGACCGCCCCGGTCGGTGCGATCCGCCACGAAGTCCCAACTCCACACATGGTTGGGCTGCACTGCTCGGGTCGGGGTAGCCGTGGATTGGCCCTGCCGGCGACGGCGCTTGCCAGACGGGCGCACACCCAGTCCTTCGAAACGACGCACTTTTTGGACGAATTTGCGACTCACGGGCCAACCTTCATGGGTCAACAAAGCGCGGATCCGACGATAGCCATAGCGCGGATGCTTCTTCGAAAAGGCAATGATGCGTGCCACCAGTTTATGCCTATACTCAGTAGCTTTCTTGGGTTCATACAGGTAGGTTGAGCGGTGCAACCCAAAATGCTGACAGGCCCGACGCAGCGAGCACGACCCTTGGGCCAATACATGCTTCACCGCTTCCTTTTTCTGCTTCGGGCCTACCATTTTTTTGCGTTCACCTCCTTGAGCACACGGTTCTCCAGCATCTGCTCGGCTACAATCTTCTTAAGCTGTGTGTTCTCTCGCTCCAGCTCCTTCAGCCGCTTGGCGTCACGCAGCTCCATGCGGCCATACTTTTTACGCCAACGATGGTAGCTTTGAGGACTGATATTGTGGGACCGACAGACATCCTGAATGCCTTTGCCTGCGTCTACTTCGCGCAGTATCGTTATGATTTGTTCAGGGGTGTATCTTTTTTGCTTCATAGGTCTTTCCGGTAATTTCTCCAGAAAGACTCTCACTGGCAATGGTAGTGTTTTCGGCGGTCACATCATTTTCGGCGGTCACATCATAATGGTTCGTGCATTTGATATAGATTCAGAATTGAGAGAGAAAAAGCCTACGAAAAATCCTTATCATTATTTCGTCGCAGAGTCGGAAATGTACAACGTTTTGACATCCTTGGTGATACACTCGGAGCAAATAAGGTGGACCCGCCTCAACACCCTGATCGTGGTCGAATCCATATTAGTTGGTGCCTGGGTTGCACTTTTCGTGGGAATTGACCCGTTCGAGGACAAGGCAGTCCTTCTTACGTCCCCATGCATTCTGGGCATCATTCTTGGCTTTATCTTTGCCCCTTTGGGGCGTCGAACAAGCGATTACCTTGACGATAATCACGAATTCGCAGAAACGATGGAGCAAGGTTTCCCAAATAGATGCCCTCGACCATTCCTTAAGAGCAAAGAACGGCGTGAGAGTCTACAAAAAGGATGTATGCGTGTAACATCATCGAAGAATCTTGTTACGTTCATCCCTTTGGTATTCAGCCTTTTCTTTATCTTTCTTCTCCTTTTTGTATGGACCCATCGCCAATTGTTGAGTACGGGAGGGTAAGCGGTTCTTTGTTTCCACCGTTTCCACCGTAATGGATAACACCTAAATCAGGAATACATTTTCCCCCCTTTCAGAAAAAATTTTGATCGGCATTTGACTAATACGTATATCGCCACCAGGGAAATTGGGCGCCCCCCCTAGGTTAATCAGTTAATCAGGTTCATAGATGGGGGTGTCAGGAAAAAATAAAACTTACAGGGGGTCTCTGAAGCCATTCCAAACAGTGGAAAAAGGCCAAGCAGAGCAATAAAAGTGGCCAAGCATAATTTTATCAAAAAAGTTATAGTTCTATAATCTATTGATATTCAATAGATTAATTGCCTAATAACGAAAAGATACCTTCAGGATTCTAAAACCCACCCCCTTATTTTTTCACCAAAAATTGAAACACGCATGGTTCCCCTGTAATCTTGCTCCAGGCAACTGCCAAGACAAGATTAAAGGCCGATTTCCCCAACGACCCGATTCAATAAACTCCGGCGAATTTTCCAAAATATATTCATAAACACCACTTGACAGGCTACAATGAACTCATAGGTTTTAGCCTTCCACACACCGAACCGAAAGGGGTAGTAGCTCAGTTGGTTTAGAGCGCCGGCCTGTCACGCCGGAGGCCGCGGGTTCAAGTCCCGTCTATCCCGCCAATTTCCCAATACCTATCCTATTGTTAATCAATGTTTTGGAGAATTACCTAAAATATTGTCCTAACTTTTCCTTTCTTTTTTATTGATTAAGTGGCACCTTTTGGCAATATGGAGCCCATGAAAGCAAGGACGGATAAGAGAAAAAGAATCCCGCACTTGAAAGCGTGGGAACACCCCAAGGGAAGCAGGATAACTGTTACGGAAATCATTAACCGGACACGCGGGGAAGACTTTGGTGGCTCCTACCGTGTCTGCATTCCTGTAAAATTTTCTGGCACAAAAAGGATACTCCGGCAATTTCCCACCAAAGAAGCTGTAAACGCCGGGGAAAAACCGGTACGGTAAAGAGGGCGCTTTAAAACCGGTACGCTTATCCTAGAAAGGAGGAGTGTATCGAGATATGAAGCAATGGACAAGAGTGCGGCACAAAGTGCTGCGGGACAAGCAGAGCAAGCGCTCTGTAATGCGAGAAGAGGGACTGCACTGGGAGACTCTGGGAAAGATGCTGGCCTATTCCCAGCCGCCGGGATACCGGCGCAAGAAGAGGCGAGAGCGCAAGATCGATCCGTATGTGGGCTGGATCGAGGAGGTGCTCAAAGCGGACCGGAACGTGCCCAAGAAGCAGCGCCATACGGCCAAACGGATCTACCAGCGTTTGGGTCGGGAGAAGGGCTACCAAGGGGGCTACACGGCGGTCAAGGAGGTGGTGGCCGAGCTGCGAGCGAGGCGGCGGGAAGTGTTCGTGCCGCTGGAGCACCGCCCCGGGGAGGGACAGGTGGACTTCGGTCATGCCCTGGTGAAGGAGGCGGGGCAATTGCGTAGGCGGCCATTTTTTGCCATGAGCCTGCCCTACAGCGATGCCTTTTTCGTGCAGGTGTTCGAACGGGAGTGCACGGAGAGCTTCTGGGAGGGGCACCTGCGAGCTTTTGAGTTTTTCGGGGCGGTGCCCCGGCGCATCAGCTATGACAACTCGAAGGTGGCGGTGGGTAAGATTATCGGTTCGCGTGAACGCAAGCTGACCGACGGGTTTCTGCAGCTACAGAGCCATTACCTGTTCGAGGAACACTTCTGTCTGCCCGCCCGGCCCAACGAGAAGGGCGTGGTCGAGGGGATCGTGCGTTATGCCCGGGCCAACTTCCTGGTACCGGTACCGCAGGTTCGGGACCTGGAGGAACTCAACGCAAAGCTGTTGGAGGCATGTGAGCGGGACATGGAGCGTAAATTACGCGGGAAAAGGGCGGTGAAAAAGGAACTGCTGGCCGAGGAGCGCGCCGTCATGCTGGCGTTGCCGCCCATACCCTTTGAAGCGAGCCGCAAACGCTCGACCTGCGTCAGCAGCCTCTCGCTGGTGCGCTTCGAGTGCAACGACTATTCGGTGCCGGTGCGCTGCGCCCACCATCCGGTGGTGGTGGAAGGGTCCTGTCGGCAGGTGGTGATCTTCTGTGGGGGCCAAGAGGTGGCCCGGCACCGCCGCATTTGGGATAAAGAGCAAGTCTCTTTCGAGCCGGTGCACTACCTGGCTTTGCTGGAGAAAAAACCGGCCGCTTTGGACTTCGCCCGCCCACTCTCGGGCTGGCAGTTGCCGCAGTGCCTGCAGGTCCTCAGACGCCGGCTCGAAAGCCAATGCGGGGGCGAAGGCACCCGGGAGTATATCCGGGTGCTGCGGCTGTTGGAGAAACACCCCATGGCGGCCTTGCAGCAGGCCGTCGTCTCGGCCCTGCGGGTGGGGGGACTGACTCGTGAGGCCATCGCCCAGTATCTCTATCCTCAGGAAGACTACGGGAGCAGAACCTTCCGGCTGGACGGCCATCCACACCTGCGTCACGTCCGTGTGGCCGCCCCTGACCTCGGTGCCTACAGCGAACTGCTCAAGATTCCAGGAGGGGCTTTATGAAGGAAGAAAAAAACCAGCTGCTGTTACACCATCACCTCAAGAAACTGAAGTTGCCCACCATCCTGCGCGAATGGCCGGCGGTGGCCGCGGCTTGTTCCCGGGACCGGCTCGATTACGCCGCCTTTTTGTTGCATCTGGTCGAACGGGAGCTCATTGAACGCGAACAGCGGGCCGCCCAGCGGCGGATCAAAAACGCCCGTTTCCCCGTGCTCAAGACCCTCGAGAGCTTCGCCTTTGAAGCGCAGCCCTCGATCAACGAAGCGCTCATCCGAGAGCTCATGCGCGGGGAGTATGTCGACCAGCGCGAAAACGTGCTGCTCCTCGGTAACGCCGGTACCGGTAAAACGCACCTGGCCACCGCCCTGGGCTTTGCCGCCTGTGCCCAGGGCCGGCGGATCCGTTTCTTCGGGGTCACCGCCCTGGTTACCCATATGCTCGAGCAACGCGACAACCACGACCTGCAGCGCTTCATGAAGCAACTCGAAAGGCTCGACCTACTCATCCTCGACGAACTCGGTTACGTCCCTTTTTCCAAGACCGGGTCCGAACTGCTCTTCGACGTGGTCAGCCGCGCTTACGAGCGCACCAGTCTCATCGTCACCACCAACCTGCCCTTTGAGAACTGGATCGAAGTGCTCGGTTCCGAACGGCTCACCGGAGCTCTGCTGGACCGACTCACCCATCGGGTGCATATCCTCGAAGCCAACGGGCAAAGCTACCGCTTGCGCGATGCTCGACGCCGTCGCCGTGGCACAAAACAATAAACGCCTTGGGCCCGGCTCGTCGGCCTCCGGCCTCCTCACCGACCCCAAGCCAATCCCCAAAACCAACTCCCAAACCCTAAACCTTGACGTACCTGCAATTACTAACCTAAACCTTATTCCAAGCGTACCGGTTTTACCCCGACCCCCGTACCGGTTTCATCCCGGCGTTTACAGGTTATGAGGAAAGACTTCATCATAAGTGCTCCAAAAGTCGCTGTAGGTGGCACATCTTTTGTAGGCCCGTGGCAGACGCTCGTAAAGTTCCCGGCAACGATACCAATCCCGAGGCCCAATGGCATAGGAGAGGATTTGACGGGTGCGTCGGCAAAGAGCGATCCAAACCCATTGGGCATCGCTCTTGCGCCCCACAAAAGACCACAGTTCGTCCAGTTCAATGACATCATGGCGGCGGGCCGCAAGAATCGTGCTTTTGAGCGGTCGCAGCGATTGTCGTTTTTTTTAACCAACTCAAAACGGTGTTGGGACTCACCCCGAAGGCGCGCTGTAAACCGCGTAGACTGCTGCGTTCCTGATAGACTCGAAGGATCATTTCTTTTTGCTCTTCGGTGTATTTCACTGTGGGGTTTTCGCGGCTTTGTTTACCACAATCATGGCAGCGGTAGCGCTGTTTATGGTTGGGCGTCTTGCCAAATTTAATGATATTTTCACTTCCACAGTGCCGACAATTAATAATTTTAGTAACCATGCACTAATGCACTAAGAATAAACTGCCTAACGCTATTTGTACAGCTAAAAATACAAAATAACATTCTTTTTTTATACACTACCCACATCCTCAAACATAAAGCCAATATTTATTCTCAAATACTAACTGTTTATACAATGAGCACTTCTCACATGATTGAAGAATGGTTATATTAAAAAACATTTTTTGATATTTTATATTGAATTATTTTTAATAACCTGAATTTGATTATACATATAATTCCTGTATTGACCCTTTTCTGTCGTTTTCATTGCTATATTATCCGCGAAATCTGAAGCGAAACCGATGATGGCACCGGGATATTTTCGCCTTAATTTCCAGTAGTATTTGGCTGTGGGAGGTTAATGTGTAATGTCGGGCATCTGGGCAATCCCCCTGGGCAATCCCCATATGTTTAACATTGGCGTCTTCTATATGTGAAGAGGTCTGGGGATATCGCCTTCAAATCATATCCCACGATGTCCACTGGCGACGCCCCAAAGTAGTTGAAAATTTGGGCGGCTCGTTGCCTGTCTAACATTCTAGGCAGGTGGAAAATAAGGTGAACTAATCCATGAAAGAGGAAAACTCGAAAAATAACCCAAAAAAAAGAAAGATGTTCAGGTGAGTGGCTTAAAATTTAGGATCGATTTGTCGATGGAACAGTTAATCGAAGATGTGGCTGCAGAAATCTTGGCGTCAGCGCCCATGACGTGTACTGGATTTGTTGGACACGGGATTCTCTTATATTCATTGTTTATTGATTAGTGTGTCAGGCGGCTTGTTTTGGTAAAGGGTTTTGTTTTCTCGTTGCCCCCCATGGGGGGCAAATATTTTCCTCGAATTGGACTGGGCTTTGGTAACTCAGAGAGGAATGTTTGCGATATCGGTTGTAGAAGATTTCCACGTATTCGAAGACAGTTGATCGCAGTTCGCGCTCGTCGGCAAAGTGGCGGCCTCGAATCGTGCTGGTCTTGAAGCGGCCGTAGAACGATTCCATGGCCGCGTTGTCGTAGCAGTTGCCTTGGGCGCTCATGCTCGGCTTCATGCCTAGCCCGGATATTTCGTAAAAAAAGTATCGTTGATATGCTTAACTGCTGATATACAGCAGGATAGATCAATAATTAAAGCAATATCAGCGATGACAAAAGGTAAACAATTAAAGCTACAGTTGACAAGGGTAAAAGGCCGCCGTGTGCGGGTTGATTTCAAGGGCGGAGAGGTTACTTCGGATGCCGGACTGCTTTTGATCCGGGAAGTGGATCGGCAGTTGGGCTTGACCGAACGAGCGGCCCGACAGTTAGTGGACAAACGGCAGAAGGGCAAAGTACGCCATGAGGTATTGGGGATGCTGCGGCAGCGCGTTTACGGGCTGGTGGCGGGCTATGAGGATTTGAACGACTTTGATACCCTGCGCCACGATCCATTGTTGCAAACGGTAACGGGGCGCATTGAAACGTTGGCCAGCGCGCCGACTTTGTGTCGTTTTGAAAACGGGCAGGATCGGCGGGCGGCCTTTGCGGTAAACGAGCTGTTGGTCGAACAGTTCATGGGCTCCTTTGCCGAGGAACCCGAAGAGATCATCCTGGACTTTGACGCCACCGACAATCCGGTGCACGGGCTCCAGGAGGGACGTTTTTTCCACGGTTATTATGATCATTACTGTTTTCTGCCGCTATATGTTTTTTGCGGTGATCAGCTGCTGGTGGCCTACCTGCGGCCGAGCAAGATCGATGCCAGCAAGCATGCCGGGGCCATCCTCAAATTGCTGGTTAAACGGATTCGCCAAAGCTGGCCCCGTACGCGGATTATTTGGCGCGCCGACAGTGGATTTTGTCGAGACCGGATACTCTCTTGGTGCGACCGCAACGAAGTTAGTTAGAGGCTGTCCCAAAAATATAAAGATTTTATAGTCAACTGGATGACGTTGATAAAAAGAGCCGGAAAGAGCAAGTTTTTGCTCGATCCGGCCAAAAGAGGGTTCTATAATTGAGTTAGCGAAAATCAATATAGCCCTTTCTATGAAAAATATAGCCATCCAATGCCTCCTGCGTCCAGCTTTAACTGTGGTCGACCGGTGCCTCGATTACGATAACTTCCGCGCCACCATTGATCGAATCGATCGGCTGCTGATCGACTCGGAGGTGGAATCGCAGGCCATTGAGCTGGCCTTGGAGGGGTGGCCGCCAATGGGTCTAAAGGCCCGGCGGCAGCGGGCCAGTTTTGCCATCAAGGCACTGCGCATGGATACGCTGGGCCGTCTGCTCGGAGGGATTTCGTTTCGGCATTTGTCGCGGGCTCTGGGCAGCAGCGATCTGTTGGCCGACTTTTGCCGTGTCCGGCAGATCGATGGCATCAGGGGCATCTCCAAAAGCACCCTGGAGCGGGCCTCGAAGTTTTTCAGCGAAGAGCAGTTGAGGGCCTTGCACCGGACCTTGACTGAGGTGGTGGGCGATGCCCTTCTGGCCCGGCAGGTGAGATTGGACAAGCCGATTGACCCCACCATTTGCCTGATCGACGGCACCTGTTTGGAGGCTAACATTCATTGGCCGACGGACTGGGTATTACTCAAGGATGTAGCCGGCACGTTGCTCAAAGCGATCCGGCTGATCCGCGAGAAGGCCGGTGTGCGCCATCGCATGCCGATCGAACCGGAGCCCTTGGCTCGGCAGATGAATCGGCTGTGCATACAGATGACCCACAGCCGGCGGCGAAAGGACAGCGCGCGGCAGCGCAAGGGTATCTTGAGGCAGATGAAAAAGCTGCTCAAACGGATCGGGGAGCATGCCCGCAGTCACCGGGAATTATTGCAAGCCTGCTGGGAGCAAAGCGATTACAGCGAAAAACAGGTCCAACAGATCCTCGCCCGGATGGAGCGCATGAGCGAGCAAATCCCGGTGGTCATCAAACAGGCGCACGAGCGGATCATTGGCGGCCGCCAGGTGAAAAACGCAGAGAAAGTCTTGAGTGTTTACGAACTCGATGGGCAGGTGATTGTGCGAGGTAAAGCGGGCCAAGAGGTCGAGTTCGGCAACACCCTGTTTTTGGGAGAAAGCGTTGAAGGGTACCTGCTGGACTGGAAACTCTACGGCAGCCGAACTCCAAGCGAAAATGAACAAATGCAAGAGAGTTTGCAAAGACAGAACCGCTTCAACCTGGAAGAACCCATAGCGGCCATGTGCGCGGACCGGGGATTTGCCTCCCAGCGGGCCCGCCGGCAGTTAGCCCAGGAGGGAATCTACGACGCGCTCTGTCCACGCGATCCGAAGCAGTTGAAAAAACGGATGGAGGAACCACTGTTCAGACAATTGCAAAAGCGCCGGGCCAGCACCGAAGGGCGGATCGGGGTATTGAAGAATCGCTGGCAGGCCGGGCGGTTGCGCAGCAAAGGCTTTGCCAACCGCTCGATCAGCGTAGCCTGGTCGGTACTCTCGCACAACCTATGGAAAGTAGCCAAGATGCTGGCCCAGCAAGACGAACTAAAAACCAAAGCGGCGGCCTAGAGAGCGGAAAAGCAAGGACAATACTTTTTCACAGCCGTACTGTCGGCTCATACAAAGAAACCCAGGCAACCGGACCCCAAAACCAGTATCCTAACGTCATAGGAGAGCAAAGTTGATACTCTCCCAAATGCAAATACCTCTAGAATGAGCGCCTATCAAAAGCCCTCGCAAAAATCACCCTTTTGGGACAGCCTCTAGTTACATCGTGGGGATGGCTCGCAATGCACGCTTGCAGCAAGATGCCCAGCAGTTGCAAAAGCAGGCCAAAGAATGGTTCGAACTAAGGGGTAAAAAACAACGGTTATTCCAGGACTTCGTCTATGCTGCCGATTCGTGGCGATGGCTGCGGTTGGTCATCCATAAAGCCGAACACACCGCACAGGGGTCCAACCCGCGCTTCGTGGTGACGAACCTGCCGGGCGATCCCCAGGAGCTTTACGACAAGGTATACTGTGGCCGCGGTGAAATGGAGAACCGAATCAAGGAACAGATGCAATTGTTCAGCGAGCGCACCAGCGCCCATCAATGGTGGGCCAATCAGTGGCGATTGCTCTTGTCGGCGTCGGCGCTGGCCTACACCTTGATGGAAGCCATGCGCCGGTTAGCCTTAAAAGGGACGAAGTGGGCGCGGGTGTAAACGCCGGGGAAAAACCGGTACGGTAAAGAGGGCGCTTTAAAACCGGTACGCTTATCCTAGAAAGGAGGAGTGTATCGAGATATGAAGCAATGGACAAGAGTGCGGCACAAAGTGCTGCGGGACAAGCAGAGCAAGCGCTCTGTAATGCGAGAAGAGGGACTGCACTGGGAGACCCTGGGAAAGATGCTGGCCTATTCCCAGCCGCCGGGATACCGGCGCAAGAAGAGGCGAGAGCGCAAGATCGATCCGTATGTGGGCTGGATCGAGGAGGTGCTCAAAGCGGACCGGAACGTGCCCAAGAAGCAGCGCCATACGGCCAAACGGATCTACCAGCGTTTGGGTCGGGAGAAGGGCTACCAAGGGGGCTACACGGCGGTCAAGGAGGTGGTGGCCGAGCTGCGAGCGAGGCGGCGGGAAGTGTTCGTGCCGCTGGAGCACCGCCCCGGGGAGGGACAGGTGGACTTCGGTCATGCCCTGGTGAAGGAGGCGGGGCAATTGCGTAGGCGGCCATTTTTTGCCATGAGCCTGCCCTACAGCGATGCCTTTTTCGTGCAGGTGTTCGAACGGGAGTGCACGGAGAGCTTCTGGGAGGGGCACCTGCGAGCTTTTGAGTTTTTCGGGGCGGTGCCCCGGCGCATCAGCTATGACAACTCGAAGGTGGCGGTGGGTAAGATTATCGGTTCGCGTGAACGCAAGCTGACCGACGGGTTTCTGCAGCTACAGAGCCATTACCTGTTCGAGGAACACTTCTGTCTGCCCGCCCGGCCCAACGAGAAGGGCGTGGTCGAGGGGATCGTGCGTTATGCCCGGGCCAACTTCCTGGTACCGGTACCGCAGGTTCGGGACCTGGAGGAACTCAACGCAAAGCTGTTGGAGGCATGTGAGCGGGACATGGAGCGTAAATTACGCGGGAAAAGGGCGGTGAAAAAGGAACTGCTGGCCGAGGAGCGCGCCGTCATGCTGGCGTTGCCGCCCATACCCTTTGAAGCGAGCCGCAAACGCTCGACCTGCGTCAGCAGCCTCTCGCTGGTGCGCTTCGAGTGCAACGACTATTCGGTGCCGGTGCGCTGCGCCCACCATCCGGTGGTGGTGGAAGGGTCCTGTCGGCAGGTGGTGATCTTCTGTGGGGGCCAAGAGGTGGCCCGGCACCGCCGCATTTGGGATAAAGAGCAAGTCTCTTTCGAGCCGGTGCACTACCTGGCTTTGCTGGAGAAAAAACCGGGCGCTTTGGACTTCGCCCGCCCACTCTCGGGCTGGCAGTTGCCGCAGTGCCTGCAGGTCCTCAGACGCCGGCTCGAAAGCCAATGCGGGGGCGAAGGCACCCGGGAGTATATCCGGGTGCTGCGGCTGTTGGAGAAACACCCCATGGCGGCCTTGCAGCAGGCCGTCGTCTCGGCCCTGCGGGTGGGGGGACTGACTCGTGAGGCCATCGCCCAGTATCTCTATCCTCAGGAAGACTACGGGAGCAGAACCTTCCGGCTGGACGGCCATCCACACCTGCGTCACGTCCGTGTGGCCGCCCCTGACCTCGGTGCCTACAGCGAACTGCTCAAGATTCCAGGAGGGGCTTTATGAAGGAAGAAAAAAACCAGCTGCTGTTACACCATCACCTCAAGAAACTGAAGTTGCCCACCATCCTGCGCGAATGGCCGGCGGTGGCCGCGGCTTGTTCCCGGGACCGGCTCGATTACGCCGCCTTTTTGTTGCATCTGGTCGAACGGGAGCTCATTGAACGCGAACAGCGGGCCGCCCAGCGGCGGATCAAAAACGCCCGTTTCCCCGTGCTCAAGACCCTCGAGAGCTTCGCCTTTGAAGCGCAGCCCTCGATCAACGAAGCGCTCATCCGAGAGCTCATGCGCGGGGAGTATGTCGACCAGCGCGAAAACGTGCTGCTCCTCGGTAACGCCGGTACCGGTAAAACGCACCTGGCCACCGCCCTGGGCTTTGCCGCCTGTGCCCAGGGCCGGCGGATCCGTTTCTTCGGGGTCACCGCCCTGGTTACCCATATGCTCGAGCAACGCGACAACCACGACCTGCAGCGCTTCATGAAGCAACTCGAAAGGCTCGACCGACTCATCCTCGACGAACTCGGTTACGTCCCTTTTTCCAAGACCGGTTCCGAACTGCTCTTCGACGTGGTCAGCCGCGCTTACGAGCGCACCAGTCTCATCGTCACCACCAACCTGCCCTTTGAGAACTGGATCGAAGTGCTCGGTTCCGAACGGCTCACCGGAGCTCTGCTGGACCGACTCACCCATCGGGTGCATATCCTCGAAGCCAACGGGCAAAGCTACCGCTTGCGCGATGCTCGACGCCGTCGCCGTGGCACAAAACAATAAACGCCTTGGGCCCGGCTCGTCGGCCTCCGGCCTCCTCACCGACCCCAAGCCAATCCCCAAAACCAACTCCCAAACCCTAAACCTTGACGTACCTGCAATTACTAACCTAAACCTTATTCCAAGCGTACCGGTTTTACCCCGACCCCCGTACCGGTTTCATCCCGGCGTTTACACGCGGGCCCAATGCCACACCCTGCGGCTCAAATTAATCAAGATCGGAGCGGTCATCGTGCGCAACACCCGAACGATTCACTTTCACCTAAGTGAGAGTTATCCTTGGGCCAGTCTTTTCAACCATGCGGCCCGCCGATTGGTGCCAACCTAAAGGGTGCATTGGTGCTGCCCCCGGCACTACCGAACCAATGGGGGAAAGGGGGCAGTGTCTCTACACCCTGAAAAACACCTAAAAATCAAGACGATCTGCTCAAAATACAAAGAAATCCATCTCCATCTCCAATAGCAATAACGAGCCAAACTTTACCCTTCATGAAATATCCGGGCTAGCGCCTCGTCCCTTTTCTCGATGTCTATACGCCAAGGTATTGGCCCACCATCCTTCAGGTAGGCATCAGTAGACTGTCCCGCGTTGTACTCCTCCTCGGTCATCGGGATCACAAATTCCCTTTCCACAAGCTCGGTCACTTGTAGGAGGACCTCAGCATTGCCAAACTTGAGGAGGAAATCTTGGTCGTTCTCCGGTAAGGCAGACCAGTCAATGATCTTTCGGTGTTCGGGGTGCTTATTGAAAGCCGTCACGAACGACTCGGCCACTTCCTTTTCTTGAACGGCCTTATCGTCTGAGAGCTGGAAGATCTTCTTGTCAACCTTGCGGTCTTTCGAGAATGATATGTATCCGAAGGGTGTGGTCGGCTTCTTGGGCATTTATCTTAACCCCCTACGATACCTTGTTTCAGCTCGGAGATCCCTGAACGTATTAGATTACTCGCTTTCATGAAGCGCGGCGAAATGAAAGTCAAATGCATCCATTTGTTCGCCATTTCTTATCAAGTTGCATGCGAACATTCATGCAACACTTCTATTGCTGTGTTTCTTCTTGCTGCAAAGCATAGATCGATGTATAGCCGCCCGACCAGTCTGGCGGAATTTGACACGGGCGATCATCGTGGTGCGCCCATTGGGCAGGCGTGCCTCGGACAATATCACCAAAATGGGGACTCTGGATTGGATTGTATGTGTAGGGGTAAGCGTCCGCTGAGGAGTAGGTGTTCAGGAGCAAGGGCCGGCCTTTGGCCGCTTGATTCGCCTTCGACCCATGAACCGCACGGCAGTTGTGCACGGTCACGGATCCCGCGGGACCGGTCATGTGATTTACACGATCCAGATCAAGCTGAGCAAGCGTCTCCTCCCCGAGACATCCAACCCAATTTCCATCGCTGTTGTACTGGTCGAATAGAGGCCCCTTATGACTTCCCGGCAGAATCCCCATTGGGCCCTGATCCTCTCCCACATCCAGAAGGTACGTTCCAATTGTGAGCGGGCTGTAATTGGTATGTGGCCAAAAGGAAATGTCCTGGTGCCATTTCACTTCTTCGCCGCCTTTGGACCATTTGAAGTTCAGTTTCGAGTGGTGGTATTTTACGTCTGGTCCAACCAAATCCGCAGCCACATCTGCAATCACCGACTGTGATGCGAATTCCCAATAGGCCGGGTCATGATCCACGGGACTCGACAAACGACGAATCCGGGGTTCGTTCGCAGAATGCCCTGGCTCGAGATCGAAAACAGCGTTGGAAGTAGTCACGTTACGACTACGTGCGATCATTCGATCGGTCGCCTCGCGTAAACGATGAATCAACTCAGGCGAAATAAGTCCTTCGAGTAGCACGTAGCCATTCTCGAAGTAGAACTCACGCTGTTCCTTGGTCAGAATCTTCGCCGGGGTGGAAAGAATATCTTCGATTTTCATTTTTGTTGTACTCCTGAATTAGGCCGAACGTTAAACTAATCGGTGCTGTTAAGCGTCCGGTTGAGTGTCTTGTTATGTTTTATTCTTTTGTAACTAAACCATGTATTTTTGCGAATGGATCCCAATTAGCATCTCGATGCCACTCATATTCCATCCCAATAGCAACCTTATAGCAACCTTATTTGCGATTTTGATCGGACCCCATCATTGCTACCACTTTAAGTGAGAGTATTTCCGTAGGTTTGGTATTGAAGTGGACGGGGTTGTTTGGACAATTTTGACGTGGGATTAAGGTGGAAATCGTGTTCATATTATTTTTTAAAAATATATTTTGTCCTTAGCCAAAGACGGGCACGCAGGTGCCCGCAAGCTGTATTGGCGGGGAGGTTGGTTTTGCTCCGATTGCATGGACTTCGGCCGGGGTCCGGTAGCCCAGGGCTTGGTGGGGGCGCAGGTGGTTGTAGAAGTCCAGGTAGCGGGCTATCCCTTCGCTGGCTTCCTTTGCCGTGGCGTATTCGCGCAGGTAAATGTCTTCATACTTGAGGGTTCTCCAAAAGCGTTCAACAAATATGTTGTCCAGGTAGCGGCCACGCCCGTCCATGCTGATGCGCACCCCGGCTTGCCCCAGCACCGAGGTGAACTCGCTGCCGGTAAACTGGCTGCCTTGATCGGTGTTGAAGATTTGAGGTTGGGCCCGCCTCAGAGCTTCCTCCAGGGCGAGCACACAGAAGCGGCTCTCCAGGGTGTTGGAAAGCTGCCAGCTCAACACGTAGCGGCTGAACCAGTCCAACACCACGGTCAAGAAAAGGAATCCTCGGCTCAGCCGCAGGTAAGTGATGTCGCTGCACCATACCTGGTCGGGCCGCTCGACCGCCAAACCCCGCAGCAGATAAGGGAAAATGCGGTGCTGCCGGTGCCCCTGGCTCAAGTTTCGACGCGGATAAATAGCCTCCAGGCCCATTTGGCGCATGAGCCGCTGGATGCGGCCTCGTCCCACTGCATGGCCCTCTCGACGCAGCCACTGGGTCATCCGGCGAGAACCAAAAAACGGATATTGGGTGTAGAGCTCATCCATGCGATGCATGTAGAGAACGTTCTGCTCGCACTGGGCACGGGCCCGATAGTAATAGCTGCCGCGGGCCAGCCCCAGCAACTGACATTGCCTGCCGATACTGATTTTTCCTTGAAGTGGTTGCACCATCTTGCGCCTCTCACCAACCGAATTGTTCAGACTTTTTTTTTAGCCAATCGCATTCTACTTTCAGCTTTCCAATCTCCTGGTAAAGGTGATCTTTTTCCGTCTCGTTGTCCTTGCTGAGAGTCTGCCGCTGGCGCGAAAACAGCTCCGTTGCTCCCTGCAAAAGCTGCTTCTTCCATTGGGTCACCTGGTTGGGATGCACCTCAAAACGACCGGCGATCTCGTTGATGGTATGAGCGCCCCTGATGGCTTCCAGGGCCACTCGGGCTTTAAACTCAGCACTGTATTGTCTTCTCTTTCGTGATTTAATAACATTCATAGGTTAGCGGATTTAGTGGTTCAAGACCACCTTATTCCACTGTCCAGTTTTCCCCGTCCATTTCATATTGTAGGTTTTGCAGCGGGTGGCGCAATGAGGCCGTGGGCCGAATGGAGCCAGCCGCTGCTTTGTTGAAAGTTGGCCAGAGTCTGTCAAAAGTATTGGGCGAGAGGAAGCTTATACCAAATCTCATTAGGTATGATAATAAGTTATTTGGCAGAAGCGTTTGCTTGAATGTGCTGCCAGCCTCCGCCAACTAAAGAGAGGACTTTTTCAGTGTCCTCCCACCAGTCTTTGAGATGGGTTGCGACGACTTCTTCGAGTCGCTCAATGCTCGGCCACAGTTTGTTGGCCGTTTGATCCTGTATCATATCCCAAAGTCTTTCAATCGGGTTGAGTTCAGGACTATACGGCGGCAAATTCACGATATGTATGCCCGGGGGGACGTTGGGGTGCTCCGAGTCGTGCGGATGGAAGCCTGCCCCGTCCCATACAACCACATGTTCCTCCTCAGGATATTGCTTTTTGATCTGTTGGAGGAAAGCCTCCGTCCACTGTAGATTCGTGCTAGGGGTTTGGATGCATACCATCTCGCCGTTGACCACGTCGAGGGCTCCGTAACAGTAGCTCCACTGGTATCTTGTCTGATATTTTTTGTGCGGCCGAAGCCCTCTTTGCGTCCAGCACCGGCGGTACACCGGAAGCAAACCAAAACGGCTTTCATCGGCAAACCACACCCGAACCCGATTGCCTCGGGTGAGGGAAAGCTCCTGGAGGATCTTAGAAAAGTCTCGCTTGAACGCTTCCGCTTTTGCCGAGTCCCGTTTCTCATGCACGGGGCGAGGGACTCGAAGCACCCCGGCGCATTTTTTTAGCCATCGCCACACCGTCTTGTAGGCGAAGGAGCGCCCGAAATGTCGCTCCAGCTCTTGCCCCGCCTGAACGGCTGTGTTCCAGCGCGCGACCTTCAAACCATTGAGCAAGAAGGCCTCCACCTCTTTGTCGCAACGGCTTTTGATCCCGCCTTTGTAGGCGCGTGTAAGCACCGCCCCGAGCCCTGCAGCACGATATTTGTCAAACCAACGCTGGATCGTCGCTTTGCCTCGGCCCACGATGGCTCCAATTTCATCAATGCTGTGGTGCGGCTGGAAGCCCATTTTTAATGCCACCAAACGCTCTTTACGCCAGCCGACAGCCTCTTTGTTGAGCAATTTCTTGATACGTTCACGGTCTTCATCGGTTCCCATATATCTTCTCATTCCGCCTTTATAGCTGTTTTTTAATCTTTATCAATCCTTTTGCGATTTGGTATTAGTCGGCTATGGAGGTGTTTTGCGTTGTATTTGTTGTATTTGTCTCTCCATGGTTCAATCACGGGGAACGACATTTATTTCGTCATCAATCAAGTGATCGGACCCCATCTTTGCTACCACTTTAAGTGAGAGTATTTCCGTAGGTTTGGTATTGTAGGTTTTGCAGCGGGTGGCGCAATGAGGCCGTAGGCCGAATGGAGCCAGCCGCTGCTTTGTTGTGAAATGGACGGGGAAAACTGGACAGTGGAATAAGGTGGTCTTGAACCACTAAATCCGCTAACCTATGAATGTTATTAAATCACGAAAGAGAAGACAATACAGTGCTGAGTTTAAAGCCCGAGTGGCCCTGGAAGCCATCAGGGGCGCTCATACCATCAACGAGATCGCCGGTCGTTTTGAGGTGCATCCCAACCAGGTGACCCAATGGAAGAAGCAGCTTTTGCAGGGAGCAACGGAGCTGTTTTCGCGCCAGCGGCAGACTCTCAGCAAGGACAACGAGACGGAAAAAGATCACCTTTACCAGGAGATTGGAAAGCTGAAAGTAGAATGCGATTGGCTAAAAAAAAAGTCTGAACAATTCGGTTGGTGAGAGGCGCAAGATGGTGCAACCACTTCAAGGAAAAATCAGTATCGGCAGGCAATGTCAGTTGCTGGGGCTGGCCCGCGGCAGCTATTACTATCGGGCCCGTGCCCAGTGCGAGCAGAACGTTCTCTACATGCATCGCATGGATGAGCTCTACACCCAATATCCGTTTTTTGGTTCTCGCCGGATGACCCAGTGGCTGCGTCGAGAGGGCCATGCAGTGGGACGAGGCCGCATCCAGCGGCTCATGCGCCAAATGGGCCTGGAGGCTATTTATCCGCGTCGAAACTTGAGCCAGGGGCACCGGCAGCACCGCATTTTCCCTTATCTGCTGCGGGGTTTGGCGGTCGAGCGGCCCGACCAGGTATGGTGCAGCGACATCACTTACCTGCGGCTGAGCCGAGGATTCCTTTTCTTGACCGTGGTGTTGGACTGGTTCAGCCGCTACGTGTTGAGCTGGCAGCTTTCCAACACCCTGGAGAGCCGCTTCTGTGTGCTCGCCCTGGAGGAAGCTCTGAGGCGGGCCCAACCTCAAATCTTCAACACCGATCAAGGCAGCCAGTTTACCGGCAGCGAGTTCACCTCGGTGCTGGGGCAAGCCGGGGTGCGCATCAGCATGGACGGGCGTGGCCGCTACCTGGACAACATATTTGTTGAACGCTTTTGGAGAACCCTCAAGTATGAAGACATTTACCTGCGCGAATACGCCACGGCAAAGGAAGCCAGCGAAGGGATAGCCCGCTACCTGGACTTCTACAACCACCTGCGCCCCCACCAAGCCCTGGGCTACCGGACCCCGGCCGAAGTCCATGCAATCGGAGCAAAACCACCCTCCCCGCCAATACAGCTTGCGGGCACCTGCGTGCCCGTCTTTGGCTAAGGACAAAATATATTTTTAAAAAATAATATGAACACGATTTCCACCTTAATCCCACGTCAAAATTGTCCAAACAACCCCGTCCACTTCAGTTGATTGTTCGCCAGAGTCTGGCAAATGTATTTGGGGAGAGAAAGCCTAATCGGCTGTGGGGGTGTTTCGCGTTGTATTTGTGTCGCCATTGTTCGACCACCACACGCGCTTCGGTCACGCTCAGGAACAGTTCCTGATTAAGGCATTCATCGCGCAAACGATTATGAAAGGATTCTATATGTCCATTCTGCCAAGGGCTTCCTGGATCAATGTATGCGATGGCAATTTCCTGTCGCTGCAGTTCTTCTTTGACTTGGTGGGCTATAAACTCCGATCCGTTGTCCGAGCGGATGCACTGAGGTTTGCCGTTCTCTCTTATGGCATCGTTCAATACCTCTACCACATCGGCACTTTTCAGTGAGCGCGCAACCTTAATGGCCAGGCATTGACGGGTATGTTCATCGATCAGTGTCAAGAGCCTGAGCGGACCGCCCCGGTCGGTGCGATCCGCCACGAAGTCCCAACTCCACACATGGTTGGGCTGCACTGCTCGGGTCGGGGTAGCCGTGGATTGGCCCTGCCGGCGACGGCGCTTGCCAGACGGGCGCACACCCAGTCCTTCGAAACGACGCACTTTTTGGACGAATTTGCGACTCACGGGCCAACCTTCATGGGTCAACAAAGCGCGGATCCGACGATAGCCATAGCGCGGATGCTTCTTCGAAAAGGCAATGATGCGTGCCACCAGTTTATGCCTATACTCAGTAGCTTTCTTGGGTTCATACAGGTAGGTTGAGCGGTGCAACCCAAAATACTGACAGGCCCGACGCAGCGAGCACGACCCTTGGGCCAATACATGCTTCACCGCTTCCTTTTTCTGCTTCGGGCCTACCATTTTTTTGCGTTCACCACCTTGAGCACACGGTTCTCCAGCATCTGCTCGGCTACAATCTTCTTAAGCTGTGTGTTCTCGCGCTCCAGCTCCTTCAGCCGCTTGGCGTCACGCAGCTCCATGCGGCCATACTTTTTACGCCAACGATGGTAGCTTTGAGGACTGATATTGTGGGACCGACAGACATCCTGAATGCCTTTGCCTGCGTCTACTTCGCGCAGTATCGTTATGATTTGTTCAGGGGTGTATCTTTTTTGCTTCATAGGTCTTTCCGGTAATTTCTCCAGAAAGACTCTCACTGGCAATGGTAGTGTTTTCGGCGGTCACATCACAAGGAATCGGCACATCGAACTCAAATGTTGCGGATGAAAAACGGCCCAATCCTTGTGTTTTAGCAGCTTGTGGCGGTGTTGCGGATGAAAACAGGGTACCTTGGAAAAAGAAGGTATGATGGGCATCATGGAGGTCATTCCAGAAATCATCGCCACCGGAGTGTCAATGAGGGCGATTGATAGGCTGTTGAATATTATCCGACCTATTTTTGGGGCGGGCTGGCCCGTGGATTGAGGGGCGCCTCGCAGGGAAGGCTTCAGGGATATCCAGATAGGAAATCTACTCCTACTTTGCCTATAAAAGGAAGGGCCCGGATTCTCCCCGGCAATGTCCACATATCGCCTCCCCCCTACCAATCACCTAGCCCGGATATTTCGTGAAAAAAGTATCGTTGATATGCTTAACTGCTGATATACAGCAGGATAGATCAATAATTAAAGCAATATCAGCGATGACAAAAGGTAAACAATTAAAGCTACAGTTGACAAGGGTAAAAGGCCGCCGTGTGCGGGTTGATTTCAAGGGCGGAGAGGTTACTTCGGATGCCGGACTGCTTTTGATCCGGGAAGTGGATCGGCAGTTGGGCTTGACCGAACGAGCGGCCCGACAGTTAGTGGACAACCGGCAGAAGGGCAAAGTACGCCATGAGGTATTGGGGATGCTGCGGCAGCGCGTTTACGGGCTGGTGGCGGGCTATGAGGATTTGAACGACTTTGATACCCTGCGCCACGATCCATTGTTGCAAACGGTAACGGGGCGCATTGAAACGTTGGCCAGCGCGCCGACTTTGTGTCGTTTTGAAAACGGGCAGGATCGGCGGGCGGCCTTTGCGGTAAACGAGCTGTTGGTCGAACAGTTCATGGGCTCCTTTGCCGAGGAACCCGAAGAGATCATCCTGGACTTTGACGCCACCGACAATCCGGTGCACGGGCTCCAGGAGGGACGTTTTTTCCACGGTTATTATGATCATTACTGTTTTCTGCCGCTATATGTTTTTTGCGGTGATCAGCTGCTGGTGGCCTACCTGCGGCCGAGCAAGATCGATGCCAGCAAGCATGCCGGGGCCATCCTCAAATTGCTGGTTAAACGGATTCGCCAAAGCTGGCCCCGTACGCGGATTATTTGGCGCGCCGACAGTGGATTTTGTCGAGACCGGATACTCTCTTGGTGCGACCGCAACGAAGTTAGTTACATCGTGGGGATGGCTCGCAATGCACGCTTGCAGCAAGACGCCCAGCAGTTGCAAAAGCAGGCCAAAGAATGGTTCGAACTAAGGGGTAAAAAACAACGGTTATTCCAGGACTTCGTCTATGCTGCCGATTCGTGGCGATGGCTGCGGTTGGTCATCCATAAAGCCGAACACACCGCACAGGGGTCCAACCCGCGCTTCGTGGTGACGAACCTGCCGGGCGATCCCCAGGAGCTTTACGACAAGGTATACTGTGGCCGCGGTGAAATGGAGAACCGAATCAAGGAACAGATGCAATTGTTCAGCGAGCGCACCAGCGCCCATCAATGGTGGGCCAATCAGTGGCGATTGCTCTTGTCGGCGCTGGCCTACACCTTGATGGAAGCCATGCGCCGGTTAGCCTTAAAAGGGACGAAGTGGGCGCGGGCCCAATGCCACACCCTGCGGCTCAAATTAATCAAGATCGGAGCGGTCATCGTGCGCAACACCCGAACGATTCACTTTCACCTAAGTGAGAGTTATCCTTGGGCCAGTCTTTTCAACCATGCGCCCCGCCGATTGGTGCCAACCTAACCCGGATATTTCGTAAAAAAAGTATCGTTGATATGCTTAACTGCTGATATACAGCAGGATAGATCAATAATTAAAGCAATATCAGCGATGACAAAAGGTAAACAATTAAAGCTACAGTTGACAAGGGTAAAAGGCCGCCGTGTGCGGGTTGATTTCAAGGGCGGAGAGGTTACTTCGGATGCCGGACTGCTTTTGATCCGGGAAGTGGATCGGCAGTTGGGCTTGACCGAACGAGCGGCCCGACAGTTAGTGGACAAACGGCAGAAGGGCAAAGTACGCCATGAGGTATTGGGGATGCTGCGGCAGCGCGTTTACGGGCTGGTGGCGGGCTATGAGGATTTGAACGACTTTGATACCCTGCGCCACGATCCATTGTTGCAAACGGTAACGGGGCGCATTGAAACGTTGGCCAGCGCGCCGACTTTGTGTCGTTTTGAAAACGGGCAGGATCGGCGGGCGGCCTTTGCGGTAAACGAGCTGTTGGTCGAACAGTTCATGGGCTCCTTTGCCGAGGAACCCGAAGAGATCATCCTGGACTTTGACGCCACCGACAATCCGGTGCACGGGCTCCAGGAGGGACGTTTTTTCCACGGTTATTATGATCATTACTGTTTTCTGCCGCTATATGTTTTTTGCGGTGATCAGCTGCTGGTGGCCTACCTGCGGCCGAGCAAGATCGATGCCAGCAAGCATGCCGGGGCCATCCTCAAATTGCTGGTTAAACGGATTCGCCAAAGCTGGCCCCGTACGCGGATTATTTGGCGTGCCGACAGTGGATTTTGTCGAGACCGGATACTCTCTTGGTGCGACCGCAACGAAGTTAGTTACATCGTGGGGATGGCTCGCAATGCACGCTTGCAGCAAGACGCCCAGCAGTTGCAAAAGCAGGCCAAAGAATGGTTCGAACTAAGGGGTAAAAAACAACGGTTATTCCAGGACTTCGTCTATGCTGCCGATTCGTGGCGATGGCTGCGGTTGGTCATCCATAAAGCCGAACACACCGCACAGGGGTCCAACCCGCGCTTCGTGGTGACGAACCTGCCGGGCGATCCCCAGGAGCTTTACGACAAGGTATACTGTGGCCGCGGTGAAATGGAGAACCGAATCAAGGAACAGATGCAATTGTTCAGCGAGCGCACCAGCGCCCATCAATGGTGGGCCAATCAGTGCCGATTGCTCTTGTCGGCGCTGGCCTACACCTTGATGGAAGCCATGCGCCGGTTAGCCTTAAAAGGGACGAAGTGGGCGCGGGCCCAATGCCACACCCTGCGGCTCAAATTAATCAAGATCGGAGCGGTCATCGTGCGCAACACCCGAACGATTCACTTTCACCTAAGTGAGAGTTATCCTTGGGCCAGTCTTTTCAACCATGCGGCCCGCCGATTGGTGCCAACCTAAAGGGTGCATTGGTGCTGCCCCCGGCACTACCGAACCAATGGGGGAAAGGGGGCAGTGTCTCTACACCCTGAAAAACTGATGTGCACTGGAAAAAGTGGACACGAGATTCTCCTAAATGGAGAATCGAAGCATGGGAAGAAGACGCAGTATAGAGTTCAAAAATGAGGCAGTTCAACTGATGATACTCGATGGTCTGAGCGCCACCGAGGTATCGACCAAACTTGGGGTCAACACCAACCAATTGTATAGGTGGAAGAGGCTCTATCTGGACGATCAGCAGGGCGAAGCCACCTCAAAGCGACAGAGCAGTCCGAAGGAGATGGCGGCCGAGATAGATCGTCTTCGCAAAGAGCTGCGCCGCTCGGAGCGGATCAACCAGATACTAAAAAAAACGGTGGGCTACTTTGCCAAGGACGAACAATGAAGTACCAGTTTGTCAAAGACAACGAGGGGCGCTTCAAGATCGAGGAAATATGCTCGGCGATGGGGATTTGTCGCAGTGGCTATTACTGCTGGAGGCCCCGAGCGCCCTCGGCCCGGCGGATCGAGGACGAGGGAATCAAGGGGGCGATCCTGAAGGTACACAAAGAGGCCAAGGGCCGCTATGGGCATCGGCCAATGCACCGCCATCTGAAGGATGATGAGGGCATCGATTGCGGCCGTGACCGGGCTCTGCGTCTGATGCGTGAAATGGGAATCAAAAGCACCCAGAGTAAACGCTTTAAGCCATTAAAAACCAACAGTAACCATCCCTATGGTTACAGCCCCAATGTGCTTAAAAAGCATGGCCAGCCGACCCATATCGACGAGGTCTGGGTGGCGGACACGACCTACCTACGGACCCTGGCCGGTTGGATGTACTTGGCCACGGTGATGGACCTGTTCAGCCGACGCCTGCTGGGCTGGAGCGTTTCCAACCACAACGACGCGAAGCTGGTTGGCAAGGCCCTCAAAGCCGCGGCCATGACCCGCGGCACACTGCGCACCGGGATTATTCATCACAGCGATCGGGGCAGCCCCTACGGCAGCGACGACTATCAGAGGCTGGTCTCTGAACTAGGCATGAAGCCGAGCATGAGCGCCCAAGGCAACTGCTACGACAACGCGGCCATGGAATCGTTCTACGGCCGCTTCAAGACCAGCACGATTCGAGGCCGCCACTTTGCCGACGAGCGCGAACTGCGATCAACTGTCTTCGAATACGTGGAAATCTTCTACAACCGATATCGCAAACATTCCTCTCTGAGTTACCAAAGCCCAGTCCAATTCGAGGAAAATATTTGCCCCCCATGGGGGGCAACGAGAAAACAAAACCCTTTACCAAAACAAGCCGCCTGACACACTAATCAATAAACAATGAATATAAGAGAATCCCGTGTCCAACAAATCCAGTACACTGAAATGGACGGGGAAAACTGGACAGTGGAATAAGGTGGTCTTGAACCACTAAATCCGCTAACCTATGAATGTTATTAAATCACGAAAGAGAAGACAAGACAGTGCTGAGTTTAAAGCCCGAGTGGCCCTGGAAGCCATCAGGGGCGCTCATACCATCAACGAGATCGCCGGTCGTTTTGAGGTGCATCCCAACCAGGTGACCCAATGGAAGAAGCAGCTTTTGCAGGGAGCAACGGAGCTGTTTTCGCGCCAGCGGCAGACTCTCAGCAAGGACAACGAGACGGAAAAAGATCACCTTTACCAGGAGATTGGAAAGCTGAAAGTAGAATGCGATTGGCTAAAAAAAAAGTCTGAACAATTCGGTTGGTGAGAGGCGCAAGATGGTGCAACCACTTCAAGGAAAAATCAGTATCGGCAGGCAATGTCAGTTGCTGGGGCTGGCCCGCGGCAGCTATTACTATCGGGCCCGTGCCCAGTGCGAGCAGAACGTTCTCTACATGCATCGCATGGATGAGCTCTACACCCAATATCCGTTTTTTGGTTCTGGCCGGATGACCCAGTGGCTACGTCGAGAGGGCCATGCAGTGGGACGAGGCCGCATCCAGCGGCTCATGCGCCAAATGGGCCTGGAGGCTATTTATCCGCGTCGAAACTTGAGCCAGGGGCACCGGCAGCACCGCATTTTCCCTTATCTGCTGCGGGGTTTGGCGGTCGAGCGGCCCGACCAGGTATGGTGCAGCGACATCACTTACCTGCGGCTGAGCCGAGGATTCCTTTTCTTGACCGTGGTGTTGGACTGGTTCAGCCGCTACGTGTTGAGCTGGCAGCTTTCCAACACCCTGGAGAGCCGCTTCTGTGTGCTCGCCCTGGAGGAAGCTCTGAGGCGGGCCCAACCTCAAATCTTCAACACCGATCAAGGCAGCCAGTTTACCGGCAGCGAGTTCACCTCGGTGCTGGGGCAAGCCGGGGTGCGCATCAGCATGGACGGGCGTGGCCGCTACCTGGACAACATATTTGTTGAACGCTTTTGGAGAACCCTCAAGTATGAAGACATTTACCTGCGCGAATACGCCACGGCAAAGGAAGCCAGCGAAGGGATAGCCCGCTACCTGGACTTCTACAACCACCTGCGCCCCCACCAAGCCCTGGGCTACCGGACCCCGGCCGAAGTCCATGCAATCGGAGCAAAACCAACCTCCCCGCCAATACAGCTTGCGGGCACCTGCGTGCCCGTCTTTGGCTAAGGACAAAATATATTTTTAAAAAATAATATGAACACGATTTCCACCTTAATCCCACGTCAAAATTGTCCAAACAACCCCGTCCACTTCACACGTCAACTGTTAAAGCACCGGGGGAAGGGGGAGGCTCGAAAAAAACGGCTTGCTCCACCTTACCGACGGGGCAGCAACACGTATCCGTTGCTAAAATTAAAACTTTTAGCTAATTTGGGAAATGTTTGCAAAATCCCAAAAGCGTTACCCTCGGTTATTTGTTTGTACCGCCTCCTGAAACTCCGGTTTATGGTCAAACAATATCCGGCTAACCCGGATATTTCATGAAGGGTAAAGTTTGGCTCGTTATTGCTATTGGAGATGGATTTCTTTGTATTTTGAGCAGATCGTCTTGATTTTTAGGTGTTTTTCAGGGTGTAGAGACACTGCCCCCTTTCCCCCATTGGTTCGGTAGTGCCGGGGGCAGCACCAATGCACCCTTTAGGTTGGCACCAATCGGCGGGCCGCATGGTTGAAAAGACTGGCCCAAGGATAACTCTCACTTAGGTGAAAGTGAATCGTTCGGGTGTTGCGCACGATGACCGCTCCGATCTTGATTAATTTGAGCCGCAGGGTGTGGCATTGGGCCCGCGCCCACTTCGTCCCTTTTAAGGCTAACCGGCGCATGGCTTCCATCAAGGTGTAGGCCAGCGCCGACAAGAGCAATCGCCACTGATTGGCCCACCATTGATGGGCGCTGGTGCGCTCGCTGAACAATTGCATCTGTTCCTTGATTCGGTTCTCCATTTCACCGCGGCCACAGTATACCTTGTCGTAAAGCTCCTGGGGATCGCCCGGCAGGTTCGTCACCACGAAGCGCGGGTTGGACCCCTGTGCGGTGTGTTCGGCTTTATGGATGACCAACCGCAGCCATCGCCACGAATCGGCAGCATAGACGAAGTCCTGGAATAACCGTTGTTTTTTACCCCTTAGTTCGAACCATTCTTTGGCCTGCTTTTGCAACTGCTGGGCGTCTTGCTGCAAGCGTGCATTGCGAGCCATCCCCACGATGTAACTAACTTCGTTGCGGTCGCACCAAGAGAGTATCCGGTCTCGACAAAATCCACTGTCGGCGCGCCAAATAATCCGCGTACGGGGCCAGCTTTGGCGAATCCGTTTAACCAGCAATTTGAGGATGGCCCCAGCATGCTTGCTGGCATCGATCTTGCTCGGCCGCAGGTAGGCCACCAGCAGCTGATCACCGCAAAAAACATATAGCGGCAGAAAACAGTAATGATCATAATAACCGTGGAAAAAACGTCCCTCCTGGAGCCCGTGCACCGGATTGTCGGTGGCGTCAAAGTCCAGGATGATCTCTTCGGGTTCCTCGGCAAAGGAGCCCATGAACTGTTCGACCAACAGCTCGTTTACCGCAAAGGCCGCCCGCCGATCCTGCCCGTTTTCAAAACGACACAAAGTCGGCGCGCTGGCCAACGTTTCAATGCGCCCCGTTACCGTTTGCAACAATGGATCGTGGCGCAGGGTATCAAAGTCGTTCAAATCCTCATAGCCCGCCACCAGCCCGTAAACGCGCTGCCGCAGCATCCCCAATACCTCATGGCGTACTTTGCCCTTCTGCCGTTTGTCCACTAACTGTCGGGCCGCTCGTTCGGTCAAGCCCAACTGCCGATCCACTTCCCGGATCAAAAGCAGTCCGGCATCCGAAGTAACCTCTCCGCCCTTGAAATCAACCCGCACACGGCGGCCTTTTACCCTTGTCAACTGTAGCTTTAATTGTTTACCTTTTGTCATCGCTGATATTGCTTTAATTATTGATCTATCCTGCTGTATATCAGCAGTTAAGCATATCAACGATACTTTTTTTACGAAATATCTGGGCTAACTATTCGTTAAATATCGCGGAATTGATCACCAAATAACAAAGGGAAAGATTGCCAAATTGTATTTAAAGGAGCAAAATGGATCGAAATATTGGAATCTAGCTATTTTCAACGATTCTAACGGATGATATGGAAAATCTCGGTTTAACTGGCTCGAAAGTGGTGAAGATACCGGTTATCGTTTATTCATTAGTTATAATTATGGCAAGTCACCTGGCGCAGGCGGGCGAGCAGGCGTGGATTCATCGCGGCTTTGAGGAATTTGCGAAGGGGCAGTTCGAAGACGGCGGGAGCAATCTTTACGTCAACGCCAATGGCGTCATCGAGATGATTCACCGGCTGGACGTAAACAACGATGGCTACGTCGACCTGGTGCTGGCCAATTCGCACGATTATATCGAACGCGGGCCGACACATGTTTATACGCTTCAGGACAAGGGCGAGAGTTGGACCCGGAAGGAGATGTCCGCTGATAGCGGTTGGATGAGCCGGATCGTTGATCTCGATCGGGACGGCCATACGGACCTGGTTGTGGCTAACGGCCAAAACGGTGTTACCTCGGAGCTTCCCTCGTTTGTCTACTGGGGCGGCCCCGACGGACTCGGTGTCGAGCGAACCGACCTGCCAACGACCGGGGCCTACGATGTGGCTGTCTTAGATATTAACCGCGACGGCATCCTGGATCTGATCTTCCCTACTTCCTGGAACGATCCCCATAATCCCGGAGAGCCCAAGCACGCCCGGGTCTATCTGGGCGGAGAAGATCGCCGGTTCACCGAGGCCACGGAAGAGTATGCGATCACGGGAATTGCGGCGGTCTCCATTGCCGCCGCCGATCTCAACCAGGATGGATTTGTCGATCTTGCCCTGGCGAACTATCGAGTTGAGCACGACTACAACACGGAGTCCTACGTCTACTGGGGCACGGAGGGTGGATTCGATACATCCGAGCCGGTGCGGCTGCCGACCGCCTACCCTTTGCGTGTGATCGTTGCCGATCTGAATCACGACAACTGGGAAGATGTCATTTTTTCAGGTGGAAACCGCGTCCAGATCTATTGGAACCGGCAAGGCAAGCTCAACAAAGACGACACCCGGATCATTGAAGCTACCGGATATTCTTCCATCTTCAGCACCGGGGCGATCGGTATCGATGTCGCGGATGTCACCGGCGATGACAAAAACGATCTCCTCATGGCCGCAGCTGAGGGTGTGGAGATTCGCTCCGGAACGGATCTTCAGACGGTATACCTATCGTTGCCGCTGACACACACCGATTGGGTCACGGCGGCCGATCTCGATGGCGACGGACGAAAGGACCTGGTGGTCAGCCGGAAATACGACAACGTGAACTACGATGTTGATTCAGCGGTGTTCTGGAACGGCTCAACGGGCTTCTCCATGGATCGAGTGACCTGGTTTCCGACAGGCGGCGCCGTCGGCAATACGGCCGGCGATCTTAATGGGGACGGCCGACCGGAGGTTGTTTTCAACAACACCATGGGCGGCCATCTGTCCAAAATCCACAATTACATCTATCTCGGCAACGAAAAAGCCGAATATGGAATCGAGCGGCGGTTGGAGTTCCCCGTCGACAGCAGCAGCATTGCCCTTGTGGCCGATGTTGATCTCGACGGCTACCCGGAGTTCATCGTCGACGCGGGGGTCAATACAGATACAGGATGGACCCCCTACATTCGAATCCATCCTGGAGGCCCGGACGGCCCGGCGACGGATCGATTTCAGGACATCCCGGCGAATGATGGCCTCCAGGACCTTCGGCTGGCCGACTTCAATCGCGACGGCTACCTCGATATTCTAGCCTTTGCGCAAGTGTATGACGCCAAACCGGAAACGCTGGCGAAATCTTCGAGGATTTACTTTGGTTCGGAAGCGGGGTATTCCCTTTCGCGTTCGCGGGGATTAGAGACTTATGGAAACACGGGCAAACTTGCGGACGTCAACAAGGACGGATTCCTCGACATCTTATGCGTCGATAAACGCAATGAGATCCTCATCTATCTGGGTGGGCCCGACGGCTTTAGCGGGGACCACAGCTGGCGCGTCCCGGTGCCGTATCCAATCGCCGTGAACACCGCTGACCTTAATGCCGATGGATGGCTTGATTTGATTGTCTCATGCGCTGCGCATTACCACCTGCAAAAAGACACCATGCACGTCTTCTTCGGTAGCCGCGACGGTTATCGAAGCGAAAACTCGCAGAAGCTGCTGGCGGAATACACCCCGATCTTCACGGCCATTGCCGATTTCAACCGCGACGGGCACCTGGACGTGGCTGCCACCGGATACTCGACCTCCAAGGCACGGGTCATCCCCGCACAAGTATTCTGGGGCACCGGAAAGGCTCTTGACTGGGACCATCCGGTCAATCTGCCGGCGGAAGGTTCCGGCGCCGCCACCCAAGTGGACTTGAACCGGGACGGTTGGATTGATCTCGTCCTGGCCTGCCACCGCAATGACATCGGGCATCAGGTTGACTCGTTGATTTACTGGAATGGCCCGGACGGCTTTCTGGCCGCTCCGGCAACGCGTCTGCCGGGCCTGGGCCCCCACGGCATGACCGCCCGCGATCGAGGCAATGCCTATACCCGAGAGCCGGATGAGTCCTACTTTTCCCCGCCATTTGACATGACGGACATGACGGCCAAACGGCTTCACTGGAAGGCCGATGTAATCCTGCCAGCAGAGTTAAAATTTCAGATGCGAGTCGCGCCTACCAGGGAGGAACTCTCTCAGAGCCCATGGATGGGTCCGCAGGGTCCGAATACCTTCTATGAACGATCCGGTCAGAAATTGAAGGGGTCCCCCCGCGGCGCCCGATGGCTGCAATACCGAGCCGTGTTTGTTTCGCCCTACGCCTGCCGATCACCCCGGCTCCATGAAGTTCGCGTAGACTTCGTGTCCGCGGTGCCCAAGAATTAACCCCGAAACCTTACTCCAGCTCCCAGCGACTCGGGATGATGCCCGGAGCCCCCCGTATATAAAACTTTTGAAAAGGAGGAATTTTTTATAATCGCTGAAGATAAGACCACTGAATATAAAGGTAGTAGGCGCTCCTCGGGGAGATAGGGACATTTTTCTTTATTTGATCCGGCCGTCATTTAATCTTTAACTTGTAAATTCCCCTATGCTTGCGTCGGGGATAGGTGGCTTATAAAGAGGATGAGTGGAAGAAGAAAAAGTGAACAAGCCGAGTCATTGAAGTGGACGGGAGCCGTGGCTGAAGAAGGAATTATGGGGCGGGCATTTCTGGAGTTCAGGCTACTATGTGGGCACGGTAGGAGAGCGAGGCAATTGGGCCTTGGCCTTGGTGGAGAGATATGTATTGGACCAAGGCAAGCCGAAGGAAGATTTGCGTCAATTAACATTGTGGTAAAGATATTTTCATCCCCGATACCCCGATGCTTGCGTCGGGGAGTTTCATCTCGATTCAGAATGTATAAAATTTCCACAGCGTTGATGACCTCGGTGATTGTTGCCATGTCGGTTTTCTCAGGCCCGGCCTTTCTTAATGATATCCGCTCGAAAGATCTGTGTTAAAACGTTCTCGCCCGCGCTAAGTTCGGATTCGTCTTCGGATTCGTCGTTTGTACAATAATAGGCTGAACTCCAAATTTCGTTGTCGCGAAGGATTCCAAGCAAACCGTCCGCGGTAGTATAATGAAACAATGCGTCCTTGCAGGATTCTTCTGAATAAGTTGGCAAGGAATGGCTTGGCAGTTTCTTCATCCAAATCTCCAATCACTTTCCGCTATCACTGAGTAATGTGTCCCGCTGTATAAAACAGCCACGTCAAGAGACACATAACGTCGCAAATCACTGGCGGCAAAAAGCAGAGTGCCGCGGAGATTATTGCTGTCCGGGTGCACTTGCCTTTTTAGCCTTGGTGAACCATTGCTTTGTAAATAATGTGTATGTTTTCATCGGCTCTTCAAAGCAAGGCTTTGTAACCATTTCTAATTCACTCTGAGTATCTGCTAATTGATTTCGTATTTCATCATCTTTGTTGTATTGATCCCAAAATATACCTTCATGACGATGCATTTCATCTAAGCGCGCTTTGGCCGAATGAAGACTTCAATCTCGTCAATGACGAGATCCTGAGAGAGTTCGCAATCGGCTTCGACCAACGTTACCTCCAGCCAATTGTCCCCATACACGGCCGGGGGAGCCGTGAGTTCGAACCAGGTGGTCAGAATTGGACCGCTGGGAATCTCAGGGACAAGCGTCTCGCCGGCAGCAGTCCGGGAACTTACATCTACCACAGCGGCCATGTCCACCCGCTGTTCGTCGTTTCGTCGCTTTTGCGCTGCGGAAGAGATCGGAGTTCCGTTGAGCCGGATCTCCAGCTTGTCCTTTAACGTCATGGGATGGCCGCGAAATAGCAGCGCCGCTCTCCGCACCTGCTCAAAATCCTCGCAGATGCGAAATCGATAGCTTCCCCCGGCCCCCGAGTCGGCGCGCCTCAGGACGATCCGATCTGCCTTCAGGGCGCCGGTTGAGGTGCGTCCCTCGCCGCCGAAGCCCTTACAGCCCGCCCAGATGGGTTCAAAGACGTAATGGCGATTTCCTCGAGAGACTTGCGGCGGGCTTTTCAGTTCAACGAAATCGTGCAGCATCATCGGATAGAACGGCGCCCATTTCAAGGTGACGAAGTGGTTATAGAATGAGACCCCGTCGGCTCCGGCCCCGTAGAAGTTCTGAGCGATTGCGCGCTGTTGCTCAAGCGAGATAGGCATTCCCCCAAGGCGGCGCCTCATCCTTAGGCTGCTCCAGGGTAGAAGCGCCGGATAGACCAGGCAATCCGAGGCGCGGGCCAGTTGAGTGAATTGCTCATAAGGGGCGTTTAAATCAGAGTACATGACATCACCCGGGGCAAGATAATTCAGCAGGCCTTCGGAAATCCAACCCGGGACATCCAGTCCCTGAATCTGGCATTCTTCCACCGTCTGGTAAACACGCGCTCCAAGTTGCAACTTCTTGTTTCTACTTCGGCCCTTCTGGTCCAGCATTTGACGGATCCGCCTAACCAGTTCGGTCATGAGAGGCTGTCCCTCCCGCCCTTTGTCGGGCGGAAAGTAACGATGGTCCCGGAAGCATAATTCCAGGCCATCAACGTGAAAACGGCTGACCAGTGCCTCCGTGACGGAGAAAAGGTAGTCCCGCACCTCGGGAAAACTAAAGTCCATGGGCGAACTTAGCTGATAATAGGGCCCCGGCGGCGCCTCCTTTAATAACCACTGTGGATTATTTGCCAGAAAGGAGGCTCCGAAACCCACGCCTTGTTTTACCGAGATATGGCCATGATTATCGTTGATTCGGATACCCACCAGAAATTCCATGCCTCGCTCATGAGCCTGCTCCAGAAGCACCTCCAGCGGTTGTATGCCCTCATCCAATAGAGGAAGAAAGCGGCGATGCTGCGGGCGGGCGTCATACTCAAAACCATCCGTTCGCCAATAGGTGGTCCACCCCTGGGTGTAAGCCTCCTGGATAAAAGTATCGACCTGTGCGTGCGCCAGTTCATCCACCCATCGGCGCAAATCTGCCTCAGAGGCTGGATCGGGTAAATAACCTGAGGCGATACTGGAGGGATCGCTGACATAAATGATCCGCCGGCTTCCACGAGGGGAGATGTATCCCAGCTTGGGTGAAGAAGTCTGATACGTTTTACTATGCTGACCCCTGCTCCGCGGAGCGAAAGCCCCAAGCGTCAGGCCCGCGCCGGCCGCGATCGATGTTCCCAAGAACTTACGACGATTGATTTCCTGTTTCATATCCGGAAGACTGTCGGGCTTTGCCCGCGCCGGCTAGAAAAAAAGGAGTAAGAACCTGCTCTTGAGGTTGCACCTGATATGCAAGATACCTCGTAGGGGCAGTATTCGTTGACGTATAAACCGAGATCTCCCATATGAACATTCATAATCGTTGAAAATAGCCACTTTCTAATATTTCGATCCAATTTTCTGCTTTCAATGTGATTTTTCAATCTTATCCTTCGTTATTTGATGATCAAATTGGCAGTATTTAATAAAGTCAATTAACCAGGACGCGGTCGCTGCCATCATTTCGGAGAACACAGAAACCGCGAAGGGTTTGCAGTTAATGACTCGGCGCAATGAGTTGCAGGGAGTGGCCAAGGCTATTATTGAGCAAACGCGTACACCCCTTGAAAGGCTCAATCTTGAACATGAAAAGCTGAATGAACTGCTCGATCTGGGGTCGATCAATCAGGAGACGTTCGGCCGTGCGATGGAGCAGGCAGCGGAAGGTTACGAGGCGGCCATGAAAAAAATGTCGTCCGCCGTGGAATCTTTCGTGGATCGGGCCAATGAAACTCTGATCCCAATCCACCGGCATATGGGGCCAAACCATGACTCCGATTCCTCTGGGTGGGGACCGGCTCCTGGTACTCTACAACCGTCGCTACGGTGATCAAGGCATTGTCATGAACCTGGTGAGCTTCACGGACACGGCCTGGGACCTGCGCTATGAAGGACTGATGTATGACGGCGGGGCCCGGCGCGAACGGCCGCAAGGCCTGGAGTCGGGCGTTGAGGAGTTGGATAGTTTCATGTTCGGCTTCCCCACCGCCGTGCGCTTGCAAGACGGCACCTTCCTGGCGACGCACTGGTGCAAAGAGGAGGGCCCCCATCTGGCATCCGGTGGACCAGACTGTGGGTCGACTGGTAAATGTAAAGACTCGGACCGAAAATAGGGTAAAATCGGAATGGCTCTGAAAATCAGCACCATTCCAACCTGAACCTTTAACCCTTCTCATTCCCTCAACCTATCAATCCCCAAAAACGGGCAGTGGTTTCTGCGACATGTCGATGCGCACATGCTTCAACCGCATGTGATCGTGCAGACCCTCGACACCCCGCTCGACGCCGATCCCGCTCCGTTTCCAACCGAGAAAAGGCGCGTTGAGTGCGAGGCCGTTAAAGGTGTTGATCCACACCGTACCTGCCTGAAGCCGCTTCGCCGCATAATGTGCCTTCACCAGATCGCGCGTGCAGAGCCCGGCGGCGAGGCCGTAGGTGGATTCATTGGCCGTGGCGATGGCCTGATCGATGTCGTCAAACGGCATGCAGGGCAGGACCGGACCGAAGATCTCATCGCGCGCGATCTGCATATCATTGTTGGCGTTACCGAACAGGGTGGGTTGGTAGAAGAAACCATTGTCGAGCACACCGCCCGCGGCTCGGGCGCCGCCCGTGATGAGGGTCGCTCCCTCCTCTTTCCCGACGTTGACGTAATGTTCGATCCTGTCCATCTGGTTGGCATTGATGATGGGACCGAGGTGGGTCTTTTCATCGGCGGGATCACCGACACGAACACGCTCGAAGCGCTCGCTGAGCTCATTCACGAACGAGTCGTAAATCTTATTTTCGATTAACAACCGCGTTCCCGCGCAGCAGCACTGCCCGCTGTGGAGGAGGCAACCGAATGCCGCACTGATCAATGCCTGCTCACGGTCCGCGTCGGCGAAAATGATGTTGGCACTCTTGCCGCCCAACTCCAACGTGACATCAGTAATATTTTTCGCCGCCGCCTGCATCACCTGCGAACCGACTTCCGTTGAGCCGGTGAAGACCAGTTTTTCCACCTTCTCGTTGGCGGCAAGCGCCGCGCCGGCCTCTTCGCCGAACCCAAAAACGATGTTCACAACTCCGCCGGGAACGCCGGCTTCATTCAACAGCGCGCCCAGCATACTGGCTGTCACGGGCGTGTCTTCGGCCGGCTTCAACACAGCCGTGTTGCCCGCCGCCAGGGCGGGCGCCAACTTCAGCGCCGTGAGCACAAATGGGAAATTCCAGGGAATGATGATTCCGATTACGCCCATCGGTTGACGAATGGTATAGTCGAACTGATCCGGCGCGGGCACGGAATTAACCGTGCCGATGGCGCACTGTGTCAGGTCCGCATAATAGTCCCAGACCTGGGCCGCGATCTCCACCTCCGCACGGGCATCGCCGATGGTCTTGCCCGCATCGGCGACTTCCATAGGGACGATTTCCTCGGCATGCCGGCGTATCGCCTCGGCCACATTTCGCAGCAACTCCCCGCGCAGCCGACCATCCATGTCCGCCCATGACGTCGTCATAAACGTCTCTCGGGCGACATCCACGGCCAATTCAATCTCCGCTTTTGCTCCCCGTGCCGCCGTGGCGATTACTTCGCCGGTCGCCGGGTTGACGGTTTCAAATGTCTCGGCGCTGCTCTGATACTCGCCATTGATGAAGTGTTGACAGGTTTTCATGATCTTTTCTCCTTTCCGGCCAACTCTACGGCATCGGCCACAAACTTGTTGACATCGTCTTCCGTCGTGTCCCAGCCGCACATGAGCCGAGTAGCGCCGACGTCCGGGAAATCGTAGAATCGCCAACCTTTGCCTCTGAGGGCGGTGTCGAGGCCTTCGGAAGTTCTTTAAAAAACCTAGCAATAATATCTTTTGGAAGTGGCTTAGACATTGGCGTTCACCGAATATTCAATCCGAGATTTCCCATATGAACATTCATAATCGTTGAAAATAGCTACTTTCTAATATTTCGATCCAATTTTCTGCTTTCCCTGGCTGAATTTGACAATTCAGGAAACCTCTTTATACTCATTGCTTCATATCTCGGTATACTCCTCTTTTGAAGACGAAGCTTACCGGTTTTAAAGCGACCCGTTTACTGTGCCGGTTGCATCCCGGCGTTTACAGCTTCGCTTGATAGCAATGAATTCACTTAGTCGACCGTCTCGAATTTCTCTGCCTCCTTTGAACCGCCGGTAACGTTGCCCTCACTATAGGAGTGTGCCCCTGCACCCGCAAGCTTCCCTCCATCAACTATGAGATATTCATTCCGAATCGGCTCACCTTCGAACCAGCATTCCAATATCTCTCTGCTACCCGCGGCATATCTTGACTGTGCCGACAAAGAAGTGCCTGAAGTGTGTGGTGTCATTGCATGGTGCGGCATGGTTCTCCACGGATGATCATTAGGCGCCGGTTGCGGAAACCAGACATCGCCCGCATAGCCGGCCAAATGACCACTCTCCAAGGCTTTTGCGACAGCGTCGCGGTCACAAATCTTTCCTCGAGCTGTATTAACCAGGTAGGCGCCACGCTTCATTTTGCTAATCATTTTCTCATCAAACATATGCTCCGTCTCAGGATGAAGTGGGCAGTTGATTGTCACCACATCACACACCTTGATCATGGATTCAACGCTCTCATGGAAAGTCACGTTGAGTTCCTTTTCAATTCCAACTGAAAGTCGGTGCCTGTCGGTATAATGAAGTTTCACATCAAAAGGTTTCATTCTTTTGAGTACCGCGCTTCCAATACGACCTGCCGCGACGGTCCCAACGTTCATCCCTTCAATATCATACGACCTCGAAACACAATCGGCTATGTTCCATCCTCCTTTGATTACCCAGTTGTACGACGGGATATAGTTGCGAACCAGAGACAATATCATCATGCAGACATGCTCCGCCACACTGATACTATTACTATAGGTAATTTCGCAAACGGTAATGTTATGGTCTATCGCCGCCTGTAAATCAACGTGATCTGATCCAATACCAGCCGTGATTGCCAACTGAAGATTTTTGGCCTTTGCTATCCGCTCTGCAGTTAGATACGCAGGCCAAAAGGGTTGAGAGATCACTATATCTGCATCAACAAGCTCTCTTTCAAACACAGATTCCTGGCCATCTTTATCGGAGGTCACGACAAGTGTATGGCCACGCTCTTCCAGGAACTTACGCAGACCTAACTCGCCAGAAACGCTGCCGAGAAGTGCGCCGGGAGTATGATCAATCGTCTGTGGAGATGGCAAAGTTTGTCCGTCTGGGTACGTATCCAGCATAGGAATATCGCTGCGCGCGTAATTTGTGGGATAGCCATCAACCGGATCGTCATATAGTACGCACACGATTTTTGCATTGGTTATTTTTTTCATCAGAATCTCCTTTAGTTAAGCTAACTTCATTACAGGCAGCGCTGACGCATCTGCCGATTGGGTACTATAAGCCTACAGCCGCCATCTTCAAGCGTTTTATCAACCAAGCTCACCACAAACCGAGATTTCCCATATGAACATTCATAATCGTTGAAAATAGGTAGGCAACAATATTAAGATCCAATTATCTGATAGCCTACAGCCGCCATCTTCAAGCGTTTTATCAACCAAGCTCACCACAAACCGAGATTTCCCATATGAACATTCATAATCGTTGAAAATAGGTAGGCAACAATATTAAGATCCAATTATCTGATTTCAATACGTTTTGACAATTCGTTTTGACAATTGTCAATCCAGCTATTTCAGCCAAGAAGTAATCGCTTTGGCCCTACTGACCCGTCCGGAAATTTGTCATCACAGCAATGGAAATACCCTAACCAAGGGTTCATTCCCCATCCCATAGAGACTCACACTGGCAATGGTCGTGTTTTCGGCGGTCACATCATCTTCGTTTTGGGCGGATATTTTGCTCTTTTCTATTCATCGAAGGGAAAGGACGCCTATCGAATGGGCGACCTTCTGCGTCCCGGCAGTTCCGCTGAAAATTAAATTAGAGGTGAAACAGGTTCTACAGCTTTTCGCTCTGCAATAGAGGATCATTGATCTGTGGCTTATCCTTTTTCTTTGGACTGGATGCAGCCGATGGTGTTTTGTAGGCGGACTCTTTCCTGTCAGCCAGTCGTTTTTGCAGATTTTCCTCGAAATTTTGGACGTAAAGCTGGTCCAGAATCTGAACGGTGAGAATGAAAACACACATCTGGTTCAATTTCCGTTTTATTGCGCAATCGAAGAAAATCAGTTGTCCTAGCCAGCGGCAGCGACGAATCATGCGGTAGTTGAAAATACCACTTTTTGCGATGGCTTTTTTAGATAAATAACGATCGTAAATCTGATCGAGTGTTGAATAAATGCCCTTTTTTATCCACAAGGGTGGGGCGCAGAAGGGCCATTTTTCACGTTTGTATATTTCGTCGGTAATCTCGTCTTTTAACGCTTCTCGCAATACATATTTCTCGACCCCATTGTGTATCTTGAAACGGTCCGGAATTCTCCTGGCTTTATCGAAGAGATGGTGATCAAGAAAAGGTGTGCGCCCTTCTATGGAGTGTCCCATTTCCTGCCGATCGCCAAGAATTGTCAGGATATAGGGAGCCAGTATCGCTTTGATGCAGAAGTATTGAATTTTTTTGACCGGGGACCGTTCATCCGTTTGGGTTCGCTCTATACGCCGCTTGAGCCACTCCAGGGGGTGATTATCGGAAATCCGCGAATGTTGGTCGGGATGGAAAAGGTTCCTTATAAACTTCTGCCGCCCCTTGGTAAAGGATTCCGCATGCTCCTGCCAAGGCAGAAAGCCAATCGCCTCGATAATTGCACTGATATGAGGTCCACTGGGAGTGCGCAGCGTCTTCAAACGGTTTTCCATCTGGCACGTTATGGCGCCTTTGCCGGGTTGAAAAAAGACATACCCCAAAAATACCTCGTCGGAGCCTTCCCCGGTCAAAACCACTTTGACATGCTGCTGTGCCAAACGAGACAAGAGAAATTTGCCAACTCCGTGAAAATTATGAAAAGGAAATTCGGAAACCCATAAGCAATCCTCGGTGTTCTTGAGCATTGTTTCGTGATCGCAGGTAACCGAATGGAACTCGGCCCCAATCTTTTTGGCCATATCTTTGGCCAATCGATACTCATTAAAATTTTCCTCCCCGGGAAAGGATATGGTAAATGCCTTAATCCGGCCGGGATGCTGTTTGGCGGCCGATGCGGCCACAATTGCTGAATCAATTCCTCCACTCAGATAGATGCCAACGGGGACATCCGCACGCAAACGCAGACGAACCGCTTCATCGAGGGCTTCACGGACGGTTTGCGCATGATGATCGAGTTCCTTGCCATCTTTGATTTCGCATTCGAGCGGCAAATCCAAATCCCAGTATTGGTGAATCTCATGCTTCCGGCTATCGAGGTCCACCTTCATCAGGCATCCCGGTGGAACAACCTCAATATCTTTAAAAATCGAGTCCGGAATAACCCCGCTGAGAAAGTTTCTAACGGCAATTACGTCAATTTTAGGATTATGGCATCCTGTTGCGAAAATAGCCTTGGCTTCCGAGGCAAAGACAAATTTCCCTTCATTCTCGTGAAAATATAAAGGTTTAATGCCAAAACGGTCGCGAACCGCTATGAATACGCGTTTGCGTTTATCCAGCAGCAAAAAGGCAAATTCGCCCCTTAGGTGGTGGACGAATTCTGTTCCATACTCCCGATAGAGATGCAGGATTACCTCCGAATCGCTTTTAGTATAGAATACGTGACCAATTAATTCGAGTTCATGTCTGATCCGTTCGAAGTCGTAAATCTCCCCATTGCAAACCAGCACCAATTCATCATTCTGGGCGTAGAGTGGTTGAGCCCCGGTTTCCAGGTCGATGATCGACAAACGGGCGTGTCCCAACCCCGCACACTGATGCGGATCGATGTATATCCCGCTCCCGTCAGGGCCCCGGTGATGGAGGGAATCGACTGCCCTTTGCAATTTCCTTTCATCTAGGGAATGACCCGTATATCCCACAATCCCACACATATTAGCTGGCTTTCCTAGTTTCCCTGAAAGTTTTATCCATGCCGATATATAATTGATCAGTGTTCAGATAGGCAATAGTCGGTCCAAAGTCAGATAAATTCCGAGATTTCCCATATGAACATTAATAATCGTTGAAAATAGCTGCATTCCAATATTTCGATCCAATTTTCTGCTTTCACTATGATTTTTCAATCCTTTTCTTGGTTATTTGATGATCGAATCCGGGTAGTGTAAACGCCGGGAAAAAACCGGTACGGTAAAGAGGGCGCTTTAAAACCGGTACGCTTATCCTAGAAAGGAGGAGTGTATCGAGATATGAAGCAATGGACAAGAGTGCGGCACAAAGTGCTGCGGGACAAGTAGAGCAAGCGCTCTGTAATGCGAGAAGAGGGACTGCACTGGGAGACCCTGGGAAAGATGCTGGCCCTGGCCTATTCCCAGCCGCCGGGATACCGGCGCAAGAAGAGGCGAGAGCGCAAGATCGATCCGTATGTGGGCTGGATCGAGGAGGTGCTCAAAGCGGACCGGAACGTGCCCAAGAAGCAGCGCCATACGGCCAAACGGATCTACCAGCGTTTGGGTCGGGAGAAGGGCTACCAAGGGGGCTACACGGCGGTCAAGGAGGTGGTGGCCGAGCTGCGAGCGAGGCGGCGGGAAGTGTTCGTGCCGCTGGAGCACCGCCCCGGGGAGGGACAGGTGGACTTCGGTCATGCCCTGGTGAAGGAGGCGGGGCAATTGCGTAGGCGGCCATTTTTTGCCATGAGCCTGCCCTACAGCGATGCCTTTTTCGTGCAGGTGTTCGAACGGGAGTGCACGGAGAGCTTCTGGGAGGGGCACCTGCGAGCTTTTGAGTTTTTCGGGGCGGTGCCCCGGCGCATCAGCTATGACAACTCGAAGGTGGCGGTGGGTAAGATTATCGGTTCGCGTGAACGCAAGCTGACCGACGGGTTTCTGCAGCTACAGAGCCATTACCTGTTCGAGGAACACTTCTGTCTGCCCGCCCGGCCCAACGAGAAGGGCGTGGTCGAGGGGATCGTGCGTTATGCCCGGGCCAACTTCCTGGTACCGGTACCGCAGGTTCGGGACCTGGAGGAACTCAACGCAAAGCTGTTGGAGGCATGTGAGCGGGACATGGAGCGTAAATTACGCGGGAAAAGGGCGGTGAAAAAGGAACTGCTGGCCGAGGAGCGCGCCGTCATGCTGGCGTTGCCGCCCATACCCTTTGAAGCGAGCCGCAAACGCTCGACCTGCGTCAGCAGCCTCTCGCTGGTGCGCTTCGAGTGCAACGACTATTCGGTGCCGGTGCGCTGCGCCCACCATCCGGTGGTGGTGGAAGGGTCCTGTCGGCAGGTGGTGATCTTCTGTGGGGGCCAAGAGGTGGCCCGGCACCGCCGCATTTGGGATAAAGAGCAAGTCTCTTTCGAGCCGGTGCACTACCTGGCTTTGCTGGAGAAAAAACCGGGCGCTTTGGACTTCGCCCGCCCACTCTCGGGCTGGCAGTTGCCGCAGTGCCTGCAGGTCCTCAGACGCCGGCTCGAAAGCCAATGCGGGGGCGAAGGCACCCGGGAGTATATCCGGGTGCTGCGGCTGTTGGAGAAACACCCCATGGCGGCCTTGCAGCAGGCCGTCGTCTCGGCCCTGCGGGTGGGGGGACTGACTCGTGAGGCCATCGCCCAGTATCTCTATCCTCAGGAAGACTACGGGAGCAGAACCTTCCGGCTGGACGGCCATCCACACCTGCGTCACGTCCGTGTGGCCGCCCCTGACCTCGGTGCCTACAGCGAACTGCTCAAGATTCCAGGAGGGGCTTTATGAAGGAAGAAAAAAACCAGCTGCTGTTACACCATCACCTCAAGAAACTGAAGTTGCCCACCATCCTGCGCGAATGGCCGGCGGTGGCCGCGGCTTGTTCCCGGGACCGGCTCGATTACGCCGCCTTTTTGTTGCATCTGGTCGAACGGGAGCTCATTGAACGCGAACAGCGGGCCGCCCAGCGGCGGATCAAAAACGCCCGTTTCCCCGTGCTCAAGACCCTCGAGAGCTTCGCCTTTGAAGCGCAGCCCTCGCTCAACGAAGCGCTCATCCGAGAGCTCATGCGCGGGGAGTATGTCGACCAGCGCGAAAACGTGCTGCTCCTCGGTAACGCCGGTACCGGTAAAACGCACCTGGCCACCGCCCTGGGCTTTGCCGCCTGTGCCCAGGGCCGGCGGATCCGTTTCTTCGGGGTCACCGCCCTGGTTACCCATATGCTCGAGCAACGCGACAACCACGACCTGCAGCGCTTCATGAAGCAACTCGAAAGGCTCGACCTACTCATCCTCGACGAACTCGGTTACGTCCCTTTTTCCAAGACCGGTTCCGAACTGCTCTTCGACGTGGTCAGCCGCGCTTACGAGCGCACCAGTCTCATCGTCACCACCAACCTGCCCTTTGAGAACTGGATCGAAGTGCTCGGTTCCGAACGGCTCACCGGAGCTCTGCTGGACCGACTCACCCATCGGGTGCATATCCTCGAAGCCAACGGGCAAAGCTACCGCTTGCGCGATGCTCGACGCCGTCGCCGTGGCACAAAACAATAAACGCCTTGGGCCCGGCTCGTCGGCCTCCGGCCTCCTCACCGACCCCAAGCCAATCCCCAAAACCAACTCCCAAACCCTAAACCTTGACGTACCTGCAATTACTAACCTAAACCTTATTCCAAGCGTACCGGTTTTACCCCGACCCCCGTACCGGTTTCATCCCGGCGTTTACAAGCAGCACAATATTCTACAGAGAACCTCAGTCCTATGATTTGAGGGGCCATGGAAACGCCATGCTTCGGCTACGGCCCCCATTGAAAGACCCAATCAATCGGTCCTTCATGGTATTGAGGGCAGGTCAATCGAGATGATTTACTTGCTTCTCCCAACACCTGAGCGCTACGGCATCAAGAGTTTGACTGTCAAATACCCCGATTTCCATACCAGCCAAAAAAGAGAGGCTTGGAGCATTTAACACCTCTTTGTATAGAAATTATTTAGAAATGAATTCTATGAGGGGTCCGAATTTCCTGCCATTCTGCGTTTACCTTCTCGCCAAAATATGAATCCAATGAGAAATCCGATTCCGGCATAGGTGGAAGGTTCTGGAATGAGCGGAAGGATTTCTCCCGATGGTAATTGTCGTGCACCCAATTGATAGGCAGGAAGATGGCTCCAGTAAACGTTATTTAGAAATGTATCGTCAAGGATTTCGCCTTCCCCGAAAAAAATCTGATCCGTTCCGCCTCCAGACCAAATATCGCCATCCCAATTATCAATAGTTAAGGTGCCGCCAGTGCGGCTTCCCCCCTCTTCAAAATTAAGCACAGTACCGCCACCGGATCCCAAGTCAATGGTGCCATTGGCAGATAGTGTCATCGACCCATTAAAAGTCGCATTATACCCATCTGTGTTATACCCATCTGTGCTAAATGTGCCATCTCCAATGTCGCTGAATATTAAATTAGTCAGGTTCGATTAGTCGGGTTCGAATTTGAGCCCTCGACAAGATCGTTTCCACGCAAGAGAAAAGTGCCTTGCTGGAGTTCGAGGGATGTGTGATAAAACACCCCATCCATATTAACTGTGCCTGCAAAATCCTGGATGAGGGTTACTTCATTCCCAGTTGTGTTTTCCAAGGCATTGTTAACGTCTTCAGCAAATGTAAAGGTAATCCCCGAACTTCCACTCAAAGTCAGATTTTCGCCGTTACTGCCGGAAAATACCGTGTCATCGAATGTGACATTGCCGGCTGACTGCCAGGTCTGGGAGTTTTCCATGCCAACTTTGACATTGAATGTTTGGTCGCCGGTGCTATCATTTATCAAATCCGAATATTGTTCCACCAACATCAACTCCATATAGGAGATATTCATAATTGCCTTCAGTTGACTCGTCGAAGGTAAAGCTTCGATTATTTGTACTTTCAATTTTAATTAATCCTATAGGCTGTGTGTTGGAACCTCCCGCGCCTTGGTCGAGCTCAACGTTATGGTCGACATCGCCTGCTCGGTTAAAGATAATTGTATTAATATCCTCAACATTTTTACTTGTTCCCGGCGCTACATTATCCCAGTTATCGTCCGTGGAAAATAAGTCATTTGTGTCCCCATCCCAAATATAATCAACAGGAGGGGGAGGTGCCGGTGGGGCTCCTTTAGCCCCAGTGGGAAAAATCAATCCAACGGCAACTATAATGAGGATAGCAGCGGGAATGCTCGATTTCAAAAACTGATATAAAGTATTTCTCTGTAAAAATTGATATTCTTTATCCATTGTTTATTATGATAGCATAAAACAGGTAAGCAGGATAAAGAACAGGTAAGCAGGATAAAGATAGGTCCCCCCTATAATTTATCCAATCTGTCTCAGGTTAACTTGAGGTGGATTCAACTGTCAATTGAATATCGTCGAAATTCGGGGAAAATAGCAGTTTCAAGATGATTTTAATATTTTTTTTAAAAATAATTTTTATTTTTAAAAAATTCCAGATTTAATTCTTATAGAAAGAGTTACAGCAACCTTGAACTGGCAAAAGGCATATGATAAGCCTCTTATAAATTCTTGCCAAAGACCGTAGATTAAGATAGGTTCAACACAATTAATCACAGTATGAAAGTTTCAATGAAGTTTCCGTATTTAAGCTCTTTTCATAGATGCCGAAATGTATCGAATATGGGATTAAAGGACGTTTTGCGTATTATTTCTCCGGTTCTGATACTACTGGCCGGGTATCTGCCATCAGCCACAGGCCAATCGCTTGAGCTTCATCAAATTCCCCAAGTCAGCGAGGAATACCTGGTCGCCCTGCCCAAGAACCTGGCCCGCTGGCACATGGATGTTTCTATCACCTACATTGATGAAAAGGGACAAGAGGCACAGATTTCCATCAATTCAAGTGAAGGTTCGGATGTTGGAATCCTCTTGAGCGATGACGAAACCCTCGCTTACAACTTCAACCAAGGCTCCCACACCCTGATCATCAATCTGGTCAATCCCTACCCCATCAACCGGGTCTTTCTGATGAGCTATTCCGCCCTCGGCAAGGTGGATATCTCTGTCTCCGACACATTTCTACCCCTTGATAGCCAACGCTGGACTGAGGTCGGCGAAAACATCTCAATTGCTCCCAAACAGCGAACCAACTACACCTTTCCCATTATTCTAGCCCAATTTGTCCAACTGAAATTTGAAATCGAAAAATCTGGAGAAATTGCCAGCCTGGGGCTCTTTGGAGAACCCAATATCAGCCAAACCAAATTTCAGCGCAGAGAAATGGCCGCCCAGGAAAGTGTGAATGAGGTGGAGGCGGAATTAGATATCTCCGCAACTACGGAAACCGTCAGTTACGATTACGCCTCGCTCTACTCGGGCACTGAAATCGCCTACCTCAATTCGGGGTCGCTTACCGACGCCAACCTCATGATCGACGATGACTCTTTGACCTATTATGAGTTTTCACCCGAAGATGAACAATCCATCCTTGTTTTGGACCTGAAGCAAAACGCCACCGTCAACAAATTATCCCTTCTCTATGAATCGGGCCCGGGCACTCTCCAGTTTTACTTCCTGCCCAATCTGGATGATGTTTTGGATAATAGCCCTGAGCCAAAAGAAAGCCAAAACAAACCTGCCGGCAATTTGAATATTGTCAGACTTCCCGAGAGATTTTTCGGGAACCATGAACCGGTGGCTGTCCAGCAGGTGGAACCCGGAGAAGAGCGGGTACGGATGAATTTTAACAACCTCGGAGGCCGTTACCTGCTCATTCGCTGGCTGCCCGTCCGCCCGGCCCAGGCCTCCTCCAGCAATAGGGGCAATTCAGGATAAAGAAAGCTGGCCGCTCCATAACAACATCATGATTAACCGAACTATTTTTAAATTTAATTTAATCTAATGTTTCGCAAATATCCTCAGCCGAAAACGGCAATTTTTCTGGTTTTATTTCTGTCCCTGCCTTTCCAGGTCTTCTGCCAGGTTTCTAATGTAATCATCATGGCCAATGTAAAAGGCACCGTAACCGCGACCAATGATGCCACCGGCGAATCCATTACGGCAGCCAATGGAGTCCAGATTACGGACCAATACACCATTGTGACAGGAGCCGATGGCAGCGTGGCTTTGCTCTTTTCAAGCGGCTCCACCGTCACGGTTAGGGAAAATTCCCGGCTCCAGGTGGCCCAATTTACCCAGGAACCCCACGAGGAAACGGGCCGGTTGAGGGGGTTAACACGCGAGCCCAGCGTGTCCACGACACGGCTCAAGCTCGATTACGGCAGTATCGTGGGCAGCACCAAAAGCCTCCGTCCGCGTTCGAACTTTGAAATTGTCACACCCATCGGCATTGGCGGCATTCGCGGCACCGACTGGATTGTGCAATTGCAGCAAATCACAGTGGATACGGTCAATGCCATCATCGGTGTGGCGCAGGGCGAGTTTGAATTCACTCCTACCGGCGGAAATACCAGCCAGATTACGGGGGGAAAGCAGCTCGTTCTCTCAGTGACGGTTGACGCTCAAGGCGCAATTACTGAAATCGGGGTTGCCAGGATGGAAAACTTAGACCCAGCCATTGCCGCCGAGATCAACTCAATCGTCGCAGAGGCCAACCTAGAAATCGATGCGGCATTAGGAAATTTACAGGAAAGCGGAGGCGGAGGCGATGCAGGAGGAGGAGAAGGAACCACAACGAGCAGTGGTTTGAAAATATACGAAATCAGTCTCTTCGGAGATATTCCGGCCAGCAGCGCCATTCTAAATTATCCGATATTAACTACGTTATTTCAATCTCCTTCCAGCACTGCTTCCGGCCCTACTGCCAGCCCTGGAGACCCAGCTGCGCCCACGGATATTCCGATACAGTCAACGCCTCAGATTCCACCGGCCAGCCTCTGAACCATCCCCCTATTGTTCGTTTGATTGATGGGCCGAAATTGAAATCGATCAAAAGCTGGACATCGACAAGCTACGCTCTTCCGGCAGCAAAGCCTCGGAATTTATCTTTCTTCGCATATTGTCGGCCTGCAACGACAACCCATTGGCCTCCAAAATGGCGGCAAAAACCGGGAGCCAGCGATTGGGGATATCAATTTCATCAAAATTAAGGCCGACAAATAACTGCAAGGCGGCCACCGCATTGCTCTGCCGATAATAGCCCAAGGCAAGGGTAACCCGGTGAGACAGGTATCTGGGGTTTTCCTCAACCAGCCGACGCGCATTGCGGACCGACTTTTTAACGTCCTCCCTGAGGAGCAGGCTGAGGTAGGCAATATCGTTATTTACAGCGGAATCGATGGGATAAACCGTTGCCATTCTGCGAACCACCGCCAGCATCGCCCCGGTGCTGCCCAAACCGCGTTCCAAAAGCAGGAGTTTTTCGTAAGCTTCCCGCATGGCTGAGGGGAAAGAAATCAACCGCTCGAGGGCGCTGCGCGCATAAGGGGATAAATTCAGTCGTTGCGCATAATTAAACATATACCAAAGTCTGACCGGCTCGCCGACAGCGGAAAAAAGAGCTTTTTCCCATTCGATATCAGCTCTCGCAAACTGGTCGGTGGCCCTTAAGAACCGCATCTTGAACAGATGCATAAAGGTAGTCTCGAGGGGAATCCCCGGTTGCTCCAAAATACCTCCGATCTCCTCCCAGCGGTTTAAAACGGCCATCGCATCGATCCAGACCAGAAAAAAATCTTTGCGGCTCAAAGCCCTCTCTTCATCAATAATCCTCAATGTGTGTACGTGCAGACGCTTTCCATTCAGCCAGCGGGCGAATTCCAGCCGTTTTTCCGGTACCTGCAAATCGAGTTGTTCTTCCGCTTTGAGGATAATTTGTTCGGCATTGATTCCGGGCAAAGTCAGTTCCATCTCCAAACGCAGCAATTGCTCCTGCAGGGTGGGGGCCGGATGTTTATCCAGGAGCCCAATCAGGGTTGGAGTAGTTTCAGGGTTTCGCCCCGGAAACCGCGCCAGGTTCTTGATGGCGGAAATCCCCAGCCCATCGGTGCGCCGGGCCAGATCCCACAAGTGATCGATGCCAGCCTGGCGAATTTTCGGTTGAGGTGAAAGCTGGCTTAATTGAACGAAGTAAAGGTGCGCCTTATCGGGAATGTCTTCCTGTTCCAATAAAAGGGAAGCCAGCTCTATCGCTTCGTCGAGTTGATTCTGCCCCAGGTAAAGCCGCGATTGCAGGTAAAGGTATTCCGGGTGCAAGGGTATCTCTTTTTTGAGGATATCCAAATGCTCCTCTGCCAAGGGAAACCTTTTTATAGCAAGGGCCGTCCCGACTAGTTCCAACCGATCTTTGGCTGAGCCATTGGATAGCTTCAGGACCTCCTCCCAAAACGGCAGTGCCAGGGAAGGGTCTCCCTTGGTCATAACCCGGGCCAGAGCATAAACGGCATCGTAGTCGGCGGGTGCAAGATTGTAGGCAGCCTGAGCCTTCTCCCATGCCTCCATAATGGTTTCCCTGTCGGCCGATAATTCCAAAGCCGTTTCGGCCAGGCGCCGGGCACGCCAAACTTTGGTAGTGTATAAAAAAAGAATGTTATTGTGTATTTTTAGCTGTACAAATAGCGTTAGGCAGTTTATTTTTAGTGCATGGTTACTAAAATTATTAATTGTCGGCACTGTGGAAGTGAAAATATCATTAAATTTGGCAAGACGCCCAACCATAAACAGCGCTACCGCTGCCATGATTGTGGTAAACAAAGCCGCAAAACCCCACAGTGAAATACACCGAAGAGCAAAAAGAAATGATCCTTCGAGTCTATCAGGAACGCAGCAGTCTACGCGGTTTACAGCGCGCCTTCGGGGTGAGTCCCAACACCGTTTTGAGTTGGTTAAAAAAAACGACAATCGCTGCGACCGCTCAAAAGCACGATTCTTGCGGCCCGCCGCCATGATGTCATTGAACTGGACGAACTGTGGTCTTTTGTGGGGCGCAAGAGCGATGCCCAATGGGTTTGGATCGCTCTTTGCCGACGCACCCGTCAAATCCTCTCCTATGCCATTGGGCCTCGGGATTGGTATCGTTGCCGGGAACTTTACGAGCGTCTGCCACGGGCCTACAAAAGATGTGCCACCTACAGCGACTTTTGGAGCACTTATGATGAAGTCTTTCCTCATAACCGATCCGTGGGAAAAGAGAAACCGGTGAAACGGCCCATGTGGAACGATGGAACAATACCCTGCGCCAACGACTGGGTCGTTTCACACGCAAAACCCTCTCCTTTTCCAAGCTTAAGAGTATGCATGAAACCTGTCTGAGACTTTTCATTCATCAATATAATCAAGAATTAGCCACCATTCCTACTTAATACACTACCCAAATTTTTACATGCCGATACAAGGGCACGGCTAATAACCCAAGGAGCACAAGGACGCCGCAAAATCCCAAAAACAACTGTGTCCTGCTAACCCGGATATTTCATGAAGGGTAAAGTTTGGCTCGTTATTGCTATTGGAGATGGATTTCTTTGTATTTTGAGCAGATCGTCTTGATTTTTAGGTGTTTTTCAGGGTGTAGAGACACTGCCCCCTTTCCCCCATTGGTTCGGTAGTGCCGGGGGCAGCACCAATGCACCCTTTAGGTTGGCACCAATCGGCGGGCCGCATGGTTGAAAAGACTGGCCCAAGGATAACTCTCACTTAGGTGAAAGTGAATCGTTCGGGTGTTGCGCACGATGACCGCTCCGATCTTGATTAATTTGAGCCGCAGGGTGTGGCATTGGGCCCGCGCCGACAAGAGCAATCGCCACTGATTGGCCCACCATTGATGGGCGCTGGTGCGCTCGCTGAACAATTGCATCTGTTCCTTGATTCGGTTCTCCATTTCACCGCGGCCACAGTATACCTTGTCGTAAAGCTCCTGGGGATCGCCCGGCAGGTTCGTCACCACGAAGCGCGGGTTGGACCCCTGTGCGGTGTGTTCGGCTTTATGGATGACCAACCGCAGCCATCGCCACGAATCGGCAGCATAGACGAAGTCCTGGAATAACCGTTGTTTTTTACCCCTTAGTTCGAACCATTCTTTGGCCTGCTTTTGCAACTGCTGGGCGTCTTGCTGCAAGCGTGCATTGCGAGCCATCCCCACGATGTAACTAACTTCGTTGCGGTCGCACCAAGAGAGTATCCGGTCTCGACAAAATCCACTGTCGGCGCGCCAAATAATCCGCTTACGGGGCCAGCTTTGGCGAATCCGTTTAACCAGCAATTTGAGGATGGCCCCGGCATGCTTGCTGGCATCGATCTTGCTCGGCCGCAGGTAGGCCACCAGCAGCTGATCACCGCAAAAAACATATAGCGGCAGAAAACAGTAATGATCATAATAACCGTGGAAAAAACGTCCCTCCTGGAGCCCGTGCACCGGATTGTCGGTGGCGTCAAAGTCCAGGATGATCTCTTCGGGTTCCTCGGCAAAAGAGCCCATGAACTGTTCGACCAACAGCTCGTTTACCGCAAAGGCCGCCCGCCGATCCTGCCCGTTTTCAAAACGACACAAAGTCGGCGCGCTGGCCAACGTTTCAATGCGCCCCGTTACCGTTTGCAACAATGGATCGTGGCGCAGGGTATCAAAGTCGTTCAAATCCTCATAGCCCGCCACCAGCCCGTAAACGCGCTGCCGCAGCATCCCCAAGACCTCATGGCGTACTTTGCCCTTCTGCCGTTTGTCCACTAACTGTCGGGCCGCTCGTTCGGTCAAGCCCAACTGCCGATCCACTTCCCGGATCAAAAGCAGTCCGGCATCCGAAGTAACCTCTCCGCCCTTGAAATCAACCCGCACACGGCGGCCTTTTACCCTTGTCAACTGTAGCTTTAATTGTTTACCTTTTGTCATCGCTGATATTGCTTTAATTATTGATCTATCCTGCTGTATATCAGCAGTTAAGCATATCAACGATACTTTTTTTACGAAATATCCGGGCTAACTTCGTTGCGGTCGCACCAAGAGAGTATCCGGTCTCGACAAAATCCACTGTCGGCGCGCCAAATAATCCGCGTACGGGGCCAGCTTTGGCGAATCCGTTTAACCAGCAATTTGAGGATGGCCCCGGCATGCTTGCTGGCATCGATCTTGCTCGGCCGCAGGTAGGCCACCAGCAGCTGATCACCGCAAAAAACATATAGCGGCAGAAAACAGTAATGATCATAATAACCGTGGAAAAAACGTCCCTCCTGGAGCCCGTGCACCGGATTGTCGGTGGCGTCAAAGTCCAGGATGATCTCTTCGGGTTCCTCGGCAAAGGAGCCCATGAACTGTTCGACCAACAGCTCGTTTACCGCAAAGGCCGCCCGCCGATCCTGCCCGTTTTCAAAACGACACAAAGTCGGCGCGCTGGCCAACGTTTCAATGCGCCCCGTTACCGTTTGCAACAATGGATCGTGGCGCAGGGTATCAAAGTCGTTCAAATCCTCATAGCCCGCCACCAGCCCGTAAACGCGCTGCCGCAGCATCCCCAATACCTCATGGCGTACTTTGCCCTTCTGCCGTTTGTCCACTAACTGTCGGGCCGCTCGTTCGGTCAAGCCCAACTGCCGATCCACTTCCCGGATCAAAAGCAGTCCGGCATCCGAAGTAACCTCTCCGCCCTTGAAATCAACCCGCACACGGCGGCCTTTTACCCTTGTCAACTGTAGCTTTAATTGTTTACCTTTTGTCATCGCTGATATTGCTTTAATTATTGATCTATCCTGCTGTATATCAGCAGTTAAGCATATCAACGATACTTTTTTTACGAAATATCCGGGTTAGTTACATCGTGGGGATGGCTCGCAATGCACGCTTGCAGCAAGACGCCCAGCAGTTGCAAAAGCAGGCCAAAGAATGGTTCGAACTAAGGGGTAAAAAACAACGGTTATTCCAGGACTTCGTCTATGCTGCCGATTCGTGGCGATGGCTGCGGTTGGTCATCCATAAAGCCGAACACACCGCACAGGGGTCCAACCCGCGCTTCGTGGTGACGAACCTGCCGGGCGATCCCCAGGAGCTTTACGACAAGGTATACTGTGGCCGCGGTGAAATGGAGAACCGAATCAAGGAACAGATGCAATTGTTCAGCGAGCGCACCAGCGCCCATCAATGGTGGGCCAATCAGTGGCGATTGCTCTTGTCGGCGCTGGCCTACACCTTGATGGAAGCCATGCGCCGGTTAGCCTTAAAAGGGACGAAGTGGGCGCGGGCCCAATGCCACACCCTGCGGCTCAAATTAATCAAGATCGGAGCGGTCATCGTGCGCAACACCCGAACGATTCACTTTCACCTAAGTGAGAGTTATCCTTGGGCCAGTCTTTTCAACCATGCGGCCCGCCGATTGGTGCCAACCTAAAGGGTGCATTGGTGCTGCCCCCGGCACTACCGAACCAATGGGGGAAAGGGGGCAGTGTCTCTACACCCTGAAAAACACCTAAAAATCAAGACGATCTGCTCAAAATACAAAGAAATCCATCTCCAATAGCAATAACGAGCCAAACTTTACCCTTCATGAAATATCCGGGCTAGGCCGGATCGGCTTGCAAGGATGCCCGTGACAAATCATTCCGGCAGGCATGTCTTTTGTCACCACAGAACAGGCCCCGATGATGGAGTCGCGGCCAATAGTCACTCCAGGTAGGATAAATGCCCGGGCGCCGATAAAGACATTTTCCTCAACAGTTATTTTACCGACCGTCAGCGGCATGGAGGGAAGCTCAAAATCATGCGTTGCAGCGCATAAATAAACCTCTTGGGCCACCGTGGCATGAGCTTTGATTTCAATCTCGCCCAGGCTGTAGGCGTGAGCCCGATCTCCCAGGCAGGCCCGATCCCCCATAGTCAGGTTCCAGGGTATTGTGATACGCGCTCGTTGGTGAATAAACGGAACTCCCTCTAAATGGGCCCCAATAATCGCAGCCAGAAAAGCCGCCACAGGTTGAAGGGTTTTGGTGTCCAAGTGCAGAACAGCGCCCAGCACAAACTCCAAAGCGCCATCAAACAACGCTGGTGGAAGGTCCAGGGACTGGCGTACTTGGACGCCTGCTCCATGCTATTCAAATTCGATTTTTCGTTCACATGCTCAACAGGGATTGAAAATCTTCAAGGTAGGCACACGCCACCTTTTCAATGGAAAAATTTTTTGCTGTATTATGGGCATTTATCCCGGCCGTGGCCAGCAATTCCGGTTGAGTTAGGATTTCCTTCAGTCTTACGGCCAGGCTTTCCCTAGGGGAGGGTAAACGATGGTTAAAGACAAATCCATTTTTGCCGTCTTCGATAAAGTCCTCGAAACATCCCAACGCCGAAACCAATGCGGGACAACCGTGGGCCATCGCCTCCAATGGGGCTAAGCCAAAGGATTCACCCTTCTCCGCCAGAGATGGAGATTCACCCTTCTCCGCCAGAGATGGATAGAGAAAAAGGTCGGCTTTTCGGTAATATGAATCCAGCTCATCCGCATTAAAAACGGGCCCAACCCACTCAATCCGGCAATCGCAGTTGGCCGACAGTTGTTTAAGCCTACGCAAATAAGGCTCACCCCCACCGCCATGGGCCGCTTCCCAAGGACCCACCATTGTTAAACGGATTTTGGAAACTTCCAAGGCTGCCATTAAAGAAAGCGCCTCAAAGATCAGGTGGAGACCTTTCTCCGGGTGCAGGCGACCGACATAAAGCAAATTGAATTTGGCCGCATCGCCGATAATTTTCATCTCCTTCAATGGTTTTAACGATACCGGATTAGGTATGACTTTTATTTTATCACTCAACGAAGGAACCTGGGAGGCCATTGCCCCGGCCACGGCCCCGGAAACAGTCTGCAACCGGTCCGCATGACGATAAAACCACAATTGTCTTTTGGGATAGCGAGCCACATGGACATAGAGCCGCCCAAAATTTTCATTTCTTATTAAAACAGGCAGCCAAAAAGTATTACTGACGAGAATGTCGCCGCAGGGAAGCCACCGGGTAACACGCCGTGAATAGGCCAAGTCGAGCCATTTCAACAATACAATGGATTTCGGCGCGTTGTACCCCGCCACCCGCACATGGCTGACACCATCTTGATATTCCTCAAGCGGCAATTCACCGAATTGCCTGGAAATATGCGTTACCTCATGGCCTTTTTTGACAAAATATTTTCCCAACTCGAGCCAAACCTTTTCCACCGCGCCGCCCAACAATGGCGGCACGGGCAAAAAAGCGCCCTGCACGATGGTAATTTTCATTTTCTGGGCAGGCCCTCCTCAATCACCTGGAGAAGACTTTCAGCCGCTTTCGTAATTTCAAATCGATTTAAAAAACAGCTACGCGCATTCGACCGCATGGCCTCCCATTCATTTCCCTCTGCCGCTAAATACCGTTTGAGCAAACGGTGGCAACCAGCCAGAGTGTCGTCTTCGATAAACCCGGCCCTATCGTTTTTGATCTCACGCCAGATATTGACCTCGTCGCTTATGAGAACCGGTGTTCCGGTGGATAATGCCTCGGCCACAGCGATGCCAAAATTTTCCTGGTGGGACGGCAAAATAAAAACGTCTGCTGCCCTAAAAGCGCCCCATTTCAAATCTCCTTGCAGCAATCCTGTCCAGGTAACGGGGACCTCTTCGGAACCAGAGATAATAGCAAATTCCCGTGCCTCCAATTCCTGGAGCGATTTCAGATAAAAGTTGTATTGGCTGGCGCCAGCTATCACCAGGTGGTAATCCCGGATTTCCGAGGGCTTCTTCGATCTCAACAATCGGGCAAAAGCGCTCAACAGCAATTCGAGTCCTTTTTTTTCATGCAAACGACCCAAAAACAGAATTATCTTTTTATTTTCCAGATGAGGATAACGTTCCAAAAACATTTCTTTCTGCCGTCTGCAATCGCCTTGAGCACCGATCGATCCATAATTGACTACCATCTCGTTGCATCGATAAAGACGAAAAACCTGGCGAGCCAGACGCCGCTCCTCTTCGCTCGTAAATAGAACAGCGCGGGCATCGCGCAAGATACGATATTCAGCCAAATGCCAGTAAATCCATTTTTTCAGATGCTTGAGCGGATAATAACGCTTGGCCCAGGGATTGAGCATGCCGTGCGGATAAACATAATAAGGAATCGAGGTTGGCTGGAGGACCTGTCGAACCGCGAAACCGTGGTATTGCCAAAGCCCATGAACGGTTAGCGCATCAAACCGGTATATATTCCTTATCAACCAGGGAATCATCCGATTTGTGTATCCGTAGCTGGAAATGCCAGGGCCTATCACATGCACCGGAAAGGGGAAATCATTCAACCAGGCTCCGTCTGGCGAATCTAATGTCAGAAGTTCGGGCTCATGCCCCATAGATTGCAGCGCGGCAGGCAAATTGCGCAAAGTTTCACTCGGTCCGCCAATTGCGGGACTGCACGAGTGGGTGCAAAACAGGACTTTCATCGTCTTTCTGTTATCGGGCCGCTCTCCCCGGTGGTATCATGCTATTCAATTTTCGGATGACTCCTGCGCAAGTTCTTCGTAAACCATCAGGTACTTTTCCAACATTGCATCGCTGGAAAATCTTTTAATGTTTTCATATCCCTTACTTCGCAATTTCTCCCGTAAAATTTCGGAGCTTAAAACAGAAACCAGATTGCGGACAAAATTTTCTTCTTCCAAGGGTTCGCATATCATAGCGCTTTCTCTGAGTATTTCAAAAAGAGAGCCGCCGCTCGAAGCTATTACTGGACAGCCACAAGCCTGCGCCTCAATCGGGGGCCACCCGAAGCCTTCGTAGTGAGAAGGATAAACTAACGCGTCTGAAATCGAATAAAAAGCCCTCAATTCTTCATCATCAACCTTTCCAACAGGAAAAACAGAGGACTCCAGATCGCTGGAGTGGATAAACTGTTTTTGTATTATAGATAACGGTGCCCCGACAAACAATAGGACCGCAGATTCCAATGCCTTATTTTTTTTCGCCGCCCTAAAAATGCGCAATAAGCCATCACGATTTTTGTACCAGGAATTATTGCCCACATGCAGGACAATTTTGCAATTTTCCGGTAAATTGAATTTTTCCAGCAAGCGCTCGGCCTCGCTCCAAGTTACGCGATGATAAGGATAGTTCAAACCCAAGGGAATAGTTTGGGTCCGCTCCGGCCTGGCATAGCCAAGAGCATGGAGATCTCTTTTCGTGCTTTCTGAAATACAGGCCACAAAAGATGCCTTCTTGAGTCCATTGAATATATATTTTTGCAATATGCGTCCGGTAAATGAGGTTTTATTTTGCTGAAAATCTCCACGCGCAGAACGAATAGCCATCAAATCATGGCAGGTTATAAGATGGGCCTTTCGCCCTAACCCGGATATTTCATGAAGGGTAAAGTTTGGCTCGTTATTGCTATTGGAGATGGATTTCTTTGTATTTTGAGCAGATCGTCTTGATTTTTAGGTGTTTTTCAGGGTGTAGAGACACTGCCCCCTTTCCCCCATTGGTTCGGTAGTGCCGGGGGCAGTGACGTGTACTGGATTTGTTGGACACGGGATTCTCTTATATTCATTGTTTATTGATTAGTGTGTCAGGCGGCTTGTTTTGGTAAAGGGTTTTGTTTTCTCGTTGCCCCCCATGGGGGGCAAATATTTTCCTCGAATTGGACTGGGCTTTGGTAACTCAGAGAGGAATGTTTGCGATATCGGTTGTAGAAGATTTCCACGTATTCGAAGACAGTTGATCGCAGTTCGCGCTCGTCGGCAAAGTGGCGGCCTCGAATCGTGCTGGTCTTGAAGCGGCCGTAGAACGATTCCATGGCCGCGTTGTCGTAGCAGTTGCCTTGGGCGCTCATGCTCGGCTTCATGCCTAGTTCAGAGACCAGCCTCTGATAGTCGTCGCTGGCGTAGGGGCTGCCCCGATCGCTGTGATGAATAATCCCGGTGCGCAGTGTGCCGCGGGTCATGGCCGCGGCTTTGAGGGCCTTGCCAACCAGCTTCGCGTCGTTGTGGTTGGAAACGCTCCAGCCCAGCAGGCGTCGGCTGAACAGGTCCATCACCGTGGCCAAGTACATCCAACCGGCCAGGGTCCGTAGGTAGGTCGTGTCCGCCACCCAGACCTCGTCGATATGGGTCGGCTGGCCATGCTTTTTAAGCACATTGGGGCTGTAACCATAGGGATGGTTACTGTTGGTTTTTAATGGCTTAAAGCGTTTACTCTGGGTGCTTTTGATTCCCATTTCACGCATCAGACGCAGAGCCCGGTCACGGCCGCAATCGATGCCCTCATCATCCTTCAGATGGCGGTGCATTGGCCGATGCCCATAGCGGCCCTTGGCCTCTTTGTGTACCTTCAGGATCGCCCCCTTGATTCCCTCGTCCTCGATCCGCCGGGCCGAGGGCGCTCGGGGCCTCCAGCAGTAATAGCCACTGCGACAAATCCCCATCGCCGAGCATATTTCCTCGATCTTGAAGCGCCCCTCGTTGTCTTTGACAAACTGGTACTTCATTGTTCGTCCTTGGCAAAGTAGCCCACCGTTTTTTTTAGTATCTGGTTGATCCGCTCCGAGCGGCGCAGCTCTTTGCGAAGACGATCTATCTCGGCCGCCATCTCCTTCGGACTGCTCTGTCGCTTTGAGGTGGCTTCGCCCTGCTGATCGTCCAGATAGAGCCTCTTCCACCTATACAATTGGTTGGTGTTGACCCCAAGTTTGGTCGATACCTCGGTGGCGCTCAGACCATCGAGTATCATCAGTTGAACTGCCTCATTTTTGAACTCTATACTAAAGCGTCTTCTTCCCATGCTTCGATTCTCCATTTAGGAGAATCTCGTGTCCACTTTTTCCAGTGCACATCAGTAGGCCAGCCCCGACAAGAGCAATCGCCACTGGTTGGCCCACCATTTATGCGCGCTGGTGCGTTCGCTGAACAATTGCATCTGTTCCTTGATCCGGTTCTCCATCTCACCGCGGCCACAGTATACTTTGTCGTAAAGCTCTTGGGGATCGCCCTGCAGGTTCGTCACCACGAAGCGCGGGTTGGACCCCTGTGCGGTGTGTTCGGCTTTGTGGATGATAAGGCGTTGGCGCCGCCACGATTTTGCCCCATACTCGAAGTGCTGAAACAGCCGTTGCTTTTTGCCGCTACCCTCGAACCATTGTTTGGCTTGCTCCTGCAACTGCCGGGCCGCTTGCTGCAAGCGTGCATGGCGGGCCGTTCCCACTATAAAATAAACCTCGTTGCGCTCGCACCACGAGAGAATCCGATCCCGGCAGAATCCGCTGTCGGCACGCCAAATAATCCGCGTATGGGGCCAGCTTTGGCGAATCCGTTTAACCAGCAATTTGAGGATGGCCCCGGCATGCTTGCTCGCATCGATCTTGCTGGGCCGCAGGTAGGCCACCAGAAGCTGATCGCCGCAAAAAACATACAGCGCAAAAAACAGTAATGATCATAATAACCGTGGAAAAAACGTCCCTCCTGGAGCCCGTGCACCGGATTGTCGGTGGCGTCAAAGTCCAGGATGATCTCTTCGGGTTCCTCGGCAAAGGATCCCATGAACTGTTCGACCAGCAACTCGTTCAGGGCAAAGGCTGCCCGCCGATCCTGCCCGTTTTCAAAACGACACAAAGTCGGCGCGCTGGCCAACGCTTCAGTGCGCCCCGTTACCGTTTGCAACAAAGGATCGCGGCGCAGGGTGTCAAAGTCGTTCAAATCCTCATAGCCCGCCACCAGCCCGTAAACGCGCTGCCGGATCATGGCCAGCATCTCATGGCGCACTTTGCCCTTCTGCCGTTTGTCTACTAATTGCCGGGCCGCTTGCTCGGTCAAGCCCAACCGCCGATCCACTTCCCGGATCAAAAGCAGCCCGGCATCCGAAGTAACCTCACCGCCCTTAAAATCAACCCGCACACGGCGGCCTTTTACCCTTGTCAACTGTAGTTCTAATTGTTTACTTTTTGTCATCGCTGATATTGCTTTAATGTTTAATCTATCCTGCTGTATATCAGCAGATAAGCATATCAGCGATACTTTTTTTATGAAATTTCCGGGTTAGCGCTGGATGCGGGGACACCATCTGCCAACAGCACCCGAAACGCCCGAAGATCGACCAAGGTTGTGCCGCCTCCCTGATCAATGACCGTGCCGGCTGCCAGGGAAACACCTGGGGCAAATGATGACACGCTGTCAGCCAGAGGTCCGCCGTTCGAGGTATTACGGAAAACACCCCCGAGCCACCCATCGGAGTACTTGAAGTAGCCTACGGCGACCTCAACGTTTGTTTCAACGCCGCTTGTAACGTGAAACGTCGAAATTAAGTAATTACCCGCTGAGTTTCTATCAACGGCGGTTGTTGCGTGCCCATCGGGTGTGAACAGGTTGTTGAAGTTAGCGCTTAATGGTGAGGAGATCGCTACGCCGCCGGAAAATTCGTTCGGGATGTCGGCCGACCCCGTGAATGTGACCTCGACGTCGCCCCTGTTCAGACCGATGACGTCAAAGCCAGCCGAGCCGCCCTCGCGACTGTGCACGGTAAAAGTATTGCCGCTTCCGGTCTCGGTGTAGTTGGTGCGTCCATGCTCTACGGTTGCCGCTACACTTGTGCCGCCACCCAAAATGACTGCAAGCGATAATGCACATGTATATTTCATTGGGTCCTCATTCCGTCTTTCTGGTCAAAGTAAAGGTGGCGTTTTTCGTTAACATACCCATCCAACCAATTTTGCATCATAGTTAGGGGCCAATAAAAGTCAATGGTTTTTCCGGCCCTTTGTTCTCACTCAAAAGGATGACAAAATTCATGGGTTCATTTTCCGCAGGACATTGAGGAGTGCGTCGTTGTCTCCAACGTTGCCGGGAAACACAACGTAGGGTAATTGCGGAAACTTCGAGCCGTCCCGAAGAATCCAGAAAGGAACGCCCACCTCGATTTGTCCCATAATCCTGGCTTGTGCAGCGCCGCAACTATGCCCTGCAATTTCAGAGGACGTTATTCCCCCTTTTGCTATGATGAATCTTGGGCGGGTTCTGACCTGCCCTGCCAAGCTGTTCAAGCCGTCCGCCACCATTCGTCCGATTTCGAGGCTCGATTGCGAGTTCGACCCTTTTCGCAACTTGCGGGATGTGTAAACAATTGCCAATTGATCGTTGCCCAGTCGTCGATCGATTTTTTCGGCAATCGATTTCAGGTAAGGAACCTTCTTCTCAGGGTCGAGCAGAGAATCAACCTCCAGGCAAAAACCACCGTCGCCGAATTGATCGAGCAAACGGTTCAATTGGTCAGTGGCTTTCTTTACATAGGAACCAACAACAATTAAACCGCCCCGGCCTTTCGCCGTCAGGTTCCCAACCTGATTGACAGACAATAATGCCTTTGGGGGCAAACCGGCCAGGGCGGGTACCATGGAAGCGGCCGTGCGCAGTATAAATTCCGGGCGTTGCTCGATGGCCTGGAGATAACCTAACGCAAAAATTTCGAGATCGTCATTACAGGACGCGTTGACAATGACCACAGATCCGGCATCCGCCCCGAGCAGAAATTCAGTAACGCCTTTCGGTCCTCTTTTTCGAAGCAGGGCAATGGAAATCGTCTGAACGGCTTCCCGGCTAATCCGTCCGGAGTATTTTTCCACCACCCAATCGATCAGATTTGAGGACCGATACCCAAATGTCGCGTCGGCGGCAAATTCGGTTTGGCCGGCGGGAACCAGAAAATCCCCCTCTCTCACATAATGTATGTCGTCGATCGTATAGCGCCCTCCCTCAATAAAGGCAGGAATCAACACCTGGACAGCTTTCGGTTTTCCCAAGGCTTGGGCCAAGCTTTTCACCTCTATGGGATAATGCCCCCTGAGCGTGGAATCGCTCCGGCTGATAACCAATGCAGGCCGTCCTACCGCGCTTTCGACCTTGCGAATCAGGCGTCCAGTCCGGTAGGCCAACTTTTCAGCCTCAGCCGGGGCCAGGCTTCTCGAGTTCGTCAACAGGTAAAGAATACTTTCAGGATTGGCGAACTCCCGCCCCAGCGATTCCTCATCCCAACGAATCAAAACATTGGCATCGTGGACGGTTTGGGTTCCGGTCGGATCGTCGTCGAGAACTACGATTTTGAATCCCGATTTCCGCTGTCTCTCGAAAATTTGCTTTCTGAGGGAACCGGAAGGCAGGGGAGGCAGGCAAGCGAGAGCTTCGAGAGGCAAAGGTTCCATCTGTGCAAAACTTGCCTAAGCGATTTCGATTGTCGAGCCTGCTCGCCTTGCCTCTTACCAGTGTGGGGTTGCACCGCCCCCCCCATCAATGTGTGCATCTCTGCCCGCAGGATAATCTAGTTCGCCCAGTAGATTTAGGTATCGCGTTCAGTTGCTGATCGCTATACCAGACCAGTTTAATTCTATCTTGAATCATGCCTACATCAGAAAATGTAACTACTCAATCGCTGCGTTCCATGAAACGGAAGGCGGAAAAAATCTGCATGCTGACAGCATACGACTATCAAACCGCACGACTCCTGGATGCCTCGGGAATCGATTGTATTCTTGTTGGCGACTCTGCCGCGATGGTATTTTCCGGTCATGAAACCACCCTGCCGATCACTGTGGACGAATTGCTTTATCACGTTAAAGCGGTCAATCGAGGCCGCAAGCGAGCCTTGCTAATAGCCGACCTGCCTTTCCTCAGCTATCATGTTTCCGCGGAGGACACCATTCGCAACGCAGGCCGTATGTTAAAAGAAGGCGGGGCCAACGCTGTAAAGCTTGAAGGGGGCAAGGATATTGCGCCATTGGTCAAACAGTTGACCGGTATAGGCATTCCTGTGATGGGGCATGTAGGTATGACGCCACAGTCGGTTAACCAGTTCGGGGGGTTCAAACTTCAGGGTAAAAACGAAGCCGCAGCCGTCCGGATTGCAGAAGAGGCCATTTCTTTGGAAGAAGCCGGTTGCTTTGCTCTGGTGCTTGAAAAGATCCCGGCAGAAGTGGCAAAAAATATCAGCGAGGCGCTCACAATACCCACTATCGGGATAGGTGCCGGGCAGCACTGTGACGGACAAGTCCTGGTGGTGAATGACATGCTGGGTCAGACCGAGGACTTCTCACCAAGGTTTCTCAAACGATATGCCAATCTAGCTGACACCATGAAGGGTGCGTTTACGGCTTACATTGAAGAGGTCAAAAGCGGTGAATTCCCGGGCATGGAACATAGCTATTAAATCGAGTTCCATGGAAATATATGATTCCATAGAGCCGATGCGTCAGCTTATGATGCAATACCGACGCGCAGGGAAGACCATCGGACTTGTTCCCACGATGGGCTATTTGCACGAGGGCCATCTTAGTCTTATGCGGATTGCCAAAGAGAAAACAAACGTCCTGGTCGTAAGTATCTATGTTAATCCTTCACAGTTTGCACCGCACGAAGATTTTACTGCCTATCCGCGGAGTATAGAGCGCGATTTGAAAATGTTGGAGGGTATCGGCTGCGAAGTAGTCTTTATGCCGGACAATACCACGATGTATCCGTCTGGTTACAAGACCTGGCTGCACATCGATGACATGATGACGCCGCTCTGCGGGGTATCCCGGCCCATTTTTTTTCGGGGCGTAGCAACGGTCGTCTGCAAGCTGTTCAACATCGTGCGGCCGCATATCTCTGTGTTCGGCCAAAAGGACGCCCAACAGGCCCTGATTATCAAGCGCATGATGGCCGACTTCAATATGGACGTCGAAATTATTATCGGGCCAACCATACGGGAGAAAGACGGGCTGGCCGTGAGTTCCCGCAATGTCTATCTATCGGCAGAGGAAAGAAAACACGCGCCCGTGCTCTACGAATCGCTACTACTGGGCAAGAAGCTTTTGCTTGAAAAGTCACATTCCAGGAGAGAGATACTCTCTCGAATGACTCGGCTTATCGAGTCACGCCCGGGAGCGGAAATCGACTACGTTGAAATGGTGAATACAGAGACCTTAGAGAATATTGAAGAGATAATGGGAATGGTCTTGTTGGCACTGGCCGTAAAATTCGGAAATACACGCCTGATCGACAATGAGATGATTGAAGTTTAAAGCGGCGGAACTGAGCATACAGGCTTAGAAATTGGCCGACCGGACCAGAGACCAGAGTATTATTAATTATTTAACGAGCGATAGGTTTTTCGCCGTTATTTACAGGTTGTCCCAAAAGGGTGATTTTTGCGAGGGCTTTTGATAGGCGCTCATTTTAGAGGTATTTGCATTTGGGAGAGTATCAACTTTGCTCTCCTATGACGTTAGGATACTGGTTTTGGGGTCCGGTTGCCTGGTTTTCTTTGTATGAGCCGACAGTACGGCTGTGAAAAAGTATTGTCCTTGCTTTTCCGCTCTCTAGGCCGCCGCTTTGGTTTTTAGTTCGTCTTGCTGGGCCAGCATCTTGGCTACTTTCCATAGGTTGTGCGAGAGTACCGACCAGGCTACGCTGATCGAGCGGTTGGCAAAGCCTTTGCTGCGCAACCGCCCGGCCTGCCAGCGATTCTTCAATACCCCGATCCGCCCTTCGGTGCTGGCCCGGCGCTTTTGCAATTGTCTGAACAGTGGTTCCTCCATCCGTTTTTTCAACTGCTTCGGATCGCGTGGACAGAGCGCGTCGTAGATTCCCTCCTGGGCTAACTGCCGGCGGGCCCGCTGGGAGGCAAATCCCCGGTCCGCGCACATGGCCGCTATGGGTTCTTCCAGGTTGAAGCGGTTCTGTCTTTGCAAACTCTCTTGCATTTGTTCATTTTCGCTTGGAGTTCGGCTGCCGTAGAGTTTCCAGTCCAGCAGGTACCCTTCAACGCTTTCTCCCAAAAACAGGGTGTTGCCGAACTCGACCTCTTGGCCCGCTTTACCTCGCACAATCACCTGCCCATCGAGTTCGTAAACACTCAAGACTTTCTCTGCGTTTTTCACCTGGCGGCCGCCAATGATCCGCTCGTGCGCCTGTTTGATGACCACCGGGATTTGCTCGCTCATGCGCTCCATCCGGGCGAGGATCTGTTGGACCTGTTTTTCGCTGTAATCGCTTTGCTCCCAGCAGGCTTGCAATAATTCCCGGTGACTGCGGGCATGCTCCCCGATCCGTTTGAGCAGCTTTTTCATCTGCCTCAAGATACCCTTGCGCTGCCGCGCGCTGTCCTTTCGCCGCCGGCTGTGGGTCATCTGTATGCACAGCCGATTCATCTGCCGAGCCAAGGGCTCCGGTTCGATCGGCATGCGATGGCGCAAACCGGCCTTCTCGCGGATCAGCCGGATCGCTTTGAGCAACGTGCCGGCTACATCCTTGAGTAATACCCAGTCCGTCGGCCAATGAATGTTAGCCTCCAAACAGGTGCCGTCGATCAGGCAAATGGTGGTGTCAATCGGCTTGTCCAATCCCACCTGCCGGGCCAGAAGGGCATCGCCCACCACCTCAGTCAAGGTCCGGTGCAAGGCCCTCAACTGCTCTTCGCTGAAAAACTTCGAGGCCCGCTCCAGGGTGCTTTTGGAGATGCCCCTGATGCCATCGATCTGCCGGACACGGCAAAAGTCGGCCAACAGATCGCTGCTGCCCAGAGCCCGCGACAAATGCCGAAACGAAATCCCTCCGAGCAGACGGCCCAGCGTATCCATGCGCAGTGCCTTGATGGCAAAACTGGCCCGCTGCCGCCGGGCCTTTAGACCCATTGGCTGCCACCCCTCCAAGGCCAGCTCAATGGCCTGCGATTCCACCTCCGAGTCGATCAGCAGCCGATCGATTCGATCAATGGTGGCGCGGAAGTTATCGTAATCGAGGCACCGGTCGACCACAGTTAAAGCTGGACGCAGGAGGCATTGGATGGCTATATTTTTCATAGAAAGGGCTATATTGATTTTCGCTAACTCAATTATAGAACCCTTTTTTGGCCGGATCGAGCAAAAACTTGCTCTTTCCGGCTCTTTTTATCAACGTCATCCAGTTGACTATAAAAGACTATAAAATCTTTATATTTTTGGGACAGCCTCTATTTAAAACCTTCTTCGCCTTCGCTGTGCAGGGAAGTGCCCTTTTGGAGGATTTTTTCGCGAGCCTTCCCCACGGGCACATTGTGCGCGTTCATAACATCATCCCAGGCTCCCTGAGGGGCAGCCCATTGGGCTGCATTATAGAGGATGCGATGAATCTGCTCGTTATGGAAAATTGGATAAGTTTCGTGGCCCGGCCTGAAATAAAATATTTTGCCATTTCCCCTAAACCAGCAGCAGCCGGAGCGAAATACTTCGCCCCCCTCAAACCATGAGATAAACACCTGCTCGTCCGGCGCCGGTATGCCGAAAGGTTCGCCATACATTTCCGCATTTTCCAACTCCACGCATTCCCCTATGCCCCGAACAATGGGATGGCCGGGATTGACCACCCAGAGCCGTTCACGCTCCCCGGCTTCACGCCACTTGAGGGAGCAGGAAGTCCCCATCAGCCGTTTGAATATTTTGGAAAAATGGGCCGAGTGGAGCAGAATCAATCCCATACCGGCGAGGACGCGCTGCTGCACCCGATCGACTATTTTTTCATCGACTTCACCGTGGGCGCGGTGCCCCCACCAAAACAGGACATCCGTTTTTGCCAGACGCTCCTCGCTCAACCCATGTTCAGGCTGCTCCAAAGTAGCCGTCGAGACTTCGAGCAGCCCATCGCTATCGCTGGAGCGCAATCCCCCCGCAATGGCGTTATGAATACCATCGGGATAAATTTTCTTGACGTCTTCATTCACCCGTTCGTGAACGTTTTCATTCCAGATAACAACTGATAATTTACTCATGGCGAAGTCGGGAAATAAATTAACAAATTCTGGAGAATCAATATCCGCCGTCAATGGTTTACTGCCGGCCGGTTTCTTTACTTAATCTATTGATTGCAATACTACGGAAAGCAAAATAGTGCGGCGGTTATTTCTCGATTGTGAATTCCACGCTTCAAGATTTATTCCAGAGGCAACCCCGCTGGGAAGCTGAAGAGACTGCCGTCGCTGGCTCTTTGGAAAAAACGGCGTTTCGGGGTGTTGCCCTCAAAAGTCCAGACCCAGCCGGGATTTGCACCGTAGAGATACATCCACCGGTAGGCGCTTTCGTTCACAAACAGCCACTCCCCCAAACCGAGGTCCCAAATAAAAATGTTTTCCCCTCTGTCGCTTTCCTCTGAAACAAACTGCCAGCCATGTTCCTCATGTTCAATCCAGGGCCAGTAATTAACATCATAATTTAAATACCAGGTAGAGGTCCTCCAACCGGGATTTCCTTCAACGGGTTCTCCCTCAAATGGATCTTTATTCTGCGGGTCGAAAAAAACTTCCGTTCCATCAGATTGAAGAAGCCCGAGGATTGCCATTCCCTGCGAACTTTGGCTTAGATCTATAAAATTATGCCGAACATTTAGACTAGCCCGGATATTTCATGAAGGGTAAAGTTTGGCTCGTTATTGCTATTGGAGATGGATTTCTTTGTATTTTGGGCGGATCGTCTTGATTTTGAGGTGTTTTTCAGGGTGTAGAGACACTTCCCCCTTTCCCCCATTGGTTCGGTAGCGCCGGGGGCAGCGCCAATGCGCCCTTTAGGTTGGCACCAACCGGCGGGCCGCATGGTTGAAAAGACTGGCCCATGGATAACTTTCACTTAGATGAAAGTGAATCGTTCGGGTGTTGCGCACGATTACCGCTCCGATCTTGATTAATTTTAGCCGTAGACTGTGGCATTGGAGCCGCGCCCACTTCGTCCCTTTTAATGCGAACCGGCGCAAGGCTTCCATCAAGGTGTAGGCCAGCCCCGACAAGAGCAATCGCCACTGGTTGGCCCACCATTTATGCGCGCTGGTGCGTTCGCTGAACAATTGCATCTGTTCCTTGATCCGGTTCTCCATCTCACCGCGGCCACAGTATACTTTGTCGTAAAGCTCTTGGGGATCGCCCTGCAGGTTCGTCACCACGAAGCGCGGGTTGGACCCCTGTGCGGTGTGTTCGGCTTTGTGGATGATAAGGCGTTGGCGCCGCCACGATTTTGCCCCATACTCGAAGTGCTGAAACAGCCGTTGCTTTTTGCCGCTACCCTCGAACCATTGTTTGGCTTGCTCCTGCAACTGCCGGGGGTAGTGTATTAAGTAGGAATGGTGGCTAATTCTTGATTATGTTGATGAATGAAAAGTCTCAGACAGGTTTCATGCATACTCTTAAGCTTGGAAAAGGAGAGGGTTTTGCGTGTGAAACGACCCAGTCGTTGGCGCAGGGTATTGTTCCATCGTTCCACATGGGCCGTTTCACCGGTTTCTTTTCCCACGGATCGGTTATGAGGAAAGACTTCATCATAAGTGCTCCAAAAGTCGCTGTAGGTGGCACATCTTTTGTAGGCCCGTGGCAGACGCTCGTAAAGTTCCCGGCAACGATACCAATCCCGAGGCCCAATGGCATAGGAGAGGATTTGACGGGTGCGTCGGCAAAGAGCGATCCAAACCCATTGGGCATCGCTCTTGCGCCCCACAAAAGACCACAGTTCGTCCAGTTCAATGACATCATGGCGGCGGGCCGCAAGAATCGTGCTTTTGAGCGGTCGCAGCGATTGTCGTTTTTTTTAACCAACTCAAAACGGTGTTGGGACTCACCCCGAAGGCGCGCTGTAAACCGCGTAGACTGCTGCGTTCCTGATAGACTCGAAGGATCATTTCTTTTTGCTCTTCGGTGTATTTCACTGTGGGGTTTTCGCGGCTTTGTTTACCACAATCATGGCAGCGGTAGCGCTGTTTATGGTTGGGCGTCTTGCCAAATTTAATGATATTTTCACTTCTACAGTGCCGACAATTAATAATTTTAGTAACCATGCACTAAAAATAAACTGCCTAACGCTATTTGTACAGCTAAAAATACAAAATAACATTCTTTTTTTATACACTACCCTGCCGGGCCGCTTGCTGCAAGCGTGCATGGCGGGCCGTTCCCACTATAAAATAAACCTCGTTGCGCTCGCACCACGAGAGAATCCGATCCCGGCAGAATCCGCTGTCGGCACGCCAAATAATCCGCGTATGGGGCCAGCTTTGGCGAAACCGTTTAACCAGCAATTTGAGGATGGCCCCGGCATGCTTGCTCGCATCGATCTTGCTGGGCCGCAGGTAGGCCACCAGAAGCTGATCGCCGCAAAAAACATACAGCGGCAAAAAACAGTAATGATCATAATAACCGTGGAAAAAACGTCCCTCCTGGAGCCCGTGCACCGGATTGTCGGTGGCGTCAAAGTCCAGGATGATCTCTTCGGGTTCCTCGGCAAAGGATCCGATGAACTGTTCGACCAGCAACTCGTTCAGGGCAAAGGCTGCCCGCCGATCCTGCCCGTTTTCAAAACGACACAAAGTCGGCGCGCTGGCCAACGCTTCAGTGCGCCCCGTTACCGTTTGCAACAAAGGATCGCGGCGCAGGGTGTCAAAGTCGTTCAAATCCTCATAGCCCGCCACCAGCCCGTAAACGCGCTGCCGGATCATGGCCAGCATCTCATGGCGCACTTTGCCCTTCTGCCGTTTGTCTACTAATTGCCGGGCCGCTTGCTCGGTCAAGCCCAACCGCCGATCCACTTCCCGGATCAAAAGCAGCCCGGCATCCGAAGTAACCTCACCGCCCTTAAAATCAACCCGCACACGGCGGCCTTTTACCCTTGTCAACTGTAGTTCTAATTGTTTACTTTTTGTCATCGCTGATATTGCTTTAATGTTTAATCTATCCTGCTGTATATCAGCAGATAAGCATATCAGCGATACTTTTTTTATGAAATTTCCGGGCTAGATCCTCCATCAGCAAAGGTAGGGCAGGGGCGATATTTTTGCGGATCAGGTAGTAAAAGGCGTAACCCAGATAAACGGCGGTGAAGACCTGAATGCGCCTCTGGCGGTAAGCCTTCGGAACTTGCTCTTCCGGCAGCCGCTCAATCGCTGGCGCCTTCCTCATGAAGTCAAACAACTTCACCTTTTCACGAATCTATTTCGCTTAAATTGACGGGGCGGTTTTCCTTCCAGGATTTTCGGGCGGCCAGGCCCATGACCACTGGCAGGCGGCCCTCCTCCCCGGAGACAGCGGGCGGTGTGTCTTGTTGCAGGCATTGGACGAACTCCCGCATCTCGGCGATGTAGGATTCGCGGTAGCGTTCCAAAAAGAAATAATGGGGAAGGGTGGAATGGACGCCCTCCTTGTTGCTGTAAACGTGCTGATCAGGTGAGTTGTTGCCGATGGTCACCATGCCCGCCGATCCAAACACCTCCACCCTCTGATCATAACCGTAAACAGCCTGGCGGCTATTGTCGATCACGCCGATGGCGCCACCCTCGAATCGAAGGGTGATGGCCGCTGTGTCGATGTCGCCGGCGGTCCCGATGGCGGGGTCCACGAGAACACTGCCGGCAGCGTAAATTTCCGATACCGGTTGCTGCATGAGGAATGAAGCCATGTAGAAATCGTGAATCGTCATGTCCAGAAAAATACCTCCCGACACTTTGATGTATTCGAGCGGCGGGGGGGCGGGGTCCCGGCTGGTGATGCGGAGCAGGTGGGGAGTGCCGATTTTCCCCGCCGCGACCAATTGCCTGACTTTTTGAAAATTGGGGTCGAAACGCCGGTTAAACCCAATTTGCAGCTTGACGCCCGCCTTTTTCACCGCGGCCAGCGCAAGGTCGATTTTTTGCAGGCTGAAATCGATCGGTTTCTCGCAAAAAATGTCTTTGCCGGCCTCGGCGGCGGCTTCGATGATGGCGGAGTGGGTATCGGTGGCGGAGCAGATGGCAACCGCGTCGATGGCCGGGTTTTCAAGCAAGACCCGATAATCCGGGACGGCCATGGGAACCTCAAATTTTTGCGCGATTTCCTCGGCGGTCTCTAGGCAAACATCTGCAATGGCTGACAACCGCGCCCCGTCTATATGACGCGAAAGGTTTTCGGCATGCAACCGGCCAATGCGCCCGGCTCCGATCAGGCCGATGTTTATCCATTTACCGGTTTTCATGAATACGACTGCATTCGTTCATTCAGGGATGCGCCTTTATTGGCAAGTAATTATGGATGGGCTGAACTATTCCCCGGCGAAACTGAGTATGATCTGGCGGGTGTGAGGGTGGGCCCGGTGTTCCCATAAAAATACTCCCTGCCATGTGCCCAGGGCCAGTTTTCCATTGGCGAAGGGAATTACTTCGGTTGTGCGGGTGAGGGCCATTTTTATGTGGCTGGGCATGTCGTCGGGGCCTTCCAGGGTGTGGACGAAATCCGGGTCTCCCTCGGGAACCAGTTTTTCAAAAAAAAATTCCAGGTCCCGGCGGGCGGAAGGATCGGCATTTTCCATGATGACCAGGCTACAACTGGTGTGGCGGCAAAAAACCGTCACGGTTCCCTCTCGCAGGCCGGCGCGGGTCAGCTCTCGCTCGATCTCCGCGGTAATTTCGTAGGTGGCCTTGCCATTTTTTGTGCGAAAGGCCAACGAGGAAGTTGAAAAAGCCATTGCAGAAAAGGCTTATGCCTTGGGCCGAACCATTTCAATGGGCCGCAAAGCCTTGTCCAGGGTAGCTTCGTCCAAAAGGCCCTTTTCGAGGACGACTTGGCGGAGGGTTTTGTTTTCCGCGAAAGCGGTTTTGGCGACTTCGGCCGCTTTGTCGTAGCCGATGTAGGGGTTGAGGGCGGTTACCAGCATGAGAGAACTGTCCACGAGTTCCCGGCAGCGTTCCCGGTTGACTTCGAGGCCCTCAACACAGCGTTCGGCAAATACCACTGCGCCATTGCTCAGGCAGGTGATCGATTCGTGCAGGGATTGGGCCATCAATGGAATAGTGACGTTGAGCTCGAAATGTCCGTCGCGGCCGCAAAGGGTAACGCAATGGCAGAGGCCCATGGCATAAATGGAGGCCTGCACGAGCATTTCACTCATGACCGGATTTATTTTGCCCGGCATGATGGAGGAGCCTGGCTGGGTGGCCGGGAGGGTCAATTCTCCGAGGCCGGAACGCGGACCGGAACCGAGCAGCCGGATGTCGTTGGCCACCTTCGTCAGGCTGGCCGCGATGGTGTTGATGTAACCGGCGGCTTCCACGCAGTCGTCCCGCCCCCCCTGGGCCTCAAAGTGATTGTCCGCCTCCCGAAACGGGATGGCAGTGGTTTCGGACAAAATCCGGCACACTTTGCCGGCGAATTGCGGGTGGGCATTGATGCCGGTTCCCACGGCGGTGCCACCGATGGCGAGTTCGGTCAAAACTTCCCGCGCCTTGCCGGCGCGTTGACTACCCTTGCGGACCTGGGCGGCATAGCCGGAAAACTCCTGGCCGAGGGTCAAGGGGGTTGCATCCATCAAATGGGTTCGCCCGATTTTAACGATATCCTTCCAGGCTTCCGATTTTTCCTCAAGGGCAGAGGCTAGTCTGTCCAGAGCCGGTATGAGTTTTTCCTGGAGGGCGAGGGCCAGGCTGATGTGCAATACGGTGGGAATGATATCGTTGGAAGATTGCCCCAAATTCACATCGTCATTGGGATGGATGGGGTCTTTCGACCCGATGGGTTTTCCCGTCAGTTGACTGCACCGGTTGGCGATCACCTCATTGGCATTCATGTTGGAGGAGGTGCCGGAACCGGTCTGGAAAACATCGACGGGAAAATGCTCGTCGAGCAAACCCTCGGATATTTCCTTGGCGGCGGCGATGATAAGATCGCCTTTTTCTTTGCTCAGGCGGCCCAATTCCATATTGGCGGCGGCACAGGCCGACTTTATTATGCCCAGACCGCGTATGAAATCGCCCGGCATGCAGTGGCCGCTAATGGGGAAATTAAGCACGGCCCGCTGGGTGGAAGCCCCATAAAGAGCCCCCTCGGGCACTTCCAGCGGACCCATGGAATCTTTTTCCATTCTCATTTTTTGTTCCGATTGATCCTCTTGTTTATTAGAACTCAACATACAGCAATATACCTTATTATAATCGAAAGATGAAAAAAAGTTTAAATGTCTGAACGGAAAAATTTCCTGAGACAACTGCCAATTAAAAAGTATTCCCGCTTATAATGATCGAACTATTGATCGTCGTTGCCGGAATTCTTTGATTCGCCGCCTTCCACTTCGACTGTATTTGCCACAGCGTCTCCGTTTGAGATGTTTTCACTTTCAACATTCGCAACTTCCGCCGCCACCGGCTGCTGGACGCCTTCTTTAAAGGGGGTTTCATTGTCCTTTTCTCCGGACAAAGTCCCGGTTTTGGCCAGGAATGGCTGATCTTCCGGCCAGGCTTCCACTTTCACCGTAAAATCGATCTGTTCGGTGCCCCGAATCACCCTGGCCGTCACAAATTGACCCTCTCTCAGGTAAAACAACGCTTGGCCCACGTCGCCCGTATGGCGAATGTCCTGATCGCCGATTTTCAACAGGATGTCGCCGGTCAGGAGGCCGGATTTTTCGGCCGGACCGTCGGGCATAATTTGCTGCAAGACTACCTGGGCGCCCTGCTGGGTGGTGGTTCGCATTTGCACCTGGAAACCAAGCCAGCCATAAGTAACTAAGCCAGAAAAAAGCAGTTCGTCGCGTATCCTCAGGGCAGCCCTGGCCGGGATGGAATAGGAGCTTTGCAGGTTGGGGGGAAGGTTGGCCACAGACACGGCGACCAGCTTGCCGCTGAGGTCGAGCAAGGGAGAACCCGATTCTCCGGGACCCAGGGGCATGTTGGTGCGAATGTAGGGCACGCGAAAACTTTCCGTGCCAAAACTACTTTCCAGACCCGTAACCAATCCCAGCCGCGGGCTTGGTCCAAATTCGTGCAACGCGCTCAGTCGCACCACCATGCTGCCGATGGGCGGCGTGACCGGTGAATCGCTGAGGTGCACAAAATTGAAATTCTTGGGCAGGGTATCGACCTTAATGAGCGTCAGGTTGGTGGACCGGTCGCTGCCGAGGATTTCCGCGGCATAATCGATGCCGTTATGATCTACGGAAATGCGATCCGCCTTTTGGCCGTTATCAAGGTGGGTGGCTTTGTTTCTGTTGGTGAGGACATGGCCCTCCGGGCTGATAAAAAAGCCGGTTCCCAAAAACAATTGGGCTCTTTCTTCACCCTCTCCTTTTTGAAACCGGGCTCTTACCCTGACAATGGCGCCCTTGTTTTCCTCGAATAATTCAATCAGGCGGCGCTGGAGACTGAAGAAATCGCCGTCCTCCTGAGTCAGTGCGCCGTTGGGCCAGCCAAAAAAAAAAGAACCGACAAGGAGACTAAACTGATGTTTTGCCTATTAAAAATCACGTTTAGAAATAATCCAATGTAGGCGCGGAAACAAATTTGACCAATGGAGTATCGCCCGCCATGGGCTCTTTTTGAATTAAATTCATGGCAGCGTTAGAGGCAGTCAAAGTATGGGGCGTCATAACCGTGTCGAAGGCTCGTTGGCTGTTCGAAGGCAAGGGAATGACATTAATGACAAAACTTACCCTTGTTTGCACAGTGACGTATGAGCTGGTAAAAGGCATTGCAACCCGGCTGGCATTATTGACCTGCGTATGGGCAAAGGCATTACGACCCCGGCCATAACCCTGGGACTGGGCCCGGTGTTCTTTGCCTTTGGGAACGAGAGAAGTCTGAGCCTTGCCGAGGGTGGGATCGCCAAGCGAAATCCCATCTTGAAAAATGGTGAAGACGAGGGCCAGGACAGTGGCGGAGGCAAGGGGCAGGGCGATGGCCAAGCGGCCGAAAACCGGTGTCAGGTATTTCTGATGCCAGGGTTTTTCATCAACCAGCGCCCGCAGGGTCTTGCGGCGCAGCTCGCGGTCGAACTGCTCCCAGAATTCCGCCGACGGCTTCTCACGCCTTTTGAGGCGGAGCACCTCCTCAAGGGTGATTTTGATCTTGGTGGACTGGAGCGGTTGTGAAGACATGAAGTCTGCTAACTTAAATAATTCTGCAAATAGGCCTGCAATTGCTGTTTGGCGTAATGCAGACGCGAGCGCACGGTCCCGACCGAACACTGCATGATCTCAGAAATTTCTTGATGACTGAGCTCCTCGATTTCGAATAAAACCACAACAGTTCTATGGTTAGGAGACAATTTGTGCAGTGCTTCGTTCAATTTTTCCTGAAGTTCACTGAGTAGTGCAGATTTGTCGGAGTTGGTGTGTACGGCGAGGGCCTCCATGATATCGGTGGCGCCCATTTCTTCGTGAATGGTCTCGAAGCTGAAAAACCTGCGCAAACGGTTGCGCTTGAGGTGGGTCAGCGCGCCGTTGATGGCGATTCGATAGAGCCAGGTAAAAAAGCTGGATTTGCCCTTGAACCGGTTAATGGACCGGAAAGCCTTGATAAAGGCGTCCTGGGTCAGATCGGCAGCATCTTCCCGGTTCGAGGTGAGATTGTAGATGATGGAAAAGAGCCGTTCGCGGTATTTTAAAATAAGCTGATCAAAAGCGCCCACATCACCCTGCTGGACGCGGCGAACAAACGCCATATCGCTATCGACGGCATTTTCCCGCAGATCGGTAGTAGTAGCGAGAGCTTCGCCATCGGTAGTAGTAGCGAGAGCTTCGCCGGCTGCTTTGGTCAGACTCATTTAGGAGGCCATAATAGGGAATGGGTGGATAAAATCAATATAAAATAAAAATGCTTCGGATTGCCAATTTGAGACAGGTTGATAGGGCAAATGTTTCGATTTTGCAGTCCGGAATGCGGGATTAGGGCCAGGTAAACTTTTCCACCTGTCTTTTGACATAGGCGCTGATTTCCTTGAGGTGGCCGGTTGGCGGGTAATCGGAAAAAGGAACGAGGGCACTTTCGGCTGTTTCAATCTCCCGCTGGAAGCATTGACTTACTTCATCGAAAATTCCTTTCTCGGCCATCAATCGATTCAAGCCCAAGATGTCCGCCGGTTTGCCATTGTGGAATGATCGCACCAGTTCCTTGCCCTTGAGCCGGCTTAATTTGCGAAGCAGCAAAATCAGCGGGAGGGTGAATTTTCCGCTGGCAACATCGGTTCCCAGGGTTTTCCCGATACGGTCTTCTTGTCCGATAAAATCGGCAATATCGTCAAATATCTGGTAGGCGATGCCAAGACTGCGCCCGAACCGGCCCGCGGCCGAAATAAAGCCGTCGTCATAACCTGCCAGTTTCGCCCCTAGATGGCAGGATACATAGAAGAGTTCGGCTGTTTTATAATTAATGATGTGGTAATAATCTTCGACCGCCAGGGCCGTGTTGCCCCGCTCGAAGGACTGCCCGATCTCCCCGGCGCAGACCCGGCGGGTGGATTGGGAGACGGCCCGGCAGACATCCACGGTGGGAAACTCCGAGGCCAGCTTGAGGGCTTGGGAAAAGAGGGCGTCCCCGAGCAAAACGGCGATTCCGGGGCCAAATTTTTCACTGACGGTGGATTCGTTGTGACGCATGGAAGCCTCATCAAGAATGTCGTCGTGAACCAAAGTCGCCAGATGCACCAATTCAATAACGGCGGCGGCTTTCACCAGATCGTGTAAACCAGTCCGGGAAGTAGTCCAGCCGCTATAAAACAGGAGGATCGGGCGGATGCGCTTTCCGCTATTCTTCAGGCAGTAGGTGACCAGTTCACGGGTTTCCTCCTCAAAATCATCCACCTGCCCTTGCATGAATTGCTTGAGGAGATTGAGATGCGGTTTGACAGGCTCCGAAATGGACTCCAAGCCTACATAGCGAATTGTTCGCCTGGGCTCTGGAAGGCTGGTCGTGGTTAATGACATTGGTAAAACGTAACTCATTAACCTCTAAAATCAAGTTTTCTGCAATCATCCGCAAAAAATAGGAAAAAAGGAGTGATTTATACCTGTGAACGCTGATTTTTTCTTCTCCATATTTATTTTTGGGATTGCACTCTATCTCTGGGCAAACAATGGCTGGGAGACTTGAGCGGCAAAAAAACCGGTTTGCGGGCGTTTCCGGGAGCTGCGCCGGCTTCCTTTTTTTTAATAATGGGGGCCATAGCGGGCGCGCTGGTCATCCTTGCCATTGAGACGATTGGGGAATACCGTCTGGGAACTTCCGCCACCCAGTCCGATATAAGAGGGTCTTATCTTCTCGTCATGGTGGCGGCGGGATTTCTTGAGGAGCTTATCTTTCGGGGCTATCTGGTTATCGAAAATCGGGGTCGAGTAATTTTATGGTCGAGCATCCTAGCCGTGTCCGCCCTTTTTACCCTGGGCCATGTGCAATATTGGCTGTTGTGGGGAGAATCCTCGCTCACGGGCAATTTGTCCCTTAATTTTACAACGGGAAGCCTCTGGACTCTCCTGATTTTATTTGCCAATTCCCTTTGGTTTTACACGGTTCGCTTTAACCGGTTCAATCCCACGCGTTCGCTCCTTCCATGCATCGCAGCCCACATCTCGAGCAATCTCGGGGTATTCGTAATTAAACTTTTCCAAGGTCATGTGGCCGGTATAATCTGAATTTTTAATAACTAATGATATTTCAAAATCTGGAATTTCATAATGTAGGTGAATTGAGGACTGTGCCGGATGGCCAGGGCTGGCGGTTGCAGCGTGTTCCCGAAAATGTCCGCCTGGCTTTGAACGAGGGAGCCCAAATGAGGGTTTTGCAGCCGGATACTTGCGAAATCCGATTTTCGGCGGATGGCCCGAGCCGCCTTACCCTTTCCTCCGAGGGGCAGACCAAAGTGACTGTTTTTTGCGGGCTGTTCGACACGAACCAACGTTTTATTATCGGCCCGCAACCCCAAACCATTGAAATCGACCCGCCGGAAATACTCTCTCAACTGGACCCCGCCTATTACCGCGATATGGCATTCTCACCGCGGGTATTCCGGCTGATTTTCGGCGGGCCGCCCGCGCGCGACCCCGTTATTTTTCACGGCGTTGAAGGCGAAAACGTTCGCCCGCCCGCAGCCGAAGACCTGCCGTCCCTGCGCTACCTGGCCTACGGAACATCGATCACCCACGGTTTTCATGCAGAGGGACCGCACCTCACCTATGTGAGCCAGACGGCCAGGCATTTGGGGGCGGATTTGATTAACCTGGGGGTGGGCGGTTCGGCTTTTTGCGAACCCGAATTTGCCGATTACATGGCTGATCGGGATGACTGGCAAATCGCCACCCTCGCCCTTTACGTAAACATGATGAGGGGATTTGCGATTGATGAATTCTACAGCCGTGTCAGTTACATGGTAAACAGAATCGCGGGGAGCGATCCCACCCGAACGGTTGCCTGCATCACCCTCTATCCCTTATTTCTGGATTTTGGCATCGTCCTCAAGGACAATCCCTTCAAAGCCCATTGCGAAGAATACCGCCAGGCCTTGCGGGACGCAGTCGCCGCCTGCCCCTACGATAATGTGCGCCTGATCGAGGGTACCGATCTGTTGACGGACATCAGCGGACTGACTGCCGACCTTCTGCATCCCGGCGACAATGGAATGATCGAAATGGGTCGAAACCTGGCCCAAATATTAAAGGATTTGCCTTAACCGTTACCGGCGAATTCTTCGAAGAATCTCAGCATGGCGGAAATGTCTTCATCTCCGTAACCTTTTGCCGTGGCCATATCGTGGAGGGATAAGACAGCCGCCGCCATCGGCGTTGGGGTTCCCGTTTCACGAGCCAGATTGTTCATATAGTGGACGTCCTTGCGGGCCAGTTTTTGCTGGAAATTAACACTGAAATCGCGTTTCATCAATCTCGGCATCAACCCTTGAAAAGTGGCGTTGTTGCCGCCGCTGACCGAGATTACGTCATATAGGGCTTGCAGGCTTATACCATATTTTTGGGCAAAGGGGAGGATTTCGCAAAGGGTCATAAGCGAAGCCTGCCCAAAATAGTTATTGATTAGTTTAATAGCGTGCCCGGAGCCCGACTCGCCGACATGGAAAACATGGGCGGAAAAAGCCTCGAAAACGGGTTTCACAATATCATAAGCCTCTTTTGAGCCGCCACACATTACGTTTAGATTGCCTTCTTCGGCCTGCACCTTGCTTCCGGTCAGGGGGGCGTCCAGCAAATCAATGCCCCGATCTTTGAAAAGGGCACACAGGCGGCGGGTGGAAGGAGGATAGCTGGTGGAGAGGTCAACGATAATCTGCCCCTCGCGAAGGCTTGGGCCGATACCCTCATCGTTCAGCAAAATGTGCTCGACCGTCGGTGTGTCCGGCAGACAGAGCATGACCACATCGGACTCCTGGGCCAGGTTCTCATAATTAGCTGCCCGCCTGGCTCCAAGTTCGGTCAAGCGCTCCGCTGCGGCCAGGGCGCGCTGGTTTTCCCGAGCCGTAAAACCGACCTCAATCTTATTTTTACGCAGGTTCTTGACGATACCCGCGCCCATGTTGCCGACTCCGATAAATCCAATGCGTTGATTCATGCTTTAACTTAATGTTCCATAGTGGTTTACGTCGTCCATTGGAAAAATGGGACGATCTATGTTTCTGAAAGGTGATCGCTTTATATTTCGATCCGTGCAGCCCGCCGTGTCAACCGTAACGACCGATTTGACGATATCCGAATAACCGGCCCGGAACAGTTTATGGGATTTCTGGACAATCAAGTCCATTGATTCCGGTTCCAGACCCATGCTCCTCCAGAATTCAGGATCATGCATCATCGAAGTGAATTCAATCGTCAGGAGGAAAATATTTTCTCCAATCTGAAGAAGAGCGCGCCTCCTGATATCCAGTTTCATTCCGCCAAAAGACGTTCCTTTAATTTTGATAGGCCGGTCGCTTAACCGCATTACGGTTGCCCTAACGGACACTCGCAGGTTGTAGGCTTCCTTGTCATCGGAACCGCCAACCGAGCAATCGATTTTTTGCCCTACCCCGGCATTCCAGGCTATTTCCAGTGTGGTGGGATCGACGATTGGAATGGCCACGGCCTCAAACAGGCGTCCTGCCACCGAGAGGAGGCTGCGCAGCAAAACCGTGCTGTCCCCCATTGCGCCCGCCGTTGTGATATCCCCGGAATCGACGATGGCAATGGGTTTTTTGTAATCGGCAATATTTCGTGTGAATTCCTCGACATTCGGGTAATCCTGAAAAAACTCCCGGCGTCGATTCCATATCTCGTCGGCGAGTTCCGCAAATTGCCTTTCCATCTCCTCTTGAGCAGAATTTTCGACATAGGCGAGCAAGGCAATTCCATGCCCTTTAAGATCAACCCAGGGATGCGTGCAAAAAGCCGATGCGTGGATAACTTGAGGGCGCTTTTCCCAGTCCTTTACCCTCTGCATAACTTCAGCCATGGGGCCGTCGAGGGTCTCGGTGTTGTCCACCGGCAAAATCATGGGCACTCGCCTAAAAATTATTCCGAATCGAGATTTTTCCGCCGTCAGCCTGAGCAAAGCCTCCGTTGCACGACGCCCGGTATTGCCCATGTCAATGTGCGGGTAAGTCCGGTAACCGACAAGAAGGTCGGCATTTTTCAGCATCCGCTCAGTTACAACGGCGTGAAAATCCAGGGAGCAGACGATGGGTGTGGAAGCGCCCACAATGTCCCTGACCATTTTCAGAATGTGGCCTTCACCGTCATCCAGATGCTCTACCAAGAGGGAACCGTGCAAAGAAAGAAAAACTCCGTCCACGGGCAAAGAATTTTTCAGCGGCTCAACGATCATGGCCGCCAGTTGGGCGAAAGTATCCTTTAAAACAGGGCCGTAAGTGACTGCCCAGGCCGCCATGCCCGGTATGATTTCGATTGGCTCGGGATGGTTTTCAAGGGCCTCAAAAAAACCCCCGATTTCGGTATTGGTTCCGTACAACTGTTCCCGGATGGCATCGCCCTGCAAAAGATAACCGCGTTGAAAGCACCCCATATCCGTCATAGCAGGGCAAAAACTGTTCGTTTCCTGATAGAGGCCTGAGAAAAAAATTTTCATATTCGATTAATGTAGTTCAGACTCGACATGATGGACACCTATTAAGGCATACCAGGTAGACCGGGCCAATCCAAACCCTCAAGTTCCCAATTGTGAGGTTAATCAAATTTTCCAATGAAATTGCGTAAATCTACTGATACGATTTCCAGCCGATCCTCTCTAAACTTAGGGCATGAATATCAATCAGAAATATATATTACTTCATCAAGTTTACCACCACCGGATGAAACATTTGCATAAAAATCGGCATTTAGCGAGAGTTGACAGAACCGCATTGAGGGCAGCAGGAAATGACCGTATCCGCGGATGGGTAGTGTATTAAGTAGGAATGGTGGCTAATTCTTGATTATATTGATGAATGAAAAGTCTCAGACAGGTTTCATGCATACTCTTAAGCTTGGAAAAGGAGAGGGTTTTGCGTGTGAAACGACCCAGTCGTTGGCGCAGGGTATTGTTCCATCGTTCCACATGGGCCGTTTCACCGGTTTCTTTTCCCACGGATCGGTTATGAGGAAAGACTTCATCATAAGTGCTCCAAAAGTCGCTGTAGGTGGCACATCTTTTGTAGGCCCGTGGCAGACGCTCGTAAAGTTCCCGGCAACGATACCAATCCCGAGGCCCAATGGCATAGGAGAGGATTTGACGGGTGCGTCGGCAAAGAGCGATCCAAACCCATTGGGCATCGCTCTTGCGCCCCACAAAAGACCACAGTTCGTCCAGTTCAATGACATCATGGCGGCGGGCCGCAAGAATCGTGCTTTTGAGCGGTCGCAGCGATTGTCGTTTTTTTTAACCAACTCAAAACGGTGTTGGGACTCACCCCGAAGGCGCGCTGTAAACCGCGTAGACTGCTGCGTTCCTGATAGACTCGAAGGATCATTTCTTTTTGCTCTTCGGTGTATTTCACTGTGGGGTTTTCGCGGCTTTGTTTACCACAATCATGGCAGCGGTAGCGCTGTTTATGGTTGGGCGTCTTGCCAAATTTAATGATATTTTCACTTCCACAGTGCCGACAATTAATAATTTTAGTAACCATGCACTAAGAATAAACTGCCTAACGCTATTTGTACAGCTAAAAATACAAAATAACATTCTTTTTTTATACACTACCCGCGGATGCTTCGAAAACCCTTCCCGGCGAGTAGAAGGCTTGCGGCTGTGCACGGCATAATTAGTCTCCAATTGAGGCAAATTACTACGCCCCAGCCAGCACTCGGATTCGCTTCCACAACCTGCTCGACCCTCAGCAACCACAACTTGAACCGGGCTCCCTATTGGTTGGGGGAGGGGGTTGAAGGGCGCCGCCGTTAACGAGTTCCGGGCTGAACGAGTCCTCTTAAACAGACGTTCAGGATGGACCTTGAATCGCTGCCGGGGCGACTACCGCCGCCTTCGGCCTGGCCTGAGTTTTGCCAGCCTCTTTCGCTTTTCTCCGCCCTCTGCTTTTTCTGATGCGCACTGAGACGACTTTGTATTCCGGGCAAAGTGCTTCCGAGCAATGCTCGTCGGAAGTGATCTTATTGAGCATGATTTCTGGAAAATGAAAAGTGGAACTGAGGATTCCCGGCTTCACCTCATCGGTTATTTTGGCTTTTAAATCCACTTTCCCTCTGGCCGATTCCACACAGACCATGCCGCCGTCCTCGATGAAGTTATCCGCCGCATCCCCCGGATGGATCAAAAGCACATCCTCATTCAGCAATTCGATATTGCCGGTCCGCCGGGTCATAACGCCAGAATTATAATGCTCCAGTTCCCTGTTTGTCGTTATGATGTAGGGAAAGTCTTTGCCGTATTTTTCGATTTCCGCCGATTCCTTGAAATCGATGAAATGAAATTTTCCTTTGCCCCGTTTGAAATCATTGATGTGGAGCATTTTGGTATCACTGCCGTCCTCCAGCACGGGCCACTGCAGGCCATTGTCACCCAGGTTTTCCCACTTGGCTCCTTTAAAAAAGGGCACGATTTGGGAGATTTCCTCCAGCATGCCTTCGGGTGTGTAATCGGGTTGCGCATAACCCATCCGGTTCATCATATCGACAATGATCTGCCCGTCGCCCCGGCATCCCGCAATGGGCTCAACCACTTTGTTGACCCGCTGAATTCGCCTCTCCCCATTGGTGAAGGTGCCGCTTTTTTCCAGGAATGAAGCGCCTGGCAGGATAACGTCCGCCATTTTCGCGGTTTCCGTCATGAACAATTCCTGGACGATGAGCAGGTCGAGATTGCCCAACGCTTTTTTCACTTTGTGAGTATTCGGATCGGTCTGCACGACATCCTCGCCGATGATCCAGATCGCTTTCAAATCTCCCGAAATGGCCGCATCGAACATCTCCGGGATTTTGTAGCCGATATGGCGGGGCAGCGTGGCCCCGTAAAATTCATTGTAACGCTGGTTGACGGCCTCATCCGTAACGTCCAGATAACCCGCGCCCTGATGCGGTTGGCAACCCATGTCGGCGGCGCCCTGCACATTGTTTTGACCACGCAGAGGATTCACTCCGGCCCCTTTTTTGGCGATATTGCCCGTAATCATGGCCAGGTCCGTTATGAGCATAACGGCGAAAGTGCCCTGCGAATGCTCGGTTACCCCCAGCCCGTGGAATTCCATGGCTGTAAACGCCGGGGAAAAACCGGTACGGTAAAGAGGGCGCTTTAAAACCGGTACGCTTATCCTAGAAAGGAGGAGTGTATCGAGATATGAAGCAATGGACAAGAGTGCGGCACAAAGTGCTGCGGGACAAGCAGAGCAAGCGCTCTGTAATGCGAGAAGAGGGACTGCACTGGGAGACCCTGGGAAAGATGCTGGCCTATTCCCAGCCGCCGGGAGACCGGCGCAAGAAGAGGCGAGAGCGCAAGATCGATCCGTATGTGGGCTGGATCGAGGAGGTGCTCAAAGCGGACCGGAACGTGCCCAAGAAGCAGCGCCATACGGCCAAACGGATCTACCAGCGTTTGGGTCGGGAGAAGGGCTACCAAGGGGGCTACACGGCGGTCAAGGAGGTGGTGGCCGAGCTGCGAGCGAGGCGGCGGGAAGTGTTCGTGCCGCTGGAGCACCGCCCCGGGGAGGGACAGGTGGACTTCGGTCATGCCCTGGTGAAGGAGGCGGGGCAATTGCGTAGGCGGCCATTTTTTGCCATGAGCCTGCCCTACAGCGATGCCTTTTTCGTGCAGGTGTTCGAACGGGAGTGCACGGAGAGCTTCTGGGAGGGGCACCTGCGAGCTTTTGAGTTTTTCGGGGCGGTGCCCCGGCGCATCAGCTATGACAACTCGAAGGTGGCGGTGGGTAAGATTATCGGTTCGCGTGAACGCAAGCTGACCGACGGGTTTCTGCAGCTACAGAGCCATTACCTGTTCGAGGAACACTTCTGTCTGCCCGCCCGGCCCAACGAGAAGGGCGTGGTCGAGGGGATCGTGCGTTATGCCCGGGCCAACTTCCTGGTACCGGTACCGCAGGTTCGGGACCTGGAGGAACTCAACGCAAAGCTGTTGGAGGCATGTGAGCGGGACATGGAGCGTAAATTACGCGGGAAAAGGGCGGTGAAAAAGGAACTGCTGGCCGAGGAGCGCGCCGTCATGCTGGCGTTGCCGCCCATACCCTTTGAAGCGAGCCGCAAACGCTCGACCTGCGTCAGCAGCCTCTCGCTGGTGCGCTTCGAGTGCAACGACTATTCGGTGCCGGTGCGCTGCGCCCACCATCCGGTGGTGGTGGAAGGGTCCTGTCGGCAGGTGGTGATCTTCTGTGGGGGCCAAGAGGTGGCCCGGCACCGCCGCATTTGGGATAAAGAGCAAGTCTCTTTCGAGCCGGTGCACTACCTGGCTTTGCTGGAGAAAAAACCGGGCGCTTTGGACTTCGCCCGCCCACTCTCGGGCTGGCAGTTGCCGCAGTGCCTGCAGGTCCTCAGACGCCGGCTCGAAAGCCAATGCGGGGGCGAAGGCACCCGGGAGTATATCCGGGTGCTGCGGCTGTTGGAGAAACACCCCATGGCGGCCTTGCAGCAGGCCGTCGTCTCGGCCCTGCGGGTGGGGGGACTGACTCGTGAGGCCATCGCCCAGTATCTCTATCCTCAGGAAGACTACGGGAGCAGAACCTTCCGGCTGGACGGCCATCCACACCTGCGTCACGTCCGTGTGGCCGCCCCTGACCTCGGTGCCTACAGCGAACTGCTCAAGATTCCAGGAGGGGCTTTATGAAGGAAGAAAAAAACCAGCTGCTGTTACACCATCACCTCAAGAAACTGAAGTTGCCCACCATCCTGCGCGAATGGCCGGCGGTGGCCGCGGCTTGTTCCCGGGACCGGCTCGATTACGCCGCCTTTTTGTTGCATCTGGTCGAACGGGAGCTCATTGAACGCGAACAGCGGGCCGCCCAGCGGCGGATCAAAAACGCCCGTTTCCCCGTGCTCAAGACCCTCGAGAGCTTCGCCTTTGAAGCGCAGCCCTCGATCAACGAAGCGCTCATCCGAGAGCTCATGCGCGGGGAGTATGTCGACCAGCGCGAAAACGTGCTGCTCCTCGGTAACGCCGGTACCGGTAAAACGCACCTGGCCACCGCCCTGGGCTTTGCCGCCTGTGCCCAGGGCCGGCGGATCCGTTTCTTCGGGGTCACCGCCCTGGTTACCCATATGCTCGAGCAACGCGACAACCACGACCTGCAGCGCTTCATGAAGCAACTCGAAAGGCTCGACCGACTCATCCTCGACGAACTCGGTTACGTCCCTTTTTCCAAGACCGGTTCCGAACTGCTCTTCGACGTGGTCAGCCGCGCTTACGAGCGCACCAGTCTCATCGTCACCACCAACCTGCCCTTTGAGAACTGGATCGAAGTGCTCGGTTCCGAACGGCTCACCGGAGCTCTGCTGGACCGACTCACCCATCGGGTGCATATCCTCGAAGCCAACGGGCAAAGCTACCGCTTGCGCGATGCTCGACGCCGTGGCACAAAACAATAAACGCCTTGGGCCCGGCTCGTCGGCCTCCGGCCTCCTCACCGACCCCAAGCCAATCCCCAAAACCAACTCCCAAACCCTAAACCTTGACGTACCTGCAATTACTAACCTAAACCTTATTCCAAGCGTACCGGTTTTACCCCGACCCCCGTACCGGTTTCATCCCGGCGTTTACACATGGCCGCCCCGGCGCTGGCGTAGGCGATGCTGGCCTCTCTCACCAGTTCCTTATCGACCCCGGTTATTTCCGCCAATTTGTCGATGTCGAGTTTGAGGATTTCCTCCTTCATTTCCTCGTAACCCTCGCACCGGCTATCGATAAATTGCTGATCCTCCAATCCTTCCTCGATAATGAAGTAGAGCATCATATTGAGGAGGGCGACATTCGTCCCCGGCCGCAATTGCAGGTTATACTGGGCGTATTTCGACAATTCGATTTTTCGCGGGTCCACAATGATCATGGTGGTTCCCTTCATGACGGCCTGCCTCATTTTGGCGCCGGTCACGGGGTGAGCGTCGGTGGGATTGGCTCCAATGATAAAAATACAGTCGGTATGCTCGAGGTCATCAATGGAATTGGTGGCCGCGCCGGTGCCGAAGGAACGCTGCATACCCAACGCCGTGGGGGAGTGGCAGACCCGCGCGCAGCAATCGATATTGTTCGTCCCGATAACCGAACGGATGAATTTTTGCATGAGGTAATTTTCCTCATTGGGGGTCCGCGCGCAGGAAATGCCGGCAATTGCGTCGGGGCCGTGCTCCGTTTTGATGGACTTGAATTTACCGGCCATGAAATCATAGGCTTCATCCCAGCTAACGGACTCGAAGTTTCCATTGCGCTTGATCATGGGGCTGCGCAAACGATCCGGATGATCGTAGAACTTGAAGGCATAACGACCTTTTAGGCAGGTGTGGCCGTTATTGGCCTCGGCGTCGAAAGGAGCTTGAATGGAGAGGATTTTATCGCCCCTGGTGGCGACCTCCAGGTTGCAGCCGACACCGCAGTAAGTGCACACGGTGCGGGTCTTTTTATCGGCATGAATAGACTTGGACTGGAAAATATCGGAAATGGCGGAGGTCGGGCAGGCCTGCGAACAAGCGCCGCAGCTAACGCAATCCGAGTCCATGAAAGACTGGTCGAACCCCTTGATAATATGGCTGTCAAATCCTCGCCCTGCCATGTTGAGGACAAATTGGCCCTGCACTTCATCGCAAGCGCGCACACAGCGGTAGCAATTGATGCACTTCGACAAGTCGGAAGTCATGTAGGGGTGGGTCAAATCCTTTTCCCGGTGCAAGTGCGTTTTGCCAGCGGGATAGCGCACCTCGCGAATACCGACCCGGGCGGCCACCGTTTGCAATTCGCAATTTCCGTTTACCTCGCAAATGAGGCAATCCAGGGGATGGTCGGTTAAGACCAGCTCAATGATGTTTCTCCTCAGTCGCTGGACGTTTTCGGAATCCGGATAAATATAACTGCCCTCCATGATGGGAGTATGGCAGGCGGCCTGGGTTTTGGCCTTGCCCCCGCGTTCCAGGGCCACATCTACGCTGCACACCCGGCAGGAGCCGAAAGGTTCCAGGTTGGGAGCATCGCACAAAGTGGGGACTGCATCCGGCCCATGATTCCTTTTGATGAATGACAAGAGGGTCTCGCCGTTATCATAGAGGCTGTCCCAAAAATATAAAGATTTTATAGTCAACTGGATGACGTTGATAAAAAGAGCCGGAAAGAGCAAGTTTTTGCTCGATCCGGCCAAAAAAGGGTTCTATAATTGAGTTAGCGAAAATCAATATAGCCCTTTCTATGTAGCCCTTTCTATGAAAAATATAGCCATCCAATGCCTCCTGCGTCCAGCTTTAACTGTGGTCGACCGGTGCCTCGATTACGATAACTTCCGCGCCACCATTGATCGAATCGATCGGCTGCTGATCGACTCGGAGGTGGAATCGCAGGCCATTGAGCTGGCCTTGGAGGGGTGGCAGCCAATGGGTCTAAAGGCCCGGCGGCAGCGGGCCAGTTTTGCCATCAAGGCACTGCGCATGGATACGCTGGGCCGTCTGCTCGGAGGGATTTCGTTTCGGCATTTGTCGCGGGCTCTGGGCAGCAGCGATCTGTTGGCCGACTTTTGCCGTGTCCGGCAGATCGATGGCATCAGGGGCATCTCCAAAAGCACCCTGGAGGGGGCCTCGAAGTTTTTCAGCGAAGAGCAGTTGAGGGCCTTGCACCGGACCTTGACTGAGGTGGTGGGCGATGCCCTTCTGGCCCGGCAGGTGGGATTGGACAAGCCGATTGACACCACCATTTGCCTGATCGACGGCACCTGTTTGGAGGCTAACATTCATTGGCCGACGGACTGGGTATTACTCAAGGATGTAGCCGGCACGTTGCTCAAAGCGATCCGGCTGATCCGCGAGAAGGCCGGTGTGCGCCATCGCATGCCGATCGAACCGGAGCCCTTGGCTCGGCAGATGAATCGGCTGTGCATACAGATGACCCACAGCCGGCGGCGAAAGGACAGCGCGCGGCAGCGCAAGGGTATCTTGAGGCAGATGAAAAAGCTGCTCAAACGGATCGGGGAGCATGCCCGCAGTCACCGGGAATTATTGCAAGCCTGCTGGGAGCAAAGCGATTACAGCGAAAAACAGGTCCAACAGATCCTCGCCCGGATGGAGCGCATGAGCGAGCAAATCCCGGTGGTCATCAAACAGGCGCACGAGCGGATCATTGGCGGCCGGCAGGTGAAAAACGCAGAGAAAGTCTTGAGTGTTTACGAACTCGATGGGCAGGTGATTGTGCGAGGTAAAGCGGGCCAAGAGGTCGAGTTCGGCAACACCCTGTTTTTGGGAGAAAGCGTTGAAGGGTACCTGCTGGACTGGAAACTCTACGGCAGCCGAACTCCAAGCGAAAATGAACAAATGCAAGAGAGTTTGCAAAGACAGAACCGCTTCAACCTGGAAGAACCCATAGCGGCCATGTGCGCGGACCGGGGATTTGCCTCCCAGCGGGCCCGCCGGCAGTTAGCCCAGGAGGGAATCTACGACGCGCTCTGTCCACGCGATCCGAAGCAGTTGAAAAAACGGATGGAGGAACCACTGTTCAGACAATTGCAAAAGCGCCGGGCCAGCACCGAAGGGCGGATCGGGGTATTGAAGAATCGCTGGCAGGCCGGGCGGTTGCGCAGCAAAGGCTTTGCCAACCGCTCGATCAGCGTAGCCTGGTCGGTACTCTCGCACAACCTATGGAAAGTAGCCAAGATGCTGGCCCAGCAAGACGAACTAAAAACCAAAGCGGCGGCCTAGAGAGCGGAAAAGCAAGGACAATACTTTTTCACAGCCGTACTGTCGGCTCATACAAAGAAAACCAGGCAACCGGACCCCAAAACCAGTATCCTAACGTCATAGGAGAGCAAAGTTGATACTCTCCCAAATGCAAATACCTCTAAAATGAGCGCCTATCAAAAGCCCTCGCAAAAATCACCCTTTTGGGACAGCCTCTATCATAGGAAAATGGCCGGACGTTGATATAGGCAATTGGCCGGTCGTTGATATAGGCAATCTTGCTCATCGTGGAGGCGTCTCAGTTCTCAAAGTATATTTTCAACTCTTCGGCAAAATATTCAAGCGCGTTTTTGACGGGCAGGGGAATGCCTCCGCCGTGCGCGCAGAGGGAACCCGTTTCCAGGGTGTGCAGGAGGTCGTCGAACAATTCACGGTCGATTTTAAAGACCGGCCCCGACCCATTGCGATTGGCTTTTTGCAGCAACTCGTGGGCGCGGAGGGTTCCCAACCGGCAAGGGAAGCATTTCCCACAGCTCTCATAGGCCGCAAAATCAAAAAGGTGCTCCAGATATTCGATCATGGGAAAATCCTCCGGAATGCACACTATGGAAGCATGTCCGAGTAAAAACCCCTCTTCGGTAAAAGACTCGAAATCGATCGTCAAGTCATCGATTTTCTCCACCGGAACCATCCCTCCCAAAGGCCCGCCTATGTGCATGGCTTTGACCGGCGAACGGAACCCGCCGCCCAGATCGTTCACCACTGCGAAAAGGGGGGTTCCCATTTCAACTTCGCAGAGACCGGGATTTTTGAAGAAACTATCGAGGCAAACCAGCTTGGTGCCGCTCGATTTTTCTGTGCCCAGAGAGCGGTAAGCCGTGCCCCCATTTTTGAGGATAAAATGCAGCGCTGCCAGAGTCTCCACGTTATTGACGATGGTCGGTTTATTGAACAATCCAACCTGCGCCGGATAAGGCGGCCGCGTCCTCACTTCCGGGCGCTGGCCCTCGATCGAGTTAATCAGGGCGGTTTCCTCGCCGCAAATGTAGGAACCCTGTGCCTGAATAAATTTAAGGTCGAAATCGAAACCGCTTCCCAGGATATTCTTCCCTAACAGGTCGTTGGCCCTCAATTCATCAATGGCCTCCTGCACGATTTCGACTGCTTCGGGGTATTCGGCCCGGATGTATAATATGCCCCAGTTGGATATGCCCCAGTTGGCATGCGTCACATAGCCAGCCATCAACATGCCGAAAAGGACTGAGTGCGGCCGTTGTTCCAACAAATAGCGGTCGGAATAAGCGCCCGGATCGCCTTCGTCCGCATTGCAGATGATGAATTTGACGTCCCCTGGCGTGTTCCGGCACGACTCCAGTTTGAAACCCATGGGAAACCCCGCACCTCCGCGTCCCCGCAGTTGCGATTTTTTAATTTCCTCCAGAATCCCGGATGATTCCCTTTTGAGCGCTTCCCGGAGAACAGCATAATGAGTATCGAAGCCTTCAAATTCAGCCGTCAAGACCGGTTTTCCCCATGCCCTGACTCTGTATTGGTCTTGATTGTGTTGGTCTTCGTCGCCCTTGGCGGTGAGAACAGAGGCGATTTCTTGCGCATTTTTGGCCGAGTAATTTTTCCCATTGTCATTGTAATGGAAGGCGCCATTTTCGTGACAACGGCCCAGGCAAGTCATATGCCCGATTTCACTTTCGTTGAAGTGGCTCTTCAATTCCGGGTAGTGTATTAAGTAGGAATGGTGGCTAATTCTTGATTATATTGATGAATGAAAAGTCTCAGACAGGTTTCATGCATACTCTTAAGCTTGGAAAAGGAGAGGGTTTTGCGTGTGAAACGACCCAGTCGTTGGCGCAGGGTATTGTTCCATCGTTCCACATGGGCCGTTTCACCGGTTTCTTTTCCCACGGATCGGTTATGAGGAAAGACTTCATCATAAGTGCTCCAAAAGTCGCTGTAGGTGGCACATCTTTTGTAGGCCCGTGGCAGACGCTCGTAAAGTTCCCGGCAACGATACCAATCCCGAGGCCCAATGGCATAGGAGAGGATTTGACGGGTGCGTCGGCAAAGAGCGATCCAAACCCATTGGGCATCGCTCTTGCGCCCCACAAAAGACCACAGTTCGTCCAGTTCAATGACATCATGGCGGCGGGCCGCAAGAATCGTGCTTTTGAGCGGTCGCAGCGATTGTCGTTTTTTTTAACCAACTCAAAACGGTGTTGGGACTCACCCCGAAGGCGCGCTGTAAACCGCGTAGACTGCTGCGTTCCTGATAGACTCGAAGGATCATTTCTTTTTGCTCTTCGGTGTATTTCACTGTGGGGTTTTCGCGGCTTTGTTTACCACAATCATGGCAGCGGTAGCGCTGTTTATGGTTGGGCGTCTTGCCAAATTTAATGATATTTTCACTTCCACAGTGCCGACAATTAATAATTTTAGTAACCATGCACTAAGAATAAACTGCCTAACGCTATTTGTACAGCTAAAAATACAAAATAACATTCTTTTTTTATACACTACCCAATTCCGCTCGAACGTTCTCTTGTGTGCCCGCGCAAAGACATGCCGTGCCATTGCATAACATGCCGTGCCATTGCATAGATAGACCTTTTTGTCCTTGTTCTCGGGCTTCATGAAATCATAGAAGGTGGCCGTTCCGTAGGTGTTGGCCTTGCCCATGAGGAACTCGTCGGCCAGCCGTTCGAGATCCTTCAAGGAAGGCGTCCCGTCGGCAGCGGCGGCCTCTCCCATTCTGGCAAAAAGGTTGTCCACAACGCCTTTTCGGCCAGATAATTCACTGAGATTTTGGGGCATGGTCGGTTAACTTAAAAGTTTCATAAAATCGTTGATTGCATAGATAAACGCAAATAAAGAAAATTCCTATTAATCGCTATTCATAATCCTTTGGCCGCCGCTGTAGAGGTTGAATTGGCCCTCTCGAAGAAATCCGATCAAAGTAAGGTTAAAGGCGCAGGCCACCTCCACCGCTAGACTGGAAGGCGCGCCCACACCGGCAACAATGGGAATTCCGGCCGCCAAAGCCTTTTGCAGTATCTCGAAACTGGTTCGCCCGCTGACCAGTGAAAGGCATTCGTGGAGCGGGAGGCGGTTTTGGCGCAGTTGTGAGCCGATCACCTTGTCAACGGCGTTGTGGCGGCCCACGTCTTCCCGCAATACCACCAGGCCGCCCCCCGGATCAAACAAAGCGGCCCCATGCAAACCCCCGGTGGCGTTGTATCCCGGCTGGTTTCGCTGCAATGTCAGGGGCAGCGATTCGATAACCTTGGGGGCGAAAATGGGTCCTTCGGCCGGGGGCGCTTTGAATCCGGCCAGGTTGAGCGCTTCGAGGGAAGCCTTGCCGCAAACGCCGCAACTTGAGGTGGTGTAAAAATGCCTTTCCAGCCGTTTCAGGTCAATTTGGACTTCCGGCTTCAGTTCCACGCAGACCGACTGGCCGGCCACGGCCGCAGTCGCCTTTTCGTCATTTTGTCCGTCAAGATCGGAAATTTTCACGATTTGATCGTAATCGGTGATGATACCCTCGGTTAACAGGAATCCGCTGGCCAGGTCGAAATCCCGGCCTGGAGTGCGCATGGTAATGGAGATGCTCCGCCGGATGTAGTTGCCGGAGCGTTCATAGCCCAGTTTGATTTCCAACGGTTCCTCGACGGCCAGCGAGTCGGTTAAAACCCGTGCGCCCTGCTGGTGGAATTTTTTTACCGTAACGACTGTAGTTTCCCTGCCAATGAGTACAGCCTAGGATAAATTAGAGGCTGTCCCAAAAGGGTGATTTTTGCGAGGGCTTTTGATAGGCGCTCATTTTAGAGGTATTTGCATTTGGGAGAGTATCAACTTTGCTCTTCTATGACGTTAGGATACTGGTTTTAGGGTCCGGTTGCCTGGTTTTCTTTGTATGAGCCGACAGTACGGCTGTGAAAAAGTATTGTCCTTGCTTTTCCGCTCTCTAGGCCGCCGCTTTGGTTTTTAGTTCGTCTTGCTGGGCCAGCATCTTGGCTACTTTCCATAGGTTGTGCGAGAGTACCGACCAGGCTACGCTGATCGAGCGGTTGGCAAAGCCTTTGCTGCGCAACCGCCCGGCCTGCCAGCGATTCTTCAATACCCCGATCCGCCCTTCGGTGCTGGCCCGGCGCTTTTGCAATTGCCTGAACAGTGGTTCCTCCATCCGTTTTTTCAACTGCTTCGGATCGCGTGGACAGAGCGCGTCGTAGATTCCCTCCTGGGCTAACTGCCGGCGGGCCCGCTGGGAGGCAAATCCCCGGTCCGCGCACATGGCCGCTATGGGTTCTTCCAGGTTGAAGCGGTTCTGTCTTTGCAAACTCTCTTGCATTTGTTCATTTTCGCTTGGAGTTCGGCTGCCGTAGAGTTTCCAGTCCAGCAGGTACCCTTCAACGCTTTCTCCCAAAAACAGGGTGTTGCCGAACTCGACCTCTTGGCCCGCTTTACCTCGCACAATCACCTGCACATCGAGTTCGTAAACACTCAAGACTTTCTCTGCGTTTTTCACCTGGCGGCCGCCAATGATCCGCTCGTGCGCCTGTTTGATGACCACCGGGATTTGCTCGCTCATGCGCTCCATCCGGGCGAGGATCTGTTGGACCTGTTTTTCGCTGTAATCGCTTTGCTCCCAGCAGGCTTGCAATAATTCCCGGTGACTGCGGGCATGCTCCCCGATCCGTTTGAGCAGCTTTTTCATCTGCCTCAAGATACCCTTGCGCTGCCGCGCGCTGTCCTTTCGCCGCCGGCTGTGGGTCATCTGTATGCACAGCCGATTCATCTGCCGAGCCAAGGGCTCCGGTTCGATCGGCATGCGATGGCGCACACCGGCCTTCTCGCGGATCAGCCGGATCGCTTTGAGCAACGTGCCGGCTACATCCTTGAGTAATACCCAGTCCGTCGGCCAATGAATGTTAGCCTCCAAACAGGTGCCGTCGATCAGGCAAATGGTGGTGTCAATCGGCTTGTCCAATCCCACCTGCCGGGCCAGAAGGGCATCGCCCACCACCTCAGTCAAGGTCCGGTGCAAGGCCCTCAACTGCTCTTCGCTGAAAAACTTCGAGGCCCGCTCCAGGGTGCTTTTGGAGATGCCCCTGATGCCATCGATCTGCCGGACACGGCAAAAGTCGGCCAACAGATCGCTGCTGCCCAGAGCCCGCGACAAATGCCGAAACGAAATCCCTCCGAGCAGACGGCCCAGCGTATCCATGCGCAGTGCCTTGATGGCAAAACTGGCCCGCTGCCGCCGGGCCTTTAGACCCATTGGCGGCCACCCCTCCAAGGCCAGCTCAATGGCCTGCGATTCCACCTCCGAGTCGATCAGCAGCCGATCGATTCGATCAATGGTGGCGCGGAAGTTATCGTAATCGAGGCACCGGTCGACCACAGTTAAAGCTGGACGCAGGAGGCATTGGATGGCTATATTTTTCATAGAAAGGGCTATATTGATTTTCGCTAACTCAATTATAGAACCCTTTTTTGGCCGGATCGAGCAAAAACTTGCTCTTTCCGGCTCTTTTTATCAACGTCATCCAGTTGACTATAAAATCTTTATATTTTTGGGACAGCCTCTAAATTAGGTTCATTTCAAGCTAAGGATTTAACGCGGCGTATTTTGCTCAAACGTCGATGATATCCTCATCGGACCGGAAGGGCGGAGCTTTTCTCCCAGAGCGCTTCACCCTGACGACGGTATTGCCGCCTAATATCAGGTTGCCCATGATCGATGTGAGGCTCATGACAAAAGCGCCCCAAAGGGCCGCCGGAAGCGAAACCACCACGAAGCCCTCAACCAGATAACCGGCCAGCAAGAGAAGGATGGCGTTAATCACCCAAAGCCCCAATCCAAGAGTGAGGATGATAAACGGAATCGCTAAAAGCAGCAGCAGGGGTTTGAGAAAAATATTGAGAACGCTCAATACGATTATAACCACCAGCAGGGTCAAGCCATCCACATAATGAATGCCGGAAGAAGTATGCGAGGCGATGACCACTCCCAATGCGGCCAGAAGCCCGTTCTGCAAATGTTTTTTCAATTGCAATCAGCCGGTCGCTTTATTGCGATAATCGGTGCCTTCCGAAAGGAATCCTCTTGTCGGGATCGTTGGAGTCCTTGAAAAGGATATTTATCCAGAATCTATACGGCTTTTTTACGAATCGTCCACTGGTCAGGTACTGGTAGTCCCCGGCGCTTGTGAGGTTCAGGGTAATGCGCTCATCCCGGTCTTTTTGGCGATATTTTCATATTTTAAATAAGCCGTAGTATAAACAGGTTCGACCACTTTTTTTTCCGCGTCCAAAAAATAAAGTTCAAAATGGCCATTGACAATGCGGAGGTTCACAAAGCCTTCCCCCTGCGGAATATAGGCCCCGAGTTCCGGCATTACGCCTTCCTCGCTATCTTCATCTTGAGCTTGTAGGGCGGAAACTCCCAAAATGAGGACCATTACGGATAGTAAACGATAAAAGTTGGCTGGAAATATGCAGGACAAGATTTTCATGGCTGGAGGTGGTGTTATCTAGTTACGCATGTCAAAGGCATAGAAATTTTAATGAAACGGCAATTATCTACTAACACAGCGACTTCCATTCTACAACGCTATTTTAAAGGACAACAGAACCATTGATCAGGTTCCCATGGAGAGCTTATGGTTTTCCTTTCGCCTGTATTTTTTCCTTTAATTGCTTCCATCTGGCAAGACGCTCGGCAATAGCCGTCTCCGCCCCCGATTTTTTTGGCTGGTAGAATTTTTGGGGCATTTCCATGTATTCCTGGCCGGATATCGCCTCGGGATAATTGTGGCTGTAGCGATAGTCTTTCCCGTGCCCGAATCCCTTATTGGTTTTTGTGCTGGCATCGCGCAGGTGAAGGGGAACTTTCTGCAATTGACCTTCCCGCAAAGCTTTTTTTGCTTCGCCGATGGCGGCGCAGGCGCTGTTGCTCTTGGGCGCCATGGCCAGATATATGACGGCGTGGGCCAGGTTCAGCTCGCATTCGGGAAGCCCGATCACCTCGCAAGCCTGAAAGGCCGCCATGGCCAATGGCAGGGCGTGAGGATCGGCCAGCCCCACATCCTCCGACGCCAGGATGACCAGACGCCGGGCGATAAACCGCGGGTCCTCCCCGCCGGCCAGCATCTTGGCCAGCCAGTAGAGGGCCGCATCGGGGTCTCCGCCGCGCAGGCTTTTGATAAAGGCCGAGGCCGTATCGTAGTGTTCATCCTCGTTGGCATCGTAGCGTATCTGCCTTTCGCGGGCGAATATGGCGACGTCATCGGTAGATAATTTGGTTCCATTTTCCAGGGTGGCAACGAGGGTTTCGAGGGCATTCAAGGCCCGGCGCATATCTCCATCACTCAACCGGGCCAGATCCATAAGGACTTTGTCATCGGCATGGCACTTCTGTTTGCCCAGACCGTATTCGGCATCGACCAAAGCCTTTTGCAGAACTTGCACGGTGAGTTGCGGGGCGATCGGTTGCAGGCGGAAGAGATGACTGCGGCTGAGCAGTGGGGCGATTACGTAAAAACCGGGATTATGGGTGGTGGCCCCGATGAGACGGATATTTCCCTGTTCGACATCGGGCAGCAGCAAATCCTGCTGGGCTTTATTAAAGCGGTGAATCTC
>CBDDEL010000011.1:0-379361 GCA_965226885.1 Opitutales bacterium | reverse complement strand
CGGTTCGCGTGAACGCAAGCTGACCGACGGGTTTCTGCAGCTACAGAGCCATTACCTGTTCGAGGAACACTTCTGTCTGCCCGCCCGGCCCAACGAGAAGGGCGTGGTCGAGGGGATCGTGCGTTATGCCCGGGCCAACTTCCTGGTACCGGTACCGCAGGTTCGGGACCTGGAGGAACTCAACGCAAAGCTGTTGGAGGCATGTGAGCGGGACATGGAGCGTAAATTACGCGGGAAAAGGGCGGTGAAAAAGGAACTGCTGGCCGAGGAGCGCGCCGTCATGCTGGCGTTGCCGCCCATACCCTTTGAAGCGAGCCGCAAACGCTCGACCTGCGTCAGCAGCCTCTCGCTGGTGCGCTTCGAGTGCAACGACTATTCGGTGCCGGTGCGCTGCGCCCACCATCCGGTGGTGGTGGAAGGGTCCTGTCGGCAGGTGGTGATCTTCTGTGGGGGCCAAGAGGTGGCCCGGCACCGCCGCATTTGGGATAAAGAGCAAGTCTCTTTCGAGCCGGTGCACTACCTGGCTTTGCTGGAGAAAAAACCGGGCGCTTTGGACTTCGCCCGCCCACTCTCGGGCTGGCAGTTGCCGCAGTGCCTGCAGGTCCTCAGACGCCGGCTCGAAAGCCAATGCGGGGGCGAAGGCACCCGGGAGTATATCCGGGTGCTGCGGCTGTTGGAGAAACACCCCATGGCGGCCTTGCAGCAGGCCGTCGTCTCGGCCCTGCGGGTGGGGGGACTGACTCGTGAGGCCATCGCCCAGTATCTCTATCCTCAGGAAGACTACGGGAGCAGAACCTTCCGGCTGGACGGCCATCCACACCTGCGTCACGTCCGTGTGGCCGCCCCTGACCTCGGTGCCTACAGCGAACTGCTCAAGATTCCAGGAGGGGCTTTATGAAGGAAGAAAAAAACCAGCTGCTGTTACACCATCACCTCAAGAAACTGAAGTTGCCCACCATCCTGCGCGAATGGCCGGCGGTGGCCGCGGCTTGTTCCCGGGACCGGCTCGATTACGCCGCCTTTTTGTTGCATCTGGTCGAACGGGAGCTCATTGAACGCGAACAGCGGGCCGCCCAGCGGCGGATCAAAAACGCCCGTTTCCCCGTGCTCAAGACCCTCGAGAGCTTCGCCTTTGAAGCGCAGCCCTCGATCAACGAAGCGCTCATCCGAGAGCTCATGCGCGGGGAGTATGTCGACCAGCGCGAAAACGTGCTGCTCCTCGGTAACGCCGGTACCGGTAAAACGCACCTGGCCACCGCCCTGGGCTTTGCCGCCTGTGCCCAGGGCCGGCGGATCCGTTTCTTCGGGGTCACCGCCCTGGTTACCCATATGCTCGAGCAACGCGACAACCACGACCTGCAGCGCTTCATGAAGCAACTCGAAAGGCTCGACCTACTCATCCTCGACGAACTCGGTTACGTCCCTTTTTCCAAGACCGGTTCCGAACTGCTCTTCGACGTGGTCAGCCGCGCTTACGAGCGCACCAGTCTCATCGTCACCACCAACCTGCCCTTTGAGAACTGGATCGAAGTGCTCGGTTCCGAACGGCTCACCGGAGCTCTGCTGGACCGACTCACCCATCGGGTGCATATCCTCGAAGCCAACGGGCAAAGCTACCGCTTGCGCGATGCTCGACGCCGTCGCCGTGGCCCAAAACAATAAACGCCTTGGGCCCGGCTCGTCGGCCTCCGGCCTCCTCACCGACCCCAAGCCAATCCCCAAAACCAACTCCCAAACCCTAAACCTTGACGTACCTGCAATTACTAACCTAAACCTTATTCCAAGCGTACCGGTTTTACCCCGACCCCCGTACCGGTTTCATCCCGGCGTTTACACCGAACTCTCATCCTCGCGGATGGGACCGCTTTGCAAGGCGTCAATTCCATCAAAGGTGGTATCACTTTGAGGAAACCATAGTCTGTGATTGAACGTGGACCAACTATCACTTGAGTATTCGACTCCATCTCCAAGCTCTTTACTGGAAACCTGTTCAAAATATAACCCATCAATCCAACCCGCGTCGGCTCCCACATCTATGCTGAAATCTTTTGTGTAAACCCATTTCAGGGTGTGCACGCCCGGTTCCAACAGTGTGGGGACCATTTCCCAGTCCACTTCTCCCGAGATGCTCAACTCCTCCACACCATCAATCAGGAAACTTAATACATCGACGCCGCCTTCCGAGGATACTTTCCACCAGAAAATTACCACCTCCGGTCCGGAAACGGTGACAGAAATCTGAAATGGACGGGGAAAACTGGACAGTGGAATAAGGTGGTCTTGAACCACTAAATCCGCTAACCTATGAATGTTATTAAATCACGAAAGAGAAGACAATACAGTGCTGAGTTTAAAGCCCGAGTGGCCCTGGAAGCCATCAGGGGCGCTCATACCATCAACGAGATCGCCGGTCGTTTTGAGGTGCATCCCAACCAGGTGACCCAATGGAAGAAGCAGCTTTTGCAGGGAGCAACGGAGCTGTTTTCGCGCCAGCGGCAGACTCTCAGCAAGGACAACGAGACGGAAAAAGATCACCTTTACCAGGAGATTGGAAAGCTGAAAGTAGAATGCGATTGGCTAAAAAAAAAGTCTGAACAATTCGGTTGGTGAGAGGCGCAAGATGGTGCAACCACTTCAAGGAAAAATCAGTATCGGCAGGCAATGTCAGTTGCTGGGGCTGGCCCGCGGCAGCTATTACTATCGGGCCCGTGCCCAGTGCGAGCAGAACGTTCTCTACATGCATCGCATGGATGAGCTCTACACCCAATATCCGTTTTTTGGTTCTCGCCGGATGACCCAGTGGCTGCGTCGAGAGGGCCATGCAGTGGGACGAGGCCGCATCCAGCGGCTCATGCGCCAAATGGGCCTGGAGGCTATTTATCCGCGTCGAAACTTGAGCCAGGGGCACCGGCAGCACCGCATTTTCCCTTATCTGCTGCGGGGTTTGGCGGTCGAGCGGCCCGACCAGGTATGGTGCAGCGACATCACTTACCTGCGGCTGAGCCGAGGATTCCTTTTCTTGACCGTGGTGTTGGACTGGTTCAGCCGCTACGTGTTGAGCTGGCAGCTTTCCAACACCCTGGAGAGCCGCTTCTGTGTGCTCGCCCTGGAGGAAGCTCTGAGGCGGGCCCAACCTCAAATCTTCAACACCGATCAAGGCAGCCAGTTTACCGGCAGCGAGTTCACCTCGGTGCTGGGGCAAGCCGGGGTGCGCATCAGCATGGACGGGCGTGGCCGCTACCTGGACAGCATATTTGTTGAACGCTTTTGGAGAACCCTCAAGTATGAAGACATTTACCTGCGCGAATACGCCACGGCAAAGGAAGCCAGCGAAGGGATAGCCCGCTACCTGGACTTCTACAACCACCTGCGCCCCCACCAAGCCCTGGGCTACCGGACCCCGGCCGAAGTCCATGCAATCGGAGCAAAACCAACCTCCCCGCCAATACAGCTTGCGGGCACCTGCGTGCCCGTCTTTGGCTAAGGACAAAATATATTTTTAAAAAATAATATGAACACGATTTCCACCATAATCCCACGTCAAAATTGTCCAAACAACCCCGTCCACTTCAATCTCCGACCTCTGATTGTGGGTGATGGCACCGGTGGGTGATGGCACCGCTTTGTAAGGCATCAATCCCATCAAAAATGGTTCCACCCTGCGAAAACCATAAACTATCGCCCGAGGTAGCCCAATCACCGCCAGGGAATGCGCCATCGTCACCGAAAACTACTGACCGGGAAATATGGATTGTGACCGTGGCCGTAGCAGTAGCAGTCGTATCACTTATTTCGTAAACAAAGCTGTCTGTGAGAAATCCGCCCCCATCGTGGGTATAGGTAAATGTGCCGTCCGTCGCTAGCCCGGAAATTTCATAAAAAAAGTATCGCTGATATGCTTATCTGCTGATATACAGCAGGATAGATTAAACATTAAAGCAATATCAGCGATGACAAAAAGTAAACAATTAGAACTACAGTTGACAAGGGTAAAAGGCCGCCGTGTGCGGGTTGATTTTAAGGGCGGTGAGGTTACTTCGGATGCCGGGCTGCTTTTGATCCGGGAAGTGGATCGGCGGTTGGGCTTGACCGAGCAAGCGGCCCGGCAATTAGTAGACAAACGGCAGAAGGGCAAAGTGCGCCATGAGATGCTGGCCATGATCCGGCAGCGCGTTTACGGGCTGGGGGCGGGCTATGAGGATTTGAACGACTTTGACACCCTGCGCCGCGATCCTTTGTTGCAAACGGTAACGGGGCGCACTGAAGCGTTGGCCAGCGCGCCGACTTTGTGTCGTTTTGAAAACGGGCAGGATCGGCGGGCAGCCTTTGCCCTGAACGAGTTGCTGGTCGAACAGTTCATGGGATCCTTTGCCGAGGAACCCGAAGAGATCATCCTGGACTTTGACGCCACCGACAATCCGGTGCACGGGCTCCAGGAGGGACGTTTTTTCCACGGTTATTATGATCATTACTGTTTTTTGCCGCTGTATGTGTTTTTTGCCGCTGTATGTTTTTTGCGGCGATCAGCTTCTGGTGGCCTACCTGCGGCCCAGCAAGATCGATGCGAGCAAGCATGCCGGGGCCATCCTCAAATTGCTGGTTAAACGGATTCGCCAAAGCTGGCCCCATACGCGGATTATTTGGCGTGCCGACAGCGGATTCTGCCGGGATCGGATTCTCTCGTGGTGCGAGCGCAACGAGGTTTATTTTATAGTGGGAACGGCCCGCCATGCACGCTTGCAGCAAGCGGCCCGGCAGTTGCAGGAGCAAGCCAAACAATGGTTCGAGGGTAGCGGCAAAAAGCAACGGCTGTTTCAGCACTTCGAGTATGGGGCAAAATCGTGGCGGCGCCAACGCCTTATCATCCACAAAGCCGAACACACCGCACAGGGGTCCAACCCGCGCTTCGTGGTGACGAACCTGCAGGGCGATCCCCAAGAGCTTTACGACAAAGTATACTGTGGCCGCGGTGAGATGGAGAACCGGATCAAGGAACAGATGCAATTGTTCAGCGAACGCACCAGCGCGCATAAATGGTGGGCCAACCAGTGGCGATTGCTCTTGTCGGGGCTGGCCTACACCTTGATGGAAGCCTTGCGCCGGTTCGCATTAAAAGGGACGAAGTGGGCGCGGCTCCAATGCCACAGTCTACGGCTAAAATTAATCAAGATCGGAGCGGTAATCGTGCGCAACACCCGAACGATTCACTTTCATCTAAGTGAAAGTTATCCATGGGCCAGTCTTTTCAACCATGCGGCCCGCCGGTTGGTGCCAACCTAAAGGGCGCATTGGCGCTGCCCCCGGCGCTACCGAACCAATGGGGGAAAGGGGGAAGTGTCTCTACACCCTGAAAAACACCTCAAAATCAAGACGATCCGCCCAAAATACAAAGAAATCCATCTCCAATAGCAATAACGAGCCAAACTTTACCCTTCATGAAATATCCGGGTTAGAGCCAACGAACCATGGCTCGGCCCGTTTACCGGGGAAATGGTCACTGACAAGGGGTCCAGATCCACATCGGTATCGTTGGCCAACAAGCTGGTGGCCCCAGTGTCCAGTGTCGATACCGTGCCGCCTTCGGGGACAATGGCCAGGTCGGGGATAGCCTCCGGAAGAGTGGCGAAGCACAGGGAGGCCGCAATTTGAGAAAGTGAGAGGAAAAATATGATTTTCTTCATTATGATTGGTTGGCGCCAGGATTGGAAAATTAACTAACTTTTAATTTAGTCATTTACTTGATTGAAAATAGAAAACCAGTCCACGCAGGGACCGGCAGGTTGGATTTAATTTCATTAGCCACCTGATAGTATTAGCCACCTGATAGTAGTTGTCAAGGCTTCAAAACGGGAAGCCATTCATAAATTTATGCGGATAAATCGATACAGTAGACCAATAATTAAAGACCCTATATTCTTATAACATATCTCCCCCATTTTCCAAGCAAAAAATCTATATATGCATCGAATTATAATACTAACTAGTTTTAGCCCGTATTTCCCATTTCATCATAAAAAAATTAGTTTGAAATAATCGCTTATAGGGTTAATAATAAGTTACTTAAATATACTTAAATATAAATATTGCGAGCAAATTCTTAAAATCTTATGGGTGACGCAAAAAGGAGCAGTCTTCGGGTTCAATTCAATCGCCGAATCAAGTTGAGTTCCACGGTGCGAAGTGACGTGTACTGGATTTGTTGGACACGGGATTCTCTTATATTCATTGTTTATTGATTAGTGTGTCAGGCGGCTTGTTTTGGTAAAGGGTTTTGTTTTCTCGTTGCCCCCCATGGGGGGCAAATATTTTCCTCGAATTGGACTGGGCTTTGGTAACTCAGAGAGGAATGTTTGCGATATCGGTTGTAGAAGATTTCCACGTATTCGAAGACAGTTGATCGCAGTTCGCGCTCGTCGGCAAAGTGGCGGCCTCGAATCGTGCTGGTCTTGAAGCGGCCGTAGAACGATTCCATGGCCGCGTTGTCGTAGCAGTTGCCTTGGGCGCTCATGCTCGGCTTCATGCCTAGTTCAGAGACCAGCCTCTGATAGTCGTCGCTGGCGTAGGGGCTGCCCCGATCGCTGTGATGAATAATCCCGGTGCGCAGTGTGCCGCGGGTCATGGCCGCGGCTTTGAGGGCCTTGCCAACCAGCTTCGCGTCGTTGTGGTTGGAAACGCTCCAGCCCAGCAGGCGTCGGCTGAACAGGTCCATCACCGTGGCCAAGTACATCCAACCGGCCAGGGTCCGTAGGTAGGTCGTGTCCGCCACCCAGACCTCGTCGATATGGGTCGGCTGGCCATGCTTTTTAAGCACATTGGGGCTGTAACCATAGGGATGGTTACTGTTGGTTTTTAATGGCTTAAAGCGTTTACTCTGGGTGCTTTTGATTCCCATTTCACGCATCAGACGCAGAGCCCGGTCACGGCCGCAATCGATGCCCTCATCATCCTTCAGATGGCGGTGCATTGGCCGATGCCCATAGCGGCCCTTGGCCTCTTTGTGTACCTTCAGGATCGCCCCCTTGATTCCCTCGTCCTCGATCCGCCGGGCCGAGGGCGCTCGGGGCCTCCAGCAGTAATAGCCACTGCGACAAATCCCCATCGCCGAGCATATTTCCTCGATCTTGAAGCGCCCCTCGTTGTCTTTGACAAACTGGTACTTCATTGTTCGTCCTTGGCAAAGTAGCCCACCGTTTTTTTTAGTATCTGGTTGATCCGCTCCGAGCGGCGCAGCTCTTTGCGAAGACGATCTATCTCGGCCGCCATCTCCTTCGGACTGCTCTGTCGCTTTGAGGTGGCTTCGCCCTGCTGATCGTCCAGATAGAGCCTCTTCCACCTATACAATTGGTTGGTGTTGACCCTTGGTTGGTGTTGACCCCAAGTTTGGTCGATACCTCGGTGGCGCTCAGACCATCGAGTATCATCAGTTGAACTGCCTCATTTTTGAACTCTATACTGCGTCTTCTTCCCATGCTTCGATTCTCCATTTAGGAGAATCTCGTGTCCACTTTTTCCAGTGCACATCAAAGGTTATAAGTGATGAAGGATTGTTGCTCTACCGGGCATTCGATGAGGCTTTCAGACTGACTGCGATTGGAAGCGAAAATGTCCTGGATGAGCGCACGGGCATAAATATTCAGCACGCCAGAGCGGCTCTGCTTCGGCAGTATGTCTTCAGTCGTCTGGCACTTGATACGGGGTGAGCAAGAAGATTTTTCGATACAAAAGAAATCAGTGCTGTGGAAACCTCTAGCAGAAGGAAAGACTTTTCCCACTGATCTGGATGGCCGACGACGCCGATTGGCGAATGCTGTTTTCCAATCTGCTTTTTGCGCCGTAGGCCTTCCCGGGGTTAATTGAAACTCCCCGAGCCGTATCGCTCCATTATTATCATACCAAATCTCATTAGGTATGATAATAAGTTATTTGGCAGAAGCGTTTGCTTGAATGTGCTGCCAGCCTCCGCCAACTAAAGAGAGGACTTTTTCAGTGTCCTCCCACCAGTCTTTGAGATGGGTTGCGACGACTTCTTCGAGTCGCTCAATGCTCGGCCACAGTTTGTTGGCCGTTTGATCCTGTATCATATCCCAAAGTCTTTCAATCGGGTTGAGTTCAGGACTATACGGCGGCAAATTCACGATATGTATGCCCGGGGGGACGTTGGGGTGCTCCGAGTCGTGCGGATGGAAGCCTGCCCCGTCCCATACAACCACATGTTCCTCCTCAGGATATTGCTTTTTGATCTGTTGGAGGAAAGCCTCCGTCCACTGTAGATTCGTGCTAGGGGTTTGGATGCATACCATCTCGCCGTTGACCACGTCGAGGGCTCCGTAACAGTAGCTCCACTGGTATCTTGTCTGATATTTTTTGTGCGGCCGAAGCCCTCTTTGCGTCCAGCACCGGCGGTACACCGGAAGCAAACCAAAACGGCTTTCATCGGCAAACCACACCCGAACCCGATTGCCTCGGGTGAGGGAAAGCTCCTGGAGGATCTTAGAAAAGTCTCGCTTGAACGCTTCCGCTTTTGCCGAGTCCCGTTTCTCATGCACGGGGCGAGGGACTCGAAGCACCCCGGCGCATTTTTTTAGCCATCGCCACACCGTCTTGTAGGCGAAGGAGCGCCCGAAATGTCGCTCCAGCTCTTGCCCCGCCTGAACGGCTGTGTTCCAGCGCGCGACCTTCAAACCATTGAGCAAGAAGGCCTCCACCTCTTTGTCGCAACGGCTTTTGATCCCGCCTTTGTAGGCGCGTGTAAGCACCGCCCCGAGCCCTGCAGCACGATATTTGTCAAACCAACGCTGGATCGTCGCTTTGCCTCGGCCCACGATGGCTCCAATTTCATCAATGCTGTGGTGCGGCTGGAAGCCCATTTTTAATGCCACCAAACGCTCTTTACGCCAGCCGACAGCCTCTTTGTTGAGCAATTTCTTGATACGTTCACGGTCTTCATCGGTTCCCATATATCTTCTCATTCCGCCTTTATAGCTGTTTTTTAATCTTTATCAATCCTTTTGCGATTTGGTATTAGTTACTCGTAAACGCCTTTGCCGGTTGCGAAGAGGGGCTGGGTCCAGGCGTGGGCGCCGTTGCTGGAGGTTACTCTGGCGCGGACGTAGAGTTCTTTGGATTTCAGGGAGTAGGAGGGCTCAAGGGATTCATCGGTTTTGAGAATTTTCCCTCCGCGTCCGATGAATTGTGTTTGGTAGCGTTCGGAATTGAGGCTGTCCGAATTAACCTGTTTGATTTTTAAATGTATGGCGCCGTCAGCCATCGAGAGTTCCTCCAACTCGACTCCGGTGGAGGCGTAAAAGTCGCCCCGGAGCATGGCATCGACGAGGGCTTTGCGGGTAAGTTCGGGTGCGCGCACGACGATCCAGCCGCGGCCGGGATTGGAGAGGCGGCGGCCCCATTCCTTGAAGACGTGGGCGTCGTCCGTGGCCACGCCATAGTAGATGCGGCCCCGGCTGAGGAGGTCGTCCCAGAGTTCTTCGAGGCTGGGTTGTTGGCCACCACCGAAGACGTGGACTGAGGGGTGGCCGTTATATATTTCGAAGTGGCGCAGTCGTTTCATGGAGTAGAGATCGTCTGCGGTGATCGACCAATAAAAATTGGGGTGGTTGACGTGGGGGAAGCCGCCGGCGTCGTGTATCTGGTCAATCGTTTCTTGCATCAGGCCTTGAACAGAATCTGCCTTGAGCGAACCGACCGTTCTATTGGTATCGACCCCGATAAAATGGATGACGTGGCGGCGCTCTTCGACTGTGACGGAGTTGGATACTTCTTCTCCGGGGACGAGGAGGAATGGTTTTTCTTCTTCCTTCTCAACGATGCGGTCGATTTCTTGTTGGAGGACGTCGATTTTGGCGAGGTAGTTGTGGTCGCTGATGACGAGAAAATCGTAGTCGTGCTGGCGGTACCAAAGGGCCACTTCTCCCGGCGGGCTGTCGCCGCCCTGGTTGTTGGAATGGGTGTGGGTGTTGCCTTTATACCACTGGAGTTGAAGGTCATGAATTTGGCCGTGTTCCGGCCCTGCCTGGGCGGGGGACCCGGTAAGAATGATTGCGCAGACTGCCAGAATTGCGAGGGTGAGGGTTTTATTGATTTTGATAATGATATTCCTATGCCGCATGATTAATTGAGGTTTATCGGATTTGTATGGTTTATGATAGAGCCGGGGATCCTGTCAGTATCGTCCGGCCCTGTAAACGCCGAAATTGGAGCGGGCCGAGATAGAAAATGGTGGTAAGGGGGGCAATAGTTAGAGGCTGTCCCAAAAGGGTGATTTTTGCGAGGGCTTTTGATAGGCGCTCATTTTAGAGGTATTTGCATTTGGGAGAGTATCAACTTTGCTCTCCTATGACGTTAGGATACTGGTTTTGGGGTCCGGTTGCCTGGTTTTCTTTGTATGAGCCGACAGTACGGCTGTGAAAAAGTATTGTCCTTGCTTTTCCGCTCTCTAGGCCGCCGCTTTGGTTTTTAGTTCGTCTTGCTGGGCCAGCATCTTGGCTACTTTCCATAGGTTGTGCGAGAGTACCGACCAGGCTACGCTGATCGAGCGGTTGGCAAAGCCTTTGCTGCGCAACCGCCCGGCCTGCCAGCGATTCTTCAATACCCCGATCCGCCCTTCGGTGCTGGCCCGGCGCTTCTGCAATTGTCTGAACAGTGGTTCCTCCATCCGTTTTTTCAACTGCTTCGGATCGCGTGGACAGAGCGCGTCGTAGATTCCCTCCTGGGCTAACTGCCGGCGGGCCCGCTGGGAGGCAAATCCCCGGTCCGCGCACATGGCCGCTATGGGTTCTTCCAGGTTGAAGCGGTTCTGTCTTTGCAAACTCTCTTGCATTTGTTCATTTTCGCTTGGAGTTCGGCTGCCGTAGAGTTTCCAGTCCAGCAGGTACCCTTCAACGCTTTCTCCCAAAAACAGGGTGTTGCCGAACTCGACCTCTTGGCCCGCTTTACCTCGCACAATCACCTGCCCATCGAGTTCGTAAACACTCAAGACTTTCTCTGCGTTTTTCACCTGGCGGCCGCCAATGATCCGCTCGTGCGCCTGTTTGATGACCACCGGGATTTGCTCGCTCATGCGCTCCATCCGGGCGAGGATCTGTTGGACCTGTTTTTCGCTGTAATCGCTTTGCTCCCAGCAGGCTTGCAATAATTCCCGGTGACTGCGGGCATGCTCCCCGATCCGTTTGAGCAGCTTTTTCATCTGCCTCAAGATACCCTTGCGCTGCCGCGCGCTGTCCTTTCGCCGCCGGCTGTGGGTCATCTGTATGCACAGCCGATTCATCTGCCGAGCCAAGGGCTCCGGTTCGATCGGCATGCGATGGCGCAAACCGGCCTTCTCGCGGATCAGCCGGATCGCTTTGAGCAACGTGCCGGCTACATCCTTGAGTAATACCCAGTCCGTCGGCCAATGAATGTTAGCCTCCAAACAGGTGCCGTCGATCAGGCAAATGGTGGTGTCAATCGGCTTGTCCAATCCCACCTGCCGGGCCAGAAGGGCATCGCCCACCACCTCAGTCAAGGTCCGGTGCAAGGCCCTCAACTGCTCTTCGCTGAAAAACTTCGAGGCCCCCTCCAGGGTGCTTTTGGAGATGCCCCTGATGCCATCGATCTGCCGGACACGGCAAAAGTCGGCCAACAGATCGCTGCTGCCCAGAGCCCGCGACAAATGCCGAAACGAAATCCCTCCGAGCAGACGGCCCAGCGTATCCATGCGCAGTGCCTTGATGGCAAAACTGGCCCGCTGCCGCCGGGCCTTTAGACCCATTGGCGGCCACCCCTCCAAGGCCAGCTCAATGGCCTGCGATTCCACCTCCGAGTCGATCAGCAGCCGATCGATTCGATCAATGGTGGCGCGGAAGTTATCGTCATCGAGGCACCGGTCGACCACAGTTAAAGCTGGACGCAGGAGGCATGGGATGGCTATATTTTTCATAGAAAGGGCTATATTGATTTTCGCTAACTCAATTATAGAACCCTTTTTTGGCCGGATCGAGCAAAAACTTGCTCTTTCCGGCTCTTTTTATCAACGTCATCCAGTTGACTATAAAATCTTTATATTTTTGGGACAGCCTCTAGTTAATACCTTATTGATTCTATGGTTGTTAAAAAGAGAATTAGTAAACCCCAGCTCAAGCTTTGCGCGGCGGCGTGGACTTTGACCAATTATCCTTCAGCGGAAAAACAGTGGTCGGCAGATCGTATGGTGCGTGCTGCCAAGGAAGCTGGTTTTGCGGGATTTAGCTCAAAAGCCGTTCCGGCTATAGCTGAAGCATGTGCGAAATATGGCCTGGAGTGGATTGGCGGTGTGGACATCGGAAGTGCGGCAGTGGCTGAACCGAAATTGAGGGCTTTCAAGGAGAATGGGGCGACCCATGTCAATGTCCAGCTATGCGATCACGACACGCCTATCCCGAAGGCGGTGACGGTTGCCCGGAGCGTAATGGTTGCGGGTAAAGCGCTTCGGCTCAAATCAGCGATAGAGTGGCATCGCGATACTTGCACGGAGACACCGGAGAAGGGCCTGGCCTTGGCAGCGCAATACGAAAAGCGTTATGGCGAAAAATTACCGACCAATTTCGACCACTCACACCCGGCCATTATCAAGCAGATGCGCCCGGCCGAGTATTGGCCGCGCATCGCCGAGTATCGTCTGGATTTGCTGCAAAGCAGTGAATTGATCCACTTGCGGACATTTACGGGATCCCATTGCCAGACGCCTATCACTAATGGGCGGGGCAAGCTGGACCTGGATTTTATCACCTGGCGCGATATGTTTTTGCGCAAAATGCTGGCGGCCTGGCTGGTGAAAGCGCGTTCGGGCAAAGTATTGTGGGCCGTGGTGGAGTTGGGGCCAAAGGGTTCCGGTTATGCGCTCGATTGTTTTCCGAATGTGTGGAAGGACGCCATTGTGGCGCGTGAGGAGATCGAAAAAGTCTGGAAGGGCTTGCTGAGAAAGTGGAAAAAGTAGGTTTTTCCTGAAAATAGGGGCTGTCGTAGAGCAAATAGTGGGTGGCGAGCCGGAAAAAAGGCCCTTTTTGGATAAAAAATTAACTTTTATTCAAACGGAGCCAACCTATCTATTGCGCTTTTTCGGAATTTATGTTATGGTGGCGGCTGTTCCGAGATTGAGTGGATTGCCGAAGGCAGTTGGCTTTGGTTGGGGAACGGATTTTTGGGTAGTGTTAACATGACGAATGTTTGATATTGCTGTTGTATTCCCAGATGAACAAGCACAGGACGCGAAAATGCATGACCAAAGACTTCGAGAATGACAGCGTTTTACGCACATAGCGTGACAGGGACTGTCGCAAGGTATTGTTCCAGCGTTCGATATGGGCGGTTTGGCCGGATTGTTTCCCGCTGGCGCTGTTGTGAGGGAAAACCTTGTCATAGCTCTCCCAGAAATCGCTTACGGTGGCACAGTTGCGATACGGTTGGGCGATGTTGTGATTCAACTGCCAGCACGTTTGATCGCTACGATCACCCAGGGCAAAGCCGACGACCTGTCGGGTACGTCGGCACAAGGCTACCCATAGCCATACCTACCCCGAACGCTTATCGCCCCAGAATGACCACACCTCGTCCAGCTCCAGCACATCACTACACTGGCGGGCAAGCAGAGTGGACTCCAGCTTCGGCAAACTCAGGACTTTTTTTTAATCCATTCGATGACCGTCTTTGGGGCTACCCCGAAGGTACGGTAAATGGCACGCAGGCTCATCCGGTTTTGGTGCGCACGGAGCACCTGCTTGACCAGCGCCGGAGGATGCTCACGACTTTTGGGGTGAAGCCGAAACTGATAACCACACCCCTTGCATCGATACTTCTAAACCCCTTTCGGATCCTTGCCGTGCTTGATGATGTGATCGCTTCCGCATTGAGGACATTTTACTGTGATATGGACCATTCCCAGTTCACAACATAATCACGCTAAAAAGTACAGCTTAAACATTCAAAATGTTAACACTACCGATTTTTGAATATATTAACGACGGATGAACACTGATGCTGGATGAGGGATTTTATGGATAATAATAATTAAAGGAAATTTTTTTTGCCTTATAATAGTGAACATATTTACACATTTTGAACTTGATTTTGTTTTCCCGACTGAAGCGTCAATGCAATCTGGCGGGGGCGTCGGGGCGAACCTGGAGTGGCGAGGGGAACTTTTGCTACTTGGGCTGTGGCTATGAGTGATTCCCTGCAATCGACCGATGACCGGACTTCCCCCGATGCCCCTTTGACGGCTTTTCAGAGGTATTTGCGGCGTATTGTTTCCAGCCGGGAGAAGGCCAGGGAGGTGCTGCAGGCTTGCGAGGCGGAGGACGATATCTCGCGGGCGACGTTGACCATGGTGTGGAATACGCTGTTCGACCAACTTGTGAAGGGTGGCTGCGAAGAGGATCTGAAGCAGGTCTCGAGCATCGTGCAGAAGCTTTACGGGAGCACCAACCAGCGCAAGGCCCTGGAAATCAAGACGAAGGATTTTGAGCGGAAAATGGAGGAATGGGAGGAGAAAAAGAAGAGCCTGCAGGAGAGTCTGGAAGTTGCCCGGACACTCTCGGAGGAGGCCGGTTTGAGCGAGGAGACTTTGCGAGAGATCGAGGAGGAATTGAGGCTGTTGTGAAGGAGGGATGCAGGATACTGGATTTTTTTACCACGGATTACACGGACGTACACGGATGAAGAAAGAGATGATTATATGTTTACTGTATTTCGATGATCCACGGCTGTCTGAGTAATTTGTGGTTAATTTTTTAGGAACGATGAATATTATTACCAAGAGCAGAAAGCAAAACGAAGGCCGATGCGGGGGAGTCGTTTTTTCTGCCTTATCAGAAGCGGTGGATCGAGGATGATACGCGGCTCAAGATTATGGAGAAGAGCCGGCAGATCGGGATTTCCTGGGCGACGGCTTATTCGCTGGTGCGGAAGCAAGCGCAGCCTGATACGCGGCTGGATGCCTGGGTGAGTTCGCGGGACGCGGTGCAAGCGAGGCTTTTTCTGGAGGATTGCCGGGCTTTTGCCAGAATCCTCGATCTGGCGGCGCGGGAGCTTCAATCGTCGGTGGTGAAGGATGGGGAGAAATCTTCAGCCGGGGTCCTGCAAATGGCCAATGGCAAGCGCATCCACTCGCTTTCGTCGAACCCGGACGCGCAGGCGGGCAAGCGGGGCCACCGGGTGCTGGACGAGTTCGCATTGCATCCCGATCCGCGCAAGCTCTACGCGGTGGCGTATCCGGGGATTACCTGGGGCGGGGGGCTGGAGGTCATTTCCACCCACCGGGGGAGCGATAATTTTTTCAATACTTTGCTACAGGAAGCGAGGGAGAGGGGCAACCGGATGAAGTTTTCCCTGCACCGGGTAACGGTGATCGATGCGGTGGAGGAGGGTTTACTGGAAAAGATTCAGGCCAAGCTGGCCCCGGAGGACCCGCGCAAGGGATCCGACAGAGACGAGTATTTGCAATTCGTGCGCAACGGCTGCGCGGACGAGGAGAGCTGGAGGCAGGAATACCTCTGCGACCCGGCGGACGACACAACGGCTTTTCTGTCCTGCGATTTGATCGCGTCTTGTGAATACGGGGAGGATGAGGCCGACTACGGCCAGGCTGGTTTTGACGAGTTGGCGAAAACGAGAAATCCGCTCTACTTGGGGGTTGACCTCGGGAGGGAGCACGACCTGACGGTTTTTTGGGTGGTCGAGATGGTTTCGGGCATCGCATTCACGCGGCGGCTGGATTGCCTCGAACGGACCCCATTTCGCCGCCAGGAGGAGATTTTTAATCGGTTGCTGGGACTGCCCGCGATGCGGCGTGCATGCATCGACCAAACGGGGCTGGGGCGGCAGTTCGCGGAACGGGCGGTGGAGCGTTTCGGCAATTACAAGGTGGAGGGCATCCATTTTACGGGGCCGATCAAGGAAACCCTTGATCGGACCCCATCTTTGCTACCACTTTAAGTGAGAGTATTTCCGTAGGTTTGGTATTTTGGTATTGTAGGTTTTGCAGCGGGTGGCGCAATGAGGCCGTAGGCCGAATGGAGCCAGCCGCTGCTTTGTTGATTGTTCGCCAGAGTCTGGCAAATGTATTTGGGGAGAGAAAGCCTAATCGGCTGTGGGGGTGTTTCGCGTTGTATTTGTGTCGCCATTGTTCGACCACCACACGCGCTTCGGTCACGCTCAGGAACAGTTCCTGATTAAGGCATTCATCGCGCAAACGATTATGAAAGGATTCTATATGTCCATTCTGCCAAGGGCTTCCTGGATCAATGTATGCGATGGCAATTTCCTGTCGCTGCAGTTCTTCTTTGACTTGGTGGGCTATAAACTCCGATCCGTTGTCCGAGCGGATGCACTGAGGTTTGCCGTTCTCTCTTATGGCATCGTTCAATACCTCTACCACATCGGCACTTTTCAGTGAGCGCGCAACCTTAATGGCCAGGCATTGACGGGTATGTTCATCGATCAGTGTCAAGAGCCTGAGCGGACCGCCCCGGTCGGTGCGATCCGCCACGAAGTCCCAACTCCACACATGGTTGGGCTGCACTGCTCGGGTCGGGGTAGCCGTGGATTGGCCCTGCCGGCGACGGCGCTTGCGAGACGGCCGCACACCCAGTCCTTCGAAACGACGCACTTTTTGGACGAATTTGCGACTCACGGGCCAACCTTCATGGGTCAACAAAGCGCGGATCCGACGATAGCCATAGCGCGGATGCTTCTTCGAAAAGGCAATGATGCGTGCCACCAGTTTATGCCTATACTCAGTAGCTTTCTTGGGTTCATACAGGTAGGTTGAGCGGTGCAACCCAAAATACTGACAGGCCCGACGCAGCGAGCACGACCCTTGGGCCAATACATGCTTCACCGCTTCCTTTTTCTGCTTCGGGCCTACCATTTTTTTGCGTTCACCTCCTTGAGCACACGGTTCTCCAGCATCTGCTCGGCTACAATCTTCTTAAGCTGTGTGTTCTCGCGCTCCAGCTCCTTCAGCCGCTTGGCGTCACGCAGCTCCATGCGGCCATACTTTTTACGCCAACGATGGTAGCTTTGAGGACTGATATTGTGGGACCGACAGACATCCTGAATGCCTTTGCCTGCGTCTACTTCGCGCAGTATCGTTATGATTTGTTCAGGGGTGTATCTTTTTTGCTTCATAGGTCTTTCCGGTAATTTCTCCAGAAAGACTCTCACTGGCAATGGTAGTGTTTTCGGCGGTCACATCACCCTGGCCTACCCGGTGCGGAGCGCCTTCGAGGGCCGGATGCTGCGTATTCCAGACGACAAGCTTGTCCGGTCCGACCTGCGGGCAATCAAGAAGGGGACGACTTCAGCGGGCCACGTCCGTTTTACGGCGGACCGGGGCAAAAACGGCCACAGCGACCGGTTCTGGGCCCTGGCCCTGGCTTTGCACGCGAGCAAAAAGCCGGTTCGCGGCCAGCATTCCTATAAACAAATATATTTTCGTATTATGTTGAATATCAATATGATACTATAGATTTCCAGGGTCCAGGGACTTGAAATTGTGCCGGTTGCTAGTAAAATCAGGTAAACTTAGCAACTGACTAAGCTGTAGAATCTTCTCTCAGGGGCTTTCGGGAACGATTTTCCAGAAGGCTTCCGCATCCTTTTCGTGGACCAGGTTAAGATAATGCTTCTTAACCATGTGCTCAGAATTGCCAGCTTGGAGGGCGGTATCTCCGACGGATCGGAACTCGGCCACATGGTAAGAGATGAAGGTGTGCCGGAGCACATCATGCGGGAATTTGAACCTTTTGCGGATTTTCACATATTCTTGAGCAGTGGAAGTCGGTATAAGCCGGGTGGTTTCTGGTGGATACTTGAGAAGCCATTCCCGAAGGTTCGGCTGTATTTTGATCTGGCGAAGGTCTTTAATCTTGGATACCTCCGGGGGAATACGAATCACGCCGTTTTTCAAATCAACAAAGGGGGCCAGACCGAATTTGGCCAACTTTGCCATTTCGCCGTTCGTGTAATCCGGCCTTATTCCTGCAAACACACACAGCGCAAAGAAAAGCGACCCCGCACCCCTTTGCCCGTTTCCATTGCGGCTGTAGTTTTCTACGTGCGCCATGAACCCCTGGACCTCTGCAACCGCGAGAATTTCAGGTATCCCCATAGAGATCGTAAAGCGATCAATTTCGGCAACCGGGTTTTCCAAGAGCCATAAACGAGGCTTGGCCATGCACCATGAAAAAAATGTGCTGAGGTCGGTTCTGTAGATGTTCCAGGTTTTCTTTGAGCCGCGAATGCTCTCAAGCCAACCCTTTACATCCACTGGTTTGATCTCGTGAAGTAGCTTGCCAGGCACACACGCGGCAAAGCGGGTTACGGTCTTTCTAAGGTTGTGATACTGTTTCCGCCCGATATGGGGCTCCTTATGTTCCAGAAAGAGCGGGAGGGCGTCCAGGACGGTCTTATCGCTGGTGGCATCCTTGTAGTTGTGCAGGTAAAAGTTGACCGCTTCCAGGATCGGCTTGTCCTTTAGGAGATGTACGGCGGCCTCACAGTCCTTTATCTGTGCATCTGTCAAAGCAGTGAGGGTGGCCCGGAGTGACCTTGAGGAGTTCAATCGCTTAATTTCCAACACCTGCCTCTCGGCGTCGGCGTCGCCACGAGATTGAAAATTGCGGCGAATCTGTTTGCCGTTCACTGACCCGGAGACCCGCCAGGATATGGATCCTCCCCTGTTGGCGAATTTTGAGATTTTAAATGGCTTCGACACTTGATGTGCACTGGAAAAAGTGGACACGAGATTCTCCTAAATGGAGAATCGAAGCATGGGAAGAAGACGCTTTAGTATAGAGTTCAAAAATGAGGCAGTTCAACTGATGATACTCGATGGTCTGAGCGCCACCGAGGTATCGACCAAACTTGGGGTCAACACCAACCAATTGTATAGGTGGAAGAGGCTCTATCTGGACGATCAGCAGGGCGAAGCCACCTCAAAGCGACAGAGCAGTCCGAAGGAGATGGCGGCCGAGATAGATCGTCTTCGCAAAGAGCTGCGCCGCTCGGAGCGGATCAACCAGATACTAAAAAAAACGGTGGGCTACTTTGCCAAGGACGAACAATGAAGTACCAGTTTGTCAAAGACAACGAGGGGCGCTTCAAGATCGAGGAAATATGCTCGGCGATGGGGATTTGTCGCAGTGGCTATTACTGCTGGAGGCACCGAGCGCCCTCGGCCCGGCGGATCGAGGACGAGGGAATCAAGGGGGCGATCCTGAAGGTACACAAAGAGGCCAAGGGCCGCTATGGGCATCGGCCAATGCACCGCCATCTGAAGGATGATGAGGGCATCGATTGCGGCCGTGACCGGGCTCTGCGTCTGATGCGTGAAATGGGAATCAAAAGCACCCAGAGTAAACGCTTTAAGCCATTAAAAACCAACAGTAACCATCCCTATGGTTACAGCCCCAATGTGCTTAAAAAGCATGGCCAGCCGACCCATATCGACGAGGTCTGGGTGGCGGACACGACCTACCTACGGACCCTGGCCGGGTGGATGTACTTGGCCACGGTGATGGACCTGTTCAGCCGACGCCTGCTGGGCTGGAGCGTTTCCAACCACAACGACGCGAAGCTGGTTGGCAAGGCCCTCAAAGCCGCGGCCATGACCCGCGGCACACTGCGCACCGGGATTATTCATCACAGCGATCGGGGCAGCCCCTACGCCAGCGACGACTATCAGAGGCTGGTCTCTGAACTAGGCATGAAGCCGAGCATGAGCGCCCAAGGCAACTGCTACGACAACGCGGCCATGGAATCGTTCTACGGCCGCTTCAAGACCAGCACGATTCGAGGCCGCCACTTTGCCGACGAGCGCGAACTGCGATCAACTGTCTTCGAATACGTGGAAATCTTCTACAACCGATATCGCAAACATTCCTCTCTGAGTTACCAAAGCCCAGTCCAATTCGAGGAAAATATTTGCCCCCCATGGGGGGCAACGAGAAAACAAAACCCTTTACCAAAACAAGCCGCCTGACACACTAATCAATAAACAATGAATATAAGAGAATCCCGTGTCAAACAAATCCAGTACACGTCAAATTGTAGTGTTGGATTGGTGGGACAAGATGGCACAGATAATCCAATAAACTACCTATTTCGACAATATTTTTGGCAACGACATATTTAGACCACAGCAAAAACCAGAAAAGGGCCGCCCCCTTTTACGAGAACGGCCCCTAAATTCCTGGGCTGGCTTCTTCTTTCAGTCCTCAGCCCTGAGTAGTTGATTAGCATCAATGAAGTGGCATCACATCATTCTTTGTAATTTGCTCATTAACCACTGGGGTCGGCAAATCAACAACCAGCCTTCTTCAATGACTCATGTGAGTAATAAAATCAATTGGGCTCAACGTTTTTTGCACACGGGCCCTTCTGTCCTTCTCCCACTTCGTAATCTACTTTCTGGCCTTCATTGAGCGTTGCATAGCCCGATACCTTGACATCGGAATGGTGTACGAACAGATCCTTCCCTCCATCATCTGGAGCGATGAAACCATAACCTTTGTCTGCATTGAACCACTTTACTGTACCTGTACTCATAACTTACTTCTCCTTGTTTTGTTAATATTAATCTTTCGCAGTATTCTGCTTTTCCAAAGAATTTTTCCTTTTGCCGGGACAAATATAAAATATAAAATCAAACCACATTGATGATTCGACTGGAAACACCCCAGATTTATTCAAATTCAACGGGCTCCCCTGGCATTCGCTTTGGGCATTGCTATTCCCTTTCTAAACCCTTTCTAAAATCATATGATACCCTTTCTAAAATCATATGATACTATATCAAGCTTTCATTTGATCTTAAATCCTTACAAGCAAGCCAGGATAGAAATCCATCATCCTGCTGATGCCTTTAACAACAATAGCAATGTGCCGAAATTCGAAATCACAATTCATTTTTCTGAACATAACAGATGGTAGGTAGCGACAATGCAACCGATGATTACAAGCTTATTTGCAAATTTTGGCCAAATTTTTCAATTAAATTTGTAATTCACTGGCAGAAAAGAGGATTTATCAGGATTTTGCAATTTTTCAATGGATCTGGAATACCCTGCTTCGGGTAAATTAATTTGGCAATCCTGAACTTAACAATTTCAGGTGAAAAAGTATCCCCTCGGCTCTGCTAACCCGGCAAGCTGGCCAGAAATGAGGCTTATTGACAACTCGCGGGGCCCATTGGCCACGGCTACAACCTCATAATTTTCAAGCAGTTGATGTTAAATTCGGCCCTGAGCCCTGAAATATTTCATTTTATCCGTCAATAATGACAATGAAATACACCATTTTCCCGTGTTGAAAACAGGCACTGCGGTAGATTGGAAAGGAATTGCCCTCCTCGGGATCCTCAAGGATTAAACCGTGAACTATCAATCATTCTGAAAATTGAAGATGAAGTCAAAGGCATCCTCCTGCGCACCGGCTGATGGCGCGTATTTATGAAAGGAAACTTGACGACCCCAGAAAATCCTTGGAGCATCCCACCCGCGCTAATGATCTGGCCAGGCAGCGCAAAATCAATGGGCCAGAAATCGCCGGTACTCATCGGCAAACATAAACAATTTTTTCGAACTTTTCACGCCTTATTATATAACGAATGCAATCGATTATCATTGGAGCCGGCAGGGGAAAACGCTTGAACGCCATGACGGTCGATCAACCGAAATGTTATGTCAGGATTGGAAATCGGTCCATTCTGGACTGGACGCTTGATGCATTCGCCGGAGCCGGATTGGCCAATCCGGTGTTTATTGGCGGTTACAAGATTGACCAAATCCAGACCGATTATCCTCAATTCACTTATTGTGAAAACACTGATTGGGAAAATAACAACATCCTGATCTCGCTCATGCATGCAGTGCAACACATGAACGACGGATTTGTCTGCGCCTATTCCGACATTCTCTTTCGAAACACAGTGGTCGAAAAAGCCATCAAACACCCTGGCGACATTGTTTTATGCGTGGATACCGATTGGCGCAAACGCTACCGCAACAGGCTGCAACATCCCGAGGACGACGCCGAAAAAATAACGGCCGAGGCCGATACCATCACCTGCATCCATCGGGATTTGGATTCGCAAGAAGCGGTTGGAGAATATATTGGCGTGGCGAAATTTTCTCCTTCCGGAGCGGCACTCCTGATCGAACACTTTTCCCGCCTTGAGAAGGAATTTAAAGGCCGGCCCTGGCGGGAAGCGGAAGTGTTCGAAAAAGCCTACCTCATTCATATATTTCAGGACATGATAGAAAATGGAATCACCTTTCATTACGTTACGACCGACGGGGACTACGTGGAAATAGATACGGAGGAAGACTACGCCCACGCCAACCGCGTGTGGCCGGAAAAATTCAACCCGTAAATGGCCGGAATTCATTTTCCGTTAGCAAAGACATTCAAGCCCATAACAACTTATGACAACAAAGGCGCAAAATCATTACGGAAAATTGTTTCCCTCCAGCGTGGTCGGTTCCATGCCGCGGTCCGATTTTGTCAAAGATCTCATATTTGGCAATTCGAATCCATCTTTAGAAACTTACGACCGTTTGATGAAATCTTCCATCCGCTACATCGTGGCAATGCAGGAACAAGCCGGTCTCGATATTATAACGGACGGAGAATGGGGACGCAAATCCTACATTGGCGTAATTGCGGAATTGGCACACGGTTTCGAGTTGAGTCAAAATCCCAGGGACGGCCTGCCCTGGACGATTGTGGTGGATAAGCTCGAACCAAAGAATCCCGGATTCATTGCCCGCGAAGCCGCTTTTTTAAAGTCGATCACGGATCATAAAATAAAATCGACCCTACCTGCGCCGGCCCTCCTCGGGGAGAGAATGTGGCATCCGCAAAAATCGATAAAAGCCTATCCCAAACGAGAAGATTTCGTCCGCGATTGCGTTCCCATCCTGCGGCGCGAGTTGGAACTGCTGAGAAAAATCGGGACCACCATCGTGCAAATCGACGATCCCCATTTATGCCTCTTCGTAGATGACAAGGTGAGGCAAAATTACGATGATCCGGTGAAAGCCTCTGATTTCGCAGTGGATATGGTCAACGGGCTGGTAGATGGCATTGATGGGCTGCGCCTGGCCGTGCACCTGTGCCGCAGGGCGGGTGCCCGGATGCGCGGAAGCGAGCATCACGAAGGCGGTTACGATCCCATTCTGGACCAGTTGAATCGCCTCCATGTGCACCACCTGACAATGGAGTTTACGGCCCCGGGGTCCGGCGACATGTGTGTGTTCAAAAAACTGCGGGAAGATTTTGAAATCGGTCTGGGGTGCGTCAATTGCCAGCCGGGAGTCATCGATTCGCCCGAAACCATTGTCGAACGCGTCGAGGCCGCTTTGCGTTATGTCGCCCCGGAAAGAATCACCCTCAATCCCGATTGCGGATTCGCCCCCGGGTCCGCCGCCCAAGCCAGTCTGGATGAAGTTTATAAAAAACTGAAAAATGAAACGGAAGCGGCCCAACGTTTACGAGAAAAGTACGATTAACAAAAGAATCATGTCGCCAGATTCGACCTGACCCCTTTTGACCTCTGTTAAGGTCCGTAACCACGGGCGTAGTCGCGGCGACACCTAATTTCAGCTTCATCGGGCTCGTATCCAAGTTCACGCACCAACGATTCGTGCATTGCCGCAAGGCGTTCCGCCTGTTTCGGATCGTTAGCGAGGTTGCAGAACTCCTTGGGATCGGTTTCCAGGTCAAAAAGCTCCCGTTCCGGTTCCGACCGCTCATCCCCACGGGCGTGATAGATGTATTTCCACGACCCGCTCCGATACATGGTTATTCCAGAAACGATGTTGTGCCCATAGTATTCGCTGACCGCTTCATCCTTCCACGGAACATTCCCATCATCAAGCCACGGCAACATGGAATCGCCGTCCCACGACTCGGGCCTGTCGGCGCCTCCAAGATGCGCGAGCGTTTGCACGAGATCGACGAGCGAACAGGCGCCCGCCCGGCGTTGACCGCCTGCCCAACGATCCGGGCACGACATGACAAGCGGTATGCGCGCCGCGTGTTCGTACATATTGTTCTTCCACCACAACCCATGATCGCCCTTGTTCTCGCCGTGATCCGAAGTGTAAATCACCACCGTATTTTCGGTTACGGCACTCTGGCGCAGAGCCTCCATCACCTCGCCAACTTGGCCATCGTACCAATCCACGAGAGCCCAGTAAAGCTCACGGCCGAGTCGCACCACTGCCGGATCTATATTCTCCAAACCGAACCCGTGGCGCAAATGCCGGTAATTGGTCGGAAGGTTCGCGATCAAGCCCTCCGGAATATCGGGCATGGGCACGCGTCCTTGGTATTTCCGGTAAATTTCCTCCGGAGCGATGAGAGGAAAATGTGGCGCCAGGTGACCGACAAAGAGCAGAAAAGGACAATCACCCGATCGACGATTCCCAAGGAAATCGCAGGCCCGCGCGGTTACCAAGCGATCATGGCGCAGGATGCGGGAGTCGTCTCCCGGATGGAACTGAGCGCATCGACTCTGCCAACCCTCCCCTCCATCCACACTTTGCGAGAAGTCGTTGGGATGACGACGTTCGCCCCGCCCGTGGGGGCTTCCCTTGTTCGAGCTGGCCTCCGGCAGTATATCCGTAAAACCGTAGCGAAGGTCGCGTTCATAGTGCTGCTTGCCGCAAAGGAAAGTCTCGTAACCGGCCCCCTGAAGAACCCTGGCGATGGTCGAACCCGAATCGGGGCGCAGGCTACAGTCGTTGCTCCAACCGCCGATCCGGCTGATGTACTGGCAGGCGGTGAAGCTGAGACGGGCGGGCGCGCAAAGCGGCGATGTTGTGTAACAGGCGTCAAAGGTCACGCCTTCGCGCGCCAGCCGGTCGATGTTCGGCGTTTCGACAATGGTATCCCCATAGCAACCCGTCACGCCGGGATCGTGCTCGTCGGACATAACGATTACGATATTTGGAGGGGCAGGGAAAGGGTCAACGTTCATAATTCATAATTGGTGAGTATTCTATGTTATCATCACTAAGTGTGCATTGCAGGGCTCGAAGGGATCGGTCTGAGTTCGGTGGCGCCAAATAAATCTTTAGAATTTTTATAATTATCGACCTCTGAAGTTTTCGAATGCATCCTGCTTCTTTCAATGCGCCTCGCATTCGAAATTGTTGAACCATGTCCTCACAACCATCATCGATTTACGATCTCCTTACACTGCGCTGGTGCTCGACTGGCCTACTGCTCAACGAAACATCAACCGGGCGGTTGAGTTTGTCCAGAATAAACAGGTCCGGCTGAGACCGCACTTCAAGAACCACAAACGCGTCCCCTTGGCGCATAAGCAGTTGGCCGCAGGAGGATGTGTGGGCATGACTGCGGCAACGGTAGTAGAGGCCATGTCATTAGTCGATGGAGGAATTGATTACGTCCTCATTGCAAATCAAATCGTCGGTTCAACGGCCATCTCCCGTTTGGCCGAATTAGCCGCACGAGCCAACATTCGTGTGGCTATCGATAACTTAGAAAATGCCCAGGCGATCGCTCAGTCGGCGCGCAGCCGAGGTATTGAAATCGGAGTATTGATCGAGGTCGATATCGGCATGGGGCGGTGTGGCGTTGCTCCGGGGAAGGCAGCGGTTGAACTTGCCGGGCAAATCTCGTCGCTGGCTGGGATATGGCTCGATGGTCTCCAAGCCTACGAGGGACACGCCACCGCCATCTTTGATCCGGTCGAAAGAGAATCGGTCGCCACTGCTTCCATAGAGAAGGCGCTCTACACCAAAAGACAGCTTGAGGCCGCGGGACACGCGTGCCCAATCCTCTCCTGTGCCAGCACCGGCACCTATCGTTCTACCGGATCTCTTGAGGGTGTCACCGAACTCCAGGTTGGCAGCTATGTTACGATGGACTGGTGTTATAAGGAAAAAGTTGGAGATCATTTCGACATTGCCCTTACAGTGCTGGCCAGAGTCGTCAGCGTTCGCCAGGATCATTTAGTACTCAATGCTGGATGTAAGGCCATCGGTCACGAATTTGGACCGCCCAAATTGCGAGATTATGCAGAGGCGAAAATCCCTGACTTCGCTTCGGAAGAACACGCCGTAGTTCACTTCCCCGGACACAAACTTCACATTGGCGATCTTGTCCATGTAGTCCCAAGCCATTGTTGCATGACGTGTGCACTGCATCGCGACATGGTCGTCTATGAAGGTGAACGCATCCTTGAAATCTGGCAGGCCGACATAGGATATGGGGCGCCGTAAGCCAATATTCAATAGATCGAAAAAGACAGATGGAAAACGCACCTCAAGCCGATCCGTTCTCTAATGATCGGACTGCGGGTCACGAATAAGCATTTTACTCTGCCGGGCCTTGGTTTTTTCGATCATTTTAAAATTGGGAAAATGGAGTGGCCGGGTGATCTGCCCCGGCATGCCGAAACGCCACACTGCCTGGGTTATCAAGCGTTGTTTGATCCATCTCATCTGGGCATTGCAATCTTCAAGCTCTCTATCCACCTCCTTGATCTCCAGTACTGCGATGTCCGCTTCGCGTCCAATTCCCAATGTTCCGATACGGTCTTCCCAGCCGATTGCCTTCGCCGCATTGATGGTCGATGCCTTAATCACATCGCCCAAAGGCATGCCCAGGTGGAGCAATCGGGTCATCACAGTGGGCATATCATAGGCAGGGCCCTCACTGGTCAGAGCATGCACATCCGTGCTGATGAGGTCGGGCCAGAATCCCTCCTGGGCGCAGATTTCTCCCACCGTCCAGTTAAACGATCCGAACCCATGCCCAATATCGAATAGCACCCCTCTTTCGCGGGCTGCCCGCACTGCCAGGTGCACACGGCGTGTATCCATGTCGATAATCGTACTGACAAACCCATGATAGGCATGCGTATAGATATCGCCAGGTTCCAACTTTCCGGGACAGGCTTCCCGGGGCACTGACGAAAAACTATGGTGCGTCATTAAAGGCAGGCCAGTGGCTTGAGCCGCTGTCTGCGCCCCTTGGTAAGCGGCCGCTTCATGGCATCCCTGATCACCCATGTCGGTATCCGTTAGCCGTACCTTGACTCCGATTAATAGATCCCGATTAGATTCGATGCAATCAATGCAATCCTGAGTATGGATCAGTTTCAATAAATCCAGCTCTCTCGGCACATCGTCCCCGAAACGGCTGACAAAGGCGAGACCCGCGCGCGATATATTCAAGAAAGCAAGCAAACGCGTCTTGGCCCGTTCCACAGTAAATGCCCGGAATCCCGGAAAATTATCGCAACCCGCGCTGCCGGCGTCGACAGCAGTCGTGACACCCCGTCCCAGGCAGTAGTAATCGGCATCTACCCCCAATGGAATAACCAAATGATAGATGTGCGCATGAATGTCGATGAGGCCCGGAACCACCAGCTTGCCAGCAGCGTCATAGACCTGTTCCGCTCCATCGTAGTCCAAAGCCTCAGTCTCCGCCACCGCCACGATTCGCCCTGCCTCAATGGCCACATCGCGAATTCCGTCAATGCCATTTGCCGGATCGATGACCCGGCCTCCTTTAATGATCCAATTTAATGATTTCATGGGGTTTTAGCTTTTATTGCTTTTGCGAATTATCAAAAGATGGGAAAGAAACATTGGGCCGAATTCACAGATTGACTATGCGACCTTCACGTCGAGACCTCTCGGCGGCGAATATTATCCGGTGAGATTCCAATGTTTCCTCCGGTTCCGTAAGGATTTTTTGTGGATCATTGTTTGCCACGGCTGAGACAAAATCCTCCATCAAACCCAGGTCGCCTCCCCCGTGACCTTCAAGAATCGTGGGAGATGCAAGTTGGCTATCAATAATCTCGGTTGAATCCGTCAAAAAATCAAAACGGCGGATTTTGGAACCGTCTCCGTAAATCTCGCCCTTGGTCCCAAAAATATGGGTTTTGCGGTTACCTGCCTCGGTGAATGCGGTCATGGTAAAAGCCGCCGTCCCTCCTCCCTCGAATTGCATATTGACAACTTGATGATCGACTACGTCGTTGTCGCATTCGTAAACGCACCTCCCATAGGCTCCCTCGCGAAGGGCCTTGGTCACGCTCTCCAATGTGGGATTTAAGCTAAGCGTTTTAACCGGCCACCCCGATTGCCCTTTTTCCAGCCGTCCCAGGTAAATCTTTTTGGCTGAATAGGCGCATTCAGGTTCAAAACGGCAATCCAAACAGAATTCAGCCTCTCCAGCTTGGATCGGGTTTTCACTTTTCTTGAAATGATGGAGCCCTCCAAATGAAGATACCGCAGTGCATTTCGCTCCCATAAGGTAGCAAATCCAATCAATGTCGTGGCACGATTTAGCCAGCAGCATGGGTGAGGATTCCTCTTCGCTCCTCCAGTTTCCACGCACGAAAGAATGCGCCTGGTGCCAGTAGCCGACCGGTTCCAGATGATGAATGGAAACGATCTCCCCAATGGCGCCAGAATCCAGCATTCGCTTAAGTGTCTTGGTGTAACGAGTGTAGCGCAGAACGTGACATACGGCGATAATTTTTTTGTTTTCCAGAGCCGCCGAAACGATGCGCCGGCAGCCGTTCTCATCGGGCGCCATCGGTTTCTCCAGCAGCAGATGATAGCCTTTGCCGCTAAATGCCATGGCCGGTTCAACATGCAAGGCGTCCTGAGTGGCGATAATGGCGGCATCCGCAAAACGATCCCTGGCCACTAAATCCTCCCAGCTTTGAAAAACATTTTTATCGGGAATACCATGATCGAGCGCCAATTTCTCCCGATAGGCTTTCCGCGGTTCGGCCACGCCAACGATTTTTGCCTCACACGGATGAGCCAAAGCGTAGGTGGCATAGCCAATGCCCCGGTTGCCCGCCCCAACAACTATCAACCGGACCGGTTTATTCGCTTTTTCCGACATGACGCTTTTCTAGGAAACTACTTGCCGGAAATCGATTAAAAATAGTTGCCGGTATCCACGCCAAACGTAACTTTGCCTCACGAATATTTCATCCAGAATATTCCCTATGAATATTCAGAATAATCGATTTTTTTACGGGCCGGGGTTGGGAGAAATCAATTCTTTGACCTTCTCAAGGAGTTCGTTTGGCTTGAAGGCCTTGGAAAAGGTGCATTCTACTCCGAGCAATTGAGCGGTTTCGAGGTAATCCTTGGCCCCTAACCCGGATATTTCGTAAAAAAAGTATCGTTGATATGCTTAACTGCTGATATACAGCAGGATAGATCAATAATTAAAGCAATATCAGCGATGACAAAAGGTAAACAATTAAAGCTACAGTTGACAAGGGTAAAAGGCCGCCGTGTGCGGGTTGATTTCAAGGGCGGAGAGGTTACTTCGGATGCCGGACTGCTTTTGATCCGGGAAGTGGATCGGCAGTTGGGCTTGACCGAACGAGCGGCCCGACAGTTAGTGGACAAACGGCAGAAGGGCAAAGTACGCCATGAGGTATTGGGGATGCTGCGGCAGCGCGTTTACGGGCTGGTGGCGGGCTATGAGGATTTGAACGACTTTGATACCCTGCGCCACGATCCATTGTTGCAAACGGTAACGGGGCGCATTGAAACGTTGGCCAGCGCGCCGACTTTGTGTCGTTTTGAAAACGGGCAGGATCGGCGGGCGGCCTTTGCGGTAAACGAGCTGTTGGTCGAACAGTTCATGGGCTCCTTTGCCGAGGAACCCGAAGAGATCATCCTGGACTTTGACGCCACCGACAATCCGGTGCACGGGCTCCAGGAGGGACGTTTTTTCCACGGTTATTATGATCATTACTGTTTTCTGCCGCTATATGTTTTTTGCGGTGATCAGCTGCTGGTGGCCTACCTGCGGCCGAGCAAGATCGATGCCAGCAAGCATGCCGGGGCCATCCTCAAATTGCTGGTTAAACGGATTCGCCAAAGCTGGCCCCGTACGCGGATTATTTGGCGCGCCGACAGTGGATTTTGTCGAGACCGGATACTCTCTTGGTGCGACCGCAACGAAGTTAGTTACATCGTGGGGATGGCTCGCAATGCACGCTTGCAGCAAGACGCCCAGCAGTTGCAAAAGCAGGCCAAAGAATGGTTCGAACTAAGGGGTAAAAAACAACGGTTATTCCAGGACTTCGTCTATGCTGCCGATTCGTGTGTAAACGCCGGGATGAAACCGGTACGGGGGTCGGGGTAAAACCGGTACGCTTGGAATAAGGTTTAGGTTAGTAATTGCAGGTACGTCAAGGTTTAGGGTTTGGGAGTTGGTTTTGGGGATTGGCTTGGGGTCGGTGAGGAGGCCGGAGGCCGACGAGCCGGGCCCAAGGCGTTTATTGTTTTGTGCCACGGCGACGGCGTCGAGCATCGCGCAAGCGGTAGCTTTGCCCGTTGGCTTCGAGGATATGCACCCGATGGGTGAGTCGGTCCAGCAGAGCTCCGGTGAGCCGTTCGGAACCGAGCACTTCGATCCAGTTCTCAAAGGGCAGGTTGGTGGTGACGATGAGACTGGTGCGCTCGTAAGCGCGGCTGACCACGTCGAAGAGCAGTTCGGAACCGGTCTTGGAAAAAGGGACGTAACCGAGTTCGTCGAGGATGAGTAGGTCGAGCCTTTCGAGTTGCTTCATGAAGCGCTGCAGGTCGTGGTTGTCGCGTTGCTCGAGCATATGGGTAACCAGGGCGGTGACCCCGAAGAAACGGATCCGCCGGCCCTGGGCACAGGCGGCAAAGCCCAGGGCGGTGGCCAGGTGCGTTTTACCGGTACCGGCGTTACCGAGGAGCAGCACGTTTTCGCGCTGGTCGACATACTCCCCGCGCATGAGCTCTCGGATGAGCGCTTCGTTGATCGAGGGCTGCGCTTCAAAGGCGAAGCTCTCGAGGGTCTTGAGCACGGGGAAACGGGCGTTTCTGATCCGCCGCTGGGCGGCCCGCTGTTCGCGTTCAATGAGCTCCCGTTCGACCAGATGCAACAAAAAGGCGGCGTAATCGAGCCGGTCCCGGGAACAAGCCGCGGCCACCGCCGGCCATTCGCGCAGGATGGTGGGCAACTTCAGTTTCTTGAGGTGATGGTGTAACAGCAGCTGGTTTTTTTCTTCCTTCATAAAGCCCCTCCTGGAATCTTGAGCAGTTCGCTGTAGGCACCGAGGTCAGGGGCGGCCACACGGACGTGACGCAGGTGTGGATGGCCGTCCAGCCGGAAGGTTCTGCTCCCGTAGTCTTCCTGAGGATAGAGATACTGGGCGATGGCCTCACGAGTCAGTCCCCCCCCCCGCAGGGCCGAGACGACGGCCTGCTGCAAGGCCGCCATGGGGTGTTTCTCCAACAGCCGCAGCACCCGGATATACTCCCGGGTGCCTTCGCCCCCGCATTGGCTTTCGAGCCGGCGTCTGAGGACCTGCAGGCACTGCGGCAACTGCCAGCCCGAGAGTGGGCGGGCGAAGTCCAAAGCGCCCGGTTTTTTCTCCAGCAAAGCCAGGTAGTGCACCGGCTCGAAAGAGACTTGCTCTTTATCCCAAATGCGGCGGTGCCGGGCCACCTCTTGGCCCCCACAGAAGATCACCACCTGCCGACAGGACCCTTCCACCACCACCGGATGGTGGGCGCAGCGCACCGGCACCGAATAGTCGTTGCACTCGAAGCGCACCAGCGAGAGGCTGCTGACGCAGGTCGAGCGTTTGCGGCTCGCTTCAAAGGGTATGGGCGGCAACGCCAGCATGACGGCGCGCTCCTCGGCCAGCAGTTCCTTTTTCACCGCCCTTTTCCCGCGTAATTTACGCTCCATGTCCCGCTCACATGCCTCCAACAGCTTTGCGTTGAGTTCCTCCAGGTCCCGAACCTGCGGTACCGGTACCAGGAAGTTGGCCCGGGCATAACGCACGATCCCCTCGACCACGCCCTTCTCGTTGGGCCGGGCGGGCAGACAGAAGTGTTCCTCGAACAGGTAATGGCTCTGTAGCTGCAGAAACCCGTCGGTCAGCTTGCGTTCACGCGAACCGATAATCTTACCCACCGCCACCTTCGAGTTGTCATAGCTGATGCGCCGGGGCACCGCCCCGAAAAACTCAAAAGCTCGCAGGTGCCCCTCCCAGAAGCTCTCCGTGCACTCCCGTTCGAACACCTGCACGAAAAAGGCATCGCTGTAGGGCAGGCTCATGGCAAAAAATGGCCGCCTACGCAATTGCCCCGCCTCCTTCACCAGGGCATGACCGAAGTCCACCTGTCCCTCCCCGGGGCGGTGCTCCAGCGGCACGAACACTTCCCGCCGCCTCGCTCGCAGCTCGGCCACCACCTCCTTGACCGCCGTGTAGCCCCCTTGGTAGCCCTTCTCCCGACCCAAACGCTGGTAGATCCGTTTGGCCGTATGGCGCTGCTTCTTGGGCACGTTCCGGTCCGCTTTGAGCACCTCCTCGATCCAGCCCACATACGGATCGATCTTGCGCTCTCGCCTCTTCTTGCGCCGGTATCCCGGCGGCTGGGAATAGGCCAGCATCTTTCCCAGGGTCTCCCAGTGCAGTCCCTCTTCTCGCATTACAGAGCGCTTGCTCTGCTTGTCCCGCAGCACTTTGTGCCGCACTCTTGTCCATTGCTTCATATCTCGATACACTCCTCCTTTCTAGGATAAGCGTACCGGTTTTAAAGCGCCCTCTTTACCGTACCGGTTTTTCCCCGGCGTTTACACACCTCTTTGAGATTAGACGATTTTTCCCCTATGAACATTCATAATCGTAGGAAATCGCTACTTTCTTATATATCGATCCATTTTTCTGCTTTCAATGTGATCTGGCAATCTTATCCTTTGTTATTTTCGATCAAATCGGTAGGGAAATTAAAAAGGGATTATATACCGAGGGATTATTGAATAAACGTGTTGAGAACAGCTCATTCCACCAAAAAATGCGGGTAGTGTATTAAGTAGGAATGGTGGCTAATTCTTGATTATATTGATGAATGAAAAGTCTCAGACAGGTTTCATGCATACTCTTAAGCTTGGAAAAGGAGAGGGTTTTGCGTGTGAGACGACCCAGTCGTTGGCGCAGGGTATTGTTCCATCGTTCCACATGGGCCGTTTCACCGGTTTCTTTTCCCACGGATCGGTTATGAGGAAAGACTTCATCATAAGTGCTCCAAAAGTCGCTGTAGGTGGCACATCTTTTGTAGGCCCGTGGCAGACGCTCGTAAAGTTCCCGGCAACGATACCAATCCCGAGGCCCAATGGCATAGGAGAGGATTTGACGGGTGCGTCGGCAAAGAGCGATCCAAACCCATTGGGCATCGCTCTTGCGCCCCACAAAAGACCACAGTTCGTCCAGTTCAATGACATCATGGCGGCGGGCCGCAAGAATCGTGCTTTTGAGCGGTCGCAGCGATTGTCGTTTTTTTTAACCAACTCAAAACGGTGTTGGGACTCACCCCGAAGGCGCGCTGTAAACCGCGTAGACTGCTGCGTTCCTGATAGACTCGAAGGATCATTTCTTTTTGCTCTTCGGTGTATTTCACTGTGGGGTTTTCGCGGCTTTGTTTACCACAATCATGGCAGCGGTAGCGCTGTTTATGGTTGGGCGTCTTGCCAAATTTAATGATATTTTCACTTCCACAGTGCCGACAATTAATAATTTTAGTAACCATGCACTAAGAATAAACTGCCTAACGCTATTTGTACAGCTAAAAATACAAAATAACATTCTTTTTTTATACACTACCAAAATATTATCAAACTAAAGACTCTCACCCAGAAACAGCGCCTAAAGTATTGACCCTCTTCTACCCATGTCATCTTTCTCCCCATTGATTCCAGTATCAGAAAGTGAAAAAATAGGAACCCGACTCGACGAGGTCGGTCTATCAGCGTTATTGCTCTTGGATTCAAGTTTCGGCTCGTTGCCTGCTGGGTGCTGTCCTTGGCGATTGCCGTCACGGTTGGGGTGGTAATTGGTATCACGGTAGGAAGCGATACCGATTCTGAAACTGTGTCGCAGGACGACCGGGCGACGGGTTCGGTAGAACAGCGCAAAGTTGAAGAGGAAATCGCATCGGTCGGCATACCGGAAGCGGTTACCGGGCAGAAAGAGGTAGCCGGGAGCATGGATTTCCGGGACGCGCTGAGCATGGCAATGCGTCAACCGGACATGCAACAGTCATGGATTGAATTTTACCTGACTCTAAACAAGTAGTTAAACGCCGACAACGTGTATATAGAGGCTGTCCCAAAAGGGTGATTTTTGCGAGGGCTTTTGATAGGCGCTCATTTTAGAGGTATTTGCATTTGGGAGAGTATCAACTTTGCTCTCCTATGACGTTAGGATACTGGTTTTGGGGTCCGGTTGCCTGATTTTCTTTGTATGAGCCGACAGTAAGGCTGTGAAAAAGTATTGTCCTTGCTTTTCCGCTCTCTAGGCCGCCGCTTTGGTTTTTAGTTCGTCTTGCTGGGCCAGCATCTTGGCTACTTTCCATAGGTTGTGCGAGAGTACCGACCAGGCTACGCTGATCGAGCGGTTGGCAAAGCCTTTGCTGCGCAACCGCCCGGCCTGCCAGCGATTCTTCAATACCCCGATCCGCCCTTCGGTGCTGGCCCGGCGCTTTTGCAATTGTCTGAACAGTGGTTCCTCCATCCGTTTTTTCAACTGCTTCGGATCGCGTGGACAGAGCGCGTCGTAGATTCCCTCCTGGGCTAACTGCCGGCGGGCCCGCTGGGAGGCAAATCCCCGGTCCGCGCACATGGCCGCTATGGGTTCTTCCAGGTTGAAGCGGTTCTGTCTTTGCAAACTCTCTTGCATTTGTTCATTTTCGCTTGGAGTTCGGCTGCCGTAGAGTTTCCAGTCCAGCAGGTACCCTTCAACGCTTTCTCCCAAAAACAGGGTGTTGCCGAACTCGACCTCTTGGCCCGCTTTACCTCGCACAATCACCTGCACATCGAGTTCGTAAACACTCAAGACTTTCTCTGCGTTTTTCACCTGGCGGCCGCCAATGATCCGCTCGTGCGCCTGTTTGATGACCACCGGGATTTGCTCGCTCATGCGCTCCATCCGGGCGAGGATCTGTTGGACCTGTTTTTCGCTGTAATCGCTTTGCTCCCAGCAGGCTTGCAATAATTCCCGGTGACTGCGGGCATGCTCCCCGATCCGTTTGAGCAGCTTTTTCATCTGCCTCAAGATACCCTTGCGCTGCCGCGCGCTGTCCTTTCGCCGCCGGCTGTGGGTCATCTGTATGCACAGCCGATTCATCTGCCGAGCCAAGGGCTCCGGTTCGATCGGCATGCGATGGCGCAAACCGGCCTTCTCGCGGATCAGCCGGATCGCTTTGAGCAACGTGCCGGCTACATCCTTGAGTAATACCCAGTCCGTCGGCCAATGAATGTTAGCCTCCAAACAGGTGCCGTCGATCAGGCAAATGGTGGGGTCAATCGGCTTGTCCAATCCCACCTGCCGGGCCAGAAGGGCATCGCCCACCACCTCAGTCAAGGTCCGGTGCAAGGCCCTCAACTGCTCTTCGCTGAAAAACTTCGAGGCCCGCTCCAGGGTGCTTTTGGAGATGCCCCTGATGCCATCGATCTGCCGGACACGGCAAAAGTCGGCCAACAGATCGCTGCTGCCCAGAGCCCGCGACAAATGCCGAAACGAAATCCCTCCGAGCAGACGGCCCAGCGTATCCATGCGCAGTGCCTTGATGGCAAAACTGGCCCGCTGCCGCCGGGCCTTTAGACCCATTGGCGGCCACCCCTCCAAGGCCAGCTCAATGGCCTGCGATTCCACCTCCGAGTCGATCAGCAGCCGATCGATTCGATCAATGGTGGCGCGGAAGTTATCGTAATCGAGGCACCGGTCGACCACAGTTAAAGCTGGACGCAGGAGGCATTGGATGGCTATATTTTTCATAGAAAGGGCTATATTGATTTTCGCTAACTCAATTATAGAACCCTTTTTTGGCCGGATCGAGCAAAAACTTGCTCTTTCCGGCTCTTTTTATCAACGTCATCCAGTTGACTATAAAATCTTTATATTTTTGGGACAGCCTCTACCTAGCCCGGATATTTCATGAAGGGTAAAGTTTGGCTCGTTATTGCTATTGGAGATGGATTTCTTTGTATTTTGAGCAGATCGTCTTGATTTTTAGGTGTTTTTCAGGGTGTAGAGACACTGCCCCCTTTCCCCCATTGGTTCGGTAGTGCCGGGGGCAGCACCAATGCACCCTTTAGCCCGGATATTTCATGAAGGGTAAAGTTTGGCTCGTTATTGCTATTGGAGATGGATTTCTTTGTATTTTGAGCAGATCGTCTTGATTTTTAGGTGTTTTTCAGGGTGTAGAGACACTGCCCCCTTTCCCCCATTGGTTCGGTAGTGCCGGGGGCAGCACCAATGCACCCTTTAGGTTGGCACCAATCGGCGGGCCGCATGGTTGAAAAGACTGGCCCAAGGATAACTCTCACTTAGGTGAAAGTGAATCGTTCGGGTGTTGCGCACGATGACCGCTCCGATCTTGATTAATTTGAGCCGCAGGGTGTGGCATTGGGCCCGCGCCCACTTCGTCCCTTTTAAGGCTAACCGGCGCATGGCTTCCATCAAGGTGTAGGCCAGCGCCGACAAGAGCAATCGCCACTGATTGGCCCACCATTGATGGGCGCTGGTGCGCTCGCTGAACAATTGCATCTGTTCCTTGATGCGGTTCTCCATTTCACCGCGGCCACAGTATACCTTGTCGTAAAGCTCCTGGGGATCGCCCGGCAGGTTCGTCACCACGAAGCGCGGGTTGGACCCCTGTGCGGTGTGTTCGGCTTTATGGATGACCAACCGCAGCCATCGCCACGAATCGGCAGCATAGACGAAGTCCTGGAATAACCGTTGTTTTTTACCCCTTAGTTCGAACCATTCTTTGGCCTGCTTTTGCAACTGCTGGGCGTCTTGCTGCAAGCGTGCATTGCGAGCCATCCCCACGATGTAACTAACTTCGTTGCGGTCGCACCAAGAGAGTATCCGGTCTCGACAAAATCCACTGTCGGCGCGCCAAATAATCCGCGTACGGGGCCAGCTTTGGCGCATCCGTTTAACCAGCAATTTGAGGATGGCCCCGGCATGCTTGCTGGCATCGATCTTGCTCGGCCGCAGGTAGGCCACCAGCAGCTGATCACCGCAAAAAACATATAGCGGCAGAAAACAGTAATGATCATAATAACCGTGGAAAAAACGTCCCTCCTGGAGCCCGTGCACCGGATTGTCGGTGGCGGCAAAGTCCAGGATGATCTCTTCGGGTTCCTCGGCAAAGGAGCCCATGAACTGTTCGACCAACAGCTCGTTTACCGCAAAGGCCGCCCGCCGATCCTGCCCGTTTTCAAAACGACACAAAGTCGGCGCGCTGGCCAACGTTTCAATGCGCCCCGTTACCGTTTGCAACAATGAATCGTGGCGCAGGGTATCAAAGTTCGTTCAAATCCTCATAGCCCGCCACCAGCCCGTAAACGCGCTGCCGCAGCATCCCCAATACCTCATGGCGTACTTTGCCCTTCTGCCGTTTGTCCACTAACTGTCGGGCCGCTCGTTCGGTCAAGCCCAACTGCCGATCCACTTCCCGGATCAAAAGCAGTCCGGCATCCGAAGTAACCTCTCCGCCCTTGAAATCAACCCGCACACGGCGGCCTTTTACCCTTGTCAACTGTAGCTTTAATTGTTTACCTTTTGTCATCGCTGATATTGCTTTAATTATTGATCTATCCTGCTGTATATCAGCAGTTAAGCATATCAACGATACTTTTTTTACGAAATATCCGGGCTAGCCCTGGCGAGATTGAAGGTTGAATAGCTTGGCAGCCACCAATCAAAAACCCCTTTAGTTAGAACCATCGTTAGAACCATCCAATACCTAACATTTCATACTCCGTGTTAATCTGTGTAGTTCGTGGTTGAAAATGGATTTTGATCTCGGTTTGGCAATTATCTGCGTCTATCTGTGTAACCTGTGGTTGTGGAAAGAGCCATGCTGGGGGCGGGTGGAGACTCGCGGTTGGGCCTGGCGTTGACGCCTTGGTGGGGTTCGAGGGGGAAGGGTTGCTCCGCTTTGCCGTTTTCTATCATGTGCCGGTGGCAGGTTTCCATTAGATCGCGATGGGTTTGGGTCCTGCGCATTTGGTGCAAAAATTTGCCTTCCGGGTCCACTCCCTGGCCGACGAAATTGAGGAATTTCTTCATCCGGTTGACCTGTCGTAGCTCCGGCACATCCGGTTTGCGGAACGCTTCGTAGAGAACCTCCACGTATTCGCGCACATCGGCCAGGGTGGGTTGAAAAATACGGCTATCCGGTGAGTGGGCCTCCCGGATTTGGCGGAATATCCAGGGGTTACGGATGGCCGATCTGCCGATCATAAGCCCGGCGGCGCCGGTGAAAGCGGCTACCTGCCTCGCTTTGGCGGGCGAGGTGATGTTGCCATTGGCGAGCACAGGGCAGCGAACCGCCTGGACGGCTTTTGCGATGTGGTCGTAATGAGGCTCCCCCCGGTACATTTCCTTGACCGTTCGGCCATGCACGCTGAGCAAATCGATGGAATGCCGGTTGATAAGTTCCAGCAAGGCCTCAAAATGCTCATCGCAGGCAAATCCGATGCGCATTTTGACGGTGAAAAGGCCCTTAATCAAAGGGCGCAGATGTCCCAGGATTTTATCCACCCGGCCCGGATCGCGCAGGAGGCCGCCGCCCACATTTTTGCGGTAAACCTTGGGCGCGGGGCATCCTAGGTTAAGATCGATTCCGGCCACCGGATAATTTTGCAATTCCCTGGCTGTCCTTTCCAGGTGGGGTAGGCTTTCCCCGATGAGTTGGGCGAAGACCGGACGGCCGGTTTTGTTTTCCGTCACCGATCGAAGTATCTCCGGATCGAGTCTTGAACATGCATGGACCCGAAAGTATTCGGTAAAAAAATAATCCGGGGGGCCGCAGTGGGCAATAACCTCCATAAAAGGCAGGGAGGTAACATCCTGCATGGGCGCCAGCGCGGTAATGGGTTGGCCGTCCCCGTAGAGAGTCGCCGGAAGCTCTGGCCCTTGCCCTGGTATTGGCCTGAAGAAGTTGTTCAAACCCAGCCCCGGCTCTAATCCTGTTGTTTGAGGATGCGCTCCAGGATTTCGGTCATGTCGTCCACCTGGTCGATCACTCTTTGGGCAACGTAAATGGGCTTTTTCGATTGAATCGCGAGGACCATGGAATCGCTGGGGCGGGCATCGATTTCGACAATTTTGCTGCCCAATTCATTTTCCATCTTGAGGATAATGCGGGCGAAGTAAATGCTGTCGCTGACGTCGTTTATGACGACCCGTTCGATAGAAACTTCAAGACCCTGAAAAATGCTGTAGATGAGGTCATGGGTGAGGGGCCGGTCCTTCTTTTCCTCGTTAATAGCCATGGAAATAGCGCTGCCGATATATTGATCGACATAGATGACGAAGGTCTTGTTTTCTGGCCCAATAAAGACTGCGCACCCATTTGAAGTGGGCATGACACCTTTGATGCTGGCCTCTACGACATCATTTTGCATGAACTAAAAATACAGGAAATCATGGCAACGGCAAGGAATTTGCGAACATAGAGAAAACAATAATTTTTCTACGCGATTTTAGCGGCCTGAGACATCAATCTTGAGGGGTTGCCGGTTCGTTGAATTCACGGTAGAAAAAAAGTTCTTGGTAAGGCTCCCAACTATCATTCATTTGCCTTTCTTCCCCGGTGCTTTGGAACTGAAATTTGGCAAAAAAACGATGGCCGCGCGAAAAACGCCTGTCGGACCAAAATTCCACCCGTTTGTAGCGATTTTCCCGGGCCCAGTCGATTGCCCACTGCATTAATAGGTCGCCAAATCTTGCACCCCGAAGGGTATGGCAAAGGTAAAGCCGTCGAAAATTCGCCACCCCGGGCCTTTGCGGAATCGGCGCAACGGCATGGGTGCCCAGTATTTCACCATTCTTTTCCAATACTATAAAGGCACCGCCCCGGTCCGGGTAGCCTCCCTCGATATCCAGCAGGTCTTTATCGGTGCCCTCCAGCCACACCTTGTCGCCGTATTCTCTCAAGACCCGGTCTATCAAGGCAATGACGCCATCTTTGTCCTCAGGTTGAAATGGCCTTAGTTTCATGGTTCGGCAGGCTTTGGGAAATGGAGTAGATGAAAACAGAGCTTTAGTTTCTGCTTGGCAAGCCTTTCCAGGCGGGGAATATTTATATTCACTCTCATAAAAAACAGATAGGCAGGTGATGAAACCTGGCCCGTGCCCACTATTGGACTCAAAGAATGAAATCTAATCTTTATATCGTCGGCTTCATGGGGACCGGCAAAACGGCTGTCGGTCGCAAGGTGGCCCGTAAATTCGAATTGCAATTCCTCGATTCGGACGTGGAAATCGAAAAAAAGACGGCCATGACGATTAAAGAAATTTTCCGGGAGCAGGGAGAAGAAACTTTCCGCAAAATGGAGAGGGAATTCGTGGAAACGGGGCACCCAGGGCATGGATGCGTGGTGGCCTGCGGGGGCGGCCTGGTGATGCAGCCGGGCATACTGGATAAGCTCAAGTCCAAAGGGGTCGTGGTCTGCCTATTTGCCTCCACTGACTCCATTCTTGAGCGCACCTCCCGAACCCAGAAACGGCCCTTGCTCAACGTGGACAAGCCAGAGGAGGAGATACGGGACCTGTTGGAAAAACGGAATGCCATTTACATGAGCGCGGGCACCGGCGTAACCACTGAAAACCGGAGCATCACCGAAGTGGCGGCCCATGTCTGCCGCATCTACCGAAATGCCGCATCTACCGAAAAGAAGCTACCTGATTATTGACTAATGCGGGCATCTTTGGCCGTAAAATAGGTCGAATTGGAGTTTTTGAGATTATTTAAAATAAGCTCCCATGCGCTTCGTGAATTCGGTGGGTGGTCGGGTGGGTGCGCCGTTTTTATCGACGAAGGCGTGGCGGGTGGTTCCGGTGCAGATGAGGGTATCGTTTTTCCATACTTCGTAATCGATGTTCATTCGCACCGTGGGTTTTTCGCGGATGCAGGTTTTGATGGTCAGCCGGTCGTCGAAAGAGGCCGGGCGGTGGTATCGGGCCGTCGCTTCCAGAACCGGCAGCCCATAGCCGGAGGCCTCCATCTCGCGGTAGGGCAGCCCAACCTCGTCCAGCAGGAGTACGCGCCCGACTTCGAACCAGGTGAAGTAATTGCCGTGGTAAACGACGCCCATCTTGTCGGTTTCGACGTATCGCACCCGAATTTTCGTTGTCGATTCGATCATGAACTCCGCACTTTATGCGCCCCATTTCCTAAAACCAAGCGTTTTTGATTTGGATACGCACCGGGAGGGAGAATTTTTCATTAATGGTTGCCAATTATTTTCCACGAACTATGAAGGAGTGTTTTTTCCATAAACCTGAGAAATCACCATACCTGAAAATAGTATCATGAATAATCACAAAGCCCTCAACGAATGGGTCGAAAATGTAAAAAAGCTTTGCCAGCCGGACGATGTCCATTGGTGCGACGGTTCCGCTGAGGAAAACGCATCTCTTTGCGATTTGATGGTGCAAAGTGAAACTTTTATCCGTCTGAACCCGGAAAAACGGCCCAATAGCTTCCTTTGCCGCTCCGATCCGCGGGATGTGGCCCGGGTGGAAGACCGCACATATATATGCAGTGTCGATGAAGCCGACACCGGCCCCATGAGCAATTGGGCCGAGCCGGTGGAAATGCACCGCACCCTGGACGGTTTGTTCGAAGGCTGTATGAAGGGGCGCACTCTTTACGTCATACCCTTCAGCATGGGACCCATCGGTTCGCCCATTTCCCATATCGGGGTGGAATTAACGGATTCTCCCTATGTGGTCGTCAATATGCGCATCATGACCCGGATCGGTGAAAAAGTTCTCGAGGTTCTGGGTGAGGACGGGTTTTTTGTCCCCTGCCTGCACTCTGTCGGCCATCCGCTGGCCGAAGGCCAAGCAGATGTTTCCTGGCCCTGCAATCCCGACAATCGCTACATCGTCCACTTTCCCGAGGAGCGCTCGATATTCTCTTATGGAAGCGGTTATGGAGGCAACGCCTTGCTGGGCAAAAAATGCCTGGCCCTGCGGATCGCTTCCTGCATGGCGCGGGACGAAGGCTGGCTGGCCGAGCATATGCTGATTTTAGGGGTAGAATCGCCGGAGGGTGATAAAACCTATGTTTCGGCCGCTTTTCCCAGCGCCTGCGGCAAAACCAATTTCGCCATGCTTATCCCGCCGGATGAAATGTCTGACTGGAAGATTTCAACCATTGGCGACGATATTGCCTGGATCAAACCGGGAGCGGATGGGCGTTTTTACGCCATCAATCCAGAGGCGGGCTTTTTCGGGGTGGCACCGGGCACGTCCTACGACACCAATCCCAATGCCATGGATTCCATGCTCGAAAACGCCATTTTTACCAATGTGGCCCTGACCGACGACGGAGATGTCTGGTGGGAGGAAATGACCGAAGAGGCTCCCGCCCACCTCATCGACTGGCTGGGCAACGACTGGACGCCCGATTGCGGCCGGGTGGCGGCGCATCCGAACTCCCGTTTCACGGCCCCCGCCGGGCAGTGCCCCACTATCGATCCGGCCTGGGAAGACCCGCGTGGTGTGCCCATCAGCTCCTTTATCTTCGGTGGGCGCCGGATGCACGATGTGCCCCTAGTATTTCAGGCTTACAACTGGGCCCACGGCGTTTACGTAGGAGCCACCATGGGTTCCGAAATGACGGCTGCGGCCGAGGGCCAGTTAGGCGCATTGCGCACCGACCCGATGGCCATGCTGCCCTTTTGCGGCTACCATATGGGGGATTATTTTAAACACTGGCTGCAATTGGGCAAGACCCTGGCGCAGCCGCCCCGGATTTTCCACGTCAACTGGTTTCGCAAAAACGAGGAGGGAAAATTTCTCTGGCCTGGCTATGGCCAAAATATGCGGGTGCTCAAGTGGATCGTGGAGCGTTCTCTGGATCGAGCGGGAGCCGTGGAAACGCCAATCGGGTGGGTCCCCCGCATCTCCGATATGAATTTGGAGGGGCTCGACATGACCGAGGAGCAGTGGAACGAATTGATGGCTGTCGACCCGAAACGGTTGAAGCTGCAAACCCTCAGCCACGAGGAATTGTATTTAAAGCTGGCCGAGAGATTGCCCAAGGAACTCATTTTTGAAAGGCAATCGCTGGTTTCCCGTCTTTAGCTTTTATCCGCCTCTCCACGCGGAAACCCGTTTTGCGCATGGAGGGTTTTATTGAAAATTTCGGCAATAAATCCGATATTAAACAACTTTTATGGCAGAAGAGTTCATATTTTCCTCTGAATCAGTGGGCGAGGGGCATCCCGACAAGGTGGCCGACTACATCTCCGACAGCATCCTGGATGCCTGCCTGGAGCAAGATCCGACCAGCCGGGTAGCCTGCGAAACATTGGTTAAAAGCAATTGCGTTTTTCTGGCGGGGGAGATTTCCACCAAGGCCGATGTCAATTACGACCAGGTCGTGCGCCAGGCCATCAGGGATATCGGTTATGTCAACAACGACGATGTTTTTCACGCCGACACGGTTTTTATTGCCAACCATTTGACCCAGCAGTCCCCCGATATTGCCCAGGGGGTGGACGCCAAACGGGCAAAAGGCAAGAAAAGCGCGGAGCAGGGGGCCGGGGACCAGGGCATCATGTTCGGCTATGCCTGCAATGAAACCAAGGAGTTGATGCCGGCGGCCATCATGTATGCCCACCGCATCAATCAGGAGCTGGCCCGCGTTCGCCGCTCGGGAAGGCAGAAATGGCTCCGGCCCGATTGCAAATCACAGGTGGCGGTGGTTTATAACTCCAAAGGGCCGATCGAAATCGCCAGCATAGTGGTATCGACGCAGCACACAGAGGAAACCGAACATGCCACCATATCCGATTTTATCATCGGGAAGGTGATCCCCAAAGTTTTGCCGAAAAAACTTTTAACCAAAAATACCGATTACTTCATCAATCCGACCGGAAAATTTGTCATCGGGGGGCCACAAGGCGATGCCGGTCTGACCGGGCGTAAAATTATTGTCGATACCTACGGAGGATGGTCCCGGCATGGCGGAGGGGCTTTTTCCGGTAAGGACGCCTCGAAAGTAGATCGCTCGGCGGCCTACATGTGCCGATGGGTGGCCAAGAACATCGTTGCCGCGGGTCTGGCCGATCGGGTTGAATTACAGGTCGCCTACGCCATCGGTTATCCTGAGCCGACCAGTATCCTGACCAATACTTTCGGCACCGGCAAGGTTTCCGATGGGCGATTGACGGATGCAATTAAAGCGGTATTCAGCTTCAAGCCGGCGGAAATAATAAAGCAGCTCGACTTATTGCGGCCCATTTACCGCCAAACCACCCAATACGGACATTTTACCAAACAGGATCATCCATGGGAACAGGTTAATCGAACCGGCCAATTGTTAAAACAACTGGGATAAGGCATCCCCCCGGCGAAGTTCGCAAGCGCGGCCAGTCGCCCCAACCTTCAATACTGATTATTTAATGTTATGAGTACAAAAACCGAAGTTGCGCAGGATTACAAAGTCAAAGACATCAACCTGGCCGACTGGGGACGCAGCGAAATAGGCATCGCAGAAAAAGAAATGCCCGGGCTCATGGCTTTGAGGGAAAAATACGCCGGTAAAATGCCCCTGGGCGGCGTACGCATCATGGGTTCCCTGCACATGACGGTGCAAACGGCGGTCCTCATCGAGACCCTGCGGGACCTGGGGGCCGATATTCGCTGGTGCAGTTGCAATATTTTTTCCACTCAGGACCACGCCGCCGCAGCCATGGCCATTGCCGGAGTGCCGGTTTTTGCCTGGAAGGGGGAGAGCCTTGAGGAATACTGGTGGTGCACCTACCAAGCCATGACCTGGCCCGATGGCAAAGGGCCCCGGCTGATCGTCGATGACGGGGGCGACGCCACCCTCCTCATTCACAAAGGCTATGAACTGGAGAATGGCAGCCGATGGATCGACGATGCTTCCGGAAGCATCGAAGAAGGCGTCATTAAAGACCTGTTGAGGAAAATACTTTCCGAAGACCCCATCCATTGGAACAATGTGGTCAAGGAATGGAAAGGCGTCTCCGAAGAGACCACTACCGGTGTGCACCGCCTCTATCAAATGCAGGAAGCGGGCACCCTGCTTGTTCCTGCCATCAACGTAAACGATTCGGTTACCAAGTCGAAATTCGACAACCTTTACGGCTGCCGGGAGTCATTGATCGACGGCATCAAACGGGCCACGGACGTGATGATCGCGGGAAAAACAGCCGTCGTCTGCGGTTACGGAGATGTGGGCAAAGGCTGTACCCAAGCGCTCCGGTTCCAGGGTGCACGGGTAATCGTGAACGAAATCGATCCCATTTGCGCCTTGCAAGCGGCCATGGAGGGTTTTGAGGTCAAACCTTTGGAAGATTCCCTCGGGGAGGGCAATATTTACGTCACCACCACAGGCAACAAGGATATCATCACAACCGCCCACATGGCCCGCATGAAAGACCAGGCCATCGTTTGCAATATCGGGCATTTCGACAACGAAATCCAGGTCGAAAAACTGAATGTCGAAGAAGGGGTGGTCAAAGAAAACATCAAACCGCAAGTGGACCGCTACACATTCCCGGATGGGCACCAGGTATTCATGCTGGCTGAGGGTCGTCTGGTCAATCTGGGCTGCGCCACCGGGCACCCCTCTTTTGTCATGTCCAACTCCTTTACCAACCAAGTGCTGGCCCAGGTCGATCTATGGGAAAGTCTGGAAAAATACACACCCGGCGTTTACGTATTGCCTAAGGAACTGGATGAAGAGGTGGCCCGCCTGCACCTGGATAAAATTGGGGCCAAACTAACTGTCCTCTCTCAGGAACAGGCCGACTACATTGGGGTGCCGGTCAACGGACCCTACAAAGCGGCCCACTACAAGTATTAATTTGTATGCAGGGAAGCCGGATGAGTTGCGGGATTTATATAGTTCCGTGGTCGGGCTGGTGGCTCCTCCCTTGACTTCTTCCGGCTTTGGGGAATGCTTCGTGGGCCAGGCACAATGGCTGAACCAACGGATATTGTAGAAAATAGTGGTGACGCTCCCGCCGCGAGTGACGTAAGGGCAGAGCCACCCTATCCACGCGAAGGTTATGCCTGGTATGTGGTCGGGGTGCTCATGGTTTTTTACATCCTTTCCTTTGTGGACCGCCAGATTATCGCCTTGCTGGTGGAGCCGATGAAGGCCGATTTGGGGCTGACAGACCTACAGGTTAGCTACATTGGCGGATTGAGTTTTGTCATATTTTACACCATCTTCGGGATACCCATTGGGCGGCTGGCCGACTCCCGTAACCGTAAGAGCATCATTGCCTGTGGAGTGGCCCTGTGGAGTGCCATGACTGCTTTGTGCGGATTTGCCGGGCGTTTCTGGCAACTGCTCCTACTGCGTATGGGGGTAGGGGTGGGGGAGGCGACTCTCTCCCCGGCCGCATTCTCCCTCATCGCCGATTATTTTCCGCGGCACAAACTGGCCACCGCCCTGAGTGTTTATTCGATGGGCATCTATTTCGGCTCGGGGGCGGCATTTACCGGCGGGGCCATAATTTTCGATTGGGCGACGCACCTCGTGGAGGCTCGGGAGGGAGCACCATTCCCCATTGTGGGCGATTTGCGCCCCTGGCAGATGGTCTTTTTTGCCGTTGGCCTGCCGGGGTTGGTCTTGACGTCGCTACTCTGGACGGTGAAGGAACCGATTCGGCGGGGTGTGATTTCGGGAAAAGGGAAACAGGCCACCCAGGTTCCGGTGGGTGTGGTGTTGTGCTATCTGAAAAAAAATTGGAAAACGGTCCTTTGCCACAACCTGGGAGTGGCTTTTCTATCCCTAGCCGCTTATTCCGGGGGATTTTGGGACTTGGCTTTTTTGGGGCGCACTTATGGCTGGTCGCCGGGGCAGGGAGGCATTTGGTACGGTCTCGTAACCATGGCGGCAGGCGCTTCCGGTGTTCTATGCGGGGGAAGATTGGCCGATTTTTTGACCCGCCGGGGATACAAAAGCGCCAACATGCTGGCCATCTTCATAGCCGCTGTGGTCTGGCTGCCTTTTGGCGCTCTTTATCCGCTTATGCCATCGGCGACCTGGTCCCTGGTCTTTATATTTCCCACTCTCTTTGCCGGCGCCATGCCGTTTGGATGCGCCGCCGCCGCCATTCAGGAAATGATGCCACCGCAAATGCGTGGGCAAGCCTCCGCCATTTATCTGTTTGTCATCAATATCATCGGGCTGGGGCTGGGGCCTACCGCCATCGCCTACCTGACCGAACACGTTTTCATGGATTTGCAGATGCTGCGTTATTCCCTCTTTTGCGTCGGTCTAGGCGCCCATCTGCTTGCCGCCCTCATTCTCTATTTATCGCTCAAGCCTTACGTTAAAACGGTGGAGGAATTAAAGAATTGGCAAAGCGATATTTGACCTACAGCAATGCGCATGTATGGTTTATTACTTTAAGGGGCGCAAAATGCCTCGAAAACGAAAACAGTTATTAAGATAGGTTCTAGCATTTAAATTATTATGATTAAAGTTTGGTACGATTTGGGGGTTCCCCCGGAAACTTTGGAAATAGTCAGAAAAGAGGCGCAATTAATCGGCCCGAACGTAAACCCGAATCCGGACGATCCATTGGATGAATTGGAGGAAGCCGACGCGGCCTTCATCGGCGCCGTTTTTCCGGCCAGCCAGAACGCCACCTATGTGAGGGCCAAAAAACTCAAAGTGCTCACCCGGCTCGGCATCGGCTACGACAGCGTCGATTTACAGATGGCCACCGAACACGGAGTTTGTGTCATGAACACACCGGATGCGCCCACTGAATCGACGGCTGAACTGGCCTTCGGTTTTATCCTCAATCTGGCCCGCAACATCACGGTGGCTAATAAAACCATGAAAGAGGGTCAATGGCCCAAGGTTAAAAAACAGACGGGGTTTGAACTGGTGGGAAAAACGCTCGGTCTTGTGGGGCTTGGGCGAATCGGTGGGCGTATGGTGGAAATAGCGCACGTATTTGGAATGAAAGTGGTGGCCTACGATCCATTCGTTTCGGCCGAGCGGGCCAGGGAGCTGGGCGTGGAACTATTGAAGGATCTATCCGATTTGTATCAAAAGTCCGATATGGTTTCCCTGCATGTGCCCGCCCTGCCGGAGACCCAAGGCATGATCAATAAAGAGAGCCTGGCGCAGATGAAAAAAGGCTCTTACCTCATCAATGTAGCCCGGGGAGCGCTCGTGGTCGAGGCGGATTTATTGGAGGCGCTGCAAAGTGGCCAATTGGCGGGAGCGGCCCTGGATGTTTGGGAAACGGAACCCACCGCCGTGGACAATCCCCTGCGCTATCTAGAAAATGTAGTAGCCAGCCCCCACATCGCCGGAGTCACGCGGGAAATGATGCATAAGGCAATCACCGTGGCGACCCGCAACATGCTGATGGCTTTGCGGGGCGAGCAGCCCCCAACTTTGCTGAATCCTGAAGTATGGGAAAACCGGCGCAGGGATTGAGTTGCGCGCCTGCCGTTTAGCCGCGGCAATCCAATTAATGGGCAATGGCCCAGGCCAAACCATCGGGCGTGTTGCCTGCGGCAATCGATCCCGTAATTTTTAGAGATTTCAAATCCAGCACGATTACTTTGTCGCTGCGTGTGTTGGCGATGAATGCCCGTTTTCCGTTCGGTTCGATGAGAATGCCGACCGGGGATGTTCCGGTGGGGATACGTTGGAGGAGTTTTCGAGCGGCCACGTCGAAGACCGCCACCTCATTGCGCCGGGCGCAGGAGACCAAAGCCAGGTCGCCCTTGGGGGTTATTTTTACGCGAATAGGAAAACCTTGGCAGGAAATGGTCGCAACCACCTCATGGCTGGAGGCGTCGATAATCGAAATGGTGTCCTCGGCCCGGTTGCTGGCCCATACTTCTTTGCCGTCCGGGGTGATGTCGATCCCTTCGCATTCCTCACCCGTTTTGATGTTGGCAATGGCAACTCCTTTTTCCAGATCGATTACGGTAACGCTGCCGCTGCCCATATTGGCGGTAAAAATCTTTTTTTCGTCCGGTGAAAGGACGAGCATGTGGGTTCCTTTCTGGCCGGTTTTAAAAATGCGCGCAACCTCCTGTTTTTCGGTGTCCAGTTCGATGACGGGTAGTGTATAAAAAAAGAATGTTATTTTGTATTTTTAGCTGTACAAATAGCGTTAGGCAGTTTATTTTTAGTGCATGGTTACTAAAATTATTAATTGTCGGCACTGTGGAAGTGAAAATATCATTAAATTTGGCAAGACGCCCAACCATAAACAGCGCTACCGCTGCCATGATTGTGGTAAACAAAGCCGCGAAAACCCCACAGTGAAATACACCGAAGAGCAAAAAGAAATGATCCTTCGAGTCTATCAGGAACGCAGCAGTCTACGCGGTTTACAGCGCGCCTTCGGGGTGAGTCCCAACACCGTTTTGAGTTGGTTAAAAAAAACGACAATCGCTGCGACCGCTCAAAAGCACGATTCTTGCGGCCCGCCGCCATGATGTCATTGAACTGGACGAACTGTGGTCTTTTGTGGGGCGCAAGAGCGATGCCCAATGGGTTTGGATCGCTCTTTGCCGACGCACCCGTCAAATCCTCTCCTATGCCATTGGGCCTCGGGATTGGTATCGTTGCCGGGAACTTTACGAGCGTCTGCCACGGGCCTACAAAAGATGTGCCACCTACAGCGACTTTTGGAGCACTTATGATGAAGTCTTTCCTCATAACCGATCCGTGGGAAAAGAAACCGGTGAAACGGCCCATGTGGAACGATGGAACAATACCCTGCGCCAACGACTGGGTCGTTTCACACGCAAAACCCTCTCCTTTTCCAAGCTTAAGAGTATGCATGAAACCTGTCTGAGACTTTTCATTCATCAATATAATCAAGAATTAGCCACCATTCCTACTTAATACACTACCCGATGACGCATTGGCTTCGCTGGCAAGTGGCATAGATTTTGGAACCATCTTTGGAAATCGTAATTCCGTGCGGCCCAAAATAAGGTTTCAAGGGAATTTTTTTAACTTCCCTGCGGTTCTCGATGTCGATGAGAGAAAGGCTGTCGCCCGCTCCTTCGTAATTGGCCACGTAGGCCCATTTGCCATCGGGAGTGGCCACCAATTCGTGAGGTCCCCGCCCCGTGGTCGTCTCGCCCAGCACGGCGAGCGTTTCGGCATCGACAAAGGTAAGCGTGTCGTCGGATTTGTTCCCAATCAAGAGAATCGGATTCGCCGTCACAAAAATAATGGAAGACAGAATCAGTATTGCGGTTAGTTGAAGAGTATGAGAAGTTTTCATGAAAATGGGTGCCTCCGGAACCGATTCTATTGATTGACCAGTATTTAATTTTATTGTTTGTTGATAGGACAATAGCTGAAAGAGCAAGCGTCGCAAGCATCTCCTGTTATGAAAGAGCCCTATCGTTATCCCCCATTGGGCGAATCCCTGAAAAAAGGGGGCTTCCTTTCTGTCTTCGCCTTTTTCGGGCCGGGGGCGATCATCGCATCGGTCACCATCGGAAGCGGTGAAACGGTGTTTGCTTCCAGAGGCGGGGCGATTTTCGGGTATACCTTGCTGTGGTGCTTTTTGGGGGGAGGGTTGATGAAATTCATCCTGGTTTACACGGCTGCCCGCTACATAACCTTGACAGGGGAACATCCCGTCGAACGCTGGAGTTATTTACCCGGCCCAAGGGGCTGGATGGTCTGGATTTTGGCCATTACGTCTATCCTGTGCTTTCCCCTCTGGCTTTCCGGTTTGCCCAAAATGCTGGGAGGGCTCACGATCTGGATTTTAGGGCTGGAGGGTACGCCACTTTGGGGCGATGCGCGGGTCTGGGGGACGATCTTTGTGGTCGTGGCCATCACACTGACCGTCATTCAATCTTACGCCGCCCTGGAGTACACCCAAACCTTTTTGGTGGCGTTTTTTCTGGCCTGCATCCTGGTCGCCTGCGTGGCTTCCCAGCCCGATTGGGCGGCCGCCCTGGCGGGTTCGGTAATCCCGCGGATGCCCTCCTACGAACCATGGGTGGCGGCCTCTTATCCGGTCATCGCCAGCCGCCCCGTATGGATCGAAGTGGGCACCTATCTGGGCGCGGTGGGTGGAGGCACTTATGACTATTTCGGCTATATCGGTATGTTGCGGGAGAAGAAATGGGGCCTGCTGGGGCAAAAGATCGAGAGCGGGGCTAAAGGAGTGTCTTTGGCCGAAGACGACGAAAATATTCGCCTTGGCAAACAATGGTTGAAAGCTCCTTTCAGCGATGTCTCGATATCCTTCCTCTGTGTGGTTCTGTTCACATTTGCCTTCGTGATTTTGGGGGCGGCCACCCTGCACCCGGAACAAGTCGTCCCGGAGGGGCAGCAGTTGCTCACCGTGCAATCGGGCTTTCTCACCATCTTGCACCCAAAACTGCTTTATCTCTACGAGGCGGGAGTGTTTCTGGCTTTTTTCGGAACCATTTTGGCGGCCTACGAACTCTTTACCCGCACGACCAAGGAATGCCTGCAACCGTTATTGCCGGCGGTCCGGCGCGCTCCCTTAAAGAAAGTGCGAACCTGGGTCGTTACTTACTGCGGAGTCGTTGGTCTGGCCATCATGTGGCTGGGCGGAAATCCCGTGCAGATTGTCACCCCGGCGGCTTTGTTCGGCGGCGTATTCACTTGCGGGCTGTGGTGCCTGCTGATGGTCTGGACCGACTGGAAATTCCTCCCCCGCGCCCTGCGCATGGGTTGGGGTTTGCGTATTCTCAATATCCTGAGTGGTCTTTTCCTGGCCGGTTGGGGTGCGCGTGGAATATACGAATTTCTTTTCACCTGAGCAATCTATCTTCAAAAACGATAAAAAAAATTGGCATAACGGCCGCGGATGGCCTTATCGGCGGTATCCTCCGCGAAGGCTTGCAAAACGATTGCGATCTGACCTCTTTCACCCTCGGTCCGGTCTCATTTCCGTCCGTCTGCTGCGATCTGTCGGATGAAGACGAGGTCAAAGGGTCAAAGGCAAATTCGAGGGACTGCACGCGGTCATTCACCTTGCCGCCGACCCCAGCACATTGGGTTCCTGGGAAAGTGTGCGCAAAAATAATATCGAGGCCACCTCTCAGGTTTTCGAAGAGTGCCGGCGCTCCGGCGTGAGGCGGCTTGTTTTTGCCACCACCAACCACACCCAGCACGGCAATACCATCCTGACCACTCCCGAAACCCTGGACCCGCGAAAAACCCGGCGCATGAAGACCGACGAACCGCCCAACCCGGATTCGCTCTACGCCGTTTCCAAACTTTTCGGGGAAAATCTAGGCAAGCTCTACAGCGAACGGCACAACCTCGAATTCGTCGGCCTGCGCATCGGCTGGATAGTGCGGGAAAATAACGCCTCCGCCAGATTGGGAACCAGCGGCGAAGACTATTTCCGGGCCATCTACCTGAGCCACCGCGACTGCCTTGGCTTTTTCCGCCGCTCCCTTTGGCTTTTTCCGCCGCTCCCTGGATGTAGAGACCAAATACCTCCTCGCCTATGCCACCAGCAATAACGACCGAAACATTTTTGACCTAACGGAAACCATCAAACAACTAGGCTACCGACCCAAAGACAACGCCGAAGATTTTTTCCGGAGTTGAAAAGATATTGAGATAAACTTAGCCCGGATATTTCGTAAAAAAAGTATCGTTGATATGCTTAACTGCTGATATACAGCAGGATAGATCAATAATTAAAGCAATATCAGCGATGACAAAAGGTAAACAATTAAAGCTACAGTTGACAAGGGTAAAAGGCCGCCGTGTGCGGGTTGATTTCAAGGGCGGAGAGGTTACTTCGGATGCCGGACTGCTTTTGATCCGGGAAGTGGATCGGCAGTTGGGCTTGACCGAACGAGCGGCCCGACAGTTAGTGGACAAACGGCAGAAGGGCAAAGTACGCCATGAGGTATTGGGGATGCTGCGGCAGCGCGTTTACGGGCTGGTGGCGGGCTATGAGGATTTGAACGACTTTGATACCCTGCGCCACGATCCATTGTTAGCAAACGGTAACGGGGCGCATTGAAACGTTGGCCAGCGCGCCGACTTTGTGTCGTTTTGAAAACGGGCAGGATCGGCGGGCGGCCTTTGCGGTAAACGAGCTGTTGGTCGAACAGTTCATGGGCTCCTTTGCCGAGGAACCCGAAGAGATCATCCTGGACTTTGACGCCACCGACAATCCGGTGCACGGGCTCCAGGAGGGACGTTTTTTCCACGGTTATTATGATCATTACTGTTTTCTGCCGCTATATGTTTTTTGCGGTGATCAGCTGCTGGTGGCCTACCTGCGGCCGAGCAAGATCGATGCCAGCAAGCATGCCGGGGCCATCCTCAAATTGCTGGTTAAACGGATTCGCCAAAGCTGGCCCCGTACGCGGATTATTTGGCGCGCCGACAGTGGATTTTGTCGAGACCGGATACTCTCTTGGTGCGACCGCAACGAAGTTAGTTACATCGTGGGGATGGCTCGCAATGCACGCTTGCAGCAAGACGCCCAGCAGTTGCAAAAGCAGGCCAAAGAATGGTTCGAACTAAGGGGTAAAAAACAACGGTTATTCCAGGACTTCGTCTATGCTGCCGATTCGTGGCGATGGCTGCGGTTGGTCATCCATAAAGCCGAACACACCGCACAGGGGTCCAACCCGCGCTTCGTGGTGACGAACCTGCCGGGCGATCCCCAGGAGCTTTACGACAAGGTATACTGTGGCCGCGGTGAAATGGAGAACCGAATCAAGGAACAGATGCAATTGTTCAGCGAGCGCACCAGCGCCCATCAATGGTGGGCCAATCAGTGGCGATTGCTCTTGTCGGCGCTGGCCTACACCTTGATGGAAGCCATGCGCCGGTTAGCCTTAAAAGGGACGAAGTGGGCGCGGGCCCAATGCCACACCCTGCGGCTCAAATTAATCAAGATCGGAGCGGTCATCGTGCGCAACACCCGAACGATTCACTTTCACCTAAGTGAGAGTTATCCTTGGGCCAGTCTTTTCAACCATGCGGCCCGCCGATTGGTGCCAACCTAAAGGGTGCATTGGTGCTGCCCCCGGCACTACCGAACCAATGGGGGAAAGGGGGCAGTGTCTCTACACCCTGAAAAACACCTAAAAATCAAGACGATCTGCTCAAAATACAAAGAAATCCATCTCCAATAGCAATAACGAGCCAAACTTTACCCTTCATGAAATATCCGGGTTAGCCTGCTTCAGCATCGGTTTCAATCTCCTCATCCCATGCATCCCCAAGGCGAGCAGCCAACCGTTGTGCCAATTCCCTCTGCGCATCTTCAGGGAGTTTCTCAATCACTGCTTCAATCTCCTCTACGGTAATCATTTCATTAAGGTAACAATCGCATAATAAGGTTCTAATAAATAGCCAACGGGCGCATGGTGAAGCCGGCGGTGGCTCCTTTGATTTTGTTGGTCGTTGCGATGTAGAGGAATTCATAAACTTTTTCTTTGGCCAGGTCTTCGAGGTAATGGAATTCGGCGATGTGGACTCCTTGCTCGATTAAGAGGTAATCGTGCACCGGCATAAAGCTGCCGCTTCCAACGGGCGGCGGTTGCATCATTTCGAAGCTTGAGGTGTCCGAACCGACCATGATGACGCCGTGTTCCTCGACCAGCCATTTGGCAGCCGGCAGCTGCATTCCAGCCGAATCGTATTCAGCTATTTTATCGTTGTCGGCCCCGGTTTTTCCCCAAAAACGCAAGACGCCCGTGCGAACCAGAACCACATCGCCAAACTGTAATTCCGTTCCCTGGCGTTGGAGAGCGCCTTCGAGGTCATCGACGGTAATGATGTATTTAGAGGGCAAAACTTCCAGGCCCTTGTAGCCGGCCACGTCGATGAGCACTCCTCGGGCAATGACGGGGGGTATGGTTTCCGCACCGGCTTTTCTCGGGCCCCAGTTGCCGCCCCAGTCAGCCTCTTTGAAACCGTTGTACCAATGGTTGTCCTCACCGGTTACGGCGTGGCCCAGACCGTCGATTTGGGTAGCCACATTGTCATTGATGAAAATGGCGCAACTATGCCAGGTGGTCAGCGAGGTGTTTCCGTTTTCGGGTAAAGTGAAGTCCAAATCCTTTTGCCGTCGAACGCCCTCGGGACTGCGGAAGGTGATAATTTCAGCGGGCGAGTGCCCCGGCCATTTGAAGGAAGTTCGGTCGTATACGATGCCGAGATCGCGCACCTGGCCCTTTTTCACCAGCCCGATGGCCTTCAGAATCATTTCTGGCGTTATCTCGTTGAGCGCACCCACCTCGTCTTCTTCACCCCAGACCCAACCCCAGCCCTGGCCTTGTTCCCATTTTTTGGGTTCGCCATTGGCCGTAGCGAGGAAGAGCAAGGACAATGCCGATAACAGTAATGATGATATTCTTTGAAAAAAGCGGATACGCATGTTCATTTTCTCCATTTTGATTTTGAAAATTCGACCTGATAAAAGTGAACCTTAATGATTCATAAAACCACGGATTATACAAATAAACGCAGATAATGAAAGTGCTTTCGAGCGCTATCTAACGCGAATCTCAGTTGCGCGGTTGGGCTGTGTTGACTGAAGCGGTTTGCTCAATCCGTATTTTCATGGCAAGTGTCGAAATATATACCGATCCGAATCTGTCCAGTGGCGTTGCCTCTTCATCCCAATCGTCTTCATAGAGACCGCAAATGACCAAACCTGCGGCGATTTGACCTCCAATTTGCTCTTCCAGGGTATGTCCAAACTCGGGTAGTGTATTAAGTAGGAATGGTGGCTAATTCTTGATTATATTGATGAATGAAAAGTCTCAGACAGGTTTCATGCATACTCTTAAGCTTGGAAAAGGAGAGGGTTTTGCGTGTGAAACGACCCAGTCGTTGGCGCAGGGTATTGTTCCATCGTTCCACATGGGCCGTTTCACCGGTTTCTTTTCCCACGGAGCGGTTATGAGGAAAGACTTCATCATAAGTGCTCCAAAAGTCGCTGTAGGTGGCACATCTTTTGTAGGCCCGTGGCAGACGCTCGTAAAGTTCCCGGCAACGATACCAATCCCGAGGCCCAATGGCATAGGAGAGGATTTGACGGGTGCGTCGGCAAAGAGCGATCCAAACCCATTGGGCATCGCTCTTGCGCCCCACAAAAGACCACAGTTCGTCCAGTTCAATGACATCATGGCGGCGGGCCGCAAGAATCGTGCTTTTGAGCGGTCGCAGCGATTGTCGTTTTTTTTAACCAACTCAAAACGGTGTTGGGACTCACCCCGAAGGCGCGCTGTAAACCGCGTAGACTGCTGCGTTCCTGATAGACTCGAAGGATCATTTCTTTTTGCTCTTCGGTGTATTTCACTGTGGGGTTTTCGCGGCTTTGTTTACCACAATCATGGCAGCGGTAGCGCTGTTTATGGTTGGGCGTCTTGCCAAATTTAATGATATTTTCACTTCCACAGTGCCGACAATTAATAATTTTAGTAACCATGCACTAAGAATAAACTGCCTAACGCTATTTGTACAGCTAAAAATACAAAATAACATTCTTTTTTTATACACTACCCAAACTCGTAGGGCAAACCTTCTTTAATTATCTTTTCTCTCTTGTCCTCTGAAAGGCTGCTCAGTTCCGAAAAAGGCAATGAATATTTGACCTGGAGAACCCCCGTTTCTTCTACCTCTTCATGATCGAACAGGAAAAACATTGGATTCATGAACCCTGTTAGCAAACGTCCGTTCCATTTCAATACACGAAAGCATTCCTTCCAAACGGGTTCAATGTTCTCCGCAAACACATTCGATACGGGATGAAAGATGAGATCAAAGCTTTCGTTTTCGAAGGCGGAAAGATCAGCCATATCGCCCTGCACCGTGTTCACATCGAGCGAATCGCGGTCCGCCACAAACTGATCCTTGGCCAGCTGCCAGGAGCGGAGCCTGCTGCCCACCTCCCGAGGCCAAACATAAAAATTTCTTTCCTTTCAGGTCGCCGAACCATGCAGAGGGAACGCTTTTGTTTGGAGTAAGGATAACGCGCCATTTTCCTTCTTGAGCCGCCTGGATTTCCGCAGGACTTACCGGCTGGCACCAACGGCTGCCTTCTTTCGACTCTTTGTTCCACGCTACTCTATTATAGAGGCTGTCCCAAAAGGGTGATTTTTGCGAGGGCTTTTGATAGGCGCTCATTTTAGAGGTATTTGCATTTGGGAGAGTATCAACTTTGCTCTCCTATAACGTTAGGATACTGGTTTTGGGGTCCGGTTGCCTGGTTTTCTTTGTATGAGCCGACAGTACGGCTGTGAAAAAGTATTGTCCTTGCTTTTCCGCTCTCTAGCCCGGATATTTCATGAAGGGTAAAGTTTGGCTCGTTTGGCTCGTTATTGCTATTGGAGATGGATTTCTTTGTATTTTGAGCAGATCGTCTTGATTTTTAGGTGTTTTTCAGGGTGTAGAGACACTGCCCCCTTTCCCCCATTGGTTCGGTAGTGCCGGGGGCAGCACCAATGCACCCTTTAGGTTGGCACCAATCGGCGGGCCGCATGGTTGAAAAGACTGGCCCAAGGATAACTCTCACTTAGGTGAAAGTGAATCGTTCGGGTGTTGCGCACGATGACCGCTCCGATCTTGATTAATTTGAGCCGCAGGGTGTGGCATTGGGCCCGCGCCCACTTCGTCCCTTTTAAGGCTAACCGGCGCATGGCTTCCATCAAGGTGTAGGCCAGCGCCGACAAGAGCAATCGCCACTGATTGGCCCACCATTGATGGGCGCTGGTGCGCTCGCTGAACAATTGCATCTGTTCCTTGATTCGGTTCTCCATTTCACCGCGGCCACAGTATACCTTGTCGTAAAGCTCCTGGGGATCGCCCGGCAGGTTCGTCACCACGAAGCGCGGGTTGGACCCCTGTGCGGTGTGTTCGGCTTTATGGATGACCAACCGCAGCCATCGCCACGAATCGGCAGCATAGACGAAGTCCTGGAATAACCGTTGTTTTTTACCCCTTAGTTCGAACCATTCTTTGGCCTGCTTTTGCAACTGCTGGGCGTCTTGCTGCAAGCGTGCATTGCGAGCCATCCCCACGATGTAACTAGCCCGGATATTTCGTAAAAAAAGTATCGTTGATATGCTTAACTGCTGATATACAGCAGGATAGATCAATAATTAAAGCAATATCAGCGATGACAAAAGGTAAACAATTAAAGCTACAGTTGACAAGGGTAAAAGGCCGCCGTGTGCGGGTTGATTTCAAGGGCGGAGAGGTCACTTCGGATGCCGGACTGCTTTTGATTCGGGAAGTGGATCGGCAGTTGGGCTTGACCGAACGAGCGGCCCGACAGTTAGTGGACAAACGGCAGAAGGGCAAAGTACGCCATGAGGTATTGGGGATGCTGCGGCAGCGCGTTTACGGGCTGGTGGCGGGCTATGAGGATTTGAACGACTTTGATACCCTGCGCCACGATCCATTGTTGCAAACGGTAACGGGGCGCATTGAAACGTTGGCCAGCGCGCCGACTTTGTGTCGTTTTGAAAACGGGCAGGATCGGCGGGCGGCCTTTGCGGTAAACGAGCTGTTGGTCGAACAGTTCATGGGCTCCTTTGCCGAGGAACCCGAAGAGATCATCCTGGACTTTGACGCCACCGACAATCCGGTGCACGGGCTCCAGGAGGGACGTTTTTTCCACGGTTATTATGATCATTACTGTTTTCTGCCGCTATATGTTTTTTGCGGTGATCAGCTGCTGGTGGCCTACCTGCGGCCGAGCAAGATCGATGCCAGCAAGCATGCCGGGGCCATCCTCAAATTGCTGGTTAAACGGATTCGCCAAAGCTGGCCCCGTAAGCGGATTATTTGGCGCGCCGACAGTGGATTTTGTCGAGACCGGATACTCTCTTGGTGCGACCGCAACGAAGTTAGTTACATCGTGGGGATGGCTCGCAATGCACGCTTGCAGCAAGACGCCCAGCAGTTGCAAAAGCAGGCCAAAGAATGGTTCGAACTAAGGGGTAAAAAACAACGGTTATTCCAGGACTTCGTCTATGCTGCCGATTCGTGGCGATGGCTGCGGTTGGTCATCCATAAAGCCGAACACACCGCACAGGGGTCCAACCCGCGCTTCGTGGTGACGAACCTGCCGGGCGATCCCCAGGAGCTTTACGACAAGGTATACTGTGGCCGCGGTGAAATGGAGAACCGAATCAAGGAACAGATGCAATTGTTCAGCGAGCGCACCAGCGCCCATCAATGGTGGGCCAATCAGTGGCGATTGCTCTTGTCGGCGCTGGCCTACACCTTGATGGAAGCCATGCGCCGGTTAGCCTTAAAAGGGACGAAGTGGGCGCGGGCCCAATGCCACACCCTGCGGCTCAAATTAATCAAGATCGGAGCGGTCATCGTGCGCAACACCCGAACGATTCACTTTCACCTAAGTGAGAGTTATCCTTGGGCCAGTCTTTTCAACCATGCGGCCCGCCGATTGGTGCCAACCTAAAGGGTGCATTGGTGCTGCCCCCGGCACTACCGAACCAATGGGGGAAAGGGGGCAGTGTCTCTACACCCTGAAAAACACCTAAAAATCAAGACGATCTGCTCAAAATACAAAGAAATCCATCTCCAATAGCAATAACGAGCCAAACTTTACCCTTCATGAGATATCCGGGCTAACTTCGTTGCGGTCGCACCAAGAGAGTATCCGGTCTCGACAAAATCCACTGTCGGCGCGCCAAATAATCCGCGTACGGGGCCAGCTTTGGCGAATCCGTTTAACCAGCAATTTGAGGATGGCCCCGGCATGCTTGCTGGCATCGATCTTGCTCGGCCGCAGGTAGGCCACCAGCAGCTGATCACCGCAAAAAACATATAGCGGCAGAAAACAGTAATGATCATAATAACCGTGGAAAAAACGTCCCTCCTGGAGCCCGTGCACCGGATTGTCGGTGGCGTCAAAGTCCAGGATGATCTCTTCGGGTTCCTCGGCAAAGGAGCCCATGAACTGTTCGACCAACAGCTCGTTTACCGCAAAGGCCGCCCGCCGATCCTGCCCGTTTTCAAAACGACACACAGTCGGCGCGCTGGCCAACGTTTCAATGCGCCCCGTTACCGTTTGCAACAATGGATCGTGGCGCAGGGTATCAAAGTCGTTCAAATCCTCATAGCCCGCCACCAGCCCGTAAACGCGCTGCCGCAGCATCCCCAATACCTCATGGCGTACTTTGCCCTTCTGCCGTTTGTCCACTAACTGTCGGGCCGCTCGTTCGGTCAAGCCCAACTGCCGATCCACTTCCCGGATCAAAAGCAGTCCGGCATCCGAAGTAACCTCTCCGCCCTTGAAATCAACCCGCACACGGCGGCCTTTTACCCTTGTCAACTGTAGCTTTAATTGTTTACCTTTTGTCATCGCTGATATTGCTTTAATTATTGATCTATCCTGCTGTATATCAGCAGTTAAGCATATCAACGATACTTTTTTTACGAAATATCCGGGCTAGGCCGCCGCTTTGGTTTTTAGTTCGTCTTGCTGGGCCAGCATCTTGGCTACTTTCCATAGGTTGTGCGAGAGTACCGACCAGGCTACGCTGATCGAGCGGTTGGCAAAGCCTTTGCTGCGCAACCGCCCGGCCTGCCAGCGATTCTTCAATACCCCGATCCGCCCTTCGGTGCTGGCCCGGCGCTTTTGCAATTGTCTGAACAGTGGTTCCTCCATCCGTTTTTTCAACTGCTTCGGATCGCGTGGACAGAGCGCGTCGTAGATTCCCTCCTGGGCTAACTGCCGGCGGGCCCGCTGGGAGGCAAATCCCCGGTCCGCGCACATGGCCGCTATGGGTTCTTCCAGGTTGAAGCGGTTCTGTCTTTGCAAACTCTCTTGCATTTGTTCATTTTCGCTTGGAGTTCGGCTGCCGTAGAGTTTCCAGTCCAGCAGGTACCCTTCAACGCTTTCTCCCAAAAACAGGGTGTTGCCGAACTCGACCTCTTGGCCCGCTTTACCTCGCACAATCACCTGCCCATCGAGTTCGTAAACACTCAAGACTTTCTCTGCGTTTTTCACCTGGCGGCCGCCAATGATCCGCTCGTGCGCCTGTTTGATGACCACCGGGATTTGCTCGCTCATGCGCTCCATCCGGGCGAGGATCTGTTGGACCTGTTTTTCGCTGTAATCGCTTTGCTCCCAGCAGGCTTGCAATAATTCCCGGTGACTGCGGGCATGCTCCCCGATCCGTTTGAGCAGCTTTTTCATCTGCCTCAAGATACCCTTGCGCTGCCGCGCGCTGTCCTTTCGCCGCCGGCTGTGGGTCATCTGTATGCACAGCCGATTCATCTGCCGAGCCAAGGGCTCCGGTTCGATCGGCATGCGATGGCGCAAACCGGCCTTCTCGCGGATCAGCCGGATCGCTTTGAGCAACGTGCCGGCTACATCCTTGAGTAATACCCAGTCCGTCGGCCAATGAATGTTAGCCTCCAAACAGGCGCCGTCGATCAGGCAAATGGTGGTGTCAATCGGCTTGTCCAATCCCACCTGCCGGGCCAGAAGGGCATCGCCCACCACCTCAGTCAAGGTCCGGTGCAAGGCCCTCAACTGCTCTTCGCTGAAAAACTTCGAGGCCCGCTCCAGGGTGCTTTTGGAGATGCCCCTGATGCCATCGATCTGCCGGACACGGCAAAAGTCGGCCAACAGATCGCTGCAGCCCAGAGCCCGCGACAAATGCCGAAACGAAATCCCTCCGAGCAGACGGCCCAGTGATCGGACCCCATCTTTGCTACCACTTTAAGTGAGAGTATTTCCGTAGGTTTGGTATTGTAGGTTTTGCAGCGGGTGGCGCAATGAGGCCGTAGGCCGAATGGAGCCAGCCGCTGCTTTGTTGATTGTTCGCCAGAGTCTGGCAAATGTATTTGGGGAGAGAAAGCCTAATCGGCTGTGGGGGTGTTTCGCGTTGTATTTGTGTCGCCATTGTTCGACCACCACACGCGCTTCGGTCACGCTCAGGAACAGTTCCTGATTAAGGCATTCATCGCGCAAACGATTATGAAAGGATTCTATATGTCCATTCTGCCAAGGGCTTCCTGGATCAATGTATGCGATGGCAATTTCCTGTCGCTGCAGTTCTTCTTTGACTTGGTGGGCTATAAACTCCGATCCGTTGTCCGAGCGGATGCACTGAGGTTTGCCGTTCTCTCTTATGGCATCGTTCAATACCTCTACCACATCGGCACTTTTCAGTGAGCGCGCAACCTTAATGGCCAGGCATTGACGGGTATGTTCATCGATCAGTGTCAAGAGCCTGAGCGGACCGCCCCGGTCGGTGCGATCCGCCACAAAGTCCCAACTCCACACATGGTTGGGCTGCACTGCTCGGGTCGGGGTAGCCGTGGATTGGCCCTGCCGGCGACGGCGCTTGCCAGGCGGCCGCACACCCAGTCCTTCGAAACGACGCACTTTTTGGACGAATTTGCGACTCACGGGCCAACCTTCATGGGTCAACAAAGCGCGGATCCGACGATAGCCATAGCGCGGATGCTTCTTCGAAAAGGCAATGATGCGTGCCACCAGTTTATGCCTATACTCAGTAGCTTTCTTGGGTTCATACAGGTAGGTTGAGCGGTGCAACCCAAAATACTGACAGGCCCGACGCAGCGAGCACGACCCTTGGGCCAATACATGCTTCACCGCTTCCTTTTTCTGCTTCGGGCCTACCATTTTTTTGCGTTCACCTCCTTGAGCACACGGTTCTCCAGCATCTGCTCGGCTACTATCTTCTTAAGCTGTGTGTTCTCGCGCTCCAGCTCCTTCAGCCGCTTGGCGTCACGCAGCTCCATGCGGCCATACTTTTTACGCCAACGATGGTAGCTTTGAGGACTGATATTGTGGGACTGATGTGCACTGGAAAAAGTGGACACGAGATTCTCCTAAATGGAGAATCGAAGCATGGGAAGAAGACGCTTTAGTATAGAGTTCAAAAATGAGGCAGTTCAACTGATGATACTCGATGGTCTGAGCGCCACCGAGGTATCGACCAAACTTGGGGTCAACACCAACCAATTGTATAGGTGGAAGAGGCTCTATCTGGACGATCAGCAGGGCGAAGCCACCTCAAAGCGACAGAGCAGTCCGAAGGAGATGGCGGCCGAGATAGATCGTCTTCGCAAAGAGCTGCGCCGCTCGGAGCGGATCAACCAGATACTAAAAAAAACGGTGGGCTACTTTGCCAAGGACGAACAATGAAGTACCAGTTTGTCAAAGACAACGAGGGGCGCTTCAAGATCGAGGAAATATGCTCGGCGATGGGGATTTGTCGCAGTGGCTATTACTGCTGGAGGCACCGAGCGCCCTCGGCCCGGCGGATCGAGGACGAGGGAATCAAGGGGGCGATCCTGAAGGTACACAAAGAGGCCAAGGGCCGCTATGGGCATCGGCCAATGCACCGCCATCTGAAGGATGATGAGGGCATCGATTGCGGCCGTGACCGGGCTCTGCGTCTGATGCGTGAAATGGGAATCAAAAGCACCCAGAGTAAACGCTTTAAGCCATTAAGAACCAACAGTAACCATCCCTATGGTTACAGCCCCAATGTGCTTAAAAAGCATGGCCAGCCGACCCATATCGACGAGGTCTGGGTGGCGGACACGACCTACCTACGGACCCTGGCCGGTTGGATGTACTTGGCCACGGTGATGGACCTGTTCAGCCGACGCCTGCTGGGCTGGAGCGTTTCCAACCACAACGACGCGAAGCTGGTTGGCAAGGCCCTCAAAGCCGCGGCCATGACCCGCGGCACACTGCGCACCGGGATTATTCATCACAGCGATCGGGGCAGCCCCTACGCCAGCGACGACTATCAGAGGCTGGTCTCTGAACTAGGCATGAAGCCGAGCATGAGCGCCCAAGGCAACTGCTACGACAACGCGGCCATGGAATCGTTCTACGGCCGCTTCAAGACCAGCACGATTCGAGGCCGCCACTTTGCCGACGAGCGCGAACTGCGATCAACTGTCTTCGAATACGTGGAAATCTTCTACAACCGATATCGCAAACATTCCTCTCTGAGTTACCAAAGCCCAGTCCAATTCGAGGAAAATATTTGCCCCCCATGGGGGGCAACGAGAAAACAAAACCCTTTACCAAAACAAGCCGCCTGACACACTAATCAATAAACAATGAATATAAGAGAATCCCGTGTCCAACAAATCCAGTACACGTCAGTATCGTTATGATTTGTTCAGGGGTGTATCTTTTTTGCTTCATAGGTCTTTCCGGTAATTTCTCCAGAAAGACTCTCACTGGCAATGGTAGTGTTTTCGGCGGTCACATCACTCTTAAGCTTGGAAAAGGAGAGGGTTTTGCGTGTGAAACGACCCAGTCGTTGGCGCAGGGTATTGTTCCATCGTTCCACATGGGCCGTTTCACCGGTTTCTTTTCCCACGGATCGGTTATTTTCCCACGGATCGGTTATGAGGAAAGACTTCATCATAAGTGCTCCAAAAGTCGCTGTAGGTGGCACATCTTTTGTAGGCCCGTGGCAGACGCTCGTAAAGTTCCCGGCAACGATACCAATCCCGAGGCCCAATGGCATAGGAGAGGATTTGACGGGTGCGTCGGCAAAGAGCGATCCAAACCCATTGGGCATCGCTCTTGCGCCCCACAAAAGACCACAGTTCGTCCAGTTCAATGACATCATGGCGGCGGGCCGCAAGAATCGTGCTTTTGAGCGGTCGCAGCGATTGTCGTTTTTTTTAACCAACTCAAAACGGTGTTGGGACTCACCCCGAAGGCGCGCTGTAAACCGCGTAGACTGCTGCGTTCCTGATAGACTCGAAGGATCATTTCTTTTTGCTCTTCGGTGTATTTCACTGTGGGGTTTTCGCGGCTTTGTTTACCACAATCATGGCAGCGGTAGCGCTGTTTATGGTTGGGCGTCTTGCCAAATTTAATGATATTTTCACTTCCACAGTGCCGACAATTAATAATTTTAGTAACCATGCACTAAAAATAAACTGCCTAACGCTATTTGTACAGCTAAAAATACAATATAACATTCTTTTTTTATACACTACCCCAAAATCCAGCATCCAGCAACTTGCATCCGTGGTTTAATTATGAAACATTAGCCCGGATATTTCATGAAGGGTAAAGTTTGGCTCGTGTTATTGCTATTGGAGATGGATTTCTTTGTATTTTGAGCAGATCGTCTTGATTTTTAGGTGTTTTTCAGGGTGTAGAGACACTGCCCCCTTTCCCCCATTGGTTCGGTAGTGCCGGGGGCAGCACCAATGCACCCTTTAGGTTGGCACCAATCGGCGGGCCGCATGGTTGAAAAGACTGGCCCAAGGATAACTCTCACTTAGGTGAAAGTGAATCGTTCGGGTGTTGCGCACGATGACCGCTCCGATCTTGATTAATTTGAGCCGCAGGGTGTGGCATTGGGCCCGCGCCCACTTCGTCCCTTTTAAGGCTAACCGGCGCATGGCTTCCATCAAGGTGTAGGCCAGCGCCGACAAGAGCAATCGGCACTGATTGGCCCACCATTGATGGGCGCTGGTGCGCTCGCTGAACAATTGCATCTGTTCCTTGATTCGGTTCTCCATTTCACCGCGGCCACAGTATACCTTGTCGTAAAGCTCCTGGGGATCGCCCGGCAGGTTCGTCACCACGAAGCGCGGGTTGGACCCCTGTGCGGTGTGTTCGGCTTTATGGATGACCAACCGCAGCCATCGCCACGAATCGGCAGCATAGACGAAGTCCTGGAATAACCGTTGTTTTTTACCCCTTAGTTCGAACCATTCTTTGGCCTGCTTTTGCAACTGCTGGGCGTCTTGCTGCAAGCGTGCATTGCGAGCCATCCCCACGATGTAACTAACTTCGTTGCGGTCGCACCAAGAGAGTATCCGGTCTCGACAAAATCCACTGTCGGCGCGCCAAATAATCCGCGTACGGGGCCAGCTTTGGCGAATCCGTTTAACCAGCAATTTGAGGATGGCCCCGGCATGCTTGCTGGCATCGATCTTGCTCGGCCGCAGGTAGGCCACCAGCAGCTGATCACCGCAAAAAACATATAGCGGCAGAAAACAGTAATGATCATAATAACCGTGGAAAAAACGTCCCTCCTGGAGCCCGTGCACCGGATTGTCGGTGGCGTCAAAGTCCAGGATGATCTCTTCGGGTTCCTCGGCAAAGGAGCCCATGAACTGTTCGACCAACAGCTCGTTTACCGCAAAGGCCGCCCGCCGATCCTGCCCGTTTTCAAAACGACACAAAGTCGGCGCGCTGGCCAACGTTTCAATGCGCCCCGTTACCGTTTGCAACAATGGATCGTGGCGCAGGGTATCAAAGTCGTTCAAATCCTCATAGCCCGCCACCAGCCCGTAAACGCGCTGCCGCAGCATCCCCAATACCTCATGGCGTACTTTGCCCTTCTGCCGTTTGTCCACTAACTGTCGGGCCGCTCGTTCGGTCAAGCCCAACTGCCGATCCACTTCCCGGATCAAAAGCAGTCCGGCATCCGAAGTAACCTCTCCGCCCTTGAAATCAACCCGCACACGGCGGCCTTTTACCCTTGTCAACTGTAGCTTTAATTGTTTACCTTTTGTCATCGCTGATATTGCTTTAATTATTGATCTATCCTGCTGTATATCAGCAGTTAAGCATATCAACGATACTTTTTTTACGAAATATCCGGGTTAGGGTGAATTTTAACCGAAATTATATTACTGAGAAAGCACAAATATGGATACAAATACTAATGCTAATGCGAAAAGTATGAACGTTCTGGTAACCGGCAGCACCAGCGGTTTCGGCCGGTCGATTGTCGAGACCCTGGCCCGAAAAGGCCATCGGGTTTTTGCCACCATGCGGGATGTCGGGGGCAAAAACGCAGACGTCGCCCGGGAGCTTGGGGAATGGAGCCAGAGCGAAGGCGTCAAACTGGAGGTGGTGGAACTGGATGTGCTGGACGAATCTTCGGTCAATGCGGCCGTGGAAAGCATCCTGGCCAGCGCCGGGCATATCGACGTGGTCGTCAATAATGCCGGAATCGGCTCCTCCGGCTACCTGGAAGGTTTTACCATAGAACAGGTCAGTCACATTTTCGATGTCAACACGCTGGGGCCGCTGCGCGTAAACCGCGCCGTTCTACCCCACATGCGCGAAAGAAAATCCGGCCTGCTCATTCACATAACCAGCACCACCGGCCGTCTTTTTATTCCCGGATTGAACATATACAGCGGAACCAAATATGCCCTCGAGGCCCTCGTCGAATCCTACTCCCACGAACTGGCCCCCTTCAACATAGACTGTGTATCCATCGAACCGGGCGGTTTCCCAACCGAACTTGGGGGTAGCTGCATAGCGGCCGCCGATTCAGACCGCCAGGACGGTTACGGCGTCGGGACCAACCCCGCATCCAACCTATACGCTTATTTTGCGGAAAAATTCAGCGGCCCCGATGTTCCCGACGTAAAAGAAGTTGCCGATGGTATCAGCGACCTCATCGAAATGCCGGTCGGGCAGCGGCCATTGCGGGTGGTCATCGGCAATGTCGCCACCGAAGGCCTCGAGGAATTGAACGAGGTGACGGAAAAAATACAGAAGTTGTACCTGGACGCGACAGGCTTCTAAACTCGTGCAAGCCACCGGATTTTGTCCAAAAACCGGATTTGCTTGCCTTCATCATTTTGCCCGGTTAAAACGTCGTCAACCAAGCAAATGAAGCCATTGACATCGTTTATGTGCATACGATCAACCAGGGAGCCCTCAACCAGGGAGCCCCATGCCATTCAAAATGAAAACTAAAAGCCTTTATATCGCTATTGCCACCCTCATTGCCTCTACCTGCGCCCTTTCATTAGCAGCCACCGCCTCGGAAGATATACCCGGCGGCAAAGTATTGGAATTGCACGACTGCGAACTGATTGCCGGGGGCTGCATCGCATCTTCCGAATCCACCCTCGGCGGCCGTTCCCTCCTGCGGGTCTGGAACTTTGAAAAAGGCGTTCATGCCGGGCAAGATTTTACCGGCTTAAAAGTGGCCCTCCTGCAAGTCGCCAAGGCCAACCTGTCCTTCCCCACCACCCTTCCCACCGGAAGTGTCATTTATCTACCACCGGAAGCCAGCCAGGAGCAGCGATTGGCACTGGTCGATTGGCTCAAAACCATGCACCCAAAAATCTCCGCCGGAACGGTCCAGGAAAAAATGGCCCCCATCGAAATTTCAGGATCCGGTGAAACCGTTTCCCTCAAAATCGGCCAATCCATTGCCCTGGAGACGCAATCTCTGGTTGCGTCCGGTCCCGAACATTGCGCCGGAATGCTATGGCACAGCCCTCGCTCCCCCATGAATTCGTTCAATGTCCTTCTCAACCGCAAATCCACCGTGCGGGAAAAAGGGCTCAAACTCGCCTGGAACAACCACCTCGCCAAAAGCGTATTTATAGGAAGTTTCGGCAAGGAATCGCCCCCCTACGCAGTCAACAAAAACGAAGGCTGAAACAACTCAATCAAGTTCAAATACTTGTTATGCACCCCACCCACCACTGCTGGCATGTCGGGTAAAAATAAAAATGCCACCAGAAGCGGCCCCAACTCCCTTTCACGGCGAGACTTCCTGAAGGGCGTGGGCACCTCCGCGGTGGCCGCGGCGGCAACTCAAGCAGAGCATCTGGCGGCCCAGATAAAGGATATTAACGACGAAAAAATCGCCGGGCCGCAAGGGACGCCTATTACCCTCAATATCAACGGCCAGAAAAAAAACCTCGTCCTCGAGCCCAGGGTCACCCTCCTGGAGGCCATCCGGGAGCATTTGAACCTGACGGGGCAAAAAGAAGTCTGCGATCGCGGCACCTGCGGGGCCTGCACCGTAATGGTGGACGGGGTTCCCCAATATTCCTGCATGAAGCTGGCCATCGACTCGCAGGAAGAAGAAATCACCACCGTCGAGGGCCTCTCCCCCAACGGCAAACTGAACAAAGTGCAGCAAGCGTTTGTGGAGTGCGATTCCCTCATGTGCGGTTATTGCACACCGGGATTCGTCGTCAATCTAACGGCCCTGCTGGACAATAACCCCCGCCCCACCGAAGCCGAGGTCAGGGAAGCCTGCTCGGGCAATCTCTGCCGCTGCGGAACCTATCCTCGCATATTTGAGGCCGCCCTCAAAGCTGCCGGGGTGAAAACCAAAAATCGGGTGCAAATTTTATCAGCAAAGGAAATCTTTAATGCCTAGCTGGCCAAAAAACCCCAAATACCTGGGCAAATTCACTCAACGCGTGGACGGCCCGCACAAGGTGACCGGCGCCGCCCGCTATTCCTCCGATATTCATAATGAAGGCTGGCTTTACGGAATGATTTTGCGTTCCAAATGGGCCAACGCCAAAATTCACTCTATCGACTTGTCGGCTGCCCTCAATTCTCCCGGCATCCAGGCGGTCATCAAGGTGCGGGATGATGCATTTGTCGCTCATTATTACGGACAGGAGCTGGCTGCCGTGGCCGCAACAAGCAAACAGGCCTGTCTCGACGCCCTGGCGCTCATCAAAGTGGAAGCCACCGAACTGCCCCATGTCGTCAATGAGGAAACGGCTATAAATCCCGATTCGGCCAGGGTTTTTCCGGATTTTCCCAATATCGGCGAACCGCGGGTGCGGGAAAACGGAGAAGTCGATCAAGCATTTGCCCAATCCGCGACAATCGTCGAAGGGCTTTATACCACTCAAATTCAAATGCACCACTGCCTGGAAACTCACGGCAACACCGCCCACCAGCAGGGAGACAACCTTACGGTTTGGGCTTCCACCCAGGGGGTTTTCAGTGTTCGCGACGGATTGGCTAACAACCTCGAAATTCCGCAAAACCAGGTGCGCGTCGTCAGCGAATACATGGGGGGCGGTTTCGGCTCCAAGTTCGGACCCGGAGTGGAAGGCGTCCTGGTCTCCCGCCTGACCCGCCAAACCGGCCTTCCGGTCAAGCTCATGCTCCCCCGCTATGATGAGGCAAGAGCGGTTGGCTATCGCCCATCTTCATTTCAGCAAATCCGCATGGGCGCGGACGCAGAGGGCAAAGTCATCGCATTTGAAATGAACGCCTTCGGCTCGGCAGGATTCGCCAGTGGCCCCAGCACAGCGGGAGGGGGCGGCCGGTCGGGTTTTCCCGCTCCCTATATTTACAACATACCCAATACCAGGGTTCGCCAGGCCGGTATCGCTATCAACTCCGGTTCAGCCAGGGCCTTTCGCGCGCCGGGCCATCCCCAGGCCTCCTTCGGCATGGAGTCCATCATGGACGAAATGGCCCTCAAGCTGAAAATGGACCCGCTTGATTTTCGTCTCAAAAACGATACCTCCGACTCGCTGCCGGCGGAAATTCGCCGAAAGGAATGGAAATTAGCGGCCCAGCGTTTCGGCTGGAAAGAGAAGTATCGGCCTCCCGGCAGCTCTGCCGGAACCATCAAAACCGGAATCGGCCTGGCCGGGGGCACCTGGGGCGGGGGAGGCCGCGGAACCCAGGCCGAATGCCAGATCAATGCCGACGGTTCGGTCGAATTGCGCTGCGGCACCCAGGATTTGGGAACCGGCACCCGCACCCTCATGGCGGTTATCGCGGCGGAGATTTTCGGCCTTAAACCCAGCCAGATCACGGTCCGTTTGGGAGACACTCTTTTCCCGCCTTCCGGCGGCAGCGGCGGAAGCACCACGGCCGCCTCGGTGTCGCCCGCCATTCACAACGTTTGCCACAATGCCTTGAAAGAATTGCGAGAGGTCAGCGACATGGAAGACCCCACCGGGAACCATTGGCCGACGGCATGCCAAAAAATCGGCATCCAGCCGCTCATTGCCCAGGGGCGCTGGCATGAAGGCCTATCCTCTCGCGGAGTGGGCGGCGTGCAGATGGCGGAAGTCGCCGTGGACACCGCAACCGGCTTCGTCAAAATTAAAAAGATCGTCTGCGTGCAGGACTGCGGTCTGGTGGTCAATAAATTGACCTGCGAAAGCCAGGCTTACGGCGGGGTCATTATGGGTATCGGATACGCCTTATTCGAGGAACGCGTGATGGACCCGCTTTCCGGCGTAGTCCTCAACCCAAATTTTGAAACCTACAAACTGCCCGGAGCCCAGGACATGCCCGAAATCGAAATTATCCTGCTGGATATGCCCGAGCGCGGAGTCATCGGAATAGGTGAACCGGCCACCATCCCCACCGCCGCCGCCATCGGAAACGCCGTCGCCAACGCTCTCGGTGCGCGGGTGCCAAGCATCCCTATCACCCCGGACAAAGTACTGGCCGCCTTGGGCAAAGTACCCAACAAACCCGCCGCATCGTTGGCAGGAAATTGGAGGGATTTTCATAAAAAACTCCATTGGGATGAATTTAAACCCGCCGAAGCCAAGGAGAGGGGTCACTAATGAATGCTTTTCAATATGTGACGGCCCCAAATACCGAAAGGGCTTTGCAACTCTGCGGCAAAAAAGATAAATTCCTGGCCGGAGGCACCGACCTTCTCGGTGAAATCAAGGACTACGTGTTGAAACCGGGTAGGCTGGTTAATATCAAACGGCTTCCGGGCACACGGGACATTGTTGAAACCGAAGACGGTTGGAAATTGGGCGCCAATGTAACCATTGCGGAAATCGCGGGACACGCGGGCCTTCAAAAAAACCTTCCCGGTGTGGCCGAAGCGGCCGCCAGGGTCGGATCGCCCCAAATCCGCAACATGGGAACCTTGGCGGGCAACCTGGCCCAGCATTCCCGCTGCTGGTATTACCGCCACCGCGATGTGCAATGCCTCAAAAACGGCGGAGCCCGCTGTTACGCCCAGGAAGCCGAAAACAAATACCACAGCCTTTTTTCCGGAAATCCCTGTATCAGCCCGGTGGTGTCCAATATGGCGGTTATCCTGGCCACCCTCAACGCGACCGCCAATGTCCAGCGCAGCAAGAACAATTTCAATGTCAGCATGGGCGAGTTTTACATGAACGCCTGGTTCAACCCCTACGCCCACAATTCTTTGCAGCCGGCGGACCTCATTCTCCATATCGAAATTCCGGTCAAAACAAGACCTTGCATTTACCTGCAAGTTTCCGAAAAAAGCGATTTCGACTGGGCCTTGGTCAGTTGCGCTGCCGCCGGAGACGTGGCAGGAAACGTCTTGCGTAATGTGCGGGTGGCCCTGGGTGCGATTTCTCCCTTGGTTCACGAGGTGGAGGAAGCGAACGAATTTCTGGAAGGCCGGGAACTGGATCGAAGAGCTGCCAAAATGGCTGCCGAAATGATATTGAACGAGGCGGTTCCGCAGGAGCATAACGGCTATAAAATGCCAATGGCCCGCGCCCTCATCACCAGGGCATTATTCAAGTTGAACGGTAAAAATTTCGATGAGGATGTTTCATGAAAGAGGCCCCCTGTAGATTTCTTCGAACCAAAAAAATGTATATTCCCGCCCAGGCTGAGCGAGCTCTGGTGGAAAGGGAGTATCCAGCGGAAACTCCCCATTGTTGGTGCAACAAGACCATGATCGAACTCGGCCCCGACGATCTCCCCGTCTCCATCAGGGATTGCGCCAACTCCAATCGCAATTGCCACCAAAATTAATTGAAAAAAAACGAAACCAAATCAATCATTCTTGGGAACCAGCCATCACTTCAGCCATTTCGAGATTATGAATAAAAACAACCTTGAGGATAAAACTGTCAGTCGCCGTGAATTCATAAAAGGTGTATCCGCAGCCGGAGCCTCCTTTATGATCCTTCCTTCCGGTATCTATTCACAAACCGGTGCTTCAACCTCCCCCAACAACAAGTTGAACATTGCCGTTGTCGGTGTTGGGGGCCGTGGCAGAAGCGCGCTCAAAGCTGTCGTCGGTGAAAATATCGTAGCCTTTTGCGATGTCGATCTTGCCCGCATCGATGATGCTCTGGATGAACTTTTGGACAACATTGATGAAGACGAAATGGAAGCTTATCCCGATATACAAAAGCTTCTCGACCGTCAGGCCGATATTCCACGCTATCAGGACTTCCGGCGGATGTTCGACGAAATGGAAAGCAAGATTGATGCTGTCATCATTTCCACTCCCGATCACATGCACTTCCCCATCGCCATGTGGTCCATGAGACTGGGCAAGCATGTCTATGTCGAAAAACCCCTTACCCGAACTATCTGGGAGGCTCGGGAAATAACCCTGGCCGCCCGCAAATACGGCGTCATCTCCCAGATGGGCAACCAGGGACACTCCCAGGAGGGCACCCGCATCATCCGCGAATGGATAGAGGCTGGCGTTATCGGCCCGGTGCGCGAAGTCCAGCATTGGACCAATCGTCCCATCTGGCCGCAGAATCTGGATGCCCCGGATCACTCCAGTTCAATTCCTGTCATCCCCTCTTCAATGGATTGGGAGGCATGGCTCGGCGTGGCCCCGGAACGCCCCTACGATCCCGGTTACGCCCCCTTCAAATGGCGCGGCTGGTGGGACTTCGGCTGCGGCGCCCTCGGCGACATGGGTTGTCACATTATGGACGCCGCCTACTGGTCCCTCAATCTCGGTCATCCCACTTCGGTTGAGGCGATTTCAACTCAATTCAATAATCACACCGCCCCCATGGCTTCTGTCGTCAACTATCAATTTCCGGCCCGCGGAGATCAGCCGCCGGTCAAAGTCACCTGGTCTGACGGCGGACTCAAACCGATGCTCCCGCCCGAAGTGGCTGCCGATTACGAAATTGAGGATAACGGCACACTCATCATAGGGCAGCATGCCACCATCAGGGCCGGCACCTATGGCGGCAGTCCCCGCCTAGTTCCGGAGATGAAAATGAAGGAACTACGCCATCTTTTTCCGGAAAAAACCATACCCAGAGTCAAAGGCGGTCCGCGTATAGAATGGATACAAGCCTGCAAGGGTGGCCCAAAATGCGGTTCCAGCTTCGATTATGCTGCCCCTTTCACCGAGGTTGTTCTCCTCGGCAATGCCGCCATTCGCGCCCGCCGTAAGATCGATTGGGACGGTCCCAATATGAAAATAACGAATGTTCCCGAAGCCAATCAATATATTGGTTCAACCTATGAATACCGGAAAGGATGGGGAGTATGAATTTGCTCTTTAAAATCACCACATTGACTCTTCTGTTAACTGCCGCATCGGCCCATGCCGAAGCCGAAACATCGCCCGATCCCTTCATGGGCGACTGGCAGGGCGAGCGCCTCCTGGCGGACGGCCGCATGGAACCGTTATACGCGCAAATAATCGCGCTCGGAGGCGGCAATTATCAATCCCTCCTATACGCAACGCTGGAAGAACGCTCCACGGCCCAAGTAAGCTTTCACGGAGCCGTTCAGGATGGATCCGTTAATTTTTCAAAAACCATCGGGCACGGCAACCAGGATGTCCTCCAAATCACCGCCCACGGGCTGCTCATAGCGGCTTCCTTGTGGACAGGCAGTTTAAATGCCGAAAATTTTAACGGTAGCTTTAACGGCCTCGAAAACGGTGCCTTTTCCCTCCAAAAATACGACCGCTCCTCCCCCACCCTAGGGGCGAAACCTGTTTCCAGGGCGGAAATTTTGTTCGACGGCAGCGACTTGAGCCAATGGTCCCACAAAAAAGTGAAAAAAGCCCGCTGGAAAATTCTCGAAAACGGGGCCATGCAGGTGGTGCCGGATACAGGTTCCATTATTTCGAAAAAAAGCTTTGGTGACCACCGCCTCCATCTCGAATTTCGCACTCCCTTCATGCCGGACCATCGTGAACAAAAACGCGGCAACAGCGGCGTCTATCTTCATGGCCGATACGAAGTTCAGGTTCTCGACAGTTTCGGTCTGGAAGGCCGCGACAATGAATGCGGCGGCATCTACAAGGTTTCCCGGCCCCGCGTTAATGCCTGCGCCCCGCCCGCTCATTGGCAAACCTATGACATTAATTTTCGCGCCCCGCGGTTTGACGGCAAAGGCGAAAAAACGGAAAACGCCCGCATCACGGTCCACCACAACGGCATCCTCATCCATGAGGACCTGGAACTTCCTACCTTCACCGGCGGACCGGTGGCCGAAAACGAAGCCCCCACTGGCCCCCTCATGTTGCAGGACCACCACGACTTGGTCCAATTCCGCAATATTTGGGTGGAAAATCTTTAATACCACCTCGAAACGAAACCCGTAACGCTTCAATGGCTAAAATAAAATCCTTTTTCCAAGGCTGGACCGGGCCCGTTTGGGCCTTCCTCCTCCTTCGTCTATTCATCGGCCTGCGCTTGTTCATGGCGGGGCTTGAAAAATTCGAGAGAGATTTGCAATACAGCTTTGAAAATTATTACGAAAACATGGGTCGCTTGGCCGAAGGCATAACCGGTTCCTCCTTTTTACCCCTCTACCTGACCCGGCTTTTTGCGCATTCCCTGGGTTACCTCCTTATTCTGGTCGGCGCTACCCTTCTGCTCGGCATCAAACCCCGCATCTCCCTCGTTCTCAGCGGTCTGCTTTTCGTATCTCTCAGTTTCGGCCTCATGGCCGTGGTCGGGAACGAAGGAATCGCATTCCTCGGCGTCCACGTCGCCTTGACTTGCGGCGCCCTTTGCCTCGTCGAACACAGCCGTCTGGCCCTCTGGAAGGATTAAATTTTCAAATCTATGAAAGAGAAAAACACATCCCAAACCAGCTGGCCCAATGATTCCATCGACCGCCGTTCTTTCTTGCGCACCGGCCTTGCCGCCGGCATGGGTTTGCTGCTCACGCGCCCCTCAAACCTGACCGCTGCGAGCCGTTCCGGCGGCCAGCTCAATGTCGCCATAATCGGCCTCGGCACCCAGGGCCGAGTGCTCATCGAGTCCTGCCTGAAAATCCCCGATATCCGTTTCCAGGCCGTCTGCGACATCTGGCCCTACAGCCAGCGCTACGGCCAGGGCATCCTCCGCAAATATGGCCACACAGTCCAGGTTTACACCGATTTCGATGAGATGCTCTCAGCCCAAACCGATCTCGATGCCGTCCTCATAGCGACGCCCGATTTCGTTCACGCCAAACACACCACGGCCTGCCTCAAAGCCGGCCTCCACGTCTATTGCGAGAAAATGATGTCCAACTCCCACGAGGGTGCCATTTCCATGATCCGGACGGCGCGTGAGACGGGAAAACTTCTCCAGATCGGGCACCAGCGCCGCTCCAATCCCCGTTACATCCACGTGAAAAACCATCTGCTTGAGGAGGCCAAATTGCTGGGCCGCATCACCCATGTCAACGGCCAGTGGAATCGCGGTGTCAGTGAAGACATCGGGTGGCCGCGCAAATACCCCTTGGAAAAGGCCACCCTGGAAAAATACGGCTACGGCAATATGCGCGAATTCCGCAACTGGCGCTGGTTCAAAAAATACGGAGGAGGCCCCATCTCCGATCTCGGCGCCCACCAGATCGACATCTTCAACTGGTTCCTGGGGACGACCCCAAAAGCCGTTACGGCCGACGGCGGTCTCGACTACTATAGCAACCGCGATTGGCACGACAACGCCATGGCCATTTACGAATACGCCACCACGCAGGGTACCGTGCGCGCCTTTTACCAGGTTCTTACCACAACCAGCGCAGGCGGAGGGTATTTCGAGTATTTCATGGGCACGGAGGGCGCCATCAAGATGTCCGAAAATCCGAAATTCACACGCGCATTTCGAGAGGCCCGAGCACCCGAGTGGGAGGAGTGGAAACGCCGCAAATACATCCGCCGCAAGGGTGAAACCGACGACGTCAAGCCCTGGGAGAAATCAAAAAGCGCTGTTGTCGACATCCGTGAAACGGCCGATTTGGTCGCCTGGGAAATTCCCGTCGAACTGAACAAACCCATCCACCAGCCGCACCTGGAAAACTTCTTCGATGCCATTCGCAAAGGCGTTCCGCTCAACTGTCCGCCGGAACTCGCCTATGAAACCGAAGTGACCGTGCTAAAAGTAAACGAAGCAATCGAAGCGGGCAAAAAACTCTACTTCAAACCGGAAGATTTTGCTGTCTAAACCTACTCTAACGATGACTTCCCGACTAATTATTTTACTGTCAATCCTTTTTCCGTTATCTCTTGGCACGATTTTGGCCGAGGAAAAAGTTCCCCTTCAAACCAAACTTCCCAAGCCACTTTTCACGGGCACTCCGGCCCCCTTCAAGGTCGCCAACCTGGAAAAACCTCGCAAAGGAAAACGACCTCCCTTCATGGTTCCGCCGGGAACGATCAACCTGGGGGCGGGCAAAACAGTTACTTCGAGCGACGATTGGCCGGTCATTGGCGAGCTTGATTTTGTGACCGATGCAGACAAAGAGGGAGATGAAGGTTATTACGTCGAGCTGGGCCCCGAAATTCAACATATCCAAATCGATCTTCAAAATCCCGCCGCCATTTACGCCATCCTCATCTGGCATTATCACGGACAACCCCGCGTTTACCACGATATAATCGTGCAAATTTCTAACGATCCGAAGTTCGAGACCGAAGTGCATACCGTGTATAATAACGATCACGATAATTCTGCCCGTTTAGGCGTCGGTCAGGACAAAGCCTATATTGAAACCTACGAGGGCCGTCTCATAAAAGTCGATGGATTGGCGGGGCGCTATGTTCGGGTTTACAGCAACGGAAATACAACCGATGCCATGAACCACTACATCGAGGTCGAAGTCTTCGGCCAGCCAGCCTCCTCCTGACTAGCTGTCTTTTTTCTTCGCAGACAGCTTGCGAATTTTGAGGTTTCTCCAGCGCACTTCGTAAGGGCCGGCGCCTCTTTTGATGCTGTGGACTTGCAGCCCGATAAATCCTCGACTCATTTTTGAAATATCATCGGTTAGGTTGGCCACGGGAACTCCATTGATCCAGGTTTTAATAACCTGCCCCTCGGCCATCACACGATAGCTATTCCACTCGCCGGTTTTAAATGCGGATAGCGCCGGATCATTGTTAACTTTCTTGCTCAGCCAGCCGGTATTGAGCGCTTCCCCATAAATGAAGCCGGCCGTGCCGTTCGTCGCAATCTCCACCTGTGGCCCATGCACCCGGAAATTCTTGAAACCAGGCACGCTCGCGGAGCGGATTTGGACGCCTGAGTTCAGTTCATGATCGACTTTTACTTCAAACTTTAACTCGAAATCGCCGTAATCTTCTTTCGTGCATAAAAACGAATTCGGGCTTCCCTCCGAGGTCTTGCCGACAACCGCTCCATCCTCCACCCGGTAGGTGGCCGTGCCATTACGCTGCACCCACCCGGTAGTGTATTAAGTAGGAATGGTGGCTAATTCTTGATTATATTGATGAATGAAAAGTCTCAGACAGGTTTCATGCATACTCTTAAGCTTGGAAAAGGAGAGGGGTTTGCGTGTGAAACGACCCAGTCGTTGGCGCAGGGTATTGTTCCATCGTTCCACATGGGCCGTTTCACCGGTTTCTTTTCCCACGGATCGGTTATGAGGAAAGACTTCATCATAAGTGCTCCAAAAGTCGCTGTAGGTGGCACATCTTTTGTAGGCCCGTGGCAGACGCTCGTAAAGTTCCCGGCAACGATACCAATCCCGAGGCCCAATGGCATAGGAGAGGATTTGACGGGTGCGTCGGCAAAGAGCGATCCAAACCCATTGGGCATCGCTCTTGCGCCCCACAAAAGACCACAGTTCGTCCAGTTCAATGACATCATGGCGGCGGGCCGCAAGAATCGTGCTTTTGAGCGGTCGCAGCGATTGTCGTTTTTTTTAACCAACTCAAAACGGTGTTGGGACTCACCCCGAAGGCGCGCTGTAAACCGCGTAGACTGCTGCGTTCCTGATAGACTCGAAGGATCATTTCTTTTTGCTCTTCGGTGTATTTCACTGTGGGGTTTTCGCGGCTTTGTTTACCACAATCATGGCAGCGGTAGCGCTGTTTATGGTTGGGCGTCTTGCCAAATTTAATGATATTTTCACTTCCACAGTGCCGACAATTAATAATTTTAGTAACCATGCACTAAGAATAAACTGCCTAACGCTAATTGTACAGCTAAAAATACAAAATAACATTCTTTTTTTATACACTACCCACCCACCCATCCAGGTCTTTTCCGTTGAAAAGCGAAATCCAATCCTTCTCCTTGTCTTCTTTGCCGCCGCCAAAGCCAGGAGACAAGGCGCAGGATATCGAAACTAAAACTAGGCATAAAGTGGTGTGCTTCATAGGATTTAATAAGTGTTGGCAATTTTCAGTAAATCAAAAAGGCCGCGCAATGCCTCTCTAAAAAATAGGACTCTTCCGCCTTGGGAATATTTCCACTGCACCGGAATCTCGTCAACCCGATACTCCAAACGACGAGCGACAAAAAGGAACTCCAGATCGAACCCGCTGTTCACGCTATAATCGGTTCCAGAGCGCATGGAACCGGCCCGATAAATCCGCATTTCATCCAGAATCCGAAGGGCTGCCTCGCGTTTAAAAGCCTTGAAACCGCACTGGGTGTCGGACAAATCGAGATTCAGCAGCAATTTTCGCAAAAAAGTGTGCCCGCCGCTCAGAAAGCGCCGGTGGAGGGGCGCGCCCGGCCGGTTTTGACCGCGGCTGCCAATGGCAACATCAGCCCCCCCGCTGATGGCATCCAGTAATTTAGAGGCTTCCGTAATGGGCGTATCCAAATCCATGTCGCTAAACAGAACGACATCTCCCTTCGCCTCTCTAATGCCCGCCATGATAGCCGCTGCCTTGCCGCAATGAGGAATGGTGACGACCCGCTCGGCTACTTCCGAAGCCAGTTTCTCCGTTTGATCTTCGCTTCCATCATTCACCACGATCAATTCGGATTCCTGAATATTCTCATGCAGCCAGTTGGCAACCAGCGCCAGATTTCCCCTGGCAATGGCGGCTTCTTCATTGAAAGCGGGTATGACTATGGATAAGCTTGGCACTGGTTCGACTAACTTCTTGAAGTGTGCACCATTTCTAATCGCTATCCAACCGGAAAACATCTAGTTTAACCGTAATGAAATCCGGCTCCAAATACGTCCTGGCCATCCTTCTGCTGGAGTTCGTTCTCGCTTTGGCCATCCGCACATATTCTTTGGACGCAAGGCCGATGCACACCGATGAAGCGGTTCAGGCTGTAAAATTCGGTCAGCTTCTGGATTCGGGTCGATACGAGTTTGATCCCGAACATTTTCACGGACCGTCGCTTTACTATTTTACCTTGCCTGTGGCCTGGATTCGCGGCCAGGAAAACCTGTTGCAAATCGACGAAATAACGGTGCGACTGGTCTCCGTTATCTTTGGGTCCGCCTTGATTTTATCTTTGTTCTGGTTGCGGGACGGTCTGGGGCCGATCGGAACGGTATTGACGGGCGCCTTGATGGCATTTTCCCCCGCCCTGGTCTATTACAGCCGGTATTATATTCAGGAGCCGTTATTGATAACTTTTACCTCCTGCGCGGTGGCCTGCGGCTGGCGCTGTTACCGCAATCCTAAGATGATTTGGGCCCTCGCAACGGGTATTTTCGCAGGCCTCATGCATGCCACCAAAGAGTCGAGCCTGATCAACCTGATCGGCATCGGAGCGGCTCTTATGTTTTGTTGCATAACGACCGTCAGGGCACACGGCGTCATCTCAGTTAACCTGAAAACGCGCCGGGCTGTCCGCCTGGGATTGAGCGCTTTGGGTGCTGCGGCGCTCGTTTCGGCGGCATTTTATTCATCCTTTTTGACAAACCTTTCCGGCATCGCAGACGCCATCATTTCTCCCTTTGTTTACTCCCTCGAATCGGGCCACGAGAAACCCTTTTACTATTACATGGCATTGCTGACCGGGCTCGAAGGCGGCCTCGGAATCCTGTCTGGCGAAGTGACCGTTTGCATATTTGCCCTGGGCGCCGCCTTCATCGGTTTTCGCAGGAACTGGTTAATGACGCCCACCGGACAACTGAGGCGGTTTCTGGCCTCTTATACCATCATCCTGTTTATCATTTATTCACTTATCCCATACAAAACACCGTGGCTGGTCCTTAGTCTATTATTGGGCCTGGCATTATTGGCCGGATCGGGATTGCAGGCTATTTTCGATCGCTGCCCAATACCACTCATGCGTCTAGGCATTTCCACTCTGCTTATAATAACGTTAGTGTTTCTGCTACGGGGTGTCTATTTAACGAATTTCCGCTATTATGCCGACGCCCGCAATCCCTACGCTTATGTTCATCCCAATACCGATGTATTGAAAATCGAGGACAGGATAAAAGGGTTGGCCGAGGTCTCTCCGGACGGCCCAAAAATGACCATAAAGGTTATCAGCGAAGAATACTGGCCGCTTCCCTGGTACCTTCGCCATTACGAAAATGTCGGTTATTGGAACGATATGCCGGAAACCCCCGATGCTTCCGTCATCATTGTATCGGCCAAACTGCAGCAGAAACTAGAAACAAGGATTTCCCGAAAATACCAGGTCGAATACCGTGGACTGCGGCCCGGTGTTATCCTTCTTATTTACGTCGAACAGAAGCTCTGGAACCGCTATATCGAAAACTTGCAGGATCATCATGACTTCGCAAAATAAGGCTGCTTATCAACGGTATGCCCACGAAGCCATGGCCACCGCCTTTGAAATCCTGATCGATGTGGACGATTCCGGTTACGCGGGCCAGGCCGCCGGGGAAGCCTTTCGGGAACTTGACCGTTTGGAAACCAAACTCAGCCGGTTCCATCAAAGCAGCGATATTTCGCAGATCAACCGCGCTTCCACGGGAATCCCGGTAGCCGTCAGTTTCGATGCCTTTGCCTGCCTCAGTATCGCTTTATGGGTCAGCGGGGAAACAAACGGGGCTTTCGATGTCACGGCGTCGGATGGTGGCTTCAAAGATATCGACTTGGCGGAGGAAACATTATCGGTGACCCTCAATCGGCCGGGGCTGAGCATAGACTTGGGGGGCATCGGCAAAGGTTACGCCCTCGACTGTATGGCTGGAATTCTCGAGCAGTGGGAGGTTAAACGCTCACTGCTTCTGGCTGGTGGGAGCACCGCATTGGCTATGAATGCGCCCGTTCGGGAACAGGCCTGGTCCATTCAATTCGGAAGCGGCAAAAACGTGCGGCAAGTAAACCTCCGTCAAAATTCGTTCAGCGGTTCCGGCTTGGCCGTCAAGGGCGAACACATCGTGGACCCGCGCACGGGGAATCCCGTTGGGACACAAAAACAAGCCTGGGCGCTAGCCCCCACAGCGGCCCTTTCCGACGCCCTGTCCACGGCTTTCATGATTCTGGAACCGCCCGCCATGGAATCATTTTGTGAAAACCACAAAGGGATTGGATGGGCTTTGCAATTACCGGATGGCGGCGTCACCGCCATCACCGGGCTGCCAATGCCCTAACCATCCTCGCTGCCATTGCCGCTCGCATTTTGCTCCTCAATAGAAACAGGCCTATAACCGCCTTTGGAGCGAAAATGAAGAATCATGGCTATAAAACAAACGCACATGATGACGGGCAAAATAGAGACTTTGGCCAAGGTTCCCTGGTTGTTCGCCTTGCGCACCTCCTTGATGACGGACTTTTCTTCCTCCGACGATTCTTCGACCATCCTTTTGTCGATGACCCGGTAGGTCATGCCGAATTTTTTCTGGGCAGGCCCCGTTACCTTGGCATGAAGAGCGGTATCGGCCTGGTATAAACGCAATTCAAGTTCATTGTCCTGAAGCGTGCCCAGAAAGGGACTGCCCAAAACTCCAACTGAAATCATGCCGACCCCGGCAATGGCGTTGAGGGTCAAAGCGCCGCCTTTGGGGAACTGTTCCGAAACCACCCCCAAAGTGGTCGGCCAGAAAAAGGACTTGCCCACTCCGTAAACCGTGGCCGCCAAAAAGATCATCAACGCCCCGCTCGAAGCCGAGAGCCAGAAGAGCCCTATAGCGGCGATGGCTGAACAGGCCGCCAGCAAACCCAGAGGTGAAATATAGCGGATGATCGGTCCCGCAAAAAATCTCAAGATGAACATGATTAACGAAGTGTAAACCAAAACCCAGTTTCCAGCGTTGCTGCCGAATTTTTCCAACACCGGGGTTAAGAGCGCCGCGATCCAGCTGTCGGTGCCCAATTCCGTGGTGGCCAAAAGCACCATGACGCAGAGCAGGAAAATAAAGATCGGACGCCCGAAACTGCGGTAAAAAACGGCGAAGAATATCGTTGGGACAACAGCGATGATCAACTTCACGCTGCCGGACAGACTCATTCCGAAGACACCCAGGATTTCATCAAAGGCATAGGCGATGAAAAAACAGCAAATGAGGCAACCGGCCCATCCGAATTCCCTCAGCATTTCCCGGTAGGAAACCCCCGCCGCCACCCGCTCCTGGGTCGGGAATTTAACCGTTAGCAGCATGATGCCGTAGATGATCGCCGGGAGCAGAAAAAGGCCGATTTTCAGCCGCCAGGCCCAATCCGCTTCGATCCCGCTCATACTGATGGCCAGGATGCCGCCGAGAACCAGCCCGCCCGGCCATCCGGCATGGAGGATATTGAGGTAGTGTGTTTTGTTCTTCGGAAATAGAGTCGCCGTGGCCGGATTAATGGTCGCCTCCACAGCGCCGTTGGCCAAAGCGAAAAGCAAAGTGCCGACATAAAGTCCGATGTAATTAGTGGCCGTTACGGTAATGACGGCCGATGTTACATGCCCCACCCAGGCTATCGCCATCGTGCGCCCATATCCCAAACGGTCGATGACCAGGCTGAAAAAAATAATGCTGAGCGCAAAGGGAAATAAACCGGCCCCTTGTAACGAACCCAGTTGCGATTCCGACAAATTAAACCGCACCCCCCATTCAGTGATTAAAAAAGCTCTAACGATAAATCCAAACGACGTAGTCGTTAAAGCGACGATGCAGCTGATAAACAGCCAGGACTCTTTTTTCATAATTATATTTTTAAACAGCGCACGGCAAGGTCCCGCAATACAGCTTCCTGCTCATTGGGCCGGCGCACGATCTCCTCGAATGTTTCCAGGAACTTGGTTTGAAAATCAATTAATTTCCGCAAGGGGAGCTTCCCGATGGTGCGGGCCAGACGGCCGAGATACCAGGGATTCTGGGTAAACACGTTGAAGTTGCTTTTATCCTTGATGCCGCCGAAATGCCGGGCATAGGTTTCCGCCGCTTTTTGCAGGTCCCGGCTGCTCAAACCCCTCCCCCCCAGGTGGATTTCACCGGCATCGTGCAAGACCCTCAACTGGATCAGCAGCCGGTTGCGCCCCTGCAGCGTACTGATGAGACCCCGCCCATCTTTCTGGTTGAAAAAATGACGGCGGATCGCCTCCAGGGTCCATTGCAGGTCGAGCGAGTAAAAGGCTTCCGCGGCCTCGAAAAAATTACTCTCCCCGAACTCCGGCACCAATTCTCCCACCAGGGATTCCTCGATGGTCTCATTTTCGCTTCCCAGATAAGTGGCCAATTTGCGAATTTCTTCAATAGCCAACCGGGTATTGCCGCCTACCTTGGCTTTCAGCATTTCACCCGCGTCCTCGGTTATGGAAACGCCGAGCTGCCGACATTCCTCTTCGATCAGGGCAGGCAGGGCATCTTCATTTTTTTTTCCACTCCCGGCCAGGCGAAAATCGGTATTCTTCTCACACCATTTGGAAAACGAGCGGCGGCGATCAACCGGAGAAGCACTGACAATGATATCGACTGACTGTGAATCGGTATTTTCCAGAATATCCTTGAGCGCATCGACCTGGGAAAGCGTCCCCTCCGCCCGTCCGGTAACCGAATCGGCCAGAAAATTAACTTCCTTCAGCCAGACTACCTTTTTTTCGCCAAAAAGCGGCAGGGTCTGCACGGCCTGACGAAACCGTTTCATGGCTAATTCCACATCCGATACTTTACCGGATGCCCCATTGATGATTTCCTTGCAAAAATCGTCGGTCAAGTCCCGCGTCTTTTCCTCGAATAACCCCTTGGCCATGCGCGAGACCAGAAAATCATCCGCACCGGATATGAAAACAAACTCTTTGGACATTACTCAATACGGGATTCCAGGGTCGCCTCCTCCTCCTCAGATGAGGGCGAACCGGGAATGACTTTTGTCACCACGATGTCGATAAGCTGGTCATTTTCGAGGAGCCAGGAGATATAGACCCAATTGCTGTTCATCAAAAAATTGGCCCCACCCGCCCCATGCAATCCCATGTGAACCTGGATGACCTGGTATTTCAATTCATCCGGGTAAAGGCTCTCATCCTGATTGTCGATATAGACGTAAATGTCGTCCAGGTCGGGATTTTCCCTTTGCGAATGAATAAGGCGGTTGTTGACAAAATCGAGCACCTCTCCGCCCAAGGTCCCCAACGGCGTATATTCCAGCATCTCCTCTTCGATGATCCAGTCGGCGGAAGTTATGGAAAGCTTGACCCGTGCTTTGGCAGGATCGGTGGTAGCGCAACCGGTAAAGGTTGAGGCAGCCAGCAAAAGCAAGGGTAAGAATCTCCTAATTATCATTGAATCTAATTTCCATTAGATCAACAGGTTCCGCAACTTGCCAATCTTTCATTTAATGATAGCTTTGAAAAGAATAATGAGAGAAAAAACCCTTCCCCCCAATCTTTATCCGCTGGCCGGTTTTGTGGGGCATGTACATTTGTTGGCGGACGGCCGGGAGTGCGTGCTCATCGATACCGGAATGCTGGGCGAATTGCGCCTGATCAAAAACCAATTGCGTAAGCTGGGTCTGGATTGGACTTCCATCAAGGCCATTCTGCTGACCCACGGACACCTCGATCACGGCGGCAACCTGGCCGCCCTAGTCAAGATTACGGGCGCCACCTTTTACGGCCACCCCGAGGAACAGATTCACCTCGAAGGTAAATTTCCCTACCGTGGCGCCAATTGATGTGCACTGGAAAAAGTGGACACGAGATTCTCCTAAATGGAGAATCGAAGCATGGGAAGAAGACGCTTTAGTATAGAGTTCAAAAATGAGGCAGTTCAACTGATGATACTCGATGGTCTGAGCGCCACCGAGGTATCGACCAAACTTGGGGTCAACACCAACCAATTGTATAGGTGGAAGAGGCTCTATCTGGACGATCAGCAGGGCGAAGCCACCTCAAAGCGACAGAGCAGTCCGAAGGAGATGGCGGCCGAGATAGATCGTCTTCGCAAAGAGCTGCGCCGCTCGGAGCGGATCAACCAGATACTAAAAAAAACGGTGGGCTACTTTGCCAAGGACGAACAATGAAGTACCAGTTTGTCAAAGACAACGAGGGGCGCTTCAAGATCGAGGAAATATGCTCGGCGATGGGGATTTGTCGCAGTGGCTATTACTGCTGGAGGCACCGAGCGCCCTCGGCCCGGCGGATCGAGGACGAGGGAATCAAGGGGGCGATCCTGAAGGTACACAAAGAGGCCAAGGGCCGCTATGGGCATCGGCCAATGCACCGCCATCTGAAGGATGATGAGGGCATCGATTGCGGCCGTGACCGGGCTCTGCGTCTGATGCGTGAAATGGGAATCAAAAGCACCCAGAGTAAACGCTTTAAGCCATTAAAAACCAACAGTAACCATCCCTATGGTTACAGCCCCAATGTGCTTAAAAAGCATGGCCAGCCGACCCATATCGACGAGGTCTGGGTGGCGGACACGACCTACCTACGGACCCTGGCCGGTTGGATGTACTTGGCCACGGTGATGGACCTGTTCAGCCGACGCCTGCTGGGCTGGAGCGTTTCCAACCACAACGACGCGAAGCTGGTTGGCAAGGCCCTCAAAGCCGCGGCCATGACCCGCGGCACACTGCGCACCGGGATTATTCATCACAGCGATCGGGGCAGCCCCTACGCCAGCGACGACTATCAGAGGCTGGTCTCTGAACTAGGCATGAAGCCGAGCATGAGCGCCCAAGGCAACTGCTACGACAACGCGGCCATGGAATCGTTCTACGGCCGCTTCAAGACCAGCACGATTCGAGGCCGCCACTTTGCCGACGAGCGCGAACTGCGATCAACTGTCTTCGAATACGTGGAAATCTTCTACAACCGATATCGCAAACATTCCTCTCTGAGTTACCAAAGCCCAGTCCAATTCGAGGAAAATATTTGCCCCCCATGGGGGGCAACGAGAAAACAAAACCCTTTACCAAAACAAGCCGCCTGACACACTAATCAATAAACAATGAATATAAGAGAATCCCGTGTCCAACAAATCCAGTACACGTCAAATCGCATCTGCGGATGGCTGGAGGCTCTGGGCCGTGCCGTCATCCGTTACCAACCGGGAACCATCCATGAATTTATTGAGGAAGGGCAAACGCTTCCCTATTGGGGCGGGCTGCAGGTGATTCATCTTCCCGGCCACACCAAGGGCCATTGTGGATATTACAGCCAAAAGCATGACTTTCTTTTCGCCGGAGACCTTTTCTTAAGCTTTTTCGGTTTTCATTACCTCCCCCCGTTCATTTTCAGCAATTGTCCGGAACGGTTTAAGGAAAGTTTCAAAAAAGTTCGAGACCTCGACCCGGCCGGAATTTTGCCTTCGCATTATTTGAATGCCGATGGCCGCCGGTTCCGTCGCGGCGTGGATAAAATTTGGAAGCGGAAATTTACCCGCAAATAGTTTTTCTAAGTCCGACCGGCCAACGGTCGATTTATGTGGCAGAACTCTCCATTTCCGTTCCCACATCAAATCGGTATCGGACTTCAAAAATGAATCCATGATTTACATCGTATCAGGTTTGCCCTGCTCAGGTTTATCTCTAGTAGTCGATATGCTCCAAGCCGGCGGCATGTCCGTTTTCTTAGACCAGCCCGAAGACCCGGAGGACGATTTTTTTAAAAGGCTCCTGGATGGGAACAGCCTCGAATACCTGGCCCGGTTTCCAAAGCTTGTCCGCAAAGCCAAGGGCAAGGTGGTAAAGCTATATTCCATGTATCTCTACAACCTGCCTCCCGAAAAAGCTTTCCGGGTGCTTTACCTCAACCGCGACTTGCAGGATATCGTCGATGCCGGCCATGCCCTCTCGCTTGAAAATCCGCACGCCATGTATTTGCGCCTGACCCAAAAAGCCTATTTGCTCGGCGCCCACCGCCAACGGGTCAAGGACTGGATGGCTGAGCACGAGGGCATCGAATTTCTCAATCTCCATTATGCCAACATTATAACCGATCCCTTTCTGCAATCCCTGAAAATCCGTAATTTTCTGGACCGGGAACTGGATATTGAGGCCATGTCGGGAATCGTCCGGGCGCAAAATGGAGCGCAAGCTGCCATCAAAGCCGAGCAAATGGCTGTATCTGCCTGATTTCGATAGAATGGAAAGTTTACTCGAATGAATATTACCATTGCCAATATTACCATTGCCTATTGCAATAGGGGATAAATTCCATACATTCTTTAAGTAAATAAAGATATACGGGGAGTCCCTCGCGTGGGGCTGAGATTTGGGTGCGAACAACCCTTGACCCTTTGAACCTGATCCGGATCATGCCGGCGGAGGGAATGTTCAGCGTGTTCGTTTGACCGATCCTTTTGCCGGTGGCCCCGACAAAAAATGACGAACATGAAAAAACAACCATCGCTGCCCGGAAAACTGATTTTTCCAATACTTCCGGCAATAATTATATTCTTGGCTCCTGGCGAAATGATTTTCGGCCAGACCGGGGAGGACGTAGCGGATATTGCCTCCCTGCAGGAATTTGTGGTCAAAGGAATATCTCCCCGGGAATCCATCATTCCGCTGGCCGAAACCGTGGACTCGGTCTTCGGTAACGACCGCAGCCTGTTGCAGACGCCTCGCGGGGTCAGCGTAATTACGGAAGCTCTTTTGAGAAACCGCGGCATAGACAGCGTGGCGGAAATGATCGAATTAAGCCCCGGCGCCTACTCCCCTTCCAGTTACGGAAACAACACCACACCGAATATCCGGGGGGACGTGGCCGAAACCTATCTCAACGGCCAGCGCCTGAGCGCCAATGTTTTCGGGACCGATCCTAGTTTCAATAGCGTTGAATCCCTCGAAATCGTGCGCGGGCCCGGCTCGGTCGTTTACGGTCCCGGTTTTGAAAGCGGCGGTTATATCAATTACGTGACCAAAAAACCACGATTTGAGGAAACCTTTACATCCGTGGCTTTGAGGCTGGGAACGCTGGCCCCGGGTCACACCTCGTTTTTTAACGGCGCAATCTCCATCGACCATAATCGGCCCCTAATTCCCGATAAACTAGCTTTGCGGATCAGTTACGACGGCAAGGAAAGTGAAACTTTCTTTCATAAAAACGGTGGCCGGGAAGACTATCAGGACCTTTTCCTGGCCCTTTCCTGGAAGCCGAATGAGAAAATGTCTTTGCATTGGAATGCTCAGTATATCTGGCAGGCCGCCCCCCAACTACTGGGGGTCAATCGGCCCTACGATGGCCTCATTCACGACAATCAATACCTTAAAGGCGCTCCCACCGATACTGTGCAGATCGCTCCCGATTTCTTCAGCATTCGCACCCACGTAACCGGTGTGACCAATTTTCAGCCGGAACAGACCCTGCTTTCAAGGGGCGATTTCAGCAATGCCAATCTGTTCCGCACCCAGTTGATTGCCACCATGCAGGCTTCTCCCGCCTGGAAATTCGTCAACCGAACATTTGTCGAAACCATAAACCGCAGGCGCCACCACGAATTTTCCTACACCGAATACGTTCGCCAGTTCACCTTCGAAAACCGCACCGAGGCGCACGGTTCTTTTCGATTTTTGGGCTTCGAGCAGGAGGGCATTGCCGGGTTTACCTTGCGCTATGAGGAGCGGGAAGCCTACATGAACTACTTCAACTACTACCCCTATGCCTACGACATAACCGAGGGCGTCACCTTTCGGGCAGAGGATTTGTACGGCCTTTACGGGCAGCCCGGACCTGGCGGAAAGCTGTTTCTCGGCGCCGAGGAGGGCCTCCCCGAAACCACTCACTCCAAACTTTGGAATCCGGCCATTTTCTGGCAGCAGGAACTGGATTTGAGCGACCGGCTGAGCCTCCTCTACGGTTTGCGGGGCAATGCCTACTTTGCCGATGTGACCGACCCCCTGCCGCCCGCCGGCGCCACCGCCGCCTGGAACGACCGCCACGATTATTACAGTGCCGACTTCAATGCCAGCCTGATCTACCAGCCTTCCGACAATCTATCTTTCTACGGAACCTTCAATCGCACCCATGCCGTCAGCGGGAGCAGCGGAGGAGGCGCCATCATGCTTTCCGGCGGACGGATAGACAGGGAGGACTTTCGCACCCGCAGCGATCTTTACGAATTCGGGGTCCGTCTCGGTTTGCTGGAGGACCACCTTTACCTCTCGGCCACGGCTTTCCGGCAGGATAGGAATCGCTCCGAATTGGGCGGCGGGCGGAGTGGAATCCGGGTTCGAGGAGTGGAATTCGAGGCCGTTTTTCAACCCAGCGAGCAATTCCATCTATTGGCCAATCTGTCCTATAATCTTGGGAACTACCGAAACGCCTCACCCTTTGTACTGGGAGGAATCGATCTCAACGGACTCTACGATATCGACACCCCGCTGGCCGCACCGCCCGAGCCAGCCCTGATCGGCCCCGACGGGCAAGTGATACCGGGAGACTACCGCATTTCCGGCTTTTCCAAATGGACCTTCAACGGAGGCGCTTCCTGGCGTTGGGAAAACGGCCTCGGTTTTCGGCTCTGGAGCCGGGTTCAGTCTTCCCAAAACGGCAATTTGCTGGGACAATACACCATCCCTGCCCAATATTCCCTCAATGCCGCTCTAACCTTAAAAAAATCCTCCTGGGAGATTACCCTCAATTTCCTCAACCTGACCGATGAACGCAACTGGAACCACAACGGCGACGAATTCGGCAGCAATGTCTTCGTCGGGCGCGAACTGCCCTTCCGCCTGGAAGGAGTCCTTGCCTATCGCTTTTAATCCGCCCATATTGAATCCAAGAAAGTTCCGCTCTTACCTGGAAAAAACTGAAGCTTGACTATGCACGTTATTCAAAGCATCGGGGAGTTGGTCGAGGAGACCCTTTTCATAGACACCCACGAGCACCTGATTGAAGAATCACGGCGGCTTGAGTGGCGCGGCAAAGATTCCCCTGTGCCGCCATACGACGGGTGGATGCCTCTATTTTTGGGCTACAAACGCAACGACTGGCCCTACCTTTTTTTGCAATACTCCCTCGACGATTTGCTCTCCGCCGGAATGACTGCGGAAGAGGTTTACAAGGTCTTCGGCCTTTCCCGCAATGAGATCTCCTCCCGGGACAAATGGCGGATTATCGAACCCTACTTTCAAAAAACCAAAAATACTGGATTCCTGCAGGCCTTGCGCATCACTTTTCGCGAGCTTTTCGATGAAGAAGAGGTTTATGAAGGCAGCGTCGAACGCGTTGACCGGAAAATGGAAAAACTGGTCCAAAAAGGATTCTACAAAAAGATTTTGCATGATTACGCGGGAGTGGAATCCGCCCAGGTGAATGCCCTTGATGCGGTTTTTTATGAAACCGAATATCCCGAATTGCTCTACCAGGACCTCTCCTTCGTGGCCATGAGTACGGAGCTCGATTTGACCATTGCGGAACCTGCCGGGATCGAACCATCGACGATTGAAGACTGGCACGCGGTTATCGACTGGTATTTCGAAACCTATGGGCCTCGGGCCATCGCCCTGAAAAACCAGAGCGCCTACGTCCGGCGGCTAAATTATGCGCCTGTTTCCAAAAACGAGGCCGCTCCGTTATTCGCCCGGTTAGCTAAAGGCGATGCCCTTTCCGATGCTGATACATTAGCACTCGGCAACCATTTATTTAACTACTGCTTGCACAAAGCCGCCGAATACAAGCTGCCCGTAAAACTACACACCGGCTATTATGCCGGGGTCAACCACATGCCGCTCGACCGTCTGCGCCGCAATGCCAGCGACCTTTGTCCCGTCATTCAGGCCCACCCCAATGTGAAGTTCATTTTGATGCACATAGGCTATCCTTATCAGGACGAATACATCGCCCTGGCCAAACATTATCCCAATGTTTACATCGATCTGTGCTGGGCCTGGATCATTAACCCGGTGGCCAGCAGCCGTTTTCTCAAAGAGGCTTTATTGGCAGCGCCGGCCAGCAAATTATTCGCTTTTGGCGGAGATTATGTATCCGTCGAGACGATTGTCGGCCATGCCCGCCTGGCCCGGGATGGGATTATCCGAGTCCTCTCCGAATTGGTCGCGGATGACTATTTTTCGGAACAGGACGCCCTCGAGATAGCCCCGCGCATCATGAGGGGAAACGCCCAGGAGGTATTCGACTTCGAGGCTACCCTGGCCGCTTGGCACTAAGATAGAGGCTGTCCCAAAAATATAAAGATTTTATAGTCAACTGGATGACGTTGATAAAAAGAGCCGGAAAGAGCAAGTTTTTGCTCGATCCGGCCAAAAAAGGGTTCTATAATTGAGTTATACCAAATCGCAAAAGGATTGATAAAGATTAAAAAACAGCTATAAAGGCGGAATGAGAAGATATATTGGAACAGATATATTGGAACCGATGAAGACCGTGAACGCATCAAGAAATTGCTCAACAAAGAGGCTGGCGTAAAGAGCGTTTGGTGGCATTAAAAATGGGCTTCCAGCCGCACCACAGCATTGATGAAATTGGAGCCATCGTGGGCCGAGGCAAAGCGACGATCCAGCGTTGGTTTGACAAATATCGTGCTGCAGGGCTCGGGGCGGTGCTTACACGCGCCTACAAAGGCGGGATCAAAAGCCGTTGCGACAAAGAGGTGGAGGCCTTCTTGCTCAATGGTTTGAAGGTCGCGCGCTGGAACACAGCCGTTCAGGCGGGGCAAGAGCTGGAGCGACATTTCGGGCGCTCCTTCGCCTACAAGACGGTGTGGCGATGGCTAAAAAAATGCGCCGGGGTGCTTCGAGTCCCTCGCCCCGTGCATGAGAAACGGGACTCGGCAAAAGCGGAAGCGTTCAAGCGAGACTTTTTTAAGATCCTCCAGGAGCTTTCCCTCACCCGAGGCAATCGGGTTCGGGTGTGGTTTGCCGATGAAAGCCGTTTTGGTTTGCTTCCGGTGTACCGCCGGTGCTGGACGCAAAGAGGGCTTCGGCCGCACAAAAAATATCAGACAAGATACCAGTGGAGCTACTGTTACGGAGCCCTCGACGTGGTCAACGGCGAGATGGTATGCATCCAAACCCCTAGCACGAATCTACAGTGGACGGAGGCTTTCCTCCAACAGATCAAAAAGCAATATCCTGAGGAGGAACATGTGGTTGTATGGGACGGGGCAGGCTTCCATCCGCACGACTTGGAGCACCCCAACGTCCCCCCGGGCATACATATCGTGAATTTGCCGCCGTATAGTCCTGAACTCAACCCGATTGAAAGACTTTGGGATATGATACAGGATCAAACGGCCAACAAACTGTGGCCGAGCATTGAGCGACTCGAAGAAGTCGTCGCAACCCATCTCAAAGACTGGTGGGAGGACACTGAAAAAGTCCTCTCTTTAGTTGGCGGAGGCTGGCAGCACATTCAAGCAAACGCTTCTGCCAAATAACTTATTATCATACCTAATGAGATTTGGTATTACTCAAGGATGTAGCCCTTTCTATGAAAAATATAGCCATCCAATGCCTCCTGCGTCCAGCTTTAACTGTGGTCGACCGGTGCCTCGATTACGATAACTTCCGCGCCACCATTGATCGAATCGATCGGCTGCTGATCGACTCGGAGGTGGAATCGCAGGCCATTGAGCTGGCCTTGGAGGGGTGGCCGCCAATGGGTCTAAAGGCCCGGCGGCAGCGGGCCAGTTTTGCCATCAAGGCACTGCGCATGGATACGCTGGGCCGTCTGCTCGGAGGGATTTCGTTTCGGCATTTGTCGCGGGCTCTGGGCAGCAGCGATCTGTTGGCCGACTTTTGCCGTGTCCGGCAGATCGATGGCATCAGGGGCATCTCCAGAAGCACCCTGGAGCGGGCCTCGAAGTTTTTCAGCGAAGAGCAGTTGAGGGCCTTGCACCGGACCTTGACTGAGGTGGTGGGCGATGCCCTTCTGGCCCGGCAGGTGGGATTGGACAAGCCGATTGACCCCACCATTTGCCTGATCGACGGCACCTGTTTGGAGGCTAACATTCATTGGCCGACGGACTGGGTATTACTCAAGGATGTAGCCGGCACGTTGCTCAAAGCGATCCGGCTGATCCGCGAGAAGGCCGGTTTGCGCCATCGCATGCCGATCGAACCGGAGCCCTTGGCTCGGCAGATGAATCGGCTGTGCATACAGATGACCCACAGCCGGCGGCGAAAAGACAGCGCGCGGCAGCGCAAGGGTATCTTGAGGCAGATGAAAAAGCTGCTCAAACGGATCGGGGAGCATGCCCGCAGTCACCGGGAATTATTGCAAGCCTGCTGGGAGCAAAGCGATTACAGCGAAAAACAGGTCCAACAGATCCTCGCCCGGATGGAGCGCATGAGCGAGCAAATCCCGGTGGTCATCAAACAGGCGCACGAGCGGATCATTGGCGGCCGCCAGGTGAAAAACGCAGAGAAAGTCTTGAGTGTCTACGAACTCGATGGGCAGGTGATTGTGCGAGGTAAAGCGGGCCAAGAGGTCGAGTTCGGCAACACCCTGTTTTTGGGAGAAAGCGTTGAAGGGTACCTGCTGGACTGGAAACTCTACGGCAGCCGAACTCCAAGCGAAAATGAACAAATGCAAGAGAGTTTGCAAAGACAGAACCGCTTCAACCTGGAAGAACCCATAGCGGCCATGTGCGCGGACCGGGGATTTGCCTCCCAGCGGGCCCGCCGGCAGTTAGCCCAGGAGGGAATCTACGACGCGCTCTGTCCACGCGATCCGAAGCAGTTGAAAAAACGGATGGAGGAACCACTGTTCAGGCAATTGCAAAAGCGCCGGGCCAGCACCGAAGGGCGGATCGGGGTATTGAAGAATCGCTGGCAGGCCGGGCGGTTGCGCAGCAAAGGCTTTGCCAACCGCTCGATCAGCGTAGCCTGGTCGGTACTCTCGCACAACCTATGGAAAGTAGCCAAGATGCTGGCCCAGCAAGACGAACTAAAAACCAAAGCGGCGGCCTAGAGAGCGGAAAAGCAAGGACAATACTTTTTCACAGCCTTACTGTCGGCTCATACAAAGAAAACCAGGCAACCGGACCCCAAAACCAGTATCCTAACGTCATAGGAGAGCAAAGTTGATACTCTCCCAAATGCAAATACCTCTAAAATGAGCGCCTATCAAAAGCCCTCGCAAAAATCACCCTTTTGGGACAGCCTCTAATACCAAATCTCATTAGGTATGATAATAAGTTATTTGGCAGAAGCGTTTGCTTGAATGTGCTGCCAGCCTCCGCCAACTAAAGAGAGGACTTTTTCAGTGTCCTCCCACCAGTCTTTGAGATGGGTTGCGACGACTTCTTCGAGTCGCTCAATGCTCGGCCACAGTTTGTTGGCCGTTTGATCCTGTATCATATCCCAAAGTCTTTCAATCGGGTTGAGTTCAGGACTATACGGCGGCAAATTCACGATATGTATGCCCGGGGGGACGTTGGGGTGCTCCGAGTCGTGCGGATGGAAGCCTGCCCCGTCCCATACAACCACATGTTCCTCCTCAGGATATTGCTTTTTGATCTGTTGGAGGAAAGCCTCCGTCCACTGTAGATTCGTGCTAGGGGTTTGGATGCATACCATCTCGCCGTTGACCACGTCGAGGGCTCCGTAACAGTAGCTCCACTGGTATCTTGTCTGATATTTTTTGTGCGGCCGAAGCCCTCTTTGCGTCCAGCACCGGCGGTACACCGGAAGCAAACCAAAACGGCTTTCATCGGCAAACCACACCCGAACCCGATTGCCTCGGGTGAGGGAAAGCTCCTGGAGGATCTTAAAAAAGTCTCGCTTGAACGCTTCCGCTTTTGCCGAGTCCCGTTTCTCATGCACGGGGCGAGGGACTCGAAGCACCCCGGCGCATTTTTTTAGCCATCGCCACACCGTCTTGTAGGCGAAGGAGCGCCCGAAATGTCGCTCCAGCTCTTGCCCCGCCTGAACGGCTGTGTTCCAGCGCGCGACCTTCAAACCATTGAGCAAGAAGGCCTCCACCTCTTTGTCGCAACGGCTTTTGATCCCGCCTTTGTAGGCGCGTGTAAGCACCGCCCCGAGCCCTGCAGCACGATATTTGTCAAACCAACGCTGGATCGTCGCTTTGCCTCGGCCCACGATGGCTCCAATTTCATCAATGCTGTGGTGCGGCTGGAAGCCCATTTTTAATGCCACCAAACGCTCTTTACGCCAGCCGACAGCCTCTTTGTTGAGCAATTTCTTGATACGTTCACGGTCTTCATCGGTTCCCATATATCTTCTCATTCCGCCTTTATAGCTGTTTTTTAATCTTTATCAATCCTTTTGCGATTTGGTATTAGATAACATTCAGCTCACAGCTCAGCGGCGTTTATAGACCCGTATAAAATCGATTTGCATACGGGCCGGAAAGGCCGTCCAACCGCTCACCGGGCCGGGCCAATCGCCACCAACTGCCAAACTGGCCACCAGGAACATAGGTTGATTGGGTATGTGGAGGGTGAAACGGTTTACCTCTTTGCCATCGATATAATAGATGAGGGCGCCGGGCGACCACTCCAGCCCTATGGTATGGAAACTGCGCGAAAAATCGATGCCCTTATGGGAAGCATTTTGTTTGCCCGTGCCACCGCCCGGTTCGAGATAAATGGAATTGAAGTGGCCTCGGTCAGGCTCACCGCTGAGCACGTCTAGCACGTCAATTTCGGGTGGACCGTTTCTAGTGAATAACCAGAAAGCGGGCCAAAGGCCTCTGCCTTCCGGAACTTTGGCCCGGATTTCAAAATAACCGTAAGCCTGCTCGAAAAGGTTGTAAGTATTGATCGCTCCGGTGGTATAGCCCAGCTCTTGCCCCCCATAGTTGATTGCTGACTGGGTCGCGGTCAGAACAAGGTTGCCGTCGGCAATGTTGACACTATCGGAGTTATAGCCTCCCACCTCATTATTGATGATTTGGCTCCAGGGAAATTTGGTATTCCATTTGGCCGTGTCGAGAGTGGATCCCTCAAACTCATCACCGAAAACGACATCCCACAATTCCACTAATGAGCCATCGGTTTGTTCGGCCCCGGATACAGGGCGTCCCTTCGTGCCTTTGGTATTGCTGGAGGAATAGGCACTCAATTGATAACCTTTTTTAGTTGAAGCGATGACATAGGTGCCGCCTTCGATCCAATCGATTTGCTTGCCCATTTGTCTGCCCGCTTTAACCTCTTTCCAACGGCCCACCTGGCCCTTTCGACCGGCCAGGCTTTTTGCCCATGTGCTGATGGCCGATCCATCGGGATTCAAAACAATTTTAAACGGATCTCCATCGGTATCGTGGACTTGCCAGACTTCTGCTCCGGCCGCAATTTGGCTGCCGACAACTGGTGGGGCCGATGGAATAATGGGCAAGTGGCCGGGCGCTGAAGGCTGGGCTTCCCGCTCTGCTCGCGCTTGGGCCTCCGCCAACCGTTTGGCTTCTTCCTCCGCCCTGCGCTGGGCTTCCAGTTCGGCCAACCGGCGGGCGTCCAGTTCCGCCAGCCGCCGCGCTTCTTCCTCCGCTTTGCGATGCGCTTGCAGTTCAGCCAATCGGCGAGCGTCCAGCTCCGCCAACCGCCGCGCTTCTTCCTCCGCCTTGCGTTGCGCTTCCAGTTCGGTCATTCGGCTAGCGTCCTCTTCCGCTTTCTTGCGCAGCGCTTCCATTTCAGCCAATCGCCGCTCTTCTTCCGCTTTGCGCTGGGCTTCCAGTTCGGCCAACCGGCGAGTGTCTTCCTGTGCTTTTTTACGTAGCGCTTCTAATTCAGCCAATTGACGCTCTTCTTCCTTCGCCTTGCGCTGGGATTCCAGTTCGGCCAAACGACGCGCTTCTTCCTTAGCCTTGCGCTGGGTCTCCAGTTCGGCCAATCGAAGCGCTTCTTCCTTCGCCTTGCGCTGGGATTCCAGTTCGGCCAAACGACGCGCTTCCTCTTCCGCTTTGCGTTGGGCGGCTTTCAGTTCGGCCAATCGACGCGCTTCCTCTTCCGCTTTGCGTTGGGCGGCTTTCAGTTCGGCCAATCGACGCGCTTCTTCCTTCGCCTTGCGCTGTACTTCGGCCAGGGCGCGCTTGCGCTCCAGCGCCTCCGCCTTGCGCCGGGATTTTTCCTCGGCTATCCGTTTCTTTTCCTGGTTATCTTTTTGCTGAGCCAATTCACGTGCTTTTATACGGGCATCTTCTTCCGCCAATCGACGCGCTTCTTCTTCCGCCTGGCGGCGGGCCCCAGCCAGCGCCCGGGCGCGCGCTTCTTCTTGCGCTTGGCGACGGGCTTCTTCCACGGCTTTCTTTTCAGCCTCATTCTTGGCCCTCAGCAAGGCCAGTTCCGCCCTTCTTATTTTCAGCCGCTTTTCATCAACGGTGTCTTCAAATTCTTCGAATTTTTCATTCGAGGTTAGGTCCGCGGGGATTTCGCTGAGGGGAATTCCGGTGATTGAGGCGTCGGGGGCAAAAGAGGATAATTTGATGCCTTGGGGTGTAATCCGCAAGGTGTCCTGGGTGCCGTCTTCCCAGGTTATATGCACTCCATTGCTCAGCATCGTCCAGCGACCTGTTTCTTTAATGATGCCGCTGTTTTCAGTTTCAATATAGCGGATGGCCTGGCTCCAGTGTCCCACTTCAATGTAATAGGGGTCACCATTTTGGTCTTTCATTGCCCAATAACCGAGAAAATCCTCCGTTGTGGCGGCAGGACCAAAGGAAATATTGAGATGTTCCCTCGCGCTGGAGGCTTCCGTTTTTTCTAAACGGGTATCGTATTCTCTCCCACTTCCGACGGACCCGCGAAGGGTGTAGCCATCGTTGTTTTTACCAATGAAATCCCTGCTTCCATCGTTCCAGACGATATAAGCATTTTCCCCTTCGATCATCCAGTTCCCCGACTCTATATCGGTATCGCGTCGGCCGGGGATGGCTCTGGTAGCTTTTCCGCCTCGTTTGAGGTAGAGGTAAGAGGTGCCGCCGCCGCTCGATTGTTCCGTCCAAAACCCAATGTATTCGCTCCGGTCGGGCGGCATTCCCTTTTCCCGGGCGAAGGTTTCCGAAAGATCGACTCCTTCCGGTATTTGCAAACTGCCGATGCGTTCTTTTTGCAGCCGGCGGGCCAATAGTCCCCCCGACCCGGAAATATCAGGCGTTGCTGCCGGCGGAAAAGTATAATACAAATACTGACCGGAATTCGACGCCAGGACATCTTTGAAACCGCCTTCCCAATTCAGGACGATACGGTTTCCCTCATACTTCCATTCGCCCTTTTCAACCCTGTTGCTCCCTTCTCCGGAAAAAAAGCTGGAAGTCCTGTTTTGCGTTTTAACGTTAATATAAAGGGTATCCCCGTCGGGCTGGTAAATAACCCACCAGCCCACCCAATCCTTTTCCTCCTTTATCTCCGTCGGATTTTCGTCCTCCTGGCCAAATAGGAGGGCCGCAAGAGCAATCGCGAAAGACAGGCCAATCAGGAAACCGGGACGCAGGCGCAGGTAGGGTAAAACCATGCGCAATGGCAATAGGTTTATCGGAGCGCTAAATCAAGCCTTATGTCGGACTTATTTCAGACAAAGTTCATGTCAGTGTTTCCAACCTGAAAAAATTTCCGCCCAGGGCCACGCCTAAGAGGCTATCGGTTTTCCTCATTCGCTTCCAAGATTGGCAAAGCGTAGAACCGAATAACTGATCCGCCGCATTTTCAGACAATCCCAATCGCTGAGCAAAGCATCCGTTCCCCTCAATGGGCCATGCTGAAAACGAAACTCAAATATACCTTCACCTGTTTCCCGGAACAGACTGCCGATCCGGTTAGGCGCGGGTGCCGTTCGCTCAACCGGCGTGTCCGGCCTCACTGGGAGGGGAAAATTCACATTGTGGACGGTAAAATCTTCCTGCGGGGCATCGAGCACATCTGTGGCCATTTTGGCGGAAACTTCGGCTGCGATCCGTAAGGAATCTTCTTTTTCGCCACCCATTCGTCCACCGTTTTTCTTAAGTTCCTGGTAAAGATCGTTGGGGACGGCCAAAGACGAAGCCAGCGCCGGAAGACCCCAGCAGGCCCCTTCGAGGGCGCCTGCCACCGTGCCCGAGGACAGAATCATGGGCAACGTCGTATTCAACCCGATGTTGATGCCGGAAATAACAATGTCGGGTTTTCGCGACAAGAGATTGCCCAACGCCAGATTGACGCAGTCCGCCGGTGTGCCGTTGACAGACCAGGCAGGGCAATTCAACCCCTCATAAGGCTTCACGGCGACTTGGCCGATCCGGCTCATGGCCTTGCCGATCCAGCTTTTTTCATCGCTGGGGGCAACCACGCTCAGATCGAATACTTCCGCTAATGCCTCGACAAATACCTGTAGAAACCGGCAGGAAATACCGTCGTCATTGGTCAGTAATGCCCTTGGTTTGGCCATGCCATGGTTCGATGCGGACTCACCTCATCGCCCTTATCGCTTATGAAAACAGAGACCGGGAATCAATCATTGTAGCGTCTGCGTTCCCCGCCGCCATCGCGGCCTCTACCACCGTCGCGGCCTCGGCCGCCATCGCGGCCTCTTCCACCATCACGGCCCCTGCCGCCATCGCGGCCGCCTCTGCGGTCATCCCGCCGGGGTGGGCGGCTTTCCCTGCGAGGTGGCAGTTCAAAGACAGGAATCGGTTCACCTTTTTCAATGGCCTCTCGTTCCGCCATGGCAATGCGGCAGCTCAGGCGCACGCGCCCGCGATCATCCACATCAATGCATTTGACCCACATTTCGTCGCCCACTTTGCAAACGTCCTCAACATTCTCGACGCGAAAGTCCGCCAGCTCGGAGATGTGCACCAACCCTTCCTTGCCAGGCAGGCATTCCACAAAACAGCCGAAATCCTTGGTTCCGCGAACGATACCGCTGTAAATTTTTCCAACCTCAATATCGCCGGTGGATAGCTCGACTTCTTCCACCGCACGGTCCATGGATTCTTTGCTCGTCGCATAAATCAGCACTTTTCCGCTGTTATCGTCGTCGATATCGATCTGCGCACCGCTGATTTCCGTGATACGGCGGATATTTTTCCCGCCTGGCCCGATGAGGGCTCCGATTTTCTCCGGATCGATCATGATCTGGTGGATGCGCGGGGCGTGTTCATTCAGTTCCTTGCGCGGCTCGGCGATTTCCTCAGCCATAGCATCCAGAATTTTCATGCGGACATCCCTGTTGCGCAATATCGCTTCCTTGGCGATATCAGCCCGCAGTCCATGGATTTTCAGGTCCAGTTGAAAACCGGTAATACCCTTCCGTGTGCCGCAGATTTTAAAATCCATGTCGCCTAAATGGTCCTCGGCTCCGATAATGTCGGTCAGAAGAACGTACTTGTCGATATTCCCGGAATCATCGGATTCGGTCACCATACCGACGGATATCCCTGCCACCATGTCGGTTATGGGCACTCCGGCATCCATCAGGGCCAGGCACCCGCCGCAAACCGAGGCCATCGAGGTGGAGCCGTTGGACTCCATGATTTCCGATACCAGCCGCACCGAATAGGGAAAATCTTCCTCCGTCGGCAGAACCGGCAAAAGGGAACGTTCGGCCAGTGCGCCGTGCCCGATTTCGCGTCTACCCGGTCCGAAAAACCGGCCCGCTTCACCCACCGAATAGGGCGGAAAGTTATAATGCAGGATAAATGACTTGGAGCGGACGCCGCCCGTCAATCCATCCATGTCCTGGGAGTCTTTGCTCGTTCCCAATGTCCCGATGACGATGGTCTGCGTCTCCCCTCTTTGAAAAAGGGCCGAACCATGCACCCGAGGTATAACACCGGTCTGGCATTCAATTTCCCGTAAATCTTCGCCCGAACGTTCATCCACCCGGCGGCCATCATTGAGAATATTACTGCGAAAAACTTCCTCCTCCAGCGTTTCAAAAGCCATGCGGAGCTGGTCCGAGTCGTAATCGTCCTCCCCGATTTCTGCCTTGAGAACCTCTCCCACACTGTCCTTGACCACGTCAACGGACGCCTCGCGCTGCAATTTATCCGACTGGAATACAGCTTCCACGAGGCGATCCCCCACCTCCTCGCGAACACGCTGCATAAAATCGGCATCGCAATTATAAAGTTCAAATTCTCTTTTCGGTTTGGCGCACATGGCGGCCAGTTCCAGTTGAGACTTGATGATTTTCTCGACCTGCTGCTGAGCAAAATCGAGGGCCTCGAGAAAACGTTCTTCCGGGATTTGCTCCGCGCTCCCCTCGATCATCATCATTTCTTTGGCATTGCCTACATAAACGAGATCGAGATCGGAGGCGAATTGCTCCTCATTGGTCGGGTTGACCACAAATTTCCCATCGATTTGGCCAATCCGCACACAACCCACAGGTCCATTCCACGGAATGTTCGATATGAGCAAAGCCGCCGAAGCGCCATTGACCATCAAAATATCCGAATCGTTGACCAGATCGGTGGAAAGGAGCAGCCCAATGACCTGCACCTCATTCATAAATCCCTTGGGGAAGAGCGGCCGCAGTGGGCGGTCGCAAAGCCTGCAAGTCAGGATTTCCCGCTCGGAAGGCCGGCCTTCTCTCTTGAAATAGCCACCGGGAAAACGACCGGCGGCGGAAAACTTTTCTCTATATTCCACTCCCAGTGGAAAATAATCCTGCCCGGGCCGCAGCTTGTTGGCCGCCGTGGCGGCGACGAATAATACCGTTTCTCCGGCAATTATGGTGACGGCTCCGCCGGCTTGCTTGGCCAAGGTGCCCGTTTCAATAGTGATTCCCAGGTCTTCGACTGTTACTGAGTATTTTTGCTTAATCATTGTTTATTTTTGGTATATGCGATTGGCCCCTGGCATTGCCTGGGCGGTTGCGGACAGATGTTATAACCCTTGTAACGCTGATCCGTTATCGAGATCGACCCATGATTGCACTTGCATGCCTGTGGGTCTCTATAACGGAGAGCTTGCACCGATCGGTTCGGCGCGTATCCATCCGGGTTAAATCCCGGAATACTGGATGAAAAGGCTACCCTCGGATGGCTTTGGATAAGCCTGCCTTTAGCGGCGTAAGTTGAGGCGTTTTAGTAGTTCTTGATATTTTTCGACGTCGTGCTTTTTTACGTAATCCAGCAGCTTTCTGCGGCGGCTTGTCATAGCTATGAGGCCGCGACGGGAATGATAATCTTTTCGATGGGTGCGCAAATGTTGCGTTAAATGATTCACCCTCGCGGTCAACAAGGCGATTTGCACCTCGCAGGATCCCGTGTCATTATCGTGCTTTCGATAGTCCTTTATAATCGGTTCTTTTATTATTGTAGTTGTCATTTTCCTTACTCTATTTCACGGCTTGAAGGGATTGGGTGGATACCGAATCCGTGTTCCAGCCCAAGCCGGAATCACCGTTTCATCCGGCCTCGAAAATTCAACCGGACAAGCCGCGGAAAAGCCCCTCTGGAGACACTCTTCTCAACGCGAAAGTGAAGAAAATGGCTTTCCCGTCCATCTTGGCAAGCAAATTATTAAAAGGTCTCAGGTTTCAGGAATCGTGGGGATGCAGGATGCGCAATTTTCGAAACCTGACACCTGAAACCTGACACCTGTCTCCTTTTTCCTACCCAGTCGTAAACGTCAGTTCTTTAATCCCCTCACAACCGGGCAGACGCCGTATACGATTAAGTATCATGTGCCGATGAAAGGAGATTTCCTGCCGCAAGGTGGCGTTGGCCACGGAGACCAGCAGTCGCCGCTTGCGGATGATCTTCGTGGGAAAGGTGCGCGGAGCATTCTCCACCCCCATGATATGCTTCCAGTTTTCCAGGATGACCTGTTCGGGCCTCGGTTTGCCCAGATTGTGCCGCTCCAGAATGACCTCCATCAGGGTGTCCGCCTTAAACGGCTCGCTCAGGAAGGATCGATTTTTATCCTCCGGTAGAGAACGCAAGTTGGCTATCAAATTTTCAACCTTGCGTGAATATTTCATTCTTTGATTTCGGTAGGCGGCGCGAGTGTTTACGGCGGCGCGAGTGTTTACATTAGAAAAAAGTAGCCCTTTCACCGAGGCAAGGACGAATATACGCCAAGCCGCCAATCGAGGCTCTTATGAAACTACCCCGAGAATTTCGCCCAAAGTGTTGATGCACGGATATTCCAGGTGGGAGGTTTCATACTTGAGCAACCGGTATTGCCAGCCGGCGTTGGCGGCGCCCTCGGCGTCGTGGCGGGGGCTGTCGCCGATGTGGAGGATCTGCGGCGGGGACAATTTGAGGGTTTTTTCAACGTGCCGGAATATTCTGAGGTCGGGTTTTTCGTAACCGATTTCGCTGGAGATAAAAATTGCCTCCATCAGGTCGGTCAGACCCATTTCCTTGAATACTTGGCAGAACCGGCTGTCGGCGTTGCTCAGGATGGCCAGGCGGTAGCCGCGGTGGCGCAACTCTTTCAGGATTGGCAGGGCATCTTCGGCCAGTTGCCAGCGGCTTGCCGAGACGAATGTGTCGTAGAGTTCATCGAATACCTTATCGAAAATATCGGGAGGAATATGCCGGCCCAGACAATTCCGAACCACCCTCTGCCAAAACACCCGTTCAGACTCGTTACTGACCCTTTTATCATTCCCTCTCCGAACCGTTTCATTAAAAGCGACTCGAAAATCTTTTTCCACTTCCTGCGGATCGACTTCGATCCCAAAACCTCTCAGCGTCTCAAAGTAAATCTCGCCCACCGATGGGTAGGGCCGGATCAGCGTCCCTCCCGCATCGAAGGTTATGGCCCGAACATCCATTTACTCTTGAGGTCGAGGTATTTATCCAGTAAATCGAAAGCCCAATTAACTTCTTTCGAAAGCGATCACATTGTGCTGATAGGCGGCCATTTTAAAGCCATCATCGAGCACCGCCTGCACGGAGGTTTCGATTCCGTAAATCTGGTGGTGGAATTCCGCAATGACGATCAGCACCGAGGGTGGAAAACAGGGAGGTATTTTTGTCCAGACCTCTTCCGCCCCTTCGATATCCATAACGACGGCATCGGGTTCCAGCGAATATTCCTGGCAGACCGCTTCGGCCGTTTCCCAGGGAATGTCGCGGCCCCCATCGGCGCTTGGCTTGGCCCGGCCCAAGCGGTTATCCTCGGAAGGGAAATAAACCTTCAAAGCGGTCAGGGAGGGCAGTTCGTTTTCCCAGATGGGACAGCAGAGAACGTTGATCCAATTTGACTGATAGCCGTTGAGTTTCATTTGCCGCTCATAAAACGGTTTCAGGTCGATATTGGGCTCGACGCTGACCAGGCGTCCGCCAGGGTCTGTTTGCCGACCGATAAAACAGGCCACCACGCCGAGCGAAGCGCCCAATTCGAGTACCTGGTCGCCGGGTTTGAGGAATTTTTTGACCATCTCCCGTTCCGGGTTTTCATATTGCCCGCGTCTCAAATGACGACGGATTTTGCGGCTCGTGGGCAGGTCCTTGACGCGCACTTTTATGCCGTCAATTTCGACGATGTCCCGCTGCAAGCCGGGAATGGACAATAGGACTTTGCCTGGGCTCATGATTTAACCGCAAATGGATGTTTATGAAAGTCGGTTGTCATAGACATTTCTGTAGAATGAACAACTCTTATGGAGTTGATCGTGCGTCCCGCGGTCAATGATTTTCCCTTCATCGAAGACAAAAATCAGATCTGCCATTTGAATGGTGCTGAAACGATGCGCAATAATAATGACCGTCTTTCCCCGAACCAGTTCCACCAGGGCGTCGTGGATCTGCCGTTCGCTCTCCCCGTCGAGGGCCGAGGTCGCCTCGTCCAAAATAAGAATGGGGGCCTTCTTTAGAAAAGCCCTGGCCAGGGTCACGCGTTGTTTTTGCCCCCCCGATAAGCGTGCCCCGCGGTCGCCCACTAGCGTCTCATATCCATTTTCAAAATCCTCGATAAACGAATGCGCGTAAGCCTTGCGGGCGGCCTCCTGGATTTCTTCCCCACTCGCTCCCGGACGGCTCAGCAGGATATTGTTGTAAATCGTATCGTTAAAGAGAATGGGATCCTGGCTGACCAACGAAATTTGCTCGCGCAGGCTCCCCAGCTTGATTTTGCGAAGGTCGATCCCATCCAGTTGAATAGACCCCGCGCTAACCTCGAAAAACCGGGGCACGAGGTTGGCGAAAGTCGATTTGCCGGCCCCGCTCGGACCCACCAGGGCATAAACCTTGCCCGCATCCAGAAGGCAGTCGACGTCCTTTAAAACCGGACCTTCCCCGTAGCTGAACCCAACTTTTTGAAACCGGATTTTTCCCTCCACTTTTTCCATCTCGATGGCATCGGGCTCATCTTTTATGGCAATCGGCTCGTCCAGAATGGTTTCAAGACGTTCGAGGGAAACCAGCCCCTTCTTCAACTGCCCATGCAGGACGCCGATTTTCTTGATCGGATCGTAGGCAAAATAAAGCGCCACCACCAGGGGGACCACTTCCTCTAAGGTGATATCCGTTTTGCGGGCGTAAAAAATTGCCAGAGCCAGACCGATTGATGTAATAAATTCTATGCTCGGGGTGATGGCCTTGAAGTATTGGGTCACCTTCAACTGGAGATAGAAAAATTTCCGCAACAGCTTCCTGAAACCCTCGATTTGCTCTTTTTCCAGGTTGAAGGCCCGCACTTCGCGGATGGCGGTCAGGTTCTCCCGCTCATATTCCGTCACCACCCCCATTTCCTTTTGCACTTGCTTGGCCCGCAGGATCAATTTCCGGGCCAGGTAGCGAATCGGCATGATGCAGACCGGGACCATCAATAAAAATAGCAGAACGAACCCCAATCCCGTGTTTTGCAGCGCCGTCCAAACCAGATAAACGATGGCCGCCAGCAATGTAAACGGTTGTATCAGCAGGTCATTCGAGCCCTGGATAATTGTTTGCTGCAAGACCGCGGTGTCGTTCATGCTCCGGCTGAGGAGGTCCCCGCTGTTGTATTTTTGAAAAAACGACAATTGCAAATACTGCAGTCTCCCGAAAACCCGGAGCCGGATTTCCTCCAGGATTTTCAAGCCGCAATACGCTATCAGTACGGCGTTCAGGTAACCCCCGATCGATCTCAGGGCAAATACCAGCGGCAGCTTGGCCACCAGCAGGAGCAGGGCCCAGTTGGATATGTCCTCCTCGCCATAAAGCTCCGGTAGAATGTCCTGCAAAATGTAGGCCAAGCCGAAACCACTGATCGCCGCATAGACAAGCCCCGCCAGCAGTGCCCCCAGAAAAGCGTACTTCACCCGCTTCAAAAGATAAAAATAAGGCAGCAGTTTTTTCACGGCGTCGGATTCATGGTACTTTGCTCATTTTCCGCTTTAAATAGCTTAAGGGCCGCCTCGGCAACCCTTTCCACGGCCACTTCATCAATCGGCATCCCGCCTTCCGGGGGGCAGTCGGGCGGTTGCAGGATGGTCACGGGAGCCTTAAATACCGGGCCGGTGCGCAGCGGATTGGTGGGGCCGCAAACAACCACCACCGGCACACCCAGGGCATTGGCCAGGTGGACGCCTCCCGTATCGTTTCCCAACAGTAGGCGGCATTCCCGTAATTTTTCCAAAAAGGCGGCCAGATTCGTCTCACCGGCCAGATTTTCAACCAGTTCGCCAGGCAAACCTTTTGCCACTGAATCCGTAATAGGCCGGTCATTGATCGTTCCAAAAAGGACGAAACTCAGGTTTTCATTGTGCGACAACAGTTGCTCGATCAGGTCCCTCCACCGGGCCACCGGCCAGCGTTTCTCAGGTTGATTCTCCGTCCCGCAGATCAATCCGATTTTTGCAAGATCCGCTACAGGCCCCGTCTTTTCGACCTCCCGCCAGTTAAATACCGGCTCCAGATGGAGCGGCTCCGCCAAACCGAAATAGCGCAGATACTGTTCCCAGACCCTGGTTTGATGAACCTTGGTTTCATCCAGTTCCGGGGGCAGCTTCCAGCGATGGGTCAGCAGCGGCCGCCATTTTTCCCGGCGCAGCATTCCGAAACACTGGGGACAGCCCGTCAACCAGGCTTCCAAATCTCCCCGCAAGGAGTTGGTCAATAGCAAAATGGTGTCCGGGTATTGATGTTTCAGGTTCCGGAAAAATCCGAAATAGGCCCAGGAATAACTCTTTTCCGGTAGGAGAATCACATTATCGATAAACGGCAGTTGTTGCAAAAGCGGCAGAAAACCGTCGCGAGCCAACACGGTGATTTCCGCCTCCGGCCTCCCAACCCGGATGGCTTCGAGCAGCGGCAGGGCCATCACCACATCCCCCAGCCAGTTCGGCATGCGCACCCAAATGCGCGTCTGCCTCGGATGCTTCTCCATCCCGCAAAAACGAAGATACGGCTCCAGATAGCTCTTCTTGTGCTCCAGGCGAAGCCGCCTCATCGGATTATCCTGCGTCTTCCACCGGTCGTGCAGCCAAAGCCAGTCCGCGCAGGCATTGTCGGAAGATTTCAAATGGTTTTCCAGCCAGCGATTGGAGGCCAGGATCAAGCCCTCCCGAGTGTTTGCATAATCGAGAACCTGCATACGCAGTTGGCCCCGCCAAAAAGCGATCCGTTCACCATAGGTTATGACCGCGCAAACATCGAATTTGCGGCAGAGCAGGGCTGGCAGCTCGGTCGTGGATGCCACCCGTCCGAAAAAGTGAGTAAGCACGCCTCGGGCGCCAGCATTTTGGTCGAACAAGACCCCAATCCAGCCGCCCTCCCGAATCATCCGCTGGGTTTCGCCGAAACCCTTTTTGCGGGAGAGCATACGGCCCCCAAAACGTTCCCTCGACCGGCGTAACCAACGATCCAGGCTCTTGTTGTCAAAAGGCCGGTAAATGGTTGCCATGGAATAATGGCCCTCCATCAAAAGAGGTAACGCCGCCAAGGTCTCCATCAAGGTGAAATGCGGAATCAGTGAGATGCCGCCCACCTCCTCGCTTTTCAATTTCTCCACCACCGCCCGCGTTGATTCCGGCATCGTCAACACCCGCTGCCAGCGTTTCTCATCAAAATAAGGCGAAGCCATCGCAAACAGAGCGGTCTCCACCAGCCGCCGGCAGCTCTCCCGCCCGATACTACGCCGCCAGCTTTCGGTTTTTTCGGGAAAAGCATGGTGAAGATTGGACAAAAGCACCACCCGCCGCCCCGTCGGGGCAAAAAAGATAAGATCGCCCAACAGGCAGCAGACACACCGCGCCACTGCCTCCGGAAAAAACGCCAGAATCCGCCCAAAAAAATTCAATAGAATTACAAGTATCACAAGATCAAGTATTAGCGATATCAAGGAACCCCCAATTTGCAATAATCAAGAAAGGCGCGAAACAAAGCCAAAAAATCATTATCATCGCCCCTCTCATCCACTTTCAGCCTCCCATCCAAATAATGCAAATTGCGGAGTTCTGATAAATTCTCATCTCGGAAAAATAATTGCAAACTAACTTGCAATACTCTCAGACAAAATTTTTATCATGCAACCTAATCATGGGTTGCGTAGTTGCTGCCCGCAATACATTAGCCTACAACAAAACATCAACCCAAAGGAGTAAATTATGACTATGACGAATTTTTTTATCAGCGTGAGAAATATAAAAAAACCTAAAGGGAAAGAAGCTTCATTTGGTAATGAACCTGGAACGACGCGTTATCTGGAAATTCCTGACGGTGAAATACCTCATCCGGAAAAACATAAAAAAACGCGGACTGAATGGTTAAGGCTAGTCTTGGATCGCGCCGAAGTAGGGAAACACACAAAGGACCCCAGAAATCCTGTTAGCCCGGATATTTCATGAAGGGTAAAGTTTGGCTCGTTATTGCTATTGGAGATGGATTTCTTTGTATTTTGAGCAGATCGTCTTGATTTTTAGGTGTTTTTCAGGGTGTAGAGACACTGCCCCCTTTCCCCCATTGGTTCGGTAGTGCCGGGGGCAGCACCAATGCACCCTTTAGGTTGGCACCAATCGGCGGGCCGCATGGTTGAAAAGACTGGCCCAAGGATAACTCTCACTTAGGTGAAAGTGACGTGTACTGGATTTGTTGGACACGGGATTCTCTTATATTCATTGTTTATTGATTAGTGTGTCAGGCGGCTTGTTTTGGTAAAGGGTTTTGTTTTCTCGTTGCCCCCCATGGGGGGCAAATATTTTCCTCGAATTGGACTGGGCTTTGGTAACTCAGAGAGGAATGTTTGCGATATCGGTTGTAGAAGATTTCCACGTATTCGAAGACAGTTGATCGCAGTTCGCGCTCGTCGGCAAAGTGGCGGCCTCGAATCGTGCTGGTCTTGAAGCGGCCGTAGAACGATTCCATGGCCGCGTTGTCGTAGCAGTTGCCTTGGGCGCTCATGCTCGGCTTCATGCCTAGTTCAGAGACCAGCCTCTGATAGTCGTCGCTGGCGTAGGGGCTGCCCCGATCGCTGTGATGAATAATCCCGGTGCGCAGTGTGCCGCGGGTCATGGCCGCGGCTTTGAGGGCCTTGCCAACCAGCTTCGCGTCGTTGTGGTTGGAAACGCTCCAGCCCAGCAGGCGTCGGCTGAACAGGTCCATCACCGTGGCCAAGTACATCCAACCGGCCAGGGTCCGTAGGTAGGTCGTGTCCGCCACCCAGACCTCGTCGATATGGGTCGGCTGGCCATGCTTTTTAAGCACATTGGGGCTGTAACCATAGGGATGGTTACTGTTGGTTTTTAATGGCTTAAAGCGTTTACTCTGGGTGCTTTTGATTCCCATTTCACGCATCAGACGCAGAGCCCGGTCACGGCCGCAATCGATGCCCTCATCATCCTTCAGATGGCGGTGCATTGGCCGATGCCCATAGCGGCCCTTGGCCTCTTTGTGTACCTTCAGGATCGCCCCCTTGATTCCCTCGTCCTCGATCCGCCGGGCCGAGGGCGCTCGGTGCCTCCAGCAGTAATAGCCACTGCGACAAATCCCCATCGCCGAGCATATTTCCTCGATCTTGAAGCGCCCCTCGTTGTCTTTGACAAACTGGTACTTCATTGTTCGTCCTTGGCAAAGTAGCCCACCGTTTTTTTTAGTATCTGGTTGATCCGCTCCGAGCGGCGCAGCTCTTTGCGAAGACGATCTATCTCGGCCGCCATCTCCTTCGGACTGCTCTGTCGCTTTGAGGTGGCTTCGCCCTGCTGATCGTCCAGATAGAGCCTCTTCCACCTATACAATTGGTTGGTGTTGACCCCAAGTTTGGTCGATACCTCGGTGGCGCTCAGACCATCGAGTATCATCAGTTGAACTGCCTCATTTTTGAACTCTATACTGCGTCTTCTTCCCATGCTTCGATTCTCCATTTAGGAGAATCTCGTGTCCACTTTTTCCAGTGCACATCAAAAGTGAATCGTTCGGGTGTTGCGCACGATGACCGCTCCGATCTTGATTAATTTGAGCCGCAGGGTGTGGCATTGGGCCCGCGCCCACTTCGTCCCTTTTAAGGCTAACCGGCGCATGGCTTCCATCAAGGTGTAGGCCAGCGCCGACAAGAGCACTCGCCACTGATTGGCCCACCATTGATGGGCGCTGGTGCGCTCGCTGAACAATTGCATCTGTTCCTTGATTCGGTTCTCCATTTCACCGCGGCCACAGTATACCTTGTCGTAAAGCTCCTGGGGATCGCCCGGCAGGTTCGTCACCACGAAGCGCGGGTTGGACCCCTGTGCGGTGTGTTCGGCTTTATGGATGACCAACCGCAGCCATCGCCACGAATGTAAACGCCGGGGAAAAACCGGTACGGTAAAGAGGGCGCTTTAAAACCGGTACGCTTATCCTAGAAAGGAGGAGTGTATCGAGATATGAAGCAATGGACAAGAGTGCGGCACAAAGTGCTGCGGGACAAGCAGAGCAAGCGCTCTGTAATGCGAGAAGAGGGACTGCACTGGGAGACCCTGGGAAAGATGCTGGCCTATTCCCAGCCGCCGGGATACCGGCGCAAGAAGAGGCGAGAGCGCAAGATCGATCCGTATGTGGGCTGGATCGAGGAGGTGCTCAAAGCGGACCGGAACGTGCCCAAGAAGCAGCGCCATACGGCCAAACGGATCTACCAGCGTTTGGGTCGGGAGAAGGGCTACCAAGGGGGCTACACGGCGGTCAAGGAGGTGGTGGCCGAGCTGCGCGAGCGAGGCGGCGGGAAGTGTTCGTGCCGCTGGAGCACCGCCCCGGGGAGGGACAGGTGGACTTCGGTCATGCCCTGGTGAAGGAGGCGGGGCAATTGCGTAGGCGGCCATTTTTTGCCATGAGCCTGCCCTACAGCGATGCCTTTTTCGTGCAGGTGTTCGAACGGGAGTGCACGGAGAGCTTCTGGGAGGGGCACCTGCGAGCTTTTGAGTTTTTCGGGGCGGTGCCCCGGCGCATCAGCTATGACAACTCGAAGGTGGCGGTGGGTAAGATTATCGGTTCGCGTGAACGCAAGCTGACCGACGGGTTTCTGCAGCTACAGAGCCATTACCTGTTCGAGGAACACTTCTGTCTGCCCGCCCGGCCCAACGAGAAGGGCGTGGTCGAGGGGATCGTGCGTTATGCCCGGGCCAACTTCCTGGTACCGGTACCGCAGGTTCGGGACCTGGAGGAACTCAACGCAAAGCTGTTGGAGGCATGTGAGCGGGACATGGAGCGTAAATTACGCGGGAAAAGGGCGGTGAAAAAGGAACTGCTGGCCGAGGAGCGCGCCGTCATGCTGGCGTTGCCGCCCATACCCTTTGAAGCGAGCCGCAAACGCTCGACCTGCGTCAGCAGCCTCTCGCTGGTGCGCTTCGAGTGCAACGACTATTCGGTGCCGGTGCGCTGCGCCCACCATCCGGTGGTGGTGGAAGGGTCCTGTCGGCAGGTGATGATCTTCTGTGGGGGCCAAGAGGTGGCCCGGCACCGCCGCATTTGGGATAAAGAGCAAGTCTCTTTCGAGCCGGTGCACTACCTGGCTTTGCTGGAGAAAAAACCGGGCGCTTTGGACTTCGCCCGCCCACTCTCGGGCTGGCAGTTGCCGCAGTGCCTGCAGGTCCTCAGACGCCGGCTCGAAAGCCAATGCGGGGGCGAAGGCACCCGGGAGTATATCCGGGTGCTGCGGCTGTTGGAGAAACACCCCATGGCGGCCTTGCAGCAGGCCGTCGTCTCGGCCCTGCGGGTGGGGGGACTGACTCGTGAGGCCATCGCCCAGTATCTCTATCCTCAGGAAGACTACGGGAGCAGAACCTTCCGGCTGGACGGCCATCCACACCTGCGTCACGTCCGTGTGGCCGCCCCTGACCTCGGTGCCTACAGCGAACTGCTCAAGATTCCAGGAGGGGCTTTATGAAGGAAGAAAAAAACCAGCTGCTGTTACACCATCACCTCAAGAAACTGAAGTTGCCCACCATCCTGCGCGAATGGCCGGCGGTGGCCGCGGCTTGTTCCCGGGACCGGCTCGATTACGCCGCCTTTTTGTTGCATCTGGTCGAACGGGAGCTCATTGAACGCGAACAGCGGGCCGCCCAGCGGCGGATCAAAAACGCCCGTTTCCCCGTGCTCAAGACCCTCGAGAGCTTCGCCTTTGAAGCGCAGCCCTCGATCAACGAAGCGCTCATCCGAGAGCTCATGCGCGGGGAGTATGTCGACCAGCGCGAAAACGTGCTGCTCCTCGGTAACGCCGGTACCGGTAAAACGCACCTGGCCACCGCCCTGGGCTTTGCCGCCTGTGCCCAGGGCCCGCGGATCCGTTTCTTCGGGGTCACCGCCCTGGTTACCCATATGCTCGAGCAACGCGACAACCACGACCTGCAGCGCTTCATGAAGCAACTCGAAAGGCTCGACCTACTCATCCTCGACGAACTCGGTTACGTCCCTTTTTCCAAGACCGGTTCCGAACTGCTCTTCGACGTGGTCAGCCGCGCTTACGAGCGCACCAGTCTCATCGTCACCACCAACCTGCCCTTTGAGAACTGGATCGAAGTGCTCGGTTCCGAACGGCTCACCGGAGCTCTGCTGGACCGACTCACCCATCGGGTGCATATCCTCGAAGCCAACGGGCAAAGCTACCGCTTGCGCGATGCTCGACGCCGTCGCCGTGGCACAAAACAATAAACGCCTTGGGCCCGGCTCGTCGGCCTCCGGCCTCCTCACCGACCCCAAGCCAATCCCCAAAACCAACTCCCAAACCCTAAACCTTGACGTACCTGCAATTACTAACCTAAACCTTATTCCAAGCGTACCGGTTTTACCCCGACCCCCGTACCGGTTTCATCCCGGCGTTTACACACGAATCGGCAGCATAGACGAAGTCCTGGAATAACCGTTGTTTTTTACCCCTTAGTTCGAACCATTCTTTGGCCTGCTTTTGCAACTGCTGGGCGTCTTGCTGCAAGCGTGCATTGCGAGCCATCCCCACGATGTAACTAACTTCGTTGCGGTCGCACCAAGAGAGTATCCGGTCTCGACAAAATCCACTGTCGGCGCGCCAAATAATCCGCGTACGGGGCCAGCTTTGGCGAATCCGTTTAACCAGCAATTTGAGGATGGCCCCGGCATGCTTGCTGGCATCGATCTTGCTCGGCCGCAGGTAGGCCACCAGCAGCTGATCACCGCAAAAAACATATAGCGGCAGAAAACAGTAATGATCATAATAACCGTGGAAAAAACGTCCCTCCTGGAGCCCGTGCACCGGATTGTCGGTGGCGTCAAAGTCCAGGATGATCTCTTCGGGTTCCTCGGCAAAGGAGCCCATGAACTGTTCGACCAACAGCTCGTTTACCGCAAAGGCCGCCCGCCGATCCTGCCCGTTTTCAAAACGACACAAAGTCGGCGCGCTGGCCAACGTTTCAATGCGCCCCGTTACCGTTTGCAACAATGGATCGTGGCGCAGGGTATCAAAGTCGTTCAAATCCTCATAGCCCGCCACCAGCCCGTAAACGCGCTGCCGCAGCATCCCCAAGACCTCATGGCGTACTTTGCCCTTCTGCCGTTTGTCCACTAACTGTCGGGCCGCTCGTTCGGTCAAGCCCAACTGCCGATCCACTTCCCGGATCAAAAGCAGTCCGGCATCCGAAGTAACCTCTCCGCCCTTGAAATCAACCCGCACACGGCGGCCTTTTACCCTTGTCAACTGTAGCTTTAATTGTTTACCTTTTGTCATCGCTGATATTGCTTTAATTATTGATCTATCCTGCTGTATATCAGCAGTTAAGCATATCAACGATACTTTTTTTACGAAATATCCGGGCTAATTGGCTTACTTGCCAGTTAACTCTTGAGATACTTCTATTTTGAGACGCTTCATAAAAACCCTCACGAATCACATAAGCGCCGGTGGAATGACCTAGTAGATGCACATCAATGTCACATTTGTTTCGATCTTGGGTCAACTTCACATTTGTTTCGATCTTGGGTCAACTGATTACGGGCAAGAATAGAGATACCGTCCTTTACTAATTTAGAGGCTGTCCCAAAAGGGTGATTTTTGCGAGGGCTTTTGATAGGCGCTCATTTTAGAGGTATTTGCATTTGGGAGAGTATCAACTTTGCTCTCCTATAACGTTAGGATACTGGTTTTGGGGTCCGGTTGCCTGGTTTTCTTTGTATGAGCCGACAGTAAGGCTGTGAAAAAGTATTGTCCTTGCTTTTCCGCTCTCTAGGCCGCCGCTTTGGTTTTTAGTTCGTCTTGCTGGGCCAGCATCTTGGCTACTTTCCATAGGTTGTGCGAGAGTACCGACCAGGCTACGCTGATCGAGCGGTTGGCAAAGCCTTTGCTGCGCAACCGCCCGGCCTGCCAGCGATTCTTCAATACCCCGATCCGCCCTTCGGTGCTGGCCCGGCGCTTTTGCAATTGTCTGAACAGTGGTTCCTCCATCCGTTTTTTCAACTGCTTCGGATCGCGTGGACAGAGCGCGTCGTAGATTCCCTCCTGGGCTAACTGCCGGCGGGCCCGCTGGGAGGCAAATCCCCGGTCCGCGCACATGGCCGCTATGGGTTCTTCCAGGTTGAAGCGGTTCTGTCTTTGCAAACTCTCTTGCATTTGTTCATTTTCGCTTGGAGTTCGGCTGCCGTAGAGTTTCCAGTCCAGCAGGTACCCTTCAACGCTTTCTCCCAAAAACAGGGTGTTGCCGAACTCGACCTCTTGGCCCGCTTTACCTCGCACAATCACCTGCACATCGAGTTCGTAAACACTCAAGACTTTCTCTGCGTTTTTCACCTGGCGGCGGCCAATGATCCGCTCGTGCGCCTGTTTGATGACCACCGGGATTTGCTCGCTCATGCGCTCCATCCGGGCGAGGATCTGTTGGACCTGTTTTTCGCTGTAATCGCTTTGCTCCCAGCAGGCTTGCAATAATTCCCGGTGACTGCGGGCATGCTCCCCGATCCGTTTGAGCAGCTTTTTCATCTGCCTCAAGATACCCTTGCGCTGCCGCGCGCTGTCCTTTCGCCGCCGGCTGTGGGTCATCTGTATGCACAGCCGATTCATCTGCCGAGCCAAGGGCTCCGGTTCGATCGGCATGCGATGGCGCAAACCGGCCTTCTCGCGGATCAGCCGGATCGCTTTGAGCAACGTGCCGGCTACATCCTTGAGTAATACCCAGTCCGTCGGCCAATGAATGTTAGCCTCCAAACAGGTGCCGTCGATCAGGCAAATGGTGGTGTCAATCGGCTTGTCCAATCCCACCTGCCGGGCCAGAAGGGCATCGCCCACCACCTCAGTCAAGGTCCGGTGCAAGGCCCTCAACTGCTCTTCGCTGAAAAACTTCGAGGCCCGCTCCAGGGTGCTTTTGGAGATGCCCCTGATGCCATCGATCTGCCGGACACGGCAAAAGTCGGCCAACAGATCGCTGCTGCCCAGAGCCCGCGACAAATGCCGAAACGAAATCCCTCCGAGCAGACGGCCCAGCGTATCCATGCGCAGTGCCTTGATGGCAAAACTGGCCCGCTGCCGCCGGGCCTTTAGACCCATTGGCGGCCACCCCTCCAAGGCCAGCTCAATGGCCTGCGATTCCACCTCCGAGTCGATCAGCAGCCGATCGATTCGATCAATGGTGGCGCGGAAGTTATCGTAATCGAGGCACCGGTCGACCACAGTTAAAGCTGGACGCAGGAGGCATTGGATGGCTATATTTTTCATAGAAAGGGCTATATTGATTTTCGCTAACTCAATTATAGAACCCTTTTTTGGCCGGATCGAGCAAAAACTTGCTCTTTCCGGCTCTTTTTATCAACGTCATCCAGTTGACTATAAAATCTTTATATTTTTGGGACAGCCTCTAATTTACTAGCGGTGCTTTTAGCATCAGAACGATCTTCCAGGTAATTCAATGTGCAATTGGCACTAGCCCGGATATTTCGTAAAAAAAGTATCGTTGATATGCTTAACTGCTGATATACAGCAGGATAGATCAATAATTAAAGCAATATCAGCGATGACAAAAGGTAAACAATTAAAGCTACAGTTGACAAGGGTAAAAGGCCGCCGTGTGCGGGTTGATTTCAAGGGCGGAGAGGTTACTTCGGATGCCGGACTGCTTTTGATCCGGGAAGTGGATCGGCAGTTGGGCTTGACCGAACGAGCGGCCCGACAGTTAGTGGACAAACGGCAGAAGGGCAAAGTACGCCATGAGGTCTTGGGGATGCTGCGGCAGCGCGTTTACGGGCTGGTGGCGGGCTATGAGGATTTGAACGACTTTGATACCCTGCGCCACGATCCATTGTTGCAAACGGTAACGGGGCGCATTGAAACGTTGGCCAGCGCGCCGACTTTGTGTCGTTTTGAAAACGGGCAGGATCGGCGGGCGGCCTTTGCGGTAAACGAGCTGTTGGTCGAACAGTTCATGGGCTCCTTTGCCGAGGAACCCGAAGAGATCATCCTGGACTTTGACGCCACCGACAATCCGGTGCACGGGCTCCAGGAGGGACGTTTTTTCCACGGTTATTATGATCATTACTGTTTTCTGCCGCTATATGTTTTTTGCGGTGATCAGCTGCTGGTGGCCTACCTGCGGCCGAGCAAGATCGATGCCAGCAAGCATGCCGGGGCCATCCTCAAATTGCTGGTTAAACGGATTCGCCAAAGCTGGCCCCGTACGCGGATTATTTGGCGCGCCGACAGTGGATTTTGTCGAGACCGGATACTCTCTTGGTGCGACCGCAACGAAGTTAGTTACATCGTGGGGATGGCTCGCAATGCACGCTTGCAGCAAGACGCCCAGCAGTTGCAAAAGCAGGCCAAAGAATGGTTCGAACTAAGGGGTAAAAAACAACGGTTATTCCAGGACTTCGTCTATGCTGCCGATTCGTGGCGATGGCTGCGGTTGGTCATCCATAAAGCCGAACACACCGCACAGGGGTCCAACCCGCGCTTCGTGGTGACGAACCTGCCGGGCGATCCCCAGGAGCTTTACGACAAGGTATACTGTGGCCGCGGTGAAATGGAGAACCGAATCAAGGAACAGATGCAATTGTTCAGCGAGCGCACCAGCGCCCATCAATGGTGGGCCAATCAGTGGCGATTGCTCTTGTCGGCGCTGGCCTACACCTTGATGGAAGCCATGCGCCGGTTAGCCTTAAAAGGGACGAAGTGGGCGCGGGCCCAATGCCACACCCTGCGGCTCAAATTAATCAAGATCGGAGCGGTCATCGTGCGCAACACCCGAACGATTCACTTTCACCTAAGTGAGAGTTATCCTTGGGCCAGTCTTTTCAACCATGCGGCCCGCCGATTGGTGCCAACCTAAAGGGTGCATTGGTGCTGCCCCCGGCACTACCGAACCAATGGGGGAAAGGGGGCAGTGTCTCTACACCCTGAAAAACACCTAAAAATCAAGACGATCTGCTCAAAATACAAAGAAATCCATCTCCAATAGCAATAACGAGCCAAACTTTACCCTTCATGAAATATCCGGGTTAGCTTTTATCGGTGGTGATATCGCCAGGAAATCCCTTTCCAAAGATGACTCAAAATCGCAAGCCTTATTCACTCACGCCACACGTATCACAAATTACCAAAACCCTTATGACTCAGCCCTTAAAGTATCAAACGTAAAACAGTTAGGCACTGCGCCAAGAGTAGGTCGAGTCGGTTTACCTGAAGATGCTCCGGGTAATATTGTAAACGTAAATGTAGGAGCTTATTGGAATAATTTGGATAAAGGTAATAGCGAAGCATCAGGTAATTGGTCACACTCTTGGCACTTTGACGATCCAGTATTTGCGAAAGATCTATTTCTTACCCTACAAGGTGATATTGACCGAGCTAAGATACCGACACGATCAGTAGTAGATGGAGAGATCATGCTCAAAGGCTAGAAAAGACACACCAAAAGGTGTCAATGTTCATAATTCATATTTATCATTTGAAGATACGGATAGGAATTCTAACGGAGACAAAGAGGCATGGAGTGAGTTTGGCCATTGGAAGGCATAAGGAGTGCAAATATATTCCCCTTATTAAGTACAATGGGCTTTACTTTAAACCCTACTTTTCCAACAGGCGGATGCGGCGGTGTTTTTGGGGGAATTGCAGGGTCAGAACGGTGCCGACGCCTACCTGGCTGTCGATACCTAACTGCCCGCCGTGATCGCGCATGATTCGCTGCACGATCATCATTCCCAGACCGTGGCCTTTTTCTTTGGTTGAAAAATAGGGTTCGAAGACGCGGGTGAAGTTGCTCTGCTCGATGCCTCGGCCGCTGTCGGCGATTTGCAGGAATACAAATTCGTCATCGGAACGGGTGCGCACTTTGATCGTACCGCCTCTTTCCATCGCTTCGCAGGCGTTTTTGAGAATGTTGAAATAGACCTGTTTGATCTGGTTGCGGTCGGCCAAGATAACGGGCAGGGCATCGCTGGCGTCAATCTCGACCAGAACCTGGTGATTTTTTAATTCCTGGCCCAGTATTTCCATCACTTCATCGAGCACAGCAAGGAGGTCGAGATCCTGAAAATCGGGCGGATGGGGCCGCACCGCTTCGAGGAAATTGGCGATGATACCGTCCAGCCGCTCAACCTCCGCCGAGCACACAGCCAGTGATTTGTATATTTTGGCCAGACCCTCGTTTTCCTTCATTTTTTTCAGTTCACGTTTGATCAACTGGAGGTGAATGGTGAGGGAGTTGAGAGGGTTGCCCAACTCGTGGGCCACGCCCGCCGCCAGCATGATGATGGAGGATACCTTTTCATTTTCAATTCGGTCCCGGGTCGATATCTTCTCTTCGGTAATGTCCGAAAGGATGACCGCATAACGAGTATTTTTACTCGAACCGCGGGATTTGCCTTCCAGAAAAGGCACCAGGTAAAGCCGGACAAATCGGTTTTCCGGGTAGGTAAGATGCAATTCGCGGGATACCCCCAAAACTTCGCCGAAAGCCCCTTGGGCTGAAAGGTCGAGGGTTCGCGCAAGGTCCGGCACGAGTTTCCATAGGACCGCCTGGCCCAAATCCTTGAGGTCGAACCCGATCAGTTTTCGGGCCGCCCCGTTGGCATACTCGATGATCCCTTGTTGGTCGATGACGAGGATGCCCTCGAAACCATTTTCGAAAATGGTTTCGAGGAGTTGGCGCTCACGGGCCAGCCGCTGCACCAGAATGGTCAAATTGGTGGTATCCAGTTCGTCCAGTCGGCCCAAAACTTTTTCCAGCGGCGTATGTTTTCGATGAACCATGGTCGGTCGAGTTGGAAGAGGTTACGGTTTGCCGACGGGCCGCCCGATCTCGGAGGCGAACGCGGCAATCAATTGTTCGCCAATCTCGTGCTTGGAGGCGGGACCGATGTCGAGGGTAAAACCACGGTGCCCGATCAAGGTGACAAAATTGGTGTCCGCGGCAAAACCGGCGCCGGGAGCGCCCACCTGGTTGGCGACGATAAAATCGGCATTTTTCCGTTCCAGTTTCTCGCGCCCATGGGCTGTCACGTTTTCCGTTTCGGCGGCAAACCCGACCACCAATTGGTCCTTTTTTCGAGCCGCCACCGTTTTCAGAATATCGACCACCGGATCAAGTTCCACCATCAGGCTATCGCCCGATTTTTTGATTTTACTATCGGAATATTCCCGGGGCCGGTAATCCATCACGGCAGCCGCCATAATGAGAATATCGCAGGTCTCGAAAAGGGCATCGATGCGGGCCAACATTTCATCGCCCGTGACGACGCCATGAATGGCCGCCACATCGGGCGCGGGCAAAGACACGGGGCCGCTGACGAGATCGACCTGCCACCCCATTTTGAGGGCTGCACCGGCTAAAGCATAGCCCATTTTGCCGGTGGATGGATTGCTCATGAACCGCACGGGGTCGAAAAATTCCCGCGTCGGTCCCGCCGATATGAGGCAACGAATCTTTCTTGCTTTCACTTCCATTCGCCTAAAACGTGATACCACCAAGGGTTATGCATAAAGAAATCTATTCATCGGATGAGCCGCAGGCTACACCATCCATTCCCCGGAATCCAACTCAAAACAAGCGGGAAAATATGTGGCTGAACCTGGGGCTGAATATATTCTTGCCCTCGCTCATTCTCATGAAAGGGAGCCGTTTGCTGGAAACCATCGCAAATGTGCAACTGCCCCCGGCCTTTTTTCTTGTCCTGGCTCTGCTTTTTCCCATCAGCTACGGTCTTTTCGATTTTCACAAGCGGAGGAAATGCAACTTCTTTTCCGTGCTCGGCTTTGCCAGCATCCTGATCACCGGAGGGGTGGGCCTTTTCAAGCTGGATAAAGACTGGATCGCGGTCAAGGAGGCGGCCGTGCCAGCACTTTTCGGCCTGGCCGTCATGGCCACCTTGAAATCCAGCAAACCGCTGGTGCGCCTCTTCCTTTACAACGATCAGATTTTCGACGTGCCCAAGGTCGAGGCCGAACTCAGCCGCCGCGGCACGGGCGAAAAATTCAACCAACTCCTCGTTTACTGCACCCTACTGCTGGCGTTCTCATTCCTCCTCAGCGCCATGCTTAATTACGGATTGGCCAGCTTTCTCATCAAGAGCGAAAGCGGAACCGAAGCCTTTAACAGGGAAATTGGCAAAATGACCTTCTGGAGCTATCCGGTCATCGTCATTCCCTCCATGGCCGTGCTGATGTTCGCATTGACCAGGCTGCTCAAAGGCATCCACCAATTAACCGGGCTGAAACTGGAAGAAATACTCCTGCAAAGCCCCCCACCCTCGCCTCAAATGGCAGATAGCCAAACGGCACCGCAGGACGACAAGCCCTCCGCAAAAGGGATTGTCAAAGGTGGCGAGGGTTGATAAGCGTTACGGGTATGGAGGGAAATGTTAGCGGCACCGGCAAAGGTTCGATGCTTCGGCTGGGTGCCTGGGTGGCCTTGACGATTATGGTTGTGGCTGGGGCGGGGTGGTTTTTCCGGGATTCGCTGACGCCGTTGGTCGTCGGCTATGGGGAAGCTTTTTGGGTTTTCCTCAAGCAAACCAATCCTCTCCTCTTTTTCGGATTATTTGCCGTCCTGCCAGCGCTGGGATGCCCGATCAGTCCCTTTTACCTGATTGCCCCCGGTCTCTATGCGCTGCAATGGAATATGCTCGGGTTCGGGCTGGCCATGATTCTGAACATAAGCTTGGGGTATTGGGTCGCGGCGGGCTTTCTGAGACCATTGGCGGAAAAGCTGGTGGCCAGGGCCGGGCACAAGGTTCCCCGAATTCAATCATCGGAAGCGGGAAAAATGACCCTCATAGTGCGCATCATGCCGGGAGTGCCTTTCTGCTTGAAAAATTACCTCCTGGGATTGGCGGGAGTGCCTTATAAAACCTATATGTGGGCATCCTGGCCGATAGAACTGGCTTGGGCGCTGGCAATTGTCATTGTCGGCGAGTCGATTTTTGAAGGAAAGGCTGGCCTGGGCCTGCTGGGCGGAGTTTTCTTGATCGGTCTCATCATGTTGACCAAGATGGCCCGAGATCGCTATGCCACCAAGCCCGTTAGAAAAGAGCCTGATTCCGCCCGATGAACATATTCTGAGCGTCTCGGAATTCAATCGTGAAGTAAGGAACCTGCTGGAAATCCGGTTCCCGGAAATTTGGCTGAAAGGGGAAATCTCCAATTTTCGGAGGCAGAGCAGCGGCCACTGTTATTTTTCCCTCAAGGATGCCCGAAGCCAGGTATCCGCCGTGATCTTCCGGGGGGACGCCGGGAGCCTGGACTTATCAATCGGGGATGGCATGCAGGTAATCGTTTATGGCCAGGTTTCCGTCTATGAGCCGAGGGGCTCTTACCAGATAATCGTTCGTTTTCTGGTGGACGCCGGCTAGCCCGGATATTTCATGAAGGGTAAAGTTTGGCTCGTTATTGCTATTGGAGATGGATTTCTTTGTATTTTGGGCGGATCGTCTTGATTTTGAGGTGTTTTTCAGGGTGTAGAGACACTTCCCCCTTTCCCCCATTGGTTCGGTAGCGCCGGGGGCAGCGCCAATGCGCCCTTTAGGTTGGCACCAACCGGCGGGCCGCATGGTTGAAAAGACTGGCCCATGGATAACTTTCACTTAGATGAAAGTGAATCGTTCGGGTGTTGCGCACGATTACCGCTCCGATCTTGATTAATTTTAGCCGTAGACTGTGGCATTGGAGCCGCGCCCACTTCGTCCCTTTTAATGCGAACCGGCGCAAGGCTTCCATCAAGGTGTAGGCCAGCCCCGACAAGAGCAATCGCCACTGGTTGGCCCACCATTTATGCGCGCTGGTGCGTTCGCTGAACAATTGCATCTGTTCCTTGATCCGGTTCTCCATCTCACCGCGGCCACAGTATACTTTGTCGTAAAGCTCTTGGGGATCGCCCTGCAGGTTCGTCACCACGAAGCGCGGGTTGGACCCCTGTGCGGTGTGTTCGGCTTTGTGGATGATAAGGCGTTGGCGCCGCCACGATTTTGCCCCATACTCGAAGTGCTGAAACAGCCGTTGCTTTTTGCCGCTACCCTCGAACCATTGTTTGGCTTGCTCCTGCAACTGCCGGGCCGCTTGCTGCAAGCGTGCATGGCGGGCCGTTCCCACTATAAAATAAACCTCGTTGCGCTCGCACCACGAGAGAATCCGATCCCGGCAGAATCCGCTGTCGGCACGCCAAATAATCCGCGTATGGGGCCAGCTTTGGCGAATCCGTTTAACCAGCAATTTGAGGATGGCCCCGGCATGCTTGCTCGCATCGATCTTGCTGGGCCGCAGGTAGGCCACCAGAAGCTGATCGCCGCAAAAAACATACAGCGGCAAAAAACAGTAATGATCATAATAACCGTGGAAAAAACGTCCCTCCTGGAGCCCGTGCACCGGATTGTCGGTGGCGTCAAAGTCCAGGATGATCTCTTCGGGTTCCTCGGCAAAGGATCCCATGAACTGTTCGACCAGCAACTCGTTCAGGGCAAAGGCTGCCCGCCGATCCTGCCCGTTTTCAAAACGACACAAAGTCGGCGCGCTGGCCAACGCTTCAGTGCGCCCCGTTACCGTTTGCAACAAAGGATCGCGGCGCAGGGTGTCAAAGTCGTTCAAATCCTCATAGCCCGCCACCAGCCCGTAAACGCGCTGCCGGATCATGGCCAGCATCTCATGGCGCACTTTGCCCTTCTGCCGTTTGTCTACTAATTGCCGGGCCGCTTGCTCGGTCAAGCCCAACCGCCGATCCACTTCCCGGATCAAAAGCAGCCCGGCATCCGAAGTAACCTCACCGCCCTTAAAATCAACCCGCACACGGCGGCCTTTTACCCTTGTCAACTGTAGTTCTAATTGTTTACTTTTTGTCATCGCTGATATTGCTTTAATGTTTAATCTATCCTGCTGTATATCAGCAGATAAGCATATCAGCGATACTTTTTTTATGAAATTTCCGGGCTAGGGCCGCCTGCAACTGGAATTTGAAAGACTGAAAAGAAAACTGGCGGAGGAAGGTCTTTTCGATGCGGACCGGAAAAAAGGACTGCCCCTGCTACCGCGAACGGTGGGCTTTGTGACTTCCCCCTCCGGCGCCGCCGTGCGCGATTTTTTAAGCATCCTGCAAAGAAGGAACTGGAGAGGTAGGGTGGTCATATTTCCCTCCCGGGTGCAGGGCTCCGAGGCAGCCGGGGAAATTGCCGCCATGATCGATAAAGCTCAGCAAGTGAAAGCCCTGGACCTGCTCGTGATCGGCCGAGGGGGTGGAAGCCTGGAGGATTTGTGGCCGTTCAACGAGGAGAAAGTAGCCCGCGCCGTGGCTGCCTGCCAAACACCCGTAATCTCCGCTGTGGGGCATGAAATCGACTACACGTTGAGCGATTTCGCGGCCGATTGGAGGGCCGAAACACCCAGCGCGCGGCGGAGCTTATCTGCCGCAATTTCACCGAATGCGAACAGCGCCTGACAACAGTAAAAAATGCCCTTGCCGCAACCTTGAGAAACCAAGTCGATCAGCTCGGTTTTAACCTGGAAAGGCTCAGCGGAAATTTAGCCAGTCTCTCTCCCATCCACAAAATTGAGCAAGGGTTTCTGCGCCTCGACGACCTGGCCAACCGGTTGCTGGCCTCATTGCGCCATGGCATCGCAAACGGCCGCCAGCGGGAAAAATCCCTGGCCGTCCGCCTGGCCGCCATTGCTCCGGATAAGAGAGTGCATTTCGCCTCCGCCCAATTCTTGTCCCTGAAAAACCGCTTCACAACCACCGTCAGAACCCGCATGGAAGGATCGGCAGAGAAGGTCCGGGGCTACGCCAAACGTTTGCAAAACGCCCATCCGGATAAAATCCTGCAACGCGGGTTCGCCATAATTAAGGACGAGCGCGGCCGGCATGTGCCCCGAAAAGCCGGCCTGGAAACAGGGCGTTCTTTGCGGACGCAGTTTGCCGACGGTGAAATCGGCGTAGAAGTCACCGAAATCTGATGGCTTCCTGCCCACGGTCCGTGGGCACATCTTCCAAAAAATCCACGGCCCGTTTGAAAACAAGAAAAATGTGGATTTAATTTAATGGCACACCTATCCGACCGACTTTCTATGCAAAAGACAAAGAAAAGGAATGTTATGGAACTGGACGAAAATACAATCGAGCTGATTGCCTTGGGCGCTGCCATCGCCGCCAACTGCCAGCCATGCCTGAAACACCACCTGAACCAGGCCCGGCGAATTGGGGTGGGAGACGACGAAATCAACCAGGCAATTCGAGTTGGCAAAATGGTTCGAAACGGCGCCGCCTCGCAAATGAACCAGCTATTGTCAAATGCGGTTGAACCGGAACTGCAACTCGTCTGAAGATAGCAGTGGTTAAACCATATTAAGGCCTAAACTCGGGGAAATTTAATCCACTTCTGCTTTGAAGTGGTCGACTTTACGGTGGTTTCGATGAAGGCCATGCCGTAAACGCCGTCCTCCACATTGGGATAGTCATGGGCTTTGACTTTCTTGCCCACGGCCACTTCCCGAATCGCTTTGGCCGCCTCCTTGTAAATATTGGCAAATCCCTCGATAAAACCTTCCGGGTGGCCGGGCGGCAATCGTGAGCTGCCGGTAGCGGTTTTTCCCAAATAACCATGGCCCCGCCGCAATATTTTGGCCGCTGCGTCAGGGTATTTGATAAACAGAGTCTCGGGATTTTGCTGGTTCCACTCTAGGCTAGCTTTCGATCCGTAAATGCGAATAACGAGGTTGTTTTCCTCTCCCGATGAAATTTGCGATGCGATGAGAACCCCCCTCGCGCCTCCTTTATAGCGAATGAGGATATTGCCGTCATCATCTAGCTTGCGCCCCGACACGAATGTCGTCAGATCGGAACACAGGGAGTCGATGCGCAAACCGGTCATGTAGCGGGCCAGATTTTCGGCATGGCTGCCGATGTCGCCAATGCAACCGGCCACCCCCGCCCGTTCGGGATCGGTGCGCCAGGCGGATTGTTTTTGACCCGTCGATTCAAGATGGGTGGAAAGCCAATCCTGGGAATATTCCACCACTATCTTGCGAATTTCTCCCAACCGGCCATTTTTAACCAGTTCCCTCCCCTCTTTAACCATGGGATAACCGGTGTAATTATGGGTCAGGGCAAAAACTTTACCCGAACGTTTGACCAGGGTGCGCAGTTTCCGGGCCTCCGCCAGGCTGAGCGTCATCGGTTTGTCGCAAATGACATTGAAGCCTGCCATTAAAAATTCCCTGGCCACCGGAAAGTGCATGTGGTTGGGCGTCACGATGCTGACGAAATCTATGCGTTTATCGTTGGGCAGTGCGGCTTCCTTTTGCGCCATTTCCTCATAACTTCCATAGACGCGCGCGGCATCGAGAAGTAGGTCGCGGCCCGAAAGACGTGATTTTTCCGGATCGGCGGAAAACGCGCCCGCGACCAGCTCAATATCTCCATCAAGGGCGGCGGCGTGCCTGTGAACCGCGCCGATAAAGGCTTCCCGGCCTCCCCCCACCATGCCCATGCGCAGTTTTCTTCTCATCTATTTTCCCGGTCGAAAGAGGCGTCGAAAGCCCTCCCGCTCTGTTTGAAATCGAGCCCCCGCAGAAACTCGTAGGATTCCTCGGCGCCGTGGATCCGGTCCATTCCGCTGTCCTCCCATTCCACCGAGAGAGGGCCTTCATAACCGATCCGGTTCAGCGCCCGGATAATGGCCTCGAAGTCAACCTCGCCCCGCCCCAAAGATCGGAAATCCCAGCCGCGGCGATGATCCCCGAACGGCAGGCGGGAGGAGAGAATGCCGCTTTTGCCGCCCAGCGTGCGAATGGCGTCTTTCATATGGACATGATAAATACGGTCGGGAAAGGCATTGATAAACTCCACCGGATCGATGAATTGCCAGAGCAAATGGCTGGGATCGAAATTAAACCCGAAGGCCTCCCGGTGGCCGACCGCTTCCAGGGCGCGCGCCGCCGTGTGAATATCGAAAGCCAGTTCCGTTGGATGCACCTCCAGGGCGAACCGCACCCCGCATTCGTCGAAAACGTCAAAAATGGGATTCCACATCTCGGCAAAATACTGGAATCCCTGCTCGATTCTCTCTTCCGACACGGGGGGAAAGGAATAGAGCAAATGCCAAATGGACGAACCGATGAAACCATTGACCACGCCAACTCCCATATTGCGGGCGGCACGCGCCGTGTTTTTCATCGTTTCGACAGCCCAGGCCCGTTTCTTGTCGGCATCGCCTGCACACTTGGGTGGAGCAAAGGCGTCGCTGCGTTCATCGTCATTGGGATCGCAGACCAACTGCCCGCCCAAGTGGTGGGAAATGGCGTGGCAGCGCAAATCGTATCGGGCCAGCAACTCGTGCCTGCCCTCGCAATAGTCTTTATCGACGGCCGCCCGGTCAACCTCCAGGTGGTCGCCCCAGCAAGCCAGTTCGAGCCCGTCGTAACCGATTTCGCCGGTTATTTTGGCAACTTCCGAAAGCGTCAAATCGGCCCACTGCCCGGTGAACAAAGTGATCGGTCTAGCCATTTTTAATTAAGTTGTGATTGTTGACTCGTTGCCTCTTCAAGGATAAAATTTATCTATCGCCACAAGGCTGGAAAGGCCACAAGGCTGGAAAGCAAATTTAAAAAAATTGCAATCAGTGCTTTCAATTTGAGATAGGTTCTAGATGCCAGAGTTGGCCGAAGTCGAGTATTACCGCCGACAGTGGAATGTCGGTATAGGGGAAAAGGTCCTCAGCTTGCAAATTAATCCAGGATCGCGGAATTTTCGCGATTGCGACACGGATGCCCTCGAACGCTATTTGCCAAACTCCAAATTATTGCAATCGAAGGCTCACGGAAAACGGATGGTGTTTCAATTTTCGGGAAACATCTGGATGGGAGTTCATCTGGGAATGACCGGGGAACTATTCGTGGGCAGTCCCGGCGATGCAAAAGTCAAACACGAACACCTGATCCTCGTTCAAAAAAAGCGACGCCTGATTTATAAAGACCCACGGCAATTCGGGGCCATCCGATTTCATCGCGGAACTGATTCTCCGGCCTGGTGGAGCCACCTGCAACCGGCTATTTTATCGGACGATTTTACACGGGATTTATTGAGCGAATTTCTCAAACGCCGCAAAAAATCACCCATCAAGGCAGTCCTTCTCATGCAGGAACGTTTTCCAGGCATCGGCAATTGGTTGGCGGACGAGATTCTCTGGAGGGCGCGTATCCGGCCCGCCTGCCCCGCCGGGAGAATCAAGGGAATCAAGCTAACGCATCTTTTTCAAAGCATCAAAGGGGTCTGCGAGGACGCCATGAGGATAATCGCGCCGGATTGGGGAAAGCCGCCCGACAACTGGCTCTTTCTCCATCGCTGGACAAATAACGGTATCTGCCCGAAATCGAAAAAACCACTGGTCAGGGAAACCATCGGAGGCCGCACCACCTGCTGGAGTCCTGCCTGGCAGTGTTGGCCCAAAGACCCCGACTAACGATATAGCCAGTATTTTCGGCTCATGGCCTGGAATACCATCGCCTGGGTTTGCCATTTGCGGAGAAATTTGGCCACTTCCACACGCGCCCCCTGGCGTTCGAGGGCATCCCACCATTCGGTCGAACCGACATGTTTGTTGAAAAGCCGGGCCTTCGTTTGGGTTACCGCGGCAAAAGGATTTTCCGCGCTCCAGAGGCAGGCCAGTTGCATCATATTGAAACTGATTTCCGTAGGGCGAAGCCGGGAGAAGTCGTTCACCACAACGTAAACTCCTTTCCCCTGCCATCCGCGAGGCGTCCGCCGATCGACAATTTTGTAATCGAGCCCGGGAATTTGCCTTGCCTTCAGAGCATTGGCAATTTCTTGCGGCTCTTTCCCCGGAAAGCTCAACAGCCGAAAGGGAAATTGAGTGCCGTAGCCATGCCGGAATCCCCCGATTTGCGCGCCCAGACCGGTCATCGCATAGCCAAGGGCGGCGGAGAGATCGGGTATGGCGGGCGAAGTGGGAACCCATCGCAGCCCGGTGTCCGTCCATAACATATCGCGGTTCCAGCCTTTCATGGCAATAACGGTTAATTTTCCTCTCTGGAGAGCGCTCTTGCTGACGTCGAGCCAGCCCGGCGTTGCTTTGGCCATGAGAGCCAGTTCTCCAATCGTAAGGCCATAAACATAGGGAATACGATAAGCCCCGACATAGCTTTTCCAGCCGGCCTCCATCAAGGGCCCATCGACTTTGCGCCCCCCCAAGGGGTTGGGCCGGTCGAGGATGACAACCTCCACCTTGTTCTCGAAACAAGCCTCCATGGTCAGCCGCATGGCGCTGATATACGTGTATGATCGAACCCCCAGATCCTGAAGGTCGATAACCATGACATCGAGACCCCTAAGCATCTTGTCGGTCGGCTTGCGAAATTTTCCATAGAGCGAATAAATTGGGAGTCCGGTTCGCCGATCCACGCGATTCTCGATCGGCTGGTTGGCTTTTTCGTTTCCGTAAAGGCCATGTTCCGGACCAAAGAGAGCTGCCAGACGGACTTTCGAGCTGCGGCGCAAAACCTCGATAGTGCTCACACTATTGCGGTCCACGCCGGCCGGATGAGTCAGCAATCCAACCCGTTTGCCTCGCAAGGACCGGAAATTATCCTGTTTTAGCACATCGATGCCGAGGAAAATTTTTTGGGCAGCCACTTTCCCATCAGCAACTGCGGGCAGACAATAGATGAATCCGGCAAAAACGATGAAGGTGAAAATGAGAAGGGGAGCCGGTTTGCTTATTGGCCTGCGGCTATTCACCAATAACGACTCCATCGATAGATTACGATGATTTACGAATAGGAGAAGGGGAACCGCCGGAAGCCTTCATCTTGTTTCTTTGCAGTTTGCGCATTCGGACCATGGCGTGGGAAGCGCGGATGGCCGCCACGCGATAGATCAGGCTGGCGGCAAAACCGGTAAAATAGCCGATTACAAGACCCCCCAAAGATATGGCCGCATACCAATAAACGCTTTTTTGCAAAAACCCGGCCTCCGTGGCAATGGTTCCCACTTCCGCCAAGGCCGCATCGCTTCCGAATACGCTGAGCAAATAATCTCCGATAAAATAAGCCGCCGTATAAATGAAAGGAACGGTTAAAGGAGTTGAAAGGAATTGCAGTCCCAGAATGACCGGCAGATTGGCCCGGAAGAGAAAAGCGGCGCCGAAAGCCAGTGGTATTTGCACACCCAATAAAGGCAGAAAAGTCAAAATACATCCGGCATAGAGCGCCCGCACTACTTCCGGAACCTTGAACGACCACAAAAACGGCGTCTTACGGGCAGTGGCCGCGAAAATCCGGATAATCGGGTAGGTATGCAAATTGCTTTTGCGGGGAAGAAACCTCAGCAATCGCTTTAAGCGCCGTATGCGGGAGAAATGTTTTGCTTTAAGTCTGGCTTCGTCAGCCGTCATGGAAAAAGTGGCTCCGGATCAAGTTCATTGAGCGTTGTTTAGTCTGGTTAAAAAGGGTGGACACCGAAAACAAAAATGGGTTTTCCATTTTATCGACATTTGATCCTATCCCAAGCAAGAAAAATATGCCTGCACGGCTTTAGAAAGATTAGAGCCGCATTGCGAAAGGGACTCCTCAAGAGGTTTCTGCGGGTCGGATATGGCGGTCAGATCGCGCATGTTCATCCCCTCCGGCAACAATGGTTCGAGCCCATCTCCAATCGATCCGGCAAATATTTTAATCTTTTTTCTGCCCCCCGCATCCGCAGCCATAGCCGGTAATGCGCCGGGCCCCTTGCCCTGTAGTGAACTTGCGTCGAATCGGCCTTCCCCGGTCAAAATGATATCCGCCCGGGCCACTTTTTGCGGTAATCGGAGCCAACCGGAAACAAGTTCAAATCCCGGGCAAATACGAGCCCCCAAAGCAGCTTTAAACCCGAAGGAAATGCCCCCTGCGGCGCCGCTGCCCGCTTCCCCGATCAATCCTTCCGGCGTTTTGAAATACTGGCAAAGCCGCCTGGCCATGACCCCCATTTCCCGATCCAACCGGGGCAAGTCGGCGGTGCGCAATCCCTTTTGGGGACCGAAAACGGCCGAGGCTCCATTGGATCCCAATAAGGGATTGGCAACATCGCAGGCAATAAGAATAGGCGGCAGATCAAGATCAATTTTACCGCTATAAGAATTTACCGCGCTGAATTTCGCCGGGGTAATCCGGTTAATGGGGCCCCTCTTTCGCCCATTGAATTGCAGTCCCAGCGCTTCCAGAGCGCCCAGCCCGAGATCGTTGGTCGCGCTTCCGCCCACTCCCAGGATGATGGCTGCGACGCCTTCTCCGGCGGCATGGACGAGGAGTTCTCCCGTGCCCAGGGAGGAGGTCTGCCAGAGATCGCGCTCTTTTTCTTCGAGCCGGTCCAGCCCGCTGGCCGCGGCCATTTCCACGAGGGCAATTTTCCCTTCCCCGGGAAGGCCCAAATCATCCCTCAAGGCGAGCCCCAGGGCATCCAGGTCAACCAATCCGATTAACGCCTCAATCGGCCGAAAGAGTGGATCGGAGACGGTAACGGGAAACTCTGTTCCACCTCGGGAGGCGCTCAGGATATGGCAAAACCCATCGCCGCCATCGGTCAGTGGCGCAAGGTCGATAAGACAGTCGCTCCGCACTTTGCCAATGGCCTCCTCCGCGATCCGGCAAGCCTCCTCCGCGGTCAGGCAATGCTTGAATTTATCAAAGGCGACAAGAACCTTCATAGCGTTACGAATATCATAGGTATAGGAACGGACCCAAAATCACACCCGAATTAAAAAAATATTCGTCCGCTCCAGATCAAGTCCTGGACAGATTGCAATAACACCAATTTTAATCGGGAAACCTTGGACGCCGCCAAATAGAATCTTACCCCACTGCATACCCCAACGCCTTACAAGGGTAACGAGTCAACCCTTTTTACAGCAAAGCGACAAAGCTATGGCCAACAGGGCCAGATTATTACTACCGCGAGAATAGCTCTCCGGCATGATGTGCAATATTTGAAATGCCGGAAAAATCACAGCTATGACTCCTAAAACAAACGCCAATATCGCTAGACCGATTAATAGTTGAATAATTTTACTCATGATCTCCACCTCCCTTCGGATTAACTTTTATTTTAACACGGGCTCATTTTGAGACTCAACATCATGTTTGGCAATCACTAATTAGAGGCTGTCCCAAAAGGGTGATTTTTGCGAGGGCTTTTGATAGGCGCTCATTTTAGAGGTATTTGCATTTGGGAGAGTATCAACTTTGCTCTCCTATGACGTTAGGATACTGGTTTTGGGGTCCGGTTGCCTGGTTTTCTTTGTATGAGCCGACAGTACGGCTGTGAAAAAGTATTGTCCTTGCTTTTCCGCTCTCTAGGCCGCCGCTTTGGTTTTTAGTTCGTCTTGCTGGGCCAGCATCTTGGCTACTTTCCATAGGTTGTGCGAGAGTACCGACCAGGCTACGCTGATCGAGCGGTTGGCAAAGCCTTTGCTGCGCAACCGCCCGGCCTGCCAGCGATTCTTCAATACCCCGATCCGCCCTTCGGTGCTGGCCCGGCGCTTTTGCAATTGCCTGAACAGTGGTTCCTCCATCCGTTTTTTCAACTGCTTCGGATCGCGTGGACAGAGCGCGTCGTAGATTCCCTCCTGGGCTAACTGCCGGCGGGCCCGCTGGGAGGCAAATCCCCGGTCCGCGCACATGGCCGCTATGGGTTCTTCCAGGTTGAAGCGGTTCTGTCTTTGCAAACTCTCTTGCATTTGTTCATTTTCGCTTGGAGTTCGGCTGCCGTAGAGTTTCCAGTCCAGCAGGTACCCTTCAACGCTTTCTCCCAAAAACAGGGTGTTGCCGAACTCGACCTCTTGGCCCGCTTTACCTCGCACAATCACCTGCCCATCGAGTTCGTAAACACTCAAGACTTTCTCTGCGTTTTTCACCTGGCGGCCGCCAATGATCCGCTCGTGCGCCTGTTTGATGACCACCGGGATTTGCTCGCTCATGCGCTCCATCCGGGCGAGGATCTGTTGGACCTGTTTTTCGCTGTAATCGCTTTGCTCCCAGCAGGCTTGCAATAATTCCCGGTGACTGCGGGCATGCTCCCCGATCCGTTTGAGCAGCTTTTTCATCTGCCTCAAGATACCCTTGCGCTGCCGCTCGCTGTCCTTTCGCCGCCGGCTGTGGGTCATCTGTATGCACAGCCGATTCATCTGCCGAGCCAAGGGCTCCGGTTCGATCGGCATGCGATGGCGCAAACCGGCCTTCTCGCGGATCAGCCGGATCGCTTTGAGCAACGTGCCGGCTACATCCTTGAGTAATACCCAGTCCGTCGGCCAATGAATGTTAGCCTCCAAACAGGTGCCGTCGATCAGGCAAATGGTGGTGTCAATCGGCTTGTCCAATCCCACCTGCCGGGCCAGAAGGGCATCGCCCACCACCTCAGTCAAGGTCCGGTGCAAGGCCCTCAACTGCTCTTCGCTGAAAAACTTCGAGGCCCGCTCCAGGGTGCTTTTGGAGATGCCCCTGATGCCATCGATCTGCCGGACACGGCAAAAGTCGGCCAACAGATCGCTGCTGCCCAGAGCCCGCGACAAATGCCGAAACGAAATCCCTCCGAGCAGACGGCCCAGCGTATCCATGCGCAGTGCCTTGATGGCAAAACTGGCCCGCTGCCGCCGGGCCTTTAGACCCATTGGCGGCCACCCCTCCAAGGCCAGCTCAATGGCCTGCGATTCCACCTCCGAGTCGATCAGCAGCCGATCGATTCGATCAATGGTGGCGCGGAAGTTATCGTAATCGAGGCACCGGTCGACCACAGTTAAAGCTGGACGCAGGAGGCATTGGATGGCTATATTTTTCATAGAAAGGGCTATATTGATTTTCGCTAACTCAATTATAGAACCCTTTTTTGGCCGGATCGAGCAAAAACTTGCTCTTTCCGGCTCTTTTTATCAACGTCATCCAGTTGACTATAAAATCTTTATATTTTTGGGACAGCCTCTAGTTACATCGTGGGGATGGCTCGCAATGCACGCTTGCAGCAAGACGCCCAGCAGTTGCAAAAGCAGGCCAAAGAATGGTTCGAACTAAGGGGTAAAAAACAACGGTTATTCCAGGACTTCGTCTATGCTGCCGATTCGTGGCGATGGCTGCGGTTGGTCATCCATAAAGCCGAACACACCGCACAGGGGTCCAACCCGCGCTTCGTGGTGACGAACCTGCCGGGCGATCCCCAGGAGCTTTACGACAAGGTATACTGTGGCCGCGGTGAAATGGAGAACCGAATCAAGGAACAGATGCAATTGTTCAGCGAGCGCACCAGCGCCCATCAATGGTGGGCCAATCAGTGCCGATTGCTCTTGTCGGCGCTGGCCTACACCTTGATGGAAGCCATGCGCCGGTTAGCCTTAAAAGGGACGAAGTGGGCGCGGGCCCAATGCCACACCCTGCGGCTCAAATTAATCAAGATCGGAGCGGTCATCGTGCGCAACACCCGAACGATTCACTTTCACCTAAGTGAGAGTTATCCTTGGGCCAGTCTTTTCAACCATGCGGCCCGCCGATTGGTGCCAACCTAAAGGGTGCATTGGTGCTGCCCCCGGCACTACCGAACCAATGGGGGAAAGGGGGCAGTGTCTCTACACCCTGAAAAACACCTAAAAATCAAGACGATCTGCTCAAAATACAAAGAAATCCATCTCCAATAGCAATAACGAGCCAAACTTTACCCTTCATGAAATATCCGGGTTAGACCCATTGGCGGCCACCCCTCCAAGGCCAGCTCAATGGCCTGCGATTCCACCTCCGAGTCGATCAGCAGCCGATCGATTCGATCAATGGTGGCGCGGAAGTTATCGTAATCGAGGCACCGGTCGACCACAGTTAAAGCTGGACGCAGGAGGCATTGGATGGCTATATTTTTCATAGAAAGGGCTAGATGGCTATATTTTTCATAGAATTCATAGAAAGGGCTATATTGATTTTCGCTAACTCAATTATAGAACCCTTTTTTGGCCGGATCGAGCAAAAACTTGCTCTTTCCGGCTCTTTTTATCAACGTCATCCAGTTGACTATAAAATCTTTATATTTTTGGGACAGCCTCTAGTGTAGTGTATAAAAAAAGAATGTTATTTTGTATTTTTAGCTGTACAAATAGCGTTAGGCAGTTTATTCTTAGTGCATGGTTACTAAAATTATTAATTGTCGGCACTGTGGAAGTGAAAATATCATTAAATTTGGCAAGACGCCCAACCATAAACAGCGCTACCGCTGCCATGATTGTGGTAAACAAAGCCGCGAAAACCCCACAGTGAAATACACCGAAGAGCAAAAAGAAATGATCCTTCGAGTCTATCAGGAACGCAGCAGTCTACGCGGTTTACAGCGCGCCTTCGGGGTGAGTCCCAACACCGCTTTGAGTTGGTTAAAAAAAACGACAATCGCTGCGACCGCTCAAAAGCACGATTCTTGCGGCCCGCCGCCATGATGTCATTGAACTGGACGAACTGTGGTCTTTTGTGGGGCGCAAGAGCGATGCCCAATGGGTTTGGATCGCTCTTTGCCGACGCACCCGTCAAATCCTCTCCTATGCCATTGGGCCTCAGGATTGGTATCGTTGCCGGGAACTTTACGAGCGTCTGCCACGGGCCTACAAAAGAAGTGCCACCTACAGCGACTTTTGGAGCACTTATGATGAAGTCTTTCCTCATAACCGATCCGTGGGAAAAGAAACCGGTGAAACGGCCCATGTGGAACGATGGAACAATACCCTGCGCCAACGACTGGGTCGTTTCACACGCAAAACCCTCTCCTTTTCCAAGCTTAAGAGTATGCATGAAACCTGTCTGAGACTTTTCATTCATCAATATAATCAAGAATTAGCCACCATTCCTACTTAATACACTACCGTATCCTGAAATGGACGGGGAAAACTGGACAGTGGAATAAGGTGGTCTTGAACCACTAAATCCGCTAACCTATGAATGTTATTAAATCACGAAAGAGAAGACAATACAGTGCTGAGTTTAAAGCCCGAGTGGCCCTGGAAGCCATCAGGGGCGCTCATACCATCAACGAGATCGCCGGTCGTTTTGAGGTGCATCCCAACCAGGTGACCCAATGGAAGAAGCAGCTTTTGCAGGGAGCAACGGAGCTGTTTTCGCGCCAGCGGCAGACTCTCAGCAAGGACAACGAGACGGAAAAAGATCACCTTTACCAGGAGATTGGAAAGCTGAAAGTAGAATGCGATTGGCTAAAAAAAAAGTCTGAACAATTCGGTTGGTGAGAGGCGCAAGATGGTGCAACCACTTCAAGGAAAAATCAGTATCGGCAGGCAATGTCAGTTGCTGGGGCTGGCCCGCGGCAGCTATTACTATCGGGCCCGTGCCCAGTGCGAGCAGAACGTTCTCTACATGCATCGCATGGATGAGCTCTACACCCAATATCCGTTTTTTGGTTCTCGCCGGATGACCCAGTGGCTGCGTCGAGAGGGCCATGCAGTGGGACGAGGCCGCATCCAGCGGCTCATGCGCCAAATGGGCCTGGAGGCTATTTATCCGCGTCGAAACTTGAGCCAGGGGCACCGGCAGCACCGCATTTTCCCTTATCTGCTGCGGGGTTTGGCGGTCGAGCGGCCCGACCAGGTATGGTGCAGCGACATCACTTACCTGCGGCTGAGCCGAGGATTCCTTTTCTTGACCGTGGTGTTGGACTGGTTCAGCCGCTACGTGTTGAGCTGGCAGCTTTCCAACACCCTGGAGAGCCGCTTCTGTGTGCTCGCCCTGGAGGAAGCTCTGAGGCGGGCCCAACCTCAAATCTTCAACACCGATCAAGGCAGCCAGTTTACCGGCAGCGAGTTCACCTCGGTGCTGGGGCAAGCCGGGGTGCGCATCAGCATGGACGGGCGTGGCCGCTACCTGGACAACATATTTGTTGAACGCTTTTGGAGAACCCTCAAGTATGAAGACATTTACCTGCGCGAATACGCCACGGCAAAGGAAGCCAGCGAAGGGATAGCCCGCTACCTGGACTTCTACAACCACCTGCGCCCCCACCAAGCCCTGGGCTACCGGACCCCGGCCGAAGTCCATGCAATCGGAGCAAAACCAACCTCCCCGCCAATACAGCTTGCGGGCACCTGCGTGCCCGTCTTTGGCTAAGGACAAAATATATTTTTAAAAAATAATATGAACACGATTTCCACCTTAATCCCACGTCAAAATTGTCCAAACAACCCCGTCCACTTCATCCGGCAGTTAAATTGGGTGTGCCGATATTCCAAGATTGATCGAATCAACACTTCTTTTGTTTGATGGTTCTTCGTAGGACAACGTGATGCGCACTGGGTTTGTTGGACATCGGATACGCAAAAACTGGACAATTACCCTTCAAAGTTTCATGTTTGCGGCTTGTCTAGAAATTGATCTGACCACCTAAATACAAAAATGAAATACCCACAATGGAATAGGATATTTACTCTCAACAATCTAACGATAGCGGCAGCCATGCTTACTCTTACGGCGGGAAATTCGACCACGGCCGAAGATCCGGTTCTCGTCCCGCCAAGCTTGGCCTACCAGGTCGTGCCGGGATTCCCGCAACTTCCTTCCGGGTGGCAATTCGGCGCTGTCGCTGCTGTGGCCACGGATTCGCATGGCAATGTCATTGTTTTCCACCGGGGCGAACATCCGATAATTGTTTTTAATAGAAACGGTAAATTCCTGCATTCATTTGGCCAAGGGATGTTTACCTCTCCACATGGTTTGCGAGTTGATCGCGAAGACAATATCTGGGTGACCGACAACGCCAACCACACGGTCATCAAGTTTACTCCGGAGGGAGACGTCCTTATGTCGCTTGGGGAAAAAGATGTGGCCGGTGAAAATGAACACCTTTTCAACCGTCCCGCCGACATCGCCTTTGCCCCCAATGGCGACTTTTACATCGCGGACGGCTATGGCAATTCACGGATTGTAAAATTCGACCAAACCGGAAAATTCCTCCTCGCATGGGGTAAAAGAGGCGTCGGTGAGGGCGAGTTTAACGTTCCCCACGCCATTTTTCTGGATTCCAAAAATAATGTCTATGTGGCCGACCGGGAAAACAAACGCATTCAGGTATTCGACGCCAATGGCAAATTTCTAAGACAGATGACGGGCATGTCACCCTTTGGCCTCTACATCACTTCGGATGACATCTTGTTCCTGGCGGACGGCCTGGTAAACAAGATTTTCAAGTCCACCCTCGATTGGAACGTGCTCACCTTCTGGGGCGCTCTCGGTTCCGAAGCTGGTCAACTCAATCTACCCCACTCCCTAACCGTCAGCGCAGAGGGCGAGGTATATGTAAGCGAGATCAAAGGCCAACGCATCCAGAAATTCATCAAAAAATAATTCTAGCCCGGATATTTCGTAAAAAAAGTATCGTTGATATGCTTAACTGCTGATATACAGCAGGATAGATCAATAATTAAAGCAATATCAGCGATGACAAAAGGTAAACAATTAAAGCTACAGTTGGCAAGGGTAAAAGGCCGCCGTGTGCGGGTTGATTTCAAGGGCGGAGAGGTTACTTCGGATGCCGGACTGCTTTTGATCCGGGAAGTGGATCGGCAGTTGGGCTTGACCGAACGAGCGGCCCGACAGTTAGTGGACAAACGGCAGAAGGGCAAAGTACGCCATGAGGTATTGGGGATGCTGCGGCAGCGCGTTTACGGGCTGGTGGCGGGCCATGAGGATTTGAACGACTTTGACACCCTGCGCCGCGATCCTTTGTTGCAAACGGTAACGGGGCGCACTGAAGCGTTGGCCAGCGCGCTGACTTTGTGTCGTTTTGAAAACGGGCAGGATCGGCGGGCAGCCTTTGCCCTGAACGAGTTGCTGGTCGAACAGTTCATGGGATCCTTTGCCGAGGAACCCGAAGAGATCATCCTGGACTTTGACGCCACCGACAATCCGGTGCACGGGCTCCAGGAGGGACGTTTTTTCCACGGTTATTATGATCATTACTGTTTTCTGCCGCTATATGTTTTTTGCGGTGATCAGCTGCTGGTGGCCTACCTGCGGCCGAGCAAGATCGATGCCAGCAAGCATGCCGGGGCCATCCTCAAATTGCTGGTTAAACGGATTCGCCAAAGCTGGCCCCGTACGCGGATTATTTGGCGCGCCGACAGTGGATTTTGTCGAGACCGGATACTCTCTTGGTACGACCGCAACGAAGTTAGTTACATCGTGGGGATGGCTCGCAATGCACGCTTGCAGCAAGACGCCCAGCAGTTGCAAAAGCAGGCCAAAGAATGGTTCGAACTAAGGGGTAAAAAACAACGGTTATTCCAGGACTTCGTCTATGCTGCCGATTCGTGGCGATGGCTGCGGTTGGTCATCCATAAAGCCGAACACACCGCACAGGGGTCCAACCCGCGCTTCGTGGTGACGAACCTGCCGGGCGATCCCCAGGAGCTTTACGACAAGGTATACTGTGGCCGCGGTGAAATGGAGAACCGAATCAAGGAACAGATGCAATTGTTCAGCGAGCGCACCAGCGCCCATCAATGGTGGGCCAATCAGTGGCGATTGCTCTTGTCGGCGCTGGCCTACACCTTGATGGAAGCCATGCGCCGGTTAGCCTTAAAAGGGACGAAGTGGGCGCGGGCCCAATGCCACACCCTGCGGCTCAAATTAATCAAGATCGGAGCGGTCATCGTGCGCAACACCCGAACGATTCACTTTCACCTAAGTGAGAGTTATCCTTGGGCCAGTCTTTTCAACCATGCGGCCCGCCGATTGGTGCCAACCTAAAGGGTGCATTGGTGCTGCCCCCGGCACTACCGAACCAATGGGGGAAAGGGGGCAGTGTCTCTACACCCTGAAAAACACCTAAAAATCAAGACGATCTGCTCAAAATACAAAGAAATCCATCTCCAATAGCAATAACGAGCCAAACTTTACCCTTCATGAAATATCCGGGCTAGCATAGTGGGTCGTTAGTAAATAGGGGCTTAACAAAGTAGGTGCCACTTCATCATTCTAAATTCGATTCATTTTATTTGATATGATACACAAACCTAATAGTAAACGGCTGCGCGGCCTTTCCTACTGCGTGGCCCTCGTGTTTGCGGCCACAGTGCAAACTGCGACCGGTGCCCCCGCCGCGGTTCGCATGCCGCTGTTGATGCCCGATGATCTCGAGTCGTTACATCTCGTTGCCTGGCGGGTTGAAGAGGGCGTGCCCGATCCGCAAAATCCACTCCTCGAGCCCGCCATGCCTTGGGACTCCGGCGGAGTTATGGCCCACGGCACGGTCCTGCGCGATCCCATTGATGGTTTATGGAAAGCCTGGCAGGTATCGACCCCCGCGGAGGCAGCGCCCCGGGGGCGCCGGGCGGACGCCAAGACGAACCCGGCCGATCCTCCGCGCGTCCATGCTCTCACGTTCGGGCATACCAGCCAACGCCGTTTGACCTATTTGGAGAGTAAGGACGGGGTGAATTGGTATCGCCCAATGCTGCCGTATGTCAGTTGGCCCGGCCACGACCGAACGAACATCCTGCTGGACCTCGATTCCGGCGTCACTGCGGTTTATGCTTCGGTCTTCGTTGACCCGGAAAACAAAGAGTGGCCCTACGAAATGTTCGTCATGCGGTCGCCCAAGTTGGGCAACGTGGTCAACAAAGTGGGGTCTTTGCCAGCCCCCGGCCATCACGTACTGGGGAGCTATCGCTACCGGTCGAAGGACGGAAAGGATTGGGATCTGGTGGAGGGACCGCTCATGACGACACCGCGCGGCGATGTCTGCTACGTTTACCGCCAGCCAGACGGCTCCTACGTATCCTATTTCAAGATCAATGGCGATGTACGGGACGAAAATCGCATCATTCCCTATGACAACGACACACTGACCATTCGCAAGGTGGCCCGGCGCACCAGTCCGCATGGAAGCGAGTGGGGCAACCAAGTCACCGTCCTCAGTCCAGACTGGCGTGATCCGGACTTCACTCAGTTTTTGGAAGTTTGTCCGGTCAAAGTGGAAGGCGGCTATGTGGTGCTGGTCAACTACTACAACCCGGCGATTCAAACCATGTCGCTGCAATTGGCCGCATCGCGCGACGGCATCCATTGGTGGCGGCCAGACCGGCGGCCGGCACTGGCGAATCCTCCGCTCGGCGACTATGGCGGCGGCATGATCTGGCAGATGCACCACCCTCTCGTCGAGGACGGCAATATGCATGTTTATTATGCTGGATCCGAAGGCCTGCACGGCGAGATTTTTGACACCCGGTTCGGCCCTCGGATCGAGGTCGGCGGGGAATCGGTAATCGCCATTGAGACGCCGACCCTGATTTTCAACACCGCGTTGTGCCGCGCCACTTGGGAATTCGACCGGTTGTGGGCCCTGGCGCCATCGGCTGGAGGCCCCACCTACGGAGAGGCAGTTACCCATCCGGGAAATCCAGAGGGCAGCCGCCTGGCGGTCAACCTCCTGGTCCGCAATGGTGGCGAGTTTCGGGCTGAATTGCTGGACAAATCCGGTCGTCCGGTTCCCGGTTTCTCGGTTGAAGACTGCCACCCCATATCAGGGGACCACCGGCAAACAACAGTCGCCTGGAAGGGTGGTGAAAAAGCCCCGGCTGAAGCCGTCAAAATCCGATTCGTGCTCCGGCGGGCATTCCTTTACGGGTATGATTGGGAATCCCGGTAATTTTTTCACGTCAAATCACCGAATTTTAGTATGATTTCTTCCGAAAATTTTCACCCAAATTCACTTAAACACCTGCGCTGCTTTTCGTGCGTAATGGTCTTTCTGGTCGTGGCGCGAACTACAACCCCTACCACCGCCGCGGAGCGCATGCCGCTGTTGATGCCCGATGATTTTGAATCCCTGAAGCTTGTCTACTGGCGGGTCGAAGAGGGAGCACCCGATCCCCATAATCCACTCCTGGAACCCGCCATGCCCTGGGACTCCGGCGGCATTATGGCACATGGAACGGTTCTGCTTGATCCCATCGATGGTTTTCTGCTTGATCCCATCGATGGTTTGTGGAAAGCCTGGCAGGTATCGATCCCCGCCGAGGAGGAGTTTGAAGGGTTGGAGTCCAAACATGAGGAATTTCGCCGGTTGACGTATTTGGAGAGCAAGAACGGGGTCAACTGGTATCGGCCGATGTTGCCATTCGTCAGTTGGCCGGGACACGATCGCACGAACATCATTTTTGATATGGATTCAGGCGGAACAGCTGTTTACGCTTCAGTCCTGGTCGACCCAGAGAACAAGGAGTGGCCCTACGAAATGTATGTGCTGAGGTCTCCAAAGCTTGGGGGAGTGGCCAATCGAGTAGGACACCTTCCCGGACCGGCGGAAAAACGGGCGACCTACAAATACCGGTCCCAGGATGGAAAGGACTGGAAACTGATTGAGGGTCCGATTCACCCATCCCATGGAGGCGGTGTCGATGTCTCGTATGTATATCGCCAGCCGGACGAAACCTACATGTCCTATTTCAAGACTTACCCCAAGAAGAAGGAAGGGGACCGGATAATTATCTATGACAACAACCCTCGTGGAGGGCTCCGCTCGATAGCTCAGAGAACGAGTCCGGACGGCAGCGAGTGGGGCAATGATATATTGGTGCTGCGGCGGGATTGGCGCGATCCGGACTTCACCCAGTTTTTGGAACTTACACCGGTCAAAGTCGAGGGTGGTTACGTGGGGATAATTACCACCTATAATTCATCTATTCAGACGATGTTTTTGCAAATGGGTGCCTCTCGCGACGGCATCCATTGGTGGCGGCCGGACCGGCGGCCAACACTGGCGAATCCTCCACTCGGAGATTTTGGCAGCGGCATGATCTGGCAGATGCATCACCCCATTGTGGAGGACGGCAAGATGCATGTGTATTACGCTGGATCCGAAGGGTTGCATGGAGAGATTTTCGACACTCGATTTGAACCTCGGATTGAGGTCGGTGGGGAGACGGTCATCGGGGCCAATACCCCGACCCTGCCTTTCAATACCGCGTTGTGCCGCGCCACCTGGGAGTTCGACCGGTTGTGGGCCTTGGCGCCATCGGCAGGAGGCCCCACTTACGGTGAGGCGGTCACCCGTCCGGGAAATCCCGAGGGCAGGCGCTTGGCGGTCAACCTCCTGGTCCGCAAAGGGGGCAACTTTCGGGCTGAATTACTGGACAAATCCGGTCGTCCGGTTCCCGGTTTCTCGGTTGAAGACTGCCGCCCCATAACAGGGGACCACCGGCAGACAACAGTCGCCTGGATAGGTGGTGAAGAAGCCCCGGCTGATGCCGTCAAAATCCGATTCGTGCTCCGGCGGGCATTCCTTTACGGTTATGATTGGAAAAACCGGTAGTTGTTAACGTCAAATCGACGGGAGCGTAACCTCGATGGTTAGCATACTTCCTTCCTCAATCTTTCTACATTATCCCAAACTTACGAAAGGCATCTGCGGCGGACATCCCTGATTCGATCGCCTTCCTGACCATTTTTTCGCCGCGAGCCTTTTCTAGTGCTTTATTAAAAACCTCCTCCACTTCTGCGCTTGGAACAACACAGACCCCGTCGATATCGCCAAAGAGGATATCTCCCGGCTCGATGAGAACCTCACCAATCGTAATGGAAACACGAAAATCTATAACCCTACCTCGAGGGGCCTGATCCTGGGCATACGGGCCGAAAGAGAAAGTGGGAAAGTTAAGGTTTAAAATTTCACGGGTGTCCCTGGAATAACCATCGACAATAGCTCCGGCGGCGCCGCATTGCATGGCCCGTACGCTCATGAGTTCACCCCATAACGCATAGCGGGGTGAGGCGCCGCTACACACATAGACTTCGTTGACCTTGAGATCATCCAAGGCCTCTAGCATGAGACCAAACGGTTTCGCCAGAACAGAATTATCTCCGGCGGTCGCGGCGTCGGGGACAATATCAGCCTCAACCACAGTCATGGCACGCCCAATGACGACCATATCCTTCATTAGAGGCCGAATATTAGGCGTTAGAAATTGCTTCTGCAAACCGGCTCTATCCATGATATCACCGACTACTGCGGTAAGCAGTTCAGCCCGCGCCAACTGGAAGAGTTCCGCGTCGTTTTCCCATTGAGTTTTGCTCATATTTTTATGTCCCCGATACTCTATTATTCTACATGTTAAAGGCAAATGGTATTCGTAAGTATTGAGCGTGAATTCCGTAATTTCTTCAACCAGAAATCGTCTACTGCTTGAACACAGAGGGTAGCTCTTTAACGCTGGCGATAATCTCGCTATGAGGACAGGATTTGAGTCGGGTTTCGGAATGGGCGCCCGATAGCACTCCAATGCTCCAACGCACTCCGGCGTTAAATGCAGCTTGCAAATCGGAAACTGTATCGCCGACAGCGGCGACACGGTGGATACAATCGCAGCCCGTCCATTCCATTGCACGATATATCAAATACGGCGCTGGCCGTCCTCAAGGCACATCTTCATTACATACGACCACGTCTATTGATTTATCCCACCCAATCATGCGCAACAACAGGTCCGTTAGGGTTCGGTCAAAGCCTGTACTCAGCCCGATTTTCACATCTTCCCTCCTTAACCACTCAAACGTTTCATCAGCGCCATCGATTGACTCAACCCCTTGTTCCTTGTATCTCTCTATCAGAATGCGCTGGAATTCGCTGTAAACTCCGGCTGCCAGCCGCCGCTCATCGATGGCGCTGAGATGGCGAGTCAAAAGTTCTGAGATTGCCTCACGCTTCGACCTGCCCCGGACTGACAGAATTTCCTCGTCAGACAATGTCACGCCCACTTGCTCGAAGACTCCCTGGAAGGCGGCAGACACCTGGTCCGTTGCACGCACCGTAGTCCCCGCCATATCGAACACAACTAGATCAAGCTCATACATCCAAGTCTCCTATTCGTTATTGGCAGCGGTAACAGCAATCCATGGGCCGGGACACTTCGCCCAACGGAGTCAGTTCCACACCGTAAAACTTCCCTCCCCCAAAGTGATGATCGACGAAAGTATATTCGTAATAATAAGGGTTATGGTATTCAGAAGTCTTGATTGTGAGTTCCTCTCTTTTCAATAGTTTTCCAGATAAGACTCAATTTTGGGTTAACCGGCAAAATGTAACTTTTTCGGCAAATTACTGCTCCGTCCCCGGCGAAATGGCTGCCCGGCAAGGGTTCGAACCTTGACTGGCTGGACCAAAACCAGCTGTGCTACCATTACACCACCGGGCAATACAAGAAGAAGCCCTATCGGCCTCTTTTACCGGTTTTTTAGCAACTTTCCGGGAGGCGTCAAGTTTCCACTTTATGCCTTGGGGCGGAATTACCGGAGCCGGGTGGCCGCCGGGGGTTGGGAAAATGGAATTTATAGGCCCAGCATTGGGTTGACGCTGCCGCTTTTTTTCCTCAATTAACTTCAACCATGGGAAATGACTCAACCGGCGCCCCCGGTCTCAAATATAAACGCATCATTCTCAAGCTCAGCGGGGAGGCCTTGCGCAATCCCGAAACGGGCAACCCCATCAGTGGCCGCATATTGCAGACCATGTCCCAGGAAATAAAAGAGGTGCACGACCTCGGGGTGCAAATCGGGCTGGTTATCGGGGGTGGTAACATTTTTCGGGGTCTTTCAGGGGAGCGAACGCGGGGAATCGACCGCACCACGGGGGATTTCATGGGCATGTTGTCAACGGTGGTCAATGGCTTGGCTTTTCTCGATTTCCTGGAAAAAGCAGGTCTGGAGGTCCGCCTCATGAGCGCCATCCCGATGGACAAGGTGGCCGAACCGTTCATCCGCCGGCGGGCCATGCGCCACCTCGTAAAAGGCCGCATTGTCATTCTGGCGGCGGGGACGGGGAATCCTTACTTTTCGACCGACACATGCGCCGCCTTGCGGGCCAGTGAACTCGGGGCCGATCTAGTGGTTAAGGCAACCAAGGTGGACGGGGTTTATGATAAAGATCCGATGGAGCACCCCGATGCCGTCAAATATGACGAAATATCGTTTGTTGACGCGCTTAAAGATCGGCTTAGGGTTATGGATTCAACCGCATTTTCACTTTGTCTGGACAATGACATGCCCATCCTGGTTTTGAACATGAACGAACTCGGGACCATTAAAAGGGCCGTCCAGGGCGAAAAGGTGGGCACCTTGATTCATTAACTTTAACTTAAAGTATCAACCCTTTATCCCCTATCTGCCATGGACTACGAAACGGTGCTTCTGGAAGCCGAGGAAAGTATGGAAAAAGCGGTGGAGTTCACCGCTCACGAATTCAACACTCTGCATACGGGGAAAGCGTCTCCGGGGCTGATCGAGAACCTTCAGGTGCATGTTAAAGCCTATGGTAGCAGTATTATGCACCTGCGGGAGATTGCAGCCATCACCACGCCGGATGCGCGGACGATTCAAGTGCAGCCTTGGGACAAATCGGTTGTTCAGGATGTGGAAAAGGCCATACAAACGGCGAAACTGGGGCTGAATCCGACAGTCGCGGGGACGGTCATCCACATACACATTCCGGAGTTGAGCCGGGAGCGACGGCAAGAACTGGTAAAAATAGCTCATACCATGGCCGAAGAGGGCCGCATCAGCGTACGTCATGCCCGGCGGGACGCGTTGGAAGCCCTCAAGAAAATGCAAAAGGACAAGGAGATCTCGGAGGACGATTTCAAACGACACGAAAAAGAGGTGCAAAAGGATACCGATTCCCATGTCGAGAAAATCGGGGAGCACCTGGCCCGAAAAGAAAACGAGTTGACCACGCTTTAATTGAGTACACCCCGCGGGTGATGGGCGAAGGAATCAGGCGTCAGGTTTCAGGTGTCAGGACTCGACAAATTCAATCTGCACCGTGCATCATGCATCTCGAAACCTGAAACCTGACACCTGAGACCTATATCAATAACCTGCTAAATCGTCATGCACTCTCTTCTTGAAAAAACCCGGCGCGTAGTCATCAAGCTGGGCACAAGACTTCTGACCACGGAAGAAGGCTCCATCGATGTGGAGCGTATCAATGGCATTTGCCGGCAGGTGAGCCAGCTTCGCTCCCGCGGCCTACAGGTCATTGTAGTGAGTTCGGGCGCAGTCGGGCTGGGCATGAACAAGCTTGGCTACCGTAAGCGCCCCACCAGCCTGACGGACTTGCAGGCTTGCGCCGCGGTGGGGCAGAGCATTTTAACCGATACTTGGCAAACCGGGTTCAACCCTTATAATATTACGGTGGCCCAACTCTTGCTGACCCGCGAAGATGTGCGCAGCAGAAAACGCCATGTGGCGGTGAAAGACCTTTTCGAGAAATTATTGACTTGCGGGGTGGCGCCGATTGTCAACGAAAACGATTCAGTCAGTGCGGATGAATTGCGCCACCGGTTCGGAGACAATGACATTTTATCGGCCTTGGTGGCCAGCCTGACAAAATCCGAAATGCTGGTTATCCTGTCCACCATTGATGGTCTTATGGATTTGACCGATTCGAACGGTATTGTCCCGGTGGTGGAAAAAATCACCCCTAAAATCGAAAGCATGGCCAAGGGCACCAACAGCGTCACTTCCGTGGGTGGCATGAAGACCAAGATAGAAGCGGCCAAAATTGCCATCCGATCGGGGTGCGGTGTATTTCTCGGAAGCGGCCAAAAAACGGATATACTGGCGCGTATTTTTGAGGGAAAGGCCAAGGGAACTTTTTTTATTCCATGCAAGATACCGCTTGTTTCAAAGAAACGATGGCTTGCATTTTTTGAACAATCGGAAGGCTCGGTGCGGGTTGACGAAGGGGCCCGCCATGCCTTGCTGCACAAGGGCGGCAGCCTATTGCCCAAGGGGGTGACCGGTTATAGCGGTGAATTTCAGGCCGGAGCCATTATCAGCATCGAACAGCCCGACGGGGCCAATTTCGCTCGCGGCATAAGCCAGTTCGACAGCTCCGATCTGGCCCATGTGGCAGGCCGGGATACGGACCAGATACAGTCGCAATTTCCAGGTCGCAAGCGGCTCGAAGTGGTGCACCGGGACTCCCTCGTGACACTGGCCTGAAGCTGGCAATTCCATTATTATTCGCTCCTGGAAAAAGAAGGTTTCCCATTGGGCATCTTATGCTTTAAGGCCATCAATTCGAATATGGAAACCAATGGCCAGAGCATGGCGAAGCTGGAAGAGTTTTGCCCCATCGATTACGAAAAAGCGCTTAACCCCGAGCAGTTCAGTGTGGTTACTGCGGAGCCCGGCCCGGCCCTGGTTCTGGCGGGGGCCGGTTCCGGCAAGACCCGCGCACTCACCTACCGGGTGGCTTGGCTGCTGGAGCAGGGCATGCGCCCGTGGAATATATTGCTTTTGACTTTTACCAACAAGGCGGCCCGGGAAATGCTGGAACGGGTTGAGGACCTTACGGGAATAGAGAGAAAACAGTTCTGGGGAGGCACTTTTCACAGCATCGGCCAGAAAATCCTGCGGATACATGGCGGCAGCCTCGGGTTGGAGCCGAATTTCACCATCATGGACCAAGGCGAGGCGGAATCGATGCTCAAGGACACCATCAGGGGTGTTGACGCTTCGTTCCTCAAGACCAAGGACAACCCCAAAGCCAAAGTCATTGCCGGCATCATCAGTCTGGCCCGCAATACACAAAACAGTTTGATGGAAACCATCGAGAGCCGCTACGGCGGTTTTAAAGTATTGGCGGGCCCGATGGAGGATTTTTTCAATGCTTACACCCTTCGCAAAAGGAAAGCGCAGGTCGTCGATTTTGACGATTTGCTCGATCTATGGCTGGAATTGCTACGCACGGATGCGGTGGCGGCGCCCTATTGCACGGATCGTTTCCAATACCTTCTGGTGGACGAATATCAGGACACCAACCGCTTGCAGACGGAAATCATCGACCGGATCGGCTCGCACCACCGGATTATGGCGGTGGGAGACGAAGCCCAGTGCATCTATACCTGGAGGGGGGCCAGTTACGACAACATCATGTCCTTTCCCAAACGGCATCCGGGCACGAAAATTTACAAGATCGAAACGAATTACCGAAGCACGCCGCAAATTCTCGGCCTGGCCAACAGTGTGCTCGACGCCCAGAATATCGATCCGGCCTATCGAAAGGAATTGCTGGCGGTACGGCCTCAGCGGGAAATTCCCTACCTGCTTCAGGTCATGGATGGGCGGCAGCAGGCCCACATCATCATCAAGCGCATTGATGCCTTGGTTGAAGAGGAGGGTCTGCAGCTTTCCGATATCGCGATTCTCTACCGGGCTCATTACCACTCTCTCGATTTGCAAATCGAGCTTTCGCGGCAAGGGATACCCTTTATCATCACCAGCGGTGTGCGTTTCTTCGAACAGGCCCATATCCGGGACCTGGTGGCGCAACTTAGGTTTATGGTCAATCCAGGTGATAGCGCGGCCTTTTCCCGGATTGCCTGCCTCTTGCCAAAAATCGGTGAAAAAACGGCTTACCGGGTGTTTGAAAAACTTCATCAAATCGCCCAGGATGAAAAAAATTCTTTGCTCCAGGCTCTATTTTCCAAAGATCTCAAAATCCCGGCCGCAGCGAAGGAAGACTGGGCGGATCTGGCCCTGACCCTGGTCGATATCGAAGAAACGATGCGAACCCGCTCACCCCAGGAAACCGTTCGCGTGGCCGTGGAAGGCTGGTATGAAAGTTTCGGAAAAAACCATTGGCCCAACTGGTCCAGCCGCTCCGAAGACCTGGAAAGCCTCATTTCATTTGCCGGGCGCTACGATGAAATCAACGAACTGCTGGCCCAACTGGCCCTCCTCAGTTCCGAAACCGGCGACCGATCCGTAGATATGTCGGAGGATTGCCTGCGCCTGACCACCATTCATCAGGCCAAGGGTCTGGAGTACCCAGTGGTTTTTGTGATCGGCCTGGCGGACGGCCTTTTTCCGCTGCGAAGGGCCATCGAGGAGGACAATCTGGAGGAAGAGCGAAGGCTTTTTTATGTAGCCGTGACCAGGGCCCGGGATGAACTTTATTTGAGCTATCCCATGGTCAATGCACAGGGCGGCGGGCCTATACGATTGAAACCGAGCCGCTTCATCGAGGAAATCCCGCAAGATCGCTACGAAACCCTCCATGTGCGCATGAGCCCCCAGTGGTAGACCGGTTTACGGCCAAATTTTAAACGGCAGGGCCGGACACAGAGAGCGTCCGCAAAGCCTTGCTTTTTTCCCAAAAAAATTGCAATATCTTCAATTCCAGCCTCACAGTTCTCGAATTGCCAAGGGGTTTGACAACTGCGTGATACACCTTGGAAGAGCCAAAACTTACTTAGATATCCGCCTCGGAAAGGGCTATTGAGGAGCATGATTCAATACGAACAGCTTCACGAAGAGCAGATGGAAAACCGCCATTTGCGGGAAACCATTGACCGTATGCGTGAAGAATTGGAGAAATCGCGGATCGGTGTGGATGACCGCATACAGAAATCTGTGGCTCAATCCAAAGTCGAAATAAAAGAACTTATAAGCCAGAAAGCCAGATAAATGCCCTCCGCGATAATTTGGAAATGGAGCGCATCGGGGAGGATAAACGGAGGCAGAAAGCGATTGCCGGCGCCCACAACGAAGTGAATGGGATGAAGGGCATCGTTGATTCGCTCCGCGATGAACTGGAAAAAGCCCATTTCATTGTGGACGAACGAGTCCAGGAGGCCGTGGCTTCCCTGACATCCGAAAACAGGCTCATCAAGCAAACCATAAACGCGCTCCGCGATGAGCACGAAAAAGCCCGCATTGGCGAGGACCAGCGAATCCAGAAAGCCATTTCCAAATTGACGGCCGAAAATATTCAGCTCAAGAAAACCGTAAATGCCCTGCGTGAAGAACTGGAAAATTCCCGCATCGGGGTGGATGAGCGAATCCAGAAAGCAGTGGCAGAATCAACCAGGGAAAACAAACAACTGCTCGAAACCATCCACTCGCTCCGCGACGAATTGGAAAAATTGAATATCGATCAAGACAGCCGTATGCAAAAAGCGGTGGCTGCCCTGACCGAGGAAAACCGGCAGCTCAAATCCCTTTCCCATGCCTTGAGGGATGAAATGGACAAAGCCTATTTCGGGGAAAAGGAACGCATTCAAAAGCAACTTTCCACCGTCAACAATGAAAACAAGCAGTTGAGTGAAACGGTAAATTCCCTTAGGGACAATCTGGAAGCAATGAAATTCGAATGCGACGAACGCCTTCAAAAAATTATCGCCACAACCAACAATCAATGCAATCAATTCAAGGATACTATCGGTAGCCTTCGAGCAAAACTGGATCAGCAGAATGCAAAGTGAAACATTGAAAGAACCTCGTATTGAACGAGCAGAGACGACGCCTTTGAAGGAACCGGCAGAGAAAAATAAAAAATCGGGCGATAACGGTTCCCCTAAAAAGACTAGTAAAAATATGAGTCGTTTGAAGAGGACTCGCGGGTTCGCCCAAATGCTCCTCAAAGTGACGAACGACCTGGCGGTTTCCAAAACTTTGGACGACGCCCTGGAAACCCTGGTGGACATAACGACTTCGGCTATCGGCGCGGAAAGGGGCTCCATTTTTCTCAACGACAGCCAGACCGGCGAGCTGTATTCGCGGGTGGCCCAGGGAAATTTTAGAAGGGAAATCAGGATTTTAAACACTAGCGGGGTCATTGGCTGGTGCTTTTCCCATGACGCTGGAGTCATCATCCACGACGCCTACAAAGATGATCGCTTTAATCATGAAATTGACGATCGCACCTGTTTTAGAACCAGTAACATTCTGTGCGCTCCGCTTAAATCGTTAAGCGGGGAAAAAATCGGCGTTACCCAGATTTTAAACAAGCTCGACGGTGAATTTACGGAAAACGATCTCGAGTTGCTCGGAGCCATGACCGACCAGGCGGCCTTCGCCCTGCAAGGCAATCTGGTGATCGAACAAATGAAGGAGACCCGGCGGCAGGAAATGGAGTTCCTCGATCTTGTGGCGCAAGTCTCCTCCGAGCTCAAACTAGCTCCGCTCCTGCAAAAGATCATTAAAACCATCACCAAGATGCTTGATGCGGAGCGCTCCACTCTTTTTATCAACGATGAGAAAACGAACGAGCTTTTCACGGAAGTTGGAGAGGGCCTCGGGGTCACCCAGATCCGCCTGCCCAACCACCTGGGCATTGCCGGTTCCGTTTTCACCAGCGGGGATACCATTAATATTCCGCACGCTTATGCCGACCTCAGGTTTAACCCGGCTTTCGACCGCCAGACGGGGTTTTTCACCCGTTCCATTCTTTGCATTCCGGTTCTCAACAAGGAGGGCAAGACCATCGGCGTAACCCAGGTTTTAAATAAAAGAGGCGGCCCTTTTACAAAAGAGGACGCAGCCCGGCTGGCCGCATTCACCTCACAGATTTCCATCGGCATCGAAAACGCCAAACTTTTCGACGATGTGCAGAACATCAAAAATTACAACGAGGGCATCCTCGAGAGCATGTCCAACGGTGTTCTGACCGTTAACGAGGATGGCAATATCGTGACCTGCAACGCCTGCGGGTTGCGAATCCTGGGTGTGTCCGATTTTTCCGAAATTATGAACAAAAAGGCCAAGGAGTTTTTTGTCGGCCCGAACCAATGGATTACCGAACAACTGGAAATGGTCGAAAAGCAAAACGAGGCGCTCGAATTTTTTGATGCGGAGATGGAATTCGGCGGTGAAAAACTATCCGTCAACGTTAGCTTTCACCCTCTCATGAATGTGAAACACGAAAAGCTCGGGTTCATGATCATGATCGAAGACATCAGCAGTGAGAAGCGCATGAAATCGACCATGTCCCGCTATATGGACTCCGGCCTGGCGGACAAATTGCTGGAAGGCGGTGAAGATGTCCTGGGCGGCAAAAGCAGCATCGCCACCGTCTTGTTTTCCGATATCCGCAGTTTCACCACCTTAACGGAGGAACTCGGAGCTCAGGAAACCGTCAGCCTGCTGAACGAATATTTCACCATTATGGTGGACTGCATTCAGAACGAGGGAGGCATGCTGGATAAATTTATAGGGGACGCCATCATGGCCGTTTTCGGAATGCCTTTTCCTCACGACGATGACCCGGACCGGGGATTGCGCACGGCCATATCCATGATGACAGAGCTGAACGACTTTAATTATACTCGCATTAAAGCGGGAAAAAGAACCATCGACCACGGGGTGGGGTTGAATACCGACTTTGTGGTCTCCGGCAACATCGGCTCACCCAAGAGAATGGACTACACGGTGATCGGCGATGGGGTGAACCTGGCGGCCCGTTTGGAAAGCGGCTGCAAGCAGTACGGGGCCAAGATTCTGATCAGTGAACATACGATGAAGAATTTAAAATCCACCTATCGCACACGCGAGGTGGACAAAGTCATCGTGAAAAGGAAACCAAAACCGGTGGGTGTGTTTGAAGTCCTCGATTATCATAAGGAAGACACTTTTCCCAACATGATAGAGACCCTGGAATGCTTTAATAACGGGGTGAGTTATTACAAAAAAGGGGATTGGGCGGCATCGAAAAAAATGTTTCAAAAGGCATTGAAACTCAACCCCGACGACAGATGCTCGAAAATGTATATCGAGCGTTGCGACTACTTGGCAAAAAATCGTCCCGCAGGCAAATGGGATGGCGTCTGGGTAATGAAGACGAAATAAGCCAACGATTGTTCCGTCATCCTGACCTGGTGGACACAGGCTTCAAATATCTGCTGTATCCTGTCTTTGGACTCTAAACTAACGAAGCCTATAAGATATGGGCTGTAAACGGCGGACCTTGACCGGTTTGCCATTGCGTGTGCCCGGCTCGAACCGCCATTGCATAATCGCCTCTATGGCCGGCCTCTCGAATTCCCGGTGGGAGGAGGATTCCACATCCGCTTTGATGACCCTGCCTTTTTCGTCGATGACAATGATCAGCTTTACCCAGCCGGTTATGCCGTCGCGCTTGAATTGGAAGGGGTAAACGGGCGCAACCGCCACAACTCGCTGAGGATCGTTATCGAGGTCTTTGAGTTCAAAAATGTCCATCTGGGCAATGGTGTCCGGAGTGACTCCGAATCCGAGAATGGCGTTGCCCATATCCAGAGCGTCGCCAACTCCCGGGTTGAGGGCGACATCCAGTTGGCTCAAGTCCAATGGCTGCAGTTCCTGTTCCAGTTCCGGCTTGTCTTCTTCTGCCACTTCCTCCTCTTCGGGCGGAGGTTCGGGCGGAGGAGCCGGAGGAGGAGGCATGGCGGCCGTATCAAGAGCGATGTAGCTGGAAGACGATGCTTTTTCAGAAAGCAATTGAGTAATCGGCAAGGCCAGGAATATGAATACAGCCAACCCGAATGCGCTCAAATAGGAAAGGACACGGGAACTGCCGCTGCTAAGTGGCGGGGCCTGGTAGGGGCGCCAATTGGAAATAGGAGTGGTAGACTGTTCGGGGTCAATCATAAGTTTACTTGATACGCTTTCGCTAATGGGGGGGAAATCATGATTTTTTTGGTAGTGTTAACATTTTGAATGTTTAAGCTGTACTTTTTAGCGTGATTATGTTGTGAACTGGGAATGGTCCATATCACAGTAAAATGTCCTCAATGCGGAAGCGATCACATCATCAAGCACGGCAAGGATCCGAAAGGGGTTCAGAAGTATCGATGCAAGGGGTGTGGTTATCAGTTTCGGCTTCACCCCAAAAGTCGTGAGCATCCTCCGGCGCTGGTCAAGCAGGTGCTCCGTGCGCACCAAAACCGGATGAGCCTGCGTGCCATTTACCGTACCTTCGGGGTAGCCCCAAAGACGGTCATCGAATGGATTAAAAAAAAGTCCTGAGTTTGCCGAAGCTGGAGTCCACTCTGCTTGCCCGCCAGTGTAGTGATGTGCTGGAACTGGACGAGGTGTGGTCATTCTGGGGCGATAAGCGTTCGGGGCAGGTATGGCTATGGGTAGCCTTGTGTCGACGTACCCGACAGGTCGTCGGGTTTTCTCTGGGTGATCGTAGCGATCAAACGTGCTGGCAGTTGTATCACAACATCGCCCAGCCCTATCGCGACTGTGCCACCGTAAGCGATTACTGGGAAAGCTACGACAAGGTTTTCCCTCACAACAGCGCCAGCGGGAAACAATCCGGCCAAACCGCCCATATCGAACGCTGGAACAATACCTTGCGACAGTCCCTGTCACGCTATGTGCGTAAAACGCTGTCATTCTCGAAGTCTTTGGTCATGCATTTTCGCGTCCTGTGCTTGTTCATCTGGGAATACAACAGCAATATCAAACATTCGTCATGTTAACACTACCATTTTTTTCTTCTCTTCGGGTTGGGTAGGAGTTTTCCATCACTTCTATTGTTGGTCTTTCCCTTTTTGCTGAGGATTGTATTAATGTGTTCATAATATTAATCAGTCCAGATTATTTAGTGCGCGGGGTTGAAATTTATTTGGTTATGGCGAACCGCCAGTTATTTCGTTATCACAATTTTCTTTATTCGATATTTATATTACGTCATTTTTAATTATCAAAACAGATACAAAATTCATAAATTGTAACCATTACAGACTCTTTTTCTAAAACTGTATTGTATACTTTTGGCCCAAGCTGTACTTGATCTGCATTATTCATCGTTTGTTTTATAAATAGACGGAAAAAAGATAGTTTTGGATTCAGGAAAATTTTCGTTTTGAAATATAAGCGGGACACTCAAGGCCAGGGTGGATGGTACTCCAATCTATCAACCACAGATTAAAAAGTTAAATTCAGATAATGGTTTATGGGGGATAGAAACTCTTTTTTCATGATCCGCGCTCATTGTGTCGTCCACGGTTTTTTGAAACATTAGGGTTGATAGTTTCCATTTTGCCTGTCCTTTAATCATTAAGCGTGCCAATTCGATATTGGTTCAGTTTATCTCGTTGATAATAAGGTAGATGCATTTATATTAGACTCCTGGAAATTTCTCTGACATCTTATTTGTTCCACTTGCGGTACAGGCCATGTCCCATTTTCGAGACAGTTTCATTTCCGCTTAGATTCGGAACAAACATTCATCCCATTATCCGTTCAGAATAAATCCAATATGTTTTAAGGGACGGATGCGGCGCCGGGCAGCGCAACAACCTCCAATCCGCCAGCCACCTTCCCCAGACGTATCTGGCTCTATCGGGCAGGTCCGAAACGGCGGGTAAATGGGTAGTAGATGAAGATGGCTTTGCCCACTACTTCCCTCTTCGGCACATAACCCCAAGCTCGGCTGTCGGAGCTCTGGTCGGAATTATCCCCCATGGCGTAATAATGATGCTCCGGAATCGTGTCTTCGAGGCCGGTGTTTAGCCGCCAACGGTTTGAGTACCCCTCGTAATCCCCCTCCCGGTTGGCATTCTTTTCGAATGCCCCGGCTCCCTCAATGGGATTACCGTTGCGGTAGAGGACCGAGTTTCTAACGCTCAGGGTGTCGCCCCCCTGGCCGACCAGCCGCTTGATATAATATTTTCCACGGTTCGATTGGGAGATGCCCACAATATTGTCGGTACGGAAAACAAAGGGGTCGCCAATCTTGGGAGGAAAAAAATGGTAGGAAATGCGGTCCACAAAGAGAGCGTCTCCGGTTAAAATCTCGAAACTCAATACCCATTCACCTTTTTTGAAATGCAGTCCCGTGTTCAACACCCGGCCCAAATTCGGATCCGTCACGGGATTGTTGAAAGTCTTGGCAAATAGTTCCTGCACTACCCGGTCGAATACGAAATCGGGCGGTACACGAACGGTTACGGGTTGATTGCCGATATAAAATTTGAATTCCTTCAGCGTGGTGGGGAAGAGAAGCCATTTGCGCCCGCCAACCATCTGATAGGAAAAATTGCTGTTGTGCCCCATGGCTTCCCTGCTGGAACGAAAGGAGGGCAGAGCGATGCGCAATTCGCCATCCACGGGAGCAACGATCTCTTTGTAGGAAGCGCCCAGAACCAGTTTTCTGAAAATTCGATTCGCAATCCCCGGAGGTTCTTCGGGCTCGGAGTTTTCAACGTCATAAAGTTTATAGGTCAATCCATTGTAGGTGGGATACATGGAATTGGTCGGAATTTTGAATGGCTGGATGAAGTAGGTGCGGATGCCTATGGCCAGGATCGCCGCCACCAGAAACATTTCCACGTTTTCAACCCAATGGCTGTGAGGGTAATAACAGCCGCCGCATTTGCTTAATATCTTTTTCAGTCGGGTGATCGAACCGGCCACCGCTTCCTCCATTTCTTCCGCCTTCAACGCCTCCTCGAGTTCGGCCATAGCCCGGCGCAATTTTTCCAAATCGCCAGCCGCCATGACGTCACAGCGATAAGCTTGCACCTTGTGCCCCAGCCGAAGCCAATGGCCGGCCTCTTTGCGAAGCTTTTTTTGCGATGATTTGGATTTTTTCAGAAAAGGCATTATTGATCGGATTTGCAGTTAGACAATCATTCCCACGGGTCCGGTTCCACAAAAAATCAGGTCGATTTGAGAATATTGATAAAAGCTTCCTGCGGTATGCTGATTTTCCCGATTTGTTTCATCCGTTTTTTACCTTCTTTCTGTCTTTCCAGCAATTTCTTTTTGCGTGTTATATCGCCGCCGTAGCATTTGGCGGTCACATCCTTGCGCAGAGCGCCCAATGTTTCTCTGGCCACGACGTTTCCTCCCACCGCCGCCTGGATGGCTACTTTATAAAGTTGCCGTGGTAGAATTTCTTTAAGTTTTTTGCAGAGGACGCGCCCTTTTCCATCCGCCTTTTTGCGGTGGACTATAGAAGAGAAGGCATCGACCAGCTCCCCGTTGACTAGAATATCCAGCCGCACCATGTCCGCCTTACGGTAATCTGCGAGATCGTAATCCATGGAGCCGTAGCCGCGCGTAATGCTTTTCAGGCGGTCGTTAAAATCCACCAGGATTTCGTTCAAGGGCAGCAGGCACCGCAATATGAGGCGGCTTTCGTCCACACTCTCGGTATGTTCGCAGGTGCCCCGCCGATCCAGGATGAGCCCGAGAATATCGCCCACGCTGGTGGTCGGTATATGCAGATTGGCGCTGATAAAAGGTTCTTCGATGTACTCGATTTCGGTGATTTCCGGCAGGTGGGCGGGATTGTCAATTTCGATATGCCGCCCATCGGTCAGGATTATCCGGTAAACCACGCTGGGGTAGGTGGAGATGATGTCCAGGTCGTACTCACGCCGGATTCGCTCTATGATAATCTCCATATGCAGCAGTCCGAGGAATCCGCAGCGAAAGCCGAAACCGAGAGCAGTGGACGTTTCCGGCTGATAAACGAAGGCGGCATCGTTGAGCCGCAATTTACCCACGCTGGATTTGAGCTTTTCATAAGAGGTGGTGTCCAGGGGATAGATTCCGCTAAAAACCATGGGGCGCACTTCATGGTAGCCAGGAAGCATCTCCGTGGCCGGTTCCTGGGCCAGCGTTACGGTGTCGCCTAGTTTGACATCGGAAACTTCTTTCAGGTTTGTCACTATATAACCCACACTGCCGCTTTGCAGTGATTCGGCCGGCTTCATTTTGGGGGTAAACAAGCCGACCTCCTTAATCTCCGCCCGCACCCCTTCGCTCATCAAGAGCACATGATCGGCCCGTTTCAATGAGCCCGAGAAAACGCGCACATAGCAAATGACCCCCTTGAAGGTATCGAATATACAATCGAAAATAAGCCCGCGGGTCTCTTTTAGATCGGCCCATCGGGGCTCGGGCACAAGTTCTACCACTCTCTCCAGAATCTCTTCGATGCCCTGACCGCTTTTGGCGCTGGCCTGCAAGGTTTCATCTGCCGGGATGGCCAGAATTTCTTCCAACTGGTGCTGCACCGCGGGGATGTCAGCCCCCGGCAAGTCGATTTTATTGATGACGGGAATAATCGCCAGGCCCTGTTCTATGGCCAGATGGGCATTGGCCACCGTTTGCGCTTCGATTCCCTGGGCCGCATCCACCAGAAGGAGGGCCCCTTCACAGGCAGCCAGGCTTCGCGAAACTTCATAGGAAAAATCCACATGCCCCGGCGTATCGATCAGGTTCAGGGTATAATCCTGCCCGGTGGAATCGCGATAGTGTATCGTAACCGGGTGGCTCTTGATGGTGATGCCTCGCTCCCGCTCCAGGTCCATGGAGTCCAGCAATTGTTCCTTCATAACCCTTTTTTCGACCGTATTGGTAATCTCCAGAAGCCGGTCGGACAAAGTCGTCTTGCCATGATCGATATGGGCAATGATACAAAAATTCCTGATATGGGATACCGAAGACATAAATAAAATGGAGACTATGGGAGAAAGTGCCGGAAGCGGCTGATTGCAATCTTTAAAAAATGCCCAAGGGGATAGGATACATCAAGTATCAAGCATCCGCCATCACTCATTCATCAAATCGCCATACTCGGCCAGGCTTATCACATTCCAGGATCTATCGGTTCTGCGGGCCAAACCGGCGAGCACTTTTCCAGGTCCGCATTCATAAAAGGCATCGATACCGGGGGCGGCCGCATTGCGCATGCACTCTTCCCATCGAACGGGCGACACTATTTGCCGGGTCAAAGCCGACCGGATGGCTGGCGGATCTTCCATGACTTTGGCCTCGGTGTTGGAATAGACCGGTATGGAGGGCTTTCTAACATCGCATTTGGCCAGGAAACGGGCAAAGTCCTCCCGCGCCGGTTCCATCAAGCGGCTGTGATAAGCGCCCGCCACCTTGAGAGGGACAACCATCCGAAACAACCCCCCCTCTTTGGCCACTGCCACTGCCGCTTCGATCCGGTCCGTTGCACCCGATACCACGGTTTGGCCCGGACAATTGAGGTTGGCCAGATCGATATCGAACTCGGCGCAAAGGTTTTTCGCATCCTCGACCGTCCCCCCGATCAGGCTGGCCATGCCTCCCTTGGTTGCTTCACAAGCTAGCTGCATGAGCCGCCCCCTCTCCGCTACCAGCCGCAAACCGGTCTCGAGATCGAATGCTTCCGCCGCCGCCAGGGCCGTCAATTCGCCCAGACTGAGCCCCAGCGCGACCCTCAAACCACCGCCATCGAGCCTGCCTGCATCTTTCAGAATGGCATAAAGTGCATACCCCATGACAAACAAAGCTGGCTGGCAGACGCGCGTTTCAGTCAGCAAATCCTCGGGACCCCGGAAAGAAGCCTCGCTCAGGCTCCAGCCCAGGATATCATCGGCCCGCCCATAAAGATCGCGCGCCAGTGGAGAGCTGTCGTGCAAACTGCGGCCCATGCCGACTTTTTGCGCGCCCTGCCCCGAAAAAAGCAAAGCAATAGCCATAGATTTAGTTTTGTTCATAAAAATAAAAACCACCCAGTAAGAAAACCCTCAATCAAAGATCAACCCAAACCTCACTCAAACGGCAACAGCCAAAAAACGGTTCCACTGAAGTCGGTTCCACTGAAGTCTTTTGCAACATAGAGCGACATTATACAGCAAATCGTAAAAAACGTCAATCCATAGGTTGGCTACGTTTGATGCGTTTGATTAAACATCGATTTTCAGGGTATTTTTCATCAAAAAAACACCCTCCCAACAGATAAAAATCCACCAATCACCGATAAAAACCCCAAAAAAATACCATAAACCCGCAAATTGCGCCCACAAACGCAGCCATCATATTCACTGACACCCGACACCTGTACCGAGCGAAGCGCCATCCCTCATCCTCCATCCAATCTCCAGTAGCCGCAAAAATCCGTGCAATCCGTGGTTGATAAATATTGGACATCACATGGAGGCGGTGGGACCTTTTGTATTATTCTTACTTTGCTCGTTGAGCTGTCGTCACGGCGCTTCTCGGTAGGCGTGTTTGGATAGTAGGGGAAGGTGCACAAGGAGCAACCACTCCGAGAAGCTGGCTTCAAGATTTGCCGTCATTTGGCATCCCCTTTGCTACCGTGTGCCATCTTTTTATTTTTTATAGGTTTTAAAGTAATTCTTCCGGTCCAGATATTATAATACTGATGTGCACTGGAAAAAGTGGACACGAGATTCTCCTAAATGGAGAATCGAAGCATGGGAAGAAGACGCAGTATAGAGTTCAAAAATGAGGCAGTTCAACTGATGATACTCGATGGTCTGAGCGCCACCGAGGTATCGACCAAACTTGGGGTCAACACCAACCAATTGTATAGGTGGAAGAGGCTCTATCTGGACGATCAGCAGGGCGAAGCCACCTCAAAGCGACAGAGCAGTCCGAAGGAGATGGCGGCCGAGATAGATCGTCTTCGCAAAGAGCTGCGCCGCTCGGAGCGGATCAACCAGATACTAAAAAAAACGGTGGGCTACTTTGCCAAGGACGAACAATGAAGTACCAGTTTGTCAAAGACAACGAGGGGCGCTTCAAGATCGAGGAAATATGCTCGGCGATGGGGATTTGTCGCAGTGGCTATTACTGCTGGAGGCACCGAGCGCCCTCGGCCCGGCGGATCGAGGACGAGGGAATCAAGGGGGCGATCCTGAAGGTACACAAAGAGGCCAAGGGCCGCTATGGGCATCGGCCAATGCACCGCCATCTGAAGGATGATGAGGGCATCGATTGCGGCCGTGACCGGGCTCTGCGTCTGATGCGTGAAATGGGAATCAAAAGCACCCAGAGTAAACGCTTTAAGCCATTAAAAACCAACAGTAACCATCCCTATGGTTACAGCCCCAATGTGCTTAAAAAGCATGGCCAGCCGACCCATATCGACGAGGTCTGGGTGGCGGACACGACCTACCTACGGACCCTGGCCGGTTGGATGTACTTGGCCACGGTGATGGACCTGTTCAGCCGACGCCTGCTGGGCTGGAGCGTTTCCAACCACAACGACGCGAAGCTGGTTGGCAAGGCCCTCAAAGCCGCGGCCATGACCCGCGGCACACTGCGCACCGGGATTATTCATCACAGCGATCGGGGCAGCCCCTACGCCAGCGACGACTATCAGAGGCTGGTCTCTGAACTAGGCATGAAGCCGAGCATGAGCGCCCAAGGCAACTGCTACGACAACGCGGCCATGGAATCGTTCTACGGCCGCTTCAAGACCAGCACGATTCGAGGCCGCCACTTTGCCGACGAGCGCGAACTGCGATCAACTGTCTTCGAATACGTGGAAATCTTCTACAACCGATATCGCAAACATTCCTCTCTGAGTTACCAAAGCCCAGTCCAATTCGAGGAAAATATTTGCCCCCCATGGGGGGCAACGAGAAAACAAAACCCTTTACCAAAACAAGCCGCCTGACACACTAATCAATAAACAATGAATATAAGAGAATCCCGTGTCCAACAAATCCAGTACACGTCACCTGACACACTAATCAATAAACAATGAATATAAGAGAATCCCGTGTCCAACAAATCCAGTACACGTCATACTCCTTGTAAATTTCTGGGACTTTATAAATAACAACAAAATTTTCAGATAATTTCATATCGGATCTAACTTTTATTGTAGTAGTCTTAAGCCCTGTTAACTCACCGCTCCTTAAAGTAACAGGTCCCAACAATGATAATGGTGGCTTAATTTTACGCCCATCATCAGTTTCTGGGATAAACCAAAAATAATCTAAAATCATACGATCTGCTAAAGGATCTGATTTGTACATACGCGTGAGAACGGTAATAGGGCGTGAGAACGGTAATAGGCTTTTCACTGATATTTTCAAGATATGCTTTAAAAAGATATTCATTATAACCGTATTCTCCAAATAAAAATCTGTCTAATTCACTATAGTTAGTTCCCCTTGCAATGGAATAATAGCAGGAAATTTTTAACCCATCAGATGTTGAAAAATCAGTACCGTTTGCATTACAGCTTAATATGAAGCATGCATAGATAGAGGCTGTCCCAAAAATATAAAGATTTTATAGTCAACTGGATGACGTTGATAAAAAGAGCCGGAAAGAGCAAGTTTTTGCTCGATCCGGCCAAAAAAGGGTTCTATAATTGAGTTAGCGAAAATCAATATAGCCCTTTCTATGAAAAATATAGCCATCCAATGCCTCCTGCGTCCAGCTTTAACTGTGGTCGACCGGTGCCTCGATTACGATAACTTCCGCGCCACCATTGATCGAATCGATCGGCTGCTGATCGACTCGGAGGTGGAATCGCAGGCCATTGAGCTGGCCTTGGAGGGGTGGCCGCCAATGGGTCTAAAGGCCCGGCGGCAGCGGGCCAGTTTTGCCATCAAGGCACTGCGCATGGATACGCTGGGCCGTCTGCTCGGAGGGATTTCGTTTCGGCATTTGTCGCGGGCTCTGGGCAGCAGCGATCTGTTGGCCGACTTTTGCCGTGTCCGGCAGATCGATGGCATCAGGGGCATCTCCAAAAGCACCCTGGAGGGGGCCTCGAAGTTTTTCAGCGAAGAGCAGTTGAGGGCCTTGCACCGGACCTTGACTGAGGTGGTGGGCGATGCCCTTCTGGCCCGGCAGGTGGGATTGGACAAGCCGATTGACACCACCATTTGCCTGATCGACGGCACCTGTTTGGAGGCTAACATTCATTGGCCGACGGACTGGGTATTACTCAAGGATGTAGCCGGCACGTTGCTCAAAGCGATCCGGCTGATCCGCGAGAAGGCCGGTTTGCGGCATCGCATGCCGATCGAACCGGAGCCCTTGGCTCGGCAGATGAATCGGCTGTGCATACAGATGACCCACAGCCGGCGGCGAAAGGACAGCGCGCGGCAGCGCAAGGGTATCTTGAGGCAGATGAAAAAGCTGCTCAAACGGATCGGGGAGCATGCCCGCAGTCACCGGGAATTATTGCAAGCCTGCTGGGAGCAAAGCGATTACAGCGAAAAACAGGTCCAACAGATCCTCGCCCGGATGGAGCGCATGAGCGAGCAAATCCCGGTGGTCATCAAACAGGCGCACGAGCGGATCATTGGCGGCCGCCAGGTGAAAAACGCAGAGAAAGTCTTGAGTGTTTACGAACTCGATGGGCAGGTGATTGTGCGAGGTAAAGCGGGCCAAGAGGTCGAGTTCGGCAACACCCTGTTTTTGGGAGAAAGCGTTGAAGGGTACCTGCTGGACTGGAAACTCTACGGCAGCCGAACTCCAAGCGAAAATGAACAAATGCAAGAGAGTTTGCAAAGACAGAACCGCTTCAACCTGGAAGAACCCATAGCGGCCATGTGCGCGGACCGGGGATTTGCCTCCCAGCGGGCCCGCCGGCAGTTAGCCCAGGAGGGAATCTACGACGCGCTCTGTCCACGCGATCCGAAGCAGTTGAAAAAACGGATGGAGGAACCACTGTTCAGACAATTGCAAAAGCGCCGGGCCAGCACCGAAGGGCGGATCGGGGTATTGAAGAATCGCTGGCAGGCCGGGCGGTTGCGCAGCAAAGGCTTTGCCAACCGCTCGATCAGCGTAGCCTGGTCGGTACTCTCGCACAACCTATGGAAAGTAGCCAAGATGCTGGCCCAGCAAGACGAACTAAAAACCAAAGCGGCGGCCTAGAGAGCGGGGCGGCCTAGAGAGCGGAAAAGCAAGGACAATACTTTTTCACAGCCGTACTGTCGGCTCATACAAAGAAAACCCGGCAACCGGACCCCAAAACCAGTATCCTAACGTCATAGGAGAGCAAAGTTGATACTCTCCCAAATGCAAATACCTCTAAAATGAGCGCCTATCAAAAGCCCTCGCAAAAATCACCCTTTTGGGACAGCCTCTAGATAGTAGATATGAAAAAGGCTTGAGTTTTCATCTCAAAAATTTAATTGAATATTTACATAAAACCTAACTAAAATTAATCGTTGTCAATTTTAATATCAGGAGGCCCCTTTATTAAGTCAGTTGCTTTTACAGGGGGTAATCTTTCAAATTTTAGAATTTCGGATATCGTCTGTGATGAAATCAATCTCTGCATGATCATTATTTTGTATACAGTTCCTTCCAGACCCCAAATAAAACTGCGTTTCAATGACACTGTGTCTGTGTTTACGTTCACATTTAATTCCGTAATAAGATTGAAGCCATTGATGTGCACTGGAAAAAGTGGACACGAGATTCTCCTAAATGGAGAATCGAAGCATGGGAAGAAGACGCAGTATAGAGTTCAAAAATGAGGCAGTTCAACTGATGATACTCGATGGTCTGAGCGCCACCGAGGTATCGACCAAACTTGGGGTCAACACCAACCAATTGTATAGGTGGAAGAGGCTCTATCTGGACGATCAGCAGGGCGAAGCCACCTCAAAGCGACAGAGCAGTCCGAAGGAGATGGCGGCCGAGATAGATCGTCTTCGCAAAGAGCTGCGCCGCTCGGAGCGGATCAACCAGATACTAAAAAAAACGGTGGGCTACTTTGCCAAGGACGAACAATGAAGTACCAGTTTGTCAAAGACAACGAGGGGCGCTTCAAGATCGAGGAAATATGCTCGGCGATGGGGATTTGTCGCAGTGGCTATTACTGCTGGAGGCACCGAGCGCCCTCGGCCCGGCGGATCGAGGACGAGGGAATCAAGGGGGCGATCCTGAAGGTACACAAAGAGGCCAAGGGCCGCTATGGGCATCGGCCAATGCACCGCCATCTGAAGGATGATGAGGGCATCGATTGCGGCCGTGACCGGGCTCTGCGTCTGATGCGTGAAATGGGAATCAAAAGCACCCAGAGTAAACGCTTTAAGCCATTAAAAACCAACAGTAACCATCCCTATGGTTACAGCCCCAATGTGCTTAAAAAGCATGGCCAGCCGACCCATATCGACGAGGTCTGGGTGGCGGACACGACCTACCTACGGACCCTGGCCGGTTGGATGTACTTGGCCACGGTGATGGACCTGTTCAGCCGACGCCTGCTGGGCTGGAGCGTTTCCAACCACAACGACGCGAAGCTGGTTGGCAAGGCCCTCAAAGCCGCGGCCATGACCCGCGGCACACTGCGCACCGGGATTATTCATCACAGCGATCGGGGCAGCCCCTACGCCAGCGACGACTATCAGAGGCTGGTCTCTGAACTAGGCATGAAGCCGAGCATGAGCGCCCAAGGCAACTGCTACGACAACGCGGCCATGGAATCGTTCTACGGCCGCTTCAAGACCAGCACGATTCGAGGCCGCCACTTTGCCGACGAGCGCGAACTGCGATCAACTGTCTTCGAATACGTGGAAATCTTCTACAACCGATATCGCAAACATTCCTCTCTGAGTTACCAAAGCCCAGTCCAATTCGAGGAAAATATTTGCCCCCCATGGGGGGCAACGAGAAAACAAAACCCTTTACCAAAACAAGCCGCCTGACACACTAATCAATAAACAATGAATATAAGAGAATCCCGTGTCCAACAAATCCAGTACACGTCACATCGTAAACGAACCGGTTGTGACTCACAAGGCTAAAGGAGGTCACGTTCCAGTCGGGTACCTTTTTTTCCACCCGCCGACCCCGGTAATCGTTGGTGAACTCCGGCTTCTTGCGCGTAATCCCGCCCGGAAGTCCTGTAATACTTGCTTTCGGTCACCATAAGCTCCACCGGTGATCCGGCTTTGGAATTGCCCATTGGTAAGCCTGACGTTTGTATTCCCGTCCTTGGCTGTTTCTGAAAAATGAATAAAGTTTGGTTGGACTTGTCATCGTTTTTGCCTGATTGCTTCATTTCATGCCGCCAACACAAATAGACAGTCAATTAATCCAGCTTCATCCCGATGACAATATTGTTTGCCTCAGACGGACGATTGAAAAAGGGGAAACGCTCTTAGTCGGAGGGAGAACATTCACTATGGAAATGACATTGGGTTTGGGCCACAAAATCGCCCTTGATGACATTTCGAAGGGAGAAAATATCATTAAATTCGGAGCGCCCATTGGTTCGGCCATAGAACGGATTTCGGTTGGCGAGCATGTGCACCTGCATAATATGAAAAGCGATTATCTTCCTACCTACACCCTTGAAGACGGACAGAAATATGGAAGCTGAGCTGCAGGGATACCTTCGAAAAGACGGCAGAAAGGGCATTCGCAACTGCATTGTAGTCGTTTACCTGGTCGAATGCGCGCGCCATGTAGCTGAGAAAATTGTTCAATCCTATCCTGAAAATGAAGTGCAACTCATCGGGTTCAGCGGTTGTTTTCCGAATAAATATTCCAACCAGATGCTGCGGCGCTTATGCACCCATCCCAATGTGGGAGGAGCCCTTCTGGTTTCTTTGGGATGCGAGGGTTTTGACCGGAATTCTTTGCAACAGGCAATTGCCGCTTCGGGCCGCCCAGTCCATACCCTTGGCATACAAATCTCCGGCGGAACTCGCAAAACCCTGGAAGCAGGGCAGAAATGGATCGGGGAAACCCTGGAAAAAATGCGGGAAGTTCCGCGTTGCAGCCTCACCGTTGACGAACTGGTGGTGGGCACAATTTGCGGGGGGTCCGACGCCACCAGCGGGATTACAGCCAACCCGGCCATTGGGCGATGTTTCGACATTCTCGTAAAAAAGGGCGCCCGGGTCATTTTTGAGGAAACCGGGGAAATGATCGGATGCGAGAACTTCATGGCCGACCGGGCGGCGACGCCTGGCCTTGGAGATGAAATCCGCAAGACAGTGGAAAAGGCGGCCCGATTTTACAAAACGCTGGGTCACGGCAGTTTTGCCCCCGGAAATGCCGATGGAGGTCTCACCACCCTGGAGGAAAAATCGATGGGCGCCTATGTGAAAAGTGGAAATTCACCGATTTCGGGCCTGTTAAAACCAGGAGACTTTCCCCAAAAAGGCGGCCTATACCTGCTGGATGTTGTTCCCGATGGAGAAGTGCGCTTCGGTTTTCCAAACATCAACGACAATGCGGAAATTGCCGAACTGATCGCCTGCGGATGCCACGTCATTATATTTTCCACCGGTCGTGGATCCGTGGTGGGCTCGGTCATCTCACCGGTCATCAAAGTCTGCGCCAATCCGGAAACCTATCGTCGAATGGAGGAAGACATGGATATCGACGCGGGAAAAATTCTGGAAGGAAGGGCGACCCTGGACGAAGTGGGAGAAGAAATATATGGAAAAATTGCCTATTCCGCGGCGGGGGAGCCAACGGCCTCGGAAGCCTTGGGGCACCAGGAATTTGTCTTGACCTATAAATCCTTCGAACCGCTGGGCCCCGCCTGTTTTCCCGCTTGAAATCACTAACCGGCATGGTGGGCATTTTTGGGGAAGTCTTACATTTCGATTAAATTATGAGCGAACAAACAAAGTTTAATGGGAAACACGCCTTCGTGACCGGCGGTGGTTCAGGCATTGGCAGAGCGATAGCCCTTCGCTTTTCAGCGGAGGGAGCAATAGTGCATATCCTTGATGTGAACGAATCGGACGCCGAGGAAACGGCTAACCCGGATATTTCATGAAGGGCAAAGTTTGGCTCGTTATTGCTATTGGAGATGGATTTCTTTGTATTTTGAGCAGATCGTCTTGATTTTTAGGTGTTTTTCAGGGTGTAGAGACACTGCCCCCTTTCCCCCATTGGTTCGGTAGTGCCGGGGGCAGCACCAATGCACCCTTTAGGTTGGCACCAATCGGCGGGCCGCATGGTTGAAAAGACTGGCCCAAGGATAACTCTCACTTAGGTGAAAGTGAATCGTTCGGGTGTTGCGCACGATGACCGCTCCGATCTTGATTAATTTGAGCCGCAGGGTGTGGCATTGGGCCCGCGCCCACTTCGTCCCTTTTAAGGCTAACCGGCGCATGGCTTCCATCAAGGTGTAGGCCAGCGCCGACAAGAGCAATCGCCACTGATTGGCCCACCATTGATGGGCGCTGGTGCGCTCGCTGAACAATTGCATCTGTTCCTTGATTCGGTTCTCCATTTCACCGCGGCCACAGTATACCTTGTCGTAAAGCTCCTGGGGATCGCCCGGCAGGTTCGTCACCACGAAGCGCGGGTTGGACCCCTGTGCGGTGTGTTCGGCTTTATGGATGACCAACCGCAGCCATCGCCACGAATCGGCAGCATAGACGAAGTCCTGGAATAACCGTTGTTTTTCACCCCTTAGTTCGAACCATTCTTTGGCCTGCTTTTGCAACTGCTGGGCGTCTTGCTGCAAGCGTGCATTGCGAGCCATCCCCACGATGTAACTAACTTCGTTGCGGTCGCACCAAGAGAGTATCCGGTCTCGACAAAATCCACTGTCGGCGCGCCAAATAATCCGCGTACGGGGCCAGCTTTGGCGAATCCGTTTAACCAGCAATTTGAGGATGGCCCCGGCATGCTTGCTGGCATCGATCTTGCTCGGCCGCAGGTAGGCCACCAGCAGCTGATCACCGCAAAAAACATATAGCGGCAGAAAACAGTAATGATCATAATAACCGTGGAAAAAACGTCCCTCCTGGAGCCCGTGCACCGGATTGTCGGTGGCGTCAAAGTCCAGGATGATCTCTTCGGGTTCCTCGGCAAAGGAGCCCATGAACTGTTCGACCAACAGCTCGTTTACCGCAAAGGCCGCCCGCCGATCCTGCCCGTTTTCAAAACGACACAAAGTCGGCGCGCTGGCCAACGTTTCAATGCGCCCCGTTACCGTTTGCAACAATGGATCGTGGCGCAGGGTATCAAAGTCGTTCAAATCCTCATAGCCCGCCACCAGCCCGTAAACGCGCTGCCGCAGCATCCCCAATACCTCATGGCGTACTTTGCCCTTCTGCCGTTTGTCCACTAACTGTCGGGCCGCTCGTTCGGTCAAGCCCAACTGCCGATCCACTTCCCGGATCAAAAGCAGTCCGGCATCCGAAGTAACCTCTCCGCCCTTGAAATCAACCCGCACACGGCGGCCTTTTACCCTTGTCAACTGTAGCTTTAATTGTTTACCTTTTGTCATCGCTGATATTGCTTTAATTATTGATCTATCCTGCTGTATATCAGCAGTTAAGCATATCAACGATACTTTTTTTACGAAATATCCGGGCTAACTTCGTTGCGGTCGCACCAAGAGAGTATCCGGTCTCGACAAAATCCACTGTCGGCGCGCCAAATAATCCGCGTACGGGGCCAGCTTTGGCGAATCCGTTTAACCAGCAATTTGAGGATGGCCCCGGCATGCTTGCTGGCATCGATCTTGCTCGGCCGCAGGTAGGCCACCAGCAGCTGATCACCGCAAAAAACATATAGCGGCAGAAAACAGTAATGATCATAATAACCGTGGAAAAAACGTCCCTCCTGGAGCCCGTGCACCGGATTGTCGGTGGCGTCAAAGTCCAGGATGATCTCTTCGGGTTCCTCGGCAAAGGAGCCCATGAACTGTTCGACCAACAGCTCGTTTACCGCAAAGGCCGCCCGCCGATCCTGCCCGTTTTCAAAACGACACAAAGTCGGCGCGCTGGCCAACGTTTCAATGCGCCCCGTTACCGTTGGCAACAATGGATCGTGGCGCAGGGTATCAAAGTCGTTCAAATCCTCATAGCCCGCCACCAGCCCGTAAACGCGCTGCCGCAGCATCCCCAATACCTCATGGCGTACTTTGCCCTTCTGCCGTTTGTCCACTAACTGTCGGGCCGCTCGTTCGGTCAAGCCCAACTGCCGATCCACTTCCCGGATCAAAAGCAGTCCGGCATCCGAAGTAACCTCTCCGCCCTTGAAATCAACCCGCACACGGCGGCCTTTTACCCTTGTCAACTGTAGCTTTAATTGTTTACCTTTTGTCATCGCTGATATTGCTTTAATTATTGATCTATCCTGCTGTATATCAGCAGTTAAGCATATTAGCGATACTTTTTTACGAAATATCCGGGCTAATAGCATTCGCGAGGCGGGGGGGAAGTGCCAAACCTGGGCCTGCGATGTGTCACAATTTGGGTCGGTTCAATCGGTATTCTCAAAGGTCAAAAGGGTGGATATTCTGGTAAACAATGCGGGCATCGCCTCCATCGGTAATATTGAGGCAACTACTCCGGAAGAAATGGATCGGATTTATGCCGTTAATGTGAAGGGAGTTTATCATTGCCTGCGCGCCGCAATTCCAAAAATGAAATCAAAGGGTAAGGGCGTGATTCTCAATATGGCATCCGTGGCCAGCAAAGTGGGGATTCAGGATCGGTTTGCCTACTCCATGAGTAAAGGAGCGGTACTTACCATGACCTTGTCCGTAGCTCGGGATTATATAGATGACGGGATACGCTGCAACTGCCTCTGCCCCGGCCGGGTGCATACTCCGTTTGTAGATTCCTTCGTAGAAAAGCATTACGCTGACAATAAAGAGGAAATGATGGAAAAACTTTCCCGTTATCAACCAATCGGGCGCATGGGGCAGCCTCAGGAGATCGCGGCGCTGGCAGCTTTTGTATGCAGCGATGAAGCGGAATTTATTACCGGATCGGCTTACGATATCGATGGTGGATTCACTCTCTTGAAATAGGTTTTAACCAATTAAATAGAGACTTTCCCCAAAGGGTGAAATTTGCCAGTGAAGCCGCGATTACGGCTTATCTAATCTATACAGCGCCCTGCGATTTACATAATTTGGTTTTTTTTTAATGGCCGACCGTAACTCACGGCTGTTTTCTCCCCAGGTGGATTTATTCTTTTGCGCCCCTAAGCCAAAGTTCTTTTCCTTTCGAGCCTCATGAGTGATTTATCATCTGGCAACACGGGCCAGGGAATTCTTTGGCGGCCCGATTTTCCCTTTTCCCCGGCGCGATGGCCTTTTTTTTATGGCTGGGTGGTCGTCTTCGTGTCCACCTTGGGTTTAATCGCCAGCATTCCGGGACAGACCATCGGGTTCAGTGTATTTGCCGATGTCTTGATCGTGGAATTGGGATTGAGCCGGGTTCGGCTGAGCACCGCCTATTTTCTGGGGACGGCCTTGAGTGGATTCCTGCTTCCCCTCGGGGGTCGGCTTTTGGATCGGTGGGGAATTCGCAAGACCATGGTTTTGTCGTCTTTGGCCATGGGTTTGGTGGTGGTTTACCTGAGCCTTGCCGACCGCATCGCCAACGTTTTCTCCGCTCTGATCGGCAAACCGTCACACTGGCTGATTTCGTTTATGGTCATCGGGATAGGCTTTTTCATGGCCCGGTTTTTCGGGCAGGGCATGCTTTCGATGACTTCCTGGGCCATGACCGGAAAATGGTTCGACAAACGCCGCGGCAGGGTGTTGGCCACTAGTGGCATAGTGGTCTCGCTGAGTTTTTCCGTGGCGCCCTCAGTTTTCGATCGGCTCATTCAAATGTTCGGTTGGCGAGGCGCTTGGTGGCTCATGGCGGCCCTCCTCATTTTTGGCATGTCTGCCATCGCCTGGATTTTTTTCCGCGACAACCCCGAGGAATGCGGTCTGCGAATGGACGGCGTTTCCATAAATCCAGCTCATTCCAAAACTAAAAAAGAGTCGGGCCCACCCACCATAAAAGAATTCACCCTGGCCGAAGCCAAGCGGTCGCCTTCATTTTGGATCGTCGTTCTGATCGGCTCCTATTTCAGCATGTTTATAACCGGTTATACCTTTCATGTGGTTTCCGTGGGCGAGGAACTTGGACTAGACAGGAACGCCATACTCGGCCTTTTTCCACGCATGGCATTAATCAGTATTTTAGGCACCCTCCTGACCGGCTGGGTGTGCGACCACGCCAAGATAAAATACCTTCTCATCGCCGTCACTATAGCGCTCGGCGTTTGCATGGGCGGAATCCTTATCATGCCTTCATCATTAGGAATAGCTCTGATTGTCATCGGCTTGGGATTGTGCCTGGGCAGCCTGCCTACGCTCAACGGAGTTGTCTGGCCGCGATTTTTCGGACGCCAGCATCTGGGTGCGATCAGCGGCTACGCACTCTCCAAAATCGTTATCGGGAGCGCCTTCGGCCCCCTCGTCTTCAGCCTCTGCAAGGATCACTTCGGCGCTTACCGCCACCTCTTCGTCCTTTCCCTCGGCATCTCCGCCCTCATGCTCCTGAGCGCCCTCTTCGCCGACAACCCGCAGCGAGAGCTAACAAAAAAGGTAATTTAATGTGCCATGCATTCAATTTCATCCTCGAGAGTGGAGAGAATTTCGACCCCGATGCGGTCGGCCAGCAATAATCCTTTTTTTGTCAATTTCAGTTTTCCCGTCTCTATTCCTTCGAGCAAACCCTCGGCCTGAAGGTTCAGCCACAACTCGTCCGCCAAATGCGCCTTGGTGGGAGCAAACCGATTCTTAAGGGCGGGCAGGTCGATCCCCTCGTTCATGCGAAGGCCGAATATGAGGCTATCGGCAAAAAGCAAATCGGGGTTCAGCATCGTTCGCTCGACATTTCTGGGCTTACCCTCCGAAACGCCCTTCAACCATTCATCCAGCGAGGCCACATTGGCATGGCGCAGGCCCGCGTATTGCGATGCCGCGGACGGCCCGAAACCAATCCATTCGGTCATTTTCCAGGTGTTGAGATTGTGCCGGCAAGCAAACCCCGGTTGGCAATAATTGGAGATTTCGTACTGGTAATAACCGCTGGCGGGCAGAAATTCGGCCGATTTTTCGTAAAATGCTGTTTCCTCCGCCTCTGTTTTGGCTGAAGTTTGCCCTTTTTGCCGCCGCAGCCAGAGGGCCGTGTCTTCCTCGAAGGTCAGGCAATAAGTCGAGATGTGTTGCGGTTGCGCCGCAACGGCCATTTGCAAGTCGTCCAGCCAATCCTCGATGCTTTGTCCGGGAATGGAGAAAATAAGGTCCAGGTTGAGGTTCTCGAACCCCATCTCTTTAATTAATTCGATGGCCCGGCAAACCTGTTTGGGGGCGTGGGAACGCCCGAGCGTTTCCAGCATGGCTGGGTGGAAACTTTGCACCCCCAGTGAGATTCTGTTGACGCCAAGATCGCGCAAGACCCGCAGTTTTTCCCTTTTGACGGTGGAAGGCGCCATCTCCACAGTCCATTCCCCTGGTGAATTTTGCAAACATTGGAGCATGGCCTGGCCGAGCCGTTGCAAATCCCGCGGTGGAAGAAGCCCCGGAGTGCCTCCGCCCCAAAAAACCGTTTCCACCGGCCGGTTCATCGAAATCAGGGCAAGTTCCCGTTCCATACCCTGCAGAAAGCGTTCAATATCGCTTCTTTTTGGCGCTTCTTCGTAAAAATCGCAAAAATCGCATGGACGCGCGCAGAAAGGAATGTGAAAATATACTCCCAACGGCATTTGCGTGTCAGCTTTTTCTTGCAGACTCACTATTGTTATGGATAACCTGCTTTAGAACCTTTTTCCATGAAAACTATAAATAATTACTTCCTCCTTCCCTTCACGGCAATTTCTTTTCTGCTGGGGGGCTGCGCCTCAACGCTGACCAATCTGATGCCATTGAATATTCCGGAAAATCCTTCCAGTATTTATACCTTCAGTGTGGCCACAAAAATCTGGCAGAGCAATATCGACAAGGACTCCGTCAAAACCACCATCATCATCAACGGCCAAGAGCAAAAGATGAAGTTGAGCAATATTGGCGATAACGTCTACGAATTCGATTTCAATATGCCCCGGGACATGAATGAAGTGGGCTATTACTATGTGCTCGAATACGATTATTTCAACGACAGCAGGCGCGTCCATTTCAAGAAATTTACTGATGTGTTCAAAGCCCACCTGGTCAACCGCTACATTATTCAAATGGAGAGCGAACGGGCGCCCGTCGGCTCCAATATCGCCGTGGTGGGCAGAGGGTTTTCCCGCTACGATGTGATTTTATTCGGGGAAGAGGAAGTTTCCATTGAATTCGCCTCCTCCAACGCCCTCAGCTTTATCGTCCCTTCGATGACCGCGGGGCAGGATTACCGGGTGTCCCTGCGCACCGGCCAGGGCGATATCCCCATAGGGCTGTTTCGCATCGATTCGGCCAGCATCAACGCCTACCTGGAAGACTCCGAAATCAATAGCGGCGAGCGCACCATGATGCTGTTCACGATCGGTTTCACGGCGCCACCGGGCGGGCTTTATATCAATTTAACGACCGATATACCGGAAAGCGTCATCATGCCCGAAGTGGTCATCCCGGAGGGTGCAAGATCGGTCAATATCCCACTCGAAGGGGGAGATCCGGGGCGGGGCAAGATTTATGTAGAAGCGCCCGGATTTGAAACGGTCGAAGTTCCCATAACCGTATTTTAAATAATCAATCGCTCCATTACCGCGATTGCGGGAAAAGAAAATCCGCGTAAACCATTCGGTGGTCCGAACCCTCCCGCATGGACGGCGAATCGGCCACCGTTCCCTGTCCATTGACAATCCTGGGAAAAAAAGCCGGGGAAGCTATAATATAATCCACCCGCGAATACTCCTCTTCCCGGGCGTAAAAATACGTCCACACCTCCCCTCTGGAATCAAAAGCCGGCGCCAGACGGGAGAGAATGGATGCCCCTCGGCTTAACAGCAGTTTGGTCGAAGGAGAGTTTTTCGAACCGTTCAAATCTCCGACGATCAGATAGTAATGATTGTCTGAGGGCGGGTATTTATGGCGGATGAAATTACGCACGGCGAGGGCCTCCCCTCGTCGCCGGAGGTTGGACTGCGGGTCCTCCGGCCTTGTTTCGAGCCGGCTTTTAAGGTGCACATTGAACAACGACCAGCGCACGCCGCCCGTTTCCAAAACCACCTCCAACAGGCCTCTTTTGACAACCTCCCGCCCTTCAAAATATTTGAAATCGAGATCGTTGCGGCGGATAACCTCGATAAACGGCAATTTCGAGAGCACCGCCGTATGCCTGTCGGGGTCATTCCCCTCCATCAAAGCTGTGTGAGGATAATCGAGGCCGTTAATTCGCAGGTCCCTTTGCAATTCCAGCAGAAACGGTTGTGGTCCCATTTCCTGAACCGCCAGGACATCGGCATCAACCGACAGGATAACTTTTCTGAGGGCTTCTTTGGCCGCTTCCGGTTTGGGGTAATCGGGACGGAAACCGCCATCGGCTATGCGATTGGTGATGAGGTAGTTGTCGAGGTTTAGCGTGGCTACCCGCACCCGATTGGCGTCGGCTTTTCCCTCCATCCCCAATCCCACCAGGACGGCCACCGCCACCGGTATCAGGTATTTTAAAACCGTGTATTTGGCGATTGGTCGGTGGAGGGGGTTCGGCATTTCTTGATCAACCGTCTCCGGTCGAGGCGATTGAGGTTTCGCGTTCCAGCAAGGTTGGGTGGGAATAGTAAAAAGCGCTATAAGCCGGGTGGGGAGTCAGGTTGCTGAGATTTTTTTCATGCAATTTGCGCAGTGACCGCACCATCGGTTCACCCGATTGGATGGCTTCGCGGGCAAAGGCATCCGCCTCGTACTCGTGTTTGCGAGACCAGAAATTGATGGCCGGATGCAGCCAAAAAGTAATAAGCCCGCTGAGCATTCCGAAAAGTAGCAAAGCCGGGGCCAGACCCTGCTCCACCGAAAATCCAAAACCTTCATAAAACCAGTCGCTTTCCGCCAGCCACGCCAAAATACGAAACCCCAGCAGTGTGCCCAGGCCCGATACCGCCAACATGCGGGAAACATGCCCCAATTTATAATGGCCGATCTCGTGAGCCAGTACCGCCTCCAACTCTTCGTCTTCCAATTGCTCCATCAGGGTGTCGAATAAAACGATGCGCCGAAAATTGCCGAACCCGGTAAAAAACGCATTGGAGTGAGCGGAGCGTTTGCTGCCATCCATGACCAGGATGGCCTTGGCCTTGAACCCGGTCTTTTTGGCCAGGGCCATCAAGCGCTCCCGCAGTCCACCTTCGGGCAGGGGCTCGAATTTATTGAAAAGCGGCATGATGATCATGGGGTAAACGACCATCATCAAAAGTTGAAAGGCAAAGACCACGGTGAATGCCCACAACCACCAAACCGGCAGCCCCACCAGCCAAAGGAGCAGGCAGAGAATGGGAAATCCAATCACTAGGCCGAGGATGATGCCTTTGATTTGATCGCTTATCCAAAGTTTTAGGGTACTCTTGTTAAAACCAAAACGATCCTCCAGCCGAAATTGTTGCCACCATTGAAAAGGCAGCGAAAAAAACGAAAAAATGATGCCGATGGCGAGCAAAGTGAGGCCCTGGCCCCAGAGGCTATTGCCAAATACACCGATCAGTCCTCCATACAACCAAGGCAGAATACCGCCCAGTATGACGATGGCGATGAAGGCTGCGTCAAAAAAGGTTTCCACCAGGCCAAACCGGCTTTTAGCCAGGGTATAATCGATCGTTTTTTTGTATGTTTCCCGGTCGATAAAATCTCTGAACGGTTCCGGCACTGAATCGGAAGCTTTTTCCACGTGCTGGCGGTTGAGCCATTCGAGCCAGATTTCAAAAACGGTTTTAAGCCCCAGTAATACAACAAATAAGATTAAAATTGTCACCATGATGAGTTTCCAGAAATTCCACAAACGAATTTTGGCTAGACAACTAGCTCATACCGGAGAACATTCAATATTATTATGCCGGGGTCCAAAGACAAAAAAAAGCCATCGCTTTCGAGGAGGCGCTGGAGAAGCTCGAATCCATCCTGGAATCAATGGAAGGCGGGGATATTCCGCTGGCCGACCTGGTATCCCAATTCGAAGAAGGCAACAAACTTTTGCGTCTTTGCCAGAAACGGCTGCAAGAGGCGGAATTAAAAATCGAACAATTAAAAGTAAAAAATGAAACCGGAGAACCCGAGTTCGAGAATTTCAAGCTCCACTCCGAAGAATGAAAAAACGTCTTCCATCCTCACTTTGCCAGAATCATGTATATGAATAAGATATTACCATCTCTCAACCTTCTTCGCCCTGGCCTTATCGGGGTTTTCTTGCTCTCGCTTTCTCTGCCTGGCCTTTGGGCGGAGAGTTCTTATGATTACGAGGAGCTGCGGCGGTTTCCGGCCGTGGAAGCCAGGCAGGCTGTGGCCGTGGACGCCAAATACTTCTACGCCATCAGCAATCATGCTATCGGCAAGTACGACAAAACCACCGGTGAGCGCCTAACAGGCTGGGAGTGTCCCGAAGGAGAGCCGCTCATCCACCTCAACAGCGGAATCGTTCTCGACGGCAAACTATACTGCGCCCATTCCAACTATCCGGGAGTTCCCATGACCGGTTCCATCGAAATCTGGGATACCAAGACACTGAAACACATCGGCTCGCACAGCTTCGGCATCTATTCCGGTTCCACCACCTGGATCGATTTTTACGACGACCATTGGTACGTCGCTTTCGCGCATTATGGGAACCGGGCGGCGGAGCCCAACCGCGATCCCACATGGACCAACTTGGTTAAATTCGACAAGGACTGGAACCGCAAGGAAGGCTGGATTTTTCCCGCCTCGGTCCTTGAAAAATTCGCCGGCTATAGTTCTTCCGGCGGTATTTTTGATGAAGAGGGCCTTCTCTATGTGACGGGGCACGACGCCGAGGAAATCTATGTCATGAAAATCCCCGAAGCCGGCTCCATCCTGGAGTTGCTTGAAACTATAAAAGTCAGCAATCCCGGCCAGGGTATCGCTTGGGATCGCTCCGCCCCCGGCATCCTTTACGCCATTTACAAACAAAACCGCGAAGTCATCGTTTCCTGGCTGGAGAAAAAGTAGCGTCCTGATCGGCCGTCGCGGGAACTTCCTCGATATAAATATCGTAAAGCCCCTTATTGCCCCTCGCGATATAGGCGATTTTGGTCCCGTCCGGCGACCAGACCGGCATGGTAACCCTGACAAAGCCCAGCCCGATACAGCTTAATACCTTTCCCTGCAAGTCGATGATGTGGATGCTCCGTCCGGCCTCTTCATCAACCGCTGAGACCGCAATGCGCTGACCGTCGGGCGACCAGGCGGGGCAGAAATCATGTCCCGCACGATTGGTAATTCTCCGGGCAGGTCCGCCCTCCGCCGGCATGAGGTATAGCTCGTCATCCTGCCCATCGGTATCCCGGCGTGAGAAAAACAGAATTTGCGAGCCATCGGGAGACCACCGCGGCCAGACATCGCGGCCCGGGTGGTCGGTCAACTGCCGTACGGATTTGCCCTCCGCATCGGTCACATAAAGATCGAGATTTCCCGCCTTGTTGGCGGTAAAGGCAATTCGCTGGCCATCCGGCGACCAGTGGGGAAACATCTCGTCGCCCTCCATGCTGGTCAGTTGCCGGACTTTTTTATCCGCCAATTCCAAAATGAACAAATCCATCGGGCCGTTGCGATTGCTTTGAAAAACAACCCTCTTGGCGTCGGGCGAAAGGGCTGGCTGGCGTTCCGAACTCTTATCGAAAGTCAGCCTTTCCCTCTCCGAACCGACCTCATCCACGTTCATCGTATAAAGTTCCCAATCCCCAAAATAGTCCGATTCAAGTAGAATCCTTTTCCCATCCGGAAACCAGTTGGGCGTCCTTTCGTTGGCGTCCTCCATCTCGATGTGCAGCCTCCCCTCCACCATTTCCTCATCCCCCCCAATAAGGCAGGAAGCAAAAGACATTCCGAAAAATAAAAAGGCCGCCGCAGTAGTAGTGTTCTGGATCTTCCGCATAACGATGTGTTTTTTAAGCAATTAATTATCTGTGGTAGAATTGTGCCCGGACAAAGAATCCAGACGATCACCGCCTATGTAGCGAATGACATCGGCAGCATCAATGATGAGAGATAAAATATTAATGGCGAGTAGCAAGCGTAACCAGATTCCAAAAAAATCGTTTGCCGGGGTCTCCCCCAACCGGCCAAAAAGGTAGATTACGGCCGGAGTCCAAAAAACGAGATATCCCAGCCCCAGCAGGCGGGTAAAACCGGTAAACCCGGTCAGAACCACCATCAAAATGAAAGCGCCAACCATGGCGCCCAAAACCACCTGCGATTCCAGCCGATCAATAAATAAAAGCGGCACAACCATGTTTCCAGCTACCAGCAGGGCCAGCCAAAGCTGCCACAGGATCGGCATTTTGAAGACCCCCCGATGAAAATCGATAAAAAGCCTCTTCCCAATTTTTTAATTATTTTCATGATTATTTCCCAATTTTCAAACAGCCGGTTTCTTGGCTGCATTTTCATTTAGGTCGGACAGCCTTGAATATGCTTACACTCTGGAAAATAATTTAATTCAAATCGGGCGACACAAATTGATGGCGTCCCTTAGCTTAATTGTCTCTGCGCGCGCCGCTTGGGCGAAATCCCGGTCATTTCCCGCATAGAGAATGCCACGCGCTGAATTGATGATCATCCCGGTTCCGCGGGAGTTCAAACCCACCTCGACAACCTGGCCGATATCGCCCCCCTGCGCTCCAACTCCCGGCACCAGCAGCGGCATATCGCCGACGGCCTCACGGATTTGAGCCAGTTCCCGAGGATAGGTGGCTCCGGCGACGAGTCCCACATTTCCGTTTCCATTCCAGTCACAAGCCGCTTTTTCCGCTACGATCTGGTAAATTTTCCGGCCATCCACCTGAAGGTTTTGCAATTCCATGCCTCCGGGATTGGAGGTCCTGCACAGAATAAAGACTCCCTTGTCGCTCCATTCCAAAAATGGCCCCAGAGAATCGCCTCCGAGGTAGGGATTAACCGTCACCGCATCGGCCCCATAGCGGTCAAAGGCTTCCCGCGCGTACATGGCCGCAGTGCTGCCGATATCTCCCCGTTTGGCGTCGAGGATGACGGGGATTTCCGGATGATGCTCCTTCAAGTACCTCATGGTGAGCAACAATTGATCCTCCGCTCCCTGGCCGGAAAAATAAGCGATCTGGGGTTTATAAGCGCATACCAGATCTGCTGTTTTGGTGATGATCTCCCGCAAATACGCAAAAATCGGATTCTCCTGTCCCCGAAAATGAAGGGGCATTCGATCCAGGTCGGGATCCAGACCAACGCAAACCAAAGAATTATTCAGTTTCCAAATATGATCCAGTTTTTCATAAAAAGTCATTTTAGGAGGAGGCAAGCAGGTTTGAGATCGTTTGCAGGGGTATAGTTTTATGTTTCTTTAGAAAATGCTTTGGAGTTGCATCGGTTTTTACCATAACCAAACTGCCGGGCAGATAAATGAGTGAAACGAACAACGTCAATAGCTTGCAACCTTTTGCCTGCGGCATTCTCCTAGCCCTGATTTCCATTTAATTGGGGTTTGGCCTGGGGGGTATATTTGGAGCGGCCGAGGATTCGATCAAAGCAATTTTAAGGGAATCCGCCGAATCGGTTCTGGAAACGGTTTACGAAGGGAATATGGCGCAAATGAATGCCGTCGCCAACAAGTCCTGGACTTACCTGCAAAGAGCCCATCTTCATGGCGGCGCTATCGGGACTACCGCGTTGAGCTGCATTCTCTTAATGGCCCTCATCGGCAAATCGGGGCGGGTGGAAAAAACAATTACCACAGCTTTCGGAGCGGGGGCAGTGCTTTACACTTTGTTCTGGATGCTGGCCGCATTCAAGGCGCCGGGCTTGGGAAGTACCGGCGCGGCTAAGGAATCCTTGAATTTTATTGCCATTCCGGGAGCGGGCTTTTGTATATTGGGATTGCTTGGAACCATTTACGGTTTAATAAGGAATGTGATCTGGCGTTAATATTAAGTCGTGGAGAAAGACCGGACTGGTGAATAAATTCCATAATCGCAGCTTTAATAAAACGGTTATCCGTCTCTTTTCCGTTTTTTTAATCTCGATAGCGGTATGTGGTTCTACCGTATGGGGGCTGGAAATCACCATTGAACGACCCGGGGAAAGGGAATTTGTCCGCGACCAGGCCAATTTGATTGATGCGGCGGACGAAGAACAAATTAAGGCTTTATGCGATGCCTTGCTGACAGATAAAGCCACCCCCATCATTGTGGTGACCATTGAGTCGATGGCGCGGCATGGAGGTTCCGGCATGAGCATCGAAACTTTTTCCACCATCCTCTTCAACCAATGGGGCATAGGACATGCAAAATTGGGAGAGCAGGACTGGAATACGGGCATTCTGCTGCTGGTCTCAAGGGGCGACCGGCAGGCGAGAATAGAACTGGGCGCCGGGTGGGGCCGTCGGGAAGATGCCCAATGCCGCCAGATTATGCAGGAGCATATCATTTACCATTTTAAACAGGGAAAGTTTTCAGCGGGAATTGCAGCCGGGGTGGGCGCTCTCGATAAAATGGCGAGACAGCTTGAATTGCCGACCCGGCCACGCCCTTGGTGGCATTTTGCCCTGGTTGTTGGATTTATCGGTTTGGCCATCTTCACCATAGTTTCACTCATCAAGCGGGGAGCGAGCGGATGGGCCTGGCTGTTTTGGGGAGCGGTTTTCACCTTGCTAGGGTTTTTGCTCATGCAAATGCTCAGAAGCAGTTCGAGCGGGGGTTTCAGCGGCGGCTCGTTCGGCGGCGGATCTTCCGGGGGCGGAGGAGCCTCCGGTTCGTGGTAAAATCAGGAAATTATGCTTATGCAAAAGGCATCCCAACTTGGAAATTATGCTTATGCAAAAGGCATCCCAACTTGGAAATTATGCTTATGCAAAAGGCATCCCAACTTTTTAGCGAAGAACAGCGCAAACAGGTGGAGCAAGCGGTGGAAAAAGCCGAGGGCCAAACCTCCTGCGAAATTGTCCCGGCAGTGGCCACCGCTTCGGGTCGCTACGACCGGGCGGAAGATATTATTGGTTTATGGCTGGCCATAGTGGCCGCGATCTCCCTGTGGCTGCTGCTCCCGGGGCAAAAAGAAGATACAGGCAGCTGGGGCGGCGGGCTGCCCTTGTTACTGGAATTGCTGATCCTTGCGGTGGCCATGGTGGTCGCTTTCACAGCCGGAGCCACGGCGGGAAGTCACATCGGATGGCTCCGGCGGCTGTTTACTCCGCGATTACAAATGCAGGAGGAAGTGGCGGCCCGGGCTCGCGAAGTTTTTTTCGACAATCGGGTCCATCATACGGCCGGCAGTTCCGGTCTTTTGTTTTACATATCCCTCTTTGAGCGCACGGCCATGGTCTTGAGCGACCAGATTATCCTGGACAAACTCGGTCAGCCATTCCTCGACCAACTTTGCCGGCAATTGACAAATGGGATGGCGAAAAATCATCCTGCCGAAGCCCTCAGTGCGGTAATTGAAGAGGCCGGCAGGCAGTTATCCGGCCCATTGCCCCGAGCGGAAGACGACCTCAATGAATTGCAGGACACTCTGATCCTGATTGACTAGCTCATAAGCAAGGACCAGGGACCGTCACGGCTAGACGGCGGAAAGACGATCTGAATCGGGTAAAATTGCCTCTAGATTAATTTAATCAATTTTTCAGCCACCAAATTTTGGGCGGTTTGCCTGAGTATATTGCTGTCTGGATAATTCGAATCCTGGGCAAGAAGCTTGCCCCTTGCAACGATATGAGACCGGATTTCCTGGCCCTGGTGATTGTTTTTAGGGTCCACTTTTTTCTTTTCGGGTATTGTGGGCATAATTTGCCTATGTTGAGTATGTGGGGGGTTGGGTGCGCTAAATGATGATTGAATTATAATTTCCATACGTACTTTTACTCATGGTTCATATCGGAAATTATACTTAATCCTTAAGAAAATATAAAATATTATCGAAATTCACTCTCAATCAACCAGCCGACATCATAACATGGCCCTGAGAAGACAATTTCTTAGCCAATATTTCCAGTAATTAAATACATGGGAATTTATTCATCGGGCTCCAAAACTTGCTGTTTATGCCGTAATGTTTGAATAATGCGTTCCAGCTCATCGGTGCGGCGGAGGATTTTTCGTATATTATCCGCAATCGGATGGTTATTTTCAATTTTCCCCAAGGTGAGGTCAGCGAAACCACGTATGAGAAATAATTCTCCATTCAGGTCGTGCACTATTTTACGCAGTGAATCCGGTGGCAAATCATGTGAATCCATAAAAATACTTTCAAGCTCGGGTTGTAAGGATGAATTGACGTCGAATGGTGGGTCTTTTCAAACGAAGCAATCTAAGCAATTTGGGCGCACCGACAAAAAAAGCAATTCTTTTGGTTGCCAAATCGAAAAAACAGATAACCTTAGCCCGGATATTTCATGAAGGGTAAAGTTTGGCTCGTTATTGCTATTGGAGATGGATTTCTTTGTATTTTGAGCAGATCGTCTTGATTTTTAGGTGTTTTTCAGGGTGTAGAGACACTGCCCCCTTTCCCCCATTGGTTCGGTAGTGCCGGGGGCAGCACCAATGCACCCTTTAGGTTGGCACCAATCGGCGGGCCGCATGGTTGAAAAGACTGGCCCAAGGATAACCACTTAGGTGAAAGTGAATCGTTCGGGTGTTGCGCACGATGACCGCTCCAATCTTGATTAATTTGAGCCGCAGGGTGTGGCATTGGGCCCGCGCCCACTTCGTCCCTTTTAAGGCTAACCGGCGCATGGCTTCCATCAAGGTGTAGGCCAGCGCCGACAAGAGCAATCGCCACTGATTGGCCCACCATTGATGGGCGCTGGTGCGCTCGCTGAACAATTGCATCTGTTCCTTGATTCGGTTCTCCATTTCACCGCGGCCACAGTATACCTTGTCGTAAAGCTCCTGGGGATCGCCCGGCAGGTTCGTCACCACGAAGCGCGGGTTGGACCCCTGTGCGGTGTGTTCGGCTTTATGGATGACCAACCGCAGCCATCGCCACGAATCGGCAGCATAGACGAAGTCCTGGAATAACCGTTGTTTTTTACCCCTTAGTTCGAACCATTCTTTGGCCTGCTTTTGCAACTGCTGGGCGTCTTGCTGCAAGCGTGCATTGCGAGCCATCCCCACGATGTAACTAACTTCGTTGCGGTCGCACCAAGAGAGTATCCGGTCTCGACAAAATCCACTGTCGGCGCGCCAAATAATCCGCGTACGGGGCCAGCTTTAGCGAATCCGTTTAACCAGCAATTTGAGGATGGCCCCGGCATGCTTGCTGGCATCGATCTTGCTCGGCCGCAGGTAGGCCACCAGCAGCTGATCACCGCAAAAAACATATAGCGGCAGAAAACAGTAATGATCATAATAACCGTGGAAAAAACGTCCCTCCTGGAGCCCGTGCACCGGATTGTCGGTGCCGTCAAAGTCCAGGATGATCTCTTCGGGTTCCTCGGCAAAGGAGCCCATGAACTGTTCGACCAACAGCTCGTTTACCGCAAAGGCCGCCCGCCGATCCTGCCCGTTTTCAAAACGACACAAAGTCGGCGCGCTGGCCAACGTTTCAATGCGCCCGTTACCGTTTGCAACAATGGATCGTGGCGCAGGGTATCAAAGTCGTTCAAATCCTCATAGCCCGCCACCAGCCCGTAAACGCGCTGCCGCAGCATCCCCAATACCTCATGGCGTACTTTGCCCTTCTGCCGTTTGTCCACTAACTGTCGGGCCGCTCGTTCGGTCAAGCCCAACTGCCGATCCACTTCCCGGATCAAAAGCAGTCCGGCATCCGAAGTAACCTCTCCGCCCTTGAAATCAACCCGCACACGGCGGCCTTTTACCCTTGTCAACTGTAGCTTTAATTGTTTACCTTTTGTCATCGCTGATATTGCTTTAATTATTGATCTATCCTGCTGTATATCAGCAGTTAAGCATATCAACGATACTTTTTTTACGAAATATCCGGGTTAGTCATTTTTTTAAGAATCCGAGGCCGCTAGAGGGTATAAATTATCCCTAAATAGGGATTTTCCCTCATTGCATAAAAATACTCATAACTTAGAATCGGTCATTGATGAAATATTTATTTCCCCAGTCAGTTTTAGCCAACTGGGGTTGGTTTTTTATTGAGTTATCGGTCTTTATTGGTTGCAGATAATAGTGGCGGCAAATGGCTTTTGAGAAAATACTCGTACTCGATGACGAGCTGATCATCCGAAAATCTCTGCAGGAATTATTGCGCAGAAAGCGTTATTCCGTTTCCGTTGCCGGAACCATCAAGACCGCCGAGAAGTATCTGGAGAAGGACCTCTTCGACCTGGTTTTTATGGATTTACGTCTGCCCGACGGAGATGGAACGACTTTATTGAACAAAATTTCGAAAAAGCCAGACGCCCCTTTAATTGTTATGATGACGGGCTATGGAACCGTTGAATCCGCCGTTGACTGTATGCGGGCGGGCGCTTTCGATTATCTGATCAAACCCTTTTCCACCAACCAGATCGAGATGGTTATCCACAAAGCTGAGAACTATACTCATCTCGTTAATGTCAATCGCTTCTACAGCCAAAGCGTTTCCTTCAAAACCGAGCTTGTGGGCCGGAGCCCAGCCACCCGCCAATTGCGAAAGTTGATTCAAAAAGTGGCGCCCACGCAGGCCACTGTGCTCATACATGGTGAAAGCGGTACTGGCAAAGAGGTTATCGCCGGTGAACTACATAAAGCGAGTTCCCGCTCCGCAGCTCCGTTTATCAAGATGAATTGCGCGGCAATATCGGAAACTCTTATCGAGAGCGAGTTTTTTGGACATGAAAAGGGGGCCTTTACAGGAGCGGTCGGCCGCCGTAGTGGTCGTTTTGAACTGGCCCATGGCGGGACCATTCTACTGGATGAAATCAGTGAGATTTCTCCGCATTTGCAGGCTAAACTTTTGAGGGTGTTGCAGGAGAGGGAATTCGAGCGCGTCGGTGGAAACAAAGCCATTCAGGTCGATACGCGGGGGTAGTGTATAAAAAAAGAATGTTATTTTGTATTTTTAGCTGTACAAATAGCGTTAGGCAGTTTATTTTTAGTGCATGGTTACTAAAATTATTAATTGTCGGCACTGTGGAAGTGAAAATATCATTAAATTTGGCAAGACGCCCAACCATAAACAGCGCTACCGCTGCCATGATTGTGGTAAACAAAGCCGCGAAAACCCCACAGTGAAATACACCGAAGAGCAAAAAGAAATGATCCTTCGAGTCTATCAGGAACGCAGCAGTCTACGCGGTTTACAGCGCGCCTTCGGGGTGAGTCCCAACACCGTTTTGAGTTGGTTAAAAAAAACGACAATCGCTGCGACCGCTCAAAAGCACGATTCTTGCGGCCCGCCGCCATGATGTCATTGAACTGGACGAACTGTGGTCTTTTGTGGGGCGCAAGAGCGATGCCCAATGGGTTTGGATCGCTCTTTGCCGACGCACCCGTCAAATCCTCTCCTATGCCATTGGGCCTCGGGATTGGTATCGTTGCCGGGAACTTTACGAGCGTCTGCCACGGGCCTACAAAAGATGTGCCACCTACAGCGACTTTTGGAGCACTTATGATGAAGTCTTTCCTCATAACCGATCCGTGGGAAAAGAAACCGGTGAAACGGCCCATGTGGAACGATGGAACAATACCCTGCGCCAACGACTGGGTCGTTTCACACGCAAAACCCTCTCCTTTTCCAAGCTTAAGAGTATGCATGAAACCTGTCTGAGACTTTTCATTCATCAATATAATCAAGAATTAGCCACCATTCCTACTTAATACACTACCTACGCGGGTTCTGGCCACTACCAACCGCGACCTGGCCAAATGCGTGAAAAGAGGCGAATTCCGGGAGGATCTTTATTATCGGCTCAACGTGTTTCCCATTTACAGCACACCATTGCGTGAAATAAAGGAAGACATACTCCTCCTGGCGGAGCACTTTAAAGCCATTTTGCAACGCAAACACGGGGTTAATCTAACGGGTTTTTCCTCTGCCGCCAATTCGAGCCTGCTCTCGCACGATTGGCCCGGCAATATCCGGGAATTGCAGAATACGATCGAACGAGCCGTTATATTGACCGAATCGGGGAATTATATCGAACCCTCGAACCTTGGATTGATTTCCCCGGACGGCCCAGAACTTCATTTGCAGGAATTGGCCTCGCATCCCAATTTTGCGCACCCCAAAATTGCTTTTATTGAGGGCGAGGGAAGCGGCAAACCCGATCCGGAATCACTCATATCCATTGAGGAATTGGAAAAACGGTATATTTTGCACGCGCTGGAAACAACCGGTGGAAACCGCTCGTTGGCAGCCAGGCATTTAAAGGTCACAAGTCGAACTCTCCGCAATAAATTGAAACAATATCAGGAATTGGAACGCTTATGAACAGCAATTACCGGGCTATGTTTTTCGGGTTGTTGAGCAGTCATAACCCCCATTGCCGGCAATGGGTAAATTAGAACCTGGATGCGTGGCCAAGCCGTCTCCAGCCGAAAAATCCGTCCTGGATAATTTACCGCCCGAAAATGCGCTTCAGGCGGCATCGATGAACCAGGCCAAAATAGCCGCCATCTCCGGTTTGTTGCACGATATGGTGAACTCCATGATGGGCATCTATTCCTTGAGCGAATCGCTTCTCCACTCTATTGAGCCAGAGCATCCTTTACAGCCAAACATTGAGCTTATCTACAAAAGCGCTCTCAGAACCCAAAAAAATATTCACAGCATTTCGGAGGTCAATCGATCAAAACCGGGTGAACCTACCCTCGTCGATTTAACCAAACTTGTGCACCGCCAGAAGGAGACTTTGGAGGTCGTGCTGCCTCCGGGAGCTACTCTGTTAATGGATTCCATGGGGCCGGAATTGCCTGTCAGGATCGATGAAAACACCTTCAAGATGGTATTGCTGCATTTTGCCTTGAATGCTGGTGGCAACCTCTCCGGCCAGAGCGGCATTAAACTGTCCCTGCGTCGTGTTTGCGGCGGCGGCACTGACGGCAGGGCAATTTTTCCGCAACCCTACGGACTTCCGGTCGATGCGGCTGAGCTTTCTTTCTCCGATACAGCGGGAGGCATACCCCCGGCCATCCTGCCAAGGGTATTTGAACCGTTTTTCACGACTAGTGAACAATGGGGTAGAATGGGTCTGGGTTTGTATTTTGCCCAGAATTTCGCCCAAAACCACGGAGGGCAATTGGGAATTCTGAACGAAGAAGGCGTCGGAACTACTTTTCTCCTCCTGCTGCCATTGGCAAATTTGGAAAACAGCTAACTAGACATTGCCTGATAACCCCCGGTTGATGAAAATAACATTGGCCGCCAAACTGGTGTCATTAATGTGTCTGAGGGGTTATGAGTGAATTCTTTTTTTATTTCGGAATCATCCTGGGATTGGTATTTTCCACCACCATCGTTTCGGGGGCGGTATGGTGCGTGCAAATTACCCTTAGCCGCGGGTTTTTTACCGGATTGGGAGCGGGCGGGGGAATAGCCCTGGCCCAATCTTTGTGGTCGGCTTTAGCTGCTACAATGGTTTTCTGGCTGCATCCCTTCAGCGACTCTTTGGACTGGTTGTTCCGGCTCTTTGCCGCCGGGGTGCTCGTCTATATGAGCACAACGGTGTTCGGGGCCGAGAAAATTAAATCCCTGCGCTACGAAGGCCCTCTAAAAAGCGTCGGTAAAACATTCAGGAGCACTTTTGGCATTGCTTTGGCAATGCCCATGCGGCTGCCCGGATTCCTGGCCCTCCTCATTTCAATGAATTTCCATGTCCGCCATATCGAAATGGGCAACTCCCTGCTGCTGGGAGCGGGAGTCGGCCTCGGTTCTTTTGCCTGGTGGGCCTATTATGTATTGCTGGCTGCCTTGTTCGGCAAAAGGGTGCCCGAACCCATTACGGTGAAATCCATGAATAAGCTCAAGGTGCTGGCCGGTTCCGTTCTCCTCGCCTTGATGTTTATCTGCCTGGCCCCCATGGTCCCCGGTTTTTGATCAGCTACTTTTTGCGCCGCACTAATTTCCCGTCCGCCGCGCTTTCGCGGATCATATCCATAAGCCGGGCCAGCCGCAGCCCGGTTTCGGCCGGGCAAGGGTTTTCCATTTTCCCCCGAAAGACTTTTACAAACTGGTTCCAGGTGCTGCCACGGGGCGTAAATACCAAGGGTTCGTATTCACTGGCGCCATCCGGCAAAAAGAGGAGGCATTCTCCCCAAATCCCTGTTTCTAGCACCCCTTTGCTTCCTATGATGCGGATAAACGAATTGCAATAAATGGAGTCGCCGAAACCGCCCACACACCGCTGAATTAATTTCCACCGCCGTCCCGCTATAATCCAGGATGGCGAAAACTTCCGCCACATCGGAACCCGCCAAATCAACCACCGTGTTCAGCATGTGCGAGCCGGTGTCGAAAAGAAAACCCCCTCCGGAAATTTCCGGCTTTACCCTCCAGGCGCCTTTTTGAGACTCCTTCCACCCCTGGTGGACATGGGCCGTGATCCCGGTTACGCGTCCGATTTTTCCCTTTGCAATCAGTTTCTTGGTTTTGGCTATGGCATCTGAGAGGCTTCCATTGAACCCGACCACCAAAAGCCTGCCCGTTTGGTTGCGCACACGAATCAGCCGACGGGCCTCGCTTTCATTCATCACCATCGGCTTCTCGACCATCACGTCGAGACCGGCTTTGAGGCAATCCCTGGCCTGTTCGAAGTGAAATTTGTGGGGCGTGCCAATCAGTGCGGCATCCGGTTTCGGCTCCTTGGCCAGGCATTCCTGCAAAGTGGAATAGAAAGGCGGACATTTTTTGCCCTCTTGGGTAAACCAGTCGGCGGTAATTTCGCGGGATTTTTCACTGACCTCGATGAGCGCCTGAATGCGGGTGATTCTCGGGCGCTTGAGCATTTCACCCATGTGTTTGCGGGCGATCAAACCCGTCCCTAAAATAACAACATTGATTCTGGCCATAATTCTTAAATTACAGGAAAGGGAAAGAAGCCACTACAAGGGAGACGGGTCTTAATTAGAACCTGCCCTCAGGTCATAAGAGCAAAGGATTGTTCAAGGATTTCCAGGTCGCTGAGATTGCCGTGTTTCTGCCGGGCTTTGCTCACAAATTCCGCTTCGTTCTTGTTTTTGGTGATGCGTTGTTTTTCGTAAAAAACACCGAACACCCCCGGCCATTCAAGGTTTGCCAGGTTAAACGCGGCCACCTCATCAGAGGGATCATGCCTCGACTCGTCTTCCTCGCTGCCGTCGAATTTCTTTTCCTCAATGGCATTAAACTGGCCCCCTTTTCTGGGGATGCTGGCATCGAAAGCGCCGGGGAAAAATTCTACGCATTCGGATAGGCATTCGATCACCGAGAAACCCTCGTGGTCGATCGCCCGGGCTAACATTTCCATCATATGTTTGACCTGGGAGGCATGGGTCCGCGCAATAAATGTGGCCCCGCTCGAAACCAGCTTTTTCATCGGATTGATGGGCTGATCGACGGAACCGCCCGGATCGGTCTTCGATTTGAAACCAATCGGCGATGTGGGCGAGGTTTGTTTTTTGGTCAGGCCATAGACAAAATTGTCCATGATGACATAGGTCAGGTTAAAATTTTTGCGGGCCGTATGGTCGAGGTGGTTCCCGCCCATGGAAAAGCCGTCGCCGTCGCCACCGAAAACAAACACATGCAAGTCTTCCCGCGCCAGGCTGATGCCGGAGGCAAACGGCAGGGCGCGCCCGTGTATGAAATGCGCCCCATGCGTGTTGACGAAGTAGGGAAACCGCGAGGAGCAACCGATGCCCGCCAGGGTGACTATCTTTTCATGGGCAAACTGCCGCTTTTCCAGTGTGCGGTAAAAGGCCGAAAGGACCGCGAAATCTCCGCACCCCGGACACCATGTCGGATGATCGGCGATGAGGGTCTTTCTGGTTAATTTTTCGCGCGGTTGATCGCCCGGTGAAATTTCACTAATTGCCGTCGTTGTCATGGTTCTAAGAGTCTGAGTTGCTAATTATATCAGGGTTAAATGTAGGGATAAGAGGAGTAGGTGGCCACCGCGTCGCCGCGCAAATGGCTGACGCCGGAAAGAATCTCTTTCACTTTGAAAGTCAGCCCGTCTGTCTTGGTAATGCTGCGAATGGCCGGGTGCCGGAAACAAGCCCTTAGAATACCGGCCAGTTGGCCGTATCCGTAGAGGCCCTCGTCATTCATTTCCACCACGAAAACATGGCGAAAACGGTTCAGTATCCGTTCGATGCCGGCCGGCAGCGGATGCAAATGATGCAAATGCATGCTGCCTGCCTCTTCCCCTTTATCGCGCAGCACCTTGACCGCTTCCCGGATCGGTCCGTAAGTGGAGCCCCACCCAACCAGCAAAACATCTCCTTCGCTATCGCCGTACACCTCGGTTTTGCCAATGTCCTTGGCCAGCGCCTTCAATTTGTCGCGGCGCTTCGCCGTCATCTTCATGTGCATGGCCGGATTGGCCGTGGGGTGCCCCGATTCGTCATGTTCCAGGCCCGTCACAACCGGGTATTTGCCCCCCTCCATGATCGTGCCGGGCGGCGCATGCCGCGTGATTTCTTTTAAATCGTAGGGCAGAAACTCCTCCTTCCGGGAAACGATCTCCGGTTTCGGGTCGAGCATCAACCCATCCAGGTCCGGCTTGTCGAATGCCTCAATGCGGGTGGCCAGCGCCTGGTCCGATAAAATGATGACCGGCGTGCTGTATTTACGGGCGATACGGCCGGCCTCCAAAGCGATATAAAAACAATCTTCAACATTGCGGGGGGCCAAAACCACCCGCGGGGAATCCCCGTGGCTGCCGTAAATGGCCTGCATCAAATCACCCTGTTCCACATTGGTGGGCAAACCGGTGCTGGGTCCGCCGCGCTGCACATTGATGATAATGAGCGGTATTTCCGCCATCGAAGCCCACCCCAAGGCCTCCATTTTCAGGGAAAGGCCGGGCCCGGAACTTCCTGTCACCGCCAGGTAGCCGCTGTAGGCCATCCCCAGGGTAATCGAAACCGCCGCCAATTCATCTTCCGCCTGCACAAAACAGCCTCCATATTTGGGCAGCTCCGTGCGCAGCGCTTCCATGATCGTTGACCAGGGCGTGATCGGATAACCCGCCCCGAAACGCACTCCCGCCGCAATCAGCCCAAGCGTCAGCGCCTGGTTGCCATCCATGGACACCTGCGGCCTGCCCGATTTGTTGGCCGATGCCTTTTCAAACTGATAGTAACGACCCAGAATATTGTCCGCCGGAAAGGCAAACCCCGCATCGAAAGCCAGGTAGGAGTTGCGCAGGATGCCCTCCCCTTTTCCACCGAACCGTTCGCGCATCAAATCCTTCAGTTTGCCCACATCAAGGTTGAAGATGCGGGAAAGCAGACCTAGCACAAAAATGTTTTTCCCCTTCGTTTTGGCATTTCCACCCAGAGCCTCGATGGTCATCCCGGTAATGGAAACGCCCACATAAACATAGCGGTGGTCTTTGGTGTCGGGGGTTACATTGTCGGAATCGTAAATGAGGACGCCCCCCTCCTTCAAATGCTCGATATGCTCCTCGTAGCTGTATTGGTAAAAAGCCACCAGGAAATCCGCCGAATCCCCGGCCGAAAGGACTTCCCCCGTTCCCATCCGCACCTGGAAAATGGAGGGCCCCCCCGAAATGGTCGAAGGGATCGTCATATAAGTCATCACATCCTGATCGCTCCGCCCCGCCAGCCGGGCCAGGAAACCGCCGATGCTCTGGATGCCATCCTGCGATTCCCCCGCAAAACGGATCACGGCATCGCTGATCGTCTCCTCCTTGAGGGAACTACGGTCTATTTCTACGGTCGGCGGCAAGCCGCTATCGATTGGGGCAGTCATTGATTTCAGAGTAAAAATGTTCTTTCTAGCTTCGGAAATAGGTTTGTCAATCCGATGCGCCACCTTCGGGCAAAATTCCAAAAAATCCGATTCCACCATTCCGACACTGGCACCTGACGCCACCGCTACCCCCAGCCAAACCACCCGCCAAGCCAAAACCATCGGACCCGCTCATATTTAATGCGTCATAAACCATGCCACCACATATAACATAAAAATCAAAATCCGTCAATGGATACGTTGGCTACGTTTGATGCGTTTGATTAAAGTTTAAAAAAAACCAGAAAAGCGCCAAAATGTCCCACCAAAACATCCTACATCCAGCATCCCTCCCCCTGACACCCGACACCTTTAATCCCCCCATCCAGCATCCAGTATCCGTATTCCATTGACAAAAAGCTATCGTTAATATATACAGAAAGTATGCTGAAAACCAAAAAATGAAGCGAAAATCAAGCAATACGCTCTAATAGATCCTGAGATGAATAATCTTAACGATTCATACCCGTCATATTGGAAATCACGATTAATAAATTAAGCATGAAAGATTCCTCTTCCTCTTCCCGATTGAACCGTTCCTCCCGAGGTTCGCTATTAATATTCGCGATCGTCTTTTCGTTGGTCATTGGCATTCTTGTGGCCACTTACCTGAAGATGTCCATGACCGAATTGGAATTATCGGACGATGCCTTTATGTCCAACGCGCTCCTCAATGCGGCCGAAGCTGCCGCGGAGGAAGCCACATGGGCCCTCAATAATAATGACTGGACCGATTGGACGGACCACACCACTCACATGGTGCGGCAAAACACCGGCATCAATATGGGTAGCGGAAAGACCGGTACCTTGTCAATTATCGCTTGGGATTATACCGCCATCCCCACCCTCTATGTCGAGGGCAGGGCCACCATGCTGGACGGGCGTCAGCTTATCAGGCAGATTGAAATTGCCTTAGCCTACCGCTCCCTCTTTGCCAATGGCTTGACCGCTAAGAATACTCTGCGTATAACGGGCGCTGCTGCCACTGACGATAGTTACGACTCGGCTGTTGGTTTACCAGGCGCTGGCAACATAGGAGACAAAGGAACCCTCGGCAGTATTAATTTTGAAAGCGATGTTACCGGAGTTGATATCGGCAATTCCGATGTTTTCGGCTACGTTTCCACTGGCGGTTCCAATATAGATTTCGGCAATGGCACTGTCACCGGGGAAGATACTCCCACTGGAGTCACCATCGATCCCGACAGAGTCTCTTATGATTTCGATGTCGACCTGCCCGATGTTGATGCCCCAACAGCAGGTGTTTCTGCCAAAACGGATTCGGATCCTCAAATCGTCAATATCGAGCGAAATTCTAAAACGGAAACACTTTCCGGGGGTACCGCTGACAGCCCTATTGAATACAGCTTGACTGATTTCGATATGGTGAAATGGACGGGGAAAACTGGACAGTGGAATAAGGTGGTCTTGAACCACTAAATCCGCTAACCTATGAATGTTATTAAATCACGAAAGAGAAGACAATACAGTGCTGAGTTTAAAGCCCGAGTGGCCCTGGAAGCCATCAGGGGCGCTCATACCATCAACGAGATCGCCGGTCGTTTTGAGGTGCATCCCAACCAGGTGACCCAATGGAAGAAGCAGCTTTTGCAGGGAGCAACGGAGCTGTTTTCGCGCCAGCGGCAGACTCTCAGCAAGGACAACGAGACGGAAAAAGATCACCTTTACCAGGAGATTGGAAAGCTGAAAGTAGAATGCGATTGGCTAAAAAAAAAGTCTGAACAATTCGGTTGGTGAGAGGCGCAAGATGGTGCAACCACTTCAAGGAAAAATCAGTATCGGCAGGCAATGTCAGTTGCTGGGGCTGGCCCGCGGCAGCTATTACTATCGGGCCCGTGCCCAGTGCGAGCAGAACGTTCTCTACATGCATCGCATGGATGAGCTCTACACCCAATATCCGTTTTTTGGTTCTCGCCGGATGACCCAGTGGCTGCGTCGAGAGGGCCATGCAGTGGGACGAGGCCGCATCCAGCGGCTCATGCGCCAAATGGGCCTGGAGGCTATTTATCCGCGTCGAAACTTGAGCCAGGGGCACCGGCAGCACCGCATTTTCCCTTATCTGCTGCGGGGTTTGGCGGTCGAGCGGCCCGACCAGGTATGGTGCAGCGACATCACTTACCTGCGGCTGAGCCGAGGATTCCTTTTCTTGACCGTGGTGTTGGACTGGTTCAGCCGCTACGTGTTGAGCTGGCAGCTTTCCAACACCCTGGAGAGCCGCTTCTGTGTGCTCGCCCTGGAGGAAGCTCTGAGGCGGGCCCAACCTCAAATCTTCAACACCGATCAAGGCAGCCAGTTTACCGGCAGCGAGTTCACCTCGGTGCTGGGGCAAGCCGGGGTGCGCATCAGCATGGACGGGCGTGGCCGCTACCTGGACAACATATTTGTTGAACGCTTTTGGAGAACCCTCAAGTATGAAGACATTTACCTGCGCGAATACGCCACGGCAAAGGAAGCCAGCGAAGGGATAGCCCGCTACCTGGACTTCTACAACCACCTGCGCCCCCACCAAGCCCTGGGCTACCGGACCCCGGCCGAAGTCCATGCAATCGGAGCAAAACCAACCTCCCCGCCAATACAGCTTGCGGGCACCTGCGTGCCCGTCTTTGGCTAAGGACAAAATATATTTTTAAAAAATAATATGAACACGATTTCCACCTTAATCCCACGTCAAAATTGTCCAAACTGAAATGGACGGGGAAAACTGGACAGTGGAATAAGGTGGTCTTGAACCACTAAATCCGCTAACCTATGAATGTTATTAAATCACGAAAGAGAAGACAATACAGTGCTGAGTTTAAAGCCCGAGTGGCCCTGGAAGCCATCAGGGGCGCTCATACCATCAACGAGATCGCCGGTCGTTTTGAGGTGCATCCCAACCAGGTGACCCAATGGAAGAAGCAGCTTTTGCAGGGAGCAACGGAGCTGTTTTCGCGCCAGCGGCAGACTCTCAGCAAGGACAACGAGACGGAAAAAGATCACCTTTACCAGGAGATTGGAAAGCTGAAAGTAGAATGCGATTGGCTAAAAAAAAAGTCTGAACAATTCGGTTGGTGAGAGGCGCAAGATGGTGCAACCACTTCAAGGAAAAATCAGTATCGGCAGGCAATGTCAGTTGCTGGGGCTGGCCCGCGGCAGCTATTACTATCGGGCCCGTGCCCAGTGCGAGCAGAACGTTCTCTACATGCATCGCATGGATGAGCTCTACACCCAATATCCGTTTTTTGGTTCTCGCCGGATGACCCAGTGGCTGCGTCGAGAGGGCCATGCAGTGGGACGAGGCCGCATCCAGCGGCTCATGCGCCAAATGGGCCTGGAGGCTATTTATCCGCGTCGAAACTTGAGCCAGGGGCACCGGCAGCACCGCATTTTCCCTTATCTGCTGCGGGGTTTGGCGGTCGAGCGGCCCGACCAGGTATGGTGCAGCGACATCACTTACCTGCGGCTGAGCCGAGGATTCCTTTTCTTGACCGTGGTGTTGGACTGGTTCAGCCGCTACGTGTTGAGCTGGCAGCTTTCCAACACCCTGGAGAGCCGCTTCTGTGTGCTCGCCCTGGAGGAAGCTCTGAGGCGGGCCCAACCTCAAATCTTCAACACCGATCAAGGCAGCCAGTTTACCGGCAGCGAGTTCACCTCGGTGCTGGGGCAAGCCGGGGTGCGCATCAGCATGGACGGGCGTGGCCGCTACCTGGACAACATATTTGTTGAACGCTTTTGGAGAACCCTCAAGTATGAAGACATTTACCTGCGCGAATACGCCACGGCAAAGGAAGCCAGCGAAGGGATAGCCCGCTACCTGGACTTCTACAACCACCTGCGCCCCCACCAAGCCCTGGGCTACCGGACCCCGGCCGAAGTCCATGCAATCGGAGCAAAACCAACCTCCCCGCCAATACAGCTTGCGGGCACCTGCGTGCCCGTCTTTGGCTAAGGACAAAATATATTTTTAAAAAATAATATGAACACGATTTCCACCTTAATCCCACGTCAAAATTGTCCAAACAACCCCGTCCACTTCAAACAACCCCGTCCACTTCATGGGTCAGAACTCCATATTGACCATTAACGGCCACATCCGCATGCTTGTTTCCGGAGATGTCGACCTATCCAATGTTGTTATTAACGCCGGAAGTACCCTCACCATTTATGTAGGCGGCGACTTGGGACATAACCAAGGCAGTAATACTATCAACAACGCGAATCCGGATTCCGACAGCCTGGTCGTTTATGGCACCCAGTCTGAAGCCGACATTGCGGGAGGGGATGATCGCCAACAAATCTCTCTTCACGGAGGGGCAGGCATGACCGCTGTCGTATATGCCCCCAATGCCAATGTGATCATAAGCGGCAACGCTAATTTCAACGGAGCGGCAGTAGCCAACAACATAACATTGAATGGTGGAATCTATTTTCACTACGACGAAGGCCTGGCAGATTTTTACGGTGGCGAACCCACCTTCAAAATCGATACCTGGACGGAAATCTACGACAAAGTGGACCGAATCGATTTCAGCGACATAAGCGCCCTATCCACCTTCACCCCCCCAGACTTCTACACCGACACCGGTACAGATACAGCCACAGCTACGGGAATCTGACACCAACCAAATCAGCGTCCATTCGGGTTTAAAAATCCCCCAGCCCGCATCCTGTATCCAGCGCCCTAAAAGGGCAACATTCGCCAGCCAGGGGTAAAACCCCTGGACCCCAAGCCACACCAAAAAATATCCCCTCACAAATCCTCATTTGCTCTATTCCAGGAATCACATTGCGGTCCAGTTCTTCGTCAAATTATCACAATTATTATTGAAAATATCGGTCGTAAAAATAATATACCTTATAATCGAGGTGTAATTGCCGCCTAAATATAGTTTTGTTATTGTAAATTGATTCATTTCCACTAGGTGATCGGACCCCATCTTTGCTACCACTTTAAGTGAGAGTATTTCCGTAGGTTTGGTATTGTAGGTTTTGCAGCGGGTGGCGCAATGAGGCCGTAGGCCGAATGGAGCCAGCCGCTGCTTTGTTGATTGTTCGCCAGAGTCTGGCAAATGTATTTGGGGAGAGAAAGCCTAATCGGCTGTGGGGGTGTTTCGCGTTGTATTTGTGTCGCCATTGTTCGACCACCACACGCGCTTCGGTCACGCTCAGGAACAGTTCCTGGTTAAGGCATTCATCGCGCAAACGATTATGAAAGGATTCTATATGTCCATTCTGCCAAGGGCTTCCTGGATCAATGTATGCGATGGCAATTTCCTGTCGCTGCAGTTCTTCTTTGACTTGGTGGGCTATAAACTCCGATCCGTTGTCCGAGCGGATGCACTGAGGTTTGCCGTTCTCTCTTATGGCATCGTTCAATACCTCTACCACATCGGCACTTTTCAGTGAGCGCGCAACCTTAATGGCCAGGCATTGACGGGTATGTTCATCGATCAGTGTCAAGAGCCTGAGCGGACCGCCCCGGTCGGTGCGATCCGCCACGAAGTCCCAACTCCACACATGGTTGGGCTGCACTGCTCGGGTCGGGGTAGCCGTGGATTGGCCCTGCCGGCGACGGCGCTTGCCAGACGGGCGCACACCCAGTCCTTCGAAACGACGCACTTTTTGGACGAATTTGCGACTCACGGGCCAACCTTCATGGGCCAACAAAGCGCGGATCCGACGATAGCCATAGCGCGGATGCTTCTTCGAAAAGGCAATGATGCGTGCCACCAGTTTATGCCTATACTCAGTAGCTTTCTTGGGTTCATACAGGTAGGTTGAGCGGTGCAACCCAAAATACTGACAGGCCCGACGCAGCGAGCACGACCCTTGGGCCAATACATGCTTCACCGCTTCCTTTTTCTGCTTCGGGCCTACCATTTTTTTGCGTTCACCTCCTTGAGCACACGGTTCTCCAGCATCTGCTCGGCTACTATCTTCTTAAGCTGCGTGTTTTCGCGCTCCAGCTCCTTCAGCCGCTTGGCGCCACGCAGCTCCATGCGGCCATACTTTTTACGCCAACGATGGTAGCTTTGAGGACTGATATTGTGGGACCGACAGACATCCTGAATGCCTTTGCCTGCGTCTACTTCGCGCAGTATCGTTATGATTTGTTCAGGGGTGTATCTTTTTTGCTTCATAGGTCTTTCCGGTAATTTCTCCAGAAAGACTCTCACTGGCAATGGTAGTGTTTTCGGCGGTCACATCATAGGAGTTAATTGATGGTTGATTTTAAGAAACGATTAAAGAAACAAGATATTCCTAAAAAAGTCGATCCAGTCGAAATATACGATTTATTGGATAGACGTAGTGAGACGGGACCATTACGACCATCTCAAGAGAGAATCCTCACCGAATGGTATTCAACTCGGCGAGATTGATCGGACCCCATCTTTGCTACCACTTTAAGTGAGAGTATTTCCGTAGGTTTGGTATTGTAGGTTTTGCAGGGGGTGGCGGAGTGAGGCCGTAGGCCGAATGGAGCCAGCCGCTGCTTTGTTGATTGTTCGCCAGAGTCTGGCGAATGTATTGGGGGAGAGAAAGCCTAATCGGCTGTGGGGATGTCCGGCGTTGTATTTGTGTCGCCATTGTTCGATCACCACACGCGCTTCGGTCACGCTTATGATGTGCACTGGAAAAAGTGGACACGAGATTCTCCTAAATGGAGAATCGAAGCATGGGAAGAAGACGCTTTAGTATAGAGTTCAAAAATGAGGCAGTTCAACTGATGATACTCGATGGTCTGAGCGCCACCGAGGTATCGACCAAACTTGGGGTCAACACCAACCAATTGTATAGGTGGAAGAGGCTCTATCTGGACGATCAGCAGGGCGAAGCCACCTCAAAGCGACAGAGCAGTCCGAAGGAGATGGCGGCCGAGATAGATCGTCTTCGCAAAGAGCTGCGCCGCTCGGAGCGGATCAACCAGATACTAAAAAAAACGGTGGGCTACTTTGCCAAGGACGAACAATGAAGTACCAGTTTGTCAAAGACAACGAGGGGCGCTTCAAGATCGAGGAAATATGCTCGGCGATGGGGATTTGTCGCAGTGGCTATTACTGCTGGAGGCACCGAGCGCCCTCGGCCCGGCGGATCGAGGACGAGGGAATCAAGGGGGCGATCCTGAAGGTACACAAAGAGGCCAAGGGCCGCTATGGGCATCGGCCAATGCACCGCCATCTGAAGGATGATGAGGGCATCGATTGCGGCCGTGACCGGGCTCTGCGTCTGATGCGTGAAATGGGAATCAAAAGCACCCAGAGTAAACGCTTTAAGCCATTAAAAACCAACAGTAACCATCCCTATGGTTACAGCCCCAATGTGCTTAAAAAGCATGGCCAGCCGACCCATATCGACGAGGTCTGGGTGGCGGACACGACCTACCTACGGACCCTGGCCGGTTGGATGTACTTGGCCACGGTGATGGACCTGTTCAGCCGACGCCTGCTGGGCTGGAGCGTTTCCAACCACAACGACGCGAAGCTGGTTGGCAAGGCCCTCAAAGCCGCGGCCATGACCCGCGGCACACTGCGCACCGGGATTATTCATCACAGCGATCGGGGCAGCCCCTACGCCAGCGACGACTATCAGAGGCTGGTCTCTGAACTAGGCATGAAGCCGAGCATGAGCGCCCAAGGCAACTGCTACGACAACGCGGCCATGGAATCGTTCTACGGCCGCTTCAAGACCAGCACGATTCGAGGCCGCCACTTTGCCGACGAGCGCGAACTGCGATCAACTGTCTTCGAATACGTGGAAATCTTCTACAACCGATATCGCAAACATTCCTCTCTGAGTTACCAAAGCCCAGTCCAATTCGAGGAAAATATTTGCCCCCCATGGGGGGCAACGAGAAAACAAAACCCTTTACCAAAACAAGCCGCCTGACACACTAATCAATAAACAATGAATATAAGAGAATCCCGTGTCCAACAAATCCAGTACACGTCACTTAGGAACAGTTCCTGGTTGAGGCATTCATCGCGCAGGCGATTGTGAAAGGACTCTATATGTCCATTTTGCCAAGGGCTTCCAGGATCAATGTATACGATGTCGATCTTCTGGCGCTGCAGTTCTCCTCTGACTTGGTGGGCTATAAACTCCGATCCGTTGTCCGAGCGGATGCATTGGGGTTTGCCGTTGTCCTTTATGGCTTCGTTCAAGACCTCCACCACGTCGGCACTTTTCAGTGACCGAGCTGCCTTAATGGCCAGGCATTGACGGGTATGCTCATCGATCAATGTCATGAGCCTGAGCGGGCCACCCCGGTCAGTGCGATCGACCACGAAGTCCCAGCTCCATACATGATTGGGCCTTACAGCCCGTGTCGGGGAAGCCGTAGATTGACCCTGCCTACGGCGGCGCTTGCGTGGCGGGCGCACACCCAGTCCTTCGACACGACGCACCTTTTGGACGAATTTGCGACTCACGGGCCATCCTTCATGGGCCAATAAAGCGCGGATTCGACGATAGCCATAGCGAGGATGCTTCTTCGAAAAGGCAATGATCCGTGCCACCAGTTTATGCCTATACTCAGTACTCAATAGCTTTCTTGGGTTCATACAGATAGGTTGAGCGGTGCAACCCAAAATACTGACAGGCCCGACGCAGCGAGCACGACCCTTGGGCCAATACATGCTTCACCGCTTCCTTTTTCTGCTTCGGGCCTACCATTTTTTTGCGTTCACCTCCTTGAGCACACGGTTCTCCAGCATCTGCTCGGCTACTATCTTCTTAAGCTGCGTGTTCTCGCGCTCCAGCTCCTTCAGCCGCTTGGCGTCACGCAACTCCATGCGGCCATACTTTTTACGCCAACGATGGTAGCTTTGAGGACTAATATTGTGGAACCGACAGACATCCTGGATGCCTTTGCCCGCGTCTACTTCGCGCAGTATCGTTATGATCTGTTCAGGTGTGTATCTTTTTTGTTTTATAGGTCTTTCCGGTAATTTTCACAGAAAGACTCTCACTGGCAATGGTCGTGTTTTTGGCGGTCACATCATATCGATACTCATGACCTGGATATAGCAAGCCTGATAAACAAATATTCAGAAAGATACTATCATAGTAGAAGTTAACAAAACATAACAATGCAAATACACTCGGGAGAGGATAATGGGATCAATACGTGATTTTTGACTTCAAGGAACCTCAAAACGGATTAATATTCAAAATAATTATTAGATTGTTTTGAGATTCAAGGGTATTCATCATTCCATAAACTTCCCTCGTCCCAAGCGACTGGGAATGATCCTTTACCATTTCAATGACCACTCCGGATTTTAACATCAAACAGGCTGCGATTGAAGATGTCCCCCTCATTCTTTCTTTTATCAAAGATTTGGCGGAGTATGAAAAACTGCTCCATGAGGTCGTCGTGACGGAGGATATTTTGCGAAAAAACCTTTTCGGAGAAAACCCGGTGGCCAAAGCTCTCCTCGCTTATTACAAGGGAGCGCCGGCTGGATTCGCTCTCTTTTTTTATAATTTTTCCACTTTTCTGGGCCGCCCCGGCATTTATCTGGAAGACCTCTTCGTCAAGCCCGCCTACCGCGGCAAAGGCATCGGCAAAGCCCTCCTCATTTACCTGGCCAAACATGCCCGCGATAACGACTGTGGCCGTTTCGAATGGGCCGTACTGGACTGGAACCAGCCAGCCATCGACTTCTACGTCAACCTCGGAGCAAAGCTAAAAAAAGAATGGATCGTCAACCAACTAACCGGAAAAACCCTAACCAACCTCGCCAATCAGGAAATAAAAGTGATATAGAAAAGGGAAAGTATTCCAAACCCTGACACCTGTACCGAGCGAAGCGACATCCTTCAACCTGACACCTTGCCATGCCCAAAACATATGATATCATCGTCTGCGGCCTGGGAGGCATGGGCAGCGCCGCCCTCAGCCACCTGGCTGAACGAGGGGTAAAGGTATTTGGTTTCGACCGCCTCAGCCCGCCCCACACCCAGGGATCAAGCCACGGACAATCGCGAATTATCCGGCAGGCCTATTTCGAGGGGCCCGAGTATGTTCCGCTCCTTTTCAGGTCCTACGAACTCTGGGAAAAACTTTCCCGCCAATCCGGCCAAATATTGTTAAAACAGACCGGCTGCCTGATGGTCGGTAAAACGGATGGAAAAATCATTCAAGGCAGCCGCCTCAGCGCTGAAACTCACGGTATTGACCACGAAATTTTAACCGCCAGCGAGATCCGGCAACGTTTTCCAGTTTTCAATCCCAACGACAACTACACCGGTCTTTTCGAGAAAAAAGGAGGATTCGTTCACCCCGAAAAAGCCATCCGGGCCCACCTCGAAAATGCAATCGCACACGGCGCTCAAATCGGAACCGATGAATCGTTCCTGAAATGGATAAAAAATCCCAACGGCGGCGGCATCGAAGTCATTACCGACAAAGGCCGTTACTCCGCCGGAAAACTGATCGTCACGGCGGGCCCGTGGGCGGCCAAACTTTTTCCCGAACTGCGCTTGCCCCTGAGCATCGAACGACGGGTCCTGCATTGGTTCCAGCCCAAATGCGGCATTGAACCATTCCTGCCCGAACATTTCCCCGTTCACATCTGGAAAGTGGAAGATGGCACCGAGTTTTACGGATTCCCCTACGACGGCGAGGTGGAAAACGGGATCAAGATAGCCATCCACAACAAAGGCACACCCTGCGACCCGGATACCATCCAACGGGAAGTAACGGAGGACGATATCGAACAGATGCGCAGTTGCCTGGCCGAAACCATCCCCGCCTTAACGGGGCCCTGTCTGTATTCAGTCACATGCCCCTACACCCAAAGCCCCCAAGGCGATTTCATCCTCGGTCCACATCCCGCGTATGAGAATTTGGTGCTGGGCGTCGGCTTCTCCGGCCACGGCTACAAATTCTGCCCCGTCATCGGGGAAATTCTGGCTGACTTCGCCACCAAAGGCTCAACAAATTTCAGACTCGAAGCTTTTTCGCCATCCAAATGGATACACAATTGACCTTTAATTAATTTAGATTTACAAAACTAAATAAATAATGACGGCTGAATCCAAAATTTTTCCCACCCACAGAAGCCAAAAATCTTCTGAAGAGCTCAGAGAAGGCTTTGAGTCTTACGACCCCAGGTTTGACCGGCTATTGCCGGAAAACCCCCAACTTGTCCACCATTGACGCGGCGGTGAGTGGATGGAGGGGCCCGTATACCTGCCGCGCCAGAACCTGGTCGTTATTTCCGACATCCCCAATAACCGTATGGTGCAGTATGATCCCGACACCGGCGACACCTGCGTATTCCGGTAGTGTATTAAGTAGGAATGGTGGCTAATTCTTGATTATATTGATGAAAAGTCTCAGACAGGTTTCATGCATACTCTTAAGCTTGGAAAAGGAGAGGGTTTTGCGTGTGAAACGACCCAGTCGTTGGCGCAGGGTATTGTTCCATCGTTCCACATGGGCCGTTTCACCGGTTTCTTTTCCCACGGATCGGTTATGAGGAAAGACTTCATCACTTCATCATAAGTGCTCCAAAAGTCGCTGTAGGTGGCACATCTTTTGTAGGCCCGTGGCAGACGCTCGTAAAGTTCCCGGCAACGATACCAATCCCGAGGCCCAATGGCATAGGAGAGGATTTGACGGGTGCGTCGGCAAAGAGCGATCCAAACCCATTGGGCATCGCTCTTGCGCCCCACAAAAGACCACAGTTCGTCCAGTTCAATGACATCATGGCGGCGGGCCGCAAGAATCGTGCTTTTGAGCGGTCGCAGCGATTGTCGTTTTTTTTAACCAACTCAAAACGGTGTTGGGACTCACCCCGAAGGCGCGCTGTAAACCGCGTAGACTGCTGCGTTCCTGATAGACTCGAAGGATCATTTCTTTTTGCTCTTCGGTGTATTTCACTGTGGGGTTTTCGCGGCTTTGTTTACCACAATCATGGCAGCGGTAGCGCTGTTTATGGTTGGGCGTCTTGCCAAATTTAATGATATTTTCACTTCCACAGTGCCGACAATTAATAATTTTAGTAACCATGCACTAAGAATAAACTGCCTAACGCTATTTGTACAGCTAAAAATACAAAATAACATTCTTTTTTTATACACTCCCTCCAGTTCCAGCACATCACTACACTGGCGGGCAAGCAGAGTGGACTCCAGCTTCGGCAAACTCAGGACTTTTTTTTTAATCCATTCGATGACCGTCTTTGGGGCTACCCCGAAGGTACGGTAAATGGCACGCAGGCTCATCCGGTTTTGGTGCGCACGGAGCACCTGCTTGACCAGCGCCGGAGGATGCTCACGACTTTTGGGGTGAAGCCGAAACTGATAACCACACCCCTTGCATCGATACTTCTGAACCCCTTTCGGATCCTTGCCGTGCTTGATGATGTGATCGCTTCCGCATTGAGGACATTTTACTGTGATATGGACCATTCCCAGTTCACAACATAATCACGCTAAAAAGTACAGCTTAAACATTCAAAATGTTAACACTACCCACTTCTGCAGCCAGTTTATACCACTTGATGGTCTCATTATAATCTTGAGCAACGATTTGGCCTTTTTCATATGTAAACGCCGGGGAAAAACCGGTACGGTAAAGAGGGCGCTTTAAAACCGGTACGCTTATCCTAGAAAGGAGGAGTGTATCGAGATATGAAGCAATGGACAAGAGTGCGGCACAAAGTGCTGCGGGACAAGCAGAGCAAGCGCTCTGTAATGCGAGAAGAGGGACTGCACTGGGAGACCCTGGGAAAGATGCTGGCCTATTCCCAGCCGCCGGGAGACCGGCGCAAGAAGAGGCGAGAGCGCAAGATCGATCCGTATGTGGGCTGGATCGAGGAGGTGCTCAAAGCGGACCGGAACGTGCCCAAGAAGCAGCGCCATACGGCCAAACGGATCTACCAGCGTTTGGGTCGGGAGAAGGGCTACCAAGGGGGCTACACGGCGGTCAAGGAGGTGGTGGCCGAGCTGCGAGCGAGGCGGCGGGAAGTGTTCGTGCCGCTGGAGCACCGCCCCGGGGAGGGACAGGTGGACTTCGGTCATGCCCTGGTGAAGGAGGCGGGGCAATTGCGTAGGCGGCCATTTTTTGCCATGAGCCTGCCCTACAGCGATGCCTTTTTCGTGCAGGTGTTCGAACGGGAGTGCACGGAGAGCTTCTGGGAGGGGCACCTGCGAGCTTTTGAGTTTTTCGGGGCGGTGCCCCGGCGCATCAGCTATGACAACTCGAAGGTGGCGGTGGGTAAGATTATCGGTTCGCGTGAACGCAAGCTGACCGACGGGTTTCTGCAGCTACAGAGCCATTACCTGTTCGAGGAACACTTCTGTCTGCCCGCCCGGCCCAACGAGAAGGGCGTGGTCGAGGGGATCGTGCGTTATGCCCGGGCCAACTTCCTGGTACCGGTACCGCAGGTTCGGGACCTGGAGGAACTCAACGCAAAGCTGTTGGAGGCATGTGAGCGGGACATGGAGCGTAAATTACGCGGGAAAAGGGCGGTGAAAAAGGAACTGCTGGCCGAGGAGCGCGCCGTCATGCTGGCGTTGCCGCCCATACCCTTTGAAGCGAGCCGCAAACGCTCGACCTGCGTCAGCAGCCTCTCGCTGGTGCGCTTCGAGTGCAACGACTATTCGGTGCCGGTGCGCTGCGCCCACCATCCGGTGGTGGTGGAAGGGTCCTGTCGGCAGGTGGTGATCTTCTGTGGGGGCCAAGAGGTGGCCCGGCACCGCCGCATTTGGGATAAAGAGCAAGTCTCTTTCGAGCCGGTGCACTACCTGGCTTTGCTGGAGAAAAAACCGGGCGCTTTGGACTTCGCCCGCCCACTCTCGGGCTGGCAGTTGCCGCAGTGCCTGCAGGTCCTCAGACGCCGGCTCGAAAGCCAATGCGGGGGCGAAGGCACCCGGGAGTATATCCGGGTGCTGCGGCTGTTGGAGAAACACCCCATGGCGGCCTTGCAGCAGGCCGTCGTCTCGGCCCTGCGGGTGGGGGGACTGACTCGTGAGGCCATCGCCCAGTATCTCTATCCTCAGGAAGACTACGGGAGCAGAACCTTCCGGCTGGACGGCCATCCACACCTGCGTCACGTCCGTGTGGCCGCCCCTGACCTCGGTGCCTACAGCGAACTGCTCAAGATTCCAGGAGGGGCTTTATGAAGGAAGAAAAAAACCAGCTGCTGTTACACCATCACCTCAAGAAACTGAAGTTGCCCACCATCCTGCGCGAATGGCCGGCGGTGGCCGCGGCTTGTTCCCGGGACCGGCTCGATTACGCCGCCTTTTTGTTGCATCTGGTCGAACGGGAGCTCATTGAACGCGAACAGCGGGCCGCCCAGCGGCGGATCAAAAACGCCCGTTTCCCCGTGCTCAAGACCCTCGAGAGCTTCGCCTTTGAAGCGCAGCCCTCGCTCAACGAAGCGCTCATCCGAGAGCTCATGCGCGGGGAGTATGTCGACCAGCGCGAAAACGTGCTGCTCCTCGGTAACGCCGGTACCGGTAAAACGCACCTGGCCACCGCCCTGGGCTTTGCCGCCTGTGCCCAGGGCCGGCGGATCCGTTTCTTCGGGGTCACCGCCCTGGTTACCCATATGCTCGAGCAACGCGACAACCACGACCTGCAGCGCTTCATGAAGCAACTCGAAAGGCTCGACCTACTCATCCTCGACGAACTCGGTTACGTCCCTTTTTCCAAGACCGGTTCCGAACTGCTCTTCGACGTGGTCAGCCGCGCTTACGAGCGCACCAGTCTCATCGTCACCACCAACCTGCCCTTTGAGAACTGGATCGAAGTGCTCGGTTCCGAACGGCTCACCGGAGCTCTGCTGGACCGACTCACCCATCGGGTGCATATCCTCGAAGCCAACGGGCAAAGCTACCGCTTGCGCGATGCTCGACGCCGTCGCCGTGGCACAAAACAATAAACGCCTTGGGCCCGGCTCGTCGGCCTCCGGCCTCCTCACCGACCCCAAGCCAATCCCCAAAACCAACTCCCAAACCCTAAACCTTGACGTACCTGCAATTACTAACCTAAACCTTATTCCAAGCGTACCGGTTTTACCCCGACCCCCGTACCGGTTTCATCCCGGCGTTTACATCCGGGTTAGCCCGGATATTTCGTAAAAAAAGTATCGTTGATATGCTTAACTGCTGATATACAGCAGGATAGATCAATAATTAAAGCAATATCAGCGATGACAAAAGGTAAACAATTAAAGCTACAGTTGACAAGGGTAAAAGGCCGCCGTGTGCGGGTTGATTTCAAGGGCGGAGAGGTTACTTCGGATGCCGGACTGCTTTTGATCCGGGAAGTGGATCGGCAGTTGGGCTTGACCGAACGAGCGGCCCGACAGTTAGTGGACAAACGGCAGAAGGGCAAAGTACGCCATGAGGTATTGGGGATGCTGCGGCAGCGCGTTTACGGGCTGGTGGCGGGCTATGAGGATTTGAACGACTTTGATACCCTGCGCCACGATCCATTGTTGCCAACGGTAACGGGGCGCATTGAAACGTTGGCCAGCGCGCCGACTTTGTGTCGTTTTGAAAACGGGCAGGATCGGCGGGCGGCCTTTGCGGTAAACGAGCTGTTGGTCGAACAGTTCATGGGCTCCTTTGCCGAGGAACCCGAAGAGATCATCCTGGACTTTGACGCCACCGACAATCCGGTGCACGGGCTCCAGGAGGGACGTTTTTTCCACGGTTATTATGATCATTACTGTTTTCTGCCGCTATATGTTTTTTGCGGTGATCAGCTGCTGGTGGCCTACCTGCGGCCGAGCAAGATCGATGCCAGCAAGCATGCCGGGGCCATCCTCAAATTGCTGGTTAAACGGATTCGCCAAAGCTGGCCCCGTACGCGGATTATTTGGCGCGCCGACAGTGGATTTTGTCGAGACCGGATACTCTCTTGGTGCGACCGCAACGAAGTTAGTTAGAGGCTGTCCCAAAAATATAAAGATTTTATAGTCAACTGGATGACGTTGATAAAAAGAGCCGGAAAGAGCAAGTTTTTGCTCGATCCGGCCAAAAAAGGGTTCTATAATTGAGTTAGCGAAAATCAATATAGCCCATATTTCCCATTTCATCATAAGAAAATTAGCTTGAAATAAGCGCTATGTGTTTAATAATAAGTTACTTAAATATACTTATAACGAGCAAATTCTTAAAATCCAATGGGTGACGCAAAAAAGAGCAGTTTTCGGGTTCAATTCAACCGCCGAATCAAGTTGGAGTTCCACGGTGCGAAGGTTACCAGTGATGCAGGATTGTTACTCTACCGGGAACTCGATGAGGCTTTCGGGCTGACTGCAATAGGAAGCAAAAATGTGGTGGAGGAGCGCACGGGCAAAAATATCCAGCACGGCAGAACGGCTCTGCTTCGGCAGTCTGTCTTTAGTCGCCTGGCAGGATACAAAGATACGAACGATGCGGAGCGCCTGCGCTTTGATCCGGTCATGAGGCAGATTGTCGGGGGTCGTGCCGATTGGCAACCGGCGGCTTCGCCCAGTGAAATGAGCCGCTTTGAAACACAGATGTTAACCAAGCCTGCGAATCTGAGCGCACTGATGGACATGAGTGGTCAATGGATCGACCAGGTGAATAGGCGAGTGGGGATGAAAAAATTGATTCTCGATATGGATAGTTCGGAGAGCCCTACTTACGGGAAGCAGGAAGGCTCAGCCTTCAACGGTCATTTCGGCTGCACCTGTTACCATCCCCTGTTCTGCTTCAACCAGTTTGGTGATCTGGAACGGGCCAACCTGCGTAAAGGCAATGTGCACAGTGCCGACGATTGGTTGTCGGTGCTCCAACCGGTCGTTGCCCGCTATCGTGACTGTCCCCTGAAACGATTTTTCCGAGGTGACGCAGCCTTCGCCAATCCGGACCTCTACGGTTACCTTGAGCAAGAGAACTTCTCCTATGCCATTCGGCTGCAGAGCAACACGATTTTACAAAAACATATCGCCCCTTTACTCACTCGGCCAGTGGGGCGACCCTCGTGGGCACCCAAGGTGTTTTATGCCAGTTTTCCGTATCAAGCCGCTAGTTGGCAGAGACCTCGCCGGGTGGTGGCCAAGGTCGAGTGGCAGGCCGGAGAGTTATTTGCGCGGGTCGGTTTCATCGTGACAAATCTGAACTGGCCACCCAGGAAGGTAGTGAAATTTTACAACCACCGGGGCACCGCAGAGCAGTGGATCAAAGAGGGCAAACATGCCATCCACTGGACCCGCTTGTCCTGCCATGACTTTGAGGACAATGCCGTTCGGCTTCAGCTCTTCGGCTTAGCCTACAATCTGGGCAACTTCATGCGCCGGTTGATTCTTCCTGGCAAGGTGAAGCACTAGATGCTGAGCTCTTTGCGGGAGAAACTCATCAAAATCGGAGCAAAGGTGATCCACCATGCCAAGTATATCACTTTCCAGATGGCTGAGGTGGCCATCCCAAGAGAAATGTTTCGAACCATGCTCAAGCGAGTAGAGCGACTGCGACTCGCACCTGATACGGGGTGAGTAAGAAGATTTTTCGATACAAAAGGAATCAGTGCTGTGGGAATCAGTGCTGTGGAAACCTCCAACAGAAGGAAATATCTTTCCCTGATTTGACCAAGCAAAGGGAAAATCAGCAATAATTGTTAAATACTGCCGATTTGATCATCAAATAACCAAGGAAAGGATTGCAAAATCACATTGAAAGCAGAAAATTGGATCGAAATATTAGAAAGTAGCTATTTTCAACGATTACGAATGTTCATATGGGAAATCTCGGCTTTCATACCATCTTAACATGACTGATTTATTCGGGATTGTCTAGCTCTTTTTTTATCTTTTTGCTTATCAGCTGCTTATCAGCTAGTTGCGTCTTAGAATCTGGTTCCTCGACGTTTTCAGTGGTACTGGCACAATATCCTTTACTGAGAAGACGCAACCTGAGTACCTATTTCGAACGTTATTACCGCAATGTGTAAGCATCATGGCGAGGCTTCCTTAAACCCATGGGCCAACATAATCGAAAATCACCAAGAGGAAACCCTCGCCCACTGGGAATCGCACTTCACCAATACCTGCATTGAAGAACTCAACAGTGTCTTTAGCGCAACCAAACGCAAAGCCAGAGGCCATCACACCACTAAAGAAGCTAATCACCATGCTCCACTTCGCCGTCGGTAAACTCAACATCCCCTCCGCAATGTACCACTGAAAACGTCGAGGAACCTAGAATCTTTCTACCCTGGCAGTAGAATCCGGACTTGACCTCGAGTTGGTTGAGTGGTGTAATGGTCATATTCAGATACCAATGAGACTTTCTACAATTACTCTTACCATACTTGCATTGCTTCCTTTAAATGCCTTCGCGCAGGAGGTGCTGCAGCCCGAAAGCGTTCACTCGACCCCAGCCCCGTCCGAGCCCCGGGACGACTCCGAGAATCTGCAGGTCCTCGAAGAACTGGTCATCATCGGTTCGCGGGCGGAGCCGCGTTCGGTGGTTGATTCAGCGGTGCCCGTCGATACATTCGCCGGCGAATCCCTCACCATGCAAGGCTTCACTGATTTACAGGATCTATTGAGGAACGTCATCCCCTCTTACAACGTCAATACCCAGCCGATCAGCGACTCCTCGACGATCGTTCGGCCGCTCAATATACGCGGGCTGCCGCCGGACCATACGCTGGTGCTCATCAACGGCAAGCGCCGCCACCGCGCGTCCGTGATTCACTGGTTGGGCAACGGCGTCGCCGATGGCGCACAGGGGCCCGATGTAGCCCCCATTCCCGCGCTCGCTCTGAAACGGATTGAAGTGCTGCGCGACGGAGCTTCGGCGCAGTACGGTTCCGATGCCATTGCGGGGGTGTTGAACTTCGAGCTCAACGACAGTTACGAAGGAGGGTCTCTCATCGTTCGAACGGGGATTTACCAGGACGGTGGCGGCGAAGCAGTTTCCATCGCCGGCAATATCGGCTTGGGCAGCGAAAAGGCCTGGATCAATCTCAGCGGGGAGTACGGCAACTCTGGCGAGACCATCCGCTCCGTGCAGCGAGATGACGCCGCTGCTCTGATCGCGGTGGGAAACAGCGAGGTGGCGAATCCCGCTCAAATCTGGGGTCAACCCTTCGTTCGGGACGATCTCAAATTGTTTGCCAATTACGGCGCCGCCATAGGCGGGAACCTCGAGTTCTACGGTCATGCCAACTACGCGAGCAAGGAAGTGGAGGGCGGGTTCTATTACCGCAATCCCAATACGCGACGCGGCGTATTCAGTAATGACGCCGGAAAAACGTTGCTGGTGGGCGCTTTGGATGGCGATGAGTCCAAGGTCCCTGTGGTAACGATAACTAACCATGTGCCGGACCCCGTCGCTTTGCAACAGGTGTTCGACGATCCCAATCTGTTCACCTTTCAGGAACTCTTCCCCGGCGGTTTCACGCCCCGCTTTGGCGGGTACGCGAAGGACCAATCCATTGTCGCCGGGGTGAGAACAACCGGATCGAAACTCGGCTTGGATTTCAGCGCTGCTTACGGGCGTCATCACACTGATTTCTTTATCTTTAATACCGTCAACGCCTCTCTCGGCCCCGATACTCCGACTTATTTCGATCCCGGTGATTATATTCAGACCGAAATCAACCTCAACTTTGGCGTGACCTATCCGCTAAGCGAGCAGTTGTTCCTCGCCAGTGGCTTCGAATACCGTGTCGAGGAGTTTGAAATCGTGAGGGGGCAACCCGAGTCATATGCGATCGGCCAGGCTCTGCATCAGCAGGGATTCAGGGGTGCTTCCAACGGTTTCTCGGGTTTCGGTGATAGCGCCGCCGGTATATGGGACCGCTCCAACTATGCCGTCTACGTGGACGCGGAATACGAGCTGACCGACGACTGGTTGGTTGCCGCCGCTTTGCGCTATGAAGAATTCAATGATTTCGGAGGCACAATCAACTATAAGCTGGCGACCACCTACGGCATCAACGAGAATCTGAAGGTGCGCGGGAGCTTCAACACCGGTTTCCGGGCCCCCACTCCCGGTCAGCAAAACGCTTTCAACGTAACCACTGAATTTCAAGCGGACCGAATGGAACTAATCACCAGGGCCGTGATTCCTCCCACCAATCCCGTTGCGATGGGGAGGGGCGGCGAGGCGCTCACGCCTGAAAAATCGACCAACTTCAGTATCGGCTTCGTTGTCGATATGGGCAATACGGTAATCACGGTCGATTATTTCGGCATCGACGTGAAGAACCGCATGTCGCTCTCACAGGACTTCGAGTTTACGGATGCAGAGCGCGATCAATTGTTCGCTACGGGCATCACCGACGCCTACAATCTGGTGGAGTACGTCTTTTTCATCAATGACTTTGACACGGAAACCCGCGGCATCGACGTCGTTCTGTCGACCGGAGTGCGGGAGGGTGAACTGAGCCTCGGTTATAACTACACGAATACGGAAGTCACCCAGTTCAGCCCCGAGACGATAAACGACGTCCGCATCCGGGAATTACAGGAGGGTCTTCCCAGGCATCGGGCAACCATAACCCTGACGCAGCCCATGCTGGATCGCTGGAATCTGCTGGGCCGCGGCCGTTACTATAGTTCCTGGCATGATTCCGAGGATAGTCAAACCTACGGAGACGAATTCCTCGTTGATTTCGAAGTCAACTACTCCCTTACGGATCGAATCACCTTAACGGCGGGCGCTCAGAACGTCTTCAACAATTACCCTGACGAAAATCCGAAGTCCGCCGCGACTACTGGCAACAAATACGGCCAGTTCTGCCCCTTTGGGTTTGATGGCGCCTTCTGGTACGGAAAGCTCGGCTACAGTTTTTGAAGAGCTTCAGCGCCGCGGCGCACTTTAGGAAGGCAACCCCCCCGGGTGATGCCCGACTTCAAGCGCGGCACGCCTCTTTTCGTGAGCTTTGGTAGCGCATTTACGACCTTTTGGACATAGCTATGCCAGAAACGGGTTTCCGGTCGGCGAGGCGCTGCCCATGATTGGAAACCTGCTCCGGCACAACAAGGTGCAGACCGCCGCCGCTACACCCACCTCGCCTACGGTTCCCTCAAGGCCGCCGCCAACCGTATCGCAAGCCGCATCGCTGAAGACGCGGGGCGCTATCCGGTTGGGCACGCCGGTGCAGGGATGGCTGCCCGTGGCGCGCCCCTAGCTTGGTCTTGCAAGGTGAAATCCGTCGAAGCGAGCAATCTTCCTACGAGCATCGCCTTCATGGCCTATTGTTGGTAGCCAGGGGACGAGTGCTCATCAGGTGGCCCAGGTGGCCGTTTATCTTTGCGACAGTCCGGGACGGTTCGTATTGGGCGGGGCGGCTCGACGAAGGAGGAGTGAGCGGGTCGAAAGGCAGTTCGAGAAACGGGCCATGGGAAACGAAACCCATCGAAAATTCTGTTGTGTTATCTAAAGCATCACGCCGCAGTTAGTTGTGACACCGAATATAGAAGACGAGAAACGTCATACGGACTCGACGCGGAGCGATGAAGAGTCAGGTGGGGCCTGAACTCATGCTTGATCTCGCGCGCAGGGCGGGGAGTTTTTGGTGGAGCGGATCAAGTGCCTGCCCGGAGAAAATGCCTGGGACGGAGAGTTCCGGCAGGGGCTCGAAGACCAACTGCTGGAGGATCCGCCTATAGCCCTTTCTATGAAAAATATAGCCATCCAATGCCTCCTGCGTCCAGCTTTAACTGTGGTCGACCGGTGCCTCGATTACGATAACTTCCGCGCCACCATTGATCGAATCGATCGGCTGCTGATCGACTCGGAGGTGGAATCGCAGGCCATTGAGCTGGCCTTGGAGGGGTGGCCGCCAATGGGTCTAAAGGCCCGGCGGCAGCGGGCCAGTTTTGCCATCAAGGCACTGCGCATGGATACGCTGGGCCGTCTGCTCGGAGGGATTTCGTTTCGGCATTTGTCGCGGGCTCTGGGCAGCAGCGATCTGTTGGCCGACTTTTGCCGTGTCCGGCAGATCGATGGCATCAGGGGCATCTCCAAAAGCACCCTGGAGCGGGCCTCGAAGTTTTTCAGCGAAGAGCAGTTGAGGGCCTTGCACCGGACCTTGACTGAGGTGGTGGGCGATGCCCTTCTGGCCCGGCAGGTGGGATTGGACAAGCCGATTGACACCACCATTTGCCTGATCGACGGCACCTGTTTGGAGGCTAACATTCATTGGCCGACGGACTGGGTATTACTCAAGGATGTAGCCGGCACGTTGCTCAAAGCGATCCGGCTGATCCGCGAGAAGGCCGGTTTGCGCCATCGCATGCCGATCGAACCGGAGCCCTTGGCTCGGCAGATGAATCGGCTGTGCATACAGATGACCCACAGCCGGCGGCGAAAGGACAGCGCGCGGCAGCGCAAGGGTATCTTGAGGCAGATGAAAAAGCTGCTCAAACGGATCGGGGAGCATGCCCGCAGTCACCGGGAATTATTGCAAGCCTGCTGGGAGCAAAGCGATTACAGCGAAAAACAGGTCCAACAGATCCTCGCCCGGATGGAGCGCATGAGCGAGCAAATCCCGGTGGTCATCAAACAGGCGCACGAGCGGATCATTGGCGGCCGCCAGGTGAAAAACGCAGAGAAAGTCTTGAGTGTTTACGAACTCGATGGGCAGGTGATTGTGCGAGGTAAAGCGGGCCAAGAGGTCGAGTTCGGCAACACCCTGTTTTTGGGAGAAAGCGTTGAAGGGTACCTGCTGGACTGGAAACTCTACGGCAGCCGAACTCCAAGCGAAAATGAACAAATGCAAGAGAGTTTGCAAAGACAGAACCGCTTCAACCTGGAAGAACCCATAGCGGCCATGTGCGCGGACCGGGGATTTGCCTCCCAGCGGGCCCGCCGGCAGTTAGCCCAGGAGGGAATCTACGACGCGCTCTGTCCACGCGATCCGAAGCAGTTGAAAAAACGGATGGAGGAACCACTGTTCAGACAATTGCAAAAGCGCCGGGCCAGCACCGAAGGGCGGATCGGGGTATTGAAGAATCGCTGGCAGGCCGGGCGGTTGCGCAGCAAAGGCTTTGCCAACCGCTCGATCAGCGTAGCCTGGTCGGTACTCTCGCACAACCTATGGAAAGTAGCCAAGATGCTGGCCCAGCAAGACGAACTAAAAACCAAAGCGGCGGCCTAGAGAGCGGAAAAGCAAGGACAATACTTTTTCACAGCCTTACTGTCGGCTCATACAAAGAAAACCAGGCAACCGGACCCCAAAACCAGTATCCTAACGTCATAGGAGAGCAAAGTTGATACTCTCCCAAATGCAAATACCTCTAAAATGAGCGCCTATCAAAAGCCCTCGCAAAAATCACCCTTTTGGGACAGCCTCTAATTACCGATAACTACAAAACTTGATAGCATTTTTCGTGCTAGAATGTTTCTTCCCGCTTGCAAGGGCATTTTTTTTTCTATTTCTTATAGACGTGGGACCTCTTAAACATCTATACAGTGAATTCCATTATGAGCTTGTGCGCAAGATTGCAGAAGGGGGCATGGGAGTGGTTTATGAGGCGACCCAACTGGGGGTGGACAAATTCTGCAAGACTGTAGCCATCAAGTTGATACGAGAGGAATTTTCCGCCATTAAGGAATTTCGCGATAATTTCGTGGGAGAGGCCAAACTGGTGGCGGACCTCATCCATACGAACATCGTGCAGACCTACCACCTGGCAGAGATTTCGGGGCAGTATTTCATGGTCATGGAATACGTCAGCGGTTATAATTTGGAGGAATTTACCTGCCAGCATCGCTGTTTAGGACGCCGCATACCTGTGGATATAGCAGTTTTTATCGTTTCACGGATAATCAGGGGCTTAGCTTATGCCCATGCTGCCGAAGATAAACAAAGACGGCTGCTGAACATCGTTCACCGGGATGTGAACCCAAAAAACATCATGCTAGCTAATGAAGGAGATGTTAAACTGACCGATTTCGGCATCGCCAAAGCCTTCGACCTGATGTATAATGAAGAGGGAGAGGTGATTGCCGGAAAGGACGAATACCTCTCCCCCGAACAGGCCCGCCGGGAAGTTACCGATGCGCGAGCCGATCTTTTTGCCAGCGGCATCGTGATGGCGGAGCTTTTATTAGACGAAAATCTGTTTGAAGCTGATAACCCGCCCGCAACGCGTCGCAATATTCTTGAAATGCCCATTCCCGATTTCACGACATTTCGACCGGGGATTGATGAGAAATTGAATGAAATTTTGCACAAGGCCTTGCAGCGCGACCGGGATGCCCGCTATCAAACGGGAGAGGAAATGCTGACGGCTTTAGAAATGTACCTCTATAGCGACGGCTACGGGCCGACCAATGAAAAACTGGCCAACTATTTAAGTGGGCTTTTCGCCGATGGTCCCGCTTATTTGCAGACTCACGAACCTGCCAAAAGGTCTTCAACATCCGGATTTTAAACCGGTTAGATTTACCAAGTTTATGTCATGATTTTCCAAGGATTGCAGCAAGTTCAAAAGCAAACCCAGACGCTCGTGCTGGCGCCGCAGCTTCGGCAATCCTTAAAAATTCTGCAGGTACCGGCCCTGGAACTGCGAAATACCATCCTGGAAGAACTGCAAACCAATCCGGCTTTGGAAGAACTTCCCATGGCCGATGCAAGCGGCGAAGAAAAGAGGAACGGCCAAGATGACTCGGCGAAAGAAGACCGTAGAAAGGAACTTGAATTCGGTGACGATTTCAAGGTGCTGGCCCAAATCGACGAGGTTTCGAAGGAAAACTATGAGCTGGAAAATGGAAATGCCAGCTACTCTCGTGAAGCCGCCGATCGACGGCAATACTTCTTCGATTCTCTGACCAGCGAAACCTCTTTGCAAGAGCATCTTATGCGACAGGCTGAATTGGCTGATTCGAATCCAAAAATCATTAAAGCCATAGAATACCTGATCGGAAGTCTCGATAACCGGGGTTTCCTCACCTCTAGCCTTTCCGATATCGCATTGATGTCGCAATTGCCCCTGAAAACTGTGCAGGAAGCGCACAAGCTGCTTAAAAACCTCGATCCGGCAGGCATTGGCAGCACGGACTTGCAGGATTGCCTGATTACCCAACTCAAGCTGAAAGGCAAAGGGAAAAGCCCGGAGGCGGCATTAATAAAAAAACATTTTAATCTGCTGCTGCGACGCCGCATTCCCGATATTGCCCGTAAAACCGGCGTCAGCATTGAGGAAGTTCAAAAGTTGATTACGGAAATTTCCCTGCTGGATCCGGCGTCCGGCCGGGAATTTGGAGAGGACACCAACCGCGTTGTCCAACCCGATGTAAAAGTTGAAAAGGACGGCGACAATTGGAAAATCAGTCTGAATAATGAATACATACCAAGACTTTTCTTGAGCGGAACCTATAAGGATATGTTGGCCAAGGGAAAACTGTCACCTCAGGAACGGGATTACATCCGGGAGAAAATTCGTTCGGGAAAATTTCTCATTAGCTCTATCGAGCAGCGTCAGCAGACCATTGAGCGCATAACACGGGAAATACTTCGCATGCAGTGCGATTTCTTTGAAAAAGGAGTGTCCTTTTTACGCCCATTGACGATGAGCCAAGTGGCCGACGAGGTAGGCGTTCACGAAACCACTGTGAGCCGCGCCATGTCCAACAAATACATAGACACTCCCCATGGCGTCTTCGAATTCAAATATTTTTTCACCACTGGCTACACCAACGAAACCGGTAAATCGGTAGCCAACACAACAGTCAAGGGGCTCATTGCAAAAATCATTGAAACGGAAAACCGGAGCAAACCGTACAGCGATCAGAATATCGTCAATATTTTGAAAGAGCGAGATGTCAAAATCGCCCGGCGAACCGTGGCCAAGTATCGCGAAGAACTGGGTATCCTACCCACCAACTTGCGCCGCCAATATCTCTAAAGGGAATACTCCCGGGTTCCGCCTGACTTCCCATGCCAATTACCCGGCGCCATCAAACGCTTCTGCTGCTCGACGCCAGCGCATTGGAATCCCAGACGGGGCTGCTGCAAGGCGGCCAATGGTTATCCTTTCAGCGCATCCCGGGGGATACCCTTGAGACGCTCTTTGAGGGTGTTTCAAGCTGTCTACAAGAAGCGGGCATGGAGTTAGAACAGGTCGATGGTTTTCTTTATTGCGAAGGCCCCGGATCGGTGCTCGGAATCCGCCTTGCCGCCATGGCCCTGCAAGGTTGGAGATCTCTTCCCACTCACAAATCTACGCCCATCCTCACCTACAGAAGCCTACCCGCCATAGCCAGCTTGATTCAAATGCAGGAAAACCTCGAATTGCCCTTTCATTGCATCGCCGAAAGCGGCAGGGATCTATGGAACCTCCTTTCCTTAACCGCAGATAATTGGCCGGGAAAATTGGAAACTGTTACCAGTGAAAAAATCGAGGATTTGAGGGAACCGGTATTTCATATCCCTATGGGCCGGCAAAAGAAAACTCCACCTGGCAATGTCAAAAGTTACCCTTATAATATCGAGGAAATCCCACGACTGATGGACCGCGAGGAAATTTTGCAATTGACGGATACTCCCAAAGTTTACCGGACTCACCCTAACAAATATGTCAAGTGGTCGGCAAAGCGACACCGCTAATAATTGAATAAAAAAGGAGCCTAAAAAATTGCCCTTAGACTCACCATATCGATGCTGGGCCGAGATCGACCTCGCTACCCTGGAGCGGAACATTAAGCGCATCCGGGCCGCCCTGCCGGAGGGCATAAAATACATGGCGGTGGTAAAAGCCGATGCCTACGGGCATGGCATGGCCCAAACGGTGTCGCGCCTGATGCGCAGTGGGGCAGATATGTTCGCCGTGGCCAATATGGCAGAAGCGGCTGAGATTCTGGAAATCGGTTCCGGCTGGCCCATTCTTCTGTTGAGCGCCATCCTGCCCGCTGAGGACCGTTACCTGGCCGCATACAACGTTATTGCCACAATCTCCACGGCGGGAGAGGTAGAGCGATTTTCCCGGATCGGAAAAGAGGCCGCCAAATCCATCCCGGTGCATTTAAAAATAGACACCGGCATGGGACGGCTGGGGGTTTGGCACGATGAAGCCCCGGCCCTTTATGAAAAGATTATTAAAAATCCTCATCTCAGGTTGGAAGGAATTTTTACCCATTTTCCAAGCGCGGATAGCGACCAAAAGTTTACCGATCATCAGCGAAATTTATTTTTAAAATCGTTGGACATGCTTCCCGGCCTCGACCGGTCGAAAATGCTTATCCATGCCGACAACAGCGCGGCCCTCGAATCGTTTATGCATGGAAGCTCATTTAATGCCGTTAGAATTGGCCTCTTGCAATTCGGACTGCACCCCTATGAACGCTCTTTACTGACAGAGGTAACGGTTGAACCGATTTTGAGTTTCCACAGTCGAGTGGGATTGGTCAGAACGATTCCTGCGGGAACGGGGATTAGTTACGGGCGCACTCATGTATTGAAAAAAAAGTCACGCCTGGCAGTCGTCACGGCCGGTTACGGGGATGGTTTAACGATCAGTGCCAGCAATAAGGGAATGGTTTTGGTGAAGGGGCTCAGGTGTCCGATTTTAGGTCGCGTTACAATGGACCAAACAGTCATCGACGTTACCTCGCTTCCAGAAATCCAACCCGGAGAACAAGTAGAACAAGTCACTTTTATCGATCACCAGGAAGGTTCCAATATTGACGTTAGGGAATTTTCCCAATGGGCCGGTCAAATACCCTGGGAAGTGTATTGTTCGATCACCAAGAGGGTGCCCCGGATTTACCGCACCGATTCCGCTACCTGATCATCCTTGGGCAACTACGGCGAAACTTTGCCCGGCATTGGTGGTTTAAACCGGTTGCAACCGAGCGAGGACGAGAGAACGATGCACTATTATGATGAATTAAAGCCATCCGAAGCCTGGTCGTCCTTACCCGAATCGGAGTGGGACGTGAATAAAGCCAGGCACCTGTGTAAACGCCGGGATGAAACCGGTACGGGGGTCGGGGTAAAACCGGTACGCTTGGAATAAGGTTTAGGTTAGTAATTGCAGGTACGTCAAGGTTTAGGGTTTGGGAGTTGGTTTTGGGGATTGGCTTGGGGTCGGTGAGGAGGCCGGAGGCCGACGAGCCGGGCCCAAGGCGTTTATTGTTTTGTGCCACGGCGACGGCGTCGAGCATCGCGCAAGCGGTAGCTTTGCCCGTTGGCTTCGAGGATATGCACCCGATGGGTGAGTCGGTCCAGCAGAGCTCCGGTGAGCCGTTCGGAACCGAGCACTTCGATCCAGTTCTCAAAGGGCAGGTTGGTGGTGACGATGAGACTGGTGCGCTCGTAAGCGCGGCTGACCACGTCGAAGAGCAGTTCGGAACCGGTCTTGGAAAAAGGGACGTAACCGAGTTCGTCGAGGATGAGTAGGTCGAGCCTTTCGAGTTGCTTCATGAAGCGCTGCAGGTCGTGGTTGTCGCGTTGCTCGAGCATATGGGTAACCAGGGCGGTGACCCCGAAGAAACGGATCCGCCGGCCCTGGGCACAGGCGGCAAAGCCCAGGGCGGTGGCCAGGTGCGTTTTACCGGTACCGGCGTTACCGAGGAGCAGCACGTTTTCGCGCTGGTCGACATACTCCCCACGCATGAGCTCTCGGATGAGCGCTTCGTTGATCGAGGGCTGCGCTTCAAAGGCGAAGCTCTCGAGGGTCTTGAGCACGGGGAAACGGGCGTTTTTGATCCGCCGCTGGGCGGCCCGCTGTTCGCGTTCAATGAGCTCCCGTTCGACCAGATGCAACAAAAAGGCGGCGTAATCGAGCCGGTCCCGGGAACAAGCCGCGGCCACCGCCGGCCATTCGCGCAGGATGGTGGGCAACTTCAGTTTCTTGAGGTGATGGTGTAACAGCAGCTGGTTTTTTTCTTCCTTCATAAAGCCCCTCCTGGAATCTTGAGCAGTTCGCTGTAGGCACCGAGGTCAGGGGCGGCCACACGGACGTGACGCAGGTGTGGATGGCCGTCCAGCCGGAAGGTTCTGCTCCCGTAGTCTTCCTGAGGATAGAGATACTGGGCGATGGCCTCACGAGTCAGTCCCCCCACCCGCAGGGCCGAGACGACGGCCTGCTGCAAGGCCGCCATGGGGTGTTTCTCCAACAGCCGCAGCACCCGGATATACTCCCGGGTGCCTTCGCCCCCGCATTGGCTTTCGAGCCGGCGTCTGAGGACCTGCAGGCACTGCGGCAACTGCCAGCCCGAGAGTGGGCGGGCGAAGTCCAAAGCGCCCGGTTTTTTCTCCAGCAAAGCCAGGTAGTGCACCGGCTCGAAAGAGACTTGCTCTTTATCCCAAATGCGGCGGTGCCGGGCCACCTCTTGGCCCCCACAGAAGATCACCACCTGCCGACAGGACCCTTCCACCACCACCGGATGGTGGGCGCAGCGCACCGGCACCGAATAGTCGTTGCACTCGAAGCGCACCAGCGAGAGGCTGCTGACGCAGGTCGAGCGTTTGCGGCTCGCTTCAAAGGGTATGGGCGGCAACGCCAGCATGACGGCGCGCTCCTCGGCCAGCAGTTCCTTTTTCACCGCCCTTTTCCCGCGTAATTTACGCTCCATGTCCCGCTCACATGCCTCCAACAGCTTTGCGTTGAGTTCCTCCAGGTCCCGAACCTGCGGTACCGGTACCAGGAAGTTGGCCCGGGCATAACGCACGATCCCCTCGACCACGCCCTTCTCGTTGGGCCGGGCGGGCAGACAGAAGTGTTCCTCGAACAGGTAATGGCTCTGTAGCTGCAGAAACCCGTCGGTCAGCTTGCGTTCACGCGAACCGATAATCTTACCCACCGCCACCTTCGAGTTGTCATAGCTGATGCGCCGGGGCACCGCCCCGAAAAACTCAAAAGCTCGCAGGGGCCCCTCCCAGAAGCTCTCCGTGCACTCCCGTTCGAACACCTGCACGAAAAAGGCATCGCTGTAGGGCAGGCTCATGGCAAAAAATGGCCGCCTACGCAATTGCCCCGCCTCCTTCACCAGGGCATGACCGAAGTCCACCTGTCCCTCCCCGGGGCGGTGCTCCAGCGGCACGAACACCTCCCGCCGCCTCGCTCGCGCAGCTCGGCCACCACCTCCTTGACCGCCGTGTAGCCCCCTTGGTAGCCCTTCTCCCGACCCAAACGCTGGTAGATCCGTTTGGCCGTATGGCGCTGCTTCTTGGGCACGTTCCGGTCCGCTTTGAGCACCTCCTCGATCCAGCCCACATACGGATCGATCTTGCGCTCTCGCCTCTTCTTGCGCCGGTATCCCGGCGGCTGGGAATAGGCCAGCATCTTTCCCAGGGTCTCCCAGTGCAGTCCCTCTTCTCGCATTACAGAGCGCTTGCTCTGCTTGTCCCGCAGCACTTTGTGCCGCACTCTTGTCCATTGCTTCATATCTCGATACACTCCTCCTTTCTAGGATAAGCGTACCGGTTTTAAAGCGCCCTCTTTACCGTACCGGTTTTTCCCCGGCGTTTACACACCTGCTTGGTCGCATCGGCTTCTCAGCGACTCCCCGAAGCGTGGATGAGGCGGTCAATCTGGGGCTGTCTGCCACAATCGATAAGTATTTCAGCCGGCCTCACTCCATGCCTATTCCCAACAGCGTAAGTATATTCGCCCGGGACAATCTGGAAGTATTTCAAAATATGCGGCAACTGCCAAAGGAAAAACGCCGTAAAATTTACCGAAACTTGCGCAGGGAAGGCCAGGAAGTTTACCTCGACTACGGCATTGAATGGCTCCGGCATACGCGAAAACCGAACAATTCACCCTATGAAAAACTGGTTATGTTTCTGCAGGATGTCTTCGTGGCGGGTTTGCCCAAGGTAAGGAATCCATACCTGCTTTTCCTTCATCAAGAAACTTTGCGGGAAAACGCCACCAGCGGTTATGCCGAACTCTGCAAAAAAGTCAGTCGTTCTCCGGCTATGATCCAATATCTGGACTTGCAAAAAAGCCGGATCGGGAACCCGAATGAAAACTTTGCCCGCGAGCTATTAGAACTTTTTACCTTGGGAGAGGGGAAATATAGCGAGGACGATATCAAGGAGGCGGCGCGAGCTTTTACCGGATACCGCACGAACGGTTATGAATATCGATTTATCCCTCGCCTGCATGATGGCGGAAGAAAAACAATTTTCGGACATAACGGCCTTTTTAACGGTGACGAGGTCATCGACCTGATTTTCGAGCAATCGAACGCCCAAATTTTTTTGCCGAGTGAATTCCTGCGCTTTTACCTGTCCTCCGATATAGGGCTGGAGCCGGCCTATGGGCAACTATTGGGCATTGAATGGAGGCATAACGACTTTAATATGGGGTTTCTTTTGCGGAGAGTTTTTACGAGCAAACTTTTCTATCATCCTCAATTTCGCGGAAACATGATTAAAAGTCCGACCCATTATTATCTGGGCTTGCTGCAGGATTTGAATCTGGAGGTAGCGCCATTGCCCAGGATCGTTATGAATGCGCTGCGTAACATGGGGCAGCCGTTCTATGCGCCTCCCAATGTTCGGGGCTGGGTGGGCGGCAAATCGTGGATCAACTCCTCCACCCTAGCGGCCCGTCAGCAATTGGCGGAGACCCTCTTTTTTCCCATGAGGGAAGAATCTCTCAATGCGGATGAAGTTAATCGTTTGCGGAAAGACAGTTTCAATTCAGAGTGGAGCCTCAGCATTAGTGAAGAAAAAATTAACCGTGTGGCAGCATTGGAGGATGAGGAGATGATCGATCATTTGACAAAATACCTTCTCGCAGGCTCCAGCCATAGACATATCCAGTCGGTTTTATTAAAATATCTTCAGAATAGTCGGGGCAACCGAAGCTGGAACATCCGAAATATTCTCATCGCCCTTTTGCAATCGCCCCAATACCAACTCTGCTAGGAAAGGAACCATGAATCCGATTCGATACAAATTCGATTTTCCAGCCACCCGCCGGGATTTTTTGACCGCCGGCGCCCGCGGCATCGGCCTGCTCGCATACAGTCATTACGCGCCCGCTTTTCTGACCGGCTCCGCCCTGGCGGGAGCTCCCGCTCCGGAAAAGGATCGGACAATCTTCGTGCTCATCCAACTGGCGGGAGGCAATGACGGCCTCAACACACTTGTGCCTTTTCAGGATGACCGCTACTATCGGCTGCGGCCGCGGTTGGCCTTGAAGAAATCGGAGGTAATCCAGATTGAAGAACAGCTTGGGTTTCATCCGGCCTGTCGCGAATTGGCGGAACTTTATGCACAGGGAAAGCTCGGGATCATACAAAATGTCGGTTACCCCAATCCCAATCGGAGCCACTTTCGCTCTTCCGAAATTTGGGAGACAGCCAGCGACAGCAATGAATTTCTGTCCAGCGGCTGGATGGGCCGGTATTTCGATAATAATTGTCTCGGTCACCCGGATGAATCCGATCCGGTGGGAGTGCATGTAGGAGGAGAAACGCCCCCGTCGTTTTTAACCGAAAACCCGCACAACCTATTCGGGGTTCGCCAACTGAATCGCGGCAAAAAGATGAAGGCTGATCGGGAGTTGTTGGAAACCCTGGCTCATGCTCCCGCCCAAAACGAGAATGCCGGGTTTTTAAACCATACTCTAATGAATGCGCTGGCAACGGAAAAGCATGTCCAGTCCATGGCGGCCCACTACCGGGCGCAAGCCGATTACCCCCCTACCCGCCTCGCGGCTTCTTTGCGCGGAATCGCTTCCATGATCGCCTCTGGCCTGCAAACACGGGTTTATTTCACATCTCAAACCGGTTACGACACTCACGCCAACCAATTGCAGACCCAAAAGAGGTTGCTGGAAGAACTGTCAGGGGCTCTGCTGGCATTCCAAAACGATCTCAAGGCTCACGGACTGGAAGATCAGGTGCTGACCATGACATTTTCCGAATTCGGACGACGTCCAGCGGAAAATAATGGCGGGGGAACGGATCACGGCACAGCGGCGCCTCTGTTTGTGATGGGTTCGAAATTAAAAAACAATCTCCTTGGCGCCCCGCCCGATCTAAATGTCGGGAAAGGTCAGGACCTCAAACACACAACCGATTTCCGGCAGGTTTACGCCACCGTGCTGGAAAACTGGCTCGATTGTCCCTCGGAGCCCATTCTGGGAAGAAAATTTCCACCGCTGACGTTTGTCTGATCGAATATTATTCAGGCCCCGGAGCCCGGTCATAAATAACGCCGCATGACGGGCCGGGTTGGGGAGCGGCGGACGCATTCGGTGAAACCGGCCTGAAGGAAAGCCGAGGCCAGACCGGTATAGGCGAAAACCGGCGGCATGGGGTCTTTTTTCGGCTCCACGGGGTAGCCTTCCAAAATTGTTCCACCCTGTTCCTTAACGAACTTGGCCGCGGCATTGAGAAGCTGAACCGTCAGGCCCTTTCTGCGGAATTATTTGTCCACGAAAAAACAGGGCGCCGACCAAACGGGCGAATCATCCACCGGTTTGAGGATTCGGGAACGAGCCAGGCGGCTGAAAATCTCGCGTGGTGCGAGGGCGCACCACCCTGCCGGCTGCCCATCGACATAAGCGATGATACCCGGATTTTTGCCCGATTGAACGATTTTCCGCATGGCCTGCCGATTGGATGAGCCTTGCAATCGCTCAAATTCTTTTTGGGTTTGCCGCCAATACATACACCAGCATCCGGCACAGGCGCCCCGCTCCCCGAAAAGCGCCTCAAAATCATCCCAACTCTCAGCTGTTAAAGGGCGGAAAACCGTCTCGCCGGACGGGCAGCCTTCAAAGCCGGAGTTCATCCATTGATTGAAATGAGGTGCATCAACCTCTTTGCTCAATGGGCAGGAAGTCTCGCGGTTCTGAACCAGTGTATATCTGGCGCGGGCGGTGGATGCGGCCTTGGGGATTCTCAGCCAACTCTTTCCAGTGGGCGATCCATCCCGGCATCCGCCCGATGGCAAACATTACCGTGAACATGTCCCGCGGTATGCCGATGGCTTTAAGGATAATGCCGCTGTAAAAATCGACGTTTGGATAGAGCTTGCGCTCGATAAAGTAATCCTCGTTGCGGGCGGCATCAGCCAGGTGCCGGGCGATATCGAGCAGGGGATCCTGGGGGCCCAGTCTCTTGAACAATGTTCCTTCCGCCTCGGCCAGAATTTTAGCCCTGGGATCGAAGTTTTTGTAAACCCGGTGGCCGAAGCCCATGAGTTTCTTTTTGCCGTCTTTTACTTCGTCGAGAAATCTGCTGCCGTCGTCGCCTGTTTTTTGAATTTCCTCCAGCATTTTAATAACCGCCACATTGGCCCCACCGTGCAGCGGACCCCAAAGGGCGCACACCCCGGAGGCTGCGGAAGCAAACAGGTTGGCCCCACCCGAAGCCACCATGCGCACGGTGGAAGTGCTGCAATTTTGCTCATGGTCGGCGTGCAAAAGAAGGAAGAGATTGAGCGCGCGATCGACTTCCGGTAAAACCGTGTGTGGTTTGTAGGGTTCTGAAAACATCATGTGCAGGAAATTGGCGCAATAGCCCAGATCGTGGTTCGGATAATTGAAGGGCAAACCCATTTTTGTGCGGTAAGACATGGCGGCAATGGTGCGCACTTTGGATATGAGGACGGCTGCCGCATTGTCGAATTGCTCCAGATCCTGCTGGCGGTTGTTGCTGGCCAACTTCGGATAATAACAACCTAGGGAATTGAGCATGGCCGATAACACCGCCATAGGATGGGAACCGCCGGGAAAGCCTTCGAAATGGCGTTCCATGCCCACATGCAGGTTGGCGTTAAGGAGGATTTTATCCCGGAAATTACCCAACTGGTCTGCATTCGGCAATTCGCCGTATATAACCAGATAGGCAATCTCCAGAAAGTTGGATTTCTCCGCCAACTGTTCGATGGGGTAGCCGCAATAGCGGAGTACCCCTTTCTCTCCGTCAACAAAAGTGACTTTGCTTAAACAGGAGCCTGTGTTGCCGTATCCTTCGTCGAATGTAATATACCCGGTGCGCTGGCGAAGAGTGCGAGTGTCAATGGCGCGCTCGCCCTCTGTGCCCTCAATTACCGGGAAATCGAATTCATCGCTGCCGATGCTGATAGAAGCGGAATTTTCCATAAGTTTTTTGAATTAATTGAATGTCTATGATTAAAAAAAATGATGCCTGCAAAGATAAACCCTCTACAGGCAAAAGGCAAGTCCAGGCGGCCTATGATACCAATTGAAGAAAATTTCGGTATATTTGCAATCCTTTTGCCTGGCTTTTTTCAGGGTGAAACTGAGTGGCAAAACAACGGCCTCGTGAAATGCAGCTGGTAAATGGGCCTCCATAATCGGTGCGGCCCCAAACCAGGCCCTCGTCTTCCGGCTCAACATGATAGCTATGCACAAAATAAAATTGATCTTCGGCGGGTTGGAGGCCGCGATTGAGAGCATCCTCCCGCACAAAGGATACCGCATTCCACCCGATATGGGGAATCTTATAATCCGGGCCTAATTGAAACCGGACCACCTTGCCGGGAAAAATTCCCAACCCGCGTACGCCCGCCTCCTCGGAATGTTCGAAAAGCGCCTGCAATCCCAGGCAGACCCCCAGAAACGGACGGTCTTCGCTTATCCAGGATTTAACCGCATCGGCCAAGCCGGTTTGCTTGAGAGCATCTACGCAATCGCGCAAGGCCCCCACCCCGGGAAGAACCAATCCGGAGGGTTCGCCGAGTTCCTCTCGTGAGCGGATTATGCGCACCTTTGCCCCCACTTTTTGGAGGGCATTCTGAACACTTCGCAAGTTACCCATGCCGTAGTCGATAACGGCGATAGTCGCTTCATTTGCAATCATCGGATATTCCCCTAATCGAGGGTTCCCTTGGTGGAAGGCAATTGGCCGGCCTGCCGTGGATCAATGGACGAAGCCTTGTCCAGAGCGCGGGCGAATCCTTTGAAAATAGCCTCCGCTATGTGGTGCGGTTCGTCTCCATACAATAGCTCAATATGTACATTAGCTTTGGCCGTATTGGCGAAGGCCTGAAAAAACTCGCGCACCAGCCCGATATTAAAATCCCGCACCAACCGCTCCCGGCTTTTTACCCGATATACCAGGGCGGGGCGACCGCCCAGATCAAGCGCGACCAGGGCCAAAGTTTCGTCCATGGGCATTAAGAAAAAACCATAACGGCAAATTCCCAGCTTGCCACCGAGCGCTTTATTGACCGCTTGTCCAAGAACGATACCTATATCTTCAACCGTGTGGTGATAATCAACCTCCACATCGCCCTGAGCTTTTAATTCGACATCGAAGAGGCCGTGCCTAGTAAAAAGACTGAACATGTGATCGAGGAAAGGAATCCCCGTGTCGGCCTCGCACCGGCCTTTGCCGTCGAGGGTCAAACGCAGAGAAATGTCCGTCTCTGCGGTCTTGCGAATTACTTGGGCTGAGCGCGTTTCATCCATTGGTCGATTGCTGCGAGGAGCATTTTCATTTGTTTATCGGTCCCCACACTGATTCGCAGAAAACCCTCTGTCAACGGGCTACCTCCAATATAACGAACCAGTATTTTACGGTCCTGCAAAAATTCAAATAAATCCCGGGCCGTCTCGGCACTGGCCCGGCCCCCCGATCGGCATGGCTCGGTAAACAGATAATTGGCCTGAGTGGGATAGGTAAACCAGTTGAGTCTTTTTAGTTTTCGCAGAAATTCCTCACGGGTATTTTTGATTTTTTCGATCACATTCTCATAATACCTTGTGTCCAGAAAGGCAGTCAATGCTCCCGCTTGACTGAGGTGGTTGACATTGTAGCTGTCGCGAACCCGATCGAGTATTTGAATGATTTTGGGCGCTGCCAGCGCATAGCCTACCCGGAGACCCGCCAAGCCATAAGATTTGGAAAAAGTGCGGGTTATGACCAAATTTGGGTAATTCCCGAGAAGGGGCACGGCATCCTCCTGGGCAAAAGCCGCGTAAGCCTCATCCACCACCAGCAGGCCCTCGTAACCGTCCAAAAATTCAATAATTTGCCGCCGGGAATAACCGATGCCGGTTGGTGCGTTGGGTGATGTCAGAAAAAAAACAGCAGCTCCGCAAGCGGATAGGTTCTCGGGATCGAGTATCATTTCCCGGTTTCCTTCAATTTTTATGAGGGGCGCATTCTGGATATCGGCCAGGACGGGGTAAAGGGAATAACCCGGCTCCAGCATCCCGGCCGGCGCATTGCGGTCGCAAAAGGAACGAAATAAGAGGTTGAGCACATCGTCCGAGCCATTACCGATGAGAACCTGTTGTGATTCCAGCCCGTGAAAGTCGGCGATGGCCTCACGCAAAGCCCGGCTGACCGGGTTTGGGTAGAGAGGCAGGCGCGGCAGCTCGGCCCGGATGGCTTCTGCCACCCTGGGACTGGGCGGATAGGGGTTTTCGTTGGTATTCAGTTTTATCCAGCCGTCTCCCTCGGGCTGCTGGCCGGGAGTATAGGGAACCAGCGCCTCAATATGAGGCAGGGCTTGGGGAAAGGATTCGGAGGGGCGATTCATTTCTCGAATCGAATTTGCAGAGATCGGCCATGCGCGTCGAGTTGTTCGAGTTGGCTGAAGGCTTCCACCACCGGACGGGCCAGGGCCAGGCTTTTAGGGCCGTATTGCACAAGGCTGCTGCGCCGGAAAAAATCGGTCACGGAGAGACCGCTGAAAAAACGCCCCGTCCCGCCGGTGGGCAGGGTGTGACTGGGGCCGGCAGTGAAATCTCCCAGCACCACGGGTGAATGGCTGCCTACAAATATAGCGCCGGCATGGCGAATTTTCTTAATGAAACCATTGAGCATTCGTTTCTCGAATTGCAGCTCGAGGTGCTCGGGAGCCAATTTATCCACCAAGCGGGCCGCCTGATTGAGGTCGTCAACCCGTATAGCCAAAAAACCGGTTTTTAAGACCGATCGGATCAAGGGCGCCCGGGTTAATTCCGTAACCTGCCTGCGCATTTCTTTTTCAACTTCGGTAATAATCTCATCGTCGGTGGCAACGAGAAAAATCCTGCCGCCCAAGCCGTGTTCGGCTTGCGCCAGCAGATCGGCGGCGACAAAGGCGGGTTTGGCGCTTGCATCGGCTATGACCATGACCTCGCTGGGACCCGGCAGCAGGTCCACCCCGGCAATGCCGAAAACCTGTCGCTTGGCCTCGGTTACATAGGCATTGCCCGGTCCGAATATTTTATTGACGGCTGGAACCGTGGCCGTTCCGAAAGCCATTGCCCCGATGGCCTGGATGCCCCCGATGCGGTAAACTTCCTCAACACCGCAAAAATGCAAAGCGGCCAATAGTCCGGGATTGACGGAGCCTTGGGGACCCGGCGGAGTAAATACGGCGATTTCCGGCACCTTGGCCAAACGGGCCAGGGCAGCCGTCATTACCACAGTGGATACGAGGGGGACATTTCCTCCCGGCACGTATAAGCCGACCCTCTCGATCGGGTAGAATTGTTCTCCCACCGTCGCTCCGTGCGGATTTTTGTCTTTCCAGGAAACGGGCAAACTGCGCTGGTGAAAATCCTCCACGCAATGGATGGCGATTTTGACTGCCCGGCTAAGCGTTTTTCCCAGGCTCCCGGCAGCCTTTTTAATTTCCCCTACATCGACTTTAAACTGGTCGGGCGAAAGCTGCACGCCATCGAATTTGTTTGTAAATTCAATTATGGCCTCATCGCCATTTTGCTCAATGGCTTGCAGTATTCGAGCGACCTCATCTCGAAACTCAGGCGTTGCGCGAGCGTTTCGGCAAAAGCCATCAAGTTTTTCCGAAAATCCGGAATCCGTATAGCGAAGCAATAGCATATCGTTTGAAAAGAGGTTATTAAGCCAATCGGCAGTCTCCGATCAATCCTTGCTGAATTGAATTATTCAACTAAAAAATTGATAATTCAGGCTGGGGCAATCCGCCAAACTAACTTCAAATCAAGGTTTCGGGGCTTCTGTGTCTTTGGGGGGAGCAAAATCGGGCAGATCGAAATAGGAATTGTCAAATTCCTCATTGAGAATAATTTCGGTGAATTCAACTGTATTCACAATCTCGCCATCGATAAGTGAAACGACCTTTTTGGGAAAACGCACTTCGTCCACCACCATCTGGCCCACTTCCTTGATTTCGAGCCCCTGGTCGTTAATGGTTGCAATAAGGTCTCCTGTTTTGACATCGAAATATCGTTTGTAAAAAATTGTGTCGTGGTATTGGAAAACGAGCACATGCGCTTCCCGGCCATCCTTGTTTTTCACACCCTCATCGATAATTTTTCCCCTTAATTTTTCCAGGCCAGAATAAAAATAGAGGTTGTCGTGGGCATTGGCCCGCATGCGCTTGAGGTCGGCAGCGCTGAGAATTTCCAAATCCCACGATTTGGGATTCGTCGTTGAAAATCGCCGGTTCCATCCATCGTAGCCATTGAGCGCGGTGGTTAAAACGGACTCTCCTTCGAACACATCCAGACGCTGTTGATATGGTTTTTGAAAAAGGATTTCAATCGTTCCTTCGGTTCCCCGGTTGGTGGCAATGAATTTGCCCTTAAAATGGATCGATTTTATGGAATCGAGGGCCTCCTCGCTGCCGATGTGCTGGCGGGCCTTGGCGATTATCTCGTCAACCGTGGCGGAGGAGGTCAAATAAGGGAGGAGCAGTGCGGCAAAAACCGAATAAACAATCCATCTGTTCATAGGTGGCTTAATTGTCTTCATCGTTATGAATATGAAAAGCGGAAAATTGTTTCTGATCTTCTACCAGACCACAAAACCGGCATCGTGTTCAAATTCAAAATGCAAAAACGCAAAACCGCAGGTTATGAAAAATGGAATAAATTGTGAGGTTCCCAGACAAACGCGACTTAAAACCTCAACCTGGCGTTGCTAAAACCACATATGGGGCAATTTCCCGTCCCTTTCAGTTTTTTATGGGTGTATAATTTCCCACACTTTACGCAGTGGAATACCCCCTGGGATCTTTCCGCCTCGTAGAGATGTTTTTCCCGATGGTCGTAGTAATACCAGAGAGCCATTACGATGAACAGGCCTATCGAAATGGAAAAAAGTAAAAACGATTCAAAATCGATGACGATCAAGGCGCCAATGGCTCAATTATTGAAAAAGCGGAAATTAAGTGAAACGTCTTTTGTAAACTAAAATCTCCGCACAGCCAACCAAAAATACTTGCTCAGCTTTCCTTGGCAGATTCGTCATTGGAGGGTTTTTCTTCAACTGCGGTATCTTCCCCATCTTCCTGGACTACTTGCGCATCTTCGGCCTCAGCCTCGACCTCAATTGCGGGTTCAGACTCTTCGGCCATGTCCACCGCAACTTCCGGACTCTTCGCTTCCATTACCGGGGCAGTGGTCTCTTCTACTGTCTTGGCGGCTCTGGCGGTGGTTTTCCGTTTTCCAGATTTTTTCCGGCGGGAGGATTTTTTGTAGCCTTCGTCGGAGGCGTCGATTAATTCGATCAAGGCCATTTCGGCCGCATCACCTATTCTGGTCCCCAACTTGTAAATGCGGGTGTAACCGCCATTTCTATCCAAAAATTCGTCAGCCCGTTTCTCAAAAAGATTGTGAACCACCGTTTTATTGCGAACCCTGGCCATGGCCAAACGGCGCAAGTGAAGAGCCCGCTCCGGGGTGGCGGATTTTGCCTTTTTGGCCAAGGTGATGATTTTTTCAACAAAGGGGCGAAGTGCTTTGGCTTTGGGCAGGGTCGTCTGAATGCGACCGTGCTGTAGCAAAGCCGCAGCCAGATTGGCCATGAGGGCCAAGCGATGCTCTTTTTTTACCCCTAACTGGAAACTATGTTTACGATGGCGCATGTTTGCCGGTTTTTAAAAATGAAATTTAGTTTAAATATCAGAGCGCGTATCGAGGAGGCGCTCGTCGATTTTCATACCCAGGGAAAGCCCCAATTGCTCGAGTTTGGCTTTAATTTCGTTGAGGGATTTTTTTCCGAAATTTCGATATTTGAGCATTTCCTGCTCACTTTTCATAGCCAGCTCGCCCACCGTCGTGATATTGGCGTTGTTCAGGCAATTGGCTGCGCGAACCGATAATTCGATCTCGTTCACGCTCATGTTGAGGAGTTTGCGCAGTTTGTTCTGCTCCTCGCTCACTTCCGCCTGCTCGCTCTCAAACTCGACCGGGACATCGCTCATTTGATCGAAGACATCAAGGTGGTGTTTGAGGATGCCCGCCGATAGCCGGAGCGATTCCTCCGCCGTGATGCGCCCATCGGTCCAGATTTCCAGGATGAGCCTGTCGAAATCGGTCATCTGGCCAACACGGGTGTTCTCAATCGCATACTTGACCAGTCGGACCGGGCTGAAAAGTGAATCGATGGCAATGACCCCGATGGGTTGTTCGGGTGATTTATTTTCCTCTCCCTGGCAATAGCCGCGGCCAACCTTTATTTCAAGCTCGGCTAAAAACCTTTTTTTCTTATCCAGCGTGCAAATAACCTGGTCTGGGTTTATGATTTCGATATTGGCGTCCTCCTTAATATCCGCAGCTGTCACCGCTCCTTCTTTTTCCACATCAATGAGGAGCTTGATGGTTTCCCGTTTTTGCGACTTGATGAGAATCTTTTTCAGATTCAGGACGATATCGGTGACATCTTCCAGCACCCCATCGATGCTCTGGAATTCGTGGTCCACCTCGTCGATCTTAATGGAGGAGATGGCGGCTCCTTCGATGGAACTGAGGAGGACCCGGCGAAGCGAATTACCGATGGTGTGGCCGTAGCCCGTTTCAAATGGCTCGGCAATGAATTTGGCATAATTTTGCGAGGCATCTTCTTCCTCAATTGTAAGGCGCCTGGGCAGTTCAAATTTTCCTAATCGAATTTGCATCTTCAGTATTTAACTAACTAACTTAGCGTTGCATTCACTTTCCCCAGTCAATCCGGCAGTTGCACAAATTTTGAGGCAAGTGAAAATTGTTTGATTTTAATCTTTTCTATAATCCTATTACCGGCTGTAAAACTCAACGATGAGCTGCACATTGACGCCCGGTTCGATTTCGTTTGCCTCTGGCAGACGATTGATTTTGGCCCTCAAGGCATCGTCATTACGCGTCAGCCAGGCCGACAAAGTGCGCATGCGGGTTTCTTCCAGGCAGCGAGTTGCAAGTTGGCGGGAAGAGGTGTCGGCTTTTACTTCGATCTCTTCGCCGGCAGTTACCTGATAGCTGGATATATCCACCTTATGCCCATCAATTCTGATATGGCCATGGTTGACGAACTGCCGGGCCTGTGGCCTGGTTTTGGCGAATCCGAGCAGGTAAATGACATTGTCCAATCGGGTTTCGAGAATTTGCAGAAAAATTTCGCCGGTCACGCCACGACGTTTTTTAGCACGCTTGAAGGCCAGACGGAATTGCTTTTCGGTTAATCCGTACATGAAGCGAAGCTTCTGTTTTTCGAGCAGGCCGACTGCGTAGTCGCTTACTTTGCGACGGTGGCGCTGCCCATGCTGCCCCGGAAGATATGGCCTCCGCTCAAAAGCCTTGCTGGGAGCGAAAACGGCCATACCGAATTTCCGATTCATTCGTGTGGTCGGTCCAGTATAACGTGACATGATTCTATTTCAGTGAAAAAGGATTAATTGAGTTAAACTAAGTGGTCAAATTTGTTGATTGGCGCGATCCAAGGGACAAGGGTGTGTTCGTGTTAGACGCGCCTACGTTTGGGGGGGCGGCAGCCATTGTGGGGAACGGGCGTCACATCCGTCAGAGAGACAACGATCAAGCCCAGTGATTGCAGTGCCCGCACGGCCGAGTCGCGGCCCATACCGGGGCCTTTTACGCGCACTTCGACCTCCTTTAAGCCGTGCCCCATGGCGGTGCGGCCAGCATCCTGGGTTACGACCTGGGCGGCGAAGGCGGTCGATTTGCGGGAGCCCCGAAAACCGCATTTTCCGGCGCTGGACCACGAGATCACATTCCCGTTGCGGTCGCTGAAGGTCACCTTGGTATTATTGAAAGTGGCCAAAATATGCACGATTCCGGTAGTGATATTCTTGCTCCCTTTGGCCCGGCGAATCTTGATTTCGCCGATATCCGTTTTGAGAAGATCCTTGGCTGAGACCTCCTTGGGTTTTTCATCCGCCGGTTTTCCCGTATCTTCTACCGAAGTGTCATCTTTGCCTGCGCTTTTCGCTGCTGGTTTCTTTTCTTCGGATTTCTTATCCTCGGACTTCTTCTCCGTTTTGGGAGCCGTTTCATCCGTTTTTTTAGAAATCTTTTTCGGAGCCGCAGCAAGCTTCTCCTCGGATGCAGGAGTTTCTTCGGTTTTCTTATCCGCAGACTTCTTCACCGCTTTGGGAACCGTTTCATCCGCCTTTTTAGAACTCTTTTTCGGAGCCGCAGCAGGCTTCTCCTCGGATGCAGGAGTTTCTTCGGTTTTCTTATCCGCAGACTTCTTCACCGCTTTGGGAACCGTTTCATCCGCCTTTTTAGAACTCTTTTTCGGAGCCGCAGCAGGCTTCTCCTCGGATGCAGGAGTTTCTTCGGTTTTCTTATCCTCGGACTTCTTCACCGCTTTGGGAGCCGCCTCATCCGCCTTTTCAGGACTCTTTTCCGGAGCAGCAACAGGCTTCTCCTCGGTTGCGGGAGTTTCTTCGGTTTTCTTATCCGCAGACTTCTTCACCGCTTTGGGAACCGCCACATCCGCCTTTTCCGGACTCTTTTCTGGAGCAGCAGCAGGCTTCTCATCGGATGCGGGAGTTTCTTCGGTTTTCTTATCCGCAGACTTCTTCACCGCTTTGGGAGCCGCCTCATCCGCCTTTTCAGGACTCTTTTCTGGAGCAGCAGCAGGCTTCTCCTCGGATGCGGGAGTCGTTGTCTCTTCGGGTTTATTTTCTTCTTTGCTCATTATATTTTAAAATCCAGTGGCTTTGTTTTAAGCCTTTCTCTTCACACCCACCGTCTTGCGTTTGCCTTTGCGGGTGCGGGCGTTGCATTGGGTGCGCTGGCCCCTTACGGGCAGACCCCGGCGGTGGCGTAGTCCTCGGTAGCAATTGATGGCTTGCAAACGTTTCATATCGGAGATGTTTTCGCGACGCAAATCCCCTTCGATGCGGTACTGTTTCTCATTTATGACCGCCATCAACTTGTTAATATCCGATTCCGTGAGGTCTTTCGAACGCATGTCGGGGTCAAGGCCGGTGGCCTCCACAATAATGTCGGCCCGGGTCGGCCCGATGCCATACATATAGCGTAGGGCATAGGGCAGTTTTTTTTGACCGGGGATATCGATTCCGAAAATGCGTGGCATGGATTGTATTTTCCTTTGTTGCGGTAGTTTACTTAAAAGTGAAAAGGGCAGAAAGTATCAAATATTTATGTTTTGAAAAGCTATTTTTTTACTTTAGTTAAAATTTCCGGCCCATTGGCGGTTATCAAGACGGTATGTTCAAAATGGGCGGAGGGTTTTCCATCGCGAGTGAGGGCGGTCCAGCCGTCCGAAGCCATCTCGACATCGGCGCTGCCCATGTTTACCATAGGCTCAATGGCCAAAGTCATGCCGGGTTTAAGTTTCTTGCCGGTGCGCGGCCCACCGAAGTTGGGAATTTGCGGTTCTTCGTGCATGGCGCGGCCAATCCCGTGCCCCACAAAATCACGCACAATAGCAAAAGGTATGCTTTCGATATACTTCTGCACGGCGTGGGAAATGTCTCCCACCCGCTTGCCGGGCCGGGCTTGATCGATCCCGCGATAGAGAGCGATTTCGGTGGAACGGACAAGGTTTTCAAGCTCCGATTCGGCTTGGCCGATGAGAAAGGTGCGCGCGTTGTCGCCGATAAACCCGTCATAGGTCACCGTGACATCGAGGGTAACATTATCCCCCGCGCACAAAACGCGTTTCATGGACCCGATGCCGTGGACAATCTCCTCGTTGACGGATATGCATGTATAGGCGGGAAAACTGCGGTTGCCGACCCGGTAATTGTAAACGGTACTGACCGCCCCATAACCTTCAATCAATTTCCTGCCGATTTGATCCAGATCGTAGGTATTCACTCCCGGGGCCAGGTAGGTGGATAGCTTTTCCAGGACGCGAACTGCAATTTGGCAGGCTTCGCGCATCTTACGGATATCCTCCTCTGCTTTTATGGGAATCACGGGATCGTTTAAAAATTACTCAAAATCGGGGAATATGAGAACTGTAAATAAAGTTAAAGTGAAGGCGTTAAGCCATCCAATTTACGGGTCGTATTGGGGCGCAGGCGCCATGGTCTTTGTTTATACAAAATCCTGTAATATCCAGCAGATAATGCCGATGGAGACTCCCAGGCCGAGCCATCTCCAGAACATTACCTGGCCGCGGATTTCCCCCACATCAACCAGTTGGCGCGTTCGTCCGGCGCTGCGCCCGCGGATGCGGCCTTTGCGCAGAAAGCCGTCGTAATGCCTTTGCAGCAAATAGGTCTCGATTTGCCGAAGGGTGTCCAGCAGCACGCCCACCGTGATGAGCATGCCGGTGCCTCCGAAAAATTGCGCTACTTGGTAGGGGACATTGAAATAAAAGAGAAGGCCGTCCGGGAAAACCGCGATTACGGTCAGAGCAATGGCTCCGAATAGGGTCAGCCGGGTCATGACGAAGTCGAGAAATTTGGCGGTCGGTTCGCCTGGCCGCACTCCCGGAATGTATCCGCCGTATTTTTTCAAATCATCGGCGATTTGCAGCGGTTTGAACATGACGGATACCCAAAAATAGCTGAAGCCGAGGATCAGCATTCCGAATATGATATAATAGCCCATGCTTCCCTGTTGCAGGACGGCGGCAAAATCGGACATGAAGGCCATCTGGCTGATAGCTCCAAGCTGCTGGGAAATCATTTGGAAAAAGAGCAGTATGGCGCTGGCAAAAATTACCGGCATGACACCGGAATAATTAACCTTCAAAGGCAAAAAGGAACTCTGCCCTCCGTACACCTTGCGCCCCACCACCCGTTTGGCGTATTGCACGGGTATCTTGCGCTGGGCCTGGGTGAGGGAGACGATCCCTGCAATACACAAAAAGAGCAGCACAATCATAAGCACGCCCTCCGGTGCGCCCAATCCCCGAACGCCCACCGGGGCGCTGAACATTTTGAAGGTGGTTACCGCCGCGTTGGGCAGATCGGACACGATGCCGGCCGTGATTAAAAGCGAAATGCCATTGCCAATGCCTCGCTGGGTAATTTGCTCGCCCAGCCACATCAGCAATACGGTGCCGGTGGTCAGAAAAATGATCGATGTGATAAGGAAAGTCCAGTTGTCGAGCAAAACGATGGGACCGTAATCTACTATGCTGAAACCTCGAAAGAGGCGTCCGGGATTTTGCAGGGCCAAAATGAGCAGGTTGGCCTGAATCAAGCATATCACAACAGTGGCGTAGCGGGTGTATTGAGTCACTTTCTGGCGGCCCACATCGCCTTCCTGCTGCAATCTGGCCAAGGCCGGCACGACCGGAGTCATGATCTGGAAAATAATCGAGGCGCTGATATAGGGCATGATGCCCAAGGCGCAAACAGCCCCTTTGAGCAGGGCGCCGCCGGTGAACATGTTGTATAGGCCGACCAGCGATCCGCCACCGGCCGATGTTTGATCCCTGAAAAATTCTTGCAATGGGGCCGGGTCCAGGCCTGGCAGCGGAATATTGGCTCCTATGCGGGCAATGAACAAGAGCAGCAACGTGCGCCCAATGCGTTCATTGAGTTCGGGAATTTTAAGACAGTTGACGAAAGCGGAAATCATATCTCAGGTTGCCCTTAGTCCAAATAAGCCTGCCTTGATCATTCTTCCTCCGAGGCGGGTTCGGACGCGGGGGCGGTTTCCAGCGCTTCGCCCCCGGCAGCCTTGATTTTCTCTGCCGCGGAAGTGGAAAACTTGTCCGCCCGTACCTTCAGTGCACCCTCCACGCTGCCGGAGCCGAGCACTTTGATCAGCCGGGCGTTTTTTCGCACCAACCCCGCTTTTACCAATGCTTCTTTGTCGATGATTTCGGCATCTTCGACTTTTGAAAGGTCTCCCACATTGACGACCGCATACTGGGTGTGAAAATTTACATTGTTAAAGCCCCTACGGGGTAAACGACGATAGAGCGGAATATGGCCGCTTTCAAACCCGGGCCGCTGGGAGCTGCCGGCGCGGGATTTCTGGCCTTTCTGCCCGCGACCAGAGGTTTTGCCATGGCCGGAACCCCGGCCTCGGCCCAGCCGCTTCCTGCTTTTGCCGGTGTCAGCATTTCTGGGTATGTTGTTGAGTCGCATTTTCGTTTAAATTTCTATTTTTGTTTTCTAAGCCTCAAAGCAATCGGCTATCAGCCTCTTCTCAGTTGGTAGATGGTGTCTGCCGATCGCAGTTGTTTCAAAGCATTCAAAGTGGCGAAGGCGACTGCCCCATGATTTTTGGAACCCATCGATTTGGAGAGCACATCCTTGATTCCAGCAGCCTCCAGAACAGGCCGCACGGACCCACCGGCAATGACGCCCGTCCCGGCGCTGGCCGGTTTCAGCATGACCTTGCCTCCATCCTGCACTCCCTTGACTTCGTGAGGGATGGTATTTCCGCGCAACTCAATCTTTATCATATGCTTATGCGCCCTTTCGGTGCCCTTGCGGATGGCTTCCGGCACTTCTTTTGCTTTGCCGTAACCGACTCCCACGCGCCCCTTGCCGTCACCCACCACAACGAGAGCCGAAAAACTGAATCGGCGACCGCCTTTGACGACTTTGGCGCAACGATTTATGAAAGCCACCTTCTCAATGAATTCCGGCGCTTCCTCTACCACTGGAGGTCTGGACCTAAGCCCTCTCCTCGATTGACCTGTTCTCATTATCATATCTAAAATTCCAATCCTCCTTTACGGGCTGCCTCTGCAAATGCCTTGACGACACCATGGTAAAGACGGCCATTGCGATCGAAGACCACCCTGGAGATGCCTTTTTCGAGGGCTTTGACAGTATATAATTGACCGAGTTTGGCGGCCGACTCCCGGTTGGCTTTCAGTCCTTCCTTTTTCAAATCCTTGTCCAGAGACGTCAGGCAAACGAGGGTTTTCCCGCTGTCGTCGTCTATGGCCTGAGCATAAATATGCTTGTTGCTGAAGTGCACACAGAGGCGGGGGCGCGAGGCCGTGCCGCGCACTTTCTTGCGGATGCGCCAAATGCGTTTTTGACGAAGTTTTTTCTTTTTTTCTATAAGCATGACAGTAAATATCCTGACAGCATGACAGTAAATATCCTGACCGGTCACGATCAACCGGTCTTCTTGCCCTCTTTGCGGCGGACGAACTGGCCAATGATGCGAACGCCCTTGCCCTTGTAGGGTTCTACCGGGTAAAAGCTTTTGATACTGGCGGCCACTTCACCGACCAGCTGCTTGTCGGGCCCTTCGACATTTATGAGGGTGTTCTCTTTAACGGTGATGACGATTCCATCGGGAATTTGATATTTGATGGGATGGGAGTAACCGAGGTTCATATCAAGGATTTTCCCGGTCAGAACCGCCCGGAATCCTACCCCCACAAGCTCTAGTTTTTTGGAAAACCCTTCCGCCACGCCCTGCACCATACCGGCGATAATAGAGCGGGCGGTTCCATGCATGGCACGAGCCGAGCGACTGTTATCAGTGGGTTTGACGTTGACGGTTCCATCATCCACGGTGATCTCAATGGGGCCTTTGAAATTTTTTTCCAATGCGCCCTTGGGGCCTTTCACGGAAACTTTCAAGTCTTCGGCCTGAACCGAGACTTTATCCGGAATGGGGATGGGTACTTTTCCAATTCTGCTCATACTATTGCTATTTTTCCGTTGCTCCTGGTAATTACCAAACGGTGCAAATCATCTCTCCACCCAGGTTTTGGCGCCTGGCCTCGCGGTCCGCCAACAAGCCCCGGGGAGTGGTTAAAATTCCGACTCCCAGTCCACCCAGGACGCGGGGAATCTTGTCGCATTTGTAATAAAGTCTGCGGCCTGGTTTGCTCCACCGCCGAATTCCGGTCAGGGCGGGAACCTCATCGACATATTTAAGGGTGAGGGTAATGGCCGGGTGCCCCTTGCTGTCGGTTGATTCGGCAACTTTACGCAAATAACCTTCTTTCTGCAAAATTTGAGCGATGCTCAGGTGCAACTTGGAATATTTGCCAGTGCAACCGGGTTTACGGGCAAGGTAGGCGTTCCGGATGATGGTTATGAAATCGCTGATCGAGTCGGACATGGTTCTAAATTCCAATTTTAATTCAAATACTCAGAGATGGCTCTTGGTTAATCTACAATTACCAGGAAGACTTGGTTATTCCCGGAATTCGCCCCTGTGAGGCCAGTTCGCGGAAGGTGATTCGCGATAGTCCAAATTTGCGCAGATAAGCGCGGGGCCGGCCGGTTATGCTGCAACGGTTTCTGATGCGCACACGGGATGAATTGCGCGGCAGCTTGGTCAACTTGCGCTGGGCGGTATAGAAATCCTCTTCGGAAGTTTCCGGATCGGCAAGGATGCGTTTCAGTTCCGCTCGCTGCGGGGCATATTGTTTCACCATGCGGGCGCGCTTGATATCGCGCTGAACCATTGCTTTTTTGGCCATGAATAGAAAATCAGGATCGTTGGGATTGAGTTAATAAATCAGTTACTAGAGCGGCGGAAAGGCATGCCCATCAATTTGAGCAATTCCTGCGCCTCTTGATCGTCTCGGGTGGTGGTGGCAAAAGTGATATCCATCCCGAAAGTGTGGCGGCTGCCGTCGATATTGATTTCCGGGAAAATGGTATGGTCGGTAATGCCCAGGGTATAATTGCCGTTTCCATCGAAACGGGTTGATATACCCCGGAAATCGCGTATCCCCGGCAGGGCCACGCTGGTCAGGCGGTACATGAATTCATACATGGCATTGCCGCGGAGCGTCACCTTTACCCCGATGGGCATACCTTCCCGTAATTTGAAATTTGAAACGCTCCGGCGGGCCTTGATGATTATCGGTTTCTGCCCGGCAATCATTCCAATGCCGCGGGCGGTCTCTTCCAAGACACCTTTTTCGGCCTGGGCGCTGATCCCGGAATTGATGACTATTTTCTCGATAACAGGAATCTGATGCCCATTTTTGTAGGCACGGCTTTTCATCAGTTCGGGATGAACCTTTTCCAGGTAAATTGATTTTAAGACTGGCTTGCTCATGGCGTATCAGCTGCGGTCCGATTGGCAACCGCCTTTATATTATACATAACTTTATCCCCGCTAACCGATGCGTGGAAAAAGCCAGAGATAAAAGGCGCTGGTTTTTTATTTTTCAAGTAAAAAAAGTTCCTTCTCATTCTTCATCCCCGGAATCCGTCTCAGCGGAATCATCGAGAAGAGCGCGGCGGGCGTCGTAGCGTTCCGCAAGCATGACATTCGATATATGAATGGGGGCTTCGCGGTCGATGATGCCGCCGGGTATTTCCTCGGACTTTCTTTTTTCGTGCCGTTTCATTTTATTAACCCCTTCGATGAGCACCCGCTGTGTTTGGCGGTTGGTCTGAAGTATTTTCCCCCGGTCCCCGCGGCTGGCTCCTGAGATTACCACCACTTCGTCCCCTGTCTTGACTCTTCTTTTCATTTCCTTGCTCGCAAATTTCGATCTTCTCCGATTTTCCTGAAGATTAATTGGTTAATTGTTAATTAAAGTACCTCCGGGGCCAGGCTGATAATTTTCATAAAATTCTTTTGCCGCAACTCACGGGCGACAGGCCCGAATATGCGGGTTCCGCGCGGGTTGTTTTTATCGTCGAGTATGACGATTGCGTTGCTGTCAAAGCGCAGGTAGCTACCATCGCTGCGGCGAATTGGGGCCTTGGTTCGCACCACCACAGCCCGCACCACGGTGCCTTTTTTGACCGAGGCGTCGGGGGTGCTTTCCTTCACGTTGGCCACGATAATATCACCGATTGAGGCGGTTTTTTTGTTCTGCCCCAAACGCCGGATCATGCGGGCCGATTTGGCCCCCGTATTATCGGCTATCTCGAGTCTGCTGAGTGATTGTAACATAGTGCTTCTTTCTTCCGTTTGAAAAAATCTTTTCCCATCAATCTTTGTCGATCCGCTACTCTGACTTGCTGATAATCCGGTTGATTCTCCAGCGTTTGAGTTTGCTCATGGGACGGGTCTCCATGATTTCCACCTGATCGCCGAGAGAGCATTCGTTATTTTCGTCATGGGCATGGACCACCGTTCTGCGGTTGATTTGCTTGATGTAGCGAGGGTGCGAAATCTTGTAAGCGTAAGTCACCTTCACGCTCTTTTGGCCGGAGCGGCTGGTAACCGTTCCGGTGATGATTTTGCGTTTGTTTCTGGTTTGGCTGGGCATCATTATTGGTGGCGCTTAATAATTAATAAAATACAGAAAAGGTTCAGTTTTGTCCGGTGGCGGCATTTTTCAATTGCAAGTAGGTTTTCAGCCGGGCGATATCCCGCCGCATTTCCCGCAAGAGGTGTGGCCGGTCCACTTGTCCGGTCTCTTTGCGGAGACGTAAATGCAACAGCTCATCGCGGGTTTCCCGCAATTTGTTCTCCAATTCCAGAATGGAGAGTTCTTTGATTTCATTGGTCTTCATGGCTGGCTGATTCGAAAGTTTCCTGTTTTATTGCTCCTCCCTTTGTAAAAACCGGCAGCGGATGGGCAATTTGCCATCGGCCAGGCTGAGCGATTGGCGGGCGATAGCCAGGTTTGCCCCTGAAACTTCAAAGAGAACCGTTCCCGGTTTTACGATGGCAACAAAGCGATCGGTAGCGCCCTTTCCTTTGCCCATTCGGGTTTCCGCCGGTTTCTTGGATACCGGTTTGTGGGGGAAAATACGAATCCAAACCTTGCCCTTGCGCTTGAGATTGCGATTGATGGCAACGCGGCAGGCCTCGATCTGGGAAGCGCTGATCCAGGCGCGATCCAGGCTTTGAATGCCATAATCGCCAAATGCGAGATTGCAGCCGCGTTTGGCCACGCCGCGTACGCGGCCTCGTTGCGATTTGCGGTATTTGGATCTGGATGGTGAAAGCGCCATAGCGGTTAAAAATTAGTTTTAATGTAAGTGTTAAAAATTTTCGGATCAGCTCAAGGGTACATCCTCTGCGGTCGTGCAAATCCAGCACTTGACCCCAATGACGCCGTAAACCGTGTGGGCTTCGATAGAGCCGTAATTGATGTTTTCGCGTAGGGTATGCAAGGGCACACGACCGGCGCGCTGCATTTCCGTGCGGGCGATGTCTGTGCCCCCCAACCGGCCGGAGACCTGTACGCGGATACCTTCGGCGCCAAGGCTCATGGAGGTTTGGATGGCTTTTTTCATGGCCCGGCGAAAGGCGATACGCCGTTCCAGCTGCAGTGCCACATTTTCCGCTACCAACTGCGCCACCAGGTCGGGTTTTTTCACTTCCTGGATGTCGAGCAGGATATCTTTCTTCACCAATTTGAAAAGGCTCTCCTTGATTTTTTCCAGCTCCTGGCCCTTGCGGCCGATAACGATGCCGGGACGCGCTGTAAATATCTTGACCCGGATGCGACTTCCCGCCCTTTCGATGAAAATTCTTGGAACCGCGGCGTAGCGCAGCTTTTTGGTGATCAATTCACGGATTTTATAATCCTCCAGAATAAATGCACCGAACTCTTCTTTTTCGGCATACCAGCGCGACTCCCAGTCGCGACGGACTTGAAGGCGAAAGCTTGTTGGATGTACTTTTTGTCCCATGTATCTTAATTTTTAAACGAAATCAGCTATCGGAATCCATTTTATTCGTTTTTTCGGTTTCCTCCTCTTTCTCAGAGAGAATAATGCGGATGTGGCTGTTGCGCTTTTTAATCGGTTTGGCCATTCCGCGGGCACCGGCCCGAAATCGTTTGATGGTGGGAGCTTCCTCCACCACGGCGGTCTTTACAACCAGATTGTGCGAGGAGAGGTTGTTGCTATTCTCGGCGTTAGCCACGGCGGAGGCGAGGGTTCTACGAATGAGGCGGGCTGATTTTCGCGGTATGAAGTTAAGCAATTCGAGGGCCTCATTAGCATCGCGGCCCTGGATCTCACGGGCGACCTGGCGCACTTTTTTGGGCGACATTCGGACGAATTTGGTTAAAGCCTGGACTTGCATGGAGGAAAATGGGTTCTCGGAGATTACCGGTTAATGTTTCTGGGTGTGAGGATTGTGCGTCCTGAAGGTCCGCGTAGGGGAAAATTCACCCATTTTATGGCCCACCATGTTTTCGGTTACGAAAAGCGGGATAAAAATTTTTCCATTATGGATTTCAAAATTCAAATTGACAAATTCCGGGGTTATGGTGGAGCGGCGCGACCAGGTGCGAATCGGGCGGCGTGAATCCTCCAACTGCGCCTTGCGGACTTTGTCCATAAGTGACGGATCGACAAAATAACCTTTTTTTACTGAACGGGACATGGCTGCTCTCCAATTTTCGAAGAATGGATTAAAATAAATTAGAAGTAGGTTAACGTTTCATTCTGCGTCCGTCGCGACGGATGAGAATCATTTTATTGGTCGATTTTTTCTTCAAGCGGGTGGGAAAACCTTTGGACAGTTGCCCCCAAGGGGAAACGGGGTGACCTCCCCCGGAAGTGCGGCCTTCTCCACCGCCCATGGGGTGGTCCACCGGATTCATGGCCACGCCGCGCACACGGGGCCGGCGGCCCTTCCAGCGGTTGCGCCCGGCTTTGCCGATATTGGCGCGTTGATGGGTGGCATTGCCGACCGTGCCAATGGTGGCCCGGCAATCGGCGGGGACCAGCCGGATTTCTCCGCTCGGCATTTTCAAGGTGGCCCGATTGCCGTCAATATTGACGAGCTGGGCCGAGGCACCGGCGGAACGTGCCATTTGGGCGCCCTTGCCCGGCAGTATTTCTATGCAGTGCACCCTGGTGGCAGGCGGAATCGAACGCAACGGCATGTTATTGCCGATCTTGTATTCTCCGTCTTCCTTATAATTTATTAAAGTATCGCCTTCCTTGATGCCTTGGGGGGCCAGGATATAACGCTTCTCGCCGTCGAGAAAAGCCAACAAGGCGATGTTGGCCGTGCGGTTGGGATCGTATTCGATGGATTTTACTCGCGCCGGAACATCGAATTTAAGGCGTTTGAAATCGATCCGACGATAGAGCTTCTTATGCCCGCCGCCTCGACGGCGCGAAGTGATGCGGCCATAGCAGTTGCGCCCCCCAGTCCGTTTTCTCGACTCGGTAAGTTTTTTCTCGGGGCGCTTCTTGGAAACGATTCGCTTGTTCCTGACGTGGAAGCGCTGTCCCGGGGTCAATGGTCTCTGTTCAACTATTGGCATGGCTTTTTTAAAATTTGTTTCGGGTATCTGTCCGGCAGAGTATCAAAATCTTTACATTAAATAACTTCGATCGTTTCGCCTTCCGCGAGGGAAACAATCGCTTTTTTCACCCTTGCTTTGTAACCTAGGCGTCCGCCGCGGGAGCGGTCCCTCTTGGCTTTGGGTTTAACATTGATGACGTTCACTTTGGTGACCTTCACTGCGAAAACCTTTTCCACCGCCTGGCGTATGCTTATACTGTTGGCCGAAGGGTGCACCTGAAAGGTGTACTTGTTTTGGTGGGAAGAAAGCTCGGTCGCTTTTTCCGTGACAATAATTTCCTGCAATATGCGGTCAGCCAGAATCATGACGATGAGGATGTATTGGAAGACCCGGCGGCGCGGGAGATTATGATTTCGATACCGGATTCGGTAAAAAGAATTTTGTCGAAAAGGCACAAATCGAATGCGCTCAGGGAAGCGGCATCGGTCATTAAAACGCGTTGGATGTTGCGCGCCGCCATGATGTTGTCATCGCTGAAATTTTCATCGACCAGGAGCACATCGCCCTCGGGAATTATTTTGTTGAGAAGGCTGTGGAAGTGGCGGGTTTTGGCTGCGGGCAGCTCGAACTGCTTGATGACTTCTATATCGCCCTCGCTGGCCCGTTCGAAGAGCGCCCTCCCAAATGCCAGGGACTTCATTTTCTTGTTTATCTTTTGCCCGAAATCGCGGGGCTTCGGGCCGTGAACGATACCGCCTCCGCGCCAGATGGGGGAACGGCGGCTGCCTGCGCGGGCCGATCCGGTGCCTTTTTGGCGGAAGGGTTTCTTGCCGCTGCCGCTCACCTCGCTCCTCAATTTCGTGGAGGCATTGCCTTGGCGCTGGTTGGCCTGGTAGGCGATGATGACCTGGCGCAAAGCCTGCACGCCTTTGTCACCCTCATACTCGGGTATATTATAATCCTTTTCCCCGCCTACAGCGCCGTCGGTTTCATAATATCGTAATTTCATGGCTTCAAAGTGGGAAAGAGGAGGTTTCAGGCGGATTTGCGGATTTTTTTGGCGGCGCGAACAAGAATGGACGCTCCGTTGGGGCCGGGTACGCTGCCTTTGACCAGGAGCAGGTTTTTCTCCTCCAAAATCTGGATAATTTTAAGGTTCTGCACGGTGCGCCGTTTGCTGCCCATGTGGCCGGGCATCTTGCGGCCTTTATAAACCTTGCCCGGCCATTGGCACTGGCCATAGGACCCCCCCCGGCGGTGCATCATAGAGCCGTGGGAAGCGGGGCCGCCGTTAAAACCCCAGCGTTTGACCACACCTTGGAAACCGCGGCCTTTGCTCACGGCAATAACGTCCACCATGGGCACATCGTTGAAACCGGCCACGGTGAGGATTTCCCCACTCTTGTATTCGGGCTCCTGAGTGCAGCGAACTTCGGTCTGGAGGGCGGTGGGAGCGGTTCCGTGTTTTTTGAAATGCCCGCTCATGGCCTTGTTGGTGCGAAAGGGTTTTTTATCGCGAAAACCTACCTGGATTGAATTGTAGCCATCGCTCTGGACAGTCTTGACCTGGGTGACGGGGCATGGGCCGGCTTCGATCACCGTTACCGGGACGAGCTGGTTTTCCTCGTTGTAAATCTGCGTCATGCCGATTTTTTTGCCTAGGAGTGTAAAATTCATGGGTGTTAAAAAATATTTATTCGATTAATGAGCCGTTTCCTCAAACACTGATGGTAATATCCACCCCGGCCGGGAGGTTGAGCTTTTTCAGTTCGTCAACCGTCTGGGCGGTCGGTTCGATAATGTCGATAAGGCGTTTGTGGGTGCGCATCTCAAACTGCTCCATGGACTTTTTGTCAACATGAGGGGAACGGTTGACGGTGATTTTTTCGATTCGGGTGGGCAGGGGCACGGGGCCGGAAACGCGCGCTCCGGATCGCTTGGCCGTATCCACGATATCAGTGGCAGACTGGTCGATGACACGGTAATCGTAGCCTTTGAGTTTAATGCGTATTCTCTGTCCAGTCATTGGGTTTGATTCCGGGTCAAGGTCTAGGTGCGGGCGGGTTCGCGGGTGAAGGATTCGACAATTTTTTGTTCCATGCGGGCGGGAACCTTTTCAAAATGAGACGGCTCCATCGAATACGAGGCGCGCCCCTTGGAAAGCGAGCGCACATCGGTGGCGTAACCGAACATGGTTTCCAGCGGAACATGGGCTGTAATGGTGGTTAAATTACCCTTTGTTTCCATGCCCTGGATCTGCCCCCGGCGGCGCGTGAGGTCGCCCATGATGTCCCCCTGGGATTCATCCGGGGTGGTCACTTCCGCTTTCATGATGGGTTCCAGAATGGCCGGGTCGGCATTTTTCATGGCTTCCTTGAAGGCGAAAATACCGGCCATCTTAAATGCTAATTCAGAGGAGTCCACTTCGTGGAAACTCCCGTAAACGAGCTGGACCTTAAAATCGATCACCGGATACCCGGCGATGACACCATTTTTGGCAGCTTCCAGGATGCCCCTCGCGGTCGGCTTGATGTATTCTTTGGGTATTACCCCGCCAACGATCTTGTTTTCAAATTCGTAGCCATCTCCACGGGACACAGGTTCGAGTATAATTTCGGCATGCCCATACTGTCCGCGGCCACCGCTTTGGCGAACAAATTTGCCCACCCCTTTGGCTTTTTTGAAGATGGCCTCGCGGTAGGCGATCTGCGGTTTGCCCGCATCGGCCTGGACTTTAAACTCCCGGAAGAGGCGGTCGCGCAGGATATCGAGGTGCAGTTCGCCCATACCGGCAATGATGGTTTGCCCGGTTTCCTCATCGTGGCGCACAACAAATGTGGGATCTTCTTCGGCCAGGCGCTGCAAGGCCATAGACAATTTTTCCTGGTCGGCCTTGGTGGCGGGCTCGATTGACATCGACAGAACGGGATCCGGAAAAGTGGGCGGCTCCAGCCGGACATCGAGGTCCCTGGTGCAGAGGGTGTCCCCTGTAATAATGTCTTTGGCCCCGATGATGGCGCAAATGTCGCCGGAATAAGCAACTTCGATATCTTTGCGGGCATCGGCCTTCATAACCATCAGACGGCTGATGCGTTCCTTACGGCGGGTGCGGGGATTGTAAAGTGTGCTGCCTTTTCTCAGTTCGCCCTGGTAAATCCGGAAAAACACGAGTTTGCCCACGTAGGGATCGGTGGCCAGCTTGAAGGCCAGCCCGGCTAAATCGGCCGCATCGTCCGGTTTAATTTCCATCTGGCTTTCGCCATCGTCCAAATGGCCGACCATGGGGGGGACGTCGAGCGGGTTGGGCAGGTAGTCTACAATGCAATCCATGAGCATTTGCACGCCCTTGTTTTTAAATGCGGTACCGGGCAGGACCCCTAGAAATTCGAGGGACTCGGTGGCTTTGCGCACGGCCGCCTTGATTTCACCCTCTTCCACCTCCGCCCCTTCAAGAAATTTTTCGGCCAAGACATCGTCAAAATCGGCCAGCGCCTCAATGAGGGCCTCCCGGTATTTCGAAGCCAGGTCAACCATGTCGGCGGGAACCTCGGTGGTTTCGTATTCCATTCCCATCGGATCGTCTGCGCTGTAATGGTGGGCTTTCATGGTAACCAGGTCAACCAGGCCCGTAAATTGATCCTCGGCCCCGATGGGCAAATAGATCGGGTGGGCGTTGCCGCCCAACTTCTTACGGATATCCTCTACTGCGCCAAAAAAATCAGCCCCGGTTCGATCCATTTTATTGATGAATGCAATCCGAGGCACTTTGTATTTGTCCATTTGACGCCAGACGGTTTCCGACTGGGGTTGAACACCGGCTACCGCACAAAATACGCCTACCGCGCCATCGAGAACCCGCAGCGACCGCTCGACTTCTGCCGTAAAATCGACATGGCCGGGCGTATCGATGATATTGATCTTGTGTCTGATACCACTGAAAGGCCCGTCGCGGGTGGTCCAATCGCAAGAAATGGCTGCAGAAGTGATGGTGATGCCGCGTTCGCGCTCCTGCTCCATCCAGTCGGTGGTGGCATTACCATCATGCACTTCACCGATTTTGTGGACCACTCCTGTATAGTAGAGCATCCGTTCGGTGGTGGTGGTTTTGCCTGCGTCGATATGGGCCGCAATACCGATATTGCGGGTATACTCCAGTGGGGTCCGGCGATCTTTGGAGTTCGCAGGAGAAATGGTTGCAGCTATGCTCATTGAAATTCTTTACCAGCGTAAGTGGGCAAAAGCGCGGTTGGACTGCGCCATGCGGTGGGTGTCGTCCTTTTTCTTAACGACTTGCCCCGTGTTGTTGTAGGCGTCGATGATTTCTTGAGCGAGCGATTCTTTCATGGAACCCTTGCGCCCGCGGGCGGCACTGCGCAGCCAGCGGAAGGCGAGGCTCTGCTGCCGTTCGAATGAAATTTCCAACGGAACCTGGTAGGTGGTTCCCCCCACGCGGCGGCTTTTTACCTCTAGCTTGGGGCGGATATTTTCCAGCGCTCCCATTAGCAGGTCCACCGGATCTCCTTTGCCCAGCTTTTCGCTGACACGCTCGAAAGCCCCGTAAACGATCCTCTGGGCAGTCGTTTTTTTACCGTCCTGCATAACCACATTGATCAGGCTGCTGACCAAAGCGCTGTTGTAGCGTGGTTCGGGAACTGGCTCCCTTTTGACTGCTCGGCGTCTTCGCGACATGATTTATAAAAGCTTCTTGCTGTTTGTTGCTGATTCCCCGCCCTCGCTTCAATTTTTAGCGAAGTTTCGGAGAAATCAAAATTCAATCGTTATTTCTTGGCCTTGGCGTCCTTCGGCCTTTTAACGCCGTATTTTGAACGGCTGCGCCGGCGTTTTTCCACCCCTAAGCAATCGAGAGCCCCGCGCACGATATGATAACGCACACCGGGAAGGTCCTTAACTCTGCCGCCGCGCACCAGAACAACACTGTGCTCCTGCAGGCTGTGCCCTTCGTCCGGAATATATGCGATGACTTCTATGCCGTTGGTAAGGCGCACTTTGGCAACTTTTCTAATGGCCGAATTGGGTTTTTTAGGAGTGCGGGTCATCACCTGTACACAAACACCGCGCCGAAACGCGTTGCCCTTCAAAGCGGGCGATTTCGATTTGCTCTTGATGATTTTCCGCGGTTTGCGGACTAGCTGATTAATAGTAGGCATGGGCCACAGACGCTTTTCTGTGAAAAGCGAGAAAGGTAAATGTTCCTATGTGCAGTGCAAGAAGAATTTTAGAAAAAGTTTAATATAAACCATTTCGCCCCGAACACCCGGAATGGTACCCGGTGAGAAAGGCGAGAATGGTTCTCTATATTGGTAGCCCGAAGTTTTAGCGAGGTCTTTTAACCTGCCTTCTCCGTGCCTGTGAGGGTCTCGGCCATTTCCGGACCGAGAGTATTAATGCGTAAACGCCGGTAGCGAGGCAATCCCGTGCCTGCCGGTATGAGGTGCCCCATGATGACGTTTTCCTTGAATCCTTTGAGCTGATCCTTTTTTCCCAGGGTGGCAGCATCGGTCAGGACTCGGGTGGTTTCCTGGAAGGAAGCCGCGGAGATAAAGCTCTCCGTCTCAATGGAAGCCTTGGTGATGCCCAGGAGAATGGGTTCGCCTTCGGCGGGCATGCCGCCGGCATCGATGATGCGTTCGTTTTCATCCATGAAGTCATGGCGATCCACTTGCTCGCCCCAGAAAAATTCGGAATCGCCCGGCGCGGTGATGCGCACTTTGCGCAGCATTTGCGAAACGATGACTTCGATATGCTTATCGTTGATAACCACACCTTGCAACCGGTAAACCTTTTGGATTTCAACCAGCAGATATTCCTGTAATTTGTTGGGGCCCAGAATTTCAAGGATTTCGTGCGGATCGGCAGACCCTTCCGTGAGGTGCTGTCCCTTGCTCACACGATCGCCCACCTGCACGATAATATGTTTGCCGTGCGGTATCAGGTGGCTCTCTTCCTGTCCCGATTCCTCGTCAGTTACAATGAGTTTCTTCTTCCCCCGAACCATGGATCCGAAGGAAACTAAACCGTCGATTTTTGCCATTTCAGTGGCTTCCTTGGGGCGGCGGGCTTCAAACAATTCGGCCACTCGGGGTAGGCCGCCTGTGATGTCCTGGGTCTTGGATGCCTGGCGCGGGGTTTTGGCCAAAAGGGCTCCCGGGTGGATGATATCCCCTTGGTTGACGACAATTTGAGCGCCGGTCGGAATCGAGTATGTGGCAAGCAATTTCCCTTTGGTCGGCTTGGCCGAGGAGCCGGATTTTTGGTGAATCTGGATGACCGGATTGAGGTCTTCCTTGTGCTCGGTAACTACCGTGGCAATCTGCCCGGTGGCCTCGTCCATCTCCTTCTTAACGGTAACACCGGGAATCATATCCTGAAAGGCGATGATACCGGCTTTTTCGGAAAGAATGGGCACATGGTGCGGATCCCACATGGCCAGAATGGCTCCTTTTTCGATTTTCTGGCCGTCGAGTATGGTGAGGATGGAACCGGCCACTATACTATAGTTTTCCAATTCCTTCTCGTCATTATCGACGATATGAATGAATCCGGTTTTATTGAGAACGATGCTGGCGCCCTCCTCGGTTGATACCATCCTCAGTCCCACGTATTTTACCATTCCGTCGTTGCGAACGCGGATTTCCGGATTCTTGAAAATCTGGCTGGCAATGCCTCCGATGTGGAAAGTCCGCATGGTCAGCTGAGTTCCCGGCTCCCCGATGGATTGGGCCGCAATGATGCCAACGGCCGCTCCCACCTCCACCAGTTTGTTTGTGCCCGGATTGATACCATAGGCCATTGACGGCAGGTTGGACCGATGCATATGGGTCAAAGGGGACATGATTTTTACCCGGTCAACACCGCAATCTTCGATTCGCGCGGCAATCTCCTCGGTCACCATTTTACCGTTTCCGACAATCAAATCGACCGGATCGAGAGGGTTGTAAATATCGTCGCTGACGCAGCGGCCCACGATACGGTCATAGAGGCTGACGATCTCGTCATCTCCTTCGTTAATGGTTTGTTTCCAGATTCCGTCGCGATTGCCGTCATCCTCATCGGTTATGATGACGTCCATGGCCACATCGCAGAGTTTGCGGGTCAGATAACCGGCATCGGCAGTCTTCAGCGCCGTGTCGGCCAAACCCTTGCGGGCGCCGTGGGTAGAGATAAAGTATTCGAGCACTGAAAGCCCCTCCCGGAATGAGGAAAGGATCGGCCTCTCAATGATTTCTCCCGAAGGTTTGGCCATGAGCCCACGAGTGCCACAAAGCTGGCGAACCTGCTGGCGGTTGCCACGAGCGCCCGAGTCCATCATTAGATACACCGGATTGATTTCGTCTTTACCTTTGTTCTCCTCCAAACCGTCGAAAACGGACTTGGCAATTTGGTCGGTGGCACTGGTCCAGGCATCGATAATTTTGTTGTAGCGTTCCCCCGAGGTGATGATCCCCTTGCGGTACTGGCCTTCGATTTCTTCGATCTTGCCCCGTGCGTCATTGATGATGCCCGGCTTGTCCTGAGGGATGATCATATCGCCGATGCCAATGGATATACCGGCTCGGGTGGCGTAGGCAAAGCCGAGTTCCTTGAGGACGTCGAGTACCTCGACAGTGGTCTTTTTGCCACCTGCCAGGTAAGTTTGCAAAATGAGGTCCCCCAGTTTGGCCTTGGGCACCGAGGAATTGACGAAGCCGACCTCAGGCGGCCAAATATCGTTGAAAATCACCCGCCCCACCGTGGTGCGCAAGATTTTGCGGGTGCTATTGCCGTAAATCGTCTCCCTGCCGTAATCAGGATTCACAAACTGCACCCAGTCATGCCTCTTGAGGAGTCCGTCGCCCTCGGCCAGGAGAACCTCCTGGGTATTGGTAAAGAGGGGCAGCCGTTTATCTGTAGGCAATGGTTTGCGCGGGTCCAGGGTCAGATAATAGGAACCCAAAACAATATCCTGGGAAGGAGTCAGGATGGGTTTGCCGCTGGAGGGGGAAAAAATGTTGTGGGTGGACATCATGAGCAGCTTGCACTCCATCACGGCCTCCAGGGAAAGGGGTACGTGGACGGACATCTGGTCGCCGTCAAAATCGGCATTGTAGGCCGTGCACACCAACGGATGGATGCGGATGGCGTCACCCTCGATGAGAACGGGCTCGAAGGCCTGGATGGAAAGCCGGTGCAAGGTGGGCGCGCGATTGAGCAGGACAGGGTGTCCCTTGGTCACTTCCTCCAAAATATCCCACACTTCGGGGGATTTCTTCTCGATCATTTTGCGAGCCCCGCGCACGGTGTGGACGAATCCCAGTTCTTTCAGCCGCCGGATGATAAATGGCTCGAAAAGCACGAGGGCCATTTTCTTGGGCAGGCCGCACTGGTGCAGCTTTAATTCCGGCCCGATGACGATGACGGAGCGGCCGCTGTAATCAACGCGCTTGCCGAGCAAATTCTGGCGAAACCGGCCCTGTTTACCCTTGAGCATGTCGCTCATAGACTTGAGGGGCCGATTCCCTGCCCCGGTCACGGCCCGGCCATGCCGCCCGTTATCGAAAAGGGCGTCCACCGCTTCCTGCAGCATACGTTTCTCGTTGTGGATGATAACGTCTGGAGTCTTTAGTTGGAGTAGGTTTTTCAACCGGTTATTGCGGTTGATGACGCGCCGGTAAAGGTCGTTCAGGTCGCTGGTGGCGAAACGGCCGCCTTCCAGGGGCACGAGGGGGCGCAGGTCCGGCGGGATGACCGGGAGAACCTCCAACACCATCCAGCTGGGCGAGGTGTTCGATCCTATGAAACCGCCAATGACTTTGAGCCTTTTAGAGAGTTTTTTCTTAATTTGCTTGGAGCGGGTGCTGTGCATCTTGTCGTGCAGTTCGTCCACCAGGGAGGGCAAATCCATGCGCTGGAGAACTTCCTGCAGGGCGATGGCCCCCATCTTCGCTTCAAAAGAATCATCACCGTATTCATCGATCGCCTGCAGATATTCCTGCTCGGTTAAAAGCTGTTTTTCCTCCAGCGCCGTTTTGCCTGGATTGGTCACCAGGTAGTTCTCGTAATAGATGACCCGCTCCAGGTTACGCGCCGTCAGGTCGAGGAGCAGCCCCAACCGGCTGGGCATGCTTTTGAGAAACCAGATATGGGTAACCGGAACGGCCAGCTCGATGTGGCCCATGCGCTCACGCCGCACACGTGAGACGGTTACCTCCACCCCGCAGCGATCGCACAACACGCCCTTGTATTTGATGCGTTTGAATTTACCGCAGGCGCATTCGTAATCACGCACCGGCCCAAATATACGCTGGCAAAAAAGCCCCCCAGGCTCAGGCTTGAAGGTGCGGTAATTGATCGTTTCGGGATTTTTGACCTCCCCGCGCGACCAGGACCGGATGATGTCTGGTGAGGCTACCGTGATGGAAACGACATCGAAGGACTGATCTTTTTCGAGGCCGAGAACTTCTCTTACTTCTTGAGTGCTCATAAGTTCGGTAATGGATTATTAACTGATAAAATGAATGAATTAACTAATTTAATTTATGTCTGATGAGGAAACGGTAGTCATAGCCCAAAACTGCCCAGGCTGTCCGCCGATTCGAGCCGTATGTCGAGGCAGAGGCTTTGCATTTCTTTCATCAACACATTGAATGATTGAGGGGTTCCCGCTTGCAGGCTGTTGTCGCCCTTGACCAGCGATTCGTAAATTTTGGTCCGCCCCTGCACATCGTCCGATTTGACGGTAAGCAGTTCCTGCAAGGTATAGGCGGCCCCGTAGGCTTCCAGGGCCCAAACTTCCATTTCGCCAAAACGCTGGCCCCCATACTGGGCTTTTCCTCCCAGGGGCTGCTGGGTGATCAAGCTGTAGGGGCCCACCGCGCGGGCATGGATTTTGTCGGCTACTAGATGGTTCAGCTTCATCATGTAGATATAGCCGACCACCACCTCCTGGTCAAACGGCTCGCCGGAGCGCCCATCGACCAAAATGCTTTTCCCGCTCTCGGGCAAACCGGCCTCCTTGAGGTAGCCGCGAACCCGTTTTTCCGAAATTCCGTCGAATACCGGCGTGGCCACCTTGATGCCAAGTTTCTTGCAAGCCCACCCCAGATGGGTTTCGAGGACCTGGCCGACATTCATCCGGCTGGGCACCCCGAGGGGATTGAGGCAAATCTCAATGGGCGTTCCGTCCGGCAGGAAGGGCATGTCTTCTTCCGGCACGATCTTGGCGATGACTCCCTTGTTGCCATGGCGCCCGGCCATTTTGTCGCCCACCTGCACCTTACGCTTGGTGGCCACATAGACCTTTACATTTTTGATAACTCCGGAATCGATATCGTCGCCGGCCTCGATCGATTCGATTTTGCGATCTCGGTCATTATCGAGCTCGTCGAATTTGACGGAGAAGGTGTTGATGATTTCCATTATCTTGATCCGCACCGGCGATGGATCGATTTCGACCGTCTTGTAGACCGCAGCCAAACGCCGCAGGAGGGTCTTGGTAATTTTGCGGTTGGCCGGGATAATGATCTCGTTGCTTTCCATGTTGATCACATCCAAAGGAATTTTTTCACCCAGCAATATGTTGGAAAGGGACTCGGTCAGGTTTTCCTTCAGCCGGTCCATTTGGGAACGATATTCCTCGTTGATCTTCTTTATTTGGCGGCGCCGGTCGGAGGGACTGAGTTTTTCTTTCTCGGCTTCGAACCGGGTGCTTATCTTGACATCCATGATGATGCCGAATACTCCCGACGGAACGAGTAGCGAGGTATCTTTTACATCGGCCGCTTTTTCCCCGAAAATGGCCCGCAGCAGTTTTTCCTCGGGAGCTAGTGCGGTTTCGCTTTTAGGGGTAATTTTACCCACCAAAATATCTCCCGGCTTGACTTCGGCGCCCACCCGCACAACCCCATCGTGGTTGAGGTTCTTGAGGGCTTCCTCGCCCACATTGGGAATGTCCCGGGTAATTTCCTCGGGGCCCAGTTTGGTGTCCCTGGCGGTCACCTCGAATTCTTCAATATGGATCGAGGTAAAGATGTCGTCCTTGATCAGTTTTTCGCTGATGAGGATAGCGTCCTCGAAGTTGTAGCCGTTCCACGGCATGAAGGCGACGAGCACATTGCGCCCCAAAGCCAGTTCACCGTCATCGGTGGCCGCGCCGTCGACGATAACTTGCCCTTTGGTCACTTTTTCGCCTTTGCTCACGATGGGCTTCTGGTTGAAGCAGGTGCCAGCATTGGAACGCATGAATTTGCGCAGTTCATAGAAGTAGATGCCGTTTTTGGCATCGGTTTTGGGATTGCGGTCGAAGCGCAGGGGAAGCTCCCCGTCCCTGGAGATGGCAATGCGCTGCGAGTCAACCCGAGCCACAATGCCATCCTCTTCAGCTTTCAAAATGGTCTTGGAATCTGTAGCGACCCGGTCTTCAATGCCAGTGCCGACGAAGGGGGACTCCGTCCTCAACAAAGGCACCCCCTGGCGCATCATGTTGGATCCCATGAGCGCGCGATTGGCGTCATCGTGCTCCAGAAAAGGAATCAGGCCCGCGGCCACGGAGATGATCTGCTTGGGCGATACATCCATGTAATTAACCTTACTTGGCTCCATCTCGAGAAAGTTGTCCCCTTTGCGTACCGTGACGGGCCCTATCAGGGAACCGTCCTCGGCGATTTCCGAATTAGCCTGGGCTATGACGAGGTCCTCTTCCTTATCGGCGTTAAGGTAGGACACCTCATCCGTGGCTTTGCCGTTTTCGATGATGCGATACGGGGTTTCGATGAAGCCGAACTCATTGATGTGCGAGTATATGGCCAGGGAATTGATCAGCCCGATATTGGGCCCTTCGGGGGTTTCGATGGGGCAGATGCGGCCATAATGAGATGGGTGCACATCGCGCACTTCAAACCCGGCCCGTTCCCGGTTGAGCCCTCCCGGGCCCAAAGCGGAAAGCCGCCGCTTATGGGTAAGCTCGGCCAGGGGATTGATTTGATCCATGAACTGACTGAGCTGGCTGCGGGCGAAGAAATCCCGGATGACGGTGCTCAGAGCCTTGGGGTTGATGAGTTTCTGCGGCGTTATGCTGTCCACGCTCTGGTCGTAAAGGGTCATCCGTTCTTTTACCAGGCGCTCGGTGCGGGCCAGGCCGATGCGGCACTGGTTCATGAGCAGCTCGCCCACGGTGCGAACCCGCCGGCTGCCGAGGTGGTCGATGTCGTCCACGATGCCGGAGCCGCGTTTCAGTCGAACCAGGTATTTCGTCGCCGCGACAATGTCTTCGGCCTTCAGGGTGCGGTAATTGAGATCTATGTCCAAAGACAGTTTTTGATTGATCTTGTAGCGGCCCACTCGGCCCAGATCATAGCGTTTAGCATCCTGGAAAAGGCGTTTCAGGAGAGCGCGGGCATTGGCCGTGGTGGGCGGTTCGCCGGGGCGCAGCCGTTTGTAAATTTCTTTGAGAGCTTCCTCCTCGTTGCGGGTGGGGTCTTTTTTCAGGCATCGAATGATGGCCCCATCGTCAACCATCGTATCGATCACCCGAACCTTGGAGATTCCGGCCTCGTCGATGGATCGAATAATGGTTTTGGTCAAAGGCTCGAAAGAGCGCGCCAGAACGACCCCGCGCTCGGCGTCAACGAGGTCTTCCACCAGCACCACCCGGCTCACATTGCCGAGTTCCAGCACAGATTTAACATCGACTTCCTCGATGTTGTAAAAAAGGTTGAGGATATCGTAATCGGAACTGTAGCCCATGGACCGGAGTAGCGTTGTGATGAGGAATTTGCGGCGGCGGCGGCGGCGGTCCAGATAGACATAGAGAAGGTCGTTCTGATCAAATTGAACTTCCAGCCAAGTTCCCCGATCCGGGATAATGCGGAAGGAGAAAAGCATCTTGCCGCTGGTGTGCGGGGTCTCCTCGAAACAGATGCCGGGCGAGCGGTGCAACTGGCTCACCACAACACGCTCGGCCCCGTTGATGATAAAGGAGCCGCGCTCGGTGATCATGGGCATCTCGCCCATGTAGATTTCCTCATCCTTGATCGCCTCCTCTTCCTTCAGCCGCAGCTTGACGTAGAGGGAAATGGAGTAGGTGACGCCCTCCCGCAAGCACTCCATCTCCGTCATTCTCGGCCCGGAGAGGGAATAGGTGAGATAGTCGAGGGAAGCCCTCCCATCGTAACTTTCGATCGGAAAGACCTCGCTGAACACCGCCTGCAAGCCAACTTGCCGGCGTCCGCTCGGTGTCGAGCCGGGCTGCAGAAATTCTTTGAAGGAATCGATCTGGTTTTGAATCAAGTTGGGAGGGGCGATTACCTCTACCAGTTTCCCGAAGTTTTTGCGTGTTGACATCTTCTTTTTTTGTAGGATTGGGATTGCGAATAAATAACGAATTAATGGATCAGCTTTTTATCAGCCGCAAAACATGCGGTCGGCCGCCAGCGAATGGCGGGCCCGGCTCGAGCGAAACTCGTACAGGGTGCAACCGTAGGCAAACACCGTATCGGTGATTGCCTCCGGCTGGGTCTGGAATTGCAATGAATAGCAAAGATTTAAGGAAACAATGATTATTTTACCTCAACTTCGGCCCCAGCACCCTCAAGCTTTCCTTTGATTTCTTCGGCCTCCTCTTTGGTGATGGCTTCTTTAACCGCCTTGGGAGCGCTTTCGACCAAATCTTTGGCTTCGCGTAAACCGAGCCCGGTGATGGCGCGAACCTCTTTAATGGCGGCAATTTTATTGCCTCCGTAGTTTTTCAGGATAACATCGAATTCGGTTTGCTCCTCGGCTGCGGGAGCATCTTCACCCCCACCCGGAGCGGCCGCCATGGCGGCTACGGGTGCAGCCGCGCTGACCCCCCATTTTTCTTCCAGGTCTTTAACCAGGGCAGCCGCTTCGAGGACGCTCTGGTTGCTCAGCCATTCGATGACTTGTTCTTTAGTGATATCGGACATTACTACCTCCTTAACCGGTTAGCGCCATTCTGTGAGTGTGAATGCGGCATTTAAGGGAACGACTCCCCTAGCCGGTTTTTTTAGTTGGTTGGTTGGTTGATTGATTGATTGATGGTTGGTTTAAATTAAAACAAAAATCACGAGGCGGCTGCGGTTTCGGCCAGTTGATCGGAACGCGCCTTGAGGACATTGAGAATTCCCTGCGGAATGGCTTGAATGACCGTTGCGATCTGCCGTGCGGGGGTGTTGAGCAGGCCAAGAAACTGGGCCCGGATGACGACCAAGGGGGGAAGCTTGGCCAATTGGCTGATATCCTCAGTCAGCAGCAGCTTATTGTCCAGCAAACCGCATTTTACCACTAACTTCTTCTTATCCTTGAAAAATTTACCCAGCGCTTTGGCCACTCCGGGAGCGTTTTCACCTCCCATGATTATGGCCGTGGGCCCGACCAGATGCTCGTCCATAGCGGGGAGTTCCCGCTCCTTGGCGACCACCCGGAACATATTGTTTTTGATCACATGAAACTCCGCATCGTGCTCGGACAAGGCGCTTCGCAATTCCGCCGTTTCGGCCACCGTAATGTAATTATAGTCGGCCAGAAAGACATAGCCGGATTTGTCCAGGTGCTCTCCGATCTCATCGACGAGGTATTTTTTTTCGGCTCTCATGGTAGGGGTGGATGAATAAAAATTCGGTTGGTTTCTTTAATTATTTTATTTTTTAAAAATAATATTAATAATTGGAGTAAAGAGAGCCTTCCAGTTTGATGCCGGGGCTCATGGTCGAGGAAACGGTCATTTTTTTGATGTAACGTCCTTTGATGTCATCGGGGCGCGCCTGCCCGATGTTTTCAACGACCGCTTTGATGTTTTCAGCCAGTTGTTCGGTCGTAAATGATCTTTTACCGACCAGCAATCCGATGTTGGCTGAGCGGTCCATCTTGTAGGATACCCGCCCGCCCAGCTTGATGTCCTTGATGGCGGATGCGATGTCATCGGTCACGGTGCCGGTTTTCGGATTGGGCATGAGCCCCCGGGGACCCAGGATTCGCGCCACTTTACGAACCTCTTTCATGGCTGCCGGGGTGGCCACGGCGACATCGAAATCCACCCAACCGCCCTGAACCTTTTTGATCAGCTCCTCCATGCCGGCATCATCCGCTCCAGCGGCCAGGGCCTCATCCGGTTTATCGGTAAATACCACCAGATTAACCTTTTTGCCGCTTCCGCTAGGCAGGTTGACGACCCCGCGGACCATCTGGTTGCTTTGACGCGGGTCCACCCCAAGAATCACGGAAAGCTCCACCGACTCATCGAATTTGGAGGAGGCCATCTGAGCGAGAAGGTTGAGGGCTTCATCGAGCGAATATTCCTGGGTCAAATCGGTTACCTCATGGGCGGAGCGGTATCGCTTCGATTGTTTGATCATGGCGGCGGATAATTAAGTAAAGGTTTTCGGATATTTCCCGGAAATGGTTTTAGTTGATCACATCGATCCCCATGCTCCGGGCAGTCCCGGCGATGATGAGAATGGCGGCTTCCTCACTGTTGCTGTTGAGGTCTTTCTTTTTAAGTTTGGCAATCTCGGCACACTGTTTGCGGGTGACTGTGCCCACTTTCTCGCGGTTGGGCACACCGGAACCTTTGGCGATACCGGCCGCTTTCTTGAGCAATACGGCTGCCGGGGGCGATTTGAGAATGAATGAAAAGGTGCGGTCGTGGAAAACGGATATAACCACGGGGAGGATCATTCCGGCCTGGTCCTTGGTGCGGGCATTGAATTCCTTGCAAAACCCCATGATGTTGACTCCGTGCGCTCCAAGGGCCGGACCCACCGGCGGGGCTGGGTTGGCTGCGCCGGCGGCCAGTTGCAGACGGATGATTCCGGTTATTTTCTTTTTTGCCATGCCAAAGTCAAAATGGGTTCAAGTTTAAATTCTTTATCAAAAATCAATGTTAAAAATGGTTCTGTCCGATTAACTCTCTTCCGCTCTTTCCACTTCCCAGTATTCCAGAACGACCGGGGTAAAACGACCGAAAATGGATACCGAGACCTTGAGTTTGCCGCGCTCCGGATCGATTTCTTCGATAATTCCAGTCAGGTTGAGAAAAGGTCCAGTGGTAATTTTTACTTCCTCCCCCACTTCATACTGGACTTTGGGCACTTCTTTGCCTTCGGATTCCTGCACCTGGGAGAGGATGCTGTCTATCTCCGACTCCTTGAGCGGCATAGGCTGGTTGCCGCCTAAAAACCCGATCACTCCATCGGCGTCTTTGACGTAATACCAGGGCCTCTCGATGATTTTGCCATCATCATGGTAAAGGCGCATGTGTATGAAAATGTAGCCGGGATAGAATTTGCGGACTTTTTGGTATTTCTTTCCGTTTTTAACTTCCGTCACCGTCTCGGTCGGCATGAGGACTTCCTCGATGTACTCGTCCATCTCCTCGCTCGACAAGTATTTGTCGAGGTAGCGCTTAACGATGCCCTCCTTATTGGAGAGGGTCTGCACCGCATACCAGCGGGAACTTGAAATGGAAGATACTTTTTCCTGGGACATTTTGCAGGATCCGACCCTTGCCGCAGCCAGGGTGGAAGTTTGCTAGAGTTATTATATTATCAGCTAACTGCCGGGCCGAACAAGCTTAGTCAAAAGGGTTACCAAATTGTAAACGGAGAAGTCTGAAAGTGTGATGAAGCCGCCCAGAAGCAAAATCGCCACGAGGACGACCAGGGTCGAAGAGCGCAGTTCGGGCAAGGTGGGCCAGGAAGCTTTTTTAAGCTCCGTGACCGTTTCACCGGCGAAGATGCGGATTTTTCGAAATGGATTGGCCATGGTGGAATGGGCAATTGACTGCCTGCTTGTGGATGGATGGTTTTACTGCTGAAACAAGTTTTCTAAATAAAAATTAATTAATAATCTGTCGGGTCCCTGGCAGGGCAGGAGGGACTCGAACCCCCAACCCTCGGTTTTGGAGACCGATGCTCTCCCGATTGAGCTACTGCCCTGCAGTGGCGGCGGGATTTAGCGCCTAAAATATGAAGTTTACTTGTCCCCCTATTCAGATTAAGGATGAAAAAAGAGATGGGCCGGTCCTTTAGAAAAAAAGAATTTCCGGCTTAACTCGAATGTTTACGCAATTACTACTCGATAATCTCGGTCACGCGACCGGCGCCGATGGTACGGCCCCCTTCACGTATGGCAAAACGCTGCCCGCTTTCCATGGCGATGGGCTTGCCCAACTCCAGATTTACGCCAAGGTTGTCGCCCGGCATCACCATTTCCACCCCATCCGGCAGATTGACAACACCTGTCACATCGGTCGTGCGGAAATAAAATTGTGGTCTATAACCATTAAAGAAAGGTGTGTGGCGGCCGCCCTCATCCTTGCTCAAGACATAGACTTCGGCCTTCGCCTTGGTGTGCGGCGTTATCGAACCCGGTTTGGCGATGACATGCCCACGCTCCACCTGGTCCTTCTGAATACCCCGCATGAGGATCCCGACATTGTCCCCCGCCCGTCCCTCTTCGAGGATTTTGCGGAACATTTCCACCCCCGTGCAGATAGTCTTCTGGGTATCGCGCAAACCGACGATTTCCACCGCCTCACCCACTTTGACCACCCCGCGCTCAATTCTGCCGGTGGCCACCGTGCCGCGCCCGGTGATGGAAAATACATCCTCGACCGACATGAGGAAGGGTTTGTCCACCTCCCGCATGGGTTCCGGAATATCGGCGTCGATGGCATCCATCAATTCCTGGATGGATTCCGCTCCGCCGGGTTTCCCTTCCATCGCGGCCAGGGCGGAGCCGCGGATTACGGTGATATTGTCGCCGTCGAATTCGTATTTATTAAGCAGGTCGCGCACTTCCATATCGACCAGTTCGAGCAATTCCTCATCGTCGAGCAAATCGACCTTGTTGAGGTAAACGACTATATTGGGAACATTGACCTGGCGGGCCAGCAGGATGTGCTCGCGGGTTTGCGGCATGGGGCCGTCGGCAGCGCTCACAACGAGCACGGCGCCGTCCATCTGGGCCGCTCCCGTGATCATGTTTTTAATGAAATCGGCATGGCCGGGGCAATCCACATGGGCATAGTGCCGGTTTTCCGTTTCGTACTCCACGTGGGCCACCGCGATGGTGACGATTTTGGAAGCGTCGCGCACTGTGCCGCCTTTGGCGATGTCCGCATAGGACTTGAACTCGGCCAAACCTTTATCCGACTGCACTTTGAGTATTGCCGAAGTGAGGGTGGTTTTGCCGTGGTCAACGTGCCCAATGGTGCCTACGTTTACGTGGGGTTTAGTTCTCTGAAATGTTTCTTTAGCCATGGATTTTTCAAGTCAGATTGGTTTTTCGCAAGAAATCGGGTGTAAGAAAATTTTCTTACATACCTCTTACATACCTAGTTAATACCTTTAATTTATAAGTGAATAAATGAAATTGTTTCGAATATCGGAAGATGGAGCCCTCGAGCGGATTTGAACCGCCGACCTCGTCCTTACCAAGGACGCGCTCTGCCAACTGAGCTACAAGGGCATAAAATGAACATCAATAGCAGAAGAAGCCAGCGAAGCCAGCGAAAGGATTACTAAAACCCAGCAATTTGATAAGAGGAGAAAATTCCGTCAACAATAATATGCAAAATATTTCTCCCCTTGTCAATCTGCGCGCAAGAGATCGGCGAGCTCGAAAGCTCATGTTGAAAAAGAACAAAAGAGCCCCGGAAAATAGGGGCCAACCTCCGCTGCGCAAGTCTTTTTTCCCCTTTTTCCTTTTTTTTGGAAAGAATGGCTCAAAAGCCCCGGAAAGATTTCACCTTCACGGCCCAAAAGTGACCGTGTAATAACCAGGCTTCAGGCCGGACAGCAAAAATGGAGTGGCCAGGTAATTTCTCAGTGCCAGATCGATCCGCGGCGATCCCGATCCTTTCATAATCAATGGTTCGCCCACGGGTCCCGCTTTATCGATGAGTACCTGGAAAAACACCAATGAAAGCATATCCTGGGTTACTTCGGCCAGCCCATCCGGGAGAACCGAACCTATGGACATACTCTCCAGTCCCGCCCTCTTCACTTCCATGAATCCGGCCCGTAGGGGCGCTTTCTCAATGGCTCGGCGGCGTTGGCCAAAAACCGAAAAATGGTTGCTGCGCTCATTTTCGAGAAGGTTGCGTGGAAGATTGTAGCCGGGTCGGATCTCCTCCGCCAGAATGGCCGGCGGCTGAGCGGAAAGGCTGATGACGGGCTCGAATGGCTCAAAAAGAGGCTCGACTTCACGATCCAGATGCAGGTTCCCGAAATCAGGAGCGAAATTCCACAGGGTGGGCAGAAACAGCGGGGCGGGATCGAACAAATCTCCATAGGAAACATCGGCAAAGCCCCCACCGGTTTCGATCAATTCTTGCGGATATTTGATAAAAGGTTCCGGAAACGTCACCTCCGGCGAAGAGCGGGTGACAATCCTCAAAGTAGCAAAGGCAAGCAGGTGCAGAAAAAGTCCTGCCGCCAGCGCGATCTGCCAATAGCCACTAAGTTTCCACTTGCTTCGGCCCATCCATTTTCCCGGTTTCATCGTCTTCAAACTATCGGCCAGGTTTCATCCTGAATCCTTCAATCATTCCACCCCCGGTTTGGAGGAGAGAAACTCCTCCCTCTTGAGCCTTTCATCGGCAGCCAGGTGGACCTGCTCGAAACCAGCTTTTCTAGCCAGATCGCAAATGTGCAGGATTTCCTGCATGGCCACACTTTTATCGGCTTTTATCAGGAGGGCGGCTCCTTCGATTTTCTCCTCTATAACGAATTGGGCCAGTTTTTCGTTGAGCGCTTCGAGACGGAATATTTCTCCCTCGAACAGGAGGATGTTATTATCGCGCACGGTCAGCACGGCCGGTGTGGGCAATCCGGTGCGGGCCGAAACATCGACCTCGGAAAGGTCGATCGTAACCCCCGGCGCAAATACGAATCGCGAGCTGTAAAGAGCAAAAAACAGCCCGATGACGCAAAGATCGAAAAAAGGAACCAGGTTGATCCGGTTGTCCGGTTCCGGCAATTGCCGTTTCAACTCCAATGGACTGGTAATCATAGCTGAATTCAGGCTGCTTCCTAGGCGGGCCGCTCCCGTTCGGAATCCTCTTCCGGTAGATCCCGGAGCAGAAATTGCATCATATCATTGCCCACCCATTCCATGTCATGCACCAAGGCCCGCACCCGCCCGTGAAGAAAATGATGCCCCACATAGGCGATGATGGCAATGGCCAGGCCGGTGGCCGTTGAAATGAGGGCTTCCCCGAAACCGCCCGCCAGAATGCCGATATGAGCGTAGGGACCGGTTTCCTCGAATTTAAAAAAGGCTTCCAGCAGCCCGATCACCGTCCCCAGTAATCCGATCAAGGGCGCAATTCGGGCGATGGCCGCAATCGAGCCGACGCGCTGCACCAGCAATGGAATCTGCACCAGGGCCGCCGCCTGGATGGCCGAGCGTATGCGCAATTCGTCCTGATCGTACTCCAGCAGGGCCGCCTTGGTCACGGTGGCCACCGGGCCGGGAGTCTCTTCACAGAGGGTGAGGGCTTCAATCAGCCGGCGTTTGATGAGAAGGTTTTTGATCCCCGCGATAAAAACGCCGGTGCGAATCTGTCCTTTGTGCAGGTAGAGGGTGCGTTCGAAAAATAAAATCATCCCCACCAAGCTGAGGAATAGCAGCGGCCACATCAGAAGCCCCCCTTTTTCGATGAGTGTAAAGTCGAACAAATTCATGGCGGCAATTGTTTTTAAAAAGATGAACCCGGATCAATTCCGGGGCCGGGAAAACCTTTCGATTTTTGCTGCGGCCAGCGATTGTCCAGGCAATCCATAAGCGGAAACCAAGGTATAAATTTCACGGGCTTGTGCATACTGTTTTTGTTTTTCAAAAATTTCCCCCAATTGAAAAATGAGGCGGGCCTGCCAATAGCGGCCCCTCGCGCCAAGACTGCCAACCATTTCCGAATCCCGCAGAAAGCGGTTCATAATCATGGAGTAAACTTCCTGGGCCGTATCGTTGCGGCCTTTTTTTTCTTCCGCAAAACCCCATTTGTAACCCGCTTCCACCCGAAGATCAATCGGCAGATTGGAGAGATCGACCAGGCGCTGAAGAACGGCCGCCGCTTCCTCCAGGTTGGCCGTATTGCGGCTGCCTTGGGCAAGCAGGCAATCCGCCCTGGATATTTCCGCACGGTACCTCTCAGGATGTCCCGGGCGCTGATTGATGAGCAGTTCGTAGATATTGAGGGCGTCCCCGAAAGCATTGAGCTGGCGGGAAAGATCGGCCTGTTTCAAACGCGCATAGTAAACGAGGTCATGCTCCGGATAGACCCGCACCAGCCGCTCCAGGATGCCTAGGGCATCCTCATAGGTGGAGGAGATGCCCCCTTGTTCCGCATTGAGGGCGGCTTCCCACAGGGCGATGGGCGCGTAATCGCTTCCCGGGGCGTCATCGGCCAGGTCGATGAGCCTCTGCTGCGCCTCCACCGTGCGGTTGACCGAAGCATAATAGCGCGCTTCTGTCATGTAGGAAAGTATGTGCGGTTCCGATCCGCCATATTCACGCCCCAGTTTTCCAAAAATATCCGATCCCTGCTCCGCCAGGCCCAGGGCAAAGTAGGCCTGCCCTTGCAGCAAGAGCGTGCGGCTGACCAATTGGTCCCGTAATTTCGGCTCGATGGTGGCGCTCTGCGGCTCGCTCAGGGCGGCGATTATCTGTTCGCATAAAACGGGTGTCTCTTTGAGGCGGCGCGCTTCAAGCGAAAGCTGGGCGTTCAGCCACATTAAGCGGAGCCGTAAATCCATCGGCACAAGGGCCGCATCCTGTTCTCCCAATAAACTGCTGACGCGCTCAAATGCCCTCTCAACCTGTCCACCGGATTTCATTTTGCTGATCAGGTTCCATTCGGCCCGCCACCGGGTGAGTGGATCGACGCCTTTTTCCACCGTCGCATCATTTAAATAGGCAATGGCCTCATCGAATCGTCCGGCTCCGATCTCGGAGAGGATCCGCTGAAAATGCAGAGTGCCGCGCGAATCGCTCCGGGGAGCCTCCAGCAAAGCCGTTGCATAGGCGTCGGTAGCGTTTTCGTAGTCCTCGTTCAAAAAGTAGCAATCGCCCATCAAAGTGGTGAGGTGGGCCTTCTCCGCTCCATCCGGCAAAACGGCCCGCAGGCGGTTCAGATAACTGGCGGCCATGCGATAATGGGGTGGATCCCTCTGCCAGGAAGTGTAGGCAAGCAATCGCAGGGCGCTGTTGGACAAACGGGAACCGGGAAAAAGCTCGAGCAGGCGGTTGGCGTCCGCTTCGGCCTGATTCATGCGGTTGGAAGATAATTCCAGAAAGGCCCTTAAAAAATAAAGTTCATCCAGCAGGGCATGGTTGATGGGACGGTCGATCAACTCGTTGAAGAGGGCTCGCACATCGGCTGTTTGCGAACTGTCCAGGGCCTGGCGCAAGAGCAATTGCAGTCCCACCCGCTGTAACTCGGTATTGCCGCCCTTGCTCAATAACGCCCCCAATGCCTTTTTACCCTTGGCCGTCGATTCCCCTGCGATGAGTCCCAAGAGGAGCAGAATCTGGTCTTCCAGGTCGCCTTCCTGCACCGCCTCGAATCGCAGGAGTTCTTCCAGCAAGTCCACGGCATCATCCTTGCGCCCAAGTTCGTCCAGCACCACCGCATACACCTTGCCGTATTCAAAACCCTCCCGCCGGCCGAAATTGGCTTCCAGGTTGGACCGCAAATCGGTCGCCAGTTCCTCATTGGCCCGGCCCGAAAAAAGACGATTGCGGAAAAGTATTTCATCGAAATGGGTCTGCTGGGCTCGCCCGACGCTCGATTGCCGGGCCAATTGAAAAAAGCTTTCCGCACTTTCGAATTCCTGCCGCCCGGAGGCGATCAACCCCCTGATCATGAAATGCCAGGCCCGTTGAGATGGATTTACCTGTTCAATAGGAAGCCCCGGAAGCCCCTCAAGAACTTCCCCGGCCTCCTCGGCATGGCCCGATTGGTAGAGTATAATGGCGTCCAGCAACCGGTATTGGGGGTCCTCCTTGTTTTCAAATAGATCGAGAGCCTCCCTCGCCTCCTCGAAACGGGCCGCCGCGACAAGGCCCGAAGCAAGCAGCAACGCCACCTCATGGCGTTTCTCAGCTTCGAGCAGTGGGGAGTTCAGAACCGCCCCGTATAAGCTCACCGCCAAAGTGGCAAATCCGCCCTCGAGGGCATCCTGGGCCGCACCCAGCTTCCAGGCCAGGGAAGCCTCCGCCTCATGCCGGGCTTTCAAGTCGCCATCGGCCAAGGGCATTTCCTGACCGCGGGACACAATCGTGGGGCCGGCCAAGAGAAGCCCGCAAAAAAGCGCTGCGGCAACTACCCGAGCAAACCCGATACCCAATATTCTGGTAAACCTTTGCATTTACAACCAGGCAAAAACATTTTATTGAATGACCAAATTTGCAAGAACATCCGTCCGACCCTTTCAAGCGACTAGAACCTGATATTCATCCATTGTTCCCTTTTCCACTTAACTAAACCTATACTGATACCCACCACATGGAATTCAACTTGCAGGATATATTTCAACCCCAGGGCATCGCCCTGGTGGACCTTTATTGGCAGGGACCCCTCCTGGTCGGCCTCTACATCGCCGCCAGGTTGCTGAAAAAAAAGCTCACCCCGCCCGACCGTGGATTGAAATCCCCTCCCGGCTTCGGCTGCTGGCGAAGGGAAAATGCCGCTTTTTTGTGGTTCTTCCTTTTTATGGCCGTCATCGGCGGTGTCGGCCTTGTGCTTAAAACACCGCTCGGGCTGCTCCAAATCACCTGGGCACTGACCGGGCTTTGGCTCATCGTGGCCTTGCTCACGGCCTATTCGAGGGACCGCATCGTGGTGCGCCTGATCGCTATCGTCCTTTACTCCATCATAGCGCTCAACCTGCTCGGCTGGTTTGGAGCTGTGGTCAACTTGTTGGAAACGATGCAGTTGACCCTCGGCAAGACCAAAATCTCCGCCTACGGCGTGATCACCGGCGTGTTTGTCCTCATCGTCATGCTCTGGTTCGTGCAACTGGCTTCGCGGCTGATCGACAACCGCATCAAAGCCATCACCATCATCAGTTCCTCCATCAAGGTCCTCATCGGCAAGGCCACGAAAATCGCCCTCATCTCGGCCGCCTTCCTCATCGCGGTCGATTCCATGGGGCTCGACCTGACGGTCCTCACCGTGCTCGGCGGCGGTCTCGGCGTAGGCATCGGTTTCGGCATGCAAAAGGTCATCTCCAACCTGGTCAGCGGTTTCATTCTACTGACCGATAAATCGATCAAACCCGGAGACGTCATCGAAATCGGAAACACCTACGGGTGGATCAACAACCTCAGCGCCCGCTATGTCTCCATCATCACCCGCGACGGCACCGAGCACCTCATCCCCAACGAAAACCTGGTCACCCAAACGGTCATCAACTGGTCCTTCACCCACAACCTCGTGCGCCTCCGCATACCCCTCGGCATCTCCTACGATTCGGACGTCGACAAAGCCCGCGAACTCGTCCTGCAAGCCGCCGCCAGTGTGGAACGCATCCTCAAAGACCCCTGCCCCATGTGCCACCTGGTGGAATTCGGCGACAGCTCCATCAACCTCGAAGGGCGCGTCTGGATCAAAGACCCCAGTAACGGGGTAACCAACATCAAAAGCGCCATCCTCCTCAAAGTCTGGCAACTCTTCAAAGAAAACAACATCGAAATCCCCTACCCCCAAAGAGACCTCCACATAAAAACCATCAAAGAGACCTCCACATAAAAACCATCCAAGGAGCCAACCCCCTAACCACCGACAACCCAAATCCAAACACAGCCACAACCACCGATCAAACCCCACCAAAATAAGCACCATTACAATTTTAAAAAGATAAACCCGACCCGTTTTTGATTCCTCTAACCCGGATATTTCGTAAAAAAAGTATCGTTGATATGCTTAACTGCTGATATACAGCAGGATAGATCAATAATTAAAGCAATATCAGCGATGACAAAAGGTAAACAATTAAAGCTACAGTTGACAAGGGTAAAAGGCCGCCGTGTGCGGGTTGATTTCAAGGGCGGAGAGGTTACTTCGGATGCCGGACTGCTTTTGATCCGGGAAGTGGATCGGCAGTTGGGCTTGACCGAACGAGCGGCCCGACAGTTAGTGGACAAACGGCAGAAGGGCAAAGTACGCCATGAGGTATTGGGGATGCTGCGGCAGCGCGTTTACGGGCTGGTGGCGGGCTATGAGGATTTGAACGACTTTGATACCCTGCGCCACGATCCATTGTTGCAAACGGTAACGGGGCGCATTGAAACGTTGGCCAGCGCGCCGACTTTGTGTCGTTTTGAAAACGGGCAGGATCGGCGGGCGGCCTTTGCGGTAAACGAGCTGTTGGTCGAACAGTTCATGGGCTCCTTTGCCGAGGAACCCGAAGAGATCATCCTGGACTTTGACGCCACCGACAATCCGGTGCACGGGCTCCAGGAGGGACGTTTTTTCCACGGTTATTATGATCATTACTGTTTTCTGCCGCTATATGTTTTTTGCGGTGATCAGCTGCTGGTGGCCTACCTGCGGCCGAGCAAGATCGATGCCAGCAAGCATGCCGGGGCCATCCTCAAATTGCTGGTTAAACGGATTCGCCAAAGCTGGCCCCGTAAGCGGATTATTTGGCGCGCCGACAGTGGATTTTGTCGAGACCGGATACTCTCTTGGTGCGACCGCAACGAAGTTAGTTACATCGTGGGGATGGCTCGCAATGCACGCTTGCAGCAAGACGCCCAGCAGTTGCAAAAGCAGGCCAAAGAATGGTTCGAACTAAGGGGTAAAAAACAACGGTTATTCCAGGACTTCGTCTATGCTGCCGATTCGTGGCGATGGCTGCGGTTGGTCATCCATAAAGCCGAACACACCGCACAGGGGTCCAACCCGCGCTTCGTGGTGACGAACCTGCCGGGCGATCCCCAGGAGCTTTACGACAAGGTATACTGTGGCCGCGGTGAAATGGAGAACCGAATCAAGGAACAGATGCAATTGTTCAGCGAGCGCACCAGCGCCCATCAATGGTGGGCCAATCAGTGGCGATTGCTCTTGTCGGCGCTGGCCTACACCTTGATGGAAGCCATGCGCCGGTTAGCCTTAAAAGGGACGAAGTGGGCGCGGGCCCAATGCCACACCCTGCGGCTCAAATTAATCAAGATCGGAGCGGTCATCGTGCGCAACACCCGAACGATTCACTTTCACCTAAGTGAGAGTTATCCTTGGGCCAGTCTTTTCAACCATGCGGCCCGCCGATTGGTGCCAACCTAAAGGGTGCATTGGTGCTGCCCCCGGCACTACCGAACCAATGGGGGAAAGGGGGCAGTGTCTCTACACCCTGAAAAACACCTAAAAATCAAGACGATCTGCTCAAAATACAAAGAAATCCATCTCCAATAGCAATAACGAGCCAAACTTTACCCTTCATGAAATATCTGGGCTAATTAAGTAAAATGATTCAGATACCGACCGTATTAATTCTTGGAGCAGGCGCGAGTCGTGATTATGGTTATCCTTCGGGTGCCGAACTTAGAAATTTAATTGTTGAGAGACTCAGAAACGAAAATTCTGAGGATTTTAAATCTCTTTGTCTTTTTATTAATCAACCGCAAAAAATACCTGTCTTTCGCGAAGCACTCGAATACTCTGGTTTATCATCTGTCGACGCATTCCTCGAGCGAAGGCCAAACCATATTTTTATAGGTAAGGTTGCGATGGCTCAGGTTTTAATCACCTACGAGAATACTCAAGCACTTTTTAAGCCAGATAAGCCAGATAAACCAGAAAAGAAATCAGGAAAATGGTATGAGTATCTTTTGGGAATGTTAGATGCATCTCAAGAAGAATTCCCAAAAAATCAATTATCTGTACTAACGTACAATTACGGCCGTTACGACCGTTCATTTGAACATTTTCTCATTACAGCCCTAAAAAACAATTACGATTGCGGAGAATCTGAAGCGGCTAAACTTGTCAAATCAATACCCATTATCCACCTACATGGAAATCTTGGGGACCTACCTTTTCATGGATCAAAAAACGAACGACCTTACCGATCAAATGTCAACCTTGACAACATCAAACTCGCTACTGGAAACATAAAAATTGGGTAGTGTATAAAAAAAGAATGTTATTTGGTATTTTTAGCTGTACAAATAGCGTAAGGCAGTTTATTCTTAGTGCATGGTTACTAAAATTATTAATTGTCGGCACTGTGGAAGTGAAAATATCATTAAATTTGGCAAGACGCCCAACCATAAACAGCGCTACCGCTGCCATGATTGTGGTAAACAAAGCCGCGAAAACCCCACAGTGAAATACACCGAAGAGCAAAAAGAAATGATCCTTCGAGTCTATCAGGAACGCAGCAGTCTACGCGGTTTACAGCGCGCCTTCGGGGTGAGTCCCAACACCGTTTTGAGTTGGTTAAAAAAAACGACAATCGCTGCGACCGCTCAAAAGCACGATTCTTGCGGCCCGCCGCCATGAGGTCCCGCCGCCATGAGGTCATTGAACTGGACGAACTGTGGTCTTTTGTGGGGCGCAAGAACGATGCCCAATGGGTTTGGATCGCTCTTTGCCGACGCACCCGTCAAATCCTCTCCTATGCCATTGGGCCTCGGGATTGGTATCGTTGCCGGGAACTTTACGAGCGTCTGCCACGGGCCTACAAAAGATGTGCCACCTACAGCGACTTTTGGAGCACTTATGATGAAGTCTTTCCTCATAACCGATCCGTGGGAAAAGAAACCGGTGAAACGGCCCATGTGGAACGATGGAACAATACCCTGCGCCAACGACTGGGTCGTTTCACACGCAAAACCCTCTCCTTTTCCAAGCTTAAGAGTATGCATGAAACCTGTCTGAGACTTTTCATTCATCAATATAATCAAGAATTAGCCACCATTCCTACTTAATACACTACCAAAAATTGTTTCAGAAGCTGTTGAGGATGATCCAGAATTTCAGCAGGCTCGCAACGTCCTTTCAAAGGCTAAACGAGTAATATTTCTTGGTTTCGGTTATCATGATGACAATGTATTTCGCTTAAAACTTCGAGAAACTTGCCAAGTCGATGTATCTATTTATGGTTCATGTTTCGGTTTCACTGAACTCGAAAGAAAGACCCTTTCTCGCTGGCATTTCGACAATATGGATTTTACATCTGGTTCCCCTTCCGAAGACGTAAAAACCTTTCTCCGAACACACGTAAATCTTAAAGCACCAGCTCCCAATTTCAAATAATTAAGGATTGTGGTGTCCTGGTAGTGTTGGATAATGAAGTAAAGCGAATGGAAAACAAATCTCGACGAGAATTTTTGAAGGTTGCTGGCGCTGTATCGGCGGCTTCTTTATTGCCTGATGTTGGCTTGGCCGAATCCGGGTCTCCGATGCCGGGTGAAAGTAAATCAAAGAGCTGGCCGGTAAAGTTGGGTGTCGCCAGTTATTCATTGCGCGAACTTAGCCCGGATATTTCGTAAAAAAAGTATCGTTGATATGCTTAACTGCTGATATACAGCAGGATAGATCAATAATTAAAGCAATATCAGCGATGACAAAAGGTAAACAATTAAAGCTACAGTTGACAAGGGTAAAAGGCCGCCGTGTGCGGGTTGATTTCAAGGGCGGAGAGGTTACTTCGGATGCCGGACTGCTTTTGATCCGGGAAGTGGATCGGCAGTTGGGCTTGACCGAACGAGCGGCCCGACAGTTAGTGGACAAACGGCAGAAGGGCAAAGTACGCCATGAGGTCTTGGGGATGCTGCGGCAGCGCGTTTACGGGCTGGTGGCGGGCTATGAGGATTTGAACGACTTTGATACCCTGCGCCACGATCCATTGTTGCAAACGGTAACGGGGCGCATTGAAACGTTGGCCAGCGCGCCGACTTTGTGTCGTTTTGAAAACGGGCAGGATCGGCGGGCGGCCTTTGCGGTAAACGAGCTGTTGGTCGAACAGTTCATGGGCTCCTTTGCCGAGGAACCCGAAGAGATCATCCTGGACTTTGACGGCACCGACAATCCGGTGCACGGGCTCCAGGAGGGACGTTTTTTCCACGGTTATTATGATCATTACTGTTTTCTGCCGCTATATGTTTTTTGCGGTGATCAGCTGCTGGTGGCCTACCTGCGGCCGAGCAAGATCGATGCCAGCAAGCATGCCGGGGCCATCCTCAAATTGCTGGTTAAACGGATTCGCCAAAGCTGGCCCCGTACGCGGATTATTTGGCGCGCCGACAGTGGATTTTGTCGAGACCGGATACTCTCTTGGTGCGACCGCAACGAAGTTAGTTACATCGTGGGGATGGCTCGCAATGCACGCTTGCAGCAAGACGCCCAGCAGTTGCAAAAGCAGGCCAAAGAATGGTTCGAACTAAGGGGTAAAAAACAACGGTTATTCCAGGACCTCGTCTATGCTGCCGATTCGTGGCGATGGCTGCGGTTGGTCATCCATAAAGCCGAACACACCGCACAGGGGTCCAACCCGCGCTTCGTGGTGACGAACCTGCCGGGCGATCCCCAGGAGCTTTACGACAAGGTATACTGTGGCCGCGGTGAAATGGAGAACCGAATCAAGGAACAGATGCAATTGTTCAGCGAGCGCACCAGCGCCCATCAATGGTGGGCCAATCAGTGGCGATTGCTCTTGTCGGCGCTGGCCTACACCTTGATGGAAGCCATGCGCCGGTTAGCCTTAAAAGGGACGAAGTGGGCGCGGGCCCAATGCCACACCCTGCGGCTCAAATTAATCAAGATCGGAGCGGTCATCGTGCGCAACACCCGAACGATTCACTTTCACCTAAGTGAGAGTTATCCTTGGGCCAGTCTTTTCAACCATGCGGCCCGCCGATTGGTGCCAACCTAAAGGGTGCATTGGTGCTGCCCCCGGCACTACCGAACCAATGGGGGAAAGGGGGCAGTGTCTCTACACCCTGAAAAACACCTAAAAATCAAGACGATCTGCTCAAAATACAAAGAAATCCATCTCCAATAGCAATAACGAGCCAAACTTTACCCTTCATGAAATATCCGGGTTAGCAGGCATCAGGCTATTGATGTTGTTAAGGAGCTTGGGTCGCCTTTCATTAACATTAAGTCACATCACCTGCCCTATTATCTTTCTGAGGAGGAATTGCAGAAAGGCAGAGCAGAGTTTGAGGATGCCGGCCTGAAAATTGTGGGCGGGGGCAATTGTGGGCGGGGGCAATTGTGGGCGGGGGCAATAACAATATTAGAGAGGATACCGACGAGCATGTGCAGACGTTTTTCGAGTATGCAAAACATGCGGGAATGCCGTTGCTGGTCATCGCCCCCACAAAAGACAATTTAAAGCGAATCGAAAAATTCGTTAAGAAATATGATATAAAGGTTGCCATTCATAATCATGGCCCCGAAGACGAATATTATCCTCGTCCAAGCGATGCTCTCAGGCTTATAAGGGACATGGACCCACGGTTTGGACTGTGTGTTGATATCGGCCATACGGTACGAACCGGCGCGGATGTCGTACAGGAAATTGCGGATGCCGGAGACCATGTTCTCGACATGCATATTAAGGACCTGCGGGATTTGACGGACAAGGAAAGTCAGTGCGTTGTCGGTGTGATGTGCACTGGAAAAAGTGGACACGAGATTCTCCTAAATGGAGAATCGAAGCATGGGAAGAAGACGCAGTATAGAGTTCAAAAATGAGGCAGTTCAACTGATGATACTCGATGGTCTGAGCGCCACCGAGGTATCGACCAAACTTGGGGTCAACACCAACCAATTGTATAGGTGGAAGAGGCTCTATCTGGACGATCAGCAGGGCGAAGCCACCTCAAAGCGACAGAGCAGTCCGAAGGAGATGGCGGCCGAGATAGATCGTCTTCGCAAAGAGCTGCGCCGCTCGGAGCGGATCAACCAGATACTAAAAAAAACGGGTAGTGTTAACATTTTGAATGTTTAAGCTGTACTTTTTAGCGTGATTATGTTGTGAACTGGGAATGGTCCATATCACAGTAAAATGTCCTCAATGCGGAAGCGATCACATCATCAAGCACGGCAAGGATCCGAAAGGGGTTCAGAAGTATCGATGCAAGGGGTGTGGTTATCAGTTTCGGCTTCACCCCAAAAGTCGTGAGCATCCTCCGGCGCTGGTCAAGCAGGTGCTCCGTGCGCACCAAAACCGGATGAGCCTGCGTGCCATTTACCGTACCTTCGGGGTAGCCCCAAAGACGGTCATCGAATGGATTAAAAAAAAGTCCTGAGTTTGCCGAAGCTGGAGTCCACTCTGCTTGCCCGCCAGTGTAGTGATGTGCTGGGACTGGACGAGGTGTGGTCATTCTGGGGCGATAAGCGTTCGGGGCAGGTATGGCTATGGGTAGCCTTGTGTCGACGTACCCGACAGGTCGTCGGGTTTTCTCTGGGTGATCGTAGCGATCAAACGTGCTGGCAGTTGTATCACAACATCGCCCAGCCCTATCGCGACTGTGCCACCGTAAGCGATTACTGGGAAAGCTACGACAAGGTTTTCCCTCACAACAGCGCCAGCGGGAAACAATCCGGCCAAACCGCCCATATCGAACGCTGGAACAATACCTTGCGACAGTCCCTGTCACGCTATGTGCGTAAAACGCTGTCATTCTCGAAGTCTTTGGTCATGCATTTTCGCGTCCTGTGCTTGTTCATCTGGGAATACAACAGCAATATCAAACATTCGTCATGTTAACACTACCAAAAAACGGTGGGCTACTTTGCCAAGGACGAACAATGAAGTACCAGTTTGTCAAAGACAACGAGGGGCGCTTCAAGATCGAGGAAATATGCTCGGCGATGGGGATTTGTCGCAGTGGCTATTACTGCTGGAGGCACCGAGCGCCCTCGGCCCGGCGGATCGAGGACGAGGGAATCAAGGGGGCGATCCTGAAGGTACACAAAGAGGCCAAGGGCCGCTATGGGCATCGGCCAATGCACCGCCATCTGAAGGATGATGAGGGCATCGATTGCGGCCGTGACCGGGCTCTGCGTCTGATGCGTGAAATGGGAATCAAAAGCACCCAGAGTAAACGCTTTAAGCCATTAAAAACCAACAGTAACCATCCCTATGGTTACAGCCCCAATGTGCTTAAAAAGCATGGCCAGCCGACCCATATCGACGAGGTCTGGGTGGCGGACACGACCTACCTACGGACCCTGGCCGGTTGGATGTACTTGGCCACGGTGATGGACCTGTTCAGCCGACGCCTGCTGGGCTGGAGCGTTTCCAACCACAACGACGCGAAGCTGGTTGGCAAGGCCCTCAAAGCCGCGGCCATGACCCGCGGCACACTGCGCACCGGGATTATTCATCACAGCGATCGGGGCAGCCCCTACGCCAGCGACGACTATCAGAGGCTGGTCTCTGAACTAGGCATGAAGCCGAGCATGAGCGCCCAAGGCAACTGCTACGACAACGCGGCCATGGAATCGTTCTACGGCCGCTTCAAGACCAGCACGATTCGAGGCCGCCACTTTGCCGACGAGCGCGAACTGCGATCAACTGTCTTCGAATACGTGGAAATCTTCTACAACCGATATCGCAAACATTCCTCTCTGAGTTACCAAAGCCCAGTCCAATTCGAGGAAAATATTTGCCCCCCATGGGGGGCAACGAGAAAACAAAACCCTTTACCAAAACAAGCCGCCTGACACACTAATCAATAAACAATGAATATAAGAGAATCCCGTGTCCAACAAATCCAGTACACGTCAGTGAAGGGGAAATGCCCATGGTTGAAATACTTAGACAACTCAAAAAAATGAACTACCAAGGATACGCGAATCTCGAATATGAGATTGATAAGTATAATCCCTTGAACGGCATGAAACAATCCTTTGCCTACATGCGCGGGGTCCTCGACGGATTGGAAGCATAGCCCTTATTTTTCTAACGTGAAGCTTTGGGCACGGGCTACGGAGTTGATCAACCACGGAAAATCACAGATAAATGATTAATGTGGGCTCCAAATTCGCTTTCTCTATCTGTGAAATCTGCGGTTTTATTAAGGAAACATTAAGATTTACTATCGACTTGGACCTGTTTATCCTCATTTTGCCTTCATTTTACGCAAATTTTCCGGTACAATACCGATAGACTGATTAAAATTTTACTACTTTCATTAAAGAATCCAGATGGAACTGTTTGTCCCCAAAGAGACTTTTGCCGGTGAGAACCGCGCCGCCCTCATTCCGGTGAGCGTGAAAAAACTGGTCGAGGCCGGGTTGGCCGTGAAGGTCGAAGCCGGGCTGGGCCTGGCCAGCGATTACGAGGACAAGGATTACGAGGAAGCGGGCGCTTCCATCGTCGAAGACAGAGCCCAGGCCCTCGGTTCGGCCGATATCGTGATGCGGGTCCGCAAACCGTCGGAAGAGGAAATCGGCCAGCTGAAAAGCGGGGTGATTCACATCAGTTTTCTCGATCCATTTCAGGAAAAAGACCTCCTGCAGACATTTGCCAAGGCCGGGGTGAGCGCCATCAGCATGGAAATGATGCCCCGCACCACCCTGGCCCAGAAAATGGATGTGCTCTCCTCCCAGGCCAATTTGGCCGGGTATTACGCCGTCATCAGGGCGGCCGAGCGGATGAATAAAATTTTGCCCATGATGATGACACCGGCCGGAACCATTTCCCCGGCGCGGGTATTCGTTATTGGGGTGGGCGTGGCAGGGTTGCAGGCCATCGCCACAGCCAAGCGCCTGGGAGCCCGGGTGGAGGCTTTCGACACCCGCCCGGTGGTGGAAGAGCAGGTGAAATCACTGGGGGCGAAATTCGTTAAAATCGATCTCGGTGAAATGGGCCAGACCGAGCAGGGCTACGCCAAGGAGTTGACCCCCGAGCAAATAGAATTGCAGCGCAAGGGCATGGCCGAGGCCTGCGCCCGCAGCGATATTGTCATCACCACAGCCAAACTTTTCGGCCGCAAAGCGCCGGTCATCCTGACGGCGGAAATGGTCGGCCAGATGAGTCGTGGCAGCGTCGTTGTGGACCTCGCGGTGGAATCCGGCGGCAATGTGGAGGGCTCCCGTTTGAACGAAGATGTGTTTACCGAAAACGGCGTCCTCATAATAGGCGAAGGCAATCTGGAAGGACAGGTCGGCCATCACGCCAGCCAGGTTTATGCCTACAACCTAACCAGCCTGATTGAGCATTTTTGGGACCAGGAAAACAAAACGCTCAACCTGGATCTGGAAGACGAAATCATCCAGGGCTGCCTCATCACCCACGGCGGCAAAATCATCCACCCGAAGTTCAAGGACGCCTGAATTCCGCAAAAATCCTTACCTGCGCTTTTAATTTTCAATAATTCATAAAACAAAACAAAGACCATGAGCCTCGTATTACTGTTCTTTATCTTCATCCTGGCCGCTTTCCTGGGCTTTGAACTGATCGCCAAAGTTCCCTCCCAATTGCACACTCCGCTCATGTCCGGCTCCAACGCCATCAGCGGCATCACCATCGTGGGAGCGATCCTGGCCACAGGCGGCAACGCCGATGGGTCGCTGGCCATGATCCTGGGATTTCTGGCAGTGGTCTTCGCCTCCATCAATGTGGCCGGCGGTTACCTCGTGACGGACCGCATGCTGGCCATGTTTCACAAAAAGGAGGAGAAGAAATAATCATGGCCCAGACCGCCATCAACCTGGCCTACATCGCGGCCGCCATTCTTTTCATCTACGGCATCAAAATGCTGGGGTCGGCCACGACCGCGCGCAGGGGCAACCGCATTTCCTCCATCGGCATGCTCATTGCCATCGTGGTGACACTGGTGGACCAGGATATCCTCGGTTATACCTGGATTATTGCCGGACTCGTCCTCGGCGGGCTTATCGGGACGGTGGCTGCTAAAAAAGTGGCCATGACCGGTATGCCGGAGATGGTGGCGCTTTTCAACGGCTTCGGCGGACTGGCCAGCCTCCTCGTCGGTTGGGCCGAATACGATAAAATCTATAACCTCACCTGGGCCGATTACGCGGGCGAGCCTTATTTTACCGGTTCGGTGATTTACATCGCTGTGCTCATCGGGGCGATCACCTTTACGGGCAGTATTTACGCCTGGGGCAAGCTATCCGGCAAACTGGGTGGAACGGCCCTCCTTTTTCCGGGGCAAAAATTTCTCAACGGCCTGGTATTTCTGGCCATCGTGGTATTGGGGGCGGCCTTTGCCGGACTGCCTGATCTCTCCTGCTCGTATAGTATTTTAATTACCGGCCTGGTTCTTTCCCTCGCCCTCGGTTTTCTAGGGGTCATGCCCATCGGGGGTGGAGACATGCCGGTGGTCATCTCTCTTTTAAACAGCTTTTCCGGTTTGGCGGCAGCGGCAGCCGGTTTTGTCATCCTCAACAACGTCCTTATCGTAGCTGGTTGCCTGGTCGGCGCCAGCGGCATGATCCTCACCATCATCATGTGCAAGGCCATGAACCGCAACCTGGGCAACGTCCTCTTCAGCGGTTTCGGAGCCAGCGCCCAGAAAAGCACGGGCAAGACCGAGGGGGAAATGAAACCGCTCAGCATCCAGGACGCCTATTACGTGCTGGAAGCGGCCCGTAGCGTGGTCATCATTCCGGGATACGGCATGGCCGTGGCCCAGGCTCAACACGTGGTCAAGGAATTGGGTGAAATTTTGGAAGAAAATGGAGCCGAGGTGGCCTATGCCATCCACCCGGTGGCCGGTCGCATGCCGGGGCACATGAACGTCCTCCTGGCCGAGGCCGATGTGGCCTACGAACAACTCCGGGAAATGGACGACATCAACCCCACCATGCCAATGGTCGATGTGGCCATCGTGATCGGGGCCAACGACGTCGTCAACCCGGCCGCGATTGAGGATGAAAACAGCCCCATCTACGGAATGCCCATCATCAACGCCCACCTGGCGAGGTCCGTCTTCGCCCTCAAAAGAGGCCAGGGGGCGGGCTTTTCAGGCCTCATCAACAAGCTCTATTTTCTGGAAAAAACCCGCATGCTCTACGGCGACGCCAAAGCCACCGTCGGCGCCCTCGTGGCCGAATTCAAAGGCTGAGGGGTTTCAACAGTTATAGGTAAGTAGCTGTTATTCAAGCGGAAGACCGGCGGGCACGCTGAAGAGACTGCCGTCGACACCTCTTTGGAAGAAACGCCGGTCTGGGGTATTATCCTCAAAAGACCATATCCAGTCCGCGTCCTCTCCAAACATAAACAGCCAACGGTAGGTATTTTCGTTGAAAAACAACCAATTCTGCAAACCTTGGTCCCAAACGAAAATGACATCACCGTCGCTCTCCTCGGAAATAAACTGCCAGCCATGCTCATCGTGAAAAATCCAGGGCCAAGTATCTGCGTTATAGTTCTTATACCAAGGAGAACCCCTCCATCCCGGAAAACCATGAATCGGAGTTGATGAAAAAGTGGCAAGATCCTGAGGCAGCGTATCAAAAACACTCAAATACACGGGAATTTCCGTGATTTCATTGCCCGGCTCATTGGTGGTTAAAGTGAGCGTCGTTTCATATTCCCCTTCCGCCAAACCAGCGGTATCAACCTGAACATTAAGCAACGTCGAAGAACCCGGGTCCACCGTCCCTTCAGAATTACCCACACTCACCCATTCGGGGGTTTCCCTAATGGATTCCAGAAAGGCAGTCATAATGTTAAGCAAAGTATCATCATCAATAAACTCACCCTCTGCTCCGGAGAATAGTAGGTAGTAAATTCTTTTTACATTTCTTAAATTGAATACTCGATGTTCCTCTTTCCAAGTTTTCTCTACAAAATCATGATCCGCATTTGTGATGTGACCGCCGAAAACACTACCATTGCCAGTGAGAGTCTTTCTGGAGAAATTACCGGAAAGACCTATGAAGCAAAAAAGATACACCCCTGAACAAATCATAACGATACTGCGCGAAGTAGACGCAGGCAAAGGCATTCAGGATGTCTGTCGGTCCCACAATATCAGTCCTCAAAGCTACCATCGTTGGCGTAAAAAGTATGGCCGCATGGAGCTGCGTGGCGCCAAGCGGCTGAAGGAGCTGGAGCGCGAAAACACGCAGCTTAAGAAGATAGTAGCCGAGCAGATGCTGGAGAACCGTGTGCTCAAGGAGGTGAACGCAAAAAAATGGTAGGCCCGAAGCAGAAAAAGGAAGCGGTGAAGCATGTATTGGCCCAAGGGTCGTGCTCGCTGCGTCGGGCCTGTCAGTATTTTGGGTTGCACCGCTCAACCTACCTGTATGAACCCAAGAAAGCTACTGAGTATAGGCATAAACTGGTGGCACGCATCATTGCCTTTTCGAAGAAGCATCCGCGCTATGGCTATCGTCGGATCCGCGCTTTGTTGGCCCATGAAGGTTGGCCCGTGAGTCGCAAATTCGTCCAAAAGTGCGTCGTTTCGAAGGACTGGGTGTGCGCCCGTCTGGCAAGCGCCGTCGCCGGCAGGGCCAATCCACGGCTACCCCGACCCGAGCAGTGCAGCCCAACCATGTGTGGAGTTGGGACTTCGTGGCGGATCGCACCGACCGGGGCGGTCCGCTCAGGCTCTTGACACTGATCGATGAACATACCCGTCAATGCCTGGCCATTAAGGTTGCGCGCTCACTGAAAAGTGCCGATGTGGTAGAGGTATTGAACGATGCCATAAGAGAGAACGGCAAACCTCAGTGCATCCGCTCGGACAACGGATCGGAGTTTATAGCCCACCAAGTCAAAGAAGAACTGCAGCGACAGGAAATTGCCATCGCATACATTGATCCAGGAAGCCCTTGGCAGAATGGACATATAGAATCCTTTCATAATCGTTTGCGCGATGAATGCCTTAACCAGGAACTGTTCCTGAGCGTGACCGAAGCGCGTGTGGTGGTCGAACAATGGCGACACAAATACAACGCGAAACACCCCCACAGCCGATTAGGCTTTCTCTCCCCAAATACATTTGCCAGACTCTGGCGAACAATCAACAAAGCAGCGGCTGGCTCCATTCGGCCTACGGCCTCATTGCGCCACCCGCTGCAAAACCTACAATACCAAACCTACGGAAATACTCTCACTTAAAGTGGTAGCAAAGATGGGGTCCGATCACGGCCATGTGCGCGGACCGGGGATTTGCCTCCCAGCGGGCCCGCTGGCAGTTAGCCCAGGAGGGAATCTACGACGCGCTCTGTCCACGCGATCCGAAGCAGTTGAAAAAACGGATGGAGGAACCACTGTTCAGACAATTGCAAAAGCGCCGGGCCAGCACCGAAGGGCGGATCGGGGTATTGAAGAATCGCTGGCAGGCCGGGCGGTTGCGCAGCAAAGGCTTTGCCAACCGCTCGATCAGCGTAGCCTGGTCGGTACTCTCGCACAACCTATGGAAAGTAGCCAAGATGCTGGCCCAGCAAGACGAACTAAAAACCAAAGCGGCGGCCTAGAGAGCGGAAAAGCAAGGACAATACTTTTTCACAGCCTTACTGTCGGCTCATACAAAGAAAACCAGGCAACCGGACCCCAAAACCAGTATCCTAACGTCATCGTCATAGGAGAGCAAAGTTGATACTCTCCCAAATGCAAATACCTCTAAAATGAGCGCCTATCAAAAGCCCTCGCAAAAATCACCCTTTTGGGAATCACCCTTTTGGGACAGCCTCTATTTATTAATATATTTTTAATCCATTATATTAAATATTAATAATGACTAAATAATAAAGACAATATAATAAATCAATTAATCTAACTATTTCCCATTGCTTCGCTCTGTTAAAAAGCATGTGATCTCTAAAGATATAAAAAGGAATCTCTGATGACGGAAAATCATAAAAGACTTTTTAAACTCTATGGCTGTTTCTTTGGTGCCTTATTTATTTCAAACAAATATTGCGGATATTAAAAAAATTCGCAGGTTGGTTGTTAAGTTTTCGGATTATTTTAAATATGACTTGATGATTTTTGAAAGAGAATATTTTCGGCTATTTTAAATCTTATCTCAATAGTATAATTGGGTAGTGTATAATTGGGTAGTGTATTAAGTAGGAATGGTGGCTAATTCTTGATTATATTGATGAATGAAAAGTCTCAGACAGGTTTCATGCATACTCTTAAGCTTGGAAAAGGAGAGGGTTTTGCGTGTGAAACGACCCAGTCGTTGGCGCAGGGTATTGTTCCATCGTTCCACATGGGCCGTTTCACCGGTTTCTTTTCCCACGGATCGGTTATGAGGAAAGACTTCATCATAAGTGCTCCAAAAGTCGCTGTAGGTGGCACATCTTTTGTAGGCCCGTGGCAGACGCTCGTAAAGTTCCCGGCAACGATACCAATCCCGAGGCCCAATGGCATAGGAGAGGATTTGACGGGTGCGTCGGCAAAGAGCGATCCAAACCCATTGGGCATCGCTCTTGCGCCCCACAAAAGACCACAGTTCGTCCAGTTCAATGACATCATGGCGGCGGGCCGCAAGAATCGTGCTTTTGAGCGGTCGCAGCGATTGTCGTTTTTTTTAACCAACTCAAAACGGTGTTGGGACTCACCCCGAAGGCGCGCTGTAAACCGCGTAGACTGCTGCGTTCCTGATAGACTCGAAGGATCATTTCTTTTTGCTCTTCGGTGTATTTCACTGTGGGGTTTTCGCGGCTTTGTTTACCACAATCATGGCAGCGGTAGCGCTGTTTATGGTTGGGCGTCTTGCCAAATTTAATGATATTTTCACTTCCACAGTGCCGACAATTAATAATTTTAGTAACCATGCACTAAGAATAAACTGCCTAACGCTATTTGTACAGCTAAAAATACAAAATAACATTCTTTTTTTATACACTACCCTAAAGCCTTGCCTTGAAAAACCCTTGTAAAGCCATATTGCCGGATGAGGGTACCACACTGATTGCATTCGCTATCTCGGCAATATCCTTCACTTCTCAATCATTTCAACTAGATCACTGACTGTTCAGATTGAATACGTGACTCCCGCTTCCATTACTCAGAGGTTGCCGGACCTGAATGCCTCGGCCATGGCCAGGGGCACCTCGGCTTGGGCCTCCACCAGTTTGGCCTGCATTTCCTGCACCTTGGCTACGTTTTCCTGTTCCAGGGCGACGGCGGCGGCGCGGCGGATTTCGGCCTGTGCCTGAGCCATGTTTTTGTTGGCCTCTGCCTGTGCTTCCTGCAACGCGGCGCCAATGTTTTGACCCACATCAATGTCGGCAATATCGATGGAGAGAATTTCGAAGGCCGTGCCGGTGTCGAGACCGCGGGCAAGAACGTTTTTGGAAATGGAGTCGGGATTTTCCAGCACCCATTTGTAGGTTTCGGCCGAGCCGATGGTGGTCACGATGCCCTCGCCCACACGCGCGATGACGGTTTCTTCCTGGGCACTGCCGACGTAGCGCTCGAGGTTGCTGCGCACCGTCACACGGCAGCGGGCTTTAACCTGGATGCCGTCCTTGGCCACACCGTCGATGGTGATGCGGCCGCTGCTGGCCCCCGGCACGTCGATGACCTTGGGGTTGATGGAGGTGCGCACCGCTTCGGTGATCGACTTTTCCGTTCCCTTGGTGGCCAGGTCGATGGTGCAGGCCCGGTCCCAATCGATATCGATGCCGGCCTTATTCGCGTTGATGAGGCTCAAGGTAGTCTGCATGATGTCCCCTCCGGCCATGTAATGGGTTTCCAGTTCGTCAATCTCCACAGCGATGCCCGCTTTGACGGCTGCGATGCGGGCATCCACAATCAGGTTGTAGGGGAGTCTGCGGAACCAGCGCATTACGACGAGGTTCCACAGCGAAACCGGAGCGCCCGAGGACTGGGCCTTCAACCATACGCTGATGAAGGAGAAAATGATGAACCCAAGCACTACGAAGGCAAAGGCAACGCCCAGAGATAAAAGTTGAATGGGGGCTAGAGCCAGGGGGGTATGGATATTCATGTTTCCTTTCTCATTCCGTAACAAGATGTAGGTTGCAATTCCTCAATTAGTGATAAAGCAAACTATTCTTTTAGTGATAAAGCAAACTATTCTTGTCCGTTTCGGCAGTCAATCTCGATGTTTCTGGTTCATCCATTGTAAAAAAGCGAGCCTCCGCTCTCCCGACTGAAAATAAACCTCATTCCTTGCCAGCCTGTCGGGTTAACAGGGCAAAGGCGATGATGTTTTGCCTGATCTTGTCCAGGTCGGCCGCAATGGGTAATGGACTATCTATTTTAGTGTGAAAAAGCCCAGGTAGCAGCCGCCGCCATGGCCGGATTCATAGGCGCTGAAGCCGGTGGCGTGGAGTCAACTGAGTAATCTATTTTCCAAGTAAATGGCCACGTGCATGATGTCCACTAAGATTGATTTTCGCAGCATCGATAGCTTCACGAACTTCATCGCATTGTTTGCTACTTTCACCTTTTACTCCACAAACTAGACACGTCCATTTACCCCACCAATAGCCTTCATCCATAATGGCACGTATATCGTAGATGATGTCATCTCGCTCATAGATAGAGGCTGTCCCAAAAATATAAAGATTTTATAGTCAACTGGATGACGTTGATAAAAAGAGCCGGAAAGAGCAAGTTTTTGCTCGATCCGGCCAAAAAAGGGTTCTATAATTGAGTTAGCGAAAATCAATATAGCCCTTTCTATAGCCCTTTCTATGAAAAATATAGCCATCGCCCTTTCTATGAAAAATATAGCCATCCAATGCCTCCTGCGTCCAGCTTTAACTGTGGTCGACCGGTGCCTCGATTACGATAACTTCCGCGCCACCATTGATCGAATCGATCGGCTGCTGATCGACTCGGAGGTGGAATCGCAGGCCATTGAGCTGGCCTTGGAGGGGTGGCCGCCAATGGGTCTAAAGGCCCGGCGGCAGCGGGCCAGTTTTGCCATCAAGGCACTGCGCATGGATACGCTGGGCCGTCTGCTCGGAGGGATTTCGTTTCGGCATTTGTCGCGGGCTCTGGGCAGCAGCGATCTGTTGGCCGACTTTTGCCGTGTCCGGCAGATCGATGGCATCAGGGGCATCTCCAAAAGCACCCTGGAGCGGGCCTCGAAGTTTTTCAGCGAAGAGCAGTTGAGGGCCTTGCACCGGACCTTGACTGAGGTGGTGGCCGATGCCCTTCTGGCCCGGCAGGTGGGATTGGACAAGCCGATTGACCCCACCATTTGCCTGATCGACGGCACCTGTTTGGAGGCTAACATTCATTGGCCGACGGACTGGGTATTACTCAAGGATGTAGCCGGCACGTTGCTCAAAGCGATCCGGCTGATCCGCGAGAAGGCCGGTTTGCGCCATCGCATGCCGATCGAACCGGAGCCCTTGGCTCGGCAGATGAATCGGCTGTGCATACAGATGACCCACAGCCGGCGGCGAAAGGACAGCGCGCGGCAGCGCAAGGGTATCTTGAGGCAGATGAAAAAGCTGCTCAAACGGATCGGGGAGCATGCCCGCAGTCACCGGGAATTATTGCAAGCCTGCTGGGAGCAAAGCGATTACAGCGAAAAACAGGTCCAACAGATCCTCGCCCGGATGGAGCGCATGAGCGAGCAAATCCCGGTGGTCATCAAACAGGCGCACGAGCGGATCATTGGCGGCCGCCAGGTGAAAAACGCAGAGAAAGTCTTGAGTGTTTACGAACTCGATGTGCAGGTGATTGTGCGAGGTAAAGCGGGCCAAGAGGTCGAGTTCGGCAACACCCTGTTTTTGGGAGAAAGCGTTGAAGGGTACCTGCTGGACTGGAAACTCTACGGCAGCCGAACTCCAAGCGAAAATGAACAAATGCAAGAGAGTTTGCAAAGACAGAACCGCTTCAACCTGGAAGAACCCATAGCGGCCATGTGCGCGGACCGGGGATTTGCCTCCCAGCGGGCCCGCCGGCAGTTAGCCCAGGAGGGAATCTACGACGCGCTCTGTCCACGCGATCCGAAGCAGTTGAAAAAACGGATGGAGGAACCACTGTTCAGACAATTGCAAAAGCGCCGGGCCAGCACCGAAGGGCGGATCGGGGTATTGAAGAATCGCTGGCAGGCCGGGCGGTTGCGCAGCAAAGGCTTTGCCAACCGCTCGATCAGCGTAGCCTGGTCGGTACTCTCGCACAACCTATGGAAAGTAGCCAAGATGCTGGCCCAGCAAGACGAACTAAAAACCAAAGCGGCGGCCTAGAGAGCGGAAAAGCAAGGACAATACTTTTTCACAGCCTTACTGTCGGCTCATACAAAGAAAACCAGGCAACCGGACCCCAAAACCAGTATCCTAACGTCATAGGAGAGCAAAGTTGATACTCTCCCAAATGCAAATACCTCTAAAATGAGCGCCTATCAAAAGCCCTCGCAAAAATCACCCTTTTGGGACAGCCTCTAGATAGTTTGGTTGATTGCCATTTTTTCTCCTGAAATTTTGGGACAGTATCAGATAGAATACATCCCCGTTACGCCCGTGAAACCGATCCCGCATCCATAGGTAATGATGTGCACTGGAAAAAGTGGACACGAGATTCTCCTAAATGGAGAATCGAAGCATGGGAAGAAGACGCTTTAGTATAGAGTTCAAAAATGAGGCAGTTCAACTGATGATACTCGATGGTCTGAGCGCCACCGAGGTATCGACCAAACTTGGGGTCAACACCAACCAATTGTATAGGTGGAAGAGGCTCTATCTGGACGATCAGCAGGGCGAAGCCACCTCAAAGCGACAGAGCAGTCCGAAGGAGATGGCGGCCGAGATAGATCGTGATCGGACCCCATCTTTGCTACCACTTTAAGTGAGAGTATTTCCGTAGGTTTGGTATTGTAGGTTTTGCAGCGGGTGGCGCAATGAGGCCGTAGGCCGAATGGAGCCAGCCGCTGCTTTGTTGATTGTTCGCCAGAGTCTGGCAAATGTATTTGGGGAGAGAAAGCCTAATCGGCTGTGGGGGTGTTTCGCGTTGTATTTGTGTCGCCATTGTTCGACCACCACACGCGCTTCGGTCACGCTCAGGAACAGTTCCTGATTAAGGCATTCATCGCGCAAACGATTATGAAAGGATTCTATATGTCCATTCTGCCAAGGGCTTCCTGGATCAATGTATGCGATGGCAATTTCCTGTCGCTGCAGTTCTTCTTTGACTTGGTGGGCTATAAACTCCGATCCGTTGTCCGAGCGGATGCACTGAGGTTTGCCGTTCTCTCTTATGGCATCGTTCAATACCTCTACCACATCGGCACTTTTCAGTGAGCGCGCAACCTTAATGGCCAGGCATTGACGGGTATGTTCATCGATCAGTGTCAAGAGCCTGAGCGGACCGCCCCGGTCGGTGCGATCCGCCACGAAGTCCCAACTCCACACATGGTTGGGCTGCACTGCTCGGGTCGGGGTAGCCGTGGATTGGCCCTGCCGGCGACGGCGCTTGCCAGACGGGCGCACACCCAGTCCTTCGAAACGACGCACTTTTTGGACGAATTTGCGACTCACGGGCCAACCTTCATGGGTCAACAAAGCGCGGATCCGACGATAGCCATAGCGCGGATGCTTCTTCGAAAAGGCAATGATGCGTGCCACCAGTTTATGCCTATACTCAGTAGCTTTCTTGGGTTCATACAGGTAGGTTGAGCGGTGCAACCCAAAATGCTGACAGGCCCGACGCAGCGAGCACGACCCTTGGGCCAATACATGCTTCACCGCTTCCTTTTTCTGCTTCGGGCCTACCATTTTTTTGCGTTCACCTCCTTGAGCACACGGTTCTCCAGCATCTGCTCGGCTACTATCTTCTTAAGCTGTGTGTTCTCGCGCTCCAGCTCCTTCAGCCGCTTGGCGTCACGCAGCTCCATGCGGCCATACTTTTTACGCCAACGATGGTAGCTTTGAGGACTGATATTGTGGGACCGACAGACATCCTGAATGCCTTTGCCTGCGTCTACTTCGCGCAGTATCGTTATGATTTGTTCAGGGGTGTATCTTTTTTGCTTCATAGGTCTTTCCGGTAATTTCTCCAGAAAGACTCTCACTGGCAATGGTAGTGTTTTCGGCGGTCACATCAATCGTCTTCGCAAAGAGCTAGCTGCGCCGCTCGGAGCGGATCAACCAGATACTAAAAAAAACGGTGGGCTACTTTGCCAAGGACGAACAATGAAGTACCAGTTTGTCAAAGACAACGAGGGGCGCTTCAAGATCGAGGAAATATGCTCGGCGATGGGGATTTGTCGCAGTGGCTATTACTGCTGGAGGCACCGAGCGCCCTCGGCCCGGCGGATCGAGGACGAGGGAATCAAGGGGGCGATCCTGAAGGTACACAAAGAGGCCAAGGGCCGCTATGGGCATCGGCCAATGCACCGCCATCTGAAGGATGATGAGGGCATCGATTGCGGCCGTGACCGGGCTCTGCGTCTGATGCGTGAAATGGGAATCAAAAGCACCCAGAGTAAACGCTTTAAGCCATTAAAAACCAACAGTAACCATCCCTATGGTTACAGCCCCAATGTGCTTAAAAAGCATGGCCAGCCGACCCATATCGACGAGGTCTGGGTGGCGGACACGACCTACCTACGGACCCTGGCCGGTTGGATGTACTTGGCCACGGTGATGGACCTGTTCAGCCGACGCCTGCTGGGCTGGAGCGTTTCCAACCACAACGACGCGAAGCTGGTTGGCAAGGCCCTCAAAGCCGCGGCCATGACCCGCGGCACACTGCGCACCGGGATTATTCATCACAGCGATCGGGGCAGCCCCTACGCCAGCGACGACTATCAGAGGCTGGTCTCTGAACTAGGCATGAAGCCGAGCATGAGCGCCCAAGGCAACTGCTACGACAACGCGGCCATGGAATCGTTCTACGGCCGCTTCAAGACCAGCACGATTCGAGGCCGCCACTTTGCCGACGAGCGCGAACTGCGATCAACTGTCTTCGAATACGTGGAAATCTTCTACAACCGATATCGCAAACATTCCTCTCTGAGTTACCAAAGCCCAGTCCAATTCGAGGAAAATATTTGCCCCCCATGGGGGGCAACGAGAAAACAAAACCCTTTACCAAAACAAGCCGCCTGACACACTAATCAATAAACAATGAATATAAGAGAATCCCGTGTCCAACAAATCCAGTACACGTCACATAGGGCACATAGTAGCAAGGGAGAAGCGAGAAGCCAATTGAAGACGAACCCTAAGCCAGCTTCTCGGGGTGGTTGGATAAGATTGTCAAAGATGGCTGGACGGAAGCAAGGGTATCCAGGGGTTTCACCCCTGGCTGGGGAATATGGCTCTTTCAGAGCGTTTTGGAAGGAGGATTCGGGATGGCGGATGGGGAATGGAGGTTGAGGGATGTCGCTTCGCTCGGTACAGGTGCCGGGTGTCAGGTTGAACGATGTCGCTTCACTGGGTACAGGTGTTAGGTGTGGAAGATTGGGAGATTTTTCGGTGATTGGCGGATTTGTCTGTGTTGGGAGGGTGTTTTTTGGGTGAAATTGGGTTTTTTTGGCGAAAAATACCCCGAAAATCGATGTTTATTCAAACGCATCAAGCGGAGCCAACCTATTCATTGACGTTTTTTGCGTTTTGCTGTATAGTGGCGGCTTATGTGGCAAAAAACCTCAGTGAAGCCGTATGAAGCCGTATATTGGCCTTAGAATCGATGTTATAATGATGGAAAGAATATCTGACCGCTATGGGAGTGGTTTTGCCACGGCCAGCGGCGCTGTTGATGCTAATTGCGAGTATGGGCCGTTCGGTTTTTATCTGTGTTTTCTGCGCACTTTGTGGATTAATGAATGAAACTTTCGGTTGAATTTGGCTAACTATTATCTCCTGAACCCTAACCCTTAGAATAATGAATGATAATTTTACAAAACTTTCCTTTACGGACTCTGTTAAAAAACTCCAGGAAAGCTTGGTTCGAGAAAGTCTTATGCGAGAATGGAGGAGTCCGGTGATCGATTCGTTTTAACGGACCGTGAGAAACCGTTTATTGAGTCGCGGGATAGTTTCTATATGGCCACGGTGGGGGAAAACGGCTGGCCTTATGTGCAATTCCGGGGTGGGCCGGCCGGTTTTTTGAAGGTCCTTGATGACACTTGTATCGGGTTCGCCGATTTCCGCGGCAACCGGCAATATATCAGCTCCGGGAACATCCTGGATACGAAGAGGGCTTCCCTCTTTTTGATGGACTATCCTTCCCAGCAGCGTCTGAAAATTTGGGCCGAAGCCGAGGTTTACGATGCCTCCGAGAAGGCGGACCTGGCCAATGAGTTAACACCCTCTAATTATAAGGCCCGCATCGAACGTGTGATTTTGTTTAGAATCCGGGCTTACGATTGGAATTGCCCACAGCATATCACCCCTCGTTACACGATGGATCAAATCGGGAGCGAGATTGCCAAACTGAATCCTGAAATTTTGAAATCCTGTTGCGCCGATTAGCCGACCAACTGATTTCGCCCTTACGATGAAACAAAAGATCGGCTGGATAACGCTCCTGGTCCGCGACTATGACGAAGCGATTGCGTTTTATACGGAAAAGCTTCGATTTGAGGTTTTGGAGGACACTGCGATGGGCGACGGCAAACGCTGGGTGGTGGTGGCTCCACCCGATGGCGAGGGAAGCGGTTTGCTCCTGGCCAAGGCTGCATCTTCGGAGCAAGAGAAACGCATCGGCACTCAAGCGGGCGAACGGGTATTTCTATTTCTCCAGACGGAGGATTTCCGGCGCAGTTATGAGTACATGAAATCACGGGGTGTCGTATTTCTGGAGGAGCCGAGGGAAGAAGCCTACGGCGCTGTCGTTGTTTTTGAGGATCTCTACGGAAACAAATGGGATTTTCTGGAGCTTAAAAATTCCAAAAGCAAAAAGTGATCTGTTTCCGCCAATAAAAATCCGACTTGAGCGAAAGTTTATGCAAACCTGTCAAAGAGAACCAATGGCGCTGGCCTGCCGCTCACTCTTGTTCTTTGATGAGGGCGAGGGCGAAGTCGATGGCGAGGGCCAGTTTGCCGTCGCTTCTTTTTACGGTTCCATGCAGGAAGTGGAATTTTCCGTGGGACTCTTTAAACCGCGCTTCGATGGTGAGGATTTCACCGGGTTTGACCATGTTTTTGAATTTGGCTTCCTTGATGCGGGAAAGGACGGGGGTAAGGTCTTCGGGCGTCTCGCCGCCGGCGGTCAGTTTTTTTACGAGGTAAATGGCCCCGGTCTGGAAGACCGCCTCACAAAGAAGCACGCCGGGCATTATCGGGTTTCCGGGATAGTGGCCGGCGAAATGGGGCTCATCGGCCCGCACCGTGCGTTTGGTGACGGCGGATTCCGCCGTCACTTCAATAATTTCATCGACGAAAAGGAAGGGGGGCCGATGGGGAATGGTTCGGTAAACTTCGTTCATGGGAGATTAAATCTCCGGCCAAGGTTCACTGCCGGCGGGGCGAAGCCGGATTTTTCAAGCGAAGACGTGTTTCGCCTTCTTGGACTTGGCTCCATCCTTCTTCCCCTGAAAGCTTTTTTCCAGGTCGTAGAGCAGTTTGTCGATCTTGTTGGCGGTGATGACGCCGTAATTGATGGTTCCCAGCCAGCCGGACATTATGATCCCGACCGAACCGGCATGGAACAGGCCCCTGATCTGCTGGGAGAGGTTCATGGAAACTTTAAGGCCTTCATATTTGGTGCCGAAGGATGCGCCGCCCACATGGCGGGTATAGTGTTGGATGGTGCGCGGGGTGGCCGCCTCAATATGATCGATTTTTTCGCGTATGTCCGGGATGAGCCTTTCCAGGGAGGAGAGGGATTCTTCACACAACCTCTCCTTTTCCTTGTTGTATTGATCCTCCGGGAGGTTGGACCAATCGTCCCATTTTCCGTTGAGGGAGGCGACAATGGCGATTCTGGGGTTTTTCAAGTGGGGGCGGGTGTTGGGGTAGTAAATGGAAAAGGTGCGGCTGGTGGTGTGGATGTCGGTCAGTTCGTGCATGGAAAATTCCTCGCTGTCGGAGGTAAACACGAGGTCTCCGATATTGGGAATTTGCGCTCCTTCCTTGAGGCCCATGTAAACCTGGCAAGAGCTGGAATTGATGCGCACTTTCTCCGTTTCATCGACAAATGCGGGATCGAAATTCTTGCGGCCCACCAGTTTGAGGACGGTGCTTTTGATATTGGCGTTGGAGAGGACGGCGTTGCTGCGAATGAGGCGGCCATTGGCCCGCACACCTGTTATACAGCGCCGTCCGTCTATTTCTTCGATAAGCACTTTATCAACGAGGGCTTTTTTACGCAGATCGACTCCGTTTTTCTTCAATTCGGCGACCATTTTCTTGATCAGCACATCGGTGCCGCCGCGAAAGGTGTAAACGCCCTTGTTCATAAAATTTCCGAAAACGATGCCGAAAGTGATGGCCGGATCGTCCAGGGTGGAGCCGTTGGCGTAGGCGATCGGTTCCATCAGCAGCCGATGCACATCCGCCCGGCCGGGAAAGAATTCCTCGAACAACTCTCGTGTGGTCAGCGTGACGTCGTCGTAAAAATTCATGGTCTTCAAGCGGGCGAAAAAGTCTTCAGAAATGTTTCTGGCAACTTTGAATTTGTCGATCAGCAGGTTGGTGAAATGGGTGCGATCAAAAGGCGTCCAGATATTGAACTGGGGGTTGATAAAGCGCACGTTTTTGAGCTGCACGATGGAATCGGCGATCTCCTTGGTCCAGTATTTGCGGCATGACTTGATCATCCCGATGGGAAAACCGTGCAGCGAGATATCGAAAATGTGCCCGCCTTTGCGCCGGAACCAGGTGGCTAAACCGCCGTATTGATAATGGTGCTCAAGCAGGAGGACGGAATGCCCGTTTTTGGCCAGGTAGTTGGCCCCGGTCAATCCAGCCAAGCCGCTGCCGATGACAATGACATCATAGTAACTGGAAACTCCCTTCAGCCAATCTCTTGCCATACTTTACCTACCGGGCTTGTTGTCTGCCTCTTCCTTTTCTGGATTTAGAGGCAATTATGCGCCACCGTAGCACTTATGTTCCTGAATACTCAACTATATTTTACGGTATTCATCGCGGAAATGGCACGAATTCGTATAAAATTCGTTTGATAGCTCATCTTAACCCATAATTGTTTGCCCAATAAGGTTCGATTTCTTCAAATCAATCCCCCAGGCTGACATAGACAATGAGTATGAGGGCAAATCATTTTTACGGACCTTTCGATTACGAAACCTTTGGCGATTCCCGCCCGGAGGACCCCATCCGGACACCGTTTCAGGTCGATCGCGACCGGGTGACCTTTACGGAAGCTTTTCGACGCCTGCAATCGAAGACCCAGGTTTTCCAGTCCGGTGAGTATGATTTTTATCGCACCCGGCTGACCCATTCGATCGAGGTGGCCCGCATCGGGCGGGCGATTTGCGAATACCTGCGAGCAAGGAGCGATATTTTGAGGGAGGATTTTTTCATCGATTCCGAACTGGCTGAGGCCCTGGGACTGGCCCACGACATTGGGCACCCCCCTTTCGGCCATATCGGGGAGCGAAAGTTGAACGATTTGATGCTGCGGTTCGGCGGATTCGAAGGAAACGCCCAAAGCCTGCGCATTTTAACCGAACTGATTTACGAGAGACCGGAAAAACCGAGGGGCATGTCCCCTACCCGCGCCTTCATGGATGGTATTCTCAAATACAAAAAGCTGCACCGGGATTGCCTGGGAGAAAATGAGCAGGGAAAACCCGTATATCCGGAAAATCACTTTCTCTATGACGATCAGGAAAACTGTCGGGATTTTGTTTTTGGCGGATCGACCCCGCCCGCCGGCCTGCGGGAGGATGACAACCTGAACGGCTTCAAAAGCATCGAATGCCAGATTGTCGATTGGGCGGATGATGCCGCTTATTCCCTGCACGACATTCTGGATGGCATAAAGGCCGGTTTCATCAGCGCCGGACAATTGAACGACTGGCCAATCGGCCGATCGCTCAACCAATCGCAATCAGCCTGCGTCAATCATTTGGCGGAACTGATTCAGAAAAACAGTATCGAGGCGGTTTTCAGCAACAAGATCGGCAATTTCATCAAAGCCTGCCACTTGCGGGAAACGGAGAATTTCATGTCTTCGAGGACAAACCGTTATCGTTTCCAACTGGCGGTGGACGCGGAGGTGAGAGAGGAATGTGAGCTCTATAAAGCGATTGCCTTCGATTTGATTTTCCAATCGCCGCAAATCCAGAAAATCGAGTTCCGGGGCGGGTTTTTTCTGCAGCGGCTGTTCGATGCTTTTGTTAGCAATTACATTGAGGATTCACGCCGAAATCTGAAAATTTTGCCTCAACCGGTGTCCCATTGGATCGATTTGGAAGAATCAAAAGTGGGCAAAATGCGGCGCATCTGCGATTACCTGGCCGGGATGACCGACGGAAACGCGATGAGGGCCTACAAACGGCTTTACGACCCGGACTTCGGGACCATTATCGAATTGCCCTAAGTTCGGTTTTTTATTAACTACAAATGGGAATAGTATTCAGCCCAGAATGCCGAAGCGGTGCGTGAGGTAGAGGAGACCGAATAAAATAAAAAAGGCGATTCCCAGCCAGCTCAATCCTCTCATGAATACACCGGGTTGATCCGAAGCTGGAACATGGTTGGAAGTAATCAGCCGGTAATTGAGCCAGGCGAATACCGGACCGGCCAGAAATCCGATGGTGATGGCCACATCGATCAATTTTTTCAGCGCGCCGCCCCAAAAATGCAGGATGATCAGTACGATAAAGCAGCCAATCAGCAAAATTCCCCAGCGGAGCTTTCGCTCCTCTACTTTCCACCCCGCAAGGGCCAGCTTGGTCCCCATACTGAGGGCCCGGGGATTGGCATCGATGACCGCCAAAGTGGTGGAGAACATGGTGGCGAAAGCGGCCAGGGCGATCAACGGCCCGGCCCATCCTCCCAGGCTCTTTTTATAAATGCCGATCAATTGGGCGGCAAAGGCTACACCGTTTTCGGCAAATCGCTGGCCAGAGCCATTCATGACCAAAGCGCCCAAAGTCAAAAATACCAGGGCCATAACCAGGCTGATGGCATAACCGGTGTTAAAATCGAACCGGGCCTCGCTGATGGTTGTGGACCGTCCGGCGGCTTTGTCACGGGCGTTGATCCAGAGGGATTGGTAAACGGAAATCTCAATCGGGGCGGGCATCCAACCCATCAGCGCTAGGAGAAATCCCAGATGGACCCAATTCCACGGTGTCGGGTTGATAAATCCCGGCGGCGCCACAGGCCCCCGCAATACAGCCATCAGGCAAGCGCTTAGGGTTGCCGCAGCGAGAACGGCCATGATTCCTTTCATCGACAAGTCCAGCCACTTATAATCGCCCAAACGCAAAATGGCTATGCAGGCCGACATCAGAAGGGCGCTCCAGACGGTATGATGAAGCCCCAGTGAAAGCACATTCTCGGCCAGCGCCGCCGTCATCCCGGTGACAGCCGCCACTCCGGCCAGGGCGGCGATCAACTGCATGATGAGAAAAGCCAGCAAATAACCCTTTCCCATGCGCCCGTAACCATGCAGGAGCGTTTCTCCTTTGACGGCGGCATAACGGTGCCCGTATTCAAAAAACGGGTATTTGAGGATATTGATGAGCACGATAACCCCGGCCAACTGAAATCCGAAATTGGCTCCCGCCCGCGTCGATTGGACAAGGTGGGACACTCCGATGGCAATCCCGGCCATCAGCAGGCCCGGCCCGAGGGCTCTCCAACGAATCACCATGAAGCCGCCCGGCCACAGATCCATTTTTCCATATTTGCCAGTCTCGTAGAAAACCGTCTTCATGTAAAACCCTATCCAGAGGAAATATTATTCCGTCCGGCGCCTCCTTCTTAATAACTGTAATAAAGACCACTTCAATGAAGGCCCAAAAAGAAGAACTTTTACAAAACCATCCGGAAATTATCCTCCTCGATTCGCTCAGCGATTCGGAACTGGAAAGCTATCTGCGCGAGAGGAACTTGCTGGGCAGGCAGCAATCAATAACCGGCAAAGACAAACCGGGTGAGGGAAATATGAACCTTACTTGGCGCGTCTCGACCACGAAGGGGCGCAGCTTGATTCTCAAACAATCCCGCCCCTGGGTGGAGAAATACCCGCAAATCGCCGCCCCCTGGGACCGGGTCCTGGTCGAGGCAAAGTTTTATAAACTGGTCGCCAGCCAACCGTCTATCGCTGAAAAAATGCCGCGACTGCTTCACCTCGATTCCATTTCCCGTATCCTTGCCCTGGAGGACTTGGGAGAGTCGAGCGATCTCACCAGCCTTTACTCGGTCGATGAGGGGCTGACGCATCAGGATTTGACGGACCTGTGCCAATGGTTGAGCGCCTTGCACGGCTTGCAATTCGACGATAAGGCCCGCTCCAGCCTGGTTAACCGGGAAATGCGCGACCTCAACCACGAACACATTTTCCATTTTCCGCTGCAAAGGGATGACGGCCTGGATTTGGACGGCATAACGCCCGGATTGAAAAAAGAAGCGGAAATTCTCATTAACGACCGCGACTTCGCAACCGCCGTGCGCGAACTGGGCGAGCTTTACCTGGAAAACGGAAAAACCCTCCTCCACGGCGACTATTTCCCCGGCAGTTGGCTGCAAACCCCGAACGGCATACGCATCATCGACCCCGAATTCGGATTTTTCGGCCCCGCCGAGTTCGACGCCGGAGTCATGCTGGCCCAACTATACCTGAGCGATCAGGAACCGCACGTCATCGACAAATTCAAGGAAACCTACCGCCCCCCGCCAGGTTTCGACACCAAAAGAATGCAAGCCTACGCCGGAGTAGAAATCATGCGCCGCCTCATCGGAATCGCCCAACTCCCCCTCCCCTACAACCTGGAGAAAAAATCTCCCCTCCTGAAAAAAGCCAAATTATTGGTCCTGAGTTAATTTTCAGACAATTAAAAACTAACTTGCCAAACTCAGACAAATTTTTATCTTACCCAATTAAGGGTTGCGTAAACACTGCCTGCAATATGTTAGCCTCCCTAATTTCAGGCATTAATAATATGAGGTGAAAACTGATGATAAGGAAATTGCAAAAACTAATCCTCGATCCGTATCCGTTACGAACTATAGCAAAGAAGATCATCAAAAAATTCAGCTTAGCCCGGATATTTCGTAAAAAAAGTATCGTTGATATGCTTAACTGCTGATATACAGCAGGATAGATCAATAATTAAAGCAATATCAGCGATGACAAAAGGTAAACAATTAAAGCTACAGTTGACAAGGGTAAAAGGCCGCCGTGTGCGGGTTGATTTCAAGGGCGGAGAGGTTACTTCGGATGCCGGACTGCTTTTGATCCGGGAAGTGGATCGGCAGTTGGGCTTGACCGAACGAGCGGCCCGACAGTTAGTGGACAAACGGCAGAAGGGCAAAGTACGCCATGAGGTATTGGGGATGCTGCGGCAGCGCGTTTACGGGCTGGTGGCGGGCTATGAGGATTTGAACGACTTTGATACCCTGCGCCACGATCCATTGTTGCAAACGGTAACGGGGCGCATTGAAACGTTGGCCAGCGCGCCGACTTTGTGTCGTTTTGAAAACGGGCAGGATCGGCGGGCGGCCTTTGCGGTAAACGAGCTGTTGGTCGAACAGTTCATGGGCTCCTTTGCCGAGGAACCCGAAGAGATCATCCTGGACTTTGACGCCACCGACAATCCGGTGCACGGGCTCCAGGAGGGACGTTTTTTCCACGGTTATTATGATCATTATTGTTTTCTGCCGCTATATGTTTTTTGCGGTGATCAGCTGCTGGTGGCCTACCTGCGGCCGAGCAAGATCGATGCCAGCAAGCATGCCGGAGCCATCCTCAAATTGCTGGTTAAACGGATTCGCCAAAGCTGGCCCCGTACGCGGATTATTTGGCGCGCCGACAGTGGATTTTGTCGAGACCGGATACTCTCTTGGTGCGACCGCAACGAAGTTAGTTACATCGTGGGGATGGCTCGCAATGCACGCTTGCAGCAAGACGCCCAGCAGTTGCAAAAGCAGGCCAAAGAATGGTTCGAACTAAGGGGTAAAAAACAACGGTTATTCCAGGACTTCGTCTATGCTGCCGATTCGTGGCGATGGCTGCGGTTGGTCATCCATAAAGCCGAACACACCGCACAGGGGTCCAACCCGCGCTTCGTGGTGACGAACCTGCCGGGCGATCCCCAGGAGCTTTACGACAAGGTATACTGTGGCCGCGGTGAAATGGAGAACCGAATCAAGGAACAGATGCAATTGTTCAGCGAGCGCACCAGCGCCCATCAATGGTGGGCCAATCAGTGGCGATTGCTCTTGTCGGCGCTGGCCTACACCTTGATGGAAGCCATGCGCCGGTTAGCCTTAAAAGGGACGAAGTGGGCGCGGGCCCAATGCCACACCCTGCGGCTCAAATTAATCAAGATCGGAGCGGTCATCGTGCGCAACACCCGAACGATTCACTTTCACCTAAGTGAGAGTTATCCTTGGGCCAGTCTTTTCAACCATGCGGCCCGCCGATTGGTGCCAACCTAAAGGGTGCATTGGTGCTGCCCCCGGCACTACCGAACCAATGGGGGAAAGGGGGCAGTGTCTCTACACCCTGAAAAACACCTAAAAATCAAGACGATCTGCTCAAAATACAAAGAAATCCATCTCCAATAGCAATAACGAGCCAAACTTTACCCTTCATGAAATATCTGTAAACGCCGGGATGAAACCGGTACGGGGGTCGGGGTAAAACCGGTACGCTTGGAATAAGGTTTAGGTTAGTAATTGCAGGTACGTCAAGGTTTAGGGTTTGGGAGTTGGTTTTGGGGATTGGCTTGGGGTCGGTGAGGAGGCCGGAGGCCGACGAGCCGGGCCCAAGGCGTTTATTGTTTTGGGCCACGGCGACGGCGTCGAGCATCGCGCAAGCGGTAGCTTTGCCCGTTGGCTTCGAGGATATGCACCCGATGGGTGAGTCGGTCCAGCAGAGCTCCGGTGAGCCGTTCGGAACCGAGCACTTCGATCCAGTTCTCAAAGGGCAGGTTGGTGGTGACGATGAGACTGGTGCGCTCGTAAGCGCGGCTGACCACGTCGAAGAGCAGTTCGGAACCGGTCTTGGAAAAAGGGACGTAACCGAGTTCGTCGAGGATGAGTAGGTCGAGCCTTTCGAGTTGCTTCATGAAGCGCTGCAGGTCGTGGTTGTCGCGTTGCTCGAGCATATGGGTAACCAGGGCGGTGACCCCGAAGAAACGGATCCGCCGGCCCTGGGCACAGGCGGCAAAGCCCAGGGCGGTGGCCAGGTGCGTTTTACCGGTACCGGCGTTACCGAGGAGCAGCACGTTTTCGCGCTGGTCGACATACTCCCCGCGCATGAGCTCTCGGATGAGCGCTTCGTTGATCGAGGGCTGCGCTTCAAAGGCGAAGCTCTCGAGGGTCTTGAGCACGGGGAAACGGGCGTTTTTGATCCGCCGCTGGGCGGCCCGCTGTTCGCGTTCAATGAGCTCCCGTTCGACCAGATGCAACAAAAAGGCGGCGTAATCGAGCCGGTCCCGGGAACAAGCCGCGGCCACCGCCGGCCATTCGCGCAGGATGGTGGGCAACTTCAGTTTCTTGAGGTGATGGTGTAACAGCAGCTGGTTTTTTTCTTCCTTCATAAAGCCCCTCCTGGAATCTTGAGCAGTTCGCTGTAGGCACCGAGGTCAGGGGCGGCCACACGGACGTGACGCAGGTGTGGATGGCCGTCCAGCCGGAAGGTTCTGCTCCCGTAGTCTTCCTGAGGATAGAGATACTGGGCGATGGCCTCACGAGTCAGTCCCCCCACCCGCAGGGCCGAGACGACGGCCTGCTGCAAGGCCGCCATGGGGTGTTTCTCCAACAGCCGCAGCACCCGGATATACTCCCGGGTGCCTTCGCCCCCGCATTGGCTTTCGAGCCGGCGTCTGAGGACCTGCAGGCACTGCGGCAACTGCCAGCCCGAGAGTGGGCGGGCGAAGTCCAAAGCGCCCGGTTTTTTCTCCAGCAAAGCCAGGTAGTGCACCGGCTCGAAAGAGACTTGCTCTTTATCCCAAATGCGGCGGTGCCGGGGCCACCTCTTGGCCCCCACAGAAGATCACCACCTGCCGACAGGACCCTTCCACCACCACCGGATGGTGGGCGCAGCGCACCGGCACCGAATAGTCGTTGCACTCGAAGCGCACCAGCGAGAGGCTGCTGACGCAGGTCGAGCGTTTGCGGCTCCGCTTCAAAGGGTATGGGCGGCAACGGCAGCATGACGGCGCGCTCCTCGGCCAGCAGTTCCTTTTTCACCGCCCTTTTCCCGCGTAATTTACGCTCCATGTCCCGCTCACATGCCTCCAACAGCTTTGCGTTGAGTTCCTCCAGGTCCCGAACCTGCGGTACCGGTACCAGGAAGTTGGCCCGGGCATAACGCACGATCCCCTCGACCACGCCCTTCTCGTTGGGCCGGGCGGGCAGACAGAAGTGTTCCTCGAACAGGTAATGGCTCTGTAGCTGCAGAAACCCGTCGGTCAGCTTGCGTTCACGCGAACCGATAATCTTACCCACCGCCACCTTCGAGTTGTCATAGCTGATGCGCCGGGGCACCGCCCCGAAAAACTCAAAAGCTCGCAGGTGCCCCTCCCAGAAGCTCTCCGTGCACTCCCGTTCGAACACCTGCACGAAAAAGGCATCGCTGTAGGGCAGGCTCATGGCAAAAAATGGCCGCCTCCTTCACCAGGGCATGACCGAAGTCCACCTGTCCCTCCCCGGGGCGGTGCTCCAGCGGCACGAACACTTCCCGCCGCCTCGCTCGCAGCTCGGCCACCACCTCCTTGACCGCCGTGTAGCCCCCTTGGTAGCCCTTCTCCCGACCCAAACGCTGGTAGATCCGTTTGGCCGTATGGCGCTGCTTCTTGGGCACGTTCCGGTCCGCTTTGAGCACCTCCTCGATCCAGCCCACATACGGATCGATCTTGCGCTCTCGCCTCTTCTTGCGCCGGTATCCCGGCGGCTGGGAATAGGCCAGCATCTTTCCCAGGGTCTCCCAGTGCAGTCCCTCTTCTCGCATTACAGAGCGCTTGCTCTGCTTGTCCCGCAGCACTTTGTGCCGCACTCTTGTCCATTGCTTCATATCTCGATACACTCCTCCTTTCTAGGATAAGCGTACCGGTTTTAAAGCGCCCTCTTTACCGTACCGGTTTTTCCCCGGCGTTTACAAATATCCGGGTTAGGTAGTTATGAACAGAGAATAAGAGTAGGAGCAGTAGACCGTCCACACTATGGCTATTGTGTTTATTATGCTGCCGTATTAGCAAAGAAACTGGGATATCAGCGCATAAGTGTCTTGGAATTCGGTGTGGCGGGGGGAAACGGACTAGTGAATCTCGAATACCACGCTCAACAAACTTCGAAATTGCTCGATATAGATATTGATATTTACGGCTTTGACATAGCAGAAGGTCTCCCAGAACCCTTAGATTATAGGGATCTCCCATATCAGTGGAAAAAAGGCTTCTACAAAATGGATGTCCCAACACTCCAAGCACGATTAAAAAAGGCAAAGCTCGTTTTGGGTGACATCAAGGATACATCAAAGTACTTTTTCGAGAAGTATAATCCTGCCCCCATCGGAGCGATCGCGCATGATTTAGATTTCTATTCATCGACGGTCGCTGCGTTGAATATGCTTGCGGCTGATGAAAGAAACTACTTACCTTGAGTGTTCTGCTATTTTGACGATACTATCGGTTCAGAGACAGAGCTACAAAACGATTACACTGGAGAAAGATTAGCAATAAATGAGTTTAATCGATCACACAAGGACATCAAGTTTGGACATCCCTACCATCTTTTCGCAGGAAAAGTCGTAGAGCCGTGGTATTACCAAATATGGATATGTCATTTCTTCAAGCATAGTCGTTATAATGAGTTTGTGAGCACACAAAATCAAAAATTACCTTTGCTGTAGCTTTGGTCCATATATATGGGCGTCTAATAAGGCGCGAGATATAGCCGAAAATTGTGGATGACAGGAAGGAGAGTGTGAGCGTATCCTGAGGTTTTAAACCGAGTATTCCCATATGAACATTCATAATCGTTGAAAATAGCTACTTTCTAATATTTTAGGCCCAATTTTTTGCTTTCATTGTGATTTGGCAATCTTATCCTTCGTTATTTGATGATCAAATCAGCAGTATTTAACAATTATTGCTGATTTTCCCTTTGCTAGGTAGAGGCTGTCCCAAAAGGGTGATTTTTGCGAGGGCTTTTGATAGGCGCTCATCTTAGAGGTATTTGCATTTGGGAGAGTATCAACTTTGCTCTCCTATGACGTTAGGATGCTGGTTTTGGGGTCCGGTTGCCTGGTTTTCTTTGTATGAGCCGACATGTAAACGCCGGGGAAAAACCGGTACGGTAAAGAGGGCGCTTTAAAACCGGTACGCTTATCCTAGAAAGGAGGAGTGTATCGAGATATGAAGCAATGGACAAGAGTGCGGCACAAAGTGCTGCGGGACAAGCAGAGCAAGCGCTCTGTAATGCGAGAAGAGGGACTGCACTGGGAGACCCTGGGAAAGATGCTGGCCTATTCCCAGCCGCCGGGATACCGGCGCAAGAAGAGGCGAGAGCGCAAGATCGATCCGTATGTGGGCTAGATCGAGGAGGTGCTCAAAGCGGACCGGAACGTGCCCAAGAAGCAGCGCCATACGGCCAAACGGATCTACAGCGTTTGGGTCGGGAGAAGGGCTACCAAGGGGGCTACACGGCGGTCAAGGAGGTGGTGGCCGAGCTGCGAGCGAGGCGGCGGGAAGTGTTCGTGCCGCTGGAGCACCGCCCCGGGGAGGGACAGGTGGACTTCGGTCATGCCCTGGTGAAGGAGGCGGGGCAATTGCGTAGGCGGCCATTTTTTGCCATGAGCCTGCCCTACAGCGATGCCTTTTTCGTGCAGGTGTTCGAACGGGAGTGCACGGAGAGCTTCTGGGAGGGGCACCTGCGAGCTTTTGAGTTTTTCGGGGCGGTGCCCCGGCGCATCAGCTATGACAACTCGAAGGTGGCGGTGGGTAAGATTATCGGTTCGCGTGAACGCAAGCTGACCGACGGGTTTCTGCAGCTACAGAGCCATTACCTGTTCGAGGAACACTTCTGTCTGCCCGCCCGGCCCAACGAGAAGGGCGTGGTCGAGGGGATCGTGCGTTATGCCCGGCCCAACGAGAAGGGCGTGGTCGAGGGGATCGTGCGTTATGCCCGGCCCAACGAGAAGGGCGTGGTCGAGGGGATCGTGCGTTATGCCCGGCCCAACGAGAAGGGCGTGGTCGAGGGGATCGTGCGTTATGCCCGGGCCAACTTCCTGGTACCGGTACCGCAGGTTCGGGACCTGGAGGAACTCAACGCAAAGCTGTTGGAGGCATGTGAGCGGGACATGGAGCGTAAATTACGCGGGAAAAGGGCGGTGAAAAAGGAACTGCTGGCCGAGGAGCGCGCCGTCATGCTGGCGTTGCCGCCCATACCCTTTGAAGCGAGCCGCAAACGCTCGACCTGCGTCAGCAGCCTCTCGCTGGTGCGCTTCGAGTGCAACGACTATTCGGTGCCGGTGCGCTGCGCCCACCATCCGGTGGTGGTGGAAGGGTCCTGTCGGCAGGTGGTGATCTTCTGTGGGGGCCAAGAGGTGGCCCGGCACCGCCGCATTTGGGATAAAGAGCAAGTCTCTTTCGAGCCGGTGCACTACCTGGCTTTGCTGGAGAAAAAACCGGGCGCTTTGGACTTCGCCCGCCCACTCTCGGGCTGGCAGTTGCCGCAGTGCCTGCAGGTCCTCAGACGCCGGCTCGAAAGCCAATGCGGGGGCGAAGGCACCCGGGAGTATATCCGGGTGCTGCGGCTGTTGGAGAAACACCCCATGGCGGCCTTGCAGCAGGCCGTCGTCTCGGCCCTGCGGGTGGGGGGACTGACTCGTGAGGCCATCGCCCAGTATCTCTATCCTCAGGAAGACTACGGGAGCAGAACCTTCCGGCTGGACGGCCATCCACACCTGCGTCACGTCCGTGTGGCCGCCCCTGACCTCGGTGCCTACAGCGAACTGCTCAAGATTCCAGGAGGGGCTTTATGAAGGAAGAAAAAAACCAGCTGCTGTTACACCATCACCTCAAGAAACTGAAGTTGCCCACCATCCTGCGCGAATGGCCGGCGGTGGCCGCGGCTTGTTCCCGGGACCGGCTCGATTACGCCGCCTTTTTGTTGCATCTGGTCGAACGGGAGCTCATTGAACGCGAACAGCGGGCCGCCCAGCGGCGGATCAAAAACGCCCGTTTCCCCGTGCTCAAGACCCTCGAGAGCTTCGCCTTTGAAGCGCAGCCCTCGATCAACGAAGCGCTCATCCGAGAGCTCATGCGCGGGGAGTATGTCGACCAGCGCGAAAACGTGCTGCTCCTCGGTAACGCCGGTACCGGTAAAACGCACCTGGCCACCGCCCTGGGCTTTGCCGCCTGTGCCCAGGGCCGGCGGATCCGTTTCTTCGGGGTCACCGCCCTGGTTACCCATATGCTCGAGCAACGCGACAACCACGACCTGCAGCGCTTCATGAAGCAACTCGAAAGGCTCGACCTACTCATCCTCGACGAACTCGGTTACGTCCCTTTTTCCAAGACCGGTTCCGAACTGCTCTTCGACGTGGTCAGCCGCGCTTACGAGCGCACCAGTCTCATCGTCACCACCAACCTGCCCTTTGAGAACTGGATCGAAGTGCTCGGTTCCGAACGGCTCACCGGAGCTCTGCTGGACCGACTCACCCATCGGGTGCATATCCTCGAAGCCAACGGGCAAAGCTACCGCTTGCGCGATGCTCGACGCCGTCGCCGTGGCCCAAAACAATAAACGCCTTGGGCCCGGCTCGTCGGCCTCCGGCCTCCTCACCGACCCCAAGCCAATCCCCAAAACCAACTCCCAAACCCTAAACCTTGACGTACCTGCAATTACTAACCTAAACCTTATTCCAAGCGTACCGGTTTTACCCCGACCCCCGTACCGGTTTCATCCCGGCGTTTACAGGATTTGAACGACTTTGACACCCTGCGCCGCGATCCTTTGTTGCAAACGGTAACGGGGCGCACTGAAGCGTTGGCCAGCGCGCCGACTTTGTGTCGTTTTGAAAACGGGCAGGATCGGCGGGCAGCCTTTGCCCTGAACGAGTTGCTGGTCGAACAGTTCATCGGATCCTTTGCCGAGGAACCCGAAGAGATCATCCTGGACTTTGACGCCACCGACAATCCGGTGCACGGGCTCCAGGAGGGACGTTTTTTCCACGGTTATTATGATCATTACTGTTTTTTGCCGCTGTATGTTTTTTGCGGCGATCAGCTTCTGGTGGCCTACCTGCGGCCCAGCAAGATCGATGCGAGCAAGCATGCCGGGGCCATCCTCAAATTGCTGGTTAAACGGATTCGCCAAAGCTGGCCCCATACGCGGATTATTTGGCGTGCCGACAGCGGATTCTGCCGGGATCGGATTCTCTCGTGGTGCGAGCGCAACGAGGTTTATTTTATAGTGGGAACGGCCCGCCATGCACGCTTGCAGCAAGCGGCCCGGCAGTTGCAGGAGCAAGCCAAACAATGGTTCGAGGGTAGCGGCAGAAAGCAACGGCTGTTTCAGCACTTCGAGTATGGGGCAAAATCGTGGCGGCGCCAACGCCTTATCATCCACAAAGCCGAACACACCGCACAGGGGTCCAACCCGCGCTTCGTGGTGACGAACCTGCAGGGCGATCCCCAAGAGCTTTACGACAAAGTATACTGTGGCCGCGGTGAGATGGAGAACCGGATCAAGGAACAGATGCAATTGTTCAGCGAACGCACCAGCGCGCATAAATGGTGGGCCAACCAGTGGCGATTGCTCTTGTCGGGGCTGGCCTACACCTTGATGGAAGCCTTGCGCCGGTTCGCATTAAAAGGGACGAAGTGGGCGCGGCTCCAATGCCACAGTCTACGGCTAAAATTAATCAAGATCGGAGCGGTCATCGTGCGCAACACCCGAACGATTCACTTTCATCTAAGTGAAAGTTATCCATGGGCCAGTCTTTTCAACCATGCGGCCCGCCGGTTGGTGCCAACCTAAAGGGCGCATTGGCGCTGCCCCCGGCGCTACCGAACCAATGGGGGAAAGGGGGAAGTGTCTCTACACCCTGAAAAACACCTCAAAATCAAGACGATCCGCCCAAAATACAAAGAAATCCATCTCCATCTCCAATAGCAATAACGAGCCAAACTTTACCCTTCATGAAATATCCGGGCTAGTTATCGATTCGGATTTACGCCGCCCGACCCAACACCATTTATTCAAAGCCCCGAAAACCCCTGGCCTGCTCGATTGCCTGACCGGCGCAAGCCAGGCCTCCGAGGCGTTGGTAGAAACACAATATCCCAATTTGAAGCTGTTGCCCAGCGGCCAGGGCCAACATATTTCGCTCGGCCTTCTGCATGGCAAACAGATGGCCAGTCTGCTCGATGAATACCGTCGGCAATTCGATAAAATCCTCCTCGATTCCCCCCCGTTATCGGCATCAGCGATTCCAGCCTCCTGGCCAGCCTGGCCGACGGAGTGCTTTTCATCGTTCAGCATCGGCGCAACCCCCAAACAATGACCATGCGGGCCAAGCAAATCATCGAAAATGTAAATGGCCAAATCCTCGGTGTGGTTCTCAGCCAAGTGCCCGATTCCGGGGATGAAGATTACAATTACTACACCAGCAATTATTATTATTACAGTCATAACAAAGATCCCGTTCCCTCCGTTACCAGCCACCCATCTATCCTTGATGAAGAGGTCGAATCCTTTGAATTCGAGGAATCCGAACACACCAACCTGCCGAAAGCCTGACATAATGGGGTGCGCCATTTCAATTCATCCTCGTGCCTGAATTAATTGGCACTAAAATATGGTTACCGGAATAAAATTCCTGTTGACAACTTTTTTGGCTCCTTAAATTTTACTCCTTCCATTCAAAGCGGGCGTAGCTCAGTTGGTAGAGCACCACCTTGCCAAGGTGGCTGTCGTGAGTTCGAATCTCATCGCCCGCTCCATTTTTCCGCTTTGTGAAAGCCTCTGAACTCTTTGAACTGCCGGAAAGCCTTCTTCCTTTCCAAAAAAATTTTTCACCCGAGGCTTCCCCATGGAAATGGGTGCCGGACATAAAAACCGCTCTCCTTGAATTTGATTTTAAAGAGACCGCTCCACCCGAACATGTGCCTCCCGAAGTCCACATCAAAGGAAATGTTCACATCCACCCCAGCGTCAAACTGCCGCCCTATTGTGTGATAGAGGGACCTGTTTACATCGGCCCCGAAACAGAAATACGCCCCGGCGCTTACCTTCGAGGCAATGTCATTGTGGGCAAGGGCTGTGTTATAGGAAACTCCTCCGAATATAAAAACTGCCTCCTTATGGACTGCGTGGAAACCGCCCATTTCAACTATGTCGGCGATTCCATCCTGGGCAATGGTGCCCACCTCGGAGCCGGAGTCATCCTGGCAAACCTAAGATTGCATCGGGATGAAATTCACATTGCCACTGCGGAAGGAAAAATACCAACAGCCCTAATAAAGTTTGGTGCCTTGATAGGTGATAGCGCAGAGGTGGGGTGCAATACAGTAATTCAGCCAGGAAGCATTTTAGGAAAAAGGTCTTTAGTTTATCCTGCTATTGCTTTCAACCGTGGTTATCTTCCTAAAAACGAGATCTCCAAAACCGGTAATATAGGTGAAGAACGCTTCAAGCGTTCCTGACTTGATTCAGGCATTCAGAATCTCGATCACTATGGGATGCAGGATTGGGTTGGCTGCGACGATTGAGTTGCCCGTCACGGGATCGTTTCCTTGCCAGTCAGTGATCACACCTCCGGCTCCACGAATGACTGGGATTAGAGCCATCAAATCCCACGGATTCATGATGGGATCGACCATTATGTCGGCGCTACCGGTGGCCAGCAAGAGGTATCCGAAGCAATCTCCCCAGGTCAACAGTTCCTTCGTCCGTTCGGCCAAGCGGTCCCAGTTGGCGCCGTTTTGATACTGAGCGGGCGCCTCCAGGCTCGAAGTCAGCAACCGCGCTTCTTCCAGGATGGACATCTCCCTCATTTTTACCGGAATCCCGTTTAAATTCGTCTCCACGTTGTTGCCGATCAGGAGCTGCCCGGTTACCGGGTTATTGATGGCACCGAGAATTGGCCGGCCCTCTTTGAGCAAAGCGATGAGGGTTCCGAAAAGCGGGCAGCCGGTGGAGAACGGCTTGGTCCCATCGATCGGATCGAGCACCCAGACATATTCCGCTTCGCTCATCTCATCACCGAATTCTTCACCGATGATACCGTGATCGGGAAAACGATCATTAATCAAACCGCGCATGATCTCTTCGGACTTTCGGTCCGCAATGGTCACCGGGGTGAAATCTTTTTTTGTTTCGATTTCCAGTTTTGGATCGCCAAAATAAGGTCTTATGACCTTCCCACTCTCCTCGGCCAGTAGTTTAATAAATTTTACAAGAATTTCCTCATTCATAATTAATATTTTTTTGAAAAATAGCGGCTCTCCATTATTTGCCAAGGATGGTTTTTTGCTTGTGGAGAATTTGCTTGGGCAAAGCGGGTTGGGTTGTTTAAGTGATTGTTCATGCTTTGGTCGAAGACGCCTATTCATGTTATCGATTTCGAGGGCGCTCGTTCTTATGGAGTGGTTGAGTTTGGCGTTGTTTCAATTTTCGAGGGTAAGATTGCCAATACCGCCACCAGCCTATGCCAGGCTTGCCGGCCCATGGACTCAAGGGAAGAGCGATTTCACGGCATCACCAATTACAAAACCCGGAAGCAAGCGCCCTTTTCCGAGTATTTTTCCAATTTTTCCGAGCTGCGCAATACCGGTTGTTTAGCCGCGCATCACGCAGTTGTAGAAAACGGCCTCATAAAATCCGTTTGGCCTTACCCTCCCTTTTCGCCCGATTTTTTAAACAACGGAAAGAAGATCGCCGATTGGGGCCCCTGGATTGACACGCGAATTCTCTATGCTTCCTTATTTCAACAACTGGAGAGCCACAAACTGGGGGATTTGCTGCAAACCTTCAGTCTCGAAGATCATTTGCAGGATTTGGCTCATCAACATTGCTCGCCCGATCGAAAGCGCTACCACTGCGCCCTTTACGATGCCCTCGGGGCGGCTCTTCTGCTTCTCTATTTAGGACAATTGTCCGAATTCAAGCCTATCACCCTGGAATGGCTCATGGCCAATAGTTTGCCCAAAAAAGATAGGCGTGATCCTTTGTCACAGGGTGAGTTTTTTGATCTTTAACTAGAGGCTGTCCCAAAAATATAAAGATTTTATAGTCAACTGGATGACGTTGATAAAAAGAGCCGGAAAGAGCAAGTTTTTGCTCGATCCGGCCAAAAGAGGGTTCTATAATTGAGTTAGCGAAAATCAATATAGCCCTTTCTATGAAAAATATAGCCATCCAATGCCTCCTGCGTCCAGCTTTAACTGTGGTCGACCGGTGCCTCGATTACGATAACTTCCGCGCCACCATTGATCGAATCGATCGGCTGCTGATCGACTCGGAGGTGGAATCGCAGGCCATTGAGCTGGCCTTGGAGGGGTGGCCGCCAATGGGTCTAAAGGCCCGGCGGCAGCGGGCCAGTTTTGCCATCAAGGCACTGCGCATGGATACGCTGGGCCGTCTGCTCGGAGGGATTTCGTTTCGGCATTTGTCGCGGGCTCTGGGCAGCAGCGATCTGTTGGCCGACTTTTGCCGTGTCCGGCAGATCGATGGCATCAGGGGCATCTCCAAAAGCACCCTGGAGCGGGCCTCGAAGTTTTTCAGCGAAGAGCAGTTGAGGGCCTTGCACCGGACCTTGACTGAGGTGGTGGGCGATGCCCTTCTGGCCCGGCAGGTGGGATTGGACAAGCCGATTGACACCACCATTTGCCTGATCGACGGCACCTGTTTGGAGGCTAACATTCATTGGCCGACGGACTGGGTATTACTCAAGGATGTAGCCGGCACGTTGCTCAAAGCGATCCGGCTGATCCGCGAGAAGGCCGGTTTGCGCCATCGCATGCCGATCGAACCGGAGCCCTTGGCTCGGCAGATGAATCGGCTGTGCATACAGATGACCCACAGCCGGCGGCGAAAGGACAGCGCGCGGCAGCGCAAGGGTATCTTGAGGCAGATGAAAAAGCTGCTCAAACGGATCGGGGAGCATGCCCGCAGTCACCGGGAATTATTGCAAGCCTGCTGGGAGCAAAGCGATTACAGCGAAAAACAGGTCCAACAGATCCTCGCCCGGATGGAGCGCATGAGCGAGCAAATCCCGGTGGTCATCAAACAGGCGCACGAGCGGATCATTGGCGGCCGCCAGGTGAAAAACGCAGAGAAAGTCTTGAGTGTTTACGAACTCGATGGGCAGGTGATTGTGCGAGGTAAAGCGGGCCAAGAGGTCGAGTTCGGCAACACCCTGTTTTTGGGAGAAAGCGTTGAAGGGTACCTGCTGGACTGGAAACTCTACGGCAGCCGAACTCCAAGCGAAAATGAACAAATGCAAGAGAGTTTGCAAAGACAGAACCGCTTCAACCTGGAAGAACCCATAGCGGCCATGTGCGCGGACCGGGGATTTGCCTCCCAGCGGGCCCGCCGGCAGTTAGCCCAGGAGGGAATCTACGACGCGCTCTGTCCACGCGATCCGAAGCAGTTGAAAAAACGGATGGAGGAACCACTGTTCAGACAATTGCAAAAGCGCCGGGCCAGCACCGAAGGGCGGATCGGGGTATTGAAGAATCGCTGGCAGGCCGGGCGGTTGCGCAGCAAAGGCTTTGCCAACCGCTCGATCAGCGTAGCCTGGTCGGTACTCTCGCACAACCTATGGAAAGTAGCCAAGATGCTGGCCCAGCAAGACGAACTAAAAACCAAAGCGGCGGCCTAGAGAGCGGAAAAGCAAGGACAATACTTTTTCACAGCCGTACTGTCGGCTCATACAAAGAAAACCAGGCAACCGGACCCCAAAACCAGTATCCTAACGTCATAGGAGAGCAAAGTTGATACTCTCCCAAATGCAAATACCTCTAAAATGAGCGCCTATCAAAAGCCCTCGCAAAAATCACCCTTTTGGGACAGCCTCTAACTAGAACCTATCTAAAATTCTCAGGCCTCCTCTACATCCACCTCGATGACTTTGGACAAACCCATCAGTTTGTCTTTTGGCGCCAGGTTGATGAGGCGAACCCCCTGCGTGGTGCGACCGATAACGCGAATACCTTTGACCGGGCTTCGCACCGCCTGGCCCAAATGGGTCAGCATCATAATTTCATCGTTCTCATACACGCTCAAAGCGCCGGCCACATTCGAGCTGCGAATGGCAATGATTCCGCTTCCGGCCCGGCTTTGCACCCGGTATTGATCGAAATTCGTGCGCTTGCCCTGCCCATTTTCGCCAGCGATGAGCAAGGTGGCGTCCGGCTTCACCACTTCAAAAGTCTTCACCAAGTCTTTGCCCTTCAATTTTATGCCCCTCACGCCGCGTGTGGCCCGGCCCTGGTCTCGAAGGTCCGTTTCCTTGAACCGGATGGACATTCCTTTGTGTGTAATGATAACCAGATCATCCTCGCCATTGGTTAAATTGGCTGCCATGAGCTGGTCGTTCTCATCGATCTTAATCCCGATAAGGCCGCCCTTGCGGTAGTTTTTGTAATCGGCGAGATTGGTTTTTTTGACCACTCCGTTGCGCGTGCACATGACCAGGTGCAGGTCGTCGGTGAATTCCTTTACGCAGATCATGGCGGCTAATTTTTCATCCTTTTGCATCTGCAAAACATTGACTACCGCCCGGCCTTTGGAGATGCGCGAGCCCTCCGGGATATCGTAAACTTTTTCCACATAAACCCGCCCATTATTCATGAAGAACATGATGTAGTCGTGGGTGCTGGCGGTAAAGAGATGCTCCACGAAATCTTCCTCGTGCGAACCAGTGCCGATGACTCCCTTGCCGCCGCGCCGTTGCGAGCGGTAGGAACTGACCGATGTCCACTTGATGAAACCGGCATGGGTAACCGTTATCATGCAGCCTTCGTTGACGATGATGTCCTCCATGCGGAATTCGCCTTCGGCCGCCAGCAGTTTGGTCTTCCGGGGGGAGGAATACTTCTCTTGCACTTCCCGCAATTCTTTTTTGATCACGGAAAGTAGTTTTTTCTCGTTATCGAGGATTTCCCGCAAACCGGAGATAATGACCATCAATTGGCGGTATTCGTTCTCGATTTTTTCCTGTTCCAAACCCGTCAATTGATAGAGCCTGAGGTCGAGAATGGCGTCAACCTGCCTCTTCGTAATCGGGTAGCGGGCCATCAATCTGGTGCGGGCGTCATCGCGGTTGGAAGAAGCGCGAATGATTTTCACGAAATCGTCGAGATTAGTCAGGGCTATCTTGTAACCCTCCAGGATATGGGCCCTCGCTTCGGCCTTCCTCAATTGAAAAGCGGTCCTTCGGTAAACAACTTCCCGTCTGTGCTCGATGTAGCAAACGAGCATTTCCTTGATGTTCATTTGCTTGGGTCGCCGTTTGTCCAGCGCCAGCAGGATAGCCCCGAAGGAAGACTCCAACTGAGTCATTTTGAAGAGTTTGTTCAGGGTCACGCGGGGCACTTCGCCCCGTTTTAACTCCAGCACGATGCGGGTCGCTTCATCCGACTCGTCGCGCAAATCGCTGATTCCATTGAGGGTTTTTTGGGTGATCAGTTCCGCAATTTTAGTGACCAGAGTGGCCCGGTTGACATAGTAGGGTGTCTCCGTAATGACGATCTGCTCTTTCCCTTGTCTGAGTTCTTCAACGTGGGCGGTACCTCGGACTTTGAAGATGCCCCTGCCGGTTTGCAGGTATTTGACAACTCCCTCGTTGCCCATGATGGCGCCGCCGGTCGGAAAATCCGGACCCGGCACTATCTCGATAACTTCATCCAGCGGGATGTTCGGATTGTCGATGATGGCGCAGGTGGCATCGATAAGCTCGCCCAGGTTGTGCGGAGGTATATTGGTCGTCATGCCCACGGCGATGCCGGTGGAACCGTTCATCAAAAGATTGGGCAGAGCGGCCGGCAGAACGCTCGGCTCGGTCGTGCTCTCTTTATAATTGGGAACGAAATCGACCGTGTCCTCGTCGAGGTTCTTCAACATGCCTTCGGCCAATTCGGCCAGTTTGCACTCCGTATAGCGGTAGGCCGCCGGGGGATCGCCGTCGATAGAACCGAAGTTTCCCTGCGGAATAATCAGAGGGTAGCGCAAAACCCATCTTTGAGCCATGCGGACCAGAGTGTCGTAAACGGATGTGTCGCCGTGGGGATGATAATTTTTGAGCACCTCGCCCACCACCCCGGCACATTTGTCGAAAGGCCGGTTATGGAGCAGCCCCTCCCGCAGCATGGCGTAAAGGATGCGCCGCTGCACCGGCTTGAGGCCATCCCGTGCGTCCGGCAGGGCGCGACTGATGATGACCGACATCGAGTAATCGATGTAAGCCGTCTCCATAATTTCCGTGATATTGGTCGGAATCTGTTTATCTTTGGTATCGTACATTCTTTATTTTAAAAAATCTGGCGTTCAGGGGCTTGTTCCGGTGTTAGCTCAGGGAGGATTAAATTCACCCAAACTGTTCTCCAGGATATTCAAACATCGAGATAGGAAACGTTCAAGGCATTGTCTTCGATAAATGCCCGGCGCGAAGGGACGTCCTCTCCCATGAGTACGGTGAAGGTATTTTCCGCCTTGGCTTCATCGGTAATGTTCACTTTCAGCAGGCGCCGCTTTTCCGGGTCCATGGTGGTTTCGAACAATTGCTTGGGGTTCATCTCTCCGAGCCCCTTGTAGCGTTGAATGGCAAGGCCCCGCCTTCCTTGCACACGTATTTGCGATATGATATCCATAATCGAGTGCAGTTCGATGATTCGCTCATTATTTTGGCCCTCATTTTCGATCAATTGGTAGCGCGGTTCGTCGCTTGGGGTAAACTGCGCTACATCAAGGCCGATGCGGGCGATTTCTTTTAAAATTTTTGTCATCTCCCCGGCTTCAAATATTTCATGCAAGGTGATGCGTTGATTAACGGTGTGCCCGTCCTTTTCCGCCTCCCTCAGGATGACATCTTCAAAAACATCATCGATTTTCATATCCACATAAAACCGGGAACGGTCGTCATCGTCGGACAGAAACCGGAATTCCTCCTCGTTGCCGGTACGGATACGGGAAATATATTTCGGTAGTTGATGTGTTTTCTCTTTCTGCTGGTCGAGGTAGAGATGCAAGGGGCAGCCGTAGCGTGTCACTCCCCGGGCTAGTTTTTCCAAACGCGATAAGGCTTCCACGATCCTGTCCACCTTGGTTCCGGAAAATTTATGCCCGTCGCGCAAACGAACCAAGGTCGCATCCTCCGAGCCGAGCTCTAGCAAGATGCGGTTCAGCTCCTCGTCATTGTCCACATATTGCTCGCGGCGTTTTCGTTTGATTTTGTAGAGGGGCGGCTGGGCGATGTAAACATAGCCTTCCTCAATTAATCCCCGCATCTGGCGATAGAGAAAAGTGAGCAGCAACGTGCTGATATGGGAGCCGTCCACATCGGCATCGCACATCAGGATGATCTTGTGGTAGCGGGCTTTTTCCACGTCGAAAGCCCCGTCCCCTTCGTGCCCGATGCCGGTGCCGCAAGCAGTGATAATAGTGCGGATTTCCGTATTGTTGAGGACTTTGTCAATGCGCGCTTTTTCCACATTGATTAGCTTGCCGCGGATGGGAAGTATGGCCTGGTAGCGCCGGTCGCGCCCCTGCTTGGCAGACCCCCCGGCCGATTGCCCTTCGACGATAAATAGCTCGCATACTTTTGGGTCTTTCTCCGAACAGTCGGCCAGCTTGCCTGGCAGCCCCCCCGAGCCCATGGCGCTTTTGCGAACCGTTTCCCTCGCTTTGCGGGCGGCTTCCCGTGCGCGTGAGGCATTGAGGCTTTTTTCAATAATCTTCTTGGCCACCGCCGGGGTTGTTTCTAAATAAAATTTTAACTGCTCGCCCACAATTTTCTGCACTATGCCATCGACTTCCCGGTTCGAAAGCTTGGTTTTCGTCTGTCCCTCAAAACGAGGCTCCGGCACCCTGACTGATAGCACGGCTGTGAGGCCCTCGCGCACATCGTCGCCGCTCAGTGAGGGGTCCTTCTCCTTCACCAGGTTGTTGGCTTTGGCGTAATTGTTGATGACCCGCGTTAAAGCGGTGCGAAAACCAGAAAGATGGGTGCCGCCCTCGATGTTGTGGATGCTGTTGGCGTAGGCGTAAATCTGGGTGTTGTAGCTGTCGTTGTATTGCATAGCCACATCCAGCTCAATCATGGCTTCGCTGCTTTCGTCCTCGGTGGGAGCTTTTCCAGTGAGGCAGATCGGGTTGGGATGGACCACAATTTTGGCCCTGTTGAGAAAGGCCACATACTCCTTGATTCCTTCGTTGAACTTGAACTGTTCACTTTTGTCCGTTCGCTCGTCCACCAACTCAATGGAGACGCCGGGGTTGAGAAAGGCCAACTCACGCATTCGTTTGGCCAGAATGTCGTACTGAAAATCCCGCACGAGTTGGAAAATCACCGGGTCCGGCATAAACGTGATTTTGGTGCCCGTCTTTTTCGTTGTCCCGATCACTTTCAATTGGCTGGTGGTTTTGCCTTGGGCAAATCCAATATGGTGCACCTTGCCCTCGCGGCTCACTTCCGCCTCGAACCATTCCGAGACTGCATTGACGCATTTCGCCCCCACTCCGTGCAGTCCGCCGGAAACCTGGTAGGCCCCTTTACCGAACTTGCCCCCGGCGTGCAGGTTGGTCAAAACCAGTTCCACCGCCGGCATATTGTGCTTCGTGTGCATATCCACCGGAATGCCCCGCCCATCATCCTCAATCGAGCAGGAACCGTCCAAATGTATAGTAACCTTGATCAGGCTGCAATACCCAGCCAAAGCTTCGTCCACCGAGTTGTCCACAATCTCGAAAACGCAATGATGGAGCCCTCTTTCATTGGTATCGCCAATATACATGTCGGGCCGCTTGCGAACCCCCTCCAGCCCCTCTAGTTTCTGGATTTTGGAAGCATCGTAGTCGGAACCGTCAGTCTTTTTCTTATTAGTTGATTTAGAATTACTTATGTTTTCAGACATAAAGATAAAATAGGCAAATTATAAATGGAAACTACAGTTTCTAAACTACCTCGGGTTACCGGCCAAAAGCAACCCCTTATCACCATAAATTTGGCTTTTTTGTTTTAATTTTTCAATAGCAGAGCAAAGCAAGGTGAAATCCGGTTTTCAAAGCAACACGAAGGCCATATCGGGCTCTTGAAAAGTGCAAGACTTTAGTGGATGGAGTCGGCGAAAAATTCCTCTGGCTTTAATCTCGTTATCATCCGATTTCAACTTTTCTTCGGACTTTACCCCGATGTAATAACTGAATCATTAAATACCCAACGCCTCCTGATAGGAATAAGCGAAAAGCAGTTCCCATTCCCGCATTTGTGCCTCTTGCAATCTCTTTTCCATATCCGTGCCGGTTCCCGCGAACTCCTCGCACAAATCGACAAAATGATAGGGATCCCAGACAGAACTTTTAAAAGTAACGGCGAGTATTCCGGCTTTTTCAGATTCTTTCATTATTCTAACGATATCTTGAGCCAACTGTTCCCAAATAGCGTGGTTGCCAACTCGCCGGAACCAGTATTTGGAATTGCCGTAATCCCCTTCCCTTCTGTGCATGATTCCATGCCAATAGCTTCCCGTTGGGCTGCCCACATGCTGACTGATTCGATGCGATTGGTCCAAATATCCATGCAGGAGCCATAGACCCGCCATACAGCATCGGGCCATGGATTCATCCTCCACCGGTTTATTCTCAAATGCGCTTTTCACGCTTAACCTGTGCAATGCATCAAAGACATTTTTATCGGGATGACCAGCGTTGAGCGGCGGCAAGGCAGCGGGCTTGGTTAATGGCCCCAAAACGGAGCCGAATGGTTCATTTTTCATCGTTCGACTTTTACTATACTATTACTGTTGTCCATCGGTGATGAACTGTTGTCCATCGGTGATGATTTTAAAAATGCTTCTCAGGAATACTTCCTCCTTCGAGCTTCCCTCTTTCTGTTGAAAATTATCGCCGCCGGGAGTCGTTTCCGCCTCCGTGGCATCTTCGGTTTGACTCTGTTTTTCCAAATCCACTCTCCTGCCGCCCGCTCCCAATAATCCGAAGGTAGATCTTCTCACCAATCGATCTAATTCCGACTTGTCGGGATTTCCCAATGTTCCTCTTATAGAAAAAGAAGGTCCCAGGTAATATCCTTCTTCCGTTTGGGAATTAATCAATAGACCTAGTTCATTGAGCAGATAGGCGGCTTCATCTTTGGCCCCCATTTGCGCATTTAAAATTAATGGCTGCTCCAGAAACGGCACTCCTTCCCGGTAAGTCACGCCACCCGCGCCAGCCAGGATGATTTCCGGCCCCCGGACAAACAAATCCGTCAGGCTTATATTCAGGTCCGATCCTCGAACCGCTGCGATTTTCATTTCATCAAATTTGATTTCCTGCAACAAAATCACGGCCCTATTAGCCGTATTGAACTCGCGAACCTTATTGCCCAGGAGAATATCTAGTCCAGTTAGGGCAAGTGAAGCCGCCTGGCCTTTTTGATCCCTCAACGGCAGTGCACGGAAGAGGCCGCCAGAAGTACTTTCCAGGAAAAAATTACCCTGGGCCGTTTGCAGTAGCCGAGGCAGATTTTCCGCCTCTCCGTCTAAGGTTCCCTTCAGATCGAATATTCCCTCCACTATCGGGTTATGAAGAGGATCGCTTTTACTTAAAAATAATCCCGCGTCAAAATTCGCTACCTCCACTTCGGCTTCCAGCGAATAGGGCTTTTTATGGTTCGTAATAAAATCTATTTTGCCTGCTATACCTAATGGTTGTTTTGTCGATCCTGAATTTATTGTTGCAAAGGATAATCGATGTTCGTCAGCGTTTAAAACCGCCTTTACTTCTTCCAGTTGGCCTATGCCGGGATACACCACCTTGTCGAAATCAATGCGCGCTTCACCCGAATATCCATACCAGAATGGATTCGATTCTCTCAATAAGTTCGATGGGGCTGGAAGTCTTGTCGCTCCGGCAGTATTTATGGGCTGAGGGGACTCCTTTTTACTAGTGTCAAACAAAGCGGCCAAGGCGATCGCATCTGCCAGAACAAGCCTATTCCCCTTGACAGAAATGGAAAACTTCGCGCCCATTTCCCGCCGTTCAAGTCGCACTTCCAAACGCGCGTCCGAGTTGCCACCAACCCCTTGCAGTGAAATGGGCGCGTTCATCATAATAAGATCATTCTCTAAGCTACCCTCAACCGAAATTTCACCGCTTTTAATAGGATGTTCAGGGATGCTCGATGCTTTTATATCCGTAATTAGAACTTGGCCTGAAAAATTATTTTGATCTTTTAAATTGAAAATTCCGTTCATGACGACAAATCCAGAATCGGCGATCGATGATCTTGAGAAAAAGGGCTGTCGCGCCAAATTCTCAATATCCATCTGAATATCCCCGGAAGCTTTCTGCAAAGGAAATTCCCTGTTCCAATCAAGGCTCATTTCGCCATTGCTTTTTATGGAATTATCGTTCCCCGAGTACGCCTCCAACCCGCTCCAGGAAATGTTCAATATATTCTGCAGAAATGACAATTTTGAATCCAGGTTGAGGGAAAGATTTTTCAAAATTGGACGCCCCCGTTCACTCAGATGGATATTATTAAAAGATGAGGTTTTCTCTGACTTGGCTTCAATAACTCCATGATTCGAAGCAATAATGAATTGACCGGAAAAATGTCCGCCGGTCAATTGATAGCTGGGTAGGTAGGGATCTATTAAACCCATCGGAAAATTTGTAAACGTTAAGTTTAACAAATCGCCCGATTCGCCCATCCCGAATGGAAATGTTTGTTCCCAGGGCTGTTGGAAACTAACCGGCTTTAGCAACTCCACGCTAAAGAATTTTTGACCCGTATCATCCTTTAATTCTCCAATCAGGTTTTCCACGCGGATGAAATCCGTTTCCAGCGTCATTTGGAAACTCTGCTCCAAAGTCAGAGGCGCTGCCCAGGGAACCGAAATTTCTTCCGCGAAAGGTTGTTTGTGCCATTCGTTTAAACGGGCTGAGATGTTTCCCTTGATCAATAGCCTATCCGGTTTATCATCATACGGATATAGTTTTGCCTCAAGGTTTCCATCCAGTAATTGGACGCCGCCGGAATGCAATTCCACGGTCTTAAAATTAAAATTGTATTCCTTCCCTGTGAGGTTTAGGCCGAAGTCCCCTCCCAATACAACGTCGATGTTTTTAAGAAAATCCCTCCCCTCTTTGCCGTAAGATATTCCCGAAGCAAGAAAGGGCTTCGTCATAAGGATTTTGAAATTAGCCCCATCCTTGAGCAAAGCAAATTCTCCGCCCATAATGCCGCCGGAAATTAGGTTATCCGTATCCTTAAAAAAGCCATTGGCCCAATTTGCAGGAACTTCATCAAGCGTAAATAACAAAAGGTTTCCCCGCACATGGTCGAACCCAAAGCTGTCATCGTTGGGATCAATACGAAAAGGAGAATTGCCGGCGAGTTCGGCAATCTTATTTCCATTTTTCCTATTTTTAACGGTGGCCGCCAGTTTGTTGATCCAAAAACTGCTGCCGTCCTTTTTAATATCGATTTCGGTATGAAGCGCCAGTGGAGGAATTTCCTTCAATTCAGGCCGCAGTGTCTCAAGTTCATCCACCTGTCCCTCGATAATCGTTTTCAGAGACCCCGTTCTTTCTTTTATGGAGTAATCAAAAGTTCCCGAACCAACGGCTGTAAACCTCGGGAAAGGCAAACCCATTGCAAACGGTTTTAACTGCTCGCTGAACATATTTAGTTGGAAATTGCCTCTGAAACCCGATTCCCGTCGATCATACTCATCTGTCAGATCGAAGAGGACATTTTCATCACCCAGGGCGTCGATTAATACCATACGCATTAGATGGGATTCTCGATCCATTTCAGTTTTCTCTATAACAACTTCGTTCCGTAAGGCAATTTCCCCTTCAAATGCCGCTCCTCTGGCATAGGCTGTCGTTATAATTTCCAGCTTCGACAGGCCGGAGTCGGCCTTCTGCTCCAGCATTAATTCTCCATCAAAATTCATACTTGAGATCGACGCGCCCGGATTTTGATCGGTTAAGGAACCCGTCAGGCTCAAATAAACACTGGCTGCGGGTTTCACATCGCTGCCCACCAGGAAAAATTCTATTTCACGGGAAGCCGGGAAGATGATTTTTCCATCTATCGCGAAGCTATCCACCCAAAATCGATAACCGATGTCGGTATAGGGCAATAACCCTGCAAAAGTTTCTTTGCCCGGCTTGATAATTATATCCGATGGAACCGGCCTACTGGTTTGAATGGTTGGCTGGGCGTCATAAACTTGCGAACTTTCTTTCAAAATGCCGGACACATCCACACTCAGTCCGGATACGTCAATTTTTGACAATTTAATCTCCTTTCCCCTCAGGAGCCGAACCAGAGAAAATTCAATGCGGGCTTTTTCGGCAGCTACCTCTACGCCTTGTTCCGAGTATTTCAGGCCCTTTAGGGAAAGGCTTCCGGGGAGAAGATAAACACTTTCCAATTCCAGCGAACCATCAACTTTATTCTCCAGAACGGCCAGGGCCACCGTTTTCTGAATCCATGGGGTTAACAACAGCAAGGCGATGCACCCGCTAAAAATCAACGCTGCACCTAATAGAACCAGGATGATCTTAAATACTTTCACTTTCGGGTAGTGTATTAAGTAGGAATGGTGGCTAATTCTTGATTATATTGATGAATGAAAAGTATCAGACAGGTTTCATGCATACTCTTAAGCTTGGAAAAGGAGAGGGTTTTGCGTGTGAAACGACCCAGTCGTTGGCGCAGGGTATTGTTCCATCGTTCCACATGGGCCGTTTCACCGGTTTCTTTTCCCACGGATCGGTTATGAGGAAAGACTTCATCATAAGTGCTCCAAAAGTCGCTGTAGGTGGCACATCTTTTGTAGGCCCGTGGCAGACGCTCGTAAAGTTCCCGGCAACGATACCAATCCCGAGGCCCAATGGCATAGGAGAGGATTTGACGGGTGCGTCGGCAAAGAGCGATCCAAACCCATTGGGCATCGCTCTTGCGCCCCACAAAAGACCACAGTTCGTCCAGTTCAATGACATCATGGCGGCGGGCCGCAAGAATCGTGCTTTTGAGCGGTCGCAGCGATTGTCGTTTTTTTTAACCAACTCAAAACGGTGTTGGGACTCACCCCGAAGGCGCGCTGTAAACCGCGTAGACTGCTGCGTTCCTGATAGACTCGCAGGATCATTTCTTTTTGCTCTTCGGTGTATTTCACTGTGGGGTTTTCGCGGCTTTGTTTACCACAATCATGGCAGCGGTAGCGCTGTTTATGGTTGGGCGTCTTGCCAAATTTAATGATATTTTCACTTCCACAGTGCCGACAATTAATAATTTTAGTAACCATGCACTAAGAATAAACTACCTAACGCTATTTGTACAGCTAAAAATACAAAATAACATTCTTTTTTTATACACTACCCACTTTCGAACCTGTGCTCAAATACTACCATTAATAATAAGAGCGCCCATGATGGGAAAATGTTCAATGGCAATCCAAAGCTAAAAGGAAAAAAGAAATCAGGTGCCAGGACTCGAAAATCCTGCACCGGCATCCCCATCATTTTACCTGCGCAGATTCAGCAGCTTTTGGAGGGCTTTTTTAATAAGAACCGTGGGACCGGAACGATTATTTATCTGTGTTGGCCCGAATAGGTGGGTGACCGTTCTCCGGGAACGCATTAGCTTGCGGTCAAGCATTTTGTAAACCAGGTTTTTCTTGCGCGAAGTGCCCAAAATCCCCCTGTTGAGTGCATGGCTGAACCCTCGAGTATCTCGCCTCAGTCTCAGTCTTTGATAGGAGGAAAGTAGCGGCTGGAGTAATTTTTCCATCAGCTGAACAATCTGATCACTTTGGGCATTATTTTATTCTCTTCGGAGGTCGCAATTTTCTCTAAAATGGAGCTCGCCAAACCGACAAATTCACTGAGCTCCGCCATTTGACGGTGGAATGATTTGGCTTCGGATGAATTCAAACCTCTCGTATTTTCCAGGCAATTTTTCAGAACCGTAATTGCTGGCTCAATTTCCCTCCTTTTGCGCTCTCTGGAAATGATGCAGAATATCTTCCAGACTTCTTTTTCGGCCTCAAAATATTCTTTGCGATTTCCCCTCTTGACAACGCTTCGGGCCAAACCCCACCCAACCATTTCCCGCAGGTTGGTATTGGCATTGCCCCGGCTGATCTTGAGATGTTCCATCACATCATCCGTGCTTAACGGTTCTGCCGAAATCAATAGAAAAGCATGGATCTGGGCCATACATAGTGCGGTTAATGCCCCAAGCCGTGCCCAGAGCGCCCCACTGGACAATAAAATCTTCACGGGCCTCTTCCAAAACACTTTTATTCAAAGTTGCCGTCGCTGTCATTTTCGATGCCGATTCTCTCTTTTTGTATAATATTAATTAGACTATTTATCTAATTTTCAATATATTCTGAAAATTCAAGAAATGCAAGCACCGAAGCGGCAATTTCTGCTTTTTTGCTATTACCGGCTTGAAAGCCCAATGTGGCTCCAACACCATTCACCCATTAATGACCATCGATTTTCTCATTGTCGGCCAAGGTTTGGCCGGAAGTCTCCTAGCCTGGAATTTATTGGAATCGGGTTGCGCGATATTGGTGGTTGATGAAGACCAAGCGGGATCGGCCACCAAAGTCGGCGCTGGCATCGTCAACCCTGTCACGGGTCCCCGCATGACCCCCTGCTGGCGGCTCGAACCATTATTGGCCGATTGTAGAAATACCTACCGACTTTTGGGTCAAAAATTAGGCCACGTCTATTATCGCGAAAAGGAATTGGTGCGCGTTTTCAAGAGTGATCAGGAACGACAACTGTGGATGCAAAAGCGAAGCGGTTCGGGCACCAACCGCTATCTGGGAGCCATGAGACCACCCGGTTGGAAACCCGAAATATTGATCGACCCCTACGGAAGCTTCTCTCCCGGCGGCAGCGGGCACCTCGAAATGGGCCACCTGGTCGATGACATTGGTAAATACCTTGAAAACAAGGGCTGTCTTTCGAGGGAAAAATTCTTATACAGCGACATGGCCATCGGAAAATCGGGCGTCAGGTGGAGAAATTGCCAAGCGGGCAAAGTAATTTTCTGCGAGGGCTTCCGCTCGCAAAACAATCCCTGGTTTCAGTGGCTTCCATTCAAGCCTGCCAAGGGTGAAATTCTCGATTTAAAAACGAATCTCGCTGAACCGCTGCGGCAGATCCTCAATTCCGGAAAATGGCTCCTGCCTGTGGGCCAAAACACATTTCGGGCAGGCTCAACCTATTGCTGGGACCCGATTGATAAAATTCCTACTACGGACGGTGAGGCTGAAATTCTTTCTGGATTGCAAAATTTTATAAAAATGCCTTTCGAGGTAACCGGGCGCCGGGCCGGCATCCGCCCCATTATAAAGGATTACAAGCCGGTCCTGGGAATGCATCCGCAATATTCCCAACTGGGTATCTTTAATGGATTGGGATCAAAAGGCACCCTCATAGCCCCGTTTTTCGCCCGGCAAATGGCAGATTTCCTCAAGGGCGAAACTGCACTGGATAAAGAAGTCAGCCTGCAACGGTTTTCCGGTATTTGACGGTTGATCGAAAATTTCCAAAAAATCGGTTCAGGCATTTGCGCGGTAACCCATTCTCCGGCCCGATTTCAGCTTTCAACCTCCCTAACGTGGCAGGAGTGTTTTAAGATAGAGGCTGTCCCAAAAATATAAAGATTTTATAGTCAACTGGATGACGTTGATAAAAAGAGCCGGAAAGAGCAAGTTTTTGCTCGATCCGGCCAAAAAAGGGTTCTATAATTGAGTTAGCGAAAATCAATATATAGCCCTTTCTATGAAAAATATAGCCATCCAATGCCTCCTGCGTCCAGCTTTAACTGTGGTCGACCGGTGCCTCGATTACGATAACTTCCGCGCCACCATTGATCGAATCGATCGGCTGCTGATCGACTCGGAGGTGGAATCGCAGGCCATTGAGCTGGCCTTGGAGGGGTGGCCGCCAATGGGTCTAAAGGCCCGGCGGCAGCGGGCCAGTTTTGCCATCAAGGCACTGCGCATGGATACGCTGGGCCGTCTGCTCGGAGGGATTTCGTTTCGGCATTTGTCGCGGGCTCTGGGCAGCAGCGATCTGTTGGCCGACTTTTGCCGTGTCCGGCAGATCGATGGCATCAGGGGCATCTCCAAAAGCACCCTGGAGCGGGCCTCGAAGTTTTTCAGCGAAGAGCAGTTGAGGGCCTTGCACCGGACCTTGACTGAGGTGGTGGGCGATGCCCTTCTGGCCCGGCAGGTGAGATTGGACAAGCCGATTGACCCCACCATTTGCCTGATCGACGGCACCTGTTTGGAGGCTAACATTCATTGGCCGACGGACTGGGTATTACTCAAGGATGTAGCCGGCACGTTGCTCAAAGCGATCCGGCTGATCCGCGAGAAGGCCGGTTTGCGCCATCGCATGCCGATCGAACCGGAGCCCTTGGCTCGGCAGATGAATCGGCTGTGCATACAGATGACCCACAGCCGGCGGCGAAAGGACAGCGCGCGGCAGCGCAAGGGTATCTTGAGGCAGATGAGAAAGCTGTTCAAACGGATCGGGGAGCATGCCCGCAGTCACCGGGAATTATTGCAAGCCTGCTGGGAGCAAAGCGATTACAGCGAAAAACAGGTCCAACAGATCCTCGCCCGGATGGAGCGCATGAGCGAGCAAATCCCGGTGGTCATCAAACAGGCGCACGAGCGGATCATTGGCGGCCGCCAGGTGAAAAACGCAGAGAAAGTCTTGAGTGTTTACGAACTCGATGGGCAGGTGATTGTGCGAGGTAAAGCGGGCCAAGAGGTCGAGTTCGGCAACACCCTGTTTTTGGGAGAAAGCGTTGAAGGGTACCTGCTGGACTGGAAACTCTACGGCAGCCGAACTCCAAGCGAAAATGAACAAATGCAAGAGAGTTTGCAAAGACAGAACCGCTTCAACCTGGAAGAACCCATAGCGGCCATGTGCGCGGACCGGGGATTTGCCTCCCAGCGGGCCCGCCGGCAGTTAGCCCAGGAGGGAATCTACGACGCGCTCTGTCCACGCGATCCGAAGCAGTTGAAAAAACGGATGGAGGAACCACTGTTCAGGCAATTGCAAAAGCGCCGGGCCAGCACCGAAGGGCGGATCGGGGTATTGAAGAATCGCTGGCAGGCCGGGCGGTTGCGCAGCAAAGGCTTTGCCAACCGCTCGATCAGCGTAGCCTGGTCGGTACTCTCGCACAACCTATGGAAAGTAGCCAAGATGCTGGCCCAGCAAGACGAACTAAAAACCAAAGCGGCGGCCTAGAGAGCGGAAAAGCAAGGACAATACTTTTTCACAGCCTTACTGTCGGCTCATACAAAGAAAACCAGGCAACCGGACCCCAAAACCAGTATCCTAACGTCATAGGAGAGCAAAGTTGATACTCTCCCAAATGCAAATACCTCTAAAATGAGCGCCTATCAAAAGCCCTCGCAAAAATCACCCTTTTGGGACAGCCTCTAAGATAATTCATCGAGTTCAACGGCAAGTTTCCTTTAAATCCCGGACTTTTGAACCGATAAATACAGGACTGCGAAATCAACTTTCTCCCCGTTCTTCTATAGAGAGAGACCGCCATGAATCCAGACAATTCAACTACTGCCCAGAGAAATCGAGCGAACCTCTTAACCGCTCAGGACATTGCCTATATTCACAAGGTTATGGAGAAGGATTTTTGCAGCCTGGAAGATATTTGCTCAACTTTGAACGATGATCATTCGAGGATTAAACTATTGGATAATGAAAAACTCTACCGGCCGCTAACCAATAACAACGAAATGTTGAATATTTCCTCCTATTTCTACTACTTCCTACAGTGCCGCAGGGTGATGGTCGAAGCCGGATTAAGCAATCCCGCATTCGCCGATACTATTATACCAAATCTCATTAGGTATGATAATAAGTTATTTGGCAGAAGCGTTTGCTTGAATGTGCTGCCAGCCTCCGCCAACTAAAGAGAGGACTTTTTCAGTGTCCTCCCACCAGTCTTTGAGATGGGTTGCGACGACTTCTTCGAGTCGCTCAATGCTCGGCCACAGTTTGTTGGCCGTTTGATCCTGTATCATATCCCAAAGTCTTTCAATCGGGTTGAGTTCAGGACTATACGGCGGCAAATTCACGATATGTATGCCCGGGGGGACGTTGGGGTGCTCCGAGTCGTGCGGATGGAAGCCTGCCCCGTCCCATACAACCACATGTTCCTCCTCAGGATATTGCTTTTTGATCTGTTGGAGGAAAGCCTCCGTCCACTGTAGATTCGTGCTAGGGGTTTGGATGCATACCATCTCGCCGTTGACCACGTCGAGGGCTCCGTAACAGTAGCTCCACTGGTATCTTGTCTGATATTTTTTGTGCGGCCGAAGCCCTCTTTGCGTCCAGCACCGGCGGTACACCGGAAGCAAACCAAAACGGCTTTCATCGGCAAACCACACCCGAACCCGATTGCCTCGGGTGAGGGAAAGCTCCTGGAGGATCTTAAAAAAGTCTCGCTTGAACGCTTCCGCTTTTGCCGAGTCCCGTTTCTCATGCACGGGGCGAGGGACTCGAAGCACCCCGGCGCATTTTTTTAGCCATCGCCACACCGTCTTGTAGGCGAAGGAGCGCCCGAAATGTCGCTCCAGCTCTTGCCCCGCCTGAACGGCTGTGTTCCAGCGCGCGACCTTCAAACCATTGAGCAAGAAGGCCTCCACCTCTTTGTCGCAACGGCTTTTGATCCCGCCTTTGTAGGCGCGTGTAAGCACCGCCCCGAGCCCTGCAGCACGATATTTGTCAAACCAACGCTGGATCGTCGCTTTGCCTCGGCCCACGATGGCTCCAATTTCATCAATGCTGTGGTGCGGCTGGAAGCCCATTTTTAATGCCACCAAACGCTCTTTACGCCAGCCGACAGCCTCTTTGTTGAGCAATTTCTTGATACGTTCACGGTCTTCATCGGTTCCCATATATCTTCTCATTCCGCCTTTATAGCTGTTTTTTAATCTTTATCAATCCTTTTGCGATTTGGTATTACAGCCTCACTGGTGGAAATGCACCGTTTGCACACCACCGAACTGAAGCGATTGCATTTGAAGAAGTTCAACCGCTACCCACCGCTCTACTTGCGGATACTGGTAAATAAAAATGGCGAATTGGATATCGTGCGCATTCGCGCTCGAATCGGGCAAATTCGCCTCATCTTCGACGCTCTGGTCGATCCGGCCAGCAGCCGGCCAGTAGATAATCTGACGGCTAATCAGGATGAATCGATTTAACCTGATTTATATTACTCGTCCGATTCGCCAACGGCCCATTACCTCGCATATTTAATACTGCAGCCATAAGGCTGAGTATCGGTCACTTCGATTGGATTGCCCGCTAAAGCATCGGCGAAGGCGATACGCACATAATTTTTGGCAATCGCTATATCGTCGGGATCGGAAGAGCGAATGCTGTCGATGGCGCCTTGGTAAACAACTTTCCCGGCCGGATTGATGACAAACATATGCGGTGTTGCCTTGGCTCCATAAAGCCTGCCCACCCGCCCGTCGGTGTCGAACAGGTAGGTGGTCGGCTGGCTTCCGCTCTCCTTCATCAGAGAATCGGCCTTCTCGGGTGAAACATGGCCTTGCAACCCCGGCGCCGACGAAAGTATGGTCAACCAAGCGGCACCCTTCTGCAAAGAATATTTTTGCAGGTTTTGCATGTTCCCGCTTCCATAATGCTTGCGGACAAAAGGGCATTGATGGTTCGTCCATTCCAGGATTATATACTTGCCCTTAAAATCGGACAGTGAACGCTCAACGCCTTTTGTATCGAAAAGGGTGAAGTCCGGGGCCTCGCTGCCCGAACTTACAGAGGCCATTTGAATTTTATGACATGACAATACAAGAGTGGCCACAACCGGCAATAGGTATAATTTTTTCATTTTTTCCACTTGGGTTACAGGTCAGGTTTTCACGGTTTAAAAAAGCACAGACAGCCAGTTTTCTTCCCACGGTGAGAATCTGAAAATCGTCCAGCCTATTTCAGTAAAACTTGACTGCCTACTTTCACTACATTTGCTTGTCAAGGAATTACGAGAAAATACAGCGTACCTGGTTAGGCTTTTGCCAACCTTTCACGCATGATTTCTGCAAAGTCCGCTGCCGTGGACTCAGAGGTTTGCACCACTTTCCTGAACATTTCCCAATCCATGGACAGCACTTCAAGATCGGTCTTGGCGCGCACCGTTGCCATTCGTCGAGCTTCGGTAAGCAAACCAATCTCACCGAAAAAGTCACCTGCTTGAAGAGTCGCCAAAATCTTCACCTCTCCGCTCGGACTGTGACGGATCACCTCGACTTCCCCACTCACAACAATATAAAAGTGATCCGGGGCAGCGCCCTGCTCAAACACGGTCTCACCGGCAGAGTAAGTGACGGTCTGCAACTCCTCCGTTGTCTTCACCAAAACCTCTTTAGATAGGCGAGGCAGGGCTTTGGCCAACCACTCGTCATAGCTCGTGAGGGTTGATTGACCGGGCTTCCATCCCACCGGGCAAAGCTCACCGATGCGCCATGCCTGAAGGACCCGCAATGTCTCGTCAACGTTACGGCCAACATCAAGTTCGTTTACGGTGATGTGTCGCACGATGCCCTCGGGATCGATGATAAATGTGCCCCGCAATGCTGCCCCGTCATCTAATAACACATTGAAATCCCTGCACACTTTTTGGGATGTATCCGCCAGGACAGGATAATTTATCCCCTTGAGCCGAGGATCCGACTCGAACCAGGCTTTGTGAGTATAGAAGCTATCTGTGCTCGCGCCAATGACGACGGCATCCTCACGCTCAATGTCTTCTTGCAAGTCACCAAAAGCTGCGATTTCGGTTGGGCAGATAAAAGTGAAGTCTCGCGGGTAGAAGAATAGAACCACCCATTTTCCCCTGGGCTGGGAAAGAGCTACCTTCCGTGGCCCATGAGCGCCTCGTATCCATGCGTCTACCTCGAAGTCAGGGGCAGGTTTTCCAATTTGAATAGCCATTATTTTTCCTCCTTTTGAATGTTTCTTCAAATATAATAATCTGGGCTTTGGCAGATGAAAGACTTCCCGGAATTGCCTAGCCTGACAAAAGGATAAATAACTCACTCAAATCATCTATGCCTACAACCAGAGTAACTATTATAAATTGTTGTTTATCCTTTTATCCTTTATGCAAGCGAATTAATTAAACGCCTATCGTCCAACTACCTCGCCCATGGCCGCCTGGAGATGACCGTTACGAGCACCTCGCAGAGATCAGGCAAGGTCGAAGCGATCGAGATTCATGACCTTGTCCCACGCAGCCACAAAGTCACGCACAAACGCCTGCTGCGAGTCGTCACACGCGTAGACTTCCGCAATGGCTCGGAGCTGGGAGTTCGATCCGAAGACGAGGTCTACGGCGGTGCCGGTCCACTTGAGCTCGCCCGTCCCGCTATCGCGTCCCTCGTACAAATGCTCGCATTTGGCGGACACCTGCCATTGGGTATTCATATCAAGCAGGTTCACGAAGAAATCATTGGTCAACGTCTCAGGCCGCTTTGTGAAAAGGCCGAGTTCGGATTGCCCAACGTTTGCATTCAGGGCGCGCATGCCGCCGACGAGCACCGTCATCTCGGGAGCAGTCAGCGTCAGCATGTGCGCCCGATCCACCAGCAGTTCCTCTACCGATCTCAAGTGTCCCTTTCCGAGGTAGTTGCGAAAACCGTCGGCGGTCGGTTCGAGCACGGCAAATGAGTCCACGTCGGTTTGCTCCTGCGACGCGTCTGTGCGCCCCGGCGAGAAGGGAACCCTTACGTCGTGCCCGGCATTCTTCGCAGCTTCCTCGACGGCTGCGCACCCGCCCAGAACGATCACGTCAGCGAGAGAGACCACCTTCCCTTCGGACTGCGAGCTGTTGAACTTCTTTTGAATCCCCTCCAAGGCTTGCAGCACCTTCCCCAGTTCGGCCGGCTGGTTGACTTCCCAATCCTTCTGTGGCGTGAGACGAATGCGCGCCCCGTTCGCCCCACCGCGCTTGTCGGTGCCGCGGAAAGTTGCCGCCGACGCCCAGGCGGTCGAGACCAGTTGGGAAATAGACAGTCTTGATTCGAGGATCTTGTCCTTGAGGGCAGCGATGTCTTGCTCCCCAATCAATTCGTGAGTGACGTCGGGGACGGGGTCTTGCCACAACTGCGGCTCTGCAGGAACCAACGGGCCGAGGCACCGCGTGCAGGGTCCCATGTCGCGGTGCGTCAGTTTGTACCACGCCTTGGCGAAGGCGTCTGCAAACTCCTCCGGGTTCTCGTGGAAGCGCTTCGAAATCGGCGCATAGATCGGGTCCACCTTCAGTGAGAGGTCCGTCGTAAACATCATGGGGGCATGCTTCATCGACGGATCGTGAGCATCCGGCACGGTGCCCTCTGCAGATGCATCCGTGGGAGTCCACTGCGTCGCACCGGCAGGACTCTTCACCTGCTCCCACTCGTAGCCGAACAGGTTGTCGAAGTAGTTGTTGTCCCACTTCGCCGGCTCGGTGGTCCATGCGCCCTCCAACCCACTGGTGAAGGTATCGCCAGCTTTGCCGCTTCCAAAGCTGTTCTTCCAGCCGAGGCCTTGCTCCTCGTGGCCGGCACCCTCGGGTTCCGGACCGATGTACTGGTCCTTATCGCAAGCGCCATGAGCTTTGCCGAACGTGTGTCCGCCGGCAATGAGTGCAACCGTCTCCTCGTCATTCATTGCCATGCGACGGAACGTCTCTCGAATATCCCTGGCTGCAGCGAGCGGATCGGGTTTACCGTTCGGCCCCTCTGGATTCACATAGATCAGGCCCATTTGGACGGCGCCGAGAGGTTCCTCGAGTTCCCTGTCGCCGGTGTAACGCTCGTCTTCAAGCCACGTGGTCTCAGGTCCCCAGTAAATGTCCTCTTCAGGCTCCCAAACGTCCTCGCGCCCACCGGCGAAACCAAACGTCTTGAAGCCCATCGACCCCAGGGCACAGTTACCTGCGAAGATCATCAGGTCGGCCCACGAGATTTTCCGGCCGTATTTCTGCTTGATCGGCCAGAGCAACCTGCGGGCCTTGTCGAGGCTCACATTGTCGGGCCAACTGTTGAGGGGCGAAAAGCGGAGTGTGCCGGAGGCTGCGCCGCCGCGGCCATCTCCGATGCGGTATGTGCCTGCGCTGTGCCACGCCATCCGAATAAAGAGCGGCCCATAGTGGCCGTAGTCGGCCGGCCACCAGTCCTGCGATGTCGTCATCAACTCATCGATGTCCTTCTTAAGCGCATCCAGGTCAAGTGTATTGAACCCCTCGGCGTAGTTGAAATCCTTGCCCATAGGATCTGACTGGGAAGAGTTCTGGTGGAGAATCTTCAGGTTTAACTGATTCGGCCACCAGTGTTGGTTCGACGTAGTCCCGACCGCCGTGTGTCGGTGAGGCCCGCCCAAAACCGGGCACTTACTTTTGCTATCCATGTTCTCTCCAATCGTTTTGTGTATTTATTACCCACCTGTTCTGTAACCAAGGATCATGAATCCTTAAAAAGTGATGAAGTACACACTGGACATACCCCGAAAAATGTCAACCCGACTTTCCGCACGTTTCGTCACAGATTTGCCACCCACCTTCTCCAGAACGGATATGGCATCCGACCGAGATTTCCCATTTGAACATTCATAATCGTTGTAAATAGCTACTTTCCAATATTTCGATCCAATTTTCTGCTTTCAATACGCTTTTATTCCCTGTAATGTTCAAACGGTGGATGGCCTGTAAGCTTCATGAATAAACGGAATACCCAATATATAAAGGGCTGGAAGCCTTTTTTCGATTGGCCAAGGTTGGCGGTTACTGCCACCATGAATATATCTGGAGGCCAGATAAATCCGGCCATTACTCTGTGTTTGATGAGCATCGGCAAAGAGAAAGCCTCTCATGGAATCGCCAATATCGTGTCGCAATTAATCGGGGGCGCTATTGGATCGGCCGGTCGGTGGGCACCATAATCAGCATGCAGGTTTGCAGTCGCATTCTCGAAAAATGCAAATACGCAAAAATTAACTAAAAAACAATGACAACGGAAGAAACCATACAAAACCTGGAAACCGAATTGCTGGAAAAATCGCGGCAATTGGCGGAATTGAAACGGAAGGCAGAAAAAGTAAAAGTTCAGGATTATGAGCTGACAAACGAAACCGGCGCCACGGTAAAGCTATCCTCTCTTTTTGGCGATAAACGGGATCTCATTGTTGTTCATAACATGGGCAAAAGTTGCCCTTATTGCACACTGTGGGCGGATGGTTTTAACGGCGTCTGGCAACACCTGGAAAACCGGGCTGGGTTTGTCGTAGTCTCACCCGACAGTCCGCAAACCCAAAGGGAATTCGCTCAATCCAGAGGATGGAAATTCAAAATGCTCTCCGGCGAAGATTCCAGCTTCATTGAGGATATGGGCTTTAAAAAAGAAGATGGTTGGTGGCCGGGCGTCTCCACATTTTGGAAGGATGGAAATGGGGAGATTTACAGGGTTGCCCAGGCCTTTTTTGGGCCCATCATGGATCTATTTTGCGGAACCTGGCACCTGATCAACCTTTTGGCCGACGGCATTAATGATTGGGAGCCTGCATACAGTTATTAAACACAGGTATTTAAGACAACTTAGGCATACTTAATGCCTGGCTCTTTACGCTCTAGCTTTCGCCTAAATAATTTATCGGTTATAGGTGTTTCGCAGTTGTGCCGGGGAAATTTTCAATTCCTTGTTCTGAGGTCGCAACGAAAACGACATTTTTAATAAAAGTTGCTCGTTTTCCCGATCCAGAAGAAAAATTTTCATCAATTTTTTCTGGGTGTCATCAATCAATTTTCGGTTTTGCGCTCCTCTGATTGGGCCCGTCTCCCGCAAATTCTTCAAAGCGCTTAAAGATTCATCGAGCTGAGGCAAAAGATTTCTTTTTTTCTCTAAAAATTCCTCGGATGGAGGTTTCCCCTCTCTCTTCAGAATGCTTTTCTCCTCAAGTAGAATGGCATAGGCGATTTCACAATTTTCAAGATGAACTTGAAGCGTGTCTTTGATTTTTTTTAGATTCATAAACAAGGTTAATTTAAAATTTCGGTTTCTTTGGAAGTGGCCAATAAACTCGATATGCCGGACTCCGTTTTTGAGAGCCAATCAATATGCCCCAACCGCCAGATAGCCATTTCTTTGATCGTTTGAAGGTTTTCATTGAGATCGTATTGGCTATTTTCCCACTCCTCTTCTTCAACCAGAAGACGGTAAGCCTCGCGCGCTTTGGGCAGCATCCGCAAACGCTCGAAACACAATCCAATTTGGTAAATTCTGGGCCACTGCCACTCTGGATCCTTGTTTAGCGGCGACATTGCCTGGTAAATTTTCAGGGCGCTTAAAAAATCGCTTTGCTCATAAAATTCATTGGCCAGTTGGTTGCCCGTTCTCTTTTTCCAATAAAACCATAACGATTCATCCGTCTTACGATTGATCAGGTTTTTACGTAATAAATTGAGCGTTTCCGCCACCGCCTCACGAAATTGAGCGTTTCCGCCACCGCCTCACGCGGCCTTTTGAGGCGTTTATAAGAATTGGCCAGCAGAAAGTGGCTCTCCGCCACCAGATGGCTATCCGGATAGTTTTTGATAAACTGGTGGCACGCATCATTGCCTTTTCGAAGAAGCATCCGCGCTATGGCTATCGTCGGATCCGCGCTTTGTTGGCCCGTGAGTCGCAAATTCGTCCAAAAAGTGCGTCGTTTCGAAGGACTGGGTGTGCGCCCGTCTCGCAAGCGCCGTCGCCGGCAGGGCCAATCCACGGCTACCCCGACCCGAGCAGTGCAGCCCAACCATGTGTGGAGTTGGGACTTCGTGGCGGATCGCACCGACCGGGGCGGTCCGCTCAGGCTCTTGACACTGATCGATGAACATACCCGTCAATGCCTGGCCATTAAGGTTGCGCGCTCACTGAAAAGTGCCGATGTGGTAGAGGTATTGAACGATGCCATAAGAGAGAACGGCAAACCTCAGTGCATCCGCTCGGACAACGGATCGGAGTTTATAGCCCACCAAGTCAAAGAAGAACTGCAGCGGCAGGAAATTGCCATTGCATACATTGATCCAGGAAGCCCTTGGCAGAATGGACATATAGAATCCTTTCATAATCGTTTGCGCGATGAATGCCTTAATCAGGAACTGTTCCTGAGCGTGACCGAAGCGCGTGTGGTGGTCGAACAATGGCGACACAAATACAACGCGAAACACCCCCACAGCCGATTAGGCTTTCTCTCCCCAAATACATTTGCCAGACTCTGGCGAACAATCAACAAAGCAGCGGCTGGCGGTAGTGTATTAAGTAGGAATGGTGGCTAATTCTTGATTATATTGATGAATGAAAAGTCTCAGACAGGTTTCATGCATACTCTTAAGCTTGGAAAAGGAGAGGGTTTTGCGTGTGAAACGACCCAGTCGTTGGCGCAGGGTATTGTTCCATCGTTCCACATGGGCCGTTTCACCGGTTTCTTTTCCCACGGATCGGTTATGAGGAAAGACTTCATCATAAGTGCTCCAAAAGTCGCTGTAGGTGGCACATCTTTTGTAGGCCCGTGGCAGACGCTCGTAAAGTTCCCGGCAACGATACCAATCCCGAGGCCCAATGGCATAGGAGAGGATTTGACGGGTGCGTCGGCAAAGAGCGATCCAAACCCATTGGGCATCGCTCTTGCGCCCCACAAAAGACCACAGTTCGTCCAGTTCAATGACATCATGGCGGCGGGCCGCAAGAATCGTGCTTTTGAGCGGTCGCAGCGATTGTCGTTTTTTTTAACCAACTCAAAACGGTGTTGGGACTCACCCCGAAGGCGCGCTGTAAACCGCGTAGACTGCTGCGTTCCTGATAGACTCGAAGGATCATTTCTTTTTGCTCTTCGGTGTATTTCACTGTGGGGTTTTCGCGGCTTTGTTTACCACAATCATGGCAGCGGTAGCGCTGTTTATGGTTGGGCGTCTTGCCAAATTTAATGATATTTTCACTTCCACAGTGCCGACAATTAATAATTTTAGTAACCATGCACTAAGAATAAACTGCCTAACGCTATTTGTACAGCTAAAAATACAAAATAACATTCTTTTTTTATACACTACCAAACGTTCTAAAGAGAGATCCCTTGAGAATTACACCAAATCGGTTGGCAATCGTTCCATGGCCAGTCAAATGGATTTCGGAGGAACCGGTAATGATGAAAAAAGTGCATTTCGGGATAAAATAAAAAAGGCCATCGACGATTCACTGGTCATAATCCAGGAAGATCACAAAGCGGGATTGGTAGTGTATTAAGTAGGAATGGTGGCTAATTCTTGATTATATTGATGAATGAAAAGTCTCAGACAGGTTTCATGCATACTCTTAAGCTTGGAAAAGGAGAGGGTTTTGCGTGTGAAACGACCCAGTCGTTGGCGCAGGGTATTGTTCCATCGTTCCACATGGGCCGTTTCACCGGTTTCTCTTTTCCCACGGATCGGTTATGAGGAAAGACTTCATCATAAGTGCTCCAAAAGTCGCTGTAGGTGGCACATCTTTTGTAGGCCCGTGGCAGACGCTCGTAAAGTTCCCGGCAACGATACCAATCCCGAGGCCCAATGGCATAGGAGAGGATTTGACGGGTGCGTCGGCAAAGAGCGATCCAGACCCATTGGGCATCGCTCTTGCGCCCCACAAAAGACCACAGTTCGTCCAGTTCAATGACATCATGGCGGCGGGCCGCAAGAATCGTGCTTTTGAGCGGTCGCAGCGATTGTCGTTTTTTTTAACCAACTCAAAACGGTGTTGGGACTCACCCCGAAGGCGCGCTGTAAACCGCGTAGACTGCTGCGTTCCTGATAGACTCGAAGGATCATTTCTTTTTGCTCTTCGGTGTATTTCACTGTGGGGTTTTGCGGCTTTGTTTACCACAATCATGGCAGCGGTAGCGCTGTTTATGGTTGGGCGTCTTGCCAAATTTAATGATATTTTCACTTCCACAGTGCCGACAATTAATAATTTTAGTAACCATGCACTAAAAATAAACTGCCTAACGCTATTTGTACAGCTAAAAATACAAAATAACATTCTTTTTTTATACACTACCCGGCTGGCTCCATTCGGCCTACGGCCTCATTGCGCCACCCGCTGCAAAACCTACAATACCAAACCTACGGAAATACTCTCACTTAAAGTGGTAGCAAAGATGGGGTCCGATCAAATCCGTTCGATTACTTCCTCTCGAAGATCGGGAGTAAGCATAGTGAGCATGTTAGTGGCCTTTTCCAGGCTGAGATGGGAGATGACAAAAGCGATGGTCTGAGCTTGCTCGTTGCGAATCAGGTTATATATTTGCCCCGGTTCCATCTCGCTAACATCTTTAATGACTTCGGAGGAATTACCCAAGGGAGCGATGCGGCCCAGCATATTAATAGCCTGGTAGTCGCCCTTGGCCAATTCCAACGCTTTTTGGGCAAAACTCGGTCCACCCAAAATGGCGTTAAGGCTTTCGCCAATGATTTCAGCAAATTCTTCGGCCGTCTGCGACTGGATGGACCTGTCAATGATTTTGAAAGTAGTGATTTCCCGGCAGATCATTTCGATATCGGGATCTTCGAAGAATTTTAACAGTTCGGATGCTGCGACCGGCCCGATTACGATCATAAAGAGAGCCAATTTTTGCAGTTTTCCAAGCTGTTTATAATCGATATGCTGCAGGTTTGAAACGTTCATTTGTCAGGCTTAAATTAAAGGGTGATAGTAGATGTAAATAACACTAATTGGCCGGACCATTGGTGGCCCAATTCTTCAAAGCTGTACTAACGTTTTCAGGTTTTTCCTGAATTAATTCATTCAGCATATCCGGGGTCAGGAAATTGGTAATTTCAGCTGCCTTCCGCAAGCCATTGGGATTATCTTCAGCCAGTACCGCCAATTCGGCGTTCCCCGGTTTATGGCGTTTGACCATGCGAAGGAATATGACGAACATGATAATTGCTATGCCGATGGCGAAAAAGTTGCGGCCCAGATCATACCAGCGCAAAAACTGGTCCTGTAATTTCATGAGCCCGTCCTCCGGCACAACCTCCGGAACATGGAAAATGATTTCTTCCAGAGAAACTGACCCTTTTCCCGATATGCCGGCCACATCCACGCCAATTGCGTTATGCACCATTACGCGCAAAATTTGTATTTCTTCGGGGGTGCGGGAAATGGGACTGGCCTTTTCACCCTCTGCGGCCTTTTCCATCCGCATGGCGATAAATACGGCCGCGCTGATGTTTTTAATGGTTCCCGGTGTTTTTATCGTTTCCTGGGTGGAACTGTTGATCTCGTAGGAGGTGATTTTATTTTTGTGGGTCTCACGGGTGTTGTTGGTGGCTGCCGGTTGCGGCCCATTTCCGGCGTCGTCACCGGATTGATTCGAACTGGCCTCAGTGGTCACAACAATGTCCTCGGTATTGGTTTCCGATCTGGGAACCTGGCCGTCAGGATCGAATTTTTCTTCGACAATAGTTGAGGTTTCGGAATCTACCTCCACCGAGACCCGGGCCACCACATTGCCCAACCCGACCACTTTGCCGAGCATGCTTTCGATTTTTTGGGAAAAATAATCTTCAATGTTTTTTCGGTATTTGAACTGGCCGATTCCCATTCCGGCCAAGCCTTCTTGCCGGAGGTTCTCCGAGATTACTTTTCCGTGGTTGTCAACCACGGCGACGTTGTCCAATAAGAGTCCCTCCACTGCGTTGGCCACGATAAAACGGATGGAATTGACGGCTTCTTGAGCGAGCAGGGTGCCTCCCGTATTAATAAAGACGGAGGCCGTTGCCCCGCCGCCCTGCTGGTTGGCCACGAGTAACCGGTTTTCCGGCACGACAACCATGACGCGGGCGGAACGTACGCCTTGGAGTTGAGAAATCGTGCGGGAGAGCTCACCTTGCACGGCGCGCATATAATTTGTCCTTTGTATGAAATCGCTGATTCCGAAATTTGCTTTGTCAAAAATTTCGAAACCGACGTCGCCGCCATTTGGAATGCCTTTGGCCGCAAGGTCCATGCGCATCTTGTAAACCATATCGCTGGAAACATAAATTGAAGAACCGCCTTGGCCGATGCGGTATGGGATGCTCTGGTCTTCTATGACAGAGAGAATTTCCGATATATCCTCAGAATTCAAATTCCCGTAAAGAAGTCTCAAATTGGGGCGGCTGGTCCATACCAGAAGAGCTATCATTCCAATAATTACGCCGAAAAAAGACAGGCAAATGGATACCTTTTGACTGAATCCCAACTGGGACCAGAGCTTAACCCGGATATTTCATGAAGGGTAAAGTTTGGCTCGTTATTGCTATTGGAGATGGATTTCTTTGTATTTTGAGCAGATCGTCTTGATTTTTAGGTGTTTTTCAGGGTGTAGAGACACTGCCCCCTTTCCCCCATTGGTTCGGTAGTGCCGGGGGCAGCACCAATGCACCCTTTAGGTTGGCACCAATCGGCGGGCCGCATGGTTGAAAAGACTGGCCCAAGGATAACTCTCACTTAGGTGAAAGTGAATCGTTCGGGTGTTGCGCACGATGACCGCTCCGATCTTGATTAATTTGAGCCGCAGGGTGTGGCATTGGGCCCGCGCCCACTTCGTCCCTTTTAAGGCTAACCGGCGCATGGCTTCCATCAAGGTGTAGGCCAGCGCCGACAAGAGCAATCGCCACTGATTGGCCCACCATTGATGGGCGCTGGTGCGCTCGCTGAACAATTGCATCTGTTCCTTGATTCGGTTCTCCATTTCACCGCGGCCACAGTATACCTTGTCGTAAAGCTCCTGGGGATCGCCCGGCAGGTTCGTCACCACGAAGCGCGGGTTGGACCCCTGTGCGGTGTGTTCGGCTTTATGGATGACCAACCGCAGCCATCGCCACGAATCGGCAGCATAGACGAAGTCCTGGAATAACCGTTGTTTTTTACCCCTTAGTTCGAACCATTCTTTGGCCTGCTTTTGCAACTGCTGGGCGTCTTGCTGCAAGCGTGCATTGCGAGCCATCCCCACGATGTAACTAACTTCGTTGCGGTCGCACCAAGAGAGTATCCGGTCTCGACAAAATCCACTGTCGGCGCGCCAAATAATCCGCGTACGGGGCCAGCTTTGGCGAATCCGTCTAACCAGCAATTTGAGGATGGCCCCGGCATGCTTGCTGGCATCGATCTTGCTCGGCCGCAGGTAGGCCACCAGCAGCTGATCACCGCAAAAAACATATAGCGGCAGAAAACAGTAATGATCATAATAACCGTGGAAAAAACGTCCCTCCTGGAGCCCGTGCACCGGATTGTCGGTGGCGTCAAAGTCCAGGATGATCTCTTCGGGTTCCTCGGCAAAGGAGCCCATGAACTGTTCGACCAACAGCTCGTTTACCGCAAAGGCCGCCCGCCGATCCTGCCCGTTTTCAAAACGACACAAAGTCGGCGCGCTGGCCAACGTTTCAATGTGCCCCGTTACCGTTTGCAACAATGGATCGTGGCGCAGGGTATCAAAGTCGTTCAAATCCTCATAGCCCGCCACCAGCCCGTAAACGCGCTGCCGCAGCATCCCCAATACCTCATGGCGTACTTTGCCCTTCTGCCGTTTGTCCACTAACTGTCGGGCCGCTCGTTCGGTCAAGCCCAACTGCCGATCCACTTCCCGGATCAAAAGCAGTCTGGCATCCGAAGTAACCTCTCCGCCCTTGAGATCAACCCGCACACGGCGGCCTTTTACCCTTGTCAACTGTAGCTTTAATTGTTTACCTTTTGTCATCGCTGATATTGCTTTAATTATTGATCTATCCTGCTGTATATCAGCAGTTAAGCATATCAACGATACTTTTTTTACGAAATATCCGGGTTAGTTATCTCTTTTAAATAAATATTCATAGTTTAAATTCAGGGGTCTTTGAAAATTTTTCCTAAACCTGCATGCGCATCAATTCCTTGTAGGATTCGACCAGCTTGTTGCGCACCTCGACCAATAAGGAAAAAGCTACCCCGGCTTCCTGCAAGGCGATGATACTTTGGTGGATGTTGTCGGTTTCACCCGACATAAGTTTTGCCGTTTCTGCGCGAGCGTCCGCTCCTTTTTGGTTAACTGAGTCAACCAGATTTGCAAACATGTCCGGTAATGTGGGCGCGCCACTGCTTGCTGGTCTGATGGAGGAAAAATTACCCCCTTGGAGGGATTCCGGAGCCCGAATGAGGGCTTGCTGCTCGAATTGCGTGGTCAAGCCGTTCAGTAATTCGGGAGCTTTCGAAAAATCCATCCCTTTTAATTGTTTGATGGCGCCCAGAGCCTTGGAAAAATCGACACCTTGCAATCCCCCTGGGGCACCAAGGCGGTTGTTTTCGTCTTGGCCGGTGGCCACCCCCGGTGGTTGGAGGTTTCTCAGGAATGAACCCCCTAAACCTTGTATTGAACTGATCAATGACATAATTTACCTTTCCCGTTTGAACCGGATTATCGGCCTATTAATAAAGCTTGCTGGGCCATTTGGCGGGCTGTTTTAATGACCGATAAATTGGCCTCGTAGGCCCTAGATGCCGAGATCAAGTCCACCATTTCACGTGAAATTTCCACATTGGGCATCTCCACCATGCCATCTTCATCGGCGTCTGGGTGTTGAGGGTTATAGATTTTTTTGCCCGGAGTGAGGTCATTTGAAATTTCCCGTATGCGAACGGTTCGGGCCAGTTCGGCGATGCCGCCGGATACGCTCTTTTGGTCCAGAATCGATTCGAAGGAAACTATTTTTCGTTGATAGACTTTGCCATTGCTGTCCTTGGTGGTATGGGCGTTGGCAATATTTTGAGCCACAATGCTCATGCGGATTTTTTCAGCATTGAGGGCGTCTGCGGAAACATTTACTGCTGGTATAAGATTCATGTTGGAAAGTTGGGTGAGGGCAAAATCTTTAGCTGCAAATGGTTTAGGTTCAGCTTATTCGCCCGGATATAGCGGTTTTTAAATGTTTGAGCGAACTGCTCACAAACTGGGTAAGCACTTGGTATTCAAGCGCGTTTCGATTTACAGAGAGTAGCTCGTGGTCCAATTGGACGTTATTGCCGTCGGGACTGACGGCACCCGCAGAGGCATCGATAGTGAGTGTGGGTTGCAGGTTGGATATGCCCTGTAAATCTCCTCTTTTCAAAAATGTCGCCAACTGGGTTTCAAAAGCGGGTGCGATATCGATTCTTTTGTATCCGGGGGTATCCACGTTGGCCATGTTACCGGCCAGCGCTTTATGACGGAGGGCGGCCGCGTCGAGCATTTTCCTGGCGGTGACGTACTTTTCCGTAGCGAAGATTCCATCAATCATGCCTGCCCGAGAGCAGGGCATATGCCAGACGCTTGAGCAGATTTACATCTTCTTTATTATGAATGAGATATAATTTAACCGAGATTATCCCAGGGCAAACTTCGACTGTATTCATGGAAATAAATTCCGATTTTTTTCAACTCTTTGCTATAAAAACCGGCAATTTTGTTGCCATGCACAATATCGGAAAATTTTTCCATTTCCATAGAGTCTATACAAAACAAAATAAACTGATTCGTGTAATCGTCATCATTTCGATTTTATCAACATTTCATGCCAACTTCATTCCAGCATTGCCAATATCGATTAGTTGGGAAAACCGAACTGCTTAACCAACTGGGCGTAATTGCCGAATGTAAAAGAATTTGTAATTAATTATATGGAGCAAAGGACGAAGAAACCCCAAATAATCATCGTCGATGACGAGGAAATCATCCTGTTTGCACTGGAGGAAACCATTTCCAAAGAGGGCTACGAGATCATCACAACGATCTCTCCATTAAAGGCACTGGAATACCTCAGAGAAGAGGAATTTGCCGTTATTATTTCCGATCAAAGGATGGCGGAAATGACGGGGCTGGAATTTCTACGCCAGGCCAAGCTTATCCAGCCCGATGCCTCCCGCATTTTAATAACCGGCGTTTTGACCCTGAAAACGATAATAGATGCCGCCAATAAAGGGGAGATATTTAGGTTTTTGGCCAAGCCGTGGATTCGTGAGGAACTGCTGGCAACAGTTAAAAATGCGGTGCAAAGAAACGAGCTTCTAGGGGTCAACCGCAAACTGCAGAGAGACACCTTGCTGCTGAATGAGCGTCTGAGTGAAACTAATCTGGACCTGCAAAGAAAAAACAAGGAATTGGCCGATCAGCAAACCGCCCTGGACCGGGCCAACAAGGCATTAACCGGTAATTTCGAACACTCCATCGAGCTTTGCTACCGGATCGGCAGCGCTTACCATCCGCTTTTAGGCAAAGAAACTAAAGCCATCGTAGATCTTTGCCGGAAGATGATCGAAACCGGCTATTTTTCAATAGAGGAACAGCATGTATTAAAAACAAGCGCCTGGTTGAACAATATTGGATTGATCGGAATCTCCCGGGAATTGTTCCTGCGCTCCAGACAGGATCCCGACACTCTTTCCGAAAGCGAAAAACGAATTATCAGCAATCATCCCATTTACGGGCAGACCCTGGCTACCTTCGTGGAAGACCTGGAGAGTGTGGGGGCCACCATAAGGGCGCATCACGAACGCTGGGACGGAAAAGGGTTTCCTGACGGCCTGGCGCGTTTGGCCATTCCCAAAACGGCCCGGTTTTTGGCCGTAAACGTATTTTTCGCCGAGTGTGGATTGACGAGGGAAAATGCAATCGAAGAAATTCTCAATCAATCTGGAAAAGCTTTCGATCCGGAAGCGGTTCGATTGTTTCTCAAAGCTACCCGAATGATCGAACTGCCTCGAAAGGTGAAGGAAGTGCTCTTCAGGGAGTTGGAAAGCGGGATGACCCTGGCTAAAGGTTTGTTCAGTCCAACCGGTTTACTTCTCATCCCCGAAGGTCATAAACTGAAAGATGGGACTTTGGAAAAAATCCGCAGACACAATATAGTGGATCCGATAATCCAAAGACTATTGGTTTATTCTTAAGATTAAATAATTCCCATTGGGCGACGTCTATTTTGGCATACGGGATGCTTTAAACTGTTTGAAGCCAGCATCGGAAATAATTTCCCTGGCAGCAAAAATCGGTATGAATCCAATTCTATCCCTCAGTCTTTTAGATATCGGCAAAGAAGCGGTTGAGCACCTTCTGGCCAAAAAACCCCTGCCCGAAACGGCAGCCAATTTGGATAGAGTGCCATTCGCCAATTACCTGGACAATGTGCAAGCCCCTTCGCCCGTTAGTGGACTGGAACAGTTTTTAAAAAATTCCGGCATTCGAAATCCGGCCGATCTGGAAAATGCCCTGATTCACCTCATCCAGCAATTGTTTAAAGACCCGGCTTTCTCGCAATTCTCGGCTGATGCATTTCGCACCGGAACTTTTTCGCTGCATGCGGATGGCCGCGGCGGCACGCACTTGACGGGTCCTAATGGCCAACGGATTGAATTTTTCAGTCACAGCAAACCGGGAGAACTTGCCCGTAAAATTCGCCAGATTTCTATGCTGCTTGAGGAAACCTCCAGCGCACCCAATTCCGATCTCTGGTTCCTGGCTCGCATAATCGAGGATAAAAATCTTTCGGGCGAATCCTGGAATCTCCAGTTGAAGCTGACCTGATCTGTTCTGATTTACCTTTTTCAAAATACGAGGAAATATTGTTTCTCCATTAAAGGGCCTTCTTTGACCAGATTGAAACCGGTGTGCCGGAATCCCCCAGTCACTTTCTATTACTTTCGCTTCAAAACTCAGAACTTTGGTTGCGCGAATAACGAACATATCCTCTGACCAATCGAATTACGACCCTGTAAACGGCGGCTACCAGGCATGGATTAAACGGGTCGATTCGGTAAAATTCTCCGCAAACACTCCCTCTAAAGCTCAGACGTGGAAAATCCGCTACCTCCAGCAGCACACACAGATCCGCTCCGGGCAAAACGGGCTCGATCCACCGTTTACCCGAAAAGGTAGGATTAAAATTCTGAAATGAAAGGAATTTTTAAACTTGTTCCCACTCTAATATACGAAGAACCTGAATTTTGATGTTGAAGCCATCATTATGACGTTCATAATCGGAACTAATTAAACCATATTTGGAGGAATAAAATGCGACGTATTTTCTTAAATCTCCTGCTGGGATCAGTCTCGGCATTTTTCATCACCACCATAACGGTGGCCGCGGAACACCCTGCGGAACACCCCGCTGAGAAAGCCAAGTCGGCAAAGAAGGGTAAGGCAGAGCATCCAGAGCACCCCACGGCGAAGAAAAAATCGGTTACCAAGGCGGATATCTCGACGGGCATCAAGAGCCATATCGCAAATAAGGTAGAGGAGGGTAATGGGGCCTATCGAATGGATTACGAAGGCAACGAATTGGCTCTCACTTTGCTCAAGGTCCACAAGGACAAGCTGGCCCAGTTGGACAATGGTCAACATTTTGCTTGCACCGACCTCAAAGGAAGCGACGGCAATACCTACGATGTGGACTTTTTCTTGAAGGGGCACGCCGGGGCGATGAAGGTTATAGAAGCAACGGTGCATAAGATTAACGGCGAGCGGCTCTACCGTTGGAAGGAGAAAGAAGACGGACTCTGGGTAAGGATAACCACGGAAGGATAAACGATCAGATCGCTGTTGATACCTCTTCTTCTGACCGTCTTGGCAACTTCCCCAGTTTCGGCCGACAGCGTTGATCTCACGCCGGCTTTGTCTGACCCGAAAAAGGGCGGGAACGTCAGTGTTCTCACGGGGAGCGACTCTTTCGAGTTTGTCTATCGTGTGCGAATACCGATGCTTGATGACAGGGCATCTCTCTGGCTACCGATCGCCGCCTCCGATGCTTTTCAGGAGGTGACTCTGGCGGGGGTCGAAGCGCCAGTGGAGGGGCTCGAGATTCGGGACCGGGATTTCGGTAACCGGATCCTTTATTTCACGCTCCGAGCGGAAGACAGCGACCGGGAAATTGTCCTAAGCTATCAAGTTCTGAGGCGTGAGAAATCATCCTACCAATCGGACGAACCGGAGTTGGCAAAATATCTTCGGGCAGAGCGATTGACGCCTTTGAACGGCGAAATCAGGCGTATTGCGAAAGAGGTTATAGAAGGGAAGCGGGGGAAGAGGGATCAGGCTTTTGCTTTGTATAACCATGTGCTCAATCTCTTTCGCTATGACAAGAGCGGCGTGGGATGGGGGCGTGGTGACGCCCTCTATGCGTGCGACGTGAAGAGCGGCAATTGCACCGATTTCCATTCGTATTTTATTGCCCTATCGCGCTCAGTGGGTATTCCCGCCCGATTTGCGATTGGCGCGGCCATTCCAGCCGACAGGAGCGAAGGGCCGGTTGCGGGGTATCATTGCTGGTTGGAATTCTACGCCGACGGGAAGTGGGTGCCGGTCGATATCAGCGAAGCGTGGAAATATCCCGCTCTGGCGGATTATTACTTTGGAAACCAACCGGCCAACCGAATTGAGTTTAGCCAGGGGCGGGATTTGGTGGTTGAACCTCTACCTCCCAACGGGCCGATTAATTTCCTCATGTATCCCATTTTTGAGGCACAAGGGAAAGAGCGGATTCTCGTTCCCGATCTCTTTTTCAAACGGAATAAGCGCTCAGGCCAAGATCATGCGGTGAATCGTATTCATGGCGATGAAAGAACTTTCCGTTAACCTTAAATTGCCCGATCTGTGGCAGCAAGAGGCCTTGAATGCTTTACAAGAGGGTTTCGATGTAATTGTCGATGCCCCAACGGGAGCGGGGAAAACCTATATTTTCGAAATGCTGGTCGAAACCGGACTGGCCGGCCAATGCATTTACACCGTGCCCACCCGGGCATTGGCCAACGATAAGTTGCTTGAGTGGCGCAAAAAGAACTGGAACGTGGGCATTGTCACCGGAGACGTTCTTGAAAATATCGAGGCTCCTGTTATAGTAGCCACCCTGGAAACCCAAAAACGGCGTTTTTTGCAAGGCTGGGGTCCCGATTTGCTCGTCATCGATGAATATCAAATGCTGGGGGATTCTTCGCGGGGAGTGAATTATGAGCTTATTATCGCAATAGCTCCTGGTAATACCCAATTGCTCCTGCTCAGCGGATCGGTGGCCAACCCTAAAAATGTGCTTATATGGCTGGAAAGGCTGGGCCGAAAAGTAAAATTGATCTCCACCCCGGATCGTCCTGTGCCCCAGGTAGAGGTCTTTTTAGATGCGCTTAAAGAGCGGATTCCCGATTCCGTTCAGGGATACTGGCCCAGGATAATTGGCAAAGCCCTTAAAGCCGGATTGGGGCCGATCCTTGCTTTTGCTCCCAAGCGCCAGGCCAGTGAAGATTTTGCCCTCAAGGTCTCGGCTCAATTGCCCGTGCTGGAACCTCTGGAATTGACGGCGGAGCAGAAAAAACTGGCCGGGAAAAAATTGGCCGGTTTATTGAAAAACCGAATCGCTTACCATCACTCCGGCCTGAGTTATCGTCAAAGAGCCGGGATCGTCGAACCGCTGGCCAAGGCCGGCCAGCTTCGATTTGTGGTAGCCACAACCGGACTGGGAGCGGGCATCAATTTTTCCATGCGGTCGGTTCTGGTTACTGACCGAGAATACCGGGCCGGGCACCATAGCCACCTGGTGCGACCGGATGAACTATTGCAGATGTTCGGCAGGGCCGGTCGGCGTGGATTGGATAAAAAGGGTTATATTTTGGTCGCGCCGGGCAAACCACGCCTCCACGAGGGTCGGCCCTTGCTCCTGAAAAGACCGTCGAGGCTGGAATGGCCCGCTTTTATTGCGGCCATGCAGACTGCCATTGACAGAGGCGAAAATCCCGTTCGCGCGGCCGAGAACCTGAGCCAGCGCTTGTTTACGGAAAACCCTGTCTCCCTGGGATTGGAAATATTTGCATCGGCAAAAAGGGCAGATTCCTCGAACAATCATAAAACTGCATCTAATAACAGCCAGCCACCGGCCACGGCTTTGACCGAAATCCGTAACTTCAAAGGGCAATGGGAGCGTCGGCGGGCCCCGGTTAAAAGACGATTGGATGAAACCTATGTTTTTGCCAAGGAACAATGGCTGCCGGCCCTACAAACCCACTTGCCAATTCTGAACTTAAAAGTCGGCCGGATGAGTAAATGGCCACAGGGAGAGACGTTTCACTACGGTCGAGAAGTATCCCTGGCCCGATTGGGAAAAACACCAGAGGAGGGCGACCTGGTGATTACCAAATGGCTTTATCGGGAATTGAGAAAATTGTTGAAAAAAAATAAGAGAAAAAATGAAAAATTGAACTCTAAAGGTTGGACCCTGGAAGGCCTGGAGAGAGAAATTTTTCCGCTCCTCCCGCAGTTTACTCAAGGCGGAGCCCCTCGCCTGCTTCTCGACCGCAACGGAGTCATTTACGTTTCCCTCGACTATTCCGAAGCGGAAATATTGGCGATTGTCGATTCCGACGGGCGGGCGCTACTCAATCCGCCGGAAAGAGTTCGCAAAGTTACCTCCGATTTTTCCTTTCGCAATGAGATGGAAGAGGTTTCGGAGGGGGGAAATTTATCCACACCGGCAAAGGCCTGGCAGCGGCTCGGAATGGTCAACCCATTGGGCAAACCGACGCGACGAGGAATCATTTTCAGTTTTTTTAATAACGGGGAAGGCTTGGCAGTGGCCGGGGCCCTGGAAGCAGCGGATTATGAAATCGATGATTTGGTTTACGATCTGGCCAACCTCAGGGCCGGGCATCGATTTGAAAAACATGAAACCTATAGCGGACGCATGGGTAGAATATGCCGTCACGCCTACAAGGGCGCTTCCTGTCCGGGTTATCTCGACCGGGGAGTGCCACCGGATTATGGGGACGGTGCAGCAGAAGTCATAGCCGACGTTTCAGACAATTCCATTTCCTTGTTGCAGTTGGCCAAGGATGACTTGCCGCCCGGTGATATTGAAAGGGCGCGGCTCGAATGGAGAAGCTTGCTCAACCAGATCATTCATGCTCCATCTTATGACTGGGACCGCTGGACCGAGCTGCAAGCCGCCGCCGGTAAAGTATTAGGCGCTTTCAAACCCCAGCTCTTCTTCGCCGATCTTCCTGAATTGACCGTTAATCAGCGACGCCGATGCCATCATCAGTCGCAAATGTGCTGAATATTTGGTATGAGCCAAGATTGCCTGGTTGCCTCTTTCTACAAATTCGTTCCGCTCTCCGATTTCAAGAGCCTGCGGGAACCGCTTCTTTTGGCCTGCTGGCAAAACCGGCTAAAGGGGTCCATTTTACTGGCTGGGGAGGGGGTCAACGGGATGATTGCCGGAGAGCCCGATTCAGTAAATTCGGTTCTCGATTATTTGCGCTCGATTCAATGCCTGAGCGACCTCACCCACTGCCAATCGCAAACCAATGCAGTGCCATTCAAACGGATGATGGTGCGCTTGAAAGAGGAGATAGTTCCTTTGAGAGTCGACAAGGTGAATCCGCACCTGAAAACAGGGAAATTTATTGAACCGGAAGATTGGAATGCGATTTTGAGGGATCCCGAAATCAAGGTGGTGGATGCGCGCAATGATTATGAAATCGGCATCGGAACCTTTGCCGGGGCGGAAAATCCCCATACCGGGCATTTCAATCAATTTCCAAAATATGCGGTCAAAAATCTCAATCCGGCCGTTCACAAAAAAGTGGCCATGTTTTGCACGGGAGGAATCCGCTGTGAAAAGGCATCCGCCTACCTGCTGCAAAATGGATTCGAGGAAGTTTTACAACTGCAGGGCGGAATCCTCAACTATTTGCAAAAAATACCATCCGAAAAAAGTCTCTGGCAGGGCGAATGCTTTGTATTCGATGGCCGGGTATCCGTCGGCCAAAACCTGACAATTGGTTCTCACGAGTCCTGCAAATCCTGCGGGCACCCCGTTTCCCCGGATGAGAGAGCCTCATCCAATTACGAAGAAGGCGTCACCTGCCCCCATTGCCACGATATAATATCGGACAATAAACGCGCCGCCGCCCGCGAACGGCAACGCCAATACGAGGCTGGATTTTAGATACTTGATGCAGGATAATTATTCATAATACTGGGAATGTTCTTATTTGTCGTTGCTTGATATTTCTCACTCAACGATACGCAATTGTAGCGCCTCGATATTCTCATACATATTGCATCCTATATCAAACATCCTCCATCCTCATGATTCCCCAAAAAAAAATACTCCGTGCGATTCGACGGCGGCCTGAGGCGGAGGAGCATGAAAAGATTCGCAAATTGTGGATGGCTCACTCCATTGCCGAGGATAGCCGGGATATTCCGGGCCTCATGGGCACTTTGACGGATGACTGTGTTTATGAGATGCCGCAAAAGGGCTTGAGGTGGGAAGGTCATGAGGGCGCCACCCGGTTTTACAACGAGTTACTGACGGCCTTTCCGGATGTTCATTTCGATTTGCAAAGCATCGTCATTGGGCCGCAGGGAGTGTTCGAGGAGGCCCATGTGACTGGGACTCACAAGGAAGAGTGGCACGATTTTTCCCCCACCGGCGAATTGGTCGAGTTCGAGGTTCTCATCCTATTTCCCTGGGATTCGGAAAATGAGAGATTCAGCGGCGAGCGGGTCTATTATTTCGGCCTGGGCGATGATAATTGAATATAAGCCGACTCGCTCATGAAACGAAAACCAAGGATAAAAAGGCGCAAAATCCCCGTTGAAAGCGCGGAACCTGCTCAGCCTCGCCATGTGGAAGGGCCGGAAACTGAGGAACCGGAACTCCCGCAGATTTCAGAGGCCGAGGCCGGGATAGATCCGGCATCGAAGCCTGTCTGGGAGGAGGCAAGGATGTCCCTATTATTGGGTTTGGCCGTGTTGGCAGCATTTTACCCCGCCCTGAAGAATGGCTGGATTTGGGACGACATGGGCAACTATGTCGATAATTACCGATACCGGGGGTACAGCCTCACGCATTTGAAGTGGATTTTTACCACCACATTTCCAGGTCATTACCAGCCACTGACCTGGCTGACTCATGTTCTCGACTATCAATTGTGGGGTTTGGAGCCGTTCGGCTACCATTTGGGCAACATTGTTTTTCACGCCGCCAATACCGTCCTTCTTTATTTTCTGGCGATGGCTTTATTGCCATTGAAGCCCGATTGGGGGAGTGCGGACGACAACCTGAAATTCAGGCTTTGCTGTGCGGCCGGCGCTCTATTTTTTGGCTTGCATCCGCTACGGGTCGAGTCGGTGGCCTGGATCACGGAAAGGCGGGACGTGGTTTCGGGCTTCTTTTATTTACTGACCTTGCTCTGTTACTTGAAAATTTTCCGACGAGACGGTAGTCGATCCACCAAAATGGCGGCCTGGGCTCTCATCTTTTTTGTCGGGTCCCTCATGTCCAAACCTTGGGGTATCACGCTGCCAGCTATCCTTTTGATTATGGATGTTTATCCGCTCCGCAGGTTTGAGGTCGAAAAGGGATGGTTTCGCCCGGCCCTGAAACTGCTGTGGGAAAAAGTTCCCTATATTGTATTGGCGGCAGGTTTTGCCTTTGTGGCCGTAATTGCGCAGGAAGAATGGTCAATCCGGACGGTAGGGCACGGGCTGATGGACAGATGCATCCAGGCGGCCTACGGGCTTTGTTTTTATCCTTTCAAAACATTGTTCCCCTTCGGTCTGTCACCGCTCTATATATTGCCTCACGATTTCAACCCCTTTGCCTTCAAATACCTATTGACCGCTTTTTTGACGCCTGCCTTGACCATCTGGCTCCTCCTCAAGTGGCGGCGCTGGCCTTGGGGTATTACGGCTTGGTTGTGCTATGCCGCAATCGTTTCTCCGGTGCTGGGGTTGGTCCAGAGCGGCCATCAAATAGCTGCCGACCGCTATTCGTATTTATCCTGCCTTCCTTTTTCGATGCTGGCGGCGGGCGGTCTCTATTTTTTATGCGTGCGAGGAAGATGGAGGGAGGGTTTTGCAGCCGCCGCGGCCGTTCTGGTGATTTTAGCTGTCCTGACAAACCTCCAGACCCGGGTCTGGAAGGATCGTCTTTCGCTGTGGAATCATGCCCTTAAAATCAACCCGGAAAACTATATCGCTTACGACAACCGGGCGCCCGCTTATACCGCCAGCGGCCAACTGGATGCGGCCATGGCGGACTACGATCTGGCGATTGGGCTGAATCCGGATTTCGCCGGCGTCTATTACGGACGGGGCGGAGTTTGGGATAAAATGGGCAATACAAAAAATGCCGTAACCGATTACAACACAGCTATCAAGTTGAAGCCGGATTTTCTTTCCGCCTACAATAACAGGGGGAACGCGCGGCAGACTTTGGGAGACCCGGATGGTGCCCTGGAGGATTATACCACGGCCATAAGCTTGAAAAAGGGGTTTTATTACGCTTATGTGAACCGAGGATTGTTGCGAAAAAAAATGGGCGACACATCGGGGGCGTTTGCCGATCTCAATATGGCTGTGAAAATTAACCCTCAATATCAGGATTCACTTTATCAGGATTCACTTTACAACCGGGGAGGCCTGTATGAATCAACGGGCCAACACAAACAGGCCTTGCGGGATTATTCCTCGGCTATCAAGCTAAATCCCGCTTATGCGGCGGCAATCCTCAGCCGCGGTAATCTTCTGACGGAATTGGGGCGGCAGAAGGAGGCTCTGGAGGACTACAACCGGTTAATGCAAATACAACCGGAGAAAGGCGGCGCCCTCTTACGAAGAGGCCAGTTTTTTGAAAAAACAGGGAAACTGGAATACGCCCTGAGTGACTACTCGGAGGCCATAAGGGATTTTCCGCAAAACTCCCAAAGTTATAATCTGCGCGGATTGGTGCGCGATAAATTGGGTGATTCGGACGGGGCGATGGAAGATTACAACAGAGCGCTGGAGTTGAATGCTAAATTTATTGCAGCTTACAATAATCGCGGCAGCCTCCGGCAGGCTAGCCAAGACGTGAAGGGGGCTCTTGAAGATTTCAACAAGGTGGTAGAATTGGACCCTTCCTACGCCAAATCCTATTACAACCGGGGGAATCTGCGTTTAATCCAGGGAGAAGTGGAAAAGGCCATCGCCGATTACGATAAGGCCATAAGCATTAATCCCGATTATTCCAATGCTTATGGGAATCGGGGTCACGCCCGCCTAAAGCAGAAGAATCTGCAAGGGGCGACGGCAGATTTCAACATGGCATTGAGAATTGCCCCGGCAGACTGGACGAATCGAAAGATTATCGAGAATCTTCTCAATCAAACCCGTAAAAAACTGCCAACTGCCAACTGAATTGCCGAAATAAAAGTTCCTCTCACAAAACCGGCTCTCCATTAGACTTAAAGTCCGGCTAAAGTGGTCAGAATTTTCTCGGATGCGGAGATTCCGTTGTGGAATATTCCGAGGTGAAGATTTTCATTGGGCGCGTGTATATTGCTTTCCTGGGTGCATATGCCGAGCATGATGGAGTCGAGACCCAAGACATTCTTCAAATCGGCAATAATGGGAATGCTGCCGCCTTCTCTCAGGTATAAAGGCCGGTTTCCAAAAACTTCCGCAATGGCTTGATCAGCTGCGGCGAATGCCTTGGCCAATATGAGCGACTGGTCTTTCGGCGTGTTGGGTTTCCCCGGCGGCGCCACCAAATAGGGCGTTCCTGAGTGTCCTGGAATGATTTTGATGGAGACTTGCGGAGGACATCTTTTTTGCAGCGTTTCGATGAACAGATTCTGTATTTTAATCGGATCCTGGTCGGGAACCAGGCGACAGCTTATTTTAACAAAAGCTTTGCTCGGGATAACGGTTTTGGAACCTTCCCCTTGATACCCGCCGCCGATGCCGTTGAAATCCAGAGAGGGGTGAAAACGGCTGGCGGCAAAGGGCGAGGCATCCTCCGGCGTATGAAATTGGTTAACCCCTAGAAAATCAGCATAATGTTTTGCCTCAAGGTCGAGCCGCTGGAGTTCCTCCCTTTCCCAATCATAGACCGGAAGAACGTCGTCATAAAATCCAGGCAAATCAATGCGCCCATCCGGGGTGTAGAGCGAATTGCAAAGCCCGCACAAGGCCTGGATGGGGTTCAGCACCACTCCGCCGTGGACGCCTGAATGAAGGTCCATCCTGGGCCCAGTCAACTCGACATCTAAACATATAATCCCCCGCAAGCCGGTCGTTATGGTGATTTGCTCCGGGCTGGGGCTTTGGGTGTCCGACAGCAAAACGAAATCGCCCGCCAACCGGTCTTTGTATCGCTCCAGAAAACCGCCGAAGCTGGGACTTCCGATTTCCTCCTCGCCCTCGATCAGAAATGTGATGCGGAGCGGAGCGTCTGGGTGTTTTTCCAATAACCGGGCCACCGCGGCCAGATGCACCATGAGGGGGCCTTTATTGTCGGCCGTTCCCCTTCCGAAAAGAAAACCATCCCGAACCTCCGGCTCAAAAGCGGGAGATTCCCACAATTCCAATGGGTCGGCCGGCTGCACATCGTAATGACCATAAATAATGACGTGCGGCCAATCCGGCTCTCCTCCCCTTGAGGCCAACAGGACCGGATGGAGCGGAGTTTCCACCATTTCGACCGAAAACCCCATGCCAGCCAAAAGATCGCCAAGGCTGCGGCGCGCGCCTTCCATGCCCTCATTACAGGACGAATCGGTGGAAACGCTGGGAAAACGGACCAGTTCCTTAACCGCCTCAACAGGATCGAACATAAACGGCAATTAATTCAATACGCCGTTCCAACTCAACGAAAAACTACTCTTCGTATTAAAAAGATCCTACTCGATGATGATGATGTTTTCGCGGATGCCGCCGCTTTTGGCCAGTTCGTATTCCTGGAGGGCTTTGGGCAGTTGGGCGTGGATGTTCATGGTGCGGGTGCCGTGGGAGGGATGGGTGGAGAAAAACTCGGGAGGGGCCGCTTCGGAGCCCTCTTGTCCCATGCGTTCCCAAAGGTCGATGGCTGCCCTTGGGTCATAACCGGCGCGAGCGGCGTAGATAAGCCCGATTTCATCAGCTTCGGTTTCCATACGTCGGTTGAAGCCGAGCCCGCCAAGCTGGCTGCCGAACCCATAGGCCGCCATGATGGCCGACCCGGACAGGGTCGCGCCTCCGCCGGTGATGATTCCTAACCCGAGGCCCACGCTCTGCCCGACCATGGCCTTGGACAGCCGTTCGTTGACATGCTTGGCGCTGACGTGGGCGATCTCATGGCCAATGACAATGGCGAGGTCGTCTTTTGTTTTGGCCACTTTGAAAATACCCGTGAATACGGCGACTTTTCCCCCGGCCATAGCCATGGCATTGATCGCGCCGGGATCCTGGAATACGACAAACTCCCAATCGGGGTTTATAATATCGTATCCCACCACTTTGGCGATGTTTTGCCCGACTTCCTGCAGCATGGCATTGTATTTAGGGTTTCGAGAGATCGGAAACTGCGATTTCATGGCCTCAAACTGCTCGACGCTCATCTTGATCACTTCGGCATCGGAAACCATGCCGCCGAATGAGGTTCTACCGGAAACCGGCACCGTAGTGCATGAAGTTTGCCAAAAAAGGGCGCCGCAGATCGCTGTTAAAATTAAAATGTGGATCAAGTTTTTTGATTTCATTTTTGTTTCCAAAGATGGTGGGTTATGGCGTATTGCAGTGCCCATAATGCCTTCTTCAAGCATAGTAGTCTAGAGTGTTTAAACCCCGGTTTTATTGCTCCGGTTGCGCAATTAATGGCGGAAATGACGGATGCCGGTAAAAACCATGGCCAATCCCAACTCATTTGCCACCGCGATGACCTCTTGGTCCCGAATACTCCCGCCGGGCTGAATGACGGCCGTGGCGCCCGCTTGGGCGGCCGTTTCGAGGGTGTCGGGAAAAGGGAAAAATCCGTCCGAGGCGACGGCAATGGGCCCCTTCGGTTCGCTAATGTGGGATCTCATTTTACGGGCGGCCAGCCAGGCGGCGTCCAGCCGGGACATCTGGCCGGCCCCAATACCCAACGTTCTTCCGCCGAAAGCGAAAACAATGGCATTGGATTTAACATGCTTGACTACCTGCCAGGCAAAAAGAAGAGAATCCCACTCGGCTTTGTCGGGATGCCTTTCGGTGACGATTTTACCCCGGGCCGGATCAAAGGTCCGCCGGTCAACATCCTGGACCAGGAGTCCCCCCACAACCGACCGGATTTCCTGCAATTCCTGCGGACCTCCGGCACCGGTTCCGCTTGAGACAAGGAGGCGAAGATTCTTCTTTTTTTGCAAGATAGCGATGGCTTGCGGCTGAAATCCCGGAGCGATAATCACTTCACAAAAAATCTCTCTTATTCGCTCCGCAAGGTCACCATCGACAGTCCGGTTAAAGACATGAATGCCGCCAAAGGCGGCTTCCGGATCGGTCGCCAGGGCTTGCTTCCAGGCCTCGTTGATATCGTCCGCGGTGGCCACGCCACATGGGTTGGTATGTTTTAAAATGGCCGCCGCCGGCGCTTTGAATTCTCCAATCAAGGATACCGCGGCCGAGGTATCGAGGATATTATTGTAGCTCAACGGTTTGCCCTGAAGCTGCTCGAAACTGTCAAAAAAATTGCCATAGAGGGAAGCTGCCTGGTGAGGGTTTTCCCCGTAGCGAAGGGTCGCAGTTTTATCCCAGTTTATTTGCAGCTTTTTGGGAAAACCGGAGATTTCGTCCATATCGGGCGCCGCCCGCCCGGCCGCAAAATAACTGGCAATGGCGGAATCGTAGGCCGCGCAGCGCTGGAATGCTTTGAGGGCAAGATCGCTTCGCAAGGTGGTCAATTTGCCTTCGCCGTCCCTCAATACATCAAGGACCCGCCCGTAATCACCGGGATCGCAGACTGCGGTGATGTCGGAGTGGTTCTTGGCCGCCGCCCGGAGCATGCATGGGCCGCCAATATCGATCGCTTCCATGATCCTACTTTCGGTTGTATCGGTCTTGGCCGCCATTTCTTCGAAGGGATAAAAATTAACGACTACCAGATCGATAAGCTCGAACCCGTGCCGCACCATTTCATCCCGATCGGCAGGCTCATTTCGGCGACAGAGCAAGCCAGCATAGATCTTGGGATGCAATGACTTGACGCGGCCGCCCAACATTTCCGGAACCCCGGTGAAATCGCTTATCTGCGTGACCGGCAGGGAATTTTCACGTAATAGCCGGGCTGTTCCACCTGTCGAAAGAATACGGAATTTGAAATCTTTGACCAGCGATCGGACAAAATCAATCAGGCCCTCCTTGTTAGAGACAGAAACCAAGGCAATTTTCTTCATCTTGGAGCAACTTTCAATGAATTTGTCGAATCTGCAAGAGGAAGATCAATTTTGAGGTTTTTTACTGTCCGATATGCCGCGCTCGAACATGTGCTCTTCAATAGCGGGTTCCATATGGACGAGGACATGCAGCACTTCGGGATGGGTTGAAAAAATGTCGGTTTTAACTTTTTTGGCGATATCGTGGCCCTCCTTCACCGTAAGGGACGGATCGACCTGCAAATGAAAATCGATCTCGAAGAAATCGCCCGTCCGGCGAGCACGAAAATCATGGTAGGAAACCACTCCGGGGTTAGGCAAAATATGCTCGCGCAGGTCGTTAATGATTTCCGCCTCCGGGGCCGCGTCGACCAAGTCGTTAAAAGCCTGCCGCATCATTTTGAAACCTTCGAACCCGAGGTAGCCGCCCAGGGTTATTCCCGCCACCTCATCCAGAAGGGACCACTCTGCGCCCAGCATGAGGACCGATGCAATCGCCATAACCACGAGCAGAGAAGTCAGGCTATCGGTGCGATGATGCCAGGCATTGGCCATTAAAATCCTGGATTTAACCTGCCGGGCCACCCGGCGAGTCATCCAAAAGAGAATTTCTTTGATCAACAGAGAAACCAAAGCCACCCAAAGGACCGGTGTTCCTGGAACCGTATGCCCTCCCTCCCATAAAATAAGGATACTGGAAAATATCACTCCGATACTGGAGAACACCAGCACCGTAGCGATAAAAAGCGTCCCCATGGTAGAAAATTTCTGGTGCCCGTAGAGGTGATCGGAATCCGATGGCAAGGCTGAAACCTTGAGGCCGGCGATCACCGCCAGATCCGTAGCCAAGTCGAGCAAACTATGGAGTCCGTCGGCCAGCAGGGCGGTCGAGTGGCCTAGCCAGCCCACCAGGCACTTGGCCATGCCGAGAGACACATTGACCCACACGCTGACCCAGGTGATGCCTTGGCTGGAATCGATTTTTGCCATCAGGCTAATAATTAAGGGATCGATTTAAAAAAGCCAACCTTTCAGCACTAGCCCGGATATTTCGTAAAAAAAGTATCGTTGATATGCTTAACTGCTGATATACAGCAGGATAGATCAATAATTAAAGCAATATCAGCGATGACAAAAGGTAAACAATTAAAGCTACAGTTGACAAGGGTAAAAGGCCGCCGTGTGCGGGTTGATTTCAAGGGCGGAGAGGTTACTTCGGATGCCGGACTGCTTTTGATCCGGGAAGTGGATCGGCAGTTGGGCTTGACCGAACGAGCGGCCCGACAGTTAGTGGACAAACGGCAGAAGGGCAAAGTACGCCATGAGGTATTGGGGATGCTGCGGCAGCGCGTTTACGGGCTGGTGGCGGGCTATGAGGATTTGAACGACTTTGATACCCTGCGCCACGATCCATTGTTGCAAACGGTAACGGGGCGCATTGAAACGTTGGCCAGCGCGCCGACTTTGTGTCGTTTTGAAAACGGGCAGGATCGGCGGGCGGCCTTTGCGGTAAACGAGCTGTTGGTCGAACAGTTCATGGGCTCCTTTGCCGAGGAACCCGAAGAGATCATCCTGGACTTTGACGCCACCGACAATCCGGTGCACGGGCTCCAGGAGGGACGTTTTTTCCACGGTTATTATGATCATTACTGTTTTCTGCCGCTATATGTTTTTTGCGGTGATCAGCTGCTGGTGGCCTACCTGCGGCCGAGCAAGATCGATGCCAGCAAGCATGCCGGGGCCATCCTCAAATTGCTGGTTAAACGGATTCGCCAAAGCTGGCCCCGTAAGCGGATTATTTGGCGCGCCGACAGTGGATTTTGTCGAGACCGGATACTCTCTTGGTGCGACCGCAACGAAGTTAGTTACATCGTGGGGATGGCTCGCAATGCACGCTTGCAGCAAGACGCCCAGCAGTTGCAAAAGCAGGCCAAAGAATGGTTCGAACTAAGGGGTAAAAAACAACGGTTATTCCAGGACTTCGTCTATGCTGCCGATTCGTGGCGATGGCTGCGGTTGGTCATCCATAAAGCCGAACACACCGCACAGGGGTCCAACCCGCGCTTCGTGGTGACGAACCTGCCGGGCGATCCCCAGGAGCTTTACGACAAGGTATACTGTGGCCGCGGTGAAATGGAGAACCGAATCAAGGAACAGATGCAATTGTTCAGCGAGCGCACCAGCGCCCATCAATGGTGGGCCAATCAGTGCCGATTGCTCTTGTCGGCGCTGGCCTACACCTTGATGGAAGCCATGCGCCGGTTAGCCTTAAAAGGGACGAAGTGGGCGCGGGCCCAATGCCACACCCTGCGGCTCAAATTAATCAAGATCGGAGCGGTCATCGTGCGCAACACCCGAACGATTCACTTTCACCTAAGTGAGAGTTATCCTTGGGCCAGTCTTTTCAGCCATGCGGCCCGCCGATTGGTGCCAACCTAACCCGGATATTTCGTAAAAAAAGTATCGTTGATATGCTTAACTGCTGATATACAGCAGGATAGATCAATAATTAAAGCAATATCAGCGATGACAAAAGGTAAACAATTAAAGCTACAGTTGACAAGGGTAAAAGGCCGCCGTGTGCGGGTTGATTTCAAGGGCGGAGAGGTTACTTCGGATGCTGGACTGCTTTTGATCCGGGAAGTGGATCGGCAGTTGGGCTTGACCGAACGAGCGGCCCGACAGTTAGTGGACAAACGGCAGAAGGGCAAAGTACGCCATGAGGTATTGGGGATGCTGCGGCAGCGCGTTTACGGGCTGGTGGCGGGCTATGAGGATTTGAACGACTTTGATACCCTGCGCCACGATCCATTGTTGCAAACGGTAACGGGGCGCATTGAAACGTTGGCCAGCGCGCCGACTTTGTGTCGTTTTGAAAACGGGCAGGATCGGCGGGCGGCCTTTGCGGTAAACGAGCTGTTGGTCGAACAGTTCATGGGCTCCTTTGCCGAGGAACCCGAAGAGATCATCCTGGACTTTGACGCCACCGACAATCCGGTGCACGGGCTCCAGGAGGGACGTTTTTTCCACGGTTATTATGATCATTACTGTTTTCTGCCGCTATATGTTTTTTGCGGTGATCAGCTGCTGGTGGCCTACCTGCGGCCGAGCAAGATCGATGCCAGCAAGCATGCCGGGGCCATCCTCAAATTGCTGGTTAAACGGATGCGCCAAAGCTGGCCCCGTACGCGGATTATTTGGCGCGCCGACAGTGGATTTTGTCGAGACCGGATACTCTCTTGGTGCGACCGCAACGAAGTTAGTTACATCGTGGGGATGGCTCGCAATGCACGCTTGCAGCAAGACGCCCAGCAGTTGCAAAAGCAGGCCAAAGAATGGTTCGAACTAAGGGGTAAAAAACAACGGTTATTCCAGGACTTCGTCTATGCTGCCGATTCGTGGCGATGGCTGCGGTTGGTCATCCATAAAGCCGAACACACCGCACAGGGGTCCAACCCGCGCTTCGTGGTGACGAACCTGCCAGGCGATCCCCAGGAGCTTTACGACAAGGTATACTGTGGCCGCGGTGAAATGGAGAACCGAATCAAGGAACAGATGCAATTGTTCAGCGAGCGCACCAGCGCCCATCAATGGTGGGCCAATCAGTGCCGATTGCTCTTGTCGGCGCTGGCCTACACCTTGATGGAAGCCATGCGCCGGTTAGCCTTAAAAGGGACGAAGTGGGCGCGGGCCCAATGCCACACCCTGCGGCTCAAATTAATCAAGATCGGAGCGGTCATCGTGCGCAACACCCGAACGATTCACTTTCACCTAAGTGAGAGTTATCCTTGGGCCAGTCTTTTCAACCATGCGGCCCGCCGATTGGTGCCAACCTAAAGGGTGCATTGGTGCTGCCCCCGGCACTACCGAACCAATGGGGGAAAGGGGGCAGTGTCTCTACACCCTGAAAAACACCTAAAAATCAAGACGATCTGCTCAAAATACAAAGAAATCCATCTCCAATAGCAATAACGAGCCAAACTTTACCCTTCATGAAATATCCGGGCTAAAGGGTGCATTGGTGCTGCCCCCGGCACTACCGAACCAATGGGGGAAAGGGGGCAGTGTCTCTACACCCTGAAAAACACCTAAAAATCAAGACGATCTGCTCAAAATACAAAGAAATCCATCTCCAATAGCAATAACGAGCCAAACTTTACCCTTCATGAAATATCCGGGCTAGCCCGGATATTTCGTAAAAAAAGTATCGTTGATATGCTTAACTGCTGATATACAGCAGGATAGATCAATAATTAAAGCAATATCAGCGATGACAAAAGGTAAACAATTAGGTAGTGTATTAAGTAGGAATGGTGGCTAATTCTTGATTATATTGATGAATGAAAAGTCTCAGACAGGTTTCATGCATACTCTTAAGCTTGGAAAAGGAGAGGGTTTTGCGTGTGAAACGACCCAGTCGTTGGCGCAGGGTATTGTTCCATCGTTCCACATGGGCCGTTTCACCGGTTTCTCTTTTCCCACGGATCGGTTATGAGGAAAGACTTCATCATAAGTGCTCCAAAAGTCGCTGTAGGTGGCACATCTTTTGTAGGCCCGTGGCAGACGCTCGTAAAGTTCCCGGCAACGATACCAATCCCGAGGCCCAATGGCATAGGAGAGGATTTGACGGGTGCGTCGGCAAAGAGCGATCCAAACCCATTGGGCATCGCTCTTGCGCCCCACAAAAGACCACAGTTCGTCCAGTTCAATGACATCATGGCGGCGGGCCGCAAGAATCGTGCTTTTGAGCGGTCGCAGCGATTGTCGTTTTTTTTAACCAACTCAAAACGGTGTTGGGACTCACCCCGAAGGCGCGCTGTAAACCGCGTAGACTGCTGCGTTCCTGATAGACTCGAAGGATCATTTCTTTTTGCTCTTCGGTGTATTTCACTGTGGGGTTTTCGCGGCTTTGTTTACCACAATCATGGCAGCGGTAGCGCTGTTTATGGTTGGGCGTCTTGCCAAATTTAATGATATTTTCACTTCCACAGTGCCGACAATTAATAATTTTAGTAACCATGCACTAAGAATAAACTGCCTAACGCTATTTGTACAGCTAAAAATACAAAATAACATTCTTTTTTTATACACTACCAACAATTAAAGCTACAGTTGACAAGGGTAAAAGGCCGCCGTGTGCGGGTTGATTTCAAGGGCGGAGAGGTTACTTCGGATGCCGGACTGCTTTTGATCCGGGAAGTGGATCGGCAGTTGGGCTTGACCGAACGAGCGGCCCGACAGTTAGTGGACAAACGGCAGAAGGGCAAAGTACGCCATGAGGTATTGGGGATGCTGCGGCAGCGCGTTTACGGGCTGGTGGCGGGCTATGAGGATTTGAACGACTTTGATACCCTGCGCCACGATCCATTGTTGCAAACGGTAACGGGGCGCATTGAAACGTTGGCCAGCGCGCCGACTTTGTGTCGTTTTGAAAACGGGCAGGATCGGCGGGCGGCCTTTGCGGTAAACGAGCTGTTGGTCGAACAGTTCATGGGCTCCTTTGCCGAGGAACCCGAAGAGATCATCCTGGACTTTGACGCCACCGACAATCCGGTGCACGGGCTCCAGGAGGGACGTTTTTTCCACGGTTATTATGATCATTACTGTTTTCTGCCGCTATATGTTTTTTGCGGTGATCAGCTGCTGGTGGCCTACCTGCGGCCGAGCAAGATCGATGCCAGCAAGCATGCCGGGGCCATCCTCAAATTGCTGGTTAAACGGATTCGCCAAAGCTGGCCCCGTACGCGGAGTATTTGGCGCGCCGACAGTGGATTTTGTCGAGACCGGATACTCTCTTGGTGCGACCGCAACGAAGTTAGTTACATCGTGGGGATGGCTCGCAATGCACGCTTGCAGCAAGACGCCCAGCAGTTGCAAAAGCAGGCCAAAGAATGGTTCGAACTAAGGGGTAAAAAACAACGGTTATTCCAGGACTTCGTCTATGCTGCCGATTCGTGGCGATGGCTGCGGTTGGTCATCCATAAAGCCGAACACACCGCACAGGGGTCCAACCCGCGCTTCGTGGTGACGAACCTGCCGGGCGATCCCCAGGAGCTTTACGACAAGGTATACTGTGGCCGCGGTGAAATGGAGAACCGAATCAAGGAACAGATGCAATTGTTCAGCGAGCGCACCAGCGCCCATCAATGGTGGGCCAATCAGTGGCGATTGCTCTTGTCGGCGCTGGCCTACACCTTGATGGAAGCCATGCGCCGGTTAGCCTTAAAAGGGACGAAGTGGGCGCGGGCCCAATGCCACACCCTGCGGCTCAAATTAATCAAGATCGGAGCGGTCATCGTGCGCAACACCCGAACGATTCACTTTCACCTAAGTGAGAGTTATCCTTGGGCCAGTCTTTTCAACCATGCGGCCCGCCGATTGGTGCCAACCTAAAGGGTGCATTGGTGCTGCCCCCGGCACTACCGAACCAATGGGGGAAAGGGGGCAGTGTCTCTACACCCTGAAAAACACCTAAAAATCAAGACGATCTGCTCAAAATACAAAGAAATCCATCTCCAATAGCAATAACGAGCCAAACTTTACCCTTCATGAAATATCCGGGCTAGCACTACTAGCAAAGACTAATGCCCTCCCGCCTTCCGGTCAATGAATCCATTGTTTTGGAAAAAATACTTCCGATAATTATTATGCATAAATTCCAATATAATAATTATATTCAATTGATATTCTAGTTTTTATACACATTACCTAATCAACTTGACTGTAGGTTCAAACCGCAACAAAATGCCATTATGCAAAAGGATTTTGACCAAAATTCTGGAATTTTGGAGTTCGTAAAAACCTCCCCACTGATTCGAGTAATCCTTTTGGGCTTCCTGGTTTTGTTACTGCAAATTGCCGTCTTCAGAATTCAGGGCATCATCGTTGCGCGTCAGGAAACCAGGAGTCGAGCGATAAACGAAGTCACTTCCATTTGGGGAGGGCCACAGGAGATAATCGGCCCCATATTAGTTGTCCCCTACCGAATAAAAATAGTTGAATCTAAAAATAATAAGGAGGGAGAAGAAATTATCCGAACCGTGCTAAGGCATGCTTCCTTTCTCCCCGACAACCTCCAAATAACAGGAACCGCCAGGAGCGAAATTCGTTATAGGGGCATATATAAAATACCCCTCTACCGGTTTTCGGCAAAGGTTGAGGCGACATTTTCAAATCCGGATTTTTCAGGTTGGGAAGTTCCGGCCGAAAATATTTATTGGGACCGAGCGCATTTGATGGTTCAAATTTCCGGCGTCCGGGCAATTCAGGGGAAAACGGTTCTTTCCTGGAATGGGAAGGAGATTGATTTTTTACCGGGCTCCGGAGAATCGAGAGGCGATAGCGGAATTCACGTTCCATTGGGGCGGGGGGTGCAAATGGAAGCCCTGGAATTTTCCTTTCCCTTGGCTCTAAATGGAAACGATGCCCTACATTTTGCGCCTTTGGGTAAACAGACGATTGTTAAATTGCAATCGAACTGGAAGGATCCAAGTTTTCGGGGCAACTGGCTGCCGGTGGAAAGAACCGTACGTACGGAGGGTTTCTCCGCACGATGGGAAATCACCTACCTGGGAAGAAATTTCGACCAGAAATCCGCTGCGTCCGGTTTTGGGAAAGCGCTTCCAAAATCACTTTTCGGTGTTGGTTTTATCACCCCCATCAATCATTACAGGATGGCTATCAGGAGCGTGGAATACTCAGCATTATTTTTAATCCTTACGTTCGGTTGTTTTTGGCTTTTCGAGGTTATTGGGGGAGTGCGAATTTACTCGTTGCAATACCTCTTAATGGGCTTCGCCATGTGCCTTTTTTATCTGCTCGAACTTTCACTTTCCGAACATCTGGGATTCAATATCTCCTATATGATTGCCAGCCTGGCGGTAATCGCGGTAACGGCTGGCTATAGCTTTTATGTGCTCGGCAGCGCCAAGCGAGCCATCTTGATCTTTCTGGTCATGGCCGTCCTTTACGGTTATTTATACATGGTTCTTAAAAATCAGGACTACGCTCTTTTGGTTGGCTCCATCGGACTCTTTGCAGGGCTCGCTGCGGTCATGTTTCTAACCCGCAAAATCGATTGGGGTGAGGTGGGCAAGAAACCACCAACCTCAAACGTAAAAACGCCGAAGGGCTAAAAAATCTACATGGGAACGCCACCCATTGAATTGCCGGGGCTGGAGGTTGTTCTGGACCGGCTGGTGCATCATTTAGATGCGGAGCGGTATCCTGCGGAAACGCCCCATGCTTTTATTTATTTTCTGACCATTCGGAATTTGTCCGACCGAACGGTTAAACTGTTGGGCCGGAAATGGGTGATCGAACATGATGATGGTGAAATGGTCGTTGTGGAGGGGGATAAAATAGTCGGCCAGACACCTTTGCTGGCTCCGGGCGAGAAATTTTCTTATAATAGCTTCCATCTGGCGGGAACCAATTGCCGGGCTCGGGGCAGTTTTCACGGTCTGGATGAATTTGAGAATCGCGTTTTTGTGAAAATTCCTCCTTTTAACATGAAAATACCTGCACAGGCTTAAGTGTAGGTGTTTCTGTGAATTGATATGAATTTTACTGATTTAAACCGGGATGGCGGGATTGGGTGCAATTCCATGCTAGTGGAGTTGGGGCCTTTTCGCCTGCTGGTGGATGCGGGGATGCATCCTAAAAAGACGGGTCTGGCTTCCATCCCCGAATACTCCCTGGTGGAAGATAATAGCCTGGACCTCGTCATGCTGACTCATTGCCACCTCGATCATTTGGGCTCATTGCCAGTGTTGATGCGCAGGCAGCCTCGGGCTCAATTGCTGGTGAGCATACCGTCCAGAGAATTGGCCGGGCGGATGCTGAGAAATTCGATCAGCGTGATGAAACGCCAGCGTGAGGAGTTGAACATGCCGGAGCTGCCGCTCTACACTTACCAGGAGGTCAAGAAGATGGAATCCCGTATGCTCCCGATGGCCTATGACCGGCCGCGTATCTTTCATAACAATGGAAGCGAATTGAAAGTTACTTTTCACCAAGCGGGTCATGTGGCCGGGGCGGCGGGTGTCGGGCTTGAATATAAGGGGCGCAAAATTTTTTTTACTGGAGATGTACTTTTTACGAAACAGAAAACCTTGCCAGGCGCCAGATTCCCCAAGGGCGAGTTGGACACCCTGGTATTGGAAACGACGCGGGGGGGAACCGAGCGTGCCGAAGGCGTTACACGCCAAAAGGAGGTGGAACGTCTTTTCCGCACGGTTGAGCATATCCTCTCGCACAGCGGATCAGTCCTCATCCCAGTCTTCGCTTTTGGGCGCATGCAGGAAATCCTCAGCCTGGCCAATGAGGCCCGCAAAGAAGGGCGACTGCGGAAATGCCCGATTTATTGCAGCGGCCTGGGGATGGATTTGGCCAATTATTTCGACAGCATATCCCGCAAAACGGGCCTGTTGAATTTTCGCCGTCAAATCTTGAAAGACCTGAAGGTCAAACGCCTGCCGAACAGCCTCAAGCTCGGAGTCAATCCGGCGGAAAGCGGTCTTTACATTGTCAGCAGCGGGATGTTGGTCGCGCACACCCCATCCTACCAGGTTGCGGCTAGTCTTTTGTCCCACCATCAAAACGGGATTTGCTTTGTCGGCTATAACGATCCGGACACTCCGGGCGGCAAGCTCCTGGCAACGGAACCGGGAGATACTTTTCTATTCGAGGCCATCGATTACTCCTGCCGGGCGCAGGCGCACATTGAAAAATTCGACTTGAGCGGGCATGCCGAACGCAGCGAGTTGATCAAGTTTGCGGAAAATGCGAATCCTCGAGCGATTGTACTCCATCATGGGGATCCGGAGGCAAGAGCGTGGTTTTACGATGAATTGACTTCATTTTCCGAAAAAAGAAAAGTCCTCGATCCCAAACCGCTGGAACGGTATTTTGTATGACGACCGCAAGGGTTGCGACAAAATAGGAAAAACCCAAAACCATGCTTCCCCCGGCGCCATTCAATATTCGGCCGACCGGTTTTTGACTGCACGACTATTTATTGAGTTTCAATGTACTTAAAAAATAAAAATGTAGATATTTTTGTCCCAGACGGAGCTGAACTGGATGTAGCTTTGAGGCGAACCACTCATCTCTGCATCGGGGCCCATCCAGACGATATCGAGATGAATTGCTACCCCGCCGTCGCGGAATGCTTCGGAAAATCTGAAAATTGGTTTACGGGTGTCACCGTGACCGACGGCGCCGGAAGCGCACGCGAGGGCATCTATTCCGAATACACCGATGCTGAGATGGCTATGGTTAGGCGGTCGGAGCAGCGTAAAGCGGCTGTTGTGGGCGAATATAATATACAGATTCAACTAGGTTATGCGAGCGCGGATGTGAGGAGTAGTCCCGACGTAATAGACGACCTCAGGCAAATTCTCGATGCCACCCAGCCGGAAACGGTTTACCTCCATAATCCCGCAGACAAGCACGACACCCATGTGGCGGTTTTTCTTCGCAGCCTGGAGGCGATCCGTGCGTTACCGTTTGAAAAGCGGCCCCAAAAAGCGTTCGCCTTCGAAGGCTGGCGAGGTCTTGATTGGCTCTGCGATTCCGATAAAATAGCCCTGGATGCAAGTAAATTTCCAAATTTGGCGGTGGACCTTACGGGACTCTTCGATTCACAAATATCCGGCGGAAAACGATATGATCTAGCGGTTGCAGGAAGACGGCGGGCCAATGCGACATTTCACGAATCTCATAGTGTCGATAAGAGCGACGCCGTTATCTGGGCGATTGATCTAACGGCATTAATCGAAGATGAAAATCTCTCAGTTGAAGCTTTTATGCTGGGTTTCATTGAGCGGTTTCGCCAAGACGTCCTGCAAAGAATTGGGAAACTCCTGTAACTTGATATGCAAATTAGGTTAGTTAAAAAACATCCCACCCAAATCCTTTGCCGGCAAATCTTCACCGCTTCGCTGCGATAAAAAAATTCACTTGGGATCTTTAAACATTGGGCATGGATTTTCACCGAATGAAAACATTTTCAGGAGTGGTTGACCGCCGGGATTTCCTTCGCCGAAGCGGAACCGCTTTGGCCGGCCTGGGGATGGCATCCGTTTTTCCGCAAATGGCTTCGGGAAAGCCGCAACAGGAAGGCGAGAAAGTGAAAATCCTGCTCGATACGGACATCGGCAGCGACATCGACGACGCGGTTTGCCTGGCCTACTTGCTGTCTCAGCCCCGGTGCGATTTGCTGGGCATCACCACTGTGACGGGAGAACCGGAAAAAAGGGCATGGCTGGCCTCGGCCCTGTGCCGGGCAGCCGAAAAAGATATTCCCATCTATGTGGGTGCAGAGAAGCCACTGCTCATTGAGCAACGCCAGAAAATTGCCGAACAAGCCATAGTCTTGGGAAATTGGCCCCATGAGAGGAATTTCCCGAAAGGACAGGCTATCGACTTTCTGCGCGATCAAATACGCGCCCACCCCGGCGAGGTGATTTTGCTGACCATTGGCCCGCTGACCAATATCGCTCTTTTGTTTGCCATGGATGCGGAGCTTCCGGGATTGCTCAAGGGGCTTATTATGATGTGCGGCAAATATACCGACTACCCTTCCCCGTGGGGGGCGACGGAATGGAATGCCATTGTCGATCCACACGCCACGGCTATGGTCTTTCGTCAAAAGGCGCCCATGCACAAAACAGTCGGCCTGGACGTAACCTTGCGTCTAGAGATGAGACCCGAGGAAGTTCGTCAAAGATTCAAAGGAATACCCGTCCTGGAGCCGGTTTATGAATTTTCCAAAGTATGGTTCGATGAAAGGGATGTTCTCCAATTTCACGATCCACTGGCGGCTACCGTTATTTTTAACGACAACATTTGCCGGTTCGAAAGAGGCAATTTTGCCATCGAATTGGATGACCAGGAACGGTTGGGGCTCACCAATTGGAACCCCGATCCTGCGGGGGGACGCCACCATGCGGCCATGGATGTGAATGCGGACAAGTTTTTCGAGGAATACTTCTCGGTTTTCGATTAGGCCGGAGGCTGGTGGCCGGTGGGGTTATAATCTCACTGCCGGTTTAAAATTCCTTTCAAATACTGGCAAAAAGAGGAGCTTCCGGCGAAAAAGGGCACCGGCGGCAATTGAGGGTGAAATTGTTTCAAAGGAAAAATAGATTCCTCTAAAAAATGGAATTCGCCACCTCCCGCGATTAAAAGGGCATAGGCGGCAGCCATATCCCAAACTTTACCTTTGTATTCAATGGCCCCGTCGAGGCGCCCCACTGCCGCATAGGCCAAGTTCAAGGCCCCGCTGCCCAGGCTGCGCAGCCGATGCCCGGTCAGCAACGGCTGCAACTGTTCGTAAACAGCTGGCTGCAGGGGAAAATGCAGGCCCACCAGACTTTGAGAGTCCATAGGGGAAGTTTTCACCTTTGCCGGTAACCTGCCTTCGTGGAGTCCCAAGCCGGGACCGCCTTTAATGAGGGTTTTTCGGCTCATATCGTAAAGGAATCCGTAAACCGGGGTGCCGTTTTTCAACAAGGCCAGGGAGATGGCGCAGATGGGAATGCCCAGGGCGTAGTTGTTTGTGCCATCAATGGGATCGAGCACCCAGGCGTAGCGAGCCTGCAAATTCAGCGCCTCGTCCATGGGGTTGAACTCCTCCGAACAATAATCGTCTTTGGGGAAACTCTTGCGCAATTCGGCAAAAATTTTCTCCGAAATGGCAAAATCGGCAAAAGTCACACGGGTGTCGTCTTCTTTCCAATCGCTTTTCACATCGCCGAACTGCCGGTGAAAAAAATCCACCTGGTTGTTTACGGCAACCTGTCCGGCGTTGATGCGATGTTTGAGTTGTTTGTCCACGAGTTGAAAAGAAATCAGCAAAGAATGAAAGATCCATGTTCGACGCAGGAAGCGGGAAAAACAACCTATTTTAATCAAATGCCTAACCCGGATATTTCATGAAGGGTAAAGTTTGGCTCGTTATTGCTATTGGAGATGGATTTCTTTGTATTTTGAGCAGATCGTCTTGATTTTTAGGTGTTTTTCAGGGTGTAGAGACACTGCCCCCTTTCCCCCATTGGTTCGGTAGTGCCGGGGGCAGCACCAATGCACCCTTTAGGTTGGCACCAATCGGCGGGCCGCATGGTTGAAAAGACTGGCCCAAGGATAACTCTCACTTAGGTGAAAGTGAATCGTTCGGGTGTTGCGCACGATGACCGCTCCGATCTTGATTAATTTGAGCCGCAGGGTGTGGCATTGGGCCCGCGCCCACTTCGTCCCTTTTAAGGCTAACCGGCGCATGGCTTCCATCAAGGTGTAGGCCAGCGCCGACAAGAGCAATCGCCACTGATTGGCCCACCATTGATGGGCGCTGGTGCGCTCGCTGAACAATTGCATCTGTTCCTTGATTCGGTTCTCCATTTCACCGCGGCCACAGTATACCTTGTCGTAAAGCTCCTGGGGATCGCCCGGCAGGTTCGTCACCACGAAGCGCGGGTTGGACCCCTGTGCGGTGTGTTCGGCTTTATGGATGACCAACCGCAGCCATCGCCACGAATCGGCAGCATAGACGAAGTCCTGGAATAACCGTTGTTTTTTACCCCTTAGTTCGAACCATTCTTTGGCCTGCTTTTGCAACTGCTGGGCGTCTTGCTGCAAGCGTGCATTGCGAGCCATCCCCACGATGTAACTAGAGGCTGTCCCAAAAATATAAAGATTTTATAGTCAACTGGATGACGTTGATAAAAAGAGCCGGAAAGAGCAAGTTTTTGCTCGATCCGGCCAAAAAAGGGTTCTATAATTGAGTTAGCGAAAATCAATATAGCCCTTTCTATGAAAAATATAGCCATCCAATGCCTCCTGCGTCCAGCTTTAACTGTGGTCGACCGGTGCCTCGATTACGATAACTTCCGCGCCACCATTGATCGAATCGATCGGCTGCTGATCGACTCGGAGGTGGAATCGCAGGCCATTGAGCTGGCCTTGGAGGGGTGGCCGCCAATGGGTCTAAAGGCCCGGCGGCAGCGGGCCAGTTTTGCCATCAAGGCACTGCGCATGGATACGCTGGGCCGTCTGCTCGGAGGGATTTCGTTTCGGCATTTGTCGCGGGCTCTGGGCAGCAGCGATCTGTTGGCCGACTTTTGCCGTGTCCGGCAGATCGATGGCATCAGGGGCATCTCCAAAAGCACCCTGGAGCGGGCCTCGAAGTTTTTCAGCGAAGAGCAGTTGAGGGCCTTGCACCGGACCTTGACTGAGGTGGTGGGCGATGCCCTTCTGGCTCGGCAGATGAATCGGCTGTGCATACAAATGACCCACAGCCGGCGGCGAAAGGACAGCGCGCGGCAGCGCAAGGGTATCTTGAGGCAGATGAAAAAGCTGCTCAAACGGATCGGGGAGCATGCCCGCAGTCACCGGGAATTATTGCAAGCCTGCTGGGAGCAAAGCGATTACAGCGAAAAACAGGTCCAACAGATCCTCGCCCGGATAGAGCGCATGAGCGAGCAAATCCCGGTGGTCATCAAACAGGCGCCCGAGCGGATCATTGGCGGCCGCCAGGTGAAAAACGCAGAGAAAGTCTTGAGTGTTTACGAACTCGATGGGCAGGTGATTGTGCGAGGTAAAGCGGGCCAAGAGGTCGAGTTCGGCAACACCCTGTTTTTGGGAGAAAGCGTTGAAGGGTACCTGCTGGACTGGAAACTCTACGGCAGCCGAACTCCAAGCGAAAATGAGCAAATGCAAGAGAGTTTGCAAAGACAGAACCGCTTCAACCTGGAAGAACCCATAGCGGCCATGTGCGCGGACCGGGGATTTGCCTCCCAGCGGGCCCGCCGGCAGTTAGCCCAGGAGGGAATCTACGACGCGCTCTGTCCACGCGATCCGAAGCAGTTGAAAAAACGGATGGAGGAACCACTGTTCAGACAATTGCAAAAGCGCCGGGCCAGCACCGAAGGGCGGATCGGGGTATTGAAGAATCGCTGGCAGGCCGGGCGGTTGCGCAGCAAAGGCTTTGCCAACCGCTCGATCAGCGTAGCCTGGTCGGTACTCTCGCACAACCTATGGAAAGTAGCCAAGATGCTGGCCCAGCAAGACGAACTAAAAACCAAAGCGGCGGCCTAGAGAGCGGAAAAGCAAGGACAATACTTTTTCACAGCCTTACTGTCGGCTCATACAAAGAAAATCAGGCAACCGGACCCCAAAACCAGTATCCTAACGTCATAGGAGAGCAAAGTTGATACTCTCCCAAATGCAAATACCTCTAAAATGAGCGCCTATCAAAAGCCCTCGCAAAAATCACCCTTTTGGGACAGCCTCTAACTAACTTCGTTGCGGTCGCACCAAGAGAGTATCCGGTCTCGACAAAATCCACTGTCGGCGCGCCAAATAATCCGCGTACGGGGCCAGCTTTGGCGAATCCGTTTAACCAGCAATTTGAGGATGGCCCCGGCATGCTTGCTGGCATCGATCTTGCTCGGCCGCAGGTAGGCCACCAGCAGCTGATCACCGCAAAAAACATATAGCGGCAGAAAACAGTAATGATCATAATAACCGTGGAAAAAACGTCCCTCCTGGAGCCCGTGCACCGGATTGTCGGTGGCGTCAAAGTCCAGGATGATCTCTTCGGGTTCCTCGGCAAAGGAGCCCATGAACTGTTCGACCAACAGCTCGTTTACCGCAAAGGCCGCCCGCCGATCCTGCCCGTTTTCAAAACGACACAAAGTCGGCGCGCTGGCCAACGTTTCAATGCGCCCCGTTACCGTTGGCAACAATAGATCGTGGCGCAGGGTATCAAAGTCGTTCAAATCCTCATAGCCCGCCACCAGCCCGTAAACGCGCTGCCGCAGCATCCCCAATACCTCATGGCGTACTTTGCCCTTCTGCCGTTTGTCCACTAACTGTCGGGCCGCTCGTTCGGTCAAGCCCAACTGCCGATCCACTTCCCGGATCAAAAGCAGTCCGGCATCCGAAGTAACCTCTCCGCCCTTGAAATCAACCCGCACACGGCGGCCTTTTACCCTTGTCAACTGTAGCTTTAATTGTTTACCTTTTGTCATCGCTGATATTGCTTTAATTATTGATCTATCCTGCTGTATATCAGCAGTTAAGCATATCAACGATACTTTTTTTACGAAATATCCGGGCTAGATCCATTCCGTGATGTACAGGGATTGCTGGACACAGGATTCTCTAATATTCGTGACATAAGTTGAAAACAGCGTTTTCGTTACTTATTATGGAGAAAATAATTTTACAGCCGATAGTATTAAGACGAATCGAAATTTATTGATCAACAAGAGAATAAAAATTTCTAATGGCTTATTAAGGCTTCTCGGCCTTGATGACTCTCAGGGGGAAGGTGGCGGGGGCGGTTTTGGAGTAGATTTTGTGGGACTCGATTGACTGGATGGTGAATCCGGCTTGGCGGACGGTTTCCACCGTGCGGCGGTTCCAGTTGCAGCCTATATCGTTGATGCGGAGCCAGATTGGGTTGAATAAATCCAGCAGGGGACCGGCCAGCCAGTGCTCGCTGCGGACGTGCTCCAGTAGCCGGAGCCGGCCTCCCGGTTGAAGGACTCGTTTGAATTCGGCCAGGGTCCTGGAGGGCGAGGCTACGCTGCACAGGGCCATCGAGGTGGTCACCACTTCAAATGCAGCATCGGGAAAGGGAAGTTTCTCCCCCGCACCCGGAATGACACGGATATTGGCTGCGGCGCTTTCAGCGGCTTCTATAGAGGCGGCCCGAAATTCGTCGCTTGGCTCGATTGTGGTAACATTCGCCTTGGGTCCGTAATAAGGGAAAGTGGCTCCTGTCCCCGATCCGATTTCCAGAATCTTTCCCTCCAGATCGCCCACCAGGCTGGTCCGAAGCTCCGCAAAACCATCCGCATCAAGATCCCTGGCAATGGCTTTCATGAATTCAACCATGCCCAATTCAATCTTCCGCTTCTGAACCCCCGGCCCATACCGGAAAAAGAAATAAATTTCCTTGATCATTAATTATTTATCGTTGGAAGCCGGGGTAGTTGTCCACAATCAATATTGATTGTTCTACGTCAGACATTTCTTGAGAAAGGATCTCAATGTATCATAAGGTGAACCATATCCTGTGGTATGGCCCAGTTGAAGTAATACCTGAATTCAATTATGAATTTTCCGCTCAAGCACTATTAACCGGTAAGTGTTCTATGAAATATCCTGCTATTTTTCTTTTTAGTTTTTTCCTGTTTTTTTGTAATGGCCTGGTGGCTTCGCGTGAACCGGGATTCCAGGCTGTGGTCGAGGTGGAAGAGGAGATTTACAGTTTTGTGAACGCCAACAATGGCGCCAACCCGCTCTGGTGTTATGGAAATACCTGCATCGTGCGTTATGGCGAAGAGGTGTTTGCCAGCGGATTGGAAACCCTGGAGGGAATCCCGCCCGACAATAACACCCGCTGGCTCTTTTTTAAGAGGGACAAGGAGGGCTGGAAACTTGT
>CBDDEL010000010.1:0-430257 GCA_965226885.1 Opitutales bacterium | reverse complement strand
GCCATCGCCACGAATCGGCAGCATAGACGAAGTCCTGAATAACCGTTGTTTTACCCCTTAGTTCGAACCATTCTTTGGCCTGCTTTTGCAACTGCTGGGCGTCTTGCTGCAAGCGTGCATTGCGAGCCATCCCCACGATGTAACTAGAGGCTGTCCAAAAATATAAAGATTTTATAGTCAACTGGATGACGTTGATAAAAAGAGCCGGAAAGAGCAAGTTTTTGCTCGATCCGGCCAAAAAAGGGTTCTATAATTGAGTTAGCGAAAATCAATATAGCCCTTTCTATGAAAAATATAGCCATCCAATGCCTCCTGCGTCCAGCTTTAACTGTGGTCGACCGGTGCCTCGATTACGATAACTTCCGCGCCACCATTGATCGAATCGATCGGCTGCTGATCGACTCGGAGGTGGAATCGCAGGCCATTGAGCTGGCCTTGGAGGGGTGGCCGCCAATGGGTCTAAAGGCCCGGCGGCAGCGGGCCAGTTTTGCCATCAAGGCACTGCGCATGGATACGCTGGGCCGTCTGCTCGGAGGGATTTCGTTTCGGCATTTGTCGCGGGCTCTGGGCAGCAGCGATCTGTTGGCCGACTTTTGCCGTGTCCGGCAGATCGATGGCATCAGGGGCATCTCCAAAAGCACCCTGGAGCGGGCCTCGAAGTTTTTCAGCGAAGAGCAGTTGAGGGCCTTGCACCGGACCTTGACTGAGGTGGTGGGCGATGCCCTTCTGGCCCGGCAGGTGGGATTGGACAAGCCGATTGACACCACCATTTGCCTGATCGACGGCACCTGTTTGGAGGCTAACATTCATTGGCCGACGGACTGGGTATTACTCAAGGATGTAGCCGGCACGTTGCTCAAAGCGATCCGGCTGATCCGCGAGAAGGCCGGTTTGCGCCATCGCATGCCGATCGAACCGGAGCCCTTGGCTCGGCAGATGAATCGGCTGTGCATACAAATGACCCACAGCCGGCGGCGAAAGGACAGCGCGCGGCAGCGCAAGGGTATCTTGAGGCAGATGAAAAAGCTGCTCAAACGGATCGGGGAGCATGCCCGCAGTCACCGGGAATTATTGCAAGCCTGCTGGGAGCAAAGCGATTACAGCGAAAAACAGGTCCAACAGATCCTCGCCCGGATGGAGCGCATGAGCGAGCAAATCCCGGTGGTCATCAAACAGGCGCACGAGCGGATCATTGGCGGCCGCCAGGTGAAAAACGCAGAGAAAGTCTTGAGTGTTTACGAACTCGATGGGCAGGTGATTGTGCGAGGTAAAGCGGGCCAAGAGGTCGAGTTCGGCAACACCCTGTTTTTGGGAGAAAGCGTTGAAGGGTACCTGCTGGACTGGAAACTCTACGGCAGCCGAACTCCAAGCGAAAATGAACAAATGCAAGAGAGTTTGCAAAGACAGAACCGCTTCAACCTGGAAGAACCCATAGCGGCCATGTGCGCGGACCGGGGATTTGCCTCCCAGCGGGCCCGCCGGCAGTTAGCCCAGGAGGGAATCTACGACGCGCTCTGTCCACGCGATCCGAAGCAGTTGAAAAAACGGATGGAGGAACCACTGTTCAGACAATTGCAAAAGCGCCGGGCCAGCACCGAAGGGCGGATCGGGGTATTGAAGAATCGCTGGCAGGCCGGGCGGTTGCGCAGCAAAGGCTTTGCCAACCGCTCGATCAGCGTAGCCTGGTCGGTACTCTCGCACAACCTATGGAAAGTAGCCAAGATGCTGGCCCAGCAAGACGAACTAAAAACCAAAGCGGCGGCCTAGCCCGGATATTTCGTAAAAAAAGTATCGTTGATATGCTTAACTGCTGATATACAGCAGGATAGATCAATAATTAAAGCAATATCAGCGATGACAAAAGGTAAACAATTAAAGCTACAGTTGACAAGGGTAAAAGGCCGCCGTGTGCGGGTTGATTTCAAGGGCGGAGAGGTTACTTCGGATGCCGGACTGCTTTTGATCCGGGAAGTGGATCGGCAGTTGGGCTTGACCGAACGAGCGGCCCGACAGTTAGTGGACAAACGGCAGAAGGGCAAAGTACGCCATGAGGTATTGGGGATGCTGCGGCAGCGCGTTTACGGGCTGGTGGCGGGCTATGAGGATTTGAACGACTTTGATACCCTGCGCCACGATCCATTGTTGCAAACGGTAACGGGGCGCATTGAAACGTTGGCCAGCGCGCCGACTTTGTGTCGTTTTGAAAACGGGCAGGATCGGCGGGCGGCCTTTGCGGTAAACGAGCTGTTGGTCGAACAGTTCATGGGCTCCTTTGCCGAGGAACCCGAAGAGATCATCCTGGACTTTGACGCCACCGACAATCCGGTGCACGGGCTCCAGGAGGGACGTTTTTTCCACGGTTATTATGATCATTACTGTTTTCTGCCGCTATATGTTTTTTGCGGTGATCAGCTGCTGGTGGCCTACCTGCGGCCGAGCAAGATCGATGCCAGCAAGCATGCCGGGGCCATCCTCAAATTGCTGGTTAAACGGATTCGCCAAAGCTGGCCCCGTACGCGGATTATTTGGCGCGCCGACAGTGGATTTTGTCGAGACCGGATACTCTCTTGGTGCGACCGCAACGAAGTTAGTTACATCGTGGGGATGGCTCGCAATGCACGCTTGCAGCAAGACGCCCAGCAGTTGCAAAAGCAGGCCAAAGAATGGTTCGAACTAAGGGGTAAAAAACAACGGTTATTCCAGGACTTCGTCTATGCTGCCGATTCGTGGCGATGGCTGCGGTTGGTCATCCATAAAGCCGAACACACCGCACAGGGGTCCAACCCGCGCTTCGTGGTGACGAACCTGCCGGGCGATCCCCAGGAGCTTTACGACAAGGTATACTGTGGCCGCGGTGAAATGGAGAACCGAATCAAGGAACAGATGCAATTGTTCAGCGAGCGCACCAGCGCCCATCAATGGTGGGCCAATCAGTGGCGATTGCTCTTGTCGGCGCTGGCCTACACCTTGATGGAAGCCATGCGCCGGTTAGCCTTAAAAGGGACGAAGTGGGCGCGGGCCCAATGCCACACCCTGCGGCTCAAATTAATCAAGATCGGAGCGGTCATCGTGCGCAACACCCGAACGATTCACTTTCACCTAAGTGAGAGTTATCCTTGGGCCAGTCTTTTCAACCATGCGCCCCGCCGATTGGTGCCAACCTAAAGGGTGCATTGGTGCTGCCCCCGGCACTACCGAACCAATGGGGGAAAGGGGGCAGTGTCTCTACACCCTGAAAAACACCTAAAAATCAAGACGATCTGCTCAAAATACAAAGAAATCCATCTCCAATAGCAATAACGAGCCAAACTTTACCCTTCATGAAATATCCGGGCTAAAGGGTGCATTGGTGCTGCCCCCGGCACTACCGAACCACTACCGAACCAATGGGGGAAAGGGGGCAGTGTCTCTACACCCTGAAAAACACCTAAAAATCAAGACGATCTGCTCAAAATACAAAGAAATCCATCTCCAATAGCAATAACGAGCCAAACTTTACCCTTCATGAAATATCCGGGCTAGAGAGCGGAAAAGCAAGGACAATACTTTTTCACAGCCTTACTGTCGGCTCATACAAAGAAAACCAGGCAACCGGACCCCAAAACCAGTATCCTAACGTCATAGGAGAGCAAAGTTGATACTCTCCCAAATGCAAATACCTCTAAAATGAGCGCCTATCAAAAGCCCTCGCAAAAATCACCCTTTTGGGACAGCCTCTAACTAACTTCGTTGCGGTCGCACCAAGAGAGTATCCGGTCTCGACAAAATCCACTGTCGGCGCGCCAAATAATCCGCGTACGGGGCCAGCTTTGGCGAATCCGTTTAACCAGCAATTTGAGGATGGCCCCGGCATGCTTGCTGGCATCGATCTTGCTCGGCCGCAGGTAGGCCACCAGCAGCTGATCACCGCAAAAAACATATAGCGGCAGAAAACAGTAATGATCATAATAACCGTGGAAAAAACGTCCCTCCTGGAGCCCGTGCACCGGATTGTCGGTGGCGTCAAAGTCCAGGATGATCTCTTCGGGTTCCTCGGCAAAGGAGCCCATGAACTGTTCGACCAACAGCTCGTTTACCGCAAAGGCCGCCCGCCGATCCTGCCCGTTTTCAAAACGACACAAAGTCGGCGCGCTGGCCAACGTTTCAATGCGCCCCGTTACCGTTTGCAACAATGGATCGTGGCGCAGGGTATCAAAGTCGTTCAAATCCTCATAGCCCGCCACCAGCCCGTAAACGCGCTGCCGCAGCATCCCCAATACCTCATGGCGTACTTTGCCCTTCTGCCGTTTGTCCACTAACTGTCGGGCCGCTCGTTCGGTCAAGCCCAACTGCCGATCCACTTCCCGGATCAAAAGCAGTCCGGCATCCGAAGTAACCTCTCCGCCCTTGAAATCAACCCGCACACGGCGGCCTTTTACCCTTGTCAACTGTAGCTTTAATTGTTTACCTTTTGTCATCGCTGATATTGCTTTAATTATTGATCTATCCTGCTGTATATCAGCAGTTAAGCATATCAACGATACTTTTTTTACGAAATATCCGGGTTAGGTTGGCACCAATCGGCGGGCCGCATGGTTGAAAAGACTGGCCCAAGGATAACTCTCACTTAGGTGAAAGTGAATCGTTCGGGTGTTGCGCACGATGACCGCTCCGATCTTGATTAATTTGAGCCGCAGGGTGTGGCATTGGGCCCGCGCCCACTTCGTCCCTTTTAAGGCTAACCGGCGCATGGCTTCCATCAAGGTGTAGGCCAGCGCCGACAAGAGCAATCGCCACTGATTGGCCCACCATTGATGGGCGCTGGTGCGCTCGCTGAACAATTGCATCTGTTCCTTGATTCGGTTCTCCATTTCACCGCGGCCACAGTATACCTTGTCGTAAAGCTCCTGGGGATCGCCCGGCAGGTTCGTCACCACGAAGCGCGGGTTGGACCCCTGTGCGGTGTGTTCGGCTTTATGGATGACCAACCGCAGCCATCGCCACGAATCGGCAGCATAGACGAAGTCCTGGAATAACCGTTGTTTTTTACCCCTTAGTTCGAACCATTCTTTGGCCTGCTTTTGCAACTGCTGGGCGTCTTGCTGCAAGCGTGCATTGCGAGCCATCCCCACGATGTAACTAACTTCGTTGCGGTCGCACCAAGAGAGTATCCGGTCTCGACAAAATCCACTGTCGGCGCGCCAAATAATCCGCTTACGGGGCCAGCTTTGGCGAATCCGTTTAACCAGCAATTTGAGGATGGCCCCGGCATGCTTGCTGGCATCGATCTTGCTCGGCCGCAGGTAGGCCACCAGCAGCTGATCACCGCAAAAAACATATAGCGGCAGAAAACAGTAATGATCATAATAACCGTGGAAAAAACGTCCCTCCTGGAGCCCGTGCACCGGATTGTCGGTGGCGTCAAAGTCCAGGATGATCTCTTCGGGTTCCTCGGCAAAGGAGCCCATGAACTGTTCGACCAACAGCTCGTTTACCGCAAAGGCCGCCCGCCGATCCTGCCCGTTTTCAAAACGACACAAAGTCGGCGCGCTGGCCAACGTTTCAATGCGCCCCGTTACCGTTTGCAACAATGGATCGTGGCGCAGGGTATCAAAGTCGTTCAAATCCTCATAGCCCGCCACCAGCCCGTAAACGCGCTGCCGCAGCATCCCCAATACCTCATGGCGTACTTTGCCCTTCTGCCGTTTGTCCACTAACTGTCGGGCCGCTCGTTCGGTCAAGCCCAACTGCCGATCCACTTCCCGGATCAAAAGCAGTCCGGCATCCGAAGTAACCTCTCCGCCCTTGAAATCAACCCGCACACGGCGGCCTTTTACCCTTGTCAACTGTAGCTTTAATTGTTTACCTTTTGTCATCGCTGATATTGCTTTAATTATTGATCTATCCTGCTGTATATCAGCAGTTAAGCATATCAACGATACTTTTTTTACGAAATATCAGCAGTTAAGCATATCAACGATACTTTTTTTACGAAATATCCGGGTTAGTTACATCGTGGGGATGGCTCGCAATGCACGCTTGCAGCAAGACGCCCAGCAGTTGCAAAAGCAGGCCAAAGAATGGTTCGAACTAAGGGGTAAAAAACAGCGGTTATTCCAGGACTTCGTCTATGCTGCCGATTCGTGGCGATGGCTGCGGTTGGTCATCCATAAAGCCGAACACACCGCACAGGGGTCCAACCCGCGCTTCGTGGTGACGAACCTGCCGGGCGATCCCCAGGAGCTTTACGACAAGGTATACTGTGGCCGCGGTGAAATGGAGAACCGAATCAAGGAACAGATGCAATTGTTCAGCGAGCGCACCAGCGCCCATCAATGGTGGGCCAATCAGTGGCGATTGCTCTTGTCGGCGCTGGCCTACACCTTGATGGAAGCCATGCGCCGGTTAGCCTTAAAAGGGACGAAGTGGGCGCGGGCTCAATGCCACACCCTGCGGCTCAAATTAATCAAGATCGGAGCGGTCATCGTGCGCAACACCCGAACGATTCACTTTCACCTAAGTGAGAGTTATCCTTGGGCCAGTCTTTTCAACCATGCGGCCCGCCGATTGGTGCCAACCTAAAGGGTGCATTGGTGCTGCCCCCGGCACTACCGAACCAATGGGGGAAAGGGGGCAGTGTCTCTACACCCTGAAAAACACCTAAAAATCAAGACGATCTGCTCAAAATACAAAGAAATCCATCTCCAATAGCAATAACGAGCCAGACTTTACCCTTCATGAAATATCCGGGTTAACACTGTCGATGGCTTTAATTACGACTCCGCGCTTAACGACAACCGCATTCCTTTCAACGCGCCTTCATTTCTTACCCAGGCCGACATTCTTTCGAGTATAGCGCCGTTTGTGCAAACGCGTTCGGACACTTTTTTGATTCGCGCTTATGGCGATGCTTATAATCCCATCATTCAACAAACCCAGGCCATGGCATGGTGCGAAGCTCTTGTGCAGAGGATTCCAGAGCCGTTCGAGTTACGCGATAAGACGAATCCTGAGAAAATTTCCGAAGACTATAATGAACCGCCGGGCAAATTCGGCCGACGCTTCCAGATAATACATTTCCGATGGGTAGCCGCCGAAGATATTTAATTGCAACCGGATTAGTCCTGCTATTTTTCTGGCCATTGCTCAACGCTTCATCACTGGTAAATGGGGCAGGGGAGGGAACTGCGCTTACCTTTAGAGTTTTTTTCATCGGCTCCGTCAAACCCATCGGGCTCAAGGTCGAAACGACGCCGGATGAAGTTGCTACCATAGAATTTCAAAACTACCGGCGATCTGTCCCTTATGAATTCAACGGGAAACAGCCGATAGTTTTTTTCCGGGAAATTATCAACAAAGACAACACCATTACCCGATTGCCGGTGGCAACCGTTCATTTGCCCAAAGGTACGCGTGAACACCTGTTATTTTTTATGCCTATTATTAATAAGGAAGCGTCCGGTAAAGAGTTCCAACTATTCTCTATTAATGATAGCTTCGCTGATTTTCCTGTTGAAAGTCTGGTTGTATTCAACGCCATGACTAAAAAACTGATCGGCAGGGTGGGAAAAGAGAACACCGTTTTCCCTCACGGTTTTTCTAAAGCGTTCTCAATGCGGAATTTCTATGATGCTGAAGAAAATCTGTTTTTCATACCCGTCGGCTTTGCCGTTGAATCCAAAGCTGGCCCCAAAATTGTTTTCACTAATACCTTCGAATTCCGGTAGTGTTAACATTTTGAATGTTTAAGCTGTACTTTTCAGCGTGATTATGCTGTAAACTGGGAATGATCCATATCACAGTAAAATGTCCTCAATGCGGAAGCGATCACATCATCAAGCACGGCAAGGATCCGAAAGGGGTTCAGAAGTATCGATGCAAGAGGTGTGGTTATCAGTTTCGGCTTCACCCCCAAAGCCGTGAGCATCCCCCAGCGCTGGTCAAGCAGGTGCTCCGTGCGCACCAAAACCGAATGAGCCTGCGTGCCATTTACCGTACCTTCGGGGTAGCCCCAAAGACGGTCATCGAATGGATTAAAAAAAAGTCCTGAGTTTGCCGAAGCTGGAGTCCACACTGCTTGCCCGCCAGTGTAATGATGTGCTGGAGCTGGACGAGGTGTGGTCCTTCTGGGGCGATAAGCGTTCGGGACAGGTATGGCTATGGGTAGCCTTGTGCCGACGTACCCGACAGGTCGTCGGGTTTTCTCTGGGTGATCGTAGCGATCAAACGTGCCGGCAGTTGTATCACAACATCGCCCAACCCTATCGCGACTGTGCCACCGTAAGCGATTACTGGGAAAGCTACGACAAGGTTTTCCCTCACAACAGCGCCAGCGGGAAACAATCCGGCCAAACCGCCCATATCGAACGCTGGAACAATACCTTGCGACAGTCTCTGTCACGCTATGTGCGTAAAACGCTGTCATTCTCGAAGTCTTTGGTCATGCATTTTCGCGTCCTGTGCTTGTTCATCTGGGAATACAACAGCAATATCAAACATTCGTCATGTTAACACTACCCGAATTCCATCCCGGCAACCGAATAATTCTAATCCTCAATCCGCCCGACCGCCCCGGCTCCCACCGCCTCAAAGTCAACAAGCTCATTGACGGCGCCCGGTAACTTTTATCCCGCCAGTTTGTCCATGCATCACTTTTGTTTTCGCAATAGAATGATGCGGTTGGTGTTGGTTCCTTTTTTTAGATTATCGATGACCCAGCAGTTGGAGGTTTTGGTGAATTTCTGGGCGTTGATGAGGATGAGGATGGGGGTCAGGCGCGCTTTTTGGGCGGCGGGGACTACGAGGGTTTCGAGGAGGAGCCTTCCTCCTTTAATTTCCCCGACTTCGAAGGCGATGTGGCCGCCCGGCATGAAGTATCCGGTACAGTTCCCGGAAAACTTGACTCATCTTGGCTTGCCAATTCTCGGGTTTGCGCAATTGCCAGATTTTTATTTTCTCAGCTTCGATGCCGTTGAACCAGCAGCGCAGCCAGTTGTCCGTCTTATAATCGACCACGTCCAAAAAAGGCGGAGAAGTGACTGCAAGTTGGATAGAGTCGTTTTCGATTTGCGGAGTTGAGTCGCAGGAGCCCGTATAATGGCGCGCATTCAGGGCAATTTTTTGCAACGAGCCCGCTTGTCGCACATCCAGACTGCTTAGAAGGGAGCGGCTTTTCTTGAGTATAATTTCGGTAACGTTTTTCTCTTGTGGAAATTGACAGCGTTTTTGGTTGATTTTCTGCTGCGATTTGATGGATACGGCTTGATTGGGGGGCATGGCGTAAACGGAGAAAAATCCCGGGGAGTGGGCGGTCAAACGATTAGTGGCCACCATACGGATCCAGGCGTCAATTTTGTCCAGACTTCCGGTTTTTGATTTTTGCAGTAGGTAATGGCGGAGATTCGTTATGGTTTGCAAGGTTTTAGGATGATAGAATACGAGCAGATCGTTTCTAAATTCCGTTTTCCGGTCAAAATCAATCAGTGCCAACCGATCCGCGATTTCCGAAATGGAAGGCGGATGCAAACGAGGGGCGGCCAGAATTTCGCTGAGCGGGTTGATGTCGCAACCGACTGGGATGCGCCCGAGCAGAGCCGCCTCGATTAATGTGGTTCCCCGTCCGGCGAATGGATCGTAAGCCCGGTCGCCCCGGCGGGTCAGCCGCTCGATGAAAAACCTCGGCAGTTGAGGCTTGAAGCAGGCCCGGTAGGAGACTTCGTGGAGCGAGTGGGCGGCCCGCTGACGGGAGGTCCAAAATTCGTTGATGAACATGGGGGTCTCGATTTCGGGATCCGGATATTGTTCAACAATGGGTTTTTTATCGAATTCATGAAAATCCCGAAGTTCCGCCAGGAATTCCCGAGCAGAACGCACTTTTTCTTCGCGGCCTTGTTCTAAATCGTAATCGAGACTAAGCTGGTTGGAGGACATTATTTGGAGCGGAAAAAATTACCATTCTGGAGGGAACGGATGTGTCGAACATTCATACCGGCATCGTGATTGGATTGTCCACTGCGGAAATGATTTCTGTTCCGAAAATTTGAATGAAGGGTGAAGCCGGTCGAGCTTGACTCGGGAGGGGGGGAATTATTGTCTTTAATAATCACCATGTCAGCGGAAGAGACAGCCCAAGCTGAAAAAGGCCCGACCGTCATCGATTTCGGCTACCGGGAATTTCAGGAGCGCGAGGAGTTGAAATGTCACCTTGGAAACGCCTGTTTTCGCTCCCTTGGGCGTCATCCGTGGCGAGTGATAATTGTTGACCGCTCGACCGGGCGGAAAGAGCTCACCGCCGGGAAGATACTGGCTGTATCGCTGGCTTTGTCCCGTAAATGGAGGAAGACGATTCCGGGAAAACGCGTTGGGGTCGTATTTCCACCCGGTATCGGCGGAACCCTGACCAACCTGGCCTTGGTTCTTTGTGGGAAAATTCCGGTCAATTTGAATTTCACCATGGGTCCGGCCACTATCGAGGCCAGCATTAAACAGGCGGGAGTCGAAACCGTACTGACAGCCGAAGCGGTCAAGAAAAAAATTCCCAACTTCCCCTGGGTAGAAGATACGCGGGATTTACTGCTCGAACTGACCTCTCTTTCCAAGGCGGAGATCCTTGGTCTGCTGGCGGCGATTTGGGTTTGTCCATCGGGATGGTTAGCACGGCGTTTTGACATTCCCCAACAAGGAGACAATGAGGAGGCCGGCCTCTTATTTAGTAGCGGCAGCACCGGCGAACCCAAAGGAGTCGCACTATCCCACCGCAATATTATCGGTAATTGCCGGCAGATCGATGAAACACATCTGTTGCCCCGGACGGAAACCATTCTCGGCTGTCTGCCGCTTTTTCACAGTTTCGGCTTCAAAACGGCTTTGTGGCTTCCACTTTTGTCGGGGGTCAAAGTGGTTACATTGCCCTCTCCGCTGGAGGTCAAACGAATCGCCAAAACCATTGAGGAAGAACAGGCCACGGTGCTTTTTGGGACGCCCACATTTTATCGCCCGTATTTTAAAAGAATTGATGCAGCTCAATTACGCAGTTTAAAATTTGTGGTGGCCGGAGCGGAGAAAACACCCGCCGGTTTTGCCCGTAAATGGGAGGATCAATTCGGCAGTCGTTACCTGGAAGGCTATGGGTTGACGGAGACTTCTCCCGTGGTCAGCATAAACCTTCCCGGCTATTCCCGCGTAAAGGGCCCTTACCAAGGGAGGGTTGGAAACCGGACGGGTTCCGTGGGCCGCCTGATGCCGGGGATAGCCGCCCGCATCGTCGATCCCCAATCGGGTGAACAACTGCCCGTAACGGATGTGGGCATTCTCCATGTAAAAGGCCCAAACGTTTTTAACGGTTATCTCGACAATCCCGAACTGACGGCCAAAGTTTTTCAGGACGGCTGGTTCGTGACGGGAGACTTGGCTCGATTCGATGATGAAGGGTTCCTTTTTATCGAGGGCCGCATTTCGCGTTTTTCCAAGATAGGAGGGGAGATGGTTCCCCACGGCACCATAGAGAACCACATTGTGACCGCTTTCGACCTGGAAGACAGCGAGCGGCCAATGGTGGCGGTAACCGGAATTGCCGATCCGGCCAAGGGTGAATCCCTAGTCCTGCTCAGCGCTATCGATATTTCTTCGGCCGACCTGCGGGAGCGGCTCAAATGGGCAGGATTGCCCAATCTGTGGATTCCCAGGATCATCAAGGAGGTCGAGGAAATTCCCTGTTTGGCAACCGGCAAGCTCGACCTCAAAGGAGTCGAGCGGCTTGCCCTCGATCGGTGATTTCCATGATGGGCCTTGGCAAAACTCCCGGCTGGTGAAATGGGTTTTCGCAAAATCGACGGCCATGTGCACCTTTTGGGGGACGGTTCCAGCGGCAGCGGTTGCTGGTTTCGCCTGCAAGGCCCCTGGAGCCGGATTCTGGCCCACACTTTGATAAAAGAGATCGGGCTCCCGCAGTCCGTTCTCAAAACCGGCCAACTGGACCGGCTTTATGCGGAAAGGCTGCTGCAACAGGCGCGGGAATCCAGCCTAGATGCCATACTGCTCCTGGCCCAGGAAGCGCCTCGAGATTCTCACGGCAAGGAAATGGAAGGGGTAGGGGCATTTTATGTGCCCAACGATTATCTTCTAAGTCTTTGCCGGGAACATGCGGAATTCATCCCCGCCGTGTCCATCCACCCGGCCCGGCCTGACGCCCTGGAGGAACTGGAAAAATGTCTGGAGGCTGGAGCGCCAGTCATGAAATGCCTGCCCAATTGCCAGAATATCGACTGCAACGAGAAAAAGTTCGCCCCCTTTTGGACCCGCATGGCAGAGGCGGGCATGATTCTGCTGGCCCACACCGGCGGCGAAATGTCATTGCCGGTAGTCAACGCCAAATATGCCGACCCCCGAACTTTGACGCTTCCCCTGGAATGCGGAGTGACGGTCATCGCGGCCCATTGCGCCGGGAGAAGCTGCCTTTGGGACCCCGATTACACCAATTCACTGTTGTCAATGTTTTCCCGTTTTTCCAACCTCTATGCCGACAACAGCGCCCTATGCAGCCCCAACCGCAGCCGGAGTCTAAAAGCTGCTTTGGGACCAGACGCCGCCGACCGTATCCTACACGGCAGCGATTACCCCATACCGGTCAGCGGGCTGGGCCCCTGGCTGCGCGGCCACCTCAATTGGCGGGAATACCGCAAATGGGAAAAAGAAAGCAACGTCCTCGAGAGGGATTACCAATTCAAACGCGCCCTCGGCTTTCCCGAAGAAACCTTTACCCGACTGGCCCGTTTGATGGCAAAACAGTAAGGGATAGTTGTAAGGACGGGAAAAAAGCTATCAACTCCTGACTTCGGCCTCCTGTCTTTTGACTTCTATCTCCTTGAATTGACAGGCTTTTCCCAGCTGGCGGAATTTGATTTGCGCTGGGCCAATGAGTCGGGCTTGACCTGAGACCCATTCGGCCCCATTTTCCGAAGCCTTCCAATTTATGGAGTGGAGAGGTGACAGAGTGGCCGAATGTGCACGACTGGAAATCGTGTGTACCAGAAATGGTACCGAGGGTTCGAATCCCTCCCTCTCCGCCATATTTATATGCCATTGTATATCAAAGATATTGTGATTTATTGATATACGCAATTTTTCATAAATCTACAATATTCCTACAACAGAGAATTCGTAGTTTTTGTGGTTCTTTTGGATTAGATGGGCAAATTTAACCGATGAAAATACTTTCACTGGAATGTTAGTGTTTTTCGTGGTCAGTTCAGTTGAACTGTTCTATAATATTTTACTGACAACTACTGACAACCTTTGCAAGAAAATTTTATACTAGGTTGGTATTAAATGACTTAAATGGGGTGGCTGACGGGATTTGAATTCGTCAACCTTGGCCAATCAAAAACCGGCTTCTAGCCCTTTATCTATCGGGCATCCCGCTTGTTTACTAGCTTACAGGAAATACACCGTTTGAGCACTGAATGGCATTAAAAGGTAAGAAAGGGCCAAAAAGTTGATAGGAATGGTTGTTTATTGATAGGAAAATGTCAGGACTGCCGAAGGGGGCGGGGGGGTCGAGTGATTTCCCTGGTGGCGATATGCGTATTGGTTAAACCCTCTCTATCCTAGAAATTTTACAAAAGGGTTTTCAGGAAGCATAAACGTATTATTCAAATGCCGATGCCGATCAAAATTTTTATTCTAAAGGGGAATGAACCGCTGAATTCGGTCATATCGAAAAACTCCTGCACAATACCGGTGACATTTACGAGGTCGCCCACGGCAACGGAGGGGGCACCGCCGGTAAATAAGAATATGCCGTTCGAGGTGGCCGGGTTGTTGTCGTCCCGCTCGGCCGGGGTCTGCATGAAAAAGCCGTTGGAAACGACACCGGTGACGACATTGTTTTCCGTCGTAACGATTTGGTCGTCGAAAACGCTGATTGTTCCGCTACCCTGTATTTCAAAAATTTCGGCCATGAGGTCTTCGCCGCCCCCACCGCCGCCACCGGCATTGAGGCCGGGATGGGCTCCCACGCCGTCAAAATCATCCTGTTCGAAACCGGCCCATTCGGCGGAATGGTCCAATGGCTCGTCAAAACCATCGGGATCGCCTGAAGTCACGCTCTCCAGCCGCCGGCGCAGGGTGTGGTCCCTGGTGGTCGCATCACCCCTACCCCAAGGGCCTGGGTCTGCCCCGATGAGGCCTATCAGATCAATGAGGACGCCGTCTTTTTCAGGCCCACTGGATTGCTGCCGTTAAAGAATGTAATATTGGAAGAGGCGTCGGAGAACCGAAAGAGAGCGAAGTCGGCATTGGCATTGGCGATGACGATGACCTCGCCGTCCCCAAGGCTGGTTCCGGTGTTATTGAGGGCAAATGTGGCAAACTCGGTTCCGCTGGAGGAGAGGAGCACCACTTCGTAGGGCAGGAGGTTCACCGGCGTCCCTGTGCCGTTGTAGATTTTGAGCGCTTGATTGCTCCCGCTTCCTTCCACATATTCGGAAAAAAACAAGTCCGCCGTCTGGCCGTAGAGACCTGCAGAAGCGGTTAAAACGATCAATCCAAAATAAATGACTGGGATTCTTGCAAAATAGCTCACGATGGTATATCTATTATTAATTGTTAAAAACATACATCTCCCTGCAACATTTGCAATAATGAGATTAGGGCTCAATATATTCCCGGGGCAGATGGACAAATAACGTAAAACAACCCACAGTCCTTTTTGGCTTTTTGGCAATGCAAAAAAGTGGTTTTTTGCGGTGGCGGTGGCATTAGAACGTAATTTGCATTTGCCATAGAATTTAATAAAAATAAAGTAAAAAAATAGTTTACAAACCCCTGACAAGCTACCAACACCCTGACAAGCTACCAACATACAGAAAGTTACCAACCGAAATATTCGGAGGGGCATGAAGCTATTTAACAATATTTTCTGAAATCTTATACCCGGATGTTAGGATTTCATCATTCTGCAAAACCGAAAACTATATAATCCAAAGCCATTCTATAATTTTGGAAAAACTCATTCCCACTCTGTGGACTCTACTTTTCTCGGATTCCTCCGAATTAGTTGTTCCTGTAGCCAACGACGATGCAGCCACCATGGACGAGGGCGGCACTATCAATACGGTCAATGTCCTGGCTAATGACACAGACGCCGATCTGCCGGGCGATGTGCTGACCGCGACGATTAACATTACAACCGACAACGGCACCTTAACCTTGGCCGCAGGCGGCTTTTTTACCTATACCCATGACGGCAGCGAGACAACCTCGGACTTTTTCGATTACGCCGTCAGCGATGGGGAGGCCGTCCGCAACGGGAGGTTAGATATCACGATCAATCCGGTGAGCGACTCGCCGCCGGTGGCCAATCCGGACAGCGCCGCGACCTTAGAGGGCGGCAGCACCTCTGTATTGGATGGCGGGGCCACCAGTGTGCTGGCCAACGATACCGATGAGCCCGATAATTCACCGCTTTCGGTTGTCAACACCGGAGTCAACGCAACCGACAACGGCACCGTAGATATTCTCGCCAACGGTGAATTCACCTACACCCACAATGGCGGCGAAACCACCGCAGACTTCTTTGTTTACTGTGTGACCGACGGCACCGATGTGAGAGCGGCTACGGTCACCATCGCGATTGCGCCGGTCAACGATGTTCCTGTAGCCAACGACGATGCTGCCACCATGAGCGAAGGCATACCAGTCATTGATTGAGGAAACCCCCCTATGAAGCTGGAACATATGCCCTATCAGACTTACTAATAAATTGACAACTAGAATATTAAAGAATATTATAATTATGAGTGGAGGAACGAAGAAACCGGAACTGACAATGACTGTAAGGAACTACCGGAACTGACAATGACTGTAAGGAACTACCGGAACTGACAATGACTGTAAGGAACTACCGGAACTGACAATGACTGTAAGGAACTACCGGAACTGACAATGACTGTAAGGAACTACCGGAACTGACAATGACTGTAAGGAACTACCGGAACTGACAATGACTGTAAGGAACTGACAATGACTGTAAATATGGGTTTTTACATTTCATGGATACTTGTAGGTGGCATTACAACGTTGGTGGGCACTCTGGTCGGTTTTATGTACAATTCTCAAAATGCGAACATCCAGAATGTTGTTACAGAAGTTAAAGAACTCCGCAGTGACCAACAAGATTTTCGGGAAGAACAGACAACAATGTCGACTGATATGAAGGTGGGCTTTGCCGAGATGGGATCAGTCCATGCCTCGATGGGAGCGATCCACTTTGAATTGGCTTCTAAAATAGATGTGAACTCGAAAGCTCCAGAAGCCTGTAATTTCAACGATTATGAATGTTCATTCGAATACCCCAGGTACCATCCCAAACCGGCAGCACACTCTGAAGATAAACCTTAGTTTGAGGACTCTTTTTCTGAATAAATTCGAGGATTTCCCCTATTTTATCTCGGACTTCAGTGACGGATTTTTCCCGGTCTAGGTCGTTGGTGCCAATCATTAGAAAAACTTTTGCTGGTTTACCCTCGGTAACCTCCTCGATTCGTTTCATAACGGCCCAGGCAGTATCGCTGGAGATTCCACGATTGGTTACCTGCTCTAATCCAGTCAATTCACGCCATTCACAGCCATCGGTGATGCTGTCTCCGAGAAAACAGATTTCGCCTTTCGGATTGGGCAGACTTCGGAATAAAGAAACCTTGTGTTTCCAGTAATACCAAATCTCATTAGGTATGATAATAAGTTATTTGGCAGAAGCGTTTGCTTGAATGTGCTGCCAGCCTCCGCCAACTAAAGAGAGGACTTTTTCAGTGTCCTCCCACCAGTCTTTGAGATGGGTTGCGACGACTTCTTCGAGTCGCTCAATGCTCGGCCACAGTTTGTTGGCCGTTTGATCCTGTATCATATCCCAAAGTCTTTCAATCGGGTTGAGTTCAGGACTATACGGCGGCAAATTCACGATATGTATGCCCGGGGGGACGTTGGGGTGCTCCGAGTCGTGCGGATGGAAGCCTGCCCCGTCCCATACAACCACATGTTCCTCCTCAGGATATTGCTTTTTGATCTGTTGGAGGAAAGCCTCCGTCCACTGTAGATTCGTGCTAGGGGTTTGGATGCATACCATCTCGCCGTTGACCACGTCGAGGGCTCCGTAACAGTAGCTCCACTGGTATCTTGTCTGATATTTTTTGTGCGGCCGAAGCCCTCTTTGCGTCCAGCACCGGCGGTACACCGGAAGCAAACCAAAACGGCTTTCATCGGCAAACCACACCCGAACCCGATTGCCTCGGGTGAGGGAAAGCTCCTGGAGGATCTTAAAAAAGTCTCGCTTGAACGCTTCCGCTTTTGCCGAGTCCCGTTTCTCATGCACGGGGCGAGGGACTCGAAGCACCCCGGCGCATTTTTTTAGCCATCGCCACACCGTCTTGTAGGCGAAGGAGCGCCCGAAATGTCGCTCCAGCTCTTGCCCCGCCTGAACGGCTGTGTTCCAGCGCGCGACCTTCAAACCATTGAGCAAGAAGGCCTCCACCTCTTTGTCGCAACGGCTTTTGATCCCGCCTTTGTAGGCGCGTGTAAGCACCGCCCCGAGCCCTGCAGCACGATATTTGTCAAACCAACGCTGGATCGTCGCTTTGCCTCGGCCCACGATGGCTCCAATTTCATCAATGCTGTGGTGCGGCTGGAAGCCCATTTTTAATGCCACCAAACGCTCTTTACGCCAGCCGACAGCCTCTTTGTTGAGCAATTTCTTGATACGTTCACGGTCTTCATCGGTTCCCATATATCTTCTCATTCCGCCTTTATAGCTGGTTTTTAATCTTTATCAATCCTTTTGCGATTTGGTATAACTCGAAAATTCCGTGATATCTCTCTGCCCAAATGCCGAATGGGAAATGAGAATCAGCAGTGTAGTTGCTAACAAATTGAACTTTAGTTTCATCATGGTCTAAAAAATTAATGGCGGGCACGCAAATGCGTGCCCGCCACTATTGGCGCATACCATAATTACCTAATCGATTTATTAATTAATTGGCAGTCCCGCTGGAACGCTGAACAAACTGCCATCGTCAAGTCTCTGGAAGAAACGACTTCCGGGTGTGTTGTCGCTGAATGTAAAGATCCAGCCTTCGTCGGGCCCATAAAGGAAAATCCACCGATAAGCGCCCTCATTTACAAATACCCAATTGTTCAAACCGAGATCAAATAAGAATGTGACAGCCGCAGTAGCGCCTGAATCGACAAACTGCCAACCGTGCTCATCGTGATAAATCCAAGGCGGGAAATCCACGTTGTAGTTCTTATACCAGGGGGAGGTCTTCCATCCCGGAAATCCTGGGATATCCACACCGCTGAACACATCCAAATCCACCACCCCGTTGCCCGCAAAAGGCGCGCCGCCGGTTGTGGCGCCGGGTGAGAATAGCAGGAAGGCAGAAGAGACGTCGAAGTGCAGGTTGGGGAAGTTGCCGGTTATATCCGGGCTACGCGTCAAGGACTGCGACTGGTCTGCGTCCTGAATAAGGTACATGACGCTGTCCAAAATAAACCCGTGCTCATTCAGTAGCAGTATCACCGCATCCTTTTGGGTCGGAAGATTCACGCCGTTTTCCCCTTCGTTGGCAACAAACACAACCGCACCTCCGTAGGTGTCATTCATCGGATCGTTCATCGCAACCTCGTCCCCTCCGCCGAATATTACAAAAGAGCCCTCGTCCGCGAGAACGGTCCCGTTCGCGAATTTGTGGACGTTGAAACTGCTGGGAATCCCATTCGAACCAATGGCGATGATACGGACAATCCAGCCCGATACATCGACGTCGAATCCGCTCGCATTCACAATCTCGATGAACTGGTCCTCGAGGCCCTCCTCGGCGATTCCGTTACCATTCGGATCGAGGCCGGTTCCGTTGGGACCCGACAACAATTCGTTGACAACGACGTAGAAGGGACTCGAAATCGCCTCGGTTACCGTGAGAGGGGCGATTCCCGGGAGGGTGTTTCTTTCTTTAGCTATGATTCGCCACTCGCGGTCACCACTCAGGACCTCGTTATCGAAAACATCGATATCGAACGTCCCCTGGGTGGACCCTGCGGCAATGGTCAGACTGACAATACGAACGGTTATTCCCAGCAACTCGTCAATAATAATCTCCGAAATCTCTACTCCGGCTCCGGAAAAATCGATCCGATCGGGAGCGCCCGCCGACTCAATATTAATCACCAAACCGCCGGCCGGAGCCGCGTTTTCCAGCGTGATTGTTCCCGTCACCGCCGCGTCACCCGCGATCTCGGAAACGGAGTCCGGGCTCAGTGCGAGCGTGATCGTATTGGTGAATAACCCAAACGGCGAGCCGTCCAACCGAGTACCAGGCGAGAATAACGCGCCCCCGGAGCCCGTGGCCAGCGAATGGAGGACGATATCCCCGGTGATATCGGGGTCGCGAACCCCTGCCTCTTGGGATCCTCCGATATCACCCTCGTAGGTAATTGCCGTAACCACAGCCCCGCCGGCCACGATGGTAAAGGTGTCACCGTTATTCGAGAACCCGAGATTGCCCTGCGACGCCGTCAAGACTTGTGCCCCGCCGAAGATACCCGTCGGGTTCCCGCCACCGAAGATGACCAGGGCGCGCCCGTCATCTAAAACTGTTCCTGGCGGGAATGTATGCCGCGGCCCGATATTGTCGGTGATTGTCCAGCCCGAGAGATCGATCGAGCTCCCGTCGCCGTTCGTATTGATAATCTCAAGGAACTCGTCCTCGGCCGAATTCCTCGACCCGTCGCCATTCGCATCACCGGAGAGGTCCTCGGGAATGCTTCCTGCCGGCTGTGCGAGGAATTCATTGATGAGGAGCGATGGGTGCGAATCTATATTCGTCACCGTAATCGTGATAAAGTCGCGATTGTAGCCTTCGCCTTCCACAAAAATCCGAATTTCGACGTCGCCGTCGAAACGCCCATCCGCGACCGCATCGACCGAAATCGTACCCGCTGTCGCTCCGCTTGCAATCTCCACCGTCTCGGGAACGGATATCTCCGTATCCGGGCCGCCTACGGCGAGTGGGGAGACGGTGCTCACGGCAAGAGTCGCGCCGCCGGCCGGTGCTGGATTTTCGAGAGTCACGGTCAGTGTGGCCGCGCCCGCACCTGCTTCCTCAGATATCGTTGTACTGTCGAGGGCGAGTGAGAACAACTCGACCGCATCGTCCCCCGTAACACGGAAGTTGTCGAAAGCGTATTCTTCGGTGCCTCCATTCAGATTCATCTTGATGCGGACCTGCATGGTGTCGCCGCTGCCGGGAATCTCCCACGAAAAGTCCACAAAGGTCTTCGTGAGCCTGGGTTCCACATTGTGATCCGGCAGGGTGTTGTCTCCACCCTCAAAGTATCGCCCGGGCGAGTTCGTAAACGTTCCGCGAAATCCGCCGATCGTCGCCCAGTCGCCATCGTCGAATTTGACCTGAATGAGCATGACATTGTCGAACTCGACAAAGTCCCCGCCCTGGCCTGCGGCTATAGTGATCTTCAGTCGTCCGACTCCCAAAATGTCGAAGGCGTTAAAGGTGATCCGGCCCTCATCCTTTTCCAGGTCATTTACAATCGCGCCATCTGCGTCGATATCCTGCCCGGCCCAGAAGAACGAGCCATCGATCGTCCCTCCAGACGGCTCGGTCCCGGCTGAGCCCTCCTGTCTGCGGGCGAAGAAGTCCCCTGAGCCGTCATCGCTGCCGTTCTCCACCGTATAGCGTGAGTCCAACCCGTCCGTCTCGAAACTTTCCTGAAACACTAATACATCTGCCGCGTTGGCCGATAGGCCGAACAGAAAGGCGCAGGAGATTAATGTGAATATTAACCTCCACACAGGGTTTTTTGGTATTGGTATGTTTTTTGTCATTGGTAATTCCCCGTTTCTATTCCTGGTTATTTGTTAATGAATATGAATATTAGAAAGATTTGGAATAAATTGCTATATTTTTTTTGATTAAAGATTCCATTTTGCTCCAACTGAAAAAATCGTATCCGTAAACTGAATCGAATGGAGCCGGCTGGTATTGCCCCGATAGCGCCGCAACGGCTCGTCGTTCAGGTTCGTGGCTTCGAAGAAAAAGGTGAAATGATTGCGAAATCGATATTTGACGGTCAGGTCGAGCCGGGTGAAATCATCGACATAGACGTCGAGAGCATCAGGTGTCAGATTCAGCCGATCCTCTTTCGTCAGGTTGTCGATGTCCTGCTCGCCGGCGCGAACGCCTTGCAGGTATTGGCCCCGCCATACCAGCGCCAATCGCACCAGCAACCCGTACTTCTCGAAAAAAACGGATAAATTGCCCATGCTACTCGATTGCTTGAATAAAGGCACCTCCTCCTCGAAGCGCTCTTCGAGCAGGAGTTTGACCTTGGATTCAATAAAAGCGGTGTTGAAGGAAAGGCCGAATCCGTCAAAGGGGGAAGGGAGGAAGTTGAACTTGCGTTCGAAAGCAACCTCAACCCCGAAGAGCTCGCCGTCACCCGCGTTCACCATCTGAGTAGTCCGCCACTCGGTCACGTCTTCTCCGAGGCTGTCGTATTTGGCCGCCAACTCCGGCGCTACCCCGGTCCCGGCATCCACGATCCGGGACTCGGTGTAGATCGAGTTCTTCAGCTTCTTGTGAAAGCCGCTCACGGTAAACTGGCCAAGGCGCTCGAAATAGCGCTCAAAGGAGAAATCGATGTTGGTCGCTTCCCTCGCCTGGAGGTTAAAATTGGGGAGCTGCACATCATTTCCGAATCTGGCTCCTGCTATGGAAACGATCTCGCGGGGAACAAGGTCGGTGAATTTGGGGCGGCCGATGGTCTTGGTGATGGAGGCCTTAACTTTGGTATTCTCGGAAAAGTTTTTAATGACATGAAAGGCGGGCAGGAAGTGGGTATAGCTCCTTTGCGACGTCGTCAACTGGGAGAATGCTTCCAGGGGCAATCGGTTCCAGAAGGCGGGCGAGACAAAGAACGGCAGCTCCTCGGGACGGGTCAAAATTTCGTTGATGGTGAAGGTATTCTTCGTCTTCTCATAGCGAAACCCGGCGATAATCTTGAACCCTCTCACCTCCAGGGTCTGCATCAGGAATGCCGCGCTGATATCCTCCACCGCCTGGTAGTTCTTTAAGATCGCGTCGGTGACGTTGAAGGTCACGTCGTTCGGGAGCTGGATAAAGGTCACGTCCCCCGGATCGTCGATAAACGCATTCACGGCTGCCGTGTCAAAACTCGGGCCGAAATCGTATTCCGGCCGGCCGGACAAAAAGCCCGTCTCGAGTTCTCCCCCGAAGAACACGTCGTCGGCCAGCGTCAGCTGGGGAATAGGTGATGTATCGATACTCCCGAAGCGATTGAAGTTGCGAATAAACTCTTTGTCGCGAAAATCAGCGGCGAAGCCAAACTTGGTTTTGGCGGGCGACTTTCCGATCTGGTAAACGGCCTCCAGATTAACTTCAAAACCTTTCCGCTGGTCGCTGCTGAAAAACGTGTTGTCCGCCGCGGAGCCCTCTTCCCGGTTCAACTGGAAGCGCTCGGGCTCGGTCAACTTTGTCGTGAGATCCTCTACTATCTGGGGGAAATAGCCGTCCTCTCCGAGGCGGATCTCAAATGCGGTGGAGCTCGCTTCCAGCGTAACTCTGCGTTCCGTCCAGTTCTTCTCCGCATCGGAACCGTAAAACTTGTAGTCAAGACGCCAAATCTGCCCAAGCTGATGCTTCCCTCCGGCCTGGAAAGTGAGAATCTTGTCGTTCGTAACCGTGTTGCGCCAGCTCTTCGTGGGCGTTGCCAGGTGTCCGATGAATGTGTAATTTCTCGTTTCCGCGTCCCAAGCGATGGTGTTTAATTGCACCGCCTCTTCAAACGTGAGCAACGAGAGCTTATTTCCCTCCGACGACGCGGACAGGCGCATAATAACTTCGGGGTCGTTTAGATCGAGACCGAGCTCCAACGCAAATTCTTCCGTCAAGTTTCGAGGTTTGGTGTAAGAAGTGGGAGCATTGCTCATATTGACTCGCGTTTCCTGCAGGACCTCGTCGTCATCGAACTGGTTGAACGATGCCGTCACGAAGAACTCATGGTTCTCACCCAGCTGATATTCGAGCTTTCCTCCGATTCCAGTGCGTTCGCGCCTAATCGTAAGATCCTCGAACTGCAGGCCCTCCAGATAGAATCCGTCGGGAAAACTCACCAGGTCGGCGCGGGTTTGCGTATTCCAGGTGTCTGCCTTCAGCGTGTCCGATCCGCGATTGTCCACGGACTGATTGTAAGAAATCTGAATACCGATATTCTCTTTCTTACCGAGAATATCCCCATAAGTGGCGTTGAACCGATAGCTGTCGCCGGCTGCAATGGTGTGCTTTGTGAAAGCCCCCTCAACAGAAGCAAAGCGCGCTCCGCGGTCCAGCGCGCTGCGCGTCACCAGGTTGACCGTTCCGCCGATCACGTTACCGCTTTTATCCGGCAGCCAGGATTTCACCAACTCGATCCGTTCGAGCTGGTCGGTGGAGATGATGTTCAGAGCTACCGAGCGACCGTCCTCCTCGGGCGTAGCCAAGTTTACGCCGTCGATGGTCACAGCGTTTAAAGTTGGATCCGCGCCGCGAATGATGATAAATTTTCCCTCCCCCTGGCTCTCCTCGAGGGAGATGCCGGGCAGGCGCTGGAGCGCTTCCGCCGCGTTACGGTCCACAAACTGCCCGATGGCGTCGGACGAGACCACGTTCACAATGTTGTCCGCCGATCGCTGCAGATTGATCGCCTTGGCCTGGCCGACGAGCGAGCCTTCGACCTTGAAGGTCTCCAGCTCGACAATATCATCCGCCGCATAATCGATGGTGATACGGATCGAAGATTCCTGATTGGGAATATTAACGCTTTGAGTGTAAACGGGATACCCGATGTAGGTGGCTTTCAGGGTGTAATCGCCCGGTTTCAGGTTTCTGATGACGAAGCTTCCCCCTCGTTCCGAGAAAATAACAATACCTGTGCCCTCAATCGAGATACGAACACCCTCCAGGAACAGTCCGTCTGCGGAATTCAGGGTGCTCCCCTTGATTTCCGCCGATCGAGTGGATGTGGTTGAAAAACAAAAGATTACGACGAGCAATGAAAAGATGCATTGCCGCAGAATCTGTTTATTAAACATGGGTTGGTGTGGGGGAATTGTTAGCGCTGGGTTATTAGGCGCCGACAATCATGCAAGCAAGGAGATTTGGATTGCAAATCAATTTGGAGAGAGGTTCTTGGCTCGGTAGCGGATACATTGGCAGAGGATTCATACTTTCCCATTAGGGCTCATTCAATTCTCAATTTACTTACTGTTTACAAATTTAGCAATGGTTTAATTAACCCCATTGTTTCAGTATGCCGTGTAAACCGAGATTTCCCATATGAACATTCGTAATCGTTGAAAATAGCTACTTTCTAATATTTCGATCCAATTTTCTGCTTTCAATGTGATTTTGCAATCCTTTCCTTGGTTATTTGATGATCAAATCGGCAGTATTTAACAATTATTGCTGATTTTCCCTTTGCTTGGTCAAATCAGGGAAAGATATTTCCTTCTGTTGGAGGTTTCCACAGCAGGAGGTTTCCACAGCACTGATTCCTTTTGTATCGAAAAATCTTCTTACTCACCCCGTATCAGGTGCGAGTCGCAGTCGCTCTACTCGCTTGAGCATGGTTCGAAACATTTCTCTTGGGATGGCCACCTCAGCCATCTGGAAAGTGATATACTTGGCATGGTGGATCACCTTTGCTCCGATTTTGATGAGTTTCTCCCGCAAAGAGCTCAGCATCCAGTGCTTCACCTTGCCAGGAAGAATCAACCGGCGCATGAAGTTGCCCAGATTGTAGGCTAAGCCGAAGAGCTGAAGCCGAACGGCATTGTCCTCAAAGTCATGGCAGGACAAGCGGGTCCAGTGGATGGCATGTTTGCCCTCTTTGATCCACTGCTCTGCGGTGCCCCGGTGGTTGTAAAATTTCACTACCTTCCTGGGTGGCCAGTTCAGATTTGTCACGATGAAACCGACCCGCGCAAATAACTCTCCGGCCTGCCACTCGACCTTGGCCACCACCCGGCGAGGTCTCTGCCAACTAGCCCGGATATTTCGTAAAAAAAGTATCGTTGATATGCTTAACTGCTGATATACAGCAGGATAGATCAATAATTAAAGCAATATCAGCGATGACAAAAGGTAAACAATTAAAGCTACAGTTGACAAGGGTAAAAGGCCGCCGTGTGCGGGTTGATTTCAAGGGCGGAGAGGTTACTTCGGATGCCGGACTGCTTTTGATCCGGGAAGTGGTTCGGCAGTTGGGCTTGACCGAACGAGCGGCCCGACAGTTAGTGGACAAACGGCAGAAGGGCAAAGTACGCCATGAGGTATTGGGGATGCTGCGGCAGCGCGTTTACGGGCTGGTGGCGGGCTATGAGGATTTGAACGACTTTGATACCCTGCGCCACGATCCATTGTTGCAAACGGTAACGGGGCGCATTGAAACGTTGGCCAGCGCGCCGACTTTGTGTCGTTTTGAAAACGGGCAGGATCGGCGGGCGGCCTTTGCAGTAAACGAGCTGTTGGTCGAACAGTTCATGGGCTCCTTTGCCGAGGAACCCGAAGAGATCATCCTGGACTTTGACGCCACCGACACTCCGGTGCACGGGCTCCAGGAGGGACGTTTTTTCCACGGTTATTATGATCATTACTGTTTTCTGCCGCTATATGTTTTTTGCGGTGATCAGCTGCTGGTGGCCTACCTGCGGCCGAGCAAGATCGATGCCAGCAAGCATGCCGGGGCCATCCTCAAATTGCTGGTTAAACGGATTCGCCAAAGCTGGCCCCGTACGCGGATTATTTGGCGCGCCGACAGTGGATTTTGTCGAGACCGGATACCCTCTTGGTGCGACCGCAACGAAGTTAGTTACATCGTGGGGATGGCTCGCAATGCACGCTTGCAGCAAGACGCCCAGCAGTTGCAAAAGCAGGCCAAAGAATGGTTCGAACTAAGGGGCAAAAAACAACGGTTATTCCAGGACTTCGTCTATGCTGCCGATTCGTGGCGATGGCTGCGGTTGGTCATCCATAAAGCCGAACACACCGCACAGGGGTCCAACCCGCGCTTCGTGGTGACGAACCTGCCGGGCGATCCCCAGGAGCTTTACGACAAGGTATACTGTGGCCGCGGTGAAATGGAGAACCGAATCAAGGAACAGATGCAATTGTTCAGCGAGCGCACCAGCGCCCATCAATGGTGGGCCAATCAGTGGCGATTGCTCTTGTCGGCGCTGGCCTACACCTTGATGGAAGCCATGCGCCGGTTAGCCTTAAAAGGGACGAAGTGGGCGCGGGCCCAATGCCACACCCTGCGGCTCAAATTAATCAAGATCGGAGCGGTCATCGTGCGCAACACCCGAACGATTCACTTTCACCTAAGTGAGAGTTATCCTTGGGCCAGTCTTTTCAACCATGCGGCCCGCCGATTGGTGCCAACCTAAAGGGTGCATTGGTGCTGCCCCCGGCACTACCGAACCAATGGGGGAAAGGGGGCAGTGTCTCTACACCCTGAAAAACACCTAAAAATCAAGACGATCTGCTCAAAATACAAAGAAATCCATCTCCAATAGCAATAACGAGCCAAACTTTACCCTTCATGAAATATCCGGGCTAGCGGCTTGATACGGAAAACTGGCATAAAACACCTTGGGTGCCCACGAGGGTCGCCCCACTGGCCGAGTGAGTAAAGGGGCGATATGTTTTTGTAAAATCGTGTTGCTCTGCAGCCGAATGGCATAGGAGAAGTTCTCTTGCTCAAGGTAACCGTAGAGGTCCGGATTGGCGAAGGCTGCGTCACCTCGGAAAAATCGTTTCAGGGGACAGTCACGATAGCGGGCAACGACCGGTTGGAGCACCGACAACCAATCGTCGGCACTGTGCACATTGCCTTTACGCAGGTTGGCCCGTTCCAGATCACCAAACTGGTTGAAGCAGAACAGGGGATGGTAACAGGTGCAGCCGAAATGACCGTTGAAGGCCGAGCCTTCCTGCTTCCCGTAAGTAGGGCTCTCCGAACTATCCATATCGAGAATCAATTTTTTCATCCCCACTCGCCTATTCACCTGGTCGATCCATTGACCACTCATGTCCATCAGTGCGCTCAGATTCGCAGGCTTGGTTAACATCTGTGTTTCAAAGCGGCTCATTTCACTGGGCGAAGCCGCCGGTTGCCAATCGGCACGACCCCCGACAATCTGCCTCATGACCGGATCAAAGCGCAGTCGCTCCGCATCGTTCGTATCTTTGTATCCTGCCAGGCGACTAAAGACAGACTGCCGAAGCAGAGCCGTTCTGCCGTGCTGGATATTTTTGCCCGTGCGCTCCTCCACCACATTTTTGCTTCCTATTGCAGTCAGCCCGAAAGCCTCATCGAGTTCCCGGTAGAGTAACAATCCTGCATCACTGGTAACCTTCGCACCGTGGAACTCCAACTTGATTCGGCGGTTGAATTGAACCCGAAAACTGCTCTTTTTTGCGTCACCCATTGGATTTTAAGAATTTGCTCGTTATAAGTATATTTAAGTAACTTATTATTGGTAGTGTATAAAAAAAGAATGTTATTTTGTATTTTTAGCTGTACAAATAGCGTTAGGCAGTTTATTCTTAGTGCATGGTTACTAAAATTATTAATTGTCGGCACTGTGGAAGTGAAAATATCATTAAATTTGGCAAGACGCCCAACCATAAACAGCGCTACCGCTGCCATGATTGTGGTAAACAAAGCCGCGAAAACCCCACAGTGAAATACACCGAAGAGCAAAAAGAAATGATCCTTCGAGTCTATCAGGAACGCAGCAGTCTACGCGGTTTACAGCGCGCCTTCGGGGTGAGTCCCAACACCGTTTTGAGTTGGTTAAAAAAAACGACAATCGCTGCGACCGCTCAAAAGCACGATTCTTGCGGCCCGCCGCCATGATGTCATTGAACTGGACGAACTGTGGTCTTTTGTGGGGCGCAAGAGCGATGCCCAATGGGTTTGGATCGCTCTTTGCCGACGCACCCGTCAAATCCTCTCCTATGCCATTGGGCCTCGGGATTGGTATCGTTGCCGGGAACTTTACGAGCGTCTGCCACGGGCCTACAAAAGATGTGCCACCTACAGCGACTTTTGGAGCACTTATGATGAAGTCTTTCCTCATAACCGATCCGTGGGAAAAGAAACCGGTGAAACGGCCCATGTGGAACGATGGAACAATACCCTGCGCCAACGACTGGGTCGTTTCACACGCAAAACCCTCTCCTTTTCCAAGCTTAAGAGTATGCATGAAACCTGTCTGAGACTTTTCATTCATCAATATAATCAAGAATTAGCCACCATTCCTACTTAATACACTACCTTATTATTAAACACATAGCGCTTATTTCAAGCTAATTTTCTTATGATGAAATGGGAAATATGGGGTGAACGCAAAAAACATAGCTGCGAATTCTAAAAGGAATTTAAAATCAATGTTGTTACTGCGGCCTGATGCAACTCATCTTGGGCTCGGAAAGCAGTGGCATAAGGTTTTGCAATGCGATAATACTTTAGTTATTGTGCCGAGTGCTGTCAATTTTTCAGGTGTTTCGGTTAGTTTGCCCGATCTCGACACAGGCGATCCCTATAGAGTTAATGCACCCTTCCCAGCGCAGGTCGTTGCTATTAGGGATGAAAAGAAGTTTAATCCTACTAATGGAGAATATGATGTTTTCCCAGAAGTTACCTTGCAGGACAATGAAAAGAAGATAGTATTTTGGGGGTTAGACCCAGGCAGTGTTGTGGTAAAAGAAGGGCAAACTCTTGAGGCTGGTGAAGTATTTGCTAAAGTCACTGCAGCATCACCGCTCAGGCTGACTGTCGAACTCTATGCATTATTCAGTTCATTGCCGATTGACCCAACGCACTGGTTGGAGAATTGCATAGAAAACGACAAGTAATTCATCAGGTCTGAATTACAAGCTGGCGGCGTTCCTGATAGTCCTGGGGGCATTGTCCGGGATTGTGTGCCTCATGGCTTACTACATCCGTGATTTTGGCAAGGGCAAGCTATCGAAGCGCATTCCCCGATGGGCGAAGGAACTGGCAATGAGCATCTGCGGTCAGGCAATGGCAATTTCAGTGATTTTGCTTGGTGGGATGAGCCTGACGCCAAAATACCTCGTTTACATCTCCTGGTTCGTCTGGATTATCAGCTTTTTGAAGTTCTGCTTCCAAGTTCTGCTTCCTGTTGCCTGATCTTGTCCAGAAAGGGCGGAAGGGGTGAATACCCAGAATGAGAATGAACGAAAAGGGGTAATGAACCACTGAATTGGCCCCATCGGCAGATTTACTTGCAAAATTCGGCCCAAATTTTATGGTACCCAATCACGGGCAGCGTAAACGCTGCCTGCAATATAATCGACCGAAGGAGGAAGAATGATGGGAAAGCCAAAAGTTAAGAAAATCATTGATTTAAAGGAAAAGATCGAAGCCTACACGGCATCGACCCTTGCGGTGAGCAAAGGTCTGGCAAGGCTCGGACGTCTGGCAAGGCTCGGACCCGGAAATAGGAATTTTATGTATTTTATGTCTATGGAAAGACTAAAACTTATAAGCGCAATTTGGTTCTGTTTAACTTTTATGTCGTCTGCTTTTGCAGCGTGCCCTGAAAATACTTGGCCACGAGATCAATACACCGGCCCTGGAGGTGGCTTATACACCGGTCCCGGAGGTGGTCTTTACACTGGTCCTGGTGGTGGCGCATACACCGGTCCTGGAGGTGGCTTATACACCGGTCCCGGAGGTGGTCTTTACACTGGTCCTGGTGGTGGCGCATACACCGGTCCTGGAGGTGGTCTTTATACCGGTCCCGGAGGTGGCTTATACACTGGTCCCGGTGGTGGCTTATACACCGGTCCCGGAGGTGGTCTTTATACTGGCCCTGGGGGTGGCTTATACACTGGGTCTTCATCATATTGTAGCAATATCCCTCCATGGGCTGTATTTATCAAATACCTTGAAAAAAATGGAATGAAAGAAGTGGCGGAATTGATTCGTTCTGCTCGTAAGTGATAAAAGCTCTCTGCTGAACCTTGTCGTTATGCATGAAACATGAAATGGGTTATTGGCTTTCTAAACCGATGAGAATTAGAAAGAATACTCCTTTATTATAGCTTTGTGCCAATCACCTGCTGAAAATGCCCAAAAATCAGGTTTTAGTGGTGCATTCGAGGGGATTTTTGTGGATTTTGGAAGAGGGATTATTTTTAACATAGGGTAGAGGCTGTGGTAGAGGCTGTCCCAAAAATATAAAGATTTTATAGTCAACTGGATGACGTTGATAAAAAGAGCCGGAAAGAGCAAGTTTTTGCTCGATCCGGCCAAAAAAGGGTTCTATAATTGAGTTAGCGAAAATCAATATAGCCCTTTCTATGAAAAATATAGCCATCCAATGCCTCCTGCGTCCAGCTTTAACTGTGGTCGACCGGTGCCTCGATTACGATAACTTCCGCGCCACCATTGATCGAATCGATCGGCTGCTGATCGACTCGGAGGTGGAATCGCAGGCCATTGAGCTGGCCTTGGAGGGGTGGCCGCCAATGGGTCTAAAGGCCCGGCGGCAGCGGGCCAGTTTTGCCATCAAGGCACTGCGCATGGATACGCTGGGCCGTCTGCTCGGAGGGATTTCGTTTCGGCATTTGTCGCGGGCTCTGGGCAGCAGCGATCTGTTGGCCGACTTTTGCCGTGTCCGGCAGATCGATGGCATCAGGGGCATCTCCAAAAGCACCCTGGAGGGGGCCTCGAAGTTTTTCAGCGAAGAGCAGTTGAGGGCCTTGCACCGGACCTTGACTGAGGTGGTGGGCGATGCCCTTCTGGCCCGGCAGGTGGGATTGGACAAGCCGATTGACACCACCATTTGCCTGATCGACGGCACCTGTTTGGAGGCTAACATTCATTGGCCGACGGACTGGGTATTACTCAAGGATGTAGCCGGCACGTTGCTCAAAGCGATCCGGCTGATCCGCGAGAAGGCCGGTTTGCGGCATCGCATGCCGATCGAACCGGAGCCCTTGGCTCGGCAGATGAATCGGCTGTGCATACAGATGACCCACAGCCGGCGGCGAAAGGACAGCGCGCGGCAGCGCAAGGGTATCTTGAGGCAGATGAAAAAGCTGCTCAAACGGATCGGGGAGCATGCCCGCAGTCACCGGGAATTATTGCAAGCCTGCTGGGAGCAAAGCGATTACAGCGAAAAACAGGTCCAACAGATCCTCGCCCGGATGGAGCGCATGAGCGAGCAAATCCCGGTGGTCATCAAACAGGCGCACGAGCGGATCATTGGCGGCCGCCAGGTGAAAAACGCAGAGAAAGTCTTGAGTGTTTACGAACTCGATGGGCAGGTGATTGTGCGAGGTAAAGCGGGCCAAGAGGTCGAGTTCGGCAACACCCTGTTTTTGGGAGAAAGCGTTGAAGGGTACCTGCTGGACTGGAAACTCTACGGCAGCCGAACTCCAAGCGAAAATGAACAAATGCAAGAGAGTTTGCAAAGACAGAACCGCTTCAACCTGGAAGAACCCATAGCGGCCATGTGCGCGGACCGGGGATTTGCCTCCCAGCGGGCCCGCCGGCAGTTAGCCCAGGAGGGAATCTACGACGCGCTCTGTCCACGCGATCCGAAGCAGTTGAAAAAACGGATGGAGGAACCACTGTTCAGACAATTGCAAAAGCGCCGGGCCAGCACCGAAGGGCGGATCGGGGTATTGAAGAATCGCTGGCAGGCCGGGCGGTTGCGCAGCAAAGGCTTTGCCAACCGCTCGATCAGCGTAGCCTGGTCGGTACTCTCGCACAACCTATGGAAAGTAGCCAAGATGCTGGCCCAGCAAGACGAACTAAAAACCAAAGCGGCGGCCTAGCCCGGATATTTCATGAAGGGTAAAGTTTGGCTCGTTATTGCTATTGGAGATGGATTTCTTTGTATTTTGAGCAGATCGTCTTGATTTTTAGGTGTTTTTCAGGGTGTAGAGACACTGCCCCCTTTCCCCCATTGGTTCGGTAGTGCCGGGGGCAGCACCAATGCACCCTTTAGGTTGGCACCAATCGGCGGGCCGCATGGTTGAAAAGACTGGCCCAAGGATAACTCTCACTTAGGTGAAAGTGAATCGTTCGGGTGTTGCGCACGATGACCGCTCCGATCTTGATTAATTTGAGCCGCAGGGTGTGGCATTGGGCCCGCGCCCACTTCGTCCCTTTTAAGGCTAACCGGCGCATGGCTTCCATCAAGGTGTAGGCCAGCGCCGACAAGAGCAATCGCCACTGATTGGCCCACCATTGATGGGCGCTGGTGCGCTCGCTGAACAATTGCATCTGTTCCTTGATTCGGTTCTCCATTTCACCGCGGCCACAGTATACCTTGTCGTAAAGCTCCTGGGGATCGCCCGGCAGGTTCGTCACCACGAAGCGCGGGTTGGACCCCTGTGCGGTGTGTTCGGCTTTATGGATGACCAACCGCAGCCATCGCCACGAATCGGCAGCATAGACGAAGTCCTGGAATAACCGTTGTTTTTTACCCCTTAGTTCGAACCATTCTTTGGCCTGCTTTTGCAACTGCTGGGCGTCTTGCTGCAAGCGTGCATTGCGAGCCATCCCCACGATGTAACTAGAGGCTGTCCCAAAAATATAAAGATTTTATAGTCAACTGGATGACGTTGATAAAAAGAGCCGGAAAGAGCAAGTTTTTGCTCGATCCGGCCAAAAAAGGGTTCTATAATTGAGTTAGCGAAAATCAATATAGCCCTTTCTATGAAAAATATAGCCATCCAATGCCTCCTGCGTCCAGCTTTAACTGTGGTCGACCGGTGCCTCGATTACGATAACTTCCGCGCCACCATTGATCGAATCGATCGGCTGCTGATCGACTCGGAGGTGGAATCGCAGGCCATTGAGCTGGCCTTGGAGGGGTGGCCGCCAATGGGTCTAAAGGCCCGGCGGCAGCGGGCCAGTTTTGCCATCAAGGCACTGCGCATGGATACGCTGGGCCGTCTGCTCGGAGGGATTTCGTTTCGGCATTTGTCGCGGGCTCTGGGCAGCAGCGATCTGTTGGCCGACTTTTGCCGTGTCCGGCAGATCGATGGCATCAGGGGCATCTCCAAAAGCACCCTGGAGCGGGCCTCGAAGTTTTTCAGCGAAGAGCAGTTGAGGGCCTTGCACCGGACCTTGACTGAGGTGGTGGGCGATGCCCTTCTGGCCCGGCAGGTGGGATTGGACAAGCCGATTGACACCACCATTTGCCTGATCGACGGCACCTGTTTGGAGGCTAACATTCATTGGCCGACGGACTGGGTATTACTCAAGGATGTAGCCGGCACGTTGCTCAAAGCGATCCGGCTGATCCGCGAGAAGGCCGGTTTGCGCCATCGCATGCCGATCGAACCGGAGCCCTTGGCTCGGCAGATGAATCGGCTGTGCATACAGATGACTCACAGGACTCACAGCCGGCGGCGAAAGGACAGCGCGCGGCAGCGCAAGGGTATCTTGAGGCAGATGAAAAAGCTGCTCAAACGGATCGGGGAGCATGCCCGCAGTCACCGGGAATTATTGCAAGCCTGCTGGGAGCAAAGCGATTACAGCGAAAAACAGGTCCAACAGATCCTCGCCCGGATGGAGCGCATGAGCGAGCAAATCCCGGTGGTCATCAAACAGGCGCACGAGCGGATCATTGGCGGCCGCCAGGTGAAAAACGCAGAGAAAGTCTTGAGTGTTTACGAACTCGATGGGCAGGTGATTGTGCGAGGTAAAGCGGGCCAAGAGGTCGAGTTCGGCAACACCCTGTTTTTGGGAGAAAGCGTTGAAGGGTACCTGCTGGACTGGAAACTCTACGGCAGCCGAACTCCAAGCGAAAATGAACAAATGCAAGAGAGTTTGCAAAGACAGAACCGCTTCAACCTGGAAGAACCCATAGCGGCCATGTGCGCGGACCGGGGATTTGCCTCCCAGCGGGCCCGCCGGCAGTTAGCCCAGGAGGGAATCTACGACGCGCTCTGTCCACGCGATCCGAAGCAGTTGAAAAAACGGATGGAGGAACCACTGTTCAGACAATTGCAAAAGCGCCGGGCCAGCACCGAAGGGCGGATCGGGGTATTGAAGAATCGCTGGCAGGCCGGGCGGTTGCGCAGCAAAGGCTTTGCCAACCGCTCGATCAGCGTAGCCTGGTCGGTACTCTCGCACAACCTATGGAAAGTAGCCAAGATGCTGGCCCAGCAAGACGAACTAAAAACCAAAGCGGCGGCCTAGAGAGCGGAAAAGCAAGGACAATACTTTTTCACAGCCGTACTGTCGGCTCATACAAAGAAAACCAGGCAACCGGACCCCAAAACCAGTATCCTAACGTCATAGGAGAGCAAAGTTGATACTCTCCCAAATGCAAATACCTCTAAAATGAGCGCCTATCAAAAGCCCTCGCAAAAATCACCCTTTTGGGACAGCCTCTAACTAACTTCGTTGCGGTCGCACCAAGAGGGTATCCGGTCTCGACAAAATCCACTGTCGGCGCGCCAAATAATCCGCGTACGGGGCCAGCTTTGGCGAATCCGTTTAACCAGCAATTTGAGGATGGCCCCGGCATGCTTGCTGGCATCGATCTTGCTCGGCCGCAGGTAGGCCACCAGCAGCTGATCACCGCAAAAAACATATAGCGGCAGAAAACAGTAATGATCATAATAACCGTGGAAAAAACGTCCCTCCTGGAGCCCGTGCACCGGATTGTCGGTGGCGTCAAAGTCCAGGATGATCTCTTCGGGTTCCTCGGCAAAGGAGCCCATGAACTGTTCGACCAACAGCTCGTTTACCGCAAAGGCCGCCCGCCGATCCTGCCCGTTTTCAAAACGACACAAAGTCGGCGCGCTGGCCAACGTTTCAATGCGCCCCGTTACCGTTTGCAACAATGGATCGTGGCGCAGGGTATCAAAGTCGTTCAAATCCTCATAGCCCGCCACCAGCCCGTAAACGCGCTGCCGCAGCATCCCCAATACCTCATGGCGTACTTTGCCCTTCTGCCGTTTGTCCACTAACTGTCGGGCCGCTCGTTCGGTCAAGCCCAACTGCCGATCCACTTCCCGGATCAAAAGCAGTCCGGCATCCGAAGTAACCTCTCCGCCCTTGAAATCAACCCGCACACGGCGGCCTTTTACCCTTGTCAACTGTAGCTTTAATTGTTTACCTTTTGTCATCGCTGATATTGCTTTAATTATTGATCTATCCTGCTGTATATCAGCAGTTAAGCATATCAACGATACTTTTTTTACGAAATATCCGGGCTAGGGTACTCGCGATCGAAGGGCATTTAAATCGGTATAAATCGGAATATTAAATAATTTGCGATAATTCTCAACCCATTGTATACCAATGATATCTAAAATCACATCAAATATTATTCATCACTAGTGTCCAGTTAAAAGCCCTTGAGCATCAACTGGTTGTGTAATGCTAAGTTTGGCTTTCTTGTTTCGAACTTTGCAAGTAGTTGATATACAGGATCTTTTTGAAAGACGTTCACACTCAAAACTTGCAGAATCCGACTCAGACTTTCAGTGACTCCATGCACTTTTTTCAAACAGGCGACCATGAGATAAACGCATATGGCTACCCAAATTTGGGTCTTCACGGCGTTTTCGGTGGTGCCGTAGAAAGCCTTGATGCGGAGGTTTTGCTTGATCCACTTAAAGAACAGCTCAATGCGCCAGCAGAACAGCTCAATGCGCCAGCGGCTTTTGTAAATGGCCGCGATAGTCAAGGCGGGCAAGGTGAAGTTGTTGGTGAGGAAGACCAGCCTCTGGCCAGTTGCGCCATCGCGGTAGCGAATGCGCCGGAGCTTGCCGGGGTATTGGCTTTTGCTTTTGGCGACTTTCAATCCGATGATCTGGTCGCAACTGATTCCGCTGGATCGGTCCACGGGTTGGGAAGCACTAACGTAAAACTCATATTGCTTTTGGCGCGGGTGACGAAGAAGGCAGCAGCCAAATGGATGCGAAAGAGCCGCTGAAAATCGACGTAACCACGATCCATTACGTAAATGCTTGCGGGTTCAAAAGCCAGTTCATCAAGGATGTTCACGTCATGCACGCTTGCGTCTGTAATACTGATGAATATAGGGATGGAGCCACGCAAGTCCATCATCGTATGCAGTTTGATGGCCGCCTTGGTGCGGCGAAATGTTGCCCACGAAAACAACGACAGGCACAGGTCTATGGTCGAGGCATCCAGGGCATAAACCATCTCGTCTACATTCAATCCAATCGCGTCTTGGGCATACAAACGGCGCGCCTTGGCGATGAGCACTTGAGCCAATGCTTCGTAAAGGCGCCAGTTGCGATGCTCGTTGGCGTAGGCCAAGTTCGTGCGTGTCACATTGCCCCGGATTCCCATCGCATACAAGTGAGGACTTCCCCGCAGACACGCCTCGATGTCACGCAAACTCTCACGGAATGTCATTTGCGCAAAGGCCATGCTCAAGAACTGATCACGGGCACTGAAACTACGACTGGTTCTTGGCATGGGATAAAGACTAACGCAGCGTTCGAACTGTTCGCGATGGAGCAAATCCATCGCCTGCGTGAATGCAAGGCGGCCTTCGTTCATGCTGCCCAGTCTCAAAAAGGGTGCGGAAAGCGCCAGCTAACTTCAAATGCGTCACATCCATGTGGCTACTCAACAAACACATCATCAACGAAATACGACTTTAGACTGGCCGCTTAACTGGACACTAGTGATTATTCATATAGTTTTATCTCCCTTAAATTGTTTGAATTGTTATTTGTAAAATTTTACATAATAAATTAGATTCAACATGTGGTTTAGGATGGATTCGGTTCCTTCCTTCCCGGTACATCAAAAGGGATATTGTGATAATATCAGTCATGGTTTCCCTCCTTTCTATTGGGCTGGGCCTTGGTCCACCAGTTGGTCCAGTTGTTTATATTATTTGTCCTCAAGCGATTTGGCCAGCCTCAGAAATTCGCATCCAAGGTCGTAGTTTGGAGTCGATGTTCCATTCCACAGGTAGAAATGGAGGGCACGGTGGGACATCCCCAGCCTTTTGGCCGCTTTGCCCTTCGTTATCTTTGCATCAGGTGCGTCGAGAAGGTCTTCCAGGCGTTCCTTGACTTTTTTCCATTTGCTCATGTTTTTTCCTTTGATTTGCTGGAGGCGGGCGGAATCGAACCGCCATCCGGTCACTGCTGCGCCATCGAAATCCTTCGCCCCCAATATTGTATGTAATTTGAAGAAAACGTACTGGTTCTAATTCTGAATCCATGTCCACAGGTATGAATGTGAAATTCATGCTGAAAACATCGAATTTCTGAAAAAGTGGCACTCTGATACCTATTTACCCCCAACCTCCCGTTTTCGGACGTACAGTAAGACCTTCCTGATACCTTTACGCAGCACTCTTGCCCTCCCGATTTAGCAATTCTTCCCGATAAGCATTGTTGGCCGCAATTTTGGCACTTTCTTCATTGGGATGGGTCCAGCCATACTTGCCCCATTCATTGTTGGTAGGGTACCGCTCCATTAGGGTATCCTTTTGGTCGCCCAAATAATGGCCTTTCCCTACCCGAATGATAATTACCTCATATCCCGGCTTGGCCCATCCGGGTTTCATCTGTTCAAAAATAGCTACGGTCCCCTTCCGCCATGTCTGAGTCAGGGTAAACCCCTGTTTACGGATCACTTTTGGCAGTGGAACGATCCCACCGGCTTGCGTCGTTTTTTCTAATTCATGCATAATTATCAATGCTATCCCTCTGATTGGAAATTCTCGAACCGGGTGAATTGCGGTTGAAATGCCAGGCGCACATGGCCCACAGGCCCATTTCGCTGTTTGGCAATGTTCAGATCAACCGTTTCTACAGCCGCGTATGCCTCTCCTTGATTGGCGGGTTTCGACATGAGCAGCACAACGTCGGCATCCTGCTCGATGGCCCCGGACTCTCGGAGATCAGACAGGCGCGGTTGGCGGCTGTTTGTTTCTAAGGATCGGTTCAATTGGCTGAGAACAAGAACCGGCATCTTCAATTCCTTGGCCAAAGCCTTGAGTCCGCCGGAGATTTCTGATACCTGCTGCTCGCGGGAAACACGTCGATCCGTTCCGCTTACCAACTGTAAGTAGTCGAGAATAATTAGGCTGATCTCGCTATGCTGGGCGACCATGCGCCTAGCCTTAGCCCTCAGTTCCAGAATGTTCATCGACGCCGTATCATCAATCCAAAGGGGCGCGGCATGGATTTCATCGGCTGTATAATCCAGTTTCTCCCGATCCTCTTGTTTGAGATACCCTTGACGCAACTTTGCCAGGTTGATTGATGCACGGCTGCAAACCATTCGCTGGATGAGTTGCTCGCTGGACATTTCCAGTGAGAATATCAAAACCCCTTGACCGTTTCCTCCTGATTTGGGCAATACCACATTCGCGGCGATATTTAGAGCCAATGCTGTTTTGCCGATTGATGTCCGGGCGGCCAGGACGTTCATTTCCCCGGCGTGGAGGCCGGAAGTCTTTGTATCCAGATCAAGGAAGCCAGTGTGGAGCCCATGAAGCACATTCGCCTCCTGCGCCAGCGATTGCTTGAAGTCATCGACAACGCTGGATACGTGCCGGGCCGAGTTTGAAACCTGATCCCTCGAAAGGGCGAATATGGTTTTTTCGGCGCTGTCCAGGACGGATTGAATATCCTCATGGTTTTGCCTGGCATTTTCAACAAGTATGGTGCCTGCCTTGATGATGCTGCGCCTGGTGGCCTTTTCCTTCACAATGTCCAGCCAGTGTTTGGAATGGGCCGTAGTATCGATTTGGCTGGTAAGATTGGCCATCTCAGGGTATCCCCCGGCTTCCTCTAATTGCCCCATTCTCTGCAATTCATCAGCGAGGGTAATTTCATCTGGCGGGACGTTTTTTTGGTGGAGGCTGCAAAGAGCCTTGAAAATCATCTGGTGGCCCGGTTTGAAAAAATCATCGGGAGTTAGCCGCGCCACCATGCATTTAGCGAGCACCTCCTCCCCCTCCTCAAGCAGGCAGCATCCAAGCAAGCCCGCCTCTGCGTCAACGTTGGACGGCACAACCGTCCCATCTATTCCGGCCATCACGCTGCATCCTCCTTTTTCTGCTTTGCAAAAAACTCATCCCGCATAAAATCCGGCAAATCCGCCCATGTTCTGGTTTCGTAGCGAGGTTGTACGGGGTACTTGTCTGGCGGGTATGTCTTCACATACCACTCCCGCCAGCCATCCGGCTCCTTATGGGTAGGGCCATCGCCCAGAAGCGTCCCACCCTCTTTGATGTGATTGCATTTGATAGTCTGCGCCGCCGCCTTCCAATCCATCATGGGGCGGTTATTGCGGCCCACCGTCCAGCCCACAGCCTCGTAGTGGTGGAACGCCTTCTCAGCCGCTTGAGAGGGTACCAGGATCGAAGCCATATAAGCCAACCACTCCTGCTGGGTGGGCTTTTGGAATGGCTTTTGATTAGAAGCTGAAGTTTTTTTATATTTTGAAGAACTTTGTGAGTCTGAGCCGGTGCCAGCCGGTGCACTCTTTCTTTTCCTTTCTGGCCCACCTGCGCGGGATGCTATCCCGGCTGGGTGGGATACTATCCCATCGGGGCGTGTTTCACCTGGCAAATTAACAGGAAGCGTGTTTACTCCATCGCCCTGCCGACCAGAAAGATTCAGTTGCTTTGGACAGGGGATTTTCTCGATCAATCCAACGGACGGATTTGAGAAAAATTCCAAGGCTCTCTCTATCGGTTCAGTTGGCATTCTTACCATTTGAGCGATGTCCTCTGCGATTAACGGCCCCGATTGATCCACGAAAAGTCCGCGTTCCTGCATTTTCGATCCCGCCTGAGCCAATAACTCCTTGGCACCAATGAGCTCAACTGCGTTCTCCTGACGGGCTATCGTCAGATATTGGCGGTTTTCGTGGTTGTTGGACGCTCGCACCCACTGTGCATTATCGACCTTGCGGCTGCTTGAGTTCTCGAAATCGCGATCCCAGTTGCAAAAGCGGTATGCCGTGGGTCGCTCCGGTTGAAGTGGTGTCAATGTCATCGTACCCGAGCCCTCCTTTTTGAAGGCTTGCGAGCGGGGTTGTAAACGCCGGGGAAAAACCGGTACGGTAAAGAGGGCGCTTTAAAACCGGTACGCTTATCCTAGAAAGGAGGAGTGTATCGAGATATGAAGCAATGGACAAGAGTGCGGCACAAAGTGCTGCGGGACAAGCAGAGCAAGCGCTCTGTAATGCGAGAAGAGGGACTGCACTGGGAGACCCTGGGAAAGATGCTGGCCTATTCCCAGCCGCCGGGATACCGGCGCAAGAAGAGGCGAGAGCGCAAGATCGATCCGTATGTGGGCTGGATCGAGGAGGTGCTCAAAGCGGACCGGAACGTGCCCAAGAAGCAGCGCCATACGGCCAAACGGATCTACCAGCGTTTGGGTCGGGAGAAGGGCTACCAAGGGGGCTACACGGCGGTCAAGGAGGTGGTGGCCGAGCTGCGAGCGAGGCGGCGGGAAGTGTTCGTGCCGCTGGAGCACCGCCCCGGGGAGGGACAGGTGGACTTCGGTCATGCCCTGGTGAAGGAGGCGGGGCAATTGCGTAGGCGGCCATTTTTTGCCATGAGCCTGCCCTACAGCGATGCCTTTTTCGTGCAGGTGTTCGAACGGGAGTGCACGGAGAGCTTCTGGGAGGGGCACCTGCGAGCTTTTGAGTTTTTCGGGGCGGTGCCCCGGCGCATCAGCTATGACAACTCGAAGGTGGCGGTGGGTAAGATTATCGGTTCGCGTGAACGCAAGCTGACCGACGGGTTTCTGCAGCTACAGAGCCATTACCTGTTCGAGGAACACTTCTGTCTGCCCGCCCGGCCCAACGAGAAGGGCGTGGTCGAGGGGATCGTGCGTTATGCCCGGGCCAACTTCCTGGTACCGGTACCGCAGGTTCGGGACCTGGAGGAACTCAACGCAAAGCTGTTGGAGGCATGTGAGCGGGACATGGAGCGTAAATTACGCGGGAAAAGGGCGGTGAAAAAGGAACTGCTGGCCGAGGAGCGCGCCGTCATGCTGGCGTTGCCGCCCATACCCTTTGAAGCGAGCCGCAAACGCTCGACCTGCGTCAGCAGCCTCTCGCTGGTGCGCTTCGAGTGCAACGACTATTCGGTGCCGGTGCGCTGCGCCCACCATCCGGTGGTGGTGGAAGGGTCCTGTCGGCAGGTGATGATCTTCTGTGGGGGCCAAGAGGTGGCCCGGCACCGCCGCATTTGGGATAAAGAGCAAGTCTCTTTCGAGCCGGTGCACTACCTGGCTTTGCTGGAGAAAAAACCGGGCGCTTTGGACTTCGCCCGCCCACTCTCGGGCTGGCAGTTGCCGCAGTGCCTGCAGGTCCTCAGACGCCGGCTCGAAAGCCAATGCGGGGGCGAAGGCACCCGGGAGTATATCCGGGTGCTGCGGCTGTTGGAGAAACACCCCATGGCGGCCTTGCAGCAGGCCGTCGTCTCGGCCCTGCGGGTGGGGGGACTGACTCGTGAGGCCATCGCCCAGTATCTCTATCCTCAGGAAGACTACGGGAGCAGAACCTTCCGGCTGGGGACGGCCATCCACACCTGCGTCACGTCCGTGTGGCCGCCCCTGACCTCGGTGCCTACAGCGAACTGCTCAAGATTCCAGGAGGGGCTTTATGAAGGAAGAAAAAAACCAGCTGCTGTTACACCATCACCTCAAGAAACTGAAGTTGCCCACCATCCTGCGCGAATGGCCGGCGGTGGCCGCGGCTTGTTCCCGGGACCGGCTCGATTACGCCGCCTTTTTGTTGCATCTGGTCGAACGGGAGCTCATTGAACGCGAACAGCGGGCCGCCCAGCGGCGGATCAAAAACGCCCGTTTCCCCGTGCTCAAGACCCTCGAGAGCTTCGCCTTTGAAGCGCAGCCCTCGATCAACGAAGCGCTCATCCGAGAGCTCATGCGCGGGGAGTATGTCGACCAGCGCGAAAACGTGCTGCTCCTCGGTAACGCCGGTACCGGTAAAACGCACCTGGCCACCGCCCTGGGCTTTGCCGCCTGTGCCCAGGGCCGGCGGATCCGTTTCTTCGGGGTCACCGCCCTGGTTACCCATATGCTCGAGCAACGCGACAACCACGACCTGCAGCGCTTCATGAAGCAACTCGAAAGGCTCGACCTACTCATCCTCGACGAACTCGGTTACGTCCCTTTTTCCAAGACCGGTTCCGAACTGCTCTTCGACGTGGTCAGCCGCGCTTACGAGCGCACCAGTCTCATCGTCACCACCAACCTGCCCTTTGAGAACTGGATCGAAGTGCTCGGTTCCGAACGGCTCACCGGAGCTCTGCTGGACCGACTCACCCATCGGGTGCATATCCTCGAAGCCAACGGGCAAAGCTACCGCTTGCGCGATGCTCGACGCCGTCGCCGTGGCACAAAACAATAAACGCCTTGGGCCCGGCTCGTCGGCCTCCGGCCTCCTCACCGACCCCAAGCCAATCCCCAAAACCAACTCCCAAACCCTAAACCTTGACGTACCTGCAATTACTAACCTAAACCTTATTCCAAGCGTACCGGTTTTACCCCGACCCCCGTACCGGTTTCATCCCGGCGTTTACATCTATGCTGCCGATTCGTGGCGATGGCTGCGGTTGGTCATCCATAAAGCCGAACACACCGCACAGGGGTCCAACCCGCGCTTCGTGGTGACGAACCTGCCGGGCGATCCCCAGGAGCTTTACGACAAGGTATACTGTGGCCGCGGTGAAATGGAGAACCGAATCAAGGAACAGATGCAATTGTTCAGCGAGCGCACCAGCGCCCATCAATGGTGGGCCAATCAGTGGCGATTGCTCTTGTCGGCGCTGGCCTACACCTTGATGGAAGCCATGCGCCGGTTAGCCTTAAAAGGGACGAAGTGGGCGCGGGCCCAATGCCACACCCTGCGGCTCAAATTAATCAAGATCGGAGCGGTCATCGTGCGCAACACCCGAACGATTCACTTTCACCTAAGTGAGAGTTATCCTTGGGCCAGTCTTTTCAACCATGCGGCCCGCCGATTGGTGCCAACCTAAAGGGTGCATTGGTGCTGCCCCCGGCACTACCGAACCAATGGGGGAAAGGGGGCAGTGTCTCTACACCCTGAAAAACACCTAAAAATCAAGACGATCTGCTCAAAATACAAAGAAATCCATCTCCAATAGCAATAACGAGCCAAACTTTACCCTTCATGAAATATCCGGGCTAACTGAGATTGCCATAGCTTCACAGAAGCAGGATATCAAATTTGCAGGACATATTCCATTAAGTTCACCTCCCCTAGAAACGTTGCTCCGAGCTTCAAATTTGGGGTAGTGTTAACATTTTGAATGATTAAGCTGTACTTTTTAGCGTGATTATGTTGTGAACTGGGAATGGTCCATATCACAGTAAAATGTCCTCAATGCGGAAGCGATCACATCATCAAGCACGGCAAGGATCCGAAAGGGGTTCAGAAGTATCGATGCAAGGGGTGTGGTTATCAGTTTCGGCTTCACCCCAAAAGTCGTGAGCATCCTCCGGCGCTGGTCAAGCAGGTGCTCCGTGCGCACCAAAACCGGATGAGCCTGCGTGCCATTTACCGTACCTTCGGGGTAGCCCCAAAGACGGTCATCGAATGGATTAAAAAAAAGTCCTGAGTTTGCCGAAGCTGGAGTCCACTCTGCTTGCCCGCCAGTGTAGTGATGTGCTGGAACTGGACGAGGTGTGGTCATTCTGGGGCGATAAGCGTTCGGGGCAGGTATGGCTATGGGTAGCCTTGTGTCGACGTACCCGACAGGTCGTCGGGTTTTCTCTGGGTGATCGTAGCGATCAAACGTGCTGGCAGTTGTATCACAACATCGCCCAGCCCTATCGCGACTGTGCCACCGTAAGCGATTACTGGGAAAGCTACGACAAGGTTTTCCCTCACAACAGCGCCAGCGGGAAACAATCCGGCCAAACCGCCCATATCGAACGCTGGAACAATACCTTGCGACAGTCCCTGTCACGCTATGTGCGTAAAACGCTGTCATTCTCGAAGTCTTTGGTCATGCATTTTCGCGTCCTGTGCTTGTTCATCTGGGGGCAGTGTATTAAGTAGGAATGGTGGCTAATTCTTGATTATATTGATGAATGAAAAGTCTCAGACAGGTTTCATGCATACTCTTAAAAGCTTGGAAAAGGAGAGGGTTTTGCGTGTGAAACGACCCAGTCGTTGGCGCAGGGTATTGTTCCATCGTTCCACATGGGCCGTTTCACCGGTTTCTTTTCCCACGGATCGGTTATGAGGAAAGACTTCATCATAAGTGCTCCAAAAGTCGCTGTAGGTGGCACATCTTTTGTAGGCCCGTGGCAGACGCTCGTAAAGTTCCCGGCAACGATACCAATCCCGAGGCCCAATGGCATAGGAGAGGATTTGACGGGTGCGTCGGCAAAGAGCGATCCAAACCCATTGGGCATCGCTCTTGCGCCCCACAAAAGACCACAGTTCGTCCAGTTCAATGACATCATGGCGGCGGGCCGCAAGAATCGTGCTTTTGAGCGGTCGCAGCGATTGTCGTTTTTTTTAACCAACTCAAAACGGTGTTGGGACTCACCCCGAAGGCGCGCTGTAAACCGCGTAGACTGCTGCGTTCCTGATAGACTCGAAGGATCATTTCTTTTTGCTCTTCGGTGTATTTCACTGTGGGGTTTTCGCGGCTTTGTTTACCACAATCATGGCAGCGGTAGCGCTGTTTATGGTTGGGCGTCTTGCCAAATTTAATGATATTTTCACTTCCACAGTGCCGACAATTAATAATTTTAGTAACCATGCACTAAAAATAAACTGCCTAACGCTATTTGTACAGCTAAAAATACAAAATAACATTCTTTTTTTATACACTACCCATCTGGGAATACAACAGCAATATCAAACATTCGTCATGTTAACACTACCTCTTCCTCATCGTTTTCAACAGATTTCTTCCGTTGATGCTACCGGCGCTGCGTTGGACGAAGTGGCGCCACATGCCTCCGAAGAAGGTGTTGAGATGGATACAACACAGTGGCATCGTTATAGAATCGTTCGCGATGCTGGGGAGATGCAGGTTTATATCGACGGTCAACTTAAGTTACAGAGGTCGGTTTTGGGTATTGAGTCGCGCCTGGTTCGGTTTGGAAGCAAACTCAAGACTGTGTCGCATTGGAGATCGGTCTCCGCCAAAGTAAACAACCCGGACGACTATTCGATCGATTGGAGATGGCATGCCAGGGATGGCTACCCGGACCAGTTTCGTCGTGATCGCCTGGTTGTCATGGATTATTCGAGCGATTCCGGTTACAGCAACTGGACGCAGATGAGCGACGGGACGATTGTCATTTCGGACTACACTAATGATAACTTTATTAGGTAGTGTATAAAAAAAGAATGTTATTTTGTATTTTTAGCTGTACAAATAGCGTTAGGCAGTTTATTCTTAGTGCATGGTTACTAAAATTATTAATTGTCGGCACTGTGGAAGTGAAAATATCATTAAATTTGGCAAGACGCCCAACCATAAACAGCGCTACCGCTGCCATGATTGTGGTAAACAAAGCCGCGAAAACCCCACAGTGAAATACACCGAAGAGCAAAAAGAAATGATCCTTCGAGTCTATCAGGAACGCAGCAGTCTACGCGGTTTACAGCGCGCCTTCGGGGTGAGTCCCAACACCGTTTTGAGTTGGTTAAAAAAAACGACAATCGCTGCGACCGCTCAAAAGCACGATTCTTGCGGCCCGCCGCCATGATGTCATTGAACTGGACGAACTGTGGTCTTTTGTGGGGCGCAAGAGCGATGCCCAATGGGTTTGGATCGCTCTTTGCCGACGCACCCGTCAAATCCTCTCCTATGCCATTGGGCCTCGGGATTGGTATCGTTGCCGGGAACTTTACGAGCGTCTGCCACGGGCCTACAAAAGATGTGCCACCTACAGCGACTTTTGGAGCACTTATGATGAAGTCTTTCCTCATAACCGATCCGTGGGAAAAGAAACCGGTGAAACGGCCCATGTGGAACGATGGAACAATACCCTGCGCCAACGACTGGGTCGTTTCACACGCAAAACCCTCTCCTTTTCCAAGCTTAAGAGTATGCATGAAACCTGTCTGAGACTTTTCATTCATCAATATAATCAAGAATTAGCCACCATTCCTACTTAATACACTACCCTTTATTAATGCTACCAGGGGTCTCGGACCTCAGCCTGTGATTAGGGCCTATGTCGTCCGGGAGGAAGATTTGACCGGGAAGAAACAACGGTAGGAAGCACCATGACTCAGCTTTGTGGTTATTTAATATTATAAAATTTTATAGTCAATAGGATAACGTTAATATAAAGAGCAGGAAAGAGTATGTTTTTGCTCGATTCGGCCAAAAAAGTGATGTTTGTAGGGGTCGCCGCCTGAATCATGCCGCAAAGATGCCAGCAGGCCGGGTATTTTTGATGTTACCAGTCCCTTGGCATGGAGGGGTTGAAGGAGGACATTCCGGATCGGCTGCTACCGTTGTTGCTGGTTCAGCGGTCATTATCGTCTCCTCCTTCTTCCCGGAATCTTGGTTTTGATCAGCAGGATCCTGGTCTGATTCCGTTTCGGGTTCATTTTCATTGGAGGGCTTTTCTTCTGCTGCCTGTGCTTTATCTACCTTCAGTTTGAGCTCATAGAACACTCTCCGGATGATTTCTCTGCCCTGCGGAGTCGTCCCAGCGAATTGTTTTACTAAATCGCGTAGATTGCCTGCGTCGTTCGAATCGATTTTTTCCAGGAGGGCTTCAACATCTTTAAGTGGAGCGGCGGAGAATTCCTTCAATGATGCACGGATCGAGGCGCTCTCATCGCCGAAAATTTTATAGAAGGCAAGCGCTTCAGCCGGTGTCAAGTCCTGGCGTTGGGCACATTTTATAAGATAGCTTGTTACATGTGCCCGGGCCTTTAACAACGGGAACAGGCGATGCTTCTCATATAGTAAATGCATGGCCTCAAAAAGAGCGTTTTTCTCATCAAGGGTGGAGAATAATTTGACAAAGTCTGCCTTAAATGGACCGAGACTGGAGCCTGAGAGCAATTTTTCGGAAACTCCCTGGAAAATATTGAGCATTTCCATGGACAGATCCATTTCATCATCTGCTGTAAACTCCACGGTCTTCATATTGCCGTTCCCGTTTACTGAATCATCCTGAAATTGCCGTAGAAGGGGCCCTTGAACGATTTTGGCATGGGCCGGAAGGGTGCGGGTAAGTGAGGTCTTCTTTTTGGCTCTTTCCTCTGTAGTCGCGGGTTCCTTTTTTGGCTTTTTTACCGGAGGATTTTTCGAGCCATTGGCCTTTGCCTCTCGTTGCTTGAAAAATTTCTCAGCGCGGGCAACTTTAAGATTCATTTTGCGATTCCGAATAATGTCATCCTGGTGGTGAATTTTTTCGAAAAGTTCAGGATCCTGTGTCATTATATTTTTTATCATGACTTAAATACACAGCTACTAAAAATTATTTGGTGAGTGGGGGGATTTGCATCGTTTTATGTCTGAGGGTACCCTGTTCGTGATCAAATTTTGAGGTTAAATCGGTAATCACCCAGAGTCCGGGTAAATTGAATATGGCCGGGACCGTGGTCTCCTTTGGAGACCAATAAAAAGGGCAACTTGAGACAATAATCGGGAATCGGGTCCAAAGGCCCTTTTATGGACTTTCAAACCATGATTTAGTGGTCAGGCAACAGCTGCCCGTAATCGGTTTAAGCGTTAACCCGGATATTTCATGAAGGGTAAAGTTTGGCTCGTTATTGCTATTGGATGTAAACGCCGGGATGAAACCGGTACGGGGGTCGGGGTAAAACCGGTACGCTTGGAATAAGGTCTAGGTTAGTAATTGCAGGTACGTCAAGGTTTAGGGTTTGGGAGTTGGTTTTGGGGATTGGCTTGGGGTCGGTGAGGAGGCCGGAGGCCGACGAGCCGGGCCCAAGGCGTTTATTGTTTTGTGCCACGGCGACGGCGTCGAGCATCGCGCAAGCGGTAGCTTTGCCCGTTGGCTTCGAGGATATGCACCCGATGGGTGAGTCGGTCCAGCAGAGCTCCGGTGAGCCGTTCGGAACCGAGCACTTCGATCCAGTTCTCAAAGGGCAGGTTGGTGGTGACGATGAGACTGGTGCGCTCGTAAGCGCGGCTGACCACGTCGAAGAGCAGTTCGGAACCGGTCTTGGAAAAAGGGACGTAACCGAGTTCGTCGAGGATGAGTAGGTCGAGCCTTTCGAGTTGCTTCATGAAGCGCTGCAGGTCGTGGTTGTCGCGTTGCTCGAGCATATGGGTAACCAGGGCGGTGACCCCGAAGAAACGGATCCGCCGGCCCTGGGCACAGGCGGCAAAGCCCAGGGCGGTGGCCGCGGCTTGTTCCCGGGACCGGCTCGATTACGCCGCCTTTTTGTTGCATCTGGTCGAACGGGAGCTCATTGAACGCGAACAGCGGGCCGCCCAGCGGCGGATCAAAAACGCCCGTTTCCCCGTGCTCAAGACCCTCGAGAGCTTCGCCTTTGAAGCGCAGCCCTCGATCAACGAAGCGCTCATCCGAGAGCTCATGCGCGGGGAGTATGTCGACCAGCGCGAAAACGTGCTGCTCCTCGGTAACGCCGGTACCGGTAAAACGCACCTGGCCACCGCCCTGGGCTTTGCCGCCTGTGCCCAGGGCCGGCGGATCCGTTTCTTCGGGGTCACCGCCGGCCATTCGCGCAGGATGGTGGGCAACTTCAGTTTCTTGAGGTGATGGTGTAACAGCAGCTGGTTTTTTTCTTCCTTCATAAAGCCCCTCCTGGAATCTTGAGCAGTTCGCTGTAGGCACCGAGGTCAGGGGCGGCCACACGGACGTGACGCAGGTGTGGATGGCCGTCCAGCCGGAAGGTTCTGCTCCCGTAGTCTTCCTGAGGATAGAGATACTGGGCGATGGCCTCACGAGTCAGTCCCCCCTCCCGCAGGGCCGAGACGACGGCCTGCTGCAAGGCCGCCATGGGGTGTTTCTCCAACAGCCGCAGCACCCGGATATACTCCCGGGTGCCTTCGCCCCCGCATTGGCTTTCGAGCCGGCGTCTGAGGACCTGCAGGCACTGCGGCAACTGCCAGCCCGAGAGTGGGCGGGCGAAGTCCAAAGCGCCCGGTTTTTTCTCCAGCAAAGCCAGGTAGTGCACCGGCTCGAAAGAGACTTGCTCTTTATCCCAAATGCGGCGGTGCCGGGCCACCTCTTGGCCCCCACAGAAGATCACCACCTGCCGACAGGACCCTTCCACCACCACCGGATGGTGGGCGCAGCGCACCGGCACCGAATAGTCGTTGCACTCGAAGCGCACCAGCGAGAGGCTGCTGACGCAGGTCGAGCGTTTGCGGCTCGCTTCAAAGGGTATGGGCGGCAACGCCAGCATGACGGCGCGCTCCTCGGCCAGCAGTTCCTTTTTCACCGCCCTTTTCCCGCGTAATTTACGCTCCATGTCCCGCTCACATGCCTCCAACAGCTTTGCGTTGAGTTCCTCCAGGTCCCGAACCTGCGGTACCGGTACCAGGAAGTTGGCCCGGGCATAACGCACGATCCCCTCGACCACGCCCTTCTCGTTGGGCCGGGCGGGCAGACAGAAGTGTTCCTCGAACAGGTAATGGCTCTGTAGCTGCAGAAACCCGTCGGTCAGCTTGCGTTCACGCGAACCGATAATCTTACCCACCGCCACCTTCGAGTTGTCATAGCTGATGCGCCGGGGCACCGCCCCGAAAAACTCAAAAGCTCGCAGGTGCCCCTCCCAGAAGCTCTCCGTGCACTCCCGTTCGAACACCTGCACGAAAAAGGCATCGCTGTAGGGCAGGCTCATGGCAAAAAATGGCCGCCTACGCAATTGCCCCGCCTCCTTCACCAGGGCATGACCGAAGTCCACCTGTCCCTCCCCGGGGCGGTGCTCCAGCGGCACGAACACTTCCCGCCGCCTCGCTCGCAGCTCGGCCACCACCTCCTTGACCGCCGTGTAGCCCCCTTGGTAGCCCTTCTTCCGACCCAAACGCTGGTAGATCCGTTTGGCCGTATGGCGCTGCTTCTTGGGCACGTTCCGGTCCGCTTTGAGCACCTCCTCGATCCAGCCCACATACGGATCGATCTTGCGCTCTCGCCTCTTCTTGCGCCGGTATCCCGGCGGCTGGGAATAGGCCAGCATCTTTCCCAGGGTCTCCCAGTGCAGTCCCTCTTCTCGCATTACAGAGCGCTTGCTCTGCTTGTCCCGCAGCACTTTGTGCCGCACTCTTGTCCATTGCTTCATATCTCGATACACTCCTCCTTTCTAGGATAAGCGTACCGGTTTTAAAGCGCCCTCTTTACCGTACCGGTTTTTCCCCGGCGTTTACACTATTGGAGATGGATTTCTTTGTATTTTGAGCAGATCGTCTTGATTTTTAGGTGTTTTTCAGGGTGTAGAGACACTGCCCCCTTTCCCCCATTGGTTCGGTAGTGCCGGGGGCAGCACCAATGCACCCTTTAGGTTGGCACCAATCGGCGGGCCGCATGGTTGAAAAGACTGGCCCAAGGATAACTCTCACTTAGGTGAAAGTGAATCGTTCGGGTGTTGCGCACGATGACCGCTCCGATCTTGATTAATTTGAGCCGCAGGGTGTGGCATTGGGCCCGCGCCCACTTCGTCCCTTTTAAGGCTAACCGGCGCATGGCTTCCATCAAGGTGTAGGCCAGCGCCGACAAGAGCAATCGCCACTGATTGGCCCACCATTGATGGGCGCTGGTGCGCTCGCTGAACAATTGCATCTGTTCCTTGATTCGGTTCTCCATTTCACCGCGGCCACAGTATACCTTGTCGTAAAGCTCCTGGGGATCGCCCGGCAGGTTCGTCACCACGAAGCGCGGGTTGGACCCCTGTGCGGTGTGTTCGGCTTTATGGATGACCAACCGCAGCCATCGCCACGAATCGGCAGCATAGACGAAGTCCTGGAATAACCGTTGTTTTTTACCCCTTAGTTCGAACCATTCTTTGGCCTGCTTTTGCAACTGCTGGGCGTCTTGCTGCAAGCGTGCATTGCGAGCCATCCCCACGATGTAACTAACTTCGTTGCGGTCGCACCAAGAGAGTATCCGGTCTCGACAAAATCCACTGTCGGCGCGCCAAATAATCCGCGTACGGGGCCAGCTTTGGCGAATCCGTTTAACCAGCAATTTGAGGATGGCCCCGGCATGCTTGCTGGCATCGATCTTGCTCGGCCGCAGGTAGGCCACCAGCAGCTGATCACCGCAAAAAACATATAGCGGCAGAAAACAGTAATGATCATAATAACCGTGGAAAAAACGTCCCTCCTGGAGCCCGTGCACCGGATTGTCGGTGGCGTCAAAGTCCAGGATGATCTCTTCGGGTTCCTCGGCAAAGGAGCCCATGAACTGTTCGACCAACAGCTCGTTTACCGCAAAGGCCGCCCGCCGATCCTGCCCGTTTTCAAAACGACACAAAGTCGGCGCGCTGGCCAACGTTTCAATGCGCCCCGTTACCGTTTGCAACAATGGATCGTGGCGCAGGGTATCAAAGTCGTTCAAATCCTCATAGCCCGCCACCAGCCCGTAAACGCGCTGCCGCAGCATCCCCAAGACCTCATGGCGTACTTTGCCCTTCTGCCGTTTGTCCACTAACTGTCGGGCCGCTCGTTCGGTCAAGCCCAACTGCCGATCCACTTCCCGGATCAAAAGCAGTCCGGCATCCGAAGTAACCTCTCCGCCCTTGAAATCAACCCGCACACGGCGGCCTTTTACCCTTGTCAACTGTAGCTTTAATTGTTTACCTTTTGTCATCGCTGATATTGCTTTAATTATTGATCTATCCTGCTGTATATCAGCAGTTAAGCATATCAACGATACTTTTTTTACGAAATATCCGGGTTAAGAAACTTTCGACGAAGGAGATCCCATCAGTGTTAGCTAGATATTGTGCTCAATATTTTTCCTTCTATGACAGCGTATTGCGGTAAAGGCATTCCTTGGTCAACCCCGGACACATGAAAAAGGCCTAGGTCATTCGTGAGAAATTTTCTCAACCCAAGTTTAAGTGGTTGGGTTAGTGAGAAAAAAAATTATCGAACTCTGTCGGCCAATTCAAAAAGTGATCCCATTCAACCCTCAGTGGCGTGCAAACCAACACTTCTGGGGTGGCAAAACTACAATTTGCGGAACCTATAAAACCGGACAGTAGTATTTTTTCCAGTAACCAGTAACGATAAAAAGGCATAACCCATTGAATATCAATGGTACCCCCGGAAGGACTCGAACCTTCGACCAAGTGATTAAGAGTCACCTGCTCTACCAACTGAGCTACGGAGGCCCTGGCAATTAACTTTCCGCTATTCTATGCGGCTTTGTCGTTGTTTGAGAGTGAGTTAAGAAATTTAATGTCGTCAGTATTGTTGGGATTTGTGTGTTTTATTACCTTTGTATTGTGCTATAAAGCGTGTTATTATGAGAGGGTTGATATCGTTCGGACAAAACAATTTGAATGTCTTCCAGAAGGGGAAGCCTAGGGTGTATCATGTGCGGTTCCGTTTCAAGGGCAAGAGTTTTTGGCGGGCCACAGGTAAATATGAGGAGCGGGCCGCAAGGGCTCAGGCTTGGCAGATTTTTTCGCATGCTTGCGGGGAGGGTGAGGGGGGAGGGTGAGGGGGGCGGCTCCAGCCCGGAGCGGACCAATCGGCTACACGAGCTGCGCAAGCATGCCGGCAGCGTGATTGCCACACGGGATGGTTTGATGGCGGCGGCGCAGTTCCTGGGGGATAGTTACATGGTGACGGAGCGGCACTACGCCAGCCTCTTGAGCCCCATCAGGTCGATTAAATGAAATTTCCAGGGCGTACGCTAATATAACTGAAATTTACTTGCACTAGATTAACAATATTTCTCCGGGACGTTTGTCGGCGAGCTATGTTTATCAAAATGGCTGGAGAATGAACGGTCATGCTAACCGGCTGAACCGCCAAGAGTGTGATGTGCACTGGAAAAAGTGGACACGAGATTCTCCTAAATGGAGAATCGAAGCATGGGAAGAAGACGCTTTAGTATAGAGTTCAAAAATGAGGCAGTTCAACTGATGATACTCGATGGTCTGAGCGCCACCGAGGTATCGACCAAACTTGGGGTCAACACCAACCAATTGTATAGGTGGAAGAGGCTCTATCTGGACGATCAGCAGGGCGAAGCCACCTCAAAGCGACAGAGCAGTCCGAAGGAGATGGCGGCCGAGATAGATCGTCTTCGCAAAGAGCTGCGCCGCTCGGAGCGGATCAACCAGATACTAAAAAAAACGGTGGGCTACTTTGCCAAGGACGAACAATGAAGTACCAGTTTGTCAAAGACAACGAGGGGCGCTTCAAGATCGAGGAAATATGCTCGGCGATGGGGATTTGTCGCAGTGGCTATTACTGCTGGAGGCACCGAGCGCCCTCGGCCCGGCGGATCGAGGACGAGGGAATCAAGGGGGCGATCCTGAAGGTACACAAAGAGGCCAAGGGCCGCTATGGGCATCGGCCAATGCACCGCCATCTGAAGGATGATGAGGGCATCGATTGCGGCCGTGACCGGGCTCTGCGTCTGATGCGTGAAATGGGAATCAAAAGCACCCAGAGTAAACGCTTTAAGCCATTAAAAACCAACAGTAACCATCCCTATGGTTACAGCCCCAATGTGCTTAAAAAGCATGGCCAGCCGACCCATATCGACGAGGTCTGGGTGGCGGACACGACCTACCTACGGACCCTGGCCGGTTGGATGTACTTGGCCACGGTGATGGACCTGTTCAGCCGACGCCTGCTGGGCTGGAGCGTTTCCAACCACAACGACGCGAAGCTGGTTGGCAAGGCCCTCAAAGCCGCGGCCATGACCCGCGGCACACTGCGCACCGGGATTATTCATCACAGCGATCGGGGCAGCCCCTACGCCAGCGACGACTATCAGAGGCTGGTCTCTGAACTAGGCATGAAGCCGAGCATGAGCGCCCAAGGCAACTGCTACGACAACGCGGCCATGGAATCGTTCTACGGCCGCTTCAAGACCAGCACGATTCGAGGCCGCCACTTTGCCGACGAGCGCGAACTGCGATCAACTGTCTTCGAATACGTGGAAATCTTCTACAACCGATATCGCAAACATTCCTCTCTGAGTTACCAAAGCCCAGTCCAATTCGAGGAAAATATTTGCCCCCCATGGGGGGCAACGAGAAAACAAAGCCCTTTACCAAAACAAGCCGCCTGACACACTAATCAATAAACAATGAATATAAGAGAATCCCGTGTCCAACAAATCCAGTACACGTCACATTCCAATATCATGTGATTCCACTAAACACCCAAAAGTAGAATTATTGACCGCGGTTCAGTCCTTGTTCAGTATTTTGTTATAGGTAATGATCGGACCCCATCTTTGCTACCACTTTAAGTGAGAGTATTTCCGTAGGTTTGGTATTTTGGTATTGTAGGTTTTGCAGCGGGTGGCGCAATGAGGCCGTAGGCCGAATGGAGCCAGCCGCTGCTTTGTTGATTGTTCGCCAGAGTCTGGCAAATGTATTTGGGGAGAGAAAGCCTAATCGGCTGTGGGGGTGTTTCGCGTTGTATTTGTGTCGCCATTGTTCGACCACCACACGCGCTTCGGTCACGCTCAGGAACAGTTCCTGATTAAGGCATTCATCGCGCAAACGATTATGAAAGGATTCTATATGTCCATTCTGCCAAGGGCTTCCTGGATCAATGTATGCGATGGCAATTTCCTGTCGCTGCAGTTCTTCTTTGACTTGGTGGGCTATAAACTCCGATCCGTTGTCCGAGCGGATGCACTGAGGTTTGCCGTTCTCTCTTATGGCATCGTTCAATACCTCTACCACATCGGCACTTTTCAGTGAGCGCGCAACCTTAATGGCCAGGCATTGACGGGTATGTTCATCGATCAGTGTCAAGAGCCTGAGCGGACCGCCCCGGTCGGTGCGATCCGCCACGAAGTCCCAACTCCACACATGGTTGGGCTGCACTGCTCGGGTCGGGGTAGCCGTGGATTGGCCCTGCCGGCGACGGCGCTTGCGAGACGGCCGCACACCCAGTCCTTCGAAACGACGCACTTTTTGGACGAATTTGCGACTCACGGGCCAACCTTCATGGGTCAACAAAGCGCGGATCCGACGATAGCCATAGCGCGGATGCTTCTTCGAAAAGGCAATGATGCGTGCCACCAGTTTATGCCTATACTCAGTAGCTTTCTTGGGTTCATACAGGTAGGTTGAGCGGTGCAACCCAAAATACTGACAGGCCCGACGCAGCGAGCACGACCCTTGGGCCAATACATGCTTCACCGCTTCCTTTTTCTGCTTCGGGCCTACCATTTTTTTGCGTTCACCTCCTTGAGCACACGGTTCTCCAGCATCTGCTCGGCTACAATCTTCTTAAGCTGTGTGTTCTCGCGCTCCAGCTCCTTCAGCCGCTTGGCGTCACGCAGCTCCATGCGGCCATACTTTTTACGCCAACGATGGTAGCTTTGAGGACTGATATTGTGGGACCGACAGACATCCTGAATGCCTTTGCCTGCGTCTACTTCGCGCAGTATCGTTATGATTTGTTCAGGGGTGTATCTTTTTTGCTTCATAGGTCTTTCCGGTAATTTCTCCAGAAAGACTCTCACTGGCAATGGTAGTGTTTTCGGCGGTCACATCACCCGCATTTCACAAAGACGGTCTTTTGATTGACCCGGGCAAGATGACTATTGCCCGGCTTCTAAAGAACCACGGCTACTCTACGGCTTGCATTGGAAAATGGCACTTGGGTTTCCGGTGAGAAAACACCCGATTGGAACGGCGAGCTAAACCCGGGGCCGCTAGAAATTGGATTCGACACCTACTTCGGGGTGCCGGTTGTAAACAGCCACCCCCCTTTCGTTTATATCGAGGACCATCAAATAAAGGGCCATGATCCTGATGATCCAATCGTTTTTGGCGGTCCGAGCAATACCGAAGCGGGCCGAGATTCCTCCAGTACATCTGTTTTTGGTGGTCCGGGCAATACGGAGTCACATCCAGAGAAGTTTGACACCGGGAGCGTCGGCGGCGCGCGTGCGGCCCACGCTCTTTATAAGGACGAAGAAGTGTGCACCACTTTGACTAACCGTGCCGTAGACTGGATTCGCAGCCATAAGGAGGACCCTTTTTTCCTCTACTTCCCAACGACCAATATTCATCACCCGTTCACTCCCCACGACCAATTCAAGGGGACCAGTGACTGCGGTCCTTATGGGGATTCTATACACGAACTGGATTGGGCGGTTGGCCGGATTCTCGATACCCTTGATGAACTGAAATTGAGAGACAATACGCTGGTGATCTTCACCAGTGATAATGGAGGCATGCTGAACGAAGGCGGAAAAGTTGCCTGGGAGGCGGGTCACCGTATCAACGGGGATCTGCTTGGCTTTAAGTTCGACGCCTGGGAAGGCGGCCATCGGGTGCCCTTTCTCGCTCGCTGGCCAGGGCATATTACACCGGGTTCCCGATCCGATCAACTCGTTTCAAGCGTTGACATGTTGGCTACCATCGCGGCCATCCTGGGATACAAGCTCGAGGATGACGAGGGTGTTGACAGTTTCAACTTATTGCCCGCATTGATTGGGGAACCCCGCGAGCCCATTCGTGATCATTTCTTGATCGCCCCGCGAAGTCCTGATCATCATTCCCTGCGAAAAGGAAAGTGGGTTTACATCTCGAACCAGGGCGCGGGTGGCTTCGATACGGATACGGAAGGTTCCTACAACTGGCGTAAATGGCATGCCTTGACCGGGCAAGTCAATAGTGACCTTAAACGAAATGGGGAAATTAAGGAGGGTGCCCCACCAGCTCAGCTCTATGACCTGGAAAGAGATCTTTTTCAGAGGCACAACTGCTACCGGGATCACCCTGAGGTAGTTCAGCAACTGAAATCTTTACTTGAAAGATACCAGAAGGAAGGCCGAAGCGCACCTGCACGATGAACATTGGTCAGCTACTGTCAAAGTCCGCGCGAACTTATCCCGAAAAGCTGGCAATTGCCCACGGTTCCCGGAAGCTAACCTATGCCCAATTCGACGCACGCGCGAACCGTTTGTCAAACGGGCTTCGCAGTCTCGGCGTCGAGCAAGGAGATAACGTCGCTGTACTTATGTATAATCTCCCTCAAGTGCTGGAGTCGATCTTTGCCTGTTTCAAGGCTGGTTGTGGGGTCGTTCCGATCAACTTTCGGCTGCATCCCAAAGAATTTGCGTTCATCATCGACCATTCAGAATCCAAAGCGCTGATTATCTCGTCTGAGTTCAACGAATCAATTATGGGTGTCCGGGACCGATTACCGCATGTTAGCCATATCGTCACGGTAAGTGGCGCCGAGGGCGAACTTCTGGACTATGAAACCATCCTTTCTTCGGAATCTGAACAGTTTGCAGATGCTGATGTGACTCCTGATGACCTGGCGTGGCTCTTTTACACATCGGGCACAACGGGAATGCCCAAAGGAGCCATGTTGACCCATCGCAACCTGCTTGCCATGACGATGAATTTCTATGCGGATATTTGTCCCGATTTTGGTCCTTGCGAAACTATCCTGCACGGTGCCCCGCTCTCCCATGGCAGCGGTTTGTACGCACTGCCCAACATCGGAAAGGGCGGAACCAACATTATTTTAGAATCCAAATCCTATGATCCCGATCTGGTCTTGAAAGCTGTTGAAACCTATCGCGTGACGAATATGTTCGTTGCTCCCACAATGGTTATCCGGCTGATAGAGAGCCCCGCGGTGGAACGCTACGATCTCAGTTCCCTGAAAGCCGTTATCTACGGAGGGGCTCCCATGCTGCTCGAAGATCTCAAAAAGGCTATGGCCAAACTCGGTCCTTGTCTGGTTCAGCTCTACGGGATGGGCGAATCGCCCATGACCATCACCTACCTGCCACATCATGATCACGTGTTGCAAGGTAACGTTGCGCAGATGAAGCGGCTCGCGTCAGCGGGCATCGCACGTACTGATGTTGAAGTTGCTATTGTCGACGGCAATGAAAGTGAATTGGACTCTGGCGAAATAGGTGAAATTGTTACGCGGTCGGATCTGGTGATGAAAGGATATTGGCGTAACCGGGAAGCCACTGCCGAGACACTGAAAAACGGGTGGTTGCACACTGGAGACGTTGGCTACATCGATGAGTTTGGGTATCTCTTTCTAATGGATCGGTCAAAGGACATGATTATCAGTGGCGGTGAAAATATTTATCCCCGTGAAATCGAGGAGGTGATCATTCAACATCCGGGGATTCGAGAGGTTGCCGTGATCGGGGTTCCAGACCCGAAATGGGGTGAGGCCATTAAAGCCGTCGTCTCAATTGTCCCGGGGCAAACAATTACAGAAGCGGAAATAATCAATTTCTGCAAAGACTATATCGCGAGCTACAAAAAGCCCAAGTCTGTCGATTTTGTGGATGAATTACCCAAAAACAATTATGGAAAAATTGTCAAACGGGAGGTGCGGAAAAAGTATTGGCAAGGGAAGGATCGAAAAGTGATCTGAAATCCGAATGGTCATATAAGGATGGGTTCGAGGAGCACTTCATGGCGCCACCGAAGTACAACTTAACCCGCCATCGATGATCAGTTGGGTGCCGGTGATATATCTGGCTTCGTCTGAAGCGAGGAACAGCGCTGCGTAGGCAACATCCCAGGCATCACCCATTTTGCCCATGGGGCATTGGCGATCCCGGGCGTCCATCAAATTTTGTATATCACCTTCGGCATAACCGCTGCCCAATGCTTTGCGCACCAATGGCGTATTTATTAGTCCGGGCAATACACAGTTGCACCGGATGCGCTTCGCCGCGTATTGCAGGGCAACGGCTTGCGTGAACTGAATGATCCCCGCTTTCGTCGTGCTATAGGAAATATAGGAAGTTCCCAGCCAACGGATTCCGGCGATAGACGAGACATTGACGATGGCCCCCCCCTTGCTTTCCATATGAGGCAGCACGTATTTGCACATAAGAAAGAGGCTCTTAAGATTGACCGCGATGACACGATCCCAACTCTCCTCACTGGTTTCAACGGGGCCACCCAAATCCAAAATGCCGACGTTATTATGGAGAATATCGACGCTTCCGAATGTTTCAATACAATGGTCAACCATGGCTTCGACATCTCTCGCTTTTGAGACGTCACCTTCGTGTACCGCGCACTCCCCCCCTTCCTCTCTAATGAGTGCCCTTGTCTCGGCCGCAGCGGCCGGATTAATATCGATGGCGAACACCTTTGCCCCTTCACGTGCGAACAAAACGGCCGTTGCTTTGCCATTGCCCCATCCCGCTCCGATAGATCCGGCTCCGGTAACGATCGCTACTTTATTCTTCAACCTTTCGCCCATTTACGGTTCCTTTTTCAATTGATTCTGTTCTTCAGGGCCGAAGAGCGCAACGCTAAACACCATGTTTATGGTCGGACCCCATCTTCACTACCACTATAAGTGTGAATTTTGCTGTAGGTTTTGCAGGGGGGCGGAGTGGGCCGAAGGTCGAATGGAGCCAGCCTCTGTTTTTTTGATTGTTGGCCAGAGTCTGCAAATGTATTGGGTGAGACATTTATCGCGCAGGCGATTATGAAAGGACTTGATGAGGCCATTTTTTATTCTCGCTCAGGCTCATTGAGGTGGGTAGTGAAACGGGCGGGTTAAAAGTGATCCATTATGACTTCATTCAATACCTACAGCACATCGGCACTTTTGAGTGAGAGCGCAACCTTAATGGCTAGGCATTGCATTGATGAGTATGTTCGGCGTGTTTTCCGCTCGCTTCATGAATTCGGTCGCGCCGTCGACTATCCAGCTATTGACACTGGTGAGCAATACTCGGACTCCGGCCGAAACATATTTTGATACGTTTTGATTGTTGACCACTGTTCCTACGGTTCTGCCTGCGGCGACAATTTTCAAAAGGGTCGAATCAATCGTTTCCTGAACATCGGGATGCGACTTGTTTCCGATATGCCCCATGGAGGCTGCGAGGTCAGCAGGAGCAATAAAGAATACATCGATCTCTTCAACGGTCAATATTTCATCCAGGTTCCGCACCGCTACGATATCCTCAATGAGGGCGATGAGGAGCGTCTCTTCGTTAGCAACTTTGAAATAATTTGGGACGCCGTAGCCCTGACGACTGGTAAACATGCCCCGGTTGCCGAGGGGTGAAAACTTGCCCCCATCGACCACATTCTGAGCTTCCTCTTTTGAGTTTACATGGGGCACGACGATTCCCTGAGCACCGCGATCCAGAGTGCGGTAGATCAGCGCCTGGTCATTTTTGTTAACCCGCACAATCGATGTCATGCCCCAGATATCACAGGCTCGCGTGAGATTTCCGAGATCGGCCGGATCGACGGCTCCATGCTCTCCCTCCAACCAAACGGCGTCGATTCCGATGGGCCCGATGGCATCAATATCATCGGAATGAGTGAGTCCGGTGATAATGTAAGCATTTTCTCCCTGGGCGAGCTTTTCTTTCACCCTGTTCGGTCTTATTTTTGGCATGAGTATTCTTTCTTTTCTGAGTTTACAGAATGCATGCTTACCGGAAAAAGAGTTGAAGTAAAATGCAAAAAATTGTGCGGTGAGTCAGGCAGATGCCCTGTTCAGAACGCAAAGCGATGACATCCTCATCACCGCGCGGCTTAGTGGATTGACACGGTCGGACAGGGATTCAAGGATCGCCACACAGTATTAATTTACTCATCGTGGAAACAGTCGGATTCATTGGAACTGGAATTATGGGCCTGCCGATGGCAGAACACCTGCTTAAGGCTGGGCACCCACTGAACGTCTATAACCAAACAAAGGAACGCGCGGATGCTCTCGTTGGAAAAGGCGCGATCTGGTGCGACACAGTCGGAGAGATTGCTGCGAAATCCGATGTTGTTATCACCATGGTAGGCTTTCCCAAGGATGTGGAGTCGATTTATCTGGAACCCAGCGGTATTCTGAATTGTGTGCGTTCTGGTTCGGTAGTTAGAGGCTGTCCCAAAAGGGTGATTTTTGCGAGGGCTTTTGATAGGCGCTCATTTTAGAGGTATTTGCATTTGGGAGAGTATCAACTTTGCTCTCCTATGACGTTAGGATACTGGTTCTGGGGTCCGGTTGCCTGGTTTTCTTTGTATGAGCCGACAGTACGGCTGTGAAAAAGTATTGTCCTTGCTTTTCCGCTCTCTAGGCCGCCGCTTTGGTTTTTAGTTCGTCTTGCTGGGCCAGCATCTTGGCTACTTTCCATAGGTTGTGCGAGAGTACCGACCAGGCTACGCTGATCGAGCGGTTGGCAAAGCCTTTGCTGCGCAACCGCCCGGCCTGCCAGCGATTCTTCAATACCCCGATCCGCCCTTCGGTGCTGGCCCGGCGCTTTTGCAATTGCCTGAACAGTGGTTCCTCCATCCGTTTTTTCAACTGCTTCGGATCGCGTGGACAGAGCGCGTCGTAGATTCCCTCCTGGGCTAACTGCCGGCGGGCCCGCTGGGAGGCAAATCCCCGGTCCGCGCACATGGCCGCTATGGGTTCTTCCAGGTTGAAGCGGTTCTGTCTTTGCAAACTCTCTTGCATTTGTTCATTTTCGCTTGGAGTTCGGCTGCCGTAGAGTTTCCAGTCCAGCAGGTACCCTTCAACGCTTTCTCCCAAAAACAGGGTGTTGCCGAACTCGACCTCTTGGCCCGCTTTACCTCGCACAATCACCTGCCCATCGAGTTCGTAAACACTCAAGACTTTCTCTGCGTTTTTCACCTGGCGGCCGCCAATGATCCGCTCGTGCGCCTGTTTGATGACCACCGGGATTTGCTCGCTCATGCGCTCCATCCGGGCGAGGATCTGTTGGACCTGTTTTTCGCTGTAATCGCTTTGCTCCCAGCAGGCTTGCAATAATTCCCGGTGACTGCGGGCATGCTCCCCGATCCGTTTGAGCAGCTTTTTCATCTGCCTCAAGATACCCTTGCGCTGCCGCGCGCTGTCCTTTCGCCGCCGGCTGTGGGTCATCTGTATGCACAGCCGATTCATCTGCCGAGCCAAGGGCTCCGGTTCGATCGGCATGCGATGGCGCACACCGGCCTTCTCGCGGATCAGCCGGATCGCTTTGAGCAACGTGCCGGCTACATCCTTGAGTAATACCCAGTCCGTCGGCCAATGAATGTTAGCCTCCAAACAGGTGCCGTCGATCAGGCAAATGGTGGTGTCAATCGGCTTGTCCAATACCACCTGCCGGGCCAGAAGGGCATCGCCCACCACCTCAGTCAAGGTCCGGTGCAAGGCCCTCAACTGCTCTTCGCTGAAAAACTTCGAGGCCCGCTCCAGGGTGCTTTTGGAGATGCCCCTGATGCCATCGATCTGCCGGACACGGCAAAAGTCGGCCAACAGATCGCTGCTGCCCAGAGCCCGCGACAAATGCCGAAACGAAATCCCTCCGAGCAGACGGCCCAGCGTATCCATGCGCAGTGCCTTGATGGCAAAACTGGCCCGCTGCCGCCGGACCTTTAGACCCATTGGCGGCCACCCCTCCAAGGCCAGCTCAATGGCCTGCGATTCCACCTCCGAGTCGATCAGCAGCCGAGCGATTCGATCAATGGTGGCGCGGAAGTTATCGTAATCGAGGCACCGGTCGACCACAGTTAAAGCTGGACGCAGGAGGCATTGGATGGCTATATTTTCCATAGAAAGGGCTATTTTCATAGAAAGGGCTATATTGATTTTCGCTAACTCAATTATAGAACCCTTTTTTGGCCGGATCGAGCAAAAACTTGCTCTTTCCGGCTCTTTTTATCAACGTCATCCAGTTGACTATAAAATCTTTATATTTTTGGGACAGCCTCTAGTTATTGATATGACAACGTCGAGCCCTGAACTGGCGGTCCGCATTTTTCGGGAAGCGCATATGAAGAGAGTTGCCTCCCTCGATGCTCCCGTTTCGGGTGGGGATATTGGCGCGCGCGAGGCGCGCCTCGCAATCATGGTAGGGGGCGATCAGGAGGCTTTCGATGGGATGCTTCCGATATTCAAGAGGATGGGCGGCAATATTGGATTAATGGGTTCCGCGGGTGCCGGTCAGCACACCAAGATGAGTAATCAAATCGCCATCGCCGCGAACATGGTGGGCGTTTCGGAGGCGATGGCTTATGCGCGCCGAGGGGGGCTTGATGCGATGAAAGTGATCGCCTGCATCAAGAACGGAGCCGCCGGCAGTGTGATCCTGAGCCATGCCGCCCCGCACTTCCTGCAAGGCAATTTTGGGCCGGGCTTTTTTGTAAAACACTTCATCAAAGACCTGACAATTGCCATCGCCTCGGCCGATAAGTTGGGGTTGGCTCTACCCGGTCTTGAACTGGCGAAAGGTCTGTATGATCAATTGGCCGCCTCGGGTGGCGAGAATTACGGCGCGCAAGCGCTTTTTAAGCTTTACGAGGATTGACCAGACGGTTGTATGAACCTGCGGATGGTGTCGCGGGCAGGGCATGCTCAAGGTCCGTCGCAACTATTGACAATTCGATTGGAAAAAAAATGCCGGTAAACGAAAAAATACTGCTGATGGATGGGAAAATGCGGAAATGGCGCCATCATTTGCATCAATATCCGGAAATCGCTTTTGAAGAAACCGATACGGCAAAATTCATCGCGGACCATTTGAGAAGCTTTCAACTTCCGGTTGACGAAGGACTGGGGAAGACCGGAGTTGTTGCCACCCTGAAAGCAGGCAGTAGTGAGAGGAAGATAGCTCTGCGAGCGGATATAGATGCGCTGGCCATCCAGGAACGGAACACTGTCCCCTATAAATCAAAGATTGATGGCAAGATGCACGCCTGTGGTCATGATGGGCACACAGCCATGCTCCTGGGTGCGGCCAGATACCTGTCCGACACGAAACGTTTCGATGGGACCGTGTATTTTATTTTCCAACCCGCGGAGGAAGTACGGGGCGGAGGGAAGAAGATGATCGACGATGGCTTGTTCAGGAAATTTCCCGCGGAAGAAGTTTACGGCATGCACAACATACCCGATATACCGGCGGGACGGTTTGGAGTAAGAACCGGGCCAGTCATGGCATCGATGGATAACTTTGAAATAGAAATAAGAGGGGCGGGATGCCACGCGGCCATGCCACAGGAGGGAAGAGACCCGATTGTGGCTTCCTGCCAAGTCGTGGGTGCGTTGCAAACGGTCGTGAGCCGGAATACCAATCCCCTGGATACTGTAGTCATCAGTTTAACTCAGATACACGGGGGCAATACCTGGAACGTTATACCGGAATTAGTGATCTTGCGGGGAACGGTACGGTGTTTCGACCCTGAGGTTAGAAAGAAGGCTCACGATCGTATCAGCGAGATTGTAGATTACGTAAGTCGCGGATTCGACGTAACAGGCACGGTCAGATTTAATCCTGAAGATCCCGGATACCCGGTAACAAGAAACACCCGGAACGAGACAGCGATCGCCGCTAACCCGGATATTTCGTAAAAAAAGTATCGTTGATATGCTTAACTGCTGATATACAGCAGGATAGATCAATAATTAAAGCAATATCAGCGATGACAAAAGGTAAACAATTAAAGCTACAGTTGACAAGGGTAAAAGGCCGCCGTGTGCGGGTTGATTTCAAGGGCGGAGAGGTTACTTCGGATGCCGGACTGCTTTTGATCCGGGAAGTGGATCGGCAGTTGGGCTTGACCGAACGAGCGGCCCGACAGTTAGTGGACAAACGGCAGAAGGGCAAAGTACGCCATGAGGTATTGGGGATGCTGCGGCAGCGCGTTTACGGGCTGGTGGCGGGCTATGAGGATTTGAACGACTTTGATACCCTGCGCCACGATCCATTGTTGCAAACGGTAACGGGGCGCATTGAAACGTTGGCCAGCGCGCCGACTTTGTGTCGTTTTGAAAACGGGCAGGATCGGCGGGCGGCCTTTGCGGTAAACGAGCTGTTGGTCGAACAGTTCATGGGCTCCTTTGCCGAGGAACCCGAAGAGATCATCCTGGACTTTGACGCCACCGACAATCCGGTGCACGGGCTCCAGGAGGGACGTTTTTTCCACGGTTATTATGATCATTACTGTTTTCTGCCGCTATATGTTTTTTGCGGTGATCAGCTGCTGGTGGCCTACCTGCGGCCGAGCAAGATCGATGCCAGCAAGCATGCCGGGGCCATCCTCAAATTGCTGGTTAAACGGATTCGCCAAAGCTGGCCCCGTACGCGGATTATTTGGCGCGCCGACAGTGGATTTTGTCGAGACCGGATACTCTCTTGGTGCGACCGCAACGAAGTTAGTTACATCGTGGGGATGGCTCGCAATGCACGCTTGCAGCAAGACGCCCAGCAGTTGCAAAAGCAGGCCAAAGAATGGTTCGAACTAAGGGGTAAAAAACAACGGTTATTCCAGGACTTCGTCTATGCTGCCGATTCGTGGCGATGGCTGCGGTTGGTCATCCATAAAGCCGAACACACCGCACAGGGGTCCAACCCGCGCTTCGTGGTGACGAACCTGCCGGGCGATCCCCAGGAGCTTTACGACAAGGTATACTGTGGCCGCGGTGAAATGGAGAACCGAATCAAGGAACAGATGCAATTGTTCAGCGAGCGCACCAGCGCCCATCAATGGTGGGCCAATCAGTGGCGATTGCTCTTGTCGGCGCTGGCCTACACCTTGATGGAAGCCATGCGCCGGCTAGCCTTAAAAGGGACGAAGTGGGCGCGGGCCCAATGCCACACCCTGCGGCTCAAATTAATCAAGATCGGAGCGGTCATCGTGCGCAACACCCGAACGATTCACTTTCACCTAAGTGAGAGTTATCCTTGGGCCAGTCTTTTCAACCATGCGGCCCGCCGATTGGTGCCAACCTAAAGGGTGCATTGGTGCTGCCCCCGGCACTACCGAACCAATGGGGGAAAGGGGGCAGTGTCTCTACACCCTGAAAAACACCTAAAAATCAAGACGATCTGCTCAAAATACAAAGAAATCCATCTCCATCTCCAATAGCAATAACGAGCCAAACTTTACCCTTCATGAAATATCCGGGCTAAGGCCGCCGCGGAAATTGTCGGAGAGGAAAATGTTGATTGTGATGCGCCCCCCCGCAATGGATCGGAGGATTTTGCCTTCATGCTGGAAGAGAAGCCGGGCTGCTACATTTGGCTCGGTGGTGGATCTACGGAAAGCGAATGCAGGGTCCACACGCCAACCTACGACTTCAATGATGAGATCCTGGTTATGGGCGCCTCATACTGGGAAGGGCTTGTGGAAACGATTTTGAAGAAATAGGGCGTTTCTGCCTGCCAAATGTTATTGCCGATTTCGGGGTCGTTCCAGGCAAACCTTACGGCTTCTCCGCTTTCCTTATTTCCCGTTCTTTCAGCACCCGCCTCATGATTTTGCCCGTGGCGGTAAGGGGAAGCTCGTTTACAAACTCAATTTCGCGAGGGTATTCGTGTGCCGCCAAGCGAAGTTTCACGAACTCCTTTATCTTTTTCTTTAACGCTCCGTCCGGCCTAACGCTGGATTTCGGAACGATGAACGCTTTGACCACTTCGGTTCGGACCTCGTCGGGGCGGCCTATTACCGCAACCATACCGACAGCAGGATGTTTCATAAGGCAATCTTCGATCTCGGCAGGTCCCATACGGTAACCCGAACTTGTAATTATATCATCTTTGCGGCCCACGAACCAGAAGTATCCGTCCTCATCGCGCCGTGCCAAATCGCCGGTAAGACACCAGTCCCCGATGAACTTACCTACCGTCGCCTCACGGTTTCGCCAGTACTCCAAAAACATTACAGGATCAGGGCGTTGAACGGCAATTTCTCCCACCACGCCCGGCGCTACGGAATTACCGGCACCGTCAAGCACTTCAACCTTGTGACCGGGGATCGCCCGGCCCATCGAGCCGGGTCGCGGAACCATTACCTCTGAACAGGAACCGACGACAAGATTGACTTCCGTTTGTCCGTAGAACTCATTGATCGTTACGCCCATCGTTTCCCGGCCCCAGTTCAGAAGCTGCGCACCGAGTGACTCACCCCCGCTCCCGATGGTCCTGATATCGAAATCGTAACGGCTGGCGGGATCTTCCACCTGCCTCATCATCTTCAACGCCGTCGGCGGCATGAATATGTTTCTGATTCCATATTTTGCAATGAAATGAAACGCTTCTTCCGGATCAAATTTCCGGATACTACGAGCTACTACGGGGATGCCATGATGCCAGCTTGGAAAAAGCACATCGAAAAGCCCGCCTATCCATGACCAATCGGCGGGCGTCCAGAATAGATCATCTTGCTTGGGAAAGAAGTTGTGAGGAAACTCCACGCCGGGAAGATGACCGAGCAGGGTGCGATGGGCATGCAACGCACCTTTCGGCGGTCCGGTGGTTCCCGAGGTGTAACTGATCAGGGCCGGATCGTCTGCTCTAGAGTTTACCGGTTCAAACCTTGCCGATCCTTTCTCGACGATATCCCAAAAATCCAGCACTCCATCCGGTCTTTCACCGTTCACAACAATCACGGCTTCGAGGTTAGGTAGGATTTCCCTTATTTCCAGGATCTTGGAAAGATTGGCCCCATCCGTGATGATCACCTTTGCATCGCTGTTGGACAGGCGGTAGCGAAGCGCATCCACCCCGAAGAGGGTAAAAAGGGGGAGCGCTATGGCCCCTATTTTATAGACCGCTATGTGCGCGACGGCTATTTCCGGACTCTGGGACAAGAGCAGAGCTATGCGGTCACCTTTTCCCGCGCGGTGCGCCACGAGCCCATTTGCGAGCTGGTTTGACAACTTGGCGAGGTACCGGAAAGTGAAGCGCTCCACATCTCCCTTACGGTTCTCATAAATCAGGGCAAGCCGATTTCGTTGGCGCGCCCACTTGTCACATACGTCCACCCCGATGTTGTAAAACTCTGGTATTTCCCATTTGAAGGAACTGTAGAGTTCTTCGTAGGTTCCGCTGGTTCGCAACATCGCTAGCCTGGAAAATTCGTAAAAGAAGGATCGCTGATATATTTAACAGCTAATATGCAACAGGATAGATTAAACATATAATGCAATATCAGCGATGACAAAAGGTAATCCAATAGAGCTACAGTTGACAAGTGTAATAAGCCGCTGAGCGCAGGTTGATTTTAATTTTTTGAATCGACCCATTCTTGCACTTGCTTTTGGAGCAGGTTGAGAGGCATGGGACCGCCGATGAGGACCAGTTCGTGAAACTCCCGTATGTTGAATTGATCGCCCAGTTGTTCTTTTGACCATTCGCGCAGTTCGAGAATTTTCATCATGCCGATTTTGTAGGCGGTAGCCTGCGATGGCATAACGATATAACGATTGATGGCATGAACGCAGTCGCCCTCGGGATTGGGTGTGTTCTCGATCAAGTAATCGATGGCTTGTTGGCGGGTCCATTTTTTTGCGTGAATACCGGTGTCTACAACCAGTCTTGCCGCTCTCCAAATCTCCATGGCGAGGCGCCCAAAATTGGAATAGGGATCTTTGTAAAACCCGAACTCAAGGGGAAGTAATTCGCTGTAGAGCCCCCAGCCTTCAGTAAATGCGGTGTAGTGGGTGTGCCGGCGAAAATCCGGGATGTCCTCCGCCTCCTGGGCAATGGCAATTTGCAAATGATGTCCGGGAACTCCTTCGTGGAAAGCGAGGGCATCCATTTGGTAGGTCGGCATATCGGCCATTGTTCGTAGATTTGCATAATAGATGCCCGGGCGGGAGCCATCCATGGCCGGTCTTCGATAAAAGGCCTTGCCAGCTGATTTTTCGCGGAAAGCCTCAACCGCCCTTACTACAAGTTCGGCTTTTGGTGTAGTCAAAAACATTTCCCCCAGACGCCCATTCATGCTGTCGATGGCCGCTGATGCCCCACTCAGGTAGGCCTGCTTGCCCTCCTCGGTTTCTGGGTAATAGAACCGACGGTCCGTCCGCATAAAATGGAAAAATTCCTGCAAGTTCCCCTCCCCCTCCTCGAATTTGACCGCCTTCATGATCTCGCGCATTTCCTCATGAATGCGGGCGACCTCGGCCAAACCCGTTCGGTGGATTTCCTCGGCGGTCAGTTCGGTTGTGGTGGTGTTTCGCAAAGCATTGTTGTAAAATTCCTCACCTTGCGGAAATTTCCAGACTCCATCGTCATCAGTGGCCGCTGTGGCCAGTTTTATAATATAATCTATGAGACGTTGGTAGGCCGGACCGACCGCTTCCCGCAAAGCCTCGCGGGTCTGTTGCAGCAGCTCGTCCTTACGGGTGGGATCGATATTTTTGAGGGCTTCTAATTTGTCCTTAAAATCCTCCCAAAGGCTGCTATCTTTATCCGATTCTTCAAATGGCCGGCCTTTGAGCAAATTGTGGCAGGCCGACAGGACCAACGGGAAAACAAACCTGGGAGGGACAATGTCCATTTTTCTGCGTATCTCCAGGTTTTCGATAAGTTGGTCGAATACCAAGTCGAATCCTCTCAAACGAGAAATGTAAGCATCCGCATCGCTTTCATCCGAAATATTGTGGGCATTTATGAGGAAAGCGGGAATTTCCGATTGCAAGCCGTGCATTTGATTGACGGGATAATCATGAAAACGCCATTGGTAATTGCGAATCTCGCGTTCGGCCCGGTGCTCGAACAGCCGATAGCTGAGGCGCGCCTGTGAATCCAGTTTTTTAAAATCGAACTCGTTGCGCATGAACGCCAGTTCGGAAACTGCATTGGCCAACGTTTGGGTGGCAAAAGCGTCCGAAATATCGGTCCATTTACCGTAATCTGTTTTAATTCCAAGTCGCGTTTGAAATTCAGGATCGCGCGCCAGGCGCTTTTCAAACGAAGTCTTGAAAAATTCATGGAGCCGGGCAGCCTCATCAGGCAATTCTTCAGCCGCACCGGATGAGGGCAGAAAAAACACCACCAGAATCAATCGGGTGGCAAACCAGTTTAAAAATGTCATTCTCATAGATAAGAAATCGGAAATTTTCTTGCCTGCAGATGGATAATTGATAAGCATCATTACATCCAGATGTTCGAAACATAAAGCAGAAACTAGAACGCTTTGCCCGATTCCGGAAGCAGAAACTAGAACGCTTTGCCCGATTCCGGACAAGGCTATAAATAAACCCAAAAAAAAGGAGAAGATATGGCGGAGCCGCAAATTGCCCAAAAAAGACCTTACGTTCAGCAAGTGGAACCGGGAACCTATTGGTGGTGCGCCTGCGGGAGATCCTCCGGCCAACCTTTTTGTGACGGCTCCCATACAGGAACCGGATTAGGCCCGGTAAAGGTGCAAGTAGAAGAAGCTACCCGGATTGCCTTTTGCGGCTGCAAGCACAGCGGCAACGGCGCCTATTGCGACGGCTCCCACAGCTCGCTCTAATTTCCGGTAGTGTTAACATGACGAATGTTTGATATTGCTGTTGTATTCCCAGATGAACAAGCACAGGACGCGAAAATGCATGACCAAAGACTTCGAGAATGACAGCGTTTTACGCACATAGCGTGACAGGGACTGTCGCAAGGTATTGTTCCAGCGTTCGATATGGGCGGTTTGGCCGGATTGTTTCCCGCTGGCGCTGTTGTGAGGGAAAACCTTGTCGTAGCTTTCCCAGTAATCGCTTACGGTGGCACAGTCGCGATAGGGCTGGGCGATGTTGTGATACAACTGCCAGCACGTTTGATCGCTACGATCACCCAGAGAAAACCCGACGACCTGTCGGGTACGTCGACACAAGGCTACCCATAGCCATACCTGCCCCGAACGCTTATCGCCCCAGAATGACCACACCTCGTCCAGTTCCAGCACATCACTACACTGGCGGGCAAGCAGAGTGGACTCCAGCTTCGGCAAACTCAGGACTTTTTTTTAATCCATTCGATGACCGTCTTTGGGGCTACCCCGAAGGTACGGTAAATGGCACGCAGGCTCATCCGGTTTTGGTGCGCACGGAGCACCTGCTTGACCAGCGCCGGAGGATGCTCACGACTTTTGGGGTGAAGCCGAAACTGATAACCACACCCCTTGCATCGATACTTCTGAACCCCTTTCGGATCCTTGCCGTGCTTGATGATGTGATCGCTTCCGCATTGAGGACATTTTACTGTGATATGGACCATTCCCAGTTCACAACATAATCACGCTAAAAAGTACAGCTTAAACATTCAAAATGTTAACACTACCTAATTTCCCTTCCTCGCCTCAACCGGCCGGTTGTTTAAAATGGCCGGAACTATTTCCTGCAACCTCCAAATTAGTGGTTGTTCTTGCTGATAAATTCCTTGCTCGATCTTGTTGTAAGGATTGCCGTTGGCAAGCGTCTTATTCATCAAAACAAGCGATTGTTTTAATAATTTAATTTATAATAAAGTAAAATTTACTGGCATGAAAAATGAAATTGAAAAACGAATGAAAGGCGCAGTTTGGGGCGCACTGGTGGCAGATGCGGCTTCGTTGGGATTGCATTGGCTGTATGATCAAAAACGCATCCGCGAAGTCGCCCCCGAGTCACCGGAATTCCGCTCTCCCAATCCCGCGAATTACGAAGGCGTGACAGGATATTATGCCCATGGCAGGAAACAAGCGGGAGATTTTTCCCATTATGGAGAACAGGCCATGGTTTTGCTGCGTTCGCTGGCCGCCAATAACGGACGTTACGATAAAACGCATTATGAAGACCTGTTCCGAGAGCATTTTGGCTATGGCGGCGATTATGTGGGTTATATCGACCATCCCATTCGAGATACCTTGGACAACATTGCCGCCGCCGAACATCAAGCCCTAAAGCGAGCCGAAGCCATACCTTTCGATGGTGACGTAAACACCAAGCACCGCATGATCACTAAGGTCCTTTCCAATGTAAAACATTCAAAAGGTGAGGAACTTCGTAAATACATCGAAGCAGCCGTTAGGATGACTCATGACGATGATCGCATAGTCGCTTATGCTTTCAAAATTCTCGCTGAATTGGAGAGCGTCGGGGGGTTCCATGGGGCCGATGACGAGCAAATGCCCGCTATTTCCAAATTGCCCCCTTTGGTGGCTGTTTATGCAGGAGAGAAATCCCTTCGCGAAGTGGTTGCATCAGCCGTCAGAGTAACCAACAATAACGAATTAGCGGTTTCATTCGGTCAGACGGTTGCGAAAATGATTGAATCCGCAATTCATTCCCCCAATACGGATGCCGCCATTGAAGCCAGCCGACTAACGGCGGAATCTAAAGTCGCACGATTAATCGACAAAGCGCTTTCTTTAAAAGATAAGGACAACCCGGCTGTGACGGCGGAATTTGGGATGAGCTGCAACCTGGTATTCGGCGTTCCAAGTGCGGCCCACAACCTTGCCACATCGAATTCATTCGCCGAGTCGGTCCGGGAAAACATCTACGCAGGCGGAGATTCCTGCGGCCGTGCCATTCTCTTGGGTTCTGTCTTGGGAGTAGTTCATGGTATTGGAGGGGAAAATGGAATTCCGCAAAAGTGGATTGATAAACTGACTCACAAATGGGAAATTGAAACCCTTTTGGAAAAACTCGTATCAAATCGCCTAAAGGAGTAAGCGCAGGCATAAGCGAAAATAGATTTAAACAATCTTTTACAGGGTTAAGGCAATCCAAGTAGTCTTGACCCTTGCCATTATATGTATTAGGCGGTTTTTCTTTATATAACCATATGATAATGAAACTTTCCGTTATTATCCCCTGTTACAACGAAGAAAAAACGATACGGGAACTCCTGGGAAAAGTCGAGGCGGCCCAGGCAAACCTGCAAGAAATTATTGTCGTCGATGATGCCTCATCTGACGGCACCAGGGAAATTTTGAAGGAAAAGGAAAGATCTCAGAGCACTTTGTATCGCGTCTTTTTTCATGAAAGCAACCAAGGCAAAGGCGCCGCCATACGAACCGGCATTGCGCATCTAACGGGGGACTTGGTGGTCATCCAGGATGCTGATCTCGAATACAGCCCGCAGGATTATCCCAAGTTGCTGCAACCGTTTTACGATGATCAGGCGGACGTTGTTTTCGGCTCCCGCTTTGGCTCCCGCTTTATGGGAGGCAGCGCCCACCGTGTTTTATTTTTCTGGCACATGGTCGCCAACAGGCTGCTCACGTTAGTATCGAATATATTTTCAAATCTCAACCTGACCGATATGGAAACCGGAATGAAAATGTTTCGCCGCGAAATTCTGCAATCCATCAAAATCGAAGAAAACCGATTCGGTTTCGAACCCGAAATAACCGCCAAAGTCGCCAAAATGGGCTGCCGGATATACGAAGTAGGCATATCCTACCATGGCCGCACCTACCAGGAAGGCAAAAAAATCACCTGGAAAGACGGCATTAAAGCTTTCTGGGCCATTTTTAAATACAATATGAAAGCATAAACCGAATTCATATAAAATGAGATAATGCAAATGAAAGATCACGTAAGTGACGATGCAAAATATTTTTTTAAGTTCTCATAGAATGCGTTGAGTCATATTAATCCATATCCTTAGGCTAGGCAATGTGATTACAGACACCTGAGCAATGCAAAACAAATTTAAACTTTCGGTATGGTTTCTCATTATAAACGGAATGCTGTTTTTATGCCCATTAATAGCTGAATCACCGATTTATCTGCTGGACAATAATATCCGTATTGAGGATAGAGTAATCGAACTTGAAATACCGCTTGCAGGGGTAAATTTTTCTATTATCTGGGTTACAGAAGATAATAGGCAGTGGGGGAAAAATCATGTCTCTCGCATGGGAACTCATTTTTATGAAATGAGAGATCATCCCGAATGGAAAGGTAAGGCCGCTGGAATCTATATATCCAAATTCAAGAAAGTGCATTGGAACCTTAAATTACTGACTACAAACGAAGAATTTGGTATTTTTATTATTCCACGTGAAATAAGCCCCTCATCGATCTGTAAACGCCGGGGAAAAACCGGTACGGTAAAGAGGGCGCTTTAAAACCGGTACGCTTATCCTAGAAAGGAGGAGTGTATCGAGATATGAAGCAATGGACAAGAGTGCGGCACAAAGTGCTGCGGGACAAGCAGAGCAAGCGCTCTGTAATGCGAGAAGAGGGACTGCACTGGGAGACCCTGGGAAAGATGCTGGCCTATTCCCAGCCGCCGGGATACCGGCGCAAGAAGAGGCGAGAGCGCAAGATCGATCCGTATGTGGGCTGGATCGAGGAGGTGCTCAAAGCGGACCGGAACGTGCCCAAGAAGCAGCGCCATACGGCCAAACGGATCTACCAGCGTTTGGGTCGGGAGAAGGGCTACCAAGGGGGCTACACGGCGGTCAAGGAGGTGGTGGCCGAGCTGCGAGCGAGGCGGCGGGAAGTGTTCGTGCCGCTGGAGCACCGCCCCGGGGAGGGACAGGTGGACTTCGGTCATGCCCTGGTGAAGGAGGCGGGGCAATTGCGTAGGCGGCCATTTTTTGCCATGAGCCTGCCCTACAGCGATGCCTTTTTCGTGCAGGTGTTCGAACGGGAGTGCACGGAGAGCTTCTGGGAGGGGCACCTGCGAGCTTTTGAGTTTTTCGGGGCGGTGCCCCGGCGCATCAGCTATGACAACTCGAAGGTGGCGGTGGGTAAGATTATCGGTTCGCGTGAACGCAAGCTGACCGACGGGTCTCTGCAGCTACAGAGCCATTACCTGTTCGAGGAACACTTCTGTCTGCCCGCCCGGCCCAACGAGAAGGGCGTGGTCGAGGGGATCGTGCGTTATGCCCGGGCCAACTTCCTGGTACCGGTACCGCAGGTTCGGGACCTGGAGGAACTCAACGCAAAGCTGTTGGAGGCATGTGAGCGGGACATGGAGCGTAAATTACGCGGGAAAAGGGCGGTGAAAAAGGAACTGCTGGCCGAGGAGCGCGCCGTCATGCTGGCGTTGCCGCCCATACCCTTTGAAGCGAGCCGCAAACGCTCGACCTGCGTCAGCAGCCTCTCGCTGGTGCGCTTCGAGTGCAACGACTATTCGGTGCCGGTGCGCTGCGCCCACCATCCGGTGGTGGTGGAAGGGTCCTGTCGGCAGGTGGTGATCTTCTGTGGGGGCCAAGAGGTGGCCCGGCACCGCCGCATTTGGGATAAAGAGCAAGTCTCTTTCGAGCCGGTGCACTACCTGGCTTTGCTGGAGAAAAAACCGGGCGCTTTGGACTTCGCCCGCCCACTCTCGGGCTGGCAGTTGCCGCAGTGCCTGCAGGTCCTCAGACGCCGGCTCGAAAGCCAATGCGGGGGCGAAGGCACCCGGGAGTATATCCGGGTGCTGCGGCTGTTGGAGAAACACCCCATGGCGGCCTTGCAGCAGGCCGTCGTCTCGGCCCTGCGGGTGGGGGGACTGACTCGTGAGGCCATCGCCCAGTATCTCTATCCTCAGGAAGACTACGGGAGCAGAACCTTCCGGCTGGGGACGGCCATCCACACCTGCGTCACGTCCGTGTGGCCGCCCCTGACCTCGGTGCCTACAGCGAACTGCTCAAGATTCCAGGAGGGGCTTTATGAAGGAAGAAAAAAACCAGCTGCTGTTACACCATCACCTCAAGAAACTGAAGTTGCCCACCATCCTGCGCGAATGGCCGGCGGTGGCCGCGGCTTGTTCCCGGGACCGGCTCGATTACGCCGCCTTTTTGTTGCATCTGGTCGAACGGGAGCTCATTGAACGCGAACAGCGGGCCGCCCAGCGGCGGATCAAAAACGCCCGTTTCCCCGTGCTCAAGACCCTCGAGAGCTTCGCCTTTGAAGCGCAGCCCTCGATCAACGAAGCGCTCATCCGAGAGCTCATGCGCGGGGAGTATGTCGACCAGCGCGAAAACGTGCTGCTCCTCGGTAACGCCGGTACCGGTAAAACGCACCTGGCCACCGCCCTGGGCTTTGCCGCCTGTGCCCAGGGCCGGCGGATCCGTTTCTTCGGGGTCACCGCCCTGGTTACCCATATGCTCGAGCAACGCGACAACCACGACCTGCAGCGCTTCATGAAGCAACTCGAAAGGCTCGACCTACTCATCCTCGACGAACTCGGTTACGTCCCTTTTTCCAAGACCGGTTCCGAACTGCTCTTCGACGTGGTCAGCCGCGCTTACGAGCGCACCAGTCTCATCGTCACCACCAACCTGCCCTTTGAGAACTGGATCGAAGTGCTCGGTTCCGAACGGCTCACCGGAGCTCTGCTGGACCGACTCACCCATCGGGTGCATATCCTCGAAGCCAACGGGCAAAGCTACCGCTTGCGCGATGCTCGACGCCGTCGCCGTGGCACAAAACAATAAACGCCTTGGGCCCGGCTCGTCGGCCTCCGGCCTCCTCACCGACCCCAAGCCAATCCCCAAAACCAACTCCCAAACCCTAAACCTTGACGTACCTGCAATTACTAACCTAAACCTTATTCCAAGCGTACCGGTTTTACCCCGACCCCCGTACCGGTTTCATCCCGGCGTTTACAAACGCTATACCGAAAACTCGCCTTTCGATCAAAGTACAGCACATTGGCCCGATAATGAAGTTGTGCCAAAGCTTGTCAGATCGGAAGCAGAACCTCATTTTCGCCAGAAACGGCATGGGAAAATCCTTCATAGCGCGCGCACTACGGTTGCTAGATCGATCGGCCATTTCTAGTGTGGATCAATCCAGAATTCCAGATCTCCTCGTGTCAGAAGAAGCCCCCAACGGGCAAGGCAACTTTAGCCTCTATGAGGGGGATGTATGCATTGGCAGCTTCGAGCTAGATACAAACGCTAAGACTGTGCGTCTTTCTCAGCCCCAGTACATATTTCATGTTCTGATGTGCACTGGAAAAAGTGGACACGAGATTCTCCTAAATGGAGAATCGAAGCATGGGAAGAAGACGCAGTATAGAGTTCAAAAATGAGGCAGTTCAACTGATGATACTCGATGGTCTGAGCGCCACCGAGGTATCGACCAAACTTGGGGTCAACACCAACCAATTGTATAGGTGGAAGAGGCTCTATCTGGACGATCAGCAGGGCGAAGCCACCTCAAAGCGACAGAGCAGTCCGAAGGAGATGGCGGCCGAGATAGATCGTCTTCGCAAAGAGCTGCGCCGCTCGGAGCGGATCAACCAGATACTAAAAAAAACGGTGGGCTACTTTGCCAAGGACGAACAATGAAGTACCAGTTTGTCAAAGACAACGAGGGGCGCTTCAAGATCGAGGAAATATGCTCGGCGATGGGGATTTGTCGCAGTGGCTATTACTGCTGGAGGCACCGAGCGCCCTCGGCCCGGCGGATCGAGGACGAGGGAATCAAGGGGGCGATCCTGAAGGTACACAAAGAGGCCAAGGGCCGTGATGTGACCGCCGAAAACACTACCATTGCCAGTGAGAGTCTTTCTGGAGAAATTACCGGAAAGACCTATGAAGCAAAAAAGATACACCCCTGAACAAATCATAACGATACTGCGCGAAGTAGACGCAGGCAAAGGCATTCAGGATGTCTGTCGGTCCCACAATATCAGTCCTCAAAGCTACCATCGTTGGCGTAAAAAGTATGGCCGCATGGAGCTGCGTGGCGCCAAGCGGCTGAAGGAGCTGGAGCGCGAAAACACGCAGCTTAAGAAGATAGTAGCCGAGCAGATGCTGGAGAACCGTGTGCTCAAGGAGGTGAACGCAAAAAAATGGTAGGCCCGAAGCAGAAAAAGGAAGCGGTGAAGCATGTATTGGCCCAAGGGTCGTGCTCGCTGCGTCGGGCCTGTCAGTATTTTGGGTTGCACCGCTCAACCTACCTGTATGAACCCAAGAAAGCTACTGAGTATAGGCATAAACTGGTGGCACGCATCATTGCCTTTTCGAAGAAGCATCCGCGCTATGGCTATCGTCGGATCCGCGCTTTGTTGGCCCATGAAGGTTGGCCCGTGAGTCGCAAATTCGTCCAAAAAGTGCGTCGTTTCGAAGGACTGGGTGTGCGCCCGTCTGGCAAGCGCCGTCGCCGGCAGGGCCAATCCACGGCTACCCCGACCCGAGCAGTGCAGCCCAACCATGTGTGGAGTTGGGACTTCGTGGCGGATCGCACCGACCGGGGCGGTCCGCTCAGGCTCTTGACACTGATCGATGAACATACCCGTCAATGCCTGGCCATTAAGGTTGCGCGCTCACTGAAAAGTGCCGATGTGGTAGAGGTATTGAACGATGCCATAAGAGAGAACGGCAAACCTCAGTGCATCCGCTCGGACAACGGATCGGAGTTTATAGCCCACCAAGTCAAAGAAGAACTGCAGCGACAGGAAATTGCCATCGCATACATTGATCCAGGAAGCCCTTGGCAGAATGGACATATAGAATCCTTTCATAATCGTTTGCGCGATGAATGCCTTAACCAGGAACTGTTCCTGAGCGTGACCGAAGCGCGTGTGGTGGTCGAACAATGGCGACACAAATACAACGCGAAACACCCCCACAGCCGATTAGGCTTTCTCTCCCCAAATACATTTGCCAGACTCTGGCGAACAATCAACAAAGCAGCGGCTGGCTCCATTCGGCCTACGGCCTCATTGCGCCACCCGCTGCAAAACCTACAATACCAAACCTACGGAAATACTCTCACTTAAAGTGGTAGCAAAGATGGGGTCCGATCAGCCGCTATGGGCATCGGCCAATGCACCGCCATCTGAAGGATGATGAGGGCATCGATTGCGGCCGTGACCGGGCTCTGCGTCTGATGCGTGAAATGGGAATCAAAAGCACCCAGAGTAAACGCTTTAAGCCATTAAAAACCAACAGTAACCATCCCTATGGTTACAGCCCCAATGTGCTTAAAAAGCATGGCCAGCCGACCCATATCGACGAGGTCTGGGTGGCGGACACGACCTACCTACGGACCCTGGCCGGTTGGATGTACTTGGCCACGGTGATGGACCTGTTCAGCCGACGCCTGCTGGGCTGGAGCGTTTCCAACCACAACGACGCGAAGCTGGTTGGCAAGGCCCTCAAAGCCGCGGCCATGACCCGCGGCACACTGCGCACCGGGATTATTCATCACAGCGATCGGGGCAGCCCCTACGCCAGCGACGACTATCAGAGGCTGGTCTCTGAACTAGGCATGAAGCCGAGCATGAGCGCCCAAGGCAACTGCTACGACAACGCGGCCATGGAATCGTTCTACGGCCGCTTCAAGACCAGCACGATTCGAGGCCGCCACTTTGCCGACGAGCGCGAACTGCGATCAACTGTCTTCGAATACGTGGAAATCTTCTACAACCGATATCGCAAACATTCCTCTCTGAGTTACCAAAGCCCAGTCCAATTCGAGGAAAATATTTGCCCCCCATGGGGGGCAACGAGAAAACAAAACCCTTTACCAAAACAAGCCGCCTGACACACTAATCAATAAACAATGAATATAAGAGAATCCCGTGTCCAACAAATCCAGTACACGTCACCTATACAATTGGTTGGTGTTGACCCCAAGTTTGGTCGATACCTCGGTGGCGCTCAGACCATCGAGTATCATCAGTTGAACTGCCTCATTTTTGAACTCTATACTGCGTCTTCTTCCCATGCTTCGATTCTCCATTTAGCCCGGATATTTCGTAAAAAAAGTATCGTTGATATGCTTAACTGCTGATATACAGCAGGATAGATCAATAATTAAAGCAATATCAGCGATGACAAAAGGTAAACAATTAAAGCTACAGTTGACAAGGGTAAAAGGCCGCCGTGTGCGGGTTGATTTCAAGGGCGGAGAGGTTACTTCGGATGCCGGACTGCTTTTGATCCGGGAAGTGGATCGGCAGTTGGGCTTGACCGAACGAGCGGCCCGACAGTTAGTGGACAAACGGCAGAAGGCCAAAGTACGCCATGAGGTTGGGGATGCTGCGGCAGCGCGTTTACGGGCTGGTGGCGGGCTATGAGGATTTGAACGACTTTGATACCCTGCGCCACGATCCATTGTTGCAAACGGTAACGGGGCGCATTGAAACGTTGGCCAGCGCGCCGACTTTGTGTCGTTTTGAAAACGGGCAGGATCGGCGGGCGGCCTTTGCGGTAAACGAGCTGTTGGTAGAACAGTTCATGGGCTCCTTTGCCGAGGAACCCGAAGAGATCATCCTGGACTTTGACGCCACCGACAATCCGGTGCACGGGCTCCAGGAGGGACGTTTTTTCCACGGTTATTATGATCATTACTGTTTTCTGCCGCTATATGTTTTTTGCGGTGATCAGCTGCTGGTGGCCTACCTGCGGCCGAGCAAGATCGATGCCAGCAAGCATGCCGGGGCCATCCTCAAATTGCTGGTTAAACGGATGCGCCAAAGCTGGCCCCGTACGCGGATTATTTGGCGCGCCGACAGTGGATTTTGTCGAGACCGGATACTCTCTTGGTGCGACCGCAACGAAGTTAGCCCGGATATTTCGTAAAAAAGTATCGTTGATATGCTTAACTGCTGATATACAGCAGGATAGATCAATAATTAAAGCAATATCAGCGATGACAAAAGGTAAACAATTAAAGCTACAGTTGACAAGGGTAAAAGGCCGCCGTGTGCGGGTTGATTTCAAGGGCGGAGAGGTTACTTCGGATGCCGGACTGCTTTTGATCCGGGAAGTGGATCGGCAGTTGGGCTTGACCGAACGAGCGGCCCGACAGTTAGTGGACAAACGGCAGAAGGGCAAAGTACGCCATGAGGTCTTGGGGATGCTGCGGCAGCGCGTTTACGGGCTGGTGGCGGGCTATGAGGATTTGAACGACTTTGATACCCTGCGCCACGATCCATTGTTGCAAACGGTAACGGGGCGCATTGAAACGTTGGCCAGCGCGCCGACTTTGTGTCGTTTTGAAAACGGGCAGGATCGGCGGGCGGCCTTTGCGGTAAACGAGCTGTTGGTCGAACAGTTCATGGGCTCCTTTGCCGAGGAACCCGAAGAGATCATCCTGGACTTTGACGCCACCGACAATCCGGTGCACGGGCTCCAGGAGGGACGTTTTTTCCACGGTTATTATGATCATTACTGTTTTCTGCCGCTATATGTTTTTTGCGGTGATCAGCTGCTGGTGGCCTACCTGCGGCCGAGCAAGATCGATGCCAGCAAGCATGCCGGGGCCATCCTCAAATTGCTGGTTAAACGGATTCGCCAAAGCTGGCCCCGTACGCGGATTATTTGGCGCGCCGACAGTGGATTTTGTCGAGACCGGATACTCTCTTGGTGCGACCGCAACGAAGTTAGTTACATCGTGGGGATGGCTCGCAATGCACGCTTGCAGCAAGACGCCCAGCAGTTGCAAAAGCAGGCCAAAGAATGGTTCGAACTAAGGGGTAAAAAACAACGGTTATTCCAGGACTTCGTCTATGCTGCCGATTCGTGGCGATGGCTGCGGTTGGTCATCCATAAAGCCGAACACACCGCACAGGGGTCCAACCCGCGCTTCGTGGTGACGAACCTGCCGGGCGATCCCCAGGAGCTTTACGACAAGGTATACTGTGGCCGCGGTGAAATGGAGAACCGAATCAAGGAACAGATGCAATTGTTCAGCGAGCGCACCAGCGCCCATCAATGGTGGGCCAATCAGTGGCGATTGCTCTTGTCGGCGCTGGCCTACACCTTGATGGAAGCCATGCGCCGGTTAGCCTTAAAAGGGACGAAGTGGGCGCGGGCCCAATGCCACACCCTGCGGCTCAAATTAATCAAGATCGGAGCGGTCATCGTGCGCAACACCCGAACGATTCACTTTCACCTAAGTGAGAGTTATCCTTGGGCCAGTCTTTTCAACCATGCGGCCCGCCGATTGGTGCCAACCTAAAGGGTGCATTGGTGCTGCCCCCGGCACTACCGAACCAATGGGGGAAAGGGGGCAGTGTCTCTACACCCTGAAAAACACCTAAAAATCAAGACGATCTGCTCAAAATACAAAGAAATCCATCTCCAATAGCAATAACGAGCCAAACTTTACCCTTCATGAAATATCCGGGTTAGGAGAATCTCGTGTCCACTTTTTCCAGTGCACATCACTACCACTTGTCGATGCGAACCAAGCTACGGTTGTGCTTCGAAAAGCCAGTAAAAAAGCAGATCTTTTTATCCCCTTAGATAAAGTATTAACCCGCGATTCCCTTGAGTCTTTTGGCGAGGAACTGCTTTCTTTTATTGATGGGATGAACAGCTTCGAATCGGAATTTACCGCCTACGATAATGAGGGTGGGATCAATCACACTTTAGCTGTTATAACTATCGTTTCCGGTTACGAGGATACCTGGTCCAGGGTAATAGTATCAAACGTCGATATTACTTATCGAAAAATGGCGGAAGAAGCTCTCAGGAAAAGAGATGAACGATTTTCTGAGGTACAGCGTATTGCAAATATCGGCCAATGGGAATATGATAATGTCACCGGAGAGGGCTATTGGTCGGAGGAATATTATAGAATTCACGGGTTTGAACCTGGTGAGGTAACACCAATAGAAGCATCTGTTATGGCACAGGTCCATCCAGATGATCGAGAGATGTTGAATAAAATCAACTGGGTTACTTTGCCCCAAGGAGAATTACGACATATAGAGTTCCGGATAATTTTAAAGGATGGTTCTGTCCGTCACATCCATTGTGCAGGCCGGTCGGGTGGCTTGGACAAAGAAGGCCGTCATGTTGGGGCCATCGGATTCGATCAGAACATTACTGATTACAAGGAAGCCCAGGAAAAGTTGAAGAGAGCTATCAATGAGGCCGAAATTTCGACCAAACGAGCAGCCTTAGCCAACCAGGCAAAAGGTAGATTTTTGTCTCACATGAGTCATGAGTTACGAACCCCTCTCAGTGCTGTAATTGGATATTCCGACATGATGTTAAGGAATTTTTTCGGTACCTTGAATAAAAAGCAGACAGCTTCAATGGAGATGATCGAGGAAAGTAGTAAATATCTTTTGAACTTAATTAATGATATTTTGGATCTCACTAAAATCGATTCCGGACAGACTGAAATCGAGATGGAGGTATTTTCGGCCGAGGACCTTATTGATGCTATGTTATCTCTATTGAAAACGCAGTTTGATAAGAAAAGAATAAATGTGGAATCTTCGATCGATCCAGCGATAAGCGAAATTTGGTGCGATCTTCGCAAATGCAAGCAAATCCTGCTCAACCTGCTTTCCAACGCGATCAAATATACTCCGGAAAATGGCCTCATTGTAATACGCACAGAGTTGGTGGGTGATTCAGCAATCAGGATTTCAGTTCAGGATAGCGGTGTTGGTATTCCGGCCGATCAGATCGAGGACATTTTTTCCGAGTTTTACCAAGTGGACAGGGTGCGAGACGAGGGAATGGGAGGAGCCGGCATTGGGCTGGCTCTAACCCGGCGGTTGGTGGAGTTGCACGCCGGAAAGATAGGAGTGGAAAGCACACCAGGTCAGGGCAGTAAATTCTGGTTTACTTTGCCCTTTGCCTCTTGTAAAGTCAGCGGATTCGAGTACCGAACAGGTGACGACGTTGGAAGTTGAAACAATTGAAGCATTTCTAACCGGCAGGCGAATACTCGTGGTTGAAGATAATAAAGAATTGATAACCATGATCCTGGAGATGCTTGAAGCCAGATGCTTGAAGCCTACAATCACAAAGTGGCTGTAGCCCTTAACGGACAAGAAGCTCTCAAAATTGCCCCAAATCATCAGCCAGAGATTATACTTGTGGATATGCGAATGCCCTTGATGGGAGGATTGGAATTAACTAAAAAATTGCGGAGCTTCCCTGAATTCGCCAACACACCCATAATAGCACTGACAGCCGCAACCGGCAAAGATGCGGTAGCTGAGCAGATTGCCGCCGGCTGCACGGACCATCTGGCCAAACCTTTCCAAAGCGATGAACTTTACGCCAAAATTGAGAAACACTTAGTGAAAGTGATGGAATGATTTAGCTAGCAAGCTATTGTGCGTCTTCGCAATCAGGGAAAGTTGGATAAATACTTTTTTCCGCACCAATAGCTCCCTATCAAAGATGCTCCAGCTTCCCATCGGGCTGGATTTTGCGATAATAGCAGCTCTTGCGGGCTCGCCCATCGGGTCCTTTGGTGTGGCAGGCGCCTTCTCCGGCCGGGCGCACGCGGTAGAGAATCGCGTTTTGCTCGCAGTTGACCAGCACTTGCTCGATTTCCAGATAATCGCCGCTGGTGGCGCCTTTGATCCATAGCTCATTGCGCGAAGTGCTCCAAAAGGTGGCCTTACCCTCTTTTAAAGACGTTTCCAGGGCCAGACGGTTGGCGTAACCAACAATAAGCACTTCCCCTGTATCGGCATCCTGAGCCACGGCGGGCACGAGGTCTTCCCCGCAGGCCGTGGCCTTGGCCAATTTCGTAAAATCGAGTTGCAGATTCGATCCTTCCTCCAGTTCTTCATGACTCATAACGGCTAACTATAGTAGGGATGCCTGTCAATCTGGCAAGTTTTCCCAGCAACATTTCTATTGGGAAACCTTTCAATCGGGAAACCTTTCAATCTTGAACAATCGGATTAATTCCGGTATATTTAAGGCCGCAGAAAAGGGAGCAGTACAGCCCGTAGCTGCTTTGTTGCAAGTTGGCCAGAGTCTGGCAAATGTATTGGGTGAGCGAGCAACATTAATGCCTTGGCCTGAGTCTACTTTGCGCAGTATCGTTATGATCTGTTCTGGGGTGAATCATTTTTGCTTCAAATATTTTTCCGGTAATTTCTGCGGAAAGGCTCTCACTGGAAATGGTTGTGTTTTTGGCGGTCACGTCAAGATCGAGAATCTCCCGACGGCTGCGATTGACCAAGGCCTGAAATACCAAATTTATAATAGAAATAACATTTAAGTTACATGTATTGGCGAACGCACCTTTTTCTCGATTGCCTTGCTCAAAGAGGAGTTTTAGCCTAGATGGCTTCTTTTTTAACCAATAACCAGCTTAGAAATTATTTTTATGGATACTGAAAATCTTCAAAAAGCGGCCACCGAGGCGCGGGGTATGGCCATCGACGCCGTTCATGCGGCGGGCATCGGCCATCTGGGACTACCTCTTGGCGCAGCCGAGATGGGCGCTGTGCTCTTTGGGCAGGCTTTGAAAATGAATCCGGCGGACCCGCATTGGCTGGACCGGGATCGTTTTGTCCTCTCGGCCGGGCACGGCAGCATGTTTCTCTATGCCTGGCTTCACCTGAGCGGTTACGATCTGCCTATGGAGGAAATTCGCATTTTTCGGCAGTTGCACAGCAAAACGCCGGGACATCCCGAATTTGGCGAGACGCCCGGTGTTGAATCTACTACTGGTCCTCTTGGGCAAGGGGTGGGAAATGCCGTCGGTATGGCGGTTTCGGCAAAAATGGCGGAGCGCATGTTCAATACCCCGGAGCACAAAATTTTCAACCACCACATCATTTGTCTGGCCGGGGACGGCTGCCTGCAGGAAGGCATTTCGGCCGAAGCCGCTTCCTTCGCCGGTCACAATGGCCTGGACAACCTCATCCTCCTCTTCGATTCCAACGATGTAACTTTAGACGCTATGGCGGACGTGACCCAAAGCGAGGATACGGCCAAGCGCTACGAGGCCTATGGCTTCGATGTTTCCACCGTGGACGGGCACGACATGGAAGCCTTTCTGAGAGCCCTCGAAACGGCCAAAAACGCCGACAATGGCCGCCCGAAGTTCATCATTGCTAAAACCGAAATCGGGCGGGGCATTCCCGAAGTGGCCGGAACCAACAAGGCCCACGGGGAAGGCGGGGCCAAGTTTGCCGATTCGGCAAGGCGGGGCCTCGGTCTGCCCGAAGAAAAGTTTTATGTATCGGATGAGGTGAGGGCGTATTTCGCCGAGCACAAAAATGACTTGGCCAAACAACACGCCCAATGGCTGGAAGTTTTTTCGGCCTGGGAATCCGCCAACCCGGACAAAGCCGCCTTGCTGGAAAATGCGCTGAGCGGGAAAACGCCGGAGGGTTTGCTCGATAAAATTCCGGAATTTGGGCCGGAGGATTCTGCGGCCACCCGCGCCTCCGGTGGAACCGTATTGCAATGCCTGGCCGAAGCTCTTCCGTTGATTGTAAGCGGCAGCGCCGATCTCTACGGTTCAACCAGAAACTACCTGCCCGAGGGCGGGGATTTTTCCCGGGAAAATCATGCGGGCCGCAATATCTGGTTTGGAATTCGCGAACACGCCATGGCCGCCATGCTCAACGGAATGGCCTATTACGGCGTCTTTCGGGTGTCTGGAGCCACTTTTTTGGCATTTTCAGATTATATGCGCCCCTCCATCCGCCTGGCGGCTTTGTCGAAGTTGCCGGTCAATTATATTTTTACGCACGATTCGGTAGCGGTGGGCGAGGATGGCCCGACCCACCAGCCGGTGGAGATGGTCAGTTCCTTGCGCTGTGTGCCTAATCTTGATGTTATCCGCCCAGGCGATCCAGAGGAAACAGCGGGCGCCTTCGTGGGCGCATTGGAAAAAACGGATGGGCCGACCGCTATCATTCTGTCGCGCCAAAACGTCCCCAATTTGAGCGAGATTCCGGTTTCCGACCGCAGGGCCGGGGTTCTTCGTGGAGCCTATATTGCGAGACGGGAAAGGGGAGAATTGGACCTAATCATATTGGCGACCGGAAGTGAATTGCAGCATGCCATGACGGCCGCCAATGAGTTGGGTAATGGCGCCAGGGTCGTCTCAATGCCCTCTTTTGAGCGTTTCGACCGGCAGTCCGCCGAATACCGGGAGAGCGTGCTTCCCTCAGGCTGCCGAAGACGAATCGCCATCGAAGCTGGGGTGACGGGCCTATGGTATCGCTATGTGGGCATGGAGGGGAAGGTAATCGGCATCGACCGGTTCGGCCTGAGCGCTCCAGGGGCTACCGTTTTAAAAGAAATGGGCATGAAACCCGAAAGCATTGTCGAGGCGGCCAATAGCTTCTAATACCGATGGCCGTCCGGCGCGTATTTCAAGCCGATCTCAATGAAAAAGCGAAAGAGGAGGACTAGGATCAGGACGAAGTTGAACTGGTCGGGGCTGGCAGCCGTAAATCTTCTCCTGCTGGCTATTTTCTGGGGCGACCTGATACGGGTTTTGAGCCTTGAATGGTCGATCAACGAGCAGTACCGTTTCGGTTATCTGGTTCCATTTATCACCCTGTATCTTCTTTACCTGAGGTGGTTGAACAGGCCTCGAATTGAAAGCGGCAATGCTTCGAAATTTCCCGTTAAGGGATTGCTCTGGGCTGCCGCCCTCCTCCTTTTTCCCCTGAAAATCATCTGGGAATCCAATCCCGACTGGCGCATGGTTTACTGGGCTCAGGCTCTTCTGATTTATGCGGTGTCATGGGCTTTCCTGGTAATTTTGGGTGGCAAATCGTGGGGCAGATGGTTCGCTCCGGCGCTGGCCATATTCCTTTTCGCGGTTCCCTGGCCCATGCAATTCGAGCAAAACCTGACTCAGGGACTCATGCGCATGGTGGCCGCCATAACGGTTGATTTCATGAATTTGCTGGGATTTTACGCGGTGCGGGAAGGTAATTTGATCCAACTAGCCAATGGGTGGGTCGGGGTGGAGGAAGCCTGTAGCGGAGTGAGGTCTTTTCAGTCCACCATTATGGCAGCCTATTTTCTGGGCGAATTATTTCGCTACCGGTTGTGGCTGCGCCTCGTTTTGATTGTATTCGGTTCGATAGTCTCCGTCATCCTCAATGTGGGGAGGACGGTTTTGCTAACTTATTGGGGAGGACGTTTTTGCTAACTTATATCACTTATAAAGATGGCGGAGATGTTATGCAAAACTGGCACGATCCGGTGGGCTACCTGGTCTCTTTCGGCGCCTTTCTCATCATCCTGGGCCTGACCCTGGTCATTAATAATTTGCGCCGAAAGGGTGCGGCGGAAGGGCCGCAAAGCCGCCCCATGGGCGAATCCCCCCTCAACTGGCTGGGCCGGAGGGAAGCGGTAATATTGGTCATTATCTGCCTGCTCAGTTACCCCGTATCCGCCTGGTGGTTCCAGCGGGGAGATTCCCAGGAAACAGCCGATCCATTGATTGCATCGATCGAATGGTCGCAGGTCGGCTCCACAGTGGAGTTTGAAAAAATACCATCTCAGATACGCTCCATTCTGCGATATTCTGAAGGGACGCAGGCCAGTTGGCGTCCTCGCAAAAGTGAAAAATGGAACGCCTATTTTTTCGTCTGGGAGGAGGGAAAAATTTCCTCCTTTGCCGATGTCCACAAGCCGGAGGTCTGTCTGCCGGCAGCCGGTTTTCAGCTATCGGCCACGGACAAACCGCTATTGTGGGAAAAAGACGGCCTCCAACTAAACCTGAAATCTTATACTTTCAGCGCGAGGGGCCAAAAGGTGCACGTACTTTTTGCGGTTTGGAACGACAATCAGAATGAGGCGGTCATACCCATGGCACGAACGGCCCAGGATCGTTTGCGGGCGGCATTTGCGGGAGAAAAAATAAAGGGGCGGCGTTCTCTCGAAATAATCGTCACGGGAGTGGATTCGATTGCCAGGGTCCGAACCCAGGCGAAAGCTTTTTTGGACAGGGCAATGGTGGTTCGGAGGTAGGTAGGAGACAGGGGTTTACCGGGATGAAGCCGTATTTAAAAAAACCTGCAAGGAATGCCAGCTTTGCTCGTAGAGGCCCTGATTAAACTGTATTCTGGATCGCCAATAAGGAACAAATGGAGGAAAGGGGTCCTGGCTTTCCAATATGGTCAAGATTTTTTCGACACCGCACCAATCGGATGCGGCCACCTGCCTGTTCAAGAGCGAGGTGGCGACGGCAATGTTTGTGGGTGAGCCGAGTAATACCAAATCGCAAAAGGATTGATAAAGATTAAAAAACAGCTATAAAGGCGGAATGAGAAGATATATGGGAACCGATGAAGACCGTGAACGTATCAAGAAATTGCTCAACAAAGAGGCTGTCGGCTGGCGTAAAGAGCGTTTGGTGGCATTAAAAATGGGCTTCCAGCCGCACCACAGCATTGATGAAATTGGAGCCATCGTGGGCCGAGGCAAAGCGACGATCCAGCGTTGGTTTGACAAATATCGTGCTGCAGGGCTCGGGGCGGTGCTTACACGCGCCTACAAAGGCGGGATCAAAAGCCGTTGCGACAAAGAGGTGGAGGCCTTCTTGCTCAATGGTTTGAAGGTCGCGCGCTGGAACACAGCCGTTCAGGCGGGGCAAGAGCTGGAGCGACATTTCGGGCGCTCCTTCGCCTACAAGACGGTGTGGCGATGGCTAAAAAAATGCGCCGGGGTGCTTCGAGTCCCTCGCCCCGTGCATGAGAAACGGGACTCGGCAAAAGCGGAAGCGTTCAAGCGAGACTTTTTTAAGATCCTCCAGGAGCTTTCCCTCACCCGAGGCAATCGGGTTCGGGTGTGGTTTGCCGATGAAAGCCGTTTTGGTTTGCTTCCGGTGTACCGCCGGTGCTGGACGCAAAGAGGGCTTCGGCCGCACAAAAAATATCAGACAAGATACCAGTGGAGCTACTGTTACGGAGCCCTCGACGTGGTCAACGGCGAGATGGTATGCATCCAAACCCCTAGCACGAATCTACAGTGGACGGAGGCTTTCCTCCAACAGATCAAAAAGCAATATCCTGAGGAGGAACATGTGGTTGTATGGGACGGGGCAGGCTTCCATCCGCACGACTCGGAGCACCCCAACGTCCCCCCGGGCATACATATCGTGAATTTGCCGCCGTATAGTCCTGAACTCAACCCGATTGAAAGACTTTGGGATATGATACAGGATCAAACGGCCAACAAACTGTGGCCGAGCATTGAGCGACTCGAAGAAGTCGTCGCAACCCATCTCAAAGACTGGTGGGAGGACACTGAAAAAGTCCTCTCTTTAGTTGGCGGAGGCTGGCAGCACATTCAAGCAAACGCTTCTGCCAAATAACTTATTATCATACCTAATGAGATTTGGTATAAGTCCACTCGCAAGGCGTCAATGCTGTCTCCATCCCTGAAATCCGGAATGGAAGGAGCGGCAAGTTTATTCCAAACGATTGAAAGCGCTTCTTGAAAGCGTTTTTGCCGCACCAGAACATTGGCCTGAAACAACCAATGTTCTTCCGCCAGAGCGGGATGACGGATGAGGAAATCATTGATAATGGCTAGCTTTTCGGCGGACAGCCACCGGTTGAGGAGATTATCCTTTTGCCCGAAACTGAAGGATTCGAGTGCCGGTTCGCGGGCCAAATCGCGATTGAATTGGTGAAGAAATTCGTCCCCTCTTAACCGGTTCAAAAATTGATAACGTAAATTCGGTTCGATGAAGGATAAATCGGAGACCAGAGACATGACGCGGGGGGAATACTTCGCATTGGCCAGAATGCCGCGAATGATGAGCGCCCGGTCATCGGTTTGCCGGGCCAAAGCCTCCCTCCAGGCGGAAACCGCCAGCACCGGTTGAAAGGGCAGCCAGGCCAGGCCCTCGTAATACGGCAGTTGTGCGGCAATGGGTTCGAGAAACCGGGCCCGGCGAAAATCATCGAGCGCCTGTTGCGGGTCTTGCAGTCGATAAAGCCCGACCTGCGCCCGGTTGAAATAAGCCCTCCAGTCCAGAGGATACCTGCGCACCGCAAGATCGACAGTTTGGCGGACATGCTCAAGGTCTTGCGGTTGCGTCTCGGAAGCAGGACTCAGCATGGCCTCGCTGCGTTTGAGGATAACGCTGGAATGCGCCAGGGCAGGGAAAATGCCGCCGCGGCAATGGAGGCAATTCCAGAGGCCACGATGAGGGCTCCGGCCAGGCGCCATCTTCGAGGGGATAACCAGAGCGGTTTCTGAGAAGGAGATTTGGAGGAAGAAGAGGTGCGCCGGGCAATGCCGTAAAGCCAGGCAGCAGCCATGAATGTGCCCATGCGATGCCCGGCCACATCGATCATGGAATGCAGGATAAATATGAGTAGTGCGGCCACCGCGGCCAGGGCATTGGAACTTCTGCGGTATTTTCGCGCAAGATGCAGGCCACGCAGCAGGGCGAAAAGCAGCACCAAGGCGCATATTATCCCGGGCAGGCCAAGCTCTGCCCATAGCCACAGCCAATCGCTCTCCGGATGAAGAATGCTATTATGATTGGCCGAGGCCTCACGGTATTGCGGAAAAACTACCGAAAAATTCGACATACCGGCGCCGGTCCAGGGCAAATCGGTAATCATGTTCCAGGAATCTTTGTATATGAGCATCCGGAAATCGGACGTGTCTCCCCGCAGGCCGGTAATAAACCGGTTGCTCCGGTCAATGGTGGAACCCCCGAAGAATACCAGCAGGCTGAACAGAACGACGACCCCGGAGACGGACAAAATGGCAACACGGGCCGTATTGGTGGGACGAACGGACAAAGCAACCCACACCAGGCATCCTATGACAAATAAAAACAGGCCGGCCCGGGAAAGACTGTAAATAAGGGCGAAAAATATGATTCCCACACAGGCCAAGCCGGCCAAGGTATAAAGTGGACGCCGTCGCAGGAAACGCATGGCCACCCCGAATGAGACAATGCCGCCCAGAGCCAATAAATTGCTCGTTTGATTGCGGTTGGGGAAATAGCTGAAACTTTGCACCTCGGTGGCAAAAGGATATTGTAGCTGTAATAAAGTTCCAACTATAACGCCGATCGCCAGCACAGTGACGGAGAAGGCAAAGGCCCATAGCAGCTTGGCGCGCATTTCATGCCCCGTTTTCCAGGAGATGGCCGCATAAAGCCAGGCCACACCACCGAGAAACGGCACCAGCGCCTCCGCGGAAAGCCAGGGCTGAAAGGATGCCGTGGCAGGCAAATGGATGCCCAGTTCTTGAACCGCTTCAATCCACCAGGAGTCCCTGAGCGATGCCGGGACCGGCAAAAAACCTGCCAGGATGATTCCTAAAAAGCCTAGCACGGCGGCGTCCGCCAGCTTGCCCGGACCCTGGCGGCGCGGCGCGTAAATGACGAAAAGTCCTATGCCCAGCAAGGCGATGCCCTGAGTCCAAAGGGTTGTTCCTCCCCCCAACACAACGAGGGCAAAGAGAAAAAAAAGGGCCGGCATCCAAGGCGACCGAGACAGCTTCGATATTTCGGGCGGAGACGATTGGCGCGAACTCAAGCTGGAAATCTCCATCGTCCTCTTCGTCCATTAAGCGCTTTCAAAATAATAGAGAGGAAAACGAGGATTCAACCCTGGATTCAGGGCCATTTCTCCGGGTGGCTCCGTTCAGTTTTCTTTAAGCAAATCACCCATGTGCATGAGGGGCAGGGGGGCTGGGCTGTCGCCGTCGAGAAAGTAAATTTTAGTCGCGGGGTCTTTGCTGATCGATTTAAGCGCTTCCAGGGCCTGTAATTGCAGGTAGGCCGGATTGGTGGATATGGCTTCGTTGATCTTTTCAATCTCGTAGGCTTGGGCGTCGGCCAGAACCCTGCGTTTGGCCGCATCTTCTTCGGCGGCTTTCCGCTCGGCTGAGGCGGTTGCGATCACTTGCTGCTGCTCGGTGCGAAAACGCTCCAGTTCGGCCTTTTGTTTTTCCACTTCCTGCTCCCGTTCCTTTTTCGACTCAATGGCCCTGGTGATGAATGGCGGCAAAGTAATATCCCGTAAAAGCACCGCCTGAATCTGGATGCCTTTGGGGGCTAAAAACTCTCGCATCCCCTCCTCCAGCGAGGCCTGCAGATTGGCCTGGGTTTCTTCCAGGAAGAAATCTTCCGCCCTTTTGATGGTTTTGCCTTGTTCCCTCAGAAGGGAGCGCAGTTTGGGAATCAGGTGGACCTGCACGGCTCTGGTGAAGATGCCGGAGTCTTGGCGGATCGTTGGCGCCATCTCACCATTGAGGCGAAATTGCACACTGACGTCGATCCGGGTCTGCAATTGATCCTGTGTGGGCACATTGGCAGTCTCCTCAAGAGTCTGCTCACGCACATCGAAATTGGTCCATTTATACAATGGATTGACCGGAAAATTGAGACCTTCGGGGTAAGCCTTATCCTGGACCTCGCCAAAGAGAGTGGCCACCCCAACGTATCCGGCGGGGACGGTCTTGGCGATCCTGGATCCAAAGAATACCAGCGCGACAACCACGCCGATAATGACATAAAATACTTTTTGCATAACGATTTACTCCTGTTCCTTAAATGAAAACGATTAAAAAAACTTTCTCAAAGCATGAATGAGGTAACGAATTCCTAATATCCCATGAAAACCAGGGATTCCAAGAACAATCGGGAAGAATCGTCATTTAGCCATTGGAGGAATGCAGGCAGCAAATTTGCACTCCCGGACCATGCACCCCTTCGATGAGTACCCCTTCGATGTCGGCGGTCTTGGAAGGGCCCGTAACGAGAATGACGGAGGGGTCGTCATCCAGCGCCCGTTGGAGGGCTGCGGGCACATCCCGCCATAAGTTTTTCGGGTCCAAAATGGCGGCATGAGTCCAGGGGCTGAGGGCGCCCAGCCGGGCCGAGGTGGATTTGTCCTTGAGGATGATGGTGCCAGTTTCGGCGATGGCGCCGGCCGCACGCGTGATGCCGAACTGATAATCGTCGATTCGCTCGCGGTCGTAGGCGGTGGCCAATTCGATGCCTTCAAATGCGGGCAATTTTTCCAATTCCAGGGCGATTACGGGATCGCAGTAGCCCAACGTTTGGCCCTTTTCTTTGAGAAAGGCGCCCAATGCTTCGATTCCCTCCAGCGGTATGCCATTAACTTCCTTCATCTTATGGCAAAACATTTCCCATAGCGACGAAAATTCTTCCAGCCCGCGGGAGACCACCAGGGCATCCTCCCAATCGGGATACGGGGTTTTTTCTTTCAGTGGTTCCAGCGCTTTGCCAATCCGGGTAAAAATCTCATCCCTGTCATTCATAGTTTTGTTTTTATAAAAAGTTTTAATCAATGTCTGGATTCATCGGGCAGCAATGCGGCGATTTTTTCCCTGAGCGCTTCGCCCCTGATGTTTTTGGCGATTATACGGCTCTCGCCATCAAGGAGAAAATTTATTGGCAGGGCGCTTATGCTGTAGTCCCTGGCGGTGGGTGAACGGTACCCGGCCAGATCGGAAACATTGGTCCAGGCAATCCCGTCCCTTTCGGCGGCCCTGAGCCATTGCCCCCTATTTTCATCCAATGAAACACTGTAAATAGCTAATCCCCGGTCCCGGTATTTATAGTATAATTTCGCATATTTGGGATTTTCCACTCGGCAGGGAGGACACCACGAGGCCCAAAAATCGAGCAATACGAGTTTTCCCCTCAATGCGGACAAACGGTGAGCTTGGCCGCTCGCATCGGGCAATTGGATTTCCGCTGCCCTGGCCCCGATGGCTACCCTTTGAAAACCTTGCACGGCCTCATTCAGTTTGCTGGTAATTTCCAGGTGCGGATGCGCTGTTTGAAATTTTTCCCCGATCTCTTCCATGACCTTGAGGTCCAACTCCGCGTCCCATCTCAGGGCGGCGGCATAAACGGCTATTGAATGCCCCATGTTTTTATTTTATGGGTGAACTCCAGCAATTCATCTTGGTGAAGATCGTAACTTTCAATTTCTTTGGCCGTCAGCTCGGCCAGAAGTTTCTCATCGGGCTCCGCCGACTGGCGCAGGATTCTCATTTCTCTGCGGGCCGGTATGACCTGGCGCTGGAAGGATTCCCGGCGAAATTTCTCGTAGGCCAGAAGCAGCTCGGTGTCAGCCGAACCGGTTACAGTGGGCTCCAATTGCGAGTTGTCCAAAGACAGTTCGATTTGCACGGACTGCCCACCATCGAGGGCCAGGGGAACTTTTCTTAACCCAAATAAATCAAGTTCGAAAATACCGGGTTGGCCATCGAATTGAACCTCGAAAAAACCGTCCTCATCCAGTTCGAAGGTTTGCAGGGTTATCATCCTGCGGTCAAGGACCTGATTGCGCTTGAGAACAATCCGCCCGCCATCTTCCGGCGGATGCAAGACCCGTCCGGAAAGCGTAAAACCGTTATCATTGGCCGCCTTCGCTGACGGAATGGCAAGGGCAATTAAGCCTGGCAAGAGGAAAGCGAAAATCCGGCTCACGGTTTGCCCCCGAAGGAGACATAGTCGTCAATATCAAGAAGATCGAACCAGGTGGCGAGGTCCTCCCGATCGGGGGCCACTTGCGAATGCATACCCTGATAAAACTCCCGCGATTCGCAATCGGAAGGGCTGCGCGGTTCCATATACTCGGACCAGTTTCGAATATCGGCCTCGGTGATGGCTGAGCGCATGTTTTTCAGAACCCAGGCCAGAATTTCACCATCTCCCTGGCCGCCGGCCACCTGCGCCTTGAGGTCATCTGCGGTAATACCGGTGAAGGAGAGGAAATGTTGGTCCATGGGACAGTCGTAATTATATTCGCCATTCTTGCCCGCTAGAACGGCCCGGCATTTGTCAAGAATACGCGGCAGACAAACAAAGCCGCCCAGGAGCCCGCGAGGCCCGCGAGGCGGACGCACAGTAAGATCGGGATAATTGGATTCCATAAAAATTAATACAGTTTGAGGTTAGAATGGTGGAAAAGACCCGAAGACTGCCATTCCGGTTCCTTCTGGCAATACTTTCTTTGAACTCAAAAGGAATGTTGGAAGGAGTTGGAATCCACAATAATCCTTAATCGGACTTTGCAAATTCCTCAGTTTGCCCGGTTTTATAGTTGTAGAAAATTCGCGGATCGGATGTGCCGATCCAATACCAGAGCCAACTATTATCGTTGTGGCGATAAAGGAGCGGGTATTGGTCTTCCAAGGTCCATAACCAGCCCTGTGCCAAATCCCAAAACCATCTGTCGGTAATTTCCTTTTCGGGGAAATAGAGCCACCCATGAGCATCATGCCAAATCCAGGGCAGATTGGGAGTGAAAAAGATTCCCAACCAATCGCTTTCCCTCCATCCATTCCCGATATCCACCGAGAGAGGGAAGTACCTATCGGCTTCCGTCCATTTTAAGGTGTAAAGCTCGGACCCCGTTTCTACCCGATAATACACAAAATATAATTGATCCTTGAAGGACACGAATTGATTTGCGGGGAAATGAGTCACCCTGAAGTGGACGGGGTTGTTTGGACAATTTTGACGTGGGATTAAGGTGGAAATCGTGTTCATATTATTTTTTAAAAATATATTTTGTCCTTAGCCAAAGACGGGCACGCAGGTGCCCGCAAGCTGTATTGGCGGGGAGGTTGGTTTTGCTCCGATTGCATGGACTTCGGCCGGGGTCCGGTAGCCCAGGGCTTGGTGGGGGCGCAGGTGGTTGTAGAAGTCCAGGTAGCGGGCTATCCCTTCGCTGGCTTCCTTTGCCGTGGCGTATTCGCGCAGGTAAATGTCTTCATACTTGAGGGTTCTCCAAAAGCGTTCAACAAATATGTTGTCCAGGTAGCGGCCACGCCCGTCCATGCTGATGCGCACCCCGGCTTGCCCCAGCACCGAGGTGAACTCGCTGCCGGTAAACTGGCTGCCTTGATCGGTGTTGAAGATTTGAGGTTGGGCCCGCCTCAGAGCTTCCTCCAGGGCGAGCACACAGAAGCGGCTCTCCAGGGTGTTGGAAAGCTGCCAGCTCAACACGTAGCGGCTGAACCAGTCCAACACCACGGTCAAGAAAAGGAATCCTCGGCTCAGCCGCAGGTAAGTGATGTCGCTGCACCATACCTGGTCGGGCCGCTCGACCGCCAAACCCCGCAGCAGATAAGGGAAAATGCGGTGCTGCCGGTGCCCCTGGCTCAAGTTTCGACGCGGATAAATAGCCTCCAGGCCCATTTGGCGCATGAGCCGCTGGATGCGGCCTCGTCCCACTGCATGGCCCTCTCGACGCAGCCACTGGGTCATCCGGCGAGAACCAAAAAACGGATATTGGGTGTAGAGCTCATCCATGCGATGCATGTAGAGAACGTTCTGCTCGCACTGGGCACGGGCCCGATAGTAATAGCTGCCGCGGGCCAGCCCCAGCAACTGACATTGCCTGCCGATACTGATTTTTCCTTGAAGTGGTTGCACCATCTTGCGCCTCTCACCAACCGAATTGTTCAGACTTTTTTTTTAGCCAATCGCATTCTACTTTCAGCTTTCCAATCTCCTGGTAAAGGTGATCTTTTTCCGTCTCGTTGTCCTTGCTGAGAGTCTGCCGCTGGCGCGAAAACAGCTCCGTTGCTCCCTGCAAAAGCTGCTTCTTCCATTGGGTCACCTGGTTGGGATGCACCTCAAAACGACCGGCGATCTCGTTGATGGTATGAGCGCCCCTGATGGCTTCCAGGGCCACTCGGGCTTTAAACTCAGCACTGTATTGTCTTCTCTTTCGTGATTTAATAACATTCATAGGTTAGCGGATTTAGTGGTTCAAGACCACCTTATTCCACTGTCCAGTTCTCCCCGTCCATTTCACCCAATCGAGTCCCGGCGCCGAAATCAGGTTTGCTATGTGCACAGTTCCCACTTCCGTGCCGTCGCTTTTCCACAGTTCGTTGTGCACTTCCTGAGGATAGGCGATGAAATAAAGCACACCGTTGACATCGGTTACGTTAAAGGGGAAGGAGCCTTCCGGGCCGGGATTGATATCGCGTACCAGCATAGTTCCCGCCGAAGTGCCATCGGTCCGCCAAAGCTCGCCGCCATGGATGCCGTCGTCCGCTAGGAAATAGATATACCCATTGGAATAAACCAGGCGGCCTTGTTCAAAATCAATGTTTTGATGGAAGGTGCCGGGGGTTTCATATTCTGGAAGTGGTCCCGGATAGATATCTTTGATCATGTAAGTGCCTTCTACCGTGCCATCGCTTCTCCACAATTCACTGCCATGAGTTTCCGTATAGGCCCGGAAATATAATGTGCCGTTGATATCCGTCAGATCCGTAATATAACTATCCTCCGGTCCCGGATTGATATCGATTGAATAGGTTCCTTCCGGGGTTCCATCCGTGCGCCATAGTTCCTTGCTAAATCCGTCAAATGCTTGGTAAAAAAAAACCTGACCACCGGACGCCTTCAATTTTGTATTAAATCCAACCAAATTTTCTTCAATTGGCAGTAATATCATTTCCGTTCCTTCCGGTGTGCCGTCGCTTTTCCAGAGTTGAAGCCTCCTTGGGCTTAACTTGCCAAGTCTTCCCACAAAGAAAAATAAGGTATCATTGGCCACCTCTAGTTGCCGGGGACGCACTTCGACGAGTTCGCCCCAAGTTCTTTTAATCACCCAGGTTCCATCTCTTGTCCCATCGGTCCTCCAAAGTTCACCATTTGGATAGTCGAATGTAACCGCGAAATACAAAATGCCATCGTGCTGTCCCAAAGGAAAGGGTGACGAACTATCTGGACCCGGGGCAATGTCCTTGACGAGGCCGGTGCCTTCAGGTGTGCCGTTGGTTTTCCAAAGTTCCACCCCAAATTCTTCTGAATATGCTTCGTAAAAAATGACTCCATTGACATTGGTAAGAGAGGAATAAAAGGTTCCGATTTCCTTTTGGATGAAATCCCGAACGCGAACCGATCCTTCATCAGTCCCATCCGATACCCACATTTCTCTGTCGTTCGTTTCCGATGTTTCTGCCCTAAAGTAAAGCAAACTCTCAGTAGGTGTCAGGTCGCCGAGATAAGAATCAAATGTTGATGATGTGCACTGGAAAAAGTGGACACGAGATTCTCCTAAATGGAGAATCGAAGCATGGGAAGAAGACGCTTTAGCCCGGATATTTCGTAAAAAAAGTATCGTTGATATGCTTAACTGCTGATATACAGCAGGATAGATCAATAATTAAAGCAATATCAGCGATGACAAAAGGTAAACAATTAAAGCTACAGTTGACAAGGGTAAAAGGCCGCCGTGTGCGGGTTGATTTCAAGGGCGGAGAGGTTACTTCGGATGCCGGACTGCTTTTGATCCGGGAAGTGGATCGGCAGTTGGGCTTGACCGAACGAGCGGCCCGACAGTTAGTGGACAAACGGCAGAAGGGCAAAGTACGCCATGAGGTATTGGGGATGCTGCGGCAGCGCGTTTACGGGCTGGTGGCGGGCCATGAGGATTTGAACGACTTTGACACCCTGCGCCGCGATCCTTTGTTGCAAACGGTAACGGGGCGCACTGAAGCGTTGGCCAGCGCGCTGACTTTGTGTCGTTTTGAAAACGGGCAGGATCGGCGGGCAGCCTTTGCCCTGAACGAGTTGCTGGTCGAACAGTTCATGGGCTCCTTTGCCGAGGAACCCGAAGAGATCATCCTGGACTTTGACGCCACCGACAATCCGGTGCACGGGCTCCAGGAGGGACGTTTTTTCCACGGTTATTATGATCATTACTGTTTTCTGCCGCTATATGTTTTTTGCGGTGATCAGCTGCTGGTGGCCTACCTGCGGCCGAGCAAGATCGATGCCAGCAAGCATGCCGGGGCCATCCTCAAATTGCTGGTTAAACGGATTCGCCAAAGCTGGCCCCGTACGCGGATTATTTGGCGCGCCGACAGTGGATTTTGTCGAGACCGGATACTCTCTTGGTGCGACCGCAACGAAGTTAGTTACATCGTGGGGATGGCTCGCAATGCACGCTTGCAGCAAGACGCCCAGCAGTTGCAAAAGCAGGCCAAAGAATGGTTCGAACTAAGGGGTAAAAAACAACGGTTATTCCAGGACTTCGTCTATGCTGCCGATTCGTGGCGCTGGCTGCGGTTGGTCATCCATAAAGCCGAACACACCGCACAGGGGTCCAACCCGCGCTTCGTGGTGACGAACCTGCCGGGCGATCCCCAGGAGCTTTACGACAAGGTATACTGTGGCCGCGGTGAAATGGAGAACCGAATCAAGGAACAGATGCAATTGTTCAGCGAGCGCACCAGCGCCCATCAATGGTGGGCCAATCAGTGGCGATTGCTCTTGTCGGCGCTGGCCTACACCTTGATGGAAGCCATGCGCCGGTTAGCCTTAAAAGGGACGAAGTGGGCGCGGGCCCAATGCCACACCCTGCGGCTCAAATTAATCAAGATCGGAGCGGTCATCGTGCGCAACACCCGAACGATTCACTTTCACCTAAGTGAGAGTTATCCTTGGGCCAGTCTTTTCAACCATGCGGCCCGCCGATTGGTGCCAACCTAAAGGGTGCATTGGTGCTGCCCCCGGCACTACCGAACCAATGGGGGAAAGGGGGCAGTGTCTCTACACCCTGAAAAACACCTAAAAATCAAGACGATCTGCTCAAAATACAAAGAAATCCATCTCCAATAGCAATAACGAGCCAAACTTTACCCTTCATGAAATATCCGGGTTAGTATAGAGTTCAAAAATGAGGCAGTTCAACTGATGATACTCGATGGTCTGAGCGCCACCGAGGTATCGACCAAACTTGGGGTCAACACCAACCAATTGTATAGGTGGAAGAGGCTCTATCTGGACGATCAGCAGGGCGAAGCCACCTCAAAGCGACAGAGCAGTCCGAAGGAGATGGCGGCCGAGATAGATCGTCTTCGCAAAGAGCTGCGCCGCTCGGAGCGGATCAACCAGATACTAAAAAAAACGGTGGGCTACTTTGCCAAGGACGAACAATGAAGTACCAGTTTGTCAAAGACAACGAGGGGCGCTTCAAGATCGAGGAAATATGCTCGGCGATGGGGATTTGTCGCAGTGGCTATTACTGCTGGAGGCCCCGAGCGCCCTCGGCCCGGCGGATCGAGGACGAGGGAATCAAGGGGGCGATCCTGAAGGTACACAAAGAGGCCAAGGGCCGCTATGGGCATCGGCCAATGCACCGCCATCTGAAGGATGATGAGGGCATCGATTGCGGCCGTGACCGGGCTCTGCGTCTGATGCGTGAAATGGGAATCAAAAGCACCCAGAGTAAACGCTTTAAGCCATTAAAAACCAACAGTAACCATCCCTATGGTTACAGCCCCAATGTGCTTAAAAAGCATGGCCAGCCGACCCATATCGACGAGGTCTGGGTGGCGGACACGACCTACCTACGGACCCTGGCCGGTTGGATGTACTTGGCCACGGTGATGGACCTGTTCAGCCGACGCCTGCTGGGCTGGAGCGTTTCCAACCACAACGACGCGAAGCTGGTTGGCAAGGCCCTCAAAGCCGCGGCCATGACCCGCGGCACACTGCGCACCGGGATTATTCATCACAGCGATCGGGGCAGCCCCTACGCCAGCGACGACTATCAGAGGCTGGTCTCTGAACTAGGCATGAAGCCGAGCATGAGCGCCCAAGGCAACTGCTACGACAACGCGGCCATGGAATCGTTCTACGGCCGCTTCAAGACCAGCACGATTCGAGGCCGCCACTTTTTTGCCGACGAGCGCGAACTGCGATCAACTGTCTTCGAATACGTGGAAATCTTCTACAACCGATATCGCAAACATTCCTCTCTGAGTTACCAAAGCCCAGTCCAATTCGAGGAAAATATTTGCCCCCCATGGGGGGCAACGAGAAAACAAAACCCTTTACCAAAACAAGCCGCCTGACACACTAATCAATAAACAATGAATATAAGAGAATCCCGTGTCCAACAAATCCAGTACACGTCATGTCCAATCATTTATCGAATGAATCAACTTCGTTCCATCTTCGGTTCCATCCGTTCGCCAAAGGGAGACTCCATTTGTGGGGTCCAAAGCTCGAAAATAAAGATAATCGCCGAACAGGACCATTTCACCGCCCGCACCGCTTCGTTTTCCCGGATAAATATCTTTGAGGAGATGTGTTCCCTTTGGCGTTCCATTCGATCGAAAAAGTTCTCCACCTGATGTGCCGTTCAAAGCTGTAAAAAAAAGTTCTCCAGAAAAATAGATTAGATCATGTGGATATCCATCGTCTGCGCCGGGGTTTACGTCAACGAAGAGCTGCGCTCCATTATCGGCACCGTCCGTAACCCATAGTTCTGTCCCTGTTTCGGGAGAGTCCGCCACAAAAATAAGGCTGTCGCCTACGGGTAGAAACATTCCGAAATTAGATAGACCTGGATTTTCTATAGGCGTCGTGCCGCCTTCGGTGCCATCGGTTTTCCACATTTGGTGGTTTCTTCCATCTGTGGTCGCAAAATACAGGAATCCATTATAATCATCATTGGGTTCGCCAATAAAGGTAACACGGTTATCCTCGAAATCCCACAATTCAACAGCGGCTGCCTGTGCGCCGTTGATTTTCCACATTTTAGTGCCGTGGTTGCTGAAAAAAAACAGCTCTCCATTTACATTGGTTAAGCGCCGGAAGTTCTCGATATCGTTTTCGGCATCAGATTCCATATAAAGAATCGTGCCTTCCTCTGTGCCGTCCGAAATCCATAATTCCCTATCCCCGTAAGCCGTAAAATATAGGTTGCCGGCGACATCGGTTAAACTTCCCAGGTTCGGGGTTTGCTCATCCGATGGGAAATTCTTGACCGGTTGCGTTTCTTCAATTGTGCCATCGGTTTTCCATAAGCCATTGTACCCCCCGCCGTCGTTTCCCGGAAAAAAAATATAATCTCCCGAGCGCGCTAATCTGGGTGCGCGGTAATCGCCGGAAAACGGATTGGGATGTGCGAAATCACTTTCCGGCCCTTTCCTGATATCCGCGAAAAGCTCCGTGCCTTCCGTAGTGCCGTCGCTTCTCCAAATTTCTACACCGTGGGCAAGATCTTCGCCTAAAAAATAAAGATATCCATTCAGTGCGACGGGATTTCCCTTATACCCTCCGATTACAGCATCCTCAATATCTTTGACCAAGGTGACTTCTTCCCCATTTCCTGCTATCGGAAGGAGCAAGAAAAACAGCAGCAGTAGAAAAGTTAGAAAAGTTGCCGCCAGGCTGGGCTTGGTCATGTTTTGGCGCATATCGAGCTTTGCAGGTCGGAATGCAATAATTAAGCATAACCTAGTTTGGATGTCAAGGGCGGAATGTAGTTTTGGTTGCTTTTACTTCGTGCGGAAGCGTTGTTGGGTGTTTTGAAGGATGGCCATGGTTTGCTCGAAGCGGCGGATGTTGCCGGCGGTCAGGCCGGGGGCCAGCAGGAGGCCTTTTTCGGGGTGGACGAATAGTTGCTCGTCGCGGGCCACTATGCGGGGTTCGTTTTCCGGCGATTCCAGTTTCACGAGGCCTTCCCAGGCCGCCAGCATGGGGTAATCTTCGCTGTAGCGTATGCGAAAGAGGGTCTTAAAACCGTAATCGTTGGGAATGGGGCTGACGTTTCCGAAGGGCGTTTGGACGATGAAGCTGGAGTTTTCGTGCAAAACTTTGGTTTCGATAACAATGTCCCCGAAAAACAGCCGCAGAAGGGTGTCGGAGGAACTGGGTTCGGGTTCCGTCTTTGAGCGCGACGGGGAGACGGGTGGCTGGTTGTATGCCTCGACTAGAAAGCGTTCGATTTTTACTTTGGCGGGTCCTTGCAGGGAGATAGCGGTCCCGTTGGCCATTAACAAAACGACGCTGCTTTTGGGATGGGCGTTGACGACCACTCCCTGAACCGCCCTGGATCGTTTTTTTACGCGGAAGGATTGGCCTTTGAACTCAAAAAAGACCTTGCCGCTGACTTTTGCCGCCTCCATGAGCCCTGGCAGAATTTTCATCTCGATCTGCTCGACCTCCGCCTGGAGGGGAAAATGAAACGCCAAGACCAAGAGGCCGAGGCCGAGTGCAAGTGGGTGGGAGTAGTGAAATTTTAACACAGTGTTTTATCTTGCTTCGGGTTGGGTGCCATCGTTGGATGAGTCTCTTTATTCACTATGCATGATGGAATTCGATTGGATTGAAATTTTCGGAGTAATATTTGGAGTGGCCGGCGTATGGCTAACCATTCGCCAGAATATCTGGTGCTGGCCAGTTGGCTTGGTCAATATCATCTTATACCTCTATATCTTTTTTCAAGTCCGTTTATACGCGGATATGGGCCTGCAGGCTTTCTATATAGGGGTATCTCTTTACGGCTGGTGGCATTGGCTTCATGGCGATGCCGGCCCTGGCCCGGATAAAAAAAGTGAATTGCAGGTGTCCCGGCTGCATCGGCGACATGGGCTCGCTCTGGTTTTCACTGGCATGGCAGCCATACCCCTGGTCGGCTGGCTATTGGAGACCAGAACCGACGCCGATATTCCATACTGGGATTCCGCCACCACGGTGGTCAGCCTGATGGCCCAATGGCTGATGGCCCGAAAGGTCCTCGAATGCTGGCTTGTCTGGCTGGCTGTGGACACCCTCTATGTGGCCATTTATATCTATAAGGGTCTCTACCCGACGGCCGGGCTATACGCTTTTTTCCTCGTCCTGGCAGCTCTCGGTTTTATCGAATGGAAAAAGACACTCAAATAAAACGGGTGGCCATCGTGGGGGCCGAATGCACCGGCAAAACGACTCTGGCCCGCGCATTGGCCCGGCATTATAAAACGGTTTGGGTTCCTGAGTGCGTACGGGAATTCGTCGATAAAAAAAAATCCCTACCAGCGGCTGTCGATATTGCCAAAATTGCCCGCGGCCAGATGGAAAGGGAAACCGCCCTCACAGCCCAAGCCAACCGGATATTATTCTGCGACACCAACCTCATGATGACGGTTCTTTACAGCGAATTTTACTTCGGGGAATGTCCGGAAGCGGTTCGACAAGAGGCGAAGGAGGAGAATTACGATCTGACCCTCTTTGCCCAGGATGATATTCCGTGGGTTCCCGATCCCATTCAACGAACCCGGCCGGAAGCTCGGAAAAATATGCAAAAATTGATACGGAAGGAGCTGAATCGACGTAAAATTAAAGACGTCCCCATCTCGGGATCACATGAAGAACGCCTGGCTCTGAGCATGATCGTTGTCGATCACCTATTAGAAACAGGCGGATCCCAATAACCTCAAAAAACCAGACGTGTTCAATATGGGCCGATTGAGGCGTTGAAGGCAAAACCAGATGCGGGAAAGGCCAATTTCGCGGCCACCAGCCTCCGTTAATGAGCCGGTTTGGAAATGCATAGTTAGAGGCTGTCCCAAAAATATAAAGATTTTATAGTCAACTGGATGACGTTGATAAAAAGAGCCGGAAAGAGCAAGTTTTTGCTCGATCCGGCCAAAAAAGGGTTCTATAATTGAGTTAGCGAAAATCAATATAGCCCTTTCTATGTTCTATGAAAAATATAGCCATCCAATGCCTCCTGCGTCCAGCTTTAACTGTGGTCGACCGGTGCCTCGATTACGATAACTTCCGCGCCACCATTGATCGAATCGATCGGCTGCTGATCGACTCGGAGGTGGAATCGCAGGCCATTGAGCTGGCCTTGGAGGGGTGGCCGCCAATGGGTCTAAAGGCCCGGCGGCAGCGGGCCAGTTTTGCCATCAAGGCACTGCGCATGGATACGCTGGGCCGTCTGCTCGGAGGGATTTCGTTTCGGCATTTGTCGCGGGCTCTGGGCAGCAGCGATCTGTTGGCCGACTTTTGCCGTGTCCGGCAGATCGATGGCATCAGGGGCATCTCCAAAAGCACCCTGGAGCGGGCCTCGAAGTTTTTCAGCGAAGAGCAGTTGAGGGCCTTGCACCGGACCTTGACTGAGGTGGTGGGCGATGCCCTTCTGGCCCGGCAGGTGGGATTGGACAAGCCGATTGACACCACCATTTGCCTGATCGACGGCACCTGTTTGGAGGCTAACATTCATTGGCCGACGGACTGGGTATTACTCAAGGATGTAGCCGGCACGTTGCTCAAAGCGATCCGGCTGATCCGCGAGAAGGCCGGTGTGCGCCATCGCATGCCGATCGAACCGGAGCCCTTGGCTCGGCAGATGAATCGGCTGTGCATACAGATGACCCACAGCCGGCGGCGAAAGGACAGCGCGCGGCAGCGCAAGGGTATCTTGAGGCAGATGAAAAAGCTGCTCAAACGGATCGGGGAGCATGCCCGCAGTCACCGGGAATTATTGCAAGCCTGCTGGGAGCAAAGCGATTACAGCGAAAAACAGGTCCAACAGATCCTCGCCCGGATGGAGCGCATGAGCGAGCAAATCCCGGTGGTCATCAAACAGGCGCACGAGCGGATCATTGGCTGCCGCCAGGTGAAAAACGCAGAGAAAGTCTTGAGTGTTTACGAACTCGATGGGCAGGTGATTGTGCGAGGTAAAGCGGGCCAAGAGGTCGAGTTCGGCAACACCCTGTTTTTGGGAGAAAGCGTTGAAGGGTACCTGCTGGACTGGAAACTCTACGGCAGCCGAACTCCAAGCGAAAATGAACAAATGCAAGAGAGTTTGCAAAGACAGAACCGCTTCAACCTGGAAGAACCCATAGCGGCCATGTGCGCGGACCGGGGATTTGCCTCCCAGCGGGCCCGCCGGCAGTTAGCCCAGGAGGGAATCTACGACGCGCTCTGTCCACGCGATCCGAAGCAGTTGAAAAAACGGAGGGAGGAACCACTGTTCAGACAATTGCAAAAGCGCCGGGCCAGCACCGAAGGGCGGATCGGGGTATTGAAGAATCGCTGGCAGGCCGGGCGGTTGCGCAGCAAAGGCTTTGCCAACCGCTCGATCAGCGTAGCCTGGTCGGTACTCTCGCACAACCTATGGAAAGTAGCCAAGATGCTGGCCCAGCAAGACGAACTAAAAACCAAAGCGGCGGCCTAGAGAGCGGAAAAGCAAGGACAATACTTTTTCACAGCCGTACTGTCGGCTCATACAAAGAAAACCAGGCAACCGGACCCCAAAACCAGTATCCTAACGTCATAGGAGAGCAAAGTTGATACTCTCCCAAATGCAAATACCTCTAAAATGAGTGCCTATCAAAAGCCCTCGCAAAAATCACCCTTTTGGGACAGCCTCTACACTACCAAAATATGATTGCTTTCGATGTTGCCGCCGATGGCAAATCGCTCATCAACAAACGGGAGTTCGCGGTTATCAGTCCGGGTGCTTTGACGTGTACTGGATTTGTTGGACACGGGATTCTCTTATATTCATTGTTTATTGATTAGTGTGTCAGGCGGCTTGTTTTGGTAAAGGGTTTTGTTTTCTCGTTGCCCCCCATGGGGGGCAAATATTTTCCTCGAATTGGACTGGGCTTTGGTAACTCAGAGAGGAATGTTTGCGATATCGGTTGTAGAAGATTTCCACGTATTCGAAGACAGTTGATCGCAGTTCGCGCTCGTCGGCAAAGTGGCGGCCTCGAATCGTGCTGGTCTTGAAGCGGCCGTAGAACGATTCCATGGCCGCGTTGTCGTAGCAGTTGCCTTGGGCGCTCATGCTCGGCTTCATGCCTAGTTCAGAGACCAGCCTCTGATAGTCGTCGCTGGCGTAGGGGCTGCCCCGATCGCTGTGATGAATAATCCCGGTGCGCAGTGTGCCGCGGGTCATGGCCGCGGCTTTGAGGGCCTTGCCAACCAGCTTCGCGTCGTTGTGGTTGGAAACGCTCCAGCCCAGCAGGCGTCGGCTGAACAGGTCCATCACCGTGGCCAAGTACATCCAACCGGCCAGGGTCCGTAGGTAGGTCGTGTCCGCCACCCAGACCTCGTCGATATGGGTCGGCTGGCCATGCTTTTTAAGCACATTGGGGCTGTAACCATAGGGATGGTTACTGTTGGTTTTTAATGGCTTAAAGCGTTTACTCTGGGTGCTTTTGATTCCCATTTCACGCATCAGACGCAGAGCCCGGTCACGGCCGCAATCGATGCCCTCATCATCCTTCAGATGGCGGTGCATTGGCCGATGCCCATAGCGGCCCTTGGCCTCTTTGTGTACCTTCAGGATCGCCCCCTTGATTCCCTCGTCCTCGATCCGCCGGGCCGAGGGCGCTCGGTGCCTCCAGCAGTAATAGCCACTGCGACAAATCCCCATCGCCGAGCATATTTCCTCGATCTTGAAGCGCCCCTCGTTGTCTTTGACAAACTGGTACTTCATTGTTCGTCCTTGGCAAAGTAGCCCACCGTTTTTTTTAGTATCTGGTTGATCCGCTCCGAGCGGCGCAGCTCTTTGCGAAGACGATCTATCTCGGCCGCCATCTCCTTCGGACTGCTCTGTCGCTTTGAGGTGGCTTCGCCCTGCTGATCGTCCAGATAGAGCCTCTTCCACCTATACAATTGGTTGGTGTTGACCCCAAGTTTGGTCGATACCTCGGTGGCGCTCAGACCATCGAGTATCATCAGTTGAACTGCCTCATTTTTGAACTCTATACTAACCCGGATATTTCATGAAGGGTAAAGTTTGGCTCGTTATTGCTATTGGAGATGGATTTCTTTGTATTTTGAGCAGATCGTCTTGATTTTTAGGTGTTTTTCAGGGTGTAGAGACACTGCCCCCTTTCCCCCATTGGTTCGGTAGTGCCGGGGGCAGCACCAATGCACCCTTTAGGTTGGCACCAATCGGCGGGCCGCATGGTTGAAAAGACTGGCCCAAGGATAACTCTCACTTAGGTGAAAGTGAATCGTTCGGGTGTTGCGCACGATGACCGCTCCGATCTTGATTAATTTGAGCCGCAGGGTGTGGCATTGGGCCCGCGCCCACTTCGTCCCTTTTAAGGCTAACCGGCGCATGGCTTCCATCAAGGTGTAGGCCAGCGCCGACAAGAGCAATCGCCACTGATTGGCCCACCATTGATGGGCGCTGGTGCGCTCGCTGAACAATTGCATCTGTTCCTTGATTCGGTTCTCCATTTCACCGCGGCCACAGTATACCTTGTCGTAAAGCTCCTGGGGATCGCCCGGCAGGTTCGTCACCACGAAGCGCGGGTTGGACCCCTGTGCGGTGTGTTCGGCTTTATGGATGACCAACCGCAGCCAGCGCCACGAATCGGCAGCATAGACGAAGTCCTGGAATAACCGTTGTTTTTTACCCCTTAGTTCGAACCATTCTTTGGCCTGCTTTTGCAACTGCTGGGCGTCTTGCTGCAAGCGTGCATTGCGAGCCATCCCCACGATGTAACTAACTTCGTTGCGGTCGCACCAAGAGAGTATCCGGTCTCGACAAAATCCACTGTCGGCGCGCCAAATAATCCGCGTACGGGGCCAGCTTTGGCGAATCCGTTTAACCAGCAATTTGAGGATGGCCCCGGCATGCTTGCTGGCATCGATCTTGCTCGGCCGCAGGTAGGCCACCAGCAGCTGATCACCGCAAAAAACATATAGCGGCAGAAAACAGTAATGATCATAATAACCGTGGAAAAAACGTCCCTCCTGGAGCCCGTGCACCGGATTGTCGGTGGCGTCAAAGTCCAGGATGATCTCTTCGGGTTCCTCGGCAAAGGATCCGATGAACTGTTCGACCAGCAACTCGTTCAGGGCAAAGGCTGCCCGCCGATCCTGCCCGTTTTCAAAACGACACAAAGTCAGCGCGCTGGCCAACGCTTCAGTGCGCCCCGTTACCGTTTGCAACAAAGGATCGCGGCGCAGGGTGTCAAAGTCGTTCAAATCCTCATGGCCCGCCACCAGCCCGTAAACGCGCTGCCGCAGCATCCCCAATACCTCATGGCGTACTTTGCCCTTCTGCCGTTTGTCCACTAACTGTCGGGCCGCTCGTTCGGTCAAGCCCAACTGCCGATCCACTTCCCGGATCAAAAGCAGTCCGGCATCCGAAGTAACCTCTCCGCCCTTGAAATCAACCCGCACACGGCGGCCTTTTACCCTTGTCAACTGTAGCTTTAATTGTTTACCTTTTGTCATCGCTGATATTGCTTTAATTATTGATCTATCCTGCTGTATATCAGCAGTTAAGCATATCAACGCTGCTGTATATCAGCAGTTAAGCATATCAACGATACTTTTTTTACGAAATATCCGGGCTAAAGCGTCTTCTTCCCATGCTTCGATTCTCCATTTAGGAGAATCTCGTGTCCACTTTTTCCAGTGCACATCACTTTTAAGCTTTGACAGCTACATTAGTCCAGATTCTTTTCCAGAACAACACCTTTGCCCCGAGGTTTTCAAGCTTGACGGCCCCCATGTGCACACCGGCCTCAACTATTTTTTTATTCCCCGATCAAATTTTTTCTCGTATAACCGTAAAATGAAAAGTGGAAAGAATAGATTAGACCTTAAAATCGAGCGAATTCGAAACGATCCTTCGGGTTCCAAGGATTTTATAATTGCCGACGCTAAGGACGCCGACATGGCCTTCGGAATAGCGGCGCCGGGACCGGCATCTCATAAACCTCGCAACGGTATAGAAAGTGCGGAGAGTTCCTGGAAATCGCTGCAAGATATCCGGAATCAAATCAGGGCCATAATCAGACAGGATATCGTCGATATAGTGCTTCTTTCAGCTTCCAGTTTGGAGCAGCTCGCCATCAAGGAATCTCTTTTCGAAAATTCGCTCATCACTCCAGCCGCGAGGGCCAACGACACCACCGACATTTGGATAATGCGCGGCGGAAATTACATTGAACACCCATCCCGCCCCTTTCGTACTGCCACGATTGATCACATCAAATACGGGCGGTTGGAAAAAGATCATTCAAAACCGGCAACGGGAGCGGATCTCGGCCTGTATTCAATAACATTCAATAACGACATTGCCCACGATCATCGATCGCTGGAAGAATTTCATGCTTTTCGATTGGAAGCGGAGAAAAAGCATTTTCGCTACTTTTTGGAAGTGTTTAACCCAAACATCGATCTGGGCTTCCGTTCGCAAGAAATTGGCTCTTTCCTTAATGACCACATCGTTCGTTGCCTGGCCGGGGTAACGGATGTTGGCCGCCCCCTCTTTTTGAAAATTCCCTACAACGGCGCAAAGTCATTGGAAGAGCTTGTGGCTTACGACCCCGGCTTAATCGTCGGCATTCTGGGTGGAAGCTCGGGAACCACCATGGATGCTTTTCAACTTATTCATAATGCGCGCAAACACGGCGCTCGGGCGGCGCTTTTCGGGCGAAAAATCAATCTTTCCGAAGAACCCCTCACCTTTATCGAATTTCTCAAAAAAATTGCAGACGCCGATATAGCTCCCAAAGAAGCGGTGAAAGCATACCACAACGAATTAAACCTTCGGAAATTGGAACCGTTACGGCCTCTGGCCCAGGATTTGCAAATAACGGATTCCATTTTAATTAAAGAATAATTTTAAAAATTTATTAATTAAGATAATGAAATGAAACGATCGGAAATTAACAAAGCTTTCCTTCAAGCCAAGTCCTGCTTTGCAAAAAACGGGTGGACCCTGCCACCTGGCGCGCGTTGGGACGTCACCGATCTTGGGTTAGGGAAATTCGATCGATATGGTCTGGTTTTGATCAATTTGACTGATGAACCGGAATATTGTGAAAAGTTGATGTACGCGCGAAAAAACCAGATTACCCCGGCTCACTGTCATAAACAAAAAAAGAAGACATCATATGTCGAAACGGCGTTCTCGCCATTATAGTGTGGCCGCGTCATCCAAATGAATCGGAGGAAAATGAATCCTTCCCCGTAAAGATAAACGGAACAACGAAGATTATTAGGTCTGGAGAAAAGGTTGTATTACAATCAGGTCAACGCATTACCCTGGTTCCCGGTATATACCATGAATTTTATCCAGAAAGCGAAGAATGCGTCATCGGAGAAGTTTCCACAAAAAATGACGACCTCCATGACAATTTCTTCGTCAATCCGAAGATCGGACGTTTCCCTCAGAGGTAGTGTATAAAAAAAGAATGTTATTTTGTATTTTTAGCTGTACAAATAGCGTTAGGCAGTTTATTTTTAGTGCATGGTTACTAAAATTATTAATTGTCGGCACTGTGGAAGTGAAAATATCATTAAATTTGGCAAGACGCCCAACCATAAACAGCGCTACCGCTGCCATGATTGTGGTAAACAAAGCCGCGAAAACCCCACAGTGAAATACACCGAAGAGCAAAAAGAAATGATCCTTCGAGTCTATCAGGAACGCAGCAGTCTACGCGGTTTACAGCGCGCCTTCGGGGTGAGTCCCAACACCGTTTTGAGTTGGTTAAAAAAAACGACAATCGCTGCGACCGCTCAAAAGCACGATTCTTGCGGCCCGCCGCCATGATGTCATTGAACTGGACGAACTGTGATCTTTTGTGGGGCGCAAGAGCGATGCCCAATGGGTTTGGATCGCTCTTTGCCGACGCACCCGTCAAATCCTCTCCTATGCCATTGGGCCTCGGGATTGATATCGTTGCCGGGAACTTTACGAGCGTCTGCCACGGGCCTACAAAAGATGTGCCACCTACAGCGACTTTTGGAGCACTTATGATGAAGTCTTTCCTCATAACCGATCCGTGGGAAAAGAAACCGGTGAAACGGCCCATGTGGAACGATGGAACAATACCCTGCGCCAACGACTGGGTCGTTTCACACGCAAAACCCTCTCCTTTTCCAAGCTTAAGAGTATGCATGAAACCTGTCTGAGACTTTTCATTCATCAATATAATCAAGAATTAGCCACCATTCCTACTTAATACACTACCCCCTCAGATTGAGGAAGATGAACCACCACTTGTCTATCTGATAAGCGAATAAACACTACTATGAGCAACGACGATAGAAGCGGGATCATGGCGGGCGGCAACTGGTGCGTGGATCATGTCAAAACAATCGACTCCTATCCCCCGCTCGACGCTCTGGGCGTTATTTTAAGCGAAAAAAGGAGCAATGGAGGGGGCCCCTATAATTTGCTCAAAGACCTGGCCAAAATGAGAGCAGATTTTTCTCTCATCGGAATCGGTCTGCTCGGTGATGATGAAAACGGCCGGTATATCATTGAAGAATGCGCTGCGCTCGGAATTGATATCAAGCAATTGATTTTAACACACAAAGCGCCCACTTCCTACACGGATGTGATGAGTGTCGATTCTTCAGCTCGAAGGAGTTTCTTTCATCAAAAAGGAACCAACGCCCTGCTGTCGGAAAATCATTTCAATTTCGATAATACAAAAGCAAAGATATTTCACCTGGCCTACATCAATCTCCTTGATTCGCTGGAAAATATTAACCAGGACGGAAACACTGGCGCCGCCAACGTTCTCAGGCGAGCCAAAGAAGCGGGTTTGCAAACTTCGGTCGATTTAGTCAGCTTTCCCCGCGATGATTTTGCGGCAACGGTCAAACCTTCCTTGCCCTATATCGACACCCTTTTTTTAAATGAACTCGAGGCTGCCTGGCTGACAGGATTGAAGCTAAAAACCGAATCGGGCATCCTGCCAGGAGAAGTGGAGAAGGCGCTTGGCATCATTTTGAGCATGGGCGCTAAGTATCGAGTCGTCATCCATTTTCCCGAGGGCGCTATGGGATTGGAAAATGACGGTAGGATATGGCGGCAAGGCTCTGTCCGGATACCCGAGGAAAAAATTGCCGGATCTGTCGGAGCGGGCGATGCTTTCGCCGCTGGTTTCCTTTATGCTCTACACCAAGAATGGGCCATGAATCAATGTCTCGAACTCGGAGTATGCGCGGCGGCAAGCTGCCTCTTCGACTCAACTGCCTCAAATGGCATCCTCCCACTCGAAGTTTGTCTTGAACTCGGACACAAATTCGGTTTCTGGAAAATTTTGCCCTGACCCGCATCCTAATTTGTCAAATACAGGACCTTTTGCCCTGCTTTCCAATTTACTGTTATTTCATCCAAGGAAAACTGTGATTACATTTGAAAATTATGGCTGAAATAATTCTCGAATAACGGGCCAAGATAGCTGTGTTTAAAAACCAAGGTCGAAACATTGAATAAATTCGCAGACCTTCATTATTTTTCCGGCAATATGAGATAGGTTCTTGTCAATTAAACCCATCTGATCAATATAATCGGAAAGGTTTAATATCCGGCTTTTCAACATTAACTAGAGGCTGTCCCAAAAATATAAAGATTTTATAGTCAACTGGATGACGTTGATAAAAAGAGCCGGAAAGAGCAAGTTTTTGCTCGATCCGGCCAAAAAAGGGTTCTATAATTGAGTTAGCGAAAATCAATATAGCCCTTTCTATGAAAAATATAGCCATCCAATGCCTCCTGCGTCCAGCTTTAACTGTGGTCGACCGGTGCCTCGATTACGATAACTTCCGCGCCACCATTGATCGAATCGATCGGCTGCTGATCGACTCGGAGGTGGAATCGCAGGCCATTGAGCTGGCCTTGGAGGGGTGGCCGCCAATGGGTCTAAAGGCCCGGCGGCAGCGGGCCAGTTTTGCCATCAAGGCACTGCGCATGGATACGCTGGGCCGTCTGCTCGGAGGGATTTCGTTTCGGCATTTGTCGCGGGCTCTGGGCAGCAGCGATCTGTTGGCCGACTTTTGCCGTGTCCGGCAGATCGATGGCATCAGGGGCATCTCCAAAAGCACCCTGGAGCGGGCCTCGAAGTTTTTCAGCGAAGAGCAGTTGAGGGCCTTGCACCGGACCTTGACTGAGGTGGTGGGCGATGCCCTTCTGGCCCGGCAGGTGGGATTGGACAAGCCGATTGACCCCACCATTTGCCTGATCGACGGCACCTGTTTGGAGGCTAACATTCATTGGCCGACGGACTGGGTATTACTCAAGGATGTAGCCGGCACGTTGCTCAAAGCGATCCGGCTGATCCGCGAGAAGGCCGGTTTGCGCCATCGCATGCCGATCGAACCGGAGCCCTTGGCTCGGCAGATGAATCGGCTGTGCATACAGATGACCCACAGCCGGCGGCGAAAGGACAGCGCGCGGCAGCGCAAGGGTATCTTGAGGCAGATGAAAAAGCTGCTCAAACGGATCGGGGAGCATGCCCGCAGTCACCGGGAATTATTGCAAGCCTGCTGGGAGCAAAGCGATTACAGCGAAAAACAGGTCCAACAGATCCTCGCCCGGATGGAGCGCATGAGCGAGCAAATCCCGGTGGTCATCAAACAGGCGCACGAGCGGATCATTGGCGGCCGCCAGGTGAAAAACGCAGAGAAAGTCTTGAGTGTTTACGAACTCGATGGGCAGGTGATTGTGCGAGGTAAAGCGGGCCAAGAGGTCGAGTTCGGCAACACCCTGTTTTTGGGAGAAAGCGTTGAAGGGTACCTGCTGGACTGGAAACTCTACGGCAGCCGAACTCCAAGCGAAAATGAACAAATGCAAGAGAGTTTGCAAAGACAGAACCGCTTCAACCTGGAAGAACCCATAGCGGCCATGTGCGCGGACCGGGGATTTGCCTCCCAGCGGGCCCGCCGGCAGTTAGCCCAGGAGGGAATCTACGACGCGCTCTGTCCACGCGATCCGAAGCAGTTGAAAAAACGGATGGAGGAACCACTGTTCAGGCAATTGCAAAAGCGCCGGGCCAGCACCGAAGGGCGGATCGGGGTATTGAAGAATCGCTGGCAGGCCGGGCGGTTGCGCAGCAAAGGCTTTGCCAACCGCTCGATCAGCGTAGCCTGGTCGGTACTCTCGCACAACCTATGGAAAGTAGCCAAGATGCTGGCCCAGCAAGACGAACTAAAAACCAAAGCGGCGGCCTAGAGAGCGGAAAAGCAAGGACAATACTTTTTCACAGCCGTACTGTCGGCTCATACAAAGAAAACCAGGCAACCGGACCCCAAAACCAGTATCCTAGCGTCATAGGAGAGCAAAGTTGATACTCTCCCAAATGCAAATACCTCTAAAATGAGCGCCTATCAAAAGCCCTCGCAAAAATCACCCTTTTGGGACAGCCTCTAATTATCAATTGGAAAGCCTGACAGTCGGAAAGCCTGACAGTCGCGTAACAACAATGTTTTGAGAGGAAAGAGATTAAATGGAAAAAATAAAAGTGGCAACCGTTCAGATGAATGCGTTGATGGATGATGTGGAGCATAATTTGAATACCCACGTGCGTTTTATTGAAGAGGCTGCCGGTCAAGGCTGCGCATTAATCTTGTTTCCGGAAATTTCGACAACAGCCCATTACGGCGATCCAAGGGTTGTCCAATTTGCCGAGGAAGCGGGCAATGGACCCGTATTCACTTGCATTTCCGAACAGGCCAAAAAGCACGATTTGGTGGTTTCCTACGGCTTTTGTGAGAAGGCCCATGGAACCTATTACAACTCCCAGGCTCTGGTTGGACCGAAAGGGTTGCTCGGCATACAGCGCAAGGTTCATGCCTCGGGGGACGAATATTTCACCTTTCGAATGGGGCGCAGCTTCCATGTCTATGATCTCGGGTTCGCCAAGGTCGGCACTCTCATCTGTTATGATGTCGCATTCTCCGAAAGTTGGCGCATCCTCGCGCTGAAGGGAGCCGAACTGATTATGACACCTCATGCGGGGCGAAAAGGCGGCATGGGAAGCAAAGTTTCGCCACAGCAACAATTGGAAAATCTACAAAAAAAACGCGATTCCATGCCGGGACGTTGGGGAATGATGGCAGCCGAAAACGGAGTCTTCGTCGCCCATTGCAACCAGGCGGGCTTCAACGGACATTCCACCCATAACGGTGGCGCTTTAATCGTGGACCCCCTCAGCAACCTGATCGCTCAGGGGCCACTATCGACCGATGACCTCATGATAACGGGAGAATTGGATCCCGGCATCATGACCCAGGCGCGCCGCCATAGGGGATTTACCCTGCGCACCCGCAGACCGGAAGTTTACGATATCCTAACGGAAATGATTTAATTCGAAAAAAACTAAATAAAATGAAACTTAAAGCAGCCAGTTGCCAGATCCTGACCTACCCGGACGTTCAAAAAAGTGTCACTAAAGTCCTCCACTGGATCGATAAGGCAAAACAGGAAAATGTGGATGTCATCGCATTTCCGGAGGCCTGTCTATGCGGATATCAGGTCGATCAGGGATATTGGGAAAATGCCGCCCCCGAAGCCTTCCGGCGAGCGGAAGAAGAGGTCATTGCGTGTTCCCGGAAGCTTTCTATAGCCGTTATCCTTGGGACCGTTCATTGGCATGAAGGCAAGCTCTTCAACAGTTTGCTGGTTATTGATAAAGGAGGCGTTGTCAGGGGAAGGTATGCCAAAACCCACCTGGCGGAAGAATGGCCCGTGCCGGGAACCCACATACCGGTTTATACGGTGGCCGGTGTGAAATCCAGCTTCATTATCTGCCATGACATACGGTATCCCGAACTGGTTCGGCTTCCTGTTTTGGCCGGAACGCAACTCTGTTATTTTTGCAGCAACGAAGCGGGTTTCTATAAAGAACACAAACTGTCAGCCTACAATGCCATGCCCATTTCCCGGGCCACCGAAAACTCCATTTTCCTCGTTATGGCCAACGCTCCCGGAGACTTGAACGATGTTAATTCCAAATCGCAATCCCACGGCAACAGCAAAATTGTCGACCCCGACGGGGTTGTCCTGGCTGAAGCCAATCATTTTGATGAAAGACTCGTCATGGCCACTATCGACATAAATGAGGCTCACCGTAAAATGGCCCTCAGATCGATAAGGGACGAAACCGTTTTAAAAGACTGGATGATTAAAGGCGTCGATTTTGTTCAAGTTCAGTGAGAGAAACAGAAGCCATTTACATACACCCGAATCCTGCACATGACCGCGGAGATTAATGTTGTTGAATAATCAATTAAGGATTCAACAAACTCCCCTTTTTTCAAAACCTACAGTCGGTCTCCACGAGACCGTGGGCAATGGCAAAACGGGTCAGGCCGGCCACATCGTGAATGCCTAGTTTTTTCATCACATTGCTGCGGTGGGTATCGGCTGTGCGGACACTGATGAAAAGCTTTTCCGCGATATCCTTGGTGCTGTTGCTTTCCGCCACCAATTGAATGATTTCCCGTTCTCGCGAGGTGAGCGATTCAACACTGCCTGCCTCCCTCGGATTGATCATCAACTCTCGAATAATTCGCACAATACGTGGCCCAAAATAAGGCTGCCCATTGGCCACGCAATGCACCGCTTTTTCCATTTCATCGAGCCCGGCATCCTTTTCTAAAAATCCGTCCACCCCGGATTCGAGCAGCTTTCTCACCACTTCGTTCTTATTGATGGCCGAAAACACCAGCACGCGGGTCTGAGGTTTCTGGGTTTTCAGACGGTGTAAAATCTCCATCCCGTTCAAATTGGGAAGCATCACATCGAGGATGAGCAAATCGGGCTCATGCTTCAGGCAAAGTTCAAAACCCTCCAAACCGTCCCCGGTGCGGCCCGCCAGCTGAAAGGTGGGATAGGATTCCAGCAAACGGCAAATCAAGTCCCTCAGGATCGTCTGATCCTCTATAACAACAACTTTTTGGTAGTGTATTAAGTAGGAATGGTGGCTAATTCTTGATTATATTGATGAATGAAAAGTCTCAGACAGGTTTCATGCATACTCTTAAGCTTGGAAAAGGAGAGGGTTTTGCGTGTGAAACGACCCAGTCGTTGGCGCAGGGTATTGTTCCATCGTTCCACATGGGCCGTTTCACCGGTTTCTTTTCCCACGGATCGGTTATGAGGAAAGACTTCATCATAAGTGCTCCAAAAGTCGCTGTAGGTGGCACATCTTTTGTAGGCCCGTGGCAGACGCTCGTAAAGTTCCCGGCAACGATACCAATCCCGAGGCCCAATGGCATAGGAGAGGATTTGACGGGTGCGTCGGCAAAGAGCGATCCAAACCCATTGGGCATCGCTCTTGCGCCCCACAAAAGACCACAGTTCGTCCAGTTCAATGACATCATGGCGGCGGGCCGCAAGAATCGTGCTTTTGAGCGGTCGCAGCGATTGTCGTTTTTTTTAACCAACTCAAAACGGTGTTGGGACTCACCCCGAAGGCGCGCTGTAAACCGCGTAGACTGCTGCGTTCCTGATAGACTCGAAGGATCATTTCTTTTTGCTCTTCGGTGTATTTCACTGTGGGGTTTTCGCGGCTTTGTTTACCACAATCATGGCAGCGGTAGCGCTGTTTATGGTTGGGCGTCTTGCCAAATTTAATGATATTTTCACTTCCACAGTGCCGACAATTAATAATTTTAGTAACCATGCACTAAGAATAAACTACCTAACGCTATTTGTACAGCTAAAAATACCAAATAACATTCTTTTTTTATACACTACCAACTTTTTTAATTACTTTTACCACGATTTTAGCGATTTATACAAATGATAGCAGTTTAGATTAACGGATTCTCTTTCAATTTTCTTAAAGGGCTTTTCTGGCTTAACAAATTTCCTCTATTATCGGCCACCTCAGACAGCCAATAATTTTTTACCATTAGAATGACAAGAAACGGCCAAAAACAGCCTGCCTGCTACCCCTCCGGCTTCCACTGTGGACGGCGCTACGATCTTGAATGTCGCCCGCTCGGTCCGATGGGGCGTCGCGGATGCTACGTTGCACAAAGGAGAGGGAATTTCCATGGCTCCGATTTATGGCGATAATACGGTTTTGGTCATCACACCCATCGAATTCGACCAACTGGAAGTGGGCATGATCGTGGCTTACCATAACCAGTGGGGGGACCAAATCGTTCATCAACTTCTAAAAAGAGAAGGTAAAAGCTGTGTGGCCAGAGGATAGAATAGAGGCTGTCCCAAAAATATAAAGATTTTATAGTCAACTGGATGACGTTGATAAAAAGAGCCGGAAAGAGCAAGTTTTTGCTCGATCCGGCCAAAAAAGGGTTCTATAATTGAGTTAGCGAAAATCAATATAGCCCTTTCTATGAAAAATATAGCCATCCAATGCCTCCTGCGTCCAGCTTTAACTGTGGTCGACCGGTGCCTCGATTACGATAACTTCCGCGCCACCATTGATCGAATCGATCGGCTGCTGATCGACTCGGAGGTGGAATCGCAGGCCATTGAGCTGGCCTTGGAGGGGTGGCCGCCAATGGGTCTAAAGGCCCGGCGGCAGCGGGCCAGTTTTGCCATCAAGGCACTGCGCATGGATACGCTGGGCCGTCTGCTCGGAGGGATTTCGTTTCGGCATTTGTCGAGGGCTCTGGGCAGCAGCGATCTGTTGGCCGACTTTTGCCGTGTCCGGCAGATCGATGGCATCAGGGGCATCTCCAAAAGCACCCTGGAGCGGGCCTCGAAGTTTTTCAGCGAAGAGCAGTTGAGGGCCTTGCACCGGACCTTGACTGAGGTGGTGGGCGATGCCCTTCTGGCCCGGCAGGTGGGATTGGACAAGCCGATTGACACCACCATTTGCCTGATCGACGGCACCTGTTTGGAGGCTAACATTCATTGGCCGACGGACTGGGTATTACTCAAGGATGTAGCCGGCACGTTGCTCAAAGCGATCCGGCTGATCCGCGAGAAGGCCGGTTTGCGCCATCGCATGCCGATCGAACCGGAGCCCTTGGCTCGGCAGATGAATCGGCTGTGCATACAGATGACCCACAGCCGGCGGCGAAAGGACAGCGCGCGGCAGCGCAAGGGTATCTTGAGGCAGATGAAAAAGCTGCTCAAACGGATCGGGGAGCATGCCCGCAGTCACCGGGAATTATTGCAAGCCTGCTGGGAGCAAAGCGATTACAGCGAAAAACAGGTCCAACAGATCCTCGCCCGGATGGAGCGCATGAGCGAGCAAATCCCGGTGGTCATCAAACAGGCGCACGAGCGGATCATTGGCGGCCGCCAGGTGAAAAACGCAGAGAAAGTCTTGAGTGTTTACGAACTCGATGGGCAGGTGATTGTGCGAGGTAAAGCGGGCCAAGAGGTCGAGTTCGGCAACACCCTGTTTTTGGGAGAAAGCGTTGAAGGGTACCTGCTGGACTGGAAACTCTACGGCAGCCGAACTCCAAGCGAAAATGAACAAATGCAAGAGAGTTTGCAAAGACAGAACCGCTTCAACCTGGAAGAACCCATAGCGGCCATGTGCGCGGACCGGGGATTTGCCTCCCAGCGGGCCCGCCGGCAGTTAGCCCAGGAGGGAATCTACGACGCGCTCTGTCCACGCGATCCGAAGCAGTTGAAAAAACGGATGGAGGAACCACTGTTCAGACAATTGCAAAAGCGCCGGGCCAGCACCGAAGGGCGGATCGGGGTATTGAAGAATCGCTGGCAGGCTGGGCGGTTGCGCAGCAAAGGCTTTGCCAACCGCTCGATCAGCGTAGCCTGGTCGGTACTCTCGCACAACGCCTGGTCGGTACTCTCGCACAACCTATGGAAAGTAGCCAAGATGCTGGCCCAGCAAGACGAACTAAAAACCAAAGCGGCGGCCTAGAGAGCGGAAAAGCAAGGACAATACTTTTTCACAGCCGTACTGTCGGCTCATACAAAGAAAACCAGGCAACCGGACCCCAAAACCAGTATCCTAACGTCATAGGAGAGCAAAGTTGATACTCTCCCAAATGCAAATACCTCTAAAATGAGCGCCTATCAAAAGCCCTCGCAAAAATCACCCTTTTGGGACAGCCTCTAGAATAATGCCAAAGTGGGTGTTGAACCGGTGACACCCAAGAACTTGATCGGCATCGTTTATGCGGTTTTCAACTCGATCAACACTTCAACTACAGGTAGTTGAAACAGGATTTAAAGCAGCCTGAGATTCTTGCCCACTGGGGATCTGAATATTTAATAAAGCTCCATTTCCATTGGCAGGATCTACTGCAAAGTCGAAACCGTGGGCGGACAGGATTTTTTTAACGATGCCAAATACCAGGCATTGGAACCTTCGTTCGCTGTCCCTCTCCTCCTTCAGCTTTAGAAGGTCTATATCGAGCAATGATTGCAATTCAGCAGCCGTCCAGGCGCCAACATATTCAATGCCCAGAACCGCATCCTGGCCGGTTTGGCTCAACCTCACCTCCACTGCGGAACATTTCGGGCTCAGCAAAACAATATCGCCGAGCAGCTTATGCAGCATTTTGGAAAACAGTCCGGGATCTAGATAAACCGGGCAATCCGGCGCATCGGCGCTCAACCGGACCTCCGTCCCCGCGCTGGCAATCATATCGGAGCAAGAATCCCTGGCCTCCCGCACAAGCCGGACCAAATCGCACGGCAGCCGCTCGAGCCGCTCGCAACCCGCCTCGATTTTAACCAGGTCCGAATAGTTGTCTAGAAGCAGGGACATACTCTGGCACATTTCCAGAATGGGCTCCTTCATCGATTCGCTATGTTCGCGCAAGGCGGCATTGTCGCTGAGGGCCATTTCAAAATACATTCTAATGGAAGCCAAAGGGTTGCGCAAATCGTGCGTCACGATGCTCGCTAAATGAACCTTTTCCTTCAGGCGGTTTTGCAGGGTCCGGACAAGTTTTTTTGTGTCTTCTGCCATCGAATTAATTGAAAACGAAGAGATTCAGGCCGGTTTTATAAAAAAAGCGGGGATTTCTGAAAATTGAATATTTAACCGGTATGGATTTTATCGGAGAAATAATTCATGGCCTGAGCTTTATCCAGGGAAACCTGGGATTTTAAAGCCTCCGAATCGGAAAATCGCTTCTCGGGCCGCAGAAAGGATTTCCACAGAACCTTGATTTCATCCTCCGGCCCTAAAGAAGTTTCGTCAAATAAATGTATTTCTAAAATGGGGACGCTCTGGTCGTAAAATGTGGGCCTGACCCCATAGTTGGCCACGCCCGGGTAGTATTTGCCGGAACCGGTGGCAGTTGCCATGACCGCATAAACCCCGAAAGCGGGCGGCAGTTCCGGATTCCAGGATAAATTCAAGGTGGGGAACCCGAGACTGGCTCCACGCCCCATTCCCGACTCTACCGCTCCCCGACTGAAATAAGAGTAGCCAAGCAAATCATTCACCTTTTCGATTTTCCCATCCATGAGTTTGGCTCGTATCCGGGTGCTGCTGATATCCCGCCCATTGCAAACAATTCGCTGAGCGCTGTAAACACCGAGCCCGAGACCCTTGGCCTGTTCGACAAGAAGCGGCAAATCTCCTCTCCTGCCACTGCCGAAGCGGTAATTCTGGCCAACATAAATGGATCTCAAAGTAGGGAGTGCTTTTTTCAAACCCGGCAAAAAATCCTCTGCTGCGGTTTTCGCCAATTCGGAATCAAAGCGTTTCTGGATAACCAGTTGGACCCCCAGCTCATGCAGGAATTGACTTTTGATTTGGGGCATCATTATTTGCCGGACGGGATTTTCGGGAGAAATAATGCAACTGGGATGGGGCCAAAAAGTAAGCACCCCACTGATGCCTTCAAGACCGCCGCTGCTGGCCGTGGCCGTGTGAATTGCCGCATCGATTACCGCCTGGTGCCCCAGATGTACCCCGTCGAACATGCCGATAGCCAGGTGCAGCGCCTTGCCGCCCAAATCGAGCCCTTCGCAGGATTCCACTGTGGCCGGTAAATCCGTTTTCGCACTCACACTTTTACAAGACATTGCTAGGAATGGCCTGATAAACCGGCAGCAGGCTCCTCTGGATTTCCCTCACTGAAAAATCCTCGAACTTCTCCAGGGAAACGGCATCGGCCAGGAGAAACTTGTCGATGCCTGTGCGCCGCAATTCCGACAGGTGGGCGCCGCAGCCAATTTTATGGCCCAGATCATGGGCGATAGTGCGAACATAGGTGCCCTTGCTGCAATGTATGGAAAAGGATATAAAAGGCAGCTCGATTTTCAGCAAATTCATTGCCGAAACACGGATAAAACGCGGCTCTCTTTCCACAACTTTTCCTTTCCGGGCCAGCTTGTAGAGAGGAACTCCCTTGATTTTTTTGGCCGAAAACATAGGCGGGGTCTGATACTGGTCGCCCACAAACCCGTTCATGAATTCCATAATTTGCTCCTCGCTGAGGGCGGGAACGGGAATCTCCGCCACTATTTTTCCCTCCGAATCATGCGAATCGGTTTTCTCCCCCAATTTTATGACTCCCTCGTAAAACTTGTCCAGATTGATTAAATACTGGGACACTTTGGTCGCTTTGCCCACCAGAATGATGAGCAAACCAGTCGCGTTAGGATCAAGAGTGCCGGCATGGCCGATCCGCCTCATGCCCAATTTACGGCGCACCCGGTCCACTATATCATGGGAGGACGGTCCGCGGGGCTTGTCAACTAAGAGGAGACCTTCAAATGGGTGTGGATTAGGGTTCATATTATCTTGATTTTTAAATCTATGAAATTCCGGGACTTTGAAAATGTTCCTGCAATACTGCCACCAGGTTTGGGTAAAAATCTGCCAGTATTCCGCTGCAATTAAAGCCGGCGGCGCAGGCATGGCCTCCCCCATTGAATTTTGCGGCCAGCCGGTCCACCCGGTGCACAGGGTCTTTTGCCCGAAAACTGCCTTTAATCGCGCCGCTGCGCTCTTCCAGCAATACGGCCACCTCCACCCCCTCGATCGATCGCGCGTAATCGACCAATCCCTCGGAGTCTTCGCTGTCCGAACCGGTCTCTTCATAAACCCCGTTTTTTAACACCCCGATGCAAGCCCGGCCATCGCACTCCAATTGCAGTGAGGCCAGAAAGCGCTCCAGCAGTTGCAGCTTGGAGAGACTTTCCATTTCATAAAGCTCCATCGCCGCGGCCGCCGGGTCGGCCCCGTTTTCCATCAATAAACGGCAGATTTCGAAAACCTGGCGGGTGGTCGAAGGAAATCGGAATTGCCCTGTGTCAGTAACGATGCCGGCATAAAGGGCCTGAGCGGTTATGGGGTCGATGGAAATACCGCAGTCAAAAAAAAGCCCTGCCAGGATTTCCGCTGTAGCACATGAAGTGGAGTCGATAAAGTTGAATCGGCCGTAGGCCGGGTTGGATATGTGATGGTCGATATTGACCAGAATTTCCGGATACCGCGCTTGCAGCTCCCGGCCGATGCGGACTTCATCGGCGCAATCCATATTGGCCGCCAGGAACCCTTCATGATTAAATTTTTCAGGCAAATAATAAGGGGTGTCCCCCACAAAGGATCGCAAAACACGCGGAACCGGATGCGCATTGAGACAAACAGCTTCGATCCCCCGGGACAGCAGGCACCGGCAGAAAGCGACCTGCGACCCAACACAGTCGCCATCCGGCCGAAGGTGCCCCAAGACTACCACTTTTTGGCCCCTCAGGGCTTCCAGCATTTCGAGAAAGGATGATTTGAATTGAGGGTAATACATACTTGAGCTAAATAGGTTCTTCTTCCAGATCGAGTTCGTCTATAAGGCTGTTTAAGTGAAATCCCCTGGCAATGGACTCATCGTGTTCGAAGGTGAGAAAAGGTGTGTATTTAAGGACCACTCGCCGACCCAATAGATGACGTATTTCCCTCCCCTGTTTTTTCAAAAAAAGCTGCGCCGATTGCGTATTCTCATTGTCGCCCAACACGGCATAAAAAACCCTCGCGTTGCGCAGATCGCTGGCCACCTTCACCTCTGTAATAGTAATGGCGACACATTCACTCCGAAACCGGGTATGCAAAATTTCACTGATTTCACGCCGCACCAGCTCATTTACTCGGACCATTCGTTTGACCATATTTCTGTCTGGTTGAAATTTTAATGCCGATGTAAAAATTCTTTTTCCAGCCCGAACGCAACCCGGAAATTCTTTCTACTACCCAATTTATGTCTTACAGAGGCACAGTTTGACCAGTGAGATTACAGGGTGGGCCGGACTTTCAGGATTTCGTAACATTCAATCAAATCCCCTTCCTTGTAATCGTCAAAATCGCCCAGCCTGGAGCCGCATTCATAACCAGCGCGCACTTCCGTAGCATCGTCCTTGAATCGCTTCAGGGTGGATATTTTATTCTCGTGCAAAACCTCGCCATCGCGGAATAAGCGGGCATTGCCATCCCTCACCAGACGACCTTCTGTGACCAGGCAGCCAGCCACTTGTCCGCCTTTGGCAACGGGAAAGACCTGCCGCACCTGGGCCGCCCCGATTTTGTTCTCATGAAGCTCCACATCAAGGGTGAGGACCATGGCTTCCTTCACCAGATCAACGAGTTCGTAAATTACGTTGTGCAGGTGGATGGTGATCCCCCGGTGCTTGGCATCCCCCGCAACTCCCGCTTCCAGGTTGACATTGAATCCTATTATCGACGCCTCCGAGGCGCTCGCCATAAGCACGTCATTCTTACTGATGGGGCCAACCGCAGTCTGCACGATTTCCAGATCGACCTTGTCGCTTTTAATATCCAGAAGGCTGCCCGCCAATGCTTCCGCCGTGCCAAATACATCCGCCTTTACCACCACCCGGAAAATCTTCTTCTTCGTTTCCGCTATGGCCGCAAAAAGATGCTCCAGGGAAACCGGCTGATCCTCAACTGGCGCTGCTTGCCCATCCAATTTGAGCTGGTGGGCATTTTCTTCAGCCAGGTTTTTAGCCTGCCTTTCATTCTTGACCGTTGTAAAGAGGTTCCCGGAATTCGGAGGCCCGGACCAGCCTATTACTTTTACCGGAGTGGACGGCCCAGCTTTTTTTAACGGTTTTCCCGTGTCATCCATCATGGCCCGCACTTTGCAGTAGCAGGGGCCAGATAAAAGCGCATCACCCTGCTTTAGAGTTCCCTTTTGGATGATTACGGACGCGGTGGCCCCCCTGCCCATCTCCTTTTGCGTCTCCAAAATCACACCCTCGGCCGGACACTTGGGGTTGGCCTTCAAGGTTTCCATAATTTCCGTCTGTAAATTGATGCTGTCGAGCAGGGCATCAATCCCCTCCCCTTTGAGGGCCGAAATGGAAACGGTGAGAATTTCCCCGCCCCAGTCTTCAGCGGCGATATTGCGATCCTGCATCTGAGTTTTGACGCGATCGATATCAGCCCCCTTGGTGTCGATCTTGTTTATGGCCACAATCAATGGGACATTGGCCGCCTGCGCATGCCCAAGTGCTTCATCCGTTTGCGGCATAAATCCATCGTCAGCCGCCACCACCAAAATGGCGATATCAGTGATGCCCGCCCCCCGCGCGCGCATTTGGGAAAAGGCGGCATGGCCGGGAGTATCGATAAAAGTGATTTTCTGATCTTTGTGCTCTATCTGGTAAGCCCCGATATGCTGGGTAATTCCCCCCGCCTCGCCAGCCACTACATTGGCGTTGCGTATGGTATCCAGCAAAGTCGTCTTGCCATGATCCACATGCCCCAAAATGCAGACCACCGCCGGTCGCGGCTCAAGCAGCTTGCTCTCATCGATAACCGGTTCGGCTTTTTTCACTTTCTGGGCTTCCGGCTGGCCTTCGCCCCGGTGCCGGATATCGAGTTTATACCCATGCTTCTGGGCAATTAACTGGGCTATGTCTTCCTCAATGACCTGGTTCATGGAGGCAAATATACCCTTTTCCATTAACTCCGAAATGAGGCGAAAGGGCTTTAACCCTATGATTTCGGCAAAATCGCGCACTACGATGGGCGGTTTCACCTGAAGCATCTTCAATTCGACGGGCTCCGCTTCCTCTTTTCCGGCCTCGGCCTCGGCTGAAGGCGCTTTCGCAGAAAGCGAAGGCGGTTTAGGCGGAATGGCTGGCTGCTGGGGGCTGGTGGCCATGGAGGGGACCACATTTACGGGAGAGGCGGGCGATTCCGGCAGCTTGGCAGATTCCTCTCTGCTCGGCGGAGTGGTAACCATCGGTTCGATCGGTTGCTTCCTGAATGTAGATATGGCCACATGCCGTGGCCGGGGTGGCGACTTCACGGTCTGCACAGGGGGCATCACCTTCGGCTTGATGGGCTTGATTGGTTTCCGCAAACGACCCTCGGCTTCCAGTTTTTCCTTCCGCTCCTTTTCCACATCGGCCCTCGATTTTACGAAAATCCCCGGAGGTAAAGCTGGTTTGGGAACTACCGGAATGGCAGGAGCCAGGACCGGGGGCGCAACGGCTTTCTCCACCTGGGGAGCTTCCGTTTTCTGCCCAAATTCCTCGACCAGGCTTTCCGCAGATATATTATCGACCGTGCTGGAGGCGCTTTTGACAATAAAACCACGCTCCCGGAGTAACTTAACGAGTTCAACGTTAGTCATCCCGGTTTTCTTGGAAAGATCGTATACTCTGACGCTCATGCTGTGTTTAAATCAAAAAGGATGACTGGATAAATGGCGGCAACCACCGCCTGCGGTCTCTTGCAAAAATTCTCAAACGTCAATTTTATCCCGGTTTCGGAATTTTTCTACATTAGTGATGACATCGGCTGTTTCCTCCGGGGTAAATCCCGCTCCCACCAGGTCATCGGCCTCTACCCCGACAAAAGCTTCTGGATTGACGATGCCAAGACTGACTAACTTTTGGGCCGATTCGTCGGAAATCCCCGGAACTCCATGCCAGCCGGCGATGGCGGCTTCCACCCGGGCGTCGAATCCAAGCACGACTTTCTTCTCCTTCGAGATGTCCAGCTTCCACCCCAGCAAGCGGCTGGTCAGGCGCGCGTTCTGGCCACGGCGGCCGATGGCGATGGATAGGTCTTCCTCCAGAACCTCAAAATAAATGCGCCGCCCCGCCTCATCGAGTCGGATGTTTCTCGGCACGGCCGGTTTGATGGCTTCTTCCAGCATCTTGACGGGATCGCTGTAAAAGCGGATGATGTCGATTTTTTCACCCCCCAACTCCCGCACGATACTCTTCACGCGCGCGCCGCGAGCGCCCACGCATGCGCCCACTGGGTCCACCCGCGGGTCTCTGCTGTTGACGGCAATTTTTGTCCGGTAGCCAGGCTCCCTGGAAAGGGCTTCGATGATCACCGTGCCATCGGCAATTTCGGTAACCTCTAGCTCGAAAAGCCTCCGCACAAACCGTACACTGGCCCGGCTTAAAATCAATTCCGGTCCCCGGTTGGTGTGCTCTATGGCCAAAAGAAGGCAGCGAATGCGTTCACCCGGTGAATAATCTTCGCTCGGTACGCGTTCGCGGTGCGGCAGGGCCGCCTCCGCCTTGCCCAGGTCCACAATGAGGTCCCCGCGCTCCCGGCGGCGCACTAACCCGGATACAATATCGCCGATCATGTCCTTATAATCGTCGTATATACGCTCTTTTTCGAATTGGCGAAGCCGCTGCATAATGGTCTGCCGCGCGGTTTGAGCTGCGATGCGCCCCAGGTAGGCCGGATCGATCTCCTTCTCAATACGCCCCCCAATTTGCGCTTCGGGAGAAAAAAGACGCGCCTTCTCGATATGGATTTCCGTTTTCGGGTCGCTCATCGAATCGACCACATCGAGCATCGCCCAAGCATTCAGAGCGCCCGTTTTCGGGTCGATCTCTATCCGCAAATCCTGTCCCGCGTTGACCCCCCTTTGGGCAGCCCCTTTGATGGCATTGGTGATGGCGCTGATCATGTCATCACGGCTAATGCCTTTTTCCTTCTCCATATATTCGAGAACTGAGAGAATTTCGCTGCTCATTGCTGTATCGATGTTGAGTAAAGTTTATATAGAAAGATGTTGAGTAAAGTTTATATAGAAAAAAAAAAGCGGGCGTAAACCCACTCTTAATTGAAAAGAGGTTTTAGAAAAAAAATATTATTAATCCCCCTCTTGTGCTTGTCAAGTCCCCTCCGGCAAACCCAGGCATGAAAATTTATTAAAAAAATAAAAAAAAGCATTGACACATGTAAGTAAACACTTACTTCTTGTTTAATCATGGTAGAAATCAGACTCAGTTCAGAGGAAAGAAAACAGGCAATCATCGATGCGGCCACCCCGCTCTTTGCCAGAAAGGGGTTCGTGGGCACGACGACAAAAGACATCGCCGAGGCAGCCGAGGTTTCCGAAGCCCTCCTCTACCGGCATTTTCCCGGCAAAGAAAGCCTTTTTGGGGCTATTCAAGATTGCCTGTGCACCGCCAAAGCCAGCGTCATGTCACAGATTTTTAAACTCGAGCCTTCAACTGAAACGCTGGTTCTATTCACCTATTTAATGGTTCGCTGTATTAAGGATCCCATGGGCACAGCGGATACCGATGCCCTGCCGCGCCTTATGTTCAAAAGCATGACCGAAGACGGCAAATTCGCCCGCACTTTTCTGGAAGGCAGTTTTTATAAAATAATGAAGCCCTTCAAGGCCTCCTTGCAGGCGGCAACCGAGGCGGGCGACATGGTTGCCTCTCCCCTCAGCGAAGAGGAGCGGCTCTGGTTTACCCACAACATGACTATCGTACAGCGCCTAAACAGCCTTCCGCCCGAGCCGGTCTTCAACTACCAGCGAAACTCCGAAGCCTTGATTCAGGATACCACCTGGTTCGCCCTTCGAGGCATGGGCCTGAAAGACGAAGCCATGGAAAAATACCTGGACTTCGATAAGCTGGACAGAGACTTCAACCGGATGCTGAAGCATATTGAGTAAAAAAATTTAATTTAAAATGTAAGTAAATATTCACTTCTAACACTAATATAACATGAATACAAAAAATCTCCTGAACACCTTCTCCCCGGAACGATTTGGCCGCTGGGTCCTGCGCTGGCGGTGGCCCATTATCGTAGCCACACTGGCCCTTGTTGCCGCAGCCGGCACTGGTCTTGGCCGCATTGAAATGAAAAACGACTACCGGGTATTTTTTGGCAAGGACAACCCACAATTGGTTGCTTACGAAGCCATCCGCAATACCTACACCAAAGACAACAATGTGATTTTCGTCCTCACACAGGATAAAGATTTAGTCTTTTCCAAAAATTACCTCCAGGCGGTTTCGTGGCTGACCGATCAAGCCTGGAAGCTCCCCTTTGCCACCCGGGTCGATTCGATCACCAATTTTCAGCATTCCCAGGCCATAGAAGACGATCTGCTGGTCGGTGACCTGGTGCCCGATCCGGCCAATGTTACCCCGCAAGAATTAGACCAAGCCAAAGTGATCGCCTACCGCGAACCGCTTTTAAACAACCGCTTAATTGGCGCAAATGAAAAGGTTACCGGCATAAGCGTCACTCTCACTTTACCTGAAAAGGAGAATACCGAAGCCATGAAGGTGGCTGCTGCTTCCCGAGAACTGGCTGCCGAATTTGAGCAAAAGTATCCCGGCTTCGATGTGCGACTGACCGGTATCGTCATGCTCAACAACGCCTTTGGCGAATCGAGTATTCAAGACATGTCCTCCATCATGCCACTCATGTATCTAGGCATTTTCACTGTCATGGCCCTTAGGCATTTTCACTGTCATGGCCCTCCTCTTGCGCTCGGTGGCGGGCACCTTCGGGGCTGTTATGATGATCTTCTTCTCCGTCATCACCGGCATGGGCCTGATGGGTTGGCTGGGCATCCCGCTGTCCCCCATAGTCTCCACCGCGCCAACCATGATCATGACCCTGGCGGTGGCCGACAGCATCCATCTGCTGGTCACATTTTTCAAGGAGATGGGCCGCGGGCGTACCCGTAGGGATGCAATAGTGGAAAGCGTAAGGACTAATTTCCAACCGCTCTTTCTCACCTCCCTGACAACCGCCATCGGTTTCCTGAGCATGAATTTCAGCGACTCGCCGCCTTTCCGCCATCTCGGCAACGTGGTCGCCATGGGAGTGGGGGCGGCCTGGTTATTCACCATATTTTTCCTGCCCGCATTAATGTCCTTGCTACCCGTTAAGGCTGGCAAACACAAAAGGGAAACGCCGGTCTGGATGGATGGCCTGGCCAACGCCCTTATTCGGAATAGGCCGGTCTTTCTTTGGGGTTCGGTCGCAGTTACCGCTCTGCTGGCGTTTTTTCTGACCCGCATCGAACTCAACGACCAGTGGGTCGAATACTTCAGCACCGATACCACTTTCCGGCAGGATACCGATTATTCCATGGATAACCTGACCGGTATATACAGCATCGAGTATTCGATCCCCTCCGGCGAATCCAGCGGCATCAGCAACCCTTCTTACCTCGAGGGCCTCGATGCCTTTACTCATTGGTATCGGGAGCAGCCCGGAGTGCAGCAGGTGGTCACCCTTTCGGACACCCTCAAAAAGCTCAATAAAAACATGCACGGCGACGACCCCTCCTGGTATCGCATCCCGGACGAACGAAACCTGGCCGCCCAATACCTTCTTCTTTACGAAATGTCCCTGCCTTACGGCCTCGATGTGAACAACGTGATAAACGTGGACAAGTCGGCCTCACGCTTGACCGTCGTCCTGGCCAATATTTCGACCCAGAAAATGAGGGCACTCATGGACCGGGCCGAACTCTGGCAAAAGGAGAATTTTCCGGAGATCATGCAGGCGGAGGCCACCAGCCCTTCGGTCATGTTCGCCCACCTTTCCGAGCGCAACATCAAGGGCATGCTCACCGGAACGGCCCTCGCTGTCCTTCTCATTTCATTCATACTGGCAATTGCCCTGCGTAGTCCTTCTCATTTCATTCATACTGGCAATTGCCCTGCGTAGTAGCCGATATGGGTTCATCAGCCTCGTCCCCAACTTCGTGCCGGCCATTCTTGGGTTTGGTCTTTGGGGAATGCTCATTGGCGAAATGGGCCTCTCACTGTCCGCTGTCACCGGCATGACCCTCGGCATCGTGGTGGACGATACGGTGCACTTTTTAAGCAAGTACCTGAGGGGCCGCCGTGAGCATAATCTTGATGCCGAAGATGCCGTCAGGTTCGCCTTCAACCGGGTGGGTGAGGCGCTTGTCTACACCACAATCATACTTGTGGTGGGATTCGCCATATTAAGCCTTTCCACCTTCCGGCTCAACGCCTGGATGGGCCAGCTAACGGCCATCGTCATCGCCTTCGCCCTGATTGCCGATTTCCTCTTCCTGCCCGCCCTGCTTCTCACTTTCGATCGTAAAAAATCACAAACTCAAAAACTGGAATCTATTAAAGGAACACTTACCTATGAAAACGAACCTATCACCTTATAATTCAATCGCCAATCCATCCAGCCGCCACGGCCGGGTTAGCAACAAAATCCTGCCGTTCGCCCTCACCCTCCTCTTGTCGGGAAACCTGGCCTTGGCGGACATTGCCGAACCCACCATCGATAAAATACAATCTCCCGCCGAAAAAGGCCTCGCCATTGCGGAAGCGGTCGAAGCCAGGGACTCCGGTTGGGGAGACTGGGCTGCCGATGCCAAAATGATTCTGCGCAACCGCCACGGCGATTCCAGCTCAAGGCAAATGCGTTTTCGCTCCCTCGAACAGCTCGATGCGGGCGATAAAAATCTCATCGTTTTCGACTATCCGCGCGACGTCAAAGGAACCGCTTTTCTCGTCCACACCCAGATTGTCGGCAATGACGACCAATGGCTCTACTTGCCCGCCTTGAAAAGGGTGAAGCGCATTTCCGCCAACAACAAATCCGGCCCCTTCGTGGGCAGCGAATTCTCCTACGAAGACCTCTCTTCTCAGGAGGTGGAAAAATACACTTACAAATACCTCCGCGAAGAGGTTCTTGACGGCAAAAGCAGCTACGTTGTCGAGCGCTACCCGGTCGATCCCAATTCGGGCTACACAAGGCAGGTGGCCTGGTACGACAAGGAGGAATACCGAAGCCTCAAGATCGATTATTACGATCGCAAAGGCGAACTGTTGAAAACCCTCACCCAGCACAACTTCAACCTCTATGGGAATGGGAATGGCTTCTGGAGGGCGGAGAAATTCAACATGGTCAACCACCAGACGGGCAAGAGCACCCTTCTGGAATGGGACGGTTATGAATTCACCCAAGGTTTCAAGGATCGCGACTTCGAGCGCGACACCCTGCGCAATGTCCGCTAACGATCAATATTTTACCCGAAAGGGTCTCAGGCTTGCGGGGTTGGGTTTGAGTTTGGGGTTGGCGTTCTCCAGCCCCGTGCTCAATGCCGCTTTTTTCGAGAACTGGGAGGCCACCGGTTATGTGGGAAGCGAAATTCGGGGTTTCGCAAAAAAACCCCTGGACGATCGACAGTCCGGCAGGGCTTCCGCTTCTCTAAGTTTGGAGATTGAACTCTTCAAGGAATCGGAAAACCGCGACCTTTCCTTCACCGCCACTCCATACTTCCGCCTCGACACCTCCGATCCCGACCGCTCCCATTTCGATCTTCGGGAATTTTATTTTCAAAAAATCAGCGACGCTTGGGAGCTTCGAGTCGGCGTGGGCAAAGTGTTCTGGGGCGTCACCGAATCGCGCCACCTGGTAGATATCATCAATCAGACCGACCTCGTGGAAAACATCGACGGGGAGGAAAAATTGGGCCAGCCCATGGTCAACCTTAGTATTCCATCCAACTGGGGAACCTTCGATTTTTACCTCCTTCCCTATTTCCGGGAACGCACCTTTCCAGGCCCCGAAGGCCGTTTGCGCTCTCAACCGGAGGTGGACACCGGCCGCCCCATCTACGAATCTTCCTCCGAGCAATGGCATCCTGATTTCGCTCTCCGTTATGCCAACTATTTCGGAAATATCGATGTCGGCCTCTCCTATTTTAACGGCACCGGCAGGGATCCCGTATTCATACCCGATGCCCGGCCCAATGGGGAGATTTTTCTCCGTCCGGCCTACTTTCTCATCCAGCAGGTTGGCCTCGACCTGCAATATACCACTGGCGGCTGGTTGCTAAAATTTGAAGGCATCTCCTGCTCCGGCCAACACCAGAATTTCGAGGCTTTTACGGGAGGTTTTGAATACACTTTTTACGGAGTTTTCGGCTCCAGCATGGATATTGGCACCATCGCCGAATACCATTACGACAGCCGTGGCGACAGGGCCGACACCCCATTCAACCACGACATCTTCAGCGGCGCCCGTCTGGCCTTCAACGACGAGCGGGACACCTCCTTCCTGGGCGGAGTCATTTACGATCCCGACAACGGCGCAACATCTCTCCGCGCCGAATTCGAGCGCCGCATCGGGAGCAAATACAAACTTATCATCGAAGGGCAATCCTTCCACCGATCAGCCCCCAACGACCCCACCTACTCACTCCGCAAAGACAACTTCCTGCAAATAGAAATACGCCGCTATTTTTAACCCTGTGAAAGAAATAATTCTACCCTGAATATTGGTCGGGTGCTTATTACTTTTGCAGTATACCAATAAATAGTATTCATTTTTGGAATTATGAGTTTTTTTCCGATTGTTGATATATCTCCATTTTCTAATGGTGACAGTGTTGACAAGATGGCACTGGCCAAGCGGGTCGATTCCATTTGCCGGGAAACCGGATTTCTAGCCATAACGGGACATCGGATAAATAAAACCACCATTGACCCCGCGTGGAATTCAGCCCGGCGGTTTTTCGACCTTCCCCCGGAGGAAAAGCTGAAAAACAAGGCTCTCGATGGGGGCAATCCCTACGGCTATATCCCCTTTGCGGTGGAGGCCCTGGCCAAATCCCGGGGCGTGGACACGCCGCCCGATCTCAAGGAAACACTCAACATGGGCCCTCTCCAACGCCCGGACAATTTAGAAGACGCGCCAGGGGCTAAATTTACCTATTCACCAACCCTGTGGCCGGAAAATCCACCCGAACTGAAAGATGCCTTCATCTCTTACTTCAGGGTATTGAGCGATCTAGGGGCCACTATCATGAAAATATTCGCCCTCGCGCTAGACCTGCCGGAGAATTATTTCGATCCCTATATCGACACCCCGGCCAGCGCCATGCGGGCCATCAATTACCCCGAAAACCGCAATCCACCAAAAAAAGGCCAGCAAAGGGCCGGCGCCCATTCGGATTATGGAAGCCTCACCATACTCCTGCCCGAAGAAGGTTCCTGCGGCCTGGAAATATTTACCCCGAAAGGAGAATGGCAGGAAGTGCCCGTAATCCCCGGAGCCTTTGCCGTCAACATCGGGGACATGCTATCGACCTGGACCAACGACCATTGGGTATCCACCCTGCACCGGGTAAAAGCTCCGCAAAATTCCGTGCAGGTTCTCCCCCGCCGCCAATCAATGGCGTTTTTCCACATGCCCAATTGGGACGCGCAAATCGCCTGCATACCCACCTGCCTGAAAGAAGGAGAAAAGCCAAAATACCCACCCGTCACCGCAGGCGCCTACCTAATGGCCAAATTCCAAAGCACAGTCGAGTAAAGCCTAACGAAAAAATTGAACTGCGCCGCTATTTCTGATTGTTTCCGGCTGCTAATGGCCATAAGTTGAAGAATGCGTCGTAGGGAATTTTTGAAAAAAAGCGCCTTGGCTGGTCTTGGAGTGCAGTCAGCTCGCGCTTATTCTGCCGATAACAGAAATAATACCCCAAGTTCAGACCCGATCATGAAAAGCAGCCAACCGGTGACGACTGAATCGTTTTTGCGGAGCATTCTTTATTCCCGGCAGGAGGTGGACGACTGGCTGGCGGGGAAAGCTTTTCCTTTTGCAAAATACAGCAGTGAATTCGGTTGGTTGCTGCGCAGCGGACGGTTCGTGGACGGCGTGGACAATTCCATTTGCACCTATACCTTTGGTGCATTAGACGAACGAATTCTTCTCAATTACGCCGACCAGCCCTGCCGCATCAACACCTATGGCAACAGCTTTACACAATGCCATCAGGTGAACGATGCCGAGACATGGCAGGAGGTCCTGGCAGCGCATTTGCTCGAACCGGTCAGAAATTTCGGCGTGGGGGGCTGGTCGGTTTACCAGGCCTACCTGCGAATGTTGAAAGAGGAAAAGCGCAATCCCGCCAGGATGATACTGTTCAACATTTACGAAGACGATCATTTTCGCAACCTCGACGCTTGGAGAAATATCCGGGCACGCAAACACAACCTGTTTATCGAACCGACGCTTCCTTATTTGAAAGTCAATCCGAGGGAAGAATCGATTTCGGAGGAGCCCAATCCCTGCCCTACGCCTCAAAGCGTTTACCATCTAACCGATTTTGATTGGGTTTACGAAACCTTTAAAGACAACCTCGTTTTAAAAATCATTGTCGCTCATCTGAACGCAAAAAGCGGCAACCCCGCCCAGGCCTTTGCCGATATCATGGAACTGGCCACCACCCACGGCGTGGTTTCGAGCATCGATTCCAGCCAAGCCCTCGACCGGACAGCCAGCGACCTGCATCGAAAAGCCGCCTATTTCTCTTCCCGGCCCATGGTCGACAAGATCGAAGCCTTTGCCCAAAATCACGATAAAAAAGTCCTCTACGTCCTTTCTTATCCCGCGCGCTACCTGGCTGAATATTTGGAGAACGGAGCCCGCCCCGATCAAACATTTGTCGATTACATGAATCGAAAAAAACTGCCCTATATCGACTTATTGGAGGCCCATCAAAAGGAGTTTTCCCAGTTCAAACTTGGCGTTAAGGAATATCTTGAGCGTTACTACATCGGCCACTACAACCCAAGGGGGAACGTTTTCTGCGCCTCGGCAATCAGGCAAAAACTGGTCGCAATGCTGGATCCTAAACCGCTGCCCTACGGAGACAAAAACGGCGTCCACAGAAAGATTAAAAAAGATCGCAATTAGGGTTAATACCAGCGCTATAATTCGCCTTTCCAGGCCCCTATCATTCGAGATACGGTGAGCAGAAAACCGACTCCACAACCACCGATGGCGCCCCCCGCAATCCGCCGAAGAACGGACCATTCGCCTGTCAATAGGAAATAACCCGCGACGGCCCCCAAAATTGTAAAGCTAACCAAAACAACCGCCATGACGGGATGCTGGCCGATGACGGTCAACACAGACGATTGAGCGATTTTCGTTTTTGGATCGTTAGAGTCTTCCTTCATGGTATTATTATAATCATATAGGTATAGGCTTCACTTCATTTCATTTCGTTACAATTATTTAAAGCGCGGATCATAGCCTCAATCAACCACCAGACGATAGAACCGGGCAGCGGTTGTTCCAGGAATAAAAGTGGAATCTTCCACATCAACCTGGATCGTCATTCCCATGGGCGTCTCAGTAACAACAACCTGTTGCAGGTCCAGGGCGACCCATCCGCCACCTTCCACCGATAAATCGTCCGTGTATTGCAACGTGTATTCGAGACCGGATTTTTCCAGGTTGGAAAGCCTCCGGTAGTTAAAAACTGGAACGCCATTTTCATTTGAAACTATCTGCGGCAAATGCTCCAGATCCGGCGCTTTGGGGTTCATATTAAAAGCCAATTCGAGTAAATTTTTAACCCCTTCATTATCGGGATCGGCGTCCCTGCCCGAGATGTCGGCATCCAATATTTCATTGAGGGTAAAGTGCGTTACTTTCCAGGAACCTTCCGTGATGAATAGATCGGCCGTATATATAACGTCCACAAACTCCGAATAGTCGATGAATGGATTTCGGTTTTCCTGAAAATCATTGTAGATTTTCTGGTTTCTAAGGCGTTCGGCATCGGTCACGGGATGCTCGCGATTCCAGTCCAGCAAGGTATCCAAAATTCCCATTTGGGGGATAAAGTTGCCACTGATAAATTGGGGATCGTTGTTTAAAACCAGGTCCTGGGTCGAGGAATCGCTGCCATCATACCGCACCGCCATGTAAAACATGGCCCGGCCGATCTCTCCCTTCACGCTGTCGGGCGGCTCCCAGGAATCCGCATCGCGGGACACTTCCGGGGCCAGCACGAATGAACCGGGGGGAAGATAAGCGGAATCGCCCGGATCGCTATCGTCAAAAATGAGGTTGCCTCGGCTGCTGTTAATGGAGGCATAACTCGGCCTGAGGTTGAAAAGATCGGCATGATCCGCCCCCGAATCATCGAGTCCGCGGGAACGCGCCCACAGGTGCTCACGGTTCCATACACTGGGAAAATCGCCAAAGGCAGCGGGGGCACGGGAGTAGATCAAAACAACGTTTCCCTGGCTGAAAGGATCGAGGTCAAGCATCATCTGAAAGGCCTCATCGGCCAGATCGTAGGAGACCACCGTATGGCCCTCGATGACGTCATGCAGGGCGTCGGCCAGATCCGTTCCGGTTTTTCCCTCGGCCGTGGAATAGTAGCCGGCAGGAATCGGATCGATCTGGAATTGCGAGCTGTCGAACACTATGAAGCTCCAGTTGAAATCCGCGGCCATGTTGTCGGCATCGCCATCGAGGTCCTCAACGTTATCACCGAAAACGGTTACTGTGATCGTATCCCCTTCCGCAAAATCGATCAACGGTTGGAGGGTATAAACCGTAGGGCCGCCGGTGACTTGAACCGATACCGCCCCCGATAGGCTGCTCTCGACCGAATACCATTGGCCGGTCGCATCGACCGTTTCGGTGAATGTGACGACAATATCCGCATCCACGGAAACACTGGCGGCCCCATCGGCAGGGTTTGTCTCGAATACCGATGGCGCCAGATCGGTGGTCGAGGCGGTAAAGGTCTGGTTGGCATTGATGGCGCCATAACTGCGAGCCAAAGGACTTACCCAGGCAAAGTCGGTCGAATCGTTTCCCGTGCCCGCAAGTTGCAGGGAATCGCCGATGGGTGTTGTGGAGTTACTTTCTTCGACGCCGATATCAACGCTGGTCAATCCAACGGCGGGTCCATCCAGAGCCAGGAGGGTTCCCTCATAGCTTAAAAACTCGACCACAGAGCCGGAGGAATTGACCAAGGCAATGCCATCGTTAGGACCATTTTGCAGGGGTTCGAAGAGAAAAAATATCGTTCCGGCCCCATTGCTTTCCTGCGGAATAAGTCCGATCAAGGCAATGGTGTCATAAACCTTTTTGTTGTTGCCGTTGTAGAGGGCAAGGCTCCAGTTATTTAGATTGGTCCCGGCAGTCCCGGCAATTTCAACCCCTTCGTTCACATCGAAGCTCGCATTATCGTAGTGGATTTCATTGATAAAGACCGGGCCCGCCCAAACGGAAAGGGCGCCCCAGATCAAGGTATTCAAAACTGTGGAAATTTTACGCATTCTAATTCGAGTATAAGCTTAAATGGCGACCGGATCAAACAAGGATGAGGAAACCCTCACCCCTGGATTGACGCTTGCCGGATCGATTAAAGGAAATGTCCCCATCTCCCTCAATGGGAGATGTCCAGGTTGCGAATCAATAATTCGAATCTGGAAAGAAGTAGTAGGATTAGTATATACTTTATCTATTCAATTTAACTGCTTGGGCAAAATACTGGTTGGCCGCCTGGATGCCCGCCCCGGCCAGGATCAAGTAGGAGTCGGGATTGGCCACGAAAGCGTATTCCTGCTCAGCTTTGGAACTAAAATTAAAGTCGCCATATTTTCCGAACGCATCCGAAAGGTTCAAATTTTTTCTGCTGATCATTTCTCCGGCGGCATAGTTTCCGTGAATTTCAACAGCCCTATTCAGCTCGGTAGTGGCAAGGGGACCGGCTGTTTTTGCCTTGGCCTGGTAAACATACAACTGGGTATGCTTGGGTACTAGACTTATCACTTGCTCGGCAATCACTTTTGCAGAACCGACAATATTGAGGCGGCCGCTGGCCGAGAATTTGGCAAAATCGATCGTGATTTGAGGGACAATAACCACCGATCCCGTGTCAAAGGATAGCTGGTTGAGCGCTCGCCAATTTTTCAATGCCATCGGCGCGACATTGCCAACGCTGCCGGCATCGGCATGGGTGAACCAAAGCGGCAGGCTTTCGGGGCTGAAAACAATATAGGTGTGAGGCTCGCTTACCTTGGCTTTTTTGACAAAAGGATGTTCGGTTGTAAATCCGTAGGTATTCAGGCTTTTGAATCCTTCATTGGCCAGGATGGTTTCGGCAGGAACGATCTCCCTTCCGGTTTCTTCCAAACGCATCATAAAGTCTTGATAGGCGGCATCTGCGAGCATTTGCATCATGGAAGGTTCCACCCCCAGCAGTTGGATGTTTAAGGTATGGGAGGAATCTTTTTTATACACTTTTGCCCCGGAACGCATTAATCCCCTGTTGACAAGAGCGGTCGCTCGACCATCCGAGGTCGCCGTGTCGGAATTGGTGGTGATGAAGACGACCCGAAATCCAGCCACCGCAACTTTGTCTGCCTTGCCTAAAATATTCAGCGCTTTTTTGTTGAAACCGTTCCTTCCGGTATCGATGACGGGCACAGAAATCGTATCCGGATCAATCGTTTCGGGCAGAGTGACATTGAGGGTTTCGGCCGCCACCCTGGCAAATTTTTTCTCCGGATTGGCATAAATCAGCCCCCCCAGGATGCCCCCCGCAAATGGATTTGCCGATGCCACCACGGATGTAGCTGACGGGGTGAGATTCCCGGCCGCTTTCTGCGCCGAATTGGCGATCTCCTTGCTTATTTCAGAGACCGCTTGAGCGGCCACGCCATCATCGGAATCTTTCGCTGTATTCTCGCTTTGTTCGACGGCCTCGGCGGATTCCTTCCCTTCCAATGCCTCCTCAATTACCTTGGCAGCTACTTTGGCCGCTTCCCGCTCAGCTTTCTTTTTTGCGGCCTGCTTGGCCGCTTGTTTGAGCAAGCCGCCAAAAGCGGCCTCAACAGGGGCCGCCGTCAAGAGCAAAGTTGCCAGCAAGATTATTGGCAAATGGGTAAAATAGAGGCTGTCCCAAAAATATAAAGATTTTATAGTCAACTGGATGACGTTGATAAAAAGAGCCGGAAAGAGCAAGTTTTTGCTCGATCCGGCCAAAAAAGGGTTCTATAATTGAGTTAGCGAAAATCAATATAGCCCTTTCTATGAAAAATATAGCCATCCAATGCCTCCTGCGTCCAGCTTTAACTGTGGTCGACCGGTGCCTCGATTACGATAACTTCCGCGCCACCATTGATCGAATCGATCGGCTGCTGATCGACTCGGAGGTGGAATCGCAGGCCATTGAGCTGGCCTTGGAGGGGTGGCCGCCAATGGGTCTAAAGGCCCGGCGGCAGCGGGCCAGTTTTGCCATCAAGGCACTGCGCATGGATACGCTGGGCCGTCTGCTCGGAGGGATTTCGTTTCGGCATTTGTCGCGGGCTCTGGGCAGCAGCGATCTGTTGGCCGACTTTTGCCGTGTCCGGCAGATCGATGGCATCAGGGGCATCTCCAAAAGCACCCTGGAGCGGGCCTCGAAGTTTTTCAGCGAAGAGCAGTTGAGGGCCTTGCACCGGACCTTGACTGAGGTGGTGGCCGATGCCCTTCTGGCCCGGCAGGTGGGATTGGACAAGCCGATTGACCCCACCATTTGCCTGATCGACGGCACCTGTTTGGAGGCTAACCCGGATATTTCGTAAAAAAAGTATCGTTGATATGCTTAACTGCTGATATACAGCAGGATAGATCAATAATTAAAGCAATATCAGCGATGACAAAAGGTAAACAATTAAAGCTACAGTTGACAAGGGTAAAAGGCCGCCGTGTGCGGGTTGATTTCAAGGGCGGAGAGGTTACTTCGGATGCCGGACTGCTTTTGATCCGGGAAGTGGATCGGCAGTTGGGCTTGACCGAACGAGCGGCCCGACAGTTAGTGGACAAACGGCAGAAGGGCAAAGTACGCCATGAGGTATTGGGGATGCTGCGGCAGCGCGTTTACGGGCTGGTGGCGGGCTATGAGGATTTGAACGACTTTGATACCCTGCGCCACGATCCATTGTTAGCAAACGGTAACGGGGCGCATTGAAACGTTGGCCAGCGCGCCGACTTTGTGTCGTTTTGAAAACGGGCAGGATCGGCGGGCGGCCTTTGCGGTAAACGAGCTGTTGGTCGAACAGTTCATGGGCTCCTTTGCCGAGGAACCCGAAGAGATCATCCTGGACTTTGACGCCACCGACAATCCGGTGCACGGGCTCCAGGAGGGACGTTTTTTCCACGGTTATTATGATCATTACTGTTTTCTGCCGCTATATGTTTTTTGCGGTGATCAGCTGCTGGTGGCCTACCTGCGGCCGAGCAAGATCGATGCCAGCAAGCATGCCGGGGCCATCCTCAAATTGCTGGTTAAACGGATTCGCCAAAGCTGGCCCCGTACGCGGATTATTTGGCGCGCCGACAGTGGATTTTGTCGAGACCGGATACTCTCTTGGTGCGACCGCAACGAAGTTAGTTACATCGTGGGGATGGCTCGCAATGCACGCTTGCAGCAAGACGCCCAGCAGTTGCAAAAGCAGGCCAAAGAATGGTTCGAACTAAGGGGTAAAAAACAACGGTTATTCCAGGACTTCGTCTATGCTGCCGATTCGTGGCGATGGCTGCGGTTGGTCATCCATAAAGCCGAACACACCGCACAGGGGTCCAACCCGCGCTTCGTGGTGACGAACCTGCCGGGCGATCCCCAGGAGCTTTACGACAAGGTATACTGTGGCCGCGGTGAAATGGAGAACCGAATCAAGGAACAGATGCAATTGTTCAGCGAGCGCACCAGCGCCCATCAATGGTGGGCCAATCAGTGGCGATTGCTCTTGTCGGCGCTGGCCTACACCTTGATGGAAGCCATGCGCCGGTTAGCCTTAAAAGGGACGAAGTGGGCGCGGGCCCAATGCCACACCCTGCGGCTCAAATTAATCAAGATCGGAGCGGTCATCGTGCGCAACACCCGAACGATTCACTTTCACCTAAGTGAGAGTTATCCTTGGGCCAGTCTTTTCAACCATGCGGCCCGCCGATTGGTGCCAACCTAAAGGGTGCATTGGTGCTGCCCCCGGCACTACCGAACCAATGGGGGAAAGGGGGCAGTGTCTCTACACCCTGAAAAACACCTAAAAATCAAGACGATCTGCTCAAAATACAAAGAAATCCATCTCCAATAGCAATAACGAGCCAAAACGAGCCAAACTTTACCCTTCATGAAATATCCGGGTTAGCCCGGATATTTCGTAAAAAAAGTATCGTTGATATGCTTAACTGCTGATATACAGCAGGATAGATCAATAATTAAAGCAATATCAGCGATGACAAAAGGTAAACAATTAAAGCTACAGTTGACAAGGGTAAAAGGCCGCCGTGTGCGGGTTGATTTCAAGGGCGGAGAGGTTACTTCGGATGCCGGACTGCTTTTGATCCGGGAAGTGGATCGGCAGTTGGGCTTGACCGAACGAGCGGCCCGACAGTTAGTGGACAAACGGCAGAAGGGCAAAGTACGCCATGAGGTATTGGGGATGCTGCGGCAGCGCGTTTACGGGCTGGTGGCGGGCTATGAGGATTTGAACGACTTTGATACCCTGCGCCACGATCCATTGTTGCAAACGGTAACGGGGCGCATTGAAACGTTGGCCAGCGCGCCGACTTTGTGTCGTTTTGAAAACGGGCAGGATCGGCGGGCGGCCTTTGCGGTAAACGAGCTGTTGGTCGAACAGTTCATGGGCTCCTTTGCCGAGGAACCCGAAGAGATCATCCTGGACTTTGACGCCACCGACAATCCGGTGCACGGGCTCCAGGAGGGACGTTTTTTCCACGGTTATTATGATCATTACTGTTTTCTGCCGCTATATGTTTTTTGCGGTGATCAGCTGCTGGTGGCCTACCTGCGGCCGAGCAAGATCGATGCCAGCAAGCATGCCGGGGCCATCCTCAAATTGCTGGTTAAACGGATTCGCCAAAGCTGGCCCCGTACGCGGATTATTTGGCGCGCCGACAGTGGATTTTGTCGAGACCGGATACTCTCTTGGTGCGACCGCAACGAAGTTAGTTACATCGTGGGGATGGCTCGCAATGCACGCTTGCAGCAAGACGCCCAGCAGTTGCAAAAGCAGGCCAAAGAATGGTTCGAACTAAGGGGTAAAAAACAACGGTTATTCCAGGACTTCGTCTATGCTGCCGATTCGTGGCGATGGCTGCGGTTGGTCATCCATAAAGCCGAACACACCGCACAGGGGTCCAACCCGCGCTTCGTGGTGACGAACCTGCCGGGCGATCCCCAGGAGCTTTACGACAAGGTATACTGTGGCCGCGGTGAAATGGAGAACCGAATCAAGGAACAGATGCAATTGTTCAGCGAGCGCACCAGCGCCCATCAATGGTGGGCCAATCAGTGGCGATTGCTCTTGTCGGCGCTGGCCTACACCTTGATGGAAGCCATGCGCCGGTTAGCCTTAAAAGGGACGAAGTGGGCGCGGGCCCAATGCCACACCCTGCGGCTCAAATTAATCAAGATCGGAGCGGTCATCGTGCGCAACACCCGAACGATTCACTTTCACCTAAGTGAGAGTTATCCTTGGGCCAGTCTTTTCAACCATGCGGCCCGCCGATTGGTGCCAACCTAAAGGGTGCATTGGTGCTGCCCCCGGCACTACCGAACCAATGGGGGAAAGGGGGCAGTGTCTCTACACCCTGAAAAACACCTAAAAATCAAGACGATCTGCTCAAAATACAAAGAAATCCATCTCCAATAGCAATAACGAGCCAAACTTTACCCTTCATGAAATATCCGGGCTAAGTGAGAGTTATCCTTGGGCCAGTCTTTTCAACCATGCGGCCCGCCGATTGGTGCCAACCTAAAGGGTGCATTGGTGCTGCCCCCGGCACTACCGAACCAATGGGGGAAAGGGGGCAGTGTCTCTGCACCCTGAAAAACACCTAAAAATCAAGACGATCTGCTCAAAATACAAAGAAATCCATCTCCAATAGCAATAACGAGCCAAACTTTACCCTTCATGAAATATCCGGGCTAACATTCATTGGCCGACGGACTGGGTATTACTCAAGGATGTAGCCGGCACGTTGCTCAAAGCGATCCGGCTGATCCGCGAGAAGGCCGATTTGCGCCATCGCATGCCGATCGAACCGGAGCCCTTGGCTCGGCAGATGAATCGGCTGTGCATACAGATGACCCACAGCCGGCGGCGAAAGGACAGCGCGCGGCAGCGCAAGGGTATCTTGAGGCAGATGAAAAAGCTGCTCAAACGGATCGGGGAGCATGCCCGCAGTCACCGGGAATTATTGCAAGCCTGCTGGGAGCAAAGCGATTACAGCGAAAAACAGGTCCAACAGATCCTCGCCCGGATGGAGCGCATGAGCGAGCAAATCCCGGTGGTCATCAAACAGGCGCACGAGCGGATCATTGGCGGCCGCCAGGTGAAAAACGCAGAGAAAGTCTTGAGTGTTTACGAACTCGATGGGCAGGTGATTGTGCGAGGTAAAGCGGGCCAAGAGGTCGAGTTCGGCAACACCCTGTTTTTGGGAGAAAGCATTGAAGGGTACCTGCTGGACTGGAAACTCTACGGCAGCCGAACTCCAAGCGAAAATGAACAAATGCAAGAGAGTTTGCAAAGACAGAACCGCTTCAACCTGGAAGAACCCATAGCGGCCATGTGCGCGGACCGGGGATTTGCCTCCCAGCGGGCCCGCCGGCAGTTAGCCCAGGAGGGAATCTACGACGCGCTCTGTCCACGCGATCCGAAGCAGTTGAAAAAACGGATGGAGGAACCACTGTTCAGACAATTGCAAAGACAATTGCAAAAGCGCCGGGCCAGCACCGAAGGGCGGATCGGGGTATTGAAGAATCGCTGGCAGGCCGGGCGGTTGCGCAGCAAAGGCTTTGCCAACCGCTCGATCAGCGTAGCCTGGTCGGTACTCTCGCACAACCTATGGAAAGTAGCCAAGATGCTGGCCCAGCAAGACGAACTAAAAACCAAAGCGGTGGCCTAGAGAGCGGAAAAGCAAGGACAATACTTTTTCACAGCCGTACTGTCGGCTCATACAAAGAAAACCAGGCAACCGGACCCCAAAACCAGTATCCTAACGTCATAGGAGAGCAAAGTTGATACTCTCCCAAATGCAAATACCTCTAAAATGAGCGCCTATCAAAAGCCCTCGCAAAAATCACCCTTTTGGGACAGCCTCTAAAATAGGAACGGGTGGTTTTATGATTCATAGTCTCCACAGTTGAGTAGCTATAGTAGTGAAAAAACAAAAGGCACTCTACCACATTTGCTCTTTTAGAGCAATTTTGTTTTTTCGACTGGATGCCCGGCTCGGCCGGTGAATCGGACTACTCAATGCTCCGGCGCCGACTCGCTATTGACGGCCGGCCCCACCCCTTCGGGTTCCCGCACCGAATCCACCATGTCCTTCACGGCTTCACTCGGACTCTGGCAAAACGGCGTCAGGCCCAGAGTAACGGCGAAATTCAAAATCATACCCACCGATCCGATCCCCTGGGGGTCGATGCCATTGGCGAAAAGCCCGAAAGTCCACGGCTCCATCCCAAAAAAGACACAGGCAATGATATAAAACGCGGTAAAACCGATTCCGGCCAACATCCCGCAAACCGCGGGCACGGTCCCCACCTGTTTGCTGAATATCCCCAGCACGATGGCCGGAAAAAAACTGGCCGCGGCCAACCCGAAGGCAAAGGCCACCACCTGGCTGACAAATCCGGGCGGATAAATGCCCAGCAGGCCGGCCACCACCACGGCGATCCCGATGACCCCCCGGCCCACCAATAATCGTTGTTTTTCGGTCGCCTTCTTATTGATGACGCGATAATACAAATCGTGGGCCACACTTGATGAAATAACGAGCAGCAATCCGCTCGCCGTGGAGAGGGCCGCGGCCAATCCCCCCGCCGCTACCAAGGCGATAATCCAGTCCGCCAGTTCCGCCATTTCCGGCGTGGCCAATACAATGATATCGCGGTCCGGTCCGGACAGGCCCTTCTTCCTGAGAACTTCCCGCCCATCGACACCCCCCACGCCGCCGGAGTCGATCCAGAGCTGGTGGGCGGTGCGTATGTCGGCCATTTCCACCCCGGAAAGTTTTCCGTTCCTGAATACTTCATTGTCATCGCAGGCTGAATAACGGAGGACGCCATCGCCGTCGTCGAGCCACAGAATCAACCCGGTTTCCTTCCAGTTGTGAAACCATTGGGGCAGTTCTTCAGCCGTTTTCCCATTCAACCCGCGAATCATGTAATAACGGGCGAAGCCGGCCGTGGCGGGAGCCGTTAGGTAAAGCATGGAGATGAAAAACAAGGCCCAAAATGCGCTCCACCGGGCGGCCTTGACCGATTTGACGGTGTAAAACCGAACAATCACGTGGGGCAGCCCCGCCGTGCCCGCCATCAAGGCCAGGGTCACGCAAAAAACATTCACTTTGTCCCAATGGCCGACAAAAGTATCCGTATAACTCGTGAAACCCAGGTCTTGCTGGATCTGGTTCAGCTTATCTAAAAGGTAAACGCCCGATTCTCCCGCCACCGCGGGATCGAGGGTGGAACCCAAACCGAGCGAGGGCAGCGGCATCCCCGTCAACTTGATGCTGATGGCGATAGCCGGAATAAGGAACGCCGTGATGAGCACCCAATATTGCACCACCTGCGTCCAGGTGATCCCCTTCATGCCCCCCAGGGTCGCATAGATAAAGACAATGGCCATGCCGACAATCACGCCCACATTGACATCGATTTCCAGAAACCGGCTAAAAACGATCCCCACCCCGCGCATCTGTCCCGCCACATAGGTAAAACTGACGAATATCGCGCAAACCACCGCGGCCAGCCGGGCAAAGGTGGAATCATAGCGGTCCCCGATAAAATCCGGCACCGTATAATGGCCAAATTTTCGCAGATAGGGCGCCAGCAGGAGCGCCAGCAGCACATAGCCCCCCGTCCAGCCCATCAGGTAAACGCCCCCCGCGTAACCCATGGCCGAAATCAGCCCCGCCATAGAGATAAATGAAGCGGCGCTCATCCAATCGGCCCCCGTAGCCATGCCATTGGCAATCGCGGGAATACCCTGCCCGGCAACATAAAAACCTTTCGTCGTGCGCACGCGGCACAGCCAGGCAATCGTCAGGTAAAGACCGAAAGTGAAAATCACAAAAAGGTAAGTCCAGCCTTGAACACCCATCAATCAGCTACCCTCCCCTCTCGATTTGATCTCATCCAGTTCCCGGTGATGCGTGGCATCAAGCCGGTTCATAAAGAGACAATAGGCCAGGATGAGCAGCACGAAGACGATGATGCTTCCCTGCTGGGCAAACCAGAAACCCAACGGATAACCCGTCCCGGGCAGCCGATACCGGTTTAAAAAATCCGCCCACAAAACCCCGCACCCCAAGCCCGCAAAAGCCCACAAGGCGATTAAGAAAATCGTAAACTTGATGTTGGCCCGCCAATACCGCTCCAGGCAGGCATGAACCGCGGGATCATGAAGGTCCGGCCCTGAAGCCGCCGCATTTTCTTTCTCTGAATTCTTCACACTCATTCAATTACAACTCAATTCAACAAGCGGCAGAATCTAACTGCATTCCCCTGCTCTGCAATGAGAAACGGTCCTACCCACCCACCGTCATAAAACGTGACCACACAAACCACACAAACCACCAAACCCAAAAACTAAACAGAAAAAGTCAAAAAATCAAAACTCGACACCAAACCACCAGGCAACACTACAACATAAGACAAAAATTCTGGGTTTCTGATTTGTGGATTGCATAATATGTAAACATTTATATACAATGAAACCGATGCTTCAACGCATTTAATTAAAATTTTATGCAGCGTTTTTGTACCAATTTATGCAGCGTCCACGCATCATTAAAAATTAGCGGTTAATTACGGGAATCACTTACAAGAAATATTCAAATGGTGAAGGACCTACCCGGATTCAAACTGTATTGGGTAGAAAGAAAAACCGTGTTTACGCGAGAATTTCAAGAGTTCGTAGAATAAGTTCTCGCCAACGATTCAGAAAACACTACCACTGTTTACGAAATCCCGGATGAAAATCAAAAACCATAGGGTCTCTAACAAGGCGCGTCACGAAATGCGGTTGGCTCCGCTCCTCGCATTCGTGCGCCAGACGTTAGTTTTACTGAGGGAGTCTGATTGACATGCCATATTTGCGATATACCATTTCCCAGAAAGTCATTAATTTTCTGGTAACTAGACTATTAGTTACGATCAATATTGGATGGGTGATCTTGGCATTGCTTAACAGATCTGTAGCGATAAATCTGACTAGAGAAGATAACGTTATTCAATGGTTTCAATTTTTTTTTCTACTCGCTACAGCCTTCTATTGTTTAAGGATTGTACGCGGTCATGGAATTTTCTATAAAGAAAGAATAATAGCAAATGGCTTCATAGTATTTTTTGTTTTGACACTATTATTAGCATTTGAAGAAATTAGCTGGGGGCAGAGATTCTTTGATATACCAACCCCCGATTTCATTAAACAAATAAATGTTCAAAACGAAATCACGCTTCATAATCTCGGGTATTTCCAGAGGTGCCGTCATTGGTTGTTGATATTATTTGGCTGTGCTGGATTAGTTCTTATTCACTTGAGAACACATGGATATAAAATTGATGTGCAGCTTTTGCTTTTTTTACCACCGGCTTTTTTCAAGACAGCATTTATTCTCATTTTAATAAGCGGTTTTGCCCTTGAAGTAGCCTATTTATTCAAATTGCTTTCTCCTGGTGATATGGCGAATGCCGCTCGATTCTGGGCTGGCAGGTTCTCTGAAATTGGAGAGACTGGTGTTTCAATCACAGCTTTTTCTTACGCCTCCGATAGGTTCAATTCAATATTTTCAAGAAAGCGTTCATTAAACAAAGTCCTTAGATAGGGTGGTTATTCGAATGTGGAAAACCTAATCGGGTCCCCGGGACTGACTGATTAAGCCAGCCCGGGTCCCACACCACCCGGCATACGGGTCCGTACCGGGCGGTTCCGACTAAAAGTAAAAAGAACTCAATGTTCATAATTCATATTTTATGGGGCATAAAACACTTTGAACCTGTGAATTTTCGCAATTTCCAGTTTTCAACCCAAGATGCAAATAAAAACAACACCGGCGGCCTCTCCGGCTGTGGTGGAGCGATTTGAATTAGAGCCCGTCTCTTTTATATCTTCTTGCCTATTTGCGCCTATAGATTATCTGTTGGCTGTTAATGAAATTGAACTCATTTTTCGGAATTAAATGGTTAATACCGGCCCTTATGTCTGTAATGGCCGCCGTTTCGCTGGCGCGGGCGGAAGAGTCAAAGAAGGCGAAGGGAGACGCCCCGGCCCAGCATCCGGCGAAGCCGCCGCATTCTCTTTCTCTGAATTCTGCTCACTCATTTAATAACAATTCAACAAGCGGCAGAATCTAACTGCATTCCACCACCCTGCAACGAAAAACAATCCAACCCTCCCTCCATCATAAAACGTGCCTACGGAAACCACCCCAACCAATATTCTCAAAACTCGACAAAAAAACTGAGAATTGAAAAATCCTCTTCTTAGCCAAAGAATTACAAACTTTCTTGCAAATTTCGGCAAAAATTTTATCGTCCCTAATCTCATGCTGTGTAGCCGCTGCTTACAATGTGTTAGCCCACATATTTTTAGAATGACTACAAATTACGGGTAGTGTATAAAAAAAGAATGTTATTTTGTATTTTTAGCTGTACAAATAGCGTTAGGCAGTTTATTCTTAGTGCATGGTTACTAAAATTATTAATTGGCGGCACTGTGGAAGTGAAAATATCATTAGATTTGGCAAGACGCCCAACCATAAACAGCGCTACCGCTGCCATGATTGTGGTAAACAAAGCCGCGAAAACCCCACAGTGAAATACACCGAAGAGCAAAAAGAAATGATCCTTCGAGTCTATCAGGAACGCAGCAGTCTACGCGGTTTACAGCGCGCCTTCGGGGTGAGTCCCAACACCGTTTTGAGTTGGTTAAAAAAAACGACAATCGCTGCGACCGCTCAAAAGCACGATTCTTGCGGCCCGCCGCCATGATGTCATTGAACTGGACGAACTGTGGTCTTTTGTGGGGCGCAAGAGCGATGCCCAATGGGTTTGGATCGCTCTTTGCCGACGCACCCGTCAAATCCTCTCCTATGCCATTGGGCCTCGGGATTGGTATCGTTGCCGGGAACTTTACGAGCGTCTGCCACGGGCCTACAAAAGATGTGCCACCTACAGCGACTTTTGGAGCACTTATGATGAAGTCTTTCCTCATAACCGATCCGTGGGAAAAGAAACCGGTGAAACGGCCCATGTGGAACGATGGAACAATACCCTGCGCCAACGACTGGGTCGTTTCACACGCAAAACCCTCTCCTTTTCCAAGCTTAAGAGTATGCATGAAACCTGTCTGAGACTTTTCATTCATCAATATAATCAAGAATTAGGCACCATTCCTACTTAATACACTACCAAATTACGATACAGATAAGTTTGGCATTCCTGTTGTAAATAGAAATGACATCGAAAATAAGGCCGAAGAGTTCATAAGATTTTTCGACGAGTCGTGCCTAGATTCTCCCCAACGTACGCCGATTCTTCAAATAGCTAATAGCTAATCAAATACAAATAAATGAAAGGTACAAAATACCATTCATTTTTGATCAGGAACTAGCCCGGATATTTCGTAAAAAAAGTATCGTTGATATGCTTAACTGCTGATATACAGCAGGATAGATCAATAATTAAAGCAATATCAGCGATGACAAAAGGTAAACAATTAAAGCTACAGTTGACAAGGGTAAAAGGCCGCCGTGTGCGGGTTGATTTCAAGGGCGGAGAGGTTACTTCGGATGCCGGACTGCTTTTGATCCGGGAAGTGGATCGGCAGTTGGGCTTGACCGAACGAGCGGCCCGACAGTTAGTGGACAAACGGCAGAAGGGCAAAGTACGCCATGAGGTATTGGGGATGCTGCGGCAGCGCGTTTACGGGCTGGTGGCGGGCTATGAGGATTTGAACGACTTTGATACCCTGCGCCACGATCCATTGTTGCAAACGGTAACGGGGCGCATTGAAACGTTGGCCAGCGCGCCGACTTTGTGTCGTTTTGAAAACGGGCAGGATCGGCGGGCGGCCTTTGCGGTAAACGAGCTGTTGGTCGAACAGTTCATGGGCTCTTTTGCCGAGGAACCCGAAGAGATCATCCTGGACTTTGACGCCACCGACAATCCGGTGCACGGGCTCCAGGAGGGACGTTTTTTCCACGGTTATTATGATCATTACTGTTTTCTGCCGCTATATGTTTTTTGCGGTGATCAGCTGCTGGTGGCCTACCTGCGGCCGAGCAAGATCGATGCCAGCAAGCATGCCGGGGCCATCCTCAAATTGCTGGTTAAACGGATTCGCCAAAGCTGGCCCCGTACGCGGATTATTTGGCGCGCCGACAGTGGATTTTGTCGAGACCGGATACTCTCTTGGTGCGACCGCAACGAAGTTAGTTACATCGTGGGGATGGCTCGCAATGCACGCTTGCAGCAAGACGCCCAGCAGTTGCAAAAGCAGGCCAAAGAATGGTTCGAACTAAGGGGTAAAAAACAACGGTTATTCCAGGACTTCGTCTATGCTGCCGATTCGTGGCGATGGCTGCGGTTGGTCATCCATAAAGCCGAACACACCGCACAGGGGTCCAACCCGCGCTTCGTGGTGACGAACCTGCCGGGCGATCCCCAGGAGCTTTACGACAAGGTATACTGTGGCCGCGGTGAAATGGAGAACCGAATCAAGGAACAGATGCAATTGTTCAGCGAGCGCACCAGCGCCCATCAATGGTGGGCCAATCAGTGCCGATTGCTCTTGTCGGCGCTGGCCTACACCTTGATGGAAGCCATGCGCCGGTTAGCCTTAAAAGGGACGAAGTGGGCGCGGGCCCAATGCCACACCCTGCGGCTCAAATTAATCAAGATCGGAGCGGTCATCGTGCGCAACACCCGAACGATTCACTTTCACCTAAGTGAGAGTTATCCTTGGGCCAGTCTTTTCAACCATGCGGCCCGCCGATTGGTGCCAACCTAAAGGGTGCATTGGTGCTGCCCCCGGCACTACCGAACCAATGGGGGAAAGGGGGCAGTGTCTCTACACCCTGAAAAACACCTAAAAATCAAGACGATCTGCTCAAAATACAAAGAAATCCATCTCCAATAGCAATAACGAGCCAAACTTTACCCTTCATGAAATATCCGGGCTAGGCACTTCAGCATCCGGCAAGAAAATTCTCGGGAAATACAGATTCAACCCAAGGATGATTTTTGTTGATAGCTCGCTTGAGCCATCTTCGGATAGATGGAATTTTACTCTCATTCATGAGTTGGGTCACCTAGTCTATCATAGAAATGTGAAAATTCAAAATATCCTAGATGACACTGATGAGAATCTTGAAGATCGAATTTCGAGACCTCGTGGTCCATCTGATTGGATGGAATGGCAGGCGAATAAGTTTGCATCTTCCGTTTTGCTACCTCTATCGACAGTTAAAGAAGCCTTTAGCGAAGCCATTTCGAGCTTAGGCCTTACGAAGTTTTATGGGATTATTTATCTCGACAATCAAAATTGCAATATCTCGATCTCGAATTTTCATGCGGTTGCTATCAAACTCCGGGAGATATATCGAGCGTCCAAAACAGTAATTGAAATTAGATTAAAAGAACTTGGCCTCTTGCATGATGTCCGAAGCCAGGACACAAAAAAGATTCATGAATTATTTAGGCAAGAGTAAAGGCGAACAAAACACTTGTGCTAATTTCGAGGATTTGCGCACCTCGAAATAGCTCAATTCAGCGTTAGCCTGAATCAGCATGTGATACCGCGCCATACTAATTGTTCGTGGGCGAAGGGATCGGACCCCGAAAATGTTGTAGAAATGTTGGTGGCCCGGTTCGCAGACGATGTATGGATTGCCATGGACTTTAAGGAGTGGCATCCAGTCGCATAGGTGATATCATCGACACCCATTTCGGTTATTTGCTAAATAACGGATTTCGTGCAATATTTTTCATCAATTGTTTTTGCGACGCTTGCGGAAATTCATTATGGCCACAATTATAAGGACATGACTATAAACAGTATGACAACAAACAGATTCACACGCACGGCGGCGCTTATTTTTACCTTGTTAACCGTAATGGGGGGCATTGCCTATAGTGTTGGACCCTATACTGATTCTATCGGACGCAGCGCCCTCAATTACAGTGATCTCCGCTATCGTCGGGCTACGATCAGCCCCTCTTTGATCCATTTGAATCCGGGCGAGCAGCAAAAATTCACATCTGTCATGTTGGCCACCCGATTAATGGCGGCAGAAGTGCCGGATGAGGTAAAGTGGTCCGTAAACGATGTGCCTGACGGCAATGCCGTTTGGGGCACGATTGATGGTATGGGCGTTTACACAGCGCCTGCCGTTATGCCGTCACCCCGTGAAATTCATATTGGGGCCCACATTCCATCTGCGGCGAATCAACACCTCTTTGCCACGGTAATCATTGGCGTTGCGCCCATCACGTATAAGTCCATTCATATTTGGGCAGAGAAACCGGGTGAAGAGGGCGCTCACCTTTCCGCGCCCCACGGTATCGGCATGGATAAAGAGGGCAATATCCTGATTGCGGATATGGGCAATTCCGAGGTGCCCCGTTATTCGCGAGAGGGTGTGTTTATCAATAACGTGGGTAAAGGCGCGGGGGCTCTCCCTGGTGAAATTACCGCCCCTCGTGAAGTAACCATTGATGTCGAAGGGCGCATTTTTGTTTCCGACAGCAAGGGTGACCGGCCGAGGATTCAGGTCTTCACCCATGAAGGGGAGTTTCTGCAGATTTTCGCTGAGAAAGGCCGTTTACCCGGCATGCTCCTGCGCGCCCACGGCATGGACCACGATACGGCGCGAAATCTCTACGTGGTGGACGTGGACAACATGCGGGTCAATGTTTACGACCAGCATGGCAAGTCCCTCCGCGACTGGGGCACGGAAGGCCTCCTGCCCGGTCAGTTCAATGCGCCCCACGGCTTATTCGTTGACCGCAGTAACGATGTCATCGTGACAGGCTACTATGGCCCCACCCAGAAATTCAATGGCTTCGGCGAATTTGTGACCGTCTTTGCTCATGGTGACCCGCCCAATGGGCCTAGCCCGGATATTTCGTAAAAAAAGTATCGTTGATATGCTTAACTGCTGATATACAGCAGGATAGATCAATAATTAAAGCAATATCAGCGATGACAAAAGGTAAACAATTAAAGCTACAGTTGACAAGGGTAAAAGGCCGCCGTGTGCGGGTTGATTTCAAGGGCGGAGAGGTTACTTCGGATGCCGGACTGCTTTTGATCCGGGAAGTGGATCGGCAGTTGGGCTTGACCGAACGAGCGGCCCGACAGTTAGTGGACAAACGGCAGAAGGGCAAAGTACGCCATGAGGTATTGGGGATGCTGCGGCAGCGCGTTTACGGGCTGGTGGCGGGCTATGAGGATTTGAACGACTTTGATACCCTGCGCCACGATCCATTGTTGCAAACGGTAACGGGGCGCATTGAAACGTTGGCCAGCGCGCCGACTTTGTGTCGTTTTGAAAACGGGCAGGATCGGCGGGCGGCCTTTGCGGTAAACGAGCTGTTGGTCGAACAGTTCATGGGCTCCTTTGCCGAGGAACCCGAAGAGATCATCCTGGACTTTGACGCCACCGACAATCCGGTGCACGGGCTCCAGGAGGGACGTTTTTTCCACGGTTATTATGATCATTACTGTTTTCTGCCGCTATATGTTTTTTGCGGTGATCAGCTGCTGGTGGCCTACCTGCGGCCGAGCAAGATCGATGCCAGCAAGCATGCCGGGGCCATCCTCAAATTGCTGGTTAAACGGATTCGCCAAAGCTGGCCCCGTACGCGGATTATTTGGCGCGCCGACAGTGGATTTTGTCGAGACCGGATACTCTCTTGGTGCGACCGCAACGAAGTTAGTTACATCGTGGGGATGGCTCGCAATGCACGCTTGCAGCAAGACGCCCAGCAGTTGCAAAAGCAGGCCAAAGAATGGTTCGAACTAAGGGGTAAAAAACAACGGTTATTCCAGGACTTCGTCTATGCTGCCGATTCGTGGCGATGGCTGCGGTTGGTCATCCATAAAGCCGAACACACCGCACAGGGGTCCAACCCGCGCTTCGTGGTGACGAACCTGCCGGGCGATCCCCAGGAGCTTTACGACAAGGTATACTGTGGCCGCGGTGAAATGGAGAACCGAATCAAGGAACAGATGCAATTGTTCAGCGAGCGCACCAGCGCCCATCAATGGTGGGCCAATCAGTGGCGATTGCTCTTGTCGGCGCTGGCCTACACCTTGATGGAAGCCATGCGCCGGTTAGCCTTAAAAGGGACGAAGTGGGCGCGGGCCCAATGCCACACCCTGCGGCTCAAATTAATCAAGATCGGAGCGGTCATCGTGCGCAACACCCGAACGATTCACTTTCACCTAAGTGAGAGTTATCCTTGGGCCAGTCTTTTCAACCATGCGGCCCGCCGATTGGTGCCAACCTAAAGGGTGCATTGGTGCTGCCCCCGGCACTACCGAACCAATGGGGGAAAGGGGGCAGTGTCTCTACACCCTGAAAAACACCTAAAAATCAAGACGATCTGCTCAAAATACAAAGAAATCCATCTCCAATAGCAATAACGAGCCAAACTTTACCCTTCATGAAATATCCGGGCTAGCTAGAGGCTGTCCCAAAAGGGTGATTTTTGCGAGGGCTTTTGATAGGCGCTCATTTTAGAGGTATTTGCATTTGGGAGAGTATCAACTTTGCTCTCCTATGACGTTAGGATACTGGTTTTGGGGTCCGGTTGCCTGGTTTTCTTTGTATGAGCCGACAGTACGGCTGTGAAAAAGTATTGTCCTTGCTTTTCCGCTCTCTAGGCCGCCGCTTTGGTTTTTAGTTCGTCTTGCTGGGCCAGCATCTTGGCTACTTTCCATAGGTTGTGCGAGAGTACCGACCAGGCTACGCTGATCGAGCGGTTGGCAAAGCCTTTGCTGCGCAACCGCCCGGCCTGCCAGCGATTCTTCAATACCCCGATCCGCCCTTCGGTGCTGGCCCGGCGCTTTTGCAATTGTCTGAACAGTGGTTCCTCCATCCGTTTTTTCAACTGCTTCGGATCGCGTGGACAGAGCGCGTCGTAGATTCCCTCCTGGGCTAACTGCCGGCGGGCCCGCTGGGAGGCAAATCCCCGGTCCGCGCACATGGCCGCTATGGGTTCTTCCAGGTTGAAGCGGTTCTGTCTTTGCAAACTCTCTTGCATTTGTTCATTTTCGCTTGGAGTTCGGCTGCCGTAGAGTTTCCAGTCCAGCAGGTACCCTTCAACGCTTTCTCCCAAAAACAGGGTGTTGCCGAACTCGACCTCTTGGCCCGCTTTACCTCGCACAATCACCTGCCCATCGAGTTCGTAAACACTCAAGACTTTCTCTGCGTTTTTCACCTGGCGGCGGCCAATGATCCGCTCGTGCGCCTGTTTGATGACCACCGGGATTTGCTCGCTCATGCGCTCCATCCGGGCGAGGATCTGTTGGACCTGTTTTTCGCTGTAATCGCTTTGCTCCCAGCAGGCTTGCAATAATTCCCGGTGACTGCGGGCATGCTCCCCGATCCGTTTGAGCAGCTTTTTCATCTGCCTCAAGATACCCTTGCGCTGCCGCGCGCTGTCCTTTCGCCGCCGGCTGTGGGTCATTTGTATGCACAGCCGATTCATCTGCCGAGCCAAGGGCTCCGGTTCGATCGGCATGCGATGGCGCAAACCGGCCTTCTCGCGGATCAGCCGGATCGCTTTGAGCAACGTGCCGGCTACATCCTTGAGTAATACCCAGTCCGTCGGCCAATGAATGTTAGCCTCCAAACAGGTGCCGTCGATCAGGCAAATGGTGGTGTCAATCGGCTTGTCCAATCCCACCTGCCGGGCCAGAAGGGCATCGCCCACCACCTCAGTCAAGGTCCGGTGCAAGGCCCTCAACTGCTCTTCGCTGAAAAACTTCGAGGCCCGCTCCAGGGTGCTTTTGGAGATGCCCCTGATGCCATCGATCTGCCGGACACGGCAAAAGTCGGCCAACAGATCGCTGCTGCCCAGAGCCCGCGACAAATGCCGAAACGAAATCCCTCCGAGCAGACGGCCCAGCGTATCCATGCGCAGTGCCTTGATGGCAAAACTGGCCCGCTGCCGCCGGGCCTTTAGACCCATTGGCGGCCACCCCTCCAAGGCCAGCTCAATGGCCTGCGATTCCACCTCCGAGTCGATCAGCAGCCGATCGATTCGATCAATGGTGGCGCGGAAGTTATCGTAATCGAGGCACCGGTCGACCACAGTTAAAGCTGGACGCAGGAGGCATTGGATGGCTATATTTTTCATAGAAAGGGCTATATTGATTTTCGCTAACTCAATTATAGAACCCTTTTTTGGCCGGATCGAGCAAAAACTTGCTCTTTCCGGCTCTTTTTATCAACGTCATCCAGTTGACTATAAAATCTTTATATTTTTGGGACAGCCTCTAAATAGGTGGCCCACGGCCCCATTGATCTCGCTACGGCGAAAAAGCGAATATTTAAAAAATTAACAAAACAAACTATGAATTCTAGTTTAAGTATCCTGATCCACGTTTTAACCATAATTATGCTGGGAATATATTCTATGCCCATTTATGGCGATCCGCTATTCGCTGATCTTGTAGTAACCAATGCGAATGTAATCACGGTTGATAAAGACCAATCGCAAGCGGAAGCATTTGCGATTCGAGATGGAATATTTGTCGCTGTGGGTACGAATGGCGACGTTAGATCGCTGATTGGCAAGAATACTACGGTCATCGAGGCAGAAGGCAAAACGATTACACCTGGTTTCATCGATGTCCACCTTCATCCCAGGTCGATATACTTATGGACGCACAGGTTAGGCAGTGTCGATTTGTCACCCGCCGCCGTCAAAACAATGGAGGGACTTGTTGCTGCCTTAAAAGCCAAAGCGGAAATAACGCCGAAGGGACAATGGATTCGGGGAAGTCGTTACCAGGGCACTAAATTGGGTCGAAGTCCCAACCGCTGGGATTTAGATCGGGCATCTACCGATCATCCCATCTGGATTGGCCATTCGAGCGGTCATTTAAGCGTCGTAAACTCGTACGCTTTGCGGGCGGCAAACATCACTCAGGATACACCGGATCCGCCTGGTGGAGCATTCGATCGCGATGATAGCGGGGAACCGAATGGAATCTGCCGCGAAGGCGCCGGAGGGCTTGTTCGAGATGGCGGCCCCCCCATGCCGGAAGCTTCCCGCAAAGAAGAACTGGAGGGTTATCAACGTTGTTTCCACGAGTTCATGCGAAAAGGAATTACCAGCATTGGCGATGCCGGCGTTAATCCAGGTAAAATCCGTGTATATCAGGAATTGGTCGAAGCAGGAATGCCGCTTCGCATCAACATGATGATTCGTGAAAAATATTTTCCCGATTTGAAAAAGTTGAACATTCACACGAAGTTTGGAAACAGCCGGCTAAAAATCGGTCCGATTAAAGTGCGCCATGGAAATTCATTATCCGGCCGCACATGTTGGTTGTACGAACCCTACGAGAGGATAAATCCGAGAACTGGCAAAAAGGATTACTATGGAATACCGCCTGCACGGTCGCAGGAAAAACTAACTGAATTGTTCAGCGATATTCATGCAGCGGGTTTTCAAATCGCCGTTCATTCCAATGGCGACCGGGAAATCGATATGGTGCTTAATGCCATCGAAAAAGCCTTGCAGAAAACGCCGCGAGAAGATCATCGGCACAGGATCGAACACTGCAGCATAGTAAGCGACCGTATTCTCCAACGGATCAAGGATCTGGGGGTTGTATTAGCCCGGATATTTCATGAAGGGTAAAGTTTGGCTCGTTATTGCTATTGGAGATGGATTTCTTTGTATTTTGAGCAGATCGTCTTGATTTTTAGGTGTTTTTCAGGGTGTAGAGACACTGCCCCCTTTCCCCCATTGGTTCGGTAGTGCCGGGGGCAGCACCAATGCACCCTTTAGGTTGGCACCAATCGGCGGGCCGCATGGTTGAAAAGACTGGCCCAAGGATAACTCTCACTTAGGTGAAAGTGAATCGTTCGGGTGTTGCGCACGATGACCGCTCCGATCTTGATTAATTTGAGCCGCAGGGTGTGGCATTGGGCCCGCGCCCACTTCGTCCCTTTTAAGGCTAGCCGGCGCATGGCTTCCATCAAGGTGTAGGCCAGCGCCGACAAGAGCAATCGCCACTGATTGGCCCACCATTGATGGGCGCTGGTGCGCTCGCTGAACAATTGCATCTGTTCCTTGATTCGGTTCTCCATTTCACCGCGGCCACAGTATACCTTGTCGTAAAGCTCCTGGGGATCGCCCGGCAGGTTCGTCACCACGAAGCGCGGGTTGGACCCCTGTGCGGTGTGTTCGGCTTTATGGATGACCAACCGCAGCCATCGCCACGAATCGGCAGCATAGACGAAGTCCTGGAATAACCGTTGTTTTTTACCCCTTAGTTCGAACCATTCTTTGGCCTGCTTTTGCAACTGCTGGGCGTCTTGCTGCAAGCGTGCATTGCGAGCCATCCCCACGATGTAACTAACTTCGTTGCGGTCGCACCAAGAGAGTATCCGGTCTCGACAAAATCCACTGTCGGCGCGCCAAATAATCCGCTTACGGGGCCAGCTTTGGCGAATCCGTTTAACCAGCAATTTGAGGATGGCCCCGGCATGCTTGCTGGCATCGATCTTGCTCGGCCGCAGGTAGGCCACCAGCAGCTGATCACCGCAAAAAACATATAGCGGCAGAAAACAGTAATGATCATAATAACCGTGGAAAAAACGTCCCTCCTGGAGCCCGTGCACCGGATTGTCGGTGGCGTCAAAGTCCAGGATGATCTCTTCGGGTTCCTCGGCAAAGGAGCCCATGAACTGTTCGACCAACAGCTCGTTTACCGCAAAGGCCGCCCGCCGATCCTGCCCGTTTTCAAAACGACACAAAGTCGGCGCGCTGGCCAACGTTTCAATGCGCCCCGTTACCGTTTGCAACAATGGATCGTGGCGCAGGGTATCAAAGTCGTTCAAATCCTCATAGCCCGCCACCAGCCCGTAAACGCGCTGCCGCAGCATCCCCAATACCTCATGGCGTACTTTGCCCTTCTGCCGTTTGTCCACTAACTGTCGGGCCGCTCGTTCGGTCAAGCCCAACTGCCGATCCACTTCCCGGATCAAAAGCAGTCCGGCATCCGAAGTAACCTCTCCGCCCTTGAAATCAACCCGCACACGGCGGCCTTTTACCCTTGTCAACTGTAGCTTTAATTGTTTACCTTTTGTCATCGCTGATATTGCTTTAATTATTGATCTATCCTGCTGTATATCAGCAGTTAAGCATATCAACGATACTTTTTTTACGAAATATCCGGGTTAGAGAGCGGAAAAGCAAGGACAATACTTTTTCACAGCCGTACTGTCGGCTCATACAAAGAAAACCAGGCAACCGGACCCCAAAACCAGTATCCTAACGTCATAGGAGAGCAAAGTTGATACTCTCCCAAATGCAAATACCTCTAAAATGAGCGCCTATCAAAAGCCCTCGCAAAAATCACCCTTTTGGGACAGCCTCTATTGTATTATGAGGGCGAAGGTGTGCCGCAGGATTTCAAACTAGCCCAAAAGTGGTTTTTAAGAGCAGCCAAGCAGGGCTACCCGGAGGCACAGGTAAATATTGCTTTGATGTTTTACATTGGCGAAGGTGGATCCAGAAATTATCGAGCCGCGCTCAAATGGTTTCGCCATGCGGCCGATCAAGGTCATCTGGAAGCCCAACGGGATGTGGCCTGGATGTATTTCGAGGGCGAGGGCGTATCCCGCAATTATAAAAAAGCGCTTCAATGGTTTACCCATGCGGCTGAGCAAGGTTACTCCGTTGCCCAATACAATCTCGGTGTAATCTACCTCAACGGTGATGGCGTGGATCAGGATTTAGAACTGGCACTTAATTGGATTCAACGGTCAGCAGACCAGGATTATCCGATGGCGCAACTCACTCTAGGGCAGATGTACGCCCAAGGACAGGGTGTTGCCCAGGACACAACTAACCCGGATATTTCATGAAGGGTAAAGTTTGGCTCGTTATTGCTATTGGAGATGGATTTCTTTGTATTTTGAGCAGATCGTCTTGATTTTTAGGTGTTTTTCAGGGTGTAGAGACACTGCCCCCTTTCCCCCATTGGTTCGGTAGTGCCGGGGGCAGCACCAATGCACCCTTTAGCCCGGATATTTCATGAAGGGTAAAGTTTGGCTCGTTATTGCTATTGGAGATGGATTTCTTTGTATTTTGAGCAGATCGTCTTGATTTTTAGGTGTTTTTCAGGGTGTAGAGACACTGCCCCCTTTCCCCCATTGGTTCGGTAGTGCCGGGGGCAGCACCAATGCACCCTTTAGCCCGGATATTTCATGAAGGGTAAAGTTTGGCTCGTTATTGCTATTGGAGATGGATTTCTTTGTATTTTGAGCAGATCGTCTTGATTTTTAGGTGTTTTTCAGGGTGTAGAGACACTGCCCCCTTTCCCCCATTGGTTCGGTAGTGCCGGGGGCAGCACCAATGCACCCTTTAGGTTGGCACCAATCGGCGGGCCGCATGGTTGAAAAGACTGGCCCAAGGATAACTCTCACTTAGGTGAAAGTGAATCGTTCGGGTGTTGCGCACGATGACCGCTCCGATCTTGATTAATTTGAGCCGCAGGGTGTGGCATTGGGCCCGCGCCCACTTCGTCCCTTTTAAGGCTAACCGGCGCATGGCTTCCATCAAGGTGTAGGCCAGCGCCGACAAGAGCAATCGGCCACTGATTGGCCCACCATTGATGGGCGCTGGTGCGCTCGCTGAACAATTGCATCTGTTCCTTGATTCGGTTCTCCATTTCACCGCGGCCACAGTATACCTTGTCGTAAAGCTCCTGGGGATCGCCCGGCAGGTTCGTCACCACGAAGCGCGGGTTGGACCCCTGTGCGGTGTGTTCGGCTTTATGGATGACCAACCGCAGCCATCGCCACGAATCGGCAGCATAGACGAAGTCCTGGAATAACCGTTGTTTTTTACCCCTTAGTTCGAACCATTCTTTGGCCTGCTTTTGCAACTGCTGGGCGTCTTGCTGCAAGCGTGCATTGCGAGCCATCCCCACGATGTAACTAACCTTCGTTGCGGTCGCACCAAGAGAGTATCCGGTCTCGACAAAATCCACTGTCGGCGCGCCAAATAATCCGCGTACGGGGCCAGCTTTGGCGAATCCGTTTAACCAGCAATTTGAGGATGGCCCCGGCATGCTTGCTGGCATCGATCTTGCTCGGCCGCAGGTAGGCCACCAGCAGCTGATCACCGCAAAAAACATATAGCGGCAGAAAACAGTAATGATCATAATAACCGTGGAAAAAACGTCCCTCCTGGAGCCCGTGCACCGGAGTGTCGGTGGCGTCAAAGTCCAGGATGATCTCTTCGGGTTCCTCGGCAAAGGAGCCCATGAACTGTTCGACCAACAGCTCGTTTACCGCAAAGGCCGCCCGCCGATCCTGCCCGTTTTCAAAACGACACAAAGTCGGCGCGCTGGCCAACGTTTCAATGCGCCCCGTTACCGTTTGCAACAATGGATCGTGGCGCAGGGTATCAAAGTCGTTCAAATCCTCATAGCCCGCCACCAGCCCGTAAACGCGCTGCCGCAGCATCCCCAATACCTCATGGCGTACTTTGCCCTTCTGCCGTTTGTCCACTAACTGTCGGGCCGCTCGTTCGGTCAAGCCCAACTGCCGATCCACTTCCCGGATCAAAAGCAGTCCGGCATCCGAAGTAACCTCTCCGCCCTTGAAATCAACCCGCACACGGCGGCCTTTTACCCTTGTCAACTGTAGCTTTAATTGTTTACCTTTTGTCATCGCTGATATTGCTTTAATTATTGATCTATCCTGCTGTATATCAGCAGTTAAGCATATCAACGATACTTTTTTTACGAAATATCCGGGTTAGCTCTTCATTCTTATATCTACGAACACGGGGACAAAATGGAAGAATACGGTGAAAGGCGTTGGAACATGATGCACGCCAACCGGTCGGCCCTGGATTTGGGCATCGTTGTGGCTGGCAACTCCGATTACGGCGTCAGCGCGGCCGATCCGATGCTGCGGATTCAGAGTTTAGTAACACGCAAATCAGCGGAAGGCAAAGTCTATGGAGCCAAACAAAAAATCTCTGTCCAGGAAGCGCTCTGGATTTGGACTATGGGAAGCGCGTTGGCCTCGTTTGACGAAAAGATCAAAGGCTCGATTACCAACGGAAAACTGGCCGATTTCGTGATGCTCACGGATGATCCAACTCATACCCCACTTGACTTTATAAAGGATATCAAGGTCGAAAAAAACTTTTATCGGAGGGAAGCTGGTTTTTGAACGTTAATCCGGAATTCGCAGTTATGGATGGTGGCGATGTGAGGTTTGAGAGGCGGGATGAGGGCAAAGACTTCTTACCCGGCAATAACTTGTAGTTGCCGCTACTTGACCTATCGGACAGCGTCAGATAACCTGAAACCACTATTGTTATGTTAACGACCACTCCAACAAAGACAGACATTGGCTGTTGGGTTGATGTGCACTGGAAAAAGTGGACACGAGATTCTCCTAAATGGAGAATCGAAGCATGGGAAGAAGACGCTTTAGTATAGAGTTCAAAAATGAGGCAGTTCAACTGATGATACTCGATGGTCTGAGCGCCACCGAGGTATCGACCAAACTTGGGGTCAACACCAACCAATTGTATAGGTGGAAGAGGCTCTATCTGGACGATCAGCAGGGCGAAGCCACCTCAAAGCGACAGAGCAGTCCGAAGGAGATGGCGGCCGAGATAGATCGTCTTCGCAAAGAGCTGCGCCGCTCGGAGCGGATCAACCAGATACTAAAAAAAACGGTGGGCTACTTTGCCAAGGACGAACAATGAAGTACCAGTTTGTCAAAGACAACGAGGGGCGCTTCAAGATCGAGGAAATATGCTCGGCGATGGGGATTTGTCGCAGTGGCTATTACTGCTGGAGGCACCGAGCGCCCTCGGCCCGGCGGATCGAGGACGAGGGAATCAAGGGGGCGATCCTGAAGGTACACAAAGAGGCCAAGGGCCGCTATGGGCATCGGCCAATGCACCGCCATCTGAAGGATGATGAGGGCATCGATTGCGGCCGTGACCGGGCTCTGCGTCTGATGCGTGAAATGGGAATCAAAAGCACCCAGAGTAAACGCTTTAAGCCATTAAAAACCAACAGTAACCATCCCTATGGTTACAGCCCCAATGTGCTTAAAAAGCATGGCCAGCCGACCCATATCGACGAGGTCTGGGTGGCGGACACGACCTACCTACGGACCCTGGCCGGTTGGATGTACTTGGCCACGGTGATGGACCTGTTCAGCCGACGCCTGCTGGGCTGGAGCGTTTCCAACCACAACGACGCGAAGCTGGTTGGCAAGGCCCTCAAAGCCGCGGCCATGACCCGCGGCACACTGCGCACCGGGATTATTCATCACAGCGATCGGGGCAGCCCCTACGCCAGCGACGACTATCAGAGGCTGGTCTCTGAACTAGGCATGAAGCCGAGCATGAGCGCCCAAGGCAACTGCTACGACAACGCGGCCATGGAATCGTTCTACGGCCGCTTCAAGACCAGCACGATTCGAGGCCGCCACTTTGCCGACGAGCGCGAACTGCGATCAACTGTCTTCGAATACGTGGAAATCTTCTACAACCGATATCGCAAACATTCCTCTCTGAGTTACCAAAGCCCAGTCCAATTCGAGGAAAATATTTGCCCCCCATGGGGGGCAACGAGAAAACAAAACCCTTTACCAAAACAAGCCGCCTGACACACTAATCAATAAACAATGAATATAAGAGAATCCCGTGTCCAACAAATCCAGTACACGTCAGGTCAAATCCTGACTTTTACAGGTTAATGGCGATGGACTACGATCAAACAACAATTCCTGAATCCTACAAGAAGGGACGCGAAATAGGGGACGCGGGACTAGCCCGGATATTTCATGAAGGGTAAAGTTTGGCTCGTTATTGCTATTGGAGATGGATTTCTTTGTATTTTGAGCAGATCGTCTTGATTTTTAGGTGTTTTTCAGGGTGTAGAGACACTGCCCCCTTTCCCCCATTGGTTCGGTAGTGCCGGGGGGCAGCACCAATGCACCCTTTAGGTTGGCACCAATCGGCGGGCCGCATGGTTGAAAAGACTGGCCCAAGGATAACTCTCACTTAGGTGAAAGTGAATCGTTCGGGTGTTGCGCACGATGACCGCTCCGATCTTGATTAATTTGAGCCGCAGGGTGTGCCATTGGGCCCGCGCCCACTTCGTCCCTTTTAAGGCTAACCGGCGCATGGCTTCCATCAAGGTGTAGGCCAGCGCCGACAAGAGCAATCGCCACTGATTGGCCCACCATTGATGGGCGCTGGTGCGCTCGCTGAACAATTGCATCTGTTCCTTGATTCGGTTCTCCATTTCACCGCGGCCACAGTATACCTTGTCGTAAAGCTCCTGGGGATCGCCCGGCAGGTTCGTCACCACGAAGCGCGGGTTGGACCCCTGTGCGGTGTGTTCGGCTTTATGGATGACCAACCGCAGCCATCGCCACGAATCGACAGCATAGACGAAGTCCTGGAATAACCGTTGTTTTTTACCCCTTAGTTCGAACCATTCTTTGGCCTGCTTTTGCAACTGCTGGGCGTCTTGCTGCAAGCGTGCATTGCGAGCCATCCCCACGATGTAACTAACTTCGTAGCGGTCGCACCAAGAGAGTATCCGGTCTCGACAAAATCCACTGTCGGCGCGCCAAATAATCCGCGTACGGGGCCAGCTTTGGCGCATCCGTTTAACCAGCAATTTGAGGATGGCCCCGGCATGCTTGCTGGCATCGATCTTGCTCGGCCGCAGGTAGGCCACCAGCAGCTGATCACCGCAAAAAACATATAGCGGCAGAAAACAGTAATGATCATAATAACCGTGGAAAAAACGTCCCTCCTGGAGCCCGTGCACCGGATTGTCGGTGGCGTCAAAGTCCAGGATGATCTCTTCGGGTTCCTCGGCAAAGGAGCCCATGAACTGTTCGACCAACAGCTCGTTTACCGCAAAGGCCGCCCGCCGATCCTGCCCCGTTTTCAAAACGACACACAGTCGGCGCGCTGGCCAACGTTTCAATGCGCCCCGTTACCGTTTGCAACAATGGATCGTGGCGCAGGGTATCAAAGTCGTTCAAATCCTCATAGCCCGCCACCAGCCCGTAAACGCGCTGCCGCAGCATCCCCAATACCTCATGGCGTACTTTGCCCTTCTGCCGTTTGTCCACTAACTGTCGGGCCGCTCGTTCGGTCAAGCCCAACTGCCGATCCACTTCCCGGATCAAAAGCAGTCCGGCATCCGAAGTAACCTCTCCGCCCTTGAAATCAACCCGCACACGGCGGCCTTTTACCCTTGTCAACTGTAGCTTTAATTGTTTACCTTTTGTCATCGCTGATATTGCTTTAATTATTGATCTATCCTGCTGTATATCAGCAGTTAAGCATATCAACGATACTTTTTTTACGAAATATCCGGGCTAACCCGGATATTTCATGAAGGGTAAAGTTTGGCTCGTTATTGCTATTGGAGATGGATTTCTTTGTATTTTGAGCAGATCGTCTTGATTTTTAGGTGTTTTTCAGGGTGTAGAGACACTGCCCCCTTTCCCCCATTGGTTCGGTAGTGCCGGGGGCAGCACCAATGCACCCTTTAGGTTGGCACCAATCGGCGGGCCGCATGGTTGAAAAGACTGGCCCAAGGATAACTCTCACTTAGGTGAAAGTGAATCGTTCGGGTGTTGCGCACGATGACCGCTCCGATCTTGATTAATTTGAGCCGCAGGGTGTGGCATTGGGCCCGCGCCCACTTCGTCCCTTTTAAGGCTAACCGGCGCATGGCTTCCATCAAGGTGTAGGCCAGCGCCGACAAGAGCAATCGCCACTGATTGGCCCACCATTGATGGGCGCTGGTGCGCTCGCTGAACAATTGCATCTGTTCCTTGATTCGGTTCTCCATTTCACCGCGGCCACAGTATACCTTGTCGTAAAGCTCCTGGGGATCGCCCGGCAGGTTCGTCACCACGAAGCGCGGGTTGGACCCCTGTGCGGTGTGTTCGGCTTTATGGATGACCAACCGCAGCCATCGCCACGAATCGGCAGCATAGACGAAGTCCTGGAATAACCGTTGTTTTTTACCCCTTAGTTCGAACCATTCTTTGGCCTGCTTTTGCAACTGCTGGGCGTCTTGCTGCAAGCGTGCATTGCGAGCCATCCCCACGATGTAACTAACTTCGTTGCGGTCGCACCAAGAGAGTATCCGGTCTCGACAAAATCCACTGTCGGCGCGCCAAATAATCCGCGTACGGGGCCAGCTTTGGCGAATCCGTTTAACCAGCAATTTGAGGATGGCCCCGGCATGCTTGCTGGCATCGATCTTGCTCGGCCGCAGGTAGGCCACCAGCAGCTGATCACCGCAAAAAACATATAGCGGCAGAAAACAGTAATGATCATAATAACCGTGGAAAAAAACGTCCCTCCTGGAGCCCGTGCACCGGATTGTCGGTGGCGTCAAAGTCCAGGATGATCTCTTCGGGTTCCTCGGCAAAGGAGCCCATGAACTGTTCGACCAACAGCTCGTTTACCGCAAAGGCCGCCCGCCGATCCTGCCCGTTTTCAAAACGACACAAAGTCGGCGCGCTGGCCAACGTTTCAATGCGCCCCGTTACCGTTTGCAACAATGGATCGTGGCGCAGGGTATCAAAGTCGTTCAAATCCTCATAGCCCGCCACCAGCCCGTAAACGCGCTGCCGCAGCATCCCCAATACCTCATGGCGTACTTTGCCCTTCTGCCGTTTGTCCACTAACTGTCGGGCCGCTCGTTCGGTCAAGCCCAACTGCCGATCCACTTCCCGGATCAAAAGCAGTCCGGCATCCGAAGTAACCTCTCCGCCCTTGAAATCAACCCGCACACGGCGGCCTTTTACCCTTGTCAACTGTAGCTTTAATTGTTTACCTTTTGTCATCGCTGATATTGCTTTAATTATTGATCTATCCTGCTGTATATCAGCAGTTAAGCATATCAACGATACTTTTTTTACAAAATATCCGGGCTAGCTCTGTGGATGGATGCGATTGAACGGCACATCGATCCTTCTGAGATTGAGTCGATTCTTGATTTGGGATGTGGAACAGGAAGGTTTTCTGAAGCTTTGTCAGAGCGGTTTGATGCACGACTGATCGGGATTGATCCGTCTACCAGAATGCTGACGCAGGCAATCGAGTCTTTGGTGGGGGAAAGGTTCGTATTCAAAAAGGGATCGGCAGAAGATATTCCGATTGGTGACGGAACGGTGGATTTGGTTTTCCTTTCAATGGTATGGCACCACATTGTGGATGTTGACCGCGCATTGCAGGAATTCCAAAGAGTGTTGAGAAATGGTGGTTACGCGTGTGTGCGCAACCCAACAGTGGAATTATTGAATCGGGCTGCATTTTGGATTATTTCCCGGGAGCAGGGGTTGTCGATTTGGAAATGCTACCATCTGCATATAATCTGAAGAGCGTCTTTTCAGACCAAGGATTTGATTTGATCGCCCACGATGTGATCGAAAGTGAATTTGCCGAGAATTTCCAAGCGATGTATGAGAAGGTTAAGCATCGAGCATTATCTGAGCTTGCGGCGATTTCGGATGATGAATTTTCGACTGGGTTGAAAAGCATGGCTGCGGATTTGAAAAAGGAATCGAATCTGGAGCCGATTATTGAGCCGATTGACCTGTTCGTCTATCGCATGGGGTGATGGTCGGGCGTTTCAGTAGGGATTTTTCGATTTAAATCCCAACCAGAGAATATTCCATTATCTCTTCGGGTAGTGGCCGGATCGAGCAAAAACTTGCTCTTTAAGTCTATTCTTATAAACGTCATATAATTGAGTACAAAATCTTTATATTTTTTGACAGCCTCTATTTTGACAGCCTCTAATTAGAGGCTGTCCCAAAAGGGTGATTTTTGCGAGGGCTTTTGATAGGCGCTCATTTTAGAGGTATTTGCATTTGGGAGAGTATCAACTTTGCTCTCCTATAACGTTAGGATACTGGTTTTGGGGTCCGGCTGCCTGGTTTTCTTTGTATGAGCCGACAGTACGGCTGTGAAAAAGTATTGTCCTTGCTTTTCCGCTCTCTAGGCCGCCCCGCTCTCTAGCCCGGATATTTCGTAAAAAAAGTATCGTTGATATGCTTAACTGCTGATATACAGCAGGATAGATCAATAATTAAAGCAATATCAGCGATGACAAAAGGTAAACAATTAAAGCTACAGTTGACAAGGGTAAAAGGCCGCCGTGTGCGGGTTGATTTCAAGGGCGGAGAGGTTACTTCGGATGCCGGACTGCTTTTGATCCGGGAAGTGGATCGGCAGTTGGGCTTGACCGAACGAGCGGCCCGACAGTTAGTGGACAAACGGCAGAAGGGCAAAGTACGCCATGAGGTATTGGGGATGCTGCGGCAGCGCGTTTACGGGCTGGTGGCGGGCTATGAGGATTTGAACGACTTTGATACCCTGCGCCACGATCCATTGTTGCAAACGGTAACGGGGCGCATTGAAACGTTGGCCAGCGCGCCGACTTTGTGTCGTTTTGAAAACGGGCAGGATCGGCGGGCGGCCTTTGCGGTAAACGAGCTGTTGGTCGAACAGTTCATGGGCTCCTTTGCCGAGGAACCCGAAGAGATCATCCTGGACTTTGACGCCACCGACAATCCGGTGCACGGGCTCCAGGAGGGACGTTTTTTCCACGGTTATTATGATCATTACTGTTTTCTGCCGCTATATGTTTTTTGCGGTGATCAGCTGCTGGTGGCCTACCTGCGGCCGAGCAAGATCGATGCCAGCAAGCATGCCGGGGCCATCCTCAAATTGCTGGTTAAACGGATTCGCCAAAGCTGGCCCCGTACGCGGATTATTTGGCGCGCCGACAGTGGATTTTGTCGAGACCGGATACTCTCTTGGTGCGACCGCAACGAAGTTAGTTACATCGTGGGGATGGCTCGCAATGCACGCTTGCAGCAAGACGCCCAGCAGTTGCAAAAGCAGGCCAAAGAATGGTTCGAACTAAGGGGTAAAAAACAACGGTTATTCCAGGACTTCGTCTATGCTGCCGATTCGTGGCGATGGCTGCGGTTGGTCATCCATAAAGCCGAACACACCGCACAGGGGTCCAACCCGCGCTTCGTGGTGACGAACCTGCCGGGCGATCCCCAGGAGCTTTACGACAAGGTATACTGTGGCCGCGGTGAAATGGAGAACCGAATCAAGGAACAGATGCAATTGTTCAGCGAGCGCACCAGCGCCCATCAATGGTGGGCCAATCAGTGGCGATTGCTCTTGTCGGCGCTGGCCTACACCTTGATGGAAGCCATGCGCCGGTTAGCCTTAAAAGGGACGAAGTGGGCGCGGGCCCAATGCCACACCCTGCGGCTCAAATTAATCAAGATCGGAGCGGTCATCGTGCGCAACACCCGAACGATTCACTTTCACCTAAGTGAGAGTTATCCTTGGGCCAGTCTTTTCAACCATGCGGCCCGCCGATTGGTGCCAACCTAAAGGGTGCATTGGTGCTGCCCCCGGCACTACCGAACCAATGGGGGAAAGGGGGCAGTGTCTCTACACCCTGAAAAACACCTAAAAATCAAGACGATCTGCTCAAAATACAAAGAAATCCATCTCCAATAGCAATAACGAGCCAAACTTTACCCTTCATGAAATATCCGGGCTAGGCCGCCGCTTTGGTTTTTAGTTCGTCTTGCTGGGCCAGCATCTTGGCTACTTTCCATAGGTTGTGCGAGAGTACCGACCAGGCTACGCTGATCGAGCGGTTGGCAAAGCCTTTGCTGCGCAACCGCCCGGCCTGCCAGCGATTCTTCAATACCCCGATTCGCCCTTCGGTGCTGGCCCGGCGCTTTTGCAATTGTCTGAACAGTGGTTCCTCCATCCGTTTTTTCAACTGCTTCGGATCGCGTGGACAGAGCGCGTCGTAGATTCCCTCCTGGGCTAACTGCCGGCGGGCCCGCTGGGAGGCAAATCCCCGGTCCGCGCACATGGCCGCTATGGGTTCTTCCAGGTTGAAGCGGTTCTGTCTTTGCAAACTCTCTTGCATTTGTTCATTTTCGCTTGGAGTTCGGCTGCCGTAGAGTTTCCAGTCCAGCAGGTACCCTTCAACGCTTTCTCCCAAAAACAGGGTGTTGCCGAACTCGACCTCTTGGCCCGCTTTACCTCGCACAATCACCTGCCCATCGAGTTCGTAAACACTCAAGACTTTCTCTGCGTTTTTCACCTGGCGGCCGCCAATGATCCGCTCGTGCGCCTGTTTGATGACCACCGGGATTTGCTCGCTCATGCGCTCCATCCGGGCGAGGATCTGTTGGACCTGTTTTTCGCTGTAATCGCTTTGCTCCCAGCAGGCTTGCAATAATTCCCGGTGACTGCGGGCATGCTCCCCGATCCGTTTGAGCAGCTTTTTCATCTGCCTCAAGATACCCTTGCGCTGCCGCGCGCTGTCCTTTCGCCGCCGGCTGTGGGTCATCTGTATGCACAGCCGATTCATCTGCCGAGCCAAGGGCTTCGGTTCGATCGGCATGCGATGGCGCAAACCGGCCTTCTCGCGGATCAGCCGGATCGCTTTGAGCAACGTGCCGGCTACATCCTTGAGTAATACCCAGTCCGTCGGCCAATGAATGTTAGCCTCCAAACAGGTGCCGTCGATCAGGCAAATGGTGGTGTCAATCGGCTTGTCCAATCCCACCTGCCGGGCCAGAAGGGCATCGCCCACCACCTCAGTCAAGGTCCGGTGCAAGGCCCTCAACTGCTCTTCGCTGAAAAACTTCGAGGCCCGCTCCAGGGTGCTTTTGGAGATGCCCCTGATGCCATCGATCTGCCGGACACGGCAAAAGTCGGCCAACAGATCGCTGCTGCCCAGAGCCCGCGACAAATGCCGAAACGAAATCCCTCCGAGCAGACGGCCCAGCGTATCCATGCGCAGTGCCTTGATGGCAAAACTGGCCCGCTGCCGCCGGGCCTTTAGACCCATTGGCTGCCACCCCTCCAAGGCCAGCTCAATGGCCTGCGATTCCACCTCCGAGTCGATCAGCAGCCGATCGATTCGATCAATGGTGGCGCGGAAGTTATCGTAATCGAGGCACCGGTCGACCACAGTTAAAGCTGGACGCAGGAGGCATTGGATGGCTATATTTTTCATAGACATAGAAAGGGCTATATTGATTTTCGCTAACTCAATTATAGAACCCTTTTTTGGCCGGATCGAGCAAAAACTTGCTCTTTCCGGCTCTTTTTATCAACGTCATCCAGTTGACTATAAAATCTTTATATTTTTGGGACAGCCTCTAGCTATTTCCACAGTGTGGCCGGAGACAAATGGGGAAACGCCTACCTGTCTGTCCGCAATAAGGAAGGTTATGACGGTGCCATCCAGCGAGGGGACGAAGGGTATTATAGCATCATGAAATACAATAACAACGGTGATTTCATTTGTGGCTGGTCCTATTCCGCCAAAGAACACTCCGAATCCGAAGTTGTCGTAGATGAGGACGGTAAGGTCTATTGCCTCTTCAACGGAGGTGGTGAGGCTGGTGTGGAAACTTTCATGCAGGAATAGCAAAATTCGGTAGTGTATTAAGTAGGAATGGTGGCTAATTCTTGATTATATTGATGAATGAAAAGTCTCAGACAGGTTTCATGCATACTCTTAAGCTTGGAAAAGGAGAGGGTTTTGCGTGTGAAACGACCCAGTCGTTGGCGCAGGGTATTGTTCCATCGTTCCACATGGGCCGTTTCACCGGTTTCTTTTCCCACGGATCGGTTATGAGGAAAGACTTCATCATAAGTGCTCCAAAAGTCGCTGTAGGTGGCACATCTTTTGTAGGCCCGTGGCAGACGCTCGTAAAGTTCCCGGCAACGATACCAATCCCGAGGCCCAATGGCATAGGAGAGGATTTGACGGGTGCGTCGGCAAAGAGCGATCCAAACCCATTGGGCATCGCTCTTGCGCCCCACAAAAGACCACAGTTCGTCCAGTTCAATGACATCATGGCGGCGGGCCGCAAGAATCGTGCTTTTGAGCGGTCGCAGCGATTGTCGTTTTTTTTAACCAACTCAAAACGGTGTTGGGACTCACCCCGAAGGCGCGCTGTAAACCGCGTAGACTGCTGCGTTCCTGATAGACTCGAAGGATCATTTCTTTTTGCTCTTCGGTGTATTTCACTGTGGGGTTTTCGCGGCTTTGTTTACCACAATCATGGCAGCGGTAGCGCTGTCTATGGTTGGGCGTCTTGCCAAATTTAATGATATTTTCACTTCCACAGTGCCGACAATTAATAATTTTAGTAACCATGCACTAAGAATAAACTGCCTAACGCTATTTGTACAGCTAAAAATACAAAATAACATTCTTTTTTTATACACTACCCAAAATTCTATATCTTCTTGCCTATCTGCGCCTATAGATTACCTGTTGGCTGTTAATTACCTGTTGGCTGTTAATGAAATTGGACTCACTTTTCGGAACTAAATGGTTAATACCGGCCCTTATGTCTGTAATGGCGGCTGTTTCCCTGGCGCGGGCGGAAGAGGCATTGAAGGCGAAGGAGGACGCCCCGGCCTGGGAGCCGCGGCGGGTTAATAAATGCATCGAGTTGCTGGCGGCCGGTCAGCCCATTTACTACGCAGCCGCTTACGGCGGTTACGAGGAGGGCAAAAACATGGCCGGCACCTGGGGGGATTACATAATTTACAATATGGAGCACAGCCCGCTTGATTTTACGCTCCTGCGCGAGTTCATGAAAGGCCTCGTGGACGGCGGACCGACGCCCAGCGGGCACCGCACCCCTACGGTTATTGTCTCCCTCCCCGTGCTCGGTCTGGATGAAGACACTTTCATGGGAGGTTCCTGGATGATCCAACAGGCCCTGGCCCAGGGCGTCCACGGCATCCACCTGGCCCGGGCTCGTGACACGGAGGCCGTTAAACGGTATGTGCAGGCGGCCCGCTATCCCATTCACAAGCAATCGGTGGAGGTTCTCGGGACGGGTCTTCGGGGCTGGGGAAGCCATATATTTGCGGCCTGGGTCTGGGGCATTGATAAGAAGGAATACCTGCAAAAAGCCGATGTTTGGCCGTTGAACCCGGATGGCGAGATCATGCTCGGAATCAAGCTCGAAGACCAGGAAGCCCTCAAAAACACAGAGGAAAGCATCGACGTGCCAGGAATCTGTTTCGCCGAGCATGGACCGCGCGACCTGGGCCTCGCCTATGGGTCCCTGGAAGGGCGGGCGGATCCACCGGTCCTGCCTGAGGTCGCCGCCGCGGGGGACAGGGTGCTGGCAGCCTGTAAAGCCAACGGTGTTTATTTTCTGGACAACGTATTGCCCGACAACGTTGTCAAGCGTCTTGACAAAGGAGTCATGATCGGTGCTGGCCGCAGAGAGGACGCAGCCGAAATCGGCCGCCAATATACAAAAAGAAAAATGCCGTGGAGATGAAACTGCGCGCATTTTTTTACAATCAATTTGATGCAGACTACTCCTTGGGCGTTCCCGCCGAAGGCTTCCAGGGATGGCGTTGCGCTGATTTGGAAATCGACCCCCGGCATACCGCTCTCGTTGTCATGCATGCCTGGGATGCCGGAACCATTGAACAATATCCCGGCTGGTACCGAAAAGCGGAATTCTTGATTCGCGCCCAGGAAATATGCCGCGAGGTTTTTCCGTCCCTGCTTTCGACCGTGCGGGCATCGCCAATGCAACTGTTTCATGTAGTATTAAAAGGTGATCACTACCGCCATTTCGCGGGTTATAAGCTAGCCCAGCGGCTGGCCGGGCCGGAATCGGAAAAATTCGAGCAAATTGCCAGCGACCCTATTCTGGAAAATCTTCGCCGCTTCAAAGACGATCTAGGTGCACATAATATCGAGGATATCGAAAGCGGTTTTAAAAATCTGGATGTTGCCAAAGAGGCCCGGCCCCAAGGTGAAGAGGGTATTGCGGAAAATGCCCGGCAATTGTTCGCTCTGTGCAAGGAGTTCGAGATTAACCACCTGATTTACGCTGGTTTTGCCATTAACTGGTGCTTATTGCTCAGTCCCGGCGGCATGGCCGAAATGAAAAAACACGGCCTCATGTGCTCCGCCCTAAGACAGGCTGTCACCGCCGTGGAAAACAAGGAAACGGCCCGCCAGCAACTGGGCAAGGAGAACGCTCTCTGGAGGGTCGCCTTAAACTTCGGTTACGTTTTCAATGTCGATGACTTGACCCGCGCCCTAACGGCAAATTGACACTCGCGGGATGCCGATATTTTTCCCGGCCGTGGAGAGAGCTAAAGAGGGCCTGACGATCGTCCCATAAACGGGACGAGGAGTGTTCCGATATAGCAACACCTCTTTTACGGATTGGAGTCTTGGAAAGAGATCTTTTCCGTATCTTGTTTGTTCATAGCGTGATACACATTTAATCATCTCTTTGGCATAATTTATGCACAAGACGGTCAGGATCTTTTCATTAGTCAAAAACTGCCTGGAATCTACAAAATCCTCATCCCGATTTAATGGAAAATGTAACGAGGAAAAACAAAAACCTTGGAATTTTGTAACCTCTGGACTGTGCAACCGGTAACCATAAGGAGAAACCATTAATAGCGCCCCTGCATGAAATTGTTTTCATCTAAAATACACAGCCGGATTTTCCGGATGCCGTTTCCCGGCGCACGGTAAATTCATTTTAATACTCGCCTTTTTTGCGGGCAATGGAATCGCCGACATATGGGCGGATGATTTTGTCACCGAAGAAATCGCCAAAAAATCCTGGATGGAGGGGGGGAAACCTCGTCTGAAGATGACGAGAACCGATCAGCCTCCCAAGATCGATGGAGTTCTCGACGATGGGGAATAGTCGGATGCGCCCCTCATTTCCAACTTTACCCAGGAGGAGCCGGATGAATGTTCAAATGCCACGGAGGAAACCTATATCCGGCTTTTATACGATTCAAATTTTCTTTATGTCGGCATCCGGGCTTACGATTCCGAACCGGAGCGCATCGTGGCCAAAAAAATGCAGCGGGACGTATTTCTGGGTTCCGAAGACTCGGTTAGTGTGACCCTGGACACCTTTCACGATCAGCGCAACGGCTATTATTTTCAAATCAACCCGCTGGGAGCACGGCGGGACGGCCTTATTTCGGCCGATTTGGAGGACGAAGGCTACAAAGAGGAATGGGATGGTATCTGGTATGGGAAATCTTCCATTGATGACCATGGCTGGTCGGCGGAAATGGCGATTCCCATGAAATCGGTCAGTTTCGATCCGAAAATTGACACCTGGGGGTTCAATGTGGAAAGGTCCATCCAGCGAAAAAACGAAACGGTTCGGTGGGCCGGGGCCTCCCGCAACAGCAACATATCCTCCATGGGCGTGGCGGGAGAGTTGCAAAATTTGAGCGGCCTCAATCAAGGCTTCGGTCTGGATTTTATTCCCTACGCCACCATGAAAGGCATTCACCAGAGCGCCAATGGCGGAAGCAATGATTTTGACCTCAAATCAGGCTTTGACCTCTTTTACAAAATCACCCCGGCCATTACGGCCGCTCTCACCTTGAACACCGATTTTGCGGAAGCGGAAATCGATGATAGAAGGGTTAATCTTTCGCGTTTTCCGCTTTTTTTCGCGGAGAAAAGGGATTTCTTTTTGCAGGATGCCACCATTTTCCGATTCGGCGGCATTCAACAAAATCCACTGCCGTTTCACTCCCGAAAAATCGGTCTGGGTCCCGATGGCCGGCCCATAGACATCATCGGCGGCCTCAAGGTGACCGGCCGCACCGGAGCGGTTAATTTCTGGCCTCCTCAGTGTGCAAGTGGAGAAAACGGATACGCTGGAATCAAAAACCCTGTCGATCGGCCGGGCCTCGCTCAATATTCTCGACGAATCCTCGGTCGGCATGATTTTTACCAGTGGCGACCCGCACACCAACGGCAGCCATTTTTTGGGTGGATTGGATTTCAACTACAAAAATTCCGATTTTCGAGGGTCTGGCCAGACATTGCAGGGCAACATCTATTTGCAAAAATCTATTACCGATGGTGAACATGGCGATGATACCGCGCTGGGAATAAACCTGGAATACCCCAACGACAAATGGGAATGGGCCATTTTTTACCGCCGATTCGGCAAGGACTTCAACCCCGCCCTCGGTTTTATTGCCCAGACCGGTGTGCACGACACTATTGCCTGGATCGGCCGCCGCTGGAGGCCGGATTTTCTCGATTCCATCTATTTGGAATTATTTAACAACCTGTCCATAAACCTGAATGGGGAAGTCGATTCCACCTGGTGGAATTTGCCCTACATTTTCATCGAAAGCAATTCCCAGGATTGGCTCGCCACCTCTCCACTGCAATTGGGACGCGAACAGATATTCGAATCTTTTGAAATTACCGACGGGGTGGTAATTCCGGCCGGAGACTACCGCACTCGGCGCTTCTTTATCGATGCCGGCACCTCCGACCATCGTTCCCTCAATGCCACAGTTAATTTTTCCGGCGGGGATTTTTACGATGGATCCCGCACCTACATCGGCACTACGGTCGGCTGGCGGCCAACGCCTCATTTCAACCTTCTGGCCGAATACGGCAAAAACATGATCCGGCTGCCTCATGGAAATTTCGACGTGAACATCGCCACCATGAATCTCAATATTCTCTTTTCACCCAGTCTTACCTGGAACATCGTTACCCAATGGGATAATGTTTCGGATACCTTCGGGCTCAACAGCCGCATTCGCTGGACCATCAGGCCCGGCAACGACCTCTTCCTGGTCTTCAACCAGGTAGTGGACACGTCCAACGCCGGTTGGCTACCCATCTTCGTCGGAAATCAGCACCAAGCTCTCCTGGACTTTCCGGTTTTAATCGAGGGCGGAACACAATCGCACTAGAGATCGAAGGATTATACTATTGATCATGGTTATCTTGTCCGGTATTCATAATTAATTCCCTAATACTTTGAATTCCTCAAAGGAAGGGAAACATCACATGAGTGAGCCTAACGTTTTATTAATATGCGTTGACCATTGGCCGGGCTCCCTGCTGGGAATTGCCGGGCATTCGCACATAATGACGCCAACCCTTGATGAATTGGCCCGTTGTGGCGTTCTTTACACACAGGCCTATACATCCACCCCCACCTGCATTCCGGCCCGGAGGGCTTTGATGACCGGAACTACCGCCAAGACGCACGGAGATCGCGTGTTCAACAATCAATTGAAAATGGATCCTGAATTGCCGACCATGCCGCAGGTCTTTCGGGAGGCGGGCTATCAAGCCTATGCGGTGGGGAAACTCCATGTTTATCCGCAACGGAACCGCATCGGTTTCGATGAAGTGATTCTCTGCGAAGAGGGCCGCCACCAACACGGCGGGGTCAAGGATGACTTCGAATACTTTCTCGAAAGGGAGGGATTTACCGGGGAGGAATTGACTCATGCCATGGGCACCAACACCTACACCGTGCGGCCCTGGCACCTGCCCGAACACTGCCATCCGGCCAATTGGACGACCCGCGAGATGTGTTTTACGATAAAACGCCGCGACCCCACCCGCCCGGCTTTCTGGTATTGTTCCTACATCGGGGTGCATCCGCCGATCACCCCCCCCCAAGGATTACCTCGACATGTATTACCACCTCGGGGTTGACGATCCATTCATCGGCCAATGGGCCCGGGATCTGGAAAATCTTCCCTACGCCTTGAAAAAACACAATGCCCGCCGGCCCCATTTAAATGACCGGGACCTCAAGCTGGCCCGCATGGGGTTTTATGCCCAGTGTACCTATATCGATCACCAGATTCGGCTCTTGATCGGCACCTTGCGGGAGGAGGGCCTTCTCGACAATACCGTCATCATGTTCGTCTCCGACCACGGGGACATGCTCGGCAATCACAACATATGGGCCAAGTCGAACATGCACGAGGGATCGGCCCGAATCCCCATGATCCTCATTCCCACGGCGGATAATTCAGAGGTCGGCCATCATCGCACGGACAATCGTCTTTCGGAATTAAGGGACGTCATGCCGACGCTCCTGGACCTCTGCCATATACCCATTCCAGAAACGGTTGAAGGGCATTCCTTAATCTCGGATTCCAGCCGGGACCACCTCTATTGCGAACATTTCGAGGATGATCGTTCCATGCGCATGGTCCGCGATAAACGCTTCAAGTTGATTTGGTATCCTATCGGCAACCGTCTCCAGCTATTCGACCTGCAAAACGACCCGCACGAACTCTGCGACCTATCTTCCGAGGCGGAACACCAATCAACCCTCGATCAATTGAGTGGCCTGCTGCTGGAAAACCTCTACGGCAGCGATCTCAAATGGGTCAAAAATGGTGGATTGGTAGGAGAGCCGGACAAGGAATTTCAACCCACGCCCAATCGCGACCTAACCGGCCAACGCGGCTGGCGCTGAGGGTCCGGGGCAATAAAGCTTGTTATTTGGCGGCCTCTTTTCCGTTCAGTCCGAGGTCGGCTGCGATGGTTTGCATTCCCGCGATTACGTTTTCGATGTGCGGGCCGAGTTCAATGCCCAGCTCCTCGGCCCCGATGCGGATGTCCTCCCGATTGATCGTTTTGGCGAAGGCCTTGTCTTTGAATTTCTTCTTAACCGATTTCAACTTTAACGAGTGCAGGGACTTGTCCGGTCTGACCAGAGCTGAGGCTGTAAGCAGGCCGGTCAATTCATCGCAGGCAAAAAGCGCCTTGGCCATTTGGGTCTTGCGCGGCACTCCCGAATAGGTGGCGTGGCCCAGAATGGCTTCGATCATGACCTCCGGGTAGCCTTGCTGGCGTAGAATCCGGCAGCCCACGTAGGGGTGGCCATTATCACCGAGAAAAGGATTTTGCTCGTAATCGAAATCATGCAGAAGGCCGGTCAAGCCCCACAATTCCTCTTCTCCCTGGTCCAACTTAAAATGGTGGGCGTACCAGCGCATGGCTGCTTCCACCGCCAAGCCGTGTTTGATCAGACTTACTCCTTTCGTGTATTCATGAAGCAGGGCGAGAGCTTCGGGTCTGGTTTTATCGATCATGATAGAAAATGAAGCAGATACTTATTTATATCAACCTATGATCGGGATTTTATGCATCTGCAATTGCAATTTTTTTTGACCCCATTATAGAAGTTTAGAGGTTTGAAACAAACAGGATCGGAAATCACCCCACTGCCGAAAAAAAATAATCGCATTCTTATCCAAGGGTCATCTTTGCAACAGGAAAAGGAAAACCAGGGTTCGCCCGCTGCGGCACCTACCCTCTCGCTCACGCAACGTACCATGCAAGGGTTCATGTGGATGCTGAGCAGGGCGACGGTGACGCGGGTGGCTGGGTTAGCCACCCAAATTACCCTAGCTTGGTTGCTGGAGCCGGAGCACTTCGGCATCATAGGACTGGCCTATTCAATTCAGGGTTTCGCCAAAATCGTGCAGACCACCGGATTGAATATATTCCTTGTTACCAGGCAGGATGAATACAACCGCTATGCCAACGCCGGATTCTGGTATTCCGTTTTCACGGGCCTGGCGGCATCCGGGATCATGCTGCTGTGCGCCCCCTTGGCGACCCGTTTGTGGAACAGCCCGGAGTTGGTAGGCATGCTCATTGTTATGGCGATGGCTACTCCTTTCCAGGCTATGGGGACGGTTTCCAGAGCGCGTTTATCGATAGATTTGAAGTTCCGAACCTTGGCTTTGTTCAATGTGTCATTCCTGGTTGGCAGAATGGCCCTGTCAGTCCTGTTTGCGTGGGCTGGTTTTGGGGCCTACAGTTTCGTCCTACCCTTGCTCATCATAAGCCCATTGCGCGCCCTGACATTATACCTGCTGGTGCGCCCGCCCATTCATTGGCGGTTTGAATTTTCGCATTGGCGATCGATTTTTCGACTGTCGGTCCTTATTTTAATCACGGCCATATTCGGCAAGATCGTCAACAGGGGAGATTACCTCATATTGGGAGCCTTCTTCGAAAATAAAACGGTGGGGCTGTATTTTTTTGCCTATTCCTTGTCCGTGCAATCCATCATGCTGATCAGCAAGAATTTAACCGGCATTCTATTTCCAATATTAAGCAAAATCCAATTCGATCCGGCCAGGCAGCGGAATGCTTTCCTGCGGGCCAGCCGTGTTCTGGCCTTGCTGGCGATACCCGTAAGCATGCTCATTTCCGCCCTGGCCGATCCTCTCGTTCGTCTCATTTATGCGGACAAATGGCTGTCGGCCATCCCCCTTTTGCAAATATTGGCTGTGAGCATGGCTTTCCGGGCTTCCGGCAGCATCGCCGGGTCCTACCTGAACTCACAAAAGAAATTCCGTCGTCTTTTATTGGCCAGTATTATCCAATGCATTTTGTTTTTCCTGCTGACCTTGCCAGCGGTGCAAATCGGCCTCCGGGAATTCGTTATCGCCATCAGTTTGGTATACATCATCTGCCCAATTATTAATCTGTTGCTGGCCTTGGGTTTTAGCAAAGGGAGTTTATTATCGTTGGCTAGAATTTTCTGTCTCCCCCTCATAGCATCCGCTGTGGCGGCGCTTCTTTACCAGCCCGTAAAATGGGCCATACCTCCGGGCTCTCCTGGGTGGATTGCGGAAATCGTCATTGGAATCGGGCTTTTTGCGTCCGTTACGCTTGCCCTGATCTGGAAATTTGACCGCCCAATGTGGGCAGAACTGATTTTCCTGAAAGAAAAGCTGCTGACCCGAGAAATGTTCTCAGACAATTCCGAAATGGAATCCAATGGAATCCGATTGAAAGAAAAAGACCACCCGGATTTGCAAAATCATGCCGCCGAAACCCATATAAGGTTAATTGGTTAATTTTTGAAAAAAAAGAAAAAAAATTTGCCATCGCCGATGCGGCGGACAACATGATTTCTCCTTGTCATTATTTGTGGTCGCGAGAGCAAACATCATCCCATTGAGAACGAGCCTGCCGTACCAGGCCTCATTCGGCATACCAAGACCGAATACTTCGCGTATGACAACCGGGGCACCGGTAGCCGGTCCGCTCGAAATTTTTCCGATTGAACACTCAACGAACAATCGATACCCATCAACCCAATACTTGAAATTATGGTCATAAAAAAACTGAGGAAATACCTAGATGAAAATTCTGTAAAATATGTAGTTATCAGCCACTCGGCCTCTTTCAGCGCCCAGGAAATAGCTGCCATGACGCATATCCCGGGGCGGGAAATGGCCAAACCGGTGATGGTAAATGTAAATGGCGAACTGGCTATGGCAGTGCTGCCGGCCAGTTACCATATCGACTTCAACCGGCTCGCCCTGGCCATGGGCACATTTGATGTTTACCTGGCTTCGGAAAGCGAATTCAAAGAAAAATTTCCCGATTGTGAAGTGGGAGCGATGCCCCCTTTCGGCAATTTATACGGGGTGGAAGTTTATGTCGCTCAAAGCCTGACTGAAGACGAAGATATTGCCTTCAATGCTGGCTCGCACACGGACTTGATCAAGTTGCCCTACAAAGATTTTGAACGCCTCGTGCAGCCGAAAATTTTAAGTTTCACCGACCGCCTGGACAAAAAACCTCTTAAAAACCGTGTTTTTGCTTAAACCAGGCAAAATTGGTATCGGAAAACAAAATACAGGAGAAAGTAGTCGGAATCTGGGAAACCAGCGCCCTGACACCCGTCTCCTGAAACCCAAGGGATTGATTTGAAGAAGGAATACAAAACAGAAGATTTGCGAAATTTTGCCATTGTCGGCCATGGATCTTCGGGCAAAACCATGCTCGCCGAATCCATGCTCGCTTGCAGCGGGGTCATTGGCAGATTGGGCAGCACACTCAACGGCACCACCGTTTCCGATTATCACGAGGAGGAGAAGAAGAGGCGGATTTCGATCCACACCTCCCTCCTTCATGCCGAGTGGCTGGGTAAAAAATTGAATTTTGCCGACACCCCCGGTTATCTGGATTTTTTGAGCGATGGACTCGGCGCACTCCAAATCAGCGATTTTGCCCTCGTTGTCGTTCATGCCGGGCAGGGGGTCGAGGTTGGCGCCAGCCAGATGTGGGAGTTTACCAAACGACGCGGTATTCCCAGGATTTTGATTGTCAACGCACTGGACCGCGAGCATGCGGATTTTGCCTCCGTCCTGGAAGATATCAGAAGCCGGTTCGGGAGAAAAGTGTTCCCCATGACGGTTCCCATCGATGCGGGCATCGGATTCAATCAAACACTCGATGTACTCAGGCGAAAGGTGGTCACCTATCAAACCAACGGCAGCGGCAAATACACCGAATCGGACCCCTCCGAAGAATGGGCCGATCAAGTCGAGCAGCTCCACCAGGAATTGATCGAGTATGTGGCGGAGTCCGACGATTCACTGCTGGAGAAGTTCTTCGATGAGGGCGGACTGTCGGAAGACGAGATGCGGGCCGGCATGCACGAAGCGGTCAAAAACGAGTCATTCATCCCGCTTTTCGCAACCGCAGGGGAGACCAACATCGGCGTTGCCCGCTTGATGGATTTTATCGCCAAATTCGGGTACAGCCCCCTCGACCACGGCAAGGCCGTTGCCCGCGACCAAAACGAAGCCGAAGTGGAAGTGGACCTCAAAGGGGCCAAACCCGTGGCACAAGTATTCAAAACTGTCAGCGAGGCCCATGTAGGTGACCTGTCCTATTTTCGTATCTTTTCCGGAACCATCAAAAGCGGGCTCGAACTTTACAACAGCACCCATAATTTGACCGAGCGCGTCGGGCAGATTTTTATCATGAACGGCAATAACCGGACCAATGTGGAAGTGCTCCACGGCGGCGACATCGGCGCCTTTGTCAAATTGAAAAATACCCACACCGGCGATACCCTCTGCGATTCCAAAAACATCCTCGATCTGCCACGCGCCGATTACCCGAACCCCAACATTCATGGCGCCCTGGTCCTCAAATCGAAGGGAGATGAAGACAAAATCGCCACCGGCCTGGCCACCCTGCACAAGGAGGACCCCGCTTTTCAATACCGCGCCGATCCCGAAATAGGGCAAACCATTCTCTCCGGTCAAGGGGAACTGCACCTAAAGGTAATCATCGACGAATTGAAAAGACGCTTCAATGTGTCCATTGAGCTGATCGAGCCGAAGATTCCCTACCGGGAGACCATCCACACCCCCGGGGAGGCCAAATACCGGCATAAAAAACAAACCGGTGGGGCCGGGCAATTCGCCGAGGTATGGATGCGCATCGAACCCAAACCACGGGATACCGGTCTGGAATTCACCCATTCCCTCGTCGGCCAGAATGTGGACAGGGTTTTTGTCCCCTCAGTGGAAAAAGGCGTCAACTCCGCCGCCACGGAGGGCATTTTGGCCGGTTTTCGGGTGGTGGACCTGAAGATCAATTTTTACGATGGGAAAATGCACCCCGTCGACTCCAAGGATGTCGCCTTCCAGATCGCCGGCAAACACGCCTTCCGGGAGGCTTTCTTGAGTGCCAAACCCTATCTCCTGGAGCCCATTTACAATATCGAGATTAAAGTCCCGGAAGAAAACCTGGGGGACGTCATGGGCGACATTTCTTCCCGCCGAGGCCGCATCCAGGGCATGGACTCCAAGGATGGATTTCAGATCGTCAATGCCCAGGTGCCCCAAATGGAAATTTACCGTTACTCGACAACCCTGCGGTCACTCACCGGCGGCAGGGGCATACACAGCGAAGAGTTCAGCCACTACGAAGAAATGCAGCGGGACTTCGAACAAAAAGTCATCCATCAGAATAAAATAGGAAAAGAGGTGTAAAGGGTCTCCCCACGCAAATCCGGCCGGATGCAATTGGAGTAATATGAAAGCGTCCCAAGTTCAGTCGAGTAACCTCGCCCCATACTTTAACTTTCGCCTCTTGAGGCGGGAGGAACTGGCATTTTATGAGGAGAATGGCTATCTCCTGATCGACGAAATATTAACCCCTCAAGGCCTCGAGATCATGGTATCCGAAGCCATGAATGCCTGGAGGTCGGAAAAAGGAGATTTTGATCCCGGCCATACATGGCTGGAGAATGCCCTGCTCCCCAATATCCACCATCATTCAAAAATGGTCAGGGATTATTATTTTGAAGGACCGCTGGTCGATATCGCCGGGCAGATTATCGGACCCGACCTCAAAGGCGTAACTTCGCAATTAACCTTCAAAATGCGAGGGAACGACAAACCTTTCCACTGGCATCAGGACAACGGCTATGGAGAACTCGACCCCTACAACGCCATAAGCTGCCTGACTTCCTTCGATGCGGCCGACCGGTCCAACGGCTGCCTCTGGATCATTCCCGGCAGCCACAAGCAAGGGCGATTGCACGCAGGATTATCGATGGAAGAGAAAAAGAGCCGGTTGACCATTCAAGACGATCCCGATGAAAGCGAGGCTGTGCCCATGGCCATGAAGCCCGGCCAATGCCTCATCTTCAATTGCTGGATGCTTCACAAATCGGACGGTAATTTTTCACAGGATCGAGACCGCCGCGTCCTCTTTCTACGTTATGCCGATGCGGACGCGGTGGAAGTTTATAACAACCGCAACCCGCGTTTGGGGCGTTTGCTACGGGGGAATAGCCGCTTTACCGAAGTATCCGCCTACGAAAACGATCTCTAGGGATTGTCTAATTTAGGCGCAGGCACTTTTTTCCCGATGATCAGGAGTATCCCCAGGGTGCAGGCGGGGAAAATCAGAAAGTAAAGCCATCCCGGCATGCCCGATGCCACCGCCAGGTAACCGGCGGATGCGGCTATCACCATAGTAGTCAAAGCGTAGGCCATTTGCGTGCTGACGTGGTCGATATGATCGCAACCGGCCGATATCGAGGAGAGCACGGTGGTATCGCTGATGGGGCTGCAATGGTCGCCAAAAATAGCCCCGTCCATGATGGCCGCCGCCGTCAGCCAGAAAATGATCTGGTTCCCTTCCTCATAAGCGCCCAAGGCATAGGAGAGCGGCAATATGACCGGAATCAGTATCCCCATGGTGCCGAAACTCGTGCCCGTGGCAAAAGACATTCCGGAGGCCACCAGAAATACCGACAAGGGCAGGAAAACCAGTTCCATACGCCCACCCAATAGAGAAATCAGATAGGTGTCGGTATGCACGCCGTCGGTGCAGATTTTGCTCATTCCCCAGGCCATGATGAGGATGAAAAAGGCCATCCAGAGCGTCGGCAGGGCCTGCATATAGGCTTTGCCCGCTTCCCGAAAGGACAGGATTTTCTGGCTCAACGCCATAGCCACAACGACCACTCCCCCGCTAAACGAAGCAATAAACAGAATTCTCATGGCCCCGCCCGGTGTTCGGTAAGGATCGGTCACCATGCCGAAGGCGGCCCGCAAATCGCCCATGCTGGAAAAGTAAAAACTGCCCCCGTCGGCCAGCACCTTGGAGCGCCCCACCAGCAGGATGCCGCCCAGGGTTCCGCCGATCACGATGATTAACGGGAGGACCGCGTTGATCCAGCGTTGGGGTTTGCCCTCAACCGGCTCCAGAGCGCCGCCTTTTTCATGCGTCAGCAGGCGGGCCCCGTCTGCGATCACTTTGCCTTCCAGGGCGGCCCGTTTTTCAGCCTGGTACATGGGCCCGAAATCCCTCCCCAGGGCCGAGGTGAAAAATACGAATAGCAATGTCCCCCAACAATAAAAACGATAGGGCAGGATTTTCACGAACATGGCATAGCCGCCCTCATGCAGACCCAAATGACTGGATACCTGGTTGAAAAGAAGCACCTCGAAAGCGATCCAGGTGGAGAGCAGGGCCACCCCCGCGATGGGCGCGGTCGTCGAATCGACCAGGTAGGCCAGTTTTTCCCGTGAAATCTTCCACTTGTCCGACAGTGCCCGCATGGTTGAGCCGACTACCACGGTATTCGAATAATCGTCGAAAAAAATGGCCAGCCCGGCCAGCGAAGTGGCCAGCTTGGTTGAACGCGGCCCGCGCGCCACCCGGTTGATCTTGGTCACAAGCCCATGAATGCCCCCGCACCGATAGGCCACATGGATCAGTCCCACCAAGGAAAACAGAAAAGCGAAAATGTAGAGGTTGAACTGTTGGGTAAAATTCACCCAGATGAAATTCTTCACCCCCAGCGGCAGGGCCCAGACATAATCCGGCGCATAAGACAAAAAGGTCCCCAGGACAAAAGCCGAAGAAAGCGCCCAAATCAAAGTGCGAAAATGCAATGCCACCACAACAGCAAAAACAGGTGGCAGAATGGACGACCAATGCCCCACCGCCCGACCCTCCGGAACCACCGCAGGATTCGCCGGCAGCATCCAGAAAAACAAACAAACCCCCAAACACACGCCCAAAAAAGAAACCCACCGCCCCGGCCGCTTCCACAATGGTTTTTCCGTTTCCAATTCCGTCATCTTCCGTTTCCCAACGCCAGAGCCTCTATCTCGATTGTGCCAGAAACAACAAAAAAATTACACTTTCGATGGCAATCAAAAAGAAAAAATCGGGAATCGATTGACGATTGACAAGTGCATATATGCCATATACAGCCGTATTGTGATACAGAACTTCCGACACAAAGGGCTGCAACTCCTGTTTGAGAACGCAGACCGAAGCAAAATATCAGCTCAGCATGTGAAAAAACTCGAACATATCCTTGTCGCCTTGAATCGTACCGCGAAACCGGAGCACATGGCCTTTCCAGGTTTCAACCTGCACCCGCTAAAAGGCGAACTCAAAGGCTTCTGGTCCGTCACCGTAGGCCGCAACTGGCGTGTCATTTTCAGGATTAAGCAAGGCCACGCTCACGATGTGGATTTAATAGACTACCATTAATTAGGAAGAAAAAACCATGAGAATGAAAAACCCGCCTCATCCCGGAAGACTTGTCAGGCACGAATGCCTGGAACCGCTCGGCCTGAGCATTACCAAAGCCGCTGAGATTCTCGGTGTAACCCGCCTTACCCTGAGCAATCTTGTCAATGGCAAGAACGGCGTATCCCCGGAAATGGCCATCCGTCTGTCCAAGGCATTTGGCAGCAGCCCCGAAGTCTGGCTCGGCATACAAATGGATTATGACCTCGCCCAAGCCGAGAAAAACGCATCCCGGATCAAAGTCAAAAAAGCGCTCCCAGCCTGATTTCAAGGCATTTCACCGCCATTCCATGGCGGTAACCACTGGCAGGACTGAGTTAGCCGCGAAATCAAAAAACGTGCCGGTAGAAGCCCGCTCAACCTGCCTTTATCAATTTCTCACCCAAATCCAGGATTAGCATGCCTATTTTACCTGCGTCTCGGTTTGTAGGTTTTGCCTTTGTGGACTTTTTTGGCTCGGCGTTTGATGGGGCTTCTTTGATAGGTTGAGCCATAGCGGCGCTTTGCTTTGCCGTCGCCGAAGTCACCTTTGCGGAGGGCTTCCACCTGGTCGCGGAGGAGGGCCGCGCGCTCGAATTGGAGGTCGTTGGCGGCGGCGATCATTTCCTCCTCCAGTTCCGCGATGACGACGGCCACCTCTTCGTCTCCTCCAGCCTCGGACACACAGATGGGGTCGATTTCCTCCTCTTTGCGGCCATAATGAAGACTGGCCTGCACCGCCCGTTTGACGCCTTTGGGGGTGATGCCGTGTTCCCGGTTGTAGGCGAGCTGTTTTTCCCTCCGGCCAAGGGTGACGTCTTCCGCCGACCGGACTGAATTGGTCATTTTGTTGGCGTAGAATATGACGCGGCCTTTCTCGTGGCGGGCGGCCCGGCCTGCCGTCTGTATAAGGCTGGTGCGGCTGCGCAGAAAACCCTCTTTGTCGGCGTCGAGGATGGCCACCAGGGCCACTTCGGGCAGGTCGAGGCCCTCGCGCAGGAGATTGATGCCCACCAGCACGTCGAAATCGCCCCGGCGCAGGTTGCGGAGGATTTCAATGCGCTCGATGGCGTCGATGTCGCTGTGTAGGTATTCCACGCGGATTTTCCGCTCCCGCAAATAATCGGAGAGGTCTTCCGACATGCGTTTGGTCAATGTGGTGACGAGGACGCGTTCATTTTCCTCGACGCATTGATAAATTTCTCCAATCAAATCCTCGACCTGCCCATCGGAGGGGCGGATTTCGAGTTCCGGGTCGAGCAATCCGGTGGGGCGGATGACCTGCTCTGCCACCACGGAAGACAATTCCAACTCGCGGGGCGAGGGAGTGGCGGACATGAAAACGGTCTGTCCGGTGACGGCCTCGAACTCCTCCGCCCGCAGAGGCCGATTGTCGAGGGCCGAAGGCAGGCGGAATCCGTATTCGACGAGCCGTTCCTTGCGCGAGCGGTCGCCTTTGTACATGGCCCCGATCTGGGGAACGGTGGCATGGCTTTCGTCCATCACAAGAAGGAAATCCTGTGGGAAGAAATCGATCAGGCAAAAGGGCCGCTCCCCTTCCCGGCGGCCGGAGAGGTGCCGGGAATAATTTTCGATGCCGGTGCAAAAACCCATTTCCTGCAAAAGTTCGAGATCGTAATCGGTGCGCATGCGGATGCGCTGGGCCTCGATCAGCTTGTTTTCCCTCTCAAAATAGCTGATCCGCTCGGCAAGTTCCGCTTTGATGGCGCCGACGGCCCGTTCGATTTTGTTTCTGGGCGTTATGTATTGATTGGCCGGATAGAGATGAAAATGCTCCAAAACGGCCCCCGTTTCACCGGTCAGGGGGTTGAGTTCCTTGACCGCTTCCACTTCGTCGCCCCAGAACTCGATGCGGATGGCGCTTTCCATGTAGGCGGGAAAGACGTCCACCACTTCGCCCCGCACCCGGAAGCAGCCCCGCTCAAAGGCAATGTCGTTGCGCTGATAAAGATTTTCCACCAGCCGCTGGAGAAAGGCGTCCCTGGGCAGTTCGGCGCCGGGGTTGATGGCAATCATCATTTCCTTGAAATCGTCGGGAGAACCGAGCCCGTAGATGCAGGAAACGCTGGCCACCACGATGACGTCCCGGCGGCTGATGAGGGCGCTGGTGGCGGAGATGCGGAGCCGCTCGATTTCGTCGTTAATGGAGGAATCCTTTTCGATATAGGTGTCGGATTGCGGGATATAAGCCTCCGGCTGATAATAATCGTAATAGCTGACAAAGTATTCGACCGCGTTGTGGGGGAAAAAGTTTTTAAACTCGGAATACAACTGGGCGGCCAGGGTTTTGTTATGGGAAATGACAAGGGTGGGCCGCTGCGTCCGCTCAATGAGGTTGGCCACCGTGAAAGTCTTGCCCGAGCCGGTCACCCCGAGCAGCGTCTGGTAGCGATGGCCCGATTTAATGGAGCGCACAAGCGCCTTGATGGCCTCCGGCTGATCACCAGTGGGCTTGTAGTCGGCCCGGAGCTGGAATGGCTTCGACATGCCTGCGGAAAATGTGACCTGTAGCCCGGCCCGGATCAACCCGTTTCCGGGTAAATGCCTGTCTCTCCTTCTGTCCGCCCGATGATGACCGCGCCGCAAGTGTCGCTGAATACATTAACGGAGGTCCGGCACATGTCCAGAATACGGTCCGTTACCCAAACCAGTCCCACGGCCTCCAAAGGCAATCCGACCACACCCAAAATGACCGTAATGGCGACAAGGCTGGCAGAGGGTATCCCCGCCACTCCAACCGATGTCAGCAAAGCGAGTAGCACGACCGTGAATTGCTGGGCGAAGCCGATCTCAAATCCATGCACGACACCGTAAAACTGGGCGATAAAAATGACCACAACACATTCATAGAGGGCCGTGCCGTCCATATTCACGGTGGCTCCGAGGGGCAGGGTAAAACTGGCCGTGCGGTTGGAGACCCCGGCGTCTCTTTCCACCGTTTCCAGCGTAATTGGCAGGGTGGAGGCCGAGGAAGCGGTCGAAAATGCCATTAAAAAGACCGGAGCCATGGCTTTGTAATGTTTGGCCGGATTGATTTTTCCGACAAATTTCAGGAGCAGACCCAAGGTAACGAAAAGATGGAAACCAAGGGAAATGAGAACCGTCAGGAGAAACCAGGCCAGGGGTTGAAATACCTCTAATCCGGTCCTGGCAATGACTGGAGTGACCAGCCCGAACACGCCGATGGGGGCAAAACGGATAATCAAATCGGTGATCAGCATCATCACCCTCTGGATGCTTTCCCAGAGGTTTTTTTGAAATTCCCGCTGAGTGCCGGGCAATTTCCCGATAAAATAACCAAACAGGAGGCTGAAGCAGATCAACCCCAGCAGTTGTCCATTATCGGTCGCCGCAAGGAAGATATTGGGCGGTAGCATTCGTTTGAAGATATCGACCATCTCCCCGCTGCTGCGGCCCTCGAATTTAGCTATGAAGGCATCCGAAACCTCCTGTTGCCCGATTATTTTTTCGGCCGTGGCGAGATCGACATTTCCCGGACGGATAGTGTTGACCGCGATAAGCCCCACACATATGGCCAACAGGCCGGTAACGGTATAATAAATCAGGGTTTTCAGGCCCATGCGCCCGAAATCGCGTTCCGAACCCAGACTCATTATCCCACTGATGATGGACGAGACAATGAGGGGAACGACGACCATTTTGAGTGCGTTCATGAAAAGGTCGCCGAGAAACACGCAGGTTTCCAGGAACCCTCCTGCAACGGCGCTTGCCGCGGTATCGACCCCGTTCAGGACTGAGCCCGAGATGGCGGCCAGAAACAGAGCGGCCAGTATCTGCCAGTGAAATTTCCAACGGAGGGGATTTAGAATTTCCAATTTCATCAGGTAGGGCCGATTGTTTGCATTCCGCCTATCATAGGCAAGAATCTTTCTCATCTTTTTCCTTTGAATTGGGATGAAGTTTGCCTAACTTAGGGAAACTGGAAGTCGTCAGCGCCATGATCATCAAACCCAAAATTCGCGGATTTGTTTGTGTGACCGCCCATCCCGAGGGATGCGCCGCCAATGTGCAGGAACAAATCGATTACATTAAAACGCAAGGCCCTCTTAGCGAGGGACCCAAAAACGTGTTAATAATCGGAGCCTCCACCGGTTATGGGCTGGCTTCCAGGATTGCAAGTGCATTCGCTTGCCGGGCGGGCACGGTGGGCGTTTTTTTTGAGCGCCCTTCCATAAACGGCCGGACGGCCTCTGCGGGCTGGTATAATTCTATCGCCATTGAGAAAAAAGCGAAAGAGGCCGGGTTATTTGCTGCCAGCGTAAACGGCGACGCATTTTCCGACGAGATTAAGGGTCAAACGATCGAGGTGATTAAAAACGGTCCGGGAATGGTGGACCTGGTAATTTACAGTCTGGCCTCTCCTCGGCGCACCCACCCCAAAACGGGGGAAAATTTCAGAGCTGTCCTCAAGCCAATTGGCCAGCCGTTTACGGCCAAGACCCTCAATACGGACAAGAAGAGGGTTGCCGAGGTAATCATCAACCCGGCCAGCGAGGATGAAATCGCCGCCACCAAAGCGGTTATGGGAGGTGAAGATTGGGAGATGTGGATATCCGCCCTTTTCGATGCCGGCGTCCTGGCGGACGGCGCCCGTTCCATTGCCTATTCCTACATCGGGCCGGAAGTTACCTGGCCGGTTTACAAAAATGGAACCATCGGCATGGCCAAGGAAGATTTGGAGGCATCCGCCCGCAAAATCGACAGCCGGTTAAAGGCTGGCGGCGGCGCTTTTATCTCCGTCAACAAAGCGGTCGTCACCCAATCCAGTTCCGCCATTCCGGTTGTGCCCCTCTATATCTCACTGCTTTTCAAGGTTATGAAAGAAAATGGCACCCACGAGGGCTGCATCGAGCAAATTTACCGTCTATACCGGGACCAAATGTTCAATGGCTCCAGACCCCAGTTCGACGATGCGGGGCGGGTGCGCCTGGACGATCTGGAAATGAGGCCTGAGGTGCAGAAAGTGGCCCAATCCCATTGGGATAAGGCCGTTACTGAAAACCTCGACGATTTTTCGGATTTCGCCGGATACCGGGAAGATTTTTTGAGGCTCTTCGGTTTTGGGTTGAAGGGGGTCGATTATGAGGCCGAGACCGAACCGGAAGTGGATTTCGAAGCCTGACTCCCGAAAACCTGCCAGCCTCAGCGCGATTGCAGCCGGATTTTCTCCAGTCCCGCCTCCCGGCAAATATCCATGATAAAGGTCACGCTTTTGAGGTACGTCTCCTCATCGGCCATGACCAGAACCGGCACCTCTTTGTCGATGCTGGCCTGAATTTTTACGGCCGCCCGCAGGGCCTCTTTGGAGACAAGACTGCCGCTGAAATAGAATTGGCCTTCCGCATCGACCGCTATTTCGATTTGCTCGACCAGCTTGTTTTTCCCCGCCGTCTCGATTTTGGGTAGCACCAAATTGAGGGTGGTGAGGTTACGAAACTGCATCGAAACGAGGAAAAAGAAAATCAGCACAATGAGCACATCGACCAACGGCACGATGTTGATCTCCGGCTTGCGCCGATGGGGGCGCAGGACCAAGCTCATTCCTCGTCCTCTTTATTATTGTTATTGCCCAAATCTATCAAACGCTCGACGCCCACGCTGAGCCGCGCCGCCAGGGTATCGATCCGCCGAATCAGCATGTGATTGCCAACGAGGGCCGGAATGGCGATAGAGAGACCCAGCATGGTGGTGGTTAAAGCCAAGGCGATGCCCTCAATGAAGGTTCCCGGATCGGGCATCCCGGTATCTATAGAGATATTGGCGAACACTTTAACCAGGCCCGTCACCGTGCCCAGCAAACCGATCAGGGGAGCCGCCGAAACCACGATCTCGAGGATAAACAACCCCCGCTCCATGCGGGTGACTTCAAACCGGGCGAAGGCCTTCAATTGCTCAGCATCGGGCTTATTCCGCAGATAATACTGCAAAATTCGGCCTCCCACCGAATCGTCGGCTACCTCGGGGATTTTGCCCTCGATCAGGCTGTCCACAATATGCAGTGGCATTATTTTGCCCGGCATCAAGGCATAAAACCTTTCCACAATAATAAATAACCCAAATATAGAGCACAGCCCCAGCGGCCAAATAAAAATACCCGCACCCTCGATCAGATTAATCATGGCAGGATGGGTCGTTTTGGATGCTCATGGCAGAGGAATCAGGGGCGTTGAAAAAAAGAATCGGGAAACCATTCCTGATTAATTCATAAATTCATATAGGGAAGGGAGCCAATCACCCTGTCAACACTCTCGCCATTTTCGAGCAACTCTCCGATGGGATCCCAGCGGCCTTCGACCAGGCTTGACTGCGACCCCCTGGGCAAACCTGCCGGGTAAACCTCCCCATTACACGAAACGGCGTTAGCAGCGATATTGACACGAATCTGCGTATCCGGATTTTCCTCCACGGCAGACGCGATTTTTTCGATATCTTCTTTCGCCAGGGTCAGGCAAGGCATGCCCAACTGGATCGAGTTTCCGTAAAATATTTCCGCAAAACTCACCCCCAGGATGGCCCGAATGCCGTAACGATACAGCGACTGAGGAGCATGTTCCCGCGAGCTGCCACAGCCGAAATTCGACCCCACGAGTAGGATCGAGGCATTCTTGAAACGCTCATCGTTCATCGGGTGCGGCTTTTCATGGCCCTCTCCATCGAACCGCTCATCGTAAAATGCGAATTCCCCCAAACCATCGAAAGTGATGCTTTTAAGGTAGCGCGCTGGGATGATGCGGTCCGTATCGACCTCATCCCCCCCCAAGTGGATACCCCGACCGGTAATTTCCGTTATTTTCGCTAATGCCATGATTTTTCTAAATTTATCCGTGGTTCCGTGGTTAAAAGTTGGAGCTTAATTTTCACCGGCGGCTGTGCTTTTTAGGTCGAATACCTCCCGCGCGTCGCTGATTTTCCCTGTTACCGCGGCGGCCGCCACCATCAACGGGCTCATCAGCACGGTACGGCCGGTCGGGCTGCCCTGCCGCCCCTTGAAATTGCGGTTGCTGGCGCTGGCGCAAAGTTGATCGCCCACCAGCTTGTCCGGATTCATGGCCAGGCACATCGAGCAGCCTGCCCTGCGCCATTCAAAACCGGCCTCAATGAAAATCTTGTCCAGGCCCTGATTTTCGGCCATCACGCTGACCAGTTGCGAACCCGGCACCACGATGGCCTTGACTCCCGGCGAAACATGGTGCCCCGGCAGGAAAAGGGCCGCCTCCTGCAAGTCCGAAATACGGCCATTGGTGCAGCTTCCGATAAAAGCCACATCAATGGGCGTTCCCGCGATCGGCTGACCGGGCCTCAATTTCATGTGGGCAATGGCTTCCCTGGCCGTCTCCCGGTCGCCGTTGGACAGGGTATCCGGATCGGGAATATTTTCATCGATAAAGACCGCCTGTCCGGGATTGATCCCCCACGTCACCGTCGGCCCGATGTCGCCCGCGTCGATTTCCACCACATCGTCGTAGGAACAACCGGCATCCGACGCCATCGAGCGCCATCCTGCAACCGCCTCCTCCCAATCCTGCCCCACAGGGCAATACGGCCGTCCCTTTAAATAATCAAAAGTGGTCTCGTCGGGATTCACATAACCGCAGCGGGCCGCTCCCTCGATGGACATATTGCAGACCGTCATACGCTCCTCCATCGTAAACCGCTCGAAAACCTCTCCCCCGTATTCGTAGGCAAATCCGATGCCGCCCTTCACCCCCAAAGTGCGGATGATGTGCAAAATCACATCCTTGGCATAGACCCCCGGCGCCAGGCGGCCGTTCACATTGATCCGGCGCACCTTCAGCTTGTCCATGGCGATGGTCTGCGTGGCCAGCACGTCCCGCACCTGGGTAGTCCCGATGCCGAAAGCGATGGCTCCGAAAGCCCCGTGGGTGGACGTGTGGGAATCTCCGCAGGCAATCGTCGTCCCTGGCTGCGTGATGCCCAATTCAGGCCCCACGATATGGACGATCCCCTGTTTACCCGACGGCAGGTCGAAAAAAGTGATCCCGAAATCCTCACAATTGCGCCGCAATTCCCGAATCATCTCATCGGCCATAGGATCGCTGAACGGCTCCGACTGCGAATGGGTCGGCACAATATGGTCCACCGTGGCAAAAGTGCGCTCCGGGTGGCGCACCCTCAGCCCAAGCTCCCGCAACATCCCGAAAGCCTGCGGACTCGTCACCTCGTGAATCAGATGCGTCCCAATCACCAGATGCGTGCTGCCATTCGACAGCCGCCCCGCGCTATGGGCCGCCCAAACCTTCTCAAATAAATTCCTCTTCATCTAAATGATGCCATGCCTGATGCCATGCCAATAGTAAAAATAAATAGATTACATACCCTCTACCCCAAACAAGTAGAAGAAATAAGCACAAAGACACAATCCGCCAGCCACTTCAACCCCAAACCAAAAACACCGACCCATCCAGTCCCCTCCGAGCCTCCATGAGAGAAATAAATTCATCCTTATTTCACTCCATTTCAAGAAATACTTCGCGATCCTATTCTCAGACAAAAAATTACAAATATTCTTGTAAATACCGGTCGTAAGTATTAATCTACGTAATTGTCGCGGCGGATTTTCCACCTACGTATAGTTAGGCGGACTCAAACAGTTGGATGGAGGGAGAACGAAAAGATGCGTATCAAACCTGCAAACTCTATAATCTTATTTTTCGGCACCGCAATGTTGGCCGCATGCGGGCAACCGGCAACGAGACACGCGGGAAACCGCCAAAGTGAAGAGGCGCAAACGGCTTGGGTCGACGGCGAGCGGATCGCGAATGCGGACGCAGAGCCGCAGAATTGGCTCACCCATGGCCGCACCTATTCCGAACAGAGATACAGCCCTCTCGATCAAATCAATACGGAAAATGTCGGCGATCTGGGACTTGCGTGGTATTTGGATCTAGACACCAACCGCGGTCAGCAGGCAACGGCCATTGTTGTCGACGGCGTCATGTACTCGACCAGCGCCTGGAGCAAAGTGCAGGCAATCGTCGCCGCCACTGGCGAGCTCCTTTGGCAGTTCGATCCGGAAGTCCCCAAGGAATGGGACGTCAAATCCTGCTGCGGGGTTCAAAACCGTGGTGTAGCGGTCTGGCTCGGACGCGTCTATGTCGGCGCGCTTGATGGTCGCCTCATCGCGCTTGATGCAGAGAGCGGCGAAGTCGATTGGAAGGTTCAAACGACCGACCCCGCCAAGCCCTACTCCATCACCGGAGCGCCCAGAGTAATCAAAGGCAAAGTCATTATCGGCAATGGGGGCGCTGAATACGGCGTTCGCGGATATGTCACGGCCTATGACGCCGAGACGGGCGAGCAAGTGTGGCGGTTCTATGCGGTGCCCGGCAATCCAGCAGAGGGTTTTGAAAACGAGACGATGGAGATGGCCGCCGAAACCTGGACCGGCGAATGGTGGAAATATGGCGGCGGCGGCACGGCCTGGGATTCCTTCGCCTTCGATCCTGAGCTTGATCTTCTTTATATCGGCGTCGGCAACGGATCGCCCTGGTCGCGCGCCATCCGAAGCCCTGGCGGCGGGGACAATTTGTTTCTGGCGTCGATTGTCGCCGTTCGTCCGGAAACGGGCGAATATGTATGGCATTACCAGACCGTACCGGGCGACACCTGGGATTATACGGCTGTCCAGCACATGATCCTGGCCGATCTGGAGATCGGTGGCCGCATGCGCAAAGTGATCATGCAGGCGCCGAAGAACGGCTTTTTCTACGTGATCGATCGCGCCACCGGCGAGCTTCTGTCCGCCGAAAAAATCATGCCGATCAACTGGGCGACCCATGTGGATATGGAAACCGGGCGGCCGGTAGAGACGCCGTTCGCGCGATATGATGAGACCGGTGTGCCGGTCAAGATCTCGCCCGGCCCGGGGGGCGCGCACAACTGGCAGCCCATGTCTTATAATCCGGATACCGGCCTCGTTTACATTCCGGCGAAGCAAGAGCCCTTCATTTATTATCTGGACGACAAATTTTCGGCCCGGGCCCCTTGGCGAAAACCTGGGCGTGAACTACTGGGATGAGGTGGACCCCGCCAATGAACTGGGACCCGAGTTCGGCCCCGACGTTCAGGGCCATCTGCTCGCCTGGAATCCCGTCACGCAAAAGGAAGTCTGGCGCCTGCCGCAACCGAGTTCGCACGATGGCGGTCTGCTCTCAACCGCAGGGAATCTCCTCTTTCAGGGCAATGCGGACGGCGATTTCGTCGCCTATGACGCCGCCACAGGCGAACGGCTATGGGCCAGCGATGCGCAATCTGGTATAACTGCCGCGATAACTGCCGCGCCCGTTGCGTATAAGGCGGGCGGAGAGCAGTATGTGGCGGTTCTGCCGGGTTGGGGGTCAAGTTCTGCGCTGATAATGGGCCCGGACCTCAACCCCGACGGGACAAAGCGGAATATCAGCCGCGTAATGGCCTTCAAACTGGACGGCGACATCGTTTTGCCACCCATCCCAGAGCGCGCGCCGCCGCCGGAACCGCCCGCGGAGATCGGGGATGAGGCGGCTATCGCCAACGGCCAAAGCCTCTACGGAAGAAATTGCATCGGCTGCCACGGCGCCACCGCGGTTTCCGGCGGCGTCCTGCCGTGTAAACGCCGGGGAAAAACCGGTACGGTAAAGAGGGCGCTTTAAAACCGGTACGCTTATCCTAGAAAGGAGGAGTGTATCGAGATATGAAGCAATGGACAAGAGTGCGGCACAAAGTGCTGCGGGACAAGCAGAGCAAGCGCTCTGTAATGCGAGAAGAGGGACTGCACTGGGAGACCCTGGGAAAGATGCTGGCCTATTCCCAGCCGCCGGGATACCGGCGCAAGAAGAGGCGAGAGCGCAAGATCGATCCGTATGTGGGCTGGATCGAGGAGGTGCTCAAAGCGGACCGGAACGTGCCCAAGAAGCAGCGCCATACGGCCAAACGGATCTACCAGCGTTTGGGTCGGGAGAAGGGCTACCAAGGGGGCTACACGGCGGTCAAGGAGGTGGTGGCCGAGCTGCGAGCGAGGCGGCGGGAAGTGTTCGTGCCGCTGGAGCACCGCCCCGGGGAGGGACAGGTGGACTTCGGTCATGCCCTGGTGAAGGAGGCGGGGCAATTGCGTAGGCGGCCATTTTTTGCCATGAGCCTGCCCTACAGCGATGCCTTTTTCGTGCAGGTGTTCGAACGGGAGTGCACGGAGAGCTTCTGGGAGGGGCACCTGCGAGCTTTTGAGTTTTTCGGGGCGGTGCCCCGGCGCATCAGCTATGACAACTCGAAGGTGGCGGTGGGTAAGATTATCGGTTCGCGTGAACGCAAGCTGACCGACGGGTTTCTGCAGCTACAGAGCCATTACCTGTTCGAGGAACACTTCTGTCTGCCCGCCCGGCCCAACGAGAAGGGCGTGGTCGAGGGGATCGTGCGTTATGCCCGGGCCAACTTCCTGGTACCGGTACCGCAGGTTCGGGACCTGGAGGAACTCAACGCAAAGCTGTTGGAGGCATGTGAGCGGGACATGGAGCGTAAATTACGCGGGAAAAGGGCGGTGAAAAAGGAACTGCTGGCCGAGGAGCGCGCCGTCATGCTGCCGTTGCCGCCCATACCCTTTGAAGCGAGCCGCAAACGCTCGACCTGCGTCAGCAGCCTCTCGCTGGTGCGCTTCGAGTGCAACGACTATTCGGTGCCGGTGCGCTGCGCCCACCATCCGGTGGTGGTGGAAGGGTCCTGTCGGCAGGTGGTGATCTTCTGTGGGGGCCAAGAGGTGGCCCGGCACCGCCGCATTTGGGATAAAGAGCAAGTCTCTTTCGAGCCGGTGCACTACCTGGCTTTGCTGGAGAAAAAACCGGGCGCTTTGGACTTCGCCCGCCCACTCTCGGGCTGGCAGTTGCCGCAGTGCCTGCAGGTCCTCAGACGCCGGCTCGAAAGCCAATGCGGGGGCGAAGGCACCCGGGAGTATATCCGGGTGCTGCGGCTGTTGGAGAAACACCCCATGGCGGCCTTGCAGCAGGCCGTCGTCTCGGCCCTGCGGGTGGGGGGACTGACTCGTGAGGCCATCGCCCAGTATCTCTATCCTCAGGAAGACTACGGGAGCAGAACCTTCCGGCTGGACGGCCATCCACACCTGCGTCACGTCCGTGTGGCCGCCCCTGACCTCGGTGCCTACAGCGAACTGCTCAAGATTCCAGGAGGGGCTTTATGAAGGAAGAAAAAAACCAGCTGCTGTTACACCATCACCTCAAGAAACTGAAGTTGCCCACCATCCTGCGCGAATGGCCGGCGGTGGCCGCGGCTTGTTCCCGGGACCGGCTCGATTACGCCGCCTTTTTGTTGCATCTGGTCGAACGGGAGCTCATTGAACGCGAACAGCGGGCCGCCCAGCGGCGGATCAAAAACGCCCGTTTCCCCGTGCTCAAGACCCTCGAGAGCTTCGCCTTTGAAGCGCAGCCCTCGATCAACGAAGCGCTCATCCGAGAGCTCATGCGCGGGGAGTATGTCGACCAGCGCGAAAACGTGCTGCTCCTCGGTAACGCCGGTACCGGTAAAACGCACCTGGCCACCGCCCTGGGCTTTGCCGCCTGTGCCCAGGGCCGGCGGATCCGTTTCTTCGGGGTCACCGCCCTGGTTACCCATATGCTCGAGCAACGCGACAACCACGACCTGCAGCGCTTCATGAAGCAACTCGAAAGGCTCGACCTACTCATCCTCGACGAACTCGGTTACGTCCCTTTTTCCAAGACCGGTTCCGAACTGCTCTTCGACGTGGTCAGCCGCGCTTACGAGCGCACCAGTCTCATCGTCACCACCAACCTGCCCTTTGAGAACTGGATCGAAGTGCTCGGTTCCGAACGGCTCACCGGAGCTCTGCTGGACCGACTCACCCATCGGGTGCATATCCTCGAAGCCAACGGGCAAAGCTACCGCTTGCGCGATGCTCGACGCCGTCGCCGTGGCACAAAACAATAAACGCCTTGGGCCCGGCTCGTCGGCCTCCGGCCTCCTCACCGACCCCAAGCCAATCCCCAAAACCAACTCCCAAACCCTAAACCTTGACGTACCTGCAATTACTAACCTAAACCTTATTCCAAGCGTACCGGTTTTACCCCGACCCCCGTACCGGTTTCATCCCGGCGTTTACACCAACCACAGGCTGAGTAGACGCTGCCTACAATATGTTATGCAGAAAATAAGAAATTTCGTGGGCCTGTGTGTTGTCTGGACCTTTCCGTATTTTTGCATAGCGACTCCGCCACCTCCTGAGATCGAAGAATTGTCCCCGAAGAATGCAATAGATCTTGGATTTCGCATAGAAATAGAGAAAAAGGATGGCGTAATCGAAATTGATGTCGAATACCCTGAAAAAGTAGGAAAATGGGATATCCCAAACTCACCTCGAATCAAAGTTTACGATGAGGAGGGAAGTCTAGTTATGGAAACTTATGCAGTTTTTCGCGTCATGGTTGATGGGCCTCAACGTCCTTTGCGATTTGGATTTAGTTGCGACGCGAACTACAACGTATCGATCACATTTTGGTATAAAGGAAACACATTTGGAGACGCATCAAAGGGCTTCAGAATCCGATCAATTAAGGAATATATTGGACACACGGGAGCATAACCAGCCGAGGGAGGCAACGCCTGAAGGCGTGCCTCCTCTTTAACGTTAACGACCCCCTCACCCAACTCACGCATAGATACTGTAGAAGAGCTCAAACCTCATTGCAAAACCCCGTAAGTCGATAAAGAAAGAGTGCCAAACCCCATCGCGAACATCTGAATGCACCCGGCTCTCGAACGCTCATTGCAGGAAAACCAGGAAGAGATGCTCTCCTTCCTCACGCAGTTGGTCAATATTGCCACGGTCAACCCTCCCGGACAAAATTACCGGCAATGCGCCACCTTTCTGCACTCGGCGCTGACAAAACTTGGTTTTAAGTCCAAAATACTGGAAGTCCCCCCAAGTGAAGCCCTCAAAGCGCTCCCTGAGGCAGCCGATTACCCTCGCTATAACGTTTTCGGTTTTCTCGATCTTGGCGCTCCCCAAACGATCCATTACAACGCCCACTACGATGTCGTTCCGGTCTCCTCCGGCTGGACCCATCCGCCCTTTTCCGGTTTTTGCAAGGATGGAAATATTTTCGGTCGCGGCGCCGCCGACATGAAGGGCGCCATAGCGGCCTTTATCCATTCCTTGAAAGCATTTCAACGCGCCAGGTTGCAACCGGGCTCCAATGTCGAAGTTTCCTTCGTCTGCGATGAAGAAACGGGCGGAAGATTAGGAGCCGGATACATTGCCGAAAACAAACTGCCCCAGGCCGACTTTGTCATCGTGGGGGAAGGAGCTGGCGGACATCGCGTCGGGGTCGGCCATAACGGAGTCATCTGGCTGGAAGTGAAAATTAAAGGCCGGGCCGCTCACGCCTCCACACCCGACAATGGCCTCAACGCCTTTGCCATCATGGCCGAACTGGCCGTAGACCTGCAATTATTCGGAGATAAACTGAACAAAATCGAATTTCATCCACCCGACGGAAAAATCATGCGCCCGACCCTCAACCTGGGCGGGACCTTCGGACAAGGTGAAGGCGCAAAAATCAACACCGTTCCGGAAAACGCCTGGTTCACCATCGACCGCCGGGTCCTTCCCAACGAAAATTGCGACGTGGCGGAGCGGGAACTATGCCAACGAATACAATCATTCGCCGAAAAAAATTCCAAATTCGAATTCGAAATTAAACGATTATTTTTCGCCCAACCCTACCTGATTTCCGAAAACCACCCACTACCAAAATCATTCGCCCAAGCCATCCAGGCGATTTATCCCGACAAAGTGGAATACTCCGTCTCCACCGGATTCAACGACTCAAGATTTTTCGGCCTGGACCTGAAAATCCCCACCATCGGCTACGGCCCGCTAGGCAGCAACCACCACGCCGCCAACGAACACACCACCACCAAAAACCTCCACCGCACCAGCCAAGTCTACACCACATTCCTGGAAACCAGCCTCTAAAATTCACTCAACCAGCAACCCGGGCGGAATACTGAAAATACTCCCATCGTCAAGCCTCTGAAAAAACCTGCTGCCAGGTTTATTATCTGCAAAAGGAAAAATCCATCCTTTGTTTAACCCAAACCTGAATAACCATCGATATGCCTGTTCATTAAAGAAGATCCAATCTCCCAAACCCAAATCCCAAACATATATCACATCCTCGGTACTCCCGGAGTCTACAAACTGCCAACCATGCTCGTCATGATAAATCCAGGGCCATAAATCGACATTATAATTCTTATACCACCGTGAGGCCATCCATTCGGGAAACCCATTGATAGGTTCACCTCTGAAAACATCCGATAGACCGATCATAGTATTAGAAGCAAGCGATAGATTCCATGCCAGTCCCTCGAAAGTGGAACTCCCCGGCGGTTCTATTGAATCCGCATAAAACTGGATCGGCCCGGAATGCCCATCATATGGATGTAATCCAAGATTGCCAGTTCTGTAAACCAAACCCCCATTGGAGCGGTCCCAAGTATCCCAAACGACCGTTTTTGCATTTGAAATCAAACCAAAGAGTGCCAATATTTCCGTTTCATCGTTCGATGTGTAGTAAGCCTCAGCGCTCATCGCCCCTGGTGTCTTGGGTGGACCCACATATTGAAGAGTAGATTCCAACACCGAGCTGGTAAACGGATGACTAAGAAATGGATTATTTTTGTACCAAGCCGCCTCATTCGGGATGAAAGGATCCAAATAAGTAACCATCACCTCAACTTCGGGAGATTGAGCCCTAATATAACGCATCGCTGCGAAGGCTGCCCAACTGCCAGCACTGTGGGCGATTAGGTGAACCTGCTTTAACGCATTAATTCCAATTTGATCGACGAGTTGTTTTCCAAGGACAATACCGTGTTGAAGAGCGCGCTCGGCGGCAGTAGTGGCAAAGTTTTCTGCGGTAAACTGTAAGGCTCCACCCGCCAGTAACAATTGAAGTAGACTTATTGTTGAAGGTTCGCCTCCAAAAGGAACCATTCCCAAATTTTTCTCAGCAAGTGGTAAAATTGGGATAAGATCTGTCCCTGTCGCTGCGTCGTCACTCCAATCGTAGAGCACCAGAGACCAATCGTTAGTCAATTTGTTGTCCTGTGTTAGGTTATTGACCAGATCCCCGAACTGTTCAACTTCTAACGGCTTCTCAACGCGTTCCGGGTTCCAACCATGAATCAGTACCAAAACACGATCATTTGATGGAGTGAGCTGACTGTCTTCATCTAAGTGATTTACCAGAGGGTTGTTTAGATGATCTACAAGGTCAGAGAGGTTTGCTCGACTATTTTTAGGTATCTGGCTAAATAGCCCTGTCTCATCAAAATCCCCAATATCATAAGGATCATCGTCTAATCCCGTATCGGAAACAATAAAAGCTTCTTTTTCCTGGGTAGCAAATTGTGTGAGCAATATATCTTCGTCTGCGTCATATTCGTCCCAGACAGCTGTGACCGCAGTGTATTGACCGATTTCCATCCAAACCGGTATATCGAATTCAAATGTTACAGTATCCGTTTGATCATGACTATAGTGCTGCTTTCAAGAGGTGAAACATCGACCCACCCATTAGGCCATTTCCCGGCATTTGGCCCTTTGAAACTTAATCCAATCCAAAATGAACGTGTCGTTGTTCCCAAATTTTCAACTGTAACACTCACAGAAACAGTATCGCCAACATTCTTAAGTGTGGTCGGCACAACGAACGAAGAAATCTCAGCATCATCCACAATCTCTTGAATAATGGGTAGTGTTAACATTTTGAATGTTTAAGCTGTACTTTTCAGCGTGATTATGCTGTAAACTGGGAATGATCCATATCACAGTAAAATGTCCTCAATGCGGAAGCGATCACATCATCAAGCACGGCAAGGATCCGAGGTAGTGTATTAAGTAGGAATGGTGGCTAATTCTTGATTATATTGATGAATGAAAAGTCTCAGACAGGTTTCATGCATACTCTTAAGCTTGGAAAAGGAGAGGGTTTTGCGTGTGAAACGACCCAGTCGTTGGCGCAGGGTATTGTTCCATCGTTCCACATGGGCCGTTTCACCGGTTTCTTTTCCCACGGATCGGTTATGAGGAAAGACTTCATCATAAGTGCTCCAAAAGTCGCTGTAGGTGGCACTTCTTTTGTAGGCCCGTGGCAGACGCTCGTAAAGTTCCCGGCAACGATACCAATCCCGAGGCCCAATGGCATAGGAGAGGATTTGACGGGTGCGTCGGCAAAGAGCGATCCAAACCCATTGGGCATCGCTCTTGCGCCCCACAAAAGACCACAGTTCGTCCAGTTCAATGACATCATGGCGGCGGGCCGCAAGAATCGTGCTTCTGAGCGGTCGCAGCGATTGTCGTTTTTTTTAACCAACTCAAAACGGTGTTGGGACTCACCCCGAAGGCGCGCTGTAAACCGCGTAGACTGCTGCGTTCCTGATAGACTCGAAGGATCATTTCTTTTTGCTCTTCGGTGTATTTCACTGTGGGGTTTTCGCGGCTTTGTTTACCACAATCATGGCAGCGGTAGCGCTGTTTATGGTTGGGCGTCTTGCCAAATTTAATGATATTTTCACTTCCACAGTGCCGACAATTAATAATTTTAGTAACCATGCACTAAGAATAAACTACCTAACGCTATTTGTACAGCTAAAAATACAAAATAACATTCTTTTTTTATACACTACCGGATCCGAAAGGGGTTCAGAAGTATCGATGCAAGAGGTGTGGTTATCAGTTTCGGCTTCACCCCCAAAGCCGTGAGCATCCCCCAGCGCTGGTCAAGCAGGTGCTCCGTGCGCACCAAAACCGAATGAGCCTGCGTGCCATTTACCGTACCTTCGGGGTAGCCCCAAAGACGGTCATCGAATGGATTAAAAAAAAGTCCTGAGTTTGCCGAAGCTGGAGTCCACACTGCTTGCCCGCCAGTGTAATGATGTGCTGGAGCTGGACGAGGTGTGGTCCTTCTGGGGCGATAAGCGTTCGGGACAGGTATGGCTATGGGTAGCCTTGTGCCGACGTACCCGACAGGTCGTCGGGTTTTCTCTGGGTGATCGTAGCGATCAAACGTGCCGGCAGTTGTATCACAACATCGCCCAACCCTATCGCGACTGTGCCACCGTAAGCGATTACTGGGAAAGCTACGACAAGGTTTTCCCTCACAACAGCGCCAGCGGGAAACAATCCGGCCAAACCGCCCATATCGAACGCTGGAACAATACCTTGCGACAGTCTCTGTCACGCTATGTGCGTAAAACGCTGTCATTCTCGAAGTCTTTGGTCATGCATTTTCGCGTCCTGTGCTTGTTCATCTGGGAATACAACAGCAATATCAAACATTCGTCATGTTAACACTACCGAATACCGAATAATGAAGCTCCAATTAACACCTTCTGTAGAACCCGCGCTGTTTTTGGCGACTATTTTCCAGTTCCAGGTGCCCGATAAAAGACTAAGATTGAGCTGCCAGAAGCTTGAAGTGACTGTAGCAATGGGCTGCTGTTCTGGTATAGTCACCTCTGCATATAGGTAAACATCGTAACTGATGGCTCCTTGGGAATCTTCCCAATCCAGTGATGTTGGTTGAGTTCCCGGTGGATACTGTTGCCCATCACTAGGGCTTACATTGTCGAAATTACCTGGTGGAATTAGCTCCTCAATAGTAAAGCTCCAAGTATCACCCTCTGTGGAGCCCGTGCTGTTCTTTGCAACAACCTTCCAATACCAGGTACCCGGAGATAAACTGAGATTAAGAGTCCAATTGCTGGAGCTTACCGTGTCTCTTAACACATCTGGATCGGAATCATCTAGTTCCAGGTATACATCGTAACTGGTGGCTCCTTGGGAATCTTCCCAATCCAGTGATGTTGGTTGAGTTCCCGGTGGATACTGTTGCCCATCACTAGCCCGGATATTTCATGAAGGGTAAAGTTTGGCTCGTTATTGCTATTGGAGATGGATTTCTTTGTAATTTGAGCAGATCGTCTTGATTTTTAGGTGTTTTTCAGGGTGTAGAGACACTGCCCCCTTTCCCCCATTGGTTCGGTAGTGCCGGGGGCAGCACCAATGCACCCTTTAGGTTGGCACCAATCGGCGGGCCGCATGGTTGAAAAGACTGGCCCAAGGATAACTCTCACTTAGGTGAAAGTGAATCGTTCGGGTGTTGCGCACGATGACCGCTCCGATCTTGATTAATTTGAGCCGCAGGGTGTGGCATTGGGCCCGCGCCCACTTCGTCCCTTTTAAGGCTAACCGGCGCATGGCTTCCATCAAGGTGTAGGCCAGCGCCGACAAGAGCAATCGCCACTGATTGGCCCACCATTGATGGGCGCTGGTGCGCTCGCTGAACAATTGCATCTGTTCCTTGATTCGGTTCTCCATTTCACCGCGGCCACAGTATACCTTGTCGTAAAGCTCCTGGGGATCGCCCGGCAGGTTCGTCACCACGAAGCGCGGGTTGGACCCCTGTGCGGTGTGTTCGGCTTTATGGATGACCAACCGCAGCCATCGCCACGAATCGGCAGCATAGACGAAGTCCTGGAATAACCGTTGTTTTTTACCCCTTAGTTCGAACCATTCTTTGGCCTGCTTTTGCAACTGCTGGGCGTCTTGCTGCAAGCGTGCATTGCGAGCCATCCCCACGATGTAACTAACTTCGTTGCGGTCGCACCAAGAGAGTATCCGGTCTCGACAAAATCCACTGTCGGCGCGCCAAATAATCCGCGTACGGGGCCAGCTTTGGCGAATCCGTTTAACCAGCAATTTGAGGATGGCCCCGGCATGCTTGCTGGCATCGATCTTGCTCGGCCGCAGGTAGGCCACCAGCAGCTGATCACCGCAAAAAACATATAGCGGCAGAAAACAGTAATGATCATAATAACCGTGGAAAAAACGTCCCTCCTGGAGCCCGTGCACCGGATTGTCGGTGGCGTCAAAGTCCAGGATGATCTCTTCGGGTTCCTCGGCAAAGGAGCCCATGAACTGTTCGACCAACAGCTCGTTTACCGCAAAGGCCGCCCGCCGATCCTGCCCGTTTTCAAAACGACACAAAGTCGGCGCGCTGGCCAACGTTTCAATGCGCCCCGTTACCGTTTGCAACAATGGCTCGTGGCGCAGGGTATCAAAGTCGTTCAAATCCTCATAGCCCGCCACCAGCCCGTAAACGCGCTGCCGCAGCATCCCCACTCATGGCGTACTTTGCCCTTCTGCCGGTTGTCCACTAACTGTCGGGCCGCTCGTTCGGTCAAGCCCAACTGCCGATCCACTTCCCGGATCAAAAGCAGTCCGGCATCCGAAGTAACCTCTCCGCCCTTGAAATCAACCCGCACACGGCGGCCTTTTACCCTTGTCAACTGTAGCTTTAATTGTTTACCTTTTGTCATCGCTGATATTGCTTTAATTATTGATCTATCCTGCTGTATATCAGCAGTTAAGCATATCAACGATACTTTTTTTACGAAATATCCGGGCTAAAGTCATTAATGACAGCCCCAGTGGGTAGGCAAATTTAAAGAATTAAGATTGATTTTCAATAAGGGGGTTTGCTGGAATCCTAGTTCCATGACTTCATTGTTAATAGTTTGTTTCCACCAATTTGAAATTCATAATCTACTCTACTAATTTCTGGTTTATTATCTTTAAAATCTGAGATTATTCTCTGAACATATTTAGATTTGTTAGCATTAAAGTCCAATAGTGGGAATATTCTAATTTCCCTGGAAACTCGTAACATTTCCCTTATAGCATGCAGATGAAATTCATAAGGTAAATTATCAGTATATAAAAATAGAAAATGTGAGCTTAAAGAGATATCAAATTCATTATCGTCAAATGGTAAATCAAGTACTGAGGTTGGTATATACTTTTTACTGATTTTACCTAGTTCATAAGAATCTAGAAATGAATTCATTGCATTCATTCTAGTCTCTCCGAGTTCAGCGATAGATTTAATTACATTCCAATTAAATTTGGTAGTGTATTAAGTAGGAATGGTGGCTAATTCTTGATTATATTGATGAATGAAAAGTCTCAGACAGGTTTCATGCATACTCTTAAGCTTGGAAAAGGAGAGGGTTTTGCGTGTGAAACGACCCAGTCGTTGGCGCAGGGTATTGTTCCATCGTTCCACATGGGCCGTTTCACCGGTTTCTTTTCCCACGGATCGGTTATGAGGAAAGACTTCATCATAAGTGCTCCAAAAGTCGCTGTAGGTGGCACTTCTTTTGTAGGCCCGTGGCAGACGCTCGTAAAGTTCCCGGCAACGATACCAATCCCGAGGCCCAATGGCATAGGAGAGGATTTGACGGGTGCGTCGGCAAAGAGCGATCCAAACCCATTGGGCATCGCTCTTGCGCCCCACAAAAGACCACAGTTCGTCCAGTTCAATGACATCATGGCGGCGGGCCGCAAGAATCGTGCTTTTGAGCGGTCGCAGCGATTGTCGTTTTTTTTAACCAACTCAAAACGGTGTTGGGACTCACCCCGAAGGCGCGCTGTAAACCGCGTAGACTGCTGCGTTCCTGATAGACTCGAAGGATCATTTCTTTTTGCTCTTCGGTGTATTTCACTGTGGGGTTTTCGCGGCTTTGTTTACCACAATCATGGCAGCGGTAGCGCTGTTTATGGTTGGGCGTCTTGCCAAATTTAATGATATTTTCACTTCCACAGTGCCGACAATTAATAATTTTAGTAACCATGCACTAAGAATAAACTGCCTAACGCTATTTGTACAGCTAAAAATACAAAATAACATTCTTTTTTTATACACTACCTTAAATTTATCCTTATTTTTATCTGTTTGCCTCAGGACAATTTTGTAAGTTTCATTGATTCTTTTTTGTATTTCTTCCTTCGTCAAATTATAAATTGGATCAATGGATACAACATCCCCACCTCGTTTATTGCATTCAAAATTAAAACTGGAAGGTCCATCACCACAACCTAATATTTTTGATTTTAATTCGGTCTCATTCAAATCGAACATTCTTGTATATTCGTCAAAATTCCTTCCCCATGGAACAACTTCGTTGTATTTAAATGCCATATGCTACATTTCCTTTTTTGCCATATGATATGTCACGACCTGTGGATAGAATAGTAGTTGGGTTTTCTTTCGTTAAACAAGTCGGCATATATCGATCTTTGACCTGCTCTATATTTTTAAGACAAGAGAGACAATCGTTAGTTTTCCCAAAATTGACTTATTTCGGGTCGAATCTCTCGTTTTGGACGCCAATTTTTTACTGTCCGCGGTCGAAAAACCTGCGGCGATCATAGCGACTTTCCGGCAGCGGGTTGACTATGGCCGATTGCACTTCGGCGGATAATTGGCTGCTTTCGACCCATTGGCCGGCCGCCTCGGGGTCCTGCCGAAACCATTTCTGCCCGACATTCTGGATGCTTTGGGTGCGTAGTTCGGGGTCGATGATCGATTCCGCCCAGTTGAGCGCGCCGAGGGGGTCTTCGTCGGATATGCGGCGGGCAAAGGCATCAACGGCGGGATCGAGGGAGGGTTCGGCGGGCAGACTGTTGAGCCATTCCCCTGCCGCATTGGGGTCGGAATTGGCCCAGCGATTGACGACCGCGGCCAATCCTTTTTCTTTTGCTTCGCCTTCCGGCAGAGAGATGGCCCAGGCGGCCGCGTCCACCGGGTTTTCCCGGGCCCATTGCGAGGCCGCCGCCGGCACGGCGCGTTCTCCCAACTCTGTATCGGCGTAACCGGCAACCCACTGGGCGGAAGATTGGGGATCGACCCTGGTCCACTCGCGAGAAAGCCTGTTAACGACATCGCTCATCAATTCGCCCTCGGGGAGAGATTCGGCCCAGGCCACTGCGTAATCAGGACCTTCCTGCAGGTAATTATCGACCAAAATGCCAACCGCGCGAGACCTTTCCGAACCTTCCGCAAGCCCGGCCACGTAATCGGTGGCTCCCGCCAGATCGGTGGAGGCCCACCCGGAAATGAGACCGAGAACGGTTCTGCCGTCGGCGCCATTCTCCTCCGTCCAGACGAGGGCGCCTTGAGGATCGTTGGCGGCCCAGCCGCTCATGGCGGTGTAGGTGGCAAAGCGGGAACCCTGGCCACTCATTTCATTGACTACATAATCAAGTGCCGCCGGGCCGTCGAAATTACCCCAGGAATACATGAGGAGGTTGAGATCGCGGACACGGTTAAAACCGCCGCCGGGCTGGTTTTCAAACAAGGCGAGCGCCTCCCGCACATTGGTCGAATCCAACCCTTCAAGGGCCAAGGTAATGAGACGCAGCCGTTTGACCGGGTCGGCTATTTTCATGGCGACCTGCAAGCTGGGCACGACCGAACGAGGGTCAACATATTCCTGGTCCCGGTCCGGCTCCGCATATTCACTATCAACGATGCCGGAATACACATCCTCGACTTGGTGGAAAGTTACCTTGTTGTTCCCAGCATCCGGTTTCACAATGCGAGCGGGAGAATTACCGGCGTTGGAACTGGATGCCAATTGCCGGCCGACGATAAAGGCCGAAGCCACCGAAAGCACCCACAATGCAGTCAAGATCAACAAGGGTTTTTTAAGGTATATCCGCATGGTAAATTTTAAAATTCGCCGTCGCGTCGTATTGTTGGTTAAACAATTATTCCATGCATTAAGTTGCGAAAACCTCAACATAAATTATGTAAATCCAGTACACCGTCGATACGGATGGTTTCAAGCCGAATCTGAGACCCAGGTCCCGCCCGGCAGCTTCTTCACAAATTTTTCAGGCAATGGATATAGGGGCCATGGATCGCCGGTGGCCGACTGCCAGGACTTGAGTTCATTTCTCAACTCAGTCTCAATGCCGGCACAGTCGGGGTCGGAAACCCGGTTAGCCCGGATATTTCGTAAAAAAAGTATCGTTGATATGCTTAACTGCTGATATACAGCAGGATAGATCAATAATTAAAGCAATATCAGCGATGACAAAAGGTAAACAATTAAAGCTACAGTTGACAAGGGTAAAAGGCCGCCGTGTGCGGGTTGATTTCAAGGGCGGAGAGGTTACTTCGGATGCCGGACTGCTTTTGATCCGGGAAGTGGATCGGCAGTTGGGCTTGACCGAACGAGCGGCCCGACAGTTAGTGGACAAACGGCAGAAGGGCAAAGTACGCCATGAGGTATTGGGGATGCTGCGGCAGCGCGTTTACGGGCTGGTGGCGGGCTATGAGGATTTGAACGACTTTGATACCCTGCGCCACGATCCATTGTTGCAAACGGTAACGGGGCGCATTGAAACGTTGGCCAGCGCGCCGACTTTGTGTCGTTTTGAAAACGGGCAGGATCGGCGGGCGGCCTTTGCGGTAAACGAGCTGTTGGTCGAACAGTTCATGGGCTCCTTTGCCGAGGAACCCGAAGAGATCATCCTGGACTTTGACGCCACCGACAATCCGGTGCACGGGCTCCAGGAGGGACGTTTTTTCCACGGTTATTATGATCATTACTGTTTTCTGCCGCTATATGTTTTTTGCGGTGATCAGCTGCTGGTGGCCTACCTGCGGCCGAGCAAGATCGATGCCAGCAAGCATGCCGGGGCCATCCTCAAATTGCTGGTTAAACGGATTCGCCAAAGCTGGCCCCGTACGCGGATTATTTGGCGCGCCGACAGTGGATTTTGTCGAGACCGGATACTCTCTTGGTGCGACCGCAACGAAGTTAGCCCGGATATTTCGTAAAAAAAGTATCGTTGATATGCTTAACTGCTGATATACAGCAGGATAGATCAATAATTAAAGCAATATCAGCGATGACAAAAGGTAAACAATTAAAGCTACAGTTGACAAGGGTAAAAGGCCGCCGTGTGCGGGTTGATTTCAAGGGCGGAGAGGTTACTTCGGATGCCGGACTGCTTTTGATCCGGGAAGTGGATCGGCAGTTGGGCTTGACCGAACGAGCGGCCCGACAGTTAGTGGACAAACGGCAGAAGGGCAAAGTACGCCATGAGGTATTGGGGATGCTGCGGCAGCGCGTTTACGGGCTGGTGGCGGGCTATGAGGATTTGAACGACTTTGATACCCTGCGCCACGATCCATTGTTGCAAACGGTAACGGGGCGCATTGAAACGTTGGCCAGCGCGCCGACTTTGTGTCGTTTTGAAAACGGGCAGGATCGGCGGGCGGCCTTTGCGGTAAACGAGCTGTTGGTCGAACAGTTCATGGGCTCCTTTGCCGAGGAACCCGAAGAGATCATCCTGGACTTTGACGCCACCGACAATCCGGTGCACGGGCTCCAGGAGGGACGTTTTTTCCACGGTTATTATGATCATTACTGTTTTCTGCCGCTATATGTTTTTTGCGGTGATCAGCTGCTGGTGGCCTACCTGCGGCCGAGCAAGATCGATGCCAGCAAGCATGCCGGGGCCATCCTCAAATTGCTGGTTAAACGGATTCGCCAAAGCTGGCCCCGTACGCGGATTATTTGGCGCGCCGACAGTGGATTTTGTCGAGACCGGATACTCTCTTGGTGCGACCGCAACGAAGTTAGCCCGGATATTTCGTAAAAAAAGTATCGTTGATATGCTTAACTGCTGATATACAGCAGGATAGATCAATAATTAAAGCAATATCAGCGATGACAAAAGGTAAACAATTAAAGCTACAGTTGACAAGGGTAAAAGGCCGCCGTGTGCGGGTTGATTTCAAGGGCGGAGAGGTTACTTCGGATGCCGGACTGCTTTTGATCCGGGAAGTGGATCGGCAGTTGGGCTTGACCGAACGAGCGGCCCGACAGTTAGTGGACAAACGGCAGAAGGGCAAAGTACGCCATGAGGTATTGGGGATGCTGCGGCAGCGCGTTTACGGGCTGGTGGCGGGCTATGAGGATTTGAACGACTTTGATACCCTGCGCCACGATCCATTGTTAGCAAACGGTAACGGGGCGCATTGAAACGTTGGCCAGCGCGCCGACTTTGTGTCGTTTTGAAAACGGGCAGGATCGGCGGGCGGCCTTTGCGGTAAACGAGCTGTTGGTCGAACAGTTCATGGGCTCCTTTGCCGAGGAACCCGAAGAGATCATCCTGGACTTTGACGCCACCGACAATCCGGTGCACGGGCTCCAGGAGGGACGTTTTTTCCACGGTTATTATGATCATTACTGTTTTCTGCCGCTATATGTTTTTTGCGGTGATCAGCTGCTGGTGGCCTACCTGCGGCCGAGCAAGATCGATGCCAGCAAGCATGCCGGGGCCATCCTCAAATTGCTGGTTAAACGGATTCGCCAAAGCTGGCCCCGTACGCGGATTATTTGGCGCGCCGACAGTGGATTTTGTCGAGACCGGATACTCTCTTGGTGCGACCGCAACGAAGTTAGTTACATCGTGGGGATGGCTCGCAATGCACGCTTGCAGCAAGACGCCCAGCAGTTGCAAAAGCAGGCCAAAGAATGGTTCGAACTAAGGGGTAAAAAACAACGGTTATTCCAGGACTTCGTCTATGCTGCCGATTCGTGGCGATGGCTGCGGTTGGTCATCCATAAAGCCGAACACACCGCACAGGGGTCCAACCCGCGCTTCGTGGTGACGAACCTGCCGTGCGATCCCCAGGAGCTTTACGACAAGGTATACTGTGGCCGCGGTGAAATGGAGAACCGAATCAAGGAACAGATGCAATTGTTCAGCGAGCGCACCAGCGCCCATCAATGGTGGGCCAATCAGTGGCGATTGCTCTTGTCGGCGCTGGCCTACACCTTGATGGAAGCCATGCGCCGGTTAGCCCGGATATTTCATGAAGGGTAGAGTTTGGCTCGTTATTGCTATTGGAGATGGATTTCTTTGTATTTTGAGCAGATCGTCTTGATTTTTAGGTGTTTTTCAGGGTGTAGAGACACTGCCCCCTTTCCCCCATTGGTTCGGTAGTGCCGGGGGCAGCACCAATGCACCCTTTAGGTTGGCACCAATCGGCGGGCCGCATGGTTGAAAAGACTGGCCCAAGGATAACTCTCACTTAGGTGAAAGTGAATCGTTCGGGTGTTGCGCACGATGACCGCTCCGATCTTGATTAATTTGAGCCGCAGGGTGTGGCATTGGGCCCGCGCCCACTTCGTCCCTTTTAAGGCTAACCGGCGCATGGCTTCCATCAAGGTGTAGGCCAGCGCCGACAAGAGCAATCGCCACTGATTGGCCCACCATTGATGGGCGCTGGTGCGCTCGCTGAACAATTGCATCTGTTCCTTGATTCGGTTCTCCATTTCACCGCGGCCACAGTATACCTTGTCGTAAAGCTCCTGGGGATCGCCCGGCAGGTTCGTCACCACGAAGCGCGGGTTGGACCCCTGTGCGGTGTGTTCGGCTTTATGGATGACCAACCGCAGCCATCGCCACGAATCGGCAGCATAGACGAAGTCCTGGAATAACCGTTGTTTTTTACCCCTTAGTTCGAACCATTCTTTGGCCTGCTTTTGCAACTGCTGGGCGTCTTGCTGCAAGCGTGCATTGCGAGCCATCCCCACGATGTAACTAACTTCGTTGCGGTCGCACCAAGAGAGTATCCGGTCTCGACAAAATCCACTGTCGGCGCGCCAAATACTCCGCGTACGGGGCCAGCTTTGGCGAATCCGTTTAACCAGCAATTTGAGGATGGCCCCGGCATGCTTGCTGGCATCGATCTTGCTCGGCCGCAGGTAGGCCACCAGCAGCTGATCACCGCAAAAAACATATAGCGGCAGAAAACAGTAATGATCATAATAACCGTGGAAAAAACGTCCCTCCTGGAGCCCGTGCACCGGATTGTCGGTGGCGTCAAAGTCCAGGATGATCTCTTCGGGTTCCTCGGCAAAGGAGCCCATGAACTGTTCGACCAACAGCTCGTTTACCGCAAAGGCCGCCCGCCGATCCTGCCCGTTTTCAAAACGACACAAAGTCGGCGCGCTGGCCAACGTTTCAATGCGCCCCGTTACCGTTTGCTAACAATGGATCGTGGCGCAGGGTATCAAAGTCGTTCAAATCCTCATAGCCCGCCACCAGCCCGTAAACGCGCTGCCGCAGCATCCCCAATACCTCATGGCGTACTTTGCCCTTCTGCCGTTTGTCCACTAACTGTCGGGCCGCTCGTTCGGTCAAGCCCAACTGCCGATCCACTTCCCGGATCAAAAGCAGTCCGGCATCCAAAGTAACCTCTCCGCCCTTGAAATCAACCCGCACACGGCGGCCTTTTACCCTTGTCAACTGTAGCTTTAATTGTTTACCTTTTGTCATCGCTGATATTGCTTTAATTATTGATCTATCCTGCTGTATATCAGCAGTTAAGCATATCAACGATACTTTTTTTACGAAATATCCGGGTTAGCCTTAAAAGGGACGAAGTGGGCGCGGGCCCAATGCCACACCCTGCGGCTCAAATTAATCAAGATCGGAGCGGTCATCGTGCGCAACACCCGAACGATTCACTTTCACCTAAGTGAGAGTTATCCTTGGGCCAGTCTTTTCAACCATGCGGCCCGCCGATTGGTGCCAACCTAAAGGGTGCATTGGTGCTGCCCCCGGCACTACCGAACCAATGGGGGAAAGGGGGCAGTGTCTCTACACCCTGAAAAACACCTAAAAATCAAGACGATCTGCTCAAAATACAAAGAAATCCATCTCCAATAGCAATAGCAATAACGAGCCAAACTTTACCCTTCATGAAATATCCGGGTTAGTCATTTCCTGCGGGTCGTTTTCCAGGTCGTAAAGCTCTACCGGCCCTTCCGTATCCTCGACGTATTTCCAACGATCGGTCAGCCAAGCGCGCAACGGAACCGGCCGCTCCCCCCAATTGGAGGCGTAATGTTGAAAAGCGATGCCCTTGTTCACCTTTTTGGCCTCTCCTTCGAGCAGGGGCCGAAAATCCTTGCCGGACAGGTTTGAAGGCACTTCCAGGCCACACCAATGCAGAATGGTGGGGAGCAAATCGATATGAGAAACGAGGGATTGGCAGAGATTGGCTTTTCCCTCTTTACCAGGCGTGTGGACAAGCAGGGGTATGTTCATCAATTCCTCATAAAATACGGCGCCTTTGGCAATCATGCCGTGATTGCCCAGCATCTCGCCATGATCGGATGTAAAAATAAACAGCGTATCCTCAAACTGGTTCGTATCAATGAGCGCTTCCAGGATTATGCCCACAAGATGATCCACATAGGCGACCGCTCCCATATAGGCTGACCGGATGGACAGGATTTCCTCTTCCCGGAAGCGGGCGGTCGATTTAAGCTGCCAGTCCATCGACCGCTTCGCCATCAAGCGCGCGGCTGAAGCGTCCAGAGGATTTTCCGACAGCTTAACTTTAGATGGGAAAATAATGGAATCGAACGGGCGCGGTGAGATAAACGGCAAATGCGGTTCGTGGCAGGAATAAACAAGACAGAAGGGGTTATCTTGCTGTCGCCTCGAACGCACGAAACCGGCTGCTGCGGAGGCGTTCCGGAACGATGGGTGAAAAGCCAGCGGGAGCAGGGAAGCACCCACCTTTGTTTTCGCCTCGTAACGGTTAGGATCGCTGTCCAAACCGTTTATTTTCCCCCCGATGCCGATGCCCGTTTTCCTCGTGAATTGAAGAATTTCATTATCTTCTTCCCGGTCGATATCGTGATCTCCTGAGCGAGTCACAAAGGTGTCGAACCCGCGGCGGTCGCTACCCGTTCCGAGGTGCCATTTTCCCGTATAGGCGCAATCGTAGCCAGCGGGCTTGAGGTAATCGGCCAGAATCTTTATGGAAGGTGCGAGCTTCATCTGGCGGGAAATGGGCCGCTCCTGGTGGTTGGCGACGATGCCGTGGCTGTGTGGATAAAGCCCGGAGAGTAGAGAGGCCCTGGCCGGTGAGCACATCGGGGTGGTGCAATATGCGCGACTGAAAACCGTGCCGCGACTGGCCAGCCAGTCAAGATGAGGGGTATGACCCGCGCCCCGGCCGGAACCCAGAGCCATTCCCGGCATGGTGTCGGCTCGTTGCTGGTCGCTTATGATAAGGACGATGTTGGGACGATCTAATAAAGACATGGTATTTGTGAAACGTTCTCTTCGGTGGGAAAATTCCTCGGAACGGCTGCCGTCCGAATCACTTCCCCGGTGGCGGCCCATTCGGTTCCCCGCAGAAGGGTGGTGACAAATCCGACACAGTTCATGGCCTCAACATTGTGTCCAAGAGTGGTGTGAAAAACACGTCCCTTTCCGTATCGAATGGCCATCAGCATGGGTTCAATTCGGGTCGTTAGCTTGGAGGGCGCGACGGCCAGTACGGTGAGGTTTTCCGCCGGTCCCCGCAGGCGGCTGTAAAGTTCGTCTTCGGTGTGTTTCCATTGCACGGGCAGCCCTTTGGTTACGGGGTGCTTCTCATCGATGATTTCCACTACAAATTGCCATCGCTTGCCGTGAGCGCCAGCTTTACCGAAAGTGGCGGTGTCCAGCTTCATTTCGCCATTTTCGACATAAACCCATGGACCGGATTCAAGGTCGCGCCCTCCCCATCCACCGACGCCAATCATTTTGTTGTATTCAACCCAATCGGTAAACGCATTGTCCGCCGCATGCACGGAGACAAATCCGCCTCCCCTATTAACGAATTTCTCGAATCTAGCCTGAACTTTTTCCGGCCAAAGTTCTCCATTGTAATTGCTCAGTACAACGTCGCACGAGGAAAAATCGGGATTCCAACCGGACCATTTGGCAGGGTCTGTTGAAGATTGCGGGGTCGCGGGAGGGGTTGTCGATACTTCGACCGCAAACACTCCAGTCGACTCCAATGCATCCACCAGCGCCGGTGTTGTATGCCCCCATTGGTGATTGTTCTGCCCGTCAATGAGCAACACCTTGATCTTTTCCTCATCCGCAGCGGCCAAAAGAAGACCAGTCAAGAAAGAAGCTGCAATGAGGATGATTCGGCGAATTTTCGTCATGAGGCGGCTGGCATATTCGAGTGAAATTTCCTGTTCATTATAACGGAGACGTTTATTCGTAAATTGCTAAGCTTTCCATACTTCCTCACCGTATTCCCAGCCCTTGCGAACGGGCTCTTTTAGATAGGCATCGAATTCGGGATGATTGATCACGCGCATGTTCTGGGCGTCGTATTCGATGAGGGTTTCGAAGCGTTGGGCCAGCACGCCGACCAATGCCATTTCCGTTAATTCGGCTCCATAATCAAATGCGGACAAAGGCATCAGGCCTTCGCCCTTGACTGCTTGGGCCCATTCTGTCCAGTGGGATCCTTTGATGCGCGGAATCGTCTCCGGTGGTGGATTTTTACGGAATTCCTCCCAGACTTTTTCCGGCAGCAGTTTGGGGCTATTGGGGCGTCCCCCGGTCATGAGGGATAGCTTGTCTCCAACCATGATCATGCCGGACCCAGGCAGTTCTTTCATTCCCCATTTGGATCGAGGGCGCGGCTTGAGGCCGCCCTCATACCATTTCAAGGTAACCGGCGGCTTGTCGCCCCTAGCCAGGAATCTATAGCGAATGACGGAACGGTCCGGGACGAATCCTTTCTTGGAGCGCGAACGCCTCGTTGCTTTGACTTCAGTCGGCATGCCCAGATCGAGCGACCAGAAAGGAGCGTCTAAGGTATGGCAGGCCCAGTCGCCCAATTCACCGCATCCGAAATCATACCACCCGCGCCAGAGACGAGGCAGGTAAAATTGGCTGTAGGGCCGCCAACGGGCCGGGCCGAGCCAGAGATCCCAGTCCAGTCCTTGTGGAACCTCTTCCTCAGCCGGAGGATAACTGTCGGGTTTTTGAAAATATTTCCCCTCGCCAAACTCCGGACCATCGAACCAGGCCAAAACTTCCGTCACATCGCCCAATACGCCGGCATCGACCCACTCTTTGACCAGGCGAATGCCTTCGGTGACATGCCCCTGGTTTCCCAAAGCCGTTATGACATTGTAATGGCGGGCCGCTTTTTTGAGCGTGCGGCACTGCCAGATGTTATGGGCCAGGGGTTTTTCCACAAATACATGTTTGCCTCGCTGCATCGCCTCCATGGTGGCGGCAAAATGCATGTGGTCGGGTGTCGCCACCACCACGGCGTCGATCTGGCTGCCCATTTTGTCCAGCATGACCCGAAAGTCCTGAAAACCCTTTGCCTCAGGATTTTCCTCCAATGCTTTGTTGAGGCGGGTGGCTTCAACATCGCAAAGAGCCACAATATTTTCGTCGGCCAACCCTTCCCAATTTGCTTTTCCACGGCCTCCCGCGCCGATGAAAGCGATATTCAGCTTGCTGCCGGGCGGCGGGCCTTCCTGCCCGATGCTAAACCGCGGCAAGATGTAAACACCGGCGGCTGCCGCAGCCGTTTTCTTGACGAATTTTCGCCGGGTAAATTTTTTCATAGCGAGTATTTATCGAATACGACTGTTCATTTCAAATAATGCATTTAAATCAACAGCAGGGCAACGGATTTCCTCTCAACGCCTTGCAAAGACCGTTGCCAAAAGTACGCCAATCGATTCCAGGCGTCAAGTTTCGGCTCTGCGCCAGAGCAATTTCCCGACAGGCCTCAATAATGGCCCCAGAAGTTTTCTAACGGAATTCATCCCGGAACTTGTAATCTGATGAAAACTGAACCAACATTGCAAATATGCCAACAATCCTGGATAGCTTCAAACTGGAGAACAAATCTGCTTTCGTGACTGGCGCGGGCCGCGGCATCGGAAAAGCTTGCGCCCTCGCTCTGGCCGAGGCGGGGGCGGATGTCGCGGCGGTGGATATGGTTGGAGAAACGGCCAAAAAAACGACCAGGCAGATTGAGGCGCTGGGCCGTAGATCGCATTTCATTGAGTGTGATGTAACAGATTCCGCCAGCGTGAACGCGATGGTCGCTGAAGTCGTGGAGAGGTTCGGCAAGCTTGACATCGCTTTCAATAATGCGGGCATTTGTATTAATGCCGAGGCGGAGGAGATGACCGACCAGCAGTGGCTGGATGTCATCACCGTCGATCTTAATGCCGTTTTTTACTGCGCCCGGGCGGCTGGAAGGGCAATGATTAAAGGAGGCCGGGGTGGGAGGATTATCAATACCGCCTCAATGTCTGGGCAGATCGTGAATCGTCCCCAATGCCAGTGCGCATATAATTCTGCCAAGGCCGGAGTGATCCAATTAACCAAATCTTTGGCTGCCGAATGGGCTTCCCGTGGCATCAACGTAAATTCCATCAGTCCCGGTTATACGGGAACTGAAATGACCTTGAAGGTGAAAGAATTTCACGACCTTTGGAATCGCGATACACCTATGGGACGTTTGGCCAATGTCGAAGAAATTTGCGGAGCAGTGGTCTTTTTGGCATCTCCGGCGGCCAACTATATCACGGGACACGATCTCGTCATTGATGGAGGTTTTACCTGTTGGTAATGGGGAAAGAAAGCATGGGCGGAGAGGAAACTTGCTATCTTGCCGTTGACCTGGGGGCCGAGAGCGGCCGCGTGGTGGCGGGTCTTTATGAGGAGGATCGCCTCCGGCTGGAAGAGGTGCATCGCTTTCCCAATGTGGCCCGACGGGATTCCGGGCATTTGCGGTGGGATATCGAGGGCCTGTTCGAGGGTATTTGCGCAGGTTTGAAAAAAGCCGGCAATCGTTATGGGGCAAAAATCCACAGCCTGGGAGTCGATGCGTGGGGTGTGGATTACGGATTGGTCGATGAGGCGGGCACCCTGCTGGGCGCACCGGTGGCTTATCGGGACGAACGTACCGCTGGCGTTATGGAACGGGTCTTTCAGATCGTGCCCAAAAAGGATATTTATGAGGCTACCGGGATACAGTTTTTGCCTTTCAACACCCTTTTTCAGTTAATGGCCGAGAAAGAGTCACCCAAATCTGAACTGGGGCGGGCGGCCAAACTGCTTTTCATCCCCGACCTGATCAACTATTGGCTGAGCGGCAAATTTGGCAATGAGTTCACCATCGCGAGCACCAGCCAGTGTATGGAGGTCCGGAGCGGCAAATGGGATTTCAACCTCATGTCACGGCTGGGAATTCCTACAAGATTATTCTCCGATCCGACGCCTCCGGGGACTTATCTGGGTTTATTGAAAAAGGATATCGCTTCCAGAACCGGTCTGCGGGGTGTCCGTGTAATCGCCGTCGCCGCGCACGACACCGGCTCGGCTATCGCTGCCATTCCGGCGGAAGGAAATTCCTGGGCCTATCTCAGTTCAGGGACTTGGTCCCTGCTCGGGGTGGAATGCGACCGGCCGATTATTTCGGATATGAGTTTTGATTATAATTTCACCAACGAAGGAGGCGTTTTCGGAACCTTGCGGGTTCTCACCAGTATTGCAGGATTGTGGATAATCCAGGAGTGCCGCCGGCATTGGAGCGAGGAGGGGGAGGACCTCGACTACGCCAAACTGGTTGAACTGGCCGCTGAAGCGCCGCCCTTCACCGCTCTCATCGATTCCGACTTCAGCGAGTTTGCCAATCCCGGAGACATGCCTGAAAAGATCCGGCAATACTGCGAAAAGACGGGCCAGGTTCCGCCGGTAAGCAAAGGCTCTCTGGCGCGAACGATTTTCGAGGGTCTGGCCATGAAATACCGCTTTGCCCTTGAGCGGTTGAAGGAAATTTACGATGGCAAACTCGATACCCTGCACATTGTCGGGGGCGGCTCGCAAAATCGGCTTCTCAACCAGATGACGGCGGACGCCGCGGGAATCACCGTGCTGGCCGGGCCGGTGGAGGCGACTTCACTGGGGAATATTCTGATGCAATTGATCGCTTGCGGCAAGTGTTCCGATCTCGGCCAGGGGCGCGCCCTGATTGGAAGGTCGTTTCCGCTGGAAAGATTTGAGCCCGTCAACCATAAGGCTTGGAATGAACCCTATGAGCGTTTTAAAAATATTCTGAAAATTTAGAAAGATAAAATATGAGCAACGATAATAAACATCGTAAACTAACGGCAAAAAATGATCCCACTGGCCAAAGCGTCGAGGACTTGTTTGTTTCTCCCGACATGGAGGAATTGAAGGAGCGCCTCTGCGATATCGGGCGCAGGATGTGGCAGCGTGAATTCACCGACGGCAACGGAGGCAATTTGACCATTCGAGTCGATGAAAACCTCGTTTTGTGCACCCCGACGCTGATTTCCAAAGGTTTTATGCAACCGGAAGATATGTGCCTCATCGATCTGGAGGGCAAGCAATTGGCCGGTCGCCGACCGCGCACGAGCGAAGCGCTTACCCATATCGGGATTATGAAGCGGCAGCCCAAAGCGCTAGCCTGCTGCCATGCCCACCCGCCCTATGCCACGGCCTATGCCCTGGCGGGCAAAACTCCGCCACGCAATCTGACCCCGGAGGCGGAGATTTTTTTGGGCGAGATCGGGCTTTCCCAATACCGCACCCCCGGCAGCCCCGAAAACGCCGAGGAGGTCGGGCGGGTGGGCAAAGACCATTCGGCCATCCTCATGATCAACCACGGAGTCATCACCTGGGGCAAAGATATGGAGGACGCCTACTGGAAAATGGAAAACATCGAGGCCTATTGCAAAACCGTGCAAGTGGCTTTACAAATTACACCCAACCTCAAATCCATTTCCGGCCAGCACGTAGAAGACCTCCTGCGAATCCGAAAGCAGCTAGTGCCTTAATGGGTAGGGATTTATCTTTAAAAAATCCCCGATTCCCACGTTAAACCGGCAAGCACACATTTGAAAACACGACCGAAAGCAGGCGAGTTGTCATTCTGCCTCATCCAGGTATTCCGAACTAGATTAAATTAGGCAAAACTAATCTAAACTTACGGCATTCGTTGGGGATTTCAATACAAGTTCACCCAATACCCGCCAATTTGCGGAATTGGTTTTTGAAGGCGGTGTAGCTGGTTAGGGCCATGAGGGGGACTACTATTCCTCCGAGGCCGGGGATCCATTGCAGGGCGATGAGGATGAAGAAGAATAGGCGGATCATCCATTTGAGGATGAGGGTGCGCCCTCGGGGGATGTATTGGCGGAAGGGAGCCACCAGGCGCAGCCGGTAGTAGATGATGCCGGGCACCAACCCGAGCACCGGGATGAGGCTGAGGAGGGCCGTTATGACGAGGACCCCGGGTAAGCGCCGTGTGATGCGGCTGGCGTATTTTTCAGCGAACTCTTTGTCTTCCATGAACGGGTGGCCGCAGGCTTGGCAGGTTTGCTTGACGGTTCGCTCGGTCAGGCGGGTGGCGCAGACGGGGCAGCGTTTCTTGGCCGCCAGTCGGTAGGGTTGGACTTCGAGGTTGGTAGCGGGTTGTTTTTTCGATTGTCCGAAGACACCCACTTTGGATGGTTTATCCACCTTGGTGGAACATTTTGGGCAGGCCAGGGCATGGCGGTAAATGGGTTCGCCGCAGGAGGCGCACCCGGCCTTCGATTTTTCCTCGCGGTAAAGGAAATATTTTTTGACCAGCCAGAGCAGCCCGATGGCGCCGCCCGTTACCAGGAGCATCAAGATGGGAAAGGCCAGCAGCAGCAGGATGCCGAACCCGGCCCATAAATCGCCCGCCCAACTGATCAGGTTTTGGAGGCCCAGGTCGTCATCCTCGTCGACCGTAGCGATGATTTCATGGACGCCGTTGCGCAGGGAAGTGGTCAGGAAAGTGCCAGCCGCCACCAGCATTGCGGGGAGGGTGTCGAATATTCCGGCATTGGCATGGGCGTAGGCCAGCGTATCGTCAATAAACTGGACATCGACCGCATTGACCACTCCCATGTAGGTCAGCCCGGCGAGGACCGTTTTGGAGTATTTGTCGACCCCTTGGAGAACCGGTTTGGCCTCCGGCATTTTATCGGCCGAGGCCTCCACCAGGGCCAGCAGCGCCAGCGCCCCGATGGTTCCGTTGTGGGTGAACCAGGTGGGCTCGGCCCCGGTGGCCTGAAGCAGGTCGAGATTGCCGATGATGGGAAAGGAGGAGCCATAGCGCAGCGACACCGCCGTGACAAAAGCAGGCAGGAAAGCCCGCGAGTTGAACATCCCGATGGAGCCGAATCCGTGAATGAGAGCGTTAATATCCATAAGCAGGCAGCGATTTAATCCGAAAGAAACTTGTCCCGCAGTGTCTCCGAAATGACGGGAAAGGGCAATGAATTTCCTGCGCCCGGCAAACGTTGGCGGATACTTATCCCCAAAAACCGATTTTGCCTTGCTGAATGGCGGAGGCGTCTTTCAAATTCGGCACATAATATTTTTGGTAGTGTATTAAGTAGGAATGGTGGCTAATTCTTGATTATATTGATGAATGAAAAGTCTCAGACAGGTTTCATGCATACTCTTAAGCTTGGAAAAGGAGAGGGTTTTGCGTGTGAAACGACCCAGTCGTTGGCGCAGGGTATTGTTCCATCGTTCCACATGGGCCGTTTCACCGGTTTCTTTTCCCACGGATCGGTTATGAGGAAAGACTTCATCATAAGTGCTCCAAAAGTCGCTGTAGGTGGCACATCTTTTGTAGGCCCGTGGCAGACGCTCGTAAAGTTCCCGGCAACGATACCAATCCCGAGGCCCAATGGCATAGGAGAGGATTTGACGGGTGCGTCGGCAAAGAGCGATCCAAACCCATTGGGCATCGCTCTTGCGCCCCACAAAAGACCACAGTTCGTCCAGTTCAATGACATCATGGCGGCGGGCCGCAAGAATCGTGCTTTTGAGCGGTCGCAGCGATTGTCGTTTTTTTTAACCAACTCAAAACGGTGTTGGGACTCACCCCGAAGGCGCGCTGTAAACCGCGTAGACTGCTGCGTTCCTGATAGACTCGAAGGATCATTTCTTGGTAGTGTTAACATGACGAATGTTTGATATTGCTGTTGTATTCCCAGATGAACAAGCACAGGACGCGAAAATGCATGATCAAAGACTTCGAGAATGACAGCGTTTTACGCACATAGCGTGACAGGGACTGTCGCAAGGTATTGTTCCAGCGTTCGATATGGGCGGTTTGGCCGGATTGTTTCCCGCTGGCGCTGTTGTGAGGGAAAACCTTGTCGTAGCTTTCCCAGTAATCGCTTACGGTGGCACAGTCGCGATAGGGCTGGGCGATGTTGTGATACAACTGCCAGCACGTTTGATCGCTACGATCACCCAGAGAAAACCCGACGACCTGTCGGGTACGTCGACACAAGGCTACCCATAGCCATACCTGCCCCGAACGCTTATCGCCCCAGAATGACCACACCTCGTCCAGTTCCAGCACATCACTACACTGGCGGGCAAGCAGAGTGGACTCCAGCTTCGGCAAACTCAGGACTTTTTTTTAATCCATTCGATGACCGTCTTTGGGGCTACCCCGAAGGTACGGTAAATGGCACGCAGGCTCATCCGGTTTTGGTGCGCACGGAGCACCTGCTTGACCAGCGCCGGAGGATGCTCACGACTTTTGGGGTGAAGCCGAAACTGATAACCACACCCCTTGCATCGATACTTCTGAACCCCTTTCGGATCCTTGCCGTGCTTGATGATGTGATCGCTTCCGCATTGAGGACATTTTACTGTGATATGGACCATTCCCAGTTCACAACATAATCACGCTAAAAAGTACAGCTTAAACATTCAAAATGTTAACACTACCCATTTCTTTTTGCTCTTCGGTGTATTTCACTGTGGGGTTTTCGCGGCTTTGTTTACCACAATCATGGCAGCGGTAGCGCTGTTTATGGTTGGGCGTCTTGCCAAATTTAATGATATTTTCACTTCCACAGTGCCGACAATTAATAATTTTAGTAACCATGCACTAAGAATAAACTGCCTAGCGCTATTTGTACAGCTAAAAATACAAAATAACATTCTTTTTTTATACACTACCATATTTTTTACCTCAAACATCTTTACCCGTTATTCAAAAAATAAATGTATTTAAAGGACATTCGCTTAAACGGCTTTAAGAGCTTCGCCGATACCACGAGGATCTCCTTGGACGATGGGGTGACCGCCATCGTGGGGCCCAATGGCTGCGGCAAGAGCAATATCGCCGAGGCCATCCGCTGGGTGCTGGGAGAGCAGAGCGCCAAATCCTTGCGGGCAGGCAGCATGCAGGATGTCATTTTTCAGGGAACCGACGCGCGCAAACCGGTCAACCTGAGCGAGGTTTCCCTGGTTTTTTCCGATTGCGAGGCGGAACTGGGCACCGCCTTCAACGAAGTCGAAATCAAGCGCCGGGTGACGCGCGATGGCGGCAGCGATTATTACCTCAACGGTAAGAACTGCCGCCTGAAAGACATCCAGCGTCTTTTCCTCGATACGGGCATAGGGCAGGTTTCCTACTCTTTCATGCTGCAGGGGCAAATCGACCAGATTCTTTCCACCAATCCGGCCGAACGGCGCACCATTTTCGAGGAGGCCGCCGGTATTTCCAAATACAAGGCCCAGCGGCGCGAGGCCCTCAACAAGCTGGCCCTGGTCGATACCAACCTGGCTCGTGTGACCGATGTCATGGAGGAGATTTCCCGGCAAATCGGCTCCCTCAAACGGCAGGCTTCCAAGGCATTGCGCTACCAGCGGTTCAAAAGCCGCCTGACTCACCTCGATCTGGCCTCGGGAGCCCGCAAATACAGCGGTTTGAACGAGTCCATCACCGGTTTGGAGACGGAGGCCGCCGGTCTTCGTAAAAAAGCGCAAGCTCTCGGCACCAATATGGAGGGGAGGGAAAAGGAATTGGCTGAAAAAAAGGACCGGCGGAGCGCCCTCTATGATGACTTGCAGGAGACGCAGCAGACCGTTTTCAATCTTTCCTCGAAAAGGGAGCAGGCCCAGAACCAGTCAGAATTTGCCCTTTTGCGGGCCAAGGATTTGCAGGACCGCATTGTCGAACTGGAAAAGGAACTGGCCAACATAGCCGAACGCAAAAAAAACCTGGCCCAACGGGCTGTGGGGGACAATCGCCAGAGGGAGGACCAGGCCAGTGTATTGGGAAGTTCCGACGACGTCTTCAAGGAGCGCAATAACGAGCTGATGCAGTCGCAGGAAAGGCTCAGCCAGTCAGAGGCAGAGCTACAGCAATGCAAGCAGGATTTGCTAATGGCCGAGAGCGGCCTCACCCGCCTGCGTTCCAACTGCACGACCCTGGAGGTAGATATGAAAACCTACCAGGTGCGCCACGCCAACCTGAGCGAAGAAGTTTATCGTTTGAAGGAGGAAAGCCTCTTGCTGGAAAAAGAATCCGGGGAAATCCAGGCCGTTCTTAAAAAACGAAAAAAGGACAGGGAAAAGGAAAACTCGCAGTTGGAAAAACTGCGGGAAAATGCGGCTGTCGCCCAGGAAAAATTTCGGGAATTACAGGGAGAAATCCAGGAGGCGGATCGTGGATTGGCCGGCATTTCGGCCCGGATAAACATCCTTCACGATCTGCAGGAAAAACTGGAGGGCTTCAGCGAGGGCGCCAAAGCCATATTGCAGGGGAAATTGGACGGTCTGCTGCCTGAAGATGCATTTCATCTACTGAGCAAAAACCTGAATGTGGAGAGCGATTATACGGAAGCTCTGGTTGCCTTGCTGGGGCCGGCGGTGGATACCATCGTGCTTGGCGATTCGGGGAAAGCGGTCCCGGTAACGGAAGCGCTGGAATCGCGCAAACTGGGGCGGGCCTGCCTGCAAATCGCTCCCACGGCCCCACCGGCCCCGCGAGAACAAAAAGGGAGGGGAAAACTACCCTCCTGGCTGATTCCGGCGGGATCGGTTGTTAAAACCAAAAACAACTCCGATGGCCCGCTGGCAGACAGTCTTTTTACGGACTGCTATTTTTGCGACAACCTGGGCGATTTCCTCGCTTTTTGGAGTAAAAACCCGAACTTCCCTTTTCTCCTGGCAGCCACCAAGAGCGGCCAGCTTGTCGATCGCCGGGGGCTTGTCTATGGCGGACATAAGCGGGCCGAATCGGCTACCTACCTCCAACGCAAGGCGGAATTGGCCAAATTGAAAAAAGCGGAAAACAAAGAAGAGAAAAAGCTGGAGGGTTTGCGCCTCAAATCCGACAAGGCGCTGGAAAAACTGGAAAAGGACGAAGAGGCCGTGGAAATCCACCGCTCCCGGTTGATGGAAACAATTCAGGAAATTTCCGCCGCCCAGGCCCAGGAGAAAAATACGATCGAAAACATCGAGGAAAATAAGCGAAAATCGCAGTTTTCGGAGAAAGAACTGGTTGCCCTGGAACGTCATCGGGACGATTCTCAAAGTAGGCTGGAAAAAGCGCAAAAGGAGTTGGCCGGCGGCGAAGCACAGATCGACGGCCTGCGGGAGAAAATCACCACGGGGGAAAGCGATGTGGAAAAACTTCGGGAGAAACGCGACCAAAAACGGGAGAGTCTCGCCGAAGCCCGTTTGGAAGTGGCCGAATTGCGGCAGCGATTGGCGCTGATCGACCGTGATTTGGGAGAAATAGAAAGCCAGTCCGCAGAGCTGTCGCAATTGAAGATCAGCCGGGAGCAGGAGATCGACACTCTTGGAGAGCAGATCGCCGCCCTTGAAAAAACGTCCGAAGATGAGGCGGCCAAAGTCCATGAAATCGAAAAAACCCTTGACGCGGCCAAAGAGTCGTTAGAGAAAAATCGGCTCACCTATTTTGCGGCGGAAAATGAAATCAAGACCGGGGAGGAAGCCCTCGCATTGCAGCGGGAGGAGCACCGGGCAGCTGAGGGCGCCTTGAACCGCCATGAAGTTCGCCTGGCTCGTGAAAATTCCGAGATTTCTTTTTTGCTCGATGAGGCGCGCCGCGAGTATCAGGTCGAACTGCCTAACGTCGACTGGAAAAACGAACTTTGGCAGGCCGGTGAACTGGCCCGTCAGCGCGTTCGGCTGGATCTGGACGAGGCCGACGCACTGGAAAAAGTGGAGGAAGAAAAGCAGTTGGCCGAGCCCTCCACGGAAGATCTGCAAGCTTTGGATGACACCGATTGGAATGAAATTACGAAGGAGGTCGAGGTCCTACGCGGGAGACTCGCTTCGATGGGGCCGGTCAACCTGATAGCGATCGAGGAGTATCGGGAATTAAAAGAACGGCACGAATTTTTAAAGGAACAAAGCGACGATTTGTGGAAGTCAAAAGATCAATTGCTGGAGGCGATCGACAAAATCAACCAAACCTCGCAGAGTTTATTTGAAGATACCTTTGCCCAGGTGCGGAAAAATTTCGCCTATACCTTCGACGCTCTTTTCGGGGGCGGTTATGCCGACCTCCAATTAATCGATAAAGAGGATGTTCTGGAATCCGGCATCGACATTATCGCCCGTCCGCCCGGCACCCGCTTAAAAACATTAGCCTTACTCAGCGGCGGCCAGAAAACGATGACTGCGGTGGCCCTTCTATTTGCCATTTACATGGTAAAGCCAAGCCCCTTTTGCATGCTCGACGAACTTGATGCGCCTCTCGACGACGCCAACATCGGGCGCTTTGTGGCCATGCTGCAGAATTTCACCAAATACTCCCAGTTCATTATCATAACGCACAACAAGCGCACCATCGCATCTGCCGACAGCATTTACGGAGTAACCATGCAGGAAAAAGGCATCTCCAAACTTGTATCCATGCGCTTCAACAAAGATACCGGTTCCGCCGAAGAAGTCGCATGACTAAATTTTTAGGTGAAATCGAACCAACCAGACAATACAACAGTAAATGCATGTAAACGTTGGTTTAAGGAAATGTGAGCAATTGATTTGAAATGCTCTACAGTCGTTTCACACGCTTTATATTTCCGTTATTTCTAACATTGGTGATTTATGAATTGGGGGGACCGATTGTTAATAGCGGCATGGCGCGCTTGCCGAATGCGGCCCAAACGCTGGCCGGTTTTGGAATTGCCTGGATACTAACTGCGTTCATTATCAGTCCTTTTGGCCAGTTGAACCAGCTCGTTTTGGTCCTCGGTTCAAATCATCAATCAAAAGGGAAAATTCTAAACTTTGTTTTGATCGGCTGCTGCCTCATGGGGGCTGTTCTGGCCCTTTTGGCGCTTACTCCTCTGGGCGTCCTGTTTATCCAAAATTTACATCGGCTGGATGTCGGCCTGACCTCAATCATACGGTATGTTTTTCTATGTTTCATCCCCTACCCGTTTATTGAGGGGTTGATCCGTTTTTATTCCGGTTTACTCCTTCGCGCTCATCGCACTGAGGTTACTGCTCTGGCAACGTTTATCGGAATTGGGGTCAGCATTCTAACCGTGCTCATATCGCTTAAAGTCGAATTTATACGGAATAACCCGATACATCTGCCGATCCTGGCAACTTATACGGGCGCTTGTTCACATCTTATAGTAACGTATCTTGGCAATCTTCGATTTTCACCAAAACAGCTCTTTATGGAAGCGGAAAGGAAACTTTCCTATGGCTATATCTTGCGCTTTTTTTGGCCCTTGGCTTTGACCATGAGCGTTCAAGGAATCAGCCGGCCAACGGTCAATCTCTTTATTTCCCGCGGGCCGGACGGGGTTGAAGCGATGGCTGTCCTAGCCGTTGTTTATTCCCTCGGTCATATTCCTTATGGGTGGCTGAACGAGCTTCGCAGTTTGGCCTCCGCTTTTAAAAATGAGCCCAACAGTTTGTCGCAAATCAAAAAATTCATCTGTCTATGCGGACTGATTTCATTCAGCTCAATGGCCCTTGCCTTTTGGACCCCGGTTAGGGAATTCATCCTCATAGATTTGATGGCATTAAGTGGCAATATTGTAGATGGCTGTATGATGCCGTTAATCATTTTTGCCTTATTCCCCATCGTGGTTGCCACCCGATCTTATTTTCACGGCGTCGCGCTAAAGAAACGCCAAACAAAATTCCTGGCCCCAAGCGGACCCTCCCGGATTATCGCGATATTGCTCGCTTTAATATTGTTGCCATACACTGGATTGTCCGGCGCTACAATCGGAGTAGCAGCGCTTTTTTGCGGATTCGTATGCGAAACCATAACCGTTGCCATCGGAATGCATTTTAATAAAGGCTGAATCGCTTAATTTCAGCCGTATCGATTGTAGGTGTCGAGCATGACGAAAGTTCCAAAAATGATCTGACCCACGCCGGAAATTCTGAATAATGTTGGGTAGGCTGGCCTCATTTTTTTGGCCAGGCCGAGCATGGCTTGTGGAACCAGCAGGTAGAGAGCGCATTTTATCACCATTACCCAGCCCAAAATTGTGATAATGACAGGCGGCCCCATGACCCAGATGTTGTGTCCGTTGACAATGACTAGTCCGAAGGGCAGCCAGGTAAGGGTCAGTATGATGGCGAAATGCTCGGACTTGAGAAATTCTTCAGTATAGCGGGTCCAGGTTTTGGCCTGAATGAGTTCGGACAACCCGAGGATAAACATAAGGTGGGAAAATACTATCGCGATGATTCTTTCAACTTCCATGATGATGCCTCCAATATCGAGTTTACTCTATAGTAATTTGTAGATTAGAGGCTGTCCCAAAAATATAAAGATTTTATAGTCAACTGGATGACGTTGATAAAAAGAGCCGGAAAGAGCAAGTTTTTGCTCGATCCGGCCAAAAAAGGGTTCTATAATTGAGTTAGCGAAAATCAATATAGCCCTTTCTATGAAAAATATAGCCATCCAATGCCTCCTGCGTCCAGCTTTAACTGTGGTCGACCGGTGCCTCGATTACGATAACTTCCGCGCCACCATTGATCGAATCGATCGGCTGCTGATCGACTCGGAGGTGGAATCGCAGGCCATTGAGCTGGCCTTGGAGGGGTGGCCGCCAATGGGTCTAAAGGCCCGGCGGCAGCGGGCCAGTTTTGCCATCAAGGCACTGCGCATGGATACGCTGGGCCGTCTGCTCGGAGGGATTTCGTTTCGGCATTTGTCGCGGGCTCTGGGCAGCAGCGATCTGTTGGCCGACTTTTGCCGTGTCCGGCAGATCGATGGCATCAGGGGCATCTCCAAAAGCACCCTGGAGCGGGCCTCGAAGTTTTTCAGCGAAGAGCAGTTGAGGGCCTTGCACCGGACCTTGACTGAGGTGGTGGGCGATGCCCTTCTGGCCCGGCAGGTGGGATTGGACAAGCCGATTGACCCCACCATTTGCCTGATCGACGGCACCTGTTTGGAGGCTAACATTCATTGGCCGACGGACTGGGTATTACTCAAGGATGTAGCCGGCACGTTGCTCAAAGCGATCCGGCTGATCCGCGAGAAGGCCGGTTTGCGCCATCGCATGCCGATCGAACCGGAGCCCTTGGCTCGGCAGATGAATCGGCTGTGCATACAGATGACCCACAGCCGGCGGCGAAAGGACAGCGCGCGGCAGCGCAAGGGTATCTTGAGGCAGATGAAAAAGCTGCTCAAACGGATCGGGGAGCATGCCCGCAGTCACCGGGAATTATTGCAAGCCTGCTGGGAGCAAAGCGATTACAGCGAAAAACAGGTCCAACAGATCCTCGCCCGGATGGAGCGCATGAGCGAGCAAATCCCGGTGGTCATCAAACAGGCGCACGAGCGGATCATTGGCGGCCGCCAGGTGAAAAACGCAGAGAAAGTCTTGAGTGTTTACGAACTCGATGGGCAGGTGATTGTGCGAGGTAAAGCGGGCCAAGAGGTCGAGTTCGGCAACACCCTGTTTTTGGGAGAAAGCGTTGAAGGGTACCTGCTGGACTGGAAACTCTACGGCAGCCGAACTCCAAGCGAAAATGAACAAATGCAAGAGAGTTTGCAAAGACAGAACCGCTTCAACCTGGAAGAACCCATAGCGGCCATGTGCGCGGACCGGGGATTTGCCTCCCAGCGGGCCCGCTGGGAGTTAGCCCAGGAGGGAATCTACGACGCGCTCTGTCCACGCGATCCGAAGCAGTTGAAAAAACGGATGGAGGAACCACTGTTCAGACAATTGCAAAAGCGCCGGGCCAGCACCGAAGGGCGGATCGGGGTATTGAAGAATCGCTGGCAGGCCGGGCGGTTGCGCAGCAAAGGCTTTGCCAACCGCTCGATCAGCGTAGCCTGGTCGGTACTCTCGCACAACCTATGGAAAGTAGCCAAGATGCTGGCCCAGCAAGACGAACTAAAAACCAAAGCGGCGGCCTAGAGAGCGGAAAAGCAAGGACAATACTTTTTCACAGCCGTACTGTCGGCTCATACAAAGAAAACCAGGCAACCGGACCCCAAAACCAGTATCCTAACGTCATAGGAGAGCAAAGTTGATACTCTCCCAAATGCAAATACCTCTAAAATGAGCGCCTATCAAAAGCCCTCGCAAAAATCACCCTTTTGGGACAGCCTCTAGATTAACAAAATTGGCTTAATCCAATTATCGTTTGTCAGGCTTGATTTGATTTTCGGGTTTTTTGTTGAGATGCCAGGCGATTCGACCTGCGTGGATCGCTGCCGTGGCGACGGCCCATACGAGGACGGTTTTTAAACCGACATAGGGGGCCAGAATGATGAAGTGCGCAAGGAGGATGAACAGGGAGATGCTGCGGCGGCAGCCGATGAGGCGGAAGTGCTCGTCGAATACGGACATTTCGTCCAGGGTTCGCCCGGCCTTTTTTTGAAATAACGCCGTTTGAATCTTGTCCAGAGTGTCAAAGAGAACGACTGAGATTCCCACTTTCCAGGCGATGAAACCTTGCATCGTTACGAGGTGGGCGGCCAGGCATAGATACCAGGCGTTTTCGTAGAAATAATCGAACACATGCTCTAGTTTTCCCACCTTGGAAGTCATCAGCTTGACACGCGCCAATTTGCCGTCCACGCCGTCCAAAACGGTGGCTGCGAAGGCCGCCAGGAAAGCAGTAAAGTAGAATCCGTAATAAAAGAGAAAAGCGGCCGCAATTGCCACGACGATGACAAGCAGCGATATCTGGTTGGGGGTAACGGCGGTGTCGCAAATTTTTTTCACCATCCAGTTCTGCATATGCGGGTGGGTGTATTTTTCTATAAAATCATTCTGCCGTTTCTGCTGACGCTTGATTAAAATATTCCAGGCGTCATCGACCTGCGATTCTTCGCCCACCTTGAGGATAAAAACCGGATAATCTCCGCGAATATCGCCTGCATAAGGGGAAATGTGGCCGATGGAAATGCGCTTGGCCTGATCGAAGGTTTGATTGTCGGGGCGTTGGCAGGCGATCATTGGTTGGTCCCCGAAATCCAAAAGCAGGCTAGTAGAATCCCAGGATTTGAGCGCCGCCAAAGCCCTTCGATCGACCAGGGTGTTGGCATCGTAGATGAAAACGGCATCGCCATCGGACAGGGTAAAATTGGCCATGGCCTGCTCAAGACTTGTCATGCCATCTTCCCTGAACTCGATATTCGGCCAAAGATGAAGCGGCCGCGGGATGCTTAAGGCAGGCAGATTTTCCCCCTTCGCCAGGACAACGGTTGCCCGCGATACGCCCTCGGCTTGCAGGTAGCGCAAGTTTCGCTCCAGCAGGGTCATGCCGCCAAGCCGAAACCAAGGTTCGTTTTTTGCTTTATAGAGTATGGCCTGCATCGTTTTCTAATTTGATAGCGGAGGGAAGGAAAGCACAGCAAGCCCAAACAAGCGGTTCGTGTGGGCCTTGCCGGGAACCCGCTGACAGAATTGACCGTCTTTTCAGCTCGAAGTTTTCAATATATCCACAGCAAAACCTTGCTCTGGGGAGGGAAGCCCATTTTAACTCGTCGCTTAAATTTTATGAAGAGGGCTGCGCTATTTTTTTGGATATTGGGATTTTTGGTGGTTCTCGGCCTCATTATTCATCAGGGGGCCGGTAATGTCTTTGCGGCCGCAACGAATATTGGATGGGGCCTTCTGGCCGTTTGCCTTTACCAGGTATTGCCCCTGGCTGCCAGCGCCGCATGCTGGCGGCGTCTTTTGCCACCGGATAAACGGCCCTCCTTGCTCACCCTGCTGCGCTTGCGCTGGATTTGCGGTTCGGTCAACTCATTGCTGCCGGTGGCGCAAGTGGGCGGTGAGTACGTGCGCGTTCGCCTGCTTTCGGTCAAAGGCGTGCCCGGAACCCTGGCCGCTGCCAGCGTCGTCGCCGATGTCACCGTGGCCATCGTCTGCCAGTCCGTTTTTGGTTTTGTCAGTATACTCCTCCTTTTTTTGGTTAAGGGACCAAACGAAATAGTCTTTGCCGCCGTTATCGGATTAGCCTTTTTTTCGGTCTTGATCCTCGGGTTTTATATGGCGCAACGGCTTAATCTGTTCACCCGGCTGGCCCACAAGCTCGAAAGCATTGTCAAAGTTGGGGTAGGCGATGGGCAATCCCTCGTTGGCAACGCTGCTGGGCTGGACCGGGCGCTGGATTCTATCTATACTCGCCGCAAGGACCTTATTATCGGGTTTTCCTGGCGCTTTCTCGGATTGCTGGCCAATGCGCTACAGATCGTCATCATCATGTATTTTCTGGAAAATCCGGTCAGTATCATTGTGGCCATTGTGCTCGAAGGTCTTACCCAGGCTGTCCGCAACGCCTCCTTCATCATTCCGGGGGCCCTAGGGGTGCAGGAGGGCAGTTATATGCTTCTGAGCATCCTGTTCGGGATCGCACCCGAAACCGGTTTGGCCCTCGCACTTATTGTGCGCGCCCGCAGCATCCTGACCGGCCTGCCCGCAATCCTCCTCTGGCAGATAACGGAGAGCAAACACCTCTTAAACAAAAGCGATAGCTCCGAGGGGTAAACCTGACGGTAGTGTATTAAGTAGGAATGGTGGCTAATTCTTGATTATATTGATGAATGAAAAGTCTCAGACAGGTTTCATGCATACTCTTAAGCTTGGAAAAGGGTAGTGTTAACATTTTGAATGTTTAAGCTGTACTTTTTAGCGTGATTATGTTGTGAACTGGGAATGGTCCATATCACAGTAAAATGTCCTCAATGCGGAAGCGATCACATCATCAAGCACGGCAAGGATCCGAAAGGGGTTCAGAAGTATCGATGCAAGGGGTGTGGTTATCAGTTTCGGCTTCACCCCAAAAGTCGTGAGCATCCTCCGGCGCTGGTCAAGCAGGTGCTCCGTGCGCACCAAAACCGGATGAGCCTGCGTGCCATTTACCGTACCTTCGGGGTAGCCCCAAAGACGGTCATCGAATGGATTAAAAAAAAGTCCTGAGTTTGCCGAAGCTGGAGTCCACTCTGCTTGCCCGCCAGTGTAGTGATGTGCTGGAACTGGACGAGGTGTGGTCATTCTGGGGCGATAAGCGTTCGGGGCAGGTATGGCTATGGGTAGCCTTGTGTCGACGTACCCGACAGGTCGTCGGGTTTTCTCTGGGTGATCGTAGCGATCAAACGTGCTGGCAGTTGTATCACAACATCGCCCAGCCCTATCGCGACTGTGCCACCGTAAGCGATTACTGGGAAAGCTACGACAAGGTTTTCCCTCACAACAGCGCCAGCGGGAAACAATCCGGCCAAACCGCCCATATCGAACGCTGGAACAATACCTTGCGACAGTCCCTGTCACGCTATGTGCGTAAAACGCTGTCATTCTCGAAGTCTTTGGTCATGCATTTTCGCGTCCTGTGCTTGTTCATCTGGGGGTAGTGTATTAAGTAGGAATGGTGGCTAATTCTTGATTATATTGATGAATGAAAAGTCTCAGACAGGTTTCATGCATACTCTTAAAAGCTTGGAAAAGGAGAGGGTTTTGCGTGTGAAACGACCCAGTCGTTGGCGCAGGGTATTGTTCCATCGTTCCACATGGGCCGTTTCACCGGTTTCTTTTCCCACGGATCGGTTATGAGGAAAGACTTCATCATAAGTGCTCCAAAAGTCGCTGTAGGTGGCACATCTTTTGTAGGCCCGTGGCAGACGCTCGTAAAGTTCCCGGCAACGATACCAATCCCGAGGCCCAATGGCATAGGAGAGGATTTGACGGGTGCGTCGGCAAAGAGCGATCCAAACCCATTGGGCATCGCTCTTGCGCCCCACAAAAGACCACAGTTCGTCCAGTTCAATGACATCATGGCGGCGGGCCGCAAGAATCGTGCTTTTGAGCGGTCGCAGCGATTGTCGTTTTTTTTAACCAACTCAAAACGGTGTTGGGACTCACCCCGAAGGCGCGCTGTAAACCGCGTAGACTGCTGCGTTCCTGATAGACTCGAAGGATCATTTCTTTTTGCTCTTCGGTGTATTTCACTGTGGGGTTTTCGCGGCTTTGTTTACCACAATCATGGCAGCGGTAGCGCTGTTTATGGTTGGGCGTCTTGCCAAATTTAATGATATTTTCACTTCCACAGTGCCGACAATTAATAATTTTAGTAACCATGCACTAAGAATAAACTGCCTAACGCTATTTGTACAGCTAAAAATACAAAATAACATTCTTTTTTTATACACTACCAACCTGACACCCCATAATCCCCAAGGTCACGAGGCGAGAAGGCCTACGCAAAATATGAATTATGAACATTGACCGCTTTTTCTATTATATATATAGCCGTCAGCGATCTAGCCGGGCAACGTAAATCCCGTGGTGGCACCCTGTAATTTTTTCCTGAAAGTATAAATTGGAAACGAGATTGAGGCGTGCCATTTTATATTGTTTTAAATTTTCGAGAAAAATTTTCCATTTCTGGGGATCCGGCGCCTCGCAGGAAGCCTCGAATTGACCGGTTATCGGTTCCATGAAATCGATTGTGCTTTTCTTGATGACCAGTCGGCTAGGCAAACCCATTTCTTGCAAATTAAAATGAATGAAGGCCCAGCCGGCCAGGATGCCCATGGTGGCGATGCTACCCCCAAATGCGGTTTGACGGTGGTTTAAATTAGGTTCCAAGGGGGCGCTGAAACGGATTTCATGCGAACTGCGCGAAACAAGGCGAATGCCCATGAAACGGGTCACCGGTATCTGCTCGTGCAGATAATCCTCGATTTCCTGTGGACTTGGTTCAGGCATCGTTAATTTTTCTTTGGCTATCTCACCCGCTACAATATGGCAATGAAATCCTTTTGGTTTAGAACCGGTATCCCAGCAGTTTCCAATAGCTGAGAAACCCGAGGGCGGCGAGCGAATTTAGAAGTATGACCGTGTAGAGAATTTTCTCTTTCCTGCTCAAGGAGTCAAGATTCCAGGAGGCGAATAACGAGCAGAACAATATGGCCGAAGAGGCGCAGCTGAACAATGGCAAGGTCAGAATGACTTTCAGCGGCAACTGAATCTCCTGAACCATTTTATAGGCACCGGCTGACAACAGTACCAATATTGAGAGGACAAAGACCAAGTATAGAACACAGGTTAATCCGGCGCTCATTGCGGCGATTTGCCAAGGCGGCGGGAATTTTCCGTTAAAAAAATGGAATCCATCCCTTTTATGGGCGCGAACCCAGATGAACAGGCAAACGATGAAATTGATCGTTAGAAGAACCGAGAGAACCCGGTGAAATTCTATCCTTTGATACCACCTTAACCGGTAATAGGTGAGCATGCCACCCTGATAAAGGATTACTGGACGACCGCTTGTCGTCTCCCAAAAAGCGGCAATTTGATCGCCCCCGACCTCCCTGAAGAGGTTTTTGACCGTCCAGTCATACATTTTACCGTCGATGAGAAGAGAATTGCCGTCCGCGGATGGTTTTACATTCAATTGCTGTCCCTGAATTCCGTGAAAGGCGACAATTTTGCCGATGGTTCTGCGCGGGTGCCAATTGTGCCGGTAAGCTCCGGCATAGCGATTCAGGTTTTCGCTGCTTGGCGTATGAGCCCTGTCAACTGGCGGGGCGGGATAAAACTGGTCGAGAAAATCATCGATAAACAGGTCAAAAAGGCGAAATTCAGTATTGCTGTTGAGAAAGATTCCCAGGCCTCCCGATTTTATGAGGAATAACCCGGTGCGATGGCCGGGCATGTGGCCGCTGTGCCATAAGAGGCGTTTCCCGTTCGCTTCCATCTCCCAAAAGCCGTATGCCATGCCGGGGACTCTGGGGTGCATGGTGAATTGCCGGCGGTGCATGATTTTCGCCGTGGCGGCAGAAAAAATCTTTCCTGGGGGCTCCCCGGTCAAGTTCAAGGACCCATTCTCAAGGTGCGCTATCATGAATCGCCCCATGTCATACCCGGTTGTGACGAGAGAGGAAGACGGATAGGGCCGCCAGTGTCTCAGGGGCAGGATACGGTAACCGCCCAGGGGCAGGATACGGTAACCGCCCAACAGGTATCTATACCCGGTGGCGGCTCTGCCCATGAGTTGTTCCGACGGTATAAAAGTGCTGTTCTCCATTCCCAGGGGAGCGAAGATATTTTTCCGGCAATACTCTTCAAAATTGAGCCCCGATACGTTTTCCACCACGTGGGCCGCCAGGGATATGCCATGATTGGAATAGTTGATAAAGTAACCGGGTGGAGCCAAAGGCCGGGCCAATTCTTGTTCCAGGTAGGCTTCCAAAGGGAGCAGGTCTTCCGCCATGGCAACTGTCTGGCCGAAAAGTTTATCGCCGATTCCGGCGCTGTGGGTCAGGAGCTGGTGCAGGTTTACAGGAGTCGGGTAGGACCGCATCAAGGCAGGCTCGATATAAGCGCGAATATCGGTTTTGAGGTCCACCAGCTCTTTCTCATGAACTTGCATAACGGCCGTGGCAGTAAACAATTTTGAATTGGAAGCGACCCTCAGAATAGTTTTTTCAGGATCCATGGGAATTTGCGATTCCAGATCGGCCAGGCCGAAACCTTTGGCCAATAAAAAACTTCCATCTTTCACCACCACGAGAACGGCGCCCGGGATATGGCTGACGGCCAATTTTTCCGCCATCCAGGCATCGGCAAATGCTTCCAGCTCCTCCCGGATGGGATTTGCGACATCCAATTGTGCTCCGGCGGACAGGGAACCTATCAGGAAAAAAATACCTATTTGGCTGGTTAAGAGTAGTCTCATGAAAAAACAGGGTTGCCCGGAAAATGCTCAAATCTCAGGCATTTGGAAATTATTTAAAAAAATCAGATAAATAGCGTATTTAATATAAAAAGCGAAACTTGAGTCATTTTAAGTATTAATTCGTTATTAATTCGTATTAGCTAGAGGCTGTCCCAAAAATATAAAGATTTTATAGTCAACTGGATGACGTTGATAAAAAGAGCCGGAAAGAGCAAGTTTTTGCTCGATCCGGCCAAAAAAGGGTTCTATAATTGAGTTAGCGAAAATCAAAATCAATATAGCCCTTTCTATGAAAAATATAGCCATCCAATGCCTCCTGCGTCCAGCTTTAACTGTGGTCGACCGGTGCCTCGATGACGATAACTTCCGCGCCACCATTGATCGAATCGATCGGCTGCTGATCGACTCGGAGGTGGAATCGCAGGCCATTGAGCTGGCCTTGGAGGGGTGGCCGCCAATGGGTCTAATACCAAATCTCATTAGGTATGATAATAAGTTATTTGGCAGAAGCGTTTGCTTGAATGTGCTGCCAGCCTCCGCCAACTAAAGAGAGGACTTTTTCAGTGTCCTCCCACCAGTCTTTGAGATGGGTTGCGACGACTTCTTCGAGTCGCTCAATGCTCGGCCACAGTTTGTTGGCCGTTTGATCCTGTATCATATCCCAAAGTCTTTCAATCGGGTTGAGTTCAGGACTATACGGCGGCAAATTCACGATATGTATGCCCGGGGGGACGTTGGGGTGCTCCGAGTCGTGCGGATGGAAGCCTGCCCCGTCCCATACAACCACATGTTCCTCCTCAGGATATTGCTTTTTGATCTGTTGGAGGAAAGCCTCCGTCCACTGTAGATTCGTGCTAGGGGTTTGGATGCATACCATCTCGCCGTTGACCACGTCGAGGGCTCCGTAACAGTAGCTCCACTGGTATCTTGTCTGATATTTTTTGTGCGGCCGAAGCCCTCTTTGCGTCCAGCACCGGCGGTACACCGGAAGCAAACCAAAACGGCTTTCATCGGCAAACCACACCCGAACCCGATTGCCTCGGGTGAGGGAAAGCTCCTGGAGGATCTTAAAAAAGTCTCGCTTGAACGCTTCCGCTTTTGCCGAGTCCCGTTTCTCATGCACGGGGCGAGGGACTCGAAGCACCCCGGCGCATTTTTTTAGCCATCGCCACACCGTCTTGTAGGCGAAGGAGCGCCCGAAATGTCGCTCCAGCTCTTGCCCCGCCTGAACGGCTGTGTTCCAGCGCGCGACCTTCAAACCATTGAGCAAGAAGGCCTCCACCTCTTTGTCGCAACGGCTTTTGATCCCGCCTTTGTAGGCGCGTGTAAGCACCGCCCCGAGCCCTGCAGCACGATATTTGTCAAACCAACGCTGGATCGTCGCTTTGCCTCGGCCCACGATGGCTCCAATTTCATCAATGCTGTGGTGCGGCTGGAAGCCCATTTTTAATGCCACCAAACGCTCTTTACGCCAGCCGACAGCCTCTTTGTTGAGCAATTTCTTGATACGTTCACGGTCTTCATCGGTTCCCATATATCTTCTCATTCCGCCTTTATAGCTGTTTTTTAATCTTTATCAATCCTTTTGCGATTTGGTATAAAGGCCCGGCGGCAGCGGGCCAGTTTTGCCATCAAGGCACTGCGCATGGATACGCTGGGCCGTCTGCTCGGAGGGATTTCGTTTCGGCATTTGTCGCGGGCTCTGGGCAGCAGCGATCTGTTGGCCGACTTTTGCCGTGTCCGGCAGATCGATGGCATCAGGGGCATCTCCAAAAGCACCCTGGAGCGGGCCTCGAAGTTTTTCAGCGAAGAGCAGTTGAGGGCCTTGCACCGGACCTTGACTGAGGTGGTGGGCGATGCCCTTCTGGGCCGGCAGGTGGGATTGGACAAGCCGATTGACACCACCATTTGCCTGATCGACGGCACCTGTTTGGAGGCTAACATTCATTGGCCGACGGACTGGGTATTACTCAAGGATGTAGCCGGCACGTTGCTCAAAGCGATCCGGCTGATCCGCGAGAAGGCCGGTGTGCGCCATCGCATGCCGATCGAACCGGAGCCCTTGGCTCGGCAGATGAATCGGCTGTGCATACAGATGACCCACAGCCGGCGGCGAAAGGACAGCGCGCGGCAGCGCAAGGGTATCTTGAGGCAGATGAAAAAGCTGCTCAAACGGATCGGGGAGCATGCCCGCAGTCACCGGGAATTATTGCAAGCCTGCTGGGAGCAAAGCGATTACAGCGAAAAACAGGTCCAACAGATCCTCGCCCGGATGGAGCGCATGAGCGAGCAAATCCCGGTGGTCATCAAACAGGCGCACGAGCGGATCATTGGCGGCCGCCAGGTGAAAAACGCAGAGAAAGTCTTGAGTGTTTACGAACTCGATGGGCAGGTGATTGTGCGAGGTAAAGCGGGCCAAGAGGTCGAGTTCGGCAACACCCTGTTTTTGGGAGAAAGCGTTGAAGGGTACCTGCTGGACTGGAAACTCTACGGCAGCCGAACTCCAAGCGAAAATGAACAAATGCAAGAGAGTTTGCAAAGACAGAACCGCTTCAACCTGGAAGAACCCATAGCGGCCATGTGCGCGGACCGGGGATTTGCCTCCCAGCGGGCCCGCCGGCAGTTAGCCCAGGAGGGAATCTACGACGCGCTCTGTCCACGCGATCCGAAGCAGCTGAAAAAACGGGTAGTGTATAAAAAAAGAATGTTATTTTGTATTTTTAGCTGTACAAATAGCGTTAGGCAGTTTATTCTTAGTGCATGGTTACTAAAATTATTAATTGTCGGCACTGTGGAAGTGAAAATATCATTAAATTTGGCAAGACGCCCAACCATAAACAGCGCTACCGCTGCCATGATTGTGGTAAACAAAGCCGCGAAAACCCCACAGTGAAATACACCGAAGAGCAAAAAGAAATGATCCTTCGAGTCTATCAGGAACGCAGCAGTCTACGCGGTTTACAGCGCGCCTTCGGGGTGAGTCCCAACACCGTTTTGAGTTGGTTAAAAAAAACGACAATCGCTGCGACCGCTCAAAAGCACGATTCTTGCGGCCCGCCGCCATGATGTCATTGAACTGGACGAACTGTGGTCTTTTGTGGGGCGCAAGAGCGATGCCCAATGGGTTTGGATCGCTCTTTGCCGACGCACCCGTCAAATCCTCTCCTATGCCATTGGGCCTCGGGATTGGTATTGTTGCCGGGAACTTTACGAGCGTCTGCCACGGGCCTACAAAAGATGTGCCACCTACAGCGACTTTTGGGGCACTTATGATGAAGTCTTTCCTCATAACCGATCCGTGGGAAAAGAAACCGGTGAAACGGCCCATGTGGAACGATGGAACAATACCCTGCGCCAACGACTGGGTCGTTTCACACGCAAAACCCTCTCCTTTTCCAAGCTTAAGAGTATGCATGAAACCTGTCTGAGACTTTTCATTCATCAATATAATCAAGAATTAGCCACCATTCCTACTTAATACACTACCAAAAAACGGATGGAGGAACCACTGTTCAGACAATTGCAAAAGCGCCGGGCCAGCACCGAAGGGCGGATCGGGGTATTGAAGAATCGCTGGCAGGCCGGGCGGTTGCGCAGCAAAGGCTTTGCCAACCGCTCGATCAGCGTAGCCTGGTCGGTACTCTCGCACAACCTATGGAAAGTAGCCAAGATGCTGGCCCAGCAAGACGAACTAAAAACCAAAGCGGCGGCCTAGAGAGCGGAAAAGCAAGGACAATACTTTTTCACAGCCTTACTGTCGGCTCATACAAAGAAAACCAGGCAACCGGACCCCAAAACCAGTATCCTAACGTCATAGGAGAGCAAAGTTGATACTCTCCCAAATGCAAATACCTCTAAAATGAGCGCCTATCAAAAGCCCTCGCAAAAATCACCCTTTTGGGACAGCCTCTAGTTAGAGGCTGTCCCAAAAATATAAAGATTTTATAGTCAACTGGATGACGTTGATAAAAAGAGCCGGAAAGAGCAAGTTTTTGCTCGATCCGGCCAAAAAAGGGTTCTATAATTGAGTTAGCGAAAATCAATATAGCCCTTTCTATGTTCTATGAAAAATATAGCCATCCAATGCCTCCTGCGTCCAGCTTTAACTGTGGTCGACCGGTGCTGTAAACGCCGGGATGAAACCGGTACGGGGGTCGGGGTAAAACCGGTACGCTTGGAATAAGGTTTAGGTTAGTAATTGCAGGTACGTCAAGGTTTAGGGTTTGGGAGTTGGTTTTGGGGATTGGCTTGGGGTCGGTGAGGAGGCCGGAGGCCGACGAGCCGGGCCCAAGGCGTTTATTGTTTTGTGCCACGGCGACGGCGTCGAGCATCGCGCAAGCGGTAGCTTTGCCCGTTGGCTTCGAGGATATGCACCCGATGGGTGAGTCGGTCCAGCAGAGCTCCGGTGAGCCGTTCGGAACCGAGCACTTCGATCCAGTTCTCAAAGGGCAGGTTGGTGGTGACGATGAGACTGGTGCGCTCGTAAGCGCGGCTGACCACGTCGAAGAGCAGTTCGGAACCGGTCTTGGAAAAAGGGACGTAACCGAGTTCGTCGAGGATGAGTAGGTCGAGCCTTTCGAGTTGCTTCATGAAGCGCTGCAGGTCGTGGTTGTCGCGTTGCTCGAGCATATGGGTAACCAGGGCGGTGACCCCGAAGAAACGGATCCGCCGGCCCTGGGCACAGGCGGCAAAGCCCAGGGCGGTGGCCAGGTGCGTTTTACCGGTACCGGCGTTACCGAGGAGCAGCACGTTTTCGCGCTGGTCGACATACTCCCCGCGCATGAGCTCTCGGATGAGCGCTTCGTTGAGCGAGGGCTGCGCTTCAAAGGCGAAGCTCTCGAGGGTCTTGAGCACGGGGAAACGGGCGTTTTTGATCCGCCGCTGGGCGGCCCGCTGTTCGCGTTCAATGAGCTCCCGTTCGACCAGATGCAACAAAAAGGCGGCGTAATCGAGCCGGTCCCGGGAACAAGCCGCGGCCACCGCCGGCCATTCGCGCAGGATGGTGGGCAACTTCAGTTTCTTGAGGTGATGGTGTAACAGCAGCTGGTTTTTTTCTTCCTTCATAAAGCCCCTCCTGGAATCTTGAGCAGTTCGCTGTAGGCACCGAGGTCAGGGGCGGCCACACGGACGTGACGCAGGTGTGGATGGCCGTCCAGCCGGAAGGTTCTGCTCCCGTAGTCTTCCTGAGGATAGAGATACTGGGCGATGGCCTCACGAGTCAGTCCCCCCACCCGCAGGGCCGAGACGACGGCCTGCTGCAAGGCCGCCATGGGGTGTTTCTCCAACAGCCGCAGCACCCGGATATACTCCCGGGTGCCTTCGCCCCCGCATTGGCTTTCGAGCCGGCGTCTGAGGACCTGCAGGCACTGCGGCAACTGCCAGCCCGAGAGTGGGCGGGCGAAGTCCAAAGCGCCCGGTTTTTTCTCCAGCAAAGCCAGGTAGTGCACCGGCTCGAAAGAGACTTGCTCTTTATCCCAAATGCGGCGGTGCCGGGCCACCTCTTGGCCCCCACAGAAGATCACCACCTGCCGACAGGACCCTTCCACCACCACCGGATGGTGGGCGCAGCGCACCGGCACCGAATAGTCGTTGCACTCGAAGCGCACCAGCGAGAGGCTGCTGACGCAGGTCGAGCGTTTGCGGCTCGCTTCAAAGGGTATGGGCGGCAACGCCAGCATGACGGCGCGCTCCTCGGCCAGCAGTTCCTTTTTCACCGCCCTTTTCCCGCGTAATTTACGCTCCATGTCCCGCTCACATGCCTCCAACAGCTTTGCGTTGAGTTCCTCCAGGTCCCGAACCTGCGGTACCGGTACCAGGAAGTTGGCCCGGGCATAACGCACGATCCCCTCGACCACGCCCTTCTCGTTGGGCCGGGCGGGCAGACAGAAGTGTTCCTCGAACAGGTAATGGCTCTGTAGCTGCAGAAACCCGTCGGTCAGCTTGCGTTCACGCGAACCGATAATCTTACCCACCGCCACCTTCGAGTTGTCATAGCTGATGCGCCGGGGCACCGCCCCGAAAAACTCAAAAGCTCGCAGGTGCCCCTCCCAGAAGCTCTCCGTGCACTCCCGTTCGAACACCTGCACGAAAAAGGCATCGCTGTAGGGCAGGCTCATGGCAAAAAATGGCCGCCTACGCAATTGCCCCGCCTCCTTCACCAGGGCATGACCGAAGTCCACCTGTCCCTCCCCGGGGCGGTGCTCCAGCGGCACGAACACTTCCCGCCGCCTCGCTCGCAGCTCGGCCACCACCTCCTTGACCGCCGTGTAGCCCCCTTGGTAGCCCTTCTCCCGACCCAAACGCTGGTAGATCCGTTTGGCCGTATGGCGCTGCTTCTTGGGCACGTTCCGGTCCGCTTTGAGCACCTCCTCGATCCAGCCCACATACGGATCGATCTTGCGCTCTCGCCTCTTCTTGCGCCGGTATCCCGGCGGCTGGGAATAGGCCAGCATCTTTCCCAGGGTCTCCCAGTGCAGTCCCTCTTCTCGCATTACAGAGCGCTTGCTCTGCTTGTCCCGCAGCACTTTGTGCCGCACTCTTGTCCATTGCTTCATATCTCGATACACTCCTCCTTTCTAGGATAAGCGTACCGGTTTTAAAGCGCCCTCTTTACCGTACCGGTTTTTCCCCGGCGTTTACACGGTGCCTCGATTACGATAACTTCCGCGCCACCATTGATCGAATCGATCGGCTGCTGATCGACTCGGAGGTGGAATCGCAGGCCATTGAGCTGGCCTTGGAGGGGTGGCCGCCAATGGGTCTAAAGGCCCGGCGGCAGCGGGCCAGTTTTGCCATCAAGGCACTGCGCATGGATACGCTGGGCCGTCTGCTCGGAGGGATTTCGTTTCGGCATTTGTCGCGGGCTCTGGGCAGCAGCGATCTGTTGGCCGACTTTTGCCGTGTCCGGCAGATCGATGGCATCAGGGGCATCTCCAAAAGCACCCTGGAGCGGGCCTCGAAGTTTTTCAGCGAAGAGCAGTTGAGGGCCTTGCACCGGACCTTGACTGAGGTGGTGGGCGATGCCCTTCTGGCCCGGCAGGTGGGATTGGACAAGCCGATTGACCCCACCATTTGCCTGATCGACGGCACCTGTTTGGAGGCTAACATTCATTGGCCGACGGACTGGGTATTACTCAAGGATGTAGCCGGCACGTTGCTCAAAGCGATCCGGCTGATCCGCGAGAAGGCCGGTGTGCGCCATCGCATGCCGATCGAACCGGAGCCCTTGGCTCGGCAGATGAATCGGCTGTGCATACAGATGACCCACAGCCGGCGGCGAAAGGACAGCGCGCGGCAGCGCAAGGGTATCTTGAGGCAGATGAAAAAGCTGCTCAAACGGATCGGGGAGCATGCCCGCAGTCACCGGGAATTATTGCAAGCCTGCTGGGAGCAAAGCGATTACAGCGAAAAACAGGTCCAACAGATCCTCGCCCGGATGGAGCGCATGAGCGAGCAAATCCCGGTGGTCATCAAACAGGCACACGAGCGGATCATTGGCGGCCGCCAGGTGAAAAACGCAGAGAAAGTCTTGAGTGTTTACGAACTCGATGGGCAGGTGATTGTGCGAGGTAAAGCGGGCCAAGAGGTCGAGTTCGGCAACACCCTGTTTTTGGGAGAAAGCGTTGAAGGGTACCTGCTGGACTGGAAACTCTACGGCAGCCGAACTCCAAGCGAAAATGAACAAATGCAAGAGAGTTTGCAAAGACAGAACCGCTTCAACCTGGAAGAACCCATAGCGGCCATGTGCGCGGACCGGGGATTTGCCTCCCAGCGGGCCCGCCGGCAGTTAGCCCAGGAGGGAATCTACGACGCGCTCTGTCCACGCGATCCGAAGCAGTTGAAAAAACGGATGGAGGAACCACTGTTCAGACAATTGCAAAAGCGCCGGGCCAGCACCGAAGGGCGGGTAGTGTATAAAAAAAGAATGTTATTTTGTATTTTTAGCTGTACAAATAGCGTTAGGCAGTTTATTCTTAGTGCATGGTTACTAAAATTATTAATTGTCGGCACTGTGGAAGTGAAAATATCATTAAATTTGGCAAGACGCCCAACCATAAACAGCGCTACCGCTGCCATGATTGTGGTAAACAAAGCCGCGAAAACCCCACAGTGAAATACACCGAAGAGCAAAAAGAAATGATCCTTCGAGTCTATCAGGAACGCAGCAGTCTACGCGGTTTACAGCGCGCCTTCGGGGTGAGTCCCAACACCGTTTTGAGTTGGTTAAAAAAAACGACAATCGCTGCGACCGCTCAAAAGCACGATTCTTGCGGCCCGCCGCCATGATGTCATTGAACTGGACGAACTGTGGTCTTTTGTGGGGCGCAAGAGCGATGCCCAATGGGTTTGGATCGCTCTTTGCCGACGCACCCGTCAAATCCTCTCCTATGCCATTGGGCCTCGGGATTGGTATCGTTGCCGGGAACTTTACGAGCGTCTGCCACGGGCCTACAAAAGATGTGCCACCTACAGCGACTTTTGGAGCACTTATGATGAAGTCTTTCCTCATAACCGATCCGTGGGAAAAGAAACCGGTGAAACGGCCCATGTGGAACGATGGAACAATACCCTGCGCCAACGACTGGGTCGTTTCACACGCAAAACCCTCTCCTTTTCCAAGCTTAAGAGTATGCATGAAACCTGTCTGAGACTTTTCATTCATCAATATAATCAAGAATTAGCCACCATTCCTACTTAATACACTACCGTTTTTTGCGTTCTGCCGCTATATGTTTTTTGCGGTGATCAGCTGCTGGTGGCCTACCTGCGGCCGAGCAAGATCGATGCCAGCAAGCATGCCGGGGCCATCCTCAAATTGCTGGTTAAACGGATTCGCCAAAGCTGGCCCCGTACGCGGATTATCTGGCGCGCCGACAGTGGATTTTGTCGAGACCGGATACTCTCTTGGTGCGACCGCAACGAAGTTAGCCCGGATATTTCATGAAGGGTAAAGTTTGGCTCGTTATTGCTATTGGAGATGGATTTCTTTGTATTTTGAGCAGATCGTCTTGATTTTTAGGTGTTTTTCAGGGTGTAGAGACACTGCCCCCTTTCCCCCATTGGTTCGGTAGTGCCGGGGGCAGCACCAATGCACCCTTTAGGTTGGCACCAATCGGCGGGCCGCATGGTTGAAAAGACTGGCCCAAGGATAACTCTCACTTAGGTGAAAGTGAATCGTTCGGGTGTTGCGCACGATGACCGCTCCGATCTTGATTAATTTGAGCCGCAGGGTGTGGCATTGGGCCCGCGCCCACTTCGTCCCTTTTAAGGCTAACCGGCGCATGGCTTCCATCAAGGTGTAGGCCAGCGCCGACAAGAGCAATCGCCACTGATTGGCCCACCATTGATGGGCGCTGGTGCGCTCGCTGAACAATTGCATCTGTTCCTTGATTCGGTTCTCCATTTCACCGCGGCCACAGTATACCTTGTCGTAAAGCTCCTGGGGATCGCCCGGCAGGTTCGTCACCACGAAGCGCGGGTTGGACCCCTGTGCGGTGTGTTCGGCTTTATGGATGACCAACCGCAGCCATCGCCACGAATCGGCAGCATAGACGAAGTCCTGGAATAACCGTTGTTTTTTACCCCTTAGTTCGAACCATTCTTTGGCCTGCTTTTGCAACTGCTGGGCGTCTTGCTGCAAGCGTGCATTGCGAGCCATCCCCACGATGTAACTAACTTCGTTGCGGTCGCACCAAGAGAGTATCCGGTCTCGACAAAATCCACTGTCGGCGCGCCAAATAATCCGCGTACGGGGCCAGCTTTGGCGAATCCGTTTAACCAGCAATTTGAGGATGGCCCCGGCATGCTTGCTGGCATCGATCTTGCTCGGCCGCAGGTAGGCCACCAGCAGCTGATCACCGCAAAAAACATATAGCGGCAGAAAACAGTAATGATCATAATAACCGTGGAAAAAACGTCCCTCCTGGAGCCCGTGCACCGGATTGTCGGTGCCGTCAAAGTCCAGGATGATCTCTTCGGGTTCCTCGGCAAAGGAGCCCATGAACTGTTCGACCAACAGCTCGTTTACCGCAAAGGCCGCCCGCCGATCCTGCCCGTTTTCAAAACGACACAAAGTCGGCGCGCTGGCCAACGTTTCAATGCGCCCCGTTACCGTTTGCTAACAATGGATCGTGGCGCAGGGTATCAAAGTCGTTCAAATCCTCATAGCCCGCCACCAGCCCGTAAACGCGCTGCCGCAGCATCCCCAAGACCTCATGGCGTACTTTGCCCTTCTGCCGTTTGTCCACTAACTGTCGGGCCGCTCGTTCGGTCAAGCCCAACTGCCGATCCACTTCCCGGATCAAAAGCAGTCCGGCATCCGAAGTAACCTCTCCGCCCTTGAAATCAACCCGCACACGGCGGCCTTTTACCCTTGTCAACTGTAGCTTTAATTGTTTACCTTTTGTCATCGCTGATATTGCTTTAATTATTGATCTATCCTGCTGTATATCAGCAGTTAAGCATATCAACGATACTTTTTTTACGAAATATCCGGGCTAGGTTGCTCTTGGGGCTTATGTTATTCGTTTTTGGTTTAAATGTTTTTCTCCAGTTTATGCCCCAAGGCAAGATGTCCGAGGAGGCTTATGCGTTGCTCGGCGCTCTCAATAATGCCAGTTACTTTTTCCCGCTTATCGGAGGCCTACAAATTGCCGTCGGCCTATCTCTCCTGGCGGGCAGGTGGGTTGCTCTGGCCCTGGTTCTTTTGGCCCCTCTGAGCGTTCATATCATCCTCTTTCACCTGGTCCTTGACCCTTCCAGCATCGGCCCAGGTTTGGTTATCTTCCTGTTCAATCTCTACCTGCTCTTCGTAGATAAACCAAAATACGAATCGATCCTCTCCGCCAATTAGCCTACCACCTTGGCAACAGGCGGGTGCATATCCTTCCCCATCAATGAAAAGGGCCGCCTCCTGGCAGGAACGGCCCAAGGGCAAAACCATTGCATAAGCTTCATAAGCAATGGCAATGGCCTGCGCCCATTATTGAGAAAATTGGCTTCACAAGGGATTCAGGGCAAACGCTTCTTTTTAACATTTTATACCCAGAACCGTGTGAATATATTGAACAGTGAAATTGAAGAAATATTATTTTTGTAATCTTTTCTCTGTTTCCTTCACCGCACCTATCATTGCATTTCTTACCCAACTTTCCAAATACACCTTTTCTAAAGCGGTCAGCTTATTAACCCCGGTTTTTTGCTGAGTTTTTGGCGACATTAAATCATCCAAAGAAATCGGGCCGACACTGTAGCCCGATAAAGGTTTGAAAAGGTTGTTAAAGTTAACTTGTGTATTTTCCTTTTCATTGGGTTGCGGCAATATTGCTTTCTTTTTGGGCTGAGGAAATCCCCGAATTTTTTCTGCTTCATACATTCCCTTAACCTGGGCCGTAGATAATTCATTGAGCCACTTCAACGGATATTTATCAGGGTTCAGGGTATATAAAGTAGTAATTAATTGAACCCTTTCGGCTTTAATTTTTTCATCTTTTGCTTTCCCTTCTCTATATGCAATAACGATGCGCATCTGGTACAGTGAAAGTTTTTTGATTTCTTCGTAACCAGCATTGTCATAATCAGCAAGATTGATGTGCACTGGAAAAAGTGGACACGAGATTCTCCTAAATGGAGAATCGAAGCATGGGAAGAAGACGCTTTAGTATAGAGTTCAAAAATGAGGCAGTTCAACTGATGATACTCGATGGTCTGAGCGCCACCGAGGTATCGACCAAACTTGGGGTCAACACCAACCAATTGTATAGGTGGAAGAGGCTCTATCTGGACGATCAGCAGGGCGAAGCCACCTCAAAGCGACAGAGCAGTCCGAAGGAGATGGCGGCCGAGATAGATCGTCTTCGCAAAGAGCTGCGCCGCTCGGAGCGGATCAACCAGATACTAAAAAAAACGGTGGGCTACTTTGCCAAGGACGAACAGTGAAGTACCAGTTTGTCAAAGACAACGAGGGGCGCTTCAAGATCGAGGAAATATGCTCGGCGATGGGGATTTGTCGCAGTGGCTATTACTGCTGGAGGCCCCGAGCGCCCTCGGCCCGGCGGATCGAGGACGAGGGAATCAAGGGGGCGATCCTGAAGGTACACAAAGAGGCCAAGGGCCGCTATGGGCATCGGCCAATGCACCGCCATCTGAAGGATGATGAGGGCATCGATTGCGGCCGTGACCGGGCTCTGCGTCTGATGCGTGAAATGGGAATCAAAAGCACCCAGAGTAAACGCTTTAAGCCATTAAAAACCAACAGTAACCATCCCTATGGTTACAGCCCCAATGTGCTTAAAAAGCATGGCCAGCCGACCCATATCGACGAGGTCTGGGTGGCGGACACGACCTACCTACGGACCCTGGCCGGGTGGATGTACTTGGCCACGGTGATGGACCTGTTCAGCCGACGCCTGCTGGGCTGGAGCGTTTCCAACCACAACGACGCGAAGCTGGTTGGCAAGGCCCTCAAAGCCGCGGCCATGACCCGCGGCACACTGCGCACCGGGATTATTCATCACAGCGATCGGGGCAGCCCCTACGCCAGCGACGACTATCAGAGGCTGGTCTCTGAACTAGGCATGAAGCCGAGCATGAGCGCCCAAGGCAACTGCTACGACAACGCGGCCATGGAATCGTTCTACGGCCGCTTCAAGACCAGCACGATTCGAGGCCGCCACTTTGCCGACGAGCGCGAACTGCGATCAACTGTCTTCGAATACGTGGAAATCTTCTACAACCGATATCGCAAACATTCCTCTCTGAGTTACCAAAGCCCAGTCCAATTCGAGGAAAATATTTGCCCCCCATGGGGGGCAACGAGAAAACAAAACCCTTTACCAAAACAAGCCGCCTGACACACTAATCAATAAACAATGAATATAAGAGAATCCCGTGTCCAACAAATCCAGTACACGTCAAGATTGAATTTGTTGAAATAAAAAATATTGTTTTTTCTTTCATATGCTGGAGATTGAGTCTTGTTACTTAAAGTGAACAAGGTTGGGTCATATCCAATGGGCTGAGGATCACAAAGCCCAGAATGAAAGAAAAATAACATCAAGATTACATTAATAAGGATTTTCATAGATATTTCCTTGAAGGGATTGGGCGGTCTGAATGGATTAACCAATAGTCGGCCTTTTGAGTGGAAAGCGGCCTGATTCTTTACCTCAGCGCCAAAAAAATCCCAACCGCAGGAATGGTGAAAACAAGAATTTCAGTATTTTGCCAATTGAAATAAGAATAATTCCAGCCATTTGAATTACAACAACGACAAATGACACAAGGCATAACACAATGGCGGGAAGCATACCCAATATTAAAAGGGCAAATATAATAACAAGGGCGATCTCGACCATCATGAGGTTTCTAAGGGGAAACACTTGATAAAGGGCATATTCTCAAAAATCAACCAAATTACCGCCAAGCCGCCAAGGTCTTTTTAGTATTTGGGAAGTTTCAGGGCTAATAACCCCCTTAATGTATGTTTGATATTTCATAGAAACTAAAAAGACCTTGGTTGCTTGGCGGTCGCACCCCCTAAAATCTGCAAACTTCCTGGATTGGTTCGGTAACTGCATTGGGTTCTTCTTCAATATATCCGGGCTAACGCTATTTGTACAGCTAAAAATACAAAATAACATTCTTTTTTTATACACTACCGGCATTGGCCACCCTCCCGCCTAAAATGAGGGTTACAAGATTTTGAAACAGCGATTTTCCCGAATCCCGTGGGCCTGCAATAGTCAATGCCTGGCCTGGTTTAAAGTTTCCTAAATTTAATGCTTCAATGGCAATTGCAATTTTCAACCAGCCAAACAAATAAGGCCTTTGATCTAAACCGGATTCTGGATTATAAAACATTTTTTCCAAAATGCCCGCAAGCAAAGGGAAATCACCGGGTTTTGCTTCAATCAATTGCGGGCCACTGGTCACAAGAACCCTACCGCCACCGACTTTCAAAGGTCCGGGGAAATATCCGGCCAAGGGGCCATCGTATTGAATGACGTTTTTGGTTTGGATAGTTTCAAACGCCTGTTCAAGGGGGGATAGCAATTGCTTTTCAGCAATATTTGGGGAATAGCCAAGCGATTTAAGGTATCTCCTTAGCCCGGATATTTCATGAAGGGTAAAGTTTGGCTCGTTATTGCTATTGGAGATGGATTTCTTTGTATTTTGAGCAGATCGTCTTGATTTTTAGGTGTTTTTCAGGGTGTAGAGACACTGCCCCCTTTCCCCCATTGGTTCGGTAGTGCCGGGGGCAGCACCAATGCACCCTTTAGGTTGGCACCAATCGGCGGGCCGCATGGTTGAAAAGACTGGCCCAAGGATAACTCTCACTTAGGTGAAAGTGAATCGTTCGGGTGTTGCGCACGATGACCGCTCCGATCTTGATTAATTTGAGCCGCAGGGTGTGGCATTGGGCCCGCGCCCACTTCGTCCCTTTTAAGGCTAACCGGCGCATGGCTTCCATCAAGGTGTAGGCCAGCGCCGACAAGAGCAATCGCCACTGATTGGCCCACCATTGATGGGCGCTGGTGCGCTCGCTGAACAATTGCATCTGTTCCTTGATTCGGTTCTCCATTTCACCGCGGCCACAGTATACCTTGTCGTAAAGCTCCTGGGGATCGCCCGGCAGGTTCGTCACCACGAAGCGCGGGTTGGACCCCTGTGCGGTGTGTTCGGCTTTATGGATGACCAACCGCAGCCAGCGCCACGAATCGGCAGCATAGACGAAGTCCTGGAATAACCGTTGTTTTTTACCCCTTAGTTCGAACCATTCTTTGGCCTGCTTTTGCAACTGCTGGGCGTCTTGCTGCAAGCGTGCATTGCGAGCCATCCCCACGATGTAACTAACTTCGTTGCGGTCGCACCAAGAGAGTATCCGGTCTCGACAAAATCCACTGTCGGCGCGCCAAATAATCCGCGTACGGGGCCAGCTTTGGCGAATCCGTTTAACCAGCAATTTGAGGATGGCCCCGGCATGCTTGCTGGCATCGATCTTGCTCGGCCGCAGGTAGGCCACCAGCAGCTGATCACCGCAAAAAACATATAGCGGCAGAAAACAGTAATGATCATAATAACCGTGGAAAAAACGTCCCTCCTGGAGCCCGTGCACCGGATTGTCGGTGGCGTCAAAGTCCAGGATGATCTCTTCGGGTTCCTCGGCAAAGGAGCCCATGAACTGTTCGACCAACAGCTCGTTTACCGCAAAGGCCGCCCGCCGATCCTGCCCGTTTTCAAAACGACACAAAGTCGGCGCGCTGGCCAACGTTTCAATGCGCCCCGTTACCGTTTGCAACAATGGATCGTGGCGCAGGGTATCAAAGTCGTTCAAATCCTCATAGCCCGCCACCAGCCCGTAAACGCGCTGCCGCAGCATCCCCAATACCTCATGGCGTACTTTGCCCTTCTGCCGTTTGTCCACTAACTGTCGGGCCGCTCGTTCGGTCAAGCCCAACTGCCGATCCACTTCCCGGATCAAAAGCAGTCCGGCATCCGAAGTAACCTCTCCGCCCTTGAAATCAACCCGCACACGGCGGCCTTTTACCCTTGTCAACTGTAGCTTTAATTGTTTACCTTTTGTCATCGCTGATATTGCTTTAATTATTGATCTATCCTGCTGTATATCAGCAGTTAAGCATATCAACGATACTTTTTTTACGAAATATCCGGGCTAACAGCTATACTCATCGTATTTTCCCTGCAGGCAATCCAACTGGCCGGCATTATGACACTATTCATATTGAACAATCGCTCATCATCTTTGTTTATGCCCTCAAGGGATCATACGGATTATATTGCTGATTGTAGAACAATTTTCGGTAGTGTATTAAGTAGGAATGGTGGCTAATTCTTGATTATATTGATGAATGAAAAGTCTCAGACAGGTTTCATGCATACTCTTAAGCTTGGAAAAGGAGAGGGTTTTGCGTGTGAAACGACCCAGTCGTTGGCGCAGGGTATTGTTCCATCGTTCCACATGGGTCGTTTCACCGGTTTCTTTTCCCACGGATCGGTTATGAGGAAAGACTTCATCATAAGTGCTCCAAAAGTCGCTGTAGGTGGCACATCTTTTGTAGGCCCGTGGCAGACGCTCGTAAAGTTCCCGGCAACGATACCAATCCCGAGGCCCAATGGCATAGGAGAGGATTTGACGGGTGCGTCGGCAAAGAGCGATCCAAACCCATTGGGCATCGCTCTTGCGCCCCACAAAAGACCACAGTTCGTCCAGTTCAATGACATCATGGCGGCGGGCCGCAAGAATCGTGCTTTTGAGCGGTCGCAGCGATTGTCGTTTTTTTTAACCAACTCAAAACGGTGTTGGGACTCACCCCGAAGGCGCGCTGTAAACCGCGTAGACTGCTGCGTTCCTGATAGACTCGAAGGATCATTTCTTTTTGCTCTTCGGTGTATTTCACTGTGGGGTTTTCGCGGCTTTGTTTACCACAATCATGGCAGCGGTAGCGCTGTTTATGGTTGGGCGTCTTGCCAAATTTCATGATATTTTCACTTCCACAGTGCCGACAATTAATAATTTTAGTAACCATGCACTAAAAATAAACTGCCTAACGCTATTTGTACAGCTAAAAATACAAAATAACATTCTTTTTTTATACACTACCCAATTTTCGAGGGGGCGGAAGAGAATGCTTAAAGATAGCTCTGATGATAGTTATAACTATATCGGGAAAGAACTTGAAGTTTTTAAGCATGCATTAAATTGGAAGTCCTATTTTCGAGCAACTATATCTTACGCAATACAAGGAGATACTCTAGAAGTTGGCGCCGGTTTGGGAAATACAACACGAATATTAAAAAATGAGAATCAATCCTCATGGTTAGCCATGGAACCGGATTCCAATCTGGCAAATGAATTAAAAAAAAAGATTTTCAGCGATCCCGCCCTTGATGGCGTAAAGGTTAGGACAGGAACACTAAAGGATTTGGAATCCAATGATAAATTCGATGCAATTTTATATATCGATGTGCTTGAGCATATAGAGAATGATGCCGCAGAATTGATTGAAGCTGCTTCTCATTTGAATTCCGGTGGAAAATTAGTAGTGCTAGCCCGGATATTTCATGAAGGGTAAAGTTTGGCTCGTTATTGCTATTGGAGATGGATTTCTGGTAGTGTTAACATTTTGAATGTTTAGGCTGTACTTTTTAGCGTGATTATGTTGTGAACTGGGAATGGTCCATATCACAGTAAAATGTCCTCAATGCGGAAGCGATCACATCATCAAGCACGGCAAGGATCCGAAAGGGGTTCAGAAGTATCGATGCAAGGGGTGTGGTTATCAGTTTCGGCTTCACCCCAAAAGTCGTGAGCATCCTCCGGCGCTGGTCAAGCAGGTGCTCCGTGCGCACCAAAACCGGATGAGCCTGCGTGCCATTTACCGTACCTTCGGGGTAGCCCCAAAGACGGTCATCGAATGGATTAAAAAAAAGTCCTGAGTTTGCCGAAGCTGGAGTCCACTCTGCTTGCCCGCCAGTGTAGTGATGTGCTGGAACTGGACGAGGTGTGGTCATTCTGGGGCGATAAGCGTTCGGGGCAGGTATGGCTATGGGTAGCCTTGTGTCGACGTACCCGACAGGTCGTCGGGTTTTCTCTGGGTGATCGTAGCGATCAAACGTGCTGGCAGTTGTATCACAACATCGCCCAGCCCTATCGCGACTGTGCCACCGTAAGCGATTACTGGGAAAGCTACGACAAGGTTTTCCCTCACAACAGCGCCAGCGGGAAACAATCCGGCCAAACCGCCCATATCGAACGCTGGAACAATACCTTGCGACAGTCCCTGTCACGCTATGTGCGTAAAACGCTGTCATTCTCGAAGTCTTTGGTCATGCATTTTCGCGTCCTGTGCTTGTTCATCTGGGAATACAACAGCAATATCAAACATTCGTCATGTTAACACTACCGGATTTCTTTGTATTTTGAGCAGATCGTCTTGATTTTTAGGTGTTTTTCAGGGTGTAGAGACACTGCCCCCTTTCCCCCATTGGTTCGGTAGTGCCGGGGGCAGCACCAATGCACCCTTTAGGTTGGCACCAATCGGCGGGCCGCATGGTTGAAAAGACTGGCCCAAGGATAACTCTCACTTAGGTGAAAGTGAATCGTTCGGGTGTTGCGCACGATGACCGCTCCGATCTTGATTAATTTGAGCCGCAGGGTGTGGCATTGGGCCCGCGCCCACTTCGTCCCTTTTAAGGCTAACCGGCGCATGGCTTCCATCAAGGTGTAGGCCAGCGCCGACAAGAGCAATCGCCACTGATTGGCCCACCATTGATGGGCGCTGGTGCGCTCGCTGAACAATTGCATCTGTTCCTTGATTCGGTTCTCCATTTCACCGCGGCCACAGTATACCTTGTCGTAAAGCTCCTGGGGATCGCCCGGTAGGTTCGTCACCACGAAGCGCGGGTTGGACCCCTGTGCGGTGTGTTCGGCTTTATGGATGACCAACCGCAGCCATCGCCACGAATCGGCAGCATAGACGAAGTCCTGGAATAACCGTTGTTTTTTACCCCTTAGTTCGAACCATTCTTTGGCCTGCTTTTGCAACTGCTGGGCGTCTTGCTGCAAGCGTGCATTGCGAGCCATCCCCACGATGTAACTAACTTCGTTGCGGTCGCACCAAGAGAGTATCCGGTCTCGACAAAATCCACTGTCGGCGCGCCAAATAATCCGCGTACGGGGCCAGCTTTGGCGAATCCGCTTAACCAGCAATTTGAGGATGGCCCCGGCATGCTTGCTGGCATCGATCTTGCTCGGCCGCAGGTAGGCCACCAGCAGCTGATCACCGCAAAAAACATATAGCGGCAGAAAACAGTAATGATCATAATAACCGTGGAAAAAACGTCCCTCCTGGAGCCCGTGCACCGGATTGTCGGTGGCGTCAAAGTCCAGGATGATCTCTTCGGGTTCCTCGGCAAAGGAGCCCATGAACTGTTCGACCAACAGCTCGTTTACCGCAAAGGCCGCCCGCCGATCCTGCCCGTTTTCAAAACGACACAAAGTCGGCGCGCTGGCCAACGTTTCAATGCGCCCCGTTACCGTTTGCAACAATGGATCGTGGCGCAGGGTATCAAAGTCGTTCAAATCCTCATCAGCCCGTAAACGCGCTGCCGCAGCATCCCCAATACCTCATGGCGTACTTTGCCCTTCTGCCGTTTGTCCACTAACTGTCGGGCCGCTCGTTCGGTCAAGCCCAACTGCCGATCCACTTCCCGGATCAAAAGCAGTCCGGCATCCGAAGTAACCTCTCCGCCCTTGAAATCAACCCGCACACGGCGGCCTTTTACCCTTGTCAACTGTAGCTTTAATTGTTTACCTTTTGTCATCGCTGATATTGCTTTAATTATTGATCTATTCTGCTGTATATCAGCAGTTAAGCATATCAACGATACTTTTTTACGAAATATCCGGGCTAGCCTCCACAGTATTCCGGGCCGACAGATATTTTGCTACCTCGGCTGGGTCGAAACGAACAAGGTGGCCAATTTTTCGAAATGGGAAGGTCTGTCGTTTCTGCATTTCCCTTACCCAACGGATTGATGGTTGTAAACGCCGGGGAAAAACCGGTACGGTAAAGAGGGCGCTTTAAAACCGGTACGCTTATCCTAGAAAGGAGGAGTGTATCGAGATATGAAGCAATGGACAAGAGTGCGGCACAAAGTGCTGCGGGACAAGCAGAGCAAGCGCTCTGTAATGCGAGAAGAGGGACTGCACTGGGAGACCCTGGGAAAGATGCTGGCCTATTCCCAGCCGCCGGGATACCGGCGCAAGAAGAGGCGAGAGCGCAAGATCGATCCGTATGTGGGCTGGATCGAGGAGGTGCTCAAAGCGGACCGGAACGTGCCCAAGAAGCAGCGCCATACGGCCAAACGGATCTACCAGCGTTTGGGTCGGGAGAAGGGCTACCAAGGGGGCTACACGGCGGTCAAGGAGGTGGTGGCCGAGCTGCGAGCGAGGCGGCGGGAAGTGTTCGTGCCGCTGGAGCACCGCCCCGGGGAGGGACAGGTGGACTTCGGTCATGCCCTGGTGAAGGAGGCGGGGCAATTGCGTAGGCGGCCATTTTTTGCCATGAGCCTGCCCTACAGCGATGCCTTTTTCGTGCAGGTGTTCGAACGGGAGTGCACGGAGAGCTTCTGGGAGGGGCACCTGCGAGCTTTTGAGTTTTTCGGGGCGGTGCCCCGGCGCATCAGCTATGACAACTCGAAGGTGGCGGTGGGTAAGATTATCGGTTCGCGTGAACGCAAGCTGACCGACGGGTTTCTGCAGCTACAGAGCCATTACCTGTTCGAGGAACACTTCTGTCTGCCCGCCCGGCCCAACGAGAAGGGCGTGGTCGAGGGGATCGTGCGTTATGCCCGGGCCAACTTCCTGGTACCGGTACCGCAGGTTCGGGACCTGGAGGAACTCAACGCAAAGCTGTTGGAGGCATGTGAGCGGGACATGGAGCGTAAATTACGCGGGAAAAGGGCGGTGAAAAAGGAACTGCTGGCCGAGGAGCGCGCCGTCATGCTGGCGTTGCCGCCCATACCCTTTGAAGCGAGCCGCAAACGCTCGACCTGCGTCAGCAGCCTCTCGCTGGTGCGCTTCGAGTGCAACGACTATTCGGTGCCGGTGCGCTGCGCCCACCATCCGGTGGTGGTGGAAGGGTCCTGTCGGCAGGTGGTGATCTTCTGTGGGGGCCAAGAGGTGGCCCGGCACCGCCGCATTTGGGATAAAGAGCAAGTCTCTTTCGAGCCGGTGCACTACCTGGCTTTGCTGGAGAAAAAACCGGGCGCTTTGGACTTCGCCCGCCCACTCTCGGGCTGGCAGTTGCCGCAGTGCCTGCAGGTCCTCAGACGCCGGCTCGAAAGCCAATGCGGGGGCGAAGGCACCCGGGAGTATATCCGGGTGCTGCGGCTGTTGGAGAAACACCCCATGGCGGCCTTGCAGCAGGCCGTCGTCTCGGCCCTGCGGGTGGGGGGACTGACTCGTGAGGCCATCGCCCAGTATCTCTATCCTCAGGAAGACTACGGGAGCAGAACCTTCCGGCTGGACGGCCATCCACACCTGCGTCACGTCCGTGTGGCCGCCCCTGACCTCGGTGCCTACAGCGAACTGCTCAAGATTCCAGGAGGGGCTTTATGAAGGAAGAAAAAAACCAGCTGCTGTTACACCATCACCTCAAGAAACTGAAGTTGCCCACCATCCTGCGCGAATGGCCGGCGGTGGCCGCGGCTTGTTCCCGGGACCGGCTCGATTACGCCGCCTTTTTGTTGCATCTGGTCGAACGGGAGCTCATTGAACGCGAACAGCGGGCCGCCCAGCGGCGGATCAAAAACGCCCGTTTCCCCGTGCTCAAGACCCTCGAGAGCTTCGCCTTTGAAGCGCAGCCCTCGATCAACGAAGCGCTCATCCGAGAGCTCATGCGCGGGGAGTATGTCGACCAGCGCGAAAACGTGCTGCTCCTCGGTAACGCCGGTACCGGTAAAACGCACCTGGCCACCGCCCTGGGCTTTGCCGCCTGTGCCCAGGGCCGGCGGATCCGTTTCTTCGGGGTCACCGCCCTGGTTACCCATATGCTCGAGCAACGCGACAACCACGACCTGCAGCGCTTCATGAAGCAACTCGAAAGGCTCGACCTACTCATCCTCGACGAACTCGGTTACGTCCCTTTTTCCAAGACCGGTTCCGAACTGCTCTTCGACGTGGTCAGCCGCGCTTACGAGCGCACCAGTCTCATCGTCACCACCAACCTGCCCTTTGAGAACTGGATCGAAGTGCTCGGTTCCGAACGGCTCACCGGAGCTCTGCTGGACCGACTCACCCATCGGGTGCATATCCTCGAAGCCAACGGGCAAAGCTACCGCTTGCGCGATGCTCGACGCCGTCGCCGTGGCACAAAACAATAAACGCCTTGGGCCCGGCTCGTCGGCCTCCGGCCTCCTCACCGACCCCAAGCCAATCCCCAAAACCAACTCCCAAACCCTAAACCTTGACGTACCTGCAATTACTAACCTAAACCTTATTCCAAGCGTACCGGTTTTACCCCGACCCCCGTACCGGTTTCATCCCGGCGTTTACAACCAGCCCGTAAACGCGCTGCCGCAGCATCCCCAATACCTCATGGCGTACTTTGCCCTTCTGCCGTTTGTCCACTAACTGTCGGGCCGCTCGTTCGGTCAAGCCCAACTGCCGATCCACTTCCCGGATCAAAAGCAGTCCGGCATCCGAAGTAACCTCTCCGCCCTTGAAATCAACCCGCACACGGCGGCCTTTTACCCTTGTCAACTGTAGCTTTAATTGTTTACCTTTTGTCATCGCTGATATTGCTTTAATTATTGATCTATCCTGCTGTATATCAGCAGTTAAGCATATCAACGATACTTTTTTTACGAAATATCCGGGTTAGTTACATCGTGGGGATGGCTCGCAATGCACGCTTGCAGCAAGACGCCCAGCAGTTGCAAAAGCAGGCCAAAGAATGGTTCGAACTAAGGGGTAAAAAACAACGGCTATTCCAGGACTTCGTCTATGCTGCCGATTCGTGGCGATGGCTGCGGTTGGTCATCCATAAAGCCGAACACACCGCACAGGGGTCCAACCCGCGCTTCGTGGTGACGAACCTGCCGGGCGATCCCCAGGAGCTTTACGACAAGGTATACTGTGGCCGCGGTGAAATGGAGAACCGAATCAAGGAACAGATGCAATTGTTCAGCGAGCGCACCAGCGCCCATCAATGGTGGGCCAATCAGTGGCGATTGCTCTTGTCGGCGCTGGCCTACACCTTGATGGAAGCCATGCGCCGGTTAGCCTTAAAAGGGACGAAGTGGGCGCGGGCCCAATGCCACACCCTGCGGCTCAAATTAATCAAGATCGGAGCGGTCATCGTGCGCAACACCCGAACGATTCACTTTCACCTAAGTGAGAGTTATCCTTGGGCCAGTCTTTTCAACCATGCGGCCCGCCGATTGGTGCCAACCTAAAGGGTGCATTGGTGCTGCCCCCGGCACTACCGAACCAATGGGGGAAAGGGGGCAGTGTCTCTACACCCTGAAAAACACCTAAAAATCAAGACGATCTGCTCAAAATACAAAGAAATCCATCTCCAATAGCAATAACGAGCCAAACTTTACCCTTCATGAAATATCCGGGCTAAACCTGTTTTTTCACCACCGGAGAGAAGCAACCGTGAAAGGGGTAAGAGTAATCCAAGGACAACCAGGTGCATTATGGAATCCACAATGCCCAAAAACCCGGGTATTACGAAAGCGCGGGGAGAGATTTTAAGCAAATCAAGGGTAGAGCGCAAATTTTCCGAGATTTTCGTCATCAGGGTGATTTCTCTTCAACTGCTACTTAATCAGATTTTTCGCCCAGTAAATTTTCATCCGTTGGGAAACTGTTTACAGATGTTACGACGGCAGCAGACTTCATCATTAGTTCACCGGATATGTCTTGCAAATCAACCGGTCTAAATTGATAAGTCATTGAATTCAAGTAGTTTCCCCCGAAATAGTACTTTAACCGAGATTGCCCATATGAACATTGATAATCGTTGAAAATAGCTACTTCCTAATATTTTGATCCAATTTTTTGCTTTCAATGTGATATGGCAATCCTTTCCTACAATATTTAATGATCAAATCGGCAGTATTAAACAATTATTGCTGATTTTCCCTTTGCTGTGTCAAAGCTTGGAAAGGTCTTTCCTTCTGTTGGGGGTTCCCACAGCATTGGTTCCTTTTGTATCGAAAAATTTTCTTCCTCATCCCGTATCGGGTGCCAGTCGAAATTGGATTTATACGAGTTTCCACTGAAGGACAGGCAAGGGAAGGACCCAGTCTGGAGGCCCAGTAATCCGATTCCTATTCGAGCATACCGGGCAATCATTGAAAAGAATCCGTCTTTAATATTAAAGACTCTGTAAATCCCTACTCAACCAGCAAACCCGCCGGGACGCTGAATAGACTGCCATCGAAACTTTGGAAAAACCGACGGCCAAGCCTACTTACTCAAATGGGTTTCCAACTCAATAGTCCCCTACTTCCTCAGCTTTTTCGATAGGTCACTGATAAAGCCCGGTGAATCCACTTTGAGTGCTGACGCCACTCCAGATCCTTCAGCCGCTTGGGCGGTGACCCCGAAAAAGCGGACCCGTCGGCCCTGGCCGCAGGCAGCAAAGCCCAGAGCGGTGGCCAAGTGTGTTTTACCGGTACCGGCATTACCAAGGAGCAGCACGTTTTCGCGCTCTTGGACATACTCCCCGCGTATTGAACTCTCGGATGAACGCTTCGTTGATCATACAAAACCAACGTTCATAATTCACATTTGAAGCCATTAATTAGAAGATACGTCATGAAGCCGGGTCTCTAAAAACTCCTTGAGCATTTCTGATCGAATTCTCTCCAGTCTATTTTCATCCAGTTCTTGGGCGCTACGCAGTTTTGCTTTTTCGTTAAATATTTTGCGAAGTTTTATCAACGCCGAGTTTTGAATTTGGCGGATGCGTTCTCGCGTAAGTGTATAGATTTCACCCACATCCACGAGGGTTTTCGGACAGTAGCCATTCAATCCAAAACGGTGACGAAGGATCTCGGCTTCACGCCCCTTGAGCAATTGAAGAGACTCTTCAAGTTCCCGCTTAAGCGCATTTTGCTCGAAGATCTTAGACGGGATAGGAGCGCTATGGTCCGCCAGAATTTCGACAAACTGAGTGGATAAATCATCATTAACCGACGCTTGCAAGGAGATTGGAATTTTCCTGACCATGCGCAGGGAAGCAACTTTATGTTCGGGCATTTTCATCTCTAACGCGATTTCCATATCGCTTGCCTCACTACCTATTTTCTCATGCAAGTCATTGGCGACTTTGCTCATCACGATCATCTTGTTTGCGGTATAAGTGCTCACGCTGACAGCCCCACTATTGCGAGCGATGGCCTCATGCATGAATCTTCGGATCCACCACGAAGAGTAGGAGCTGAACTTTGCTTTATGGGGCAAAAAATGCTCGCTAGCATGAACCAATCCCACCATGCCTTCACTCACCAGATCTTCGGACGAAAGCCCAAGATTGTTATAATGCAAAGCGATCTTGAAAACCAGCCGCAGATTAGAAAGGATCATTTTATGGCGGGCCTTTTCATCGCCTCTCTGGATTTGTTGGGCAAGGGTAACTTCTTCATCAACACTCAATAAAGGGATATCCTTTATCCGCTCATAGAAAAGCTCCAAGGAGCTGCTTCGAGAGGAATTCAGCCCCATTTCAGAATCGAGATGCGATATCCTGGGATAAACCTTTGCCCCTTTTTTCGGGCGTCCCCGTTTTCGGCCCGAACTGCTGAGATCGCTGTTTATCATGGCAAATAATTAAAGATTTTACTTTATTTATTAAAAAGACCAATTACACCTTGATTGTAAAGCATAATCTATAATTATACCTACGATGAAACAACCGAAAGGAAGCAGGAACCGGCAGGGTCGAACCCGTTTAGCTATTCTCAAGCTATTGAAAACTCTTGGCTCAACTGATGCCACCACCCTGGCGCTACGCTTAAAAATATCTCCCATGGCCGTCCGCCAGCACCTATATAAACTTCAGGATGAAGGAAGCGTAAATTGCAGGGAAAGGGCGCAAGGTGTTGGACGTCCGGAAAAATTCTGGGCCTTGACGCAATACGCAAACCGTTTTTTCCCCGACGATCACTCGTCTTTTGTGGTCAAATTAATCGAAGCAATGGGATCGAAATACGGAACCAAGGCGCTTCAAGGAATCCTCAAGAGTGCCATTGGAAATCAAATTTCCACCTATCGTGATAAAATTTCGAAAAATGCATCCTTGCAAAAAAAACTGACCCACCTTGCCGAGCTTCGAACGGCAGAGGGTTACATGGCCGAAGTCGGTTCGAAAGACAGAGCTTCCTTTCTATTTGTGGAAAACCATTGTCCAATTTGCGAAGCAGCGACAGCCTGCAATGCAGTGTGCGAGGCGGAGTTATGCTTTTTTCGATCGATTTTAGGAAAGCAAGTGCGCCTCGAACGCACGGAGCACATTTTATCGGGAGACCGGCGCTGCGCATATCAAATTTCACAAATCTAAAGGGGTCAACGTTCATAATTCATATTTGACACCAGGCATCGGGAATACTGGCTCCCACGATGGCATTGAGCCAAGGAGTTGATGCCAACGCGTGAATACAGATAAATAGTGCGGCTCGCCGGCTCTCACTCAAAAAATCCGCGTCCATCCGCGCATTTTTAGTAAATGAGTGAAAAAATTAAAGGATTGGCAGCTATTCCCTTGTGCCCAATACTATTTCTTGAATCAGCATGTAATGTCACTCGCATTTCAAACAGAGAGCATCGTCGAATCCCTGCCAGAACTAAGGCAGGCCCTGCGCCGCTATCGGGAAATTATACTGGCCAGCAGCGTCATGATGGGCGAAATTCCCGCCCCCACCCATGCAGAAGAGGAGCGCATACAGTTTTTAAGCGACCGTTTCAATGAATGCGGGCTGCAAAATATTTCCATCGACGAAGCCGGCAATGCCACCGCTGTCCTTCCCGGCCAAGGTGGCGGGCGTAAAAAAAATATTCTCCTCGAAGCTCACGTGGATACCGTTTTCGACCGCTCTGTTGACCACTCCGTGACGCTGGGCACCGACGTGCTGGCGGGGCCCGGCATAGCCGACAACAGCATCGGTGCGGCCGTCATATCCATATTGCCCCTCTTGTTGGAAAAATTAGGCATCCGGTTTTCCAACAACCTAATATTATTGGGCGCAGTGCAAAGCCAGGGCCGCGGCGACCTCGGCGGCTTCAGGTTTTTTCTCAATCACGTCCATAGGCCCATCCATGCCGGCGTATGCCTGGCTGGCATCCACTTGGGCAGATTGAGTTATTCCTGTCTGGGCATGCTGCGCGGGGAGATCGTCTGCAAAACCCCGCCGGAAACCTTCTGGGAACGATCGAACGCCGCCGGAGCGATCGTAAACCTCAATGACATCCTCACCCGCATACTAGCCATTGCAGAGCTGGATGAGCCCGGCACTTCGCTCATACTCGGTTCCATCAACGCCGGAAATGCCTTCAACACCATCCCATCCAAGGCCCTCCTCCGGTTCGAGCTGCGCAGTAAAGTGCGCGGAAAAATTACCTCTATCCACCGCCAAATCGAAGAAATTCTACACGCCACGGCCGAGGATTCAGCGGCTCAAGCCAAGCTCCACATTATCACCCGCAGAAAACCCGGCGGTATCAGGAAATACCACCCGATGATTGAAGGAGCCCGCGCCATCATGGATACCCTCGGCATTGAGTCCAAAATCGCGCCCAGCGTAGGCGCCCTTTCGGCCCTCATCGCAAAAAAAATCCCCGGCATCACCCTGGGCCTGACTTCCGGCCAGCACCTTCACGAATTTGACGAACAAATCCAGATTGAACCCATCTTTACAGGCATCGCTCAACTGATCGGGGTCCTGCAAATGATCGACCAAGGCATCGGCCATGAAGATTGACGATTGGCTTCAGCGCAACACCTTCCACCACGAGGATTTTTGGGACCGCCTAAAACTGATCGAGGCAAAGGAAGAAAAAAACCTCAAAATCTCGCTTTGCATCCCCACCCTCAACGAGGAAAAAACCATCGGCAAAGTGGTCGTCCTTTTTATTTCCGAGCTAAAAAAAAGATACCCCCTACTCGACGAAATCGCCGTCATCGATTCCGGTTCGACCGATAAAACCAGAGAGGTGGCCGCCGCCTTTGGGGCCGATGTATACCTCGCCTCCGAAATCCTTCCCGAAGTGGGAGACAAACCAGGCAAAGGGGAAAACCTCTGGAAAGCCATTTATCAACTCCAGGGCGACATCATCTGCTATGTCGATGCGGACATCAAAAACATCCACCCCCGCTTTGTCTATGGCCTCGTCGCCCCGCTCATCTACCGCGATGAGATAAAATACGTGAAAGCATTTTATGACCGTCCCCTGGCCTACTCCCATAAAATAAGGCCCTCCGGCGGCGGCCGTGTCACGGAAATCCTCGTCCGCCCGCTCTTCTCTCTCTTTTTCCCCCATCTGGCCGCCATTTTGCAGCCCCTTTCGGGAGAATACGCGGTTCGCCGGGAGGTTTTGGAACGTATTCCTTTTCCAGTCGGCTATGGTGTCGAAACTTCCCACCTGATTGATGTTTACCGCCAATGGGGACTGGATGCATTCGGCCAAACCGACCTCGATCAAAGGATTCACCGCCATCAGCCCGTGGAAGCCCTCGGCAAAATGTCTTTCGGCATCCTCCAAACTTTTTTCAAACGCTTGGAGAAAGACGATTTTGTTGGAAAAGATTCGGAAATAAGCACCCTTTACAGGCATTTTCAGGCCCAACACCGCCATTACAAACAGGTCGTCAATGAAATCGTAGAGGAGGAGCGCCCGCCCATGATCACGATTCCCGCCTACCGCCGTAAATTTGGATTGCCGGATTCTTAAGGGCATGTCTCCAAAGGTCGCCATTGTCCATTATCACCTCAGACCGGGCGGGGTCTCACGGGTGATCGAAAACGCCGTCGCCGCCCTCGCCCGGCGGAATATTCATGCCGTAGTTCTTCATGGTGAACCCGCCCCAACATCCTGCCTGTCCCAGTCGCAATATGTCGAAGGGCTCGGTTATACCGAAAATTCCGCCACGCCCGCTCCCCGGGAACTTTATAATGCCCTCCAACAATCCGCCTGCGCCCGGCTGGAAGGCCCGCCCGACCTCTGGCACTTCCACAACCATTCCCTGGGCAAAAATCCCGCCCTCCCCGCCGCCTGCCGTTTACTGGCCGAAAATGGGCATCGCCTCCTCCTGCAGATGCATGATTTTCCAGAGGACGGCCGACCCGCCAATTACCGACACCTTTTCGATCTGTTAATTAAATGGGATCAAAAACCGGCCAAAATACCCTACCCCTCGGCCCCCCAAATCCACTACGCCGTTCTCAACCCCCGAGACGCCGGAATCTTGTCCAAGGCCGGATTGACCAAAGAACAATTGCATGTCTTGCCCAATCCTGTCTCCCTGCCACCATCCCAACTCGGCCACGGTGGGAAAAAGGATGCCCTGCAAGCCTTCCAAGGAATGCGCCTCACCCTCTACCCAACACGCGGCATCAGGCGTAAAAACCTCGGCGAATTTCTCCTCTGGGCTGCCCTGGCCGAAAAAGACGAATCTTTCGCCACCACCCTGGTTCCCGATAATCCCATCTGGCAATCTTGCCACAATCGCTGGGTGCAGTTCAGTCACGAACTCTGTCTGCCCGCCCATTTCGGATTAATCGAAAGCCACGGCGGTTCATTTTCGGAATGGCTCGAATCCTCCCACCGCCTGATCACCACCAGTGTTGCGGAGGGCTTCGGCATGGCCTTTTTGGAACCCTGCCTTCTGTCTAAGCCGCTCGTGGGCCGCAACCTGCCGGATATCACTGCAGATTTCGGCATCGACCTTTCAAATCTCTATCAACGGCTCGATATTCCCCTGCCATGGGTGGGCCGGCAACAACTCCGCCAACGCCTCCAGACGGCCATTGAGAATTTTTATCCAGCCTACGGTAGAAATCCGCCCGAACAGGCTCTCGAACGAGCATTGAATGAAATTGTCAAAAAAGACCGTGTCGATTTCGGACGGCTCGACGAATCGTTGCAGGAAATAGTCATTAAAACCCTCCTCGAAAATCCGCCACTCCGCACCGAATTATGCCCATCCATTCTCGGCGACGGCCCGGGCGAAAAACGCCTCCATGAAAACAAACGGATCGTAACGGAAAATTACAGCCTGGATTCCTACGGCGTCCGCCTCGAAATGCTTTATCGAAACCTCCTTGAGCAGCCCGTCGAAAAAATCGACGCCCTCGACCCCAAAAAACTGCTCGACGGTTTTCTCGCCCCTGAATCCTTCTCCCTCTTGCGCAATTGAAAGATGAGCGACCAGTCGGCCATCATCAAAGAAAATTGCTTCCCCCTCCAGCCCATCCCGACCGGCCTGGAGCCCCGTCTGAAAAAATTGCCCAACATCCGGGCGGTCGCCTTCGATATTTATGGAACGCTTCTCATTTCAGGCTCCGGCGACATCGGAACGCACCAAAAAAATGACCCCGCTAAGGCCGAAGCCATGCGCTCCAGCCTGCAAAGCGTTGGCCTCAACCCTGACGAAAATTCCGCCGCACTGTCCAACCGCTTTCAGGCTCAAATCAAGGCCGCCTGGCAGCGCCGCAGATCCCAATGCATTGAGCATCCAGAAGTGGAAATACGGGATGTCTGGCAAGATTTCCTCCACAGCCTACACCAAAACATCCCTCCGGACGCCATTGAAGCCCTTGCCCTCACCTACGAATGCAAAGCCAACCCCGTCTGGCCCATGCCGGGAATTCATCAAGCCCTGTCTAAACTTCGGGCGTCGGGATTGCCCCTCGGCATCGTTTCCAACGCCCAATTTTACACCCCCTTGATGCTCGAATATTTCAGGGAAAAAGAAAACCTGGCCCAATGTTTCGACCCCACCCTCTGCGTGTGGTCTTACCTTGAGCGCGAAGCCAAACCCTCAGTTAGCCTCTTTGCCAAATTAAGAAATGAACTTGCCAAAAGACAGATAGCTCCAAAGCAAACCCTCTACCTCGGCAACGACCTTCTCAACGACATTCTCCCCGCCGCACAAACCGGTTTTCGCACCGCCCTCTATGCTGGCGACAAGCGTTCATTGAGGATTCGGGAAAATCACCCCCACTGCCAAGGCCTCATTCCAGACGTTATAATCACCGCCCTTCGCCAGTTGCCCCAATGCCTCTATGATGTGCACTGGAAAAAGTGGACACGAGATTCTCCTAAATGGAGAATCGAAGCATGGGAAGAAGACGCAGTATAGAGTTCAAAAATGAGGCAGTTCAACTGATGATACTCGATGGTCTGAGCGCCACCGAGGTATCGACCAAACTTGGGGTCAACACCAACCAATTGTATAGGTGGAAGAGGCTCTATCTGGACGATCAGCAGGGCGAAGCCACCTCAAAGCGACAGAGCAGTCCGAAGGAGATGGCGGCCGAGATAGATCGTCTTCGCAAAGAGCTGCGCCGCTCGGAGCGGATCAACCAGATACTAAAAAAAACGGTGGGCTACTTTGCCAAGGACGAACAATGAAGTACCAGTTTGTCAAAGACAACGAGGGGCGCTTCAAGATCGAGGAAATATGCTCGGCGATGGGGATTTGTCGCAGTGGCTATTACTGCTGGAGGCACCGAGCGCCCTCGGCCCGGCGGATCGAGGACGAGGGAATCAAGGGGGCGATCCTGAAGGTACACAAAGAGGCCAAGGGCCGCTATGGGCATCGGCCAATGCACCGCCATCTGAAGGATGATGAGGGCATCGATTGCGGCCGTGACCGGGCTCTGCGTCTGATGCGTGAAATGGGAATCAAAAGCACCCAGAGTAAACGCTTTAAGCCATTAAAAACCAACAGTAACCATCCCTATGGTTACAGCCCCAATGTGCTTAAAAAGCATGGCCAGCCGACCCATATCGACGAGGTCTGGGTGGCGGACACGACCTACCTACGGACCCTGGCCGGTTGGATGTACTTGGCCACGGTGATGGACCTGTTCAGCCGACGCCTGCTGGGCTGGAGCGTTTCCAACCACAACGACGCGAAGCTGGTTGGCAAGGCCCTCAAAGCCGCGGCCATGACCCGCGGCACACTGCGCACCGGGATTATTCATCACAGCGATCGGGGCAGCCCCTACGCCAGCGACGACTATCAGAGGCTGGTCTCTGAACTAGGCATGAAGCCGAGCATGAGCGCCCAAGGCAACTGCTACGACAACGCGGCCATGGAATCGTTCTACGGCCGCTTCAAGACCAGCACGATTCGAGGCCGCCACTTTGCCGACGAGCGCGAACTGCGATCAACTGTCTTCGAATACGTGGAAATCTTCTACAACCGATATCGCAAACATTCCTCTCTGAGTTACCAAAGCCCAGTCCAATTCGAGGAAAATATTTGCCCCCCATGGGGGGCAACGAGAAAACAAAACCCTTTACCAAAACAAGCCGCCTGACACACTAATCAATAAACAATGAATATAAGAGAATCCCGTGTCCAACAAATCCAGTACACGTCATCTAGATTAGAGGTTGTCCCAAAAAGATGATTTTACGGGAAGATTTTGATGCGCGTTCATTTTAGTGAGCATCAAGCCGATCCCGCCCCTACACCCCGGCTAGGGGAAGAATCAAAAATACCCAAATCAAACCTTGACGTCCATAAAATCAATAACGTATCTATTCTTGCCCTCAAGATGGTACATTTTGATCTGCGAAATGAGATTTTAAATGATTGATAAATCAAGGCATACCATTAAAAGAACGCTGATTTTTACTACTTTGGCGCTAATTGCGTTCGCAGCAAATTCTGTGTTGTGCCGATTAGCGCTTGGTGAAAATTCCATTGATGCACCAAGTTTTACTGTTCTACGCTTACTTTCAGGCGCCCTTGTTTTTTTAGCCATATTAAAGATAAGTAACAATAAAAAGAACTTGTCCTCTAAAGGCAGTTGGTTTGCCAGCATCATGATCTTTCTTTACGCCATTACCTTCTCTTATGCCTATACCACGCTGGATACTGGAACAGGTGCGCTCATTCTATTTGGTTCAGTACAAATTACCATAATTATATTATCCCTTTTTACTGGAATTCGTTTGCATATAACAGAATGGTTGGGCGTATTGGTAGTGTATAAAAAAAGAATGTTATTTTGTATTTTTAGCTGTACAAATAGCGTTAGGCAGTTTATTCTTAGTGCATGGTTACTAAAATTATTAATTGTCGGCACTGTGGAAGTGAAAATATCATTAAATTTGGCAAGACGCCCAACCATAAACAGCGCTACCGCTGCCATGATTGTGGTAAACAAAGCCGCGAAAACCCCACAGTGAAATACACCGAAGAGCAAAAAGAAATGATCCTTCGAGTCTATCAGGAACGCAGCAGTCTACGCGGTTTACAGCGCGCCTTCGGGGTGAGTCCCAGCACCGTTTTGAGTTGGTTAAAAAAAACGACAATCGCTGCGACCGCTCAAAAGCACGATTCTTGCGGCCCGCCGCCATGATGTCATTGAACTGGACGAACTGTGGTCTTTTGTGGGGCGCAAGAGCGATGCCCAATGGGTTTGGATCGCTCTTTGCCGACGCACCCGTCAAATCCTCTCCTATGCCATTGGGCCTCGGGATTGGTATCGTTGCCGGGAACTTTACGAGCGTCTGCCACGGGCCTACAAAAGATGTGCCACCTACAGCGACTTTTGGAGCACTTATGATGAAGTCTTTCCTCATAACCGATCCGTGGGAAAAGAAACCGGTGAAACGGCCCATGTGGAACGATGGAACAATACCCTGCGCCAACGACTGGGTCGTTTCACACGCAAAACCCTCTCCTTTTCCAAGCTTTTAAGAGTATGCATGAAACCTGTCTGAGACTTTTCATTCATCAATATAATCAAGAATTAGCCACCATTCCTACTTAATACACTACCGGCGTATTAATCGCATTTGCCGGATTGGTATTTTGGTAGTGTATAAAAAAAGAATGTTATTTTGTATTTTTAGCTGTACAAATAGCGTTAGGCAGTTTATTCTTAGTGCATGGTTACTAAAATTATTAATTGTCGGCACTGTGGAAGTGAAAATATCATTAAATTTGGCAAGACGCCCAACCATAAACAGCGCTACCGCTGCCATGATTGTGGTAAACAAAGCCGCGAAAACCCCACAGTGAAATACACCGAAGAGCAAAAAGAAATGATCCTTCGAGTCTATCAGGAACGCAGCAGTCTACGCGGTTTACAGCGCGCCTTCGGGGTGAGTCCCAACACCGTTTTGAGTTGGTTAAAAAAAACGACAATCGCTGCGACCGCTCAAAAGCACGATTCTTGCGGCCCGCCGCCATGATGTCATTGAACTGGACGAACTGTGGTCTTTTGTGGGGCGCAAGAGCGATGCCCAATGGGTTTGGATCGCTCTTTGCCGACGCACCCGTCAAATCCTCTCCTATGCCATTGGGCCTCGGGATTGGTATCGTTGCCGGGAACTTTACGAGCGTCTGCCACGGGCCTACAAAAGATGTGCCACCTACAGCGACTTTTGGAGCACTTATGATGAAGTCTTTCCTCATAACCGATCCGTGGGAAAAGAAACCGGTGAAACGGCCCATGTGGAACGATGGAACAATACCCTGCGCCAACGACTGGGTCGTTTCACACGCAAAACCCTCTCCTTTTCCAAGCTTAAGAGTATGCATGAAACCTGTCTGAGACTTTTCATTCATCAATATAATCAAGAATTAGCCACCATTCCTACTTAATACACTACCCAGTTGACAAGGGTAAAAGGCCGCCGTGTGCGGGTTGATTTCAAGGGCGGAGAGGTTACTTCGGATGCCGGACTGCTTTTGATCCGGGAAGTGGATCGGCAGTTGGGCTTGACCGAACGAGCGGCCCGACAGTTAGTGGACAAACGGCAGAAGGGCAAAGTACGCCATGAGGTATTGGGGATGCTGCGGCAGCGCGTTTACGGGCTGGTGGCGGGCTATGAGGATTTGAACGACTTTGATACCCTGCGCCACGATCCATTGTTGCAAACGGTAACGGGGCGCATTGAAACGTTGGCCAGCGCGCCGACTTTGTGTCGTTTTGAAAACGGGCAGGATCGGCGGGCGGCCTTTGCGGTAAACGAGCTGTTGGTCGAACAGTTCATGGGCTCCTTTGCCGAGGAACCCGAAGAGATCATCCTGGACTTTGACGCCACCGACAATCCGGTGCACGGGCTCCAGGAGGGACGTTTTTTCCACGGTTATTATGATCATTACTGTTTTCTGCCGCTATATGTTTTTTGCGGTGATCAGCTGCTGGTGGCCTACCTGCGGCCGAGCAAGATCGATGCCAGCAAGCATGCCGGGGCCATCCTCAAATTGCTGGTTAAACGGATTCGCCAAAGCTGGCCCCGTACGCGGATTATTTGGCGCGCCGACAGTGGATTTTGTCGAGACCGGATACTCTCTTGGTGCGACCGCAACGAAGTTAGTTACATCGTGGGGATGGCTCGCAATGCACGCTTGCAGCAAGACGCCCAGCAGTTGCAAAAGCAGGCCAAAGAATGGTTCGAACTAAGGGGTAAAAAACAACGGTTATTCCAGGACTTCGTCTATGCTGCCGATTCGTGGCGATGGCTGCGGTTGGTCATCCATAAAGCCGAACACACCGCACAGGGGTCCAACCCGCGCTTCGTGGTGACGAACCTGCCGGGCGATCCCCAGGAGCTTTACGACAAGGTATACTGTGGCCGCGGTGAAATGGAGAACCGAATCAAGGAACAGATGCAATTGTTCAGCGAGCGCACCAGCGCCCATCAATGGTGGGCCAATCAGTGGCGATTGCTCTTGTCGGCGCTGGCCTACACCTTGATGGAAGCCATGCGCCGGTTAGCCTTAAAAGGGACGAAGTGGGCGCGGGCCCAATGCCACACCCTGCGGCTCAAATTAATCAAGATCGGAGCGGTCATCGTGCGCAACACCCGAACGATTCACTTTCACCTAAGTGAGAGTTATCCTTGGGCCAGTCTTTTCAACCATGCGGCCCGCCGATTGGTGCCAACCTAAAGGGTGCATTGGTGCTGCCCCCGGCACTACCGAACCAATGGGGGAAAGGGGGCAGTGTCTCTACACCCTGAAAAACACCTAAAAATCAAGACGATCTGCTCAAAATACAAAGAAATCCATCTCCAATAGCAATAACGAGCCAAACTTTACCCTTCATGAAATATCCGGGCTAGAGAGCGGAAAAGCAAGGACAATACTTTTTCACAGCCTTACTGTCGGCTCATACAAAGAAAACTAGGCAACCGGACCCCAAAACCAGTATCCTAACGTCATAGGAGAGCAAAGTTGATACTCTCCCAAATGCAAATACCTCTAAAATGAGCGCCTATCAAAAGCCCTCGCAAAAATCACCCTTTTGGGACAGCCTCTGATGTGACCGCCGAAAACACTACCATTGCCAGTGAGAGTCTTTCTGGAGAAATTACCGGAAAGACCTATGAAGCAAAAAAGATACACCCCTGAACAAATCATAACGATACTGCGCGAAGTAGACGCAGGCAAAGGCATTCAGGATGTCTGTCGGTCCCACAATATCAGTCCTCAAAGCTACCATCGTTGGCGTAAAAAGTATGGCCGCATGGAGCTGCGTGGCGCCAAGCGGCTGAAGGAGCTGGAGCGCGAAAACACGCAGCTTAAGAAGATAGTAGCCGAGCAGATGCTGGAGAACCGTGTGCTCAAGGAGGTGAACGCAAAAAAATGGTAGGCCCGAAGCAGAAAAAGGAAGCGGTGAAGCATGTATTGGCCCAAGGGTCGTGCTCGCTGCGTCGGGCCTGTCAGTATTTTGGGTTGCACCGCTCAACCTACCTGTATGAACCCAAGAAAGCTACTGAGTATAGGCATAAACTGGTGGCACGCATCATTGCCTTTTCGAAGAAGCATCCGCGCTATGGCTATCGTCGGATCCGCGCTTTGTTGGCCCATGAAGGTTGGCCCGTGAGTCGCAAATTCGTCCAAAAAGTGCGTCGTTTCGAAGGACTGGGTGTGCGCCCGTCTGGCAAGCGCCGTCGCCGGCAGGGCCAATCCACGGCTACCCCGACCCGAGCAGTGCAGCCCAACCATGTGTGGAGTTGGGACTTCGTGGCGGATCGCACCGACCGGGGCGGTCCGCTCAGGCTCTTGACACTGATCGATGAACATACCCGTCAATGCCTGGCCATTAAGGTTGCGCGCTCACTGAAAAGTGCCGATGTGGTAGAGGTATTGAACGATGCCATAAGAGAGAACGGCAAACCTCAGTGCATCCGCTCGGACAACGGATCGGAGTTTATAGCCCACCAAGTCAAAGAAGAACTGCAGCGACAGGAAATTGCCATCGCATACATTGATCCAGGAAGCCCTTGGCAGAATGGACATATAGAATCCTTTCATAATCGTTTGCGCGATGAATGCCTTAACCAGGAACTGTTCCTGAGCGTGACCGAAGCGCGTGTGGTGGTCGAACAATGGCGACACAAATACAACGCGAAACACCCCCACAGCCGATTAGGCTTTCTCTCCCCAAATACATTTGCCAGACTCTGGCGAACAATCAACAAAGCAGCGGCTGGCTCCATTCGGCCTACGGCCTCATTGCGCCACCCGCTGCAAAACCTACAATACCAAACCTACGGAAATACTCTCACTTAAAGTGGTAGCAAAGATGGGGTCCGATCAGAAGCGAAAATGTCGTGGAGGAGCGCACGGGCAAAAATATCCAGCACGGCAGAGCCGCTCTGCTTCGCCAGTCTGTCTTCAGTCGCCTGGCGGGTTACGAAGACACGAATGATGCGGAGCGCCTGCGGTTTGATCCCGCTATGAGGCAGATTGTGGGGGGTCGTGCCGATTGGCAACCGGCGGCTTCGACCAGTGAAATGAGCCGCTTTGAAACACAGATGTTAACCAAACCTGAGAATCTGAGCGCACTGACGGACATGAGCGGTCAATGGATAGACCGGGTGAATAGGCGAGTGGGGATGAAGAAACTGATTCTCGATATGGATAGTTCGGAGAGCCCTACTTACGGGAAGCAGGAAGGCTCGGCCTTCAACGGTCATTTCGGCTGCACCTGTTATCATCCCCTGTTCTGTTTCAACCAGTTTGGCGATCTGGAACGGGCCAACCTGCGTAAAGGCAACGTGCACAGTGCCGACGATTGGTTGTCGGTGCTCCAACTGGTCGTTGCCCGCTATCGTGAGCGTCCCTTGAAACGTTTTTTCCGAGGTGACGCCGCCTTCGCCAATCCGGGCCTCTACAGTTACCTTGAGGAAGAGAACTTTTTCTTCGCCATCCGACTGAAGAGCAACACGATTTTACAAAAACAGATCGCCCCTCGGCCAGTGGGGCGGCCCTCGCGGGCACCCAAGGTGTTTTATGCGAGTTTTTCGTATCAAGCCGCCAGTTGGCAGAGAGCTCGCCGGGTGGTGGCCAAGGTCGAGTGGCAGGCCGGAGAGTTATTTGCGCGGGTCGGTCTCATCGTGACGAATCTGAACTGGCCACCCAGGAAGATAGTGAAATTTTACAACCACCGGGGCACCGCAGAGCAGTGGATTAAAGAGGGCAAACATGCCATCCACTGGACCCGCTTGTCCTGCCATGACTTTGAGGACAACGCCGTTCGGCTTCAGCTCTTCGGCTTAGCCTACAATCTGGGCAACTTCATGCGCCGGTTGATCCTTCCCCTAAAGGTGAAGCACTGGATGCTGAGCTCTTTACGGGAGAAACTCATCAAAATCGGAGCGAAGGTGGTCCACCATGCCAAGTATATCACTTTCCAGATGGCTGAGGTGGCCATCCCAAGGGAAATGTTTCGAACCATGCTCAAGCGAGTAGAGCGACTGCGACTCGCACCTGATACGGGGTGAGTAAGAAGATTTTTCGATACAAAAGGAATCAGTGCTGTGGAAACCTCCAACAGAAGGAAAGATCTTTCCCTGATTTTACCGGGCAAAGGGAAAATCAGCAATAATTGTTAAATACTGCCGATTTGATCATCAAATAATGTAGGAAAGGATTGCCAAATCACAATGAAAGCAAAAAATTGGATCGAAATATTAGAAAGTAGCTATTTTCAACGATTATGAATGTTCATATGGGAAATCTCGGTCAATATCAATCTTTGCGTTGTTGCTGCCCGTCTCGTGTACACTCCAACCAGCAGGGACACAACATGCTCCGTTGCATCCAATTCTTGAACACTCCCGTGTCTGCTTTTGTACTCGCACTCTGCACGATCACGTTGGCTGAGTCCGCAGAGCCGATCGACGTTGACAACCGGCTGGAGTTGTTCGTTGACGACCATGTAATAGGCGAAATCACGGGCGACGTTCAGCAGCAGTTGATGAGGCCCGAACCGAAAGAGGTCGTGTTTGTCGCCGACCAGCCGTGGGAGGGAAACAGCAGCGGCTATTACACCTTTTTCCAAGACGGCGGCGTTTACCGCATGATCTATCGCGGCTGGCAGCACGACGAGCAGCAGAAGGCCGCTCATGAGGAAGTCACCTGCTATGCCGAAAGCAAAGACGGCATCCGGTGGACGAAACCGAACCTCGGCTTGGTCGAGTTTAACGGCTCCAAGGCAAACAATATCATCTGGGACGGCATGTTCAGCCACAATTTCACTCCTTTTAAAGATGCCAACCCGGACTGCCAACCCGAAGCGCGCTATAAGGCGCTGGCGCGGTCACAAGGCGACCAGAGCTACCGGCTCGGCCTGTATGCGTTTCAGTCTCCCGACGGCATTAACTGGAAGCTTATGCAGGAGGAACCCGTGATCACCCACGGAGCGTTCGACTCGCAGAACCTCGCGTTCTGGGATACCGACCGCGGCGAGTACCGCGCCTACTGGCGTTATTTCGGCAACGGCGTGCGAGCGATCCGCACCGCGACCTCCAAAGACTTCATTACCTGGGAGAACGAAGCCGAGCTGACTTATCCGCAAGGCACGGCCAACGAGCATCTTTACACAAATGCGATTCAGAAGTATTTCCGTGCGCCGCATTTGTTCATCGGATTTCCCACTCGTTACGAACCCAAGAGCCAGCAGGTCGAGCCGATCCTGATGACCAGCCGCGACGGGACGGAATTCCACCGTTACGCCGAAGCGGTCATTCCGCGCACGGCTCCCAAGGACCGCAACCACAACCGCAGCAATTACATGGCCTGGGGCATGTTCCAACTGCCCGGCAAGCCGAACGAAATCTCGGTCTACGCAACGGAGAATTTCTTCGAACCGACACCGGGCCGAGTCCGGCGATTCGTCTATCGCGTGGACGGGTTCGTCGCTTTGTGCGGGGGTAGCGACGGCGGACAGATGACGACCAAGCCGCTGCGTTACGAGGGCCAGCGTCTGCTTGTCAACTACGTCGTACGAGCCGACGGCACGTTGACGATCGAAGCCCTGAACAAGTCCGGGCAAGTCGTCGGTAAATCACAGCCGCTGAGGGGAGACGCCGTTGATGCTCGCGTGGATTGGGCTCAAGATCCAGGTTTCAAACAGGGCGTTATTCAGTTGCGTTTCACGCTCAAGAACGCAGATATGTTTTCGTTCCGGTTTGATGGATGAAAGAAGAATTCCTTTGGGCGCTGGCAGGCCGTATTCTCTGGCCTCCTTTCCAAAAGCATCTCTCCGTTGAAGGAGCCATTCTTTGAGAAGTTCCAGGCCACCGATACTTTTTAAGGATTCAGGTGTAGAGACAATTTCCAAAAGGCCGTTCTTTTTGACTTCCTCAGCCTTTTCCCGTGCAACAATCTGAGGGGATAATTTTCCACACTCGATTATTGACAAGGCAAAGGCATTCTCGGCCTCTGTTGAAGTTAATCCGCTGGCTGAATCAAGAATATAGCGGTTTTGCCCAAATGACGCGAACAATATGCGTCTTTAACATTAAAGACATAGCTCGCTTCCAAAAATCACATTGACTGTATTGATTAAGGGCATTACTTTATGAGAAGTGACAGTAATAGGATATATACGAGTCTCCACAAAGGGACAGGCAAAAGACGGAATAAGTCTGGAGGCTCAGGAAGCTAAAATCAGGGCATGGTGTGTAGCCAATGAAAGCACCTTAGAAGGCCTATACATTGAGACCATGAGCGGCGGCAGGGCTGACAATCGACCAAAGCTTCAAAAAGCCATTCAACAAGTCTGCCAATCCAAAGGAGCCCTGATTGTTTACTCATTAAGCCGTTTAGCCCGCTCAACCAAGGATGCTATCCTTATCAGCGAGCGCCTAGACAAAGCTGGGGCTGATTTAGTAAGCCTCTCGGAGAAAATCGATACCACCAGCGCCGCCGGGAAAATGATATTCCGTATGCTCGCTGTTTTAGCCGAATTCGAGAGGGATCAAATCAGTGAACGGACAACAGCGGCTATGGAGCATTTACGCAGACAAAATCGCAGGATATCCAGCAAGGTGCCTTTCGGCTATGACCTCTCTCCCGACAAGAGAACACTTACCAGAAACCCTGCCGAAGAGGAAGCAATATATTTGATTCAAAAGCTCAGGGGGGCCGGAAAAAGTTTCCGTAAAATTGCCCGTCACCTTGAAAGCCGAAATGTTAAAACGAAGAAGGGCGGGCAATGGAGAGCCAGAACAATCAAAGGCATCCTGGACCGGCAGGAGAAAATATTAGCATGAGCGCAAAAAAGAAAGAAAAACTATCAAAGCTACTTTCCAGAACCCCGGAGGAAAAAATTCGGGCGGCACTGGTAAAAGAGGAGACCGTGCAAATGCGAGTGACGGCGGACGATAAAGCAGAAATGAAGCAGGCGGCTCAAATGTGCCGGTTAAGTGTTTCAGAGTATTTGACGCGGTGCCACCAAGTGGTTTATGACAGGCTGAGGCATGACTAAGGGGTGCCTTGCACACGGAATGGGCAAAAAAAAATCTCATTCTGCCCCCTGTTTTGTAGAATTTCTTTAATATTAAAGAAGCTAACGATAAAAATGCAGGAAACCCATATTTTGAAACAACTCAATCAAAAATGGAGTATTTTGGGACATACACACGTTACACAGTGAACCTCTTAAGGTTACCGATTGAAATTTAGAAAAAGGCCCCTAAGCTATCTTATAAGGCTGACTGATAAGGTATTATAAATGCTGACCCCCATAGTCATCCACTCACAAAGTATCCAATTGCTATGATTCTGCCTGAGGGAATGTGCCCAAAATCATAAAAATTTCCCTCGCGTATATATATATTATATTCCTTGTCTTACCCCGCTTAAAAGCCAATCCTTGAAATACACTATCCAAGAGAGATAATGGTGTGTATGTTAAAATATTAGAAATGATATCTCGTTCTAAAAAGGATAACACAACTTAGAAGTAATATTATTTTTAAAACCACCACCGTAGGTAACAAGATGTACTCTCTTTAGGTATTTAGGTCTTCCATTTTTCCCAGCATACTTTCGGATCGTTTTTACAAAGTATTTTCCAAACGAACGTCTATTACTCTTTATGGGATTTACCGAGTACTGTAATCCAAATCCGTATCTAGGTAAAACCTTTTTCAATTCCTCAATCCAATCAGTCAACCATTGAGGAGGCGTATATGCTGCATCGAAATCGTCATAATCCTCAAATTCCCGCATAGGATGATTGACACTGGGTGAAACTCCAAGAATTACATGGACGTGGAGAGATTTCCTGGGAAGAGTTTTCGTATACCTCGTTTTCTTTGAATCATTTGAGTGTGGTTCAATAAACCGAATCCATTCTGGAAACATTTTTTTCCCCCGATAAGTTTTTCTATCAAGATGATTTGTAGCAAAGCTGTTAAATCTTTTGCCAAGTTCTTGTGGGCTTATCGGCTGAGAACTTTTGGGAAAGGTCAGGGTAAGCTCCAGAACATGGTCTTCCGTTCTGTGGTCAATTAATCGCCTGAGGTTAGTATGGCGTTCTCTTGCCTGCTTCAAATATTTATTGTTGAACCTTCTCAGTATCTTATTCGCCGCAGCGGTATCATTTAATTGTTTTTTCTTCATAGTTAATGAATGCAGTTTAATTGCCTTATAAATGATGCGCTAAAGCTCTTCATATGCCCCCAGAAATCGTTTTCATTGCCCAGCCCTAGCCAAGTGCCTGTTTCTACATAAAACAATTTCTGGGCCATTTTTAAAAATCCTTGAATCGAGTCTTTAATATTAAAGATTATTGAATTTAACATACTTACCTTAGGATATGATAGATTGCCTATTGGACGAGTATGTGCCAGCCTTAAAACCATAGGTCGTGCCGTCCTTGTAGTCATCCCATACTTAACGCGGAAATTTTTCTCTAGGGCCTGGCTATAAAATTGTGTTAAAATTAAGAGTAAAATTCGAGGTCGACAGAATCGTTCTAACATAAGGCCAACAAAAGCAAAAAATACTTCAAACGACCAAAATAGTCGAAAAATAGGCAATTTTTGGATTATAACCTTATACACAATTAAACGGAGACCCCAGAATGGGCGGTTTAGACAAAATGAGGACGACGATCAATCTGAGAAGAAAAACCGGCCATATTGAGCTAAGAAGGCCCCGTATGAGGGAAGGGCTTTTTTGCCCAAAATGCGCGGAGATGGATGATAGTTTTTTTATGATTATTGATGGAAATTAAGACAGGCGGATTTCTTAAAGAGCTAGATAGGGGAGATCGGTATGTTAAGTGCACTTTAGTTCCGATGAAGAGTACGCAGAGTTCCTAGAAAAATTAAAAAAGAGGGCGGAAAAGAAAGTCTTTAATATTAAAGATAGTAAGTAGAGTAGTAAAAGATATCCAGGAGAGAATAGGAAGGAAGTGCTACGACGGTAGCCAAAAGAGCAGGGAATAAACGTATGTATGTTATTAACCCTATACACAATACTGGAACCAAAACCGGTTTTCCGGCAGGCCGTCGGTTCATTAAGGAAACTAGGAGCAAGCGTGTGTATGTTTAGGGTCTGAATCGATAAAAATATTGCTCTCAGAACTGTCCTTCCTAGTCGATGGACTAAAAAATGTGGCATCTCGGACGCTTCGGACGCTTCTTTTGTTATTGTTGTATTCATCATGGTCTAAACTACCAAGTGGACATTATGGCCTATTTTATTGGCTGAAATGCCCAAGAGGTGGAGAAATAAGACATTACTTCAACTTGATCCCTTTATAGCCACGGCGAGCCTTGCCTCCCCTTTTAATGTCTTTGCGTCGAATTACATGAAACAGCTCTAGTATGATACCGGGTAGGCCCCGTTCTACTTGTCGTCGAGTCAATTCCTCCCATTTACGATTTTGAGAAAATTTGAATTTGAAATAGGCATTAACCAATTCATCGGTTGTCACATCTCCTTTAGCTTTCTTTACACAGGTTTGGCCGAATATCTGTAGGGGGGTACTCTCATTCAAAAGATTCTTTACCCTTCGTTTTTGGGTTATATTGAGATTGAAGTCTGCAAAAGATTTCAATTCTGTTCGATGTTTTTTATACCCTTCAATCATCCAGTTCAGGATTCCGGGGCCTTCTTCGCGCAAAAGCATTTGCGCAAAATTTGGGATTCGCTTTTTTGGCTTATGAGATTGAAACGGAATTATTATCAATCTTCTCTCCCATGCGGAGTAATCCCCATCTAACTTGACCTGAAGTTCGCTGTTGCAAGTAATTAGGATATTGAATTTACCTTGAATTTGGAGGGTGGCATTTGAGTTTTTCGATTCTACTGAATGGTGGCCTCCCCCTGTTAATGCTTTGATTTTGTGTGAAAATTTGCGATTAAGGAAATCACCTGGAACATCCTCCCCCACCAAAAGTGTCTTCCCCAGTAGTCGTGAAATTTCAAAACGTGAATCCATATTTTGAATTCGAAGTTCATGGCATTTCTCCTTTCCAATTATTACCTCCAAAATTTCAACAAATTGAGATTTACCGGTTCCGCCCGAACCTTCAATGATTTCTACTCGTTGAGCCTTATTTCCCCCATACAAAATAGCCCCTGATACTCTCTGAAGAAGGTCGAGATCATAGGCTAACAGGACTGGTATAAGAAGTTTATCGATGAATTTCGGACATATCGCTTTAGGATCATAGCGAATAGGCACCTGATAAGTTGAATAATATTTTTTTGAAAACTTTTTCTCAGACGGCGGATATTCATTGATATCCAACATGCAATTATCAAGGTGTAGGATTCCATTTTTGGTTTTGAAGGCATCCTTTTTTTCAGTATTTCCCTTCAATTGGGTTAAAACATTACGTTGAAAATTTGTGTCGTTTTTCTCGTTTATCTCAGGTTTACCCTGATTATCCGCATACATCTTGATCACTGAGCCAATCTGGTTGAGCAGTTTCGTCTCTGTGGTATTTCCCCAAACCCCGTTCGCTGCATTATAACGGTAAAATCCATTTAATGATGGCTCAAATAAAATCGAGTGGACTTTAGTAAATAACCTCGCGAAGTATCTATCATTGAGCTTTCTTACAGTCCCGCTTTTTTTATTAAAATAGACAGCAGAGCTAACCTTGGCTTCAATTTTATCGAGAACTTTTTGCCGAGGAAAATTACAGGATTTAGATTTCCTTTTTACCTTCTTTTTCCTCGGAAACCTGCTTTTTATAGCCCTTTTCCTTTTAGAAGGATAAAGTCTTTTAACTTTCATGAATTTACCTTTCTGCAATTACAGCCCTATAGTACACCTTGTTTTTCAATGTATTCCATTAGGGAATCGTAATTGATTAGCCGGATTCCTCGCCGAGCATTTCTTTTCCTAAGATATCTGGATTTCACAGGCGGTGAGGATTGATTCGCCGGTGAAGGAACAGTCAGCTCTGTAAGGGTTGTTCTTGAAAGACCTGTGTGCTCACAGCGTCCGCCTGGACGCGGCAAACGTATCCATTCAGGCTTCCCTACCCCTCTCGCATACCTTAAGTTTTCTCGGTTCATGCCACCACGAAAAACATTTCATGCGGCATGTTCAACGGGTATAAGTAAGAAAATTTATCAGCCCTGATAAAACTTGCGAATAGCCTTCCGAAGATTTGCTTTTTTGTCGTTACCGATGTCTTTATTTTGCCCGAGAATCGTTATTTTATCGAAAATCTCAAGGACTTGAAATTTAGAGGATATGTTGTATTTTGTGCGGTTCGCTTGCCCTTTATTCCATTTGGTTTTTTCAATCCCATACTCTTTCTGTTTTCTGTCAACAAAGGCAAGAAATTGCTTTTTTAGATATGAATCGGGGCTACTGAGGCAAATGTTTAAATCTTCGCAGGAGATGTATTCAAATTCTCTTTCGGAAAATCGAGCATCAACGAGAGGAACACCTTTGCGGGTATAAGGAAGTTCAGAGATTGCGGGACCCCAGTTTTTTGGAGGGTCGATCCTCCCCGAAAGCTCAAAATAAAAGATAAAATCCATTATAGGTTCGATCCTATTGTATTCCTGTTGTATTTTGAGGTCCTCAAGGAAACGTAAAGGAAATCCGCAAAAAAATTCATCAGGGTTCTGAAAATCTTTGCAGGTTCCAATTTTGTATTTTTTGAGCACTCCATCGATGCTTCGCCACCACCAAACAGACTTTTTTAGGAAACTTTTGTCTATTATACCCGAGTAATTAAAATAATCCCTTATCCCTTGCTCGGGAATTCCCTTATAATCACTTAGTCGAATTCTCTTTTGAGGGGGAGAGGACACAAGAGAAGATGTTTGCTCTGACAGGCTGATAGGCAAGAAATAATCAGGGATAATTTAACTCGGCGTCATTGACGATTATTCGCGAGTCTATTCTTACTTTTATTCTTTAATATTAAAGATTTGATTGAATCAAATGTGTAAAATATTGAAAAACAATAAGATATTAATATGGAGCCGGCTGTCGGATTCGAACCGACGACCTGATGATTACAAATCAACTGCTCTGGCCAACTGAGCTAAGCCGGCATTCCCTTGATAAATAATTGTTTACCGCTTTATTATGCGGATTAAGGCAATTTTGTCTTGCTATTTTCGATTTCAAGGTGTGTCTTAAAAGCTAAAGTGTGTCAAATGAAATGGGATAAAAAACGGGATAAATAAACAGTTGATTTTAGGTCATCTGCTTCATTTTCAATTCAAATACATGCCTCAAAGATTGGCAATCTTAAAAGAATTTTGAACTTCTAATGATTCGATCCAAGAGAGATTTGAATGTTTTTCGACACGGCAAAAGAGGTGTTTACCATGTGCGGTTTCGTACCAACAGGAGGGAGATCCGAAGATCCACCGGAAAATTCCATGAGCGCGAAGCCCGGGACCAGGCTTGGCAGATTTTCTTACCTTACATGAGAGCGGACAAGGGATAGGTCCGGCTCCGGCGTTAAGGCGCAACCTCTACCCATCCCTAGGGAAGATTTGCGATATTTATATGAAGGGGATTGCCGATTATACCTCCATCCAGCCCGATTCGATGCAGCGCAATGTGGGCAATTTGCTGGCCATGGCGCGCGAGGTTTACCCGCGCAAGGAGGCGCGGGATTTACGTTGAGATGTCCTCACCCGCGATTTTGTGATCGAATTTCGCCGTCAGAGGAGAAAGAGAAAAGGAATTTCTCCTAAAGGTGATCTACGGCACAACTATTCGCTCAACTCCACTTTGCGGCAGGCGCAGAGTGTTTTTAGCAAGGCTGCGCGGGAGAATCTCTACGGAGAGTTGCATTTGCCAGATTTGAGGGGATTTTTGGGGGTATCCAAGCTGAAGGTGCACAAAACCCACTACGCACCGATCGAGTCGGATGTGACGTGTACTGGATTTGTTGGACACGGGATTCTCTTATATTCATTGTTTATTGATTAGTGTGTCAGGCGGCTTGTTTTGGTAAAGGGTTTTGTTTTCTCGTTGCCCCCCATGGGGGGCAAATATTTTCCTCGAATTGGACTGGGCTTTGGTAACTCAGAGAGGAATGTTTGCGATATCGGTTGTAGAAGATTTCCACGTATTCGAAGACAGTTGATCGCAGTTCGCGCTCGTCGGCAAAGTGGCGGCCTCGAATCGTGCTGGTCTTGAAGCGGCCGTAGAACGATTCCATGGCCGCGTTGTCGTAGCAGTTGCCTTGGGCGCTCATGCTCGGCTTCATGCCTAGTTCAGAGACCAGCCTCTGATAGTCGTCGCTGGCGTAGGGGCTGCCCCGATCGCTGTGATGAATAATCCCGGTGCGCAGTGTGCCGCGGGTCATGGCCGCGGCTTTGAGGGCCTTGCCAACCAGCTTCGCGTCGTTGTGGTTGGAAACGCTCCAGCCCAGCAGGCGTCGGCTGAACAGGTCCATCACCGTGGCCAAGTACATCCAACCGGCCAGGGTCCGTAGGTAGGTCGTGTCCGCCACCCAGACCTCGTCGATATGGGTCGGCTGGCCATGCTTTTTAAGCACATTGGGGCTGTAACCATAGGGGGATGGTTACTGTTGGTTTTTAATGGCTTAAAGCGTTTACTCTGGGTGCTTTTGATTCCCATTTCACGCATCAGACGCAGAGCCCGGTCACGGCCGCAATCGATGCCCTCATCATCCTTCAGATGGCGGTGCATTGGCCGATGCCCATAGCGGCCCTTGGCCTCTTTGTGTACCTTCAGGATCAGGATCGCCCCCTTGATTCCCTCGTCCTCGATCCGCCGGGCCGAGGGCGCTCGGTGCCTCCAGCAGTAATAGCCACTGCGACAAATCCCCATCGCCGAGCATATTTCCTCGATCTTGAAGCGCCCCTCGTTGTCTTTGACAAACTGGTACTTCATTGTTCGTCCTTGGCAAAGTAGCCCACCGTTTTTTTTAGTATCTGGTTGATCCGCTCCGAGCGGCGCAGCTCTTTGCGAAGACGATCTATCTCGGCCGCCATCTCCTTCGGACTGCTCTGTCGCTTTGAGGTGGCTTCGCCCTGCTGATCGTCCAGATAGAGCCTCTTCCACCTATACAATTGGTTGGTGTTGACCCCAAGTTTGGTCGATACCTCGGTGGCGCTCAGACCATCGAGTATCATCAGTTGAACTGCCTCATTTTTGAACTCTATACTAAAGCGTCTTCTTCCCATGCTTCGATTCTCCATTTAGGAGAATCTCGTGTCCACTTTTTCCAGTGCACATCAATGTGCTAGAACAAATGGAGCAGGAGGCGCGCACGAAATTACGGACGGAGAATCCGCGGCTTTTCGTTATTTTTGAGATGGCGTTTTACCTGGGGATGCGATCAGCGGAGATCCTGGCGGCACGTTGGCATTGGATTGAAAAGCAGAAAGGTTGGTATCAACTCGGTGTAGTGGCACGGTCGGCCGGTACACCTTCGGCCGAAGTGCAGGACTTTGCTCCAAAAAGCCGGGACCGGTGGATTCCCGTATCGGAGAAGAGAGTGGAAGATTGGAAGGAACTCTGTCCGCCTAAGAAGGCTTGGGATTACATCGTGCCTGGGTACACGCCAACAGATCGGCGGAAAGCAATCCAGCGAGAGGCGTGCGTCTGGATTGCGCGTTTCATACCGGATCGAGTTAAACGGTTGCACGAGTTGCGTAAACACGCCGGCAGCGTTATCGCAACGCGGGATGGACTCCTGACGGCAGCACAGTTCCTCGGCGACTCCTATGTCACCGTCACCACTGAGAAGCACTACGCCAGCCTCTTGAGCCCGATCCGACCTATTTGACGTTAATCATTGGTCTTGACTGTTGGGAATGTCTCAGGGGTTTGCAATGAATGGTGCGACTCCTTATTCAAGCTTTTTTGGCACTCCGTTTTGGGCTATCTGATCGAAGGCAGCCATCACCGGTTAATCAAACCCTCAGCGGACTCTTCACGCATAGTCCGCCGCGATTCAGAACATGGGTGTAGATCATCGTCGTGGTGACATTGCTATGTCCCAGCAGTTCCTGAACCGTTCTAATATCGTAGCCGTCCTCAAGTAGATGGGTGGCAAAGCTGTGCCGAAATGTGTGACAGCTAATATGTTTAATAATCCCAGCCAACTGTGAGGCTCTCTTTACCGCCCTCTGGAGGGTTGTGGGATGAAAGTGGTGTCTTCGAATGATTCCGCTCACCGGGTCTCGGGATAATGTTCTGGCCGGGAAAAGCCAGAACCATCCCCATTCTTTACCAAGATTCGGATATTTCCTATCCAGCGCGAATGGAACTTGAACCCCCGGATGTTTCTTACTCTGGTCCAATTGATAAAGTAACCTCGCCCGATCAATATGTTCTAGCAATGGGGGTTTGAGCGGGTCCGGCAGCACGGTGACCCGGCTTTTCATGCCTTTGCTGTAAACGCCGGGGAAAAACCGGTACGGTAAAGAGGGCGCTTTAAAACCGGTACGCTTATCCTAGAAAGGAGGAGTGTATCGAGATATGAAGCAATGGACAAGAGTGCGGCACAAAGTGCTGCGGGACAAGCAGAGCAAGCGCTCTGTAATGCGAGAAGAGGGACTGCACTGGGAGACCCTGGGAAAGATGCTGGCCTATTCCCAGCCGCCGGGAGACCGGCGCAAGAAGAGGCGAGAGCGCAAGATCGATCCGTATGTGGGCTGGATCGAGGAGGTGCTCAAAGCGGACCGGAACGTGCCCAAGAAGCAGCGCCATACGGCCAAACGGATCTACCAGCGTTTGGGTCGGGAGAAGGGCTACCAAGGGGGCTACACGGCGGTCAAGGAGGTGGTGGCCGAGCTGCGAGCGAGGCGGCGGGAAGTGTTCGTGCCGCTGGAGCACCGCCCCGGGGAGGGACAGGTGGACTTCGGTCATGCCCTGGTGAAGGAGGCGGGGCAATTGCGTAGGCGGCCATTTTTTGCCATGAGCCTGCCCTACAGCGATGCCTTTTTCGTGCAGGTGTTCGAACGGGAGTGCACGGAGAGCTTCTGGGAGGGGCCCCTGCGAGCTTTTGAGTTTTTCGGGGCGGTGCCCCGGCGCATCAGCTATGACAACTCGAAGGTGGCGGTGGGTAAGATTATCGGTTCGCGTGAACGCAAGCTGACCGACGGGTTTCTGCAGCTACAGAGCCATTACCTGTTCGAGGAACACTTCTGTCTGCCCGCCCGGCCCAACGAGAAGGGCGTGGTCGAGGGGATCGTGCGTTATGCCCGGGCCAACTTCCTGGTACCGGTACCGCAGGTTCGGGACCTGGAGGAACTCAACGCAAAGCTGTTGGAGGCATGTGAGCGGGACATGGAGCGTAAATTACGCGGGAAAAGGGCGGTGAAAAAGGAACTGCTGGCCGAGGAGCGCGCCGTCATGCTGGCGTTGCCGCCCATACCCTTTGAAGCGAGCCGCAAACGCTCGACCTGCGTCAGCAGCCTCTCGCTGGTGCGCTTCGAGTGCAACGACTATTCGGTGCCGGTGCGCTGCGCCCACCATCCGGTGGTGGTGGAAGGGTCCTGTCGGCAGGTGGTGATCTTCTGTGGGGGCCAAGAGGTGGCCCGGCACCGCCGCATTTGGGATAAAGAGCAAGTCTCTTTCGAGCCGGTGCACTACCTGGCTTTGCTGGAGAAAAAACCGGGCGCTTTGGACTTCGCCCGCCCACTCTCGGGCTGGCAGTTGCCGCAGTGCCTGCAGGTCCTCAGACGCCGGCTCGAAAGCCAATGCGGGGGCGAAGGCACCCGGGAGTATATCCGGGTGCTGCGGCTGTTGGAGAAACACCCCATGGCGGCCTTGCAGCAGGCCGTCGTCTCGGCCCTGCGGGTGGGGGGGGACTGACTCGTGAGGCCATCGCCCAGTATCTCTATCCTCAGGAAGACTACGGGAGCAGAACCTTCCGGCTGGACGGCCATCCACACCTGCGTCACGTCCGTGTGGCCGCCCCTGACCTCGGTGCCTACAGCGAACTGCTCAAGATTCCAGGAGGGGCTTTATGAAGGAAGAAAAAAACCAGCTGCTGTTACACCATCACCTCAAGAAACTGAAGTTGCCCACCATCCTGCGCGAATGGCCGGCGGTGGCCGCGGCTTGTTCCCGGGACCGGCTCGATTACGCCGCCTTTTTGTTGCATCTGGTCGAACGGGAGCTCATTGAACGCGAACAGCGGGCCGCCCAGCGGCGGATCAAAAACGCCCGTTTCCCCGTGCTCAAGACCCTCGAGAGCTTCGCCTTTGAAGCGCAGCCCTCGATCAACGAAGCGCTCATCCGAGAGCTCATGCGCGGGGAGTATGTCGACCAGCGCGAAAACGTGCTGCTCCTCGGTAACGCCGGTACCGGTAAAACGCACCTGGCCACCGCCCTGGGCTTTGCCGCCTGTGCCCAGGGCCGGCGGATCCGTTTCTTCGGGGTCACCGCCCTGGTTACCCATATGCTCGAGCAACGCGACAACCACGACCTGCAGCGCTTCATGAAGCAACTCGAAAGGCTCGACCTACTCATCCTCGACGAACTCGGTTACGTCCCTTTTTCCAAGACCGGTTCCGAACTGCTCTTCGACGTGGTCAGCCGCGCTTACGAGCGCACCAGTCTCATCGTCACCACCAACCTGCCCTTTGAGAACTGGATCGAAGTGCTCGGTTCCGAACGGCTCACCGGAGCTCTGCTGGACCGACTCACCCATCGGGTGCATATCCTCGAAGCCAACGGGCAAAGCTACCGCTTGCGCGATGCTCGACGCCGTCGCCGTGGCACAAAACAATAAACGCCTTGGGCCCGGCTCGTCGGCCTCCGGCCTCCTCACCGACCCCAAGCCAATCCCCAAAACCAACTCCCAAACCCTAAACCTTGACGTACCTGCAATTACTAACCTAAACCTTATTCCAAGCGTACCGGTTTTACCCCGACCCCCGTACCGGTTTCATCCCGGCGTTTACACTTTGCCGTCGATTATGGTGATTTGATTCAGGTGCCAGTCGACATCTTTAATTCTTAAACAGAGAGCCTCCCTCAGACGCAATCCGCTACCATACAACAATTTGGCAATCAACTGTGGAACTCCTTCCATACTGCTGAAAATCGCTTGAACCTCTTCGCGTGACAATACTGTAGGTATTCGCTTTGGTCTTTTTGAACGTATCACCCCTTCAATTCGCTCCGGATCGACCTTAAGGAATTCCCGGTAGAGGAAAATTAGGGCGCTGAAAGCCTGGTTTTGTGTGCTTGCCGAAACATGCTTATTGACGCTTAAATAAGCTAGGAATTCCTTTATCTCTTTGGCCACCATATCCTTAGGATGTCTTTTGTGATGGTGCAGGATATACCTTTTGGTCCAGTAAACATAGGCTTGCTCGGTTCTGTAGCTGTAGTGCCGGCCGCGAATCTCATGTCGTAGAAGGTCGAGAAATTTCAATTTTGGAGAAGTAAATTGCATAATAAGTGAACAAATGTATATATATAAAATGATGCGTCAACGCATTTAATTAATTTATTTAATAGGCGGCGTAATTGTTTTCAATTAGGCGGCAGAAATGACGCATATCATTTTGCTCCTTTTCAGGCATAACCTTGTGATCCTGTTGTTTATCATAGATTTACGAATATTATTGAATAAATTGGCCGAAAGGATAATGTACATAATTGTCGCGGCGTATTTGCCGCCTACATATAGTTAGATGAAAATAACAACAGGTGGAACATTATGAATACTCGAATAGTAAGCAGTCTTTGCTTATGTGCCATTTTAACCGGTTCCCTAACGTCTTGCAGTCGGAACGCAAAACAATCTGTACCTAGAGGCTGTCCCAAAAATATAAAGATTTTATAGTCAACTGGATGACGTTGATAAAAAGAGCCGGAAAGAGCAAGTTTTTGCTCGATCCGGCCAAAAAAGGGTTCTATAATTGAGTTAGCGAAAATCAATATAGCCCATATTTCCCATTTCATCATAAGAAAATTAGCTTGAAATAAGCGCTATGTGTTTAATAATAAGTTACTTAAATATACTTATAACGAGCAAATTCTTAAAATCCAATGGGTGACGCAAAAAAGAGCAGTTTTCGGGTTCAATTCAACCGCCGAATCAAGTTGGAGTTCCACGGTGCGAAGGTTACCAGTGATGCAGGATTGTTACTCTACCGGGAACTCGATGAGGCTTTCGGGCTGACTGCAATAGGAAGCAAAAATGTGGTGGAGGAGCGCACGGGCAAAAATATCCAGCACGGCAGAACGGCTCTGCTTCGGCAGTCTGTCTTTAGTCGCCTGGCAGGATACAAAGATACGAACGATGCGGAGCGCCTGCGCTTTGATCCGGTCATGAGGCAGATTGTCGGGGGTCGTGCCGATTGGCAACCGGCGGCTTCGCCCAGTGAAATGAGCCGCTTTGAAACACAGATGTTAACCAAGCCTGCGAATCTGAGCGCACTGATGGACATGAGTGGTCAATGGATCGACCAGGTGAATAGGCGAGTGGGGATGAAAAAATTGATTCTCGATATGGATAGTTCGGAGAGCCCTACTTACGGGAAGCAGGAAGGCTCAGCCTTCAACGGTCATTTCGGCTGCACCTGTTACCATCCCCTGTTCTGCTTCAACCAGTTTGGTGATCTGGAACGGGCCAACCTGCGTAAAGGCAATGTGCACAGTGCCGACGATTGGTTGTCGGTGCTCCAACCGGTCGTTGCCCGCTATCGTGACTGTCCCCTGAAACGATTTTTCCGAGGTGACGCAGCCTTCGCCAATCCGGACCTCTACGGTTACCTTGAGCAAGAGAACTTCTCCTATGCCATTCGGCTGCAGAGCAACACGATTTTACAAAAACATATCGCCCCTTTACTCACTCGGCCAGTGGGGCGACCCTCGTGGGCACCCAAGGTGTTTTATGCCAGTTTTCCGTATCAAGCCGCTAGTTGGCAGAGACCTCGCCGGGTGGTGGCCAAGGTCGAGTGGCAGGCCGGAGAGTTATTTGCGCGGGTCGGTTTCATCGTGACAAATCTGAACTGGCCACCCAGGAAGGTAGTGAAATTTTACAACCACCGGGGCACCGCAGAGCAGTGGATCAAAGAGGGCAAACATGCCATCCACTGGACCCGCTTGTCCTGCCATGACTTTGAGGACAATGCCGTTCGGCTTCAGCTCTTCGGCTTAGCCTACAATCTGGGCAACTTCATGCGCCGGTTGATTCTTCCTGGCAAGGTGAAGCACTAGATGCTGAGCTCTTTGCGGGAGAAACTCATCAAAATCGGAGCAAAGGTGATCCACCATGCCAAGTATATCACTTTCCAGATGGCTGAGGTGGCCATCCCAAGAGAAATGTTTCGAACCATGCTCAAGCGAGTAGAGCGACTGCGACTCGCACCTGATACGGGGTGAGTAAGAAGATTTTTCGATACAAAAGGAATCAGTGCTGTGGGAATCAGTGCTGTGGAAACCTCCAACAGAAGGAAATATCTTTCCCTGATTTGACCAAGCAAAGGGAAAATCAGCAATAATTGTTAAATACTGCCGATTTGATCATCAAATAACCAAGGAAAGGATTGCAAAATCACATTGAAAGCAGAAAATTGGATCGAAATATTAGAAAGTAGCTATTTTCAACGATTACGAATGTTCATATGGGAAATCTCGGCTTTCATACCATCTTAACATGACTGATTTATTCGGGATTGTCTAGCTCTTTTTTTATCTTTTTGCTTATCAGCTGCTTATCAGCTAGTTGCGTCTTAGAATCTGGTTCCTCGACGTTTTCAGTGGTACTGGCACAATATCCTTTACTGAGAAGACGCAACCTGAGTACCTATTTCGAACGTTATTACCGCAATGTGTAAGCATCATGGCGAGGCTTCCTTAAACCCATGGGCCAACATAATCGAAAATCACCAAGAGGAAACCCTCGCCCACTGGGAATCGCACTTCACCAATACCTGCATTGAAGAACTCAACAGTGTCTTTAGCGCAACCAAACGCAAAGCCAGAGGCCATCACACCACTAAAGAAGCTAATCACCATGCTCCACTTCGCCGTCGGTAAACTCAACATCCCCTCCGCAATGTACCACTGAAAACGTCGAGGAACCTAGAATCTTTCTACCCTGGCAGTAGAATCCGGACTTGACCTCGAGTTGGTTGAGTGGTGTAATGGTCATATTCAGATACCAATGAGACTTTCTACAATTACTCTTACCATACTTGCATTGCTTCCTTTAAATGCCTTCGCGCAGGAGGTGCTGCAGCCCGAAAGCGTTCACTCGACCCCAGCCCCGTCCGAGCCCCGGGACGACTCCGAGAATCTGCAGGTCCTCGAAGAACTGGTCATCATCGGTTCGCGGGCGGAGCCGCGTTCGGTGGTTGATTCAGCGGTGCCCGTCGATACATTCGCCGGCGAATCCCTCACCATGCAAGGCTTCACTGATTTACAGGATCTATTGAGGAACGTCATCCCCTCTTACAACGTCAATACCCAGCCGATCAGCGACTCCTCGACGATCGTTCGGCCGCTCAATATACGCGGGCTGCCGCCGGACCATACGCTGGTGCTCATCAACGGCAAGCGCCGCCACCGCGCGTCCGTGATTCACTGGTTGGGCAACGGCGTCGCCGATGGCGCACAGGGGCCCGATGTAGCCCCCATTCCCGCGCTCGCTCTGAAACGGATTGAAGTGCTGCGCGACGGAGCTTCGGCGCAGTACGGTTCCGATGCCATTGCGGGGGTGTTGAACTTCGAGCTCAACGACAGTTACGAAGGAGGGTCTCTCATCGTTCGAACGGGGATTTACCAGGACGGTGGCGGCGAAGCAGTTTCCATCGCCGGCAATATCGGCTTGGGCAGCGAAAAGGCCTGGATCAATCTCAGCGGGGAGTACGGCAACTCTGGCGAGACCATCCGCTCCGTGCAGCGAGATGACGCCGCTGCTCTGATCGCGGTGGGAAACAGCGAGGTGGCGAATCCCGCTCAAATCTGGGGTCAACCCTTCGTTCGGGACGATCTCAAATTGTTTGCCAATTACGGCGCCGCCATAGGCGGGAACCTCGAGTTCTACGGTCATGCCAACTACGCGAGCAAGGAAGTGGAGGGCGGGTTCTATTACCGCAATCCCAATACGCGACGCGGCGTATTCAGTAATGACGCCGGAAAAACGTTGCTGGTGGGCGCTTTGGATGGCGATGAGTCCAAGGTCCCTGTGGTAACGATAACTAACCATGTGCCGGACCCCGTCGCTTTGCAACAGGTGTTCGACGATCCCAATCTGTTCACCTTTCAGGAACTCTTCCCCGGCGGTTTCACGCCCCGCTTTGGCGGGTACGCGAAGGACCAATCCATTGTCGCCGGGGTGAGAACAACCGGATCGAAACTCGGCTTGGATTTCAGCGCTGCTTACGGGCGTCATCACACTGATTTCTTTATCTTTAATACCGTCAACGCCTCTCTCGGCCCCGATACTCCGACTTATTTCGATCCCGGTGATTATATTCAGACCGAAATCAACCTCAACTTTGGCGTGACCTATCCGCTAAGCGAGCAGTTGTTCCTCGCCAGTGGCTTCGAATACCGTGTCGAGGAGTTTGAAATCGTGAGGGGGCAACCCGAGTCATATGCGATCGGCCAGGCTCTGCATCAGCAGGGATTCAGGGGTGCTTCCAACGGTTTCTCGGGTTTCGGTGATAGCGCCGCCGGTATATGGGACCGCTCCAACTATGCCGTCTACGTGGACGCGGAATACGAGCTGACCGACGACTGGTTGGTTGCCGCCGCTTTGCGCTATGAAGAATTCAATGATTTCGGAGGCACAATCAACTATAAGCTGGCGACCACCTACGGCATCAACGAGAATCTGAAGGTGCGCGGGAGCTTCAACACCGGTTTCCGGGCCCCCACTCCCGGTCAGCAAAACGCTTTCAACGTAACCACTGAATTTCAAGCGGACCGAATGGAACTAATCACCAGGGCCGTGATTCCTCCCACCAATCCCGTTGCGATGGGGAGGGGCGGCGAGGCGCTCACGCCTGAAAAATCGACCAACTTCAGTATCGGCTTCGTTGTCGATATGGGCAATACGGTAATCACGGTCGATTATTTCGGCATCGACGTGAAGAACCGCATGTCGCTCTCACAGGACTTCGAGTTTACGGATGCAGAGCGCGATCAATTGTTCGCTACGGGCATCACCGACGCCTACAATCTGGTGGAGTACGTCTTTTTCATCAATGACTTTGACACGGAAACCCGCGGCATCGACGTCGTTCTGTCGACCGGAGTGCGGGAGGGTGAACTGAGCCTCGGTTATAACTACACGAATACGGAAGTCACCCAGTTCAGCCCCGAGACGATAAACGACGTCCGCATCCGGGAATTACAGGAGGGTCTTCCCAGGCATCGGGCAACCATAACCCTGACGCAGCCCATGCTGGATCGCTGGAATCTGCTGGGCCGCGGCCGTTACTATAGTTCCTGGCATGATTCCGAGGATAGTCAAACCTACGGAGACGAATTCCTCGTTGATTTCGAAGTCAACTACTCCCTTACGGATCGAATCACCTTAACGGCGGGCGCTCAGAACGTCTTCAACAATTACCCTGACGAAAATCCGAAGTCCGCCGCGACTACTGGCAACAAATACGGCCAGTTCTGCCCCTTTGGGTTTGATGGCGCCTTCTGGTACGGAAAGCTCGGCTACAGTTTTTGAAGAGCTTCAGCGCCGCGGCGCACTTTAGGAAGGCAACCCCCCCGGGTGATGCCCGACTTCAAGCGCGGCACGCCTCTTTTCGTGAGCTTTGGTAGCGCATTTACGACCTTTTGGACATAGCTATGCCAGAAACGGGTTTCCGGTCGGCGAGGCGCTGCCCATGATTGGAAACCTGCTCCGGCACAACAAGGTGCAGACCGCCGCCGCTACACCCACCTCGCCTACGGTTCCCTCAAGGCCGCCGCCAACCGTATCGCAAGCCGCATCGCTGAAGACGCGGGGCGCTATCCGGTTGGGCACGCCGGTGCAGGGATGGCTGCCCGTGGCGCGCCCCTAGCTTGGTCTTGCAAGGTGAAATCCGTCGAAGCGAGCAATCTTCCTACGAGCATCGCCTTCATGGCCTATTGTTGGTAGCCAGGGGACGAGTGCTCATCAGGTGGCCCAGGTGGCCGTTTATCTTTGCGACAGTCCGGGACGGTTCGTATTGGGCGGGGCGGCTCGACGAAGGAGGAGTGAGCGGGTCGAAAGGCAGTTCGAGAAACGGGCCATGGGAAACGAAACCCATCGAAAATTCTGTTGTGTTATCTAAAGCATCACGCCGCAGTTAGTTGTGACACCGAATATAGAAGACGAGAAACGTCATACGGACTCGACGCGGAGCGATGAAGAGTCAGGTGGGGCCTGAACTCATGCTTGATCTCGCGCGCAGGGCGGGGAGTTTTTGGTGGAGCGGATCAAGTGCCTGCCCGGAGAAAATGCCTGGGACGGAGAGTTCCGGCAGGGGCTCGAAGACCAACTGCTGGAGGATCCGCCTATAGCCCTTTCTATGAAAAATATAGCCATCCAATGCCTCCTGCGTCCAGCTTTAACTGTGGTCGACCGGTGCCTCGATTACGATAACTTCCGCGCCACCATTGATCGAATCGATCGGCTGCTGATCGACTCGGAGGTGGAATCGCAGGCCATTGAGCTGGCCTTGGAGGGGTGGCCGCCAATGGGTCTAAAGGCCCGGCGGCAGCGGGCCAGTTTTGCCATCAAGGCACTGCGCATGGATACGCTGGGCCGTCTGCTCGGAGGGATTTCGTTTCGGCATTTGTCGCGGGCTCTGGGCAGCAGCGATCTGTTGGCCGACTTTTGCCGTGTCCGGCAGATCGATGGCATCAGGGGCATCTCCAAAAGCACCCTGGAGCGGGCCTCGAAGTTTTTCAGCGAAGAGCAGTTGAGGGCCTTGCACCGGACCTTGACTGAGGTGGTGGGCGATGCCCTTCTGGCCCGGCAGGTGGGATTGGACAAGCCGATTGACACCACCATTTGCCTGATCGACGGCACCTGTTTGGAGGCTAACATTCATTGGCCGACGGACTGGGTATTACTCAAGGATGTAGCCGGCACGTTGCTCAAAGCGATCCGGCTGATCCGCGAGAAGGCCGGTGTGCGCCATCGCATGCCGATCGAACCGGAGCCCTTGGCTCGGCAGATGAATCGGCTGTGCATACAGATGACCCACAGCCGGCGGCGAAAGGACAGCGCGCGGCAGCGCAAGGGTATCTTGAGGCAGATGAAAAAGCTGCTCAAACGGCTCGGGGAGCATGCCCGCAGTCACCGGGAATTATTGCAAGCCTGCTGGGAGCAAAGCGATTACAGCGAAAAACAGGTCCAACAGATCCTCGCCCGGATGGAGCGCATGAGCGAGCAAATCCCGGTGGTCATCAAACAGGCGCACGAGCGGATCATTGGCGGCCGCCAGGTGAAAAACGCAGAGAAAGTCTTGAGTGTTTACGAACTCGATGGGCAGGTGATTGTGCGAGGTAAAGCGGGCCAAGAGGTCGAGTTCGGCAACACCCTGTTTTTGGGAGAAAGCGTTGAAGGGTACCTGCTGGACTGGAAACTCTACGGCAGCCGAACTCCAAGCGAAAATGAACAAATGCAAGAGAGTTTGCAAAGACAGAACCGCTTCAACCTGGAAGAACCCATAGCGGCCATGTGCGCGGACCGGGGATTTGCCTCCCAGCGGGCCCGCCGGCAGTTAGCCCAGGAGGGAATCTACGACGCGCTCTGTCCACGCGATCCGAAGCAGTTGAAAAACCGGATGGAGGAACCACTGTTCAGACAATTGCAAAAGCGCCGGGCCAGCACCGAAGGGCGGATCGGGGTATTGAAGAATCGCTGGCAGGCCGGGCGGTTGCGCAGCAAAGGCTTTGCCAACCGCTCGATCAGCGTAGCCTGGTCGGTACTCTCGCACAACCTATGGAAAGTAGCCAAGATGCTGGCCCAGCAAGACGAACTAAAAACCAAAGCGGCGGCCTAGAGAGCGGAAAAGCAAGGACAATACTTTTTCACAGCCTTACTGTCGGCTCATACAAAGAAAACCAGGCAACCGGACCCCAAAACCAGTATCCTAACGTCATAGGAGAGCAAAGTTGATACTCTCCCAAATGCAAATACCTCTAAAATGAGCGCCTATCAAAAGCCCTCGCAAAAATCACCCTTTTGGGACAGCCTCTAGTTACATCGTGGGGATGGCTCGCAATGCACGCTTGCAGCAAGACGCCCAGCAGTTGCAAAAGCAGGCCAAAGAATGGTTCGAACTAAGGGGTAAAAAACAACGGTTATTCCAGGACTTCGTCTATGCTGCCGATTCGTGGCGATGGCTGCGGTTGGTCATCCATAAAGCCGAACACACCGCACAGGGGTCCAACCCGCGCTTCGTGGTGACGAACCTGCCGGGCGATCCCCAGGAGCTTTACGACAAGGTATACTGTGGCCGCGGTGAAATGGAGAACCGAATCAAGGAACAGATGCAATTGTTCAGCGAGCGCACCAGCGCCCATCAATGGTGGGCCAATCAGTGGCGATTGCTCTTGTCGGCGCTGGCCTACACCTTGATGGAAGCCATGCGCCGGTTAGCCTTAAAAGGGACGAAGTGTAAACGCCGGGGAAAAACCGGTACGGTAAAGAGGGCGCTTTAAAACCGGTACGCTTATCCTAGAAAGGAGGAGTGTATCGAGATATGAAGCAATGGACAAGAGTGCGGCACAAAGTGCTGCGGGACAAGCAGAGCAAGCGCTCTGTAATGCGAGAAGAGGGACTGCACTGGGAGACCCTGGGAAAGATGCTGGCCTATTCCCAGCCGCCGGGATACCGGCGCAAGAAGAGGCGAGAGCGCAAGATCGATCCGTATGTGGGCTGGATCGAGGAGGTGCTCAAAGCGGACCGGAACGTGCCCAAGAAGCAGCGCCATACGGCCAAACGGATCTACCAGCGTTTGGGTCGGGAGAAGGGCTACCAAGGGGGCTACACGGCGGTCAAGGAGGTGGTGGCCGAGCTGCGAGCGAGGCGGCGGGAAGTGTTCGTGCCGCTGGAGCACCGCCCCGGGGAGGGACAGGTGGACTTCGGTCATGCCCTGGTGAAGGAGGCGGGGCAATTGCGTAGGCGGCCATTTTTTGCCATGAGCCTGCCCTACAGCGATGCCTTTTTCGTGCAGGTGTTCGAACGGGAGTGCACGGAGAGCTTCTGGGAGGGGCACCTGCGAGCTTTTGAGTTTTTCGGGGCGGTGCCCCGGCGCATCAGCTATGACAACTCGAAGGTGGCGGTGGGTAAGATTATCGGTTCGCGTGAACGCAAGCTGACCGACGGGTTTCTGCAGCTACAGAGCCATTACCTGTTCGAGGAACACTTCTGTCTGCCCGCCCGGCCCAACGAGAAGGGCGTGGTCGAGGGGATCGTGCGTTATGCCCGGGCCAACTTCCTGGTACCGGTACCGCAGGTTCGGGACCTGGAGGAACTCAACGCAAAGCTGTTGGAGGCATGTGAGCGGGACATGGAGCGTAAATTACGCGGGAAAAGGGCGGTGAAAAAGGAACTGCTGGCCGAGGAGCGCGCCGTCATGCTGGCGTTGCCGCCCATACCCTTTGAAGCGAGCCGCAAACGCTCGACCTGCGTCAGCAGCCTCTCGCTGGTGCGCTTCGAGTGCAACGACTATTCGGTGCCGGTGCGCTGCGCCCACCATCCGGTGGTGGTGGAAGGGTCCTGTCGGCAGGTGGTGATCTTCTGTGGGGGCCAAGAGGTGGCCCGGCACCGCCGCATTTGGGATAAAGAGCAAGTCTCTTTCGAGCCGGTGCACTACCTGGCTTTGCTGGAGAAAAAACCGGGCGCTTTGGACTTCGCCCGCCCACTCTCGGGCTGGCAGTTGCCGCAGTGCCTGCAGGTCCTCAGACGCCGGCTCGAAAGCCAATGCGGGGGCGAAGGCACCCGGGAGTATATCCGGGTGCTGCGGCTGTTGGAGAAACACCCCATGGCGGCCTTGCAGCAGGCCGTCGTCTCGGCCCTGCGGGTGGGGGGACTGACTCGTGAGGCCATCGCCCAGTATCTCTATCCTCAGGAAGACTACGGGAGCAGAACCTTCCGGCTGGACGGCCATCCACACCTGCGTCACGTCCGTGTGGCCGCCCCTGACCTCGGTGCCTACAGCGAACTGCTCAAGATTCCAGGAGGGGCTTTATGAAGGAAGAAAAAAACCAGCTGCTGTTACACCATCACCTCAAGAAACTGAAGTTGCCCACCATCCTGCGCGAATGGCCGGCGGTGGCCGCGGCTTGTTCCCGGGACCGGCTCGATTACGCCGCCTTTTTGTTGCATCTGGTCGAACGGGAGCTCATTGAACGCGAACAGCGGGCCGCCCAGCGGCGGATCAAAAACGCCCGTTTCCCCGTGCTCAAGACCCTCGAGAGCTTCGCCTTTGAAGCGCAGCCCTCGATCAACGAAGCGCTCATCCGAGAGCTCATGCGCGGGGAGTATGTCGACCAGCGCGAAAACGTGCTGCTCCTCGGTAACGCCGGTACCGGTAAAACGCACCTGGCCACCGCCCTGGGCTTTGCCGCCTGTGCCCAGGGCCGGCGGATCCGTTTCTTCGGGGTCACCGCCCTGGTTACCCATATGCTCGAGCAACGCGACAACCACGACCTGCAGCGCTTCATGAAGCAACTCGAAAGGCTCGACCTACTCATCCTCGACGAACTCGGTTACGTCCCTTTTTCCAAGACCGGTTCCGAACTGCTCTTCGACGTGGTCAGCCGCGCTTACGAGCGCACCAGTCTCATCGTCACCACCAACCTGCCCTTTGAGAACTGGATCGAAGTGCTCGGTTCCGAACGGCTCACCGGAGCTCTGCTGGACCGACTCACCCATCGGGTGCATATCCTCGAAGCCAACGGGCAAAGCTACCGCTTGCGCGATGCTCGACGCCGTCGCCGTGGCACAAAACAATAAACGCCTTGGGCCCGGCTCGTCGGCCTCCGGCCTCCTCACCGACCCCAAGCCAATCCCCAAAACCAACTCCCAAACCCTAAACCTTGACGTACCTGCAATTACTAACCTAAACCTTATTCCAAGCGTACCGGTTTTACCCCGACCCCCTTACCGGTTTCATCCCGGCGTTTACACATACTCTTAAGCTTGGAAAAGGAGAGGGTTTTGCGTGTGAAACGACCCAGTCGTTGGCGCAGGGTATTGTTCCATCGTTCCACATGGGCCGTTTCACCGGTTTCTTTTCCCACGGATCGGTTATGAGGAAAGACTTCATCATAAGTGCTCCAAAAGTCGCTGTAGGTGGCACATCTTTTGTAGGCCCGTGGCAGACGCTCGTAAAGTTCCCGGCAACGATACCAATCCCGAGGCCCAATGGCATAGGAGAGGATTTGACGGGTGCGTCGGCAAAGAGCGATCCAAACCCATTGGGCATCGCTCTTGCGCCCCACAAAAGACCACAGTTCGTCCAGTTCAATGACATCATGGCGGCGGGCCGCAAGAATCGTGCTTTTGAGCGGTCGCAGCGATTGTCGTTTTTTTTAACCAACTCAAAACGGTGTTGGGACTCACCCCGAAGGCGCGCTGTAAACCGCGTAGACTGCTGCGTTCCTGATAGACTCGAAGGATCATTTCTTTTTGCTCTTCGGTGTATTTCACTGTGGGGTTTTCGCGGCTTTGTTTACCACAATCATGGCAGCGGTAGCGCTGTTTATGGTTGGGCGTCTTGCCAAATTTAATGATATTTTCACTTCCACAGTGCCGACAATTAATAATTTTAGTAACCATGCACTAAGAATAAACTGCCTAACGCTATTTGTACAGCTAAAAATACAAAATAACATTCTTTTTTTATACACTACCCCATAAACTTTTTATACACTACCCCATAAACAAAGCCGGCTGGTTCATCATGATCTCTCAACTGCCCCCGCCTCAGACCGGTTGGATACAGCAATATAACGATTACCTCCAGCCGGCCTGGGCCAGAGTGTTTGAGCCGCCCGCAGTTTGCCCAATGGTAACGGTTCGCAACATCGGCACACTGATGGATCTTTACCTCTATACGGGACGGGACCGCTATCTTGAACCTATTCCGGATGCCATCGACTGGCTGTATTCAAGCCGATTACCCAACGGCAAATGGGCCAGGTTTGTCGAGATTGGGACAGGCCGGCCTCTGTATTATGACAGGGGTAGAATCCGCGTCAATTCTACTGCTGAACTCAGCGCCGAACGCCGCACCGGATATGGATACGAATCGGATTTGATCGACCGGTTACAACAAACGGAAAAAAGATTTGCACGCATAACGGAATTGAAAAGAGACGCTTATCTGAATCAGCGCGACCGCAAGCTTTCCCAAGATGAGATTCTGGAAAAACTGGAAGCTTCGCTAGAAGAAGTCGGTGAAGTCATCTCAACCCAGGATGAAGCCGGTCGATGGATATTGAAAAACAATCGTTACAAAATCAAACCCGGCCACAAGTGGGGTGGCCTATACGAAACCAAAGATAGAATCAGCAGCAAACTATTCAACAACAACGTGAAAATTTTGTACAACTACATCGAACTGTTTCAATCCTTGGATAATATGAATTATGAACGTTGAGTACATTTGATTTGTAGAAAGAAAGGAGAAATATCATGGCATCTGAACAAAGAAAGCGTTCCTGGGCTGAGCCTTTTAAAATCAAAATGGTCGAGCTGCTCAAGATGAGCACTGCGGAAGAACGTGAAGCCGCCATTTGCCAGGCCGGCTTTAATACATTTCTCCTCAAATCAAAGGATGTTTATATTGATTTGCTTACCGACAGCGGCACTTCCGCCATGAGCGACCGGCAATGGGCCGGCATGATGAGAGGAGATGAGTCCTATGCCGGCAGCGACAATTTCTACCATCTGGAAAAAGCGGTTCAGGACTTCTATGGCTACAAGTATATCGTGCCGACCCACCAGGGTCGCGGCGCCGAGCACATCATTTCACAGATAATGATCAAGCAAGGCGACATCATCCCGGGCAACATGTATTTCACCACCACGAAGCTGCATCAGGAGTTGGCGGGCGGTCAATTTGCCGACATCATAATCGACGAAGCGCACGATCCAGAGAGCGAACACCCCTTTAAAGGCAATGTGGACTTGAACAAGCTCGAAGCGCTTATCGAAAAATACGGCCCGGAGAGGATTCCATACGTTTGCATTGCGACCGCCGTCAATATGGCGGGCGGGCAGCCGATTTCCCTGCGGAATCTGAGAGATTTACGCGAGCTGACACAGAAACACGGCATTCCGATCATGCACGATATGACCAGGGTGACGGAAAACGCCTATTTTATAAGGCAAAGGGAAGAAGGCTGCGAAAACCTCTCCTCGGCCGCCATTGTAAAGGAAATCTGCTCGCTGACCGATGGCGCAACCATGAGCGCCAAAAAGGACGCGATGGTGAATATCGGCGGATTCCTGGCCGTCAATGACGAAGACCTTTACGACAAAGCCAGAAATATGGTCGTGATCTTCGAGGGCTTGCACACCTACGGCGGCATGGCCGGACGAGACATGGAGGCCCTCGCCATAGGCATTGCCGAATCGGTTGACGAAGACCACATACGCGCCCGTGTAGGCCAGGTGCTGTATTTGGGTGACCAGTTAATGGCGAAAGGTATCCCGGTGGTCAGGCCGATTGGCGGCCACGGAGTTTTTCTCAATGCCAGGAAAATCTTGCCGCATCTATCCCAGGATGCTTTTCCAGCGCAGACACTGGCAGCTGAAATCTACCTCGATTCCGGTGTGCGGGCGATGGAGCGGGGCGTCGTTTCGGCTGGCAGAAACCCCGAAACCGGAGCACACAACTACCCTAAACTCGAATTGGTTCGTTTGACGATTCCACGCCGGGTCTATACTCAGGCCCACATGGACGTAGTGGCTGAATCGGTGGAAGAGGTTTGCTCCAAACGGGACAAAATTCGCGGCTTGCGGATGACCTATGAGCCAAAATACCTGCGCTTTTTTCAATCCCGATTCGAGCGCATCGTTTGATTCAACCCCGATTTTTAATAAAAAGCCGGGTCGAATCTCCCTTAAACGCCCACGATCTCCTCGACAGCAACCCGGGGAGAATCCTTCCACAGGTTTTCCAGGCTGTAATACTCCCTCATTTCCGGGTTGAAGAGGTGGACCATGAAATCGAAAGCATCGACCACGACCCACCCGCTGTCCGTGTTTGAATCGGTCCCCAAAACCTCGATATTCCGTTTCTTGAGGATTTCCCGCAGGTTGTTTTGCAAGGCCCTCAGGTGGGGTGAAGACTTGCCCGAGGCTATAATGAAATAGTCGGTGATGGAGGAGCGTTCTCGTAGATCGAGAACCACCAGGTCGTCCGCTTTTTTATCGTCCAATGCCCGGCAGCAGGTTCTGACTTGCTCCAGTATTTCTTCGTTTATTTCCTCGTCGGGCATTCGGTGGTTCTTAACTTAACAACTATAAATTTTATTACTTTTTATATAACTTAGGACTTTTTTCGGTAAAAACAAGCCGAAGTATTGCCCTTTTTTCGACCGCTCCCGGATTTCGGTGGAACTGATCTCACAGACATGCCCTTCGATTGGATGCAGGCGCAATCCCGCAATGCCAGGATATTCAAAGGGATGACCGGGCCGCCTCAGACAGGCAAATTCAATCAATCCGGCCAGTTCCTCAATGGCCCGCCAGCGCTGCAATCCCTTCAACTGATCCGATCCAATGATCCAGAAAAGCCGGTCGCCGGGAAACCGGCTAATCAGCCGCCGAACCGTATCGACGGTATAGCTCGGCCCTGTCGAGCCCAATTCCAGGTCCAGCAGCTCGAATTTTTTTTCCCCTTCCAGGGCCAATTCCAGCAAGGCCCTGCGCTCACTTGATGCGGCCACCGGCGGTTCCTCCTTTAAAGGATTGGCAGCCGCGGGAATAAAATACACACGCTCCAGACCCAATGCCTCCAAAGCATCCTGGGCCTTTATCAGATGCCCCCAATGCACGGGGTCAAAAGTGCCACCTAAAAACCCGATTCTCACGTCTGCGCCAACGCCTTTTCAACATTCATATTCGTTAAAATAGCAACAACCTCTTCCCCCAGGCGAGACAATATGAAATCGTCCCTCGTTTCTTTAGGCCGTCATGCGGTAGGGTAACAATGCCCGTTTAAGGCTTGCCAATCCCTGGCCCAAAACCGAATAAAGTCCCCATTCTTATGCACCAGGAAAGCCTGTCCGCCATTCTCCAACGCATGGCCGCCTATTCGCAGAAAGGCGACCTATCCCTCGGTCAAATCATCCGCCAGATCGGGGACAAGGGTTACGGGCTGTTGCTCATCGTCCTCTCACTGCCCAGCGCCCTGCCCATTCCAGCCGCCGGTTATAGCACACCCTTCGGGCTGCTCTTGACCATCATCGGTCTGCAAATGCTCTTCGGGCGGAAAACCCTCTGGCTGCCGGCCTGGGCCGGGCGAAAAAATATCAACCGCACTCTCGCCGTTAAAATGTTTCACGCCGGGCATAAAGTTTTTTCCCGTTTCGAACACCTCATTCGCCCCCGCCTGTCCTGGATCGCGGGCCCCTGGGGTCTGCCGCTTATGGGCGTCTTGGTCATCCTCATGTCCCTGCTCATGATTTTGCCCATCCCGCTGACCAACACCGCCCCGGCCGGAGTCATCTTCCTCATCGGCATCGGCCTGACCGAAGACGACGGCCTCTTCGCCGCTGGGGCCTGCCTGGCCGGGCTCCTCGCCCTCCTCCTATACGCCCTCATCCTCATCTTCGCAGTGGACCTAGGCTCCAGCCTGCTCAACCACTGACCGCCCTCAAAACTCAATAAACCCAACCAACCCCGGAAGAAGCGTCCGCCGTAAAAGGCTACGAAAGCATGAATATTTCAGAAATAGCGGCATCCAGCATGATCCTAACCCGGATATTTCATGAAGGGTAAAGTTTGGCTCGTTATTGCTATTGGAGATGGATTTCTTTGTATTTTGAGCAGATCGTCTTGATTTTTAGGTGTTTTTCAGGGTGTAGAGACACTGCCCCCTTTCCCCCATTGGTTCGGTAGTGCCGGGGGCAGCACCAATGCACCCTTTAGGTTGGCACCAATCGGCGGGCCGCATGGTTGAAAAGACTGGCCCAAGGATAACTCTCACTTAGGTGAAAGTGAATCGTTCGGGTGTTGCGCACGATGACCGCTCCGATCTTGATTAATTTGAGCCGCAGGGTGTGGCATTGGGCCCGCGCCCACTTCGTCCCTTTTAAGGCTAACCGGCGCATGGCTTCCATCAAGGTGTAGGCCAGCGCCGACAAGAGCAATCGGCACTGATTGGCCCACCATTGATGGGCGCTGGTGCGCTCGCTGAACAATTGCATCTGTTCCTTGATTCGGTTCTCCATTTCACCGCGGCCACAGTATACCTTGTCGTAAAGCTCCTGGGGATCGCCCGGCAGGTTCGTCACCACGAAGCGCGGGTTGGACCCCTGTGCGGTGTGTTCGGCTTTATGGATGACCAACCGCAGCCATCGCCACGAATCGGCAGCATAGACGAAGTCCTGGAATAACCGTTGTTTTTTACCCCTTAGTTCGAACCATTCTTTGGCCTGCTTTTGCAACTGCTGGGCGTCTTGCTGCAAGCGTGCATTGCGAGCCATCCCCACGATGTAACTAACTTCGTTGCGGTCGCACCAAGAGAGTATCCGGTCTCGACAAAATCCACTGTCGGCGCGCCAAATAATCCGCGTACGGGGCCAGCTTTGGCGAATCCGTTTAACCAGCAATTTGAGGATGGCCCCGGCATGCTTGCTGGCATCGATCTTGCTCGGCCGCAGGTAGGCCACCAGCAGCTGATCACCGCAAAAAACATATAGCGGCAGAAAACAGTAATGATCATAATAACCGTGGAAAAAACGTCCCTCCTGGAGCCCGTGCACCGGATTGTCGGTGGCGTCAAAGTCCAGGATGATCTCTTCGGGTTCCTCGGCAAAGGAGCCCATGAACTGTTCGACCAACAGCTCGTTTACCGCAAAGGCCGCCCGCCGATCCTGCCCGTTTTCAAAACGACACACAGTCGGCGCGCTGGCCAACGTTTCAATGCGCCCCGTTACCGTTTGCAACAATGGATCGTGGCGCAGGGTATCAAAGTCGTTCAAATCCTCATAGCCCGCCACCAGCCCGTAAACGCGCTGCCGCAGCATCCCCAATACCTCATGGCGTACTTTGCCCTTCTGCCGTTTGTCCACTAACTGTCGGGCCGCTCGTTCGGTCAAGCCCAACTGCCGATCCACTTCCCGGATCAAAAGCAGTCCGGCATCCGAAGTAACCTCTCCGCCCTTGAAATCAACCCGCACACGGCGGCCTTTTACCCTTGTCAACTGTAGCTTTAATTGTTTACCTTTTGTCATCGCTGATATTGCTTTAATTATTGATCTATCCTGCTGTATATCAGCAGTTAAGCATATCAACGATACTTTTTTTACGAAATATCCGGGCTAATGAACTTGTAGGGATAATTTAATCTGCTGATTGTCATAAACAACTACCGTGCCATTGACTTGTAGTCCATCAACAACTTGCCGTGCCCGCGAATCTTCCCGCAGATCGAGATAGTTGGTTCTAATATCCAGGTAAACAAGATTAGTTAATTCAGATAATGCACTAATATCACTGAGCTGGTTGTTGGTGAGGTATAGCTCTATCAGGCTGGTGAGCCCGCTCAGGGCGCTGATATCGTTGCTCTGGTTGTAGCCGAGGTTTAGCTCTATCAGGCTGGTGAGCCCGCTCAGGGCGCTAATATTGCTGATCTGATTGTCGCCAAGGCGTAACGTTTTCAGGCTGGTGAGCCCGCTCAGGGCGGTGATATCCCTGATCTGGTTGTTCCAGAGGTATAGCTCTATCAGGCTGGTGAGCCCGCTCAGGGCGCTGATATCGCTGATCTGGCTGAAATTGAGGAATAGCAATGTTAGGCTGGCGAGCCCGCTCAGGGCGCTAATATCGTTGAGCTGGTTGCCGGAGAGGTTTAGAGATGTCAGGTTGGTGAGCCCGCTTAGCCCGGATATTTCGTAAAAAAAGTATCGTTGATATGCTTAACTGCTGATATACAGCAGGATAGATCAATAATTAAAGCAATATCAGCGATGACAAAAGGTAAACAATTAAAGCTACAGTTGACAAGGGTAAAAGGCCGCCGTGTGCGGGTTGATTTCAAGGGCGGAGAGGTTACTTCGGATGCCGGACTGCTTTTGATCCGGGAAGTGGATCGGCAGTTGGGCTTGACCGAACGAGCGGCCCGACAGTTAGTGGACAAACGGCAGAAGGGCAAAGTACGCCATGAGGTATTGGGGATGCTGCGGCAGCGCGTTTACGGGCTGGTGGCGGGCTATGAGGATTTGAACGACTTTGATACCCTGCGCCACGATCCATTGTTGCAAACGGTAACGGGGCGCATTGAAACGTTGGCCAGCGCGCCGACTGTGTGTCGTTTTGAAAACGGGCAGGATCGGCGGGCGGCCTTTGCGGTAAACGAGCTGTTGGTCGAACAGTTCATGGGCTCCTTTGCCGAGGAACCCGAAGAGATCATCCTGGACTTTGACGCCACCGACAATCCGGTGCACGGGCTCCAGGAGGGACGTTTTTTCCACGGTTATTATGATCATTACTGTTTTCTGCCGCTATATGTTTTTTGCGGTGATCAGCTGCTGGTGGCCTACCTGCGGCCGAGCAAGATCGATGCCAGCAAGCATGCCGGGGCCATCCTCAAATTGCTGGTTAAACGGATGCGCCAAAGCTGGCCCCGTACGCGGATTATTTGGCGCGCCGACAGTGGATTTTGTCGAGACCGGATACTCTCTTGGTGCGACCGCTACGAAGTTAGTTACATCGTGGGGATGGCTCGCAATGCACGCTTGCAGCAAGACGCCCAGCAGTTGCAAAAGCAGGCCAAAGAATGGTTCGAACTAAGGGGTAAAAAACAACGGTTATTCCAGGACTTCGTCTATGCTGTCGATTCGTGGCGATGGCTGCGGTTGGTCATCCATAAAGCCGAACACACCGCACAGGGGTCCAACCCGCGCTTCGTGGTGACGAACCTGCCGGGCGATCCCCAGGAGCTTTACGACAAGGTATACTGTGGCCGCGGTGAAATGGAGAACCGAATCAAGGAACAGATGCAATTGTTCAGCGAGCGCACCAGCGCCCATCAATGGTGGGCCAATCAGTGGCGATTGCTCTTGTCGGCGCTGGCCTACACCTTGATGGAAGCCATGCGCCGGTTAGCCTTAAAAGGGACGAAGTGGGCGCGGGCCCAATGGCACACCCTGCGGCTCAAATTAATCAAGATCGGAGCGGTCATCGTGCGCAACACCCGAACGATTCACTTTCACCTAAGTGAGAGTTATCCTTGGGCCAGTCTTTTCAACCATGCGGCCCGCCGATTGGTGCCAACCTAAAGGGTGCATTGGTGCTGCCCCCGGCACTACCGAACCAATGGGGGAAAGGGGGCAGTGTCTCTACACCCTGAAAAACACCTAAAAATCAAGACGATCTGCTCAAAATACAAAGAAATCCATCTCCATCTCCAATAGCAATAACGAGCCAAACTTTACCCTTCATGAAATATCCGGGTTAGGGCGCTAATATCGTTGATCTGATTGACGGAGAGGTTTAGAGATGTCAGGTTGGTGAGTCCGCTCAGGGTGCCGATATCACTGATCTGGGTGCCGGGGAGGTCTAGCGAGGTCAGATTCACGGCCGCCTCCAAGCCGGTCAGGTCGGAGATGCCACTGAAGGAGGCCGAAAGGTTGGTCAGCGATTCCATGTCGGCGGCGGTAATATCGCCCGTAGGTTTCCCTAAAGAATTGCGAATAGCAACCTCAAGAGCGCTATCCGGGATAGGCGTCTGCGCGTTGGCGACGTGCCCGATAGAGGCGAAGACTGCCATGAATGCAAAAAGCAAGAACATATGAATCTTTATCTGCATGGTCGTATTCTTTTCCCGCTATCGGCGTTTTACTGTATCTAATGTCAGATTTTTAAACCGAGATTTCCGCGATTTGATTACTGCTTCTGAAGGTTTCAAAAATACAGAATAATCCATTTCCCCGGGCAAGGAAATCGATGCCGTCATGGATCTGGCCAAGATTTGCTTCAAAGCCTAAGGTGACATTTCCATTTGATACCGCTCTCGCCTTGAGTTCTGAAAATTCCTCAGACTCTGTTCTCATTGAGGAAGCGAGCAGTAGAAAACCTGAAATGATGGCGAACCACCAATGCAGAAGTCGTGACAACTTGGGAGAAGAAGCCATTTAGAGAAACTAACTATCTAATTCTGAAATACAAGCTCACAAACTCAAGAAATGGATGAAATAACCTGAAAATCGTAAAAATGGATTGAGAGAGCGTTATTATGGTTGTTTATGCCGCATTCAGAATGTTTCTACTCAATAATTATGAAACAATGGGGGGCACTTTGACTGCGGACTGACAATTGCATTTGCCACTGCCCGCCTCAGTCTTGCCAGGCCCAGGGGTGGAGGCGTTTGGGGTCGGGGTCGGGTGTTTCGGCGTAGTAAACGGCCATGCGGAAGGCGTAAAGGCGGTCTTTGGGGGCCTCGGGATTCTTTTTTCGCAAATCTTCAAAAAGAGCTTCGGGAGCGCGGCCTTTGAGTTCTTCCACTTCCTCGAAGCCAATATCAAGCAGGTCGCGCACGACCGCTACCTGGATGCGGGGTATTTTCATCAAGCCGGAATTGAGGGCTTGGTAGTCAACTTTTTTTGATTTTTTTTGGGAGGTTCTCACGTATTGAGCAGGTCGTATTGAAATTTGTGCAAGTGTGACAGAGTGGGCGCGCGGCGCTTTACTGTGACAAGAATATGGGACAATTTGGCATGGTTGCATGGAAAGCGAAGTTTCCGACATAGTCGATAATATTTTATAACTGCTTAGTAAACAAGTAGTTGTGAGTATATTATAACCGTTGGCACGTATAGTGCTATATGGGTTGGCGTGAGCAAGGTATTAGGTATCGATTTGGGAACCACCAATTCCTGTATGGCCATCATGGAGGGCGGAGAGCCGGTCGTGGTGCCCAATTCAGAGGGCGCCCGGACTACGCCGTCGGTGGTGGCTTTTAGTAAAACGGGTGAACGGCTGGTCGGCCAGGCAGCCAAAAGGCAGGCCGTGACCAACCCGCAAAACACGATTTTTTCCGCCAAAAGACTCATTGGCCGCAAATTTAACGAAGTTCAAGAGGAGTCCCGAAATATTCCTTTTAAGATAGTGGAGGGGAAAAATGGTGATGCCTGGATTGAATGCCAGTCCGGTGGCAAAACTGAAAAATTCTCCCCAGAGCAGATTTCTTCCATGATCTTGAGCAAAATGAAGGCCGATGCCGAGGCCTACCTGGGGGAAAAGATCATCGAAGCGGTCATTACCGTGCCGGCTTATTTTAATGACGCCCAGCGGCAGGCGACCAAGGACGCCGGGGCCATCGCCGGGTTCGATGTGAAACGCATCATCAACGAGCCGACGGCAGCTTCCCTGGCTTACGGGCTGGAAAAGAAGGCCGATGAAACGATCGCCGTTTACGACCTGGGCGGCGGCACTTACGACATATCGATTCTGGAGATCGCGGAGAGTGTTTTTGAAGTGCATGCCACCAAGGGCGACACGCATCTGGGAGGCGACAACTGGGACACCGCCATCATCGATTGGCTGGTGGATGATTTTAGAAAGGAAAACGGTATCGACCTTAAACAGGACCCGATGGCCTTGCAAAGACTCAAAGAAGAAGCTGAGAAAGCAAAAATCGCTCTTTCTTCGGCCCAGCAGACTGAAATTAACCTGCCTTTTATAACGGCTGACGCCACCGGGCCCAAGCACTTGAATGTGACCTTTACACGGGCCAAGCTGGAGCAGCTTTGCGATGATCTTTATGCGCGCACAATAGGGCCGTTCAAAGAGTGCCTGAAGGACGCCGAACTCGAAGTCGGCGATATCAGCAACATCGTTTTGGTGGGCGGCATGACGCGCAGCCCAAAGATTCTCGAAGTGGCTCATGAATTGGCCGGAAGGGAACCGCATAAGGGGGTCAACCCCGATGAAGTGGTGGCCATCGGCGCTGCCATCCAGGGAGCCGTTTTGAGTGGCGAAGTGGATTCAGTACTGCTGCTCGATGTTACGCCATTGACCCTCAACATCGAGACCGAAGGGGGTATTTCGACGCCCATGATCGAGCGCAACACCACCATACCGACCAAAAAGTCCCAACCCTTTTCCACCGCCTCGGACAACCAGCCGAGCGTCGATATACGTGTTTTGCAGGGCGAACGCCCGATGGCCCGCGACAATAAAATGCTGGGTAATTTCAAGCTTGATGGGATTCCCCCATCGTCCCGGGGTGTGCCGCAAATCGAAGTCACTTTCGATATCGACGCCAATGGCATATTGCACGTCACGGCGAAAGATCTGGGCACGGGCCGGGATCAGAAAATCACCATCAGCGGCTCATCTGGCCTGAGTCAGGAAGAGATCGAACGCATGCAGCAGGAAGCGGAGACCCACGCAGAGGAAGACCGCAAAAACAAGGAAGCGGTGGAAACACGCAATCAACTGGACAGCGCCATTTACCAGACCGAAAAACTCCTCAAGGAAAGCGGCGATAAGATTTCCGAGGATACAAAGGGCCCCATCGAAGCGACGATTGCGGAGGCCAAGAAAGCTCTCGAATCCAATGATGTGGATCAGATAAAGGCGGCCTTGGATAAACTGCAAAACGACCCCGACATGGAAGCGGCCGTAAAGGAAATGTATGCCCAGTCCCAGGCCCAAGCCCAGGGAGACGCAGCACCCAGTGCCGATCAGCCAGGAGAGGAAGGCGGCCAGGATTCTTCAGCCGAGGCCGGAGCCAAGAAGCCGGACGATGATGATGTCGTCGATGCCGATTTTGAAATGGTCGACGACGATAAAAAGTAAATTAGTATTTCATTCGGGCAACAGACTTTTCAAACGAATAGCATAAAGCTAACAACCTTAATCAATATCTCAAAACCTAAAAATAAAGTATAAAATAAACGACTCATTATGAAAGTTAATATAAAACCTCTCGGAGATCGTGTTCTCATCAAAGCGATTGAAGAAGACGAACAAGTAAAGGGCGGAATTATCATTCCAGATACCGCCAAGGAAAAACCGCAGGAGGCCGAAGTGGTAGCCCTGGGCACGGGAAAAAAGGATGATGACGGCAATGTGATCGAATTTTCCGTCAAAGTGGGCGACCGCGTAATCGTCAGCAAGTATGGAGGAACGGAAGTCAAGCTCGACGACGTGACCTATACTCTGGTGCGCGAGGACGACATTCTTGGAATCGTAGAATAACACTTAAAAAAATTTAGATAGAACAATCATTATGGCTAAACAAATTCTATTCAGCGAAGCCGCCCGCAGGAAAATTCTCCTCGGCGTGGAACAACTATCCGGAGCCGTCAAGGTGACCCTGGGCCCCAAGGGGCGCAATGTTGTCATCGACAAAAAATTCGGTTCTCCAACCATTACCAAAGATGGTGTAACCGTGGCCAAGGAGATCGATCTTCAGGATCCTTATGAAAATATCGGCGCGCAAATGGTGCGCGAGGTAGCCTCGAAAACCTCCGATAACGCCGGAGACGGCACCACCACGGCAACCATTCTGGCCGAAGCGATCTACCGCGAAGGTCTCAAGAACGTGGCCGCCGGAGCCAACCCGGTTTACCTTAAAAGGGGAATCGACAAAGCTGTAGCAGCTGGTGTGAAAGCCCTCAGCGGCCTCTCCAAAAAAGTGAGCAATCGCGACGAGGTACGCAACGTGGCCACCGTTTCGGCCAATTGGGACACCGAAATCGGCGACATCATTGCCGACGCCATGGATAAAGTGGGCAAAGACGGCACCATCACGGTGGAGGAAGCCAAAAGCATCGACACGAGCCTCGATGTGGTCGAGGGCATGCAGTTCGACAAAGGCTACCTGAGCCCTTATTTCGCCACCAACATGGAAGCCATGGAAGCCATCCTGGAGGATGCCTACATTCTCATCCATGAGAAAAAAATCAGCAGCCTGCAGGATATGCTGCCCTTGCTCCAAACCGTGGCCAAATCCGGCAAACCGTTTTTAATCATCGCCGAAGATGTGGAAGGCGAAGCCCTTGCCACCCTGGTGGTAAACAAACTGCGGGGAACCCTTAACGTCTGTGCGGTCAAAGCGCCCGGTTTTGGCGATCGGCGCAAGTCCATGCTTGAAGATATTGCCATTTTGACCGGCGGTCGCTGCATCACCGAGGACCTCGGCATCAAACTGGAAAACGTTCAGGTGACCGATCTCGGGCAAGCCAAACGTATTACCGTCGACAAGGAGGATACCACCATTATCGAAGGCGGCGGCAAAACCACCGATATCCAGGGACGGGTTAAACAAATTCGCCGCCAGATCGACGAAACGACCAGCGACTACGATAAGGAAAAGCTCCAGGAACGTCTGGCCAAATTGGCCGGCGGAGTGGCCGTGATCAATGTCGGCGCTGCCACCGAACCGGAAATGAAAGAAAAGAAAGCCCGTGTGGAAGACGCTTTGCACGCCACCCGCGCGGCTGTGGAAGAAGGCATCGTGGCCGGCGGGGGCGTGCCCCTGCTGCGCATTGCCGGCGCCATGGAGAAACTCGATCTTTCCGGAGACGAGGCCATTGGGAACCAGATCGTCCGTAGAGCGCTGGAATACCCCCTGCGCCAACTCTGCTCCAATGCCGGAGTGGAAGGCTCACTGGTCGTCCAGCACGTTCTCCAAGACAAAGGCAACAACGGTTACAACGTGACTACCGAAAAATACGAAGACCTCGTTGAGAGCGGTGTGGTCGATCCCACCAAGGTGGTCCGCATGGCTTTGCAATATGCTGCCTCGGTGGCAGGTCTGCTGCTCACCACGGAAGCCATTATCACCGATCTTCCAGAGAAGGATGCACCTGCTCCGGGCGGTGCGCCCGACATGGGCGGCATGGGTGGCATGGGCGGTATGGGCGGCATGATGTAAGCCGTTCCCGAACGCATAACTAAAACATTTAACGCAGTTAAAAAGGGCGTCTCGATTCAATCGGGACGCCCTTTTTATTGTTCTTTAATCTTAATATTCTATCTTATATAGAGGCTGTCCCAAAAATATAAAGATTTTATAGTCAACTGGATGACGTTGATAAAAAGAGCCGGAAAGAGCAAGTTTTTGCTCGATCCGGCCAAAAAAGGGTTCTATAATTGAGTTAGCGAAAATCAATATAGCCCTTTCTATGAAAAATATAGCCATCCAATGCCTCCTGCGTCCAGCTTTAACTGTGGTCGACCGGTGCCTCGATTACGATAACTTCCGCGCCACCATTGATCGAATCGATCGGCTGCTGATCGACTCGGAGGTGGAATCGCAGGCCATTGAGCTGGCCTTGGAGGGGTGGCAGCCAATGGGTCTAACCCGGATATTTCATGAAGGGTAAAGTTTGGCTCGTTATTGCTATTGGAGATGGATTTCTTTGTATTTTGAGCAGATCGTCTTGATTTTTAGGTGTTTTTCAGGGTGTAGAGACACTGCCCCCTTTCCCCCATTGGTTCGGTAGTGCCGGGGGCAGCACCAATGCACCCTTTAGGTTGGCACCAATCGGCGGGCCGCATGGTTGAAAAGACTGGCCCAAGGATAACTCTCACTTAGGTGAAAGTGAATCGTTCGGGTGTTGCGCACGATGACCGCTCCGATCTTGATTAATTTGAGCCGCAGGGTGTGGCATTGGGCCCGCGCCCACTTCGTCCCTTTTAAGGCTAACCGGCGCATGGCTTCCATCAAGGTGTAGGCCAGCGCCGACAAGAGCAATCGCCACTGATTGGCCCATCATTGATGGGCGCTGGTGCGCTCGCTGAACAATTGCATCTGTTCCTTGATTCGGTTCTCCATTTCACCGCGGCCACAGTATACCTTGTCGTAAAGCTCCTGGGGATCGCCCGGCAGGTTCGTCACCACGAAGCGCGGGTTGGACCCCTGTGCGGTGTGTTCGGCTTTATGGATGACCAACCGCAGCCATCGCCACGAATCGGCAGCATAGACGAAGTCCTGGAATAACCGTTGTTTTTTACCCCTTAGTTCGAACCATTCTTTGGCCTGCTTTTGCAACTGCTGGGCGTCTTGCTGCAAGCGTGCATTGCGAGCCATCCCCACGATGTAACTAACTTCGTTGCGGTCGCACCAAGAGAGTATCCGGTCTCGACAAAATCCACTGTCGGCGCGCCAAATAATCCGCGTACGGGGCCAGCTTTGGCGAATCCGTTTAACCAGCAATTTGAGGATGGCCCCGGCATGCTTGCTGGCATCGATCTTGCTCGGCCGCAGGTAGGCCACCAGCAGCTGATCACCGCAAAAAACATATAGCGGCAGAAAACAGTAATGATCATAATAACCGTGGAAAAAACGTCCCTCCTGGAGCCCGTGCACCGGATTGTCGGTGGCGTCAAAGTCCAGGATGATCTCTTCGGGTTCCTCGGCAAAGGAGCCCATGAACTGTTCGACCAACAGCTCGTTTACCGCAAAGGCCGCCCGCCGATCCTGCCCGTTTTCAAAACGACACAAAGTCGGCGCGCTGGCCAACGTTTCAATGCGCCCCGTTACCGTTGGCAACAATGGATCGTGGCGCAGGGTATCAAAGTCGTTCAAATCCTCATAGCCCGCCACCAGCCCGTAAACGCGCTGCCGCAGCATCCCCAATACCTCATGGCGTACTTTGCCCTTCTGCCGTTTGTCCACTAACTGTCGGGCCGCTCGTTCGGTCAAGCCCAACTGCCGATCCACTTCCCGGATCAAAAGCAGTCCGGCATCCGAAGTAACCTCTCCGCCCTTGAAATCAACCCGCACACGGCGGCCTTTTACCCTTGTCAACTGTAGCTTTAATTGTTTACCTTTTGTCATCGCTGATATTGCTTTAATTATTGATCTATCCTGCTGTATATCAGCAGTTAAGCATATCAACGATACTTTTTTTACGAAATATCCGGGCTAAAGGCCCGGCGGCAGCGGGCCAGTTTTGCCATCAAGGCACTGCGCATGGATACGCTGGGCCGTCTGCTCGGAGGGATTTCGTTTCGGCATTTGTCGCGGGCTCTGGGCAGCAGCGATCTGTTGGCCGACTTTTGCCGTGTCCGGCAGATCGATGGCATCAGGGGCATCTCCAGAAGCACCCTGGAGCGGGCCTCGAAGTTTTTCAGCGAAGAGCAGTTGAGGGCCTTGCACCGGACCTTGACTGAGGTGGTGGCCGATGCCCTTCTGGCCCGGCAGGTGGGATTGGACAAGCCGATTGACACCACCATTTGCCTGATCGACGGCACCTGTTTGGAGGCTAACATTCATTGGCCGACGGACTGGGTATTATACCAAATCTCATTAGGTATGATAATAAGTTATTTGGCAGAAGCGTTTGCTTGAATGTGCTGCCAGCCTCCGCCAACTAAAGAGAGGACTTTTTCAGTGTCCTCCCACCAGTCTTTGAGATGGGTTGCGACGACTTCTTCGAGTCGCTCAATGCTCGGCCACAGTTTGTTGGCCGTTTGATCCTGTATCATATCCCAAAGTCTTTCAATCGGGTTGAGTTCAGGACTATACGGCGGCAAATTCACGATATGTATGCCCGGGGGGACGTTGGGGTGCTCCGAGTCGTGCGGATGGAAGCCTGCCCCGTCCCATACAACCACATGTTCCTCCTCAGGATATTGCTTTTTGATCTGTTGGAGGAAAGCCTCCGTCCACTGTAGATTCGTGCTAGGGGTTTGGATGCATACCATCTCGCCGTTGACCACGTCGAGGGCTCCGTAACAGTAGCTCCACTGGTATCTTGTCTGATATTTTTTGTGCGGCCGAAGCCCTCTTTGCGTCCAGCACCGGCGGTACACCGGAAGCAAACCAAAACGGCTTTCATCGGCAAACCACACCCGAATCCGATTGCCTCGGGTGAGGGAAAGCTCCTGGAGGATCTTAGAAAAGTCTCGCTTGAACGCTTCCGCTTTTGCCGAGTCCCGTTTCTCATGCACGGGGCGAGGGACTCGAAGCACCCCGGCGCATTTTTTTAGCCATCGCCACACCGTCTTGTAGGCGAAGGAGCGCCCGAAATGTCGCTCCAGCTCTTGCCCCGCCTGAACGGCTGTGTTCCAGCGCGCGACCTTCAAACCATTGAGCAAGAAGGCCTCCACCTCTTTGTCGCAACGGCTTTTGATCCCGCCTTTGTAGGCGCGTGTAAGCACCGCCCCGAGCCCTGCAGCACGATATTTGTCAAACCAACGCTGGATCGTCGCTTTGCCTCGGCCCACGATGGCTCCAATTTCATCAATGCTGTGGTGCGGCTGGAAGCCCATTTTTAATGCCACCAAACGCTCTTTACGCCAGCCGACAGCCTCTTTGTTGAGCAATTTCTTGATACGTTCACGGTCTTCATCGGTTCCCATATATCTTCTCATTCCGCCTTTATAGCTGTTTTTTAATCTTTATCAATCCTTTTGCGATTTGGTATTACTCAAGGATGTAGCCGGCACGTTGCTCAAAGCGATCCGGCTGATCCGCGAGAAGGCCGGTTTGCGCCATCGCATGCCGATCGAACCGGAGCCCTTGGCTCGGCAGATGAATCGGCTGTGCATACAGATGACCCACAGCCGGCGGCGAAAGGACAGCGCGCGGCAGCGCAAGGGTATCTTGAGGCAGATGAAAAAGCTGCTCAAACGGATCGGGGAGCATGCCCGCAGTCACCGGGAATTATTGCAAGCCTGCTGGGAGCAAAGCGATTACAGCGAAAAACAGGTCCAACAGATCCTCGCCCGGATGGAGCGCATGAGCGAGCAAATCCCGGTGGTCATCAAACAGGCGCACGAGCGGATCATTGGCGGCCGCCAGGTGAAAAACGCAGAGAAAGTCTTGAGTGTTTACGAACTCGATGGGCAGGTGATTGTGCGAGGTAAAGCGGGCCAAGAGGTCGAGTTCGGCAACACCCTGTTTTTGGGAGAAAGCGTTGAAGGGTACCTGCTGGACTGGAAACTCTACGGCAGCCGAACTCCAAGCGAAAATGAACAAATGCAAGAGAGTTTGCAAAGACAGAACCGCTTCAACCTGGAAGAACCCATAGCGGCCATGTGCGCGGACCGGGGATTTGCCTCCCAGCGGGCCCGCCGGCAGTTAGCCCAGGAGGGAATCTACGACGCGCTCTGTCCACGCGATCCGAAGCAGTTGAAAAAACGGATGGAGGAGCCACTGTTCAGACAATTGCAAAAGCGCCGGGCCAGCACCGAAGGGCGGATCGGGGTATTGAAGAATCGCTGGCAGGCCGGGCGGTTGCGCAGCAAAGGCTTTGCCAACCGCTCGATCAGCGTAGCCTGGTCGGTACTCTCGCACAACCTATGGAAAGTAGCCAAGATGCTGGCCCAGCAAGACGAACTAAAAACCAAAGCGGCGGCCTAGAGAGCGGAAAAGCAAGGACAATACTTTTTCACAGCCTTACTGTCGGCTCATACAAAGAAAACCAGGCAACCGGACCCCAAAACCAGTATCCTAACGTCATAGGAGAGCAAAGTTGATACTCTCCCAAATGCAAATACCTCTAAAATGAGCGCCTATCAAAAGCCCTCGCAAAAATCACCCTTTTGGGACAGCCTCTATATATAGTGTGCCTCCTTTTTGCTATTGAGATTTCCTGATTCCAGATTGCGTTCGTGGATTGCCTGGCTGCTGGTGGCATCAGCCTTTGCATGGGTATTTTTCGAGGGCGCCGGCCCCTTGCGCTCGATCTGGCCCAGTGTGGTGACTCTGGCCGTGGCCCTGCTGCTGCGCCGGGTCCTTTTGGGATTGATGGCGGGAAGCCTGGCCGGAGTCATTATTCTGGCCCAGGGCAACCTTCTGGAGGCATTTGTCTCTTTTTTCCGGGACCACCTCATTCCGTCCCTGCAAAGCCCGTGGAAAATCGGCGCCATTCTTTTTACCTTTATGCTGGGTGGATTTTCCGCCCTGGTGGAAAAAGGAGGGGGAATGCAGGCTCTGGTGAAGGGATTTCTCATCCGCAGCAAGGCCCCAGCCCGCCGATTGCAGTGGTGCGCCTACGGCATGGGAATCGTTTTGTTTTTTGACGGGCTGGCCAACAGCATGATGGTGGGCCGCATGATGCGGGGGCCCGCCCGGCGCTGCGGCGTTTCCGCCCCGAGGATGGCCTACCTAGCAGATTCCACCAGTTCGGCGGTGGCCTGCGTGGCCTTTCTCTCCACCTGGATCGCGGTCCAGCTTTCCATGATCCGGGAGGGATATGCCTTGGCCGGAAGGCTTGATGAGGCCGCCCCTTATGCCCTCTTTTTCAGATCAATTCCTTATAACTTTTACTGCTGGTTCACCCTCATTCTGCTGGCTGTGTCCATTCATAGAAATTTTTTGCCCGGGGCCATGAAAAAGTTCGAAAAAGCGGCCCAGGCCCGCCGGAAGGCCGTGGCCGGCGGCGGCTCGGTCAACGAAATGGAGGGAGACGGGGCCTCGGAGGGGCATTGGCTGATGGCGGCAATCCCGGTGGCGGCGCTGGTGGTATCATTTTTTTGCGGAATATATTTTTCGGGAACGGAAGCAGCCTGGCCTCTCACAATGGAGAAACTGGTGGCAGCCTTCGGGGGCGATCATGTTGTCACGGTTCTGGTATGTTCGAGTGCTTTTGGCTCCATAGCAGCTTACCTGCTCTACCCCAAGGGCGAAGGGATGGAACCGCCCGGGCAAGTTTTTCAGGAAGGCGCTCAGGCGCTCTTTGTGCCCATCTTGATATTGGTCGGGGCGTGGGTGTTGAGCAGTATTCTGGGGGAGTTGAAAGCGGCCGAGGCCTTGTCAGGGCTATTGGCCGGGAATGTGCCATCGGCTCTTTTCCCGGCAGTCGTTTTCCTCATCGGCGCTTTAATATCTTTTTCCACCGGCTCGGCCTGGGGAACCATGATACTTCTCATGCCCCTGGCCGTTCCCATGGTTTTTGCCTATCCGCTCGATTCCCTCACGCTTCCCATCAATTCACTGATGCCGGCCGTGGTGGGGGCGGTCTTTAGCGGGGCGGTCTTCGGCGACCACTGTTCCCCCATCAGCGATACGACGATTGTTTCTTCCATCGCCTGCGGTGTGGAGCCGCATGATCACGTCCGCACTCAAATGCCCTACGCCCTCATTGCCGCTTCAGTGGCGATCTTGGCTGGTTTTGTGGGAACCGGATTGGGCCTTCCCCCGGTGGCGGCATTGGCGGCCGGAGCGGTCCTTTTATGGTTAATGCCGACTTTTCAGGGGCAACTTCAAAAATTAAACGATTCAAATGTTGACACGTTCAGTCCGAGATAACATTGATTTTTGACTTTTTTGTTTATCTAATTTCTTGACCGGTAAATTCTCACCCATAAAGTAAACTACCATAATCTTTAGCATAAAAGCTTGCACGGCTCGGCTCAAAGGCCGGGATTTTAACTCATTCACACAACCAACAATATCCATCATGCCCGGAAATTGCCTTAATAAAATATTAATTTCACTGAGCTTAAGCTGCCTTGCACTGTCAACCTCCCTGGCGGCTCCAAGCAAACTGCAATCTACCCGCAATACCCTCAAAACCTGGATTGAGACAGAAAAAACACTGACTCAGGTGGAATCGGCATGGGAAAAAGATAAGATTACTCTGGAGGGCATTATCGAAGTCATTAACAGCGAAATTTCGATCCTCGAAGAAAAAATCGAAAAAAGCCAGGATGAAGTATCCAAGGCCGATGCCAAGCGGGCCGAGCTGTTGGAACAAAAGGAGGAATTAAAAAATGCTTCGGCCGTAATCCAGACCAGGATTGTGGAACTGGAAAAAAAGGTACATTCCATCTACCCGCTGCTGCCGAAACCTTTGCAAGACACCATCGCCCCATTATATTCGCGCATGCCGAAATCCAAATCGGATGCGGCTAACAAACAATCCCTTTCCGCCCGCATGCAAAACGTGATCGGAATTCTTTCCCAAGTCGATAAGTTCAACGGCAGCATCTACCTCGATTCCGGCTTGCACGAGCTGGAGAATGGAAAGCAGGTTATCATCGAGACCCTCTATTTGGGAATCGCCTATGCCTATTTTATCGATTCCACGAAGGATTATGCCGGCTACGGCGTTCCCGAGGAGGATGGATGGAATTGGGTCCGCGATCAAAGCATGGCTCAAGTCATTTACGATGCGGTGCAGGTTTATAAGGATCCCCAAAAGGCGAGCTACATCAACCTTCCGGTAACTATAAGATAAGTAAAATAGATAGAATTTATGAAAAAATAAGTAAAATAGATAGAATTTATGAAAAAAGCGCATTGCCTATTATATTTGAGTCTATTTCTGACCGCGGTGGTTTCTCTGCCTGGCCAGGATTTCCAGGGAGCCTCCTCCTCCTCGCTAAGAGACCTTAACAGCGCCAATATAAGGTTGGATGAGGCCCGCAACAGGATTGCCGATGAGCGCATCCCCCTCTCCAATGAGAGAAGCCGTTTGATGGGGCGGGTCATGAGCCTGCGCCGGGAAATGGAGCAGTCCTCCCGTTTGCGGGACAATAAATCGGTCGATTTGCAAGGGCTGGAACTGGAAATCAAGAAAAGGGAGGATGAAGTCTCCTACCTCAAGAGCCTTATGGGCGACTACATCCAGCGTTTCGAGACGCAAATCCATATCAGTGAAGTGCAGCTGTATAAAGATGTCATCAGTTCCGCCAAATCCACTGGGGAAAATACATCTCTGAGCGAAGAGGAAAAACTCATGCGCCAGGTATCGGTCGTGGATTCGGCCCTTAATCGTATCGGGGAACTGGCCGGCGGTCATATTTTCGAAGGCCAGGCGCTTTCTCCGGAGAAAGTACTGGAAGAGGGCATTTTCACATTGGTGGGACCGGTAGCCCTTTTTTCGGGCAATAATTCCCCTACGGCCGGAGAAGTCGTTCTTAGAAACGATTCTCCCGAGCCATCCGTATACGCCCTAGGTGAAGAAGCCGCTGCGGCCATCCGGCAGGTTTCCGAAAGCAGGACCGGATCCATCCCCGTCGATCCCACCATGGGCAATGCCAGGCTGGTCATTCAGACCAAGGAAACCTTTATCGAGCATGTGCAAAAGGGCGGCGTGGTCATCTATTTTATTCTCGGCCTTGCTGCCTTGGCCTTGATTATCGCCCTGTTTAAATGGTTTGAAATTTCAGGTGTGAAAAGGGCCCGCCCCGAAGACCTGCACGACATTCTGGATTTGCTGCGCAATAACGACAGCGAGGCCGCTTTGTTAAGGGCGAAAAAAATCAAGGGCCCGGTCGGGCTGCTGCTGACCGACGCCGTCAACAATGCAGGGGAAAGCAAGGATTTACTGGAAGAGGTTCTTTACGAACGGCTTCTACAAACGCAGCCCAAACTGGAGAGGCTCATCCCATTTATTGCCGTGGTAGCGGCAACCTCCCCCTTGCTCGGTCTGCTCGGCACCGTAACCGGAATGATCAAAACCTTCAAACTCATCACCGTATTCGGCACCGGAGATGCCCGCTCACTCTCCAGCGGTATTTCCGAAGCGCTCATTACGACCGAGTTCGGCCTATTTGTGGCCATCCCGTCTCTCATCATCCACGCATTGCTTTTGCGCAAAACCAAAGGGGTGCTGGCCAGCATGGAACAAACAGCGGTGGCCTTCAAGAATGGTCTTGAAACCAAAATTTAAGCATGGAAGGAGATTCGACATTTCTGGATTTCATTAAGGATGCCGAGAGCATCTGGCAGGACGGGGGTCCGCTCATGTACCCTTTGGCCATGCTGGCATTCGTCATCTATTTTTACGCCTTGGAAATGCTCATATATTTCCGGCGCGAAGAATACCGCACCGTAGATGAACTCATCTGGGAGGAATGGATCAGAAATCCTGCAAAGAGCAAAGGAACCATCGGCGCGATCATCAAATACAGCCAAACCGGCGTAAAAACCTTGCGGGATGTGGAGAGTCGATTTGAGGAAATTAAAACCGCCCACCTTCCTCGGGTTCAGCGCAAGATCATATTTTTAAGCATACTTGTAACGGTGTCCCCTCTCATGGGGCTGCTCGGCACGGTGATGGGGATGTTGACCACCTTCAAGGGATTGGCCCACAGTTCGGGACAGGTAATCGACGTCGTGGCCAAGGGTATATCCGAAGCCCTCATTACCACTCAGACCGGTTTGATTATCGCCATACCCGGCTATATACTTGTTTATATGCTGACCCGGCGCAGGCAGGAGCAGGCCGCTTTTATTGAACGAGTGGAAAGCCTTACATTGCAGCATTTCACCAGATTGCCAAAAAGCCAGCATGAGGGGATTGTCTAAAATATGAGTAATCGAAGAAACGTTTCCGGAGCGGACGAAGGGATCGACATCAATATCTCCCCGATGATCGATATGGTCTTCATTCTCCTGATCTTTTTTATTGTGACCACGGTTTTTGTGGAGGAGGAGGGCCTTGATGTGAACAAGCCGTCACCGGGAGGCGCCAACAACCTCGACAATGAAACGGTCGTTTTTCACATAACCAAAGGCGGATCCGTCATATATGAAGGCAAGGAAATCGGCCTGAGCGGCGTGCGCGCCACCGTGCGTAATAAAATGCAGCGCGAAGTGCTGCCACTCATACTGGAAGTGGAACCTGAAGCCCCCTCCGGGATAATGGTCAGGGTTATGGACGAAGCGAAATTTGCCAAACCTGAAGTCGCCATCAGCATTAACGCCACAAATTGAACAATTTTTCGATATTTTCTAATATTTTGGATAGTGGACCGTATTAATGAATATAGAATCTACCCTGCGAACGCCTGATATTGCCATTGGATGAGACAAAGTTAGAGAAATAACCAGTATGAGTGAGAAAAAAGTATATCATCCGCCCAACCTCAGCAAAGGTCCATTTCTCTCCTTTGGTGGCGCATTGATTCTATCCGCCTTGATATTCCTGGCTTTGCCCCTGACCCAATTGCTCTCCAATCTCAATAAGCCGCCATCCCACCAGATTGTTCCGCCCCCCAGCATTACTCCACCGCCAGCGCCCCCGCCGGAGCCTCCACCCAAGGAAGAGGAAGAGGAAGAGGAAGAAAAACCGGAACTACAGGAAGAAATTCAGCCTTTGGACTTGAGCCAGCTGGATGTGGCCCTCAATCCGGGAGTTGGCGATTCCCTCAATGTAGGCAGCGCCATCGGGCAATTCGGAGTGACCCCGGATACCATTGGAATGATGGATATTTTTGAACTCAAGGACCTCGATAACAATCCCCGGCGGTTGGTAGCCATTCCACCTGTTTATCCCTTTCAATTCAAAAGAGAGGGCATCGAAGGCTGGGTCAAGCTGGTCGTCATCATCGACGAGCGGGGCAAGGTAATCAAAGCCACTATCAAGGAATCCAGCCACCGCGAGTTCGAAAAACCATCCATGGAAGCAGTTTTGCAATGGAAATTCGAGCCCGGCACCAAAAACGGCAAAGCTGTAAAAGTGCGCCGCATCCAGCCCTTGAGCTTTAAACTTAACTAACCTCCCAAACGGTAAAATTTTACACCCTAAAAATAGAAAACAAACTTGTTGGTAATGAAGAAATTATTTAATCCATTGACCTTACTCGCGGCCATCCTGGCAGTCTCATTTACACAGGCCGGGGGGCAAAATGAAATCATCCCCTTGCGCCCGGACTATTGGTCCGACGCTGAGTTTATTAAAAAGTTTACCTACGGCTATGCGCCCAACACGACCACCGAGCCTAGTATCACTTCGGAGGAGAAAGAACTTTTTGATATTCTCGTTCCCTTGATACGCTCGGACGTCAATGCGGCCATTAACACCCTGCGCGCCAGCATTTTGCCAGAATCAAGCGCAGCCCTCGATTTCACTCTCGGCAATCTCTATTTCGAGACGGGAGATTTTCAGGGAGCCATTCGGCAATACCTCATATCCATCCAGAAACTCCCCAATTTCTTGCGCGGATTCAGCCTGTTGGGGAAAGTCCATGTCCGCATTGGAGAATTGGGCAAAGCCGCTCCTTACCTGGTCAAGACCATCGAGTTGGGCGGGGCAGACAGCGATATATATGGGCTGCTCGGGTATTGTTATCTCAGTCAGGAAAAAACCGTTTCGGCCCTTTCGGCCTATGAACAGGCGCTGCTCTACGATCCCGACAACAAGGACTGGAAGCTAGGCAAAGCGCAGGCCCTGCTCATTCTTCAGAAATGGGAGGATTCGATCGGAATTTTTGAAGAAATGATCGCTGTAGATCCGGACAAGGCGGAATACTGGCTGCTGCAAGCCAACGCTTATCTGGGAATCAGAGAAACTGCTCAATCGGCCGCCAATTACGAAATTCTGCGCCGGATGAAAAAAGCCCGCCCGGACAGCCTTTTCCAACTCGGAGACATCTACATGAATGATGGCCTCGCCAATCTGGCCTACCCGGTCTATGTGGAAGCCCTCAAGGCCGATCCCAAGCAAAATGTGCGCCGACCCATGATGGTCGCAAGAATCCTGACCGACCGGGGCGTCTGGGACGATGCTACTCTCTATATCGCTTCCATCAAAAGTACCTTTAACGGCCGACTGAAGGACGACGAGGAGCTCACCCTTCTAACCATGGAATCCCGCATTGCGCGCGCCACCGGCGATGATGCCAAGGCGGAAGAAATTCTTAAATTGATCATTGGGCGCAATCCCCTGGCCGGGGAAGCGCTTCTTGAATTGGCCGGGATACAGGCCGATCATGGGGACTTCGAGGAATGCATCCTCAACTACGAGGCGGCGCGCAAAATCGATGAATATCAACACCGTGCCCTCATGAGACAGGCCCAGATGCATGTGCGCCAGGCCGAATACGAGGAGGCCATTCCGCTGCTCAAAGAAGCCAACGAGCTTGAGCCTGAAGCCCGCATCCAGAAATACCTGGAAGCGGTGGAACATGCCGCTCTTTCCAAACGTCTTTTATAAAATAAAAGAAGTTTTCCCTCTTTCCGCGTTTTCCGGTAAGTTAAATCGCCGGTTATCGCGAATCTTTCCAATCGTTCAACTTCCTGGTTATCAGGTAGGTTGAAAAAGAAATCGCGAAGCCCGACATCCAGGCGAACCTGAATATCGATCTAAAGATTTCGGGTATCTTGTCCGGCGCCACCCAATTCAGTTCGGCCAGAAAACCAGGCACATTGGGGATAATGCCGATAATCAGGGCGGCAAAGGCAACGTAGCTGAAACCCTTTGTATAGGTGTACTCCCCATCAGTGCTATACAGGTCATCCACCTTTAGTTGCATTTTTCGATAAACGAAATAATCCGCCACCATGATGCCCCCGATCGGCCCCAGCAAGGCGCTGTAACCGACTAGAAAGAGAATGAAGCTTCCCGTCGGATCGGAATAGATTTTCCAGGGAAAAATCAGGATGCCCACGATTCCGGTCAATACTCCACCCATCTTGAAGCTTATATGCCGCGGCCAGAGATTGGAAAAATCGTTCGACGGCGACACCACATTGGCGGCGATATTTGTCGATAGCGTGGCAATGCACAATGAGACCAGGGCAAAGACTATAAGCACGGGGCGATCCAGCTGCGTCATCAATTCAATGGGGTCGGCAATTTCACGCCCGAAAATGGATGTCGTGGCACTGGTTACCATGATCCCGACAAAGGCGTAGAAAGTAAATGCAGGCGGCAACCCCAGCGATTGACCCACAATCTGGTCCCTTTGCGAGCGGGCATAGCGGGAAAAATCGGGGATATTGAGAGCCAGGGTTGACCAGAAACCGATCATCGCGGTAATACCCAAAAGAGAAACATCGAAAAGCTCGGAAAAGGATGTAAAACGGCTTGGTTGATTCCACACAGAGGCGAATCCATCCGAAGCGCCATAGGCCCAAACCAGCAGACCCAGACCCAGAATCAAAAGGTAGGGGGCGCTTAAATTTTCCAACCATTTCACGCAATTGATGCCCTTAAGTATGACACCGATATTCATCGCCCAGAAAATAAGGAAACAGGCGAATTGGCCGGCAGAGATACCGAGAATGGGCAGGTTGGTTTTAGAGGCGGGGTCAAAACCCATTACCATGACGGCAACCGCGTAAATGACGGTGCCGCCGATCCAGGTCTGGATGCCGAACCAGCAGCAAGCCACCAAGCCGCGCATCATGGCCGGTATGTTGGCTCCGAGGATTCCAAACGAGGCTCTTAAAAGGATGGGGAAAGGGATGCCGTATTTCGTGCCGGGGCAGGCATTAAGAGCCAGAGGAATCACCATTATGGCGTTGCCGATAAACAGCGTGACCACAGCCTGTTTCCAGTTCATACCCTTCAAAATCAGGCTGCTGGCAATGGTGTAGGTGGGGATGCCAATAGCCATGCCCGCCCACAGGGCCGAAATATTCCAGAAAGTCCAGTTGCGCTCTTCTTCGGGAACGGGCCCCAGATCTTTATTGTAGAGATAACTTTTTTCTATACTCAAGCGGGTTTCTTCCGCTGACCGAGGCAGTTCAGAGTTATCCAGTTCTTGTAAACCCATGACCGCTGCTAAATTGATAGAGGAATAGGTATTCTCAAAGGAGGAGGTAAAGGAGCTTGCACATTGTTTTTACTTACTCATTAACCGGAAACGGCGGTTTGGGCGGTCCCGGAGGCCGGCGGGCAATTACAGCGTCGCGACGGCGAACAACTTCTGCGGCCAAGGCCCGCGAGTCATGCCCGAGAACCTCGCCCCCAAGAACCTTGGCCTTTCCGGCCACGTAAACCGCCTCGATATTGTTCGCGCTACAAGAGAATACGAGAGTTGCGACGGGATCGTTGATCGGCCCGGTGCCGGGCTTTTGGGGATCGATGATGAGAAAATCCGCGAATTTTCCCTCTTCCAGATTCCCGACTTGAAAGGCTACACCGAGAATTTCGGCAGTCCGTATGGTATGGAGACGAAGAATATCGATAGGCTGCATTACCTTTGCGCTTTGATGCTTCATGCGTAGCGCGTAAAGACCCATGCGCATATTCTCGAAGGGGTCCGCGAGGTCGGCGCTGGCTTGCCCGTCAACACCCATTCCAACCTTGATGCCCATCTCCAAATAGTGGGGTATGTCCGGCAAACCGGAAGCAAGGCGGCCATTTGAAAGAGGGTTCCAGATCATGGCCGCTCCAGCAGATGCCGATTTCCTGAGAATTTCATCGTTGGGATGAATAAAATGAGCGAAAACCAGCTTCTCTTTCAAGGCGCCGGTTTCCTCGAACCACGAAAAATGGTCGGCGCTGTCACCCATCGAAGGCGTTTCCAAATAATGAAAGTGCATTTCCCATCCCTGTTCATGGGCAATGGCCACTTCTAGTTTCAGAACCTCTTTATTGAAATGAGTCCCCACGCTGTTCAAATTGACCCGGAGACAACGCTCGGAACCGGAAGTCCCTGCTTTGCGCTCCAAAAAAGCATTCACACCGCCCGGCCCGGCATCTCCTATGGTATTTATATCCATAACGTAGGAAAAAACGAAATGGCCACCGGAATCAATGTCTGCCTGAAATTGCTCCAGGTAAACATCCTCGGGCGCCCCGAAGCGCTGGGAGTAGTCGATCCAGGTTGTAATGCCGTGTCGCAAGTGATCCAAATCGCCGTGCAGAGCAAAAGCGTACCAATCCCCTTCACCGATAGTTGCAGTGTAGGTAAAGTGGAGACTCGTCAACCAGGGCCACAATTCTCCATCTGGTGTGAGACCTCGCCAGGCGCTCTGCCAGGGGTGCGAGTGGCCCGAAAGAAAACCCGGCATGACGATCTTTCCTTTGGCGTTCACAACAGACGCGGCTTCAACTTCAGGATCGGGTTCTCCCACACCGATCTTTGCTATGCGACCTTCAGAATCCACCAGGAGGAATCCGACAAACGATTCCTCGGTCTCCTCGGACAAAGTAACGAGCCATCCGTTCTTCACGAGCAGGCTATAGTCAGAGCCCAAAGCGCTGGAGCCATCCGTCAGAATGAATGCACTTAACGAGAGGAATAATATCTTATTCAAATAATTGAGCATTCTGTAATCAAAAATCGGCAATATTAAGAAAGAAATCGCCCACCAAGCCATCATATTCCAGAAAGTCCGGATGCGATTCATGGGGAACGGGCGTCAAGTCGTTATTATAAAATAAACTCGGGTCGATACCCGGCGGATTGTCCTTTTCGGTTATCACAGATAGATAAAAATTACTAGGTGCCGTTCGAGACGCGGATCAAGCTGCCGTCATTGAGACGTTGGAAAAATCTTCTTCCTGGAGTGTTATCCGAAAACGCCCACACCCAGCCCTCTTCCTGGCCGAACAGGTATATCCAACGATAATTGGATTCATTGATAAAACACCAGGCTTTAAGGCCCGAATCCCACAGGTAAATTGCATTGGATTCATTTTCCACATTGATGTATAGCCAGCCATGCTCGGCATGAAATATCCATGGCCAGTAGCCGGTATGATAATTGCCATACCAATTCGATGTCCGCCATTGGGGATACCCTCCGATAGATTGACCATGAAAGGGATCTTCCTCGACCGCAATCAAGGTGGAATTAACAGGTAGATCTTTAAACACCTGTAGCAGGCCGCTTGGCCAGCGAATTGACAGACGCGCAACCGGCTCGGTTTGCTGCCCAAGGCCAAAATGAGCGGTCAATTCATTTTGGCTTAAAAAATTGCTGCCTCCGGTGATTTCCCTGACCTGCTGGGGACCGCCGGCCTTGGGTTCCAAAGTCAAAAAAGCGCCGATGCCATCCTTGTTTGAATACTGTCCCACGGTGCGGACTCTAAGCCACGCCATGTTGTTGCCACTTTGATTATTATAGAGTACAGGATGTCCCCCGTTGTTGGCAATAAACAGGTCGAGATCGCCATCGTTGTCATAATCGAAGGTAACGATACCCTTGCCTGATCCGGTGTCCGTAATTCCATGTTCGAGGCCAACTTCATTGAAAAAACCCCCCTCATTTTCCCACAGCCGAGTGCGATCTGTGTCGTAGGGAGAGTTGAATTGACGGGGGAATTCCTCCCCGTTGGTCACGGTCAGGTCGAGGTCGCCATCGTTGTCAAAATCAAAGAATACTGACCCCCATCCCCAATCGGCATCTCTCACGCCGGCGGCATCGGTTTGATCGGAGAAGGTTCGATTTCCCAGGTTTCGATAAAGCCGATTGCCACTGTTAACATTGGGATTGGAGCTGTAGATGGAGGATACAAACCAATCAAGGAGCCCATCGCCGTCATAATCGCCAATAGCGGATCCCATCCCGTTTTCATCGGTGCCGACTCCGGCTGCGGCGGTGCCCTCGGTAAAGGTGCCATCTCCGTTATTCCAAAAGATTTGGCTCGTTTCGAAATCAGCGGCGATTACCAAATCGGGCCACCCATCACGGTCCATGTCGGAAAAGCTTGAGGAAAATCCGAATTGCGCTTGGCCAAAATTTTTCAAAACACCGGATTCATTCGTTACATTGTAGAAATACCCTGGCGCTGTAGAGCCTTCATTGCGAAGAAGAACGGAGTGTTGCATTATAGAGGCCCCGCTGGGTTGAATATCCCATTCAGTGGTATGAATATCCAGCCAGCCATCACGATCGTAATCGCCAAAGCTGACACTAAAGCCGGAGTGATCTATCTCGCTTTGTAAAGCTGCTCCTCGTTCTATAGCCTCTTCTGTAAATTGGCTCAATCCATTATTGATGTAGAGGTAATAACGCTTGGCCCCGATAGTGCTTACATAAAGGTCCTGATCTCCATCGTTATCGATGTCGCCCCAAGCGGCGCCGCTGGAAGGAAAGTTTTGGCCTAGGCCAACGCTGGAAGCCACATTGGTAAACGTTCCATTTCCATTATTTTTAAATAACAAATCAGGTGCATCGAGCAGGGTTACATATAGGTCCATCCAGCCATCGTTATTATAATCACCGGCTGCCGCACCGGCTGTCATAAACGGCTGCTGTGGGATGGGATCTTCAGGGACCCGGTGTTCATAATCCACCCCAGCGAAGAGCGTGACATCAACAAAATGTGCTGCGGGCAAGGAAAACGGCAATAGCGTGAAAACAAGCGCAATCGCCAGATTAACAAAAATTACCACACTTTTCACGACAACACTGGACTGGAAATAAAACAGGCGGGCATGGCGCCCGCCTGTTTTAGTGAATATTTTTTAGTTTAAAACTTATAGGTAAAGGTAATCCTGCCAGTCGCTTCCGGGGCTTTGAGGAGTAATGAGTTAGCTCCGAAAATCGGATCCGCGCCATAGAATAAATCTTCATTGGTGAAGTTTTCAATCGTTACTAAAACATCCCATTTTTCGCGGGAATAGGAAATATTTGCTCTCATGGTAACAGTAGAGGGCAGGACCAGATTACGGTCGAAATTGTGGTAATAGGAATCACGCCAGCGCGCTCCGACGCCAAAACCCCATCCGTTCTCGAACCTGAAGCTGCCGTAAATGTTGGCCGATACTTCGGGAAAGCCGTTGAGAATCAGATTCGGATTATTGGCCGGTCTTCCATTGGCGCCTTCGCCGCCGAAGTGGACGAAGAGACCGCCCGCGACGAGGGGCAGCCAGAAGCCGTCGTCGGTATCCGCAAAGCGGAAACCGGCCGGTTCCCTGCGATGGGTCCGCGAGGCGGTTGCCGAGGCGATCAGGGTGAAGACCTCGTTGGGAGACCAGGTCATCTCCGCCTCGAACCCTTTGGAGCGAATCTTGGCGGCCTCTCCAGAGATTGAATCGATGCGTGTTTTATCCCAGTGATAACTGGCAAAAGTCATAAATAAAGTTTTATTCAGTCCCTGTATTTTTACTCCGGCTTCATAAAGTTCCGATTCGGCGAAATTTTGGTCGTTATTAAAGACGCCGTCGGTGGCGCTGATAGCTGCCGTAACGGCCCCGCCCTGAGTGGAGTTGAAGGCCGTGCCCAATTGGGCAGATGCGTAGAGGCTGACTCCCTTGGCGACGTGGAATACCGGGCTGGTGCTGGCCATCCAGTAAAAGGTGCTGTCGTCATTGAGGGTGACGCCCGCATCCGGGCTTCTCTCGACCTCGTCGGGTACGCCGGCTTCCCAACTGGCAAACTCACCCCGAAAAGAATTGATCCAGATTACGTTGTCTCCAATTTTGCTAGTGGAGAAACCAAACACACCGGCCTGGACCATTTTAGAGTCGGAGTTGGCGGATAGATTGGTGGCCCATAGATTTCTGCTGTCCCCGGTCAAGGGAACGCGCTGAGGGCCAATACGGAGGACTGAATTGGAAGAGATGTTTTCTCTGGTGATATCGCGCCGGGCAAACGGCTCGGCATCGAAATCCTGCAGTTGCTGGGCTTTAAGGTACCTTACGGAAGCTCCAAAAACAATATCATTGTTATCCCCCAAGTTAAAATCCAAGGTTACTTTATCCTCAATGACCAATTGATCGATCGAGAAGGCATAACCGTAGCTGGAAATCTTGAAGGTCTTTAGGTATTCGAGAAGAAACTTGTTTTTGATGATAAAGTTTGGGTTGTTGGTGTTTTCATAGTCGAAAAAGATGAGAAGATCCTCTGAATCGGCCACGTCGCTCGGGTCGGTTAGAACGGTTGATCCATCGATTTTTTCAGTAAAGACGATTCCGCCCGCATTGAGGTATTCCTGGGTATAGCGGTATCCTTCGTCGCCCAGATCATCCATCAAGGCAAGGGCACCAGCGCTTTGGCCGGATCCCTCCACAATACTCCTGGGAACCACCAAGGCCGGATTTGCGCCGAAAATGGTCAGCGAATTAGAGTGATCGGTAACATCGAAACCTATCGGGATGAAGGCGGTATCAGTCTTCGGGAAGGTGTTGTCCCAAAGAGGGCTGGTCTGGTCGGCCGGTTCGCCAATAATGTAATTACCGCCGTTGATGAGGTCCTGGGTAATGCGGTTCCAGCCCGGATTTTCGTTGCTTTTGAAGTTGAAATATTCGCCGCCGAAGAAGACTTTTACACCCTCTTTGAGCTTCATTTTCATGGATGCATAAATGGAGATATAATCGTTGTTCAGGTCATCGTAATAACTGGCACTTTGCTGTGCCGTTACGGAAATGCGATAGGCAGCCGGCTTGTTGCCGAACAAAATGGGGCCGCCGATATCGGTTTGAAAATTGTAGTGGTCGTAGAGTCCCACAGTTATTTTCACGCTCCCCCGAAACTTGTCAAAATAAGGGGATTTGGGCACTTGGTTGACATAGCCTCCAGCCTGGGTAGGGCTGAAATGGGCAGGCGCGGGGCCTTTCACCACATCAAGGGCTTCCATGGAACCAAAGGAAACCGGCATGTCGTTGCGGTTATAAGCGCGCAGCATTCCGTTGAAAAAAGTGCCCGCCAGGTCGCCCCTCATAGAGGGGGTCCCGGGTAGACCATAGTAGTTCACCCGCTGCATGCCGGCCCCGATCTTGTCGAGGTCGTGGTAGTCCGTGATGTTAAACTGTTTCATCATTTCGGGGGTGAGAACAGTGACGGAGCGGGGAATGTCCAGCACGTTCATGCTGCCGTAAACCGAATCCACCGGCCTTGAGGTTGGATCCATGGTTCCGGAATCTTCCACTCCGGATTCTTCGGCGATGAATTCCTCCAGTTCTGTCAGCTCTTCATCGGATTGGGCAAAATTGTTGCTGATGCCGAGCAACAACGACAAGGAAATCACAAGGATAACCTTGAGGTAGGTATTTGATTGGATGTCTTTTTTCATATATGAATGATGAATGCAGTTTAGATGAGTTTGGTTGGTTGTTTTGTAATTTTTCAGTTACAATTGCATGGATGTTTTGCCTCGGGAGCGAACAGGCTGGCAGTTATTTTTTGTAAAAAATTTATTTTCAGAGATTTTGGTGAAGGCGTTCCCGTATAATTTTGAAAAATCACCTTTTTCCCGTATTAAGATTGCGAGATTTATGGGGCTGGGGTATATAGCTAAAAAAGGTATATGGTACACGCTATTTAGCCTGGGTGCTGCGGCTTCGGGTAGTGTATAAAAAAAGAATGTTATTTTGTATTTTTAGCTGTACAAATAGCGTTAGGCAGTTTATTCTTAGTGCATGGTTACTAAAATTATTAATTGTCAGCACTGTGGAAGTGAAAATATCATTAAATTTGGCAAGACGCCCAACCATAAACAGCGCTACCGCTGCCATGATTGTGGTAAACAAAGCCGCGAAAACCCCACAGTGAAATACACCGAAGAGCAAAAAGAAATGATCCTTCGAGTCTATCAGGAACGCAGCAGTCTACGCGGTTTACAGCGCGCCTTCGGGGTGAGTCCCAACACCGTTTTGAGTTGGTTAAAAAAAACGACAATCGCTGCGACCGCTCAAAAGCACGATTCTTGCGGCCCGCCGCCATGATGTCATTGAACTGGACGAACTGTGGTCTTTTGTGGGGCGCAAGAGCGATGCCCAATGGGTTTGGATCGCTCTTTGCCGACGCACCCGTCAAATCCTCTCCTATGCCATTGGGCCTCGGGATTGGTATCGTTGCCGGGAACTTTACGAGCGTCTGCCACGGGCCTACAAAAGATGTGCCACCTACAGCGACTTTTGGAGCACTTATGATGAAGTCTTTCCTCATAACCGATCCGTGGGAAAAGAAACCGGTGAAACGGCCCATGTGGAACGATGGAACAATACCCTGCGCCAACGACTGGGTCGTTTCACACGCAAAACCCTCTCCTTTTCCAAGCTTAAGAGTATGCATGAAACCTGTCTGAGACTTTTCATTCATGAATATAATCAAGAATTAGCCACCATTCCTACTTAATACACTACCCGGTAATACACTACCCGGTTTCGCTCGCAGCCCTGAGCCAGGACATGCGCTCGATTTAGGGTATTTTCATAGCAATCAGGAATTGATAGCTGTTAGCTTAGGCTTTCAAAAGTAATTTTTTTTTTACTCTTGCCAAGGGAAAAATGAAAATTTTCTTAAGGTCTAGCGTCTAGCTATTGGGGTCATTGTATTCACCGCCGCTTGCTAATCATGGGGCCTTGCACTGTGAAACCCGGAAAAGCCTATCTTTTCCGCTAAAAAGTGGTTCTTATTGGAGGGAACCGTAATCCCTGAAAACCTGGATCACTCATGCAAAGAGTTTGGCAAGTGGTGGAAAATGAGTTCCAATCAACCCTCTCTTTCCCAGAATCAAACCAAATATCAAATATGACCGCCAGAGGATTATCTGCCGAATACATTGAGCAACTACTAAAATTCGATACTCCAACGATTTGCAACGTCATTGAACTTTTCGATATCCGGCCACGCAATGCCAGTTATATGGACAGCCGACTTAAGGCCTGCTTCCCTTTAGTTTAGAGCCTTCCGCGATGGCCCCTATTAACCCCTGACTGTTGTGATAGTCCAAAACTCTGCATTTCATCCGCGGTCAATGTACAGGAGAATATACGACGGTATTTTCGTTGCCTCGGTCTTATTTTTTACAACCCCTGCCTGCAGTTGGGCGCAGTCGGCTGATACCGGCTTCATTAACGGCGTGGACGAGATGGGAACCCGCAGAATCGTTTCACTCGTGCGAACGGATTTGCCGCCGCAGATTGATGGTATACTCAATGATCCCTCCTGGTTAACGGCGCCGGCCATTTCCAATTTTACCCAAGTCAGACCCAATGAAGGCCATGCCCCTTCGGAAAAAACCGAAATTCGCTTCCTCTATGACGCAAACTTCATCTACATCGGGGTGCGCGCCTTCGATTCGGAGCCCGATAAGATTATCGCCCGCTTGATGCAAAGGGATATCACCCTCCGTTCGGAGGATCGCATCAGGCTCACCTTCGATACGTTTCTCAGTCACCGCAACGGTTATTATTTCGCCATTAATCCGCGCGGCGCGAGACGAGACGGCCTGGTGGACCCCAATGCGGGCAGAGGCGGGTATGAGGCCGAATGGGACGGTATTTGGTACGGCAAATCGAGAATTGATGAGGAAGGTTGGACGGCGGAAATCGCCATACCGGTCAAAACCCTTAATTTCAATCCAGCCAACGATACCTGGGGTTTCAATGTGGAGCGCGATATCCAGCGCAAGAACGAGAAGCTTCGCTGGGCAGCACCCTCCAGAAATAAAAGGGTGACCACCATGAACGATGCCGGGATTCTCCAAAATCTCCACGGGCTGAAACAAGGCAAAGGCATCGATTTCATTCCTTTTGCCAATTTCCGCTACAAACGCGACAGGGTGGGTGGCAAAAGCAAATTTGATCTGGAACCGGGTTTCGATTTTTTTTACAAGATCACACCCGCCATCACGGCCGCCTTTACTCTGAACACCGACTTTGCTGAAGCCGAAGTCGATAACCGGCAAATCAACCTCACTCGTTTTCCACTTTTCTTCGATGAGAAACGCGCTTTCTTTTTGCAGGATGCGACCATTTTTCAATTTGCCGACATCAATCGCTCCCCCTTGCCCTTTTTCTCCCGCCGCATCGGGCTCAACGAAGACCGCGAAGAGGTGGACATCATTGGCGGAGTCAAAGTTACCGGGCGGGCCGGTCGCGTAAATTTCGGGCTTCTCAGCGTCCGGGTCGATAAGTTCAAAAACCTCGAATCAAAAAACCTCTCCGTGGCCCGAGCCACCGTCAACCTATTTGGGGAATCTTATATGGGATTCATTGCCACCCATGGCGATCCGACAACCAATAACGAAAACTTGCTCTATGGCTTCGATTTCAATTACCGCAATTCCGATTTCAAAGGCTCGGGACAAATCGTCGAAAGCAATTTCTATGTAATGCAATCCGATTCCACCGGACTTTCCGGTGACGACTATGCCTTCGGCGGGGAATTCGCGTATCCTAACGACAAATGGAATATGGGAGTCGAATTCACTCAAATCGGAGAAAACTTCAATCCCGCATTGGGATTTGTCAGCGAAACCGGCACACGCCAATACCTCACCTGGCTCCGGCGCACCTGGCATCCGCAAAAACTGGAAGAATTTTATTTTGATGCATTCGTACGCATTCGCACGCGATTGGACGGCTCCGTGCTTGATCGTGAAATCTGGATTCCTCAATTCGGGTTTGAAACAATGAACCAGGATGAGGCATTCGTCGTGCCCATCTTTTACCAGGAACAACTATTCGAACCCTTTGAAATTATCGATGGTATCTTCATTCCCGCCGGTAATTATCATTTCAACCGGTTCCGGGCCGAAGTCGTCTTTTCCGAGTCACGCAAATTGGGCGGCATCGTAGCCGTCGAGCTGGGCGATTTTTTCAATGGGAAACGCACCGAAATCGTCGCCAATGTGGGGTGGCGCCCTTCCCCCCATTTCAACTTCAACGCGCAATACGAAATCAATACCATCAGCCTTCCTCAGGACGAATTTACCATTCGGGTGGTCCAGGTCGATTTCAATATCCAGTTCTCCCCCAACCTGGTCTGGAATATTACCAACCAATGGGATAACGACTCCAACGAATTCGGCCTCAATAGCCGCATCCGCTGGACCATCAATCCGGGCCAAGACCTCTTTATTGTCTTCAACCAAGGCGTTGACACCTCCGACAATCGCTGGCATCCCACCGAAACCGAATTCAGCACAAAACTGGCCTGGACCTTCAGGTTTTGAACATTTTGGGTAAATTTGAGGATTTGCAATGCAGAAGCGAAAAGTAACGTTATTTGCCGCGGGACTGAAATTTCCGGAAGGGCCTGCTTTCGATCGTTGGGGAAACCTCTTTGCGGTAAACATTGACACCGCGGACATTTCAAGGATTTCACCGGACGGAGAAGTCGAAACCTTCGTCAACACCGGCGGAGTGCCTAACGGAGCGAGGTTTCATACCAATGGTGATCTCTATGTGGCTGTGGCCGATCGGGAAAAGGGCATCATCGCGATTTCTCCAGAGGGACATATCCGCACCATCGTCGATAATTACAAGGGAAAGGCATTTAACGGGCCTAACGATCTTATCTTTGATTACGACGGGAACCTCTATTTCACCGACCCCCACGGCTCCAATGCGGAGAACCCGATCGGCAAAGTTTACCGGGTATCGGCAGCGGGAGAAACAAGCCTGCTGGCCGAGGGCCTGGCTTATCCCAACGGGTTGGTAATTTCAGCCAATGGAAAAGATTTATTGGTCGCCATAACGCGAAAAAATCGCGTTCACCGGTATGTTTTGGACTCCGGCGGCGTCCCCTATCGTAGAGGCTGTCCCAAAAATATAAAGATTTTATAGTCAACTGGATGACGTTGATAAAAAGAGCCGGAAAGAGCAAGTTTTTGCTCGATCCGGCCAAAAAAGGGTTCTATAATTGAGTTAGCGAAAATCAATATAGCCCTTTCTATGTAGCCCTTTCTATGAAAAATATAGCCATCCAATGCCTCCTGCGTCCAGCTTTAACTGTGGTCGACCGGTGCCTCGATGACGATAACTTCCGCGCCACCATTGATCGAATCGATCGGCTGCTGATCGACTCGGAGGTGGAATCGCAGGCCATTGAGCTGGCCTTGGAGGGGTGGCCGCCAATGGGTCTAAAGGCCCGGCGGCAGCGGGCCAGTTTTGCCATCAAGGCACTGCGCATGGATACGCTGGGCCGTCTGCTCGGAGGGATTTCGTTTCGGCATTTGTCGCGGGCTCTGGGCAGCAGCGATCTGTTGGCCGACTTTTGCCGTGTCCGGCAGATCGATGGCATCAGGGGCATCTCCAAAAGCACCCTGGAGCGGGCCTCGAAGTTTTTCAGCGAAGAGCAGTTGAGGGCCTTGCACCGGACCTTGACTGAGGTGGTGGCCGATGCCCTTCTGGCCCGGCAGGTGGGATTGGACAAGCCGATTGACCCCACCATTTGCCTGATCGACGGCACCTGTTTGGAGGCTAACATTCATTGGCCGACGGACTGGGTATTACTCAAGGATGTAGCCGGCACGTTGCTCAAAGCGATCCGGCTGATCCGCGAGAAGGCCGGTGTGCGCCATCGCATGCCGATCGAACCGGAGCCCTTGGCTCGGCAGATGACCCACAGCCGGCGGCGAAAGGACAGCGCGCGGCAGCGCAAGGGTATCTTGAGGCAGATGAAAAAGCTGCTCAAACGGATCGGGGAGCATGCCCGCAGTCACCGGGAATTATTGCAAGCCTGCTGGGAGCAAAGCGATTACAGCGAAAAACAGGTCCAACAGATCCTCGCCCGGATGGAGCGCATGAGCGAGCAAATCCCGGTGGTCATCAAACAGGCGCACGAGCGGATCATTGGCGGCCGCCAGGTGAAAAACGCAGAGAAAGTCTTGAGTGTTTACGAACTCGATGGGCAGGTGATTGTGCGAGGTAAAGCGGGCCAAGAGGTCGAGTTCGGCAACACCCTGTTTTTGGGAGAAAGCGTTGAAGGGTACCTGCTGGACTGGAAACTCTACGGCAGCCGAACTCCAAGCGAAAATGAACAAATGCAAGAGAGTTTGCAAAGACAGAACCGCTTCAACCTGGAAGAACCCATAGCGGCCATGTGCGCGGACCGGGGATTTGCCTCCCAGCGGGCCCGCCGGCAGTTAGCCCAGGAGGGAATCTACGACGCGCTCTGTCCACGCGATCCGAAGCAGTTGAAAAAACGGATGGAGGAACCACTGTTCAGACAATTGCAAAAGCGCCGGGCCAGCACCGAAGGGCGGATCGGGGTATTGAAGAATCGCTGGCAGGCCGGGCGGTTGCGCAGCAAAGGCTTTGCCAACCGCTCGATCAGCGTAGCCTGGTCGGTACTCTCGCACAACCGTCGGTACTCTCGCACAACCTATGGAAAGTAGCCAAGATGCTGGCCCAGCAAGACGAACTAAAAACCAAAGCGGCGGCCTAGAGAGCGGAAAAGCAAGGACAATACTTTTTCACAGCCTTACTGTCGGCTCATACAAAGAAAACCAGGCAACCGGACCCCAAAACCAGTATCCTAACGTCATAGGAGAGCAAAGTTGATACTCTCCCAAATGCAAATACCTCTAAAATGAGCGCCTATCAAAAGCCCTCGCAAAAATCACCCTTTTGGGACAGCCTCTAGTTAGCAGTATAGTTAAAGAGTGGTGGCGGGCAGCTTAGGGGTAAGCTGCCCGCTTTTTGTGCACCTTTTTCTTAAATCCTCCCATTTCGATTATGTCGTTCATCAATTTCAACCGCCCTGAACCAATCCAACGTGAAGGTTTCATAAATAAGAATAGCTTATGCCACTTGTAAATTAATATTCAAATTTAGCATATTCTTTGAAATTCATTGAACAATTGAGTATTTGAAGTATCTATTTACTATAAGAGAACAGAATAATTTTGGATTTTCTCTCGAAAGAGAGAATGGGGTAACAATCAGGAGATACATTAGGTAGAAATATGTGGCGGGCAGCTTAGCCCGGATATTTCATGAAGGGTAAAGTTTGGCTCGTGTTATTGCTATTGGAGATGGATTTCTTTGTATTTTGAGCAGATCGTCTTGATTTTTAGGTGTTTTTCAGGGTGTAGAGACACTGCCCCCTTTCCCCCATTGGTTCGGTAGTGCCGGGGGCAGCACCAATGCACCCTTTAGGTTGGCACCAATCGGCGGGGCGCATGGTTGAAAAGACTGGCCCAAGGATAACTCTCACTTAGGTGAAAGTGAATCGTTCGGGTGTTGCGCACGATGACCGCTCCGATCTTGATTAATTTGAGCCGCAGGGTGTGGCATTGGGCCCGCGCCCACTTCGTCCCTTTTAAGGCTAACCGGCGCATGGCTTCCATCAAGGTGTAGGCCAGCGCCGACAAGAGCAATCGCCACTGATTGGCCCACCATTGATGGGCGCTGGTGCGCTCGCTGAACAATTGCATCTGTTCCTTGATTCGGTTCTCCATTTCACCGCGGCCACAGTATACCTTGTCGTAAAGCTCCTGGGGATCGCCCGGCAGGTTCGTCACCACGAAGCGCGGGTTGGACCCCTGTGCGGTGTGTTCGGCTTTATGGATGACCAACCGCAGCCATCGCCACGAATCGGCAGCATAGACGAAGTCCTGGAATAACCGTTGTTTTTTACCCCTTAGCCCGGATATTTCATGAAGGGTAAAGTTTGGCTCGTTATTGCTATTGGAGATGGATTTCTTTGTATTTTGAGCAGATCGTCTTGATTTTTAGGTGTTTTTCAGGGTGTAGAGACACTGCCCCCTTTCCCCCATTGCCCTTTCCCCCATTGGTTCGGTAGTGCCGGGGGCAGCACCAATGCACCCTTTAGGTTGGCACCAATCGGCGGGCCGCATGGTTGAAAAGACTGGCCCAAGGATAACTCTCACTTAGGTGAAAGTGAATCGTTCGGGTGTTGCGCACGATGACCGCTCCGATCTTGATTAATTTGAGCCGCAGGGTGTGGCATTGGGCCCGCGCCCACTTCGTCCCTTTTAAGGCTAACCGGCGCATGGCTTCCATCAAGGTGTAGGCCAGCGCCGACAAGAGCAATCGCCACTGATTGGCCCACCATTGATGGGCGCTGGTGCGCTCGCTGAACAATTGCATCTGTTCCTTGATTCGGTTCTCCATTTCACCGCGGCCACAGTATACCTTGTCGTAAAGCTCCTGGGGATCGCCCGGCAGGTTCGTCACCACGAAGCGCGGGTTGGACCCCTGTGCGGTGTGTTCGGCTTTATGGATGACCAACCGCAGCCATCGCCACGAATCGGCAGCATAGACGAAGTCCTGGAATAACCGTTGTTTTTTACCCCTTAGTTCGAACCATTCTTTGGCCTGCTTTTGCAACTGCTGGGCGTCTTGCTGCAAGCGTGCATTGCGAGCCATCCCCACGATGTAACTAACTTCGTTGCGGTCGCACCAAGAGAGTATCCGGTCTCGACAAAATCCACTGTCGGCGCGCCAAATAATCCGCGTACGGGGCCAGCTTTGGCGAATCCGTTTAACCAGCAATTTGAGGATGGCCCCGGCATGCTTGCTGGCATCGATCTTGCTCGGCCGCAGGTAGGCCACCAGCAGCTGATCACCGCAAAAAACATATAGCGGCAGAAAACAGTAATGATCATAATAACCGTGGAAAAAACGTCCCTCCTGGAGCCCGTGCACCGGATTGTCGGTGGCGTCAAAGTCCAGGATGATCTCTTCGGGTTCCTCGGCAAAAGAGCCCATGAACTGTTCGACCAACAGCTCGTTTACCGCAAAGGCCGCCCGCCGATCCTGCCCGTTTTCAAAACGACACAAAGTCGGCGCGCTGGCCAACGTTTCAATGCGCCCCGTTACCGTTTGCAACAATGGATCGTGGCGCAGGGTATCAAAGTCGTTCAAATCCTCATAGCCCGCCACCAGCCCGTAAACGCGCTGCCGCAGCATCCCCAATACCTCATGGCGTACTTTGCCCTTCTGCCGTTTGTCCACTAACTGTCGGGCCGCTCGTTCGGTCAAGCCCAACTGCCGATCCACTTCCCGGATCAAAAGCAGTCCGGCATCCGAAGTAACCTCTCCGCCCTTGAAATCAACCCGCACACGGCGGCCTTTTACCCTTGTCAACTGTAGCTTTAATTGTTTACCTTTTGTCATCGCTGATATTGCTTTAATTATTGATCTATCCTGCTGTATATCAGCAGTTAAGCATATCAACGATACTTTTTTTACGAAATATCCGGGTTAGTTCGAACCATTCTTTGGCCTGCTTTTGCAACTGCTGGGCGTCTTGCTGCAAGCGTGCATTGCGAGCCATCCCCACGATGTAACTAACTTCGTTGCGGTCGCACCAAGAGAGTATCCGGTCTCGACAAAATCCACTGTCGGCGCGCCAAATAATCCGCGTACGGGGCCAGCTTTGGCGAATCCGTTTAACCAGCAATTTGAGGATGGCCCCGGCATGCTTGCTGGCATCGATCTTGCTCGGCCGCAGGTAGGCCACCAGCAGCTGATCACCGCAAAAAACATATAGCGGCAGAAAACAGTAATGATCATAATAACCGTGGAAAAAACGTCCCTCCTGGAGCCCGTGCACCGGATTGTCGGTGGCGTCAAAGTCCAGGATGATCTCTTCGGGTTCCTCGGCAAAGGAGCCCATGAACTGTTCGACCAACAGCTCGTTTACCGCAAAGGCCGCCCGCCGATCCTGCCCGTTTTCAAAACGACACAAAGTCGGCGCGCTGGCCAACGTTTCAATGCGCCCCGTTACCGTTTGCAACAATGGATCGTGGCGCAGGGTATCAAAGTCGTTCAAATCCTCATAGCCCGCCACCAGCCCGTAAACGCGCTGCCGCAGCATCCCCAATACCTCATGGCGTACTTTGCCCTTCTGCCGTTTGTCCACTAACTGTCGGGCCGCTCGTTCGGTCAAGCCCAACTGCCGATCCACTTCCCGGATCAAAAGCAGTCCGGCATCCGAAGTAACCTCTCCGCCCTTGAAATCAACCCGCACACGGCGGCCTTTTACCCTTGTCAACTGTAGCTTTAATTGTTTACCTTTTGTCATCGCTGATATTGCTTTAATTATTGATCTATCCTGCTGTATATCAGCAGTTAAGCATATCAACGATACTTTTTTTACGAAATATCCGGGTTAGGGGTAGGCTGCCCGCATTTTGTACGAGTCTTGCAAATCGGTTTGTCTCCAGCTTCCCAATAGAGTTTCGCAGCATAAATTCGCCGAAAATTTTTTAGGTAAATTTGCTTCCCCTCGGCCCGGTGGGTATTTAATCTTCTGCCGGAATGGAATTATTGGATTATTTTGGGCTGAAGATTTGCAAATGGACCCGCGGGGCCTCTACATTCCTGGCCATTCCAGAGAAAGGCGCCCGACTCATGAACTGGCATTTGCAAATGGCCGACGGAGCCGTGCGAGACGTCATCTACTGGCCGGAAATCGAAAATCTGGACGTGCCTTTGCCCTTTGACGGCGGCAACCCGATTCTTTTTCCATTTTCCGCCCGCACCTTCGACCAGGGCGATATCCATTTCTGGCGGCATGAAAAGGTTCGCCGGCCCATGCCCATGCATGGTTTTGCCCATAACGGCCTCTTCAAACTCTCGGATATCGATCAAAACGGATTCACCGCTGTCCTGCAGCCGGATGAAGAGGCTGAAAAAGCCTACCCTTTTGATTATGAATTCACGGTCGTTTATCGCTTCTTGGAATTATCATTCAACGTCGAATTTCGGCTTTTCAACCGGGGCGAAGTAGCGCTTCCCTGGTCCGCCGGGCACCATTTTTATTTTCAACTCCCCTGGCATGATGGCGCCCACAGGTCCGATTACCGCATTGAGCTTCCGGCCCGCAAAGCTTACCGCCATATACCGGACGGAAGTCTGCAACCGGCCCCTCCATTCGAAACCACGACCTCTTTTGACGATCCCGCCCTGAGCGACCGTATCCACACGCGACTGAAAGAAAATGTCGTACGTTTTGGCCCCAAAAATGGTGAAGAAGACATCATCCTGAGCCTCTACGGGGGCACGGGCGAAACAGCCCATCAAACCGTCACCACCTGGACCCGCTCCGAAGAATCCCCCTTTTACTGCGTGGAACCCTGGATGGGGCCGCCCAACAGCCCCGAACACAAAAAAGGGCTCCATTTCGTTCCTCCAAAAAAAACCGGCGTCTTCTCGGTTGAAGTCAGTTTGGGGTAATCGGGTTGCGCCGCGTGCCACCCCATTCGCACTAAACAATCCTTTTTCTAACCACAGATCAAGCAGGTGCGGTAGGCACAAATATCACTTATATAAAGACAAGGCTCTTATTTAATTCCAATTCTTTATCTGATTTTATCTGCGTCATCTACCATTTTTTCCATATTGGAACATGAAACCGATTGATAAGGTATTCTGGGAATTGAGCCATCTGTTGATCGACGAAGCGCTCGAAACCATGACGAACACCATCATTAAAATGCCTAAAGCCTGACCAAAATGCCAGCCTGTGTAATTCGAGCCATCCAAAGCGTTGACCATCGTTTTAAACTTTCCGGCGGCGCGGGTTCCGATGCCGTCCATAGCGCACCGGAGTATTCCTACGCTACCACTATTCTGAAAGTTGGTGGCAGGATCAAGGGCATTGGATTGGCCCTTACCCTCGGGAACGGGAACGATGTCGTCTGCACACTCATCGACCAACTCGCAACCGTCCTCGTGGGACGGGAGATCGAGGAGCTGATGGCTGACTTCGGGCAGACTTACCGCCAAATCGCCAACCACCACCAATACCGATGGCTGGGACCCTACAAAGGCGCCGTCCACCTAGCGCTGGCCTCCATCACCAATGCGTGCTTCGATCTATGGGCCAAAGCGCGCGGCGTGCCATTGTGGCGCCTCCTGCTCGATCTCCCTCCCAAAGCTCTCATCGCAACATTAGACCTGAGCTACCTGGACGAGATACTGCCGGCACGGGAGGCTCTCAGTCTCCTCCAAACAGCCAACCCCACGCGCACACAACGCATGGGAATACTAGACACAGGCTATCCTGGCTACGACACCTCCGTAGGTTGGTTCAACTACAGCAATGAAGAAATTCGTGATAACGTGAAAAGAGCTCTGGACCAAGGTTTTACCGCGATGAAGCTTAAAGCCGGTTCCAGGCAAGCACGACGGGATATTGAACGCGCCTGCCTGGTGAGGGAAACCGCCGGTCATGCCGCCACCATTATGCTGGATGCCAATCAGCAATGGACTTATCCCCAGGCTTTGGTCATAGGCAGGGAGCTAAAAGACATCGATCTCTACTGGATTGAAGAACCTACCCATCCTGACGATCTTCTGGCCCATAAGCGGTTGGCGGAGGAATTGGCCCCAGTCAAGATTGCGGCGGGAGAACACATACCCAATGCCGTCATGTTCAAGAACTTCATGCAAGCGCAAGCCGCCCATTTCATCCAGGTCGATTGCACTCGCGTGGGCGGCGTCAGCGAGTTTCTGGTGGTCAGCCTCCTGGCCAAAAAACTCGGGCTGCCAGTCGTACCTCACGTTGGGGACATGGGACAGATCCATCAACACCTGGTCTTGTTCAACCATATCGCACTCGCTCACGACCCCGTTTTCCTGGAATATATACCGCATCTCAGGGACCGGTTTCGAGAACCGGCAATAGTTGAGGCCGGCCGTTACCAAACGCCACAATTACCGGGAGCCAGCACTCAACTGTCATAAGCGAACCAGACCTCAAATGAACAGTCCGTGCGCCGTGTGGCGATGAATATGCTATTGGCAGATTAAGGTCTGGAATGGCTAATTTTGAGCCGTCACACCCATTCCCGAGTTGATGGGAATTATTTCAATTTCCCCCGGTTCAAATTCTTCATCGAAATCGAATTCAAAATTGTTTTCGGATTCCAGCTTTTGCAGTTTGGGCAAGATGTGTTCGGGAATTTCACTGCGTTCTTCCACCGTGTTGATGGGTCCGTCGAATAGGACGTTATCCTCTTTGTCGGTCACCTGCAAGTGTTTGCTTCCGTTGTGTACGGTCAAGCTGAGGGTTCCATCCTTATCCTGGAGAATAATTTCCTTTTCCCTCATTTTGATAATAGTGCTGCGCCCGTTCAGTGAATTGATTACCTGATCCGTCACCTCCGAGGTGTGATTGAATACCTTGCTTATTATCTGCTCAACATTTGCGCCAACGTGCGCAGCATTCTCCACCAAAATTTCAATGTCTTCATCCAAATAATCAAAGTTCAGATCGAAAGACGAATTCCCGTCCAGATTGAATCCGAATGGCATTCCCGTCCAGATTGAATCCGAATGGCATTCCCGGCTGGCCCGGCTTTTGCAACCATTGGCCCATTTTCTTAAATTTTTCATATTTGGCGGGCTCTCTTTTGGTCAATTCAACCTCGATCTGTATCTCCTCGCCCGCGCGCAATATCGTGTAAGTGACTTTTTCTCCCTCCGCGCGCGCTCGCACCAGCACTTGTAATTGAAAAGGGTGAATCAATATTTGATCGTCCATTTTTCTGAGGATGTCATGGGATTTGAAACCAGCCTCTTCGGCCGGGCTGTCCGGAACGACATAGCGAATGGCCAGACCCATGTGGGCCGCCATACCCAGTTGGGCGGTCAAGGTCGGATCGACCGGGTTGGCATGGACGCCGAGAAAAGTCACCGGCCCGCTATCCTCTTCATGGATGTTAAACATCATATTGTGATCCGGACCGCCGATCCTATGAGCGGACACAATGCCGTGTCCCGCCTGGGCTCGCGTAAAATCCTGGCCATTTAAAGTTGTCAACGCCGTCCCCAAGGACAGGGCCAGGAAGATTTCTTTGATTCGATTGAGATTTTTCATGATCTAGTATCTATTTCAGTTAGTTTTTTATAGTGGTTGAAAAGAACTTAATAAGTATCCAGGCGTATCAATAAGACCTCCTCACGCGGCACGGCCACTTGCAGAAAGGAGCCGTCGTCGGGATTTTTCCAGGTGTAGGAATCGACGAAGCGGTAACGCATTTTCCGGGCCGGAATATCGTCTTCGATGTAAAATATGCCTTCCTCACGCGCATTCATAAGGACATGGCGGGCTTTCACCGGGATATATTTCGAGGATGAAGTCGGTTCCAGGGCGGCGGGTATTTCAACCTCTGCCATATCCATAGTAGTTGGCGGAGTTTCGTTTACCTGCGCGGTTTCCGGAATACCGAAATAGGCCATAATGGCAAAAGCTGCCGCCAGCGCGAAGGATGCCGCCCAGCGAAACCTGAAATTCCGGATGAGGATTCTACCTGCGCGCTTTTCCGCCGTGCGAGTTGCTTTTTCAACCAACTCTTCTGCCATTCGGGCTTGCAGGCCTTCCGACGGCGGGACGGGGTGAAGCTGCCTCAACTCCCTTTCAATGTCTTCAATTTCTTTCACTGCAAATCACAAAATTGCGGGGATTAAAACTTTCTTCATGGTACCAAGGGCGTAGCGGTAACGCGAGGCAGCTGTATTGGAAGAAATGTTCAAGGTCCGGCCAACTTCCTCAAAAGTCATTTCTCCCCATATTTTCAGGACAATAACTTCCCTTTGTTCCAATGGTAAAGTAAACTTTTCATGGCTTCCTGCAGCGTCCTGTTTCGCTCCTTTTCCTCCATCGGGCAGACGAACCAGTTGGATTCATTCCATTCCGGTTCCTGGACCCGCTGCTCCCGGATTTTGCGCCGTTTATCCTTCCTCCCCAGGTCCATGGCGGCGTAACGAATCGCTTGATAGACACGGGCAATGACCGGATTTCCGCACTCATTGCGGTTTCGCCAGGACCGTACCATGGCTTCCTGGAGGACATCCTCGGCATCGTAAAGGTTTTTGGTCTGCTGGCGGGCAAAAAGGAGCAGTCTTGGCCCATAATGTGCAAACCAGGCTCTCCAATTCGATTGGTTATCCGCAAAATCCATTCTGTTGGTGACATTTTTTGTCACATTAAGCGTTACAGACCGGGTAATTTGTCTAAAAGTTCTCAAACTTTTATTATTAATCTAATTTGCAAAAATGGAGGACCTCGTCCATCAAGTGGATTTAATCTCCTGTTTATAATAATAGTATAAGCTCATGTCCGATCGATACTGCGTAGTTCCTCGTGATTTTCACGATAACCTGGTTGAAAAAGCCTATCTTGAGCGCGGATTTACACCCGATGAATCCACCTGTGGAGCCCGTATGGCTGCGAGTGCTGCCTGGCACGGGATCCGCACCCACAACGCCCTCAAAGCTTTGCATTTGGATGAACTTTTGGGCAGCGGGACGGGAGGCTGCCAACCGGGTGCCACTATCGAAATTGTGCCCTCTGGATTCGAGGCTTCCCAGATATGGAACGCCCATCGGAAAATGGGTCAGGCAGTAGCTTATGAAGCCATGGATACCTGTAAAAAGCTGGCCGACCGGTTCGGCCTAGGCATGGTCAGCGTGGACAACGCTTTTCACTATTTATGGGGCGGAGGCTACGTCATGGAAGCGGCCCGGGAAGGCTATATCGCCTACACCAATTGCACTTCCGCCATGGCCGAGGTCGTCCCCTTCATGGGGCGCAATCCCACCCTGGGAACCAATCCCCATAGCTGGGGGTTCCCTACCACCGAAGCCGTCGGCTTTCCCATTGTCATTGATTGGGCAACCTCGGTCATCGCCATGGGGCGAGTGCAGCAACTGGCACGGGAAAATCAGCCCCTGCCACCCAATGCCGCCATCGATGCCCAGGGCCATCCCACTACCGACGCGGCCCAAGCGGCGGCGCTGCTCCCTTTTGGCGGACACAAGGGCTACGGGTTGTCATTGATAAACGAACTTGTTGCGGCCCTCATCGGGGGCTCCCTTCCCTCCATCCGCGGGCGGCCTCATGAAGAGGGCGAAAAGAACTCCACTTGTTTCTTTTTTCAGGTAATCCATCCCGACGCGCTCAGTGCGGGCGCTTTTGTGGGCGGGCGCGGGCAGAAGGAAAATGTAAAAGCCGTCATCGAAAATATACTCGGTCCCGGCAATGAGAAATGCCTTTTACCCGGCCAAATCGAGGCCAATGGCGCCGCCCGCAGCCAAAAAAACAACGCCCTTCTCTTTACCGAAGCGGAAATCGGGGAATTCAATGAAATCGCCGCCCACTGCGGCGCCCCGCCCTGGAACTTGCAAGATTTCAAACCCGCCATTTAAAAAAATTTTCTCATAAGTCTTGTCAAACAATCTGATTGTTCTCACTACATAGGCATCATGCTGGATCCGGATATACGAGCCAAAGTCGAAGATATTACCAAACGCGCCGGTTATTTGTGGAGGTTTCTTTGACGTCGATAACAAGAAAAAAGAAATAACCCGTCTGGAAGAACAGATGGGCCAGCCCGGTTTTTGGGACAATCAAGCCGCTGCCCAGAAGACAGCTACCACCGTAAGCCGCCTGAAAAGCTCGCTCGGCAAAATCGCCGCATTCAACGAAAAAGTGGATGAGCTCCAGTTGATGTGCGAGCTAGTGGCGGAATCGCAAAACGGAGACTCCTCTGATTACGAGTCAGAAATCACCACGACCGTGGCCGCCATGGGGGAAGAGATCGACATTCTGGAAGTCGATTCCTTTTTGTCCGGCCCCCACGATTCCTGCAACGCCATCCTCAGCATCCACGCCGGGGCCGGTGGCACGGAGTCCTGTGACTGGGCCGACATGCTACTGCGCATGTATGGCCGGTGGGCGGAACGGCGCGGCTTCACGGCCGAGGTTCAGGACATCCTGGCGGGTGAAGAGGCGGGAGTGAGCAGGGCCACTCTCCTCATCTCCGGCCTCAACGCCTACGGCTACGCCAAGGCAGAGCGCGGGGTGCACCGGCTGGTCCGTATCAGCCCCTTCGATTCCAATAAAAAAAGGCACACCTCCTTTGCCGCCATCGACGTCATCGCCGAAATCAAGGACGATATCGATATCAATCTGGATGAAGAGGACATCAGGGTGGACACCTATCGATCCAGCGGAAAAGGCGGCCAGCATGTCAATAAAACCGATTCGGCCGTGCGGCTGACTCATTTACCCACCGGAATCGTGGTGGCCTGCCAAAACGAACGCTCCCAGCATAAAAACAAGGCCACCGCCATGAAGGTCCTCAAGTCCCGTATCTATGAAAAAATGACGGATGAAAAACGGGCTGAGATGGAAAAATTCTACGGCGAAAAAAACCAGATCGGGTGGGGCAACCAGATCCGCAGCTATGTCTTCCAACCCTACCAGATGGTCAAGGATCTGCGCACCGGCGCCGAGACATCCAATATCCAGCAGGTCATGGACGGCGGCATCGATCCCTTCATTCACGCCTGGCTGCGCGCGGGAGGTCCCTCGGCCCGGAACAAAAACATTCGTATTGATGATTGATTTTTTAGCATGGAAACTGAATCGCTAAGTTTTGAGGGCATCCGGGAGGCTTTTCGCCGGCAGCCATTATTTGAGGATAAAACCTGGCAAATCTCTCCCCAGCCCTGGCCTTTGACTCCAGACCAAATCCGCGAGATAGAATCTATCGGGCAAGCCTGTCACGAGTTTTACCGCGCTTTGGAAATGCTTTACCTGCGTTCGGCCGAGGGGAAAAATCTTTTACGCAACAAACCCCTTAAAGCCCCCTGGGTGGCAGACTATCTCGACCGCGGAAAGCCACGCGCCCTGGTGGAGCATTCGCGATCGAAAAGGCTGCGCGGCGAATCGCCCAGGATCATCCGCCCCGACCTGTTGATAACCGAAAATGGTTTCGCCATGACCGAAATCGATAGCGTTCCGGGGGGAATCGGGCTGACCGCTTATATCAATCGACTTTATGGCGAGAACAGCGCCGACCTGGTAGGTGCGGGAGATCTCATGATTCATTCGTTCTACCGGACCTTGGCAGCCATGACGCCCGGGAAATCCCTGCCCCTGATTGCCATTCTGGTGAGCGACGAGGCCCATACCTATCGTCCGGAAATGGAGTGGCTGGCCTCCTCATTGCGGCAAATGGGAAAAAGAGTTTACTGTTTTCACCCTTCCGAAATCATGCCCCTGGGCACCGCACTGTGTGCCTCGATTGACGGAAATCCTGAGCAAATCGATATTGTTTATCGTTTTTGGGAATTGTTCGACTTGTCCAATGTTCCCATTGCCGGATACATCCTTGATGCCTGGGAGGATTCCGAACTGGTGGTCACACCTCCCATGCGCCCTTTTCAGGAAGAAAAAATGGGGCTCTCCCTTTTTCATCACCACCTGCTTGAAGATTATTGGCGGGAAAATCTCTCTAAAAAAGCATTCACATTATTGCGTAAGGTAATCCCCCGATCCTGGATTATGGATCGCGTGGATTTGCCCCCCAGCGCCGTGCTGGATGCTCCCAATGTCAAGGGAAAGCCCATCTGGAATTGGGAGCAGCTTGGCCAGGCCTCCCAAAAAGAGCGCAACCTGATCTTGAAATTAAGCGGTTTTCACGAGGATGCTTGGGGAGCGCGAAGTGTCCTGCTGGGCAGCGATATTCCCCGCCAGGAATGGCAGAGGGGCATCGACGAGGCCCTCCGATCGAGTCCACAAAACCTTTATGTTTTGCAGGATTACCACAAACCTAAGCGGCTGCGCCACCCCGTTTACAATTCTTCCGGCGAGTTGATTGAACAGGAAGGCCGGGTCCGTTTGAGCCCCTATTATTTTGTCGAAGAGGATGGGCCTAGGCTATCCGGCATCCTCTGCACCTTTTGTCCCTCCAATAAAAAGATTATTCACGGAATGCGGGACGCCGCCATGCTACCCTGTTCCGTTGTCTCCTGATGGGATAGGGAAAAGGGAAAAGACCGCCAGAATTGCAGCATATTTCAATTAAACCCACTGTTCGTGCTGTGGGGCAAGGGCTCGGGCTATCTGTGCCGGCAAACACGGTCCTTTGTAAATTAGCCCGGTGTATATTTGCACCAGGGAGGCTCCTGCATCAATCATCCGTCCAGCAGAATCGGGATCGGAAATCCCGCCTACACCGATTATGGGCAGACGACCGGCAGTGGCTTTGTGGATGTAGCTTACTACCCCAACCGCCCGATTGTGCAACGGCTTTCCACTCAACCCGCCCGGCTCGTTGACGCTGGAAAGAGCGCCTGGACGCTCAATAGTCGTATTAGTGGCGATGATGCCGTCGTAACCCAAATCCATTACATCGGCCAGGACGCTGTCAATTTCCCGAAAATCGAGATCCGGCGCAATCTTAACCAGCAGCGGGATAGGCTTTAATCCTAGCTTGCGGGCGCGATCAAGGTTGGCCTGGCGGATCGTCTTTAATAATCCGGGCAAATATTTGTGCCCCTGAAGCTGCCGTAGGGCGGGTGTGTTGGGGCTGCTCACATTTATGGCAAAGTAATCCGCATAATCAGCCAAATAGTGAAAGGAACCGAGGTAATCCTCGGCCGCCAAAGACAAGTCGGCGCTCTTCGACTTGCCGATGTTGATGCCCAAAGGGATGGGCCTGAAGCGGTGCGCGCCGGCGGATTTCAAATGGGCAGCGACCGCCTCGGCCCCATCGTTGTTAAATCCCATACGATTAATGAGGGCTTCATTTTCCACAAAGCGAAAAAGGCGCGGGCGGGGATTGCCCGGCTGGGGTTTCAATGTAATGGTGCCAACCTCGACATGCCCGAAACCCAAGGCGGCCGAAGAGCGCCAGAACTGGGCATTTTTATCCAATCCGGCAGCCAGGCCAACGGCATTGGGAAAATCCAGTCCGAAGATTTGAATGGGCCGATGCGGAGAGTTTCGATTCAATCGATGGAGCAGGCTGCAAATGAGAGAACTTTTATGCAACAGTTTTAAAGCCAGAACAGCAGCCTCGTGCGCTCTTTCCGCATCCTGCATGAATAGCGCTGGTCTGACTACCCTCTCATAAAATAGACCCATCTCCCTAATTTGCTACAGCTTCGGAAAAAGGGCAAGAACTCAGTAAAGGCCAAATGGCGGCTTTACATTTTCTAGGGTCGTGTTTTTTTTAAAAAAATGCTTTCAATGTTGCTAAGCGTTAATCAAAGATATTAGCCGATATTTCAAAAATGAAATGTGACCCATTTCAACTTAAACGCCCTACCTTATTATCTACCCGAACTCACGCGTATATGACTACCACTCCTAAACTGGAATGGTCGATTATTCGGCTCAAAGACGACAACAACTGGTGGGTTGAAAGCCTCAGCGATGAAAAACGCTGGGATGTAGACGGGCTCGGCATCATCGACCCTAGCCAAATTGGTCATAGTATAGATCTTTGCGAGCCTTTGCGCGACTATGGATTTGATCCCGACATCCTGGATGACGCTTTCTTTAAATTTGGCATTGATGGAGAAATCGAAGAAGGCTGCATCAAACTGGTGCGGATCAAAGAATCCTTTTTCGAAAGCGAGGAACCGCTCTTTGCGCTGCCTGACATCCTCGATGAAGAAAAGGGCCCTTATGCGGATTTTATCGAGCAAATTACCAAATCACGGGTTAAAATGCTCAATGATTTGATTGATTTCGAGCAACCCTTGACCATTGAAGACCTCCAAGATGAAATTCGTGAGCAGCAAAAGCTGGGCTACTACGAGGAGGATGATATTCATTTTTTCACCCAAATCACAACCATCCTCGAATATGTTCCAAAAGGTTATGGGTTGGATTTTGAAGAAGAATCCACCCCCGCCCAGAATGGCGACGAAAGCCTCTCGGAAATTCCCGATCTGGTGGAGGAAAAAATTGAAGAAGATGAAACCATGAAATGGGTCGATGAAGATGCGGTTGCGGATGCCGATGATTTTCAATCCGACGAAGACAATGACATAACGGATTTCGAGGATGAAGAATCGATAGAAGCCAGCACAGACGACAATTAAGCCAATCGGCATTCGGCTGAACTTGAGAATCTCGAATATACTGGACTCGCCTGCTCAATCTGGTAGAGCCAATTAACAACTTCGAGCGCCAGTTTTGTATTATGCTAGTTAAAGCCCAGTTTGCAGCATGGTTTCTGCCATTGTCCCTTATAGCTGTCTTCTACGGTGGTTGCGAGAGCACATCCTCCGACGCGGTCTCTGTCATTCTCCCTCCCTTCTCGGTGGGCCTACGCTCCGGCGACGGCATTGTCGTCAGTCTGCAAAGTATTCCGGATGCCGCTAGTGTACCCGTGCAGATCGACGATCAGGGGTTTATCTCCCTGCCATACATCGGGCAGGTTGAGGTGGCCGGTCTGACCGAGTCGGAAATTGCCCTAAGGGTCCGCGAAACTTATATCGAACGGAAAATCTATACGTCGATTGACGTATCGGTAGCGGTGACTCAGCGATTCATCCATGTTGGCGGCGAAGTCGTTCGACCAGGCAGAGTTTTATGGAGCCCGAACCTGACGCTCAATAAAGCCATCCAGGAAGCCGGTGGATTCAATATTTACGGAAAAAAATCAGGTGTCCTTTTAACCAGGGACTCGAAAACCTATGTGGTTGATGCCAAATCGGCCCTGAGAAACCCGGACAAAGATTACAAGGTTTATCCCGGAGACAGCCTGAACGTTACCCGCTCGCCCTCTTGAGGCACACCGGGCCATCCCCAATCCGATCAATCGGAACCGTTGTATCATAAGTTGGGCGTTTTTCGCTCTCGCTCGCGCCTTTGCAGTATTGCCCGGCCGATCTTGCCGGTTGCAGTCATAGGCATTTCGTCCACAATCTCGATCTCGACGGGAGCGCTGGCTGCGCCCAAGTCCATCCGGCAATGTTCCAGAAGCTCCTCCGGCCCCGCTTCCAGCCCAGGATGGAGGGAAACGACGCCCTTTGGCACTTCTCCCGCTTGCGCATCCGGTTTGCCGATAACGGCCGCATACTGAACCGCGGGATGCCGCAAAAGCGCTTCTTCCATGGGGCGAGGAAATATGACTTTGCCATCGCTAACCATTCGCTCGCTCCAGCGTCCGAGCATTGAAATATATCCTTCTTCGTCCATTTTCCCCATGTCCCCGGTATGCAGCCAACCATCTCGCAGAACCTCATCGGTTTTTTCCGGCATTTCCCAATACCCGATCATATAACCGCCACGGATGCACATTTCTCCCGCTTGCCCCACTGGAACTTTCCTTTCACTCTCATCCATTATGCAAACTTCCTTGTCCGGCAGGCACGGACCAATGGCCGCCTTCTGCTCCTCTTTCTCTTTTCGGGGGTATCCCAAAGCGACAAATCCACCCAGCTCACTTTGGCCGTAACTCTCAACCACAAAAATTTCGAATTCTTCCCAATACGCTTTTTTCAGATCAATGGGTAGCGGAGCGCCTCCAGAGGGGGCCACTCTAAGTTTGGCCGGCTTTCGGCCTCTTCGGCGGCATTCGTGAAGAAAATCCGCAAACACCAGCGGATTGGCGGGAAAATAATTTACGCCTCGCTTTTCCATGTCTTCCCATGCGTTGGCAGCATCCCACCTCGACATCAACCCAACCGTCGCGCCCCGGTGAAGCGCTGGTAGCAAATTGACCACGAGCCCATAGGAACTTGCCGGCGAGGTCGGGCCGAGTGTAACGCAATCACTGGCCAGTTCCATTCTTTCAGCGATATAATGAGTCGCTCGGGCCGTTGGGCCGTGGGCCAAAAGAGCGCCCTTGGGCATTCCCGACGACCCGGATGTATAGGACAAATGAGCGGCATCCCCGCCTTCAACGCAGGTCTCAGGGGCGCAGGGAGCTTCCGACAACCATTTATTAAAATCCAGCGCCCCCTCCTGTTCTCCGTCCATGCAGACATAATGTTTGATACTCGGCATAGCGTCCCGATTGCGATCGATTAGGTGAAACATGTCGTGTGTATAGATTAGTACTTTTGGAGTCGCATTCTGGACAAAATAGGCAATGTCCTCGGCTTGCAGCACGTTAATATGGCATGATATGGCGCCCAGCTTCCATGCACCGAACATCGATACGATATAATCGAGTCCGTTATGCGCAAATATCCCTACTCGATCGCCCTTTTCGATACCGAGCGCGGCGAGAGCTCCTGCCATGCGATCGGAAATTCGATCAGTTTCGCCGTAGGTAAGCGCTCTGCATTTATCAACCCAGTACAAAAAAGTTTTTTCCGGACATCGATTCGACATCCTAGCCAGCATATCCTTAAAAGTCGTAAAATTCATATTATCGGCAATCCATTTTTATTTATGAAACACAGCCAAGTTGCAGGTGTTCTCGGTAAAGCGGTCAATAAAGGACACACCCGAACAGGAATTTAAAACGTCATTTAATTCCCACAAGAAGAAAATTTTCCCCCTCCCGGTATCATAGATCGCCCCGCTGATGGCCAGATACAGTTTTACATCCCATTCCAGATCGTCGATCATCGGCCCGGTCCCGTCGATTCTTGTGAACAAAAGCGAGTGATCGGATACGTAATTGGCGACCGTGAGCCAATAGCCCGGAGACATTTTCTACAGTGAACGCCCAATGGTCTAAGGTGCTGTCTGAAAGTTGAACCTAACGCCGATGGCGGGGCCATGCAGCCAACAGGAAACAACCATCCGGGCAAGAGACCTTTACTTTGCTCTTAAAGACTGGGTGTCTTTGTGGATCCGTGAGATTTTTTTATTCTTTTCTTCTAACGCACGGGAAGCTACAGTGGGAAAATTTGACATATAGGCCAAATTATTCTTCGGCAACGGTAATTTGAACTTGTTACCGGAATTAATCGGGTATTAGGTTTTTCAGAGCGAGGTCTATTTGATTGAAAAACATAAAATCGATGTCTGGTACGGAAAATGAGCGTTAAAGTACCTTTGCTAATCATTGGCGCCGGAACCTATGGATTAGGGCTTGGGGTTTGCGCTCAACACCACAGATTGGACTACCTGGTGGTTGGAAATGTGATGGATTGCTGGCAACATAACATTCCCGAAGGGCAAAGCTTTCTGGAAGTAACCAACTGGCATTTCGACCCCATAGGCGGCCATACCATTGAAGATTACATTTCCAAAGCAAGGTGCCGGGACTATTCTTCACCTCCAACCCGGCGGCGCGCGATTTTGGAAAATTTTTTGCTTACACCATGGCGGTGCTGATTTATTCCAAAATAATCGGCTGCATCCTTCTCGATCAATTAAGTAAAAAATGATGTTTCGAGCATAACAATCCCAGTGTCCATAACATTGGCAACCTGAAGATATCTTAGGAATATTGAATATGAACCAAACGGAAAACCCGCTCTGGAAAATCGGTTCCTCACGAATTCATAATAAAGGAATATTCGCGGCCCGGGATATCCCGGAGGAAACGAGAATTATCGAATATATTGGCGAAAAAATTACCAAGGCAGAAGCCAACCGCCGCGGCCTCGCCCTGCTCGAATCTTCAAATATTTCAGGGGAAGGCATCGTCTATATTTTTCAACTCAATAAAAGGTACGATATCGACGGCAATGTGCCTGAAAATACTGCCCGTTTAATCAACCATTCCTGCGACCCCTGTTGTGAAGCACGGCAAATTAAAGGCCGTATTTGGATTGTATCCATTCGCAAGATTGAGAAAGGAAAAGAACTTAGCTACGATTACCATTACGATTTGGAGCATTTTCTGGACCATCCCTGCAAATGCGGAAGCGACATTTGCGCTGGTTATATCGTTGGCTCAGACAGCCGCAAGAAACTCAAAAAAATACTCCGCAAACGCAGAAAAAGAGAGAAAAAAAACAAATTATCAACAAGTTAGTTATAAATGAATATATATATATGAAATTGATTTCCTGGAATGTTAACGGGCTGCGCTCAGTGCTTAAAAAGGGCTTCATGGATTTCATGGTGGGAACCGATTTCGACATTCTATGCCTGCAGGAAATAAGGGCGCGCCCGGACCAGGTCGCGATTGAATGGCCCAACGGTTTTGTTTCCTATTGGAATCCGGCGCAAAAACCGGGTTATGCGGGGACTTTGTCGCTTTGCCGCAAGCAACCCATTAACGTGACAACCGGCATTGGCGATGCTCAAGGAGATTCCGAAGGCCGCGTCCTCACCCTGGAATTTGCGGAACATTTCCTGATTAATGTATACACCCCAAATGCCAAACGGGACCTGTCGCGCCTCGCCTACCGCTCTGAAGTTTGGGATGTCGCATTTCTGAAATACCTGAAATCACTGGAAAAAACCAAGCCGGTGATTTTTTGTGGCGACCTCAATGTTGCCCACAGGGAAATCGATCTGGCCAATCCAAAATCGAATCGGCGCAACGCCGGGTTTACAGACGAGGAGCGGGCAGGCATGAGCAACTACATAAATGCCGGCTTTTTGGACACCTTTCGGGAATTCAATCAAGATGGAGGCAACTATACATGGTGGAGTTATAGGGCCAATTCGAGAGAGCGCAATGTGGGGTGGAGAATCGATTATTTTTGCCTATCAAAAATACTCCGCCCCAAGTTGAAGGATGCTTTTATTTCTCCTCACGTCGGTGGCTCCGACCATTGTCCGATGGGAATTGTAATCGAGTGAATGATCGGTATCAGGATGCATTCTGCATATGTTTTATAAACTTGCGGCAGATGATCTCCGGATTTTTGACAGATGCGAGCAGCCAAGCCAGTTCTACATCCAACCGCTCCTGAGAGGACAAACGCCAATCCTCGTTCCCGGCCCGGAGTCGGGCGCAGATATCATAAAGGCACAGCGATACGCTCACCGATAGATTGAAACTTTGGGTGAATCCGGACATGGGTATGGTTATGCGCAAATCCGCCAAATCGAGGGCTTCTGGGCTAAGGCCCTCCTCTTCCGTGCCGAACATGAGGGCAATTTTTTGATCCAAAGGCATTTGGGGAAGTGGCAGGGCATCCTTGTCCGGTACGGTGGCCGCCAACCTGTAGCCTTTTGATTTTAAAGTTTCCAGACAACTCGTTGTGTTATTGGAATCCGGGTCCTTATAACGTAATAAATTTACCCACTTGCCGGCCCCCATGATCACATCCGGGTTCATCCTGTATTCGAAACGATTTTCGATAATGTGGATGTCCTGAACTCCAAAACACTCGCAGGATCGAATAGCGGCGCTTGCGTTGTGCGGTTGAAATATATCTTCCATTACGACCGTTACGTAGCGGGTGCGTTCACGCCCCAAACGCTCAATCAAAGCTTTTCTTCGATCGGTTACAAAGGTTGCCAGATGCTCTCTTAGGGCCGCCTTTTGAGTGGAATTTAACCGATTCTTATCAAAGGATTCTTTCATCAGCATGAAAATTGATCAATGTTTTTTTAAGTTTACCCCAGCGGCCAGAAGGTAAGCGATGGCTGCCAATACGAAGACGGCATTGAATCCGGCATGCAAAGCAACGGCCAATCCCATGGCCGGGCTGACAACCGAGAAACAGCCATTGATTCCCCAGGCCCAGGGAAGCTGGGCCGGATATTTTTTTTCCAGCGCTCTCAGCCCAACGGGAAAAGGGATGCCCATGAAAAACCCCAAAGGAACGACCAGAATAAAAATGGACGCCCACAGCACTGGAGTTGCCAGGTGGCTGCCGGTTCGTTGCAGGATTATGATGGAAATGGCGAATATTGCGATGAACAGGCTCACGAAGCAAGTCGAACGGCGCAGGTTTAGGGCATTGGCCCTCAATCGACTGGAATAGAGGCTCCCCAAACCGGAGAAAAAAAGGAGGCCGGAAATTGCTGCGGCGGCAGCGATTACCGGGTTGCCCAGGAACAGGGTGAGTTTCTGCATGAGAACGATTTCCAACAGCATGAAACCGGCTCCGAGACTTCCGAAATAAAAAAAAGTCCATGCTCTGCCCGCGGTTCTCCGGCCAAGCTTGAATAATGGTAAAATAATCAAAACCAACGCGAGAATTCCGAGCAGGACCAGATTAATGGCCAGAATTAATGATCCCAGTTCAAAAAAAGGAGCGCCTTGCAAGCCGAAGGTTTCCACTAAAGCCGGAAGATAGGACCATCTCAGAAACTGGTAAAAAAACGGTTTATTATCTGTGGGCGGCTGCAGTTTAAAAGCGTAATCACTATAGACTGCCTCACGGTCTTCGGAGAGAATGGAGGAAAAGGTTTCAAAAAAACTTTCGTCCGCCAGCGAATTGTGGATTTGGCGTTCCTCTTTGTCCAGGTGCGGCAGAAGCAAAGGATCGAAGAACAGTTTAGCGCACTCCTCCCGAATAGCCATTGTTTGCTCCCTGGAAAGAGGCGATTTGGTCATGGCAAAGGTGATGGACCCCCAACTGCGAATTGCCGCCAGGTGATTCTCCGGTTCATTAATTTCCAATTCATCCAAAACTTCCGCCAGTGTGGCCGCTATTTTCAAGGAAGTTTTAACCGGATAATCCATCCAGCAGGTAATCAGGATAATGCCGTTGTGGCTCAATCTCTCCCATGCCAGGCGAAACGATTCCTTGGTCAGTAGAAATTGCGCGCTTAAGGCCTGGAGTCCGACCGAACCCCCAAAAGAGCCGATAGTGGGGAACCGGATAATTTCGAATTCTTCATGTTGTTGTGACAGGAACTGCCGGGGATCCGCATTTTCGATTATCAGTTGAAAGGGATGCGGGGCTTTTCCCATCTCGCGCCCAGCCATCGCTTCATAAAATTTGTAAATCTCGCTATGCGGTTCAACCACTACGATTTCTCTCATTTTATGAGTGATTGCCTGCGCTATGGGTTCTTCGCCTGCGGGTTGCAGAAGGAGCGCCCTGCCACCTTTTTCAGCCATTGCATAACCGAGAATTTCCGTTGTGTAATCAAACAGACTTGGCGGGTCAAAGAGCTTGCCATCTGCGGACGGCAAGGCGCCCGAGGCGTTGCCGTCCACAAACACAATATCGGGAACTGGCAGAGAGCCGCGAAAATTCAGGCTTAATCCGGGCGCATGTCGCAGGGAAGAGGAAGCGACTACTTGGACCAACCCTCTGGGGCTTGGCATTTGACGGATAATACTTGCATCCGGCGCATTCAGTGCGCGGCTAATGTCCTTGAACTGGGAGGGAGCGAACCTGCCCGGAAATACAATCAGAAGAAAAACGGAGCCGACCGCGAGCGCGGCCATCAAAGCCGGTTCCCGCCATTTTCCGCTTGAAACCAGAATGAGGCCGCCGGAAACCGGACCCAACCCGATTATGGCCGGAAGGTCTTCGGGCAGGAACAGGGCCGTTAAAATCAGCCCCGCCAGTCCACCGGCTCCCGAGCCGATGAGGTTTGCGCAATACAGTTTTCCGACATCTTTCTTTTCCGTAATAAGGGCCAGGCCGATAACCAGGGCACCTAGCAAAAAGGGTGTCAAATAAAGCAGAGATGATGATGCCAAGCGCCAGATTTGGGTTTTATCAACGAAAAGAAGATAAACATCGCACCTTATGCCAACGGTTTGGGAAAGGTTCAGAGCCCAGGGCATGGCCAGCCCGCAGGCGATCAGAAGCCAGGGTATGAGGACTACCTTGTGTACAATAAAAAAGGTTCGCCATAAGGCCAAAATGGTTCCGCTGGTTCCGAAACCGAGCAGCGCCAGCGAAACAACCAAATAGGCGAAATGATACCATTGCAAATAGGACAAAATCTGCATCAAGGCTATCTGGTAGGCGGTAATGCCGGCAGAAACCAGGAATACGGCCCATCTCAAACGGTTTACGGAGTTATCTGCCATCTTCCTTCCTTACGATGATATGGATGCAATTCTTGGATTCTTCCCATCCATAACCCGTTTCACGCTAACCCTACACCCGGCCAATCTTCAGGTTCATTTGCGTGTAAATGGCACAAAACGAACGGGGATGTCGGTTTTAGTGCGGATTTTGCCGTTTTTTTTGACAATAATCAACAGATACTGCGCCCCAAAGGAAGGACCAACCGGAATAATCATTCGTCCGCCCTCTTTTAACTGATCGAGAAGCGGCGGCGGGATAAAGGAGGCCGCCGCGGTGACGATGATGGCGTCGAATGGAGCCTCCTCGGCCCACCCATGAAACCCGTCCACCTGCCTGGTATGGATGTTTTTATAACCTAATAATTGCATTTTGGCCGAGGTGCGGGCGGCCAGTTGGGGAATGATTTCCACGGTGTAAACGGTGTCCACTATTTCGGCCAGAACAGCTGCCTGATAGCCGGAACCTGTGCCGATTTCGAGAACCCGGTGTTCGGGCTGTAGCTTGAGCTTTTCCGTCATGTAGGCGACGATGTAGGGTTGGGAAATCGTCTGCCCATAGCCAATCCTCAGGGGCCCGTCATGGTAGGCGAATTTTATCAGATCGGAGGGCACGAATTGGTGGCGCTGAACTCTGCCCATGGCCTTGAGAGTCGCTTGATCGGAAATCCCCCGGCGTTGAATCTGGCTGAAAACCATTTTACGCCTTTCTTCCTCGTAAGAACCTTCCAATTTCGAACCCCAGACGGCTGTCAGCAAAGTCGCGAAAAAGCAATATACGATTAAAGGCATAGGAAGCTTTCCCCAATATTACGCAAAATCGGTTCCTTGACAAGAGCCGGTTGTCAAAATGGAAATTTCTGAAGGGACGGTGGTTTCAGGTTCTTCAACGACGCTTAATGTTCAGGTTGATACTGCTGGTTTGCCGGAAGGGGGAAATGAAACGGTGCCTACTTTGGCTGCCAATGAGCCGGGTAATGAAATCACGTGAATCGAAATATTGTGACTCCACAATCTCATAAAGAGCATCGATCATGTTCATTCTCTAAAGTGCTAAAATAATGTAGGCAGAGTCCACGCAGTCAATGATTGGGTAGAATGAAAATATGGCCAGATTTTGCAAGGTTGTTCGTAATTCCCTGACGGCATTGTTTAGAGGTTTGATCTATTATTCAGGGGGCGGGCCTGCCGCCCCAGCTTTGTTTTCTGTTATGGGTTTACCCCATGCGTTTCTTTTGCCCAGGCCCGGTTGAAGGCGCTGACCAATGCTTTTAAACCTGCCAGTTCGATATTGCTGTCGATGCTGGCCCCCCAGGTAAAGGCATCGTTGCCGGCATCCTGGATCTGGATATAGGCGACCGCTTCGGCCGAGGAACCGGTCGAAATGGCGTGTTGGCGAAAATCAGTGAGGTGAAAGTTTTTCAACCCGATCTGGTCCAAACCATCGACCAAGGCCGCTATGGGCCCATTTCCTTTTCCCTCGATTTGCCTCTTCTCTGCCTGGAAAACGATTTCGGCGGAAAAGGTTATGTGGCGGTGGTCGTCCGGGGCCGTCGAAACTTGATAGGAGTTTAGCGACAGAGGCTCGTTCAAATCGAGATACTCCCGGTAAAAGGCCTCCTTGATTTCATTGGGCTGTAATTCCTTGCTTCCGCTATCGGCAATTTTATTGATTACGGCGCTGAATTCCGGGTGCATGTTTTTGGGCAGTTCGAGACCCAACTCCCGTTCCATGATGAATGCCACTCCGCCTTTACCGCTTTGGCTGTTGATGCGGATGATGGCTTTGTAGGTGCGCCCGATATCCTCCGGATCAATGGGCAGGTAGGGAACCTGCCAAGGGGCTCCGGAAGAAGAGTCCATCTGGTCCATGCCTTTCTTGATGGCATCCTGGTGGGAACCGCTGAAGGCTGTAAAAACGAGGTCGCCGGCATAAGGGTGGCGTTCATGAACGGTCATACCGGTGATCCGTTCATAAGTCCGGCGCAGCGTGCTCATATCCGAAATATCCAGCCCTGGATTGATTCCCTGGGTATAGAGATTAAGAGCCACCGTCACGACATCCAGATTGCCGGTGCGTTCGCCATTGCCGAAGAGCGTCCCTTCGACCCTTTGGGCTCCCGCCATGAGGCTCAATTCGGTGGCGGCCACCCCGCACCCGCGGTCATTGTGCGTATGCAAGCTGATGATGGCCTTGGAGCGCTCATTCATATGACGGCCAAACCATTCGATCTGGTCGGCATGAATATTGGGCGTAGCCAGCTCCACGGTTGCCGGAAGGTTTAAAATAATGGGCTCTTCCTCGGTCGGCTCCCAAACATCCATGACCGCCTCGCAAACCTCCAGTGAAAATTCCAGCTCGGCATCGGAAAAACTCTCCGGGGAATATTGGTATCTGATGATCGTTTCCCCCACCGTGGGAACCAGTTCTTTGACTAATTGCGTCCCCTTGACGGCGATTTCCTTGATTTGATTCTTGCTCAAACCAAAGGTCACCCGGCGCTGGAGAGGATTTATCGAGTTGTAAAGGTGCACAATGGCCTGTCGGGCACCCCGGATGGCTTCGAAGGTACGATGAATGAGGTGTTCGCGGGCTTGCACGAGCACCTGGATGGAGACATCGGGGGGGATGAGATCGTTCTCAATGAGATGCCGGGCAAAAGCAAACTCGGTATCCGAAGCGGAGGGAAAGCCGACCTCGATCTCCTTGAAACCGATGCGGACCAAGGTTTGAAACATCTCAAGCTTCTCCTCGATATTCATGGGTATGGCCAAGGCCTGGTTGCCGTCGCGCAGATCAACACTACACCAGGTGGGCGCTTTTTCGATGGCTCGGCTAGGCCATTGACGATCTGGCAAATCTACAGCGGGAAAGGCCCGATACTTGGTTATATTATTTTTTTGCATTGGTTAGTCCGGGCTGGCGGTTCAGGAAAGAACCGGAATTGAATAATAAAATGAAGTAAAAGTTAAAAACGAAAGGTGAATCGATTTCGGTTTATGGGCGCGAGGAATCACCGCATGGGCAAACACGCCGCGAAAGATAGAAAACCAAACCTATAAATAAAATACGAAGCTATCCCCCTCAGGGGAGGAGCCGCAGAGTTGCGCTAAGCGCGAGGAGCCATTTTTGATTGGCGATCATAGGTATTATAAAAGCTATGGGAGGACTATGTGTCCTATATCGGCGCATCTGTCAAGCTCTTCAGGCCAATTCCTTTTTTATAATCACATAGGTAACTAAATTTTTCCTTTAATAATGATAGATTCAGATATTAGTACCGGTTACTATTAAAAGTTGCAGTAGAAGCTCCTTTACTTTCCAGCTCCTGGGAGTGATTATGCCTGCCGGTCATTTGATGGCTTGCCGGGTTTTCGGTTACTTTATAAATGGAAGAGCCACTTGAAAATAAACTCATCGTTCTGGGGGTGACAGGATCGATTGCCGCCTACAAAGCAGCGGACATAGCCAGCCAGTTAGTCAAACTGGGGGCCGACGTGCATGCCGTCATGACCAAAGAGGCCACACGGTTCCTGGCGCCGCTGACCTTGCAAACCCTCAGCCGAAATCCCGTGGGAGTCGATTTGTGGGATGAGGGCCGGGGCTGGCAGCCGGGGCATATCGAGCTGGCGGACAAAGCGGATTTGCTTCTGGTGGCTCCGGCCACGGCTCATACCATCGCCTGTTTCGCGCTTGGCCTGGCGCCCGATCTTCTCGGCTCCATCTATCTGGCCACCAAGGCGCCGGTCATGATCGCGCCGGCCATGAACGGGAAAATGCTCGACCACCCGGCAACCAGGCATAACCTCAAACTTTTAAGAGACCGCAACCACATCATCATCGAGCCCGACCAGGGCCTCCTGGCCTGCGGCTACGAGGGCAAAGGCAAACTCAGCAGCGTGGAGAAAATCATCGCCCCCATAATTGATCTTTTCGAAAGAACCTCACCGGAAGAACCTTGAACTCCACAGATTGGAATAATTCTCATCCCCATGATGGAAATTTCAACGCCGGGAGAGTCGAACGCTGCGAACCGGGAGCGGAAAATTGAATTTGCCTTCTTGCCATTGATAAATTTGGGGCTAAGGATTATCTAAACCTACAAGTTATGGATTCGGAACAGGAACACGGCGAGGAGCCGCTGAACGAGATTTCTCTGGAAGGCGAATTTCTTTCCCCGGGGGAGAAATTTGGTGATTACCAGGTCATGAATTGCCTAAGCTTCGATCTGCTGGGCGGGGTTTACCGCATGCAGAACATCTTTCAATTCAATGAAGTGTGCATGACCGTCCTGCACTCGAAAATAAGCCAGGCTCCCGGCTTTGCCGAGCTATTGGAGCAGCAGATGGAGGCCCTCACCCAGCTTGATCACCCGAATATATTATACCAAATCGCAAAAGGATTGATAAAGATTAAAAAACAGCTATAAAGGCGGAATGAGAAGATATATGGGAACCGATGAAGACCGTGAACGTATCAAGAAATTGCTCAACAAAGAGGCTGTCGGCTGGCGTAAAGAGCGTTTGGTGGCATTAAAAATGGGCTTCCAGCCGCACCACAGCATTGATGAAATTGGAGCCATCGTGGGCCGAGGCAAAGCGACGATCCAGCGTTGGTTTGACAAATATCGTGCTGCAGGGCTCGGGGCGGTGCTTACACGCGCCTACAAAGGCGGGATCAAAAGCCGTTGCGACAAAGAGGTGGAGGCCTTCTTGCTCAATGGTTTGAAGGTCGCGCGCTGGAACACAGCCGTTCAGGCGGGGCAAGAGCTGGAGCGACATTTCGGGCGCTCCTTCGCCTACAAGACGGTGTGGCGATGGCTAAAAAAATGCGCCGGGGTGCTTCGAGTCCCTCGCCCCGTGCATGAGAAACGGGACTCGGCAAAAGCGGAAGCGTTCAAGCGAGACTTTTTTAAGATCCTCCAGGAGCTTTCCCTCACCCGAGGCAATCGGGTTCGGGTGTGGTTTGCCGATGAAAGCCGTTTTGGTTTGCTTCCGGTGTACCGCCGGTGCTGGACGCAAAGAGGGCTTCGGCCGCACAAAAAATATCAGACAAGATACCAGTGGAGCTACTGTTACGGAGCCCTCGACGTGGTCAACGGCGAGATGGTATGCATCCAAACCCCTAGCACGAATCTACAGTGGACGGAGGCTTTCCTCCAACAGATCAAAAAGCAATATCCTGAGGAGGAACATGTGGTTGTATGGGACGGGGCAGGCTTCCATCCGCACGACTCGGAGCACCCCAACGTCCCCCCGGGCATACATATCGTGAATTTGCCGCCGTATAGTCCTGAACTCAACCCGATTGAAAGACTTTGGGATATGATACAGGATCAAACGGCCAACAAACTGTGGCCGAGCATTGAGCGACTCGAAGAAGTCGTCGCAACCCATCTCAAAGACTGGTGGGAGGACACTGAAAAAGTCCTCTCTTTAGTTGGCGGAGGCTGGCAGCACATTCAAGCAAACGCTTCTGCCAAATAACTTATTATCATACCTAATGAGATTTGGTATTAAAGGTCACCGATGCCATCGAAATCAAGGATCGCTGCTGTTTGATGATGGATCCGGTGGAGGGGGAAAACATTTGCGAATACTTGCAGAATTTCATCAAACAACAGCAGCAAATCTCAGGCGCTTCGGTTGGGGCCGAGCCTTCCCTTTTACACGCGGTGGATGTCTTTCGCGATTTCGCTTTCGGGCTGCCGGTGGCTCACGCAAACAAAATCATCAAGCAGATAACCGACGCTTTTCAGGCCGCCCATTCATCCCAAATATACCATAATTCTTTTAATCCCACCCACCTTATTCGGACTTCGGCGGGCGAAATTAAAGTATCTGGATTCGGATTGTTCCAGATGACCAATAGGGATTTGTTAATAAAACTATCTTCGTCCGAGATCATTCCATTCAATATGGGACTGTGGGACTGCACAAGGTTCGGATCAATACCGGTCCCTACCTGCCCCCTGAAATATTAGCTGGCAGTGATGCTGGCCGCATAAGCGATATCTACTCCCTGGGCTTAACCGCCTTTTACCTTTTGACGGGTCGCAAACCCTCGGGGCCGTCGGGCCAGGACAACCCGGCCTACAAACCGCCTACGCAGTATTCGGCCGCCATTCCGCACGGTTGGGACAGAGTAATCGGCCGTTGCTTGGAAGCCGATCCGGCCGACCGCTACAAAGATGCAAAAGGCTTTTCCGCTGCCATCGATCGATTGGGAAAAGAAAAAATCAAGGCCGTAGATGATACCGGCATCACCAAAAGAATTGAGAAAATACCGGTTCCCAAAGCGATCGCAAGGAAACTGGACCCGGAAAAACTGAAATATCTGCGACTGGGCATCCTGGGGATATTTGCAGCCCTTATTATCGCAGCCAGCAACTTTTGTTTCAATATTCTATTTTCAGATGAAGAACAAGCGGTTGGACCCATGGTAAAAAGAGTGGCCGAAGGGCAAACACCGCTTTACTCGATGACCATTACCCCGGCCATATCGAGGGTTATTTTTTCAGGCAAGGGCAAAGGAGAATCCAGTTTCGTGGTGCCCGACGGTAATCTCCAGGTAACCATGCCGCACGGAGAATACACCGTAAGGGGGTCCGCCACAGACCACCGGCCGAGAACCTATACCATCGAGATAAGTCGTGCGCCGATGGAAATTACTCTCGACCTGGAGCCGTTTTGGAGCCTGCTGGAGGTAAAAACCGATCCCGGTGCGCAAGTTGTCGCCATCCGGGAATCAGGAGAGCGGATTGATCTGGGGCAAGTCCCTGCCAATGGCATCATCAGGGCGGAACGGATTCTCTACAAAGGCATTTACTCCCTGGAGGTCTCGCGGCCCAAATACAAAACTACTCTCTTGAAGGATATTGACTTACCTTTCAGTAAACTGGTTATCCAGGAAGTGGTGCTGGAACCGGCGCCGGGTAAAATTCTTGTCCTGACCCAACCCGATGGCGCGGATGTGTTCCTCGATGGGACGAATATGGGAAAAACCCCATTAAATCTGGATGAACTGGATGTGGAGACGCCCCTGTCCCTGGAAATCGCTTTGCAAAACTATCGGCCCCAGAAACTTACCATGACTCTGCCTTCGGGTTATGACGATTCGCTCGATTTGGGCCAATTGGTGCGAAAAGCCGGTATCCTAGATGTGCAGTTGTCTTTTCAAGGCGGCGCCACGCTGGAAAAATTGGCCCAGGTGGAATACCGAGTGGCCGGAAAAACCTTTAAGGAGCCTAGCGGGCGGCTGGATGAAGTTTACGAAGGCAACCAGAGTCTGGAAATCGAACATCCCGATTATTTTGTGTGGGACCAGAAAGTGAGAGTTGCCGATAGGCGCACAACGATCGTAAAAGCCGAATTGGCTGCTCGCCCGGGGCGGCTCAAGGTCATACTCGATTCGGAGCATCCTTTCTCAGTCGTCGCCGATGGCGTAACGGTAACCCATAAGGGAGAAATTTTTGAAATCCCGGCTGAGCGGGAACTCAATGTGGAAGTGCAAATACCCGATCATCTCTCGATCAGGCGAAAAATGAGGTTCGCGGCCAATGAAGAGCAATCCTGGAAAGTGGAGGCAAAACCCATTCCCGGCCCGGAATCAACCAAAGACTGGACCATCCCCTATATTGGAACGACCATGGCCTGGATAGAACCTGGAGAAGTGCGCCTGGGCAGTCCAGCCCAGGAACAGTCCCGCCTGCCCAATGAAGGTCCCGCCACAACTGTAAAATTTCCAGGCGGATACTGGATGGCTCATTACGAAGTCACGCAAAGTGATTACCAAAAAATCATGGGAAAAAATCCGAGCGAATTTAAGGGCCTCAAACACCCGGTGGATCACGTCAACTGGCGGCAGGCGGCGGAGTATTGTCGAAAAATCAACCAAACTGAGGAAAGTGCCGGGCGGCTCCCCGAAAACTATAACTACCGCCTGCCAACCGAGGCAGAGTGGGAGTACGCCTGCCGGGCGGGAACCGGCACCCCCTATTCATTTGGCCAACGGGCCGATCAAAAGCTCGGCAATTTCAAGGGTGGCTACCCTCGCGAATATGGTGAAACCCTGCACCTCGGCGCTGAAAAGTATGGAACCGTTCCAGTGGGTTCTTATGCAGCCAACCCCTGGGGCATTTACGATATGCACGGCAATGCCGGCGAGTGGTGTTGGGACAATTTTAACTCCCGCTACCCAGGGGGGATGGTGGAGAACTGGTCCGGTCCGGTCGAAGGCAGCGATAAAGTTTACCGTGGGGGCAGCTGGAGCAGCTTCGCCCATCAATGCCGCAGTGCCGCCCGCCAACGCCTGAAACCCGACACCGCCAGCAACCTGGTCGGCTTCCGTTTGGTCCTGGCCCCCGCGTTGGAACCTTGAGGAGGCGTCGAACCCCGACCCTCCCATCGAAATAAAATAGGCAATTTTTATTTGCCATTTTCGTCTCTATAGGCATATTTGCAATATAAAGGCCGGGTCCTATGCAACGACAGACCGGTGAACTCCGCCAGGCCCGGAAGGGAGCAACGGTAGCCAGGATTTGCGTGTGCCGTAGGGTGCCTGGCCTTTTTTCTGTACGATTTATTTGATGCGTGATGTTCGGGCATAGTAGAAAAATTAAAATATAATCCCTAATTTTATGCCGTTGTGGTTATTAATTTATGCCGTCGTGGTTATTAAAATCGAGTTGGGCCTAAATAAATTTTGCAATCTTCCGTCTTGCTAATTTAACTATATCTCTTTGTAAAAATTGTAAAAATGAATACGGGGTATCAGGTAATTGCGCGCCGCTGGCGCCCTCAGCAGTTCGACGAGCTGGTGGGGCAGGATTATATTGTGCGCACGCTGAAAAATGCCATCAGTGGGCAGCGCATCGCCCACGCTTACATGCTGGTAGGGCCTAGGGGCACGGGGAAAACAAGCATGGCCCGGCTCTTTGCCAAGGCCCTCAACTGTGAGCGGGGGCCCACCGTCACTCCCTGCAATGAATGCCCCGCATGCCAGGAAATTACGGCCGGAAATTCACTCGATGTGATTGAGATCGACGGAGCCTCCAACAACTCCGTCGAGCAGGTGCGCGAGCTGCGGGAGGACTGCCAGTATGCGCCCACCCGCGGACGCTACAAAATTTACATTATCGACGAGGTGCACATGCTCTCCAATGCAGCCTTCAACGCTCTTTTAAAAACCCTGGAGGAGCCCCCCTCGCATGTCATTTTCATTTTTGCCACCACCGAAGCGCAAAAAGTTCTGCCCACCATCGTCTCCCGCTGCCAACGATTCGCTTTTCGACCCATTTCCGATGCCGTTATTGCGGCCAAACTATCGAGCATTGCCCAAACGGAGAATATTTCGGTGGCAGACGAGGCATTGCAAACCATTGCCCGCCTGGCCAACGGCGGCATGCGCGACGCCCAATCCATCCTCGACCAGATGATCTCCTTTTGCGGCGATACGATTGAGGAACAGGATATTCTCGACGTTTATGGCCTGGCCCCGCCACAAACGGTAGCATCTTTGGCCCAGGCGGTGGCGGCAGGGGATTACAAGCGCATCATGGAACTGGTGGAGGAACTCGACCGGGAAGGCCGCGACCTCTACCGAACGCTGCTCGACCTGCAAGCCCTGACCCGAAATGCGTTGCTCGAAGCGGTTCGCCAAAACGGCTCCACCGAGAGCCTCGGCCGGGCTTTGACAACGGAAGAGCTCATGCGCATGCTGGAAGCCCTGCGGGAAGGGGAGCAATCGGTAAAAATGGGCCTCAGCGAGAAGGTCAATTTCGAGGTCGCCCTTCTCAGCGCCGTCGAAGCCAGCCGCGCGCGAGCCATCGACACACTAATCCGTCAAATTACCGACCTGGCCCATGACTTACCCGAAGGTAAGGGCACGCCAAAAAAAAAAGTAGCTGAAGCAACACCACCATCTGCCCCTCCCGAATCTTCTTACAACCAACCCCCACCGGCGGCGGAAAAGAAAACCTCGCCAGAGCCGGAATTCGAACCACTTCCAGAGGAAATGAAGGTCGAGGAAGCGCCTGAAGAAACCACCGCCGAAGATGAATTAGTTTTGCCCCAAACCCCACCCGAACTGGAAGACCTGATAGCAGAAATACCCAAATCGACCAAAAAAATTATTGCGGAACAATTAAAAGGGCACTTCCGCGAAGTCCAGAAAATCGACCCCACAAAGTTGATCTAGCGGAAACAGCCGTCAGGACTCGACACTAATGACTCCTGGCTTCTGCTTTCCTCACTTCACCGGCAGATCGGGCGGGATGCTGAAGAGGCTGCCGTCGTCGAGCCTTTGGAAGAATCTGCGGTCGTGGGTGTTGTCGCCGAAGGTCCAGATCCAGCCAGGGGTGTCGCTGAAAAGGAATTGCCAGCGATAGGTGTTTGCATTGAGAAATATTCACTCCTGCAAACCGAGGTCGAATAGGAAAATGACCTCCTCGGTGCTGCCGTCGAAAACGAATTGCCAGCCGTGCTCGTCGTGGAATATCCAGGGCCACGAGAAGGTGTTGTAATTGGCGTACCAAGGCGACGATTTCCAGGTAGTGTATAAAAAAAGAATGTTATTTTGTATTTTTAGCTGTACAAATAGCGTTAGGCAGTTTATTTTTAGTGCATGGTTACTAAAATTATTAATTGTCGGCACTGTGGAAGTGAAAATATCATTAAATTTGGCAAGACGCCCAACCATAAACAGCGCTACCGCTGCCATGATTGTGGTAAACAAAGCCGCGAAAACCCCACAGTGAAATACACCGAAGAGCAAAAAGAAATGATCCTTCGAGTCTATCAGGAACGCAGCAGTCTACGCGGTTTACAGCGCGCCTTCGGGGTGAGTCCCAACACCGTTTTGAGTTGGTTAAAAAAAACGACAATCGCTGCGACCGCTCAAAAGCACGATTCTTGCGGCCCGCCGCCATGATGTCATTGAACTGGACGAACTGTGGTCTTTTGTGGGGCGCAAGAGCGATGCCCAATGGGTTTGGATCGCTCTTTGCCGACGCACCCGTCAAATCCTCTCCTATGCCATTGGGCCTCGGGATTGGTATCGTTGCCGGGAACTTTACGAGCGTCTGCCACGGGCCTACAAAAGATGTGCCACCTACAGCGACTTTTGGAGCACTTATGATGAAGTCTTTCCTCATAACCGATCCGTGGGAAAAGAAACCGGTGAAACGGCCCATGTGGAACGATGGAACAATACCCTGCGCCAACGACTGGGTCGTTTCACACGCAAAACCCTCTCCTTTTCCAAGCTTAAGAGTATGCATGAAACCTGTCTGAGACTTTTCATTCATCAATATAATCAGGAATTAGCCACCATTCCTACTTAATACACTACCGCAAAATTTAACCTCTTTTTGATGTCCCGGTAGATGAATTCGGGCTCTCGTTCGTTTTTATTGAACTCCAGTCCCCGCCATTGTGAGTAAACATTCGTTTGCCGCGCTTTCACACTGGATATGGCCTGACGAAGTTTGTTTTGACGGATTAAATGGATAAATCGGAGTTTGGGAAAAATTTTATTCAAGGCATTGATACCCCGGAGATTTTCACATACGGGCATGGCTTCCAGCAACTCCAGGCATTTATTAAAGCTGCAACAACCCCACCAGAACGCATTGCACCCGAAAACCCCATTCGATCCGGTTCCATTTTGGTATAGGTAGTTCAGGTATTCGTCGGGTTTGTCCGGCAAAAGCTCCCGCAGATGGTGGCGTCCGGTTTCAAAATCAGGTTCCAGCCACTCCCCGGGGTTTCCGGCCAACCCAGTGGTCCTCAATGCCTCATTGAGCAAGTGAGTGCCCGCCCTTTGCGTGGTGCAGATGAAATAACATAACTTGGGCTTCATAAACCAAATGCAAAACTTTCCACTACATTTCGCGAGTGAAATACCCTACAGTTTGACCAGGCCCTTAGTGGGATCCCGAAAGACGACCTCTATGGCATCGATTGCCACCTTCGCACCGGAGGACTCCGGATTTTTTTTCCCGAGAACACGGATTTCCAAATCGTCCGCGGCCACCACATAAGCGGCTCCAGAATAACCCAAGTTCGTATCAACAACGATGGAGCTACTCTGCGTCGATCTCATCCCCGACCGGGCCAACTCCCAGGGAAAACCTCCATCCTGGCTGGGCATGGACAGGTTGATGGATCTTTTTGAGGCAAAAAACAGGGTTTCTTCCTGGGAATAATTCGGGGAGACGGCAAAGGAATCGACCACATCATGTGGGTGGTGCCCACGGACAATGGCGGGAGAAACGAGCAAGGCAGCCAGAAAAAACAAGCCACCCCAAAAACTTTTCCATTGGCGACGGCACCCTCGAAAATTAACAGTGCCAGTTGTGTGTTCTTTCCCGATCTTGTCCAAACCACCATAGAGGATCGGGTTTACAAGCTCTATCCCGGGACGCTTCAATTCCATTCCATGATCGTTTTTTTGATTCGGAATAATTATCATTAAAATACAGATATTTAATACCACTTAGTCGCGGAGACCTATATTGTATTGTAAAAGTTCGATACAGTGAACGGATTGCTTTTTCCAGAGAAAAAGAAACATCGCGGCCTCTCAGGGGCCGAAGTTTTCTATTGAAGATTCGGCCTCGGCCGCAAGGAATTTTTGCTCCCATTCATCGTTAATATGGTCAGCCTGCTTTAAAAAGTATCGGGGCGCGAACTGCAAATCGGGAGGATGCTTGATACCCAGAAAATCGAGGATGACAAGGGCGGTCTCCTCGTAATTCTCAACCAAATCCTCATAGACAACCCGGAATGGCTCAATCCCTATTCCGTGAAAAAACCCATCCCAATAAATATCGCTTTTATCCAAATATTCTCGCCAATATTTAATTTCTTCATAGTTGTAAGCAGGTTCTTTTTCGTATTTTTTTTCGATGCCTTTCAATTTTGAAAATATATCTGTCTGGCGGGCTTTGACCACCGAAATCGCCTGGCGCAACCTATTTCTTCGGGTTAAATGGATAAAGTGAAGGTTAGGAAAAATCTTCTTCAAGGCGTCAATGCCTTTTGCTTTTTCACAGTGGGGTATTGTCTCCAACAAATTAATGTATTTGGAGAAAGGTCGTTGGCTCCACGAAAATACATTGCAGCCGAAGACGCCGTTGGGCCCCATTCCTTTATCGAATATATAGTCCAGAAATTTATCCGGCTGGTCAGGCAATAACTCCACAATAGGATGTCGTCCAGTCTTAAATTCAGGTTCCAGCCATTCCCCCGGTCTTCCCCCCAGCCCCGTATTTCTTAACGCTTCATTGAGTAAATGGGTGCCCGATCTCTGGGTTGTGCAAATAAAATATGAAATGCTCGGTTTTTTACCCTCATAACCGAATTGCGGTTGGGATATCAAACTGCCGTCAACCAGGGAAAAGGTGCGGTCGCATTGCCGGGCAAGTTCCAGATTGTGGGTCACGATGAGCACAGCCATGTCCTTTTCACGAGCCAATCGACAGAGTAATCCGAAGATGCTGTCGGAATTTTTCCGGTCCAGATTGCCGGTCGGCTCATCGGCCAGGAGAAGGCCGGGAAAGTTGGCCAGGGCCCGCCCCACGGCCACTCTTTGCTGCTCTCCGCCGGAAAGATGATAGGCCAGTCGATCGCCTTTATCCTCAAGGTCGATATCCTGCAGTATTTGCCTGGTGCGCTCCTTCATTTCTTTTTCCGAAAGGCGGTTGAGCTTGCGCATGGGCAGCATGATGTTTTCCGCCGCCGTAAATTCGGGCATGAGGAAATGAAACTGAAAAACGAATCCGATATGTTCGTTGCGAAATGGGGTGCGCTGGTCTTCAGAGGCCGCCGACATACGTTTTTCATGGAGCCAGATGTCGCCCTCATCGGGCCGATCCAGCAAACCGAGCAAATAAAGCAAGGTACTTTTTCCGCAGCCGCTGGGCCCCACCACGGCATGGATTTTTCCCGCTTCCAAGGAAAGACTGACTCCCCTCAAGGCATGAACACGATTTTCCTCTTTTCCCAGCCAACGATGCAAATTGCTGGTTTTAAGGACAATGCCATCTCCGTTAACCTGTGCAGTTTCCGTCATCCGCCCATCCTCCGGATAACTTCGCCTGGATCGATGCGGGCTGCTCTTCGGGCCGGTAAAAAGCTGGCCAGAAAAATTACCATGGCCGCAATAAAGCCCCCCCAGAGGTAATGGGAAAGCGACCATTTTACGACAAAAGTATCGGCCGAGAAAACCCCCCGAATATGTATGGGCAAGCTGGAAACGCCATAGGTCAAGGCCAGAGCCAGAATCCATCCCAATAAAATACCGGCCAACAGAACGGCCATTCCCTGTTGCAGGAAAATGGAAATGATATCCCCCCGAGTGTAGCCGATTGAGCGCAAGATGGCGATTTCGCGCTGACGCTCCATCACGATCATGGCCAGGGTGTTGAACATACCCAGCCCGGCGATGACAATAATCGAGGCCATGGTAATACCCGATGAAAAACGCAGGACGCGAAACACTTCCAGCCAGGTCTTTTCCCGCTCCTGCCAGCTATCGACGTTATGCTGAAGAGTCTCCTCCAGGTGCAGAGCCACTTGTGGGGCCTTCTCTGGATCAAAAAGCGATACCTGCAAATAGCTGCTTCCATAGGGCTTGTTGAACAATAAACGGGCTTCCTCAAGATGGATAAAAGTTCGCGCCAAGTCGTATTGGCCGACGCCGGTTTCAAAAATCCCGGTCAACCGGAAACGACGCCTGGCACCCATATACTCCAAAAATAGAGTGTCGCCGACATCTATCTGCAATCGGCCGGCAAGACGAACGCCTATGAGGATGCCTTTCGGTTCTTCGCCGTAGCGGGCCAGGCTGCCGAAACGGATCTGCTTGGCAAGATCGGTTACGGAAAGATGGTCGTCCATGCGGATTCCAAGAACCTCCGTTTTCAAACTTCTGAAACCGCTACTGACAGAAGCCCTGCCGGCCAACACCTCCGATACACCGGACACACTGGAAAATTTCTTCACTGATTCTGTTAATGCGGCAGGATGGGCGATACCGGAGATATAAGTGCGTCCCTCCTTCAGAGGGACCTGAAAACCTTCGGTTGAATCCCCGCCATCAGCCATCAGGCTGGTAACGGGATTCTGGAATTTGTCCTGCACCCGCAGCGCACCGTTGGCGCCCAGCACGGTGCGGATAAAAAAATCTTCAAACCCGTGTGTCTGGGCCTGGGTGACGATGAAAAAAGCCACCCCGAAGACGATCCCGGCAAGGGTCATCAACATAGCCCTCTTTTTTGCCAGAAGGAAGCGAATGGCGATTTGAAAATTACACTTCATGCAATATGTGGGAAACTGGTTTGGGAAATCCTGACTACTATTTTCTGCATTTTGGTGTCCCTCATCATAGCCGATAATATTTGCATAAGTGCATGTTCCATTAATTTTCCACTGGCTCCGGCATGGGTTTAACCTTTTGCCCGGCGCGCAAAGAACTCTGATCCTCCAGCACGACCCATTCCCCGGGTTCCAACCCTTCAAGAATTTCAGCCTTGTTGAGGCCGGCAAAGCCGGACCGGACTTTCCTGATTTCCACTTGATTATCAGAAATTACATAGACCCTGTTTCCAATCAGGCCTCGGCGGGGGATCAGAATAGCGCCTTCACGACGGGCCTTTATGAGGATCGCTTCTCCCGTGAGACCGGAGACCAGCAGTTCAGGGGGTGCATCGGCCTCCAGGAAAACAAGACGATTTTTCTGATCGGGATCGGCAGTCGGGGCGAGAAAATTCACCTCCCCCCGGATCGGTAGATTTGGGTAACTGGCAAAACGCATGGTGGCTTCCAGGCCTTTTTCCACATTTTCGAAATCTTCCTCGCTCAAGGTCAGGTGCACTGCCCTTTTGTGCGAAATCAGACGGCCCACTGCGTTGCCCGGAAAAATAATGTCTCCGGGGATAACAAGGAGTTCGGTTACGAGACCGTCAAAAGGCGCCCGTATTTTGGATTTCTCAATTTGAGCCTGAAGCTGCATTATTTGATGCCCGAGCAATTCGAGGGTTTCCGTTCGATTGATTTTTTCCCTCTGCAGCCAGATTTCCAGTTTTCCCAATTCCCGTTTGCGCTTCTCCAGATCGGATACCGAGGATTGGCCGAATTCCTGCATCTCAGCGATTTTGAGAATCTCTCCCTCCAGATTGGCGATATCCAACTCCTGGGTAAATCCTGCCTTGGCCCGCGCCACCCCGGCTTCGAGCTGAATTTCCTTCATGGCCAGATTGATCTCCAGGTCGGCAGTACCCAGCACCACCAGCACATCTCCTTTTTTGAAGGATTGGCCCAATTTAGCCGGCGTCTCCAACACCCGGCCCTGGATTTCCGTCTTCAGCCTGATTTCGACCGAAGGAACCACTTTGATGATGCCGGTGACCGCGTCTACCGCCGTCCCGGTGACGGCCTGGGTTACCGGAACCTCCACCTGCAAGCGGCCGATGAGGAAGTAAACCACTCCCCCCAATATTAAAAAAACAAGGATGCTTCGGGTTAAAATTTTCATAATTTCACAAAAAAAAGCAATACCTCCGGTCAAGGCTTGATCGCTTCGGGACGCTGCTGTAAAAACGGATCCTCGCCCATCACAATATAAAGCCTAGATATGCCCAACAAGTAATCGACCTTGGTTCGCATAAGTTCGATATTGGCATTTTCAAAATCAATAGTTTCCCGAATATATTCATTAGCCGGGATAAGCCCTTCCTCAACCTGTTTTTCTTTAAGGGCGATTTGTTGACGTAAAAGGGAGAGCTTTTTTTCGCGATTGGCCATTTGGCGTTCGAGGAAGAGGATTTCCCGCAAGAACTGGCGCCCTTCCTGGGCCAGCGCCCTCTCGGCCTGCTCCATCTGCAATTCATAAATTCGCTGCCGGGCGCGGGAACTGGTGAGCTTTCCTCTGGTTTCAAAACCGTCAAAGATATTCCAGTTGACCTGAAACCCGGCAAAATAATTGAAACGATTGACAAATTGATCCGTCGAAACCGTATCTACCTGATCCTGAAAAGCGCCCAGCACCAGGTCCAATTTAGGCTTAGTACGCTGCCGCAGGGCTTTCCAGTTAAGTTTTTCGATCTCAAGGTTTTTTCGCCAGTGCAAGATGCTGGGAGCCTGAGGAAGCGAGTTGTGCAAAACCTGCCGGATGCGTTCCGCTTCTAGCTCTACCAGGGGCATGACCGGCGGAAATGGCAAATTGCCCAATGCTCCCGGCAAAATCGTTGTCCCGGTGGCTTCCCCGAGGCGATCTTCAAGATAATAAATGTATTTTTCGGTCGAGAGCAAATTTTCCTCAAACTGGTGCAGCAAGAGGCGGGTTTCCAATAATTGTTGTGGCGTGGTCTGCCCCAGGTCGAGCAAACGCTCCTGATTGCCGATCAGCTTTTCCCCCAGCTCCAGATTTTTTTCATGGAGCCCTCGAGATTGCCGGGTAAAGGCCAATTGCAGGTAGAGGTTCCTCACATCGACCAGTAGATTCTCCTTGATCGTAAAAAGACTGCCCAATGCCTGATCGAAACGAAGCTCCCCCATTTCCTCGCCTGCCTGCAAGCTTCCCCAATGGAAAAGAGGCTTCGTTAACTGCAGGTTGGCATAAAGCAGGCCCTGTGTGGTGTCGCCGCTAATGTCATCGCGATTCTGATTTCTGACGGTGGCCCGGCCATAGGTGTTGAGGTGTATTTTTCGCCGACCCTCGGCGCTCTCAAGATTGCCTTCGGCCTCGTCAACCCTCATTCGACCCATATCGATGGTGGGTGACTGCTTCAAGGCTACCGCCAGCAAAGCATTGAGTTCAGGGAAAAGACCCTCCGGCAAGACTTGAGGCGCCGCCATAGCCCCGGCAGCCCCGAAACAAGCGCAAAAACAAGCCGCCGACCGGACTATACCCCAATCTAGACGCCGCTGAATGGTCAAAATGGATTTCATGAAAAAATCGGTTTTCAACATCATCGAATAACTATAAATGCTAAATTTATTTCCATTTTCCAACCAAGAAAGCGGTCTTGAGACCAAAAATTAGAACCATTCCAATCAAAAATGGGGCCATTATGTCCGGTTGGAGCATCGTTATTTATGAATTTTTCCTCAATACCAGCTCGGATACGGTCAGATTCAGGTTGACAATTGCCGCCGGGAGCGAAAATCAAACAGCTCGAAAACATGGCCCGAAAACAACCGGCCTTGTTATTTTTTAACACTGGATCCATGCTTGCTTATCAATGAAAAATTACGCCGTCGTTTGGCCCGATATTGACGAAGAAATTGGGGAATACAAAAAATATTTTACTGGCAAAGTCCTCAACGCGGGTGCCGGGGCCAGAGATATTTCCGACCTCGTGGATGGAGAATTGTTCAACCAGGACATCGAAGAGGGCACCCACAACACCAACATCGACATATACTCCCCATTGCACAAAATCCCCAAGGAGGACGGGTTTTTTGACACTATAATATGCAACGCCGTGCTGGAACATGTAGCCAATCCAGACGAAGTCATGACGGAGTTTTTCCGGGTATTAAAACCCAACGGCATTCTCTATCTGGTCATCCCCTTTTTGCAACCCGAGCATCTCGACCCCACCGACTTCCAGAGATATACCAAGGATGGGATAACTAAACTGGCCGAAAATCATGGCTTCGAGGTGATAATAGTTGAGCCGGTGCACAATATTTACCATACTTTGGCCTGGATCTCTGAGCGCTGGCTCTGGTCTCAACCTACTTTACTTTATAAAACATTAAGGTTCTTTCTTTTTCCATTGTTGCGTTATCTGTGCGTCCATTCGACCAATTGCGTGCCTAGCGCCGCTTCAGGTCACAGGTTACTGGGTAAAAAAATAAAGCCTAACGGAACTGAAAACAAACCTTAATTTAAAGGATACGCCTCTAAATCAATCTCACTCCTGAGCTTAACTTGCATGAAACATTGCATAATTACAATGGAGATGGCTGGCCCGACAAAAAATGGCGGGATTGGCACTCACTGCTATTATCTGGCCAAATTTCTTCGCAAAAACCTGCAACACGAGGTCACCGTATTGCTTGGTACTCCTGTATTAATGGAAAAAGACTCACAATACTGGAGTTCTTACTTCAAAGATGAACTCGATATCTCATTCGAGCACTTCATGGACTACCCGGCTTTTTCCGAGACACCCAGCCTAGGGAACATGCATTATGGTCATGATTGGTCCTTGAACCTTTACCAGCGATTGAGCCAGTGTTCTTATGATATCTGCCACTTTCAGGAAAATAATGCCACCGGCTTTGTTTCTGCCTTGGCAAAAAAAGCAGGTCTGCATTTTCGCAGCACCCTGTTTACATGCACCATTCATTCTCCCAGCAAATGGATTCGACAGGCAAATCGCGTTTATTCCCATGCCGGCGGCAAAGACCTGCACATGGATTTCATGGAAAGGAAAACAGCCGAAATGTGCGACCATATTGTCACTCCGGTCAATTACATGCTCGATTACGTTTTGGATCAGGGATGGAATATTAAAAATAAAGCGCGGGCCATTCCACTTTTGATTGATAATATCGAAAAGGCGCCGGTCAGAGAATTTAATAAAAAACACCTCATATTTTTTGGCCGTCTGGAGACCCGCAAAGGTCTTGAAATATTCGTCGACGCCCTGGCCTTGCTAGCGGCAAAAAAGGAATTTCAGAAAAAAAATCTTAAAATCACTTTTCTCGGTAAGCCAAACCTTTCCTATGGCCCGGAGGGGTTGGATTACCTGAGAAACCATCAATCTAGTTTCCCCAAAAATTTTGTTTGGGAATTCCATACCGATTTCGATCATTTTCAAGCCACAAATTACTTGAGAGAGCATTCCGATGCACTCGTCGTAATCCCCTCTTTAGTAGATAATTCTCCCTATACCGTAATCGAATCTCTTGAAATGGGCTTGAATGTGATCTCAACCCACACAGGCGGAATTCCGGAATTGTTTGGAAGCATGGAACGCTTGTCCCCGCCCACGCCGCAAGGTGTCTTAAATAAATTAACTCAGGCTTTCAACGGCGAATTAGCCGAACTCTCCTACAAACGTTATAGCCGGGAGAAAGCGGAAAAAGGATGGGGGCAATTTATCAAGTTTCTTGAAGATGAGATCAACGCCTTAAAAAAAGGCCCTGCTATTGCCACGGCCTCCTCCGAAGCAAACACCTCCGTCCTGCTCACTCAAAGCAAGGAAAATGGCCAACTTGAAAAATCCCTCCATTCGCTCGAAAAACAATCCAGTCAAAATTTCAACCTCATTGTACATGCCGACAGAAAAAGTGATGCAGTGTTAAATTCCCTGAAAAATGCTTTTAAAAGGGACGGTTGGAGCTTTCAAAATCGCCCTATCGAATTATCCCAATTTGAATCTGATTATCTGATTTTCATGGAGGATGATTGCCTGGCCGAACCCGATATGGTCGAAACTATGCAAAACGCAATCTGCAGTAGTCAATCCGATGCCATGACTTCTTACTACCACCTGATTTCCAAGAACGGAAGTTCACCCAAAAACATTTGGCAATCCAGGTATTTCCTTGGATCCTCACCAGAAATCGGATTACTGCAAAACTGCTTCGGAGAAAAAGTTTTCATCATTCAAAGCAAAGTGTTTCAATCATTGGGCGGCTTTACCTCCGATCCTGAAAACATCACTCCGGAATGGGAATTTTTTGTCCGTTTTACTCTGCAAGGTCACGACCTGGGAGTGATACCCAAATGTCTCTTCCAGAAACGACTGCCGCCGCATGCGGGACGCTCACCGTCTCCTTTTAAATACTATTACTCTCATATGAAAAGCATTGAACTTATTATCAATGAGTTGGGTCAATTAGGGGAAAATATAACGGAATCTTTCCTCGGTGTTGACCAACTCAATGATGCTTTAAACAACGAGCTTTATTGCTTGAAAAAAAGTCTATCAAAAGATAGCAAAGGCAATGGGCATTCCGATCACTTAACAGATATTCAAAACAATTATTATCATCTGCTAAAATTTCCTTTTTTATATAAAAAAATCCGAAAAAATCTCATTAATTTTTTTGTCAAAAATTAATACGCATTGTTTTTTAAGAAAAATTCATTGTTGAGTTTGAGCTAATTTAATAAGTGAAGCACTGTATTATCACAATGGAAATTGCCGGCCCCACCAAAAACGGCGGCATCGGCACCCATTGCTATTATCTGGCTAAATTTTTACGTCAGAAAATGGGTCATGAGGTCACGGTCCTACTTGGGTGGCCTACTTTAGACGATCAAGGTTCCTCCTACTGGAAATCGTTTTTTAGGAAAAAGTTGGATATCGAATTTGAGCATATAGGCGACTATCCGCCGTTTTCTGACCTGCCCGGTTCGAGCGGGCTTCATTACGCTCACAAGTGGTCCTTAAACCTCTACAACCGGCTCAGGGATGGCTCCTACGATATTTGCCATTTCCAGGATAACAACGCCACCGGCTTCGTCTCGGCAATGGCTAAAAAAACGGGCCTACATTTTCGCAACACATTGTTTACCTGCACCTTACACTCTCCAGACCAATGGATTCGGCGGGCCAACCGTCAATATTCCCACGCCGGGGGCAAAGACATGCACATGGATTACATGGAAAAACAGGCAACTGAAATGTGCGACTATCTCGTGGCGCCCGTCAATTATATGCTCAAATACGCCAAAGGCCTGGGATGGGAAATTGAAGATAAATCGAGAGTCATCCCCTACTTGATCGACGATATCGAAAAAACGCCACAAAGGGAGTTCAATCAAAAACACCTCATATTCTTTGGCCGTCTGGAAACCCGCAAAGGCCTGGAAATTTTCGTCAATTCACTATTGGCGCTCATCCAAAAAAAGAAATTCAGAGAGAAAAAACTCCAGGTTACTTTTCTCGGAAAGACCAACCACGCCCACGGTCCCGATGCCTTGCAATACCTTTATCGGCATCAAAAAAATCTTCCCCCGAATCACAAATGGGAATTCAAAATTGATTTGGATCATTTTCAAGCGGTCAATTACCTTCGCCAGCATTCCGACGCCCTTGTGGTCATTCCCTCCCCCATCGACAATTCTCCATACACTGTTATTGAGTGCCTGCAAATGGGTCTAAACGTAATCGCCTCTTCCGCCGGCGGAATCCCGGAATTGTTCGGGAGCGAAGAGCGTTTGTTTGCCCCGGATGTTGAACATTTAAGCGCTAAATTAGAGGAGGTTTTTCATAAAAAACTTCCTGGTCTTTCACCCGATCGCTACAGCAGGGATAAGGCGGAGAGTGAATGGACCCGTTTTATCAATTATCTAGAGGAGGAGTTGGCGGCTCAAAAGAAAGGTCCTCATATCGGAACAACTCCATCCGAAACGAAAACCTGCGTTCTTCTTACCCAAAATCAAACCAACGGAAATCTGGCCAAAGCGCTCGATTCACTCGAAAAGCAGACAAATGGTAATTTCAAACTTGTCGCAGCGACCGATAGTTTAAGCGATTCGCAATTAGAGTCTTTGAGAAAATCTCATGGCAAGAAATATTGGAGTTTTGTTAAAAATTCCCCGGATAAAAATGACGGTAGCCCGGTTAGTGGCGGCCAAAATATCAATTTATGGCAAACTGATTGCCAATACCTGATTTTTATGGGAAACGACTGCTTGGCGGAGCCCGCCATGGTCGATACTTTGCAAATTGCCTTGGAAGAAGGCAACTTGGATGCCGCCACCTGCTATTACCGCAATTTTTCAGAAGGGGGAAAATCACGAAACCATTTTTGCAACAGTCGTTATTTTTACGGAAATTCACCCGAACTTGGCTTATTGAACAATGGTTTCGGGGAAGGCGCTTTCATTGTCAAAAGCGACATATTTCGCTCCCTCGGCGGATTTACCGTCGATCCCGACAACATCACCCCGGAATGGGAATTCTTCATCCGATTCAGCCTTCGGGGGCACAAGCTTGCGGTCGTTCCCGAGTTTCTTTTCCAGAGACGCCTGACTCCGCACGCCGGGCCGGCAATTAATCCCTACAGTTATTATTATTCACATCGCAAAAGCATTGAACCGTTGCTCAACGGGCTGGGCGAATGGGAGCGAAATATAGCCTCAAACCTGCTCGGGGTCAATCACATGAATGAGTCCCGCAATGCCATGCTTTACCGTTTGAACAAAGGCCAGCCAATTATTAACCCCGAGAATTATTTCGATCGGGAATTAACCAAATTGCAAAATAATTATTACCACCTTTTAAAAATTCCGCTTTTATACAATAAATACAGAAAAAAACTCCTCAACCTTTTCCAAAAAAAGGAGGTCCATCCATCCTGAACGGTTTTGGGGAAACCCTGCATTGGTTTGCATTGCCATTATGGGCGGTAATAGTCACTAATTTTTCACATCGTGAAACATTGCATCATAACGAGTGAATTAGCCGGGCCGACAAAAAACGGCGGCATTGGCACCCATTGTTACTACCTGGCATCGTTTTTAAGCCAACGATTGAAACAGGATGTAACGGTGCTGCTGACTAACCATCCGCCTGACCTCGACCATGCCCACTGGAAAAAACATTTTTCCGAAAAATGCGGTTTCCAATTTGAAACACTCCAGGATGCCGCCCCATTCACGGAGGTTCATTACGACCGGCATTATTTTCACCTCGTTTCCCTGAACACGTGCCGTTGGCTTAAAGACCGTGATTTTGATTTTTGCCATTTCCAGGATTGGAACGGCAATGGTTTTATAGCCATGCAGACCCGCAGGTGCGGACTCGCCTTCAGGAACACCATTTTTACCTGTACTTTGCATTCTCCCGACGAGTGGCTGCGAGAAGCCAACCGCGTACTGATGCATAACGGAGCCGATGATTTATTGCAGGATTACATGGAGCAATATTCGGCCAAAATGGCCGATTATGCGATCAGTCCGGTCAAGTATATGCTCGATTGGACAAAGGAACATGGCTGGAAACTTCCTGGAAAAACCCACATCCTGCCATATTTGATAGAAGACCTCGCACAACCGCCGGAGAAAAAATTTAATCCCCATCATATCGTTTATTTCGGCAGACTGGAAACACGTAAGGGACTCGATATTTTTGTCGATAGCCTGAAATTGCTCCACCACAACCCGGCTTTTAACGAAAAAAAACTTAAAGTCACCTACTTGGGAAGAGTTCAACAAATCTGGGGCGTTGATGCCCAGAAGTATCTGCAAACGGCCGCCAAATATTTTTCAAATGGGGAAAATTGGGAATACCTGACAGAACTGGATCACTTTCAAGCGTTGGATTATATACGAAATAATTCCGACGCCCTGGTGGTGATTCCCTCCCCTGTCGATAATTCGCCCTACACCGTTATTGAGTGTTTGCAAATGAACCTCAATCTAATCGCCGCAAATACCGGCGGAATTCCCGAATTAGTCGGCTCTTCCAAGCGTCTGTTCTCTCCCGATGTAAAAAGCCTGGCCGATAAAATTCTCGAAATGCAGGCGGGCAAAATTCCTATCCTCACGACCAAAAGTTACAACAGGGAAAAGAGTGAGCAAAAGTGGGAGAAATTCATCCAGAAAATAACCGAAACGAAAGCGGTTAAATTGAATAAAAAGATTTCCCAAAGTCGAAAATCCATTCCCAAAATTTCTATCACTGTTTCCCATTACAATCTGGGACGTTATCTTCCGGACGCTCTGGATACCTTGCAAAAGCAAACTTATGGAAATTATGAAGTGATAGTAGTCGATGACGGCTCAACCGAAAAGGAATCTATCGACATTTTCAAGGAACAGAGGGAAAAATACAAATCGAATTCTGATCGATGGAAGTTTTTCAAACAAGAGGAAAACAAGGGCCTGGGACACACACGTAATTTCGGGGCGCAACAGGCCGACGGCCAATACCTGGTTTTTTTCGACGCCGATAACCTGGCCGAAGATTTTATGTTGGAATCCATGTTGGAATCCATAGATTACTCGAAGGTGGACTGCCTCTCGTGTTTTTATCCGGCATTTGTCGAAAACTATCAATCGGATGAAGATTATACTTGCTGTTTTATACCATTCGGGGCCTGCAAGGAATTCGGGACTTTTGAAAATCTTTTCGGCGACGCCAATTTTATCATTCGGCGGAAAGTATTTACTGAACTGGGCGGGTTCACTGAAGATCCATTGACCGCCACGCATGACTGGCAGTTTTTAGCTAAACTTATTATAGAGGGTTATGAATTGGATGTCATACCGAAATTTCTTTTCAAATACCGCATCCGTAAAGACAGTATGATCAATACTCTCGACAACAAGCATTCCATTCTCTCAAGCATCGATCCCTATACACATGATTTCGGCCCTCGGGAAAAGAAGCTGACCTTAATGGCAACAGCGTTAGACAGGGAGTATCGCGGGAAAAAACATCTCCTTGAATTGACCGAGGACAAAATCCGTTGGATGCAAAACAGCATATCCTCACATCAAGGACAGTTGGACAGTTATTCAAAACAAACCCGTAATTTTTCCAAACAAGTTAAAAATCTCCACGAAGAAAAAAAATCACTCTACACCCGGCTGGATGAATTTTGTAGACAGAACCGCTCTCTCAACACTAACTTGAATGAATCCAGGGTAAATATCAACAACCTGCATTCGGACATATCCTCACATCAAGGACAGTTGGACAGTTATTCAAAACAAACCCGTAATTTTTCCAAACAAGTTAAAAATCTCCACGAAGAAAAAAAATCACTCTACACCCGGCTGGATGAATTTTGTAGACAGAACCGCTCTCTCAACACTAACTTGAATGAATCCAGGGTAAATATCAACAACCTGCATTCGGATATTAATAAACTAAATGTAAAGGTTAACTCCCTAAACTCGGAACTCAATTCCCTTAATTTACGACTGGATTACACCAAGGCCGAATTATTCGAGGCGAGGGATTCAGCCAACCGTTTGAGTGCCGATGAGTTTTACCGTGTAGGGAAATTTTTTCGCAACATATACAAAAAAATAAAGCAATCTTTCAATTAATCTCTCCCCCTACTTTGCGAATTTTTAATATTAATTCCATTGACCGCTAAATTTATGAAGCCTTCGCTGATCGAATTGGCATTGAAGTCCAAACGCGCGCTCATCATGGGAATTGGCGGGGGGGGCGATATCATCCAGGGAATTCCCGTATGCCGTTTGCTCCGGCAATTGGGGGTGGAGGAAATTTACATGGGGGGCGTCGCCTGCCAATGGTGGACGGAGGACGGGGAACCTCTTTCCGACACCTGGGGCAGCGCCGTGATGGGCCCAACCCTTTACGATGTTCAGGAAATGTCCGAGGTGGAGGCCCTCGCGCCACAAGTGGTAAGGGTTTCCGGAAAATCCCATTTTCGCGGTCGAAACCCATGCGAGGCCCGTTTGGCGGGAACTCTGGGCGAAAATGTTATGTTCGTGGCCGGCCTGACCGGCGGCGTGCAGGGTTTGGCGAATGGCTTGAAGGAGTTGGTGGAACAAAAGCGGATCGATCTGTTTGTGGGCGTCGATATCGGCTCGGATTCTTTTCACGACGGCAAAGAGGCGGTTCCGGCCAAGACTTCCATGGTTGATTTCATGAGCCTGGGGGCCATGGCCCAAATGCCATGTTCGGTCATTTACGGGGTGGCCGGGTATGGATGTGACGGAGAAATGCAGTTGCAAGAATTGGATGAGAGAGTGAGCCGCGTGATGAAAGCGGGCGGCTACCTGGGAGCGCACGGCATCACCCAAGTGGACGTTACGGACATGGCCAAGGCCAGCGAAATCTATCCGGCCCCGGTCGAACCGATGTCCTACAAAGCGGCCCGGGGCGAATTCGGTTTCAAAAACGTATGGACCCACGGACCTTGGGGAACGGTGGTCAATGTAACACCCCTGGCTGCCGTTATCCTGTTTTTCGATCCGGTTGTCATGATCGAAAATTGCTCGACCGGGGTAAAGGTTCTGCCATCAACCGCCTCGTTGCAGGAAGTGGAAAATCGTTTTCGGGAACAATTGGGGGGCTTCCCCGAATCACGATTGCGCAAAGTTATGAGGTTCTTTGACTGATCCCGCTTGACGAAGCGTCTCAATCGAGCGATTTGAGTATTTCGTTCAAAACACGGGCTGCATTGTGCTCGGCTGCTTTGGCATACTCTCCGATTTCATTGACGCCCTTTTGGCCGCCGGCCAAATCGCTGAGAGACCGCACGATAAGGCAGGGCACTTGATTTACCCAGCAAACATGCGCGATACAGGTGGATTCCATGTCAACGCAATCCGTTCCCCAGGCGTGATGAATGAATTCGCGGAACTCCGCATTGTCCAGAAACGCAGGGCTTGTGCCCCCCACCCCGCCGATTTTTATGGTGGCCTTTTTACCCAATGCATTTTTCAGGTTCAATTTTGCGGTCGCTTTACGGGATAACTTCAACAGTTCGGAATCGATCTCAAAAAATGCCATCTTTTGCGATTTCTCCATTCCCTGCCGGATGACCCTGACGTCTTCGGGATGAATCATACCGAAATTGCCGTATTCGTGATTGGACCAGCCGATGCTGCATTCGTATTCACCGCTGCCGTCATCCTTTTTGTTAAACAAGGCCCCTTCCAGGATATAATGCCACTTGGCCGGTATAGCCACATCTCCTTTGTGCAGGTCCCAGTTAATACCCCCGGCGATGCCCGAGAAAAGAAGCATTTTTACGTCAAACCGGTCAAGCGCCAGTTGCGTGTTCATGGCGGCGTTGACTGTGCTGACATAGGTGATGAAAAACAGAACCGGTTTGCCATAAGCCGTGCCGAGAGAAAATTTAACACCGTTAAGGATCACCTCTTTGGTGATTACCTCCCCCACGATCTCTTCCCGGATGGCATCCATTTCCCCCTGAAAGGCGGCCACAATGGCGATTCGTGGAGTATCCTTCCTTCTCCCACCCGAATCCGCAGCCTGGAGGACGGTCCAGCAAAAGAAAGGCAGAAAAACGGCGGCAAAACGGAGGTATGGAGATAGAAAATTCATTGATTAATGGGAACAATCCTGGCGGGCAAAGGAAAACGGCGAAAGACGCCGCCCGGGTCCAGCAGAAGGTTGAATTCGGGCTTAAAGTCAAACTCAAGGTTATTTTCACCCAGCAGGTGGGCCAGGATTAAAGGCGTTTGGATTCTGGCCAGGTTGATGCCCAGGCAAACGTGCGTACCGCCGCCGAAAGAACCGTGGGCTTTACGCGGATACTCCCGGCCATCCCATCGCCGGGGATTAAATGCAAAGGGTTCTTCGTAAATCTCCTCAAGGAAATGACACAGTCCCTGAATGTGAAGAATCTCGGTTCCTTTGGGCAATCGATAGCCTTGAAATGCAACCGGCTCGGCCGTCGTGCGGACATGGAAATAGGCTACCGGTTGAAGCCTTTCCACTTCCATTATGGTATTCTTGAGTTTCGGATAAGGCGCCATCCCGTCACGAGAATCAATGATTGGATTTTCCTGCAATTCCATGCGTAATTCCTACAGCCATTCGGGGTGGCTGCAAATGTACTGGACACACCAGCTCAACAGGCGGGCCGTATTTTCCGCTCCGGCAACCAACAGCAGATAAGCGTCGTCCAGCTTTTCATGGGAATCATAGGGTCCAGCCTGTTCCGGCCGTCCCTCCACCATGGCGGAAAAACAGTCATCAGGGCTTCCCATCGCATCGCGTTTTTCAATCAATTGCTGTAAAAAACCCAAAACTTTTTCCTTGGTCATGCGGTAGTCTTCGGCGGCAAAATATTCATCGCCATATTCGCCGATGTTAAGCCCGTGCATAAACATCTCCTCGAATCGAACCATGGCCTGGACCAGGTCGTCGTCGAGATCGGTTTTAAGAAGGGTACCGGCTGAAAGTCGGATAACGGTTTCCATAAAAAACTGCTGCAAATCGATTTTCCGGCTCCGGTTGCGGGTAATCTCCGTAGCCGCCAGAGCGCTCATTGCGGGCAGATGCCGGAAGATTGTATTTCCAAACCCAGCCTTCAGGGATCGCCTTTTCAGGCGGTGGGGCGGCCCGTCCAAAGTCGTCACATGGCCAAAACCAAGTTGATTCCCGAAACCGGCCATAGCCTCCCTATAAGACCAGATATCCGGTTGCCGCCAGGCAAAATCGTTCGCCTCCAGGCCGCCCATAACCACCCACTCCTGGTTGCGGAACCAGCAGCGGTAAATCGGCCCGTGACGACGGTAGGCGGTGAGGTGGTAACGGAAAGGATCTTGGCCGAATTGAAGGTCTTCCAGAGAAAATTTTCCCTCTCTTCGCCGACCATCGGGGACGGTTTCATAGTAGGGAATTTCGGCCACAGATTTCACATCTTCCAATGGATTAACCTCCTTCATCCGCTTTTCCTAAAAGCAACGCTTTGACAAGTCAACTGCGGCGCGTGGAATTTCACCAAGAACAAAAATCGGCCCGGAGGCGAACTTTGGGATTGCCTTTCAATTTCACTTTTCAGCCATAATAGCAAATTACCAACAGTTCAGAATATTACTCAGCCTATGAATAAGAAAACCCAACTATACCTTTACCTTAACCAATTCCGCATCCTTGCCGCCCTCTTGGGTTGGGCTTTTGCGGGAGGCATTTCCGATGGCAAAAACGCCCTCGTCATCCAGGCCGATTTCGGTGGTGCGGTCATGCAGGGAATCGCCTACGGGGTCAGTAAGGATCTGGACATTTTCTACATTCGCCCCCTCATTGACCTTTACGATATCGGCCAGGCGGCGCGCAGTTTTGAATACAACGCCCCGGCCTGGCCAGTCGGCACGGTCTTCGTATCTGTGGTCGATCCGGGTGTGGGCACGGTCAGAAAATCGGTCGTTCTGAAAACCAAATCGGGGCATTATTTCGTGAGCCCGGACAATGGAACCTTGTCCAATGTGGCGGCAAATATGGGCATAGAGGCGGTCCGGGAAATCGATGAATCGGTCAACCGCCGCAAAGGCACGGAACGCTCCCACACATTTCACGGACGGGATGTTTATTCCTTCACCGGGGCGCGCCTGGCCGCCGGGGTAATCGATTTCGAGGGCGTCGGCCCGCTCCTGGAGCCCGAAGTGGTCAAGCTGGAAAACCCCAAACCGTACATTAAAGGAAAATCCGCCTTCGGGGTGATTTATACTGCCCAGGGTCGGCTCGGCAATACGGCCAGCCGGATTGACATGGACACCTTCGACAAGCTAGGCATAAAGGAAGGCGAAACCGTCGCTGTGACCATCCGCCATAAGGGAAAAATTGTCTGGCAGGAAGATGTGCCCTATGTCCGCACCTTTGGAGACGTGCCGCTGGGCGAACCCCTTCTTTTCATCAACAGCGATTATTTCCTCAGCATGGCCATCAATCAGGGCAATTTTGCCGCCACCCACAACATTGAGAATGGCCCGGACTGGACGACGGAAATAATGAAAAAGAATTGAGCAATACAGGTTTTTTGAATGAAGGAAAAAGTTGCCATCATCACGGGCGGAACCGGTGGAATCGGCCTGGTAACGGCCAAAAAATTCATCGAGGAGGGCATTCGAGTCGTCCTGGCGGACTTGGATGAGGAAAAAGGCCGCCGGGAAGCCGACCGCCTGGGGGCCGGGGCCTGCTTCGAGCAGACCGATCTGTCGAAAAGAGAACCATGCCGGCGGCTCGTTGACGCCACCCTGGAGCGTTTTGGAAAAGTCGATATCCTCATCAACAACGCCGGTTTCCAACACATGGACGCCATTGAAAATTTTCCCGAAGATAAATGGGATGAAATGTTGATGGTGATGCTGACGGCCCCATTTTTGCTGACCAAATACGCGTGGCCGTCCATGAAAAAGTCGGGCTGGGGGCGCATCGTCAACATCTCCTCCATTCAAGGACTGGTCGCCTCTCCCTTCAAAGCTGCCTATGTGTCGGCCAAGACAGGGTTGCTCGGCCTCACCCGGACATCTGCCCTGGAAGGCGGAGCCCACGGCATCACGGCCAACGCCCTCTGTCCCGCCTATGTGGACACCCCGATCATCTCTGGACAATTGGCGGACCAGGCCGCGCTGCACCAGATTCCTTTGGAGGAGGTGACGGAAAAAATTTTTCTACAATCAGCCGCCATCAAACGGATGGTGCAGCCGGAAGAGGTGGCCGAACTTATTTTCTACCTCTGCTCGGAAAAGGCCGGCGCCATAACCGGCGCCTCCTGGACCATCGACCTCGGTTTCACCGCCCAATAATAAGGTAACAGATCAATTGCCGACAGTGGTGGAAAAAGAACTTTATCGCACAAAGGCGCAAAGACACAAAGCTTTGAGTTACTGGTTTGAATGGGCTCCGCCGTTCTTCAGTTTATCAAGCAAGATTTTAAGCCAGTGACGATTACATTTTATTTTTATCACATTTTTCGTCATTTTCCTCACTCTTGGCGACTTTGTGCGAATTCTTTTAATGATCCATTGGGTTAATTATTCAATTATGCCGTTAACCAATCTCGTTATTCCGTCCTTCATCAGGGATTCGCCGAAATTCAACAAAAAACCAAGTTTTAAGTCCATTAGTTTTAAATAAGTCAGCACTTGCTTCTTATGAATTCGTGAAGTCGATTCGACAGACTTCAGTTCTATAATGACTTTTTCTTCCACAACGAGGTCTGCCCTGAAACCTTCGTCAGATTTTATTCCACGATATTCAATTGGTATAGGAACTTGACGTTGAACTTTCAATCCATTTTGAGCAAGCTCATTGGGGTAGTGTATAAAAAAAGAATGTTATTTTGTATTTTTAGCTGTACAAATAGCGTTAGGCAGTTTATTCTTAGTGCATGGTTACTAAAATTATTAATTGTCGGCACTGTGGAAGTGAAAATATCATTAAATTTGGCAAGACGCCCAACCATAAACAGCGCTACCGCTGCCATGATTGTGGTAAACAAAGCCGCGAAAACCCCACAGTGAAATACACCGAAGAGCAAAAAGAAATGATCCTTCGAGTCTATCAGGAACGCAGCAGTCTACGCGGTTTACAGCGCGCCTTCGGGGTGAGTCCCAACACCGTTTTGAGTTGGTTAAAAAAAACGACAATCGCTGCGACCGCTCAAAAGCACGATTCTTGCGGCCCGCCGCCATGATGTCATTGAACTGGACGAACTGTGGTCTTTTGTGGGGCGCAAGAGCGATGCCCAATGGGTTTGGATCGCTCTTTGCCGACGCACCCGTCAAATCCTCTCCTATGCCATTGGGCCTCGGGATTGGTATCGTTGCCGGGAACTTTACGAGCGTCTGCCACGGGCCTACAAAAGATGTGCCACCTACAGCGACTTTTGGAGCACTTATGATGAAGTCTTTCCTCATAACCGATCCGTGGGAAAAGAAACCGGTGAAACGGCCCATGTGGAACGATGGAACAATACCCTGCGCCAACGACTGGGTCGTTTCACACGCAAAACCCTCTCCTTTTCCAAGCTTAAGAGTATGCATGAAACCTGTCTGAGACTTTTCATTCATCAATATAATCAAGAATTAGCCACCATTCCTACTTAATACACTACCCTCATTGGCAAGCACGATCTCATAGACAATTTCAAGCAAGCCTGGGCCAAGCCCACGATGCACAGAGATAGCAGTATCGACGATTATCTTTCCAATCGCATTTTCGTTCATTTCCCCTACTCTATGCGACTTTGTGTCTTTGTGCGAATGCTTTTTAGTGAACCATGTGAGGGAAAAAGGAGGGCTTGCCTATTGGCCTCGGTTGAGCTTAGTTTTTAACCTTTCACGACCGGGAAGCTTGTTTCCGGGTCATTATGTTTTACAAAATCTCAATCCTGAAAAAAAATGGAAGTTATTGGATTCATCGGAACCGGCGTCATGGGTCGCAGCATGGCAGGGCATCTTCTCAAAGCGGGCTACAAGCTTAACGTTTACAATCGCACCAAATCCCGCGCGGATTCACTGGTTTCAGATGGAGCAGTCTGGCAAGACTCGCCGGGGAAAGTGGCTGCAAATTCGGACATCACCATAACCATCGTGGGATTTCCGGCCGATGTGGAGGCCGTTTATTTGAGCGAAGACGGCATCCTGGCCAATGCAAAAACCGGTTCCGTCGTGGTCGATATGACTACTTCGAGCCCAAAATTGGCGGTACGCATTTGTGAAAAGGCGGCGGAAAATGGAATTGGCTCTCTCGACGCACCGGTTTCAGGAGGCGACATCGGCGCCCGCGAAGCGCGCCTTTCCATTATGGTGGGCGGAGATGAAGCGGTTTTTAAACGGATTGAGCCCTTGTTCAACTTAATGGGCAAAAATATCGGTTTGTTGGGTTCGGCGGGCGCCGGGCAACACACCAAAATGAGCAACCAGATCGCCATCGCCAACGGCATGATGGGAATTTGCGAAGCCATGGCCTACGCGGAAAAAGCCTCCCTGGATCCGATGGCGGTTATCGCCTGCATCGAAAATGGGGCGGCCGGAAGCTGGTCCTTAAGCAATCTCGCGCCCCGTTTTCTTAAGGGCGACTTTGCACCGGGTTTTTATGTAAAACATTTCATCAAGGACATGGGCATCGCCCTGGAATCGGCCAAGGAAATGGATCTGGACCTTCCCGGATTGACCCTGGCCCACAAGCTCTACCAGTTGCTCGCCTCCCAAGGCGGTGAGGACTTCGGAACCCAGGCCCTTTACAAGCTCTACAAGGAAGAGGTTGATTGACCTAATTTTGAGGAGGGATGGAAAAGAGTTCGTCCATCCTGAAATTGAAAAAATAACGCAATTCGGGTGTGTTGTCCGGGAATGACCAAATCCAGGTTTCCTCCCCCACGGGACCGAAAACATACAAAAAACGGTAAACCTCCGCGTTGGTGAAGAGCCATTGGCCAATGCCGGGGTCGAATAGAAAAACCGAACCTTCTTCACTATTGGGATCGACCCATTGCCAACCGTGCTCCTGGTGGTAAATCCAGGGATAAGAAACCGCGAAATAATCCCCATACCAGGGGGACCGCCGCCATCCCGGCGCAGTTGCCATGTCGGCCCCGCCCAAAGCATCCGTAACGGGTATACGGAAATCCCCGACAAACATCATGTGGTCGGAGGAAAAAGAGTCGTCGCTTTGGAGACCATATTGCGCAAGCCGTTGGTCAGACATTTCAGGCGTATAAACGATGAAATGGTTGCCGGTTTCGAGAACACTGTCCGAGTAAATGATAAAATCGAGATGGCCCGGCCAGAATCCCCCCGATCCTCTATCATTGCGCCAAGTATAGCCCATAGGGGCATCGGTGTGGCGAGAAACCAAATCAACCAGATCGGTTCCGTCCCAATCGGGAGTTATATCCGGCCCAAATCTGCCTTCATCCTGAATATCGCCGTCGAGGAGGGTTTGTAATTGCTGGGAGCGTCCCACCAGATTGAGATCGCCGGTAATGATAATGGGGTCATCAGGCTCCAATACGATAATGCCGCTAATCGCTTTGGCGTCGCGAATGAATCCCATAATTAGATCGACCTCCTGCTGCCGCCGGATTTCATCCGATCCCGACGGAAGGTGGGCGTCAATGAGAAGCAGTTTTCGACCCAAAACCGACCTTGTATCGATAAGAGCAGCCAGGTTTCCGGTGGTAGTGCTGGAACCGAAGAGTTGCCAGGTTTCCAGGATGGGGAAACGGCTGACAATGATGGTATCGTTATTAGGCACGAAACGGCCCGCCCCATGTCAGACTTCGCCATCCGGCAAGGGAACCCATTGCGTGACCAAATCAATTGTCGCCTGGACACTATGGTTGTAGATTTCCTGAAAGCTGATTATGTCAGGAGCAACCGCCTGAATTTGCCGGCGAAATCCTGGCTGGGCATTGGGATTAAAAAGATTGTCGAAAAGAACATTGTAAGTGACCACTCGCAAATCGTCGGATTTCTCCCGCTCCATTGAGAGCAAGTTGAGAGGAGGCAAGGCATCGCCTTGATCGAAGGTGTAGCTGAGGGTTTCGCCCTCTCCCGGAAGACTGTCGCCACTGCCCTCATCAACCCACAGGATGCGCATGGAAAAACCTGCACCGGCTTCGATTTCACTCCTTCCTATGGCAAACTCAAATTCGGAGGCATCCACTGTGGGTGCGCCTCGAAAACGAACATTCCAGTAGTTGAAAAACACGGTGCTGCCATCGCCGAAGTAAGCAGTCCCCCGCCGCCCTCCCATCCGCCATTCCACCTCGGCCCCGATTCCGCCAACGGCCAAGCCGGTCGATGGATTGTCATCGGCGTCGATGTAAAGAACGACCTGGTTGTTTTCGCTGGAATCGAATTCCTCCACCGTTTCGATTCGGAAAAAAAGGAAGTCCTCATCGTCGGCCAGCCAAAGATTGAGGAAATCGACCTGGCCTGGGCCCGCTTCGCCTTCAAAATCGGAGTAAACAGGCGTAACATCGGCCCAATCACCAAACAGGCCATCAATGACGATGCGAGCCCGTTCGGCCAAAGCATTCGAGGCCATTAAAAAGGCCAAGGCACAAAATAAATAGTATTTCACAGTGGGAGGTGTAACCGCAAAGTGTCCGCTTAGGGCGCAGTGATGGCACCGTAGGTTTCGGGGCGCCGGTCGCGATAAAATTGCCAGGTGTTGCGGACCTCCCGAATCAAGTCGAAATCGATGTCAGCGACAATCACTTCATCCTTGTCCCGGCTGCCGCAGGCGAAAATCTGGCCGCGCGGATCGCAAAAATAGGACTGGCCGTAAAATTCGCCCATTTCCCACGGTTTCTCGAATCCAACCCGGTTGATGGCACCGATAAAATAACCGTTGGCGGCGGCGTGGGCGGGCTGCTCCAGTTTCCACAGGTATTCGCTCAATCCGGCCACTGTGGCCGATGGATTGAACACGATTTCCGCCCCGTTGAGGCCGAGGCAGCGCGCCCCGTCGGGGAAATGCCGGTCGTAGCAGATATAGACCCCGACTTTGCCGATGGCGGTTTCAAAAACCGGATAGCCGAGGTTGCCGGGTTTGAAATAAAATTTTTCCCAAAAACCGGGATGAACGTGAGGGATGTGGTTTTTGCGATATTTGCCTAAATAGGTCCCATCGGCGTCGATAACAGAGGCCGTGTTGTAATAAACGCCGGCTATGTCCACCTCGTAAATGGGAACGATAAGGACCAGGCCGAGACGGCGGGCCGTTTCCATCATCAACTGCGTGGTAGGACCGTCCGGAATTTCTTCAGTGGTGTCGTACCAGCGGGTGTCCTGCTCGCAACAGAAATAAGGGCCGTAAAAAATTTCCTGCAAACAAACCACCTGGCAGCCCTTGGCGGCGGCCTCCTCGATCATGGCGATATGCTTTTCAATCATGGCAGCCTTTATTTCATCCAAAGGGGCAGTGCCCTCGTGGGTGACGGTTGACTGGATTAAACCACCTCTGACGATTCTTGCCATTTTATGCCTCCTGTTTACTGTTGTTGCTGCATAAGCGGCCTTATTCAGCGCTTGCAAATTTTATGTTTCAGTTCTAGTCTGTTTGATTTTAGTGGGCAAAGACTTATGATAAAATGACGAATGGTGATAAGACGACAAAAAATTTGAGCTTATGGCTGTTTCTGCAAAACTGAATTCCTCCCAGGCTGAACAAAATATGGCCGGTTATAAACCGCCCTACTCGCAACAGGAGGCCGCCATAGAAGCCAATCGGTGCCTCTTTTGCTTCGATGCGCCCTGCATCATGGCCTGTCCCACCGGCATCGACATTCCATCCTTCATCAAGAAAATTGCCTCCGCCAATCCGACCGCTTCCGCCCGGACCATTCTCAAGGCTAATCCACTGGGGGCCAGTTGCGCCCAGGTTTGCCCCACAAACGTACTCTGCGAAGGCGCCTGCGTGGTCTTGGCCCGAGAGGGCGACCCGGTGAAAATCGGCCGTCTGCAACGATATGCCACCGATCACGTCCATAAAAATGGAATCGAGGTTCTCTCCGCGCCAGAGTCAAAAACTGGCTACCGGATCGCCATTATTGGTAGTGGGCCGGCCGGGCTGGGCTGCGCCGCGGAGCTGGCCCAACTAGGGCATGAAGTCGTCATTTTTGAAAAAGGGGAACTTCCCGGCGGTTTAAATACCTACGGCATCGCTTTTTACAAGATGCGCCCCTCCGTCAGCCTGCGGGAGATCGAAATGATCAAGAACCTGGGAGTGGAAATACGGTGCGGAGTGGAAGCAGGCAGGGATATTTCGACCGATGAATTGCTGGAAAATTTCGACGCCGTGTTCATCGGAATAGGCCTGGGGAAAAGCCACCGCATGGATGTGCCGGGGGAAGATTTGCCGGAAGTCGTCGATGCATTGGATTTTATCGCCGATGTCCACTCACAACCACTGCACGAGGTTCCTGTCGGGGACGATGTAGCCGTAATCGGTTGCGGCAACACGGCTATCGACGCCCTGACCCAATCGAAACGCCTGGGGGCCAAAAACGCCACCATCATTTACCGGCGGGGAGAAGTGGACATGCCCGCCTACGATTTCGAGTTCGAACTGGCCAAGAGTGACGGGGGCGATTTTCTTTTCCACACCATAATCAAGGAAGTTGTGGCCGATAACGAAGGTCATGTCTCTGCCCTCACTTTGCAAAAAACCGAACCTGGACCTAACGGGCGCCCCACGCCACTGCCGGGGACCGAATTTTCCTTCCCCTGCGACATGGTCCTCAAGGCCGTGGGCAGCAAAAAGCAGGTCGGGATGATGCGCTCCCTCTTTCCTCAACTGGATTTGAACCCCAACGGCACGGTAAAACTCGACCCAGCCACCGGGCAGACAAATGTGGATAAGGTCTTTTGCGGTGGGGATTGCGCCAATGGAGGACGGGAAGTCGTCAACGCCGTGGCCGAGGGCATCAAAGGAGCCAGGGGCATCCACGCATTTCTTGGCGGAAAACCTGCAGATGCGCCCTTGCAGCCATCACGTTTCGGTGTAAATGGCGTCCCCAGGGGCTCTGGATTCAATCATCCCATCCGGATCACCGAACTTTGACCGGCGATGGGAAAAATTATCAAATAAATGGCTGACCTTTCCATAAATTTCGCCGGCATCTCCTCGCCCAACCCCTTTTGGGTGGCCTCGGGACCGCCCGCCAACTCGGCCTACCAGGCCCACCGGGCTTTCGAGGCCGGCTGGGGCGGAGTGGTCTGGAAAACCATTGGTGAACCCATCGTCAATGTGTCCTCACGCTATTCCGCCCTCAATGTGGGAGCGGCCCAGATAGTTGGGTTCAACAATATCGAGCTCATCACGGATCGGTCGCCGGAAACCAATTTTCGCGAGATCGCGGAGGTCAAAAAACGCTGGCCGAAGCATGCCGTCATCGCCTCCTTGATGGTCGATACGCGCGAACAGTGGCACGAATACGTCAAACGCTCGGCCGATTGCGGAGCCGACGGAATCGAGCTTAACTACGGCTGCCCCCACGGCATGTGCGAGCGCGGAATGGGTTCGGCCGTCGGCCAACAGCCGGATGTGCTGGAAAAAATTACCGGTTGGGTGATGGAAGTCGCCACCATCCCGGTGATCGTCAAGCTGACGCCGAACATCACCGATATCACCGCGCCCGCCCGGGCCGCCCGGCGAGCCGGGGCCGATGCCATCTCTCTCATTAACACCATCAACAGCATCACCAATGTGAACCTCGACACCTTGGTTCCCGAGCCCTTTGTGGCGGGAAAAAGCACCCACGGCGGCTATTGCGGCCCGGCCGTAAAACCCATCGCCATGAACATGGTGCAAAGCTGCGCGGCCGATCCCGAAGTCGGGCTGCCCATTTCCGGCATTGGAGGAATTGGAAATTGGCGCGACTCCGCCGAATTTATCGCTCTGGGCGCGACCAGCCTGCAAGTCTGCACCGCCATCATGCACCGCGGTTTTCGCATCGTCGAAGATATGATAGAAGGGTTGAACGACTATCTCGATTCCAAGGGTTTTGAGACCATTTATGATCTTCATGGAAAATCGGTGGCCAGCATACAAAACTGGGAAACCCTCGATCTTAGTTACCAGCGGGTGGCCCGAATCGACTACGAGAAATGCATCGGCTGCAACCTCTGTTATATTGCCTGCGAAGATGGAGCCCACCAATGCATCGATCTGGTTCCACCCGGCGAACGTCATGGCAATGGGCCGGGCCGCCTGCCGGGGAAACCGGTCCCGCAAGTGAGAGAAGAAGATTGCGTGGGCTGCAACCTTTGCGCACTGGTTTGCCCGGTGGAGGATTGCATCACCATGACCACCATTTCCAACGGCAAAGAACCGCTCACCTGGCAACAGTATGAAACCCTTGTGGCCGAGGGGAAAATGGAAGCCATTCCGCCCCATCCGTAATACCTGGAGGCAGGGATACAGGTGTCAGCATCTCTCATCCAGCATCTAGTATCCTTCATCTCGACACCAGCCTTTATTAATAGTCAAACAATCGAACCAAACTAAAAATGATTACCTCCAATGATTTAAAACCTTGCCCGATGCTCATCAATGGCGAATGGGTCGAGGGCAAAGATTTGCCAACCTTGCCGGTTTACAATCCCTCGACGGGTGAAGTAATTTCGGAAACGCCTCTTGCCAACGCCGATTTTGTCAACCAGGCAGTACAATCGGCCAAGGAGGCCTTTCCGGCCTGGAGCGAAACACCCCCCCTGGAAAGAGTCCGTGTACTCTTCCGCTACCGAATGCTGTTGGAAGAAAACTTTGAGTCTTTGTCCGAAATGATTACCCGCGAGCACGGTAAAACCCTCGGGGAGTCACGGGGCAGCATGCAAAGGGGTCTGGAGAGCGTCGAATATGCCTGCGGCATTTCGGAAATGATGATGGGAGACATCATGGAAAACGTGGCTGCTGGCATCGATTGCGAGATGCTGAAACAACCCCTAGGTGTCTGTGCGGGCATTACGCCGTTCAACTTCCCCGTCATGGTTCCGATGTGGATGTTTCCCCTGGCTCTGGCTTGCGGAAATACCTTCGTCCTCAAACCAAGTGAAAAAGTGCCGCTTTCGGCTGTCCGCATGGTTGAATTGCTGGTCCAGGCAGGTCTTCCCAAAGGAGTGCTCAATCTGGTGCATGGAGCCAAGGATTGCGTTAATGCCATCCTCACTCATCCTGATATCGAGGCTATTTCCTTTGTCGGATCTTCTCCTGTGGCCAAATATATTTATGAAACCGGCACCCGGCATGGAAAAAGAGTCCAGGCCAACGGCGGGGCCAAAAACTATATCATCGTCATGCCCGACGCCGATATCGCCAAAACGGTTGACGGCCTGGCGGGGGGTGCCTTCGGATGCGCAGGAGAACGCTGCATGGCGAGTTCCACCGCCATTGCCGTGGGCCAAGCGGGTGACCTGCTGACGCCGGTCCTGGTGGATGCGGCCAACAGTATTAAAGTTGGTCCCACCGACAGGCTTCCACAGCCAAAAATGGGCCCCGTCATCACCGGTCCGCACCGCGACCGTATCAACGACCTCATTAGTGGAAGCGCCGCAGAAGGGGCCAAAATCCTGGCCGACGGGCGTTCTCCCAACGTACCGGAAGCGCCTAATGGCTTCTATGTCGGAGCAACTGTCGTTGACCATGTGCGCAAAGGCATGACCATCGATAATGAGGAAGTCTTCGGTCCGGTCTTGAATGTTATTCGGGTCGACGACCTGGAAAGCGCCATTGCATTGGCCAATGCCTCTCCCTTTGGTAATGGCACCGCTATTTACACCCAGTCCGGGCGCGCCGCCCGCGAGTTCAAACACCGCGTCCACGGCGGCATGGTTGGCATCAATGTAGGCGTTCCCGCCTCCATGGCCATGTTTCCATTCACCGGCTGGAACGAATCCTTTTATGGAGACCGGCACATGCAAGGCCGGGAAGGCGCCGATTTCTACCTCAAACGAAAGGTCGTCACCTCCCGCTGGTTCGCCGAAGGAGAAGGCGATGTCTGGCGCAAGGCATAAGTTAAATTATAAACCCAACCGCCAAGAAGGCATAACCTATAAATTATCATGCCACTGCTAATAAAAAATGGTGAAGTAATTACGGCAAGCGAACGTTATTTGGCCGATATTTATTGCCAAGGCGAACAGATTACCCGCATCGGAAAAGACCTCTCCGCGCCGCCCGATACCGAGGTGATCGATGCAACTGGGAAGCAGGTTTTTCCCGGATTCATCGATCCGCATGTGCATATTTACCTGCCTTTCATGGGCACTTACGCCAAGGACACCCACACAACGGGCAGCCAGGCAGCTCTGCTCGGAGGGACGACCACTTATATCGAAATGGTCGTACCCGCGCGAACGGAGGAGCCTATGGAGGCTTTCGACCTCTGGAATGCGAAAGCGAGCGGGTATTCCGCATGCGACTATACCTTCCACCTCGGCGTAACCCGTTGGGATGAATCCGTGGCCAGCCAGTTGAAAGAAGCCGTGGGCAAAGGCATTGCTTCCTTTAAAATCTTTCTCGCTTACAAGGGTGCCTTCGGGGTGACAGATGACGAACTCTACCACACCCTGAAATTTGCCAAGGAACACGGCATCATAACCACCGCCCATTGCGAGAATCCCACCGCCGTGGAGGAGCGGCAGAAGGAATTTATCGCTGCCGGAAAAACAAGCACCGAGTGGCACGAACGCAGCCGCCCGGTAACCGTTGAGGCCCACGGGGTGCACCACCTCTGCACCTTTGCCGGATTGCATGACGCCCACGTCTATATCGTGCACACCAGTTGCGACGCTTCCCTGCGGGTGGCCGAGGCCGCCAAATACCGGGGCGCCAAGGTATGGGTGGAAACGGTCATCCCCTACCTTATGCTGGACAGTTCCTACGCCGAACTTTCCGATTTCGAGGGCGCAAAGTACGTCATGTCCCCGCCCATCAGGGAAAAAAGCAATCAGAAGATCCTCTGGGACGCACTCCGCAGCGGACTCGTCAGCACCGTTGGCACAGACCATGCGCCGTTTGACTTCGCCACCCAAAAACCAATGGGCAAAGATGATTTCACCAAAATTCCAAACGGTGTGCCGGCCATCGAGGAGCGGGTAAAATTGCTCTATACCAACGGTGTGCGCAAAGGCCGTCTAGATGTCCACCAATTCGTCGATGTAGCCTCCACCCAAGCCGCCAAAATTTTTGGCCTCTTCCCCAAAAAAGGAACCATTCAAATAGGCAGCGACGCCGATCTGGTCATCTACGATCCGGATTACCGCGGCACAATCTCCGCCAAAACGCACCACATGAACGTTGACTACAGCGGCTTCGAAGGGTTCCCCCTAGAAGGACGCCCGGAAACCGTAACGGTCAGAGGACAAGTAGCAGTCCGCAACGCAAAATTCACCGGCGACCCCACCCGAGGCAAATTCATCCCCCGCGAACCGACACATTTCTAACGGCGGTTTAAAATTGGCTCCTTTTCATATGACGAACTGGAACCCTATTGCTGGCGAAGGGTTTACGATTTTTATTGAAACTATCGCCTTTCAGGTTATGGTGTCTAATATTAGCAGTGTATTTTCCGCCTACACATAGATTGGGTAAAAAAATGACGTTAGAATACAAAATCAGCCCCCGGCATTGGCAAATCAAACTAGACGATATCCAAGGACTGTACTTATTGAGTTCTAAATTAGAGGCTGTCCCAAAAATATAAAGATTTTATAGTCAACTGGATGACGTTGATAAAAAGAGCCGGAAAGAGCAAGTTTTTGCTCGATCCGGCCAAAAAAGGGTTCTATAATTGAGTTAGCGAAAATCAATATAGCCCTTTCTATGAAAAATATAGCCATCCAATGCCTCCTGCGTCCAGCTTTAACTGTGGTCGACCGGTGCCTCGATTACGATAACTTCCGCGCCACCATTGATCGAATCGATCGGCTGCTGATCGACTCGGAGGTGGAATCGCAGGCCATTGAGCTGGCCTTGGAGGGGTGGCCGCCAATGGGTCTAAAGGCCCGGCGGCAGCGGGCCAGTTTTGCCATCAAGGCACTGCGCATGGATACGCTGGGCCGTCTGCTCGGAGGGATTTCGTTTCGGCATTTGTCGCGGGCTCTGGGCAGCAGCGATCTGTTGGCCGACTTTTGCCGTGTCCGGCAGATCGATGGCATCAGGGGCATCTCCAAAAGCACCCTGGAGCGGGCCTCGAAGTTTTTCAGCGAAGAGCAGTTGAGGGCCTTGCACCGGACCTTGACTGAGGTGGTGGGCGATGCCCTTCTGGCCCGGCAGGTGGGATTGGACAAGCCGATTGACACCACCATTTGCCTGATCGACGGCACCTGTTTGGAGGCTAACATTCATTGGCCGACGGACTGGGTATTACTCAAGGATGTAGCCGGCACGTTGCTCAAAGCGATCCGGCTGATCCGCGAGAAGGCCGGTTTGCGCCATCGCATGTCGATCGAACCGGAGCCCTTGGCTCGGCAGATGAAAAAGCTGCTCAAACGGATCGGGGAGCATGCCCGCAGTCACCGGGAATTATTGCAAGCCTGCTGGGAGCAAAGCGATTACAGCGAAAAACAGGTCCAACAGATCCTCGCCCGGATGGAGCGCATGAGCGAGCAAATCCCGGTGGTCATCAAACAGGCGCACGAGCGGATCATTGGCGGCCGCCAGGTGAAAAACGCAGAGAAAGTCTTGAGTGTTTACGAACTCGATGGGCAGGTGATTGTGCGAGGTAAAGCGGGCCAAGAGGTCGAGTTCGGCAACACCCTGTTTTTGGGAGAAAGCGTTGAAGGGTACCTGCTGGACTGGAAACTCTACGGCAGCCGAACTCCAAGCGAAAATGAACAAATGCAAGAGAGTTTGCAAAGACAGAACCGCTTCAACCTGGAAGAACCCATAGCGGCCATGTGCGCGGACCGGGGATTTGCCTCCCAGCGGGCCCGCCGGCAGTTAGCCCAGGAGGGAATCTACGACGCGCTCTGTCCACGCGATCCGAAGCAGTTGAAAAAACGGATGGAGGAACCACTGTTCAGACAATTGCAAAAGCGCCGGGCCAGCACCGAAGGGCGGATCGGGGTATTGAAGAATCGCTGGCAGGCCGGGCGGTTGCGCAGCAAAGGCTTTGCCAACCGCTCGATCAGCGTAGCCTGGTCGGTACTCTCGCACAACCTATGGAAAGTAGCCAAGATGCTGGCCCAGCAAGACGAACTAAAAACCAAAGCGGCGGCCTAGAGAGCGGAAAAGCAAGGACAATACTTTTTCACAGCCGTACTGTCGGCTCATACAAAGAAAACCAGGCAACCGGACCCCAAAACCAGTATCCTAACGTCATAGGAGAGCAAAGTTGATACTCTCCCAAATGCAAATACCTCTAAAATGAGCGCCTATCAAAAGCCCTCGCAAAAATCACCCTTTTGGGACAGCCTCTAAATTACGGGACGAAGAACATTGGAGCCTTGAGGACGCCTATAATACTGAAGAAGAAGCCATACTCGCCGTGCAAAACCTTGATAAAACATTCCCAGCCTACCATGACGCAGGTCATGCTCCAGCGGCGTTCGATCGAAAAAGGTGGGTTCTTGTAGATTATTAATCCGGCAATTGAATAGTAACAGTTAAGCGGCGTATTGAACATCCCGATGATGGAAGAGTTTTTTAATCAAAATTGGTTTTCGTTGCCTGCTGCGCAGGTGGGTTCGCAGACTTCCCTGCAACTCAATTTGGCTGCGCGGGGCCGGCAGGTTCTTCAAGTTGGCTTTGACCGTGTTATTCAAATACTCATCGGGGTTCAATTCGGGACTGTAAGATGGTAGATAAAAAATCTCGATCCTATCGCGGTGGGCTTCAATCCAACCGGTTACTTTTTTAGCATGATGCACTCTCAGATTGTCCACAATGAGAAAGATTTTCCGTTTGGCTCCTTTGATTAACTGGCGCAGAAATTTGATAAACAGTTCCACATTCAAGGCTCCCTTGTAAACCATGAAACGCAGCTTTCCACGGTTGGTTATAGTCGAGATCATGCTCGTGCTAAAACGACGCGCACTGCGTTTGGCAACTGGCGTTTTACCGCGCGGAGCATAACCTCTTCCCCGATGATCTTCGCTACTGATGCCGGTTTCATCTCCCCAGTGGATTTGGGCCTGTTGCGCTTTGGCTCTGGCTTCGATGGCCGGGTAAGTTTGATCAAGCCACTTCTTAATCGCCTCAGGCTGCTGCTCATAGGCTTGTCTTCGAGGTTTTTGTGGAGTGAAACCCCAACGGCGAAGATACTCGCCCACCGTGCGGATCGGCATCTTCAAAGCAAACTGCCTTTCAATCAACTCTTGCACCGCTTGGCGCGTCCACAGGGCAAAGGGCATCTTAAGCTGGTCGGGTCCTCTTATCGGTAATCATTCGGCACACCATGCGCTCTTGTTGGGAGCTCAATCTTCGACATTGGCCCTGCCGACGGCCCCGTTGTCCAAGCCGCAGGGCTTTTGGCCCTCCATTTCGGTAAAGGGCCCACCATTTGCGCACAGCGCTGATCGATACCTTTAAAACCACGGAAACCTCTTCATAAGTGCAACCCTCTCTTTTCAGATCCACCGCCCGACACCTCAGCTCATATATAGTCTCTTCGCTTAGTGAACGCGCATCATTCCTATTCATGAACCTACTTTAGCATAAGTTATTGATATGTCACTATTTATTTGCCGGATTAATAGAACAGATCAATAACAAAGATTGTTATTACAGTCAAGTTGACAGGATGAACGTATCATTGACGCCGCAATTGGAAAAATGGGTCCAGGAGAAAGTTAAGACGGGATTTTATAATTCGTCTTCAGAAGTTATTCGAGATGCTCTTCGTGTTTTGTATCTATTTGAAGAAGAAAAGGTTAAAAAATTTGAAAGATTAAGGAGCGACCTCATGATCGGTGTGGAGCAGTTAAAAGCCGGAAAATCTCAAAATTTTGACAAGAAACTTGTAATACCAAATCTCATTAGGTATGATAATAAGTTATTTGGCAGAAGCGTTTGCTTGAATGTGCTGCCAGCCTCCGCCAACTAAAGAGAGGACTTTTTCAGTGTCCTCCCACCAGTCTTTGAGATGGGTTGCGACGACTTCTTCGAGTCGCTCAATGCTCGGCCACAGTTTGTTGGCCGTGTAAACGCCGGGATGAAACCGGTACGGGGGTCGGGGTAAAACCGGTACGCTTGGAATAAGGTTTAGGTTAGTAATTGCAGGTACGTCAAGGTTTAGGGTTTGGGAGTTGGTTTTGGGGATTGGCTTGGGGTCGGTGAGGAGGCCGGAGGCCGACGAGCCGGGCCCAAGGCGTTTATTGTTTTGTGCCACGGCGACGGCGTCGAGCATCGCGCAAGCGGTAGCTTTGCCCGTTGGCTTCGAGGATATGCACCCGATGGGTGAGTCGGTCCAGCAGAGCTCCGGTGAGCCGTTCGGAACCGAGCACTTCGATCCAGTTCTCAAAGGGCAGGTTGGTGGTGACGATGAGACTGGTGCGCTCGTAAGCGCGGCTGACCACGTCGAAGAGCAGTTCGGAACCGGTCTTGGAAAAAGGGACGTAACCGAGTTCGTCGAGGATGAGTAGGTCGAGCCTTTCGAGTTGCTTCATGAAGCGCTGCAGGTCGTGGTTGTCGCGTTGCTCGAGCATATGGGTAACCAGGGCGGTGACCCCGAAGAAACGGATCCGCCGGCCCTGGGCACAGGCGGCAAAGCCCAGGGCGGTGGCCAGGTGCGTTTTACCGGTACCGGCGTTACCGAGGAGCAGCACGTTTTCGCGCTGGTCGACATACTCCCCGCGCATGAGCTCTCGGATGAGCGCTTCGTTGATCGAGGGCTGCGCTTCAAAGGCGAAGCTCTCGAGGGTCTTGAGCACGGGGAAACGGGCGTTTTTGATCCGCCGCTGGGCGGCCCGCTGTTCGCGTTCAATGAGCTCCCGTTCGACCAGATGCAACAAAAAGGCGGCGTAATCGAGCCGGTCCCGGGAACAAGCCGCGGCCACCGCCGGCCATTCGCGCAGGATGGTGGGCAACTTCAGTTTCTTGAGGTGATGGTGTAACAGCAGCTGGTTTTTTTCTTCCTTCATAAAGCCCCTCCTGGAATCTTGAGCAGTTCGCTGTAGGCACCGAGGTCAGGGGCGGCCACACGGACGTGACGCAGGTGTGGATGGCCGTCCAGCCGGAAGGTTCTGCTCCCGTAGTCTTCCTGAGGATAGAGATACTGGGCGATGGCCTCACGAGTCAGTCCCCCCACCCGCAGGGCCGAGACGACGGCCTGCTGCAAGGCCGCCATGGGGTGTTTCTCCAACAGCCGCAGCACCCGGATATACTCCCGGGTGCCTTCGCCCCCGCATTGGCTTTCGAGCCGGCGTCTGAGGACCTGCAGGCACTGCGGCAACTGCCAGCCCGAGAGTGGGCGGGCGAAGTCCAAAGCGCCCGGTTTTTTCTCCAGCAAAGCCAGGTAGTGCACCGGCTCGAAAGAGACTTGCTCTTTATCCCAAATGCGGCGGTGCCGGGCCACCTCTTGGCCCCCACAGAAGATCACCACCTGCCGACAGGACCCTTCCACCACCACCGGATGGTGGGCGCAGCGCACCAGCGAGAGGCTGCTGACGCAGGTCGAGCGTTTGCGGCTCGCTTCAAAGGGTATGGGCGGCAACGCCAGCATGACGGCGCGCTCCTCGGCCAGCAGTTCCTTTTTCACCGCCCTTTTCCCGCGTAATTTACGCTCCATGTCCCGCTCACATGCCTCCAACAGCTTTGCGTTGAGTTCCTCCAGGTCCCGAACCTGCGGTACCGGTACCAGGAAGTTGGCCCGGGCATAACGCACGATCCCCTCGACCACGCCCTTCTCGTTGGGCCGGGCGGGCAGACAGAAGTGTTCCTCGAACAGGTAATGGCTCTGTAGCTGCAGAAACCCGTCGGTCAGCTTGCGTTCACGCGAACCGATAATCTTACCCACCGCCACCTTCGAGTTGTCATAGCTGATGCGCCGGGGCACCGCCCCGAAAAACTCAAAAGCTCGCAGGTGCCCCTCCCAGAAGCTCTCCGTGCACTCCCGTTCGAACACCTGCACGAAAAAGGCATCGCTGTAGGGCAGGCTCATGGCAAAAAATGGCCGCCTACGCAATTGCCCCGCCTCCTTCACCAGGGCATGACCGAAGTCCACCTGTCCCTCCCCGGGGCGGTGCTCCAGCGGCACGAACACTTCCCGCCGCCTCGCTCGCAGCTCGGCCACCACCTCCTTGACCGCCGTGTAGCCCCCTTGGTAGCCCTTCTCCCGACCCAAACGCTGGTAGATCCGTTTGGCCGTATGGCGCTGCTTCTTGGGCACGTTCCGGTCCGCTTTGAGCACCTCCTCGATCCAGCCCACATACGGATCGATCTTGCGCTCTCGCCTCTTCTTGCGCCGGTCTCCCGGCGGCTGGGAATAGGCCAGCGGCCAGCATCTTTCCCAGGGTCTCCCAGTGCAGTCCCTCTTCTCGCATTACAGAGCGCTTGCTCTGCTTGTCCCGCAGCACTTTGTGCCGCACTCTTGTCCATTGCTTCATATCTCGATACACTCCTCCTTTCTAGGATAAGCGTACCGGTTTTAAAGCGCCCTCTTTACCGTACCGGTTTTTCCCCGGCGTTTACAGCAGATACACCGCGACAGCCAATTAGGCACATTATCCTTTCGACCACTATTTTCAAGGATATTTGAGGGTGTTTCCCCCTTTTTGATCATTCTGGGTATTCCCGCCACAAATTCTCTTGTAACAAGCCCTCCTGCCCCTCTTATGGCATCAATCAGTTCAATCCAGGGGCCAAGGTCATCTGATCGGGTGTAAGGTTCCCATACCTACATCTGATTGAGGAATGTCGCTGGGCTCGGATCAGGTTTCAGTATTCGACACACCTCGAATCACGCATCTTGTATCCAGAATCCTCTATCATTCCTACAATCTTCCCTCCGGGTATTTATTTTCTTTTGGCGGAAAACAAGGATATGGCGAAACTGGAGTCGATACTGCGCAGCCTCATGCTAATTTCTCGAGCCAGATTCGTTAGGATGAGGGTATAAATCTCGGGATGGCTTTTCCAGATATAGGACAAGCTTTTTGAGGAAAGAACCAGCACGATTGAATCTTTGAGCACTCGCACGGTGGCGGCGCGGGTATGCAAATCGATAATCGCCATTTCACCGAAGGTTTCCCCAATCCCGAGGGTGGCAATCTGCTCGCTATTGTCGTCCCCTGTATCCGGAACGATTTTGAGAATCTCAACAGAGCCCTCGACAATTAAAAAGAGGCAATTTCCCGGATCCCCTTCGACGACGATTTTAGCACCTTTGGGATATTCTTCCTGCCTCATGAAGGTGAGGAATTTAATCAATTCTTCATCTTCAAAACCGCCAAACAGGGCATGGGATTGAAGAAATTTCAAACTGACGGTACTGGCGAATTTTTTCGGCTCGGCCTCGGCATTAGGTAAAAGTGATTGTTATCCAAGAATTCCCATATGAACATTCATAATCGTTGAAAATAGCGCCTTTCAATACGCTTTGGCAATCGTCAATCCGCATCCAGTGATAGCCTACCGAAATGGGATTCAACACAATCCCCAAGCAACCCTTGCCGCCCATTCACTCGCGGTGATGAAATTTCAGGAGCCTTTTTGCATCGCAGCCATTTTGCGGAAGATACCTGGTCCATGAATTTGACGAAGCATTTTCCGCCGGAGGGCCACAGCCAGTTTAAAGGCTTTTTCCTCCCCGTATTTACGGATGGAGAAAGAAGTTGTTTTCAGTACTCCGGGGGAAGGGCTCCAACTGACTGAGTAAGCTTCGCTTATTTTCCCGGATGGGCTTTTCTTTGCCGTGCGGCAGACTCCCAACACTCCTGAAGTATTTCGGGTATTATGAGAAACGATCTTCCGGCCCCAGGGTTTGGTGGGAATTTGGGCCAGTTTTTCGTGGAGTTCATCCCGATACTGACGGGCTTCTTTCTGCGCCTTCCTTTTGCCTCCACATTTCAGATCGCTGAAAAGTTTGGGGTAGATTTTACCATTTTTGTACCCCCGCACGACCCGCACGAACCATCCGTGGGTTGATCCTGAATCAATGCGGGTGATTCCTTTGTTTTTGGGATTTTTCCTTCTTCTTTGAGCCATAACCTCGCCGACATTTGAGTTAAGAACCATCCTGGGATTGTATTGAGTAACAATACGCCCGCACCATGCACCAAAGCCAGGTCACGCTCATAACCGCCAATATGCCCTTGAAAGCCGGTTGCGGGTAAACCAGCGTCATGCCAAGGGGAACGGCGCACAAACATCCAACAACGATTGCCAGGTTATTCCAACGTTCCTCTTATGGGTTGCCCCGGAACCGATCAGTGAAAAAATCATGCTTGGAAAGCCACATTTAATTCAGTAGAAACTAAACCAATTCCAATGCTCAAGCCTTATCGGGAAATATTGAAAATTGTCGAATTGCTTAGAGGGTGGAACGGGTCTACCCATTTAAGAATTTCGTTGAAGCACTGTCGTTTACACAGGAGGTGGGGCGATTAACCGAGACGCACGGACATCATCCTGCCATTCTGACCGAATGGGGAAAAGTGACGGTGACTTGGTGGACGCATAAAATAAGAGGTCTTCATCGAAATGACTTCAATATGGCGGCAAAAACCGACCAACTCTGCTAACAGGGCCGATCCAGTTTATTATTGCCTTGGACCGGAAAACAAAAGAAATGAAAAATAAATATCGCAACACCGATGCCGAATGGGCACAACAACTGTCACCATTACAGTACTACGTGACAAGGCAGAAGGGGACGGAGCGAGCCTTTACCGGAAAATATCATGACCATAAGGAAGATGGTCTCTATCGATGCGCCTGTTGCGGCAATCCCCTCTTCCGTTCCGAGGACAAATTCAATTCCGGTACCGGCTGGCCCAGCTATACGAGCCCTGTTGACAAAGACAATATCACAGAAAAAGACGACCGAAAATTGTTTTTGCGGCGGACTGAAGTCCTCTGCCGTCGATGCGATGCGCACTTGGGTCACGTCTTTCCCGACGGGCCCGCACCCACCGGTCTGCGCTATTGCATAAATTCGGCTGCCCTTGAATTTGTCGCAGCCAGTAGCTAGAGGCTGTCCCAAAAATATAAAGATTTTATAGTCAACTGGATGACGTTGATAAAAAGAGCCGGAAAGAGCAAGTTTTTGCTCGATCCGGCCAAAAAAGGGTTCTATAATTGAGTTAGCGAAAATCAATATAGCCCTTTCTATGAAAAATATAGCCATCCAATGCCTCCTGCGTCCAGCTTTAACTGTGGTCGACCGGTGCCTCGATTACGATAACTTCCGCGCCACCATTGATCGAATCGATCGGCTGCTGATCGACTCGGAGGTGGAATCGCAGGCCATTGAGCTGGCCTTGGAGGGGTGGCCGCCAATGGGTCTAAAGGCCCGGCGGCAGCGGGCCAGTTTTGCCATCAAGGCACTGCGCATGGATACGCTGGGCCGTCTGCTCGGAGGGATTTCGTTTCGGCATTTGTCGCGGGCTCTGGGCAGCAGCGATCTGTTGGCCGACTTTTGCCGTGTCCGGCAGATCGATGGCATCAGGGGCATCTCCAAAAGCACCCTGGAGCGGGCCTCGAAGTTTTTCAGCGAAGAGCAGTTGAGGGCCTTGCACCGGACCTTGACTGAGGTGGTGGGCGATGCCCTTCTGGCCCGGCAGGTGGGATTGGACAAGCCGATTGACCCCACCATTTGCCTGATCGACGGCACCTGTTTGGAGGCTAACATTCATTGGCCGACGGACTGGGTATTACTCAAGGATGTAGCCGGCACGTTGCTCAAAGCGATCCGGCTGATCCGCGAGAAGGCCGGTGTGCGCCATCGCATGCCGATCGAACCGGAGCCCTTGGCTCGGCAGATGAATCGGCTGTGCATACAGATGACCCACAGCCGGCGGCGAAAGGACAGCGCGCGGCAGCGCAAGGGTATCTTGAGGCAGATGAAAAAGCTGCTCAAACGGATCGGGGAGCATGCCCGCAGTCACCGGGAATTATTGCAAGCCTGCTGGGAGCAAAGCGATTACAGCGAAAAACAGGTCCAACAGATCCTCGCCCGGATGGAGCGCATGAGCGAGCAAATCCCGGTGGTCATCAAACAGGCGCACGAGCGGATCATTGGCGGCCGCCAGGTGAAAAACGCAGAGAAAGTCTTGAGTGTTTACGAACTCGATGTGCAGGTGATTGTGCGAGGTAAAGCGGGCCAAGAGGTCGAGTTCGGCAACACCCTGTTTTTGGGAGAAAGCGTTGAAGGGTACCTGCTGGACTGGAAACTCTACGGCAGCCGAACTCCAAGCGAAAATGAACAAATGCAAGAGAGTTTGCAAAGACAGAACCGCTTCAACCTGGAAGAACCCATAGCGGCCATGTGCGCGGACCGGGGATTTGCCTCCCAGCGGGCCCGCCGGCAGTTAGCCCAGGAGGGAATCTACGACGCGCTCTGTCCACGCGATCCGAAGCAGTTGAAAAAACGGATGGAGGAACCACTGTTCAGACAATTGCAAAAGCGCCGGGCCAGCACCGAAGGGCGGATCGGGGTATTGAAGAATCGCTGGCAGGCCGGGCGGTTGCGCAGCAAAGGCTTTGCCAACCGCTCGATCAGCGTAGCCTGGTCGGTACTCTCGCACAACCTATGGAAAGTAGCCAAGATGCTGGCCCAGCAAGACGAACTAAAAACCAAAGCGGCGGCCTAGAGAGCGGAAAAGCAAGGACAATACTTTTTCACAGCCGTACTGTCGGCTCATACAAAGAAAACCAGGCAACCGGACCCCAAAACCAGTATCCTAACGTCATAGGAGAGCAAAGTTTATACTCTCCCAAATGCAAATACCTCTAAAATGAGCGCCTATCAAAAGCCCTCGCAAAAATCACCCTTTTGGGACAGCCTCTAGCTAAGCCGTGGCATTCGCATATCCTCCCTTCATTGATTATGGCTTGCTTTTCTAAACTGTTACTCCTGCCGCCTTTTCCTCTTACCGGTGCCGAAAAAAAACAATCGCCAAAGAGTATTGAAAGGAGTAATATACACTCGAACACAAGTGTATACGTGTTTGTTTCACACCCGTATATCCAGGGTATATCCAGGTAAAATTAACGAAAAATAGACACCCTTGATACATTAGCAAACCGGAGGCTATTCCAATGGCACAAATATGCATCCCCTCACCAATTCGAATTTTAAAACCGGGGATGGTGGTCCTGAGTTTCATCCTCTTACCACTTGGCGTTATGACGGTGGGATTCGCCCAACTGACCCCCTACTCCTACCATGGAGAACCCGAGCCGGAACTACCACCTGAAACTCCAGAACCTGCGCTGGATTCTTTCAGGGGAGAGCCCATAGATAGTTTTCCCGGCTGGCATGCGTCGCCTTGGTACTTGAACTACAATGTCGATTTCTGGCCCTGGATTTACCACGACGAACACGGTTGGCAGTTTGTTTCCGAGAATAGCACCGAGGAGATTATTTATTTGTGGGATTTGGGCCTCGGTGATTGGCTTTTCCTGAACGAAAATACCTACCGCTGGATGCTTATGTTTGGGGACAACTCAGGATGGATTTATACATTCGATGATAATACCCCGGGCAAACGATTTTTCCAAAGCTTCGACGATGGCAGCCTCTTCAGCGTGCCAACAGTTTTGCCCGTCAATTGACAAAATAGAGTTGCAAGATAGTTGGTATTCCTTTGCCAGCAATGAAGATTTGCTAATCTAGAGGCTGTCCCAAAAATATAAAGATTTTATAGTCAACTGGATGACGTTGATAAAAAGAGCCGGAAAGAGCAAGTTTTTGCTCGATCCGGCCAAAAAAGGGTTCTATAATTGAGTTAGCGAAAATCAATATAGCCCTTTCTATGAAAAATATAGCCATCCAATGCCTCCTGCGTCCAGCTTTAACTGTGGTCGACCGGTGCCTCGATTACGATAACTTCCGCGCCACCATTGATCGAATCGATCGGCTGCTGATCGACTCGGAGGTGGAATCGCAGGCCATTGAGCTGGCCTTGGAGGGGTGGCCGCCAATGGGTCTAAAGGCCCGGCGGCAGCGGGCCAGTTTTGCCATCAAGGCACTGCGCATGGATACGCTGGGCCGTCTGCTCGGAGGGATTTCGTTTCGGCATTTGTCGCGGGCTCTGGGCAGCAGCGATCTGTTGGCCGACTTTTGCCGTGTCCGGCAGATCGATGGCATCAGGGGCATCTCCAAAAGCACCCTGGAGCGGGCCTCGAAGTTTTTCAGCGAAGAGCAGTTGAGGGCCTTGCACCGGACCTTGACTGAGGTGGTGGGCGATGCCCTTCTGGCCCGGCAGGTGGGATTGGACAAGCCGATTGACACCACCTTTTGCCTGATCGACGGCACCTGTTTGGAGGCTAACATTCATTGGCCGACGGACTGGGTATTACTCAAGGATGTAGCCGGCACGTTGCTCAAAGCGATCCGGCTGATCCGCGAGAAGGCCGGTTTGCGCCATCGCATGCCGATCGAACCGGAGCCCTTGGCTCGGCAGATGAATCGGCTGTGCATACAGATGACCCACAGCCGGCGGCGAAAGGACAGCGCGCGGCAGCGCAAGGGTATCTTGAGGCAGATGAAAAAGCTGCTCAAACGGATCGGGGAGCATGCCCGCAGTCACCGGGAATTATTGCAAGCCTGCTGGGAGCAAAGCGATTACAGCGAAAAACAGGTCCAACAGATCCTCGCCCGGATGGAGCGCATGAGCGAGCAAATCCCGGTGGTCATCAAACAGGCGCACGAGCGGATCATTGGCGGCCGCCAGGTGAAAAACGCAGAGAAAGTCTTGAGTGTTTACGAACTCGATGGGCAGGTGATTGTGCGAGGTAAAGCGGGCCAAGAGGTCGAGTTCGGCAACACCCTGTTTTTGGGAGAAAGCGTTGAAGGGTACCTGCTGGACTGGAAACTCTACGGCAGCCGAACTCCAAGCGAAAATGAACAAATGCAAGAGAGTTTGCAAAGACAGAACCGCTTCAACCTGGAAGAACCCATAGCGGCCATGTGCGCGGACCGGGGATTTGCCTCCCAGCGGGCCCGCCGGCAGTTAGCCCAGGAGGGAATCTACGACGCGCTCTGTCCACGCGATCCGAAGCAGTTGAAAAAACGGAGGGAGGAACCACTGTTCAGACAATTGCAAAAGCGCCGGGCCAGCACCGAAGGGCGGATCGGGGTATTGAAGAATCGCTGGCAGGCTGGGCGGTTGCGCAGCAAAGGCTTTGCCAACCGCTCGATCAGCGTAGCCTGGTCGGTACTCTCGCACAACCTATGGAAAGTAGCCAAGATGCTGGCCCAGCAAGACGAACTAAAAACCAAAGCGGCGGCCTAGAGAGCGGAAAAGCAAGGACAATACTTTTTCACAGCCTTACTGTCGGCTCATACAAAGAAAACCAGGCAACCGGACCCCAAAACCAGTATCCTAACGTCATAGGAGAGCAAAGTTGATACTCTCCCAAATGCAGATACCTCTAAAATGAGCGCCTATCAAAAGCCCTCGCAAAAATCACCCTTTTGGGACAGCCTCTAATCTAGGCATTCGGGTATGGGTTCTCGTTCCTACGGGCGAAGGTGTTGCTTCCCCGCAATAGGCCAAAACGTATATGCCTTGCCGGTCTTTTTAAGCCTGCAAAAGCTCGGGCTTGTTCATTTTCCAGGCGGCAGCCCCTGCCAGCAGGGTCATTAATACGATGATGCCCCATTCGTTCAGCGTCGGGATGATGACAGCGCCCGCTCCTGCCTGAATGGGGGTGTCAGGCTCGTCTTCCCAGGCCCAATCGATGATAGTGATCGAGGCGCTCTTTGCCGCAACGTTGACCCGGATCCACCCGAAGTGTTCGCCTGTGGCATTAGTAAACCGGACACCGAGGTACTTATTCCCCTGGTTAGGGAAATTACCAATGCTGTAGATTTCGCCACCATAGTTGACATACTTGCCAAAAATATTTAGGTCATCGTCCCAGAATTCGCTGCCGGTCCCGGTAAGGGTGTTGGAAATATTGTAGTTGCCGCTCAATACCTTGGCATTAGGAATATTATAAGGTTCGGTGCCAGGAGTCCCAACAATGCTCGCATTAGCATTATCGGGCAGGACTAGGGCGATGTACTTGTTAATTTCGGTATCGGTATTGGTGTATTTGTGCCCTTGAAGAAGGATGAAGTCGTCAGAGTCATCGCCATCCATATCGATGAAAGTATACGCGAATCCATCATATGCCGCTATTCCCAGTGTTCCCTGCAAGAAAATATTCTGCTGGCCGTTGTATTGGATGGTCGCTTCGGCCGCCGGGGCGACGGCCAGCGCAGCACCACCAGCGGCAGCACTAGCCAGGGCCAGATTGCCGGTTCGGGTCGGTCCTTTCCCCGCCGCAAGGGCCGATGCCCGGTAAGCATCCAGCTTGTCCTTTAAATCAGAGATTTTCTTAACTTCTGGCTTTTTCACCATCATGTAGGAGATTTATGGATTAACTGACAGACTTGTACAATCTGGGATAGAAAATAGATAGAATTTTTATATACCCTTCGATGACTTAATATGTCTGTAAACGCCGGGATGAAACCGGTACGGGGGTCGGGGTAAAACCGGTACGCTTGGAATAAGGTTTAGGTTAGTAATTGCAGGTACGTCAAGGTTTAGGGTTTGGGAGTTGGTTTTGGGGATTGGCTTGGGGTCGGTGAGGAGGCCGGAGGCCGACGAGCCGGGCCCAAGGCGTTTATTGTTTTGTGCCACGGCGACGGCGTCGAGCATCGCGCAAGCGGTAGCTTTGCCCGTTGGCTTCGAGGATATGCACCCGATGGGTGAGTCGGTCCAGCAGAGCTCCGGTGAGCCGTTCGGAACCGAGCACTTCGATCCAGTTCTCAAAGGGCAGGTTGGTGGTGACGATGAGACTGGTGCGCTCGTAAGCGCGGCTGACCACGTCGAAGAGCAGTTCGGAACCGGTCTTGGAGAAAGGGACGTAACCGAGTTCGTCGAGGATGAGTAGGTCGAGCCTTTCGAGTTGCTTCATGAAGCGCTGCAGGTCGTGGTTGTCGCGTTGCTCGAGCATATGGGTAACCAGGGCGGTGACCCCGAAGAAACGGATCCGCCGGCCCTGGGCACAGGCGGCAAAGCCCAGGGCGGTGGCCAGGTGCGTTTTACCGGTACCGGCGTTACCGAGGAGCAGCACGTTTTCGCGCTGGTCGACATACTCCCCGCGCATGAGCTCTCGGATGAGCGCTTCGTTGATCGAGGGCTGCGCTTCAAAGGCGAAGCTCTCGAGGGTCTTGAGCACGGGGAAACGGGCGTTTTTGATCCGCCGCTGGGCGGCCCGCTGTTCGCGTTCAATGAGCTCCAGTTCGACCAGATGCAACAAAAAGGCGGCGTAATCGAGCCGGTCCCGGGAACAAGCCGCGGCCACCGCCGGCCATTCGCGCAGGATGGTGGGCAACTTCAGTTTCTTGAGGTGATGGTGTAACAGCAGCTGGTTTTTTTCTTCCTTCATAAAGCCCCTCCTGGAATCTTGAGCAGTTCGCTGTAGGCACCGAGGTCAGGGGCGGCCACACGGACGTGACGCAGGTGTGGATGGCCGTCCAGCCGGAAGGTTCTGCTCCCGTAGTCTTCCTGAGGATAGAGATACTGGGCGATGGCCTCACGAGTCAGTCCCCCCCCACCCGCAGGGCCGAGACGACGGCCTGCTGCAAGGCCGCCATGGGGTGTTTCTCCAACAGCCGCAGCACCCGGATATACTCCCGGGTGCCTTCGCCCCCGCATTGGCTTTCGAGCCGGCGTCTGAGGACCTGCAGGCACTGCGGCAACTGCCAGCCCGAGAGTGGGCGGGCGAAGTCCAAAGCGCCCGGTTTTTTCTCCAGCAAAGCCAGGTAGTGCACCGGCTCGAAAGAGACTTGCTCTTTATCCCAAATGCGGCGGTGCCGGGCCACCTCTTGGCCCCCACAGAAGATCACCACCTGCCGACAGGACCCTTCCACCACCACCGGATGGTGGGCGCAGCGCACCGGCACCGAATAGTCGTTGCACTCGAAGCGCACCAGCGAGAGGCTGCTGACGCAGGTCGAGCGTTTGCGGCTCGCTTCAAAGGGTATGGGCGGCAACGCCAGCATGACGGCGCGCTCCTCGGCCAGCAGTTCCTTTTTCACCGCCCTTTTCCCGCGTAATTTACGCTCCATGTCCCGCTCACATGCCTCCAACAGCTTTGCGTTGAGTTCCTCCAGGTCCCGAACCTGCGGTACCGGTACCAGGAAGTTGGCCCGGGCATAACGCACGATCCCCTCGACCACGCCCTTCTCGTTGGGCCGGGCGGGCAGACAGAAGTGTTCCTCGAACAGGTAATGGCTCTGTAGCTGCAGAAACCCGTCGGTCAGCTTGCGTTCACGCGAACCGATAATCTTACCCACCGCCACCTTCGAGTTGTCATAGCTGATGCGCCGGGGCACCGCCCCGAAAAACTCAAAAGCTCGCAGGGGCCCCTCCCAGAAGCTCTCCGTGCACTCCCGTTCGAACACCTGCACGAAAAAGGCATCGCTGTAGGGCAGGCTCATGGCAAAAAATGGCCGCCTACGCAATTGCCCCGCCTCCTTCACCAGGGCATGACCGAAGTCCACCTGTCCCTCCCCGGGGCGGTGCTCCAGCGGCACGAACACTTCCCGCCGCCTCGCTCGCAGCTCGGCCACCACCTCCTTGACCGCCGTGTAGCCCCCTTGGTAGCCCTTCTCCCGACCCAAACGCTGGTAGATCCGTTTGGCCGTATGGCGCTGCTTCTTGGGCACGTTCCGGTCCGCTTTGAGCACCTCCTCGATCCAGCCCACATACGGATCGATCTTGCGCTCTCGCCTCTTCTTGCGCCGGTCTCCCGGCGGCTGGGAATAGGCCAGCATCTTTCCCAGGGTCTCCCAGTGCAGTCCCTCTTCTCGCATTACAGAGCGCTTGCTCTGCTTGTCCCGCAGCACTTTGTGCCGCACTCTTGTCCATTGCTTCATATCTCGATACACTCCTCCTTTCTAGGATAAGCGTACCGGTTTTAAAGCGCCCTCTTTACCGTACCGGTTTTTCCCCGGCGTTTACAGTTATGTCCTTGACCGGCTTCCACCGGGCAGTCCGGTCTGAAAGTCTATTTCATGTCGGGTCTTGTCGCCATGGCCAACATCCGTTCGCAGACCCGTAAGGACTGACCTATAAGACAATCGCACCTCAAGGCCGCCAAACTTCGCTTTCCACTTGTAGAACGTGGTCTCGGAAATCCCATGGCGACGGCACACTTCCGACGTCTTCAGGCCCCGCTCCTACCCGCGCGGGATGCCGATTATCTGCTCTTCACTGAAACGGGAACGTCTTCATGTCCATCTCCTCTCCAGGCGATAGACTCCACCTTAAGCGGAAGGAAATCCAGGGGCCCAGTCAGCCTGATGGGGCTTCAGGCGGTCTACCGCGCGCCGCGCATCAGCGATCCTCACCCCGAGCACCGGGTCTACCCCTATCCGCTCAATGACTTGGCGATCGAGCTCTGGTGCGCCGACATCACCTACATCCCGGTGCGGCGCGGCTTTCTTTACCTGGTAGCGGTCATGAACTGGGCGAGTCGGCATGTGCTGGCTTGGCGTCTGTCGAACACCCTCGACGCGGGTTTCTGCACAGACGCTCTCGACGAGGCGCTGGCCCGCCACGGCACGCGCCGGAGATATTCAACACCGACCAGGGTAGCCAGTTCACCGGCTTCGCTTTCAGCGGCCGCCTGAGGGAAATTGGCGTCAAGATCTCGATGGACGGCAGGGGCCGGTGACTGGACAACATCCGCATCGAGCGGCTGTTGCGTTCGCTCAAATGCGAGGCCGTCTATCTGCGGGAGATCGCGGACGGCTTCGAGGGCCGGCTCGTCGTCGGTCAGAACTGATACTTTAGGTTGAGGCTGACGCCCCAGAATTGAATGTCCTCCGTCATCGCTGTGTATCGCACCCGCGCACCGCCCGGTTTAACAGCGGACTCATGACTGCGGAGCTGATCCCACTCTTCCCCATCCTCGAATTCACCGAAATCCGCCCACCGGAACTTGAGCCCGATGGTGACCGGCTCACTGACCCGATAATCCACCCCGGCGATCGCCTGATACCCGAACAGGCTATTCGAGAGCTTGGCCCTGCCGATGGTAGTCGTCCCGGCGACCCGCTGGTTCAGAAGCTCGCGGTTCTCACGTTCTGCCTCCGAAATATCCTCAATGTCCTTGTCAATTGTGAATGTCGGTATGTCGCGGAAGTCATAATTCCTCGCCCATCGGTTAAAGTAGTCCAAGGAAATCTGCGCAAACCCGACTCCAAATCCCACGTACGGTGTAAACTTCGAGTCCGAGCGGAAGTCGTAGTACAGGTTGGCGAAGAAGTTGTGCGACAGCACGTCATCGACCCCGGCTTCTATGTAGCTGAGTTCATCTTGCTTACCACCCTGGAACGGTTCCCCCGCAGGTAGTAGCTGGATGTTATCGATCGATTCATCATAGGTCGTGCCGCGATAGAAATATTCCCCCTCGACCCTTAATCTCTCCAGGCGATACCCAAAGGCCACCCCGGCCAAAAGGCCAGTGCCCCCATCAAACTGTTGAATCCAGGAGAAAGCGTCTCTCGGAAAGCGTCTCTCGTAGACTGGGTACAATCCTTCCTCGGCGGCACCAGAAAATTCCCTGCCCCGTCATTATTAATGAACCCGTCGCATTGAGTTGCAACATCATTATCCCAGCTCTCCACGTCCATGCCCGGAGCCACCGCAATGCCCAAGTCCATTCCCATGTAAAATCCGTTCTTGGCCCATATTTGGCCGGAGGAGAACAGCAACGCTGGCACCATCAGCGCGAGTAACGGGTTTTTCATCATCTCACCCTTATTCATTTCCTCATTGTTTTATAGCTTGATAGCAAACCCGAACACATCGCCGAAGTCTTCGATGGTGCGCTGAAGACCCTGTTTGTCAAGGGGAAAATGCTTGGGTTTGGAGGGAACTAACCGCTGCCTTGTTTGTGTGATCCCTGTCCTTTCAAACCTCGCCCCCGTTCGCCATCAGGACATATGTTAATCGAAGCCGTTCCAGTCGGGCAACCCTCTCAACCAGACCTCCATGCGTCGGGTCCATACTCCAACAGGGATAGTCAGCTAACCGGTTCCCCGCACAGCTTTCTAGCCCGGATATTTCGCAAAAAAAGTATCGTTGATATGCTTAACTGCTGATATACAGCAGGATAGATCAATAATTAAAGCAATATCAGCGATGACAAAAGGTAAACAATTAAAGCTACAGTTGACAAGGGTAAAAGGCCGCCGTGTGCGGGTTGATTTCAAGGGCGGAGAGGTTACTTCGGATGCCGGACTGCTTTTGATCCGGGAAGTGGATCGGCAGTTGGGCTTGACCGAACGAGCGGCCCGACAGTTAGTGGACAAACGGCAGAAGGGCAAAGTACGCCATGAGGTATTGGGGATGCTGCGGCAGCGCGTTTACGGGCTGGTGGCGGGCTATGAGGATTTGAACGACTTTGATACCCTGCGCCACGATCCATTGTTGCAAACGGTAACGGGGCGCATTGAAACGTTGGCCAGCGCGCCGACTTTGTGTCGTTTTGAAAACGGGCAGGATCGGCGGGCGGCCTTTGCGGTAAACGAGCTGTTGGTCGAACAGTTCATGGGCTCCTTTGCCGAGGAACCCGAAGAGATCATCCTGGACTTTGACGCCACCGACAATCCGGTGCACGGGCTCCAGGAGGGACGTTTTTTCCACGGTTATTATGATCATTACTGTTTTCTGCCGCTATATGTTTTTTGCGGTGATCAGCTGCTGGTGGCCTACCTGCGGCCGAGCAAGATCGATGCCAGCAAGCATGCCGGGGCCATCCTCAAATTGCTGGTTAAACGGATGCGCCAAAGCTGGCCCCGTACGCGGATTATCTGGCGCGCTGACAGTGGATTTTGTCGAGACCGGATACTCTCTTGGTGCGACCGCAACGAAGTTAGTTACATCGTGGGGATGGCTCGCAATGCACGCTTGCAGCAAGACGCCCAGCAGTTGCAAAAGCAGGCCAAAGAATGGTTCGAACTAAGGGGTGAAAAACAACGGTTATTCCAGGACTTCGTCTATGCTGCCGATTCGTGGCGATGGCTGCGGTTGGTCATCCATAAAGCCGAACACACCGCACAGGGGTCCAACCCGCGCTTCGTGGTGACGAACCTGCCGGGCGATCCCCAGGAGCTTTACGACAAGGTATACTGTGGCCGCGGTGAAATGGAGAACCGAATCAAGGAACAGATGCAATTGTTCAGCGAGCGCACCAGCGCCCATCAATGGTGGGCCAATCAGTGGCGATTGCTCTTGTCGGCGCTGGCCTACACCTTGATGGAAGCCATGCGCCGGTTAGCCCGGATATTTCGTAAAAAAAGTATCGTTGATATGCTTAACTGCTGATATACAGCAGGATAGATCAATAATTAAAGCAATATCAGCGATGACAAAAGGTAAACAATTAAAGCTACAGTTGACAAGGGTAAAAGGCCGCCGTGTGCGGGTTGATTTCAAGGGCGGAGAGGTTACTTCGGATGCCGGACTGCTTTTGATCCGGGAAGTGGATCGGCAGTTGGGCTTGACCGAACGAGCGGCCCGACAGTTAGTGGACAAACGGCAGAAGGGCAAAGTACGCCATGAGGTATTGGGGATGCTGCGGCAGCGCGTTTACGGGCTGGTGGCGGGCTATGAGGATTTGAACGACTTTGATACCCTGCGCCACGATCCATTGTTGCAAACGGTA
>CBDDEL010000009.1:0-208775 GCA_965226885.1 Opitutales bacterium | reverse complement strand
TATGTCACTATTTATTTGCCGGATTAATAAATAAAAAGAAAGGAAAGGAAATGACAAACACACGTAAAGTTGAAATATTCAGCGCTGGCTGCCCGACTTGCGAAGAAACGGTTAAGTGGGTTAACCAGATGGCTTGCCCCTCCTGTGAAATCAGCGTTCTGGACATGAACAGTCCGGAAACCGTTAAATATGCCCAGGATTTAGGAATAAAATCCGTGCCTGCGGTAGCAATTGACGGCAAGTTGGCCGCTTGCTGTAAAAACCAGGGGGTAGATAAGAACGAACTGCAAAAGACCGGCTTGGGACAATCGCTTAATTAAAATTAAGGGTAGTGTATTAAGTAGGAATGGTGGCTAATTCTTGATTATATTGATGAATGAAAAGTCTCAGACAGGTTTCATGCATACTCTTAAGCTTGGAAAAGGAGAGGGTTTTGCGTGTGAAACGACCCAGTCGTTGGCGCAGGGTATTGTTCCATCGTTCCACATGGGCCGTTTCACCGGTTTCTTTTCCCACGGATCGGTTATGAGGAAAGACTTCATCATAAGTGCTCCAAAAGTCGCTGTAGGTGGCACATCTTTTGTAGGCCCGTGGCAGACGCTCGTAAAGTTCCCGGCAACGATACCAATCCCGAGGCCCAATGGCATAGGAGAGGATTTGACGGGTGCGTCGGCAAAGAGCGATCCAAACCCATTGGGCATCGCTCTTGCGCCCCACAAAAGACCACAGTTCGTCCAGTTCAATGACATCATGGCGGCGGGCCGCAAGAATCGTGCTTTTGAGCGGTCGCAGCGATTGTCGTTTTTTTTAACCAACTCAAAACGGTGTTGGGACTCACCCCGAAGGCGCGCTGTAAACCGCGTAGACTGCTGCGTTCCTGATAGACTCGAAGGATCATTTCTTTTTGCTCTTCGGTGTATTTCACTGTGGGGTTTTCGCGGCTTTGTTTACCACAATCATGGCAGCGGTAGCGCTGTTTATGGTTGGGCGTCTTGCCAAATTTAATGATATTTCCACTTCCACAGTGCCGACAATTAATAATTTTAGTAACCATGCACTAAGAATAAACTGCCTAACGCTATTTGTACAGCTAAAAATACAAAATATCATTCTTTTTTTATACACTACCAAATTAAGGTATTCACATAAGGAATGAATACCGAAATACTGGCCATGTCCCAAACGACTGTTTTCCATCACCTGGGAGTATTGGGTCAGGGCGTGATGTTCAGAATCATAGATAGGGTTTTGGGTTAGCCCGGAAATTTCATAAAAAAAGTATCGCTGATATGCTTATCTGCTGATATACAGCAGGATAGATTAAACATTAAAGCAATATCAGCGATGACAAAATCAGCGATGACAAAAAGTAAACAATTAGAACTACAGTTGACAAGGGTAAAAGGCCGCCGTGTGCGGGTTGATTTTAAGGGCGGTGAGGTTACTTCGGATGCCGGGCTGCTTTTGATCCGGGAAGTGGATCGGCGGTTGGGCTTGACCGAGCAAGCGGCCCGGCAATTAGTAGACAAACGGCAGAAGGGCAAAGTGCGCCATGAGATGCTGGCCATGATCCGGCAGCGCGTTTACGGGCTGGGGGCGGGCTATGAGGATTTGAACGACTTTGACACCCTGCGCCGCGATCCTTTGTTGCAAACGGTAACGGGGCGCACTGAAGCGTTGGCCAGCGCGCCGACTTTGTGTCGTTTTGAAAACGGGCAGGATCGGCGGGCAGCCTTTGCCCTGAACGAGTTGCTGGTCGAACAGTTCATCGGATCCTTTGCCGAGGAACCCGAAGAGATCATCCTGGACTTTGACGCCACCGACAATCCGGTGCACGGGCTCCAGGAGGGACGTTTTTTCCACGGTTATTATGATCATTACTGTTTTTTGCCGCTGTATGTTTTTTGCGGCGATCAGCTTCTGGTGGCCTACCTGCGGCCCAGCAAGATCGATGCGAGCAAGCATGCCGGGGCCATCCTCAAATTGCTGGTTAAACGGATTCGCCAAAGCTGGCCCCATACGCGGATTATTTGACGTGCCGACAGCGGATTCTGCCGGGATCGGATTCTCTCGTGGTGCGAGCGCAACGAGGTTTATTTTATAGTGGGAACGGCCCGCCATGCACGCTTGCAGCAAGCGGCCCGGCAGTTGCAGGAGCAAGCCAAACAATGGTTCGAGGGTAGCGGCAAAAAGCAACGGCTGTTTCAGCACTTCGAGTATGGGGCAAAATCGTGGCGGCGCCAACGCCTTATCATCCACAAAGCCGAACACACCGCACAGGGGTCCAACCCGCGCTTCGTGGTGACGAACCTGCAGGGCGATCCCCAAGAGCTTTACGACAAAGTATACTGTGGCCGCGGTGAGATGGAGAACCGGATCAAGGAACAGATGCAATTGTTCAGCGAACGCACCAGCGCGCATAAATGGTGGGCCAACCAGTGGCGATTGCTCTTGTCGGGGCTGGCCTACACCTTGATGGAAGCCTTGCGCCGGTTCGCATTAAAAGGGACGAAGTGGGCGCGGCTCCAATGCCACAGTCTACGGCTAAAATTAATCAAGATCGGAGCGGTCATCGTGCGCAACACCCGAACGATTCACTTTCATCTAAGTGAAAGTTATCCATGGGCCAGTCTTTTCAACCATGCGGCCCGCCGGTTGGTGCCAACCTAAAGGGCGCATTGGCGCTGCCCCCGGCGCTACCGAACCAATGGGGGAAAGGGGGAAGTGTCTCTACACCCTGAAAAACACCTCAAAATCAAGACGATCCGCCCAAAATACAAAGAAATCCATCTCCAATAGCAATAACGAGCCAAACTTTACCCTTCATGAAATATCCGGGTTAGGCCAGGAGGGCTTCAAAGGCGGCGGCATCTTCGGGAGTGTCGATTCCGATGTTCGCTTTTTTGGAAATACCCACCGCAATGGTGAAGCCGTTTTCGAGAGCGCGGAGCTGTTCCAACTTTTCGATTCGTTCGAGGCGTCCGGGGGCGAGGTTTCTGAATTTTTTTAAAAACTCAGCACTGTAGGCATAGAGACCCAGGTGCCAGAGAGCGTTATTTTTTTGCAGCCAGGCGGCATCCACAAAACCTTTGTGCTCCCTTGCAAAGGGTATGGGCGATCGGGAGAAATAAAGCGCCCGGCCCTTATCGTTGAGGACTACCTTGACTTTATTGTAGTCGTTAAAATCTTCCTCCCGGCGGAAAGGCGCGGCCAAGGTGGCCATATCGGCTTGATCACGAATGAGCCTGGCCAAGGTATCTATCTGGTCTTTCGTCACCATCGGCTCGTCAGCCTGGACATTGATGACGTAATCAGCCCCGATCCGGTCGTTGGCCTCGGCGATGCGGTCGGTTCCGCTGGGGTGCTTCTGGGAAGTCAATATCGATTCAAAGCCGTGAGCCGCCAGCAGGTCGCCCAAGGTGGTATCGTCAACGGCAAAATAAAGCGGCAGGTTCGGGGCTTGGGAGGCGATGCGCTCGGCAGTCCACAGAATGAGGGGTTTCCCCTTAATTTCGTAGAGTAGTTTGCGCGGGAAACGCATGGAGGCCAACCGGGCCGGAACCACTATGGCAATCTCGGGCATAACAGAAGGATTTTCTCAATATCGAGCGATTGGGGATGAGGAACGATTTAAAATTGGCAAAAGAATCAAATCATTACTTTATAGGGAAAAGGCAAACGCAAAAGGAAATGCTATGAAAGAGAAAAAGGAGGAGGTTAATTTGCACATCTTTGTGCCGGCGGAATATGTGGAAGCCATACAGCAAGCGCTCCATGAGGCGGGAGCAGGCGTGGTGGGAAATTACGATCATTGCATGTCGGTGGTGGATACTCGCGGTTCGTGGAAACCCCTGGAGGGGGCCGACCCGCACACAGGCACGGTGGGCGAAATTTACCACGGCGAGGAATGCCGAATCGAAGCGCGCTGCCCCAGGGAAAGAGTGCCCGAGGCATTGGAACGGGTGCATCGTGCCCATCCCTACGAAGAACCGCTGATCAATGTCGTCCCACTCCTGAACCACCTTTACAGAGTTTCAAAAACCGAATGAAGTTCATACTATGGAAAAAATGCTCTTGTTCTGGATCATAATTTTCAGTCTCGCCGGAACGGTGGGAACGATTGTCGGAGGTTCCCTGCTTCTAATGTGCTCGCGCCTGGCGAGGGATAAATTCCTATCCGCCATGGTTAGTTATGCGGCGGGCACACTTTTGGCGGTCTCATTTTTACGATTGCTGCCCGAGGCGCTGAAAATAGAAGATCCGGGTCCCGTTATGGGCACGGTGCTGTTCGGCGTAGTCCTATTTTTCTTACTGGAGAAACTATTGATCTGGCGGCATTGCCACGACCATGATTGCGAGGTGCACAGCACGGGCGGACCGTTAATCGTCATTGGCGATTCCGTGCACAATTTTGTCGATGGCATTCTTATCGCGGCGGCCTTCCTGACTGATTTTTCTTTGGGGATAACCACCGCCATTGCAATCATCATCCACGAGGTGCCCCAGGAAGTGGGCGACTTTTCCATCTTGCTCGATCACGGTTACAAAAAATCCAAGGCCATGGGATTGAACATCCTTTCCAGCCTGACAACCGTCATCGGGGCGATTCTCGGTTATGCCGCCCTGGATTACCTGCGCCCCGCCATACCCTATGTGCTGGCACTTTCGGCGGCCAGTTTCATCTACATCGCCACCGTTGATCTGATCGCCAATATGCACCGGCAAAACCAGCGGCAGCCGCCCTGGCCCCAGGTGGCCCTTTTCCTGGCCGGTATTGCCACCATCCTGCTGGCCACGAAACTGGGCCATTAACCGCCTTGTCCAGAGGACCGTATTCTCAGGAAAACCAGGTAGAGGGTAAAAATGGTCACCCCGATCGCTGTCAGCCAGAGGAATACATCCACTCGGCCAAATAGAGCGAGGAGGAAGAGGAGGTGGATGAAATCCCGGTTGGCCATCTTTTCGGCCAGGTTCGGTGTTGGTTTCGGTTTTTCCGATTTTTCGGATGAACTATTGGCGTCAGTCGATTTGCCGGCGGTGACCAGGGCATTGAGCATGAAAAAGGAAAGCAGACTCCCAATGGCCGCGATTATGCCCAATAGGGCGTAGAGTTCACGGTCCATCGCTTTTGCCAATCCTAATCCAATGGCCAGGAAGAGCACGAAATGGACGATGTTGTCGCAATAGATGTCGAGTTTTGCGCCAAGCTTCGATTCCATGAATTTAAGTCGGGCAAGTTCGCCGTCGACGCCATCCACCCAGGTTGAAAACACCAACAAGGCGCCCCCCATAACGCCCGGCCAGTAGCCTCCCTGGAAAAACCGCCAGGCCGCCAACAGACCCAGTAAAAAGCTGAAGAGGGTCACCTGGTTGGGCGTCAGAGCGGTATCGATGACCAGCCGGGTAAGCCGGGTGGAAACGGTTCGGGAGAGCCAGCGGGTTATCAGGCTGTCGTTGCCCAGGCCCCCGCCGGCGCGCAGTAATCTGTTGTGTTGGAGGAGAAAATCTTCCTCCCGTTCAATGCGATTTTCCGATGTTGCCGACAAGGTTTCCACTGCCCACGGGCCATGGCCATCTTTTTGGTCCAGCTTGCGAAGCGCTGCGGCGACCTCGACTCTATCGTGTACCGCTCGACCATCCAAAATAAGAACCCGATGGGCGAGTTGAGACGCACGGGCTGGCTGAAAGTTTTCCGCAATCAGATCCCATTTTATTTTCAAACGCGGATCGGCCTGCAATTTATTGCCCAAATCTTCGACCGCCCCGGCCTCGTGTTGGTTGCCCAAATAAACCAATGCCTTCTCCGTTCCACTTCGTTGCAGGGTGAGAAGATTCCTCAGCAAAAAAGGGACACCCGCCACACTGCGCCAATGCCATTGAACAAAATCGCATGGCGGAACCAAATCGGATAAATCCAGAACGACCAGAGGGCCTTGGGGAGAAGTGGTTTCAAGCATGGAGCAATCAAATTTACCCAAATAACAGGAGAAGAACGAGCAGATTATTAATTGTGGTTATTGACACGGCAGATGGAGGGTTTCATACAGTCTTAAAGATTCTTAACAAATGAAATCAACCTTTGAACTTCCACTGGCGCAGAGTTAGAGAAAACCTGCGACAGAATAATAACAGCGCTGTGAGCAAGATTAAAATCGCCATAGTCGGGGTTGGCAACTGTGTCAGCTCTCTCATTCAAGGCATCCATTATTACACGGATGACAAGCTGGAAACCGCTGTGGGACTGATGCACACGGAAATTGGCCCCTACAAACCGTCCGACATCGAAGTGGTTACGGCTTTCGATATCGACAAGCGCAAAGTGGGCCGGGATGTGAACGAAGCCATTTTCGCCTTGCCCAATTGCACCAAGATTTTTTGCGACAATTTTCCGCCGTCGGGAGTGATCGTGAAAATGGGCAGGGTGCTTGATGGATTTGCCGAGCACATGGGAAATTTCCGCGATAACCTCACTTTTATAAAAGCGGAGGCCGAGGAACCCACTCAGGAAGAGGTAGTCGCGGCGATTAAAGAATCGGGAGCGGAAATTCTTTGCAATTACCTGCCTGTCGGGTCCGAGGAAGCCACCCGTTTTTATGCCGAATGCGCCTTGGAGGCGGAGGTCGCTTTCGTCAACAACATACCGGTCTTCATCGCCAGCGATCCGGCCTGGGCCAAACGATTCGAGGAGAAAAACCTTCCCATCATCGGCGACGACATCAAAGCCCAGCTTGGCGCCACCATCACCCACCGCACCCTGACCGATCTCTTTAATAAACGGGGGGTCAAACTGGAACGCACCTACCAGTTGAACACGGGGGGAAACACTGATTTTCTCAATATGCTAAGCCGCAGCCGCCTGGCCTCGAAGAAAATTTCCAAAACCGAGGCCGTGCAATCGGTTACGGCCAGCCGTATGGACAAGGACAGCATCCACATCGGCCCAAGCGATCATGTGCCCTGGCAAAAGGACAACAAGGTCTGCTTCCTGCGAATGGAAGGGTTGCTCTTCGGCAATGTGCCTATGAACCTCGAATTGCGCCTCTCGGTGGAGGATTCCCCTAACTCGGCCGGGGTGGCTATCGACGCCATCCGCTGCGCCCGGCTGGCGCTGGACCGGGGCAAAGGCGGCATCCTCTATGCCCCCTCCGCTTATTTTTGCAAGCATCCACCCAAACAATACACCGACGACGAAGCATTCCACATGATGGAGTATTTTATCCTGAACAAAGAAGAATCAACCGATTGAAGCCATGAGATGCCTGATTATAGCAGCGGGCAAAGGTAGCCGGCTGCAAATGCGAGGAGAGAGCAAACCTTTGATTTCACTTTTCGGGGTTCCCCTTATCGAAAGGGTAATCTGCACCGCCCGAAGCGCCGGCATAACCGGATTTTACGTCGTCACCGGATATAGGGCCAACCAGGTGGAACCTTTTTTGCTGGAATTGGCCGACCGGCTCGAAGTCGGTATCACGCCGCTTTTTAATAAAGATTGGGAAAAGGAAAACGGGATTTCCGTGCTCCAGGGTAAAGAACACCTGCAAGAGCCTTTTCTTCTTCTTATGTCGGATCATATATTCGAAGCTTCAGCCGCCCGCCGCGTCATCCATCATCCCCTGCCGGATGACCACATAAACCTGGGCGTAGATCGAAATACGACCAACCCATCCGTCGATCTGGAGGATGTTACCCGTGTTCGGATTGTGGAAACAAAAGTCCGTCAACTGGGCAAGGGCCTGGATGATTTTAACGGTTTCGACACGGGAATCTTTGCCTGCACCCCTGCCCTGTTCGAGGGAATTGGGCAAAGCGTGGAGGAAACCGGCGACACCAGCCTGACGGGCGGAGTCCGCCATCTGGCGGCTCAGGGGCGGGTCAATGCGGTCGATGTGGGCCAGCAGATTTGGGTGGATGTGGATGATCCCGCCACCCTGCGATTTGCCGAAAACGCCTTGCTGGAGCGATTGCAGGCGGAAAGCCGATAATTTCAAAATGCCCGGGGGGAAGGTTCAATTAACGCTTGAATATTAAGTGGAAAGGTATTTTAATACTCCCCTTTCAAAAGACTGGTATTAACAATACAATAAATGGAACCCCTACTGTCTCCGAGGACTTTAAATCAGGATTTTCAAGCCATCGGCCTGTTCGATTTTCCGTCACCGGAGAAAATTTCTCAAAAAGAGTAAATGGCATTCCTTGAAACGATTAAAAGCCCGGCCGATGTCAAATCACTTTCTACCGAAGAATTGACAGAATTGGCTGGGGAAATACGCACCCGGATTATCGAGGTTACCTCGAAAAACGGTGGCCACATCGGCCCCAACCTCGGCGTTGTCGAGCTGACCCTGGCCCTGCATCGGGTATTCGAAAGCCCGCGGGACCAGTTTGTCTTCGATGTTTCCCATCAAGGCTATGTGCACAAACTGTTGACCGGCAGGCAGGGGCGGAAATTTGAGAAATTGCGCAAGAGCGGAGGAGTCAGCGGGTTTCTCAACCGTTCCGAGAGTGAGCACGACTGCTACGGCGCGGGCCACGCCGGAACCGCCCTATCCGCCGCTCTGGGCATGGCCGTGGCGAGGGATTTACGCGGCGGAGATGAGCATGTGGTGGCCATTATCGGCGACGCCGCCCTGACTTGCGGTATTACCATGGAGGCGTTGAACAATGCCGCCGCCCAGACCAAACGGCTGGTCGTGGTGCTCAACGACAACAAATGGTCGATCTCCAAGAATGTCGGGGCGATGGCCAAATACCTGAACGAACTGATCACCAATCCGCTCTACAATCGTTTGCATGACGACCTGGAGTCGATTCTCCATAAAATACCGGGGGGCGATTCCCTCATCCGCATCGGATCCAAAGCCAAGAAGGAGGCCAAAGATTTTATCGTCCCCTCCTGCCTTTTTGAAAAATACGGTTTGCGCTACATCGGGCCGATCGACGGGCACGATCTCGAACTGGTCACCCAATACCTCAATTTCTGTAAAAATTTTGATGAGCCCATCGTCCTGCACCTTCTTACAACCAAAGGCAAAGGTTACGATATCGCCCTCGAACATCCAGAAAAATTTCACGGAACGAGCCCCTTCGCCATCTCAACAGGCAAGGGAGCGCCGAAAAAGCCGGGCACACCGCCCAATTATCAGGATGTTTTCGGAAAAGCCATGGTACGTTTCGCCAAAAGCGACCCCAGAATAGTCGGCATTACAGGCGCCATGTCCACCGGGACGGGTTTGAGCCACATGCGGGAGGATATCCCCGAAAAATTCTTCGATGTCGGCATCGCCGAGGAACACGCCGTCCTCTTTGCGGCTGGAATGGCCATAAAAGGCTACAAGCCTGTGGCAGCCATCTACTCCACTTTTCTCCAGCGGGCCTATGACCCCATCATTCACGATGTTTGCCTGCAAAACCTGCCCGTCGTGTTTTGTATGGACCGGGCCGGGCTTTCCCCCAATGACGGCCCCACCCATCACGGTCTTTTCGATATCGCCTACCTCCGTTGCGTGCCGAATGCCATTGTCATGCAGCCGAAGGACGAAGACGAACTGGTGGACATGCTCTGGACTTCGCTGCAATTGAGGAGCCCGGCCTTTATCCGGTATCCGCGCGGCGCCGGCCAGGGAGTTCCCATCAAAAAACGCCCTGCCCGTCTGGCCATGGGCCAGGCAGAGGTTCTCCGGGAAGGCGACGACATCATTATATGGGCTTTGGGCTCTTGGGTGAGCGATGCTCTCGATCTGGCCGAAAGGCTTAAAGTCGAGGAGGGTATCAGCGCTGGGGTGGTCAATGCGAGGTTTGTCAAACCGCTCGATAAAGCCCTTCTGAAAACCCAGGGAAACAGTTGCCAACTGCTCGTCACGCTGGAAGACAATGTTCTCAAAGGCGGTTTTGGCAGCGCCGTACTGGAAGAACTCAATTTGGCCGACTGCGCCGTAAACGTGCATCGGGTGGGGTGGCCGGATAAATTCGTGGACCACGGGACCTCGGTAGGCGTATTACGGGCGGCCAATGGCCTGGACCCTGAAACCATTTATACGGGAATCCTTAGCAAATGGCGTCAAATCCAATCCGACAGCCGCGTCAAACCCGCCTGGCAAATCAAATAGCCAAAGAAAAGGTGCCGGACCCTTCCGAAGTCGATGACGGAAAACTGGACTGGTGGCAATGGATTCGCTACGGTCCGTTTCTCGCACAAATGGTCGTTATCCGCCGCTGCAATTTGTCCTGCGGGTATTGTTCGGAATTTGACAAGACCTCCGATCCCATCCCGTTCCCCACACTCAGCCGCCAGTTGAGGAAATTGAGGGAATTAAAAACCTGGACCGTCTGTTTGACCGGTGGCGAACCCACTCTGCATCCCCGGCTTGCCGATCTTGTCGCTGAAATGACCGCTCTCGGTTTTCGCCGGCGGCAAATAATCACCAACGGTTATAAATTGACCGAGGAACTCATCCAATCCCTCAATGAAAGCGGGCTGACCGATATGCAGATCAGCGTGGACGGCGTTCAACCCAATGCAACAACCGTCAAAACCTTGCAGCCTTTGCGGAAAAGACTCGCCCTTCTGGCCGAACACGCCCGCTTCCAGGTGGTCATGAGCGGCGTTATTGGGAGCGCCCCGCCCGCCGAAGCTATCGAAGTCATCGATTACGCCCGGGAGCACGGCTTCATTCCGAGGATTCTGCTCATTCACGATGAAAACGGACAGTTGAAATTAACGGCCGAAGAACTGGACGCCTACCGTGAAGTGAAAAGAAAAATCGGCTCGCGATTTGAAGATGTCGATGCCTACCGGGAAAAGCTGATTAAAGACGGCACGGCCCCGTTCAAGTGCCGCGCGGGCTCCCGTTATTTGTATGTGGACGAATTCGGCCAGGTCCACTGGTGTTCGCAGACCCGCGGCGTCTTTCAAAAAAATCTCCTTCAATACACCATGGACGACCTGAAAAAACAATTTTACACGCCCAAAGACTGCCACGCCACCTGCACCGTGGGCTGTGTCCGCACCGCCTCCGCCTACGACCAGTGGAGGGGGCAGGACAAGGGGAGTCCGGCGACAGGGTCTGCCCATTAAATTTAAAGACTCTTAAGTTTTTTACTTTTTGAAATCTACATTCTGTATCGATTGATAATCTCCTGCATCGTATCCAGGTAATCCCGGAGCGCCTGCTGGCCTTTTGAGGAAATGCGGTAGGTGGACTTCGGACGTCGCCCGACAAAACTTTTCTGGCAAGTCACGTATCTTGCTTCCTCAAGCTTGCGCAGGTGCATGGCGACGGAACCATCAGCTGCATCGAGCCGCTTCTTTAGTGAAGTAAAATCCAGCGGGCCGTCAGTTTGTAATGAAGTCAATACTCCCAGTCGAAGAGGACCATGAACCGCCGAATCCAGGCCGTTGAAGTTTATCTCATCCACGATAGCTTGATCCATCCTTCCGATTGAGTTGCCAACGCATGATCCCCGCCGACGTTAGAATACCGGGAATTAGGATGCTCATTGCAAACAGTGGCAGATAGTCTTTGGGAAATAAAGGAGCCACAAATCCAATTGCTAAAAAGGCGAAGCCCACCCCTAAACCGGGTAGTAGTGTTCTATTCCAGTAGGGCAACAGGCAATATAAAAGACCTAGAGATACCAATAAGACCGCTACTACTGCCGTTACCGGCAAACCTGCAGCGGGAGCCCATTTCTTAAGGACAAAAGCCGATGGCAGGACAATCATCCCCAAAATTAACTCAAACCGGCTGTCTTTCTTCATCCCTACGTTAGTTTTCCGAGAGAAACTTCGGCGAAAGGATCGGAAAAGCGCAAGCAATCCGAGTACCGCGATAGGCAGGAGAGAAAGCCACTCCACAACGCCCAACGGCCAAGAAATGCCCACAGCGATGGGTGGCAGCAAAGAAATAGCCATCCCAATCATGAGCCAGATGTCCTTTTCATCGAACGGCAGGTCCAGGTTCATTGCGTCTCGCATGGTTTGAAGATCCGTTTGCACGCGCTCAATTTTTTCTGTGTTCATAATGAATGCTCCATACATAAATGTTTATAGAACTTAAATTATTTTAGTATTTTAAATGGAAGTCAATCTTTTTTTACAGACAGGCATACATTTCTACCGATAAAGCCGTCCAAAGCACTTTCTGGACCGGGACGGCTTTTCTTGGGAAATCCTTTGGAGCTCTAATTCTCTTTCACCAAAATGGTAAAAAAATTTCAATGTTCATAATGTATATTCGGGCGGGATTCGCCTCGATATCACTCGAAAATCTCACCCGAGACCCTCAAGAAAGAATATGATTACTGGGCGCGGATGGTGATGGTTTTTTGCTTCTGGAGGAGAAAGAATTTGGCCTTCTCGAATTCCGGTGGGCCTTTCAGTCCCGGTTTTGCATCGTTGGAAAACCCGTATTTCTCCATCATGATCAATATAAGCCCCTTATTGTGCCGGTCATTGTCGTTTTCATCGTGATACATGGCTACAGCATATTCACCGAAGGGCAGTTCCGTAAATTCCGCAATGGCGATTTCTGAGGCGGGTTTCACAGTCATCTTGCGAAACTCCATTCCTCGTTTTGAAAAACCTTCCTTGGTATTAAAAAGCCCCAGGTGAACCGTGCCTTTGTCGTTGCGCAACCCGATGATGCGCACTTCGAGGGTGCCGAATTGTACTTTGGGCGTTTCCAGATCGTTGCCCAAACCCAAGGCAGGGCTAATTACCAATACGATCAAAGCGGGAAATGAATTATGAATCAACATGGATGGTCTTTAGGAGGACGGAAAGGGAAAGAATGTTCCCGATATTCTATGACCGGAATTCCTAACTGGCCATACCTTCGAGAATGTCTTCGACTTCGTATTTTTTCAATTTACGGCGCATCCAGTCAAGAGCGGCGTAAACCGCCCTTTCTTGAATGGCCTGCCGATTGCCGGGGTAAACAATGCGCTGGGACCAGACCCCGATGGGTGAATGATAGCCCAAATAAACAGTCCCGACCGGTTTTTGACAAGTCCCGCCGCCCGGCCCGGCGATGCCGGTGACGCTCAAGGCATAATCGGCGGAAAATTTCTCAGCCGCTCCCGTAGCCATGGCCGCCACACATTCTGCGCTGACCGCCCCGTGCTGCTGAATAATGACATCGGGAACATCCAGTATCTGCACTTTGGCTTCGTTGGTATAGCAGGTGGCGCCCCCCATAAAAACTTTCGACGCTCCTGGAATCTTAACAAAGGCGCTGGAAAGCATGCCGCCCGTGCAGGACTCGGCCACGGCCAGGTGTTTGCCCAGGCTGCGCAAGTGGCTGAGGATGAGTAAAGCTATGGATTCGTGGCCAAAGCTTACAAAATCATCACCGATCACCTCCTTGCATTCCTCCCCCAGAGCTTCGATTTCAGCCCACTCGAGGGGATTTTCAGGCCCTCCGCCAAGGCGCACATCGACTAAGCCTTCGTGCGCGCAATAACCAACCGACAACCTTTTGCCTATTGGATCGAAAAGAGGCCTCAATTTTGTTTCCAGGCTGGACTCTCCAGCCCCGCAGGTGCGCAATTGCAAATAGGATTGCTTTTCCTCGATCAGCCCCTCTTCCTGCATTCGCGGGAGCACCTGATTTTCAAACATGGGATATAGCTCCATCGGCGGACCGGGCAGCATGATGAGGCGTTTACCGTCTTTTTCCAGCCACAGACCGGGGGCGGTTCCGAAGCTGTTGGGGATGACGTCCGCCCCTTCCAAAACCTTGGCCTGCCTCAGGTTATTCTCCGTCATGGGCCGTTCAAATTGGGCAAAGCGATCCCGTATGGCCTCCTCCACGGCAGCATCGTGCACGAGGGAAAGCCCCAAAGCCTGGGCAATGGTCTCGCGGGTAATATCGTCGGTGGTGGGACCGAGCCCCCCCGTCGTGATAACAATGTCAGCATGGTTCCAAGCATCGATAAAGATGCGTTTAATATCCGCAGATTCATCGCGGATAACGGAGTTCCGCCGCATGGCCATCCCATGCCGGGCCAAGAGGTCGCCCAAATAGGTGAGGTGGCTGTTTTCACGAATCCCGAGGAGTAATTCATCACCCAGAGTTATGGTTTCGAGACGGAGTGTATGGGTCATAAATGGGGCCGGTTTATCCAGTGAACTTTTCTTGGATTTTATAATAAATAACGTCGAGATGAAGTGAGGAAAGGAGCGACGCCAAATGGCGTTAAATGCATCGATTTTTAGGACTGCTTTCTATTTTTGGTTAAAACCGTCGCCTTCTTTTAGAAATTCAATTCGATTACCAAAGGAATCGGTCGTATAAAATCGCTTACGATTTGGTAGCGCTTCATCCCAAATTACCTGATAACTCTTTTCTTTTAGCTTCTGTTCGAGGTTTGTTAAATTTTCTACGACAAATGCCGGGTGTGCTTTCTTCTGTGGAATGAAACTTTTCTCGACGCCAACATGCACAATAACTCCCTTTTTTCGAAACCAACATCCACCATCCACCGCGCGAGGCCAATGGTTCTGGCTTTTCTTCCTCTTTCATTTCAAGAATGCCAATGAAGAAGCCCCGTGCCTCATCTTCTCTGCCAACTGGCATTGCTAGCTGAATGTGGTCTAATTTCATTTTCCTTGTCCAACTATTAATATAGACGCAAAAATTGGAAAATGCCAGCCCCCGAATCGAGCCTTTTAAAAGAAAAAGTGCGGCACCTGCCCCACCGGCCGGGCGTTTATCTGATGAAAGACCGTTTGGCCCGGATCATTTATGTGGGCAAGGCCAAGGATTTGAAAAAACGGGTTTCCAGTTATTTCCAGCCGTCGCGCCGTTTTACCGCGCAGCAGCCGAAAATAGCCGTCATGGTGGACCTCATTCATGGTTTCGACGTCATTGAGGTCAAGTCGGAGGCCGAGGCGCTCCTGCTCGAAGGCAAGCTGATCAAACAGTGGAAGCCCAAATACAACACCGATTTTACGGACGACAAACGCTTTCTACTGGTGAGGGTCGATCGGCAGAACGAAATGCCGCGATTCCGGCTGACCCGGTTTCGCAATGAGGACGCCTCCGCCTATTACGGGCCGTTCGCCCACTCCGGCCTTTTGCGAAAAACGCTTTCCCAGATGCGACTGCGGTTTGGTATCCTGTTGGGCGACGCCCGGCCCATTCGCCAACCGGATGGCTCCTGGCATCTTTACGAGGACGTGCGGAAGGAAATTTACGGCCACCCCAACCATCTCAGCAGTGAACAATACTGCTGCCGGGTGGATGAAGCGTGCGTCTTTCTGGAGGGGAAATCGCGCCAATGGCTGGTCGAACTGAAAGCCGAAATGATGGCTGCGGCGGAAAAGAGACAATACGAAAAAGCGGCTTATTTGAGGAACATCGTCTTTGCGCTGGAAAAGACAGTGCTGAAAACGCGTAAGTTCTCCCGCCCATTCGGTCCCTCCGATCACGCAGCGATTGACGAGGCCTTGGCTGAATTGCAGGAGAAGCTCCGTCTGCCGGGGCGGCCCGAGCAGATGGAGTGTTTTGACATCAGCCATATATCGGGAACTTTTGTCGTTGCCTCCATGGTGCGTTTTTCGGGAGGCCGGCCGGATCGAAAAAAATACCGCCACTACAAAATAAGAAGTTTTATCGGAAACGACGATTTCCGGGCCATGGAAGAAGTAGTCGGCCGCCGATACCGGAGGCTCCTCAATGAAAAGAAGCCCCTCCCCGACCTCATCCTGATCGATGGCGGTAAAGGCCAATTGACATCGGCCCTGAAAGCTTTCATTGCCCTGGAGATCGAACCACCGGCCATGGCCGGATTGGCCAAAAGACGGGAGACCCTCATTTTTACCGATGAGCGGGAGCCCCTTAATCTGCCGGCCCGCAGCGAGGGGCTGAAAATGCTCCAGCGGCTCCGCGATGAAGCCCACCGCTTCGCCAATACCTACAACGCCCAGCTGCGTTCACGGCGAATGAAGGAAACCGTATTGGATGATTTGCCGGGGCTTGGCCCGGTGCGCCGAAATGCCCTCCTCAATCATTTCAAAACCACTCAGAGGCTGAAAAAGGCCACCCCCCAGGAACTGCGCGCGGTTGACGGGATTGGGGAAAAAAACAGTTTGCAACTGCACCGTTATTTGCGAAATTTATAAATTCATTGGATAGAAAAGCTTCTTGCCGCTTCTTGCCAATAGAAAAAGCGACAACTAACCTCAGTTTCCAATAACTACCATCATAACCTTTTCACGGGGAAATATTATGCAAGAGGAATTGAATGTGCCGGCTGGTCAAAACGTGATCGAGCAGGATGAGATCGGCCAGGGATTTTACGTCCTTAAATCCGGCTCACTGGAAGTGCTCAAGGATGACGTATTGCTCAGCGTTCTCATGTTTCCGGGAACCATATTTGGGGAAATGGGGGATATTTTGGGAAAACCCAGAACCTGCACGGTGCGGGCGAAAAACGACTCGAAAGTCATCCATGTGCCGGACGGCGATATGGAAGCGCTCATTAAGGAAAGTCCCGAAATTGCCCTGAAAATAATAAAAACCCTGGCCACACGGCTCGACCGCACGACCCAAAAACTGGCCAGCGCGACCAAGGAGTCAACTATCTGGTCGATTAAGAATTGACTAATTATGCCGTGAAATCTTTTTTTTTGGCTTTTCTGTTTTTCCCAATCTCGTTATTAACCTCTATGGCTGAAATGGCTGAACCCATTGCAGTTGGCCAGAAAGCCCCCCAGATAAAGGGCGTGAACGAGAAGGGCAAAAAAGTAAAATTTGGGGATTATTACAAAAAGGGCGCCGTGCTGGTGTATTTCTACCCCAAGGCTGACACGCCGGGCTGCACCACCCAGGCTTGCAACCTGCGCGACGCCTACACGGAGTTGGGCGAAGCGGGCATCACCGTTTTTGGCGTAAGCATGGACACGCCCGAGGCGCAATTGGCCTTTAAGGAAAAATACCACCTGCCATTCACTTTGATTGCCGATGCCAAGGGAAAAGTTGTGCAGGCTTTTGGGGTGCCCTATGTGGATACCTATGCCCGCCGGCAGGCTTTCCTCATCAAGGACGGCAAAATAGTCTGGCGGGATCTCAAGGCCACCCCGGCCAGCCAGGCCCAGGATGCCCTCGCGGCTCTGGCAAAAGCCCCATAAACCGATGTGGGTGGCCGAATTTGAGGCCCTGCCTTCGACTCATTGATCACGGCAAGAGGACCATTCCTCATCATTCCGGCAGGCTTAATTCAATCCCGGCAAGGATGGAATATTGCTCTATTTTCACATTTTGATTAATCAAAATGTCCTTGACTATTAGTCCAAAAAAAAGTTTCTGGGAATCGAAACATAATAAATCTTATTCCAATACATGCGTTTAAATTCAATATTTACCTGGTCGAACATCCATCAAATTGCTGGTCTGCGGATGTGCCAAAGTTTGCCTGGCAAGAAGATTCCGTTTACCCTAATCGCTCTTTTGGCATTGGGGCAAGGTCTGGCCATAGCCCACATTATTCCCCAGGAGAACCTCCATCCGGTGGCCGAGGCTTATCGGCGGTCGGCCTTCATTCTTAATCTTAATCCGGTGGACTGGGAATGGGTCAAGGGAGACCTGGAAACAGTCGCCAACTACTGGAATGAGTTCGCTCCGGCAGTAGGAGAGCATTTTAACCGGCAGTTAATAAAAGGCCTCGAAAACATGGACAGTCGGGAAGTTTTTCAAACCCTTACCAAGAGCGTTTCCGCCTTGTGCCGGCAGCATATCGGTGTTGCCGAGGAGTTGTTTGAAACCCCGCAGGCAGCCTCTAAAGAGGTCGAAAATGCCCGCGGAGTATTCGATTCATTTTCGGACGTTATACGGGTAGGCGATATGGAGGGCTACTACCATTTGGGTCAAAGCTGGCTTGGCATGACCAATGCGCTGGGGTCGGCGGGATTGCTGGGGTTCGGCGTGGTGGAAGCCAATCGCGATGATTTCCAACGGGCTGCCCGGCAAATTGTCGAGTATTTGAGCATGAATTTCGGTGAAGATTTTATTCCTTCCGCCGGAATAAAACTGGCCCCCCGTCCGGTCCGCAGTCCAACCTATGATTCCACTGCGCGACTGCCCATGAAACTTCCCCCCGGCAGCAATATCAACAAACAAATACCGCGCCCACGGCAAATTCTCAACATGGCTTCACGCGGGGTGGACGAAGCCGGGACGCCGCTCATAGCGGTGGGGGACATGGCTTTCGACAGCGCCTTTATCTACGGAAACCCCATGCGCTCAATCGGCTTGTCCTGTAATAGCTGCCACAATAAAAGCATCACCAACCCAGATTTCATGATACCGGGCCTGTCTGGAAGAAAGGGCGGTATGGATGTGTCCAACAGCTTCTTTGCCCCCCATGCCAACAACGGACATTTCGATCCCCTCAATATCCCCGATTTGCGCGGCATCCGCTTTACCGCTCCCTATGGACGCAACGGGCGTTTCGCATCACTGCGCGAATTTACCCGCAATGTAATCGTCAATGAATTCAACGGACCGGAGCCGGACCCTGTTATCCTGGACGGTTTGATCGCCTACATGAACGAGTTCGACTTTCTGCCCAACAAGCATTTGCAAAAAGATGGCCAGCTGGCCGAGACAGCCCCGGAAACGGCCAAACGGGGAGAGATGATTTTCAACAAACCCTTTTCCCGCATGGGCGGGATGAGCTGCGCCAGTTGCCATATTCCCTCGGCCAATTTCGTCGATCACAAACGACACGACATCGGTACGGTATCCGGTTACGGAGAAAACTCGCTGGACAGGACTATGGACACCCCCACCCTGCTCAGCACCCTTTGGTCGCCGCCCTATTTTCATGACGGGAGCCAGCCCACCTTGCGTTCGGTCGTCGATTGGTTTGACCGGACTTACGGCCTCAATCTGGATGAAAATGAAAAAGAAGACCTGACGGCCTATTTGGAAACGGTGGGAGATGGAATCGATCCCTACGAAGACACCACCTACTACCTGGATGCCGAGATGGAGGAGTTTTACTTTTTTCTATCGGCCTACGAGTTTTTGGAAGAAAAGAACGAGCAGGTTTCCATCAATCTGACTTTCCAAACCATCGCGTTCGAGATCCGCAATCATAAATGGGAACTGCGGGATTCACAATATCGACCGATCCTGGAAATGATGGCAGAAATCATGGACGAAGCCCTTGCCGCCAACCGCGAGGGCAATGTTGAAGAAGTGCGAACCAAAGTGGCCGAATACCGGGCGCTCTACGCAGAAAATGTGGAGGTGTTAAAATGAACCAACAATTTTCGTTTACGGGTATGTCCATGAAAGCCTTTTTTATAGCAGTTGTAGTCGGGACGATCCTGCAATCCAATCCGCTGGCAAAAGGTGGGGAATCCGATGAACGGGAACTCCGTATCGCCTTTATCTCCTATGCCAATCCCCAACAGGTGGCCTACGACAGCGAAGCCATTCTGAATTACCTGGAGCCGCTTCTGGGTAGGCCGGTAAAGGGTTTCATCACCCTGGACTACGGCTCTTCCATCGAAGCCATGCGGGCTGAAAAAGCGGACCTCGCCTTTGTCGATCCACTGGCTTTCATGATGGCCCATGAGCAAATCGGAGTCATCCCGCTCTTGCTGGAAGTTTATGAGAGCGGCCAACCCACCTACCACTCCTCTATCTGGGTAAGGCGAGGAGAATCGATCGCCAGCCTGGCCGATTTGCAGGGGAAAACCATTGCCTATGCCGACCAGGTGGACATGTCGGGGCATTTATTGCCAAGGGATGTCTTCAACCGGGCCAAACTGCTCAACGGCAACAAGCCGGAAGGCGGATTTTTCAAACAAGTCTATTTTGCGGGCGGGGACGAGCAGGCCATCCGCGCCGTTCTCAACGGCTTTGTCGATGCGGCCGGGATCAGCCAGTACGCCTACCTACTTCTGCGGCCGGAGGAACGCGACCGGGTAATGACCATTGCCGATTCCATTCAAAGTCCATCTCATCTGGTCATGGCACGCCGGGGACTGAGCCAGGAAATCCGGGAGAAAATCCAGGAAGCCCTACTGGCCCTGGATTGGAACGACCCGGAAGATAAAATTTTATTGAATAAATTGTATGGGGTGCGCGGGTTTACGAAAGCCCGGCTTTCCGATTTTTCCGAAGTAGCGAAGATCGCGGCGCGTCACGGTTTCGTTAAAAAACCGGAATTATTTTCTCCATAACTTGACCCCGCCATCCGACCCATGGTCACAATCGAACACTTGGAGGTTCGTTACGGCAAAAACAAGCCGGCGGCCCTCGCCATTCCAAGCCTCCGTATTGAGGGCGGCGAAAGAGTGGCTGTAATCGGTCCCAGCGGAGCAGGCAAAAGCACCCTTCTGCGATGCCTCAAGGGCTATGTGCCGCCGGTTCAGGGAAAAGTCGAAATATTGGGCTGCAATCTTTTTTTGGCGGCGCGTCGGCAGAGAAACCGGATCAAACGGCGGATGGGGTTGATCTACCAGCAATTCCATCTCGCTCCGAGGATGACGGTCTGGCAAAACGTTCTCTGTGGGCGGCTGGGGGCGGCGCATCCGCTCCCCTCGTTATTCGGTTATTTCCCGCCCCGGGATCGACGCATTGCCTGGGAGGCCATTTGCGAGGTGGGTCTGTCCGATCTCGTTCATCAAATGGCGGAAACGCTCAGCGGGGGCGAGCAACAAAGAGTGGCCGTGGCCCGCGCCCTGGCTCAACGCCCTTCCCTCATCCTGGCCGACGAGCCGGTCTCGAGCCTCGACCCCCTGCGGGCGGCGGAAGTCCTGCAACTGTTGTCAGAAGTGCAGAAACACCATGAAAACACCCTCATTATGAGCTTGCACCAGCCACGTTTGGCAAAGACTTACGCAAAAAGAATTATCGGCTTGAAGGAAGGTCGCGTCGTTTTCGACGGCCCTTCAGACACACTCACGGAATCAAAAATGGAAGGAATCTATGGCGGAAAAAACCTCCTCTACTTCGATGATGACGCCGCCCCCGTTTCCGGGTAAAGGGAAACGGATTGCGGTCCATCTCATTATTCTCGCTTCGGTAACCGCGGTTTTGGTCTGGTCTTGGGTGGGCACGGAAATGAATATTTTCGAGTTGGCACGATCGACCCCCAACCTGAAGCTATTTCTTTCCCGCATGCTGCCCCCGGATTTATCCTGGAATCCGACCGAGGCGCGGCCCTTTGTGCCGCCCTTGCGGCTGGCCGGTGAAACCGTCGCGGTGACCCTGCAAATCTCGCTTTTGGGAACTTTTTTGGGAACCCTGGCCGCTTTTGGACTGGGCTTTCTGGCAGCCGAAAACCTGACTCCGGCCTGGATACACCATCCGATCAAAACCATGCTGGCACTTCTGCGGTCGATCCCGGTCCTGGTGCTGGCTTTGCTCTTTGTCGCCGCAGTTGGGTTGGGACCGTTTGCGGGCGTCCTGGCCATAGCCATTCACTCCATTGGGATGCTGGGCAAACTTTTTGCGGAACAATGCGAGAGCGCCGAATGGGGCGTCTGGGAAGCGCTCGACAGTGCTGGCGCCAACTGGCTGCAAAAGGTCCGCTTCGCCATCTGGCCGCAGGTTTCCAGGCAATTCGCTTCGCTCATTCTTTTTCGCATCGATATGAACATTCGCGATTCCGCCGTGCTCGGATTTGTGGGAGTGGGAGGATTGGGTTTGTGGATAGAAAACTACCGCCGCGCCTTCGACTACCGGAGCGTTGCCACCATGGTGCTGGTAACCATGCTGGTGGTCCTGGCGGTGGAACAGGCCAGCATCCAAATTCGGCGCCGTTTAAGATAGGGCACAAACATAATTAATCAGGGACACGTCGTAAAAGGATTTTATTTGTTCAAAACCCGAAAACCTGTCAGCTTCGCAAAAAAGTCTCAACTCATGGCCACTAGCACCGTAGAAAATTACCTCAAGCAAATCCTGTTGGAGCAGCAGCAAGCGGAAGGATCGCGGGTTCCCATGGGCAGGGTGGCATCGGCTCTGGGTGTCGTCCCCGGCACCACGACCACTATGGCAAAGTCCCTGGCCGACTCGGGCTTGGTCGACTATGCCCCCCGCATAGGCGTGAGGCTGACCGAAAAAGGGGAAAAGCTCGCTTTGCATGTGCTTCGCCGCCACCGGCTGGTCGAACTTTTTCTGGTAGAAATTCTCGGCCTGAGTTGGTCGGAAATACACGAGGAGGCGGAAAAACTCGAACACGTCATTTCGGATAAGGTATTAGAAAAAATCGACGCTCTGCTGGCATACCCGACGGTGGACCCGCACGGAGACCCGATTCCCACGGCCAAAGGAAAAATCGACGCCCGCAATCTGGAGAATCTCTCCGGCAGTCCGAGAGGAGAGCCTCTGTGCATATCGCGCATTACCGATCAAGACCCGGAATTTCTTCGATTCATTGAAGATAATGGGCTTCAGCCAGGAACGGATCTCAAGATTTTAGAACAAAACCAGGTTGCCGGCACGGTCACTTTCTCTCTCTGCACCGGCAAAACATTGACCATCGGGGCCAGCGCGGCGAAAAAGATATTGGTTGAATGAACTCGCCAGGCCTTATTCCAGGCGGGGAGAAAAAGCTGCCAACTAACTGTTGCTTTTGAGGTCGATTCCCTTTGACGTGTACTGGATTTGTTGGACACGGGATTCTCTTATATTCATTGTTTATTGATTAGTGTGTCAGGCGGCTTGTTTTGGTAAAGGGTTTTGTTTTCTCGTTGCCCCCATGGGGGGCAAATATTTTCCTCGAATTGGACTGGGCTTTGGTAACTCAGAGAGGAATGTTTGCGATATCGGTTGTAGAAGATTTCCACGTATTCGAAGACAGTTGATCGCAGTTCGCGCTCGTCGGCAAAGTGGCGGCCTCGAATCGTGCTGGTCTTGAAGCGGCCGTAGAACGATTCCATGGCCGCGTTGTCGTAGCAGTTGCCTTGGGCGCTCATGCTCGGCTTCATGCCTAGTTCAGAGACCAGCCTCTGATAGTCGTCGCTGGCGTAGGGGCTGCCCCGATCGCTGTGATGAATAATCCCGGTGCGCAGTGTGCCGCGGGTCATGGCCGCGGCTTTGAGGGCCTTGCCAACCAGCTTCGCGTCGTTGTGGTTGGAAACGCTCCAGCCCAGCAGGCGTCGGCTGAACAGGTCCATCACCGTGGCCAAGTACATCCAACCGGCCAGGGTCCGTAGGTGACGTGTACTGGATTTGTTGGACACGGGATTCTCTTATATTCATTGTTTATTGATTAGTGTGTCAGGCGGCTTGTTTTGGTAAAGGGTTTTGTTTTCTCGTTGCCCCCCATGGGGGGCAAATATTTTCCTCGAATTGGACTGGGCTTTGGTAACTCAGAGAGGAATGTTTGCGATATCGGTTGTAGAAGATTTCCACGTATTCGAAGACAGTTGATCGCAGTTCGCGCTCGTCGGCAAAGTGGCGGCCTCGAATCGTGCTGGTCTTGAAGCGGCCGTAGAACGATTCCATGGCCGCGTTGTCGTAGCAGTTGCCTTGGCCGCTCATGCTCGGCTTCATGCCTAGTTCAGAGACCAGCCTCTGATAGTCGTCGCTGGCGTAGGGGCTGCCCCGATCGCTGTGATGAATAATCCCGGTGCGCAGTGTGCCGCGGGTCATGGCCGCGGCTTTGAGGGCCTTGCCAACCAGCTTCGCGTCGTTGTGGTTGGAAACGCTCCAGCCCAGCAGGCGTCGGCTGAACAGGTCCATCACCGTGGCCAAGTACATCCAACCGGCCAGGGTCCGTAGGTAGGTCGTGTCCGCCACCCAGACCTCGTCGATATGGGTCGGCTGGCCATGCTTTTTAAGCACATTGGGGCTGTAACCATAGGGATGGTTACTGTTGGTTTTTAATGGCTTAAAGCGTTTACTCTGGGTGCTTTTGATTCCCATTTCACGCATCAGACGCAGAGCCCGGTCACGGCCGCAATCGATGCCCTCATCATCCTTCAGATGGCGGTGCATTGGCCGATGCCCATAGCGGCCCTTGGCCTCTTTGTGTACCTTCAGGATCGCCCCCTTGATTCCCTCGTCCTCGATCCGCCGGGCCGAGGGCGCTCGGTGCCTCCAGCAGTAATAGCCACTGCGACAAATCCCCATCGCCGAGCATATTTCCTCGATCTTGAAGCGCCCCTCGTTGTCTTTGACAAACTGGTACTTCATTGTTCGTCCTTGGCAAAGTAGCCCACCGTTTTTTTTAGTATCTGGTTGATCCGCTCCGAGCGGCGCAGCTCTTTGCGAAGACGATCTATCTCGGCCGCCATCTCCTTCGGACTGCTCTGTCGCTTTGAGGTGGCTTCGCCCTGCTGATCGTCCAGATAGAGCCTCTTCCACCTATACAATTGGTTGGTGTTGACCCTAAGTTTGGTCGATACCTCGGTGGCGCTCAGACCATCGAGTATCATCAGTTGAACTGCCTCATTTTTGAACTCTATACTAAAGCGTCTTCTTCCCATGCTTCGATTCTCCATTTAGGAGAATCTCGTGTCCACTTTTTCCAGTGCACATCACTGCAGCGGTTCTTTACCCGATCGATAAATTCACGGCCATGGCATTCACATTTTTTGTCTGATTGGCTGGAGTGGATATAATACTTCACGATGTGACCATGTGGGTTACTTTTCAGGGAGTAGTGAGAAATATAGCCATCGGCTATGGTTGCGATGGCGCCTTGGCTTACCTCATTTTGGCCAGTGCCGTACTGCCCTTTCCGTGTTCCTGGAAGGCGAAACTGATCGGATTGTCAGGAGGGCTGCTGTTCGTATTTATCATCAACCAGATGCGGGTAGCCGGGTTGGTGGTCGCATTATATAGAGGCTGTCCCAAAAATATAAAGATTTTATAGTCAACTGGATGACGTTGATAAAAAGAGCCGGAAAGAGCAAGTTTTTGCTCGATCCGGCCAAAAAAGGGTTCTATAATTGAGTTAGCGAAAATCAATATAGCCCTTTCTATGAAAAATATAGCCATCCAATGCCTCCTGCGTCCAGCTTTAACTGTGGTCGACCGGTGCCTCGATTACGATAACTTCCGCGCCACCATTGATCGAATCGATCGGCTGCTGATCGACTCGGAGGTGGAATCGCAGGCCATTGAGCTGGCCTTGGAGGGGTGGCAGCCAATGGGTCTAAAGGCCCGGCGGCAGCGGGCCAGTTTTGCCATCAAGGCACTGCGCATGGATACGCTGGGCCGTCTGCTCGGAGGGATTTCGTTTCGGCATTTGTCGCGGGCTCTGGGCAGCAGCGATCTGTTGGCCGACTTTTGCCGTGTCCGGCAGATCGATGGCATCAGGGGCATCTCCAAAAGCACCCTGGAGCGGGCCTCGAAGTTTTTCAGCGAAGAGCAGTTGAGGGCCTTGCACCGGACCTTGACTGAGGTGGTGGGCGATGCCCTTCTGGCCCGGCAGGTGGGATTGGACAAGCCGATTGACACCACCATTTGCCTGATCGACGGCACCTGTTTGGAGGCTAACATTCATTGGCCGACGGACTGGGTATTACTCAAGGATGTAGCCGGCACGTTGCTCAAAGCGATCCGGCTGATCCGCGAGAAGGCCGGTGTGCGCCATCGCATGCCGATCGAACCGGAGCCCTTGGCTCGGCAGATGAATCGGCTGTGCATACAGATGACCCACAGCCGGCGGCGAAAGGACAGCGCGCGGCAGCGCAAGGGTATCTTGAGGCAGATGAAAAAGCTGCTCAAACGGATCGGGGAGCATGCCCGCAGTCACCGGGAATTATTGCAAGCCTGCTGGGAGCAAAGCGATTACAGCGAAAAACAGGTCCAACAGATCCTCGCCCGGATGGAGCGCATGAGCGAGCAAATCCCGGTGGTCATCAAACAGGCGCACGAGCGGATCATTGGCGGCCGCCAGGTGAAAAACGCAGAGAAAGTCTTGAGTGTTTACGAACTCGATGGGCAGGTGATTGTGCGAGGTAAAGCGGGCCAAGAGGTCGAGTTCGGCAACACCCTGTTTTTGGGAGAAAGCGTTGAAGGGTACCTGCTGGACTGGAAACTCTACGGCAGCCGAACTCCAAGCGAAAATGAACAAATGCAAGAGAGTTTGCAAAGACAGAACCGCTTCAACCTGGAAGAACCCATAGCGGCCATGTGCGCGGACCGGGGATTTGCCTCCCAGCGGGCCCGCTGGGAGTTAGCCCAGGAGGGAATCTACGACGCGCTCTGTCCACGCGATCCGAAGCAGTTGAAAAAACGGATGGAGGAACCACTGTTCAGACAATTGCAAAAGCGCCGGGCCAGCACCGAAGGGCGGATCGGGGTATTGAAGAATCGCTGGCAGGCCGGGCGGTTGCGCAGCAAAGGCTTTGCCAACCGCTCGATCAGCGTAGCCTGGTCGGTACTCTCGCACAACCTATGGAAAGTAGCCAAGATGCTGGCCCAGCAAGACGAACTAAAAACCAAAGCGGCGGCCTAGAGAGCGGAAAAGCAAGGACAATACTTTTTCACAGCCGTACTGTCGGCTCATACAAAGAAAACCAGGCAACCGGACCCCAAAACCAGTATCCTAACGTCATAGGAGAGCAAAGTTGATACTCTCCCAAATGCAAATACCTCTAAAATGAGCGCCTATCAAAAAAATGAGCGCCTATCAAAAGCCCTCGCAAAAATCACCCTTTTGGGACAGCCTGTACCTAAGCTCCTGATACCGCCCATGGTCGCGCACCGATGAAACCCCGGGGAGGGTTTCCCAGGAGGTAAAATCGCTCCCGCCAAGGCGCACCCGAATCGTATCCTGCCCAAAAGTTTCCTGTATTTCAGAAAGTGGCCCATCGAGCACCTTTTTGCCGTTATCGATCATGAAAACATAATCGCACATATTCTCGGCCACCACCATGTCATGGGTGGATAACAGGATGGTGGTTCCCTCCCGCTTGAGTTGAAGGATTACTTCCCGGATAGCTTCCAGATTGAGAGGATCGAGCCCGGAAAACGGTTCATCGAGGATGAGCAAGTCCGGCTGCATGATGACGGCCGCGATAAACTGCACCTTTTGCCTCATGCCCTTGGAAAGACTTTCCGTTTTGGAATCGATGCGGTCGGCCAATCCCAGGCGTTCCAGCCAGTATGCTGTCCTTTTTCGGATAAGCGGGCCGCTCATTCCCTTGAGCCTGCCAAAATACCCGATCTGCCGCCGGACCGTCATTTTTTTGTAAAGGCCGCGCTCCTCCGGGAGATAGCCGATCCTGTCGTTGGCGGCCCGCGTTTCCCGTTTTCCAAGGACTTCGACAATCCCCTCGTCAGGCAGGATCAGGTGCAGGATAAGGCGCAGGGTGGTCGTTTTCCCGGAGCCGTTAGGACCGATAAAACCGTATATGGAACCGGCCGGGACATCCAGGGACAAATTGTCCACGGCCCTTTGCCGGTCATAGTTTTTGACTACCTTGAGAAGCCGCACCGCTGAATCAGCCATAGCAGCAAAACCGTCCTTATTTAAAATAAACTATAGGCTGCGGTGACTCCAGCCATAACGATGGAAACCATGCTCATCAATTTAATGAGGATGTTCAAACTCGGACCGGAAGTGTCCTTGAACGGATCGCCCACCGTGTCGCCGATAACGGTGGCTTTATGGGCATCGGAACCTTTGCCGCCCATGTTGCCCTCTTCGATGAATTTCTTGGCGTTGTCCCAGGCGCCGCCGGCATTAGCCATGAAAACGGCCAATACAAACCCTGAGCAAAGCGCCCCTGTCAAAAGGCCGATGACCCCGGCAGGACCAAAAACCAGGCCCATAACGACCGGGGAGAATACTGCCAGAAAAGAGGGTAAGAGCATTTCTTTCTGGGCTCCCCTGGTAGAAATGGCGACGCAACGGGCGTAGTCCGGAACCGAAGTGCCTGCCAGGATACCGGCATCTTCACGGAATTGCCGGCGCACTTCCTCCACCATGTCGGAGGCCGCCCGGCCCACCGCCTGCATGGTCAAACCGCAAAACAAAAAGGCCAGCAGGGAACCGCTAAAAATCCCGATCAATACAATCGGGTTCATCAAATGGATGCCGAAAAAATTTATGTAATCGATAAAAACCGCATCGGATATATCCATGCCCATTTTTTCCTGAAAGGCGGCCACCTTCTCTGCGCTTCGGTTCAAACCGGCTTTCAACTGCTCCACATAGGAGGCCAGCAGGGCCAGCGCGGTCAATGCGGCCGAGCCGATGGCGAAACCTTTGCCGATGGCCGCAGTGGTGTTGCCGAGAGAGTCAAGGGCGTCGGTTCGCTCCCTCACTTCAGGGGCCAATTTGCTCATTTCGGCATTGCCCCCGGCATTGTCGGCGATGGGACCGTAGGCGTCCGTGGCCAGCGTAATGCCAAGGGTCGAGAGCATGCCGACGGCGGCAAAGCCAATACCGTAAAGCCCCATGGAATAGTTCGTATAGTCGAAGCCGGAAGCGAAACTGAAGGCCAGAAAAATGCCGGTGCAGACGGCGATCACAGGCACGGCGGTGGAAATCATTCCCGTTCCGATGCCTGAAATAATTACGGTGGCAGGGCCGGTGGCGGCGCTCTGGGCGATAACCTGGGTCGGCTTGTGAACATGAGAAGTATAATACTCGGTCGCCTTGCCGATCACGATTCCGGTGAGCAAACCGATCACCACGGCGCCCCAGATACCGAAAGCATTTTCAAAACCAAACCCCTTGAACACAAACAGGGATGCAATAACGACGAGAATGGCGGAGGTGTTGATGCCCCGGTCGAGAGCATGCAGAAGGGCTTTTTGGCCGGCACCCTTTTTCACCCGGACCATAAAAACGCCCAACACGGAGAGTAAGGCTCCGATACCGGCAATGACCATGGGGGCCACCACGGCCTTGATCTGCATTTCGGGCATCCCCATAAAAGCGGCCGCGCCCAATGCCGCCGTGGCCAATATGGAACCGCAGTAAGATTCATAAAGGTCGGCCCCCATGCCGGCCACATCGCCCACGAAATCTCCCACATTGTCAGCGATGACGGCAGGATTGCGCGGATCGTCCTCCGGGATGCCGGCCTCGATCTTGCCCACGAGGTCGGCCCCCACATCGGCGGCCTTTGTGTAAATGCCGCCCCCGACCCTGGCAAAAAGAGCCTGCAAAGAGGCGCCCATACCGAAGGAAAGCATGATGGTGGTAATATAAAGGATGTTATCGGAGGCGTTATCGCCATCAATAGGGTAGCGAAGGGTCAGCCAGTAAAACCAGCAGCAAATTGCCAGTAGCCCCAGGCCGACAACGGAAAGCCCCATGACGGCACCGCTGCGAAACGCCACCCGCAATCCATGATCGAGGGAATTGCTGGCTGCCTGGGCCGTCCGGCTGGCTGCATGAGTAGCGGTTTTCATTCCGAAAAAACCGGCCAGACCGGAGAAAAAACCGCCAGTGATAAAAGCGAATGGAGCCCACCGGCTCTGGGTTTCCAACCCGAAGGCGAGAAAGAAAAAGACGGCCAGCAAAATTACGAAAACAATGGTCACAATCTTGTATTGCTGCCGCAAATAAGCGTGGGCTCCAGCCGTCACATGGGCGGCGATTTCTTTCATGCGCTCGGTTCCCTCGTCTTCCTTTGTCATTTGCCGGAAGAAAAAAGCCGCGAAACAAAGCGAAATTACAGCGGATAGCGGTGCGATCCAAAAAAAATTTTCCATAGGTTTAAAGTGTCGTTAGATCAGTATTTGTTGTTATATATTTACAGGTTCAAAAAAAAATTTTCCGACTTGTGTCAACAGAATCGATTGCCGGGAAAAATGATAGGACGAATTCCTTAAAAAAAGACCCTGTCTCCCGGTAACGGCTAACCGAATCTCAAGGCGCTACGGCTTGTCAAGAAAACACTCTGGAAAACTGTGTCAAGGTTGTTCTGGACAAGAAACACGCTCTCAGCCGAATATATCCGATTATGAAACTTTCCGACCAATATTTTGAACAAATCCAGGCCGGCAACAGCCGGATTTTCCAGGAAAACCGCGAAACTCTGGAGAAATTAGGCGCTGTCATCGGCCGTTCCATTGGAAACGGCGGAGTCTTGCATACATTCGGCAGCGGGCACTCGGCCATTCTCGCTCGCGAACTGGTGCACCGGGCGGGTGGCCTGGCTCAAGTCAGCGCCATTGTCGACCCCACCGGCGGCTGGGTGGAGACCCTGCCCGGTTACGGAACCCGGCTGGTGGAAAAGCACCATTCGATATACGACATGAGAGAGGGGGAAACCGTTATTGTGATTTCCAACTCAGGTATAAACCCCTGCCCCATCGAAGTCGCCCTCAAGTGCCAATCTCTGGGGTTGATGGTGGCCGCGCTGACCAGCCTGCCTATGTCTCGCCCAGCTCAATCCAGACACCCCAGCGGCCAAAAGCTGTTCGAGGTGGCGGATTACGTCCTCGACAACGGCGGCCCGCCGGGAGACGCCGCCATCGAAATTCCCAGCCAGTCAAAATATACGGGGCCCACTTCCACCCTCACCGGCGCATTGCTTTTAAATCTTCTTTTGATGGAAATTGTGCAATACCTGAAGAATGAAAATCTCACCCTTCCGCTACTCGTCAGCGCCAACTCAACCCCCGATGCCCGCACTATAAATGAGGAGCTGATTTCAGCTTACAAACATCGGCTGCATCGCCCACTTTGATCGGAGTTACCTTCATTACCGGAAGAAAATGATTGCTTGCCTGGCCAGGCTGGATCGGCAATTATGGAGGCGACTTACTGTTCGTCATGGAAGCCTCCATTACATCAAGCATCAACGGTGAATTAGACCAGGTAATCGATTCGCTTGATGATGAAATTCGCAAGGTAAGGCGTTACCTGCACGCCAATCCCGTGGCCAGCGAACATGAATTCAAAACGACCGCCTATCTCGCCCAATGGCTGCGCCAGAAGGGGCTGGCACCAAGGATTGCGCCCACCAAAAGAGGCCTGGCAGTGGATTCGCAGGAACAGAATGGCCAAATGCGCATCGCTCTGCGGGCCGATATCGATGCCCTGCGCTTGCAGGATGAAAAAACCGTTATTTACCGGTCAACCGAAGCCGACCTCATGCACGCTTGCGGGCACGACGCTCACACTGCCATGCTCCTGGGGGCCATCCTCGCCTTGCATAAATGCAGGGACCTTTTTCCCCGGCCATTAACCTGGCGGGCCATATTTCAGCCCGCCGAGGAGTCCGCTACGGGGGCCAACGAGATGATCGAATTCGGAGTCATGAAAGGTGTGGACTCGATCATCGCCCTGCATGTGGACCCCTCTCGGAAGGTCGGCACCATCGGGGTGAGAGAGGGCGCCTTGACGGCTATTTGCGAAGAATTCGATATTCGCGTCTCGGGCCGGGGCGGCCATGGAGCTAGGCCCCATCAAACTATAGATCCGGTGGGCGCTGCCGCCCAATTCGTCAACACCGTTTACAACACCATGCCGCGCCTGCTCGATGCGCAAGAGCCTGCGGTGGTTTCTTTCGGTGTTTTCCAGGGCGGAATCAACCCCAATGTCATTCCTGAAAACGTGCAATTGCGCGGCACCATCCGCACGGTAGAAAACGACACATCGCAGTTCATCAAGGTCAAGATGATGGACATTGCCAACGGCATTGCCAATGCCACCGGCGCTGTTTTTAAAATGCACATTCCTTACAAGATCGAAAGCGTCATCAACAATCGGGAAGTAATGAGGAAATGCCGTAAGGCGGCCATCTCGGTGGTGGGCAAGGAAAACGTCCGCTGGATTCCGCACCCCAGCATGGGGGGAGAAGATTTCAGTAATTACCTGGCGTCGGCCCCCGGCTGTATGCTGAGGCTGGGAGTAGGCATGCACGGCCAGCAACCCAGTTATTTGCATTCTCCCCAGTTCGATATCGCCGAATCGGCCCTTTCCATTGGAACTAAAATCCTGGCCCGTTCAACTCTCAACCTGGCTTTGCTTAAATAAATTAAAACGCCGGACACTGCTTATGGATGGAAATTCCGCTCTCAAATTTACTCATAACTCCCGGCCCTCGGTGGGTGTCGAAATCGAGCTGCAACTGGTTGATGCTGAAACTTATGCCTTGAAAAGCGTCATCACCGATGTTCTCAATTCCCTCCCTCCCGAGTTCGAGGATTCCATCAAGCCGGAGTTGATGCAGTGCTATCTAGAGATCAATTCGAAGGTCTGCAACACCATTGCGGAGGTGGGTGAGGATTTGCGACAGAAGATTCAGGCGGTGGAAGATGCTGCCAAAAAGCTGGACACCCTGCTGTTCTGGGGCGGCACGCACCCGTTTTCAATTTGGAAAAACCAAAAAATCACCCCTAGCGATCGCTATCATTTACTCATCGAAAAAATGCAGGACACCGCCCGGCGCATTGTCACCTTCGGGATGCATGTGCATGTGGGGGTGGATTCCGGGGACAAAGCCGTCATGCTCATCGACCGCATGAATCGCTACATCCCCACCCTGCTGGCCTTGTCGGTCAACAGCCCATTCTGGGTCAGCCGGGACACCGGTCTGCACTCCCAAAGAAGCAAGATCATGGAGCAGCTACCGAATGCCGGGCTGCCGCCCCTGATGCGCAATTTCAGCGAATATTGCTGGGTCGTGCGGCATTCCATCAATACCGGATTCATCAACAGCATTCGGGATATTTGGTGGGACGTGCGGCCTCATCCGGGTTTCGGCACGGTGGAGGTGCGCATCTGCGACCTGCCCTGCTGCCTGGATGACGCCCTCAGCCTGGCCGCCCTCATTCAGTGCCTGGTTTGCCGATTATCGGACGACATCGATAAAGGCGTTTACCAGCACGATATCCACCCCATAATGGTCAAACAGAACAAATGGAAAGCCTGCCGCTACGGCCTTGATGCGAAATTGGTCGATTCCGTTACCCACAAACCGATCCCTGCGCGTCAATTAGCAACGCAAATGGCCTCCGTCCTGCATGACTATGCGGTCGAGCTGGATTGCTCCAAGGAACTGAATCGCATTTATAAATTGGTTGACCAACCAACCGGCGCGGATAGGCAACGCTCGATTTTTGAAGAAACCGGCAAAATGTCCGAAGTGGTGCGGCGAATGATTGCCGAGAATCCAACCAACGGGCTCAACGAACCGTGAAGCGAATGATGCCCAATCCGCTGAAACGAGCTTCGTAGTTTCCCTCTTCGACCGGAATCAGCCCGCCCATGGCGCCGCTCAAGAGTATCTGCCCGGGCTTGATGACCCAGCCTTGTCCCACCGTGTGGTTGACCAATTTCAAGACTGCCGCCCAAGGATCGCCGGTAAAACCGGGCCCGCTACCCTCCTTTATGGTATTGTCGTCGAGGGTCAATTTAACTTCCATCTGGCTAAAATCCTGTTTCGCGCCGGGAACCTCATTTCCAACCATGAAAGCGGACGCAACCGTGTTGACGGCGATGATGTCCATACCCGAGACCTCCTCCATATCCGCGAAACGCAGGTCCGGCAGCTCGATGGAGGCCAAGGCCGAGCGGATATGGGTTTTCAGCGCGGAAACGTCTTCCAGCGGCCGGTCGATCCTTTTCCCCACCACGAAGGCGACTTCCAGCTCTATCATCGGTCGATAAAATTGTGATAAAACGAGATCGGTTCTACCGGTGCGCCGCATGGAATCGAGCAAAACCCCGGCGGCGGCCTCATTCAGCCCAAAACGCTCCTGGGCCGGGCCGGTTGTGAGGGCGGCCTTGAAACCGCAAATCCTGTCTCCGGGCAAATTCGCTGCAACCAGGGAACGCTGTATGGCATAGGCCTGGGCAATATCCAGACCGGGAACCATATCGGAGACCAGGGGCCAGACTTGATTTTGTTTTGCCTCCTCAATTAATTTTTCCGCCACACCCTCGGCAAACCCAGCCGCCTCTTCGGCAACCACGCAACCGGCGCAGCTAAATAGAATTAAATTAAATAGGGCCAGTATCCTCATTTTCATAAGTAGCTAATTAATAGCAGTGTTCATCCGTGTAGTGCAATCCGTGGTGAAAAAAATATCCTCATCCAGTATCCAGTATCTAGCATCTACCCAATGCCTCCTCAAATGCCTGAAAATTCGGTGCGATGGATGGGGGCATTTCGACAGAGCGCCGGGCAGCGGCGATATCTTTTAACCCCGTTCCGGTGAGCAGGAGGATGGCGCATTCATCATCGGCCACCCGCCCGGCCTGGCGCTCTTTGGCCAAACCCGCTACCGCCGCGGCGCTGGAAGGTTCCACAAAAATGCCCGTCAAGCGGCCCAGAAGTGCCAGGGCCGACAGGATTTCCGCATCGGAGACGGCAATCGCCCTTCCGCCCGACTCCCTGATTTCCCGCAGAGCCAAAATGCCGTTGCGGGGCGCCTCCACCACTATGGAATCGGCCACCGAGGTTGCGCCCGAAACCGGTTCCGGTTCCAAAGCGCCCGACTGGAAGGCATGGACGAGAGCCGCACTTCCCTCCGCCTGCACGGCGATCATGCGTGGAATTCGGTCGATCAATCCTAACCCGAGCAAATCCCGAAATCCTTTGGCCACTCCAGCCAGGATGACGCCGTCCCCACTGGGAATCCAGACCGAGTCGGGGACCTTTTGCCCCAGTTGTTCCCAAATCTCGAAAGCGGCCACCCGTTTGCCGTCGATGGTATAGGGATTGAAGGCGGTGTTGCGATTGTACCAACCCAGTCGTTCGCAGGCCTCGGTGGAAAGGTCGAAAGCTTGATCGTAATTTCCCTGCACGGGAAACACCCTGGCCCCGTAAACCAGCATTTGGGCCAGCTTGGCCGGGGGCGCGGATTCGGGCACGACAACGGCGCAGTTCACCCCCTGCGAAGCACAAACACAGGCCAGGGCGGTGGCGGCATTGCCGGTCGAGGCCGTGCAAACGGTTTCCATCCCCAATTCGAGGGCCTTGGCCACCACCAATACCGAAGCGCGGTCCTTGTAGGAACCGGCCGGATTCCGGGTATCGTCCTTCATATAGAGAGATGTCATCCCCAAATGCGCACCCAAACGCTCTCCGGCCGCCAATGGCGTGCCCCCTATGAGCAGGGGCGAAAGATATTTTTCATCCGCAAGGGGCAGCAATGGCATATAACGCCGTGTGCCTACCACAGGGCAGTCGGCCAAATACTCCCGATTGAATTGCCGGGCCAACAGCTCGTAATCGTAATCCACCTCCAAAACCCCACGCAAGGCCCGGCCCGGCGCCTGTTCTTGCGAGCATGACGGACAAACATAAAGAACCTCACCGGGATCGTAACGGCCATCGCAATCCATACACTTCAACTGATAAGGTATCGCTTTCATATCACCTATAAGGTTAGAAAAAATGCCATTCTCCTCAACGAGGCAAGTTCACAGACAAACAAGTCCCCGGACAAAGTTCAAAACAAACCTTAACCGGCAATGGCAACAGCAACAAAGATCGTGTCCATAAGCTCCCGGACTCGCCATCATTGATTTTAAAGACCTTTCTCTCATTAGATTCTTCAACTATTATTGGATTCATTTTCTTTTCCATCTAGTTTCGATATTCCATTTTCTCCACAAAAAATGTGCGCCAAATATCCAGCGTTATCCACCTCCCCCGTCTGCCAGACATCCAAGCAACGGTTAAAGATTCGGTTCCACATATGTGGCTATTATTGGATTCATTTTCTTTTCCATCTAGTTTCGATATTCCATTTTCTCCACAAAAAATGTGCGCCAAATATCCAGCGTTATCCACCTCCCCCGTCTGCCAGACATCCAAGCAACGGTAAAGATTCGGGTTGTTGTTTTTTGCTTCATAGGCCGTCACCATAACACAAAAACCCAAAAACGTCAATGGATAGGTTGGCTACGTTTGATGCGTTTGATTAAACTTCGATTTTCAGTGTATTTTTCACCAAAAAAACCCAATTTCACCCAAAAAACACCCTCCCGACAGTTAAAAAACCGCCAATCACCGATAATATACCCCAAAATATCATAAACCCGTAGATTGCGCAGATAAACGCAGATTATAAAAAACTTTTAAATCACCAATTCATAATTATCCACGTTCATCCGTGTAATCCGTTGTTAATCGGCTTTTTACGAAGGATAGATCACCCCTTCCGCCCTTTCTGGAAAAGATGAGGCAACAGGAAGCAAAACTTCATAAAGCTGATCAACCAGACGAACCAAGAGATGTAAGCAAGGTATTGAGGCGTCAGGTTCATTCCACCAAGCAAAACCACAGAAATTGCCAAAGCCTGGCCGCAGATGCTCATTGCCAGTTCATTTTTCCACCATGGTAACCACCCGGAACCCGATATGGCAGTCCTGATAAGTCGGGGAGTCCTCCAAATGCTTGTATGCCGACCTCTCTCGGGGAGAATTTCCTTATTCCACCGGTCAGGTCATCGTAATCGATGGCGGCCTCGCCATTCCTCGTCCTTAATAGTGATGATATGGGGCGGAGTCTAATCAATTCACAACCATATGGATTTCATAGTTTCCGGTTTCTTCAGCACTAGCGCTGGTCGCACGGATGAGGTAGCGAATATTCGGTTGAACCGTGAAAGTGATCCGGGAATTAAGGGAACCGGTGCCATCGTCATCAAAGTCGAGTAATATATTATTGTCCGCATCGACCAGATCGAGAAAGGAATCGAAGTCGACCGAGTTCATTTCAACCGTAACGGACTGATCGGCGGAAACGCCAGAGAGTTCAAAGTCATCCTTATAGAAAACGCCTATGTCTGCAAAAAAAGGATCCGTTTCGTCACTGGTGGTTAAAGTTCCAGAAATGGTTTGGCCAGGTGAGAGTATCGGGGTCGTTTGAATTGGCGGGACGCTGAAAAGACTCCCATCGTCAAACCTCTGGAAAAATCGTCTGCCCGGTGTATTGTCATCGATGATGTGCACTGGAAAAAGTGGACACGAGATTCTCCTAAATGGAGAATCGAAGCATGGGAAGAAGACGCTTTAGTATAGAGTTCAAAAATGAGGCAGTTCAACTGATGATACTCGATGGTCTGAGCGCCACCGAGGTATCGACCAAACTTGGGGTCAACACCAACCAATTGTATAGGTGGAAGAGGCTCTATCTGGACGATCAGCAGGGCGAAGCCACCTCAAAGCGACAGAGCAGTCCGAAGGAGATGGCGGCCGAGATAGATCGTCTTCGCAAAGAGCTGCGCCGCTCGGAGCGGATCAACCAGATACTAAAAAAAACGGTGGGCTACTTTGCCAAGGACGAACAATGAAGTACCAGTTTGTCAAAGACAACGAGGGGCGCTTCAAGATCGAGGAAATATGCTCGGCGATGGGGATTTGTCGCAGTGGCTATTACTGCTGGAGGCCCCGAGCGCCCTCGGCCCGGCGGATCGAGGACGAGGGAATCAAGGGGGCGATCCTGAAGGTACACAAAGAGGCCAAGGGCCGCTATGGGCATCGGCCAATGCACCGCCATCTGAAGGATGATGAGGGCATCGATTGCGGCCGTGACCGGGCTCTGCGTCTGATGCGTGAAATGGGAATCAAAAGCACCCAGAGTAAACGCTTTAAGCCATTAAAAACCAACAGTAACCATCCCTATGGTTACAGCCCCAATGTGCTTAAAAAGCATGGCCAGCCGACCCATATCGACGAGGTCTGGGTGGCGGACACGACCTACCTAGAGGCTGTCCCAAAAATATAAAGATTTTATAGTCAACTGAATGACGTTGATAAAAAGAGCCGGAAAGAGCAAGTTTTTGCTCGATCCGGCCAAAAAAGGGTTCTATAATTGAGTTAGCGAAAATCAATATAGCCCTTTCTATGAAAAATATAGCCATCCAATGCCTCCTGCGTCCAGCTTTAACTGTGGTCGACCGGTGCCTCGATTACGATAACTTCCGCGCCACCATTGATCGAATCGATCGGCTGCTGATCGACTCGGAGGTGGAATCGCAGGCCATTGAGCTGGCCTTGGAGGGGTGGCCGCCAATGGGTCTAAAGGCCCGGCGGCAGCGGGCCAGTTTTGCCATCAAGGCACTGCGCATGGATACGCTGGGCCGTCTGCTCGGAGGGATTTCGTTTCGGCATTTGTCGCGGGCTCTGGGCAGCAGCGATCTGTTGGCCGACTTTTGCCGTGTCCGGCAGATCGATGGCATCAGGGGCATCTCCAAAAGCACCCTGGAGCGGGCCTCGAAGTTTTTCAGCGAAGAGCAGTTGAGGGCCTTGCACCGGACCTTGACTGAGGTGGTGGGCGATGCCCTTCTGGCCCGGCAGGTGGGATTGGACAAGCCGATTGACACCACCATTTGCCTGATCGACGGCACCTGTTTGGAGGCTAACATTCATTGGCCGACGGACTGGGTATTACTCAAGGATGTAGCCGGCACGTTGCTCAAAGCGATCCGGCTGATCCGCGAGAAGGCCGGTGTGCGCCATCGCATGCCGATCGAACCGGAGCCCTTGGCTCGGCAGATGAATCGGCTGTGCATACAGATGACCCACAGCCGGCGGCGAAAGGACAGCGCGCGGCAGCGCAAGGGTATCTTGAGGCAGATGAAAAAGCTGCTCAAACGGATCGGGGAGCATGCCCGCAGTCACCGGGAATTATTGCAAGCCTGCTGGGAGCAAAGCGATTACAGCGAAAAACAGGTCCAACAGATCCTCGCCCGGATGGAGCGCATGAGCGAGCAAATCCCGGTGGTCATCAAACAGGCGCACGAGCGGATCATTGGCGGCCGCCAGGTGAAAAACGCAGAGAAAGTCTTGAGTGTTTACGAACTCGATGGGCAGGTGATTGTGCGAGGTAAAGCGGGCCAAGAGGTCGAGTTCGGCAACACCCTGTTTTTGGGAGAAAGCGTTGAAGGGTACCTGCTGGACTGGAAACTCTACGGCAGCCGAACTCCAAGCGAAAATGAACAAATGCAAGAGAGTTTGCAAAGACAGAACCGCTTCAACCTGGAAGAACCCATAGCGGCCATGTGCGCGGACCGGGGATTTGCCTCCCAGCGGGCCCGCCGGCAGTTAGCCCAGGAGGGAATCTACGACGCGCTCTGTCCACGCGATCCGAAGCAGTTGAAAAAACGGATGGAGGAACCACTGTTCAGGCAATTGCAAAAGCGCCGGGCCAGCACCGAAGGGCGGATCGGGGTATTGAAGAATCGCTGGCAGGCCGGGCGGTTGCGCAGCAAAGGCTTTGCCAACCGCTCGATCAGCGTAGCCTGGTCGGTACTCTCGCACAACCTATGGAAAGTAGCCAAGATGCTGGCCCAGCAAGACGAACTAAAAACCAAAGCGGCGGCCTAGAGAGCGGAAAAGCAAGGACAATACTTTTTCACAGCCGTACTGTCGGCTCATACAAAGAAAACCAGGCAACCGGACCCCAAAACCAGTATCCTAACGTCATAGGAGAGCAAAGTTGATACTCTCCCAAATGCAAATACCTCTAAAATGAGCGCCTATCAAAAGCCCTCGCAAAAATCACCCTTTTGGGACAGCCTCTAAGTATGAGGCTGGCACAAAGGATGATCCGCACATTTCCAGGCTGTTGAGAATTGGGCATAGTTTGGACCAGTGGGATTTTGCGATCTGTTTACTTAATTACTTACTTATGGCGATGCCCCACGGCCCTTTGCCTGTAGGGATCGTGGCAATCACCGAATCGCTTTCCGTGTCGATTACGGATATATGGTGCGATGCGCCGTTGGCGTTGTAAAGCTTCTTGCCATCCGCAGTGAGCGCCAAACCCCAAACGCGTTTGCCAACGGGTATGTACTTCAACACCTCTAAGGTCTGAACAGAGATGACGGCTACATTATTAGCGCTCCCCAAGGCTACATAAATCTTGGTGTTGTCCGGGGTTACAATCACACCCTTCGGTTTGACGAATACGCCCTCGATTTGCAGGCTCACAGTGTCAATGACTTTATGCTCTCGCGTATCGACCACCGACACAGTTCCACCGATTTCGGAAGTCACATAGGCGCGCAATCCATCGGGACTGAAGGCAGACTCACGAGGCCGGCTGCCGACCAGGAAGGTATGGACTGCCTTCATGGACTGTGTGTCGATGACCGAGATGGTATGGGTGGTTTCGGCGGCGACGTATACCCAGCGTCCGTCCGGGCTGACGGTCACCCCTTCGGGTTCGATACCCACGGGTATGGTGGTAAGGATTTCTCCGCTATGGCTATCGAGGACGGTTGCCGTATTGGCGTCTTCGTTTGAGATATAGAGGCGAGATCCGTCTGGACTGACAGAGAAAGTTTCAGGATCACTCCCACAGGCGAACTTTTTGACGACCTTGCGGGTTGCCGTATCAATGACGCCAATAGCATCTTCACGACCTAAAGCGAGATACAGAAATTTTCCGTCCGGGCTCAACCCGAGCCCTCTCGGGCGCTGACCTACTGGAATGGTGGCAACTACACTATCGGTTGTTGTCTCGATTATGGTGATGGTATCGTCATATTCATTAGTCACATAGGCCAAAGAACCACCGAGCGACGTTACCTGAAAGAGCCCTAAACAGAGAACCAAAAATATGAATTGCATAAAAATTTCGGGGTTGATGCGGTCTTGAACATGAAATATCGATCTGTTGCCTGAGGTGCGCCAACTCTATTTCAAAACGGTTCCAGTTTACCAGATTCATCTTGTTCGGATTCTCCCATTTTGTCAAAGGGATCGACATGCCTATACATCTTGATCCCATCAACGGGCGCCATAACCTCAAATATATCCAATGGCCTCTCGCCCGGGGTCTTGCGCGGTGTCACCAGGTAAAGCGGCTGGGCAAGTTGATGATTCCTGGAACTGAACGTCAGCGCGATGCCTTTATGGCCGTCAAAGGATGTCTGATTTTCTAAATATCCAACGAGCGAATCACCATCCGTTATCCCCGTTCGGATGATCGCCTCGGTAATCAGCTTAACTGCCGACCAGTTCGCCCAGGCCGAGGTTTCCATCGATTCATCGAATTGTTTCGTAAAACGAGAATTCAGCTCCCGCGCGCTGTAGCGAAACAACCCATAGTGCCATGCTGTCGGCCAAATACTTCCGAATGCAGGAAGGCTGGGAGCATTCCACCATCTTTTGATATTCAGAGTTGCCCCGGCAAGTTGCAGCGGCAAAGGCATTTCGATAAACTGTTCCAAAAAACGATGCAAAACATCTCCCTGCAGGCAGAGAAAAAGAACCTCCGGCTTCTTTTCACCAATCGAGTTCAGCACAGGCTTGAAATCCATGTTCATGTTATGGGAGGGGATCTCAAGAGCGCCGGCCAGTGTGCCATGGGCAGATTTCAGGAAGCTTTTTGTAGCAGCAGAGGCTGACCGGCCGGCCTCGCTTGAATCGTTCAGCACGAACCAGTTGGTCAGAGTTTTTTCTTCCAGCAGCCAGTCGCCGACAACTTGCAAATACATGCTCTCGCTAGGCACGGTATGAAAACTGAACCGATGACCATGTTTTCCCCGAAGTATATTCGATGGTGACGCACAGTTGAAAAAGGGCGTTCTCAGTTCTTGAGTTAAAGCACCGATATCTTTTGTCGATTGCGTATCGAGATTGCTTATTATGGCAGCGACATGGCGATCTTCAATCAAGTAACGAGCCAATGCGGCTGTCTCCTGATCGCTATCGGTTTCTTCGTTTAGAAGGGCAAATTTTTTCCCGAATAAACCGGCCAGGACATTAGCCTCATCGAGCGCCAAAAGCGCCCCCATCTTTTCTGCGGATAGTGATTTCGCCTGACTTCTGCCACGCGAGGCCAGGTATCCGATAGGAATAGCTACGGGGATTTCAGACGCCGCCGTTTCAGCCCCTCTTGCGCCCCTGCCTAAAGAGGCCAGGAATCCGGCGCCAACGGCCTGGAGAAAACCTCGACGTGTGCAAGCCTGTCGTGCATTCACCATTAAGCCACCCAGAGTTTCACTGTAAAACCCATCAACAAACCTTAAGACTCGCCTTTCGGAGCAGGTTGATTTTCGGCCGAGGAGTCGGTGTCAGTGAATAGTTTCTGTATCCATTCCTCAGTAGGCACCCACAATTCGTCGCCAAATTCACCAAGTTCGTCGGGACGTCCAGAGGGAAGGACTTTATCACTTCTCGCTCGCACATAATAATATATATCAGCAATTTGATCGTCGTCCAACAAGACCTTCCAGGATTGCATACCTTTTTCCAGACGACCTTCGCGAACCGTGATGATGAATTCATCAGAAGACAGGACACCGATCGACCGGCGTAGATTGGGGGCCAGATTACTGCCGATTGCGTCCATCCCGTGGCAGCGGAAACAATAAACATGATACCATTTCCAGCCGTTGTAGATACGGTCATAGATCTCTTCCTGAGTGGGTATGGCTACTGTTGCTGCAGAATCTTCGGGTTCGGCCAGTGTGCCCAGAATCAGAAACAATAAGAGTCCTATCAGGAATTTTTTTCGTTTCCGGTTCTTTACCTTAATCATAAAAGCATCAATACCGCACTGAGTGCTTTGGCGGTTATTTTTGTTCTTCAATTCGTTGATTCAATTGGTAGGAGCGGAACCCCATATTCTACGAGTATCTTTTCAATTTCATCATGTTTGCGCTCAAGAGCGGCCTCCAGGCGAGACTTCAATTCTTTCTCTCCATGCCGGATCCCCATACAGATATCAAAGGCAAACGGCAAATCGTCGACCCCGGACGGAATTGGAACCATTAACAGAGGCTCGGTCTGATGGGCCGTATAATACCCCGCCAGCGGACCCCACACGATAGCCAAATCAACCTCGCCTGAAACCACCGCCTCGATAATCTTTCCGGGGTGGTTTTCTTCGGTGTAAAAAGTATTAAAGCCGACAACCTTGTCCACGATACCGCGCCGGCCCAATTCGTGAACAGGCGGAGGATTCATATAATCGTCGCCGAGAAGGTGAACACCGATTTTAAGTTCCTTCAAGATCGGATCATCCAGTGACTTGATGGAATATCCGCTGCTTTCGGGATAAACAAATACGTAAGTCGAACGGTAATAGGGACGAGTCAAACTGACCATATCATACCCCTTGGGCACACCCAGGACAATATCGGCACGGGCTTCATTTAGCGTTGCTTTCAGTGTGTTGCGGATAAACCCCCGTCTTTGCCCCCACCAGGTGTATTGCACATTAGCACCCATATCCTTTGCAATCAATTCCGCTATCTTGTTTTCGAATCCTCCAAGATCACGGTGCGAAAGGGGCATATTGTTCGGATCGGAAGCAACCTTGAGAGGTTCGGAATCTTCCGCCGCCAGTCCAGCAGGAATGGCCATGAAAACCGCCGCAACCAAAACCGGGTGGATAACAGAACAGAAATAACGGTACATAATAACGACTTTCTGCTGTTCTACAGAACCATTGGCCGATGCTTCAACGGGATCAACGCAGTGCAAAAACGGTCAACACACCACCCAGGTTGCTGATATCGCTGACATCGCCAAACGCGCCCAATGCGCCCAGGCCGGCGGTGGGATCTTCCGCCCCGATCCCGGCAGCGGCGCCAATGCTCGCCCATCCTCCAATTCCGGAAAGAATGGCTACATATTGTCTGCCGTCAGGACCTTGATAAGTCATGGGAGCGCCGATTATGCCTGAAGGAGTCTTAAACTTCCACAGAACTTTACCTGTGTTAGCGTCCACCCCCTTCAGCCACCCTTCCATGGTGCCGTAGAAAACAACATCTCCTCCCGTAGCCAAAGCGCCGCCATAAGCTGCCAGATTCTCCTTGATGCCCCAGACTTTCTAGCCCTTGGTGGCGTCCCAGGCCAGAAACTCGCCTCGGTTGCCTCCCGGCCCGGGCATCATCCGCACAATTGCCCCCACATAGGGCTGGCCGGCCTGGTATTTCACTTCAACTCCTTCGTAATCCATCTTGATGTTATTGGTAGGCACATAGAATAGACCCGTGCGAGGGGAGTAAGCCGCAGGCTGCTGATCCTTGCCTCCAATGGCGGCCGGGGCGATGTTCTTGGTGTTGCGTTTGGCGGTGGTGCGTTTTGTGGGATCTTCAATGGGGCGACCCGTTTCCAGATCGATCCCTTTGGCCCAATTGACAAAGACAAAGGGTTCCGCCACCAGCAGTTCGCCCGTAACCCGGTCCATCGTATAGCCGAATCCGTTGCGATCAAAATTTACCAGGACTTTGCGCAACTCGCCTCCTATTTTCAGGTCAACGAGTATGTTTTCATTGACGCCATCATAATCCCAGGCGTCGTGCGGAGTTTTCTGGTAGGCCCATTTGGCTATTCCCGTGTCAGGATTGCGGGCAAAAATTGACATCGACCACTTGTTATCGCCGGGGCGCTGGTCTGGATTCCAGGCGCCGGGATTGCCGGTTCCGTCGTAGTAGAGTAAATCCAGTTCCGGGTCATAAGTGTACCAGCCCCAGGTGGTGCCGCCTCCCCGTTTCCACTCATCTCCCTTCCAGGTTTCAATCGACCCGGGAAAGCCGACCTCATCTTCCGGTCCGGTGCTGTACATGCGCCATATCTGTTTTCCCGTGCGAACATCATTGGCGGTCAAAAAACCGCGCACCCCGAACTCACCGCCGCTGATCCCCGTAATGACTTTGTCTTTAATCACCAGTGGAGCCGCCGTCAGGGTCTCGCCGCGGCGATAATCCCCCTGCTTGATTTCCAGATTTCGCGGCCCGTGGCGGCATCCAATGCAACGACATGAGTATCCAATTGGGATAGGGGATAGGAATATTCGGTAGTGTATTAAGTAGGAATGGTGGCTAATTCTTGATTATATTGATGAATGAAAAGTCTCAGACAGGTTTCATGCATACTCTTAAGCTTGGAAAAGGAGAGGGTTTTGCGTGTGAAACGACCCAGTCGTTGGCGCAGGGTATTGTTCCATCGTTCCACATGGGCCGTTTCACCGGTTTCTTTTCCCACGGATCGGTTATGAGGAAAGACTTCATCATAAGTGCTCCAAAAGTCGCTGTAGGTGGCACATCTTTTGTAGGCCCGTGGCAGACGCTCGTAAAGTTCCCGGCAACGATACCAATCCCGAGGCCCAATGGCATAGGAGAGGATTTGACGGGTGCGTCGGCAAAGAGCGATCCAAACCCATTAGGCATCGCTCTTGCGCCCCACAAAAGACCACAGTTCGTCCAGTTCAATGACATCATGGCGGCGGGCCGCAAGAATCGTGCTTTTGAGCGGTCGCAGCGATTGTCGTTTTTTTTAACCAACTCAAAACGGTGTTGGGACTCACCCCGAAGGCGCGCTGTAAACCGCGTAGACTGCTGCGTTCCTGATAGACTCGAAGGATCATTTCTTTTTGCTCTTCGGTGTATTTCACTGTGGGGTTTTCGCGGCTTTGTTTACCACAATCATGGCAGCGGTAGCGCTGTTTATGGTTGGGCGTCTTGCCAAATTTAATGATATTTTCACTTCCACAGTGCCGACAATTAATAATTTTAGTAACCATGCACTAAGAATAAGCTGCCTAACGCTATTTGTACAGCTAAAAATACAAAATAACATTCTTTTTTTATACACTACCTAATTATTGATCTATCCTGCTGTATATCAGCAGTTAAGCATATCAACGATACTTTTTTTACGAAATATCCGGGCTAACTTCGTTGCGGTCGCACCAAGAGAGTATCCGGTCTCGACAAAATCCACTGTCGGCGCGCCAGATAATCCGCGTACGGGGCCAGCTTTGGCGAATCCGTTTAACCAGCAATTTGAGGATGGCCCCGGCATGCTTGCTGGCATCGATCTTGCTCGGCCGCAGGTAGGCCACCAGCAGCTGATCACCGCAAAAAACATATAGCGGCAGAAAACAGTAATGATCATAATAACCGTGGAAAAAACGTCCCTCCTGGAGCCCGTGCACCGGTTTGTCGGTGGCGTCAAAGTCCAGGATGATCTCTTCGGGTTCCTCGGCAAAGGAGCCCATGAACTGTTCGACCAACAGCTCGTTTACCGCAAAGGCCGCCCGCCGATCCTGCCCGTTTTCAAAACGACACAAAGTCGGCGCGCTGGCCAACGTTTCAATGCGCCCCGTTACCGTTTGCAACAATGGATCGTGGCGCAGGGTATCAAAGTCGTTCAAATCCTCATAGCCCGCCACCAGCCCGTAAACGCGCTGCCGCAGCATCCCCAAGACCTCATGGCGTACTTTGCCCTTCTGCCGTTTGTCCACTAACTGTCGGGCCGCTCGTTCGGTCAAGCCCAACTGCCGATCCACTTCCCGGATCAAAAGCAGTCCGGCATCCGAAGTAACCTCTCCGCCCTTGAAATCAACCCGCACACGGCGGCCTTTTACCCTTGTCAACTGTAGCTTTAATTGTTTACCTTTTGTCATCGCTGATATTGCTTTAATTATTGATCTATCCTGCTGTATATCAGCAGTTAAGCATATCAACGATACTTTTTTTACGAAATATCCGGGCTAGAGATCGTTGGGCGAAATGAGGAAATTACTCGAAATGACGTTTTGGTGGGAGAAGTCTGGGTTTGTTCGGGGCAGTCAAACATGTGGTGGTTGTTGAAGTTGTCAAAAAATGGAGATAAGGCCATTGGCAACTCTGATATTCCCGATTTACGATTGTTTTCTGTGGAGATTAACGCGACTCGTTACCCCGTCAGTGATGTGATAGGGCATTGGAGTCGTTCAAACCCCGAGACATCCCCCGATTTTTCGGCGGTTGCATTCTATTTCGGTCGCGAAATTCACCTCGAATTGGGGGTTCCAGTGGGATTAATCCATAGTTCCTGGGGGGGGACCAAGATTGAACCGTGGACGCCGCCATCGGGCTATCCGGAAGGGGAAGCGCGGGATGATTTTCTTTCCACGATCGAAGAAGGTATAAATGTCTATGAAGAATCAATGCGTGAATACGGAAGCGTCTTATTAAATTGGGAAAAGGAAAAGACACAAGCCCTGACAGAGGGAAGGCAGGCTCCGGGGAAGCCACAGGTACCATACTTGCAAAGAGTTAATACTAGTCTTTACAACGGTATGATACACCCTCTGGTTCCCTTTTCCATAGGTGGAGTAATCTGGTATCAAGGAGAGTCAAATCGTAAAGACAGGCTAGACTACACGGAGAAATTTCAAGCGCTCATTCGCGGTTGGAGAAACATTTGGAAACAGGGAGATTTTCCATTTTATTTTGTGCAACTCGCTCCCTTTAATTACTCACAATTCAATCCCAGGCCTTTGGATTTACCTCTGATTTGGGAGGCCCAAGCGAAAGCACTCGCCCTTCCCAATACTGGCATGGTGACCATTACCGACGTCGGAAACCTGGATGATATTCACCCCGTCAACAAAGAGACGGTTGGGCATCGCCTGGGTCAACTTGCCTTGGCCAAAACCTATGGCAGGGCCGGTCTTGTTATCTCTGGTCCCCGTTATCAATCCCAGCGCGTGGAAAAGGACCGGATGCGCATTCTCTTTGATAAAACAGGCGGGGGATTGCAATCAAGAGATGGAGAAGAACTCAACTGGTTTGAAATTGCGGGCCAGGATCGGCGGTTTTACCTCGCAAAGGCAAAGATCGAAGGTAATGAAGTTGTCGTGATGAGCGAAAAAGTCGAATTCCCGGTGGCGGTGCGATTCGGATTTCACGAGTTGGCAGAACCCAACCTTGTCAATCGGGAAGGTCTTCCCGCAGTCCCGTTTCGAACCGATAACTGGGAGGTTCCTCAATAATGAGGATAATATATCAGCGAGTGAGGTACAAGAAAAAGGGCCGACTAAATAAATGGCCTGTCTCAAGACCCCTATTCTTCTTTTTTTTCTTCAAGGGTCTCCTCTATGGTCGATTCTTCAACGGATTCCGTCTCGACTGATTGGGGAGTGTGTTCGGTATGCAGGTAGGCCGGTTTGTTTTGGCCTATAAAACCGGTCAGGCGAACTTCGATAGAGCCCAGTTTCTCAATCCCGAGACTGTTGCGCAACGAATTTTTGACCCGGTTTTGCATAGCAAGGGAAACTTCGCTTAAATTGCTTCCGGCCACCATTTTGATCCGTAATTGAACGTTTAGGTGCCCCCCGCGGGTTTGGATGCGGGTAACGCATTTGGCAACTTCGCTCATGTCGTCGGTAGCGCTTTGGGCCAGCTCGTTGATGGCGTTGCGGGAAACTTTTACCTGCCCGTCCGGATTGTCGAAAGCGACAATGGCGGCAGGCTGGTGGCAGGCCCGCAGCCACATGGCAAGTAATAGCAACAGGGTGCCGCCGCCAATCCAGGGATAAGGACCGGTCCAAATGTGGTTGAGCGCGTTCTGGATTAATTCCATTGTTGTGACTGAAAATTCTTAACTACCGATCTGGAATCAATCGGTATTGTGGGTCGACATGTCGATATCGTCATCCTGAACATCCAGTTTTGTATTATCGGGGGTTCTGACGCCCTCAATCATGATATCGACTTTGGCCACGTTCTTATTGGTCATTCTGGAAACCTGGTCCCGCACCGCCCGTTGTACTTCATCGGCGGTTTTGGCCAATTCGTAGCCGAATGCGAGGATGAGGCGAACAGTTATGAAGTAACTGTCGTTTTCCTCCTCCACGTGGATGCCGGAGCCGGAATCTTTTTTGATAAAGCTGGATACATCGTCCACAATTCCGCCTTTGCCGACGGTTATAACGCCTTCAACTTCTTTGGCTGCCATATGGACAATGCTTTTAATGACGGCGAGGTTGATTTGTATGGAACCGAGGCCGGAGGGTTCTTCACTGATGGTGGGAATCTCCCGCACTTCGGATGCTTCAGTCGTTTCTGCTTTTTTTCTGGGCATGATTATTCCTGTCTTTCCTGATTGGAGTTGCTGAATATTTTTTTTGGTGTGCGATTGATAAATTCTTCCACATAACCAGTGGTGGCCGCGCCCTGGCGAAAAACGGGGTCCCGGATCACGGCCATAGAAAAGGGAATGGTGGTTTTGACGCCGCGGATAATGTATTCGCTCAAGGCCCTGTACATACGATCCAAGGCTAGTTCGCGGGTTCTCCCGAATGTGATTACTTTGCTCATCATACTATCGTAATATGGCGGGATGGTATAGCCGCCGTAAACATGCGAATCCACCCGCACGCCATGTCCCCCAGGTGGATAATAGAGCGATATTTCGCCGGGATTGGGTGCAAAATTACGAGCCGGATCCTCGGCGCAAATACGACATTCGACGGCATGTCGGGTATATTTAATATCTTTTTGCTCCATGTCGAGCTTCTCTCCGGCGGCCAGGCGTATTTGCTCGTTGATAAGGTCTATTCCGGTGACTTCTTCTGTCACCCCGTGTTCGACCTGAATGCGCGTATTCATTTCAATAAAATAGAATTTGCCGTTTTTGTCCACCAGGAACTCCACCGTGCCGGCATTTTCATAATTGCAGGAGAGAGCCACGCGCACCGCCGCCCGGCCCATGCGCTTTCGTAAGTCTTTGCTGAGGAAGGGAGAAGGGGCTTCCTCGATCAGCTTTTGGTGGCGTCTTTGGACCGAACAATCGCGCTCCCCCAGGTGAATGGTTTTGCCGAAGCGATCAGCCAGGATCTGAAATTCAATATGCCGCGGGTTTTCAATGTATTTTTCGACATAAACGGCCCCGTTGCCGAAGGCTTTTTCGGCCTCGTTGCTGGCGTTGACAAACTCCCGCGCGAAGGTGATCGCATTATGGGCCAGGCGCATACCCCGGCCGCCGCCGCCCGCCACCGCCTTGATGATAACCGGAAACCCGATTTTCTTGGCAATTTTGAGGGCTTCCTTGTCGTTTTCGACCGGCCCGTCGCTGCCCAGGATGATGGGGACTCGCGCTTTCTTGACTGTTTCCCGGCCGACCGCCTTGTCCCCCATCATGCGGATTGTTTCCGATTTGGGACCGATAAATTTTATGTTGCACCCCTCGCATTGCTCCGCGAATTCGGGGTTTTCGGCTAAAAATCCATATCCGGGATGAATGGCGTCGACATCGGCGATTTCCGCCGCGCTGATGATGCGATCGGTTTTTAAATAGCTGTCCGCGCTGGGGGCGGGGCCGATGCAGATAGCCCCGTCAGCCAGTTGAACATGCAGGGATTGCTCGTCGGCCTCGGAATATACGGCAACGGTTTTTATACCTAACTCTTTGCAAGCGCGGATGATACGGAGCGCAATCTCGCCCCGGTTGGCAATTAAGATTTTTTGGAACATGGAGGATTTTCAGGTCTTTTCGACCTTGAACATGGGCTGCCCGTATTCGACCGATTGACCGTTTTCGACAAGAATCTCTATGATTTTGGCAGGCATATCAGCCTGGATTTCGTTCATGACTTTCATTGCCTCAATGATACAAACAATCGATTCCGGCTCCACCTCGGAACCTTTTTCGACAAAGGGTGGGCTTTCCGGAGAAGCGGACCGGTAAAAGGTTCCCACCATGGGGGATTTGATGAAGTCGATATTTTCGTCCATCTTTTCCACCTTTTGTTCCATAGGTTGCGATTCGGCGGGCGGTTGGGGCACCGCTACCGCTTCCATGACATGCGGAGGAAACGGGCTTGTCGTGCCCATAGTCACAACCTGGGGTGGGTCGCCCTTGGAGCCCCGGCATATGCGCAATTTAAATCCTTCTTCCTCGATTTCAAATTCGCTCAGGTCCGAGCGCTTCATGAGATCGATGATCTGTTTGATTTCTTTTAGGTCCAAGCCCTGATTCTCCTTTGGTTTTTCGATGTTTCAAATTTAATAAATTGCTTCAACTTAAATCATGGCTGGAAAATAATCAAAGCCATTATTCAATCTCTTTCTTTAGGGACGCCAAGCCACGGTGATTTTTATTGCCTCTTATATTGACTATGCTTTTTAAAAAATCCCACCCAAAACCCGGAAGAGCCTCTTTTTTTATCAAAATTGTAATCCAGAAATTTACCAGTTCCCTTTTTGCTACGGATTGGCTATGAAATTGCAAATGAAAGCAAAGGAGGCCCTCTATTCATGAAGAATATCGCCTGTCTGAATTTCCTGGAAGCCTCGTCTCATCATATTCGAGCCAGACTCGCCCTCGCCCTGCTGGTATGCTTGACTCAAGGGTGCGTTTCGCTGGAAAAAATCGCCATTAATAAAATGGGGGACGCCCTGGCTTCCGGTGGCACGACTTTCACTTCGGACGACGATCCCGAACTGGTGGGCGCAGCCATGCCTTTCAGCCTGAAATTGATGGAAACGCTACTGGAGCAGGTTCCCGACCACGAAGGTCTCCTTTACGCCACAGCCAGCGGTTTTACCCAGTACGGATTTGCTTTTGTTCAGGAAGAGGCCGATCGTCTGGAGGACACCGATCTGGACGTCGCTTTCGCCCTTCGCAACCGGGCTCAAAAACTCTACCTGCGAGCCCGCAACTACGGCTTGCGGGGCCTGGAGGTGAGTATGCCCGGTTTTCAGGCCGGGATGCGAGAGAATCCCCAAAAAATTGTCCAAAAAGCGGCCATGGAGGATGTTCCCCTTCTCTATTGGACGGCCTCGGCCTGGATCTCCGCTATAGCCATTTCCAAGGAGGCCGATTTGATCGGCGATCTTCCAATAGTCGATGCCCTCATCGACCGAGCCCTGGAATTGGACGAATCCTACGATTACGGGGCCATCCACTCTTTTCTCATCACCTACGAGATGAATCGCGGCAAAGATGCGGAATTGCCCGAAATTCGTTCGCGGCGCCACTATCAACGAGCCATCGAGTTGTCCGGCGGTCTACAAGCGGGACCTCATCTCGCCCTGGCCGAAGCGGTCTCCATTCCCAACCAGAATCGTGCCGAATTCCGCATGCTCCTTTACAAGGCTCTCGCCATCGACACAGATATTCGCCCAGAATGGCGTTTGTCCAATCTCATCTTTCAACGCCGGGCGCAATGGCTCCTGGATCGAATCGAACGCTATTTCCTCTAAAAAAATCCCCCCTCCACCATGCGATCCGTCTACCGCGCAATCATTTTACTCACCTTTTTCACGGCCATTCATGCTGGGGTGAAGATGGAGGCAGCGGAGAATAAACATATCATAAAACTGACCACCATCGCGCCCAAGGGCGGCTCCTTTCACCGCTCGTTGCAACGCATGGGGCAGGCCTGGAGGGAAGCTTCCGGCAATTCTGTGGAGTTGATTATTTACCCCGGCGCTATCCAGGGAGGAGAGGCTGCCATGGTGGACCGGATGCGCATCAAACAAACCCAGGCCGGCTTGCTGACAACGACCGGGTTGAGTGAGATCGAGCCGGCGGTGGCCGGCCTGCAATTCTTGCCCATGATGTTCAGGAACCTGGCGGAGGTCGATTATGTGAGCGAAAAACTCCGCCCCATGCTGGAAAAGCGGCTGCGGGTTAAAGGCTTCATCGCCCTTTTCTGGGCCGATATGGGCTGGGTGCGTTTCTTTTCCAAAACTCCGGTCATCACCCCGGACGACCTGCGGAAACTCAAACTCTTTACCTGGGCCGGATCCACCGGTACGGCCGACACCTTTCGGGCCGCCGGATTTAAAGTGGTCCCCCTAGAACCGGAGGATATCCTGACCAGCATGCAGACCGGCCTCATCGAAGCCGTTCCCGTGCCGCCGATGATCGCCCTGGGTGCACAGATTTACACTCCGGCGCCCCACATGCTCGAGCTCAACTGGTCTCCACTGGTGGGCGCGCTCGTCATTACGAGAAGTGCCTGGGAAGAAATTCCGTTTCCCGTGCGCATGGAAATGATAAAGTCGGCGCGGATTGCGGGCGACGAGATCAAGGCCACAGGACGACGGGAAAACGAGGAGTCCGTAAGGACAATGGCAGAAAAATGGGGGTTGAAAGTTCAAAAAGTAAACCCCGCTACTGAGGCAATATGGAGACGGGAAGCGGAGAAAGTTCACGATTTTGTCCGCACCAAAATTGTTCCGGCCGATATATTCGATGAAGTCCGCGGGCAATTGGACGAATACCGAAAAGGCCATTAAGCATTCCTACCACCGATGAATCCAGAGATCGAAGCGGAACGACCGGCTGAAAAAAGGGGCAGACCGGCATGGCGTAATTATTTCCATCAATTCGAAAACCTGCTCGTGACGCTTTCCCTGGCCGGCATGGTTTTGCTGCCCCTGGCGGAAATTGCTCTGCGCAAGTTTTTCCAACAAAGCATCTCCGGCGTCACCGCGATCGTGCAGCACCTGGTGCTTGTCTCCTCGCTGCTGGGGGCGGCCATCGCGGCGCGGGAAGACCGCCTGCTCTCGATGTCCACCGTGACTACTTTCCTCAAAGGTCGTTGGAAAACCGGGGCCGCGGTCTTTAGCGGCGCCTTTTCCATTGCCATCTGCGCAGGCCTGGCAGTGGCCGGCTGCCAATATTTTCTCATTTCCAAAGAAGCGGGCAAGATACTCGCTTACGGGATTCCGGTGTGGGCCATTCAAGCGCTCATGCCTCTAGGGTTTGCCGTCATAGCCTGGAGAATTCTCCGCCACAATGCCAAATCCTGGAAGGAAGGCCTCCTCATGCTGGTCATTGGCGGGGGTTTTATCGGGCTCGGGATTTATCCTCCCACGGACCCAGGGAACCTGGTCCTGCCGTTGCTCCTTCTGCTGGGGGTAGCCATTATATTAGGGGCGCCCATTTTTTGCGCTTTGGGGGGCGCCGCCCTGATTCTTATTTGGGGCGTCCGCAATCCCATCGCCTCCATTGCCGTAGACCACTACCGCATGGTTTTGAACCCGACCCTGGCGGCCATCCCGCTGTTTACCCTGGCCGGGTATTTTCTGGCCGAAGGGGGCGCGTCCCGGCGTCTGATTGCAGTTTTTCAAGCCTTGGTGGGGCGAATCAAAGGAGGACCTGCTATTGTGACTGCTCTGGTTTGCGCTTTTTTCACCTCTTTTACGGGCGCTTCCGGGGTGACCATTCTGGCCCTCGGCGGGCTTCTCATGCCGGTGCTCATTTCAGCCCGATACAATGAAAAGGACGCCCTCGGGCTGCTTACTTCGGCGGGGTCGCTGGGGCTGTTGTTTGCCCCCTGCCTACCCCTCATACTCTATGCCGTGGTGGCCACTTCCAACGGGGCTACGGTGACAATTAAGGAAATGTTTCTGGGCGGCTTGGGGCCCGGCCTTCTCATCCTTGGTCTGACGGCCTGGTGGGGCGTTCGACGAGCCATCGGAACCGTCAATAAGGACGATCTTCCGGCATTCAATATAAAGACGGCAGGGCGGGCCATGTGGGTGGCAAAATGGGAATTGCTCCTGCCGGTAGTCGCCCTCACGGCGTTGTTCGGGGGGATTGCCACCCCGGTGGAAGCGGCCGCCGTTACCGCCCTCTATGCCTTTGTTGTGGAAACTTTTATTTACCGCGATTTGCGATTCTGGCGCGACACTCCAAGGGTTATTACGGAGTGCGGCCTGTTGGTGGGCGGGATTCTCCTCATCCTCGGGGTAGCCATGGGTTTCAACAATTACCTGATCGATGCGCGCCTGCCCGATCAAGCCGTTGACTGGGTTGGCCGGACCATTGAAAACCGCTGGCTCTTCCTTCTCACCCTGAACTTTTTTCTCCTCCTGGTGGGCTGCGTGATGGATATTTTTTCGGCCATTGTGGTGGTCGCGCCTCTCATAATCCCCATGGGGCTGGCCTTTGGAATCGACCCCATTCACCTGGGCATCATCTTCCTGGCCAATCTCGAACTTGGTTACCTGACCCCCCCGGTGGGCATGAATCTGTTTATTTCCGCCATGCGCTTCAAGAAATCGCTGCCCTACGTTTACCGGTCCGTTTTTCCCCTGCTTCTGGTGCGGATACCCGGAGTCCTCCTCATCACCTATTGGCCGGCGCTGAGCCTCACTCTGCCTGGTTTGCTGAAATAGCCGGGCGCCAGTGGCGACTTCAATTACACTCTAATCGCTCTCGGGCATAGGTGGATTGGTTGGGGGCAGGGGACTTTCATCCTTTTTTTCCTCGTTGAATGGATACCGGTGGGTGACCGGATTGCCGAAAACATTGCGGGGGTCGATCTGGAAACGCCACCTGGGTTCCTTCAGGGTGCCCCGTAGGCGCAGTTCGAGGGCATTTTCGAAGGGTTTGAGGATGGGCCCCAGGATGGCCAAAAGGGATTTTTCCCCATTTTCGAAAAAACGGACCCGCACCTTGAAATCGAGCCCGCCTTCCGGCATGACAATTCCGCCGCTGGCCCGGATGAGGGAACCCAGACCGCTCACGCTCACTTCAGGGAACTGGAGCATGTTTTCATCCAGAATAAACTTCCCTTCGGCCGTATCGAGCTTGAAGGTGGTAAAATCTAACCCGGTTCCAGAGAAGGCGCGCGAGAGACCGCCGAATAGGTGGACCTTCCCCAAATCCGCCTGCGTCACCTGCAAATTTCCCGTTCCCTTGAAGCTGTAGAGGTCACCGGGCACGCCGGTGGCTTTCAACTCCACATCGAGAAAACCACTGGCTACCGATTCCCCGCGAGATATTTTCCTGCCGTTTGCGGGTTGATTGTTGAGGGGTGGCAACCAGCCAAAAGTTTCAAATGCCTTTCTTTGATCCGCGCCTTTCAAGAACAGGGCTACATCCAGCTGGTTTAGAGCTTCCACTTTTTGCCAGGAAAGTCGGCCCCCTCCATCCCCCCCGGCAAATCCGAAACCGATCTGGTTCATTTCAAAACGTTCATCGGTCAGATCGGATTGAAAATGTAGATAATCCAGAGGATAACCCAGGTAGGAAAGAGGTGCTCGGGAGGCTGCCTGTAAATGGATCTTTCTACGAATTGGCCAAGGCGCCGCGGGATAGTAGAGATTTCCCGCTAACCACAATTCCGGAGGCTCGGTTAGGTCGAAATCCGCCACCACTGCGGAGACATCCGGCCCCAGAAGGGTGGACAATGGCGCAATATCCAGATTGGTCCTCAGGTCCAATACTTGAGCAACTGTCGCTTTTTCCAGGAAAACCCATTTTACGGACCCATGGGCGCTCCCTTCCGGTCGATAGGCATTGAGATCATAGATTTCCACAAATCCGGGAAGAGCCCAGCTTTTAAGATCGAAGACCTTAAATTCGGCATTCTGAAAAGTAACATCCCGACCATCGTAACCGCCGAAATAAAATTGCAACCCGCTCCCCTTCCAACCGGCCCTGGCTTCCAGGTCGGCAGAGAGGGGATTTCCACCAAAGTTGATATTCTTCCAGATATTGTCCCACCAATCCGGCATAATGGGGTTAAGCGGAATAGGATTGCCGTGGCCGGCCAGAAGCAGGCGGTAACCACTCTTTTGAAAATCGATTTCGAGCGAGCCGTCCACTCTTTCGCCCGGCTTTTCCAAGGTAAAATCGGCTAGATGGATCATTTTGAGGTCGGCCCTGCCTCGCGTCTTGAACCGAAGGAAATTCACACCCCCGAAGGACAGGGGTCCAAGAGCCAGGCTAAATTCGACAGATTCAAAATTGAAGTCCGGCCCGAAGATACAGGATGCCTGCAAGCGGGGCGGAGCCGAAAGTGCCAATCGGTCGAGAACGGCTGCTCCATTCCAACGATCGGCGGGGTTGTTCCTTAATGCACCGAATAGGTCCGCTTCGGAATCGAGGCTCAATCGGCCGCTTTTTAGTTGAATGTCAAAATCGCCCTGCAATCGAACCGGACGGTTTTCAATCAATGCCTGGGCCGAACCTTCAATACGGGGAAAAGATAGTTTTACATCACCGCTGAAAGCTTCCACCGCATTGCCTTCGGCGGCGAAACCGGCGGCTGAAAAAAGGGTGCGCTCGACCCGGCCAGCCATCAGTTCCTGAGCAGAGTTGGCGTGGATGAGAACAGCCAGATCGGTGGCGCGAATCCGGTTCTCCCAGTTGAGATCGAGAACTTTCCATGCAATGGGTTGAGTAAATGCCAATCGAGGCAACCCGATGCGGGAAACCTCCATGCGGAAAGCTCCGCCTCTCCATCCCCGGGGTCCTTTGAATGAATCGCCGGTTAAATTTAAATGCGCCTTGGGCCGCTCGCCCTTGTTAATAGAAAGCGCGATCCGGGCAACGGGATTTTCCACCGCCCGCATCTTGGGCTGCATCTCAATAACCCGCCGGCAAAAGGAAAGATAGCGCTCCAACGGCCGAGGGCGAAATGCGGGTTCCGCCAACGGCTCCGTGGGAAGGGTAAATTCAGCCTGTGGCCAGATTCCGCTGACGTGCGTCCGCAAGTTGGAAAAATGAAAGTCAAACCGCTCGACCTCCCAGCTATTGTCGTGGCGGGCCCAGCTATTGTCGTGGCGGGAGAATCGGCCATGGATTTTGTTGGCCAAAGTTTCGCTGACCCCGCTGTAGGAATAAAATGCCGGGCAAACAAGACGCCCGTTTTGAAAAACGAGAGAATCCACGCTTACCCTTTTGAGCAGAAGCAAGGGTATATCAAGGGCAAGCTGCAAAGAATCGAATTGTCCCAACAAATCCCCGCCCCTTTCCCGGAAAATCTTTAAACGCCGGACGGTGACACGGCCCAGAAGATCGAAATTCAGTTTTTCCGTTTCCGCATAGAGCCCGTAATCGGCCAGTTTTTCTTGCAGGTCTTTAAGGACAAATTTCGGTATGGGAATATCCTTACCGGTTATTAAGTACCCGCTCACAACGGCCTGAGCCAGGGCCAGCAATAACAAAAAAATATTTAGCCCGTAAAGACAAACGAAGTAAAAAATCAAACTTCTCTTCGATATCTTCCGCTTTAAATTAAGGATCATGCCAATGCGGTAAAACTATAAGGCGCATTATTCTTCATCCTGGTTGGAATCGGTCTCCTCTATACTATCGGGCGAAGGTTCAGTTGGCGGCGGCCCCCCGACGTTTTCATCAATGGTCGCGGGTTCCTGTGGCGGCGGTGGAGGCGCCACATCCTGCAAACCGGGCTCTTCCCTGCGGAAAGCTAGGGTAAAGAGAGCGTCGATCAACTCCTGGCTTAATTCAAAAATAAGATTGTATTCCGGCGACCCGCCTATCTGGGTGGTCCCCCCAATGCGATCGGTAAAGTAAAACTTATAGATGCGCAACTGGCTTTCCGTTCCCCCCGGCAGGCTGATTTGCGATTCGAGAAGGTATTTCCAGGGCAAGACTTTGTCTCCGAGATTGTAGTTGTCGGAAAATTCGGTCCGCAGGTAGGATTTTACTTTGAACCGGCTTGAATATTCTAAAAGCGTTTGGGCCGCTCGACGCTCGTTTTCGGCTAATAGGTCCAATGCTTCGGCAAATCCCGGTTCTTTTCCCTTTTCTTCGAAATCTGTGTTTCTGCCGATGTCCTCACCCGTTTGCCGGTGCAAAACAAAAAGGTTTTCCCCCGATTCCAAATCTCGCAAAGCAATCTCTTCTATAATTGCAGACTTGGGTTGGTTGTGAAATGTACGGAATCGGAAATGTAGTGTGCGGGCTTGCAAATAACGCAGAACTTCTACCGGAACCTGATAAACAAATGGTTTGGCCTTCATTTTGGCGTAAATTAATTCCCCAGATTGGTCCAGATCGCCCAGCAAGAGTGTCTGTTCCCCATCCGCATGAAGGGTCACGCGCCGTTGCGGATCATTGATTCCGAATCGTTCGAGGTCCGCTTCCGACGGAGCATTTTTAGGGAAATCGACCGCTTCCAGCTCAAGCAGAACACCGATCAGTTCGTTAACCAGGGTCGGTTCGGCGGACCAGGCGTACAAGGCCCCGGCATCGTCTTTAATCGGTAGTTGCCAGCCGCCGGCCTCATTTTTTTGCAGATTTACACGTTTTAGCCCCGAGGCAATTTCGATCTCATTGAGGGATGCTGGATCAAATTGCACGAATTTTTTCTCACGCAAAGTTTCCTGCGCCCTGAGCAGATTATCAAAAGGCTCTGCTGGAACAGAAAAAACGGTGTCATTATTGGTTAACTTGGCAAATCTGCGGGATGGTCCGGTGTCGTTCGGGACGATATGGCCGAGCAAAAGCGTTTGCCGGCGGTTGTTGCCCTCGATGGTCACTCGCAGGGAAATTGAGGAATCATCCAGCCCCTGCCCCCGAAGATCGGGCGGCAGAAAATCGGTCACCCGAATGGCGGACAACCGGCTAATCGTGGTCTCCACCAGGGCCGGATCGGCCTCGGTTTGGATAGGGGTTAAAAAGTTCCACTTTTTATCGTTCTTCTCGATCCTCACGATGGTGTTGCCGGGGCTAACCGCTACCCGCAGAGCCCGCGCCTCGAAAAGGGGAATATGGAAGACTTTCGACTCCCGAAGGTCGTCCAATTCCAGAGAGATGCTTTGCAGGAGCGAGCGGCTGACGACAAAGACTTCGCTTTGGTCGGGTGAGAGAATGTAAATCCGGTCGCCGATACCGGTGGCTTCCCCTATTTTGAGAACGATTTTTTCTCTCCCCCGGCCCAAAGTGAGGATGGCCCGAGGCTGGTCCAGGCCGTAATCTTCGAGGGTTCGACCGGCATTTTCAATCTCGCGGACGGTAAAAGAGGACTCCTTTTCCAAAAACTGGAGCTGGTTGAGGAGGCGGCTGACAGCAAAAAAATTGGCCGGCCAGTCGATGGGGCTGGCAATACGCCAATCTTCGCCGGTCTTGTGCAAAATCCAGTTGGCATTGAGTTCTTGACCCTCGATCTCAAGATAATCGCTGTTATCAACCAGACCAGCAGGCAGGACCGGACCGACGCCCGGCAGGTCGATAGAAGGCCCTTTTTCGAAAAGGTAAATAATCCCAAACAGAACCAGATTGAGAACAAAAAGAATGAATGTGAATTTAAGGCGCATTTATCTGAGTTGCCATTAATTCCTGCGGATCCACCCGACCGCAATTCCCATCACTGCGAGCAGTCCGGGGATGGTTAAAAGCAATAAGCCGAGCCGGTTCAGTTCCTGCCCGCTGACCGTGAGTTGAAATTTCTCGATGGGCCGGGGCGGTATGGCCAGCATCCTGTCCCGGCCCAGGCACCAGTTGACGGTGTTCAAAAAAAGCATGAAATTTCCGATGGCGCCGATCCGCTGGTTGGCAATGAGATCGGAATTTCCGAATGCGACCAGACGCCCCCCCGAAAAGTCAATACCCAGTTTCGATGACACCTTGCGCTCGGACACCGCAGCAATGCTGACCGGTCCCTTGAGGTCGGTATCGAAATCGTATTTCAAATCCCCGATATTCTCGACCTGCCGGTAGGATCGCTCCGCCCAGCTATCGGCAGACGATGCCATTAACGGGACCGTGCTCAGTCGCCCATCCGGGGGCGATCCTAGATCGAGACGCACCGGGCGGGTTATCCCCACAATGATGGGAATGTGGTTTTGCAATAAAATATCGGTGATGGGGTGTTCGGCAAATCTTCGTATGAGCAAATCGCCGTTTGTTTCCTGAAAGTCCGGGCCTGCGTCAACGATCAGCATGTCATCAGTCAAAATCCCCCATTCGTAAAAAATGTCTTCCAGCCCATGGTTGCGCCAAGGATCGATGAGGATTACCAGGCGCCCGGCATTGTCGCCCAGGTAAATTCGCAATTTCTCAACTTCGTGCTTCATGACGGGCCCCTGGGGAGAGGCTATGACCACCAGATCGGCATCTTCGGGCACATCCGTCAAAACAGCCAGGTCGAGCGTTTGCAGTTCAATATTTCTGTCCTTCAACTGCTGCGCCAACTCGGAAAGCCCTCGCCTGGGATCGACATCGTCAAGGCGCATTTCGCCATGACCGGTCAGAAAATATACTTTTTGCCTACGATTTCCGGAAACCTCCATGAGAGCTGAGGTAAAGGCTTTTTCGCCCTTATAAGCCGAGGGCAGGCCATCCTTCAGCTCAACAATATCGGTTGGAAGCAATTGCCGGCGCCTGTTCCCCGAAACCACCAGGATGACATTGGGCTGGCTAATCCCGTAAGTGCGCGATATAAAATCCGCTTTTTTGATTTCCTTGTAAATATCGACAAATTCAACCTCGATTTTCCGTTCGCCGTTTATCAGACCGGCGTACTCGTATTCTTTGAGTAATCTGCGCACATATTTGTAGATTTGACGTAACTGCGCTTCGGGAGCGTCTTTCGGGATGGTGACAATGATTTTGGCCACAGCCTCCATTTTTTTAATTTCCGCCACCGTCTCCGGGGAAAGTGTATAGACGCGATGGAGGGAAAGATCGAAACGTTTGAAATGCCTGACCGCTAAAAAATTCAATCCGGCTATCAAAATGATGCCAAGAAGGATTTGCGCGCCCCGGTTGAGGCGTTTGCACCAATTTACGGTCCTGAAATTTTCTGCCCGGAACATGAATTTTAAACTTTGGCCTCCACCATTACAACGGAAAGGCCCAGAACCAGGGCGCAGTTACTGATGTAAAAAAAGAAGGGTCGCGTATCAATGATGCCGAGGCTGAATTCCTCTAGGTGTTTGAAAATCTGGACATAGCTGAGGATCTCCCCCAGCCAAGGTAACCAGGCCATGGTTTCTTCCTGCAATTCACGCATCCCAACGATAATGATAAAGAGGATGCAGAAACTGAGCATGGCGGCGACAAACTGGCTGCGGGTCAGACTGCTCGAAAAAATGCCTACCGCAATGAAAAGCAAACCGCTGATGGCAACAAAGGTGTAGCCGCCGACCAGCGTTCCACGATCCAGAAGGTGGCGGCTGGCGGCCGGAGAATCCAGACCGATGCTGATGATCCAGGGAAAAGCCAGGGTCAGCAGCCACATCAGGCAATAAAACAAATAGGCGGCAAAAAACTTGCTGCCGATGATCTCCAATGCATTGACCGGTGTGGTCATGAGCGTTTCCAGGGTTCCTTGCCGGCGCTCTTCGGCCACGCTTTTCATGGTCAGCAATGGGACCATGAAAAATACCGGCAGCCAGAAAAGTTGAAAAAACATGTTCGCGGGCAAACCGTCCTGAGGCGCCAGGCTGAATTGAAGAAGGATGCGCCAGTAAATCCAGCCCATCAGGATTAAAAAGAGCACCCCCGCTGAATAAGTGGAGGGAGCGATGAAAAGGGCTCTCAATTCATGGTGCAAAAGACAGAAAAAATGTTTCATGGCGGCTTAAAGTATTCCCGGTCAGGTGGAGGCGTTTTCCGTATCCTGGTCGTTGCGTTTTGCCGCCGTCATGACCTCTTTCCAGCTTCGACGGGTGGCCGATAGAAAAATATCTTCCAGCTTGGCTTCCACACGGTTGAATGCTCGCAGGCGGATACCTGGCTGTTGTTGAAACTTTTCCAGGATTCGTTCACTGAGGTCCTCTGTTCTCGGCGTGGATAAGGAAATGTTGAGAAAGCCCTCACTATCCGGTTTTCCCATAGCCACCCAGGTCATGCCGGGTTCAATCTCTTTCAGCAATGATCCCAGGCCGCCCAGATCGCCTTTCATTTCAATCCGGTAATCGACCTTATTGATAAATTCTCTGCGTAAAGATGCGGCATTGCCGGAGGCTACGATGCGGCCGTGATTGATGATGATCACCCGGTCGCAGGATAATTCGACTTCGGCCAGGACATGGCTAGATATGATTACGGTCATCTTTCCACGAAAGGATTCAATCAAATCTCTGATGGCAAGAACTTGATGCGGGTCCAGCCCGATGGTGGGCTCGTCCATGATGATGACTTGGGGCTCGGCCAATATGGCATCGGCAATGCCCACACGCTGCCGGAAACCCTTGGACAAGGAGCCGATGACTTTCCGGCTCGTTTTTCGGTTCAAATCGCAAAGTTCGAGAACTTCCTGCAGCCGGTCCTGTAACCTTTTGGCCGGGATTTCTTTGAGGCGGGCCCGAAATCGCAGGTATTCCAACACCCGCATATCCTCAGGCAGGGGATTGTTTTCCGGCATATAGCCAATGAGCCGCTTGACATCGTCTATCCTGGTGGCAACGGACAACCCGCCAATCCTGGCCACACCCGAGCTAGCCGGAATAATCCCGCACAAAATGCGCATGGTAGTGCTTTTTCCGGCCCCGTTGGGTCCCAAAAAACCGACTACCTCCCCATGCTCGATGTTGAAGGAAACGTTTTCAATGGCGGTGAGGCGGTGGTATCGTTTGGTGAGGTTATGCACCTCAATGCTGTACCCTGCCATTATCAATAATTTATTTTCCGAAAGGACATTTTTTTAATATTTAGACAACGCCAAGAGGTGGAATTGTTCGATAATTTAATTTATTATTGTGCGGCATAGGCTTCGGCCAGCCCGAGCAAGGTTATGTGGGGGTTGAACTCGATATCGGAGAGCCATGTCTGGGGCAGCATCCCGGCGCTCCCGCCGGTAGCCACGACTTTGGCCGGGCCTTCGCCGCGTTCCCGCAACTCCCGCAGGACGCGGTCCAGAAGGGCGCGGATCATGCCTTCGAAACCGACCGCGCAGCCCAATTTCATGGCCTCGACGGTAGTCTTGCCGATTCCCGCCGAGACCATTAAATCGTTGGGATCCAGTTCCGGCAGTAAGGCGGTTCGCTCATGCAGGTAACGGGTGATGACGGCCAGCCCCGGGGCGATGATGCCGCCTTCGTAACCTTTGCTCGAGACAATGTCGAAAGTGACGGCCGTGCCCATATCGATGACCACCACCGGCGTGCCGTAAATCTTTTTGCCGGCCACTGCATTGGCCAGGATATCCTGCCCGATTTCGCGCACATCGGGAAAGTTAAATTCCAATGGGCAATTTTCGCAGGTAATCTGGTAAATGGGTTTGGCCCAACCGGCTTTTGACATAAGTTCGCGGAATTTCACTGTTGCCTGAGGGACTACGGACCCGAAAGCCAGTCCCTCAACTGCGGAATCCCCGGAGGCATGCTTTTGCAGGATGGGTAAAATCCCATTTTGAGGATCCTCCAGCAGTTTTGTGGAGAAGGAATCGTGTTGCCTTACGCGTCCTTGGCAAACCAGACCGTGCTGAGTATTGGTATTGTTGATATTAATGGCCAGAATGCTCATAAGCTGCCATGCGTCAGGGTTTCCGTCGTGCCCAGGCTGACATCGCCGGCCCTTAATTTTATCACTTCCCCTTGGTCCGTGCAAAGCCGCAGGGCTCCATCGTCTTCAATCCCGTCGGCTCTGCCCCAAAGGATTTCATTTTCTCTGCGGGCCTTTATCCGTTTGCCTTTGAGGCAATCATACCGATCCCAGACAAGACGAAATTTGGGCACATCGATACCCCGGCAAAATTCGTTGAAAGCCCTCATCCCGCAAGCCACCAGTCGGGCCGACAAGGGGTTGATGGGTAATGGCTTCCCTTTGGCCTCGGCCAGGGATGCGGCGCCATTGGCAAGCGCCTCCGGCCAATCCTGGCAACGGCCGTTCACATTCAGCCCCAAGCCGAATATCAGGTCCCGGGTGGAATCGGAGTCGATGCGGGCCTCGGTCAGCATGCCGCCGACTTTCTTCCCACCGAGAACCAGATCGTTAGGCCATTTAATCATGAGGGGCAACTGACTGAACTCCTCTATTTCCCGGCACAGATGAACGCCCATCCAAAGAGTAGAAAGCTGCATATTGCGGGGAGACATTTGTGGTCGAAAACCAAGGCTGAAGTAGCAGTTTCCCTCCTCTGGGCTGTGCCAGTTGCGCCCCTGGCGCCCGCGACCCTCGCGCTGGTGGGAGGAGAGCACGGCAAAGGGTGTTTCCCTGCCGCCGGCCAGTTGCCTCTCCATCTCGCTGCTAGTGCTGTCGATTTCCGGATAACAAAGAAGATTTGTCCGGCATCCCTGGAGGGCAAGATAGGCCCTCAATAAAGGACCGTACAGCTCGCCAGGTTCTTCCAATAGCCGATAACCGGTATGCCGAACAGCATCAAAGACAAACCCGGACTCTTTCAGTTTTTCCAGCCTGGTCCACACCGCAACCCGTGAAATGCCGAGGGTTTCAGCTATGGAACTGCCGGAGACATAGCCGGGCGAGGCTTTGAGCAGGCTTTGCAATATGATGGCATCGGATTCCGGCATGCAACGAGTATAGGGTTGTTAATAAAAGACGGTTGAGAGCATGATCCGGAATGCCTTTTCTGCAATAGCAAATCAGTGGGTGGCAAATACCACTAAGTCTGCCATTCAAAACTGATATCCTTCCAGCAACTCTGGTGGATGAGCGCTCCGCAGGAAATAAAGTCCAAACCGATGTCGGCCAAGCTTGCAAGCCTTTCCAGGGTGATTCCCCCACTGGCTTCGGTACAGGCGCGGTTCCCAATCAGGGCCAGGCCATCGGCTAGATCGTCATTGGAAAAATTGTCTAATAAAATCACGTCCGGTTTTACCGTCAGAACGGCTGGGATTTGGGCCAGGGAATCTACTTCGATTTCCACCAGCAGCCCGGGTGTGCGGTTACGCGCGTTTTCGACAGCTTGCGCCAGCCGGCTGCCCTCATTGTCTTCCGCTCCCGCCGCCGCCAGATGGTTGTCTTTGAACATTATGCGGTCGAACAACCCAATGCGGTGGTTCCACCCGCCTCCGCAGGCTACCGCATATTTTTCCAGAACACGTAAACCAGGCGTCGTTTTGCGCGTGTCCAAAAGCCTGGTCCGGCACCAGCCGAGAGCCTCCACATACCGAGCCGTCTGGGTAGCCACGCCACTTAAGTGTTGTAGAAAGTTTAGAGCCACCCGTTCTGCCTGCAGCAGGATGGAGACCGGACCCGAAATCGTGCCCAAACAAGTTCCCGCAGCCACTTTCCGGCCATCCTCAGCCAGGGGAGCCCATTGACAGCCGCCTCCATACACCTTGAAAACGAGGGGCACCAGGGCAAGCCCGCACGGAATCAGAGGAACGCGCGCGGTGAGGCCCGCCCGCCCGGTTTTTTTGGAAGCCAAAGCCTCGGTGGTGGCGTCGCCGGGAAAGGCGGGCAATGTGGCCAGGCCGGCCCCCGCCAGGTCTTCCTCCTTGGCCAGGAGAATAAGCTGGCGCAAATAGCTTTCATCCAGATCTTTCCAGCCGATCCGTTGACAGCCGGTTTTTCCGGCCTGTGGATTTCTCTTTGTTTCAATTGGCATAATCCCCTCCAAATCCGCTCAAGATAGGCTATAAAAACAATTTGCCAAGCCGGTTTTTCCCGCCCGCATCCTGCAACGCTGCACATGGAAAGCGATTCCAGATGCTTAAACGAAATTTCAGTTGGCGGTATTTTGAAACCTTGTTGTATTCTTTTATTGGCAGTTTGGTAATAAATAACTACGGTTTGTCTAAAAATTGTTACCAAGGCTCAGGAAAACTACTTATAGTATGGGACCTTATTTGAATCAACAAACCTATGGAGATCGCTATGAAAAACCCCCTTCCTTTACCAAGATGCTTGTTCACCGTCATGATTTTGCTGCCGTTGATCTTTAGCCCAATCGAGATTCAAGCTCAGGAAAAAGCACGCCCGAGTCCGAACGCCACCGTTACACAACGGATTGGGCTGACGGATATTTCCATAAAATATTGCCGTCCAGGCGTAAAGGGGCGGAAGGTTTGGGGAGATTTGGTCCCCTACGGAATGCATCCAGGCATCAAATACACCAAAGGTAAGGAGTTTCCCTGGCGCGCTGGCGCCAATGAGAACACCACCATTGAATTATCACAGGACGTCAAAGTAGAAGGCGAAAGCCTGGCTGCGGGCACCTATGGAATACACATGATCCCCGGCAAAGAAGAATGGGTGGTCATCTTCAGTAAAAACAGCACCTCATGGGGAAGCTACTCCTATAATGCAGAGGAAGACGCCCTCCGCGTAACGGTGTCCCCGTCCGAAGCAGAACACAACGAATGGCTGGCCTATTATTTTAGCAATCTGACCGATAATTCCGCCATTCTCAACCTACATTGGGAAAAGCTCAAAGTGCCTATAAAAGTGCAAGTCTCCTCCCCGGCATCGGAGTAACATACTGCAAAAGAAGTCAACGTTCATAATTCATATTGAATCTGCTTGCGTTGAAGTTACAAGGCAGCCTGCCATCCTGTCTGACCGCTCGGGATATTAATACCATTGACTTGACCTGGATTCCACCAAAATACTAAAGTTCAACAGGATTTAAGGTATGCTCAGCTTAAGTAAGCTAAGACCTTATTAGAATTGAGAAAAAATCCTCTAAGTCTTTGATAAATAATTATCAAATCTGCCGGGTTAGCTCAGTTGGTAGAGCGACGCATTCGTAATGCGTAGGTCGTCGGTTCGAGTCCGATTCCCGGCTCCATTATATTTAAGCAGTTTCCCGCTTGTTTAAGGGGATTACAGGCTGAATCAATAGCCTGTTGCAATGGCAACCAATAGCCTGTTGCAATGGCAACCAAATGCTATAAGGTGAATGGATTTGTCAGTATATGACGTGTTTATGGCAAATCTTTTGACAAATCCTATGCCGGGGGGCGGGGATTGGTTGTTTTCCCTGGTGGCGATATACGTATTATACCAAATCTCATTAGGTATGATAATAAGTTATTTGGCAGAAGCGTTTGCTTGAATGTGCTGCCAGCCTCCGCCAACTAAAGAGAGGACTTTTTCAGTGTCCTCCCACCAGTCTTTGAGATGGGTTGCGACGACTTCTTCGAGTCGCTCAATGCTCGGCCACAGTTTGTTGGCCGTTTGATCCTGTATCATATCCCAAAGTCTTTCAATCGGGTTGAGTTCAGGACTATACGGCGGCAAATTCACGATATGTATGCCCGGGGGGACGTTGGGGTGCTCCGAGTCGTGCGGATGGAAGCCTGCCCCGTCCCATACAACCACATGTTCCTCCTCAGGATATTGCTTTTTGATCTGTTGGAGGAAAGCCTCCGTCCACTGTAGATTCGTGCTAGGGGTTTGGATGCATACCATCTCGCCGTTGACCACGTCGAGGGCTCCGTAACAGTAGCTCCACTGGTATCTTGTCTGATATTTTTTGTGCGGCCGAAGCCCTCTTTGCGTCCAGCACCGGCGGTACACCGGAAGCAAACCAAAACGGCTTTCATCGGCAAACCACACCCGAACCCGATTGCCTCGGGTGAGGGAAAGCTCCTGGAGGATCTTAAAAAAGTCTCGCTTGAACGCTTCCGCTTTTGCCGAGTCCCGTTTCTCATGCACGGGGCGAGGGACTCGAAGCACCCCGGCGCATTTTTTTAGCCATCGCCACACCGTCTTGTAGGCGAAGGAGCGCCCGAAATGTCGCTCCAGCTCTTGCCCCGCCTGAACGGCTGTGTTCCAGCGCGCGACCTTCAAACCATTGAGCAAGAAGGCCTCCACCTCTTTGTCGCAACGGCTTTTGATCCCGCCTTTGTAGGCGCGTGTAAGCACCGCCCCGAGCCCTGCAGCACGATATTTGTCAAACCAACGCTGGATCGTCGCTTTGCCTCGGCCCACGATGGCTCCAATTTCATCAATGCTGTGGTGCGGCTGGAAGCCCATTTTTAATGCCACCAAACGCTCTTTACGCCAGCCGACAGCCTCTTTGTTGAGCAATTTCTTGATACGTTCACGGTCTTCATCGGTTCCCATATATCTTCTCATTCCGCCTTTATAGCTGTTTTTTAATCTTTATCAATCCTTTTGCGATTTGGTATTAGTCAAATGCCGATCAAAATTTTTTCTGTAAAGGGGGGATGAACCCCTGAATTGGGGTTGTTCGTTGCCGTGTTAACCGGACACAAACTGATTGACTTATGTTGGCAGCAAACTAACTTATGTTGGCAGCAAACTATACTGCAAAATTGGTTGGATGGGTATTTCAAAGACGCCACCTTTATTTTTTAACATTGATGAAGATGAAAAGAAAAAAGCCACTAGTTAGAGGCTGTCCCAAAAATATAAAGATTTTATAGTCAACTGGATGACGTTGATAAAAAGAGCCGGAAAGAGCAAGTTTTTGCTCGATCCGGCCAAAAAAGGGTTCTATAATTGAGTTAGCGAAAATCAAAATCAATATAGCCCTTTCTATGAAAAATATAGCCATCCAATGCCTCCTGCGTCCAGCTTTAACTGTGGTCGACCGGTGCCTCGATGACGATAACTTCCGCGCCACCATTGATCGAATCGATCGGCTGCTGATCGACTCGGAGGTGGAATCGCAGGCCATTGAGCTGGCCTTGGAGGGGTGGCCGCCAATGGGTCTAAAGGCCCGGCGGCAGCGGGCCAGTTTTGCCATCAAGGCACTGCGCATGGATACGCTGGGCCGTCTGCTCGGAGGGATTTCGTTTCGGCATTTGTCGCGGGCTCTGGGCAGCAGCGATCTGTTGGCCGACTTTTGCCGTGTCCGGCAGATCGATGGCATCAGGGGCATCTCCAAAAGCACCCTGGAGCGGGCCTCGAAGTTTTTCAGCGAAGAGCAGTTGAGGGCCTTGCACCGGACCTTGACTGAGGTGGTGGGCGATGCCCTTCTGGCCCGGCAGGTGGGATTGGACAAGCCGATTGACACCACCATTTGCCTGATCGACGGCACCTGTTTGGAGGCTAACATTCATTGGCCGACGGACTGGGTATTACTCAAGGATGTAGCCGGCACGTTGCTCAAAGCGATCCGGCTGATCCGCGAGAAGGCCGGTGTGCGCCATCGCATGCCGATCGAACCGGAGCCCTTGGCTCGGCAGATGAATCGGCTGTGCATACAGATGACCCACAGCCGGCGGCGAAAGGACAGCGCGCGGCAGCGCAAGGGTATCTTGAGGCAGATGAAAAAGCTGCTCAAACGGATCGGGGAGCATGCCCGCAGTCACCGGGAATTATTGCAAGCCTGCTGGGAGCAAAGCGATTACAGCGAAAAACAGGTCCAACAGATCCTCGCCCGGATGGAGCGCATGAGCGAGCAAATCCCGGTGGTCATCAAACAGGCGCACGAGCGGATCATTGGCGGCCGCCAGGTGAAAAACGCAGAGAAAGTCTTGAGTGTTTACGAACTCGATGGGCAGGTGATTGTGCGAGGTAAAGCGGGCCAAGAGGTCGAGTTCGGCAACACCCTGTTTTTGGGAGAAAGCGTTGAAGGGTACCTGCTGGACTGGAAACTCTACGGCAGCCGAACTCCAAGCGAAAATGAACAAATGCAAGAGAGTTTGCAAAGACAGAACCGCTTCAACCTGGAAGAACCCATAGCGGCCATGTGCGCGGACCGGGGATTTGCCTCCCAGCGGGCCCGCCGGCAGTTAGCCCAGGAGGGAATCTACGACGCGCTCTGTCCACGCGATCCGAAGCAGTTGAAAAAACGGATGAAGGAACCACTGTTCAGACAATTGCAAAAGCGCCGGGCCAGCACCGAAGGGCGGATCGGGGTATTGAAGAATCGCTGGCAGGCCGGGCGGTTGCGCAGCAAAGGCTTTGCCAACCGCTCGATCAGCGTAGCCTGGTCGGTACTCTCGCACAACCTATGGAAAGTAGCCAAGATGCTGGCCCAGCAAGACGAACTAAAAACCAAAGCGGCGGCCTAGAGAGCGGAAAAGCAAGGACAATACTTTTTCACAGCCGTACTGTCGGCTCATACAAAGAAAATCAGGCAACCGGACCCCAAAACCAGTATCCTAACGTCATAGGAGAGCAAAGTTGATACTCTCCCAAATGCAAATACCTCTAAAATGAGCGCCTATCAAAAGCCCTCGCAAAAATCACCCTTTTGGGACAGCCTCTAACTATGGTCGTCATTATGGTTATAGGACTTCTGACCGTGGCGATCTCGTTCATGCTCAGCCGCAGGATGCGAAAGGTAATTACAAGCGGCATCGATTCTCTAATCGTAGGAACAGAGGAGTTCGCACAGGGCAATCTGGAGCACTGCATTGATGTCCGATCAAAGGATGAATTGGGCGACCTGGCACATGCCTTTAACAAGATGACCTTCGATCTCAATCAGGCCAACATCAGGCTGCATAATGCTAGCCCGGATATTTCATGAAGGGTAAAGTTTGGCTCGTTATTGCTATTGGAGATGGATTTCTTTGTATTTTGAGCAGATCGTCTTGATTTTTAGGTGTTTTTCAGGGTGTAGAGACACTGCCCCCTTTCCCCCATTGGTTCGGTAGTGCCGGGGGCAGCACCAATGCGCCCTTTAGGTTGGCACCAACCGGCGGGCCGCATGGTTGAAAAGACTGGCCCATGGATAACTTTCACTTAGATGAAAGTGAATCGTTCGGGTGTTGCGCACGATGACCGCTCCGATCTTGATTAATTTTAGCCGTAGACTGTGGCATTGGAGCCGCGCCCACTTCGTCCCTTTTAATGCGAACCGGCGCAAGGCTTCCATCAAGGTGTAGGCCAGCCCCGACAAGAGCAATCGCCACTGGTTGGCCCACCATTTATGCGCGCTGGTGCGTTCGCTGAACAATTGCATCTGTTCCTTGATCCGGTTCTCCATCTCACCGCGGCCACAGTATACCTTGTCGTAAAGCTCCTGGGGATCGCCCGGCAGGTTCGTCACCACGAAGCGCGGGTTGGACCCCTGTGCGGTGTGTTCGGCTTTATGGATGACCAACCGCAGCCATCGCCACGAATCGGCAGCATAGACGAAGTCCTGGAATAACCGTTGTTTTTTACCCCTTAGTTCGAACCATTCTTTGGCCTGCTTTTGCAACTGCTGGGCGTCTTGCTGCAAGCGTGCATTGCGAGCCATCCCCACGATGTAACTAACTTCGTTGCGGTCGCACCAAGAGAGTATCCGGTCTCGACAAAATCCACTGTCGGCGCGCCAAATAATCCGCGTACGGGGCCAGCTTTGGCGAATCCGTTTAACCAGCAATTTGAGGATGGCCCCGGCATGCTTGCTGGCATCGATCTTGCTCGGCCGCAGGTAGGCCACCAGCAGCTGATCACCGCAAAAAACATATAGCGGCAGAAAACAGTAATGATCATAATAACCGTGGAAAAAACGTCCCTCCTGGAGCCCGTGCACCGGATTGTCGGTGGCGTCAAAGTCCAGGATGATCTCTTCGGGTTCCTCGGCAAAGGAGCCCATGAACTGTTCGACCAACAGCTCGTTTACCGCAAAGGCCGCCCGCCGATCCTGCCCGTTTTCAAAACGACACAAAGTCGGCGCGCTGGCCAACGTTTCAATGCGCCCCGTTACCGTTTGCAACAATGGATCGTGGCGCAGGGTATCAAAGTCGTTCAAATCCTCATAGCCCGCCACCAGCCCGTAAACGCGCTGCCGCAGCATCCCCAATACCTCATGGCGTACTTTGCCCTTCTGCCGTTTGTCCACTAACTGTCGGGCCGCTCGTTCGGTCAAGCCCAACTGCCGATCCACTTCCCGGATCAAAAGCAGTCCGGCATCCGAAGTAACCTCTCCGCCCTTGAAATCAACCCGCACACGGCGGCCTTTTACCCTTGTCAACTGTAGCTTTAATTGTTTACCTTTTGTCATCGCTGATATTGCTTTAATTATTGATCTATCCTGCTGTATATCAGCAGTTAAGCATATCAACGATACTTTTTTTACGAAATATCCGGGCTAAAGCAGCGAACAAGATTTGGAAATTCGAAAAATGTTAACCGATACTCAAGTAGAATATTATTATGATAACGGTTACCTTGTGGTCAAAAAGGTGTTGAACGCGGAGGAGGTGGCGGAACTACGCTCGGTGACAGATGAGTTCGTGGAAAAGTCGGCCGGCGTGACCTCCAACGACGATGTTTTTGATCTGGAGCCATCCCATTCCCCCGAAAATCCCCGTCTTCGCCGGTTGAAGAATCCCGCCGACCAACATCCTGTTTACGATAAGACTTTAAGGCATGACAAGATTCTCGATATCGTCGCTCAACTCATAGGCTCCTCGATTCGATGCAATGGTCAAAAATTAAATATGAAATTGCCCCAGGGCGGCAGTCCGGTGGAGTGGCATCAGGACTGGGCATTTCACCCTCATACCAACGACGACCTTTTGGCTGTCGGAGTCGCCCTTGATGACGCCAACCAAGAGAACGGCTGTCTCCTCGTCCTACCCGGTACTCACAAAGGGAGAATACTCGACCATCACCAGGACGGCCATTTTGTGGGGGCCGTGACTGAGCCGGAATTTGTCTCCGGCGGGGCTGTGCCCGTGGTACTCGAGGCAGGTGATATATCGATCCATCACGTCCGCGTGCTTCACGCATCCATGCCCAACACTTCGGATAAACCACGTCGTCTTTTGCTTTTAATGTATTGTGCGGTCGATGCCTGGCCTTTGATGATACACGCCAAGTGGGATGATTTCATCAAAACCTTCAATGGCAGTATTTTGCGGGGCATGCCGAACTACCGACCCCGCCTTTCAGAGGTGCCCATTCGCATCCCTCTGCCTCCGGCGCTGAGACAAGGTTCGATCTACCAGAGCCAGCTTGAATTGAAACGATCGACTTTAGCGACCTGACAAAGAGTGATCTGGCGGCTAATTCCATAAGTGATTTTGCTTGGTGGAATGAACCTTACGCCAATATACCTTGTTTACATCGCCTGGTTCGTCTGAATTATCAGCTTTTTGAAGTTCTGCTTCCTGTTGCCGGAACTTGTCCAGAAAGGGCGGAAGGGCAATAATTAACCAGCTGATACAAAAAAAATTGCCAAAGCGTTTTTAAAGGCCGATAATTTCAATGATTCATACCCATTATATGGGAAATCCTGATAATCTACAGAACCATATGATCAAGCAGGTAATTTGGCTTTCTGGCATGCTGTTTTTCGGCGTATTACCCGCCACCGCCGATGTGGCGGATCCGGGATTTGAAAACCTTTCGCCGGGTACGGATTTAAGCACCGGCATTACGATAACTCCAAACCTCCTTACTGGTTGGGGAATCGACTCCTATATAATCTCATCGGCTGAGAACGGCATTGTCCCCTTTGAAGGCAGCCAAATGGCCCGTGCCAATTCTGGGACTGGCGCAGATCTATACACCCTCATCGACCTGACGCCCTTTGCCGACTCGGTTGCGAATGGGCTGGCGATTGCGAATGTTTCGGCCTATTTCAACTCAGTGTCCGTGAATGGGTAGTGTATTAAGTAGGAATGGTGGCTAATTCTTGATTATATTGATGAATGAAAAGTCTCAGACAGGTTTCATGCATACTCTTAAGCTTGGAAAAGGAGAGGGTTTTGCGTGTGAAACGACCCAGTCGTTGGCGCAGGGTATTGTTCCATCGTTCCACATGGGCCGTTTCACCGGTTTCTTTTCCCACGGATCGGTTATGAGGAAAGACTTCATCATAAGTGCTCCAAAAGTCGCTGTAGGTGGCACATCTTTTGTAGGCCCGTGGCAGACGCTCGTAAAGTTCCCGGCAACGATACCAATCCCGAGGCCCAATGGCATAGGAGAGGATTTGACGGGTGCGTCGGCAAAGAGCGATCCAAACCCATTGGGCATCGCTCTTGCGCCCCACAAAAGACCACAGTTCGTCCAGTTCAATGACATCATGGCGGCGGGCCGCAAGAATCGTGCTTTTGAGCGGTCGCAGCGATTGTCGTTTTTTTTAACCAACTCAAAACGGTGTTGGGACTCACCCCGAAGGCGCGCTGTAAACCGCGTAGACTGCTGCGTTCCTGATAGACTCGAAGGATCATTTCTTTTTGCTCTTCGGTGTATTTCACTGTGGGGTTTTCGCGGCTTTGTTCACCACAATCATGGCAGCGGTAGCGCTGTTTATGGTTGGGCGTCTTGCCAAATTTAATGATATTTTCACTTCCACAGTGCCGACAATTAATAATTTTAGTAACCATGCACTAAAAATAAACTGCCTAACGCTATTTGTACAGCTAAAAATACAAAATAACATTCTTTTTTTATACACTACCGAAATTTGGATGCCGTTTTTTACGGGACGATCCTTAAATTACTATGACAAAAAGTAAGACAGAGGAAAAATTGCAGAACATTGTAATTATGATTCCGGTTTATAACGACTGGGATTCGATTCGAGAATTGTTAAAATCGATTGATCACAATTTGAAAGACAAAAATTATCGATGCAGCATACTCATCGTTAATGATTGTTCAACAATCGACGCCGATGATAGCATAATTAATTACGAACCGGATATTATTAATAAGATCGAATTATTAAACCTTAAGAGAAACCTGGGGCATCAAAGGGCAATCGCCATCGGATTATCCTATATAGAATCCAGCGGTAAATCCGATGCAGTGTTAATAATGGATGGTGACGGAGAAGATTCTCCAACGCACATCCAGCAATTAATAGAGCGCCTGCAAAAAGAAGGAAGAAAGAAGATTGTATTCGCGGAAAGATCAAAAAGATCGGAACCGTTTATATTTAAGTTTTTTTATCAAATCTATCGCTTCCTCCATTTACTGCTTTTGGGGAAATCGATAAAAATAGGCAATTTCTGCATAATACCAAGAGTGCTGCTGCAGCGAGTGGTCGCATCTTCTGATTTATGGAATCATTTTACAGCCACAGTAATCAAAAATCGCATCCCCTATACCATGCTCCCGATAAGCCGATCCAAACGAATAGCCGGTCATTCCAAAATGAATTTCGAATCCCTTGTCATACACGGTCTTAGCGCCTATGCCGTTCATGCCGATGTTGTGGGAGTCCGCGTGCTAATAGGGTCGGGTATAATGACCCTCCTGTCATTTATGGCAATTATTGTTATAATCGGAATCAGGTTGTTGACGCAACTGGCAATCCCTGGATGGGCATCGATACTAACAGCTATACTCATCGTATTTTCCCTGCAGGCAATCCAACTGGCCGGCATTATGACACTATTCATATTGAACAATCGCTCATCATCTTTGTTTATGCCCTCAAGGGATCATACGGATTATATTGCTGATTGTAGAACAATTTTCGAGGGGGCGGAAGAGAATGCTTAAAGATAGCTCTGATGATAGTTATAACTATATCGGGAAAGAACTTGAAGTTTTTAAGCATGCATTAAATTGGAAGTCCTATTTTCGAGCAACTATATCTTACGCAATACAAGGAGATACTCTAGAAGTTGGCGCCGGTTTGGGAAATACAACACGAATATTAAAAAATGAGAATCAATCCTCATGGTTAGCCATGGAACCGGATTCCAATCTGGCAAATGAATTAAAAAAAAAGATTTTCAGCGATCCCGCCCTTGATGGCGTAAAGGTTAGGACAGGAACACTAAAGGATTTGGAATCCAATGATAAATTCGATGCAATTTTATATATCGATGTGCTTGAGCATATAGAGAATGATGCCGCAGAATTGATTGAAGCTGCTTCTCATTTGAATTCCGGTGGAAAATTAGTAGTGCTAGCGCCGGCCCACGATTTTTTCTATACAGAATTTGACCGGGCAATCGGTCATTTTCGGCGCTATAACCAAAAATCACTGTCTAACCTGAAACCTGATGGGGTTTTCTGTGAAAAAGTGTTTTATCTGGATATGTTCGGTATGCTTGCCTCGTTCGCGAATCGATTTTTATTGAGACAGTCGTTGCCGACAATCAGGCAAATTCTAATCTGGGATCGATTTTTGGTGCCGTTATCCCGTATTTTTGACAAAGTGTTTTTTTATCGATTCGGAAAAACCATAGTTGCCATTTGGCAGAAAATATAAAATTAAGATGATTCGCGGTTTCCGCACTGGAAACGTTCAAGCGCGCACTGGAAACGTTCAAGCGAATAGAAACATAAATGACGCCAGAGCCTTCAATTTTTTCCAATAAGTGGACTGTCTTTTCATTGCTTGCAATTGCCGCAACCGCTGCCAAGGCAGGCATATCCCTTTTGGGCTACAATTACGATGTGCAGTCATTTTACATAGTATCCGACCTGGTAGTAGAGGGAAAGAATTTCTACGCTGAGACGGCGAGACATGTTTACGGACCCGTTTGGGCCTATTTGCTGGGCGCGATCCGGTTCCTTCAATTATCTCTTTTGAATGACGTTTCCATACAAAATTTCCATCTTTTGCTCGCCCTGTTTTTATCTCTGGCGGACATCGCTATAGGTTTTGCCCTGTGGCGTTATTTTTCCTTCGCCGCTGGTTGCCTCTTCCTCATAAATCCGGTTTCCCTTTTATTAACCGGCTATCATTCACAAATCGAAAATCTGGCTATTCTTCCCGGAATCATGGCATGCGGGCTGCTTGCTGCCGGAGGCAAAAACCGGCAGTTCAAATTCTGGGCGGGAGTGGGACTCCTTGCGCTGTCGCTTTCGGTTAAGCATATTTTTTTCCTTATTCCCGTTTGGTTTTTATTCAACAAAAGCCTGAATTTACGTGAAAGACTTATATTATTTTTTGTCCCGGCCTTCATTTTTTTAATATCGTTTATTCCTTTTGTCATAGCAAATCCTGCCGCCTTCGACAGGGTAAAGTTCATTTTCACCGGTTATAGCTCCACCCACATGAGCGGCTTTTATCCACAACTCATTGATTTGTTTTTTCCGGTGAAGTTCTTTGAAAAAGCATTTTCCATTCTTCCAATTTTTTCGGGATTCAAGCTGATCTGGATCATTACCCTGGCTTCGCTTGGCCTGCTCTTGAAAAATAAATCTCCGCTGGAGAGCTGCCTCATTTATCTGGTCGCCGTATGTGTGACCTCCAGCGCCCTGGTCGAGCAATACCTGGCCATCCCAATGGTCTCATGTATCGTATTCCGGAAAAATCCGGCCATGCGTTGGTATATTTATCTGGCCACAATTTTTCTGGCCACATCGCCCGCCAATATCGGCAGTCTACCGGCCATGTCATGGCTGGCGGCACCCACCCAGGCAGTTGGCCTGCAAGCATGGCATCCGGTGGCCGGGATGTTCATATTTCTGGTCTGGTATTTCTGCCGACCCAAGCTGCAATGGTCCCGAAAACCGGCTCAAAATACGGAGAGGGAAATTATTATAGAGAAAGAATCCGGAGTTTAATCCATGCCATTCGGGTGCAACCAACGGCTTGCATCGGGATGAATATCTGCTAAAAACTACGATTTAATGGTAATTGAGGTTAAAATTCCAACCCTCGGGGAAAGCATCACATCGGGTCTTCTCTCGGCTTGGCATGTCAAAGATGGTGACCAGGTTGAAACCGACCAGGCCATTTATGAGTTGGAAACCGATAAAATCACCTCCGAGGGATTGGCCGATTGCAACGGGCGGATTTCCTTGCAGGCCAAGGAAGGGGAAGAAGTCGAGATTGGGCAAATCATCGCTCTGATCGACGATTCCGTGAAAGCCTCCATGGAAACCAGCAAAAGCGAACCATCGCCGGAAGCTGAGAAGGAAATTGCCGCCCCCCCACCGGAACCCATTAAAACACAAATAGAACCGCATAAAAAGAGCCCCATTAAATCTCCGGCAGTCCGCCATTTGGCGGCGGAAACAGGTATAGACCTGGCCACGATCTCAGGAACCGGCAAGGGCGGCCGCGTGACCAAGGGAGATATTTTAAAGGAAACCAAACGGATAAAACCGAAAAGCCCCGCACCGGCCCCAACTCCGGCGCAACCCCAAATGCAGCCAGCGGCGGTGGCAGGCGATTCGCCCAAAGTCACCCGCAAGAAAATGACCCGGCTGCGCCGGAGGATTGCCGAACGCCTGGTAGCTGCGCAGCATTCCGCGGCCATCCTTTCGACCTTCAACGAGGCGGACATGAGTGAGGTTATGGCCCTGCGCAAAACGCATCAGGAAGCCTTCGTGGCCAAACACGGGGTAAAGCTCGGCTTCATGTCCTTTTTTCTCAAAGCGACCGTCAAGGCCTTGCAGGAAGTGCCCGCCATCAATGCGCAAATCGATGGGGATGAAATTGTGCAAAACCATTATTACGATATTGGCGTGGCGGTCAGCACCCCCAAGGGATTGCTCGTGCCGGTGGTGAGAAATGCCGATGCGCTTTCATATGCGGAGATCGAAACCAGCATCGTCAACTATGCCAGAAAAGCGCGCGAGGGCAGGATGTCGATCGACGATTTGCAAGGGGGTGTTTTCACCATAACCAATGGGGGCATCTTCGGCTCCCTGCTTTCCACGCCCATCCTCAACCAGCCGCAAAGCGGTATTCTCGGAATGCACACCATCAAGATGAGACCGGTGGTTGTCGATGGGCAAGTAGTGGCCAGGCCGATGATGTACCTGGCCCTTTCCTACGACCATCGCTTGGTGGACGGGAGCGAAGCGGTCACATTTCTGGTCAAAATAAAAGAAGCCATCGAAAACCCGTCCCGGCTTCTCCTCGAAATTTAGAGTATGAAGGAATCTAATTTTGATCTAACCGTGATCGGTTCGGGCCCCGGGGGATACGTCTGCGCAATACGGGCCGCCCAACTTGGTTTGAAAACCGCTTTGGTGGAGAAAGACCCCTACCTTGGAGGAACCTGCATGAATGTCGGCTGCATCCCCAGCAAGGCCCTGCTGCACTCGACGGAGGTTTACCACCAAACGGTCGAGACTGTCAGATCCCACGGCATTGAGACCGGTCCGGTTTCCATCGACCTGAAAAAGTTGATGGAAAAAAAAGATGGAGTGGTCAACCGACTGCGTAAAGGGGTGGAAGCGCTCGTCAAGGGTCGCAAAATTGAAATTTTTAAAGGATTCGGGCGGCTGACCGGAGAGGGAGCCATCGAGGTGCAGTCCGAAAGCGGGACGGAGAAAATCGAGGCTAAAAATATTGTCCTGGCAACCGGGTCGAAGATCGTCGAATTGCCCTTTCTCAAATTCGACGGGAAAACGGTTGTCTCCAGCGACCAGGCCATCGCTTTTGACAAAATCCCCGAAAAACTCGTCGTAGTGGGCGGAGGAGCCATCGGGCTGGAACTAGGGTCTGTCTGGAATCGCCTGGGGAGCGAAGTTTCGATAATTGAATTTCTTCCCAACATCGCCCCCACTTTCGATCCCGACATATCCAAAAGAGCCATGCGTTTCTTCAAGAAACAGGGCATGTCCATTAACACTTCGGCCAAAGTCACCGGACTCGAAAAGAGAGATGGCATTACTTTGGTTCTGGTTGAGAAAAAAGGCGCCATTTCGAAATACGAAGCGGACAAGGTTCTCATTTGCGTGGGCCGAAAACCATTCCATGAGGGCCTCGGCCTGAAGGAGGCTGGAGTCGAGACCACGACCCAAGGTTTTATTAAAACCGATACCGGTTTTCGAACCTCCGCACCTGGCATATTTGCCATCGGCGATACCATTGAGGGACCCATGTTGGCCCACAAAGCGGAAGAAGAAGGCGTGGCGGTGGCGGAAATCATTGCGGGACGGCACGGCGAGGTAAATTACCAGACAATCCCCAATGTCATCTACACCGAGCCGGAAATCGCCGGTGTGGGAATTACGGAAACTGAAGCCAAGGAAAACAATACCGCCATCAAAGTAGGCAAATTTTCCCTTGCCGCCAATGGCCGGGCCATCGCCACGGATGCCCAGGATGGATTTGTCAAAGTGATTGCCGATGCGCAAACGGATCGGCTCCTCGGGGTGCAAATCCTGGCCAAAAACGCTTCCGAATTAATCGCCGCGGCGGTGGCTCACATGGAATACGGGGGCAGCGCCGAAGATTTGGCCCGGACGGTCCACGCCCACCCCACACTCTCGGAAGCCCTTAAAGAGGCCGCCCTCGCAGTGGACAAGGCATCCATTCATTCGCTTTAGGTGAGGCTTGGTCAGCTAATCAAGACCGCCAGTCAATCCATTCCCCGTCTCTCCAGATCCACCTCATCGAAACCGACATAATGCCCTAATTCATGGAGGTAGGTTTGGGTCACCTCATGGCGGTAGTTTCGCATATTGTGACCGGAGTAGTCCCAGATATTATCCAGAAATAGCAATATTTGGGGCGGCAGAGGAAGCAAATCGCATCCTGAATCCGGAAATGCTTCGCCCACAAAGAGGCCAAGAATGTCGCGCTCGACTCCTTCAGCCTGCAAATCAGGATTTGGATAGGGCTCATAGACACAGGGAATTTTCTCGCTTGTTTGCCGCAATTTAGCAGGCAAAGCCTGGAGTGCTCTACGGACTTCATCATCGGCGACTAGCACCAGACGCCGCCAGAGTTTTTTTCCACCGATTTTTTGCGCCATCAGCCGTTTCCGAATTTTCCCGGCCAGGAAATTGCCCCCCTGTCGGTTCTCTACAAAGCCTTTAAAATTATACTGGCATTGTGGCCGCCGAATCCAAGACTATTGGTCATGGCAACCCTGACATTGGCCGATGTCTTTTTGTTGGGCACGTAATTTAAATCACAATTCTCGTCGGGGACTTCGTAATTGATGGTGGGAGGAACTTCGCCCGTTTCAATGACCTTGATGCAGGCGGCCACCTCGATGGCCCCGGCCGCTCCCAGAAGGTGCCCGGTCATGGATTTTGTCGAACTAATGAGCAGCTTGCGGGCATGGTCCCCAAACACTTCTTTAACCGCGCTAGTTTCGGTTTTGTCATTCAATTGGGTGGAGGTGCCGTGAGCGTTTATATAGTCGATCTCGTGGGCGGCCAGGCCGGCATCTTTTAAAGAGTTATTGAGGCAAAGGGCCAATCCCTCTCCCGTAGGATCAGGAGAAGTAATGTGGTAAGCGTCGCAGGTAGCTGAGTATCCAGCCAACTCGCAATAGATATGAGCGCCGCGAGCCCGGGCATGCTCCTCTGATTCGATAATGACGGCACCGGCGCCTTCGCCCATGATAAATCCGTCGCGTGTTTTGTCAAAGGGCCGACTGGCGCGTTTGGGGTCGTCATTGCGGCTCGTGCTCATGGCTTTCATGGAGCAAAAACCGGCGAAGCTCAACCGGGTGATAGAGGCTTCGCTGCCGCCCGCCAACATGATGTCGGCATCGCCATAACGAATCATGCGAAGGGCTTCGCCGATGGAATGGGCGGAGGTGGAGCAAGCGCTTACGAGCCCGAAATTGGGGCCCTTGGCGCCCAGTTCGATGGCCACCACCCCGGAAGCGATATTGGCAATGAGCGATGGAATGGTAAAGGGTGAGACTTTGCGCGGCCCTAACTTGGTGAGCCGGTCGTATTGTATCTCGAAGGTCTCCATCCCGCCGATTCCCGACCCCATGAGCACGCCGAAACGAGTTTTATCCAGCCTTGTCACGTCCAGGCTGCCGTCTTTGATTGCTTCCTTGGCGGCGCCCAAAGCCAGTTGGGTGTAACGATCGTTACGCCGCACTTCCTTGGCGTCCATATACTGAAGGGGATCGAAATCCCGCGCTTCGGCGCTTAATTGACAGGTAAATTCCGAAGGGTCGAACCGGCCCACCCGGTCGATGCCGCATCGACCGGCCAGAAGGCTGGTCCAAAAGGATTCGATATTGTTACCAAGAGAGGTGACAACCCCGATTCCTGTGATGACCACTCGGTGGTTGGGGGAATGCTGGTCCATGAGGGAGGTCGCCCGGCCTCGGCTAGATTAACAATCAGGGACAATCAGGGGAAGGGGCTGAAAAAGGATCAGCTGCCGGCTTTATCTTCAAGGTACTTGACGACATCGCCAACCGTTTGCAGTTGCTCCGCATCGCTCTCGGGAATTTCGCCATCGATCTCGTCCTTGAATTCCTCCTCGAAAGCCATGATTAGCTCAACGGTATCCAACGAGTCCGCCCCGAGATCATCGAGAAAAGATGCCTCTGGAGTAACTTGCTCCTCATTGACATTGAGCTGGTTAACAATGATTTCGCTGACCCGCTGTGCAATAGTTTTATCTGCCATATTCGATATTAGGTTTACTTTTACGTATTTCGCATCACATGACCATGCCGCCGTCAACTGTAAAAATTTGCCCGGTGATGTATGCTGCCTTCTCGGAGCACAAATAATCCACCATGTTGGCAATATCTGAAGGTTGACCCAGCTCTGAAGGTTGACCCAGCCGTTTCAAAGGAATGTTCTTTAAAATGATGTCGCGCGTTTTTTCGTCAAGTCCAGAAGTCATATCGGTCTCAATAAAACCTGGCGCCACCGCGTTGACGGTGATTTGGCGTGAGGCCAGTTCTTTGGCCAGGGTTTTGGTCAACCCGATCATACCGGCCTTGGAGGAAGCATAATTGGCCTGGCCTGCATTTCCCGCCAAACCGCTGACTGAGGTAATATTGACAATGCGGCCCCAGCGTGCCCGGGCCATGGGGTGGGCCAGGTTCTTCACCCAGTGAAAGCAACTGGAGAGATTCGTCTCGATGACATCATGCCAATTTTCCTCCGACATGCGAAGTATGAGACCATCTCGAGTGATTCCGGCGTTATTAACCAGAATATCTACGGTGCCATGTATTTCCAGCAAAGACTTGGCCAATTCCGCTACAGCCCGGCCATCGGAGACATCGACGGCGTGCCATGAGGCGGCCCCACCGGATTGGTTGATGGCCTCGGCAGTGGCGCCGCAACTGTTTTCCGAGCGGCGCTGACGCAGAGCACGTGGGCACCGCCTGCAGCCAGTTGTTCGGCAATAGCCCGGCCGATCCCCCGCCCGGCACCGGTGACCAGGGCAACTCTATTTTCTAATGACATGGACTTATCAGCTAAAAATTAATGGTTGATTGTAATATTTTGACGATCCCAAGATGTTTAATAGACATCCCTTTGGTAACGTTTTTCCTTTTTCAGATTTTTGACCCAGGCAACGGCTTCCTCCTCGCTCATGCTCCCCTGCTCCCTAGCGATTTGATGGAGGGCGGCGTTCACATCTTTGGCCATTCTTTTGGCGTCTCCGCAAACATAGAAATAAGCGCCTTCTTGCAGCCATTTCCATAACTCGGCGGCATTTTCGAGCATTTTGTCCTGAACGTAAATTTTGTAATCCTGGTCGCGGGACCAGGCCAAATCGAGGCGGTCGAGTTGGCCCTCGGTCAGGTATTTATCAAATTCATCTCCGTAAAGATAATCCGTATCGTGATGCTGATCGCCGAAAAAGATCCAGCTCCTTCCCTTTCCACCTCGGGTAATCCGTTCCTGTAAAAATGCCCGAAACGGGGCGATGCCGGTGCCGGGCCCAACCATGATAAGGCCCGCCGAACCATCCTCGGGCAGGCCAAAATGAGATTTCGCCACGAAAACCGCTACACAGTTCTCCAACAGAGGAGCCCGATCCGCTAAATATGACGAGCAGACTCCGGCGCGGTCGCGGCCATTGGTGTTATAGCGAACCACTGCCACCGTAAGATGGATTTCATCGGGATAAACGGTTGGCGAAGAGGCGATCGAGTAGAGGCGCGGCATCAGTTTTCGCAAATTGAGAATAAAATCCTGCGGCGCCAGCCTGGCTCCCGGAAAATCCAGAAGGAGGTCGGCAAACTCGCGATTTTCCAGGTATTCCTTGGTTTGCTCATTGTTTTCGGGGGCCAGTTTCTCCTCCAATTGTTTTTTAGTCTCCCCATCCACCCCGCTTTCCAAAAGGGCCTTGAGTATCTTAGTATCTTTTTAGTGGGCTGCGCCAGCGACAGCCTGTGGCTGAGAGCTTCCCGCAAGGAAATGTCTTCCTCATTTTTGGGCAGACGCACCATTTCATCCCCGGTGGCGCCCAGAACATTGAGCAGCTCTTGCACATTCTCCGGCTCATTGGTCGGAAAAATGCCCAATGAATCCCCGCAAGTGTAAACCAGGCCGCTGCCCTCGATATCTACCACAAAATGGCGTGTATCCTTGATGGAGCCCTCCTTGCTCAGCAGCCAGTTCTCCGTCAGGCGGGCTGAAAAAGGATTATTTTTGTCGTGGACAGGTTTTTCTTTAGAAACAGTGCTCATAAAGTCATTTTCGCTTTTCGGACAGCTTCTAAAGTTATTCAGCGGCCCAAAGCAATTCTTTCCTTTGCTTCTTGGCTAGATGTGCCATGCTAATCTCCAAAGACAACTTATGACAGTGGAAATAGAACGGATTCGTTTGCATAAATACCTGGCCAACGAGGGATTTTGGGTAGTGTATTAAGTAGGAATGGTGGCTAATTCTTGATTATATTGATGAATGAAAAGTCTCAGACAGGTTTCATGCATACTCTTAAGCTTGGAAAAGGAGAGGGTTTTGCGTGTGAAACGACCCAGTCGTTGGCGCAGGGTATTGTTCCATCGTTCCACATGGGCCGTTTCACCGGTTTCTTTTCCCACGGATCGGTTATGAGGAAAGACTTCATCATAAGTGCTCCAAAAGTCGCTGTAGGTGGCACATCTTTTGTAGGCCCGTGGCAGACGCTCGTAAAGTTCCCGGCAACGATACCAATCCCGAGGCCCAATGGCATAGGAGAGGATTTGACGGGTGCGTCGGCAAAGAGCGATCCAAACCCATTGGGCATCGCTCTTGCGCCCCACAAAAGACCACAGTTCGTCCAGTTCAATGACATCATGGCGGCGGGCCGCAAGAATCGTGCTTTTGAGCGGTCGCAGCGATTGTCGTTTTTTTTAACCAACTCAAAACGGTGTTGGGACTCACCCCGAAGGCGCGCTGTAAACCGCGTAGACTGCTGCGTTCCTGATAGACTCGAAGGATCATTTCTTTTTGCTCTTCGGTGTATTTCACTGTGGGGTTTTCGCGGCTTTGTTTACCACAATCATGGCAGCGGTAGCGCTGTTTATGGTTGGGCGTCTTGCCAAATTTAATGATATTTTCACTTCCACAGTGCCGACAATTAATAATTTTAGTAACCATGCACTAAGAATAAACTGCCTAACGCTATTTGTACAGCTAAAAATACAAAATAACATTCTTTTTTTATACACTACCCCGGATTTTGCTCCCGCCGGGAGGCCGAGAGGTGGATTGGTGACGGCAAGATCAAGGTAAACGGCGTTACGGCCAAGATTGGCCAGAAAGTAGATCCCGGTAAAGATATTATTACTGTCAGTGGAATTCCCGTTAAGCAGAGGCGGGCTTCCCCCGTAACGTTCATGTTGAACAAGCCCGCCGGTTTGGTTTGCAGCAACAAGGACCCCTTTCACAAGCAGACCGTCTTCGATCTGCTGCCCGCCCGCTACCGCCAACACCGGCTATTTTGCGCCGGAAGGCTGGACCTGGAGAGCGAGGGATTGCTTATCCTGACCAGCGACGGCGCCCTCGCCCAGCGCATCACCCATCCGCGCAATGAGATCATCAAGCGTTACCATGTATGGCTGAACAAACCGGCCGCCAACTCAGCCATTGCCGCCCTCTGTAGGGGAGTCCACATTGATGGCGAAAAACTGAAGGCCGAAAAAATTATTCCGATTGCTAAAGGAGCCCAGGCCGGCAAACAGTATGAGGTCCTCTTGAACCACGGACGCAAAAGGGAAATCCGCCGCATGTTCGAGCATTTCGGATGCTATGTCCGCCGCCTGCAGCGATATCAAATTGGCGGCTTGATTCTCCGGGGGCTGGGCTCGGGCCAATGCCGTCTTCTCACCGAAAAAGAAATAAATTTACTATTAGGCTGACAAAGCCATTTTCTTGTGCCAATTTTAAAAGCAGAAACCACCGGATAATTAAATGGGAAAAATAACCCTCCTCCTTCTCCTCTTGACGATTGCCCCCGCGATCTCAAATGCCGCGGAAAATATCGCCCTTTACCTGGCTCCCGACGCCGGTTCGCATAAATTAGCCAATATAAATACTGAGGATAAACGCCTGGCTGGGGCCGACCCGGTCATGGACGAAGACAACCGGGCGGAGGGATGGTACTGGCTTGGTTACCAAGGCAATTTCAAAGGTTTCGTGGAACTTAAAGAGGTGGCCAAAGATTTATCGGTCAGACCCGGTGCCCTCGTATACTTGCGAGCCTCTTCCTCCAGCCCTGTCCTGACCGTAATTAGAGGCTGTCCCAAAAGGGTGATTTTTGCGAGGGCTTTTGATAGGCGCTCATTTTAGAGGTATCTGCATTTGGGAGAGTATCAACTTTGCTCTCCTATGACGTTAGGATACTGGTTTTGGGGTCCGGTTGCCTGGTTTTCTTTGTATGAGCCGACAGTACGGCTGTGAAAAAGTATTGTCCTTGCTTTTCCGCTCTCTAGGCCGCCGCTTTGGTTTTTAGTTCGTCTTGCTGGGCCAGCATCTTGGCTACTTTCCATAGGTTGTGCGAGAGTACCGACCAGGCTACGCTGATCGAGCGGTTGGCAAAGCCTTTGCTGCGCAACCGCCCGGCCTGCCAGCGATTCTTCAATACCCCGATCCGCCCTTCGGTGCTGGCCCGGCGCTTTTGCAATTGTCTGAACAGTGGTTCCTCCATCCGTTTTTTCAACTGCTTCGGATCGCGTGGACAGAGCGCGTCGTAGATTCCCTCCTGGGCTAACTGCCGGCGGGCCCGCTGGGAGGCAAATCCCCGGTCCGCGCACATGGCCGCTATGGGTTCTTCCAGGTTGAAGCGGTTCTGTCTTTGCAAACTCTCTTGCATTTGTTCATTTTCGCTTGGAGTTCGGCTGCCGTAGAGTTTCCAGTCCAGCAGGTACCCTTCAACGCTTTCTCCCAAAAACAGGGTGTTGCCGAACTCGACCTCTTGGCCCGCTTTACCTCGCACAATCACCTGCCCATCGAGTTCGTAAACACTCAAGACTTTCTCTGCGTTTTTCACCTGGCGGCCGCCAATGATCCGCTCGTGCGCCTGTTTGATGACCACCGGGATTTGCTCGCTCATGCGCTCCATCCGGGCGAGGATCTGTTGGACCTGTTTTTCGCTGTAATCGCTTTGCTCCCAGCAGGCTTGCAATAATTCCCGGTGACTGCGGGCATGCTCCCCGATCCGTTTGAACAGCTTTTTCATCTGCCTCAAGATACCCTTGCGCTGCCGCGCGCTGTCCTTTCGCCGCCGGCTGTGGGTCATCTGTATGCACAGCCGATTCATCTGCCGAGCCAAGGGCTCCGGTTCGATCGGCATGCGATGGCGCACACCGGCCTTCTCGCGGATCAGCCGGATCGCTTTGAGCAACGTGCCGGCTACATCCTTGAGTAATACCCAGTCCGTCGGCCAATGAATGTTAGCCTCTAAACAGGTGCCGTCGATCAGGCAAAAGGTGCCGTCGATCAGGCAAATGGTGGTGTCAATCGGCTTGTCCAATCCCACCTGCCGGGCCAGAAGGGCATCGCCCACCACCTCAGTCAAGGTCCGGTGCAAGGCCCTCAACTGCTCTTCGCTGAAAAACTTCGAGGCCCGCTCCAGGGTGCTTTTGGAGATGCCCCTGATGCCATCGATCTGCCGGACACGGCAAAAGTCGGCCAACAGATCGCTGCTGCCCAGAGCCCGCGACAAATGCCGAAACGAAATCCCTCCGAGCAGACGGCCCGCTGCCGCCGGGCCTTTAGACCCATTGGCGGCCACCCCTCCAAGGCCAGCTCAATGGCCTGCGATTCCACCTCCGAGTCGATCAGCAGCCGATCGATTCGATCAATGGTGGCGCGGAAGTTATCGTAATCGAGGCACCGGTCGACCACAGTTAAAGCTGGACGCAGGAGGCATTGGATGGCTATATTTTTCATAGAAAGGGCTATATTGATTTTCGCTAACTCAATTATAGAACCCTTTTATAGAACCCTTTTTTGGCCGGATCGAGCAAAAACTTGCTCTTTCCGGCTCTTTTTATCAACGTCATCCAGTTGACTATAAAATCTTTATATTTTTGGGACAGCCTCTAATTACGACAGAGGATGCGGCCGAGTTGATCTATGCCGAGGACTGGGCTGAAATCAGCTTTTCAAAATCTCTACCCTTATATTTCAAACACCCGTCGAAAACCCTGCCCGTCCTCAGTTTTGGGGATGAAACAACCAGGACACAGCCCGATGGCTCCGCCCCGATTGCAATTCCCGGAATCGTTCCTTCCGTTTACGCTAACCCATCGGCCGAGAGCCCCCCGCGATATTTTGAAGGCATCCTTGAAAATGCCACTGGCTGGATCGGGAAAAAGCCGAAGTTTAAGTTTCAATTGGTTACCGGGCGGGGCAAACGCATCGCCTATGTCGATATTACATCGCTGCTGGTTACTAAACCGATAATATACTATCTGGAGAAAAAAGTGTTGATTTATGGAGGAGCCATCGGCCTGGACAACTCCAAAGAAATTGTCGTTTATGTCCGCACGATCCGTCTGCATTAATGGACTCATGGCAGGTTTCACGGAATAGTGAAATCGAATTAAATCCACTACAAATACCGGAAAATAATGAATTCCGTCCCGGTTTTGTTAAGTTTTATGTAAAAATCCTGTAATTTTTTCCGAAATAGGGATGGATTATCATAGAAATCTTGAACTTTATATCTTAAAAGTTAATATTCGCGTCTATATTTTCTTCTTGATTTAAAATTTTTAAAAGCAACACAGAGGGTCCAGAAAATACTTCATGGGAAAGATCCTAATCCCGCGAAACGGCGCGTGACAAGCGGGATTAATTTTTCATTTCTTCCTTTAATTGGAGGCTGTCCCAAAAGGGTGATTTTTGCGAGGGCTTTTGCGAGGGCTTTTGATAGGCGCTCATTTTAGAGGTATTTGCATTTGGGAGAGTATCAACTTTGCTCTCCTATGACGTTAGGATACTGGTTTTGGGGTCCGGTTGCCTGGTTTTCTTTGTATGAGCCGACAGTAAGGCTGTGAAAAAGTATTGTCCTTGCTTTTCCGCTCTCTAGGCCGCCGCTTTGGTTTTTAGTTCGTCTTGCTGGGCCAGCATCTTGGCTACTTTCCATAGGTTGTGCGAGAGTACCGACCAGGCTACGCTGATCGAGCGGTTGGCAAAGCCTTTGCTGCGCAACCGCCCGGCCTGCCAGCGATTCTTCAATACCCCGATCCGCCCTTCGGTGCTGGCCCGGCGCTTTTGCAATTGTCTGAACAGTGGTTCCTCCATCCGTTTTTTCAACTGCTTCGGATCGCGTGGACAGAGCGCGTCGTAGATTCCCTCCTGGGCTAACTGCCGGCGGGCCCGCTGGGAGGCAAATCCCCGGTCCGCGCACATGGCCGCTATGGGTTCTTCCAGGTTGAAGCGGTTCTGTCTTTGCAAACTCTCTTGCATTTGTTCATTTTCGCTTGGAGTTCGGCTGCCGTAGAGTTTCCAGTCCAGCAGGTACCCTTCAACGCTTTCTCCCAAAAACAGGGTGTTGCCGAACTCGACCTCTTGGCCCGCTTTACCTCGCACAATCACCTGCCCATCGAGTTCGTAAACACTCAAGACTTTCTCTGCGTTTTTCACCTGGCGGCCGCCAATGATCCGCTCGTGCGCCTGTTTGATGACCACCGGGATTTGCTCGCTCATGCGCTCCATCCGGGCGAGGATCTGTTGGACCTGTTTTTCGCTGTAATCGCCTTGCTCCCAGCAGGCTTGCAATAATTCCCGGTGACTGCGGGCATGCTCCCCGATCCGTTTGAGCAGCTTTTTCATCTGCCTCAAGATACCCTTGCGCTGCCGCGCGCTGTCCTTTCGCCGCCGGCTGTGGGTCATCTGTATGCACAGCCGATTCATCTGCCGAGCCAAGGGCTCCGGTTCGATCGGCATGCGATGGCGCAAACCGGCCTTCTCGCGGATCAGCCGGATCGCTTTGAGCAACGTGCCGGCTACATCCTTGAGTAATACCCAGTCCGTCGGCCAATGAATGTTAGCCTCCAAACAGGTGCCGTCGATCAGGCAAATGGTGGTGTCAATCGGCTTGTCCAATCCCACCTGCCGGGCCAGAAGGGCATCGCCCACCACCTCAGTCAAGGTCCGGTGCAAGGCCCTCAACTGCTCTTCGCTGAAAAACTTCGAGGCCCGCTCCAGGGTGCTTTTGGAGATGCCCCTGATGCCATCGATCTGCCGGACACGGCAAAAGTCGGCCAACAGATCGCTGCTGCCCAGAGCCCGCGACAAATGCCGAGACGAAATCCCTCCGAGCAGACGGCCCAGCGTATCCATGCGCAGTGCCTTGATGGCAAAACTGGCCCGCTGCCGCCGGGCCTTTAGACCCATTGGCGGCCACCCCTCCAAGGCCAGCTCAATGGCCTGCGATTCCACCTCCGAGTCGATCAGCAGCCGATCGATTCGATCAATGGTGGCGCGGAAGTTATCGTAATCGAGGCACCGGTCGACCACAGTTAAAGCTGGACGCAGGAGGCATTGGATGGCTATATTTTTCATAGTTTTTCATAGAAAGGGCTATATTGATTTTCGCTAACTCAATTATAGAACCCTTTTTTGGCTGGATCGAGCAAAAACTTGCTCTTTCCGGCTCTTTTTATCAACGTCATCCAGTTGACTATAAAATCTTTATATTTTTGGGACAGCCTCTAGATAAGGGGTTCAAAAGTCAAAATCCCGGACAGTTCCCGGACAGTGAAATTTTATCAATAACCCAATAATGCTGTAACCCATTGATCATCAATGGTGGGCCCTGAGGGATTCGAACCCCCGACCAAAGGATTATGAGTCCTCTGCTCTAACCGCTGAGCTAAGGGCCCAGGCCCACGCGCCTGTGATGCTCGCAAATTGAGTATGGTGATAAATTCTAGTGCCGAATGAGAGGGTGGAAAGGTTTTCTTCCAAAAAATTTGATGGAATTTGGAAAAGTTTTCTTTTTGTAGCAGAAATTGGGCGGTTTAATAGGTCGTGGAGCGGGAAATGACTTTTGTTTTTTGCCTGCCGGTTACTCGGTAGGTGATGCCGGACCAAGTGATTTTGGTGGCAAATGCGGTAGTGGCGACAAAGGTGAAATGCATGAATAGCCAGCCAGCGGTGGCAAAGCGATCAAGCCAGAACAAGGGTTTCAGCCGCGCCAAATCCTCGCCTTTAAAAATGTAATTGATGACTTTTACCCGTTCAGAGGCGCGGATTTGATTCAAAACAAAAATGCTGGCGATTGGAACGAGCGCCCATAGATTTCCAGCGAACAGGGATCCCCAAGTGATAAGGAACGCGGACGTATAAAAGAAAGTGGCAACTAGGGAGATGGCCCAGACGTAGGGGGAATAGATGCGCACCTGGAAATACTGCCGCCAGGCAAACCAGAACATGTCGCTCCAGCTATAGTCGATGGGCGTCGGGCGCATGAGGGAGCGGACAAAGCCGATTCGCAAACCGGCCCGGTGGGTGACATGGGCCATCTGCAAATCATCATTGAGGGCCCCTTTGTAGGATTCGGGCAGGTGGACTGTTTGGTAGGCTTCGCGGGTCAATGCGTAGGAGCCCCCCCAAGTCAAATTGCACCACTCAGGCCCACCCAGAGTCCCGACCGATCCATTGATTACAGAAACGAGATAATTGGAGAAAGTGGGTTGTTCCGGGATGAGCCAGCGGTAGGTGGTGGAAACGGGATGGGTTTCGTGGTTGAGGGGGCCGAGCAGCCGGGTGAGCCAATCGGGGCCGATAAGGATGTCGGCATCGCCGAATGCGATGATGCGGTCGCGCTCCTCAAAATATTTAATGGCGCTGAGCTGGTTGTGGATTTTCTGGCTGCATAGATCCGATAGACCTGCCACGTTGAGCCGAACCTGACGCAGCCCGGGGGCTATTTTGGGTCCGTCCGGCAGACCATTTTCATGGGTCAGAACCCGCTCACCGTTTTTAAAACCAAGGTAGCGGCAAACGGCGGCAAAGGTGGGGTCTTCCTCCGTTTCCACCGTTATGACGACATGATAATCGGAATAATCCTGATTGAGCAGCCCATCGAAAAACGGTTTGAAATTGGAGCGGACGCCTTTGATGGGAATAAAAACAACGGCGGGGCGGATGGGCTTTTCCGGTTTTCGAGCAATCAATTCATCCTGGGCGCTCATTTTTTTGCGGTAGGCCCAGACATTGTAGCAACCGAAAAGCCCCTGTAAAAACCAGGCTGTCCAGAGCGGCCACCATGTTAAAAAAATACTCACCGGGATAGAATTAAACCGTCAGGGGGTAAGCGGTTCTGCGGCGCGGTTCAAACAAAATCCATCTTCCCCCGGGTTGGCGGCCTTGATCATTTTGATTTGTGGCGGGAAACCGTGTCTTTAATGAACAGCAGGCGGAGACTGTTGAAACAGACCAGCACAGTGCTGCCTTCATGGCCCAAAACTCCCATCGAAAGAGGCAGAACGCCGATTAATGTCACCCCCACCATGACTACCACGGTACCCAGGGCAATGACGATATTTTGACGAATTACCTTCCTTGAGGCCAAGCTGAGCCGGTAGGCATCGACAAAACTTTCAATGCGGTCCTGCATGAGGATGATATCGCTTTGTTCCAATGCGGCATCGCTGCCCCGCGAACCCATGGCCACCGCAACATCGGCAGAGGCCAGACTGGGCGCGTCGTTCAAGCCGTCGCCTACCATGGCCACGCGCTGGCCCGAGTTTTTAAATTCATTGATCGCATCCACCTTTTGTCCGGGGGTTAATCCCGAGCGCACCTCTTGCAAGCCAAGCTCATGGGCCACCGCTTCGGCCGTTTCCCGCCGGTCTCCGGTCAACATGACGGTCTTCAATTTGCGGCGCGCCAGTTCTTTTAAAAACGGCTTCGATTGCGGCCGCACCTGGTCTCGCAATAAAATCCGGCCGAGGAAATCTCGGGCGATGATCCAGACTTCAATGTAGTGCAGCGCGGGCGGTGAAACTATCACCACAAATTCTGCCAGAGGCCCATCGCAAAGCAATTCGCGCCTCCCCAGGATGCATTTGGAACCATCGATGAAGCCCTCCATACCCTGGCCGGGAAAAGCGGTTGCGTTGTTGACAGGCAGAGAGGACAGATTCTCCTTTTCGCCATACTTGACAATGGCGCGGGCTATCGGGTGGTCGGAGTGGCGTTCGAGAGAATAAGCGTAGCGGGCGGTCTCATTTTCCTGGCCCGGAGGAAAACTCTCGATTTTATCCACCACCATGTCGCCGGTGGTGAGGGTTCCCGTTTTGTCCAGAGCCACGATATCAATTTCGGCCAGGTTTTCGATGGCGGCGCCCCCCCGGAAGAGGATACCCCGCCGCGCTCCCCAGGCAATGGCCGCAAGGATAGCTGATGGGATCGACAATACAAGAGCGCACGGGCTCGCCACGACCAGCAGCGTCATGGCTTGATAAAAGGCGGATTTGCGGCCCGCTTCGCTCATAAATGCGGGTAAATCGAAGGCCAGCCACCAGACAAAAAACATCAGAGTGGTGAGGGAAAGAATGATTACCGTGTAACGAGTGCCGAAACGATCCGTAAAGCTCTGGCTGGGCGCTTTCTGGTTTTGCGCTTCCTCAATCATGCGAAGGACTTTTTGCAAGGCGCTCTCGCCCGCGGGCCGCAGGGCGGTTGCCTCTACCGCCCCCCAAAGATTGAGGGTGCCGCTATAGAGGGCGTCGCCTGTAGTTTTTTCCACTGGCAGAGACTCACCCGTGAGATTGGACTCGTCGGCTGCCGTTTGTCCAGTCAGAAGCAGGGCGTCGACGGGAAACAAATCGCCAGGTTTGATGGCCAGACGGTCGCCCGGTTTCACATTCTCGACCGGGATGATTTGCTCGCTGCCATCGGGCAACAGGAGCGTGGCCTCACGCGGGGCCGCCTTAAAAAGAGCGTCCACTTCCTTCCGCGTCCGGTAGAGGGCGTAATGCTCCAGGGCTCCGGAAAAGGAAAAGAGAAAAAGCAGCAACGCCCCCTCCGACCAAGCTCCGATGGCGATTGCGCCCACCGCCACCGCCAGCATCAGGAAATGGATATCCAGTTTGCTTTTTTTGATCTTCGCAAAGGCATCGAAGGCGGCATCCCATCCGCCGGTTACCAGTGCCAACAGGTAAAGGGAACGGAACCAATAGACTTGCCCTGGAGCTGTTGTTTCCACGATCCAGCCAGCCAGTGCGGACAAACCGCAAATTGAGGCCAGCAGGAGCAGGGTTTCCCAGTCATGCTCATGACTACAGCAGGAGTCGGCCGTTTCCGGCTCCCGATCCGGCCATTCGAACTCGCGCCAGCGCCAGAGGGCCGGCGAGGTCAGGCAGGATGGCTTGCTCAGCAATGTGCCCTCCGGGCTGGATTCAACCGTCAAGACCGGATTAAGAGGTTTTTCGGGCATCAGGGTTTTTTCCGCAGCCCGCAAAGTGGCGTGCAAGGTGGTACGCAATTCTTCCTCATCAATCGCCCCCAAAGTAGCGATGGAGATTTTTCCACCCGCCGGATCGACCCGCATGGCCCCCAAGTCGGCTCGGGCCAGCAAAAAATCAGCCAGCGCGGGAAGCCAGGATTCCCGATCCTTAATGCTTTTATGATGCGACACCTTGAATAAAGGCTGACTCTAATAACTGATTTTTACGAGAGGATTTTGACAGGCTCCCATTATAGTGGCGTCAGTGGTCAATTTGCCGTCGCCATCATCACAAAAAACACCTTCCCCCGAAGGCGGCACAACGGGATTGGCTCCCACATCCATACAGGCCCAGGCCCAGGCCTTGAGCAATGTCCTCCGGTCAAAAACACACTTTGCCTTGGAATACCCATAAGGCTCCATCAACCCCGGCGTCGGCACCGGCCCATAGCGCCCAAACACCTCCCCTGCCTGAGGAACATCAATCCTGAGGCCAAAATACGGCTCCACTGAAGTCTTTTGCCACATAAGCGGCTACTATACTGACGTGTACTGGATTTGTTGGACACGGGATTCTCTTATATTCATTGTTTATTGATTAGTGTGTCAGGCGGCTTGTTTTGGTAAAGGGTTTTGTTTTCTCGTTGCCCCCCATGGGGGGCAAATATTTTCCTCGAATTGGACTGGGCTTTGGTAACTCAGAGAGGAATGTTTGCGATATCGGTTGTAGAAGATTTCCACGTATTCGAAGACAGTTGATCGCAGTTCGCGCTCGTCGGCAAAGTGGCGGCCTCGAATCGTGCTGGTCTTGAAGCGGCCGTAGAACGATTCCATGGCCGCGTTGTCGTAGCAGTTGCCTTGGCCGCTCATGCTCGGCTTCATGCCTAGTTCAGAGACCAGCCTCTGATAGTCGTCGCTGGCGTAGGGGCTGCCCCGATCGCTGTGATGAATAATCCCGGTGCGCAGTGTGCCGCGGGTCATGGCCGCGGCTTTGAGGGCCTTGCCAACCAGCTTCGCGTCGTTGTGGTTGGAAACGCTCCAGCCCAGCAGGCGTCGGCTGAACAGGTCCATCACCGTGGCCAAGTACATCCAACCGGCCAGGGTCCGTAGGTAGGTCGTGTCCGCCACCCAGACCTCGTCGATATGGGTCGGCTGGCCATGCTTTTTAAGCACATTGGGGCTGTAACCATAGGGATGGTTACTGTTGGTTTTTAATGGCTTAAAGCGTTTACTCTGGGTGCTTTTGATTCCCATTTCACGCATCAGACGCAGAGCCCGGTCACGGCCGCAATCGATGCCCTCATCATCCTTCAGATGGCGGTGCATTGGCCGATGCCCATAGCGGCCCTTGGCCTCTTTGTGTACCTTCAGGATCGCCCCCTTGATTCCCTCGTCCTCGATCCGCCGGGCCGAGGGCGCTCGGTGCCTCCAGCAGTAATAGCCACTGCGACAAATCCCCATCGCCGAGCATATTTCCTCGATCTTGAAGCGCCCCTCGTTGTCTTTGACAAACTGGTACTTCATTGTTCGTCCTTGGCAAAGTAGCCCACCGTTTTTTTTAGTATCTGGTTGATCCGCTCCGAGCGGCGCAGCTCTTTGCGAAGACGATCTATCTCGGCCGCCATCTCCTTCGGACTGCTCTGTCGCTTTGAGGTGGCTTCGCCCTGCTGATCGTCCAGATAGAGCCTCTTCCACCTATACAATTGGTTGGTGTTGACCCCAAGTTTGGTCGATACCTCGGTGGCGCTCAGACCATCGAGTATCATCAGTTGAACTGCCTCATTTTTGAACTCTATACTAAAGCGTCTTCTTCCCATGCTTCGATTCTCCATTTAGGAGAATCTCGTGTCCACTTTTTCCAGTGCACATCAAACATGACCTTCGGCTGGTTAGGACGAACGAAGGGGTAAAACCTCTCCACATTGATGGCGTGGTTGGGTTGGTAAAAGGAAAGTTTGGCCGCGGCCTCTATACGCCGCCGGGCGGGGGTGCGAAGGTGGAATGGCCCAGCCGTCTGCAAAGAGACGGAAACGTTTACCTGCTTGACCGGGGCGACGAAGTTCCTGATCGGCTCAATCTCGGTTACCTCGACTGGTCTATCGAGTTGTGGTTTCAGACGGCGGGATCGCAACTACAGTGGGGCAGCATTTTCGAGATACGAAATGATCAGGTGGGTACGGCTCCCCAAATGATCAATGCCCTCATATTAGATACGGGAAGGAGCCAGTTCCTACTTTCGAGCAAAATGCTGACCAAATATGAATTCGATGTAGAAATAGTGATTCCTACCGACACCGAAAAACTCAACGACAATGAGTGGCATCACCTGGCTTTTACTTATACCGCAAATGAACGCCAGCTTCGCCATTATGTAGATGGCAAGTTGCAAGAACACCCAGAAAAAGGCGGCTTTCTGCCGACCATGAACCGCCTCGTCTCTCTCAAGATCGCCCATGAAGTGAACGCCTTGGTCGATGAGATGCGCATCTCCGATATCGTCAGGTATTCCGGCGAGTTCACCCCGCCGGAAAGTTTCTCCCGCAATTATGGAACTCAACCTCCACCCATATACAAGGCAAATGGCCCTCCCCTCCTGTTTAACCCTGAAAATCAAATTACAGGCCCCATTCCGCTCCATTCACGAAAACACCTTTTTATCGACGATGCCTTGATTGCAAGAATGGAAAATGTTCGCTTCACGCCCAATTCCCCTGTTCCCGTGGAAACCGATTTTCGCAACACGGAAGCGTGGGAACCCACCCCGCGCATGGGTTCGACCATTCCTGATGTTTGCAGCGTTTGGGATGAGGACGGCGAATTTCGTATGCTTTACACCAACAGCGGAATGTGGGGCGCCCGAAATCACGTCGTTTGTTTTGCCAAATCGAAAGATGGTCTCCATTGGGAAAAACCGATCCTCAACCTGAGATCCTGGGACCGTTCGACCAGGAACAATATCGTGCTGATGAACTCTAGCCAGGGCGCGATCATCAAGGACCGCAATCCAATGGTTCCGCCCGAAGAAAAATACAAATACATCGCCTGGAACATGTACTGGGGATTTTATGTATTCACCTCGCCGGACGGCATCCATTTCCGGCGCAATGAAACCTGCCTTTTACCCTTCGATCCCGATGGCAGCAACACCACTTTTTGGGACGACCAAACCGGTTATTACCGCACGCACATCCGGGCTCCATTCGGCGACGGCCCCACCCAACGTCGCAATATTGCCCCCGCCTCATCATCCCGGACCTGCTCAAACCGTGGCCCTTCACACAGGCGGAAAAACCCCATACCGACATGCTCCTGTCCGAGCCGACCCAGGGCGAGCTGCCCATCGTTGATACCGGGGGGCAAGTTTATCGGTTCAAGGCCCACAAATATGAATGGGCGCCCGACACCTACCTGGCGTTCCCATGGCGCTTTCTAAAAGAAGGTAATGTCCGTCCCGGCAGTTTCCTCATGGTCAGCCGCGACGGCGTGAACTGGAAACGCTATGAAAACCCCTACTATTTCGCCAGCGGCTGGGAACTTAATGGCCGCAAAGTGATCGAGGCCCTGACCGAGCATGGAATGATTCGCCGTGGGAACGAAATCTGGCAATACGGCACCGTTCGCTTTACCGAGCACGGGGGCATCATGTATGGCGGCGTAGAATTTGAAGGCGGCATCCACGATCGCCTCATGCTCCTCAAACAACGCCTGGACGGATTCGTTTCCCTCGACGCCGGCCAAAATACTGGGAAAATAGTCACCAAACAACTCATCTTTACCGGTAACCAACTTCAACTTAATATCAATACAGGGGCCAAAGGAATCGCCCGCCTCGCCATCCTCAACCAAGCCGGTCAGTCGATTCCCGGCTATACGCTCAACGACTGCGACCCTATAACAACCGACAACATCAACCACCGCGTTACCTGGAATAAAAATTCCGACCTAACCGCCCTGGCCGGGAAAGAAATTCAGTTAAAAATCCAGCTCAAAAACGCCAAACTCTATGCTTTGCAGTTCATGATGGATAACTGAAATTCTCTACCTCAGGAACTTCTCCCTCAACCATCCTTGAAGGACCACTTTACATCGAAGCCGCCGAGGTACTTGAGGTGGGCCCATCTGTAATAGGAGGGGCCTTCCTGGGCGAGGCGGTCGAGTTGGTCTTTGTGGCCGAGCCTCTGCACCCCGGACCACTCGCTGATCCTGGCGGTGCGGCGTTCGCCGTCCCATAAGGTAAGGCCGTCGGCCCCGGCTTCGTAGTATGACTTGGCGAGCCGGGCGAAGCTGGCGGCGGATTGCGCGCGTGGCATGAGGTCGGGCCAGATGTGGACGTTGTCCCCGCCGATCCTGCGCCATTTTTTGAGGAGATCGGGATGCAGGTAGGGCGTGATCATGAGGTAGTTGACGAGGTCTTCGCGCAACCAGGTTTCGACGTCGCAATGGTTCTCTTCGTAGTGCGCTTCCCGGCCGTTTGCGCGACCGGAGAGGGTGATGCTGAGGTTCCGGCCGGGTTTTTCATCGACCAGGGCGCGAATCTCGCGAAGAAACTGGGTCATATAACTGGCGGAGTGAGCGATCCAGCGGGGGTCTTCGTGGTCGAGTTGGCGGGGGTCTTCGCCGTATTTTTCCTGAAAGGCGCGCACGACGGGCTCTTCGTAGAATACGTAGGGTTCGGAGCGGTTGAGGTGGAGCTGGACTCCGTCGGTGCCGTAGTCGAGGGTTTCGCGCAGGAGGCTGAGCCAATACTGGCGGACTACGGGATAGGCAATGCTCAGGTTGGTGATGGGCATACCTTCCTTGGTGCGCATGGTCCATTCGCGATGTTTCCAGTAGTTGACGGCCCAGGCGATGGGCGAGCGGTTCATGGGGAACTGGACTCCGATGAAGCGCATGCTGGCGAATATTTTCATGCCGTTGTCGTGGGCGAGCTTCGTAAGCTCCACCAGGGGGTCCACCCAGTCATCCTGCCAGGTTTGGTCTTTGGTTCCCAAGCTGCCGATGTTTGTTTTGTAAACACAGGAACTGCCTCTGAGGGCTTCGAAGATGAGGATGCCGATGTCGGAATCGGCGAAGGGCGTAAACTCGTCCGTGCACCAATTTTTGGCGGTGGGGTGAAAGTTGTAGGTGCCCCGGGTGTGACCGGTGTATTGACCGGTGCAAAAGATCAAGGCGAGGTTGCGGGTCTTTTCAGTGGGTTGAATCTCGCGCCACTGGCGTTTCTCCTCTTCGTTCAGGGGGATCAATCTTACGTAGGAGAGGTTTGACATCCTGGCGTGCTCGGGCCGGTTGTAGGGATCGGGCATCTGGCTGATGGTGAGGGACTGGCCGGTGAGGTCGGCGGTTTTCCAGTAGGCTTCGGTGATTACTTTATCGAGGCTGGGGCTGTCCTCGCCGAACTTGGTGGTGCCGTCTTCATCCACGGTTTCGTCTTCGGGGCCGACCCTGCGGTAGCCGGGGTCGTCGGACAGTTTCACCTGGAGCTGGCCGTAGGAGGACCGTCCGCGGAAGTGGGATTTGGTGGCGTGTATGCCGAGGTAGATTTTGTAAAGCCCTTGCGCGTCGAGCGGGAGGGTCAATGCGCCGCAAGTGTTGTCGGGCCGGGCCGAGGCCATGTATCCTTTGACGCCTTCGGTGGTCTCAAAGTCGATGAGGGACCAGCGGTCTTTCTCGAAGTTGTGGGAATAATTTCCCTTGGGGGTGCATTGTGACATGTCCGACCGGATGAGGGTCCCTTCCCTGTTAAAATCGAGGGTGTGCTTCTTGCCTCCCCTACTCCCGGCAGATGTTGGCGCGGTCTCCTGCGCTATGCTGTGGGCTCCCGGGGTGGTGGCGAGGATGGCTCCGGCGACGGAGGTCTTGATGAAATCGCGGCGGTTAAGATTGGATTGTTTCATAACGGGTATTATTAGTTTATGGTTTAGTTTTTCGACGGAACGCGGTTGGTAAATTCAAAGGCGAATAGTTTTGCTTCCTGCATTCGGAATTTCAGGCGCACTGTTTTTCCCGCCATTTCCTTGACGCTTGCATTGCCATGCCAGGTGACGGTTTTTTCGACCATGTCGCCAGTGATCGGGTCGCAGTCGTCAAGATCAAAACCTGGATACGCCCTACCCTTCGCGTCCGTAATGGCTACTTTGACGGAACCCTTCGCTTTAAGATTGAGAACAAGCTGATCACCCTTATAAATCAAGGGCAGTGTGGTTGCGGTACCGGCCTCGGCACCTGCATCGAGAGAGATAAATCCGTCCAACCGCTGGGTGTAACGATAATAAACCCGTTTGGAGTCGCCTCCATGCGCGCCGCCTTCATCTACATATTGCCATATTTCATCGCCTCGCCGGATGAGTCCGTAGAGCGTAAGTTCTTCCTCTTGCGATCCAAGTGGTATGTACCAATCGGTACCTGAGAATGTCCAGTTTTCACCATCGCGGCTAATTCCAAGGTCAATATGCCTGACTTCGTCATTTTCGGGACTAAACCTCCAGATGAATGCGAGGTAAACATCCGGTGCCCATGGGTATTTGATAGCCCTGATCCGGTAAACCTCCCCGGCTTCGGTAATGCCGAATGAGGTCGGGCCTTCGCAAGTGACGGACGGGAAAGGATATCCTTCAAAGTAGGGCGTATCCATTTGATGGAAGGGCCAGGGTTTGAGAATTTCATTAGTCCAGAAACCCACTCCGACCCGGCCGCCTGCTCTTGGGCACTCTTCGTTGTGGAAGCTGCTGTCGCGCTTGATGTAGCTGGTGTATCTACCCCGTTGATCATCCCAGAAGCACTCGCCTTCGCCGCCCGACCGAAGGGGAAGCTGGCTCACTTCATTCCTGCGCCAATTGATGCCGTCGCCGGAGGTGTAAAAATACATGCCACGGCTGGCTACAAATGAGTTAACCTTGTATTTCTCACTGGCCGGAACACCTGGATTAAGGTCTTTAAAGAATGAACCATACATTGACGTTTCCGGCATAATGAGACCCTTCATCGTAAAATTGAGTCCGTCTTCGGATGTCGCCAGATACGTCGTTCCCTTTTCGGAGCTGTAACCCTCGGGTAGTGCCATAAAGACTACACCATTCACATCAAAAACGCTTCCCCGTAATGAGGATCTTGTAATCGCAAAATCCTTGCCGATCTCCCGCTTATCGAACGGCTGGTTCATGGTAATCCTCAGGTTCGCCTGGGTATCGATGATCGCGTCGTCGATAAAGACATGCTTGCGCGCATCAAACTTGAGCGGCAACGAAACCGGTTCGGGGTCAAATAGGAGAGCCGGACCATTGGCGACTGGTGGCCCGGGTGCATTTGGGCCGTAATTCCTGGAAAAGCTCGCCGGGATAAAGTCGGCGTTGTAACGGGCCACATTCGATATGCGAATTTCGTCGATCAGGCCCTTCATGCCGTCACTTCCATTGCGATCTGCTCCGATAGCCACATTGAAGCGGTTTCGGCGACGCTGATCGAAAGTCATAGGTTTGAAGTTCCGGTGTTCACCCTCGCGATCTTCCGGCTTTTGCAGATTCGGTATGGCCTGTGTCTCGATTGAAAAAATCTTGGACAAACGTGTTTGTTTCTCGCCATTTACGAAGCACTCGACACTGGAACCGTCGCGGTTAATCGCAATGTGCTGCCATTTCCCCGCCGACAAATCAGCGGGCAAGACCGCCTTCACGCCCGCATAATAATTGATGAGTTCAAAATCGCCAGCGGACAGCCTTAATGATAACCCCGGTGCATCGGCCTGGCCCATGTCGATGATTGAGAAATCGTGGGCAACCGATGCGGGATTCAGCCAGAATTCAATCGTCCACCGGTCGCCCGCCAGTCCATCGAGAAGCGCACCGGGTCCCTCCGTCGGTCCCCAAAGGGCGCTGGGAGTTCCATCACGCTCGCGCAAATCCTCTTCGGATACTTTACCGGCAAATCCCGCGTAACAGAGAGCGTAATCAGTGCCCGTGACTTGCAGGGCGTTTCCGAATTTTCCACCCACCAGGTGGCCGCCATCCATCAGGCACAAGTCGGCTTTGGCGTATTCACTGGCATCGGTCAGAGTCGCGTGCGGATAATCAATCTCATCGAACAGCCATAGGGTAACCGTGTTCCGGTCTGGATATGCCTGCCGCGGAGCGGGCTCATTTTTACCCGCAACTTCCGCACCAGCAGCCAGAGCCGATAAGCTGATAGTGCTGAAAATTACCAAAGTGCAAAAACCATTTCGCATTTTATCCAATCCTTCAATTTCCAGTCTTCACATCGTCGATCCAATAAACACTGAGACCGACCTTTGCGTCGCCGCCGGGAAGGGAACAATCGATCCCATCAGGATTATCGGAAAAATACGAATCACATTCATTTTTGACATTCAATAAATATAACCATTGAAGATTAAAATTCAACTTTGGCAGAGATGACAGTTTTGTCATTTCTCGTCGTCTGCTTATCCATGGTTCTAATTACTGGCGGTATGGGTTTTCACGTTATCAATCCAGAATACACTCGCCGCTGTTTTTTGCGATGCGCCCGGCAGATCCTCCATGTAGAGGCCGGGATTGCCCGGTTCGCCGTTCAGGATGAACATCCGTACGTCTCCTCGCCACGAGCCGGTCCGAAACACCATCCGTTCCAGTGACTCTACGTTAGATGCGAATTCCACGCCCTTTATGGCTAGTTCATCATTCACCCACAGATCGTAACTCTGCTTTTCACAATCGAATTCGATCTTGATCCGATGCCAGTGATTGGTCCTGAAAGCAAGTGGCCGCGGTTCCACCTTCATCAGGTCCAGGGTGAGCGCGGTCGGCTCGAACCGCAGCCGTAGCGCCCGTCGGCCATCTTGATCGTGAATTTCAAATTCAAGGATGTTCATTCCGGTCTTCCGGGATAATACCTGGAATTCCACGGTTGCTTTTTGGCTGACGGGAAAAGCCCGCTCGGCCAACGCGTAATCATAGGGGTCCTCATCCCTGAGTTCCAGGACGCGATTGGTTGATCCCGGCAAGCTGAGGACCGAGATCGGCGCCCACTGTGGTATATGGAAGTTCCACAGTTCGAGATCCGACTCGGTCCTTGCGCTGTCAAAGTTCTGGTTCACATGATTTTCGACGGTTCCGCTTATCGGCAGATGTGTGCGGCTGACCCACATATCCTCCTTGTTCATGCTGTAAGTGTTCCACATGTGCTTGCCGGGTGGATCGCCGTTTTTCTCCATAATGCCCCGGATATATTGGGGACCGATGTTTTTATGAATACCCTGATAGCGCATCGGCGGCACTTCACCGTGCAGGCAGAGCATGTTGTCGAAGATGTGACCGTCCTCGCCAGTCATCACGACGAGCGGAAACCGATTACGTCGTGTGGCGGAATGATTGTAAACCAGAGCGAAAAGCCCGTCCTCAGACCGCTGGCCCCAAATTTTGGCGAAGCAAGTTTTCAGAGTCGACGAGTGGGCGAAATCCGTCCAGGACCGGCCCTCATTGTCTGTCAGCGCGGAAGTCGCGTTTTTCCAAAGACCGACCACGACGCCGTCGGGCCGGTGGTAATAGCTCAACGCCTTGGGTTCCAGATCGCCCGGCTCGATCGGGTAAAAACCGTCGGTCGATCGATCCATCTCCCACCATTGCAGGGTCATCAGTTTGTCTTTGAGCAGGGCGTCGCAGGCGTCCACAAAGCCCTTGTCGGCGTTCCGCTTATAAAACGGATATTTAGTGTTGTTCTCGTTCCAGCCGGCGTGTGTGTTGTAACGGATAAAGTATATCGGGCCGAATGTGCCATCTTTGTAAACTTCCCGAACCACATTGCCCAGACCGAGGCCGTAAATGGATGCCGACAGGCGCGTATGGGGTAGGAAGCTGTAGAACGCTAGGGTAAGCATTCGCCCATCGGGGGCGATATAGAAACCCATGCGCTGATGCATGATCGACTTGGTCCCGGCCGCCACAAAAATTTCCTCGTGCAGCTCCCCTCTCTTATTCCAACCGGCCTCGGGGCCAAACCTGATTTCCGGCAGTTCATACTCCGGGAATATAATGACGGGCTGCGACCAGTGGCGTCCGTCTTTCGATGTCATCAGCAGAGTACGACTGGGCGGGAGGTGTTCCTCGACCCGGTTGCTCATGTAATGGAGATAAAAAAGGTCATTCCAATACGCCAAATTGGGTTGGTGATTATATGTCCATCCAGCCTCACTGCCGACCTCGGGCGGGTATTCACGATTGGCGCGCAGTGCCTGATAGCGATGCACGCCCACAGCATGGCGCAGGCCGCCATGGAAGTAATGTTTGTCGGTTTGCTTTGCGCCAATATACTTGACGGGTTCTTTCGCCGATTCTCCAATCGGCGGGGGCTGCGTCGCCGCTTTCAACGGAATAATCGATCCCAACAGGATTATTGGAATAATACGAGTCACATTCATTTTTAGCATTCAATAATTATAACCATTTAAGGTTACAAATCAACTTTGGCAGAGATGACAGTTCTGTCATTTCTCGGCGTCACCATCGTTCTCATCAATTTCACCGGTGGCAATCGCCTCGACTTCGGTTAGTTTGCCATTTTCGTGCAACGTGATTTCGTAGTGGGTTATTGTTTTTGATTCCGCTTCCTTAATGGCCGCTCCAGGATAGCGCTTGGCGATCTGTTCAAGGATAGCCGAAGGCAGTCTTGAGGCGCGAATCGGCTGCCCGATTTCTAAAACTTCACCATCCTCACTCAAGGAAACATCACGGCCTGACCCCTTTAATGCATACCCGACGTCGTAAAAGCTTATACCGTCGCTGGTGACGAATTTGATATCTCCCGGTCGGTTATGCGGATCAATCTTTTCCAAGGCAGCTCGCGCCCGGAGAGGAAGTTGCTCCCAAGAGATTTCTTCCTCCTCCTCTACCTCCAGGATATCTCCAGTCTCAGACAGGGTGACACCGATCTCCTTATTATCCCTTTTGATACTGGCCTCGTATACAATTATCCCGTCTTCTTCGGCCCGTTCAATATAATCGTCGATCTCAGTGCCTTGAGCGAAGGTCTTAAGGGCTGCCATAACAGTCTCAGGCGCCACTATTCTATTAGAATCCGATTGGGCTTGAGGCGCCGTCCAAATGTGTGTGACTTCAGCTCCATTGACGGTCCACGTGTCCGTGATTTCGAACTCCTCCCCTTCGAGTCCTTGCCATGCATTGAATCGCACCTCGCTTCCCGTTACAATGACGTCCAAAAAAGTTTGATGCCGGTCGGCGTGGCTTTGACGGCCCGCATTACCGACGTCTATTTCCCAAGTGTAAGGATTGCCCGCGTAGCGCCCTCTCCCATAAGTATGCGTGTCGGCGCAGATGGCGGCTATAACTTTCTTATCTTCCATGAGTTTCCAGAAACGTTTAGTATATTCCGGATCCCCATCATTTTTCTTGCCGCCCCGCCCTTCCGGAAACAAGGGCGCATGATAGACCACGAAAATCAGAGGTTTTGTATTTTTCTCTAAGTCCTCAACCAGCCAATTGTAAAGGGCGTCGCGGAAATCCCCGTCATGATGCTTGTCCGTCTCCCCGTCATAATACTGGTTGAGTTGCACAAAGTGGGCATCCTCATAGTCGAACGAATAGATGGTTTCGACTCCGTTGGGGGGACCTGGATTGACCGTTCCTTTGAGATAATCATGGTAATACTTTCGGAGCCATTCCACATCGGTACTGTCTTCCTGGGTCTCGTGATTCCCGACTGTTGGATACCAAACCACATCGTCCCCAAATTCCTTTTTCAGGCTCTCATAAAAATCGACCGCCATGGTTATTGAGCCATGCTGGAAATAATCACCCGCAGTGATATGGAAAGCGCCCTCATCGCCCACCTTATCGGTAATTTGTTCGAGGGTATGTTCCCATTTCAACACCTCATTGCGGGGATCACCAGTGACGGTAAACCGAAAGCTTGCAAGTTCGCCGGATTTGGCACTCGCTTCAGGCTGTAGAGCAACGCTGGCAAGGCAAATCCCCAGATATGTTAAAGTTATTACTCTATTCCACATTCGATTAGACATAGTTGGAGGCTGTCCCAAAAATATAAAGATTTTATAGTCAACTGGATGACGTTGATAAAAAGAGCCGGAAAGAGCAAGTTTTTGCTCGATCCGGCCAAAAAAGGGTTCTATAATTGAGTTAGCGAAAATCAATATAGCCCTTTCTATGAGAAATATAGCCATCCAATGCCTCCTGCGTCCAGCTTTAACTGTGGTCGACCGGTGCCTCGATTACGATAACTTCCGCGCCACCATTGATCGAATCGATCGGCTGCTGATCGACTCGGAGGTGGAATCGCAGGCCATTGAGCTGGCCTTGGAGGGGTGGCCGCCAATGGGTCTAAAGGCCCGGCGGCAGCGGGCCAGTTTTGCCATCAAGGCACTGCGCATGGATACGCTGGGCCGTCTGCTCGGAGGGATTTCGTTTCGGCATTTGTCGCGGGCTCTGGGCAGCAGCGATCTGTTGGCCGACTTTTGCCGTGTCCGGCAGATCGATGGCATCAGGGGCATCTCCAAAAGCACCCTGGAGCGGGCCTCGAAGTTTTTCAGCGAAGAGCAGTTGAGGGCCTTGCACCGGACCTTGACTGAGGTGGTGGGCGATGCCCTTCTGGCCCGGCAGGTGGGATTGGACAAGCCGATTGACCCCACCATTTGCCTGAGCGACGGCACCTGTTTGGAGGCTAACATTCATTGGCCGACGGACTGGGTATTACTCAAGGATGTAGCCGGCACGTTGCTCAAAGCGATCCGGCTGATCCGCGAGAAGGCCGGTTTGCGCCATCGCATGCCGATCGAACCGGAGCCCTTGGCTCGGCAGATGAATCGGCTGTGCATACAGATGACCCACAGCCGGCGGCGAAAGGACAGCGCGCGGCAGCGCAAGGGTATCTTGAGGCAGATGAAAAAGCTGCTCAAACGGATCGGGGAGCATGCCCGCAGTCACCGGGAATTATTGCAAGCCTGCTGGGAGCAAAGCGATTACAGCGAAAAACAGGTCCAACAGATCCTCGCCCGGATGGAGCGCATGAGCGAGCAAATCCCGGTGGTCATCAAACAGGCGCACGAGCGGATCATTGGCGGCCGCCAGGTGAAAAACGCAGAGAAAGTCTTGAGTGTTTACGAACTCGATGTGCAGGTGATTGTGCGAGGTAAAGCGGGCCAAGAGGTCGAGTTCGGCAACACCCTGTTTTTGGGAGAAAGCGTTGAAGGGTACCTGCTGGACTGGAAACTCTACGGCAGCCGAACTCCAAGCGAAAATGAACAAATGCAAGAGAGTTTGCAAAGACAGAACCGCTTCAACCTGGAAGAACCCATAGCGGCCATGTGCGCGGACCGGGGATTTGCCTCCCAGCGGGCCCGCCGGCAGTTAGCCCAGGAGGGAATCTACGACGCGCTCTGTCCACGCGATCCGAAGCAGTTGAAAAAACGGATGGAGGAACCACTGTTCAGACAATTGCAAAAGCGCCGGGCCAGCACCGAAGGGCGGATCGGGGTATTGAAGAATCGCTGGCAGGCCGGGCGGTTGCGCAGCAAAGGCTTTGCCAACCGCTCGATCAGCGTAGCCTGGTCGGTACTCTCGCACAACCCCTGGTCGGTACTCTCGCACAACCTATGGAAAGTAGCCAAGATGCTGGCCCAGCAAGACGAACTAAAAACCAAAGCGGCGGCCTAGAGAGCGGAAAAGCAAGGACAATACTTTTTCACAGCCGTACTGTCGGCTCATACAAAGAAAACCAGGCAACCGGACCCCAAAACCAGTATCCTAACGTTATAGGAGAGCAAAGTTGATACTCTCCCAAATGCAAATACCTCTAAAATGAGCGCCTATCAAAAGCCCTCGCAAAAATCACCCTTTTGGGACAGCCTCTAGATAAAAGGCAAATCGGGGCGTAGCTCAGCCTGGCAGAGCGCTGCGTTCGGGACGCAGAGGTCGCTGGTTCAAATCCAGTCGCCCCGACCAATTTTTTTAAAGTTCTACAGCCTTACTTCGGATTCCTGTTATCAATCAATTTCCTGCTTTTTTTGAAAAAACCTCGCGGGCCGCTTCTACGATATTCTCTACAGCCATTCCATACTTATCCAACAATCCAACAATTGCATATAAGGACCCGTTTCAGCAAAACGATCCGATATCCCGACGCGCCGTATGGGCACCGGGCAAACTTCGGCGGCCAATTCCGTTACCGCGCTGCCTAGACCGCCAATTATACTGTGCTCCTCCGCAGTTACCAAGGCTCTGGTTTCCTTGGCGGCAAGAGTAATGCATTTTCGGTCCAGTGGTTTAAGTGTGTGGACATCGATCACTCTGGCATCAATTCCCTGTTCCGCCAAAATCTCTGCCGCTTCCAGGCTACGACTGACCATGATTCCGGTTCCGATCAAGGATACAGCGTTTCCGGCTCGCAAAATCTCCACCTTTCCTATTTCAGGCGTGAAATTGTCGTCGAAAATAACAGGAACCTCATTTCGGTTAAGCCTGAAATATACCGGGCCTTGCAACTCAGACGCTTGAATCAGGAGCCCCTTTAGGCTAACCGGATCACTCGGGATAATCACCGTCATATCGGGAAGACTCCGCATGATGGCCAAGTCGGTGATGGAGTGGTGCGTCGGGCCGTCGAACGAATCGGAGAGCCCGCTGTAAGCGGCCATCAATTTTACATTGGCTTTGCCGTAACAAAGATGCGTTCGAATCATTTCAAGCGCCCTGGTGGCAAAAAGAAATGCGAATGTATTGGCAAACGGAACTTTTCCCGCATAGGCCAAACCCACTGCCACATCGACCAGCGCTTGTTCGGCGATTCCGACATTGAAAAACCGATCGGGAAAGGCCTCTTGAAACATGAAACTGTGATCCGAATTCGATACATCCGCGCTAAGCGCAACCACATCCGGGTTTGTTTCCCCTAACTCAACCAGGGTCTGACCGTAAGCCAAGCGCATCGATTCCATTTTTTTCATATTACCAAATCCGTTTTGAGGTCTTTTAACGCTTCCAGATATTGCTTTTCATCTGGAGCCGCCCCGTGCCATCTGTGATCGTATTCAAACAGGCGAACTCCTTTTAGGCGAACTCCTTTTCCTTTGGTTGTTCGGGCAATGATTATGCTTGGACGAGCGTGCACTTCGTCCGCCCGATCGAGGGCTTCCAGGATTTCCCGGACATTATGACCGTGTATTTCCTGCACATGCCAACCAAAGGATCGCCATTTATCGGCGATTGGTTCAGTGGAGAGAACATCCGCCGTGGCACCGGTTTGCTGAATACCATTGTAATCGAGAATCGCAGTCAGATTACCCAATTGATATTTAGACGAGACGAGCGCCCCTTCCCAAATGACTCCGGCGTTTATTTCGCCATCTCCCAGAACGACGTAAACCCGGGCCTTTGAAGAACGGGATGATGGAGAGCTAAGCGATGAGGGCTTTCCCCCCGTTTTTAATGCCAGGGCCATGCCGGCTCCAATGGCTACACCATGTCCCAGAGGACCTGCAGATATCTCCACTCCCGGAAGTTTCAGCCGATCCGGATGACCTTGCAAGCGGCTGTCCAAACAGCGAAAAGTGGAAAGTTCTTCGACCGGAAAGAAACCACGATTGGCGAGAACCGTATAAAGCATGGCGCAGGCATGCCCTTTGGAAAAGAGGAGCCGGTCGCGATTGAGCCAATCGGGACGTTCAGGGTCGATCCGCAAGTGATGAAAATAAAGCGAAGTTAAAATTTCCGCCACCGAGAAGGCTCCACCTATATGACCCGTCTGGGCCTTGTGAACCATCTTCAAGACCTGAATGCGGTATTCCTGCGCCCTCCGGGCCAATTCTTTGATTAATTCTTCACCGTGAATATGCATTTATTGTTTTTTGGAAATTCGTTTCGCAAATGAATGTATGACTAAGACAAATTGACTTGCCAGACGGAAAATATAAAAAAATCGCGGAGAATCCCGTGTATGGGTCGGGATTTGAGGAATAAGTCTAATTCGGAACCGATTATTGACCAAGATTTTCCAATTTATGCTGTATAAGAGGGGTTGCCCTGGTGGGGAAAGCCTGCCAACTTAGCCCCAAACGTCATTTACGGGGTCATGGAGGGGTGCTACAATCATATTGCATTAATATCAAACGAATTGATTAAAAACGGATCGGATACGGAAATAGAATATAATAGAATCATGTTGTGGGTTAAAGCGTTTCACATTTTGTTTTTTACCAGTTGGATGGCCGGCATATTTTATTTACCGAGGATTTTTGTGCATCATGCTGAGGCCCTGAAGGAGGGCCAGGATGTGCGTCGGTTGGTCATCATGGAGTTCCGGCTTTTTCGATTTATGTCGATCATCTCAATGCTAGCTTTGGGGTTCGGGTTGTGGCTGTGGCTGGGCTACGGCATCACGGGTGGGTGGATGCATGCCAAACTCGTTTTTGTCGGATTGCTCATGATTTACCATTGGCTGTGCTATGTTTTCATGAGGGATTTTCAGCGGGGCAAAATCAGACCCGGCGTTTTCTACCGGATTTTCAATGAATTCAGTTTGCTCATTTTTATTCCGATCATTTATCTCGCCGTGTTGAAGCCTTTTTAATCACAGAAGACGCGGCGAAAATATAGCAATATCATCAATCTCAAAATCTCCTGGCGCCCCCTGATTTGATTAAGTTAAGAACCTGATGCCATGCCTCACGAGAAAGAAAACAATTACAATAATAACGCTTTCCCGCCTCCACTGGTTGATCCCGATACCCGGCTGACTGAGATCACCGTTAAAGCGCTTATATTGGGCGTGATCCTTTCCATGACGCTGGCCGCGGCCAATGCTTATATCGGTTTACTGGTGGGTTTGACCGTATCTGCGTCGATACCTGCGGCGGCGGTTTCGATGGGCGTCCTGCGGTGCTGCCGGCGAACCAATATCCTGGAGAACAACCTGGTGCAGACTTCGGCTTCGGCGGGGGAATCCCTCGTTGCCGGCATGATTTTTACGATTCCGGCGCTGGTCATGATGGGGGCCTGGGAAACGTATCGATACTGGCCCATTGTGGCCATCGCCATAGTGGGCGGAATTCTTGGGGTGGCCTTCACTATCCCATTGCGAAAGGCCCTCATTATCGAGGCGCGTTTGAAATTTCCGGAAGGCGTGGCCACGGCGGAGGTTTTGAAAACCGGCGGAATCGAGCATACCCGGGGCCAATCGGGGGGCGATTCGGCCTCCACGGCCGGGTTTCGCATGTTGATTCAGGCAACTGCCATCGGGGGGGCTTTTAAACTATTTGAATCCGGTTTCGGCCTACTGCCCGGAAACGTGGCCGCCACCGCAGCCTGGCTGAAGGGAAAGTATCTGTTTATGGGCAACATTACCCTCAGCCCGGCCCTCATCGGGGTGGGCTATATCGTGGGCTTCAATATCGCCATGCTGGTCTTTGCCGGCGGCGTCATCGGCACGATCATCGGTGTTCCGCTCAATTGGCTCTTTAACAGCCACGCCTTGATGGTGGCGGTGGGAATCGACCCGTCCACGCCTTGGGCGGCACTAACCACTGATGACTGGAACAACCTGGCCGGGGAGTCCTGGCAAAATTGCCGCCGCATCGGGGTGGGCGCCATGATGGTGGGCGGACTGTGGTCTTTGATCTCCCTGTGCAAACCCATTGTGCAAGGCATGAAATCGAGCCTTTCGGCCTACCGGGCGGTTTCCTCGGGCCGCGGCGCGGAACTGGCCCGGACGGAATTCGATACTCCCATCAATTACGTGGGCTGGGTGGTACTCTTGAGCGTGGTTCCAGTTTTCGCAATATTTTACACTGTTTTGGGGGACTATCCCGACAAATTGATGATAGCGGTCATCATGACAGCGCTTATGTTGGTGTTCGGGTTTGTCTTCAGTTCGGTTGCCGGATACATGTCGGGTCTGGTGGGCAGTTCCAATAACCCGATTTCAGGAGTGACCATTGCCACGGTGGTGGTTTCCGCGCTCATCCTGCTACAGTTGATGGGAAACACGGGGCTCGCCGCCACACTGGGACCGATAGCGGTAATCTATATGGCGGGTTTGATCTGTTCCGGAGCGGCCATTGCAGGGGACAATATGCAGGACCTGAAATGCGGCCACATAGTCGGCGCAACCCCTTGGAAACAGCAGATTTTTCAGGTTGTCGGAGTCGTTTCGGCAGCCGCCGTCATCCCCTTGATTTTGCAGATACTGGACGCCGGGCAGGGAATCGGCCGACCCATCCGAGAGGGCGCTGTGGCCTTGTCGGCGCCGCAGGCGGGGTTGATGCGGGACCTGGCCACGGGCATATTCGGAGCCGGCATCAACTGGAAATTCATTTTCATGGGTTTCGGCCTGGCCGTGGCCTGCATCATTCTGGATGTGATCCAGGCCCGGCGCGGATCTTCCTTCCGGTTACCGGTATTGGCCGTGGCGGTGGGTATTTACCTGCCCTTGGGATTGTCCGTACCCATTTTTACAGGGGGTTTGCTGTCTCTTCTGGTACAGCGCAAATCGAAACCGCTGTCGCCTGAATTGCAGCAGATGCGGGCCAATTCAGGGCTGTTACTAGCCTCAGGTCTGATCACAGGAGAGGCCTTGATGGGGGTTCTGATTGCCGGGGCGGCGGTCTATTTTCAGGATCGCATGCCTGGGGAACAGCCGTGGGCGGCTTATCCAGGGCTATTGTTCACCTTGGCTGTGATCTATTACCTTTACAAACGAACCCTGAACTCGACGGCCATGGCCGATGCTTGATCACCGGAACATCTTACAAACGAAATTGTTGCTGAACGGAAAATTCAGTCGTTGGCCCGCCGCATATAGTCAACCCGGACTACCCTGAACATGGAAAGGGCGATCCAGAAAACTCCCGTCAGACAGGAGGAGGTAAAGATGGCGATGACTATCTGGTAGGTTTCGGATTGCGCCGGCACATGGGGGCGCAAAATGAACGCAAAAAAAACAAACCACATTGCGGCCAAAACCAAATCGATGATCAGCCCTTTCCTGGAGACGAGTTTTTCGGTTGCTTTATCTTTATCCATTGTTGGGCCAATCTTAAAATTTAAACTACACGAGTTGTCCACTTAAAATTAATAACATCGCTCTTATTCGGGAAAATTAAAATAAATTCGGGCGAAGATGGAGTTTGATTGGCTTGACAGTTCGGGCCACTTTTCCTTTTACAAAAGTCTAAACAAACAGGGCATCCATATTTGTAAGGATTCCGGTTTTCGAGCGTCGAATAGATTATTGAGTAGATGTCCGTTCAAAAGGTCCGTATCTTAACTTGAGTCAAGGGATAGATTTTGTAATATAGAGGCTGTCCCAAAAGGGTGATTTTTGCGAGGGCTTTTGATAGGCGCTCATTTTAGAGGTATTTGCATTTGGGAGAGTATCAACTTTGCTCTCCTATGACGTTAGGATACTGGTTTTGGGGTCCGGTTGCCTGGTTTTCTTTGTATGAGCCGACAGTACGGCTGTGAAAAAGTATTGTCCTTGCTTTTCCGCTCTCTAGGCCGCCGCTTTGGTTTTTAGTTCGTCTTGCTGGGCCAGCATCTTGGCTACTTTCCATAGGTTGTGCGAGAGTACCGACCAGGCTACGCTGATCGAGCGGTTGGCAAAGCCTTTGCTGCGCAACCGCCCGGCCTGCCAGCGATTCTTCAATACCCCGATCCGCCCTTCGGTGCTGGCCCGGCGCTTTTGCAATTGTCTGAACAGTGGTTCCTCCATCCGTTTTTTCAACTGCTTCGGATCGCGTGGACAGAGCGCGTCGTAGATTCCCTCCTGGGCTAACTGCCGGCGGGCCCGCTGGGAGGCAAATCCCCGGTCCGCGCACATGGCCGCTATGGGTTCTTCCAGGTTGAAGCGGTTCTGTCTTTGCAAACTCTCTTGCATCTGTTCATTTTCGCTTGGAGTTCGGCTGCCGTAGAGTTTCCAGTCCAGCAGGTACCCTTCAACGCTTTCTCCCAAAAACAGGGTGTTGCCGAACTCGACCTCTTGGCCCGCTTTACCTCGCACAATCACCTGCACATCGAGTTCGTAAACACTCAAGACTTTCTCTGCGTTTTTCACCTGGCGGCCGCCAATGATCCGCTCGTGCGCCTGTTTGATGACCACCGGGATTTGCTCGCTCATGCGCTCCATCCGGGCGAGGATCTGTTGGACCTGTTTTTCGCTGTAATCGCTTTGCTCCCAGCAGGCTTGCAATAATTCCCGGTGACTGCGGGCATGCTCCCCGATCCGTTTGAGCAGCTTTTTCATCTGCCTCAAGATACCCTTGCGCTGCCGCGCGCTGTCCTTTCGCCGCCGGCTGTGGGTCATCTGTATGCACAGCCGATTCATCTGCCGAGCCAAGGGCTCCGGTTCGATCGGCATGCGATGGCGCAAACCGGCCTTCTCGCGGATCAGCCGGATCGCTTTGAGCAACGTGCCGGCTACATCCTTGAGTAATACCAAATCGCAAAAGGATTGATAAAGATTAAAAAACAGCTATAAAGGCGGAATGAGAAGATATATGGGAACCGATGAAGACCGTGAACGTATCAAGAAATTGCTCAACAAAGAGGCTGTCGGCTGGCGTAAAGAGCGTTTGGTGGCATTAAAAATGGGCTTCCAGCCGCACCACAGCATTGATGAAATTGGAGCCATCGTGGGCCGAGGCAAAGCGACGATCCAGCGTTGGTTTGACAAATATCGTGCTGCAGGGCTCGGGGCGGTGCTTACACGCGCCTACAAAGGCGGGATCAAAAGCCGTTGCGACAAAGAGGTGGAGGCCTTCTTGCTCAATGGTTTGAAGGTCGCGCGCTGGAACACAGCCGTTCAGGCGGGGCAAGAGCTGGAGCGACATTTCGGGCGCTCCTTCGCCTACAAGACGGTGTGGCGATGGCTAAAAAAATGCGCCGGGGTGCTTCGAGTCCCTCGCCCCGTGCATGAGAAACGGGACTCGGCAAAAGCGGAAGCGTTCAAGCGAGACTTTTTTAAGATCCTCCAGGAGCTTTCCCTCACCCGAGGCAATCGGGTTCGGGTGTGGTTTGCCGATGAAAGCCGTTTTGGTTTGCTTCCGGTGTACCGCCGGTGCTGGACGCAAAGAGGGCTTCGGCCGCACAAAAAATATCAGACAAGATACCAGTGGAGCTACTGTTACGGAGCCCTCGACGTGGTCAACGGCGAGATGGTATGCATCCAAACCCCTAGCACGAATCTACAGTGGACGGAGGCTTTCCTCCAACAGATCAAAAAGCAATATCCTGAGGAGGAACATGTGGTTGTATGGGACGGGGCAGGCTTCCATCCGCACGACTCGGAGCACCCCAACGTCCCCCCGGGCATACATATCGTGAATCTGCCGCCGTATAGTCCTGAACTCAACCCGATTGAAAGACTTTGGGATATGATACAGGATCAAACGGCCAACAAACTGTGGCCGAGCATTGAGCGACTCGAAGAAGTCGTCGCAACCCATCTCAAAGACTGGTGGGAGGACACTGAAAAAGTCCTCTCTTTAGTTGGCGGAGGCTGGCAGCACATTCAAGCAAACGCTTCTGCCAAATAACTTATTATCATACCTAATGAGATTTGGTATAATACCCAGTCCGTCGGCCAATGAATGTTAGCCTCCAAACAGGTGCCGTCGATCAGGCAAATGGTGGTGTCAATCGGCTTGTCCAATCCCACCTGCCGGGCCAGAAGGGCATCGCCCACCACCTCAGTCAAGGTCCGGTGCAAGGCCCTCAACTGCTCTTCGCTGAAAAACTTCGAGGCCCGCTCCAGGGTGCTTTTGGAGATGCCCCTGATGCCATCGATCTGCCGGACACGGCAAAAGTCGGCCAACAGATCGCTGCTGCCCAGAGCCCGCGACAAATGCCGAAACGAAATCCCTCCGAGCAGACGGCCCAGCGTATCCATGCGCAGTGCCTTGATGGCAAAACTGGCCCGCTGCCGCCGGGCCTTTAGACCCATTGGCTGCCACCCCTCCAAGGCCAGCTCAATGGCCTGCGATTCCACCTCCGAGTCGATCAGCAGCCGATCGATTCGATCAATGGTGGCGCGGAAGTTATCGTAATCGAGGCACCGGTCGACCACAGTTAAAGCTGGACGCAGGAGGCATTGGATGGCTATATTTTTCATAGAAAGGGCTATATTGATTTTCGCTAACTCAATTATAGAACCCTTTTTTGGCCGGATCGAGCAAAAACTTGCTCTTTCCGGCTCTTTCTATCAACGTCATCCAGTTGACTATAAAATCTTTATATTTTTGGGACAGCCTCTAATATAGCGGGCGAAACTCACGATTCCCATGAATTTTCAAATCAACAAAGGCAAGTCCCGATGGCCGCTTAACCTCTATTTGCTGCTGACGGTGGGCATTTTCGGCCCATTGCTGGTGGGATTCCGCCCCATCAGTGTATCCCAGGAAAATATTGCTTTAAGCGGCTACGACACGGTGGCTTATTTCTTAAATAGCAGACCGGTCAAAGGCAGCCCCGCCAACAGCATTGAATGGCATGGGGCGGTATGGAGGTTTCACTCAAAGTCCAACATGCGTCTGTTCAAAAAGTACCCTGAAAAATATGCGCCCACCTTCGGCGGTTATTGCGCCCTGGCCGTTGCTAAAGGGGAGGCGGTTACCTGCGATCCAGAAGCTTTTTTTATCGAGGACGGAAAGCTCTACGTCATGAAAAACCGGGAAATCCTCGAAATCTGGAAAAAAAACCCGAAAGCCTATATGATTAAGGCCCGATTGGAATGGACCCGTATGATTAATGAGGGCCAGGAGTAAAGTTATTTTTTAATCAAAGCATCTTCCCGCCGTAAATGGCGCGATTTCCCAACTCTTCCTCAATGCGCAAAAGCTGATTGTATTTGGCTACGCGGTCGGTCCGGCAAAGGGAGCCCGTTTTGATTTGCCCGGCATTGGTGGCCACCGCGATATCTGCAATGGTGGTATCTTCGGTCTCTCCCGAACGGTGGGAGATTACATTGCGGTAACCGGCTTCCTTAGCCGTTTCAATCGCGTCCAGGGTCTCCGTCAAGGAGCCGATCTGATTGACTTTTATGAGAATGGAATTGGCCACTCCCATCTCGATTCCCTTGTTCAAAAATTTGACATTGGTGACGAACAAATCATCCCCCACCAGTTGGGTCTGGCTGCCGAGCGCATCGGTCATTTTTTTCCAGCCATCCCAATCCCCTTCATCAAGCCCGTCTTCAATGGAAACAATCGGAAATTTCGAGAGGAGGTCCTGGTAAAAATCGATCATTTGCCCGGCGCTGTGCTTGGAGCCGTCCGACTTGGCGAAAACATACTTTTTGGTTTTGGCGTCGTAAAACTCGGAGGCGGCCGGATCGAGCGCGATGGCGATGTCCTTGCCGATTTTGTAACCGGCTTTTTTAATGGCCGCGGCGATGGTTTCCAGGGCGGCCTCGTTGCTTTCCAGATTGGGGGCGAACCCGCCCTCATCTCCCACCGCGGTCGAGAGCCCTTTGCCCTGGAGAACTCCTTTCAAGGTGTGAAAAACCTCCGCTCCCATTCGGAGGGCCTGGTGGAAACTATCCGCCCCGATGGGCATGATCATAAATTCCTGAATATCGATGGGGGCGTCGGAGTGGGCCCCGCCGTTGAGAATATTCATCATGGGAACGGGCAGGACCTTGGCGTTGACACCGCCCAGGTATTGGTAAAGAGGCAGGTCCACCGTCATGGCAGCCGCTTTTGCCACCGCCAAAGAGACGCCCAAAATGGCATTGGCGCCCAGGTTCTTTTTATTGGAAGTGCCATCCAGTTTGAGCATGATGTCGTCGATCGCAACCTGTTCCACGGCATCCAGCCCAATCAAAGCCGGAGCAATGATCGTGTTGACATTTTCCACAGCCTTGAGAACTCCTTTGCCCCCGTAGCGCTTTTTGGCCTTGGCTCCACCGGGAACTTGATTGGCTGGCAGGCTGCCGTCGCGCAATTCGAGGGCTTCATTTACTCCCGTGCTGGCGCCCGAGGGAACGGCTGCCCGGCCAATGGCCCCGCTATCCAGTTCCACATCCACTTCCACCGTCGGGTTGCCGCGAGAATCCATAATCTCCCTGCCCCGAACATCAATAATCGTCGTCATAATTAGTTTAAATCTCCCGTTTTTTAAATAATTTTCCCAAGGTTCCTCATAAAATGAAAGCAAGGCTTGTGGCAAGGATTCCATCCACTGTCAACGTAATGCTAATAGCCTTCCGTAAGCGCATCTTCCCTTCGCGGATCGGAAGCGCCGTTAATATTCCCGGACCGCACATGAATGCTTTGCGCTGCCCCCATCGTCTTTTTTATGACCACAGTGTGCCCTTTCTCCTCCAGTAATTTGATGGTATCGGGGCTCAGGCCGGTCTCCACCCGCAGTTCGTCCGGCTGCCATTGATGATGGACCCGAGGCGCGTAAGTGGCTTCAGCGATGTTCATTTGATGGTCGATTACGTTCACCACGATCTGCGTGACGGTGGAAATGATGCGGCTGCCTCCGGCTGCTCCTGTTATTAAAAAGGGCTTGCCGTCTTTCAGGACGATAGTGGGCGTCATCGAACTGAGCATTCGTTTGCCCGGCTCCACTGCGTTGAAGGCGCCCCCCAACAAGCCGAACGCATTGGGCGAATCCGGCTTGGCGGAAAAATCATCCATTTGATTATTGAGCAAAAACCCAGTCCCCGGCACCATGTAATGGCTCCCGTAGCTCAAATTCAAAGTATAGGTATTGGCCACCGCATTGCCCCAACGGTCAATGATGGAAAAATGAGTCGTTTCCTCGCTTTCCTCAAACATTTGAGGTGCACCCGGCTCGATAGCCTCACTCGGGGTTGCTCGGTCCCTCATGATTTTCGACCGCAGATGACGGGCGTATTCTTTGGAAATCAATCCTTCCACCGGTACCTGCGCATAATCAGGATCGCCCAAATGCTTGGAGCGGTCGGCATAAACCAGTTTCATCGTTTCCGCCATCAAGTGAATGGCCTCGGCGGAGTTCTGCCCCATAGCCCTCAAATCATAGGGTTCGAGCAAATTCAAAATCTGCACCAAATGCACCCCTCCCGAACTCGGCGGCGGCATTGAGAAAACTTCGTAACCCCGGTAAAGGCCCTTCACCGCGGGACGGATGACCGCCTCGTAACCCGCCAGGTCTTCCAGGGAAATGAGACCGCTATGTGACTCCATGTCGGTGGCGATTTTGGCAGCGATGGAACCCGCGTAAAAAGCATCGGGGCCATTCTCTGCGATCATGCGAAGGCTTGCCGCCAGGTCCTTCTGGATAAAATTTTCACCGGCCTCATACGACCCGCCGTCCGCTTTGTAAAACACCTCCCTGGCGGCGGGCGAAGTCTGCAAACGCTCCCGTGCCGCGTGAAGGGATTTTCGCATTCCCTCGCTCATTGGAAAACCGTTTTCTGCCAATTCAATTGCTGGCTGCAAAGCCCGGAAAAGGGAAATGCTGCCATATTTCTCCAAAGCCAGGGCCAGTCCCCTGACCGTTCCCGGCACCCCCACGGCAAGATGGCTATATCGGGATTTATTCGCGTCCGCCTCACCCTTTTCATCCAGAAACATGTCCCGGAAACCCCTTGCCGGGGCTTTCTCCCGGTAGTCGATGGCAATGGTCTCCCCCCTTTCGGCCAGATGGACCAGCATAAACCCGCCCCCCGCAATATTCCCTGCGCGGGGCAAAGTCACGGCCAGGGTAAACCCCACCGTGACGGCGGCGTCCACCGCATTGCCACCCTCTTTCAACACAACCAACCCGGCCCTGGTGGCATGGGCTTCCTGCGTTGCCACCATCCCCAGCCGCCCCTCGGCCGGGTGGAACCTCGCCATCGAGCTTATAATAACAGCATTCTCGCCAGCCGCCATTGCCACACTCGCGCCGGCGCCGGCCATCAAAATCAAAACGCCACCAACAAAAATACGGGCAAACCCGAGCCAACAGCCCCTCAAGTTCTTCTCTAAAAACTGTAAGTTCATAGCATTGTCATCATTAAGATTCATCAGTCGTCAAAAAAATTTTGGTTAGTAGTTTGTTAAAAATGGTTACGAGCAACATGATATCAGAAAAACAACAAACCGTCAGTGGATAGGTTGGCTCCGTTTGATGCGTTTGAATAAACTTCAAAAAAACACCCACAAAAGGCATCTTCAGCACTCCCCAACCCCTTCATTATCCAAAAAATCACCTAAAAACGCAATTAAACACAATATCTGTGCCTATTTATCTGTGCCTATTCGCGTAATCCGTGGTAAAAATATCCAGTATCCAGTGACGGAAATGCCAATTGACAGTACGAAAAAAGTAGATACATTGGATACTCATGGAAGTTAAGGTTTGAAGTGGACGGGGTTGTTTGGACAATTTTGACGTGGGATTAAGGTGGAAATCGTGTTCATATTATTTTTTAAAAATATATTTTGTCCTTAGCCAAAGACGGGCACGCAGGTGCCCGCAAGCTGTATTGGCGGGGAGGTTGGTTTTGCTCCGATTGCATGGACTTCGGCCGGGGTCCGGTAGCCCAGGGCTTGGTGGGGGCGCAGGTGGTTGTAGAAGTCCAGGTAGCGGGCTATCCCTTCGCTGGCTTCCTTTGCCGTGGCGTATTCGCGCAGGTAAATGTCTTCATACTTGAGGGTTCTCCAAAAGCGTTCAACAAATATGTTGTCCAGGTAGCGGCCACGCCCGTCCATGCTGATGCGCACCCCGGCTTGCCCCAGCACCGAGGTGAACTCGCTGCCGGTAAACTGGCTGCCTTGATCGGTGTTGAAGATTTGAGGTTGGGCCCGCCTCAGAGCTTCCTCCAGGGCGAGCACACAGAAGCGGCTCTCCAGGGTGTTGGAAAGCTGCCAGCTCAACACGTAGCGGCTGAACCAGTCCAACACCACGGTCAAGAAAAGGAATCCTCGGCTCAGCCGCAGGTAAGTGATGTCGCTGCACCATACCTGGTCGGGCCGCTCGACCGCCAAACCCCGCAGCAGATAAGGGAAAATGCGGTGCTGCCGGTGCCCCTGGCTCAAGTTTCGACGCGGATAAATAGCCTCCAGGCCCATTTGGCGCATGAGCCGCTGGATGCGGCCTCGTCCCACTGCATGGCCCTCTCGACGCAGCCACTGGGTCATCCGGCGAGAACCAAAAAACGGATATTGGGTGTAGAGCTCATCCATGCGATGCATGTAGAGAACGTTCTGCTCGCACTGGGCACGGGCCCGATAGTAATAGCTGCCGCGGGCCAGCCCCAGCAACTGACATTGCCTGCCGATACTGATTTTTCCTTGAAGTGGTTGCACCATCTTGCGCCTCTCACCAACCGAATTGTTCAGACTTTTTTTTTAGCCAATCGCATTCTACTTTCAGCTTTCCAATCTCCTGGTAAAGGTGATCTTTTTCCGTCTCGTTGTCCTTGCTGAGAGTCTGCCGCTGGCGCGAAAACAGCTCCGTTGCTCCCTGCAAAAGCTGCTTCTTCCATTGGGTCACCTGGTTGGGATGCACCTCAAAACGACCGGCGATCTCGTTGATGGTATGAGCGCCCCTGATGGCTTCCAGGGCCACTCGGGCTTTAAACTCAGCACTGTATTGTCTTCTCTTTCGTGATTTAATAACATTCATAGGTTAGCGGATTTAGTGGTTCAAGACCACCTTATTCCACTGTCCAGTTTTCCCCGTCCATTTCAGTTAGCAAATGGGGCAATAGTCTTGCCGTCAGGATACCCAGCGGGATCGCTCGATCCGCCAAACTAAAAGAGGGTTCCGGCCTGGAAATTGCCGACACCGACGGATGCATCGTCCTAAAACCGTTAAAGAAAACGGAATATGACCTCAATGAACTCTTATCGCAAGTCACCGAAGAAAACATTCATGAGGAGATCGAGAGTGGCGGGCCCATTGGGAGGGAAGAATGGTAGCTAAAAAAACGTATGTGCCCAAGCGCGGAGATATTATATGGCTCGATTTCAACCCTCAACGCGGTCATGAGCAGTCAGGACGTCGTCCCGCCATCACAATTTCGCCATTAGCCTATAATAAGCGAATTGGCCTGGGATTATTCTGTCCCATCACATCCCGCATAAAAGACTATCCATTTGTGATGTGCACTGGAAAAAGTGGACACGAGATTCTCCTAAATGGAGAATCGAAGCATGGGAAGAAGACGCTTTAGTATAGAGTTCAAAAATGAGGCAGTTCAACTGATGATACTCGATGGTCTGAGCGCCACCGAGGTATCGACCAAACTTGGGGTCAACACCAACCAATTGTATAGGTGGAAGAGGCTCTATCTGGACGATCAGCAGGGCGAAGCCACCTCAAAGCGACAGAGCAGTCCGAAGGAGATGGCGGCCGAGATAGATCGTCTTCGCAAAGAGCTGCGCCGCTCGGAGCGGATCAACCAGATACTAAAAAAAACGGTGGGCTACTTTGCCAAGGACGAACAATGAAGTACCAGTTTGTCAAAGACAACGAGGGGCGCTTCAAGATCGAGGAAATATGCTCGGCGATGGGGATTTGTCGCAGTGGCTATTACTGCTGGAGGCACCGAGCGCCCTCGGCCCGGCGGATCGAGGACGAGGGAATCAAGGGGGCGATCCTGAAGGTACACAAAGAGGCCAAGGGCCGCTATGGGCATCGGCCAATGCACCGCCATCTGAAGGATGATGAGGGCATCGATTGCGGCCGTGACCGGGCTCTGCGTCTGATGCGTGAAATGGGAATCAAAAGCACCCAGAGTAAACGCTTTAAGCCATTAAAAACCAACAGTAACCATCCCTATGGTTACAGCCCCAATGTGCTTAAAAAGCATGGCCAGCCGACCCATATCGACGAGGTCTGGGTGGCGGACACGACCTACCTACGGACCCTGGCCGGTTGGATGTACTTGGCCACGGTGATGGACCTGTTCAGCCGACGCCTGCTGGGCTGGAGCGTTTCCAACCACAACGACGCGAAGCTGGTTGGCAAGGCCCTCAAAGCCGCGGCCATGACCCGCGGCACACTGCGCACCGGGATTATTCATCACAGCGATCGGGGCAGCCCCTACGCCAGCGACGACTATCAGAGGCTGGTCTCTGAACTAGGCATGAAGCCGAGCATGAGCGCCCAAGGCAACTGCTACGACAACGCGGCCATGGAATCGTTCTACGGCCGCTTCAAGACCAGCACGATTCGAGGCCGCCACTTTGCCGACGAGCGCGAACTGCGATCAACTGTCTTCGAATACGTGGAAATCTTCTACAACCGATATCGCAAACATTCCTCTCTGAGTTACCAAAGCCCAGTCCAATTCGAGGAAAATATTTGCCCCCCATGGGGGGCAACGAGAAAACAAAACCCTTTACCAAAACAAGCCGCCTGACACACTAATCAATAAACAATGAATATAAGAGAATCCCGTGTCCAACAAATCCAGTACACGTCAGGATGCCTCACCAAAGACTCGGTTTAGACACCATATGGGAATACAATAGATGAAAGTAAGGGAAATACTCCGTATATTGCAAAATGACGGCTGGTATGTTTCCCGAACTCGGGGTAGCCACCGTCAACTGAAAAACCCAGAGAAGCGAGGCAAGGTGACGGTTTCCGGAAAACCAAGTGTTGATATTCCTCCCGGAACGCTTAAAAGTATTTTAAAACAGTCAGGATTAGAAAAATGAAATATGCCATTGTGATAGAAAAGGGCGAGACCTCATGGGGTGCCTATGTCCCGGATTTACCCGGTTGCGTCGCCGTGGGCGAGACTCGGGAAGAAGCGGTGCAACTCATCCAGGAAGCAATTGAATTTCATCTGCAAGGCATGCGCGAGGATGGCGAATCGATTCCGTTACCGCATTCTGAGACGGGCTACATCGAAATCCAGACCGCATAAAAGTCCAAAGAGATCGGGTTGATCCTTTTGATTTTATCCCATCGGCAATTTACTTTTTAGATAGGGGGCGGTGGGGCTTCGTTTGCATTTTAAGAGGCCGATGACGGGGCCCTGGTAGAGGATTTCTCCTCCTTGGTCGCCGCCTTCGGGGCCGATCTCGACCACGTAATCGGCTTCCGCGATGAGATCGAGGTGGTGCTCGATTACAATAACGGTGTGACCCTGGTCCACCAGGTTGTGTAGGACATCGATTAATTTTTCGCAATCGCTCATGTGCAGGCCGATGGTCGGCTCTTCCATAATGTAGAGGTTGCGCCCGTTGACGGGGTTCATTTTGCGGGATTGAATAGTCAGCCCTTTGGCCAGTTCGCTCACCAGTTTGAGGCGCTGCGCCTCCCCGCCGGACAAGGTGGGGCTGCTTTGGCCTAAGGTCAAATAACCGAGCCCCGTTTTCACCATCAGCCCCAGCATGGCCTTCAACCGCCCATGAAATTGAAACACCTCGGCCGCCTCCTCGAAGGTCAGGTTCATGACATCGGCGATATTTTTACCCTGCAACCGAATGTCGGCCAATTCCGCCGCATAACGCCTGCCCTGGCAAACTTCGCAATCAACATAGGTGTCGGGCAGAAAATTCATAGCCAGTTTGATGCGCCCTGCCCCCTTGCAGGATTCGCAGCGCCCGCCTTTTGTGTTGAAGGAATAAGTGCTCGCGGTATGCCCCTGTAAACGGGCTTCGGGCAGCATTTGAAAAAGCTCCCGAATGATACCGAACGCCCCCATATACGTGGCCGGAGTCGAGCGCGGGGTTTTGCCGATCGGGCTTTGCGTGACTTCTATCACCTGGCGAAAACCCGTCCCGACGGCGATCTGCCGAAAGGGCGGACCGTCACCAGCTTTGCCATCCCTCTCGATCCGGCCCAACCGCGAAAATTTGGGGCCGCTGATCCCGTCCAGCCTTTCCTTTGCCAGATAACTGACGACAGGTTTGAGCAAATCGCGAATAATGGTTGATTTTCCCGCCCCGGAGATGCCACAGACCATGATGAGTCGTCCCAGAGGCAAAAACAAATCTTCGCCCTTCAAATTGCGAAGCGAGGCTTTCTTCAAAACCAGCCAATTTTCCCTCAATCCCTTTCTGGGGCGGTAGGGAGTTGGCAAGGGCCGGTATCTCCCACGTCTCGGATGCGTTATCCCGTTGCGTAAAAACTTTCCCGTCAAAGAGGCCTTGTTTTTCCTGATGGCCTTTAACGACCCGGTAGCGAGTAGCTGCCCGCCATGCAATCCCGCTCCCGGACCGAGGTCGAAAATGCGGTCCGCCGCTTGCATGGTTTCCTCGTCGTGCTCGACAATAATCAGAGTGTTCCCCTTTTCCTTCAGCTTTTGCAGGGATTTTAAAAGCCTCGAATTGTCCCTCGCGTGGAGACCTATGGATGGCTCGTCGAGGACATAAAGAACGCCGGATAAATTCGAGCCGAGTTGGGCCGCCAGGCGAATCCGCTGCGCTTCACCGCCCGACAAAGTAGCCGTGGCCCGGTCCAGGGTAAGATAATTCAAGCCCAAATCGCCCATGAACTGAAGCCGGTCGATGATTTCAGGCAAAAGACTATCGACAATGGCTTTGCCCCGGCGATCCAGCTTGAGCCGTTGCAGCCGCTGAATCAATTCGGTGGGCGTCTGTTGCAGCAATTCGGGCAAATTTAGAATAGTGCCGTTTTTCTGGAATACCCGCACCGCCCGGCTCACCGCGTTCAGGCGGCCTCCACGGCAATCCGGGCAAATGGACCCGTTGGCCAGGTTTTGAACGGAAGCCGGATAATCCTCATCCGAGGCCATCCATTCATAAATGCGTCCATGACCCCGGCATGTCGGGCACCACCCTCTTTTTGAATTCCAGGAAAAATGCTTCGGGTCCAGTTCAGGATAGGATTCACCCGTTTCCGGGTCGGTCCGAGTGGTGGAAAACCAGGAGGTAATTTTACCCCCCGGTCGGGCCAAAAAACAGGCCCCCTTACCCAAACGCAAGGCTTCGTCCAGAGTCTTCCTTTTCGCCTTCGGCACGTCGTCGCCACCGGGAATGATTTTTTCCACCGCAACCTCGATGTCGTGCTCCTTGTAGCGGTCGAGTTTTTGAAAATGCTCGATAGCCACAAATTGCCCGTCGATTCGCAACCTTTCATAGCCATGGTCGGCAGCCCAATTGGCCAATGGCTGATGGTGCCCCTTGCGCCCCCGAACAACCGGTGCGCACAGGTAAAGAGGAAACTTTCCCCTTTTCCCGGGCGAATGCCGCTCCCGCAGAATTTCGTTCAACCGCCGCAATAATACGGTTGGCTTTTGCGCGATCAAGGGGCGGCCGGAGCGAACGCTGTGCGGCACCCCGATCCTGGCCATGAGCAGACGCAAATACTGAGCCACTTCCGTAATGGTAGCCACGGTGGATTTGCTCGTCCCGTAAGTGACGCGCTGCTCAATGGCCACTGTTGGCGGGATGCCGCTCAAACGGTCGATATCCGGCCGGGGCATCTGCTCGACGAACTGCCGCGCATAAGCCGACATTGATTCCATGAAACGCCGCTGGCCCTCGGCGAAAATGATGTCGAAAGCGAGCGAAGATTTTCCCGAGCCGGATATACCCGTGATAACGGAAATTTCACGAAGGGGAATCTGCAATGAAAGGTTTTTCAGGTTATGCTCCCTGGCCCCCACGATGTTCACCGATTGAGGTGTTGAATGCCCCTCGTATTCGGCCCCATCTTCAGCTACCAAGGACACTGGCGCCTCTGGGAAACGGATAAGACCGCGTTTTCCTTTTTTCGCCTTTCGCCCATTGCCCGACGATAGTAGCGCTTCGGCCATATAAGAAGCGCTCGGGGTCGGTTTTCGAGCCAGTTGCTCCGGGGTTCCCGCGAAAACGATTTTCCCGCCCCCCGCCCCTGCCTCGGGGCCCATTTCAAGAATCCAGTCGGCCGACTTGAGGATGTCCATTTGATGCTCGATGACCACCAGGCTGTGCCCACGCTCAACCAGTTTTTGCAAAACGCCAATCAGCCGCCGCACATCGTGCCGGTGCAGACCCGTGGTCGGTTCATCCAGTAAAAGAAGGGCGTTGTCGGCATCAAGACTGAGACCACCCAAATATTTTACCAGTTTCAGCCGCTGCGATTCCCCGCCGCTGAGAGTGTTGAGCGGCTGGCCCAACGGCAGGTAGCCCAGACCAACATTTTCCAGGGATTGCAGGCGGTAGCAAATTTTCGGGCTGTCTCCAAAAAACTCAACCGCCTGGCTTACATTCAATTGCAGGACACCGGCAATGCTCCTTTCCCTGTAACGGACAGCCAGCACTTCGGGCCGGAACCTTAGGCCATCGCAAGTCGGGCAGGTGACATATACGTCGGCCATGAATTGCATTTCGATCCGCTCATAGCCCAGCCCCTGGCATTGGGGGCAGCGCCCATCCCCACTGTTGAAGGAAAAACTGGAAGGGCAAAGCCCTCCCGCAACGGCTTCCTCGGTTTGGGCAAAAAGCTCCCGGATCGGGTTCCACGCATCGCAATAAAGGGCTGCGTTTGACCGCGGGGTGCGGCTCACCGGGGCCTGGCTGACGAGAACGATTTCCGACAATTCCTTCAGGCCCGTGATTTTTCCAATTTTGGCCGGGTCCTCCACTACTTTACCCCGGTGGGCTTGTATGCCCTGATAAATAACATTGTCCAGAAGGGTCGATTTACCCGAACCGGAAACCCCGCTCAGACAAACCAGCCGACGCAAAGGAATGTGAAAATTCAGGTTGCCAATATTGTGCTTGGAAACGCCGGAAAACCCCAGTTGACCGGATGGCGCAGTCCTCCGTTTTTTCGGCTTATAATTAGCAGCTACCGGTCTGCGGGCTGAAGGCAGGGAAATTTCTTCCTTTCCCGATAAATAGGCCCCGGTAATGGAATCGGGATGACGAAGAAGCGCGTCCATTTTTCCCGTAAAAGTCAACCGGCCGCCATCATTACCGGGCAGTGGGCCGAGTTCGATTATCCGGTCGGCCGCTCGCATGATGGCTTCATCGTGTTCCACCACCACCACCGTGTTTCCGTTCGAGGTGAGGCTTTTTAAAATAGCGATGAGCCGATTGATGTCTCTGGAATGGAGCCCCACCGAGGGTTCATCGAGCACGAACAGGGTATCGACCAAGGAAGTGCCCAGACAGGAGGTTAAATTGACTCTCTCCACCTCGCCGCCGGAGAGGGAGCGCGAGGTACGATCCAGATTGAGGTATCCGAGGCCGACCTGTTCCAGATATCGCAATCGGGAAAGGATGGATTCGGCGGCGATATCGGTCTGATGATTGCCGGTCGGCTTATGGTATTTTTCCACCAGTTCGAGAAGCTCACTGACGGTCAGACGGTAGAGTTGGGGCAGGGTCCGGCGGCGCCATTTCCAGTTCAGGGCCTCCGGCTGCAGGCGCGCCCCCTGGCAATTGGGACAGCGCGTATAAGCCCGGTATTTGGAGAGAAATACCCGCACATGCATTTTGTAGGTGTTGGTTTGCAGCCAATCGAAAAAACGCTTCACCCCGTACCAGGCCCGCGGCCAGACCGCCTTGTCCCGTCCGTAATCGGGATCCCCGTCGAGGACGAAATCTTTCTCCCTCGGGGTCAGGTCGCAAAATGGAACATGGGTGCGGATGCCTGGTTTTTTACTGGCCCGCAGGAGGTCTTTCTGGCTTTCGCTGTAAACGGCCCCGCCGAAAGCGCGGATGGCCCCTTCTGCGATGCTGAGCCCTTCATCCGGGATAACGAGCCGGTAGTCGATCTCTATAATACGCCCAAACCCCCGGCATCTGGGGCAGGCTCCCAAAGGTGAGTTAAAAGAAAATAGAGCCGCACTGGCGGGGCGAAAGGAACGGCCGCTGACAGGTGAATGGAGCCCCTCGGAAAATTTGCCCAATACTTTCCCCCGCGTATTTAAGATCGAGATTTGTCCCTGCCCGAAATGCAGGGCCGTCCGAGTCGATTCCAAAAAACGGGATCGGCTGGGCGTTTCCACTTTCAGGCGGTCCTGCAGAACAAGAATAGATTCTTCGCCCAAGGAGCCGGGGTCGGTTGCCTCCATCCTGGCAATCCCGTTTGGCAGCACCAGCCGGGAGTAGCCCTGCTTTTGCAGGGAGCCAAAAATTTCTTCCCACGAGAGGCTTTTCGGCCGGTCCACCCCAAAGGTGATCAAAACTGAACGGTTGGGCCAATTGGCAACGGTTTTCTTCCAGATCGATTCAGGATTGTCGTCCTCGATTTTTTCACCTGATTCGGGGTCGTAAAGGGCGGCCATATGGCAAAACCAGATTTTAAAAAAATCCGTCAACTCGGTCATCGTCCCGACTGTGGAACGCGATGTTTTAACCGTATTGCTCTGCTCGATGGCGATGGAGGGATGAATGTTTTCGATATCGTCCACCTTGGGCCGGTCGAGCATTTCCAGGAATTGCCGGGTGTAGGGGCTGAAAGTTTCCACATAGCGCCGCTGCCCTTCCGCATGCAAGGTTTCCAACGCCAGGGAGGATTTTCCCGATCCGCTTAAACCGGTCACTACAACCAATTGGCCCAGCCGCAAATCCAGGTCGAAACCCTTCAGGTTGTTTTGCCGGGCGCCGCGCAGGCGAATGCATTCATGGCTGCGTTTTTTCATTCGGTGGGACAATTTTTATTAGGGTGTTTTAACACTTCGAGAAACGAAGATAAAAGATGGATTTTCGAGCCAAAAATGATGTGAAGAGGCGAGGCGAATAGGTATTCGTCGAGTTGATGAGCACCTTTTTTGGCCAAAAAGACGCTTTTAAGCTGAATTGAATCGAAGTGTTAACACGCCCTAAATTGTCCACCAGTGTGTCCTCGCCGCAACCCTTGGCAATACACTCACGAAATAATTTTCAATTCCGAAAAAATTCAAAAAAGACTGAAGGGGAAATCGTCTTCCTCGCTCCGTTTCTTTTCCGAACCCATACCGTATTCGCTATCATCCTCGTCATCTTCAAACCCGGAATGTACTTCCCCGGACGGCCAAAGAGATTCTCCCATTTGCCGGAAAACGGGTTTCCATTCTTCCAGGTCGTCAAGATCAGCTTTTCCGCATTCGCTTGCCAGTCCTTTAATGAAAAGAGAAACTATCTTTAACCGGGTGGCATTGCGATCATCCGTCGAGGAATCTCCCTCTTCCAGCAAAACTGCTTCAAAATCTCGACGGGCATTATCGCAGGCATCCACCATGGGATTTTCGACCATGCCGAACCAATTTATCATTTGAGCGGTAAGGGGTCGCTCGCGCAATTCTTTGGCGTAGGCGTAAAGGAGTAATGCCAATCGCTCGGCTTCAGTCCGAAATTCGGATTCGCCCACGCTGACCCGCAAAAATCGATCCGGATCGGGAAAAAACTGAACGGATTCGGCCATCGCCGCCAGCAGCCCATCCAAATCGCCGAAATATCGATAGAGAAGTACCTTGTCGCATTCCGCTTCCCGAGCCACGCTGTTGATGCCGAAATCCTTGAATCCGGTCCGGGTCAAAAGGGCAACCGCCCCCTTTACGATCTTTTCCCTGGTTTTCTCCCTATTTCGTTTTGCCATTAAGTCACCCTGCCGTGACAAAAAGTTGTCGTTTGTTAAATTTTACTGCAAATTACCTCCATCCGAGAGAGAGACATGAAGCTTGTCAACCAATAACCTTTTATCCATTCTGACTAACAAATTATGCTCCCCGAAACTCAATCATTCGATACGAATCCAAGATTCTGGAAAGCTGGCGGCATGAGGCAATTGCGGATTCAAACGGGCCAGGATTTGAAGCTCATCGGTCCTCTGGACCATAAACTGTGGGTGGTCCTCAGTTGCCCCACCAAGGGGCTGGAATTTGATGAATCCACCCTCGCCATGATCGATACCGATGGCGACGGGCGCATCCACTGCCAGGAATTGATCGATGCCCTTGAGTGGACTTTCAAGAGGCTTAAAAATCACGACTCCCTGAGCGACGGCAAATATACCTTGCCCCTCGAATTTATTGACGACGGCTCGGAAGAAGGGGCCCGCTTGCTGCAATCGGCCCGGCGAGTCTTAAGCAACCTGGGGAAACCCGAAGCAACGGAGATATACCTGGCGGATACACTCGACACTGAAAGCATTTTTGCCGCCGTCAAATACAATGGCGACGGGATTATTCCGCCCCAAGCCGCAGATGACCCCGAAGTAAAACATTTGATCGAAGAGATTCTCGCCACGGTGGGCGGAGAAACGGACCGTGGAGGCGCCCAAGGAGTTGATTCGCAAAAAGTTGAACTATTTTTCAACTCACTGGAAAATTATCGGCAGTGGCGTCAAAGAGGTGAATCGGCCCGCTCATCATTGCTCGTTCTGGGCGATGAAACGGAGGCCGCCTTTGCTTCCATGAAGGCCCTGGAAAGCCTCATCGAGGAATTTTTTGCCAAATGCCGCCTGGTTTCATTTGATCAGAGAGCGGAAAAACCTCTTAATTCACCACAAGGTGACTATTCTTCTCTCAATCCGGATTCCATTCCCAAAATCAATGATATCCTGAAAGAGAGCCCATTGGCCAAAATAAATGCCGAGGGCCGCTTGCCTCTAACGGGCAAGTTAAATCCCTATTATGCCTCGGCCTTGGAAAAGTTTCAGGAATTGGCGGTAGTCCCGTTACTGGGAGATAAAAAAGATGGGATCACTGAGCTGGATTGGGGCCTGATCAAATCCAAATTCGCCCCCTACGCCGACTGGTTAAAGGCAAAAGCAGGAGGCGCAGTCGAGAAACTGGGGCTGGATCGCATAGAAGCCATACTTGCCTCCAGCCGCCCGCATGCCCTCGAAAATATGATGGCCGAAGACCGCAAAATTGCCGCCGAAATCGAAGCCATTGCGGAAGTGGAAATGCTCTTGCGATTCCACCGTGACTTATTCCGGCTGACCAACAATTTTGTCGCCCTGCCCGATTTTTACCACCTGGAAAAAAATGCCATCTTCCAGGCCGGAACATTGACTATGGACGGTCGCGATTTTTACCTATGTCTAGATATTGAAGATGTGGCCAAACATGCCGCCATAGCCGGGCAGGCAGGAATTTATTTATTGTATTGCGAACTGAAAGGCCCGCCCGGAACCGGCAAACGGCTGATTGCCGCGGCCGTCACGAGCGGAACCAGCAACCGCCTGGCGGTGGGCAAAAATGGATTGTTCCGCGATCGCGGCGGCTGCGACTGGGAGGCCACCGTGGTCAGAATCGCAGCCCATCCGATCGGTGTGCGGGAGGCCATTGTGGGACCTTTCAAACGCCTCAGTCAGCTCGTTACCTCGCAGATTGAAAAAATTTCGACCACCCGTGAGCAAGCCTTTCAAAGCCAATTGAAGGAGGGCATTTCAGCCGTCGATAAAAATGTGACGGCAAAACCAGTCGCCCCGGCCCCAGCTGCGGCCGGTGGAGGCATGGGCGGTTTTCTGGCCGGCGGGGGGTTGGCCATCGCTGCCCTATCCTCCTCCTTCGCGTTTATCACGAGCACCCTTTCCAATGTCGACCTCGGCACAATCCTATACACCGCCCTGGTTTTCCTCATGTTCATTCTTTTGCCCCCGGCCATATTAAGCCTTTTAAAATTGGGAAAACGCGACCTCAGCCTGGTTCTGGAAGCCTGCGGGTGGGCCATCAACGGACCCATGCGCCTCAATTTCAGCCTCTCCCGCATCCTCACCCGCCGCGGCATTTATCCCGGCCCCCGGAAAAAGCTGCGCTGGTCGATAGGGGTAATGCTGGCCCTGGTTTTAACGGCCTTTGCCCTTTACCTCTATAAAGGGCTTTAAAATTTGACCCGAAAACCTGAACCAGAAATCAGCCGAAATAATCGGGTGCGTTACCGGGCTTCCACTTGATATTGCAGCCCATGCTGGCCGCCTGTTCCCCCTCTACCGGTCTGCCCGCCAACACCGCATTGAGGGCCGCCCGAATATCCCTGCCGGTGATCGGCTTGTCATTTCGCGGACGGCTGTCGTCGAACTGCCCCCGGTAAGCCAAACGCCGATCCTTGTCGAAAACATAAAAATCGGGAGTGCAAGCCGCCCTATAAGCCTTGGCCGTCTCCTGAGACTCATCCATCAAATAGGGAAAAGGATAACCAAATTTTGACTTGTCCTCGGCCATTTTTTCAAGGCCATCCTGAGGATAATTCACCACATCGTTAGCATTTATGCCGATCGTAGCAACCCCGCGCGCGCCGTATTCCGCAGCAAGCGCAGTCAAGTCCTTTTTCAAATGAATAACGTAGGGGCAGTGATTGCACATAAAAACAACCAGCAAAGCCGAAGCGTCCGCATAATCCGCCAGCGAAACCAAATTCCCCTCCGTATCCAACAAAGAAAAATCAGGAGCCAAAGTCCCCAAAGAAAGCATAGTAGAATAAGTAGAAACCATAAAAACATCATCCACACACACCCCAAAAAATCAAGCGCCAGTTTCCCAAAATAATTTCAACACCGATCCTCTACTGCCGGATAGGCTGGTCGGTTTTTTATTTGCATATTAATTGTGTTGGTAAGAAAAACCTTGAAACCGTAAGGCGGGCACAATATATGGAACTGAACAAAACTCCTAAATATTATGAACATTGCAAAAACAGTACCCAACGTTCGTAGAACTTAAACGAATTTCGAGTGCCTATGTAATTGATTTCCGAAATCTTTCAGAGGAAAGCTTGACGTGTACTGGATTTGTTGGACACGGGATTCTCTTATATTCATTGTTTATTGATTAGTGTGTCAGGCGGCTTGTTTTGGTAAAGGGTTTTGTTTTCTCGTTGCCCCCCATGGGGGGCAAATATTTTCCTCGAATTGGACTGGGCTTTGGTAACTCAGAGAGGAATGTTTGCGATATCGGTTGTAGAAGATTTCCACGTATTCGAAGACAGTTGATCGCAGTTCGCGCTCGTCGGCAAAGTGGCGGCCTCGAATCGTGCTGGTCTTGAAGCGGCCGTAGAACGATTCCATGGCCGCGTTGTCGTAGCAGTTGCCTTGGGCGCTCATGCTCGGCTTCATGCCTAGTTCAGAGACCAGCCTCTGATAGTCGTCGCTGGCGTAGGGGCTGCCCCGATCGCTGTGATGAATAATCCCGGTGCGCAGTGTGCCGCGGGTCATGGCCGCGGCTTTGAGGGCCTTGCCAACCAGCTTCGCGTCGTTGTGGTTGGAAACGCTCCAGCCCAGCAGGCGTCGGCTGAACAGGTCCATCACCGTGGCCAAGTACATCCAACCGGCCAGGGTCCGTAGGTAGGTCGTGTCCGCCACCCAGACCTCGTCGATATGGGTCGGCTGGCCATGCTTTTTAAGCACATTGGGGCTGTAACCATAGGGATGGTTACTGTTGGTTTTTAATGGCTTAAAGCGTTTACTCTGGGTGCTTTTGATTCCCATTTCACGCATCAGACGCAGAGCCCGGTCACGGCCGCAATCGATGCCCTCATCATCCTTCAGATGGCGGTGCATTGGCCGATGCCCATAGCGGCCCTTGGCCTCTTTGTGTACCTTCAGGATCGCCCCCTTGATTCCCTCGTCCTCGATCCGCCGGGCCGAGGGCGCTCGGTGCCTCCAGCAGTAATAGCCACTGCGACAAATCCCCATCGCCGAGCATATTTCCTCGATCTTGAAGCGCCCCTCGTTGTCTTTGACAAACTGGTACTTCATTGTTCGTCCTTGGCAAAGTAGCCCACCGTTTTTTTTAGTATCTGGTTGATCCGCTCCGAGCGGCGCAGCTCTTTGCGAAGACGATCTATCTCGGCCGCCATCTCCTTCGGACTGCTCTGTCGCTTTGAGGTGGCTTCGCCCTGCTGATCGTCCAGATAGAGCCTCTTCCACCTATACAATTGGTTGGTGTTGACCCCAAGTTTGGTCGATACCTCGGTGGCGCTCAGTGAAATGGACGGGGAAAACTGGACAGTGGAATAAGGTGGTCTTGAACCACTAAATCCGCTAACCTATGAATGTTATTAAATCACGAAAGAGAAGACAATACAGTGCTGAGTTTAAAGCCCGAGTGGCCCTGGAAGCCATCAGGGGCGCTCATACCATCAACGAGATCGCCGGTCGTTTTGAGGTGCATCCCAACCAGGTGACCCAATGGAAGAAGCAGCTTTTGCAGGGAGCAACGGAGCTGTTTTCGCGCCAGCGGCAGACTCTCAGCAAGGACAACGAGACGGAAAAAGATCACCTTTACCAGGAGATTGGAAAGCTGAAAGTAGAATGCGATTGGCTAAAAAAAAAGTCTGAACAATTCGGTTGGTGAGAGGCGCAAGATGGTGCAACCACTTCAAGGAAAAATCAGTATCGGCAGGCAATGTCAGTTGCTGGGGCTGGCCCGCGGCAGCTATTACTATCGGGCCCGTGCCCAGTGCGAGCAGAACGTTCTCTACATGCATCGCATGGATGAGCTCTACACCCAATATCCGTTTTTTGGTTCTCGCCGGATGACCCAGTGGCTGCGTCGAGAGGGCCATGCAGTGGGACGAGGCCGCATCCAGCGGCTCATGCGCCAAATGGGCCTGGAGGCTATTTATCCGCGTCGAAACTTGAGCCAGGGGCACCGGCAGCACCGCATTTTCCCTTATCTGCTGCGGGGTTTGGCGGTCGAGCGGCCCGACCAGGTATGGTGCAGCGACATCACTTACCTGCGGCTGAGCCGAGGATTCCTTTTCTTGACCGTGGTGTTGGACTGGTTCAGCCGCTACGTGTTGAGCTGGCAGCTTTCCAACACCCTGGAGAGCCGCTTCTGTGTGCTCGCCCTGGAGGAAGCTCTGAGGCGGGCCCAACCTCAAATCTTCAACACCGATCAAGGCAGCCAGTTTACCGGCAGCGAGTTCACCTCGGTGCTGGGGCAAGCCGGGGTGCGCATCAGCATGGACGGGCGTGGCCGCTACCTGGACAACATATTTGTTGAACGCTTTTGGAGAACCCTCAAGTATGAAGACATTTACCTGCGCGAATACGCCACGGCAAAGGAAGCCAGCGAAGGGATAGCCCGCTACCTGGACTTCTACAACCACCTGCGCCCCCACCAAGCCCTGGGCTACCGGACCCCGGCCGAAGTCCATGCAATCGGAGCAAAACCAACCTCCCCGCCAATACAGCTTGCGGGCACCTGCGTGCCCGTCTTTGGCTAAGGACAAAATATATTTTTAAAAAATAATATGAACACGATTTCCACCTTAATCCCACGTCAAAATTGTCCAAACAACCCCGTCCACTTCACTCTATACTAAAGCGTCTTCTTCCCATGCTTCGATTCTCCATTTAGGAGAATCTCGTGTCCACTTTTTCCAGTGCACATCAAAAATCAAGACGATCTGCTCAAAATACAAAGAAATCCATCTCCAATAGCAATAACGAGCCAAACTTTACCCTTCATGAAATATCCGGGCTAAAGCGTCTTCTTCCCATGCTTCGATTCTCCATTTAGGAGAATCTCGTGTCCACTTTTTCCAGTGCACATCACTATACCATTAGTATCTAGTTTGCTTATTAGCTCTCTTGCCCATTTTTGTTGAGTTTGTGAGTGTTTCTCATAATCTTTGGCATTCCAATTATACTTGCTCATAATTCAATAAACTATGGCCAAAATAAGCAAACAGAGAGAATATCCTTTTTCTCGAACTCCAAAATGTGGTAATGTTATGGCCAGCGCTATTGCTGTAAAGTGTTCTTCAATTGCTAAGATTACGTATTCGCGAAAAATGAAATTATCAAAATGTCTATTGTCCGCGCCCATTCTTTTGATTGCTGGATGGGTTTTTTCATTAAATGCCGAAGAATTGCCGGGTTATCCACGGTTTATGCAAGGCCCCATGGTAGGTGCGGTGACGCCCCATGAAATAACAATCTGGGGACGCCTCAGCGGACCTTTTACGGGGGAAATCGAGTTTGCCACGACCAACACATTTACCGATTCACGCCACCTCGCGCTAACCACCACCAAAGCGGAGGATTATGTTTTAAAATGGCATTTGAGCGGCCTTGAGCCCGCCACCCGCTACTATTACCGTTTCAAGGTCAAAGGAAAGACGCCCCGCTATCAGGAGCAGGTTCTGCCATTTTACACCAAGACGGCTCCTGCCGAGGGCGAGCCTTTGCGGTTCACGGTGGCATATGGTTCCTGCACCCGCATTCTTCATGATCGCGTGCAAAACATCTGGTCAACGGTTTACAAGGTGCAGCCGGACCTCTTTTTCTGGCTCGGCGACTCCATCTACGGCGACACGATGGACCCGGACATTATGGCTGAAGAATGGCGCAGGCAGCGCGGCGTGGCCACCTTGCAGCCCGTCAACCACACAATTCCGCAGTTGGCAATCTGGGACGACCACGATTTCGGCCTCAACAATTACGACCGCAGGCATCCCGGCAAGGCGCAATCGCTGAAAATTTTCAAAAGCTACTGGGCCAACCCATCCTATGGCCTGCCGGACGCTCCCGGGGTGTTTTTCAAATATCGTTACGGTGGAATCGACTTTTTCTTTCTAGACGTCCGCTATCACCGCGATCCCAACGAAGAACCCGATCATGCGAAGAAAACCATGCTGGGCAAACAACAACTAAAATGGCTCAAGAAAGCTCTTTCCGCCAGTGATTCGCCCTTCAAAGTCCTCATATCTGGAAGCGGCTGGACTAAAAGCAAAGGGCCAACCGGCGATGCCTGGTCCGCCTACCTGCACGAACGCAACAGCCTGTTTGAATACATCCGAAAAAATGAAATCAACGGCGTAATCCTACTCTCCGGCGACACCCATGTAGGTGAATTGAATGCCATCCCCTGGTCGGAAAAAGGTGGCTACGATTTTTACGACCTGGTCAGTTCTCCCCTCGCCCAGACCGCCAACGAGCCCCGTACCGGAAGGATACCGGAACTGCGCATCCGAAAAATGTTCACGAGGGAAGACAATTTCGGGCTGCTCGAATTCGACCTCACCGGAGACCCCGTTTTGCGGTTCAACCTCATTGGGACCAGCGGCCGCAAAGCCTGGGCGCCCTTCGTCATCCACGCCTCGGAACTCGTCAACGGCGTCACCTCCTGGAAAGATAAAATCAGCAAAAATTAAGACTTCATTACAAGTCAAGGAGTCCCAATAAATGCTTGCCGGGGAATATTACTGGGGTTATTATTTCCATTAATTCATTTATCACCTTGTCTAGGTAATTTGTAAATGAAGGTCAGGCTTGCTTTTCTTTCCTGGAATTAGGGAGAAGGGAAACCCTGATAAGACAGATGGCTGGAAAGTGGTTTCAAATGCAAGTTTACTTCCTGGGGGAATGGTTGCGAATGCCGGTAGTGTATAAAAAAAGAATGTTATTTTGTATTTTTAGCTGTACAAATAGCGTTAGGCAGTTTATTCTTAGTGCATGGTTACTAAAATTATTAATTGTCGGCACTGTGGAAGTGCAAATATCATTAAATTTGGGTAGTGTTAACATTTTGAATGTTTAAGCTGTACTTTTTAGCGTGATTATGTTGTGAACTGGGAATGGTCCATATCACAGTAAAATGTCCTCAATGCGGAAGCGATCACATCATCAAGCACGGCAAGGATCCGAAAGGGGTTCAGAAGTATCGATGCAAGGGGTGTGGTTATCAGTTTCGGCTTCACCCCAAAAGTCGTGAGCATCCTCCGGCGCTGGTCAAGCAGGTGCTCCGTGCGCACCAAAACCGGATGAGCCTGCGTGCCATTTACCGTACCTTCGGGGTAGCCCCAAAGACGGTCATCGAATGGATTAAAAAAAAGTCCTGAGTTTGCCGAAGCTGGAGTCCACTCTGCTTGCCCGCCAGTGTAGTGATGTGCTGGAACTGGACGAGGTGTGGTCATTCTGGGGCGATAAGCGTTCGGGGCAGGTATGGCTATGGGTAGCCTTGTGTCGACGTACCCGACAGGTCGTCGGGTTTTCTCTGGGTGATCGTAGCGATCAAACGTGCTGGCAGTTGTATCACAACATCGCCCAGCCCTATCGCGACTGTGCCACCGTAAGCGATTACTGGGAAAGCTACGACAAGGTTTTCCCTCACAACAGCGCCAGCGGGAAACAATCCGGCCAAACCGCCCATATCGAACGCTGGAACAATACCTTGCGACAGTCCCTGTCACGCTATGTGCGTAAAACGCTGTCATTCTCGAAGTCTTTGGTCATGCATTTTCGCGTCCTGTGCTTGTTCATCTGGGAATACAACAGCAATATCAAACATTCGTCATGTTAACACTACCTAAATTTGGCAAGACGCCCAACCATAAACAGCGCTACCGCTGCCATGATTGTGGTAAACAAAGCCGCGAAAACCCCACAGTGAAATACACCGAAGAGCAAAAAGAAATGATCCTTCGAGTCTATCAGGAACGCAGCAGTCTACGCGGTTTACAGCGCGCCTTCGGGGTGAGTCCCAACACCGTTTTGAGTTGGTTAAAAAAAACGACAATCGCTGCGACCGCTCAAAAGCACGATTCTTGCGGCCCGCCGCCATGATGTCATTGAACTGGACGAACTGTGGTCTTTTGTGGGGCGCAAGAGCGATGCCCAATGGGTTTGGATCGCTCTTTGCCGACGCACCCGTCAAATCCTCTCCTATGCCATTGGGCCTCGGGATTGGTATCGTTGCCGGGAACTTTACGAGCGTCTGCCACGGGCCTACAAAAGATGTGCCACCTACAGCGACTTTTGGAGCACTTATGATGAAGTCTTTCCTCATAACCGATCCGTGGGAAAAGAAACCGGTGAAACGGCCCATGTGGAACGATGGAACAATACCCTGCGCCAACGACTGGGTCGTTTCACACGCAAAACCCTCTCCTTTTCCAAGCTTAAGAGTATGCATGAAACCTGTCTGAGACTTTTCATTCATCAATATAATCAAGAATTAGCCACCATTCCTACTTAATACACTACCAACCTCTCCAATAACCAGATCACCGATATTAGCGCCCTGGGCGGGCTCACCAGCCTGAAATTTCTAACCCTTAATGATAACCAGATCAGCAATATCACTGCCCTGAGCGGACTTACCAATCTGTTGGATCTAAACCTCTCCAATAACCAGATCAGTGTTATGAGCATTCTGACCGGGCTTACTATTAATCCGGCAAATAAATAGTGACATATCAATAACTTATGCTAAAGTAGGTTCATGAATAGGAATGATGCGCGTTCACTAAGCGAAGAGACTATATATGAGCTGAGGTGTCGGGCGGTGGATCTGAAAAGAGAGGGTTGCACTTATGAAGAGGTTTCCGTGGTTTTAACCCGGATATTTCGTAAAAAAAGTATCGTTGATATGCTTAACTGCTGATATACAGCAGGATAGATCAATAATTAAAGCAATATCAGCGATGACAAAAGGTAAACAATTAAAGCTACAGTTGACAAGGGTAAAAGGCCGCCGTGTGCGGGTTGATTTCAAGGGCGGAGAGGTTACTTCGGATGCCGGACTGCTTTTGATCCGGGAAGTGGATCGGCAGTTGGGCTTGACCGAACGAGCGGCCCGACAGTTAGTGGACAAACGGCAGAAGGGCAAAGTACGCCATGAGGTATTGGGGATGCTGCGGCAGCGCGTTTACGGGCTGGTGGCGGGCTATGAGGATTTGAACGACTTTGATACCCTGCGCCACGATCCATTGTTGCAAACGGTAACGGGGCGCATTGAAACGTTGGCCAGCGCGCCGACTTTGTGTCGTTTTGAAAACGGGCAGGATCGGCGGGCGGCCTTTGCGGTAAACGAGCTGTTGGTCGAACAGTTCATGGGCTCCTTTGCCGAGGAACCCGAAGAGATCATCCTGGACTTTGACGCCACCGACAATCCGGTGCACGGGCTCCAGGAGGGACGTTTTTTCCACGGTTATTATGATCATTACTGTTTTCTGCCGCTATATGTTTTTTGCGGTGATCAGCTGCTGGTGGCCTACCTGCGGCCGAGCAAGATCGATGCCAGCAAGCATGCCGGGGCCATCCTCAAATTGCTGGTTAAACGGATGCGCCAAAGCTGGCCCCGTACGCGGCTTATTTGGCGCGCCGACAGTGGATTTTGTCGAGACCGGATACTCTCTTGGTGCGACCGCAACGAAGTTAGTTACATCGTGGGGATGGCTCGCAATGCACGCTTGCAGCAAGACGCCCAGCAGTTGCAAAAGCAGGCCAAAGAATGGTTCGAACTAAGGGGTAAAAAACAACGGTTATTCCAGGACTTCGTCTATGCTGCCGATTCGTGGCGATGGCTGCGGTTGGTCATCCATAAAGCCGAACACACCGCACAGGGGTCCAACCCGCGCTTCGTGGTGACGAACCTGCCGGGCGATCCCCAGGAGCTTTACGACAAGGTATACTGTGGCCGCGGTGAAATGGAGAACCGAATCAAGGAACAGATGCAATTGTTCAGCGAGCGCACCAGCGCCCATCAATGGTGGGCCAATCAGTGGCGATTGCTCTTGTCGGCGCTGGCCTACACCTTGATGGAAGCCATGCGCCGGTTAGCCTTAAAAGGGACGAAGTGGGCGCGGGCCCAATGCCACACCCTGCGGCTCAAATTAATCAAGATCGGAGCGGTCATCGTGCGCAACACCCGAACGATTCACTTTCACCTAAGTGAGAGTTATCCTTGGGCCAGTCTTTTCAACCATGCGGCCCGCCGATTGGTGCCAACCTAAAGGGTGCATTGGTGCTGCCCCCGGCACTACCGAACCAATGGGGGAAAGGGGGCAGTGTCTCTACACCCTGAAAAACACCTAAAAATCAAGACGATCTGCTCAAAATACAAAGAAATCCATCTCCAATAGCAATAACGAGCCAAACTTTACCCTTCATGAAATATCCGGGTTAAAGGTATCGATCAGCGCTGTGCGCAAATGGTGGGCCCTTTACCGAAATGGAGGGCCAAAAGCCCTGCGGCTTGGACAACGGGGCCGTCGGCAGGGCCAATGTCGAAGATTGAGCTCCCAACAAGAGCGCATGGTGTGCCGAATGATTACCGATAAGAGACCCGACCAGCTTAAGATGCCCTTTGCCCTGTGGACGCGCCAAGCGGTGCAAGAGTTGATTGAAAGGCAGTTTGCTTTGAAGATGCCGATCCGCACGGTGGGCGAGTATCTTCGCCGTTGGGGTTTCACTCCACAAAAACCTCGAAGACAAGCCTATGAGCAGCAGCCTGAGGCGATTAAGAAGTGGCTTGATCAAACTTACCCGGCCATCGAAGCCAGAGCCAAAGCGCAACAGGCCCAAATCCACTGGGGAGATGAAACCGGCATCAGTAGCGAAGATCATCGGGGAAGAGGTTATGCTCCGCGCGGTAAAACGCCAGTTGCCAAACGCAGTGCGCGTCGTTTTAGCACGAGCATGATCTCGACTATAACCAACCGTGGAAAGCTGCGTTTCATGGTTTACAAGGGAGCCTTGAATGTGGAACTGTTTATCAAATTTCTGCGCCAGTTAATCAAAGGAGCCAAACGGAAAATCTTTCTCATTGTGGACAATCTGAGAGTGCATCATGCTAAAAAAGTAACCGGTTGGATTGAAGCCCACCGCGATAGGATCGGGATTTTTTATCTACCATCTTACAGTCCCGAATTGAACCCCGATGAGTATTTGAATAACACGGTCAAAGCGAACTTGAAGAACCTGCCGGCCCCGCGCAGCCAAATTGAGTTGCAGGGAAGTCTGCGAACCTACCTGCGCAGCAGGCAACGAAAACCAATTTTGATTAAAAAACTCTTCCATCATCGGGATGTTCAATACGCCGCTTAACTGTTACTATTCAATTGCCGGATTAATAGCCTGACAGAACTATCCCGGATATTTCATGAAGGGTAAAGTTTGGCTCGTTATTGCTATTGGAGATGGATTTCTTTGTATTTTGAGCAGATCGTCTTGATTTTTAGGTGTTTTTCAGGGTGTAGAGACACTGCCCCCTTTCCCCCATTGGTTCGGTAGTGCCGGGGGCAGCACCAATGCACCCTTTAGGTTGGCACCAATCGGCGGGCCGCATGGTTGAAAAGACTGGCCCAAGGATAACTCTCACTTAGGTGAAAGTGAATCGTTCGGGTGTTGCGCACGATGACCGCTCCGATCTTGATTAATTTGAGCCGCAGGGTGTGGCATTGGGCCCGCGCCCACTTCGTCCCTTTTAAGGCTAACCGGCGCATGGCTTCCATCAAGGTGTAGGCCAGCGCCGACAAGAGCAATCGCCACTGATTGGCCCACCATTGATGGGCGCTGGTGCGCTCGCTGAACAATTGCATCTGTTCCTTGATTCGGTTCTCCATTTCACCGCGGCCACAGTATACCTTGTCGTAAAGCTCCTGGGGATCGCCCGGCAGGTTCGTCACCACGAAGCGCGGGTTGGACCCCTGTGCGGTGTGTTCGGCTTTATGGATGACCAACCGCAGCCATCGCCACGAATCGGCAGCATAGACGAAGTCCTGGAATAACCGTTGTTTTTTACCCCTTAGTTCGAACCATTCTTTGGCCTGCTTTTGCAACTGCTGGGCGTCTTGCTGCAAGCGTGCATTGCGAGCCATCCCCACGATGTAACTAACTTCGTTGCGGTCGCACCAAGAGAGTATCCGGTCTCGACAAAATCCACTGTCGGCGCGCCAAATAAGCCGCGTACGGGGCCAGCTTTGGCGCATCCGTTTAACCAGCAATTTGAGGATGGCCCCGGCATGCTTGCTGGCATCGATCTTGCTCGGCCGCAGGTAGGCCACCAGCAGCTGATCACCGCAAAAAACATATAGCGGCAGAAAACAGTAATGATCATAATAACCGTGGAGAAAACGTCCCTCCTGGAGCCCGTGCACCGGATTGTCGGTGGCGTCAAAGTCCAGGATGATCTCTTCGGGTTCCTCGGCAAAGGAGCCCATGAACTGTTCGACCAACAGCTCGTTTACCGCAAAGGCCGCCCGCCGATCCTGCCCGTTTTCAAAACGACACAAAGTCGGCGCGCTGGCCAACGTTTCAATGCGCCCCGTTACCGTTTGCAACAATGGATCGTGGCGCAGGGTATCAAAGTCGTTCAAATCCTCATAGCCCGCCACCAGCCCGTAAACGCGCTGCCGCAGCATCCCCAATACCTCATGGCGTACTTTGCCCTTCTGCCGTTTGTCCACTAACTGTCGGGCCGCTCGTTCGGTCAAGCCCAACTGCCGATCCACTTCCCGGATCAAAAGCAGTCCGGCATCCGAAGTAACCTCTCCGCCCTTGAAATCAACCCGCACACGGCGGCCTTTTACCCTTGTCAACTGTAGCTTTAATTGTTTACCTTTTGTCATCGCTGATATTGCTTTAATTATTGATCTATCCTGCTGTATATCAGCAGTTAAGCATATCAACGATACTTTTTTTACGAAATATCCGGGCTATCCCTCTCCGGTAACCTGATTACCACTATCAGCGATACAAACATCCTGAGTGGATTCACCAGCCTGACAAATCTGCAACTCGACAATAACCAGCTAACTGATATCACAGGCCTGAGTGGACTTGCCACTAGCCTAACATATCTGGCTCTCGAAAACAACCTGATCGGCGATATTACTGCCCTGAGCGGTTTGACCAACCTGTTGGAGCTTACGCTCAACAACAACCAAATCATCGAAATCAGCGCCCTGAGCGGGCTTAACAGTCTGGAAATTCTATTCCTCGAAAACAACCTGATCAGCGATCTGAACCCCTTGAGTGGGAAGACGCAATTAGTTCAGCTCTGGCTCCATAATAATCTAATCATAGATATCGGAGCGTTGGCCGGTTTGATCAATCTTGAGGATGATTACGAGGAAGACGGTCCGGGCCTTCGATTGCAGGACAACTTCATCGATGTGGATCCTGACTCGGCGCAACGGCTGATTATCGACACCCTCAATGCCATCTCCGGTCTGACGGTGGAGTTCGAGCCGCAAAACCTGCCAGTTGCCAACGATGATGCCACCTCGGTCAACGAGGGGGGCACGGTGACAATCCTCGGCGGCGGTGCCACCAGCGTTTTGGCCAACGACTTGGCCGTCGAAACGGATATCCTGACAGTAAACACAACCCCAATAAGCGGGCCGAACCACGGCACCCTGATCCTGGCGGTGGACGGCACATTCACCTACACCCACGATGGACTTTCGCTGGCCAGTGACAGCTTTGTTTACGAAATCAGTGACGGGACGGCAACCGCCACCGCGACGGTTGCAATTAACATTTTATCTTCGTCCCCTTCCCCACGGTGGGAGTCTGACATAGGAGCGGCGCTCGGATTAGGAGATGATGAAACAAATATCAGCACCTTTGGGACGTTTTCATTCCCGTTTGCCGGCACAACCCATACCGGCTCCGATGTGCTTTCCATTTCCAGCAACGGTTTTATCAGCCTGGGAGGCGATAATGGAAGTGACTATTCCAGTGATCCAACTGAATTAGTGGAAGAGGTCGCACGAATTGCACCATTATGGACCGACTTAGCCCCGGAAACCGGTGACGATGTATATTTAAACACCTTCGCCAATGACGATGCCGACCCGGCCATAGACCGTGTTGTTGTCACATGGGACACCGCTACTTTTTGGTCTGATTCCCCGGTGAGAATTCAGTTGCAACTTTTGGAGGATGGAACCATAATCATGGGATACGACAATTACATTTTCACAGTCGATGATGATGAGAATGTCCTCATAGGTATCAGTCCCGGAGGATTTGTGACGGATCCCGGAAGTAGTGATTACACCGCAAGCGCCCCTTTTGACAGTGGGACAGAGCCTACTATATATGAGTTCTTTGAATACATTCCACCGCCTCCGGTAGATATTGCCGAAGATTCGAATATTATTTTTCAACCCAACGGTTCAGGCGGATTTAATGTCACTATTGGGTAGTGTATAAAAAAAGAATGTTATTTTGTATTTTTAGCTGTATAAATAGCGTTAGGCAGTTTATTTTTAGTGCATGGTTACTAAAATTATTAATTGTCGGCACTGTGGAAGTGAAAATATCATTAAATTTGGCAAGACGCCCAACCATAAACAGCGCTACCGCTGCCATGATTGTGGTAAACAAAGCCGCGAAAACCCCACAGTGAAATACACCGAAGAGCAAAAAGAAATGATCCTGCGAGTCTATCAGGAACGCAGCAGTCTACGCGGTTTACAGCGCGCCTTCGGGGTGAGTCCCAACACCGTTTTGAGTTGGTTAAAAAAAACGACAATCGCTGCGACCGCTCAAAAGCACGATTCTTGCGGCCCGCCGCCATGATGTCATTGAACTGGACGAACTGTGGTCTTTTGTGGGGCGCAAGAGCGATGCCCAATGGGTTTGGATCGCTCTTTGCCGACGCACCCGTCAAATCCTCTCCTATGCCATTGGGCCTCGGGATTGGTATCGTTGCCGGGAACTTTACGAGCGTCTGCCACGGGCCTACAAAAGATGTGCCACCTACAGCGACTTTTGGAGCACTTATGATGAAGTCTTTCCTCATAACCGATCCGTGGGAAAAGAAACCGGTGAAACGGCCCATGTGGAACGATGGAACAATACCCTGCGCCAACGACTGGGTCGTTTCACACGCAAAACCCTCTCCTTTTCCAAGCTTAAGAGTATGCATGAAACCTGTCTGAGACTTTTCATTCATCAATATAATCAAGAATTAGCCACCATTCCTACTTAATACACTACCCACTATTGAAGCCACTATTGAAGTCAATTATCCTCCAGTGTGGGAGCCAGATTTTGGTGCGGCGCTTGGGTTCACTGATGATGATGTCGATGACTCCACCTTTGGGACATTTTCATTCCCGTTTGCCGCCACAACCTATACCGGCGCCGACATATTATCCATTTCCAGCAACGGATTTATCAGCCTCGGCGGCAGTAATGGACATGGTTGTTGTAGTGGTAATCCTACTGATTTGACGGGAGATGCCTTTGCCCGCATCGCTCCCTTCTGGACCGATTTGGACCCCGAAACCTTCGGCGATGTGTATTTAAACACCTTCCCCGATGACGATGCCGACCCGGAGATAGACCGTGTTGTCGTTACATGGGACACCGTTACTTTATGGTCTGGTTCTCCGGTTAGTGTCCAGGTGCAACTTCTCGAGGATGGAAACATAAGCATGGGATTCAACAAATACGGCTTCACGGCCGATGATGATAATGATGTCCTTATAGGCATCAGTCCCGGAGGAGGTGTGACGGATCCCGCGAGTATTGATTACACAACAGATGCGCCTTTTGACAGCGTGGCAGAACCAACAATATATGAGTGGTTTGAATACACTCCTCCGCCTCCGGTAGATATAGCCCAAGATTCGAACATCTTTTTTCACCCCAACGGTTCGGGCGGGTTTAACATTTCAATCAGTCTCGAGAATAATCCACCGGTGGGAAGTGATGACTTTGGGACTGTGGCCGAGGGCGGCACAGTTTCGGTTCTTGTCGGCGGATTCTCCAGCGTATTGGACAACGACACCGACCCAGAACTGCCCTTTGATATATTGACAGTAAACACATCCCCAGTGAGCGGGCCAAACCACGGCGCCCTGACCCTGGCGGTGGACGGCACATTCACCTACACCCACGATGGCACGGAAAACTTCTCCGACAGCTTTGTCTATGAGGTGATCGACGCCGATGAGGCCACCGATACGGCCACGGTTACTCTGGAGATTATTCCCAACGCCAATATTGATTTTAGCGCCGCCTCGGTCGACCTGACTGTGGCGCCCGGTGAGGCTTTCTCGTCGTTCCTCACAATCGGCAACATCGGGGGCGATTTTCTTGACTGGCAAATCGAACCGGTCCTGGCAAATATCATTTTCTTCGAAGATTTTGAAAGCGGCTCCATCGGGTGGACTACCGCGCTGGTCGAAGACGGGATCGACGACCTCTGGCACCAGACTACTATAGACAGTTACAGTCCCAACACCAGTTGGTGGGCGGCCGACCCAGCCACCGGAGATTATGAGACCGGCAATCACATACAAAACGCCCTCATCAGCCCACCGATCGACCTTACATCAATTACCGGGGTCATTACTCTAAGTTTCTTCGAAGATTACTATACAGAACAAGGATGGGACTATGTAATGGTAGATGCCAGTATCGACGACGGACAAACCTGGACGCAGTTGCGTGGCTTTGCGGATATCAATAACACAGGCACCGCTCCATCCGGAGATAGCAATGGCTGGATTTTTACTTCTCTCGACCTCACCCCATTTGCAGGCCAGGTCATTCGCGTCCGCTTCTTTCTTGATTCTCTTGATAACGTTTTCAACGACTTTCCCGGCTGGAAAGTGGATGATGTGACGGTCAATTCAGGAACTAATCTCCCATCGTGGCTGACCCGGATTGCGCCCGCAAAGCAAAGCCAGGAATCCCAATTTTTCGATTCGGTAGAGTTCGCCTTCTCGGCCGCTGATCTCTCCTTGGGATTCTACACCGGCGTCGTTAATGTATTCTCTAACGATATCGATGAAGCCTTGACCGCTTTGCCGGTCAATTTGACGGTGGCGGATGTGCCCGATATCAACGTCTCGCCTTTATTTTTTGCCCTCGGGCTTGGGATCGACCAATCGACCAATATATCCACAACTATTGAAAACCTTGGTACTGACACGCTCAACTACACCATCACATCGAGTCAAACATGGCTTTTGCCGGCTCCCGATAGTGGTTCCATAGCGGCGGGGGCTGATGCCATCGATATTTCCGTGGATATCGATGCCACGGGTCTAACTACAGGTCTTTACTTTGGTTTCCTCACCATTTCCTCAGACGACCCGAACGAAACGGAAATATTTGTCGATGTGGACCTAACCGTGGGTCCACCGGATATCAGCGCACCCAGCTCAATTTTTCCGGAGGTGGTCTCCGGAGGCACCACTTTTGACTTCTTATTTATAGATAACAACGGAGGAGAACCGCTCGATTATGCCATCGCCTCTGACAGTTTCTGGCTCACAACGGACCCGGTTTCCGGCTCAATTTCGTCCCTGGATTTTGACTTCGTAGACGTTATAATTGACGCCAGCGCGTTGGCCCCGGGTGATTATGTCGGTATGCTAACCCGGATATTTCGTAAAAAAAGTATCGTTGATATGCTTAACTGCTGATATACAGCAGGATAGATCAATAATTAAAGCAATATCAGCGATGACAAAAGGTAAACAATTAAAGCTACAGTTGACAAGGGTAAAAGGCCGCCGTGTGCGGGTTGATTTCAAGGGCGGAGAGGTTACTTCGGATGCCGGACTGCTTTTGATCCGGGAAGTGGATCGGCAGTTGGGCTTGACCGAACGAGCGGCCCGACAGTTAGTGGACAAACGGCAGAAGGGCAAAGTACGCCATGAGGTATTGGGGATGCTGCGGCAGCGCGTTTACGGGCTGGTGGCGGGCTATGAGGATTTGAACGACTTTGATACCCTGCGCCACGATCCATTGTTGCAAACGGTAACGGGGCGCATTGAAACGTTGGCCAGCGCGCCGACTTTGTGTCGTTTTGAAAACGGGCAGGATCGGCGGGCGGCCTTTGCGGTAAACGAGCTGTTGGTCGAACAGTTCATGGGCTCCTTTGCCGAGGAACCCGAAGAGATCATCCTGGACTTTGACGCCACCGACAATCCGGTGCACGGGCTCCAGGAGGGACGTTTTTTCCACGGTTATTATGATCATTACTGTTTTCTGCCGCTATATGTTTTTTGCGGTGATCAGCTGCTGGTGGCCTACCTGCGGCCGAGCAAGATCGATGCCAGCAAGCATGCCGGGGCCATCCTCAAATTGCTGGTTAAACGGATTCGCCAAAGCTGGCCCCGTACGCGGATTATTTGGCGCGCCGACAGTGGATTTTGTCGAGACCGGATACTCTCTTGGTGCGACCGCAACGAAGTTAGTTACATCGTGGGGATGGCTCGCAATGCACGCTTGCAGCAAGACGCCCAGCAGTTGCAAAAGCAGGCCAAAGAATGGTTCGAACTAAGGGGTAAAAAACAACGGTTATTCCAGGACTTCGTCTATGCTGCCGATTCGTGGCGATGGCTGCGGTTGGTCATCCATAAAGCCGAACACACCACACAGGGGTCCAACCCGCGCTTCGTGGTGACGAACCTGCCGGGCGATCCCCAGGAGCTTTACGACAAGGTATACTGTGGCCGCGGTGAAATGGAGAACCGAATCAAGGAACAGATGCAATTGTTCAGCGAGCGCACCAGCGCCCATCAATGGTGGGCCAATCAGTGGCGATTGCTCTTGTCGGCGCTGGCCTACACCTTGATGGAAGCCATGCGCCGGTTAGCCTTAAAAGGGACGAAGTGGGCGCGGGCCCAATGCCACACCCTGCGGCTCAAATTAATCAAGATCGGAGCGGTCATCGTGCGCAACACCCGAACGATTCACTTTCACCTAAGTGAGAGTTATCCTTGGGCCAGTCTTTTCAACCATGCGGCCCGCCGATTGGTGCCAACCTAAAGGGTGCATTGGTGCTGCCCCCGGCACTACCGAACCAATGGGGGAAAGGGGGCAGTGTCTCTACACCCTGAAAAACACCTAAAAATCAAGACGATCTGCTCAAAATACAAAGAAATCCATCTCCAATAGCAATAACGAGCCAAACTTTACCCTTCATGAAATATCCGGGCTAACCATTACCTCCAACGACCCCGACGAACCAACCATCATGATCACGGTGGAACTGACCGTGGGCGTCTCCATACCCGATACAGCGCTCGAAAATGCAATCCGCGATGAACTGGATTTATTCTTCCAATTTGTTGTTACCCTGGCGGACATGACCGATCTGACATCTCTGAATGCCGCGGATTTAGGTATTACCGACCTGATGGGATTGGAGACTGCGGTGAACCTGACCTTCCTTGACCTTAGTTTCAACCAAATCAGCGACTTGAACCCGTTGAGCGAACTGACCCAATTGGGACAGCTCTGGCTCGATAACAACCTGCTCACGGATATCGGCCCTTTGGCGGGTTTGATCGACCTGCGGGATGACTTTTTTGTAAGCGGTGCGGGTCTGCGGGTGCAAGCCAACTTCATCGATGTGAATTCCGGCTCTGCGCAGCGGCTGATCATTGATGCCCTGGATGCCATTCAGGGGCTCACGGTTGAGTTTGGACCGCAGAATGATACCGACGGCGATGGCATGGGGGACACCTTTGAGCAGTTTATCATCGAGGCTAATCCCGGCGATGCCATCGAAGACCTGACTGACGTTCTTCCCGGCGATGACTTCGACGGCGACGGGTTTACCAACCTGGTAGAGCATTTTATGGGCCTCAATCCGCTTGTCTATGATAGTACCGGGGCATTCGAGGTATTCGACGATGGAAGCTTTCTCACCTTGGGGTACCTCAGGTCCAAAGTTGTTCCGCCGGCATTTGGTCAAGTTGAGTGGTCGAATAATCTACTCGATTGGTTCGATACGGACATCACGGAGAATGTTGTGGATGACTTGGGTGATGTGGAAGTTATAGAAGCCACAGTGCCCATAAACGGTGATGACGAACTTTTTCTGCGACTGGTAATTAGAAGCAGCCTGGAGATAACTCCTCGTGACTGAGGTTAACCACAGTGAGAATGAGAATCAGCTATTCTTTTTCAACTTGACCACGGCCTGGACCTCGACGGCAGAGTTGAGAGGCAGACAGGCTACCGATACGGCCGCACGGGCATGTATGCCTTTATCGCCAAACACTTCAACGATGAGATCGGAAGCGCCATTAATGACCTGGGGGCTTTGGTGAAAATCGGGTGTGGCGTTGACGAAGCCCGTCACGGTGAGAAATTTTTCCACCTCATCAAGCGAACCGGCAGCTCCTTTAATGGCCGCCAATAAATTGAGACCGCAGACCCGAGCGGCTTCATAACCCTCCTCGACGGTAAAATCCTTGCCGAGCTTGCCCGCATGGGTAATTTGCCCCTCCTTCAGGCATACCATTCCCGCCGTATATAATTTGTCTCCATCAATGATGGCGGGAATATAATTTCCTACCGGTTTGGGGGTCGTCGGCAGGGTTATGCCAAGTTTCAGTAAACGATTTTCAAAACTCATGTTGTTATAGAGAAAAATAGACAAACCATCAGAGGTCAATGCCAGGAAGAGTATTGCTAGAGAGCAAAGTTTCCCTATGTTGGCAAAACCATGATGCCTGCCCGGGACAATATCGATGCTTGGAAAGAGCGTCTGCGCCGCGACCCGAAAGAAGCCCTGCACCACTTCCTGAACCGGATTAAGTCTATTCCGGAGAATGAAAAAAAGGCAATTTTCAGCTATCTTCCCAAAAAAGAAATCCTCGAATCTAGTTTCCTTGAGGCGGCCGAAAACTTGTCCAAGCCTCTGGGCGGAACGCCTTACCTGCTGAAAGATTTGTTCGATGTCGCCGGCCTGGAGACCCATTGCGGTTCTCCTTTTTTAGCCCAGGTTCGGGGAATACCGGAAAATTCCTCTGCTCTCTTTAATGACATGGAGAAGCATGACGCTCTTTTTTGCGGTAAAACTCAAATGAACGAATTCGCCTATGGCTTGAGCGGGCGCAACGACCATTTCGGCAACTGCCCTCATCCCGATTTCCCTGACCGGTTGAGCGGAGGCTCCAGCAGCGGGTCCGCCTGGGCGGTGGGCAGCGGTCTGGTGCCTCTGGCTTTCGGCTCCGACACCGGCGGGTCCATCCGCACTCCGGCCTCGTTCTGCGGAATTTACGGCATGAGGCTCTATCCCGGCAATCCGTGGATAACGAAGGGCGCCTTCCCCCTGGCTCCAACTTTCGATACGCCGGGATGGTTCACCGGTTCGGCCGGTGATATGATCAAGACCCTGTGCGCATTGATTGGCGCAACCGAAGATAGAAAAGTCCGCCGTGGTTTTTATTTTGACGCTTACGACGAAATGATAGAACCCGATCTACTGGAAAAGTATCGTCAAACTATTCAAAAACTGGATTTGGAACGAATACCCTCTCATTCCGTCATTCTGGATAAAGTGTTCGCGGGCGGGGTAGAACATTACAAAGTGATAGTTAGCATTGAGGCCTGGAGAACCCACAAAAACTGGCTCGATAAAAACCGCGGCGATTATAGCGCAAGAGTATGGGAACGCATCCATGAAGGCAGCCAGAGAACTATGGACGACTTGCTGGCGGCCCGCGATTTTTCCGACTATCTGCGTGATGCCGTTTATGAACTCTTGGTCGATTTCGATTATCTGGTCATTCCGGCCACACCTTATCCGGCCATCGGCCAGGACAGCATGTCCGAGAAAACCCGCCTGGACCTTCTTCAGCTGACCGCTCCAGGCAGTTTTGCCGGGTTGCCCATCCTGACCATACCCGTATTTCTGGACAATGGCCTGAGCGGCGGATTGCAGATTATCTACCGGAAAGAAACCGATAATTTACCCGTCAATGTGCTGCAGCTTCTAGTGTAATGTAACCTAAATAACACCACACTAGCCCAGAACGAATAGCTTCCGGGCGTTGCCGCCGAGAATCTTTTCTTTTTCAATTCCCGTTAAACCGGCGTTGTCGATTTGCTCCAGAAAACGTTCGAATCCGGGCTTTTTGTCCACCTTGGGGAAAAGACGCAATGGATAATCCGAACCGAATAAAATCTTGTCCGCCCCCACCATATCGGCCACCACCCGGAAAATCTTTTTGTCATAAAGGAGCGGGCTGGCGGCGGTATCGTAAAAGATGTTTTGAAAATCTTTGCGGCAGGTCGCGTTCAATTCATAAAAAGGCAGCCCTCCACCCCAGTGAGCCAGTATCATTTTGAGGTTGGGAAACTGCCTGGCCAGCCATTGATATTCCTCCAGCGGAGTTTCCACTTTGCCCGCATAATCGTGCCCGGCCGCCTCGGTAACATGAATGGTGATGGGTAAATTTTCTCCCTGTGCCCAATCCAGAATTCGCAGCCAGGTAGAGTTGGTGTGGGAAAAACCCTGGGCCGCAGGCAGCATTTCTCCAATGCCGGACAACCCCCCGTCGATGGCCCGGCGCACCGCCTCGAAGGCCCGTTCTTCCGCCATCGGTTGAACCGCCGCAAATCCAATAAAACGATCAGGGTGTTCTCTAACCCAGTCAGTATGCCATTGGTTTTGCTGGTCGCAGGTGTCCTGGTTTTCCCAATACCAACCCAGCAAAACGGCCCGTTCGACACCCGCCTTGTCCATGTCGGCGAGCAGGCCGTCAGCATCCGCCCATCCGGCAATCGATCTGCTACCCGGCGGTGGAGCGTGTAGTTCAGCCCAGTGGTTTTCTCTCATGGCGGCGGCCCAGCCGCGAGGATCGGCCACAACCTCCGGCCAATAACAGTGAACGTGGCTGTCGATGATGGCGTTCACGGGAAATATCGCTTTCTGATGAGGGGGAAAGCACCCTTAATTTACATGGACTGCCCGAATAAAATATTTATTTAAGCAATCACAAAAAATGAAATCACTCTCCAAGCTGGTATCGGGTAAAGCGCCGGATCACAATATTTTCACCGGTTTTAGAAATACTGGCGGCTACAAGATCTTTAATCGACTGGTCCGGGTTTTTCACGAAAGGCTGCTCCATCAGGCAAAGAGACTGGTAAATTTTTTCCAATTTGCCGTCCACCACTTTTTCTATGATATGGGCCGGTTTGCCTTGCACCTGGGCGCCGGCAATTTCCCTTTCCTTGGCCAGAACATCTTCGGGAACCTCCTCCCGTATTACGTATTGAGGATTAGCCGCCGCAATGTGCAGGCAAATATCTTTGATCAAATTGCCGAAATCCTCTGTTTTGGCCACGAAATCCGTTTCGCAGGCCACCTCGACGAGGACACCCACCTTCCCGCCGAAATGGATGTACTGGCCAATCAAACCCTCGCTTGTGGTGCGACCGGATTTTTTTTCGGCTGTAGCCATGCCCTTTTTACGTAATAGGGTGATCGCTTGCTCCATATCACCATCGGCCTCGACAAGTGCTTTTTTACAATCCATTAAGCCGGCTCCGGTTTTCCCCCGAAGCTCGCTTACCATTTTTGCTGATATTGCTGTGCTCATATCTGGTTTATTAAATTCTCTCTATACCTATCTATAAATTCCGGTTTGAAAAATCTGAAAACTCCACACCCTTCCCCCAATGATTCCCCGCGACGCGAGGGTTGGGAGGAAAAGGTAGATTTTGGTTAATCCTGGTCCGTGGAATAAGATTCGGGAATCTCGGAAACCACCGGCGCGTCGGCCATAGAGGCCATCGGGGCCATTGGGGTCACGGGCAGTTGTTCCTCCTTGGCTTCATCCCTCAACATAGGGGCCAGCCCCTGGTTTGCCTGAGGTGCCTGCCGCCGGGCAATGCCATCCTGCACTGCTTCCATTATCACCTCGACAATCAAACGGACTGATTTCGAAGAATCGTCATTGCCCGGAATGGGGTAGTTGATAATGGTGGGGTCGGAATTTGTATCAACCAGGCCGATGACCGGAATTTCCAGCCGGTTGGCTTCTGCCACGGCGATTTGCTCATGCTTGGTGTCGATGACAAACATCGCCGCCGGAAGGTCGGTCATATCGATAATACCCTCGAAATTGCGATGCATGCGGCTCATATCGCGACGTATGGCGGCGGCTTCCTTTTTATGTGTTTTATCCAGGCTGCCGTCCGCCTCCATGGCCAGGTATTTTCGATACTTTGCCATGCTGTTTTTGATGGTGGCAAAATTAGTCAAAGTGCCTCCCAGCCAACGGCTCGCGCAATAAGGCATCTGGCATTGAATAGCCGCTTCCCGGATGATTTCCTTGGCTTGCCGCTTGGTACCGACAAAAAGAATCTTCTGGCTGGTCTTGGCCAGCTCCTCCACGAATTGGGTGGCTTCCTCCAGTTTGCCGTAAGCTATTTCCAGGTCGATAATCGAGATTCCGTGGCGATTGTCGAAAATGTATTTCTTGGATTTTGGGTTGTAACGACGTAATTGGTGCCCGAAATGCAATCCTGCATCCAGGAGGTCTTTAAGAGTTATGTTCATTATGTAATTTTATGGAAACGCCCCTCATATTATATAGAGGAAGCAGCTCTCCCATGGGCGCAAACCCGGAGAACCGGAGAACTTTGGCGTAATAAGAGTTGAAGATTAAGTTATTAATCGAAAGAGCTACCCAATCAATGAGCAATCCTCTCGAAAAGCAACCGCCAGAAATACCCCGCCCGGCACCAATAGCAAGCAGAAAGTGACAATTTCGCCAAGCCCGCGCGGGTCCTCGGCTCACCCATGACAAAAAAATTTAAATTGTCAAAATAAGCTTGAATTCACAAACAAAGCTCTTCTAATGCAAACTCTTCAACTTTAAATACCGGCCTATAAACACAATTGCAGGGTGGAGCAGTCTGGTAGCTCGTCAGGCTCATAACCTGAAGGTCCCGGGTTCAAATCCCGGCCCTGCACCCATTTTACCCAAAATCTTAACCCCTGTTTATAAACTAATTACAGCGTTTTGAGATCGTTGTAATTTCATTCTATATCGGGATATTTCGGGGCTTGCGCTTTCCCGGCGATACGAACTCTCCTTTAAAGTGATCGAAAACGCTATGGTAGCTACCGATTTGCTTTCTGCTTACCACTCAGATCCATGACGCATTCATTACATTCCCATATACTTAGCCAATGCTTCTGAGAACAATTCTTTAACCTTGAAGACATAACTTGAACCTACAAGTGAAACGTCTTATCCTTTGTTTCCGCCGACTGTCGTCGGGGCATTGTGCATCCGTTTCGACAAGCCTGGGCACAGGCTAACTTGACAGGATAGAGGCCGGGTTCTAGGGTTGAGCCCAATGAGCCGAACCATACATTTCGACCGTTTTTACGGATCGGTAGACCATTTACTTGATGAATTCGCCAGGCGGGCGCGCCGCTTTCCGGTGGACGCAAGTTCGGAATCGGCGTTTCGAAAATGGAGGGGCGAAGCCCTTGGCTTTCTTTGGGAACTGAGCGGTCTGGACCGCATGGAGCGGTGCGAGCCAGAGACGGAATGCACCGAGGAGGTAGAGGTCGAGGGGATACGCCGACAACGAATCCTGCTACAAACCGAACCGGGAGTGTGGATGCCTCTCTATGTTCTCATCCCCGGAGATTACCGGGCGCCGGCGCGACTCCCATGTGTGATCGCGGCGCACGGGCACGGCGGCATAGGCAAGTACCGGACGGTGGGGCGGACAGATATTCCGAAAGTACGGGAAATACTGGAGTCCCGCGCAGGCAAGGAACCGCGCAGGCAAGGAAGACTATGGCGTAGAGTTATGCCGGCGCGGGTACATAGTTTTCTGCCCCGACGCCCGCGGATTCGGCGAGCGGAGGGAAATTCACCGCCAAGGCGGCGAGGTGCGCAATGCTGGTGACGACGAAGCGAGCGCGGTCCGCAACAGCTGTTCGATCCTTGCACGGATGGCCGCGGGACTCGGACAAACGGTGATCGGAATGTGGACGTGGGACTTGATGCGCCTGGCGGACTACATTATCAACGAACGCATTGATTGCGATCCGGAACGCCTGGCTTGTGTCGGTTCATCGGGTGGTGGTCTACAGACGCTGTGGTTTACAGCGCTGGACGAGCGCGTCAAGTTGGCGGTAATAAGCGGCAACTTCTTCGGATTCAGAGATTCCCTCCTCAAACAAATTCGCTGTGACTGTAGCTACGTCCCGCCCCTATTCGAGTATTTCGATGCCGGAGACATCGCCGCCGTGATCGCGCCGCGTCCTTTACTGATCGAAACAGGGACACAGGACCTGTTGTGTGGCGAGCGGGGTGCGGCCACATCGACGGAGCAGGTGGCGATAGCCCGTCAGGCCTATGATCTTCTCGGTGCCGGAAATCGGCTGCACTACTATCTCTTTGAGGGTCCGCACGGATGGAACGGCGCGGAAACCTACGGTTTTATGGAGCGGTGGTTACAATGACGCAGTCGACGAACACAAGTGGGTCCGATGAGGCCGTCGACATAGGGGCGTTCCGGCAACTCTTCCTCGACAACCATGCCATAGCGGAGAGTGACGGTGTGATCCGCCAGGTGACACCGGCCCAAAAGTATGCCGCCAACCCCATCGTGACAGCGGATCGGCCGTGGGACCGGCTCCCGCTCATCTACGGATCGGTGATCTTTGATCCCAAAGAAGGATATCGCATGTGGTATTTCACCTGGGATAAGCGCGGCGGCCTGCGAAAATTCGGGGATAGGTATGGTGACCGGGGGTTCGTCGGCTACGCCCGCTCCGACGATGGTCTTCGCTGGGAAAAGCCGGAACTGGATATCGTCGAGTACGAAGGACAGAAGACCAACTGTGTGATTGGCCCGGCGGACATCCCGAACCTCACCGAGTTCACCACCGTGCTTCACGATCCACAGGACCCGGACGAATCGCGTCGCTACAAGATGATTTACAAGTACAAGCGGGTGGGACCGGCCTCGCCCCATGTCCATTTCATCGAAGAGCGTTATGCCGATCTCTTTGCCGACCTGGAAAACCGGGGCCGCGGCGATCTCGTGGCGATGTATCGGGAGGTCTTCGAAAAGGGCCTGTTTCTGAGCACACAAACGCGTGCCATGGGCACCGTCACTTCACCGGACGGCATCCACTGGCAACGTCCCAACAGCATGGCGATACCGGAAATCCATGACATGGGTTATATGACATTTGATCCCTACCGTCGGCGTTACCTTTTTTACGGGCGCGATTTTTTCATTCCGGAACGACTGTATGCGGAGCGACGCGAGGAACCCTGGTTCCGGGATTTTTACTGGGGTCGAGCCACCCGCCTGGTGGAAAGCGACGATTTCGAGCATTGGCGGGTAAAAGGATTGGTGCTGAAATGCGACGAACAGGATCTTCCCTATGATGAAATCTATTTCCTTTCGGCGTTTCCGTATGAAGGGCTTTTTATCGGCTTGGTGGAGATCTACCACGGTTCTCCTGAAGGAATAGGTTTGGATATTCAACTAGCCGTCAGCCGCGACGGGGAGAAATGGCAACGGATGGACGACCGCCAGCCGTTCATACCTCTGGGGGGCATCGGTGAGTGGGACCGGTTCAACACTTCGATGGCCTCCCATCCGGTGTTCGTGGGGGACGAAGTACGGTTCTATTATAGTGGCCGAACACGGCGGCATTCGCCCTACTTCGGCAACGATACAGGGCCCCAGGAAACCGCCATAGGTTTGGCAACCGTGCCACGGGACCGCTTTGTTTCCTGCGGGGCCAGCTTCGACGGAGGGGTCATATTAACAAAACCGCTGACCGGTTTGGGGACTAGCCTCCACTTTAATCTCGAAGCCGCCTACGGCTCGGTCCGGGTGACATTGCTGGACCGGCACGGAAAGCCGCTTGGAACCCGTTTTGAAATCCGGGCCGACTCGCTCGACGAGACGCTTGATCTCGCTCCGGACCAACTGCAGGCGGTACGTTCAGGGGCTCCGGTGTCGTTGCGATTCAATATCTACAATGCTCGCCTCTATTCCTTTTGGAGCACGTGAAATAAATTACCGATAAATACCATTTATCGATAAACGCCTCCATAAAGCCCAGTCAGGTTGCCTCCATGAACGCCACTATTCGTTCCACCATACGTTTGCAAACGAGCGTCACCGGTTCAAACGTTACCCCGCCGATATGAGGAGAGATCAACAGGTTATCGTGCGACCGGGCGTATTGCACCAGCGGGTGGTTGCCCATATCCGCTCGATCCTCGCCACAGATGACATCGACTCCCGCACCCGCCAGGGGCCCGTCGCGCAGGACATCCAATAAAGCACTCTCGTCAATGATCGCTCCGCGGCTCGTATTGATGAGCACCGCTCCGGGTTTCATCATCTGTAAGGCGCGACGGTCTAAAAGGTTTTGGTTCTCCTCGGTCAGGTGAATGTGAATCGATACCACGTCCGAACCCCGCAGCAGGTCTTCGAACCCGACTTGTTTTACCCTCGGCGGAAGGTCCGGTTCGGGTTTGGGTAGTGTATTAAGTAGGAATGGTGGCTAATTCTTGATTATATTGATGAATGAAAAGTCTCAGACAGGTTTCATGCATACTCTTAAGCTTGGAAAAGTGATGTGCACTGGAAAAAGTGGACACGAGATTCTCCTAAATGGAGAATCGAAGCATGGGAAGAAGACGCAGTATAGAGTTCAAAAATGAGGCAGTTCAACTGATGATACTCGATGGTCTGAGCGCCACCGAGGTATCGACCAAACTTGGGGTCAACACCAACCAATTGTATAGGTGGAAGAGGCTCTATCTGGACGATCAGCAGGGCGAAGCCACCTCAAAGCGACAGAGCAGTCCGAAGGAGATGGCGGCCGAGATAGATCGTCTTCGCAAAGAGCTGCGCCGCTCGGAGCGGATCAACCAGATACTAAAAAAAACGGTGGGCTACTTTGCCAAGGACGAACAATGAAGTACCAGTTTGTCAAAGACAACGAGGGGCGCTTCAAGATCGAGGAAATATGCTCGGCGATGGGGATTTGTCGCAGTGGCTATTACTGCTGGAGGCACCGAGCGCCCTCGGCCCGGCGGATCGAGGACGAGGGAATCAAGGGGGCGATCCTGAAGGTACACAAAGAGGCCAAGGGCCGCTATGGGCATCGGCCAATGCACCGCCATCTGAAGGATGATGAGGGCATCGATTGCGGCCGTGACCGGGCTCTGCGTCTGATGCGTGAAATGGGAATCAAAAGCACCCAGAGTAAACGCTTTAAGCCATTAAAAACCAACAGTAACCATCCCTATGGTTACAGCCCCAATGTGCTTAAAAAGCATGGCCAGCCGACCCATATCGACGAGGTCTGGGTGGCGGACACGACCTACCTACGGACCCTGGCCGGTTGGATGTACTTGGCCACGGTGATGGACCTGTTCAGCCGACGCCTGCTGGGCTGGAGCGTTTCCAACCACAACGACGCGAAGCTGGTTGGCAAGGCCCTCAAAGCCGCGGCCATGACCCGCGGCACACTGCGCACCGGGATTATTCATCACAGCGATCGGGGCAGCCCCTACGCCAGCGACGACTATCAGAGGCTGGTCTCTGAACTAGGCATGAAGCCGAGCATGAGCGCCCAAGGCAACTGCTACGACAACGCGGCCATGGAATCGTTCTACGGCCGCTTCAAGACCAGCACGATTCGAGGCCGCCACTTTGCCGACGAGCGCGAACTGCGATCAACTGTCTTCGAATACGTGGAAATCTTCTACAACCGATATCGCAAACATTCCTCTCTGAGTTACCAAAGCCCAGTCCAATTCGAGGAAAATATTTGCCCCCCATGGGGGGCAACGAGAAAACAAAACCCTTTACCAAAACAAGCCGCCTGACACACTAATCAATAAACAATGAATATAAGAGAATCCCGTGTCCAACAAATCCAGTACACGTCAAAGTCAAAGGAGAGGGTTTTGCGTGTGAAACGACCCAGTCGTTGGCGCAGGGTATTGTTCCATCGTTCCACATGGGCCGTTTCACCGGTTTCTTTTCCCACGGATCGGTTATGAGGAAAGACTTCATCATAAGTGCTCCAAAAGTCGCTGTAGGTGGCACATCTTTTGTAGGCCCGTGGCAGACGCTCGTAAAGTTCCCGGCAACGATACCAATCCCGAGGCCCAATGGCATAGGAGAGGATTTGACGGGTGCGTCGGCAAAGAGCGATCCAAACCCATTGGGCATCGCTCTTGCGCCCCACAAAAGACCACAGTTCGTCCAGTTCAATGACATCATGGCGGCGGGCCGCAAGAATCGTGCTTTTGAGCGGTCGCAGCGATTGTCGTTTTTTTTAACCAACTCAAAACGGTGTTGGGACTCACCCCGAAGGCGCGCTGTAAACCGCGTAGACTGCTGCGTTCCTGATAGACTCGAAGGATCATTTCTTTTTGCTCTTCGGTGTATTTCACTGTGGGGTTTTCGCGGCTTTGTTTACCACAATCATGGCAGCGGTAGCGCTGTTTATGGTTGGGCGTCTTGCCAAATTTAATGATATTTTCACTTCCACAGTGCCGACAATTAATAATTTTAGTAACCATGCACTAAGAATAAACTGCCTAACGCTATTTGTACAGCTAAAAATACAAAATAACATTCTTTTTTTATACACTACCGTATTTTCAAACAGTAAATTCAAATGTTTTGTCTATTCAAATTTTACTCTAGCCCGGATATTTCGTAAAAAAAGTATCGTTGATATGCTTAACTGCTGATATACAGCAGGATAGATCAATAATTAAAGCAATATCAGCGATGACAAAAGGTAAACAATTAAAGCTACAGTTGACAAGGGTAAAAGGCCGCCGTGTGCGGGTTGATTTCAAGGGCGGAGAGGTTACTTCGGATGCCGGACTGCTTTTGATCCGGGAAGTGGATCGGCAGTTGGGCTTGACCGAACGAGCGGCCCGACAGTTAGTGGACAAACGGCAGAAGGGCAAAGTACGCCATGAGGTATTGGGGATGCTGCGGCAGCGCGTTTACGGGCTGGTGGCGGGCTATGAGGATTTGAACGACTTTGATACCCTGCGCCACGATCCATTGTTGCAAACGGTAACGGGGCGCATTGAAACGTTGGCCAGCGCGCCGACTTTGTGTCGTTTTGAAAACGGGCAGGATCGGCGGGCGGCCTTTGCGGTAAACGAGCTGTTGGTCGAACAGTTCATGGGCTCCTTTGCCGAGGAACCCGAAGAGATCATCCTGGACTTTGACGCCACCGACAATCCGGTGCACGGGCTCCAGGAGGGACGTTTTTTCCACGGTTATTATGATCATTACTGTTTTCTGCCGCTATATGTTTTTTGCGGTGATCAGCTGCTGGTGGCCTACCTGCGGCCGAGCAAGATCGATGCCAGCAAGCATGCTGGGGCCATCCTCAAATTGCTGGTTAAACGGATTCGCCAAAGCTGGCCCCGTACGCGGATTATTTGGCGCGCCGACAGTGGATTTTGTCGAGACCGGATACTCTCTTGGTGCGACCGCAACGAAGTTAGTTACATCGTGGGGATGGCTCGCAATGCACGCTTGCAGCAAGACGCCCAGCAGTTGCAAAAGCAGGCCAAAGAATGGTTCGAACTAAGGGGTAAAAAACAACGGTTATTCCAGGACTTCGTCTATGCTGCCGATTCGTGGCGATGGCTGCGGTTGGTCATCCATAAAGCCGAACACACCGCACAGGGGTCCAACCCGCGCTTCGTGGTGACGAACCTGCCGGGCGATCCCCAGGAGCTTTACGACAAGGTATACTGTGGCCGCGGTGAAATGGAGAACCGAATCAAGGAACAGATGCAATTGTTCAGCGAGCGCACCAGCGCCCATCAATGGTGGGCCAATCAGTGGCGATTGCTCTTGTCGGCGCTGGCCTACACCTTGATGGAAGCCATGCGCCGGTTAGCCTTAAAAGGGACGAAGTGGGCGCGGGCCCAATGCCACACCCTGCGGCTCAAATTAATCAAGATCGGAGCGGTCATCGTGCGCAACACCCGAACGATTCACTTTCACCTAAGTGAGAGTTATCCTTGGGCCAGTCTTTTCAACCATGCGGCCCGCCGATTGGTGCCAACCTAAAGGGTGCATTGGTGCTGCCCCCGGCACTACCGAACCAATGGGGGAAAGGGGGCAGTGTCTCTACACCCTGAAAAACACCTAAAAATCAAGACGATCTGCTCAAAATACAAAGAAATCCATCTCCAATAGCAATAACGAGCCAAACTTTACCCTTCATGAAATATCCGGGCTAGTAGGTGTAGGGCGAGCCTTAGCTGATGGTGTGGATTGTTCTTTTATATGTGATGTTGCGGTCCACCCTGAATACCAAGGCTTAAAACTTGGTAAAAAAATCATTGAAAAGTTAGTGGCACTATCAGAAGGTCACAAAAAAATTATTTTATACGCTAACCCAGGAAAAGAGGGCTTTTATAGCAAACTGGGATTCCATAAAATGAATACGGCGATGGCAATTTTTCGTAACCAAAAGCAAGCTATTGAATCTGGTTTAATAAGAGAAACATAACAACACCATCAAGTCCGGATCGCCAACGCCTGCGTTAGTTGAATGAAGTGAAGGTAAAATGATTTGGCTTTAGAAATGCTAGTTGGTTTAAACGTCGTAGACGATGAGGTATATCAATCTTATCGGGATGAAATGATGCCAATTCTTAAAAACTATGGCGCTGGATTTGGCTACGATTTCAGGGTTTCTGAAGTTCTCAAGTCTAAGACAGACGCCCCGATCAATCGAGTGTTCACGATTTATTTTTCGAACAAAGGCTCGATGAATTTATTCTTCTCAAACGATGAGTATCTCAAGATCAAACAAAGGCATTTTGAGAAGTCAGTTACTGATACAACGATTATCGCGACCTATGAATGTTAGCGGAACATACTGGTCATCACCTAACAAGTCACGGCAGTGGATTGCCAATGTGGCCGATGAACATCTACCGTTAGTCGACCTGCGTGTGTATTCGCTTAAGGGAGTGGACTGCAAATTGCTATATGAAACGAGACTCAAAGGAAAGCCCAACAAGCTGGATGCAGGCGACGCTTGACAGCGCGCGTGATCCGCAACGTTAGGCTTCAAATAGGAATAGTAACCAGTAAAATGATTTCATACAAGCACAATTGTATTTTTGTTCACATTCCAAAAACGGGGGGCTCCAGTATTGAGAATATGATTTGGCCGTTTAATAAAAAAAACCGGGCAGAAAGCAATCTTTGGATGGGGACCGGGGATACTAATCATAATAAGTACCAAACCGGGGGATTGCAGCACCTCTTGGCAAGTCAGATCCAAAAAGAAGTGGGTGATGAAATTTTTGAAAAATTTTTCAAGTTCACCATCGTGCGTAATCATGTGACGTGTACTGGATTTGTTGAACACGGGATTCTCTTATATTCATTGTTTATTGATTAGTGTGTCAGGCGGCTTGTTTTGGTAAAGGGTTTTGTTTTCTCGTTGCCCCCCATGGGGGGCAAATATTTTCCTCGAATTGGACTGGGCTTTGGTAACTCAGAGAGGAATGTTTGCGATATCGGTTGTAGAAGATTTCCACGTATTCGAAGACAGTTGATCGCAGTTCGCGCTCGTCGGCAAAGTGGCGGCCTCGAATCGTGCTGGTCTTGAAGCGGCCGTAGAACGATTCCATGGCCGCGTTGTCGTAGCAGTTGCCTTGGGCGCTCATGCTCGGCTTCATGCCTAGTTCAGAGACCAGCCTCTGATAGTCGTCGCTGGCGTAGGGGCTGCCCCGATCGCTGTGATGAATAATCCCGGTGCGCAGTGTGCCGCGGGTCATGGCCGCGGCTTTGAGGGCCTTGCCAACCAGCTTCGCGTCGTTGTGGTTGGAAACGCTCCAGCCCAGCAGGCGTCGGCTGAACAGGTCCATCACCGTGGCCAAGTACATCCAACCGGCCAGGGTCCGTAGGTAGGTCGTGTCCGCCACCCAGACCTCGTCGATATGGGTCGGCTGGCCATGCTTTTTAAGCACATTGGGGCTGTAACCATAGGGATGGTTACTGTTGGTTTTTAATGGCTTAAAGCGTTTACTCTGGGTGCTTTTGATTCCCATTTCACGCATCAGACGCAGAGCCCGGTCACGGCCGCAATCGATGCCCTCATCATCCTTCAGATGGCGGTGCATTGGCCGATGCCCATAGCGGCCCTTGGCCTCTTTGTGTACCTTCAGGATCGCCCCCTTGATTCCCTCGTCCTCGATCCGCCGGGCCGAGGGCGCTCGGTGCCTCCAGCAGTAATAGCCACTGCGACAAATCCCCATCGCCGAGCATATTTCCTCGATCTTGAAGCGCCCCTCGTTGTCTTTGACAAACTGGTACTTCATTGTTCGTCCTTGGCAAAGTAGCCCACCGTTTTTTTTAGTATCTGGTTGATCCGCTCCGAGCGGCGCAGCTCTTTGCGAAGACGATCTATCTCGGCCGCCATCTCCTTCGGACTGCTCTGTCGCTTTGAGGTGGCTTCGCCCTGCTGATCGTCCAGATAGAGCCTCTTCCACCTATACAATTGGTTGGTGTTGACCCCAAGTTTGGTCGATACCTCGGTGGCGCTCAGACCATCGAGTATCATCAGTTGAACTGCCTCATTTTTGAACTCTATACTAAAGCGTCTTCTTCCCATGCTTCGATTCTCCATTTAGGAGAATCTCGTGTCCACTTTTTCCAGTGCACATCAATGGGACAAAGTAGTGTCTCAATTTATCTACATGAAAAAAAGAAAAGACTTAAGAGAGTTCATCGGAATGAAGGAAGATGATGACTTAAAAAAGTATCTATCGTTAATCAAAAAAAGAAAGCACGTACAATGGGAGTATCAATATGGATTTTTATTCGACGATAATGGCGAACAATTAGTTGACTATATAGAGGCTGTCCCAAAAATATAAAGATTTTATAGTCAACTGGATGACGTTGATAAAAAGAGCCGGAAAGAGCAAGTTTTTGCTCGATCCGGCCAAAAAAGGGTTCTATAATTGAGTTAGCGAAAATCAATATAGCCCTTTCTATGAAAAATATAGCCATCCAATGCCTCCTGCGTCCAGCTTTAACTGTGGTCGACCGGTGCCTCGATTACGATAACTTCCGCGCCACCATTGATCGAATCGATCGGCTGCTGATCGACTCGGAGGTGGAATCGCAGGCCATTGAGCTGGCCTTGGAGGGGTGGCCGCCAATGGGTCTAAAGGCCCGGCGGCAGCGGGCCAGTTTTGCCATCAAGGCACTGCGCATGGATACGCTGGGCCGTCTGCTCGGAGGGATTTCGTTTCGGCATTTGTCGCGGGCTCTGGGCAGCAGCGATCTGTTGGCCGACTTTTGCCGTGTCCGGCAGATCGATGGCATCAGGGGCATCTCCAAAAGCACCCTGGAGCGGGCCTCGAAGTTTTTCAGCGAAGAGCAGTTGAGGGCCTTGCACCGGACCTTGACTGAGGTGGTGGGCGATGCCCTTCTGGCCCGGCAGGTGGGATTGGACAAGCCGATTGACACCACCATTTGCCTGATCGACGGCACCTGTTTGGAGGCTAACATTCATTGGCCGACGGACTGGGTATTACTCAAGGATGTAGCCGGCACGTTGCTCAAAGCGATCCGGCTGATCCGCGAGAAGGCCGGTTTGCGCCATCGCATGCCGATCGAACCGGAGCCCTTGGCTCGGCAGATGAATCGGCTGTGCATACAGATGACCCACAGCCGGCGGCGAAAGGACAGCGCGCGGCAGCGCAAGGGTATCTTGAGGCAGATGAAAAAGCTGCTCAAACGGATCGGGGAGCATGCCCGCAGTCACCGGGAATTATTGCAAGCCTGCTGGGAGCAAAGCGATTACAGCGAAAAACAGGTCCAACAGATCCTCGCCCGGATGGAGCGCATGAGCGAGCAAATCCCGGTGGTCATCAAACAGGCGCACGAGCGGATCATTGGCGGCCGCCAGGTGAAAAACGCAGAGAAAGTCTTGAGTGTTTACGAACTCGATGGGCAGGTGATTGTGCGAGGTAAAGCGGGCCAAGAGGTCGAGTTCGGCAACACCCTGTTTTTGGGAGAAAGCGTTGAAGGGTACCTGCTGGACTGGAAACTCTACGGCAGCCGAACTCCAAGCGAAAATGAACAAATGCAAGAGAGTTTGCAAAGACAGAACCGCTTCAACCTGGAAGAACCCATAGCGGCCATGTGCGCGGACCGGGGATTTGCCTCCCAGCGGGCCCGCCGGCAGTTAGCCCAGGAGGGAATCTACGACGCGCTCTGTCCACGCGATCCGAAGCAGTTGAAAAAACGGATGGAGGAACCACTGTTCAGACAATTGCAAAAGCGCCGGGCCAGCACCGAAGGGCGGATCGGGGTATTGAAGAATCGCTGGCAGGCCGGGCGGTTGCGCAGCAAAGGCTTTGCCAACCGCTCGATCAGCGTAGCCTGGTCGGTACTCTCGCACAACCTATGGAAAGTAGCCAAGATGCTGGCCCAGCAAGACGAACTAAAAACCAAAGCGGCGGCCTAGAGAGCGGGGCGGCCTAGAGAGCGGAAAAGCAAGGACAATACTTTTTCACAGCCGTACTGTCGGCTCATACAAAGAAAACCAGGCAACCGGACCCCAAAACCAGTATCCTAACGTCATAGGAGAGCAAAGTTGATACTCTCCCAAATGCAAATACCTCTAAAATGAGCGCCTATCAAAAGCCCTCGCAAAAATCACCCTTTTGGGACAGCCTCTATATAGCCACTCACCCCAAAATGAGCGGTACCCTCGCGCGGTTTCAATTATGGGCCACACGTTTGATGGGATTGGCCCTGATTTATTTCGGTATCGAGCTAATCTTGGCCAAACTATGAAAAAGTAACAGGAATATTCGAGTCCTGAAACCAACATCCATTATCTTGCATCCAGCATCCTTCATCTTGTATCCTGGTTCTTGCATCATTTTTCGTATTCCGCATCTATCATTATGAGCCTATTGATTGTCAGCACTAGCCTCAATCCGCAAAGCCGAAGTGCCATTTTGGCGCGGCATGCATTCACTCACCTGCAAAGTTCGGGCGCACATGGTGGTGGTGAATTACTGGATTTGACCAAACTGGAACTGCCGCCTTGCGATGGAAAAACCTGTTATGGTCACCCCAATACCATCAAGGCGGCGGCCATGGTGGCAGATGCCGACTGTATTCTAATGGCCACACCCATCTACAATTTCGATGTCAACTCCACCGCCAAAAACTTTTTGGAACTGACGGGGCAGGGATGGACGGATAAAGTGGTCGGTTTCATTTGCGCTGCTGGAGGGCAAGGCAGCTACATGTCTATAATGGCCTTTGCCAATAGCCTGATGCTCGATTACCGCTGTCTGATTGTTCCTCGATTCGTTTTCGCGATGGGCCCCTCTTTCGAAAACGGGCGCCTGGTTGACACAGAGGTAAGCAAGCGCATCGAAGAGCTTGTCGATGTAATTGTCCGTTATGCAAAATCGCTTTCCTAGGCCTCTTCAGCTTCAAGTCGGCTGGTTGAATTTTTTAATTTATTTTCTGGATATTTCCACCTAGGATGGCTTCCGCGTGGTCTGTTTGCTCATAGTTTCCGTCATTTGGTCATTATCTTTCGGTTTGATCAAACATAACCTGGAAGGAATCGATCCCAATTTTGTGGCCTGGTCACGAATGTTCCTGGCCTTTCCATTGTTTCTGCCTTTTTTGCGCCATAAAATGCTGACCCCGATGCTGACTATGCGCCTGATCGGCATCGGCGCGGTGCAATTTGGCCTCATGTACAGCGCATACCTTTACGCTTTTCGGTTCCTGGAGGCTTATCAGGTAGCTCTTTTTACCATTTTTACTCCCATTTATGTGACGCTCATCAACGATATTTATGCCCGCCGACTGCAAGTATTTTACCTTGCTATGGCTCTGCTGGCCGTAATCGGAGCGGGGTTGATTCGCTATCAGACCGTCTCATACCAGGGCATATTGATGGGCTTTCTCCTCATGCAGGCCTCCAATGTGTGTTTTGCGTTCGGCCAGATCGAATACCGGAGGATTCGCCGTCAATACCAGAATCTGCGGGACCGGGAAATATACGCCTTGCTCTATCTGGGCGCGGTTATAGTAACCTCGGTCACGACCACCGCCACCCAGGGCTGGCATAATATCATGGACCTGACCTGGGTGCAGGTCCTTGTCCTGCTTTACCTTGGATTTCTGGCCTCCGGTTTGGGTTTTTTCCTCTGGAACAAAGGCGCCCTGGAAACTAATCCCGGCACGCTAGCCGTATTCAACAACATTAAAATACCCCTCGCCGTATTGGCCTCCCTCTTTATCTTCGGGGAAAAAACGGACTTGGCGCGCCTCCTGGCGGGCGGCGGCCTCATGGTCCTGGCTGTGATTCTGGCTGAGAGACAGACCAGAAAAAATGAGCCAGGATATCGGTCTAAGGAAGAACAAAATAGTTCCTAGAAACAGACCTTTGGCCAACGCCGTAAAATTTTAAGTGCCAAAAATTGAAATTCTTTTGACAACAGGAGGATTTACACCGAAAAGTACTGCAAAGCCGGTTCAAAAAGCACCAACCAAGCATGTTTGGCAAATTATTCAATTTATTTTCTAACGATATTGGAATCGACCTGGGAACCGCCAATACCCTTGTTTTTGTCAAGGACAGGGGCATAGTTTTGCGGGAGCCAAGCGTCGTCGCGATCAACAATACCACCCGCAAGGTGGTGGCCGTGGGGGAACATGCCAAACGCATGCTGGGGCGCACCCCAGGCAGCATTACTGCTCTTCGCCCCATGAAGGATGGGGTCATCGCCGATTTTGAGATCACCGAGGCCATGCTCCGGCATTTTATCAAGCAAGCCAACAAGCACCGCAATTTTGCCGGGCCCCGCGTGGTGGTCGCCGTGCCCTCGGGCATTACCGAGGTGGAACGCCGCGCGGTCAAGGAATCCGCCACCCATGCAGGCGCCAGAGAGGTCATGCTACTACAGGAACCCATGGCAGCTGCCATCGGCCTTAGGCTCCCGATAGAAGAACCGACCGCCAATATGATTGTGGACATTGGCGGTGGCACGACCGAAGTGGCCATCATTTCCTATTCCGATGTCGTTTACACCAAGAGCGTCCGGGTCGGCGGTGACGAGATGGACACGGCCATCATAAATTACGTGAAAAGAGCCTACAACCTGGTCATCGGGGAGCGTATGGCGGAGGAAATCAAAATTCGCATCGGTTCGGCAACTCCTCTGGATGAGGAATTAACGCTGGAAATCAAGGGCCGCGATTCATCCGCAGGCTTACCCAAAACCCTGCAAATCTCCTCCCAGGAAATTCGCGAAGCCCTCGTCGACACCTTCAACGCGATGATAGAATTGGTCCGCAACGCCCTCGAACGCTGTCCCCCCGAACTCTCTGCCGACCTCGTGGACCGTGGTTTTTTCCTCGCCGGGGGCGGTTCCCTCATCCGTGGCCTGGATAAATTGTTGAGCGACGCCACCGGCTTGCCGGTCATGGTTGGCGAAGATCCTCTGAGCGCTGTGGCCAACGGCACCGGTATTGTCATTCAAAACCTTGATGATACCAGAGCCCGGACCGCCCGGACCTATTGATCTCTAAACCCACTCCCGAACATTGGCCAGATATATTCCTCAAGCGGCCAAACCGATAGTATATTTGCTGGGCATTGCACTGGTCTGGCTGCTTTTACCGACCGTTTTCAAATCCTTTGCCCGGGCCGGATTTTATGAATTCCAGGCCCCGCTATGGCTGACGGCAGCGGGATTTAAAAATTTTAGCGATACCTGGGCTCTTAAGGCTCATTCCAAAACGGAACTCTATGACGCGGGCCGCGACTTGGCGCGCCTTAACTCCGCCTATGAGTTGAAGCTCCAGGAAATCGATTCCCTTCGCCAAGAGTTGTCACGGGTGGAAAAAATTCTCGCTCTTCCTCCCGTTCCCCTGTTTGAGCACAAGATTGCCCGCGTGGTGCGCAGGGATCAAAGCACCTGGTGGCAGCAGATGATCATCCAGAAAGGCAGATGGCACGGAATTCCCGATGGGGCTGCCGTGGTATTCTCCGGCGGCGTAGCGGGCAGGGTACGCGAGGTGCGCGCCTATACGTCAGTCGTTGAGTTAGTCACCAGCCCAAACTTTCGCATGGCTGCTCAATTCGACAACGATGAAAGACCGGTCACCTACCAGGGAGCGATCAACCTTCCATTCACCAGCCCAAGAGGCAAAGTCATGAATGTGCCCCCCGATGTGGTGCTGACCGCATCCGCCCCACGCAGACTGGCCTCCTCTCGGCTGGGCGGCGTCTTTCCCGATGGTCTCACCATCGGCTGGGTGAATCGGCTCACGACAAGCCCCGACGGACTTTTCCAAAGCGGCCGGCCCCGACTCAATAAAGAACTCCACAGCCTCAAGGAAGTCGCCGTTCTTGTGCCAATAAATTCCGCTGACAATCGATGAACGACGATAGACGCACCCTCATAATCCTGCTCGCCAACGGCCTGCTTTATTTTGTCCTCAACCAGGTCAACGAGGCCTTGGCCCCTCTTTCTCTCCATATTTCCCTGGATGCCCTCTTTTTGTTATTCGCATTTTTCTACCTCAAGCCCGGCCAGGCTTTATTGATCGGCCTCCTCACGGCGCTGTTCGTCGATGCCGCTCTCCCGGTTCCCTTTGGGATTCATGTCATTTTAATTTTTGGGACTCTCGCTTTCCTCCAAAAAATGCGCCGGGTGTTTCGTCGTGAAAACCCTCGCCATGTATTACTGGCGGCCCTGTGGTGCAATTTATTTATCATGCTGGGCCTATCACTTACAGCCGGCCAGGATCTGCTTATGCAATCGGCATTTTGGCTCCGCTTTTTATGCGATCTGGCCCTCTCGCAACTAGCCCTGGCGCTTTTGGCCAGCTGGTGGTTGAACCTCCAAAGAAAGACCCTCCTCATGTGGGAAATCGATGTCGGGGCCGAATTGCGGCGATTTTAAATCAACAAAGAGTTGCTGGATACAAGATGCAGGATGCAAGATACTCTATATATAGGGTGAACATCCACCATCCTTCATCTTGAATCCAGAATAGGCAAAAAATGCTTTTCGAGGTCTATAAAAATTTCAACCCGCGTTTACGGGTCTTTTACCTCATATTCGCCATTTTATTTTTGGTTCTCTCGGGGGGGCTTTTCTACCGGCAGGTTATTCTGTGGCCCGTCTATCGCGAACAGGAAAAAAAGCAGAATCTGCGGCGCATTCTGGTGCCCGGCCCGCGCGGGAATATCTATGATCGCAATGGTCGTTTGCTGGTCGGCAACCGCCCTCGTTTTTCCGCCGTTGTTTACCTCAACGAACTCCGCCCCGAGTTTCGCCGCAAATACATAGAGTTGGTCCGCGAAATCCGCCCAGGCAATGCTAAAATCGACAGCCATGATCTGCAAGTGGAAGCTCGTAGCGCAGTGGTGCAAATATACCTCGACCGGGTTAACCATATCCTGGGCAGAAATGACCAGGTGGACCGCGACGAAGTCGAGCGGCATTTTCGCCAAAACCTGCTTCTGCCCAAGGCGCTGATCAAAGATTTGGAGTTAAGCGAATTCGCCCGGCTAATCGAGCAAATACCGGTAAATTCCCCAATTCAAATCCACACCGAAAGCGCCCGTTACTATCCCTACGGCTCAAGCGCCGCTCATACCCTGGGTTTTGTTGGCTCAACCTTCGAAGTTCCGGAGGAGGGAGTGCCCGGCAACGACCTCACCACTATAACTTTCAAGGGCAAAACGGGGCGCACGGGCTTGGAGAGGCAATTCGACGAGCATTTACAAGGCATCAGTGGCGGTGAAATCTGGGTGGTGGACCCTTCGGGTTTTCGATACCAACTAGCCCGGCAAAAACTTCCCGCCAAAGGAAGCGACCTCACCATCACCATCGATATCGACTTGCAGCAGGCAGCCGAAGAAGCGCTGGGCAAAAACAAAGGCGCCCTCGCGGCTCTCGATGTCAAAACCGGCGAAATCCTGGCCCTGGCCAGCAAACCCGATTTCGACCTCAACAGCCTCAGCCCCTACATTCCCAATCAAGTCTATCGCCGCATCAATGAAAAAGGAGCCTGGCTCAATCGCGCCATCGCCGGCCTTTATGCCCCAGGCTCCAGTTTTAAGATCGTGGTGGCGACTGCCGCCTTAAACAGCGGCGTCATTGACCTGGAAACTGTTTTCGACTGCTGGGGCTCGTTGCGGGTGGGCAATCGCAGCTTCCCCTGCAACAACCATCGGGATCGAGGAGAAATCGGTTTCACGAGGGCCATCATGAAAAGCTGCAATGTTTATTTCCAAAGCATTGGGCTGCGCACCGGCATAGACCAAATCAACAAAACCGCCCGCCAGTTCGGGCTCGATCAACCAACGGGAATCGAATTGCCCAATGAAACCAAACGCATGATTGTGCCCAACCCCAAGTATAAAGAAACTCGGCAGCACGGCCCCTGGATGGCGGGCGACACTGCCAATATCGCCATCGGGCAGGGCTATCTTCTGGTCACCCCCCTGCAAATGGCCGCCTTCACCGCCTCCTTTGCCAGGCGTGAAACGCGAACGCGCCCCACCCTCCTCTTCGATCCGACCATCGACCCGCGCCGGATACGGCACGGCGGCGGGAAAATAGACCTGACGGAAGAACTTTATAACGGAATTGTCAGGGGCATGGAAATGGCCGTTTCGGGCCGGGACCGCGGTTTGCTCACTGGCAGCGCGCGCCTGGCACATATCCCCGGCATCCGCATCGCGGGCAAAACAGGGACCGCCCAAACCCAGGTTGACGGCGTCAAATTAACTATGGCCTGGTTTATCTGCTATGCCCCCATCGACGATCCCCAAATCGCCATCGCCACGGTAGTCGAGAGCACCGATCCCAAATACCTCTACGGCGGCGGAAGCCATGCCGCCCCGGTAGCCAATAAAGTCCTCCAAGCCTATTTTCAAAAAAACAAACCCGCAACGGGAAACCTGGCCACGAGGTAATCGGGTTTCATGAAAAATTTGCATACTACCCAAGCCTGATTCCTGTTTCTAGAGAGTGGGAGGGAGTTTGAGGAGGTTGCGGGCTTGTTTGAAAACCGGCCGGTGAGGGGGGCGGAAGCGGCTGTCTCCAAAACGTAGAGCAAGCAAATGCCCATAAACACGCTCCCAATCACGGGGGTAGATTTCCTCGGCTTGGGAAACAGATTGAGCCTGATTATGGGCGCGAAACCGAACGACCAGCTTGCCCGCCTTTTTGCGAATCGGGTCGCTTTTTAGATCGATACCGAAAAATTTGGCTTCACGGTAAATGACGGGCAGCCACCATCCAAGGTTTCGAATCAGCAAATAGATTACCGCCATTATGAGGACTATGACCCCGGCCCGCACCCAATGACTCCCACTCCAAGGTTGGGCGAACCAGTATTTGATGGCGTCCAGGCGATCATCAAAAAGAAGTTTGAGTGTATTCATGGTCTCGGTTCCGGCCATCTTGAATTTGCTCGCCATCTCATCCAGCTGATCCTTGTCGAAGTTTACGATGCGCCGGTACCAGAGGATACGCAGGCTGTCAAAATAGGCGCCCCAGGAGGTATCGACAATCAAACGATCCTGTAGGGAGGAGGATTGGGCGTCGCCCAGGCGGCCTCCTCCGGGGGTGGGATCGACCCTCAACCAGTTGCCTTGGCCGTCATACACCTCGCACCAGGCATGAGCGTCACTATTACGCACCATATAGTAATTTTCGAATCCGCTCCAGGAGCCTCCCCGGAAACCCGTCACCAGGCGGGTGGGAATTCCTGCCAGGCGAGCCAGGAGAGCAAAGGAGCCGGCGAACAACTCGCAATGCCCAGGCTCGGCTGAACCGAGCCACCGCACCAGCTCATCTGCTTTTCCGGGCGGGATGGATATGTTTAAAGTGTAGCCGTGACGGCTGCGCAGGTAATCCACGGCCCGCGCGCTGAATTCGAGGGCATCCAGTTTCTCGCTACCGGTTATGGCGGCTACGGTGGATTCGAGAATATCCAAGTTGGCCAGACCGCCGGGCACGGCAAGGGTGGTCTGCGGGTAGGTGATTTTTTTCGGTTGGCTGCTTTTTTCCGGATCGAGAAACACGGTTTCCATTTCCGCCAGGGGCTTGTCCCCTCTCAATATCGTATGGGCGGGCACGGTATCGGTCGGCTCCATCTGACCGATCTGGTAAAAAAGAACGCTGCTGCTGATGTTGGTGGTGCCCGCCAGGTTGAGGATTTCGTTGAATTCCACATCTTTTCGTGTTTGAAACCGAATTGAGTAGAATGGCCCGACAACCGGCAGGAATTTGCTGATGCCGCCCTCTAGATAAAAAGTCCATTTGTTGGGGCTGTTTTCCTCCCACTTCGATCCCGGGGGGCCCTTCATAAAAAATTGCTGGTCGGAATAGATGCGATTTTTACGCTTGGCCGAATAAGACATGCGGAAGGAGCGGTTGAAGTATTCGTCCAGGACTACCATTCGCCAATAAGGATTGATGGGCACCTCCGCCACTCCTTCATCCGGTAAATCCACCCGCAGGGCCACGCTGTCATCTTCGATAATTTCGGCCACGTCCCCGAAATCGATGCTGGCAGTAAATCCTGATCGAGCTTTCCCCTTGAGATTAAAAAAGGGTATTGCCTGATCCAGGCGGAACCTCGGTATAAATAGAAAAATCAGTGATGAAACCACCACCACCACGGCAAAGAGCAGGACGGCAATGCCCAAAAGCCGCATGTCGATGACCAGCAGGGTGCGTTTGAGAAAATGACCGAGACGAAATTCATCCCAAAGCCCGGCCGGAATTTCCGAGCCCCTGTCGCAGGACTCCGTCAGGTTAATGACGAAGAGCAATCCCATGGCACAGGGTGTGAAAAGGAGGATTTGCAGGGCGAAGGTCAAAGAAAGGGTGAGAACTCCGGATATCACGACGATGAACAGGCAAAGCAAAATCAACTGCATATCCTCCCGGCGGCGCCGGTATTGCAGGGAACGCACCATGACCAGCATCAATACCATCCGCACCAGCGGGGGTATGATATCCGGCCGGGAGAGAATGAAATCGGTGATGATGGCCAGAATCAACAATGGGGTAACCATGTTCCAGGCAAAGGCCGGTATCTTCCCAGGCAGGGCCGGGAACAACAACGTTGCCGTGATGCAGAAGGCCGCCACGGCGAGGAGAATGCCGCTGTTCAAATCCAGATAAGCAATGGTCCAGAGGGAGACCAGCGAGAGCAGCCCGCCGATCATCCACTTGAGCTGGTAAAGCTCATCGGGACTAAGCCGAACCCGCTTTGTTACCGCCGACATAGGCATAAACCCGGTCTCCCGCGCCGGGTTAGAATGTGATGATGGTGGCCGCTCTGTTTTCCTCCATGGGCGTATAATTTTCCACCGGATGCAGTTGCGCCAGTTTTTCGAGGAAAAAGTGCAGGTCGCTTAATCTTTTGATGGGAAGGACCGGCTGATCGTTGATGGCGACTCCCCATAGATGGTCGTTCATGTATAAATCCTCAGCCAAGGCGGCGGCGAAACTGCACAATTTTTCGAATTGCCCGCCCTCGCTCCAGGCGCTGTCGGGGGTCTCCAAAAATAGCAGGAAAGCTTCCTGGTTTTCTTCACACATCTGGCGAACCATCAGTCGCCTCAAGCGGGCGCTGGCTTTCCAGTGGACCAGTCTTTGCGCATCACCCGGTTGATAATGGCGCAGGTTGACCAATTCCGCGCCACTTCCCGGCTTGAAATTGGCGCCGCCCTGCTGGTGGGCGTGCCGACTGCTGGAGGGCTTGAATACGTAATCGACCCGCTTGGGCCAGACCACCACCTGGCGGGATATACCGCCCCCAATGATTTTTCTCAAAAACCCGAAGGGAAACTGCGTCTCCAAACCGGCGATGTCTATTTGCTCGATGCCGCGTTTTTTCGGTTCGAACATCCAGTCCAGCCTGACGCTGGACATAGCGTCGAGTCGCTCCTGCAAATAAAGCCGTTTGGATTCTCCTGACATGGCCGCCCGCATGTCGAACCACAGGCTGTAAGTGGGGAGCAGCTTTTTGCCGTTGGAAAGCTCAATGCGAACCGGGGTCACCTCTTCGGCCCGGAAGTGGGGTTCCAGGACTAGGCGCCAGCGCGTTCCTTTGAAGTTCATCCAGGAGAGAATACCGCTCAGCAGCAAGCTGCTGAAGAGCAGCGAAAGGGTCATAAAAAGTATGTTGCTGGAGGTGTTGTAGGCGGCCGAACCGATGCCTAGCATTAGCAGGAAAAGCAGCCAACCGACCAGGGTGGGAATGACTTTATTCCCCTTGGGCGGAAACACCAACTGCTTGAGCATCCGGAAAAAATTCCGCGTCCGGGATTGACGCGTGAAAAACCCCGGGTCCGCCCACTCGACGGGAATCGTGTTGCCCTGGGCTGCCGCCCTCGCCTTCATCGGTATAGTCCTCGTCTTTCAGTTAAATGTTGGGACAAATCAGTTGGGGCAAAGAATCTTTCCCAACTCTGGGTCAAACCGGGATGGCCACCGAATCCATGATTTTGCGGAGAATTCCATTCACAATTTCCCGTTCTTCCAATTTGTCGGAGGTTTGCCGGCGAAGGCCCAAACGATGCGCCAACACCGATAGGATAACCTTTGTAATATCTTCCGGGATGACAAAATTACGCCCCTCGGCCAGGGCCGCGGCCTGCGCCGCCAGTTTCAGAGAAAGGCTCCCCCGTGTGCTCACACCGGCCCGGAATTCGCTTTCCTGACGCGTCGCGGTAACGATTTTGAGAATGTAATGAATGAGGCTTTCTTCCACGTAAACCTGGTGAACAAATTGCTGCATCTGCTGGATTTCTTTTCTCGTGATGACGGGCTCTAGCCGGATGCTGTCGTAACGCAAGATGCTGTTCTGGAGAATCTCCAGTTCCTTGTCGTATTCCGGGTAACCCATCTGCATACGAATCAAGAACCGGTCCATCTGGCTTTCCGGGAGTGGAAATGTGCCTTCGAAATCGACCGGGTTTTGCGTCGCAAAAACCATGAAGGGAGAAGCCGCGGTATAAGTCTGCCCATCCACCGAAACCTTGCTCCGGTCCATCACTTCAAGCAGTGCCGACTGGGTCTTGGGAGTGGTTCGATTGATCTCGTCGGCCAGGAGAATGTTGGAAAAGATGGGTCCTCGTTTGAAGACAAATTCCTTCAACTGCTCGTCATAGACGGAAACCCCGATAACGTCGCTGGGCAGTAAATCGCTGGTAAACTGCACACGGGAAAAGGAGCAGTCGATGGAACGAGCCAGGCAATAGGCCATGGTCGGGCCATGGTCGTCTTGCCCAGCCCCGGCAAATCCTCGATCAGCAAATGGCCGGAAGCCAGCAGGCAAATCAACACCTGATCAATGACATCGTCCTTACCCTTGATGACCTGCCCGATATTGCTTTTGAGCGAATCGATGGAATTCTTGATCTTGGGAGCGGGAATCGGTTTTACGCTTTCACTCATGAAATGAAATAGCTGATTAGGCTTTAAATTTAACGTCGAAAATTAAAAAAATAACGAAGAAGATACATAAACTGAAATCCCTCCGTTCAACTTGAAAGGGCCGGATTCTTGCATAAAATCAAACAAAGGTCAATCGCTTGCTCAAGACTTGAATGGACTCTATAGGTTGTCACATTGTTCCGCCCGGCACACGCCAGATTAATTTGTATTCGAGAAAATAATTATTAACCATTCACCCCCATGGATTTGATTTTTCATGCTGTTTCCGGTTGGCGCTGGCCGATTGCCGTTTCCATGCTCTTTCTTCTTTTGGTTTGGGAGAGCGCTTCGCCCTACTTTCTGTTTTATCTGAGAAAGGGTAAGGAGAGAGTCCGGCACGGCGGGCGGAATGTATTCCTCGGCATTTTCAATGGCTTGGTGGTGGCAGCGGTCTTTGCCGGTCTCTGGGCCAAGATGACCGCTTGGACCGCCGCCAATGGATATGGCTTGCTCCACCTGACCGCCTTGCCGCCCTGGATACATATTGCGGGGGCCATTCTGCTGCTCGATTTCTGGACTTACTGGTGGCACCGCTTCAACCACATTCTGCCTTTTCTGTGGAGGTTTCACAAAATCCACCACTCCGATCCATTTATGGATGTAACCACGGCCAACCGCTTTCACCTGGGTGAAATTGTCATCTCATCCCTCTTGCGGCTGCCTGTTTTATTCCTTATCGGGGCCACCCTGGGTGAATTGGTTGTATATGAAACCCTTCTCTTTGCCAACGTCCAGATCCACCACGCCAATATCGGATTGTCCGCCCGGGCCGATAAATTTCTGCGGATTTTCGTAACCAGCCCGGACATGCACAAAGTCCATCACTCCCGCTGGCTGCCCGAGACGAACTCTAATTACACCTCACTACTCTCGGTCTGGGATCGCCTTTTCAAGTCCTTCATATTGCGGGCCGACCCCCACGAAATCAGCTTCGGACTCAACGATACAGACGAGCCGCGCCAGCAAACCATCTCCGGCCTCTTCCTCATGCCGACCAAAAAGAACAATCCGCCCATCGTTTCCAAAAATACACCCACCTCCACAAAATAGGATTTTTCCCAATCCACCGTCATTCACATAAACCCTAATGTTTCATAAAACTACGGGGTTTACTTTCTTTTCCTTTTTTTTGATTCCTGCACAAGTTGCACGATTTCCTGGTAAGCTTCCCGGTTGAGCTTTACTTCGGAGTAATTGATGTCGGGATAATTAATTCTAATCTCCGCCATGAGATAACTTCTTCGGGTAATGTTATTTTCGTGGCTTGCCCAAAAAAATTGGGGTGTTGATGGAATTTTGCTTACCAATACTTTCCAGACCTGGGGAGCTTCACGCGGATCATAACCTAGCCGAACGAGTCCGTTCAAGACCAGGCGGTCGGCCTGGTCTTCGTGGTGCCGGGAATACCCAGCGCTGATGGCCCCCTCAGCATAACTTAGGGCATCCGAGGCTATGGGGACACCCATGGCCGCAGCGGCTATACTTCCTAATTTCAGGATTGTGCGTTCGGTTTTTTTATGTTCCTTCTGTTGGCGATAGTGTTCCTGAACAGGCGATAGTGTTCCTGAACAGAGTGGCGGCGATAGTGTTCCTGAACAGAGTGGCCGATTTCATGGCTTAACACAAAGGCAAGTTGTGCTTCATTTTCGGGTAGTGTATAAAAAAAGAATGTTATTTTGTATTTTTAGCTGTACAAATAGCGTTAGCCCGGATATTTCATGAAGGGTAAAGTTTGGCTCGTTATTGCTATTGGAGATGGATTTCTTTGTATTTTGAGCAGATCGTCTTGATTTCTAGGTGTTTTTCAGGGTGTAGAGACACTGCCCCCTTTCCCCCATTGGTTCGGTAGTGCCGGGGGCAGCACCAATGCACCCTTTAGGTTGGCACCAATCGGCGGGCCGCATGGTTGAAAAGACTGGCCCAAGGATAACTCTCACTTAGGTGAAAGTGAATCGTTCGGGTGTTGCGCACGATGACCGCTCCGATCTTGATTAATTTGAGCCGCAGGGTGTGGCATTGGGCCCGCGCCCACTTCGTCCCTTTTAAGGCTAACCGGCGCATGGCTTCCATCAAGGTGTAGGCCAGCGCCGACAAGAGCAATCGCCACTGATTGGCCCACCATTGATGGGCGCTGGTGCGCTCGCTGAACAATTGCATCTGTTCCTTGATTCGGTTCTCCATTTCACCGCGGCCACAGTATACCTTGTCGTAAAGCTCCTGGGGATCGCCCGGCAGGTTCGTCACCACGAAGCGCGGGTTGGACCCCTGTGCGGTGTGTTCGGCTTTATGGATGACCAACCGCAGCCATCGCCACGAATCGGCAGCATAGACGAAGTCCTGGAATAACCGTTGTTTTTTACCCCTTAGTTCGAACCATTCTTTGGCCTGCTTTTGCAACTGCTGGGCGTCTTGCTGCAAGCGTGCATTGCGAGCCATCCCCACGATGTAACTAACTTCGTTGCGGTCGCACCAAGAGAGTATCCGGTCTCGACAAAATCCACTGTCGGCGCGCCAAATAATCCGCGTACGGGGCCAGCTTTGGCGAATCCGTTTAACCAGCAATTTGAGGATGGCCCCAGCATGCTTGCTGGCATCGATCTTGCTCGGCCGCAGGTAGGCCACCAGCAGCTGATCACCGCAAAAAACATATAGCGGCAGAAAACAGTAATGATCATAATAACCGTGGAAAAAACGTCCCTCCTGGAGCCCGTGCACCGGATTGTCGGTGGCGTCAAAGTCCAGGATGATCTCTTCGGGTTCCTCGGCAAAGGAGCCCATGAACTGTTCGACCAACAGCTCGTTTACCGCAAAGGCCGCCCGCCGATCCTGCCCGTTTTCAAAACGACACAAAGTCGGCGCGCTGGCCAACGTTTCAATGCGCCCCGTTACCGTTTGCAACAATGGATCGTGGCGCAGGGTATCAAAGTCGTTCAAATCCTCATAGCCCGCCACCAGCCCGTAAACGCGCTGCCGCAGCATCCCCAAGACCTCATGGCGTACTTTGCCCTTCTGCCGTTTGTCCACTAACTGTCGGGCCGCTCGTTCGGTCAAGCCCAACTGCCGATCCACTTCCCGGATCAAAAGCAGTCCGGCATCCGAAGTAACCTCTCCGCCCTTGAAATCAACCCGCACACGGCGGCCTTTTACCCTTGTCAACTGTAGCTTTAATTGTTTACCTTTTGTCATCGCTGATATTGCTTTAATTATTGATCTATCCTGCTGTATATCAGCAGTTAAGCATATCAGCGATACTTTTTTTACGAAATATCCGGGTTAGGCAGTTTATTCTTAGTGCATGGTTACTAAAATTATTAATTGTCGGCACTGTGGAAGTGAAAATATCATTAAATTTGGCAAGACGCCCAACCATAAGCAGCGCTACCGCTGCCATGATTGTGGTAAACAAAGCCGCGAAAACCCCACAGTGAAATACACCGAAGAGCAAAAAGAAATGATCCTTCGAGTCTATCAGGAACGCAGCAGTCTACGCGGTTTACAGCGCGCCTTCGGGGTGAGTCCCAACACCGTTTTGAGTTGGTTAAAAAAAACGACAATCGCTGCGACCGCTCAAAAGCACGATTCTTGCGGCCCGCCGCCATGATGTCATTGAACTGGACGAACTGTGGTCTTTTGTGGGGCGCAAGAGCGATGCCCAATGGGTTTGGATCGCTCTTTGCCGACGCACCCGTCAAATCCTCTCCTATGCCATTGGGCCTCGGGATTGGTATCGTTGCCGGGAACTTTACGAGCGTCTGCCACGGGCCTACAAAAGATGTGTCACCTACAGCGACTTTTGGAGCACTTATGATGAAGTCTTTCCTCATAACCGATCCGTGGGAAAAGAAACCGGTGAAACGGCCCATGTGGAACGATGGAACAATACCCTGCGCCAACGACTGGGTCGTTTCACACGCAAAACCCTCTCCTTTTCCAAGCTTAAGAGTATGCATGAAACCTGTCTGAGACTTTTCATTCATCAATATAATCAAGAATTAGCCACCATTCCTACTTAATACACTACCCATTTTCGAGCACCTTAACCCGGATATTTCGTAAAAAAAGTATCGTTGATATGCTTAACTGCTGATATACAGCAGGATAGATCAATAATTAAAGCAATATCAGCGATGACAAAAGGTAAACAATTAAAGCTACAGTTGACAAGGGTAAAAGGCCGCCGTGTGGGGGTTGATTTCAAGGGCGGAGAGGTTACTTCGGATGCCGGACTGCTTTTGATCCGGGAAGTGGATCGGCAGTTGGGCTTGACCGAACGAGCGGCCCGACAGTTAGTGGACAAACGGCAGAAGGGCAAAGTACGCCATGAGGTATTGGGGATGCTGCGGCAGCGCGTTTACGGGCTGGTGGCGGGCTATGAGGATTTGAACGACTTTGATACCCTGCGCCACGATCCATTGTTGCAAACGGTAACGGTAACGGGGCGCATTGAAACGTTGGCCAGCGCGCCGACTTTGTGTCGTTTTGAAAACGGGCAGGATCGGCGGGCGGCCTTTGCGGTAAACGAGCTGTTGGTCGAACAGTTCATGGGCTCCTTTGCCGAGGAACCCGAAGAGATCATCCTGGACTTTGACGCCACCGACAATCCGGTGCACGGGCTCCAGGAGGGACGTTTTTTCCACGGTTATTATGATCATTACTGTTTTCTGCCGCTATATGTTTTTTGCGGTGATCAGCTGCTGGTGGCCTACCTGCGGCCGAGCAAGATCGATGCCAGCAAGCATGCCGGGGCCATCCTCAAATTGCTGGTTAAACGGATTCGCCAAAGCTGGCCCCGTACGCGGATTATTTGGCGCGCCGACAGTGGATTTTGTCGAGACCGGATACCCTCTTGGTGCGACCGCAACGAAGTTAGTTACATCGTGGGGATGGCTCGCAATGCACGCTTGCAGCAAGACGCCCAGCAGTTGCAAAAGCAGGCCAAAGAATGGTTCGAACTAAGGGGTAAAAAACAACGGTTATTCCAGGACTTCGTCTATGCTGCCGATTCGTGGCGATGGCTGCGGTTGGTCATCCATAAAGCCGAACACACCGCACAGGGGTCCAACCCGCGCTTCGTGGTGACGAACCTGCCGGGCGATCCCCAGGAGCTTTACGACAAGGTATACTGTGGCCGCGGTGAAATGGAGAACCGAATCAAGGAACAGATGCAATTGTTCAGCGAGCGCACCAGCGCCCATCAATGGTGGGCCAATCAGTGGCGATTGCTCTTGTCGGCGCTGGCCTACACCTTGATGGAAGCCATGCGCCGGTTAGCCTTAAAAGGGACGAAGTGGGCGCGGGCCCAATGCCACACCCTGCGGCTCAAATTAATCAAGATCGGAGCGGTCATCGTGCGCAACACCCGAACGATTCACTTTCACCTAAGTGAGAGTTATCCTTGGGCCAGTCTTTTCAACCATGCGGCCCGCCGATTGGTGCCAACCTAAAGGGTGCATTGGTGCTGCCCCCGGCACTACCGAACCAATGGGGGAAAGGGGGCAGTGTCTCTACACCCTGAAAAACACCTAAAAATCAAGACGATCTGCTCAAAATACAAAGAAATCCATCTCCAATAGCAATAACGAGCCACGAGCCAAACTTTACCCTTCATGAAATATCCGGGCTAAGTGAGAGTTATCCTTGGGCCAGTCTTTTCAACCATGCGGCCCGCCGATTGGTGCCAACCTAAAGGGTGCATTGGTGCTGCCCCCGGCACTACCGAACCAATGGGGGAAAGGGGGCAGTGTCTCTGCACCCTGAAAAACACCTAAAAATCAAGACGATCTGCTCAAAATACAAAGAAATCCATCTCCAATAGCAATAACGAGCCAAACTTTACCCTTCATGAAATATCCGGGCTAAAGGGTGCATTGGTGCTGCCCCCGGCACTACCGAACCAATGGGGGAAAGGGGGCAGTGTCTCTACACCCTGAAAAACACCTAAAAATCAAGACGATCTGCTCAAAATACAAAGAAATCCATCTCCAATAGCAATAACGAGCCAAACTTTACCCTTCATGAAATATCCGGGTTAAGGAGAGGAGCCATTACAACTATAATGCCATTGGGAAGCGCGAAAGCGTTGGGTGCTAGGGCTTTGACCAAATAAAAATGAAACTGAATTTTGTCGGGATGATCGTCAGGCATATCCTTTTGATAACGGGGGATCAAACTGTTCCCGAGTCTTTGGATATATTCCTGCGCTTCACGCGAGGGAACGAGCCTGAAGCTACCTGCCCAAGGCACCGTAATTCTCCCAGGTTTATTATCTTCGTAAACCGGTTCTTTTATTCTCGGCGTTAGCATTTTTTTCCACCTGGCTTCATTCCAAGTGAGTTCGTTTCTCTTGAAAGTCAGACTTTCGGCCATAATGCTACCATCTTCGCTCCGGATGCCTTCATAAGTCATAAACATGTTGGGACCGATCTGATCGAACGATTGCAACAGTTCAACATTGGGTTCATCGCTGTCCAGTTCCATAGATGGGGATTTATCCTTCTGGACCGCGCGCTCCCGGGATTTATTTAATCTCTCGATTTCCCGCTGTGCCTTGCGCTCCGATTTGTTAGGCTGGTATAATACTTTCGTCGAAGGCATTACACGAATGCGCTGCCCGTCGGCAAAAAAATCGCCACTCCATGTATTTCCAATCTTTTCCAGGTGTGGTTCTCGCTCGATCAGAGCGGTGCGCTTGATTTTTTTGTAGTCTTCGGCATAAATTATTATCGACTCGGCCAATATTGATTCGGACGCAAAAATTCTGTTGCCCCTTACATCGACAAAGTTGCCCCTTACATCGACAAATGTACCGACGCGCAAATCGGCCAGGGTGTATTCATATGTATGAGTCTCCCCTGCGGCGGCAAATTCTGCAAAAATATCTTTATCCAATACAATCCGTATGTCTTCGACAAAAAAGACGTCTTCCGCTTCAATCCCACTAATATAGCCACGCACCTTGTTGGATTTTGCGTCTGCGTTTGCTGCGCCAAGATATAGAAAAATCAAAGCTAACCCGGATATTTCGTAAAAAAAGTATCGTTGATATGCTTAACTGCTGATATACAGCAGGATAGATCAATAATTAAAGCAATATCAGCGATGACAAAAGGTAAACAATTAAAGCTACAGTTGACAAGGGTAAAAGGCCGCCGTGTGCGGGTTGATTTCAAGGGCGGAGAGGTTACTTCGGATGCCGGACTGCTTTTGATCCGGGAAGTGGATCGGCAGTTGGGCTTGACCGAACGAGCGGCCCGACAGTTAGTGGACAAACGGCAGAAGGGCAAAGTACGCCATGAGGTATTGGGGATGCTGCGGCAGCGCGTTTACGGGCTGGTGGCGGGCTATGAGGATTTGAACGACTTTGATACCCTGCGCCACGATCCATTGTTGCCAACGGTAACGGGGCGCATTGAAACGTTGGCCAGCGCGCCGACTTTGTGTCGTTTTGAAAACGGGCAGGATCGGCGGGCGGCCTTTGCGGTAAACGAGCTGTTGGTCGAACAGTTCATGGGCTCCTTTGCCGAGGAACCCGAAGAGATCATCCTGGACTTTGACGCCACCGACAATCCGGTGCACGGGCTCCAGGAGGGACGTTTTTTCCACGGTTATTATGATCATTACTGTTTTCTGCCGCTATATGTTTTTTGCGGTGATCAGCTGCTGGTGGCCTACCTGCGGCCGAGCAAGATCGATGCCAGCAAGCATGCCGGGGCCATCCTCAAATTGCTGGTTAAACGGATTCGCCAAAGCTGGCCCCGTACGCGGATTATTTGGCGCGCCGACAGTGGATTTTGTCGAGACCGGATACTCTCTTGGTGCGACCGCAACGAAGTTAGTTAGAGGCTGTCCCAAAAATATAAAGATTTTATAGTCAACTGGATGACGTTGATAAAAAGAGCCGGAAAGAGCAAGTTTTTGCTCGATCCGGCCAAAAAAGGGTTCTATAATTGAGTTAGCGAAAATCAATATAGCCCATATTTCCCATTTCATCATAAGAAAATTAGCTTGAAATAAGCGCTATGTGTTTAATAATAAGTTACTTAAATATACTTATAACGAGCAAATTCTTAAAATCCAATGGGTGACGCAAAAAAGAGCAGTTTTCGGGTTCAATTCAACCGCCGAATCAAGTTGGAGTTCCACGGTGCGAAGGTTACCAGTGATGCAGGATTGTTACTCTACCGGGAACTCGATGAGGCTTTCGGGCTGACTGCAATAGGAAGCAAAAATGTGGTGGAGGAGCGCACGGGCAAAAATATCCAGCACGGCAGAACGGCTCTGCTTCGGCAGTCTGTCTTTAGTCGCCTGGCAGGATACAAAGATACGAACGATGCGGAGCGCCTGCGCTTTGATCCGGTCATGAGGCAGATTGTCGGGGGTCGTGCCGATTGGCAACCGGCGGCTTCGCCCAGTGAAATGAGCCGCTTTGAAACACAGATGTTAACCAAGCCTGCGAATCTGAGCGCACTGATGGACATGAGTGGTCAATGGATCGACCAGGTGAATAGGCGAGTGGGGATGAAAAAATTGATTCTCGATATGGATAGTTCGGAGAGCCCTACTTACGGGAAGCAGGAAGGCTCAGCCTTCAACGGTCATTTCGGCTGCACCTGTTACCATCCCCTGTTCTGCTTCAACCAGTTTGGTGATCTGGAACGGGCCAACCTGCGTAAAGGCAATGTGCACAGTGCCGACGATTGGTTGTCGGTGCTCCAACCGGTCGTTGCCCGCTATCGTGACTGTCCCCTGAAACGATTTTTCCGAGGTGACGCAGCCTTCGCCAATCCGGACCTCTACGGTTACCTTGAGCAAGAGAACTTCTCCTATGCCATTCGGCTGCAGAGCAACACGATTTTACAAAAACATATCGCCCCTTTACTCACTCGGCCAGTGGGGCGACCCTCGTGGGCACCCAAGGTGTTTTATGCCAGTTTTCCGTATCAAGCCGCTAGTTGGCAGAGACCTCGCCGGGTGGTGGCCAAGGTCGAGTGGCAGGCCGGAGAGTTATTTGCGCGGGTCGGTTTCATCGTGACAAATCTGAACTGGCCACCCAGGAAGGTAGTGAAATTTTACAACCACCGGGGCACCGCAGAGCAGTGGATCAAAGAGGGCAAACATGCCATCCACTGGACCCGCTTGTCCTGCCATGACTTTGAGGACAATGCCGTTCGGCTTCAGCTCTTCGGCTTAGCCTACAATCTGGGCAACTTCATGCGCCGGTTGATTCTTCCTGGCAAGGTGAAGCACTAGATGCTGAGCTCTTTGAAGGTGAAGCACTAGATGCTGAGCTCTTTGCGGGAGAAACTCATCAAAATCGGAGCAAAGGTGATCCACCATGCCAAGTATATCACTTTCCAGATGGCTGAGGTGGCCATCCCAAGAGAAATGTTTCGAACCATGCTCAAGCGAGTAGAGCGACTGCGACTCGCACCTGATACGGGGTGAGTAAGAAGATTTTTCGATACAAAAGGAATCAGTGCTGTGGGAATCAGTGCTGTGGAAACCTCCAACAGAAGGAAATATCTTTCCCTGATTTGACCAAGCAAAGGGAAAATCAGCAATAATTGTTAAATACTGCCGATTTGATCATCAAATAACCAAGGAAAGGATTGCAAAATCACATTGAAAGCAGAAAATTGGATCGAAATATTAGAAAGTAGCTATTTTCAACGATTACGAATGTTCATATGGGAAATCTCGGCTTTCATACCATCTTAACATGACTGATTTATTCGGGATTGTCTAGCTCTTTTTTTATCTTTTTGCTTATCAGCTAGTTGCGTCTTAGAATCTGGTTCCTCGACGTTTTCAGTGGTACTGGCACAATATCCTTTACTGAGAAGACGCAACCTGAGTACCTATTTCGAACGTTATTACCGCAATGTGTAAGCATCATGGCGAGGCTTCCTTAAACCCATGGGCCAACATAATCGAAAATCACCAAGAGGAAACCCTCGCCCACTGGGAATCGCACTTCACCAATACCTGCATTGAAGAACTCAACAGTGTCTTTAGCGCAACCAAACGCAAAGCCAGAGGCCATCACACCACTAAAGAAGCTAATCACCATGCTCCACTTCGCCGTCGGTAAACTCAACATCCCCTCCGCAATGTACCACTGAAAACGTCGAGGAACCTAGAATCTTTCTACCCTGGCAGTAGAATCCGGACTTGACCTCGAGTTGGTTGAGTGGTGTAATGGTCATATTCAGATACCAATGAGACTTTCTACAATTACTCTTACCATACTTGCATTGCTTCCTTTAAATGCCTTCGCGCAGGAGGTGCTGCAGCCCGAAAGCGTTCACTCGACCCCAGCCCCGTCCGAGCCCCGGGACGACTCCGAGAATCTGCAGGTCCTCGAAGAACTGGTCATCATCGGTTCGCGGGCGGAGCCGCGTTCGGTGGTTGATTCAGCGGTGCCCGTCGATACATTCGCCGGCGAATCCCTCACCATGCAAGGCTTCACTGATTTACAGGATCTATTGAGGAACGTCATCCCCTCTTACAACGTCAATACCCAGCCGATCAGCGACTCCTCGACGATCGTTCGGCCGCTCAATATACGCGGGCTGCCGCCGGACCATACGCTGGTGCTCATCAACGGCAAGCGCCGCCACCGCGCGTCCGTGATTCACTGGTTGGGCAACGGCGTCGCCGATGGCGCACAGGGGCCCGATGTAGCCCCCATTCCCGCGCTCGCTCTGAAACGGATTGAAGTGCTGCGCGACGGAGCTTCGGCGCAGTACGGTTCCGATGCCATTGCGGGGGTGTTGAACTTCGAGCTCAACGACAGTTACGAAGGAGGGTCTCTCATCGTTCGAACGGGGATTTACCAGGACGGTGGCGGCGAAGCAGTTTCCATCGCCGGCAATATCGGCTTGGGCAGCGAAAAGGCCTGGATCAATCTCAGCGGGGAGTACGGCAACTCTGGCGAGACCATCCGCTCCGTGCAGCGAGATGACGCCGCTGCTCTGATCGCGGTGGGAAACAGCGAGGTGGCGAATCCCGCTCAAATCTGGGGTCAACCCTTCGTTCGGGACGATCTCAAATTGTTTGCCAATTACGGCGCCGCCATAGGCGGGAACCTCGAGTTCTACGGTCATGCCAACTACGCGAGCAAGGAAGTGGAGGGCGGGTTCTATTACCGCAATCCCAATACGCGACGCGGCGTATTCAGTAATGACGCCGGAAAAACGTTGCTGGTGGGCGCTTTGGATGGCGATGAGTCCAAGGTCCCTGTGGTAACGATAACTAACCATGTGCCGGACCCCGTCGCTTTGCAACAGGTGTTCGACGATCCCAATCTGTTCACCTTTCAGGAACTCTTCCCCGGCGGTTTCACGCCCCGCTTTGGCGGGTACGCGAAGGACCAATCCATTGTCGCCGGGGTGAGAACAACCGGATCGAAACTCGGCTTGGATTTCAGCGCTGCTTACGGGCGTCATCACACTGATTTCTTTATCTTTAATACCGTCAACGCCTCTCTCGGCCCCGATACTCCGACTTATTTCGATCCCGGTGATTATATTCAGACCGAAATCAACCTCAACTTTGGCGTGACCTATCCGCTAAGCGAGCAGTTGTTCCTCGCCAGTGGCTTCGAATACCGTGTCGAGGAGTTTGAAATCGTGAGGGGGCAACCCGAGTCATATGCGATCGGCCAGGCTCTGCATCAGCAGGGATTCAGGGGTGCTTCCAACGGTTTCTCGGGTTTCGGTGATAGCGCCGCCGGTATATGGGACCGCTCCAACTATGCCGTCTACGTGGACGCGGAATACGAGCTGACCGACGACTGGTTGGTTGCCGCCGCTTTGCGCTATGAAGAATTCAATGATTTCGGAGGCACAATCAACTATAAGCTGGCGACCACCTACGGCATCAACGAGAATCTGAAGGTGCGCGGGAGCTTCAACACCGGTTTCCGGGCCCCCACTCCCGGTCAGCAAAACGCTTTCAACGTAACCACTGAATTTCAAGCGGACCGAATGGAACTAATCACCAGGGCCGTGATTCCTCCCACCAATCCCGTTGCGATGGGGAGGGGCGGCGAGGCGCTCACGCCTGAAAAATCGACCAACTTCAGTATCGGCTTCGTTGTCGATATGGGCAATACGGTAATCACGGTCGATTATTTCGGCATCGACGTGAAGAACCGCATGTCGCTCTCACAGGACTTCGAGTTTACGGATGCAGAGCGCGATCAATTGTTCGCTACGGGCATCACCGACGCCTACAATCTGGTGGAGTACGTCTTTTTCATCAATGACTTTGACACGGAAACCCGCGGCATCGACGTCGTTCTGTCGACCGGAGTGCGGGAGGGTGAACTGAGCCTCGGTTATAACTACACGAATACGGAAGTCACCCAGTTCAGCCCCGAGACGATAAACGACGTCCGCATCCGGGAATTACAGGAGGGTCTTCCCAGGCATCGGGCAACCATAACCCTGACGCAGCCCATGCTGGATCGCTGGAATCTGCTGGGCCGCGGCCGTTACTATAGTTCCTGGCATGATTCCGAGGATAGTCAAACCTACGGAGACGAATTCCTCGTTGATTTCGAAGTCAACTACTCCCTTACGGATCGAATCACCTTAACGGCGGGCGCTCAGAACGTCTTCAACAATTACCCTGACGAAAATCCGAAGTCCGCCGCGACTACTGGCAACAAATACGGCCAGTTCTGCCCCTTTGGGTTTGATGGCGCCTTCTGGTACGGAAAGCTCGGCTACAGTTTTTGAAGAGCTTCAGCGCCGCGGCGCACTTTAGGAAGGCAACCCCCCCGGGTGATGCCCGACTTCAAGCGCGGCACGCCTCTTTTCGTGAGCTTTGGTAGCGCATTTACGACCTTTTGGACATAGCTATGCCAGAAACGGGTTTCCGGTCGGCGAGGCGCTGCCCATGATTGGAAACCTGCTCCGGCACAACAAGGTGCAGACCGCCGCCGCTACACCCACCTCGCCTACGGTTCCCTCAAGGCCGCCGCCAACCGTATCGCAAGCCGCATCGCTGAAGACGCGGGGCGCTATCCGGTTGGGCACGCCGGTGCAGGGATGGCTGCCCGTGGCGCGCCCCTAGCTTGGTCTTGCAAGGTGAAATCCGTCGAAGCGAGCAATCTTCCTACGAGCATCGCCTTCATGGCCTATTGTTGGTAGCCAGGGGACGAGTGCTCATCAGGTGGCCCAGGTGGCCGTTTATCTTTGCGACAGTCCGGGACGGTTCGTATTGGGCGGGGCGGCTCGACGAAGGAGGAGTGAGCGGGTCGAAAGGCAGTTCGAGAAACGGGCCATGGGAAACGAAACCCATCGAAAATTCTGTTGTGTTATCTAAAGCATCACGCCGCAGTTAGTTGTGACACCGAATATAGAAGACGAGAAACGTCATACGGACTCGACGCGGAGCGATGAAGAGTCAGGTGGGGCCTGAACTCATGCTTGATCTCGCGCGCAGGGCGGGGAGTTTTTGGTGGAGCGGATCAAGTGCCTGCCCGGAGAAAATGCCTGGGACGGAGAGTTCCGGCAGGGGCTCGAAGACCAACTGCTGGAGGATCCGCCTATAGCCCTTTCTATGAAAAATATAGCCATCCAATGCCTCCTGCGTCCAGCTTTAACTGTGGTCGACCGGTGCCTCGATTACGATAACTTCCGCGCCACCATTGATCGAATCGATCGGCTGCTGATCGACTCGGAGGTGGAATCGCAGGCCATTGAGCTGGCCTTGGAGGGGTGGCCGCCAATGGGTCTAAAGGCCCGGCGGCAGCGGGCCAGTTTTGCCATCAAGGCACTGCGCATGGATACGCTGGGCCGTCTGCTCGGAGGGATTTCGTTTCGGCATTTGTCGCGGGCTCTGGGCAGCAGCGATCTGTTGGCCGACTTTTGCCGTGTCCGGCAGATCGATGGCATCAGGGGCATCTCCAAAAGCACCCTGGAGCGGGCCTCGAAGTTTTTCAGCGAAGAGCAGTTGAGGGCCTTGCACCGGACCTTGACTGAGGTGGTGGGCGATGCCCTTCTGGCCCGGCAGGTGGGATTGGACAAGCCGATTGACACCACCATTTGCCTGATCGACGGCACCTGTTTGGAGGCTAACATTCATTGGCCGACGGACTGGGTATTATACCAAATCGCAAAAGGATTGATAAAGATTAAAAAACAGCTATAGAGGCGGAATGAGAAGATATATGGGAACCGATGAAGACCGTGAACGTATCAAGAAATTGCTCAACAAAGAGGCTGTCGGCTGGCGTAAAGAGCGTTTGGTGGCATTAAAAATGGGCTTCCAGCCGCACCACAGCATTGATGAAATTGGAGCCATCGTGGGCCGAGGCAAAGCGACGATCCAGCGTTGGTTTGACAAATATCGTGCTGCAGGGCTCGGGGCGGTGCTTACACGCGCCTACAAAGGCGGGATCAAAAGCCGTTGCGACAAAGAGGTGGAGGCCTTCTTGCTCAATGGTTTGAAGGTCGCGCGCTGGAACACAGCCGTTCAGGCGGGGCAAGAGCTGGAGCGACATTTCGGGCGCTCCTTCGCCTACAAGACGGTGTGGCGATGGCTAAAAAAATGCGCCGGGGTGCTTCGAGTCCCTCGCCCCGTGCATGAGAAACGGGACTCGGCAAAAGCGGAAGCGTTCAAGCGAGACTTTTTTAAGATCCTCCAGGAGCTTTCCCTCACCCGAGGCAATCGGGTTCGGGTGTGGTTTGCCGATGAAAGCCGTTTTGGTTTGCTTCCGGTGTACCGCCGGTGCTGGACGCAAAGAGGGCTTCGGCCGCACAAAAAATATCAGACAAGATACCAGTGGAGCTACTGTTACGGAGCCCTCGACGTGGTCAACGGCGAGATGGTATGCATCCAAACCCCTAGCACGAATCTACAGTGGACGGAGGCTTTCCTCCAACAGATCAAAAAGCAATATCCTGAGGAGGAACATGTGGTTGTATGGGACGGGGCAGGCTTCCATCCGCACGACTCGGAGCACCCCAACGTCCCCCCGGGCATACATATCGTGAATTTGCCGCCGTATAGTCCTGAACTCAACCCGATTGAAAGACTTTGGGATATGATACAGGATCAAACGGCCAACAAACTGTGGCCGAGCATTGAGCGACTCGAAGAAGTCGTCGCAACCCATCTCAAAGACTGGTGGGAGGACACTGAAAAAGTCCTCTCTTTAGTTGGCGGAGGCTGGCAGCACATTCAAGCAAACGCTTCTGCCAAATAACTTATTATCATACCTAATGAGATTTGGTATTACTCAAGGATGTAGCCGGCACGTTGCTCAAAGCGATCCGGCTGATCCGCGAGAAGGCCGGTGTGCGCCATCGCATGCCGATCGAACCGGAGCCCTTGGCTCGGCAGATGAATCGGCTGTGCATACAGATGACCCACAGCCGGCGGCGAAAGGACAGCGCGCGGCAGCGCAAGGGTATCTTGAGGCAGATGAAAAAGCTGCTCAAACGGCTCGGGGAGCATGCCCGCAGTCACCGGGAATTATTGCAAGCCTGCTGGGAGCAAAGCGATTACAGCGAAAAACAGGTCCAACAGATCCTCGCCCGGATGGAGCGCATGAGCGAGCAAATCCCGGTGGTCATCAAACAGGCGCACGAGCGGATCATTGGCGGCCGCCAGGTGAAAAACGCAGAGAAAGTCTTGAGTGTTTACGAACTCGATGGGCAGGTGATTGTGCGAGGTAAAGCGGGCCAAGAGGTCGAGTTCGGCAACACCCTGTTTTTGGGAGAAAGCGTTGAAGGGTACCTGCTGGACTGGAAACTCTACGGCAGCCGAACTCCAAGCGAAAATGAACAAATGCAAGAGAGTTTGCAAAGACAGAACCGCTTCAACCTGGAAGAACCCATAGCGGCCATGTGCGCGGACCGGGGATTTGCCTCCCAGCGGGCCCGCCGGCAGTTAGCCCAGGAGGGAATCTACGACGCGCTCTGTCCACGCGATCCGAAGCAGTTGAAAAAACGGATGGAGGAACCACTGTTCAGACAATTGCAAAAGCGCCGGGCCAGCACCGAAGGGCGGATCGGGGTATTGAAGAATCGCTGGCAGGCCGGGCGGTTGCGCAGCAAAGGCTTTGCCAACCGCTCGATCAGCGTAGCCTGGTCGGTACTCTCGCACAACCTATGGAAAGTAGCCAAGATGCTGGCCCAGCAAGACGAACTAAAAACCAAAGCGGCGGCCTAGAGAGCGGAAAAGCAAGGACAATACTTTTTCACAGCCTTACTGTCGGCTCATACAAAGAAAACCAGGCAACCGGACCCCAAAACCAGTATCCTAACGTCATAGGAGAGCAAAGTTGATACTCTCCCAAATGCAAATACCTCTAAAATGAGCGCCTATCAAAAGCCCTCGCAAAAATCACCCTTTTGGGACAGCCTCTAGTTACATCGTGGGGATGGCTCGCAATGCACGCTTGCAGCAAGACGCCCAGCAGTTGCAAAAGCAGGCCAAAGAATGGTTCGAACTAAGGGGTAAAAAACAACGGTTATTCCAGGACTTCGTCTATGCTGCCGATTCGTGGCGATGGCTGCGGTTGGTCATCCATAAAGCCGAACACACCGCACAGGGGTCCAACCCGCGCTTCGTGGTGACGAACCTGCCGGGCGATCCCCAGGAGCTTTACGACAAGGTATACTGTGGCCGCGGTGAAATGGAGAACCGAATCAAGGAACAGATGCAATTGTTCAGCGAGCGCACCAGCGCCCATCAATGGTGGGCCAATCAGTGGCGATTGCTCTTGTCGGCGCTGGCCTACACCTTGATGGAAGCCATGCGCCGGTTAGCCTTAAAAGGGACGAAGTGTAAACGCCGGGGAAAAACCGGTACGGTAAAGAGGGCGCTTTAAAACCGGTACGCTTATCCTAGAAAGGAGGAGTGTATCGAGATATGAAGCAATGGACAAGAGTGCGGCACAAAGTGCTGCGGGACAAGCAGAGCAAGCGCTCTGTAATGCGAGAAGAGGGACTGCACTGGGAGACCCTGGGAAAGATGCTGGCCTATTCCCAGCCGCCGGGATACCGGCGCAAGAAGAGGCGAGAGCGCAAGATCGATCCGTATGTGGGCTGGATCGAGGAGGTGCTCAAAGCGGACCGGAACGTGCCCAAGAAGCAGCGCCATACGGCCAAACGGATCTACCAGCGTTTGGGTCGGGAGAAGGGCTACCAAGGGGGCTACACGGCGGTCAAGGAGGTGGTGGCCGAGCTGCGAGCGAGGCGGCGGGAAGTGTTCGTGCCGCTGGAGCACCGCCCCGGGGAGGGACAGGTGGACTTCGGTCATGCCCTGGTGAAGGAGGCGGGGCAATTGCGTAGGCGGCCATTTTTTGCCATGAGCCTGCCCTACAGCGATGCCTTTCTCGTGCAGGTGTTCGAACGGGAGTGCACGGAGAGCTTCTGGGAGGGGCACCTGCGAGCTTTTGAGTTTTTCGGGGCGGTGCCCCGGCGCATCAGCTATGACAACTCGAAGGTGGCGGTGGGTAAGATTATCGGTTCGCGTGAACGCAAGCTGACCGACGGGTTTCTGCAGCTACAGAGCCATTACCTGTTCGAGGAACACTTCTGTCTGCCCGCCCGGCCCAACGAGAAGGGCGTGGTCGAGGGGATCGTGCGTTATGCCCGGGCCAACTTCCTGGTACCGGTACCGCAGGTTCGGGACCTGGAGGAACTCAACGCAAAGCTGTTGGAGGCATGTGAGCGGGACATGGAGCGTAAATTACGCGGGAAAAGGGCGGTGAAAAAGGAACTGCTGGCCGAGGAGCGCGCCGTCATGCTGGCGTTGCCGCCCATACCCTTTGAAGCGAGCCGCAAACGCTCGACCTGCGTCAGCAGCCTCTCGCTGGTGCGCTTCGAGTGCAACGACTATTCGGTGCCGGTGCGCTGCGCCCACCATCCGGTGGTGGTGGAAGGGTCCTGTCGGCAGGTGGTGATCTTCTGTGGGGGCCAAGAGGTGGCCCGGCACCGCCGCATTTGGGATAAAGAGCAAGTCTCTTTCGAGCCGGTGCACTACCTGGCTTTGCTGGAGAAAAAACCGGGCGCTTTGGACTTCGCCCGCCCACTCTCGGGCTGGCAGTTGCCGCAGTGCCTGCAGGTCCTCAGACGCCGGCTCGAAAGCCAATGCGGGGGCGAAGGCACCCGGGAGTATATCCGGGTGCTGCGGCTGTTGGAGAAACACCCCATGGCGGCCTTGCAGCAGGCCGTCGTCTCGGCCCTGCGGGTGGGGGGACTGACTCGTGAGGCCATCGCCCAGTATCTCTATCCTCAGGAAGACTACGGGAGCAGAACCTTCCGGCTGGACGGCCATCCACACCTGCGTCACGTCCGTGTGGCCGCCCCTGACCTCGGTGCCTACAGCGAACTGCTCAAGATTCCAGGAGGGGCTTTATGAAGGAAGAAAAAAACCAGCTGCTGTTACACCATCACCTCAAGAAACTGAAGTTGCCCACCATCCTGCGCGAATGGCCGGCGGTGGCCGCGGCTTGTTCCCGGGACCGGCTCGATTACGCCGCCTTTTTGTTGCATCTGGTCGAACGGGAGCTCATTGAACGCGAACAGCGGGCCGCCCAGCGGCGGATCAAAAACGGCCGTTTCCCCGTGCTCAAGACCCTCGAGAGCTTCGCCTTTGAAGCGCAGCCCTCGATCAACGAAGCGCTCATCCGAGAGCTCATGCGCGGGGAGTATGTCGACCAGCGCGAAAACGTGCTGCTCCTCGGTAACGCCGGTACCGGTAAAACGCACCTGGCCACCGCCCTGGGCTTTGCCGCCTGTGCCCAGGGCCGGCGGATCCGTTTCTTCGGGGTCACCGCCCTGGTTACCCATATGCTCGAGCAACGCGACAACCACGACCTGCAGCGCTTCATGAAGCAACTCGAAAGGCTCGACCTACTCATCCTCGACGAACTCGGTTACGTCCCTTTTTCCAAGACCGGGTCCGAACTGCTCTTCGACGTGGTCAGCCGCGCTTACGAGCGCACCAGTCTCATCGTCACCACCAACCTGCCCTTTGAGAACTGGATCGAAGTGCTCGGTTCCGAACGGCTCACCGGAGCTCTGCTGGACCGACTCACCCATCGGGTGCATATCCTCGAAGCCAACGGGCAAAGCTACCGCTTGCGCGATGCTCGACGCCGTCGCCGTGGCACAAAACAATAAACGCCTTGGGCCCGGCTCGTCGGCCTCCGGCCTCCTCACCGACCCCAAGCCAATCCCCAAAACCAACTCCCAAACCCTAAACCTTGACGTACCTGCAATTACTAACCTAAACCTTATTCCAAGCGTACCGGTTTTACCCCGACCCCCGTACCGGTTTCATCCCGGCGTTTACAACGAAGTGGGCGCGGGCCCAATGCCACACCCTGCGGCTCAAATTAATCAAGATCGGAGCGGTCATCGTGCGCAACACCCGAACGATTCACTTTCACCTAAGTGAGAGTTATCCTTGGGCCAGTCTTTTCAACCATGCGGCCCGCCGATTGGTGCCAACCTAAAGGGTGCATTGGTGCTGCCCCCGGCACTACCGAACCAATGGGGGAAAGGGGGCAGTGTCTCTACACCCTGAAAAACACCTAAAAATCAAGACGATCTGCTCAAAATACAAAGAAATCCATCTCCAATAGCAATAACGAGCCAAACTTTACCCTTCATGAAATATCCGGGCTAAAGCGGCCCCTGATATCAACCCTGAACGATCCATGATTCTTCCCTCCGGTAATGTATTTTACAATACCTTAAAGAATTTTTTGGTATAATTGAAGCTAAATTTGATACAATTTATAATGAATGGGAATTTTTCTTTTGTAAAAAATCTATTTATGGTTTGCATAAGTTTTTATGACATCTGAGGAACTGATCGCTAAACTTGAATTGGAACCATTGCCGCTCGAAGGTGGGTTTTATCGGCAGACTTATGTTTGCCCGGAAAAAATTCCGACCGCCGCCCTTCCGGGGCGATATGAGCAGGACATGCCCTTCGGCACTGCCATTTACGCCGTGCTGACCGATGTTGATTTCTCGGCCATGCATATCCTGGATACCGATGAGGTTTACCATTTTTATGGAGGAGACCCGTTGGAGATGCTCCTGCTCCACCCGGACGGCTCAGGGGAAATCTTTCTGCTCGGCAATGACATCGAAGCCGGCATGAGGCCCCAAAAAGTCGTCCCCAAAGACGTATGGCAAGGTTCTTTTCCCGCGCCGAACGGAGTTCACGGTTATTCCTTTATCGGAACCACCATGGCGCCCTCGTTTGAATGGGACCATTTCAAACTGGGCGGGAAAGAGGAACTCATTGAAAAATACCCGCAATTCCGGGAACCAATCGAAGCCCGCGTGCGCTGATTCCAAATGAAGCGGGCTGCTACTGGTCGAAAAATTACATTACCCGTCAATGCGAAGCACGCCTTCCTGAACGAAACGCTCGATGTATTGTTGGGCTAATGCCATAATTTTTTCCTCATCTTCACCACCATTATGGAGGATAATAAGAATCTTCGTGCCCTCACGCTGGCCCCGGTAATCACCCATAGCGTCGATTACTGTAAAAGATTCGAAAACAGGGCGTACAGAAGTCTCCAGGAAGGAATCCCATTCTGCCGGTAATATCTTTTTTATGGAACCGTTTTCTATACGCGAAAGACCGAAAAAAAGGCGTGTTTCGGTAAGGTTGAGAGAAACGGGATCGGAATTATTTCGGTTGTAAACAACAATTTTCCTCTCGGCGGCAATGGCAGGGACCGGCGACGATTGTGTATAATCTTTGCCGGTCACATTGATCTGCAACCCATAAAGGACAACTACTGCGCCGGTAATTGCCAAAACCATCTTGCGGCTAAAACATAATTTCCAAGAATTCCCACAATATTTTTTCATATCCATAATTTCCATACTAACACACCTCTACCCACCTAAAATGGTTAGGTCTGGTTGTTTGGTGTTGATGCCGTTTCTTTAATTTCCTTAATTGCCTTTCTTTTTCTTGAGCATTCCTTTGAGTCCTCCGAGAGCTTCTTTGGCTTTTTCTCCCACTTCGCCGGCTGCTTCGGCTCCGCCTTCCACCACTGCGCCGCCGGCTTTGGACACCGCCTGAAGGGTGTTGCGGAGGACCGCTTTCATGATTTCCGCGGCCATCTGGTCGGGCGTGAATCCTTCTTCTGATTTTGAACCCAGGCCTGAAAGGTGAATATCGGGCAGTGGTACGGTAATTCCTTTACCTAGTATACCAACCGTGATTTTTCCGTTTTCGAGGGACAACTCTCTGATTTCAAGCCGTATTTCACTCTCCTCCTCTCCCTCTTCTCCCAGAGCTGTCTCTTCGATGTTCTTAAGCAATTGCTTGAGGTTATCGTTCAATAGCTTTTTTTCATAAACCACATGCGGTTCACCGATATAAATTTTTTCAATTACGATTTTGTCGGACAGGAGGGAAAGCACATCCAGATTTATTTCGATTTTATTCGCTGAAAAGGCTTTCTCCGATTTGAACCCTTCGGGGTTTCCTATAAAAAGACCCTTAAGCGCACCAGTGCCGTTAAGCGGAGAAATATTAGCGCCTTCCAAACGGACTTCCGTTTTGGTAATTTCAGGACCGAATGTTTCTACACCGGTTTTCACTCCTTTGTTAATAAGAGTGGAAATAGTGAAATAAGCGACTGCGATGAGTATAATCCCCAGCGCTCCAACGGTAATTAATATTTTTTTTGTCATAATTATTTTTACACAGTTTAATTTAGAGGGTTTTAGTTACCAGCATTGCATCGAATTTTGGGTAGTGTATTAAGTAGGAATGGTGGTGTAAACGCCGGGATGAAACCGGTACGGGGGTCGGGGTAAAACCGGTACGCTTGGAATAAGGTTTAGGTTAGTAATTGCAGGTACGTCAAGGTTTAGGGTTTGGGAGTTGGTTTTGGGGATTGGCTTGGGGTCGGTGAGGAGGCCGGAGGCCGACGAGCCGGGCCCAAGGCGTTTATTGTTTTGTGCCACGGCGACGGCGTCGAGCATCGCGCAAGCGGTAGCTTTGCCCGTTGGCTTCGAGGATATGCACCCGATGGGTGAGTCGGTCCAGCAGAGCTCCGGTGAGCCGTTCGGAACCGAGCACTTCGATCCAGTTCTCAAAGGGCAGGTTGGTGGTGACGATGAGACTGGTGCGCTCGTAAGCGCGGCTGACCACGTCGAAGAGCAGTTCGGACCCGGTCTTGGAAAAAGGGACGTAACCGAGTTCGTCGAGGATGAGTAGGTCGAGCCTTTCGAGTTGCTTCATGAAGCGCTGCAGGTCGTGGTTGTCGCGTTGCTCGAGCATATGGGTAACCAGGGCGGTGACCCCGAAGAAACGGATCCGCCGGCCCTGGGCACAGGCGGCAAAGCCCAGGGCGGTGGCCAGGTGCGTTTTACCGGTACCGGCGTTACCGAGGAGCAGCACGTTTTCGCGCTGGTCGACATACTCCCCGCGCATGAGCTCTCGGATGAGCGCTTCGTTGATCGAGGGCTGCGCTTCATTGATCGAGGGCTGCGCTTCATTGATCGAGGGCTGCGCTTCAAAGGCGAAGCTCTCGAGGGTCTTGAGCACGGGGAAACGGGCGTTTTTGATCCGCCGCTGGGCGGCCCGCTGTTCGCGTTCAATGAGCTCCCGTTCGACCAGATGCAACAGAAAGGCGGCGTAATCGAGCCGGTCCCGGGAACAAGCCGCGGCCACCGCCGGCCATTCGCGCAGGATGGTGGGCAACTTCAGTTTCTTGAGGTGATGGTGTAACAGCAGCTGGTTTTTTTCTTCCTTCATAAAGCCCCTCCTGGAATCTTGAGCAGTTCGCTGTAGGCACCGAGGTCAGGGGCGGCCACACGGACGTGACGCAGGTGTGGATGGCCGTCCAGCCGGAAGGTTCTGCTCCCGTAGTCTTCCTGAGGATAGAGATACTGGGCGATGGCCTCACGAGTCAGTCCCCCCACCCGCAGGGCCGAGACGACGGCCTGCTGCAAGGCCGCCATGGGGTGTTTCTCCAACAGCCGCAGCACCCGGATATACTCCCGGGTGCCTTCGCCCCCGCATTGGCTTTCGAGCCGGCGTCTGAGGACCTGCAGGCACTGCGGCAACTGCCAGCCCGAGAGTGGGCGGGCGAAGTCCAAAGCGCCCGGTTTTTTCTCCAGCAAAGCCAGGTAGTGCACCGGCTCGAAAGAGACTTGCTCTTTATCCCAAATGCGGCGGTGCCGGGCCACCTCTTGGCCCCCACAGAAGATCACCACCTGCCGACAGGACCCTTCCACCACCACCGGATGGTGGGCGCAGCGCACCGGCACCGAATAGTCGTTGCACTCGAAGCGCACCAGCGAGAGGCTGCTGACGCAGGTCGAGCGTTTGCGGCTCGCTTCAAAGGGTATGGGCGGCAACGCCAGCATGACGGCGCGCTCCTCGGCCAGCAGTTCCTTTTTCACCGCCCTTTTCCCGCGTAATTTACGCTCCATGTCCCGCTCACATGCCTCCAACAGCTTTGCGTTGAGTTCCTCCAGGTCCCGAACCTGCGGTACCGGTACCAGGAAGTTGGCCCGGGCATAACGCACGATCCCCTTGATGTGACCGCCGAAAACACTACCATTGCCAGTGAGAGTCTTTCTGGAGAAATTACCGGAAAGACCTATGAAGCAAAAAAGATACACCCCTGAACAAATCATAACGATACTGCGCGAAGTAGACGCAGGCAAAGGCATTCAGGATGTCTGTCGGTCCCACAATATCAGTCCTCAAAGCTACCATCGTTGGCGTAAAAAGTATGGCCGCATGGAGCTGCGTGGCGCCAAGCGGCTGAAGGAGCTGGAGCGCGAAAACACGCAGCTTAAGAAGATAGTAGCCGAGCAGATGCTGGAGAACCGTGTGCTCAAGGAGGTGAACGCAAAAAAATGGTAGGCCCGAAGCAGAAAAAGGAAGCGGTGAAGCATGTATTGGCCCAAGGGTCGTGCTCGCTGCGTCGGGCCTGTCAGTATTTTGGGTTGCACCGCTCAACCTACCTGTATGAACCCAAGAAAGCTACTGAGTATAGGCATAAACTGGTGGCACGCATCATTGCCTTTTCGAAGAAGCATCCGCGCTATGGCTATCGTCGGATCCGCGCTTTGTTGGCCCATGAAGGTTGGCCCGTGAGTCGCAAATTCGTCCAAAAAGTGCGTCGTTTCGAAGGACTGGGTGTGCGCCCGTCTGGCAAGCGCCGTCGCCGGCAGGGCCAATCCACGGCTACCCCGACCCGAGCAGTGCAGCCCAACCATGTGTGGAGTTGGGACTTCGTGGCGGATCGCACCGACCGGGGCGGTCCGCTCAGGCTCTTGACACTGATCGATGAACATACCCGTCAATGCCTGGCCATTAAGGTTGCGCGCTCACTGAAAAGTGCCGATGTGGTAGAGGTATTGAACGATGCCATAAGAGAGAACGGCAAACCTCAGTGCATCCGCTCGGACAACGGATCGGAGTTTATAGCCCACCAAGTCAAAGAAGAACTGCAGCGACAGGAAATTGCCATCGCATACATTGATCCAGGAAGCCCTTGGCAGAATGGACATATAGAATCCTTTCATAATCGTTTGCGCGATGAATGCCTTAACCAGGAACTGTTCCTGAGCGTGACCGAAGCGCGTGTGGTGGTCGAACAATGGCGACACAAATACAACGCGAAACACCCCCACAGCCGATTAGGCTTTCTCTCCCCAAATACATTTGCCAGACTCTGGCGAACAATCAACAAAGCAGCGGCTGGCTCCATTCGGCCTACGGCCTCATTGCGCCACCCGCTGCAAAACCTACAATACCAAACCTACGGAAATACTCTCACTTAAAGTGGTAGCAAAGATGGGGTCCGATCACCCTCGACCACGCCCTTCTCGTTGGGCCGGGCGGGCAGACAGAAGTGTTCCTCGAACAGGTAATGGCTCTGTAGCTGCAGAAACCCGTCGGTCAGCTTGCGTTCACGCGAACCGATAATCTTACCCACCGCCACCTTCGAGTTGTCATAGCTGATGCGCCGGGGCACCGCCCCGAAAAACTCAAAAGCTCGCAGGTGCCCCTCCCAGAAGCTCTCCGTGCACTCCCGTTCGAACACCTGCACGAAAAAGGCATCGCTGTAGGGCAGGCTCATGGCAAAAAATGGCCGCCTACGCAATTGCCCCGCCTCCTTCACCAGGGCATGACCGAAGTCCACCTGTCCCTCCCCGGGGCGGTGCTCCAGCGGCACGAACACTTCCCGCCGCCTCGCTCGCAGCTCGGCCACCACCTCCTTGACCGCCGTGTAGCCCCCTTGGTAGCCCCTCTCCCGACCCAAACGCTGGTAGATCCGTTTGGCCGTATGGCGCTGCTTCTTGGGCACGTTCCGGTCCGCTTTGAGCACCTCCTCGATCCAGCCCACATACGGATCGATCTTGCGCTCTCGCCTCTTCTTGCGCCGGTATCCCGGCGGCTGGGAATAGGCCAGCATCTTTCCCAGGGTCTCCCAGTGCAGTCCCTCTTCTCGCATTACAGAGCGCTTGCTCTGCTTGTCCCGCAGCACTTTGTGCCGCACTCTTGTCCATTGCTTCATATCTCGATACACTCCTCCTTTCTAGGATAAGCGTACCGGTTTTAAAGCGCCCTCTTTACCGTACCGGTTTTTCCCCGGCGTTTACATGGTGGCTAATTCTTGATTATATTGATGAATGAAAAGTCTCAGACAGGTTTCATGCATACTCTTAAGCTTGGAAAAGGAGAGGGTTTTGCGTGTGAAACGACCCAGTCGCTGGCGCAGGGTATTGTTCCATCGTTCCACATGGGCCGTTTCACCGGTTTCTTTTCCCACGGATCAGTTATGAGGAAAGACTTCATCATAAGTGCTCCAAAAGTCGCTGTAGGTGACACATCTTTTGTAGGCCCGTGGCAGACGCTCGTAAAGTTCCCGGCAACGATACCAATCCCGAGGCCCAATGGCATAGGAGAGGATTTGACGGGTGCGTCGGCAAAGAGCGATCCAAACCCATTGGGCATCGCTCTTGCGCCCCACAAAAGACCACAGTTCGTCCAGTTCAATGACATCATGGCGGCGGGCCGCAAGAATCGTGCTTTTGAGCGGTCGCAGCGATTGTCGTTTTTTTTAACCAACTCAAAACGGTGTTGGGACTCACCCCGAAGGCGCGCTGTAAACCGCGTAGACTGCTGCGTTCCTGATAGACTCGAAGGATCATTTCTTTTTGCTCTTCGGTGTATTTCACTGTGGGGTTTTCGCGGCTTTGTTTACCACAATCATGGCAGCGGTAGCGCTGTTTATGGTTGGGCGTCTTGCCAAATTTAATGATATTTTCACTTCCACAGTGCCGACAATTAATAATTTTAGTAACCATGCACTAAGAATAAACTGCCTAACGCTATTTGTACAGCTAAAAATACAGAATAACATTCTTTTTTTGGTAGTGTTAACATTTTGAATGTTTAAGCTGTACTTTTTAGCGTGATTATGTTGTGAACTGGGAATGGTCCATATCACAGTAAAATGTCCTCAATGCGGAAGCGATCACATCATCAAGCACGGCAAGGATCCGAAAGGGGTTCAGAAGTATCGATGCAAGGGGTGTGGTTATCAGTTTCGGCTTCACCCCAAAAGTCGTGAGCATCCTCCGGCGCTGGTCAAGCAGGTGCTCCGTGCGCACCAAAACCGGATGAGCCTGCGTGCCATTTACCGTACCTTCGGGGTAGCCCCAAAGACGGTCATCGAATGGATTAAAAAAAAGTCCTGAGTTTGCCGAAGCTGGAGTCCACTCTGCTTGCCCGCCAGTGTAGTGATGTGCTGGAACTGGACGAGGTGTGGTCATTCTGGGGCGATAAGCGTTCGGGGCAGGTATGGCTATGGGTAGCCTTGTGTCGACGTACCCGACAGGTCGTCGGGTTTTCTCTGGGTGATCGTAGCGATCAAACGTGCTGGCAGTTGTATCACAACATCGCCCAGCCCTATCGCGACTGTGCCACCGTAAGCGATTACTGGGAAAGCTACGACAAGGTTTTCCCTCACAACAGCGCCAGCGGGAAACAATCCGGCCAAACCGTCCATATCGAACGCTGGAACAATACCTTGCGACAGTCCCTGTCACGCTATGTGCGTAAAACGCTGTCATTCTCGAAGTCTTTGGTCATGCATTTTCGCGTCCTGTGCTTGTTCATCTGGGAATACAACAGCAATATCAAACATTCGTCATGTTAACACTACCCTTTTTTTATACACTACCGAATTTTGAAAGAGAATTTTAAGGTCTGCTGGGGCGGCGGATCTTGGAGAAAGCTTTGTCACACGGTGCTGGGGTATTGTGCCGGCCACTAAATCGTCAATATCATCAAGGCCGAATCCTACCGCTTGCAGACCGTTGGGCATTCCTGTTTTTTTCATTAAATCGATAATGGCGCCACCCAGTAAATCGCCTGCCTCCTCTGGCCTGGCATTTGCGGTATCCACACCCATGAGGGATGCCGCCCGCAGGTGCAGCTCGGGATTGACCGGCGCCGTGAACCGAAATACGGCGGGAGAATGCAAAATAACCGACATGCCGTGGGGTATGATCGCTTTTTCCTTAGGATAACCCGGCGGAAAAAAATCCCACACCATTCCCGAAACCGGGTAGGACATGCCGTGGGGCAGGTGCACCCCGGAATTACCGAATCCGATTCCGGCATAGGTGGCGGCCAGCAGCATTTGTCCGCGAGCCTCATCGTCCTCCGGATGCTCAACCGCCCGCACGATATGTTGGGAAACCATTGCAATGGCTTTTGAGGCCCAAATTTCACTTATCGGATTTGCGCCTTGATAGGCAGGGCGAAGGACGGGTTTTTCCGGCGCCTGGCGGGTCGCTGTAGGGCATTGCGGTTAGAGACTCCAAGGCGTGGGAGAGCACGTCGAGCCCAGTGCAGGCGGCCACCATGGGCGGCATGCTGCGAGTGTTGTCGGGATCGATGATTCCCATATTCGGGCGAAGGGCTCGGTGGGCGATACCGGTTTTGGCTTTCATTTCCTTAAAATCGAAAATGGCTACACCGGTCGTTTCGCTGCCGGTGCCCGCCGTGGTGGGAATGGCGATGAGCGGTCTTAGCGCTCCCGGAACGGGCACACCCCGGCCAATCGGAGGATTTACATAATCGAGAAAATCCGTTGGATAAGTGGCATACAAATTGGCCGCCTTGGCCGTGTCGATAGTCGAGCCGCCGCCCACGGTGATAAATCCATCAAAATCCCCATCCACGGCGAAATCTGCCGCCTCTTTAAAAGAAACATCGGTCGGTTCGACACAAACCCGGTCATAGAGAGCGGCATCAATGCCCATCCCTCGCAAGGATTCCATGGCAACCGCGACCGAGGAACTGGCCGCAAGTCTGGCATCGGTTAAAACCATTACCCGTTTGGCCCCCAGCCGGTCCATCTCGAAACCCACCTCGCGGGTCGCGCCAGGACCATACTTGATGCTGGAAGTCTCAACCGTAAACAATGTCTCCAAACCCATGTCTAATTTCACCTAAATTAGCTCGAAACCACAAACAGAAAATCGCCGAGGAGATGTTTTTGCCTAACACAGTAAAATGAACTGCCCCCGCCAATGGTTATTCGCCCAAATTTTTATAGCCAAGGCATAAACACCATTAACCATTATCTTTGAAGAGATGAACATCTTGCTGCGGATAGGGGATGGAAATACCTTCGGCGTCGAACCGCTTTTTAATATTCTCCGTCAAACTGAAATATACAGGCCAGTAATCGTCTGAATTGACCCAGGGCCTGACGACAAATTTTACGCTGCTGTCGGCCAGTTCGGATACACCGATGGTCGGTTCGGGATCAGCCAGAATTCGTTTTTCGGCCCCGAGAACCTCTTCCAGTACCCTGCGGGCATTATCAAGATCGTCACCATATCCGACACCGAAGACGAGATCAACGCGTCGTGTGTCCTTGGTCGAGTAATTTGTGATGTTCGAGCCGGTAATGTTTGAATTGGGGATGATGATCGTCTTATTGTCAGGGGTTCGCATCTGAGTAGTAAAAATGCTGATTTCCTCCACAATACCGGTAGCCCCGCCGGCTTCGACAAAATCGTCCACCTTGAAGGGCCGGAATATGATGAGCATAACACCGGAGGCAAAATTTGAAAGTTAACCCTGCAAAGCAAAACCGATTGCCAGTCCAGCAGCGCCAATTATAGCCACAAAGGATGCCGTTCGTATGCCAACCAGATCCAACACCGCGATAACTAT
>CBDDEL010000008.1:0-54997 GCA_965226885.1 Opitutales bacterium | reverse complement strand
TCCCTCCTGGAGCCCGTGCACCGGATTGTCGGTGGCGTCAAAGTCCAGGATGATCTCTTCGGGTTCCTCGGCAAAAGAGCCCATGAACTGTTCGACCAACAGCTCGTTTACCGCAAAGGCCGCCCGCCGATCCTGCCCGTTTTCAAAACGACACAAAGTCGGCGCGCTGGCCAACGTTTCAATGCGCCCCGTTACCGTTTGCAACAATGGATCGTGGCGCAGGGTATCAAAGTCGTTCAAATCCTCATAGCCCGCCACCAGCCCGTAAACGCGCTGCCGCAGCATCCCCAATACCTCATGGCGTACTTTGCCCTTCTGCCGTTTGTCCACTAACTGTCGGGCCGCTCGTTCGGTCAAGCCCAACTGCCGATCCACTTCCCGGATCAAAAGCAGTCCGGCATCCGAAGTAACCTCTCCGCCCTTGAAATCAACCCGCACACGGCGGCCTTTTACCCTTGTCAACTGTAGCTTTCCTTGTCAACTGTAGCTTTAATTGTTTACCTTTTGTCATCGCTGATATTGCTTTAATTATTGATCTATCCTGCTGTATATCAGCAGTTAAGCATATCAACGATACTTTTTTTACGAAATATCCGGGTTAGGGCGTTTTTCTATTATTCTGGAACGTTACGTGCCGGAAGATCCGGTTTTCTTTTTATTGGTGCTTTTGCTTTTGGCAGCCTTGATTCAAATGGGATCAGCCTATGGGATCAGCCTATGTTTCCAAACAGACGGTGAGGCACCGGGTAATTGAAATTGAAACCCGTTTGAGCCGGCTACTTCTGGAACGTTTTCTGAAGTTTGGTCAGCAATATTTTGACCTCAAGCCATTAGGAAGAAACGCCAGCCGCTTATGCAGGTTGCCCAGTCGGGTTGCGAAAGCATTCACAATCCTTAACCGTACGATCATTTCCGTTGTATCTTTGTCACTCTATATTGCTGCCATGACGTTTGTATGGTGGCGTCTTACCGCTGTTACCCTGGTTTTTCTCAGTGCCTATTATATTATTTTCACCAGGCTGACCAAAAACATACAGTCGCTGGCTGATAAAGTTGAAAGCGTGGAAGAAAAATCGTCTTCATCGGTGCTGGAAATCCTGAGTAATATCAGTTTGGTTAAACAGGTTCGTACGGAGCAGAAAGAACTGAAAGCATGGGATGATTTGGCGAAGGAACAACGGGAAGTGAAAATTGCAGAATGGAAGTTCCTCGATTTTGTAAGCCCGCTTAAAAACCTGGTTGCGATACTGGTTCTCTTGCTGATTTTCGTAACAGTCGCATTCATGGTCAGGAGCAGTAGTGCTGATGTATTGCCGAAGTCCATTGTTTTCTTTCTGCTCGTCCGTCGTTGCGTGGGAGCCTTTTCGAACGTTCTTAAAATACCGGAGGAGTGGGCCAGTATTTCACGGCATGTTGAGAGATTTTCTGATCTGTTGAGCAATGATCAAAAATATATTGTCACCGATGGCGCAAAATTGAGCGATCCGTTTATCAGTGAGATTGAATTCCGCAATCTTAGATTTTCCGGTAGTGTATAAAAAAAGAATGTTATTTTGTATTTTTAGCTGTACAAATAGCGTTAGGCAGTTTATTCTTAGTGCATGGTTACTAAAATTATTAATTGTCGGCACTGTGGAAGTGAAAATATCATTAAATTTGGCAAGACGCCCAACCATAAACAGCGCTACCGCTGCCATGATTGTGGTAAACAAAGCCGCGAAAACCCCACAGTGAAATACACCGAAGAGCAAAAAGAAATGATCCTTCGAGTCTATCAGGAACGCAGCAGTCTACGCGGTTTACAGCGCGCCTTCGGGGTGAGTCCCAACACCGTTTTGAGTTGGTTAAAAAAAACGACAATCGCTGCGACCGCTCAAAAGCACGATTCTTGCGGCCCGCCGCCATGATGTCATTGAACTGGACGAACTGTGGTCTTTTGTGGGGCGCAAGAGCGATGCCCAATGGGTTTGGATCGCTCTTTGCCGACGCACCCGTCAAATCCTCTCCTATGCCATTGGGCCTCGGGATTGGTATCGTTGCCGGGAACTTTACGAGCGTCTGCCACGGGCCTACAAAAGATGTGCCACCTACAGCGACTTTTGGAGCACTTATGATGAAGTCTTTCCTCATAACCGATCCGTGGGAAAAGAAACCGGTGAAACGGCCCATGTGGAACGATGGAACAATACCCTGCGCCAACGACTGGGTCGTTTCACACGCAAAACCCTCTCCTTTTCCAAGCTTTTAAGAGTATGCATGAAACCTGTCTGAGACTTTTCATTCATCAATATAATCAAGAATTAGCCACCATTCCTACTTAATACACTACCGATTTTCCTATACCCGCAGAGATAAAACCTTGCGTGGCGTAAATTGTGTAATTCCGGTCAACCGGCACACTGCTATTGTTGGTAAAACGGGGTCCGGAAAAACGACACAAACGACACTTTTGCGATTACTCATGCGCTTTTACAATTGTCCGACCGATACGATATTCATCGATGGGGTGGACTTAAATGAGCTTAGTATTGACGGTCATTTATCGCGGATTGTGCTTGTTGGATCCGAACCGGAATTTTTTGACGAATCAATCCGATACAATGTTATACCAAATCTCATTAGGTATGATAATAAGTTATTTGGCAGAAGCGTTTGCTTGAATGTGCTGCCAGCCTCCGCCAACTAAAGAGAGGACTTTTTCAGTGTCCTCCCACCAGTCTTTGAGATGGGTTGCGACGACTTCTTCGAGTCGCTCAATGCTCGGCCACAGTTTGTTGGCCGTTTGATCCTGTATCATATCCCAAAGTCTTTCAATCGGGTTGAGTTCAGGACTATACGGCGGCAAATTCACGATATGTATGCCCGGGGGGACGTTGGGGTGCTCCGAGTCGTGCGGATGGAAGCCTGCCCCGTCCCATACAACCACATGTTCCTCCTCAGGATATTGCTTTTTGATCTGTTGGAGGAAAGCCTCCGTCCACTGTAGATTCGTGCTAGGGGTTTGGATGCATACCATCTCGCCGTTGACCACGTCGAGGGCTCCGTAACAGTAGCTCCACTGGTATCTTGTCTGATATTTTTTGTGCGGCCGAAGCCCTCTTTGCGTCCAGCACCGGCGGTACACCGGAAGCAAACCAAAACGGCTTTCATCGGCAAACCACACCCGAACCCGATTGCCTCGGGTGAGGGAAAGCTCCTGGAGGATCTTAAAAAAGTCTCGCTTGAACGCTTCCGCTTTTGCCGAGTCCCGTTTCTCATGCACGGGGCGAGGGACTCGAAGCACCCCGGCGCATTTTTTTAGCCATCGCCACACCGTCTTGTAGGCGAAGGAGCGCCCGAAATGTCGCTCCAGCTCTTGCCCCGCCTGAACGGCTGTGTTCCAGCGCGCGACCTTCAAACCATTGAGCAAGAAGGCCTCCACCTCTTTGTCGCAACGGCTTTTGATCCCGCCTTTGTAGGCGCGTGTAAGCACCGCCCCGAGCCCTGCAGCACGATATTTGTCAAACCAACGCTGGATCGTCGCTTTGCCTCGGCCCACGATGGCTCCAATTTCATCAATGCTGTGGTGCGGCTGGAAGCCCATTTTTAATGCCACCAAACGCTCTTTACGCCAGCCGATAGTCTCTTTGTTGAGCAATTTCTTGATACGTTCACGGTCTTCATCGGTTCCCATATATCTTCTCATTCCGCCTTTATAGCTGTTTTTTAATCTTTATCAATCCTTTTGCGATTTGGTATTACTTACGGCCTCGACGGAGTTACCGGAGAACATCTTGAACGGGCCGCACGCCAATCAGAGGCTTTAGAATTTATTCAAAACTTCGAAAATGGGTTTGACGAACCCATAGGTGCAGGCGGAAAACACTTGTCTGCGGGGGAGAGGCAGCGACTCGCTTTGATGCGTGTTTTCCTCCGCAACCCTGAAATCATTATATTGGATGAGGCAACCTCGGCTTTGGATCCGGAGACCGAGGCACGTATTATGACAGCTTTGCGAGAGTTCAGCCAGAAACGAACACTTGTAACGGTAACCCATCGGATGTCCCTCTTGTCGCAGAACTCATGGATAATTGTCATGCAAAAAGGGAAGGTTTTAGAGCAAGGCTGTTACATGGATCTGGTTCAGAAGAATGGCAATTATTTTAGAAGGTTACAAAACTCGACAAGAAGGATGGAATCTGTGTAATCAATGGAAGGCTCTAATTTATTTTCCTCGCTGAAATGGAGAACTCTTTAAAGCACATTCCAGCTCGCAGGCTTGGAGATAAAATCAAATGAAGGTGGAGGACCCCCTCTCTTTCTATTTCAATTTCTGAGTATTATTTAGAGGCTGTCCCAAAAGGGTGATTTTTGCGAGGGCTTTTGATAGGCGCTCATTTTAGAGGTATTTGCATTTGGGAGAGTATAAACTTTGCTCTCCTATGACGTTAGGATACTGGTTTTGGGGTCCGGTTGCCTGGTTTTCTTTGTATGAGCCGACAGTACGGCTGTGAAAAAGTATTGTCCTTGCTTTTCCGCTCTCTAGGCCGCCGCTTTGGTTTTTAGTTCGTCTTGCTGGGCCAGCATCTTGGCTACTTTCCATAGGTTGTGCGAGAGTACCGACCAGGCTACGCTGATCGAGCGGTTGGCAAAGCCTTTGCTGCGCAACCGCCCGGCCTGCCAGCGATTCTTCAATACCCCGATCCCCCGATCCGCCCTTCGGTGCTGGCCCGGCGCTTTTGCAATTGTCTGAACAGTGGTTCCTCCATCCGTTTTTTCAACTGCTTCGGATCGCGTGGACAGAGCGCGTCGTAGATTCCCTCCTGGGCTAACTGCCGGCGGGCCCGCTGGGAGGCAAATCCCCGGTCCGCGCACATGGCCGCTATGGGTTCTTCCAGGTTGAAGCGGTTCTGTCTTTGCAAACTCTCTTGCATTTGTTCATTTTCGCTTGGAGTTCGGCTGCCGTAGAGTTTCCAGTCCAGCAGGTACCCTTCAACGCTTTCTCCCAAAAACAGGGTGTTGCCGAACTCGACCTCTTGGCCCGCTTTACCTCGCACAATCACCTGCCCATCGAGTTCGTAAACACTCAAGACTTTCTCTGCGTTTTTCACCTGGCGGCCGCCAATGATCCGCTCGTGCGCCTGTTTGATGACCACCGGGATTTGCTCGCTCATGCGCTCCATCCGGGCGAGGATCTGTTGGACCTGTTTTTCGCTGTAATCGCTTTGCTCCCAGCAGGCTTGCAATAATTCCCGGTGACTGCGGGCATGCTCCCCGATCCGTTTGAGCAGCTTTTTCATCTGCCTCAAGATACCCTTGCGCTGCCGCGCGCTGTCCTTTCGCCGCCGGCTGTGGGTCATCTGTATGCACAGCCGATTCATCTGCCGAGCCAAGGGCTCCGGTTCGATCGGCATGCGATGGCGCAAACCGGCCTTCTCGCGGATCAGCCGGATCGCTTTGAGCAACGTGCCGGCTACATCCTTGAGTAATACCCAGTCCGTCGGCCAATGAATGTTAGCCTCCAAACAGGTGCCGTCGATCAGGCAAATGGTGATGTCAATCGGCTTGTCCAATCCCACCTGCCGGGCCAGAAGGGCATCGCCCACCACCTCAGTCAAGGTCCGGTGCAAGGCCCTCAACTGCTCTTCGCTGAAAAACTTCGAGGCCCGCTCCAGGGTGCTTTTGGAGATGCCCCTGATGCCATCGATCTGCCGGACACGGCAAAAGTCGGCCAACAGATCGCTGCTGCCCAGAGCCCGCGACAAATGCCGAAACGAAATCCCTCCGAGCAGACGGCCCAGCGTATCCATGCGCAGTGCCTTGATGGCAAAACTGGCCCGCTGCCGCCGGGCCTTTAGACCCATTGGCGGCCACCCCTCCAAGGCCAGCTCAATGGCCTGCGATTCCACCTCCGAGTCGATCAGCAGCCGATCGATTCGATCAATGGTGGCGCGGAAGTTATCGTAATCGAGGCACCGGTCGACCACAGTTAAAGCTGGACGCAGGAGGCATTGGATGGCTATATTTTTCATAGAAAGGGCTATATTGATTTTCGCTAACTCAATTATAGAACCCTTTTTTGGCCGGATCGAGCAAAAACTTGCTCTTTCCGGCTCTTTTTATCAACGTCATCCAGTTGACTATAAAATCTTTATATTTTTGGGACAGCCTCTATTTAGGGGGTATTTGCTTCGTTTCCATTCGCCTTGGCTCTATTTTATTCTCAAGTCTTTAATATAAAAGATCGTTGAATATCAACGAAACAAGTATGGTGCCCGGAGAGGGGGTCGAACCCTCACTCCCTTGCGGGAACTGGATTTTGAATCCAGCGCGTCTGCCAATTCCGCCATCCGGGCGTGCGGTGTTTTGCTATAGGTTTAGGTGTTTGTATTTATAAGGTATGCGGCTCCTATCTTTTAAAATAGGTGTTCGCTGGCAAGTTTTATTCTTGGGACGGTTTGGGCGGTGAGAGCGGGCCGTTACCTTGGCCGTGGCCTTGTTGCTGGTGGCGGGCTTTGAGGCGGAGGGCTTGCAGGCGGATGAAGCCTGTTGCGTCGTTGGGGTTGTAGTCGCTGAGGGTGCTTTCCATGGAGGCGATTTTTTCGTCGTAGAGGGAGAGGGGGGATTTTCGACCGACCGTGATGAGGTTGCCTTTGTAGAGTTTGAGCCGGACTGTGCCGGTGACGGTTTTTTGGCTATCGTCGATGAGGGCCTGGAGTGCCTCGCGCTCGGGGGCGTACCAGAAGCCATAGTAGATCATCTCGGCATAACGGGGGATGAGGCCGTCGCGCAGGTGCATGAGGTCGCGGTCCATGGTGAGGCTTTCCATCTGGCGGTGGGCGTGGATGAGGATGGTGCCTCCGGGGGTTTCGTAGATGCCGCGGCTTTTCATGCCAACGAAGCGGTTTTCCACCAGGTCCACCCGCCCGATGGCGTGTTTGCCGCCCAGTTGGTTGAGTTTGCGCATGATTTCAAGGGGCGTCATGGCCACGCCGTCAACGGCCACGCAATCGCCATTTTCGAAATCGAGTTCGACGTATTGGGCTTCGTCTGGCGCATCTTCGGGAGCGTTGGTGAGCTTGAACATGCCTTTGTTTTCCGGGGTCGTGGGGTCGAACCAGGGGTCTTCAAGAATGCCGGCTTCGTAGGAGATGTGGAGGAGGTTGCGGTCCATCGAATACGGTTTGTCGGCGGAGGCTTCCACGTCGATGCCTTGCTGGCGGCAATAGTCGATCATTTCGCTGCGGCCGGGGAAGGTTTTCCTGAAATGATCCAGCCGCCAGGGGGCGATGACCCGCAAATCCGGGGCGAGGGCGGCGTAGGTTAGCTCGAAACGGCATTGATCGTTGCCCTTGCCGGTGGCGCCGTGGGAAAGGGTGTCGGCATTTTCCCGGCGGGCAATTTCGATCTGGGCCTTGGCGATGAGCGGCCTGGCGATGGAGGTGCCGAGGTAATACTGCCCTTCGTAAACGGCGTTGGCCCGGGCCATGGGATAAATGAAGTCTCTGGCGTATTCCTCCACCAACTCGACCGTGTAATGGGCCGAAGCGCCAGTGGCTTTGGCTTTTTCTTCAAGTCCGTCGAGTTCTTCCTCCTGGCCGATATCGGCGGCAAAAGTAACGACCTCGGCGTTGTAGTTATCCTTCAGCCAGCGAACCAAGACAGAGGTGTCCAGACCCCCAGAATAAGCTAATACAATTTTCATGGCTATAATCTCCTCAAGAGTTAACGGTTGTCAGGGGCAGCTTGGTTAGCCAGGTGAGACATGATGGCTTTTTGCATGTGGAGCCGGTTTTCCGCTTGGTCGAAGACGATCGACTGGGGGCCTTCGAGCACATCCGGTGAAACCTCCATGCCGGGGTGGGCGGGCAGGCAATGCATGAAAACGGCTTCCGGTTTGGCTGCCTGCATGAGCTCCGCAGTGACGCAGTAGGGTTTCATTTTGGCAAGCCTGTCAGCCTTTTCGGCCTCGTCGCCCATGCTCACCCAGACATCGGTATAAACCACGTCGGCATCCTTGACGACTTCCAACGGGTCGGTTGTGAATTGATGATCGGGGTCATAGCCATCGGCAGACAGAAGGTCTTTGATTTTTTCGGTGGGGGCATATTCCTGTGGGCCGCCGAGGGAGATTTGCATCTGGCCCATCCCGGCAGCCATGATGAGGGAATTGGCCACATTGCAATTGCAGTCGCCCAAAAAGGCGATTTTGCGGCCCTTGAGTGATTCCAGAAGATTGCCATCGCCGTCGAAGTTCCACTGTTCGGCCATGGTCAAGAGGTCGCTGAAGCTCTGGCAGGGGTGCAGAAAATCCGTCAGTGCATTGATGACCGGGATGGAACCGGCGCGCGCGAATTCCTCCACATCGCTGTGGTCGAAGGTCCGTATAATGATGCCTTTGACGTAACGGGAGAGGGTTCGGGCGGTATCGGCGATGCTTTCCCCACGGGAGAGCTGGGAGGTGCTCTGGGCCAAATAAAGGGCGTGGCCGCCGAGGTCGTTCAAGCCGACCTCGAAGGAGACGCGGGTGCGTGTACTGCTTTTAAAAAAGAGCATGGCCCAAGTCTGTCCCGCCAATACGGCGTTTTGGGCCGCAGATGTTTTTTTATGTTTATACTGATGTGCCAGGGTGAGCAATTCCCCCAGTTTCGCGGTTGAAGAATCGGTTTCCTTTATGAAGTGTTTCATTTTTGTAAGTCTTTCCAGATAAGTAATTTAAAATTATTATAGTCATCGTTAAAGTTCATTCAAGGCCGATTCGATGATTTCCAGACCGGCCTCCAGATCAGCCTCCTCGATATTGAGCGGAGGCAAAAATCTGACCGCGTTGCGCCCGGCGCCGACTGCCAGGAGGCCTTTTTCGCGCAAGGAAGTTAGCAACGGGCCGGGATCCCCGACCAGGCCCAGGGCGAGCAGAAAACCTATGCCGCGCACCTCCCGGATTTTGTCCAGATGCCGCTGGGCCAGCTTTTCCAGGGATTGTTTGAAATCGGCGCCTTGACGGGCAACCTTTTCCATTAAATTTTCCTTTTCCATGACCTCCAGGGTGGCCAGGGCGGCGGCGCAGGCCAGGGGGGAACCGCCAAAAGTGCTCCCATGGGAACCGGGTGTGAAGAGGGTAGAGTGCCTGCGGTCCACCCAGACAGCGCCCAGGGGGAAGCCGTTTCCCAAGCCTTTGGCCATGGCAATGGCATCGGGCCGGATGCCGGTGTGCTGGTGAGCGAAAAAACGGCCCGTGCGCCCGCAGCCGCTCTGCACTTCGTCTAGGAGCAACATAAGGCCCCTCTGGTTGCAGAGATTGCGAATGCCGCGCAGGAACTGGTCCGAGCAGGGCAAAATGCCGCCTTCTCCCAAAATGGGTTCCAGGAGGATGGCGGCCGTTTTATCGGTGATGAGCGCCTCAAAACTTTCTAGGTTATCAATTTCACCGTGGGCGAAACCGTCCAGCATGGGGGCGAATCCTTTTTGAATCTTGTCCTGTGGAGTGGCCGCCATGCCGCCGAATGTGCGCCCATGAAAGGATTCCTTGGCCGTTAAAACCTGGTAGCGTTTTCCCTCGACCCCGGTTGTGTCCCGGCCGAAGAGCCGGGCCAGTTTGATGAGGGATTCATTTGCCTCGGCCCCGCTGGTGCAGAAAAAGACTTTGCCCGGTCCGGCCAGAGAGGTCAGTTTTTCGGCCAACAAGGCCTGATTGGGATTGCGGTAGAGGTTGCTGCAATGGGCCATTTGGGCTGCCTGCTCGCTCACCCTCCGGACCCAATGAGGGTGCCCGTGGCCGAGGGTATTGACGGCGATTCCGGTGGAGAAATCCAGATACTCGTTGCCCTCATCGTCCCACAGGCGGGAGCCCTGGCCCTTGGTCAAGGTTAGCGGGGCCACCGGGTAATTGCCCAGTACGTGTTGGTCATAAAGATGTTTCGAATCCATTTTGGTCGTATTCATGGTTATGTGACTGAAAGAAAAAGGTTAAAAAATGGGTTTTGTTCAATCCTGCACGATTTCCGTGCCGATGCCTTTGTCCGTAAAAATTTCCAGCAGCAAGCCGTGTTGCATGCCGCCTTCCACAAAGTGCACCCGGCGCACTCCCTTATGGATGGCGCTGGCGGCGCTCTCCACTTTCGGAAGCATACCTTCGGAGATGACGCCAGATCTCTTTAGTTCCTCCACCTCGCCGATGCGCAGGGTTGAAATGATGGAATTCTCGTCATTGCGGTCCCTCAAAAGACCGGGGACATCGCAGAGGTAAACGAGACGGCGAGCACCGAGGGCCGAGGCCAGGTGTGATGCCGCGCTGTCGGCGTTGGTGTTGTGGGGGTTGCCCTTGTCGTCGAGGGCAACGGAGGAAAGAACGGGGGTGTAGCCACCGGCCAAAGCGCACTCCACCAATTCGGTATGGACCGATGTTACCTCACCGACGAAACCCAGATCGACCGGTTGGCCGCCGGAGTCCGTTTCCTGCCGCTTGACGCATTGGAAAACGGTGTTGCCGGGCAGGCTCATAGATTTGCCGCCGTTATCCTTGATGAGTTGGCAAATGTAACGATTTATCACCTGGTTGAGGATTTTTTCCACCAGTTCAATGGTCTCTTTGCCGGTCACGCGCAAGCCGTTTACAAAAGTCGCCTCAATGCCCGCTTCCTCCATCGCCCGGCTGATGGCCCGGCCGCCGCCGTGGACCACCACCACTTGAATCCCCACCGCGGCCAGCAGAACGATGTCGGTGATTACCCGAGTGCGCAGGGAAAGATCCGGGTCGTCCATGAATTTACCGCCGTATTTGACCACGAAGATGGAGCCTTTGAAGCGCTGGATGTAGGGCAGGGCCTCGAGAAGCACCCGGGCCTTGGTCACCTCGTCGATGTCCAACCCGTTACTCGGTTTTGTTGAAATTGACATATTTATCCGTGAGATCGGTGGAAAAAAGGCGACAGCGGCCTTTTCCCTGGTTGAGGTTGAGGTTAATTTGAAATCGAGGTTGGCTGACCTGCTCAATCCATTCTTTTTTGTTGACCGGGAGCGGCGTTCCTTTTTCCAGAACGGCCACAGGCTTTTCGCTGCGATCCCGGAATTTGCTGTAGGAGAGGTCGATTTTCTCTTCCTCCAGTCCAGATCCGGCGTAACCGGCGGCATCCATGATGCGGCCCCAGTTGGGGTCGTTGCCGGCCCAGGAGGTTTTCACGAGGAGGGAGTTGGCCACTGCCCGGGCCACTTTTTCCGCTTTGCGGTGGGAGTGCGCGCCGTCGATGCAGATTTCCACCACCTTGGAGATTTTCTCCCCGTCTCCTACGATCATGAGGGCCAGTTCCAGGCAAAGGGCGTCGAGGGCCTTTTGAAAAAATTCGATCAGTTGCGGGTTTTTGTTCGATATTTTAACACCGGAGGCCCCGTTTGCCAGCAACAGCACGGTGTCGTTGGTGCTCATGTCACCATCGACCGTTATGCGGTTGAAGGATTCCCTGACACCTTCTTTGAGTGTTTTTCGCAAAAGCGCACGGTCCACCCGCGCATCCGTGGCGATGAAAGCGAGCATGGTGGCCATGTTAGGCTGGATCATGCCGGCCCCTTTGGCCATTGCGGCCAGGGTGACGGTCTCGTCTTGCCATTGAAAGCGGGCGGTTACGGTTTTTGAAATAGTGTCGCTGGTGCGAATGGCCTGGGCCGCCTGGCGTCCGTTATCCTGGCTACCGGACAAGTTGGTGGCTGCTTCCGCGATACCTTTCTCCACCCTGTCCATAGGGAGAGTTTCACCGATATGGCCGGTCGAGCAGACCAGCATGGATTCTGGGGGAAGGCCGAACGGCTCGGCAGCCAGACGGGCCATGGACTGCGCATCGGCTTTGCCTTGGGGGCCGGTGCAGCAATTGGCGTTGCCGCTGTTGACCACGACTCCGTGAAATTGCTTCTGCGTTTTCAAAATATCCAGGTCGAGGCGCACCGGGGCCGCTTTGACATCATTCTGAGTGAAAACGCCGGCTGCGTTGCAGGCATGAGGTGAGTAGATGAGAGCCAAATCGAGCCGCCCATCAAGCGGTCCGCGGATTCCGCAGGCGACCCCGGCGGCTTCAAACCCCGGCACATCGGTTATTCCGGCGACGCCCGTTTCTATCGTAAATTTGTTATGGGTCATGGATAAAATGGATTTATACCAGTCCTGCGGTTTCGGGAAAACCGCACATCAAGTTCATGATTTGAACGGCCTGTCCGGCTGCTCCTTTGATGAGGTTGTCGATGGCCGAAGTGAGGACGAAATTTCCCGTCCTGGGATCGTGAACGGCGGAAATTTCAATCCTGTTGGTCCCACGAACATGTGCCGTATTGGGAAATGCGCCGGTTGGAAGGAGGGTTGCGAAGTGGCTTTGGCCGTAAATTATTTCCCACACGCGGTAGATATCTTCGATGGTGTTTGCGTCCCCCGGAACTGTTATGGTGGTGGCGATTCCGGCTTTCATGGGGACCAGGTGCGGGTTGAACTGGACGATGACCGATGAACCCGCCGCACTCGACAATTGCTCCTCGATCTCCGATAGGTGGCGGTGCCGGGGAAGTCCGTAGGCCACCACGCTCTCCTGCCGTTCAGTAAAACTGTAAAATAGGTCGGCCTTCTTACCGGCGCCGCTGATCCCGCTCATGCTGTTGATGACGATACCTTTGCCGCTGAAAATCTTTTCCCTGAGCAGTGGCAGCAGGGGCATGAGAATGCTGGTCGGGTAACAGCCCGGAGAGGCCATCAGGTCCGCCTTTTCCCAGCCTGGCGGCGAGATTTCAGGGATGACATAGGCGGCACGCTTGAGCAATGCCGGGTCGGGATGCTGCTGGCCGTAATAGTCTTCATAAAGCTCCGGGGATCCCAGACGGAAGTCGGCACTCAGGTCGATTACCTTTTTCCCCGCATCCACCAGAGGGCGGGCAAAAGTTGCCGCGGCGCCATGAGGAAGGGCCAGGAATACCAAGTCGATATCTTCACGAGCGGCCAGATTTTCCGGCTCCGACGGGCAGAAGCAAAGGTCTACCAGCCGTCCGCGCAGGGCAGGGTGGGTTTCTTCCACTGGTTGACCGGCCAGGGTACGCGAGGTGACGGCCGCCAGTTTAGCTTGCGGATGTGCGGCCAAGAGCCGGAGAAGGGTTTCCCCGGTATATCCGGATGCGCCTACTATTGCTGTTTTCATGAGTTCGGATTATTAAAATTGTTGGTAAATGTTGGTTTTGGCAAAAAAGAAAGGTTTTGATTCAGATTCGTGCGTTGGAGCTTTTTGGGCAAAGAAAAACCCTCCAGGACATCCGCGTCCGGGAGGGTTTCTCTGAAAATGAAATAAGGACAGGAGAACGCCCGTGATGGGGATGTTATCGTTTGGAAAACTGGAATCTCTTTCTGGCGCCCGGCTGACCGGGTTTTTTGCGCTCTTTCTGGCGTGGATCGCGTTTGAGATGACCGGCTTTTTTGAGTACAATTCTGGTTTCCGGGTCGTGTTTTTCGAGTGCCCGGGCAAGGCTGTGGCGGATCGCTCCGGCCTGTCCATTGGGGCCGCCGCCGCTGACAGTGACAATGGCGTCGAACTTTTCTTCGCCCTCGACCGTCCCCAGTGGGGAGACCGCGGTCCTGGAAAGACCATCGTGGTAGCAGTATTCAGTCAAGGGTTTGCCGTTGACGGTAATTTTGCCCTTGCCGCCGGGGTACAGGCGAATGCTTGCGGTAGCCGTTTTGCGGCGGCCGGTGGCCCGGATAAAATCTATTTTAGCTTTGGCGGACATTTTTAGAAAAATGAAATGGAATCGGCAATAAAGTGAATGGAAATCGGTTTGGCCAACAAAAAATTAAGAGGGAGGCTAAATTTTAAAGACTGAGCGGAATCGGTTTTTGAGCCTCATGGGTGTGCTCAGGGCCGGGAAAAATTTTTAATTTCTTGAGCATCTGCCGGGCCAGGCGGTTTTTGGGCAGCATCCCTTTAACGGCGTGCTCAATGATAAAGGCGGGCTTGTTTTCGCGCATTTCCTCAACCGTGCGGTACTTTTCATTGCCCATCCAACCGCTGTAAAACATGTAGGTTTTCTGTTCGTCCTTTTTCCCGGTCAAGACCACTTTGTTGGCGTTTATGATGATGACGAAGTCCCCCGTATCGACATGCGGGGTGTAGGTCGGTTTGTGGCGACCTCGCAGAATGTTGGAGACTTTGACGGCGAGTTTACCGAGCACTTTGTCGGTGGCGTCCACCACATGCCAAGTGCGCTCGATATCGCCAGTTTTTGCCAGATAACTTTTCATGGTTTAAAAAAAAGAAGGGTAAGTGCTAGTTTTCTTGTCCGCCTTGTCAACTCCTTTCCTTATTTTGTTCAATTCTTTGGTTTGAGGGCATCGGGGTGTGAATTAGATAGCCATAAATGGAGGGGCGGATGCCCGAGGCGCGAATTGTGTTGCCTCAGATGGGGCAAAAATGGCATACATATATAGCTGTTTGAAAAAAATAAACAAAGGAAGGCAATGAATCCATTAGAAGAGGCCGTAGCGGCGCGAACAAACCAGCTTGAGCAACTAAAAAAAGTCACCACCGTAGTGGCCGATACCGGTGATTTTGCCTCCATGAAGCAATTTGCACCGCGGGACGCCACCACCAATCCATCCCTCATTTTTGCCGCCGTGCAGATGGATGAGTATGAATACCTGCTCGAAAAAGCCGTCGCCGACAATGAAGGCAACGGGCTCCACGGCCCCTCCCTTTCCGCCAAAATCGTTGACCACCTGATCGTCGATTTCGGCCGCGAAATCCTCAAAATCGTTCCTGGCCGCGTATCTACCGAGGTTGACGCGCGTATCTCTTTCGATACCACCGCCACCGTCAACAAAGCCCGCGTGTAAACGCCGGGGAAAAACCGGTACGGTAAAGAGGGCGCTTTAAAACCGGTACGCTTATCCTAGAAAGGAGGAGTGTATCGAGATATGAAGCAATGGACAAGAGTGCGGCACAAAGTGCTGCGGGACAAGCAGAGCAAGCGCTCTGTAATGCGAGAAGAGGGACTGCACTGGGAGACCCTGGGAAAGATGCTGGCCTATTCCCAGCCGCCGGGATACCGGCGCAAGAAGAGGCGAGAGCGCAAGATCGATCCGTATGTGGGCTGGATCGAGGAGGTGCTCAAAGCGGACCGGAACGTGCCCAAGAAGCAGCGCCATACGGCCAAACGGATCTACCAGCGTTTGGGTCGGGAGAAGGGCTACCAAGGGGGCTACACGGCGGTCAAGGAGGTGGTGGCCGAGCTGCGAGCGAGGCGGCGGGAAGTGTTCGTGCCGCTGGAGCACCGCCCCGGGGAGGGACAGGTGGACTTCGGTCATGCCCTGGTGAAGGAGGCGGGGCAATTGCGTAGGCGGCCATTTTTTGCCATGAGCCTGCCCTACAGCGATGCCTTTTTCGTGCAGGTGTTCGAACGGGAGTGCACGGAGAGCTTCTGGGAGGGGCACCTGCGAGCTTTTGAGTTTTTCGGGGCGGTGCCCCGGCGCATCAGCTATGACAACTCGAAGGTGGCGGTGGGTAAGATTATCGGTTCGCGTGAACGCAAGCTGACCGACGGGTTTCTGCAGCTACAGAGCCATTACCTGTTCGAGGAACACTTCTGTCTGCCCGCCCGGCCCAACGAGAAGGGCGTGGTCGAGGGGATCGTGCGTTATGCCCGGGCCAACTTCCTGGTACCGGTACCGCAGGTTCGGGACCTGGAGGAACTCAACGCAAAGCTGTTGGAGGCATGTGAGCGGGACATGGAGCGTAAATTACGCGGGAAAAGGGCGGTGAAAAAGGAACTGCTGGCCGAGGAGCGCGCCGTCATGCTGGCGTTGCCGCCCATACCCTTTGAAGCGAGCCGCAAACGCTCGACCTGCGTCAGCAGCCTCTCGCTGGTGCGCTTCGAGTGCAACGACTATTCGGTGCCGGTGCGCTGCGCCCACCATCCGGTGGTGGTGGAAGGGTCCTGTCGGCAGGTGGTGATCTTCTGTGGGGGCCAAGAGGTGGCCCGGCACCGCCGCATTTGGGATAAAGAGCAAGTCTCTTTCGAGCCGGTGCACTACCTGGCTTTGCTGGAGAAAAAACCGGGCGCTTTGGACTTCGCCCGCCCACTCTCGGGCTGGCAGTTGCCGCAGTGCCTGCAGGTCCTCAGACGCCGGCTCGAAAGCCAATGCGGGGGCGAAGGCACCCGGGAGTATATCCGGGTGCTGCGGCTGTTGGAGAAACACCCCATGGCGGCCTTGCAGCAGGCCGTCGTCTCGGCCCTGCGGGTGGGGGGACTGACTCGTGAGGCCATCGCCCAGTATCTCTATCCTCAGGAAGACTACGGGAGCAGAACCTTCCGGCTGGACGGCCATCCACACCTGCGTCACGTCCGTGTGGCCGCCCCTGACCTCGGTGCCTACAGCGAACTGCTCAAGATTCCAGGAGGGGCTTTATGAAGGAAGAAAAAAACCAGCTGCTGTTACACCATCACCTCAAGAAACTGAAGTTGCCCACCATCCTGCGCGAATGGCCGGCGGTGGCCGCGGCTTGTTCCCGGGACCGGCTCGATTACGCCGCCTTTTTGTTGCATCTGGTCGAACGGGAGCTCATTGAACGCGAACAGCGGGCCGCCCAGCGGCGGATCAAAAACGCCCGTTTCCCCGTGCTCAAGACCCTCGAGAGCTTCGCCTTTGAAGCGCAGCCCTCGATCAACGAAGCGCTCATCCGAGAGCTCATGCGCGGGGAGTATGTCGACCAGCGCGAAAACGTGCTGCTCCTCGGTAACGCCGGTACCGGTAAAACGCACCTGGCCACCGCCCTGGGCTTTGCCGCCTGTGCCCAGGGCCGGCGGATCCGTTTCTTCGGGGTCACCGCCCTGGTTACCCATATGCTCGAGCAACGCGACAACCACGACCTGCAGCGCTTCATGAAGCAACTCGAAAGGCTCGACCTACTCATCCTCGACGAACTCGGTTACGTCCCTTTTTCCAAGACCGGTTCCGAACTGCTCTTCGACGTGGTCAGCCGCGCTTACGAGCGCACCAGTCTCATCGTCACCACCAACCTGCCCTTTGAGAACTGGATCGAAGTGCTCGGTTCCGAACGGCTCACCGGAGCTCTGCTGGACCGACTCACCCATCGGGTGCATATCCTCGAAGCCAACGGGCAAAGCTACCGCTTGCGCGATGCTCGACGCCGTCGCCGTGGCCCAAAACAATAAACGCCTTGGGCCCGGCTCGTCGGCCTCCGGCCTCCTCACCGACCCCAAGCCAATCCCCAAAACCAACTCCCAAACCCTAAACCTTGACGTACCTGCAATTACTAACCTAAACCTTATTCCAAGCGTACCGGTTTTACCCCGACCCCCGTACCGGTTTCATCCCGGCGTTTACACCCGCGAGCTGATTGGCCTCTACGAAGCCCAAGGCATTGATAGGGAACGTGTGCTGATCAAAATCGCCTCCACCTGGGAAGGCATCCTGGCGGCTCAGGAACTTGAAAAAGAGGGCATCCATTGCAACCTTACGCTGCTCTTTTCCCTGACCCAGGCGGTAGCCTGCGCCGAGGCCGGAGCCACCCTCATTTCCCCTTTCGTCGGTCGCATTCTGGACTGGTACAAGGCTCACACGGGGGAGAACTATCACGGGCAGGACGATCCCGGAGTGCAGTCCGTGGTCAGCATCTACAACTATTACAAAAAATTCGACCACGATACCGAGATTATGGGCGGCAGCTTCCGCAATGTGGGCGAAATCCTTGAGCTGGCCGGCTGCGACCTGCTCACCATCAGCCCGAATCTCCTGGGTGAACTGGAAACTTCAACAGAGATAGTGGAACGCAAACTCGATCCCGAAATAGCTGCTTCCTACCCCGTGCAAAAACTGGAGCTCGATGAAAAATCCTTTCGCTGGTACCTTAACGAAGACGCCATGACGACCGAAAAACTGGCCGAAGGCATCCGCCGTTTCGCCGCCGACATAGACAAACTGGAAGATTTGATCGAGAGCGAGCTTCTCGAGAATTAGTCGAGACAGCTCAGCCGTTAGCTGCTGTTTCAAGAAAAATGGCATGGGGTCAACGTTCATATTTAATATTTGGCTCTTGGAAAAAAACTCTCAATGAGGCGCAATGACACGGAGTGGTTTTGCCGCTGTAAGGGAAATGGGGAGCAAATATATTCCCCCTCCTTTTTTATTAAACACGGATATTTTTTTAACAGATCTCGAATGAGACTTTATTAATCCGTGTAATTCTTGGTCTTATAAGATCACACTTTTCCGCGAGGTTTGTTTCCGCGGTGGTTGTCTACTGGGTTGCCGTTGCCTAGAGGAGGACTTTGTTGAGGGGGTATTCGATGATGCCTTCGGCCCCGTGGGATTTGAGGATGGGGATGATTTCGCGCACGATTTTTTCGTCCATGATGGTTTCGAGGGCCACCCAGTCTTCGTCCGCCAGGCGGCTGATGGTGGGTCTGCGCAAGGCGGGCAGGTCGGCCAAGAGGGCCTCGAGGCGGGATTTGGGGCAGTTGAGTTTGAGCCCCACTTTGCCTTTGGCGGCCAGGGCGGCGCCCAGGAGCATGGCGATGTTTTCTATTTTTTTGCGCTTTTCGGGATTGGCCCAACTGGTTTTGTTGGCGATCAATTGGGTGTTGGTTTGCAAAACGGTGTCGATGATACGCAGTTTGTTGGCCCGCAGGGAGCTGCCGGTCTCGGTCAATTCGACGATGGCATCGACCAGTTCGGGTATCTTGACTTCGGTTGCCCCCCAGGAAAATTCGACCTCGGCTTGCACTGCGTGCCGTTCGAGGTATTGGCGGGTGATGTTGACCACTTCGGTGGCGATGCGGCGGCCTTGGAGGTCTTTTAATGACTGGATATCGGAAGATTCGTGGACGGCCAGGACCCAGCGGGAGGGCACTGCCGTGGCCCGGCTATAGGTCAGGTCGCTGACTTTGACGACATCGGAATCATTCTCCACCACCCAATCGTAGCCGGTCAGTCCGCAATCGAAGAAGCCGAGTTCCACGTAACGGCTCATTTCCTGAGCACGCACAAAGCGGCCATCCAGATCGGGGTCGTCAAAAACGGGCTTGTAGGACCGGGCGCCGCGCAAAATCTGCCACCCGGCCTTGGAAAAGAGCTCGAGTGTGGCGTTTTCCAGGCTGCCTTTGGGCAAGCCGAACATCAGCAATGGTTTGTTTTGAGTCATGGAATGGTTTCAAAAGAGAGTGAACCAGTTTGAGCGACAAGCTAAAAATTTCCGTTTAAATGTAAAAAAAAAATCAAAAGTTTGTAAAAAAATCAAAATAGCCTACTTTTTGACACTATAGGAAAAAACTTGTATTGTCTTAATTAACCTAATTTTCGCATCCGAATTCAGGGAAAGACCTCTACCATTTCTAAATAAAATGGCTGCCAAACCCAAACCGCTGATTCTCGTCGTGGAGGACGAAATCGATCTGGCGCATTTAATTGCCGAGCAATTGGAAATGTCCGGCATGATGACTCAAGTCTATCACCGCGCGTCCCATGTGGTGCGGTTTCTGCAAAACAACTTTGCCAACTTGATGCTGCTCGATGTCAACCTGCCCGCCTCCACGGGTTTTGCCTTGTTGGAGGAATTGAAGAAGCTCGACATTCATGTTCCGGTGGTTTTTTTGACAGCCAGCAATTCAGAGGTGCACAAGGTAAAAGGTCTGGAAATGGGGGGGGACGATTATATGACCAAGCCCTTCAGCTTTCCGGAATTGATCGCCCGCATCCACGCCGTTTTGAGAAGGGCGGAGACGGCTCAGGACTACAACATCACGAAAAACGCCCGGCTCAGCCAGGACAGTTTTGAGTTCTGCGGCGCGACCATCCTGTCAACCCGCCTGGAAATCGAATTTCCCGACGGCAATGTTGAAAAAATAGGCCGCAAAGAGCTTGGCATTCTCACCTACCTGGTTTCCAACAAGGGCACTGTCCTGACCCGGCGCAGCCTCATCCACGCCGTTTGGGGCATCCATGCCGACGTCAAGAGCCGTTCACTGGACCAGTATATTGTAAAAATACGGGATTATTATAATTCCCACGATTGCAGCATGGACGCCTTTCGCACCATCCACGGGGTCGGTTATATCTACGATGCCGAGGAAAAAGCGGAAGATAGCGAATCCAGTTGAAGCCTTGGGGTGTGGCGGCATCAGGATTGCATTCCGTAGCGATGGATAGCATCGTTGACGGAGCGTTTCATTTCCATTTCCTCGAGGAGCGAAACGACCCGCGCGGGATCGGCCGCTTGGGCGAGTTCCCCGAAATCCTCATCCAGCCGCAGGGTGGTCATGATCAGGTTTACCCTCAGGCGCTCGGCATTCAGGTGGACCAGGTTTTGGAAACGCTTAGGGTTCAATCTTCCGCAATTATTGATGATATTTTCCAGGGAACCATAGGCGGAAAGCCATTTTGAGGCCGTTTTCGGGCCCACCCCTGGCAAGCCCTTGATATTGTCGGCAGTATCACCGACCAGGGCCAGGTATTCGGGAATTTGGGACGGCTTTACGCCAAACTTTTTTTTCACCCCCTCTTCATCGAGTTTGCGCCACCCCAGCCGGGGATTGGCCGTGGGCGGAGGCAGGAGCTGGGTTACACCGGAGCCGATGCACTGGGCAAAGTCCTTATCGGAACTGACAATGACGACTTGATGACCTTGGGTGACCAGTTCATGGGCAGCGGCGCCCAGTAGATCGTCGGCTTCCACTCCGGTCTTTTCCACTTGCCCAAAACCCATTGCCCGGCCCAACTCCTTCATCATGGGTAGTTGTTTGGCCAAATCGGGAGGAGTTTCATCCCGCTGGGCTTTGTAGCCGGGTTGCAGCTTCGAGCGTTCTTCATCCTCGCCCAGATCGTAGAAGATGATCATGTTTTGGGGCCGGTTGTCATCCTCCAAACGCCAAAGGGTTCTCACCCAGCCATGAATGGCATTGGTGGGAAAGCCGTCGGACCGAGTCAGTCCAGGCATCCCGTAAAAAGCCCGATAGGCCATATTCAAACCATCAATGAGCAGCCATTTGGCCATGAAGGCAGGTTTGTGGATTCCGGGAGCGAAATCAATCCTGCATTTGCGGTAATTATCGATTGACCGCGCCGCCGGGAGTGATCATGGCCGGATTTTGATAAAGCGATCCCGGTTCGATGCCCCTAACCCGGATATTTCATGAAGGGTAAAGTTTGGCTCGTTATTGCTATTGGAGATGGATTTCTTTGTATTTTGAGCAGATCGTCTTGATTTTTAGGTGTTTTTCAGGGTGTAGAGACACTGCCCCCTTTCCCCCATTGGTTCGGTAGTGCCGGGGGCAGCACCAATGCACCCTTTAGGTTGGCACCAATCGGCGGGCCGCATGGTTGAAAAGACTGGCCCAAGGATAACTCTCACTTAGGTGAAAGTGAATCGTTCGGGTGTTGCGCACGATGACCGCTCCGATCTTGATTAATTTGAGCCGCAGGGTGTGGCATTGGGCCCGCGCCCACTTCGTCCCTTTTAAGGCTAACCGGCGCATGGCTTCCATCAAGGTGTAGGCCAGCGCCGACAAGAGCAATCGCCACTGATTGGCCCACCATTGATGGGCGCTGGTGCGCTCGCTGAACAATTGCATCTGTTCCTTGATTCGGTTCTCCATTTCACCGCGGCCACAGTATACCTTGTCGTAAAGCTCCTGGGGATCGCCCGGCAGGTTCGTCACCACGAAGCGCGGGTTGGACCCCTGTGCGGTGTGTTCGGCTTTATGGATGACCAACCGCAGCCATCGCCACGAATCGGCAGCATAGACGAAGTCCTGGAATAACCGTTGTTTTTTACCCCTTAGTTCGAACCATTCTTTGTTCGAACCATTCTTTGGCCTGCTTTTGCAACTGCTGGGCGTCTTGCTGCAAGCGTGCATTGCGAGCCATCCCCACGATGTAACTAACTTCGTTGCGGTCGCACCAAGAGAGTATCCGGTCTCGACAAAATCCACTGTCGGCGCGCCAAATAATCCGCGTACGGGGCCAGCTTTGGCGAATCCGTTTAACCAGCAATTTGAGGATGGCCCCAGCATGCTTGCTGGCATCGATCTTGCTCGGCCGCAGGTAGGCCACCAGCAGCTGATCACCGCAAAAAACATATAGCGGCAGAAAACAGTAATGATCATAATAACCGTGGAAAAAACGTCCCTCCTGGAGCCCGTGCACCGGAGTGTCGGTGGCGTCAAAGTCCAGGATGATCTCTTCGGGTTCCTCGGCAAAGGAGCCCATGAACTGTTCGACCAACAGCTCGTTTACCGCAAAGGCCGCCCGCCGATCCTGCCCGTTTTCAAAACGACACAAAGTCGGCGCGCTGGCCAACGTTTCAATGCGCCCCGTTACCGTTTGCAACAATGGATCGTGGCGCAGGGTATCAAAGTCGTTCAAATCCTCATAGCCCGCCACCAGCCCGTAAACGCGCTGCCGCAGCATCCCCAATACCTCATGGCGTACTTTGCCCTTCTGCCGTTTGTCCACTAACTGTCGGGCCGCTCGTTCGGTCAAGCCCAACTGCCGATCCACTTCCCGGATCAAAAGCAGTCCGGCATCCGAAGTAACCTCTCCGCCCTTGAAATCAACCCGCACACGGCGGCCTTTTACCCTTGTCAACTGTAGCTTTAATTGTTTACCTTTTGTCATCGCTGATATTGCTTTAATTATTGATCTATCCTGCTGTATATCAGCAGTTAAGCATATCAACGATACTTTTTTTACGAAATATCCGGGCTAAGCTTCTGTTGGGCTGGAGAGCCCCCGGGGCTGATCAGGTTGGCTGTCACAAAAATGAGCAAATTTCTTTTTTGACTGGTTTCGCCTTTCGATCTGAAAAGACGACCTATCACGGGAATGTCTCCCAGGATGGGCACTTTGTCCTCAACCGTGTGGACTTGCTCGCGGGTCAAGCCGCCCATGACCACTGTGGCGCCGTCCCAAATGGTGACTTCCGTCTTGATTTTGCGCACGGAGAAAATGGGTTGGAAAAAGCCGGAGGGCACCGTCACGGTGGTGGAGCCGGAAATGGCGATGCTGGGGCCTCCGTATTCGACGAAACCTTCGAACTCGGTAACTTTAGGCTCCAACAAAAGACTGATGCTGTTGTCATCCTCGACGGTTGGGGTGACTTCCATTTCGACGCCGATATTGCGCACCGCAAAATCTCGCGGAGTCCCCGCCGTGATGGCGACCGAACCCGAGCCCCCGCCGGAGCCCAGGGAGAGCGAATCGCTGGATACGCTGGCCCTGATGTCGCCGTAATTTTCCGGATAGCGAAATTCCTGGGCGACCACGATCTCCGCCGTTTTACCGGATAGGACGGTCACTTTGGGGGCGCTCAAAAGATCGCTGCCTTCCTTGCGGGAAAGGGCGCGAATGACGGCTTGGACTTGAAAACCACTGATACCTCCTGTAATGACGGCCAGGTTTCCGGCATTGGTTGCCAGATCGATAGAACCGGGAATTTCGGGCGGTTTAACGGGAACGGACAGCCCGTCCCCGGCCACAGCGCGAGAGCTCGTTATGGAATCGGTGAGCGTTTCGATGATGCCGGTTATAGGATTGAGGACTTGCCGGGAGGTCGATTCCGTGATCGGCTCGAAGGTGGTTCCCCGGCTGATATTGATTCGGCTGGAGTCGGGATTGATGGAAAAGGCATCCTTGAGGGAGCGCCCGGAGGTGGAAAAGGTATCGTTGGCTCCTGTAACCAGCCAGTTGATTCCCATTTCATCGAGGTCGCTCTGCCGCACTTCCAGAAATTTGGTTTCGATTTCGACTTGCTTGATTTCGTTGTAACGGCGCAAGAGGTTGCGGACTTTTTCGAGATTCCTCGGGGTGTTGGTAACGATCAATTGGCCGTCGGCCAAGGCCAGAGCGGCGTTCGGAATTTGATCGAAGGGAATGCCCGCCCTCTGCAGGAAACTTTTCAGCGCCTCTTCCTCCGCGGTTGGCAGAGTGGGATCCCCGGCCGACGGCAGAGCGGGAGCAAAGGGGTCGCCGGAACCGTTATTAAGGAATGTCTCCTCCAGTCCGATTCCGGTCAATCGAATCATGGTGGATCGCGAGAGGGGAAAAAAATCGGTCTCCAGGCGGTTACCGCCCCCGGAACCGGGACGCACGACCACGGCGTCGTTTTGCACATCGTATTCAAACCCGACCGATTCGACAATAAAATCAAGGATCCGGTTCAGCGTCAAACGGCGCAAGGTAATCCTGACTTCCGGGTCGCTTCCCGCCGGGTCGATTACAACGATATTAACCCCTGCCTCGTCCGGATCGAATTCCAGTGAAAGGGCCGATCGGGTGTCGATGACCCGGCTCAAGACGACCCCGTTGAAATCAATTTGGGGCAGCGCAATGCGTTCCAGTTTTTCCCGCAGACCATTGGATGAAATTTCGTTTTTGGGGGCCTGTGCCCGGTCGAAAACTTGGGGGCGCTGCCAGCCGCGAGCCACTTCCGAAAGCAACTGCTCTTTAATTGCAGGGCGCATCCTCTCTCCTTCTTCCTGTTGAGTGGAAACGCTACGCGATTCGGTATAAGGGCCAATTGATTCAGGGCCGTAATCTGCTCGTTGGGACAACATTTGAACCGCGTTTGCCCGGAGCTTTCTCAGGTCATCGATCACCGCTTGTGTGAAAATGGTGTAGCGCATAAGGCCAAGCGTCTCATCGATGATTCGCAAGGTCCCGGCATAATCACCCCGGGCCAGCATGCGGGAGGCTCTTGGCAAAATTTCGCGGGCTCGTACAACCGATTGCTGCTGCCTTTCAGATTCCGCCAAAACGGCCGCTGCTATGACAGAGTTATCAGGTGGGTTCAACCCGGCTTGAGCAGGTCTCGCGGCGATCCTTTCCTCCGCCTGTAGAATAGAAGAAAACAGAGCCCATCCTATCGACAAGACTGCCATGCGGATTGTGACCATTGCGTGTGGGTGGTATTTTTCGGTAGATGGTGCCATGAGGAGATTGTTAGATTTAAGGGTTAGTTAGAGGCTGTCCCAAAAATATAAAGATTTTATAGTCAACTGGATGACGTTGATAAAAAGAGCCGGAAAGAGCAAGTTTTTGCTCGATCCGGCCAAAAAAGGGTTCTATAATTGAGTTAGCGAAAATCAATATAGCCCTTTCTATGAAAAATATAGCCATCCAATGCCTCCTGCGTCCAGCTTTAACTGTGGTCGACCGGTGCCTCGATTACGATAACTTCCGCGCCACCATTGATCGAATCGATCGGCTGCTGATCGACTCGGAGGTGGAATCGCAGGCCATTGAGCTGGCCTTGGAGGGGTGGCCGCCAATGGGTCTAAAGGCCCGGCGGCAGCGGGCCAGTTTTGCCATCAAGGCACTGCGCATGGATACGCTGGGCCGTCTGCTCGGAGGGATTTCGTTTCGGCATTTGTCGCGGGCTCTGGGCAGCAGCGATCTGTTGGCCGACTTTTGCCGTGTCCGGCAGATCGATGGCATCAGGGGCATCTCCAAAAGCACCCTGGAGCGGGCCTCGAAGTTTTTCAGCGAAGAGCAGTTGAGGGCCTTGCACCGGACCTTGACTGAGGTGGTGGGCGATGCCCTTCTGGCCCGGCAGGTGGGATTGGACAAGCCGATTGACACCACCATTTGCCTGATCGACGGCACCTGTTTGGAGGCTAACATTCATTGGCCGACGGACTGGGTATTACTCAAGGATGTAGCCGGCACGTTGCTCAAAGCGATCCGGCTGATCCGCGAGAAGGCCGGTTTGCGCCATCGCATGCCGATCGAACCGGAGCCCTTGGCTCGGCAGATGAATCGGCTGTGCATACAGATGACCCACAGCCGGCGGCGAAAGGACAGCGCGCGGCAGCGCAAGGGTATCTTGAGGCAGATGAAAAAGCTGCTCAAACGGATCGGGGAGCATGCCCGCAGTCACCGGGAATTATTGCAAGCCTGCTGGGAGCAAAGCGATTACAGCGAAAAACAGGTCCAACAGATCCTCGCCCGGATGGAGCGCATGAGCGAGCAAATCCCGGTGGTCATCAAACAGGCGCACGAGCGGATCATTGGCGGCCGCCAGGTGAAAAACGCAGAGAAAGTCTTGAGTGTTTACGAACTCGATGGGCAGGTGATTGTGCGAGGTAAAGCGGGCCAAGAGGCCGAGTTCGGCAACACCCTGTTTTTGGGAGAAAGCGTTGAAGGGTACCTGCTGGACTGGAAACTCTACGGCAGCCGAACTCCAAGCGAAAATGAACAAATGCAAGAGAGTTTGCAAAGACAGAACCGCTTCAACCTGGAAGAACCCATAGCGGCCATGTGCGCGGACCGGGGATTTGCCTCCCAGCGGGCCCGCCGGCAGTTAGCCCAGGAGGGAATCTACGACGCGCTCTGTCCACGCGATCCGAAGCAGTTGAAAAAACGGATGGAGGAACCACTGTTCAGACAATTGCAAAAGCGCCGGGCCAGCACCGAAGGGCGGATCGGGGTATTGAAGAATCGCTGGCAGGCCGGGCGGTTGCGCAGCAAAGGCTTTGCCAACCGCTCGATCAGCGTAGCCTGGTCGGTACTCTCGCACAACCTATGGAAAGTAGCCAAGATGCTGGCCCAGCAAGACGAACTAAAAACCAAAGCGGCGGCCTAGAGAGCGGAAAAGCAAGGACAATACTTTTTCACAGCCTTACTGTCGGCTCATACAAAGAAAACCAGGCAACCGGACCCCAAAACCAGTATCCTAACGTCATAGGAGAGCAAAGTTGATACTCTCCCAAATGCAAATACCTCTAAAATGAGCGCCTATCAAAAGCCCTCGCAAAAATCACCCTTTTGGGACAGCCTCTAGCTAATTACGACGATCTGAGGAATCTCATTGATGCATCGGAAGGTGACCAAACTCCCAATATTCAGCTCCAAGTCGCTATCGACGGGGTGGAATCCAACACCGTGGGAAACGTTCTTAGCCGGAACCTCACGGCAGAAGATTCGTTTATTTCCATAGATGGGAACCATTTAAACGGGGTGAACAATAATCTCATCATCTGGGGAGAGAATAATTTTTCATTAGGCCCCCACCCTAATCTTAAAAATAACCATGATGGTGTTAATGTTTATGTGAGAGCGGAGGCTGTCATCCCCACACTGAACGAATGGGGCATCATCGTGTTGATGACCCTGCTGGCTGGTGCTGCCGCATGGAAAATGAACAAGCCCGAGCTTTTGCCCGCTTAAAAAGACCGGCAAAAGGTCAAACTGTTTAAGGTAGTATGGGCAGGGTCAGTTTGGTCTTGGCCCCTTTTGGCCTTTTAGAGAAAAGTGGGAAACCTTGAGCGAGGGCAGCGGAACCCCAGCCTTCAAGCTGTCTTTTTCTGTGTAAGGCTCCAGGGGTGTCTGTTGCAGAATTTATTGGTTAGGTTGAGAAGGCGCAGGAGGCATGATTGTATTGCTCTGCCTGGCCTTTTTACCCTGTTTGGAATGGAATGGCTTGCCGTGAGCGATACGATTGGCATGGGCTGGTTATGGTTGACGTATAGGTCATCGAAGGGTATTTAAAAATTCTTTCTACTTTCTACCCCAGATAGTACAAGTCTGTCTGTTCACCCAAAAAATCTCCTATGACGTGTACTGGATTTGTTGGACACGGGATTCTCTTATATTCATTGTTTATTGATTAGTGTGTCAGGCGGCTTGTTTTGGTAAAGGGTTTTGTTTTCTCGTTGCCCCCCATGGGGGGCAAATATTTTCCTCGAATTGGACTGGGCTTTGGTAACTCAGAGAGGAATGTTTGCGATATCGGTTGTAGAAGATTTCCACGTATTCGAAGACAGTTGATCGCAGTTCGCGCTCGTCGGCAAAGTGGCGGCCTCGAATCGTGCTGGTCTTGAAGCGGCCGTAGAACGATTCCATGGCCGCGTTGTCGTAGCAGTTGCCTTGGGCGCTCATGCTCGGCTTCATGCCTAGTTCAGAGACCAGCCTCTGATAGTCGTCGCTGGCGTAGGGGCTGCCCCGATCGCTGTGATGAATAATCCCGGTGCGCAGTGTGCCGCGGGTCATGGCCGCGGCTTTGAGGGCCTTGCCAACCAGCTTCGCGTCGTTGTGGTTGGAAACGCTCCAGCCCAGCAGGCGTCGGCTGAACAGGTCCATCACCGTGGCCAAGTACATCCAACCGGCCAGGGTCCGTAGGTAGGTCGTGTCCGCCACCCAGACCTCGTCGATATGGGTCGGCTGGCCATGCTTTTTAAGCACATTGGGGCTGTAACCATAGGGATGGTTACTGTTGGTTTTTAATGGCTTAAAGCGTTTACTCTGGGTGCTTTTGATTCCCATTTCACGCATCAGACGCAGAGCCCGGTCACGGCCGCAATCGATGCCCTCATCATCCTTCAGATGGCGGTGCATTGGCCGATGCCCATAGCGGCCCTTGGCCTCTTTGTGTACCTTCAGGATCGCCCCCTTGATTCCCTCGTCCTCGATCCGCCGGGCCGAGGGCGCTCGGGGCCTCCAGCAGTAATAGCCACTGCGACAAATCCCCATCGCCGAGCATATTTCCTCGATCTTGAAGCGCCCCTCGTTGTCTTTGACAAACTGGTACTTCATTGTTCGTCCTTGGCAAAGTAGCCCACCGTTTTTTTTAGTATCTGGTTGATCCGCTCCGAGCGGCGCAGCTCTTTGCGAAGACGATCTATCTCGGCCGCCATCTCCTTCGGACTGCTCTGTCGCTTTGAGGTGGCTTCGCCCTGCTGATCGTCCAGATAGAGCCTCTTCCACCTATACAATTGGTTGGTGTTGACCCCAAGTTTGGTCGATACCTCGGTGGCGCTCAGACCATCGAGTATCATCAGTTGAACTGCCTCATTTTTGAACTCTATACTAAAGCGTCTTCTTCCCATGCTTCGATTCTCCATTTAGGAGAATCTCGTGTCCACTTTTTCCAGTGCACATCATACATGACCTACATGATGAAGAATAAGCCAGAAGTTAAGAAAATCACTGATTTAAAGGACAAGCTGGAGGCCTACCGGGCATCGGCCCTAGCGGCGGGGAAAGTGTCAGCAAGACCCAGTAATCTCGCCCTGGCCAGTGCTGCGGCTGGTGGTGCTGCCTTGGCCATGGCCCCTGCGGCAGAAGCTGTTATACAATACAGCGGCCTGCAGAATATTGAGTTAACGCCGCCTAACGAATTTAAACCCATCGATATTGACGGTGATGGCGATATTGACTTAGAAATATACAAAGTTCCTCCTTTCCCTCATGCCCTCGTATACGTCATGAATGGTGCCAGTCTCATTAAATCAAGTGTTAGTGATTTTCCCAAGGCCTTGAGCGCAAACTACAATATTGCCAACACCCTTAACACCATTACCGGGGATGGTTCCTGGGCTTATTCCAACAATAGTGTACTTGGCGTCGGCATAAATATCGGCCAATTCCCCGGTGCGGGAAACAGTTACATCGGCGTCCGGTTTATCAATGGTGACGGCAGTGAAGGCACAGGCACAACGGGACTTTTGCATTACGGCTGGGTCCAGGTCAATGTTCATCCAAACAGCACATCGGTCGCCGTTTTGGACTGGGCCTGGGAAGACACGCCCAACACCCCCATCTTGGCAGGAGCGACTCACAAGCGGAAATCCCAACCCTAAACGAGTGGGGAATGATCGTATTGATGACCCTGCTGGCTGGGGCTGCCGCCTGGAAAATGAACAAGCCAGAACTTTTGCAGGCTTAAAAAGACCGGCAAGAGGTCAAACTGTTTAAGGTTGTATGGCTGAGGTCAGATTGGTTTTGGCCCTTTAGAGAAATGCGGGACTGCTTAAAAACTTTAAAGCAGCAGTAAGCCAGGTGTTGGTTATCAAGGGCGTGTAGGTGAAAAGTCTTGCCGGTGGGGACTTTCGGCTTCTATACCCGAAAGCGATGAATCGGTCCCGACCATTTAAAATCAGCGTTCTGGTCCACCTGCGAGACGGGGAGGGCCGTTTATTGCTTTTAAAACGAAAGAAATATCCCAATCATGGGCTGTGGAGTTGCATTGGGGGGAAGCTGGAGATGGAAAAGGGGGAAAGCCCGTTCGAGTGCGCCATCCGGGAAACGCGGGAGGAAACCGGCCTGGAGGTGGCGGAAAAAGACCTCCATTTGTTTGCCATGATGAGCGAAAAAAATTATGAGGACAATACCCACTGGCTGATGTTTCTTTTCGATTGCAACAAAACCCTGGACCGTTTGCCTGAAAATTTCGAGGAGGGCGATTTCGCTTTTCATCATCCGGAGCAAATCGAGGACCTGCCAATTCCCGAGACCGACCGGGAGGCCCTCTGGCCGGTGTATTTTAAGCACCGCAAAGGCTTTGTCGTGATGAGGGCAGAATGCACTCCCGGAAACAAGCCGGAGGTCGTTATCGAGGAGTGTCAATAGATTGCAGGATGCTGGATACTTGATGTTGGATTGTTAATTGATTACGAAATGAAAAAGAAAGCATCGCCATCTGCCAGAAAGCTGGCTGCGGAAAAGGGCATCGACATTGAATCGCTGGCCGGCACGGGACCCGGCGGGCGCATCATGAGGGGCGATGTCCTGGCAGCGGCAGCCGGTAAAGCGGAGGGCGTTGATACAACTTCTCAATCGGAAGCCGCTGAAAAATCTGAGGAATCTGCCTTTGCCGATCTTCCGGTTTCCACCACGAGGGCCACCATCGCCCGGCGGCTGCACGAATCCAAGACGCAAATCCCGCATTTTTACATGGATATCGAGGTCGATGCGGGACCGCTGAACCAATATCGCGCATCACTGAATGATGCATCGAAAACCGGAAAGCTCTCATGGAATGACTTTATACTGAAGGCCGCGGCGGAAGCTCTGCGGCGCGTTCCGGGCATCAATGTCTCCTGGCTGGGGAAAAATATTCGCCGGCATGAATCGGTTCATCTGGCCTTCGCCGTGGCCATTGAGGATGGTTTGATCACCCCGATCATTCGCAACGCCCATCTTAAAGGGATTCGTCAAATCGGAATCGAAGCCCGTGAACTGGCGAAAAAAGCGAGGGACAAGAAATTGACGGCGAATGAAATTACCGGAAGCACATTTACGGTCACGAACCTGGGCATGTTGGGGGTGAAGAGTTTTTATGGAATCATCAATCCGCCCAATGCCGCCATTCTGGCCGTGGGAGTCCTGCAGCAGAAGCCTGTAATCGATGCGCATGGAGCCATTGTGGCCGGGCTGCAAATAACTATGGGGTTGAGTGGAGACCACCGGGCCGTGGATGGCGCAACCGGCGCGTCATTTCTTGGCACCCTCAAAGAGATTTTGGAATCGCCGCAGCAAATGGACCTCTAACCAATCGAAAATATGTCCGCAAAAAAGAGAAAAATCACCTCCAAATCCGACCTCAAGGGCCTTTCGCTTCTTGGATCGGAGAAAAACGAACCCTCCAAAAATCTGGAGACATTCCCCAACAAGCACCCCAAGCGGGACTATGTTGTGACCCTCGATACCGATGAATTCACCTGTATCTGCCCCAAAACCGGACAGCCCGATTTTGCCACCATCACCATCAACTACATTCCCGACAAAAAGATCGTGGAAACCAAATCCCTGAAGCTTTATTTCTGGAGTTACCGCAACGAGGGAACTTTTCAGGAACATGTGGCAAACGTTATCCTGGACGACCTGGTGGAAGCGCTCGACCCGCGTTGGTGCGAAGTGGTGGCGGATTTTTCGGTTCGGGGTGGGATTGGGATAACGGTAAGAGCCGAGCATCGGCAAGGAGACTAACGACCCGAGCGCTTTTCAGCATCGGCATCGATGGCCTTTTCCAGCGGCAATAACTTTTCTGCGGCGTTATGTTTGGCATTGGCCAGTGAAGAGGCATCGGCCACCTCCTCCCGCGCGAACAGGTAAAACTTGATCTTGGGCTCCGTGCCGCTGCCGCGCACCGCGTAGGTATAGCCATTGGCCAATTTCAGGAAATAAAAATTTTCTTTGGGAATCTGTTTTCCATCAGCGTCGAAAACGTCGTCCACGCCAAAATCGGTAAATTTATCCACCCCGATGCCTCCGATTTCACGGGGCGGATGGTCCCTGTAGGATTTCAGGATGCGGGCAATGGCGGCGGCTCCGGCGGCCCCTTGATGAACGATATTAAGGAGTTTTTCCGAATAATAACCGTATTTGAGGTAAATCGAATCGAGGTACTGGCCAACGGTTTTGCCTTCTACCTTCAACGCAGCCACCAATTCGCAGAACATTATGACGGCCGCGTTGGCGTCTTTGTCCCGTAACCGGTCGCTGGCCAGATAACCGTAGCTTTCCTCTCCTCCAAATACGAAATAGGTTCCATATTGCAAATGAAGGTCGAGCAATTCGCGATGCCCGGCAGCGTCGTAATCTATGTTTCGACCTTCTTTTTTGAGCAAATTCTCTTTCAGCTCGGCTTCATAATCGGTCAGCTTTTCCCCGATGAATTTGAAACCGGTCAAAGTGTCGATCAACTTCAAGCCGTGGGCTTTGGCGATAGCCGCCTGCAGCGGGGTCGTTACGAAGGTCTTGATAATTGCGGCGCGGTCGCTGCCCTGGCGTGGCAACAGGCCGAGGTCTTTCATTTTTGAGGCTCGATATTCCGCCAGGACGGACCCGATCATGTTGCCGGTGAGCAGGTCCATCTTGCCATCACTGTTGGCCACGGCTACGGCCACTCCCATGCGGTCGGCGTCCGGGTCGGTGGCCAGAACCAGATCAGCCCCCACGGCAATAGCTTTTGACAGGGCCAGGGAGAGGGCTTCGGCATTTTCCGGATTGGGTGAATTTACTGTGGGAAAATGAGGATCCATGGTTTCCTGCTCTTCTACCGTGACAACATCAACCCCTAATTTTTTCATTAAGGGAACGGACATTATTCCGCCCGTTCCATGGATGGGGGAAAAGACAACCTTGGGGCGGATGCGCCTCAACAACGCCGGGTCGAGCACATTTTCCTCCAGGACTTTGGCATAGGCAGCATCCACGTCCGAACCGAGGGCGGCCACGCCTTCCATGATTTTATCCAAAAAGGGACCCGTCTCAACCAGGTCCACCTTATTCACCTCTGCAATGATACCCTCGGCGTGGGGAGAAACTATTTGCGCTCCGTCCCTGAAATAAACCTTGTAGCCGTTGTCGTGAGGCGGGTTGTGGCTGGCCGTTATGACGATGCCGGCCGTTGTGCCAAGATTCCGCACGGAAAAACTGAGCTGCGGGGTTGATCGCGGCCCGTCAAAAATGGAAGCCTCCCCGCCCAATTGCCGCCAGGTGGAAACCGTCAACTCGCAAAAATGCCGGGAAAAATGCCGCACATCATGGGCCACCACTAGAGCAGGCGCCCCGGCGCTCCCCGACATTCCAGCCAGGAATTTTTGGCTATAGCGAAACAAACCGATGGTGGCGCGCACCACATTGAAGTCGTTCATGCAAGCGCTGCCCAGAGCGGCATGGGCCGGGGTATCCCCGAAGGACTGGTTTTCCCCTGTTTCCGCAGCGGTCGGTAAAGCGGCGATGGTCCGGCCTCGCAAACCGCCGGTGCCGAAGGCAAGATTTTTGTAAAACCGGTTGTTCAATTCCTCCCACGCCTCGCCTTCGACCAACTCCCGAAGGCTTTCCCGCGCCCATTCGGGAAGAACCCCCCCCCGGCTCCAGGCTCTAATATTTACGCATGTTTCGGGCAGGAGAAGGCTTTCCTCCTCCGCTTTGCCGATCTTCTCTAAAATCTGTTTCATTGCAGGCAGGCTTCTTCTTCAATTTTCGGTTTGGTCTCGAGATCATTCCATTTTACCAAAAATGCTTTTTCACTATCGGCAAACAGAGGGCTGACCTCGAAAGAGAAACCCGGCAGCCCCGATTCATCGACGGCGATATCCACCCCGGCCGCTTTCAGCCAGCGCGTCCATTGGCGCAATTGGTCCCGGAGAGAGGATTCCGCAGAATCTATACCGGCGGCATATTTAACCGGACTGAATTCCTCCTCACGCAAAGTTTCCACCAGGATGGGATTTTTAGCAAACCTCAGCGCGTCGAAGACGAACATCTCAAATTTTACACCATTTGGCGAATCGGACTCGATCGGTTGGCCCACGGAATCGATGGCGGTCACTTTTTTATCCGCCCGGTGAAAAGGCAGCCGAAACCGGGGATCGTCCCATCCCACTTTTCGGGCAAAATCACTGGATAACAAGTGTATGGCGATGCTCCCGGTCCGGAAACGCAGTTCCCCCGAACTCTCGTCTTTTTCCAGAGTCAGATTTTCCGGTAGGTCGCTGTATTCAATCACCTCCAAGTGGCCTTCCCGGAGGCAGAACACACCCACTTTTTCCGACGGGTAAGTTTTGCCCACTATCTTGCTCGACATTTCCGATTCGCGCAGGAGATGAAAACCGATAAATGCCGGATCGATTGGCTTCAACAAGGGATTATCGACCTGAAAATAGCTGATAATATCGATACCCGCCTCCTCCATCCGATCGAGCGAACCACTCCTGACCAATGCCCTCAATGAACCACCATGCCCATCCGGGCTCAAGGCAATGGCATCGGGTTTTTCCAGTAGTATTTTCCCCTCAAAATCCACCGCCGGCATGCGTCCCTGTTTGAAAAAGTGGCAATTTTGATTTTCAAGTCCGAAAAATGTATTTTTTTGGAAAAACTCAATCGTTTTTTCGTGGTTGGCTTCGCTGGTCATGATAAACCAGGGAATGGAGGCTTCATATCGCAGGGAAGCCGCCAGTATTTTTTCGGCAAATACCTGGAAGAGGCTCTTTGCTCGGACCGGAGTCACCGGGAAGGTCCCTTTGGGCCCGTCGAAACCGAGCCGTGTTCCTTGCCCTCCGGCCACCGTAAAGGCTGCCACGCGCCCATTTCTCAAGGCTTCGCAGCCGGTTTTTTCGGCTTCCTGCCAGGCACTTCGGTCTCCCCCATGTTCGGGCGCGGCGATATAAGGAGCCGGCTGCAGACTACCGGGGCCGGACTCGGGCTTCCTTTCACGGAAAACCAATTCCTGTAGCAAATCTTCCAACTCTGGCAGGTCGATCTCAGAGGCTTGCTCAAGCAGCCGGTTGCATGAATCCTCATCAAGCCGGTCAAAAAACCTGAAAACGTGCCCCTGTCCTGCCTTTGCAAAAGCTTCCCGCAATGCCCAATGTTCGTCCACAAGGAAATTCAAGCCCTCATTCATCAATGGAAACAACCAAAAAATCCATTGCCGCAGATAAAATTTTTTCGCCATTGAGACTGGAATTTACGTCTTCAGGTAATGTAAGATAAATCCTATGCATTCAGCCTGGCAAAAAATGGCCCGCACTTGGCCGCTGAATCGGTTCCCTGTGCGGCTATTCAGCATCATCTGGGCCAGGCTGAAAGGAGTGGGTCGCGATATTGCTCCCATCCTTGTGGTTATAGCGTTTTTCCAGATTGTCGTTCTGCAACAACCGTTTCCCCACCTCGAAGAAATTCTGTGGGGCATTCTACTGGTCTATTTGGGGCTCTTTTTCTTTCTCGAAGGGTTGGAAATGGGGCTCTTTCCCATCGGAGAGCGGATGGCCATGGGGTTTGCCCGCAAGGGAAGTTTTGTCTGGCTGCTGGTATTCAGTTTTGCCCTGGGGTTTTCCACCACCATAGCCGAGCCGGCCCTCATCGCCATCAGCGCCGAAGCGGCCGAAGCGGTCGCCGAGGCCGGACTTATCGAGCAGGGCAGCGAGAGCCAATCACGCTTCGCCCTGGGGATGCGGTTGACGGTGGCTTTCTCGGTGGGCCTGGCGGTTATTTTGGGCGTTCTGCGCATCATTTTCGATTGGCCGCTGCATTGGCTGGTGGCCGGTGGGTATATGGCGGTTGTCATCATCACTTTCCTGGCCCCGCCAGAGATCATCGGCATTGCTTACGACTCGGGTGGCGTAACCACTTCCACCCTAACCGTGCCCCTGCTGGCCGCTCTGGGCATCGGGCTGGCCTCGACCATACGCCACCGCAACCCGCTTCTGCACGGGTTCGGCCTGATCGCGTTCGCCTCCCTTCTGCCCATAATATTTGTCCTTCTCTACGCGGGATTGTATTGTTCGGCTGATGTCATGAAATCTGTTTTTAACGAGTTGGTATACGCGCTCCCGCTGTCGATGAGGGACATACTGCCTATCCTGGCGCTCATCCTTTTTATCCAGCTATTCGTCCTGCGCGATAAAATCCCGCACAAGGGCCGCTTGGCGGCCGGTTTCATTTTTTGCGCTCTTGGGCTCGGGCTGTTTCTGGCGGGTTTGAGGAAGGCGCTATTTCCCATCGGTGAAATCATGGCGAGACAATTGTCCGAGCCAGCGTTCGTGGCCGGTTCGAGCGGGTTGGGCCAGGAGCTTGTGTGGTGGGCTTACGGCTGGATGTATCTCTTTGGCGCCTTGATCGGTTTTTCCACGACCATAGCGGAGCCGGCCCTCATGGCCATCGGGATCAAGGCGGAGGAGGTTTCCAAGGGTAGCATTCGGCAATGGCCCTTGAGGATCGCCGTGGCCCTGGGGGTCGCCGCAGGCATTGTGGTGGGGTTATTCCGTATCATCACGGGAGCGGCCCTGTTCTATTTTATCGCGGCGGGGTATATCGTCATCGTCATGCAAACGATGTTTGCTCCGCGCTACATCATACCGTTGGCTTACGATTCGGGAGGCGTCACGACCTCTTTGGTCACCGTGCCGCTGATCGTTGCCCTGGGTCTGGGCCTCTCGCAGAGCCTAACGGGACGCAATCCGGCGCTGGATGGCTTCGGCCTGGTTGCCTTTGCCAGTCTTTTTCCCATAATGTCGGTTATGGGTTACATTCAATGCGCTCATTGGCGGGACCGCCTGACGGGCCGCCAGCAACTCAAGAAAGGAAGATCATGAACCTGCACTTAATTCTCTGCATGGTAAAATCAGAGCTTACCGATGGCATCGTGGACAGCGCCAAATCGGTGGGCGCGACCGGAGCCACCATCATCAACGCGAGCGGCGTGGGGATTCACGAAGCCAAGACTTTTTTCGGGCTTAGCCTGAGCGCGCAAACAGACGTTGTACTGTTCCTGGTGGAGAAACACCTGGTCGATACCATTTTGAAGGAAATTTACAAAACGGGAAAATTCAACGAACCGGGAACGGGCATCGCCTTTTGCCTGCCGGTCGAACAAGCCATCGGCCTGGAGAGCCAGATGGAGGTGATGAAACAGAATATTGAAAAGAAGGACTGAATCGAATTACGCCGGTTTAAGCATGAAATCTGGTTATTTTCACTCGACCGGGCGGGGCTGTAATAATTCTCCGTTTACGCTCACATTTTCAAAACGAAAGTTTTCGATATAGGATAGCAGTTGGGGAATCTTGGCATTCTCGATTAGCACGTTGCGGATAACGATATCCCGGATGGGCGCTCCTTCCTTGCCCACGGCGTTGATCCCATATTTATCGGCCTTCTTGCAAGTGACATCTTCAATGATGAAATCCCGAAAAACGGGGGGATAATGATTGCCTCGCCAGCCGGAGTAATCCGTCATGAATTGAATAACGGCGCGACTGGTCAGGTTGACCTCAATATTGCGAGCCCGGATATGCTCGACGGCTCCACCACGGTCCAGGTTGGATTTGAAAAAAATTGCCGATTCAACACTGCCAATTTGACAATCTTCCATGAACACATAGCGCACGCCTCCGGACATTTCGCTTCCTATGGTCAGCCCGTTGTCGTCTGAATTCATGACACAATTGCGGATGATGATGTTTTCGCTGGCCTGCCCGACGCGCCAGCCGTCCTGATCTCTTCCCGACTTAATGGCCACCGAATCATCGCCACTATTGAAGACGCAATCTTCCACCAGAACATTGACGGAAGAGTCGGGGTCCACCCCATCGTTATTCTCATTCCAGCTATCCACCGTTACGCCGCGGACGATAACATTTTCGCAGTAAACCGGATGGATTACCCAGAAAGGGGAATCGATAATGGTAACCCCCTCCACGAGCACGTTTCTGCATCCGAAAAACTCGATCATGGGCGTTCTCAGCCAATGACCTTTGCCAAAGATGCGTTTGTGCACCGGAAAGCCGTTATTACCCATCTGCCTGAGCAAAAGCTGGTCCGGCTTCTGTTTGGGTTTCCAGGGCACGAAACTGTTTTTGGCGTTACCGTCCAGTGTTCCCTTTCCCGTGATGGCCACATTAGTCCCCTGCCAGCAATATATAAAGGGAGAATAATTATAACATTCCGTGCCCTCCCAGCGGGTCAGCACGACAGGAAGAAAATCATCCGTGTTATCGCTGAATCGAATCGTGGCCCCTTCCTCCAGATGTAGATTGACGTTGCTTTTGAGGTGGATAGGGCCCTTGGAAAACCAGACTCCGGGTGGTACGATTATGCGGCCGCCGCCAGCCTGATTGCATTTTTCGATGGCCTTTTCAAAGGCCGGACGGGAATCGGTTTGGCCATCACCTTTGGCTCCAAAATCCGTAATATAAAAATCCCGGTCGGGGAATTCGGGTTCCTGAATTTGATCAAGAATCCGCTCCACCATGGCCCAGGTTACGGCATCGGATCTTCCATAAACAGTGGGCGGCAACGCTATTGCTATGAACAGCGCTCCAACCCAAACCGGCAATGTTCCACTAATTTTTATATCAAAAGGGTTCCAAAAGGGTTCCAACTAGTTGTAGAACGAATCAAGATTTGTGTTCGTTAATGGTTGAGGCTAAATTCCTCAACCCGTTGGCAATCAGGCCGGTGTCGCTGCCCATGGCCAGGAAATTGAAACCCAAATCGATGACTTCCTGAAGCTGATCCGCGTCTGGTATAGTGATTCCGGGCGCTTTGCCGGCCTGAAGGGCGGCTTTGACTACTTTATTCCGGGCTTCCAAATAGAGAGGATGGTCGAATTGCATGGGAATTCCCAGGTTGATGCTCAAATCCAGCGGACCGATAAAGAGAACGTCGACCCCTCAATTGCGGCAATTTCATCGATGCTGTCGAGCGCCTCCTTTCGCTCGATCTGGATAACGGTAATAAGTTCCTTGTTGGCCCGGGAAAAGTAATCGCTGAAATTTGTCCCGAAACCAGCGGCCCGGGGCGATCCCGCTGCTCCCCGGATTCCCTCCGGAGGGTAACGCAACGAAGCGACCGCCTGCCTTGCCTCATCGGCACTTCCAATCTGCGGAATCATAATTCCCGAAGCGCCCATATCGAGCGCGCGTTTGAAGAGAACCGGCTGGTTGTCGGGCAGGCGGACGATGGGGGCGGTGGCGCTGCCGTTCAAGGCTTGCAGTTGATGCCCCAAAATCTCCCAATTGCCGGAACCGTGTTCCAGGTCGATCATAAACCAGTCGAAACCGCATTGTCCGGCAATTTCTACCGAAATGCTGGAACCGAGGTTAAGAAAAGTTCCCGATAATAATTCGCCGATCAAGGCGCGTTTGCGTATGTTGCGGATAGATGCAGCACTCATTCTTTGTATTTTATATTAATTTAATTTATCTATTAATCCGGCAAATAAATAGTGACATATCAATAACTTATGCTAAAGTAGGTTCATGAATAGGAATGATGCGCGTTCACTAAGCGAAGAGACTATATATGAGCTGAGGTGTCGGGCGGTGGATCTGAAAAGAGAGGGTTGCACTTATGAAGAGGTTTCCGTGGTTTTAAAGGTATCGATCAGCGCTGTGCGCAGATGGTGGGCCCTTTACCGAAATGGAGGGCCAAAAGCCCTGCGGCTTGGACAACGGGGCCGTCGGCAGGGCCAATGTCGAAGATTGAGCTCCCAACAAGAGCGCATGGTGTGCCGAATGATTACCGATAAGAGACCCGACCAGCTTAAGATGCCCTTTGCCCTGTGGACGCGCCAAGCGGTGCAAGAGTTGATTGAAAGGCAGTTTGCTTTGAAGATGCCGATCCGCACGGTGGGCGAGTATCTTCGCCGTTGGGGTTTCACTCCACAAAAACCTCGAAGACAAGCCTATGAGCAGCAGCCTGAGGCGATTAAGAGGTGGCTTGATCAAACTTACCCGGCCATCGAAGCCAGAGCCAAAGCGCAACAGGCCCAAATCCACTGGGGAGATGAAACCGGCATCACCGGCATCAGTAGCGAAGATCATCGGGGAAGAGGTTATGCTCCGCGCGGTAAAACGCCAGTTGCCAAACGCAGTGCGCGTCGTTTTAGCACGAGCATGATCTCGACTATAACCAACCGTGGAAAGCTGCGTTTCATGGTTTACAAGGGAGCCTTGAATGTGGAACTGTTTATCAAATTTCTGCGCCAGTTAATCAAAGGAGCCAAACGGAAAATCTTTCTCATTGTGGACAATCTGAGAGTGCATCATGCTAAAAAAGTAACCGGTTGGATTGAAGCCCACCGCGATAGGATCGGGATTTTTTATCTACCATCTTACAGTCCCAAATTGAACCCCGATGAGTATTTGAATAACACGGTCAAAGCCAACTTGAAGAACCTGCCGGCCCCGCGCAGCCAAATTGAGTTGCAGGGAAGTCTGCGAACCCACCTGCGCAGCAGGCAACGAAAACCAATTTTGATTAAAAAACTCTTCCATCATCGGGATGTTCAATACGCCGCTTAACTGTTACTATTCAATTGCCGGATTAATAATTGGATTTTGGAAATTCAATGGCCATGGGCCTAATCAAGGTTCCTGGAATTCGGGAGTTACCTCAATTTGCTCTCCGGCATTTAATTCAATGTCTTCGCCATAGGCGGAAATCTTGTCGTTCAAATAGATCCTGGCCCAAACCGGTACGTCAACTTCTGAAGCGCCCCATTCCCATATTCCGATCTCTACGAACCGCATTTCGACGCCTCGATCCCAGGACAATCCGGCGCCCTCGCCCCGAACAAAGGGCTTATTGCCAATACTGCTGATCAAGTTGACGATCAAAGAGACCGAATCCTCATCCTCGAGGTTAGTTAGATTTGGTTCGAGGTCGTCTTCGTCTTCATCTTCAACCTCGGCCAGCGGTAAATGGATTTCGGCCTCCCGCTCCGGGTTTTCTTCAAAATCTAAATCCGGTTGATGTTTTTGAGGCGGCGATTCGACCACCTTCAGCCCGGCAATTTGTTTTTCCAGAGTTGGCGGTATTTTTTTAAATTGTTTGAGAACGCCTGCCAGGTCTTTTGCCAGCGTATCAAGGGATTCCTGGGTTTGGGCCTTCTTTTCCGATTTTGCCGTCAACTTGAATTCATTTGTCAAACGGTCCAATTGCGTGGCATGTTTCTCCAATTGCGGAACCAGCCCCTCGATACCGAGGACATGGGTGGCGCCCTGCTCGGCCTGACGGGTGAACACTTTTTGCAGCGCCTCCAGCTCACCCACCAGCCGGAGGGAGTTGGCGAATTGTTCCTCCGAGGCCTCCCGCAGCTGATTGCGCTCCAGTTTTAGCCGGGAAAAATATTCGATTAGAAAGGGGGCTAGCAGAAAAAATGGCCCGACCAAGGCGCAAATGATGGCGCCGCTCATAGCCGCAATGCTGTAGGGTTTGGGAGCCGTCAGAACGATGGCCACGGCCACGGCCAGCAAAGAGAGGTATGCGAGGAAATAGGGCCACTTGGACAATTCGGTTTGGTCTTGTTCCTCCATCGCAATTCGGCATTCAGATGGCTAGTTTTTGGCTGCCGGACGCTCCACAAATCCCGCTTTGCGGTAAACCTTCGACAACATTCGATAGGCCCTTTTTTGAGCGTCGGCAGCCCCTTCCCGAAAGACATTGGAGAGGGCCTCTTTATCCGCCATGAGGGCCTTGCAGCGCTCCTGTATGGGCTGCAGAAGGGCCACCACGGCATCGGCCACGGCGGACTTGAAGCTGGCATAACCGTTGCCGGAAAATTCTTTTTCCAGGGCGGACACGGGCCGATCCGTCACGGCGCTCATGATATTGAGTAGGTTGGTGATTCCCGGTTTGTCCTCACGGGCGACGATCTCTTTCCCCAAATCGGTCACGGCGCTCATGATTTTTTTCCGTAAAATATTGGGCGGATCGAGCAGAAACAATGCGCCGCTTCGATTGGCCTCCGATTTGGACATTTTTTTGGTTGGATCCTGTAAAGACATGACCCTGCCAGCGGAACCCTGCTTGTAGGGCTCAGGCACTTTAAAGGTGGGCGAGTAGGTGTTGTTGAATTTAATGGCGAGGTCGCGGGTGAGTTCGAGGTGCTGCTTCTGGTCGTTGCCCACGGGAACGAGGTCGGCATTGTAAAGAAGGATGTCCGCCGCCATCAGAACCGGGTAGTAGAGAAGTCCGGAACCGACCGATCCGCTCTCATTGTCCTGAGTCATTTGCAGATTAAGTTCTGTTTGTCCAATCTGATGGGGCCTGATTCTCCGCGCTTTGTCCTTGAATTGGGTCATGCGTTGAAGCTGGCCCAGAGGGGTCAGACAACCCAGCAGCCAGGCAAGTTCGGTATGCCCGATGACATGGGACTGAACAAAAATCCGGCATTTGGCCGGGTCGAGACCGCAAGCCATGTATTGGGCCAGGCAGGCGTAGGTGTTTTTCCGCAAATCCGCCGGGGTGTAGGGAAGCGTTATGGCGTGCAGGTCGACGATGCCAAAATAGCAACGGTAATCGTCCAGCAGGGCGACCCAGTTTTTAATGGCCCCCAGGTAATTGCCCAGGTGCAGCTGCCCGGTCGGTTGGGCGCAGGTTAAAATTACCGGTTTGTCCTTATCCATTGTAAATGCCTCTCATAACAGAAAGGGTTTTGATAGCGAATCCGATACAATATTCAATCGTTTTTTAGGCAATGGCAAAAGCTTGCTCGTAATGTATTAAACTTGATAATGCTCTGTTCAGGATAAATACATTGCTGCCGGTGAACCCCGTTACCCCATCATGAAAAAATTTGTCAAAGGCGATTTTGAAGGTCTCTTTGCCCTGGGTTTGGACAACATGCTCATGTTCATTCTGATGAGCAGCCTGTGCCAGGGCTTTCTGGGTTTTTCGGAAGAACTTTTTTATGGGCGAATTTTACCGGCGGCGGCCGTCGGCCTGATTATCGGCAATATTTTCTACGCTCACCAAGCCTTGAAACTGGCCAAAAAAGAGGGCCGCAACGACGTTTGCGCGATACCCTATGGCACCAGCCTGTTGACGATCATCGTTTATGTTTTTCTGATCATGTTCCCCGCCCAGCAAAAGGCCCTGGCCGATGGTTTGAGTAAGGAGGAGGCGGATATTATCGCCTGGCACGCGGGATTGATTGGCTGCTTCGGTTCGGGCTTCATCGAGTTTTTTGGCTCATTCGTGGCCCAGTATCTGCGCCGGGTAACGCCGCGGGCGGCATTGCTTGTGGCCATTGGGGGAACCGGCCTGGCCTTCATCAGCATGGATTTCGTTTTTCGCGCCTACGCTTTTCCAGTTATCGGATTCACCACCCTGGCCCTGGTTTTCGTATTCTTTTTCGGGGGGGTAAAGAACAAGCTGGGGCTGCCGGGAGGTTTTATCGTGCTGGCCACCGGCACCGCCATTGCCTGGAGTATGTATTGGATGGATCTGCCCACGGTAGTGCCGGCGGGAGAAATCAACACGGCTCAAATCGGGTTGAAAATGCCCATTCCGGTTATCGGAGATCTGGCTAAATCCTTTCGCTACCTAATGGAGTTTCTGCCCATTATTATACCAATGGGTTTCATCCTGCTGGTTTCTTCCTTGCAGAACATCGAATCGGCGGCCGCGGCGGGGGATTCCTACAACCCCCGGCCTTGCATGGCTTTTAACGGGTTGGGGACTCTGGGGGCGGCTTTTTTCGGCTCGCCGTTTCCCACTTCGATTTTTCTGGGGCATCCGGGGTATAAAAAAATGGGCGCCCGGGCCGGTTATTCCACCCTCAACGCCATCGTGTGGTCGGTCATCTGTTTTACCGGGACGCTCAGTTTTGTCGTCTTTCTCATTCCGGTGGAAGCGGGCATGGCTATTTTGATCTGGATTGGCGTTGTCATGTGTTCGCAATGCTTCCAGGCGACCGAACGTAAACACGCCCCGGCCGTGGTGGTGGGGTTAATACCGGCCATAGCAGCCTACGTGGCTTTAGCGGTCAAACACACTCTGGCCGTGGCCAGCGCGGAAACCGGGCAAGCTCTTTTCCGCCCCGAGATCAACGAAACCTTCGTCCAGATGCGCACCTTTTACACCGACGGCATGTTTGCCATTGGCCAGGGATACATCTACACCTGCATGGTGATGGCGGCCGCGACCGTTTGCATAATCGACCGCAAATTCAAACACGCGGGCATCTGGTTTTTAATCGGGGCCGTATTCTCCCTGATCGGTTTTACCAACACCTACCTTTTCACCGAAGGCGATGTCATCGGCCTGCTCTCCATCAACTTTTCCAAGTGGACCTTGGGCTACCTGATCATGGCCCTGGTCATGTTCGTGACGCCCTACTTGACGGTTCCGGTGGATGAGGAGCCGGAGCAGGAACCTGCTTCATCCAAGGAATAAATGGCTTCATGCGGTGACTTTAGGGGAGTTGCTTTTTTTGAGATTCGCTGAATACTGCCGCCCCTATGGATGACAGAATTATTCGATTGGCAGAAATCCTGACCGGATTTTCCGTTAAACTGAAAAGGGGCGAAAAGGTTCTCATCGATGCCCACGATGTGCCCGACGATATGGTTGTGGCCCTCGTTCGGGCGGCCCGCGCGCGCAAGGCAATCCCCTTCGTGCAGGTTAATCACGGGCGCGTTTTGCGGGAAATGTTTCTGCAAAGCTCGGAGGAGCAGTTTAAAATTGTCTCCCGTCTCGAATTGCAGCGCATGAAGCAAATGGATGCCTATATCGCGTTGCGAGGGTCCCACAATATTTTCGAATTATCGGATGTGCCTTCGGGGAAAATGAAGATGGCCCTTAGCCTCATGAGACCGGTGATCGATTGGAGGGTGAAGAAGACCAAATGGGTGGTTTTACGATGGCCGACGGCGGCCATGGCTCAACAGGCTTCTCTCAGCACGGAAGCTTTCGAGGATTTTTATTTCCGGGTCTGCACATTGGATTATTCCCGCATGATTCCAGGTATGAGGGCGCTCAAAAGGTTGATGGATCGAACCGATAAAGTGCACATCACGGCCAAGGGGACAGATTTGCGTTTTTCGATCAAAAATATCGGCGCCATTACCTGTGGCGGGGAATATAATATCCCCGACGGCGAGGTTTTTTCCTGCCCGCTTAAAACCAGCGTAGAGGGTCATATTACCTTCAATGTACCATCGGTTTATCAAGGGGATTCGTTCGACAATGTGCGGCTGCAATTTAATAAAGGGCGCATCGAAAAAGCATCCGCCAGCCAAAAAAATCAAAAATTGAATAAAATTTTAAATTCCGATGCAGGTGCTCGCTACATCGGTGAATTTGCCATCGGTTTCAACCCCCACATATTGGAGCCCATGCGCGATATACTTTTTGATGAAAAAATCGCCGGTTCTTTTCATTTTACTCCTGGTCAGGCTTATGAAGAAGCCGACAACGGCAACAAATCTCAAGTGCATTGGGACCTGGTATGCATACAGCGGCCGGAATACGGCGGAGGAGAAATCCGCTTCGACGGCAAACTCATTCGCAAAGACGGCCTCTTCCTACCCAAATTCCTGCAAAAACTAAACCCCGAATACCTCCTGGGCACTTGATCAAACCACGGATTAAATAGAGGGGTTTGAAGATCAATAAATAACAAAAGAACGACACGACCCCTTATGTAATTTCCATCGTCGATTTACCACCTCAAAAAGACTCTCACTGGCAACGGTCGTGTTTTTGGCGGTCACAACACTTTCTAGACACCCTCTCAGATCGATTAATGTTAAGATAATCCTAATACTTCATTTTTCCCGTTTGCTTTTTGTGTATGTTTTTTTGATCGCTTCAGTGTTGTTTTCCGAACTCCTGGCGAACTCCTGGAATTGAAAACGGCATACACCACACCGACCAGATTATTCTTGGTAACCCGGTCGCGATCGAAAGTTCGATTGTTAATCCCTCGAGCGAGCCATTTTTTTCCTATTTTATTGACGATTTGATGGACAACAAGCTCACCACTCCGGTTTCGATAAGCAACAATCATTTCAGCTTTAAGGTCTTCGAATTCAATTGGGGTCGTTACCACCATGGTGTTTTCCCCATATATCGGAGCCATTGAGAGTCCACTTCCTTGCATCACCGTGATGTGACCGCCGAAAACACTACCATTGCCAGTGAGAGTCTTTCTGGAGAAATTACCGGAAAGACCTATGAAGCAAAAAAGATACACCCCTGAACAAATCATAACGATACTGCGCGAAGTAGACGCAGGCAAAGGCATTCAGGATGTCTGTCGGTCCCACAATATCAGTCCTCAAAGCTACCATCGTTGGCGTAAAAAGTATGGCCGCATGGAGCTGCGTGGCGCCAAGCGGCTGAAGGAGCTGGAGCGCGAAAACACGCAGCTTAAGAAGATAGTAGCCGAGCAGATGCTGGAGAACCGTGTGCTCAAGGAGGTGAACGCAAAAAAATGGTAGGCCCGAAGCAGAAAAAGGAAGCGGTGAAGCATGTATTGGCCCAAGGGTCGTGCTCGCTGCGTCGGGCCTGTCAGTATTTTGGGTTGCACCGCTCAACCTACCTGTATGAACCCAAGAAAGCTACTGAGTATAGGCATAAACTGGTGGCACGCATCATTGCCTTTTCGAAGAAGCATCCGCGCTATGGCTATCGTCGGATCCGCGCTTTGTTGGCCCATGAAGGTTGGCCCGTGAGTCGCAAATTCGTCCAAAAAGTGCGTCGTTTCGAAGGACTGGGTGTGCGCCCGTCTGGCAAGCGCCGTCGCCGGCAGGGCCAATCCACGGCTACCCCGACCCGAGCAGTGCAGCCCAACCATGTGTGGAGTTGGGACTTCGTGGCGGATCGCACCGACCGGGGCGGTCCGCTCAGGCTCTTGACACTGATCGATGAACATACCCGTCAATGCCTGGCCATTAAGGTTGCGCGCTCACTGAAAAGTGCCGATGTGGTAGAGGTATTGAACGATGCCATAAGAGAGAACGGCAAACCTCAGTGCATCCGCTCGGACAACGGATCGGAGTTTATAGCCCACCAAGTCAAAGAAGAACTGCAGCGACAGGAAATTGCCATCGCATACATTGATCCAGGAAGCCCTTGGCAGAATGGACATATAGAATCCTTTCATAATCGTTTGCGCGATGAATGCCTTAACCAGGAACTGTTCCTGAGCGTGACCGAAGCGCGTGTGGTGGTCGAACAATGGCGACACAAATACAACGCGAAACACCCCCACAGCCGATTAGGCTTTCTCTCCCCAAATACATTTGCCAGACTCTGGCGAACAATCAACAAAGCAGCGGCTGGCTCCATTCGGCCTACGGCCTCATTGCGCCACCCGCTGCAAAACCTACAATACCAAACCTACGGAAATACTCTCACTTAAAGTGGTAGCAAAGATGGGGTCCGATCAACCGTTCCTCCGGGAACTTCCCATCTCACGATACGCGCAACAGTCGTAGTTGATTTTTTGCTCGTCGACGAGGATGGAACGGGGTCGGCGCTAGTCTTTTTACCATCAACGGAACCAGGGAGAAATATCAACCCAAAGCCGAAGAATAGAACCAAATATCGCCAGACAAACATCTCGTTTTAACCTATCATAGAAATGGAAAAATGTAAAGGCGTGCCCCTGGAACTGTAGACCTCAATCCATACGGCGAGTTAGAAGGAAAACAGGTATGGCACGCGGCAATCAATAATCCAGCATACGTTTCAATGATATTATTTTGAATTTTTTGCCGATCGTCAATTTTTTGTGGCCTTTTTAGCCCTCTTTTTTTTCTTAGTCTTCGATTTGAGGAGTGCTTGGAGATTTATAAAGCTTTGGTTGTCAAACTGATCTTCCTTTATTTCCTCAGCAACGCCCTGAGGTTTGGGTCCTTTGAGGTTTCCACGTATTTTGGATAGAGCTCTTGCCTGGAATTGGCGAACGCGAGTGTCACTGATTTTTAATACCTTTCCAATTTCTTCGAGTGTTTTTGGCTCCTCTCCGTATAATCCAAATCGCATTCGGAGAACTTCAAGCTCGCGGGCATCAAGCTGCTTGAGCATACTCCCGAGATCATCTTTAACACTTTTGCTCCGAAATTTCTCCTCCGGATCGGGAGCTTTCTCATCACGGACTATCTCGCCTAGGGAGGATTCATCGTTGTCGCCGGCAGGAGCATCGAGTGAAACCGCGCCTAAAGACACGCGTTTGAGGAATCTAACCTTTTCGGAAGGTTGATCCCAGGCTCTGGCGATGTCCTCATCGCTTGGCTCACAGCCCAACTTATCGGTGAGCTCCATGCCAATTTTCCGTATCTGCCCTAATTGGTCGAGAACATGCTTGGGTAATCGAATGGTTCTTCCTTGTCGGGCAAGGGCATCCATCACGCTTTGCTTAATCCACCAGGAAGCGTAGGTGCTGAGCCGATACCCTTTATCCGGATCGAAGCGATCGATCGCTCGAATGAGACCGATATTGCCCTCGCTAATCAGATCGGCCGCCGGAACGCCCAAATCGCGGTATTTTCGGATCATCTTCACGACCAGACGTAAATTCGCCTGGATCATTTTTTGCCGGGCAGTTTCGCTGCCATTTTTGATCTTTTGAGCCAACTCCGCTTCTTCTTCAGCGCCAAGCAAGGGGAATCGTCCGATCTGTTGCAGGTAATGATCGAGGGCATCAACGCGCGATGGTATAAGAGTTTTCAGCTCTTTAGGCATATTAAATCCTTTTAGTAGAGCAGGAAATAAAACGAATTCGAATCGTATCCCAGCCGAATTGGATTAGCAACACGTATTTCAGTGTCCTCAGATTCAAGGAAGATTATATAAAGCATTGTTTATCAACAATATATGACCTATACTAACCAGTAATTCACGGCCATCTACGTAAATATACGGACTTCTTTCAGTAGAAGGACCGGAGGATTTACACTCTTGCACGGATAATTTTTTGGGGCTGCCCGAGCGACACTTTGGGCATGCAGCAAAAAGCCTCCACTCTCCTCCTCGCCACCCTGATTCTTTTCGGCAATATCGCCACCGCCTCCATCACCAACGTTCCTTTCACCAAAGCCCTCCAGGATGCTGAAAAAATCGCTGGAATGAATAAAAACTGGCAGGTCATGGTCGGAGCCGGAAATTCCATGGCCCCTCTTTACAGCTCCAATTCAGTTCTGGTGGTCGAAAATGCTGACTACGAAGAACTTCAGGCCGGAATGATCGTTGTTTATCGCGATGCCTCTGACGAACTCGTCGCCCACACCATCACCACCAAAGACGACAACGGTTGGACCGCCAAAGGCATCAACAACCGCAACAGCGACCCCGTGCAGGTGACCGAAGCCAATCTCGTCGGTTTAATCTTCGGAGTTTTCAACGCCGATGCCGCCCCGGACAACACCATCGCCGATAACTACGAAATCGTTCTCGGAAAGACTTTTTAATCAATACCTCCTACTCAACCCCAAATCCAAGAAACACAAATGAAGAACTTCAGCAAAAAACGGATTTTAAAGGAAACCGGACTTCTCTTGGCCTTTCTGATTTTCCTAGTTTCTGAACATTACCTCGTGGCTGGTATCTTGTTCAGTCTTTACAACCTCGGAACCCTGAATTTCGTCAATTTTCATTATCCCACCAAAAGCACTGTGAAAGGAAATTGATGAGCAATCAAAATTCGATTGAAGGATTATGAAAATTTGAAAACAAGTGGTGAATACGCACAGGCTGTAAAGGCTACTGAGTTATCCACTTTCAATAGCATTCTTCAAAAAGCCTCAAGGGTTAGAAATGGCCCGAACCTTCTCGATAAATCGTGTATGAGTGATGTGCACTGGAAAAAGTGGACACGAGATTCTCCTAAATGGAGAATCGAAGCATGGGAAGAAGACGCAGTATAGAGTTCAAAAATGAGGCAGTTCAACTGATGATACTCGATGGTCTGAGCGCCACCGAGGTATCGACCAAACTTGGGGTCAACACCAACCAATTGTATAGGTGGAAGAGGCTCTATCTGGACGATCAGCAGGGCGAAGCCACCTCAAAGCGACAGAGCAGTCCGAAGGAGATGGCGGCCGAGATAGATCGTCTTCGCAAAGAGCTGCGCCGCTCGGAGCGGATCAACCAGATACTAAAAAAAACGGTGGGCTACTTTGCCAAGGACGAACAATGAAGTACCAGTTTGTCAAAGACAACGAGGGGCGCTTCAAGATCGAGGAAATATGCTCGGCGATGGGGATTTGTCGCAGTGGCTATTACTGCTGGAGGCACCGAGCGCCCTCGGCCCGGCGGATTGAGGACGAGGGAATCAAGGGGGCGATCCTGAAGGTACACAAAGAGGCCAAGGGCCGCTATGGGCATCGGCCAATGCACCGCCATCTGAAGGATGATGAGGGCATCGATTGCGGCCGTGACCGGGCTCTGCGTCTGATGCGTGAAATGGGAATCAAAAGCACCCAGAGTAAACGCTTTAAGCCATTAAAAACCAACAGTAACCATCCCTATGGTTACAGCCCCAATGTGCTTAAAAAGCATGGCCAGCCGACCCATATCGACGAGGTCTGGGTGGCGGACACGACCTACCTACGGACCCTGGCCGGGTGGATGTACTTGGCCACGGTGATGGACCTGTTCAGCCGACGCCTGCTAGGCTGGAGCGTTTCCAACCACAACGACGCGAAGCTGGTTGGCAAGGCCCTCAAAGCCGCGGCCATGACCCGCGGCACACTGCGCACCGGGATTATTCATCACAGCGATCGGGGCAGCCCCTACGCCAGCGACGACTATCAGAGGCTGGTCTCTGAACTAGGCATGAAGCCGAGCATGAGCGCCCAAGGCAACTGCTACGACAACGCGGCCATGGAATCGTTCTACGGCCGCTTCAAGACCAGCACGATTCGAGGCCGCCACTTTGCCGACGAGCGCGAACTGCGATCAACTGTCTTCGAATACGTGGAAATCTTCTACAACCGATATCGCAAACATTCCTCTCTGAGTTACCAAAGCCCAGTCCAATTCGAGGAAAATATTTGCCCCCCATGGGGGGCAACGAGAAAACAAAACCCTTTACCAAAACAAGCCGCCTGACACACTAATCAATAAACAATGAATATAAGAGAATCCCGTGTCCAACAAATCCAGTACACGTCAGAGTGCTTGGGTCTAGCTCCGAGGATATATCAACTCATTATGGCAATGCGGCTTTTGAAGTTCACTCAGGAGAAAGCGGCTTCAGGGCATGGTGAATCACCTTTGCTCCGGTTTTGATGAGTTTTTCCCGTAAAGAGCTCTGCATCCAGTGCTTCACCTTGCCGGGAAGGATCAACCGGTGCATGAAGATGCCCAGATTGTTGGCTAAGCCGAAGAGCTGAAGCCGAACGGCGCTGTCCTCAAAGTCATGGCAGGACAATCGGGTCCAGTGGAGGGCATGTTGGCCCTCATTGATCCATTGCTCTGCGGTGCCCCCCGAAATGGCCGTTGAAGGCCGAGCCTTCCTGCTTTCGGCAAGTTTGGCTCTCCGAACTATCCAAATCGAGAATCAGTTTTTTCATCTCCACTCACCTATTCACTTGATCGATCCATTGACCGCTCATGTCCGTCAATGCGCTCAGATTCGCAGGCTTGGTTAACTTCTGTGTTTCAAAGCGGCTCATTTCACTGGGCGAAGCCGTCGGCTGCCAATCGGCACGACCCCCACAGGTAGTGCTAACATGACGAATGTTTGATATTTCTGTTGTATTCCCAGATGAACAAGCACAGGACGCGAAAATGCATGACCAAAGATTTGGAGAATGACAACGTTTTACGCACATAGCGTGACAGAGACTGTCGCAAGGTATTGTTCCAGCGTTCGATATGGGCGGTTTTGCCGGATTGTTTCCCGCTGGCGATGTTTTGATACAACTGCCGACACGTTTGATCGCTACGATCACCCAGGGCAAAGCCGACGACCTGTCGGGTACGTCGACACAAGGCTACCCATAGCCATACCTGCCCCGAACGCTTATCGCCCCAGAATGACCACACCTCGTCCAGCTCCAGCATATCGTTATACTGGCGGGCAAGCGTTATACTGGCGGGCAAGCAGAGTGGACTCCAGCTTCGGCAAACTCAGGACTTTTTTTAATCCATTCGATGACCGTCTTTGGGGCTACCCCGAAGGTACGGTAAATGGCACGCAGGCTCATCCGGTTTTGGTGCGCACGGAGCACCTGCTTGCCCGCCAGTATAACGATATGCTGGAGCTGGACGAGGTGTGGTCATTCTGGGGCGATAAGCGTTCGGGGCAGGTATGGCTATGGGTAGCCTTGTGTCGACGTACCCGACAGGTCGTCGGGTTTTCTCTGGGTGATCGTAGCGATCAAACGTGCTGGCAGTTGTATCACAACATCGCCCAGCCCTATCGCGACTGTGCCACCGTAAGCGATTACTGGGAAAGCTACGACAAGGTTTTCCCTCACAACAGCGCCAGCGGGAAACAATCCGGCCAAACCGCCCATATCGAACGCTGGAACAATACCTTGCGACAGTCCCTGTCACGCTATGTGCGTAAAACGCTGTCATTCTCGAAGTCTTTGGTCATGCATTTTCGCGTCCTGTGCTTGTTCATCTGGGAATACAACAGCAATATCAAACATTCGTCATGTTAACACTACCAAATTTCGATATTAGTTTTGATCTATTAATAGTGTAAATGAATAATGCATATTTTCCTGATTTGTTGTAAGGATTTCTTCTTTCTGGAAGAAATTGACGATGAATCGGTGGGGTTTCTTCTATATATGCAGATAGTGGATGATTCTGATCAATCTCTTTGGTTGTCACCAAATAATAATTCTCAATATTGCGGTTTTCAGCTAAAATTTTGGAAATATCATCATTGTATTGCGGGATGAGCCGTTTATATCCTTTAGCCAAAAACGGTCTGGGAAGCAAAGCACTGGACCTAAATCCGGAAAATAAAAAACTGTTTTTGGGAGTATTGTCATCAATCCATTTCATGGCAGCGTAATTATACGCCGCCGACAACATTGTGTTTTCTCTTGAAGAGAAAGACAAGGCGCCGGGAAATAGAGTAATTGCCCCAAAAAGAATTGAAAAGAATACAATAAGTATTTGCATAGATAATCCTGTGGAAAATAATTTCATTCCCCTTGATCCCAACATCTTGCATGCTCCAATTCCTGCAATTAAAAAATAATAAGGCTCTAGCCCGGATATTTCGTAAAAAAAGTATCGTTGATATGCTTAACTGCTGATATACAGCAGGATAGATCAATAATTAAAGCAATATCAGCGATGACAAAAGGTAAACAATTAAAGCTACAGTTGACAAGGGTAAAAGGCCGCCGTGTGCGGGTTGATTTCAAGGGCGGAGAGGTTACTTCGGATGCCGGACTGCTTTTGATCCGGGAAGTGGATCGGCAGTTGGGCTTGACCGAACGAGCGGCCCGACAGTTAGTGGACAAACGGCAGAAGGGCAAAGTACGCCATGAGGTATTGGGGATGCTGCGGCAGCGCGTTTACGGGCTGGTGGCGGGCTATGAGGATTTGAACGACTTTGATACCCTGCGCCACGATCCATTGTTGCAAACGGTAACGGGGCGCATTGAAACGTTGGCCAGCGCGCCGACTTTGTGTCGTTTTGAAAACGGGCAGGATCGGCGGGCGGCCTTTGCGGTAAACGAGCTGTTGGTCGAACAGTTCATGGGCTCCTTTGCCGAGGAACCCGAAGAGATCATCCTGGACTTTGACGCCACCGACAATCCGGTGCACGGGCTCCAGGAGGGACGTTTTTTCCACGGTTATTATGATCATTACTGTTTTCTGCCGCTATATGTTTTTTGCGGTGATCAGCTGCTGGTGGCCTACCTGCGGCCGAGCAAGATCGATGCCAGCAAGCATGCCGGGGCCATCCTCAAATTGCTGGTTAAACGGATTCGCCAAAGCTGGCCCCGTACGCGGATTATTTGGCGCGCCGACAGTGGATTTTGTCGAGACCGGATACTCTCTTGGTGCGACCGCAACGAAGTTAGTTACATCGTGGGGATGGCTCGCAATGCACGCTTGCAGCAAGACGCCCAGCAGTTGCAAAAGCAGGCCAAAGAATGGTTCGAACTAAGGGGTAAAAAACAACGGTTATTCCAGGACTTCGTCTATGCTGCCGATTCGTGGCGATGGCTGCGGTTGGTCATCCATAAAGCCGAACACACCGCACAGGGGTCCAACCCGCGCTTCGTGGTGACGAACCTGCCGGGCGATCCCCAGGAGCTTTACGACAAGGTATACTGTGGCCGCGGTGAAATGGAGAACCGAATCAAGGAACAGATGCAATTGTTCAGCGAGCGCACCAGCGCCCATCAATGGTGGGCCAATCAGTGGCGATTGCTCTTGTCGGCGCTGGCCTACACCTTGATGGAAGCCATGCGCCGGTTAGCCTTAAAAGGGACGAAGTGGGCGCGGGCCCAATGCCACACCCTGCGGCTCAAATTAATCAAGATCGGAGCGGTCATCGTGCGCAACACCCGAACGATTCACTTTCACCTAAGTGAGAGTTATCCTTGGGCCAGTCTTTTCAACCATGCGGCCCGCCGATTGGTGCCAACCTAAAGGGTGCATTGGTGCTGCCCCCGGCACTACCGAACCAATGGGGGAAAGGGGGCAGTGTCTCTACACCCTGAAAAACACCTAAAAATCAAGACGATCTGCTCAAAATACAAAGAAATCCATCTCCAATAGCAATAACGAGCCAAACTTTACCCTTCATGAAATATCCGGGCTAGTACTTGCACGGCTTGTCATTTGACCACCTTTTTGCAATGTAGACTTAATGATTAAAACAATAAAGTGCAAGCATGAGACTCGGGCCTAGGACATGCAATGCACTGGCTTGTCATTTGACCAAGCAATGAGACAATGATAAAACAATATAGTGCAAGCATGAGATATTCTCTTGCTTGGCGATTTATCCGGCGAATAAATACAATAATGAACAACCCAATT
>CBDDEL010000007.1:0-36211 GCA_965226885.1 Opitutales bacterium | reverse complement strand
TTTCTATCTACTGCTCTTTGCGGGACTCTGGTTTCTACTTTTGGCGCCGCAGAAGAAACGTCAAAAGCAACACCAGAAAATGCTGACGGAGTTGAAAACCGGGGACACCGTGTTGACCAACGGCGGCATCTATGGAGAAATCACCAATGTAAAAGAGGACCGTTTCGTTGTTAGAATTGCAGAGAATACCAAGGTGGAAGTCAGCAAAGGTTCCATTCAAAATTCCGTTGCCCGCAAATAGATCGATTCCCGGAAACGGTTCACCGCATTATTTATTACCATGACTGGAAGTATTATATGGAAAAGCCTGTTGACCATTGCTGTGGTTGGCTGGGCCGTACTCAACATCATCCCGCCCAACGATACTCCTTTCGAGGAATACATCGACCCCCAGATAACGGCGGAAAACGAGGAGTTCAACAAGCTTAAAGAAAAGGCCATGAAACGGGTCGAAAGCAAGGAGGAACCCAGCCTTTTCGTGGCCCTCAAGAACCTGGCGGAAGAGGATTCCATCGATTTCCAGAAGTTCATTCCGCAAATCGACGGCAGCGACATCAAAAACCGACATAAACGCAACGAAATCCTGTTAGCGGAGCTGTTGAAAAACTCGCAGGGAAAAGTCAAACTGGGCCTCGACCTGAAGGGAGGCATCGCCATTACCTTTAAAGTGAACGAAACCGACCTGGATCCCAACCAGTTGGTGCGGGATGACCAACTCTCGCGGGCTGTGGAAATTTTGCGTAAACGCGTGGACGGCCTGGGAGTGGCGGAACCGATCATCAGGCTCAAGGGCGAGAATCGCATTGAGGTGCAGATGCCGGGGATTTCGACCAAGGACAACCCGAACATTATCAATGTTATCGGAAAACCGGCAAAACTGGAATTTTGCGAAGTCAACCGCACCGCCAATCCGCAGAACACCCCGGAAACTCCGCTCGGCTATGTGCCCATGATTGAGGAGCGGGAGAATTCCCGGACGGGAGAAATTACGGAGCATCCCTACTATATCAAGAGACCTCCCGCCATGACGGGGGACATTATCGATGAAGCCTACGCCGCGCCCAATGAATTCGGTGGGTATCGGGTGCTCCTGCGCTTTACCAGCGAAGGAGGAGAAACATTTGCCAACGTCACCCGCATGATCGCAGAAAAAAACCAATCGACCGGGGTAGTCGGGCAGATGGCGATCATTCTCGACGGCGAACTCTATAGCGCGCCTACCGTGCAGCAAGAGATCCGAGGCGGGGCGGAAATAACCGGCCGTTTTACCCAGCGGGAGGCCCTTGAGCTGGCCAACGTGCTCAACAATCCCCTAAAGGTGGGGCTGGAATACGATGAAATTTATGAAGTCGGCCCCTCTTTGGCGGAAGACGCGCGGGACGCCTCCATCACCGCGTTCCAAATCGGCGCCTTCCTGGTCATCATCTTCATGATTCTTTATTATGTCTCGGCGGGCCTGGTGGCGGTTATCTCGGTGGGCCTCAACATCATCATTGTATTCGGCACCTTGTCCAGCCTGGGGGCCACCGTAACCCTGCCCGGTGTGGCCGCCCTGGTTCTAACCATCGGAATGGCGGTCGATGCCAATATCCTCATTTTCGAGCGAATCCGGGAGGAATTGAGGGAGGGTAAGCAATTATCCACATCTCTTATTACCGGTTATCAAAAAGCCCTCTCAACCATCGTGGACGCCAATGTGACAACCCTTATCACGGCTGGAATCCTTATCTGGATGGGAACGGGGCCGGTCAAGGGCTTCGGCGTCACCCTGGCTATCGGAATACTGGCCTCGATGTTCTGCGCCCTGGTGGTCAGCCGAGCCATGCTGGAGATGCTGGTCAACACCGGCATCGTCAAGAAGATGATGGTGAAGAGTTTCCTCAAAACGACCCGGATTCCCTTCCTCAATTTTCGCAAACCCGCTTTTATCTGTTCCTGGGTGATGGTGCTTGTCGGCCTTTCCGCCGTTTTCATCAACAAGGACCATATTTACGGAACCGACTTCACGGGCGGGGAGGAACTGATCCTCAAGTTCGAACAAAATCTGACTTCCCAGCAGGTTACCGAGGTGGCCTTGAAAAACGATTTGGGGGAGGTCAATTCGCTCTATCAAACGACCATCGGCCAGGGCAATGAAACACTCAAAGTGACCACTCGGGTGAACATGGGAGAGCAGGTCCTGGCCGCATTGCAGACGGCCCATCCCGACGCAGGACTGGAGCTAATGGGCAAAACGACGATCAGCGCCTCGGTGGGCGACGAGGTTAAATGGAGCGCCATTAAATCGATATCGCTGGCTCTGGTCTTCATTCTGTTTTATGTGGCCGTAAGGTTCGAATTCGGCTACGGTGTGGGGGCTGTGGTGGCGACAGTGCACGATATCCTCATGAGCATCGGCCTGTATGTTCTGCTCGGATCGCTGGGAATCGGAAGCGGGCAATTTTCTGCTCCCATGGTGGCCGCCGTGCTCATGATCATCGGCTACTCCTTGAACGACACCATTGTCGTGTTCGACCGCATCCGGGAGGAGTTGACCCTCAATCCCGGCATGAACCTGCGCGGGGTGATCAACCTGGCAATCAACCGCACACTGGGGCGCACCTTGCTGACCAGTTTGACGACTTTGCTGGCCACGTCGGCGCTTTATCTTTGGGGAGCCGGGGTAGTCATAGATTTTGCTCTGGTCTTCATCATCGGGATTTTCACGGGCACGTTTTCTTCCATATTTATCGCCAGTCCGGTATTTTTCTGGTATCACAGGCAAGATCGCCGCCATGTCGAGGAACGCCATATTCTACCCGAATACGATTGGCAGTCTTCGCGCAAGGCTTCCAAATCAACTCAATAATAAATTTAATTCCTTGATTGCATAGACATGCGTTGGACCTGCCTTCCCGCCGCTGAAAACCAGGTCAGCGCCCTGTGCAGCCAATTTTCCCTTCACCCAATTGTGGCGCGGCTGCTCATCCGGCTCGGGCTGAATGAGGAAGAATCCGTCCGGCGATACCTGGAACCCCAATTGCGAAATTTGGACGATCCTTTCCGCCTGACCCATCTGGACAAGGCCGTGGACCGGTTGCGGCGAGCCATGCAAAACGATGAGGTGATTCTCATTTACGGCGATTATGATGTCGATGGAGTAACCAGCACGGTCCTCCTGGTAAGCATCCTGCGCCTCTATGGGATTTATCCGCGCTATATGATCCCGCGCAGACTGAAAGAAGGCTACGGTCTTTCTTTCAAAGGAATCGAGCGGATTTTAGAAGGAGAAAAACCGCATCTTCTCATCGCCCTGGATAGCGGGACGAACTCCCTCCAGGAGGTAGCCGCACTACGGGAGCAGCAAATCGACGTCATCATCATCGACCACCATTCTTCCAATGAAAGCCTTCCTGCCGACTGCATTCTCGTAAATCCGAGGATTTTTGACGATGAGCAGGAGCCTTGGCAACATCTTTGCACGGTTGGCCTGGTCTTCAAACTGGTCCACGGGCTGCTCAAACAATTGCGCCGGGAAGGCGATGAACTAGCCCAGACTATTCAACTCAAGGAGTATCTCGACCTGGTGGCAATGGGCACGGTGGCCGATCTGGTTCCCTTGCGGGGAGAAAACCGCATACTGGCCAAGGCGGGTTTGGAAAGGCTTAGAAATACCCACCGGCTGGGTTTGAAAGCTCTTTTCGAAACCAGCGGAATGTCTCTGGGGGAAGAAGTCACTCCGGTCGATATCTCCTTTCGCCTGGGGCCCCGCATCAATGCCAGCGGGCGTCTCGGGGACGCCATTTTGCCGGTCGATCTGCTCCTTTGCGAAAACTGGGAGCAATGCGGCGTGGCAGCCGGCGCCTTGGAGAAAATGAACACCGAACGCAAAGAAATCGAAACCCGTATTTGCTCGCAAGCGGAAGATATCATCCGGGATCGTCTATCGGACCAGGCGGGTTATATTTTACACCATTCGGACTGGCATCCGGGAGTGGTCGGGGCGGTGGCCAGCCGCCTGGTTCAAAAATACCGCCGACCCTGCATTGTGATGGGCAACGAGGGCGATTTGGCCAAAGGGTCGGGCCGAAGCATAAAAGGCGTTGACCTGGTCGAGGTGTTGAAAAGCTGCCATGAACTGCTCGATCGTTGGGGTGGCCACCCTATGGCCATCGGCATTTGCCTGGACCCATGCAACTTGAGGGAATTGCAAAAAGTCTTCCACCTGGCCGTAACAGAATTGTTGGAAAATTCGACCGCGGTAAGGGATCTGGAGCTGGCCTGCTGGATTGAACCGGAAGATATGGGAAAGAATTTGCTGGATGAAATGGAATGCCTGCAACCGTTCGGCCAAGGCAACCCCGAACCGGTTTTCGGGATTCGCGATGTAGCCCTGGGCAAAAAACCGGAAGTATTTGGGCAGGGTAATTTTCGTTTTCAATTAAACACCGTTCCCGGGCAAAGGATTTTCGGCGTAGCCTGGAAAAAAGCGGATCGTGTGCCGCCGGTCAACGAATCCATTGATCTGGCCGTCAAATTGAAATGGAACTGCTGGAACGGGCGCAGGCATCCCCATTTGGAGCTTATCGACTGGCGGCCGAGCCAGGATTCCTGAGCATTTTGAGGGCCTCAGAGGCTTTCTCTTTTGGGACCAGCAGGTGGTCGTGGCAATAGGCCGAAACGGCGTTCACGCTGATGCCCGCAGCCGCCAGTTGTCCGGTAATTCCGGCCAGCAATCCAACAGCCTGCAAACTAGGGTAGTGTATTAAGTAGGAATGGTGGCTAATTCTTGATTATATTGATGAATGAAAAGTCTCAGACAGGTTTCATGCATACTCTTAAGCTTGGAAAAGGAGAGGGTTTTGCGTGTGAAACGACCCAGTCGTTGGCGCAGGGTATTGTTCCATCGTTCCACATGGGCCGTTTCACCGGTTTCTTTTCCCACGGATCGGTTATGAGGAAAGACTTCATCATAAGTGCTCCAAAAGTCGCTGTAGGTGGCACATCTTTTGTAGGCCCGTGGCAGACGCTCGTAAAGTTCCCGGCAACGATACCAATCCCGAGGCCCAATGGCATAGGAGAGGATTTGACGGGTGCGTCGGCAAAGAGCGATCCAAACCCATTGGGCATCGCTCTTGCGCCCCACAAAAGACCACAGTTCGTCCAGTTCAATGACATCATGGCGGCGGGCCGCAAGAATCGTGCTTTTGAGCGGTCGCAGCGATTGTCGTTTTTTTTAACCAACTCAAAACGGTGTTGGGACTCACCCCGAAGGCGCGCTGTAAACCGCGTAGACTGCTGCGTTCCTGATAGACTCGAAGGATCATTTCTTTTTGCTCTTCGGTGTATTTCACTGTGGGGTTTTCGCGGCTTTGTTTACCACAATCATGGCAGCGGTAGCGCTGTTTATGGTTGGGCGTCTTGCCAAATTTAATGATATTTTCACTTCCACAGTGCCGACAATTAATAATTTTAGTAACCATGCACTAAGAATAAACTGCCTAACGCTATTTGTACAGCTAAAAATACAAAATAACATTCTTTTTTTATACACTACCTACCCAAACTAGACCGAACCCGGCAGGTAATGAGCGCCCAGACCGAGTCATAAGAAAACCTCAGCTCTTCGGCCTCAGATTTTTTCAAAACTATGGAAAAACCCTCCTCCTCACGAAAAAAGCAAAGCGGGTCGCCTTTCAACGATCGATAAGCAGCCTCGTCCAAAAGGCAAAAAACAAACTCACCCTCCGCCAGAACCGGATCCAAAGAAGCCAGCAATTTCGACAAATCCCTTTCGCCGGCATCTTCCATTTGTTGGTTTCCTAAGGTAATGATTCAATTATTGGGAATACTTCTGAACTCCCCGGCAACTTTTTCAAAGACGGCCAAGGCTTCCTCGATCTGGGCTCGGGAGACATCCAGATGGGTGACGGCTCTCAATTGTGCTGGCCCGGTGATGGACAGTCGCACGCCGCTGGCAATTAATTTTTCGTTGAATTCCTGTCCGGTGCAGCCCAGTTCGGTTAACTTGATGATGATTATGTTGGTATCCGAAGGTTGGACGTTGATTCCTTCGATGTTGGCCAGGCCGTCGGATAGGAGTTTGGCGTTTGCGTGGTCCTCGGCCAGGCGTTCCACATTGTTTTCCAATGCGTAAAGGGCCGCCGCCGCGATGATGCCCGATTGTCTCATGGCACCGCCAAACTGATGTTTGAAGCGCCAGGCTTCTTTGATAAATTCCTTTGAACCGGCTAGGGCGCCCCCGACGGGCGCTCCGAGACCTTTGCTGAAGTCGATCCAAACCGAATCGAAGTTTTCGGCATAAGTTTGGGCGGATATTCCGGTTGCCACGACCGCGTTCAACAGCCGCGCGCCATCCATGTGACGGGCAAGGCCAAGATCGGCTGCGCTCGAGCAAACTTCCTGAATCGTTTCCAAAGGCCAGATGACGCCCCCGGCATGGTTCGCTGTTTGCTCAATGGAAACGGCCCGGGAGCGAGCGTAATGATTGTCCAGAGGCCGCACCGCCGCCTCCATCTGCTCAGCCGTGAAAACCCCTTTTTGGCCTTCCAAATAATAAAGGGAGGCACCGCTTAAGGCGGAGGCGCCCCCACCCTCAAAATTTCTCACGTGGCAGCTCGACTCGCAGATGATTTCGTCGCCCGGCTGACAATGCACACGCAAGGCGATTTGGTTGCACATGGAGCCCGACGGTAAAAAAACGGCGTCCTCTTTGCCCAGCAGTTGGCTAACTTTCTCCACCAGCCGGTTGACGGTGGGGTCCTCACGTTTCTGCTCGTCCCCCACTTCCGCCCCCGCCATGCAGTTCCTCATTTCGGCCGAAGGCCGGGTCGAGGTATCGCTGCTCAAATCAATTAATGGTTTTTTCATGGTTTAACTAAAGATGCTCCATCTTTTTACCCTTCGATCTTTTCTTCGAGAAAGGTGGTTAATTCCTGGACGCTCATGCGCTCCTGTTGGGTGGTGTCGCGGTCGCGCAGGGTTACCGTGCCGTCTTTTTCGATGGTATCGAAATCCACCGTTATGCCGAATGGGGTGCCGATTTCATCCTGGCGCCGGTAGCGCCGGCCAATGGCCCCGGAGGCGTCGTAAAATACATTCCAGTGGCGTTGCAGTTGGAGGAAAATTTCCCGCGCTTTTTCGACCAGCGGGGGCTTGTTTTTTAACAAGGGAAAAACAGCGGCCTTGTAAGGGGCCACGCGGGGATGGAAGCGCAAAACGACGCGTTTATCGCCATCGATTTCATCCTCATCGTAAGCCGAACAAAGAAGGGCCAGCAATGTGCGATCCACCCCCAGGGATGGCTCGATGACATGGGGGACATAACGCTCCCGGCGGGATTCGTCGAAATATTCCATCGATTTTCCAGAGCATTTTTGATGCTGCATGAGGTCGTAATCTCCACGCGCCGCGATGCCTTCCAGCTCCTGCACACCAAACGGAAATTGGAAGGTGATGTCGGTTGTGGCGCGCGAGTAGTGGGAGAGTTTCTCCGGGGGATGAACATCTTTACCGAGCCTGGATGACGGAATGCCGATGCTTTCAAACCAGGCCAGGCGGGTATCGATCCACTCACGATGGTATTTGGGCCAGAGGTCATCGTCCGGGGGGATGAAATACTCGATTTCCAACTGCTCGAACTCTCGGGAGCGAAAGATGAAATTGCGCGGGGTTATTTCATTGCGAAAGGCTTTCCCGATCTGGGCGATGCCGAAGGGAACTTTTACCCGGCCAGTATCGACGATGTTCTTGAAATTGGCAAAAATGCCCTGGGCGGTCTCGGGCCGCAAATAGGCCACGGAGGAATCGTCCTGCAAGGCGCCGACATAGGTTTTGAACATCATGTTGAAATCGCGGGGGGCGGTCAGGGAACCAGGTTTGCCCGTGGCCGGTGATGGGATGAGGGCTATCTCTTCCTCTTTGACCTCGGTGTAATCCTTGAGTTGGAGTGGTTCCAGGTTTCCCTGTTTGGCCAGTTTGCGCTTGAGGTTTTCCGCTTTTTCGAGGGCCTCTTCTTCCATCCCGGGGCCTTCCAGGAGGGAGACGTAGCCGATGGTTTCGCCATCCACGGCCACTGGGGAAAAAAATAGCTGGTCGGCCCTATAACGCAGTTTCGACTCCCGGCAATCCACCATCGGATCGGTGAATTGTTCGACATGGCCGGAGGCTTTCCAAACATTCGGGTGCATGATAATGGAGGCGTCCAGCCCGACGATGTCCTCGCGTTTCTGGACCATATCCCGCCACCAGGCGTCCTTGATATTTTTGCGCAGTTCCACCCCCAAAGGTCCGTAGTCGTAGAAACCGTTGATTCCGCCGTAAATTTCGGAAGAGGGAAAAATGAAGCCGCGTCGCTTGCACAACGGGACAAGCGTTTCCATGGTAAGATTGAATGGTGTGCGTTCAGGCATAAGCGGTCATAGGTTGGATTTTTCAATTTTCGGGTCAAGCTCCAAACAGAGGGGCGGGCGGTCATTCCTAGAAAAGGATCAGGGCCAAAATGGGGGAAAACAGAACGGCATCTCCCAAAACCCGCAAATCCTCCACCGGTATATGACGACTTCTTAAATCGAGTAAAAATAGCCCCCACCCTGAAAGATTGAATGCCATGATGAGGGCAAAGCCGTTTTCGCCCGGCAGTATAAATAAAAAACCCCAGGATGCCAGAGCCGTCCCCAATGCCAGCCATTTGCTGGCGGCGACCCAAACCGGCCAGCGCAAACATAGGGACATTTGCCGGTGCTGGCGGTCCTCCTTTCTCTCCCATTTGCCCATCAGGCTGCAATTGGCGAAACAGAGGAGACAAAACGCCAACGCGGCCACCGATGCTGCCAGAGGATGAGTCCGCCAGATGCCGCCAAGAAAAAGAAAAACCCCGGCCGTAAAAAGGATTGCAGCCCACAATTCCTTGAGCATGAGCCAGCCCCAATCGCCTCCGGGCCGTTTCACCAGCAAGGCGTAACCCAGGCAGGCAGCGACTAAAATCCATCCTGCCAGCAGTTCTTCCCGATCCAGTTTACAATGAGCCAGAACCACCGCCGCCACTAAAACAATCATCCAGGCCGCCAGGATGGGCCGGCGAAAGACGATATAAAACCGATGCCGCTGCGTGGCCGCCTTTTCCGCATTGATCCGCATGCCGTCGATCCAGCGATCGGCCACATAGGCCAGCCAAACCGCCGATCCCAATACCAGGAAGTGCGGCCCGGTGAGAGGTGTTTTGAATGCGGCGCTGATAAAATATTGCCAGGAAACGGCGATGAGGGCCGCATCAAGGGAAAGGATGTTGGGCCAGCGCCAGGGAGGAGGGCGATATTTCGGGGCCATCAGGAAAAATTTAAATCGAGCTGTTGGGCTCCGGTCTCGGATTCTTGTGGGCGGAAACGCACACCTGCCCCGATCAATCGAACTCCTTCGCGGCTGCGTTGAAAGGCTACTTCGAGCAATTTCAGGTAAACCTCGAAATCGGGTTGGGGACAGACACACTCCCGGGTGGTTTGCTTGAAATCGGCGAACTTCAATTTGATGAATGCCTTGGCAATAGCCAGATCGGCGCTTTTTCCCCGTAAATCCCGGCACAGTTCTTCATAAATCGGCTGCAGTTGCAGGACGCATTCTTCCAGGTGATGCAGGTTTTTATCGAATGTGCGCTCGGTGCTCAACGATCTACGGATGCGGGACGGTTCCACGGAGCGGTTGTCGATCCCCCGGCACAGATCGTAAAGCTCGGTCCCGAAACTACCGAAGAAGCTGAATAGGTCGGTGCGCGCAAGTATTTGTAATTGGCCGCAGGTATGGATGCCGCGCTTTTCCAGCCTTTGCACACTTTTTGGTCCCACCCCCCATATTTTACGGACCGGCAAGTCCACCATGAAGGCATCTATTTGTTCGGGAGTGACCGCGAACTGGCCGTTCGGCTTTCGCCAATCGCTGGCGATTTTGGCCAGCATTTTGTTGGGCGCGATGCCAGCAGAAGCGGTTATTTTTGTCGTTTCTAAAATATTTTTACGGATTTCCTTGGCGATATCCCAACCATATTCCTTGCGCGTGGAGACATCCAGATAGGCTTCGTCGAGCGAGAGCGGCTCCACCCGCGGGGTGTATCGCTGGAGGATTTCCCTGATGACGTTGGATACGGAGCGGTAAAGTTCAAATCGAGGCGGCAGCATGACCAGCGAGGGGCATAGCTGCAGAGCCCGATAGGTCGGCAGGGCGGAGCGGCAGCCGAATTGGCGTGCTTCGTAATTGCAGGTCGTGAGCACCCCGCGATGGCTTTGCCCGCCCACGGCTACCGGTTTCCCCGCCAGTTGGGGGTTTTCCCGCACTTCGATGGCCGCATAAAAGCAGTCCATATCGATGTGGATGATCTTTCGCATGACCTTTTAAGGCCTCGATCAACGGCAATTCTCCTGGTTCTTTTTCAATGCCGCGAGGGAGTTTTTTTTGAGCTTTTTGAGTTGCGACTCTATTTTTTTGAGTGCTTTGCGGTCCATGCGGGCGATAAAGAGAACGCCGTTGAGGTGGTCCACTTCGTGCTGGATGACGCGAGAAAGAAGGCCGTTGCACTCAAGGGTGTGGCCGTTGCCCTGCAAATCGTGAAATTTTACGCGGATGGATTCCGGGCGGACGATCTCGCCATAAATTTTCGGAAATGAGAGGCAGCCTTCCTCCCGCAGGGTTTCTTTTTTGCCTAGAAATTCAACTTTGGGATTGATAAGGGCCATCGGCATGAGCAGTTCCAGGGGCGGTCTTTTCCCGTCGTAGATATAATTAAAAACCTCTCTACGTTGAGCCACGCGCATGTCAACCAGGCACATTTTTATCGGTTTGCCAACCTGTTGGGCAGCCAGCCCGATGCCGTCGTGAATTTGCATGGCCTCTAACATGCCATTGGCCAATTCCATCAACCGGCCGTCGAAACGGGTAACTTTCCGGCCTTTTTTGCGGAGGACCGGTTCACCGTATTGAGTTACTCTGAGTGTCATGCCGGATTATCTCTAAGGGCAACGGAAAGACGCGGGCAATCAAAAAAGAGCGGGTTGAGACAGACTGGAAGCAATCTCCAGGGAGTCGATTTGTGGGTTGGCGGCAGAGGATTGGTTGTTTTATCCTAAGTCAAATTTTAAGATTTTCCATGTCTAAGCTTGGCATTTTTATAGAGGCTCTTTTGTTTTTGGCCCTGGCCTGCGTCCTGGCGCTTTTCGGGACGGGCATTCCTGTGCATTTCCGCACGGTGGCGCCGGGGGTGCTGGTCGAAGCGGGCCGCAGGACACCGACCATCGAGCAATTGACGGACCTTTATCTGGATGCCGGGAAAGCCGGGCCGGCCGCGCTACTGGATTCAACCCATCCGCGGCTCGAAGAATTGTTGAGGGAAAGGCCTCAATATGCCTTGACGGGCGGTCCTTCGCCTTATTTGGAGCAGTTTCTGGAAATTGCCGGCATCAGGCCCGAAAAACATTCGGGAGAGGACATCATATTGCTCCTCCTTCCGGCCGAAAACAGAAAGCAGATGCTGGACTTCCTCGAATACTCCGCCAACGCGGCCGTAAAATCGGTTCTGGCCACCCGGTCGTTGACGGGCACGGTTCTCTTTATGCCGGTTTCTTCTGCTGCCGGGCAGCCTCTGGAAGCAACCATCCTGACCACCGCGCTGTTGCTGCAAGGCAATCATATCGAACCGCAGATGGCGCGGGACTTGCGTCTATTGGCGGAGGAAGCTCAGGCTGGTAAACGGGCCGCCCTGTCCCGGTTGGAAAAAACCTACCTGTCACTCCTTAGTCTGGGCAAACGGTTCAATTGGACGCAATTGAGAGAGTTGATGGGATCGCTTTCCAATTGGACCGAAGTGGAGCAAACAGCGGCCGCATTTCGCCGGCAGGCGGACGATCTGCCCTTAATCTATAGCCTCATTCTCCTATCCAAAGATGCGGAGGGAGTTTTCCGATATGTGAAAAAATACCCGGAGGACGGCTGGAGCAATCTCGATTTCGCCCTTTCGTCCGGCAAAGGAGCGGTTGCGGAGCTGATCGCCCAGACCAAACCGCTTTACCGCCCACCGGCCTTTGTCCAACTGCTGGACAGGCCCATTTCGTGGATCCCGCAAGCGCCCATGCTCAGTTTCACCCACCGGCATCCCCAGGCCGCCATCAATCTGAAAATTTTTGTCATCCTGGCGGCCGGTTACGCCCTGGCCTTGTTCCTGAGCGATGTGCGGGAAATCTTTATGCGCCACCGCGGGCTTTCCCGGCTTCACCCTGTGATGATGCTGGAAAACGGCTTCGTTTCGCTTTTCGCCGCCATTACGCTGTGGGTGCTGATGGAACCGACACTATTTGAGAGCGGTCCCGAACCAAAAGCACAGTTGCGCCTGGACTTTAATGTTGCCAATAATTTACAGTCCTTAAAATCGCAGAACCTGGAAACCGTCATGCTGGATCAGATTACCCTACTCATAATTGTCCTGTTTTTTCTGCTTCAGTTGATTGTCTACGTCTTCTGCCTGATAAAGATAACGGAGATAAAGAAGCAGCCGGAGAAGCCCGCTTTCAAGATGAAGCTGCTGGAAAACGAGGACAATCTGTTCGACCTGGGGCTCTATGTGGGCCTGGGGGGAACGGTTTTGTCCCTCATTTTGCTTTCCATGGATATCGTGCAGGCGAGCCTCATCGCCGCTTATTCCTCCACCCTATTCGGAATTATTTTTGTTGCCCTTCTAAAAATCTTTCATGTGCGCCCCTTCCGGCGCAGCCTGATTATCCAGGAGGATAAGGAAAACCAAAGCCATGAGCAAAGCTCTGTTGCTGATACTGGCTGATTTTCTCCTCATCAGCATGCTGGCCTTGGCGCGGTTCGACCAACCGAATGAGGCAACCCCGCCGGAGCCGCCCGAATCAGTAGCTGAAAACGAGGAAATAGCAGCCGAAAAAGAGGACCTCATCGACGTCCTCAAGCTTTCCTTGCAAATTGAGGAGGATCAACGCCAGGCGCTCAATAAAGCTCTTTTGGAGCAGGCGGAGGAAGCGCGGAAACTGGCCGCGGAAAAGGGCGAGCTGGAGAAGGATAAATCACAGCTTATCGATACTCAAAAACTCCTGGAACTGGAGAAAACCGACCTGACGACCAGCTATGAGCAATCACGGCAGGATTTGGCCGCCTCCAAAAAAGAAAAGAGCGATCTTGTGGAGAATCTGATTTCGAGCCGCGAAAGCGCCGCCGCGGAAAAGGAGCGGGTGCGGTTTTTGCAGGAGCAATTGCAGTCCCGCGATGAAGAACTGACGCAGGCCGCGGAAAAGATTAATGAAGGGGAAAGGCAGCGCCGGGCGGTCGAAGGTCAAATGCAGCAGCTTTCCACCGAGTTGCAGATAAAGGATACCGAAAAACGCATCCTGGAAGAAAACCTGTTGGCCGCGAGGACAGAAATTGAAACCGTGCGGGTGGAAAAGGAGACCATTCAGAAGCAAACCGACCAGTTGGTGGAAGGGGTCAGCATCCTGGCCCAATCCTCGACTGCGATCCAGGAGGAAATTCGGCAAATCCAGCCTCTGTCCCTCAATCTCATTTACGATTCATTTAAAAATAACCGCGCCATGGCCCGTTTCGACGCCGCTTTCAGCGGAGGACGCAATCGGCTTTACCAGGCAAAAACCATTTTTTTAACCGACGGCATCAAGACCTACGCCGTTTTTCATACCCGGGAGACTCCATTTCGGCTGACCGGCCAGCCGCCCAACCTGCAAGATGTGAGCGGGACTTTGTTGGTGGGCAAAACGAGGATCGAAATGTCCGAGGCGGGATTCCTGGCAGCCGATCCGAGGGTTCTGGTCGTTCCCGTCAATGCCGAGGTGGTGAAAAACGAAGGGATCAAGGTTTTTCCGCTGGCCCTGGAGCCTTTACGTTTTCCGGAAGCGGTTCTGATCAACGGCGAGGGAAGTTATTACGGAGTGTCGGGTTTTAAGCTCGACCCGAAACTGGAGGGTTATTTCCGCATGCAGAACAAGGTCTTCAGCCGTATTTTCGGTGAATTTTCACCTTCCCGCGGCGACCTCGTGTTTGCCCAAACGGGCGACTTTCTGGGACTGATGGTGAATAACCAGTATTGCATACTGATCGATAGTTTCTACTTTGCCGGGCGTATTTCCCTGGGCTCCAATTTCTCCGCCCAAGAGGCCGAGGAAGCCCAGGCAATGGCTCGCAGATGGTATCAGCAGCGGGCTTTAGAGCTTCAATAATCCGGCTTCAGCTTTTTCTGGCCGGAGCTTTCTTTTGCGGGCATGAGGCTGGAAAATCCAATGAATGCAACGAGACTGATAATCAATCCCGGAATGACCGGTTCCAGGCCGTAAAAGGATTCTTTGAACCGCTCGGCCAGAATCACTGTTATACTGCCCCCGGCCAATGAAGCGAGGGCTCCGGCCAGGCTGGCTTTCTTCCAATAATGGCCGATGACATAAGGGAAAAAAGCGCCGCCCGCTCTCAGGGTGAAGGAAAACATGAGAATTGTGATGAGGCTATCGGAGTGCGTTAAAGCGATCGCCATAGCCAGAACTGCCACCAATATCATGGTATAACGGGTGACCCGCAGCAACTCACTGACGTCGGCTTCCGGGCGGATCCATTTGCCATAGATATCGTTGGCGAAAATGGAACCCGCCGCCAGCAGGTCGGAGTCCGCGCTCGACATGGTGGCTGAGATGAGGGCGGCAAAGACCAGGCCGACCAACCAGGAAGGCATCACCTCCAGAGCCAAAATTGGCAAAACGTATTTGTCCCCCTGTTGGGCGATGACGGCCCCGTCAATGAGTCCGCTTTGGACCATGCTGGACCATGCTGTAGGCAATCACTCCAAGCAGGGCCGGAATAAACGCGAAAAGCAGGTAAATGGATCCGGCATAGATAGAACTGAGGGCGGCCGAGCGCCCATCCTTGGCCGCATAGTACCTTTGCACAGCCTCCTGCCCGACAGCGAAGGAGGTTACATAAATTACAATCAGGGAGAAGATCGTCCCCACTCCCATGCCTTCTGTCAGGCTGAGTTTTTCACGCGGAACAAAACTCATGATTTTCTCCCAGCCTCCGCCGTGATGGAGGGCAAAGGGGATCGCCAAAAGCAATCCGGCAACAATGAGAAAGATTTGCACGAAGTCTGTCAGGGTGACGCTCCACAATCCACCCATGACGGAGTATGCCGTAACCACCACCACCACGACCATTACGCATAGGGAGTAGGGCAAACCTGTCATGACCGAAACGATGACGGAAGAAGCGATGATTTGAATGGCCGTTAATCCAATCAGTGGAAGAATCATGATGACAGCTGTGATAATTCCGCTGGGTTCGCCATAGCGCCGCCGAAAAAACTCCGGCACGGTAGCCACGCCCGCTTGGCGGAGCTTGGGCGCCAAAATGGCCAATAGGGCGAAAGTTATGGTCATGGCGAGTACGTACCAACCAGCTGACAGGCCCCAGTCTCCATAGGCCTTTTCGGCCACTCCCATGGAGCTTCCGCCTCCTGCCTCGGTGGCGGCCAGGGTTCCAGCCAGAAGGACAGGCCCCAGCCGGCGGCCCGCCAGGGTAAAGTCCTCATTAGTCCGGATTCTTTTCGATGCCCGGTAACCGATGTAGAGCATCAGCGCCAGATAAAGAGCGACAATACCCAGGACTACCGGGTCCGCTGAAAAAGAATCACCCATACCAGAGATTAAAATCGAGCATTCAAACAGCCATATTCAGCGAAAACACGTAACTTCATCGTTTGCGGCCAATTATCTCGATGTTGAGGGGAGTCGTAAAAAATGCTTTCGGGTTGACAGAGCGTTCCTGCCAGTCTTGCAGAAAGGATTGCCGATCCTCCTCGGTTATCAGACCCATTTCTACCAAGGTTGGCATATAACTGTTAAAGAAGGATTCCGGCCACTTCCAGAGGGCCGCGCCAGGCCGGGCTATGCGAATTATGGGATTGATGTGGGTGACTTCGATCCGGTTTGCGGCCAACATTTCCGGGAGGCGCCTGCCAATCTCCGGGTTGCCCCCGCGGATGTGCCAGGATTCCCAGACCGCCGTATACACTTTCTTGAATGATTCGCTTTCAGGGTAAAGATCGAGGGTTCCACAATTGTAATAATCCTGGATGGCAAAAGGGGCGCCCTTCTTAAGGGACCGGGCAATAGCGGACACGGCCGCTTCCGGATGCTGCAAAAAGCAAAAGACCCAGCGGGCGTAGGCGCCATCGAAACTGGATTGGGGAAGGTCCGCATTTTCCAGGTCGCAGACCTCCACGGTAATATTGGAAACTCCCCGCGCTTTCATTTGGGCTCGGCAATAGTTAATGAAACGGTCTGACTTATCGACACCGGTCACATAGCCGTCCGGCCCCATCAGTTGAGCCAGGTCGAAGGCTGCAAAACCGGGACCGCAACCAGCGTCGAGAAGGTTTTGGCCGGGCCTGAATCCAGCCCTTCTCCAGGTTTTTGCCGTAATTTCGCTCCACAGTTGGTGCTGAAAACCCAATCGGGTGAGCTCTTCATCTTTTGTCCCCAGAATGTATTGTTGATCTTCCAGGATTTGCTCGAACCCTTCGCTCATGGATGAAATTGAGCAAATTTAAAGGTGGTTCGGCAATGCCAAAAATCCACAAAAGCGGCACAGCAATGACTGGCCACTAGCAAATTTAGAAAATAGTAAACACTTCGCCGGAACCACTTCGCCGGAACCGGATTTTAGAAAGCCGGAATCCTGTTCCCGTCCAAAGCAGGCGATGGACAGGCTGGATTGATTTTGGCAGGCTGGTGGTTAAAAGTCGTAATTAACGACCCGACCATTGATGGTGGTCTGGACGCGAGTGGTGTTCGTTCCCAAGGTAAAGTCGTAGGTTTCGTCCGCCACGCTGGACAGGCCCGTCATATGCAGGCCGGGACCTAAAATGTTGGATAGACTCACCTGCGACACCCCGTCGTCCAGCATGTATTGCTGTGGGGCCGAAGCAAACTGGCGCAGGTTGTTGAGGACGGCTTTATCCTGAGAAGTTTGCCGTACTTTGTTGAAGGCGGGAATCGCCATGGCAGCCAACAATCCGATGATGACCACCACGATCATGATTTCGACGAGTGTGAAGCCCCGCCCGCTTTTATTAATACCTGAATTTAGGGGATAATGATTCATTATATTCTTCCTTCTTTTGCGTATGATTGATCAATAATTAATTATGTGCACAAAAAGTTAAAAAAAGTCGCATGGGTTTGCTTGATGAATAACCCACAGCGGTCCCCCAGCCTCACGTTTGGGAGTTTTCCCTTTTAAGAGCGACAGCAACATTACAGGCAGTTTCCCAAAGTAGTAATTTATAACCGGATCGGTTCCGGCCATTCCACCGGCCAAAAACCAATGAAAATAAAATAACTAATTTGTCCCGCATTGCAACCCATAACCTGCCCCCGTAGGATTGTTTATTTTTCTTATGTAAACAAGTAGTTGTGAGGGATTTGTGAAAGTTGTGAGGGATTTGTGAAAGTTGTGAGGGATTTGTGAATAAATTACCCTTGTCCGCAGTGATAAGATGTCCTCTATTGGATGATAATTTTTTATCTTTTCTTTACCAGGAACAATGTCCGACCAGACCACCACCATTGCCCAAATCAAAGAAAAAATCCGGTCTTTTGTGGAGGAGAGGGAATGGCAGCAGTTTCACTCTCCCAAAAACCTCTCCATGGCCATTGCGGCCGAAGCAGCCGAATTGATGGAGCATTTTCTGTGGGACGACGCCGATCAAAGCCGGAAGCAATTAGCCGATCCTGAAAAGGCAATCGAAATCCGCCAGGAAATTGCCGACATCATCATTTACACCATTGAATTTGCCAATGAGGCCGGTATCGATTTGACAGAGGCCATCGCACAGAAACTGGAGAGGAACGCCCAAAATTATCCGATCCATAAATCGCGGGGCAATTGTTTGAAATACACTGAACTGTAAGCTGGGGCGGGAAATCAATTCTTCCTTAATTAGTATCCGTCTTGGGGGATTGGGAAGAGGTTTTCCAACTGCCTTTGCGGGTTGGGAAGGCAAGTCCGGTTTCGAGGGCTTGGAGGAATTTTTCCCTTGGCCACGGTCTTGCCCCGAAAGAGGCCAGGTGAGCCGTTTCCATTTGGCAATCGATGAAGGAGAAATTCCATTCCCGCAAACGGTCCACGAGGGAATGGAACGCTATTTTGGAGGCATTGGGCAGGTGTTGAAACATCGACTCTCCAAAAAAAATGTTTCCCAGGGAAATGCCGTAGAGGCCGCCGGCCAAACGGTTTTCCCGCCAGCACTCCACACTGTGGGCATAGCCCTCGGTGTGCAGTTTACCATATGCTTTTATCATTTCGGGGGTAATCCAGGTGCCCTTTTGTCCACGCCTTTTAACCGTTGAGCAACATTTCGCCACTTCCAAAAAAGCGGTGTCGAAAGTGATTTCCCACCCACCTTTCTTCAAGGCCCGTTTGAGCCCGTGGGGGCAGTGGTAATCCGCCAGGGGCAGAACCATGCGGGGATCGGGGCTCCACCAGTAAACGGGCTCTCCTTCGCTATACCAGGGGAAAATTCCCTGGGCATAGGCCGAGAGCAGCATTTCGACGGAAAGAGGGCCGCCCATAGCCAGGGGAGCATCGGCCGGGGCCTTTATCGGATCGGGAAAAATTCTCGGCCATTGTGAGCCCATAATCTTTCCTCGGCTCAACTATCGGAGCCAACGGTTTCATTTGATTTTTTCCGTTCTCCCACATAAATGCTGACCTCGGCCTCTTCCCCGCCGAGAATATCCTTTGCCCGCCGCAGCGCCTTGGCCGTGGAAAGGGTCGGGTTCTGGGCTGCGTCGGCAAATATATTTTCCCTCCCGATGACCTCAATGAGGCCCGAATTTTTAAAAACCCGAATCACCGGTTTGCGCGCCTCGCTGACCAGCAAATGACGGTCGTGCCGCCGCATGGATTCGACCAATTCCATCAAGGCAAGGACGCTGGTAGCATCGAGGTGGTGTGCGTTTCTCATTTTCAATACCACTATTTTCAAGTTGGGGTCTTCCACCACCCGCCGCATCTGGTCTCGAAACAGTTCCGCCGCCCCAAAAAACAACGCGCCCTCCACATGGACAATGGAGACCTTCAGGTCCGGTCGTTTGGATTCCTCACCCAGGGGGGTCAGCTGGCCGCTCTCGCCGGCCGTGTATTCGACCAGTTCGGGCACCGCGGCTTTGTTCAAAAAAAGAATGATGGAAGTAGCGATTCCCAGAATGATCCCAAACTCCAGCTTGATGAAGAGAGCGGCCAGAAAAGTGGTGGCGAAGACAATGGCGTCCGACCGGGTGGTTTTAATGGCGATGCGGATGTGAAAGCGGCTGAGAAGGGAAAGGCCTATGGCGATGACCAGCACCCCCAGCACCGGTTGAGGAATAAACCGGGTGAAAGACCCCAGGGTTATAGCCACCACGGCGCAAACCGCTCCGCACAGCAGGCTGGCCAGGCCCGTGGCCGCCGCCCCGCTGGCCGCGTTCAATTTGGACCGGCTAAGCGAGCCCGAGGCGGGCATCCCGGAGAAAAAGGCGCAGGCTATGTTGGCCATGCCCATGCCGAACATTTCCTGGTTGGCGTCCAGGCGCTGGCCGGACTGGGCGGCCAACGATTTTCCGATGGAAGTTCCCTCAAGGATGCAGAGAAAGGCAATGATGAGGGCTGTTCCGGCTAACTGGCTGATCCAGGCCGCATCCAGGGGGGGAAGGGTCAGCGACCATGTTTTGACGTCGATCGCGGCAAGCATAAGCACCTCATCGAATCGCCAGTTGGAAAGGGCAGTGAATTGGTGGGCGGCTATCACCAGCCCGATAGCCAGCAAAGAGCCTAATACCATGCAGATTGCCACATTGGGGAGGGCGTGAAATTTTTTCTGCAAAAAGACGAAGGCGCACGCCGTGGCCAGTGCGAGGATGACTGAAGGACCATGAAAGCCAGGCAGGGACTCGATAGTCAGCCCCAACAATCCGAAAAAAGTGGTTCCCTCGGGAATAGCAAAATCAACCCCAAAAATCTTACGAATCTGGTTGACCACAATAAATAGGGCCGCCGCCGTAATGTAACCCGTGACGACGGTCCGGGAGACGTACTGGATAAAATTTGCGACCCGGAAAAAAGCGCCCACGACCAGGAATAGGCCAATCATCAAAACCAGAAGAGGCATCAAAGCCAGTTTTTCCGCCTGGGTGATATTGAAAGCCATGAAAGAGGTGAAAAGCAGAACAGCCGTCGCATTGGTCGGCCCCAGCATGATGAAGCGGGTTCCGGAAAAGATCGGCCCCACTAAGGTGGCCAAGGCGGAGCCATAAATGCCGTAATGGATGGGCAGCCCCGCGATGTAGGCATAGGCCATTCCCTGGGGCAGGGCGAGCAGGGCCACATTGATGCCGGCCTTAATATCCCGCCTGGCTTCAGCGCCCCCATAACCGCGCAACGCCTTCACTAGGGGAAATAATTCGAGGCGGTTATATTGCGCCAAATAAACAATGCCGCGACGAATGTTGACTGAAAGTTTACGTAACCAATTCACAAGGCTGAAAAACATACAACCGATCTCCGGCGCTCGTCCAGCCATAGTGTGGTGTAACCTTAAATAGAGGCTGTCCCAAAAATATAAAGATTTTATAGTCAACTGGATGACGTTGATAAAAAGAGCCGGAAAGAGCAAGTTTTTGCTCGATCCGGCCAAAAAAGGGTTCTATAATTGAGTTAGCGAAAATCAATATAGCCCTTTCTATGAAAAATATAGCCATCCAATGCCTCCTGCGTCCAGCTTTAACTGTGGTCGACCGGTGCCTCGATTACGATAACTTCCGCGCCACCATTGATCGAATCGATCGGCTGCTGATCGACTCGGAGGTGGAATCGCAGGCCATTGAGCTGGCCTTGGAGGGGTGGCCGCCAATGGGTCTAAAGGCCCGGCGGCAGCGGGCCAGTTCTGCCATCAAGGCACTGCGCATGGATACGCTGGGCCGTCTGCTCGGAGGGATTTCGTTTCGGCATTTGTCGCGGGCTCTGGGCAGCAGCGATCTGTTGGCCGACTTTTGCCGTGTCCGGCAGATCGATGGCATCAGGGGCATCTCCAAAAGCACCCTGGAGCGGGCCTCGAAGTTTTTCAGCGAAGAGCAGTTGAGGGCCTTGCACCGGACCTTGACTGAGGTGGTGGGCGATGCCCTTCTGGCCCGGCAGGTGGGATTGGACAAGCCGATTGACACCACCATTTGCCTGATCGACGGCACCTTTTGCCTGATCGACGGCACCTTTTGCCTGATCGACGGCACCTGTTTAGAGGCTAACATTCATTGGCCGACGGACTGGGTATTACTCAAGGATGTAGCCGGCACGTTGCTCAAAGCGATCCGGCTGATCCGCGAGAAGGCCGGTTTGCGCCATCGCATGCCGATCGAACCGGAGCCCTTGGCTCGGCAGATGAATCGGCTGTGCATACAGATGACCCACAGCCGGCGGCGAAAGGACAGCGCGCGGCAGCGCAAGGGTATCTTGAGGCAGATGAAAAAGCTGCTCAAACGGATCGGGGAGCATGCCCGCAGTCACCGGGAATTATTGCAAGCCTGCTGGGAGCAAAGCGATTACAGCGAAAAACAGGTCCAACAGATCCTCGCCCGGATGGAGCGCATGAGCGAGCAAATCCCGGTGGTCATCAAACAGGCGCACGAGCGGATCATTGGCGGCCGCCAGGTGAAAAACGCAGAGAAAGTCTTGAGTGTTTACGAACTCGATGGGCAGGTGATTGTGCGAGGTAAAGCGGGCCAAGAGGTCGAGTTCGGCAACACCCTGTTTTTGGGAGAAAGCGTTGAAGGGTACCTGCTGGACTGGAAACTCTACGGCAGCCGAACTCCAAGCGAAAATGAACAAATGCAAGAGAGTTTGCAAAGACAGAACCGCTTCAACCTGGAAGAACCCATAGCGGCCATGTGCGCGGACCGGGGATTTGCCTCCCAGCGGGCCCGCCGGCAGTTAGCCCAGGAGGGAATCTACGACGCGCTCTGTCCACGCGATCCGAAGCAGTTGAAAAAACGGATGGAGGAACCACTGTTCAGACAATTGCAAAAGCGCCGGGCCAGCACCGAAGGGCGGATCGGGGTATTGAAGAATCGCTGGCAGGCCGGGCGGTTGCGCAGCAAAGGCTTTGCCAACCGCTCGATCAGCGTAGCCTGGTCGGTACTCTCGCACAACCTATGGAAAGTAGCCAAGATGCTGGCCCAGCAAGACGAACTAAAAACCAAAGCGGCGGCCTAGAGAGCGGAAAAGCAAGGACAATACTTTTTCACAGCCGTACTGTCGGCTCATACAAAGAAAACCAGGCAACCGGACCCCAAAACCAGTATCCTAACGTCATAGGAGAGCAAAGTTGATACTCTCCCAAATGCAGATACCTCTAAAATGAGCGCCTATCAAAAGCCCTCGCAAAAATCACCCTTTTGGGACAGCCTCTAAATAAGCGAATTTGCTTTTTTTGAACTGGCGCTTTTTCTCAATAATTGGAAATTTTATAAAGATGCGACCCGCCCCCATATGTTTCCTGGCAGTCCTGGCCAATTCAACGCTGGCCTCGATTGCTTTCGGCGAAGTTGTCGTAAATTTTTCCGTGGGCGCATTTTATGCCCTCTATCGTCCATCACAGGAGGCTATCGCCTCTGCCGCCGGTTACTAAAAATGGACGCCGCGAACCCTACCCCCACTGGTATGAAACCTGAGCAAGCCCTCCGCAAATTCTTCGGTTTCGATGCTTTTCGCCTCGGGCAGAGCCGCGTCATCACCGCCATCCTGGAGAAACGAGACACCCTCGTCGTGATGCCAACCAGCGCCGGTAAATCGCTCTGTTTTCAGTTGCCGGCCCTGCTCATGGAAGGGATCACAGTGGTGGTGTCCCCTTTAATCGCCCTGATGAAAGATCAGGTGGATTCTTTGCGGGAAAAGAAAATTGCGGCCACCTTTATCAATAGCAGTCTTTCTATGCGGGAACAAAGTGAGCGGCTGGGAGAACTGGCCGATGGCGTTTATAAACTGGTTTACGTAGCGCCGGAGCGTTTCCGCAACAATCGGTTTGTGGAAACTATGGGAAAAATCCGTATTGCCTTCATGGCTATTGACGAAGCCCATTGTGTGAGCATGTGGGGGCATGATTTCCGGCCCGATTATTTGCGCATCGGGGAAGCCCTCGACCGGTTGGGCAACCCGCCCGTGTCCGCTTTCACCGCCACCGCCACGCCGGAAGTGCGCACAGACATCGATCAATTTCTGCGCCTTCGCCAGCCCAAACGCTTCGTGGCCGGATTCGAACGCCCCAACCTGGAATTGCGCGTTTCCATTCTCAATAAAGAGAAGGAGAAGCTGGCCCGGCTGTCGGACTTGCTGGAAAGGCATAAAAAGGGCATCATTTATTGCGCCACCCGTAAAAAAGTGGATGCGGTGGCCGCCTACCTGGCCGAATGGGATATTTCCCACATCGCTTACCACGGAGGCATGGACGATGAGGAGCGGGTCTCGGCCCAGGAACAATTCATGCAATCGCACTGCGACGTCGCCGTGGCCACCAACGCTTTCGGTATGGGCATCGACCGGGCCGATATCCGGTTCGTCGTCCACTTCCAGATGCCCGGCAGCGTAGAGGCTTATTACCAAGAGGCGGGCCGAGCCGGTCGGGATGGTTTTCCGGCCATCTGCGAAATGTTTTTCGGCTACCGCGACCGGGAAATCCAGGAGTTTTTCATTGAGGGAAGCAACCCTGGCCGGGAACTGCAGGCGAATGTTTATAATTTGCTCCGGGGCCGCGCGGATAAAGATCATACCGTTCGCATTTCGCTGCAGGACTTAACCGAAGAACTGGGACGCCGGACCAACGGCATGGCGGTCAGCTCGGCCATTTCCCATCTCAATCGCATGCGCGTCATCGAGCGCTTCGACATTCCCGGCGCCCGCATCCGCGGCACCCGTATTTTAAACCCAAAGCTGGCCGCGCATGATCTTCCTATCGACGATGAAGCCCTCGCGGAGAAGAAGAACCGGGATGAAAATAAGCTTCAGGCACTGATCGATTACGGCCACGCCTCCGGTTGCCGGCAAGCCTGGATTCTACGTTATTTCGGGGAAACGGACGTGACCGCCTGCCGCTGCTGCGACAATTGCCAAAGCCAATCGCCGGAAAATATGCGGACCCCAAACGCGGAGGAGCTGGTCATACTGCAAAAAGCCCTCAGCGGGGTGGCCCGTATGTCCTGGCGGGACGGATCGGTCGACTGGCATCCTCGGTTCGGCAAAAACCGCATCATGGAAATGCTCCTGGGCAGTAAACGGGCGGAAATTTTGGACAAAGGCCTGAACCGGTTGACCACCTATGGTCTTCTCAAGGACGAAGGTTCAACCTATCTCAAAAATCTGTTTTTGGAAATGGAGCGCGCAGGATTTGTGGTAAGAACCGGGGGCGAATATCCCATGCTCACCCTGACGGCATTCGGCGAGTCCGTGATGAAAGGTCAAAGCGAAATCCAGATGGCTTGGCCAGTGAGACGAACAACTGCCAGATCCGAAAAAAATGTCTCCTTAAAAGCCGCACGATCCAAAAGCGCACAGACATTAGAAGACAATGAAGATTACGATGCCGAATTGTATCAAATCCTGAAAGAAAAACGCTTCGCACTGGCCAAAAAACATAACCTGCGCGCCTACCGTATTTTTTCCAACCAGGTTTTGCAACAGATGGCCGCAGTCCAACCCTTGACCAAAGAGGAGGCCCTCGCTATCTCAGGCATCGGCCCGCAAAATTCAAGTAAATGGCTTTCCCACTTCCTGCCTTTAATCGCCGCTCATAAAGTTGAAAAATCCGCCTGATCCAATTCTTTTTCTCGAAAAGCAATATCCCCGATGAGGTTTTTTGTAAGGATTGGCTAATATTGGGGACTAAACATAAAATTATAAAATAAGTATCATGATCCTGGACTCTTCCGAAAGAAATTTTCCCTCGTTCAGCCTGACGCGGTTAATGCGCACTTGTTTTGGCCAAGGCCGGGGCGAGCGCCTGTGCCTATTAATCGATCTGCCCGATCCGACTCAAGTTAAGGATTTTGCCTTTTTAAAGGATGAATCCAGAACTATTCAGAAGTGCGGCTATGAGGTGTTTTACAATGGTTTCGGAGAGGGGGCTATGGAGGATTTAAATTTTACGGGCGGCGATTTTTTTGCCTACCGGGAAACCGGCGGCAGCAACCTCGACATGGATGACGATGTCTACGATCCCCAAGGCAAGCAGCTGAGCCTAGACAAGGATATTTACCCGAATTACGAGATTATCCTGACGATTTCGACCTTCTCCGCCACGGCCCCCTTGACGGCCAAAGCCAAAGAGTTTGGTTTTCGTGGGGCCACCTTGCATGGGCTCAACCAGGTGATCCTCAACACCGGGCTGGCGGTCGATTACAATGAGGTGAGCCATGACACCGAAACCCTCAGACTCGGCCTGACACGGGCCGATTATTTCGAGATCGATTTCGAAGTCGGCGGGGAAAAATCAACCCTCAGGCTCATTTGCAATGGGCAGGAAGCTCAAAAAAGCCACGGCCTTTGCCCGCCCGGTAAACCCGATGTGGCCAACCTGCCGGCCGGAGAGGTTTATTATGTCCCCGAAGGAGCTGAGGGCAGCTTCCCTTTCAAATACAGCGACGGCACCATCAGCATGTTGCGGGTGGCCGGAGGGTTCATTAAAGAAGCCCGGTTGATCAGCGGCGATTCCGCCCAAGTAGAGGCTCATAATAAAAAACTGCTCTCCGATCCCATGACCGGGGCTATTGGTGAACTCGGCCTGGGCACCCAGGTCCTGCCCTTTTCCGGTCGCGACATTCAGGATGAAAAAATTCTTGGTACGGTCCATGTTGCCACCGGCCGCAGCGACCATCTCGGCGGCCACCTAACCCCGGATTTGTTCAAGGAAAAAGCCAATGCCTCCCACGACGACATACTATACGCGCCTCATAAAACCCCCGAATTCAAATTGCACGAGGTGCGCATGGTGCGCGGTGGTCAAACCGAGGTGATTATTCGCCATTATCGGCCGGCCCCCTATATAATCGGGTTACTGGAAGGAAAAACCACAGCCGCATGACGGCAAGCGCGCCCGGCTACGAGAGCAAAAGCATCCTCCACCAATACCTGCTCTTTCATTATGGCCGGGAGGAGGAAATCCTTCCCTACGATTTCGGCCCGCGAGAGGCACTCAATTTTCCCCAACGCACGGTGCGCGAATGTCTTCGCCCCGATGAATTACCCGCCGGGGCTCGCGCTCTCGACCTTGGGTGCGCCGTGGGCCGTTCCAGTTTCGAGCTGGCCCGATATTGCACCGAGGTTCAGGCCATCGATTATTCGGAAGCCTTTATCCAGGCGGCCCGGACCCTGCAACAAAACGGATTCCTCGATTATAAATTTAAACAAATAGCCAACCTGGAAGTACCTGCGGTGGCCCGTTTGCCAGAGGGCATCGACCCTCAACGGGTGCAATTTGCTGTCGGGGATGCCCACTGCGACCCGCAAGAGTTCCAGCCTTTCGATGTGGTTCACGCCGCCAATCTGCTCTGCCGAATGGCTCATCCAGAGCGTTTGATCAACCGGCTGCCGGATCTTGTGAAACCGGGCGGCCAGCTTATTTTGGTCACGCCTCACACTTGGCTGGAGGAATTTACACCGTCCACCAACTGGCCCGGCGCATCCGACGGCCAGAAAGATCCCTGTAGGGCGCTGCAAGACGAGCTTTCTCGAAATTTTGAGCTACTGGTCGAAAAAGACATGCCGTTTCTGATCCGCGAACACGCCAGAAAATTTCAGTGGAGCGTTTCCCTGGCTACTGTTTGGCAGCGTCAAGATATTTCGTCACTATTTGATAAAGAAATGCCATAATATATAAAGTTTTAATTGACATTATATACTTTTCAAGCATTCTCGTGATTGTCGGTGTTTTGCATATTGGGAGAGGGCTCCCGTTCTCTTAGAGGGCGGGGGCCCGCCTATTTTTGGGAAACTACACTATTAACGTGGTAGGGGGGCATTCCAAAATCCAGGTTTAAGTGTTAAAGTATTTTTTAAGACCGACTAGATATATGTATATTTGCTGTTGCCGTAGCTAGGCTTTGAGGCCTCGCTTCCGGTTTTGGCAGCAACTCTTGGATTTTTTTTAAATTGGGTGTTATCTGCTGGCCAAGCGTGGGAATTCTGTCAGCGTGCCCGCTTTTCTCAAGTTATCGATATGAATATGGAACCTGCAAACATCCGCAATATCGCGATTATCGCTCATGTGGACCATGGCAAAACGACCTTGGTCGATCAATTGCTGCGTACGACCGGGGCTTTCCGGGAAAATCAGGAGGTTGTGGACCGGGTGATGGATTCGATGGATCTGGAGCGCGAAAAGGGAATTACGATCAAGGCTAAAAACACGGCGGTGCGGTGGGAAAACAAGCTGATTAACATCGTCGATACACCGGGGCACGCGGATTTCGGGGCCGAGGTAGAGCGGATCATGAAAATGGTCGATGGTGTCTTGCTTCTGGTCGATGCTTTCGAGGGGCCGATGGCGCAGACTCGTTTCGTTTTGCGCAAGGCTCTCGGGCATGGGTTGGCGCCTGTGGTGGTGGTTAACAAGGTTGACCGGCGGCATGCCGATCCTATCGGCGCCCATGACAAAACGCTGGAGCTTTTTCTGGAATTGGGCGCAACCGAGGAGCAATTTAACGCGCCTTTTCTCTATGCCAGCGCTAAGGACGGTTGGGCGGCCCGAAGTCTGGAGGACCCTCGCGAAAACCTGGACCCGCTTTTTGACACCATTTTGAAGTATGTTCCGGCCCCGGTGGTGGAGGATAAGCCGTTCCGTATGCTGGTCAGCAATATTGAGTGGAACGATTTTGTAGGTCGGGTGGCCGTCGGGCGGGTTTTAAGTGGCAGCATACATCAGGGCGAAAACCTATATGCTCTGCGCAAGGACGGCACACGGGACCGGGCCAAGACGACCAAGCTTTTTACCTACAGCGGATTGAATACGGAAGACACAACCGAGGGCGAAGCGGGAAACATTATCGGGTTGGCCGGTTTCGAGGAGATCGCCATCGGCGAAACCTTGTCTGTCGATCCGGAGGCCGAGCGACTGCCTTTTGTCGAAATCGACCCGCCGACGATCAAGATGGAGTTCGCGGTCAACGATGGGCCACTGGCGGGTCGAGATGGCAAAAAAGTAACTTCACGGCAGATATGGGAGCGACTGGTGAGAGAGATGAAATCGAATATTTCCATCCACATCGGGGAGACGGCAATGGGATCCCGTTTCGAGGCAACGGCTCGCGGGGCCATGCAAATCGCTGTCCTCGTCGAAACCATGCGGAGGGAGGGTTTTGAGATTCTTGTCTCCCGCCCAACGGTTGTTTTTAAGGAGATCGATGGTCGCCGGTGCGAGCCTTTCGACCACTTGTGGGTTGAGACACCTGGTAATCATCTGGGGGCGGTGATGGAAAACTTGACCCGCCGGAGGGCGAAAATAACGAACTTGCAGCATCATGAGGGGAACAAGGGAGTCACCGTTGAAGCGGACATACCGACGCGGGGGCTGATCGGGTTTGAAACAGATTTAGTCAACTTAACCAGCGGGACCGGAGTGATCAGCCATCTTTTTCTGGAATACCGGCCTTATGCGGGGGAAATTGCCAACCGCAACACGGGCACACTGGTTTCCATGGACCGGGGAAAAGCGATGGCCTATGCACTCGATAAATTGCAGGGTCGGGCGAAGCTATTCGTCGCGCCGGGCGAAGAGATTTATGCCGGACAGATCGTGGGGGAAAACCCCCGCAAACAGGATATGCCTGTCAATCCAACCAAGGCCAAGCAACTCGATAACATGCGCAGCAGCGGCGATGGAAAGGGTATCATGCTGACGCCGCCCGTGCGATTCAGCCTGGAGCGGGCCATTGAGTATATTGATGTGGATGAGTATGTCGAGGCGACCCCAAATCACCTGCGACTGCGCAAACGGATTCTCGATGTCAACGAACGGCGGAAAGCCGAAAAGCGCCACGCTGCGTTAGAGGTTCAGGTTTAGAGATTCGGAACGAGCGTCCATTTTATGAACCAGGAGCCCGAATAGGTCTCTTTGTCGAGACAGACTATGCCGGCATTCTGAAATTTCACCATGAGATTTTCAATGGATCCGGATAACAAATAGGCGGCCAGTTTTTCCATAAAAGGCAGGTGGCCGACGAGCATGAGGCTTTCGCCGCCGCTTGGCTGTAAACCAAGGTTTTCCGCCAGGGCAGGGACATCGTCCAAAGGAGCCAGGCCGGATATTTCACTGGCTTCACCTTCCGGGAAAAGATTTGTTGAGAAAATTTCCGCAGTTTGCCGGGCGCGTTTTTTACCGCTGTGGCAAACTCCGGAAACTAAAACTCCGCCTTCCCTGGCCAGTGAGGCAATCCTGGAAACTTCGGCCATCCCAATTTCCGAAAGCCCGCGCTCGGGATCTTCTGCCTTTGAGAGGCATTTGCCATGTTGGACCAGATAAAGAGCCATTTTTCAGGTGTTTCACAAGATAATGTGAAAGCATCAAGCTTAGGGCAAGCAAAAGAGGACGAGGCTTGGGCATATCCACACGTGGAGACAGGATTACGCACTTTATATAAACCGACTCCCACAACGGCCAAATCCTTCAGGACCGCTATCCGGCAAAGGGAACCAAAATGGTGTATTCGAGATATATTTGCCTAGCGCATTTCCTGGCCGGTCTCGGCGTCGAGGATAGTGAAATTTTCGACATGGTGGGAGGGGTCGGCGCGGAAGGCGAGGCGGACGTTGTAGAGATCTTCGAGCTCGATCAGATGGGCTTCGTCTTCCAGGCGCATTCTTTCAAGTATGCTGGGGTGGCATAGAACCCGCAAGTTGAGTGTTTGCTCTTCTTGCTTTGCGCTGCCGCCGCGCAAGCGCCGCAGTACGCTGACCAGCCTGCGCTGCACCTCGACGCTCATGGTGCGGGGTGATTTAACGATGCCTCGGGCCGTGCAATACGGGCAACCGGTGTAGATGCCGGAGGAAAAACTTTCCTTATGGCGCTGGCGTGTCATTTGCATGATGCCGAGTTGGGATATGGGCAATATGTGGCACTTGGCTTTGTCTTTGGACATTTCGTCGCGCATTATCTTGAGAACGCTATTTCTGTCCCTGCGCTGTTTCATGTCGATAAAATCGATGATGATCAATCCTCCGATATTGCGCAGGCGAATTTGGCGGGCGATTTCCCGGGCCGCTTCCAGGTTTACCTGGAGGATGAAATTATTGCCGTCACTGTTTTTGTTTTTGTGGGCTCCGGTATTGACGTCGATGGCGATCAAAGCCTCCGTCTCTTCAACCACAATCTCGCCCCCCGAGGGCAGGGGCACGGTGCGCTGGAAGGTTTGCTCGATCTGACGCTCGATGTTGAATCGTTCGAAGATCGGGATGCTTTCGCTGAAGTGGTTGATCTTGCCCTTGGATCGTGGTGAAATGCCCGCCACCAATTCGGACATATGCTCATAGTCCTCCGGGTTGTCGATCAGTACCCGGTCGATCTCTTCGGTCAGAAAGTCGCGCACCGTGCGCTCGATGATATCGGGTTCCTGGTAAAGGCAGGCCGGTTGTTTAGCCTCCTGCAAGCGGTCCTGGATTTCCTCCCATTCGCGCAGCATAATATGCAGATCGCGGATAAAAAAGCGGATTTTTTTGGCCTCCCCGGCGGTGCGGATGATGACTCCCATGCCTTCCGGTATGGTCAGCTTGCGGAGAATTCTCTTTAACCGCTGCCGCTCTTTGTAATTTTCAATTTTACGGGATATACCGCATTGTCCGGAAAATGGCATGAGCACCAGATAGCGGCCCGGCAAGGCAATGTTGGTGGTGGTGCGCGGGCCCTTGGTGCCGATCTGGGCTTTGGTTACTTGGATAACGATCTCTTTGCCCACCGGATAGAGTTTGGGGATATCCTTCAGGCTGATTTTGTCCCGCTTGTTCTTTTGCTCCGCCGAGCGAGTGTCGCGGACAAATTCGATGGAGGAATCGTTGGCCGCCGGCAAGATGTCCCAATAGTGCAGGAAGGCGTTTTTGGGTTGTCCGATATCGACAAAAGCCGCTTTCAACCCCGGCTCCAGGTTTTGAATTTTCCCCTTGAAAATACTCCCCACCATGCGGTCTTCGCCGATCCGCTCGATTTCGAACTTTTCCAGGATGCCCTCCACCAGCAAGGCCACCCGCTGCTCCAGAGGCTCGGAATTGATGATGATTTCCCGAAAAGGCGCTGTATCCTTTTTCAGTGCCTTGACTATTCGCTGGACAACCGGTTGCTTCTTGGCCCGTTCGCGGGCTTCCCGGTGTAATTGCTCCGGGTTGACATCGACTTGGGCTTGTTCCTTCGGTGGAGCGTTTAGTTTTTTTTCTAGTTTACTGGAGATATTAGGGTTTTTCGTCTTAGGCGAATGAGATTGGTTCATAGTGAATCCTGTGATATGGGTTGATTGGGCCCTTCACCTTATTCAGTTGCCGTGTTTCGCCCCTGCACGCGCCTGCGGTCGAAATAAGATTCGGTCGCGGATGCGGATAGGGAATAGGATTCGATTTCGAATTCATAAAAATTCCCTCCGACAGCGGTATACGCTTTGGACCAAACCTTGCAGAAGACAACAACTTAAAATAAAGGACCCGCCGTAACTGAGAAATGGTAAAGGCAGGCCTGTTATCGGCATCAAGTTGATCGTCATGCCGATATTGATATAAATGTGGACAATGAAAATTACGCTCACCCCGATGCTCAACAACATGCCAAAACGGTCGCGCGCCACTCCGGCAATACGCACACCATTGAAAACAATCAAGGCGAAAAGGAAAACCACGGCCATACTGCCCAAATAACCTTTTTCCTCGGCCAGCACGGCGAAAAGAAAGTCATTGTGCGCTACCGACTGGGGCAGGTAGCCTAGCTTGGCCTGAGTCCCCTCACCCCAGCCCTTGCCGATCAATCCCCCTGAGCCGACCGAAAGCAAAGACTGGCGCTGGTTCCAGCTCACACCGATCCCTCTCGGATCGATCGCCTCGGGCACAAATTGAGTGAGTATGCGGTTTCGTTGATAATCTTTAAGCGGAATCCACGAATGCTTTTCGTATTCCCCCCGGTTGTCGTAAGCCGAAAGCTCGTTATCCTGCAAAAAATGCAGATACCGGTACATATCCACAGCCAGCACCGCCGATAACAGCGCAAACAACGCGAAAACCGACATGAAAAACCGCTTGGAAAGCTTCGAAACGTATAATAAAGAAAAGACCATTGGTGGTATTACCAATGCAGAGCCTAGGTCGGGTTGCCAAAAAATCAACAAAATAGGTACCCCCACCACGATACCCACTTTCACCAATATCGAAACCGACTCCCGGACCGATCCCACCTCCGACCTAGCCAGCAAACTCGACACCATCACCAGCACACCGATCTTGGCCGCCTCCGACGGCTGAAACGATGCCACTCCCAGGTCCAGCCAACGCCGCGAATCAAATCGCACCCCCCCCAAAGGCGTCCACAGCAGCAGTAAAAGCACCACCGAACCAAAGTAAATCAAGTGCGCCTTCTCCAGTAAAATCTTGTAATCCAGCAAAGAAACCGCAATATAGACGCCCGCCCCCAGAACAATCCACACTACCTGCCGAATCCAAAGCGACTGCCCGCTATACACCTGCGCCGAATAAATAAAAAATACACCCATGACGCACAAAACACCCATGCAAATAGGCTGGATCCAATCCGTCCGCCCACGCCCCGCCTGATAAATCAGGGCCCTATACCGATTTCCCCTAAAAGCCGCCTCCTGCATGATTTCAAAAGTTAGTTAGAGGCTGTCCCAAAAATATAAAGATTTTATAGTCAACTGGATGACGTTGATAAAAAGAGCCGGAAAGAGCAAGTTTTTGCTCGATCCGGCCAAAAAAGGGTTCTATAATTGAGTTAGCGAAAATCAATATAGCCCTTTCTATGAAAAATATAGCCATCCAATGCCTCCTGCGTCCAGCTTTAACTGTGGTCGACCGGTGCCTCGATTACGATAACTTCCGCGCCACCATTGATCGAATCGATCGGCTGCTGATCGACTCGGAGGTGGAATCGCAGGCCATTGAGCTGGCCTTGGAGGGGTGGCCGCCAATGGGTCTAAAGGCCCGGCGGCAGCGGGCCAGTTTTGCCATCAAGGCACTGCGCATGGATACGCTGGGCCGTCTGCTCGGAGGGATTTCGTTTCGGCATTTGTCGCGGGCTCTGGGCAGCAGCGATCTGTTGGCCGACTTTTGCCGTGTCCGGCAGATCGATGGCATCAGGGGCATCTCCAAAAGCACCCTGGAGCGGGCCTCGAAGTTTTTCAGCGAAGAGCAGTTGAGGGCCTTGCACCGGACCTTGACTGAGGTGGTGGGCGATGCCCTTCTGGCCCGGCAGGTGGGATTGGACAAGCCGATTGACACCACCATTTGCCTGATCGACGGCACCTGTTTGGAGGCTAACATTCATTGGCCGACGGACTGGGTATTACTCAAGGATGTAGCCGGCACGTTGCTCAAAGCGATCCGGCTGATCCGCGAGAAGGCCGGTGTGCGCCATCGCATGCCGATCGAACCGGAGCCCTTGGCTCGGCAGATGAATCGGCTGTGCATACAGATGACCCACAGCCGGCGGCGAAAGGACAGCGCGCGGCAGCGCAAGGGTATCTTGAGGCAGATGAAAAAGCTGCTCAAACGGATCGGGGAGCATGCCCGCAGTCACCGGGAATTATTGCAAGCCTGCTGGGAGCAAAGCGATTACAGCGAAAAACAGGTCCAACAGATCCTCGCCCGGATGGAGCGCATGAGCGAGCAAATCCCGGTGGTCATCAAACAGGCGCACGAGCGGATCATTGGCGGCCGCCAGGTGAAAAACGCAGAGAAAGTCTTGAGTGTTTACGAACTCGATGGGCAGGTGATTGTGCGAGGTAAAGCGGGCCAAGAGGTCGAGTTCGGCAACACCCTGTTTTTGGGAGAAAGCGTTGAAGGGTACCTGCTGGACTGGAAACTCTACGGCAGCCGAACTCCAAGCGAAAATGAACAAATGCAAGAGAGTTTGCAAAGACAGAACCGCTTCAACCTGGAAGAACCCATAGCGGCCATGTGCGCGGACCGGGGATTTGCCTCCCAGCGGGCCCGCCGGCAGTTAGCCCAGGAGGGAATCTACGACGCGCTCTGTCCACGCGATCCGAAGCAGTTGAAAAAACGGAGGGAGGAACCACTGTTCAGACAATTGCAAAAGCGCCGGGCCAGCACCGAAGGGCGGATCGGGGTATTGAAGAATCGCTGGCAGGCCGGGCGGTTGCGCAGCAAAGGCTTTGCCAACCGCTCGATCAGCGTAGCCTGGTCGGTACTCTCGCACAACCTATGGAAAGTAGCCAAGATGCTGGCCCAGCAAGACGAACTAAAAACCAAAGCGGCGGCCTAGCCCGGATATTTCGTAAAAAAAGTATCGTTGATATGCTTAACTGCTGATATACAGCAGGATAGATCAATAATTAAAGCAATATCAGCGATGACAAAAGGTAAACAATTAAAGCTACAGTTGACAAGGGTAAAAGGCCGCCGTGTGCGGGTTGATTTCAAGGGCGGAGAGGTTACTTCGGATGCCGGACTGCTTTTGATCCGGGAAGTGGATCGGCAGTTGGGCTTGACCGAACGAGCGGCCCGACAGTTAGTGGACAAACGGCAGAAGGGCAAAGTACGCCATGAGGTATTGGGGATGCTGCGGCAGCGCGTTTACGGGCTGGTGGCGGGCTATGAGGATTTGAACGACTTTGATACCCTGCGCCACGATCCATTGTTGCAAACGGTAACGGGGCGCATTGAAACGTTGGCCAGCGCGCCGACTTTGTGTCGTTTTGAAAACGGGCAGGATCGGCGGGCGGCCTTTGCGGTAAACGAGCTGTTGGTCGAACAGTTCATGGGCTCCTTTGCCGAGGAACCCGAAGAGATCATCCTGGACTTTGACGCCACCGACACTCCGGTGCACGGGCTCCAGGAGGGACGTTTTTTCCACGGTTATTATGATCATTACTGTTTTCTGCCGCTATATGTTTTTTGCGGTGATCAGCTGCTGGTGGCCTACCTGCGGCCGAGCAAGATCGATGCCAGCAAGCATGCCGGGGCCATCCTCAAATTGCTGGTTAAACGGATGCGCCAAAGCTGGCCCCGTACGCGGATTATTTGGCGCGCCGACAGTGGATTTTGTCGAGACCGGATACTCTCTTGGTGCGACCGCAACGAAGTTAGTTACATCGTGGGGATGGCTCGCAATGCACGCTTGCAGCAAGACGCCCAGCAGTTGCAAAAGCAGGCCAAAGAATGGTTCGAACTAAGGGGTGAAAAACAACGGTTATTCCAGGACTTCGTCTATGCTGCCGATTCGTGGCGATGGCTGCGGTTGGTCATCCATAAAGCCGAACACACCGCACAGGGGTCCAACCCGCGCTTCGTGGTGACGAACCTGCCGGGCGATCCCCAGGAGCTTTACGACAAGGTATACTGTGGCCGCGGTGAAATGGAGAACCGAATCAAGGAACAGATGCAATTGTTCAGCGAGCGCACCAGCGCCCATCAATGGTGGGCCAATCAGTGCCGATTGCTCTTGTCGGCGCTGGCCTACACCTTGATGGAAGCCATGCGCCGGTTAGCCTTAAAAGGGACGAAGTGGGCGCGGGCCCAATGCCACACCCTGCGGCTCAAATTAATCAAGATCGGAGCGGTCATCGTGCGCAACACCCGAACGATTCACTTTCACCTAAGTGAGAGTTATCCTTGGGCCAGTCTTTTCAACCATGCGGCCCGCCGATTGGTGCCAACCTAAAGGGTGCATTGGTGCTGCCCCCGGCACTACCGAACCAATGGGGGAAAGGGGGCAGTGTCTCTACACCCTGAAAAACACCTAAAAATCAAGACGATCTGCTCAAAATACAAAGAAATCCATCTCCATCTCCAATAGCAATAACGAGCCAAACTTTACCCTTCATGAAATATCCGGGCTAGTTAAGACACTCAATCCACTCCAAAGATTCTATTTTATCCCAATCCATGTGATCCGTGGTTAATAAATATTTAA
>CBDDEL010000006.1:0-41731 GCA_965226885.1 Opitutales bacterium | reverse complement strand
TTTCCGGGCTAGCACGAATCTACAGTGGACGGAGGCTTTCCTCCAACAGATCAAAAAGCAATATCCTGAGGAGGAACATGTGGTTGTATGGGACGGGGCAGGCTTCCATCCGCACGACTCGGAGCACCCCAACGTCCCCCCGGGCATACATATCGTGAATTTGCCGCCGTATAGTCCTGAACTCAACCCGATTGAAAGACTTTGGGATATGATACAGGATCAAACGGCCAACAAACTGTGGCCGAGCATTGAGCGACTCGAAGAAGTCGTCGCAACCCATCTCAAAGACTGGTGGGAGGACACTGAAAAAGTCCTCTCTTTAGTTGGCGGAGGCTGGCAGCACATTCAAGCAAACGCTTCTGCCAAATAACTTATTATCATACCTAATGAGATTTGGTATAATTATCAGATCACCTCTCACCTCACGAAGGTGATGCCGAAGTAGTTGAGGAGCCAGATTTCTTTCCAGAAACGGTAGCGCCCTTGCGAGGTGATTTTGCCATGGTCTTCCTGTAAATGCCGGGGAAATAGAAAGCCGAGGTCCGTGTTGATGCGCTCGAGGATGCGCTGCTGGTCGTTCATCTCGATCAGGGGGTCGTCCTCCCAGGGTAGAATTTTTTCGTCGGAGGTTTGCAGGCGTCGTTTATGGCGTTCTAACAATTTACTGACCGAGCGCGTCCAGGGTTTGCGTTCTACGAGCCAAGCCTCGGGGTAAAATCCACCGAAGGGCAGAAAATAATTATCGGTGATGAGCCGATAGCCGTCCGGTCCCTGGGAACTGAGAATATGGCAAACGGAGACGTTGCCACTGCGATGGGGCAAAAACATGATGTGCAGGCGGATGGTTTTATAGGCATTTTGATAAACCGAAAGGCGCAATATTACCGATTCAACAATCTCCGCCCGCAATGCCATGATGCGTTGATAACCCTCTTCCCGGAGCCATTCGCGCAGCCCGATGAAGTGTTTCTGGGCCGGCCATTCGTCACCCGAGTCATTGACCCTGAACTTGGGAAAGAGGGGAACCGGGCTTTTGCTTAAAGCCGCTATGGCCAACCAATTGTAAATGGTTTCGAGGAGGAACCAGCCGAGGAAACTGCAAACCGCCAAAATCCAGAATGGCCGCCCGCTGACACCCCAGATATGGATGATATGAGCCAACCCGAAGGATATCGTTAGCCATCGCACCCAGCGGTTAAAGATGGCTACAATGGGCGAGACGGATAGGCGATCCTGGTAAAAGAGAAAACAAACCACCAGGGAAAACAACAATATTTGCTGCATCAGGTAATGTGAATTTTCATTCATTCAAGCACAAGTTCCCTTAATCCCTTCAAATTCAATTATTTTAAAAATCGGGATGTTTATTTTTGATGGCGCCCTTGGGTCAAAGCCGCAGGGGCATGATGACACAGAGAAAGTTATCCATGGTGCGGACTACGCCAGGGCTTAGTTCGTCTTTAAATTCGAAGATAATCTCGTCCTTGGTCACCGCCTTGAGGGGATCGGCGAGAAATCCGGGGTTGAAAGCAACCGATATTTCCGGCCCCTCGAACTGCACCGCGAGGGTTTCATGAGATTGGCCGTACTCGGGGCTGGAGGCGGTGATTTCCATCAGGTTGTTATGGATTTTCATTTTGATGGAACTACTCTGGTCGGTCGTCACGAGAGCGGCCCGGCGGACGCAATCAAGGAGTAGCTCTCGCTCGATTTTGATGCGCTGTTCGGTTTCCTTCGGTATCACCTGCCGATAATTGGGGTATTTGCCCTCGACCACTTTAGAAACCAGATAGGTGCTGCCGATCAAGCCGGAGGATTTATCATCTTCGCCGTTACTCAGCTCGAAGGCCGCCTGCCGGTCGCTGAAGGCGATTTTTACGGTTTCACCGCCACCCAGAATACGTTCCAGTTCGGCCACCGTTTTGGCCGGCAGGATGAGGCTGCCTCCCTTTTCCTCGGTAGTTTCCAAGTCCTTTTTTATGACGGCCAACCGACGGCCATCGGTCGCCGCCAAAGTCAGGGCGCCCTCTTCAAAATTGAAATAAATCCCGTTCATTATATAGCGGTCTTCATCACTGCTCTGGGCATAGGAGACGCACCGTAGCATCTCCGCCAATTCCGATTGGGTTAGGTTGTAAACATGATCGTCACTGAAACTGGGCAATGACGGAAATTCCTCTTTTTCAATTCCCATGATTCGGAAAAGGGACCCGCCGGAGGCTATTTTCGCCTGATGGCTGGAAGAGGTTTCCAGTTCCACGTCCAGATTGGGCAGCTCGCGGATAATGGTTGCCAGTTTGCGCACGGGCAAAGTGAGGCCGCCGGGATCGAGGATTACGGCTTTAATTTTGCAGCGTATGCCAAGGTCCAGATTTGTGGTGGTCAGGGCAATGAAACCTTCCTCCGCCTCAATGAGAACATTGCTTAAAATCGGCATCGTGGCACGGGTACCGACAACATTGAGGACTCTAGCCAAGCCACTGGTAAAATGATCGCGATTGATTTTAAATTTCATGATTCAATGAATGAATTTAGCTGCCTTGGAATGTTTTTGACAACTTTTATCTATATACATATATTTAAGTTATAAAATATCTAGTATTATTATAGGTTGTTAGTAATTTAAACAAGTCATTCAAATCATTATACGCGAACGATTTATCTAAATCATTTTCCGTTAAAATAACTTCCGTCAATTTGTTGATTTTGTCTCTGTCCTAATAAAATCCCTCTTGTTCTGGTATAATTCACAGGATGTTAATTGGTTGCTAAGAGCCGTTCAGGAAGGTCTCGAACCCGAACGGAACCATTTTTTCAAAAATTTCGACCTATTTTTACCAAAGTGCCTGAATAGGCCATAAAATATGTAAACCAAGGCAATAATTGCAAACGTGAAATTATGGTAGAGAAATATCAAGCCCAGCCCGGCAAATAGGTAAATGAAACTTCGGAAGGGCGTTCTTGTATCCCACCCGATATCTTTAAAGGCTGGATAAGGAACCGTGCTGATCATGAGAAAGGCCACCAACAGGAGTAAAATGGGCAGAAAAAAGGACCACACCCTGAGGTCGTAATGATTGAGGACGAGCACGATTGAGGCGATCATGCCCGCCGCCGCGGGCACGGGTAGGCCCTGATAGTCTTCAGACTCACGGGGTTTGACGCCATGCACCAAGGGGTGCGTGATAACGTTGAACCGGCCAAGCCGGACGGCCGCACACAACAGATAAATGAAACCGATCAACCATCCTACCTGCCGAAAATAAGGAAAAGCGTCGGTCGGGGAGAGGATGAGGAAAAATACCATCAGGGCAGGCGCCATGCCGAAGGAAACGATGTCGGCTATAGAATCGAACTCCTTGCCGAACAAGGATTCCTTACCCCCAAGGCGGGCCAGCCGCCCGTCCAGAGTGTCGAATATGACCGCCAAAAGTATGAGCCAGACCGCCTGTGTGTAAAATCCGGTGGCTTCGGCTTCAAGCGCGGCCACCATGGCATCGGGCGTGTTTCCGAGGATTTTGCTCGATGCATATTTTGCCTGAATACAGCGAATGATAGCCAGATACCCGCAAAAGAGATTGCCCGCAGTCATCAAACTGGGGAGAAAATAAATGCGACTGGCTTCAGCCGCATCAATGCTATTGGGAATCGGGTCTTCCTGAGCAGACATTTTTTATTATTGGTTCTTGGAAGCTGGCTCATCAGGCAGCTTCTTGGTCAATGTTTCCAGGTATTTCCAGAACGAATGGTGCTGTTCCGCCAATTGCTCCTGTGAGAGGGGCAGTTTGGTTCGAACAATAAAGTCTGTGAGGGTATTTTTATGCAATATGTAGCGATTGTTGATCAAATCGCCCTCGACCTCGAAATATAGGCGAAACTCACCCGCCCGCAGGCGGTAAAAAGTTTTTCCCTCACGATGAAACTTGCCCAGGGGCTCGCGGGGATGAGCCAGCAGCTGCTGCGAGAGGTTCGAGATGCTCTCCACCAACTGCATCTGATCAGGTATTTTCAACCTGTTCAGCTCTTCCATGCTTTGCTTGCTGAAGGTAATTTGGTACATTTTGGTACATGGATTAAACAATAGATTTTCAAACCCCCCGCCGGGCCCCGCCGGGCGGAAGTTGACCGGATTAAGGAGGAAAATTAACGATTATCCTTTCCGATTAAACGAACTTCTGCAACTTTTAAAAAAGAGTCGTTTTTTACTGGACGTATTTTGCCGGCACATCCGGCCAATCTAATATCAAGGAGATCAAACCATTTATGAAATACCAAATTCAACTCTTGAACTTGTTTTTAATCGTTGCCGCAGTGACTCTTTGGAGCGGCTTTCAGTCTCCGGTCCTGGCAGAGAAAGACTATCCGCCCGGTTCTGAGCGTTTTAAGGAAAAATTCGATACGGACGGCGACGGAATTATTTCCGAGGAGGAAAAAGAAAACGTCCGCGCTCACCTGCGGGAACGTTTTGGGGCCGGTGGGCCTGGCAAAAGGGGTCCTGGTATGGGCCGCGACGGCATGCTGGAAAAATTTGACGCCGATGGCGACGGGACCCTTTCCGAGGAGGAAAAAGAAGAAGCGCACAGCTTCTTTCAGGAGCGCCGGAAACAATTCATGGCGGAGCGATTGGAGAAATTCGACACCGATGGCGACGGGAAGCTCTCCCAGGAAGAAAGAACCGCGGCCCGAGGGCAAGGCGGAGAATTTAAAAGGCCAGGGGACAATGCAGACCGGGCCTCCCGCAGGAATCAACAGCGCATAAAACGCTTTGACACCGATGGGGACGGCGTTATTTCCGACGAGGAGAAAGCCGCCGCCAAGGCTGCCGGGGAAAAACGCCGGTCAGAAATGATTTCCCGTTTCGACACCGATGGGGACGGTAAATTATCCGAAGAGGAAAGAAAAGCCGCACGGGCATCGCGTACCCGCAAGGGAGGAGACCAGAAGTCGGATGTTAAATAATAGCCACCCCTCCGTTGCGAATCATTAAAAAATAGATTTACAAGCTTGATACCCATCTAGCGAAAGAGACGTCCGGTTTTACTATCCGGGCGTCTTTTTGTTTCATCTATCGGGTTTCTCTCCAGTTACCATATTGATAATCAAGAGACTGTAATCTTCTTCTGCTGTCATTACGGGACATAATGGCTCATAATACCCCAAAAACGGCATATTTCGGCACTATTTTTGTCAAAGGTTTGTCAACGGTTTGTCAACGGTTTAAATTCTGAGTAAATCAGCTAAGTCTCAATCGCCTGGACGGGGCCTTCCAGAGAGTGGAGCCGGGAAGCGGAAAAAATCGTGGATCTCGAGGGCCGCGTTTCCGCACTTTGTCGGCCTTCACCAACGAGCACCATTTAAAATTGGACCAGTGGAACGAATGGAGATTAAAAGGTACATTGACTGACTCCTTGCTCCCAAATTAACTACACCGATGTTGTCGATAATCGATACGCACCAGCATTTGTGGAACTTGGAACAGTTTTCCCTGCCCTGGCTGGATTCGGAGGGAATCGAGTCCCTGAGGAAAAACTACCTGATGAGCGACTACCTCGAGGCATCAAGGAAGTCGAACGTGTCCAAGACGATATACATGGAAGTGGACGTGTCGCCCGTGGAACGGGTAGCGGAGGCCGAGTTTGTGATTGAAATGTGCCGGCGTGACGACAACCCGATGGTTGGCGCGGTGATTTCGGGCTATCCGGGTTACGGGGAGTTCCGCGAATCGATCACACGGTTTAGAGATTCCACATATATCAAGGGCGTTCGACAGGTGCTTCAAGTACCTGTCGTCGCAAGGGGGCATTGTCTGGAGGGGGGATTTGTCAAAGACGTGCAATACCTCGGCGAACTCGGCAAAAGTTTCGATATTTGTATGCGGCCTTCCGAATTGGTCGATGCGGTTGGGCTGGTAGATCAGTGTCCTGAAACGATCTTCATTTTGGACCACTGCGGCAACGCCGATCCGCAGATAGTCAACGGCGCTTCCGAGCGTATCCCGAATTACCCCATCACTCACGAGAAAGAGCAGTGGCGGCGGGATGTGACGGCGCTGGGGAAGCGGGATAACGTGGTCTGCAAGATTTAGGGTATCGTCGCCCGGGCTCCTCATGGATGGACGGCCGAGACGCTGGCGCCGACGGTGGATCATTGCCTCAACAGTTTTGGCCCGGATCGGGTGGTTTTTGGTAGCGATTGGGCGGTGTGCACCTTAAGGGCTAGTTTCGCGGAGTGGGTTGCGGCGTTGCGGGAGATCGTTGCCGGGCGTCCGGTGGAAGAGCAGGCAAAGCTGTTCAGCGAAAACGCCGAACGCATCTACGGTTTGATGTGATATGAACCCTTTCGAGAAAGTTGCGATCGGCGATACCGGTGTTACCGTGACACGATTAGGGCTCGGCGGAGCACCGCTTGGGGATATGATGCTTGGCGACGGTCTTTTTAGCGGCTCAAGCTTTGGAGAGGCTTTGGCACTGATCTGCCGGGCTTACGAGCTGGGCGTGCGCTACTTCGATACCGCGCCATTCTACGGGGAAGGCCGAAGCGAGACACGCTACGAGCAGGTGCTCAATAGATTCCCGCGCAACTCGTTCGCCATTTCGACCAAGGTTGTAAGCGTTTTGCGGCCACTAAACCCGGAGAACTTGGAACCCTACAGCGAAGACGGCATTCCGCAATATGCTTGCGATTTTGATTTCAGCAGAGAAGGCGTCCATGCATCGCTTACGTCGAGCCTGGAGCGCTTACAGTTGGAGTCGGTCGATATTCTATTTGTACACGACAGCGATCACAGGGGACAGCACACCGACGATGAATTCGCGATGGCGCTTGAAGCGGCTATCGAGCTCAGGGGGGAGGGCACCGTAAAAGCCATCGGCATGGGAATGAACGAGTGGGAGCGGACTGGAAGAATGGTCGAACGCTTCGACTTGGACTTCATACTTCTAGCCGGACGCTATACATTGCTCGACCAGTCGGCGCTGCCCGAGTTTCTGCCGCTCTGCCTGGAGCGCGGGGTTAAACTCACCATTGGCGGTCCCTACAATAGCGGCATCCTTGCCCGGGATTTGGACAAGCCCGTCTTATTCGACTACCAGCGCGCTCCGGAACACCTGGTAGAAACAGCGAAACGCATGAAACAGCGAAACGCATGACAGTGGTCTGTGATCGGCATGGAGTCGAGCTGCGGGCGGCAGCTCTGCAATTCCCGTTCGCGCACGAAGCGGTAATTTCGGTGGTACCGGGAGCCGCATCGATCGCCGAACTGGAGGACAACGTGCGAGTAATGCGCGCACAGATCCCTCACGAGTTATGGGTCGATCTCAAGGCCGAAGGGCTTCTGCCGGAAGAGGCACCGACACCATGAAGCAGGAGGCCAATATCGATCTATTTCTTTTTGGAGTTGGTGGGGGTATCGGAAAAACATACCCTTTCAACCTGTCTCCGAAGCCATTCCAAAGAGGGGAGAAAGGCCAAGGCAGCCATCGTCTGTCCCGAAAAGATCATAATCAGTTCCTTGGCCCAATGGGGTGCCCCTGCCGAAAGTGCTCTCAGGCTTAAATTTCCTCAGATAGAATGCCAGGAGGATTACAATCCCGGACAAGGCCCCCAAGACTAACAGAATCCAACCAGCCTATAATTAAGGTATACCAAAATGGGATTCAACACAGTCCCTAAGTAGAGGCTGTCCCAAAAATATAAAGATTTTATAGTCAACTGGATGACGTTGATAAAAAGAGCCGGAAAGAGCAAGTTTTTGCTCGATCCGGCCAAAAAAGGGTTCTATAATTGAGTTAGCGAAAATCAATATAGCCCTTTCTATGAAAAACTATGAAAAATATAGCCATCCAATGCCTCCTGCGTCCAGCTTTAACTGTGGTCGACCGGTGCCTCGATTACGATAACTTCCGCGCCACCATTGATCGAATCGATCGGCTGCTGATCGACTCGGAGGTGGAATCGCAGGCCATTGAGCTGGCCTTGGAGGGGTGGCCGCCAATGGGTCTAAAGGCCCGGCGGCAGCGGGCCAGTTTTGCCATCAAGGCACTGCGCATGGATACGCTGGGCCGTCTGCTCGGAGGGATTTCGTTTCGGCATTTGTCGCGGGCTCTGGGCAGCAGCGATCTGTTGGCCGACTTTTGCCGTGTCCGGCAGATCGATGGCATCAGGGGCATCTCCAAAAGCACCCTGGAGCGGGCCTCGAAGTTTTTCAGCGAAGAGCAGTTGAGGGCCTTGCACCGGACCTTGACTGAGGTGGTGGGCGATGCCCTTCTGGCCCGGCAGGTGGGATTGGACAAGCCGATTGACACCACCATTTGCCTGATCGACGGCACCTGTTTGGAGGCTAACATTCATTGGCCGACGGACTGGGTATTACTCAAGGATGTAGCCGGCACGTTGCTCAAAGCGATCCGGCTGATCCGCGAGAAGGCCGGTTTGCGCCATCGCATGCCGATCGAACCGGAGCCCTTGGCTCGGCAGATGAATCGGCTGTGCATACAGATGACCCACAGCCGGCGGCGAAAGGACAGCGCGCGGCAGCGCAAGGGTATCTTGAGGCAGATGAAAAAGCTGCTCAAACGGATCGGGGAGCATGCCCGCAGTCACCGGGAATTATTGCAAGCCTGCTGGGAGCAAAGCGATTACAGCGAAAAACAGGTCCAACAGATCCTCGCCCGGATGGAGCGCATGAGCGAGCAAATCCCGGTGGTCATCAAACAGGCGCACGAGCGGATCATTGGCGGCCGCCAGGTGAAAAACGCAGAGAAAGTCTTGAGTGTTTACGAACTCGATGGGCAGGTGATTGTGCGAGGTAAAGCGGGCCAAGAGGTCGAGTTCGGCAACACCCTGTTTTTGGGAGAAAGCGTTGAAGGGTACCTGCTGGACTGGAAACTCTACGGCAGCCGAACTCCAAGCGAAAATGAACAAATGCAAGAGAGTTTGCAAAGACAGAACCGCTTCAACCTGGAAGAACCCATAGCGGCCATGTGCGCGGACCGGGGATTTGCCTCCCAGCGGGCCCGCCGGCAGTTAGCCCAGGAGGGAATCTACGACGCGCTCTGTCCACGCGATCCGAAGCAGTTGAAAAAACGGATGGAGGAACCACTGTTCAGGCAATTGCAAAAGCGCCGGGCCAGCACCGAAGGGCGGATCGGGGTATTGAAGAATCGCTGGCAGGCCGGGCGGTTGCGCAGCAAAGGCTTTGCCAACCGCTCGATCAGCGTAGCCTGGTCGGTACTCTCGCACAACCTATGGAAAGTAGCCAAGATGCTGGCCCAGCAAGACGAACTAAAAACCAAAGCGGCGGCCTAGAGAGCGGAAAAGCAAGGACAATACTTTTTCACAGCCGTACTGTCGGCTCATACAAAGAAACCCAGGCAACCGGACCCCAAAACCAGTATCCTAACGTCATAGGAGAGCAAAGTTGATACTCTCCCAAATGCAAATACCTCTAAAATGAGCGCCTATCAAAAGCCCTCGCAAAAATCACCCTTTTGGGACAGCCTCTAAGTAGCCCTTGCCGGGCGTCTTTATTTTGATTCTTTGGCATTAAAGAGAGCTTTTTATGCTTTTGTTGACGCGGCTCTTTCCCTATGAAGGAGCCAAGTTTAATGAACCGGTTTACCCAGGTTACTCTTATGAAATCGAGATTTTCACTTTCCAGGTTTGTATTTTTCGTCCTCTTCCTGTCCATCCCCTTGGCTGGAGAAGCCGCCTCCGCCCCGGCTGTGCTGGAAGGCGCCTGGCCTGGCCTCATTACGGATACTTTGGAGAAACCATTTATTGGAAAATACACCTACGGGCATCTCCTGTGGAGTTTCGGCATCATCCTGTTGACCTTTATTTTTCGCAATGTGCTGACCCGGCAGATATTTGCCCGGTTGAAACAATTGGCGGCCCGCACCAAGTCCGATTACGATGATCGTTTGCTGGAAGCGCTGGAAAAACCGGTGTCCCTCTTTTTCCTGTTTTTCGGCCTTTACCTGGCCATAGCCATCCTGCCGATCGAGGACGAGTTGTCTAATTTTTTCACCCTCCTTTTCCGGGGTGCCAGCACCCTGCTCGTTTTTTGGGGCATTCTGCGCTTTCTTGATGTTGTGGCCGATATAATGGTCAAAATCAGCGATTTGAAGGGTAGCACGGTGGGGGCCTTTGTTCCGCTCATAAAAAAAGCCGTTCGGGTATTCGTCATCATCGTCGGGGTCATCATGGTAATCGACAATCTCGGATACTCCGTGGGCGGCATTCTGGCCACCCTCGGTCTGGGAGGCGCCGCTTTTGCCTTTGCCGCCAAAGACACCATCGCCAATCTCTACGGCTCCTTCGCCTTGGCCATGGACCGGCCCTTCAAAGTGGGTGACTGGATTATCGTGGGAGACCGGGTGGATGGCGACGTCGAGGAAATCGGGCTGCGCTCAACCAAGATTCGCACCTGGCCGAAAACCGTGCTCTCCATCCCCAACAATGTTCTCGCCAACGAGATGATCAACAATTGGTCTCAAATGCCCAAGAGGCGCATCAAACAGATCGTCGGGGTGGACTACGCAACCCCGACCGAGACTATGGCCGCCCTGGTCGAGGACATCAGGCAGCTCCTGCGGGAGGACGAAGGCGTCAACCAGGAATTCATCCTCGTTAATTTTACCGATTTCGGAGAAAGCTCCCTCAACATCCTGGTCTATTATTTCACCACCACCACGGCCTGGCTCGAGCACATGGACATTCGGCAGCGGGTGAACCTGAAAATCATGGACGCCATCGCGGCCCGCGGTTCCAGCATCGCCTTTCCCACCCGCACCGTCCACCTCGAAGGCGAACTACTCCAAAAACTCGTCCCCGGAGGAAAACTCCCAGGAGACGCCGGCCCCACCCTGCCCCACTGAATCGCTGCCTCGGCCGCGGCCCGGTCCAACATCAGGCGAAACGATCTTCGGTAAACGGGTCGGCGGTATTGGAGTAACCCCGAACTTCCCAGAAGCCCAGGCGGTCCTCCGCCATGAATTCTATTTCCCGGACGAATTTGGCGCCTTTCCAGGCATAGAGTTTGGGGACGATAATTCGCGCCTGTCCCCCGTGTTCACGGGTGATCGGCTGGCCGTCAAATTGAGTGGCGATGAGCACATCGTCGTCCAGCAGTTGATCCAGGGGCAGGTTGGTGCTGTAATCATCGTAGGAGGTGAAGAACACATATTTAGCTTCCTTGGGCGGATCGGCCCGCTCGTAAATTTCCGTAAAGGGAACCCCGCCCCAACGGCAGTCGTATTTGCTCCAGGTGGTCACGCAATGAAAATCGCTGACGTCTTCCACCTGCGGCAGTTGGTTAAATGCCTCCCAGTTCAATTCCATGGGGTGGCGTGCCAATCCGTGGATTTTAAGCTTCCACCGGTCCAGCGGAATATTAGGCTGGATGCCCAAATCGAGAACGGGAAAGCCCTTGGTCAGGTGTTGTCCAGGTGGGAGCCTGTTGGCCGTGGGTTTCTCAAGTGGGGCGAATCCGGAGGATTTCTTTTTTTCAGCCCAGCGTTCCTTGGCTTTAATGTATTTTACCTTCAGGTCCATATTTTCAATCAATCCGTTTTAAACATAATAATGCAACCATTGTCAGGTTGCCGCCGGCCATAGGGAAGGTTTGGCCAATTGCCCGGTTTTTTCAAGTTTTACTCTTAATTTTCTCAATTGCAGGCCTGCGCCAATGCATTCGAGGGTATTGAATTGTTTGGTTTGCAGGCATTTTTGCAAGAGCGGTATGGCTGTTTCGGTATCTTTGCGGAGTAATTTGTCGAGAGCGGCATAATAATAATATTTGCATTGATTGCGATGTTGAGCCTCTGGATTTTCTATTTCATTCCCAGTCGGGGCGGCCATCGATCTATCCTCCATTTTCCCTAATTGAAAGCGGACGCGGGCCGCATACCATTCGGGGATTTCGGCGGCGCCCTCCATTTCCCCGGCCAGCCGTTTTTTGAAATGGTATTGCAGCCGCGAGTGAGCTTCCTCCTCTCTCCCCAGTGACATGCGCGTGAACCACAATAATAATTGGGGATCATCCTCCATTTCAGGTTTTTTATAGAGGCTGAGGGTTTTTTTAAGGTCGCTCAGGGCTTCCGCATGCCGGTCCATGGTGAGATGAACCATGCCCCTGAGTAGATAGACATCTGGGGTTTGCCGATTTATGTGCAGCGCTTTTTCAAAATCATACAAGGCGGCTTTTCTTCTACCCTGCAGTAAATACACTTTTCCTCTCGCATATAAGGTGCGGTAGAGCCGGGGGTTGGCATACAATGCCCGATCAAAATCATCTAACCCGGATATTTCGTAAAAAAAGTATCGTTGATATGCTTAACTGCTGATATACAGCAGGATAGATCAATAATTAAAGCAATATCAGCGATGACAAAAGGTAAACAATTAAAGCTACAGTTGACAAGGGTAAAAGGCCGCCGTGTGCGGGTTGATTTCAAGGGCGGAGAGGTTACTTCGGATGCCGGACTGCTTTTGATCCGGGAAGTGGATCGGCAGTTGGGCTTGACCGAACGAGCGGCCCGACAGTTAGTGGACAAACGGCAGAAGGGCAAAGTACGCCATGAGGTATTGGGGATGCTGCGGCAGCGCGTTTACGGGCTGGTGGCGGGCTATGAGGATTTGAACGACTTTGATACCCTGCGCCACGATCCATTGTTGCAAACGGTAACGGGGCGCATTGAAACGTTGGCCAGCGCGCCGACTTTGTGTCGTTTTGAAAACGGGCAGGATCGGCGGGCGGCCTTTGCGGTAAACGAGCTGTTGGTCGAACAGTTCATGGGCTCCTTTGCCGAGGAACCCGAAGAGATCATCCTGGACTTTGACGGCACCGACAATCCGGTGCACGGGCTCCAGGAGGGACGTTTTTTCCACGGTTATTATGATCATTACTGTTTTCTGCCGCTATATGTTTTTTGCGGTGATCAGCTGCTGGTGGCCTACCTGCGGCCGAGCAAGATCGATGCCAGCAAGCATGCCGGGGCCATCCTCAAATTGCTGGTTAAACGGATTCGCCAAAGCTGGCCCCGTACGCGGATTATTTGGCGCGCCGACAGTGGATTTTGTCGAGACCGGATACTCTCTTGGTGCGACCGCAACGAAGTTAGTTACATCGTGGGGATGGCTCGCAATGCACGCTTGCAGCAAGACGCCCAGCAGTTGCAAAAGCAGGCCAAAGAATGGTTCGAACTAAGGGGTAAAAAACAACGGTTATTCCAGGACTTCGTCTATGCTGCCGATTCGTGGCGATGGCTGCGGTTGGTCATCCATAAAGCCGAACACACCGCACAGGGGTCCAACCCGCGCTTCGTGGTGACGAACCTGCCGGGCGATCCCCAGGAGCTTTACGACAAGGTATACTGTGGCCGCGGTGAAATGGAGAACCGAATCAAGGAACAGATGCAATTGTTCAGCGAGCGCACCAGCGCCCATCAATGGTGGGCCAATCAGTGGCGATTGCTCTTGTCGGCGCTGGCCTACACCTTGATGGAAGCCATGCGCCGGTTAGCCTTAAAAGGGACGAAGTGGGCGCGGGCCCAATGCCACACCCTGCGGCTCAAATTAATCAAGATCGGAGCGGTCATCGTGCGCAACACCCGAACGATTCACTTTCACCTAAGTGAGAGTTATCCTTGGGCCAGTCTTTTCAACCATGCGGCCCGCCGATTGGTGCCAACCTAATTGGTGCCAACCTAAAGGGTGCATTGGTGCTGCCCCCGGCACTACCGAACCAATGGGGGAAAGGGGGCAGTGTCTCTACACCCTGAAAAACACCTAAAAATCAAGACGATCTGCTCAAAATACAAAGAAATCCATCTCCAATAGCAATAACGAGCCAAACTTTACCCTTCATGAAATATCCGGGCTAAGGCGCCAGTCAGATCTCCGGTTTGCATTTTCGCGATCCCCCGGGCCGAGAGAACAGTGGTAGTGTTTGGTCTTCGATCGATGACCTTTGTATAATCTTCAATCGCCTCTTTATAAAGGCCGAGGCCGAGCTTGAGGTTTCCACGTTTAAAGGTGGCCATGTTATGGTCGGGTTTCAAACGCAGCACGGTATTAAAATCCTGCATGGCCCCATTGATGTCATTTTTCATCTCGTGCATGACGGCGCGACCGAAGAGGGCTGTAATATCGTGCATGACGGCGCGACCGAAGAGGGCTGTAATATCTCCCGGATCTATTTCCAGCACTTTCTCGAAATCGAAATAGGAACCGTCGAAATCCTTTGTTTGGGCTCTTGTGATGCCTCTTTGCACGTAGGCCGCGGTATTATAGGGATTGATGCGAACGGCTTCATTGAGATCGTGCAGGGAGCCTTGCAGGTCGCCGATTTTCCGCAGGTCCCGTCCGCGGTTGACCAGGCGATTGGAGCGTTCCGTGTTCTCTATTTTCTTTTCCTCTCCATATATAAAGGAGTTAACCACCGGCAGGGTTAGCCCGGAAATTTCATAAAAAAAGTATCGCTGATATGCTTATCTGCTGATATACAGCAGGATAGATTAAACATTAAAGCAATATCAGCGATGACAAAAAGTAGGTAGTGTTAACATGACGAATATTTGATATTGCTGTTGTATTCCCAGATGAACAAGCACAGGACGCGAAAATGCATGACCAAAGACTTCGAGAATGACAGCGTTTTACGCACATAGCGTGACAGGGACTGTCGCAAGGTATTGTTCCAGCGTTCGATATGGGCGGTTTGGCCGGATTGTTTCCCGCTGGCGCTGTTGTGAGGGAAAACCTTGTCGTAGCTTTCCCAGTAATCGCTTACGGTGGCACAGTCGCGATAGGGCTGGGCGATGTTGTGATACAACTGCCAGCACGTTTGATCGCTACGATCACCCAGAGAAAACCCGACGACCTGTCGGGTACGTCGACACAAGGCTACCCATAGCCATACCTGCCCCGAACGCTTATCGCCCCAGAATGACCACACCTCGTCCAGTTCCAGCACATCACTACACTGGCGGGCAAGCAGAGTGGACTCCAGCTTCGGCAAACTCAGGACTTTTTTTTAATCCATTCGATGACCGTCTTTGGGGCTACCCCGAAGGTACGGTAAATGGCACGCAGGCTCATCCGGTTTTGGTGCGCACGGAGCACCTGCTTGACCAGCGCCGGAGGATGCTCACGACTTTTGGGGTGAAGCCGAAACTGATAACCACACCCCTTGCATCGATACTTCTGAACCCCTTTCGGATCCTTGCCGTGCTTGATGATGTGATCGCTTCCGCATTGAGGACATTTTACTGTGATATGGACCATTCCCAGTTCACAACATAATCACGCTAAAAAGTACAGCTTAAACATTCAAAATGTTAACACTACCAAAAAGTAAACAATTAGAACTACAGTTGACAAGGGTAAAAGGCCGCCGTGTGCGGGTTGATTTTAAGGGCGGTGAGGTTACTTCGGATGCCGGGCTGCTTTTGATCCGGGAAGTGGATCGGCGGTTGGGCTTGACCGAGCAAGCGGCCCGGCAATTAGTAGACAAACGGCAGAAGGGCAAAGTGCGCCATGAGATGCTGGCCATGATCCGGCAGCGCGTTTACGGGCTGGTGGCGGGCTATGAGGATTTGAACGACTTTGACACCCTGCGCCGCGATCCTTTGTTGCAAACGGTAACGGGGCGCACTGAAGCGTTGGCCAGCGCGCCGACTTTGTGTCGTTTTGAAAACGGGCAGGATCGGCGGGCAGCCTTTGCCCTGAACGAGTTGCTGGTCGAACAGTTCATGGGATCCTTTGCCGAGGAACCCGAAGAGATCATCCTGGACTTTGACGCCACCGACAATCCGGTGCACGGGCTCCAGGAGGGACGTTTTTTCCACGGTTATTATGATCATTACTGTTTTGTGCGCTGTATGTTTTTTGCGGCGATCAGCTTCTGGTGGCCTACCTGCGGCCCAGCAAGATCGATGCGAGCAAGCATGCCGGGGCCATCCTCAAATTGCTGGTTAAACGGATTCGCCAAAGCTGGCCCCATACGCGGATTATTTGGCGTGCCGACAGCGGATTCTGCCGGGATCGGATTCTCTCGTGGTGCGAGCGCAACGAGGTTTATTTTATAGTGGGAACGGCCCGCCATGCACGCTTGCAGCAAGCGGCCCGGCAGTTGCAGGAGCAAGCCAAACAATGGTTCGAGGGTAGCGGCAAAAAGCAACGGCTGTTTCAGCACTTCGAGTATGGGGCAAAATCGTGGCGGCGCCAACGCCTTATCATCCACAAAGCCGAACACACCGCACAGGGGTCCAACCCGCGCTTCGTGGTGACGAACCTGCAGGGCGATCCCCAAGAGCTTTACGACAAAGTATACTGTGGCCGCGGTGAGATGGAGAACCGGATCAAGGAACAGATGCAATTGTTCAGCGAACGCACCAGCGCGCATAAATGGTGGGCCAACCAGTGGCGATTGCTCTTGTCGGGGCTGGCCTACACCTTGATGGAAGCCTTGCGCCGGTTCGCATTAAAAGGGACGAAGTGGGCGCGGCTCCAATGCCACAGTCTACGGCTAAAATTAATCAAGATCGGAGCGGTAATCGTGCGCAACACCCGAACGATTCACTTTCATCTAAGTGAAAGTTATCCATGGGCCAGTCTTTTCAACCATGCGGCCCGCCGGTTGGTGCCAACCTAAAGGGCGCATTGGCGCTGCCCCCGGCGCTACCGAACCAATGGGGGAAAGGGGGAAGTGTCTCTACACCCTGAAAAACACCTCAAAATCAAGACGATCCGCCCAAAATACAAAGAAATCCATCTCCAATAGCAATAACGAGCCAAACTTTACCCTTCATGAAATATCCGGGTTAGCAAGAAAAACCCGGCCCCGACGATCCGACAAATATTCCCGAGCGGCCTCATGGGGATTCTGACACAGTTGCCATTCATTTCTAAACGTTTTACAATCAATGTGTTAAGATAATTGTTTTTAAACTTTGCAACAACCCTTTTATTTTTCTCGTCTAAATAATCGAAGAAACCCCAAACTACCGCAATCCAGAGGCCATAATTTTTTCATTAAGCCCATCTTAGACTGTCCGATATTACATACAAATCATACTGAAACAAGTTTTTTCAGTGTTGGTAATAAGCGCTTTGCGCTTTTTAAATAGTCAAAAGCAAGATTTTATAAAGTTTTTTAAAGAATTTTGATAAATTCGTAAAAAAACTGTCAAATTCTTGACTATGGTAGAATAATTGCATTTATAGCAATAAATATAGCTATAAAAGCAACATAATGCTGCCAGCGCAACCCAACCATAGTCTGATTGAGGGCGTTCGTTGTTTACAGGCCCTCTCTTCGTCCGGGAAATCTCTTCGTTCGATTGAAGTGTCCCGTTTGCTCAAGATCGAACCAACCAGGACCCACCGCCTGCTCAAAACTCTTGCCCATCTGGGTTTGGTTCATCAGGACGACGACCGAAAATTTCAGGCCGGTCCCGGTATCTACGCTCTCGCCTCGCAAAGCCTCTTCAATGCCCCTTTATGGGTCGCAATGCAGGAACCCCTACAAGATTTGCAGCGGCAAACTCCATCTCATAATATTACCCTCGGCATGTGCTGGAATAGCATCGTTACCGGTATCTACGGCAGCGAGCCGGGCATGCCCGCCGACTGGGCCATGGGGCGGATGGAGATGCAAACGGCCACCCGTTCCGCCATCGGCCTGGCTTTGCTCTCCGGTAGTTCGCAGGAGAAAGTGGAGGAAATCTTTATCGGCCGCCCGATCCCCGGATTTGCCGGCGGATTGCCCGCTTTAGTCAAGGATTTGCGGGCCATCAGGACCCAGGGATACGCCTTTGTGCCGGGTTCCGGAGCAGAACCGGAAAACCGATCCTCCCTGGCCGTTCCCCAGGAAAACAAACTCTATGCCATCGCCCTAAGCGGAACTATTTCGGAAGAGGAAATTCAGCCCCACATCCAGCTCTTGCGCCACACCCTGGAATTACTCAAAACCGCCCATGCATAAGGATAAGCGCCTGGTTTCTCTCACGGGGTAATGGTAAACCCCGTCTTCGTCATAGGCGAGTAGGTTGTTTCTTGCCTTTTGATTTCATTTTGAGTTGCAGGGGCTGGCGCCTTGAGTTTGACTTTTCGCATGGTTACCATAACTGCGGTTTATGAGGGCGATTTGCATTGTTCCGCCCGGCACGAGCCTTCCGGCGCCCAACTGAGCACGGATGCCCCGGTGGACAATCAAGGTAAAGGCCAATCCTTTTCCCCGACCGACCTTTGCGCCACTGCCCTGGGGACCTGCATGACCACTATAATGGGCATCCGAGCCCGGCAGTTGGGCGTAGATATGGCCGGGGCTCACTTCAAAATAACAAAAATCATGTCTTCCGATACCCCCCGGCGCATCGTGGGTCTGCCCATTGAATTCTGGGTTCCCGGCAAACATTCCGATGATGTTAAAGCAGCTCTGCGGCATGCGGCGGAAACTTGCCCTGTTAATTACAGTATCCACCCCGATATCGATAACCCCGTCACCATTCACTGGGTTGACGAGGAATGAGGTCGGTGGCCGGACGGATAGGTAGATAAAATGTCCACCAACATCCGCCTTTACCAGGCAGCGGGATTCGAGGATTGCTGGCGCCATGTCATCGAGCCCTGGTTTAGGAAAAAAATTTCTTCCGCATCCCAATCTTCCTCGGAACGTCCCTCCGTGGTGGTCGTTCCAAACCAGGCCTATGCCGCATTTCTCAAACAGAAGGCTTTAGGCGCCGGTTTGCCGCTTTTCGCGATTCATTTCTGGAGTCCGGGAAATCTCCGCGAATTCCTGCTCAAAGCTTCCCCGGTAGGCAGTCGCAAGCGCCTCGCCTTGCGCGAAGATTTGCTCCTTTTTATGGCTGTTGCGGCAGCTGAATGGGGACAGGGAGAAGGCGAACCCTTTTTGGAGATTCTTGAACAGCAACCCGATGCGCTCGTACGCACTTTGGATAAACTTAAAGCAGCCGGACACGATAGTAAGTCACTGGATGGTGAATTATGGGCTGGAGTGGCTTACAGGTATGAAAAACTTCTGGCCCAGTCTGGCCTGCAAACTACCCAGGAGGCGGATTGGCGCCTGTGCGGAAAGAGAATATCGGCCTCAAAACCGATAGATTCCATGCTCATGACCGGCTTTTCGGCCCGGAACTGGGAATGGCTGGCCCTTCTTCGGGCCGGATGCGCTCATGCCTCCGAAGCATTGGTTTGTTTGCCTTTGGCCCGTGAAAATCAACCGGAAAGAATCTGGACTGGAGCCTGGGAGCAATTTTTTGGAGGGGCGGAAACGGTTTCGGCGGCAGAACCGGCAATTGATTTTTCCTATTCCGGGTTATGCCTGAATTTTTCCATGGATTTGCCAGGAGCGCCTGAGCACTCCTCGATGGATTTTTATTTGGCTGAGAATGTTCGTCGGGAAGCGGAGATAATGACGGCTTGTGCCTGCTCTTATTTACAGGATCCGAAATGCGTGCGCCTGGGCATTTTAGCGCCATCGGGTTCGATTTTGGGAAGAGAGGTGGCCTCACGGCTGGCCCGGCTGGATATCCCTTTTCTGGATAATATCGGGTATTTCCCCGCGCAATCGAAACGGCAGAGTTTGCTGAATCGTTGGCTGGATTTTCAATGGGACCAGAGCCTGCCCTCGTTTCACATATTCCTGCGTTTTCGGCGAAATCTCGAAATGGATCCTCCCAAGCTTTTTCGATCCGCGGAGAGAGATTTAAAAGAAGCCGCCAAGGTTTTGCTGATCGTTCATTTGAGTGTTATTCGTTCGTGGTTGAGTGAGCATCGGACGGAGGGGAAAGGTCTTGAAATATTGAACCAATGGCCCGCGCTTCCCTCACTGGATTCATTTTCCGGTTTTTTGCAAGCATCTGAAGGGCCTCTCGAGAGGCTCGGCTGGAAATCCGAAATGGAATTCCTTGCCGCTCGCGCCGAGCCTCTGAAAAAAGCCCTCATCAAGCCGGTCAAGAGGTCGGTTTTTCTACGGTGGCTGGGCGATATCCTGCAAACTCCGGGGCTAACCCGCCACACTTGCGGGAAGCAAGACTTTTCTCCCCTGCACCTGTTGACTTATGAGCAGGCCGAAGGGCAGGATTTTTCCCATCTCATACTAGGCGGCCTGAATCACGGTTTATGGCCCCCGGAGCCTCCCATCTCACCCTACCTGTCGGATGAGCGCCTGGAGGCATTGAACAAAAACAGTCTGGCCCAAGGTTCCCAGGGAGAAGGGCATTTAACGGTTAAAAATAAATGCGGCCTTTTGCTCGGTCCGGGCGATCAACGCCAGTTGTCACGGGATGCTTTCGGCGGATTGCTGGAATCGACCACGCTCCGGTTGGCGGCGACCGCTTCCCTCAAGGCGGAGGATGATTTCAGCCGCGCCGCCACCCCCAGCGAGCTTTATTTAAAACTCTACCGGGCGGATACCGGGGGCCACCTGGACGACAAGGCCATGGCCCAATTGGCCTCGGCAACACGGCATTGGCTCCCCCCATTTCCACAAAGCGGCAGGGTCTCATTAGAGGCAACAGACCGTCAACGTTTCCTCCGCGCCCACAATGCCCGGCGGAATAAAGAAAAGCCTTTCGGTGAATTTGAATTCGCATATCGCGAGCCACCGCCCGGCGGGTTGGCGTTGTCCTGCAAAGACTGGGAATCGGTTTTAACCCGGCCCGCTTCGGTGTGGATGAACACCATCCTGGGAATTCGCCAAGCCGTGGATTTCAGCGAACCGAACAACTGGCCCCTGACGATTGGAACCTGGGTCCATGATTGGCTTAGCCTCGGCCAAGCAGCCTTAGAAGCCGAAAGCATGTTCGTTTCATTTCCCCAAGATGGAGGCTGGGCCAGGCATGTGGAAGAAAAGGCGTATTTACTAAAAAAGGCCGTTAACGAAGCCTATCAAAAAGCTGGCAGGACCTTGCCTGACTGGTGGATATCGGGTTGGTCCCAGGCTTTGCGCATCGCCGCTGGATTGGCCAATTCTGTGGATGCCCTGGAAGGCTGGCCCTATGCCTGCAGCGAGTGGAATTTGCCTCCGGGAACCGAATTTAAGCTTCATCCAACAGAGCCAACCGCCCTGCCCGTCTCTGGACGCATAGACCTGTTGTTGTCCAAAAATCCTCTCGAATCGCCTCAATCCGGCAGCGCTTGGGCTGGGCAAACCCCTCTTTGGGTGATCGATTTCAAAACGGGAAAGGATAATCCTTTGCGCATCCGGGATCTGCAAAAAGGGAAGGGATTGCAAGTCGTCCTCTACGCCCTGGCCCTTCATTCGCTCGGCGCGGAAGACATCGGTCTGTCCGTCTTAAAGCCATCGGATAAATTATTTAATCAGTTATCATGGAAAGAGTTACAGGATTCCGAACTGCAACCACTTTGGGCCGTTCTTCCCAAAATGCAACGATCTGGGGTATTGGGAATGACCGGGCCGGTCAGGTCAAAATACGGGGTCGCAGTGGAATACCCCATGGCAACCCTGCCCCTGGACACCGAAATGCTGCGCTTAAAATGGGAAATGACCCACCCTTTGTTTCCCTCTGCGAAAAGTTCCTCATGATGGACCCTTCCCAATCCAGCAATTTGCCCGTCGACCAGGCGGAGCGCGATCGTTTCTCGCAGGATACGGCAAGGAATTTTTCCGTCATCGCCCCGGCCGGGACCGGCAAAACCCGCGCCATAGTGGAGCGCATCGTCCATATCGCCCAGTCCGGCCCAATGGGAATGGGAAGCCCTTTATCCCGCCTGGTCGTTGTCACTTACACCAACAAAGCGGCTGAGGAGATGCGTTTTCGCACCCACAACGAATTAGTGGCCAAAGGGGTCGGAATCGAGGCGGTGAGTCTACTGCGCAGCGCATTCTTTGGCACCATCCACAGCTTTTGCGGAGATTTGTTGAGGCGGTTCGGACCTTCCGCCGGTCTTCCCTCCGATTTCGAAATCGTGGAAGACGACCAGGCGCTCTGGCAGGAGTTTTTTGGAAGCAACGATTCATTTACCAACTTCTTGCCGGACGGGGTGCAAAATCACCTCATGCGGCATATTCCGCTGCCCCGCATTCTCGAACTGGCGAGGAGCTACCGGCTGCCCGCCGGGGGATTTGCAGCTGGCTCTTTACCAAAATTTCCACAGCTGAGTTTTGAGCCGCTACTCAACTTTGAGCCGCCCAACAAGAGGGCTTTGCAAGGCATTATGGAGGGAAAGGAACTCGCCCAGACCTGGCTGGCTGAATGGGAAACAGGAACCGGTTACCTGCCGCTGCCCGATTTTTCCAAAGGCGGAAAAGATTTTCAGGTTCTTTGGAAATCGAGTTTTCAGCCTCTTCGCGATTGGGTGGGGACGGCTTCGCTCGCCCTGATTGGCGAAATCGCAGATCAATACCGGAAATTCCGCGTCGCTTCGGGACGTTTGTCCTATGATGATTTGATTGATCTTGCTGGCGTCCTTGTGCGCGACGAACAATGCGGCCCCAAAATTCGCGGTGCCGGTTATCGCGTCCTTCTGGACGAAGCCCAGGATACGGACACCCGGCAATTCGAGGTTTTAACCGAAGCGACTCGTCCAGCCGCCACGACCACGGCCACCCAAGGTCTCTGGATGGAAACGGGAGTGGAACCGCCGGAACCCGGACGTTTCTGCATGGTGGGCGATCCCCAACAATCCATTTACAGCAGCCGGGCTGATTTGACGACCTATCATCGCATCCACAAAAGCCTGGTCGAAAGCGGAGCGGCCGAGGAGCTGGTTTTCGCAGTCACATTTCGTTGCAGCGAGACTGTGGTCGCCGCCGTCAACAACTTCTTCCCCAATATATTAAAGGGAAGCGATAGCATTGAAGAAAACCAGCAAGCTCAAGCCTCATTCGTTCCCTTGTCAGCGCGGATGGGCGCGGATACGGGCCAGGTTTCGAGGATTAACCTTCCGCTTCCCGGCGATTTGGAAACGAGTAACGAGCAAGAGTTGGCCGGTGCCTTCGCAGCATGGTTTCAAAGCCAGCCGCTGGAAAAGTTTCAGGCCGACGATTTTTCAGAAGTAGCCATCCTTTGTCCCCGTAACGAGTGGCTGCGGGCCTTGCATGGAGCATTGTCCGACCGTGGAATCAATACGCAGTTGCATTCGGGCAGCCAGGCGTGGGGGGACAATCCCGCCTTTCTCTGGTTTACGGCCCTGCTCACGGTAATTTCGCAACCGGAAAATTCTTTTGAAATCTACGGTGTTTTGCGGGAGATTTTTGGGATATCCGACCACGACCTGGCGGTTTATGTCCAAAAACAGCGCTTGCAAATCCTGCATCCTGCCGGAGAAGAGGATATTGTTTCCAAAACGCTGGCCGAACTCGCCGATCTCCGCCGGGAAATCAACGGCAGGACTTTGATGGACACAGCATGTCACCTGGTGGAGACAATTTGTCTGCAAGATCGCCTCTCCCTCTTGCTGGATAAGGATGAAGGCAAGCTTTCCGCTTTAATCGAGGAATTACTGGCCGCCGCCGCGCGGGCGGAGAATGAGAGACTATCCCTGGAGGAATGGGCCATTTCCCTGGCCGGTCAGTTTTCGCGCCGCAGCGCGGCAGGCTCCATTAAAAAGGGTCACCTGCAATTGCTTTCCTGCCACCTGTCCAAAGGGCTGGAATGGGATGCCGTGATTTTGCCCTATTTCCACCGCCAGGTTGGTTATGGACGATTTACCTACCCGGCGCTGAGGCAGGCGGGGGCTGGCCATAAGCCCCGGTTGGCGCTCGACAGCCAGCATCAATTGGGTGATTTGCCAAGAGTAGAAAAGGAAATCAGGAGCCGGGAACTGGAGAGGCTTCTGTATGTGGCCGCGACCCGTGCCCGGCGCTCGCTCATTCTCATTGATGATAGTAAATTTTTTTCCAAACCGGCTCATTCATTGGCCGAAAAGCTGCAAATTCTGCCCGATGGAGAAAACACCAAGACATGGCTGGATTTGCCCGGCACCCTAAAAAAAGCGCACGAGGAGACAGTGCCGGAGCCAACCGCCCAAACCGTCATTCCTCCCGGAGAAAAGCTGGAGGCAGCCTGTTTCGAGAAAGCTCAGGCCCTCTCGGAAAAATCTATCCAGCGTGTCCTGCCCAGCAGCCTGGCTCATTGGGAGGCGGCCCCGGCCTCAAGGGATGAACCCGAACCTCTCTTGGGGCATGAATTTCCAGAGGAGTCGCTAGCCTTCGATGGAGCGGCCTATGGGAATTGGTGGCACGAAATGATGGAAACAACCCCCTGGCGCGAGAATCCGCGGGCCTGGAAAAACCATTTCGGCAATTATCTTAAAAAATGCCCGCACGAACCAAGGGGCGAAAAGGAAATAGAACGATTCCTCTCATCCGGCCTGGCGGAAAAATTGGCTCAAGGCGGCTGGGTTGTGCAAACCGAAATACCTTTCCTCTGGCAGGCGGATAAAACTACTGCCTACGAAGGAATCATCGACCTGGCGGCCCGTGAGACCGAAAGCGGCCAATGGCTCATTGTCGATTGGAAAACCGACCGGTTTGAGCAAGGGGACAAAGATTGCCTGGAAACGCTCAAAAATCGTTATGCAAAACAAGTCGGAATTTATAGGCAAGCGGTGCAGTCTATTTTCTGCCTGAAAGAAGTAGAAACCTTCCTTTATTCCACTCCGACTGGTACCTTGATTTATTTGGATTAAAATCATCCACACCCACGCAAGAGCTTATCAAAATTGTCTTCAGATGGTGACTCGTTTTGCCTTTTCCGCCTCATAAATGTTTCTCAGGGTGGCGAAATCTTCGTCCCGGCCGCTGCTGCGGAAATGATGAGCGAATTTCTCCCATTCACGCATTTCCTTTTGCGCTACCTGCAAGCGTCTTTCAATTTCATCGGCGTCGTCCTGGCCGCGGCCTTCCAGGCGTTCGCGTATTTGTGCCAGACTTTGCGGGGAAATGAAGATTGTGGCCACTCGGCCCATCAGCAGCGGGTCCGCTTTGGCCGCCCGCCGCATGGTGGCCGCGCCCTGCACGTCTATGGTCGCAATCATGTCAATGTTTTGTCCGAGCTTGTCATGGATTTCGCTTTTTAAAACTCCATAGCGGTAAATATGCACATGGGCGTGCTCGAAAAACTCTCCCGCCTGAATCTTTTTTTCGAAAGTTTCCGAATCCAGGAAATAATAATCTTTCCCCTCAACCTCACCCTTTCTGGGCGATCTCGTGGTCGCCGTGACAACCCGTTGCAAGCCGGGCTGGTATTCTTCTATCATACGCTGGCAAAGGGTCGTCTTTCCACTCCCGGCCGGGCCGGAGACAATCAATAACAGAGAAGTAGAGTCCTTAATCGCGGTCATTTCAATAGGTGAAGGCTGCAATACACAAAACCAGTCCGTATACTGTGAACAGGGAGCCGAAAATCCTGACCCGGATATCACGGCTAAAAAGCCAGTCAAAAAAGTCGCGCAGCCGAAAAGGAACCGTTCCAAAGTATAGCGCCAGCAGGATGCAAACATAGACAAAGCCGACCAGCAGGAGACGACTGGCCTGCGGTTGCATGAAGGCGGCGTCCAATGCAACTTTAGCCGTCAATAGGCATAGTATGGCCGCCCCGCGGACGGACAAGAAGTCCCGCACATGGAAGAAAGACAGCACCCCCACAGCCAGGAAAAAGGCGAAGAGGAGTTTCCTGAAATTGCCAAAATCGGCCTCTCCCAACTGAGTCACCTGGTAAAGAAACCAGCCGCCGCCCAACCCCATGGTGAGGATTGCCACCGGCATTGAGCGCAAGGACTTTTTAGCCAAAGTCTCGACCTTTTCCTTCATCGAAAAAAGGAAGACGCCGACCGCTACCAGAATCAGTCCGGTAATTAAGGTAGCTGCAAAAAGTGACATTACCGGCAAAATTATAAGGCTGGCTGAAGGGCTCTTTCGGATGCCCGCCGACGTGATTGGCCTAGGGCATTTTTTACCAGGGAACCTCGCAGAGTGCCCACCGTGGCATCCTCAATGTGGACGGCCACAAGCGATCCCGCCAGTCCTGGATTTCCGGCCAAAACAACCTTGCGGTTTCCCCGTGTGCGGCCCGCCAGTATACCCTTGCCTTTGCGCGCCGGGCCTTCCACCAGGACTTCCTGGGTGGTTCCGATGAGCGATTGGTTACGCGCCAGGGAACGTTCCGCCAGGATTTTCAGCAGAACCTGGTTGCGTTCCTCCTTGACGGTTTTGGGGACTTGGTCTTCCAGTTCAGCGGCCGGTGTGCCGGTGCGCACACTGTATTTAAAAATGTAGGCCATCTCGAAACCGATTTCCTGGAAAAACTCCCGCGTAAGGTCGAAATCTTCCTCCGTTTCGCCCGGAAAACCGACGATGATATCGGTCGAAAAATACATATCCGGTACAATGGCGCGCAAATCATCCACGATCTGCCTATAACGCTCAATGCTGTAGGGGCGGTTCATGGCCTTCAAAATACGGTTGGAACCGCTTTGCAGGGGCAAATGAACGTGTTCGCAGAGCTTCGGCAATTCGCCATAGGCCTCGATCAGGTCCTTTTTAAAACCCCTGGGGTGGGGCGAGGTGAAACGGATTCTCTCGATGCCTTTAACTTCGTTGACCGCTTCGAGCAGTTGCACAAATGGGCTTTTCCCCTTCCGAAAAGGAATCTCGCGCCGCCCGTAGCTGTTCACGATTTGGCCCAGCAGGGTGACTTCCCTGGTTCCGCCCGCTGCCAGTTCTTCCACCTCCTCCACGATGTCGGAAATGGCACGGCAGCGTTCCCTTCCTCGTGTTTTCGGGACGATGCAAAAGGTGCAGTTCATGTTGCAGCCCTGCATGATGGAAACGAAAGCGCTGATGCGCCGCTCCTCCGGGTTGTGGGCGCGAATGGTGTTTTGGGAGCCCTCCTCCTCGTCCAGATCGACAATCGTCCGCGGGACTGGGCCCCTGCCTTTAAGGGAAGCCATGATATGATCAATGTGATCGGGCACACGGTGAAATTTCTGGGTGCCGACCAGCAAATCGAGGTCCGGCAACCGATCCAGCAGCTCGGTTCCCCGGTTCTGGGCCATACAGCCCAGGATGCCGATGACGAAGTCGGGGTTGGCCCTCTTGTTTTTAACCAGGTAACCGGTTTTGCCGATGGCCTTTTGTTCCGCCTGATCGCGCACCGCGCAGGTGTTGAGCAAAACCACATCCGCCTCCTTTTCATGGTGGACGATGCTGTAACCGCGGTTGCGAAGCATGGCGGCGACCGCCTCCGAATCCCTTTCGTTCATCTGGCAGCCGTAAGTCTTTAAATAAACCCGATTCATTAAATTAAATAAAGTATTGATGTAAAAAAAGGCCTAAACTGCGTGGGTCAATGGATTAATGGAGGTATTCCTTCGGTGAAAATCCCCCCGAATTTCATTTTTCAGCTATTCCAAAATCCTTTTTTTCGGAATTCGGGATCGGTTGCGTTTGGTCTTTATCGCCCTTGCTGCGGGTTTTTCGGGAGGGGTTTTCGTTTTTGGTTTTGGCTTATTAATGACAGCCTTCTTTGCTACGGGTTTCTCCACGGCTGCTTTTTTGGTCAGCGAGCGCGATTTCTCCCTGGGCTTTGGGGGAGGATTTGGGACTGCCTTCCTAAATTTTTTACGGTAGTCTTTTTGGTTGGGCGGATTGGCGCGCTTTTTTCCCTGGCCTCCGTCTTCTTCGCTTTTTTCTGGATAGCGGTCCTCGTTTTTTCCAAATCCGAGGCCGTCGGGCGGCGATAGGGATCGTTCATCGCTTTGACTGGAGGAAAAGGGATGTCCATGGGCGGAGGAACCGGCTTTTCCAGGAGCCGCTGGGGGCGTATGACCATTTCCGTAATGATATTGCCGTGGGGGTTCTTCACGATGCTTTCGACGGCATCGGCCAGCGCTTCCACATCAATCACGCTCTGCGGATTTTTCTCTGGGATAGATTGCGGTTCCGAACTTATGGAAACGTTGGCCTGCGGAAAGATGGAGGTAACCTTGACCCCGGTTTCGCGGCATTCCTCGAAGAGGCTTTGCCCCAGCCAGCGCAATCCGCCGGCAGCCGCCGCACCGGCTGGACCGCCTTTGGCCTGATCTGCGGTGGAGGGAACGATATTGACAATAAAACCCCGCAAGCGAGCCAGTCCGGGCAGGGCCAGCCGGGCCAGAATCAGAGGGCAGAGCAAATTGACGCGCAGAACTCTTTCCAACTCAACGAGGCTGATTTTATCAAGGAAAGGAGTGGAGGGGTAGGTCTTGGCGTTGTTCACGAGGAGAAAAATGTGACCTTCTTTTTTCAGGATAATCTCCGTCCTCTCAGCAATATCGGTCGGGTCGGCCAGGTCGCAGGGAGTGGGCACGAAGTATTCATGGGAGTAGGGTGTATCCCCATAATTTCCGCCCAGTCCGTAAACCCGCATTCCCAAGGCCACCAATCGGCGGGCTATGGCCAGGCCGATGCCGGAGGCTGCGCCAGTGACAATGGCTATGTCCATACTTCGATTTTCTCCGTTGGTAGGTAGTTCTTCAGCATCTCACAGATGGTTCCGGTCAGCTCTCTGCGATCCTTTTCCGCGTAGCTGACGATTTTGCCGCTCCTCTCGTATGGTTGATGCAGGATATCGGTGTCGTTTCTCATTTTTTTGATCCTTTTAAAATAACCGGCGTTCATGCGGAAAACTCCCACACTGGCATCGCGTATTTTTTCGGACGGCAGAGCGGCGAATACTTCCGCAAAAAATTGCCTATAAGCGCCCACCCAGCTGGGAAACCGTAATACTGGATCGAAACAAAGCCGCACAGGCCAGCCTTCATCCAACGCCTTTTTGGCGGCAGAAATTCTCCTTTCGGTAGTTGGGGTTCCATTTTCATATTTTTCGGCCACAAATTGTGGTGAAAGCGTCCAGGCAAGAATAGCCCTGGAATGCGGCTCGATGCCTTTTAAAATGTTAAAGTTGGCGCTTTTGGTTCGTATTTCTATTAGCAAATCGGGTTCCGTTCGAGAAAATTCGAGCCACTTGCGGCAAAACGGGACGATGGACTCGAAGGCGAGCAAATCGGTGTCGTAGGAAATGGGCAGGTAGAGCGGAGAGGCCGGGTCGGGGCGTTCCGCAATGGCTTTTTGGACGGCCAGGAAAAAATCCTCCAGATTGACGAAAACAACCATATGGGCGGAGGGATACATGCCTTGCAAGTAGCAATAGTCGCAATTGTAAAGACAATTGAGAATAAGTGAGTTATAATAAAAATTCGGGTAACCGAAATCCTGCGCATTCTCGCTCCCGCTGTAGAGCAACTTCCCTTTTTCCTCCGCCAGGATGAGTTGAATGCGATTTTTTTGCCGGGGAAAGTTCTGCCCCGCCCGGGCAAACACATCCTTGTAATTATCGATTTCGATCTGGGCGGCCTTGGGGAATCGGGCCAGAATATTGTCTGTCAAGCGATGCTGCCGGGAAGATTTTTCCACGTAAATATGGGAAAAATTATTCTGCCAAAAGTTCATGCTTGATGGATTCGAGGATGCGGTTTCTGGAGGCTTTGCTGCTGAATTGACGCGACAGAAAGGGCCGGATGAAGTCGAGGTTATTACCCGTCCGAATGACATAGCCGCGGGACCAATCAAACAGTTGATGCTGCTGGGTGGCAGTCAGGCGCAATGATTTGGCCAGTTCACCCAAAAACAACCTGTTCTCCAACTTTAGCGGATCCCGGTCCTTTTCAATCAGGCTTTCGCACATATTGACAACATGGGCGATATCCTCCAGGCGGGCCTCAATGAGAGAAGTCATCCCCGATTTATCTAGCCTCTTATCTTCCAGATGATCCGAAACCATTTTCAGGCAGACGATACAATCGACCGGTAAAAATGTAGCCGCGGCGCTGAAAAAACCGCTCCCCTCCATATCGGCCAGGCTGTCGCCGATGTCCGCGGCGCGATCTCTTGTCACGGGCTGGTCGCATGTAATCAGCGATTTTTCCGGCAATGAAAATTTTAAAGCCATTTCGGGATAATAGGATCGCTGTGTGGCGTGGTCGGTAATCTTGTTGATGGAAAACAGTTCGCCAATGGGCGTTGCATAATGGGCGCACCCGGCCAGGCCGAAATTGATGGCCACGGCCCCTTGGCCGCCGTATTTTCCCAACACCCAGCCAGTCGCCGCAGCCGCCTTGACCATGCCTGTGCCACAGACCGCCAGGCAAATATTATCGCCCAGATAAACCGGCAGGCGGCGGGATAGCGCATCCTTTTTCAAGCCGAAATGCTGAAGAAGAGGCCGGGCTTCCAGATGCAGCGCTGTCAGAATGATTTTCACTAGGAATGTTTTAAGTGGAAAATTGAATCCTTTATATTATGGTAGTTTGCTAAGAAATGTCCCCACAAAAAATAGAAATAATCACTGGCGATATTACCCGTTTGAAAGTGGAGGCGATCGTCAATGCGGCCAATAAAGCTTTGTTGGGCGGAGGGGGTGTGGACGGAGCCATTCAACGGGCGGCCGGGCCCGGGCTTCTGGAGGAGTGCCGGGGGGTAGGCGGATGCCCGACAGGTGAGGCCCGCATAACAAAAGGGTATCGTCTCTGCCGGCCCGCTATGTCATTCACGCGGTCGGGCCGGTTTACCAGGGTGGAGATTGCGGCGAGCCCGAATTACTGGCCGCCTGTTATCGCAATTCCCTTGTCCTGGCGGAGGATAATGGGATCGGAAGTATAGCGTTTCCATCCATCAGCGCCGGGGTTTACGGGTACCCGTTGAGGGAAGCTGCGCGCATTGCCTTGCAGGTGGTCAAAGACTTTCCCGAAAGTGGCAGCGTTCTCAAGCGAATTGTTTACTGCTGTTTTCCGGCCGAAAATACGGAAATTTACCGTCAGGTCTTCACAGAAATATGGAGCTGAATAATTGTAATTGAATATGAAACACCTCAATCTATCGGTTTCAGGCCGGGTGCAGGGAGTCTTCTTTCGCGACACCGCCCGCCGTGAAGCACAAAAGCTGGGCATTAACGGATTTTCCCGCAACGAGCCCAATGGCGCCGTATGGATTGAAGCCGAGGGCGACGAAGCAAAACTCGATGAATTCCTGCAATGGAGTCATAAGGGTCCCATCTGGGCCAAGGTGGACAAACTGGTTGTCACCGAGGGGAGACTAAAAAACTTCCCCGATTTCAGGGTGCTTTTTTAAATTGAGAAAAATCGCTACCAGTCCACGCCTTCGGGACGGGCCGCCCAGTTGAGTCCACGGCGGATGATTTCACGACATTGAGGCACTTCAAAATCTTCTATGCCATGCCCCAGGGAGCAGTAGAAGATTTTGCCCTTTCCCCATCGTCTCAACCATACGATCGGTATTTCCGCGCCCTCGATCCAAGGATGCACTTTTCCATCAAAAGTGGTTTGGGCGAGCACCTTGTTGGAGGGGTCAACGTGCATGTAATATTGCTCCGAATGCATGGTGAAGTCTTCCAGACCTTTGGTAATGGGATGCTCGCGATCTGTGATATTTACGGTGTAAGAAATTATTTTTCCGGGGTGGGCGACAAACTGGCCGCCGACCATGAACTGATACTGGGTATTACCGCGAAAGGCATCGCCCATACCGCCGTGCCAGCCGCCTAAACCACAGCCTCTGGCCACCGCCTCGGCCAGGCAATCGGCCTGTTTAGTGCTCAATTCCCCCATCGTCCAATTGGGAATGATGAGGTCGTAAACGAGCAAGTCTGCCACGTCCTCAAGGTCTTCCAATGATTCCGTGGCATTGACGGCAAAACCGTCCTCCTCCAGCAAACGCGAAAAAAGCTCCGTCGTCTCCAATGGTTGGTGGCCTTCCCATCCGCCATAAAAAATAAGAGCTGTTTTCATAGAAAATCTAAAGTGAATGCAAAAAAAAGGCCGTCCAGACCAACCGGAAATCCACTTTGGTGAAAATGTCTTTTATGACAAGCCTAAGCTCGTTTTACCTTCATGCGCCTTGCCAGGGACAGTCCGGCGACTCCCGTCAACAAAAGGAGAATTGAGGACGGCTCAGGTATGGCTGTGATGTTGTCGATCCCGACCGTGGCGGCGATTAGATCACCGGAAAAGGCAGGATTGACTGAAGATAAAATGCGCATTTCCGCAATATTGGCAAAACCCTGGGCGAAAGATGCGGTTCCGCTCAGCAGGACGACATCTTCAGCCGTCAGGTCGAAGGTAAACTCCTGCCACCCGCTGCCGGGGTTGATGGAAAAACCCTGTTGGGTGCTGAATGTAGATTCCGCCCCGAAAAACCCAAGACGCATGTTAACGGCATTGGAACCCATATTATTGAAATAGAGGCTGATTTCTGTAACGCCCGCCCCAATATAATCCCCGGTCCACTGGTTTATGTTAAACGATATCAGTTTGCTGCCGGCGCCTGAAGTGCCGGATGAGCTTAATTGCAAAAATGCATCCGGCGATTCAGTGGCTTCAAATGGCCCCCCGCTTGAAATATTGACCGGAGCAAATGGACTGTTCAGGTTGCCAATGGCCCAATTGCCCGTTGTTCCGCCCGTAAAATCATCGATCTGGCCAAGAAAAATGGCATGTGCCGGCATGTGCCGAGTTGGTAAAAATTATCGAAAGGCAGAGAATTGCCCAAATAAGTGAATGTGAAGTGGTTGTTCGTGTCTTCATATAAGTATGGCCTTCATGTAAAATTTTTGAACTTTTGGATTTGAGGCTTATTCCTGACGTTCAACAATTAATCGAATAAATCGCTCGGATCCAGCTTCTGTATCGGAAACAGTGACCGTCCGTGTGGTGGCTCCGGTAGTTTCGGAAATGGTTCCCGAACCGGTGGGGGCGGCTCCGCCCGCGCTTCGAGCCATCTCCGTCCATGTAGAGAGGTCGCTGCTGGCCTCGACGATGTAGATCAGGTCGTCTGCCCGTGTATCCCGAATATAAATGAGTGAAAGAAAACCGCTGTCGTCAATGGCCGGTTGGGGCAGTTCTTCCGGTTGATATAGGTGTGGATTGAGGTCAAATGCATACGCCAGCAGGTTCTTGATCCCATCTCCGCTCAGGTCCACGCTATCCCCGCTCACCTCGGGCATTCCCTGCTCGGCAAGGCTGAAATGCGCGTCCAGCCAACGCTGCCGATTGGTCGGCGGAGTAAATTCAACAGTCAATTTTGGGCGCACACTGGCGGAGCCTTCGCGGCTGGTGAATCGTTTGGCGGAACCTGGAGAAGATTCTCCTCCTGAAAGTATCCAACCGAAATTGCTGGTGGGGTTGTCCAGCCAATCCTGCACATCGGCTACCATTTGAACCGTAGAATTCCAGGTTTTTGTTCCTGTACTCGATACATTCAATGAACCTGATACGGTGGAGGAAAAGTCTCCACCGCTTACATTCCAGGTATTTGAAGTGTTGAAGAAACGGTGGGACCAGGTGGCGTCGTTGGCGGTTGCATTAGATCCCCTTCCATTGCTGGAATTAGAGCTTCCTTCCCCCCAATCTTGACTCAGCTTATGTACGGCAATAATGTTTGCCGCAGAAAATCTACTAATTTTTTCGACCCTCATTGTAAGAGTGACACTCGTTATAACCGCTCCGGCGGGGATATTGCCTTCAATGTTAAAAGCCAGTAATGCCCGTCGCAAGTCTGTTCCTGAGGTGCCATTGGTTTTTCCCACAAATAAATCGCCTAAAGCGCTGCTTTTGCCCCCATTTTCAGAAAAAATGGTAGTATCTTTCACCGGTTCCAGGGTGACGGTGATCCCAATCGATTCAACCACCGGAAAAACCATAGCCGCCAGTAACAGTATGGGCGCGCGTCCTTTAAGCAGGGGTATCCGGGGCAGAGATATTCTCTGGGAGACCATTGGGCAGCCGGGGTTAGGAATTTCGGGTTGTGTTGGGGAAATTCAACATCGACACTTGAGTTTTTACTTCTTCAATTTCGCCTCATCGGAGAGGGCGCCTGGGGTTGTGTTCATCAATTCGTAGGCAAATCTGGCGGCACGCTGAAGAGGACTCCGTTATCACCCCTCTGGAAAAAGCGCCTGTTCGATGTGTTATCGCTAAAAGTAAAAACCCAACCGGCATTTTCGCCCCCGAAAATGAATATCCACCGATAGGAGTTCTCATTCAAAAAGACCCACTCACCCAAACCCAAATCCCAGACGAAAATAACCTCCTCCGTGCTATCAATGGAAAGGAACTGCCAACTGTGCTCGTCATGGAAAATCCAGGGCAAGGATTCCACATTGTAATTCTTATACCACGGAGAGGCGCGCCAGCCGTCGAATTCGGGTATATCCTCTCCGCAAAATACATCTTGGCAGCCAATTTGAGCGGGAGTAAATTCAACCGTCAATTTCGGGCGATTGGCTGCTGAACCATTCCTGCTATTGAATCTTTTGACCGAGACAATGCTTCCTTCTTCCCCGATCAGAATCCAGCCGAAATTTGTAGATGGAGAATCCACCCAAGTTTGCGCATCATGCACTAGGCTCGAAGAGGTCCAATCGGCAAAACCCGTTCCTGACACACTACTTGTGGCAGAAGCTTGCTGTATAAAGTCTCCTCCTGATTGAGACCAATCTTCTCCATTGAAAAATGCCTCATCCCAAGTTGCGTCTGCCCCTGATTGGGCAGTGGTGCCTTGTCCCCCGGATGATCCAGAGTTCGAATTTCCCTCACCCCAATCTCTTGTCAGTCGATGAAGGGAATAATCACGTTGCCCGGAGGGATCCCTGTCAACGCGGATTGATAAAGTCACATTTTGTATGACCGAGCCTTCAGGAATGGAGCCAGTCAAATCGAATGCCATCAATGCGCGGCGGAAATCATTGGTTCGGCGTATTCGTCCCGCAAAAAAAGTGGTACCGGTGCCATCGCTGTTATTACTCTCGGAAAAGATGGTGTTATCCTTCACCGGTTCCAGCTCGACGGTTGTCCCCATCGCTCTGGCTGCAGGATACGCCAGGGCCGCCAATACGAGGATTGGCAAATGCCATTTAAACAGAGTTATTCGATTCAGGGCTTCTAGCACGGAAACCATAGGGGTAGCAGGTAGGCAGAAAGTAAAAACACAACTATAGGCAGATGCAGGTTTAGGGCAACTTAATTAGACGCACGGCTCGGTAAACTTATTCCAGCAATATAAGGCTGTGCCTACGGCCTACGGCACTTTGTTGGGCGTAGAATGGAAAATAAGATCGAGGGAATGGAATCCTGACCTAAAAAAGCTGGGGTTTATGCTGGATTCGTGCCCAGAAATTTTGCTTGAACCGATTGGAGCGATTCGAAAACCGGCGCGCCGCATGTGTGCAGGCGTTCGCGGGAGTGGTGCCCATGACTCAATAATATGCAATCGATGCCCATCGCTTGGGCCACTTCGTAATCGTGCAAGGTATCGCCGATGAGCAGGATTTTTTCCGGTTCCGTCTCAAGCGCGGCCAGGCATTCGCGGCCTCTTTCGATTTTTCCCTCCCCCATCAATTTTCGATGGCCAAAGAGCCGTCCAAAAAAACCTGAGAGCCCGTAAAATTCCACAATTTCCTCAAGGGTGTGCTGGGGGTAGGCCGAAAGGATCGATTGCTCAAAACCAGCTTGCTGAAAATTGGCCAGCGCCTCACGTGTATGGGGATGTAATCGGCACTCCGTTTTGCGTTTTTCATAGAGAGTCGAGAATTCCTGGTTGATTTTGGGAAATTCCCCATCGGCAAAGTCAATGCCGAGCCGTCGATAATAAACATCGATGGGAAAGTCGAAAAGGGCGTGGTGGACAGCGATGTCGATGGCTGGCAGCCGCCGGGTCCGCAGCATGGCATTGGTGATTTCGACGCATAAATGGATATCATCCATCAAAGTGCCGTTCCAGTCCCAGAGGATGTGGGAATAAGCAAGCCTGCGGCCATTTAAGAAATCAGCGCTCATCCGTGCTATTTGCGGTTAAAAACTAAATAATTCAATAAGTGAACATTTTTTCACGTTTTTTGCTTGATGTAAATATTTTTTTATTTAAATTGAGCTAATAATTTGCAAGCGCGCCTGTCTTTTAACTCTATTTAATTAGCTACTCATAATCACTGCACCCGAGATTACCTATGGCCAATCAAGTTGTCACCAAAACCAAAAAATCCGAAAGCGCGTCCGATAAAACGCTTGAATTAGCCATCTCGGCGATCAACAAACAATTTGGGGAGGGCGCCATCATGTGCCTTGGCGGATCTCCGAATTTGAAAGTGGACGTGCTTTCAACCGGGTCTGTGGCGATCGATCTGGCTTTGGGCGTGGGCGGGCTGCCACGCGGCCGCACCTGCGAAATTTTTGGCCCCGAGTCCTCCGGTAAAACTACCTTATGTTTGGGCCTTATCGCCGAAACCCAGAAAAAAGGTGGCACCGCAGTTTTTATCGATGTGGAGCACGCCCTTGACCCACGTTATGCCAAAATCTTGGGCGTGGACCTGGAAAACCTCATGATCTCCCAGCCGGACAATGGCGAGGACGCCCTTAACATAACGGAATCACTGATCCGCTCCGGGGCCATCGATGTGGTCGTCATCGATTCGGTGGCCGCTCTCATCTCTAAGCAGGAACTGTCCGGCCAGATGGGGGATGCCACGGTGGGTTCCCAAGCCCGTTTGATGAGCCAGGCCATGCGGCGGCTGACGGCGGCCATAAGCAAAACAAAATGCGTTTGTCTCTTCACCAACCAGATTCGGGAAAAAATCGGGGTTATGTTCGGTAGTCCGGAGACTCAGCCCGGCGGCAGGGCTCTCAAGTTTTTTTCCTCCATACGCATGGATATCCGGCGCATCGGCGCCATCAAAGATACCTCCGGAAAAGTAATCGGCAATCGCACCCGGTTAAAAGTGGTCAAAAACAAGGTGGCTCCTCCCTTTACCCTATGCGAATTCGACATCATGTATGATGAGGGCATATCCAAGACCGGCTCCATCCTGGATCTGGGGATAGAGCATAAAATCCTGGAAAAGAAGGGCTCCTGGATTTCCTACAAAGGCAAGCTGGTCGGCCAGGGTCGAGAAGCTTCCAAGGCTTATCTGGCGGAAAATCCCGATATCATGGAAGAATTGACCAAAGCGATTTTTGAGAAGGTAAGTGTGCAAAGCGGGAGCATTCTGGGCAAAAACGATACCGAGGATTGAATCACAAGCCCACCGGCTTAGCCATCCAGAATAAAATAAAACACTGACTGACTCCCCGCAGAAGTGCCTGCGCCCGGGGAAATGCATTAATCGGTAGATTGATTGATTTCACCCCCCTGCCAATGAATTACGACAAATATGGCCGTAATTCGGGTTTCATTTTCATTTTTTATTATGAAAAGCTTGAAACCGGAAGCTTGTCACCTTTGGTAAAGGCTTTAGTTTCCCCATCTTTTATTAAACAGATTGTTTCAATGTGATGCCATTCGGTGAATCCATAGTTGCTTTGTCAACCCCAGCAGGTGAATCCGCCATTGCTGTAGTAAGAGTAAGCGGAAGTATATGTCACCAGTTGGTAACAAAAGTTTTCGATTCCCCTTCTCCTTGTCCCAGAAAGGCAGTATTGGCTGAATATATTGACCTGGAAGGAAAGTCTGTCGATCAAGTTGTCTATATTTTCTATGCTGAAAATGCGTCTTACACCGGCGAGGAGATGCTGGAAATCAATTGCCACGGCAATCCTTTCATTATCCAGAATATGATTGAGGATTTGCTCGCACGAGGCTGCCGAATAGCCGAACCGGGGGAATTTACGAAGACCGCCTTCCTCAGCGGGCGCATGGATTTAAGCCAGGCGGAAGCGGTTTTAGACCTCATCCACGCGTGCAGTGAAAAAGCCCTTGAAGTTGCCCGAAAACAGCTCGACGGATCGGTTGGAAATAAAGTTAACCAACTGATAGACAAATTGTTGGGGATGATTGCAAACCTCGAAGCCTACATCGATTTTCCGGAGGAAGACCTGCCGACGGAGGACAAGTCGGGACCCCTCAAGGAATTGGTAACCCTTAGGGTAGAGATGGAGCGATTGATCAGCACAAGCCATTACAGCACCATTCTCCATGAGGGGGTCAAAGTCGTCATTGTAGGCCCCACAAACGCCGGAAAGAGCAGCCTGCTCAACGCCCTGACCGGAGAGGACCGAGTCATTGTCAGCCAGGAGCCGGGAACGACGCGGGATTTTGTAGAAGAACCAATCATGCTGGGGTCTTATATCATTCGACTCATTGACACGGCCGGATTTCAGAAACCGGGATCGGATATCGAACGGATGGGGATCGACAAATCGATGGGACAACTTGAGCAGGCGGATTTTGTCCTTGTGACGCTGGATGGCACCCTGCCCTGCCCTCCCAAACTCCTGGAATTGCAGAATAAATTAAAACCCGGACGAGCGCTTATCATCGAAAATAAAATCGATTTGCCGAATCGACAGGATCACCGGCAGACCTTTCCGCAATTTCCGCACTGCGAGGCATCCGCCCTCACCGGTGAAGGGATTGATGAATTAAAAAAGCAACTTCTGGAAACACTGGAAACGAATCTCGAAGTGCCCGGCGAGGATAGAATTGTGGTCAGCGCGCGGCACGCAGGAGCCTTCAAAATGGCCCAAAAGGGACTCGACGAGGCATTGCGAAAATTACCCAAAGGAGAAGCCATTGAATTGGTAGTCAGTGACTTACGATCTTCTTTGCACTCCTTGGGCGAAATCATTGGAAAAATCGACAACGAGCGCATGCTGGATAAACTGTTCAGCAAATTTTGCATCGGAAAATGAGCATCGGTTCTCAGTTTAAGTATGAAGTGATTATATGCGGCGCAGGGCACGCAGGTTGCGAAGCGGCTTTGGTCTCGGCCCGCATGGGCGCGGAAACTCTTCTGCTGACTGGCAATATTGATACTGTTGCGCAGATGAGTTGCAATCCGGCCATTGGTGGACAAGCCAAGGGCCACATGGTGCGGGAGATCGATGCCCTCGGTGGTGAGATGGCATTGAATGCGGATACCACGGCGATTCAATACCGTCTGCTCAACGCATCCAAAGGCCCGGCTGTTCAAGCCCCACGGGCGCAATGCGATAAAAAAGCCTATCAATTCAGGATGAAGCACAACCTTGAGTTGCAACCGAATCTGCACCTATTCCAGGCTTTAGTTGAGGAATTGATCATAAAAAACGGACGAGTCATAGGAGTGCGGACCAACTTGGGAAACGATTTTTTCGCTGAAACTGTAATTGTTACAACGGGGACATTCCTCCGCGGATTGATGCACATCGGGCAAAACCGCAGTGAAGGTGGAAGGATGGGGGACTTTACCTCTAAAGGACTCTCTGGCAGCCTGCTCGAAGCTGGTATAGAGCTGGAACGATTGAAAACCGGTACGCCTCCCCGAATTCTTGGGGGCAGCATTGATTTTTCCGAACTTCAAGAACAAAAAGGAGATAAGGAACCGGTATTGTTCGCCTTTTACGACACTCGGGGCGGTGAGGATTTGTTCCACGTGGAACATCTCGGTCAATTAAAACAAGGTTGGCGGCCCGGCAAGGACCAGGTTTCCTGCTGGATATCCTACACAACTCAGCTAACAGCGGAGATTGTTGAAAAAAATTTGCATAAATCCGCTTTATATAGTGGGGAGATTGAAGGAGTGGGTCCCAGGTATTGTCCAAGCATTGAAGACAAATATGTAAAATTTCCGGATAAAGATCGGCACACGCTTTTTCTCGAACCTGAAGGCCGCCATACCGACGAGTGGTATGTAAACGGTCTTTCCACCAGCCTTCCACTTTCCGTTCAATTCGATATGTTGCGAAGTATCAAGGGGTTGGAAAATGTAGAGCTCCTTCGACCAGCCTATGCGGTGGAGTATGATTTCGCCCCTCCAACCCAGATATTTCCCTCCCTGGAGTCGAAAATCGTGGAGAATTTGTTTTTTGCCGGACAAATTAACGGTACCTCGGGCTATGAGGAAGCGGCTGGGCAAGGACTCGTGGCAGGAGTCAATGCAGTTTTGAAAATCCGAAACCAAGACCCTTTCATCATCGGGAGGGAGGAGGCTTATATCGGGGTCCTTATTGACGACCTGGTGACTAAAGGCACGCGTGAGCCTTATAGAATGTTTACGAGCCGTGCGGAGTACCGCCTGCTGCTCAATCATGGTAGCGCCGAACTTCGCTTGCAGAAGTACGCAAAGAAATATAACCTTTTAAACAACAAACGCTTAAAAAGTATTGATCAAAAAATTCAAGATGTCGAAAAGTGGATTTCCAGATTGGAAAAGGAAAAAACTACGGGAGGGACCTTTGGCAATTGGCTAAGGAAGGGCGGCTGTGAAGAATCGCTACCGCAGGATTTTAAGAGTCTGAATAAGGCCACCCGCGATGAAGTTCTCTACCGCGTTCGATATCAAGGCTACCTCAATCGGGAATTGAGCCAGATATCTCGAGGCAAGAATCTGGAGCGGATAAAAATTCCGTATGATATTGACTATAAAGAGGTTAAAGGTTTAAGAGCGGAAGGTGCTCAAAAATTATCTCAAATCAAGCCGGCAAATCTAGGGCAGGCCAGCCGTATAAGTGGTGTGAATCCTGCCGACATCAGCATACTCATGGTAACATTGTGTGCCAAACGTCGTTCAGCCTGACACAGCAATTGCCGAACCCTGACCGGAGAGTATTCACTTTAGGGTGATTTAGTTTGTAACCTGTTTATTGTTAAAAGGAAAGAAAAATCAATCCCTTGCCATCCAAAGAAAAACATTTGCAGGAAGTTATTGAACGGCGTCGCGCTCTGGCGGACGATTGCCGGGAAGCATTAACCGGCAAATCGGAAATTATCCTCGAGATCGGCTGTGGGCACGGGCATTTTTTGACCGCCTTTGCGCAATCCCATCCGGAACGATTTTGCGTGGGTATCGATTTGATATCCCGACGCATTCGTTTGGCCAATGATAAAAAAACAAAGCGGAGCCTGAACAATCTACTGTTTATCAAGGCGGAGGGAGTCGAAATGCTCGAAGCCATACCTGATTCCGTGCGCCTGGAGTGTATTTTATTCTTTTTCCCGACCCTTGGCCCAAGAAGCGGCACCACCGGAGAAGACTCATTCAAGTTGAGTTTTTAGAAAAACTGGCCAACCGCACGGTTGCCGGAGGGAAATTGTTTTTTCGCACCGACTCCCCCGAGTACTTCCAGTGGACGGCTGGAAAAATTGCAGAACATCCCGATTGGGAAATTACAGAAGAGCTGGCCTGGCCTTTTGAAACAACTACTTATTTCCAGGAACTGATGGATTCCTTCTATTCTCTGACTGCCTGCCGCCTGCAAAATCAAAGCAGGTCCATCCAGGCAATCGAGACTGCTTCAGCTAAAACAGCGAAAATGAGGACTGTATAGACAAAAAGGGTAAAACCGTCCCGTGCCATGGGCCGTGAACGGGCCTTTATTTCGACACCGGAGGCATCGCCAGGGGGAATTTCGGATTCCAAAATCTCATGGATGTGGCCGGTCAAATCTTTGGGTTGGGGCATAGGCTGAAAAAAATATAAATTGAAGCATATGCGGCAATAAGGAAAGCATTCAATAATGCCAATTCAGGATTGACGAGCGAGGCAAGTTTCTCCATCTGATTTAACGGATTGGGGGTAAGCAGGTTATTCACCATATATTGATGGACCGGATTAGACAAACTTTATATATTACAGCGTTTTTTTCCACGGCCGTTACCATGCAGGCAGCCGAGGGGCCGAAATCGGTTCCCCCCTACGCCTATCAACTGACGGAGATC
>CBDDEL010000005.1:0-15792 GCA_965226885.1 Opitutales bacterium | reverse complement strand
TATCCCTCCTCAAGCAGGTTGCCGATGGCCACGTTGCCGGGACTTTGAGGGCGTTTTGAAGCGCCTATAACCGCAATCGATTGCGGGCTAAGAAGACAGTCTAAACCGGTGTTATTATCCATCATATAAGCTCTCACACGAAGACGTTAGCCAGAATTGTGAGGAGCGAATTGTTGAGCGTAATATTTTCAAGCACGAATCGAAAAGGGCAAGGGAATTCCGTCCTCTAGAAACTTCTTAGAAACAAAATTGATAGTTTCGTCGATTCGTCGTCGGTCGGTGATCGGAAGCTGCAAGATACTTGGGTAAAAAAGAAATTCCATTCGGTCTTACCCAAATCCACTGGTGAAGGGCACAAGGTCATTGAAGTATTGACTGCGAAAACGGACTGAAGATGTGATCTCTGAACACAAACCGACCCGGAACCGAAATACTGAACCTGGCGGAATATTGAAAAATTTGGTATTGGGCTATTTTGAAATATTTCTGGACGGAGGGAACAGTAAAGGCTTTATTTTTAGTGAAATTGGTGTATTATCCAAAGGAAGGGTAAATTAATGGCAAAAAATATTATTTTCATCGTTATCGTATTTGTTGTGGCTGGGGCCGCGTGGGTGGTTTACCAAAAACAGGCAGACCAGCATGGGGAGAAATTGGCCGAGGAACAGGCGCTGTCACAGGAATGGGAGCGAAAACTGGAGGACGCCACAAACCAGAACGCCGAGCTGAAAGACCTGGCGGAACGTATCGCCAAACAGGAGGTGGAGGGTCGCTTACAAGCGGAGGAAGCTGCCAAAATGGCGGAGTTGAGAGCCCAAAATGCGGAGGAGGAACGGCGAATACGAATCGCTGAACTGAGGGACCGCCTCATGCAGGAAGCTGAGATACGCCGAAAGGCCGAAAAGGCCATGTTGGAGGTGGCGGAAAAAGTAAAAGCTCTTGAGGCGGCGCAAAAAGAATCGCAGAAACAATTGCTGGCCCTCTCGGAAGCCCGCGCCCAATCCGAAGAGGATCCGGAAGTTTTGGCGGAACTGGAGCGCGTCAAACAGGAATTGAAGGCCAAGGAGAGCAACCTGGCCATGCTGGCCCAGCAACAGGCCGAATTGCAGTTGAAATACCAGGCTGCCCTGACCCGGCAGAGTCGAACGGCCAGCGCCATTATCAAAGAAGGGCGCACGGCGGGGGAAACCAAGGATTTGCTCGACCTGATTGCCGATTTACTGGAAGCCCTCGGTCTGGTTCACAAAGAGGGTTGAGGCTGAGCGAAGAACTTTTTCCTCCGGTTTGGCCGCCGGACTGGATAAATCATTTTCAACAACCGATATCGGCGTTTCGGAAAATAACGCTTCCTGCCGCGGACAATGGAGACCAATTTTGAGGCAATCGTAGTCGGTGGAGGCGGCAGTGGATTGGCCGCCGCGGTCAGTTCGGCGGAAAACGGCCTGAAAACGCTCTTGCTGGAGAAACAGCCTTTTTTAGGCGGCACAACCGGTATTGCGGTTGGTTCGCTGACCGCCAACCGAACCTCCTTACAAACAGAAATGGGCATTGATGACAGCCTGGAGGCTCATGCCGAGGACGTGGCTAAATTTGCCCGTCCTGAATACGAGGCAGCCAATAACGAGCCCCTGCGCCGCTATTTTTTATCGCGGACGGCGGAAACCTACGAATGGCTGCGGGAGATGGGCCTCAGTTTTTACGGTCCTAGCCCGGAACCACCCAACCGGGTAGCCCGCATGCACAATGTTGTGCCCAACGCAAAAAGCTACATTGCCGTTCTGCAGAGTCGTTTTCTCCGATTATCGGGAACCATTTTGTGCAGTTGCTCGGTTAAAGGATTAGACAGAGAAGAGGGTATAATCAGGATAGTGGAAGCCGTCCATGAGTCGAAGCGAGTGCGGTTCAGGGCCAGCCAAGGCGTCGTCCTGGCAGCGGGCGATTACGCCAGCGCGCCCGACCTCATCGCCAAATACAAAGGAGCCCAATACACCCGCATCGAGGGCATCAATCCTCATGCCGGGGGCGACGGTCAGCGCCTGGTGGAAAAAGCGGGCGGGAAGCTCCTCAACATGGGCATGACATGGGGCCCCGAGATTCGTTTTATTCCTCCTCCCAAAAATCCGTTTACGGAGGTCATTCCAGCGGGCAGGGGTATCTCAAAAATTCTCGGACGGCTGCTGCCCCTAGCCCCTAAATGGCTAATCGCTCAATACATCAAGCGACTGCTGGTGACCTGGCAACACCCCGATGAAAAGCTTTTCACCGACGGCACGATTCTTCTCAACAAGCGCGGGGAACGATTCTGCAATGAGAAAGTTTTCCCGCAGCGGGAATTGGCCCTCGCCGCCCAGCCGGAAAAAATCGCCTACCTGCTGTTGGATGAGCGGCTCGTAAATCTTTATTCCCAATGGCCCCATTTCATCTCCACCGCCCCGGAAATCGCTTACGCCTATGTGAAAGATTACCTCAAACTGCGGCCGGGTGTAAGCTTCGAGGGTCGCAGCCTGGACAATGTTGCCGAGCGCCGTGGTTTCGATCCCGCCGTTTTACGGAAAACGGTTGAGGAATTCAACCGCTATGCGGGCGGAAAAATCGCTGACCCCTGGGGGAGGGAGGGCGACAAACTTCCCCTGGAGGGCGGAAAATGGGTTTTACTGGGGCCCGCCAAGGCTTATTTTACCATCACGGAAGGAGGGGCGGCCATCAATGAATCCATGCAAGCTCTGGATGAAAAAGGCCAACCCATCTCAGGACTTTACGCGGTTGGATGCAATGGACTGGGCGGGCAGGTTTTGTTCGGCCACGGCCTTCATATCGCCTGGGCCATGACCAGCGGCAGGATCGCCGGTTTGGTCCTCAGCGGGAAGGAAGGCTGATAAAGGCTTTACCACGATAATTCCGACTGCTAATAAATGCATAATGTCAGATCGCTTTAAATTTTCCGGGGCCATGCCGGCAAACCTGCTACCCTTTAATGAGGATTATTCCTTCGATGTGCCCAATTACCGGCGGCATTTGTCGTGGCTGGCTGATGTTAAAGGGGTCCCGGCCATCATTTGCAACGGCCACGCCAGCGAAGTCTCCTCACTCACGCTAGACGAGCGCCAAAGGGCTCTGGCCATCGCGCTGGAAGAAGTGGGCGACCGGGTGGAAATCATTTCGGGCATTTATTCGGACAACACCCTGGAGGCAGCCGCAATGGCGCGGGAAGCGGAAAAGGAGGGAGCTTCGGGACTTCTTATTTTTCCCCCCACCCTCTTTATGTGGGGCGCCCAGTTGCGGCCGGAAATGGTGATTGTCCATTTTGAAACCATAGCCGAGGCCACTTCCCTGCCCCTCATCGTTTTTGAGTATCCGCCAGTCTCCGGCATCGGTTACAAGCCGGAAACCCTGGCCCGGCTGGCCCAAATTGAAAATGTCGCCGGGGTTAAGGATTGGAGCAACGACATCGTTTCCTTCGAGCAAAACCTGCGTGCGTTGAGAGCGACAGGGCGGCCGGTCGCCATGTTGAGCAGTTTTACCATGTCGCTTTTTTCCACTTACGTCCTGGGGGCAGACGGCTCCATCTCCGGCATGGGCAGCGTGACGGCAGACCTCCACGCCCAAATGTTTGCGGCCGTTCAGGATGGGGATATAGATGCCGCCAGGGAGTACAACGACCAGCTTGAGCCGCTTGTGCGTGCTTTTTACGCGCCGCCATTTGTCGATATGCACAACCGGATGAAAGAGGCCTTGGTTCTGCTCGGAAGAATCGATAAAGCGGTCGTGCGCCCGCCCCTGCAACGCATCCCTGAGGCAGAGCGGGAAAGCATTCGCCAGGCACTGATCCGGGCGCATCTGCTGGATTGAGTCGCTAAAGCGGTTTTTGGGCGATCCAGAAGCGGCATTCATCGGAAAATCCGCGTACTTCGAATGGCTCATTGGCCAGACTGGAGCGCGCCATATCGGCCTCAATGCGGAATCCGGCCAGTTTGAGCGCATCTCGCATTTCCTCGGTGATGGGCACATGAATAAAAAGACCGCCCAGGGGCGTATCTTCAAAACGATCCCCAAAATCATTCAATTGCTCCTTTTGGTAACCATCGCGCCATAGAGCTTTTTCTTTTTTCCAAAATTTCTTGAACCTGCGCAAATGCCTGTCGTGGGTGGTAAAGATAAACCATCCGCCCGGACGCAGCACCCGGCAGATCTCGGCCAAGGCTATGGCCCGGTTTTCTTTTTTGGGAATTTGCATCAAGCCATTGAATCCGAAAATGATTCCATCGAATCGACCTTCGTCGAAATCGAGGTCGAGGGCATCCCCCAATCTAAAATCGACGGGACATTGCAAATGCCGGGCATTAAGGCGGGCTTCCCGCACCATGGGACGCGAAAAATCGATTCCGATAATATTTTGGAAACCGATTTTAGAGAGGCCCAGAGCAATTCTGCCGGCTCCGGCCCCAATCTCCAATAGTGCGCCCTCTTTCTTGAGAAAACGCTGAAAAATGATCGATTCGGAAAGCCACAGACCGACTCGGGATGTGGCCTCGCTATATTGCCGCACCACCCCTGGCTGGCTGTAGAAATGTTTGACCTCTTCCGGTTTCAAAGCAAAATGGTGCAATTGCTTTGCTAGAGTCGAATAATAAAGGCAACAATTATCACTGAAAGGGCTTGCATTTTTCTGCAACCAGTTCATATCTACCCGCTTTTTCATCATGAAAGCCACCATCAAAACCCAAGGCCGGCAATTTACCGTGCAGGAGGGAGATATCCTCCAGGTCAACCGCTATGCGGACACATCAACCGGTGACACTGTTACCATTGGCGAAGTTCTCATGCTTGGCGAAGGGGACGATGCGTCCTTCGGCCATCCATTGGTGGAAGGCGCCTCTGTAACCGCCACCATATTGGAAAACAAGCGCGCCAAGAAGGTCGTGGTTTTCAAAAAGAAACGCCGCAAGGGCTATCGCCGTAAAAGAGGGCACCGCCAGGAAATTTCGGTCATTAAAATTGAATCCATTCAATCCTGACCTTACACTTATCCCAAAATAATCCAAATTTCTTTCCGAGGACTTGAATCATGGCACATAAAAAAGGACAGAGCACTTCCAAGAATGGCCGCGACAGCAATAGCAAACGGCTGGGCGTTAAAAAATACGGTGGTGAATTTGTCCTCGCCGGCAATATCATCATGCGGCAGCGCGGCACGAAAATCCACCCCGGTCGTAATGTCGGCCTGGGTCGCGATTTCACTTTGTATGCCCTAACCGACGGCAAGGTCAATTGGGATGGTCCCCACCGGCGGGTTTCCGTAGATTCAGCCAATTAATCAACGGGTCCTGCCCCAGCCCTTGAAACCGCGTACATTCGACTGTAGAGCAAACGCTTGACCGCCCGCAAAGGCGTTTAGTAACTTTCTGGCGGTGAAATTCACCTTGCAAGAATTGTTGGAGCAAAAGGCGCTCCTGGAAAAACATCTCGATTTAGTTAATTCCCGAATTGAAGAGATCGAGGGGAAAACGGAACCTGCTGATTCCGGTTCAACGCCCGTTGTTGAGGAGGATATGACTGCCGTTCAGCCGGAGCCGCTCCAAGCCGCTACCACTTCGGTAGTAGAAAAGCCGCCAGCCTCAGAAGCCTTCACCAGCCAACTGGATATGCCGGCCTATGAAAGCCGGGCGACTTTGGCCGATACCCGCAAGGGCTGTTTTTTGTGGACGGGAATCCTCTCGGCATTGGCCATTGCGGCCTTGACGCTCATTTACATTCTCTACCCTAGCTGAGACAATGAAATAGCCGATGAACGATTTATGGATATGCAAATAAAAGAAGCGCGCGCCGGCCGGCAGGTAATCCATAGTCGTAAATTTTTAATAACTTAACTCCATCTCAGACCATGAATATATTACTAGCCGGAGGAACGGGTAATCTTGGCTCCAGGCTTCTCATTCCACTTATTCGAAGAGGCGACCGGGTTGTTATCTTCGATTTGCAGGATAAGCCGTTCATCCCCTCGGCGGAATTTCAGCAGTGCGCTTTTATCCGGGGGGACCTGACAGACCGCGAATCCATTGTGCAGACGGTTCAGGAGGAAAAAATCGACAGCATTTTTCACCTCGGGGCCATCCTTTCCGCACAGGCCGAACAGCAGCCGGACAAAGCCTGGACTATCAACATGGAGGGCATCCGCAACGCGCTCGAGGCGGCTCGTCTGGGCGAGGTGAAAAAATTTATTTTTTCCAGCACCCTGGCCACCTACGGAGCGGGCCTGCCCTCCCCTCTGGAGATCGATTCCCCCATGTGGCCGCAAAGTCTTTACGGAGTGACCAAGGTGGCGGGAGAATTGCTGGGTGTTTATTATCACCACCGTTTCGGGCTCGATTTTAGGGCCATTCGATTTCCCTCGGTGGTGGCTCCGCGTGGAATGCTTGGAGGGGCCGGGCGTTTTACCTCGGAGGTATTTCTGGAAGCGGTTGAAAAAGGCGCCTACGAATTTTATCTCCGGCCCGATTCCAGCATCCCCATCGTTTACATCGCCGACGCCATCAAATCTTTCCTCCTTATCCATGACGCCCCGGAGAAAAATTTGACCCGGCGCTCCTACAATATTCACGCCCGCGGGGTAACTCCAGGGGAACTCGAGGCAGTCGTCAAAGCCCGCCTACCCCATGTCAAAATAACCTACAAACCCGAACCGGTGCAAACCGCCATGGTGGACAGTTGGCCGCATTCTCTCGACGACCGCCACGCGCGGGAAGATTGGGGCTGGCAGGAAACCTATGACCTTGAGCGTATGGCCGACGAGGTCATTGCCACTCTGCAAAAACAAAAGGAATCGTCCGATGAATGAGTCTTACCGGCAATTAATCGAAAAAGCGGAATGGAGCCATCAAAACCGTCGCAGCGTCTTTCATATCACTGATGAGGACATCGCCCTGGCCCGGTTGTATGCTTACGGGTTTCGCACCCAAACCATCGGCGCTTTTTACGCCTGCCGTCAAAATTTGGAAAATTTGACCAAAAATGGCGGTGTCCCATCTAAGGCCACAGCCTTGCTGAACGAGTTGGAAGCCCAGGCTACTATTCCAGTGCCTAAGGACTTTCGGGCCTTGCTCCACACCCTCTATTTTTACGATCAGAAGGTTAAACGAACCCTGGATTCGCTGGAAGCCAATTGCCGTCATGAGCCGTCGGAAGAGAAAGAGCGCATTCTCAATGCAGTCCGGCAAAACATGGAGCGGATAACCAGCGGTAGCGGCATCTTCACGGCCAGGGATGACCGCCTTCCTGAACAGGGCAGTTTCGTCGTTCCAAACCTCGGCATCACCATTGTGCCGCTTGTTTACGGCGACCATCATTCATGGAATACGACCCAGCTTCCGGGCCCGCTGATCGGTGCCACATCGCATCGGCACCACGCCGGGGTTGAGATTCACCTGGGCTGGTCCCCCATGCATGGACGGACGTTTCTGGGCGACTGCGCCACCGAAATCCGGGAGGGCTACGCCATGCCCATTCCCATTATGGTCGATCACGGTCTCGACAACCTGGATGAAAAAGAGCACTGGGTGCCCTTCATTTTCGGTTCCCTCACGCTGAGCGGCTGGGGTGTGTTTTTCGACGTCGAACCTCGGGAAAAGGATACCGATAATTTGCAGTCTGCCCCCCTCGAATCTTCAGAAATGAACCACAGTGTTTATATTGAGCGGGTAATCGAAAGAGTGGCCGGTCTTTCTGGACCCCATCGGGAAGTGGTCATCCCCGCTTCCGCCACAGCATCGGGAGAAGTGGGCGCCCTGGAGCTTTCCATCCTCAAAGTCGGAACCGGGGGAGCTTCTCTGGACGGCGATAACTACAAAATTTACTCCGTCGTAAAAGGGAAGGCGGAGATTCAGATTGGGCCGGTCAACGCCCAATTGGAAGAAAAGGACCATGTCGGCGTTCCTGCCTTCATGGATGCCAACATCAAACCGGTTGGCGACGAACCGCTGGTTTTGCTGGAAGGGATAATTAGGGCGTGTTAAAAGGCCCTACGGAGAGTCCTGGTTGATCTCCACTTGAACGGAGTCGTTTTTCCAGGAATTATAGGCGGCTTCCGTAAACCTCATATAGCGGACTCCCTGTTCAAAGCTGGTTCGGGCTACCGGAGTCCCATTGCGGATGCTGTCGATAAACTCGGCTTCCACCTGCCAGTCGCGTTTCTTTTCCGGCAATATTTCCACCGGTTTTTCCTCCGCGCTACCCGCCTCGGCTTGATAGAGAACGCCCTCCCGAAAATCGATCCGCAACGACCCTTTGGAACCATTCAAACGCGCCTCCATGCGCGGTTTGCCCGATTCCACTCCGCTGAAATGGTAATTTAGAAGCAAACCGGTGCCGTACCGCCCCAAAATGGAAATACTCTCCGGTATCCCTACCCTGGCCCTGGCCTTTGCCTGCTCACTAGCTTCCTGGGCGAAGCGATCAGGCGTAAACACAGCCCCGCTTGCCACCACCCATTCCGGCTCGCCATCGATCCAACGCTGCACCGCTTCATGGAAAATTCCCATGGTCAGGATATTAAATCCGCTCAGGTCAAAATCCTGACGCCAACTCATGGGCGTTTCCTTTAAAGCAAATTGGCCGCCCGTATGGACCACACCAATTTCATACAGCTCCCCCAATTGGCCGGAGTCGATAATCTCCCGCACCGTAAGGTCGTATTTCAGGGAAAAAGGAGAAGGCACGATTTGAGCCACCCGGTCCGGTTTGCTCCGCGAGGCCCGCAGCATGGACTCGGCCTCGGCCACATTACGGGCCATACGCGCCTCGGTCAGCACATGCTGGGCATATTCGAGCGCCTTGTTGGTCGCCTCGGCATGCAAATAAGGCCACGTGCCGATGCAGACGGCATCCACCTCATGGTCGCCCACAACCTCCTCCCAATTTCTAGCGATGCGAGGAATATTAAACTCCTTGGCCACCCTCAGGGAAGAATCGCGGGACCTGTTGCAAACCACGGCCACCTCCACCCCATCAATCGCCTGAAACCCCGGAATATGCCGCAACCGGGTATTAGCCCCCGCCCCGATCAGTCCGATTCGAATTACGTCATTCATGTTGATAAAATTCCTCTCTAACTAAGCCCGAAAATTAAAATTCAGTATCCTGATTTCAGCGCCCCTCAATGTTAAAAATAACAAGGACACCCAACCCCGCATTTTTCAACCACAATTTACACGCACGGACACAAATAAGTGGTTAAAAAAAACGCCCCAAAAGCGCTCTCCACACCTGCGGTTTCATCAAAAGTCGGAGATTAAGTCGGTTTTTCATAATAGAGAACACCAGAACACATAAATAAACAAACCGCAAGCTTTATTTTCAAAAAATTACAAAATAATATTTCCTATTAACCCGCCTTAATCATCAACAAGATAACGCCATTCAAAACGAATTAATAGTGAGTTACCCCCAAATCAAAAGCCAAACCTCGGCCATTTTTTCCAGTATACATCAAACCAAGTGTTCACTGATATGGAAAACGCAAGACATCGGGTAGCAACGCTTCATGTGATTCCCATGCAATATCCTCGAAATCAACAAACCCCGGGTGAAATTCTTCTCCATCAATCAGCCTCCACATCTTTTCTTTTCTCTCCTCTCCACCAAAATTCCCATTTACGTCGATTTCTATTTCAGTCCAATCAGCCTTAGAAACCGTTCTCGAAAATAAACGCAAGCGTCTTTGAAATCCAAAGCTTGAGTTGGCGATGAGGTCAATTCGGATTACAGCCTCTGTCAAGTTCGCTGGAAGGAATACCTGTAAATGACTGCCCTTCAAATCTCGAATCCTTGAGAATGGCTTCACCAGAGACTCATTCAGAGATAGTGGCAGTGGCAATTCGAGGAGCGACGTATCATGGGTTACTAACCCGGATATTTCGTAAAAAAAGTATCGTTGATATGCTTAACTGCTGATATACAGCAGGATAGATCAATAATTAAAGCAATATCAGCGATGACAAAAGGTAAACAATTAAAGCTACAGTTGACAAGGGTAAAAGGCCGCCGTGTGCGGGTTGATTTCAAGGGCGGAGAGGTTACTTCGGATGCCGGACTGCTTTTGATCCGGGAAGTGGATCGGCAGTTGGGCTTGACCGAACGAGCGGCCCGACAGTTAGTGGACAAACGGCAGAAGGGCAAAGTACGCCATGAGGTATTGGGGATGCTGCGGCAGCGCGTTTACGGGCTGGTGGCGGGCTATGAGGATTTGAACGACTTTGATACCCTGCGCCACGATCCATTGTTGCAAACGGTAACGGGGCGCATTGAAACGTTGGCCAGCGCGCCGACTTTGTGTCGTTTTGAAAACGGGCAGGATCGGCGGGCGGCCTTTGCGGTAAACGAGCTGTTGGTCGAACAGTTCATGGGCTCTTTTGCCGAGGAACCCGAAGAGATCATCCTGGACTTTGACGCCACCGACAATCCGGTGCACGGGCTCCAGGAGGGACGTTTTTTCCACGGTTATTATGATCATTACTGTTTTCTGCCGCTATATGTTTTTTGCGGTGATCAGCTGCTGGTGGCCTACCTGCGGCCGAGCAAGATCGATGCCAGCAAGCATGCCGGGGCCATCCTCAAATTGCTGGTTAAACGGATTCGCCAAAGCTGGCCCCGTACGCGGATTATTTGGCGCGCCGACAGTGGATTTTGTCGAGACCGGATACTCTCTTGGTGCGACCGCAACGAAGTTAGTTACATCGTGGGGATGGCTCGCAATGCACGCTTGCAGCAAGACGCCCAGCAGTTGCAAAAGCAGGCCAAAGAATGGTTCGAACTAAGGGGTAAAAAACAACGGTTATTCCAGGACTTCGTCTATGCTGCCGATTCGTGGCGATGGCTGCGGTTGGTCATCCATAAAGCCGAACACACCGCACAGGGGTCCAACCCGCGCTTCGTGGTGACGAACCTGCCGGGCGATCCCCAGGAGCTTTACGACAAGGTATACTGTGGCCGCGGTGAAATGGAGAACCGAATCAAGGAACAGATGCAATTGTTCAGCGAGCGCACCAGCGCCCATCAATGGTGGGCCAATCAGTGGCGATTGCTCTTGTCGGCGCTGGCCTACACCTTGATGGAAGCCATGCGCCGGTTAGCCTTAAAAGGGACGAAGTGGGCGCGGGCCCAATGCCACACCCTGCGGCTCAAATTAATCAAGATCGGAGCGGTCATCGTGCGCAACACCCGAACGATTCACTTTCACCTAAGTGAGAGTTTCACCTAAGTGAGAGTTATCCTTGGGCCAGTCTTTTCAACCATGCGGCCCGCCGATTGGTGCCAACCTAAAGGGTGCATTGGTGCTGCCCCCGGCACTACCGAACCAATGGGGGAAAGGGGGCAGTGTCTCTACACCCTGAGAAACACCTAAAAATCAAGACGATCTGCTCAAAATACAAAGAAATCCATCTCCAATAGCAATAACGAGCCAAACTTTACCCTTCATGAAATATCCGGGCTAGCTGTTTTCTTGGTCTTGGCCTTTTCCTTGCCTCCCTGCCGGTCTCTTCCCTGAGGGCGGATGTCTTTTGGGACGACTATCCGGATCAGGATGGTTGGAGATTTGTGGATAATCTTGGTTGGCTCTACCCATTCGGAGACTCAGGTTGGAGCTTTCACGTGGAACTGGATTGGATTTATTCGGATTCCGATAATGGGTAGTGTATTAAGTAGGAATGGTGGCTAATTCTTGATTATATTGATGAATGAAAAGTCTCAGACAGGTTTCATGCATACTCTTAAGCTTGGAAAAGGAGAGGGTTTTGCGTGTGAAACGACCCAGTCGTTGGCGCAGGGTATTGTTCCATCGTTCCACATGGGCCGTTTCACCGGTTTCTTTTCCCACGGATCGGTTATGAGGAAAGACTTCATCATAAGTGCTCCAAAAGTCGCTGTAGGTGGCACATCTTTTGTAGGCCCGTGGCAGACGCTCGTAAAGTTCCCGGCAACGATACCAATCCCGAGGCCCAATGGCATAGGAGAGGATTTGACGGGTGCGTCGGCAAAGAGCGATCCAAACCCATTGGGCATCGCTCTTGCGCCCCACAAAAGACCACAGTTCGTCCAGTTCAATGACATCATGGCGGCGGGCCGCAAGAATCGTGCTTTTGAGCGGTCGCAGCGATTGTCGTTTTTTTTAACCAACTCAAAACAGTGTTGGGACTCACCCCGAAGGCGCGCTGTAAACCGCGTAGACTGCTGCGTTCCTGATAGACTCGAAGGATCATTTCTTTTTGCTCTTCGGTGTATTTCACTGTGGGGTTTTCGCGGCTTTGTTTACCACAATCATGGCAGCGGTAGCGCTGTTTATGGTTGGGCGTCTTGCCAAATTTAATGATATTTTCACTTCCACAGTGCCGACAATTAATAATTTTAGTAACCATGCACTAAGAATAAACTGCCTAACGCTATTTGTACAGCTAAAAATACAAAATAACATTCTTTTTTTATACACTACCCGATAATGGAGGTGATATCTGGTTTTACAGGCCCAGAGACTGGATATGGACCAATCTCGATCTTTACCCATTTGTCTGGAGCAACGAACGTAAGGTATGGCTCTTTTTCGACTCGGGAATATCGCCACACGGGGACCCAAAAGGAGGTGGGATATTTCGGTATCTAGGCTCCGAATTTCGCTGGTATTGGGCTGGTATTGGTATTGGGCTGGTATTGGGAGAGATATGAAAGAGTGGCTCTTAGCCCGGATATTTCGTAAAAAAAGTATCGTTGATATGCTTAACTGCTGATATACAGCAGGATAGATCAATAATTAAAGCAATATCAGCGATGACAAAAGGTAAACAATTAAAGCTACAGTTGACAAGGGTAAAAGGCCGCCGTGTGCGGGTTGATTTCAAGGGCGGAGAGGTTACTTCGGATGCCGGACTGCTTTTGATCCGGGAAGTGGATCGGCAGTTGGGCTTGACCGAACGAGCGGCCCGACAGTTAGTGGACAAACGGCAGAAGGGCAAAGTACGCCATGAGGTCTTGGGGATGCTGCGGCAGCGCGTTTACGGGCTGGTGGCGGGCTATGAGGATTTGAACGACTTTGATACCCTGCGCCACGATCCATTGTTGCAAACGGTAACGGGGCGCATTGAAACGTTGGCCAGCGCGCCGACTTTGTGTCGTTTTGAAAACGGGCAGGATCGGCGGGCGGCCTTTGCGGTAAACGAGCTGTTGGTCGAACAGTTCATGGGCTCCTTTGCCGAGGAACCCGAAGAGATCATCCTGGACTTTGACGCCACCGACAATCCGGTGCACGGGCTCCAGGAGGGACGTTTTTTCCACGGTTATTATGATCATTACTGTTTTCTGCCGCTATATGTTTTTTGCGGTGATCAGCTGCTGGTGGCCTACCTGCGGCCGAGCAAGATCGATGCCAGCAAGCATGCCGGGGCCATCCTCAAATTGCTGGTTAAACGGATTCGCCAAAGCTGGCCCCGTACGCGGATTATTTGGCGCGCCGACAGTGGATTTTGTCGAGACCGGATACTCTCTTGGTGCGACCGCAACGAAGTTAGTTACATCGTGGGGATGGCTCGCAATGCACGCTTGCAGCAAGACGCCCAGCAGTTGCAAAAGCAGGCCAAAGAATGGTTCGAACTAAGGGGTAAAAAACAACGGTTATTCCAGGACTTCGTCTATGCTGCCGATTCGTGGCGATGGCTGCGGTTGGTCATCCATAAAGCCGAACACACCGCACAGGGGTCCAACCCGCGCTTCGTGGTGACGAACCTGCCGGGCGATCCCCAGGAGCTTTACGACAAGGTATACTGTGGCCGCGGTGAAATGGAGAACCGAATCAAGGAACAGATGCAATTGTTCAGCGAGCGCACCAGCGCCCATCAATGGTGGGCCAATCAGTGGCGATTGCTCTTGTCGGCGCTGGCCTACACCTTGATGGAAGCCATGCGCCGGTTAGCCTTAAAAGGGACGAAGTGGTGGGCGCGGGCCCAATGCCACACCCTGCGGCTCAAATTAATCAAGATCGGAGCGGTCATCGTGCGCAACACCCGAACGATTCACTTTCACCTAAGTGAGAGTTATCCTTGGGCCAGTCTTTTCAACCATGCGGCCCGCCGATTGGTGCCAACCTAAAGGGTGCATTGGTGCTGCCCCCGGCACTACCGAACCAATGGGGGAAAGGGGGCAGTGTCTCTACACCCTGAAAAACACCTAAAAATCAAGACGATCTGCTCAAAATACAAAGAAATCCATCTCCAATAGCAATAACGAGCCAAACTTTACCCTTCATGAAATATCCGGGCTAAATGGTAGCCGTTCCATCCTTTTGAATTTTGAGAATTAGTGTCGATTGATCGAGCCTGAAACGAAAAACCCCAAAATCGTTTCCCGCTCGCATTAGCGGCATCCATCGCATTTCCTAGAACCTCAAAGGCAATGTAACGCGGTCCGGATATCTTTGTCAGTCTAATCAAAATGGGTTCATGGTTTGTGTCCGCCTTAACTTGGCTTTGGAAGGCAAAAACGATATTCAGATTTTCGATCTCAGCAGCTAATTCAGCTGCCACATCTACATGTTCCTTCAATTCATTGCCGCTATCACTAATCTGCTGGCTCTCGGAAGATGGAACAGCAAAGTGGTATAACTCACTGAGCAACAAGCTAACAATTGCGCTAATAATTAAGCTTGTCTTTGGCATATGCTGCCAGCAGTATCTTCTTCGAAAGAAAGTATAGATATTTCTTTTGCACTGAGTTCCAGAAGAGTCAGTGATTGCCATGCATCGGTGCTCTTTACGCCATCTATCAATTATTTTTGAGATTTGCATGTTTAACATTACGCATGAAGAATGGCTGACAAGGAACTTCGTGTCGATACAGGACAAAGGTTGAAATTTCGGGTAGTGTATTAAGTAGGAATGGTGGCTAATTCTTGATTATATTGATGAATGAAAAGTCTCAGACAGGTTTCATGCATACTCTTAAGCTTGGAAAAGGAGAGGGTTTTGCGTGTGAAACGACCCAGTCGTTGGCGCAGGGTATTGTTCCATCGTTCCACATGGGCCGTTTCACCGGTTTCTTTTCCCACGGATCGGTTATGAGGAAAGACTTCATCATAAGTGCTCCAAAAGTCGCTGTAGGTGGCACATCTTTTGTAGGCCCGTGGCAGACGCTCGTAAAGTTCCCGGCAACGATACCAATCCCGAGGCCCAATGGCATAGGAGAGGATTTGACGGGTGCGTCGGCAAAGAGCGATCCAAACCCATTGGGCATCGCTCTTGCGCCCCACAAAAGACCACAGTTCGTCCAGTTCAATGACATCATGGCGGCGGGCCGCAAGAATCGTGCTTTTGAGCGGTCGCAGCGATTGTCGTTTTTTTTAACCAACTCAAAACGGTGTTGGGACTCACCCCGAAGGCGCGCTGTAAACCGCGTAGACTGCTGCGTTCCTGATAGACTCGAAGGATCATTTCTTTTTGCTCTTCGGTGTATTTCACTGTGGGGTTTTCGCGGCTTTGTTTACCACAATCATGGCAGCGGTAGCGCTGTTTATGGTTGGGCGTCTTGCCAAATTTAATGATATTTTCACTTCCACAGTGCCGACAATTAATAATTTTAGTAACCATGCACTAAGAATAAACTGCCTAACGCTATTTGTACAGCTAAAAATACAAAATAACATTCTTTTTTTATACACTACCAAATTTCGGTAGGTCATTCGAACTGGATGCGAGTTTGCTGTAGCTCTCCTTATAATGATTAGACCATTCGCTCTAGCCCGGATATATCGTAAAAAAA
>CBDDEL010000004.1:0-29901 GCA_965226885.1 Opitutales bacterium | reverse complement strand
ACGAAAATCAATTGGGATACTTTCTTGAAAGCTCATTGGGAAGGATTACTGGCGGCTGACTTTTTCACAACCGAAGTGCTGTGTCTGAGAGGGATGGTGAGATTCTATACTCTTTTCGTAATCGAGCTTTCAACCAGATCCGTATACATCTGCGGCACTTCAGTTTCACCAGACGGCGACTGGATGAAGCAGGTAGCCAGGCAGCTCACAGATGCTTTCGATGGCATTTGTATTGGCAAGACACACCTGATCATTGATCGGGATACGAAATTCACTGAATCATTTAAGCACCTGTTGAAGAGCTTTGGGGTTAAAACAGTCTTATGTCCGGTTCAGGCACCGAAATGCAGTGCTTACGCGGAGCGGTTCGTGAGGTCTATCAAATATGAATGCCTTAACCGAATTATTCCATTGGGCGAGAAACATCTGGAACTGGCTATCAACCAATACTTGAAGCATTACAATACCGAGAGGAACCATCAGGGCATCGGAAATCATTTGATCAGACCCGAGATCTTGAGCAGGGACGGGGACATATCCTCAAAGAAACGCTTGGGTGGCATGTTAACATACTATTATCGACAAGCCGCCTGAAATCAATGACTTGCAGATGTGGGCTGAATTTTTTGACAGTACACGGTCTTTTCATCGACACAGAAGACCGCTGCATGCGCCGGGGGCTTCAGATACAGACCAATGATTTCGGCTGCTTTGCTCTCAAAATCCGGATCGGTGCTGAGCTTGTAGCGACGCAATCGGTGAGGTTGCAGACCTTGCCTTGGCCCACACCCGTGCGATTCTCATGTGCGTGGTAGCCAGTTCCCTGGCCAGTCTACGGGTGCTCCAGTGAGTCGATCCATCTGCCGGTTTGCGGTGCAGGGTCCAGTTAATGATACGCGCTTCAAGTTTTTCGCTGCCAGCTTCGGGTTGCCGCCCTTCGTGCCTGCTGTAAAGCCTCCCGAGTCTTTCATCGCGAAAGCGTTGTTCCCACAGCCTCACCGTGTTAACCCATCTTCGACAGTTCAAAAAGTTAAAGGGCTTATCTATGCGGATTCGGGATTAATTTTTGCCGTTAGTCTGCACTACATTTTGGATGATTTTGGGGCGGGTGGGCAGTTTTAGGCCCATTTTCTTGAGGAGGTCGGCACAGAGTTTTTCCGGTTTGCCTACCAGCCGTAAACGCGCTTCGCGTCCCCCTCGCAGCGGTGCCACCACGTCCATTGAGCGTAGATTTTCCAGTTCGTGCAACACTTGCCGCGCACAGGTGCCGAGGCCTTTGGCCTGCAGCCAGCTTTCCAGGGCGCGCCACATCGCCAGAGCCAGAAAACAGATCAGAATGTGCGCTTGCACACGCTCTTCTTTGTGGTGATAGACCGGCCGCAGCCCCAAGTCGCTTTTGGCGCAACGAAAGGCTGCCTCGGCCTGTGTCAGTTGTATATACCACCGCCACAGCTTTTGTGGGTCTTCCTCCTGGCAGTTGGTTCGCAGCAGATAGGTCCCGTGGGCCAGTTGGGCCCAATCGGCTTTGCTCTCGTCTTCGGTGATTTGCAATGCGCAGGCCCGTCCGGCGGCGTCGATTTGCACTTCTACGGTGAATATTTTTTCGGCCAGGGTGTGGCGGCCCAGCCAGCGGCCGATACGGCGTTCAACCGGATCGAGTTTCTGCCCTCGCCGACGCAAACTCAGGTCGATCTGGTCGAGCTTTTTGCGCAAACGCTCTTTTTGCTGGCTCAACATGGCGGCTTCTTTTTGACCCCGTCCCTGGCTGCGGCAAAGCACATATTGCTCGATCTGGGAACCGTCGGGATGTTTCACCAGTTTGACCTCCACCCCCGCCCGCACCTCGCAAAAATCGCCTTGCTCGAGCAGATCGAGGGCAAAGTTTTTAAGATGGCTCTTGGGCGTGCCCACGATGTAACGGGCCCCTTTGCCGCGCAGGTATTCGAGGTTGGCCTCGCTCACCATGCCGCGGTCCAGCACCCAGATGCGATCGGTCACCCCGTAATGCGATTCCATCAATTCGACCCTCTCCTGCACCGTGGTCACATCGGCGCGGTTGCCGTCGAAAACCTCATAGGCCAGGGGCAGCCCTTCGGGTGTCACCACCAGTCCAAGACATACCTGCTTGCAATCCGGCCGCTGGTCCCGGCTGTAGCCGCGCTGGGCCTGGGCATTGCCCTCGCACCGGCCCTCAAAATAGGTGCTCGTTATGTCGTATAAAAGAAACTCGAAACGCGTCCCAAACCAGCTTTCATAGCGTCCTTTAAGATGACTGAACAGTTCCCGGCGCAAGGGCAAGACACGATCCAGTCCGCGATACAAACGGTTGTCATAGACCTCATCCACATCCACCGCCATCAAATCCTCCAGCGCCGTCGAGCCATACCAGCGCTCGGCCAGAGCCAGCTCCGAGGCCTGTTCGCAAAAACGCCCCACCGCCAGAATCGAGGCCACCTGGGCCCAGCCCACCGACTCCCGGCCCGGCGGCAAATGCTCCTCGAAGAAACGATGCAGCCCCAGCCGCCGCCACAGCGCCAGAGCCACATACACTTTGCCAAATTGACGCACCCGCTCCACCCGTATCCGACCCAGATTCACCTGCGCCCACAACGGAGCCTCCGGTTTATCCTCGGCAAATAAATCCAACTGCTCGGCCCCCGCAGCCTCATCATCGCCATCGAGGAGCCGACCGATCTGCTCCCAACCCAACCGCTCATCCTCATCGAGCCCCGGCTCCTTGCCAATGTGGGCCACGATGCGCTGGCGCGGCCCCTTGGCTGTGCGCACCGACTCCACCAGCGTCCAGTAATCATAATCCTGGCCCTTCTTACGACGACGATGGCGACGCAAATACATCAACACCGACCCTGCACTACTTCTCCGAAAAGGCAATAGAGTGGTCTGCACTACACGGCATATTCACACCCCAACCCTGACAACCATGCGCCCTACAGCACGAAAAACCCTAAAAATAATCGATTTACCCCCCCAACTGTCGAACTCAGGTTAACACTGCAACCTACTTCTCGAGCTGCCTTGCGTAAGCTGCAACCACCGGCGCGTTGAAGGATGATGCGGGCTCGTCGCGAGTCCTCGACCCGAGCTATCCGACTGCGGACCAAGCTGTTGAGTTCTCGACGTTCTGGAGGGCTAATAATCAATCGATCTTTCATACTCGCAATAATGCATCGAGTGTATTAGAAGTCAACGTTACAGTGCACTAGTTGGCCTAGTTCATCGATGACTTGGTTGATAGTGTCCGGATCATCGGCACTCCCTCCCGGTCAGCAGTTGATGATCGGTATCCCGCATTCGACGGAGGCTTGCATAGCTTTTTCCATGCGCGCGGGATCACGTTTCGGCTGTTCCATGGCCAACAGTTCGAGGTCGTATTCTTTTGAGAGTCTTTTTACTTCTGGAGCGATTTCTCTCCATCGTTCGATGACTAGGTGCTCGCTCATTTCGGGTATGGCAGATACTTCGATGCCGTCATAGCCACTGAGTGCGGTGTATTTGAAGGCGGTTTCCATATCGTAACCGCCAAAAAGGACGGAATTAATACCGATTTTCATAATTGAGTAACTTAGGATTAGAGAAAAATGACACTTTTAGTGCTCCAGCTTTCAATCGCCGCTTCGATAATTTGCTGCACGTGGAGGGAATCTTCGGATTTGCCGTCTATCCGATCAGGAGAAACGTTGTTTGACAGGTCCTCTATCCATTGGTCGATGCGGCTTTGGAATGTTTCGCTGAAATCTTTCATGCCGCCCAGATGATAGTAGGTTTCTCTTTCTAAGCTGTGGCGCCGTTGGAATTTCAATACCTCGCACGCTTCCTCGATTATGATGCGCGCCTCCTGGCCGACAATCTCGCAGGTTTCCAACCCCCCAGGGTGTTCCAGGGCCGCCGCCATCGTAGCTGCCCAGTAGATGGCCGATGACCCCGTTCTCATAAAGCAAATTCACCTGGACATTGGACCAGATCGCCCGCCCGGCTCCTTTTTTGAAGAAAGCATGGACTTGAGAAACTTCTCCGCAGAAAAAGCGCATCATATCAAAGGAATGAGGATGGAGCGCCCGGATATGGAAATGTTCGCTGCTTTCATTATTATTATTGATCCACATGCGCATGTTGATGGAGTTCAGTTCGCCCAAACGTCCTTCGTCCAACCATTCTTTGGCATTGCGCACCGCTGGCGTAAAGCGGTGATTATGGTCGATCGCGTAGGGGATGTTCTTTGCCTTGGCTAGGGCGACCATTTCTTTGGATTCGCCGATGTCATTAGAGATTGGTTTTTCTCCCAGAACTGGAATCCCCGCGTTTAGCAATTCCATAGTCGGCTTATAGTGATGGCTCCCGTTCTCCACTCCGGCGGTACAGATGCTGGCCGCATTGATCTCCAGTCCTGAAGAGAGCAGACTTTCAACGTTGTAATAAGCTTCGCAATTATGCTTCTTAGCAGCTTTGTCCGCTCGCTTTTTTATTTGGTCGCAGGCGGCGACAAGCTGAGTCTTTTGGTTTGTGGAATAGCAATCCGCATGGCGGTTTCCGATTCCGCCCAATTCTACAATAACTGTATTAATCATAATCGTTGAAAGGAACAAAAGTTCTCTTAGGGCATAAATCGTGTGTTGGAGTAAAATAGCAGAAAACGGGATAGAGGGGTTAGAAAGGTTTTAGCTTTTAGGTTGGATATTATTGACATCCGCCTATCGCTTCATTCAAGCTCAGCACCTCGATTATGCTCTACCAACACTTAACACAGCGCAGTCTATTTCGCTCGCAAGAAGACCAACTATTTGTGGAAAGGCGTGTCAAAAATGGGGACATGGCGGCGCACGACCATGATTTTATTGAGATTGTGGTGGTCTTTAAGGGCACGGGGGTTCACCACACCATACACGGCCGAAGGCGGTTGTCGTGGGGTGATGCTTTTATTCTCAAACCGGGCACATGGCATGCTTACAAGGCTTGCCGCCAATTGGACTATGTGGACTGTTGTTTCGGAACGAACCTGCTGCGCCGAGAGCTTGCCTGGACCCTGGAAGATCCGGCGCTCAGCTTTGTCCTGTGGAACGGCCCCGACGCGTTGAATACACGGGGCATGATCACGCTCAAACTGGCTCCTGAGAGTTTGAATGCGTGCGAACAGCACTTGGAGAAAATTCGTCAAAGGAACGAGGATTCCACCTTGGCCGGGCGGTTGGAGCGGATCGGCCTCCTCATTCAGCTCATAGGCTGTCTCACCCAGGATTTAAAGAGTCCGGTCAAACGGGGCACCGCAAATGAGTCCGGCCAGCATATCGCCGTGACCCGGACGGTGGAACTGTTCGAGAAGGATCTGGACTACCCGTGGACGCTTCCCGGGTTGGCGAGCCAGTTAAACTCCATCCATCCTATCTGGTGCGTCTGTTCAAAGCAGCCATGCAATGGCCTCCAATGGCTTATCTGATGAAACGCAGGATGGAAACAGCGGCCAATATGCTCTTAAGAACCGCACAGCCGGTGGTGGACATCGCCTTCACCGTGGGGATTGAAGATCCCGCATATTTTGCCCGTTGCTTCCGTCAGCATTTCGGCCTCAGCGCCACGCAATATCGGCACACGTATTTGGTGGATCCCTCATTATCTGGTGCCTAGGGGATATACTAATTCGTCAAGGGGGCCACAGTTGTGCTTGTGTGTACCCACATGAATTGGTTAGCGGAAAATACTCGAAAAATATCCTACGTTATCGAGCTTCAAAGCCCATGACATCCCTTTTCACGCCGTGCGCGACCACTGCGAGCCGAACAAAGCACTCTCCGACCTCGGTTTCCGCTTTGCCGGGTTAAATCTTTAAAGAAAATCAATGGCTCACTCCAGTGCCGTATAGTCAATCACGACTTTGATGGCGCCATCCTTCCGCTCGACAAAGAGATCGATCGCCTTCTGAGCCTCCTGAAAAGGAAGAATATGCGTAATAATCGGCTCAACATTGACGCGCCCTTGCGCGATCAAATCGCGTGCCAATGAAAAGTCAGCCTGCACATCCGGGAGTACTGATGAAACCAGGCGGATATTCTTTTCAAAGAAGACCTGCATCGCAAAATCGTTGTAGGTAATTTCGTCCGGAGCCCCGAAAATAATGACGCTTCCCTCTCTTCGCACATACTCCAGAGTTTCATTGATGCTCTCTTGTTGATGCCCCACAGCCTCCACCACAAGATCGGCCAACATACCGTCAGTGATTTTGAGAAGCGCCTCGATGGCGTTCTCCTTATCCACATTTACGGTATGGGTGGCCCGCATCTTTTTCGCCGCTTCGAGCCGATAGTCCAATTTATCCAGGGCGATAACCGAGCGCGCCCCAAGATTGGCCAGCACATGCGCTATCATGAGGCCCATCGGACCCATGCCAACGATCGCGGTATGTTTTCCCACAATGTTTTCGAGCTTCCGGGCCATCCAGATGACCGTTCCCAAGGGCTGCGTCATCAATATCTGCTCTTTCGGAACTCCCTCACGGGGGATATGGATTGCCTGGTCTTCGTCCGTGCAAAAAAACTCGCAGAACCCCCCTTTTGCCTTCGGCTGAGCCAGGACAAAATCACCAACCTGAAATCTGGATGAAGTCGTCTCGACTACAGACCCCACACACTCATGGATGGACTGTCCGGCTGGAAACGGAAAAGGGTCCTTGCCGCCGGGCGCCAACACTCCGTCCAGATCCCAGGGCCGGGCGCACACTTTGGCGAGCCTTTCCGTGCCGTATGCCAGCAGCGGAACGTCCGAACCGCAGAGGCAGGCGTATTCCACTCGGACTTTCATCGAGCCTTTGGGATAATCCGCAAGCTGCGGCTCTTCCATATCCACAAATTCAACCTTCTGAGGCGCCACAACTTGAATAGCTTTCATATTACAGTTAAGTTTCTCTTTCCCCCCGATGTAAGCCAGTTGCACGAATAATCAGGAGTATTCGAAACGCTCAAATCGAGTATTCGGCATGGCAATATATCTTGAATCAGGAAATCGGTTTTGTCTATTCAATATCATCGATTGTGGCTAGGGGCCTTGCTTTTGTATTTATCGAGGTAGGCAGGGTTTGTCGACGCGCCGGGAAAACCGCCACTTGAGGATGCAGGCCGATTACCTAAAGTTTTCCCGATTTGATGGTTGGTTTTTGTTAATGCTCATGGTGTTCAGAATGATCGTGGACTGTCGAGTGTTTTTGATAAAACCTGTAGGACCAAAATAATCAGCCCAATCAAATAAGGTATTGAATATCTGAAAGATAGACTCAGCGTTGCTCAGACGTATGAATCTACCATTTCACTTCTTGGTGCATCTGGTCGCGGGCTGGATGAACCGACACCAACAGGCTGTTATTGAGTATCTGACTGAGGAAAGGCATATCTTGATCGAGCAACTCGGTGGAAAACCCAAAGCCTTCAATAATTCCCAGAGAATAAGGCTTGCTCAGAAAGCGAAAAAGCTGGGACGAAGAAAGTCCACCTGCATCGCCTTGGAAATGGCGATATCCAGTTCACAGTCCTTTCCATAGTTCACAGTCCTTTCCATGACCGCTGGTATCAAACTATATTGTTCTTGATTTTCGGGAAATAAGTGGAAATGGCCTTTCAGTATCAAAGTTTATTGTTTTCAGTCTCTATATGCTCCACTTTACATGCGTTGATCATCAACGAATTATGAATCTGTCCAGTATCAAACTTTATTGTTCGAGTACAGTAGTTTTGTTGTAGACGGACAATAAGGTAATATCCTGGACAATATAAATGTAACCTGGACAATAAACTTGGAAACTGGCCGCTCTGCGCCGGACAATAAAGTCTGCCCCCGTCCTCGCCAAATCGCGGAATGAACGCAACTTGTTGAATCATAAAGGATTCCGATGATCTCCCAGGATACGTTCAACCTCTGAGGAATCCCCGACTCGGTAGTCAACGGCCAAGTTTGCAACCGCCGTCTGCCATTCCATCCCGAAGACAAGGGCCATCGCCGCATCGCGGAGAGATTCCTGCGATCCGATGTCTAGTCGCTTCAAATACTTCCTGCTGCGCAGCTTCGGTTCCAAACAAGCCAGCAATACGATATCGAAATCGAACGATTTCGCCACGATGACACCCAACCGACGGATTGCCTCGGGCTGCGGTTTCCTCAATTTGACGTTTTTTGGAAGTTCTCCTTTCGGTGCATCCGGAACGTAATCTGGCTGAAGCTGAAATGACCCCTTCTCCACGTCATCGATGGTAATCTCTGGGCGAATCGGGCGCAACTTACGCCCTAGTTCTCTGGCTGCCTCGCTGATCTCGGACTCATCTCTGAACCCGGCTTCCACTTCTGCCCACTCCAATCGCACCATAACCTTTTCCGTTAGCTGGCGATCGCCTCTGTTTACCAACATAAGTAAGGATGTGCTGACCCTCAGTTTCCTCGCCATTTGAGGCCATGTTAGTTCTTCCGTTTTCTTAAGTCGCCTCAATCGCTCGGAATGGTTGGAGGGATTTTTTTTCCGTATTTCCATCTTTTTATTTGACAATAGCTATAATATATAGTTTTATACAGCTTATAACGGGTAAATTTATACTAATTTATATATATTCTGTAGCTATTATAGAGGCTGTCCCAAAGTTATAACCATTTGTTTTACAGTAAGTTAACTTGTTTATAAAGCTGTCATAAAGACCGTTTTTGGGGGATTTTGGGCAATTTCGATGTCTATAACACCGTCAGCCTTTCTCTTGTTTTGCATATTCAAATACAATTCTACCATAGACCTCTGTCTGACGCGATTATATTTATAACGAAAAGAGGCCTTATACAGCGTTTTTGACGGAATTGAATGACTTACGTTCCCTTACAGTTCGGAGTCGAATATCTCAATTCGCAAAATTCGGGTTTTTGGGACAGCCTCTATTATAGAGGCTGTCCCAAAAGGGTGATTTTTGCGAGGGGATTTTGAAGAGTGTTCATTTTAGAGGTATTTTCTTTTGGGAGGGGGTGACTTTGCTCTCCTATGACGTTAGGATTCTGGTTTTGGGGTCCGTTTGCCTGGTTTTCTTTGTATGGGCCGACAGTAGGCCTGTGAAAAAGTATTGTCCTTGCTTTTCCGCTCTTTATTTAGGCCGCCGCTTTGGTTTTTAGTTCATCTTGCTGGGCCAGCATCTTGGCCACTTTCCATAGATTGTGCGAGAGGACCGACCAGGCTACGCTGATCGAGCGGTTGGCAAAGCCTTTGCTGCGCAATCGCCCGGCCTGCCAGCGATTCTTCAATACCCCGATCCGCCCTTCGGTGCTGGCCCGGCGCTTTTGCAATTGCCTGAAGTGTGGTTCCTCCATCCGTTTTTTCAACTGCTTCGGATCGCGTGGACAGAGCGCATCGTAGATGCCCTCCTGGGCTAACTGCCGGCGGGCCCGCTGGGAGGCGAATCCCCGGTCCGCGCACATGGCCGCTATGGGTTCGGCTAGGTTGAAGCGGTTCTGTCTTTGCAAACTCTCTTGCATTTGTTCATTTTCGCTTGGCGTCCGGCTGCCGTAGAGTTTCCAGTCCAGCAGGTATCCTTCAACGCTTTCACCCAAAAACAGGGTGTTGCCAAACTCAACCTCTTGGCCCGCTTTGCCTCGCACAATCACCTGCGCATCGGGTTCGTAAACACTCAAAACTTTCTCTGCGTTTTTCACCTGGCGGCCGCCAATGATTCGCTCGTGCGCTTGCTTGATGACCACCGGGATTAGCTCGCTCATGCGCTCCATCCGGGTAAGGATCTGTTGGACCTGTTTTTCGCTGTAATCGCTTTGCTCCCAGCAGGCTTGCAATAATTCCCGGTGACTGCGGGCATGCTCCCCGATCCGTTTGAGCAGCTTTTTCATCTGCCTCAAGATACCCTTGCGTTGCCGCGCGCTGTCCTTTCGCCGCCGGCTGTGGGTCATCTGTATGCACAGCCGATTCATCTGCCGAGCCAAAGGCTCCGGTTCGATCGGCATGCGATGGCGCAAACCGGCCTTCTCACGGATCAGCCGGATCGCTTTGAGCAGCGTGCCCGCTACATCCTTGAGCAGCACCCAGTCCGTCGGCCAATGAATGTTGACCTCCAAACAGGTGCCGTCGATCAGGCAAATGGTGGTGTCTATCGGCTTGTCCAATCCCACCACCTGCCGGGCCAGATCGGCATCGCCCACAACCTCAGTCAAGGTCCGGTGCAAGGCCCTCAACTGCTCTTCGCTGAAAAACTTCGAGGCCCGTTCCAGGGTGCTCTTGGAGATGCCCCTTATGCCGTCGATATGGCGGACACGACAAAAGTCAGCCAACAGATCGCTGCTGCCCAGAGCCCTCGACAAATGCCGAAACGAAATCCCACCGAGCAGATAACGCAGCGTTTCCATACGCAACGCCTTGAGGGCAAAATTAGCCCGCTTTTGCCGGGCCTTTACACTCATTGGCTGGCCTCTTTCCAAGGCCAGATCAACGCCCTGCGATTCCACCTCCGAATCGATCAGCAGCCGGTCGATACGCTCGATGGTGGCGCGAAAGTTATCGTAATCGAGGCAACGGTCGACCACAGTTAAAGCTGGACGCAGGAGGCATTGGATGGCTATATTTTTCATAGAAAGGGCTATATTGATTTTCGCTAACGCAATTATAGAACCCTTTTTTAGCCGGATCGAGCAAAAAAATGCTCTTTCCGGCTATTTTTATAAACGTCATCCAGTTGACTACAAAATCTTTATATTTTTGGGACAGCCTCTATTATAGGACTTTTACGAGCTTAATTTTTAATCATCCAAATTTTAAACCCCATGCCCAAACGCAAAAGAGAGACCACCGCTACGACTATAGAGAAACGGATTTCCGAGGGGCGCGGGCAAGGTCGGGGAGCCGCTTACACGCCGTGGCTCAATATCCACGATGTCGGCTCCAATGGAGTGTCTAGTCGAATCAACGGCTGGACGACGTCCCGGATCCACCATCTCCTCAGTCGGGGGGAAACTGCAAACTTTTATGTTTTCGACTACGCGAAGCAAGTTGTCGACATTCGGGAGCAATTTCCCCTTTTACCAATTGAAAAAACGATTGCCATCGCTGAACGATTGGGGGTTCGACACCCATCCGACCCAAAAACTCGAAGCCCGGTGGTGATGACTACGGATTTTCTGCTAACGATCAGGAATGGACTAAATGAGACTGAAGTGGCGCGCACCGTGAAACCTTCCAATGAGCTCGCGTCCTCTCGGGGCATTGAAAAGTTTGCCATCGAACTGGAGTATTGGAAGGCCAGAAAGACCAATTGGGGCATCATTTGTGAAGATCGGGTAACCAAGACGGTCGCCCGGAATATTGAATGGGTGCACAATTTTCGCGATCTTCCAGAAGGCCTGTCTCTGGCTGAAAAAGGGCTCGAGCAAATCGAAACCTTCCTCATTCCATTGATATCTTCTAAAACGGCACCTTCACGAGCTACTTCAGAATGCGACGACAGACTCGGTTTGGAGCCGGGAACGGCCCTCTCATTAGTCAGGCATTTCATCGCGACGCGTCGCTGGGCTGTGAAGATGACCCGGCGCATCGATCCGACCTCTCCACTGATTTTCACCAAAACGCCCGCGTCGACGGCCCAAACCGTGGACGCAGCGTAATCAGCCCATGAATCTCACTGTAAACATGACACTCGAATGGTCCGATTTAGGGAGCGAGAAACGTATCGATCGGATACTCGCGATGACGCCCGATTGTGTTGTTCTATTCACAATCTCTGATCCAAACGCTCTCCCGATATCTCATCCAAAATCCGAGATTCTTGATGCACTTGAGCGTAAGGATTGCACGCTTCTACCCCCCGTTTCGTCTCCCCAATTACACCGGCAAGAGAAATCTATCCCGGAATATCACCGAAAACGTCGCGATTGCGCATGGGCAGTAATTAAATCGATCATAGAGGTTCCCGACCACGGTGCGTTCGACTCCAAAATTCGTGGAAAGCTGATTCTGGAAACAATGGTGCGCACCGGTAAAAAGAAGAAATATATTTACAACTACCTTAGGAAATACTGGCGCTACGGTTGCGCGAAAACGCTTTGCTTCCATGTTTCCACAAATGTGGAGGCAAAGGGAAATTACGGGCTCCCGGTGCAAAAAAACGGGGGCGGCCGAACCAAACGCGAAGGGTCATGGGAGTTCAGGATGGGATTAATATTGGCCCAGAAGAAAAGGACAAAATTCGTCAAGGCATCAAACGGTTCCATGACAATCCCAGATTAAGAGGGAAATACACGTTGGAAGAAGCTTACGATCGGACATTGGAAGACTTTTTCATATTCGTTACGATTTAATCGATGATCGAATGGTCCCAGTATTACCACCTGTCCATGAGCTTCCCTCGTTCCGGCAGTTTAAGTATGTCTATTACAAGGACAGGGACCTTTCGAATACTTTGAAAGCGCGAAAAGGCCAACGACACTTCCATCTACGTAATCGAGCCGTCATTGGCGATTCCTCTAAGACTGTGTTCGGTCCCGGTTGCGTTTACCAAATCGATGCCACCACTGCGGATATTTACCTCGTCAGTTCCCTGGACCGAAGCCGAATTATTGGTCGCCCGACTCTTTACTTTCTCGTGGATGTTTTTTCTAGGATGATTGTCGGATTCAATGTTACCACTGAGAATGCAAGCTACCAGGCGGCGGCTTTGGCCATCGAAAATGCAGCTTCGGACAAAGTCGAATTTTGTGAACATTACGGCATCACGATTTCGCGGGAGGATTGGCCCTGTCGGCACATCCCGGAGTGCATCGTTGCCGACCGGGGCGAATTAGAGGGTCCCAAGGCCGATACTCTGATAAACAGTCTGAATATAAAATTGGATAATACACCCCCTTACAGAGCCGATCTTAAAGGTTTGGTTGAGAGAAGCTTTCGAACCGTTAATGATTGCGTCATTCATTGGCTTCCCGGTCACGTAAAGAAAGACCGTGAGCGAGGAGACCGGGATTACCGCCTCGATGCTGTTCTTGACCTTCACCAATTTACTAAACTCATCATCCACTTTATCTTGGAACACAATCAGTCGCTATTAACAAACTATCGATTGGACGAATCAATGATGGCGGACCAATTGGAACCACGGCCGATCAACCTCTGGGAGTGGGGCATCAATAACCTTTCCGGGCATCTGCGTCAAATGGATCCAAGCCTTCTGCGGATGAACCTGTTACCCCCGGCAAAAGCCACCGTCACATCAAAGGGTATTTGCTTCAAAAAAGTTTTCTACGCCTGCGAAAGGGCTATTAAAGAACGGTGGTTCGTTCGCGCTCGTACCACTGGTACATGGAAAATCGACATCGCCTATGATCCTAGGAGCGTGGATTTTATCTATCTTCGCCCGGACGGCAACACACCTCCCGAAGCATGCAAACTTGTGGATCCTGACCAGCGCTTCCATGGACGCGCCTGGGTCGAACTCCATGCGCAAGCTCAGGTGCAAAAAATGCAAAAGGAACTCGCAGCAACGAGCGACCGCCAATCCAAAACCGATTTTCGAGCAAAGGCCGACGCCATCGTCTCTTCGGCCGCAGAACAGACAAAAACCGCGCAAACAGGACAGAGCAATAGGGCTCGTGTCACTGGAATTCGCGCCAATCGGAAACTTGAGCGTGAACATGAACGCCGACTCGCTGTTTTAACAAAACCGTTAGAGGAAGAGAAACTGATGGAAGATATTGACCCAGGAAAGTCGCATGAGCCTGACGTCGAATCTTATACCCCGCCTCCGTCGCAACTGAAACTGCTGGTAACTCATCAGGAACAACAGTGGAAAAATTCATGAATATGCCGAAAGATCCTCCGCCTTTTGAAGTATTTGCTGGTAGGCGCGAACTGGCCTCCTACTGTGATCCTATTCTCACTATGTATAGAGATAATCCGCTGATTGAAGCGCTACCACCAATCCTCAGTCCGGACGAGATCTGCCGCGCTCTGGCAAGTTATCCTGAGTATTCGGATGCAGATCGAAGTTATCCGGGACATTTGCGTCTACACATGATTTCAAATACGCTCCAATTCTTCGCTCCGATGTCCATCCATATTGAGCTGGAACAGAGATTCTCGCGCATGATCCGTTCTGGTTATCTGGCCCGTAATCCATTGGCAAGGAATCATTGGAAGGAGTTGGAGGGTCGTGTTCAGGCAACTCGCCAGTCCTCGATCACAAAACCTGTCTATCGATCTACTGCCAATGGTTTTACAATAATCGGAATATCAGGCGGGGGCAAAACGACCGCCGCGGAGGAAACCTTAGATCTTTATCCTCAGGTCATCGACCACAGCCTTTACCGTGGAATCCCCTTCAATCGCACCCAAGTTGTGTGGCTGAAACTAGCGTGTCCATTCGATGGTTCGATAAAAGGTCTTTGCCTGAATTTCTTTCAATCTTTGGACCACGTTCTCGGAACCGACTATTATCACGAATATTCTAGTAGCCGTAGGAAAACCGTAGATGAGCTTCTTCCCGCCATGTCACGAATTGCCTCAATTCATTCGATTGGAGTGCTCGTGATCGACGAAATACAACATTTGTGCGTAAGCAAGTCTGGCGGTGCGGAGAAGATGCTGAATTTCTTCGTCCAGCTGATCAACACCATCGGATTGCCCGTCGTTCTTATCGGCACATATAAGGCCGAGCCCATGCTGTCCGCTAAATTTCGTCAGATCCGACGCGGTTCGGGCCAGGGAGAAATGCGCTGGGATAGGATGCGTAATGACGAGGAGTGGCGGTATTTTCTAAAGGCCTTATGGCGGTACCAGTACACTCAAGATGTAGTTCCATTAACCGATGATTTCAACCGCACTCTTTATGACGAGTCCCAAGGTGTTTTGGATTTCGCGGTTAAAATGTTTATGCTGGCACAGGTCCGAGCCATAACTACTGGCAAAAAATGTATTACGCCCGGAATAATCCGCTCGGTAGCGGTCGACTCATTTAAAATGGCTCAACCGGTTTTGAGAGCCCTCAGAACCGGAGACACCATGGCCCTGCGCTCTTTGAATGATGTTTACCCGGTTGAAATCGACCGTGAAATTCAAAGGGAACAACGGAATGTAGCGGCCGGTAGAGTAATAGCATCAGCCAGTCCAAACGGTCCGCATGCAGCCAGAAACCGGGTTCAAACCGAAACCTCAAGTGCTCGCCCCGAATCATCGGTCAAACGTTCTCCCAAAAAGCCTCGACGCATTTCCAAACGTGCCAAGCGAAAAAAGGGAACCTTCCCGCCTGATAGTCTGATGGAAGTTGTCGCTCATGGTGAGGCGGAAGGGCTTTCTCCATTCGATGCCTTGAAGGCAAAAGGTTTTATCAAATCAGCGGCAGAATTCCTCGACGATGTGGCATGATCGGGCATTTACCAACATCCTATCAGGACGAGCTTTTCTACAGCATCTGCGTCCGCTTCAGCAATCGGATGCGATATCCCACCACAGGCGGGGTAATGCGTGCGCTGTTCGGCCGCCGCCATGCTATCGCTGTGGTAGACCTGCCCAATCACCTAGAGAGAATCGTCAGCGCCTTACCCCCTGGAAACGCCTACACCGTGGATGGCATAATCTCCGATCATACCCTCTTTCCGTATTACGCGCCATTCATCGATTCGAACGCGAGGGAGTCCATTCGAGGGTTCATGCGAACAAGTGATGATGCCTCCGTACGCACACGGTGCGGTATCTGTACCAACCGCGTAAAACCGCCCCGATATTTTCGGTTTTGTCCCATATGCAATACCGAAAACCTGGAAAAATACGATGAAACGTATTGGCACCGACACTTTCAATTGACTGGTGTCGAGATCTGTCCGAGACACGAGATCATTCTCAATACCTCCGACATCCGCTTTCATCCCCAAACCACTCGGCACCGGTTCTTTTCGGCGGAAACCGCTGGACTGATAACCGCGACGAAGCCGATCGACCGCCACAATTTAACCGACAATATCTTTCTGCAGTTAGCCAAAGACATCGAATGGATTTTGTCTCATCCCGATTTGGGTTCCGACCTGGAATCCATTCGTAATCGCTACGTCGAACTGTTGCAACAGCGATCACTGGCGACAAAGAGTGGATACGTCCGCCTCCGTGAGTTGATTTCACAATTCCGGGAGCATTTTTCCGCCGAAATCCTAAATGTGTTCCAATCACCCGTTCACGAGGACAAATCAAATGTCTGGCTCGCCCGCATGCTGAGACCTTCGAGAAACATGATGGCCCCATTACGCCATTTGCTATTAATGAATTTTCTGCAGGTCTCCCCAGAACATTTCTTTTACCACGACCGCGCCCGTTCATTGGGAACGGCGAGGCGAGAAAAAAAGGGTCCATGGCTATGCTTGAATCCCGTCTGTCCGCATTTCAAGCAACCGGCCATCACGAAATATGAGCTCCAATACGATCGCAAACGGCGCATTGACATCGGCATTTTCACATGTCCTGAATGCGCATACACTTATGGCCTGCACCATTGGGAGAAACCGGCAGTCAAACCAGATTTTGTCCGCACTCGCGGGAAAAAGTGGGAATTACGGTTGAAGAAATTATGGCTCGACGAGCGCCTCACGCTGCGTCAGATCGCCGCCACCCTCGGCGTTGACCCGAAAACAGTAAAACAGCACGCGCACTTCCAAGAATTGTCCTTTCCACGCCCGGGGGTTCGCCCGACCAAGAGAGAGGGAATCTATACGCCTCGGGCGCGAAAGAAAACTTATACGGTAAAATTCCAGCGGGCCGCTTGGTTAAACCTACGCAAAGCATATCCGGACAAGGGTACGAAACAACTTCGAACCATCGACCGCGGGATCTACTCTTGGTTATACCAGCATGACCGCTCGTGGCTGAAAAACCACCTGCCCCCGCACGCTCAGACCTTCTCTCCTCGGTCCATGGTCGACTGGGCCGTGCGCGACGAAAAACTCGTCATTCAGGTTGAAGAAATTGCCCGTCAACTAAGCATTTGCCCCGGCAAACTCTGCCGTATCACCCGTAACGTCATTGGGCGAGAAATGGGAGATTGCGCCATCCTCTCAAATGCCCTGCACAAAATGCCGCTCACCAAAACGATGATTGAAATAGTCACCGAAACCTCGGAGACATTCGCCCTCAGGCGGATTCATCGCGCCGTTCAGCAATTCAACGGGACAAACGGCAAATTCGCGCGCTGGGAACTCATCCGCGCCGCAGGTCTGCGCAAGATGATCGAACTCCTGCCCGTGGTGCAAGCGGCGCTGGATGATGCATTGGCAGGTGGAGCAAGTTAATGAGCCGTTTCCCTATGCTTCGGTTATACCGATATGAATTTATTTTTCAACTTCTGCTTATAAACGAACAAGGTTTTTAATACCGAAACTCAATGAATAATGAAGTGGTCGGAAAAATCATCTTGTAAACAGCTTACCGGAGACCAGTCGGCTGTAAAGAGGCGGCAACAAAGAATAGACAGAAACAATACTTTCCCTCCGCTAAGGGAAAAAGTTTTTCCAATGCAATCAATCGAACCCAAAAAATAATGAGAGTGAAAAAGCATTTAAATGGCAAAATTGAGTTTGGCTCCCATCCTGGCGAGAATGGAAGTTCATGCTTTACTATAAGAAGAGACGATAGGTTGGGCTTTCACGCATTGTCCTACCATGATTCCTGGGATTTTGACCGGTTGGCATCTGAATTTAAAGATCGAATAGTGTGGTTACTGAGTGAATTGGATCACCGGAAGGAATTTAAGGCGCCAAGGCTATTTGAATATGTGATCAACCTCTGTAAAAACACTTACATTTCCTGCGGGGTACGCTCAAACACTTTGGTGATTTATGCCCCTTCTTTGGCCGAAGCGGATTCCCATTCTAAGTCGCTTTCCAAGCGATTCCTTCGAAGTGGGTCGGGGATCTCGACCTTCCTGATGGTTTCGTCAACCTATTGCTCCCCCAAAGTTGATGTAATTGAGATGGATAAAAGCTACCTTATGGCAGATGAGGATCTGGATTTTTATTATGGCCGAGGATTCAAGGAATGGGAAAAGCGGATGACCGAGAAATTGAATTCGAGTTCTGTCGGGCTTTGTATTTTCAGAGGCCCTCCCGGTACTGGAAAAACAACGTTTATCCGTCATTTAGTAGAAAAAATGTCAATGACCCACCGGTTTTATTTTGTTCCCGTTGATTGTTATCGTCTTTTGTCTGACTCCGATTGTTTTGAATTCTGGCTTAAGGAAAAAAACAGGGATTCACGAAAAGGTGTTGTCATATTGGAGGATGCCGAATCGATCCTTATTCAGCGCGCAGGTAATAATCAAGATAGATTAGAGGCTGTCCCAAAAGGGTGATTTTTGCGAGGGGATTTTGAAGAGTGTTCATTTTAGTGGTATTTTCTTTTGGGAGGGGGTGACTTTGCTCTCCTATGACGTTAGGATTCTGGTTTTGGGGTCCGGTTGCCTGGTTTTCTTTGTATGGGCCGACAGTAGGCCTGTGAAAAAGTATTGTCCTTGCTTTTCCGCTCTTTATTTAGGCCGCCGCTTTGGTTTTTAGTTCATCTTGCTGGGCCAGCATCTTGGCCACTTTCCATAGATTGTGCGAGAGGACCGACCAGGCTACGCTGATCGAGCGGTTGGCAAAGCCTTTGCTGCGCAATCGCCCGGCCTGCCAGCGATTCTTCAATACCCCGATCCGCCCTTCGGTGCTGGCCCGGCGCTTTTGCAATTGCCTGAAGTGTGGTTCCTCCATCCGTTTTTTCAACTGCTTCGGATCGCGTGGACAGAGCGCATCGTAGATGCCCTCCTGGGCTAACTGCCGGCGGGCCCGCTGGAAGGCGAATCCCCGGTCCGCGCACATGGCCGCTATGGGTTCGGCTAGGTTGAAGCGGTTCTGTCTTTGCAAACTCTCTTGCATTTGTTCATTTTCGCTTGGCGTCCGGCTGCCGTAGAGTTTCCAGTCCAGCAGGTATCCTTCAACGCTTTCACCCAAAAACAGGGTGTTGCCAAACTCAACCTCTTGGCCCGCTTTGCCTCGCACAATCACCTGCGTATCGGGTTCGTAAACACTCAAAACTTTCTCTGCGTTTTTCACCTGGCGGCCGCCAATGATTCGCTCGTGCGCTTGCTTGATGACCACCGGGATTAGCTCGCTCATGCGCTCCATCCGGGTAAGGATCTGTTGGACCTGTTTTTCGCTGTAATCGCTTTGCTCCCAGCAGGCTTGCAATAATTCCCGGTGACTGCGGGCATGCTCCCCGATCCGTTTGAGCAGCTTTTTCATCTGCCTCAAGATACCCTTGCGTTGCCGCGCGCTGTCCTTTCGCCGCCGGCTGTGGGTCATCTGTATGCACAGCCGATTCATCTGCCGAGCCAAGGGCTCCGGTTCGATTGGCATGCGATGGCGCAAACCGGCCTTCTCACGGATCAGCCGGATCGCTTTGAGCAGCGTGCCCGCTACATCCTTGAGCAGCACCCAGTCCGTCGGCCAATGAATGTTGACCTCCAAACAGATGCCGTCGATCAGGCAAATGGTGGTGTCTATCGGCTTGTCCAATCCCACCACCTGCCGGGCCAGATCGGCATCGCCCACAACCTCAGTCAAGGTCCGGTGCAAGGCCCTCAACTGCTCTTCGCTGAAAAACTTCGAGGCCCGTTCCAGGGTGCTCTTGGAGATGCCCCTTATGCCGTCGATATGGCGGACACGACAAAAGTCAGCCAACAGATCGCTGCTGCCCAGAGCCCTCGACAAATGCCGAAACGAAATCCCACCGAGCAGATAACGCAGCGTTTCCATACGCAACGCCTTGAGGGCAAAATTAGCCCGCTTTTGCCGGGCCTTTACACTCATTGGCTGGCCTCTTTCCAAGGCCAGATCAACGCCCTGCGATTCCACCTCCGAATCGATCAGCAGCCGGTCGATACGCTCGATGGTGGCGCGAAAGTTATCGTAATCGAGGCAACGGTCGACCACAGTTAAAGCTGGACGCAGGAGGCATTGGATGGCTATATTTTTCATAGAAAGGGCTATATTGATTTTCGCTAACGCAATTATAGAACCCTTTTTTAGCCGGATCGAGCAAAAAAATGCTCTTTCTGGCTATTTTTATAAACGTCATCCAGTTGACTACAAAATCTTTATATTTTTGGGACAGCCTCTAGATTAGGTGGTTTTTTAAACTTGGGCGACGGATTCATGGGAGATGCCCTGCAGCTTCAATTCATTTGCACCATAAACCGACCTATAAACAACCTGGATTCGGCAGTTACAAGAAACGGCCGCCTGCTGGACTTTAGGGAATTTAATTTACTCAACAAAGAGGAAGCAATGGCAATAGCCCAACGCATTGGGGTTAAACTTGAACCGAGAGTTAGCTATTCTTTAGCCGATATTTTTTATGCGGAAAAATCGGTGGCAATTCCATCCATCCAACCGAACCTGGGTTTTACCCCCGTGAATTCCCGAAGCTGACTCCTGTGGATAGATAGGAGTAGAAACCCATTTTCCCAAAATGCACTATCTGACGAAATCTGATTTTAAAGTGGCGCTGAACTGTCCGACCAAGCTTTACTATAAGAAAGCTGGTTACCCTTCGACCATGGAGGATGACTCCTTCTTGGCCTTTCTTGCCAACGGGGGTCACATCGTTGGTAAAATGGCCCAATTGCTTAATCCGGACGGAAAATTGATCTCCAGCCTCCGCTCCAAAAGTGCCATCGAGGAGACCTGGGAACTCCTTCAGAATGAGGATATCACGATATTCGAACCCGCCATTACCTCGGGTGGGATGTTGGTGAGGATCGATATACTAATTAAAAGGGGCAGTCATTTTGATCTGATCGAAGTGAAATCGAAATCCGGGGACTCCAGTGCCTACCAAAATGGGCATTTATTCCGTGGTAAAAGAGGAGGTATTGAAACGGAATGGCGGGAATATGTTGAAGATGTAGCGTTTCAAGCGTATGTACTGAAAACAGCCTATCCAGATGCGTCCGTGGATTCCTACCTCTTGTTGCCGGACAAAGCGAAGACGACCGATATCGAAGGGCTTCTGACCCAATTCAAGGTCCGAAGAGCCGTTGAAAATGATAGAATAGTGGAGGTTGATTTCTTGGGGGATGAAAGCTTGGTTCGGGATTAATACCATCCCATAGGGGCGAGGCAAGCTTCGTAACACATTGATAATCAATGTGAGTTTTTGACTTTTGGGGGAATCGGATTTTTGAAATTTTATCACATGTTTCTCTTTTATTGCTTTTGCCACCTTGTGCTGTCCCATAGGTTTTCAACCAAACCCAGGGAAATAGGCCTGCTGGGGAGTCGCTCGCATTCTAAAGCGTCCACCGGCTGTCCCATAGAAATTGAGCAAGTCCCGCAGGTTAACCTGAGTTCGACAGTTGGGGGGGGTAAATCGATTATTTTTAGGGTTTTTCGTGCTGTAGGGCGCATGGTTGTCAGGGTTGGGGTGTGAATATGCCGTGTAGTGCAGACCACTCTATTGCCTTTTCGGAGAAGTAGTGCAGGGTCGGTGTTGATGTATTTGCGTCGCCATCGTCGTCGTAAGAAGGGCCAGGATTATGATTACTGGACGCTGGTGGAGTCGGTGCGCACAGCCAAGGGGCCGCGCCAGCGCATCGTGGCCCACATTGGCAAGGAGCCGGGGCTCGATGAGGATGAGCGGTTGGGTTGGGAGCAGATCGGTCGGCTCCTCGATGGCGATGATGAGGCTGCGGGGGCCGAGCAGTTGGATTTATTTACCGAGGATAAACCGGAGGCTCCGTTGTGGGCGCAGGTGAATCTGGGTCGGATACGGGTGGAGCGGGTGCGTCAATTTGGCAAAGTGTATGTGGCTCTGGCGCTGTGGCGGCGGCTGGGGCTGCATCGTTTCTTCGAGGAGCATTTGCCGCCGGGCCGGGAGTCGGTGGGCTGGGCCCAGGTGGCCTCGATTCTGGCGCTGGGGCGTTTTTGCGAACAGGCTTCGGAGCTGGCTCTGGCCGAGCGCTGGTATGGCTCGACGGCGCTGGAGGATTTGATGGCGGTGGATGTGGATGAGGTCTATGACAACCGTTTGTATCGCGGACTGGATCGTGTCTTGCCCTTGCGCCGGGAACTGTTCAGTCATCTTAAAGGACGCTATGAAAGCTGGTTTGGGACGCGTTTCGAGTTTCTTTTATACGACATAACGAGCACCTATTTTGAGGGCCAGTGCGAGGGCAATGCCCAGGACCAGCGTGGCTACAGCCGGGACCAGCGGCCGGATTGCAAGCAGGTATGTCTTGGACTGGTGGTGACGCCCGAAGGGCTGCCCCTGGCCTACGAGATTTTCGACGGCAACCGCGCCGATGTGACCACGGTGCAGGAGAGGGTCGAGTTGATGGAATCGCATTACGGGGTGGCCGATCGCATCTGGGTGCTGGACCGCGGCATGATGAGCGAGGCCAACCTCGAATACCTGCGCGGCAAAGGGGCCCGTTACATCGTGGGCACGCCCAAGAGCCATCTCAAAAACTTTGCCCTCGATCTACTCGAGCAAGGCGATTTTTGCGAGGTGCGGGCGGGGGTGGAGGTCAAACTGGTGAAACATCCCGACGGTTCCCAGATCGAGCAATATGTGCTTTGCCGCAGCCAGGGGCGGGGTCAAAAAGAAGCCGCCATGTTGAGCCAGCAAAAAGAGCGTTTGCGCAAAAAGCTCGACCAGATCGACCTGAGTTTGCGTCGGCGAGGGCAGAAACTCGATCCGGTTGAACGCCGTATCGGCCGCTGGCTGGGCCGCCACACCCTGGCCGAAAAAATATTCACCGTAGAAGTGCAAATCGACGCCGCCGGACGGGCCTGCGCATTGCAAATCACCGAAGACGAGAGCAAAGCCGATTGGTCCCAACTGGCCCACGGGACCTATCTGCTGCGAACCAACTGCCAGGAGGAAGACCCACAAAAGCTGTGGCGGTGGTATATACAACTGACACAGGCCGAGGCAGCCTTTCGTTGCGCCAAAAGCGACTTGGGGCTGCGGCCGGTCTATCACCACAAAGAAAAGCGTGTGCAAGCGCACATTCTGATCTGTTTTCTGGCTCTGGCGATGTGGCGCGCCCTGGAAAGCTGGCTGCAGGCCAAAGGCCTCGGCACCTGTGCGCGGCAAGTGTTGCACGAACTGGAGAATCTACGCTCAATGGACGTGGTGGCACCGCTGCGAGGGGGACGCGAAGCGCGTTTACGGCTGGTAGGCAAACCGGAAAAACTCTGTGCCGACCTCCTCAAGAAAATGGGCCTAAAACTGCCCACCCGCTCCAAAATCATCCAAAATGTAGTGGAGAAAAACGGTAAAATTTAACCCTCAACCCGCTTAGATAAGCCCTTTAACTTTTTGAACTGTCGAAGATGAGTTAAAGCGATCCCAAAGCACGCCTCTGACAAGTGTGAACAGGCGGACAAAACTATGCTCCCAGCGGCTCAACCAGGCCTGAAACCGGAGCAGCACATAGAGCAGCAAAGCGCTCCAAATCTGCCAGCGCACGGCATTGGCGCTATGGCCGAGGAAATCGCACAAGTTGAGCGTTTGTTTGATTTGGCGGAAGAAGGTTTCAATGGACCAGCGGCAGCGATACAGTTCGCTGATCGTATGGGGCGACCACTGCAAATTATTAGTCAAAAAAACCATCACTCGCCACTGGCCATCAATCTCCACCCATGCCGTTACCCGGCGCATCGGCTGGGGATAATCCTGACGGGATTTTTTGTTCTTAAGGACCACCAGATCATCGCGCAAAATATTGCCCTTGGGCTTCTTGAGCAGCCTCTTGACACAGCGTAAGGCCATGTTCTCTTTGGCCCGGGTGACAAAGTAAATGCCCCTCGATGACAAGTCAAAGAGGTGGGTCAAATCGATGTAGGCCTTGTCAAACAATACGATTTCACCGGCTTTGAGGGCGGCGCACATTTCGCGGGCTCGTTTGGCGTCATTGTCCCTGGCCGTGTCGATGATGGCAAACCGGGGCAGAAAACTTTTCAAATCCAGGCGCAAGTGACATTTGGCGGCCGCCTTTCGCCGACGATGTTTAGCCCAATCCATGCAGTTGGCGACCAAACCGATAGTGGACGAATCGACGATGTTAATAACGCGTTTGAAACGTCGGGGAAACCCCTTGAATTTACCACCCGCAAACCCCGGAGACAACGACTGCAAGTGCTTGAGCACCGACCAAAACAGTTCTCCCGACATCGCGGCATCGCGATGCTTGTTGGCGTAGGAAAGCCCGTTGCGACTGGGAGCGCTGGCCCCCCGGATACTGGCCAGCAACCCTCTGTGATGAGCGAGTCCGTCACAGACATCATTAGTCACAGACATCATTAAGCCCAATAGCATGAGTGATCTGAGCATAGAGCAAACTAACGATATGGCTCCATGGACTGAAACTGCGAGCTTTCTTATCGACACCATATTGGCGGGCCAACTTGGCCACCAGATGTCCCGGAATAAAATTGCAAAGCTGCTGCAGAACGCACACTTTACACTTGGCTGGATTTGCTTTTTGTTTTTTCATAGTAACCTGCTTCTAGTGAAACAGGCGAACAAGAGCAATTCCAGCCGTTTTGCGTTATTTCCTATGGGATGCTATTGAACTTAATTCATTAATATCCAAAGGATTAAGGTGTTTTTCAAGGCCGACGTATTATTATTATAGTTTCGATCCTTGTTTGAATTAAATCTGTGTTTATCTGTGTAATTTGCGGTTAAAAATAAAATATATCTTTTATTCCGTAGTTATGGGGTAAAATATCAGGAATTTTAGCCATCCCGTAAATTCCAGTCGGGATCGACGAACATATTCAAGCCCCGATCCTGGATCACTCCGTCGATGACAACGGCGGGGTTTTCCTTCAGGAAATCGACGTCGATTTCGACTCCCCAGCCGGGGCCTTCGGGCAGCGAAAAATGGCCGTCGATCACTTCGGGATAGGGATGGCCGGCCTGTTTCACAATCTCATCCGCAAAATCGTTGAAATGCTCGAGCACTTTGCCGTTTCTCAAGGTTGCCATGAGGTGGATGGCGGCCGTGGTGGAAATGATGCCGCCGACATTGTGGGGCGCCACCATGACGTTGAATGTCTCCGCCGTGGAGGCGATTTTTTTCACCTCCAAAAGACCGCCGCAGTGATTGATGTCCGGCTGGATAATGTCCACACAGCGGAGGGGGAAAAGGTCGCGATACTGGTTGGCGGTGTAGAGGCGTTCCCCCGTGGCGATGGGCAGATGAGTGTGTTGCGAGACTTTTTGCAAAGCCCCCAAATCCTCCGGGCGGCAGGGCTCCTCGATCCAGGCGGGATTGAATTTTTCCACCTCTTTAGCGATCTCGATGGCTTGGTGCGGAGCAAAACGTCCGTGCATCTCCAGGTAAATTCGCAGTTTCTTGCCGGTTACGGAATATACAGCCTCGATCAGTGCGATCGACCGTTCGAATTCTTCGCGACTGAGCTCCAAATTGCCATTGCCGAAGGGGTCGAATTTCAACCCGGGATAGCCCTTTGCCACTACTTTTTCCGCCGCCTGGGCAAAGGCTTCCGGGATGCGCTCGACCGTGTACCAGCCATTGGCATAGGCGGGAATCCGGTCGCGCAGTTTTCCGCCCATCAATTTATAAACCGGCAGATTGGCCAGTTTGCCGATGCAATCCCAGGAGGCCATTTCGACCAGGGCCAGGCCGCTCATGGCTACTTCGCCCGCCACCCCGAAATCGAGCAGCATGAAGCGCCGGTAGAGGTCTTCAATGTCGAAAACATCGTGCCCAACGATGTGGCGGCGAACCTCTTTCAGGAATTCGACCACGGTGTGGGTTTTGCCCACGATGCGGGCCTCGCCCCAGCCGTAGGCGCCGTTTTCCAATTCGAGCCGCAAATAAGTCAAATTTCGCCAGGGAGTTCCCAGGACGAAGATTTCGTAATTACTGATTTTCATCCAGCCCTTCCCGATTGCCTACTTGTTTTCCAGCAGCTCGATTTCATAACCGTCGGGATCGTCAACAAAGGCCATTTTCCGGCCCGAGACAAATTTCTCCCTCCAGCCATCCGGCCAGATATCGAGGCCGTTTTTCTCCAGGCGGTCGCAATAGGCGATCAGGTCCGGCACCCCGAGGGCGAAGTGCATGAGGTCGTCGGGCACATTGACCTCGTAATCGGGCGAATAAGTCAGCTCGAGGGTGTGGGCGTTACCCGGCAGCTCGAGATGGACAATGATATTGCCCGCCGGCGATTTATCATTCCGGCTAATCAGCCGAAATTCAAAATTGTCGCAATAAAACTTAATGGAGCGGTCCAGGTCGCTCACACGAATCCGAGTATGCAAAAAAACAGTCATAGTTCCTCTAAAATGGATTAAAAAAAACAAGAAATCGATATAAAAACGATTTCAGCGTTGATCCCCAAGATAATCAGAAATCGACGAACGAAATACTCACAGCCAGAGCAATCGAGAAATTTCTCTGCAAGAGGAATGAATTTATTAGAGGGATTTCCCTTATCGCGCGAGATATAAGCAAAAGTTGTGGATGACAGGAAGGTGGCTGAGCGAATGTTGTGGATGACAGGAAGGTGGCTGAGCGAATCTTCAACTACGCCCATGGACGCGCGATTGTGAGGCATCGCCCATAAATCCCACGCAAGCAAAACGTCTCCTCCACGGCCGGAGTGGCCGGTCGGGTTTTTTGAATAATGGGATGAGTTAAAAATTACCTCCACTTGCCCATATCAATCCTCAAATATTGAGGCGAACGCCCCTGAAAACCACCCTTTGGCCTTGCCGCCAGTTGCTTATGCCAACAAACTTTAAAAAAGTCATGCACTTGAGCCATGATCCTCGCAATAATAGTCAAGAAAAGAGACCATAAATGAACCCAATAATAGTCAAGAAAAGAGACCATAAATGAACCCCAAAGAAAGTATATTAGAAATTCTTGCTTTTAATCCAATACACACGAGCAACGTGAAGGCCTTTATGACCTATATTCGTGAACTTCTTGAAAAATATAAAAAGAAAAAGCATTACCCAACTTTAAACTTTTACTGCAATTGGGCGGTTCACCCTAAAATTACGCGATCTAAAGTTGTAGTCGATATGTTTGAATCACTAACTCGTTCTATAGCCGCACATAATGCATCTGCTGGTGCCACAGGGAATATATGGAATCAGATAAACAACCAGATTGGAATTTCACGCCTAAAAACTGAACTCATGGGTTTTATGCAGGAGCTTTCGATACCTATCAAAAGGTTTGAAGATACAAATTACTGGAAAGGCTTTGTGGGGCTAATGTTTCAAAAGTTGAAAGATAAACCCCTTTTAATTGCCAATGTATCGAAACAAGAGAAAATTTACAGCATAGCTAGAGGCTGTCCCAAAGTTATAACCATTTGTTTTAAAGTAAGTTAACTTGTTTATAAAGCTGTCATAAAGACCGTTTTTAGGGGATTTTGGGCAATTTCGATGTCTATAACACCGTCAGCCTTTCTCTTGTTTTGCATATTCAAATACAATTCTACCATAGACCTCTGTCTGACGCGATTATATTTATAACGAATAGAGGCCTTATACAGCGTTTTTGACGGAATTGAATGACTTACGTTCCCTTACAGTTCGGAGTCGAATATCTCAATTCGCAAAATTCGGGTTTTTGGGACAGCCTCTAGGTAGAGGCTGTCCCAAAAGGGTGATTTTTGCGAGGGGATTTTGAAGAGTGTTCATTTTAGTGGTATTTTCTTTTGGGAGGGGGTGACTTTGCTCTCCTATGACGTTAGGATTCTGGTTTTGGGGTCCGTTTGCCTGGTTTTCTTTGTATGGGCCGACAGTAGGCCTGTGAAAAAGTATTGTCCTTGCTTTTCCGCTCTTTATTTAGGCCGCCGCTTTGGTTTTTAGTTCATCTTGCTGGGCCAGCATCTTGGCCACTTTCCATAGATTGTGCGAGAGGACCGACCAGGCTACGCTGATCGAGCGGTTGGCAAAGCCTTTGCTGCGCAATCGCCCGGCCTGCCAGCGATTCTTCAATACCCCGATCCGCCCTTCGGTGCTGGCCCGGCGCTTTTGCAATTGCCTGAAGTGTGGTTCCTCCATCCGTTTTTTCAACTGCTTCGGATCGCGTGGACAGAGCGCATCGTAGATGCCCTCCTGGGCTAACTGCCGGCGGGCCCGCTGGGAGGCGAATCCCCGGTCCGCGCACATGGCCGCTATGGGTTCGGCTAGGTTGAAGCGGTTCTGTCTTTGCAAACTCTCTTGCATTTGTTCATTTTCGCTTGGCGTCCGGCTGCCGTAGAGTTTCCAGTCCAGCAGGTATCCTTCAACGCTTTCACCCAAAAACAGGGTGTTGCCAAACTCAACCTCTTGGCCCGCTTTGCCTCGCACAATCACCTGCGCATCGGGTTCGTAAACACTCAAAACTTTTCTCTGCGTTTTTCACCTGGCGGCCGCCAATGATTCGCTCGTGCGCTTGCTTGATGACCACCGGGATTAGCTCGCTCATGCGCTCCATCCGGGTAAGGATCTGTTGGACCTGTTTTTCGCTGTAATCGCTTTGCTCCCAGCAGGCTTGCAATAATTCCCGGTGACTGCGGGCATGCTCCCCGATCCGTTTGAGCAGCTTTTTCATCTGCCTCAAGATACCCTTGCGTTGCCGCGCGCTGTCCTTTCGCCGCCGGCTGTGGGTCATCTGTATGCACAGCCGATTCATCTGCCGAGCCAAGGGGCTCCGGTTCGATCGGCATGCGATGGCGCAAACCGGCCTTCTCACGGATCAGCCGGATCGCTTTGAGCAGCGTGCCCGCTACATCCTTGAGCAGCACCCAGTCCGTCGGCCAATGAATGTTGACCTCCAAACAGGTGCCGTCGATCAGGCAAATGGTGGTGTCTATCGGCTTGTCCAATCCCACCACCTGCCGGGCCAGATCGGCATCGCCCACAACCTCAGTCAAGGTCCGGTGCAAGGCCCTCAACTGCTCTTCGCTGAAAAACTTCGAGGCCCGTTCCAGGGTGCTCTTGGAGATGCCCCTTATGCCGTCGATATGGCGGACACGACAAAAGTCAGCCAACAGATCGCTGCTGCCCAGAGCCCTCGACAAATGCCGAAACGAAATCCCACCGAGCAGATAACGCAGCGTTTCCATACGCAACGCCTTGAGGGCAAAATTAGCCCGCTTTTGCCGGGCCTTTACACTCATTGGCTGGCCTCTTTCCAAGGCCAGATCAACGCCCTGCGATTCCACCTCCGAATCGATCAGCAGCCGGTCGATACGCTCGATGGTGGCGCGAAAGTTATCGTAATCGAGGCAACGGTCGACCACAGTTAAAGCTGGACGCAGGAGGCATTGGATGGCTATATTTTTCATAGAAAGGGCTATATTGATTTTCGCTAACGCAATTATAGAACCCTTTTTTAGCCGGATCGAGCAAAAAAATGCTCTTTCCGGCTATTTTTATAAACGTCATCTAGTTGACTACAAAATCTTTATATTTTTGGGACAGCCTCTAAATAGCCTTGCCCTGAGAGCTCTGTCTGAAATCCCATATCTTTCCCATCGTCGATCCCAGCTAGAGGCTGTCCCAAAGTTATAACCATTTGTTTTACAGTAAGTTAACTTGTTTATAAAGCTGTCATAAAGACCGTTTTTGGGGGATTTTGGGCAATTTCGATGTCTATAACACCGTCAGCCTTTCTCTTGTTTTGCATATTCAAATACAATTCTACCATAGACCTCTGTCTGACGCGATTATATTTATAACGAAAAGAGGCCTTATACAGCGTTTTTGACGGAATTGAATGACTTACGTTCCCTTACAGTTCGGAGTCGAATATCTCAATTCGCAAAATTCGGGTTTTTGGGACAGCCTCCAGCTAGAGGCTGTCCCAAAGTTATAACCATTTG
>CBDDEL010000003.1:0-10317 GCA_965226885.1 Opitutales bacterium | reverse complement strand
ACCTATGCCCTCAAAAATGCCGCCAGTCAAAGGCTTCATTCTGGGATTGTCTGGATCCTCTACACCGGCCCATGCATAAGCCAACGCCAGCGAGATTGTTAAAGCACTCTTGGCAATGCCGCCCTCACCAGCCAAAAGGCAGATATTGGCAGCTGTCAGCACGGCCCCATTGCCCTTGCCTGTTGCGGCCAAAATAGGGTTGGGATACTCCGCTTTGATCTGGCTGATAGGTACAGCCTTCCGCGGCATTGTTCTGTAATGCTCGGCCCGTTGCTCTGGCGTTGCCTCTATTTCTTTGGCCTCGCCATAATCACGACTCTCATTCATTGCTCTCTCCCCATTAGAGTTTGAACTGCCATGCGGTCGGCCTCTCCCCAGGCCATACCACTGTCAAAAAGGATTCCTTTCTTTTCCTCAAAATCATATATTTCTATATCGGGGAATGGCGTCCTCTTTGCCCACTCACCCGGATCATCACCCAAAGCCCAGGCACTCACTTTCCTAATTTTAGTGTCAGGGCTTTTTACTTTGACGGCGTTGATCAATGACGCTGTGCCCTTCTCGCTGGCTTTATTCTCGTCGTTGTCAGGATATAGCCACGTCTCTTTTGTGCAAAGCCAGTCGATCACATCCGCTTTGTTGGCAATTTTGGCAGACGTGCCGAGCGTTGCCAGAACCGCCCCAGGCTCTCTGCTATAAACCGCCAGCGCGTCGGCCACACCTTCAACAATGTTCACGCGCTCGCTTGTTGGATCCCCCAAAATAAAGACGCCAGCGGAAACAGGCCCATAACTGCACCGGCGCAAGTCTTTGTTTTCTCCCAGGCAATACCTGTTTTCCCCGCTCTGGTCAAGCGCCAGCGCCTGCACCGCCAGCGGATCGCCTTTGGGAATGCCGTCAGTTCCCCATGCATTCAGGGAAAAAATCCCGCAGACAATCAGCCCCCTGCCACTATGCCAACGGATCCCGCCAGGAACCGCGCAATAGGGATGGAGTACCCCCGGCTTGTCTCCGGTCGTTGTCCAGCGTCTGAAGGGATGCTCGGCATTGTTGCCGATCTTCTTTGATTGCCCCCATAGCCTTTTCGCATATAACGCCGTCTCGCTCTCTTTGGCTGGTGCTGGCGGCTTTGCCCGATCTGCCTTTGCTCTGTGTTGTCGGGTAGGTCGATTAGATCGCCTCTTAAAATGTCCCATATTGCGTCTGGGGGGAGATTCGATCCAATAGCCGCTATCCTTCAGCCATTGGATGGCCCCGCGCCTGTCTGTTTTACACTGTATTGCCACAAGTGCAAGGACGTCGCCGCCAGTATTGGCCTCGAAGTCGTACCACAGGCCCTCGCCCGCGTCAAGGCTTCTGGATCCCTTGTTGCCCCATCGTAACTTGTCGCCTTTGGATAGTTTGGCGTTGGGTTCGCCCCATAGCGCAACGGCCACGTCTTTGGAGATTGCCACCAAGTGCTCGTTCAACTTCTCGTTTGTCATTGCTCACCCTCTCGTGTGTCTCATTCGCCGGGCACGGGATACTTCACAGGCCCCGCGTATCCCGCCAACTCGCCTTTGTCCAGGAGTGCATCGCATATCGCCTGAAAGTGCCGCTCGCCATCAGACGGCGCAATTTTCATCTCATCCTGCTCAAGTGGGCGATCTATGACATTTCCACGCCACCACAATTCTGCACCCGCGCCTTCTCCCGACCGCAGGACTTGTGCGCCGCTCGTCAGGCATGTGATGGTCTCGATAGCGTCACCTTCGGAAGTGTATAGCCACACAGCAACCCCCTTGTAAAAATTGACTTCTCATTTTTTTTACCTTGTCGTTTGGTAGTCTTTTATGCAGGCGCGTTTCATACAGTGATTGCGCCTTTTTCCAGATAAGGAAAAATCGCCGCTCCGGTGTGAATCCTTTCATGTGCGCTTGTTCTTTGTCAATCACCCATCCCAACAATTCGCCACGTAGTGACGGGTTGCTCGACCTGTCCGGTGCGCGATCCAGCTTTATGCTTTCAGCCGTGACCACCTCTAACCGCGGTCTATCTGGGATTGAAAAGATTTCTGCTTGTTCGCGTGCTTTCTTTGCCACTCCTCCCTGGTGATCGCCAGTGGATTGTCCACCATGTCAGCCATGACAATTCCCTTTCTGTCTAAAAACGGTTGACACCAAACCATCGAAAGCCTAAATTGGTCTTGTACTTGTCGCTGCCGATTACTGGCCATCTTCGGTCGCTTCTATATTTGCCCCGGTGGGTTCCGTCCATCGGGGTTTTTTTTTGTGATATGCCTGCACCAAATAGCCCTATTTGGACTAAATCTTTTTGTAACTACTTGTGGGGGAGTTTTACTGCTTGGGAGAGAGTTTACTGCTTGGGAGAGGGAGTTTTGAGACAAAGAAAGGTAGCCTTCTGCGCTGATACCCAAAAGAGCCATATAGGATCGGACTTTGGACGCAAAAGGCTGGCGGCAAAAGCCGCAGTGTGGGGGATAGCCGATTCCTATATATTGGGTATCAGGCATACAATAAGAAGAAAAATACACTCTGTCAAGTGGTTTTCCGCGCGCGCGCATGCGTGTAATCCCGGCTCCCCGCTCGGGACGGCTCTTAAATCGCGCCTATACGCCTCTCAAAACAAAACTGCCTGGCGTGGATCCGCCTCTTTCTTTGTCCGAGGCTGTCGTTTCGCCTTTGGCCGCCTCGGTCTATTGGCCGGAATGCTCAACACATCCCCGTACTCGAGCAGAACGCCCGCTTGCACCATCTCGCCAACTTTGGCCGCGACAAACTCCACGAGGCTGTCGGTTGGTTCGCCGTAGAGCATCCGAGAACACAACTGCTCAAACGTCATCGGATAGCTCGCGGCCACGTCCTCGAAGATTTCCCAATTCACCACATCGACCGGATCGCCCGGATTAAACGGATTCGATCTTGGCATCTTACGCTTGTCCTCACCCCCAGGTTAAAAAACGCTTTGCCGCGGTACTGCGCTCCTTTGCGCCTGTCATCCCCCCCCGAATTTCGCCAGCTTGCCCACTTCGGCTGTGTGTAAAGCGTTTAAGCTGTCATAGGTCGCTTGCGTTATCTTCAGGTCTTTTTCTATCTTTTCTATCTGCTTCAAAAAACCGGCTCTTTTTCCGACAGTTCCTTTTGGGCGGCACGGTTTCTCGACAACTCAATCTTGAACACGAGTTCCATTTTCCAAAGTTCGTATTCCAGTTTTTTCTCTAATAGGTTCATCTTTTGCTCGGCCAAAAATTCATTTGAGCATCCTATCTCTCCCTTTCTATTATTCCCCAGGTACCGGGTACCTCACAGGCCCCGCATATCCGGCCAGATCGCCTTTGTCCAGGAGCGCGTCACATATTACCTGAAAATGCCGCTCGCCATCATTCGAGGCAAGTTTCATTTCGTCTTGCTCAAGCGGTCGGTCGATCACATTCCCGCGCCACCAGAGTTCTGCACCCTCGCCTGATCGTATCACCTGTGCCCCCGTCTCCAGGCACGTCAAAGTCTCGAAAGCCTCGCCCTCTTTCGTGTAGAGCCACATCGCTACCCCCTTTTCTTTGACTTCTCATTTTTTTTGGATTATATTGGTTGCGTCACATAGGAGCATCATTTTTGAGGGTCGCCAGTTAGCCGCTGGCGACCTTTTTTTTGTCCGCTCCATCAAAACCTGAACGGTACGCCCTTCCCGCGCTCGCTCGATCCATCTCCACATCGCGCACCCCTCACTTTCTGATTCCTTGCCCCTGGTCGTCTGCGACACTTTGAAGGTGTCGGTCAACAGCATCGCGCACCAGGCCCGCCAGTGATCGCCCCTTTTGAGCAGACACTTTATCGAGTCCCGCCCGCTGGTCAGGTGTGAAGCCTGCCAGCAATTTTTTGTGTAGTGAGATTCGCGGAAGTACGGCATTGCCTTGCTCCTGTGTGGTGGTGGAAAAACTGTTACACCAAAAATAGGATCGTCTTAAAAAAATGCAATAGTAATCAATGATATTCTTGAAATCTACGGCTTGAATAATTGCCCTTGTCTGGCGTGCAAAGTATTGTGTATATTTACCCATAAACGCACTACTTTGCAACCCTAACAGAAAAGAGAGGATCCCACATGGACAAGGCCTTGAGCATCGCCACCGAACAGGCCATTGCCGAAACATCGCAGTCGCTTCAGCTTCAATCCATTGCTTTCAATACCAAGCGGGTCTATTGCCACGCGGTAACGCACTTCTTGAATTGGTGTGAAAAGATCGAGCAGCCCGCAAAGATCACCGGCGACATCGACCAGGCACTTATGAAGGTCGCCACGCGCTTCCACGAAAGCCAGATCACGTCCGAGCAGGTCAATGGGTATCTGGCGCACCTGCACCTCGGAGAGAAAAGCCCTGCATCAATAGCAATGGTCTTGGCGGCTGTCAAATTCATTGCCAGACACACGGGCAAGCCCATTGACTTTCTCCTATCAGAAACAGCCCTCAAGGGCATCAAGCGCAATGCCGAGGCACAAGCACGGGGGCGAGGCCAGGTTACGGGTATCAAGGTAGATGACGCTATGACAATGGCGACCATTGCCGACAGTCCCGCGCACACCGCGCCGACCTCCAGCAAAGAGACACCCCAAAAGGGGCGGATCCGGCAAGCGCGTGATGCGGCTATCATTCGCACAATGAGCAATGGGTTGCTCAGGATTTCCGAAGTGGGGGCTATCCATTGCGAGCATATCAGTACTCGAGAAAACGGATCCGGCACACTTTTGATACCCCGCTCAAAGACCGACCAGGAAGGCGAAGGGCGAGAAGTTTATCTTCAGAAGCGGACAATAAAGGCCATTAAAAAATACCAGCGTCTATCTGGTGTCTGTGAAGGGCCATTGTTCAGACGTATCTATCAAAACTGTAAAATGGGCAATGTCGCAATCGGCATTACCGCGGTACGCGACATGATCAAGGACGTGGCCCGCAAAGCCCAAATAGACGTTGCTGGCATATCAGGACATTCTTTTCGGGTCGGCACAGCCCAAAGTCTGGTTGAGGGAAAAGCCACAATGCCACAGCTTCAAACTGCTGGTCGATGGAAGGATACGCGCATGCCGGCCAGATACACAGAGAAAGAGGAATTGGCACATGGCGTTATCGCTACCATCCTGGGCAAGTAGATAACTCCCGCCCCGAGTACAACAACGCAAAAGGCCACTGATCTGTAAGGATCGGCGGCCTTTTTCTTTTGTGCGAATCCCCGGCGTTTCTGGCATAAAAACCATAGACGGGGAATTTGCCCGCCCCCAATGAACGGGCAAAAAAATAACCCTGGCAAGTGCCGTCACACTCACCAGGGCAAAACGGTAATGCAACACCTCGAAAGGTGTATTTCCAAGAAAGGATTTAGCGATGGATGACGCAACAGAAAAACCGACCCCGCGGCAACGCGCTTTGCTGCCAAAGCTGATGTTGTCCTCAACCTTCACCGCGGAAGAAGCGCACCGCACCGCCGTTTGGCTCGCTTCACCTGGGGCCACAAAAGAACGGGCAACACTTGTGATCGACGATGCTTTGTCGCGCATCGAAAAGCGGAATGATGCTCAAAAGGCATCCGCCGACCGCAAGGCCGAATTTCACGCCAGCAAGGAAAATGGCAATGGGGAATATTCCCCCCGGCGATACTCGAATGAGAACCCCCCGACCAATGGCAAACCGGCCAACGAACCCCCACCTGAAACCCCGCCAGCTCCTGCACCTGAAGCGGAGCAGAAAATCTATCGGATCAATGGCGTGGATTACACCGACAAAAACGAAGCCGCCGCCGCTGCATCAAAGGCGATCTTCGGCTAATGGCAACACCCAACCAACCACCACAGGAGAAATAAGCGATGTATATGATAAATGGAGTGTACGAAATTGAGCAACCGATTTACAAGATCCAAGAAAATGGTGCTGAATCCCTGCCCGACGAAGAATTGCTCGCGCTGGTTCTACGCATGCCGCAACGCAATGGTAGCGATGTGCTGGCAAAACTTCGGTCTTTCTTGAGAAAAAACCCTCTCAAATCTCTCACAGACTTTCAGCTTGAGCATCCGCCCGGGCAGATTGTCAACCGCCAGCTTGTTGGCAATGATTTGAGCAAAGGCCACTTGCTCACGCTAAAAGCTGTTCTGGAGTTCTCGCGCCGTGTGCTGGACAGAGGCATGGGCATGGATACGCCGATCACTTCGCCCGCTGACGCTCTGCCTGAGATTCGCTTCATCAGAGACCTCAAGAAAGAGAATTTTGTGGCAATCTTTCTCAATGCACGAAATCAGGTGGTCAAGACCGATACAATCAGCATGGGCAGTCTCAATGCCAGCCTGGTGCATCCGCGAGAAGTCTTTGCCCCCGCTGTGGGCATAAGCGCGGCCTCGGTGATACTCGCCCACAACCATCCCTCTGGCGATGTCACGCCTTCAAAAGAGGATATTTCCCTCACCAAGCGCATGGTGCAAGCCGGTCAAGTCATGGGCATCGAGGTGGTCGATCATTTGATCGTCGCCTCTGATAAGTTCTTGAGCATGAAAGAGGCGAATGTCTTTTGAGCAAAGGAGACCCATAAATGGAGCGCACTTTTCGGCATGCACGGCAGACTGTAACCATCACTCACAATGAGGACAAGCAACACTATGAATGGCAGATTGAAAAGGCACAGGTAGGTGGACACGCGCCAGAGGAATGGCTTGCTGAATATGTTGCCCTGGTTGCCGCTGAAGAACTGGAGGCCAACGACCCGTGCCCTGATTAAAACCAACCACCTGGGCGACTTTTGCGAGTCGCCCAATTCACCACAAGAGGATCAAAAAAATGTGGATAGCAGACGGAAAACGTCTGATTTGTTTGGAAGGCCGCGACATAAAACTGGAGTGCAAAGATATTGTCTTTGAAGGCAAGAATCTGGAAATCTTGCGCCACAAATCGCCAGAGACCGCCAGCGCAGTTTTTCAGACGATTGTCAAACGTCTTACTGAGAAAGGCCAGGTCATTTAATGGCAGAAAAGACTACACCCCATCAGCCTGAAACCTCTGTTGTGAGATTGAAGTTTTTCGGGCTGGTCACATGCCGTCCCGAGCAGTTTGTCGATGAATTGGAAAAGCTGTGTGAGAAGTTCACCAATTCGCCAGAGGAATATTCGTTCAGTTGGGATACTGATTTTGCCCCCTGACCATTGAAAGGAATCGCCCAATGGCAAAATATGAAGATGCACCAACAGAGATTGCCCAGGCAATACGGGAGTCCACCACCATAAAGGAGCCACACATGCCACAGCCAGAAATTACATTCCGTCACGGTCTTTGCTCTGCGTCTGTTTTCGAGGATACATACAATATCGGAGACAAAAAACTGACCGTTCAAACCGTCACATTCAAGCGTTCCTATCTGGATAAAGACGGCAACTGGCAACGGACAAATTCGCTGAAGGTCAATGACATTCCCAAAGCTGTCTTGGTCTTGAATAAAGCGTACGAATTTCTCACCTCGAACTGCATGGCTAATACTGATGATGCGGCCTGAAGCACATCCACCTGGGCGACCCGCAAAAGGTCGCCCCATCACCTCGAAAGGATCCAAAGTGTTTGAGGACACCCACGCACAGCCCGAAAAGACGGATGTGAATTTCATCAACTACGACAATGGCATGTCTGTCTGCGTCATGCAAGACGGCTTTTCAATAGAAGCCCACAGACGGCTTTGTGCAAAAAGAGAGTTAGATCCAGGCCGTCCAACGTGCGCGTACCCCGATGCACATGGTCAAGTTTAACAACCACCACAACCGAAAGGAATCAAATCAATGGCTATAACAGACGCTGACCTGACCGATCTGCTTCCCGAAGTCGATGTTGAACAGCTTATCGGTGAATGCTACACACCCTTTCCAAACAACGTCATAAAGATTCGCCAGGACGCTGGCACTGGCAACAAAGCCCTGTCCTATGTAGGACACCCTGATTACACCCGCCGCCTCGATGCGCTGTTTCCTTTTGCCTGGGACTTCCGAACCGAAGTGGCCGGCATTACGGATTCCGCGGTCTCCGTTAAAGGCTCCCTCTCGATCACCCTTGAGGATGGGCGAACAATAACCCGTGAGAACTATGGTCATGGGCAGATCAATAAAGGATTCCCTCTGGGCGATGCTCTCAAGACTGCCGCGGTCGATGCTCAGAAAAAGTGCTGTTCTATGTTCGGCATTGGCCTGCACCTGTACGATGGAGACGACCAGCCCCAGGCAACCAGCAACAACGGCCAACACACCAACGGTCAGCCGCCCGCTTTCAATGCCGATCTGGGGCATGACTACGAGCAGGACTTCAACCCCCCCCCGCGTGAACAAGGGCCGGAACGCTTTGACGTGGGTGATGATCCGTCACCAGCAACGAGCCGCCAGATCATTGCTTTGCAAAACATCAGCAAGAGCAATAAAACGGATCCCGCGCTTGCCAATGAAATCAAAACTTTGCTGACCACACCCACAGAACTTAATGGCGGCCCGCCGCGCGTGAGCAAAGCAAAGGCATCTGAAATGATCAGCCGCGCCTTTGACAAGTAGCCAAAACCTTAAACTGCCTGAGGGCGATTATATGAAAAGTGCAAGGGGGAGCCCCACTTGTTGATTGCTCTCAGACAGCTTTAATAATGCTGTTTCATAGCTTTTTGTGCATCAAGGACGTGCGCCGCGTAGAACAAAACACACGCCCCCTGGTAGAACATCGCCAGGGGCTTTTTCTATCCCGTACAAAGGAGCGATATGGATATTCGTGAATTGAGCGCAGAGGAACACCAGGCAATTAAAACCGTCTTTGCAATAGCGAAACCGGAGATAAAAAGCGGCAGTAGCATAATCACTCTCAAGGATGGATCCCGGATATTTTACTCCGCTGATGGCGCGTATATCTTCTCCAAAGGGTTAACGGTCGAGCAGAAAGATCAACGGATCCACGAGTTTGCCGTTGGCTTAAAGGCGAAGCTGAACATCAACGGGCACACGCCTCCCCAGGCGATCATAGACGCCGCGGCACAAAGGGCCATTGAGCAAGCCGAAGTGCTGGCAAGCGACTACATCAAAAGCGTCGATTATCTCATCAACAACGCCTTTTTCCCCGCTTACCAGGCACTAAGCGAAAGGTGATCGCCCCCCCCGACCGCTGAACTATCGAGTACGACAAATCACACGCCCCTGGCAATCTCTGTCAGGGGCCTTTTTCTTTGCTCAAACCCACAACAACAGGAGCGTATCATGTCAACATCAACCCCCTCGGTCAAGCGACCAGAAACCGAGGAATTGAAAATTGTCGCTATCAAAATACCGCGCGTCCTGATTGCTCTGCTGGATAACGCCGCTGGCGATTCCTGGCAGACGCGCAATACGATTATTCGCCAGGTACTTGAGGATCATTTCAACAGTGCCAAATCCCCCCAGGCGCATTCTGAGGCGATCTAACGCCCGATCTATCTTACCCGCCCAAAACCCCCCGCGGACTATTCAGAGACCGCTAAACCAACCCCACAGAGCTTTTGCCTGATGGGGCTTTTTCATAGGAGAACAGACTTACATGGCCGACAAGAATTATAACGAGGCTGGATTCTTTCAGAAACTTAACATATTTGCCCGCATTGCCGGGCACACTCTGGTAGAGAAAGCGTTGCAACTCTATTACGCCGCCGAATCAAAGGACACGCCCAAGTGGGCCAAAGGCGTGGTGATGGGTGCGCTGGCCTACTTCGTATCGCCGATTGACGCCATACCGGACGTAACGCCCGGCATTGGATTCGCAGACGACCTGGGAGTGCTGATTGGCGCGGTCGCCGTTGTTGCCGCACATATCACGCCAGAAGTAAAACGGCAGGCCGCTGATAAATTGACCGAGTGGTTTGACTAATGCACAAGTGCATAATACAAATATGCCTTTGTGCATATTATTTGCTTAAAGCCGTTGTGTATTGGCCTCAAACATCCCGGCAATACCCGCTTCGAGTACACAAAAAAGGCCCCTGGCTTACAACCGATCAGCGGCTTTTTTTTGCTCCAAAGAGGACATATTTCGCTTGTAAGCACGCCCTGGGTGGGTCCTGCTCAATAAAGAACGAGGCGCCACAGGCGTAATCCTGTAAGATAAACTGGAAAGTGAAGTACCTCCGGTAGGCATATAAGGGTTTAATTCAACTGTTTTCAACAACTTGCAACAAGAACGGGTGTATAGGCCCTCTTTAGAAGCTGTTTTAAAATTATTGTAAGCCCTGAAACAGAAGTAAAAAATTGGGCAAATAGTGTGAATATATCGGTGATATGGGGCGTTTTGGCTAGCAT
>CBDDEL010000002.1:0-8237 GCA_965226885.1 Opitutales bacterium | reverse complement strand
GCCGTTAGATGGCTCGCCCGGAGATGGCTTGGAGTGACCTCTTCCCTTTGCAGATAAAATTGCGCCGTAAGCAGCAAAACAGCCTGTTTGATTATCTTTTCGCGAGGGGCTCCTACGGCAGGAAATGAATCAATGTTTAGATAAGCCATCGTCCACATTTTGGCGGCTTCGAGATATTGCTGAATCAAGGCGTCATCCTCGGGTCCGAAACTCTCAGCAACAAGATGCTCCCGCACTTCTTCAAGTTTGAGGATCACTATTCCCCCTCCTGCAAAATTCCAGTAGCGGCGGCGGCATCGGCCAGGGACATTCCGCCTTTGACAAGACTGGCAAAGCTCCTCGCCCGATCGGTTAAACTGTTGGCCAGGTCGCCCCCGAATTTCCATCGATGGCGCTGGCCAGTTTTGGCCAGTTCCTTGGTTATCTCCTTCATAATCGGCTCTAACGTCAAGACCCGGGCGCGGCGCAGGGCTTCTCTGGCGGCGGTCCCTTCCAGCTTTCCAAGGATCAGCCCTTGCGGGACGCCACAACTTTCAACCACCATCCCTGTGGCGAGGCTCCACAAGGCGGCCAAAGTTTGCGGCGGATCAATCCCGATCCGTGCCAAATCCCTCCCGATAGGCGTTTCCCTGCCGGATTCCGGATAGCGATTTTCCGATCTTTCATAGGCGAATAAATTTCCACGAAGGTTTTTGACCCGCTCGGCCAGGGCGTCAAAATCGTCCGTTTGAGATTGAGGCAAGCCCAGCAAATAACCGGAAGATCCGCAAGCCTCGCCTAGCAATCCACGTTCCAGGGCGGCGGCAAATCTGGCAAAATTGCTATCAAGCGGGCTTATCCCTTGCCCAGGGTTCACCGGGCTTTCCGTCCATCGAACATGCAACACGCTGGAGCCAGGCGCGCCGAGGGAGGCATTTAAGAGCGACAAGCGATAAAGCCAGCTTTCCGGGCGGCCAGGGACTACTTTGATTTCTTCGGCTTGGGGATGGCAATGAAGCCAGCGGCCATCTTTCAGCAGCCAAAGACTTTGCCCGCTCAGAATCAAATCCCTAGCGAGGGGCCGAAGGTCGCACGGATCGAACGCGGCCGCATTCCCAATCGGGCTTAATTCGACACCGGAAAGGGCGCGGCCGAGCCAGTTCGCGGCCAGTTGTGAGCCGGAGCCTTGGCGAGCATCAATCTGGTTGCTTTGGGCGGCGGCCAATATGCCACTGACCACGGCATCGGAATAATCAATGGACCGCGTTTCCGGTTTCGGCCAGGGCCACCATTTAGACATAAAGCCACCAAGGGACAGTAGGAACAGGCGCTGGTTGTAGATGACGGGCCGCTACCTTGCTTCCTTCGTATTGGGGTTGGTCAACCAGGGCAATCCCGATTAAGCGCGCAGAAGTCAATTCCCGAATCCCATCCACCAGTGACTCGGCGACGGGATGGAACTCTATGCTCAAACCACGCAAAACCTTTGCCCGGACCAAAGCGAGTGCATCATCACTTTCCCGGCTTTGAGGCAGTTCGGCCAGGATTCTCAACTCGGTTGCAGAATCCACCAACGTCAACCCCCCGCCGCCGGTCCGGGCGATGGGCCGGTCCCGGCGATGGTGAAGGTTGAGAATCACGTCAAGCCGGGCAATGTCGCCAAAGGCCCCAGGGAGGAACCTCTCACGGCCCCAGGGAAGACGTGTAACCGAGCCATAGGGCAGGGCCGTGCCTTCCAGGGTCCTATCGCCAGTTTGCCGAAACTCGAAAAAACGTCGTTCAGGGTCCATCAAAACTCCTTAGACAGTCTAAGCGCTATGCTGTCTACTGGAATTGGGCTTGTACTCTGGCAAAGCCCGAAGTCCGGACAATTTTGAAGCCGGCCAGGGCAACCGCCGTAACCCGGATTTCACCCTTTGCTGCTTGGGTCACTTCATCCGGAATCAGGGCAATGTTGCGCCAGATTGGGGCAACCGCATCCGGTCGGGATCCCCGGCGGGCGAGAACATCTTGCTTGTGGCTAGTAGGGCTGGGAATGTGCGGGGAAACTCGAACACCCCCAGAAATCCGGCGCAGGCTATCCAATACTGCAACATCACCGTTTGCGCTTCGGAATAGCGTGGCGGCATCCTGGAGGGTGCCCGGGCCAAACAACAGCCGGATGGCATTTTCTGATGCAGCAAAGCGGCCGTCAATTTGGTCATAGACAAACCGCTTTCTGTAGCTGTCGAAATCATCGGCGCTAGATGCGGCTGTCCTGGTAACATCGGAAACAATTTGAGCGATAACTTGAGCATCCAAAGCTTCGGACAGACCATCCATCAAGGCCCGCCGCAAGGCTTCGGCCATTCCTGAAAAACGGGCGGCTTCCGTCCGCCGCCAGTAGAAAGCGGCCTGCAAGCGCGAAGGCTTCAGAACTTCCGCGCTGAAACTCCCCGTAGTTTCGGCAACCGCGTCGGAGTTGGACGTGGCCTTGACCCCCACAGTTGGGCGGGATGTCAAAACAGGATGCACGGAATCGCCAACCGGAACAGTTGGCATTGAAACCCCAAGAAAGGCGGCATCCCCCCGGGCAAAAACAGGCTGGATAATCGGCCGTTGTGTTGCGCCCGTATCGGTCGGCGCGGGGGTAACGGCGCGGGTTTCGGGTTCCGGATCCCTCAGCAGTTCAACCGGAAACGAATTTCCGGCCAGCCCGAAATGCTGCTGTAATTCCGCCTCCCGGCCATCCAGGGCGCGATGCTCAACAGCACCCTCATAGAATCGGCCCAGGTTCGCGCCATCCAGCAGGCGGCGCAGTTCGGCGGACTCGCCATCAGCGGCCGGTTCAAGGTTCGGTTCTTGATCCAGGACTGCTTGCAGGTTGGTTGCCGAGAGATTGAAAGCGGTTTCGGCGGCGGCCCTGGTTTCGGCGGTCGCATCGCTGGCCAGGGATCGCAGCTTGTCACTAGCCTTTTGCTGAACCAGCCATGCTTTTCTTAGTTTTTCAGTCATGGTTGTAAACCTCCACGGTTACACGGTTGTCAATAATAAATTCCACTTCACCCGATCCGGCGAAATTGGTTTTCGATGATGGTCCATGTGACATTGCCGGCAAATGATCTCGATGTTTTCCAGGTCCATTTCCAGTTCCGGGGCCGATTCGATTGGTCGCCGGTGATGACACTCAAGCTCCCCGGATACTCGCTTGCATCTCGAACAGCTTGCACCGCGTTCCTTGAGATATTGGGCCTTGATCACCCGAGCAAATTTGTCCCATCCCCGATGGCGTGATTTACTCATATCACCGCCCATTTGAGTGCTGGACGTTTCATCCGTAAGCGACGGTCCAAGGCCCCAGCAGCTAGGACCCAAGCGGCGGCCACGTCATCCCGCGCCGTGTTGTTGGTGCCTTTTTTTTGAAGCCGAACCGAGCCCTGGTCATCGTTTTTGACCATCGCCGTGGCCAGGGAAGCCAGCAACAACGGTCTGGAGTCTTCTTCCACGGCCAGGGGTCCATCGGCGGCCAATTTACGCAAAGCCCTGATATCTTCACTCGCTTCAGACCATCGGCTGACCCTTGCAACCAAGGGAGTACCATTCACACAGTCCCGAAGCTCGTTAATCCGGAATCGATCACAAATCACAACTTGCGCCGGACCCCATAAGGCCCGAGCATGGTCATGTAGTTGCTTGGGCGGCTGGACCCGTAAACCCTCAGCAACAATCAGCCTGCCACTATCTTCCAATCTCCGGTAAAGCCCAGCCGGAACTCTGTCCCTCTTTTCCTGTTCAGTAAGGGAAGGAACGCCGGGGGCACAACCCAAAACTTCAGTCCTTCCGTTTTCAAAGATCGCCGTAGCGGCGGACCAACTCCTACCCCCGCCCAAGTCATAGCCCACTATTGGGAGTCCTTGCCGCTGGGGTACAGGGCGGGCCGTGGCCAGCTCCCAATCTTCGACCGACAGCAACATTGTTGAAGCATCTCCGCTCGGAAGGTTCAGCCGAAAGGACAAAAATCGGGCTTTGAGTCTTGAATCCCGCCGTGCCTTGTCACGTTCCTCAATCAATTTCTTTCGGAACTCTAGAGAGATGGCCGTCAAGGGGTTACAGCGCCGAATTTCCGGCCACTTGTCCCACCGTTCGGGCTTCCCTTGCAAGGCTTGGACATAGGTGGATCCATTGGAACCAGCCTTAACCAGGTCGTGCCACCAGCCGCTTGTTGACGGGGCCAAGGTGCCGATATAGATGGCCTTCAGTGGCGAGCCCGGTTTACCCATCGCAGTTGCGATAGCATCATGGAGCAAGGTGCCGCCGTTAACCTCCCAGGCTCCAGGTTCATCACAAATCGCCCAGGGACAGCCGACAAGCCCCATGGCCGTCTTGCCGTTGCTCCCGATCACCCGTAGCCGCGTATTGCTCGCCCGATGCGTGATCCCGCATCGGGTAAAGGAATCCAGGAATCTATATTGACCAGTGGGTTCCAGAGTGGTTCTTGCAAAGCGAAATACAATCCTCGCTTGTTCGATCGAGCCGGCACAGAGAACCGACTCGGTACCAGGTCGGAATAGGGGATCGGAAGGTGTGAGGATACGGGTCAGAAGGTGGCCAGCCAGGGCCGATTTTCCATTACCGCGAGGGATGGACAGCGCGGCGGTATCAATCCCGGGGGCCGTGGCCCCCCGTAGAAACTTCTGTTGAAATTTCCGAAGATCGAGCATTGTCAGTTACACAAAAGGGACCCCAAGCGGTCGAGGGGCCTTTTTCCAGGCGTTTTCTTGAGGGCTCCCAAGAAAGCTCCGAAAAGTCGTATTTTGCTACGAAAAACCGTAGAAAACCTAGATTTTATTTAATATTTTGAGATGTCAAGAAAAAAAGGCGGCCCAGGAGGACCGCCCAATCAGTTCAGGTAGGTATGACTTCAGGCTGATATGAACTCTGTCCAAGGGATGGACCACGGACCACTAAAATGAGCATCATGACGGGCTTCAATCCCGTCCTTCTCTCGATCAAGTTTGGCGACGGCAAAGACGTTCGAGAAGATGCACGGATCACCTACTCGGGGCAGGATGTGGGGCAAGACGGCAAACGAACCGTCCGATGTCATGGACGAACTCACGATGTACAAACGACTAGACATCTGAACGTGATCCCCCGCCACCAGGCCATCAGCCACACCACCGGCCAACCTCACCACGACCTCACCAGCAGACCATGAACTTGCCAAAATCAAGGCGGGCACGGAGCCTAAACCCCTGCCGCCCGGCCGGCGCAGCAGTGGAGCCTGAAAGGTTTGGCCAGGGTCCCTCAGTTGAACCAGCAGCAATTCCACGCGGGCACGGTGTTTTTGATCCCCGTCATATTCAACAGGGTCAGGCTGAAGACTGCCGCGAAGTTCATCGGGGTAATTTCCACCAATTTCCAAAAATCCCGAGAAAAACCCGGGGCTTCGGCCCAGAGTTTGAGATCCTGAACCATAGATGCTTTTAAGATCAGTAGCGCCCGGGCTTCGGAACGTCAGGTCGGATCGGATAATCGGAAAATTTTCAAGACTGATTAGCATGATCTTCTCCTTTCAAATGGAACGGCTGCCCGATCAGTTCGGGCAGGTATGGATTCAGGCTGATGACGGCACCTGCAAATATTCCCAGAGTGAGTATCCGAGGCAAATACAACAGATGAATTCAGCGCGCTCATGGTCGTGCAGGCCGGCTTCTCCACAACCGGGGCAGCACGACCTCTTACATTGGTAACACTCGAAGGACTGGGTGCAATCTTGGCCGACCAGAACAAGGCATCCGTCCCCGTCGCCCTTTACTTGGACCAAAACCGCGTCCAAGTCCTCTTGTCGCAGTTCTTTTTTCACATGTTCCAAATTGCCTAACGTCGTTTGTATTAGATAGGTTCCGTATCCCATTTGATCCCCCTTTTTGTGATTGATAACTACGCTAACTACCCCGCATTCGTGCTTCCCGTGAAAAGCGGTCTATGATGTCCTCGACAAGATCGGGCTTTCTCTCTTCATTCCCCCACCTTGCCAACTCACGGGCCGTGATCACCTTCTCACGGGCAATAACCTTGGAAGCCCTCGAACCCCACTCACGCTTGAGATATTCGGCACGGTCTTTTGCTTCGCTTCGGATGTAGGCGATTTTTCCATAAGCCCGGGCGGACAGGAGTGAGATTCCCACTCTCCGACACAAGGCTCGGACTTTTTTGGCTGTCCAGGGTGCAGGGTTTCGGGGCGGCCGATAGTAGCGCTTAAACTCTTGCGACCCGTCCCTAAAAGCATGCTTTCTACCCCTCTTTCCGACGTGTGATTTAAACGAGTCCAAAACCTTTTTGGGTGTTCTCGGCGAGAAGCGATATTTGAGCGGCAATTTTTGATAATACGGAACTCCATCATCGTTCAGCCGATCAGCAATTTTCTTGCCCCCGAGACCTTGCTTGACCATCTCCCTAACGATGGGCTCAACCTTTTGATCCATCTTGTCCTTGTCCCGGCAGTAACGTTTTTGCACGTTTTCCCACCTTCAGCCCATTCCTCCAGAATTTGGGGTTTTTTACAGGGTAAAAAATGAGATAAGGCATTTGTTCACTATCAATTAAGAGAGAAACCTCCAAAGTTTAGGGCAACCCCCTAATTCGTACCCCTCTTTACGCATCCCTTTACTTCTCTCTCTCTCTTTTCTCTCTTTAAAGTAAAGAGATGAATTATCAACAAGAGGAATTAGGGGGTTGCCCTAAACTTTGGAGGTTTGTTGTGGTTGTGATTGATAACAAAAGGCTTGCCCCATTTTTTACCCTGTAAAAAACCCCAAATTCTGGAGGTTTCGATGCGCGACAGCAAGGTTTTCACCCCAGTTGGCCATCAATAGGCCAAAGGTGTCCAAAGGTGTCCCTGGACACGGGTTTTTGACTTGATTTTGTGGGGGGAGTGAGCTAGGCTGTGCAAGTCAGTCATCGGAATCCCCTTCCTGATTGTCAAGTTCAACCAGCCGCTCAAACGGCAAGCAGAACGAAGCCCCGATTATTCGAGTCGGGGCTTTTTCTTTTCCTCAAGCATTGGATCCCGTTGCCCTCGGCCCGGTTCCCGGCCCGGTTCCCGTCGCCAATGGGCAAGAATTCTTGTATCCCTCAATTTCGGATTCATGCCATCGGACTGCCCGAATGCCAATTCGGATAGGTTCTGGAAAACGGCCCAGCCTCATCAGCCTGTAAATAGTTGCCCGGGAAAGGTGACAAAGGGCTTCGACTTCCCTTCGAGTCAAAAGGCGGTTGCTTGTGGTCATGAAATTCCTCCAGGATTTTTAGTTACTCAAACGGTTGCTTCTGTTCTCAATTTCCTTTTAATAAATCCAGTTGTCAAGAGAAATCCGAAAAAATGTAACGCATTGAAAAGTAAAGACTTTTCTGTTCTTTTTTCTTCTTGTGCCGGTTTCTCCTCCACCTTATACAAAAGAAAAGCCGGACCCGAAGGCCCGGCCGGTTTGCTGCGATTTGATAGCCCTGATTAACCCCTGAAATTCACCACCTTTCCGGCGCGCTTGCCGGTCAGATAGGCTGCCCACCGAGCCATCAGCGTCCGGCGCTTGGCGAGGAGATCCGAACGTGCGTAAGCTTGTTCTACGGCCGACCCGACCCTATGGGCAAGGCTCAATTCCATAACGGCCCGATCCGCGTCAGTGCATTCACTAGCCCACATTCTGAAGGACGATCTGAATCCGTGAACTGTTCCCCTCTTGGCCAACCCAGTACTTCTCATTGTCATTGTCAAACTCATAGGAGACAGGGGATAGCCCGCCCGCTTGGGTGACGGGAAACACAATCCCGAACCATCATTCAGCTTTCGGGCTTCGGCCAGCACGTTCAGGGCTTCGGCAGACAGCGGAACCCGATGCTCAATTCCGGCTTTCATCCTTTGGGAAGGAATGCGCCATTCACGCTTATCAAGGTCGATTTCACTCCACCTTGCACCCCGAGCCTCATTGGACCGAACGGCCGTTAATACCAAGAACCCGAGGCACAGCTTGACTGCCACCGAAGCCGGAGAAGAGTCCACTGTTGACAAGGCGTCCGCCACTTCAGCGAAGGGCAAGGCCCGCAGATTTTGCGGCTTGCTGGCAGCCACCGGCAAGGCCGCGTCAAGGTTATTGTCCGCCACGTTCGTGGTGATTAGGCCATGTGACAGACACCACGACAAGACCAGGCGGACCTTTTGGCGGACCTTGCGGCCGGTTTCCCTGCGGCTTTCCCATACCGGCCCCAGGGCGCGCAAT
>CBDDEL010000001.1:0-35833 GCA_965226885.1 Opitutales bacterium | reverse complement strand
ATTGCGCCGTCAGCATAACATTCTGCGGGCCGGTGTATTGTATGGTAGCTTCTGCCGCGGGGGCGATGGCCAGGGGCAGCGCTGGCCAGGGCCAGATTCCCGGGTCCGTGCCTCGCTAACCCTTTCCCCGCCGCATGGGCCGATGCCCGGTAGGCATCCAGCTTGTCCTTTAAATCACTTATTTTCGTAACTGCTGGCTTTTTCTTCATCATTTAGGAGTTTTGGGGATTAACTGACAGACTTGTACTTCCAAACTAAATATTAGACAGAATTATCATATAGTTTAGATGATCTAATATGTCAACAAAAACTGCCACTACGGGAATTCTTGCATTTCCGGTGCAACCTCAATTCAAGTTCATTTTTCCTAATACAGAATAAATTTTGATCGGCACTTGAATAATTCGTATATCGCCACGCGGGGAAATCAACCGACTTCCCCCACCCTCTTTGGCAGTCCTGACAATCAGAATGGTACCCCCACCGGGACTCGAACCCAGATTGACGGTTTAGGAAACCGCAGTTCTATCCGTTGAACTATGGGGGCTGGGGTGGATCACCCAGGCTGATTGGTTTAAGCAGTCTGGAAATAAATAGGCCAATTGCAGGCTTTGTCAACAGGACTTGGCCGGGGCCAAGCTGAAAGGGTGTGGTTTTTTACAATAAATCCCTGTCAGATCGCCATGGCCACAAGGCCTTAAAAAGCTGCAAAAGTGTTCTACGTTGCCCGGCTGATTACTTCGCCGAGAATGCGGCCACAATTCAAATTCCTGTTCAAGACTCCAAAAGTGTTTGAAACTTCCCTGGGATACCAGGTAACAATCAGTTACCTGGCAAACGGCATCGAGGATGCCGAAAAATGGATAAAAAAAACCCTCGACCGGACAAAAATATTCAGTTCAGCCCAATTCGAAGAATTCAAAAACTTTTCCTCATCCTCATTCAAAGGAAGCACAGTCGTCAGAAAATAGAAATCCACGAAAGTCTATGGTATCCTAGGAGAATCTAAGTCTTAATGTGCTTCTACCAGCCCTGCTTGAAGCTCTACATTTAAAATTTGGAAGCCTGTCGCATAATCTATCGAAAGCTGTTCCGTCTTTGTTTCTAATTTCTTGGATAAAGTTAATGTCGTAATCATCTATTGTAGAAGAATAGAACTGCATTAACTCTTCATTTGATGCTTTTGTATTACAAAATATTTGTATAAAAAAACAGTGAAATGAACACATCTGGAATGGGGATAAGAATCCCTTAAATGACTTTTTCCATCCAATACTGAGGTTCGGAAGGAAAATTATCTGAACCACCTGTCATACCTTCTTTGGTTATTTTAAAACCCATTTTCCGATATAGTATTACTGCTTTGGGATTGGCGTGTTGGCAAGTAAGCCGCATGACTGGCGGACCGATATCTTCAGCAATTTCCATCAGTCTGTTCATAAGGCACCGGCCGGCCCCGCAACCTACGTATTCCGGTCTTACACAAATCCCTAAAGTGCTGGCTTCAGCATTTTCTTCACGCCAACGATACCAGGCGTAACCGCCTATTTTATGTATTTCGGTTTCCAACACCAGCACGACTTCAAGAGGGCTTTCCGCTTTTGCAACATGTTCCAATGCACGTTTGCGATCCAAGGGGTAAGGACCGTAAAATCTGGTGAACTCGTGGGGAATACTGGCATAAAAGTCAGAAAGGTATCCGCCATCCTGTCTGGATAGAAAACGGAGTGTTGCGGAAGTGCCATTTTTCAAAACAACTTCTAATGGTGGAAATTGTTGCTGATCCTGAATTTTCATTTTTAAAAAGAGAACTTTTTTTATTTAACTTTATCTACTAACCACACTGGTAAATCTCTCGTAAAGTTAGACAACTTTACAAAATCTTTCAAGTGTTTATACGATAAACATGAAGGAAAAGTAATTTTCCTGGTTACGTTGCTGTGCAATCTAAAACACATACTCTAATTAAGCCATCACGCAAAAATATATAACACGAGATTTCCCATATGAATATTCATTATTGTTGAAAATAGCTACTTTCCAATATTTCAATCCAATTTTCTGCTTTCAATATTATTTGCGATCCTTTTCTTCGTTATTTGATGATCAAATCGGCAGTATTTAACAATTATTTCTGATTTTCCCTTTGCCCGGTCAAACCAGGGTAAGATATTTCCTTCTGCTGGAGGTTTCCACAGCACTGATTACTATTTTATCATAATCCCACCGCGCTTCATCGGGATAGAGATTCATGCCAAATCGAATTTCTATTCCACAACCGGGGCAAGGAAATGCAAACTCTTGATAGTTACCTCGCCCAAGAGCACTTCGGGTAATAGTTTTGCAACCGCATTCAATGCACTCCAACGGCTTACGACTTGCCATGGTAATCTTAGTATAATTAGAGGCTGTCCCAAAAGGGTGATTTTTGCGAGGGCTTTTGATAGGCGCTCATTTTAGAGGTATTTGCATTTGGGAGAGTATCAACTTTGCTCTCCTATGACGTTAGGATACTGGTTTTGGGGTCCGGTTGCCTGGTTTTCTTTGTATGAGCCGACAGTACGGCTGTGAAAAAGTATTGTCCTTGCTTTTCCGCTCTCTAGGCCGCCGCTTTGGTTTTTAGTTCGTCTTGCTGGGCCAGCATCTTGGCTACTTTCCATAGGTTGTGCGAGAGTACCGACCAGGCTACGCTGATCGAGCGGTTGGCAAAGCCTTTGCTGCGCAACCGCCCGGCCTGCCAGCGATTCTTCAATACCCCGATCCGCCCTTCGGTGCTGGCCCGGCGCTTTTGCAATTGTCTGAACAGTGGTTCCTCCATCCGTTTTTTCAACTGCTTCGGATCGCGTGGACAGAGCGCGTCGTAGATTCCCTCCTGGGCTAACTGCCGGCGGGCCCGCTGGGAGGCAAATCCCCGGTCCGCGCACATGGCCGCTATGGGTTCTTCCAGGTTGAAGCGGTTCTGTCTTTGCAAACTCTCTTGCATTTGTTCATTTTCGCTTGGAGTTCGGCTGCCGTAGAGTTTCCAGTCCAGCAGGTACCCTTCAACGCTTTCTCCCAAAAACAGGGTGTTGCCGAACTCGACCTCTTGGCCCGCTTTACCTCGCACAATCACCTGCCCATCGAGTTCGTAAACACTCAAGACTTTCTCTGCGTTTTTCACCTGCCGGCCGCCAATGATCCGCTCGTGCGCCTGTTTGATGACCACCGGGATTTGCTCGCTCATGCGCTCCATCCGGGCGAGGATCTGTTGGACCTGTTTTTCGCTGTAATCGCTTTGCTCCCAGCAGGCTTGCAATAATTCCCGGTGACTGCGGGCATGCTCCCCGATCCGTTTGAGCAGCTTTTTCATCTGCCTCAAGATACCCTTGCGCTGCCGCGCGCTGTCCTTTCGCCGCCGGCTGTGGGTCATCTGTATGCACAGCCGATTCATCTGCCGCGCCAAGGGCTCCGGTTCGATCGGCATGCGATGGCGCAAACCGGCCTTCTCGCGGATCAGCCGGATCGCTTTGAGCAACGTGCCGGCTACATCCTTGAGTAATACCCAGTCCGTCGGCCAATGAATGTTAGCCTCCAAACAGGTGCCGTCGATCAGGCAAATGGTGGTGTCAATCGGCTTGTCCAATCCCACCTGCCGGGCCAGAAGGGCATCGCCCACCACCTCAGTCAAGGTCCGGTGCAAGGCCCTCAACTGCTCTTCGCTGAAAAACTTCGAGGCCCGCTCCAGGGTGCTTTTGGAGATGCCCCTGATGCCATCGATCTGCCGGACACGGCAAAAGTCGGCCAACAGATCGCTGCTGCCCAGAGCCCGCGACAAATGCCGAAACGAAATCCCTCCGAGCAGACGGCCCAGCGTATCCATGCGCAGTGCCTTGATGGCAAAACTGGCCCGCTGCCGCCGGGCCTTTAGACCCATTGGCGGCCACCCCTCCAAGGCCAGCTCAATGGCCTGCGATTCCACCTCCGAGTCGATCAGCAGCCGATCGATTCGATCAATGGTGGCGCGGAAGTTATCGTAATCGAGGCACCGGTCGACCACAGTTAAAGCTGGACGCAGGAGGCATTGGATGGCTATATTTTTCATAGAAAGGGCTATATTGATTTTCGCTAACTCAATTATAGAACCCTTTTTTGGCCGGATCGAGCAAAAACTTGCTCTTTCCGGCTCTTTTTATCAACGTCATCCAGTTGACTATAAAATCTTTATATTTTTGGGACAGCCTCTATATACAGCTTGTTAAACTAATAAAATGTATGTGGAAAGCAACCCTAAATTATGCTGATTTTCGAGCCCAAAATGGTGGTTGAAAAACTCGTTTTTTGACCGCCCCCCGGTCCGGCTTTTATTTCGCCGAAAAACGGTCAATTATCCCTCCATAACGCTCCTGAACCGGCTTGCGGCTTGATCGTTCTCTCCCTCCGACCCCCTCATTAATTGAAAAAACTGCTTGCCTTTGTGCCGGGAAACCTTTTTTTCCACCACCATGTCAACTATTTCAGACGCCTCCAGCCAGCCCGCACGGTCCAAAAACCCGAGCGATTTTGAATTTACGGACACCACGCCTCTCTCCCGTTTTGTTACCGGGACGGGCAAAATGCTGCCGCGTCGCATAACGGGTTTGTCGGCCAAGCAACAGCGCCGCATCACGAAAATGATCAAACGATCAAGAAATATGCTCCTGATGTCGTGAGTGAGGGTGTCGGGATGCCCGATGCAGGATGCTCGATACAGGTTGCAGAATGGGGTTTTTCCTGAAAGCTGAGTCCTGACACTTCCGTTGCAAAAGTTTTGCTTTTGCTCATGTAGCAAATCAGTTAATTCAGGCACAATGTGACCAGGATTTACGGGGCCGGTGAGGATGATCTCGCGCAAGCCGCCAATGTGTTGACGGCGGGTGGCGTTGTTGCCGTGCCTACGGAAACCGTTTATGGCCTCGCCGCGAATGCCCTCGACCCTTCGGCCTGCCGGAAAATCTTCCGCCTCAAGGGCCGTCCCCTCATCGACCCTCTCATTGTTCACGTTCACGCCTTGGTGGCGGCCAAAACCCTGGCAGTCTGGAATGACTTCGCGGATCGGTTGGCGAATGCCTTTTGGCCCGGTCCGCTGACCTTTGTTCTGCCCAAAAAAAGACTCGTTCCGTCCATTGTGACGGCGGGACTGGATACCGTGGCAGTGCGTATGCCGCGCCATCCATTAATGCGTAAACTGTTGTTATGCTGTAACTTGCCAATTGCGGCTCCGAGCGCCAATCCTTTCGGTTACCTGAGCCCGACCCGTCCCGAGCATGTCCTCGAGTCCTTTGGCCGCCAATTGGAGCATTTGGTCGACGGAGGGGCTTGCGAAATCGGGCTGGAATCGACCGTTGTCGATCTTAGCGGCGGGGGTGGACCGGTGGTTTTGCGCCTTGGGGCCATCGCAAGCCGTTCGATTTCGGAAGTTATTGGTATTGAGGTTGTTGAAAAACTGCAAATCCTTCATGACAGGGTTGAAAATAAGAAAAAAGGGATGATTTCTCCGGGTTTGCTGCATAAGCACTACAGCCCCCGGACTCCCTTGGTCATGGCCGACCGCCAGGATAAAATCCTGACTGCGAAAGGATCGGGCCAAAAAAGAATAGCTAGAATCGCATTTCAAAAACCGGGGTCGGGGGAAATTTCCGGTTCAGACGAGGTATTTTGGCTGACCGAAAATGGAGAAGTGGAGGATGCGGCCCGGAATCTCTTTCACCTCCTGCATGTGGTCGATAAATTGAATTTCGACCGGATATTGATCGAAAAGGCGCCCGAAGGCGGCCTAGGTTCCGTCATCAATGAACGCCTGAGCCGCGCATCAGGCAGTAACCCGGATGCGGGTGATTGAGTTAATTCATTCACTCAATCCTGGTTCTCGTATTACTCCTCCACATCCGGAATCGCTACTGCCGGAAGAATAGTCGAGGCCCATAGGCCCAGCCCGAAAATCCACCCGATGGCAGCGTAATCGAGGTGCGAAATTCGCTCCTGGGGAAGAAAATCCGCGGGGTTATGCGGGATGCCATAGCCAATAAAATGAGGAACAATATGACCCAGGCCAATGGCATTCGCTTGCGCAACCGATGCCCCTGGCCGCTGTGCCCCAAAATCACCCGGGTGGCCACCCCGATGACGATCAAGGCGTATCCTCCCATAAAAAGCAAGTGATCCCAGGTCACCCGATAATCGGGAAGAATAACCGTTAATACCAGCCAAACCGTCAAAGAGAGTATGCCGGCTTGCAGCAAGCGGGCCAAACTTCCCGAAGTTTTAAAAGAAAACCGTAGAGGAATTTCCCTTATGAGGTAATAAACAATCGCCGCCAAGCGCACACAACTTCCGACCCAACCCAAACCGAATCCCTCCAGAAAGTAGGATAGCGCAATGGTAAAAGCAACAACACCGGCCAGCCATGCCTTGGCCCGCCAGGCGGAGTTGGACTTGCGGGCTTCGGGGAAATTATGGCGGTTGGGAAGACCCCCGAAACCTGGAAAAATAAAAGGAGCGATTCCCAGAATGGGACATAAAATAAAACCCTCGTAAAGAAACAGTTGGGCCATCCGGTGTAGGGCAAGCCCGATCCCGAAAACACCGTTTAAAAGAAAAATACCACAGGCGCCCATGGCCATGGAAGTTCCACCTATGACCAAAATTATTCCCGGTGGAGGCATATCTTCCCGGCGGGTGAATCTTTTTACCAAAAATATCCTCAAAAATACAAGCGTAAGGAGGAAAACCGCATCACCATAAACGAGCAGACCGATGGCATAACAAATACAGGCCGAAAGGTGCAATAAAACCAAAAATACAACTTCTTTATCTTTTAACTTCGGAGCGCTTAAAAATCTGGGGACCGCGGTGGTTAAAAAACCAATGATGAATGCGCCGAAAAACCCAACCGACATCAAACGCGCATGAATGAAACCGGGATAGAAATTTATAATTTGCCAGTGAAACAAAGGCCACAAAGCGACCCCTAATAACGCCACCGCAACCCCAATCGGGAAAAAAATACGAAACGGCTCCTGTAGAGCCATTTTCAAATAATTTTTTTTACACTTTTGATTCATTGTACGTTATAATTGTTGATATTGACTATTTAGTTGACCCCAAAGTTTCAATAATTCAATCGATGACATTCTTAAACCACAGATTACACGAATAATCCCATATTTCCTATTTCATCATAAGAAAATTTGCTTGAAATAATCGCTATATAATTAATAATAAGTTACTTAAGTAGACTAATAGCAAGCAAATTCTCAAAATTCCATGGGTGACGCAAAAGAATGAACTGGCAAATCACATTGAAAGCAATAAAATGAATCGAAATATTAGAAAGTAGCTATTTTCAACGATTATGAAGGTTTATATGGAAAATCTCGGAGTACACAATCATTGGCTGCCAACGAACGGGCACTGAAATGCATGTTGTAAACCGTCATCAGATTCTGGCTCTCATCAAGCAGAAGGCAAGATACGTCAAGCTAAAGGTAAGGCACGTGATGCTGAAAATGCAAGGAAAGCAATTGGTGCATTTTTCTCCATATCCGTAAGACAGTATGCTCAGCCATTAAGAACGTTTTGAGACATTATCCAGCAAGTAGTCTCTATGCAATCTATTTACGTCTGACGTGTACTGGATTTGTTGGACACGGGATTCTCTTATATTCATTGTTTATTGATTAGTGTGTCAGGCGGCTTGTTTTGGTAAAGGGTTTTGTTTTCTCGTTGCCCCCCATGGGGGGCAAATATTTTCCTCGAATTGGACTGGGCTTTGGTAACTCAGAGAGGAATGTTTGCGATATCGGTTGTAGAAGATTTCCACGTATTCGAAGACAGTTGATCGCAGTTCGCGCTCGTCGGCAAAGTGGCGGCCTCGAATCGTGCTGGTCTTGAAGCGGCCGTAGAACGATTCCATGGCCGCGTTGTCGTAGCAGTTGCCTTGGGCGCTCATGCTCGGCTTCATGCCTAGTTCAGAGACCAGCCTCTGATAGTCGTCGCTGGCGTAGGGGCTGCCCCGATCGCTGTGATGAATAATCCCGGTGCGCAGTGTGCCGCGGGTCATGGCCGCGGCTTTGAGGGCCTTGCCAACCAGCTTCGCGTCGTTGTGGTTGGAAACGCTCCAGCCCAGCAGGCGTCGGCTGAACAGGTCCATCACCGTGGCCAAGTACATCCAACCGGCCAGGGTCCGTAGGTAGGTCGTGTCCGCCACCCAGACCTCGTCGATATGGGTCGGCTGGCCATGCTTTTTAAGCACATTGGGGCTGTAACCATAGGGATGGTTACTGTTGGTTTTTAATGGCTTAAAGCGTTTACTCTGGGTGCTTTTGATTCCCATTTCACGCATCAGACGCAGAGCCCGGTCACGGCCGCAATCGATGCCCTCATCATCCTTCAGATGGCGGTGCATTGGCCGATGCCCATAGCGGCCCTTGGCCTCTTTGTGTACCTTCAGGATCGCCCCCTTGATTCCCTCGTCCTCGATCCGCCGGGCCGAGGGCGCTCGGGGCCTCCAGCAGTAATAGCCACTGCGACAAATCCCCATCGCCGAGCATATTTCCTCGATCTTGAAGCGCCCCTCGTTGTCTTTGACAAACTGGTACTTCATTGTTCGTCCTTGGCAAAGTAGCCCACCGTTTTTTTTAGTATCTGGTTGATCCGCTCCGAGCGGCGCAGCTCTTTGCGAAGACGATCTATCTCGGCCGCCATCTCCTTCGGACTGCTCTGTCGCTTTGAGGTGGCTTCGCCCTGCTGATCGTCCAGATAGAGCCTCTTCCACCTATACAATTGGTTGGTGTTGACCCCAAGTTTGGTCGATACCTCGGTGGCGCTCAGACCATCGAGTATCATCAGTTGAACTGCCTCATTTTTGAACTCTATACTGCGTCTTCTTCCCATGCTTCGATTCTCCATTTAGGAGAATCTCGTGTCCACTTTTTCCAGTGCACATCACGTCCACATTTCGCTAGACTAGAGGCTGTCCCAAAAGGGTGATTTTTGCGAGGGCTTCTGATAGGCGCTCATTTTAGCCCGGATATTTGGTAGTGTATTAAGTAGGAATGATGCGCGTTCACTAAGCGAAGAGACTATATATGAGCTGAGGTGTCGGGCGGTGGATCTGAAAAGAGAGGGTTGCACTTATGAAGAGGTTTCCGTGGTTTTAAAGGTATCGATCAGCGCTGTGCGCAAATGGTGGGCCCTTTACCGAAATGGAGGGCCAAAAGCCCTGCGGCTTGGACAACGGGGCCGTCGGCAGGGCCAATGTCGAAGATTGAGCTCCCAACAAGAGCGCATGGTGTGCCGAATGATTACCGATAAGAGACCCGACCAGCTTAAGATGCCCTTTGCCCTGTGGACGCGCCAAGCGGTGCAAGAGTTGATTGAAAGGCAGTTTGCTTTGAAGATGCCGATCCGCACGGTGGGCGAGTATCTTCGCCGTTGGGGTTTCACTCCACAAAAACCTCGAAGACAAGCCTATGAGCAGCAGCCTGAGGCGATTAAGAAGTGGCTTGATCAAACTTACCCGGCCATCGAAGCCAGAGCCAAAGCGCAACAGGCCCAAATCCACTGGGGAGATGAAACCGGCATCAGTAGCGAAGATCATCGGGGAAGAGGTTATGCTCCGCGCGGTAAAACGCCAGTTGCCAAACGCAGTGCGCGTCGTTTTAGCACGAGCATGATCTCGACTATAACCAACCGTGGAAAGCTGCGTTTCATGGTTTACAAGGGAGCCTTGAATGTGGAACTGTTTATCAAATTTCTGCGCCAGTTAATCAAAGGAGCCAAACGGAAAATCTTTCTCATTGTGGACAATCTGAGAGTGCATCATGCTAAAAAAGTAACCGGTTGGATTGAAGCCCACCGCGATAGGATCGGGATTTTTTATCTACCATCTTACAGTCCCGAATTGAACCCCGATGAGTATTTGAATAACACGGTCAAAGCCAACTTGAAGAACCTGCCGGCCCCGCGCAGCCAAATTGAGTTGCAGGGAAGTCTGCGAACCCACCTGCGCAGCAGGCAACGAAAACCAATTTTGATTAAAAAACTCTTCCATCATCGGGATGTTCAATACGCCGCTTAACTGTTACTATTCAATTGCCGGATTAATAATTCTTGATTATATTGATGAATGAAAGGTCTCAGACAGGTTTCATGCATACTCTTAAGCTTGGAAAAGGAGAGGGTTTTGCGTGTGAAACGACCCAGTCGTTGGCGCAGGGTATTGTTCCATCGTTCCACATGGGCCGTTTCACCGGTTTCTTTTCCCACGGATCGGTTATGAGGAAAGACTTCATCATAAGTGCTCCAAAAGTCGCTGTAGGTGGCACATCTTTTGTAGGCCCGTGGCAGACGCTCGTAAAGTTCCCGGCAACGATACCAATCCCGAGGCCCAATGGCATAGGAGAGGATTTGACGGGTGCGTCGGCAAAGAGCGATCCAAACCCATTGGGCATCGCTCTTGCGCCCCACAAAAGACCACAGTTCGTCCAGTTCAATGACATCATGGCGGCGGGCCGCAAGAATCGTGCTTTTGAGCGGTCGCAGCGATTGTCGTTTTTTTTAACCAACTCAAAACGGTGTTGGGACTCACCCCGAAGGCGCGCTGTAAACCGCGTAGACTGCTGCGTTCCTGATAGACTCGAAGGATCATTTCTTTTTGCTCTTCGGTGTATTTCACTGTGGGGTTTTCGCGGCTTTGTTTACCACAATCATGGCAGCGGTAGCGCTGTTTATGGTTGGGCGTCTTGCCAAATTTAATGATATTTTCACTTCCACAGTGCCGACAATTAATAATTTTAGTAACCATGCACTAAGAATAAACTGCCTAACGCTATTTGTACAGCTAAAAATACAAAATAACATTCTTTTTTTATACACTACCGGATATTTCATGAAGGGTAAAGTTTGGCTCGTTATTGCTATTGGAGATGGATTTCTTTGTATTTTGAGCAGATCGTCTTGATTTTTAGGTGTTTTTCAGGGTGTAGAGACACTGCCCCCTTTCCCCCATTGGTTCGGTAGTGCCGGGGGCAGCACCAATGCACCCTTTAGGTTGGCACCAATCGGCGGGCCGCATGGTTGAAAAGACTGGCCCAAGGATAACTCTCACTTAGGTGAAAGTGAATCGTTCGGGTGTTGCGCACGATGACCGCTCCGATCTTGATTAATTTGAGCCGCAGGGTGTGGCATTGGGCCCGCGCCCACTTCGTCCCTTTTAAGGCTAACCGGCGCATGGCTTCCATCAAGGTGTAGGCCAGCGCCGACAAGAGCAATCGCCACTGATTGGCCCACCATTGATGGGCGCTGGTGCGCTCGCTGAACAATTGCATCTGTTCCTTGATTCGGTTCTCCATTTCACCGCGGCCACAGTATACCTTGTCGTAAAGCTCCTGGGGATCGCCCGGCAGGTTCGTCACCACGAAGCGCGGGTTGGACCCCTGTGCGGTGTGTTCGGCTTTATGGATGACCAACCGCAGCCATCGCCACGAATCGGCAGCATAGACGAAGTCCTGGAATAACCGTTGTTTTTTACCCCTTAGTTCGAACCATTCTTTGGCCTGCTTTTGCAACTGCTGGGCGTCTTGCTGCAAGCGTGCATTGCGAGCCATCCCCACGATGTAACTAACCCGGATATTTCATGAAGGGTAAAGTTTGGCTCGTTATTGCTATTGGAGATGGATTTCTTTGTATTTTGAGCAGATCGTCTTGATTTTTAGGTGTTTTTCAGGGTGTAGAGACACTGCCCCCTTTCCCCCATTGGTTCGGTAGTGCCGGGGGCAGCACCAATGCACCCTTTAGGTTGGCACCAATCGGCGGGCCGCATGGTTGAAAAGACTGGCCCAAGGATAACTCTCACTTAGGTGAAAGTGAATCGTTCGGGTGTTGCGCACGATGACCGCTCCGATCTTGATTAATTTGAGCCGCAGGGTGTGGCATTGGGCCCGCGCCCACTTCGTCCCTTTTAAGGCTAACCGGCGCATGGCTTCCATCAAGGTGTAGGCCAGCGCCGACAAGAGCAATCGCCACTGATTGGCCCACCATTGATGGGCGCTGGTGCGCTCGCTGAACAATTGCATCTGTTCCTTGATTCGGTTCTCCATTTCACCGCGGCCACAGTATACCTTGTCGTAAAGCTCCTGGGGATCGCCCGGCAGGTTCGTCACCACGAAGCGCGGGTTGGACCCCTGTGCGGTGTGTTCGGCTTTATGGATGACCAACCGCAGCCATCGCCACGAATCGGCAGCATAGACGAAGTCCTGGAATAACCGTTGTTTTTTACCCCTTAGTTCGAACCATTCTTTGGCCTGCTTTTGCAACTGCTGGGCGTCTTGCTGCAAGCGTGCATTGCGAGCCATCCCCACGATGTAACTAACTTCGTTGCGGTCGCACCAAGAGAGTATCCGGTCTCGACAAAATCCACTGTCGGCGCGCCAAATAATCCGCGTACGGGGCCAGCTTTGGCGAATCCGTTTAACCAGCAATTTGAGGATGGCCCCGGCATGCTTGCTGGCATCGATCTTGCTCGGCCGCAGGTAGGCCACCAGCAGCTGATCACCGCAAAAAACATATAGCGGCAGAAAACAGTAATGATCATAATAACCGTGGAAAAAACGTCCCTCCTGGAGCCCGTGCACCGGATTGTCGGTGGCGTCAAAGTCCAGGATGATCTCTTCGGGTTCCTCGGCAAAGGAGCCCATGAACTGTTCGACCAACAGCTCGTTTACCGCAAAGGCCGCCCGCCGATCCTGCCCGTTTTCAAAACGACACAAAGTCGGCGCGCTGGCCAACGTTTCAATGCGCCCCGTTACCGTTTGCAACAATGGATCGTGGCGCAGGGTATCAAAGTCGTTCAAATCCTCATAGCCCGCCACCAGCCCGTAAACGCGCTGCCGCAGCATCCCCAATACCTCATGGCGTACTTTGCCCTTCTGCCGTTTGTCCACTAACTGTCGGGCCGCTCGTTCGGTCAAGCCCAACTGCCGATCCACTTCCCGGATCAAAAGCAGTCCGGCATCCGAAGTAACCTCTCCGCCCTTGAAATCAACCCGCACACGGCGGCCTTTTACCCTTGTCAACTGTAGCTTTAATTGTTTACCTTTTGTCATCGCTGATATTGCTTTAATTATTGATCTATCCTGCTGTATATCAGCAGTTAAGCATATCAACGATACTTTTTTTACGAAATATCCGGGCTAACTTCGTTGCGGTCGCACCAAGAGAGTATCCGGTCTCGACAAAATCCACTGTCGGCGCGCGGCGCGCCAAATAATCCGCGTACGGGGCCAGCTTTGGCGAATCCGTTTAACCAGCAATTTGAGGATGGCCCCGGCATGCTTGCTGGCATCGATCTTGCTCGGCCGCAGGTAGGCCACCAGCAGCTGATCACCGCAAAAAACATATAGCGGCAGAAAACAGTAATGATCATAATAACCGTGGAAAAAACGTCCCTCCTGGAGCCCGTGCACCGGATTGTCGGTGGCGTCAAAGTCCAGGATGATCTCTTCGGGTTCCTCGGCAAAGGAGCCCATGAACTGTTCGACCAACAGCTCGTTTACCGCAAAGGCCGCCCGCCGATCCTGCCCGTTTTCAAAACGACACAAAGTCGGCGCGCTGGCCAACGTTTCAATGCGCCCCGTTACCGTTTGCAACAATGGATCGTGGCGCAGGGTATCAAAGTCGTTCAAATCCTCATAGCCCGCCACCAGCCCGTAAACGCGCTGCCGCAGCATCCCCAATACCTCATGGCGTACTTTGCCCTTCTGCCGTTTGTCCACTAACTGTCGGGCCGCTCGTTCGGTCAAGCCCAACTGCCGATCCACTTCCCGGATCAAAAGCAGTCCGGCATCCGAAGTAACCTCTCCGCCCTTGAAATCAACCCGCACACGGCGGCCTTTTACCCTTGTCAACTGTAGCTTTAATTGTTTACCTTTTGTCATCGCTGATATTGCTTTAATTATTGATCTATCCTGCTGTATATCAGCAGTTAAGCATATCAACGATACTTTTTTTACGAAATATCCGGGCTAAGTGTGGAACCAGTTCCATGTATTCATATTTGAGTGCTCACCCAAGCATATTTATGTCGAGGATTAAGGAACCCCACTATTTTTCGACTGATAATAAAGGAAATAAGGCATTATTAAAAATAAATACTAAAAAAAATATCTCAATCTTTTTTCAGGTGTTTCCCAAGAGACATGTATCGGCGAAGCTTCAACATCTTATCTATATTCAAAAATTGCCGTCAAACATATCTTTGATTTCAACCCGCAATCAAAAATCATAATTATAATCAGAAATCCTGTAGATGCTGTTTTCTCCATGTTTAATAACCAGTTTGCTGATTGCCTGGAACCATTATACGATCTTGAAGCAGCTTTAGAAGTTGAGCCAGACCGTATCAAAGGTATTAATGTTCCAAAGGAATGCATCGTCCAGTTTTCCTTTTTTTACAGAAATACTGTATTATATTCTCAACAAATTAAAAGATATTTCAAAGTATTTGGAAGAGATAAAGTAAAAGTAATAATTTTCGATGACTTTATTGCTCATACTAGCCCGGATATTTCATGAAGGGTAAAGTTTGGCTCGTTATTGCTATTGGAGATGGATTTCTTTGTATTTTGAGCAGATCGTCTTGATTTTTAGGTGTTTTTCAGGGTGTAGAGACACTGCCCCCTTTCCCCCATTGGTTCGGTAGTGCCGGGGGCAGCACCAATGCACCCTTTAGGTTGGCACCAATCGGCGGGCCGCATGGTTGAAAAGACTGGCCCAAGGATAACTCTCACTTAGGTGAAAGTGAATCGTTCGGGTGTTGCGCACGATGACCGCTCCGATCTTGATTAATTTGAGCCGCAGGGTGTGGCATTGGGCCCGCGCCCACTTCGTCCCTTTTAAGGCTAACCGGCGCATGGCTTCCATCAAGGTGTAGGCCAGCGCCGACAAGAGCAATCGCCACTGATTGGCCCACCATTGATGGGCGCTGGTGCGCTCGCTGAACAATTGCATCTGTTCCTTGATTCGGTTCTCCATTTCACCGCGGCCACAGTATACCTTGTCGTAAAGCTCCTGGGGATCGCCCGGCAGGTTCGTCACCACGAAGCGCGGGTTGGACCCCTGTGCGGTGTGCTCGGCTTTATGGATGACCAACCGCAGCCATCGCCACGAATCGGCAGCATAGACGAAGTCCTGGAATAACCGTTGTTTTTTACCCCTTAGTTCGAACCATTCTTTGGCCTGCTTTTGCAACTGCTGGGCGTCTTGCTGCAAGCGTGCATTGCGAGCCATCCCCACGATGTAACTAACTTCGTTGCGGTCGCACCAAGAGAGTATCCGGTCTCGACAAAATCCACTGTCGGCGCGCCAAATAATCCGCGTACGGGGCCAGCTTTGGCGAATCCGTTTAACCAGCAATTTGAGGATGGCCCCGGCATGCTTGCTGGCATCGATCTTGCTCGGCCGCAGGTAGGCCACCAGCAGCTGATCACCGCAAAAAACATATAGCGGCAGAAAACAGTAATGATCATAATAACCGTGGAAAAAACGTCCCTCCTGGAGCCCGTGCACCGGATTGTCGGTGGCGTCAAAGTCCAGGATGATCTCTTCGGGTTCCTCGGCAAAGGAGCCCATGAACTGTTCGACCAACAGCTCGTTTACCGCAAAGGCCGCCCGCCGATCCTGCCCGTTTTCAAAACGACACAAAGTCGGCGCGCTGGCCAACGTTTCAATGCGCCCCGTTACCGTTTGCAACAATGGATCGTGGCGCAGGGTATCAAAGTCGTTCAAATCCTCATAGCCCGCCACCAGCCCGTAAACGCGCTGCCGCAGCATCCCCAATACCTCATGGCGTACTTTGCCCTTCTGCCGTTTGTCCACTAACTGTCGGGCCGCTCGTTCGGTCAAGCCCAACTGCCGATCCACTTCCCGGATCAAAAGCAGTCCGGCATCCGAAGTAACCTCTCCGCCCTTGAAATCAACCCGCACACGGCGGCCTTTTACCCTTGTCAACTGTAGCTTTAATTGTTTACCTTTTGTCATCGCTGATATTGCTTTAATTATTGATCTATCCTGCTGTATATCAGCAGTTAAGCATATCAACGATACTTTTTTTACGAAATTTCCGGGCTAAAATGATCTACGGTGAAACTTTGGATTTCCTTGGAATTAACAAAATATTTTATCCAGAATTCAAAATTCACAACCCTGCCAGAAAAAGTGGAAATTTTTTTCTTAGAAAAACTGGTAGTGTATTAAGTAGGAATGGTGGCTAATTCTTGATTATATTGATGAATGAAAAGTCTCAGACAGGTTTCATGCATACTCTTAAGCTTGGAAAAGGAGAGGGTTTTGCGTGTGAAACGACCCAGTCGTTGGCACAGGGTATTGTTCCATCGTTCCACATGGGCCGTTTCACCGGTTTCTTTTCCCACGGATCGGTTATGAGGAAAGACTTCATCATAAGTGCTCCAAAAGTCGCTGTAGGTGGCACATCTTTTGTAGGCCCGTGGCAGACGCTCGTAAAGTTCCCGGCAACGATACCAATCCCGAGGCCCAATGGCATAGGAGAGGATTTGACGGGTGCGTCGGCAAAGAGCGATCCAAACCCATTGGGCATCGCTCTTGCGCCCCACAAAAGACCACAGTTCGTCCAGTTCAATGACATCATGGCGGCGGGCCGCAAGAATCGTGCTTTTGAGCGGTCGCAGCGATTGTCGTTTTTTTTAACCAACTCAAAACGGTGTTGGGACTCACCCCGAAGGCGCGCTGTAAACCGCGTAGACTGCTGCGTTCCTGGGTAGTGTATTAAGTAGGAATGGTGGCTAATTCTTGATTATATTGATGAATGAAAAGTCTCAGACAGGTTTCATGCATACTCTTAAGCTTGGAAAAGGAGAGGGTTTTGCGTGTGAAACGACCCAGTCGTTGGCGCAGGGTATTGTTCCATCGTTCCACATGGGCCGTTTCACCGGTTTCTTTTCCCACGGATCGGTTATGAGGAAAGACTTCATCATAAGTGCTCCAAAAGTCGCTGTAGGTGGCACATCTTTTGTAGGCCCGTGGCAGACGCTCGTAAAGTTCCCGGCAACGATACCAATCCCGAGGCCCAATGGCATAGGAGAGGATTTGACGGGTGCGTCGGCAAAGAGCGATCCAAACCCATTGGGCATCGCTCTTGCGCCCCACAAAAGACCACAGTTCGTCCAGTTCAATGACATCATGGCGGCGGGCCGCAAGAATCGTGCTTTTGAGCGGTCGCAGCGATTGTCGTTTTTTTTAACCAACTCAAAACGGTGTTGGGACTCACCCCGAAGGCGCGCTGTAAACCGCGTAGACTGCTGCGTTCCTGATAGACTCGAAGGATCATCTCTTTTTGCTCTTCGGTGTATTTCACTGTGGGGTTTTCGCGGCTTTGTTTACCACAATCATGGCAGCGGTAGCGCTGTTTATGGTTGGGCGTCTTGCCAAATTTAATGATATTTTCACTTCCACAGTGCCGACAATTAATAATTTTAGTAGCCATGCACTAAGAATAGACTGCCTAACGCTATTTGTACAGCTAAAAATACCAAATAACATTCTTTTTTTATACACTACCCGTTCCTGATAGACTCGAAGGATCATTTCTTTTTGCTCCTCGGTGTATTTCACTGTGGGGTTTTCGCGGCTTTGTTTACCACAATCATGGCAGCGGTAGCGCTGTTTATGGTTGGGCGTCTTGCCAAATTTAATGATATTTTCACTTCCACAGTGCCGACAATTAATAATTTTAGTAACCATGCACTAAAAATAAATTGCCTAACGCTATTTGTACAGCTAAAAATACAAAATAACATTCTTTTTTTATACACTACCGAAAAACTTTAAGATTCTTTCCATCAATTATGAAAATTACAAACCGCCTGCCTTACTCTACTAAAAAATTTATTGGAAGATCGCTAGCCACAATATTAGGTGGATCAAATTCACCAAAAGCAATTATTCGTCCTGAAACAAGAGAACGCTTGAACAATGATCTTAGGAGTGAAGTTGAAAAATTGAGCAAGCTTTTTAAATCGCGACTTATCCCACTGGTATAATCTTGAGAATTCGTAATATATTATTGCGGCTTTTATTCATATTTCAGTATTGTAAATCCATAGTTGGATTTTAAATATCAGAATATAATCTCGGTTAAATTCAATTTTATGATTATTATAAATTTTAATTACCTTAAAATGTAAATCTGTATAATATGTTTTCTAGAATATGCTATAACGCCTGACGTGTTCGATCCAGATTCCTACAATGATGCGGAAGAAAGCGATTTCTAATCTGAATATTCATCTGACACTGCTGCGAAATCAGGTAGTGTATAAAAAAAGAATGTTATTTTGTATTTTTAGCTGTACAAATAGCGTTAGGCAGTTTATTCTTAGTGCATGGTTACTAAAATTATTAATTGGCGGCACTGTGGAAGTGAAAATATCATTAAATTTGGCAAGACGCCCAACCATAAACAGCGCTACCGCTGCCATGATTGTGGTAAACAAAGCCCCGAAAACCCCACAGTGAAATACACCGAAGAGCAAAAAAGAAATGATCCTTCGAGTCTATCAGGAACGCAGCAGTCTACGCGGTTTACAGCGCGCCTTCGGGGTGAGTCCCAACACCGTTTTGAGTTGGTTAAAAAAAACGACAATCGCTGCGACCGCTCAAAAGCACGATTCTTGCGGCCCGCCGCCATGATGTCATTGAACTGGACGAACTGTGGTCTTTTGTGGGGCGCAAGAGCGATGCCCAATGGGTTTGGATCGCTCTTTGCCGACGCACCCGTCAAATCCTCTCCTATGCCATTGGGCCTCGGGATTGGTATCGTTGCCGGGAACTTTACGAGCGTCTGCCACGGGCCTACAAAAGATGTGCCACCTACAGCGACTTTTGGAGCACTTATGATGAAGTCTTTCCTCATAACCGATCCGTGGGAAAAGAAACCGGTGAAACGGCCCATGTGGAACGATGGAACAATACCCTGCGCCAACGACTGGGTCGTTTCACACGCAAAACCCTCTCCTTTTCCAAGCTTAAGAGTATGCATGAAACCTGTCTGAGACTTTTCATTCATCAATATAATCAAGAATTAGCCACCATTCCTACTTAATACACTACCCGAAATCATATCCTTGTTAATGTCGGGAGAAAAACGGCCACCGGCCAGGCTTCAGACACGCACAATCAGGTGCTCCGGGATGAAGAGGCGTAGCTTTATCGACTCCATACACGGCAAGACTATCAGAGAATAGAGCAAGATCGGGTTCACGGACACCGCAGCATTGTAAAGCCGGATTAGATTGATTCAAGCCTTTCCCTCGCCTTTTACGGTTAGTTACACGCCAAGGCGGCGGCGCAGGTAAACCCGGCAGACGCCCTTCATTCGTCCGAGGACATAGTAAATAGTTTGGCTGCGCACTCGAACCAGTTCTCCTCCCACGATTTTGGGGACGAAATCCTGGGGAATCTCGACAATGCTTTCGGGTGAAGCTCCGTTCAAACCGGAGCAAAGGATGGCCGTCATGGCCCTGGTGAGAGTTTGTACCTGCGGCCCCAGGGTGATTCGAAAGATTACCTCATTTTGCCTATCGACCTTCAGATAAACGCCCACTGTGTCGGTGCACTCGGCATCTTTGCGCACGTCTTCGAGGTCAAAAGTTTCCCCTTTGCGGGGTTCCTGTTTACTGGCGTTATCCGAGTAGGCAATCAGGTTTTCACGCTTCTCATCTTCGCCCAGAAAGTCGAAAAATTCGATAATTTCCCGAAGCTTAGCGGGGTAATTGCCGTTTCCATTTTGCACGGGATTCAGTCAGTCACCCTTTTCGATGGGCGAGCGCACAGTGTTGCCCCATTCGGTCCAGGAACCATCGTAATTGCGCACATCGGAGTAACCGAGCAGGTAGGTCAGGACGAACCAGGTATGGCTGGAGCGTTCACCGATGCGGCAGTAAACGATGGTGTCGCCGTCCGGATCGAGGCCCAGTTCGCTTGTGTAAATTTCCCCCAGTTCGGCCCGGCTTTTGAAGGTTGCGTCATCATTGGCGGCGGTTGACCAGGGTTTGCTTTTGGCCCCGGGAATGTGCCCGCCGCGCAATACGCCCTCCTGGGGGTAATCGGGCATGTGGGTAATTTCGCCGCGAAACTCTCCGGGAGAACGCACATCGACGAGCGGTTTTCCGGCTTCGGCATGGGCCAGGGTTTCTTTGGCGTAGGCCCGGATTTCTTCGTCGAGCCGCTTTTCCGGCACAGGATATTGGGTAGCCGGATAGGTGGGAACATCGCGCGTCAGGGGACGATCCTCGGCGATCCATTTATTCCTGCCGCCATCGACGATGCGGACCTTCTCGTGTCCATAAAGCCGAAAGGCCCATAGAGCATAGCAAGACCACCAGTTGGACTTGTCCCCGTAAAAAACACAAATGGTGTCCGGTGTAATGCCGTTGCGCGAGCATAGTTGGGCAAAATTTTCCGTGCTCACATAATCGCGGATATTATCATCCTGCAAGTCGCGCCGCCAATCAATATGGACGGCGCCGGGCACATGGCCGGTATCGTAAAGGAGAACATCCTCGTTGCTTTCAATAATGCGGATTTCGGGATTCTCCAGGTTTTGGGCAAGCCAGTCGGTATCGACCAAGGCTTCGGGGCGGGCATAGGCGGAAAATTTGTCATTCATGATAGTTCATCGATAAATTGGTTAAACAAATTTCACAAGAAAATTAATTATATGCCACTGCGCAATTCATCCATCCAGCCAGTCCTTTCGATCTTTTTTATGGGACGCAATTTAATTTGCCGATGAGGCAACTGCCATACCGGAAAAACTTCGGTTCAAAAGGGCGGCCAAGCGGACCCCGGCAGAGGCCAGGCGGGTCTCCACGGTGGCGATATGTTTCTCGTAAAATTCCCGCCCCAGCGCTTTGTCCTGCGGCAGTTGGTTGTATATCTGCCGGGTGATGTAATAAGATTCGTTGGCCCATTGCTCGGGATCGCGGGTGCTGCTCCAATTGATCAATTGAAGATCGTTTATATCCGCCCGAATGCGTATGGCCAGGGCTGCCCAGTCGCTGCCCGTTCTCCGGCTGATAAAACCGAAATCCCAGGCTCCGTGCAGGTTCCACTCGAAATCTCCGAATGGGCCGGTGTCGGCCGTTTTCCCGAACCAACTGACTTTAACCGTGTTGCCCCCCAGGTTATCGGCATAGGAAACGTGCAGGGGCTGGTGGATATCGCCAATGAAATGGACCAAAAACTTGAGGGCTTCAATACGGTCTTCCCGCTCCGCCCCGGCATCTGCCATGATGGCGGAATATTTATTGATGGCCGCCACCACGCAATCCCCATCGACGCAATCGCGGGCCAGGTCCACTTTTTCAGCCCCCATCGGCAGGTTGATAAAATGCAGCCGGTAGGCCCATTTGTAGGAATCATCGCTCTTGATCTCATCGGCCCAGGTGGATGCCGCGGCCAAAGTCTCCTCGCCGATAAGGCCCCTTACGGCGGCCCTGGCTTCCTCCGTAAGATAACTGGCGGCAATGGCTCCGACGATGCGGTGGCCGTCGCCCCCCCAGCCAAGGGTGAGAGCGGGAAGGCACCCGCAGATGAGTAATAGAAGGGAAACGGTTTTCATTTTCATCGCCGGTTAGTACCGGTTAGTATTAAGATTGGTAATTTATTTCTATTCTTATTCTTTGTAAACGACACCGGCTTTCATGACAAAGTTCACTTTTGTCATTAATTCGATGTCTTCCAGAGGGTTGCCGGGAACCGCCACCTTCAACCATGTAAATGAATTCATTGGCGTTATCGCCGTGCGGGGAGACTCCGGTATCCGTGCCGAAAGCGATCTTGACGCCAGCTTTGTAGGCTTTGGCAAAGGTTTCGCTAATAACCGGTCCGATGGAAGCTGCCTTGCCCCGCACGATTTCAGGGAAATAACCGTCTTCTTTCGCTTTTTCCCCGACCCAGACCCCGGCCGAAATGGTGGGCACATAATAAGTGCCGCGTTCGATCATCAATTCCATAACCTCTTCGGTCATAAAGGTCCCGTGGTCTATCGAATCGACACCGGCCAGCACGGCCCGCTTCATGCCCTCGGTGCCGTGGGCGTGGACGGCTACGGTGAATCCGTAATCCTTGGCCGTATCCACAATGGCCTCCAGCTCCTCCATCGTGAATTGCGGATTTTGCCCGCTTTTGGCCAGGCTGAGGACGCCGCCGGTGGCCGTGATTTTGATCAGATCGGCGCCGTCTTTGTAGCGCTGCCGGACGGCCTTGCGGGCTTCGTCCGGGCCGTTTATGACGCCCCCGAGAGGCCCGGCGTCATAACTCAGCTGATCGCTCAACCCATTGGAGGGGTCGGCGTGACCGCCGGTGGTGGCGATGCTTTTGCCGGCCGTAAAGGCCGTAAAGATACGCGGACCGACCACCCACCCCTTCTCGATGGCATTGCGCAGGGAAATCGTCACATTGTATTCATCGCCGGGATTTCTCACCGTGGTGAATCCGGCTTTCAGGGTTTTTTTGGCATATTTTACGGATTTGTAGGCGTAATCCGGCCCATTGAAGGATGTCCTTTCCTTGTAGCGAAGTTTTGAGTGCTGGGAATAGAGGTGCACATGCATATCCATCAAACCGGCCATAACCGTCCGGTCTTTCAAGTCGATAAGTTCGTCGTCATCTCCCACTGTCAGGTAACCCTGCGCCACTTCCACAATGCGATCGCCTTCGATGACGATAGTGACTTCCTTTCGGGGCTCGTCCCCCACCCCGTCAATGAGACGGCCCGCATGGACGATGGTTCGCCCATATCCGGTAGGGATTAGCAACATGACGGTTGTCAAAGATACCATAAACCGGGTCAAAGATAGTTGGCGCATGTGTGAATCCTTTATTTATTTTTGGGTAATAATCCGCACTGCCATCTTTTAAGAAACGCAGATGAACAAGTTGTTGTAACAGGTTAAAAGAAACAAATTTAAAACATAAATGCAAAAGGCTTTTTACTTTTGGGCAAAGGAATGGCAGATTGCCCAACAGAACCATAAAATGATTGATGGCAAAAATGACAGATCAATCCCGGCGTGAAAAAGCGCTTACCCTCCTGAGAAGAAAGATCGGCGCCGATGCGGTTCGCACCGACGGTAAATCGCTTTTTGCGGCCTCATTCGATAATGCCCGGCTGTCCTTTTTGCCCGAGGCGGTTATTCACCCCAGGAAGGAAGAGGACGTGGGGGCGCTATTGAAACTGGCCAACCGCCACCGTGTGCCGGTGACGCCGCGCGGTGGGGGCACGGCTACGACAGGGGCCGCTTCCCCTGTTCAAGGCGGCTGGGTTCTCGATTTATCCGGTTGGAGAAGCGTTCGCATAAACGCCGAGGCGGGCATGGCAACGGTGCAGCCGGGGGCGAGAATTGCCGCCATTCAGCGCGCGGCGGAAAGAAAAGGCTGGTTCTACCCTCCGGACCCTTCTTCCATAAAACACGCCTCCATTGGCGGAACCATCGCCACCAACGCCGGGGGGATGAGAGGCGCCAAATACGGCGTCACCCGTGACTACATTTTAGGACTGGAGGGATTTTTACCGACCGGGGAAAAAGTGCGCTGGGCAGCCGGATTGAAAAAATTCGCCTCCGGCTATAATATGCGCGATTTATGGATCGGGAGCGAGGGCACCCTGGGCGTCATTACAAAAGCCGTCCTCAAGCTCGTCCCCAAACCCCAGGCCCGCTGGACTTGCCTGGCGGCGTTTGGAAACGAGACCAAAGCCCTGCGGTCGGCCCGCAAACTGCTGAAGACACCGCTCATGCCCTCAATTTTGGAATTCCTCGACCGGCAAACCGTGCAATGTTTAGAAAACTACACCGGCAATCCGGTTTTTCCCGGCGCTCCCAATTCCTCCCTCCTGCTCCTCGAACTGGACGGCCATAAAGCGCAAATTGCGGAAGAAAGAGAAATCGTCATGCAATGGGCTCAGGAAAACACCTCGCATTTCAGGGAGGCCTCCTCCTCCCAAGAGACGGAAGAACTTTGGGCCGTGAGGCGGGTCTGCTCCCAAGCCATGTTTCAAATGGGCGACACAAAGTTGAACGAAGATATCGTGGCGCCCATGCAGGGCTACATTCCCCTCATTAATCATACCCTCAGGTTGAAGCGGGATTTTGGCCTCGCCACCCCCACCTTCGGCCACATTGCGGACGGCAATTTCCACGTCCACATAATGTTCAATCGAGAGGATAAAAAGCAGGCCAGGCAGGCGGAAAAAGCCATTCATGCCCTCATGAAAAAAGTCGTCGCCCTGGGAGGGGCCATCTCAGGAGAACATGGCATCGGGTTGGCCAAAACACCCTTTTTGCGCCTCCAGCACAACCGGGCGGAAATCGAGGCCATGAAGGCCATCAAAAATGCCCTCGATCCCAACAACATCCTCAACCCCGGAAAAATCTTTGACCCCTACCAAGTCTGGAAAAAAGAACCCGTCAAAGTCCGCCTCCCCTGGGACCACCGGCCAAAATCCGGTTAGTTCTTTGAATGAACTTTTGTCGCGACGATTCGCAACCAGTATGATTCAATAGACCATTTATCGGCTTCGATCTGTAGAAAACTGGGGTTCGATGGTTTATTGTGGAAAATATTTTGCTTTGCCTGACGAGTTTCCTTAACTGTGCGGGTTATGGATTATTGGGTGTTTGTTTATATTCCTTTTTTTACGGCTGTTATCGGGTGGTTGACCAACAAGGTGGCCATCAAAATGCTTTTTCGGCCCCGGCGTGCCTTTCGCCTGCTGGGAATTCGTTTTCAGGGGCTCATTCCGCGACGTCAGGACGAAATTGCGGCGCGGACGGCGGAAATCATTGAGAAGGAGCTGGTCACCCAGCATTTTTTTCGGGAAAAATTCAAGAAGATCGACCTTGGGCCGCACATGCGGGAGTTCGCCGGGAAACTGGTGCACGAGGGCATTGCCGAACGGCTGCGGGTTATCCCGTTGATCGGCGGGTTCATCAATGAAAACACCTTGAACATGCTTGAGGAAATCGCCGCCGAGGAGTTGGCCGGACACGCCTCCGCCCTGACCGAAAAGCTGGGCGACGAAGCCGAACGCCACATGGAGGTCGGCCTTTACGTGGAGGAGCAAATCAAGGCGTTCGATCTGGACAAGCTGGAATCTCTAATCCAACGGGTGGCGAACAAGGAATTCCGCACCATCGAACTGCTGGGCGGGGTACTCGGGTTTGCCGTCGGCCTCGGACAGTTGGCCATCTTGTGGCTGACCGGGAACCTGAACCTGGTTTTTTAGAACTTATCTAACCAAGGGGCGGGATGAGGCCCTCGCGCCGGAAGCTGAAGACCTGATCGCCAGCGATTATGAGGTGGTCCAGCACCCGGATGCCGAGCGATTCGCCGGCCTTTACCAGTTCGTCCGTCAAAATCCTGTCTTCGCGGGACGGAGTGTTTCGGCCAGTTGGATGGTTGTGTATGAGGACAATGCAGGCGGCCGCACGCCGCAGGGCGGATTCCATGATCTTACGTGGGTAAACATGAGCGTAATCGACGGTGCCCTCTTCCACCCTGTCCACTCCATCTTTCAGCAGCCTATAAGCCTTGTCCAGGTAGGCGACTTCGAAAACCTCATGCTGCAAACCTCCCAGTCGGTTGAGCCAAAACTCCTCCACTTTGCCGATGCTGTTGAACCAATCGCGTTTTTCAAGGTCCTGCTGCAAATAGAGGGTTGCGGCCTGCCGAATGATGCGCAAGGCAACCGCCGTAACATTGCCGATTCCCCGTACTTGCCGCAGAGATTCCGGTTTGGCATCCAAAATCCCCTTCAGACTGCCGAAATTCGCCAGGAGGGCTTTGGCCGGGGCTTTCACATCCCGGCGCGGAATACAAAGTGTCAGGAGAAGCTCCACCACTTCGTGCTAGGCCAGTCCGGGAAAGCCAAATTTTTCAAATCTCTGGCGCAGGCGTTCACGATGCCCGAAATTAGATTCGTTTGGATCGGTTTTTGTTGGCAATTTCGGTCCCTCCATTTTATTTAAATCAATATAATTTCCCGGTGGAAATCAAGCACCTCTATATTTCTCCGGGCCATAATTTTTTATCGCTCGGGAGGTTTTGGGAAAGAGAAATCTAACGCTTGCTCTCGCGGAAACGCGCGTCCCTCTGATCATCGAAGGCGACCCTCATGCTTGCCCCCCAGGAGGCGTTGGCTTCGAGCACCCCGTCGTCATCAACAGAAATGCGGTGTTCCGCCGATACCTCCAGTTCGACTCCGGCCGCTCCCAATGATATAACATCCCCAGGCAACAGGGTAATGGTTCGGCTGATCATCGCGAGCATATCCGAAAAGCCGAACCGGTAGCCAGCCAAACTAGATGTGACTTCTCCCACTCCCGGTAGCGATATACTGAGAGTGTGGGCCGACAGGTCCTGCACGGTTTCAATTGTAACCGAATGGCCGCCCAGACGGAAAAAACCATCACCGCAAAAACCGAGCATATAGGCTGCTCGGGACTCGTAGGGAGTCGGATCGTTTATCGCTTCGATGAGCGAATTATCCCGCAATGAAAGGAGGAGGCATATTTTCTCAAAGCAATCATGCAGCGAGATATTTTGCCCGTTGCAGCCAAGCCTATATAATGGTTGGGAGCCTACAATCCCGCATACTTGAATAGACAGGTATATGCGAGTCATGTGGGGCGAGAGTACGATTGGCTCCCCGCCTTCTCTCAAAACAGTGGAAGGATACAATATAGGATTCATTCCGGTTACGGGAACGCCTGGATCCGATGCAGGGTTGTTGCCCCGTAACACCCACAGTGAGCGACCCGGACGTTTCACCAGGGCGGGTACAGGATCGAGGCCCATGTCCCTACGCGAGCGAACAAACGGGCTTTCATCAACCTCGAATCCCGACGGTTTCACAACTCGCGCAGAAAACGTCCCAACATCCTGAAGCTCAAACGCAATCTCAATGGATTTCTCCTCTTGGTCGAGATCGGGCAAAGCTATACCGTCCCACCCGGCGGATCCCAAGCCAACAATGGATCCGGTCGGCAGGGTCATGAACCGGGAGAGATAAGCAATCATCCACTCTGCTCCCATCAGGTAAGCGTTGGTGTAAGATTCGTCGAATGTTTGGCCGTTCACGATTGTCCGCATCACCTTGTCGTAAACCCAGGGGGCTAACTGCTTCTCCGCGTACCTTTCCAACGCCTGGGGAGCGAAGCGGTCCGCGCTGGCTGACTCGAGTTCCTCAGCCGTAACGACCCACGGGCCGATACCACCGTTGCCATCGGCGGTCTTGTAAAGGACATGCAGGCCTTGAACCTGGAGCATTTCCGATTCCGGGGACGACTTGTCAACAAACTCGTCATGAGCCCCGTAAACAAACATATCATTGAGACAAACCAATCCGGCGATATGCGCAGACGCTTCCTCCCGGGGAACGCGGTAGGCTTTCCGCCCGATGACCACTCCCAACTCGGCCCCTATGTAGGCGCTTGCACCGGGCGTCACGGAGACCTCCGCACCGTCGCCGCTGAAGCAGTTGAAGGTTCTGACCCGCATGGAGGGAACTCGCGTCATTTCCCAATCCTGGCCCATTTGCCGCTTCCAGACGATCGGGTTGTTGGCGTGGTTGTAGATATAAAGCGGGCACAAAGGAAGGGCCGGGAGCAATTTGACATCCTCCTCCGGGATGACGGTAGCTTCCTGCATCTCGATCTCTATTTGGATTCTCTCCTCCGGCGCCAGCCCAAGCAGGTGAAAGATTCTCTTTTCAGGTTCGACACTTCCGATGACCCTATGGCGGTCAAATACCTTGAATCCCCGACCGGGTACCGCCAGCCCGCAGTCTACGGAACCATCACGAATAAAACTTGCAATCTTCACGGTTGTAGCTTCACGCTAGAGCGCCATGTCCCGGATACGGTTTGGCGAATGCTGGATCGGGGTCTGTCTGGAATAAAGTATACCACTTACTTGATTTAAGGAAATAATTGACGCGTAGAAGATGGGATTGTGTGAATAATTTTAATGTAAAACTAAATATGCCTGCCTCTTACAAATACAGCTACAGCTACCCGGTGAAAATAAAACACCTCTATATTTCTCCGGGCCATAATTTTTTTAAGCAAACGCCAGGCCAGCCGGGCAGCCATCCCACCGAAGACACAGAGCGGGTGGAAGCTGTCGCAGGGATGGGCTTGAATGGCGATCGTTTTTACGGTCATCAGCAGCATTATGAGGGACAAGTAACTTTTTTCGCCTGGGAGGTGTTTAATGAAGTAGTAGAAACCCTCGATCTCAATGATAAAACTCCCGTCGCACTGCGTAGAAATGTGGTTTTATCGGGAGTGCCAGTTACGGAATTGATCGGTCATGAATTTGCCATTGGAGAAGCCGTTTTTCGCGGAACCATACATTGCGCGCCTTGTTTCTGGATGGATCACAGCCTTGGGGCGGGCGCCCTTAAACTGCTTCGCGGCAGGGGCGGACTACGGGCCAGGATTCTGCAAAGCGGCAGCCTGGCTAAAGGTCCGGCCGTCCTGCGAACCGATATTGAATTGCAGACGGATCGATGCGCGGCGCCGATTCCAGCTCCCAACCTGCCCTGAGTCCCACAGTAATAGAAAAGTTGCCACATTGAAGCCATTGCAATAATATCCCTGATTAACTCCTCTTAATTTTAAACCAATACCATGAAAAATTTTAAACCAATACCATGAAAAATATCAGGCATTCTCCGTTAATCCTCCTTTTATCCATCTGTTATCCATCTGTCTGACTTATGGAAGTCTGAGTGCAGTGGAACTTCAGATGGGCGATACGACCGAACGGATAAAGGAAGTCCTAGGGCGGCCCAATGGTGTAATCCTGTTAAAAAACAAGCAGATTCTTTTTTTCGATCGCGGCGAGGTAACCTTGATTGACGGCAAAGCGACCAACCTCGACATCCTGAGCGAAGAAGAGGCATCGGCAGAACAGGAGAAGAAAGAACAGAGGCGGGAAAAAGCCGCCCAATTGGTGGAAGAACGCATCCGCAACCGTGTGGCAGAGGGCCTATCCCTTAAGGAGAACAAACTGACAAGCGTCGATTTTCTGGCCTCCTCAGCCTATACCCGGCTCGAATTCTGGCGCAATTTCAAACACAAGTATCCAGAGGTGGATATTTCCAATCAAATCACGGCAACCTTCAACGAGCGTTCCCAAGAGCTGGAGCAAGAGGCCGAAGAACAACGCGTGACCCAATTGGAAGCCCGCGTTCAGGAGGCGAAATACCAGGCCGAACGGGTGGATAGACGCTCCTATTCCCGGTATCATTCCTTTTATAATTATGCCCGCCCCAGTTTCGGTTATCGGCTTCCAACATCAGGTCAATTTGGCTTTGCGGGCCAACCCATACGCTACCACCACGGCCACAGAGCAAGGTCGTCCGCCACCTACCAGAGGGTTGACCACATAAATGACTGCAACATTTCCTCGCAATCCGGTTCCCTCATCGTTTCTTCAGGATTTAACCACGGAAGCCATTTTCAGCGGCAACCCGTGCCGCCGCCGGTTCGCTTTCCCACCTTTTTCGCCCCCGAATTGAAGCGGTAAATTTACTGCACGACCATTTCCGCCTGGTCGATGAGGTGGAGAAATTCAGAGCGGTAACCGCCGCGGTTGTTTCCCTGGGAATTTTCGGCGATATCGCGCACCATGGCCAAACCGCTGGTTCCTTTGTAGGGAGAATCCCGCAGAATCATGCCGAAGGCGGCTACCCCGGCGGCAAAGCGGAAATCCACCGAGGCCTTCTCGAAAGCTCTCCCGGTATCGACAAAAGGCTTCTCCAAAAACGTGCTTATATCCGCTTCGTGCAGCTTATAGCGCAGTTTGACGGTCAATAATTCGTCGCTGCCGGTTGCCTCCGCTTTTCCGGCTGGCTTCTGGTATTTGAGAGGATCCACTCCGGGCCCTTCCCACTCCATCCCGGCCGGAACGACCTCGTAAAAAGCGGTCACGGTATGGCCGGCGCCGATTTCCCCGGCATCCTTTTTGTCGTCGTTAAAGTCCTGCGCAGCCAGACGCCGGTTTTCATAACCGATGAGGCGGTAGGCCTGCACCTTGGCCGGGTTGAACTCGACCTGGATTTTAACGACCTTGGCGATCGTCAACATGGTCCCGGCAACCTGCTCGACAAACACCTTGCGCGCCTCCCGCAGGGTGTCGATATAACTGTAATTGCCGTTTCCCTTGTTGGAAAGCTCCTCCAGAGTAGCATCCTTGTAATTGCCCATGCCGAAACCGAGAATGGTCAAAAAGATGCCCTTTTCGGCCTCTGTTTCAATTAAATCGACAAGAGCCCCCCGATTAGTCACGCCAACGTTAAAATCTCCGTCCGTGCAGAGGATCACGCGATTGTTCCCCCCCTCGACGAAGTGCTTTTCGGCGATTTCATAGGCATCCTCGATGCCCGCGCTGGCATGGGTGGAGCCGCCGGAGGTTAAATTGCGGATGGCATGCAGGATGGTCTCGGTATTGTCCGCCGTGGTGGATGGCAAGGCCACTTTCGACTGCCCGGCATAAGTGACAATGGCCACCCGGTCCCGCTTTCCGAATTTCCAGACCAGCAGTTCCACGCTCTGTTTGACCAGGGGGAGCTTGTTATGCGAATTCATCGAACCCGACACATCGAGCAGGAAGACGACATTGCTGGCGGGCCGCTCCTCCCAATCGATTTCCTTACCCTTCAATGCCACCCGCACCAGCCGGTGTTCCTCCTGCCAGGGGGCCGAAGCAGCCTCCACATCGATCTTCAAAGGATGCGCCTCCTTTTCCGGCAAGGCGTATTCATAGGGGAAATAATTGACCAGCTCCTCGATCCGCACGGCATCCCTGGGCGGGCGCTGGCCGATAATGAGGTACCGTCGGATATTGGAATAAGAGGCCGAATCCACATCAATGGAGAAAGTGGACAACGGACTGTGCTCCACCAGAAGAAAAGGATTGTCCCCAATCGAATCATAAGTGTCGGTGTTGAATTCTCCATAGGGACCTGGCATCGTATGCGGATATGGAGGCAGCATAGGCGGCTTGAGGATAATAGTCGATTCGTCGCCAGCGGCGTCGGCGAGAGTGATCGATGCGTCGCTCACACCTACATCATAAGATTCCGCTTCTTCGGCTATGCCTACTGCGAAATTATATAATTCCGTTTTTTGACCAGACTCTTTTCTTATCCGGCTTCCAATTTTATTTAATTCAGCCCCACTTTGCCCATTGGCATACGCGTATTGTTGCAAGCTGTCGGCAATTTGTCTTTTTGGCGAACTGGCCGGAGGTGGAGCCGCTGGTGTCACTAAATAATGAGAAATGGTGGGATTTTGCGCCGGCGCAGATTTGGTTTCGACTACATGAACAGATGGCCTTTCTTCCGATTGGCTATGAAATATATCGGTGGTGTTCATATACGTCAGGGCTCCCAATATAGAAAATACCATGACAATCGCTGCCGCCAGGCTCAGGTAAGTGGGATTGCGGTAGAATGGCGTCCGAATTTTTTTCGTTTCCCGGTCGCCCTTGATGGCGTTCGCAACCATCTGCTCTTCCTGCTCGGTTGTGAGGACGGGCGCACTGTCATCGCCCAAGGCTACGCGAACCGTGTCGGCGGCCTCCCGGATTTCTTGGAGCGCTTTCCGCAAATTCTCGTCTTCGGCCAGAATTCGCTCGAATTCAATAGCCTCCTCCCCGGAGAGTTCCCCGAGCGCGTAGGCGGCTAATCTTGGATCGTCTTGGTTCATGATGTTTTCAAGTTTCTCCTCGGGATTCGGGCATCAACTCGCCCTGTCCCTGTATTTGTTTTCTAATAAATTTCAAGGCCACATGGAGCAGGAAACCGACATTGGTGACGGATAAACCGGTCACCTCAGCGATCTCCTTGTAACTGAGTTCGTTCTGAAATTTTAGGCGCACCACCTCCTTCTGGTTGGGGGGCAGCGATTCGATGACCTGCAATACGGTGTCCACCTTCTCGTTCTTCTCCAATTCCGCCGATGGAGAGGGTTCGGACGCCTCGTTGAGTTCCAGCAAAGTATTATCAACCGGGGTCATACGGCCCTCCTTGCGCAGGTAATCAAGAGCCCGGCTGCGGCAAACCTTGTAGAGCCAGGGCTTGGAATGCCCAGCGATTTTGTCCGCATCCTGGCGGCAAAGGCGTAAAAAAGTCTCCTGCACCGCATCGCGGGCGCTTTCCGCATCGCCGGTAAAAGTTCTCGCATATCGGGTGAGAGGACTCCCATGCCGCTCAACCAGGGAGCGAATCCACTGTTGCTTGTCATCGGGGGTTTCATCCCTCATTCCAGGATTTTCGGGTTGGTTCTGTCGTTCAGCATTCATGGGATCAACGTGTCGGTAGGTAATATATTAGAAAAAATCCAGAAAAACTGGAAAACCGGGCAAATTCACCCAGCAAACCGGATTATACCATAAACGCACAAAATTGGCAATGGATAGGTTGGATGCGTTTGATTAGATACTTAAATTAATGCTTGATCAATCAATACATCAATGCTTACGTCAATGCTTACATCAACTGAAATATCAATTATAACATTTATCATTCCCCGAAATGAATTCTATAGCAACGAAACTGGATGCCATTCAGGAGAAAAGCGGTATGCGTGGTGTGGAAATCGCCCAACTGCTCAATACAACACCGGAAACAGTGTCCCGGTGGCGAAACGGCCATACTGAGCCAAAAAAGTCTTCATTGGAGATTTTGCTGCAACTGGAATGGTTGGTCGGAGAGCTGGCCGAACTTTATACCTCACAGGAAGCAAAATTGTGGTTGTTTTCCCACCACAAGCAATTGTCTGGCCAGCGTCCGGTAGATTGGATTGAGGCTGGACGCCTCGAAGATGTATTGACCATCATTGCTCAACTCAAGGACAGCGCATTCGTATAATGCGTTGAGTAAATTATGATCCACGACGACGCCCTTATCGAACGGATTGAGCAATTCAATCCGGGCCCTTGGAGTGGAATCGTATTCCGTCATTGTTGGCAAAATTACCCTCCTGACCGGGTAAATATAAGAGGTGCGCGATGGAATCCGCCAGACGTGCAAGCAATCTACACCAGTATTGAGCGTTCCGTCTGCCTCGCTGAAATCGAGTACCAAATTTCCCTGCAACCTTTAAAGCCATCGGCAAAACGCACTCTTTATAGACTGCAAGTTTCTCTAAACGAGGTTCTTGATCTGGGTAGTTGGACAAAGTTTGAAATCTTGGGGCTGAAGCCGCCCGGCGATTTGACTAAATTTGACTAAATTTCCTCTAGACCGTTGTCAGGAAATTGGCGGAGCCGTTGAGTGGCTGGGCTACGATGGGCTTCTTGTACCTTCTGCAGGTACGAATGGGTTTAATTTAGTCATTTTCCCAGAACGACTACGACCTAACCACGAGTTTAAAATTGTCGATAGTGAAGTGCTTAATCTATAGAGAATAAGGAGCCTACACTTTTCCATCCGATTGACACAATGTGATCTTTGCCTGGTAATTCTGTGTCTAAAATGAATATCACTATGAAACGAAAAAAGTATATTGGTTCAGCGCTGATAACGATTCTCATGGTGTGCTTGCATAGTATCCCCCTATGCGGTTTGGGAACAGAATCGAATTCATATGAAAAACTTGCCGCCGAGGCAATGAATTCGCTGGAACATGGCATTGCGTATTATCATTCCATCTCCATTGAGGGCGGTTATGTATGGTATTACTCTCTCGATCTTAAACGGAAATGGGGCGACAAACCTACGGATGACCGCACCATTGAGGTCCAGCCACCGGGAACGCTGGCTGTCGGCATGTCTTTTTTGCGCGCTTACCGGGTCGTGGATAACCCGGAGTTTTTAAAAGCCGCGGAAAATGCCGCGGATGCATTGATTCGAGGGCAAAATGACCTGGGAGGCTGGCATCACACGATACACGTGGACCAGCCAAATGGGCATGCCGTTAGTATTGACGATGCGGCGGGTTCATTGGTTCGAGGGCAAAATAACCCGGGAGGCTGGGATCACACGATACAACTGGACCAGCCGAATGGAAATGTCGTTAGCTTTGACGATGACCAGACCCAAAGCGCAATCCGCCTCCTCATGGCCCTGAATGAGGTCGTCGATAAACCAGCCCTTGGCAACGCGGTCGAGAAATCATTGAAGTTGATGCTCCAATCCCAGCTTCCAAATGGAGGTTGGCCGCACATCTACCCGAAACAGGGGGATTACCATGACTTTGCCACATTTAACGACGGAGGCATCAACGATTGCCTGTCGGTTATGATGGATGCGCACCAATATTATGGAAAACAGGCCCACCTTGACTCCATAAACAATGCCGGCTGGTTCATCATGATCTCTCAACTGCCCCCGCCTCAGACCGGTTGGATACAGCAGTATAACGATTACCTCCAGCCAGCCTGGGGCAGGGTGTTTGAGCCTCCGGCAGTATGCCCAATGGTAACGGTTCGCAACATCGGCACACTGATGGATCTTTACCTCTATACGGGATACGGGACGGGACCGCTATCTTGAACCCATTCCGGATGCCATCGATTGGTTGCATTCATGCCGATTGCCCAACGGAAAATGGGCCAGATTTATCGAGATTGGAACAGGCCAGCCGCTCTATTATGACAAGGGCCGAGTCCGCGTCAATTCCACTGCTGAACTCAGTCCCGAACGCAGTAAGGGTTATCGCTACGAATCGGATTTGAGCAACCAGTTGCGAGAGGCGGAAAAAAAATTTGAAAGCATAACGGAATTGAAAAGAGACGCTTATTTGAAGCAGCGTGACCGCAAGCTATCCCAAGATGAGATTCTGGAAAAATTAAAAGCTTCGCAAAAAGAAGTCGGCGAAGTCATCTCAACCCAGGATGAAGCCGGTCGCTGGATAATAAAAAACGATCCTTATAAAATCAAGCCCGTCCGCAATTGGGATGGTCGATACGATATCATGGATAGAATCAGCAGCAAACTGTTTAACAATAACGTGCAAATTTTGTGCAACTACATCGAACTGTTTCAATCCTTGAAGAATATGAATTATGAACGTTGAGTACATTTGATTCCTTCGCTAAAATGAATGCCACTATGAAAAGAAATAAATATATTGGTTCAGTGCTGATAACGATTCTCATGATGTGTTTGCATAGTATCTCCTTACGCGGTTTGGGAGCGGAATCGAATTCATATGAAAAACTTGCCGCCGAGGCGATGAAATCACTGGAACGAGGCATTGCGTTTTATCATTCCATCTTCATTGAAGGCGGCTATGTATGGTATTACTCTCTCGATCTAGAGCAAAAATGGGGTGAAAAACTTACGGATGGCCGCACCATTGAGGTCCAGCCGCCGGGAACGCCGGCTGTCGGCATGTCCTTTCTGCGCGCTTACCGGGTCGTGGATAACCCGAAGTATTTAAAAGCTGCGGAAGATGCCACGGATGCATTGATTCGAGGTCAGAATGACCTGGGAGGCTGGGAGCATACGATACACCTGAACCAGCCGAATGGGTATGACGTTAGTTTTGATGACGACCAGACCCAAGGCGCCATCCGCCTCCTCATGGCCCTCAATGAGGTAGTCGATAAACCGGCCCTGAGTAACGCGATCGAGAAATCCCTGAATTTGATGCTTCAATCTCAGCTTCCACATGGCGGCTGGCCGCACATTTACCCGAAGCAGGGGAATTACCACGACTTTGCCACTTTTAACGACGGAGGCATCAACGATTGCCTGTCGGTTATG